>NZ_JAEFCB010000009.1 GCF_016405905.1 Variovorax sp. IB41 | reverse complement strand
GGCCGGGGGACATTCGCGAAACAGAGCCCACCGTCGGCGGGAGTGCCGCCCCGAAGGAGCCTATTTCCGCGCAGACCCCGCGACCATGTCGAAGCGGAACAGCCGGCATTCGATCGGCCCGTTCCACATCGGCACGCGGCGCGATTCCTTCAGCCGCATCTGCTTGGGCAGCTTCAGGTCCGGCGTCAGGACCCAGGCCGTCCACCCGGCATAGTTCTTCTTCCAGTGGGTGGCCAATTGAGGGAAGAAATCGCTGCCGTCGCCCTCTTCGGTCTGCGCGGATTCGCGTGCACCCGCACGCGCCACGCCACCGACTTCGATCCGTTCGCCATAGGGCGGATTGAGCATGATCACCCCACCCTCGGCCGGCGGCATGCGCTGCAGCGCGTCGCCGCCGCGGAACTCGATGGCCTCGGCCACGCCGGCGCGCTCCGCGTTGCGCTCGGCGAAGTCGACCATGCGGTGCGACACGTCCGAGCCGAAGATCGCGACGCTGCCCGGCTTCACGGCCGATTGCGCTTCCTTCTTGATCGCGTCCCACACGTGCGCCTGGAACGGCAAGAGCTTCTCGAAACCGAAGCGCCTGAGCGAGCCGGCCGCGATGCCGCGCGCGATCTGGGCCGCCTCGATGGCGATGGTGCCGCTGCCGCAGCAGGGGTCGTACAGCGGCTCGTCGGCCACAGCGCCCGTCTCGGGGTTCCACCAGCCGCTGGCCGCTAGCATGGCGGCGGCCAGGGTTTCCTTCAGCGGGGCATCGCCCTTGTCCTGGCGCCAGCCGCGCTTGAAGAGCGGCTCGCCCGAGGTGTCGATGTAGAGGGTGCAGCTGTCGGTGGTCAGGTGGGCAAACACGCGGGTGTCGGGCCACTGGGTCTCGATGCTGGGGCGCACGCCGTTGGCCTTGGCGCGAAAGCGGTCGGCGATGGCGTCCTTGATGCGCAGGGTGGCGAAATTCAGGCTCTGCAGCGGGCTGTGCTGGGCGGTGGTCTCGATCTTGAAGGTCTGCTTGGGCGTGAACCAGATCTCCCAGGCCACGCCGCTCGCGATGGCGTACAGGTCGTTTTCGTTGCGGTAGGGCGCATGGGCCAGCTCGACCAGCACGCGCTGCGCGAGCCGGCTGTGCAGGTTCAGCTTCAGGGCGTCGCGCCAGTCGGCGCGCACTCTCACGCCACCGCGCAGCGTGAGCAGGTCTTGCCCGACGCGGCCGGTGAGGGCGTGCACCTCCTGGGCGAGGAATTCCTCGACGCCGGCGGCGCAAGGCAGGAAAAAGGAAAGATCGTTCACGGAAAGTTGGCCATCGGGAAGCCCGACTAGGGGCCTGCATTGTCGCCGCGTCACAGAGCTTCTCTATATAGTCGATTTGCCGATGAATCCCACCCCCGCACCCATGGTCGCCCCGCCCGCCGACGCCAGCAGCGACCGCTTTGCGATCCAGTGCGAGGTGCTGCGGCTCTCGATCCGGCCCATCGGGCCGGTGCTGCTGGTGCAATACCTGCTCAATTGCGGCGTGGCGGCGCTCTTCGCCTGGCAGTACTCGCTCACCCGCGCGCTGGTGTGGATCGCGCTCATCACCGGGGTGACGGTGATGCGCGGCTTCTTCCCCCAGCGCCTGCCCGACCCCTTCACGCCCCCGAGCCTGCGCCGCGCCCAGCGCGTGCACACGCTGCGCACCGCCATCTGGGAGCTGGCGCACGGGCTGGCCGGCGTGCTGCTCTTCAACCCCGAGCGGCCCGACCAGCAACTGCTGCTCGGCCTGATGCTGATGGGCATGACGCTGTCGTCGGCGTTCTCGGTGTCGTTCTATACGCCGGCCACGCAGCTGGCGATCACGCTCTTGCTCGCGCCGGTGATCGTCACCGGCCTCACGCTGGGCGCGCCGACGATGATGGCCGTCTCGGTGATCGGCATCGGCCTCACGGCCATGATGTGGAAGCTGGTGGCCGAGCGCTCGCGCCAGCTGGAGGAAAACATCGGCCTGCGCCTGAACGAGCGCACGCTGCGCGAGCAGGCGCTCGCGGGCCTGCGCGCCTCCGAGCAGGCGCAGGCCGAGCGGCTGCGTTTCTTCTCGGCGGCCAACCACGACCTGCGCCAGCCGGTGATGGCCATCGGCCTGCAGGCCGAGGTGCTGCGCCAGCAGCTGGACACCGGCGCGGACGCCGGCGCCGTGCAACACACGGTGGTGTCGCTCGCGCGGGCGCAGCAGGCGCTCGAAGGGCTCACCAACCAGTTGCTCGAAATCGGCCGCATCGAGGCGGCCGTCGATCCGCTGCGGCCGGTGGCGGTGGCGCTGGCGCCGCTGCTGCAGGACCTGGCGCGCCAGGCCGGCGATGGCCGCGTGACGGTGCGCTGCCCGGCCGGGGCCGTCGCGTGGACCGATGCCGTATCGCTGCGCCGCGTGCTGGCCAACCTGGTCGACAACGCCGTCAAGTTCACGCCGCGCGGCCGCGTGCTGCTGGCGGTGCGGGCGCGGCACCGGGGCGCCGAGCGGGCCTGGCGCGTCGAGGTGCGCGACAGCGGCATCGGCATCGCGGCGGATTCGCAGGAGCGCGTGTTCAACGACTTCGAGCAGATCGGCAATGCCGAGCGCAACCTGCAGCACGGGCATGGCCTGGGCCTGGCGATCGTGCGGCGGCTGGCGGCGCAGCTGGGCATCGAGGTGTCGCTGCGCTCGGCGCCGGGCCGGGGCTCGGTGTTCGGCTTCGAGCTGCCCGCAGCGCTGGGCTACGGGGCGGCGGCCACGCAGATCGCCCCCGCGCCGCTGGCCACCCCCGGCGCCGCGCTCGCGCTGCGCCCGGGCCTCGCGGTGCTGGTGGTGGAAGACAACGCGGTGGTGGCCGACAGCCTGTTCGCGCTGCTGCGGCAATGGGAGGCGCAGCCGCGCGTCTATGCGAGCGCCGCCGAGGCGCTGGCGCTGGCCGACCTGCAGGCGATCGACGTGGCGCTGTGCGACATCCGCCTGCCGGGCGCGCTCGACGGCGTCGCGCTCGCGGAGCGGCTGCAGAAACAGAACCCGGCGCTCACCATCGCGCTGATCTCGGCCGACATCAACGAGGCCACGCAACGGCTTGCCGCCGAACGCGGCTGGCATGCGCTGCGCAAGCCCGTGCAGCCGGACGAACTGCGCGGCGTGCTGCTGCGGGCCCAACGGCCTGCCTGACCTCCGGGATATGCTCCGCGCACAGGCCCTCCCCTGCACCCGATGTCCGCCGACACCCCTCTTCACCCCCAAGCCGCCCGCCTGCGCTATGGCACCGTGGCCATCGTGCTGCACTGGCTGCTCGCGGCCATGATCGTCGGCTCGCTGGGCGTGGGGCTCTACATGACCGGCCTGCCGTTCTCGCCGCAGCGCATCAGGCTCTACAACTGGCACAAGTGGGCCGGGGTAACGATTCTTCTGCTGTCGGCGCTGCGGCTGCTGTGGCGGCTCTCGCACCGCCCGCCCGTGATGCCCACGCAGGTGCTGGCCGCCATGCCGCGCTGGCAGCGCGCGGGCCGCCGCGCGAGCCATGCGCTGATGTACCTGCTGTTCTTCGCGGTGCCGCTCTTCGGCTGGGCCTACACCTCGGCGCTGGGCATTCCGGTCGTGTGGTTCGGCGTGCTGCCGCTGCCCGACTTCATGCCGGTCGACAAGGACCTCGCCGAGGCCCTGCTCAAGCCGCTGCACAAGGCGAGCGCCTTCACGCTGGCCGCGGTGGCGCTGCTGCACACCGCGGCGGCGCTCAAGCACCACTGGATCGACCGCGACGGTCTTTTGAAACGCATGTGGCCCGCGTCCGACCGCCCACGCCACTGAAGGAACCCGCCCGATGACGCGCCTCTTTTTCCCGAGCCTCGCGGCACTGGCCTTCGCGGCGGCCATGCCCGCCGCGGCCGATCCCTCCGCGAAGCTGGTCGCCGACAAGAGCCAGATCGCCTTCGTGAGCAAGCAGATGGGCGTGCCGATGGAAGGCGCCTTCAAGAAGTTCGACGCGCAGATCGCCTTCGACCCGAAGAAGCCCGAAGGCGGCAGCATCGCGCTGCAGATAGCCATCGCCGGCGCCGGTTTCGGCGTGGCGATGAGCGATGCCGAGTTGCCCAAGGCGCCGTGGTTCGACGCCGAGAAATTTCCCCAAGCCACGTTCCAGTCGAGCGCCATCAAGGCGCTGGGCGAGGGCAAGTTCGAGATGGCGGGCAAGCTCACCATCAAGGGCACGTCGAAATACGTGACGGTGCCCTTCGCCATCGCGCCGGCCGGCGGCAACTATTCGGTGGCCACCGGCAGCTTCACGCTCCAGCGCCTGGACTACAAGGTGGGCGACGGCGAGTGGACCGACACCTCGGTGGTCGGCAACGACGTGCAGGTGCGCTTCAAGCTCACGCTCGCGGGCCTCGGGCCGCTCTGAGATTTCAACCCTTTCGACTGCACACCCCGCTCTCACATTCCATGCCCCTCATTCCATGCCCCACATTCCCACCGCCATGAAGAAGCTCCTCCTCGCCTCGATGCTGTCGGCCACGGCGCTGCCGTTCGCCGCTGTCGCCCAGGAATACACGGCTCCCGCCGTGGCCGCCAAGCCCGCAGGCGGCCCCGTGAAGAACGGCAACTACGTGATCGACCCCACGCACACCTTCGTGATGTACGAGATGGGCCACTACGGCACCACCACCAACCGCGGCCGCTTCAGCACCAAGGACGGCTCGGTGCAGATCGACGGCACGGGCGCCAGCGGCAAGGTCGACATCACGATGGACATCGGCACCATCAACACCGGCGTGGACCTGCTCAACCGCCACGTGCAGAGCAAGGACTTCTTCAACGTCGCCGAATTCCCCACCGGCCGCTTCGTGGCCGACCGCATCGACTTCAGCGGCGACAAGGTGGTCGACGTGCCGGGCACCCTCACGCTGATGGGCCAGACCAGGCCCGTGACGCTGAAGGCCGTGCGCTTCAACTGCTACCTGAATCCGCTGATCAACCGCCAGGTGTGCGGCGGCGACTTCGAGACCACCGTGCAGCGCAGCGACTGGGGCATCAACTGGGGGCTGAACTTCGGCTTCGAGAACAAGGTGAAGCTCCTGGTGCAGGTCGAAGCGGTGAACGTGCAGCAATGACGACGCAAGGACGCACGCGATGATGGACACCACCCTCTCCCTGCTCGGCATCGCCGGCGCGATGACCGTGGGCGCGATGAGCCCCGGCCCGAGCTTCGTCATGGTTGCGCGCACGGCCGTGGCGTCGCGCAGCGACGGGCTCGCGGCGGCACTGGGCATGGGCGCGGGCGGCCTCGTGTTCGCGATCGCGGCGCTCGCGGGGCTGCAGGCGGCGTTTCTCGCGGTGCCGGGGCTCTACCTCGCGATCAAGGGGTTCGGCGGCGCTTACCTGATCTACCTGGGATTTCGCATCTGGCGCGGCGCGCGGCAGCCGCTCGCGATGGCACAGGACGCCGATGCCTCGTCGGCCCGGCCGCAAGGCCGCGGCGGGCGCACCTTCCTGCTCGGGCTGGCCACGCAGGTCAGCAATCCGAAGACGGCCGTGGTCTACGCGAGCATCTTCGCGGCGTTCCTGCCGCGCGAGGTGCCACTGGTGCTGGCGCTCGCGGTGCCGGTGGTGATCTTCTGCATCGAGACGGGGTGGTACGCGATCGTCGCGCTCGCGCTGTCGTCGGCGGCGCCGCGTTCGGCGTACCTGCGCTACAAGGCCTGGATCGACCGCGCAGCCGGCGGCGTGATGGGCCTGCTGGGCCTGCGGCTCGTGTGGTCGGCCGTGCGCGAAAGCTGAGGCCCCACCCGTTCGGGCTGAGCTTGTCGAAGCCTCGCGCGGCGCTTCGACAAGCTCAGCGTGAACGGCACTTTTGCAAGCAAGCCGCCAGGGATCACAGCAGGCTCTCCGGCGTCAGCGGCGCCAGCAGTTCGAGCATCGTGCGGTCCCAGAAGCCGGAGTCGGGCTCCTCGTTCAGCACCGTGGTCTTGCCCGCGTCCTCGCTGATCCATTCGATGTGCGCTTGCCCGCTGCCTTCCACGAAGCGCAGCCGGTAGGCGCCCTGCTGCTTGAGCACATCGATGAGCTTGAGCGCCTGCTGCGCCATCTCGGGGCTGCGGATGAAGAGGCCGATCTCGGTGTTGTGCGTCTCCGAGCGCGGATCGAAATTCATCGAGCCGACGAAAAGGATGCTGCGGTCGATGACGGCCGACTTCGCATGCAGCCGCCCCACCGAAGTGCCGAACAGCCCGAGCCGCACGCTGCGCCGCGTGCGCGTGGTGCTCAGCTCGTAGAGGTCGGCGCCGAGCTTGAGCATCTCGGGCCGGTAGCGGCGGTAGGCGGTGTGCACCAGCGGCTCGTCGGTGGCCGCGAGCGAGTTGGTGACCACGCTGATCTTCACGTTGCGCTGTCGTATCTCCTTCATCACCTCCAGCCCCGCGGCGCCCGGGATGAGGTAGGGCGAGACGATGGTCACCTCGCTGCGCGCGCGGCGCATCTGCTCGACCACGTTGTAGCGCACGCTGTCGACATCCAGCAGTGGCACGCCGCCGTACGACGCGGCCTTGCCGATCACGCGGTCGGGCGAATCGGCATAGGCCTCGGCCAGCGTCCAGATCAGGTCGAGCTTGCCGGCGTTCAGGTCCTCGGCCATCGGGCTGTAGCCCAGCAGGTCGTTGGGCGCGGGCCTGGGCGGCGGGGGCGTGGTGTCGGGGCCGGTGGCGGCGTCGAAGCGCCTTTGCAGTTCCTCGCGCGAGAGGTCGCTCGCGACGATCGCCTCGACCGGCCGCACGTAGATGCTGTTCCAGTACTGGTCGAACAGCACGCCCAGGCGCGGGACGAGCGCGCCGGCCACGAAGGTGTCCAGGTCGAGAAAGTTCTTGCCGGCCGTGCGCGTGAAGTACTGGTTGCCGATGTTTCGCCCGCCCGCCACCGCCATCGCGCCGTCGGCGATGAAGAGCTTGTTGTGCATGCGCCGGTTGACGCGGCTGAAGTCGAACAGCGACGCGGCAAAGCGCTTGAGCAGGCTGCCGCGCCCGGCCGGGAACGGATTGAACAGGCGCAGCTCCACGTTCGGCGTGGCGGCCAGGCCGCGCAGGAGTTCGTCTTCGCCCGACGTGTACAGGTCGTCCATCAGGAGGCGCACGCGCACCCCGCGCTCGGCCGCGTCGCGCAGGGTGCGCAGGAGGTAGCGTCCTGTCTCGTCGTTCTCGATCTGGTAGTACTGCACGTCCAGCGTGCGCTGGGCGCGGCGCGCGAGCTGGATGCGGGTGTCGAAGGCGAAGTCGCCGCCGGGCATCAGGCGAAAGCCGCTCAGGTCCGCATCGGGCTGCGAGGCCAGCGCGATGCGGCCGAGCGCGGTGTCGGTGGAAGCGGCGATGGCCTTGGTGGGCGCGCGCGGCGCCTCGTCGGGCAAGGTGGCGCAGCCGGTGAACAGCAACGCGGTTGCGATGGCGAAGACCCAATGCCCACAACGCGACCAACGCGACAGCAGGCGACGGGTCATCGGCGGCTTTCTACAGGGCCTTGCGCAGGTTGGCCGGCGCGATGCGCAGCGCCTCGCGGTACTTGGCCACGGTGCGGCGCGCGCACTCGATGCCCTGCTCCTTGAGCATCTCGGAGATCTGGCTGTCCGACAGCGGCTTCTTGATGCTCTCGGAGCTCACGAACTGCTTGATGAGCGCGCGCACCGCGGTGCTCGACGCATTGCCGCCGGTCTCGGTGCCCAGCGCCGAGCCGAAGAAGTACTTGAGCTCGACCGTGCCGAACGGCGTGGACATGTACTTGGCGGTGGTCACGCGCGAGATGGTCGATTCGTGCAGGCCCAGCTCGTCGGCGATCTCGCGCAACACGAGCGGGCGCATCGCGAGCTCGCCGTGCACGAAGTAGCTCTTCTGGCGCTCCACGATGGCATTGCTCACGCGCAGGATGGTGTCGAAGCGCTGCTGGATGTTCTTGATGAACCAGCGCGCCTCCTGCAGCCGCTGCGACAGCGCCTGGCTGCCCTCGCCCTTGTGCGACTTGAGTGCGCCCGCGTAGATGTCGTGCACGCGCAGGCGCGGCATCACCTCGGGGTTGAGCATGACGCGGAACTTGATGTTGGTGCCGCGGCCGGTCTTGGTGACGATCACGTCGGGAATGACGATGTTGCGCTCGACGTCGACGAAGCGGCGGCCCGGCTTGGGCTCCAGGCGCGCAATGATCTGCAGCGCCGAGCGCACCAGCTCTTCGTTGGTGCGCGTGAGCGTGGCCAGGCGCTTGAAGTCGCGCCGCGCGAGCAGCTCCATCGGCTGCTTGCAGATCGCGATGGCGGTCTTGCGGACAAGTTCTTCGTCCTCGGTCTCGTCTTCGCTCGCGAGCGCGCGCAGCTGGATGCCCAGGCACTCGCCCAGGTCGCGCGCGCCGACGCCCACAGGCTCCAGGCTCTGCAGCAGGCCGAGCGCCACCTGGAAGTGGTGCACGAGCTCGTCGAACTGGTCGTTGTCGTCGCCCGCCAGGCCCGAGGCCAGCGCGGGGAGCGAGTCTTCCAGGTAGCCGTCGTCGTTGAGCGATTCGATCAAGAAGCGCAGCGCGGCCCAGTCGTTCTCGTTCAGGCGCAAGCTCAGCGCCTGGCGGTGCAGGAACGATTGCAGCGACTCCTGGCTGCGCGCGAGTTCGGTGGCGTCGGCGCGTTCGTCGTCGCCCAGGTTGTTCTGGCGCGCGGGGGCGTCGCTGCCCCACTCGCTGTCGTCGGGCGCCATGTCGACGGTGCCGTCGCCTTCCCAGTCGGGCTCGCGCTCGGCGATTTCGGCGGCGGGGCCGTCGGTGTCGGGGGTCGAGGTGGTTTCGCTGGAAGTGGTCGCGCTGCTGGGTGGGGCCGAGGCGAAATCGCTCTCGCCGTTTTCACCCACGTCGTCGCGCGGGGGCGGCGTGTCGACGGCGTCGAGCCCGAATTCCTCGCGCGCCGCTTCTTCCGCGGTGCGTTCGAGGAACGGGTTCTCGTCCAGCATCTGCTCGACCTCCTGGCTCAGTTCGAGCGTGGAGAGCTGCAGCAGGCGGATCGACTGCTGCAGCTGTGGCGTGAGCGCCAGATGCTGCGAGACGCGAAGGGACAGCCCTTGCTTCATGAAGAAATGGCTCCCCCCCAGGCTGCGCGCTGCGCGCTGCGCCTACCCCCTACCGGGGGCGGGCCGGCCGCTTCGGGCGGCCGTGCGCGGCGGCCCCCGCGAAAGAACTCCGCGCGGGCGCTGACCACGTCCATCCTTAACCCTCGCCGCACGATCACATCCGGAAGTGCTCGCCCAGGTACACCCTGCGTACCTCGGCGTTGTCGACGATCTCCGAGGGTGTGCCTTGTGCCAGCACGTGCCCGTCGCTGATGATGAAAGCGTGATCGCAGATGCCCAGCGTTTCGCGCACGTTGTGGTCGGTGATGAGCACGCCGATGCCACGTTCCTTCAGGAAACTGATGATCCGCTGGATCTCGATCACCGCGATCGGGTCGATGCCGGCGAAAGGCTCGTCCAGCAGGATGAAGCGCGGTTGCGTCGCCAGCGCGCGCGCGATCTCCACGCGGCGGCGTTCGCCGCCCGAGAGCGCGAGCGCGGGCGAATCGCGCAGGTGATCCACGCGCAGGTCGGTCAGCAACTCGGAGAGGCGCTCTTCGATGTGCTTTTTCGACAGCGCCACCACCTTGCCGCTCTCGTCGGGCTCGCGCTGCAGCTCGAGCACGGCGCGCACGTTTTCCTCGACCGTGAGCTTGCGAAAGATCGACGCTTCCTGCGGCAGGTAGCTCAGGCCCATGCGGGCGCGGCGGTGGATCGGCATGTGGGCGATCGGCTCGCCGTCGATGGTGATCTCGCCCGCGTCGGCGCGCACCAGCCCGACGATCATGTAGAACGACGTGGTCTTGCCGGCGCCGTTGGGGCCGAGCAGGCCGACGACTTCGCCCTTCTGCACGTCCAGCGAGACGTCCTTCACGACGGTGCGGCTGCCATAGCTTTTCTGCAGGCCGCGCGCGACCAGGCGGCTGCCCGGGACGTTGTTGGCTTCCTGGATTCCGGCGTGTTCGATCACTTGCGCCCTTCTCCCTCTCCACCGAGCGTAGTGGTCGAGCGCAGGCCGGTGCCGGGCGCGGGGGTGGGAGCCGGTGCCGCGGGCTTCGCGCCGGCCGGGGCCGAGGCGCCTGGCTTGGGCGCGGTGGCGGCCTTCGGGGTGAGGATGGTCTTGACGCGGCCGCTGGGGGTCGATGCGTTCACGGCGGTGTTCGGCGGCACGGTGGAGCCGTTGACCGTGTAGGTGTCGTTGCTCTGGTCGTAGACGATCAGCGCGCCCTGGCTCTCGTCGTTCGGCGTGGCGCCCAGCAGGCGGCGCATGGTGGCGTTGCGGATGAACTTGACGTTGTCGGCGCGGCTGTCGTACTCGATGACTTCGGATTCGCCTTCGATCCACTCGTCGGGCGCGTTGCGCTTCTGCTTGTAGTAGGCCCGCTTGCCGGGTGCCGCCGTGACCACGCCGTACTGGTAGCCCTCGGCGTCCTGGCGCACATCCAGGCGCGCGCCGCGGATGATGATCGTGCCCTTGGTGACCAGCACGTTGCCGGTGAACACGCTGGTCTGCTTCAGGTCGTCGTACCGCATCGCATCGGACTCGATGTTCATCGGCTTGGTGCGGTCGGCGGTCTCGGCCAGGGCGCCCGAGGCGATGCCGGCCAGCAACAGCGCGCCGATGGCCAGGCGGCCGATGCGACGAATGAGGGGGGTGTGGTGTGGGTAGGAGGGCAATGTCATAGAGGCACGAAACTTGCTCTGAACCATTGTATGCGGCGGATTAACACTGGTTACCAGCGCCGATGAAAAAGGCCCGCCAAAGCGGGCCAGGTGTCCCTCTCGGGAGACACCGCGCAACCGGCTCCGCCGGACCGCAAGTGTCGCCCCCTGCAAGGGGGCAGGCGCAGCGGACACGAAGCGCCGCGCAGCCTGGGGTCAGCCCTTCTTCGCTTCGCCGACCAGGAAGTTGACGACCTGCAGCACGTTGCTCATGTTGCCGGCGGTCTCGCCGTCCACGTACCAGCGGCCGGCCACAGCCATCGCCGGCACGCCGGCCACCTTGTAGGCATCGGTCATCTGCGAGGCGCGCTTGGCCTTGCTGGCCACGCCGAACGAGGTGAAGACTTCCTTGAACTTGGCGCCGTCGATGCCGTTGGCCGCGACCCAGGCAATGATGTTGGCGTCGCCGTTCACGTTCTGGCGCTGCTTGTGGATCGCGTTGAAGACCTTGGGCTGGAATTCGTCGACCTTGCCCAGCGCCTCGAGCGCGTAGTACAGGCGCTGCTTGGCTTCGACGTCGTTGCCCACGAAAGGCACCGGGATGCGGCGGAAGGCGACTTCCTTGGGTGCCGTCTTGGCCCAGGCTTCGAGGGCGGGCTCGAAGTCGTTGCAGTGGGGGCAGTTGTACGAGAAGAACTCGACCACCTCGACCTTGCCGGCCGGCGCATCGACCGGCACGCGCTTGTCGAGCACGAGGTACTCGGAGCCGGCCTTGGGCGTGCGCGCCTGGGCGTGGGCCGGATTGGCGGCCAGCGAAAGCAGCCCGAGCGAAGTGGCGGCCAGCGAAAAGTCACGACGTTTCATTGAAAGGGTTCTCCTGTTGGTACGGCAGACTGAGCCGGCGCGCGGCGAGGAGTTCCTCGCAAGCTGGACACACGGCGCGCCCGGGGCGCTGAATGGTGGCGGTGAATGGCGGCGACAAGCGCCGCGCGGCGAAGCTTAAAGGCTATTCGTGGCAGCCGCAGCCCGGTCAGCGCTGCACGCGGACCAGGGCCGATTCCAGACCGCCACCATCGAGCCGTTCCTTGAGCCGGTCGGCGTCGTCCTTCTTGTTGAACGGACCGGCGCGCACGCGGTAGACCGTGCGGCCGGCTTGCTCCCGCTCGGTGACCCGGGCCTCGACGCCCATCAGCGACAGCTTGGCGCGCTGCGCCTCGGCGTCGTCGGTGGTGCGGAAGGCGCCGGCCTGCACGAAGTACATGAACGGATCGGCGCCGCCGGAAGACGCCGCCGCGGCGCTGTTGCTGCTGCTCGGCGCGGCGGACGCCACGGTCGTGCTGCCCGAACCGGTGCCCGCGCGGGCCCGGGCGAGGTCGCCCAGCGGATCGTTCGACGCCGGCAGCGCATTGGCTTCGGCCGGCACGGGCGCCGCGCGCGTCGGCTTGGGCGCGACCACCACGGGCACCGGCGCGGCGGCCGGGGGCGGCGTGCCGGGTGCGACGGCGGTGGTGCTGGTGGCGGGTTCGCCGGTGATCGGGTTGACCGGGCCGGTGGCGGCCGGCGGTGTCGGCCTGGCGGCGCCGGCCTTGCCGGCCAGTGGCGCGTTGGGGTCCCAATCGCGGTTCTTGCGGGCTTCGGCTTCGTCCTGCTCGGCGCCGCCCTTCTGCGTCTTGGTCACGAACGGGATCGGCACCTTGGTCACGTAGACCGCGATGCCCAGCGCGACGCCCAGGCCGAGCACCAGCCCGATGATCAGGCCGATGACGATGTTGCCGCGTTGTCTGGTTGTCTTCTTCATGGGAGTGAGGTTCACATCTTGCTCGGCGCACTGACGCCGAGAATCGCGAGGCCATTGTGCAGCACCTGCGCGATCGCGGCGACAAGCGCCAGGCGGGCCAGCTTGACCTTTTCGTCGTCCACCAGGATGCGTTCGGCGTCGTAGTAGCTGTGGTAGCTGGCCGCCAGTTCACGCAGGTAGAAAGTGACGTCGTGCGGGGCGAAATCCTTCGACGCAGCAGTGAGCATGGCCGGGTACTTGGCCAGCAGCAGCATCAGCGCCTGCGCGGCCGGGCTCTCCAGCGGCGACAGGTCCACATCCTTGAGCGTGGCGGCGTCGCCACCCCAGCCGGCCAGCACCGAGCAGATGCGCGCATGCGCGTACTGCACGTAGTAAACCGGGTTGTCGTTGTTTTTCGTCACCGCGAGATCGACGTCGAAGGTGTATTCGGTGTCGGGCTTGCGGCTCAGGAGGAAGAAGCGCACGGCGTCCGTGCTGGTCCACTCGATCAGGTCGCGCAGCGTGACGTAGCTGCCGGCGCGCTTGCTGATCTTGACCTCTTCGCCGCCCTTCATCACACGCACCATGGTGTGCAGCACGTAGTCCGGGTAGCCCTCGGGGATGCCCTCGCCCGCGGCCTGCAGCCCGGCGCGCACCCGCGCGATCGTGCCGTGGTGGTCGGTGCCCTGGATGTTCACGACCTTGTGGAAACCGCGCTCCCACTTGGCGATGTGATAAGCGACGTCGGGCACGAAGTACGTGTACGTGCCGTCCTTCTTCTTCATCACGCGGTCCTTGTCGTCGCCGTAGTCGGTCGACTTGAGCCAGAGCGCGCCCTCTTCCTCGTAGGTCTTGCCGGCCGCCACGAGCTTGCCCACCGCGGCTTCGACGCGGCCGCTGGTGTAGAGGCTGGACTCCAGGTAATAGTTGTCAAAGCGCACGCGGAAGGCCTGCAGGTCCAGGTCCTGCTCGCGGCGCAGGTACGCCACGGCGAATTCGCGGATCGAATCGATGTCCTCGATGTCGCCGCTCGCGGTGTATTCGCGGTCGTCCGACTTGACGGTCTTCTTCGCCTTGAAGTCCTCGGCGATGTCGGCGATGTAGTCGCCGTTGTAGGCCGGGGCCTTCTCGCCGCTCGGCCATTCGGCGTCGCCGGGCTTGAAGCCGCGGGCGCGCAGCTGGGTGCTGTTGGCCAGCGTCTGGATCTGCACGCCGGCGTCGTTGTAATAGAACTCGCGCCAGACGCTCTCGCCCTGCGAGGCGCGCAGGTTGCAGATGGCGTCGCCCAGCGCCGCCTGGCGGCCGTGGCCCACGTGCAGCGGGCCGGTCGGGTTGGCCGAGACGAACTCGACCAGCACCTTCTCGCCGGTGGCCGGCTGCTGGCCGAAAGTGCTACCCGCGGACAGCACCTCGCGCACGATCTGCTGCTTGGCGGCGGTCTTCAGGCGGATGTTCAGGAAGCCGGGCCCGGCGATCTCGATGGCCTCGACCCATTGGCCGAAAGCGGGGGTGGCGAGCAGCGCAGCGCTCAGTTGCTCGGCCAGTTCGCGGGGCTTGCGCGCGAGCGGTTTGGCCAGCTGCATGGCGGCCGTGCTGGCGAAATCGCCATGCGCGGCCACCTTGGGCGATTCGAACGCGGCTTTGGCGCCGGCACCGGGGGAGAGGGATTCGAGCGTGTTCGCGAGCGCCGCGAGCAGCTCCTGTTTGACCAATAGCATCCGCGAATTTTACCGGGGGCAAACCCGGGCGCAGTTGACGATGGTCATCCGATCGTTGCCGCCGCCCGTTACGATGGGCAGCCCCGGGGCGGGGCACCTGTCACAACTCCACCTTGCAAGGACATATCACCATGAAGAAGTTCCTTTCCCTGATCGCCCTGGGCGCCTGCCTTTCCTTCGGCGCCGCGCAGGCACAAGACAAGGCCCCGGCGCCCGTCACAGCCCCCGCTGCCGCCGCTCCTGCTGCCGCAGCGCCCACCGCCGGCGCCACCTGTGACGCCAAGGCCATCGACAAGAACGGCAAGCCCCTGGCCGGCGCCGCCAAGGCCAGCTCCATCAAGAAGTGCGAGAAAGACACCAAGGCCGCCGCCGCCCCCGCATGTGCCGCCAAGGCCATCGACAAGAACGGCAAGCCGCTGGCCGGCGCCGCCAAGAACAGCTTCATCAAGAAGTGCGAAAAAGACGCCAAGGCCTGAAGCCCGCGCCACTCTGAAAGCAAAGCCCGCCCCGCGCGGGCTTTTTTCATGGCCGCCCGGCGGCCGCTACTTCAGCACGCCCAGCAGGTTGTTGAAGTCGTCGGTCCAGGGCCGGGCGCCAGCCACCGGCGCGATGGCCGACGCCGCGGTGCCCACTGGTTCGCGCGCCAGCGTTTGTGCCTCACGCGCGACCAGCACCCAGTCGGTGTCGCGCAGCCAGGCGACGTCGGCGGTGTCGTCGTGCACCAGCACCGCGTGCAGCCCTTTGCTCTCGGCGATCTTCGCGACCACCGGCGCCAGCGCGAGGAAGCGGTTGGTCACGTGGAAGGCGACGATGCCGCCGGGCCGCAGGTGACGCAGGTAGACCTCCATCGCCTCCGCGGTGATCAGGTGGATCGGCACCGAGTCGCCCGAGAACGCATCGACCGCCAGCACGTCGAAGCCCTGCGCGGGCTCGCGCTCCAGCGCCAGGCGCGCGTCGCCCAGCACCCGCTCGATGCGGGCCGGGCTGTCGCGCAAAAAGCTGAATTCGCTCTCGGCCAGCGCGAACACCTGCGGATTGATCTCGTAGACGCGGTAGACGTCGCCCGCCCGGCCGTAGCCCGCGAGCGTGCCCGCGCCCAGCCCGATCAGCCCGACGCGGCGCGGCCCCGCGGGCGCGGCGGCGATCGCGCGGCCGACGCCCGAGGTGCGGCCGTAGTACGAGGTCGGCTCGCTGCGGCGCGCCGCCAGCAGGAACTGCTCGCCGTGCTTGACCGAGCCGTGGAACATCTGCCGCACATCGTCGGCCGGGTCGTCGCGCCGGTGATCGATGGTGACCAGCGTGCCGTAGAAATTGCGCTGCATGACGCGCGCGCCGGCCGAATCGCCCTGCACCTGCAGCACCAGGAACCACGCGCAGCAACCCGCGACCGCCACGCAGGCCCCCTGCAGCCAGCGCCGGCGGCGCAGCACCGCGGCCGCCACCAGCGCCGTGAGCACCAGGCCGATGCCCAGCTCGTAATAGGCGGGCAGCACGTGCGGTGCGACCAGCCCCACCGCGACGCCGCCGAGCGCGCCGCCCAGCGACAGCATCAGGTAGAAGCGCGTGAGGTACCGCGGCCCCGGCCGCAGCCGCGCCATCTCGCCGTGCAGGAACATGCACAGGGCGAAGAGGCCCGCCGCGTAGATCGGCAGCGCCGTCTTCACGTTGGTGCCGACGGCGTCCTGCAGCCCGAAGGCGCACAGCAGCAGCATCGCGGCCGCGAGCGGCAGGAACACGCCGCGCCGGTACCAGCGGTCGCTCTCGAAGCACAGCACGAAGGTCAGCAGGTAGAGCGTGAGCGGGAGCACCCAGAGGAAGGGAACGGCCGCCACGTTCTGGGTGATGTGGTTGGTCACCGCCAACAGCAGCCAGGAGCCCAGCGCGGGCAGCGCGAGCCACAGCAGGTAGTCGGCGGCGCGCGGCGGTTGCTCGGCAGGGGCAGCCGCCGCATCGCCGGCTGCTTGCGGCAGCGCCGCGTCGGCCCAGCGTCGCGCCACGTACAGCGTGGTGCCGCTGCACAGCGCGACGAACGCCCCGTAGCCCCACGACCATCCGTGCGCCTGCTGCAGCAGCGAACTGCGCGGCTCGATCAGCACCGGATAGCTCAAGAGCGACAGCAGCGACGCCAGGTTCGACAGCGAAAAATACCGGTACACCTGCGCGCCCCACGGCGTGCGCGCCACCCACGACTGCACCAGCGGCCCGGTGGTCGAGAGCAAGAAATACGGCAGGCCGATGGTGCCCAGCAGCAGGCCCAGGATCCACAGCGTCGGGTCTTCGGCGCCCGTCGGCTTCCAGCGCGCGCTGGTCACGATCGGCAGGAAGGCCAGGCTCGCGAGCAGGAGCGCAACGTGCAGCGCCGCCTGGGCGCGCACCCGCAGGTGGCGCGTGATCCAGTCCGAATACGCGTAGCCCGCGAGCAGCACGACCTGGAAGAACACCATGCAGATCGACCACACCGCGGCCGAGCCGCCGAACCACGGCAGGATCTGCTTGGCGATGAGCGGCTGGACCAGGAACAGCAGGAACGCGCTGCTGAAGATCGTGCCGGCAAACAGGAACTGGATGCCGGCGGGTCCCATGCCGGCTTACTTGCCGAAGCCGCGCGCGAGGAACACGGCGACCAGCGGAATCAGCGCGATCAGGTGGGCCTGCACCATCACCAGCTTGCGCGTCTTCCTGATGTCGTCTTCCAGCGGCAGCTTGCCGGTGGAGCGCAGCGTCTTGCGCCAGCGAAAGTAGGTGAGCGTCGGAAAGATCGACAGCACGCCCACGATGATGAAGAGCCCCAGCTTCACGTGCAAGAGCGGGTTGGTCCAGTACCAGGCCGTGCCCTTCACGCCCCACCAGGTGCGTGCGATGCCGGTGACGAGCACCGCGATGGCGGCGATGCCGTAGACCATGTCGACCTTGGCGAGCCGCTCGACGACCGCGGCATTGAGCCACTGCACGCGGCACAAGGCGGCCTCACTGGAAATGAACACGACCATCGTGAGGATGGCCAGCAAGTGCAGGTAGGCGAGGATGGCTTCGAGGGTCATCGATGGCTTTCAAGACTAGAGCTCGCCCCCAGGCTTCGCGCACTTCGTGTCGCTTCGCCAACCCCCTACCGGGGGCAACACCTGCGGCCCGGCAAAGCCGGTTCCGCGGTGTTTCGCGAAGAGAGCCGTGGGGACATCGGCCGTTTTTAAATGCAAACTGATTGTGACGCCGCTAACGCCGCTTCAGGCCGCTTCAGGCCGTTCGTCCCCAGAATTCCGGTTGTCCGTACTGGTCCTTGAGGAAATCAAGCCACAGTCGCACCCGCAGCGGCAGGTGCTTGGCGCCCGCGAACACCGCGTAGATGCCGTTGGGCGGCGCGGCGAATTCGTCGAGCACCGGCACCAAGAGGCCCGCATCGATCTCGGCCTCCACCTCCCAGGTGCTGCGCCAGGCGATGCCGTGGCCGGCCAGGCACCAGTCGTGCAGCACCTGGCCGTCGGAGCAGTCGAGCGGGCCGCTCGGGCGCAGGTGGATCAGCTCTTCCACGCCCGCCTCGCTGGTGACCCGAAAGGCCCAGCCGCGCGTCTGCGAGGCATCGCTCGATAGCGTGAGGCAGGCGAAGCGCGACAGGTCGCCGGGGTGTTTGGGCGTGCCGTGGCGGCGCAGGAAATCGGGCGTCGCCACGCAGCGGCGGCGGTTGTCGGCCAGGCGCACGCTCACGAGCGAGGAGTCGGGCAGGTCGCCCACGCGCACCGCGCAATCGAAGCTCTCACCGGTCACGTCGACCACACGGTCGCTGAGGTTCAGCGAGATGGTCACTTCCGGGTGCATCGCATGAAAGCGCGGCACCAGCGGCGCGACGTGGCGGCGCCCGAAGCCGGCCGGCGCCGTCACGCGCAGGTGCCCGCTCGCCTTGACGCCGCCGGCGCTCACGCTGGCCTCGGCATTCGCGAACTCGGTGAGCAGCCGCTGGCAGTCTTCGAGGAACGCGCTGCCCTCGTGCGTGAGCGTGATGCGCCGCGTGGTGCGCACCAGGAGCTTCACGCCCAGCCGCTCTTCCAGCGCATCGAGCCGCCGCCCCATGATCGCGGGCGCCACGCCCTCAGCCTTGGCCGCGGCCGTGAGGCTGCCACGCGTGGCGACCGAGACGAAGGATTCGAGTTGCTTCAGGCGGTCCATGGGGCGGAAACTATATCGCCCACCGCCCGGAAGGCACTTCTTATTCGGGCCTCACGCCCGCGTCGCGCACCGCCACGCCCCAGCGCTCGTGCTCCGCCTTGATGTACTGCGCCGCCCGCTCCGGACTGCCGCCCACCGGCACGCTGCCCTCGGCCTGCAGCTGCGCGATGGTCGCGGGCTTGGCGAGCGCCTTGTCGATGGCGGCGTTGAGCTTCTTCACGATGTCGGCGGGCGTGCCGGCCGGCATGACGACGGCCTTCCAGTCCACCGCCTCGAAGCCCTTGTAGCTCTCGCCCACGGTCGGCACGTCGGGCATCACCGGCAGGCGCTGCGCCGAGGTGACGGCCAGCGCGCGCAGCTTGCCGCCCTTGACCATCGCGAGCGCGCCCTGCGGCGTGGCGAACATGTAGTCGGTCTGGCCGCCCAAGAGGTCGGTGATGGCCGGCGCGGCGCCCTTGTACGGCACGTTGAGCACCTTGAAGCCCGCGCGCTTGGCGAGCACTTCGCCGGCCATGTGGCCGAGCGTGCCGGTGCCGGCGAGCGCCTGCTTGATCTCGCCGGGCCTGGCCCTGGCGGCGGCCACCACGTCGGCCAGCGTCTTGAAGGGCGCATCGGTGCGCACCACCAGCACGACCGGCTGCGCCGCGACGATCGACACGGCCACAACGTCCTTCAATGCGTCGTAGGGCATCTTCGGAAAGAGCGTCGGGTTGATCGCGAGGTTGGCCGTCTGGCCAAGGCCGATGGTGTAGCCGTCGGGCTTGGCCTTGGCCACCACGTCGATGCCGATGTTGCCGTTGCCGCCCGCGCGGTTGTCCACGATGAAGGTCCACTTCGTGTCGTCGGTCACCTTCTGCGCGATGAGGCGCGCGACGATGTCGGTGGCGCCGCCCGGGGTGTAGGGCACGACCAGGCGCACGGGCTTGTCGGGCCAGGCGGCGGTGTCTGCGGCAATGGCCGGCAGAGCGGAAAGGCATGCAGCGGCTGCGGCGCAAGCCAGCAAGGCGCGCCGTGGGGTGAGAAACATGGGGATCAGTCTCCGAGGGTGATGTGGTGTGACTTGAGGGCCGCGATCTCTTCGTCGCTGTAGCCCACTTCCTTGAGCAGCTCATGGCTGTGCTCGCCGATGTGCGGCGGCTGCAGCCGGATGCCGGGGCGCTGGCCGCCCAGCGTGAACGGCGCGAGCGGCACCTTGGCCATGTGGCCGTCGTTCATGCGCACGGGCGCCAGGCCTCCGGTGGCGTTCAGGTGCGGATCGTCGAACAGCTCCTGCGGCTTGGTGATGGGCGCGAAGGGCAGCTCGTTCTGCTCGAACACCGCGGCGAGCTCGGCCGCGCTGCGCCCGGCCAGGTGCGAGCGCAGGATCGGCATCATCCATTCGCGCGCGCGCACGCGGTCGTTGTTGGTCTTCAGGCGCGGATCGGCCAGCATGTCTTCCAGGCCGAAGGCCTTGCAGAAGATGGCCCACTGCTTGTCGCTCACGGCCGCCAGAAAGATCTGCTCGCCGTCCTTCACCGTGAAGACGTCATACACCGCCCAGGCCGAGATGCGGCTGGGCATCGGGTCGGCCGCCTTGCCGGTGGCGGCGAACTGCATCATGTGCTGCGCGACCAGGAACACGTTGTTCTCGAAGAGCGCGGCCTGCACCTCGCAGCCCTTGCCCGTGGCATCGCGCTGGCGCAGCGCGGCCATCGCGCCGATGGCGCCGAACATGCCGCCCATGATGTCGTTCACGCTGGTGCCCGCGCGCAGCGGGTCGCCCGAACGGCCGGTCATGTAGGCGAGGCCGCCCATCATCTGCACCACTTCGTCCAGGGCCGTGCGGTGGTCGTAGGGGCCGGGCAGGAAACCCTTGTGGCTCACGTAGATGAGGCGCGGGTTGAGCTTGGAAAGCGTCTCGTAGTCGAGCCCCAGTTTCTTCATCGTGCCGGGCTTGAAGTTCTCGCTCACGATGTCGGCGGTGGCGATCAGGCGCAGCGCGGCCTCCACGCCTTCGGGTTGCTTCAGGTCGAGCGCGATGCTCTTCTTGTTGCGGTTGAAGGTCGGAAAGAAGCCCGAGCCCGAGCCGAGCAGGCGGCGCGTGTTGTCGCCCTCGATGGGCTCGACCTTGATGACCTCGGCGCCGAGGTCGGCCAGGAGCAGCCCGCAGGTCGGGCCCATGACCATGTGGGTGAATTCGACGACGCGGATGCCCGCATAGGGCAAGGAGGGCGGAGGATTGGCTTCAGACATGTGCGTGGTGTTCCTGGACAAAGCCCTTGGGCAGGCCGGCCTCGGGCGTCATGCCGTAGACCGGTTCACCGGGCAGGCCCGCCATGAGCGGCGCGCGCGCCGCGATGAGTTTCTCGATGTCGATGCCGGTGCGAACGCCCATGGCCTCGAACATGAAGACGAGGTCTTCGGTCACCGCATTGCCCGAAGCGCCGGGCGCGTAGGGGCAGCCGCCCAGGCCGCCGAGCGAGGCGTCGAAGGTGCGCACGCCCTCGTCCCACGCGGCCAGGCAGTTCGCGATGCCCAGGCCCCGCGTGTTGTGCATGTGGGCCGCGCCGGCGTGCGTGCCGAGCTCCGCGCGCAGGCGCTTGAAGAGCCGGCGCACCTGCGCGGGATTGGCGTAGCCCACGGTGTCGGAGAGCCCCGCTTCCTCGGCACCCGCTTCGATGCATTGCGCGGCGAGACGGATCACATCGTCTTCCGGCACCAGCCCTTGCAGCGTGCAGCCGAAGGCCGTGGAGATGCCGGCTTCGAGCTTGACTTGCGGCGCGAGCGCGCGGCGCAGGTCAGAGATGGCGCGCACCTCCTCGACCATCTCGGTGGGCGTCTTGCGCACGTTGGCCAGCGAATGCGCCACGCTCGCCGACACCGGCATCGTGAGCTTGTGCACGCCCGCTTCCAGCGCGGCCTCGGCGCCCTTGCGATTGGGCACCAGCGCCATCACGACGAGGCCGGGCAGCGTGATCGCGTGGCGCACCACGTCGGCGGCATCGGCCATCTGGGGCAGCAGCTTGGCGGGCACGAACGAGGCGACCTCGATCTCGCGCACGCCGGCGGCGTAGAGCGCGTCGATCCAGCGCAGCTTGTCGGCCGTGGGCATGGTGGCCTTGACCGATTGCAGGCCGTCGCGCGGGCCGACCTCGCTGATGAGGACGTCGGGGGGTGTCATCGACTTCGTCTCCTTTGGAGCGATCCGGGATAAATCGTGGTGATCGCTTGACAGTTCTATTAGACAGAACTAGATTCCGTTTAACAGAATTAAACCGCCGATCGACTTTCCCTGTCAAGCGACGCCCATGCCCCGCAAAGCCCAGACCGAATCGGTTTCCGACCTCAACGCCGCCCCCGGCGGCGCCGCCGCGGTCGATCGCGCGCTGAGCCTGCTGTCGGCGTTCCAGGCGGGCGACGAGGCGCTGTCGCTCGCGCAGTTCGCCGAGCGCACGCAGCTCTACAAGAGCACGGTGCTGCGGCTCCTGGCATCGCTCGAACACGCGCGATTGATACGGCGTCAGGACGACGGCCGCTACGCGCTCGGCATGGAGATCGCGCGGCTGCACGGGCTCTACGCCGCGTCGCAGTCGCTCGACCGCATCGTGCTGCCGGTGCTGCGCGCGCTGGTCGCCGCCACCGGCGAAAGCGCGGCGTACCACGTGCGGCAGGACCAGGGCGAGAGCTGGGTGCGGCTGTGCCAGTTCCGCGTCGATTCATCGCATGTGGTGCGCGACCACGTGCGCGCGGGCGACCTCCTGCCCAACGACCGCGGCGCCGGTGCGCGCGTGCTGATCGCCTTCGGACCCGAAGCCGAGCGGCCGCGTGGCGCAAAGGAACGCAAGCTCTACGACGCGATCCGCGCGCAAGGCTTCTGCGCGCTGGTGGGCGACCGCACGGCGGAGCTCGCGGGCATCTCGGCGCCCGTGTTCCATGCGGACGACCGCCTCGCCGCGGCAGTCACGCTCACGATGCCGACGCACCGCTACGACGAGGGCTACATCGAGCCCGTGCGCGCGGCGGCCAAGGAGCTCAGCGGGCAGGTCTGAAATTCAGGATTCGGCCTTGAAGCCCGAGTTCTTGATCGGCATCTCCCAGCGCTTCAAATGCGCTGCTTGGATCGCGGCGAGTTCAGTCGGCCCCGCGTGCGCCGGCACGAGCCCCAGCGCGTAGATCCGATCCTGCACATCGGGCATGCGCAGCGCGTCGGCCACGGCCTTGTCGATGCGCGCCACCACCTCGGGCGACATGCCCGGCGGGCCGTAGAGCCCGAAGAACGCATCGGCCGTCACGTTGATGCCCGCCTCCTTCAGCGTCGGCACCTCGGGCAGCGCGCGGCTGCGCTGCTCGCCCGTCACCGCGAGGATGCGCACCTTGCCGGCGCGATGGTGCTCGATGGTTTCGGAGGCGGTGTCGACCATCAGCGGCACCTGCCCGCCGATCAGGTCCTGCGCAGCTGGCGCGCCGCCGCGGTAGGCGACGTGCGTCATCGGCACGCCCGCCGCCTGCGCCAGCAGTTGGCCCGCGAAGTGGGGCACCGTGCCCGCGCCCGAGGTCGCGTAGTTGGCCTTGGCGGGGTTGGCCTTCATCCACGCCAGCACCGTCTTCAGGTCGCCGGGCGGCGCGCCCGGGCCGGCGGTCACCGCGAAGTCGAAGGTGCTGCCGAGCGCGATCGGCGTGAAGTCCTTCGCTGGGTCGTAGCCGAGGTTCGCATAGAGCCACGGGTGGATCACCATCGCGCCGCTCGGCGAGAAGACCAGCACGCTGCCGTCCGGCGGCGAGCGCTTGAGCTCGGCCAGCGCGAGGCGCCCCGCCGCGCCTGGCTTGTTGTCGATGATGACGTTCTGCCCGAGCGAGACGCGCATCTTGTCGGCCAGGAGGCGCGCCACCACGTCCGCCGAGCCGCCCGGCGGAAACCCGATCAGGATGCGCGTGGTGCGCTCCTGCGCGAAGGCCGATGGCGCAAGCGCCGTGGCGGCAATGACGGCAGCGGCTTGCGCTGCGAACTGGCGGCGTTTCATGCTTCTGTCTCCTCGGGGGTCGTGGTGGAAATGAGGGCGGGCGCGACTGCCGCTCAGCGCAGCGCGGCGAGCAGCGCCTTGTTTTGCTCGGGCAGGCCGACGCTCACGCGCAGCCACTGCGGCAGGCCGTAGGGGCCGAGCAGCGAGACCTCGATGCCGGCGGCCAGGAGGCGCGCATGCACGGCCTGCGCGTCGCCGACCTGCACCATCAGGAAGTTGCCCGACGAGGGGATGTGCGTAAGGCCCAGCTCGGTGAAGCCGGCGGCGAGCTGGTCGCGTCCGGCGGTGTTCAGGTCGTAAGTGCGCGCGAGGAATTCCGTATCACCCAGCGCGGCCACCGCAGCCGCCTGGGCCGGCGTCGTCACGTTGAAGCGCGGGCGCTGCGCGTTCATGCGCGCCGCAAGCGGCGGCTGCGACACGCCATAGCCGATGCGCATGCCCGCCAGGCCGAAGGCCTTGGAGAAGGTGCGCGCCACGATGAGGTTCGGCAGGCGCCGCACCCATTCGATGCTGTCGTAGCGCTGCGCGGGCGAGAGGTACTCGGTGTAGGCCTCGTCGAGCAACACCGTCACGTGCGTGGGCACCGATTGCAGGAAGGCCAGCAGCGGCGCAGCATCGATGAAGGTGCCCGTGGGGTTGTTCGGGTTGGCGACGAACACGAGCTTCGTGTCGTCGGCGATGGCGGCGCGCATCGCATCGAGGTCGTGGCCGAAATCTTGCGAGGGCACGACGGTGGCGCGCGCATGGGCGTGCGCCGTGGCCTGCGCGTAGACGATGAAGCCGTACTGCGAATAGACGACGTTCTCGCCGGGCTTGAGGCTCACCTGCGCGGCGAGCTCGAGGATTTCGCTCGATCCGCTCCCGAGCGTGAGCCACTCGGGCGACACGTCGAGCCGGGCGGCCAGTGCATGCTTGAGCGCGGTGCCGTTGCTGTCGGGGTAGTTGCCCGCGCCTTCGAGGGCGGCAGCGGCGGCGCGGCGGGCCGACTCGGGCATGCCGAGCGGGTTTTCGTTGGAAGCCAGGAGGATCATTTCAGCGGACGGCGGATTATTTAAGAAGTTAAATATATCCCGCGGCCGCGGCACCTCTATCAGTGCCTACCCTTTGAGCCAAAAGCACCGTCGCAGCGCCATTACCTTCATTTTTGTCATTGATAAATCCCGCTTTCGGCTCTTACTCGTTCGTAAAGTATCGAATAAAGTTGACCTACGTCATTGCGACACCCACGTCTTTCGATTCCGCATTCCGCCGTGTTTCGCCGTATTCCGCCGTATTCCGATTTCCAGGAGAGAAAAATGACTGCCCGCACCCCCGCCCACGGACTCCAGGTCGCGACCGAACTCCACCGCTTCATCGAACAAAAAGTCCTGCCCGCCACCGGCGTGGCCAGCGACGTCTTCTGGAAGGGCTTCGACGCCATCGTGAGCGACCTCGCGCCCAAGAACATCGCGCTGCTCGCCGAGCGCGACCGCCTGCAGAGCGAGCTCGACGCCTGGCACAAGAAGAACCCCGGCCCGATCACCGACATGCCCGCGTACCGAGCCTTCCTGGAAAAGATCGGCTACCTGCTGCCGGCCCCCAAGGGCGCCAAGGCCACCACCGAGAACGTCGACTCCGAACTCGCGCTGCAAGCCGGCCCGCAGCTGGTGGTGCCGATCCTGAACGCGCGCTACGCGCTCAACGCCGCCAACGCGCGCTGGGGTTCGCTCTACGACGCGCTCTATGGCACCGATGCCATTCCCGAAACCGGCGGCGCCGAAAAGGGCAAGGGCTACAACCCGGCGCGCGGCGCCAAGGTCATCGAGTTCGCGCGCAACGTGCTCGACCAGGCCGCGCCACTGGAAAACGGCTCGCACAAGATGGCGACCGGCTACAGCGTGAAGGACGGCAAGCTGGTCGTCGCGCTGCAGAGCAGCAGCACGGGCCTGGCCGACGCCTCGCAGTTCATCGGCTATCAAGGCGATGCCGCGGCGCCGTCTTCGGTGCTGCTCAAGCACAACGGCATTCACCTGGACATTCGCATCGACCGCAGCACCGCCATCGGCAAGAGCGATGCGGCCGGCGTGAGCGACCTGGTGCTCGAAGCCGCGCTCTCGACCATCCTGGACCTGGAAGACTCGGTGGCCGTGGTCGACGCGGCCGACAAGGTGGTCGCGTATGCGAACTGGCTGGGCATCGTCGAAGGCACGCTGACGGAAGAAGTCGCCAAGGGCGGCAAGACCTTCACGCGCGGCCTGAACGCCGACCGCGAATACACCGGCGCCGACGGCAAGCCGGTGAAGCTGCACGGCCGCTCGCTCATGTTCCTTCGCAACGTGGGCCACCTGATGACCAATCCGGCCATCCTGTACGCGGGCGGCAAGGAAATTCCGGAAGGCATCCTCGATGCCGTGGTGACCACCACCATCGCCACCATCGACTTGAAGCGCAAAGGCAACTCGCGCACCGGCAGCATCTACATCGTGAAGCCCAAGATGCACGGCCCGGCCGAAGTGGCCTTCGCGAGCGAACTCTTCGGCCGCGTCGAGCAGCTCTTGGGCCTGCCCGCCAACACGGTGAAGCTGGGCATCATGGACGAGGAGCGCCGCACCAGCGTGAACCTGAAGGCCTGCATCGCCGAAGCGGCCGCGCGCGTGGCCTTCATCAACACCGGTTTCCTCGATCGCACCGGCGACGAGATGCACACCGCCATGCTGGGCGGCCCGATGATCCGCAAGGGCGACATGAAGTCCAGCGCGTGGATCGGCGCCTATGAAAAGAACAACGTGCTGGTCGGCCTCTCGTGCGGCCTGCGCGGCAAGGCGCAGATCGGCAAGGGCATGTGGGCCATGCCCGACCTCATGGCCGCGATGCTCGAACAGAAGATCGGCCACCCCAAGGCCGGCGCCAACACCGCCTGGGTGCCCTCGCCCACCGCCGCCACGCTGCACGCGCTGCACTACCACCAGGTGAGCGTGACCGCGGTGCAGCAGGAGTTGGAGAAGATCGACGCCGACGCGGAACGCGACAACATCCTCAACGCGCTGCTGCAGGTGCCGATCGCGCCCGAAGCCAAATGGACGGCCGAAGAGCGCCAGCAGGAAATCGACAACAACGTGCAGGGCATCCTGGGCTACGTGGTGCGCTGGATCGACCAGGGCGTGGGCTGCTCCAAGGTGCCCGACATCCACAACGTGGGCCTCATGGAAGACCGCGCGACGCTGCGCATCTCGAGCCAGCATATCGCCAACTGGCTGCTGCACGGCGTGGTGACCAAGGCGCAGGTCGACGAGACCTTCCAGCGCATGGCCAAGGTGGTCGATGAGCAGAACGCGGGCGACGCGCTCTACCAGCCGATGGCCGGCAACTTCGCGACCTCGGCGGCGTACAAGGCGGCGCAGGACCTGGTCTTCAAGGGCATCGAGCAGCCGAGCGGCTACACCGAGCCGCTGCTGCATGCATGGCGTTTGAAGGTCAAGGGCGAAGCCTGATCCGCATCTGTCCGGCATTCCGCCGGGCTTGAGCGAATGAACGAACGGCGCCCGAGGGCGCCGTTCTGCATGAGGGGCGGCATGCCATTAGCATTCGTGCCGCTCTCTCTTCTTTCGGATCTTCCCCTCTCGATGAACACGAACGCGGCACCGCCGCCCTCGCCTCGGCCTTCGCGCTGGTCGACCTCCGCGGCCGCCATGCTCGTGGCCCTCGCCAGTGCCTTCGCGCTGAGCCAGGCCTTCCGCACCGTCGGCGCCATGATGGCCACGCCGCTGAGCACCCACTTCGGCCTCTCGCCCCAGCAACTGGGCACGTGGGCCGGCACCTTTCACTTCATGTTCGGGATCATGCAGCTCGCCATGGGCGTGTCGATCGACATGTTCGGCGTGCGACGCACGGTGCTCACCGCCTTTCCGCTGGCCATCGCGGGCGCGGCGCTGTGCGCTGTGGCGCCGAGCTTTCACATGCTGCTGCTCGGACAGGCGCTGATCGGCGTCGGCTGCGCGCCGGCGTTCCTCGCGTGCACGGTGTTCATCGCGCGGCATTTCGATGCCTCGCGCTTCACCGCGATGTCGGGGCTGGTGATGAGCCTGGCGGGCCTGGGCATCGTGTTCACCGGCACGCCGCTCGCGTTGCTGATCGAGGCCGCGTCATGGCGCGCCGGCTACACGGTGCTGGCCGCGTTCGCGGTGCTGTCGTGGATCATCATCTTCTGGCGCGTGCGCGAACCGGCGCGCGCGGCGGACCCTGCGCCGCAGTCCGCGCCGGCGGAGCGGCAGTCGCTGCGCAAGGCGGTGCGCGAACTGCTGCCGCTGTTCGCGATGCCGCACACGCTGGGCCTCTTGTGCTTCGCCTGCGTGTCGTATGCCGCCTTCATCACGCTGCGTGGCCTCTGGCTCGGGCCGGTGCTGCACGAGCGGCATGGCCTGTCGCTGGTCGCCAGCGGCAACGTGGCGCTGGTGATGACGGTCACCGGCATGATCAGCCCCGCGCTGTTCGGCCGCCTGGACCCGGGCCCCGCGCGGCGCACGCGCTGGATGATGGGCTGCGCCTCGGCCGGTGCGCTGATGTTCGCGGCGATGGCGTTCACGCATTCGCGCGCGGTCGACATCGGCCTGCCGATCGTCTACGGGCTCATCTCGGGCTACAGCGTGCTGCAGTACGCGTACACCAAGAACGGCTACCCCGCCGCGATGACGGGGCGTGCGATGGCGCTGATGAACATGGCGATGTTCCTCGGCGTGTCGCTGATGCAATGGACGACCGGCGTGGCGGCGTCGTGGGGCGTGGCGCATGGGGTCGAGCCGTTCCGTGCGGTGTTTCTCACGGTGGCGGGGATGCTGGCGGCGGGGACGCTTGCGTTCGCCCTGCTGCCGCGCGCGCCGGTGCCTGCACGCGCCGGCGCCTGATCGCAGGACTGGGAGCGGCGCTCCCGCTTCTATCATCCCGCCGATGGACCCTCGCATTCACGATGCGCTCGCG
Organism: Variovorax sp. IB41; assembly: GCF_016405905.1. GTDB lineage: Bacteria > Pseudomonadota > Gammaproteobacteria > Burkholderiales > Burkholderiaceae_C > Variovorax. The sequence goes on along the minus strand of NZ_JAEFCB010000009.1, from coordinate 241,090 downwards.
CGCTGCCTCCACGCGATCAACCTCGACCACGCCTTCGGCTACTACCCGAGCGCCGAGCAGAAGGCCCAGCTCGATGCGTTGGCCATAGGGATCCAACCGCTGATCGAGGCGCTCGCCGCCGAGCCCTACGCAGGCAAGGGGCTGGGTTGCGGGTATCTCGGACATCGCGGCTATCGCACGCCGTGGGCCGCCATGATGTATCGGCTGCGGGACAGCCGCAGCAGCCACAGCCTGAGCTGGAAGGATCGCCTCGAAGTCCTGTTCGACACGGCCGGCCTCGACGCGACGGAGATGCTGGCCTGGACGCTGCAGGTGGAAGACGACATCCTGCGCGACCATCTGCTGCTGCACATCGCGGCCGATCTCGCGATCGAAGGCGATATGGCGCGCGTCGAAGAGGAGATCACGCCGCGCCTGCGCCCCGACATGGCGCACCGCGCCGACCGCGTGCTGCTGATGGAATACGCGCGTCGCGGCGATGTCGACGCTTTTCTGCGAAAGCACAAGAAGGCCAGCCAGCGCCAGGAGCGCCACACGCTGCTCGATGCGCGCGCGTTGCTGGTCGAGCAGATGGCCACGCAGCAAGGCCTCGATGCGGCGCTGCGCTTCAGCGAAGCGACCCAGGGTTTCGGCGACAGCTATCGCGCGGCGGCCATGCGCACCTATGCGGCCACGGTGGATGTGGCGACGATGCGCGCGTGGATCGCGGCGCATGCGACGCTGTTTGCAACGGCACCTGGGCTGGAAGAAGAACTGCTGGTCACTGCCTATGCCAAGGGGCCGCGACCCGATTCCATCGACGACGACGACCCGTTCGACGAACTGTTCGCCAGGGTCGATGCGATCGACAAGTCGCTGCGCCACGGGGACGCTCGCCTGCGCGATGGGCTATTGCTCGACCTGGGCATTGCTGTGGGACCGGGCGCGCGCCGGCTGCAGTGCCGCAAGAAGATCGGCAACGCGTCGATCAAGCGCGAGCTCGACAGCCCGTAGCGGTGGCGCGCTGCCTCAAGCGGCATCGCCAAGACGCGCCCGCACTTCGCGGCGGCTCAGTTGGCGCTTGGCTGCCGCGTAGACATCGTTGCGTCCGTACAAGCCGCAGTGGGTGGGCATGCCGGGCGCGGGGCGTTGCGCCGCGCCGCTGCGGGTGACGAGGCAACGACGCAGCACGTCGTAGCGCCTCTCCTCCGGCTGCGTCGCGCCAGCCCTTTCAGGAAACTGCGCGAGCTTGATCTCGAACCAGCAGCTGTCGACGCAGTGCCATTGCGTGGTCTCGTCGATCACGTGATAGACCGCGTACGGCACGTCGCCGCGCTGCGCGGCCCACGTCTTGCGGTCGGCACGTCGTGCAGCTTTCGCCTCAGCCAGTCGCCGGTTGGGCAGCAGGATGCCGGTGACCGGATGCACGAACAGCTCGACATTCGGCGCCTCGCGCAACGGCACGCTGCGGTGCGTTCCCCAGCGATGCGGCGGCACGCAGACCTCGCCATCGCGCAGTTCGGCACGGCGTTCCACGAAGTCGTCGATGTGCTGGAAGATGTGCGCCTGTACCGTGCTGCGGCGGTCGATGCCGCTGTTGAGTTCGGCATACACCTTGTCCCACGGCCGGTGCACCTGCTTGTGCAGCCAGCGCTTGAGCGGTGCGAGGTTCTCGTTGAGCCCCTTCGGGTGGTCGTAGCCGCGCTTCATGCCCAGGTGCGAACCGCGCTCGCGGCTGTTGCGAAAGGCGCGTCCGTCGCCTTGCACGCCACCGCCGCGGCGCGGGCGTTCGACGATGACCTTGTCCATGTCTTCACGCATCGTCGCCCCCTCGCCCCACGCTGCGTGCGGCCTTCTGCAACGCGACCTTCTGCGCGCGCCGCTCCGCGCGGTGGGTGCGCAGGTGGCGCCCGGCGCCCTGGCTCGATTCGCGGCGCGCCATCGCGGCCACCACGGGATTGCGAGGTGCCGTGGACGGCACCGAAAAGTAGAACCGGCCCAGACGCTTGTCGTCGTCGCGGGCCTTTCGTTGAGCACTCATGTGCGCACACTCCAGAAACAAAAAGGCCCCGGCGAATGGCTGCGCGGGGCCTTTGTCGACAAGGCCTCGGCGGATGCATGGATGCACATCCGGCCGGGGCGGTCGGTGTGCGGGTCAGGTGTTCAGGAAACGGTTCATTGAATTGGTTTGTCGCCCGGGAGGTCGGTAGTCGCCAGGCGCGGTGGAAAGAAACTGTTGCTGAAAAACGAAGGGCGGATTCTGTCGAGCCGCTGCGCGATGCGCAAGCGCCACTTGCAACGCTGTGGCGCAAAGCCGACGCGCCGATGCGCGGTGAATCCAGTTGCGCGGGCCTGCCGTATTGGTCTCAAGCGCATCGCGCCTCCGAGCTGTTGGCGGTTTCCACAGAGAACCTCGACAACCATTTCTTTCCAGGAGACTTCCATGAAAAAACTCGTGATCGCACTCGGCGTTTCGGTCCTGCTCGGCGCTTGCGCGGGCGGCATGGGGATGAGCGGCAGCGGCAGCTCCGGCATGTCGTCCAACCCGATGGTCGGCGGCGCCGCGATGTACCCGACCAAGGACATCGTCGACAACGCCGTGAATTCGAAGGACCACACGACGCTGGTCGCCGCCGTCAAGGCCGCGGACCTGGTCGGCACGCTCAAGAGCCCCGGCCCGTTCACCGTGTTCGCGCCGACCAACGCCGCCTTCGCGGCCCTGCCGGCCGGCACCGTCGACACGCTGCTCAAGCCCGAGAACAAGCCCACGCTGGTCAAGGTGCTGACCTATCACGTGGTGCCCGGCAAGATGGACGGCCCCGCGCTCATGAGCGCGATCAACGCGGGCGGCGGCAAGGCCGTGCTCAAGACCGCCAGCGGCGGCACGCTCACCGCGACGATGAGCGGCAGCAACGTGATGGTGACCGATGCCAAGGGCGGCACCGCGATGGTGACGATCGCCAACGTGTACCAGTCGAACGGCGTGATCCACGTCGTGAACAAGGTGCTGCTGCCGGGCTGATCGCCCTCGATGCAGCGGACCTGCGTCAGGTCCGCTGCGCCGCCTCGGCTTCGTCGCGCAGCCATTGCGCGAAGTCCTGCGCGTCGCGGTTGCTCGCGGCGCGCCTGGACATCTCGATGAAGTAGCCGCGGTGCGATGCGGCGCCCTCGCCGAGCGGCGCCACGAGCCGGCCGTCGCGCACGAGTTCGCGCAGCAACGGCAAGCGCCCGATCACCACGCCCTGCCCCGCCACCGCGGCGGCCACCGCATCGGCGTATTGCGTGAAGCGCAGCGTGCTCTTCATGCGCAGGTCCTGCAGCCCCATCACCTTGAGCCACGGCTCCCAGTCGGCGGTCGGGGCTTCGCTGTGGTCCGGGTATTCGACGGTGAGCAGCGTGAGCCTGGAAAAGTCCGAGAGCTCCCGCAGCGATGCGGCCAGCTGCGGCGAGCACAGCGGGATCACCGACTCCTCGAACAGCGCCGGCCCCACACCGCGGCCGATGGGCGCGAAGCGCACCGCGAGATCGAGGCGGCTCACGTCCAGGTCGAGCACATCGAGCGTGGCCGACACGCGCACGTCCACCTGCGGATGCGTGCCGGTGAAGCGCGCCAGTTTCGGAATGAGCCAGAGCGATGCGAAGCCCGGCGTGGTGGTGATTGCCACCTGCCGCGGCGCTGCGCTCGCGCGCACGCGCGCCGTGGCATCGCGCAGCCGCTCCAGGCTGTCGGTGACCGCGCGTTGCAGCACGCCGCCGGCCTCGGTGAGCGCCAGCGCGCGATGGCGGCGCTCGAACAGCAGCACGCCCAGGCTGGCTTCGAGCTGCTGGATCTGCCGGCTCACGGCCGACTGCGTGAGGTGCAACTCGCCGGCCGCCAGCGTGAAGCTGAGCTGGCGCGCGGCCGCCTCGAAACTGCGCAGCAATTCCAGCGGCGGGAGTTCGCCGCTCGGCGTTCTGGAGGCTTTCGCATTCTCTGGATGCATGCAACGAGTTCCGAATGACCGCGTGTAAGGAAGGGGGCGACTCACTATATTCATTCGTATCCCGAATGCAATGGAGCTTGCCATGAGCACCCAACCGAATACCCGCCCGCCCGCTTCCTCGCGCTTTCACGTCAGCCTGCCGACGCGCACCGTCTTCGCCGTGCCCGACGGCGCGGGCGTGGGCATCGAGTGCCGCAGCGGCACCGTCTGGGTCACGCTGGACCGCGATCCGCGCGACATCGTGCTCGAGGCCGGCGAACGCTTCGACGGCACCGAGCACCGGCGCATCCTGGTGTCGGCGCTGACGGCGTCGTGCATCACCGTGTCGGATGCGCAGCCCGCCGCCATGCCGCTCGCGAAGCCAGCGCGCGCGTGGTCGCCCTGGCGACTTCGGCCCCACGGGTTGTCCCCGGCTTGACCGGCGTGCCATCGGCATCGACCCTCGATGCCATGGACTCCCAATCACCGATCCTCTATGAGCTGGCCGACGGCATCGCGACGCTCACGCTCAACCTGCCGGCCAAGCTGAACCCCATCGCGCACGGGCTGCAGGTCGAACTGCGCGACGCGCTGGAGCGCATCCGCGACGACCGCGCGGTGCGCGCCGTGATCCTGACGGGCGCGGGCAAGGCCTTCTGCGTGGGCGCCGACCTGAGCGCGATGGCGCCGGGCGAAGAAGGCAAGTCGCTCGGCACGCAGACGGCCGAGTGGATGCAGTCGCTGAGCAATCCGCTGATCGAGACGCTGCGCACGCTGCCGGTGCCGGTGGTGGCCGCGGTGAACGGCGCGGCAGCCGGCGCGGGCGTCGGGCTGGCGCTCGCGGCCGACGTGACCATCGCGGCGCGCAGCGCGTACTTCTATCTGCCCTTTCTCCCGAAGCTGGGCATCGTGCCGGACCTGGGTTGCACCTGGGCCATTCCGCGGCGCGCCGGCAAGGCGCGCGCGATGGGCATGGCGCTGCTCGACGAACGCCTAAGCGCGGGCCGCGCGGTGCAATGGGGCCTGATCTGGGCCTGCGCCGACGACGAGCAATTGATGGACGATGCGCGCGCGATCGCGCAGCGCCTCGCACGCCTTCCGGCGCATGCGGTGATCGAAGCGCGCGAAGCCTTCGAAGCCTCCGAGCGCCACACGCTGAAGGAGCAGCTGCACTACGAAAGCGAACGCCAGCGCGAGCTGATCGACCGCCCGACCTTCCGCGAAGGCGTGAGCGCGTTCCTCGAGAAGCGGTCGCCCACGTTCGAGAGCCGCTGACATCCTGACACCCTGAAAACTGCCGGCACTGGCGCCTGACATAGGGCTGCGGGAGAATGCCCGCATGCCCATCCTCAACGCCTTCTACGCCCAGTCGGGCGGCGTCACTTCGGTCATCAATGCGTCGGCCTGCGGCGTGATCGAGACGGCACGAAAACACCCGGACCGCATCGGCAAGCTCTACGCCGGACGCAACGGCATCATCGGCGCGCTGACCGAAGAGTTGATCGACACGGGCGCCGAATCGGCCGAGGCCATTGCGGCGCTGCGCACCACGCCTTCGGGCGCGTTCGGTTCGTGCCGCTACAAGCTCAAGTCCCTTGAAAAAAACCGGCGCGAATACGAGCGGCTCATCGAAGTGTTCAAGGCGCACGGCATCGGCTATTTCTTCTACAACGGCGGCGGCGATTCGGCCGACACCTGCTTCAAGGTGAGCCAGCTGTCGCAGTCGCTCGGCTATCCACTGCAGGCCATCCACGTGCCCAAGACCATCGACAACGACCTGCCGCTGACCGACTGCTGCCCGGGCTTCGGCTCGGTCGCGAAATACGTGGCGGTGTCCACGCTCGAAGCCTCGTTCGACGTGCGCTCGATGGCGGCCACCTCGACCAAGGTGTTCGTGCTCGAGGTGATGGGGCGGCATGCGGGATGGATCGCCGCGGCGGGCGGGCTCGCCGCAGACCGGGGCATTCCGGTGGTGGTGCTGTTCCCCGAGATCGAGTTCGACAAGGCGCGTTTTCTCGCGCGCGTCGATGCGCTGGTCACGCAGCACGGCTATTGCTCGGTCGTGGTGTCCGAGGGGTGCCACTACCCCGACGGCACCTTCCTCGCGGAACAGGGCACGCGCGATGCGTTCGGCCATGCGCAACTCGGCGGCGCCGCGCCGGTGGTGGCGCAGATGATCAAGGACGCGCACGGCCACAAGTTCCACTGGGCCGTGGCCGACTACCTGCAGCGCGCGGCGCGGCACATCGCCTCGGCCACCGACGTGAAGCAGGCCTACGAGCTGGGCCAGCGCGCGGTCGAGCTCGCGCTCGAAGGCCGCAACGCGGTGATGCCGACGATCGAGCGCACGTCCGACGTGCCCTACGCGTACACCCTCGGCAGCGCGCCGCTCGAATCGGTGGCCAATGTCGAGAAGCCGATGCCGCGCGATTTCATCTCGGACGACGGCTACGGCATCACCGAGAAATGCCGGCGCTACCTGCTGCCGCTGATCGAGGGCGAGGACTACCCCGCGTACCGCGACGGCTTGCCCGTCTACGTGACGCTGCAGAACGTCGCGGTGGCCAAGAAGCTGCCGGCTTTCGAACTCGCATGACGACAGCCACCACCGCCGCGGTCATCGACGCCACGCGCTGCCCGCTGTGCGGCGAATCGAACCGCTGCGCAATGGAAGTCGAACGCGAGACGGGCCAGGCGCAGCCGCCGTGCTGGTGCATGCAGGTCGACTTCAGCAACGCGCCGCTCGCCAAACTGCCGGAGGCGATGCGCGGCTTGGCTTGCATCTGCGCACGCTGCGCCGCGGGAACGCCGCCTCAGGACTGAACGCCGCCCTGGGATTGCGATTGCGATTGCGTTTGGGATTGCGACTGCCCCTGTTCGGGCGCAGTCTCGACCGGCTCGGCTGCCGCCACATCGCTGGCCACCACCATCGTCGGCGCCGATCCGGGCCGCTGCTCGGTGATCACGCGGTGGATGAACTGCAGCTTGCCCACCGCCGCGCGCGGCAGCACGAAGGGGTAGTAGTCGGGCTGCCCCATGCTGCGCGACAGCTCGTTGAGGACGTTGGTCAGCAGCACCCAGCCGTTGATGAAGTCCAGGAATTTCGCGGCATCGGGATGCTCCGGCTGCCAGAGGTCTGCGGCAGTGAAGAGGTCGCTCGTGAGTTCGACGTTGGTCGCATCGACGCCGAAGCTCATCGCGGTGTCCGCGGTGTCAGCCATGTGCAGGTAGTGGGCCCAGGTCTCGGCCCAGTCTTCCCACGGATGCGTGCTCGCGTAGCTGCTCACGAAGCGGTCGGCCCAGTCGGGCGGCGGGCCCTGCTCGTAGTGGATCTGCAGCGCGGCGGCGTAGTCGGCGCGGTCGTCGCCGAAGAGCGCGCGGAAGTCGTCGATCCACGGCGTGGGCAGCACCAGGAGGTCCCAGTAGTAGTGGCCGATCTCGTGGCGGAAGTGCCCCAGCAGCGTGCGATAGGGCTCGCGCATTTCGGCGCGGATGCGTTCGCGCACGGCGTCTTCGGCCTCTTCGGCGTTGAGCGTGATCACGCCGTGCTCGTGGCCGGTCATGACGTGCGGGCCGCCGGGCATGTTGCTCAAGAAATCGAATGCGAGGCCGTGCACCGGATCGGCATGGCGGCTCACCACCGGCAGGCCGAGCGCGAGCAATTGCGAGACGAGGCGGCGCTTGGCGGTCTCCAGCTTGCGCCAGAGTTCGCCGTTGCTCTCCACCGAGAGATCGGGAATGGTGCGGGTGACGCTGCACGCGAGGCAGTAGCCCGGCGCGAGGTCCTGGTTGTCGGGAGGAATGGTCTCGCTTTCGCGCGGCACTTCGATCATCCAGCTGCAGGCAGCGGGCGTCATGAGGTTCGCGCAGCGGTGGTAGGTCTTGCCGTGCGGATCGCCGAAGACGGTGAAGGTGTCGGGCAGCGCCCCCTCGCCGTCGGCCGGCGCGAGCGGCATGACGCCCAGGCGATCGATCACGTAGCCGAGCGGCGTGTGGCAGGCCAGGCATTCGCTGTTGCGAAGGAACACGGGGCGGCCGCACTGGCAGCGGTAGGCGCGGCTCACGGTCGGCGCGGCGAGCTCGGTCGCGAGCGTGGGCGCGGCTTCCGGCTCGCCGTTGGCGGGCTGTTCGTTGACGGGATCGTTGATCGGGGAGTCCATGTTGTTGTCTTCTTGGCGCTGACGCGGAGGGGACAGCCGCTGCATTGTGCGACCGCCCGTTGCGGCCTTCGCCGCGCAAACACCGATATGCTTGTAGGACGACGGACCCCGAGACATTCCGCCGCCCCATGACCTCCCCACCCACGCCCGAAACCGCGCCCACGCCGGCGCCGCCCTCCATGGGCATCCTGCGCGAACGCTACGGCGAGCGCTACCGCTGGTATCTGCTGATGTCGGTGATGGTGGGGACGATGGCCTCGATCATGTCCTCGACCATCGTGAACGTCGCGATCCCCGGCATGAGCCACCACTTCTCGCTCGGCCAAGAGCGCGCGCAGTGGGTGAGCTCGGGCTTCATGGTGGCCATGACAGTCTCGATGCTCACCACGCCGTGGCTGCTCTCGCGCTACGGCTACCGCCGCACCTACGTGGGCACGATGCTGCTGCTGCTCGTGGGCGGCATCGTGGGCGGGCTGGCCAACAACTTCTCGCTGGTGCTGTTCGCGCGCGTGGCCGAAGGGCTCGCGGCGGGCGTGGTGCAGCCCATTCCGGCCATCATCATCCTGCGCGCCTTCGAGCCGCACGAGCAGGGGCGCGCGAGCGGCATCTTCGGCATGGGCGTCGTGCTGGCGCCGGCCATCGGGCCGAGCATCGGCGGGGTGCTGGTCGACCTGTTCGGCTGGCGCTCGATCTTCTTCATGGTGGTGCCGTTCTGCCTGGCCTCGATCTGGCTGGCCTACAAGTTCGTGCCCAGGACGGCGCCGGGCGGCGTGGCCGCGGTGCGCGGCGGCGGGCTCGATGCGCGCGGCCTCGCGCTGGGCACGGTCGGCACGCTGTGCCTCCTGAACGGGCTGGTCGAGCTGCGCGGGGATTCGCCGCTGCAGGCCGCGCTGCTGCTGGGCGGCGCGCTGGTGTCGTTCGCCGCCTTCGTCTGGTGGCAGCGCCGGCTCGCGGCCTCGGGCGGCACGCCGCTCATGAACCTCGCGCTCTTCAAGTACCGCCAGTTCGCGATGGGCAGCGTGGTGGCCTTCATCTACGGCACGGCGCTCTTCGGCTCGACCTACCTGTTGCCGGTGTACATGCAGGTGGGGCTGAGCCTGTCGGCGTCGCACGTGGGCACCATTCTTCTGCCGGCCGGCATCGTGCTGGCGGTGACCATCGCCGGCGTCGGCCGGCTGGCCGACCGGCAGCCGACCTGGGTGCTGGTGACCGTCGGCCTCGCCCTGCTGGCGGCCTCTTTCGCGCTGATGATGGTGCTCAGGCTGGACAGCGCGATGTGGCTCCTGGTGGCGTTCGCGATCATCGGGCGCATCGGGCTGGGGTTCATCCTGCCGTCGCTCAACCTGGGCTCGATGCGTCCGCTGGCCAAGCCGCTGATTCCGCAGGGCGCGAGCGCGATCAACTTCGTGCGCATGCTGGGCGGCGCGGCCGGCGTGAGCCTGTGCGCGATCGTGCTCGAGTGGCGCCTTGCCGCGCACGGCGATTCGCTGGCCAATCCGGTCAGCAGCCCGGCGCGGCTGGCGGCGTTCGACGAGGTGTTCGCGATGCTGGCGGGGCTGTGCGCGCTGGCGATCTGCGCGGCGTGGCAGTTGCGCGAAGGACCAAAACAGGCCGACGGGACGGCACGCAACACGGGGTAAACACCGGCGGACCTGGAAGGCGCTTTCGCATTCAATTGTTATCAGTTGTATCTGATAACGAAACGGTTCCATGCATCGCAGAAATTTCATCGCCGCCTCGGCTGCGGCAGCGGCCGGACTCGGCCCTCTTTCCTTTCCGGCCCATGCCGCCGAGAGCGGCGTCACTGATGGCGAGATCGTCCTGGGCCACACCGGCATCCTGAGCGGTCCGCTCGGCGTGCCGGTCAAGGTGGTGATGGCCGGCGCCGGCCTGGCCTTCGATGCGGTCAATGCGCAGGGCGGGCTGTCGGGCCGCAAGATCCGCGTGGTTTCGCTCGACGACGAGCTCAAGCCCGAGAAGGCCCTGGCCAACTACGAGAAGCTGCTGGCGGAGCACCGCGTCTTCGCGTTCTTCGGCTGCGTGGGCTCGGGCACCACCGCCGCGGGCGCCAAGGTCGTGAACCAGAGCGGCGCGCCGACGGTGGGCGGCTATGCGGTGTCGGATTCGGCCCGCGAGAAGATGGGCGCCGCGGGCTATTTCGTGCGCGCCACCTTCGCGCGCGAAGCCCAGGCGCTGGTGCAGCACCTGACGACCATCGGCGTCTCGCGCATCGCCGTGGCGTACCTGGACAACCCCGGCGGCGCGGAAGTCGCGAAGCTGGTCGAAGCCGCGCTGGACACGCTCAAACTCAAGCCCGAGGCCGCGGTGGCGGTCAAGGGCGACGGCACGGGCAACGAAGCATCCGGCAAGGCGCTGGCGGACAGCAAGGCGCAGGCCGTGATCATGTACCTGGGCGGCGGCATCGGCGGCGAGGTGATGAAAGCCGCCTGGGCGGCCGGCGGGCGGCAGATGTTCTACGGCATGTCGATCGTGCCGGGCGACGTCACCGCCAAGCTGGTGGGCGACAAGACCAGCGGGCTGGCCATCTCGCAGATCGTGCCGTACCCGTGGAGCGAGGTCGACGCCACCGCGCGCGAATTCCGCCAGCTGGCCGAGCGCGCCAAGGTGGACCTGGGCTACCTGAGCTACGAGGGCTATGTGAATGCGCTCGTGATGATCGAGGGCCTGCGCCGCACCGGCCGCGACCTCACGCGCGCCAAGCTGCACGCCGCACTGAAGGCGATGAAGCTGCGCATCGGCGGCATGGAGATCGACTTCACCGGCGCGAGCAACACGGGCTCGCGCTTCATCGAGATGGTGCGCGTGACCAAAGAGGGCAAGTTCATCCGCTAGCTGCGCGCGAGGGCGGCGCGAATCGCGGTCTAATCGCCTGCATGTGTCAATTGCTAGGGATGAACTGCAACACGCCGACCGACGTGACCTTCAGCTTCACGGGGTTCGCGCAGCGCGGCGGCCGCACCGACCACCACGCCGACGGCTGGGGCATCGCGTTCTTCGAGGACCGGGGCCTGCGCCATTTCGTGGATCACCAGCCGGCCTGCGAATCGCCGGTGGCGGAGCTGATCCGGCGCTATCCGATCCAGAGCCGCAACGTCATCGCGCACATCCGCAAGGCCACGCAGGGCGAGGTCAACCTGCAGAACTGCCACCCGTTCGTGCGGGAGCTGTGGGGGCGCTACTGGGTGTTTGCGCACAACGGCGACCTGAAGGATTTCCGGCCGCGCCTGCACGGCAATTTCCATCCCGTGGGCAACACAGACAGCGAGCACGCCTTCTGCTGGCTGATGCAGGAGCTGGCCAAGTCGCACGCGGGCGTGCCGAGCATCGAGGAGCTGACGCTCACGCTGCGCGAACTGGCGCCGCAGCTCGCGAGCCACGGCACCTTCAACTTCATGCTGTCGAACGGGCAGGCGCTCTGGGCGCACGCGTCGACCAACCTCTGGTACGTGGAGCGGCGGCATCCGTTCGTGACGGCGCAGCTGTCCGACGAAGACCTGGAAATCGACTTCGCCCAGCACACCACGCCGACCGACCGCGTGGCCGTGGTGGTGACCACGCCGCTCACCACCAACGAGACGTGGACGCCCTTCGCGCCGGGCGAACTGCATGTGTTCGTGGACGGGCAGCGGGCGGTCCGCTGAAGACTTGACGAAGACTTTTTACTGACACTTTTTTGCAACAGTGCAAGAAAGTATCGATGGCGGGGCTGCGCGAGAGAATAATAACGGTTCTCATTTGCGCACATCAGACCCTCCATGCCCGCTCCGTTTTTCCCTCTTCGCCCGACCGCGATCGCGTCGCTCCTCGCCCTCAATGCCCTGACGGCGATGGCCCAGACCCCCGCTGCCGAGCCCGCGCCGAGCGCTGCCCTGGCCCCCATCACCGTCGAAGCCAGCGCCGACGCCTCGGCCGAAGGCCTGGCCAAGCCCTTCGCCGGCGGCCAGGTGGCGCGCGGCGGGCGCGTGGGCATCCTGGGCAACCAGGACATGATGAGCACGCCGTTCTCGAGCACCAACTACACCAACGAACTGATCCAGGACCAGCAGGCCAAGAGCGTGGCCGACGTGCTGCTCAACGATCCGTCGGTGCGCCAGGCGCGCGGCTTCGGCAACTTCCAGGAGCTGTACGTGGTGCGCGGCTTCCCCGTGTATTCGGACGACGTCTCCTACAACGGCCTCTACGGCATGCTGCCGCGCCAGTACATCGCCTCTGAATTCTTCGAGCGCGTGGAAGTGTTCCGTGGCGCCAACACCTTCCTGAACGGTGCCGCGCCCGGCGGCAGTGGCATCGGCGGCGCGATCAACCTGCTGCCCAAGCGCGCGCCCAACGAGCCGCTCACCCGTGTCGGCTTCGGCGTGCAGAGCGGCGGCCAGGGCTTCGTGAACCTCGACCTGGCGCGCCGCTTCGGTCCCGACGACAGCCTGGGCGTTCGCGTGAACGCCGTGCGCCGCGAAGGCGGCACCGGCGTCTTCAAGGAAAGCCAGCAGCTGAGCGCCTTCGGCGTCGGCCTCGACTGGCACAGCCGCAACGTGCGCCTGTCGGCCGACTTCGGCTACCAGGACTTCGACCTGAAGGACGGCCGCCCGAGCCTCACGCCCTCCTCGACGCTGCCGATCCCGCGCGCGCCCGACGCGAAGAGCAACTTCGCCCAGCCCTGGACCTACTCGAAGGAAAAGGACAAGTTCGCCACCTTCCGCGGCGAAGTCGACATCACCGACAACATCACGGCCTGGGCCGCGGGCGGCGTGCGCCGCAGCGACGAAGACAACGTGCTGTCGAACCCGACCCTGGTCAATTCGTTCGGCAACACCAGCAACACGCGCTTCAGCAACACGCGCAAGGACCGCATCGGCACCGCCGAGATCGGCGTGCGCGGCAACTTCACCACCGGCCCGGTGAAGCACACCGTGGTGGCCTCGGCCGCCACGTACAGCAACGACCGAGACAACGCCTACACGATCTCGCGCGGCGCCGTTCTCAACAACATCTACGCGCCCTTCTTCTCGCCCTACCCGATCGCCAACAACTTCACCGGCAACACGCTCGAAGACCCGCGCCTGACCGACAAGATCGACACCTCGAGCATCGCCGTCGCCGACACCATGTCCTTCATGGAAGACCGCCTGCTGGTCACGCTCGGCGCGCGCCGCCAGACCATCAAGCAGACGAGCTTTGCCTACAACACGATCAAGGAATCGAGCGCCTACGACAAGAGCAAGACCACGCCGGTGGCCGGCGTCGTGTTCAAGATCACGCCGACCGTGTCGGCCTACGCCAACTACATCGAAGCCCTGGTCAAGGGCAACGTGGCGCCCGGCACGGTGAACAACCGGCCGGTCACCAACGCCGGCGAGGTGTTCGCGCCGTACCAGGCCAAGCAGAAGGAAATCGGCGTGAAGTACGACGGCGGCACGCTGGGCGCGAGCGCCGCGTTCTTCACCACCGACCAGCCGGTCTACCAGTACTCGGGCCAGTCCTACGGCCTCTACGGCAAGCAGCGCAACCAGGGCCTGGAGTTCTCGGTGTTCGGCCAGCCGGCCAAGGGCCTGCGCCTCCTGGGCGGCCTGACGCTGCTCGACGCCAAGCAGAAGAACACGCAAGGCGGTGTCACCGACGGCCTCACCGCCATCGGCGTGGCCAAGCAGCAGGCCAACCTGGGCGCCGAGTGGGACGTGCCGGGCGTGCGCAACCTGTCGCTGAATGCGCGCCTGCTGTACACCTCCAAGCAGTACGCCAACGCCGCCAACACGCAGCAGATTCCGGGCTGGACGCGCTTCGATATCGGCGCGCGCTACCTGGTCGATCTGGGCAACGGCCGCGCGCTCACGCTGCGCGCGCGCATCGACAACCTGTTCAACAAGTCGTACTGGGGCTCGGTGGGCGGCACGCAGGGCTCCAACTACCTGGTGATGGGCGCACCGCGCACCGTCTCGGTGAGCGGCACCATCGACTTCTGATGCGTGCGTTCGCGACGGCCATTCACCGCTGGGCGGGCCTGGCGGTCGCGCTGTTCCTCATCGTCTCGGGCCTGACCGGCGCCGTCATCTCGTGGGACCACGAGATCGACGGCTGGCTCAACCGCAAGCTCTACGACACGCAAAGCCGCGGCCCCTTCAAGGACCCGTTCGCGCTGGCCGCCGCGGTCGAGGCGCACGACCCGCGCGCGCGGGTCGCGTATATGCCGCTCGGCTTCGAGGAAGGCCACGCGGCCGGCTACTTCGTGCAGCCGCGCACCGATCCGGCCACGGGCAAGCCCTTCAGGCTCGGCTACAACCAGGTCTTCGTCGATCCGGTCACGGCCGAAGTGCGCGGGCGCCGCGACTCGACAGCGATCTCGCTCAAGCCCGAGACGCTGATGCCGTTCCTGCGCAAGCTCCACTACATGCTGCACGTGCCGGCGATGTGGGGCACCGACCGCATCGGCTGGTGGATCATGGGCACGGTGGCGCTGGTGTGGCTCATCGACAGCTTCGTCGCGCTCTACCTCACGATGCCACGGCGCCTGCGCAAGACCGTGCAGCCGGCGCACCGGCCTGCAACCGCCTGGTGGCAGCGCTGGAAGCCGGCGTGGACCGTGCGCTGGGCGGCCGGCGGCTACAAGCTCAACTTCGACCTGCACCGCGCGGGCGGGCTGTGGATCTGGGGGCTGATCATCGTCGTGGCCTTCACCTCGTTCTCGCTGAACCTCTACAAGGAGGTGTTCCACCCGATGCTCTCGCTGGTCTCCAAGACCACCCCGGGGCCCTCGGCGCTGGTGCCGCTCGCACCGCTGGGCACGCGCATCGAGCCCACCATCGGCTTTCGCGAGATCGTGGCGCAGGCCGAGGCCGAAGCGCGCCGCCGCGGCTGGACGACGCCGCCGGGCGGCGCGTTCTACAACGCGCGCGGCGGCTTCTACAACATCTCTTTCTTCGACCACGCCACGCACGACGACAGCGACGGCATGGGCCTGTCGAACCTCTACCTGGACGGGCGCGACGGCCACCTCATCGGCAGCAACCGGCCATGGCACGGCACGGCGGCCGACGTGTTCGCGCAGCTGCAACTGCCGCTGCACGGCGGGCGCATCCTGGGCATGCCGGGCCGCATCATGATGTCGGCGCTCGGGCTGGTGGTGGCGATGCTGTCGATCACCGGCATCGTCATCTGGGCGCGCAAGCTGCGCTCACGGCGCCTGCAGGCCCGGCGCGAGCGCGAAGCCCGCGCGGCGGCGGCGCCTGTGCTCGCGTCCGCCTCCGAGCTCAGGCAGGACGCAGCGCTTTCTCCAGCGCGTCGATGAACATCTTCGGCACGTCGAAGCCGGTCTGCTCCGTGATCTCCTGAAAGCACGTCGGGCTGGTCACGTTGATCTCGGTGACCGCGTCGCCGATCACGTCCAGCCCGATCAGGAGCAGCCCGCGCGGTGCCAGCACCTTGCCGATCGCCTCGGCGATCTCGCGGTTGCGCGCGGTCAGCGGCTGCGCCACGCCCTTGCCGCCCGCGGCCAGATTGCCGCGCACCTCGGTGCCCTGCGGAATGCGCGCCAGCACGAAGGGCGCGGGCTCGCCCGCGATGATCAGGATGCGCTTGTCGCCCTGCACCACCTCGGGCACGAAGCGCTGCACCATGATCGTCTCGGCGCCGTCCTTGTTGAGGGTCTCAACGATGGAGCCCAGGTTCAGCGCGTCCTGCTTCACGCGGAAGATGCCCATGCCGCCCATGCCGTCGAGCGGCTTCAGGATGATGTCGCCGTGCTCCGCGTGAAAGTCGCGCACGGCCTGCGCGCTGCGCGTGACCAGCGTGGGCGTCACGAACTGCGGAAACTCCATGATCGCGAGCTTCTCGGGGTGGTCGCGCAGCGCGCGCGGCGAGTTGACCACCTGCGCGCCCTCGCGCTCGGCCTGCTGCAGGAGGTGCGTCGAATAGATGTACTCGGCGTCGAAGGGCGGGTCCTTGCGCATCAGCACCGCGTCGAAATCCTTCAGCGCCTTCGACTCGGTGATGTCGACGGTGTACCAGTCCTTGGCATCGCCCGTCAGCGTGATCTGCTGCACCGTGGCCGTGACCAGCCCGCCCGACTTCCACTGGATGTCCTGCGGCAGGCAGGCCGCGATGCGGTGGCCGCGCCGCTGGGCCTCGCGCATCATCGAGAAAGTGGTGTCCTTGTAGATCTTGAAGTGATCGAGCGGGTCGGCGACGAAGAGGATGTTTTTCACGGGACGTTCTTTCCGGCGCCGGGTGCGGCGGCCACGTTGGTTTCTGGGGCGATGTTGCCGGAAGCGGCCATCTCCTTGCCGACAGGGGCTTTTTGCTTTCGCCCCACCTGCTGCACGGCCAGCGCCACCGCCCCGGCCACCACGCCCCAGAAGGCCGAGCCGATGCCCGCCAGCGTGATGCCCGAGAGCGTGACCAGGAAGGTGATCAGCGCCGCCTCGCGGTGCGTTTCGTCGCGCACCGCGGCCGCGAGCCCGCCGCCGATGGTGCCCAGCAATGCCAGGCCCGCGATGGCCGCGACCAGCTCCTTCGGAAACGCCGTGAGCAGCCCCGTGACCGCCGCGCCGAAGAGCCCGATCACCACGTAGATCGCACCGCAGGTCACCGCCGCGGTGTAGCGCCGCGCCGGGTCTTCATGGGCTTCGCGGCCCATGCACATGGCGGCCGTGATCGCGCTCAGGTTCAGCGCGAACGCGCCGAACGGCGCGAGCACCAGCGTCGCGAGGCCGCTGAGGGTGATGAGCTTGCTGACCGGCAAATCGCTGTAGCCGCTCGCGCGGATCGCCGCCACGCCGGGCAGGTTCTGCGAGGCCATGGTCACGACGAAGAGCGGCAGCGCCAGGCTCACGACGGCCTGCCAGCTGAAGACCGGCATCGTGAACACCGGCCAGGTCAGCGAAAAGTGCACCGACGACCACGCGAGTTCGCCGCGCGCCGCCACGAAGACGATGGCCACCAGCAGCGTCAGCGGCACCGCATAGCGCGGCAGCAGCCGCCTGCCGACCAGGTAGGTGCCCAGCATCAGCAGCACCAGCGGCAGGGCCGTCTGCGCCGCGACGAAGGCCGAGATGCCGAAGCGCGCCAGCACGCCGGCCAGGAGCGCCGAGGCGATCGCCATCGGAATCCGGTTCATCACGCGCTCGAACCATCCGGTGGCGCCGGCCAGCACGATCAGCACCGCGCAGACGATGAATGCGCCCACCGCCTCGCCCATGCTGTGGCCTACACCAGCGACCGCCAGCACGGCGGCGCCCGGCGTGCTCCAGGCGATCATCACCGGCTTCTTCCACCAGAGCGAAGGCAGCGCCGAGGCCAGCCCCATGCCGATGCCCAGCGCCCACATCCACGAGGCCGCCATCTCCGGCGTGGCGCCGAAGGCCTGCGCGGCCTGGAACACGATCGCCACCGAACTCGTGAAACCCACGAGCACGGCGACGAAGCCCGCGGTGAAAGCCGAAAGGCTCAGGTCCTTGAAAAATGACATCGCGCGATTGTGCCGGGCGCCCGAAGGCCCGGGCGAGGCCCGTTCGGCACAGGAATTGCGGAGGTTTCCACCATGCACCGCCACGCACTGCCATGCACCGCCGTGGCCTCAACGATGGAGAACCCCATGGACACTTCAGCTTCCCCCAACCCCGCCGCCCCCGCAGCGGTGGTCGACGAATTCCTCCGGCTCGTGATGATTCCCGACCCGCAATCGGCCTCGCGCTTCACCGCGCCCGACATCCGCATCCGCTTCACCGGCAACCGCGCGATGCACGCGCCTGGCGACACCTCGGCCTTCAACGCGAAGCGCTACGCCTGGGTGAAGAAGAAGATCGAACGCACCGAAACGGTGGCCGGCGGCACGCCCGAGGCCACCGTGGTCTACAGCCTGGGCACGCTCTACGGCGCCTGGCCCGACGGCACGGCCTTCGAAGGCAACCGGTACGTCGACCGCTACGTGGTGAGCCGCGGGCTCATCGTGCAGATGGACGTGTGGAACGACAGCGCCGAGTGGCTGCTGGTGCGCGCCGGCCTCGCGGTGCTGTGAGGCGCAACGCATGACCACGCGCTGGCCCGACCTGCTGCCCTCGCACGATCGCTTCGACTACCGCCCGATCACGCGGCGCCCCGACTACGCCTGGCCGAACGGCGCGCGGCTGGCTGTGTACCTCGGTTTCAACATCGAGCACTTCGCCTTCGGCGACGGCCTGGGCGCCTGCATCGGCCCGGCCTCGCCGCAGCCCGATGTGCTCAACCACGGCTGGCGCGAATACGGCAACCGCGTGGGCGCGTGGCGCTGCCTCGAACTGTTCGATGCGCTCGCGCTGCCGACCGGCGCGCTCATCAACACCGCGCTCTACGACCACTGCCCGGAACTGGTGGAGGCCTGCGTGGCGCGCGGCGACGAGCTCATCGGCCACGGCCACAGCAACGCGGAGCGCCAGGGCGCGCTCGACGAAGAACACGAGCGCGCCCTGCTGCTGCGCTGCCGCGAACGCATGCTGCGCGAAAGCGGCCAGGCGCCCGGAGGCTGGCTGTCGCCGTGGATCTCGGAAAGCGCCACGACGCCCGACCTGCTCGGCGAAACCGGCTACGGCTACACGCTCAATTGGTGCCACGACGACCAGCCGGTGCGCATGCGCACGCGCGGCGGCGGCTCGATCTGGTCGGTGCCGTATCCGCAGGAGCTCAACGACATCCCGATGATCGTGGGCCGCCTGATGGACGCGAAGGATTTCAGCGCGATGGTGGTCGACAACTTCGACGAGATGCTGGGGCAGTCGCGCGCGCAGCCGCTGGTGATGGGACTGGCGCTGCACCCGTACATCGTGGGCCAGCCGTACCGGCTGCGCCATTTGCGCACGGCGCTCGCGCACCTGGCGCGGGCGCGGGACCGGGGGGAGATCTGGTTCACGACGCCGGGGGCGATCGCGGGGCACATGACGCAACTGGCGGCGGAGCGGCCGGAAGACTTCGGCTGAAGAGGCGGCTGCCCCTTCCTCCGCTCAGATCTCGATCTTCGACCCCAGCTCCACCACCGCATTGTTCGGCAGCCCCAGGAACGCCGCCGCCCCGCTCGCGTTGTGGTGCATCTGTGCAAAGAGCTTCTCGCGCCACGGCGCCATGCCGCTGCCCAGCGTCGGGATCACGACGTCGCGGGAGAGAAAGTAGCTCGTGGCCATCGGCTCCAGCTGGCAGCCACGCAGGCGCGCGTGTTCGAGCGCCCGCGGCAGGTCGATGTCGTTCTTGAAGCCGTAGTGCACCATGACCTGCCAGCAGTGGTGGCCGAGCGCCTCGATCTCGATGCGCTTGTCCATCGGGATCCAGGGCACCTCGTGGTTGCGCACGGTGACGAACATGTTCTGCTCGTGCAGCACCTTGTTGTGCTTCAAGTTGTGCAGGAGCGCGTTGGGCACGACGCCCGGCTCCGCGGTGAGGAACACGGCCGTGCCGTCCACGCGCGCCGGCGGGCTCACGAACACGGAATCGAGGAACGACTTGAGGTCGATGGCGTCGGCGTGCTGCGCCTCGCCCATGAGGCGCCGCCCTTCCTTCCAGGTGATCATCAGCGTGAAGACGAAGCCGCCGATCAGCAGCGGGAACCAGCCGCCCTCGAACAGCTTGAGCAGGTTCGAGGCGAAGAACAGGAAGTCGACCACGAAGAAGACCGCGGTCGACGCGATGCACAGTGCCAGCGGCAGCTTCCACGCGTAGCGGATCACGAAGAAGGTGAGGATCGTGGTGATCAGCATGTCGGTCGTCACCGCGATGCCGTAGGCCGCGGCCAGGCTGCTCGAGGTGCGGAACATCACCACCGCCAGCACGATGGCCACGAACAGGCCCCAGTTGACCAGCGGGATGTAGATCTGCCCGGCCGTGCGCACGCTGGTGTGCTCGATGTTCAGGCGCGGCAGGTAGCCCAGCTGGATCACCTGGCGCGTCACGCTGAACGCGCCGGTGATGAGCGCCTGCGAGGCGATCACCGTCGAGAGCGTGGCCAGCATCACCAGCGGAACCAGCGCCCACTCGGGCGCCATCATGAAGAACGGGTTCTTCACCGCCTCGGGGTTCTCCAGCAGCAGCGCGCCCTGGCCGAGGTAGTTGAGCGTCAGCGCCGGCATCACGACCGAGAACCACGCGATGCGGATCGGCTTCTTGCCGAAGTGGCCGAGGTCGGCGTACAGCGCCTCGGCGCCGGTCACGCACAGCACCATCGCGCCCAGCAGGATGAAGCTGGTGCCCGGGTTGTCCCAGATGAACTTGAGCGCATACCAGGGGTTGAGCGCCTTGACGATTTCGGGGTGGTGCAGGATCTGCCACACGCCCAGCACCGCGATGGCCGCGAACCACGCCAGCGTGACCGGCCCGAAGAACTTGCCGATGCCCGCGGTGCCGCGCTTTTGCACGGCGAAGAGGCAGAACAGCACGACCAGGGTGATCGGGATCACGTAGTGCTTGAAGTGCGGCGACACCACCTCCAGGCCCTCGACCGCCGAGAGCACCGAGATGGCCGGCGTGATGACGCCATCGCCGTAGAAGAGCGAGGTGCCGAAGATGCCGATCACCAGGAGCACGTGGCGAAGGCGCGGCCTGTCGGCCACCGCCCGGGAGGCCAGCGCGAGCATGGCGACGAGGCCGCCCTCGCCTTCGTTGTCGGCGCGCAGCACCAGCACCACGTACTTGATCGAGACGATGACGGTGAGCGTCCAGAAGAACATCGACAGGATGCCGTAGACGTTCTGGACGGTGAACGGCACGTGCCCGTGGCCGAACACTTCCTTGACCGCGTACAGCACGCTGGTGCCGATGTCGCCATAGACGACGCCGATGGCGCCGACGATCAGGCCGGCAGAGATTGATTTGGGGGCTGACACGAAGTCGATGGGGAAAAGGGCTGGCCGTTGGGGATCGACGCGTCAGACACGCGGGGGCGTCGTGGCGGCGGAACATTCGTTCCACCACGCGTCGCCCCTCCCGCCCTTTTGTTTCCGTTGCTGTGGGGCCGCTATTTTGCCGTTGCCCGGTGACCCCGCAACCCGACAACCCCAATCATTCGTAGATTTCGGCGTCCGGGTCGGTCGCTTCCATCTCGTAGCTGGCCGCGACCATGGCCAGGCGGCCGACCACGCCATACATGTAGAAACGGTTCGGGGCGCTTGCGCCGGGCTTGGCGCCGGGCTGGGGCATGTGCGTGCTTTCCGAGAAAGCCAGCGGCACGTAGCTTGCGCCCGGCAGCTTCAGGTTCTCGTCGGCTGCCTGCTCTGCGTGCACCCGGTAGAAGCCGCCGACCACATAGCGGTCCATCATGTAGACGACCGGCTCGGCCACGCCGTTGTGCACGCGCTCGTTGGTCAGCACGCCTTCCTGGACGATCAGCTCGGTCGGTTCGCGCAGATCGCGCCCGGCCGAGGTCTTGGCCGCCGACGACGTGCTGGTGCGCGACTTGCCGATCAGCGCCTCGACTTCCTTGGCATCGCGCACCGTCACCACGCCCGGGCTGCCGCTGCCGCTGTGGCCGCCCTTGACGACCACGAACGGCTTCTCGTTGATGCCGTATTCCTTGTACTTGCGGCGCACCTTGGTGAGCACCGCGTCGACGTGGCTGGTCAGCACGTCGATGCCGCGGCCCTCGGCGATGTCCACGCCTTCGGCGCGCGCGTAGATCGGGTTGATGAGCCAGGGGTCGATGCCCAGCAGCTTGCCCAGGCGCTTGGACAACTCTTCATAGCTATGCAAGTGGTTGCTCTTGCGGCGCACCGACCAGCCCGCGTGCAGCGGCGGCAGCAGGTACTGCTCGTGCAAATCCTCGAGGATGCCCGGTGTTCCTGCAGAAAGCTCGTTGTTGAGCAAAATTGTGCAGGGATCGAAGTTCTTCAGGCCCAGCCGGCGCTTGCCTCGCACCACCGGTTCGAGGGTCACCGTCTCGCCGTTGGGCAGCTCGATTTTCTTGGGCGACTTGATGGCCGGATCGACTGAGCCGATTCGCACGTTCAGCCCCGCCATGTGGAAGATGCGCACCAGTTGCGCGATGTTGGCGAGATAAAAGGTGTTTTTGGAGTGATTTTCCGGAATAACCAGCAGGTTGCGCGCCTCCGGACAGATCTTCTCGATGGCCGCCTGCGCGGCCTGCACCGCCAGCGGCAGCATTTCCTTGGTGAGGTTGTTCCAGCCACCCGGGAACAGGTTGGTGTCGACCGGAGCGAGCTTGAAGCCCGCGTTGCGGATGTCGACCGAGCTGTAGAACGGCGGCGTGTGCTCCATCCATTCGAGGCGGAACCAGCGCTCGATGGCTGGCATCGAGTCGAGCACCCGCTGCTCCAATTCGTTGATCGGGCCGGTCAGGGCGGTGACGAGATGCGGAACCATGCGGCGGCCTTCTTCGATTTTTACTTAAAGGTGGAGCGGAATTGTAGGAATTGGGGGTGCATGCCCCGATGACAAGACCGCGGGAGCAGCACGCATCAGCTTCGCACTTCGCCCTGGCCGAGCACCACGTACTTGAGCGAAGTCAGCCCTTCGATGCCGACCGGGCCGCGCGCGTGGAACTTGTCGGTGCTGATGCCGATTTCGGCACCCAGCCCGAACTCGAAGCCATCGGCGAAGCGGGTGCTCGCATTGACCATGACGCTGGCCGAATCGACCTCGCGCAAAAAGCGCTGTGCATGCACATGGTCGCGCGTGACGATGGCGTCGGTGTGGTGGCTCGAATAGCGGTTGATGTGCGCAATGGCCTCATCGACGCCGGCCACGACCTTGATGCTGATCACCGCGGCCAGGTATTCCTCGGACCAGTCCGATTCGACCGCGTCGATCACCCGGGCAGCCGGATCGGCAGCGCCAGTTGCCCGCAGGATCTGCGCCGCGGCCGGATCGCAGCGCATCTCGACGCCTTTGGCGGCAAAGATGGCGGCAATCTGCGGCAGGAAGTCTTCCGCGACCACTTCCGACACCAGCAGGCCTTCGGCCGCATTGCAGGGGCTGTATTTCTGGGTCTTGGCGTTGTCCACGATGCGCAGCGCCATGCCGAACTCGGCCGTGTCGTCCACGTAGACGTGGCAATTGCCGTCCAGGTGCTTGATGACCGGCACCTTGGCGTCGCGGCTGATGCGTTCGATCAGCCCCTTGCCGCCGCGCGGAATGATCACGTCCACGAATTCGGGCATCGCGATGAGCTGGCCCACGGCCTCGCGGTCGGTGGTCTGCACCAGCTGCACCGCCTCGACCGGCAGGCCCGCTTCGGCCAGCGCCTCGGACACCAGCAGCGCCAGCGCCTTGTTCGACTCGATCGCTTCCGAGCCGCCGCGCAGGATGGCCGCGTTGCCGCTCTTGATCGCCAGGCTCGCGGCCTCGATGGTCACGTTGGGCCGGCTCTCGTAGATCATGCCGAACACGCCGATCGGCACCCGCATCTGGCCCACGCGGATGCCGCTGGGTTGCTGCTTCATGCCGATGATTTCGCCGATCACGTCGGCCATGCCGGCGAGTTGCTCGCAGCCCAGGGCCACCGTTTCGATGACCTTCGGGGTGAGCTTGAGGCGATCGACCATCGGGGCCGAGAGGCCGGCGGCGGTGGCGCGTTCCAGGTCTTTCTCGTTGGCGACCGCCAGCACCGGGCCGGCTTCGCGCAGGCGTCGCGCGAGCGCCTTCAATGCTATGTTTTTGGTAGCTGCATCCGCACGGGCCATGAGGAAAGCAGCGGTCTTTGCCTGCAGCCCGAGGGCCTGCATGTGCTCGCTGACGTTGAACGCATTCATGTCGGCATTTTCCCACGCGGACCTGTAGCCCGGCTTACGCAAGCCTTTTGGTGCCTGGAGCCATCAAATCAGGCGCGGCGCGCGGCAGCCGGCGCACTGCTGCACGCGCGGCACAGCATCAGCGCCAGCCGTTGCAGCGCCTGCCAGCCACTGGCGGGCCAGTCGGGTTGCTTCAGGCCCTTGCAGATGCCGTCCACCAGGTGCGCCGCGCGCAGCAGGCGCGCCAGCATGCGGTCGTCCAGCCGCGGCAGCACGCGCTCGAAGGCGCGCTCGCGCGGGCCCCAGATGCGGTTCTCGCGCAACGCCATCGGCAGCGGCCGGCCGGCGGCCATGGCGTCTTTCACGCGCTTCAATGCGCGGATGTCCTCGGCGATCGTGTAGTGCACCAGCACCTCGGCCTCGCCCTCGGCCTGCAGGCCGTCGAGCATGCGCGCCACGCGCTGCGGGTTGCCCGCCAGCACCGCTTCGGAGAGCTTGAACACGTCGTAGCGCGCCACGTTGTTGACCGCGCCCTCGACCTGCTCCCAGCTCAGCTCGCCCGCCGGGTGCAGCAGCGCGAGCTTCTGGATTTCCTGGTGCGCGGCCAGGAGATTGCCCTCGACGCGGTCGGCAAAGAACTGCAGCGTGCGCTGGCCTTCGTCGCCCGGCATCACGCGCTGGCCCTGCAGCGCGAGGCGCTGCGCGATCCACTGCGGCAGCGCGCCGCGCTCGATCGGATCGACCTGCAGGCTCACGCCGTTGTTCTCCAGCGCCGAGAACCAGGCGCCGGTGCGCGTGGCCTTGTCCAGGCGCGGCAGCATCACCAGCGTGAGCGTGCTGTCGTTGCCGGGCGCGGCCTCGGCCAGTTGCTGCAGGGCGGTGCTGCCGTCCTTGCCGGGCTTGCCCGAGGGGATGCGGATCTCCACGATCTGCTTGTCGGCGAAGAGCGAGAGCGAGCCGCCCGCCGCCAGCACCGCGCTCCAGTCGAAATGCGCGCCGGCCACGGTGTACGAGCTGCGCTCGGTGTAGCCCTGCGTGCGCGCGGCGGCGCGGATGGCATCGGCCGCTTCCTGCGCGAGCAGCGGCTCGTCGCCGTGGATCGTGTAGAGCGGCTTGAGCCCCTTCTGCAGGTGGGCCCCGAGTTGGGCGCTGGCAAGTTGCATGAAAAAAACGCTGGGCGCGGGCGCCTAGAGCTCCTTGACCGCCGCCAGGCGCCGCATCAGCTGCTGCGCGATGTCGGACTGCATGTCGCGGAACAGCAGTTCGGCCTCGCCTTCCTTGGCGAGCGCGTTGGTTTCGTTGAAGCTCAGGTCGCGCGTCTGCGACACCTCGGAGGCCGAGAGCAGCTCCTTGCCGCCGGGCGTCTTCAGGCTGAAGCGCACGCGCAGGCGCAGCTGCAATTCGCGCAGCGCGCCGGCCGAATTGGTCGAGATCACGAAGCGGTCGCGGTCTTCGCCGAGCACCACCAGCACCGCATCGGCGGTCTTGGCGTCTTCCTTGGGTACCAGCGTCACCGTGCCGGCCGCGCGCAACTCGCGCCGCACCTGGTTGATCAGCGCGGAATTGCCCTCGACCGACAGCGTCTTGAACGCGAAGACCGGCGCCTTGCGCAGCTCGAAGCCGCAGCCGGCCAGGCCCACGCTGGCGCCCACGGCCGTCAAACCGAGGAGAAAGCCGCGGCGCGGCAACGAGGCATTGCGTTTGTTCATGCTTCTATCGTTCAAAGGACCACGTTGACCAGACGGCCGGGAACCACGATCACGCGCTTGGGCGGCGCGCCCTCGGCGAAGGCGACGAAGTCGTCGCAGGCGAGCGCGAGCTTCTCGATCTCGTCCTTGGAGGCGCCCGCCGGCACCAGCAGCTTGCCGCGCAGCTTGCCGTTGACCTGCAGCATGAGCTCGATCTCGTCCTGCACCAGCGCCTGCACGTCGACAGTCGGCCAGGCCGCGTCGAGCAGGCCGCCCAGGTCCTTGTCATAGCCGAGCTCGCTCCACAACTGCTGGGCGATGTGCGGGGTGGCGGGGTACAGGCAGCGCAGCAGGATGCCGAAGCCCTCGCGCAGCGCGGCCGCATCGCCCGCGCTGCCGTCGGGCTTGAAGCCCTCGAGCGCGTTCAGGAGCTTCATCGCGCCCGAGACCACCGTGTTGTATTGCATGCGCTGGTAGTCGTAGTCGACCTGGCGCAGCACCGTGTGCACCTCGCGGCGCAGCGCCTGCGCGCCCTTGCCGAACGTCTGCCCGCCCGCCTTGGCCGGCGCCACGTCCGCCTGCGCCACGCCGAAATTCCACACCCGGCGCAGGAACCGGTAGCTGCCTTCGACGGCCGCGTCGTTCCACTCGAGCGTGGCTTCGGGCGGCGCGGTGAACATGGTGTACAGGCGCGCGGTGTCGGCGCCGTACTTCTCGATCAGGTCCTGCGGGTCGACGCCGTTGCGTTCGCTCTTGCCCATCTTGCCGACGCCGCCGTATTCGACCTTCGTGCCGTCGGCCGTGGTGCCGCCGGTGATGCGGCCCTGCGCGTCGAGCACGGGCGTGACTTCCGAAGGCGGGAAGTAGTCCTTGCCGCCCTTCTCGCTGCGCTTGTAGAAGATGTGGTTGAGCACCATCCCCTGCGTCAGCAGCTTGCTGAAAGGCTCGTCGGCCTTCACCAGGCCCATGTCGCGCATCACCTTGGTCCAGAAGCGCGCGTAGAGCAAATGCAGGATCGCATGCTCGATGCCGCCGATGTACTGGTCCATCGGCATCCAGTAGTCCGCGCCCTCGGCGACCATGGCCTGGTCGTTCTTCGGGTCGCAGTAGCGCATGAAGTACCACGACGAATCCACGAAGGTGTCCATCGTGTCGGTCTCGCGGCGCGCCGCCTTGCCGCAGACCGGGCACACCACGCCGGCGTGAAAGCCCTCGTGCTTGTTCAGCGGGTTGCCGGAGCCGTCGGGCACGCAGTCGGTGGGCAGCACCACGGGCAGGTCCTTCTCGGGGACCGGCACCGCGCCGTGCTCGTCGCAATGGATGATCGGGATCGGCGTGCCCCAGTAGCGCTGGCGGCTCACGCCCCAGTCGCGCAGGCGCCAGGTGGTCTGCAGCTCGCCCAGGCCCTTCTGGCCGAGCGCATGCGCCACGGCGGCCACGGCCTCCTTGTACGACATGCCGCTGAAGTTGTCGGAGTTGATGGTCACGCCGCGCTGTTTGTCGCCGTACCAGTCCTGCCACTTGTGATAGTCGAAGTGCGGCTCGTCATCGACCAGCACGACCTGGATGATCTCGATGCCGTACTTGTTGGCGAAGGCGAAGTCGCGCTCGTCGTGCGCGGGCACGCCCATCACGGCGCCGTCCCCGTAGCCGATGAGCACGTAGTTGCCCACCCACACCGGCACCTGCTCCTCGGTGATCGGGTGCTTGACCGTGAGGCCCGTGGGCACGCCCTTCTTCTCCTGCGTGGCCAGTTCGGCCTCGGTGGTGCCGCCGTTCTTGCATTCCTCGATGAAGGCCGCGACCTTCGCATCGAGCGTGGCCGCGTGCGCGGCCAGCGGATGCTCGGGCGCCACGGCGCAGAAAGTGACGCCCATGATGGTGTCGGCGCGCGTGGTGAACACGTACATGCGCCCGTCCTGGATGAGCTTGCCGCTCGCGTCCTGGATGTCGTGGGTGAAGGCGAAGCGCACGCCCTCGCTCTTGCCGATCCAGTTCTCCTGCATGAGCTTCACGCGCTCGGGCCAGCCCGGCAGCTTGTGCTGGGTGTGATCGAGCAGCTCCTCGGCGTAGTCGCTGATCTTCAGGTAGTAGCCCGGGATCTCGCGGCGCTCGACCGTGGCGCCCGTGCGCCAGCCCTTGCCGTCGATCACCTGCTCGTTGGCCAGCACGGTCTGGTCGACCGGGTCCCAGTTCACCACCTGGGTCTTGCGGTAGGCGATGCCCTTCTCGAGCATCTTCAGGAACAGCCACTGGTTCCACTTGTAGTAGCTCGGATCGCAGGTGGCGATCTCGCGGCTCCAGTCGATCGCCAGGCCCATGGCCTGGAGCTGGCCGCGCATGTAGTCGATGTTCTCGTAGGTCCACTTGGCCGGCGGCACGCCGTTCTTGAGCGCCGCGTTCTCGGCCGGCAGGCCGAAGGCGTCCCAGCCCATGGGCATCAGCACGTTGTAGCCGCTCATGCGCAGGTACCGCGTGAGCATGTCGTTGATCGTGTAGTTGCGCACATGGCCCATGTGCAGCTTGCCGCTGGGGTACGGCAGCATGGAGCAGGCGTAGTACTTCTTGCGGCTCGCGTCCTCGGTGACGCGGTAGGCATCGGCGGCGCTCCATTGCGCCTGGGCAGCGGACTCGACGTCGCTGGGTTTGTAGCTGGGGTTCATAACGGCTCGGCAAGGCCCGGCGCGGGCTGGCCGGGGAAGGCGGATTATCGCGCCCGGGCGATGCCCTCCGCGCGGCAGACCCTAGACTTGGGGCACGCAACCTGCATGTTGCCTGGGTAACGTCTGCTTTCGTACTGCCTGAACGCCATGAAACTGCTCTGGAAACACCTCGCCCTGGGCCTCGCGGCCACCCTTGCCACCGCCACGCCGCTGTGGGCGCAGCAGGCGAGCGACAAGCCCCTGCGGATGGTCGTCCCCTTCGCCCCCGGCGGCGCGCAGGACGTCATCGCCCGCTACCTGGGCGCCAAGCTCACAGACAGGCTCGGCACGCCGGTGATCATCGACAACAAGGCCGGCGCCGGCGGCATCGTCGCCGCCGACGCGGTGGCCAAGGCGACCGACGGGGCCACCGTGCTGCTGGCCACGGGCGGCGCGGTCACCATCGCGCCCCACCTGCAGGCCAAGCTCCCTTACGACCCCGTTCACGAACTGGTGCCCGTGGCGCTGGTCGCCGACACGCCGATGACGCTGTCCGTGCGCGCCGAAAGCCCCTACAAGACCATCGCCGACGTGCTGCGCGACGCCAAGGCGCGGCCCGGCCAGGTCACCTACGCCTCGACCGGCAACGGCACGGTGTCGCACCTCACCGGCGCACTGCTCGCGCAGGCGAGCGGCGTGAACCTGCTGCACGTGCCCTACCGCGGCGCGGCGCCGGCGCTCACCGACCTCTTGGGCGGGCAGGTGGCGACGATCGTCACCAGCGTCGCCTCGATCGAGCCCATGGTCGCGACCGGCAAGGCGCGCGTGCTCGGCACCTTCTCGCGCGCGGCGCTTCCCAGCATGGGCACAGCGCCGACCGTCGGCGAGGCCACGGGCCTCGCGGGCATGGAAGTGCCGGTGTGGGTGGGCGTGATGGCGCCTGCGCGCATGCCGGCCGCGGCGATCGACAAGCTCTCCGCCGCGCTGGTCGAGGTGTGCAACCTGCCGGAGACCAAGCAGCGCTTCGCCCAGCTGGGCGCGGTCAACACCTGCGGCAACGCGGCGGCGCTCGGCAAGGTGGTCACGGAAGACAGCCAGCGCTGGGCGAAAGTGATCAAGCAAGGCGGAATCAAGGTTGACTGAGGCTTCCACGGAAAAGTACCGCGTCGGTATCGCGGGCACCGGCGCCATCGCGCTCGCCAGCACCGCATGGCTGCGCCAGGCGGGCCACGGCGTCACGCTCTGGTCGCCGGGCGGCCAGGGCGCCGAGGCCCTGCGCACGCAGCCGCTCGAAGCCGCCGGCGTGCAGCCCTGCACCGTGACGGTCGAGGTGGCCGACGACGCGGCGCAGCTGTGTCACGCCTCCGACGTGCTGCTGCTCGCCCTGCCGGTCAACGGCCACAAGGCGGTGATGGACGCGCTCCTGCCCGCCCTGCGCGACGGCCAGACCGTGATCGTCAGCTCGATGGCCTCGCTGTCGTCTCTTTATCTTCACGAAGTCGCGCGGCGCGCCGGCAAGCAGGTGACTGTCGCGAGCTTCGGCACGACCGTGCTGACCGCGCGCCGCGAATCGGGCACGCAGGTCCGGGTGATGACGCGGCGCAAGGCCGTCGGCGTCTCGGCGCTGCCGGGCGCGAACGTCGCAGAGGCCGTGACGCTTTGCACCGCCCTGTTCGGCGATGGCTTCTTCCCGCAGGACAGCGTGCTCGCGAGCGCGCTCGCCAACGTCAACCCGCAGTCCCACGGCCCGCTCGCGGTCTTCAACTGGACCCGCATCGAGCGCGCGGAAAACTGGCCGCAGTACCACTGCATGACGCCCGGCGTGTCGCGCGCGATCGAGGCGCTGGACCGGGAGCGCCGCGCCGTGGCGCAGGCCTTCGGCATCGCGCTCGGCCCCATCGAGGAACACTTCGCGCGCTCCTTCGGCACCGCGTCGGCGCGGCTCGAAGACATCGCGGCCGAACTGCACGCCCAGCGCGGCGGCCCGCCCGGGCCGGTGCGCACCGACACCCGCTACGTGACCGAGGACATGCCCTACGGCCTGGCTTTCGTGGAGGCGCTGGGGCAGATCGCCGGCGTGCCCACGCCCGCGACGCGCACCATCGTCGATGCCGCTTCGCTGGTCAACGGCGTCGACTTTCGCGCGCAGAACGACCTGCTCGCGCCGCTGGGCCTCACGGGCGAAACCGTCGAAGGCCTGCTCGCGCGCCTATGACCCGTCCGCGGGAAAGACCGGCTCGCCCAGGTTGAGCATCAGCCGGTTGGCCCAGGCGAAGAGGGCCACCGAATGGACCAGGTCGAGGATCTCCAGTTCGTCCAGCCCCACAGCCTTCAGCGCGCGAACGTCCTCGGCCGACACCGTGTCCGGCTCGGCGCCGAGCTTGATCGAGAACGCGACGATCGCCTTCTCGCGCGGCGTGGTGCCGGCCGATGCGGGCGCCTCGAACACCTGTTCGATCACGTCGCTGCGCTTGGCCAGCTGCTCGAAGCGCTGCGCATGCACCGAGGCGCAGTACACGCAGCCGTTGACGCGCGACTCCACCGTGGCGCCCAGCTCGCGTTCGGCGCGCGGCATGCCGCCCGGCGCGAACATGATCGCGTTGAAGGCGATAGAGCGCTGCAGCAGGATTTCCGGCTGGTGCGCGAGCACGAGGAAATACGGCGAGCTGCGCGCCTGCGGGCTCATCTCGTCCAGCGCGGCCAGCTGGGCCGGCGTGGCAGTCTCGACATTCACCGTGTCGAGCCACGGCTTCCACTTGAGCACCTCGTTGGTGAAGCCCTGGACGCGGATCGGAAGCGTCATGCCGAAGCCTCCGCGGCCGCCAGCGCCTTGAGCCCCGCGACGACGCGGACCTGGTAGGAGAGAAAGGCGATCAGCTGGCTCAACGCGACGAGCGCGGGCGTCGAGAGCCCGTGCACCGCCAGCGCCTGGAGGGCGGCGCGGTCGCCATCGATCGGTCGCGCGATGAGCTTGCCCGCGAAGTCGAGCATCGCGCGCAACCGCGCATCGGCGAGCGAGTCGATGTCGCCGCGTTCCACCGCATCGGCCACCGCAGCGTCGGCGTTCTCGGCCGCCAGTTCCTCGCGGTAGTGCGCGGCGAGGTTCGGCGCGTTCGAGACGCGGCAGGCATGCAGCGCGACCAGCAGGCGCTCGGTGCGGGTCAGCCCCTCCACCGCGTGCGAGAACATCGCGTCGTGGCTGCTCTGGGTGGCGGCCACGACCTTGTCGCGGCGCTGGCGCAGCGCCCAGGTCGGCTGGTTCGGCGCGAGGGGCACGGCGTGATCGACCACGTCGATGGCCGGCAGCGCCACGGAAAGATTCGTCATGCGGGTCCTTGAAGAAGAAGGTTCAGCTGCGCTCGCCGGGCGGCGGCGCGGGCGTCCACTCGTCGCCGAACAATTCGGGCTCACTGTAGGCTTCGAGATTCGCGAAGTGGTGGTCGAAATCCTCGCGGTAGAACAGGCTCGCGATGCCGCTCGCAAGGCGCTTGGCACCGTCGCTGATCGCGGGGATGTCGCCCGACACCGTGCCGTGCGAGAGCGCCGCCGGGTAGCAGAAGCAGTGGATGCGATCGAGCCCCGGGCACTCGCCCGCCGTGCGCGGCTGGAATTCGAAGACCGGGCCGAGGTCGGGTGAATCGGCCAGCTCCTGGTCTTCGTCGCCGGGCGCGGGCACGAAGCGGTCCTTCCACGTGCGGATGTGGGCAGCGATGGCGTCGAACTCGGGGCGGTTCGGCCAATCGACCTTGAAGCCGGTCGAGACGATCAGGAAGTCGAATTCGAAATCGCCCTTGGGCGTCGTGACGCGCATCGCGTCGCCCTGCGGCGCGACCGCAAGGACCGGGCAGCCGAAGTTGAAGAAAGCGTTCGCAAATGCCGACACCCGCAGCGTGCTGCCATGCGGCGGCGGCACGTTCAGGGCGTTGATGTAGTGGCGGATGCGCCACTTGCGTTCGTCGGACAAATCGAAATGCCCCTGCGTGAGCCCCGGCACGCCCGCGCCCTTGCCCTTGTTGATGCGCGGCAGGTCGGGCCGGCGGATCAAGAGCTCGACGCTGCGCGCGCCCGCCTCCAGCGCGGTGGCCGCGCTGTCCATCGCCGACGAGCCCGCGCCGATCACGCCGACGCGCAGGCCGGCGAGCGTGCCGTAGTCCATCTCGTCGGACGAGTGCGCCCATTGCGAACGCGGCAGCGCATCGACGAACGCCGGAACCGCCGGGCCGCCGAGGCCGTCGCGGCCGGTGGCCAGCACGACGCGGCGCGCCAGCACGCTGCTGGCGCCGGCCGGCGTGCGCAGATCGAGCCGCACCGCCGTGCCATCGGGCAGCGGCTGGATGCGGGTGATCGCGGTGTCGTTGCGCACATCGACGTTCATCACGCGGCGGTACCAGCCGAGGTAATCCATCCACTGCAGGCGCGGGATCTTGTCCAGCGCCGCCCACGCCTCGCGCCCGAACTGCGCCTCGAACCATGCGCGGAAGGTGAGCGCCGGCAGGCCCAGCGCGGGGCCGGTGAGTTCCTTGGGCGAGCGCAGCGTTTCCATGCGCGCCGTGGTGGCCCAGGGGCCTTCGCGGCCGGCGGGCGAGCGGTCGAACACCACGGCGCGAATGCCCTGCTGCGCGAGCGCCACCCAGGCCGCAAGGCCCGCCTGCCCGCCGCCGATCACGGCCACGTCGAGCAGCGCCTGGCCATCGCTCTGCCGCACGGGCATCCATTGCCGGCCGGGAAAGCCGAGGTAGTCGAGGTCCTGGGCGAGCCGCGCCTCGAGCACGGCGAGGGAGGAGACGGAATCTGATGTCATTTGGGGGAGCCGGAAACAGCGCCCAGTGTAGAAAGCTTCGCGGCCTGCCGAATCGCGCACGGTCGCCCGCAAGCGCGTATGACTGGCCCGAATCTCGCATGCCACAATGAATTCCGACCACAGGGGCAGGCATGGGCAGCAGCATCGACAGCACTGACAACACCGACAACGCCGACGGAATCAAGGGCGAATGGTGGCGCGGCGCGGTGATCTACCAGATCTACCCGCGCAGCTTCATGGACAGCAACGGCGACGGCATCGGCGACCTGCCCGGCATCACGGCCCGGCTCGACCACGTGGCCAGCCTCGGGGTCGATGCGGTCTGGGTCTCGCCCTTCTTCCGCTCGCCGATGAAGGACTTCGGCTACGACGTCTCGGACTACCGCGCGGTCGATCCGCTATTCGGCACGCTCGCCGACTTCGACGCGATGCTCGCGCGCATGCATGCGCTGGGCCTGAAGCTCATCATCGACCAGGTGCTCTCGCACACCTCCGACCAGCATGCGTGGTTCGCCGAAAGCCGGAGCTCCCGTGACAACCCCAAGGCCGACTGGTACGTCTGGGCCGACCCCAGGCCCGACGGCACGCCGCCCACCAACTGGCTCTCGGTCTTCGGCGGCTCGGCCTGGCAGTGGGACTCGCGCCGCAGGCAGTACTACCTGCACAGCTTTCTCACCGAACAGCCCGACCTGAACTTCCACTGCGCCGCCGTGCAGGACGCGCTGCTCGGCGAGGTGCGCTTCTGGTGCGAGCGCGGCGTGGACGGCTTTCGCTTCGACGCCTGCAACCACCAGTTCCACGACGCGCTGCTGCGCGACAACCCGCCGGCCTCGCTCGCGTCGATCGGCGAGGTCAGCACGGTGCGCGCCGACAACCCCTATGCGATGCAGCAGCACCTGTACGACAAGAGCCAGCAGGAGAACCTCGTGTTCCTGGAGCGCCTGCGCCACCTCCTCGACGGCTACAGCGCGGTCGCGCTGGGCGAGGTCGGCGACGAGAACGCGCCGCCCGTCATGGCGCAGTACACCGAGCTCGGCAAGCGCCTGCACCTGGCCTACAGCTTCAGCCTGCTGACGGCCGAGCACAGCGCCAAACACCTGCGCCACCAGGTCGAGACGCTCGACCTCGCGCTCGCGCCCACGGGCGGCTGGGGCTGCTGGGCGGTGTCGAACCACGACGTGCCGCGCGTGGCCACGCGCTGGAGCAACGGCCGCGCGCCCGACACGCGGCGCGACAGGCTCTGGCTCGCCTTGCTGCTCACGCTGCGCGGCAGCGCCAGCATCTACCAGGGCGAAGAGCTCGGCCTGCCCGAAGCCGAAGTGCCCTTCGAGCTGCTGCAGGACCCCTACGGCCGCGCCTTCTGGCCCGAGTTCAAGGGCCGCGACGGCTGCCGCACGCCGATCCCCTGGCAGGCCGATGCGCCGCAGGGCGGCTTCACCACCGGCACGCCGTGGCTGCCGATGTATGGCGCGCACCTGCCGCTGGCCATCGACAACCAGGCCGACGATCCGCACTCGATGCTGGCCTTCAGCCGCGCGCTGCTGCGCTGGCGCCGCACGCAGCCGCTGCTGCGCACGGGCGGCATTGCATTTTTCGACGCGCCCGAGCCCGTGCTGTGGTTCGAGCGGCGCGACGGAAAGCGGTCGCTGCAGGCCGTCTTCAACATGGGGAGCGAGCCTGTTGCGATCCCATTGCGCGAAGCGCTGTTGCCGCTGCCGGGCCATCCGCTGACCGGCGCCGCCACCGTGCAGGGCGATGGCGATAAGCGCATGCTGGCCCTGGCGCCCTACGGCGTCTTTTTCGGAACACCCGCCAACGACGAAGCACAAATCTGATCACCATGCCGCCGAACTCCCTGCCCGCCTCCGAAGTCCACGCGCTGATGCGCGCCGAACACGGCGATCCGTTCGCGGTGCTCGGGCCGCACGAAACGCGCGAGGGGCTGGAAGTGCGCGCGCTGATGCCCGGCGCACAGAGCGTGGCGGTGATGCATTCGCGCACCGGCTGGCCGCTGGCGATGCTCACGCGGCAGGAGGGCTCCGACCTGTTCAGCGGCCTGGTGCCGGCCGCGGAAGCGCGCCTGGGCTATTCGTTCCAGGTCGAGTGGGGCTCGCACACCTCGCGCCTCGAAGACCCGTACCGTTTTCCGTTCGTGCTCGGCGAAACCGACGTGTGGCTGCTGGCCGAGGGCACGCACCTGCGGCCCTGGGAGCAGCTGGGCGCGCACCTGCGCGAGATCGACGGCGTCAAGGGCGTGGCCTTCGCGGTCTGGGCGCCGAATGCGCGGCGCGTGTCGGTGGTCGGCGACTTCAACAACTGGGACGGCCGGCGCCACATGATGCGGCTGCGCCGCGAATGCGGCGTGTGGGAAATCTTCGCGCCGCACGTGGCCACCGGCGACAGCTACGAGTTCGAGATTCTTTCGGCACAGGGCGAGGTGCTGCGCAAGGCCGACCCGTTCGCCTTCTCCTCGCGGCTGCGGCCCGAGACTTCCTGCGTGGTGGCGCCGCTGCCGGCCGCGGTGAAGATGCCCGAGGGCCGCGCCGAGGCCAACGAGCGCCATGCGCCCATCAGCATCTACGAAGTGCACCTGGGCTCGTGGCGCCGCAAGAACAACGGCCACGAGTGGCTCGACTACCGCGAGCTGGCCGACACGCTCGTGCCCTACGCGCGCGACATGGGCTTCACGCACATCGAGCTGCTGCCGATCAGCGAGCACCCGTTCGACGGCTCGTGGGGCTACCAGCCGATCGGCCTCTACGCACCGACCTCGCGCTTCGGCACGCCCGGCGACTTCCGCCATTTTGTGGAGGCCGCGCATGCGGCGGGCCTCGGGGTGATCCTGGACTGGGTGCCCGCGCACTTTCCGACCGATGCGCACGGCCTTGGAAATTTCGACGGAACGGCGCTGTACGAGTACGCCGATCCGCGCGAGGGCTTTCACAACGATTGGCAGACGCTGATCTTCAACTTCGCGCGCACGGAGGTGCGCAACTACCTCGTGGGCAATGCGCTGTACTGGCTGGAGCGCTATGGCGTCGATGGCCTGCGCGTGGACGCGGTGGCGTCGATGCTGTACCGCGACTACAGCCGCAAGGCCGGCGAGTGGGTGCCGAATGCGCAGGGCGGGCGCGAGAACCTGGAGGCCATCGACTTCCTTCGCCGCATGAACCGCGTGGTGGGCATCGAGCGGCCCGGCGCGGTGACGCTGGCCGAGGAATCGACGAGCTTTCCCGGCGTGACGCGGCCACCCGAGCACGGCGGCCTGGGCTTTCACTACAAGTGGAACATGGGCTGGATGAACGACACGCTCGCCTATGCGGGCACCGACCCGGTCTATCGCAAGCACCAGCACCAGCAGATCACCTTCGGGCTGATGTACGCGCACACCGAGAACTTCGTGCTGCCGCTCTCGCACGACGAGGTGGTGCACGGCAAGGGCTCGATGATCGGGCGCATGCCCGGCGACGAGTGGCAGAAGTTCGCGGGCTTGCGCAACTTGTACGGCTACCTCTGGGGGTATCCGGGCAAGAAGCTGCTGTTCATGGGCGGCGAGTTCGCGCAGGTGGCCGAGTGGAATGCGGACCGCAGCCTGGACTGGCACCTGCTGGAGCATGCGCCGCACCAGGGCATGCGGCGGCTGGTGCGCGATTTGAACAATGTGTACCGGCACTTTCCGGCGTTGCATGAGCTGGACAACGATGCCGGCGGGTTCGAGTGGATCGTGCATGACGATGCGGACCAGTCGGTGTTTGCCTTTGTGCGCAGGGCGCGGGATGGGGCGTTCGTTGTCGTCGTGTGCAACTTCACGCTGCTGCCTCGGCATTCGTACCGGCTGGGCGTGCCGGTTGCGGGGGCTTACCGCGAGATCATCAATACGGATGGTGCCGTGTATGGCGGGAGTGGTGTGGGGAACGGGATCGTCGAAAGCTCGCCTGTCTCCTGGCATGGGAAGGCGGACTCGGTTGTTGTCAGCGTGCCGCCACTGGCTACCGTGATGTGGGTGGTTGTTTGATGGGGCTTGAATCGTTTTGCTTTCCGAGGCCGGGTCTCGCCCCGGCGGGCGACTCACTTTCTTTTGCTTCGCCAAAAGAAAGTAAGCAAAGAAAAGGCGACCCTGCTGTCTGCGACCCTTCGCTTCGCTGCGGGCAACCTGCGGTGCTCACGTTTCGCGGGGTCTCGCCCAAACTCGCTTCGCTCAAACAAGGGCGAGCCCTGATCCGCGAAACGCTCCGCTCCTCGGCGCATACAGAAGGGCTTTCGGGCACGCCATCGCTGCGCTCGGCGTTCAAGACATGTCGGACCATCGCTTTGCTCGGTCCCACCCGTCTCCTCCCAAAAACCGCCATAGCCATTCAAGGCGGACACGCGCAGCGTGTCCGCCCTTCGTGCCGAGCAACGCGATGGCACGTTCGGTGCCCCCTCCCCTCTGGCTGCGCCGAGGAGCGGAGCGTTTCGCGGACAAGGGCTCGCCGCTGTCTGAGCGAAGCGAGTTCGGCGAGACCCCGCGAAACGCGAGCACCGCAGGTTGCCCGTAGCGCAGCGAAGGGTCGCAGACAGTGGGGTCGCCTTTCTTTTGCCTACCTTTCTTTGGCGAAGCAAAGAAAAGTAGGTCGCCTGCCGGGGCGAGACCCGGCCTCGGGAAAGAAACCAATCCAGAGGCAACAAGAATGCTGAGCCCAGGCACGCCGTTCCCGCTGGGCGCAACCCCGTCAAGCCAAGGCGTCAACTTCGCACTGGCAGCCCCCACCGCAGAGTCCGTAGAACTCTGCCTCTTCGACAGCACGGGCAAGAACGAGCAGCAACGCCTCCGGCTTCCCGCCTGCACCGATGGCGTCTGGCACGGCCTGCTGCCAAGCGGGCGCGAAGGCTTGGTCTACGGTTATCGGGTGCACGGCCCGTGGGCGCCGTGTGAAGGCCAGCGCTTCAATCCCGCCAAGCTGCTGCTCGATCCGTATGCGCGAGAGATCGTCGGGCGGTACGACGGCGGCGACCTGTTCCTAGGCCACGATCCGGCAAATCCCGATCGGCCCGACCAACGCGACAACGGCGCAGTCGCGCTCAAGGCGCGCGTGACGGCGAACGCGAATGCCGCTGCATCGCCAGGCCACGCGCGCATCGCACCGAGCGACCGCGTGCTCTACGAACTGCACGTCCGCGGCCAGACCCACCTGCACCCCGGCGTCCCCGCCGCACTGCGCGGCACCTACGCCGGCCTCGCCGAGCCCGCCATGCTCGACCACCTGCAGCGCCTGGGCGTCACCACGCTGAGCCTCATGCCCGTGCAGCACCGCGCCGACGAGCAGCGCCTGCTCGCCATGGGCCTCGCGAACTACTGGGGCTACAACACCATCGGCTGGTTCGCGCCCGAGGCGCGCTACTGGAGCGGCCGCCCCGGCACCACGCCCGCGAGCGAGTTCCGCGCGATGGCCGACGCGGTGCATGCGCGCGGCATGGAACTGGTGATCGACGTGGTCTACAACCACAGCGCCGAGAGCGACGAGGCCGGCCCGACGCTCTCGATGCGCGGCATCGACAACGCCCTGTACTACCACCTGTGCGAAGACGACCGCGCGCTCTACGAGAACTGGACGGGCACCGGCAATTGCCTGAACCTCGGCGAGCCGCGCGTGCTGCAGCTCGTGATGGACAGCCTGCGCTTCTGGGCTTGCGAGATGGGCGTCGACGGCTTCCGCTTCGACCTCGCGCCGGTGCTCGGGCGCGATGCGAAGACGGGGTTCGACCCGCGCGCGCCCTTCTTCGCGGCCATCGCGCAGGACCCGGTGCTCTCGCGCACGCTCTTGATCGCCGAGCCGTGGGACATCGGGCCCGGCGGCTACCGCCTCGGCGAATTCCCGCCCGGCTGGCTCGAATGGAACGACCGCTACCGCGACACGCAGCGCGGCTTCTGGCTGCGGCAAGGGCGCGACGGCGCGGCGGGCCTGGGCGATTTCGCGCACCGCTTCACGGCCTCGAGCACGCAGTTCGCCCACCACGGCCGCGCGCCGATGGCGAGCGTGAACTTCATCACCGCGCACGACGGCTTCACGCTGCGCGACCTCGTGAGCTACGAAGAGCGCCACAACCTCGCCAACGGCGAGAACAACCGCGACGGCCATGCCCACAACCTGAGCAACAACTGCGGCGCCGAAGGCCCGAGCGACGACGCGGCCGTGCTGGCGAAACGCAACCGCCTGCAGCGCGCGCTGCTCGCGGTGCTGCTGCTCTCGCAGGGCACGCCGATGCTGCTGGCAGGCGACGAGCTGGGCCACAGCCAGCAGGGCAACAACAACGCCTACTGCCAGGACAACGAGACCACCTGGCTCGCATGGATCGGCGCCTCCGACCCCACGAGCAACATGGCGCGCACGAGCGATTTCGTCGCGCGGCTCACGGCGCTGCGCCGTGAAGCCGCGCCGCTGCGCAGCACGCGCTGGTGGCCGGCCGATCCGTCCGGGGGTGCACCGTCCATCCGCTGGCTGCGCCCCGACGGCCAGCCGATGACGCCGGACGACTGGCACGCGGGCACGGCCCTTGCGATCCACTTCTGCGAAAGCGCGGATGCATCGTCGTGGCTCGTGCTGGTGAATTCGGGCGCGGAGACGGTGAATTTCACGCTGCCCCCGGGCGCCTGGCGCAGTTGTCTCTCGACCGATCCCGCGCAGGACCACGGCGCCTCGCCACAGGCGCTCGGCGATGCGGCAGAAGTGCCTTTTTCGAGCATCCGGGTTGCAAGAACGTAGGAGCCACGCGCACGGCGCGGTGCTAGTCTCGATGCAGAAACTCTGACGGCGCATTCCAACAAACGAACGGAGACACAGGATGGACAACCAGCTCAGCACGCACACCCCGCAGGCGCCACAAGCCCCCCTGCAAGCCCATCAACTGGTCCGCCGCACCATCGCGCTGGTGCTGGCCGGCGGCAGGGGCTCACGCCTGAAGCAACTGACCGACCGGCGTGCCAAGCCGGCCGTGTACTTCGGCGGCAAGTTCCGCATCATCGATTTCGCGCTCTCCAACTGCCTCAATTCCGGCATCCGGCGCATGGCGGTGGTCACGCAGTACAAGTCGCATTCGCTCATGCGCCACCTGCAGCGCGGCTGGAGCTTCCTGCGCGCCGAGCTCAACGAGATGGTCGACGTGCTCCCCGCGCAGCAGCGCGTGGGCGACGAGCACTGGTACCGCGGCACGGCCGATGCGGTGTTCCAGAATCTGGACATCATCCAGACCCGGTCCACGCCGCACGACTACGTGGTGGTGCTGGCCGGCGACCACATCTACAAGATGGACTACTCGATCATGGTGAAGGACCATGCCGAGCGAGGCCTGGGCTGCACGGTGGGCTGCATCGAGGTGCCGCGCATGGAGGCCACCGCCTTCGGCGTGATGGCCATCGACGACGGGCGGCAGATCACCGCCTTTCTCGAGAAGCCGGCCGACCCGCCCGCCATGCCCGGCAACCCCGACGTGGCGCTGGCCAGCATGGGCATCTACGTGTTCGACTCCGCCTACCTCTACCAGCTGTTGGAGGAAGACAACGCCAACCCCGATTCGAGCCACGACTTCGGCAAGGACATCATCCCGCGCGCCGTGGCGCAGGGCCGGGCGCTGGCGCATCCCTTCGGCATGTCGTGCGTCACGCGGGCCTCGCGCGGGCCCGACGCCAAGGCCTACTGGCGCGACGTGGGCACGATTGATGCATTCTGGGCAGCCAACCTCGACCTGGCCTCGATCACCCCGGAGCTCGACATCTATGACACGGACTGGCCCATCTGGACCTACCAGCGGCAACTGCCCCCGGCCAAGTTCGTGCTCGACCGCCACGGGCAGCACGGCATGACGGTCAACACCATCGTCTCGGGCGGCTGCATCGTCTCGGGCTCCAAGGTGAGCAGCTCGGTGCTGTTCTCGGGGGTGCGCATCCACTCCTTCTGCGAGATCAACGAGGCCGTGCTGCTGCCCGACGTGGAAGTGGGCCGCGGCGCCCGGCTCAACCGGGTGGTGATCGACCGCGCCTGCGTCATTCCCGACGAAATGGTGATCGGCGAAGATCCGGTCGCCGACGCCGCGCGCTTCGAGCGCACCGAGAACGGCGTGGTGCTGGTCACGCGCGAAATGCTCAAACGCCTGGCCGCCTGAGGCCGCAACCATCCACGATGCGAATCCTCCAGGTCAGCGCCGAACTCTTTCCCCTCCTGAAGACCGGCGGACTGGCGGACATCGCCGGCGCCCTGCCCCTGGCGCTCATGGCCGCGGGGCAGGACGCGCGCGTGCTGCTGCCGGGCTTTCCGGCCATCGTGGCCGGCGTGCGCGACCTGGCGCCGGTGGCGGATTTCAACGCGCCCTGGGGCGAGCGCTTCAGTCTCCGCGCAGGGCACATCGCCATCGACGGCGCGCCGGCGATCCGCGCCTACGTGATCGACGCGCCGGCGCTGTACGACCGGCCCGGCAATCCTTATGAAGATACGGCGCGCCAGCCCTACGCCGACAACCACCGGCGCTTCGCGCTGCTCGGCTGGGCCGCGGCGCAGCTGGCGCAGGGGCTCGATCCGGCGTGGCGGCCCGAGGTCGTGCATGCGCACGACTGGCATGCGGCGCTGGCACCCGCTTACATCGCCTTTGCGCGCGAGGCTGGAGGGCCGCGCGTGGGCAGCGTGTTCACGGTGCACAACCTGGCCTACCAGGGCATCTTCGCGCCGTGGAATTTCACCGACCTGGGCTTGCCGGGTCCCGCCTTCCACATGAACGGGCTCGAGTACCACGGGCAGGTCTCGTTCATGAAGGCCGGTCTGTATTTCGCCGACCGGCTCACCACCGTGAGCCCGACCTACGCGCTGGAGATCCAGACGCCCGAGCAGGGCTGCGGCCTCGATGGCCTGCTGCGCCAGCGCAGCGGCGCGCTCACCGGCATCCTGAACGCGGTGGACGACAAGGTCTGGAACCCGGCCTCCGACGCCGCGCTGGTGCAGGGCTATCACACGCCCGAAGGCCGCCACATGGCGGGCAAGGCGCGCTGCAAGGCGGTGCTTCAACACCAGCTCGGCCTGGCGGAGCGGCCCGATGCGCCGCTCTTCGTCCTGGTGAGCCGGCTCACCGAACAGAAGGGCCTGCACCTCGTGCTCGGCGGCATCGACGCACTGCTCGCCCAGGGCGGCCAGCTCGCGCTGCTGGGCAGTGGCGAGGCGTGGCTCGAGGAGGCCTTCCGCCAGCGCGCGGCGGCGGCGCCCGAATCGGTCAACGTCACCATCGGCTACAACGAGACGCTCGCGCACCAGCTCTTCGGCGGCGGCGACGTGACGCTGGTGCCCTCGCTCTTCGAGCCCTGCGGCCTCACGCAGATGTATGGCCTCAAATACGGCTGCCTGCCGCTGGTGCGCCGCGTGGGCGGCCTGGCCGACACGGTGGTCGACAGCACGCTGGAAGACCTGGCCAGCGGCGAGGCCACCGGCTTCGTGTTCGACCGCTTCGACGCCCACGACTACGAACGCGCGCTGCGCCGCGCCTTCGCCCTCTACCAGCGCGCGCCCGACTGGCGGCGCGTGCGCGGCAACGCCATGCGGCGACCGGCCGACTGGGCCACCGCGGCCGCGCAGTACATCGACGTCTACCAACAAGCATCGGCCCCCGCCTGACCCACGCACGGCCGACACCACACCACTCACCCGAGAGCGCCACAACCATGACGATCAAAGACTTCGCCTACGACCACCCCGACCGCGACGTCGCGGCCTTCAAGCGCGCCGTGGCCAACAAGCTGATCTACGCGGTCGGCAAGGACCCGGTCGCCGCCAGCCAGGACGACTGGCTCAACGCCACCTCGCAGGCCGTGCGCGACCAGCTGGTCGAGCGCTGGATGATGACCACGCGCGCCAACTACGCGCAGGACCTGAAGCGCGTCTACTACCTCTCGATGGAGTTCCTCATCGGGCGCACCTTCACCAACGCGCTGCTCGCGGTGGATCTGTACGACACGGTGCGCGAAGCCCTGGCCGACTTCGGCGTGGACATGGCGGCGCTCGCCGAGCGCGAGCCCGATGCGGCGCTCGGCAACGGGGGCCTGGGCCGGCTGGCGGCCTGCTTCCTCGATTCGATGGCCACGCTCGGCGTGCCGGGCATGGGCTACGGCATCCGCTACGAGTACGGCATGTTCCGCCAGCGCATCGTCGACGGCCAGCAGGTGGAAACGCCCGACTACTGGCTCACGCGCGGCAACCCGTGGGAGTTCCAGCGGCCCGAGGTGAACTACCGCGTGCGCTTCGGCGGCCGCGTGCAAAAGCGCGAGGGCCTGAATGCGCCCTACGGCGCGGCCGACTGGGTCGACACGCACGACGTGCTGGCCGTGGCCTACGACACCATCATTCCCGGCTACGGCACGCAGGCCACCAACACGCTGCGGCTCTGGTCGGCGCGCGCCACCGAGGAGATCGACCTCTCGGCCTTCAACCGCGGCAACTACATGGGCGCGGTGGAAAGCAAGAACCAGTCGGAGAACGTCTCGCGCGTGCTCTACCCCGACGACTCCACGCCCTCGGGCCGCGAGTTGCGGCTGCATCAGGAGTATTTTTTCTGCAGCGCGAGCGTGCAGGATTTGCTGCGCCGGTACCTGCGCAGCCACAAGACCTTCGACCAACTCTCCGAGAAGGTCAGCATCCACCTGAACGACACGCACCCGGTGCTCGCGGTGCCCGAGCTCATGCGCCTTCTGCTCGACGAGCATGGCCTCGCGTGGGACGAGGCCTGGGCGCACACGCAGAAGGTGTTCAGCTACACCAACCACACGCTGATGCA
The DNA here is from genome assembly GCF_016405905.1 of Variovorax sp. IB41. GTDB lineage: Bacteria > Pseudomonadota > Gammaproteobacteria > Burkholderiales > Burkholderiaceae_C > Variovorax. Next base: position 197,357 of record NZ_JAEFCB010000009.1, on the reverse strand, counting down.
CGAGGCGCTGGAGACCTGGCCGGTGGAGATGCTGGGGCGCATATTGCCGCGGCACCTGCAGATCATCTACGACATGAACGCGAAGTTCCTGGCCACCGTGACGCAGAAGGTGGGCAACGACGTGGAGCTGATGCGCCGGCTTTCGCTGGTGGACGAATCGGGCGAGCGGCGCGTGCGCATGGCGTACGTGGCGGTGCTCGCGAGCCACTCGATCAATGGCGTCTCGGGGCTGCATTCGGAGCTGATGAAGCAGTCGATCTTCGCGGACTTCGACAAGATCTTTCCCGAGCGCTTCAACAACAAGACCAACGGCGTCACGCCGCGCCGCTGGCTCGCGCAGGCCAACCCGCCGCTGGCCGGACTGCTGGACCAGCGCATCGGCAAGGGCTGGCGGCGCGACCTGTCGCAACTGGAAGCGCTCAAGCCGATGACCGCGCAACCTGCCTTCGTGCGCGCGTTCCGCCACGCCAAGCGTGAGAACAAGCTGCGGCTGGCCAACTGGGTCGGGGAGCACCTGAAGATCGACCTGGACACCGACGCGATGTTCGACGTGCAGGTCAAGCGCATCCACGAATACAAGCGGCAACTGCTCAACGTGCTGCACGTGGTGGCGCGCTACCACCGCATCCTGGACGCGCAGGCCGCCGGTACGCCCATCGACATCGTGCCGCGCGTGGTGGTGTTCGCGGGCAAGGCGGCTTCGGCCTACGTGATGGCCAAGCTGGTGATCCGGCTCATCAACGATGTGGCCAGCACCATCAACGCCGATGCGCGCGTGGGCAAGCTGCTGAAGGTGGTGTTTTTGCCGAACTACAGCGTGAGCCTGGCGGAAATCATCATGCCGGCAGCGGACCTCTCGGAGCAGATTTCCACCGCGGGCACCGAGGCCTCGGGCACCGGCAACATGAAGTTCGCGCTGAACGGCGCGCTCACCATCGGCACGCTGGACGGCGCCAACGTGGAGATGCGCGAGAACGTGGGGCCGGAGAACATCTTCATCTTCGGCAACACGACGCCGGAGGTGGCGGACATTCGCGCCCGCGGCTACCAGCCGCGCGAGATCTACGAGGAGAACGCGGAATTGAAGCGCGTGCTCGACGCGATCCGCGACGGCGCGTTCTCGCCCGGGGAGCCCTCGCGCTTCCAGGGCATCTACGACGCGCTGGTGAACTGGGGCGACCACTACCTGCTGCTGGCGGACTACGCGAGCTATGTCGCCAAGCAAGCCGAGGTGGATGCGCTCTACCGCGATTCGGACGCGTGGACGCGGATGGCGATTCTCAATGTGGCGGGGATGGGGGCGTTTTCGTCGGACCGCACGATCGCGCAGTACGCGCACGAGATCTGGAACACGAAGCCCGTGGTTCTGGGCTGAGTCTTCGGTATTTCTCCCTCCCCCTCTGGGGGAGTGGCCGGGGTGGGGGCACGCGGCGGCTGATGAAGCCTTGCGCTGAACGAACGCCGCTTGCCCCCATCCCAATCTTCCCCCAAAGGGGGAAGGGGCAAGACAAGTTCAGCGCGGCTTTTCAGTGGCCGCTTCGGCCTCTGTCACGAAGCCGATGCGGCTCAGCCCCGCCTTGTTCGCGATCCCCATGAGCGCCACCACCTTGCCGTAGGGCACGGTCTGGTCGGCGCGCAGCTGCACTTCGGTGTCCTTGCTGTCCGCGGCGGCCTTTTCGAGCTGGGCGGCCAGCTCTTCGTCGGTCACGGGCTTGTCGTTCAGGAAGACCTTGCCCGATGCATCGACCGAGAGGCTCACGAACTTGGGCGTGTCGTTGGGCTGGCCGGCATCGGTCTGCGGCAGGTCGAGCTTGATCGAGCTGGCCATCAGCGGCGCCGTGATGATGAAGATCACCAGCAGCACCAGCATCACGTCGACCAGCGGGGTGACGTTGATGTCCGAGAGCGGTCGCTGCCCCCCGGCGCCCGTGGCGCGTCCGCCGCCCGCGGCGCTGCTGCCGAGCGAAGTGCGTCCGAAGGCCATGGTGCGTGCGCTCCCCGGTCAGACGGGCATCGGCCGCGCCGGCGGCGGTGCGGCGGGTGCCGGTGCGTCGCCGAAGCTGCCGAGCAGGTCGTGCGCGAAGCCTTCGAGCTCGGCCTCGACGCGGCCGATGACGCGGCCGAACACGTTGTAGGCCAGCACGGCCGGAATGGCGACCGCGAGGCCGAAGGCCGTCATGACGAGCGCCTCGCCGACCGGGCCGGCCACCTTGTCGATGGTGAAGCCGCCGGTCTGGCCCGCGATGCCCGTCAGCGCGCCGTAGATGCCCCAGACCGTGCCCAAGAGGCCGACGAAGGGCGCAGTGGCGCCGACCGTCGCGAGAAGAATTTGCCCGGCCTGCAGGCGCCGCAGCGCGCCGTGCAAGGCATCGCGCAGCGCGCGCGTCAGGCGCTGGTTGCGGTCGCCCGTCGCACCGAGCGTGCCATTGACGTTGATGGCCGCCGCGTTCGTGAGGGCCACGACCGCCGGCAGCACCAGCGTCGCCCGGTCGAACGCCTTGAGCTTCTGCTCGGCATCGGCCAGCGTGGCCGACTGCCAGAACGCCGCGATGCCGCGCAGCACGTCGCGCGTGCCACCGCGCAAGAGCCACGCCTTCCAGAGGATCACGACCCAGCTGGCGATCGACATCGCCAACAGCAGCGCCGCCACCGAACGGCTGACGCCGTCGCCCTGGGTCAGCAGTTGGAGCACGCTCATCGGGTGTTGCGGCCGCCGCCGGGCCGCCCCAAGGCGAGTCGCGCCTCACCCACGGGGGGTGGCGACGCACACGAAGTGGCAAGCCGGGGGGCCGTCATTTCAGCGCAGGCCGAGCACGTCGTACATGTCGAAGAGGCCGGACTTTTGACCGGCCAGGAAGCGCACCGCGCGCAGGGCGCCCTGCGCGTAAGTGACGCGGCTGGACGACTTGTGCGTGATCTCGATGCGCTCGCCGATGCCGGCGAAAAGCACCGTGTGGTCGCCCACGATGTCGCCGCCGCGGATGGCCGAGAAACCGATGGTCGAGGGGTCGCGCTCGCCGGTGATGCCTTCGCGGGCATAGACGGCGCAGTCCTTCAGGTCGCGGCCCAGCGCGTCGGCGATCACTTCGCCCATCTTGAGCGCTGTGCCCGAGGGCGCATCGACCTTGTGGCGGTGGTGGGCCTCGATGATCTCGATGTCGTAGCCGGTCGCCATCGCCTTGGCCGCCATCTCGAGCAGTTTGAAGGCGACGTTGACGCCCACGCTCATGTTGGGGGCCAGCATGATCGCGACGTCCTTGGCGATCTCGGCGATCTCGGCCTTCTGCGCATCGCTGAAGCCGGTGGTGCCGATGACCGCCTGCACGCCGAGCTCGCGGCAGATCGCCAGGTGCGCGAGCGTGCCTTCGGGGCGGGTGAAGTCGATGAGCACCTGCGCGTCCGCAAGGCCCGTGCGCAGGTCCGCCACGATGGGCACGCCGCTCGTGAAGCCCAGAAACGCCGCGGCGTCGGCGCCGATGGCCTCGCTGCCGGCGATGTCCAGGGCGCCGGCCAGGCGGCAGTCGGGGGCGTTGCGCACGGCCTCGATCAGCATGTGGCCCATGCGGCCCGAGGCGCCGGCGATGGCGATGCGGCGCAGCGCGGGGGTGGCGGAAAGAGAGGAAGAGGTAGGTTCGGTCACGCGGATTCAGTCTTCAAGATGGCCCGCAGGCCACTGGGAACCAAGAAGGGCACCGGACGGACGCCGCCTGACTCGGCGGGCGCCGCCCGCTCCTGCTGCGCTCAGCGCGCGGCTTCGAGCGGGGGGTAGGCGGCCGGCAGCGGCGGCACGGCGGCCGATGCGGCGGCGTCGGCTTTCTCATCCTTGGCCGGCGCGAATTTCTTGAGCTCGTCTTCGGTGGCCTCCAGCGGGGGCACCTTGCCGGATTTCTTGCGGGTATCGAGCGTGGCGACGAATTCTTCTTCGCTGGGCATCTCGCCGCCTTCGAAGCGGTCCAGCAGCTCGCCGTTGAAGAACACCGTCAGGCGCCGTTCCTGGGGCTCGACGCCCTGGCGGCGGATGGTGAACACGTAGTCCCAGCGGTTGGCGTGGAACACGTCGCTCAGCAGCGAAGTGCCGAGGATTTCACGCACCTGCTGGCGGGACATGCCGGGCTTGAGCGCCGCGACCTGTTCCTTCGACACGAAATTGCCCTGGACCACTTCGACCTTGTAGGGCGTGATCGCGGACAGCGCGCCCCGCGTGCGATCGCTGAAACCGCTGCAGGCACCGAGGCAGAGCGTCGCGGCGACGGCAGCAGCCAGCAGCCAGGGACGGCGTTGGAGAATGGCAGGCATGGGAGGAAAAGGGGGTAGCGATATGATCGGCCATTGTAGCGGCTGACCTTTTCAGGACCTGACCGCAGCACAGGGCGCAGGAACCATCAATGGCCAATATCGACGAACTCAAGAATACCGGCCTCAAGGCCACCTTGCCACGCCTGAAGATTCTGGAAATCTTCCAGACCGGCAGCCAGCGGCACATGACGGCCGAAGACGTGTTTCGCGTGCTGCTCAACGAGCATTCCGACATCGGCCTGGCCACCGTCTACCGCGTGCTCACGCAGTTCGAGCAGGCCGGCATCCTGGAGCGCAGCCACTTCGAGAGCGGCAAGGCAGTCTACGAACTCAACGAAGGCACCCACCACGACCACCTGATCTGCACCTCGTGCGGCAAGGTCGAGGAGTTCTACGACGCCGAGATCGAGCGCCGCCAGCAGATGATTTCCAAGGACAAGGGCTGGATCCTGCAGGACCACGCCATGTCGCTTTACGGCCTCTGCGGCGACTGCGTAGCGAAGCGCTGAACGGTCGACGAAGACGGCGTCAGTCGCCGTCGCGCCCGCTTTCCATCGCCTTGTGGTGGCGCGCCACGAAATCCGCATAGGTGTCGATGCCCCGCAGCTGCAGGATCGAATTGCGCACGGCCGCCTCTACCAGCACGGCGATGTTTCGCCCCGCCACCACCTGGATGATGACCTTGCGCACCGGAATGCCCAGCACGTCCTGCGTGAGCGGCGCCGAGGGCATGCGCTCGTAGTCGCGCTCGAAGCTGTCGCGCCGCACCAGGTGCACGATGAGCTTCAAGCGCATCTTCCGGCGCACCGCCGTCTCGCCGAAGATCGCGCGGATGTCCAGGAGGCCGATGCCGCGCACTTCCAGCAGGTTCAGCAGCAGATCCGGGCAACGCCCTTCGATAGTGTTCTGGTTGATGCGGTAGAGGTCGACCGCATCGTCGGCCACCAAGCCGTTGCCGCGCGAGATCAGCTCCAGGCCGAGCTCGCTTTTGCCGAGGCCCGACTCGCCCGTGATCATCACGCCCATGCCCAGGATGTCCATGAACACGCCGTGCATCGAGGTGCGCTCGGCGAAATGCTTGGACAGGTAGGCGCGCAGCAGGTCGATCACGAAGGCCGACGATTCGCGCGTGGCGAAGAGCGGCAGCTGCGCGCGCTCGCAGATCGACAGCAGTTCGTCCGGCGGCGCCTGGCCGTCGGCCAGCACCAGCATCGGCGGCTCCAGCGTGACGATGCGGGCGATGCGGCGCGCGCAGTCGTCGGGGCTTCCGCGCGTGAGGTAAGCCACCTCGCGGGCGCCCAGGATCTGCACGCGGTACGGGTGGATGTAGTTGAGGTAGCCGACCAGGTCCGCGGCCGACTGGGCGCGGCTGATGACTTCGGGATCGAACTGGCGCTCCGAAGCGCCGAGCCCCGCGAGCCATTCCCAGCGGAGCGACCCGCGGAACTCCTCGAACATGGCATCGGCGCTGATGACGGTCGGCTTCATGCGTTCAGGAGGCGGCGCGCGGCGCCTAGTTGGAAGCAGGCCAGAATACCGCGGAACCGGCTTTGCCGGGCCGCTGGTATTGCCCCGGAAGGGGGTTGGCGAAGCGACACGAAATGCGCGAAGCCTGGGGGCGAGTCACCTTTATGCGACTTGGGTCGACTGCCAGCCGGCGATCAGGCCGTGGAGCGCGGCCGCATCGGTGCTGGACTTGATCTGTTCGCGCAGGCTGGCATCGCTCAGCAGTTCGGCGATTTCAGAGAGGATTTCCAGGTGCTTCTGCGTGGCCGCTTCGGGCACCAAGAGAAAGATCAGGAGGGCGACGGGCTGCTCGTCCGGGGCATCGAAACCGATGGGGTTGGCCAGCTGGAACACCGCGGCCATCGGGGCCTTCAGGCCCTTGATGCGGCCATGTGGAATCGCAACGCCGTGACCGAGGCCGGTGGAGCCGAGGCGCTCGCGCGCAAAGAGGCTGTCGGTGATCAGGGCGCGTCCCAGGCCGTGAAGGCTTTCGAACAGAAGGCCAGCTTCTTCGAAAGCACGTTTCTTGCTGGTAGCGTCAACGCTCACAAGCACTTGGGCGGGCGGCAGGATGGACGCGAGGCGATTCATGGTGGGGGCAGAGCGGGGGCGATTATGCACCCGGTTGGTAAAAACCCCCAGTCCCCCTACCTACTTTCTGTTTACATGTTGCCCGGAGGCCTCGCTGCGCCTAGGCAGAAGCCAGAAAGAAACCCCAAAGTCCCTGGGCCACAGTCGGAAAAGCAAAAGGCCGCCCGAAGGCGGCCTGTGGTGCGAGCGGCCCCAGGAAGGGCCTCGCCCGGTGCTCACATCACGCGCTTGGGCGCCATGTGATGGTGGTCCTGCAGTCGGTCCTTGTGGCGAACCACCTGGCGGTCGAGCTTGTCGACCAGTTCATCGACCGCAGCGTAGAGATCAGCGTGGCTCGACTCCGCGAACATGTCATTGCCCTTGACGTGAATGTTGCACTCCGCCCTTTGGCGGCGTTCCTTTTCCTTCTGCTTTTCCACCGTGAGGATCACCTTCACATCGACCACCTGGTCGAAATGCCGTGTGATCCGGTCCAGCTTGCTCGTGACGTAGGTGCGCAAGGCAGGGGTGACGTCGAGGTGATGACCGCTGATCGTCAAATTCATGAATGACCTCCTGAGAATTGACGGTTGGGGAAATGACCCCGCTCCGGAATGGAGCGTGGCCGGCGAAACGAGAGGTGTGGTGCGGTGGGAGAGGGAGAAGAAGGGGGAGAAAGAGGGGTCGGTCGATTCACTATGCCCAAGCTGTCACGGTATTGCAATACCTGGGTTCTCCGGGTGGCGGGGGCGCCCGGGGCCTGCTTCAATCCGCTATCGAATCCATAGCTGCCCGCGCATGTTGGCCCGCCTTCGTGGCGCTTTGCCAGCAAGTGTTAACGAGCTTTTTGCCCGGTGACCCTGCCGGGCGAAGGGCCAGCCGCTTCAGCGCCAGGCCGCGCGCATGCGGTTGCGCAGATCGATCACGGCAGTAGGCGGCGGCACGGCGGGCGCGCGAACCGGCGGTGGCGGCCAGGTCTGCTGCTCGAAGCCCGCCAGATCCGATTCGGTGATGAAGCGCGTGCGGTTCGCGTACAGGTGCCGGTCGCCCCGCACCGCCTGCTGCGTGATGTAGAAGCGCTGCGGCACGAGGAGGTGCAGATGGTCGCGGGCCCGCGTCATCGCGACGTAGAGCAAGCGCCGTTCTTCCTCCAGTTCGTGCGCGCTCTGCGCCACGTCGGCCGGCAGGCAGCCGTCGACCACGTTGAGCACGTGCACCGAGTTCCACTCCTGGCCCTTGGCCGAATGGATGGTGGAGAGGATCAGGTAGTCCTCGTCCAAGAGCGGCGGCCCGGGGCGATCGCTCGTGGCCTCGGGCGGATCGAGCGTGAGCTCGGTCAGGAAGCGCTCGCGCGAGCCATAGCCTGCGGCCAGGCGCACCAGCTGCTCCACGTCCTGGCGGCGCACGCCGGAGGTGTCCTCGTAGAGCCGCTCCAGGTGCGGCAGGTACCAGTCCATCGCCAGCTCGACATCGGCCGGCCACGCCAGCGACGGCGCGCGCAACGCGGCATAAGTCTCGGCAAAGCCCGCCCACTGCTCGCGCGCCGCGGACGGCGGCACGAAGTCGCGCACGGCCACGGCCGGGTCGGCCGCCTGGTCCATCGCATCGAGCAACCGCGTACCCGTGACGGGCCCGATGCCCGGAATCAACTGCGTGACGCGAAACCCCGCCATGCGCCCGCGCGGGTTCTCGGCGAAGCGCAGCACCGCGAGCAGGTCCTTCACATGCGACGCCTCGAGAAACTTGAGGCCGCCGAACTTCACGAACGGGATGTTGCGGCGCGCCAGTTCCAACTCGAGCGCCGCGCTGTGCGACGAGGTGCGAAACAGCACCGCCTGCGACTTGAGCGCGAGCCCACCCTCGCGGTGCGCGAGCACCTTGTCGGCCACCCAGCGCGCCTGCCCCGCTTCGTCGGGCACCAGCACGATCTGCGGCTTGCCGGCGGAGGGCTTGTCGGTCCAGAGCGTCTTGGCGTGCCGCTCGGCGGCTTGCGCGATCACGCGGTTCGACACGTCCAGGATCGGCTGCGTCGAGCGGTAGTTGCGCTCCAGCGTGACCACCCGCGCGGCCTGGCTGAACTGCGCCGGAAAATCCAGGATGTTGCGCACCGTCGCGCCGCGGAACGAGTAGATCGACTGCGCATCGTCCCCCACCACCGTGACGCCGCGCCCGTCGGGCTTCATCGCGAGAAGGATCGAGGCCTGCAGCAGGTTGGTGTCCTGGTACTCGTCGACCAGCACATGGTCGAAGCGCGCGCCCACGGCCTCGGCCAGCGCGGGCTCCGCGACCATCTCGGCCCAGTAGAGCAGCAGGTCGTCGTAGTCGAGCACGTTCTGCTGCTGCTTGGCCTCGACGTAGGCACTGAACAGCCTCTTGAGCTCGGCCTCCCATTCGCCGCACCAAGGAAAGGCTTCCTTCAGCACCTCGGCCACCGAGGCGCGCGTGTTCACGCAGCGCGAGTAGATCGACAGGCACGTGCCCTTGCGCGGGAAGCGGTTCACCGTGGACGACAGGCCCAGCTCGTGGCGCACCAGCCCCATGAGGTCCTCGGCGTCGCCGCGGTCGTGGATCGTGAAGCTCTCGTCCAGGCCGATCTGCGGCGCGTACTCGCGCAAGAGGCGCGCCCCGATGCCATGGAAGGTGCCGGCCCACGGCAGCGCGGGCGGCCGCTCCGACTTCAGCCCGAGCACGCGCGCCAGCACCTGGCCCGCGCGGCGCTCCATCTCCTGCGCGGCGCGGCGCGAGAAGGTCAGCAGCAGCAGCCGCTGCGGATCGACGCCATCCGCGATCAGGTGCGCCACGCGGTGCGCCAGCGTGCTGGTCTTGCCGGAGCCGGCGCCGGCAATCACCAACAGCGGGCGGTGATCGTCGGCCACCGCGGCGCCCACGCCGTGCTCGACCGCCGCGCGCTGGTCGTCGTTGAGCGTGGCCAACGCCGCGGCCAGGCGCTCGGCTTGCGTCTTTGGCGCAGCGGAAAAAACGGGGGTCGCAGCGGTCTGCATGGGGCACGACTTTACTGTATGTCCGTCCAGTTCGGTCAGGTTGCCGCCCTGTGGCCGGTGACATAATCGCGCCTCGCTGCAACCGGAGACTCCCCCATGGAAACCGCCCCGTCTCGGCAGCTTTCAACTCCCTTCTGACGCGCTCGCGCCGGGCCCGGGAATTGAAAGCGCCCCTCCCTCGCCCACCGTTCAGTCATCCCCGGGAGTGAGCCCATGCTCAATATCTTTACGCTCGCCAACGGCCGCCTCGTCCAGGAAGAGATCGAGTCGCTGGAAGAGCTCTCCAAGTTCCAGCCGATCTGGGTCGACCTCGAATCGCCCACGCTCGAGGAAAAGCGCTGGATCAAGCAGTACTACGGCCTCTCGATTCCCGAAGACGCGATGGACGAGGACATCGAGGAATCCGCCCGCTTCTACGAGGAAGACAACGGCGAGCTGCACATCCGCTCCGACTTTTTGATCGACGACGACGAAGACCCGCGCACGGTGCGCGTGGCGTTCATCCTCAACCAGCACAACACCGATCTGCGCAGCCGCGGCGTGCTGTTCTCGATCCACGACGAGGACGTGCCCGTGTTCCGCCTTCTGCGCATGCGCGCGCGCCGCGCGCCGGGGCTGATCGAAGACGCGAAGGAAGTGATGCTCAAGCTCTTCGACGCCGACGCCGAATACTCGGCCGACACGCTGGAGAACATCTACGACGAGCTCGAGGTGGCGGGCAAGAAAGTGCTCTCGGGCAACGTCACCGACGAGCTGGCCGGCGAAGTGCTCGGCCTCATCGCGCGGCAGGAAGACTTGAACGGGCGCATCCGCCGCAACGTGATGGACACGCGCCGCGCGGTCAGCTTCATGATGCGCAGCAAGATGCTCAACGCCGAGCAGTTCGAGGAGGCGCGGCAGATCCTGCGCGACATCGAATCGCTGGACAACCACACGGCCTTCCTCTTCGACAAGATCAACTTCCTGATGGATGCGACCGTCGGTTTCATCAACATCAACCAGAACAAGACCATCAAGATCTTCTCGGTGGCGAGCGTGGCGCTCTTGCCGCCCACGCTGATCGCGAGCATCTACGGCATGAACTTCAAGTTCATGCCCGAGCTCGACTGGGCCATGGGCTATCCGTACGCCATCGTGCTGATGGCTGCGAGCGCGCTGGTGCCGATGTGGTACTTCCGCCGGCGCGGCTGGCTCAAGTAGCCGGTTGCCGCGCGAGCCACGCGCCGACCAGCGCGAGGCTGTAGCGGCTCGCGACCTCGGCGACGAAGCGCGCGAAGTCGCCGTGGGCTTCATCGTCGGCGCGGTCTGAAATCGTCCGCATCGCCGCGAAGGGCACGCCGTAGTCGTGGCACACCTGCGCCACCGCGGCGCCTTCCATTTCCACGGCGAGTGCATCGGGCAGTTGGCGGCGCAGCGCGTCGCTCTCTGCGGCGGTCGAGACGAAGCGGTCACCGCTCACCAGCAGCCCGCGATGCACCTTCGGTGAACGAAGGCCGAACTCATCGACAGCGCCTTGCCCCACCAACGCCACCGGATCGCGCAGTGCCTCTTCGGCGACGGCAACCAGCGAATCGCTGATCGCAGCGTCGGTCGCGAAACGCGAAAGGCCCATCAACGGCACTTCGTATTTCGGAAAGAGGGGCGAGGCGTCCATGTCGTGCTGAAGCAGTTCGGTCGCCACGACCACATCGCCCACATTCACGCCCGGCGCGAGCCCGCCCGCAACACCGCTGAACACGATGCCCCGCACGGCGAAGCGTTCGAGCAGCATCGTCGCCGTGACCGCCGCCGCCACCTTGCCGATGCGCGACAGCACCGCGACCACCGGCTGGCCATGCAGATGGCCCACCCAGAAGTCGCGCCCGGCAATGCGCACGCGCTGCTCGTCGGGCATCTGCGCGAGGAGCGCCTTCAGCTCCTCGTGCATCGCCGCGACGATGGCGATGGGCGCAGCCACCGTTTACTTGATATCCACGCCGTAGAAGGTGTGACGGCCGAAGGGGCTGAGCTTGAAGTCGATCACTTCCTTGCGCACGGGTTTGAGTTGCACCGCGTGCGCGATGGTGAACCACGGCGCCTGCTCCTTGAAGATGACCTGCGCCTTCTTGTAGAGCGCATCGCGGTCGGCCTGCTTGACCGTGCTCTTGGCCTTCACCACGAGGTCTTCGTAGGGCTGGTAGCAGAACTTGGAGATGTTGCTGCCGCTCGCCGACTTGGCCGAAGCGCAGCCCAGGAGCGTGTAGAGGAAGTTGTCCGGATCGCCGTTGTCGCCGGTCCAGCCCAGCATGCCCATCTGGTGCTCGCCGGCCTGCAGGCGCTTGCGGTACTCGCCCCATTCGAAGCTCTTGATTTCGGCCTTCACGTTGATCTTGGCGAGGTCCGCCTGCATCAGCTCGGCGATGCGCTTGGCGTTCGGGTTGTACGGGCGCTGCACCGGCATGGCCCACAGGTCGGTCGAGAAGCCGTCGGGGAAGCCCGCCTGCGCGAGCAGCTTCTTGGCGGCTTCGGGGTCGTACGGGTCGTCTTTGATCGCGTCGTTGTAGGACCACATGGTCGGTGGAATCGGGTTCTTCGCGGCCACGCCGGTCGTGAGGTAGACGCCATCGATGATGGCCTTCTTGTTGATCGCCATGTTGATGGCCTTGCGCACGCGCACGTCGTCGAAGGGCTTCTTGGTCGTGTTGTACGAGAGGTAGCCCACATTCAGGCCCGGCTGCTCCAGCACCTGCACGTTCGGGTCCTTGCGGATCGCGTCCAGGTCGGCCGGGTTCGGGTACGGCATCACGTGGCACTCGCCCTTCTGCAGCTTGGCCCAGCGCACCGACGCATCGGGCGTGATCGCGAACACGAGGTCGTCGATCTTGGCCTTGCCGCCCCAGTACTGCGGGAAGGCCTTGAAGCGGATGATCGCGTCCTTCTGGTACTGCACGAGGTAGAAGGGGCCGGTGCCGATCGGGTCCTGGTCCACCTTCTCGGGCGTGCCGGCCTTGAGCATCGCGATCGCGTATTCCTTGGACTGGATGCCCGCGTACTGCATCGCCAGGTTGGCCAGGAACGGCGCCTCGGCCTGGTTCAGCGTGATCTTCACGGTGAAGTCATCGATGCGGTCCACCGACTTCAGGAGCTTGGGCATGCCCATGTCGTTGAAGTACGAGTGGTTCTGGCTCGTCACCTTGAAGAACGGATCGCTCTCCTTCCACTGGCGCTCGAGCATGAAGATGAAATCGTCGGCGTTGAAGTCGCGCGTGGGCTTGAAGCTCTTGCTCGTGGTGTGCCACTTCACGCCCTTGCGCAGGTGGAAGGTGTACACCGTGCCGTCGGCCGAGATGTCCCACTTTTCTGCGAGGCCCGGGGTGATCTTGGTGCCGCCGCGCTCGAACTCCACGATGGTGTTGTAGACCTGCGTGGTCACGTCGAACGACGTGCCGGTGGTGTTCATGCCCGGATAGAAATTCTCCGGGCTTCCTTCGGAGCAATACACCAGCGTCTTGGCCGACACCGCGCCCGCGGCCAGGGTAAGGGCCGCAAGCGCTGTCGGTGCCAGGAGCGCCAGCAGTCGTGAGCGGCGCGAAACGGAGGGTTGGGTCTTCATGAGGACTCCTTCAGACACGGTTGAAAAAAAGGAAAACGAACTCAGGGATTCGCCGCCGCCGCAGCGGCGAGCACGGGACCATCGGCGCGCACGGGCGGCGCGCCATCGAGAAACTTCTCTGCGTAGTGGCAGGCCACCAACCGCTCGTCGAGCGCGCGCAGCAGCGGCCGTTCTTCGCGGCAGCGCTGCTGCACGTGCTGGCAGCGCGTGTTGAAGACGCAGCCCGTGGGCGGATTCAGCGGCGACGGCAGCTCGCCCTTGAGCACGATGCGCTGGCTGCTGAGCCCCGGCGTCGAGGCCAGCAGCGCCTGCGTGTACGGATGCAGCGGCCGCGCGAAGATGCGCCCCTTCGGGCCCTGCTCCACCGCGTGGCCCAGGTACATCACGAGCACGTCGTGCGCGATGTGGCGCACCACGCCCAGGTCGTGCGAGATGAAGAGGTACGCGAGCCCGAGCTCCGCCTGCAGGTCGGCCAGGAGGTTCAGCACCTGCGCCTGGATCGACACGTCCAGCGCCGACACCGGCTCGTCGGCCACCAAGAGGCGCGGCGACAGCATGAGCGCGCGCGCGATCGCGATGCGCTGGCGCTGGCCGCCCGAGAACATGTGCGGATAGCGGTTCGCGTACTCGGGGCGCAGGCCCACGCGCGCGAGCATTTCGCGCGCCTTGGCGGCACGCTCCGCCTTGCCCAGCGTGGTGTTGATCGCGAGCGGATCTTCGAGCACGGCCGAAATCTTCTTGCGCGGATTGAGCGAGCCGTAGGGGTTCTGGAACACCAGCTGCACGGCCTGGCGCAGCTCGCGCTTGCGCTCGGCCGGCGGGTTCACCGCATCGGCGCCGACGAGCGTGAGCTGCCCCGCCGTCGGCTTCTCGATCAGCGCGACCATGCGCGCGAGCGTCGATTTGCCGCAGCCCGATTCGCCGACCACCGCCAGCGTCCGGCCGCGCTCGAGGCGGAACGAGATGTCGCCCACCGCGCGCAGATGCGCCGGCGCGCGAAAGAGCCCGCGCCGCACGTCGTAGGTGCGCTGCAGGTTGGTGGCCTCGACCACGATGTCGCCGGGCGCGCCCTTGTCGTTGTTCATTGCAGCGCCTCCGCCGCGGGCACCTGCTGCGGCCGGTCCTGCTCGATGGCCACGATGCGGCCCGGCTCGCCGAGCGGATAGTGGCAGCGCACCTCCGCGCCCTGCCACTCGCGCAATGCGGGGCGCACGTTGCAGGCGCGCGTGGTGACGTAGCTGCAGCGCGGCGCGAACAGGCAGCCCGAGGGCCGGTCGTGCACGCCGGGCACCACGCCGCTGATGGTGGCAAGCCGCCCTTCAGGCGCGGCGCGTTCAGGCAATGCCGCGAGCAAGGCCTCGGTGTACGGGTGCTGCGGCGATGCGAAGAGCCGGTCGACGCGCTGGTGCTCCATCACCTGGCCCGCGTACATCACGGCGATGCGCTGCGCCATCTCGCTCACCACGCCCATGTTGTGCGTGATGAGCACCAGCGCCATGCCGCGCTCCTTCTGCAGGTCGCGCAGCAGGTCCAGGATCTGTGCCTGGATGGTCACGTCCAGCGCGGTGGTCGGCTCGTCGGCGATCAAAAGGCGCGGGTTGCAGGCGATGGCCATCGCGATCATCACGCGCTGGTTCATGCCGCCCGAGAGCTGGTGCGGATAGCTTGCGAGGCGCGACGATGCGGCGGGAATGCCCACCTGCTCCAGCAGCTCGGTCGCGCGTTTCTTCGCGGTGCGCTTGTCCAGGTTCAGATGCAGACGCAGCACCTCCATCAGCTGGAAGCCGATGGTGAAGCAGGGGTTCAGGCTGGTGGTCGGCTCCTGGAAGATCATCGCGACCTCCTTGCCGACCAGCGAGCGGCGCGCCTTGTCCGAAATGCCGAGCAGGTCTTTCCCCGCGAAGCGCATGTGGTCCGCGCGCACGCGGCCCGGAAAGCCGACGAGGCCCATGAGCGCCATCATCGTGACGCTCTTGCCCGAGCCCGATTCGCCGACGATGCCGAGCACTTCGCCCTCTTCGAGCGTGAGGCTCACACCGTCGACGGCGTGCAGCACGCCGCCCTGCGTGGGAAATTCGACGTGCAGATCTTTGATGTCCAGCAAAGGCATCGTTTCTCTCCTTTGCGTTGAATCAGCGCTTGAGCTTCGGGTCGAGCGCATCGCGCAAGCCGTCGCCCAGCAAATTGAAAGCCAGCACCGCCGCGAGGATCGCCAGACCCGGGAAGGTCACGACCCACCACGCGCGCAGCACGAACTCGCGCGCATCGGCCAGCATCGTTCCCCACTCGGGCGACGGTGGCTGCGCGCCGAGGCCCAGGAACCCGAGCGCGGCCGCATCGAGGATGGCGGTGGAAATGCCGAGCGAGGCCTGCACGATCAGCGGCGCTGCGCAGTTGGGCAGCACCTCGCGGAACATCAGGCGCAACGTGCCGGCGCCGCTCACGCGGGCCGCGGTCACGTAGTCGCGCGAGACCTCGGCGATGACGGCCGCGCGCGTGATACGCACGTAATGCGGCAGCACCACGATGGCCACCGCGAGCATTGCGTTGACGAGCCCCGGGCCGAGGATCGCGACGATCACGATGGCGAGCAAGAGGCTCGGCAGCGTGAGCACGATGTCCATGAGCCGCATGATCGCGATCTCGAGCACGCCGCGGAAAAATCCCGCGATGAGGCCGAGCACCACGCCCGCCACGACCGACAGCGCCACCACGGCCACGCCGATCGACAGCGAAAGCCGCGCGCCGTACATGAGGCGCGACAGGATGTCGCGCCCGATGGCGTCGGTGCCCAGCAGGTAGCGCCACGTTCCGCCCTGCTGCCATGCGGGCGGCTGCAGGAAAACGGCGCTGTTGGTTTCGTTGGGCGCGTGCGGTGCGATCCACGGCGCGAGGAGCGCGACGAGCAGCAGCACGACGATGGTCACGAGCCCGATGACCGCGCCGCGATTCGCCGAGAACGCGGTCCAGAACTCGCGCCAGGGGCCGGGCGGCGCGGCGCCCGCGCCGGTCGTCGGAATGATGGGAGTTGAGGTCGTGTTCATCATCAGCGTCGGATACGGGGATTGATGACGCCGTAGGCAACGTCGACCAGGAGATTCACCAGCATCACGATGCCGCCCAGCAGCAGCATGCCGCCCTGCAGCACCGGGTAGTCGCGCCGGCCGATGGCCTCGATGAGCCACTTGCCGACACCGGGCCAGGAGAAGATCGTCTCGGTGAGGATCGCGCCGGTGAAGAGCACGCCCACCTGCAGCCCGATGACCGTGACGACCGGGATCAGCGCATTGCGCAATGCGTGCAGGCCCACTACGCGAAAGCGCGACAGCCCCTTGGCTCGCGCTGTGCGGATGTAGTCCTCGCCGAGCACCTCGAGCATGGCCGAGCGCGTCATGCGCGCGATCACCGCGAGCGGCACGGTGCCCAGCACGATGGCCGGAAGAATCAGGTGGTGCAGCGCCGACCAGAAGGCATCGGTGTCGCCGGCGCGCAGCGAGTCGATCAAGAGGAAGCCGGTCTCGGGCTCGATGAAGTACTGCACCGCGATGCGCCCGGAAACGGGCGTCCATCCGAGCTGCACCGAGAAGAACAGGATCAGCAGCAAGCCCCACCAGAAGATCGGCATCGAGTAGCCGGTGAGCGAGGTGGCCATCACGCCGTGGTCGAAGATGGAGTTGCGCCGCACGGCCGCGAGGATGCCGGCGGGCAGGCCGAGCAAGAGCGCGAAAAGAATCGCGCACACGCCGAGCTCGACCGTGGCCGGGAAGAGCGCGAGGAACTCGCTCATCACCTTGTCCTGCGTGATGATCGACTTGCCGAGATCGCCATGCAGCACGCGGCCGATGTAGATGCCGTACTGCACGAGGATCGGCTTGTCGAAGCCGTAGGCGGTGCGCAGTTCGGCATGGCGCGCAGGATCGATCCCGCGCTCGCCGGCCATGGTTTCAATGGGGTCGCCCGGCACCAGCCGGATGAGGAAGAAGGCCAGCAGCGTCATGCCGATGAAGGTCGGCACGAGCAAACTTAAACGAACGCAAATGAACTTAAACATCGACCCGCGAATATGCAAGATCGATGCCGCGGCCCTACCCGGGCCGAACCCTTACTTCTTGGCGTCGCGCAATTCGCGTCGGAGGATTTTTCCGACCGGTGTTTTCGGCAGGTCCGTACGAAACTCTACGATTCGCGGCTGCTTGTAACCCGTAAGGTTTGCTCTGCAGTATTCGCGCACCTGCGCCTCGGTGAGCGACTCGTCTTTCTTCACGATCACGAGCTTGACGGCCTCGCCGGTCTTGTCGTCCACCACGCCCACCGCCGCGCATTCGAGCACGCCCGGAATCTGTGCGACGACGTCTTCGATCTCGTTCGGATACACGTTGAAGCCCGACACCAGGATCATGTCCTTCTTGCGATCGACCACCTTGAAGAAGCCGCGCTCGTCGACCACGCCGATGTCGCCGCTCTTGAAGTAGCCGTCGGGCGTCATGACCTTGGCGGTCTCGTCGGGACGCTGCCAGTAGCCAGCCATCACCTGCGGGCCCTTGATGGCGATTTCGCCAGGCTGGCCCGCCGGCACTTCGTGGCCGTCGTCATCGAGCAGCTTGAGCCAGGTGCTCGGAAGCGGCACGCCGATGGTGCCCGTATAGGCCTTGCTGTTCGTGGGGTTGCAGGTGGCCGAGGGCGAGGTCTCCGAGAGGCCGTAGCCTTCGCAGATCGGGCAGCCGGTTTTCTCGAGCCAGAGCTTCGCGACCGCAGCCTGCACCGCCATGCCGCCGCCCACCGAGACCTTCAGGTTCTTCCAGTTGACGGTGTTGAAATCGGGGTGGTTCG
Source organism: Variovorax sp. IB41 (assembly GCF_016405905.1). Taxonomy (GTDB): domain Bacteria; phylum Pseudomonadota; class Gammaproteobacteria; order Burkholderiales; family Burkholderiaceae_C; genus Variovorax. The sequence continues at coordinate 179,561 of NZ_JAEFCB010000009.1, read as the reverse complement.
CCAGGCCGTTGAAGAGCGTGTTGACCGCGGGGAAGCTGTGGATCGTGTGCTTGGACAACTCCTTTAGCACGCCCGCGAGGTCGCGCGGATTCGGGATCAGGATCAGCTTGCCGCCCGTGCGCATGCCCAGCATCATGCCGACCGTGAACGCGAAGATGTGATAGAGCGGCAGCGCGCACACGCCGGTGGGCTGTTCGTTGGCCGGCACCTGCGCCATCACCGGCTCGTTCCAGGCCTCGGACTGCAGCACGTTGGCGATCACGTTGCGATGCAGCAGCACCGCGCCTTTCGAGACGCCCGTGGTGCCGCCCGTGTACTGCAGCACGGCCACGTCGTCGGGGCCGATGGCCGGCGCCTGCAGCTTGCGGGCCGCGCCCTTCTCCAGCGCCTCGTTGAAGCGCACGGCGCCGGGCAGGCTGTAGTGCGGCACCATCTTCTTGACGTTGCGCACCACGTAGTTGACCAGCGCGCCCTTCAGGAATCCGAGGCGGTCGCCCATCGAGGTGAGCACGATGTGCTTGATCGGCGTGGCCGCGATGCATTGCTGCAGCGTGGTGCCGAAGTTCTCCATGATCACGATGGCCTTGGCGCCCGAGTCCTTCAACTGGTGCTCCAGTTCGCGCGGCGTGTAGAGCGGGTTCACATTCACCAGGATGAGGCCCGCGCGAAGGATGGCCGCCACCGCGATGGGGTACTGCGGGCAGTTGGGCATCATCGCGGCCACGCGGTCGCCCTTCACGAGGCCCAGGCCCTGCAGGTACGCAGCGAACGCCTTGCTCTGCTTGTCGGTCTCCGCGTAGCTCACGTCCTTGCCCATGAAGCTGTAGGCCGTGCGGTCGGCGTACTTGGTGAAGCTCTCTTCCATGAGCCCGACCAGCGAGGAATAGTGCGAAGCGTCGATGTCGGCGGGCACGCCTTGCGGGTAGCTGCTGAGCCAGGGGCGGTCGGTCATGGATGTGTCTCCTCCAGGTCTTGGAACTTGCGGGTAACTGAAACGAAAACGGCGCTCGAATGGCGCCGCGATGATCTGGCCGCGCCTTGCAGCGCGGCCCGGGATCGCCGGCCTATTCGATGGCCTTGCCCATATCTTCCACTACTTTCTTCGCATCCCCAAAAACCATCATGGTCTTGTCCATGTAGAAGAGTTCGTTGTCCAGGCCCGCGTAGCCCGCCGCCATGGAGCGCTTGTTCACGATCACCGTCTTGGCCTTGTAGGCCTCAAGAATGGGCATGCCGTAGATCGGGCTGCCCTTGGTGTGCGCGGCCGGGTTCACCACGTCGTTGGCGCCCAGGATGATCGCCACGTCGGCCTGGCCGAACTCGCCGTTGATGTCTTCCATCTCGAACACCTGGTCGTAGGGCACCTCGGCCTCGGCCAGCAGCACGTTCATGTGGCCAGGCATGCGGCCGGCCACCGGGTGGATCGCGTACTTGACGGTGATGCCCTTCTCGGTGAGCTTGGCCGCGAGTTCCTTGACGGCGTGCTGCGCGCGCGCGACCGCCAGGCCGTAGCCTGGCACGATCACCACGGTCTCGGCATTGCCGAGCACGAAGGCCGCGTCGTCGGCGCTGCCGGTCTTCACCGGGCGCTGTTCCTTGGCTGCGCCGCCGGTGGTGGCCGCCTCGCCGCCGAAGCCGCCCAGGATCACGTTGAAGAACGAGCGATTCATCGCCTTGCACATGATGTACGAGAGGATCGCGCCCGAGGAGCCCACCAGCGAACCGGCCACGATCAGCATCGCGTTGTTCAGGCTGAAGCCGATGCCCGCGGCCGCCCAGCCCGAGTAGCTGTTGAGCATCGACACCACCACCGGCATGTCGGCCCCGCCGATCGGGATGATGATGAGCACGCCCATCACGAAGGCCAGCGCCAGCATCGCGAAGAAGGCCGGCCAGCTCTCGGTGAAGACGAACACCAGGCCCAGCGCGACGGTCAGGAGACCCAGCACGAGGTTCAGCATGTGCTGGCCCGAGAACTGCACCGGCGCGCCCTGGAACAGGCGGAACTTGTACTTGCCCGAGAGCTTGCCGAAGGCGATGACCGAGCCGCTGAAGGTGATGGCACCGATGGCCGCGCCCAGGAACAGTTCGAGCCGGTTGCCTGCGGGAATGGCGTAGCGCACGAAGCCGTCCAGGATGACGGCGCCATCGGGCGTGTTGGCGCCGATGAGTGCGGCCACGGGCGCGGCCGTGATGCCGAAGGCCCAAGGCTCGGCCACCGCGGCCACGCCGATGAAGACCGCGGCCAGGCCGATCATGCTGTGCATGAAGGCGACCAGCTCGGGCATCTTGGTCATCTCGACCTTGTTGGCCATGAAGGCACCCAGGCCCCCGCCGACCACCACGGCCGCGAGCACGTAGACGATGCCGGTGCCGAAGTCGACGTTGAGCGAGCGCGCCTGTCCGTGGATCAGCGCGATGGTCGTGAGCACGGCGATGGCCATGCCGGTCATGCCGAAGACGTTGCCGCGGATCGAGGTGGTGGGATGCGAGAGGCCCTTCAGGGCCTGGATGAAGCAGACGCTGGCAACCAGGTACAGCAGCGTGACGAGGTTCATGCTCACTTGGAAGCTCCCTCTTCAGCCTTGGGTGCGGCTGCTTTCTTTTCTTTCTTCTTGAACATCTCCAGCATCCGCCGCGTGACCAGGAAGCCGCCGAAGACATTCACCGCGGCCAGGGCCACCGCGAGCACGCCCATGGTCTTGCCCAGCGGCGTGGTGGTGAGCGCGGCCGCCAGCATGGCGCCCACGATCACGATCGCCGAGATCGCGTTGGTCACGGCCATCAGCGGCGTGTGCAGCGCGGGCGTGACGGTCCAGACCACGTGGTAGCCCACGTAGATGGCCAGCACAAAGATGATCAGGTTGATGACTGTGTGGGAAACGGGATCCATGGCGCTTGTTCTCCTCGGCGGGTTCGCTGTTCGCTGTTCGCTTTATTTCTTCGTGACCTGGCCGTCATGCGTCATGCGGCAGGCGGCGACGATGTCGTCTTCCAGGTCGATCTTGAGCGCACCTTCCTTCGTGACGATGAGCTTCAGGAAGTCGAGCACGTTGCGCGCATAGAGCGCCGATGCGTCGGCCGCCACGAGCGCCGCGAGGTTGGTTTCGCCCACGATGGTCACGCCGTGCTTGACCACCGTCTTGTCGGCTTCCGACAGCGGGCAGTTGCCGCCGATGCCACCATCGGGATTGACGGCACCCTTGCCAGCGGCGATGTCCACGATCACCGAGCCGGGCTTCATGGACTTGACCATGTCCTCGGTGATGAGCGTGGGCGCGGCGCGGCCGGGAATGAGCGCGGTGCTGATGACGATGTCGGCCAGCGCCACGCGCTTGGCCACCTCGATCTGCTGGCGCGCGAGCCAGCTCGGGGGCATCGGCTTGGCGTAGCCGCCCACGCCGACGGCGGCTTCCTTTTCTTCATCGGTGTCGTACGACACCTCGATGAACTTGCCGCCGAGCGATTCGATCTGTTCCTTCACGCTCGGGCGAACGTCGGAGGCTTCGATCACGGCGCCCAGGCGCTTGGCCGTGGCGATGGCCTGCAGGCCGGCCACGCCGACGCCCAAGATGACGACGCGCGCGGCCTTCACGGTGCCGGCGGCCGTCATGAGCATCGGGAAGAAGCGCTGGTAGCGGTCGGCCGCGATCATCACGGCCTTGTAGCCGGCGATGTTGGCTTGCGAGGAGAGCACGTCCATGCTCTGGGCGCGGGTGGTGCGCGGCGCCGCCTCGAGCGCGAAGCCGGTCACGCCGGCCGACGCCAGGCGCTGCAGGCCCGCGGCATCGAACGGGTTGAGCATGCCGATGACGACGGCGCCCGGCTTCATCAGCGAAGCCTCGGCATCGCTGGGCGTGCGCACCTTGAGCACCATGTCGGCGGACAGCGCGCCGGCCTGGTCGGTGATTTCCGCACCTGCGGTCTGGTAAGCCGCATCGGTGACGCTGGCTGCGACGCCGGCCCCCGACTGAACACGAACGATGTGCCCGGAAGCGACCAGTTTCTTCACCGTTTCGGGTGTCACGGCCACTCGGGTTTCGCCAGCCGCGGTTTCGGCAGGCACGCCTATCAGCATAGAGATCTCCTCAGGGGGAAGGGGCAGCACGGAATGCGGGCAGAGCTTACAGCAAGATTACAGCGGCCCGTGTCGCAGGAATGTCGCAGCGAATTTGCCTGCCAAGCCCCATGCATGCTATTGATATAGCTATCTAATTTATAGCGACTTCGGGTATTTGCCGGTCGGATGGGGGCAGTCTCGCCCGAAGACCGCATCGGCGTCTTGATCCCGATCAAGAACCCGTGGATCAGGGGCCGGGACGTAAACGATGGTGGCCGGAATAACAGCATTTGTATTCAACTGTAGTTATCTCTCCCCGGTATTCCCCTGAAAAACGCAATATGCGTGCATTAGTTGGAATCTCCATTTTTTACGTCAGACGCAGATAGATACACTTCTGATCAATCGCCCGCTCACTGAGGTTGGCGAAGGGAGGAAAAAGGGGATGGAATGCGTATTGCCGTACTGGACAACGGGCCGGAACAGCTCAAGTTGATCAAACAGACCATGAAGCGGCTCGGGCACGAGCCGCACGTCTACACCGAAGGAAAAACGCTGCTGCAGTCCTTGCGCCGGCAGACTTTCGACCTGCTGATACTCGATTGGGGCCTGCCCGACATGAAGGGCCTGGACGTGGTGAAGACCATCCGGCACGCGCTCAAGAGCCGCCTGCCCATCCTCTTCGTGACCGACCGGCGCGACGAGGCCGACATGGTCGCGGGCCTCAACAGCGGCGCCGATGACTTCATGGCCAAGCCCATCCGGGCCGGCGAACTCGAGGCCCGCGTCAACGCGCTGCTGCGCCGCTCGTATCCGTCCAAGCACGAGGCGGAGCTCATCTTCGGGCCCTACCATTTCTACCCGCCCGCGCGCATCCTGAAGGTCAAGGGCAAGCCGGTGGAGCTGAAGAACCGCGAGTACGAGCTGGCGCTCTTCCTGTTCCAGAACCTCGGGCGCCTGCTCTCGCGCGAGCACCTGCACGAAGCGGTGTGGGGGCTGGGCGTGGAGGCGCTCTCGCGCTCGCTCGACACCCATGTGTCACGCCTTCGGACCAAGCTCGACCTGCGACCCAAGAACGGTTTCCTGCTGCTGGCCATCTACGGACTGGGCTACCGGCTCGAAACGATCGAGGCGAGCACCTTGCCCGCATCCGCGCGCTAGTTGCGCCCACCCGACAGGCCGGGAATCTCCGCCGAGCTACAGTCTCCAACGGCGTCCCGGCACCCAAAAAAGGAATGAGACGATGAACCGCACGACCCGGCTGCTGCTCGCCGCCACGCTGCTCTGGAGCAGCTTCACCGGCCTGGCGGCCGCACAGGACATCGTCGAGGCCAGCGACATGGTGCGCGGCGGCATGCAGGCGATCCAGATGATCGACCAGGGCAAGGCCGGCGAACTCTGGGACGGCGCCACGCCGGCCACCCGCAAGCGCGTGACCCGCGCCGACTTCACGGGCAAGGTCGCCAGCAACCGCGCGTCGCTCGGGGCGCCCCAGCAGCGCACCTGGGTGGCGGTCAACCGCCAGGTCGTGGCCGACGCCGATGCGGACACCGCCGGCCAGTACGTCAGCGTCGAATACGAGACCCGCTTCGCCAACAAGCCCGAGGGCACCTTGCGCGAGCTCGTGAGCTTCCACCTCGACCGCGACCGCACCTGGCGCTTCGCGGGCTACGTGCTGCGATAGCCGGGAGTCAGCCATGGCCACGCGCTGGAAGCCCAATGTCACCGTCGCCGCGGTGATCGAGCAGGACGGCCGGTTCCTGCTGGTCGAGGAGCATGCCGGCGACGGCCTCATGCTCAACACGCCCGCAGGCCACCTCGACCCCGGCGAATCGCCGGCCGAAGGCTGCATCCGCGAAACGCTCGAGGAAACCGCCCACCACTTCACCCCGACCGCGCTCGTCGGCGTCTACATGGCGCGCTCGCGCCCGAAGGCCGAGCAGGGAGAAGACGTGACCTACATGCGCTTCGCTTTCACCGGCGTGCTCGGCGCGAAGGAAGAAGGCCGCGCGCTCGACGAAGGCATCGTGCGCACGCTGTGGATGACGCCCGACGAAATCCGCGCCAGCGTCGCGCGGCATCGCAGCCCGCTGCTGCTGCAGTGCGTCGAAGACTACCTGGCCGGCCAGCGCCACCCGCTCGCGCTGATCCACATCGACGAATCGGTGCGGACCCCGCCGGTCAGACGATGACGCCGCCCCCGAGGCAGCGCTCGCCGTCGTAGAGCACGGCCGACTGCCCCGGCGTGACCGCCCATTGCGGCGCGCCGAAGCGCAGGCTGAAAGCGCCATTCGCGCCATCTGCGCCATCGGAGAGTTCGCACCCCGCATCCGCCTGCCGGTAGCGCGCCTTCGAGCCGTAGCTGCCCGCGGCGGGCGCCTCGCCCGACACCCAGCTCGCATCGTCCGCATTCAGCGCCGACGAAAGGAGCCACGGATGGTCGTGCCCCTGCACCACCCAGAGCGTGTTCTTCTCCACGTCCTTGCGGGCCACGAACCACGGCGAATGGTCGCCCGATCCGCGCTGCGCGCCCTTCTCCTTGACGCCGCCGATGCCCAGCCCCTGCCGCTGCCCCAGCGTGTAGAAGCTCAGCCCCTGGTGCTCGCCGAGCTTGCGACCGCGGTCGTCCTTGATCGGGCCCGGCTCCTTGGAGATGTAGCGGTTCAAAAAATCGCGGAACGGCCGCTCGCCGATGAAGCAGATGCCGGTCGAGTCCTTCTTCTTCGCGTTGGGCAGGCCGATTTCTTCCGCGATGCGGCGCACCTCGGTCTTGTGCAGCTCGCCGACCGGAAACAGCGTCTTCGAGAGCTGCGCCTGGTTCAGGCGGTGCAGGAAATAGCTCTGGTCCTTGCCGGGGTCGAGCCCCTTGAGCAGCTCGTGCCGGCCGGCGGCTTCGTTCAACCGCACGCGCGCGTAGTGGCCTGTGGCGATCTTCTCGGCGCCCAGACGCATCGCATGGTCGAGGAATGCCTTGAACTTGATCTCGGCGTTGCACAGCACGTCGGGGTTGGGCGTGCGGCCGGCCTTGTATTCGCGCAAAAACTCGGCGAATACGCGGTCCTTGTAGTCGGCGGCGAAGTTGACGTGCTCGATCTCGATGCCCAGCACGTCGGCCACGCTGGCGGCGTCGATGAAGTCGATGTTCGACGAGCAGTATTCGCTGTCGTCGTCGTCTTCCCAGTTCTTCATGAAGATGCCGACCACCTCGTGCCCCTGCTGCTTGAGCAGGTGCGCGGTGACGGCGGAGTCCACTCCGCCGCTCAGTCCGACCACGATCCGTTGCTTTGCCATAAGCCCGCCATTGTCCCAGCCCCGGGGTAGCGGCTTGCGGCGTGGGGGAAATGCGCCCCCGGATGCCCCGAGGCGCGCCTTAGCGGATGCCGGCCAGCAGCTCGTAGGAGCGCAGCCGCGCCGCGTGGTCGAACACCTGCGAGGTGATCATCAGCTCGTCGGCGCCGGTGCGCGCGACGAAGGCCTCCACGCCCTGGCGCACCGTCTCGACCGAGCCGACCGCCGAGCACGAGAGCACCGAGTCGAGCAGCGCGTTCTCCGCCGGGCCCACCTTCTGGCGGTAGTTCTCCACCGGCGGCGGCAGGCGGCCGGGCCGGCCGCTGCGCAGGTTCACGAAGGCCTGCTGCCACGAGGTGGCGCGGAACTCGGCCTCCTCGTCGGTGTCGGCCGCGAACACGTTGAAGCCCAGCATCACGTACGGCTTCTTCAGTTGCGCCGAGGGCTTGAAGGTCTCGCGATAGATCTGGATGGCCTGCATGATCTGCTGCGGCGCGAAATGCGAGGCAAAGGCATAGGGCAGGCCCAGGTGCGCCGCCAGCTGCGCGCCGAAGGTGCTGGAACCGAGGATCCACACCGGCACTTCCAGCCCCTCGCCAGGCACGGCCCGCACGGGCTGCTGCGGCGTCTTGGACATGAGATCCATCAGCTCGACCACGTCCTGCGGGAACTGGTCGGCGTCCGATTCGAGGTTGCGGCGCAGGGCGCGCGCGGTGCGCTGGTCGGAGCCCGGCGCGCGTCCGAGCCCCAGGTCGACGCGCCCCGGGTAGAGCGACGCCAGCGTGCCGAACTGCTCGGCGATCACCAGCGGCGAGTGGTTCGGCAGCATCACGCCGCCGGCGCCGATACGAATGGACGTGGTGCCCGCCCCGATGTACGACAAGAGCACCGCGGTCGCCGCGCTCGCGATGCCCGGCATACCGTGGTGCTCGGCGAGCCAATAGCGCGTGTAGCCGAGCTTTTCGCCATGCTGCGCCAGCGAGAGCGAGTTGCGGAACGACTGCGCGGCGTCGCTGCCCTCGGTGATGGGGGAGAGGTCGAGGATCGAGAACGGAATCATGGGCGCCATCATGGCGCGATCCGTACGCCGCCGCCACGGCAGGGGCTATTCGGTTTGGTATAGCGTCGTCACGCTCGCGAAGTCGCGGCCGTTCTGCTCCACGTTCACCTGGAACGGCACGCTCTCGCCCGGCGCGATGGCCGGCAGGTTGTCCACCAGCTTGAAGCCGGTGAGCTGCCCGTTGCGGTCGCGCAGGCTCACCCACAGCCGCACCTTGCCGATGATCGCGTTGCCCGGGTTCTTCACGCTGCCCGTGACCTCCACGCTCTTGTAGGTGAAGCGCTGGCTGAAGTTCAGCAGCACGCTGCCCAGCTCGGCCTTGGTGCCGGCGACCTTCACCTCCAGCGGCTTGCGCGGCCCCGGCAGCGCGGCGCGGCGCATCGGCTTCCATTCGATGCGGGTCGAGGTGAAGCGCTCCATGTCCTGCGGCTCCAGGAAGATCGGAAAACGCTCGCCCGGGTACAGGTACGCCAGACCCGAGATGTTCGTCGTGCCGTGCGCCTTGCTTCCGCTGAAGCGCGAGATCACGCCGCCCGGCGCGAGCACGATCGCGTCGGTGCTGCGGTTCACCAGCTCGCCGAGAAAGAGCCGCTGCTGGATGTTGTTGCGCCCATCGACCAGCGGCAGCAGTTCAAGGTCCTTCGGATCGAAGCGCTCGCTGTCCTCGGCCAGGAGGTCCTCGGTGCCCAGCCGCAGATCGGGGTTGAAGCTCTCCGGCCCCGCCGCCGTGCGGACCACCCGCTCGGCGTTGAGCACCGGCGTGCGCGCGCCCGCGGCGTCGACGGTGTTGTAGCCGATGCGGTAGTCCCAGGCCGCGATCGCCGTCGCGCGGCCGAAGCGCGCGACGCTCACGTCCACCGAGGTCTGCGCGCCGGGCTTGAGTTCGCTCGCCTGCGCATAGCCGTGGCCGAAGCCGATCACCTGCCCCGCGTCGTCGTACAGCGTGGCCAGCACGTCGATGCCGCCGAGCGTGGCCGCGTCCTTGCGCGTGTTGTCGATGCGGCCCACCAGCCGCACGCGCTCGCCCTGCTGCACCAGCCGCACGCGCGTGAACGCGAGGCGCGGCCCCTGCACCGCGTTGTAGGGCGCGGAGAGTTTCTGCACCTGCAGCTCCTGGCGCGTGACATTCTTTCCATTCGGCATGTCGATCAGCGCGGGCGCGCTCTCGCCGGGCTCCAGCACGTAGATCGGCAGCGTCTCGGTGCGCTCGTCCACCTTGCTGTCGCCGTCGTAGTAGGTCGCGCGGATGCCCGCGCGCGACAGCGGCTTGCCGGTCTCGTTGCGCGCCACCACCAGCAGCTTGGGCTGCGCCGAACTGCCGCTGCCCACCAGCACCTGCCGCGGCTCGCCCAGCTTCAGGCCGTCGGTGGGAATGCTGCGGTCGACCACCGCCGCGACCACGGGCCGCCTGTCGTCCGGCCGGCGCGGCTCGACAAGCGCCGCGACGATGCGCCACACCAGCACCAGCCCGAGCACGCCGATGACCGCGATGCCGATGTTGCGCAGCACCCAGTTCTGCCGAAGCGCCTGCTCGGCCGCGAGCCGCCGGCCAGCTTCGTTCTTGACCTGGTTGAGCACGCGTTCGAGCCGGTCGGAGACGTTGTCCTCCACCAGCGTGACGGAGCCGCAGTGGTCGCAGGTGTATTCGTTCAGGCCCGTGCGCTTGAGCGCGCTGCTGCCGCATTCGCCGCACTTGAGCGTCTGGAGATCGATGGTCATGAAATGCTTTCGTCGTTCTTGTTGTCGTCCGCGTTGCAGGCATTCCTCAATGCCGCGCGCAGACCCTCCACATCGCCCGCCGCGACTTCGCGCACGCCGGGCAGTCCCGCGAGGCCGCAGGCGCTCGATGCCACCACCGGCACGCCGGCCGCCAGGGCACGCAGGAGCGCGCGCGGCGCGTGCTCGATGTGCGCGGGCAGCACGACCACGCGGGCGCCGTTCAACCCATCGCCCCGCCAGTGCATGTGCGCGACGCTGTCGATGCCGCGCCAGAGCTGCGCGTCGTCCGAGGGCGAACCGAGCACGCGCAGGCGGCAGGGCCAGCCCTGCAGCGCCGCTGCCAGCTCGCGCGCGCCCTTTCGCGCGAGCGCGCTCGCGGCGAAGACGATCAGCGGCGGCGCATCGCGTGCGGCATCGGCAGCGCGAACAGCGGGCAGCACCCAGTCGAGCCGCAATGTTTCCGCCTGCGGCGCCATCGCGGCCAGGTGCGCGGCGACCGCCGCATGCGGCGTGACCACCATCGCAACGCGCGCCAACGCCGCGGTCTCGGCGAGCACGAGCGCCGGGTCGGCGCGAAAGTCACGCAGCGTCGCGTCGTCCGGCCAGCGCTGCGCGGCTGCATCGAGCCGGCGCTCGATCTCCGCCATCGGCAGCGTGCTGGCCAGCACCGTGATGCGGCGGCCATCGAGCGCGCCGATCTGCTGCAGATGCGGCAGCAGCCCCTGGTCGATCACGAGTTGCGTGTGCTCGGGTTTCAGTCGCGCGGCGAAGGCGAGCGCCAGCCAGCGCTGGCCGTCGATCAGGCTGCCCTGCCGCTTGCCCGCATGCCGCGCCCAGAGACGCTGCCACATGGCGCGACGCAGGCTGGCCCACCACGGCGATCGCGCATCCGCGGCGGCTTCTCGATGCCAGCCCGCGGCCGGGCCGGCGCGCCAGAACGTGAGCCGCACCGGCGCGGGCTGCATGCGGTCGGCGCCGGCAAGGTGTTCGGCGAGATAGCGCGCGAACTCGGGCGTCCACGCATCGAGCAGGATGGCCGTGCGCCCCTGCTGCGCCACGGCGGGGAGTGCGCGATGCCGGAAGCAGGCGGTCTGGTCGCAACTGAGGCAGCCGCGTGCCATCGGCAATGCGTTGCTGCCGCCCTCCTCGCTCGCCCGCCGCAGTGCCATCGGCGTCACGGGCATCGCAAGCGGCGAGCGAGCGCGGATGCGCAGCACCAGTTCGTCGGAAGTCAGCTCGACTTCAAGCCGCCAGGCATGCCTGGCGCGCACTTTCAGATCGACGTAGTTCCAGAACACCGTGGCATCCACCGCATCGCCCGCAGCGTCGGCGGCCTGTTCGATGCGCGCCGTGTGGCCATGGCGCTCCACCAGCTCCAGCCCGGCGCGTGCGGCCACGGTGGCGAGCGCGTTCGAGAGTTGGCACAGGCCCCCGGCCAGCGTCGGCACGACGCAACCGCCGCGCAGTTCGCGCCCCTGCACGAAACCGCGCAACGCGCCCGGCCGGCCCAGCTGGCGCCAGAAGCTCAGCACCTCGCCGGCGGGCACCTCGATCGCATCGAAGGCCCGGCGCGCCACGCGCAGGTTCTGCACCTTGCCGGCCACGAGGGGGAATTCGTCCGCGCGTCCGTCGGTCCAGAGCGGGGTGCGGTACTGCGCAAGTACAGGCGCATCGGCCAATGCGTGCGTGCCGCCCTGCCAGCGCCGCGCCGAAGGCCGCAGCGCCTCGCGCAGCGAATGGGCGCTGGCCAGCAGCCGGGAGCGCAGCCAGAAATCGATGGCATCGATGCGGCGCGGCGGCAGCCAGGCCGGCGCGCTCACACCGAGGGGCCTCGCTTGCGCCATTGGCCGAGTTCGGCTTCGATGCGCTCGTTGATGTTGCCGCTCCAGTGCGCCTCGAAGCCGGCGGCGCGCAGCAGCTCGACGATGCGGTGGCCCACCACCACGGTGTTGGCCTCGCGCTGCTCGATTTCGGGGATCATGCCGCCGCTGAATGCCAGGTGCAGCCGGCCGGTGCGCACGGCCGTGTCCAGGTCCTGCGAGTGATAGAAGCAGCACCCCCGGATGCCCGAGGCCAGGCGCCCCGCCGCACGCCAGTGTTCGCGCACGTCGTCGTGGCCGTCGGAGAGCGTGTTGCCCGCGCGGTGCAGCGCAATGATCTTTTCGTTGCGCAGTTGCGCGAATACTGCTTCGAGCCGGTCGTACTCCGTCTCGGCCGGCCACTCGGCCTCGGCCGCGCGCTTGGCGGCGCAGATGCCGGCCGCCTCGGCCTTGACCCAGGCCCGGTCTTCGCTCGTGAGTTCGTCGGGGTCGAGATACTCGTCGGTGACCATCCACTCGACATCGGCATCGGGATAGAAGCCGCACCACACGAGATCGTGAATGCGTCCGCGCGTATCTTCAGGGTCGAGAGTTAGAGCCATGCGTGTTGGGTTGTCGCATCGGGGGCGACGGATCATGCTTTCATTTTTCCTGGCGGAAACGTCGTCGTATTTTCGCGTGCCCGCACCACCGTGGCGCAGTAATGCGAAAGCATGAAGTCGGGCGGTCGTCCCTTCCGCGCCGCCATCATGATTGATGCGCTGCGGCAAGGCAATGCGCCTTTTGGCGCAGCCGCGGCCTGTCGCGCAGCCTGTCCAGGCGAACTTTAGGCCGAGTGCCGCACCGGCGTGGTGCCGCCGGCGCCTCGGGCCGCATGGCTATGCTCGGTGGCTCCTCCCCCGTGCCCCGATGCCCCGCCTTCATCCGTCCGTTGCACTGATCGCCCATCTGTCCGGACACGCGCCGGGGTACGGCTGCATCTCGCCCGACGGCCGCTACCAGGCGTTGGAAGCCGGCGGTGACACGCTGATCGTCGATGTGCGCGAGCGGCGAATGCACCGCGCGCCCGGCGTGTACCCGCGCGGCTTCGAGGCCGCGACGCCCGACGGCGCGACAGGCACCGCGCTGCGGGTGGAAGGCGAGGAAACCGCCACGGCCTACCTGCCGGCGTGGACCGATCTCCAATGGATCGCGCTGGAAAACGCGGCGGGCGATTTCTGGTCGCCGTGGCCCGACCCGCGAACGGCCGGCCTGCCGCCCGTCGATGAAACGCTGCCCGCCGAATGGACCTCCGAAGCGCCGCAGGCCACGGAGCGCGTGCGCAAATCCATCGGCGACTGGGCGGCGTGGCTCATCGCGCTCGCGGTGCTCGTCTTCTTCGCGGTCTTCGGCTTCAACGCGATGACCTGGGCGCTGGCCGGCGGGTGGCAGTGGCTCTGGATGGCGGTCGGCCTGCCGGTGTTCGCGATGTTCTCGGTGCTGACGGTCGTCTTCGTCGCCTCGGGCTGGCGCGAGCGGCGCCGCGTGCGCGTGGCGTTGAGCGGCATCTCGCTGGAGCGCGGCGAAGGCTTTCGCGTCGGCGAGCCGCTCGACGTGCGCCTGTTGGCGACCGTGCCCGAGGCGCAGGGCGGCGAGCGCACGGCGGCGCCGGAGCGCATCGTTGTGCGGCTGATGCGGCGGTCGGTGTGCGACGAAACCGATGGCCGCTGGCGCGTGGTGGACGAATGCTGCGACGAGGCGGTGGCCGTGCGCGACGACACGACGCGCGCCGGCCGGGTGCTCTATGCGTGCGAGCTTTGCGCGCGCCCCACATCCGACGACGCGCGCTCGCAGTGGACCGTCGAACTGCACGAGACGGCCGCGCCGGACAGCGCGCCTTTCATCGTCGCCGGCCTGCGGCTGCTGGCCGCGCGCTGAGCAGTTTCAGTTCTTGCCAGCGATCGCTGCGACGAATTCGTCCGTGGAACGCACGCGCCCCATGCGCGGGAACAGTTCCTTGACCGTGAAGGCGTGCGGCTCGGCGGCCAGCGAAGTCATCGCGTCTTCCACGAACACCAGTTCATAGCCGCGGTCGAACGCCGCGCGCGCCGTCGATTCGACGCCGAAATTGGTCGCGATGCCGCTCATCACCAGCGTCCTGATGCCACGGCGGCGCAGTTGCAGGTCCAGGTCCGTGCCGTAGAAGGCGCCCCATTGGCGCTTGGTGATCCGCACGTCGCCGTCGTGCACGCGCACTTCGGGCACCAGTTCGGAGAGTTCGGGCGGCGGCACGGGCGAGCCGGGCGGGCGCAGCGGCGTGTCCGACGGCAGGCTCAGCAGTCCGGCGAGATCGACGCGCACCCACACCACGGTGCCGCCCGCCGCGCGCAGCGCATCGGCGATGCGCGTGCTGCGCTGGACCACGTCCGCCGCAGCGTGCGGCGCCAGCGGGCGGCCGACGTTGCTGCGCTGCAGGTCGATGGAGATGAGGGCGGTCTGGCGGGGGTCGAAGGCGAGGGCTTGCATATCGGGCGATGGTACGAAGGCAGTCTGACGGTGTCATGAGGACATCGCGGGGCAAAGAAAAAGCCGACCCATGCTTTCGCAGGGGTCGGCTTTTTGGAGAGCTGACGCTCTCGGCGGATTACAGCGGCAGTGCGTCGCCACGAGCGGCAGCGCGGGCTGCGGCGCGGACGGCGTTGCGGTCCACGGTGCTGGCGACCAGCGGGGCCACGCCAGCCGATGCGCCTTCGGCGTACGGATCGGCGCTGTGTGCAGCGGCGACGGCTTCGGCGCGGACGGCACCGCGGCTGGTCGACGACACGAAGACCGGTGCGGGGCCTGCATTGGCGCCGGTGGCGTACGGGTTGGCGCTGTGCGCGGCGACCACGGCCTGGCTGGCGACGTCGGCGCGGGCGGCGGCCGAGGTCAGTTGGTGCACGCCGTCATAGCTTTCAGCGTGGGCGGCACCGGCAACAGCCATCAGGGCAACAGCAACGGCGGAGAGGATCTTCGAGGCGGTCATTTGGATTTCCTTCAATTCAGTTCAATTTCTTGCTTGGATGATTCGAACCGGTCTTGGGTGGGTCACCGTCCCTGCGGGGGGCGGCCACCTCGCTCGGGGCCCTGTTCACCCGGATCAACTGTTTGGCTGGTCCGTGAGATGTATTGTGCGACGCCATCTAGGTAAAAACCCGTAGCAAAACGAACCGCGGCGTTCACAGAACGGAAACAATCAATGCCCAAAGGTCAGCGAACTTCCGTTTGACCTACAGTTCGCGCATGGAAACGACGCCCCTGCCGCCCCTCGCTTTCTGGGGCACGCCGGACACGGTCTTCGCCCGGCTCGAAGGCGCCTGGGACCTGGACCGCACCATCGAGAGCAAGGCGACGATGACTGGCATGGCCGGGTTCACGCGTCTCGAAACCTGCCAGCTGAAGTACCGCGAAGACGGGCGCATCCGCCTGCCAGACGGCCAGTCGTTCGACGGGCACCGCGAATACGTCTACGAGCGCAGCCCGGACGGCTTCTCGGTGTTCTTCGCCGAGACGCCGCTGCGGCTCTTCCACGACATCGCCATCGTGCGCGAAGGCGACGCGCTGGTCGGCGCGGCCGGCCACCTTTGCGTGGCCGACCAGTACGACAGCATCTACCGGTTCCTTGCCGACGGCACCTTCGTCGTCGAGCACCTCGTGAAGGGCCCGCGCAAGGACTACCTTTCGCGCACCGTGTTCAAGCGGCGCGGCCTCTGAACGCGATCAGTCGCGATCGAGCCGCCAGCTCGGCATGCCGCGCATCACCGTCTGCACGAGCATCGCGCAGATGCCGCACTTGATGAGGTCGCCCGGAATGAACACCAGCATCGCGAGCGCCGCCTGCGAGAGCGACATGTGGGCGATCAGCGAGAGCCCCACGATGCCGAACGCATAGACCACCACGATCCCGCCGACCACCGACGCGAAGAACGCCGCGGCCAGCAGCCCCTTGCCCGTGGCGCCGGCCATGCGGCGCATCAGGAGCCCGCACACGAAAGCGCCGAACATCCAGCCGAACAGAAAGCCTCCGGCCGGCGCGACGAACACCGCCAACCCGCCGCGACCGCCCGGCAGCAGCGGCAGACCGAGCGCCACCGCGAGCAGGAACAGCGCGATCGCGAAAAAGCCGCGCCGCGGCCCGAGCAGGCAGCCGGCCAGCATCACGCCCAGCGACTGCAGCGTGATCGGCACGCCGAACGGCAGGTCGACCTTCGGGATGAGCCCGAACACCGCCATCAACGCCGCGAACAGCGCGATGTACGAGAGCGAGCGGGACGAGGTGAGGGAGCCGGTGGTGGTCATGTCGGGATTCGGGAGAGGGGTGTGGTCGGATTCTGCGCCGCGCTGCCTGGGCTATCGCCCCAGCCGCGCGGCCAGCGCATCGGCCACGCGCTCGGCCGTCTGCAGCGTGCGGATGGTCAGCGGCGCCAGCAGCCGAATGCCGCCGCCGTGGCCCGCGCGGGCGCGGTAGGCGTCGTCCAGCCGCTGCCACTGCACGTAGAAGTTCTCGGCAAAGCGCAGCATGAGGCCGATGCCCAGCGCGATGCGCTCGGTCGGAACGCCCAGGCGCTGCAGCGGCTGCATCACGGTTTCGAGCACGGCCAGCAGGTCTTCGAAACGCGTGGTGAGCGTGAGCATCAGCGCGAGCACGGCCGCGCTCGCCAGGCGCAGCGCGCTCGCGACGCCGAGCATGGTCGTGCCCAGGAACCAGTGAAAGCCCACGATCAACGCGCAGCCGATCGCGATGCCGACCAGCATCCGCAAGCGCCGCCACGCGGTGCGGCCGAGCGATGCGAAAAGCAGCAGCACCACCGCGCACGCAATGCCCAGATGCACCGGCCGCGCGACCAGCACCAGCAGCGTGCCGCACACCGAAAGCACCGCGAGCTTGACCCACGCGGGCACCGCATGCAGCCAGGTCGGATGGGATGAATAGAGGCTACGCACGCCGTGCGTCCCGCTCGGCCTCGGAATGCCGCGCGCTCCGCTCGGCCGCCGCGCGCCGGCGCACGTCTTCGGCATAGGCCTCGCAGACCTCGCGGCCCGGCCCGTCGGCGCGCACCCGGCCCTGCTCGAGCCACAGCACGCGCTCGAAGCCGTGGACGTGCTCGAGCAAATGCGTGGAAACGACGATCTGCTGCCCGGTCGCTTCGAGCTGCGCCGCGAGCCGCGCCTGGCTCAGCAGGTCGAGGCTCGCGAACGGTTCGTCCAGCAGCAGCGTGGCGGGCTGGCTGATCTGCAGCGCGAGCAGGCACACCTGCTGGCGCTGGCCCTGGCTGAGTTCGCCGATGGCGCGACCGGCCCACGCCGCGAGCCCGCGCTCCGCGAGGAATTCTCGTGCCCGCTCGCGCGCCGCCTGCCGCGTCTGGCCGCGCGCGGTGAGGCTGAACGCGAGCTCTTCGGCCACGGTGGGAAAGATGATCTGGTCGTCGGGGTTCTGGAACATCAGGCCGACGTGCTGCGAGAGTTCGCGGCGGTCCGTCTGGGTATCGCACCCATGCACCACGACGCGCCCGTGCTGCGGCTGGTCGAGCCCGCTGATCAGGCGAAACAGGCTGCTCTTGCCCGCGCCGTTGTCGCCGACGAGCCCGATGCGCGCTTCGTCCAGGCTGAGCGTGAGCCCGTCGAAGACGCGCTGCTCGCCGCGAACCAGCGTGACCGATTCGAGGTGGATGCTGTGCGGAACGGGAGGATCGGTGGGTGTGGGCTGCGGCAAGGGGTCGCCACTGTACCCCAGGCGTTTCGTCGCCCGAGGCGCGCGGGCATTGCGTCCGCGTCCCTGCGCCGGACGTGAAAAGGGGCCGGCTCCGGCAAGAGGGCTCTGGGGCGCCCCCGTGCAGTTGCCGACCCCTTCAGGGTGGTTTGCCTGTGCCGCTCACGCCGCCGTTGCGGCGGGCGCTCTGCGGCACGGCGCTTCAGCCGCGAACGCTCAGAACACGCCGCTCACGCCCACGCGCACGCCCGCGCCGCCCGACGATGCGGCCGACACGCCGCCCGTGATGCTCCACTGGCCGTCGTCCGAGGTCTTGCGCAGCGACACGCCCACGGCCGATTCGCCCTGGTAGTGGCCCAGCGCAGCCGAGTACGACACCTTGCCCGGCACGTACGGTGCGCTTTCCATCGCCATGGCGGCGGCCACGCCACCGTAGGCCTTCTTGGCGACGTCGCGCACGTGGTTGTCCAACTGGCGGTAGCGCGATTCCGACGCGGCCGAGACGGCCGAGAGCTGGTTCACGTTGACGGCATCGGTGCCCACCACGCCCGGCGCGACGTTCGAGATGCGCGTGCCGCCCGGTGCCTGGCCGTTGCCCAGGGTCACCTGGTTGTAGTTGACCGAGCCGTCGGGGTTGGTCGCGTACTGCACGGTGCCCGCCTTGACGTTCTCGGCGGCGGCCTTCAGCTGCGCGATGTTGGCGGCGTCGGTGTCGGCCGAGCCGGCTGCGACGCCGGTGATCTGGCGATAGAGGCCCGCGGCCTCGTCGCCGACCGATACCGCACCCACCGCATTACCGTCCAAGTCGACAGTGCTGGTCGTTGCCGCGATGGCAGCCCTTTGTGCCGCCGTGGCGCCCTCGGGCACATAGCCCGCCACGCCGCCAGCGCGGGAGGCCAACGAACCCGAGCCCAGCGCCACTCCACCTGCCGTGCTCGCCCAAGAATCCCAACCCAATGCCACGGCGCCAGTGCCCTGCGCAAGCGACTGTTGGCCAAGGGCCAGAGCATTGTCTCCCTGCGCCCAGGAGTCTGAGCCGAAGGCTGCGGCGGCCTTTCCCTCGGCAAGCGCATTGCTGCCGACGGCTGCAGCAGCTTCGCCGTTAGCCCCCGAGTTATAGCCAGCGGCCAACGAAGCCGACCCGTTGGAGATTGACGAATGGCCGATTGCCGTGGCGTTTAGCCCGGTAGCGGTTGCGGCACTACCCAGCGCCACGGCACGCTCCCCGTCTGCGGTGGAGGAATCGCCGATTGCCACAGATCTCATCCCTTTAGCCTCGGCGAGGTTACCCACAGCCACGGCGTTCTGTTGTGTTGCAGCTGCTTCGCTACCTACTGCAACCGTGTTGTCGCCGGTGGCATTTGCAAAATTACCGAAGGCTGCAGCACTTACGCCCTCGGCGATAGCTTGCGCGCCAATAGCTGATGTGCCCTCTCCCTTTGCGAACGCTTGATCGCCGACGGCCGTGGACGCGAGTCCGACCGCGACAGCCTCGGACCCGAGTGCCGTAGCGCGCTCCCCATCGGCCTTTGCGAGGATACCGAAAGCCGAAGCTTGCTCGCCCTTAGCCAAGCTATAGGCGCCAACGGCCGTTGACGACAAACTCTGGGCCTCGGCGCTGTCACCCACCGCCGTGGAAGACTCGTCCTTGGCAAGGCTGTAATGCCCGATAGCAGTGGAGGCGTAACCAGCAGCCATGCTGGCGGCGCCAAGTGCCGAAGCCATATTGTTCAAAGCGCTGGCATAGATGCCAGTCGCGGTGCCCGACAACGTGAACATCTGGGGGGCCATGTCTGCCCTCAGCTTGGCTTCGCCCTCTTTGGTCGCAAACGCGGCTGCCCGGTCTTTTTCAAAATCGCGGTCCTCCCAATAAACACTCGGGACAGTCGCAGGGCCGAGGGCAAGCCGGTCTTCTTGTGACGTCGCACTCGGATCGCGCTGGAGAGATCTCTCATCTGCAGAGGTAGTCTTTTGATCAACCGCCGGAGCATCCTGTGCCGCGGCAGCCGTTTCCTCTGCCGCAGGAGCATCCTCCGCAAAAGCACTTCCCATCGAGGCACCCGCCAGAACCAGGCCCGCGAACGTGGCGGCCACCAGCCGGGCGGATTTGCTGCGCTTGCCGCGCGCCTTGGTGGTTTCGGAAGCGGCAACCCAGGCGCCGAGCGATTCATTCCATACCGAGCGATGTGATTTATTCATGTTGGTCAACAGTTTTAAAACTAACTAACGACGGGGGGGATGGACAAAAAAACGGATCGAGGGCCCCTCCCCACAGCCTCGATCGCGCGTGCGGCGCGGATGCGCCGGCGGTTCGGTTCGGTTCAGTTCGCCTTGGGGGTCAGGAAAGCTGCAGGCCCATGTCCGGGCCGAGAGGGGCGGCCGGCCCGAGGGCCAGTCCGTTGAGGGCGCCATCGGCGCGTGCGAAACCCGGCGGCCTGGATGCAGTCGCCGGCGCCAGCCCCGCATCGGTGCGGTTGCGCGGCGGCGTTGTGCGCAGCTGGTAGCCGCGCTTGTAGACAGCGCGCAGCGTGAAGCCGTTTTCGGGCCGCAGATCGAGCTTGCGGCGCACGTTGGCCACGCACACGTCCAGGGCGCGCACGCCTTCGCGCGGCAGCACCGGGCCCCAGAACGAGTTCCACAGCCACTCGCGCGTAACGAGCCGGCCGACGTTGCGAAAGAGTTCGAGCGCCAGTTCGAACTGGCGCGGCTGCAGCATGATTTCGCGCCCCTTGTGCACCACGATCTGCGGGCCTTCGAGGAACTCGTAGCCGCCGATGGTGGTTTCGTGGACCTGGGCGTAGCGGCGTCCGTTGGCGTTGGCGCGGGCGCGCTGGATCAGGTTGCGCAGGCGCGCGTCCAGTTCGATGTCGGTGCTGTCGGAGGTCGCGAAGTCGAAGAGCGGCGCCAGCAGCACGTCGTGGTCGAGCTCGGTGCGGGTGCGCCAGCGGGCTTCGTAGGTCAGGAGCAGCGCCGGCATGCCGAGCACGCTGCACACCGCCGAGAGGCGGCCCCAGGCCGCGGTGCCGTCGTCCACCAGCAGCAGGGCCTCGAATTGCCGGCCGCTGGCCAGCGCGGCCAGCAGTTCGGACACGCCGGCAAACAGCATCGGGCAATAGCCCCGCCGCTCCAGCCGGGTGGCCAAGCCCAGGCGCTGGACCTCGGCGCTGTCGACAAGGGCCACGGAAGATGGCGCCCGTGTTCCATTCATTGTTTACTCCAGAAATTGGGCACCCGGGGATGCCGTGTCTACCGATGGATTGCCCTTTGAAAGAGCAAATAACGAATTGCGCCAATTCAGAAATCATTCCCATGGCGCCGGAATGGAGCGCTGACCCGGTGTCATTGCGATCCGGGGCGGACTTTAGAAGGGCATTGCCCAACGAGCGAGCGCTAAATGGCTCGGAAAGTAATGTTTAAGACATTACCCGAGAAGCAATTGCGGCGAGTGCAAACAATTGCACACTCCGGAATTGGCAATCCCGCTTTCGACTCAATTCCATTGAAAAGTGATGTTCGCGACAATTGAGGGCAATGAGATTTGCATCGTGCAAATAAATGCACATCCGCAATGAATTCAGGACGGCAAATCCGCCCCGGGCGCTCAGGCCCCGCGCCCCAGCGCGCGCAGCGCGGCGAGGTTGCGCACGATCACGCTGCCGTACTCGGCGCTGAGGAGCCCGCGCTGCTCGAAGGCGCGCATCTCGCGGTTGATGGACTGGCGCGTGACCTGCAACATGGCCGCGAGGTCTTCCTGCGACAGGCGCAGGCGCAGCATCCGGGTGGTGTCGCTGCCGCCCAGGATCTGCGAGAACCGGGTGAGCGTGGCCGCCAGGCGCTGGCGCACCGGGCCGCTCAGCTGGTGCAGGAGGGTGGTGAGCAGCGCACGCTGCTGCCGCAGGAGAAACGGCGCCATGCCCTTCCAGAGCGACGGCTCCGCATCGAGAATGCCGAGCAGGAGCGGGGCCGGCAGGTGCGCGACGAGCGTGCCGTCGTCGTGCGCGCGGTACGCATAGCGGGTTTCGTCATGCAATTCGGGCTCGCCGATGCCCGCCAGCGTGCCCGGCCCGACCAGCGTGAGCGACAGGGGCTCGCCGGCGGGTCCGGACCAACCCATCATCAGGTAGCCCGACAGCACCACCAGCGCTTCGGAGCCGCCACGGCCTTCGCGATGAACCGACGCCCCCCGGTCATACCGGCCCAGACGGGCCGATTGCAGCAATTCCCGCAGCGCGGCGGCCGACCATGGCGCAAATGCCTGAACGGTGCCCAACCCCTGGAGCAGGAGCGCCATATCCTGCGCGGATTTTTCCGACGAATTCACGATGCCACCCTGTGCGGCGGTTCATTTCATGAATTCGGAATTGAATTGCTTTGAAAATGATCGCCAACATTTAATTTCAATCCGCAATTCGAGGCGGATTGGCCGGCGGGCAATTTAATCGAGTTGAATTCGTAACTTAATAACGATTGAAAATTCAGGGCTGCGCTTCCTGTGCGCCCTGTGCGCCTTGTTCGTCCGATCCCTGCACCCCCAATTGCCGCAGGGCCGCAAGCTGGTGAACGCTGACCGCGCCGTATTCGCTCCCCACGAGCCCCTGCGCTTCGAGCACGCGCATCTCGCGGTTGATGGACTGGCGCGAGACCTGCAGCATGGTCGCCAGGTCGTCCTGCGAGAGCGCGAGCCGCAAGCCGGGGCTGCCGTCGCCCGCGCCGTACAGCTGCGCCAGCCGGGCGATGGTGGCGGCCAGGCGCTGGCGGGTGCTGCCGGTCTGGTAGTCCATCAGGGTCCTGCCGACGGCGCGCGCGCCCAGCAGCAGCGGGGGCGCCATGGCCCGCCAGAGCGCGGGCTGCGCATCGAGCCGCTCCACGATCGCGCGTCCCCCCAGGTGCACCACGACGAGCTCGTCGAGCGCCTCGTACATGTCGTGCAGGTGGTGCTGCAGATCCAGCACCTTGTACATGTTGGCGACCAGGCCGGGATGGAAAACGAACACCGGCGTGTACGACCCGTCCGCGTGCACGCGGCTGGCCAGCAGGTGGCCCGAGAGCACGACCAGCGCCTCGGGCTCGCCGTCGCTCCTTTCGATGCGCACGCGCGCGCCGCGCCGATAGCGGCCCAGTTGCGCCGAGGCCAACAGCGCCTCGACGGCCGCGGGCGGCCACGCGGCGAAACGCGCGACGAGCGCCAGGCCCTGGCGCATGAGCGCGACGTCGGCCGGCGCATGGCCCGGCTGGCTTTCCGGCTCGAAGGGCGCGGGCCGGCTGGCGATGCCGCCGAGCGCGAGCAGCGCGGGCAGGTCGCGCACGGTCACGGTGCCGTAGTCGGCGCGCAGGAGCCCCAGCGCCTCGATCGCGCGCAGTTCCCTGTTGATGGCGCCGCGCGACACCTGCAGCAGGCCGGCCATGTCTTCCTGCGAGAGGCGCAGCCGCAGCGTCATCGCGGCGCCGTCCACGCCGTAGACCTGCGCGAGGCGGGCGATGGTGGCGGCCAGCCGCCGGCGCAGGCTGCCGCCGAGCTGGTCGATCATGGCCGTGAGCATCTGGCGATGCTGGCGCAGCAGCATGAGGGTCAGGCTCTTCCAGAGCGAGGGCTCGGCGTCCAGCACGCCTAGCATTTCCCGCGCGGGCAGACCGGCGACCACCGCGTCGCCGTGCGCACCGTAGATGCAGCGCGCCTCGCCCTTGGCGTCGAGCGCGCGCGGCACGCCGATGAGCGTTCCGGGCCCCATGAGGGACATGGGCACGCCCGGACCGCCGGCGGCCAGGCGGCTCATCAACAGATGGCCGGACACCACGAGCAGGACCACGGGTTCGCCCACGGCCTCGCTGTAGACCAGCTCGCCGCGTGCGCAGGTGCGCAGCCAGGCCACGCGCAGCAGCCTGTCCAGCAATGCCGCAGGCCAGGCGGCGAAGGCTTCGGTGGTGCCCAGTGCCTGGCGGATGAGCGCGGAGTCGTCGCGCGTGCTGTGTGGCGAATCCATGAGCCCTTTCGTTTCGCCAACCGGCTCCCCTTGCGCTTGGTGCGTTTCGAACGCTCCCGGGATTCTAGGTTTCGGCAACCGATCAGGACAGCGCGGAAAAGAGCGCGTTGACCTCGCCCGCCGCGAGCATGCCCTCGCCCATCGCGCGGAATTGCCCTGCATCGAAGGCCTCCCCGGCGATGCGACCGAGCAAGCCGAGCGCGGACTGCAACGGCCCGCAGCCCAGGCTGATGCGGCGCGCGCCGGCATCCGCGAGCACCTGCACCGGCGGCGCCTGCGTGGTGCCGGCATAGACGTTCACGGGCAGCGGCACCGCGGCCGCGAGGCCCGCGATTTCCGCAAGGCTCGCCATGCCCGGCACGAAGATGCCGTCGGCGCCCGCTGCCGCATAGAGCCGCGCGCGGCGCAGCGTGTCTTCGTAGCGGGCGGCGGGATCGTCGTTGGCGACGAAATAGGTGTCGGTGCGCGCATTGATGAAAAAGCGCGCATCGAGCCGGCGCAGCGCTTCGATGCGCTCGCACAGGATCTCCGGCGGCGCGAGGTCCCGCGTGCCGGGGAGCGTGCCGTCTTCGATATTGATGCCCACCGCGCCCATGTCGATGAGCGCGCGCACCACGTCGCACACCGCCCCGGTGCTGTCGCCGAAGCCGCGCTCGATGTCGACGGTGACCGGCACGCGGCTCACGCGGCAGATGCGCGCGGTGGCCGCGAGCATTTCATCGACGGGCATGCGCTCGCCGTCCGCGTAGCCGAGCGCCCACGCGATGCCCGCGCTGGTGGTGGCGATGGCCGTCGCCCCGGCGCGCTCGACGATGCGCGCGCTGACCGCGTCCCACGCGTTCACGAGCACCAGTGGTGCGGGGCCGGTGTGCAGCCGGTGGAAGGTTTCGGTTTGCCGTTGTCTCGTTTCGGTGGAGGGCATGGTGGGCATGGTGCGTCGTCTGGATCGATGAGTTGGAGGAACGAGGCCAGCGTAGCGGCGCCCCGCCTCCGGAACTTGGAGAAAACTGCGGCCGCCCCTCGCGCTGCGGCTACAGTAGTCGCCCCGAATCGAAGGAACATCAGCCATGGGCGCACAGTGGAAAGCAAAGCACAAGGACCTGGCCGCCAATGCCAAGGGCCGCCTCTTCGGAAAACTGGCCAAGGAAATCATGATGGCGGCGCGCAACGGCGCCGACCCGGCCTCCAATTCGCGCCTGCGGCTGGTGGTGGAGCAGGCCCGCAAGGTCTCGATGCCCAAGGACACGCTGGACCGCGCCATCAAGAAGGGCGCGGGCCTGACGGGCGAGGCGGTGCATTTCGAGCACGTCATCTACGAAGGCTTTGCGCCGCACCGCGTGCCGGTGATGGTCGAGTGCCTGACCGACAACGTGAACCGCACCGCGCCTGAAATGCGCGTGCTGTTTCGCAAGGGGCAGCTGGGCACGTCGGGCTCGGTGTCGTGGGATTTCGACCACGTCGGCATGATCGAGGCGGAGCCCGCGAACGCCACGGCCGACCCCGAGGTCGCCGCCATCGAAGCCGGCGCGCAGGACTTCGAGCCCGCCGGCGAGAGCAACGCCACCGTGTTCCTCACCGACCCGACCGACCTGGACCTGGTGAGCCGCGCGCTGCCGGCGCAGGGCTTCACGGTGCTGTCGGCCAAGCTGGGCTACAAGCCGAAGAACCCGGTCGATCCGGCGAGCCTGAGCGCCGAAGACCTGGAGGAAGTCGAAGTGTTCCTCGCGGCCATCGACGCGAACGACGATGTGCAGAACGTTTTTGTCGGCCTCGCAGGCTGAGGCCCTTACCGCTTGCGGAAGGCCTCGGTGACGCACCCCGTCCGCAACCTCGCCGGCCGGTGCCTGTGCGGCGCCGTCCACTACACCGTGGCTGACGAATTCACCTATGCGCTGAACTGCCACTGCGCGGACTGCCGCCGCGCCACGGGCTCGGCCTTCAAGCCCTTTGCCGGCATCGAGCGGCACAAGCTGGCCCTCACGCAAGGCGACGACCAGCTGCTGATCCATGGCGAGCCGGACGCCGGCGACATCCACTGCGGCCAGTGCGGCTCGTTCCTCTATTCGGTGGTGCGCGACGGCCTGTTCGTGCACGTCACGCTGGGCACGCTGGTGGACGATCCGTCGATCCGGCCCAGCGCGCACATCTTCGTCGGCTCGAAGGCGCCGTGGTTCGCCATCCACGACGACCTGCCCCGGCACCAGGGGCACGCGGACGCCGGCTGAGTGCGGGCTTCAGGCCTTGCGCGGCTTGCGCTGCAGCGGCAGCCACAGCGTGAAGAGCGTGCCGTCCGGCCCCGAGCGCCAGCTGACGCCCCCGCCGATGGCTTGCGCGCGGCGCAGCTGGTTCTGCATGCCGCGCCCGCCGGCCTCGGCCATCGCCTTGTCCACGTCGAAGCCCTGGCCGTTGTCCTGGATGTTCACGCGCACGCCTTCGCCCTCGGGCACGGTGGCCACGCGGATCTCGGTGGCGCGGGTGTGGCGCAGGATGTTGGCGATGCTCTCCTGCACGATGCGCAGGATGTGCAGCGCGCTGGTCGGGTCGAGCCACTCGATCGGCGGGATCTCCTGCACCTCCCACCGCAGCGCGACGCCGGAACTCTCCAGCCGCGCGCCCAGGCGATAGCGCAGCGTGGCCAGCAGGAGCAGCAGGTCTTCCTCCAGCGGCTCCATCGAATCGATGGTGAGCTTCAGGTCGTCCAGGCAGCTCTTCAGGATGTGCGACACCTTCTCGCTGGTGAGGCGCCCGTTCTCCACCGAGCGGATCGCGCTGATGAGCGAGGAGCCCAGGCCGTCGTGCATGTCCTGCATCAGGCGCTGGCGCTCGTCGCCGATGGTCTGGCGCCGCTCCACTTCGCGCAGGCGCCGGTGGCTTTCGTCGAGCTCGGCCTCGCGCGAGCGCAGCCGCTCGGCCAGGCTCGCGTTGACCAGCTCCACCTCGGCGATGGCGTTGACGTAGCGCCGGTACATGAGCGTGCCGAAGACGCTGAAGGTGACCGCGTTGGTGTAGGCGCCCAGGTACCAGCCCTCGGGGCTCACGAAGTTGTTCTGCAGCAACCAGTCCGAGAGGCCCAGCAGCACGCACACGCCGATGCCCACCGCCACCAGCCGCCCCTCGTTGGAGCGGCGCCAGGCGCTGATGCCGCCCACCAGCGCCACGGCACCGCCCATGAAGGCCGCGCCGACGTAGATGAGCGGCGTGACCTGCGGCGTGTTCGTGAGGATGCCCAGGCCCGGCAGCGTCAGCACGCCGGTGAGCACGGTCCACCCGACGACGCCAAATGTCAGCCACTTGAGCGGCCGGCCGTGCAGTTGCCGCAGCGCGAAGTGCACCACCGCGACCAGCCAGAACAGCGAATTGACCGTGAGCCAGGCGAACCAGTCGTTGGCCACCGGCAGGCCCACGTAGAAGTGCAGGCTGCGCAGGAACGACGTGGTCGCGAGGTTGAAGAAGAGCAGGTAGCCGGTTTCATGCCGGCGCCGGAACCACACGAACAGCGCGAACAGGCCCACGGCCATGAAGGCCGCGCCGAGCATGGCGGGCAGGTCCTGCTGGAACCACAGGCGCTTGCTGTAGCGATCTTTGAGCGCATCGACCGGCCCGAGCCACAGCGGCGACACCGCCACCTGCGCATGGCGCGTGTGCTCCAGGCGGATGAGGATTTCTTTCAGCGGCACCGCATCGGGC
Source organism: Variovorax sp. IB41 (assembly GCF_016405905.1). GTDB lineage: Bacteria > Pseudomonadota > Gammaproteobacteria > Burkholderiales > Burkholderiaceae_C > Variovorax. Next base: position 152,218 of record NZ_JAEFCB010000009.1, on the reverse strand, counting down.
GTCTTCTCGATCACCACCCACAGCGGCGTGCGCGTGCTGTTCCACAGCGGCCCGTTCTCCTGCGCGCGGTGCACCAGCCGGCCATCGGCATACACCGCGATGGTGCCGTCGGTCTTGATGCGCACGCCATAGAGAGCGAGCGGACCGGCATGCGTCGGCAACTCGCGCACGGCCACGCGCAGCCAGGTGGTGCGCGTGGCGCTGTCGGAGACGCGGCCATCGGCCTGGCGCAGCAGCTCGATGGGCGGCGAGAGCGGCAGTTCGGCGGGGTGCCAGGCATCGGGCAGCGCGCGGCTGTCCATGGTGAGCGAGGGTTCGCGAAAGCCCGGCGCCTCGGTGGTCTGCCAGTCGGCGCGGGTGATCTGCGTGGCCGCGGCGCCCGGCGCGCCGGACGATCCGCCGAAGAAGACGATCATCACCGCCAGCAAGGCGAGCGAGACGGCCAGCACCACGTTGGCCCAGAGGGGCGCGGCGCGGTATTTCGAGAGGCCTTCGAAGAACCACGCATGCAGCTGGCGCACCAAAGGGATGTTCATTGGAGCGCGGGCTGCGGGGCGGTGTTCAGGGCATTGCCGGGGGGCGCGGAGGCCCCGGGCTGAACGCGTGTCCGAAGCGGCGATGCTGCGGCTTCGGTCATGCAAGGGGAGACGTTCGGATCCGTGGTTTTACAGGTGACTTTTTTTGTACATGGCGCAAACGCTCCCGATGAAAGCGGGTCTCTCGGGTCAGGGCGGTCCTATCGATCGTAAACATGGCCTGGAGTTTCGGCATTTTTGTTTACGTAGTCTACGCACCTCGGCAATGTCCAAGGGAGAGCGCTGCAGGACCCACGCAACGCCCGGCCTTCGTTGGTCAAGCCAAGCGTGTCGATGCCAGCGCTTCGAGCTGGGTCGCACATGCATCCCAGCCTGAATGGAATCCCATGTTCTCGTGCTGGCGTGCGGCGTCGGTGGACCAGTGGCGCACGCAGGCGGTGTAGCGGGTCTTGCCCTCTTCATCGTCCAGCGTGATGGTCGCGACCATGAACGGAGCCCCTTCCTTGGGTTGCCAGGCCGCGGTGAACGCGTCGGTGAAAACCAGTTTCCTGCCCTCGATGACTTCGAGATAGACGCCTTCGTTCGGCGTCTCGGTGCCGTCGGGCAACTGCATGGTCAGACAGCTGATGCCACCGGGCCGCACGTCGACTTGGGCCTGCGTCACCTTCAAGGGCGCGGGAGCGAACCATCGCTTGAGCAGGTCGGCATCGGTCCAACAGCGCCAGACATTGGCGCGTGGCGCATCGATGAGACGCGTGAAGACAAGCTCGCGATCGGCGGGAAATTCAGGCACGGCCATTTGTCGATTCATTCGATGAGTGAAGTTGTTGAACAAGCAGCGGGCCACAGACCGCTGCTTGTGGATTGCGAGCATCAGGCCCATCACATCTTGTGGCCGGCGGCGCGAAGGCAAAGAAAGGACCGATGGCCGCAGAGATCCTTCACCAGGCGTTTCTCGTCGTTCAGGATCTGCGCCTTCTCCGCCTTTCCCACCATCTGGATCAGGTAGCTCTGCTCGGCATTCCCCTGTCGATCGATGAAGGGATTCAGGAGGCTGCGCGGGTCGGCGAGGTCGGGTTTGGCGCCGATGTCTGCGTTGCTCACGCCCGGCGCGTAGAACATGAAGTGGGGCATCGCCATCGTATGGATCGCCATGTCGGGAGGCCCCACGGTTCGCATGAGGGGCGCGACCATGTAGGACAGGCCGGCTTTGGTGGGGGCACGGTAGGTGCCGTCTGCAAACCGGCCGAGCACTTTCGCCTTGAGCTCGGCGGCGCCCAGGCCCTCGGCCCGCATCGCGGCCGTGTCCATGATGACCTTCAGGTAGGTGTCGATGCCTGCTGCGTCGTAGCAAAGCGCGTAATAAACATCGTCGCGGTGCTCGCCCAGTTCCCAGGCCGTTCGCTGCACCAGGCAGGCAATGCCGCTGGTGCCCTGGCGAGACAGCCGATAGCCCTTGGCCGGATCGAGCAAATAGACCGACGCGCCATCCCGCAGTCGGGTAGGCAGCGCGCTGAGCGCGAAGCGCGCTTCCAACTCGGCGGGCATGGGTGTGAGCGTCGAGCCGGCCGGCTCGGCGTTGCCGATCGATGGGGCGGCGAGGCAGAACGCAATCAACAGGCGAGATGCGGCACCGCACAGGGCCGATCTCCATTCACCGTTGCCGTTTTCAGTGGCTGAAAAACGATTCGTCATGCGCATTCCACGTGGGTTGAACAACATCCATCAGGCGGCTGCAGCCACCAGCGCTTTCACTGCATAGTCGAGCCGCACGAGCCCGCCGGCTTCTTGGCTGACATGCAGGAGCTCGAGCGTGCGACGCTGAACAGGCGTGGCGAACAACGACGTGCCCGGGCCGGCGATCAAGGGATGGACGAGCAGCCGCAATTCATCGACCAGGCCCGCCTCGATCAGGCTCATCGCGATCTGCCCGCCCCCCATCAGGTAGATGTCTTTGCCGCTCTGGTTTTTCAGGCCTGCAACATCGTCCAGGTTGCGAAGAAAGGACGTGTTGGACCATCGAGCCGACGACTGGTTTTGCGAAAGCACGTAGTGCGGCGTGCGTGCCGCAAATCGCGCCCATTCCAGCTCTTTCGGCGTCGGGGGAACGCCCTTGATCCATGCGACCTTGTAAGGATCCTGCTGAAGGCCGCTCCAATAGTTTTCGTACCCTGGATACATTTTTCCGCCGAGGATGCACGCGTCGATTTGCTCCGTGAGTCCGTAGTCCTCCGACCACGATTCCGCCCAGTCGGCCATGCCCTGCGGGCCTTCCATTTTTCCGTCCAGGGAAATCTTGAAGCCGGCAATCAATTTACGCATTGGTGTTCCTTTCCGCTGCTTGGCGGAATCAGTTTTGGATCTCGACAGAACCCAGCCACGAAGGAGGTCTTTCGAACGTTTGCTGTGCGCAGGGGGCTGCACGGGATCGGATGATGTGCGCCGGCACCCACGGTCCGCAATTTCAGAGCGACAAGCGACGCTCCGCAGCGATAGACGCCGCTCGCCGGCGCGACCGGCTAGCCCTGGATACCCAGCGCCTGGCGGACAGCCCCCAGGTAATGCCGGCCGATCGGGCGGCTTTCGCCCATGAGATCGACCGCCACCCAGGCACCATTTCCGAGATGCCGGCACGTGCCGATCTGATCGACGGCGACGATGGTCGAACGGTGGATGCGGACGAACCGGTCCGCAGGCAGGCGTTCTTCTATCGCCGACATCGTCGTGCGAACCATGAACACTTCCTGCGCGGTGTGCACCTTCGCGTAGTCGCGCTCAGCTTCGACCCGCACGATCGAGGCGATCGGCACGCGAACGACAGTGCCGCGGCGCGGCAACCAGAGGTCGTCGGCCTGACAAGGCAGCGACCCTTTGCGCTGACCCAGGACGTCGGACAGCTTGTCGATCGCACGGCGGAAGCGTTCGGCCCGAAGGGGCTTCAACATGTAGTCGGCCACAGCCAGGTCGAAGGCCTCCGCGGCGAAATGGTCGTACGCCGTCACGAACACCACCAACGGCGGCTTGTCCAGGGCCTGCAGCCTTGTCGCCACTTCGAGGCCGCCGAGCCCGGGCATGCCGATGTCCAGGAATATGGCGTCCGGCCGCAGCGCGTCGACGCGCTGGAGTGCTTCGATCCCGTTGGCGGCGGTGGCGATCAGGCGAACACGACCATCGGATGCACAGTGGCCCTGAAGCGCCTCGAGCGCGAGAGGTTCGTCATCGACGGCCAACGCGGTGAACGCGGTGAACGCCATGCTCACGTGACCGCGGTGAAGGGGAAGCTCAACTCGACGCGATACCCTTGCGGCCCGTCGGGCCCGGCCACGCAACTGGCCGTGGGGCCGAATCGCGCGGCGAGCCGCGCCGAGACGTTGGCCAGCCCGATTCCCAAGCCCGGCGCCGGCAACGCCAGCGGCACTTCGTCCGCCCCGGCTTCGGCAGAGTTCATGACGACGAGGCTGACGCGGTCGCTGCCCTGCCTGGTGGCGTGGATGGAAATCGTCACGGTGCTGCTGGTGGCGCCGACCCCGTGCTTGACGGCGTTTTCGACGATCGGTTGCAGGATCATCGGAGGCAGCGCGGCAGCCCCGACCTCCGGCGCGACCGTCAGTTCCAGTTTCATCCGCTCGGGAAATCGCCGCTGCTCGAGATCGAGGTATCTCTGCTGCATTTCCACCTCGCTATCTAGCGAAACATCGCCGACGGCGTCGACCGTCAAGCTGAACCGGATGAATTGCCCCAGATCGCCGATCATTTCCTCCGCTTGAGAGGTATCTTTTCGCCGAACGAGGGCCGTCAGGGAATTGAGGCAGTTGTAGAGAAAGTGCGGATTGATCTGATAGCGCAAAGCGCGGATCTCCGCGATCCGTGCCGCCTCCCGCTCGATGTGCGCCCGTTCGTTGGCGACGGACGTTTCGATCGCTGAACGCAACGAAAGATGCAACAGGCCCCATGCGGAAAATACGAACATCCAGACCAGGGTGTTGTCGACCTCGAGTTTCCATATGTCGGACCAGGTACAGAGCACCGTGTTCGGGCACGCAATCGACAGATCAGGCTTGATGACCCCGCCGATCAGGGCATCGCTGGCAGCGAACAGGATCGCCGTTGGAACACTGACGGCAATGACCCAGGCAATCCTGCGCGCGAAGACCTGCACGGAGATTATTTCCACCACGAGATACATGAGCCAGGACAGGGCGGCGCCAGCCGCTGCGATGGCAACCCGCGGCCCCATGCCGCTCCAGACCTTCGCGGGCTCCACGAGCGAAGCGTGCAACGTATAGAGCGCGATGAACGTCAGCCAGAACGAACCCAGCGCCACAAGGGCAAAACGGTCCAGTCGGCCGCGCAGGATTTCAGGGGTCGGGAGGCCATCGCGCGGCGAAAAGGATGGGGTCGGTTGCGTTCTGTTCGGCATGGGTCTCCTGGCCGGCGCCAGCGGGTGCGACACATCGGCGGGCGCTGTCGGGTCAGGATAGCGCTTGCCGGCCCAACCCCGGCGCTCGGCCACTCGACCAAGCCGGCTTTGCGTCAAACAACGTTTGCGCGCGACAGGCGCTCCTGTTGTTGAATTTCGCACCTGCCAGCAGCCTGGGTCCTGCAGGGCGTGAACAACGAAAAAGGCCCGGGCGATACTGCCACGGGCCTTTTGTCGACGACTTTGGAAAAGTAGCTCTTAGAACGGAATGTCGTCGTCCATGTCGTCGAAGCCCGACGACGACTTGGCCGGTGCCTGGCGCGGCGCGGCCGAGGGTGCGCGGGGTGCCGCTGCGGGCGCGCGAGGGGCGTAGCCGCCACCACCGCCGCCGTTGCCGTTGCCGCCCTGCGAGTAGCCGCCGCCACCGCCACCACCACCGCCTTGCGAATAACCGCCGTCGTCCTCGGGACCGCCCGACGGGCCGCCCTGACCCTGGCGGCTGCCCAGCATCTGCATCTGGTCGGCGCGGATTTCGGTGGTGTATTTTTCAATGCCGTCCTTGTCGGTCCACTTGCGCGTGCGCAAGGAGCCTTCGACATACACCTGCGAGCCCTTGCGCAGGTACTGGCCGGCGATTTCGGCCAGGCGGCCGTTGAAGACGATGCGGTGCCATTCGGTGGCTTCGCGCATTTCGCCGCTTTGCTTGTCTTTCCAGCGATCGGTGGTGGCCACTGTGACGTTCGCGACCTGGTCGCCGCTCGGGAAGGTACGCATTTCGGGGTCGCGCCCCAGATTGCCGACGACGATGACTTTATTGACCGATGCCATATGCACTGCCCCTGATAAGTAGATGAAGGAGGAGGAAAAAGAACCGGAGATTGTGCCCCAAGGCAGTCGGCCGGAGCCTGCGCCATCGCGGCCGGATGCCAGAATGGACCGCACCGATGAACCGAGAACCTGACTTTTTCGAGCATCTGCGCGCCGAGTTGCGCGGCGGCCGCGTCTGGCTGGACCGGGCCATCGTGCTGGGCTACGCCATCGCGGCCGGGCTCTTCGTGGTGGGCTTCACCTTTGCGAGCGACTGGGTCTTCGGCCAGTTCCATCGCTTCTACCGCGCCTGGCCCTGGGCGGTGCTGCTGACCACGCCGCTCATCACCGCGGCCATCGTGTGGTTCACGCTGCGCTTTTTCCCCGGCGCGGGCGGCTCGGGCATTCCGCAGATCAAGGCGGCGCTGCACCCGGCGCTGCCCGAGGAGCGGCGCTTCGTCTTCGCGTCGCTGCGGCTCACGGTCGCCAAGATCGGGCTGGGCGTCGCGGGCTTCGCGGCGGGCCTCTCGATCGGACGCGAAGGGCCGTCGGTGCAGGTCGCGGCGGGCGTGATGCAGCACGCGCGGCGCTGGCTTTCGCCCAACACCACCATCGACGGGCGCGCGCTGCTGGTGGCGGGCGGGGCGGCCGGCATCGCGGCCGCCTTCAATGCGCCGCTGGCGGGCGTGGTGTTCGCCATCGAGGAGCTGTCGGGGCGGCTGGAGGCTCGCTCCAGCGGGCTCATCATCACGGCCATCGTGCTCGCGGGCCTGGTGGCGGTGTCGGCCTTCGGCAATACCAGCTATTTCGGCGTGATCCGGGTGCCTCATCTCGGCTGGGACGCGCTCTGGCCGGGCCTCCTGGTCACCGTGCTGAGCGGCGCGGCCGGCGGGCTGTTCGCGCGGCTGCTGATCGCTTCGCTGACCGGCGCGCCCGGGCGCCTGAACCGCTGGCGGGCGCGCTTTCCGGTGCGCTTCGCGGCTTGCGGCGGACTGGCGGTGGCCGTCATCGGGCTGGTCACGGGCGGCGTCACCTTCGGCGCGGGCTCGGAGGCGGTCAAGCAGATGCTGCAGGGCCACGACGAGCTCACGCCGCTCTACACGGTGCTGAAATTCGTGGCCACCTGGCTCACGGCCTGGTGCGGCGTGCCGGGCGGCATCTTCGCGCCGTCGCTGTCGATCGGCGCGGGCATCGGCGACGCGGTGGCGCGCCTGGCCAGCAGCGACCTGGGGCCGGCGCTCATCGCCATGGGCATGGCCGGCTTCCTGGCGGCGGTGACGCAGGCGCCGCTCACCGCGTTCATCATCGTCATGGAGATGGTCGACGGCCACTCGATGGTGCTCAGCCTCATGGCCGCGGCGATGCTGGCCAGCCTGGTCTCGCGGATGATCAGCCGCCCGCTGTACGACACGCTGGCCGAGCATATGGTGGGCAAGGCGATCGGCAGCAGCGAGCCGGTGCATCCGCTGGCGGAAGCCCCCACGCCCGCACCGCCGGAAACCGCCCGCTCGCCATGAAATCCGCGGCGGTCTATCATGTCCGGTTGCCCTCGGACGATCGCCCCCTTGAATTCCAAAGCCACTGAAGACATCGCCGCCCACGAGGAAAGCGCACGCGACGCGCAACTCGAACGCGACACCTACCTCGGCGCGGTGCTGGCGCAGCAGCGCATCAGCATCCGCGGTGCGCGCACCCACAACCTGAAGAACGTCGACCTGGACATCCCGCGCAACAAGCTGGTGGTGATCACCGGCCTGTCGGGCTCGGGCAAGTCGAGCCTGGCGTTCGACACGCTGTATGCCGAGGGGCAGCGGCGCTACGTGGAGAGCCTGTCGGCCTATGCGCGGCAGTTCCTGCAGCTCATGGACAAGCCCGATGTGGACGTGATCGAGGGCCTCTCGCCCGCGATCAGCATCGAGCAGAAGGCCACCAGCCACAACCCGCGCTCCACCGTGGGCACGGTGACCGAGATCCACGACTACCTGCGCCTCCTGTATGCCCGCGCCGGCACGCCCTACTGCCCCGACCACCACCTGCCGCTGCAGGCGCAGACGGTCTCGCAGATGGTCGATGCGACGCTGGCCATTCCCGACGAGCCGCGCCTGCTGATCCTTGCGCCCGTGGCGCGCGAGAAGAAGGGCGAGTTCCTGGAGCTCTTCGCCGAGATGCAGGCCGCGGGCTACGTGCGCTTTCGCGTCGATGGCCAGACCTACGAATACAACGACCTTCCCAAGCTCAAGAAGACCGAGAAGCACGACATCGACGTGGTCATCGACCGCCTGCGCGCACGCCCCGACATGCAGCAGCGCCTGGCCGAGAGCTTCGAGGCGGCGCTGCGCCTGGCCGAAGGCCGCGCCATTGCGCTGGAGCTGGGCGCCGAAGGCGCAGCCGACAAGGAGCACCTGTTCAACGCCAAGTTCGCCTGCCCGATCTGCCACTACTCGCTGTCGGAACTCGAGCCGCGCCTCTTCTCGTTCAACTCGCCCGTGGGCGCGTGCCCGAGCTGCGACGGCCTCGGCCACCGCGAGGTGTTTGATCCGGCGCGCGTGGTGGCGTTTCCGTCGCTCTCGATCGCCAGCGGCGCCATCAAGGGCTGGGACCGCCGCAACGGCTATTACTTCAGCATGATCGAGAGCGTCGCCAAGCACTACAAGTTCGACGTGGACGCGCCCTTCGAATCGCTGCCCGCCTCGGTGCAGCAGGTGCTGCTCAACGGCTCGGCGGCCGAAGAGATCAAGTTCAACTACACCATGGAGTCGGGCAACTTCGCGGGCAAGAAGCTCACGAAGAAGCACCCTTTCGAGGGGATCATCCCCAACATGACGCGGCGCTACCGCGAGACCGATTCGGTGCTGGTGCGCGAAGACCTCGCGCGCTTTCGCAACCTTCAGCCCTGCCCCGATTGCGGCGGCTCGCGGCTTCGGCGTGAAGCGCGCAACGTGTTCCTGGTGGACGAGTCGGCCCGCCCGGCGGATGGCGGCGAGCCGCCGCGCATGGCGATCTTCGAGCTGAGCCACCTCACGTTGCGCGATTCGCTCGCCTGGTTCCAGACGCTCAAGCTGCGCGGCGCCAAGGCCGACATCGCCGACAAGGTGGTGCGCGAGATCGGCCTGCGGCTGAAATTCCTCAACGACGTGGGCCTGAACTACCTGAGCCTGGACCGCAGCGCCGAGACGCTCTCGGGCGGCGAGGCGCAGCGCATCCGCCTGGCCTCGCAGATCGGCTCGGGCCTCACGGGCGTGATGTATGTGCTCGACGAGCCCAGCATCGGCCTGCACCAGCGCGACAACGACCGGCTCATCGGCACGCTCAAGCATCTGCGCGACATCGGCAACAGCGTGATCGTGGTCGAGCACGACGAGGACATGATCCACGCCGCCGACCACGTCATCGACATGGGCCCCGGCGCGGGCGTGCACGGCGGCCGCGTGATGGCCCAGGGCACCTATGCCGAGGTGTCGGCCAACCCCGATTCGCTCACCGGCCAGTACCTCTCGGGCACCAAGAAGATCGAGGTGCCCAGGCACCGCACCGCGTGGCTTCCGGTGGTGAAGAAGCCGGCCTTCAACGAAGGCAAGAAGCCCTCGCGCTTTCCGCAGAGCCCCGCGGCCGAACGGCGCGCCGCGCGCGAGGCGGCCCACATCGCCTCGCAGACCGACCTGCAGGAAATCCGCGTGATCGGCGCCACCGGCAACAACCTGAAGAACGTGAGCGTCGCCTTCCCGGTGGGCCTTTTGACCTGCGTGACCGGTGTCTCGGGTTCGGGCAAATCGACGCTGGTGAACGACACGCTCTACACCGCCGTGGCCCGCACGCTGTACCGCGCGCACGAGGAGCCGGCCGCGCACGAGTCGATCGAGGGCATCGAGTATTTCGACAAGGTCATCAACGTCGACCAGAGCCCCATCGGCCGCACGCCGCGCAGCAACCCGGCGACCTACACGGGCCTGTTCACGCCCATCCGCGAACTGATGGCCGAGACCAACACCGCGCGCGAGCGCGGCTACGGCCCCGGCCGCTTCAGCTTCAACGTGGCGGGCGGCCGCTGCGAGGCCTGCCAGGGCGACGGCGTGGTGAAGGTCGAGATGCACTTCCTGCCCGACGTGTACGTGCCCTGCGAGGTGTGCCACGGCCAGCGCTACAACCGCGAGACGCTCGAGGTTCAGTACAAGGGCCGGAACATCGCCCAGATCCTGGAGATGACGGTGGAGACCGCGCACGAGTTTTTGAAGGCCGTGCCGACCATCGAGCGCAAGCTGCGCACGCTGCTGGACGTGGGCCTCTCGTACATCAAGCTCGGCCAGTCGGCCACCACGCTCTCGGGCGGCGAGGCGCAGCGCGTGAAGCTCGCGCTCGAACTGAGCAAGCGCGACACGGGCCGCACGCTCTACATCCTCGATGAGCCGACCACCGGCCTGCACTTCGCCGACATCGAGCTGCTGCTGAAGGTGCTGCACCAGCTGCGCGACGCGGGCAACACGATCGTCGTGATCGAGCACAACCTGGATGTCATCAAGACCGCTGACTGGCTCATCGACATGGGTCCCGAAGGCGGCGCGGGCGGCGGCACGGTGGTGGGCGAAGGCACGCCCGAGGACATCGCGGCGAACGCGGCGAGCCACACGGGGCGGTACCTCAAGCGCCTGCTGTAAGCCCCAGGCCTGTTCATGCCCTCCTTCACCCCGCGCCAGTTCGTCCTGCTCGTCCTCCTGACCCTCGCCTGGGGTTTCAACTGGCCGGTGATGAAGCTCGGCGTGGCCGACTATCCGCCGCTCGCGTTCCGCGCGATCTCGATCTGGCTGGGCCTGCCGGTGCTGGGCCTTGCGCTGGTGTGGATGAAGGTGCCGTTCCGCGTGCCGCGCAGCGCCTGGCCCGAGCTGGTGTGGCTGGGGGCGACCAACATGTTCGTGTGGCACGCCTGCATCATCCTCGCGGTGAAGGCGCTGTCGGGCGGGCGTGCGGCGATCCTGGGGTACACGATGCCGGTGTTCTCGGCGGTGATCGGCGCGGTGCTGTTCTCCGCCGTGCTCACGCGGCGTTCATGGATCGGCGTGGGCGCCTGCGCGGTCGGCGTGGGCCTTTTGCTGTGGCACGAACTCACAGACCTGGCGGGGCGCCCCGGTTACGTGGCCCTGGCACTGGTGGCCGCGGCGACATGGGCGCTGGGCACGCAGCTCCTGCGCCACACGCGTATCGGCCTGCCGACGCTCACGCTCTCGTTCTGGATGACCGCGATGACGGCCGTGGTGATGACGGTGCTCTCGCTGCTCTTCGAGCGCACCCCGTGGCAGTGGCCGGGCCCGGTGACCTGGGGATCGATCCTCTACAACGCGGTGCTGATCTTCGGCTTCGCGCATGCCGCGTGGTTCTACCTCGCGCGCGGACTGCCGCCGGTGGCCTCGACCTTGAGCGTGATGTTCATCCCCGTGCTCGGCGTGTTCAGTGGCGCGGTATGGCTCGGCGAGGTCGTGCACTGGCAGGACTGGGTCGCGGTCGCGCTGATGATGGTGGCCATCGCCTCGGTGCTGTGGCCTTCGCGCAGCAACACCGCCAAGGCCTGACGCAGAAACCTCAGGTCGTCGTCTGCACGTGCAGGCGGCTTTCCTTGCAGCGGTGCAGCGCGCGGTAGTGCTCCAGCGGCCGGCCGTTCGCGCCGTAGGCGATCGACTCGATGCGCAGGAGCGGCTCGGGCTGCGGCAGGTCGAGCAGCTTGCAGGTCGCGGCATCGGGCAGCACCGCATCGATCCAGCGCTCGGCGCGCACCAGGCGCAGGCCGTACTGGCGGCGCAGCACGTCGTAGAGCGAGCGGTCATCCAGCCGCGTGCGGTGCAGCCCGGGCGCGAGGTCCGCGGGCACCACCGTCTCGACCAGGAGGCGCAGTTCGCCATCGACACTGCGAAGGCGCTTGAGCGCCACGACCAGTGCCTCGGGCTCGGTGAGCCCCAGCGACGCGGCTTCCTGTTCGGTGGGCGCGCGCAGTTCCTGCGTGAGGATCTGCGTGCGCACCGAGCGGCCCTTGCGTTCCATTTCGTCGGAGAAACCGAGCACGGTGGAGACGAAATCCTCGTCGCGCTCGCGCGCCGAGACGAACGCGCCGCGGCCCTTGATCTTGTAGATGAGGTTGTTGCGCACCAGGTCGGCCAGGGCCTCGCGCACCACGATGCGCGAGATGCCGAACTGGTCGCCCAGCTCGGCTTCGGACGGCAGCTTGGCGCCGATGGGCAGCACGCCCTGCAGGATCTGCAGGCGGATCGCATCGCGGAACTGGGCCCACAGCGGGGACTCGGAGTTGCGGTCGAGCACGGTCGACATGTTGTCGTTGGGACTGTTCACTTTTAGGACTGGCCGAGGGCGGAGCTGGCCATCAATGATGCATCGAATGAGGGTTCCACGTCGGGCGCCACGGCCTGCAGGCGCACGTTGTGGCGCTCGCGCAGGGCGGTCGCGCAGGCGCTCAGTTCCTTGTGCGCGCGGTCTGCGTCCCAGCCCAGCGCCTCGGCGGCGATGCCCGAGATTTCGGCGAGCGCGGCATCGGTGACGAGGCCGCGAATCGCCAGCAGCGTGCGGCGGATGACGAGGTCGTCCAGGTGCACCACCCCGGTTTCCAGGCACAGGTACGAGAGCTCGGCGGCAGAGTAATCAGGCGCGTGTTGCAGCGGCACGTCGCCCGAAGCCACGAGGCGCTGCGCGAGGGGCAGCGCCTTGGAGCCGTAGCGCGCGAGCAGCGTGAGCGCGCGCGTGCGGCCCATGCCCGATGCCGTCATCTTCTCGATGAAGCGCTCGGTCGCGGCCGCATCGACCGGCAGGTCTGCGCCGCCGCCGATGGGCAGCAGCTCGGTCGATGCGGTGCGCGAACGCCCCAAGAGCTGCAGCACCTCGGTGGTCGCCTCTTCGGCGAGCGAGCGGAAGGTGGTCCACTTGCCGCCCACGAGACCGACGATGGGAATGTCGCGCGTCGCGTTCGGCGGATCGATCACCACCGAGTGGTCGCGCGAAATCTGGCCCGGCTTGTCGGCGTCGGAGCGCGCGAGCGGCCGCACGCCGACGTAGGTGTAGACCACGTTGTCGCGGCCGAAGGCCATGTTGGGGAACACCTCGCGCAGCACGTCGATGAGGTAGTCGACCTCGGCGGGCTCGGTGACGATCTGGTCGGGGTCTTCCACCGGGATGTCGGTCGAGCCCACGAGCACGCGATCGAGGAACGGATAGACGATGCACACGCGCCCGTCGACCGCCTCGAAATACGCCATGCGGCCGTCCAGCGCATCGCGCAGCGCGGGGTGGTCGAGCACGAGGTGCGAGCCCTTGGTGCCCATCACGCGCGGGCCCGCGCCGCCGAGCACCGCGGCGCTGCGGTCCAGCCACGCGCCGGTGGCGTTCACCACGGTGTCGGCCGTCACGCGCACCAGTGCGCCGGTGAGTTCGTCGCGCAGTGTGAGGATGTTGCCCGCACAGCCCATCACGCGGCAGTAGTTGGCAGCGGCCGACCGCGGCTGGTCGCGGCAGGCGTCGCCGATGAGTTCGAGGATGAGCCACTCGGGATGGCTGATCCACGCATCGAAGAAGGTCGCGGTCCAGCGGATCGCCGCGCGGAAGAGGCCGCGGTCGTTGGTCGGGACGCGGCTGATGCGGTGCCCCGGCATCACGCGCTGGCGCCGGCCCAGGATGTCGTAGAGCCGCAGGCCCAGCGCTACCGCCAGGAGGCCGCGCGTGCGCTGCGGCGGCGTGCGGCCGAAGAACTTGAGCGCGCTGCTCATGAGGCCGCCGAAGAAGTTCGCGAGCGGCACCACCGTCTTGAGCGGGCGCACGAGGTGCGGCGCGTTGCGCAGCAACAGGTTGCGCTCGCGCGTGGCCTCCGCCACGAGCGAGAAGCTGCCGTTCTCCAGGTAGCGCAGGCCGCCGTGGATCATGCGCGAAGGCGCGCTGCTGGCGCCCGCGCCGAAGTCGCCCTTGTCGACGATGAGGCAGTCGACGCGCTGCAGTGAAAGATCACGGAACACGCCGACGCCGTTGATGCCGGCACCGACGATCACGGTCGAAAAATGGCGGTCCGCCAACGAAGCCGGACGCACGAAGGGAAGTTGCCATGCGCTCATGGAGAAACCTCCGCGCTGCGCGCTGCGGTGCGAGCGCCTTCGGGCGGCCGTGCGGCGCTCTGCGCACCGCCCGCGATGTGGGTGAATACAGGTGACATGCTGTCGATCAGTTCGTTGAAATCGGCGTTGAAATCCGCATGGGCGCGTGCGTCCCTTGCATCGGGTTCGATGAGGTCGCACGGCGCGAGCAGCGCGCTGCCTTCGGCCGCGTCGTCCAGGCCCTGCGACAGGGCCGCGTAGAGCGCGGCGCCGCGCGCGCCGGTCTCGTCGTCGGCGCAGCGTTCGACCGGGCGGCCCAGGAGCGAGGCTAGGAGGCGCACGAGGCGCGCATCGCTCGCGCCGCCGCCCAGCACGGTCGATGCGGAAACCGCGAGGCCGCCGGCTGCCAGGCGCGCCGTCTGGCGCACATGCAGCGCCGCCACGGCGTCGACCACGGCGCGGGCCATGTCGGCGCGGGTGTGGTGGCTCTTCAGGCCCACGAAGCCCGCCGTCACGCCACCGCCGCCGTTGATGAAGGGCGCGAAGCGCAGGCCGTTGGCGCCGAGCGGCACCGTCATCGCGAGGTCGACCACCGCGCGCGCATCGGGCAGCGCGAGCACCCCGGCGAGCCACGCGATGTTGGCCATCGACGACGGGCTGTTCTCCATGTAGAGCCGCTCGTGCGTGCGGCCGAAATTCACGATGGAGGCGACGGCGGGCTTGGGCGCGAGCACCGGCCCGATGACCGCGTTCACGCACCACGTGCCGAACACCTGCACCGCGCGGCCGCGGCCTTCGGCGCAGATCGCCGTCATCGAGGCGAGCAGGTCGATGGCGCCCATCGCGACCGGAATGCCGGCGGGCAGGCCGCACAGCGCGGCCTCGGCGGCGCGCAACTTGCCGAGCACCGTGCCGCTCGGCAGGAGCGGGCCGAAGTTGCGCGCGCCCAGGTCCGTGAGGCCCGAGGCGTCGAAGGCGATCTGCGACCAGCCGCCCGCGGCGAGCGACACGAGGCCGGCGGTGCTCGCATCGCTCGCGTCGGTGGCGATCTCGCCGGTCAGCAGGAAGCCCAGGTAGTCCTTCGCGAAGAGGAGGCGGCGCAACTCGCCGCGCTGCACGGCATCGGCGCCCAGCAGCTCGGCGGCGATCACCGTCGGCTGGCCGGGCCACGGGCCGCAGCCCACGTCCTCGAAGAGCCGCGCGCCCTGGCTTTTGGCCAATGTCCGTGCGCGGGCATCGGCGCGCTGGTCGGTGGAGGCGACGGCGCGGCCGCCGACAAGTTCGTTGTTCGCATCGAGTGCGTAGAGGCCGGCGCCGTGGCCGGTGCAGGCCATGGCGCGGACTTCTGCGGCGCGCGGCCCGAGCTGGTGGGCCACGTCGCGCAGCACGTGGGTGAGCGCGGCGCGGATGGCCGCGGCGCGCACTTCGCAGCCGCCGCCGGCGAGCCGGTCGTGCGGCAAAGGCATGCGGGACAGGGCCACGGCGCGGCCGCTTCCGGCTTCGAGGGCCAGGGCTTTCAGGCTGCTCGAGCCCATGTCCACGCCGATCAGTATGTTTGGCATCATGTCATAACAGCTTCGGCGGAATAAAAGCACATCGCCAGTAGCGTTTCCCCTAGTACTCCACCCAATCGGGCCGGGATTACATTCTAGCCTGTCATAACAACTGATGTGACATTGAGGTTCCAAAGACCTGCTCGAAAAAGCAAGTCGCAAGCTCTGCCAGTCAACGTGAGGAGACAAAGAATGAGGCGTAATTTCCTGAAGTCCGCAGCCGCCGCCGGTATCGGCTTGGCGGGTGCGAGCGCGTTCGCGCAACAGCAAGCAGCTGCCCCTGCCGCAGGCACGGGTCTGCGCGGCAATGCCAGCGACGTCTACGTGATGAACGTGATGGTCTCCGGCGTGGAGTACTGGTTTCCGGTCTACGAAATGATGAAGCAGCTCGGCCGCACGCTGGGCGTGAAGACGCGCTACACCGGCACGCCCGAGTACGACGTGAACAAGCAGCTCGCGTCGTTCGAGCAGGAACTGGCGCGCAAGCCCGCGGGCATCCTGCTGCACCCGATGAACCCGGACCCCTTCATCGAGCCGATCAACCGCGCCGCGGCGATGGGCATCCCGGTGGTCACCTTCGCGGCCGATTCGCCCAATTCGAAGCGCACCTCGTTCGTCACCTCCGACAACGACCGCGAAGGCACGCAGGCGGCCGACGCCATCGCCGCATCGCTCAACGGCAAGGGCGAATACGCCGTGCTGGAGAACCCGGGCCAGGACAACCACGACCGCCGCATCGCCGCCTTCGTGAACCGCATGAAGACCAAGCACACGGGCATGAAGCTGGTGGGCCGCGCCGCCAGCAACCAGGACCCGAACAAGGCCTACCAGGCGGTGCTGAGCCTCGCGCAAGCCAACCCGAACCTGGGCGCGCTCTTCATGCCCGAGGCCAACTCGGCGCTCGGCGCGGCGCAGGCCAAGGTCGAGACCAAGAAGAACATCAAGGTGATGTGCTGCGACGTCAACGCCAAGATCCTGGACATGATCAAGTCCGGCGACGTGTTCGGCGCCATCAACCCGAACCAGGGCATGCAGGGCTACATGGGCATGATGATGTTGTTCCTGGCCAAGAACCCCTCGCTCATCGACCCGATGAACGACGCCAAGCGCAACGGCACCAACCCGATGGCCGTGCCGTTCCTGGACAACGGCCTGGCCGTGGTGAGCAAGGCCAACGCCGACGACTTCTACTGGGACAAGTACCTCGCGCGCCGCGGCACCAAGGGAATCGGCGAGTGAGCGCCTTGCTCGAACTGAAGGGGATCAGCAAGCGCTTCGGCGCTTCGCGCGCGCTCACGGGCGTGGACTTCTCGCTGCACGCGGGCGAGATCCACGCCCTGTGCGGCGAGAACGGCGCGGGGAAGTCGACGTTGATGAACATCATCGACGGCATCCACCGCCCCGACGAGGGCGAGATCCTCTTGAACGGCCAGAAGGTCGTGATCAACGGCCCGGCGCACGCGATGCGCCTGGGCATCGGCCTCGTGCACCAGGAGATCGCGCTGTGCGCCGATGCCACCGTGGCCGAGAACATCTTCATGCCGGAGATCAACGCCGGCAAGGCGGCGTGGATGAACTACGCGAGCTTCAACGAACGCGCGGCCAAGGTGCTGCACCGCCTGGGGCAGGACATCGACCCCGCCATGCCGGTGCGCGACCTTTCCATCTCCAGCCAGCAGCTGGTGGAGATCGCCAAGGCGCTCACGCTCGACTGCAAGGTGCTGATCCTCGATGAGCCCACGGCCGCGCTGACCGACAACGAGTCGGCGGCGCTGTTCCGCGTGCTGCACGACCTGAAGGCGCAGGGCATCGGCATCATCTACATCAGCCATCGCATGGCCGAGATCTTCACGCACGGCGACCGCGTCACCGTGCTGCGCGACGGGCGCAACGTGCACTGCGGACCGCTGCACGAATTGACGCCCGACGAGCTGGTGCGCCGCATGGTCGGGCGCGACATGGGCAACTATTACCCGCCCAAGCAAGCGGTCGCCGAATCCTCCGGCCCCGTGCTCGAAGTGACCGACATCGCCGACGGCGAGCGCGTGCATGGCGTTTCTTTCACGCTCAAGCGCGGCGAGATCCTCGGCATCGCCGGCCTCATGGGCGCCGGCCGCAGCGAGCTCGCGGAAACCATCTGCGGCCTGCGCATTGCCAAGCGCGGCACGGTGCGCCTGAACGGCAAGACCCTCGCCATCCGCAAGTACAGCGACGCGCTGCGCGAAGGCATCGCGTACCTGAGCGAAGACCGCAAGGCGGCCGGCGTGTTCCTCGATCTCCCGATTGCGCAGAACGTCTCGTCGATGGCGCTCGGCCGCGTGAGCTCGGCCTGGGGCCTCTTGCAGCGCTCGGCCGAGCACAAGCTCGCCAAGACGCTCGGCGCCAAGCTGAACCTGAAATCGGACGGCGTCGCCATCGAGGTCTCCAGCCTCTCGGGCGGCAACCAGCAGAAGGTGGCCATCGCCAAGCTCTTGGCCACCAACCCGTCGGTGCTGCTGATGGACGAGCCCACGCGCGGCGTCGACGTGGGCGCGAAATCGGAGATCCACCACATCCTGCGCGAGCTCGCGACCCAGGGCGTGGGGGTGATCGTGATCTCGTCGGAGCTGCCCGAAATCATTGGCCTGTGCGACCGCGCATTGGTGATCCGCGACGGCCAGGTCGCGGGCGAACTCGAATCGAACGACATGACGGAAGAGGCCCTGCTGCGGCTGGCTTCCGGACTCTGCGAACAGGAAACAGCATGAACTACCCGGCACAACTCGATGCGGGCCTCCCTCCACGGCGTACCGGCCAGTCCGGCGGCGATCCGGGGAAGCCCGCCAACAAACTCACGAGCATGCGCGAAGCAGGGCTGCTGCTGATCATCGCGGTGCTGTGCATCGCGATGAGCTTCGCATCGCCCTACTTCCTCACCTGGGACAACGTGCGCGCGATGCTCTTGTCCTTCTCCATCGAAGGCATCGTGGTGGTGGGCATGACGATCCTCTTGATCGTCGGCGGCATCGACCTTTCGGTGGGCTCGGTGGTGTGCTTCGCGATGGTGGTGACGGGCAAGCTCTTCCTGATGGGCGTGGACCCGTGGCTCGCAAGCCTCGTGGCGATCGGCATGTGCGGGCTCATCGGCGCGATGATCGGCGGCTGCGTCACGCGCATCGGCCTCAACCACTTCATCGCCTCGCTGGCGTTCATGGTGATCGTGCGGGGCCTGTGCCTCGCGCTCACGCAGGGCACGCCGCAGTCGCTCTTCTCGCTGCCGGCGGAGTTCAAGTTCATCGGGCAGGGCACGCTCTTCGGCGTTCCGGCGGTCATCCTGATCTTCCTGGCGATCGTGGTGGTGAGCGACTTCGTGCTGCGCCGCTCGACCCTCTTGCGCCGCGTGTTCTACACGGGCAGCAACGAGAAGGCGGCGCTCTATTCGGGCATTCGCGTGGGACGCGTGAAGTTCTGGGTCACGGTGCTGTGCTCGGCTTCGGCCGGTCTTGCGGGCGTGATCTACACGGCGCGTTTCGGCGCCGCCACGCCGACCTTCGGCATGGGCATGGAGCTGAACGTGATCGCCGCCGCGGTGATCGGCGGCGCGAGCCTGAAGGGCGGCTCGGGCACGGTGCTCGGCGCGGTGCTGGGTCTGGCGCTCCTCTCGGTGGTGACCAGCTCGCTGATCCTTCTGGACGTCTCGCCCTACTGGCAGGACGTGATCAAGGGTCTCATCCTGCTGGCGGCCGTGACCATCGACCACATCATGAACACGAGAAAGAAAACGCGATGAGCCAAGTGCAGATGACGCAGATGACGCAGATGACGCAGATGAAGAAGACAACGCTGGGCCCCTCGGGCATCGAATGCTCGGCCATCGGCCTGGGTACCTGGGCCATGGGCGGCTGGATGTGGGGCGGCGGGGACAACGCGGCCGCCGTCATCGCCATCCAGGCTTCGCTCGATGCGGGCGTGAACCTGATCGACACCGCGCCGGCCTACGGCCTCGGCCGCTCCGAGAGCATCGTGGGCACCGCGCTCAAGGGGCGCCGGCAGGACGCGGTGATCGCCACCAAATGCGGCCTCGTCTGGCACACCCAACAGGGAACGCACTTCTTCGAAGAAGACGGCCACCCGGTGTACCGCTTTCTCGGGCGCGAGTCGATCTTCCACGAGTGCGAAGAGAGCCTGAAGCGCCTGCAGACGGACTACATCGACCTCTACATCACGCACTGGCAGGACAGCACCACGCCCGTGGCCGAGACCATGGACGCGCTGCTCGAGTTGAAGAAGCAGGGAAAGATCCGCGCCATCGGCGTGAGCAACGTGAGCCCCGAGACGCTCGCCGAATACCTGCGCTACGGCCCGGTCGATGCGGCGCAGGAGCGCTACAGCCTCGTCGACCGCGAGATCGAGACGACGCTCGCGCCGCTGTGCAGCGAGCACGACGTCGCGGTGCTCGGCTACTCGTCGCTGGCGCTCGGCCTCCTCGCCGGCCCGATCGACCCCGAGCGCGAGTTCAAGGGCGACGACCAGCGCGCGAGCAACCCGCGCTTCAGCGCCGCCAACCGCGCGACGCTCAAGGCCTTCTTCGAAGAGCTCGAGCCCGTGCGCGCAAAGCTCGGCTGCTCGTTCGGCCAGATGATGATCGCGTGGACCGTCGCGCGCGGCACCGTGTCCGTCGCGCTCTGCGGCGCGCGCGTGCGCCAGCAGGCCATCGAGAACGCCGGTGCCGGCGCGGTCGCGCTGGGCGACGAAGCGTTGCGCCTGATCGACGCCGCGGCGAAGCGCCATCTCTCGGCGCTCGCCTGATACCTCCCCTCTTCATTTCCGACCCCCACAAGGAGTTCTTTCCCATGTCGAAAGACAAGACAGCACGGCTGAACCGCCTGCTCACCAACGGCCGCTGCCTGGACATCGCCCTGGACCACGGCGTGTGCAACGAGCCTTCGTTCCTCGACGGCCTGGAGGACATGCCCCAGGTCATCGACAAGCTCGTGGCCGCCGCGCCCGATGCGCTGCAACTGAACTACGGCCAGTCCGACCTGCTGCAGGACCGGCCCGGCCGCGACAAACCCGCGCTGGTGATGCGCATCGACATGGGCAATCCCTACAACGCCACGCTGCACCGCGTGATGTGGGCGCAGCTGCAGAACGAGCACGACCCGGTGCTGCCGGCCGTGCAGCGCGACGCGGCCTGCGTGGTCGTGAACCTCTTCATGCTGCCGAACGAGCCCGATCTCTTTCGCCAGTGCGTGCAGAACATCGCGCGCGTGCGTGCCGACTGCGACCGCTACGGCATGCCGCTGATGATCGAGCCGCTGGTGATGCAGTCGCCCACGCCCGGCAGCCGCTACATGGTCGATGGCGACGCCGAGAAGATCGTGACGCTCGTGCGCCTGGCGCGCGAGATGGGCGCCGACATCGTCAAGGCCGACCCGACCGGCGACCCCAAGGACTTCCACCGCGTGGTGCAGGCCGCGCGCTGCCCCGTGCTCGTGCGCGGCGGCGGGCGTGAGGAACTGCAGCAGGTGTTCGCGCGCTCGCGCGCGCTGCTGGACCAGGGCGCGGTCGGCATGGTGTACGGACGCAACGTGTACCAGCACGCGAATCCGTCGGCGGTGGTCAGTGCGCTGATGGCCATGATCCACCGCGATGCCAGCGCCGAGGCGGCCTGGGACATCTACGAATCGGGCGGCGCGAAGAAGTAAGGCCGCCGCCAGAGGGAGAGAGAACCAGGACCGTTCGGGCTGAGCTTGTCGAAGCCTCGCGCGGCGCTTCGACAAGCTCAGCGTGAACGGTTCCAAAAGGGTTTACGGCAGGCGATCACCCGTCGCCTGTCGGGGTGCGTCCTGCGCGCGCACTTTGCAAGTCGAGCCAGAGAAGAAACGAGTCAGTGGGTCCCCCTGCGAACTTCTAACAACTTGGAGGCAACGATGAAGATCCGGTATTACGTGATGGCATTGATGGTGCCGTTCGTCACACTGCTGACGCACGCGGCAATCACCGGGGTCAGTCCGATGACGACCCTCGGCAACATGGCGACAGCGGTCTCCGCGGCCGTCGCCGATCCGCTCCCGCTGCAAGGGCCGGGTCTTGGCAACCTCACCTACACCTCGGCCGAACTGTTCAAGCCGGTGTCGATGATCACCAGCCCCGCGCACCCGCTCGACCCCGCGCACAGCAGCGCCTACGAATCGCGCGAGGTGCCCGCCACGTACCCGGGCCGCAAGGACTACGGCATGAACGCCGGCATCATGGTCAACGGCTACTTCCTCACCTCCTTCGCGCCGGACAGCGGCCTCGGCCCGGGCGGCTTTTTGCTGTACGACGTGTCGAACCCGCGGCAGATCCAGCTCGTGAAGAAAATCTACGAGCCAGAGACGCGCACCAAGGAGTTCCGCGAGACGCACTCCTTCGGCACCGCCAAGATCGGCGGCAAGACCTACGTGGTGCTGCCCAGCATCAATGGCGTGGAGTTCTGGGACTTCACCGACATCAACGACATCAAGCAGGTCAAGAAGCTCGCGCTGCCGGGCGTGAACGCCGGCGACTACGAGAACGTCGCCTGGCAGCTCTGGTGGCAGGCGCCCTACCTGTACGTGGCCTCGGCGGGCCGGGGCATCTTCATCGTCGATGCGAGGGACCCCGCGAATGCCGTGGTCGCCAACCGCGGCGCCGGCAAGCCCAACCCGGTGCCCACGGGCGAGCTCGGCGGTTTCCGCATCGGCCCGATCTTCACGATGGGCAACCACATGGTGCTCACCGCGATGGAAAGCAACGGCGGCTTTGCGAGCCTGGACATCTCCGACCCGCTCAATCCCAAGGTGCTCGATTCCATCGTGGGCACCACGCCCTTCTATTACGCGACCTGCTTCGACGGCCGGAACCTGCACGTCTCCACGCGCAACAGCGGCGCGAAGATGTACAGCTACGACCTCTCGGACCGCTCGCGCTTCGTGGCGGAAGACAACCGCCTCGTCATCGACGAGCAGCTCTATTGCGCCACGCAGGACAACTACGTCATCCAGGGCGCGCAGACCCGCATCCACAAGGTGGACGTGAGCAATCCGCTGAACCACGTGGAGGTGGGCCGCGGCAGCATCCTGCGCGAGGACGACCCGAACTTCACGCACTCGGACAACGGCCAGGTCGCGATCTTCGGCAACCTCGTCTTCGTGGGCAACGACCACGGCTCGGGCAGCGGCTTCGTCGTGCATTCGGTGGACCCGGACATCGTCAAGCCCGAAGTGAAACAGGTCTCGCCCGCCAACGGCGCCAGGCAGCAGGCGCTGACCTCGCGCATCGGCCTCGGCATGACGGACAACATCCGGCCCGAGAGCGTGAATTCCAACACCTTCATCGTGCGCCCGGTGGGCGGCAACACGCTGGCGGGCACCTACAGCGTGCAGCTGGGCATCGTCAACTTCCACCCCGAGCAGCCGCTGCTGCCGGGCACGAGCTACGAGGTGTTCCTGCCGGCCAACGGCCTGAAGGACTATGCGGGCAACGCGATCGGCGCGGACTACCGCTCCACCTTCAACACCGGCAACGCGACCGACATCAACCTGATGCACTACTGGACGCTGGCGGGCAACCTCTCCGACCAGATCGGCAACAACGGCGGCACGCCGGCCGCGGGCGATGCGTTCGAGAGCATCGGCATGAACTTCGCGAACCGCACCGCCGGTGTGCCGCTGAAGAACGACAGCGTGGCCACCGTGCTCGGCGGCACCGCCTCGCTGAGCTTCTACATGAAGACCACGCAGGCGGGCGGAGCGAACTCGTGGACGGCGCCGGGCATCTTCGGGCGCGACCAGTCGGGCGGCGCGGACGACGTGTTCTGGGGCTGGCTGGACAACAACGGGCGCATCAAGCTCTCGGTGGGCAACGACGGCGGCACCACCTCCACCGCGGTGGTGAACGACGGCAACTGGCACCACGTGGTGCTCACGCGCGATGCGGCCTCGGGCGCGCAGGCGGTGTACGTCGACGGCGTGAAGACCACCTCGGCGGGCCTCACGGGCACCAAGGGCCTCACGAACAAGTTCAACATGCTGGGCCAGATCCAGGGCAACACGGCGCTCTTCAAGGGCACGCTCGCGGAGGTGCGCGTCTACGGCCGCGTGCTCACCGACACCGAGGTGAACACGCTGCGCGGGCAGGCGATCATCGGCGACCCGGGCATCGGCGGCGGGCCCAAGCTCGTGAACGGCCAGCTGGTGTTCAACCCCGGCACGCTGGGCAGCGGCGGCGCGCAGTTCCGCTGGAACTTCGGCGACGGCACGCAGACCGCGTATTCCAACCAGCCGAACTACACCTACACCTACAACCGCCCCGGCCACTTCACGGTGACGCTGACGGTCAAGGATGCGTCGGGCCGCGAGACCTTCTACACCTACAACCTCACCGTGATCGTTCCGACCACGGCGCGGGCGCCCACGCACACCACCAACATCGCGGGCGATGCGAACTCGGTGTACTCGGTCAACCCCGACAGCGGCACGGTCGCCGCCATCGACGCGCAGACCCTGGCCAAGCGCTGGGAAGTGCGCGTGGGCGAAGAGCCCAAGACGCTGGCGGTCGGCCCCGACGGCCGCATCTGGGTCACGGTGCAGGGCGAGGACAAGCTGGTGGCGCTGAGCGCGGCGGACGGCAGCGTCTCGGCCACCGTGCCGCTCGCCTACGGCAGCGGCCCCTACGGCGTGGCCTTCACGCCCGATGGCGCCAAGGGCCTCCTGACGCTGGAGAGCAAGTCGGTGCTCATGAGCTTCGACCCGAGCAACGGCGCCACCACCGGCGCGGTCGCGCTGGCGGGGAACCTGCGAGGCATCGCAGTGAGCTCCGACGCACAGGTGGCGTATGTCACTCGCTTCAAGTCGCAGATGACCGGCGGCCAGCTGCACAAGGTGAACCTGCAGAGCATGAGCGCCATGACCACCATCGCGCTGCCGGTGGACACCACCACGGTGGACACCGAGAGCCGCGCGCGCGGCGTGGCCAACTACCTGAGCCAGGTGATCATCTCGCCGGACGGCACGCGGGCGGTGCTGCCTTCGAAGAAGGACAACATCGTGCGCGGCAAGTTCAGGGACGGCAACAACCTGGTGCACGACCAGACGGTGCGCTCCATCCTCTCGCAGGTCAATCTGCAGACGGCCGCGGAAGTGTTCGGCGAGCAGATCGACTTCGACGACCGCGCCCCCGCGCGCGCCGCGCTGTACTCGCCGTCGGGCGACTACCTGTTCGTCGCGCAGATGGAAGGCAACCGCGTGGCCATCGTCGATCCGTACAGCCGCTCGGTGCGCGGCGAGATCAACGCCAGCAGTGCGCCGCACGGCCTGTATCTGGACGCGGCGAGGAAGCGCCTCTACGTGAACAACTTCCTCGCGCGCTCTGTGTCGGTGCACGACGTGGCCTCGGTGCTGGCCTCGGAGACGGCGGCGCCGATCTTCCTGCAGAACGTCTCGACGGTCGCGCAGGAGCCGATGTCGCCCGCGGCGCTGCGCGGCAAGCAGGTGTTCTACAACGCGTCGGACCGGCGCATGAGCAAGGACAACTACATCTCCTGCGCGAGCTGCCACGCGGATGCCGGCGACGACGGCATGGTGTGGGACTTCACCCAGCGCGGCGAGGGCCTGCGACGCACCATCAGCCTCATGGGCAAGCGGGGCCTGGGCCACGGCAAGCTGCACTGGACGGCCAACTTCGACGAGGTGCAGGACTTCGAGAACGACATCCGCAACGAGTTCGGCGGCACCGGGTTCCTGAGCAACGCGGACTTCACGGCCACGCAGGACCCGCTGGGCGCACCCAAGGCCGGCAAGAACGCGCAGCTGGACGATCTGGCGGCCTACCTCACCTCGCTGAACAAGTACATGCGCAGCCCCGCGCGCAACGCCGACGGGAGCCTGAGCGTCGATGCGGCGCGGGGCCAGGCGCTGTTCGCCTCGGCGCAGTGCGTGACCTGCCACACCGGTGCCACCTTCCGCGACGGACAGCGGCACGACGTGGGCACCATCCAGCTCTCGTCGGGCAAGGGCAGCAACCAGCCGCTGGCGGGCGTGGGCTTCGACACGCCGACGCTCGTGGGCACCTGGAACACCGCGGCCTTCTTCCACAACGGCCAGGCGGCCACGCTGCAGGACGTGCTCGCCGGCGGCCACGGCAACGCCAGCAGCCTGCCGGCGGCCGACGTGGTGGCGATCCGCGAGTACGTGCGGTCGCAGGACACGGACCCGACGCCCACGATCACCCGCATCCGCTCGAACCTGAGCAACCTGTGCGTGAACATCAAGGCCGTGTCGACCGCGAGCGGCGCGACAGCGGTGCAGTGGCCGTGCGGCAACGCGAACAACGAGCGGTTCACGGTGACGAGCCTCACAGGCGGCTACGTGCAGTTCAAGGCCGAGCACAGCGGCCTGTGCCTGGCGCAGAACGGCACGGCGACGACGAACGCTCCTGTCGTTCAACTGGCCTGCTCGGCCGGCGACACGACGCAGTGGAGCCTGGCGGGCGGTGCGATCAAGAACCGCGCCTCGGGTTCGTGCCTGGACGTGCCGAACAGCTCGACGACGCAGGACACGGCGCTCATCACCTGGACCTGCAACGGGGGCACCAACCAGACCTGGACCCAATTGCCCTGACCATCTGACGCCCCTCTGAAAGCCGGCCGCATTGCGCGGCCGGCTTTTTTTCGTCCAGCCCATGACCTCCCACGTCATGGACCGTGCGCACCCGTTGCGCGAAAGTACGTCCATCGATCAACCAACCACCAGGAGAAAACACCATGACCGGCTTCAACATCCTTCCCCTCGCAGTCGCCCTGCTGATCGGCATCGCAGCGCTCGGCTCGTGCCTGGGCATCGGACTGGTCGGCCAGAAGTTCCTGGAGAGCACCGCGCGCCAGCCCGAAATGGTCGACGTGCTGCAGACCAAGTTCTTCCTGATCGCGGGCGTGACCGACGGCGCGTTCATCATCGCCACCGGCATCGGCCTCTGGTTCGCGACGGCCAATCCCTTCGGCTGACCGAGTGTCGCGGCCCCTGAAAAACGGGGCCCGCGCACCAGGAAGTGACACGTTCCACTGGCACCATTCGTGCTAGCACCGTTGACACTGAATCGTTTATGGTTAAAGTATTTAGCTATCAACGGTTCGATGGTGCCGGTGCTGCATGGCGCAGCGCCAGTGCGTCGTTTCATCCTTCCTCCCTCGGAGAATCCATGAGCCACCTGTCCCCGAAGTCGCCCGCGCTGCCGCGCACCCTCGTCTCGCTGCTGCTGTGCGGCGCGGCCCTTGGCACCGCAGCAACGGCCATGGCCGCCCCCGTGAAGGTGGGCTTGGCCCTCGACATCTCGGGGCCTTTCGCGGCATTGGGCGCCGAGGCGCGCGATGGTTTCGCGCTCGGCATCAAGCAGTTGAACGGCAAGCTCGGCGGGCAGGACGTGGAGTTCGTGCAGGCCGACATGGCCGGCAGCCCCGACCAGGCCAAGCAGTTGGTGGACCGCATGATCCAGCGCGACAAGATCGACATCTTCAGCGGCCCCATCGGCTCCAACGTCGCACTGGCCGTGGGCCCCACGCTCTTCAACGCCAAGGTGCCCTACCTCTCGGCCAACGCCGGCCCGAGCCAGTTCGCCGGTGCCCAGTGCAATGCGTATTTCTTCGGCACCGCCTACCAGAACGACCAGTTCCACGAGGCGGCCGGCAAGTTCGCGCAGGACCGCGGCTTCAAGAAGACCGTGCTCATCGCCCCCAACTACCCGGCCGGCAAGGATGCGCTGGGCGGCTTCAAGCGCCAGTTCAAGGGCCAGGTGGCCGACGAGCTCTACACCAAGCTCGGCCAGATCGACTACGCCGCCGAACTCGCGCAGCTGCGCGCGGCCAAGCCCGACTCGATCTACTTCTTTTTGCCCGGCGCGATGGGCATCAACTTCATCAAGCAGTTCGTGGGCGCGGGCCTGTCGAAAGACATCACGCTCGTCACCAGCGGCTTCTCGGCCGACGAGGATGTGATCGGCGCCGTCGGCGAGCCGATGCTCGGCCTCTTCAACACTTCGCACTGGGCGCACGACCTGGACAACCCCGCCAACAAGGCGTTCGTGGCCGCGTTCCGCAAGGAATACAACGGCCGCTACCCGTCGGTGTACGCGGCGCAGGCCTATGACGCGATCCTCGCGATGGACGCGGCCGTCAAGCAATCGGGCGGCAACGCGCAGAACCGCGAAGCCGTGGTCGCCGCGCTGAAGAAGGCCAACTACGCGTCGACGCGCGGCGCCTTCAAGTACGCGAACAACCACTACCCGATCGAGAACTTCTACCTGCGCGTGATCGGCAAGGATGCGCAGGGCAAGGTCACGAACAAGCTGATCAATACGGTGCTCACGAACTACGGCGACAGCTACGCCGACAAGTGCCCGCTGAAATAAGGCTCGCCCCCAGGCTGCGCGGCACTTCGTGTCCGCTTCTCCTTCCCCCTACCGGGGGCAACACCAGCGGCCCGGCAAAGCCGGTTCCGCGGTGTTTCTCGAATGAAAACGCGGGCAACCCTTGTGATCCTATGAGTGGAATTCTTGTTCTCGAGCAGCTGCTCAACGGCCTGGGCTACGGCCTGATGCTGTTCCTGCTGGCCGCGGGCCTCACGCTGGTGTTCGGCATCATGGACGTGCTGAACCTCGCGCACGGTTCGCTGTTCATGGCGGGCGCCTACGTGGCGGCCGAAGCGCACACGCGCACCGGTTCGTTCGCGGCGGCCATCGTCATCGCGGTGGCGGTCACCGTGGTGGTGGCGTTGCTGCTCGAAGTGCTCCTGATGCGCCGCCTCTACACACGCGACCACCTCGCGCAGGTGCTCGCCACCTTCGGCGTGATCCTGGTGGCCGACGACATCGTGACGATGGCCTGGGGCCCCTCGCCGGTGATGGCACCGACGCCCGCCGCGCTCTCGGGGCCGGTCAACCTGATGGAGGGCCTGCCCTACCCGGCCTACCGCCTCGTGATCCTCGTGGGCGGGCTGCTGGTGGCGCTCGCGCTCTACCTTTTGGTGAACCACACGCGCATCGGCATGCGGGTGCGCGCGGGCGCGTCCGACCGGCCGATGGCTGAGCTGATGGGTGTGCGCGTGGGCCGCATCTTCAACGGCGTGTTCCTGCTCGGTGCGGCGCTCGCGGCACTGGCCGGCGCGCTGATGGGGCCGATCGTCGCGGTGCAGGTGGGCATGGGCGAAGCCATCCTGATTCCGGCGCTCGTGGTGCTGGTGATCGGCGGCATCGGTTCGGTGCGCGGCGCCTTCGTGGCCGCACTGCTCGTGGGCGTGGTGGACACCGTCGGCCGCGCGTTCGTGCCGATGCTGCTGCGCGCGACGCTGCCGCCCGCCACCGCGGCCGACCTCGGGCCGCTCTTCGCCGAAGTCGCGATGTACGCGCTGATGGTGATCGTCCTGATCTTCCGGCCCTCGGGCCTCTTCTCGGCGCGCGCATGAAGACTCCTTCCTCATCCTCACGCTACGTCGGCCTCGGGCTCGTCTTCGTGCTGCTCGCGGCGTTTCCGCTGGTCGCGCCGCTCTTCGGGCTCGACTTCTACATCGGCTTCGTGCGTCGGGTGCTCATCGTGGCGCTGGCCGCGGCGAGCCTGAATTTCATCCTCGGCTTCGGCGGCATGGTGGCGCTCGGGCATGCGGGCTTCATCGGCATGGGTGCGTACACGGTGGTGGCGCTCAGCGACGCGGGCGTGATGTCGGCCTGGGTGATGTGGCCGCTGGCCGCGCTGGTCGCGGGCGTCGTCGCCGCGCTGATCGGCACGGTGGCGCTGCGCACGCGCGGCGTGTACTTCATCATGACCACGCTGGCCTTCGCGCAGATGCTGTACTTCGTGGTGGTGTCGCTGCGCCGCTATGGCGGCGACGACGGCTACACGCTCATGAGCCGGCCCACGCTGCTGCCCGGGCTCGACCTTGGCAACGAATCGAACTTCTACTGGGTCGTGCTGGTCATCGTGGCGCTCGCGCTCGGGTGGCTGCACCGCGCGACGCAATCGCGCTTCGGCCACGCGCTCATGGGCATCCGCGACAACGAGACGCGCATGCGGGCGCTGGGCTATCCGGTGTTCCGGCTGCAGCTCGCGGCCTTCGCGATCGCCGGCGCCATCGCCGGGCTGGCGGGTGCGCTTCTTGCAGGCGGCAACGGTTTCGTCAGTCCCGCGACGATGCACTGGAC
Source organism: Variovorax sp. IB41 (assembly GCF_016405905.1). Taxonomy (GTDB): domain Bacteria; phylum Pseudomonadota; class Gammaproteobacteria; order Burkholderiales; family Burkholderiaceae_C; genus Variovorax. Next base: position 122,637 of record NZ_JAEFCB010000009.1, on the reverse strand, counting down.
GCAGTCGGCCACGCTGCTGGTGATGGTGGTGATCGGCGGCCTCGGCCGCAGCTGGGGCGGGCCCGTGGGCGCCATCGTGTGGCTGCTGCTGGAGGAGTTTCTCAAGCAACACACCGAGCACTGGCACATGCCGCTGGGCCTGCTGTTGATCGCCGTCGCGTTGTGGGCACCCAAGGGACTGGCAGCACTCGCGCGCCGCCGCCGTGCGGCGCCACTCACCAAGGCAACACCATGAGCCTGTTCAGAATCGAAGGATTGGTCAAGCGCTTCGGCGGCCTCCTGGCGACCGATCATGTGAGCCTCACCGTCGAGCGCGGCGAGGTGCATGCGCTGATCGGCCCCAACGGCGCGGGCAAGACCACGCTGGTGAACCTGATCACCGGCCTTTTGAAGGCCGACGCGGGCCGCATCCTGCTCGACGAGATCGACATCACCAAGCTGCGCGACCACCAGCGCGTGGCGGCCGGCATGTCGCGCTGCTTCCAGGTGACGCGCGTGTTCGCCAAGGAAACCGTGCACGACAACCTGATGCTCGCGGCGCAGGCCCATGCAGGCAGCAGCCTGCGCTTCATGGCGCCGCGCGCGAGCGAGCGCGACCTGGTGCAGCGCGCCATCGCGCTGGCCGATCGCGTGGGCCTGGGCGGCGAGCGCGACCGCATCGCGGGCACGCTGCCGCACGGTGCGCAGCGCGCGCTCGACGTGGCGCTGGCGCTCGCGGCCGAGCCCAAGCTGCTGCTGCTGGACGAGCCGATGGCCGGCATGGGCCCCGACGAATCGGCGCGCATGGTGGACCTGATCGAATCGCTGCGCGAATCGATGGCCATCCTCCTGATCGAACACGACATGGACGCGGTGTTCCGCCTGGCCAACCGGCTCACGGTGCTGGTGCAGGGCCGCGTGCTGATGAGCGGCACGGCCGACGAAGTGCGCGGACATCCCGACGTGCAGGCGGTGTACCTCGGAACGGAAGCGGAAGGACACGCATGAGCACCGCAACGACAACAAGGACTCTGCTCGAGGCGAAGTCCATCGAGGCCGGCTACGGCGCGAGCCAGGTGCTGTTCGGCATCGATCTGAAGATCGGCGCGGGCGAAGTGCTCGCGCTGCTGGGCCGCAACGGCATGGGCAAGAGCACGCTCTTGAAGGTGCTGACCGGCACGCTCTCACCGATGCGCGGCGACGTGCATTTCGGCGGCGATGCGATCGGCGGTCCGAACAAGTCGATGCGGCCCGATGCGATCGCCCGGCGCGGCGTGGCCATCGTGCCCGAGGGGCGCCACGTGTTCCCGAACCTCAGCGTGGACGAGCACCTGCGCGCCTTCGCGCGGCCACGCCCCGGCAGCGCGCCGCGCTGGACGGTCGAGGCGCTGTACGGCCTCTTTCCGCGCCTGGCGGAACGCAAGGCCAACGCGGGCAACCAGCTCTCGGGCGGCGAGCAGCAGATGCTCGCGATCGCGCGCGCGCTCTCGACGCACCCGCGCCTCCTGATCCTCGACGAAGCCACCGAAGGGCTCGCGCCGGTGATCCGCGAGGAGATCTGGCACTGCATCGCCACGCTCAAGTCGGAAGGCGAAGCGATCCTGGTGGTCGACAAGTACGTGCAGCGCCTGCTGCCGCTGGCCGACCGGCATGTGATCCTCGAACGCGGGCGCGTGGTGTGGCAGGGCGCCTCGGCCGCGCTGGATGCCGACCGGTCGCTCTGGACGCGCTACCTGGGCGTGTAGGCCCGCGTCATTCCCGAGTTACTCCCGAGTTACTCCCACGTTATTCCTGCGGACGGCAGGCGAGGAAGCCGGCCCACGCCACGTCCTTGCGGCCGATCCATTGCGTGTCCCATTGCAGGCGCAGGCCGGCCGCTTCGAGCGCTTCGGCGAACCGGTCTTTCGCCCAGTACACGGTCTGGTAGTCGTCGTTCGTCTCGCCTTCGCCGATGCGCATGCCCGCCAAGAAGACGCCGCCGGGCTCGAGCGCATCGAACACCTTGCGCAGGACCGGTGCGACCTGCGCGCGATCGACATGGATCAGCACCGCCATCGCGAGGATCGCGCTGTAGGGCCCGCCCAACGCGTCCGTCACGACGTTGAGCAACTCGCCCTTCTTGCCGCGTTCGGCCTGCAGGTCGAGAAACGCCTGCGCCGCATCGGTGCGCCTGACGATGCCGCCCAGGGACTCGATGAAATCAGCGTCCTGCCCCGATCCGGAACCGATCTCGAGCACGCTGCCGCCCGCGGGCACGAACTGCATCATCCGGCGCAGCGCGTCCACGATCTCGGGCGGGCGATGGCCTGCGACGATCGCGTTGTATTCGCGCGCGGACGCTTCGTAAGACGCGATGGTGCGGTCCATGTTCTCCAGCACCGGGGCGGGAATTTTCATGAGCGCCTTTCCGCCCCTCGGACATCCGACGGGACCGGAAAGGCTAGGTCCAACGCATCAACCGGCTCACGGGAAAACTACCTAGGACCCAAGCATTACTCGGGCGCGGCGTCCAGCTGCAGGATCAGGTCGCGGCTGGCTTGGTTGAGCCCGGTCACATCCACCACGCTGCCGTGCTTGCGCAGCCGCTCGACCACCTTCGTCAGCGCGGCCACGGCGGTCACGTCCCAGAAGTGCGCCTGCGCCACGTCGATGTGCACGGGCGCGCCGTCGATCTCGCGCACGTCGAAGGCATCCACCAGCATGTCGGCCGAAGCGAAGAACACCTGGCCCGTGATGCGGTAGATGCGCCGGCCACCCTCGCCCACCTCGGCATGCACATGCAGCAGCCGCGCCACCTTGAAGGTGAAGAACACGCCACTCAGCAGCACGCCGACGGCCACGCCCGCGGCCAGGTTGTCGGTGGCGACGGTGACCGCCACCGTCGCGAGCATCACCGCGCTCGACATGCGCGGGTGGCGCACCAGCGTGCGCAGCGACCCCCAGTCGAAGGTCGATGCCGACACCATCACCATGATCGCGACCAGCGCGGCCACCGGCACCTGCGACACCCAGGGCTTCAGCAGCACCATGAGGATCAGCAGGAAGGCGCCCGCGAACAGCGTGGACAGCCGCCCACGCCCGCCGTAGCGCACGTTGCTCACCGTCTGGCCGATCATTCCGCAGCCCGCGATGCCGCCGAAGAAACTGGCCGCGACATTCGCCAGCCCCAAGCCGCTGCACTCGCGGTTCTTGGAACTGGGCGTGTCGGTGAGCTCGTCCACCACGCTCGCGGTCATCATCGATTCGAGCAGGCCGACCATCGCGATCGCGAAGGCGGGCAGCGCGATGATGCGCAGCGTGTCGAGCGTGAACGGCACCGACGGGAACGCGAACGCGGGCAGCGCATCGGGCAGGTGCCCCAGGTCCGCCACGGTCTTGAGCGGCAGGTCGAGCCAGTGGCCGACCAGCGTCACCACCACGATGCACACCAGCGGCGAAGGCACCGCGCGTGTGATGCGCGGCAGCAGGTAGATGACCACGAGCCCCAGCCCCACCATCGCCCAGGTGGCCATGTTGGCGCCGATGAAGTGCGGCATCTGCGCCGCGAAGATCAGGATGGCGAGCGCGTTGACGAAGCCCGTGCGCACCGAGGTGGAGACGAAGCGCATCAGCACACCGAGCCGCAGCAGGCCGAACACGATCTGCATCGCGCCCGCGAGCACGCCGGCCGCCAGCAGGTACTGCAGCCCGTGCGCATGCACCAGCGGCGCGGCCACGAGCGCGACCGATCCCGCGGCGGCCGACACCATCGCCGGGCGCCCGCCGGTGAAGGCGATGACGATGCTGATCACGAACGACGCGAACAGCCCGACGGCCGGATCGACGCCCGCGACAAAAGAAAAAGCGATGACTTCAGGAATGAGCGCGAACGTGGCGACGGCACCGGCCATCAGTTCGCGCGGAATGCTCGGGCACCACTCGGTGCGCAGGCGGCTGTGTGGGGAGGACATGGGGGAAAAAGCAATGCGGCCCGCACACGCCGGCGAGGCGATGCGGGTCAGGGGCAAGGAGAGATGGCCGGCGCTGCGGCCTGGGTGGGCCGTGGCAAGCGCCACGGCGCGGTCACTGCGCGATCGTCAAGGAGGCGTCGGCCGCGAGCAGCCGGACTGCCGGCGGCGGATGGGAAAGCGGGGCATCCTCGGACACATGGGCGCGATTGTAGAGAGCGCCTCCGCGTCCACCATTACACGGCTACACCGAGCGCGTGATGCCGCCGTCCACGCGCAGGTTCTGCCCCGTGATGTAGCCCCCGCCTTCGGAGGCGAGGAAGCCGATCACCGCCGCGATCTCGCTCATCTTGCCGTAGCGCCCCATCGGAATGCGGCCGCGGAACTCGGCCTTCTCGGGCAGGCTGTCGATGAAGCCGGGCAGCACGTTGTTCATGCGCACGTTGTCGGCCGCGTACTTGTCGGCGAAGAGCTTGGTGAACGCGGCGAGACCGGCGCGAAACACGCCCGAGGTCGGGAACACCGGGTCGGGCTCGAAGGCCGCGAAGGTGGAGATGTTGATGATCGTGCCGCCGCCCTGCTTGACCATCAGCGGCGCCACGAGGCGGCTGGGGCGCACGGCGCTCAGCAGGTAGACGTCCATGCCGCGGTGCCAGTCTTCGTCGGTGATCTCCAGGATCGGCGCGCGGGGGCCGTGGCCTGCGCTGTTGACCAGCACATCGACGCGACCCCATGTGTCCGTCACCTTGTCGACCAGGCGCCTGATGTCGTCGTTCGACTGGTTCGAGCCGGTCACGCCGATGCCGCCGAGTTCCTGGGCCAGCGCTTCGCCCTTGCCCGACGACGAGAGGATCGCGACGCGGAAGCCGTCGTCCGCGAGCTTGCGCGCCGCCGCGGCGCCCATGCCGCTGCCACCGGCGGTGACGATGGCTACTTTTTTCTGTGCTTCAGAAGACATGCGGGAGTCCTTGGTTGGAATTCTTGCGAGGGGTGCATTTTTAGCCAAGGTTTCGGGGCGCGTGCACAGGCCATCGGGTACTCCCCTCCGCGAATGTCCCCCGGGCTTCGCCCTCCTCCTTGATTTCGCTGCGGGGAGCACCCGATGCCCTGCGCACTCGGGCACGCTGCTGGTGATCGGCGATCAACGACCGCTCTGAAAGCGCTTCCGCCGATGGTGGGCTCTGTTTCGCGAAATCAAGGAGGAGGCCGCAGGCCGGGGGACATTCGCGAAACAGAGCCCACCGTCGGCGGGAGTGCCGCCCCGAACGGACTCAGGCAGTCGGCGGCAGCGTCGCCTGCATCGAAGCCCGCTGATTGAACACCCCGAACCACTTCGCCGTGTTCGGCGCATCGCCACGCCAGTCGACCGAGGGAAAGCGAAAGTCCATGTAACCCAGCGCGCAGCCGAATGCGATGGTCCCAATATCGACGCGCTCGCCGAACGACGGTGCGGCCGATTCGAGCCATTCGAGACCGGTGCGCACCTTGGCCAGCTGCCCCTCGGTCCAGTCGTTCCACCGCAGCGGCTCAGGGCGCAGCATGGTTTCGTAGCGCGCGAGCAGCGCGGCGGCCGTCATGCCATCGGCGAGGGCCAGTTCGGTGAGGCGGGCCCAGCGCTCGGTCCCGCTCTTGGGGAACAGCGCACCCGAATGCGTGGCATCGAGGTACTCGCAGATCACGCGGCTGTCGTACAGCACCTGCCCGTCGTCGCACAGGAACGTCGGCACCTGGCCGAGCGGGTTCTTCGGGAGGATGGTGGCATCGCGCTTCACCGGGCCGGCCGCGCTGGGCAGCTTCTCGATGCGGTCGGCAATGCCGAGCTCGTGCGCGACGACCATGCACTTGCGCACGAACGGCGAAGCGGGCGAGTGGAAGATCTTCATTCGGTGTGTCCTCGGGTTGCGGTTTTCAACGCTTGATGCGCAGCATGCCTTCTTGTGCCGTGGAGGCCACGAGCCGCCCGTCGCGCGTGAAGAGGCTTCCGCGGCACAGGCCCCGCGCACCGCTTGCGCTGGGCGAATCGAGCACGTAGAGCAGCCAGTCGTCCATGCGGAAATCGCGGTGGAACCACATCGCGTGGTCCAGGCTCGCGGGGCGCACCTGCCCGCTCATGAAACTCAGGCCGTGCGGCAGCATCGCGGCGCGCAAGAGACCGTGGTCGGAGGCGTAGGCCAGCAGCGCGCGGTGCACCACAGGGTCATCCGGCAGCGGCGCGATGGCGCGCATCCAGATGGCGCTTTCCGAGGGCCGCACGACGGGCGTGAGCAGGTCGTCGGCTTCGACGCGGCGGTACTCGATGCCGTGCGGCTCCAGGCCCTTGATGCGCCAGCGCTCGGGGAGGCGCTCGCCCAGGGCCAGGCGCTGGTCGAGTTCGCTGGCCAGGCCTTCGGGGCCTTCGACGGCGGGCATCGCGAGCTGGTGCTCGACGCCGTCGTCCACTGTCTGGAACGACGCCGACATCTCGAAGATGATGCGCTCCCCCTGGCGCGCCACCACGTGGCGGGTGGTGAAGCTGCGGCCATCGCGCACGCGGTCGACGCTGTACTCGATGGGCGCGTGCTCGCCCGGCAGCAGGAAGTAGGCGTGCATCGAATGCACCGGCCGGTCGGCGCCGACCGTGAGGCTCGCGGCCGCGAGCGATTGGCCGAGCACCTGGCCGCCGAAGACGGCGGGGGTGCCGATGTCTTCGCTCTGGGCGAGAAAGCGGTCGCCGCCGAGCGGCGCGAGCTGCATGAGGGCGACGAGTTCGTCGACGAGGCGGGCGGCGGTGGCGGGATCGGTGGTCATCGGTCGGGGCGGTCAATGCAAAAAAAGGCAGCCTTCGACCTTAGCAAAGGACGGGCCGGCGCGCTGTCGCGGCCCGGTCAGCCAGGCGCTGCTATTTGTAGAAGCAGATGTCCATGAAGCGGGCCCGGCAGCGGTAGTCCGTGCCGCCCTGGACCAGGAACATGGGCGCGCCGGCCAGCAGCGGCTTGCCGTCGTCGTTGTAGATGAGCGGCGTGGGCGCGGGCCTGGCGGCGGGGCCGGTGGCGGTTTCCTGCTCGACGTAGTTGACGAAGAACGAACGGGAGAAGTCGAGCGTGTCGGCCGGCTTGAGCGGCGCGGCCGCGTAGCGCGTGCCGTAGACGGTGCCGAAGTAGCGCAGCGCCGGCCCGGTGCGGTCGCCGTATTTCATGTCGGTCTTGGCAAAACCGGTCTGGATCAGGAAGGTTCGGTCTTCGGGCGTCAGGTCGGCATCGAAGGCGACGAGCGTGTACGACCCTTCGAAGCTGTTGTTGCGCGCCACCTTGAGCTCGCCGTTGAGGCTGGGCGTGACCTTGGCGCGCCCGTCCCAGCGCAGCAGCGCCGCCACGGACGGGTCGCCGTCGAACACGTAATGGTATTTCTCCGCGGCGATGACGACCTTGCGGCCGTCCTTGGCGGCCAGGAAGCTCACCACCTGGTCCTTGCCGTGGACGGGTTCGCCTTCGGGGGTGCTGGCACAGCCCCATTGCATCAGGCCGAGCGCGGCGCAGGAAAGGGCCAGGAGGATGCGACGCGCGGTGGTCGACAACGAAAGGAAGTGCACTTTTCGTCCGGGGTTGGAGTTCATCAAGCCCCGGACTCTAGCGTCATACCTGTGTTCCGGTCTTCAGCGGTCGAGATCCGCGCCGTCGGCCAGCAGTTTCTTCTGCAGCGCCGGCACGTCGACGTCCGCGAAATTCGCGTTGCCCAGCGATGCCGCCGCCGTGCCCGCGGCCTGCCCCATGACGAAGCAGCCGCCGCTCGCGCGCGCGGCCGACTGGCCCTCGTGCGTCATCGCGGCGCAGCGGCCGGCCACCAGCAGGTTGTCGACCTTTCGCGGCACCAGCATGCGCCAGGGCAGCTGGTTGTAGGTGCGGTTGTCGTCGCGCGGAAAGGCCCACTCGATGCGGCCGTCGGCGTGCATCTCCATCGGCCAGGCGTTGATGCCGATGCTGTCGTCGAACTTCGCCGACGAAAGGATGTCCTCGCCCGCGAGCTCGTAGAGGCCCTCGATGCGGCGCGTTTCGCGAATGCCCACCTGCGGCGCGATTTCCACGATGGCCGAATGCGCGAAGCCCGGCACCTCGGCCTTCATGAACTTGAAGTACTCGGCGATCTGGCGGCGGCCTTCGAGCTCGCCCTCGGTGAGCTCGCGCGCATCGACGCCGTTCATCGCGCGGCCGGCCGCGTTGCGGATCTGCGTGACGTTGGCGCGCCATTCGCGCGGATCGATGTTGGGCCGCAGGATCGCGCCCTCGCGCGGAAACTTGTAGGTGCCCGGCTTCTGTTGCTGGACTCTGGCCATCAGGTCGTTGATGGCCTTGAATTCGCCCACGGCCGCGAGCGCTGGCGCGGCATCGACCTGGCCGACGCGGAACATCGTGGTCGGAAAGAGGCCGCTGCCGTGGCCGTCGCCCACCTCGAAGGGCACGCCCGCGAAGGCGGCCACGTCGGCGTCGCCGCTCGCGTCGATGAAGGCGTTGGCGCGGATCGCCTGGCGGCCCGACTTGGTCTCGACCACGAGCGCCGCGATGCGCTCGCCGTCGCGGATCACCGCTGCCGCCCACGCGTGGAACAGCAGGTGCACGCCCGCATCGAGCAGCAACTGGTCGGCCGCGATCTTGTAGGCCGAGGTGTCGTAGGAGCGCACGCGGATGCGGCCCTGCATGCCGTCCTGCGGCTTGTTCAGGCCGCCGAGCGCGCCGATGCGATCGAGCAGGTCGTCGGCCACGCCGCGCACCAGGAGCGTCATCTCGCCGTTGCGCTTGCCGTAGAGGCCCGCGAAATTGGTCACGCCGCCCGCGGTGCCCATACCGCCGAGGAAGCCGTAGCGCTCCACCAGCAAGGTGCTTGCGCCATGGCGCGCGGCGCTCACGGCGGCGGCGATGCCGGCGGGGCCGCCGCCCACCACCACCACGTCGTATTCGCCGAAGACCGGCAGCTCGCGCGCCGGTTCGGTCAGGGTCTTTGGCTGGACTGTCATTACTGCAACTTGATGCCGCGGGTGGAAATGATCTTGCTCATGATGGCCGCCTCTTCGGTCACGCGCGTGCGCATGCCGTCCGGCGAGGTGCCCACGGCCTGCCAGCCTTGCTCGAAGAGCTTGCGGCGAACGTCCGGGTCCTTCATGACGATTTCCAGTTCGCGGCCGATGCGCGCCTGCGCGGTCTTCGACAGGTTCGCGGGCCCGAGCAGCGCCACCCACACCTCGAGGTTGAAGTCCTTCACGCCGGCTTCGGACAGCGGCGCAATTTCGGGCACCAGCGCACTGCGCCCGCCCGTCAGGCCCACGGCCTTGAGCTTGCCGGCCTTGATCTGCGGCATGGCCACGCCCGGCGGGATCAGGCCCATCTGCACCTGGTCGCCCAGCATGCCGGTGATGACCTGCGGGTTGCCCTGGTAGGGCACGTGCTCGGGCTTGAAGCCGGCGACGCGGCTCTTGAGCAGTTCCATGCCCAGGTGGCCGACCGAGCCGATGCCCACCGAGCCGTAGTTCCACTTGTCGCCGGCCTTGCGCGCGGCGTCGAAGAAGGCCGTGCCCGTGGGCAGGTTGTTCTGCGCCACCAGCACGAGCGGCGCGGTCGCGATCAGCGAAAGGTAGGTGAAGTCCTTGACCGGGTCGTAGGGCAGCTTCGGGTACAGCATCTTCGACGAGGTGAGGTTGCCGTTGATGACGATGCCCAGCGTGTGGTCGTCGGTGGCCTTGGCCACCTGGTCGGCGGCGATGTTGCCCGAGGCACCGGCCTTGTTGTCCACCACGATCGGCTGGCCCAGCGCCTTGCCCAGCGGCTCGGCGATGGTGCGTGCCGCGATGTCGGGGGTGGAGCCGCCCGGAAAGCCCACCAGGAGGCGGATGGGCTTGGTCGGCCAGGCGTTGTTCTGTGCACTGGCGGCGAGCGGCAGCACGGTGGCGGCTGCCAGGCCGCAAGCGATCAAAAGGGCTCTCTTGTTGGCGTGCATGGCGAAAAGAAGTGAGAAAGTTAACAAAAATCGAAGGGGGCCAGCTTAACTGCCGGGACGAACGCGGGGCAAGGAACGCTCCCCGCTATTCGAGGCTGATGTTGCCCCTGCGCACCAGTTCGCCGTACACCTTCGACTTGGCCTCGGCGTTGCGCTGGATCTCCTCCGGCGACCACGCCAGCGGCTCGAACGCGAAGGTGTCGAAGCGCGCGCGGATCTCGGGGTCGGCGATGACCTTGGCCACGTCGGCGTTGATCTTTGCCTTCACGGCCGCCGGCACGCCCTTGGGCGCGAGCAGCGAGACGAAGGAATTGACTTCGAGCGACGCGGGCCCGCCCGCCTCGGCCATGGTCGGCACATCGGGCATCTGCGCAATGCGCTTGGGCGCGGCGACCGCGATGTAGCGCAGCTTGCCCGCCTTGTAGATGCCCTGGCTCGACGGAATGCTCGCGAAGGCCCACGGCACATCGCCCGTGCCGACGTTGGAATACAGCTGCGACACCTCGCGGTACGGCGCGTGCCGCATGCGGATGCCGGTGAGCGCCTCCAGCTGCTGCGCGCCCAGGTGGCCGGGGCTGCCCACGCCCCACGAGCCGTACACCACGCCTTCGGGCTCGGCCTTGGCGGCGGCGATCAGGTCGCCCATGGTCTTCCACTTCGAATCGGTGCCCACCGCCACGAAGAAGGGCGTGCGAAAGAGCGAGGCCACCGGGTCGAAGTGCTGCAGCGTCACGAAGTTCTTCGACTTGTACAGGTGCGGCAGCGCGGCGACGTGCTCGCTGTCCAGCTGCAGCAGCGTGTAGCCGTCGGGCGCGGCGCGGCGGGCCTGGTCGATGGCGATGAAGCCGCCGCCGCCGGGCTTGTTGTCGATCACCACGCGCTGGTTCCACAGGCGCGAGAGCTTGTCGGACACCAGGCGCAGCACCGCGTCGGGGCCGCTGCCCGCGGCGAAGGGCGTGACCAGCGTCACGGGCCGGTTCGGAAAGTCGCCGGCCTGCGCCAGCGCGCCCGTGGTGGCGACGGTGGCGGTGAGGGCGAGAGCGCCCGTGAGCAATGCGCGCGAGAAATTCATGGTGCTTGTCTCCTGGGCCTTCGGCCTCGAATGGTGATGATGAAAGAAATTCGTTTCAATGCAACGAAAGCTCGGCGGCGGCAGGGTGCAGCGAGACCGGCGCATCGTCGAGGCAATGCTCGGGCCGCCATGCATAGAGCCACTCGACGGCATCGTAGAAACGCTCCGGCGTGCGCCCCACCCAGAGGCTGTTGCGCACCAGCCGCTCGACGCCCTTCGCGTGGTACAGGCGTCCCATCTCGCGCACCGACAGCACCACGCGCGCCGTGCGGGCGACGCGCGCGGCTTCGTACAGCTTGAACGCGGCGGTCATGTCGAAATCGCAGGCCTTCACCGCGGCGCCCAGGGTCACCGCGTCTTCGAGCGCCATGCAGGCGCCCTGCGCGAGGTACTGCATCATCGGATGCGCCGCATCGCCCAGCAGCGTGGCCGGGCCGTCGCTCCAGCGGTCGACCGGGTCGCGGTCGGCGGTGCTCCAGCGGCGCCACGAGGTGGGGCGATCGAGCAGCTGGCGCGGGCGCGCATGCACGCCCTCGAAGTACGACAGCACTTCCTCCTTGCTGCCGTCGGTGACGCCCCACTCTTCTTCATCGCGGCTGTGGAAGGTGACGACCAGGTTGTACTGCTCGCCGTGGCGCAGCGGGTAGTGCACCAGGTGGCAGTTCGGTCCGGCCCAGACGACAGGCGCGTTCCAGCGCAGGTCCGCCGGCATGTCGGCCGCGGGCACGACCGCGCGGTACACGACGTGGCCCGAGACGCGCGGCGCATCGCCGATGAGCCTGGCGCGCACCACCGACTTCACGCCGTCGCAGCCCACGATCGCATCGGCCTGGAAGCGCCGGCCATCGCGCGTGACCGCGGTGACGCCGTGCGCGCCGCTGTCGATGGACTCGACCTGCGCCGAGGTGTGAAAGCGGATCAGCGGATGCTGCCTGACCGCCTCGTGGATCGCGCCATGCAGGTCGGCGCGGTGGCTCACCGCATACGGATTCTTGAAGCGTGCGCGGAAGGCTTCACCCACGGGCACCGAGGCGACTTCGCCGCAATCGACCGCGTCCATCATCACCAGCCGGTCGGTGAACACCGAGCCCCGGCGCACCGCTTCGCCCACGCCCAGTGCGTCGAGCGCCGCGAAGGCATTGGGGCCCAGCTGCAGGCCCGCGCCGATCTCGCCGATGGCCGCGCTTTGCTCGAGCAGGTCGATGGAAACACCGAGGCGCGCGAGCGCGAGCGCCGCGGCCATGCCGCCGATGCCGCCGCCGACGAGCAGCACAGTGGGCGGGTTCTTCGTGAGAGATGTGCTCATCGGGATGGCCTTTGCGCTTCGGTGGAAATCAGTCGATGCGAACGGTGAGCGAGGGCAGCCGCTCGATGCTCACCTTGATCGTCTGCCCCGCCTTCACCGCGCCCACGCCTTCGGGCGTGCCGGTGAAGATCAGGTCGCCGGGCTGCAGCGTGAAGAGCGTCGAGAGATTGGCGATCACTTCGTTGACCGACCAGATCAGGTGCGTGATGTCGCTGTTCTGGCGCACTTCGCCATCGACGGTGAGCGTGATCGCGCCCGCGTTGATCTCGCCCACGTCGGCCAGCGTGCGCAGCGGCGCGATGGGGGCCGAGAAGTCGAAGGCCTTGCCGATTTCCCACGGACGGCCTTGCTCCCGCATCTTCATCTGCAGGTCGCGGCGCGTCATGTCCAGGCCCACGGCGTAGCTGTGGATGTGGGCCGAGGCCTGGTCGATCGGAATGTCCTTGCCGCCCTTGCCGATGGCGACGACGAGTTCGGCTTCGTAGTGGTAGTTGCTGGTGAGCGGCGGGTAGGGAATCGCGCCGGTCTGGCCTTCGGCCACGGGCACCACCGAGGCGTCGTCGTTGGGCTTGCAGAAGAAGAAAGGCGGTTCGCGGTCAGGGTCGAACCCCATCTCGCGGGCATGCGCCGCGTAGTTGCGGCCGACGCAGTAGACGCGGCGCACGGGGAACAGCTTGTCGGAATCGGCGATGGGCAGGCCGACGATGGAAGGGGGTGTGAAAACGAAGGACATGGAAGGCTCCTGCCGCACGCGGCGGCACACGGTCAAACGATGAAATGAAAAGAGGTCGGCCGCCGTTCAGGCGTCTTCGAGAAAAGCTTCGCGCAGGATGCCCATGGCCTGCTGCACGGGGCGGTCGGAGAAGCTGAAGAGCACCACGTCGGCGATGGGCGAGAGCAGCCGCAGCGGCGCCCACGACGGCACGACGAAGGTGTCGCGCGGGCCGAACTCGAAGCGCTGGCCCGCGATCTCGGCGATGCCGTGGCCTTCGACGACGCTGTAGACCGCGCCGTCGGTCGCGCGGTGCGTCTTGCCCGCGAAGCCCTTGGGCAGCAGCTGCAGGTTGGTCGAGATGGTCGGCATCGGCGAGCCGCCCGTCAGCGGGTTGATGTAGCGCAGCTTGTGGCCCAGCCACGCATCGGGCGCTTCCTGTTTCTGCAGCTGTGCGAGCGCCTCGCGGCTGCGCGCATAGGGGTAGTTGAAGATCGGCGAGGTGGCCGACACATGGTCGTGGCGCACCGGCACCATGTTGTGGCCGAAGCGCGCGAGGCTGTGGCCCTCGGGGCGCGCGACGTGCTGCACCTTGGCGTCGTCGTTCTCGGCAAAGCCCGCGTCGAAGAAGCGCAGCATCGGGATGTCGAGCCCGTCGAGCCAGACCACCGGCTCGCTCACGCCCTCGATGCCTTCGTTTCCGTGGTCATGCCAAGCCCACGAAGGCGTGATGATGAAGTCGCCGGGGTACATGGTGGTGCGCTCGCCGCCCACCGTGGTGTAGGCGCCCTTGCCGTCGACGATGAAGCGCAGCGCCGACTGCACATGGCGGTGCGAAGGCGCCACCTCGCCCGGCATGATGAGCTGCAGCCCCGCGTAGATCGACTGCGTGATCGACGAGTTGCCCGGCAGCGCCGGGTTCTCCAGCACCAGCACGCGGCGCACGGCCTCCTCGGCGGTGATGAGGTCGGCCGACTCCATCAGCAGCGGACGGATCTCGTCGTAGCGCCAGAGTGCGGGCACGCACGGCGTCTGCGGCTCGCGCGGCACCAGCGCGTGCAGCGATTCCCACAGCGGGGTGAGGTTCAGCGGGCGAATGCGGGCGTAGTAGTCGCGGCGTTCGGCGGCGTTGGCCGGGGCGCTCTTTGCGGGGCTCTGGGAAGCGGGGTTCATGCGTGGTTGTCTCCGTTCGCGGGCATTGTTGAGCCGCCCCACTATTTCCTCAAGACCGGTAGCCAATACACGGAATTGGAAATTTCGATAATGGTGCCTTTCGCCCTAAGCAAAGACCGCCGGAAAGACACACCATGTCCAAGCTCGATCTCGAATGGCTCGCCGTGTTCGACGAGGTCTACAAGACCGGCAACGTCTCCAAGGCGGCCGAGCGGCTGGGCATGGCGCAGGCCGCGGCCAGCACCGCGCTCAACAAGCTGCGCGCGCACTTCGACGATCGCCTCTTCACCCGCACCGCGCAGGGCATGCAGCCCACGCCGCATGCCGAGCGCATCTACCCGAACCTGCGCGAGGTGCTGGCCCAGCTGTCGCAGGCCCGGGGCAACCGCAGCAGCTTCGAGCCCGCGGAGGCGCAGCGGCGCTTTCGCATCTGCATGACCGACATCAGCGAGGTGGTGCTGCTGCCAGGCCTGCTGGACCACCTCAGGCACGTGGCGCCGGGGGTGCACATCGAGACCGAGATCATCTCCACCAACAGCGGCCGCCGCCTGCAGGACGGCGAGGTCGACCTCGCCGTGGGCTTCATGCCGCAACTGGATGCGGGCTTCTACCAGCAGACGCTCTTCATGCAGAACTTCGTGTGCCTGGCCGCGCAGAACCACCCGCGCATCGGCGCCCGGCTCACGCGCAAGCGCTTCGAGGCGGAGGCGCATGCGGTGGTGTCCACGTCCGGCACGGGGCATGCCATCGTCGACACGACCATCGCGCGGCTGGGCCTGAAGCGCGACGTGGTGGTGCGGCTCTCCAGCTTCCTGAGCGTGGCGCGGATCGTGGCGCACACCGAGCTGCTCGTGGTGGTGCCGCGCATCCTGGGCAAGGTGCTGGCCACGCAGGAGCCGGTGAAGCTGCTGGAGCTGCCCTTCGCGCTGCCGGACTACGCGGTCAAGCAGCACTGGCACGAGCGCTTCCACGCCGACCCGGGCAACGCCTGGCTGCGGCGCGCGCTGGCCCAGCTCTTCAGCGGCAGCTGAGCGTGCCAGGGCCTGTTTACCCTACGCAAGGGGTCGCGTTGCTTCGCCAAGGGGCTGGCTGCAAGGCGCCCGTGCGCAGCAAGGCTTGCGCCTTGCAAGCGCGGGCAACGCCGCAGACGGCCCCTTGGCGAAGCAACCCGCAGGGAAGCTCGCCACAGCCCGCCCCTCCGCGTTGCGCTCCTTGTGCGTGCGGACGCACGCACGGCGTCGCGCGCCTTGAGGGGCGGGCTGTGGCGAGCTTCGCGACCCCTTGCGTAGGGTAAACAGGCCCTCGCGACGGGCGGCGCGGCTGGCAGCGGGCGCCCGCTCGCATAATCGCGGCTCCCCACCACAGCCCATCCAACAAAGGCGGCGCCCCATGTCTTCGATCACCCTGCGTTTTCTGGCCGAGCCCAGCACCGTCAACTTCGGCGGCAAGGTCCACGGCGGCACGGTCATGAAGTGGATCGACGAGGCCGGCTACGCCTGCGCCACCAGCTGGGCCAAGCGCTACTGCGTCACCGCCTTCATCGGCAGCATCCGCTTTCACCGGCCGATCATGATCGGCGACCTCGTCGAGGTCGAAGCCCGTCTCGCCTACACCGGCACCACCAGCATGAACATCTCGGTGGAGGTGCGCAGCGGCGACATGAAGGGCGGCATGATGGAAAAGACCACCGAGTGCCTGATCGTCTTCGTCTCGGTCGACTCGCACGGCCGGCCGCTTCCGGTGGAAGCCTTCGTGCCCGGCACGCCCGGCGAAATGGCGCTGGCCGAGCGTGCGAAGGCGCACCTGGACGCGAGCCGCGCGGCCGGCGCTACGCCTTGAGCCGCACCAGGTAGAGGCGAAGCTCTAACGGGAGCGATGCCCAGCGGCTAGAGTCAGCCGATTGTTTTCACAGGAACAGCGCGCATGGCGACTCAAGACGACGACAGCAACAACAAGTCCTCCGACCGCATCAAGGACTCCGCACAACAGATCTGGCTCGCAGGCCTGGGCGCCTTCGCCAAGATGCAGCAGGAAGGCAGCAAGGCCTTCGAGGCGCTGGTCAAGGACGGCGCCGGCATGCAGAAGAAGACCCAGACCGCCGCCGAAGAAACCCTCGCCCAGGCCCAGCAGCGCATGGCCGGCTTCGCCAGCGAGTTCGGCACCAAGGCCGCGGGCCAGTGGGGCAAGCTGGAGAACATCTTCGAAGAGCGCGTGGCGCGCGCCCTCGAAAAACTCGGCGCCCCATCGGCCGCCGACATGGCCGCGCTGCAGGCGCGCGTCGATGCCCTCGAAGCGCAACTGAAGGGCAGCGCGAAGACGGCAGCGACCGCCCGCAAAACCACCGCACGCAAGACCGCGGCAGCGCCCGCCGCCAAGAAGACGCTGCGCCGCCCCAAGGCCGGCTGACCTGCCTCTCCCCAATTGCGGCGCTGCACAAAAAAGTCGGCGCCGCAAAACATGTCCCGCACCGTTCATGGTGCAGTGCACATACGCTAGAGTGTTCCCAAGACCAAGAGACACACCGGGGGCACCGACATGGCAAAGAAGGCGCCACGCCGCACAGCGCAACGCATCCTCGAAGCCGCATTGGACCTGTTCAACCGCTTCGGGGAACCGAACGTCTCGACCACGCTGATCGCGGGCGAGCTCAACATCAGCCCGGGCAATCTCTACTACCACTACCCCGCCAAGGAAGAGCTGATCAACAAGCTCTACCAGGGCTACGAGGCCGAGCTCAACGAGCTGCTGCATGCGAGCGAAGGCGTGCACGACGTGGAGGACGCGTGGTTCTTCATGCACACGCTCTTCGAGCTGATCTGGCGCTACCGCTTTCTCTACCGCGACCTGAACGACCTGCTGAGCAAGAACCGGCACCTGGAAACCCAGTTCCAGCTGGTGCTGAAAAACAAGGCACGCGCCATCCGCCAGCTCATCGCCGGCCTCGGCCGCGCCGGCCACCTGGACATCGACGCGCACGAGATCGATCCGCTGGCCCAGAGCATGGTCGTGGTGCTGACTTACTGGCTGAGCTACGAATACGTGCGCAACCCGCGCGAAGCGCTGGAGCCGGCGCATGCGCAAGGCGCGCTGATGCGCGGCGGCCACCACACCCTGCACCTGCTCGCCCCCTACCTGGGACGCGAACAACGGCGGCATCTGCTGACACTGAGCAATGCCTACAACGGCGAAGATGCCACGCACCACGTGGTTCCGACTGTCGACATGGCGGCCTAGGGCCTGTTCAACCCATGCCCCACCCCGATTTCAAACCGCTCTCGCTGATGTCCGCCGGCCCGGTCGCCGCCAACGCGGAACCGTGGAAGCCGCTCCCCTACCCCGACGTGCCGCGCTTCGACGCGCGCAGCGTGCTGCCGCACTGGACGCGCCTGCACGCCGGCCATCACCTGCCCCCGCCGGACGCCGATGCGCCGCTGGCCGAGGGTTGGGCGCTGTACCACAGCGGCGAATTCGAACGCGCCGCCGCCATCGGCCTCCTGCACGGCTCCGAAGGCCTGGTGCTGGCCAACCAGGCCACCGCCATCTATGCCAACTACGTCGAGCCGCGCGAGGGCGCCCGGCTCGCGCTGTTCCGCCAGGTGATCGAGCGCGCCGGCGCGCAGGTCGCCGCCGAGCCCGACAACTGCCAGGCGCTCTACTGGCAGGCCTACGCGCTGGGCCGCTACAGCCAGGGCATCAGCGTGGCGCGCGCGCTGGCGCAGGGACTGGGCAGCAAGCTCAAGGGCGCGCTGGAGCATGTGATCGCGCTGCAGCCGAACCACGCCGACGCGCACGTCGCGCTGGCCGCGTTCCACGCCGAGGTGATCGACAAAGTGGGCGCGCTGGTCGGGCGCATGACCTACGGGGTGCGCGCCGAGACCTCGGTGGAACTCTTCGAGCGCGGCCTCGCACTGCATCCGCATTCGGCCGCGGGAATGATGGAATACGCCCGCGCCCTCCTGATGCTGCACGGCGATTCGCGCATGGGCGAGGCCACGCAGCTCTACGAAAAGGCCGCGGCGCTCAAGCCCGCGGATGCGCGGGAGCGGCTGGACGTGGAGCTGGCGCGGGCGGGGCTGTCGGACTGACCTGCGCGCGCGTCAGCGCGTCAGCGCGTCACCGCATCACCGTCTCTGGCGCGTCACCCCGACCTGCTCCAGGAACGCCCGCACGCGCGGCTGCCACACTTCGGGATAGCGCGAAAACAGCGCATGCCCGTCCTCGCCGTACGGCGGGAACTGCGTGAACTCGCCCTTGCCGCCCGCATCCCTGAAGGCCTTGAACCACTCCTGCGGATAGGTCGGCCCGAAGTACTGGTCGTTCTCGGTGTAGATCCACAGCGTGGGCATGTGCGCCGTCTTGCCGTACTGGCCGAACAGGCGCTCCATGGCCTCCGGCGAACACGGGCGCTGCGGCTGGGTCTTCGGATTGCCACCACCGCCGCCCGCGAAGTTGATGGCCGCCACCACGCCCGCGGGGTTCTGGGCGGCGGCCGCGATGGCGATGGTTCCGCCGAACGACTGCCCGAGGATGACCGCGCGCGCCGGATCGACATCGGGCCGCGCGCGCATCAGCTGCAGCACCCGCAGCGTCTGCGCCAGCCCCGCCTCGTAGGCCGGCCCGTAGCGCCTGGCGCCGCACTGGCCGCTGGCTTCGACGTCTTCGCCGCCGGTCACGCCGTAGCCGATGCGGGTCGGCACCGCGACCACGAAGCCCTGCGCCACGAAAAAGCGCGACGCCACTGAATAACGCGCGCGCCCCATGGCCGCGCGCTCCGCGGCCTGCGCCGCCCGGCCGTGGTTGAGCACCATCAGCGGGGCCGGTACCGGGTTCGCGTCGTCCGAGAACACCGTCACCCGGATGGACTGCTCGACGCGCTTGCCGTAGATGTCGCTGACCTGCACCGGCACGTCGAGCTGTTCCTCGCGCAGCGCGCCATGCGCGCCCGTGGCCGCCAGCAGCGGCAGCAGCACTTGAAGCAGCGCGGCACACCAGCGTATGGATGTCTTCTTCATGAATGTCCCTTGCGCTCGCGGTTATTAAGATTGCCGTTTCGACTCATCTTCTTCCCACCCGCCATGTCCGACCTCAACGCCCAATTCGAAGCCGCCCAGGCCAACTCCAAGCTCTTGGCCGAGCGCCCCGACAACCCGACGCTGCTGAAGATCTACGGCCTCTTCAAGCAGGCCACCGAAGGCGACAACACGGCCAAGAAGCCCAGTTTCAGCGACATCGTCGCGCGTGCCAAGTGGGATGCGTGGACCGCCCAGAAGGGCGCGAGCGCCGATGAGGCGAAGCAGAAGTACATCGACCTCATCGAATCCCTGCGCGCCTGACCCCGCGCCAGGAACCGTTCGGGCTGAGCTTGTCGAAGCCCTGCGCGACGCGTCGACAAGCTCAGCGCGAACGGATTTGCCTTTTCAACCCACGATCCCGCGCGCGTGCAGCGCGGCGATCTGCCCGGCGCTCAGGCCGATCTCCCTCAACACCGCATCCGTGTCCGCGCCCAGCGCCGGCGCGTTGTGCCGGTGGCTCGCCGGCGTGAGGGAGAGCTTGGGCACGAAGCCGGGCACCGCGAGCGCGCTGCCGTCGGGCATTTGCACCTGCTGCAGCATGCCGCGCGCGGCGTAGTGCGGATCGGCCGCGATGTCGGCGATGGTGTAGATGCGGCCGGCCGGCACATGCGCGGCGTCGAGGGCGGCGAGCACCTCGTCCACGGTGCGCGCGGCCGCCCAGTCGCCGATGGCGGCATCGAGCATCTCCACCTGGGCCACGCGGCCCGCGTTGCCCACCAGCGCGGGATCGGCGGCCAGGTCAGGGCGGCCGATGCATTCCATGAGCCGGCGGAAGATGCTGTCGCCGTTGCCCGCGACGATCGCGTAGCCGCCGTCCGCACAGCGGTACGCGTTGGTCGGTGCAATGCCGGGCAGTGCGCTGCCGGCCGCCTCCCGCACCGCGCCGAACGCGCCGTACTCGGGCAGGAGGCTTTCCATGCAGTTGAAGACCGCTTCGTAAAGCGCCACGTCGATCACCTGCCCCTTGCCCTTCGGATATTCGGCGCTCACCGTCGCGTGGCGGTGCTGCATCGCCATCAGCACGCCGATCACGCCGTGCAATGAGGCCAGCGTGTCACCGATCGACACGCCCACGCGCACCGGCACGCGGCCGGGCTCGCCCGTGAGGTGGCGCAGCCCGCCCATCGCCTCGGCCACCACGCCGAAGCCGGGGCGGTCGCGGTAGGGGCCGGTCTGGCCGTAGCCGCTGATGCGCAGCATCACGAGGCCGGGGTTGGCCGCCAGCAGCGCGTCGGGCCCGAGGCCCCAGCCTTCCATCGCGCCGGGGCGGAAGTTCTCGATCAGCACGTCGGCCTCGGCCACGAGCTGCCGCACGATGGCCTGCGCCTCGGGCTCGCGCAGGTCCAGCGCCAGCGAGCGCTTGTTGCGCGACTGCACCTGCCACCAGACCGAGGTGCCGTCCTTCAGCAGCCGCCAGGTGCGCAACGGATCCCCCGCGCCGGGCGGCTCGATCTTCACCACCTCGGCGCCGAAATCGGCCAGCGTGCGTGCGGCGAAAGGCCCGGCGATCAACTGGCCGAGCTCGACGACCTTGAGGCCGGCCAGCGGGCCCGCGGCGGTCGGCGCGGCCTGGGAAGAAGCGGTATTCGTCATGGCGCCAGAGTGTGCCGTGTCGCGGCGCGCGCTCCGCAGGGCGGGAAAACACCTATGAATTCTTGACGCTGCATATCCGGCGCTTTCCGCACCGCAGCAATCGTCCGCCGGTTACACCGCTCTCCCGAGGAGAAAGGCGCTTGCTGCACCGCAATGCCTTTGCCAACCCGCTTGCGCGAAGGTCAAAAAAGTATCAACTTCGGACCCCGAGTCTGGTTGTTGACGTCCTGGGCGATTCGTACAGTCCGCTCCACTGTCACGCGTCGCAACCACAACAAAGAGACAAGGAAAGGGACCCGCTCATGCAGCCTGATCTGGAAATCGTCGAAGTCCGCAGCGATGAATCGTTCACCGCCTGGGCGCACGGCTATCCGTACCGCACGGTGCGCTGGCACTTCCATCCCGAGTACGAGATCCAGCTGATCGTGGAGACCCGGGGCGTCTACTTCGTGGGCGACCACGTCGGCCACTTCGAGCCCGGCAACCTCGTGCTCATGGGCCCGGACCTGCCGCACAACTGGATCAGCGACGTGCCCGCGGGCCAGAGCGTGGAGCGGCGCGGCATCGTGATCCAGTTCCCGGCCGGCCTCGTGAAGAACATGGCGGCCACCTTCCCCGAATTCGAGCGCATCGCGCCGCTGCTGGCCGAGTCGGGCTCGGGCCTCCTGTTCTCCGCCGAGACGGCGCTCGCGGCCAAGCCGGTCATGGAGTCGCTGCTCCAGGCGCGGGGCCTGCGCCGCGTGATCCTGCTGCTCTCGCTGCTCGAGCTCCTGGTCGACAGCCACGACCGCCAGCGGCTCGCGAGCCCCGCGTTCAAGCCCGACCCGAAGGCCTTCATGTCGCACGCCATCAACAACGTGCTCGCGCACATCTCGGCCAACCTGGGCGACGAGCTGCGCGAACCGATGCTCGCCGAGCTGGTGGGCCAGAGCCCGAGCGCGTTCTCGCGGTCGTTCCGAAAGCACACGGGCCAGTCGTTCGTGCGCTATGTGAACCGGCTGCGCATCAGCCGCGCCTGCGAGCTGCTCACCAACAGCGAGAAGCCGGTGCTGGACGTCTGCATGGACGTGGGCTTCAACAACGTCTCGAACTTCAACCGGCAGTTCCTCTTGCACAAGCGCATGCCGCCGACGAAGTTCCGCAACTTCCATCGCATGCAGGCCGCGGCCTCGCGCGCCGCCAATTCGCCGTAGCCGGCGTTCGGTTTTTCGTTCCCCGCGTCGTTACCGGCGCGGCGCATCGGGCGCCGCGCGGAGCACGCCTTTGCCCGCGTTTTTTCGACAGTCCACACGAACCCAAGGAGACCGCAACCATGAAGAACCTTCTCAACGCCACCGCCCTCACCGCCCTCACCGCCGCACTGCTGTGCGCCGCTACCGCCGCCCAGGCGCAGGCGCCCAAGCAGCCGCTGCGCATCGGCATGACCTTCCAGGAGCTGAACAACCCCTACTTCGTGACGATGAAGCAGGCGCTCGAAGAAGCCGCGGCCACCATCGGCGCGACGGTCGTCACCACCGATGCGCGGCACGACGTGGCCAAGCAGATCGGCGACGTGGAAGACATGATCCAGAAGAAGGTCGACATCCTTCTCCTGAACCCGACCGACTCCACCGGCGTGCAGTCGGCGGTGCGCTCGGCCAAGAAGGCGGGGCTCGTCGTGGTGGCGGTCGATGCGAATGCGCAGGGCCCGGTCGATTCCTTCGTCGGCTCCAAGAACACCGACGCGGGGCGCCTGGCCTGCGAATACCTCGCCAAGAACATCGGCGAGAAGGGCGACGTGGCGATCCTGGATGGCATCCCCGTCGTGCCGATCCTGGAGCGCGTGAAGGGCTGCCGCGAAGCGCTCGCCAAGTACCCCGGCATCAAGGTGGTGAGCACGCAGAACGGCAAGCAGGAGCGCGCCACCGCGCTCACCGTGACCGAGAACATCCTGCAGGCCAACAAGAACCTCAAGGGCATCTTCAGCGTGAACGACGGCGGCTCGATGGGTGCGCTCGCGGCCATCGATGCGAGCGGCAAGGACGTGAAGCTCACCAGCGTGGACGGCGCGCCCGAAGCCATCAAGGCGATGCAGAAGCCGGGGTCGAAATTCATCGCCACCACCGCGCAGTACCCGCGCGACCAGATCCGACTGGCCATCGGCATCGCGCTCGCCAAGAAGTGGGGCGCCAACGTGCCCGCCGCGGTGCCGGTGGACGTGAAGCTGATCGACGCCGAAGGCGCGAAGACCTTCACCTGGTAACGGCGCACGGCACGACGGCTCAGGACCAGGCCATGAACTCCGCAGAAGAAATGCTCCGACTGGAAGGCGTCTCCAAGCGCTTTCCGGGCGTGAAGGCACTCTCGGGCATCGACCTCTCGATCCGCAAGGGCGAGGTGCACGCGCTGCTCGGCGAGAACGGCGCGGGCAAGTCGACGCTGATGAAGATTCTCGGCGGCATCTACCAGGCCGACGAGGGCCGCATCTTCATCGAAGGCAGCGAGCGCAAGTTCGCGGGCTACAACGACGCGATCGCCGCGGGCATCGGCATCATCTTCCAGGAGTTCAGCCTCATCCCGTACCTGAACGCGGTGGAGAACATCTTTCTCGGCCGGTACCTGAAGAACCGCTTCGGGCTGATGGACAAGGCGGCGATGAAGCGCTCGGCGCAGCAGCTCTTCGCCGAGCTGGGCGTGCAGATCGACCTGGGCGTGCCGATCTGCCGGCTCTCGGTGGCGCAGCAGCAGTTCGTGGAAATCGGCAAGGCGCTGTCGCTGAAGGCGCGCCTGCTGGTGCTCGACGAGCCGACCGCCACGCTCACGCCGAACGAGGCCGGACACCTCTTCAGGATCATGCGCGAGCTGCGCGCCAAGGGCGTGGCGATGATCTTCATCTCGCACCACCTCGATGAAATCTTCGAGGTGTGCGACCGCATCAGCGTGCTGCGCGACGGCGCCAACGCGGGGCATGCGGACGTGGGCGCGACCGATGTGGATGCGCTCGTCGAGATGATGGTGGGCCGCCGCATCGCGCACAACTTTCCGCCCAAGCCGCAGCCCGCGCCGCGCGGCCGCAAGGTGCTGGAGGTGCCCGAGATCCAGCTGGCCAAGGGCGGTCCGGTCAACAGCTTCGAATTGCACGAAGGCGAGATCCTCGGCTTCGCGGGACTCGTCGGGTCGGGCCGCACCGAGCTCGCGCTCGGGATGATGGGCGCCGACCGCGTGCACCGGAAAACGGTGCTGCGCAACGGCCAACCCGTGCGCCTGAACGACCCGACCGAGGCGCTCGCCAACGGCATCGGCCTCCTGCCCGAGAGCCGCAAGGTCGAGGGGCTGATCACCGACTTCACGATCCGCTTCAACATCTCGATGAACAACCTGGGCAAGCACAAGAGCGCGGGGCTTGTGAGCCAGAAGTCCGAGAAGCAATCGGCCGGCGAGCTCGCCAGGCGCGTCGGCGTGAAGGCGCCGAGCATCGAGACGCGCGTGGCCACGCTCTCGGGCGGCAACCAGCAGAAGGTGGTGATCGCGCGCTGGCTCGGCCATGCGAGCGAGGTGCTGATCTTCGACGAGCCCACGCGCGGCATCGACGTCGGCGCCAAGGCCGAGATCTACGGCCTGATGCGCGAACTCACGCGCCAGGGCAAGGCCATCGTCATGATCTCGAGCGAGCTGCCCGAGATCGTCGGCATGTGCGACCGCGTCGCTGTGTTCTCGGGCGGGTCGATCGTGGCCACGCTCGAAGGCGACTCCATCAACTCGGGCGACATCATGCGCCACGCAACCACAGGGGGTTCGCAATGAATGCCACCGCCAGCCATCCCACGCCGCCGGTTCCCACCGGGGGATTCTTCACGCAGCTGCGCCGCTCGACGGCCTTTCTCCCCCTGGTGGGGCTGATCGCGATCTCGGTCTTCATGATCGTGGCGACCGACAACTTCCTCTCGTGGGGCAACCTGCAGAACATCGCGCTGCAGTCGTCGATCAACGCGATCATCGCGGTGGGCATGACGGCCGCGATCCTCACCGGCGGCATCGACCTCTCGGTGGGCGCGGTGGTGGCGCTGTCGGGCACGCTGGCCTCGGGAATGATGGTGCAGTTCGGGCTGCCGCCGATGCTCGCCGTGCCGCTCGGGCTGGCGGTGGGCGTGGTGATCGGCCTCTTCAACGGCTACTGCGTGGCGTACCTGCGCATGCCGCCGATCATCGTGACGCTGGCCACCATGGGCATCGCGCGCGGCATTGCGTTGATCTACACCGGCGGCTATCCGATCGACGGGCTGCCCGATTCGTTCGCCTTTCTCGGCGGCGGCGTGCTCGCGGGCATCAAGGTGCCGATCCTCATCATGCTGGCGACGTACCTCGTGGCGTATGTGCTGCTGAACATGGCGCCGTTCGGCCGCTACGTGTATGCCATCGGCGGCAACGAGGAGGCGACGCGCCTGTCCGGTGTGCGCGTGTCCCGCTACAAGCTGCTCGTGTATGCGCTGAGCGGCCTTACCGCGGCCATCGCCGGCATCGTGCAGGCGGCGCGCGTCACGAGCGGACAGCCCGGCGTGGGCGTGGGCTTCGAGCTCGATGCGATCGCGGCGGTGGTGATGGGCGGCACGTCCATCGCCGGCGGGCGCGGCGCGATCGTGGGCACGCTGGTCGGTGCGCTGCTGCTGGGCGTGCTGAACAACGGTCTCAACATGATCGGCGTGTCGCCGTACCTGCAACTGATCATCAAGGGCGGCATCGTCCTCCTTGCGATCTTCATCAGCCGCGAAGCCAAGCGCTGACCCATCCCACCTTCCCTTCACACCTCCTGATCACAAGGAACCCATGTCTTATCAAAAGCTCCAGCCCGGCGCCTCGGGCGCCATCGGCGCACTCTCCGCAGTGCAGGCGGCCATGCAGGCCGTCGTGTGCCACGGCCCCAAGGACTACCGGCTCGAAACCGTCGCCATGCCGGCCATCGGCCGCAACGAACTGCTGATCTCCATCGCCGCCTGCGGCATCTGCGCCTCCGACTGCAAGTGCCACTCGGGCGCGAAGATGTTCTGGGGCGGCGACGGCCAGCCCTCGTGGGTGAAGGCGCCCGTGATCCCGGGCCACGAATTCTTCGGCTACGTCGAGGCACTCGGCGAAGGCGCCGCCGAGCACTTCGGCGTGGAGAAAGGCGACCGCGTGATCGCCGAGCAGATCGTGCCCTGCGGCAAGTGCCGCTTCTGCACCACCGGCAAGTACTGGATGTGCGAGGTGCACAACATCTTCGGCTTCCAGCGCATCGTGGCCGACGGCGGAATGGCCGACTACATGCGGCTGCCGCCCACGTCGCGCGTGCACAGGATTCCCGACGGCATCTCGCTGGAAGACGCGGCCATCATCGAGCCGCTCTCGTGCGCGATCCACACGGTGAACCGCGGCGACATCCAGTTCGATGACGTGGTGGTGATCGCGGGCGCCGGTCCGCTCGGCCTGATGATGGTGCAGGCCGCGGCCCTGAAGACGCCCAGGAAGCTGATCGTGATCGACCTCGTGCCCGAGCGCCTTGCGCTGGCAAAGCAGTTCGGCGCCGACGTGACGATCAACCCCAAGACCGAGAACGCCGACACCATCGTCAAGGGCCTGACCGAAGGCTACGGCTGCGACGTGTACATCGAGACCACCGGCGCGCCCATCGGCGTGACGCAGGGGCTGGAGATGATCCGCAAGCTCGGCCGCTTCGTCGAGTTCAGCGTGTTCGGCTCGGAGACCAGCGCCGACTGGTCGATCATCGGCGACCGCAAGGAGCTCGACGTGCGCGGCGCCCACCTGGGGCCGTACTGCTACCCGATCGCCATCGACCTGCTGGCGCGCGGGCTCGTCACGTCCAAGGGCATCGTCACGCACGACTTTCCGCTCACCGAATGGGAGCGCGCGTTCGCGCTGGCGAACTCGCTGGACTCGATCAAGGTGCTGCTCAAGCCGCAGCCTCAGCAGCGGAACGCGGCGTCATGAAATACGTCATCGGCGTCGACATCGGCACGCAGAGCACCAAGTGCCTGCTGGTCGGCATCGACGGCAAGGTGCATGCGCAGGCGAGCGTGGCCTATCAGCCCGAGACGCCGAAGCCGCTGTGGGCGCAGCAGGACTGCGCGGTGTGGTTCGACGCAGTCTGCGAGAGCGTGCGCGCCTGCGTGACAAAGAGCGGCGTCGCGCCCGCGGACATCGCCGCGATGTGCGTGAGCAGCCTCTATGGCGGCGCGGGCATCCCGGTCGATGAGGCCATGCAGCCGCTGCACCCGTGCCTCATCTGGATGGACCGCCGCGCCACCGCCGAGGTCGACGCGGTGAACGCGACGCTCGATGTGGCGCGCTTGCAGGCGATCACCGGCAACGGCGTCGACAGCTACTACGGCTTCACCAAGATGCTGTGGATTCGCGAGCACCTGCCCGCGGTGTGGGCGAAGACGCGCTGGTTCCTGCCGCCCAACAGCTACATCAACTGGCGGCTGACCGGCGAGCTCGCGGTCGACCACAGCTCGGCCGGCAACATCGGCGGCGTGTACGACGCGGCGCAGCGCCGCTGGTCGTTCGAAGCGCTCGGCATGCTCGGCATTCCGGCGCGCATGATGCCGCCGCGCCTGGTCGAATCGAGCGACGTGGTCGGCGGCCTCGGTGCCGAATGGGCCACGAAGCTCGGCCTCGCCGAAGGCATGCCGCTGATGGCCGGCGGCGTCGATGCGGCCGTGGCCACGTTCTGCGCGGGTGTGACCGGCAGCGGCGACCACGTCGCGATGATCGGCACCAGCATGTGCTGGGGCTTCGTGAGCCGGGCGGTGGACGCGCGCCACCGGCTCATCACGATGCCGCACGTCTACCGCGGCGCGGACCGCAGCTATGTGTTCGGCGGCGCGATCACCGCGGGCGCGGCCGTCACCTGGTTCCGCGAAGCCTTCTGCCAGGTCGAAGTGGCCGAGGCCGCGCGCACCGGCGAAGACGCGCACGCGCTGATCGAGCGCAAGGCCGTCGACGTGCCGCCCGGCGCGGAAGGCCTGGTCTTCCTGCCCTACCTGATGGGCGAGCGCAGCCCGATCTGGGACGCGCAGGCCAAGGGCGCGTTCATCGGCCTCTCGCTCGCGCACAGCCGCGCGCACCTTTATCGCGCCGTGCTCGAAGGCGTGAGCTTCGCGCTGCAGCACAACATCGAAGCGGGCCGGCAGAGCGGCCAGCCGCTGGACGACCGCCTCATCGTGGTCGGCGGCGCGGCGCATTCGGACCTCTGGATGCAGATCGTCGCGGACATCACCGGCTACCCCGTGTTCACCATCGAGGAAGAGGTCGAGGCGGCCCTCGGCGCGGCGATGCTCGCGGCGCTTGGCGCGGGGCTGGTCGATGCGGCGACTGCGGAGCGCGGCTGGGTCACGCTGGTGGAACGCGCGCGGCCCGAGCCATCGGCGCAAGCCGTGTACCGGGAGCGCTTCGAAATCTACAAATCTCTTTATCCCGCGCTGCGGGATGCGATGCATCGGCTGAAATGAAATTCGCTTCCTGATTCGACCGCAGGTTCAGGGCGACGCCCACGCCGACGGGGCACCTTGCTCCGCGAATGTCCCCCGGGGCTTTGCCCCTCCTCCTTGATTTCGCTGCGCAAGGCACCCCATCGGCGTGCTCGTTTTTTGGAGCACTGGTTGATCGGCCAGCACCACGACAGCGCTCGGTGTGCGCAGGGCATCGGGTGCTCCCCGCAGCGAAATCAAGGAGGAGGCGAAGCCGGGGGACATTCGCGGAGGGGAGTACCCGGTGGCCTGTGCACTCACCCTGAACACATGCCTCTCCAAACAAGACAACAGACCATGACAACAACCTTCGATTTCTCCACCCGCCGCGCCCTCGTGACCGGCGCCAGCAGCGGCATCGGCCGCGCGGTAGCGGTGCAGCTCGCCCAGTCGGGCGCAGCGGTAACGGCAATCGGCCGCAACATCGCAGCGCTCGACGCCCTGCACGCAGAAGCAGGCTGCACGCCTCTCGTGGTCGACGTGGGCGACGCCGCCGCGTTGGAACGCGCGCTCGCACTTTTGCCTGCCTTCGACCTCGTGGTGAACTGCGCCGGCATTGCATTGCTCGAATCCGCGCTCGGCCTGCAGGCCGAGAGCTTCGATGCCGTGATGGCCGTCAACGCGCGCGCCGCGGCACTGGTCGCTTCGCGCTGCGGCAAGGCGATGATCGCGGCCGGTGTGCGCGGCAGCATCGTCAACGTGTCCAGCCAGGCCGCGCTGGTCGCGCTCGATGCGCACCTTTGCTACTGCGCATCGAAGGCGGCGATGGATGCGATCACGCGCTCGCTGTGCCTCGAATTCGGGCCGCACGGCATTCGCGTGAACAGCGTGAACCCGACCGTGACGCTCACGCCGATGGCTGCGCAGGCGTGGGCCGATCCGGCCAAAAGCGCGGCGGCCTTGAGGAACATTCCGATGGGAAGGTTTGCAGAGGTCCAGGAGGTGGTCTCACCGATCCTCTTCCTGCTCTCCGATGGCGCGTCGATGGTCAGCGGCGCGGCGCTGCCGGTCGACGGCGGCTACACGATCGTCTGAACCCGATCAGGCGAAGCGCGTGCCGCCGCTCGGCGAATCGAGCAGCGCGTCGAGGTTGCGCGAGATCTTCTGCTCGATCTGCTCGCTGAAGCTGCTGAACAGGAAGCCCAGCGTGGCCTCGAGCTTGAAGGTATCGGCGGTCACCTCGACCGTGCCATCGATGCCGGGGCGGCTGAACTGGGCGACGTCGCAGGTCTTGCCCTCGGTGTAGGTGCACTCCAGGCCGTAGTCCTGCTCGACCTGCTGCACCCATTGGCGCGCGACTTCGCGGGCGCCGGCAATGCCCAGCGTGTGGTTTCTCTCGATATGGATGTCAGGCACCGTGATCTCCGTTGTTGTTGTCGCTGGAATGCGTTTGCAGGATGCCCGTGGCGGCCTGCAGGGCCCTGCGGCGTTCTTCCATGGTCGGCAGCGCGGCGATGCGCCGCACCTCAGTGTAGAAGCGTGGCCAGTCGCGGCCCTCGTGCGCGAACAGCGCCTCGAAGGCCGGCACCAGGTCGTCGTACGCACCCTGCGCGCCGAAGGCCGCGTTGTTGGCACGCGCCACCCAGCCATCGTAGGCGCCCTGGCGCGGGCCGGGCCAGCCTTTCTTCAGCTCGGCATAGCGCGCGCGGAAGTCGGCCATCGCAGTCTTCTTCATCGCCTCGACCGCGGTCCAGTCCCTGGCCTTGGCCTCGGGCGACTCGTACACCTGCGTGAGCGCGCGGCGGGTGTTGAGCGCGAGCGCGCGGAACTCCTGGCGCTGGCCGTCGAACTGCGCGTACTCGCGGCGCGCCGCCTCGCCGGCTTCGCGCTGCAGCCACATGCCGCCACCGATGCGCTCGACCGCGGTGGCGTACGACTCGTTGAACACCGTGTCTCCCGGCACGTAGAGCACCTGGTGCGCGAGTTCGTGGAACACGATGCGCGCGAGCTCGCCCTCGGGGTAGCCGATGAAGGTGGAGAGCAGCGGATCGCCGCCGGCCCAGTTCATCCAGCCGAGCGTGGAGTACGCGGGCACGGGGTACACGGCCACTTCGAGGTCCAGCGCGCGCTGCGCCTCGGCTTCGGCCTTGGCCGCGTCTTCGCTGTAATAGCCGCGGTAGCCCACGCAGCCGGCCACCGGGAAGCACCAGCTCTTGAGCGTGAGCGAATACGGCGGCGCGGCCACCACGTTCCACACGGCTGCGGGGCGGTGCAGGTCGGCATACGACTTGTAGCTCGCGTTGTCGGGCAGGCCGAGTTCGCTCGAGGCGAAGCGGCGGATGCGCTGCGTGAGTTCGAGCTTGGCCTTCAGCGGCGCCGAGGTGGCCGGGTCCGCGAGCCATTCGGGCACCGGCTTGGCGGCCTGCATGATGCCGATGTGGCCCCTGGCGGACTGCCAGTAGTAGCCCAGGTCCGCGCAGCCCGTGAGGAACAGGGCGCCGGCCAGCGTCAGTACGGGAAGCGCTCTCACACGCGCTCTCACAAGGGTTCGACTTCGACGAGGCAGTCGTAGAAGGTCGGGCCGCGGCCGATGTCGGTCAGCCGCTGGCTCGTGAGCTGGTTGACGTTGGTGCCGTCGCCGCCGAACTTGCGCCACCAGATGCCCATGCCGTGCACCACGCCCTGGCGCGCGCGGCGCGAGACCTCGGCGCGGCAGCGGTGCTCGCCGCGCCCGTTGAACACGCGCACCATCGCGCCGTCCTCGATGCCGCGCGCGGCGGCGTCGGCCGCGTGGATCTCCAGCAGCGGCTCGACCTCGATCGCGCGCAGGCTCGTCACGTTGACGAAGGTGGAGTTCAGGAAATTGCGCGCGGGCGGCGAGATCATCGCGAGCGGAAACTCGGTCGAACTGCCGGCCGGCTCCCAGTTGGGCACGTGGTCGGGCAGGCCGTCCATGCCCATGGCTTGGAGGCGCGCGCTGAAGAATTCGCAGCGGCCCGAGGGCGTGGGGAACTGGCCTTCGGCAAAGGGCGCCTCGGGCAGCTTCACGCTGGTGAAGCCCTGCGTCAGCATCTGCGCGTAGTCGATGGCGTTCTCGGCGAACGCGGTGCGGCACAGCGCTTCGTCGTCGTCCGAGAAACAGGGCTCGTCGAAGCCCATGCGCCGCGCCAGCTCGCGGAACACCCAGGCGTTGCTGCGGGCCTCGCCGCGCGGCGCGACCGCGGGGCGGTTCAGCAGCACGTCGGTGTGGCCGTAGCTCGTGTGGATGTCCCAGTGCTCCAGCTGCGTCGTGGCGGGCAAGAGGTAGTCGGCGTAGTCGGCCGTGTCGGTGCGGAACTGCTCCATCACCACAGTGAAGAGGTCTTCGCGCGCGAAGCCCGCCACCACCTTGGCCGAATCGGGCGCCACAGCCACCGGGTTGCTGTTGTAGACCACGATGGCCTTCACCGGCTTCGCCGCGTCGAGCAGCGCATCGCCGATGGTGCTCATGTTGATGGTGCGCGGGCGGCGCCCTTCGAGCAGGTCAGGGCGCTGCAGCGCGGCGCGGTCGACCGGAAAGTGGCCCGAGCTGCTCAGCAGCAGCCCGCCCGCCCGGTCGCGCCAGGCGCCCACGAGCGCCGGCAGGCAGGCCACGGCGCGCGCCGCGTTGCCACCGCCGCGCACGCGCTGCATGCCGTAGTTCAGGCGGATGGCCGCGGGCTTGGTCGTGCCGTAGGCCTCGGCCAGCGCCACGATCTGCGCTTCGGGAATGCCGCAGACCTCGGCCGCGCGCGAAGGCGGCCACTGCAGCGCGCGCTCGCGCAGCTGTTCCCAGCCCAGCGTGTGGTTGGCGATGTAGTCGTGGTCGAGCCAGTCGTGCACGATCAGCTCGTGCATCAGCGCCAGGGCCAGCGCGGCGTCGGTGCCGGGCAGGAGCGCGATGTGCTCGTCGCACTTGTCGGCGGTCTCGGTCCTGCGCGGATCGATGCACACCAGCCGCGCGCCCGCGCGCTTGGCCGCCTGGGCGTGGCGCCAGAAATGCAGGTTGCTCGCGATGGAGTTGCTGCCCCAGATCAGGATCAGCTTCGCCTCGGCGAAGAACTCGATCCGCATGCCGACCTTGCCGCCCAGGGTGTGGACCATCGCCTCGCCGCCGGCCATCGAGCAGATGGTGCGGTCCAGCAGCGATGCGCCCAGCTTGTGGAAGAAGCGCCGGTCCATCGATTCGCCCTGCACCAGCCCCATGGTGCCCGCATAAGAGTAGGGGACAATTGTTTCCGGATCGGCCTGCAATGACCGAAGATGCGCGGCGATGTCGTCCAGCGCGGCGTCCCACGAGACCGGCTCGAACTGGCCGCTGCCCTTGGGGCCAACGCGCTTCAGGGGCTGCACCAGCCGCTCGGCATGGTCGTTGCGTTCGATGTAGCGCGACACCTTGGTGCAGAGCACGCCGCCGGTGTGCGAATGGGCGGCATTGCCCTGCAGCTTCACGGCCACGCCGTCCTTGACGGTGGTGACGAGTGCGCAGGTGTCGGGGCAATCGTGTGGACAGGCGCCCAGCACGGTGACCGTCTGGGAGGCTGGTGGGGCGGAAGTCGTGGCTTCCAGGGAGTCCGGTGCGTGGGGCATCGGGCAAGTCTAATTTGAGTGCGGAAAAACGCGCAGAGGGAGTTTTTCACCATGGTGAATCGCAGGCATTTTTCCTTGGCTGTCGGCGCCGCCGCCACGCTGGGCAGCTTCCGGATCGCGCAGGCGCAGACCGAGGCGCCCCTCGTACTGGGCCAGTCCGCGCCTTTCACCGGCCCGGCCGCGCAGCTGGGCATCCAGTTCCACCAGGGTGCCAAGGTGTTCCTGGACCAGTACAACGCCCAGCCCGGCCGCCGCAACGTGGTGATCAAGAACCTGGACGACGGCTACGAGCCCGACCGCTGCGCCGCCAACACGCAAAAACTCATCGAGGAAGACGTGTTCGCCCTCTTCGGCTACATCGGCACCCCGACCAGCCTGGCCGCGCTGCCGCTCGCGGTGAAGGACAAGGTGCCGTTCATCGCGCCGTTCACCGGCGCGATGTCGCTGCGCGAGCCCTTCCACAAGAACGTGTTCCACCTGCGCGCCTCGTACAACGACGAGACGGCACTGATGGTCAAGCAGCTCACCCACCTGGGCCTGAAGAAGATCGCGGTCTTCTACCAGAACGACGCCTACGGCAAGGCCGGGCTCGACGGCGTGACGCTGGCGCTCTCGCAGCTGGACTTGAAGCCCATCGCCATGGCCACGGTGGAGCGCAATTCGGCCGACGTGGCGCAGGCGGTGAAAGCCATCGTGGGCGCGCGGCCCGATGCGGTGGTGCAGGTGGGCGCATACAAGGCGTGCGCGGCGTTCATCCGCGAGGCGCGCAAGGCGAGCTATGGCGGCACCTTCATCAACCTGTCGTTCGTCGGCACGCAGGCACTGGCCGACGAGCTCGGCAAGGAAGCCGCGGGCGTCATGGTGACGCAGGTGGTGCCCTCGCCCTACAACCCGGCCAACGCGATCACGCGCGAATTCGTCGATGCGGTGCGCAAGGCGGGCGGCGGGGCCAGCGCGAACTTCTCGAGCATGGAGGGCTACCTGGCCGCCAAGGTGCTGACCGAGGGGCTGCGCAAGGCGTCGGGCAAAGTCACGCGCGAGAGTCTTGTCGGAGGGCTGGAGAGCATCGACCGGCAGCAGTTCGGTGGGTTCGAGGTGTCGTTCTCGGCGAAGAACCACGTGGGGTCCAAATTCGTCGAGCTGTCGATGCTGACTGGGGATGGGCGGGTTCGGACCTAGTTTTTTTGGCGCGCTTGTTCAGGGCGCGTGCACAGGCCACCGGGTGCTCCCCTCCGCGAATGTCCCCCGGGCTTCGCCCTCCTCCTTGATTTCGCTGCGGGGAGCACCCGATGCCCTGCGCACGATGAGCGCTCTGCTTGTGCGGGCCGATCAACAAGTGCTCTGAAAGATCGCGCTGGCGGTGGGCTCTGTTTCGCGAAATCAAGGAGGAGGCGAAGCCGGGGGACATTCGCGAAACAGAGCCCACCGTCGGCGTGATCGCCGCCCCGAACGCTCAGCCGCTCAACCCATCCACCGCCTGGAACATCGCCTGCCGCGCCTGGCTCACGATCTGCCCGCGCCAGGCATCGGTGTCCGTGTAGAACGCCTCGACCATCCGCGCGCGAATGCCGTCGGCCAGGTCGGCCGGCGCATCGGGGTGCTTGTGCAGCCAGTGGTCGGCGCGCAGGGCACCGGTCACTTCCAGGATCGGCAGCGTGCCGTATTCGAGCGCGATGCCGGTGTATTCGGCCTTCGGGCACTCCTCGTAGACGGCGTCCCACATCAGCCCGCGCAGCAGCGCCGATGTCGATGAACCGTCGTAGATCGAGGTGACGGGCGCCGCGGGCGTGCCCCACCAGGCGTTCGCGCGGGCATAGGCGGTCTTGTCGTCCTTGCCTGCGTAGATGCGCTCGCCCAGGCCATTGGGGCCGAGCCCCGTGTGCAGGTCGATCCAGGCGATGCGCCTGGCGTTGCCCGCATGGCGGCGCAGCACGCCGCGGATGGTCTTGTTGCTCCAGGTGGGCGCCTTGCCGCCGAAGAAGAGGCCATCGTCGAACTGGTACTGGCCGCTGGTGACCGCCGCCTGGTAGGCGGTGGCGCCGTGCTTCTCGATCCACTTCTCGACGGCCGCCTGGTTCTCGGGCGTGGGCGGCCAGGTGTCGGGCAAGAGCAGCGGATGCAGCTTGGCGTAGGGCTCGTTGACCGGCGCCGGCTGCGAAAAATCGATGAAGTTGCGGTTCAGGTCGACGTTCTCGTGCGTCACGCGCCGGCCGTAGGAAAAACCGTGCGGGTTGAGCGCGTGCACGTAGAGCACCGCCACGCCCTGCGCCTTGGCCTTGTCGCGCCACTCGGCATCGTGCAGCGCGAACACCTGCACGCCGCTGCCGCAATGGCCCTCGACGCCGTGGCAGGCGCTCGTGACGACCAGCAGGCGCTCGGCGTTCGCATCGCCATCGAGCGCCACGTCCATCGAGAGGTCTTCGCCGTCGCGGCCCTTGAGCGGGTGCGCATGCGGCTCCACGGTGAGGCCCGCGGCGACGCAACCCTGCAGGAATTTCTGGCGCGCCTGGGCATAGCGCGGCGAAAAGGCCTCGCCGATGCCGATCATGAGACGTTGCCGCCGGGCTTGTTCAGGAACTGCTCGGCGATCTGCACCCAGCAGGTGGCGCCCAGCGGGATCAGGTCGTCATTGAAGTCGTAGCTCGCGTTGTGCAGCGTGCACGGGCCCTCGCCATGGTGCACGTCGCGGTGCGCGCCGTCGCCGTTGCCGATGAAGGCATAGGCGCCGGGCTTGGCCTGCAGCATGAAGGCGAAGTCCTCGGAGGTCATGGCGGCCTCTTGCTTCAGCACGTTCTCCGCGCCGACGATGCCGCTCATCACGCCGCGCGCGAAGTTGGCCTCGGCCTCGGTGTTGACGGTGGGCGGGTAGTAGCGATCGAAGCGGAAGTCGCAGGTCGCGTCGTGCGCCGCGCAGATGTGCTCGGCGATCTGCTTCATCTTCGCCTCGATCATGTCGAGCACCTCGATCGAGAAGGTGCGCACCGTGCCCGAGAGCTCGCAGTTGTCGGGGATCACGTTGTTGGTTTCGCCCGCATGGATGGTGGTGACCGAGATCACGGCCGAATCGGTCGGCTTCATCTTGCGGGTGAGGATGGTCTGGAAGGCCTGCACGATCTCGCAGGCGATCGGCACCGGGTCGATGCCCGTCTGCGGGAGCGCCGCGTGGCCGCCCTTGCCGATCACGTTGACGTGGAACTTGTTGCCCGACGCCATCACCGGGCCGGGGCTCACGGCGAACTGGCCGGCCTTCATGCCGGGCCAGTTGTGCATGCCGAAGACGGCGTCCATCGGGAACTGCTCGAAGAGCCCTTCCTTGATCATTTCGCGGGCGCCGCCGCCGCCCTCTTCGGCCGGCTGGAAGATCAGGTAGACGGTGCCGTCGAAATTGCGGTTCTTCGCCAGGTGCTGGGCGGCTGCGAGCAGCATCGCCGTGTGGCCATCATGGCCGCAGGCGTGCATCTTGCCGTGGTGCTTGCTGGCGTGATCGAAGGTGTTGAGCTCGGTGACGGGCAGTGCGTCCATGTCGGCGCGAAGGCCCACGGCGCGGTTGCTGGTGCCGTTCTTGACGATGCCCACGACGCCGGTGGTGCCCAGGCCCCGGTGGATGGGAATGCCCCATTCGGTGAGCTTGCCGGCCACCACGTCGGCGGTGCGTACTTCCTGGAAACAGAGTTCGGGGTGGGCGTGGAGGTCACGTCGGACGGCGGCGATGCCGGCCGCCTGCGTGACGAGCGAATCGATGAGTTTCATAGGTCACAGTCTAGGCTTTGCGAAGTGCGCCGCAAAGACCGTGCCGGGCAAACCCTCAGCGGCCGAGACTCTTCAGATACTCGGCGCGCGCGGCGATCGCGGTGTCGGTGAAGTCGGTGAAAACGCCGTCCACGCCGAGCTTGTAGTAAATCGCGTACTCGTTCTTGCCGTCCTTGTTGTAGTCGGCGGCCAGGCGGCGCGACTCGTTGCGGAAGGTGAAGGGGTGCACGAACAAGCCCGCCTTGTGGGCGTCGGCGATCAGCGTGGTGGGCGAGACCGAGGTGGCGTCGGCGTCGTTGATCTTGCCGTCCTTGTTCACGTCGATCGGCTTGCCGTCCGCGCCGATGCTGCCCTTGATGGTCACGATGTAGCGCTTCCACGGACCGATGCCGTCAGCGTAGGTCTTGATCTCGGCCAGGCCCGCGGGCGTGACCATGACGTCGAAGTTGCGCTTGTCGCCGGCCTTGGTCCATTCGTAGGGGCGGTCCACCGGAATGGCGTAGGTCATGGCGCCCGTCTTCATGTCGATGCCGTCGCCGTCGATCAGCTGGATGAGCTTGGTCTTCAGGCCCTTGCCCTTCATGTACTTGAGGCTGCCCGGCTCGAACGACTGCACGTAGATCGGCGCGGTCTTGCTGTTCCAGCCGGCTGCGTCGATGGCGGCGATCATCTTGTCTTCCAGCGGCAGTCCGAGGTCGCGGAAATAGGTCGGATTCTTCGACTCCGGGTAGATCGCGATGGTGCGGCCGGTTTCCTTCGACTTGGCCTTGGCGAAATCGATGATCTCCTGGAAGGTCACGATCTTGAACTTGCCGTTGAATTCCTGCGGGCGCTCGGCGTCCGTGGAGATGCCGCCCAGCGTCTTGATCTCGGCCAGCGTGAAGTCGTTGCTGAACCAGCCGGTCTGGGTTTCGCCGTCGACCTTGATGGTCTTCTTGCGCGAGGCGAAGCGGGGGTGCTTGGCCACGTCGGTGCTGATGGCCAGGTTGGGGTCGTGGCGGGCGATGAGCACGCCGTCCTTGGTGGAGACCAGGTCCATCTCGATCACGTCGGCGCCCAGCTCGATGGCCTTCGTGTAGGCCTCCAGCGTCTGCTCGGGCAGGTAGCCCGAGGCGCCGCGGTGGGCAATGACCAGCGGCGGATTGCCGTCCAGCGTCAGGAGCTTGGCCGGGCCCGAGGGGCCGGTGCTGCCGCAGGCCGCGATGCACAGGGCGGCGGTGGCGGTCAGTGCGATCTGAAGGGTGCGCATGGTCTTTTTCTCCATCCAAAAGAGGCGCAGGGTACCCGCTGCGGATGACAGTCGGAACAACCGCGGACGCGGGGCATCGACTTCTTGGACAATCTGTTGCATGCCCCATACGCTTTCCCCCCAAAGCCTCGCACTGGCCCAGTCGCTGGTGCGCATGAACACCGTCAGCGAGAACAGCAACCTGCAGCTGATCGACCTCGCGCAGAGCCACCTCGCCACCCTCGGCGTGAAAAGCCGCATCACTTACAACGCCGAGCGCACCAAGGCGAACCTGTTCGCCACGCTGGGCGAGGGCAAGCCGGCCGGGGTGATCATTTCGGGGCACACCGATACGGTGCCCTGGGACGGCCAGGACTGGAGCGTCGATCCGCTCTCGGCCGTGGTGCAGAACGAGCGCCTGTACGGCCGCGGCTCGGCCGACATGAAGAGCTTCATCGCGATTGCGCTGTCAAACGCGAAGCGTTTTCTTGAAAGCGACTCCCCTTTCGCGGTGCACTTCGCCTTCAGCTACGAGGAAGAAATCGGCTGCTTCGGCGTGAAGGAGCTGATCGCCGACATGCGCGACGCGGGCATCAAGCCGCTGGCCTGCATCGTGGGCGAGCCCACCAGCATGGTGCCGGCCATCGCTCACAAGGGCGTGTACCGCTACAAGTGCTGCGTGCGGGGCAAGGAGGCGCATTCGTCGCTCACGCCCAAATCGGTCAACGCCATCGAGATGGCAGCGCGCGTGATCGGCAAGGTGCGCGACATGGCCGAGGACTTCGAGCGCAGCGAGCCGCGCTACGAGGGCTTCGACGTGCCCTTCAGCACCGCGAGCGTGGGCCAGTTCCACGGCGGCATTGCCGACAACGTGGTGCCGCGCGACGCCGAGTTCCGCTACGAATTCCGCGACCTGCCCACCGCCGACGCCAAGCGCATGCAGTCCGACGTGCTGGCCTATGCCGCGAGCATCGAGCCCGCGATGAAGAAGGTGGCGCCCGATGCGGGCTTCAGGTTCGAGACGATCTGCGAGATCCCGAGCTTCCTCGGCGCGGCGAGCGACCCGGTCACGCTGCTCGCGCAGCGCCTGGCGGGCGAGGACCGCACCACCTTGGTGGCCTTCGGCACCGAAGCGGGCCTGTTCAAGAACGCCGGCATCCCCACGGTGGTGTGCGGCCCGGGCAGCATCGAGCAGGCGCACCAGCCCGACGAGTTCGTGAGCCTCGAACAACTCGCGCGCTGCGAGCTGTTCATGGAGCGCCTCGCCACTTCGCACACCATTGGCTGAAGAAGACCCAAGCAGCGCCGCGCTGCAACGCATGAAGCGCGTTGCGCTCGGCCTGCTGTGCGCGGCGGCGCTGCTCTACGCGGTGGCCAGCGCGCTGCACGCGCAGCATCCGGCCTGGGGCTACGTGGCCGCTTTCGCCGAGGCCGCGATGGTCGGCGCGATTGCCGACTGGTTCGCGGTGGTGGCGCTCTTCCGCCATCCGCTGGGCCTGCCGATTCCGCACACCGCGATCATCCCGAGCAACAAGGACCGCATCGGCGCCAAGCTCGCGGGCTTCATCTGCAACAACTTCCTGAGCACCGCGCAGGTGCTCGCGAAGCTGCGCGAGTTCGACACCGCCAGCCGCATCGCCGACTGGCTCGCGCGCCCCGCGAGCGGCGAGAAGCTGGGCGAATGGGGCGTGGCCGCCACGCGCTACGGCCTCACCGCCTTCGACGACGACCGGGTGCGCGACTTCATGGGCCGCGCCGCCGCCGCGGGCCTGGCGAAGATCGACCTCTCGCGCCTGACCGGCCAGGCCCTCGATGCGCTCACCGCGGGCGGGCGCCACCAGGCGCTGCTGGACGACGTGCTGCAGCAGGTGGCGGGCCTGCTCGAAGGCGACGAGGTGCAGGCGCACATCACCGAAGCGATTGCACGCGAGATCAAGACGCTGCGCTACGTGGGCCTGGACCAGGTGGCGGCCAAGCTCGCCACGCGCAAGATCGTGGCCGCCGTGGCGCACACCATCGGCGAGCTCGCGGCCGAGCCGGACCACCCGATGCGCAAGCGCTTCGACCACTTCGTCGACGACTTCGTGGTGCGGTTGAAACTCGACCCCGAGTTCCAGCAGCGTGGCGAGCAGATCCGCGCCGAGCTGATGGCGCACCCGGCCCTGGGCGACTACCTGCACGGCCTGTGGGGCGAGCTGCTCGCGTGGCTGGACGGCGACCTGCGCCGCAGCGATTCGACGATCCGCCAGCGCATCGCATCGATGGCCGGCGCGCTGGGCACGCGGCTGCAGGCCGACGAGGCGATCCGCCACTGGATCAACGAGCAGATCGAGGCGGCCGCGCCGCTGGCCATCGAGCGCTACCGCGAGGACATCCGCCGCTACATCGAGGAGCGCGTGGGCGAATGGAACGCCGAGGAGATGACGGTGGAGCTGGAGCGCCACATCGGGCGCGACCTGCAGTTCATCCGCATCAACGGCACGCTGGTGGGTGGGCTGGTGGGGCTTGCGATCCACACCGTGACGCAACTGCTGCGCGGCTGATCCGGCCGATCCGTTGCTTCGGGTAATCCGCAGCGGATGAAAGTGCGCATGTCTCGCGAGAGACCGCGCCAACGCCCCCGCCTCCTTCTAGACTGCGCGCGCATCCACAAGAAGGAGAAGACATGCCCCGTCACCCGCTGCGCACCGCCGCCGCGCTGATCGCCACGCTCGCCCTGCTGGGTGCCTGCAGCACGGTCGCGCCGCCTGCGTCCGCGCCCGTGCCTGCGCCCGCGCCGACGCCCTCACCGCCATCGGCACCGCTCACCACCCGGCCGGCTTCGTGGGCCGCGCCCGAGGCGCTGGTGCCGCCATCGTCGTTCTCGGGCGTGCACGGGCTGGCCATCGATGCGAAGGGCCGGCTGCTTGCGGGCTCGGTGCTCGGCAACACGCTGTGGGAGGTCGACCGCACGACCGGCGCAGCGAAAGTGCTGATCGACGCGCCCGAAGGCCAGGCCGACGACATCGCGGTCGGCCCCAACGGCGAACTGGCATGGACCAACTACCTCATGGGCGTGCTGCGCTACCGCGAGAGCGACACCGCGCCGATGCGCGTGCTCGCCAAGGACCTGCCCGGCCTGAACTCGCTCGACTTCGACCGCAAGAGCGGCAAGCTCTACGCCTCGCAGGTGTTCCTGGGCGATGCGCTCTGGGAAATCGACCGCGCCGGCCAGAAGCCGCCGCGGCTCATCAAGAAGGACATGGGCGGCTTCAACGGCTTCGAGGTCGGGCCCGACGGCATGCTCTACGGGCCGCTGTGGTTCAAGGGCCAGGTCGTGAAGATCCATCCGGCCAACGGCCACATGACCGTGATCGCGGACGGCTTCAAGATCCCGGCCGCGGCCAATCTCGATGGCAAGGGCAACCTCTGGGTGGTCGATGCGCGCAGCGGCGAACTGGTGCGGGTGGAACTGGCAACCGGTAACAAGACGGTCGCCAAACAGCTTCGCCCCTCGCTCGACAACCTGGCCATCGCGCCGGACGGGACGATCTATGTGTCGAACATGGCCAACAACGAGGTGCAGGCTTTCAACCCCGCCACCGGCGAGTTGCGCACTCTCACCACCGGCAAGGTGGCGGTGCCCGCGGGCCTGAAGATCGACGGCAACGACCTCTGGGTGGCCGATGTCTTCGGCTTCCGGCAGGTGGACGTGCGCACCGGCGAAGTGCGCGACGTGTTCCGCATGCAGCGCGAACCGGAACTCGACTATCCCTTCGCGGTCGGCCTCTCGGCCACGCGCTTCGCGCTGGCTTCGTGGTTCACCGGCACGGTCCAGCTGGTCGATCGCCAGACGCTCAAGACCGTGGAAATCATCCACGGCCTGAAGGCGCCGTTCGACGCGATCCCCATGCCCGACGGCAGCGTGATCTACGCCGAGCTCGCCACCGGCAGCATCACGCGCGCCAGCGGGCCGAAGTTTGCGGAAAAGTCAGTGCTCGCTAGCGGACTGAACGGCCCGGTGCAGATGGTCATCGGCCAGGACGGCGCGCTCTACGTCACCGAGGCCGCCGGCAAGCTGCTGCGCATTCCGCTGGACGCCAGCGCGCCGCTGCGCACCATCGTCGACGGCCTCGCGCTGCCCGAGGGTGTGGCGCAAACGCCATGGGGCACTTTCGTCGTGGCCGAGAGCGCGGCGCAGCGGCTGGTGGAGATCGATCCGGCCAGCGGCACCCGCCGGACCATCGCCGACAACCTGCCGATCGGCCTCGCGCCCGGGCCCGGACTGCCGCCGCCCTACGTGGTCACGGGCGTGGCCGTGGGCCGCGACGGCACCGTTTACATGAGCGCCGACCGCAACAATGCGATATATCGAATTCGCGCTGTAAGGTAGGGTAACGATAAGTACAGATTTCGATTTACTTTTAAAAACAAATATTACAAACTGGCCGGGACGCCGCGCGGTGTCCCGATCACATCCGGTTTTCGGGGCCTCCTGCGCGTTCTCTCTGAAAGGAAAAACGCATGACTCCCCTCGTCGTAGGCCAGTTGCTGTCGCCCGAGTACTCCTTGGGGCTGGTGGCGCTTTCGTTCCTCATCTCGTTCGCGGGATCGCTGGTGGCGCTGATCTGCGCGGGCCGCATGGTCAATGCGGACGGCAAACCCAACCTCGCCCTCGTGGCCTGCGCCGCGGTGGCGCTCGGGGGCATCGGCATCTGGTCAATGCACTTCATCGGCATGCTGGCGTACCGGTTGCCGGTGGCCATTTCGTACAACATGCCGCTGACCATCGTGTCGCTCGTGGCGGCCATCCTGATCTCGGGCATCGCCCTCTACCTGGCCGGCGGCCGGCGCAAGTTCAGCAAACCCGGCTGGGCGGCAGGCAGCCTGCTGGCCGGCATCGGCGTCTGCGTGATGCACTACATGGGCATGTTCGCGATGAACATGCGCGCCACGATGGAGTTCGACACGGGCACCGTCGCGCTGTCGGTGGTGATCGCGATCACCGCCGCCGCGGCCGCCTTGTGGCTGGCCTTCAACCTGCGAAAGCTCAGCCACCAGATCGGGGCCGCCGCGGTGATGGGCGTGGCGGTCTGCACGATGCACTACGTGGGCATGACCGCCGCCAGCATGATCTGCACGGCCGCGGCGCCGACCGATGCGCTCGCCATCGGCGGCAGCTACATGGGCCTGTCGGTGTTCGGCACGGCCGGTGCGGTGCTGATCTTCATCTACTGGGTGGCCACCGGCAGCAGCCTCGACGCGCCGACGCCGCAGCGCGTCCGCCCCCGCACCAGCTAGTTGGCGCAAGCGGGCGGAAGGCCCCGTCCCTAAAGTCTGTGCAGAGCGAAAAACCAGCGACCTGCACAGACCCCATGCCCGTCATCGAATCCCGGCTGCCATCGGCCAGCGACACCTTCCAGGCCAACCGCGCCGCCATGCTCGCGCTGCTGGACGAAGTGCGTGCGCACGAGGCCCGCGCCGCGGCCGCATCGGGCGCCTCGGCCGAGCGATTCGCCCAACGCGGCCAGCTGCTGCCGCGCGAACGCATCGCGCTGCTGCTGGACACCGGCGCGCCCTTTCTGCCGCTGGCTTCGCTCGCTGGCCTCGGCCATGACAATCCCGACCTCTCGAAGAGCGTGCCGGGCGGCGGGCTGATCTCCGGCATCGGACAGGTCGCGGGCGTGCGCTGCATGGTGAGCGCCTCCGATTCGGGCATCGACGCCGGCGCGCTGCAGCCCATGGGCCTGGACAAGCAACTGCGCGTGCAGGAGATCGCCCTCGAGAACAAGCTGCCCTACGTACAGCTGGTCGAAAGCGCCGGCGCCAACCTCATGCAGTACCGCGTGCAGGACTTCGTGCGCGGCGGCAACATCTTCCGCAACCTCGCGCGGCTCTCGGCCGCGGGCCTGCCGGTGGTGACGGTGACGCACGGCTCCTCGACCGCGGGCGGCGCCTACCAGACGGGCCTGTCGGACTACATCGTGATGGTGCGCGACCGCACGCGCGCCTTCCTCGCCGGCCCGCCGCTGCTGAAAGCCGCCACCGGCGAGATCGCGACCGAGGAAGAACTCGGCGGCGCCGTGATGCACACCCACATCTCGGGCCTGGGCGACTACCTGGCCGAAGACGACCGCGACGCCATCCGCATCGCGCGCGCGATCCTCGGCGGC
Organism: Variovorax sp. IB41; assembly: GCF_016405905.1. GTDB lineage: Bacteria > Pseudomonadota > Gammaproteobacteria > Burkholderiales > Burkholderiaceae_C > Variovorax. The sequence goes on along the minus strand of NZ_JAEFCB010000009.1, from coordinate 78,639 downwards.
ATCGACTGGACGCGCGACGAAGCGCCGCGCGCCTTCGCGCCGCCGCGCTACGACGCCCAAGACCTGCTGGGCATCATGCCCAGCGACGGCCGTCGGCCGGTGGACATGCGCGAAGTCATCGCGCGCATCGCCGACGGCTCCGAGTTCCTCGAATTCAGCGCGCACTACGGCAGCGCCACCGTCTGCGGCCACATCCGGCTCGAAGGGCATGCGGTGGGCATCGTCACCAACAACGGCCCGATCGATTCCGACGGCGCGACCAAGGCCACGCACTTCATCCAGGCCTGCTGCCAGTCGCGCACGCCGATCGTCTACCTGCAGAACATCACCGGCTACATGGTGGGCCGCGCGCACGAGGAGGCCGGCATCATCAAGCACGGCGCCAAGATGATCCAGGCCGTGACCAACGCGACCGTGCCGCAAATCACGCTGCACTGCGGCGCCTCCTACGGCGCGGGCAACTACGGCATGTGCGGCCGCGGCTTCGCGCCGCGCTTCTGCTTCTCGTGGCCCAACGCGCGCACCGCGGTGATGGGCGGCGAACAAGCCGCAAAAACCATGGCCATCGTCATGGAGGCCGGCATGGCGCGCAAGGGCGCGGTCGACCACGCGAAGATCGACGCGATGCAGCAGCAGATCGTGGAACGCTTCGACCGGCAGATGAGCGTGTTCATCACCAGCGCGCTGCTGCTCGATGACGGCGTGATCGATCCGCGCGACACGCGCGCGGTGCTGGCCGAGGTGCTCTCGGTGTGCCGCGACGCCGATGCGCGCGTGCCGCAGGCGATGCAGTTTTCAGTAGCACGGCCATGAGCACCTTCGACAAGATCCTCATTGCCAACCGCGGCGAGATCGCCGTCCGCGTGATGCGCACCGCGCGCGCGATGGGCCATCGCACCGTGGCGGTTTACTCGAGCGCCGACGCCGATGCGGAGCACGTAAGGCAAGCCGACCAGGCCGTGTGGATCGGCGAATCGCTGCCCGCGCAGAGCTACCTGAACATCGCCGCGATCGTCGAGGCCGCGCGTTCGAGCGGCGCGCAGGCCGTGCATCCCGGCTACGGTTTTCTCGCCGAGAACGCCGGGTTCGCACAGGCTTGCCGCGATGCGGGCCTGGTCTTCATCGGCCCTTCGCCCGAAGCCATTCGCGCGATGGGCGACAAGGCCGGCGCGAAGCGGCTGATGCAGGCGGCCGGTGTGCCATGCATTCCCGGCTACCAGGGCGAAGACCAGCGCCCGGCCACGCTGGCCGCCGAAGCCGCGCGCATCGGCTGGCCCGTGATGATCAAGGCGACCGCCGGCGGCGGCGGGCGCGGCATGCGACTCGTGCCATCGGCCGCGGCGTTTGCCGAACTGCTGCAGAGCGCGCAGTCCGAAGCGCTCAACGCCTTCGGCGATGCGACCGTGATCCTGGAGCGCGCGATCGTCGCGCCGCGCCACATCGAGATCCAGGTGTTCGCCGACCGGCACGGCAACGCCATCCACCTCGGTGAGCGCGACTGCTCGGTGCAGCGGCGCCACCAGAAGGTGATCGAGGAATCGCCTTCGCCGGCCGTGTCCGCCGACCTGCGCGAACGCATGGGCGCGACGGCCGTTGCCGCGGCGAAAGCCATTGGCTACGAAGGCGCGGGCACGCTCGAATTTTTGCTCGATGCGGAGGGCCAGTACTGGTTCATGGAGATGAACACGCGGCTGCAGGTGGAGCACCCGGTGACCGAGGCGGTGACGGGGCTCGATCTGGTCGAACTCCAGTTGCGCGTCGCCGCCGGCGAGCCGCTGTCGCTCACGCAGTCGGACGTGCGCATGCGCGGCCATGCGATCGAAGTGCGCCTGTGTGCCGAAGACCCGCGGCAGGGATTCATGCCGCAGAGCGGCACGCTCGCCGCGTGGCGTCCGTCGCCGGCGCTGCGCACCGAGCATGCATTGCGCGATGGCGCCGCGGTGCCGCCGTTCTACGACTCGATGATCGCCAAGATCGTGTCGCACGGCCGCACTCGGGATGAAGCGAGGCATCGTCTGATTGCAGGCCTGCAGGACACGGTGGCGCTCGGCATCGCAACCAACCAGCAATTCCTGCAGCGCGCGCTGTCGCATGCCGTGTTTGCCGAAGGTGCCGCGACGACTGCCTTCATCTCCGAGTACGTCGAAGCGCTGCTTGCGCCCGACACCGCGACAGAAGGCCGCGCGGCATTGCTGGCCGCACTGCTGCTCCAACTCGGCGAACGCGGCTGGCCTTCGCCGCTCGCGCACACGTTGCCCAATGCCCTGCGCTTCGCACTCAATGGCAAGGTGCATGCGGCGCGCGTGACGCCGCGGGGCGCGGGCCATTTCGATGTCGCGCTCGATGCAACCGCGCCTGCGCGCATCGAACTGCTTGCGCTGCCCGGTGACGGCGTCGTGCGCTTCTCGTGCAGTGGCGTTTCCGAGCAAGCCATGTCGGTGCGCGAAGCCTGCAATCGCTTGTGGATTCACTTCCGTGGCCAGGCCTTCGAACTCGAAGATCTCACGCACGTGGCAGTACCCCGCGTTGGTGCCACGGGCGGCGACGGCCTGCTGCGCGCCTCGATGAACGGCCGCGTCATCGCGCTGCTGGCCGCAGAGGGCGACACGGTTGCCGCCGGCCAGCCGCTCGTCACGCTCGAAGCGATGAAGATGGAGCACGTGCATTGCGCACCGCGCGCCGGCCGCGTCGCCGCGCTGCATGTCGCGGTGGGCGCGCAGGTGGCTGCGCGCCATGTCGTCGCGGAGATTACCGACGTCCCGATTTCCTGAAAGCCTTTCGCATGAACGCCCCTTCCCACTACCGCTCCGTGTTCTCGCCCGGCCTGTTCGACGGGCAGGTGATCGTCGTCACCGGCGGCGGATCGGGCATCGGCCGCTGCACCGCGCACGAGCTCGCATCGCTCGGCGCGCAGGTCGTGCTCGTCGGCCGCAATGCCGAGAAGCTGCAGCAGGTGCAACGCGAAATCGCAGCGGCCGGCGGCAGGGCCGGCACGCAGGCCTTCGACATCCGGCACGAAGACGCCGTGCGTGCCGCGATCGCCGAGGTCGTCGCGGCACATGGCCGCATCGACGGCCTCGTCAACAACGCTGGCGGCCAGTACATCACGCCGCTCGCGGCCATATCGGCCAAGGGCTGGGAGGCGGTGATCCACACCAACCTAACGGGCGGCTTCCTTGTCGCGCGCGAATGCTTCGTGCAGAGCATGCAGGCCCACGGCGGCGCCATCGTCAACATCGTGGCCGACATGTGGGGCTCGATGCCCCACATGGGCCACAGCGGCGCGGCGCGCGCGGGCATGGTGAGCTTCACCGAGACCGCAGCGCTCGAATGGGCCGCGAGCGGCGTGCGCGTGAACGCCGTGGCGCCGGGCTACATCGCCTCGAGCGGCATGGATCACTACCCGCCCGAGGCCGGCGACATGCTGCGCGCCATGCGCAAGACCGTGCCCGCGGGCCGCTTCGGCAACGAGGCCGAGACCTCCGCGGCCATCGCCTTTTTGTTGAGCCCCGCGGCGAGCTTCATCAGCGGCAGCGTGTTGCGCGTGGACGGCGCGCGGCCGCAGGTGCGCATGGGCTGGCCGATGGCGCTGCCCGATGCAGCCGCGCAGCAGCGCCCCGCGGTGCGGCCCTTCGAGGGCTTTCACCTCGCGCAGACGCCGCGCGTGTTCCAGGACAAAGAAACGAACGACTGACCGGAGACAAGGCGACATGCAGTACACCCACGAACACCTCGAGATCCAGAAGACGCTGCGCCGCTTCATCGACGAGGAGATCAACCCGCACGTCGACGCATGGGAAGAGGCCGAGATCTTCCCCGCGCACGAGGTCTTCAAGAAGCTCGGCAACCTGGGCATGCTGGGCCTGAACAAGCCCGAAGCCTTCGGCGGCGGCGGCCTCGACTATTCATATGCGATGGCGATGGCCGAGGCGCTCGGCCACGTGAGCTGCGGCGGCGTGCCGATGGCCATCGGCGTGCAGACCGACATGTGCACGCCCGCGCTCGCGCGTTTCGGCAGCGACGAGTTGCGCCGCGAATTCCTTGCGCCCGCCATCGCGGGCGACATGGTCGGCTGCATCGGCGTGAGCGAGCCCGGCGCGGGCAGCGACGTCGCGGGCCTGAAGAGCCACGCGCGCAAGGACGGGGACGACTACCTCATCAGCGGCCAGAAGATGTGGATCACCAACAGCCTGCAGGCCGACTGGATGTGCATGCTGGTCAACACCAGCGACGGCCCGGTGCACCGCAACAAGTCGCTCGTGATGGTGCCGATGAACCTGCCGGGCATCGAGAAGGCCAGGAAGATCCGCAAGATCGGCATGAACTCGAGCGACACGGGGCTCATCTACTTCGACAACGTGCGCGTGCCGCAGCGCTACCGCATCGGCGAGGAAGGCCAGGGCTTCATCTACCAGATGCAGCAGTTCCAGGAAGAGCGCCTCTGGGCCGCGGCCAGTTCGCTCGAACCGATGGAAGACTGCATCGCGCAGACCATCGAATGGGCGCAGCAGCGCCACATGTTCGGCGGCACGCTGGCCGACCAGCAGTGGGTGCAGTTCAAGCTGGCCGAACTGAAGACCGAGGTGGAAGCGCTGCGCGCCCTCACCTACCGCGCCTGCGACCTGCATGTGCAGGGCGAGGATGTGCTCGAACTCGCCTCGATGGCCAAGCTCAAGACCGGGCGCCTCACGCGGCAGGTGTCCGACACGTGCCTGCAGTTCTGGGGCGGCATGGGCTTCACGCTGGAGAACCGCGTGGCGCGCCTGTACCGCGATGGCCGGCTCGGCTCGATCGGCGGCGGCGCGGACGAGGTGATGCTGGGCATCCTCGCAAAGACGATGGGCATCGCCAAGCGGCCTCCACGGGGCTGAACGCGGTTGAACGCGGCTGAGGCACACATGGACCCCGAACTGCACGCCGACCGCGCGGCGCTCGCCGACACGGTGCGGCGCTTCGCCGAGAGCGAGATCGCGCCGCATGTTCAGGCGTGGGACGACGCGGGCGAATTTCCGCGCGCACTCTACACGCGCGCCGCGGCACTCGGGCTGCTCGGTCTCGGCTATCCCGAAGCGCTCGGCGGCACGCCGGCTTCGTATGCGCTCAAGCTCCCCGCATGGATCGCGCTCGCGCGCCACGGCAAGAGCGGTGGCGTGCTCGCGAGCCTGTTCTCGCACAACATCGGCCTGCCGCCGGTGGTGCTGCATGCGAGCGACGACGTGCGCCAAGAGGTCGTGCCCGCCGTGCTGCGCGGCGAGAAGATCGCAGCGCTCGCGATCACCGAGCCGGACGGCGGCTCCGACGTCGCGGCACTTCGCACAACCGCAAGGCGCGACGGCGATCACTACGTGCTCAACGGCGAGAAGACCTTCATCACCTCGGGCATGCGCGCCGACTGGATCACGGTCGCCGTGCGCACCGGTGAAGGTCGCGGCGCGAGTGGCATCTCGATGCTGCTGGTGCCCGGCGATTCGCCCGGCCTCACGCGCACGCGGCTCACGAAGATGGGCTGGTGGTGCTCCGACACCGCGACGCTGCACTTCGACAACGTGCGCGTGCCGGCGCGCTACCTGTTGGGCGAAGAAGGCGCGGGCTTTCGCATGGTCATGGGCAACTTCAACGGCGAGCGCATCGGCCTCGCGGCCGGCGCGCTAGGCTTCGCGCAGGCGTGCCTGGACGAAGCGCTGGCCTGGTCGCGCGAGCGCAAGACCTTCGGCGCGGCGCTCATCGAACACCAGGCCGTGCGCCACAAGCTGGTGGACATGCAGATGCGCATCGCGTCCACCGAGGCGTGGCTGGAGGCGGTGAGCGCCGAAGGCGATGCGCTCGAATCGGCCGACCACATCAACGCGCCCGAATGGGTGGCGCAGGTCTGCATGCTCAAGAACCACGCGACGCAGACCATGCAGTTCTGCGCCGACCAGGCGGTGCAGATCCTCGGCGGCATGGGCTTCATGCGCGGCACGGTGAGCGAGCGCGTCTATCGGGAGGTCAAGGTGATGATGATCGGCGGCGGCACCGAGGAAATCATGAAGGAGCTGGCGGCGCGGCAGCTGGATTGGCTCTAGCGCACCGCCTCGCCTCGCCTTGCTTCGCATTTTCTCCAGCGGAAAACTGTTCTTCACCGGCGAGGCATGCGGCGCATGGCCTTTCGCACGGGGCCTGCTTACCATCGGCTGCACACCGGGGCTGCTTCCGCGCCCCATCGACCGCATGAAGCCGGAGCCGCCGTGATCCTTGTTTTCCATCTCTTCGACAAACCCGGTTCCGCCGAATGAGCGAGCCCCGCACCATGTTCAAGCACATCGTGATGTGGGACCTGCGCGGCGAATCGCCCGAAGAGAAAGCGCAGGCCACGCAGTTGCTCAAGCGCAAGTTCGAATCGCTGCGCGGGCAGATTCCCGGGCTGCTGCACATCGAAGTGGGCATCGATTCGAGCCGCATCGCCTACGCCTGCGACGTGGTGCTCTACAGCGAGTTCGACAGCCAGGCATCGCTCGACGGCTATGCCACGCACCCCGCGCATCTGCAGGTGCGCGAGGAACTGGGCGACCTCAGGATCGCGCGGCACCAGGTCGACTACGCGGCGGATTGACCGCCGCCGATCAGTCGTTCTTTTCCGGTTCACCCTGCTGCGCGGCCTGCGCGGCCTGAGCTGCGGCGCGCAGCTTGTCCTTCTTGCTCGGCCGCTTGCCCTTGATGCCGCCGGTGCCCGATGCGTCGACAAGCGGCACGGCCGCCTCGGTTGGCTCGAACCCTTCGATGCGCTCGCGCGGCAAGCTCAGGCCCTGGCGCTTTTCGATCACGCGGAAGTGCGCCTCGGTCGATGCGCTCACGAAGCTGATCGCCAGGCCGCTCTCGCCCGCGCGGCCCGTGCGGCCGATGCGGTGGATGTAGTCGGTGGGCGAGCGCGGCAGGTCGTAGTTGATGACCACGGGCAGCTGCGCGATGTCGATGCCGCGCGCCGCGAGATCGGTGGCGATCACCACGTCCCACCGGCTCTCCTTGAACTGCGCGAGGATGCCGGTGCGCGTGCCCTGCGCGATGTCGCCGTGGAAGGGCACCGCGTAGACGCCGTTCTTGTAGAGCTTTTCGGCCACGGTCTGCGCCGCGTGCTGCGTGGCCACGAACACCAGCACGCGCTCCCACTCGTTCTCTTTCAGCAGATGGCGCAGGAGCTGCGTGCGGCGGTTCGCATCGACCTCGATCACGCGCTGCACGATGGCGGGCTCCGTGCCCGGCTCGCCCTTGACGTCGATGACCGCGGGGTCGCGCAGCATGCCGTCGGCCAGCGACTGGATGGCGGGCGGGAATGTGGCCGAGAAGAGCAGGTTCTGTCGTTGCGCCGGCAGCAGCGCGAGGACGCGGCCGAGCTCTTCGGCAAAGCCGAGATCGAAGAGGCGATCGGCCTCGTCGAGCACCAGCATCGAGACCGCGCCCAGCTTGAGCGCGTTGTGCTCGACCAGGTCGAGCAGCCGGCCGGGCGTGGCGACGACGATGTCGGCGCCGCCGCGCAGGCTCATCATCTGGGGGTTGATCGAAACGCCGCCGAAGGCGATGGCGATCTTCAGGCGTTCGGGCAGGTGCTGCGCGAGGCTGCGCATCGTCTCGCCGACCTGCGCCGCGAGTTCGCGCGTGGGCACAAGCACCAGTGCGCGCACGCGGCGCGGCGATTGCACGGCTTCGGCGGCCAGGCGCTGCAGCAGCGGCAGGGAGAATGCGGCGGTCTTGCCGGAGCCGGTCTGCGCCGAGCCCCGCACGTCGCGGCCCTGCAAAATTGCGGGAATGGCCGCGGCCTGGATGGCGGTCGGCGCGGCATAGCCGCTTTCGGCGGCAGCCTGCACGAGCGCGGGGGCCAGGCCCAGTGAGTCGAATGGCATGTGAGCAGACAGAGAGAGAAACCCGGATATAGAGAAGAGATGGATCGAATGGCGACGACGAAAAGCAATCAGGCCAGCGCGCTGGTGTATTCCACCGAGGCGGGCGGCCGCATGTGCCCCGATTGCGGCGCGCCGATGGCGCAATGCCGCTGCAAGGAACTGAAGGCGCGCGCGCCGGCCACTGACGGCATTGTGCGTGTATCGCACGAGACCAAGGGCCGCAAAGGCAAGGGCGTGACGGTCATCAAGGGCCTCGCGCTCGACGCCGCGGCGCTCGCGGCGGTGGGCAAGCAGCTGAAAACAGCCTGCGGCTCGGGCGGCACGGTGAAGGACGGCATCATCGAGATCCAGGGCGATCACCGCGAACTGGTGATCGCGGCCCTCGTGAAGCAGGGCCACACGGTCAAGCGCGCGGGAGGCTGAATCGCATGAAACCCGAAGACCTGCAGCGCCTCGTCACCCTGGAGATGCCTTTCGGCAAGCACAAGGGCACGCTGATCGCCGACTTGCCCGGAAATTACCTGACCTGGTTCGCACGCGAGGGTTTTCCCTCAGGAGAAATCGGCCGGCTGCTCCATTTGATGCATGAAATAGACCACAACGGCCTGTCGGACCTGCTCAAACCGTTGCGAAACCGCCCGTCGCGCCGGGATGTTTCTCAATAACACACGATTTCCCACGCTTTTTTGCAAAGGACCGGGATAATTCCCCCCACGTGTCTGTGAGCTTGTCTCCCGTGCACGTAATTCGGTGATCGGTCAGTTTCGCGCCACAGCGCACTTGTTTGTTGTGATTCTGGGACTCCATCGCTTTGTTTTGTTGGTTTGAATTAGGAGTCCCTCCATGGGCAAGAAACTCTACGTAGGCAACCTCGCCTACTCTGTGCGTGACAACGACCTGGAACAGGCTTTCGGCGAGTTCGGCTCGATCGTCAGCGCCAAGGTCATGATGGAACGCGATACCGGCCGTTCGAAGGGCTTCGGCTTCGTCGAAATGGGTTCGGATGCTGAAGCACTCGCAGCCATCGAAGCCATGAACGGCCATTCGCTCCAGGGCCGTGCCCTGACGGTGAACGAAGCTCGTCCGATGGAAGCTCGTCCCCCCCGCACCGGCGGTGGTGGCGGCTACGGCGGCGGCGCTGGCGGTGGTGGCGGCGGCTACGGTGGTGGCGGCGGCGGCGGTTACGGCGGCGGCGGCGGTGGCCGTAGCGGCGGTGGCGGCGGCGGTTACGGCGGCGGCGGCGGTGGTCGCGGCGGCTACTAAGCCCTCATCCACAGTCAGGGAACTCCGGCTCTCTGAATGAATGAAAAGCTCCTTCGGGAGCTTTTTTCGTTTCCGGCCCTTCCTTTTCCTCTGTTGCAGGAAGCCCGCAAAACCGGCTTCGCGGGCGAAAAAAACGTCGCTCCGGGGAGAACCCTAATCCTGGCCTAAGCATTTGTCCTTACCGGAGCGGTCAGCCAACGGTCAGCCGCCCAAGACGACCCTCACCTCTCCAAAACAGAGGGTCGAGGCGATGAAGATCAAGAGTCAGGCGGACTTCTTTTCAGGGGTCATGTTCACCACCGTGGGGGGCGCCTTCGCGATAGGCGCCACCACCTACACCGTCGGCAACGGCGCCCGCATGGGCCCCGGTTACTTCCCGCTCATGCTGGGCATCCTTCTGGCCATCCTCGGGGTGGTCATCATGTTCCAGGCCATGGTGGTGGAGACCACCGACGGCGACAAGATCGGCAAATGGGCCTGGAAGCCGCTGGCCTTCGTGCTCGGCGCCAACCTCGCGTTCGGCATCCTGCTGGGGGGCCTGCCGAGCATCGGCCTGCCGGCGATGGGCATGATCATCGCGATCTACGCGCTCACGATCATTTCCAGCATGGCGGGCACGCAGTTCAAGCTGCGCGACGTGCTGGTGCTCTCCACCATCCTGGCGGCCGGCAGCTACGTGGCCTTCATCTGGGCGCTCAAGCTCCAGATCCAGGTCTGGCCCACTTTCATCTCGGGCTGAGGAGCACGCACCATGGACCTGATCCACAACCTTTCCATCGGTTTCGGCGTTGCCTTCACCTTCACCAACCTGCTGTACTGCCTCCTGGGCTGCATCCTGGGCACGCTGATCGGCGTGCTGCCGGGCATCGGCCCGGTCGCGACCATCGCGATGCTGCTGCCCGCCACCTACGCGCTGCCGCCCGTGTCGGCGCTGATCATGCTGGCCGGCATCTACTACGGCGCGCAGTACGGCGGCTCGACCACCGCCATCCTGGTGAACCTGCCGGGCGAATCGTCCTCGGTGGTCACCTGCATCGACGGCTACCAGATGGCCAGACAGGGCCGCGCAGGCCCCGCACTCGCGGCCGCGGGCCTGGGCTCGTTCTTCGCCGGTTGCGTCGGCACGCTGATCCTGGCCGCCTTCGCGCCGCCGCTGACCGAGCTGGCCTTCAAGTTCGGCCCGGCCGAGTACTTCTCGCTGATGACCCTGGGCCTGATCGGCGCCGTCGTGCTGGCTTCGGGCTCGCTCCTGAAGGCGGTGGCGATGATCGTGCTGGGCCTGCTGCTGGGCATCGTGGGCACCGACGTCAATTCGGGCGTCGCCCGCTTCAGCTTCGACATCCCCGAGCTCACCGACGGCATCGGCTTCGTGGTGATCGCCATGGGCGTGTTCGGCTACGGCGAGATCATCGGCAACCTCTCGCAGCCCGACGACGAGCGCGAAGTCTTCACGCACAAGGTCAAGGGCCTGTGGCCCACCAAGGACGACTTCAAGCGCATGACGCCCGCGGTGCTGCGCGGCACGGCGCTGGGCTCCGCGCTGGGCATCCTGCCCGGCGGCGGCGCGCTGCTGGCGGCCTTCGCGGCCTACGCGCTGGAGAAGAAGATCAAGATGCGCCCGGGCGAAGTGCCCTTCGGCAAGGGCAACATCCGCGGCGTGGCCTCGCCCGAATCGGCCAACAACGCCGGTGCGCAGACCTCGTTCATTCCGCTGCTGACGCTGGGCATTCCGCCCAACGCCGTGATGGCGCTGATGGTGGGCGCGATGACGATCCACAACATCCAGCCCGGCCCGCAGGTGATGACCAGCAACCCTGAGCTCTTCTGGGGCCTGATCGCCTCGATGTGGATCGGCAACGCGATGCTGATCATCCTGAACCTGCCGCTGATCGGCATGTGGATCAAGCTCCTGACCGTGCCCTACAAGTTCCTGTTCCCCGCCATCGTTCTTTTCTGCGCGATCGGCGTGTACTCGACCAACAACAACACCTTCGACGTGTGGATGGTCGCGATCTTCGGCTTCATCGGCTACCTGTTCCTGAAGCTCAAGACCGAGCCGGCGCCGCTGCTGCTGGGCTTCATCCTCGGGCCGATGATGGAAGAGAACCTGCGGCGCGCGCTGCTGCTGTCGCGGGGTGCGTGGAGCGTGTTCGTCACGCGGCCGCTGTCGGCGGGGCTGCTGGTGGCTGCTGCGGCGCTGTTGTGCATCGTGCTGCTGCCCTCGATCAAGGCCAAGCGCGAAGAGGCCTTCGTCGAGGAATAGGCTCGTCCCGGCGTTCCCTGAACGAGCCCCTGCACGAAAGCGCGGGGGCTTTTTTCATTCCAGGACGCCACGGCGGTGGCCGCGCCCCATATCGACGCGCTCTTGTTGGTGCCAGGCAGCGTCGCCGGTGGTGCGCCCGAAAAGATGCAAAGCGCGACGGTTCCACGATCGATCCGCGTCCGTGTCGATCGATTCGACAAATCCCGCGAGCAGCAAGGTGCCCATAGTTACCGCATTGCAATGAGGAGATTGCTTGACCCAGATTGCTACTGAAAAGCTAGCAATGAAGTACCGCGGTATATGGGCGACCCAGGAGATTTGATCAGAAGAAAAAACCTGCCAACGCCCTTCGCGCGGGCATAAAAAAGGCGCCGACCAGCGGCGCCTTTCAAGTTCAAACCGGCATCTCGTACGGAGCCTTGAAGGATTTTTCTTTTTGAAGGGGAAATTGTCTCCTCGGACCCTCGGCAGCACGAGCAGGGCCCGTTCGCGAGTGCGCAGACTTTATGTGCTGCACCGCACCAGTGCATTGGGAATTACCCGCTTTGCCTTACTGCGAACGGCCGATTCGCAAACCAAAGTGTTTCTGGTAGTTAACGACGTGGCACGACTCGTGCACGTAAGGCCACACCCTACAACTCGAAGAAGCGCACCGCCATGGCCTTGGTCCCGCAAGCCTCCATCAACGCGGCCGACACCGCCTGGATGATGACCTCGACCGCCCTCGTGCTGCTGATGACGCTGCCCGGCATCGCGCTCTTCTACGCCGGGATGGTGCGGCGCAAGAACGTGCTGGCCACCATGGCGGCCGTCGTGGCGATCGCCGCGGCGGTCTCGCTCACCTGGTTCGCGCTGGGCTATTCGCTGGCCTTCACCGCCGGCTGGCCGTGGCTCGGCGGCACCGGGCGCTTCTGGTTCTCGGGCTTCGAGTACCTGAAGGAAGCCGGGCAGGTCGCCGTGAGCCACATCGCGCCCAACGTGCCCGAATCGGTCTATGCGATGTTCCAGCTGACCTTCGCGATCATCACGACCGCGCTGGTGCTGGGCGCCTTCGTCGAGCGCATGCGCTTCTCGGCGGTGCTGTGGTTCGCGCTGCTGTGGAGCGTGCTGGTGTATGCGCCCATCGCGCACTGGGTGTGGGAGCCGGGCGGCTGGCTCGCGCAGATGGGCGCGCTCGATTTCGCGGGCGGCTCGGTCGTGCACGTCAACGCGGGCATCGCGGGGCTGGTGTGCGCCTATGCGCTCGGCCCGCGCAAGGGCTACGGGCGCGAGGCCTTCGAGCCCTACAGCCTGGCCATGACGATGATGGGCGCGGGCCTCCTCTGGGTCGGCTGGTTCGGCTTCAATGCGGGCTCGGCGGTGGCAGCCGACGGGCGCGCGGGCCTGGCGATGCTGGTCACGCACATCGCTGCCGCGGCCGGCGCGATGAGCTGGATGATCGGCGAGTGGATCGTGCGGCGCAGCCCTTCGCTCCTGGGCCTGTGCTCGGGCCTCGTGGCGGGGCTGGTGGCGATCACGCCGGCCGCCGGCTTCGTCACGCCGCTCTCGGCGCTGGCCATCGGCGCCATCGCGGGCCTGGCCTGCTACTGGGGCGCCACGGGCCTGAAGCACATGCTCGGCGCGGACGATTCGCTCGACGTGTTCGGCGTGCACGGCATCGGCGGCATCGTGGGGGCGCTCCTCACGGGCGTGTTCGCCGATGCACGCATCTCGGGCGCGGCGGGCAATGTGCTGACGCAGGCGATCGCGGTCGGCAGCGTGGCGATCTACAGCGCGGCGGGGACGGCGATCGTGCTGTTCCTGGTGCACGTGCTGGTCGGGTTGCGCGTCGACCCCGAAAGCGAACAGCTGGGCCTCGATCTTGCTCAGCACCGTGAACACCTGGGAGCCTGACCACCGAGGGAGACGCCATGCCATCCATGTCCGAAAGCGAACGCATCGCGCTTGCAGCCCGCCTTCACGTGGCACTGCGGCGAAAGCACGGGCGCGTGACCGACACCGAATGGATGGCCACCAATGCCGAGTACGCCGCCGAGATCGTGCGCATGACGCGCTTGCATGCCGCCGAGACCAAGGACGAGGAGCTCGACCAGCTCGCGACGCGGCTGGAGCTGGCGATGGAGCCTCTTGCTCGGGCGGCGCGGCTCGCGGCGCGGCAACCCGATGGGACGCCGCCTACGCCGCCGCCTCGCTATGTCGGCGGGTTGCGCTGACGTTTTTAGTTGGCGTTCAGGGCGGGTGCACAGGCCACCGGGTGCTCCCCTCCGCGAATGTCCTCCGGGCTTCGCCCTCCCCCTTTATTTCGCTGCGGGGAGCACCCGATGCCCTGCGCACTGGTGGGCGCTGCCAATGAGCGGCCGATAACGACCGCTCTGATGACGCCTCAGTTCGCGGCCAGCGCGGCCTTGCGAATCGACTGCAGCGTGCTGGCCGGCGTGATCGCCTCGGGGTCCAGCAGGCAGTGCAGGATCGCCGGCTTGCCGCTGGCCCGTGCACGCGCGAGTGCGGGGCCGAATTCTTCCGTCGTGGTCACGCGCTCGCCGTGGCCGCCGAACACCTCGGCGTAGCCGCGGAAGTCGGGGTTCTTCAACTGCGTGGCGCTGATGCGGCCGGGGTAGTGCTTTTCCTGGTGCATGCGGATCGTGCCGTACATGCCGTTGTCCAGCAGCACCACGAGGATCGGCAGGCCGTACTGCACGGCGGTCGCGAACTCCTGGCCATGCATCATGAAATCGCCGTCGCCCGCGAACACGACCACCTCGCGTTCGGGCCACAGGCGCTTGGCGCCAACGCCGGCCGGCAGGCCGTAGCCCATCGAACCGCTGGTGGGCGCGAGCTGGCTCGCGAACGCGCGGAACGGCCAGAAGCGGTGCACCCAGGTCGCGAAGTTGCCCGCACCGTTGCAGAAGATGGTGTCGGCCGGCAGCACCTCGCGCAGGTGCTGCATGACCTCGCCCATCTGCAGCGGACCGGGAATGCGGATGGGCGCCGGGTCGCTCCAGCGCAGAAACTCTTCGCGCGCGGTCTTCGTCTCGGCCTGCCACGCGGGCGGTGACGCGGGGCGCAGCGTGGACACGGCTTCAGCGAAGGCCTGCGGCGTGGCATGAATGCCCTGCGCCGGGCGGTAGAGCTTGCCGAGCTCGTCGGCATCCGCGTGCACATGCACCAGCGCCTGCTTCGGTTGCGGGATCGCGAACAGCTCATAGCCCTGCGACGGCACTTCCGACAGACGCCCGCCCACCAGCAGCACGAGGTCCGCATCGCTGACGCGCGCCAGCATGCGCGGGTTCGCGCCGAGCCCCAGGTCGCCCGCGTAGCAGGGGTGCTCGGCGGACATCAGCATCTGGCGGCGGAACGAGCAGTAGACGGGCAGCGCATAGGCCTCGGCGAACTGCGCGAACTGCTGCGTCGCGGCTTCGGACCAGCGGCTGCCGCCCAGGATGACGACGGGCCGTTGCGCTTGCGACAGGCGCTGCTGCAGCTCGGCCAGTTGTGCCGCGCCGGGATGGGTTTCGGTCACGGCATAGGGCAACGCATCGGCCACCACGGCGGCTTCGGTCAGCATGTCTTCCGGCAGCGCGATCACCACCGGACCGGGCCGGCCCGAGGTCGCGACATGGAAAGCGCGCGAGACGAGTTCGGGCACGCGCGCCGGGTCGTCGATCTGCACGACCCACTTGGCCATCGTGCCGAACACCGCGCTGTAGTCCAGCTCCTGGAAGGCTTCGCGGCCCATCGCGTCGCGCGCGACCTGGCCGACGAACAGCAGGAGCGGCGTCGAGTCCTGGTGCGCGATGTGCACGCCCGCCGCCGCGTTGGTGGCGCCGGGGCCGCGCGTGACGAAGCAGACGCCCGGCTTGCCCGTGAGCTTGCCCTGCGCCTCGGCCATCATCGTGGCGCCGCCCTCCTGCCGGCACACCGTCACGTCGATCGATGCATCGTGCAGCGCGTCGAGCACGGCCAGGAAGCTTTCGCCGGGCACGCAGAAGAGCTGCTTGACGCCGTGGGTGATGAGCTGGTCGACCAGGATCTGGCCGCCGGTGCGGGAGGAAGTCATGTGGGTTCCAGTGGAATGAAGATGTTCAGGAGAGCGCGGCGCAGGCAGCGGCGATCCGCGCACAGGCCTCTTCCAGCTGCGCCATCGACGTCGCATACGAGATGCGGAAATACGGCGCGAGCCCGAACACGCTGCCCGGCACCACGGCCACGTCGAAGTCCTGCAGCAGGTAGCGGCAGAAGTCGCTGTCGGTCTGCAGCAGCGCGCCGCCAGCGGTGCGTTTGCCGAGCACGCCGGCACAGCTCGCGAATGTGTAGAAGGCACCCTCGGGCACGCGGCAATGCAGGCCCGGCGTGCGGTTGAGTGCGGCCACGACGAAGTCGCGGCGCTGTTGAAACGATGCGCAGCGCTCTGCCACGATGCCCTGCGGTCCGGTGAGCGCCTCGATCGCCGCGGCCTGGCTCACCGACGACGGGCACGAGGTCGACTGGCTCTGCACCACGGCCATCGCCGCGATCAATGCGCGCGGCCCGGCGCCGTAGCCCACGCGCCAGCCGGTCATCGCATAGGCCTTGGACACGCCGTTCACCGTGAGCGTGCGTTCGCACAGGCGCGGCTCGACCGCCACCGGCGTCGCGAAGGCGAGGCCGTCGTAGAGGATGTGTTCGTAGATGTCGTCCGCCAGCACCCAGACGCCCGGGTGATCGAGCAGCACGTCGGTGATCGGCTTGAGCTGCTCGGCGCTGTAGGCCGCGCCGCTCGGGTTCGAGGGCGAGTTGAGAAACAGCCAGCGCGTGCGCGGCGTGATGGCCGCCTGCAGCTGCGCCGCGGTCAGCCGAAAGCCGTTCTCCTCGCCGCACGCCACCGACACCGGCACGCCGCCGCAGATCTGCACGATGTCCGCGTACGAGGTCCAGTACGGCGCGGGCAGGATCACTTCGTCGCCCGGATCGAGGCTCGCCATCAGCGCATTGAAGATCACCTGCTTGGCGCCCGCGCTCACGCTGATCTCGTCGAGCGCGAATTCGAGCGCGTTGTCGCGCTTGAATTTGAGCTGCACCGCCGCCTTCATCGCCGGGCTGCCGTCGAGCACCGTGTAGCGCGTGTCGCCGCGCGCAATGGCCTGCGAGGCCGCATGCCGGATGTTCTCGGGCGTGTCGAAGTCGGGCTCGCCCGCGCCCAGCACGATCACCGGGCGGCCGGCGCGCTTGAGCGCCTGCGCATGGTCGGTGATGCGCAGGATCTCCGAGACATGGATGGCGCGCACGCGTTGCGCCGGCGAGAACACGGCGGCGTCTGTCACTTCGCGTAGGCTTCCAATGGCTTGTCGTTGGGTTCGAGCAGCAGTTGCTTCAGGGCCGGGCTCATCGGCAGATTGAGGCTCGTGTTCTTCGGCGGAATCGCGGCCACGAACCACTTGGTGTAGATCTTCTCGAGCTCGCCGCTCTTCATGAGCTTGCGCAGCGACTCGTCCACCGCGGTCTTGAAGGCCGGATCGTCCTTGCGGAACAGGAGCGCGATCGGCTCCGAGCCCAGCGCGTCGCCCACGATGCGGTAGGCCGCCGGGTTCTTGGAGTTCGCGATGATGCCGGCGAGCAGGTTGTCGTCGAGCACGAAGGCATCGGCGCGGCCCGACTCCATGAGCAGGAAGCTCTCCAGGTGGTCCTTGCCGAGCATCGTGTTGTACGAGACGTTCTGCGCGCGCTCGCGCTTGCGCAGCAACTGCACGGCGGTGGTGCCGGTCGATGCCGACACGTTGCGGCCCGCGAGCTGGTCCAGCGTGGTGATGCCCGAATCGACCTTGGTGGCCATGCGCACTTCGCTCACATACGTCGTGAGCGCGAAGGCCACCTGCTGCTGGCGCGCGGTGTTGTTGGTGGTGGGGCCGCAGCCGATATCGAGCGTGCCGTTCTGCACCAGCGGGATGGTGTTCTGCGCGGTCACGGCCATGTATTCGAGCTTGGCGTTGGGCGTGATGTCTTTCAGCACACGCTCGCAGAGCTCGACGTGGTAGCCCACGTACTTCTCGCCCGCGCCCAGCATGTAGGCCATCGGCGGCGAGGCTTCGCGCACGCCGAGCACGACCTTGCCGCTCGCCTTGATCTTGTCGAGCGTGCCGCCCGTGGGCGCCTGCTGCGCGGTGGCGGTGGTGCCGAAGGCGAGCGCGAGCAGCGCTGCGGTGGCGAGGGTCTTCTTCATTTGCTTTTTCATCTTCTCTGTCTCCTGGTAGTTTTTCTTGGATGCGCGCGGCCGCCGCCTTGCCGCTGCAGCCAAGTGCTGCGCGGCAAGACCAACAGGCCGGGGCCGATCAGTCGCCGATATCGAAGGTCACGCCCTGGGCCAAGGGCAATGCCGTCGAGTAATTGATGGTGTTGGTCGCGCGGCGCATGTACGCCTTCCAGCTGTCCGAGCCCGCTTCGCGCCCGCCGCCGGTTTCCTTTTCGCCGCCGAAGGCACCGCCGATCTCGGCACCGCTCGGGCCGATGTTGACGTTGGCGATGCCGCAGTCCGAACCCGCGCTGGACATGAAGCGCTCGGCCTCGCGCACGTTGAGCGTGAAGATCGACGACGACAGGCCCGCACCGACGGCGTTGTGCCATTCGATGGCTTCATCCAGCGTGCTGTAGCGCACCACGTAGAGGATGGGCGCGAAGGTCTCGCGCAGCACCGGGCCGTCGTGCGACTTCAGCTCCACCAGCGCGGGGCGCACGTAGTAGGCCTCCTGCGTGCCGATGCCGTCCACGCGCTGGCCGCCGTGCACCTTGGCGCCGAGTTCGCGGCTTTCGCCCAGGGCCTTCTGCATGCCGTCGAAGGCCGCGCGGTCGATCAGCGGACCGACCAGCGTGCCGGCCTCGCGCGGATCGCCCACCTGCACATTGCCGTAGACCTTCGCGAGCTTGGGCACCAGCTGGTCGTACACGCTGTCGTGCACGAACAGGCGCCGCAGCGTGGTGCAGCGCTGGCCGGCGGTGCCCATCGCCGAGAACGCGATGCCGCGCAGCGTGAGATCCAGGTCGGCCGAGGGCGTGACGATGGCGGCGTTGTTGCCGCCCAGTTCAAGAATGGCGCGGGCAAAGCGCGCAGCGAGCTTGGGCCCGACCTGCCGGCCCATCGCCGTGGAACCGGTGGCCGAGAGGATCGGCACGCGGTGGTCGTCCACCAGCACTTCGCCGATGTCGCGCTGGCCCAGCAGCAAGCCCAGCAGGCCTTCGGGCGCATCGCCGAAACGCTCGATGGCGCGCTGCGCGATGGCGTGCACGGCCAGTGCGGTGAGCGGTGTTTTTTCGGACGGCTTCCACACCACCGAGTCGCCGCACACCAGCGCGAGCGCCGCGTTCCACGACCACACGGCCACGGGGAAATTGAAGGCCGAGATCACGCCGCACACGCCCAGCGGATGCCAGGTTTCCATCATCCGGTGCTCGGCGCGCTCGGTGGCCAGCGTGAGGCCGTAGAGCTGGCGCGAGAGGCCGACCGCGAAGTCGCAGATGTCGATCATCTCCTGCACCTCGCCCGCGCCTTCGGACGGAATCTTGCCGGCCTCCAGCGTGACGAGGCGCCCGAGGTCGCGCTTGGCGGCGCGCAGCTCTTCGCCCAGCAGGCGCACCAGCTCGCCGCGGCGCGGCGCCGGCACGTTGCGCCAGGCCTTGAAGGCTTCGTGCGCGCGGCCGATGGCGCCGGTGGCCTCCGCGACCGTGGTCTGCGGCACCTGTGCAATCACCTCGCCGCTGACCGGCGAGCGCACCACGAGCTCGCCGCCGGTGTGGGCGGCACGGGGCACGCCCAGGCGCTGCAGCAGTTGTTCGACTTCGGTGGGGAGGGAAACAAGGGTCTGGGCTTCTGACATGGACGCTCCGGGGTGGAGGAAGAGAAGAAGAGAGAAGAAATGGAACGGCGAGGAACGGCGAGGAACGGCGAGGAACGGCGAGGAACGGCGGAACCGGGCCAATATGTGCGAATCCCGCGCCGTTGCATAGTGAAAAATTGGAAGGACTTGATGCGTTTGCGGAATGAACTCGGCGTCCGCTCCCCGCGCGTCGGGCTGCGCGCCTACGCACGACGCTGCCGTGGGCGCCGAAGATTCCGCACCTTCACTTCCCGCCCCGGACGCGCCATGAAGCTCATCCACTCCCTCTACGCCGCGATCCATGCGCTGATGGCGCTCGCTTTCGCGGTGGCCTCGATCGTCCTGGTCGTGATCGCGGCGCGCGCGGGCTGGGGCGCGGTCATGCACGGCCTGGACCTGCCGGCCGCCGAGGCGATCATCGAAGCGGTGGGCCTGCTTGCGGCCGGCGTGGTGGCGCTGCAGATCTCGCAGACCGTGCTCGAGGAAGAAGTGGTGCGCGATGCGCACATCGGCGCACCGACCCGCGTGCGCCGCTTCCTCTCGCGCTTCATGGTGGTGATCGTGGTGGCCGTCGCGGTCGAAGGGCTGGTCGCCACCTTCAAGGCGCGCGAGGCGCCCGAGCTGATGCTGCACGCCGCCGCGATGCTGGGCGCCGTCGGTCTGCTGATGGCGGGCTGGGGAATCTTCATCCGCCTGAACCGCTACGCCGAGGAGCTGGAGCCCGAGGCGATGGAAGAGGCCAAGAGCGAAGACCGCAAGCTGAAGTGATCAGCCCGGTGCGGGCGCGTCGGGCAGCGAGATCTTCTGGCCTGCCGGTGAGCCCGCGAGGCTCTGCGCCGGCCGCCTGAGCGTCGCGTCGAACGGGTTGATCTTCGGCCCGATGGCCGCCGCTTCCCGCTTGAGCAACTCGACCACCGTCGGCATGCGGTCCACGTTGAGACGGTCGGCGATCGTGCCCACGCTCAGCGCAGCCACCGCGCGCCCTTCACGGTCCAGGATCGGCACCGCCACACCCGCCATGCCTTCGAGCAGCCCGGTGTTGCGCCCCGCGTAGCCGGCCTGCCGCACGCGCTCGATCTCGGTGCGCAGATAGACCTCGTCGTACACGCCGTACTCGCGCACCCGCGAAAGATTGAAGCGGATCACTTCTTCGCGCTCCGCCTCCGGCAAAAACGCCAGGATCGCGAGCGCCCCCTGCCCCACGCCGAGCGCGATGCGCCCGCCGATGTCGCCGGTGAACGAGCGGATCGGAAACGGCCCTTCGCTGCGGTCCAGGCACACCGCGTCGAAGCCGCTCCGCACCAGGAGAAAGATGCTGTCGCCCAGGCTCGCGCACAGGCGCAGCAGCACCGGCCGGCAGATCGCGCGCAGGTCGCCGGGGTTGCCGGCGTTGGCCGCGAGCGCGAAGAAATCGATGCCCAGGCGGTAGAGCTTGGTGCGCTCGTCCTGCTCGACCATGCCCTCGGCCATCAGCGCCTGCAGCAAACGGTGCGTGGTGGCTTGCGTGAGGCCCACCGAGCGTGCGATCTGCGTCACGCGGCCGCCTTCGGCCTGCACCGCGCCGAGCGCGCGGATCACCGAAAAGACGCGCGGCACGCCGCCGCTGGATGCGGTCGACGCCGAAGCGGCCTCCGAAGGGGTTTCCATACCTTGCTCCTGTGGAATTTTCTGCATTGATTTTAGGTTTTATATTCCAATGAATGGAATAAATCAGAGAAAGATTCTGATTAATGGAATACCCGAGGCGTTCTGGCGCAATCGTTGCAATAGAGTGAATTGAAAGTACTCAGCGGTCCATGGCCTGCACCAAGGTGTCGCACGCCATCTTTGGGTCCCCCACGAAAGGCGCTTCCATGTCATTCCTACGGCTTACCGACGTGACCAAGTTCTACGGCAGCACCCGCGCGGTGTCGGCGATGAACCTCACCGTCGAAAAGGGCGAGTTCGTCTCGCTGCTCGGCCCCTCGGGCTGCGGCAAGACCACGACGCTGCAGATGATCGCGGGCTTCGAGGCGGTCTCCAGCGGCCGCATCGAACTCGCGGGCAAGGACATCACCAACGCCAAGGCCAACACCCGGGGCCTCGGGATCGTGTTCCAGAGCTACGCGCTCTTTCCGCACATGACGGTGACCGACAACGTGAGCTTCGGCCTGGAGATGCGCAAGATGCCCAAGGCCGAGCGCGCCGAACGCGTGAAGCAGGCGCTCGCGCTGGTGCATCTGGAGCCGCACGCCACGCGCTACCCGCGCGAGCTCTCGGGCGGCCAGCGCCAGCGCGTGGCGCTCGCCCGCGCGCTGGTGATCGAGCCGCCGGTGCTGCTGCTCGATGAGCCGCTCTCCAACCTGGACGCCAAGCTGCGCGAGGAGATGCAGTTCGAGCTGCGCCAGATCCAGCGCAAGGTCGGCACCACCACGGTGATGGTCACGCACGATCAGAGCGAAGCCATGTCGATCAGCGACCGCGTGGTGGTGATGGAAGGCGGCTGCGCCACGCAGATCGACCATCCGCACCGCGTGTACGAACACCCGAGCACGCGCTTCATCTCCACCTTCGTGGGCAAGGCGAACCTCCTGAACGGACGCGTGACGACCTGCAGCACCGGCAGCTGCAACGTCGAGGTCGGCCCGCTCGCGGTGCAGGTCGACGAAGACGGCTTCAAGGCCGGCGCCGCGGTGCTCATGAGCGTGCGGCCCGAAAAGCTCCAGCTCGTTACCGCGGGCCGCGGCCGGCTCGACGGCACGGTGCAGGAGCGCTTCTTCCTCGGCAGCCAGTGGCTCTACCGCATCGCCACGCCCGCCGGCGACCTCATGGTGCTGAGCCCCAACGACGGCCGCGATGCGCTCGACGAAGGCAATGCCGTCGGCATCGACTGGCCCGCGCACTGCACGCGCCTCTTGCCGGCCGAGGAGGCGGGCGCGGCATGAGCGGCATCCGGAACAAGGCGGCGCCCTGGTGGCTCTCGGGCCCCGCGCTGCTGCTCTTCACCGCGCTGCTGCTGGTGCCGCTGCTGCTCACCGCCGTGCTGTCGTTCAACGTGTACGACCCGGCCACCGGCCCGAAGGCCGGCGAATTCACGCTCGCGCACTACGCGCAGGTGTTCACCGACTCGTACTACCACGGCATCTTCTGGCGCACCTTCTGGATCTCGGCGCTGGTCACGCTGATCTGCGTGGTCATCGGCGCGCCCGAGGCCTATGTGCTCAGCCGCATGCGCAACCCGTGGCGCTCGATCCTCTTGTTGGTGGTGCTCGCGCCGCTGCTCGTGTCGGTGGTGGTGCGCGCCTTCGGCTGGAGCATGCTGCTCGGGCCCGAGGGCGCGGTGAATTCGCTGCTGGGCCTCGTGGGCATCGGGCCGGTGAAGATGCTCTACACCGAGATCGCGGTGATCGTCGCGCTGGTGCACGTGATGCTGCCGTTCATGGTCATTCCGGTGTGGACTTCGCTGCAGAAGCTGGACCCCGGTGTCGAGAACGCGGCGCTCTCGCTCAAGGCCTCGCCCTTCACCACGCTGCGCCGCATCGTGCTGCCGCAGGTGATGCCCGGCATTCTCTCGGGCAGCCTGATCGTCTTCGGCCTCGCCGCGAGTTCGTTCGCGATTCCGGGGCTGCTCGGTGGGCGTCGTTTGAAGATGGTCGCGACGGTGGTCTACGACGAGTACCTGAGCGAACTGAACTGGCCGCTCGGCGCAGCCATCGCACTCACGCTGCTCGCCGCGAATTTGATCGTGATGCTGAGCTACAACCGCCTCGTCGAAGGCCGCTACAAGAAAGCGCTGGGCTGACCGCATGAGCAAGAACGGCCCCATCGCCCTCGCGTTCAACGCGCTCGTCATCACCTTCATGCTGGCACCGCTGCTGGTGGTGTGCATCGTCGCCTTCACGCCCGAGAACACGCTGACGATTCCGACCACCAGCTTCTCGCTGCGCTGGTTCGCCGCGGTGTTCGCGCACCCCGACTTCATGCAGTCGTTCTGGAACAGCCTGTGGCTCGCGCTGGCCTCGGCCACCATCGCCACGCTGCTGGCGGTGCCGGCCGGCATGGCGATCACGCGCTATGAATTCCCGGGGCGCGATTTCCTCAACGGCCTCTTTCTCTCGCCGCTGATCATTCCGCACCTGGTGCTGGGCGTGGCGCTCTTGCGCCTGTTCGCGCTGGTGGGCGGCACGGGCAGTTTCGGCTGGCTGGTGATGGCGCATGCGCTCATCGTCACGCCCTACACGCTGCGGCTCGTGGTGGCCGCGCTCGTGGGTTTCGACCGCAGCGCGGAGCAGGCCGCGCTCTCGCTCGGCGCGAGCCAGGCGACGGTGTTCCGGCGCATCACGCTGCCGATGATCCTGCCGGGCGTCACGGGCGGCTGGATGCTGGCCTTCATCAACAGCTTCGACGAAGTGACGATGTCGATCTTCGTGACCTCGCCGAGCACGGTGACGCTGCCGGTGCGCATGTACATGTATGCGACCGAGTCGATCGATCCGCTGATGGCGGCGGTCTCGGCGCTGATGGTGGCGGTGACCGCCATCGCGATGGTGATCCTGGACCGGCTCTACGGGCTGGACCGCGTGCTGGTGGGGCGCAAGTAGATGGCATCGACCGCATCGCACGCGCTGCTGCATCGCGTGGCCGAGACCGGCCGCGCGGCCGTGGCCTTCACGCTCGATGGCGAGCCCGCTTCGGCGCTCGCCGGCGACACGGTGCTCACGGCCGTGCTCACGCAGGGCAGTCAACTTCGTCGCAACGAATTCAGCGACACGCCGCGCGCCGGCTTCTGCATGATGGGCGCCTGCCAGGACTGCTGGATCGCGACCGCCGAAGGCGAGCGCCTGCGCGCCTGCTCCACCTTCATCGCGCCGGGCATGGCGCTCGTGACCGGGCGGAGCGGCGCATGACGAATGCAGAACTTCAACCCGTGATTGTCGGCGCCGGACCGGCCGGCGTGCGCGCAGCACAAGCGTTGGTCGCGCACGGCTTGCGCCCCCTCGTGATCGACGAGGCCGCCCGTGCCGGTGGACAGATCTACCGCCGCCCGCCCGCCAACTTCATCCAGCGCACCGCGGCCACGCTCTACG
Source organism: Variovorax sp. IB41 (assembly GCF_016405905.1). Taxonomy (GTDB): domain Bacteria; phylum Pseudomonadota; class Gammaproteobacteria; order Burkholderiales; family Burkholderiaceae_C; genus Variovorax. Next base: position 54,326 of record NZ_JAEFCB010000009.1, on the reverse strand, counting down.
GCTTCGAAGCCTCGCGCGCGAACGCGGTGCATGCCGCCTTCGATGCATTGCGCGATCGCATCGACTACCGCCCCGACAGCCTCGTGTGGAACGCGCAGGCCGGCGTGCTCGACGTGCTGCACAACCCCACGCGCACCACGACGCGCGTGCCGCATGGCGCGTTGATCGTCGCGACGGGCGCGACCGACCGCGTGCTGCCCGTGCCGGGCTGGACGCTGCCCGGCGTCTACACGCTCGGCGGCGCGCAGGTCGCGCTCAAGTTCCAGGGCTGCGCGATCGGGCAACGCGTGGTGTTCATGGGCACGGGGCCGCTGCTGTACCTCGTGGCCTACCAGTATGCGAAGGCCGGCGCGAAGGTCGCGGCCGTGCTCGACACCGCGCGCCTCTCGGACCAGATCGCCGCGACGCCCGCGATGCTGCGCCAACCCGCCGTGTTCGCGAAGGGCGTGTATTTCGTCGCGTGGCTGCGCGCGCACGGCGTGCCGCTGCACGGCGGCGTGCGTCCGTTGCGCGTGACCGGCGACGCCGATGCGCGCCGCGTCACCGGCGTCGCGTGGCACGACGGCCGCGAGGAGCGCACGCTCGACTGCGACGCCGTCGGCTTCGGCTACGCGCTGCGCTCGGAGACGCAACTCGCGGACCTGCTCGGCTGCCGCTTCGAGTTCGCGCCGATGCACCGCGCCCACCTGCCGATGCGCGATGCGGCGGGCCGCGCGAGCGCCCCCGGCGTGTACCTCGCGGGCGATGGCGCCGGCATCATGGGCGCCGATGCGGCCGAGTGGGCAGGCGAACGCGCCGCGCTCGCGCTGCTCGCAGATCGCGGTGTGGCCGTCGATGCCGCGCGCGCCGAAGCGCTCGAACGCAAGCTCGAAGGATTGACGGGCTTTCGCCGCGGACTGGAACGCGCCTTCCCGCTGCCGCAGGACTGGGCCGCGAACGCGCCCGACGACCTCGTCGTCTGCCGCTGCGAGAACGTCACCGCCGGCACGCTGCGCCAGACGGTCTCTTCCAACGGCGCCGACGAGATGAACCGCCTCAAGGCGCTGTCGCGCGTCGGCATGGGCCGTTGCCAGGGACGCATGTGCGGCGTGGCAGCGGCAGAGATCCTCGCGCATGCGACGGGCCAGCCGCTGCAGCAGGTGGGCCGGCTGCGCGGGCAGGCGCCGATCAAGCCGATTCCGATCCATCTCGCCGTGCATGCATCGGCCGAAGGAGCCGGCGCATGAGTTCGCTCCGCACCCTGCGCACCGATGTGGCCATCGTCGGCGGCGGCATCGTCGGCTCGTCGGCCGCGCTCGCGCTGCGGCACATGGGCATCGGCGTGGCGCTGCTGGAGCGCGACCTCTGCGGCTCGCGCTCTAGCGGCGTGAACTTCGGCGGCGTGCGGCGCCAGGGGCGGCCGCTGAGCCAGCTGCCGCTCGCGCAGCGCGCGCACCAGATATGGGGCCGCCTGCCCTCGCTGCTCGGCACCGACGGCGAGTACCTGCGCTCGGGCCATTTCAAGATCGCGCGCAGCGAATCGGACATGGCCTCGCTCGAACGCTACCGCGCACAGAGCCTCGATTTCGACCTCGGGCTCGAACTGATCTCCGCGGCGCGCCTGCGCGAGCGCTGCCCTTGGCTCGGCCCGCGCGCGGTCGGCGGCTCGCTGTGCGTGGAAGACGGGCAGGCCAATCCACGCCTCGTGTCGCCCGCGTTCGCGCTCGCGGCGCAGCGCGCGGGCGCGCAGATCTTCGAGCGCCACCCGGTCGACGAAGTGGCGCACGACGGCGCGATGTTCATGCTGCGCTCGGGCAATGCGCTCCAGGTGCATGCGCCGGTGCTGCTCAACTGCGCGGGCGCGTGGGCCGCGCCGTTCGCCGCCCAATTCGGCGAGATCGTTCCGCTGCGCGCGAGCCATCCCGTGATGGCGGTGACCGAGCCGATGCCGCACTTCATGGACTGGAGCCTCGGTGTCGAGGGCGGTGGCATCTACGGCCGGCAGGTGGCGCGCGGCAACCTCGTGCTCGGCGGCGGCCGGGGCTATGCGCTCGATGCCGACCGCGCCCGCGTCGACCGCGACGCCATCGCCACGCTCGCAATGCAGGCCATCGAGCTGCTGCCCGCGCTGCGCCATGCGCATTTCATCCGCACCTGGAGCGGCACCGAGGGCAACATGCCCGACCGCCAGCCGGTGCTCGGGCCCAGCCGCACGACGCCCGGCCTCTTTCATGGCTTCGGCTTCTCGGGCGCGGGCTTCCAGATCGGCCCCGCCGCGGGCGAGGTGCTGGCCGAGCTGGTGCGCGATGGCCGCAGCAGCACGCCGATCGATGCGTTCGCGGTCGACCGCTCCTTTCCCGACGAAGAGGGAGAAGGCGCGGACGAAGAACAAAGCCCTTCCTCGTCCGTCTCCAGTTCCACTTCCGTCCCCACCCTCCCCTGAAAGGCAACCACCATGTCCCGCACCATGTCCTGTTCCCAGAAGACCTTTTCCCTTCGCCGGACCCTGCTCGGGGCGGCGGCGGTGTCCTTGCTCGCGGCCACCGGCGCGGCCAGCGCGCAGACCAAGACGCTCTACATCGGCATGAACGGCGGCACCATGGAGAAGGCGTACACGCAGTACGTGTTCCCGGCCTTCGAGAAGCTGTACGGCGCGAAGGTGGTGGTGGTGCCGGGCACCTCGTCGGACATCCTCGCGAAGGCGCAGGCCAACAAGGACCGCCCGCAGATGCACGTGATGTTCCTGGACGACGGCATCATGGTGCGCGCCATCGGCATGGGCCTGTGCCAGAAGCAAAAGCCCAACCCGTCGCTCGCCGAGATCTACCCGGCCGCGCGCTTCAAGGACGACATGGCCAGCGGCGTGAGCCTGGGCATGACGGGTCTCGCCTACAACGCCAAGATGTTCAAGGAAAAGGGCTGGGCCGCGCCCACCTCGTGGATGGACCTGGCCGACCCGAAGTTCAAGGGCAAGGTGGTGTTCCAGTCGATGTCGTCCTCGTCGTTCGGGCTGCACGGCTTCTTGATGTTCAACCGCATCCAGGGCGGCAACGACAAGAACGTGGAGCCCGGCTTCAAGGCCTGGCCCACCACCGTCGGCCCCAACGTGCTGGAGTACATCCCCAGTTCGGCCAAGCTCTCGGAGATGGTGCAGACCGGCGAGGCGGCCATCTTCCCGCTCACGCCCACGGCCGTGGCCGCGCTCAAGACCAAGGGCATTCCGGTGGAGTACGCGCCGCCCAAGGAAGGCGCGGTGGTGCTGATGGTGGGCCAGTGCGTGATCGCCAACAACAGCGAGCCCGAGCTCTCGCAGAAGCTCGCCGAGTTCTTGCTCAGCCCGCTCGCGCAGGCCAACGTGCTCCAGTACGGCGCGCAGATCCCGACCAACCCGAAGGCGCCGGCCGTGGGCGAAGGCGCGACGCAGGTGGCGGACATCAACAAATGGATGAAGACTGCGATCACCATCGACTGGGAGAGCATCAACGCGAACCGGCCCGCATGGAACTCGCGCTGGAACAAGACGATTGAGAAATAGGCTCGCCCCCAGTCTTCGCGCACTTCGTGTCGCTTCGCCAACCCCCTACCGGGGGCAACACCTGAGGCCCGGCAAAGCCGGTTCCTCGGTGTTCTCGAAGGGGCGGGGCGGGCGGTTAGGTGGTTAGGCCTTCGTCTTTCGCATCAGCACCGGCAGACACAGCAGGTAGAGCACGGCGCCAACCAACCACACGATGCCCGGGAAGCGCACGCGGAACGCGAAGTAGAGCGAGCTGATCATGAGCGGGCCGACCACCGAGGCCAGGCTGGAGATGCTCGCGAGCACGCCTTGCAGCCGCCCCTGGTCGGCCTCGCCCACGCGCCGCGAGAGCATCGCCTGCAGCGCGGGCTGGCCGACGCCGCCCATGCACAGGAACGGCAGCAGCGCGAGCGCCATCCAGCCCTGCGAGGCGAAGGCGATCAACGCGTAGGCCGTGCAGTCCGAGAGCGTGCCGACCGCGATCGCCGCGCGCTCGCCCCAGCGCTCGACCAGCGGGCCCGCCAGGACGCCCTGCACCAGCGCATGGATCAGGCCGAAGCCCGCGAGCGAGAGGCCGACCGTGGTGCCGCTCCAGGCGTAGCGGTCTTCGCCGTGGATCACCCAGGTCGTGCCGGCCACTTCGCCCACCAGCACGAGCACCAGGAAGACACCGAGGATCGGCAGCAGCGCGGGAAAGCCTGCGGCCCAGCGCAGCGGCGCGAGCGGATGCAGCACGCCGCGGTCGAAGGGCTTGGACGCGAGCGCGGGCGGACGCGACTCGCGCAGCACCAGCAGGCCGACGAGAAAGGTGATGCCGTTGAGCACCGCGGCCGCCACGAACGGCAGCCGCACGCCGTGGTCGCCGAGCACGCCGCCGATCGCCGGTCCGGCGATGAAGCCCAAACCGAAGCACGCGCCCATGCGGCCGAACCAGCGCGCGCGCTGGTGCTCGGGCGTGAGGTCGGCGATGGCCGCCGAGGCCACCGCCATGCTCGCGCCGGTCATGCCCGCGATCGCGCGGCCCACGAACAGCATCCACAGCGAGGGCGCGAAGGCCATGAAGAGCGCATCGATCGCCGCGCCGGCCACCGAGACCAGCAGCACGGGCCGCCGTCCGAAGCGGTCGCTGAGCGCGCCGAGCACGGGCGCGCAGAGGAATTGCATCAGCGCGTAGAGCGAGAGAAAGGCGCCGAAGTGCCAGCCGAGGTCGCCCGTGTGGCCGACCTCGCGCAGCAGGCTCGGCAGGATGGGCATGACCAGGCTGATGCCGATGGCGTCGAGCGTGACGATCGCCAGGATCACCCCCTGCGCGTGGCGGCTGCCCGCGGCGGCAACCGAAGAAGATGTGTTGGAATTTATCATTGATAAGGAATTATCATCGATAAATTCCTGGCTGGGAAGTCCCCGTACCATCGGTCCGGAAACAGGCTTGGATCACAGGCACGGACATCGGCATGAAACTGGATAGCGAAACGATCCTCGAGGCGGCGCTCGCGCTGCTCGACGAGGTCGGCATGGACAAGCTCAGCACGCGGCTCCTGGCCGAGCGCCTGGGCGTGCAGCAGCCCGCGCTGTACTGGCATTTCAAGAACAAGCGCGCGCTGCTCGACGCGATGAGCGGCGAGATCCTGCGCCGCGCGCACGAGCGCCGGCTGCCGCTGGAAGGCGAGTCATGGGGAGAGTTCCTGCGCGAGAACGCGCGCAGCTTTCGCCGTGCGCTGCTGGCACGGCGCGACGGTGCGCGCCTGCATGCGGGCACGGAGCCCGATCCCGGCGACCTGGAAATGGTGGAGGCCCAGCTTGCAGCCGTGGTCAGCCGCGGCATGCCGGCGACAGATGCGATGGCGCTGATGATCGCGCTCGGCCGCTACACCGTGGGCTGCGTGCTGGAAGAGCAGGCCGCGCCCGACGACGCGCCAGCGCGCCAGCAGACGCTCGATGCCGCCGCGGCATCGCGGCCCCTGCTGGCCGAGGCGTTTGCCAGCTACCGCAAGGCCGGGCCCGATGCGATGTTCGACATCGGCGTGGAGTTCATGATCGAAGGCGCGAAGGCGCGCCTTGGGAACAAGAAAACCGAAGAGGGCAAGGAGCCCAAAGCCACGCGGCGCAAGCCGACACCGCGCCGCTGAGACGGCCTTTCACACGACCTCGCTTTGATCAACAAGAGCCGTTCGGGCTGAGCTTGTCGAAGCCTTGCGCGGCGCTTCGACAAGCTCAGCGTGAACGGATTTATTTTCTCAAGCGCAACTTGATTCAGCGGTTGGCTTCGACGATCCAGCCCGCGGCCTTCTCGGCCATCATCAACGTGGGGCTGTTGGTGTTGCCGCTCGTGATGGTCGGCATCGCGCCCGCATCCACCACGCGCAGGCCCTGGATGCCGCGCACGCGCAGCTTCGCATCGAGCACCGCCATCGCATCCCCGTCGGCGCCCATCTTGGTGGTGCCCACCGGATGGAAGATGGTGGTGGCAATGTCGCCGGCCAGGCGCGCGAGGTCTTCGTCGCTCTGGTACTGCACGCCGGGCTTCCACTCCTCGGGCTTGTACTTGGCGAGCGCGGGCTGCGAGGCGATGCGGCGCGTCACGCGCAGCGAATCGGCGGCCACCTTGCGGTCTTCGTCGGTGCTGAGGTAGTTGGGCGCGATGGCCGGTGCGTCCTCGAAGCGCCTGCTCTTGATGCGCACCGAGCCCCGGCTCGTCGGGTTGAGGTTGCACACGCTCGCGGTGAAGGCCGGAAAGCTGTGCAGCGGATCGCCGAAGGCATCGAGCGAAAGCGGCTGCACGTGGTATTCGAGGTTCGGCCACTCGTAGGCCTCGGAGCTGCGCGTGAAGGCGCCCAGCTGCGAGGGCGCCATGCTCATCGGGCCGCTGCGCTTCAAGAGGTATTCCAGGCCGATCTTCGCCTTGCCGACCATCGACGAGGCGAGCACGTTGAGCGTGGGCGCGCCGTCGATCTTGTAGACCGCGCGGATCTGCAGATGGTCCTGCAGGTTGGCGCCGACGCCGGGCGCATCGAGCACCACGTCGATGCCGTGCTGGCGCAAGAGCTCTGCCGGACCGACGCCCGAGAGCTGCAGGATCTGCGGCGAGCCGATGGCGCCCGCGGAGAGGATCACTTCGCGCTCGGCGCGCGCGGTGCTCATCTCGCTGCCGTTCCACACCTCGGCGCCGGTGCAGCGCTGCGTGCCGTCTTCGTTTTTCTCGAAGAGGAGGCGCGAGACCTGCGCGCCCGTCCACAGCTCGAAGTTGGGCCGGCCGTAGCAGGTGGGCCTGAGGAACGCCTTGGCCGTGTTCCAGCGCCAGCCGTTCTTCTGGTTGACCTGGAAGTAGCCCACGCCTTCGTTGCTGCCGCGGTTGAAGTCGGTGGTGTGCGGCACGCCGGCCTCGACCGCGGCTTCGGCGAACGCATCGAGGATGTCCCAGCGCAGGCGCTGCTTCTCCACGCGCCATTCGCCGCCGGCGCCGTGCAGCTCGTCGGCGCCCAGGTAGAAGTCCTCGTGCTTCTTGAACGCCGGCAGCACGTTCTGCCAGCGCCAGCTGTCGTCGCCGGTGAGGTCGGCCCACTGGTCGTAGTCGCGCGACTGGCCGCGCATGTAGATCATCCCGTTGATGCTGGAGCACCCGCCCAGCGTCTTGCCACGCGGATAGCGCAGCGCCCGGCCGTTGAGGCCCGCGTCGGGCTCGGTGTTGTAGAGCCAGTCGGTGCGCGGGTTGCCGATGCAGTAGAGATAACCGACCGGAATGTGGATCCAGTGGTAGTCGTCCTTGCGGCCGGCCTCGATGAGCAGCACGCGCTTGGTCTTGTCCGCGCTCAGGCGGTTGGCGATCAGCGAGCCCGCCGTGCCGGCGCCGATGATGATGTAGTCGAAGGTGTTGTCGTTGTCTCGCATGGTTCTTGTTGGTTGCTCAGGGTTGCACGGTCATCGATCTCTTGTTGCGGTCGGCCGCCATGCGCGCCGCTCAGGACTCCAGCATCGGGAACATCTCCGCCCAATTGCCGTGCGCCCCTTGTACCAGTGCGTTCAGCCGGGCCTGCAGCGCGCGTGCCACGTCGGCGACCTCGCGGCCCGGCGGCAGGGGTGTGTCGCCCGAGACGATGGCGATCTGTGCCTCGATGTCTTCCTGGCCATCGGCTGGTGGCGGCATGCCGTCTCCCGCAGCCACGAGCAGGTCGCACGGCAGCATGTCGAGCGCGAACTCGTACACGACGCGGTTCTCCCTAATCGCCAGCGCGAGCTTCGACACGCCCGCGACGAGCCGAATGCGAGTCAGCGCGCGGTCGAGCGGGTCCGGTCGCAGGTCGGAGGCGTTCTCGGACCACGTCACCAACTCCGCCCAGAAGGCCTCGTCCTTCGGTCCCGTCTTGCCGAGCAACCCGAACAGGCGCCCGGGAAAAATCGCCTGCATGTGGCGGCTGGCGAAGCGCGCCATCGCCGCGGCGTCGTCGATCGCCGGCGACAGCACCCGCCCTTGCTTGTGGTCGTAGCCGAAATAGAAGCGCTGGCGGTCGAGCGTGAACGACTCGATGCCGCCCGCAAGACCGGTGCGGCCGGCGATCGGTTCGGGTGCGTCGATATTTCCAGTATTCATGGACATGATGAGGGCTTCAGACCAGGATTTAGCCCGCGCTCCGAATGAAAGGCCAATGATTTCGGCGCCATTGGCTTATAAATCGGTCTTATATGACTGCCGCCGCCATCGATCTGCAGATTTTGCGCGCCTTCGTTCTCGCGGCGAAGGAAGGCAGCGTCTCGCGCGCCGCCGAGCGGCTGCACCTCACGCAGCCCGCGGTGAGCCTGCAGCTCAAGCGCCTGGCCGAGGAAACCGGGCTCGCGCTCTTCACGCGCACGCCGCACGGCCTGGCGCTCACGGCCGACGGCGCGGCGATGCTGCCGCAGGCCGAGCGGGTGCTGGCCGCCGTGGGCGATCTGCAGCAGGCCGCGCGCAAGCTCCAGGGCACGGTGCGCGGGGCGCTGCGCATCGGCACGATCCTCGATCCGGAATTCACCCGGCTGGGCGTGTTCCTGCGGGAGCTCGTCGAGGCCGCGCCGCAGATCGAGACCGAGCTGCGCCACGGCATGAGCGGCAGCGTGCTCGCGCAGGTGCTGCGCGGGGACCTGGACGTGGGGTTTCACCTCGATCCCGGCGAAGACGCTTCGAGCCCCACACCGGCTGCGCTCGCGGTCCGCACCCTCACCCGCTTCACCTACCGCGTGGTCGCGCCCGCCGGCTGGGGCCCGCAGGTGCAGGGCCGCGACTGGAAGGCGCTGGCCGCGCTGCCCTGGCTCGGGACGCCGCCCGAGTCGGCGCACCACCGGCTGCTGGAGCGCGTGTTCGCGCCGCTGGGCCTTTCGCCGCGGCGCGTGGCGCTGGTCGACCAGGAGGCGTCGATGCTCGACCTCTTGAAGTCGGGCATTGGCCTGAGCCTCGTGCGCGACTCGATCGCGATCCGCGAATGCCAGGCCCATGGCCTCGCGATGGCCGACCGGGTGCAGCTGGACTGCGCGCTGAATTTCGTCTCGCTGGCATCGCGGCGCGACGAGCCGGTGATCGCCAGCGCCTGGGACGCGCTGGGCAAGGCCTGGAGCTGAAGAAAAACTGAAGAAAACGGGGTGCCGCCCTACGTGAATGAGGGGTCTGGAGCACATGGGTGCCGGATGCACCCGGTTACGATGCGCGCATCCCCCGAACCCGGTTTTTTGTTTACTTTCCTGCTCATCCGTCCCATGCCTTCCGCCACCCCGACTGCCGACGCCCGAGCCGCCGACAGCGCGTTGCCGCGTGTCGCGCAGCAGGAGCAGGACGGCCGCTCCTGGACCGTGGCCAGCGGCCGCTGGACCGCGCTGGGCATGTCGTCGTTTCCCGCCTGGCAGGCGCTCTCCAAAAGCCTGGAAGCCGCGCCGCCCGCGGACGATCGCGCGTGGGACCTGCGCCCGATCGAGCAGCTCGACCACATCGGCGCGCAGCTCCTGTGGGAGCACTGGCGCCACGAATGGCCCGCCACGCTGGAGATGGAAGCGCAGCACAAGGCGGTGCTCGACCAGGTGGCGCAGTACACCGTCGCCACGCCGGACGAGCCGCCCAAGACGCTGGCCGACCGCATCCGCACCTTCTCGCACAACGGGCCGCGCGCGATGTACGTGGCGCGCGATTTCATCGGGCTGATCGGCCAGCTCGCGATCGACGTCGGCACGCTCATCCGCGCGCCGCACCGCGCGCCGTGGCGCGATTTCTCGGGGCACCTCTACCAGTTCGGCGCGACGGCGCTGCACATCACGGCGCTGGTGGGCCTTCTGATCGGCGTGGTGCTGGCCTACCTGATCTCGCAGCAGCTGCGCAACTACGGGGCCGAGGCCTTCGTGGTCAACATCCTGGGGCTCTCGCTGGTGCGCGAACTCGGGCCGGTGCTGGCCGCGGTGCTCATTGCCGGGCGCTCGGGCTCGGCCATCACCGCGCAGATCGGCGTGATGCGGGTGACCGAGGAGCTCGACGCAATGCGCGTCATGGGCATTCCGCACGGCTTTCGCCTGGTGATGCCGCGCGTGCTGGCGCTGGCGATCGCGATGCCGCTCATCAGCCTGTGGACCTCGATGGCGGCGCTGCTGGGCGGCATGCTCGCGGCCGATGCGGCGCTCGATATTTCGCCGGCGTACTTTCTCTCGGCACTGCCGCGCGCGGTGCCGATTTCGAACCTCTGGCTCGCGATGGCCAAGTCGGCGGTGTTCGGCATTTTGATCGCGCTGATCGGCTGCTACTTCGGCATGAAGGTCAAGCCCAACACCGAGAGCCTCGGGCGCGGCACCACCTCCTCGGTGGTGACATCGATCACCGCGGTGATCCTGGTGGACGCGCTCTTCGCGGTGCTCTTCAAGGGCATAGGGTTCCGCGGATGAACGCCGCGACGAACACCCGCGATGACCCGACCGTGGTCGACATCCGCAAGCTCTGGACGGTGTTCAAGAGCGCCGACGGCGAGCAGGTGGTGCACCGCAACCTGGACATGCACATCGACCGCGGCGAGGTGCTCTCGCTGGTGGGCGGCTCGGGCACCGGCAAGACGGTGCTCCTGCGCCAGATCCTCGGGCTGGAGAAGCCGACGCAGGGCGTGGTCGAGGTGCTGGGCCAGCAGCCGGGCGAGCTCAGCGCCTCGGGCGCGGCCAACGTGGGCATGCTGTTCCAGCACGGCGCGCTGTTCTCGGCCTTCAGCGTGCTGGAGAACATCGCCTTTCCGCTGCGCGAGCTCAAGCTCCTGCCCGACGAGCTGATCCGCCACGCGGCGCTCGTGAAGCTGCAGATGGTGGGCCTGGAGCCGCAGCATGCGAACAAGAGCCCGTCGGACCTCTCGGGCGGCATGATCAAGCGCGTGGCGCTGGCGCGCGCGCTCATCATGGACCCGCCGCTGCTCCTGCTCGACGAACCCACCGCGGGCCTGGACCCCGAGGCCTCCGACAGCTTCTGCAATCTCCTGCGCGGCCTGCACCGGGAACTCGGCCTCACGGTGGTGATGGTCACGCACGACCTGGACACGCTGTTCGACCTGAGCACCCGCATCGCGGTGCTGGCCGACCAGAAGGTCATCGTGAGCGGCACGGCGCGCGAGGTCATCGCCTACCCGCATCCGTTCATCCACGAATACTTTCTAGGGGGGCGCGGCCAGCGCGCCCTGGAGGCGCTGCATGACAAGCCAGCCACAGAACAACATGCGCCGCGGCCCGAAGCCGCGCGCGCCGAAAGGTAGGTAGCCACCATGGAAAACAAGGCCCATGCCCTCGCCGCCGGCGCCTTCGTGCTCGGCCTCCTGGCCGTGCTCGTCGCTCTGGTGATCTGGTTCACGCGCGACAACACCGTGCGCAACGTCTACGAGCTGTCCACCCGCGACGCGGTCAGCGGCCTGCAGCCGCAGGCCATGGTGCGCTACCGCGGCATCGCGGTGGGCAAGGTGGCGTCGATCGACTTCGACCCCAAGGTCAAAGGCAACGTGCGCGTGCGCATCACGGTGGACGAGCGCGTGCCGCTCACCACCTCCAGCTTCGCCACGCTGAGCTACCAGGGCGTGACGGGCCTGGCCTTCATCGCGCTGGACGACAAGGGCGAATCGCAGGTCGCGCTCAAGCCCAACGACGACGAGCCGCCGCGCATTCCGCTCAAGCCCTCGATGCTCGCGCAGCTGCAGGACCGCGGCGAAGCCATCATCAACCAGGTCGAGGAAGTGACCAAGCGCGCCAACCAGCTGCTCAGCGACCCGAACCAGAAGCGCGCGGCCGATGCGCTGGAGAACATCGCCGCCGCCTCGGCGAGCGCCAACACGCTGCTCAAGACGCTGGACAACACCGTGAAGACGGGCCTGAACCCGGCGCTGGAGAAGCTGCCCGACACGCTGGGCACGGTGAAGAAGGCCGCCAGCGACGTCTCGCGCGTGGCCAACAACTTCAACACCACCGTGGGCCGGCTGAACGCGCCCGACGGCCCGGTCGAGCGGCTGAGCGACGGCACCAAGGCGCTCGCGCAGGCGGTCGACTCGTTCAACGCGGCGACGCTGCCGCGCGTGAACCGCGTGGCCGACGACACCTCGCACGCCGTGCGGCGCCTCGGCCGCGCGGCGGACAGCATCAACGACAACCCGCAGTCGCTCCTGTTCGGCAACGGCGGCGCCGCGGCAGGGCCGGGCGAGCCGGGTTTCTCCGCGCCGGCCGCGCGTCCTTGATCGAAGGTGATGAGCATGAAGACAACCACCCATTCCCTTGCCGCTGCCTTCGCAGGCATGGCGCTGCTGGTCGCCGGCTGCGGCGCGCTGCCCGACAAGCCCGCGCGCGCGACGCTGTACGACTTCGGCCCCGGGCTCACCGCCACGGCGGCCGCTGCGGCCACGGCGCCGGCCGCCGCGCCCACTGCCGCGGCGCTGCCGACATTGGCGCTGGCCGAGTTCGAGAGCAACACGCGCCTGGACGGCACGCAGATCCTCTACCGCCTGGGCTACGCGGACGTCAACGAGCTGCGCCCCTACGGCCAGTCGCGCTGGAGCCAGCCGCCCGCGCAACTGCTGCGCCAGCGGCTGCGCGACAGCCTCGCCGAGCGCCGCATGGTGCTCGGCCCGGAAGAGAGCGCAACCATCGCCCGCAGCAAGGGCGAGGTGCCCGACACGTTGCGCATTTCGCTGGACGAATTCAGCCACTACTTCGATTCGCCCACGGCGAGCGTGGGCCTCGTGCGGCTGCGCGCCACGCTGATCCGCGGCACCACCGGCGGCGACCGGGTGCTGGGCCAGAAGACCATCACCGTGCGCCGCCCCGCGCCGAGCGCCGACGCGCCCGGCGGCGTGAAGGCGCTCGCGGCCGCCAGCGATGCGGCCGTGGCCGAGGTCACGCAGTGGATGGATGCGCTGCAGCGCCAGCCGCGGCAGTAAGCTGCGGCACCCACACACGAGGAGACCCGCCCCATGAACGCGACACGCATCGTCGGCATCCTGTTGATCGTGGCGGGCATCGCCGCGCTGGGCATGGGCAGCTTCAGCTTCACCAAGGAAACCCATCAGGCCAAGCTCGGGCCGCTGGAGTTCTCGGTGAAGGAAAAGCAGACCGTCAACTTCCCCGCCTGGGCCGGCGTGGCCGCCATCGTGGTGGGCGGCGCGCTGGTGCTGCTGGGCGGCAAGAAGGGCTGAGCGCCCAGCGCACCGCGAGCCCCAGGCAATACGTCACGCCGCGCGTGGCGCAATGGTTGCCGGATCATTTCCCGCGTTTTTTCGCCGCGAGCGCCCTCCCATAATCCGCCGCGACTCCCGATCCACGGGAGCGGGTTCACGGGAGGAACACATGTCCGCATTCCATGCCGCGCGAGCGCGCACCATCGCAACCAGCACCACGGTGATGCCGTCGGTTGCACACGGAAGGGCCACCGCATGAGCGCCCTTCAGATCATCCAGAACCACGACAAATGGCGCAAAGGCATCGGGGGCGCGCCGGCGGGCCTTGCAGGCGAGAGCGACGGCAATGCCTATGCCGGCCTCGATCTCAACCTGATCACCTTCGCGTCCAGCACGTTCAGCGGCAGCAGCTTCACATCGACCACTTTCCTGGATGCTGCCTTGACTTCGTGCCAGTTCAGCGCCTGCACATTCAGCCAGTGCGACATGCAGCGAATCAGCATCAGCGGCTGCGCCTTCGTGGGCTGCACCTTCGATGCATCGCTCCTGAAAGCCAGCACGCTCAGCCACTGCACCTTCACCCGATGCAACTGGACCGCACTGAATTTCGACGCGAGCCACTGGTCGCAGGTGAAGCTGCTCGACTGCAGGGGCCGGCAAGTGAACGCCACCGACCTGCAGGGCGAACAGGTCGACTTCACCGGCAGCCAGTTCGAGGACATGCAGCTCACCAACGCGCGCATCAACTGACTGAAGGGGCTGAAGGCGCGCGAAGCTAGGCGCCCATCATCCCCGCCAGCAATCGCGGCAGCAGGTCCTCCGAAGCGCCGCGCAACACCACCGCCGCCGCATCGTCCAGGTGCGGCAGCGGCTCCAGGTTCAGCGTGACGAGGCGGCTGCCGCGCGCCATCGCCAGCTCGGGCAGTTCGGCCGCCGGATAGACGATGGCCGTGCTGCCGACCACCAGGAAGAGGTCCGACTCCTGCGCGGCCACCTGCGCTTCGAGCAGCACGCCGGGGTTGAGCATCTCGCCGAACATCACCACGTCGGGCCGTGCGTGCGAGCCGCAGCGCAGGCACCGGTGAAAGGGCCACGGGCCGCTGCGGTTGCCGCAGTGGTCGCAGCGCCAGCGGCGCAGCGACCCGTGCAGCTCGAGCACGTCGAGCCCGCCCGCCTGGGTGAGGAGGCCGTCGACGTTCTGCGTGATGAGGCGCGTCGCCGGGCGCAGCCGCTGCAACTGCGCGAGCGCGCGATGGCCCGGGTTGGGCGCGGCCGATTCGACGACCGCCATGCGCCGGGCCCAGAACTTCGTGAAACCCGCCGGGTCGCGCTTCAGGTCTTCGGCGTGGGCGAACTGCAGGGCGTTCTGGCTTTTCCAGAGCCCGTCCGCGTCGCGGTAGGTCGGGATGCCGGAGGCGCGCGACAGGCCCGCGCCCGAGAAGACGACGATGCGCCGGGCGCCCCGCAGCAGCGCGACGGCGGATTCGAGCGGGGAAGAAGAGGGAATGCCGGTTGCGTCGGGTCGCGTCATCGCTCGGGTTTAGACGATCCGGAGGCGCCCGCGGCGGGCGCGCCGAGGCGCTGCGACACGGTGCCCGCGCAGGCCTTGAGTGCGCGCGAGAGCTCGCCGTCCCACGCGGTATCGAAGACGCCGGCCGGGCCGATGGCGGTCACGGCCAGCACGATGGCGCCGGTGTGGTCGAACACCGGCGCGGCCATGGCGCTCACGCCCTCGATCACCTCGCCATCGGAGCGGCTGATGCCGTGCGCGCGCACCTCCTTCAACTGGCGCTCGAAGTCGCTCCACGAGGGCAGCGGCTGCACCGGCGGCATGCCGGCAAGTGCCGCGAGCTCGGCGGCGCCCTTGCGCGGCTTCTGGCGCTGGCGCTCTTCCTCGAGCAGCTGCCGCACCGCGTCGGCATCCAGGTAGGCCGCGAAGATGCGGCCCGAGGCCGTGTTGGTCAGCGAGAACACCGTGCCGTGCCGCATGGTCACGTGCACCGGCGAGGGCGACTCGGCCGTGCGAACGATGGTCGCGCCGCGCGCGCCCCACACCGCCAGCGCCACCGTGTGCCCGATCTGCTGCGCCAGCGGGCTGAGCAGCGGGGTGGCCAGGTGCACCGGGTCGGCCTGCTGCAGGCTGATGAGCCCCAGTTGCAAGGCCAGCGGACCGAGCAGATAGTGGCCGCTGGCGCGGTCCTGCTCGATGAGCCCGAGCCGCCCGAAGCTCACCATGTAGGGGTGAGCCTTGGCGGGCGTCATGTCGGCTTCGCGCGCCAGGTCCTTCAGCGCCATCGGCCGGCCGTGGTGCACCAGCGCGCGCAGCAGTTGGCCGCCGACCTCGATGCTCTGGATGCCGCGCTGGGCGGCGCGGTCGGTGTCAGGGGCGTCGGGGGGGGTGTCGCCGCTGTCGCCGGTATGGCTGGAGTCCTTGGTCACAGGGCTGCCGATCGTTCGTTCATGAAGAAGGGATTAGACATTAACTGATCTGCGACGTACACTCCGAAAATTCGTTAACCGCAAATTCGTTCGCCTTAGACGAATTCAATTTCCACCCACACCCGACGGAGACAACACGATGAGCCAAGCCAAGAAGTTCGCCAGCCAGGCCGACATGGAAGAAAAGAAGATCACCTTCAGCCAGATCTCCGAGCACGCCTGGGCCTACACCGCCGAGGGCGACCCGAACACCGGCATCGTGATCGGCGACGACTGCGTGCTGGTGGCCGATACGCAAGCCACTCCCGCCATGGCGGCCGACGTGGTGCGCCGCATCCGCGAAGTGACCGACAAGCCGATCAAGTACGTGGTGCTCACCCACTACCACGCGGTGCGCGTGCTGGGCGCGGCAGGGTACTTTGAGAAGGGCGCCGGACACATCCTCGCGAGCCAGGACACCCGCGACCTGATCGTGGAGCGCGGCGAGGCCGACAAGGCCAGCGAAATCGGCCGCTTCCCGCGCCTCTTCCAGAACGTGGAAACCGTGCCCCCGGGCCTGACGTGGCCCACCATGACCTTCACCGGCAAGATGACGCTGTGGCTGGGCAAGCTGGAGGTGCAGCTGATCCAGCTGGGCCGCGGCCACACCAAGGGCGACACGGTCGTCTGGCTGCCAGAAGAGCGCACGCTGCTCTCGGGCGACCTGGTGGAATTCGGCGCCACGCCGTATGCCGGCGACGCCTACTTCCAGGACTGGCCGCAGACGCTGGACAACATCGCCGCGCTCAAGCCCGCCGCGCTGGTGCCGGGCCGCGGCGCCGCGCTCACCACGCCGGCCGAGGTGGCCGAGGGCCTCACGGGCACGCGCAACTTCATCTCCGACGTGTATGCCAGCGTGCAGGAAGGCGTGAAGGCCGGGCGCGACCTGAACACGGTCTACAAGGACACCTACGCCAAGCTCAAGCCCAAGTACAGCCAGTGGGTGATCTTCGATCACTGCATGCCGTTCGACGTGAGCCGGGCCTACGACGAGGCCTCGGGCCATGCCGATCCGCGCGTGTGGACGGCCGAGCGGGACATCGAGATGTGGAAGGCCCTGGAAGGCTGACAGGCCTTGCTCCCTCCCCCTCCGGGGGAGGGCTGGGGTGGGGGCAGGCAGAGCGCCCAAAGTGAACGCCGCTTGCCCCCATCCCAACCTTCCCCCAAAGGGGGAAGGAGCAAAGACCAAGGACACGGAGACAACACGTGATCGACTATCAAAGTCTGCGCTTCGACTACCGCCGCCACGCCGACCAGGACGCCGCGACGCCCGCCCATCACCCGGTGGTGATCGTGGGCGCCGGCCCGGTCGGCCTCACGCTGGCCATCGACCTCGCGCTGCGCCAGGTGCCTGTCGTGCTGCTGGACAACGACAACACCCTCTCCAGCGGCTCGCGCGCGATCTGCTTTGCCAAGCGCACGCTGGAGGTGTTCGACCGCCTGGGCTGCGGCGACCGCATGGTCGAGAAGGGCGTCTCGTGGAACGTGGGCAAGGTGTTCTTCCACGACGAGCAGGTCTACCGCTTCGACCTGCTGCCCGAGCCCGGCCACGAGCGGCCGGCCTTCATCAACCTGCAGCAGTACTACGTCGAGGGCTACCTCGTGGAGCGCGCCGCGGCGCTGCCGCTCATCGACCTGCGCTGGAACAACAAGGTAACGGGCATCGCGCAGCGCGACGACGGCGCCGTGCTCACCGTGGAGACGCCCGAGGGCGACTACCAGCTGTCGGCCGCCTATGTCGCGGCTTGCGACGGCTCGCGCTCCAACCTGCGCCAGTTGCTGGGCCAGGAGGCCAAAGGCCGCACCTTTCGCGACCGCTTCCTCATCGCCGACATCACGATGGATGCGCAGCTGCCGACCGAGCGCCGCTTCTGGTTCGACCCGTCATTCCATCCGGGACAGAGCGTGCTCCTGCACAAGCAGGCTGACGGCATGTGGCGCGTGGACTTCCAGCTCGGCTGGGACGCCGACCCGCTCGAAGAACGCAAGCCCGAGAACATCACGCCGCGCGTGCGCGCGCTGCTGGACAGCATCGGCTTTGCGGACGTGCAGTTCCAGATCGGCTGGGCCAGCGTCTACACCTTCGCGTGCCAGCGCATGGCGCGCTTTCGCCACGGCCGCGTGCTGTTCGCGGGCGACTCGGCGCATGGCGTGTCGCCCTTCGGCGCGCGCGGCGCCAACTCGGGCGTGCAGGACGCGGACAACCTCGCGTGGAAACTCGCCGCGGTGCTCCAGGGCGACGCGCCCGACGCGCTCATCGACAGCTACGCGAGCGAGCGCGAATTCGCGGCCGACGAGAACATCCGCCACTCCACGCGCGCGACCGACTTCATCACGCCCAAGAGCGACGTGAGCCGCCTGTTCCGCGACGCGGTGCTCGAGCTGACGAAGTACCACGCGTTCGCGCGCACGCTGGTCAACAGCGGCCGGCTCTCGGTGCCGGCGGTGCTGCGCGATTCGCCGCTCAACACGCCCGATGCCGACGCGTTCAAGGGCGCGATGGTGCCGGGTGCGGCAGCTGCCGACGCGCCGACCGTGCGCGCCGACGGCCGCACCGGCTGGCTGCTGCGCGAATGCCATGTGGCGCAGTTCACCGCGCTGGTGTTCGGCGCGGGCGAAGCCGCCGAGCGCAGCGCAGCGGCGCTGAAGGCGAGCGACCGCGCGCTGCACATCGTGCGCGTGCAGGACGCGACACCTGCGGGCGAGCTCGCCACCCAGCGCTACGACGCGCAGCCCGGCACCGTGTACCTGCTGCGGCCCGACCAGCACGTGTGCGCCCGGTGGCGGCACCCGACCGCCGCGGACATCCGCACGGCCATCGACCACGCATTGGCAAAGGCATGAACATGCAACACCTGAACACCGCGCCGAACCTGGAAGCGCCCGACGATTTCTACGAGGCGCTCATCGAGGCGCACCAAGGGCTTTCCGACGAAGAGAGCCACGCCTTCAACGCGCGCCTGGTGCTCGTGCTGGCCAACCACATCGGCTCGCTCGCCGTGCTGCGCGAGGCCTTCAAGGCCGCGCGCGGCTGAGCGGGGCACGCACCCCCATCTCATCGCGATTTTCGAAAGAGAACACCATGACCGACATTCACGCCACCGAACGGCGCTACCTGGGCGGCTTCGGCAACGAGCATGCCTCCGAGGCCGTGCCCGGTGCGTTGCCGCAAGGCCGCAACAACCCGCAGCGCGGACCGTTCGACCTCTACACCGAACTGCTCTCGGGCACCGCCTTCACCGCGCCGCGCCATGAGAACCGCCGCACCTGGCTCTATCGCCGCCAGCCCTCGGTGGTGTCCGGCCGCTACCAGCCCTATGCGCAGCCGCACTGGACGACCGGCGGCGACCGCGAAATCGCGCTGCCGCCTGAGCCGATGCGCTGGCACCCGATGCCGCTGGACGGCGCGGCCGAAGCGGACTTCGTCGATGGCATGCGCACGGTGGCGGCGAACGGCGATGCCGAATCGCAGGTCGGCATCGGCTCGCTGATGTACCTCGCAGGCCGCTCGATGGACAAGCGCGCCTTCGTCAACGCCGACGGCGAGATGCTGGTGGTGCCGCAACAAGGCCGCCTCGTCATCACGACCGAGCTCGGCGTGCTCGACGTGAAGCCCGGCGAAATCGCGGTGCTGCCGCGCGGCATGGTCTTCAAGGTGGCGTTGCCCGACGGTCTCTCGCGCGGCTATGTCTGCGAGAACTACGGCGCGCATTTCCGCCTGCCCGAACTGGGCCCGATCGGCTCGAACGGCCTGGCGAACGCGCGCGATTTCCAGGCGCCCGTGGCAGCGTTCGAAGAAGACGGCGGCGCCTATGAACTGGTCAAGAAATTCGCCGGCCGCTTCTGGAAGGCGCCGACGAAGCAGTCGCCCTTCAACGTGGTCGCCTGGCACGGCAACCTCGCGCCGGTGAAGTACGACACGGCGCACTTCATGGCGATCGGCTCGATCAGCTTCGACCATCCGGATCCGTCGATCTTCACGGTGCTGACCTCGCCGAGCGACACGCCCGGCACCGCGAACTGCGACTTCGTGATCTTCCCGCCGCGCTGGATGGTGATGGAGAACACCTTCCGTCCGCCCTGGTTCCACCGCAACCTCATGAGCGAATTCATGGGCCTGGTGCTGGGCGAATACGACGCCAAGCCAGGCGGCTTCAAGCCCGGCGGCGCGAGCCTGCACAACTGCATGGTGCCGCACGGGCCCGACGAGGAAGCCTTCGACAAGGCGACGCACGCGGACTTGAAGCCGCACAAGCTGGACAACACGCTGGCCTTCATGTTCGAGAGCCGCTACCGCTTCATTCCAACCAACTTTGCGCTGAAGAGCCCGGCGCTCGACACCGACTATGCCGACTGCTGGGCCGGCCTGAAAGATCAATTCAAGCCATGACGAAGAACGCCTTTGCCCTCACCCGCCGCGCGGCCGCCATCGCGTTGCTCGCCGCGCCCTTGCTGGCGCAGGCCGCGAACTTTCCTTCGAAGCCGATCCGCTTCATCGTGCCCTACACGCCCGGCGGCACCACCGACCTGGTGGCGCGCACCGTGGGCCAGAAGGTGTCGGAAAAGCTCGGCCAGCCGGTGCTCATCGACAACCGCGGCGGCGCGGGCGGCAACATCGGCATGGACGCCGTGGCCAAGGCCGCGCCCGACGGCTACACGATCGGCTTCGGCGCGATTTCGACCAATGCGCTGAACCCGCACATCTACAAGTCGATGGCCTTCGATCCGCGCCGCGACTTCACCGCGATCAGCCTGCTGGGCACCTCGACCATCGTGCTCGAAGTGCCGGCGAGCTCGCCGATCAAGTCGGTGCCCGACCTGATCGCCGCCGCAAAGAAGAACCCGGGCCTGCCCTACGCCACGGCCGGCGCGGGCACCTCGATGAACCTGGCGGGCGTGATGTTCGCGCAGATGACCGGCACCGAGCTCGTGCACGTCGCCTACAAGGGCAGCGGCCCGGCCATCACCGACATGCTGGGCAACAACATCGGCGTGATGTTCGACAACCTGCCCGCGTCGCTGCCGCACATCCAGGCCGGCAAGCTGCGCGCGCTGGCGGTCGCCGGGCCGTCGCGTTCGCCGTCATTGCCCGACGTGCCGACGATGGCCGAGGCGGGCCTGAAGGGCTATGCGCTCGATCCATGGTTCGGCGTGTACGGGCCGGCGAACCTGCCGGCGCCCATCGTGAAGGCGCTGAACGAAGCCTTCGTCGAAGCGCTTGCGATGCCCGACGTGAAGGCCAAGCTGCAGCAGGCCGGCTTCTCGCCGCGTGGCTCGACCGCGCAGGAGCTGGCGACGCTCACGCAGACCGAGTACCAGCGCCTGGGCGATGTGGCCAGGAAGGCCGGCATGACCGCGGACTGAAGCCACCCCAGCACCGTTCACGCTGAGCTTGTCGAAGCGCCGCGCAAGACTTCGACAAGCTCAGTCCGAACGGTTTCGCCACCGAACCGAACACAGAAAAGAAAGCCATCCATGACCATCGCACTGAACGCCACCCACGACCCGAAGCTGCGCAGCTGGGTCGCATCGGCCAACGACGCCGGCACCGACTTCCCGATCCAGAACCTGCCCTTCGGGCGCTTCCGCGCCGCGGGCAGCAGCGAGGCCTTTCGCATCGGCGTCGCCATCGGCGACCAGGTGCTCGACCTGAAGGCCGCGGGCCTTGTCGACACCGACGACATGAACGCGCTGATGAGCGCGAGCGCGAAGGACCGCCAGGCCCTGCGCGCGGCGATCTCCGCCGGCCTCGCCGAAGGCAGCGGCAAGGAGGCCACGTGGTCGAAGGCGCTTCTTGCACAAGCCAAGGCCGAGATGACGGTGCCCTGCCGCATCGGCGACTACACCGACTTCTACACGGGCATCCACCACGCGACCACCATCGGCAAGCTCTTCCGCCCTGACCAGCCGCTGATGCCCAACTACAAGTGGGTGCCCATCGGCTAC
The DNA here is from genome assembly GCF_016405905.1 of Variovorax sp. IB41. Lineage (GTDB taxonomy): Bacteria > Pseudomonadota > Gammaproteobacteria > Burkholderiales > Burkholderiaceae_C > Variovorax. The sequence continues at coordinate 32,771 of NZ_JAEFCB010000009.1, read as the reverse complement.
CACGGCCGCGCCTCGTCCATTGGCGTGAGCGGCCAGGTCTTCAAGCGCCCGCAGGGCCAGACCAAGGCACCCGATGCGGCCGAGCCGAGTTTCGGCCCATCCAAGCGCCTGGACTACGAACTGGAGCTGGGCTTTCTGGTCGGCCGCGGCAACGCGCTGGGCGAGCCGATCGCCATCGGCGATGCCGAAGACCACCTGTTCGGCGTGACGCTGCTCAACGACTGGTCCGCGCGCGACCTGCAGGCCTGGGAATACCAGCCGCTCGGCCCGTTCCTCGCGAAGAACTTCGCGAGCACGCTGTCGCCGTGGATCGTGACGATGGAGGCGCTCGCGCCGTTCCGCGCGAAGTTCGAGCGGCCCGCGGGCGATCCGCAACCGCTGCCGTACCTCGATGCGCCATCGAACCGCGAGGCCGGCGCGCTCGACATCACGCTCGAAGTGCTGCTGCAGACCGCGAAGATGCGCGCGGCCGGCGAAGCGCCCGCGCGCCTCACGCGCGGCAACACCACCGAGGCCGCCTACTGGACCGCCGCGCAGCTGGTCACGCACCACACGGTGAACGGCTGCAACCTGCAGCCGGGCGACCTGCTCGGCTCGGGCACGCTCTCGGGGCCGAAGCCCGACGAGGCCGGCTCGCTGATCGAACTCACGCTGGGCGGCAAGCAGCAGATCACGCTGCCGAACGGCGAGAAGCGCACGTTCCTGGAAGACGGCGACACGCTGGTCATGCGCGGCTACTGCGAGCGCGCGGGGGCGGTGCGCATCGGCCTGGGGGAAGTCAGCGGCACCGTGGTGGCCTGAGGCTTTGTGTTGTCCCCTCTCCCTGCGGGAGAGGGAGCAAGAGGTTCAGGGTGCCGGAGCGGCAATCGTCGCCGCCACCGGCCACGCCACTTCGCTCGCCACGCGCGGCTTGCCCATCGGCGCGGTCGCCTTGCCGATCTTGATGGCGGCCATGTCCGCTTCGCTCGGGTACTGGTCCATGAGCCAGTAGTCGAACACGCGGCGCGCGATGGGGGCCGCGGCGCCAGCGCCCCAGCCGGCGTTTTCCACGATCACCGCGATGGCGATCTTCGGGTTGTTGACCGGCGCGAAGGCCATGAAGAGGGCGTGGTCCCGTTGATGCTCCTCGAGCGCGCGGGCGTTGTACTTGGTGTTCTGCGCCTGCGTCACCGCCTGCGCCGTGCCGGTCTTGCCGGCCGCCTGGTAGCCCGCGCCCGCGAACACGCCGCGCGCGGTGCCGCTGGTGACCACGCTGGTGAGGCCCTCGCGCACCACCGCGACGTTGGCCGCGGTGAAGCCGAGGTTTTCCGCCGGGGGCTGCGGCAGCGGCACCACCTGCCCGCTCACCGTGTTGCGCGTGGCCAGCACGAGGTGCGGCTTGTGCTTGATGCCGCCGTCGGCCACGATGGCCGTGGCCTGCGCGAGCTGCAGCATCGTGAAGGCGTTGTAGCCCTGGCCGATGCCCAGCGAAATGGTCTCGCCCGCATACCACTTCTTGGCCTCGGGCCGCTTGTAGGCATTGCGCTTCCACTCGGTGCTGGGCAGCACGCCGCGCACCTCGCCGCCCAGGTCGATGCCGGTGATCTGGCCGAAGCCCAGCGGCTTCATGAAGTCGTGGATCAGGTCCACGCCCATCTCGTTGGCCAGCGAGTAGTAGTAGATGTTGCTGGACAGCTGGATCGAGCGCCGCATGTCCACGCCGCCCAGGTTGCCCTCGGGGCTGCCGAAACGGTGGCCGCCGAAGTTGAAATAGCCGGGGTCGTTCACCACCACGCTGGCGCCGCGCTTGCCGGTCTGCAGCGCGGCCATGGCCATGAAGGGCTTGTAGGTGGAGCCGGGCGGGTAGGTGCCGCGCAGCGCGCGGTTCAGGAGCGGCTTGTCGAGCGATTCGCTCAGCTCTTTCCAGCTCTCGGTGTCGATGCCTTCGACGAAGAGGTTGGGGTCGAACGTGGGCTTGCTCACGAAGGCCAGCACCTCGCCGGTCTTGGGGTCGATGGCCACCAGCGCGCCGCGGCGGTCGCCGAACATGTCTTCCACCAGCTTCTGCAGCTTGATGTCCAGCGACAGCATCACGGTGTTGCCGGGCGTGGCCGGGTGGCTGGCGAGCCGGCGGATGGCGCGCCCGCCGGCGGAGGTTTCCATCTGCTCCACGCCGGTCTGGCCGTGCAGCGTTTTCTCGTAGCTCTGCTCGATGCCCAGCTTGCCGATGTAGTCGGTGCCCTTGTAGTTGGCCTGCTCTTCTTCTTCCCAGTCTTCCATCGCGGTCTTCTCGCGCTGGTTGATGCGGCCGATGTAGCCGAGCACGTGCGAGCCGGTCTCGCCGTTGGGGTAGTTGCGGAACAGGCGCGCCTTGATCTCCACGCCGGGGAAGCGATAGCGCTGGGCCGCGAAGCGCGCGACCTCTTCGTCGCTCAGGCGGGTGCGGATCGGAATGGAGTCGAAGCTGCGGGAGTCCTCGCGCAGGCGCTTGAAGCGGCGGCGGTCGCGCGGCGAGACCTCCAGCACCTGGGTGAGGTTGTCGATGGTTTCCTCGACATCGTTCACCTTCGACGGCGTGATCTCCAGCGTGTAGGCCGAGTAGTTCGAGGCCAGCACGATGCCGTTGCGGTCGAGGATCAGTCCCCGGTTGGGCACCACCGGCACGATGGCCGTGCGGTTGCTCTCGGCCTGCTCGGCCAGGTCTTCATGCCGCGTGACCTGCAGGTAGATCAGCCGCGCGCTCAGCAGGCTGAACGCGAACAGCACCGCCAGCCCGATCACGATCACGCGGCGCTTGAAGCGCGCGAGGTCGGCGGCGACGTTGCGGATTTCGGTCATGGCGGTGGGAGCTTAGGCGCGTGCTAGTGCAAGTCAAGTGCAATGGCGGATGCGCGAAGGACTCGGCTTAGAGAGGGCGGTTCTCGTCCGGTTCCGGCGTGCGGCGCTGAGGGGCGAGCAGCAGCGCGCTTGCCAGCGGCCACAGCGCAGCCTCCACGCCCGGCGAGATCAGCACCGTCCAGCCCGGGAACACGCCGCCGCCGATCATCCGCGTGATGACCTCGATCAGCTGCGACAGCGCAAAGAGCGGCAGCACTTGCAGCGCCTGCGACAGCACCGGGTACCAGAGCAGCCGCCGGTGGATCGTGATCGCGAAGAAGCCCAGCGTGGTGTAGGACAGCGCATGCTGGCCCAGCATGGAGGCCTGGTGCACGTCCATGCAGAGGCCAAACACGAAGGCCGCGCCGATGCCCACGCGCGAGGGCTGGTGCACGCCCCAGAACACGATCACCAGCGCCAGGAGGTCGGGCATCCAGGCGGCACGGCCGATGGGGATCATGTTGACCAGGAGCGCCACGATGAGGCTGGTCCACATGAAGAGCGGGCTGACGGGCAGCAGGAGCTGCTGCTGGCCGGGGCGCTTGATCATCGGCCTCCTCCTGCGGATGCAGCGGGTGCGGCGGGTTTCTTCTCGTTCTTGCCCGCGCCCGGCTTGCCTTCGGCGCGCTTTCTCTGCGTGGTCGCGGGAGCGGCGGGCGGCGCGGTCGGGGCGCCGGTGGGCTCGAGCACCAGCACGTAGCGCGCGGCGGTCACGCTGGCCAGCGGCACGCAGTAGATGCGGGCGAAGGCCGAATCGGCGCGGCGCTCGATGCGCTCGATCCTGGCGACCGGCAGGCCCGCCGGGTAGATGCCGTCGACGCCGCTGGTGGAGAGCAGGTCGCCCTCCTGCAGGTCGGCATTGGCGGCCATGAAACGCAGTTCCAGCCCGCCGCCGTGCGCCGAGGCGTCGCCGAAGGCCACGCTGCGCACGCCCGTGCGGGTGTTCTGCACGGGAATGGCCAGGTCGCGGTCGATCACCAGCGTGACTTCGCTCGTGAAGGGCAGCACCTGCGTGACCTGGCCGAGCACGCCGCGCGCATCGATCACCGGCGAACCGGCCGCCACGCCCTGCGTGAGGCCCTGGTCGATGACGATCTTGCGGGTGTACGGGTCGGCCGCGTCGTAGAGCACCTCGGCCGCGCGGCCCGGCGTCTGCGTGGTCTGGCGCAGCTCGAGCAACTCGCGAAGGCGCGCGTTGTCCTGCGCCAGCGTGTCGGCCTGGCTCGCGCGCTCGGCCTGCATCATGAGCGCCTTGCGGGCGTCGGCCTCGTTGCGCTGCGCGGTCTGCAGGTCTTCGAGGTAGCGGCCGCCGCCCATCATGATCTGCACGGGTTTGAGCGCCACCCATTGCACCGGATAGAGCACCGCGCCCAGGGTCGCGCGGATCGGCTGGACGATGTGAAAGCGTGCGTCGGCCACCATGAGGAACAGGGAGAGCGCGCCGAAGAAGATCAGCTTGCTGAGTGCCGACTGCCCCTGGTTGAACAGGGGTGGCGCTGTGCGATCGAGCGTGCCCAGAGGCATGAATTCAGACCCGGCGGTGGTGCGGAATCAAATAACAAAAAGCCGGCCTATGCAAGCAGAGGCCGGCCGATGATGGCTTTCGCCTTTTACTCGCTCGTGAAGATGCTGCCCAGACGGTCCATGCGCTCCAGGGCGATGCCGCAGCCGCGCACCACGCAGGTCAGCGGGTCTTCGGCCACGAGCACGGGCAGGCCCGTTTCCTCGGCCAGCAGGCGGTCCAGGTCACGCAACAGGGCGCCGCCGCCGGTGAGCATCATGCCGCGGTCGGCAATGTCGGCGCCCAGTTCGGGCGGCGTTTGCTCCAGCGCGTTCTTCACGGCCGAGACGATGTTGTTGAGCGGATCGGTCAGGGCTTCCAGCACTTCGTTGCTGCTGATGGTGAAGCTGCGCGGCACGCCTTCGGAGAGGTTGCGGCCCTTGACTTCCATCTCCTTGACTTCGGAGCCGGGGAAAGCCGAGCCGATGGTCTTCTTGATGACTTCGGCCGTCGGCTCGCCGATCAGCATGCCGTAGTTGCGGCGGATGTAGTTGATGATGGCTTCGTCGAAGCGGTCGCCGCCCACGCGCACCGAGCCCTTGTAGACCATGCCGCCCAGCGAGATGACGCCCACTTCGGTGGTACCGCCGCCGATGTCCACCACCATGGAGCCGGAGGCTTCGCTGACAGGCAGGCCCGCGCCGATGGCCGCGGCCATGGGTTCTTCGATGAGGTAGACGGACGTGGCGCCGGCCGCTTCGGCCGCGTCCTTGATGGCGCGGCGCTCGACCTGGGTCGAGCCGCAGGGCACGCAGATGATGATGCGCGGGCTCGGCGTGAGCAGCGTGCGCGGGTGCACCATCTTGATGAACTGCTTGATCATCTGCTCGGTGATCACGAAGTCGGCGATGACGCCGTCCTTCATCGGGCGGATCGCCTCGATGTTGCCGGGCACCTTGCCCAGCATGGCCTTGGCCTCGCGGCCGACGGCCTGGATCACCTTCTTGCCGTGCGGGCCGCCTTCGTGGCGGATCGCGACCACCGAGGGCTCGTCCAGCACGATGCCCTTGTTGCGGGCAAATATCAGGGTGTTGGCGGTGCCGAGGTCGATCGCAAGGTCGGTGGAAAAGTACCGACGGAAAGCTCCAAACATGTGCGGAATCCTCTGAGCACGGCCTGCGCATCGGCAGGTCGTCGCTCTATTTTTGGGTCGTTTGACGGGGTGAATTGATCGTTTTTGGCGCAAAAGCCGGCGCGTTCGCGGGGGTTGCGGCAAAGGCGGGATAATACCCGAATCCCCTCTGATTCCCGTGTTAGCACCCTCTTCGGCGTGCGATTACCTTCGGTTTTTTGACCGGTCCGACCCATGTCCCTTGACGCTTCAGATATCGCCCGCATCGCCTCCCTGGCGCGGCTGCAACTCGCTTCCGACGAAAGCGAGCGCATGCTCAGCCAGATCAATGGCTTCTTCGACCTGGTCGAACGCATGCGTTCGGTCGACACCACGGGCATCGAGCCCCTGGCCCATCCGGTGGCCGCGATCGAGGACATCACGCTGCGCCTGCGCGACGACGTGGTGAGCGAACCCAACAACCGCGAGGCCAACCAGAAGAGCGCCCCGGCCGTCGAAGCCGGCCTTTTCCTCGTGCCCAAGGTGATCGAGCAATGAGCGGCGAACTGCACCAGATGGGCGTGGTCGCCCTGGCCAAGGCATTGGCCGAACGCAAGGTCTCGGCCGTCGAAGCCTCCGAGGCGTTCCTCGGGCGCATGAAGGCCCACGAATCGCTCGGCACCTTCGTCGATGTGAACGAAGAAGTCACCCTCGCCCAGGCCCGCAAGGCCGACGCGCTCCTCGCCGCAGGCAACGCCCCGGCATTGGCCGGCGTGCCGATCGCGCACAAGGACATCTTCGTCACCACCGATTTCGCCACCACCGCCGGCTCCAGGATGCTCGCGGGCTACCGCTCGCCCTTCGACGCGACCGTGGTGCGCCGCCTGGCCGAGGCCGGCGCGGTCACGCTGGGCAAGTTGAGCTGCGACGAGTTCGCGATGGGCTCGGCCAACGAGAACGTCGCCGTGCCCGCCGTGGGCCACGACAAGGCCGTGCCGGTGCAGAACCCATGGAACCGCGAGCGCATTCCGGGCGGCTCCTCGGGCGCGAGCGCCGCGGCCGTCGCCGCGCGCCTGGCCCCCGCGGCCACCGGCACCGACACCGGCGGCTCGATCCGCCAGCCCGCCTCGTTCTGCGGCGTGACCGGCATCAAGCCGACCTACGGCCGCGCCTCGCGCTACGGCATGGTGGCCTTCGCGTCGAGCCTCGATCAGGCCGGCCCGATGGCGCGCTCGGCGGAAGACTGCGCGCTGCTGCTGTCGGCCTTCTGCGGCCCCGACCTCGATCGCGACTCGACCTCCATCGACAAGCCCGCCGAAGACTTCGGCCGCTCGCTGAACGACTCGCTCGAGGGCCTGCGCATCGGCGTGCCGAAGGAGTTCTTCGGCGAAGGCGTGGCACCCGGCGTGCGCGCCGCGATCGACGCGGCGCTCGCCCAGTACGAGAAGCTCGGCGCCAGGCGCGTCGAGGTGTCGCTGCCGCGCACCGAGCTGTCGATTCCCGTGTACTACATCCTCGCGGCTGCAGAAGCGTCGAGCAACCTGAGCCGTTTCGACGGCGTGAAGTTCGGGCATCGCGCGAAGCAGTACAAGGACCTGTCCGACATGTACGAACGCACGCGCGCCGAAGGCTTCGGCGACGAAGTCAAGCGCCGCATCATGATCGGCACCTACGTGCTCTCGCACGGCTACTACGACGCGTATTACCTGCAGGCGCAGAAGGTGCGCCGCATGATCGCGGACGACTTCCAGCAGGCATTGAAGCAATGCGACGTGATCGCCGGCCCCGCCGCGCCGACCACCGCATGGAAGATCGGCGAGCACGGCGACGATCCGGTGGCTGACTACCTCGCCGACATCTTCACGCTGCCCGCATCGCTGGCAGGCCTCCCGGGCATGAGCGTGCCCGCCGGCTTTGACAGCGGCATGCCCGTGGGCCTGCAGCTGATCGGCAACTACTTCGGCGAAGCCAAGCTGCTCAACGCAGCCCACCGCTTTCAGCAAGCCACCGACTGGCACACGCGCACGCCGGAGGGCTTCTGAAATGAGCGAGACCGTGAACACCTTCGAAGCACAGCAACAAGGCCGCCCGACCGGCCCGCTCGTGCGCGGCTATGAAGTCATCATCGGCTTCGAGACGCACGCGCAACTCTCGACCGCGAGCAAGATCTTCAGCCGCGCCTCCACCGCCTTCGGCGCCGAGCCCAACACGCAGGCCTGCGCGGTGGACCTCGCGCTCCCCGGCACGCTGCCGGTGATGAACAAGGGCGCGGTCGAACGCGCCATCAAGCTGGGCCTGGCGCTCGGCTCGCATGTCGCGCCGCGCAGCGTATTCGCGCGCAAGAACTACTTCTACCCCGACCTGCCCAAGGGCTACCAGATCAGCCAGTTCGAGATCCCGGTCGTGCAGGGCGGCTCGGTGTCGTTCTTCCTCGGCGAGGAGAAGAAGACCGTGCGCCTCGTGCGCGCGCACCTCGAGGAAGACGCGGGCAAGTCGCTGCACGAGGACTTCATCGGCCAGAGCGGCATCGACCTGAACCGCGCCGGCACGCCGCTGCTGGAAATCGTGACCGAGCCCGACATGCGCTCCACCGCCGAGGCCGTGGCCTATGCGAAGGAGCTGCACAAGATCGTGACGTGGATCGGCATCTGCGACGGCAACATGCAGGAAGGCAGCTTTCGCTGCGACGCCAACGTGTCGGTGCGCAAGCCCGGCGAAAAACTCGGCACGCGGCGCGAGATCAAGAACCTCAACAGCTTCAAGTTCATGCAGCAGGCGATCGACTACGAGATCCGCTGGCAGATCGAAGAAATCGAAGACGGCCGCCAGATCGAACAGGCCACGGTGCTCTTCAACCCCGACACCGGCGAGACGCGCGCGATGCGTGCGAAGGAAGACTCGGCCGACTACCGCTACTTTCCCGATCCGGACCTGCCGCCGCTGGTGATCGCGGCCGACTGGATCGAGCGCGTGCGCAGCGAGATGCCCGAGCTGCCAGATGTTGCCGCCGCGCGGCTGCAAACCCAGTTTTTCTACACGCCCTATGAGGCAGCGTTTGCTACACGGGACTACGAGACCTACACATACATCCGCGAATTGAATGCGGCACTGACGATCGATGATCTCGCGCCATATCGTGCGCAGTTCATCAAATACGATGAGCGTCGCTATTCAGCACCGTTCATTCAGGATCAAGTCGCTCAATTCGAGATGTACCGCATCGGGATTGCGTGGGCGATGAACGAGGTTGCTCGCCGGCTCAACGACGCGGAACTTAACTTCGGATCGACGCCCGTCTCGGCCACGCTGCTGGCCGCGCTTCTGTTGAGGCTTGGGTCCGCGAGCATTGCGCCAACTGCGGCGCGCCAGGTGTTCGACGCACTCTGGACCGGCGAAGGCAGCGATGTCGACGCGATCATCGAAGCCAAGGACCTGAAGCCGATGGCCGACACCGGCGCGCTCGACGCGATCCTGGACGAGGTCATCGCCAAGAACCAGAAGAACGTGGACGAGTACCGCGCCGGCAAGGAAAAGGCGCTGAACGGCCTCGTGGGCCAGGTGATGAAAGCCAGCGGCGGCAAGGCCAATCCGGCGCAGGTCACCGAACTGCTGAAAGCCAAGCTGGGCTGACGATCGACGAACCCCGGGGCCAATGCGGCCCCGGCGGGTTCAGCGCGGCGCCGCGGCGGCCGTGCTCGGGGCCGGACCCCAGAGCGGCTTCAAACGCGCGCGCTCTTCATCGAAGCGCGCATTCACGCGCTTCTTCTCTTCTTCCTGCTCGGCGATGAAGCGGTTCTGCACCGCCATGCTCTGCGTGTTGTCTTCGAACTTGCGGCGCGTGGCGCCCGGCGCCTTGCTCGTGTCGGCCTTGTAGAACTCGAGCTCCTCGTCGATCTTCTTGCGGTCGTCGGCCAGTTCGGCAATGCGCTTTTGCGCCGCCTGGATCACCGCATCGACCTGCGACAGCGCCTGGTTGCGCTCGCGGTCGTGCGAGGCGGCGCTCGGGTATCGCACGAGCAGCGCGCGCTCGCGACGGCGCTCATCGGTCGCCTTGGCGGCCTGCACGGCGGCTTCGCGCGCGCGGTCTTCGCGCTCGGCCATCTCGCGCGCCGAATACGTGGGTTCGATCTTGCGGCGCGTGAGGCCGCTCGGGCTCAGCTCGCGCTGCTCGCGGTCGCTGCAGGCAGCGATCGGACGGTCCGCCGTGAGCGTGCGGCCTTGCGCGTCGGTGCAGGTGTAGATGCCGCCGGCGGGTGCATCCTTGCCCTGTGCATGCACGGCGCCGCAGAGGGCGAGGCTCGCCAGGAGAAACGATGCCGCCGCCAGCAGGCGGACGGGCTTGCCGTGATCGCGTATACGCATTGCTGCGATCCTCAGTGGGCGCCGTAGCGCGCGCGGTAAGCCAGCACGCGCTCGCGGTGCGCGCCCAGATCGGCGGCGGCATTCCCCGAGAGGAAGCTCAGCAGATCGTCCAGCGTGGCAATCGCGATCACCGAAAGGCCCAGCTGGTTGCGCACGTACTGCACAGCGCTGTGGTCCACATCGACGCCGTTCTCGGTGGCCTTTTCCTGCCGGTCGAGGGCAATGGCCACGGCGTGCGGCGTGGCGCCCGCGGCCTCGATCGCGGCGATCGATTCGCGCACCGCGGTACCAGCGGACATCACGTCATCGACGATCAGCACGCGGCCCTTGAGCGGCGCGCCCACCAGGTTGCCGCCCTCGCCGTGCGCCTTGGCTTCCTTGCGGTTGTAGGCAAAGGGGTAGTTGCGGCCGCGCCGGGCCAGCTCGGCGGCCACCGTGGCGCCCAGCGGGATGCCCTTGTAGGCGGGGCCGAAGATCATGTCGAATTCCAGGCCGCTCTCGACGAGCCGGTCTGCATAGAATCCCGCGAGCCGCGCGATCTTGGCGCCGTCGTCGAAGAGCCCCGAATTGAAGAAGTAAGGGCTCATCCGCCCGGCCTTGGTCTTGAACTCGCCGAAGCGCAGCACGCCGGCGTCGAGCGCGAACTGGACGAAGTCCTGCGCCACCGCGCTGCTTTTTTCACCATCTACAGCCATCGGGAAATTCCTTGTGTTCAAACTGACCAGTCTCAATCTCAATGGCCTGCGTTCGGCGGCCACCAAGGGCGTCGCCGATTGGGTGGCCGAACTTGCGCCGGATTGTATTTGCATGCAGGAGATCCGGGTCCAGGCGAGCGACATCGAAGGCCGCTTCGAGGAAATGGCGGGCCTGAAGGGTCACTTCCACTTCGCCGAGAAGAAAGGCTACGCCGGCACCGCGATCTACACCAAGCATGCGCCGAGCCAGGTCATCGTGGGCTGGGGCGATGCCGAGTTCGACGCCGAGGGCCGCTACCTCGAACTGCGCTTCGACACGCCGGAGCGCAAGTTCTCGGTCATCAGCTGCTACTTCCCGAGCGGCAGCTCGGGCGAGGAGCGGCAGCAGGCCAAGTTCCGCTTCCTCAAGGGCTTCTTTCCGTACCTCATCGCACTCAAGAAAGAGCGCGAGTTCGTGCTGTGCGGCGACATCAACATCGCCCACAAGGAGATCGACCTGAAGAACTGGCGCGGCAACCAGAAGAACAGCGGCTTCCTGCCCGAGGAGCGCGCCTGGATGACGAAGCTGCTGGACGCCGGCGCCGAGGGCGCGGGCCTGGTGGACGTCTACCGCATGCTCAAGCCCGACACCACCGCCGAGGCCTACACCTGGTGGAGCAACCGCGGCCAAGCCTATGCGAACAACGTGGGGTGGCGGCTGGACTATCACCTGGCCACGCCGAAGACCGCCGCGCTCGCGCGCACCGAAGCGATCTACAAGACCATCAAGTTCAGCGACCACGCGCCGATCACGGTGGACTACGACTTCACGCTGTAGAGGAAAGCCAGCCGCGCTAGCCGCAGCAGCCGCCGATGCGCCCGCTGCGGTAGAACGGCCCGAGGTCGTCAGCCAGCGCCTTGACGGTCTCGCGCCACGACAGGGCGCCGCCGGCATCGGCCGCCAGCGCTGCGCGCATGCGCGCCAGCAGCTCGGCGCGCAGCGCTGGCTCGTCGATCCCCAGCACGCGGCCCCCGTCGACCACCATGCGCCCGCCGACCAGCACCTTGGCGATATGGCTGCCGTTGCCGCGCGCCAGCAGCAGGTCGAGCGGGTCGGTCTCCGCAAAGAGCGCGTCGTCGTCGAGCGCGTCCCAGTCCAGCAGCACCATGTCGGCCGGCGCACCGGGCTCGATGCGCCCGCCCCGGGCCAGCCCACCACGCACGCTGCGCGGGCCGTTGCCGGAGGCGAAGGCCCAGAGCTGCTCGCGCGTCATCGTGGTGTCGTAGCCCCAGCCGCGGTGCAGCGAATAAGCCAGCCGCATCTCGCGCAACGCGTCGTCGTCTTCGTCGAAGGCCATGCCGTCCAGGCCCATGGCCACGCGGCAACCGTGCTTGAGCATCTCGGGCACCGGCGCGATGCCCGACTTCAGGCCCAGGTTGGAGCTGGTGTTGACCGCGATCGTCGCGCCGCGCTCGGCGATCAGCGCCAACTCTTCCGGCCGCGCCCAGGCGCAATGCGCGAGCGTGAGGCGCGGCGTGAGCAGGCCGATGTCGTCCAGAAAACGAACGATGCCGCCGGGGTGGTTGGCATCGGCCCAGTCGCGCTGGTAGCGCGTCTCGAGCAGATGCATGTGGACCGGGCGGCCCGTGTCGGCAGAGGCCTGCGCGATGGCTTCGAGCAGCGGCGTGCTGCACCACTGCACCCCGGTCGGGCCGTACTGCACGGTCACATGCCCGCCGTGGCCGCCCTGCTCTATCCTGCGCGCGACCTCCTCGACCAGTGCGAGTTGCTGCGCGGGCGCCACCGGCTTCACCGCGAGCCGTTCGGCCACCGCGTCGCGAATGCCCGGGCGCAGCGCGGACAGCACGGCCGCGTCGTCGCAGTAGGCGATGCCATGACGGTCGCGCATCGCGATTGCGAAACCGATGCGCACGCCGACATCGCGAGCCGCGCGCGCCACCGCCTCGGCTTCGTCGGCATAGGCCATGCCGCCCTGCACGCGCGTGTAGTGGACCATCAGGTTCGCGACGCCGTGCCGCGCCGAACGCGCGAACGAAGTCGCGGCGCACAGGTAGGGGTCCATGCCCGGCACCACGCCCAGGAACGGCAGCCAGCTTTCCAGCGGTTGGCCGAAGGCGCCGAGCGTGGCGCTGCGAAAAGTGCGTGCATGGTCGTGCGCGTTGGCCAGCGCCGGCAGCGCGAGCAGGCGCGGTCCGCCGGTGCCGATGGCGGCTTTGTGCGCCAGTGGAGCGATCGACCCGATGCGGTCGCCCGCCAGTTCGATGCGCATGTCGGACTGCGCAGGCTCAGCGCCGGGATCGGCCAGCAGCCATGCGCAGTCGATCGGGCCTTCGTGCATCGCAGCGGGCATGGCGTTTCCTTCGTCGTCGGGTTGCGTGTGTCTGTTCCTGGGCCTACGGCGCGGCGATTCTGCGCTCCGCCAGCGGCGGCAGGAAGCGCCGGTCGAACACCTCGCCGGCGGCCGGCGCGCTCGCGAGGTCGAACGCCTCCTTCACCTGTCCGATCGCGCGCGCCATGCGCGCGTCGTTCACGTCGCCCAGGCCGGCGGCGGCGACCTCGGGTGTCAGCATCACGGTGCGCAGCGTGTAGAGCAGCCGCCGCTTCTCCAGCGCCGCGTTGAGCAGCGGCTCGCGCTTCATGAGCGCGGCAATGGCGGCGTCGGGATCGGCCACGGTGTCGCGCACCGCCTTGTTGACGGCACGCACCAGCCCGGCCACGGCCTGCGGCTTGTCCTTCAGGAGCTGGCGCGACACCACCACGCCGTTGCCGTACAGGTCGACGCCGTGGTCCGCGTAGTGGAACCAGCGGATGTCCTTGTCCGGGTCCACGCCCTGCGCCACCAGGTTCATGTAGCTGGTCACCGAGAACACGGCCGAGCCTTCGACATGGTCCTTCAGCAGCATCTGCTCCTGCAGGTTGGGCGCCATGTTCGTCCACTTGACCTTGCTCGCGTCCACGCCGCTCCTGGCCGCCATCAGCGGGAACATGCGCAGTGCGGCGCCACCCGCAGGCGACCCCAGCGTGCGGCCCTCCAGGTCCTTCAGCGTCCTGATCGGGCTGCCGGACTTGACGATGAGGGCGAAGGGCGCGCGGTTGTAGACCATGTAGACCATCACGGGCGCGGCGCCGGGCCTGGCGGCCGCGCTCTGCACGATCGCGTTGACGTCGCCGAAGCCCGCGTCGTAGGCGCCGGCCATCACCTTGGTCACGGTGGCCGCGGAGCCGTCGCCCTGGTCGATCGCCACCGCGAGCTTCTCGGCCGCGAAGTAGCCCCGGTCTTCTGCGAGGTAGTACCAGGCGTGGATGCCCTGCAGCTTCCAGTCGAGCACGAACTTGATGGGCGTGAGCGGCGGCTGCGGCTGCGCGCGCGCTTCGCGCACCGCGAGCAACGCGAGCGATGCGCCCAACGCGGCGGACACCGCGACCACCGCCGCGCGGCGGGACACTGGAGAAGAAGACATGCGAGGCTCCCTTGGGTGGATCAGATGGTTTCGAAGAGAACGTCCTGCGCGCCTTCCCACAGCACCTTGGTGCCGAGCGCGCGCAAGTGCTCCCGTCCTTCGACGATGGTGAGGAAGTGGTTGCCCGCCAGCGTGCCCATCTTGCTGGCGAAGCTGCAGGCGCCGTAGGCCAGGATGATCTCGGTCTCGCTGTAGCCGCCCGGGTAGAACAGGATGTCGCCCACCGAGGGGTGGCTGGTGTGGTTCTCGAAACCCACGCCCAACTGGAAATCGCCCAGCGGCACCCAGCAGCCTTCGCCGCTCCAGCGCACGTGGATGAGCTTCTGGCGATAAGGCAGCAGCTTGCGGAAGGCCGCCACGGTGAGCGGCGCGTCGGGGTTCGTCTGCGCCACGAAGCAGAGGCCCCCGGCGGTGATGCGGATGAGGTCGTTCGTCATGCCATCGCCATGTCGGTCTTGCGCTGCGCCCAGCCCGTCATTCGCCGCTCGACCAGCGAGGACACGGCGTACAGCGCCACGCCCATCGCCGCAAGGAGGAAGAGCCCCGCGAACACCATCGGCACGTCGAAGTTGCCGCTGGCGATCATCATCACCGTGCCGATGCCCTGGTTGGCCGCCACGGTTTCGCTCAGCACCGTGCCCACGAAGGCCAGCGTGATCGCGATCTTGAGCGAGGCGAAGAGATAGGGCAGCGCGCGCGGCAGCCCCACGTTCCAGAGGATGTCGCGCTTCCTCGCGCCGAGCACGCGCAGCACGTCTTCCAGTTCGGGCTCGGTGCTCGCCAGGCCGGTGGCCACGTTCACCACCACCGGAAAGACGCTGATCACCATCGAGGTCAGGATCGCCGGCACCGTGCCCGCGCCGAACCACACCACGAAGAGGGGCACCACCGCCACCTTCGGAATGCTGGAGAAACCCACCAGCAGCGGATAGGTCACGTCGTAGGCCAGCTTCGACGAGCCGATCACCACGCCGATGACGATGCCCGCGCCCACGCCGAGCACGAAGCCCGCGAGCGTGGTGTAGAGCGTCTGCACGGTGTGCGGCCACAAGAGCGGCATCTTCTGCAGGAGCACCAGCGCGATCTGGCTCGGGCGCGGCAGGATCAGGTCGGACACACCGAAGGCCAGGCAGACCACCTCCCACAGCACGAAGAAGCCGATGAGCGCGCCCGCGGAAAGCAGGCGCTGCCGTGCGAGCGGCGCGATCATGCGGCCACCTCTTCGAGCGAGCGCGTCTGGGCCTGTACGGGCGCCGCCGGCACGGCATCGCTCTCGCGGCGCGCCTCAGCAATGCGCATGCGCAGCTGCTGCACCAGCGCCGCGAACTCGGGCGCGTAGCTGCTCTCCAGCGTGCGCGGCCGCGCGAAGCCCACGTCGCGCGTCTCCAGGATGCGCCCCGGCCGCGCGCTCATCACGCAAATGCGGTTGGCCAGGTAGGCCGATTCGCGCAGGTCGTGCGTCACCAGCAGCACGGTCGGCCGCTTGGCGATCCACAGCGTCTGCATGATGTCCCAGAGCTCCTCGCGCGTGAACTGGTCGAGCGCGCCGAAGGGTTCGTCCAGCAGCAGCAGCTCGGGCTCGTGCACCAGCGCGCGGCAGAGCGACGCGCGCTGCAGCATGCCGCCCGACAGCTGCCAGGGCCGCTTGTCGCCGAAGCCCTTGAGGCCCACCTGCGCGAGCAGCGCGTCGGCGCGCTCGGCGTATTCGCCGCGCTTCTTGCTGCGGTAGTGCTGACGGAAGGGCTCGACGATCTTCAGCGGGATCATCACGTTCTCGCGGATCGTGAGCCACGGCAGCATGGTCGGGTTCTGGAAGGCCAGGCCGATGCGAAGGCGCGGCGCGGGCGATGCATGCGCGCCCGCCGCCACCGCGGTGCCGGCCGCGCCCACCTCGCGCCCGCCGGCGATCACCGCGCCCGCGCTCGGCCGCAAGAGGCCGGCCACCAGCTTCAGGATGGTCGACTTGCCGCAGCCGCTCGGGCCCACGAGCGCGACGAAGTCGCCCTTCTCGATGTCCAGCGTCGTGTGGTCCAGGGCGATGGTGCCGCCGCCGTAGCGCAGCATCACGTCGGACAGTTGGATGAATGCGTTGCCCATGAGGTCCTTCAGGAAAAGACGGGTGAAGTGGAAGAAGCCGTGTCGTCGTCCATCCGCAGGATCGCGGCCACCGGCCCGCCACCCGCGGGCCCCTGGTGCTCGGCGCCGCCCGACACGTACAGCGCGGTGTGGCCGGCCACCGAGGCCAGCACGCCGCCCACCACGGCGCGCGCATGGCGCGTCGAATGGATGTCCGAGTCGTTCAGCATGGTGTGGCGGGCGTCGCGCACGCGGCCGTCCGGGCTGGCCTCGGCCTTCGCGAGCAGGTTCACGAGGCGCGCGGCGAGCGCCTGCGCATCGCGTTCCGCATCGAGGCCGAAGGCATCGCGCAGCAGCGTGCGCACGCTCGCGGCGTCGATCGCATCGCGCATCACCGCGTGGGCGATGCGGAACGCCGACGCGCTGCCCTCCGCCTCGCCGAGCACGATGACGACATTGCCCTCCAGCTCGATGCCGGCCGACGCCGAGGCGCGCGCGGAGAACAGCCGCCAGTCGCTCATCACGCTCGCGTCGCCGATCTCTTCACGCGCGACCTCTCCCAATGCAACCGCCACGCCGAGCGCCGACGCGCCGCGCGAATAGCCCATCGACTCGTAGCTGTCGTGGGTGGCCGGCGAGGCGCCGCGCGCCAGCGCCGCCGCCACCTTGGCCGAGGTGAGCAGCGGGCACTTGACCTGCACGAAGTGCACATCGCTCGCGCTCTGGATGCCGGCATCGCGCATGGCCTTTGCAACCGCGTCGGCCGTGGCGTCGATCTGCGCGGCGCGGCCCATTTCTTCCGGCAGGAAATCGCGCGTCTGCGCGATGCCGATCACGAGGCGCTTGCCCTGCACTGCGGATGCACTCGACACCCAGCGCCGCGCGAACACGGTGAAGTGCGGCGACAGCACGCCCTCGGTGCCGCCCGACATCACCAGCGCCACGCGCCCATGCACCGCTTCGGGCGTGCAGCCGAGCGCAGGGGCGAGCAGGTGGCACCACGCCGTCGATGCGTACTCGCGCGTGAAGTCGTTGACGCAGCCGTTGCCTTCGGTCTTGCCCATCACGGCCACGATGTCGGCCGCGACGATCTCGCCCGCGTCGATCAGCGCCTTCACGCCGCCCAGGTCGCCCGGCCCGCTGCACGGAATGCGCCAGACCTGCACCTGCTGCACGCGCGCGGCGGTGCTCATGCCGCGTCCCAATCCACCGCGCCGACGGGCACGGCCGTCGCGGGCACCCCGGGCGGCGTCTGCAGGATCGCGCGGCTGTAGTGCGCGGTGTTGCGCGGCTTCGGGGTGGGCATCTTCTGCACGCCCTTGACCGAACGGCCCCAGCCCACCGCATCGGTCACCAGCTTGCCCTCGCGCATCACGAAGCGCCCGCGCAGCAGCGTGTGCAGCGGGTAGCCCTGCACCGCGCGGCCGTTCCACGGCGAGATCTTGCTGATGCTCTGCAGCTTGTTCTGCGACAGCGTGCCCGCGCGCTGCATGTCGACGATCGCGATGTCGGCGTGCGCGCCGGGTGCGATCACGCCCTTGGTGCCGTACAGCCCCCAGGCCTTGGCCGGGTTCACCGCGCTCCAGCGCACGTAGTCCATCAAGGTGGCGCGCGCGCGGTTCACCTCGGTCAGCATCAGCGGCATCTGGGTTTCCACGCCCGGGAAGCCGCAGTCGCAGTCCCAGATGCTCTCGCGCGTCTTCTCCTCCGGCGTGTGCGGCGCGTGGTCGGTGGCGATCATGTCGAGCGTGCCGTCCAGCAGCGCGTCCCACAGCGGCTGGTTGTGGCGCGCCTCGCGGATCGGCGGGTTCAGCCGCATCACACCGCCGAGCTTCAACATGTGGCCGGTGTTCAGCAGCAGGTACTGCGGGCAGGTCTCGGCCGTCACGTCGACGCCGCGGCGCTTGGCTTCGCGCAGCAGGAACAGCGAATCGGCCGCGCTGTGGTGCGCGATGTGCACGCGCGCGCCGGTCCACTCGGCCAGCGTGAGCACGCGGCCGATGGCCTCGATCTCGGCCACGGCGGGCCGCGCATCCAGGTGGGCCATGGCATCGATGCGGCCGGCCGCCTGCATCTTCTTCTGGCGGCGCTGCAGGATCGACGAATTCTCCGCATGCACCACCGTGCGGATGCCCAGCGGCGCGAGCGTCTCGAAGCCTTCGAGCAGCGCGCCGTCGGTGGGCGCGGGCAGGTTGCCGAAGGTGTTGCCGACGAAGGCCTTGAAGCTGGTGACGCCCGCGTCGAGCAGCTCTTCGAGCCGATCGACCGTGTCGTCGCCCAGCAGGCCGTGGATGCCGAAATCGCAGTACGACGACTCGGCCGCCTTCTGCTTGATGCGCAATGCCTCGACGGTGCCGGTCGACGGGTTGGTGTTGGGCATCTCGAACACGGTGGTCACGCCGCCCATCGCGGCGGCGGCCGAGCCGGTCTTCCAGGTTTCCTTGTTGGGGTAGCCGGGGTCGCGAAAGTGCACGTGGCTGTCGATGGCGCCCGGCAGCAGGTAGAGGCCGTCGGCACGCATTTCCTGGCGCGCCGGCGGCATGGTGTCGTCATGGCCGACGGCCACGATGTGCTCGCCGGCGATGGCCACGCTGGCTTCGATGATCTGGTCCGCGGAGACCACGCGGGCGCCGCGGATGACGAGGTCGACTTCTTTATGCATCGTGGCCTCCTCAGAGCATTGCCCAGCCGCCATCGACGGGCAGGTCGACGCCGGTGATCTGGCGCGACACGTCGCTGGCCAGGAAGAGGCAGACGTTGGCCACGTCCGCATCGGTGGAGACGCGGCGCAGCGCGTAGTCGGCCGCGTGGCGCGTCATCGCTTCTTCCAGCGTGATGCCGAGTTTTTCGGCCATGTTGGCGCACACCTTCTCGCGAAAGCGCGGTCCGTCGACCATGCCGGGCGCGACGCAGTTCACATTGATGCCGTGCGGCCCCGCCTCCAGCGCAAAGCTCTTTGTGATGCCGCGCAGGCCCCACTTGGAGGCCGAGTAGGCCATGCGGCCGGCGCGCCCACGCATGCCGAAGGTGCCGCCCACGTTCACCACCTTGCCGCTCTGGCGCGCGACCATGCCTGGCAGCACGGCGCGCATGGTGTTGAAGCAGCCGGTCATGTTGAGCTGCACGATCTCGTCGAACTCCTCGGTGGTGGTTTCCCAGCCGGTCTTGCCGATGGGTCCCGAGCCGCCGGCCACGTTCACCAGCACGTCGATGCGGCCGAAGGCTTCCAGCGCATGCGCCGCCAGCGCCTCGGTCTGCGCGCCCACGGTGAGGTCGCAGGGCACGACGATCGCCTGGACGCCGAGCGCGCGGGCTTCCGCCGCCACGGGCTCGATGGCGCCGGTGTCGCGCCCGGCCAGCACGAGCCTGGCGCCTTCGCGCGCGAAGGCCAGCGTCACGGCGCGGCCCATGCCCTTGGCCGGGCCGGTGATGAGCGTCACCTTGTCTTTGAGTTGCAGGTCCATGTCGTTTCTCGCTTTCAGTTCGATGCGTTCGATGTGTTCAATGTCTTGGAGGGGCGCTCGGCGCGCGCGGGCAGGAAGCCGCGGTCGAACACCTCGGCCGGTGCCGGCGTGCGCGGCAGCTGGTTGGCGTCCACCACGATGTCGATGGACTTCTTCAGCCGCGCGTCGTCCACGTCGCCCAGGCCGATGCGTGCCACTTCGGGGTGGCTCATGTCGTTGCGCAGGGTGGCGAAGAGCTTTTCCTTCTCGACCTCGCGCTTGAGCAGCGGCTCGCGCTTCATGACGTGGTCGATGCCCATGTCCGGGTCGGCGATCACTTCCTTGACCGCCCGGTTCAGCGCCTTCACGAAGCCTTGCACCGCCTTGGGGTTCTCCTTGGCGAAGGTGCGCGAGAAGAACACGGCGTTGGAGTACAGGTCCATGCCGTTGTCGCCGTAGCGGATGAAGCGCAGGTCCTTCGCGGGATCGAGCCCCATCGCCTTGGCGCTGAAGCTCACGGTGGTCACGTAGCCGAAGGCGGCGTCGATCTGCCCACGGGTGAGCATCTGCTCGCGCAGGTTGGGCGCCATGTTGGTGAGGGTCACCTTGGCCGCGTCGATCTTGGCGAGCTTGGCGAAGGCCGGGAACAGCTTCAGCGCGCCGTCGTTGGCCGGGCCGCCGACGGTCTTTCCTTCCAGGTCCCTGGGCGATTTGATCGGGCTGTCCTGCTTCACCACGATCGTGAAGGGCGGCGTGTTGTAGAGCATGTAGACCGCCACCGGCGCATCGGCCGGGCGCTTGGATGCGAGATCGATCAGCGCGTTCAGGTCGCCGAAGCCGGCCTGGTAGGCGCCGGCCGCGACCTTCGGGATCGAGGCGGCGGAGCCCTCGCCCTGGTCGATCTGCACGTCCAGGCCCTCGGCCTTGAAGTAGCCCTTGTCCTGGGCCACGAAAAACCAGGCCTGCGGGCCTTCGTACTTCCAGTTGAGCACGAGCTTGAGCGGCACCTGCGCGGCGGCGCAAGTGGCCGCCAAGGCCAGGCCGGCGGCGCCCAGCGAAGCGAGCGCGCGAGCGAGGCGCGGCTTGGAAAAGAAAGATAACGGCATGCGAAGGACTCCTAGCGTTTCTTGGAGGGAGAGGACAAAGAAGAAAGCGAATCGAGCAGCGACTCGGCGGTCGCAACGAACCCGTGCAGCTGCTGCACGATGAAATGAATGCCGCGCGTGACATAGGCGGGCGACGAGGTGCCGCACGCATCCTTCAGCAGCACGCAGTCGTAGCCGAGGAAGTTCGCGTCCTGCAACGTCGAGAACACGCAGCGGTCGGTGTTGATGCCCGCGAACAGCAGCGTGGTGATGCCCTGCTGGCGCAGGATGCTGTCGAGCTCGTTGTCCCAGAAGCCGCTCAGGCGGTGCTTGTGGACGGTGATGTCGCCGGGCGCGCCGGCCAACTCGTCGATCACCTGCGCGCCCCACTCGCCCTGCACCAGCGAAGGCCCGTGGTCGATGGGCGAATGCTCGGCGTAGCCGACGCCATCGGCGCTGCGCTTGCCCTTGAACTGCACCGTGGGCGACAGGTTGAGGCGGTCCGCGCGGATGCCCCAGTTGAGCCACACCACCGCGCCGCCGGCCGCGCGCCACGCCGGCAGCAGGCGGGCGATGGCCGCGATCGGCTTGCGCGCCGCGCGGATGCCGATGCCCTTCTGGGCGAACCAGCCCTCGGGGTGGCAGAAGTCGTTCTGCATGTCGATCACGACGAGCGCGCTGCGCGCGAGGTCGAACTCGATCGGCTGCGGCTCGGCGGGCATCTGCACCGGCAGCGGCCGTTTCGGTGCGCGCACCAGGCTGACGCGGCCACCGGCCAGCGTCCATGCGTTGTGGGGCACCGGGCCGAAGCGGGCGGACGGTTGCTCGGTGTTGGTGCGCGAAGGTGCGGATCGGCGTGTCATGCGATGCGGGCACGCAGCCGACGTGCCAGAAGGTGCTCTCGATCCGTACCGATTCACGTACTGTGCGTTGCCGTTGCGGCAACACGCAGCGCGGCATTCGTGGCGCGCTTCGTGCAACTGCAGCGGGCATGAACCACCTTCGCTTCCTGCGCTACGCCGACGAAGTCGCCCGCGCCGGCTCCATCCGCCAGGCGGCCGAGCGCCTGCATGTCGCGCCCTCGGCCGTCAACCGCCGCATCCAGGACCTGGAGGAAGAGCTGGGCACGCCGCTCTTCGAGCGATTGCCGCGCGGCATGCGGCTCACCGCGGCGGGCGAGCTGTTCGTGCGCTACATCCGCGGCCGCGCGTCGGAACTGGACCGCGTGCGCTCCGAGATCGAGGAGCTGCAGGGCTTGCGGCGCGGCGCGGTGCGGCTGGTGGCGAGCCAAGCGCTCGCGCCGCGCTTCCTGCCGGCCGCCATCAACGACTTCGGCCGCACGCATGCGCTGGTGGGTTTCGATGCGCGCATCGGCGATCACGTGCAGGCCGCGAGCGCGCTGCGCAGTTTCGAGACCGACCTCGCGCTGGTGTTCAACCTCGCGCCGGAGGCCGACATCGAGCGCGTGTGCGCGGTCGAGCAAAAGCTCATGGCGATCATGCACAGGCGCCATCCGCTCGCGAAGGCCAAGACCCTGCGCCTGCGCGACTGCGCCGACTTCCCGGTGGTGCTGCCGAACCGCGACACGGGCGGACGCCAACTGCTCGAGCGCTTTCTCGCGCGCAGCTCCACCTCGATCCGCGCCATGGTGGAGAGCAACAGCTTCGAATTTTTGCGCGGCTGCCTGTACGACGGCCAGTCGATCTCGTTCCAGATGGCCATCGGCACCTGGACCGACGACCCCAACATCGTGGCCCGTGACATCGAGGACCGCGGCTTTCCGCGCGGCGAACTGGTGCTGGCCAGCCTGCGCGGGCGGCAGCTGCCGGTGATCGCCTATGCCTTCGCGGAGTTCCTGCGCAAGCGGCTGGCCGAACCCTCCGGCGAGGATTAACGCGAGAGCGCGGGCAGCGCCTTCTCCAGCGTCGCCACGAAAGCCTGCATCGCCTCGGTCTCGTGCGCGCCGCGCTTGGCGATGCGATAGAAGTCCAGCCCTACTTTCGGCTTGACCAGCACGTCGGTGCGCACGCGGTGCCGCCGGCAGGCCGCGAGCGCGAAAGTCGGCATCACCGCGGTGCCGAAGCCAGCCTCCACCATCGAGATCAGCGTGCCGAAGAAATTGAAGGTGGGCCGCTGCGCATCGGCGCGGCCGATGGTGGCCACCAGGTGCTGGTCGATCACCTTCTGGATCGGGTTGCCCGGTGGCAGGCCGATGAGCTCGGCGGTGCGCAGCGCGGACCATGGCACCGTGCCGATGGCCGGCGCTTCATCGGCCTCATCTGCAGACGCCGCCACCCGCATCAGGTGAAAGCGTCCGACCGGCGTGCGCTCCAGGCCCGCCGCGGCCTTGAAGAAGAAGCCGAGGCCCACATCGGCATCGCCGGCCGCGACCATCGCCTCGACATCGCGCAGGTCGGCATCGAAGAGGCGCAGGCTCACCTGCGGATGCGCCTGGCGGAACGTGGTGAACACCTGCGGCAGCAGGTGCGACGACACCAGCGGCGTGGCCGCGATGCGCAAGGTCTGGCGCGCTTCGTCGCCTTCGGCACCGAGCTGCGCGGCCACGTCGTCGAGGTCGGTGACGAGCCGTTCCACCACCGGCAGCAACCGCCGCCCCGCGGGCGTGAGGTTCACCACGCGCGTGGTGCGGTCGAAGAGCCGGCAGCCCAGCTGCTTTTCCATCTCGCGGATCAGGATGCTCAGCCCCGCCTGCGTGATGTGCGCCTGCTCGGCCGCGCGCGTGAAGTTGCCCAGGCGCGCGACCTGCAGAAAGGCGCGCATCTGGCGGGTCGAAAGGTTCATAAGGATTCATGATAAATCCATAGCACATCTAAATTTCACAAATGGCGAACTTCCGTTCCCAATACGGCTGGAGACAAACGCAACCCATTCGACAGCCATGAACGACAAGCAAGTGATCATCCTGGGCGCCGGCATCGGCGGCCTGACCCTCGCGCTGAGCCTGCACCAGGCCGGCATTCCCTGCCGCGTGTACGAGGCCGTGCCCGAACTCAAGCCCATGGGCGTGGGCGTGAACCTGCTGCCGCATGCGGTGCGCGAGCTGACCGAACTCGGCCTGCTGCCGCAGCTGGACAAGGTGGGCGTGCGCACGAAGGAGTCGATCTTCTTCACCGAGCACGGCCAGCTGATCTTCCAGGAAGCCGCGGGCGAGCACGCGGGCTACGGCTGGCCGCAGTTCTCGATCCATCGCGGCGACCTGCAGACGGTGCTGCTCGAAGAGACGCTCAAGCGCCTGGGCCCCGACAGCGTGGTCTGCAACCACCGCTGCACCGGCGTCGCGCAGGATGCGGGCGGCGTCACCGTGCACTTCGCCGATGCGCCCACCGTGCAGGATGTGCGCGGCGCCGTGGCCATCGGTTGCGACGGCATCCACTCGGCCTTGCGCAAGCAGCTCTATCCGAACGAAGGCGCGCCGCGTTACTCGGGCGTGAACATGTGGCGCGGCACCGCGCGCTGGAAGCCCTTTCTCTCGGGCGCGAGCATGGTGCGCGCGGGCTGGCTCGCGGTCGGCAAGATGGTGATCTACCCGATCCGCAACGACATCGACGCCGAAGGCCACCAGCTGGTGAACTGGGTCGCCGAGATCCACGCGCCGCAGCCCGCGATGCGCGACTGGAGCCGTGCCGGCCGGCTCGAGGACTTTCTCCCCGCGTTCGCCGACTGGCACTTCGACTGGCTCGACGTGCCCGCGCTGATCCGCGCCTCGGACACCATCCTGGAGTACCCGATGGTCGACCAGGATCCGCTGCCGCGCTGGACGCACGGCCGCCTCACGCTGCTGGGCGACGCCGCGCACCCGATGGTGCCGCGCGGCTCCAACGGCGCGGGGCAGGCGATCATCGATGCGCGCTTTCTCGCAGGCGCGCTCAAGGACCTGGGCGTCGGCACCGCGGCGCTCGAGGACTACGACCGCGTGCGCGTGAAGGCCACCACCAACGTGGTGCTCACCAACCGCAGCAACCCGCCCGACGCGATCCTGCGCGAAGTGTTCGAGCGCTCGGGCGGAAAGCGCTTCGGGCAGATCGAGGACGTGGTGAGCCGCGCCGAGCTGCAGGCCATTTCGGACAACTACAAGCGCGTGGCCGGCTACGACCCGGTGGCGCTGAAGGCGCGCGCCTCGTACCTCTGAGCGCCGGCACTTCTCGATCACAGAACAAGACGGAGACCAACCCATGCGATTCATCACCAAGACCCTCGCCACCCTGCTCGTCGCGGCGAGTGCCGCCGCAGCCCATGCCTGGCCCGACCAGCCGATCACGCTCGTCGTGCCCTACACGCCGGGCACCGGCATCGACCTGGTTGCGCGCCAGCTCTCGGCCCGCCTGCCCGCGCTGCTGGGCCAGCCCGTGATCGTGGAAAACCTGGCAGGCGCCAGCGGCAACATCGGCAGCGAGAAGGTCGCGCGCGCCAAGCCCGACGGCTACACGCTGATGGTGCAGGTCAACACGCTGGTGATGAACCGCAGCCTCTACAAGTCGCTCGGCTACGACCCGGTAGCCGACTTCGCGCCGGTGTCGCTCACCTCGTGGGGCACGCTGCTGCTGGTGACCAACCCGAACGTGCAGAAGGCGACGTCGGTCGCACAGATGGTGAGCGCGGCCAAGGCGGAGCCGGCCAAGCTGACCTACGCCACGCCGGGCGTGGGCACGCCGCATCACCTGTCGATGGCGCTCCTGATGCAGGGCACCGGCACCGACCTGCTGCACGTGCCCTACAAGGGCACGGCCGGCGCGGTGACCGACCTCCTGGGCGGGCGCATCGACTACATGTTCCTGCCGGTGCACGTGGCGCTGCAGCACATCCAGGTCGGCAAGCTCAAGGCCATCGCCACCGGCAGCAGCAAGCGGCTGCCGCAACTGCCCGATGTGCCCACGCTCGCCGAGGCCGGCGTGACCGCCGACAACGTGGACATGTGGTACGGCGTGCTCGCGCCCAAGGGCACGCCGCCCGAGGTGGTCGCGCGGCTCAACAAGGAGATCGCGGCGGTGTTGAAGCAACCCGACGTGGCGAAGTCCTTCGAGTCGCAGGGCATGGTGCCGGCGAGCTCGACGCCGGCGGAGTTCGGGGCGCTGGTGAAGAAGGATGCGGACCGGTGGGCGGGGGTGGTCAAGCGCGGGAACATCACCGCGGACTGAATCCCCTCAGCGCGGCGCCGTCTTGCCCGCGTGCCGCGCCAGATGCACCTGGTGCAGCGTGATCTTGCGCACCTCCGCCTGGCTGGTCTCGATGTGCGCGCGCAGCAGCATCGCGGCCTGATCGCCGCGGTTCGCGCGAATCGCCTTGAGGATCTTCGCGTGCTCGTCATAGGTCGCCTCGATGCGCGGCTGCTGCGTGAAGTCGAGCCGGCGGATGATGCGGATGCGGTCGGTCACGTCGCTGTGCACGCGCGCCATCTCGGCGTTGCCGGCGGCCGCCACGAGCGAGCAGTGAAAGGCTTCGTCCCACTGCGCGACCTGGGCGGTGTCGGTGCTGCGCTCGGCCGCGGGCACGAGCCAGATGCCGGCCAGCGTGTCGAGCAGGCTGCGATCGACGCGGTGGTCGGCTTCGCAGATGCGATGCACCGCGGTGGTCTCCAGCACCATGCGCAAATCGTAGAGCTGCTCGAACTGGTCGAAATCGAACGGCAGCACGCGCCAGCCGCTGCGGAACAGCACCTCCACGAAACCCTCCTGCTGCAACCGGAAGAGCGCCTGCCGCACCGGCGTGCGCGACACGCCGAGCCGGTCGCTGATCTCGTTCTCGGTGAAGCGGTCGCCGGGCACGAGGATGAACTCGGCCACGTCGCGCTTGAGCTGCGCGTAGACCTCGTCGGCGCGTGTACGAAAAACGGCCGCATCGGCGGCGGCTGCGGGCGCGGGGGGTGCTGGGCGGGGTCGGACGGTAGACACGTGGGGGATGGTAGTCGCTGGCGCCGGCTTCACGCCGCGTGGTTCAGCGCGGCGAGCAACGCCGCGCTCGGCGCGGTCCAGCCGACGATGGCGCCCTGCGCGCGGATCATGTCGAGCGTCGCCGCCTTGAAGGCCGGGAAGTAGCTCTCGGTGCAGTCCTCCAGCAGCAGGCCGTCGTAGCCGCGGTCGTTGGCCTCGCGCATGCTGGTCTGCACGCAGACCTCGGTGGTGACGCCGCCGAACAGCAGGTGCGTGATGCCGCGCTGCTGCAGCAGTTCGTGCAGATCGGTCGCGTAGAACATGCCCTTGCCGGGCTTGTCGATGACGATCTCGCCCTCGACCGGCGCGAGCGCGTCGATGATCTGGTTGCCGGGCTCGCCGGCCACGAGGATGCGGCCCATCGGGCCTTCGTCGCCGATGCGCAGGCTCGGGTTGCCGCGGCTTCGCTTGGCGGGCGGACAGTCCGAGAGGTCCGCCTTGTGCGCCTCGCGCGTGTGGACCACCAGGCCGCCGGCCTTGCGCCATGCCGCCAGCGCGGCCTTGGTTGCAGGAACGATCGCTTCGAGCAGCGACACGTCGTTGCCCAGCGTTTCGCCGAAGCCGCCGGGCTCGATGAAATCGCGCTGCATGTCGATGAGGACCAGCGCGGTGTCCTTCAACGCGAACTCGTAGGCGAAGGGGTTGGCTTCGATGCGCATGCTGGCTCCGTTCAGTGGTGTCCACCGCCCATGTGCGCGCCGATCACGTGGCGCTCGGCACCGGCGGCCGGGGTCTCGAACACGATCTTTCCTTCGCTCATCACGACGATGCGGTCGGCCAGCTCGAGCAGTTCGTCCAGGTCTTCGCTGACCAGCAGCACCGCCCCGCCCTTCTCGCGCACCTGCACGATGCGCGCGTGAATCTCCGCGACGGCGGCGAAGTCCAGGCCGAACACGGGGTTCGCGGCGATCAGCACGTTGATGTCGCCGGCCAGTTCGCGCGCGAGCACCGCACGCTGCACATTGCCGCCCGAGAGGCTGCGGATCGGCGCGCCCTCGCCCTGCGTCTTGACGCCGTATTCGGCAATCCACTCGCGCGCACGACTTCGCCAGTACGGAAAGTTCAGCACGCCGCCGCGCGACAGGGGCGCCCTGTCGAAATCGCGCAGCGCCATGTTCTCGGCCACGCTGAGGTCGCCGACGCAGGCATTGCGCAGCGGCTCCTCGGGAAGGCTGCGCACCTTGAGGCTGCGGTTCTCGGCACGGCGTGCGTTGTACGGTTGGCTCATCACGGTCACGCGGCCGGCCAATCGTGGGCGCTGGCCGACCAGGGCTTCGACCAGCTCGCGCTGTCCGTTGCCGGAGACGCCTGCAACGCCGAGGATCTCGCCGGCACGCACGGACAGGCTCAGGTCATGCAGCGCGAGCGTGCCGCGGTCGCCCTGCGCCTTCAGGCCCTCGACCTTCAATGCAACCGGCGCCGCATGGGCCACGGGTTTCCTCACGACAGGCGATGAAGCCGGCGCGGCAACGGCCGCGTCTTCGCCACCCATCATGGCCTCGGCCAATTGCGCCGGGCTCGTGTCCGCCACGCGGCAGTGGTGCACCGCCTTGCCCCTGCGCAGCACCGTCACGCTGTCCGCATAGGCCATCACCTCGCGGAACTTGTGCGTGATGATGAGCACGGTGCACAGGCCACTGCGCGCGAACTCGCGCACATGGCCCAGCACCTCGTCGGCCTCCTGCGGCGTGAGCACCGAGGTGGGCTCGTCGAGGATCAGGAGGCGCGGCTTCAGGTACAGCTGCTTGAGCAGTTCGAGCTTCTGCTTCTCGCCCGCCGCGAGCTCCGACGGTCGCACATCGAGGTCGAGGCTGAAGGGCGTGGTTGCGAGAAACGCCTTCAGTTCCGCGCGCTTGGTCTTCCAGTCGATCAATGCGGGCGTCTTGCCGCCGGCCAGCAGCAGGTTCTCGGCCACCGTCATGCCCGGCGCGAGCGTGAAGTGCTGGTAGACCATGCCGATGCCCAGCGCGCGCGCGACGATGGGATTGGCGATGTCCTGCTCGCGTCCGTCGATCAGGATGCTGCCCTCCTCCGCGCGCTGGAAGCCGGCCACGCACTTCACCAGCGTGCTCTTGCCTGCACCGTTCTCGCCAAGCAATGCGTGGACTGTGCCGGGCTCGACGCGCATGGTCACCTTGTCCATTGCGGTGAAGGCGCCGAAGCGCTTGGTCAATTCGTAGGTGTCGAGCGCAAGGGCGCCGCTGCCCGCGGGCAGTGCGCCGATGGCGTGAGGAACTGCGGTCATTGGAGTGCCTCCGTGCTTCGCACTGCGGTGCGAGCTTGCTTGGGGTGGCCCGGCGCGGCGCTCATGCGTGCATCAGCCCAGCGCGGCCAGCAATTGCTGAGAGGTGGAGTGCGCGCCGAACACGCCGCCCTGCATCGTGATCATCTTCAGCGCGGCCAGGTGGTTGCCGTGGTCGGTGGCGGCCGTGCAGTCGGACAGCAAGAGGCACTCGAAGCCGCGGTCGTTCGCATCGCGCATCGTGGTGTGCACGCACACGTCGGTGGTGATGCCCGCGAGGATCAGGTTCTCGATGCCGCGCGTGCGCAGAATGAGCTCCAGGTCGGTCGCATAGAACGAGCCCTTGCCGGGCTTGTCGATCACCACTTCGTCGGGCAGCGGCGCCAGTTCGGGAATGAGCTCCCAGCCCGGCTCGCCGCGCACGAGGATGCGCCCGCACGGGCCGTCGTCGCCGATGCCTACGCCGTTGGCGCCGATCTGCCGCGAGCGCCAGCGCTTGTTGGCCGGCAGGTCCGCGAGGTCGGGCCGGTGGCCTTCGCGCGTATGGATGATGTGAAAGCCCAGCGGCCTCAAGGCGGCGAGCGTGCGCGCGATCGGCTGGATCGGCGCCTGCACCAGCGAAAGGTCGTAGCCCATCACGTCGACGTAGCCGCCCTTGCCGCAGAAGTCGGTCTGCATGTCGATCACGATCAGCGCGGTGTTCTCCGGGCGCAGGTCCCCGTTGTAGGGCCAGGCGTAGGGCTCGGCCGCCACGTGGCGTTCGGCGATTGCAGTGGTCATGGCCGTGTTCATCCTTGGTAATTGCGTTCCGGCGGCGCGAAGCCGCAGCCGGTGCCGTCGGTCACCTTCACGTCGGCGCTCCACGGCAGCCTGTAGGTGCCGGCGGCCATGTCGTGCATGTAGGTGTAGGGGCAGTCCTGCGCGCCGCCCTTCACCGCGACGTAGCCGCGGTGGTAGAGCTGGTAGATGTTGTTCTCCACGCCCCAGCCGGTGCGCGCCTCGCGCACGAGGTCGGGCCGCAGCTCGGCGGTGATGATCTCGTCCACGCGCCCGCCGCCCTCGGCCAGCACCGTGCCGTCGAAGTTGCAGAACATGCCTTCGCCCATCGAGTCGAAGCTGCCGTCGCTGCCGGTGAGGCACACGCTTGCGGTGTAGGCGAGGTTGCAGAAGGCGTTGGACTGGTTGGTGATCTTCCACGCATGGCGGATCGGCGCGGTGTAGCCGGCCGTGCGCAGGATGATGTCGGCGCCCTTGTACGCAGCCTCGCGCGCCATCTCGGGGAACATGCCGTCGTGGCAGATGATGAGTGCGAGCTTGCTGCCGTTGGGCCCGTCGCACACCGGAATGCCGAGGTTGCCCGGCTCCCAGGGCTCGACCGGCACCCACGGGTGCAGCTTGCGGTAGTAGAGCTTGATCTCACCCTGGTCGTCGATGATGAGCCCGCTGTTGTACGGGTTGCCGCCGGGGTTGGCCTCCATGATCGAGAAGCAGCCCCAGATGCGGTGTTCGACGCACGCGTTCTTGAAGGCCGCGACTTCGGGGCCGTCGAGCGTGCACATGATCTCGGGGTTGGTGTCCATCGAGAGGCCGTGCAGCGCGTACTCCGGAAACACCACGAGGTCCATGGTCGACTGGTTGCGGCGCGCCTTGCCCACCATCTCGCAGATGCGCTGCGCCTGCGCGGCGAGGTCGGCCGGCGTCTTCACGTTCGGCAGCTGCAATTGCACCAGCCCGACGACGACGCCGTGCGCCGATTTGTTGAGGCCACCCAGACCGCTCATGGTGTTCAGTTCCTTGTCGATGAAAGTTCGCCCGGGCTGCCGATGGCGGCGCTCCCCGGCTTGCAGGTGAGCACCAGGATCACCAGCGTGAGCACATAGGGCACGGTGTTGAAGAGGTGGTAGCCCCAGCCGATGCCGATGGATTGCAGCGCGGGCCCGATGGCCCCCGCGCCGCCGAAGAGAAAGGCCGCGCCCACGCAGCGCAGCGGGCTCCAGCGCGCGAAGATCACGAGCGCGACGGCGATGAGGCCCTGGCCGCTGGAGATGCCCTCGTTCCAGCTGCCCGGATAGAACAGCGTGAGCGATGCGCCACCGAGCCCGGCGATGAAGCCGCCGGCTGTCGTCGCCGCGATGCGCAGCCCCGAGACCGAGTAGCCGAGCGCGCGCGTGGCCTGTGCCGAATCGCCGGCCATGCGCACCAGCAGGCCCGCGCGCGTGCGGGCGAAGCCCCACCAGAGCAGCACCGCGAGCGCCACGCCGATGGGCACGAGCGCATTGAGCTGCAGCGCCGAGCGCACCACCGTGTTGTCGCTCCAGAAGCCCAGCGGAATCGCGGGGATCTGCGGCGCCTGCGGCTGGATCAGCGGCTTGCCCAGGTAGAACGCGAGGCCCGTGCCGAGCAGCATCAATGCGATGCCGGTCGCCACATCGTTGACGCGATCGAGCGAGCACAGGAGGCCGTGCAGCAGCGCGAGCACCGCGCCCGCCGTTGCGCCGATCAGCACGCCGAGCCAGGCCGAGTCGGTGAGGTACGCGCCGCCGAAGGCCGCCATCGCCGACAGCACCAGCACGCCTTCGAGCCCGAGGTTGATGCGGCCCGATTTCTCGGTGAGGCATTCGCCCAGGCTCACGAAAAGAAAGGGCGCGCCCACGCGCAGCGCGCCGCCGACGATGCCGGCCACGAGCGCGATCCATTGGTCGGCGGTCATGCCGGGCTCCCCGAAGCACGGAACAGGCGCGCGCGCAGCGCCTTCCAGTCGATCATGCGCAAGCCCTCGCTCGCCAGGATCAGCACGAACGCGATGCCCTGCAGCACCAGCACCGACGCATCGGGCAGCCCGAGCCGCCGCTGCAAAAGGCTCCCCGCCGCGCCGAAGCCGCCGAACAAAATCGCCACCGGCACGATGGCCACCGGGTTGTGCCGCGCGATGAACGACACGAGGATGCCCGCGTAGCCGTACCCCGCGATCAACGAAGCGTTGGCGTTGGTGTGCACCGCCGCCACCTCGATCGCGCCCGCGAGCCCCGCGCACGCGCCGCCCAGCGCGCAACTGCCCAGGATGAGCCGCGTAGCCGGCAGGCCCACGAGCTGCGCGGTGCGCGGATTGCCGCCGACCACCCGCACCGAAAAGCCCGAGGCGGTCGCGCGCAGCCACCAACCGAGCGCAAGGCAGACCACCACGCCGATCGCCAGGCCCCAATGCACGTCGGAACCGCCGATGCCGCCGATCAGCAGCCCGTCGTTCAGCGCGTACGTCGATGGCTTGTTCAGGCTCGCCGGATCGCGCAGCGGCCCCTCGACCAGGTGCTTGAAGATGCCGATCGCGATGTAGGCCAGCAGCAGGCTGCTGATGGTCTCGTTGATCCCGCGGTACTGGCGCAGCCACCCCGCGAGCACGATCCACAGCGCACCGGCGAGCGCCCCCGCGATGCAGACGACCACCGTGCCCACGACGTTGCCGGGCAGCGGCACCGCATGCGCGAGCGCCGCGCAGGCCAGGCCGCCCAGCACCAGCGCGCCTTCGCCGCCGATGACGATCAGCCCCGCGCGCGCCGGCAACGCCACGCACAGCGCGGTGAGCATCAGCGGCGCCGCGCGCTGCAGCGTGTTCTGCCACGAGAACCAGTCGCCGAACGCGCCCTTGAAGAGCGTCGCCCATACCTCCACCGGATCGACGCCGGCGAAGGCCACGAGCACGCCGAACAGCAGCAGCGCCGCCGCGATGGCGAACACCGGCAGGGCGAATTCCTTGAGGGCGCTGCGCATGAACCTGGACCTCAGGCCTGGCCGATGACGCCTTCGACGAGGTAGTTCATCTTCTCCAGCTCCAGGTCCGTCTGCTTCAGGACCTTGCCGGCCGGCACCACGACCGCGCCCTTGTTGTCCTTGATGCCGTCCTTGAAGATATCGAAGGTGCCCGCGATCATCTTGGCCTTGATGTCGTCGGCCTGCTTCTTCGCGGCGTCCGGCACCATCGGGCCGTAGGCG
>NZ_JAEFCB010000008.1 GCF_016405905.1 Variovorax sp. IB41 | reverse complement strand
CTTTTGGCGAAGCAAAAGAAAGTGAGTCGCCCGCCGGGGCGAGACCCGGCCTCGGGAAAGAAATCAATTCAATGCGTTCGAAGCCCCGCAGCCCGCTTCTCGCCACGCGCCAACGCCAGCTCTTCAACAGCAAGCCCAAGCGCCCGAATCCCAGCCGGAATCTGCGACGCAGCAATCGAGGACAAGCGCAGCCGAAAGAAGGGACACGGATAAGGCGGCCGTGCAAAGAACACGTCGCCAGCCTCGATCAGCACGCCATGGTTGCGCGCCATGAGAGACAGCTCCGTCGCATCCACCCAAGTAGGCGCCTGCACCCAGATGGACGCGCCCCCAGAAGGCAGCCGGAACTCGAAATCCGGCAAGTGATCCCGCAGCGCCTGCGCAGCAATGGCCAGCCGCTCCTGCATCGCGTGGTTCACCCGCCGCGCATGCGACTCGTGATGCCCGAGCGAAAGAAACAGCGCATAGGCGTGCTGCAAGAAAGCACTCGGATGCCGCACCATCGCATGCCGGATCAACCGCAGTTCCTTGATCAACGCTCGCGGCGCCACGATGAACCCCAGCCGCAGCGCAGGCGACAGGCTCTTGGACACCGAGCCCACGTAGATCACCCGCCCCGTCTTGTCGAGGCTCTTCAAGGCGGGCATCGGCGCGCCTTCGTACAGGTTCTCCGCCTCGTAGTCGTCCTCGATGATCACGAAGTCCTGCAGCTCGGCCTTGCGCAGCAGCCACTGCCGCCGCTCCAGGCTCAGCGTCGCGGTGGTCGGGCTCTGGT
Source organism: Variovorax sp. IB41 (assembly GCF_016405905.1). Lineage (GTDB taxonomy): Bacteria > Pseudomonadota > Gammaproteobacteria > Burkholderiales > Burkholderiaceae_C > Variovorax. The sequence goes on along the minus strand of NZ_JAEFCB010000008.1, from coordinate 282,602 downwards.
GCGAGGGCGTGACGAAGAGGTAATCGGCCGCGGGGAGCGCATCGACCACGAGGCCGTCTTCATCGACATCCACCTCCACCCACTTGGGCTGCCGGAGCGAAAAACTGTTGCGCGCATGCGGGTGGCCGGGCTCTTCGAGGCCCACGCGCGTCTGTTCGTCGAAGAGCGCCTCGGCCAGCAGGTAATACGCGTGCTGCGCGCCCATGGTGACGAGGATCTCTTCCTTCAGCGCGAACACGCCGCGCTTGGGCAGCAAGCGCGTGCGGATCTGCTCGATGAGGTCGGGCACGTCGTCGGTCTCGAAGTCGGGCGTCCAGTGCGGCAGCTGCGAGCGCGCGAGGCTGCGGGCGCAGCACTCGCGAAAGTCTTCGGTCGGAAAAAGCTGCGGGTCGTAGTTGCCGTAGACGAACGGGTACGGGTAATCGCGCCAGCGGTCGGGCTTGGAGAGCGTGGGCTTGTCGACCAGCGAGCGCAGCACGCGGTGCGACCACTCGGGCGGCTGGCTCGCCTGGCCGCTTCGGCCGACCAGCGGCTCGGCATGCACGGCCGAGAGCGGGCGCGCGTCGTGCGCCACGAACACGCCGCTGCGCGGGCGCGCTTCCAGGAAACCTTCGTCGATCAGCTGCAGGTAGGCCGAGGTGACGGTGTTGCGGCTCAAGCCCAGCAGCGCCGCGAGCTCGCGCGACGAGGGCAGCGGCGCGCCGGGCGCCAGGTGCTCTTCGAGGATCGCCTGCACCACGGCGGTTCGCAAACGGGCCTGCAGCGGCAGCGCCGGTTGGTCGGGCAGCGCGAAAAGCTGCGCCCACTGGGTGGATCGCGAGTTCGGGGGCATGGTGCGCCGCAGTTTAGGGCAGGCATCGCCGCGTGTGGTGCTCCAGCAGCGTTCTGGCTCGGTCGAATCCCCCCATCTGGACCTATCGCGCCGGCACCCCGCTGCCTAGGCTTGTGACATTCATTTCCGCCCCGGAGCTCCCGCGTGACCGCCCAGCCTTATTCCTCCGCTTCTTCCGCCTCTTCTTCGGTGACCACCGACACCCTCGCCGCCTTCAGCGACGCCTGGAACCGCCACGACATCGACGCGCTGATGGGCTTCATGACGCCGGACTGCATCTTCCAGACCGCTGCCGGCCCCGACGCCTGCGGCGCGCGCCATGTGGGCACCGAGGCCGTGCGCAAGGCCTTCGCGGGCGCCTGGCAGACGGTGCCCGATGCGCAGTGGGTGAACGGCCAGCACTTCGTGCACGGCGACTTCGGCACCTCGCAGTGGACCTTCACCGGCACGGCCGCCGACGGCAGCCGCATCGAGACCGACGGCATCGACGTCTTCACCTTCAGGGACGGAAAGATCCACCTGAAGAACGTGTTCCGCAAGGCCCGGCCGAACCTGCCCGCGGCCACGTAGCGCACCGCATCAGAGCAAGCACGAAGGCCGGCAGCCACCGCCTTTTTCACTGGAGCCCTCTCATGACCATCGCAGCAGGGACCGCCCGATTCACCTGTGCCGCCAGCGCCGCGACCATCGACGGCGCCGCTCCCATGCAACCGCCTCAAGACCCGTTCCGCCCCTACGACCCGCAATACGACCCGCTGCTCGCAGCCGACCCCGGCGCCGGCCGCGCCTACGCGCCCACCTGGTGGGTGGCCAGCGCGGGCACGCCGCCCGAGGACGACGGGCCGCTGCTGAACGACATCGACGTGGACGTGGCCATCATCGGCTCGGGGGCCACGGGCATGTCGACGGCGCTGTATCTCGCGCAGGAGCACGGCATCCAGGCCACGGTGCTCGAAGCCAACCAGGCCGCGTGGGGCTGCTCCAGCCGCAGCGGCGGACAGGGGCAGAACGCGAGCGGGCGCCTCAAGCGCTCGCAGTGGATCGAGCGCTGGGGCCTGGACACCGCGAAGAAGCTCGATACCGAGATCCGCAGCGGCTTCGAGAACTTCCGCCACCTCACGACGCAGATCGATTGCGATGCGTTCGATGGCGGCCACCTCTACCTCGCGCACCGGCCCGAGAAGCTCGCCGTGCTGGAGGCCGAGGCGCGCCTGATGCGCGAGACCTTCGGCTACGCGACCCGCATGATGGGCACCGAGGAACTGCGGCGCGACTACTGCGACGAGCGCGAGGCCAAGGGCGCGATGTTCGAGGCCGAGGGCGTGGGCATCCATCCGCTGAAGTTCACCTTCGGGCTGATGCGCCGGGCGCGCGCGCTGGGCGTGACGGTGCACACATCGAGCCCCGTGCAGGGCTGGCACACCATCGACGGCATTCATCACCTGCGCACGCCCGCCGGCACGGTGCGCGCGCGCCGCGTGGCGGTGTGCACCGGGGGCTACACGGGGCAGGCCCTGAGCCCCATGCTCAAGAACCGGATCATGCCGATCCTCTCGAACTCGGTGGTGACGCGGCCGCTCTCCGATGCGGAGCTGGCGGCGACCAATTTCAAGTCGCACACCTTTCTCACGGACACGCGCACGCTGCGCTTCTACTACCGCCTCTTGAAGGGCAACCGGCTGCAGATCGGCAGCCGCAGCGCGGTGAGCGGCGCCGATGCCGAAGACCCGGTGCACCTGAAGCTGCTGACCGATGCGATCGCGCGCAAGTTTCCGCCGCTCACCGACATCCGCATCGACTACTCGTGGTGGGGCTGGGTGGACATGAGCCACGACATGATGCCGCGCATCACGCAGCCCGATGCGGCCAAGCAGATCTGGTACGCGGTGGGCTACGGCGGCAACGGCGTGTCGTTCTCGACCTGGGCCGGCAAGCGGCTGGCCGAGCGCGTGGCGGGCAAGGACACGGGCAAGGACGTGTTCGAGCTGCCGATCTATCACTCGCCGCTGCCGTTCCCGAACGTGATGGGGCTGGTGGAGTCGCGCGCGTTCGCGCCGTTCCGGCGCCTCGGGCAGCGGGCGCTCTACAAGTGGTATTGGCTGCGCGACGAGAAATAGCCAGGTCAGGTCAGGAGAAGTATTTCGCCATGGCCATCAGGAGCCGGTTCCTGCGCGTGTTCTGAAATGCTGCGCACAGCCAGCGGCCTTCGCGGCGGACCATCGTGAAGGTCTGGACCTTGTTGCGGGACACGAACTCTTTCTTGCCGACGCCACCCTCGGTCAGCACGATGGCCGCGTTGTCGTCGAGCCGCTGCACCTCCAGCACCTTGATCGACATGCGGCTTCCCTTCTGCCAGCGGGCAAAGACCTGCTCGTGGACACGCTCGATGGCCGACCTGCCGACGTAGCACAGGCCGACGTAGATGACGTAGCTCGCGCTCTCGGTGAACTGCGCGGCATAGGCCTTGGCATCGCCCGCGTCCCATGCCGCTTTCATCAGGCCCAGTGCGTGCTCGATGGACGAATTCGAATCTGTAGTCATGCGATGTGCTCCGTGCAATTTGCCTGCATGCTAGCATTAGCTGCACACATGCAGGCAAATTCGGGCGACCTGGCCCTCCGTGGAATCTCCGAGATGACAACCCCGAAACAACTGAACAACCCGTATCGCCGCTATCTCGCAGCGGTCGTTCTTTTTCACCTGGCCGCCGCCGAAGACCTCGGCCTCACGGTCACCGACTACCAGGCCGGCAACATCCTGGAAATGGAAGGTGCGCTCACGAGCGGTGAGCTGGGCCAGCGCCTGGGAATGACCACCGGCGCCGCAACGCGCGCCATCGACCGACTGGTCGACGCCGGCTACGCCCGCAGAACGGTCGACCCTTCGGACAGAAGGCGGGTGGTGGTGGAGCACACGGACCTGCTGCCGAAAAACCTGGAAGGGCTGCTCGCGCATGTGAGAGCGCCCATCGCGCGGGTCGTCGAGCAGCTGAGCCCCGAGCAGCTGTCCGGTTTGCAGCTCTACCTGGAAGGTGCCACGACGGCCTACGTGGAAGCGTTGGCGCAACTGGGCAACGATCGGTGACCCCCGAGGCTGTGTTGCAATCGAACGCTCCGCAACGCGCAGGCTGCCCACGCATGACGACCTCCTCTCTCCTGATTCGCCCCCCGGTGCCCGAAGACTACGAAGGCTGGAAGCCGCTCTGGGACGGCTACAACGCCTTCTACGGACGCGAAGGCCCGACCGCATTGCCCGACGAGATCACGCAGGTCACGTGGCAGCGTTTCTTCGATGCGTACGAGCCCATGCATGCGCTCGTTGCAGAACGCGACGGGCGGCTCGTGGGGCTCACGCACTACGTCTTTCACCGCAGCATGACGCGCATCGAGCCGACCTGCTATCTGTCGGACCTGTTCACGCTGTCATCGGAACGCGGCCAGGGCGTCGGAAGGCAATTGATCGAGGGCGTGTACGCGCATGTGAAGCGCGTGGGCGGCCACCGCGTCTACTGGCAGACGCATGTGACCAACACGGCCGGGCGCACGCTCTACGACAAGGTGGCCACGCACGACGGGTTCATCGTGTACGGCACGCTGGTCTGATACGGGTTACGTTCGAAAAGACAAACCGTTCGCGCTGAGCTTGTCGAAGCGCCGCGCAAGGCTTCGACAAGCTCAGCCCGAACGGTTTTGGATCGAACGCAATGCCGTATGAGCGCCGATTACGACAAGGACGATGTCGCCTGCAGCATCGCGCCCATCTTCTCGTGGATGAGGTTCACGGCCTTCAGCGGGCGCAGCATCACCTTGAATTCGACGATCTTGCCTGCGTCGTTCCACTTGATCATGTCCACGCCGTTGACCGAGATGCCATCGATCTCGACCTCGAACTCGAGCACCGCATCGCGCTCGCCCTTGAGCTCGCGCACGTAGCGGAAGGTCTCGTTGAAGAACACGTGAAAGGCCGCGCCCAGGTACTTCGCGGTGATGGCCTTGCCCAGCTGCGGCTTGTGCACCACGGGCGAGAGGAAGACGGCGTTGTCGTCCAGGAGGGCATCGAGGCCCTTCACGTCGCGCGTCGTGACGAGCCGGTGCCAGGTGGCGAGGGTGTCGATGGTCATCAGGGTCTCCTCATGCGGTGGTGCGCAGGAGTCTAGCGGCCATCCGGGCGCGGGATCGCAAGCCCGCAGCCTGCCGCGCCTCAGTACTTGATGGTGACGCCGGCCTTCACCCCGTTGTTGGCCTTGCCGTCGGAGGTCACGCCGCCGTTGAACGACATGCTGCCGCCCGTGCTCGCGCCCAGCGAGTAGACGGGCCGGGGCATCGAGGTGTCGGTGCCGATGTAGGTGCCGCTGCCGTCGGGCCGCTCCACGCCGACCGTCGCGCCCTTGGTGTAGGCCGAGGTTTCAGTCGAGTTGACGTTGGGGGCGACGTAGACGGTGCCCTTGTCGCTGCTGTCCACGGGCACCTTCACCGGTTCGGCGGTGGCCATGGCGCACCATGTTGCGCACCAGGCGGCTGCGCTCATCCATACGAGGGTCGATTTGCTCATCGGGCGATCCTGCGGACCCGGGCGCCTCGCGCGTGTAGGACAAGAGGAAGCATCCCGGACGGACGCGGGGGCCGGCGGCGCCCGCCCCGGTGTAGCCTCGGCGCCCATGGATTCCCTGATCGCCGCCTCCGCTCGCGCCCTTGCCGCCGGGGACGCGCTCGGCGCCCTCAAGCGCGTTGCGCTGCGCGACGATCCGCCCGCGCTGGCGCTGCGCGGCATCGCGATGGCGCAACTGGGCGAGCACCCGCGCGCCCGCGAGCTGCTGCGCCGCGCGGCGCGTGCCTTCGGCGCGCACGAAGAGCTCGCGCGTGCGCGCTGCGTGGTCGCCGAGGCCGAAGTGGCGATGGCCATGCGCGACTTCGGTGGCACGCCGCGTGCGCTCGCGGCGGCCGCGGCCACGCTGGAAGCGCACGACGATTTCGCCAATGCGCGGCAGGCGCGGCTCATCGCGGCGCGCCGGCTGCTGCTCATCGGGCGCCTGGACGAAGCCGCCGCCGCGCTCGCGCTGCTCGAGGGCCAGGCGCTGTCGCCGCCGCTGGCTGCCGTGGCCGAGCTCACCGCGGCCGAGCTCGCGTTGCGCTCGCTGCGCATCGGCCCCGCGCGCGCATCGCTCGCCCGCGCGCAAGAGGCGGCCGGGCGCGCCCGCGTGCCGGCGCTCGCGGCCGAGGTGGCGGAGGCGCAGGCCGCGCTCGACCGCCCCGCCGCGCGGCGGCTTTTTCCCGGCGGCGAGCAGGCGCTGCGCCTCGATGAAGTCGCGGCGCTGCTGGCCTCGGACGCCCTGGTGGTCGATGCCTGCCGCCGCGGCGTGGGCGCGGGTGACGCATGGCGGCCGCTCGCGCGCCGGCCCGTGCTCTTCGCGCTGGCGCGCGCGCTCGCCGAGGCATGGCCCGGCGACGTCGAGCGCGAAGCGCTGATCGCCTACGCCTTCAACACCCGCTACCCCGACGAGACGCTGCGCGCGCGCCTGCGCGTGGAGATCGGCCGGCTGCGCGCGCTCGTCGCGGCACAGGCGGGCATCGAGGCCACCGCGCGCGGCTTTGCGCTCAAGCCGCGCGACGGGCGCGAGGTGGTGCTGATCGCGCCGCCCATCGATGGCGAGCAGGCCTCGCTGGTGGCGCTGCTGTCCGACGGCGCGGCATGGTCGACCTCGGCCCTCGCGCTCGCGCTGGATGCGAGCCAGCGCACCGTACAGCGCGCCCTCGCCGAGCTGGAGGCCGAGGGGCGTGTGCGCGCCATCGGCCGCGCGCGGGCGCAGCGCTGGCTTGCGCCGCCGCTCGCGGGATTCACGACGATCTTGTTACTCCCCGCTTCGCTGCCGATTGAATAGAGTTGTCTCCAGGGCGCCGATCCACGGCGCACACCCCCAAGGAGCCAACGATGAACAGCAGCAAAGACACCCCCAGGGCAGCAGTGCGCACGGCCGAGATCGTGCGCGAGTACGGCCCCTTCGCGGGCGTGGACAAGGTGGGCGGCGTGACCCACGACGGCCAGCGCGTGTGGGCCGCCACCGGCGCCCGGCTGATCGCCTTCGACCCCGAAAGCGGCGAGCACACCCGCACGCTGGACCGCGCCGCCGATGCCGGCACCGCCTTCGACGGCAAGCACCTCTACCAGATCGCCGAGGAGCGCATCGACAAGATCGACCCGGCCACGGGCGACGTGCTGCAGTCGATTCCCGCGCCCGGCCACGGCGCCGACTCGGGCCTCACCTGGGCCGAGGGAAGCCTGTGGGTCGGGCAGTACCGCGACCGCAAGATCCACCAGATCGACCCCGCCACCGGCGACGTGCTGCGCACCATCGAATCGAACCGTTTCGTGACCGGCGTGACCTGGGTCGATGGCGAGCTCTGGCACGCGACCTGGGAGGGCGACGAGAGCGAGCTGCGCCACATCGATCCGCACAGCGGCGCCGTGCTCGAGCGGCTGGAGATGCCGCGCGGCGTGAACATCAGCGGCCTCGAATCCGATGGGGCCGATCTCTTCTATTGCGGCGGCGGCGGCACCGGCAAGGTGCGCGCCGTGCGCCGCCCCAGATCCGCCCGGGCCTGAAGAGGCCCGCAGACAACCTCGATTCAAGGAGAACGCCATGAACACCCTCACTGCGGAAACCAGTTTGAAGAACCACCCCGTCGTCTCGAAGGACCGATGGCTCACCCAGCGCAAGGCGCTGCTGGCGCGCGAGAAAGAGCTGAGCCACCTGCGCGACGAGATCGCCCGCGAGCGCCGCGCCCTGCCGTGGACGCGCGTCGCGAAGGACTACACCTTCGACACGCCCGAAGGCCAGCGCACGCTCGCCGACCTCTTCGAAGGCCGCCGCCAGCTGGTGGTGCAGCACTTCATGTTCGGCCCGGACTGGGAGCAAGGCTGCCCGAGCTGCTCGTACATGGCCGACCACATCGCGGGCATGAAGGTGCACCTGGAACACCGCGACGTGACGATGCTGGTCGTCTCGCGCGCGCCGCTGGCCGAGATCGAGCGCTTTCGCGCGCGCATGGGCTGGCAGTTCAAGTGGGTGTCGGCGTACGAGAGCGACTTCAATTACGACTTCGGCGTGAGCTTCAAGCCGCGGGAGTGGGCCGAGGGCAAAGGCGAGGTCTACTACAACTACAGCGTTCGGCCCTTCCCCGCAGAGGAAGCGCCCGGCGTGAGCGTGTTCTACAAGGACGACGCGGGCGAGGTGTTCCACACCTACTCGACCTACGAGCGCGGCGTCGAAGTGATGATGGGCACGTACAACCTGCTCGACCTCACCCCGAAGGGACGCGACGAGCACAACCCGGTCTACACGATGGATTGGGTGCGGCACCACGACCGCTACGAGCCGGCGCCGGAGGCGGCGAAGCCCGCGGCGGGCTCGTGCTGCCACGGCAGCGATTGAACGCTGAACGCGCGGAGCATGTCGTGGCAGACACAGGCCTTTGGCCCTGGCTCGCGGTCGCGGGCGTCGGCGCCCTGCATGGGCTGAACCCCGCCACGGGCTGGATGCTGGCCGCGGCGTGGGGCGTGCGCTCGGGGGACCGGGCGCAGGCACTGCGGGCGTTGATGCCGATCGCCGTCGGCCATGTGGCATCGATCGCGCTGGTGGCCGGCGCGGTGGCGTTCGGGCTGTCGATGGACCGCACGGTGGTGCAGGTGCTGGCGGGCGGCCTCTTCGTGGCAGTCGCGGTGCTTCACCTGTGGGGCCGCGCGCCGAAGGTTGCGCGCGCGCCGGCAGGGCATGCAGGGCTCGCGCTCTGGTCTTTCATGATGTCCACCGCGCATGGTGCCGGGCTGATGCTGGTGCCGGCGCTGATCCCGCTGTGCATGGGAGATGGCGCGGGCAGACAGATCGCAGCATCCGATTCGCTGATGCTCGCGTTCGCGGCTGTCGGCGTTCACACGACGGCGATGCTCGCCGTCACGGGCTCGATCGCGAGTGGGGTTTGCCGTGGCTTCGATGCGGGTGCGTTCTGGCTTCGCCGCGTCTACTTGCGCACACGTCCGCGCTTGAACCGCAGGAACATGCCCATCGCGAGCGCCGCCAGTATTGCCCCCAGGATGAACTGCCCGACGATGGCGGCAAGCGCAGCAGCGGAGATCAACCCGAACCCGATGGCGCCATCCACCAGGTGGAGGAACGCCTCCAGCTTGCCGATGCGTTGAAACTTCATCACTGGCTTTTCAAATTTGACGGCAACTCACGCCGCCTTCGGCTCCGGCAAAACCGCCGTCAACGCGAAGTCGATGAGCCGCAGCCACGTTTCCTCGAGACCCATGATGTTGTAGTGGTCCGAGCCCGGCACGGTCTCCACGCTCACCGGCGTCGGCCATGCGGCGATGAGCTTCTGCGAACGCTCGGGCAACACCACGTCGTCGCGCTCGGCCAACAGCACCTGCGTCTTCGCGGCAACCTCTGCGCAATGCGTGAGCGAGTCGAAGCGGTTGCGCAGCAGCAGCGACAGCGGCACGAGCGGGAAGCGCCGCTTCGCCACTTCGAGCATCGAGTCGTAGGGCGTGACCAGTTGCAGGCTCGCGAACTCCTGCCGCGCCACGAGCTGGATGGCCACGCCCGTGCCCAGGCTGCGACCGACGACGTGCAGGCGCGCATTCGGGAAGGCGCGGCGCAGGTGTTTGGCGAACTGGCCGCCGTCTTCGACTGAGGCGATCTCCGAGGGCTGCCCCTGCGAATCGGCCACGCCGCGGTAGTTGATCGCGGCGAAGCCGAAGCCCTCGGGCAGCCAGTGCAGCGCCTGCGCGGTCGCGCGGACGTCTTCGCTGCGGCCCGCGAAATAGATGAACAGGTCCTGCACCGCCTCCTCGCCCTGCGGGTGGTAGACGTAGCCGCGGACCATGCCGCCGGGCACCGTGTGCGAGTAGGTGGAAAAGTCGTCCGACAAATGAACGACGGGGTGCTTGCGGGCGTTGAAGAGGATGTGGCCCTGGCGCGTGGCCAGGAGGGTCCAGTAGGCGGCGAGGCTGCCGATGGCGGCGGCCGAAGCGGAGAGTGCGATGCGGGCGGCTTTGGATGACAAGGTTTCTTTTCCCTGGAGCAATGGCATGGAGGCGCGGAGCCGGTGCAAAGGCGCTAGTTTCGCCTCGTTCGCGGATGGGGTTGTGTCAGAAATCAGTTCCCCGGCGGGTGGGGGGTTTTCCTCTTTCGCCCGCCGATGGCACCCGATGCGGCCGCCTTCAGGATGCGTCGGAACGTGGGGCACGCCATGTGGCTCGGCGCGGGGCACACGGCCGCGTGGCGCAGGCCGTCGCGCAGGGCGCCGAGCTTGCGGATGGTGCGGTCGAGCTCGTCGGCCTTGGCCGCGAGCATCTGCCGGTCGATGCGCGGGCCGCCCTCGGGCGCGAACATGCGCGCGATTTCATTGAGCGAAAAACCAGCGGCGCGCCCCACCGTGATGAGCGCCAGGCGCTCCAGCACGCCGGGGTCGAACAGGCGGCGCAGGCCGCGCCGGCCGGTGGAGGCGATCAGCCCCTTTTCGTCGTAGAACCGCAGCGTCGAGGCCGGAATGCCCGATTGCCGTGCCACCTCGGCGATGTCCAGATGTTGCACCTCTTGACCTCAAGTCGACTTGAAGTTGCACAGTCTAGCCACCGCCTCCTTTTTCGAGGCACATCAAAGGATCAGGACCATGAACGCTCAGCAATCGAACGACAACGAACAGGCCGCACTCTGGAACGGACGCGCCGGCCGCGCATGGATCGACGGGCAGGCGACGCTCGACCGGATGTTCGCCTCGTTCGAAGACCTGCTCGCCGACACGGTGCGCGCCACGTCGGCGCGCCGGGTGCTCGACGTGGGCTGCGGCACGGGTGGCACGACGCTCGCTGCGGCGCGGGCGGCCGGCGCGCAGGGCGAATGCCTCGGCGTCGATATCTCGCAGCCGATGATCGCGGTGGCCCGCGAACGCGCCGCGCACGAAGGCTCGACCGCCCGCTTCGTCGCCGCCGACGTGCAGACGCACGCCTTCGAGCCCGCGCGCTTCGACCTCGTCATTTCGCGCTTTGGCGTGATGTTCTTCGACGACCCCGTGGCGGCCTTCGCGAACCTGCGCCGCGCGGCGAACGCCGGTGCGCGGCTGCAGGCCGTCGCATGGCGAAGCGCCGCGGAGAACCCGTACATGACGACGGCCGAGCGCGCGGCGGCGCGGTTGCTGCCGAACATGCCGGCGCGGCAGCCGGGGGCGCCGGGGCAGTTCGCGTTTGCGGACCGGCATCGTGTCGCGTCCATCCTGCAAGCCAGTGGATGGACCGAAATCGACATCCAGCCAATCGACGTGGACTGCACCTTTCCCGAGAAAGACCTGGTCGGCTATTTCACGCGGCTCGGCGCCGTCGGCCAGGTCCTGGAGGACGCGGACGAAGCGACACGCCGGCAGGTCATCGGCACCTTGCGCACCGCCTTCGAGCCGTTCGTGCAGGGGGATGAAGTGCACTTCACGGCGGCCTGCTGGCTGATCGGCGCGAAGGCGCCCGCGCATGCCTGAGGCCTCCTGGTGCTTGGCAACTGCGACTACTCCGCTGCCCTGCCTTGCATGTGCGCCCTCAAGCCGCGGTTGTTCTCGAAGGCCACGTTCACGCGCTGTCCGTCGAAGCGCAGGGTGTACATCGCCACCTCGTCTTCGCCGAGCACGCGCGAGTCGATGCGAAAGCTCTGCGCGTCCAGCCAGTGGCCCTTGACTGCAACGGGCGCGTTGGGGGCCTTGTCGTTGATGCGGAAAAGGCCGTCCAGGCCGATCGGTCCTGCCAACGGTTGCGCAGTTGCGCCGGACTCCTTGCCGTCGAACACGATCTCGTAGCTCGGCGTCGCGGCCTTCAGGTCGAGCACCAGGCTCCTGATGCCCAGCATGTTGCGATCGAACTGCCAGACCTTGCCGGAGACCGCGGCCGCGAGCTCGGGTGCGGGCGTGACCGCGCTCGGCTTCTCGATGGCCGCATCGCGGATGCGGTCCGCCAACTGCGCCTGTGCGGCGGTGTCCGCGGGAAGCGGCTGCGCCGAGCGCGCGGCGGCGACGACCATGTCGATGAACGGCGCCATCGGGAAGTTGCGCCGGCTCGTGGTCACGGCGACCACGTCGACCTCGGGCAGCACGACGATCAGTTGCCGGTTGTAGCCCGCCGCGATGTAGGCGCGCTTCTCCGGAATGGTCCACCAACCATTGGCGTAGCTGTAGGCCGGCGTCGCACCGAAGCCCATGTCGACGGAAGCGCTGAACACCTTCTCCACCCATTCGGCGGGCAGCAGTTGCCGGCCCGCCCACTGGCCCTTGCGCAAGTAGAGGTAGCCGATCTTCGCCATGTCGCGCGGCTGCAGGTAGAGGCCGAAGCCGCCGGCCTCGATGCCCTGCGGGTCCTTGATCCAGCGCACATCGCCGATACCCAGCGGCGCGAACAGGCGTTTCTGCGCATAGGCCAGCGTGCTGCCGCCGGTCTTCTTCGCGACGATGGCCGACAGCAGGTGCGAGTTGCCGCTGTTGTAGTTGAAGCCGGCGCCGGGCGCCTGCGCCATCGGGCGGTCGAGCACAAAGCCCTGCCAGTCGCGGCTGCGGCGTAGCTGGATCAGGCTCTCGGGCACGCTGGCGTCGAGCTTTTCCTTCCAGTCGAGGCCCGAGGTCTGGTCGAGCAGGTGCCCGAGGGTGATCGACTTCTTGGCGGCATCGGCGTTGGCCACCGTGCGGTCGGAAAAGAACTCGAGCACGGGCTGGTCGCGCGAGGCCAGCAGGCCGTCTTGAATGGCCATGCCGGTGAGCGTGCCGACGACGGCCTTGGTGACGGAGTTGACCGTGTGCTTCAGGCCCGCACGGTACGGCGCGTAGTAGGCCTCGGCGACCAGCTTGCCGTGGCGCGTGACGAGGATGCTGTCCAGGCTGTTCGCTCCGCTGCGTTCGACCAGCCTGGCAAGCGCCGCCGAGTCCATGCCTTGTTCCTCGGGCGTGCTCGTGGCCCAGCCGGCGGTGGGCCACGCAGCGGGCTCGTCGGCCAGCGCGGCCTTGAGCGGCAGCGCTGCGAGCAACAGGGCAGTTGCGAGGTGAGCCAGTGAAGAAGCTGTCTTTCCGTGCACACGCATCGCCGGTCTCCGCGGTTGTTTGGCGCCGATCATATCGACGCCCTGCACCGCGGCATCGACGCGCTACAGGCCCGGCCGCGGTGCCACGCACCGGCAGGCGCTCGCGCGCGTGGGGGCGCTGGCGGCATCGATGGCGCGGGCGGCGGGCGGGCCGGCGCATTGACGCGGACGGAGCCGCTGCCCGCTCAGTGCAGGCCCTCGTAGCGGCTCTTCAGCGCCGTGCAGGCTGCGTCGAACTGCTCGTAGTACGCATCGATGAAGGCTTCTTCATCGGCGGTTTGATCGAGCAGCGTGGAGAGCACGCCGATCTTCTGCGCGCGGGCAAAGGCCGCGAGGTCTTCGATCGCCGTCTCGTGCACGTCTTCCAGCGCATCGAGAGAGCCCGCGTTCCTCACGGCGTAGTCGAGGGCCCACATGCAATGGATGGCCTGCTCGGCGGGCGTGAGCGATGCCTCGCCTTGCGCCGCCCTCTTCCCGATGATCTCGTCGCCGGCTTCCAGGAGCCAGGTCTCCATGTCGTCCGCATCGTTCGCCGCGCTCATGACTTCATTTGTCCTTCCTGTCGATGGCCAGGGACGCCGCGATGCCCAGCGCGAGCCCGATGCCGATTCCCATGCCGATGTTGTCCAGTGCCAGGCCGATGGCAACGCCCACGGCCAGGCCCGCTCCGATGCCCAGGCTCTTGCTTTTCATCGGCGCAGTTTATTCACCGGTGCCGCGTGCAAGACGTATTCTTTGGCAACAAACCTTCAATGCCAGGGGCCTTGACCACATGACCACGCCGACCACGCCACCCGCCCCTTCACCTTCTCTTTCACCTTCTTCGTCCCCGCCCGGCCCCTCGCCCGAAGCGCTGGAGCGCATGCTGGCCGCGGGCCGCGACGGTGCGCTGCTGCGCATGAGCCTCGCGCTCGCCTACCACCGGCGGGAGGACCCGCAGACGGCCCTTGCACACGTCGAGAAGGCGCTGGCCTTCGATCCGGACTTCACGGCCGCGGGCCGGCTGCACGGGCTCATCGCGCTGGCATTGGGCGACAACGCGACGGCCGAGAAGGCGTTTGCGAAAGCGCTCGACGTGGCGCAGCGGCGCGGCGAGCTTCAGCTGGTGAAGGAACTCACCGTGCGCCTGCGGCGGCTGCGCCCCGCGGCGCCGCGCTGAGCTCGAGCCCTAGAGCTCCTGCTCGGGAATGAACGGCGCCAGCAGGCGCAATCGCAGGCGCTGCCACGCGGTGGTTTCCGGCGGCACGTCGAAGACCGTCTGCTTGCCGTCGTCGTCTTCCTCCACCCATTCGACGTTCTGGCTGGCGGCATTCAGGCGCAGCGTGTAGACGCTGCCCGCATCCGCGAAGCTCTCGAGCTGCCGCGCCATTTCCTCGCTCTGGATGATCAGGCCCAGCTCGGTGTTGAGCCTGGCCGAGCGCGGGTCGAGGTTCATCGAGCCGAGGAACACCTCCTTGTGATCGAGGATCGCGTTCTTCATGTGCAGCGCGCCGGTGCGGTGCCCGAAGATGCCGAGCTTGCGGCGCTTGACGCTCAGCGACGGGCTGATCTCGTAGATGGTGACGCCCGCGGCCAGCAGCGCCTTGATGTGCGGCCAGTAGCCCACGTAGACCCAGGGCTCGTCGGTCGATGCGAGCGAATTGGTCACCAGTTCCACCCCCAGCCCCGCCTTGCGTGCCCGCACGAGATTGGCCACCGCCTCGTCGCTCGGCACGAAATACGGCGACACCATCTTGATGTTCTTGTCGGCGCCCATGAGCCAGTGGATGACGCCTTCGGTGACGGTGCCCTTGATCGAGCCTTCGCGCTCGTTGAGCCCCTCTGTCTTGGTCAGCGGATCGAACAGCACCCGCGCGTTGGCCCACAGCAGCGGGCTCAAGCGGCCGTTCGCCAGCTCGAAGGGCAGGTTGAGCATGGGCACGATCTCCAGTGGCACGAGGGCCGGATCGCCGTCGGTCGGATGGGTCGGCCTGCCGTCCTGCGGCATCTCGGTCGCCGTGGGGGGCCTCGCGTTCGCGGTCTGGCGCTCGAAGTTGTCCTGCAGCTGCGCGCGGCTCGATGAACTGTGCGCGATGCGCTCCAGCGGGTAGACGACCTCGCTGTTCCAGTAATGGTCGAACTCGGCGGACAGGTCGCGCACCACCGGGCCGGCCACGAACGTGTCCATGTCGATGAAGTTGCTGCCCTCGGCATTCATCACGTACTCGTCGGCCATGTTGCGGCCACCGGCGACGGCGGCCGCGTTGTCCGCGACGAAGAGCTTGTTGTGCATGCGCCGGTTCACGCGGCGGAACTCCAGGCCGGAGCTGATGAAGCGGGTGAGCTGGCTGCCGCGCCCGCCGGGGAACGGGTTGAACAGGCGCACCTCGACGTTGGGGTAGCTGGCAAGGCCCAGCAGCAGGTCGTCTTCGCCGGAGGTGTAGAGGTCGTCGACCAAAAGGCGCACGCGAACGCCGCGCGCTGCGGCGTCGCGCATCGCGCGCATCAGGGAGCGGCCGGTGTTGTCGCCCTGCAGGAGGTAGTACTGCACGTCGAGGCTGCGGCTGGCGAGCTTGGTCAGTTCGATGCGCGTGGCGAACGAATTGGGGCCGTAGGGCTGCAGAAGAAAACCCGAGCGGCCGTCGGTGGGAAGCACCTTCTGCGTGAGGGCGGCCAGGGGCGTCTGCGCGTAGCTGCCGATGGCCTCGCTCGGCGGGGTGGCGATCCGCGGAGGCAGGCTCGAGCACGCTGCGAGTGCGACCGCGAAGGCGAGGGCCACGGTCGAGCGAAGCACGGACCGGGCGGGGATGCGCAGCAACGCCGTTCTGCGGACAGACGAGAGGAAATCCAGAAGCAGTTTGATCGTCATACTTTTTTCTTTCCTGTACCGCGATCGCGCGCTATGCAGCCGCCTCGAAGAAGGCGAGCTTTCGGGTTCGAGGCAGGGCCTTGACCTGGAGCTCCGCCCGCAATGCGGCGCCCTTGTCCGGGTAGACGCGGGCGGCAAGCACGCGCAACGGAGGCCGCGCGCGCGTGAACTTGGCGCCCAGCCCGAAGACATGCTGAAAGAAGCGCTGCTCCACATCGAGCGCGATTCCCGCGTAGTACACGCCGCCTTCGCACTCCAGGAGATAGAGCCAATACGGTGTGGAGGCGGGCACGGGCGCGGGCTGAGAGTCTGGCTGGGTTCGGGGCACGGCTGGATTGTGCAGCGACAATCCAAGGCATGGCTCAAGGCAAACGCATCTCGGCAGACATCGACGGCGGCGCCCTCCAGGCGATCAGGCACATGGGGGCAGAGGCCAAGCTGGCGCGCACCCGTGCCGGCGAAGGCCAGTCGGCCGCCGCCGCGCGATTGGGCGTTCATGTGCAGACGATCGCGCGGATCGAATCGGGCGAGCCGGGCGTCGCCATCGGGCACGTGCTGGGCATGCTGGCGCTCTATGGCATCGCGACGAAGCTGCAGCTTGCGGACGGCGAGCAGCCTGCCTCGTGAACCGACCGGCGCGAAAGATGCGACAGACGCGCCATGCGGGCACGGGCCTTCGTAACGGAGAAGCGACATGAAGATCGAAGTCCATCGGCAAGCGTGTTGCGCACAGGACGACCAGATGGGGCCGCTGGCACGAACGTTCGAGCTGCCCGATCGATGCAGCATCGAAGACCTGGTGAACGCCGTCGTGGCTTCGCGTTTTCTGCAGTACTCCTCGACCCATACGGCGCTGCACTGCCGCATCGCGGGCAAGGAGGTGGCTGTCGTCTTCAGCCCCTATGAGGTGCCTGCGCGGGGATCGCTCTTCGTCGTGGCTCCGGACACCGCGGTTCAGGACATTGCGTCGGCGAAGCGCGAGGTCGAGTTCGTTTTCGACCGCAGTTGAGCCAGGACATCGACCGGAAACGAACATCCGGCTCGGCACCAGATTCGTGTTCTCTCGGCCTTCAATAGCAACAATGGACATCATCTCTGCGCACGCGTTCAGCAGTAACCATAGAAGTCAAATCGAGACCAGCAATCTCTGTGGATGCTTCTATTGCCTCGCGATATTTCCGCCAACGGAAATCATCGAATGGGTTGACCTGAACTCGACCGCGATATGTCCAAGATGTGGCATCGACTCGATAATCGGATCTGCATCGGAGGCCCCCATCACCGCCGAGTTTCTGGGAAGAATGCACGCCCACTGGTTCAGGGCATGACCATTTTTGACCCACACGACTCGAACGGGCCTGACGGCCGCAAAGCACGCTGGCCGTCTGTTCTGGGCACATTCGCGCTTCACGCATTCGTTGCTCTCTTTGTCGTTCTGCTGCCACCCATCGTTTACGACGCAGTTGTCTCTTCGAGACTTGCAAGCATCGAGTGGCTGCAATTTTCAGGAGGGATCACCTACCCGCTGTATGCCGTCTACTGGATCGCGAAGCTCAGGAATCCTCGCGCCAGATTCATGCTGCTTCACTTGATCCTCATCCTCACGCTCATCTTTTTCGCGGCATTCGCAAGCAACAGACTCACTCCGATGTTCGTGGCATTCCTGCCGGTCGTCGGCGCGGCTGCCCCGCTTCTCTATGCAGTCGCTTCATGGCTTCGTGGCAACGGCCGGCTGGCTGTGACCTGCCTCGTCAGCAGCCTGGTCGCACTTCTGATTGCAGCGCCCTCTTCCGTTCTTCTCATCTATAGCGCAGCGATCTCTCCCGTTTCGAACATGCGCTACTAGCCGACGGCTTGCTTGGCTAGCGCTGCTCGAATCGAAGGCAATCCGCCGCGAATCGCCTCTCAGAGGAAGTCACCCAGGACCGAAGGCCCGAATCTCCCGCCCCAGCGCCCCATAGAGCCACTCGCGGTCATACAGCAACCCGCCGCCATCGCCCTTGCCCATCTTGAGCGCCGAAAGGCTCTGCCCGGTGGCCGTATCCAGAAAGAAGATCCCCTCCTCCGGCGTGAGCACTGCCAATGCGTCGCCCGCCACGACCGGCCGCCCGCGAATGCCGCCTTCGCATGCGGCCTGCCATGCGCTCTCGAGCGAGAGCCTGGTCTTGAAAAAGGATCGCTTGCGCTGCAGCACCGCACAGCGAACGCGCCCCGCATCCGTGCCGAAGTAGATGCGGTCGCCCGCGACCTGCAGTTGCCCGTCGATGGCTTCCTTGTCTCCGAGGTCCAGCCTTGCAAGCAGCTCGCCGGTCTGCAATGAATAGGCGCGCAGCGATCCGCGGGCGCCGATCAAAACGGTCTGGTCCTGCACGACCGGATGGAACATCCACTCCGCGCTGTCGACGGCCCAGAGCGCGCGCCCGCTCGACGTGTCCACGCAATGGAGGCGAACGCCTGCGCCCTTCGCAAGCACCGTCGCGTGAACGACACGGCCGTTGCTCGCGGCGAGGGCGTAGCTGTGGCCCTGGTTATCGAAAGCCCACACCTTCGAGCCTGTGCGCATGTCGAGGCACCACGTCTTGGACGCGCCGCCGCCGGCCTCCGCAACGGCGAGCCGGTCGTTCCCGACGAGGCAAAGCCTGCCCATGTTGCGATCGCCGCATGGTCCGTCCCACAACTTCCCGCCGCTGCGGTCGAAGGCGTGGACCGTTCCGGAAAAACTGCTGACGTACACCGAGCCGTCCGGCGCCAGCACGGGCTCGCTGAGCACGTGGGGAATGGTGGCGCGCCAGCGTTCCTCACCCGTCGTCCGGTCGAGCGCGACGAGCGTGCTTTCGTAGAAATCCGCCTTGTCGTAGTGAAAGGCGACGAGCACCGTTTCGGCGTCTGCGACAGGGGCTCTTGCGCCGACCTGACGTTCTTTCGGCAAGCGATAGGACCAGTTCAATTTCATGCGCGCGTTCTCGTGGGTTGCGTTCAGGCGTCCGGCGAATTCTTCCGGTGCGGAAGAACTTCCTCGTCGATCGTCTCCACCAGTTCTTGAAGCCATGACCGATGGCCCTGGAACGTGTCGAGCCGATCCTCGGCTTCTTCTCTCGATGCCAGGTGTTGGTCCAGAAATCGAAACCCGACCGAGTCCGCGGCGTGTCGAAGCGCTTCGTCGGGCAGGTCGCATTCGTACAGGAAGTCGAAGCGCGTGGCCCAGAACCCTTGCTCGGTCCTGGCGATGCGTTCGAATTCATCGGGAGTCTCGATGCTGAATTGGATGAACTCGAGGCCATCGGATTTTTCCCACACGCCGAAGACGGTGTCACCGCTGTCCCACAGTGGAATCAATGGCGGGCCGGCTGGCACATCGGCGCCGTGATAGACGTAGAACGCGGGCCCGAGGCAACTTGCCCTGAACGCCTCGTGAACGCATTCGCCGGCTGCCAGCCGCATCAAGGGCGTGGACAGGCCAAGCCGCTGCAGTTGCGCCATCCGCTGCGCCTGCGCGATCACTGCCATGGGAAATCCTCTTCTGTCATGAGTCTGTGGATATTCTGATGCTAGGCTGCGCGCACTTTCAAACACAAGCACAGGAGTTCGGCGATGGGCACGTGGTCTTCGGAAAGCTTCGGCAATGACGATGCGCTGGATTGGTTTGGCCAGTTGCAGGAAGCGCCCAGTGCGCTGCCGTTCATCGAGGAGACATTGACCTCGGGCTCGACGGAAAGCGTCATTGCAGCCGGTGCGGTGCTCGCAGTGCTCAGCGGAAAGGACGGCGCCGACGTCCATCCGGATGTCATCGCATGGTGCGCGGGAAAGGCCGCCCCGCCGGCTTCGCTCAAGCAAGCCGCCATCGATGCGATCCAGGCCATCATCGACGACCCCGAAGCGGATGGGCACGACACGTGGGCGGAGCTGGGCGAAGACGATGAAGACTACCTTGCGTGGCTCTCGGGTCTGAAGAGCATTCAGGCCCGGCTTCGATAAAAGGCAAAGCGCAAAGCGCCAGTGGCAGCGCCACTGATGCGACCTAGCGCTTGAACAGCTTGTAGGCCCCGAACGCCAGCAACGCGATGGCGAAGCACAGCATGCCTGCGGATTTTCCGGCCGAGTAGCCGGCCTCGGCGCCGGCAGCGGCCTGCGGGAGATTCATCCAGCGGGTCACCGCCCATCCACCCCACACGATAGCGATCACGCCCTGGACCTTGTCCCCCATGAATGCGCTCCTTGATTTGGAGCGCGATCATATCCATCGGCCTGTCCCGCGACCGCCGGTGCAAACCGGCCCTCGCAATTCACGACGATCTTGTTACTCCCTCGTCGCCCTCTCGCTCGAATAGATTGGTCATCGCGCCACGCGGCGTACTGGCACCGGCCAGCCGCCCCCCGGGCCAAGCCGACACGACCATCGAAAGGACACGAGAAATGAACCACCCCTACACCGGCGGCTGCGCATGCGGCGCGATCCGCTACGAGATCTCCGGCGAGCCCGTCTTCCAGAACGACTGCCAGTGCCGCGACTGCCAGCGCAAAAGCGGCACGGGCCACGGCTCGTACCTCACCTTTGCGCGCGGCGGCGTGAAGCACAGTGGCGATGCGACGCTGTGGGACATGGTCGCCGACAGCGGCAACGTGAAGACGCGCGCGTTCTGCCCGCATTGCGGATCGCCCGTGTACATGACTTTCGCCGCGATGCCCGACGTGTTCACCGTGCATGCCGCGAGCCTGGACGACCCGGGCCGCTATCGGCCGCAGGCAGTCACCTACGGCGTGCGCGGGCATGCATGGGATTTCCTGGACCCCGCGCTGACGAAGTTCGAGCGGATGCCGCCGATGTGAAGGCCGCTGCGGCCCGATCGGCCTAGCGCATGTGCGCCAGGTCCCGCAGGTCCGAACGGATCGCCGCGCGGTCCGCGCCGTGCAGCGGCAGGCTCACGAACAGCTCCAGGCGCCGGCGCAGCACGAACATCATCTGGATGGCGGCGCGCACCGCGTCTTCGGGGTTGCCGATGGCGGCAATGTCGGGGAAGGCCCACAGCGCCGAATCGGGCTGGCCGGGCCAGCGCGGCTGGGAAGAAAGGGTGGATTCGTCCAGCGTGATGACGAACTCCGCGCGCGGCGCGCCCGATGCGGTCAGGTCGTTCCAGCTGCGCGGCGGCGCATCGAGCGGCGGAATGCCTGCGTTCTGGAGCGCGGCGACGGCGGCGGGGTGAATGTCCGCGACGACCTTTCCGGGCTGGCCGCACGAGAGCACCGTGAACCGGCCGCCGCCCAGGTGCGCAAGGCTGGCATGCGCCAACTTGCTGCGAAGGGAATTGCGTCGCGAGACGAAGGTAACCACGATGCCTCTTGCCATGGGTTCCAGTCTAGAACGAAGAGATGTCGGACGCATGCGGTGCGACATTTTGCGAGGCCTGGCCCGCTATCGGCCTTGCGATTTCGATGGTTCCGGTGCAGCGTTTTTCCCGCCGTTCACGAGTTGGGCCTCGATGGCCGCCTTGTCGATGACGGACCAGACGTTCACGATCCTTGTGTCAAGGAATTCGTAGAACACGTTCTCGGTGAAAGAGACTCGCCGGCCGTTCACGGGCAGCCCGAGAAACACGCCCTTCGGGGTGCAGTCGAACTGCAACCGGCTGGCGATATGCGGCGGCTCGGCGACGACGAGGCGGATGTCGAAATGCAGATCGGGGATCTCGTCGCAGTCTCTCTCCAGCATCGCGCGATAGCCGGACAGGCCGATGCGCCGGCCGTTGTGGTGGGCCTCGGCGTGAACGAATTGGCCCAGGCTCGGCCAGTCCCGTGCATTCAGGCAGGCGATGTAGCTTCGATAGATGCGGGAGAGATCCGTCCCGGTCATGCCGATTCCTTTCCTCGAACGAGCGCGCGGCGCAAGAATGGCCGAATGCGGCCGCCCCGGCAAGGGCGATGGCCCGCACGCAGCCGGGCCCGGCCCCCGATGCGGCATACTCCCACCCCCCAAACACGCCACGAACCCACCCGCATGGACAAGGAAGTCGACCCCCACGTACTCGCCGTCATCGATGAGATGCGACTCTCAGGACCGCGGCTCACGCCGGTCGAGATCGTCGCCAAGATGGG
Source organism: Variovorax sp. IB41 (assembly GCF_016405905.1). GTDB lineage: Bacteria > Pseudomonadota > Gammaproteobacteria > Burkholderiales > Burkholderiaceae_C > Variovorax. The sequence continues at coordinate 260,726 of NZ_JAEFCB010000008.1, read as the reverse complement.
GGTGTTCGACGCGCGGGAAAAGCCGTTCGACCAGGCCTGGCTGGCGACGGGCGACAACGTCATCGCCACCGTCTGGGCGGAATACGTGAGCGTGGGCGCCGGCGGGCGCTGGTTCTGCCTCGAATCGCTCGACACGCAGCATCGCCCGGGCGGCGGCACGCGCAGTGCCTTCCAGGTCCAGCGCGCGAAGGACCGCCTTGCACTGCTCAAGCGCACCTTCGACGCAGACCAGGGCTTTCGCGCCGTGCTGCAGACCAACCGGGTCGCCATTGCCGAGCTGGAGAGCAACAAGGCCGCCAAGGTGTCCACGCGCGTGCGCGACGATGCCGAATGGCACGTCGCCAGTTGGGAGCCGGAGCAGCAGTTCGCGGTGCTGGTGCGCGGTGCGCGCGGCTGGACGCCCGACGAGGCGGAAGTGAAGGCCGCCACGGCGCGCGGCAGCGTGCCCGTCGTGGCCGAGGCCGAGCCGGACGTCGCGGCCCCTCCCCCGCCGGCTTCGCGCGAGGAAGTCCAGGCCGCCGCGATGGACTACGTGATGCGCCACTTCAAGGGCTACGGCTACAACGCCGAGGACCTGACCGGCAAGAACATCGGCTTCGGCATCGAGGTGTCGAACGCGAAAGGCGCGACGCTGCTGCGCGTCGTGGTGAAGGGCACCTCCACCGCATCGCCCAAGTTCCAGCTCACGAGCGAGGAGCAGGCCTCGTCGGTGCGCGAGCCGCTCTGGCGCCTGCTGGTGGTTTCCGATGCGGGCACCCCGATCGCGCAGCACAAGATCTACAAGCCGTCGGAAATGAGCCAGGCGCCCGGGTTCGAAGCGTCGGCGTAGTCGCTCGAGGACGGGTGCCGCTGTGGTTCACAGCGTCTCCCAGACCTGCACCAGCCCCAGCAGGTGCACGAGGCCGAACACGAGGCAGATGGCCGAGCTCCACACCCAGAAGGCGCTCAGGCGCGGCCGGTCGAACAGGAACAGCGCCGCCGCAACGAGCCCCCGCAGCAGGTAGACCGCGGTGATCGCGGGCAGCACGAAAGCCAGCAACGGCAGCGGCTGCAGCACACCCGCACCGGAGAGCGCATAGGCGGCCCAGATCGCCAGCACGCAGGCGATCATCAGCGTGAGGATCGGTGGATACCAGTGCCCGGCCGCCGCGCCCTTTGCCATGCGCTCGCCCGCTCCGAAGAAGCGGTACCACGCGGGACCGCCGACGATGACGCAGAGGTGCAGCAGCGCGGCAATGGCGCTGAGCGCAGCGCCGACGATCAAGGGGATGTTGTGCGTCATGCGGGATCTCCAATGCGTTCGCGCGCACGCACGGTATCGCGTGTCGGGCCGAAGGCGCCGAATCGCACGGGCAGCCCACTGAGGGCTTCCACGCGCTGCACCCATGCTTGCGCGGTGGCGATGGGGTGCCCATCGTAGAGGGGCTGTGCGCCCTGCAGCAACAAGGTCAATGCGCGTTGGCGTTCGAGGTCCGGCATGTCGATGAATGGCAGCGACGCGACGCTTGCGCCGTCGGCGCTGCGGTAGCCCGTGCACCAGCGCAAGCCCGCGCCTTCGACGGCATCGAGGTGGCTCACCACCAACCCGTCGAGCGGCCCGGCTGCGGCAAGCGCATAGCGCAGCAGCACCGCATCGGGATGGCCGCGGCGGAACGCGCCCTGCCAGCCTTCGTCGGCGTTGTGCGGCTCGGCGAATCGCGCGTCGAGTGCGCGATCGTGCGTGGGCAGCGGCCCCGGGCCGTGGCGCGTGAGGTAGCTGCGCAGCACGCCCAGGTGCTGCACGGGCGCATCGATGCCCAAGTCACGCAGCACGGCTTCGACAGCGGCCGTGGAGATCGTGCTCCACGTGGTGTGCGGATGAAAGCCGCGCCATTCGTCCAGCAGCACGCCCTGCGCGCCTTCGAACAGCACGGTGCCGGGCTGCGCGAGCCGTGCGCCGATGGCGTCGGCGCCAGCGGGCGGCGACAGGCGGACACAGGGCGCAGCGGCATCGAGCCAGCGTTGGGCGAGCGAGGCATCGCCGAGCAATGCCAGTTCTTGCGCAGCCTCGGCATGCGATGGCGTCACTTCCGCGAATTCGCGGCGCAGCGCCACACGCGAAGCCTCCAGTTTTTCGAGCGCCTGCGCACGGTGCATGAGGTCTCCGTAGCGCAAGGCATCTCCGGGCGCAGCCAGTGCCTGCCGCACCGTCTCGCCGACACCCACGCCGCACGTGCCATGCGCCGCCGCGCCCCTCGCCCATTCGCGCAGCCGGCCCGCGGCCTGGTGGAACGGCGTGGTCACGCGGCAGCGCCCATCGATCAGCAGGCGCGCGAAGGCATCGGTCACGCCCACGCGGCGCAGCGCTTCTTCCTCGACGCGCAGCGCCGTCGGATGCACCACCACCGGACTCGCGAGCACCGTCGCCACGCCCGCATGAAAACTGCCGGCGCCGAACTGCGAGAAGGTGTGATGCCGTCCATCGGACAGCACCACGTTGTGGCCAGCCTGCGCACCGCCGTTGAAGCGCACCACCGTGTGCGCCCGCCACGCGCCGCACAGGTGGTCGGTGAAGAGGCCCTTGCCGCAGTCCCCGAAGCCCAGGCCCAGCAGCGAAACGTAGCGCGTGGGCGCGGCGGTGGTCACACGGTGTTCAGCCGTTCAGCCGAACAGCCGCTTCCACCACGACGAGCGCGGCCCGCTCGCGGCCGGCGGCGCGCGGCGCGGCGCGGTCGGGTCGAGCAGCGCGGCATACGCATCGAGCGCATGCAGCACGCCGCCCACGCGCTCCTTGGCCATGCCGGTCGCGCCCATCACTTTGGCCAGGCCCTCCAGGTTGGGCACGGCCTTCTCGGTGAGCGCGACGATGCCGGCCGCCACGGCGCAGGCGTCGTCGGGCGAATCCATGCAGATGACGTGATCGCCCAGCAGCTCGCGCCAGCGCGGCTCGCAGCGGCGGCGGCGCTGCGCGTCGGGGATCAAAAAGAACAGGTTCGTGGTCTCGGCCGCGGCGGCGATGACTTCCTCGATGGGAATGTCCTCGTCGAGCTTCTCGCCGATGAGGCCCTCGATCTGGTGGCGCGACACCGCCGGGTACGGCAGCTCGTCGCCGGTCACGAACAGGTAGCCGCGCTTCTTGCGCTTGACCCAGCAGTCCATGTCGGTGTGCTGCGCCATCACGTAGAAGGCCAGCTCGTAGCTCTCTTCGCCGCTGCCGCCACCGCCGCCTTCCAGGTAGCTCCAGGTGAGCCATTGGTCCATGAGGTTGGCGGTCGATTCGAACTGGCCGACCTGCAGCGGCGCACGGTCGGAGGTGGCGTCGCCGATGGCCATGAACATGAGCTGGGGGTCGGCCACGCCGCAGTCCGTCAGGAGCTTCATGAAGGTGGGCAGCTCGCGGCGCGCGAGGGTCTGCGGGATGTCGCCCATGGAGCCCGTGACGTCGAGCGCGAACACGATGCCCAGCGAGTTGGGGTGGTCGGCGTTGTCGCGCGACTCGCGCACCTTCAGGCCGTGCGGGTTCATCAGCGCATGCGTCGCGGTTTGCGTGAACACCTCGGCGCCGGGCTTGGCGGCGCGGTCGGCGATCAGCGCGGTGTGCGCGGCGTGCGAGTAGTTTCCGTAACCCATGGGTGCTCCTTGAATGGAATGTCGGTCAGCCGCCGGCACGCGGCGCGGGATCGAAGTGAACGAACTGCGGCGCTCCGAAGGCTTCGCGCGATGCGGCCGACAGCGCCTGCTCGATGCCCTGCGCGCCGAGGCGCTCGCAGGAGGCGGTGTCTTCGCTGCACTGGCGCAGCAGTGCGGCCAATGGCGCGGGTGTGCGTGTACCGAAGCCGGGGTCGCCGGCCGCGCCGCCGTGCATCACTGCGCGCACGGTCCACGCGGCTTGCGCGAGATCGCGCGCCGCCGCGGCCGCATGCGCGGAACCCGAGGCCTGCCGCGCCTCTGACCAGCCGACGATCAGCACGCCGTGGTCGCGCGGATGCACGAGTGCATGCGCGGGCGAAAGGTCGCGGTGCGTCCAGCCGGCGCCGTGCACGAAGGCCAGCACCTCGAGCATGCGGCGCCAGATCCACACGGCGTGGCGCGCGTCGATGCCTTGCGGGTTGGCCTGCTGCACGTCCTGCAGGCTGCCCCAGAAACCGGTCGGATGGCGCAGCACCAGCGCCTGGCGCTTGCCGTCGCCCAGGCCCTCGGCGATGCCCGTGCCCAACGGTTGCGGCAGCCGGCGCGTGAAGTAGGCGGCGCCCGGAACCGACAGGCTTTGCAGCGCCTGCAGCACCGCGCCTTCGCGCAGCAACACATCGTTGTCCGATGCCTCGCGTGCGAGCTTCAGGGTGACGCGCTCGGGCACCGCGCCAAGCCGTTCGGCGAACAGCACTTCGCTGTGCTCGCCCAAGCCCAGCGGCGCCAGCACGCGGTAGCGCGCGCCGCGCAATTTCTCGATACGCACGATGCGCCCGCTCGCCGTGCCCGCATTGGCGCGCCGCCAGGCCGCGCGGAAGCTCTCGCGCTCCACCGTTTCCTCGCCGCGCGTGATGGTCGCGCCGCAGTAGCTGCAGTTGACGGTGCGCCACCGCGCGGCGCGCGGCAACGGCGCGGAGCATTGCGGGCAGCTCAGTGCGAGCAATGACAGCATGGCGCCTCGTGCCTGCCTATTCGTCGCGCGGCGCCGCGGGGTCGGGCGAGGCCAGCACGCGGTCGATGCGGCGGCCTTCAAGCGCCACGATCTCGAAGATCCATCCCGCGCATTCGATGCGTTCGCTCACCCCAGGCAGGCGGCCCGACACCGACATCAAAAGGCCTGCCACCGTGTTGTAGCGGCCGCGCTCTTCTTCGGGCAGTTCGCGGATACCGAGGCGCGCACGCAACTCCGACACGGGCATGAGTCCGTCCAGCTCCCACACGCCATCGGGGCGCTCCCGCGCCCAGGCGTCGGTCTGCATGCCGGGCTGCAGCTCGCCGGTGATGGCTTCGAGCAGGTCGCGCGGGGTCATGAGGCCCTGCACCACGCCGTACTCGTCGACCACGAACACCAGCCGGCCGGCACGGGCGCGGAACTGCTCGAGCAGCTCCATGCCGGTGAGCGTCTCGGGCACGAACACCGCGGGCGTGGCCTCCTGGCCGAGCACGCCCTTGTGGGCGGAACCCAGGCGCAGCAGGTGCGCCACGCTGATCACGCCGACCACGTCGTCCAGCGAGTTGCGGCAGACGGGGTACCACGAGTGCACGAGGTTGAGCGCGGCGGCATCCGCCACCTTCTGCAGCGCCTGCGACACGGTGTTGGAGGCGTCGAGCCATTCGATGTCGGCGCGCGGGATCATGAGCGACGACAGGCGCCGGTCGTCCAGGTGAAACACGTTGCGCACCATCTGGTGCTCGTGCTGCTCGATCACGCCGGCATCGACGCCTTCTTCGAGGCTGGCCGAGATTTCTTCTTCGGTCACCGAGCGCGCCGCATTGGCATCGATGCGCAGCACCTTGAGCATGGTGGCCGTGGCGCCGGCCAGCAGCCACACGAAGGGCTTGGCGCCCTTGGCCAAACCTCGCATCGGGCGCGACACCCAGCGCGCCACCGGCTCGGGATACAGCTGGCCGATGCGCTTGGGCACCAGCTCGCCGAAGATGATCGTGAAGAAGGTGATGCAGGTCACCACCACCGCGGTGGAGGCGATGCTGGCGGTGCCCGCGCCCATGCCCACGCTTTCCATCCACACCGCCAGCGGCGCGGCGAAGGCGGCCTCGCCGACGATGCCGCTCAACATGCCGATCGAGGTGATGCCGATCTGCACGGTCGAGAGGAATTGCGTGGGCGATTCCATCAATTTCAGCGCGGCGGCCGCGCCGGTGTCCCCCGTTTCGGCCAGGGCTGCGAGGCGTGCGCGCCGGCTGGTTGAAAGGGCCATTTCGGACATTGCGAACACCGCATTGAGGGTGGTCAGCAAGGCCAGCAGGAAGACATCCATGAACAGGGGGAGAGAATGAGGGAATGGCACTTTACTGTATCGGCGACGTGCAGGGCTGCGACCCTGCCCTCGGGCGGCTGCTCGGCGAGATCGATTTCTCCCCCAGCCGCGACACCCTCGTGCTGCTCGGAGACCTGGTCAACCGGGGGCCGGAATCGGCCGCCGTGCTGCGGCGCGTGCAGGGCTACGGCGCCTCGGCGCGGAGCCTCCTGGGCAACCACGACCTGCACCTCTTGGGCGTGGCGCACGGCGCGCGCAAGGCCGGCCGCAAGGACACGCTGGCCGGCCTTCTGGCCGCGCCCGACAGCGAGGCGATGCTCGACTGGGTGCGCCACCAGCACATGGCACTGCACATGCAGGTCGGGGGCGGCGACCTGCTCATGGTCCACGCCGGCGTGCTGCCGCAGTGGACCGTGGGCGACACGCTCGCCCTCGCGTCGGAGGTCGAATCGGTGCTGCGCGGCCCGGCGCTGGGCGACTTCCTCCTCACCATGTACGGCGACGAGCCCGCGCAATGGAGCGACGCGCTCACCGGCAGCGCGCGCCTGCGCGTGATCGTCAATGCGCTCACGCGCCTTCGCTACTGCACGCCCGAAGGCGAGATGGAGTTCGAGACCAAGGACGGCGCCATCCCCGCCCCCGAGGGCCTCCTGCCGTGGTTCGACGTGCCGGGCCGCAAGACCGCGGCGGCCACCGTCGCCTTCGGCCACTGGTCCACGCTCGGCTGGCTCTCGCGGCCCGACCTGCTCTCCACCGACACGGGCTGCGTCTGGGGCGGGTGCCTGAGCGCGGTGCGCATCGGCGAGACGCTGGCCGAGCGCGAGCTGATCCAGGTGAAGTGCGAAGCGGCGCAGAAGCCCGGCAAGCAGGCCTGAAAGGAGGGGGCTGCGAGCGCCCCGTTCGCTCAGAGCCCGTGCGTCATCAGCGCGTAGACGGTCTGCACGCCGGTCACGTAGTTGCCCATGCGCAGGTTCTCGTTCGCCGCGTGCTGGTTGTTGTCGGCGTTCACCAGCGGAATGATCGCGAAGGGCACCTGCAGCACCCGCACGATTTCCGCCGTCGGCACGGTGCCGCCCATCATGCGGATGCGCACCGGCGCGGGCGTGGCGCCGAAGGTGTCGGTCAGCGCCTTGTAGGCCCATTGGCCGATCGGTGAATTGATCGGCGAGCCCGCCGCGTCGGCGCCCTCGCTGCGGTAGCTGAAGCTGGCGAGCTTGTCGTAGCGGGCGCGCTCCTCGTCGGTCGGCGCGCCCTTCACGAGGTGGTAGCCCTGCTTGACGATGTGCGCCTCGATCAGCTTGCCCAGGTAAGGCGCATCGGAATCGGGCGTGGTGCGCAGGTCCATCTCGGCCTCGGCCTTGTCGGGGACGATGTTCGCCACCTTGTCGCCCACGGCGGCCGAGGCCATGCCGCGCACGTTCAGCGAGGGGTACTGCATCGCCTCCTGGTAGTTGGCGCCGACGCGGTCGGTGCGCGCGATGCCCAGGCGCCGCTTGAGCGCCACCTCGTCGTCGGGCACGGCGGCCATGATCTTGCGGTCGGCCTCGCCGATCTTCACGTGGTCGTAGTAGCCGGGAACGGTCACCCGCCCCGTGTCGTCCTTCATCGAGGCCAAGAGGCTCGCCAGGCGCTGCGCCGGGTTGGGCGCGTAGTTGCCGTAGTGCCCGCTGTGCAGCGGCACCTTGGCGCCGTACACGGTGAGCCGCGCGTCGGCCGCGCCGCGGTTGCCGAACACCAGCGTGGGCCGGTTGGTCGCGTGCATGGGGCCGTCGTGGATCACGATGGCGTCGCTGCGCAACAGTTCGCGGTGCGCCTGCATGACCTGGCTGATCGAGGGGGAGCCTTTTTCTTCCTCGCTGTCCAGGATCACCTTCACGTTCACCGCCGGCTGCCCGCCGCCCGCCTTCAGCGCATCGATGGCGGCCAGCAGCATCATGATCGGGCCCTTGTCGTCGGCCGAGGCCCGGCCGAACACGCGCCACTCGGGGTCGAGCGGGCCGCTGAAGAGCGGGGCCGAATCGATCTCTTCCCACTCGCCCTTCTCCGTCTTGCGCTTGAGCACGGGCGTCCACGGGCTCTTTTGCGCCCACTGGGCGGGAATGACCGGCTGGCCGTCCAGGTGCATGTAGAAGAGCACCGTCTTGCGCGCGGGGTCGTTGCCCGGGAACTCGGCATAGAGCATCGGCTTGCCGTTGTTGGGCAGCTGCTGCGTCTTGAAGCCGCGCTTCTGGAAGGCCTGCTCCAGCCACTCGACGTTCTTGCGGATGTCTTCCGGCACGGTAGCGTCGTTGGGCAGGGCCAGCAGTTCGAAGTACTCGCGGTAGGTGGCCTGCGCATGGCGCTCGGCGAGGGCCGGGGAGAGTTCGGCCGACGCTGCGAGGCCGTGTCCCAGCATCAGGACAGCCGCAGGCACAAGCGCCATCAGGCGGCGAGGAGTTCGACAGGAGCGAGTGGATGCGGAATCGATGGGCATGGGTTGGCAGTGCAGAGGGAGCAAGTGGAGAACGGGGTATCCGCGCAGCATAAAAAGCGCGCACCTTTTCGGCAATTGCTATTTTCTTGAGCTACCTTTGCGTTTCCCGCAAACCTCGCGCACCGCCGCCCCGACTCCCAATGCCAAGCCGCCGCCTCCAGGAAACCTCGCTGCGCTACTTCCTCGAAGTGGCCCGCACCGGCTCGCTCACCGAGGCGGCCGCGCGGCTGAACGTCAGCATCTCGGCCGTGAGCCGCCAGGTGGCCACGCTGGAAGCGCTGCTCGGGGTGCCGCTCTTCGAACGCCGCCCGCGCGGCATGGTGCCCAGCGCCGCGGGCGAGCTGCTGGCGGCGCACGCGCTGCGCGGCGCGCTGGAGGCCGAGCGCGTGCTCTCGGACATCCAGGCGCTGCAGGGGCCGCTGAGCGGGCGGGTGCGCATCGCCTGTTCTTCGGGCTTTGCCAATGAGTTCCTGCCGCGCACCATCGCGGCGTTCCGCCAGGAGTACCCGGGCGTGCGGTTCCGCCTCGATGCCACCGGCCCGACGCAGGTGAGCGATGCCGTGCTGCTCGGCGAGGCGGACATCGGCCTCACCTACAGCCGCGCGGCGGTGCGCGGCATCCGGGTCGAGCATCGCCAGTCGGCCTCGGTGTTCGCGATCATGCGGCCCGACCATGCGCTGGCGAAGTCGCGCAGCGTGACGCTCGCGCAGATGCACCCCTTTCCCATCGCGCTCAGCAGCCCCGAGAACACCGTGCGCCAGTTGTTCGACGTGGGCTGCAGCAACCGCGGCCTGGTGTTCGAGCCCGTGCTGGTGAGCAACCGCTTCGAGGCGCTCGCCAATTTCGTGCTGCATGGCGGCGGCCTCGCCATCACCGGAGAGATCACCGTGCGCGAGCGCGTGCAGCGCGGAGAGCTGCACGCGGCCGAGATCCGCGAGCCCGGCATGCGCGGCCGCGCGGTCGAGCTGCAGACGCTGGCCGACCGCACGCTGCCGGAGGTGGTGCGCACCTTCCTGGCTTACCTGCGCGAGCAGTTGCCCGGGCCGGGCGCGCATGCGGCGGCGAAGAAGGCGCCCGCAAGGAAATCGGCGAAGGCGCGCAAGGCCATGTAGGCCCTGCCCTCAGTCCGCGCGCGGCAGCCGGAACTTGTCCAGCGCCATGCGCTGCTTGCCCTGCGCATCGAAGTTCTCCGGCGCGAGCCAGCGCTCGAAGGCCGTGCGCAGCACGGGCCATTCGCTGTCGATGACCGAGAACCATGCCGCGTCGCGGCTGCGCCCCTTGTAGATGCTGTACTGCCGGAATACGCCCTCGGCCTGGAAGCCCAGGCGGGCTGCCGCGCGCTTGGAGGGCTCGTTGAAGCTGTCGCACTTCCATTCGTAGCGCCGGTAGCCCAGCACGTCGAAGACCAGCTTCATCAGCAGGTACTGCGCTTCGGTGGACATGGGCGTGTGTTTCAGCAGCGGCGAGAAATTGACGTGCCCGACCTCGATCACGCCGTTCGCCGCGTCGATGCGCATCAGCGACAGCGTGCCGATGGCCCGGCCGCTCTGCCTGTCGATGACGGCGAAATGCAGCGGGTCGGTGGTTTGCGCAAGGCGCTCGACGTGGGCGCGCATGGCATTCGGATCGGCGGGCCGCTCCACGCCCAGGTAGGTCCAGTCGCGGGCATCGGGGGCCTGCGCGTAGGCGGCGTGCAGGTCGTCGGCGTGCTTCGCGGCGTTCACCGGCTCGAGCGTGCAGCAGCGGCCTTCGACGGGCTCGCGCGGCGGCAGCGGGCGGGCGCTCCATTCGGGCATGAGGGGGCCGAGGGATTGACCGAATTCGTTATGGCGGGCTGGCATGAATGAAGAGTCTTTCAGGAGCGAGGAAGCGGCGATGCCGGAGAACGGTAAAGTACGCCCACCGTGGCGCCATGAAAAGTACCACGATGCGCTAATTTCGTGGTGCCACGCCCGCCCATCGCTTTCATGCCGAACCCGCCAGACCTCGCCGCACTGCTCGAATCCCCGCTCGCCAGGGACCGCGACGCCGGCCCGATGCAGCGCCAGCTGCACGAGCGCCTGAAGCGCGCCATCCTCGACGGCCGCCTCGCCCCGGGCAGCCGGCTGCCCGGCTCGCGCGCGCTGGCCGAGGCGCTCGCCATTTCGCGCAACACCGTCACCGCCGCCTACGAGCACCTGGCCGCCGAGGGCTACGTGCAGCCCGACCGCCAGGGCACGCGGGTGACCGAGCTGTCGTCGCCCGCCCTGCCCCGGCGCGCCGGCAAATCGGCCGTCACGCCCGCCACGCCCGCCACCGCGCGGCGCCTGGCCGCCATCAAGCCCGGCACGCCCTTCACCGAACCCGACGCGGCCTTGCGCCCCGGCGTGCCGGCCCTCTCGCACTTTCCCGCGGCGGCCTGGCGGCGCGCGCTCGACCGCGCCATCCGCACCGCGAGCCCGGCCACGCTCGGTTACGGCAACCCGCTGGGCGAGCCCCGGCTTCGCGCGGCCATCGCGCGGCACCTGGCGATCGCGCGCGGCGTGCGGTGCGCGCCGCGGCAGGTCGTCATCGCCGAAGGCGCGCAGGAGGCCATCTCGCTGTGCGTGCGGCTGCTGTCGAACCCCGGCGAAACGGGCTGGATCGAAGAGCCCGGCTACCGCGGCGTGAAGTCGGCCATGCGCGCCGGCGACCTGCGCATGGTGCCCATCCGCGTCGATGCCGAGGGCCTCTGCGCGAGCGCGCGGGACTGGCGCGAGCACCCGCCGCGCCTGGTCTACACGACGCCCTCGCACCAGTACCCGGCCGGCGCGGTGCTGGGCATCGCGCGCCGGCTCGCGCTGATCGCGCAGGCGCGAGCGCACGGCGCCTGGATCATCGAAGACGACTACGACAGCGAGTTCCGCCACACCGGCGAGCCCATCGGCGCGATGCAGGGGCTGGTGCCCGATGCGCCCGTGCTCTACATCGGCACCTTCAGCAAGACGATGTTCCCGTCGCTGCGGCTGGGCTTCCTCGTGCTGCCCGAGCAGCTCGTGGCCGGCGTGCAGGCGCCGCTGGAGGAAATGCTGCGGGGCGGCCACCGCCACGAGCAGCTGGCCATGGCCGACTTCATCGAGAGCGGGCAGTTCGGCCGGCACCTGGGCCGCATGCGGCGGCTGTACCGCGACCGGCAGCAGGCGCTGCGGCTGGCGCTGACCCGGCACCTGAAAGTGCCGCACGAGATCGACGGCGGCTACTGCGGCCTGCACCTGACCGTGCGCCTGCCGCCCCGCTTCGACGACCGGCAGATCGCCGCCGAGGCCCTGCGCCACCACCTGGCGCCCGTGGCCCTGTCGAGCTTCGCGGTGCAGCCGCTGCCATCGGACAACGGGCTGGTGCTGGGCTACGGCAACACGTCGGCGGAGCTTTTCGAGCCGCTGGTCAAGCGCCTGTCGCAGCTGGCGCGCGCCGCGGCACGCAGCGGCGCCTGACGCGCTCGCACGAGCCGGCGGAACCGGCGGAACCGGCGGAACCGGCCATTGCTATTGCGCGCGGCCTGCGTCCCAGCTCAGCAGGCCCAGCTCCATCGCCTTGCGAACCGCCCGGGTCCGCGAGTTGACGTCGAGCTTGCGGTAGATGCTCTTGATCTGCGTGTCGATGGTGTTGCCCGAGCGGCTGAGCGCCTGGGCGATCCGGCGGTTGGTCCACCCCTGCGACACCAGCTGCAGCACCTGCAGCTCGCGCGGCGACAGCGGCCCGCCCGACGGCGCCTCGCCGGCGGGCGATGCGGCGTCCGCGCGCGGCTTCGTCTCGATGGCCGAGGGCGCGCGGGATTTCGCGGCCGCGGCGATCAGGGCCAGCATGTGGCGCGCGATGCGCGTGGCGCCGGGCGCTTCGCCGCGCTCCATGGAAAACATCAGGGCGGCCAACTCGTCCTCGTCGGCCTCGTTGTAGAGATGACCGAACGTACCTGCAGTGGCGGCGGTTGCAACAGTTGCAGAGGGATCGGTTTTTCCTGTGGGCATTTCAGTACTCGCTCGCTCAAGAAATCGGGTTCGGCCATGCGGCCGCGCGAAGGCAAGAGTGGTCGCACCGGTTCGGCGGACTTGACCGTCCGTCTCACTTATTGAGAGAATTCCGCCGGTTCTGCGCTTTTTTTAACGGTTTTTCCCGTTCATTGGTGCAGGAACCTCGCCGTCGCAGCTCGCGAACTTTCCCTCCCAATGACCCTTCTGCCCCCCCGAGGCACCTCCCCGGCCTCCTTGCTTGCGGCACACGGCGGCGGCGTGGCGCACAGCCACTTCAGCGTGCTGGGTGAGCCGCGGCAGCGGCAACTGCTGGCCTGGCGGGAGCGCGTGGGGCACGTGATCGACGTGCTGCCGTCCAGGGCCGACGTCGAGCACCCCTTCAACGCACAGATCGATCGCTACAAGGTCGAGGGCCTCCTCTTCACCGATTGCCGCTCCGACGCGATGCTGCTGGAGCGCTCGCTGGCGCGCATTTCCACGGACAGCGTGCGCGACTACGTCTTCCACGTGTTTGCCGAGGGCGGCGTCGACGACATCGCGCTGCGGCACGGCGCGTCCGCCGCCATCCCCACCGCGAAGATCCTGGCGCTGGACATGAACCAGCCGGTGCGCATGCGGCGCAGCCACTGCCGGGTGCTGACCTTCTTCGTGCCGGCCGCGCTGGTGCAGGAGACCTTTCCCGACCCCGAGGCCATCCACGGCCGCACGGTGCAGGACACGTCGCCGCTCACGCGGCTGGCGCTCGAACACGTGGCCGCCCTGGGCGCCAACATCTCGGCCATGACCGCCGCCGCGGCCGACAGCGCCGTGCGCACGGCCGCGCAACTGGTGGTCGCGGCCTTCGGCAAGCAGGCGGGCCTGAGCGGCAATGCGCGCTCGGCGGCACGGGCCGCGCTGTTCGGCCGGGTGCGGCGCCACATCCAGGCAAACCTGCACCGCGCCGAGCTCACGCCCGAGGGCGTGCTCAGCGCGCTGCACCTGCCGCGCCCGACGGTCTACCGCATGTTCCAGCACGAAGGGGGCCTGGGCGCCTACATCCGGCACCTGCGGCTGCGCCAGGCCGCCGACGAGCTCGCCCGCTACCCGCACATGATGGTGACGGACGTGGCCTATGCGGTCGGCTTCAAGAGCGCGTCGGACTTCACCCGCGCCTTTCGCCGGGCCTATGGCATGGCACCGCAGGAGTTTCGCGCGCTCTCGCAGACGTACCGGGCCGATCCTCCAGACCCCTGGCAACTGCCGTCCGCCTGACCCGCGGCACCTGACCTGCGACGCCTAGCCGGCGACGCCGAAGCCGGTGTCGAACGTGCCCTTCACATCGAGCGGCTGCTTGATGAGCCCCACCTGCCGGTAGAAGTCCGCCGTGCCCTGCTGGTCGGCGATGACCTGCGCGTCGATGGCCACCCACTTCTGCTGGCGCCGCTCGAACTGCAGCTTCGCCGCCTCGGGTGGGATGCCGATGATGCGGGCCAGCGCGGCCGAATAGGCATCGACGTTGCGGTACGACCAGAGCTGCGCCTTCACCACGCGCTGCAGGAAGTCCTGCAGCACCGGCCGCTTGGCCGCGATGGCCGCATCGGTCGCCGCAAGGTAGCTCAAGCCGGGCAGCAGCCCGCGCCCGCTCACCAGCACGCGCGCATGGCGGCTCACCTCGGCCAGCGCGGTGTAGGGCTCCCAGGTGGCCCAGGCATCGACCGAGCCCTGCGTGAGCGCGAGCTTGGCGTCGGCCGGCGCGAGGAAGCGCAGGTTCACCTCCTCGGGCTTCAGACCCGCCGCTGTGATGGCCTTGAGCGTCACGTAGTGGCCGATGGAGCCGCGGTTGGTGGCGATGCTCTTGCCCTTGAGGTCGGCCGCGCTCTTGAGCGGCGAATCGGGGCGCACGAGCACTGCGGTGCCGTAGGAGTCGGAGCGGTTCGCGCCGATGGCCTTGACGCGCGTGCCCGCGGCCAGCGCGAAGATCAGCGGCGCATCGCCGATGGGGCCCGAATCGACCGCCGCCGCGTTCAGCGCTTCGGCCAGCGGCGCGGCCGCGGGAAATTCGGACCACTGGATGTCGTAGCCGAGCCCTTCGAGACCGCCGGCCGCTTCGAGCAGCGCGCGCAGCCCGCCCTTCTGGTCGCCGGCCTTGAGCACCGGGCGGCCCTGCGCGCGGGCCGGCAGCGAGAAGGCGGGCAAGGCGGCGGCCGTGGCGGCGGCGAGGCCTTGGTTGAGGAGCTTGCGGCGTGAGGTGTCGAGGTTCGAGGTCATGGTTCTTTCGTGTCCGGTGAAAAAAATCAGTGAATGAAGCCGCCCTTGACGAAGCGCACCGGCTCCGCGTCCATGCGGGCGATGAGTGCGCCCAGCCCATCGGCGGGCAGTGCGGTGCCGTTCGCCGACGCGGCAGGCGCGCGTTCGCTGCGGCACAGCAGGTCGTCGTCGGACCAGCCCGCCTTGCCGGGCTCGCCGCGCGCGCGCAGCCAGCCGTCGCGGTCGGCGATGAGCTGCGTGCCGGCGAGGCGGTCGGTGCCGGCGATCAGGGCGAGCGCCTCCCAGGCGGCGGGCGAATCGGCCACGCAATCGGCTGCGGCCGGCGCGGCTTCCGACGGCGCGACCAGCTGGACCGTCACGAGCCGCGGGTCTTCCGCCGGCGCGGCGTTGCCTGCCACGATGCGCACGCGCTGCCCGCGCCAGCTCGCGAGCAGCCGCGGCGGCTGCGCGCCGCAGCGCACCGCCATGTCGGGCAGGCCGATGGGCTGCGGCCAGTTGCCGAGCGCGCGCAGGCTCTGGCCCGCGCCCTGGGCCTTCATGTAGTCGATCAGCGCCCAGGCATCGGCTTCGTCCAGCCGCGCGGCGAAGCCCGGCATCGTGGGCTGCCGCCGCGCATCGCGCGTGCCGTGCAGGATGTGCCAGAGCAGGTCGCCATCGGCGCGCCGCCACAGCAGCGGGCCGCTGAGGTTCGGCGGCCACACCGCGAGCGAAGCGGCCAGCGGCCCCTCGCCCTTGCCGTCCGCGCCGTGGCAGGCCATGCAGTTCTGCGCATAGAGCACGCGGCCCTTGGCAATGGAGGCGGCGGTGAAGCCCGTGGGCGACGACTGGAAACTCGTCGGCGTCGCTGGCACCAGCACCACCTGCGCCTCGGGCCATGGCGCTGCGATCAGCAGCATCGGCACCAGCGCGAAGAGGTAGAGCCGCGGACGCCGCCAGGCCAGCGCAAGCAGCAACGCCAGCGCCGCGACGGCCACGCACACCAGCGTCCACGCGAGGCTGCGTGCCTGCCCGGCATCGATCAGCAGGTTCTCGCCCGAGAGCCGCAACGCCCATGGCCACGCCGGCTGGCCATGCGCCTGCGCCGCGAGCCCGAGCGCATCGAGCACCCGCAGCAGTTGCAGTTGCGTGCCCTGGAGCAGGCCGATCAGCAGGTTGAGCCAATCGGCCTCGGGCGTGCTGTTCATCTCACCAGGTGGCGTCGAGCCCCAGGTGCCGCAGCGCTTCGTGACGCAGCTCTGCGAGCCGCGCGTGGCCGCGATGCCGCGGATACGGCAGGTCGACCACAATCTCCGCTGCGATGCGCGCCGGCCGGTCGCTCAGCACGATCACACGGTTGGCGAGGAAAAGCGCCTCTTCCACGTCGTGCGTCACCAGCAGCGCCGAGAAGCCCGCGCGCTGCCACAGGTTGACCAGCTCGCTCTGCATCGCGATGCGCGTGAGCGAATCGAGCTTGCCCAGCGGTTCGTCGAGCACCAGCAGTTGCGGGTCGTTGACCAGCGCACGCGCCAAGGCCACGCGCTGCGCCATGCCGCCCGAGAGCTGGTGCGGAAAGGCCTTGGCGAAATCGGTGAGGCCCACGAGCTTGAGCGCCTCGTCCACGCGCCCGCGCTGGGCCTTCAGCACACCGCGCGCCTGCAGGCCGAGCGCCACGTTGTCCCACACGCTGCGCCACGGGTAGAGCGTCGGGTCCTGGAAGACGACGATGCGCGACGGGTCGGGCCGCGTGATCGCCGCATCGTCCTGCGTGATGCGGCCGGCGGTGGCGGGCTCCAGGCCCGCGACCAGCCGCAGCAGCGTCGACTTGCCGCAGCCGCTCGGGCCGAGCAGCGCGACGAATTCGCCGGGCTTCACCGTGAGGTCGATGTCGTCGAGCACCTGCAGCGGGCCCGCGGGCACGTCGAACCAGTGACTCACGCCGTGGATGTCGATCCGCGCGCCGGCCTGGCGCACAGCGGTGTCGGCAATGGCTACCACTTCACGGTCCCCTTCTGCCACGACAGCACGCGGTCGCGCACCTTGAAGAGCAGCGTGATGAGGCCCGAGCACAGCACGGCCATCACGATCAGCGCGGCGTACATGTTCGAGTACGAGGCCCAGCCCTGCGCCCACGACAGGTAGAAGCCCAGGCCCGCCTTCACGCCCATCATCTCGGCCGTCACGAGCACCGAGAACGCGGCGCCCAGCCCCATGAACAGGCCCACGAACACCTGCGGCAGCGCGGCGGGAATCGCCACGCGCAGCACCAGGAAGCGCTCGCTCGCGCCCATGGTGCGCGCCACGTCGTAGTAGTTGCGGTTGACGCCGGCCACGCCCGACCAGGTGAGCACCGCCACCGGAAAGCCCGTGGCGAGCGCGATCAAAAACACCGCCGCCGCATAGCTCGACGGAAAGAAGAAGAACGCGAGCGGCAGCAGCGCCGAGGCCGGCACCGGCCCGACGAAGCGCAGCACCGGATGCACCCAGTAGCCCGCGATGCGCGACCAGCCGATGGTCACGCCCGTGAGAAAGCCCGCGAGCGCGCCCAGCACGAAGCCGTGGGCGAGCAGGCGCGCCGAATGCAGCAGGCTTTCGCCGAGGCGGCGCCAGTCGTCGATGTAGGTCTCGACCAGGCTTTGCGGTGGTGCGAAGAACGGCGTGGGGAGCAGCGCGAGCTTGGCCGTCGCGATCTCCCAGACGGCGAAGAGCACCGGCAGCGCGACGAGCCACGGGCCTGCGGGCCGCAGCACGCGCGCCACGCGGCCCGCGCGCGAGCCGAGCAACGCGACGGCCAGCAGCAGCGCGCCCACGGCGATGGCCGCGATGCCGAACTCGTCCGTGTACGCCCAGTCGCTGAAGCCCACCGCCTTGTTCGGCCAGTAGACCGTGAGCAGGCCGAGCGCGAGCCACGCCGCTGTCGCGAGCACGCCGGTGCGCCAGAAACCTTCGGCGGCGCGCGCGGGGAAAGCGGCCTTAGCGGCCTTGGCACGGCGCCAGTTCCCCGACGCGGTCGGCGCCTCCAGCACCCGATCGATGACCGCGCTCATGCCAGCGGATCGAAAGACACGTGCTCCGCGAAGCGCACCGGATCGGTTGTCTTCTTGAGCACGCCGACGCTGCGGAAATCGCGCGCGTAGAACGCCACCTCGTCGCGCAGGTTCTTGCCCAGCGGATGGTGGTTGTGCGTGAGCGTGCCGAGCAGCGCGCGCAGGTCCTCGATCGGCACCTTGGGCGAGTACTTCGCAAAGAGCTTGGCCGATTCGTTCGGGTTCTCTGCCACGTAGTCCGAGGCCTGCGCGATGGAACGCACGAGCGCCGCGACGGTCGGCTTGTCCTTGCGCACCAGCTCGCCGCGCGCGCCGACGATGCAGCAGACCTTGTCCTTGTATTCGCCCGAGAGGTTGCTCGCCACCTCGACGAACGCGCCCTTGTTGCGCTTCTCGATCAGGTAGACGTTCGGGTCGCCGTCGGCAATGGCGTGGATCTCGCCCTTCTGCACCGCGATGTCCAGCAGGTCGGCCGGGTACTGGCGCCAGGTGACGTCGCGGTCGGCATCGATGCCGTTCTTGGCCAGCAGGATCGAGAAGAAGTTCTTGCCCGGGCTCGCGATGTCCGACACGCCGATGATCTTGCCCTTCAGGCTCGCGAGGTTGGTCACGCCCGCAGCCTTGGCGCCCACCAGGCGCACACAGCCGCCGTGCGAGCTGCCCACGATCTTCACGTCGAAGCCCGACTCCAGCGGCTTGAGCCAGCGGTGGATCATGCCCACGGCCGCATCGGCCTTCGCGGTGGCGAGCGATTCGAGCAGCTGGTCGGTGGAACCCGTGTAGTTGATCAGGTCCACCTGCAGCCCGTTGCGCTCGAAGTAGCCGCGCTCCTGCGCCACCACCACCGGCGAGAGGCAGAACGCGGCGGCGTTCCATGCGAAGGTGAGCTTGCGCGCCTGCTGCGAGAACGCCTGCGAGGCGATCAGGCCGCCCGAGGCGACCACGGCGGCGGCGCCACTTGCGCGCAGCACGCTGCGGCGGGAAAGGGATGCGGTCATAGGCGGATTCCGGAAGATGTCATGCGTTACGAGCCGTTCGGGCTGAGCTTGTCGAAGCCTTGCGCGGCGCTTCGACAAGCTCAGCGTGAACGGTTTCTATTGAACGGGTCCTGGCCTCAAAGCAGCAGCTCGGGTTCCGCTTCCACGAGGCCTTCGTAGAGGCTGTAGAAGGAATGGATGGCCCCCTCCGGGCCGCCGATCTGGCTGTGCGTATGGCGCGCTGTTTCCTCGTCGATCGCCTGCGGCTTGCCCGCGGCTTCTGCGAGGAGCTGCGTGTGGCAGGCGTTGTCGAGCGCGATGTACCACCACGCGGCGGCCTCCACCGTCGGGCCCGCGGTCAGGATGCCGTGGTTCTTGAGGATCGCGCCCTTCTTGTCGCCCAGCGCATGCGCGATACGGTCGCCTTCGCTGGTGTCGACCACCATGCCGGTGAAGTCGTCGAAGAGCGCCACGTCGTCGTGGAACACGCAGCTGTCCTGCGTGATCGTGTCGAGCTTGCGGCCCAGCGTGGACCAGGCCTTGCCGTAGGTCGAATGCGTGTGGGCGGCGGCGACGATCTTCGGGTTGTGCTCGTGGATCGCGGCGTGGATCGCGAAGGCGGCCTTGTTGAGCGGCCTGTCGCCGATCACCGTCTCGCCCTTCGAATTGACCAGCAGCAGGTCGGACACCTTGATGCGCGAGAAGTGGATGCCCAGCGGGTTGACCCAGAAGTGATCGGCAAGCTCCGGATCGCGCGCGGTGATGTGGCCCGCGAGTCCCTGCGCGAAGCCGAAACGCGCGAACAGGCGGAACGCGCCCGCCAGGCGCTCCTGCCGGTGGCGGCGCTCGGCCTGCACGCTGGTGCGCGGCGGGACCGGGTCGAACCAGTACTTCTGCTGCGGGTTCGGGTTGAGCTTGAGCGGCTGGGTCGCGCTGCGGTCGATGGAAAGAACGGCGCTCATCGCTCAGGCCGCCTTGCGTTGCGATTGCGCGCGCTGCGCGACGAGTTCGCGCGTGCGAGGAATCAGCTCGCGCCCGTAGTCGGTCGCGTCTTCCAGCGGATCGAAGCCGCGGATGAGGAACGTCGTCACGCCCAGGTCGTAGTAGTCCAGCAGCGCATCGGCCACCTGCTCGGGCGTGCCGACCAGCGCGGTGCTGTTCGAGCGGCCGCCGATTTCCTGTGCGACGGCCGTCCACAGGCGCTTGTCCACGCGCGGACCCTTGTCGGCCGCGGCGAGCAGGCGCTTGGCGCCCTCGCTTTGCTGCGGGCCGCCGCGGTTGTAGCCCTGCACCACGCGCAGGCGCTTCGTCTCGGCCAGGATGTTCTCGGCGCGCGCCCACGCGGCCTCTTCGGTCTCTGCGAGGATCGGGCGGAACGACACCGAGAAGCGCACGCTGCGCCCGTGCCTGGCTGCTTCTGCGCGCACGCGCGTCGTGAGCTCGCGCGCCTGCTCGAGCGATTCGCCCCATAGCGCATACACATCGGCGTACTTGCCGGCGACCGGAATGGCCGCCTCCGACGCACCGCCGAAATACACCGGCACATGCGGCTTGCCGTTGCGCGTCTGCAGCGGCTTCACTTCGGAGAACGCGTTCTGGTAGTGGTAGTGCGCGCCTTCGTGGTCGAAGGGCTTGTCGGCGGTCCACACCTTGTGCAGCACGTCCAGGTATTCGTCGGTGCGGGCGTAGCGCTGGTCGTGGTCGAGCCAGTCGCCGTCGCGGCGCTGCTCTTCGTCGGAGCCGCCCGAGATGTAGTGCACGCCCAGGCGCCCGCCGCTGAACTGGTCGAGCGAGGCGAACTGCCGCGCCGCGAGCGTGGGTGCGACGAAGCCCGGGCGGTGCGCGAGCATGAAGTGGATGCGCTCGGTGACCGAGGCCGCGTACGCCACGGTGAGCGTGGCATCGGGGCCGGTCGAATGGTGCGGCACCAGCACGCGGTCGAAGCCGGCATTCTCGTGCGCCTGCGCGAAAGCGCGCACGTAGTCGCGGTCGATGGCCGGGCCCTTGGCGGCATGGATCTCCGAGACCTTCTGGCCCTGGATCATGCCGATGAATTCAACGTCGCTCTGGGTGTTCTGGGTGGTCTGGCTCATGGGAGTCCTTTGTTTGTTGTCGAGGTTTGGGGGGTGTTCAGACGGCGGGCAAGCGCAGCGCGTTCTCGAAGCTGCGGTCCCACAGCGGCTTCACATCGGCGGGGCCGTCGAGCACGCCGATCTTCAGGAAGGTGTCGGCCACGTCCTGGTGGCTGCGCACCACGGCGTCGGTGACCGGGCCGAGGCTGTAGTCGCCGCTGCGGCCATTGAAGAGTTCGACCAGGTCGCCGACCGGCACGCGCGTCTCGGCCGACTGCGCGCGCGCATAGGCGAGGAAATTGCCGTTGATCCATGCGAACGAACGCTGCAGCCGCTGCAGCAGGTCGCTCAATGCCGCGCGGCGCAGCGTGTCGTCCAGCGCGCGCGGGTTGGCGTAGATCGGGAAGTTGCCCGAGAGATAGCCCACGCCGGTCTTGATGACCCGCGCGCCGTACTGGGTGCGCGCGATCTGGCCGTTGTAGCCGTAGATGGCCCACGCATCGAGGTCGCCGCGCGCGAAGGCCGAAAGGCCGTCCGAGGGGGTGAGGCTCACGGCCTGGATGTCGCTGAACGAGAGGCCCGCCTCGGCCAGTTGCTTGGCCAGGTAGTAGTGCGAGGTGGTGGCGCGCACGTAGCCCACGCGCTTGCCCTTGAAGTCGGCGATCGAGCGGATCGGTGCGTCCTTGCGCGCGAGCGTGGCCTGGTTGTTGAGGTCTTCGTGCGTCACGGCCACCAGGCGCACGCTGGACTTCTGGCGCGCCGCGAACACCGGCGGAATCTCGCTGCCCGAGCCCAGGTCGAGCGCATCGCCGTTGATGGCCTCGATGTGCAGCACGCCGTTGTTGAGCTCGCGCCAGTCGATCCTGTAGGGCGTGTTGGCCTGGCCCGAGGCCTGCAGCAGCGGGCGCCACAGGCCCTTGTAGGTGCCGACGCGCAGGGTGACGCCCGAGAGTGAGGCCTGGTCGCGCGACGGCGCTGCGGCCTGCGCGGCGCCGCTCCCCAGGCCGGCAGCGGCCCATGCGGCGGCCATCTGCAGCAGGCTGCGGCGATCGAGCGGGACATCGAGTTTCATGCGTTGCGGTCTTTCTTCTCCAGCACTGGAGGCAAGCGTGACCGTACCGAGCCGCCCCGCAAATGCGAACGCAGAAAAACGAGTTTGCATATGCGGGATGCGTCGTTTTCGGCGCGCCGACAGGCCGGTACCGTGCGGGAACCATGAGTGCACTCCCCTTGCGCCGCCCGTCGGCCACGCCTGAAGAACCTTCCCCCTCCGCCACCGTCGATGCCACGCTGCTGGCCCGGCTGTCGGCACAGTTCGCGGCCACCGCCGCCGACTACGACCGCAGCGGCGCCTTCCCGCAAGAGAACTTCGAGGCCCTACAGGCGAACGGCCTCGTCGGCCTGGTCGCCCCCGCGGTACATGGCGGCGGCAGCGCCACGCTGGCGACGGCCCGGCGCGTGATCGCGGCCGTGGCGCGCGGCGAGCCGGCCACGGCGCTCATCCTCACGATGACCTACCTGCAGCACCATGCGCTCACGCGCGGCGACAACCGCTGGCCGCCGCAACTGCGCGAACGCGTGGCGCGCGACGCGGTGGAGCGCGGTGCGCTCATCAACGCGCTGCGCGTGGAGCCGGCGCTCGGTTCGCCTTCGCGCGGCGGCCTGCCATCGACCATCGCGAGGCGCGAAGGCAACGGCTGGACGATCGACGGCCACAAGCTCTACACCACCGGCATCGAGGGCCTGACCTGGCTCGCCGTGTGGGCGCGCACCGACGAGGCGACGCCGCGCACCGGCGTGTTCCTGGTGCCGCGCCATGCCCCCGGCGTGCGCGTGATCGCCAGCTGGGACCACCTGGGCCTGCGCGCCTCGGGCAGCCACGAAGTGATCTTCGAGAACGTCGCGATCGACCTGGACCACGCGGTCGACCTGCGCGCGCCCGCCGACTGGGCGCCCGACGCCGGCAGCCAGACCGACATCGACGCGCACGCCACCCAGCAAGCCTGGATGGTCGTGCTGCTCGGCAGCCTCTACGACGCGGTGGCGCAGGCCGCGCGCGACTGGCTGGTGGGCTTCTTGAACCAGCGCGCACCCGGCAGCCTGGGCGCGCCGCTCGCGAGCCTGCCGCGCGTGCAGGAGCATGTCGGCGAGATCGAGGCGCTGCTGCGCACCAGCCGCGTGCTGCTCGACGACGCGGCCTCGGCCGTCGACAACGGCCACGCGCAGCCGGCCACCGACAGCGGCCTCCTCAAGTACACGGTGACGAACAACGCGATCCGCGTGGTCGAGCTAGCGCTGCAGCTGAGCGGCAACCACGGCCTCACACGGCAGAACCCGCTGGAGCGCCACTACCGCGACGTGCTGTGCAGCCGCATCCACACGCCGCAGAACGATGCGATCCTGGTCGGCGCGGGCAAGCGCGCGCTGCTGGCGACGGGAGTTGCCGCATGACCGATCTGCTGTTTTCCAAGGCCTCGCGCCGCAGCTGGTTGAAGCAAGGCGCCGCGCTCTCGCTGGCCGCGACCGGCACGCTGCGTGCGTGGGCGCAGCCGCAGACCACGCTGATCCTCGGCGACCAGGCCGGCGGCCTGCGTTCGCTGTTCGAGGCGTCGAAAGCGCTCGAAGGCGCGCCGTTCGCTTACCGCTGGGCCAATTTCCAAGGGGCCGCGCCGCTGTTCGAGGCGCAACGCAGCGCGGCCGTCGACACCGCGATGGCCGGCGACCTGCCGGTGCTGGCCGCGGCCGTCGGCAAGACGCCGCTGAAGATCGTCGCCACGCGCGTCGGCAAGGCCGATTCGCTGGGCATCGTGGTGCAGCCCGACTCAACGCTGCGCAGCGTGAGCGACCTGCGCGGCAAGACGGTGATCGTCTCGTCGGCGCGCGGTAGCATCTCGCAGTACCAGCTCTACGGCGCGCTCGAAGAGGCCGGCGTGCCGCGCAGCGAGGTGACGGTGAAGTTCGTGCTGCCGACCGATGCGGCGGCCGCGTTCGCATCGAAGCAGATCGACGCGTGGGCCGTCTTCGATCCGTACTACACGATCGCGGTGCAGCAGGGCGGGCGGATCCTGCGCGACGGGCGCGGCATCAACACCGCGCTGGGCTTCATCACCGCGAGCGAGCATTCGCTGGCCGATCCGGCCCGGCGCGCGGCCATCGTCCAGTTCCTGGACCGGCTGGGCCGCGCGGGCGACTGGGCGCTGGCCAATCCCGAGGCCTATGCGCAGGCGTACAGCCAGCTCACGCGCTTGCCGATCGAGTCGGCGCGCATCATCACGGCGCGTGCGTCGGTGGCGGGCCGGCCGGTGAGCGAGGCGGACATCGTCGCGCTACAGGCCGTGGCCGACCGCTCGGCGCGCGACGGCATCCTGCCGGTGCGCGTGGACGTGCGCGCCATCACCGACACCCAGCTCTGGAAGCGCTCCGCGTGATCGCGCCGCTGCGCGATTTCGTCGGCGCCTTCGGCCGGCTGCTCGACAGCGCACCCGACGAACCGCGCATCCTCTCCGAAGGCGGCGCGCTGCTGCGCACGCTGGTGGCGCGCGACGACTGGCTGCCCGATGCCTTCGCGCGCCCCGACCCCGCGCGCTACCAGCAGTTTTTGCTGCATGCCGACAGCACCGAGCGCTTCTCGGTCGTGAGCTTCGTCTGGGGGCCGGGGCAGGCCACGCCGGTCCACGACCACACGGTGTGGGGCCTCATCGGCATGCTGCGCGGCGCGGAGTACAGCCAGGGCTACGCGTTCGACGGCGAGGGCCGCGCGCAGCCGCGCGGCGACGCGGTGCGGCTCGATGCGGGCGACGTGGAGGCCGTGTCGCCCACCGTCGGCGACCTGCACCGCGTGCACAACGCGCATGCGGACCGCGTGTCGATCAGCATCCACGTCTACGGCGCCAACATCGGCGCGGTACGGCGGCATACTTACCCGGCCGAGGGCGGGCGCAAGCCTTTCGTCTCGGGCTACGCCAACACGCTGCTTCCCAACCTCTGGGACCGCTCCGAAGAACTCAGATCGACCTTCGCATGACGACCGCTGCCTTTCCCCTTGTGTCCTTTGCCGCTGTGTCCTTTGCCGTTGTACGCGAACGCCTCCTCGCGCGCGAAGAGACGGCGCTGCTCGACGTGCGCGAGGAAGACCCGTTCGCGCATGAACATCCGCTGTGGGCCGCGAACCTGCCGCTCTCGAAGATCGAGATCGAAGCCTGGCGGCGCATTCCGCGACTGGACACGTTCATCGTGCTGTACGGCGCGCACGGCGGCACCGATCTCGCGCCGCTCGCGGCGCGCACCCTCGCCGCGCTCGGCTACACGAACGTGCACCTGCTCGAAGGCGGCCTGGAAGGCTGGCGCGCGGCGGGCGGCGAGCTGTTCCGCGACGTGAATGTGCCCAGCAAGTCGTTCGGCGAACTGGTCGAGCACGAACGGCACACGCCGTCGCTCTCCGCGCCCGAAGTGAAGGCGCTGGTCGAGGCCAAGGCCAACGTGGTCGTGCTCGACGCGCGCCGCTTCGACGAGTACCAGACGATGAGCATTCCGTCGGCCACGAGCGTGCCCGGCGCGGAGCTGGTGCTGCGGGTGCGCGAGCTCGCGCCCGATCCGGCCACGCAGGTGATCGTCAATTGCGCGGGTCGCACGCGCAGCATCATCGGCACGCAGTCGCTGGTGAATGCGGGCATTCCGAACCCGGTGGCGGCGCTGCGCAACGGCACCATCGGCTGGAAGCTCGCGGGGCAGGTGCTGGACCATGGGGCTGACCGGCAGGCGCCCGCCGCGGTGTCCGATGCGCACCGCGTGCAAGCACAGGCCGATGCGCGGCGCGTGGCCGATGCAGCCGGCGTGCGACGCATCGCGCTCGATGCGTTGCAGACGCTGGGGGCGCCGCACCGCACCGTCTATCGCTTCGACGTGCGCACGCCCGAGGAATATGCGGCGGGCCACCTGCCCGGCTTTGCGAGCGCGCCCGGCGGCCAGCTGGTGCAGGAGACCGACCATCAGGTGCCCGTGCGTGGCGCGCGCATCGTGCTGGCGGACGACGATGGCGTGCGCGCGTCGATGAGCGCGTCGTGGCTCGCGCAGATGGGGTGGGAGGTCTATGTGCCCGACGTGGCGCCTTCCGCTTCTGCGTTCACCGAGAAGGCTGTGCCCTCGCCTACCTACCCGCCGGTTGCGGCGGCCGTCGGAGAGATCGCGCCCAAGGCGCTGGCCGACTTGCTGAAACACCCCGGCACCGCCGTGCTCGACGTGACCACCAGCGCCAACTATGTGAAGCGGCACATCCCCGACGCCTGGTATGTGATTCGCGCGCAGCTCGCGGGCGCCATCGATGCGGTGATTCCTGCATCGCAGCGCTATGTGCTGACGTGCGGCAGCAGCCTGCTCGCGCGCTATGCCGCGGCCGATCTGCGCGCGCTGCTCGATGCGCGTGGCCAGCGTGATGTCGAAGTGCTGGTGCTCGCTGGTGGCAATGCGGCATGGTTCGCAGCGGGCCTCGAAGCGAAGACCGGCGAGACGCACCTTGCGACGGCGCGCACCGATCGCTATCGCCGCCCCTACGAAGGCACCGATGCACCCGCGGAGGCCATGCAGGCGTACCTCGATTGGGAGTACGGCCTCGTCGAGCAACTGGGGCGCGACGGAACGCATCACTTCAAGGTGATCTGACCGTTCAGGTATGCGCCAAAGAAAAAGGCCGGGGATCACCCGGCCTTTTTTTCGCAGCGCTGGAACCGATCAGCTCGGCTCGGCGCTCTTGAACAGCGCCGCGACCTTGCGCTTGCTCTTGATGTTGCTCGAGATGCCGCGCGCGGGCGCTGCCTTGGCGGCGGCTTCCCATGCCGGCGTGGCGTCGGCCTCGCCCGGCTCGTAGGGCTTGTCGAAGAACGGATCGCGCGGTGCCGAAGGCGCACGGTGCGGGCGTCCGCCACCGCCGGTGCCACGGCGGGGGGCGTCGGCACCGAAGCTGCTGGTGCTGCGTTCGCGCGGCTGGTCGAGCACGTCGCGTGCATCGCCGGCTTCACCTTCTTCGCGCCAGTGGCGGCGTCCGTCGTTGATGCGGCCGCGCGGGCGGTCTTCTTCGAACTCGACGGGTTCGAGCTCGATCTTCTTCTTGATCAGCTTCTCGATGTCGGCCACCAGGCGCGCATCGTTGCCGCCGCTGGCAAAGCTCACGGCCAGGCCCGAGGCGCCGGCGCGGCCGGTGCGGCCGATGCGGTGCACGTAGTCTTCGGCGTTGAACGGAATGTCGAAGTTGAAGACGGCGGGCACATCCTTGATGTCGAGGCCCCGGGCCGCGACATCGGTGCACACCAGCAGGTCGACTTCGCCGGCCTTGAACGAGGCGAGCGCCTTCAGGCGTTCGTCCTGGCTCTTGTCGCCGTGCAGTGCGGTGGTACGCAGACCGTCGCGCTCCAGCGAGCGTGCGAGGCGCGCGCAGCCGAGCTTGCTGTTGACGAACACGAAGGCCTGCGTGATGCCGCGCTGCTTGACGATCTGCTTGAGCGCGCGGCGCTTGTCGTCGTCCGAGACGCTGTAGAAATGCTGCTCGACGGTGGAGGCCGTTTCGTTCGGCCGCGCCACTTCGATGGTGACCGGGTTCTGCAGGTAGCTGCCGGCCAGCCGCTTGATTTCAGGCGAGAACGTGGCCGAGAACAGCAGCGTGGTCCGCTGCTTGGGCAGGTAGCTCAGGATGCGCTGCAGGTCGGGCAGGAAGCCGATGTCCAGCATGCGGTCGGCCTCGTCGAGCACGACGTATTCGACCTGGTTGAGCACCGCGTTCTTGGCTTCGATGTGATCCAGCAGGCGCCCCGGCGTGGCCACCAGCACCTCGACGCCCCTCTTCAGTTCCAGCGTCTGCGGCTTCATGTCGATGCCGCCGAACACCACCGTGCTGCGCAGGTTCGTGTACTTGGCGTACAGCTTGACCTGTTGCGCGACCTGGTCGGCCAGCTCGCGCGTGGGCAGCAGCACGAGCGCGCGCACCGGGTGCCGCGCGGGCGAGGTGGAGGCGTTTTCGTGCTTGAGCATGCGCTGCAGCAGGGGGAGCGAGAACGCTGCCGTCTTGCCGGTGCCGGTCTGCGCGGCGCCCATCACATCCTGGCCCGAAAGCACGACCGGAATGGCCTGCTCCTGGATCGGTGTCATGGTCTCGTAGCCCATTTCGGCTACGGCGCGGGCCAGCGGTTCTGCCAGCGATAGATTGGAGAAGGAGCTTGTCATTGAGCCCGCTATTGTCGCATTGCCGCAAAAAACGGCAGTGACGGCGCCGTGACAACGCCCGCGCCACCGATATTGCTATTTATTCAATAGCACTCGGGTCAATGAACATGGGCCCTGCGGGCCCATGAATCTCAAGGACCGATCAAAGATTGCGCGCGTTGAAGGTATCGCACGACTTCATGTCGCCGCTCTGGTAACCCGCGCCGAACCACTTCTGGCGCTGTGCGCTGGAGCCGTGGGTGAAGCTGTCGGGCACCACCGCGCGGCCCGCGGAACGCTGCAGCGCGTCGTCGCCGATCTTCTGCGCGGCGTTCATGGCGGCCTCGATGTCGCCCGGGTCGAGCCACTTCTTCGATTCCTGCGAGTGGTGCGCCCACACGCCCGCAAAGCAGTCGGCCTGCAGTTCGACGCGCACGCTCACCGCGTTGTTCTGCGACTGGCTCAGCCGCCCGCGCATGCCGTCGACCTTGGCGGTGATGCCCAATTCGTCCTGCACGTGATGGCCGACTTCGTGCGCGATGACGTAGGCCTGCGCGAATTCGCCCGGCGCGCCGAGCTGGTTCTTGAGCGTCTCGTAGAAACCGAGGTCGATGTAGACCTTCTTGTCGCCCGGGCAGTAGAACGGGCCCATGGCCGATTGCCCGGTGCCGCAGGCCGTGGGCGTGGCGCCGCGGAACAGCACGAGCCGGGGCGCCTGGTAGCTGCCGCCGTTCTGCCGGAAGATGTCGGTCCACACCACTTCGGTGTTCTTGAGCACGGTCGAGACGAAGGCCGCTTCGCGATCGCCCGACGGCGGCTTGGGCGCGGGGCCCTGCGGCGCCTGCTGCACCTGGGCCGGACCGCCGCCGCCGCTGAGCAGGCTCAGCACGGTGAGCGGGTTGATGCCGAAGACCCAGCCGGCGATCAGCGCGACCGCGATGGTGCCGATGCCGATGCCGCGCCCGCCGATGAAGCCGCCGCCACCGCCGCCCCCACCACCTTCGCCGCGGCGATCTTCAACGTTGTCCGATTGTTCGTTGCCTTCCCATCTCATCGCAGTCTCCTTCCCGGCGTGCACAACAACTGTTGCCGGATAGTTGCTGGATGGTACTTGCCCCGGGACGGCCCGGGGTAACCGGGCGTCAGTGCCGAACCCGCCGCCGCGTCAGGTTTTCGGCAGAGTGACGCCGCGCTGGCCCTGGTACTTGCCGCCGCGGTCCTTGTAGCTGGTCTCGCAGACTTCGTCGCTCTCGAAGAACAACACCTGCGCGCAGCCTTCGCCCGCGTAGATCTTGGCCGGCAGCGGCGTGGTGTTGCTGAATTCCAGCGTCACGTAGCCTTCCCATTCGGGCTCGAACGGGGTCACGTTGACGATGATCCCGCAACGCGCGTACGTGCTCTTGCCAAGGCAAATGGTCAGCACGTTGCGCGGGATGCGGAAGTACTCGACGGTGCGCGCCAGCGCGAAGCTGTTGGGCGGGATGATGCAGTAGTCGCCGTGCATGTCCACGAAGCTCTTCTCGTCGAAGTTCTTCGGATCGACCACGGTGCTGTGGATGTTGGTGAAGACCTTGAATTCAGGCGCGCAACGGATGTCGTAGCCGTAGCTCGAGGTGCCGTAGCTGATGATCTTGTGGCCGGAGGCCTCGCGCACCTGGCCGGGCTCGAAGGGCTCGATCATGCCGGTCTGCTCGGCCATGCGCCGGATCCATTTGTCGCTCTTGATGCTCATATGCGGTCGCTGATGCTGCTGCGGGGGGAATGGCGCGAATTGTGGCACGCGCCAAACGGCCCGCCCTCCCCGCTCAGCCCGCCTGCGAAATCACCGTGCGCTCGACCAGCCGGTCATCGCCCAGCACGATCATCGCGAAGAGCAATTCTTCCAGCGTGTTCGCCAGCTTCGTCTTGCGCGCCAGCAGCGGCGTGGCCGACGGGTTCAGCACCAGGAAGTCGGCCTCGCACCCCGGCTGCAGATTGCCGACCACGCCACCCAGCCCCAGCGAACGCGCCGCGCCGCCGGTGTGGTGCCACCACAGGCGCGAGGGCGGGATGCTCAGGCCGGTCTTGGTCTGGCCTTCGCGGCCCACGTAGTAAGCGGCCAGCATGGTGTGGAAGGGGCTGAAGCTCGTGCCGCCGCCCACGTCGCTCGCAAGGCCGTAGGGCGACTCGATGCGGTCGGCCGCGCCGAAGTCGAAGAAGCCGCTGCCCAGGAAGAGGTTGCTCGTCGGGCTCACGGCCGCGGCGGTTTTCGTCTCGCGCATCAGGCGGCGGTCTTCGTCGTCGATGTAGATGCAGTGCGCGTACACGGCGCGCTCGCGCATCAGGCCGAAGCCGGCGTACACGTCCAGGTACGAGCGCGACTTCGGGTAGAGCTCCCGCGCCCACTGCACCTCGTCGCGGTTCTCGGCCACGTGCGACTGGATCCAGGTGTCGGCGTACTTCGCGGCCAGTTCGCCCGCGCCGCGCATCTGCGCATCGGTGCTGGTGGGCGCGAAGCGCGGCGTGATGGCGTAGCCCAGGCGATCCACGTTGTGCCACTTGCGGATCAGCGATTCGGTGTCGATGAGGCTCTGCTCGGTTTCGTCGCGCACGCCGTCGGGCGAGTTGCGGTCCTGCAGCACCTTGCCGGTGATCATGCGCAGCCCGCGGCGCTGCGCGCTCTCGAAGAAGGCATCGACCGAGGCGACGTGCGAGGTCGCGAAGGTGAGCGAGGTGGTCACGCCGTTGCGCAGCAGCTCGTCGAAGAACACATCGGCCACTTCGCGCGAATGCGCCGGGTCGACGAATTTGCTCTCGGCGGGGAAGGTGTAGTTCTCGAGCCAGGGCAAGAGGCCCGGCGAGGGCGCGCCGATGATGTCGGTCTGCGGAAAGTGGATGTGCATGTCCACGAAGCCCGGCGCGAGGATGCGGCCCGGCAGGTGGGTCACGTCGGCATCGGGATGGCGCGGCGACACGGCGGCGTGGCTGCCGGCATCGACGACGCGCTGGCGGCCGGCGGCATCGGGGGCGACGACGAGCAGGCCGTCTTCATCGAAAACGGGCAGGCCCGCGTCGTCGAATCGCAGGAGGGAGGCGCGGTAGGCTTTTTTCATCGTGGCTGCGGAGGGTAATCCAGCCCCGCGCCGCCGCAATTTCCATGCGCATATGAGTGCTATACGCGGAACGCACTCTCCGGCGCCCTCAATCCCGCGGCAACGCGTGCGACTGGATGTCGAAGGGCACGCCGGGCGGCACGGCCCCGTCGCCGTCCTTGCGCTTCGTGAGCAGCGCGTACTTCGACTCGATGAAATAGACGCGATCGCCCAGCACCGCGCCCGAGGACGGATCGTTGAGCCCCGCCACCACCGTTTGCAATCCGAGCTTCGCGCCATCGACGCGCGCCACCGTGACCTTGCCGCCGTACGGCCCGTCGCCGAAGGCATTGCTCTCGAACAGCACCAGCCGCCCGGGCTTCCAGGCGCGGATCGCGTCGACGTTCTTCATCACGCGCGGCGCCTCGATGCGCGTGACCTCGCCGGCCTGGCCGTCCGCGTTCAACCCGATGCGCAGCAGGTGCGACGACGCCGCCACGAGGCTCACGTAGACGTCGCGCCCGCCATCGATGGCGATGCCATTCAGTCCCTTGTAGGGGCCTTCGCCGGCGAGCGCTGGGTCTTCCTTCCACACCGTGAGCGCGGCCGCGCCCGGCGCGAGCCGCAGCACGCGCGGATGAAAAGAGTCCGTCACGTAGAGGTTGCCGCGCGCGTCTTGCGCCAGGTCGTTGCAGTAGCCTGCATCGGGCATCGCGTAGCTCGCGCGCGGCGCGCCGGTGGCGAGGTCGTAGCGCTTGAGCGCGCTCGGCGTCTGCGGCACGGTGGTGAAGCCGCTGTTGCCCGAGCAGACCCACAGGGCCCGGTGTTTCGCATCGACCAGCACGCCCTGCCCGTTCGCGAGGCCATCGGCACCGGGCTTCACCAGCACCTGGGCCTTCGGCGCAGCGCCCGGCTTCAACTTGGCGACAGCGCCCTGGCGCCAGCTGCCGACGTAGAACGCACCGTCCGGTCCGATGGCGACGCTTTCCGGATACCAGTCCTCGGGCAGCGCCTGCACGTCGGGCGGTGCGGCGGTGGCCGCGGTCATGGCGAGCGCGAGCAACGCGCCGGCCAGCCGTGTGCGCCTGCTCATTGCCACACGCGCAACACGCGCCCCGTCAGCGGTCCTTCGATGCTGCGCACATAGGCCAGCGCCACGCGCGCGGCCGGCACGGTCTCGACGCCCGGAAAGAGCGCGCCATACGCGGCCAGCGATTCGGTCAGCAGCGTCGGGCTCACCGCATTGATGCGCAGGCCCCGCGGCAGCTCGATCGCCGCGCCTTTCACGAACCCCTCGACCCCCGCATTCACCGCCGCCGCATTGCTTCCGCCACGGACCGGGTCTTCGGCCGCGACGCCCGTGGTCAGCGTGATCGAGCCGCCATCGGCCAGCACGTGCTGGCCCAGCAGCGCGAGCCGCACCTGGCCGAGCAGCTTGTCCTGCAGGCCCACGTTGAAATCGGCCGGCCGCATGTCGGCGAGCGGACCGAAGAACAGGCCGCCCGTCGCCGAGACGATCGCATCGACGCGCCCCACCGCCGCATACAGCGCCTGGACGCTCGCGTCATTGGTGATGTCGACCTGCGCGTCACCGCGCGTGCGCCCTGCCCGCACCACCTCGTGCCCGCGGTCGGCCAGCACCTGGGCCACCGCACTGCCTATGGCGCCCGTAGCGCCCACCACAAGAATCTTCATGAGAAACCTCGCCGAATGAATCAGGAAGCGCCCATTGTTTTGCGAATGGATAGTTTGATAAATTGCCATCCGGTTCGGCAATTCGAAACCCTGGGTTCTCAATATGGACAAGCTGCGCGCCATGGAAGTCTTCGTCGCGACGGTGGACGCGGGCAGCTTCGCCGCAGCAGCCGAGGCGCTCGATCTCTCGGCGGTGATGGTCGGCAAGCACATCCGCGCGCTCGAAGACCAGCTGGGCGCGCGCCTGCTGGAGCGCACCACGCGGCGCCACGCCCTCACGGAAATCGGCGCGGCCTACCTGGAGCGCTGCCGCGATGTGCTCGCGAGCGTGCACACCGCCGACGGCGTGGCCGAGTCGCTGCGCGCGATGCCGCAGGGCGTGCTGCGCGTCACGGCGCCCGTGGCCTATGGCGCGCACCGGCTCACACCGGTGGTCGGCGACTACATCGCCGCCTATCCGCAGGTGAAGGTGGACCTGGTGCTGAACGACCGCGTGGTCGACTTGGCCGAAGAGGGCTTCGACTGCGGCATCCGCTCGGGCGCGGCGGTCGATGAACGCCTCATCGCGCGGCCGCTGGCATTGGCGCGCATGTTCGCGGTCGCGAGCCCCGCCTGGGTCGCGCGCCACGGCCAGCCGAAGCACCCGTCGGACCTCGAAGCGTTTCCGCTGCTGGGCTTTGCCACCTGGGGCCCGAACCATTCATGGCGCTTCACGCGCGACGGGCAGACGGTGCATGTGCCGGTGCGCGGCCCGCTCACCACCAACAACGGGCAGGCCCTGCTCGCGGCCGCGATGGCCGGCGTGGGGGTGATCGTGCAGGCCGATGCGCTGCTCGGCCCCGCCCTGGCCGCGGGCCAGGTGGTTCAGCTGCTGCCCGAGTGGCAACTGCCGACGCGCCCCGTGCACATCATGCGATTGCCCGAAGCGCGGCCGAGCGCCAAGCTGCGCACCTTCGTCGACTTCGTGGTCGAGCGCTTGGGTTAGCTAGCGCGTCACGCGCCCCTGCACGCCGTCGACCAGCCAGTTCATCTTGAGGATCTGCTCGTCGCCCAGCTGCGCGCCCTTGGCGATCACGACGCGGCCCTCGTTGTCGCGCACATCGGCGGCCACCGCGCGAAACGGCTGCAGCTTGCCGGCCGCAATGTCCTGCTGGCGCGCGAGCACCTCCTGCTGCACGGCCTTGGGCACCTTGGTGCCGAAGTCGCCGACGCGGATCATTCCTTCCTTCACGCCGCCCCAGAGATTGCCGCTCTTCCAGGTGCCCTCGAGCACCGCCTTCGCGCGCTGCGTGTAGTAGCCGCCCCACTGGTGCGTGACCGCGACGAGCTGCGCATCGGGCGCGATCTTGCGCATGTCGGAGTGGTACGCGATGGCCATCTTGCCGCGCTCCTGCGCAGCCGCCATCACGGCCGTGGAGCCGGTGTGGAACGCAACGACATCGGCGTTCTGGTTGAAGAGCGCCATCGCCGCATCGCGCTCCTTGGGCGGATCGAACCACTCGTTGAGCCACACCACGACGACCTTGGCATTCGGGTTCACCGAGCGCATGCCGAGCGTGAATGCGTTGATGCCCTGCAGCACCTCGGGAATCGGAAAGCCCGCCACATAGCCCGCGACATTCGTCTTCGTCATGCGCCCCGCCGCGATGCCCGCGAGATAGCGGCCTTCGTAGTAGCGCGCATTCGCGGTCGCGACGTTGGCCGCGGGCTTGTAGCCCGTGATCGACTCGAACTTCACATCGGGAAAGTCGCGCGCCACCTTCAGTGTCGGCTCCATGTAGCCGAAGCTGGGCGTGAAGATGAGCCGGTTGCCCTGCTGCGCAAGATCGCGGATCACGCGCTCGGCATCTGCGCCTTCGGCCACGTTCTCCACGAAGGTGGTCTTCACCTTCGCGCCGAGCGCCGCATCGACGGCCTTTCGGCCCTCTTCGTGCTGGCGCACCCAGCCGGCATCGGTGACCGGCGTGACGTAGACGAAGCCGATCTTCAGCGGTTCTTTCGAAGGCTGGGGTTGAGAAAAAGCGGGGGATAAAAAGCAGGCGGCTGCCCACGCCAGAACGGCGCGGCCCGCGAGGTTTTTGTACATGGTGGTCCTCTACATGGCCCCGGAAAAGCAAAACCCGCAGCCGGCCGGGACGCCCAACTGCGGGATTCGGATTTTAGTGCGACCGTTTTAGGCCACTGCGGCTGCCTCTTCGCTCGTTCCCTTCACGCCGTAGCGCGATGCAGGCACCGAGCTGGAAATCCGCCCCGACATGGCACGCCGCGCCGCATCGAAAGCGTCCCACTCGTCCTGGCTCGGCAGCGAAGGAATCGTGACCTTCTCGCCCTGGTCGAGCCCCGCGAGCGCCGCATCGACCATGTCCGCAGCGCTCATCACGATCGCGCTCGGCAGGTGCTTCACCGGCAGGCCCGCGATGTCCCAGAACTCGGTGGCCGTCGCGCCCGGCAGCACGGCCTGCACGCGCACGCCCTTCTCGCCGAGTTCGTGCTGCAGCGACTGGCTGAACGCAAGCACGAAGGCCTTGCTGCCGCCGTACACGCCGTTGAGCGTTTCGGGCGACACCGCCACGATGGACGCGATGTTCACCAGCGTGCCCGCACCGCGCGCCACGAAGCCCGGCACGGCCGCATAGGTCAGGCGCGTGAGCGCGTTCACGTTGATCGCGATCATCTCTTCCATCTTCTCGATGTCCGAGGCGAGCAGCGGCGCGGTGGCGCCGACGCCGGCGTTGTTCACCAGCAGCGTGAGTTCGCGGTTGGTGCGGATGGCGGCTTCGACGCGCGCGATGTCTTTCTTGTCCGTGAGGTCGGCAGCGATCGTCTCGATCTTGCGGCCCGTCTCGGCCGTGAGCTTGGCGGCAAGCGCCTGCAGGCGGTCTTGATTTCGCGCGACCAGCACAAGGTCGAAGCCGCGGCGGGCGAGCCGGTCGGCATAGATGGCGCCGATGCCTGAAGAAGCGCCGGTGATGAGGGCGGTGCCCTTGGATGCTGCAGTCATTGGAGGTTCCTTTGGAAGCCGCGTGGTTGCGGCATGAAGGGAAGTTTCCTCCGTCAGTGCGATGGCGTAAATGTCGTATGTCCCACCTTTTAGGCCGCCTCGAGGATTTGCCTCGCCACCCTTCGCACGGCCTGCGGCGGCTGGCCCAGCGTGCGCAGGAACGCGCGGCGCATGCGCTCGGGATCGCCGAAGCCCGTTTCGTCAGCCACGACGTTGAGCGCCAGTCCGCCCGCATCGATGAGCGCCTTCGCCGCCTCCACGCGCAGGTGCTCCACGGCCTGCGCCGGCGACTGGCCGGTTTCCGACTTGAAGGCGCGGCTGAACTGGCGCGGGCTCAGGTGCGCCACTTCGGCGAGGTCTTCGACCGAGAGCGCGTCGCGCAGGTTGGCGCGCGCATGCACCAGCGCCTGCTGGATGCGGTCGGACTTGGGTTCGAGCTCGAGCAGCGCCGAGTACTGCGACTGCCCGCCCGCCCTGCGGTGGTACACGACGAGGTTCTTGGCGACCATGCGCGCGGCCTCCACGCCCAGGTCTTCTTCCACCAGCGCGAGCATCAGGTCGATGCCCGCGGTCATGCCGGCCGATGTCCAGAGCGAACCATCGTTGATGAAGATGCGGTCCGGCTGCACCTTGGCCAGCGGATGGCGCTTCTGCAGTTCCTGCGCGAAGGCCCAGTGCGTGGTCACGCGCCGGCCGTCCAGCAGGCCCGCATCCGCCAGGCCGAAGGCGCCGGTGCAGATGCTGGCAATGCGGCGCGAACTGCGCTCGCCCGCGCGCAGCATTTTGCAAAGCCCTTCGGAGGTCGGCTCGATGGTGAGTGCGCCGGTCATCACCAGCGTGTCGAACTTCGATGCGGTCAGCCGCTTCGTCTCGACGCCGATGCCCGATGAACTGGAAATGGTGCCGCCGGTTTCCGACAGCAGCTCGACCTTGTAGACCGGCTTGCCCGCGTGCTTGTTGGCCAGCTCGAAGGCGGCGACGGCGGCCAGGTCGAGGATCTGGAAGCCCGGAAAAACGACAACGGCGATGCGTTTCTGCATGATGTCCTGAAAAGAGGTAATTTCGACATTCCGGTCTAAAGGCTACGTGACATCCTCCCACCGGTCAACCAGCCGTCCCACGCGGCGCCACAAGAAAGAAGCTCTATGAAAGTCAATGGAATCGATCGCCCGGTCGACGTCGACGGCGACACGCCCGTGCTCTGGGTGCTGCGCGACGTGCTCGGCATGACGGGCACCAAGTTCGGCTGCGGCCTGGGCATGTGCGGGGCCTGCACGGTGCACATCGACGGCGTGGCCACGCGCTCGTGCATCACGCCGGTCGAATCGGTGGCCAAGGCCAACGTGAGCACCATCGAATCGCTCGCGGGCACCCGCGTCGGGCGCGCACTGCAGAAGGCCTGGCTCGACCTGGAAGTCGTGCAATGCGGCTACTGTCAATCGGGCCAGCTGATGTCGGCCACGGCCCTCCTCGCCAAGAACACCTCGCCCACCGATGAAGAAATCGACGGCGCCATGAGCGGCAACATCTGCCGATGCGGCACCTATGTGCGCATCCGCGCCGGCATCAAGGAAGCGGCGCGCGCCCTTTCCGGCAAGACAGCAGCAAAGGTGGCCTGACATGATTCTCGATCGATTGACAACTGACTCGGACACCGGCGCCACGCTCTCGCGCCGCGGCTTCATCTCGGTGGGCGCCGCGCTCGGCGGCGGCCTGCTCATCGGCGTCGGCTTCGGCACCGCCTCTTCCCCGGCCGATGCGGCGGGCACGACCGGTGCAGGCGCCGCGCCCTGGGCACCCAATGCCTTCGTGCGCATCGCCCCCGACGGGCAAGTGACCGTGGTCATGGGCTTCATCGAAATGGGCCAGGGCACGTACACCAGCATCCCGATGCTGATTGCCGAGGAGCTGGAGATCGACCTGGCCAGCGTGCGCCTCGAACACGCGCCCCCCAGCGACAAGCTCTACGGCAACCCGCTGCTGGGCTTCCAGGTGACGGGCGGCTCCACCACGATCCGCGGCGCCTACGAGCCGATGCGGCGCGCCGGCGCCACGGCCCGCACGGTGCTCGTGCAGGCGGCGGCGCAGCGCTGGCGCGTCGAGCCCGCCGCGTGCCGCGCCGCGCGTGGCGAGGTGGTCCACACCGCGAGCGGACGCCGCCTCAAGTACGGCGCGCTGGTCGCCGATGCGGCCAAGCTCTCCGTGCCCGAGAAGGTCGAGCTCAAGCCACAGT
Source organism: Variovorax sp. IB41 (assembly GCF_016405905.1). Classification (GTDB taxonomy): domain Bacteria; phylum Pseudomonadota; class Gammaproteobacteria; order Burkholderiales; family Burkholderiaceae_C; genus Variovorax. The sequence goes on along the minus strand of NZ_JAEFCB010000008.1, from coordinate 222,806 downwards.
CCGACTTCAAGCTGATCGGCACCTCGGCCAAGCGCCTGGACACGCCCGCCAAGGTGAACGGCACCGCGATGTACGGCATCGACGCGCGCGTGCCCGGCATGAAGGTCGCCACGCTCAAGCAGTCGCCGGTGTTCGGCGGCCGCGTGCGCAGCGTCGACGATGCCGCCGCGCTGAAGGTGCGCGGCGTGCGCCAGGTCGTGCGGCTGGACGACTGCGTGGCTGTCGTCGCCGACCACATGGGCGCGGCGAAGAAGGGCCTGGCCGCCCTCGTCGTGGAATGGGACGACGGCGCCAACGCCAAGGTGAGCACGGAGAGCATCGTGCAATCGATGGCCCAGGCTTCTCAGAAGCAGGGCGCGGTCGTGCGCAAGGAAGGCGACAACGCCAAGGCCATGGCGGGCGCCGCGCAGCGCCTGGAAGCCGTCTACGAAGTGCCCTTCCTCGTTCACGCGGCAATGGAGCCGCTCAACTGCACGGTGCACGTGCGCAAGGACAGCTGCGAGGTGTGGGTCGGCACGCAGGTGCTCACCCGCGCGCAGGCCGCGGCCGCCGCGGTCACGGGCCTGCCGGTCGAGAAGGTGACGGTGCACAACCACCTGCTGGGCGGCGGCTTCGGCCGGCGGCTGGAGGTCGACAGCGTGACGCGCGCCGTGCAGATCGCGCAGAAGGTCGACGGCCCCGTCAAGGTGATCTGGACGCGGGAAGAAGACACGCAGCACGACATGTACCGCCCCTACTTCTACGACCGCGTGAGCGCCGGGCTCGATGCCCAGGGCAAGCCCGTCGCGTGGAGCCACCGCATCACCGGCTCCTCGATCCTCAAGCGCTGGCTGCCGCCGGCCTACAACAACAACTTCGACCCCGAGACCATCGACGGCGCCGAGAAGCCGCCCTACGCGCTGCCCAACATCCTGGTCGACTACGTGAACCACGAGCCGCCGGTGCCGACCGCGTTCTGGCGCGGCGTCGGGCCGACGCACAACGTCTTCGTGGTCGAGAGCTTCATCGACGAGCTCGCGGCCGCCGCGAAGACCGACCCTGTCGCCTTCCGCACCGCGCTGCTCGCGCAGAACCCGCGCGCGCTGGCGGTGCTCCAGCTGGCCGCCGAAAAATCCGGCTGGGGCCAGCCCCTGCCCGCGGGCCAGGGGCGCGGCGTGTCGCTGCAGTTCGCCTTCGGCACCTTCATGGCGCTGGTGGTGGATGCAGAGGTCACCAAGTCGGGCGACGTGGCCGTCAAGCGCGTGGTCTGCGCGCTGGATGCGGGCGTGATCGTCAACCCCGACACCGTGCAGGCCCAGGTGCAGAGCGGCGTGATCTTCGGCATCTCGGGCGCGCTCTGGGGCAAGGCGACGCTGAAGGACGGGCGCATCGAGCAATCGAACTTCCACGACGTGCGCGTGGTTCGCATGAACGAGACGCCGGTCATCGAAACCCACATCGTCGCGAGCAAGGAAGCCCCCGGCGGCATGGGCGAGCCCGGCACCTCGGGGCTGGCGCCGGCGCTCGCGAATGCCATCTTCGCTGCGACGGGCAAGCGGCTGCGCAAGCTGCCGATCGATCCCGAGCTGCTCAAGACGGCCTGACCGGCGGCCGGTCACGGCGACCGGCCCGCACGGCACCCACAGCGCCCGCAGTGCCCGCGGCGCGCACCCATGCAACGCCACGATGGGTGCCGCCGCGAATCGGCACGCACGGATTCGGTCATGCGGCCGGACAATGGTCCGCCCCATGACGAATCCGAACTCCCACGCTGGCGCCGCGCATGCGCATTGGCAGCGCAACCTCGCCGTCTGCATGTTCGGCTCCTTCACCACCATCGTGGCGATGACGCTGCTGCTGCCCTTCCTGCCGCTCTACGTCGAGCAACTGGGCGTGAAGGACCATGCGGCCATCGTGCAGTGGTCAGGCGTGGCCTACGGCGCCACCTTCTTCAGCGCGGCGCTGGTGGCGCCGTTGTGGGGCCGGCTGGCCGATCGCTATGGCCGCAAGCCCATGCTGATCCGCGCGAGCCTGGGCATGGCGGTGGCGATGGCGCTGATCGGCATGGCGGGCAACGTGTGGCAGCTGGTCGGCCTGCGCCTCCTCGCGGGCCTGCTGGGTGGCTACGCCTCGGGCTCGATGGTGCTGGTGGCCACGCAAACGCCCAAGGACCGCACCGGCTGGGCGCTCGGAACCATGTCCTCGGCCATCATGGCGGGCAACCTCGTGGGCCCGCTGGTGGGCGGCGCGCTGCCGCCGCTCATCGGCATCCGCGCGACCTTCTTCGCGGCGGGCGCGATGATCTTCGTGGCCTTTCTCGCGACCGCCTTCCTGATCCGCGAAGAGAAGAAAGCGCCCTCGGCCGCGAAGCAGGGCGACACGCCCGACACCGGCTGGGCCGCCGTGCCCGACAAGCGCCCGCTCATCGCGATGCTCTTCACCGGCATGCTGCTGATGCTGGCCAACATGTCGATCGAGCCGATCATCACCGTCTACGTCGCCACGCTGGTCGAAGACCCGAATCGCGTGACGATGATGGCCGGCCTCGTCATGTCCGCGGCCGCACTCGGCAGCATCCTCTCGGCATCGCGGCTGGGCAAACTGGCCGACCGCGTGGGCCACTGGAACGTGATCGTCGGGTGCCTGGCGGTGTCGGCGGTGCTCCTGATCCCGCAGGCCTTCGTCACCTCGGGCTGGCAGCTGGTGGTGCTGCGCTTCCTGATGGGGCTGTCGCTCGGTGGGCTCTTGCCCTGCATCGCGAGCGTGATCCGCCACAACGTGCCCGAGCGCGTGGCCGGCAACATGCTCGGCTACTCGACCTCGGCGCAGTACACGGGCCAGGTGGCCGGGCCGCTGCTGGGCGGCTTCGTGGGCGGGCACATCGGCATGCGAGCCGTGTTCCTCGGCACCTGCGTGCTCATGGCCGCAGGCGCCGGGTGGAACTGGCTCGCGCGGCGGGCCGCGTCCACCACGCCCGCTTCCGCGCCGGCTTCCACGCCACCCACTCGCTGAGCTGTTCGCCGACGGCGGCGCTGCGCTGCCTTCGGGGAGCCACACGATCCGAGCGATAGCGCTCAGTGCATTTGCGCCGGAGCCACCTGCACATGCTGCCGCACCGCCTCCAGCAGCAGCGTGGCGAGCCGGCCGACCGGCGCCTCGGCGTTGGCTTGCGCGCGGTAGAGCGCCATCGACATCTGCGGCAGCGCCGGCAGGCCCACCACCGTGCGGTCGATGGCACGCACGTGCGAAGGCAGCCCGAACGGCGTGCGCACCGTGAGGCCCAGGCCCGCCGAGCTCGCGGCCCACAAGGCCGCAAGGCTGGCACTGGTGAACGCATGGCGCCACGGCACGCCGGCGCGGTCGAGCGTCTTGGTGACGATCTCGCGCAGCGGGCACGGCGCATCGAGCAGCACCAGCGGCAGCGGTTCCCTCGATTTGCGCGCGCCGCAGCCTGCGCCTTCGCGGCGCTCGCGCTCCTTCCACCAGGGCGCATCCAGCACGCCGACGGACACGGGTCCGATCCATTGCAGCGGCAGGCGTGCCACGCGTTCGGCATGCAGCGACGGCGGATGGTCGCCCGCATCCCAAGCCAGCGCGAGGTCGAGCTTGCCGAGTTCGAGGCGCTCGCGCAACTCGGCGCTGCGCGCGACGCAGGCCTCGATGCGCACCTTGGGATGCGCGCGCGCAAAGCGCCCGAGCACGGCGGGCAGCAGCGTCTCGCCGAAGTCTTCCTGCAGGCCCAGGCGCACCCAGCCTTCGAGGTCGGCGCCGCGCATCGCGGCGCTCGCCTCTTCGTTCAGTTCGAGCATGCGATGCGCATAGGCCAGCAGCGTTTCGCCGGCGTCGGTGAGCTCCAGCCCGCGGCCCGCCTTGCGGAACAGCACGGTGCCGGCCTGCGCCTCCAGCTTCTTCAATTGCGCGCTCACCGCGGAGGTCGAGCGCCCCAGCCGGTCGGCCGCGCGGGCGTAGCTGCCGAGCGCGATGCCGGTGGAAAAACTGCGCAGCACATCGAGATCGAACATCACCTGGGACATGGATTCATCCTTTTCTGACCGTCCTGTTTTTGTGGACGATTCGCTCATTATTTTCTGATTTTCAAAACCTTGGCAACGGCGGAGACTTCGCCTCACCATGACCCATTCGCCTCTTTCTCTTTCGCATTCGCCCCGCCACCGCTGGAAGGTGCTGGCCGCGGGCGTGGCCGCCAACGCGGCGTTCTCCGTGGCCTTCAGCGGCATCCCGATGACCGCGGTGCTGATGCGCACCGGCTACCAGCTGGACAACGCCACGCTCGGCCTCGTGCTCGGCCTCATGGGCCTGGGCATCGCGGTAAGCGAGTTGCCGTGGGGCCTCCTGACGGACCGCTGGGGCGATCGGCCGGTGCTGCTCACGGGCCTTGGCAGCACCGCGATCGCACTCGTCGCGATGGCGCTCTGGGCCGCGCCGAGCGGGCAGCACATCCCCGGGCTCGGCTGGCTCGCTGCGGGCCTGTTGCTGGTCGGCCTGCTCGGCGGCAGCGTCAATGGCGCGAGTGGCCGCGCGGTGATGACATGGTTCGACGCCAGCGAACGCGGGCTCGCGATGAGCATCCGCCAGACCGCCGTGCCCCTGGGCGGCGGCATCGGCGCGCTGGTGCTGCCGTTCGTCGCGCTGCACTTCGGCTTCGCCGCGCTCTACGGCCTGCTCGCGCTGCTGTGCGCGCTGAGTGCGCTGATGAGCTGGGCGTGGGTGCACGAGCCGCCGATCGCGCGCGATGCGCCGCGCACCTCATCGGCCACGGCCGAAGCGCCGAAGACCGGCCCGCTGCGCGATGCGCGCGTCTGGCGCATCGTGCTGGGCATCGGCATCCTCTGCGCGCCGCAGTTCGCGGTGCTGTCCTTCGGCACGGTGTTCCTGCACGACTTCGGCCACGCGGGCCTCGCGACGATCACGGCCACCATGGTCTTCACGCAGGTCGGCGCGATGGTGATGCGCGTGTGGAGCGGCCGCTGGACCGACCGCCGCCGCAACCGCCCCGCCTACCTGCGCACCTGCAGCGCGCTCAGCGTCTTGCTGTTCGCCGCGTTGGCCGTGCTGGTGATGGCCGCGGGCACGCACACGGCCGATTCACTGGCGCTGCGCATCGCGCTGGTCGTGCTGCTGGGGGTGAGCGGCGTGTGCGTGTCGGCCTGGCACGGCGTGGCCTACACCGAGCTGGCCACGCTGGCCGGCGCGGCGCGCGCCGGTACCGCGCTGGGCATGGCGAACACCAGCGTGTTCCTGGTGTGCTTCGTCACGCCCTTCTCGATTCCGCACCTGCTAGCGCTGCAGGGCTGGCCGATGGTGTGGCTCGCGGCGAGCGCCTGCGCGCTGGTGGCGATGCCGCTGCTGGTGCCGCGGCCGGCCGCTTCGGATCAGAAGCTCGCGAAGACGGCGTTGAGCCGGTCCACGTAGGCGCGCTTGGCGGCCTCGTCGATGAAGCTGCCCTCGAAGCTGTTGGCCGCGAGCTGCCAGGCCTGCCGCACATTGAGGCCGGTGGCCTCGAAGGTCTGCGTGAAGTTCTGGTTCATGTAGCCGCCGAAGTAGGCGGGGTCGTCGGAGTTGACGGTGGCGACCAGCCCCGCATCGAGCAGCGCGCCCAGGTTGTGCTGCGACAGGTCCGGGAACACGCACAGCTTGAGGTTCGACAGCGGGCACACGGTCAACGGAATGCGGTCTTGCGCGAGCCGCGCCATCAGCGCCGGGTCTTTCGCGCTCTGCACGCCGTGGTCGACGCGCTCGACCTTCAGCACATCGAGCGCGCTCCACACGTATTCGGGCGGGCCCTCTTCGCCCGCATGCGCGACCAAATGCAAGCCGAGTTCGCGGCACCGTGCGAACACGCGCGCGAACTTCTCGGGTGGATGGCCGACCTCGCTCGAATCCAGGCCCACGCCGATGAACTTGTCGCGGAACGGCAGCGCCTGCTCCAGCGTTTCGAACGCCTCTTCCTCGCTCAGGTGGCGCAGGAAACAGAGGATGAGCGAGGCGCTCACGCCGAGCTTCGGCCCTGCATCGACGCATGCGCGGTGCAGGCCGTCGATCACCGTTTGCATCGCCACGCCGCGCGCGGTGTGCGTCTGCGGGTCGAAAAACATCTCGGTGTGCACCACGTTGTCGGCCGCGGCGCGCTCCAGGTACGCCCAGGCCATGTCGTAGAAGTCCTGCTCCTTCAGCAGCACGCTCGCGCCGGCGTAGTAGATGTCCAGAAAGCTCTGCAGGTTGGTGAAGGCGTAGGCCTTGCGCAGTTCTTCGACGCTGGCATACGGAATGGCCACGCCGTTGCGCTGCGCGAGCGCGAAGATCAGCTCGGGTTCGAGCGAGCCTTCGATGTGCATGTGCAGCTCGGCCTTGGGCATGGCGCGCAGCAGTTCGGGGAGGCGGTCGGCGGCGATGCTGTCGAAGCGCGTGTCGTAGGCGGGGCGGAAATCGGTCATGGCGGGGAGACTCTGCGTTGTGATCCCGCACAGCATAAGCGCAGGCGGCGCGGTGTTTATCGCGGTGTCTATATTCGCGCCATACGGGCACCCCATGCAAAGAACGATTGGAGACAAGCAGTGCAGATCGATTTCCTCGGCATCCAGGCCTTTCTCGCGGTGGTGGAGAGCGGCAGCTTCGCGATGGCCGCGGCGCGGCTGCACCTGTCGCAGACCGCCGTCAGCCACCGCATGCGCAAGCTCGAAGAAAGCCTGGGCGTGGCGCTGGTCGTGCGCACCTCCCGCGGCATTGCGCTCACCGAGGCCGGCAACGCCCTGCTGCCGCGCGCGCGCAGCGCGGTGCAGCAGCTCGAAGTGTCCTTCGACGACGTGCGCCGCCACGGGCAGGACGCCACGCGCTGGGTCGCGTTCGGCTGCGTGCCGACCGTCTCGGCCAGCATCCTGGTGCCGCTGCTGCGGCGTGCGGCCGAGCGCTTTCCGCAGGTGCAGGTGCGGCTTTTCGACAGCTCGCCGGTGGAAGTGGCAGAGCTGGTGCAAGCGGGCACGGCCGCCTTCGGCATCACGCTCGCGCAGGGCGTGCCCGAGAAACTCTCGGCGCAGCCCATCGCGCGCGAGCCTTTCGTGCTGGCCTGCCCGGCCGACCACCCGTTCGCGGCGCGGGCCAGCGTCGCCTGGGGCGAGCTGCTCGCGCAGCCGATGATCCGCATCAGCCTGCCCTCGGGCAACAGCATGACGATCGACGATGCGCTCGGGCCCTTGCGCGAGCAGGTGAACTGGCGTTACGAGGCGCAGCGCACCGCCATGGCGGTGGAGATGGTGCGCGGCGGCCTGGGCCTGACCGTCGTGCCCCGGCTGTGCGTGCGGGCCGGCGACGGCGTGGCGGCGGTGCCCATCGAGGGCCCGGAGATCACGCGCCTCCTGGTCGTGGCCACGCGCCCCGGCGTGCCGCTGCGCGCGGAAGAAAGCTTTCTCGCGGAGACGGCCGCCGCGCTGGTGCGCGAGCACCTCGCGGCCGGTGCGGGATAAATGAGCGCATCGCCGGGGGCATGAATGCCGTGCATGCGCGCGCCAAACAATTCAGTTGTGCGCATGCAAGCCCCGTCTCTAGACTGCCGCCGATCAAGCACAAGACCGTGCGCAAGACAGCGGAGACACCATGCATCCTCGTTTTTTCCATGACCCGAGCCGGCGCCGCGTCGTCCTGGCCGCATTCGCCGCCGGCGCGGGCCTCGTCGGCGCAAGCACCGTGCGGGCCCAGGGCAAGTACCCCTCGCAGCCGATCCGCATCGTCGTGCCGTTCGGCCCGGGGGGCCTGGCCGACATCTCCACGCGCCTCACCGCGCAGAAGCTCGGCGAGAAGCTCGGCACGCAGGTCGTCATCGACAACCGCCCCGGCGCGGGCGGCGTGGTGGCCGCGCAGTACGTGCTCGGCGCGGCGCACGACGGCTACACGCTGATCCTGTTCAGCAACGGCACCACCATCGCCACCAGCCTCCTGAAGCTGCCGTTCGATCCGCAGGCGGACTTCGTGCCGGTGTCGTCGCTGGGCTACTTCGACCTGAACCTGCTGGTCGCCAAGGACAGCCCGTTCGCCGACCTGAAAGCGCTGCTGGCCGAGAGCAAGAAGCGCCAGCTCACGCTCGGCACCATCAACCCCGGCAGCACGCAGCACCTGTCGGGCGAGCTCTTCAAGTCGGTCACGCAGCTGAACGCGGCGATCGTGCCGTTCAGGACCTCGGGCGAGGTGCAGATGGCGCTGCAGCGCGGCGACGTGGACGTGGGCTTCGAGTCTTACGCGGCGCTGCGCGGCGGCATCGATGCCGGTGTGCTGCGCGCGCTGGCCACCACCGGCCCCGCACGCACGCCGTGGCTGCCCAAGGTGCCCACCGTGAAGGAAGCGGGCGTGGCCGGCTACGAGGTCACGGGGTGGAACGCGCTCTTCGCGCCCAAGGGCACGCCGCCGGCCGTCGCGGCCGCCCTCAATGCGGCCATGCGCGACATCCTGGCCGAGGCGGAGCTGCGCAAGCGCCTGCTGGGGCTGGGCGTCGACCCCAAGGCGAGCACGCAGGCCGAGATGGCCACGGTGTTCGAACGCGACCGGCTCAAGTGGGCGCAGGTCATCAAGCAAGCCAACATCAAGATCTGAGATGCCTGTTTCCAATATTCCCGGCACGATCGTGCAGCGCCCCGACGCACCGCTGGTGGACACGCACGTCCACGTCTTCCGCAAGAACATGCCGCTCCTGCCCGACCCGCGGCACAGCCCCGACTACGAGTTCACCGCGCAGCAGCTGGAGGCCACGCTGGACGAACACGGCGTGAAGTTCTGCGTGATCGCCGCGGCCAGCCCCTGGGGCGACTGCAACGACTACATGGCCGAGGCGCTGCGCACGCGGCCGCTGTGGCGCGGCACGGCGATCCTCGACCCCTCCACCACACGCTACGAACTCGAGGCACTCGCACGCGATGGCTTCGTCGGCGTGCGTCTGCCCTTCATCAGCATGAAGGAGTTGCCGGACCTCTCGAGCTTCGACTACCGCAAGTTCCTCTACCGGCTGGCCGACATGGACTGGCACGTGCACCTGCACCTGGACGGCCCCCGCATCCCGCAGGTGCTGCCGCACCTGGAGCGCTCGGGCGTGAAGGTCGTCATCGACCACATCGGCCGGCCAGATCCGGTGCTGCGCGAGCGCTGCGCGGGCTTCGAGGCCGTCACGCGCTCGGTCGAGAAGGGCCGCACCTGGGTCAAGCTGTCGGGCGGTTATCGCCTGGGCGACCACGCCGCGGAACTGGCCCGCGAACTGTGCCGCCGCGTGGGCTACGACCGCATGCTGTGGGCGAGCGACTGCCCCTTCGTGGGCGTGGAATCCACCACCTATGCGAGCACGATCGCGTGGCTCGACGAGGCGGTGCCCGATGCGGCGATGCGCCGCGTGCTGGGGCTCAACGCCATCGACCTGTACTTTCGCAACCCGCGCGGCGCCGCATGATCGTCACCGATGCCCAGGTGCACGTGTGGGAGGCCCACCGGCCCGACCGCCCCTGGCCCGCCGAGCATCGCGCGAGCCCCGTCTTCGTCGCCGTGCCCGGCGCCCGGCCGCACCGCGCCGAGCCGATCGGCGCCCAGGAGATGGTGGCCCTGATGGACACCGCCGGCGTGGCGCGCGCGGTGATCGTGCCGCCCTCGCCCGTGGGCGACTGCAACGACACCGCGCTGGAAGCTGCCGCGCAGTACCCCGGCCGCTTCGCCGTGATGGGCCGCTTCGACCCGACCGCGCCCGGCGCACAGGAGGCGCTGGCCTCGTGGCTCGCGCAGCCGCACATGGCCGGCATCCGCATGACCTTTCACAAGCCGCCGTGGGATGCATGGCTGGACGACGCCACGCTGGACGCGTTCTGGGTCGATTGCGAGCGGCTCGGCATCCCGGTCATGCTGCTCATTCCGGGGCGGCTCGGCGCGCTGGAGCGCATCGCGCGGCGGCATCCGGGGCTGCAATTGATCATCGACCACCTGGGTCGCCGCAGCGACCTGCGCGACGACGCCTGCTTCGCGGACCTGGACGCGATGCTGCGCCTGGGCGCGCTGGAGAACGTCTCGGTGAAGGCCTCGGCCGCGCCGTGCTACAGCACCGAGGGCTACCCGTTCGCGAACCTGCGCCCGCACCTGAAGCGCGTGTACGAGCACTTCGGGCCGCGCCGCACCTTCTGGGGATCGGACGTTTCGCGCCTGCCCTGCACCTACCGGGAGGCGGTGGACCATTTCGTCGAAGCGCTCGACTTCATTCCGCGCGATGAGCTGCCCTGGGTGATGGGGCGCGGCTTGTCGCGGGTGCTGAAGTGGGCGGAGCCGCAGATCGAATCCGCAGACGCGGTGCAGTGAATTCGGCCCTCAACGCGCCTTGAGCGCCCACAGCGCATCGAGCACGCGCTGCGTCGCACGTTCGACGTGGCCCGACCGGTGGGCAATGCCCAGCTCTCGCCAAAGGGCCGGCCGCAGCGGACGCATCGCGATGCGCGCATCCGGCTGCAACGCGCCCGCTTCGTGCGGCAGGAGCGTCGCGCCGTAGCCCGCACCGACGAGGCTCTTGATCGCATCGTTGTAGTTGAGCTCGATCCGCGGCGCGGGCCGGTGGCCGCCGAGCGCGAACCATTCGGTGACGAGACGCGACAGGCGCGTGGTCGTGTCGTTGAGGATCAGCGGCTGCGTCGCGAGCCACGCCGGCGAGACCCGCGCGGGCGCGCTCCAATCGGCCGGCAGGAAAGCCATGACGGGGTCGCGGCGCCAGGGGCGGATCGTCAATCCCGCGACCGGCGACTGCGGCAGCGCGACCAACCCGACGTCCAGCTTGCCTTGCGCCAGGTGCGCCAGCGCGTCCTGCGAGGTCAGCACCGCGATCTGCACGTCGATGTCCGGATGGTCCTCGCGAAGCCGCGCGATGGCTTGCGGCAACAGGTGCGAGATCGCACCGGTCGAGGCGCCGAGCCGCACGCGCCCGGCCAGCCCCAGCACCTGGCGGCTCACGTCGTCCAGCGTCGATTCGATCTCGACCAGCAGCCGGCGCGCGCGTTCCACCAGCAATTCGCCGACGGCCGACGGCCGCACGTTCCCGCGCCGCCGGGACAAGAGCGGCGCGCCCACGCGCTTCTCCAGCTCCGCGATGTGCAGGCTCACCGTCGGCGGCGCGAGGTGCAGCACCTGCGCTGCGGCGGCGAAGGAACCGTGGTCCGCGATGGCGACCAGCGTGCGCAAACGATCGAGGCTGATTTCACGCATGGGAGATCTCTTCTTCAGGAAAGATGAACCAGAAGTTCAACAAATTCAACTTTTCTTATTTTATCGAACGGGGAAAAATCGGGGCTTATCCATCCAGAGACCGAATCAGGAGCGAGCGACATGCGTCTTCCGACCATCTTCATCGACGGCGACCAGGGCACCACCGGGCTGCAGATCCACGAGCGCCTGCGCGACCGCGCCGACCTGCAGCTGGTGACCCTGCCGGCGGCCGAACGCAAGGACGCCCAGCGCCGCGCGGAGGCGATCAACGCCTGCGACGTCGCGATCCTTTGCCTGCCGGATGCGGCTGCGCGCGAAGCGGCAGGCTTCATCCGGAACCCGGCCGTGCGCGTGATCGACGCGAGCTCGGCGCATCGCACGCACCCGGACTGGGTCTACGGCTTTCCCGAGATGGCCGAGGAGCATGCACAACGGATTGCGCAAGCGCGGCGCGTCACCAATCCGGGTTGCTATCCGACAGGTGCCATCGCCCTGTTGCGGCCGCTGGTGGAAGCGGGCCTGCTGCCGCGCGACTACCCGGCGGCCGTCTATGCAACCTCCGGCTACTCGGGCGGTGGAAGGGCCGCGATCGATGCGCACGAAGCGAGCGACGCTCCGAACGTGGCCGCGTCGCAAGTCTATGGCCTCGCGCTGGAGCACAAGCACACGCCTGAAATCCAGGGTTACGCCGGGCTCGCGCACCGTCCGTTCTTCGTGCCGGCTTACGGGGCATACCGGCAGGGCATCGTGCTGACGGTACCGATCGAGTTGCGCTTGTTGGCGGGCGGCGTCGATGGTGCGCGGCTGCAGGCATGCCTTGCGCAGCACTACGCGAACGCGCGGCACGTCAAGGTCCTGTCGCTGGAGGAGACGAAGGCGATGACGCACCTCGATCCGCAGGCGCTGAACGGAACCAACGACCTGCAGCTGGGCGTGTTCGCCAACGCGGGCCACGGGCAGGTGCTGCTCTCCGCCGTGTTCGACAACCTGGGCAAGGGCGCGTCGGGCGCGGCCGTTCAGAACCTCGAGTTGATGTTGAGCGCGTAGGAATGCCCAGGAGGACTTTCAGGTTCCTCGTCGAGAGAGCGATGGCGTTCCTTGCTTTTCCGCGTGCTCGATCTGCGCGTGGATCTCCTGGATCACCGCCGCCTTCTCCCGGTTGTAGACCTCCGGGTTGACGGGATCGATCGCATGCGCGCGGTCCTTGGCCTCTTCATACCGCGTGCGCAAGTCCGGGCGCCGCTCGAGGATGTCGATGAAGGCCAGCGAGTCCGCGTGAACCGGATCGCCGCGGTGGCAGATGTGGATGTTGATGTTGAACGTGCGTGCGTCGTGCGCGATGCTGCCGCAGACATAGGGCTTCTCGTCCTTGTCGACCCAGACAGCACGGCGATGAAAGCCCAGCGCCTCGAACGTTTGTTGCGCGGCGCGAAGGTTTTCAGCCTGTGTGATGGCGGCAATGTCCACCATCGGCTTGCCGCGCAAGCCGCGGATGGCGGTGCTGCCGATGTGGACGAGCGCCACGCCTTCGAGGCGCTCCTGAACGTAGCGTTGCACCTGCGCGAACACCTCGGCATACGCCGGGTCGTAGGGCAGGATGTTGCGGTGCTCCGGGCTTTCGTCGAACGGGCTGATCTTCATGGGGCCTCCTCCATGCGGAGGCTCATGCAGAGCAGCCGCGCCGGGCCGATGGTAGCCCGGGCCGATGTCAGATGCGAGCGCCCTTGCGCATGCATTCCTGATGCAGATCGACCGCATCGCTCACAAGATCGAAGGCGATCCACATCACGTTGTCCCGGGTCTGCGGGCCCGCTTCCCACAGCCAGTCAGCATCGCCGTAGCAGCACCACAGCAGCGACTTCAGCTGCGCGAGCTTGTTTTCGAGGATGTCCGATGCGGTCTGGGCGGAGACTTCGGGGGGTACGGGCGTGTTGTGCCCGGCTATAGTTCGTTTAGCCACTTGGTGTGCTCTTTCTTAAAGGGGTTGCACTTCATTTGGTCAGACGGCTGGGGGTGTTTCGCGCCCCCGGCCGTTGCCTTTTGTGCCTCGCGTTCGCATCGATGCGCAGGAGACGCATCGACGACCCGCTGCGAGGTAAGCGGTTCATGCATGTTCGGTTTGCCGGGTGCTGGCCTCCACGCCCACTAGGGGGGTTCGGTTGATGTCGGGGCATTCACTTTAGAGAACAGAAGGCCGGCGCGGCAACTGAATATGTCGAGTAAGTCTCGGTTCGCGCGGATCAACTGTGAACCGGTGTGACTTGCTAATTTCCTGGCTTGCGGCGCGGCGCTGCGTCGCGTGCATCGCGTGCATCCCGATAGCGCTGCGGTGTCACGCCGTGCTGCCGCGCGAACGCGCGCTGCAGCGCATCCACCGAACGAAAGCCGCTGCGCGCCGCGATGCGCTCCTGCGGCCACTGCGTCTGCAGCAACAGTTGCGCCGCGGCCGCGACGCGCGTCTGCTCGACGAAGCGCGCGGGCGTGCTGCCCGTTTCCGCCGCGAAAGCGCGCGCGAAATTGCGCGGGCTCATCTGCACGCGCTCGGCCAGCAGTTCCACCGACAGCGCCTCCTGCGGATGCGTGCCGATCCACGCGACCAGCTCGCGCAGGCGATGACTCGCCGCGCCTTGTGCCTGAAGCGCCTGGCTCAGCTGCGGTTGCTCGGCGCCGCGCAGCATCGGCAATGCGAGCGTGCGCGCGATGTCCATCGACACGGCGTGGCCGAGGTCGTCTTCGACCAATGCGAGCGCGAGCTCGATGCCGGTGGTGACGCCGGCCGATGTCCACACCGGCCCATCGCGCACATAGATGCGCTCGCGCTGCACGCGCGTCTGCGGCCGCAGCGCCTGCAACTGGTCGCACCAGCGCCAGTGCGTGGTGGCCTCGCGGCCATCGAGCAGGCCCGCCGCCGCGAGCGCAAAGGCGCCGCTGCAAACGCTCGCGATGCGCCGGATGTTCGGCGCGACCTCTTTCAGCCACACGCCGATGCGGTGCTCGATGATGGCTTCGCGCACCGCGGGCTCGTCGCCGCCGGCCACGATCAGCGTGTCGATGGTGGCGGGCAATTGCTGCAGTGTCAGCGTGCCGCCGAATTGCAAGCCGCCGTTGGTCGACACCGTGCCGCCGCCGGGCGATGCGATGTGCATGCGGTAGGTGCCGGGGCGCATCTGCTCGGCCTTGCTGAACACGCTGGCGGGGCCGGCGGCATCGAGCACCTCGACGCCGTCGAACACCACCAGCACCACGTCGCTGGCAGAAACCGCGGTGTCTTCGTCCTTGTGGGTCGGCGTGGGCATTCTTAACCTCGGGTCATCGTCACGTTGACAGGAGAACAAAGCCATGTGGAGAGCGCTGTACAGAACAGTGTGGGCGCTGGTCGGCGCCAGTATTGCAGCCTTTGCCCTCGCAGCCTGCGGCGCGGGCGCGCCGCTGCCGCCCGCACAGGCCGACGCGGCCGCGAGAGAACGCGAGCAGCAGGCCTTCGTGGACGCCCTGAAGCCGCGCCGCGCGGGCAGGCCGGTGGTCGCGGTGCTCGCGCTGAACGAAGGCACCGAGATGACCGACCTGCTGCTGCCGCACGCGGTGCTCCAGCGCGCCGACGTGGCCGATGTGCGGATCGTGGCGCCCAAGAGCGGGCGGGTGAACCTGTACCCCGCGCTACAGGTGGAAGGGGCGCAGGACTTCGCGAGCTTCGATCGTGCGAACCCTTCCGGCGCGGACTATGTGATCGTGCCCGCGATGATCGTCGAGGACGATGCCGCCGTGGCCGCCTGGCTGAAGCAGCAGGCCGCGCGGGGCGCGCGGGTGATCGGCGTCTGCTCCGGCGCGCTGGTGGTCGGCCATGCGGGCTTGCTCGACGGCCGCCGTTTCGCAGGCCACTGGTTCGACCGCAAGACGCTGCTCAAGCGCCACCCCGGCGCGACCTACGTGCCGCACCAACGCTACGTGATGGACCGCGGCGTCGCCACCACCACCGGCATCACCGCTTCGGTGCCGACGATGCTGGCGCTGGTCGAGGCGATCGACGGGCCGCAGAAGGCGAAGGCGATGGCAGCCGAATTGGGTGTGACGTCATGGACCCCCGAGCACGACAGCGCGCCCTTCGGCCTGAACATGAAGCGCGGCGGCAGCTACCTGCTCAACAAGACCGCGTTCTGGCGCGGCGAGCGCCGGCAGGTCGATGTGCAGAACGGCACCGACGACATCGCGCTCGCGCTGGCTGCGGATGCGTGGACGCGCACGGGGCACGTCAGCGTGGATGCGGCGTCTGCAGCTGCGCCCGGCCCGGTCACGTTGCGCAGTGGGCTGGTGCTCGTGACGCAACCGGCGCGCGAAGGATCGATGCGCCTGCCGCTGTCTTCGTCGCTCAAGCCGGTGCAGCAGCTGGACCGCACGCTGTGCGAAATCGCCGCGCGGCATGGGGAGGCGCGGCGGGAATGGGTGATGCAGGAGATGGAATACCCGGGGCCGGGCGTGGCGGCGTGCGCGGGGTGATGGCGGCCGAGACCGGTGAAAGCACGCCGATCTACCATCGCGGCTCGCTCACTTGTCCTCCATCTCGCATGACCTCTTTCGACTTCGAAACGCTGCGCACCCAGATTCGCGAAGCCGCCCGCACCGCTTTCGCCGCGTTGCGCGCGCAGCACCCGAACGAACGCTTCTACGCGATGGCCCTCTACACCGACGACGGCGCGATGACGGTGTGCCCGAGCGCGAACAGCGAAGAAGCGCTGCAGCGCATCCTGTTGGACAACGATTGCACCGAGCCAGCGGACATCGCCTATTCACGCTGGGGGACTGCGGAGTGGGCCTACGAACACCAGCATGCAGGAGACTTCACCGCCGTGAGCGATCGCCTGCGTGCCCACGTGCTGAAGCAGAAGAGCGGCGGCCGCGCCTTCGCCGCCTTTCGTTCGCAGTTGCACGACGCGATGGTCAATGCACTGGCCGATCTGGACCAGGAGGGCTTCTTCGGGACCGGCACCGACAGGCAGGCGCTGACGCTCTTTTGCAGCATCTCGGACTCCGACGATGCGGAAGCGTTCGAGGACGACTCGGCGAAGCGGCTGAACTCGCCCGCGGTGTTCGCAAGGTTCAAGGCCCGCTGGGATGCGCCCTCCGCCTGATCACGCCGACACGATGGTCTTCGGCTCCAGGAACGCTTCCAGCCCGAACACGCCGTACTCCCGGCCCAGCCCCGATTGCTTGACGCCGCCGAATGGCGCCGTGAGCGCGGGCCGGATCGCATTGACCATCACGCCGCCCGCCTCCAGCCGCTCGGCAACGCGGCGCGCGCGCCCGGCGTCCGAAGAAAAAACGTACGCCTGCAATCCATAGGGCGAGTCGTTGGCGATGCGCACCGCCTCTTCTTCGTCGTCATAGGCCAGCAGGCACAGCACCGGGCCGAAGATTTCTTCGCGGGCGATCTGCATGTCGTTGCGCACATCGGCGAACACAGTCGGCTTCACGAAGTAGCCGCGCGCCAGATGCGCAGGCCGGCCTTCGCCGCCCGCAACGAGCGTGGCGCCCTCCTCCAGCCCCGAGCGAATGAAGCGCTGGATGCGGTCGTACTGGGCCTGGTTCACCAACGGCCCGATGAGCGTCTGCGGATCGCGCGGATCGCCCACGATGAGGCCCTCCACCGTGGTCTTGACGTGCTCGATCGCCTCGGCGAGCCGCGCGCGCGGCATCAGGATGCGCGTGCCGGCGATGCAGGCCTGGCCGCTGTTGAGAAAGCCCGCGCTCAACGCGAGCGGGATGGCTTGCGCGAGGTCCGCGTCTTCGAGGATGAGGGTGGCGGACTTTCCCGTGAGCGCCAGGCTCACGCGTTTCATCGTCTCGGCGCCCGCGCGCAGGATCGCCTTGCCCGTGGGCGTCGAGCCGGTGAAGGAAATCTTGGCGATGCCGGGGTGCGTGCTGATCTCGCTGCCGACATCGGCACCGCGGCCGTTCACGATGTTGACCACGCCCGGCGGCAGGCCGGCATCGTGGATGGCTTCTGCAATCACCTGCGTCTGGATCGGGCTCAGCTCGCTCGGCTTCATGACGCACGCGCAGCCCGCCGCGAGGGCGCTCGCGAGCTTGTTGCAGATGGAGCCCGCGGTGCTGTTCCACGGCGTCATCAGCGCGGCGACGCCCACCGGCTCCATGACCACCGTGGCCTCGCCGACAGAGCGCGTGAACGCATAGGCCTCCAGCGTCTTCACCGCGTTGGCGAAGCACTGCGAGGCGTAGTCGGCGACCCATTGCGCGCGCGACAGCGGTCCGCCGTATTCCTCGATGGTGGCTTCGCGGATCTCGTCGGTGCGCGCGAGCACGGCGGCCTCCAGGCGCCGCAGCATGTCGATGCGCTCTTCTTTCGTGCTGCGGCCGAAGGCCGGCTGCGCGCGCTGCGCGGCGGCGATGGCGCGTCGCACGTCGTCGCGATTGCCGAGCGTGACGGTGCCGATGCACGCCTCGGTGGCGGGATTGACGATGTCGACGACTTCGCTGCCCTGCACGGGAACGAAGGCGCCGTCGATGTAGGCGTGAGAGAGGTGACGCATGGAACTGCTCCGTTTGCTTTCCCCGGAAATCCCAGGGTCATGGGCAATCTATGGCCCCTCGATCATCTTGATAAGATGGAAAATCGCGCACGACGCATCCCGGTATTCAGGACAATGCACAAGACAGGGCTGATTGAATTCGAGGCGGTGCTGGCCGTCGCGCGGCGCCACAGCTTCCGGGCCGCGGCGGTGGAACTGGGCATGTCCACCTCGGCGCTCAGCAGCGCGGTGGCCGGGCTGGAGTCGCGGCTGGGCGTGCGGCTCTTTCACCGCACCACGCGCAGCGTGTCGCTGACCGAGGCCGGTCACGCGTTCCTTGCCCGCATCGAGCCGGCGATCGCGCAGATCCAGGGCGCGATGAGCGACCTCAACGACCAGCGCGCCACACCCACCGGCACGCTGCGCATCAACAGCTCGCTGGGCGCGGCGCGCATGGTCTTCGCGCCGATCGTCTGCGAGTTCCTGCGGCGCCATCCGGCGATGACGGTGGACATCGTCACCGAAGGCCGCATGGTCGATATCGTCGGCGAAGGCTTCGACGTGGGCATCCGACCCAGCGAACTGGTGCCGCGCGACATGGTGCGCGTGCCCATCGGCGTGGGGCTGCGCATGGTGGTGGTCGGCTCGCCCGGCTACTTCGCCAGGCACCCGGCGCCGGGTTCGCTCGCCGATCTGTCCGCGCACCAATGCATACGCGCCCGCCTGCCCAGCGGCGTGCCCTCGCCATGGGAATTCATGGCCAAGGGCAAGGTGCAGGCGCTGGAGGTGCCGGGCCGCCTGATCCTCGATGCGCCGGCCCTGATGCTCGATGCGGCGCGGCAAGGCATGGGCCTCGCGCAAGTGGCCGAGTGGTACATCGAGGAAGACGTGGCGAGCGGCCGCCTCGTGCGCGTGCTGGACGACCGGATGCCGGCCGTCGCGGGGCTGGCGCTCTACTACTCGGGGCGGCGGCACATCTCCGCGGGGCTGCGCGCGTTCATCGACCTCATCCATGAGGTGAATGGAACGAGCGCGATGGCACGGTAGCGGCTCAGTCGACCCGGATGTTCCGCGCCTTCACCAGCGCGCTCACCCTGCCCGTCTCGTCCTGCACGAATTTCGCGAACGCCTCGGGCGTGGTGCCTGCGGGCTCCAGGCCGAACTGCAGCAGCTTCTGCTTCACGACGGGGTCGTTGACCGCCGCCTGCACGGCCTTGCCCAGCCGCTGCACCACATCGGCCGGCGTGCCCTTGGGCAGGAACACACCGTTCCACTCGACCACGTTGTAGCCCGGCAGGCCCGACTCGGCGAGTGTGGGCGTGTCGGGCAATCCGTTCACGCGCTTGCTGGAGCTCACGGCCAGCGCGCGCAGCTTGCCCGACTTGACGTAGCCCAGCGTCGAGGCCACGTTGCCGAAGTACGCGGAGACCTGCTCGCCCATGACGTCGGTCAGCGCGGGCGCGCCGCCCTTGTAGGGCACGTGCATCAGGTTGACCTTGGCCTGCTCGTTCAGCGCCTCGCCCGCCAGGTGCGAGCCGGTGCCGCCGCCGGCCGAGGCGAAGCTGAGCTTGCCGGGGTTCTTGCGCGCGAAGTCGAGGAACTCGGCCACCGTCTTGTAGGGCGCGGTTGCGGGCACGACGAGGATCTGCGGCGCGGTGGCCACCAGCGAGACGGGAATGAAATCCTTGGCCGCATCGAACGGGAGCTTGCGCAGCGACGGGTTCACCGCGAACGCGGAAGCGTCGTAGAGCACGGTGTAGCCGTCGGCGGGCGCCTTGGCCACGTTGTCCTCGCCGATCACGCCGCCCGCGCCGGGCTTGTTGTCGATGACGATCTGCTGGCCGAGCGCGACGCTCAGCTGCTGCGCGACCACGCGTGCGGTGTTGTCGGCGCCGCCGCCCGCGGCGTACGGCACGACCATGCGGATGGGCTTGTCGGGCCATGCGGCCCAGCCGAGCAACGGAGCGCACGCGGCCAGCGCGGCGATGGATTTCAGGAGGCGTCTCTTCGTCATTCGGATGTCTCGGTCTTTGTCGTTTCGGGAAAGTCGTAGAGCTGCGCCGGGTTGTCGACGAGCACGCGATGGCGCGTGGCCTCGTCGGGCACCCACTGGCCCAGCAGGTCGAACAGCACTGCGTCGTCGGGCTTGTTGACCGGCTCGGTCGGGTGCGGCCAGTCGCTGCCCCACACCACGCGCTCGGGCGCCTGGCGAACCCAGGCCCGGGCGATGGCGGTCGTGTCGGCGTAGCGGCCCGCGGCGCCGGCTTTCGAATCGAGGTAGGGGCCGGACAGCTTGACCCACGTGCGGCCGTTGTCGCGCAGCCGGCTCACCACATCGAACGCGCGATGCGAGAGCGCATCGGGCAGCGGCAGGCGCGCGAGGTGGTCGAAGACGATGGTGCACGGCAGGCGCGCGAGCAGGTCGGCGTGCGCGGCGATCTGGTCGGCGCTCCAGTGCAGTTGCACATGCCAGCCGAACGCGTGCACACGTTGTGCGAGCGGCTCGACCATGGAGAAATCGGTGGCGGCATTGGCACTCGTGTAGAGCGTGAAGCGAATGCCGCGAATGCCGCCCGCGTGCAGGCGCTCGAGCTCGGCGTCGCTCACGTCGGGGTGGACCACCGCGACACCGCGTGTCTGCGCAGGGCCGAGCGCGCGGATCGCATCGAGCGTCACGCTGTTGTCGGTGCCGTGCACGCGCGGCTGCACGACGACCGTGCGCCGCGTGCCGATGCGTTGCTGCAGCAGGCGGTAGTCGTCGGCGGTGGCCCTGTCGACCATCGCATCGGGCGAGCCGTGCAGCGCGAAGCGGCGGTCGTAGATGTGCATGTGCGCATCGCACGCGCCCGCCGGTGCCGCGCTGGCGGGTCGGCGCGTGCCGCTGCTGTTGGGGTAGACGACGTCCATGCGCGCGTCAGTCCGCCGCGTTCGCGGTCTTCAGCACCTTGTCGGTGTGCTGCCCCAGCGTCGGCGCGGCGAAGGGCTCGGGGCCCGGCGTGCGGCCGAACTTCACGGCGCGCGTGAAGCCCCGGTACGAGCCGAGCGTGGGGTGCGCGAAGTTCGCGACCATGTCCTCGGCCAGCACCTGTTCGTTGTCGAACATGTCCTCGACCGTGCGTGCGGCCGCGCAGGGCACCTCTTCGCCGAAGAGCTCTTCCCATTCGAGCGCGGTGCGCGTGGCCAGCGCCTCGCGCAGGCGCGGAACGATTTCCGCGAAGTGCTGCGCGCGCTTGCGCACCGAGTCGTAGCGCTCGTCGGCCGCGAGCTCGGGCAGGCCCACCTTGGCGCACAGCGCCTGCCAGAAGTGCGGCGTGTTGGCCGAGATGTAGAGGTGGCCTTCGCGCGTCGGATGCAGGCCGGTGATGCCGCCCGAGCGCATGTCGCGCCCCACGTCTTTCGGCTCGCCCTCGGCCCACACCATGCGCGCCGATTGCATCGTGAGCGCCGAGCGCAACAGCGACACGCCGACGAACTGGCCCTCGCCGCTTTTCTCGCGCTCGTACAGCGCCGAGGCCACGCCCGCGGCCACCAGCGCGGCCGCGTAGTAGTCGACCACCGAGCCGTAGATGATCTCGGGCGGCTCGCCGCGCTTGCCCTGCAGCGCGCACATGCCGGTCATGCTCTGCAGCACCTGGTCGTAGCCGGCTTTCTCCCGCAGCGGACCGGTCTCGCCGTAGCCCGTGAGGCTGCAATAGATCAGGCGCGGATTGACGGCCTTCAGCTGGTCGTACGCAATGCCCAGCCGCGGCGGCACGCTCGGGCGGAAGTTGTGCACCAGCACGTCGGCGGTGCGCACCAGCGCCATCAGCGCGGCCAGGTCTTGGGCATTCTTCAGGTCGAGCACCACGCCCAGCTTGCTGCGGTTCACGCCGATGAAGGCGCGGCTCTCGGCCTCGAGCGTCGAGGGGTACTTGCGCAGGTTGTCGCCCGTGGGCGGCTCGATCTTGATGACCTCGGCGCCCTGGTCGGCCAGCAGCGAGCAGCCGTAGGGCCCCGCGATGTAGGCGCTCAGGTCGAGCACGCGCAGGCCGCTCAGTGGCCCGGCCGGGCCGGTGCGCGCGGGCAGGCTTGTGTCGTCTTGCGGGGCGTCGATGGTCATGGATCGTTCTTTCTTCAATGCTCAGTCGGCTGTGATGTTCTGCTGCTTGGCCAGCTTCTTCCAGCGCTCGACGTCTTCCGCGATGACGGTCCCGAACTGCGCCGGCGAGAGCGGCGTGGCGATGGCGCCTTCGCGCAGGAAGTTGGCGGTGATCTCGGGCTTGGCAATGATCTTGTTCACCGCGCCGTTGAGCTTCGCCACCACGTCGGGCGGCGTGCCCACGGGCGCCAGCAGGCCCCACCAGAGTTCGAATTCGTAGCCGGGCACGGCCGTGGACATGGGCGTGAGGTCGGGCGCGATCGGGCTGGGCTTCAGGCTCGTGATGCCGACCGCGCGCAGCTTGCCCGCGCGCACCATCGGCAGCAGCGACGGTCCGCTGGAGATCAGCAGCTGCGTCTGGTTGCCGATCAGGTCGGTCACGGCCGGGCCCATGCCCTTGTAGGGGATGTGCGCGATCTGCAGGTCGCCCACCTTGGCCTTGAGCAGCTCGGTGCCGAACTGGTTGACGCTGCCCGAGCCGGACGAGGCGTAGTTGTACTGCCCCGGCTTGGCCTTGATGGCCGCGATGAGCTCGGCCGGCGTCTTGGCAGGAAAGTCGTTGTTCACCGCGACGATGAACGGGCCCTTGGCGAACATGGCGATAGGCGCGAGGCCCTTGACCGGATCGAACGGCAGCTTCGACTGCACGGCCGCGTTGGTCGTCATGCTGGAGGACACGGCCACGAGCGTGTAGCCATCGGGCGCGGCCTTGGCGACCTGCCCCGTGCCGGTGTTGCCGCTCGCGCCGGGGCGGTTGTCGATGATGACCGGTTGCTTCAGTTCATCGCCCAGTTCCTTGGCCACCTGGCGCGCGAAGGTGTCGTTGGAGCCGCCCGCGGGATAGGGGACGACGATGGTGATGGTCTTGGTCGGGTACGCGGTCTGTGCGAATGCGCTGCCGCTCAACAGACAGCCGCCGGCGATGGCAGCAACGACGAGCGTGCGCAGGCCAAGCGATGGGGAAATCTTCATTTGTCTTGTCTCCTGATTTTCTAAGAAAGCGAAAAACTCAGCCCGGCAGCAGGCCCAGGCTGCGCGCGCTCGCGACGATGGCGCGTGCGCGGATCACGAAAGGGATGTCGATCATTTTTCCGTCCACCACGTAGGCGCCCACGCCCTTGGCATCGGCATCGCGCGCGGCCTCGACCACCTTGCAGGCGTGCGCGATCTCTTCGTCGGTCGGGCGAAACACCTCGTTGGCGATCGCGATCTGGCTCGGGTGGATGCAGGTCTTGCCGAGGAAGCCGAGGTTGCGCGACAGCATGGCCTCGGCGCGAAAGCCGTCGGCATCGCGAATATCCGCGAACGCGCCGTCGTAGGCATAGACGCCCGCCTCGCCCGCGGCGACGCGCATCGCGAATATCGCCTGCCCGATTGCGGTCGGCTCGCGCCGCGCGATGCCCAGCGGCTCGAACAGATCGCCCAGCCCCAGCTGCAGCCCTGCCACGCGCGGATGCGCAGCGCCGAGCTGCGCCGCGGTGCGCAAGGCCGAAGGCGCCTCGATGTTCAGCAGCAGGCCGATGGGCGCGCGCACGCCGTTCGCCTGCTCGGCGCGCTCGATGGCCTCGACCGCGGCACGCACATGCGCCGGGCTCTCGGGCTTGGGAATGTTGATGAGGTGCACGCCGGGCTGCGCGACCGCGGCGATGTCGTCGGCGAAGTGCGGCGTGTCCATCGCGTTGACGCGCACGATCACGGTCTTGCCCGATGCGGCCGGCTCGCCGCTTTGCAGCAGTTGCCGCACGGCATCGCGCGCCTCGCCCTTGCGCGGCTCGGACACCGCATCCTCCAGGTCGAAACACACGCCATCGGCCGCGCCGCTCAAGGCCTTGGCGAACAACTCGGGGCGGGTTCCGGGAACGAAAAGTTTGCTTCTCATGCAGCGCAGTGTGCGCAGCGCATGAGCAAAGAAAAACACATGGCTTCTATGATCAGATCATAGAAAATCTATCTTTCATGGAAACAGCCTACCTGCAAAGCTTTCTTCTGGTGGTGGAGTCGGGCTCGATGTCGGAGGCCGCGCGCCGCCTCGACCTGACGCCTGCCGCCGTGGCACAGCAAATACGCACGCTGGAACGCGAGCTCAACGCGCCGCTGCTCGCCCGCGCGGGCCGCACGGTGCAGCCGACCGAGGCGGGGCACCTGCTGGTGCAGCGCGCGCGCAACCTGCTGCGCGAGGTGGGCGACCTCAAGACGCTGCTCAACAACGACGCGGCCGGCGGCGAGCTCGTCATCGGCACCATCAACACGGCCATCCACAGCCTGCTGCCGGACATCCTCGCGCGCTTCGTGAAGACGCATCCGGGCGTGAAGGTGTTCCTGCAATCGGGCACCACGGCCACGCTCTACAAGGCGGTGCAGCAGGGCGAGCTCGATGCGGCCGTGTGCCTCTATCCGCCCTATGTGCTCGCCAAGACCTTCGACTGGTCGCTGCTGCGGGAGGAGCCGCTCGTGCTGCTCGCGCCGAGCCGCCTTGCGAAGCGCGATCCGCACGAACTTCTGCGAACTTCGCCCCTCATCCGCTACGACCGGGCGCTGGGCGGCGGCAAGCAGGCCGACCGGTACCTGCGCGCCGCGGGCATCGTGCCGCAGGAACGCTTCGAGCTCAGCTCGCTGCTGGCGATCGCGATGATGGTCGATCGCGGGCTGGGCGTTTCGCTGGTGCCCGACATCGCATCGCCGCTGCTCGAGGGCCAGCGCGTGGCGAAGATCCCGCTGCCGATGCCTTCGGAGCCGCGGCGCTTCGGCATCCTGTGGCAGCGGGCGTCGCACCGGCAGCGGTTGATACGGGGGTTCGTGGACAGCGCGGAGGTCGTGGTCGCGGGTAAACGCTCACGGCCTCACTGACTTTCTACTGACAGACCAGCTCGGTCTTCGATACGGCGCAGAGCCGCGCCACCTCGGCCTTCGACAGGAACTCCGTAGACAGGCTGTTGAGCATCAACACGGCCGGGTAGAGGCGCGCGTCCTGCGGATTGGCACGGTAGGCCTTCAGCAGCAATTGCTGGCCCGCCTTGCCGCAGTGCTTGCGCTGCATGCGGTTGACTTCCTTGTCGTGCGCGGAGCCGTCGCCGTTGAACTCGCCCGCGAAGTGAAAGCACATCTCGGTGTCGGAGACGGCCTTCTGCAGCGGCTGCTCCTCCTTCGAAAATTTCGCGGGTGCGGCGGCGAACGACAGCGAGGCCGACAGCAGCAGCGCGGCGGTGAACATGAGCTTCATGGTGCGAATCCTCTCCAATGAAAAAAGGGCCGCCCTGGGCGACCCTTTCCGTCTAAATCGCCGCGGCGATTACTTCTTGTCGCCGCCAGGCACCTTGCCTTCGACGCCCTTGACGTAGAAGTTGATGCCGGTCAGGAACTTGTCGTCGGCCACGGCGTCCTTGGCGACCACTTCCTTGCCGTCCTGGCCGAGGATCGGGCCCTTCCAGATCACGAAGCTGCCGTCCTTCAGGCCCTTCTTGACTTCCTCGACCTTGGCCTTGGTTTCGGCCGGCACGTCCTCGGCGATCGACACGAGGTCGATGGCGCCTTCCTTCACGCCCCACCAGGCCTGGCCGGTGGCCCACTTGCCGTCCAGCGCGTCCTGCGTGGCCTTGATGTAGTACGGCGCCCAGTTGATGGTGGCCGAGCCCAGGTGGGCCTTGGGGCCGTAGGCGGTCATGTCCGAATCCCAGCCGAAGGCGCGCTTGCCCTTTTCCTGCGCGGTCTTGAGCACGGCGGGCGAATCGGTGTTCTGGAACAGGATGTCGGCGCCGCCGTTGATGAGCGCGGTGGCCGCCTCGGTTTCCTTGGGCGGGCTGAACCATTCGTTGACCCACACGACCTTGGTGGTGATCTTCGGGTTGACCGACTGCGCACCCAGCGTGAAGCTGTTGATGTTGCGCAGCACCTCGGGAATCGGCACCGAGCCGACCACGCCCAGCGTGTTGCTCTTGGTCATGGCACCGGCGATGACGCCGGCCATGTACGCGCCCTCGTACGTGCGGCTGTCGTAGGTGCGCATGTTGTCGGCGGTCTTGTAGCCGGTGGCGTGCTCGAACTTCACGTCCTTGCTGTCGGTGGCCACCTTGAGCATCGGCTCCATGTAGCCGAAGGTGGTGCCGAAGATCAGCTTGTTGCCCTGGCCGACCATGTCGCGGAACACGCGCTCGGCGTCGGCGCCTTCGGGCACGCTTTCCACGAAGGTGGTCTTGATCTTGTCGCCGAATTCCTTCTCCAGCGCCTTGCGGCCGTTGTCGTGCGCGAAGGTCCAGCCGCCGTCGCCCACCGGGCCGATGTATGCGAATGCGATGTTGAGCGGCGCGGCCGGGGCCGGCGCGGCTGCAGCGGGGGCCGGGGCGGGCGCGGGGGCCGCGGCCGGTGCTGCCGCTTCTTCTTTCTTGCCGCAGCCGATCAGGGCCGCCGAAGCGACCGCCGTGAGGGCGGCCAGCTTGAGCAGGGAGCGCTTGTTCAGATCATTCATTGTCGGAAATCCTCAAAAAGGACGGGTTGGCGGGAAAACGAAAAACGCGATTATGAGCCGGGGTAGAACGGTTTCCCTATGGAAGCCGGCATGTTGATGCGGATGAACGCCGGGTTGCGCGAGATCAGCGCCAGCACCACGATGGGCGCGATGTACTGCAGCATGCTCAGGAACTGGGGCGGCACATCGACGCCGCTGCTCTGCAGGTGAAAGCCCAGCATCGTGACGCCGCCGAAGAGGTAGGCGCCCAGCAGCACGCGAATCGGCCGCCAGGTCGCGAAGGTGGTGAGCGCCAGCGCGATCCAGCCGCGGCCCGCGACCATGCCCTCGACCCACAGGGGCGTGTACACGGTCGAGAGGTACGCCCCCGCCAGCCCGCAGAGCGCGCCGCCCGCGACGACCGCCATGAAGCGGATGCGCCGCACCGGGTAGCCCAGCGCATGCGCCGACTCGGGCGATTCGCCGACCGAGCGCAGCACGAGGCCCGCGCGCGTGCGGTACAAAAACCAGATGAGCCCGAAGGTCAGCACCACCGCGAAATACACCATCGGATGATGGCGGAACAGCGCGGGGCCGACGAGCGGAATGTCGGCCAGCACGGGGATCGCATACGACACGCTCTCGGGCAGCTTGGCCTGCACGAAGTTGATACCGGCGAACGCCGAGAAGCCCACGCCGAAAAGACTGAGCGCGAGCCCCGTCGCGTACTGGTTGGTGTTGAGCCAGATCACCAGCACGCCGAAGAAGGCCGCGAGCAAGGCGCCCGCCGCCATGCCTGCGAGAAAGCCGAGCCAGGGGTTGTGCGTGGTGACCACCGTCGCGAAACCGGCGATGGCGGCGCACAGCATGATGCCTTCGGCGCCGAGGTTGACGATGCCGGCTTTCTCGTTGATGAGGAGGCCCAATGCGGCGATCGCGAGGACGGTGCCGGCGCTCAGCGTGGAGCCGAGAAGGAGTGCGTAGCTGTCCATGTCAATGGCTCCAGCGCGGGTTGGTGTTGCTGTTCTGAAGGGTGCGTTCGGGGCGGGTGCGCAGGCCACCGGGTACTCCCCTCCGCGAATGTCCCCCGGCCTGCGGCCTCCTCCTTGATTTCGCTGCGGGGAGTACCCGATGCCCTGCGCACAGGGACACGCTGGTGGTGTTCGGCCGATCAACGACCGCTCTGAATAACGAGCACGCCGATGGGGTGCCTTGCGCAGCGAAATCAAGGAGGAGCCGAAGGCGGGGGACATTCGCGGAGCAAGGCACCCCGTCGGCGTGATCGCGCCACAACGCACGCATCGCCCGAATCGAAGAGCAATCCGTCATCAAAGCACTCCTTCGCTCGAACGCGCAACAGGCGCGGTCAGCGGCGTGCTGGCTTGCAGCGAACTCGTCGTGAGAATGGCTTTGGCTGCCGCCTTGCGGCGGATGCGGTAAGCGATGAGCGTGTCGCAGGCCAGCAGCGTGAAGAGCAGCAAACCCTGGAACACACCGGTCAGCGACTTGGGCAGCCCGAGGCGCGATTGCGCGAGTTCGCCGCCGATGTAGAACATGCTCATCAGGATGGCCGAGAACACCATGCCCACCGGATGCAACCGCCCGACGAAGGCCACGATGATGGCCGCGAAGCCGTAGCCGGCCGGCACATACGGCGTGAGCTGGCCGAGCGGGCCGGCCACTTCGAGCGCACCGGCCAGGCCCGCCGCGCCGCCCGAGGTGAGCAGCGCGATCCACACCGCGCGCCGCGCCGAAAAGCCGGCGTATCGCGCCGCCGCCGGGGCCAATCCACCGACCTGCTGCGCGAAGCCCGCCCGCGTGCGGAACAAAAACACCCACAGCGCGCCCACGCCCACCAGCGCGATGATCAACCCGATGCTCACGCGCGAGCCCTTGAAGAGCCGCGGAATCTGCGTGACCGCCTCGAAGGTTTTCGACTGCGGGAAGTTGTAGCCCTGCGGGTCCTTCCACGGGCCGAACACCATGTAGCTCAAGAGCAGCGTGGCCACGTAGACCAGCATCAGGCTCACGAGGATTTCGTTGGCGTTGAACTTGTCGCGCAGGAACGCCACGATGCCCGCCCACACCATGCCGCCGAGCGTGCCTGCGACCAGGATGGCGACGACGATCCACGAGCCCGTGTTCTTGTCGGCCAGCAGCGCCACGCCGCCCGCGACGATGGCGCCGAACACGAACTGCCCCTCGGCGCCGATGTTCCACACGTTGGAGCGAAAGCACACCGCAAGACCGAGCGCGATGATGAGCAGCGGCGTCGCCTTGATCATCAGCTCGCCGAGCGCGTAGCCGTTCTTGATGGGCTCGTAGAAGAACACCATGAGGCCCTTCACAGGGTCCTTGCCGAGCGCGGCGAAAAGCGCCACGCCGATCAGCACCGTGATGAGCAGCGCCAGGATCGGCGAGGCGAAGGTCCAGAAGCGCGAGAGCTCCGGGCGGGGTTCGAGCTTAAGCATGGGCCGCTTCCTTGTTCCAGAGACCGCTCATCCATTCGCCGATCTGCGGCAGCGTGGCCGCGGCGCGGTCGATGGAGGGCGACAGGCGCCCCTTGGCGATCACGTGCAGGCGGTCGCTGATGTCGAACAGCTCGTCGAGCTCCTCGCTCACCACCAGCACCGCGCAGCCGGCATCGCGCAGCGCGAGGATCTCGCCGCGGATGAGCGCGGCCGCGCCCACGTCCACGCCCCAGGTGGGCTGCGAGACGATGAAGAGCTTGGGGTTGGCGTCGATCTCGCGGCCGACGATGAACTTCTGCAGGTTGCCGCCCGAGAGCGATCGCGCCGCGGCATGGGGGCCGCCGGCCTTGACGTTGAAGCGCTCGATGATGCCCCTGGCGTGCTTCTCGAGTGCCGAGGTGCGAATCCATCCGCCCTTGCCCACCGCGTTGCTGCGCGTGAGCAGCAGGTTGTGCGCGAGGCCCAGCGTGGGCACCGCGCCGCGGCCCAATCGTTCTTCGGGCACGAAGTGCAGCCCCAGTGCGCGGCGCGCGCGTGGCCGCAGCCGCCCGGCGGGCTTGTCGAACACCTGCACCATCGCTGCATCGGCGCGCACGTCCTCGCCCGAGAGCGTGTAGAGCAGTTCCTTCTGCCCGTTGCCCGACACGCCCGCGATGCCGACCACTTCGCCGGCCCGCACATCGAACGAGATGCCGTCCAGGTCGACGCCGAACTGGTCTTCGCGCGCGAGCGTCAAGCCCTTCACGCGCAGCGCCACCGCGCCCGCATGCACCGGGCGGTGCTGCAAGGGCGGCGGCTCGCTGCCGATCATCAGCCGCGAGAGCGATTCGTTGCTCTCGTTCTGGGGATTGCACACGCCTGTCACCTTGCCGCCGCGCAGCACCGTGCAGGCGGTGCAGAGCTCGCGGATCTCGTGCAGCTTGTGGCTGATGTAGAGGATGCTGCAGCCCTCGGAGGCCAGCTTGTTGAGCACCGTGAAGAGCTTGACGACCGCCTGCGGCGTGAGCACCGAGGTCGGCTCGTCCAGGATCAGGAGCTTGGGGTTGGTGAGCAGCGCGCGGATGATCTCCACCCGCTGCATCTCGCCCACCGAGAGCGTGTGCACCGGGCGCGAGGGGTCGATATCGAGGCCGTACTCGCTGGCCTTGGCGGTGATGCTGCGCGCCACTTCCGCCAGTTGCAGCGATTTATCGAGGCCCAGCCACACGTTCTCGGCCACGGTGAGCGTGTCGAACAGGCTGAAGTGCTGGAACACCATGCTGATGCCCAGCGCCCTCGCCTGCTGGGGGTTGCGCAGGGTGACGGCCTGGCCGTCGAAGGTGACGGTGCCTTCGTCGGGCTTGACCGAGCCGTAGATGATCTTCATCAGCGTCGATTTGCCCGCGCCGTTCTCGCCGAGAACGGCATGGATTTCGCCGGGGGCAACGGCCAGCGAGATGTCGCTGTTGGCCACCACCGCGGGATACCGCTTGGTGATGTGCGCGAGCTGGAGTCGGGGGGTTGTCATGCCGGGTTTCGTGGGTTTGTCTCGTTCAACAGCAACAAAGCGGAAGCAGCTATAAGTTTAATAGCGGCTTCCGCGCCCATTGGCGACCATCGACGCCCGACGGCGCTCTGCTCAGCCTTTCAGTGTCCGCCGATGTAGGCGAACTTGAACAGGAAGATCGCCGCGATCACCCACACCATTGCATGCACTTCCCGTGCCCGGCCGGTGCAGAGCTTGAGCACCGCGTAGGTGATGAAGCCGAAGGCCAGGCCATTGGCGATCGAGTAGGTGAAGGGCATGGCCAGCGCGGTCACCGCGGCGGGGATGACCTCGGTGGTGTCTTCCCAGTCGAGCTCGACCAGGTCGCGCAGCATGAGGCAGCCCACGAAGAGCAGCGCCGGCGCGGTGGCATAGGCCGGCACCGAGCCCGCGAGCGGCGAGATCATGAGGCAGGCGAGGAACATCACCGCCACCACCACCGCCGTGAGGCCGGTGCGCCCGCCCGCTTGCACGCCGGCCGCGCTTTCCACGTACGCCGTGGTGCTCGAGGTGCCGAGGAGCGAGCCCGCGAAGATCGCGCCGCTGTCGGCCAGCAGTGCCTTGTTCATGCGCTCCATCTTGCCGGGCACCAGCAAGCCCGCGCGCTTGGCCACGCCCATCAGCGTGCCGGTGGCGTCGAACATCTCGACCAGGAAGAACACCAGCACCACATTCAGGATGCCGCCCTTGAGCGCACCCAGGATGTCCAGCTGCATGAAGGTGGGCGCGATCGACGGCGGCGCATCGAACACGCCGTGAAACTTGTTGCCGCCGAAGAAGAACGACAGCACCGTCACCAGCATGATCCCGATGAGGATCGCTCCTCGCACCTTCAACCGGTCGAGCGTCACGATGACCAGGAAGCCCAGCGTGGCCAGCACCACCGGCGGCGAATGCAGGTCGCCCAGCGTGACGAAGGTGGCGGGCGATGCGGCGACGACGCCCGCGCTCTTGAGCGCGATGAGCGCCAGGAACATGCCAATGCCCACCGTGATCGCCGTTCGCAACGACTGCGGTATGCCCGCGATGAACAGCTCCCGCAACCCGGTGACCGTGACGATGAGGAACAGGCACCCCGAGATGAACACCGCGCCCAGCGCGACCTGCCACGTGTAGCCCATGCCCAGCACCACCACGTAGGCGAAGTAGGCGTTCAGGCCCATGCCCGGCGCCATGGCGATCGGGTAGTTGGCGTAGAGGCCCATGATCAGCGTGCCCAGCGCGGCGATGAGGCAGGTGGCCACGAAGACCGCGCCCTTGGGCATGCCCGCGTCGCCGAGGATCGTGGGGTTCACGAAGATGATGTAGGCCATCGTGAGGAAGGTGGTGAGCCCCGCGATGACCTCGGTGCGCACGGTGGTGTTGTGCGCACTGAGCTTGAACACGCGTTCAAGCAGACCCGAGCCGCTTGCGCTGCCCACAGCCGCACGCGGACGCGCGGACTCGACATGCCCCGGGGTGCGGGGCTCGGCGCCTTTGGGCGCCTGTTCAAACGTACTCATTTCGCTTGTCTCCAGCTGTTGTAGTGGCGGTTTCATCGTTGCCCCGCTCACGACGCCGGCGCGAACGGGGGTTTCTCAGGGGTCCGGTTTTTCAGGGGCGGCGGGCAGGCGCGTCGCGGTGCCGGACACGCCGGATGCCCCGGGTATGGCGGAAGACGCGGGCCGCAGCGACGCCGCCACGTCCTTGATGCATTCGCGCAGCCACCGCGCCGAGCTCGACGAATGGGTGCGTTCGTGCCAGAGCTGGTAGTACATGAGGCGCGGCAGCGCCACCGGGCAGTCGATGATCTTCACCGGCAGCCGCGCGGCGAAGCGCTCGCAGTACTGGCGGCCAGTGGTCAGCACCAGAAGGCTCGACGCCACCATGTCGGGAATGAGGCTGAAGTGCGCGCAGCGCGCGGTGATGTTGCGCTGCCGCCCCAGCTCGTCGAGCATCTGGTCGATGATGCCGCGCCCGCCCGGGTGCATGGGCGTGGGCGCGATGTGCTCGGCCGCGAGCCAGGTCTCCAGGTCCCAGCCGCGGCGCACCGCCGGGTGGTCCTGGTTGACCAGCGACACCACCTCGTCGCCGAAGAGCCGCGCCATGTGCAGGTCTTCCGGGGGCTTCAACCAGTTGCCGATGACCAGGTCGACCTGCCCGAGCGCCAGGTGCCCGTGGTAGTCCGAGTCGGGCGAGAGCGCGTGGATCTCGATCTGGCAGAGCGGCGCCTCGCGCTTGACGTGCGCCACCAGCATCGGCAGGAACAGCGGGTCCATGTAGTCGCTGGCCGCGATGCGGAAGGTGGTGGCCGCCGATTGCGGCTCGAAGCCGCGCGCATCGGAGAACAGCATCTCGGCCGCGCGCAGGATGCTGGCCGCCGGCTCGATCATCCGCAGCCCCGCATCGGTGGGCACCATGCCCGAGCCCGAGCGCACCAAGAGCGGATCGCCCGACAGCTCCCGCAGGCGCTTGAGCGCGGCCGAGACGGCCGGCTGGTACATCCCCAGGCGGATGGCGGCGCGCGAGACGCTGCGGTCGGTCAGCACGGTGTGGAGCACCCGGATCAGATGAAGATCGATCTTGTCGAAAAGCGCTTGGTCTCTCATGGCTGTTCACACCTTTCTTGTCTGTGCGAACAGTTATACAGCGCAGCATTGGGGCAAACCGGGTGTTGGAGTGAAGCTCGGACCGTGCGAGCACGGCCCGTTTTCATTCGGCCGATGCGGATTCCACCGCTTGCACGGCGGTGATGGCACGAAGGATCGATTCGCTCGTGGCCGGCGCCTTCAGCGGCGGATCGCTCCGGTGGCCGCCGGCCGCCGACACCGCATCGCGGATCGCGAAGAACACCGAGAACGGCAAGAGCAGCGGCGGCTCGCCCACGGCCTTGCTGCGGTGGATCGAGTCCTCGAAGTTCTGGCCCTCGAACAGGCGCACGCTGAAGACGGGCGGGCAGTCGTTGGCCGTCGGAATCTTGTAGGTGCTCGGCGCGTGCGTGGTGAGCTTGCCGCTTTGCGGATGCCACACCAGCTCCTCGGTGGTGAGCCAGCCCATGCCCTGGATGAAGGCGCCCTCGACCTGGCCGATGTCCACGGCCGGGTTCAGCGACTTGCCCGCGTCGTGCAGGATGTCTGCGCGCAGGAGCTTCCATTCGCCGGTGAGCGTGTCCACGACCACTTCGCTCACCGCCGCGCCGTAGGCGTAGTAGTAGAACGGGCGGCCCTGCATCTTGTCCTTGTCCCAGCTCAGGCCCGGGGTGGCGTAGAAGCCGTCGGACCACAGTTGCTTGCGGTCGAGGTAGGCCTCGCCCACCACGGTGCTGAAAGCCAGCGTGCGGCCGTTGACCTCGACCTTGTCGTTCGCGAAGCGCACCGCGCTCGCCTTGCCGCCATGGCGTTCGGCCGCGCTCTCTGCCAGGCGCTCGCGGATCTGGCGCGCGGCATCCTGCGCGGCCTTGCCGTTCAGATCGGCGCCGGTCGATGCGGCGGTGGCCGAGGTGTTCGCCACCTTGGTCGTGTCGGTCGCCGTGACGCGCACGCGCTCGAAGCTCACGCCCAGCTCGTGCGCCACCACCTGCGCCACCTTGGTGTTCAAGCCCTGCCCCATCTCGGTTCCGCCGTGGTTCACGAGGATGGAGCCGTCGGTGTACACGTGCACCAGCGCGCCGGCCTGGTTGAAGTGCTTCACGTTGAACGAGATGCCGAACTTCAGCGGCGCGAGCGCCAAGCCCCGCTTGAGCACCGTGCTCTTCTTGTTGAAGGCGGCAATCTCTTCGCGCCGCGCGCGGTAGTCGCTGCTGGCCTCCAGCTCGGCCACGAGTTCGTGGACGATGTTGTCGGTCACGGTCTGGCGGTAGGGCGTGATGTTGTTCTCGGCCTTGCCGTAGAAGTTGACGCGCCGCACATCGAGCGGATCACGCTTCAACTCGCGCGCCACCGAGTCCATGATGTTCTCGATCGCGATGGCGCCCTGCGGGCCGCCGAAGCCGCGGAACGCGGTGTTGCTCTGCGTGTTGGTCTTGCCCGAGAAGCCGTGCATCGCCACGTTGGGGAGCCAGTAGGCGTTGTCGAAGTGGCAAAGCGCGCGCGTCATCACCGGGCCCGAGAGGTCGGCCGAGTGGCCGGCGCGCGAGACCATGGTGATCTCTGCGCCGAGGATGCGGCCTTCGTCGTCGTAGCCCACGTCGTACTCGTACCAGAAGCAGTGGCGCCGGCCGGTGATCATGAAGTCGTCGTCGCGGTCCAGGCGCAGCTTCACGGGGCGCTGCAGCTGGCGCGCGGCAATCGCGGCCACGCACGCGAAGATCGCCGACTGCGATTCCTTGCCGCCGAAGCCGCCGCCCATGCGCCGGCATTCGACATGCACTTCGTTCGACTGCAGGTGCAGCGCATGCGCCACCAGGTGCTGCATTTCGCTCGGGTGCTGCGTGGAGCAGTGGATGTGCAGCGCGCCGCCTTCCTTCGGAATGGCGTAGCTGATCTGGCCTTCCAGGTAGAACTGCTCCTGCCCGCCCACGTCGAGCGTGGCGGTGTGGCGGTGCGGCGCCTTGGCGATGGCGGCGCGCACAGCGGCCTCATCGCCTTCGTTGGCGCTGCCGCCGCTGCGCACGATGTGCATCGGCGGCACCACGTACTGGCCGCGCGCATGCGCGTCCTGCGGGGTGATGACGGGCGGCTTCGCCTCGATGGTCAGCGCGTCTTTCGCCTTCGAAGCCGCACGTCGCGCGGCCTCGCGCGTCTCTGCGATCACCGCGAACACGGGCTGGCCGAGGTAGCGGATCTCGCCGCCGTCTGCCACCGGCAGCAGGATCGGGTCGTCGTGAATGATCGAGCCGCAGTCGTTGGTGCCGGGGATGTCGTCAGCGGTGATGACCGCCACCACGCCAGGCATCGCGCGGATCGCATCGAGCGACAGCGCCGTGACGCGGCCATTGGCAACCGGCGAGAGCCCGAGCGCGCAGTGCAGCGTGCCGGTGAGCTCGGGAATGTCGTCGATGTAGGTCGCCTCACCGGCCACATGCAGGTGCGCCGATTCGTGCGGCCGGCTGATGCCCACGCGCGCGCCCAGGTCGTGCGCGACCGCTTCGGCTGCCGGGTCGATGCGCGCGGCGGTGTTCTTCAGGTAATCGGCAAAGGCCTCGGCGGGCTGCAGCAGGCGGGCGTCGATGGGTTTGTTCATGGTCAGGCTCCTTCCACCGTGGCTTTGGCGGGCGAGGCATGGGGCATCACGCTCCAGACGCTGGTCTCTTCGAGCGAGAGCGCGTCTTCGGTGCGGGTTTCGAGCCACAGGCGCTGGATCAGGTTCTGGGCCACCTGCAGCCGGTAGTCGGCCGAGGCGCGCATGTCCGACAGCGGCTTGAAGTCCTGCGCCAGCGCGAGCTTGGCGGTGGCGACGCTCGATTGCGTCCAGGGCTTGCCGACGAGCGCGGCTTCCGCGTTCGCCGCGCGCCTGACGGTGGCGGCCATGCCGCCGAAGGCCAGGCGCACGGCCTTCACCGTGTCGCCGCCCTCGTCCAGCTCGATCGCGAAGCCCGCGCACAGCGCCGAGATGTCGCAGTCGAAGCGCTTGCTGATCTTGTAGGCGCGCACCTGGCGGCGCATGGCGGCCAGCGGGATCGCCAGCCCCTGCACGAACTCGCCGGGCTGCAGCTGGTTCTTCATGTAGTCGATGTAGAAGTCGGGCAGCGGCATGCGGCGCACCGCGTCGCCACGGCGCAGCTCGATCTCGGTATCGAGCGACATCAACACCGGCGGCGAATCGCCGATGGGCGATCCGTTGGCCACGTTGCCGCCCATGGTGCCGGCGTGGCGGATGGGCGGCGAGGCAAAGCGCAGCCACACGTCCTGCAGGCTGGGCACGCGCTGCACGAGCGCCTCGAAGGCGGCTTCGAGCGAGGCGCCGGCGCCGATGTAGAGCTCGCCGCCCTGGGCGTTCTCACGGGTCTCGATGGTCTTCATTTCGGCCACGTCGCCCACGTAGATGATGTCGCCCAAGTCGCGGAACTGCTTGTTGACCCAGAGGCCGA
The DNA here is from genome assembly GCF_016405905.1 of Variovorax sp. IB41. Lineage (GTDB taxonomy): Bacteria > Pseudomonadota > Gammaproteobacteria > Burkholderiales > Burkholderiaceae_C > Variovorax. The sequence continues at coordinate 186,492 of NZ_JAEFCB010000008.1, read as the reverse complement.
CGTCGGTGGAGCCGGCCAGCAGCTGGGCGCGCGGCTTCTGCTCGCGCAGTGCGGCCAGTTGGGCGATGGTCCTGGGGGCGTGGAAGTGGTCGATGCGGGCGCCCAGCGGCGCGGCGTAGTTCAGGTCCTGGTCCTGGCCGTCGTTCTGCAGGGCGGTGAGCGCGGCCACCACGGGCTTCGTGTCGAGCCGCACGCTGGGCAGGTCGAACATGCGCTGGCCCGCATCGAGGATCGGGCGGTAGCCGGTGCAGCGGCACAAGTTGCCCGAGAGGTCGTCTGCCAACTGCTGGCGCGTGGGCTGCGTGCCCTCGGCCTGGTGGTGCTCGTAGGTGGACCACAGCGACATCACGAAGCCCGGCGTGCAGAAGCCGCACTGGGAGCCGTGGCAGTCGACCATCGCCTGCTGCACGGGGTGCAGCGTGTGGACCGGGTGCTTCTTGTCGGGCGACGGTGGCGCCGCGCACTGCGCCTTCAGGTCTTCGACCGTGAAGAGCGCCTTGCCGTGCAGCGTGGGAAGGAACTGGATACAGGCGTTGACCGTCTGCAACTGCAGCCCGCCGATGGCGCCTGGCGCGTCGGCGTCGGTGGCCAGCTCGCCGATCACCACGGTGCAGGCGCCGCAGTCGCCCTCGTTGCAGCCTTCCTTGGTGCCGGTGCAGTGCGCGTCCTCGCGCAGCCAGTCGAGCACCGATCGGGTCGGGTGCACGCCGCTGACGTCGACGATCTTGCCGCGGTGGAAAAAGCGGACGGGTTGGATGGTGTTGCGCTCTGTACTCATGCTCTTCGGGCTCGTGGGCGGCTCGGTGTTTCCGGCCAAGCCTGGACGTTAGTCGCTTGCGCCGCCGCGCACATACCGCCGCAGCCATATTGCGTATGTGGGCGCGGGTATGCGACCTAGGGGGAAACCCTGGAGAAAGCGAGCAATTCCCGGGCCATGGGCGAAGAGCGCACCCGCGGCGCCGTTTCAGGTGGGCTCGGGCACCGCTGCCGCCGTCACCTTCGGCTGCGCGCAGCGCCATGCGATCAGCATGCCGATGCAGAGGAACGCCGCGGCGATGAAGAACGGCGCCCCCGGCAAGTGCACCGGCGCATCCGCCCCGATGAAATAGCCGAAGCTGCCCGCGAACATCGCCGGCCCGACGATGCCCGCCACCGACACCAGGCTGGTGAGCGCCCCCTGGATGCGGCCTTGCTCGGCGGCGCCGACCTCGCGGGTGACCAGCGCCTGCGCCGCCGGTCCGGCGAACGCCAGCAAGGTGCCCAACGGCAGCGCGGCCAGCAGCACCCAGCCGGCATCGGCCCAGCCGTAGGCGACGAAGCCGAGCACGCCGCAACCCATGCCGAACAGGAGCGCCCGGCGCTCGCCGAAGCGCTTCACGCCCGGCCCGATCAGCAAGGCGTTGACGAGCACGCTGAGCACGCCCACCCCGCCGAGCACCCAGCCCACGGCGTCTTCCTTCCAGTGGAACCGGTAGTCGGCGAACAGCACGAACACGCTGGGGTACACGTACTGCGCCAGGTTGACCAGAAAGACCACCGCCGCCAGCCCCGCCACCTGCGGATAGCGCCTGAGCAGCACCAGCGCGCCGAGCGGATTGGCATGCGACCAGTCGAACCTGCGGGCGCGCCGCTCCGGCGGCAGCGATTCGGGCAGCACGAACCATCCGTAGCAAAAACTCAGCAGCGTCAGGCCGGCCGCGAACCAGAACGGCAGGCGCGGATCAATGTGGCTCAGCTGCCCGCCGAGCACCGGCCCGAACACCAGCCCCATGCCGAACGCCGCGCCCACGATGCCGTAGCTGCGGGCGCGATCTTCCGGCGGCGTCACGTCGGCGATGTAGGCATTGGCGATGGTGAAGCTGGCCGAGAACACGCCCGACACCACCCGCCCGACGAACAGCCACGGCAGGCTGGTGGCCAGGGCCATGAACACGAAATCCACGCCGAGGCCGAGGCACGACAGGAGGACCACCGGCCGCCGCCCGAAGCGGTCGGACAGCGCGCCCTGGATCGGCGAGCTCACGAACTGGATCGCCGCGAACGCGGTGCCGAACACCGCGATCCAGTACGCCGCCGTCGCGGTGCTGCCGCCGGCCAGGCGCTCCACCAGGTGCGGCAGGCCGGGCAGGATCAGGCCGAACGCCAGGAAGTCGATCAGCACGGTCACGAAGATGAAGGCGAGCGCGGCGCGGCGTGCGCGCGGCGCATGAAGGGTCGGTTTCAATCGCTGCGGCTCAGGTATTTGCCCACCCGCGGATGCGCCTCGCAGAGCCCTCCGAGCCGCCCGAAAAGACCATCGAAGCAGCCGAGCACCAGCGCGAGGGTCTTCTTCAGGCGATCGCGCTCGAACATCAGCATCGGCAGGATCTGCTTGAGCGTGTAGACGTTGATGAAAAGAATTGCGGGAAAGGCGCGCACGTGCGCCCGCGAGAGGGCCAGCGCATTGCGCGCGATGTAGTAGCGCCGCGACGCTGGATAGTTGATGAAGTGGACCTTCCAGCCGAACAGCGACCGGGCCTGGATATCGCCGATCTGGTGCCGCAGCACGACGTGCGGATTGAGATACAGCGGCACATCGCAGCGCAAGGCGCGCATGCAATAGTCGGTGTCCACGTGGTCGATCACGTAGCGCTCGTCGAAGCGGCCGATCGTGGCCCAGGCGGCGCGCGAGATCAGCGAGCCCGAGGAGATCATGAAGGCGCAGCGCACCAGCGGCTCGGTGAAAGGCTGCCCGAGGTCGAACTGGTAGACGCGCTTGCCCGCGAGGCCGAATTGCGGGATCAGCGCATCCAGGTTCGTGTCGTGCACGAGCGGGCCGATCAGGAAGGCCGCGCCCTCCTCGCCCTTGCCCTCCCGGGCCGTCATCGCCGCCTCGCACATGGCGGCGAAATAGCCGGGCGGCAGCTTCGAATCCTGGTCGAGCAGGAAGAAGAGTTCGGCGCCCCGCGCTTCGAGGTCGGCGATGCCGCGGTTGAACGCGCCCGCGATGCCGCCGCGGTTGCCGTTGTTCAGCACGGAGACGCCCGCATCCACGAGCGCCTGTTGCCAATCGCCCGCCTCCGGCGTGTTATCGACCACGCACAGGTGCGCGCACGACGCGGCGAGCGCGTGCAGGTTCGCCACCTGTTCGCCGGTCGGGAAATAGGTGACGACGACGGCGCCGAACGCGACAGACGTGGCGCTCATTGTTGGCTTCCTTGCAGGGAGGGCTCTGTTGGATGGCTGCGATGCGACGGCGTGCCCACGGCGTCGGCGTCGGTCTTCTTCAGCCGCTGGATCGTTCGCCTGCCGCGTGCGATGCCCGGCTTTTCAACGAGGCGGTAGCTGGCGACCGATGCCGCCACGAGCAGCATCGCGCACAGCGTGCCGACCAGCCAGTACTGCATCGCCCCGGCCATCGCGAAGTCGCGCACCGGCGGCATCGCGAAGACCACGGTCAGAACGAGGCCCTGCAGCAGATAGATGCTGTAGCTCACCGTGCTCATGCGCCGTGCCGCGCGCGTGGCCAGCAGGCCGAACAGCGTGCTGCCGCGGCAGACCAAGTGAAAGAAGGCCCAGAGCAGCAGCACCTGCACGGGGCCGACCATGTGCGGGAACCCGAGGAACACGGCGGCCAGGCAAGCCAGCGCGAGCAACGAGGCGGTCCGTTCGGGCAGGCGCTCCCACCACCGGTTCGCGCCGTCGCGGCGAAGCAGCCACGCCGACAGCATCCCGAGGAGGAACGACGCCAGCACCCAGGCCAGCGCGCCGACCACCAGCGCGAGCGTGGGGTGCGTGGGCGAGCCGGCCGAAGGAAGCGCTGCGATTGTGAGCGCCGGCAGGCACAGCAGCAGCAGGCCGGCGGCGACGAAGCGCGGCGTGTGGCCACCGCGCGCGATCGGCGCCATCAGCCGCAGCGATCCGTAGAACAGCCATTCCGCGAACACCGTCCAGGTCACGCCCGCGAGGATGAAGGCCGTGCCTACATAGCCGTTGATGTCGGGCTGCTGCGGCACGATGCCCAGCGCCAGCCACTGCAGCGCCGCGGCCAGCACGGACCACGCGGGCTCCCTGAGCACGAACCCGGTTTTCCAGGCGACCACAAGGAACATCAGCCCGATCGCCACCAGGTACATCGGGCCGATGCGCCAGAGCCGGCCGACGTAGAGGCCGCGCCAGTCCGGCCGCCCCTCGGCATCGAGCAATTTGCCCCAGAACAGGAAGGCCGTGATCATGAAGAAGACGCCCACGCCGACCTGTCCGAGCAGCGTGGAAAAGCCCGGGGGCGGAAAGGTCCACTCGCCACTCGCGACGTAGCCGTGCGTGACCATCAGGTGGTGCACGAAGACGCTCAGCGCGAGAAAGCCGCGCAGCCCGTCGAGCGTCGCGGTGCGTAGGTCGCGCTGCGGCGGCTCGTCGGCCACGCGGAAGACCGGCAGCACCAGCATGCCGAGCACGGCCAGCACGAGCAGGAAGTACGGCCAGACGGAGAAGACGCTCATCGCAAGCGCGGCCTGCGTTGCAGTGGCATGGCGGGCCCCGGCGGCTTTGCGGGAACGGCGCTTTTTCGCTCCGCGGCTTCAGCGTGTTCGCTGTCCGGTGCGAAGGCACCTGTCACCTCACCGGCCACCGGCGACTGAAACCGCGATGCATGCGCCCATGCGGCGCCGCGCCGGTGCAGGGCGAACATCCTCATGCCCTGGCGGCATCCCTGGTCCCGGCCACCAACGAGCGCGGGCGCATGTCCTGCCAGTTCGCCTCGATGTAGGCGCTGCACGCATCGCGGTCGGTCGGCGCCAGCGCCACCTGCCAGCCGGCGGGCACGGCGATGAAGGCGGGCCAGAGCGAGTGCTGGCCCTCGTCGTTCACCAGCACCTGGAAGCTGGCGCTCTTGTCGTCGAACGGGTTGCTCATCTGAAATTTCCTTGTGGGTACGGAGGGTGCGGAGAGCGTGAGGAGGGTGTGCGGCGCTCAGGCCATTTCCGCGGGTGCGGTGGTTTGCACCAGTGCTTCGAGGGCACCGGCGATGCCGGCGAGCGCGCGGTGACACGCGAAGTCCTCGCGCAGCATCGACGCGCGCTGCCGGTAGGTGGAGTTGCCCAGCACCTTGCGCACGGCGTCGCCGATCTGCCGCGCGCTCGGCTGCCCGGTCGCGAGGTTGATGCCCGCGCCCGACCAGGCCACGCGCGCGGCGATCTCCGGTTTCTCTTCGGAGGTGCCTGCGACCACCAGCGGCACGCCCAGGCTCAGCGCATGGTTGACCGAGCCGTAGCCCCCGTTGGTGACCATCGCGTGCAGCTTGGGCAGCAGCCGGTCGTAGGGCAGGAACGGCAGCACGCGGGCGTTGGCAGGCAGGTTCGCCGCGAGGGCCAGCGGCACCGGGCCGCCGGTGGTGGCGATGACGAGGATGTTCTTGTCGCCCGCCAGCGCCTGCAGCGTCGGGCCGATCAGCTGCGACGGGTTCTGGTTGGCCAGCGTGCCCTGCGTGACCAGCACGACCGAGCGGCCGTCGTCCAGCTCGTGCCACCAGTCGGGCGGCGCGAAGTCGCGGCTCGCGGGCGAGAGCAGCGGGCCGACGAAATGCACCGACGCGGGCAGGTCGCTGCGCGGGTATTCGAACGACGGCGCGGTGAGCTGCAGGTACAGGTCGGGGAGCTTGACCATCGCATCGATGAAGAAGTCAGGCAGCGCGGGCAGTCCCGCGCGCGCGAGCAGCGTGTCGAAATAGCGTTGCACCTCGCCGAACATCGCCTGCTTGAGGTTGGCGTTCATCGCCTTGTTGCGCACCCGCCCTTCCGGCGTGGACGACGGCGGCAGCGCGGTGCCGAAGAAGGCGGTGTCGCAGCTGGAAAGCGGCAGCGCCGAGATGCCGATGCCGACGATCGCCGGGCGGTCTTCGCGCTCCCGTCCCAGCAGCAGCGGGAAGGTGCCGCAGAACATCGTGTCGGCCAGGATGGCGTCGGCCTCGAAGTCCTCCAGGATCGCGCGCAGGCCCGCGTGCTGCGCGGCCATCGCGTCGGCGAAGCAGTGCTTCAGGCCAAAGCACATCTGCGCATGCGCCGAGGCGATGCGCTGGCGCTCGGGAAAGCGCTTGTCCAGGTCGCGGTAGTCGAAGTCGATCGCGCGCTCGAAGGGCGTGAAGCCCGCGCCGGTGGCCTCGGCCTGCGCGCGGAACTGGCTCGCGGTGTGCACCCGCACCTCGTGCCCTTGTTTCACCAGATGCTGCGCGATGGCCAGCATCGGCAGGACGTGGCCCGGCAAGGCGGTGGCGGCGATGAGATAGCGTGCCATTCCGATTGCTCCTATGAAGTGGTGGTTTCCAGGGCGCGGCGCGCCTTGGTGTCGATGCCCAGGTCCACGAAATAGCGCTGCAGCAGGTCGCGGTCCACCGGGCGAATCGGCGCGCCGATGGCTTCGAGCTGCGCATGCGTGGCCGCGCCGCTCACCTGCGGCGGCGTGGCGGTGGTGTCGTAGCGGTCGAGGATGGCGAGCACGGCCGCCAGGTCGCGGTCCTGCGCGACGGCCAGCCGCGCATGCGCGCGCTCCAGCCAGGGCTCCAGGCCCACCGGCTCCAGCCGCATGCCCATGCGCGCGAAGACGTGCGGAATGTCGCGCACCCGCAGCGCCGCCTGGCTCATCAGGTGGAACACCTGGCCCCACGAGGCCTCCTGCGCCGCGAGGCCGAGGATGGCGCGCGCCACGTCGTCCACCGGCGTGAGGTTCAGCGGCAGGTCCATGTCGGGAATCGCTTCCAGGTCGGCATAGAGATGCGCCACGCGCCAGATCAGGTCGTCGGCATTGCAGATCGCGTGCGTGTGGTCGCCGGTGACCGCGCCGAGCCGGTAGATCGCGACCGGCATGCCGCGCGCCTGCGCCTCGCGCGCCAGCGCATCGCCGACCCACTTGCTCTGGCTGTAGCCGTCGACCAGGCCGCTCCACGAGGCCAGCGCCGATTGCTCGGTGATGGTGTCTTCCTTGTTGTTCTGGTCGATCACCGCGAGCGTGGAGACGTAGTGCATGTGCTTGGCGCGGCCCTGCGACGTCCATTCGAGCAGCGTGACCACGCTGTCGACGTTCGCGGGCTTCAGGCTCGCGTAGGGATGCAGGAAATCGACCTGCGCGGCGCAGTGGTAGATGGCGTCGCAGCCGTCGCGCACCAGTTGCACGGCCGCGTCATCCAGGCCCAGGCGCGGCTTGCCGAGGTCGCCGGTCACGACCTTGATGCGCGCGTCGTCCCACACCGCGCCGAGCTGGCGCTGGGCCAGCGTGCGCTTCAGGCGCTGCTCGCCGGCCTCTTCGTCGGGCGCGCGCACGTGGCAGACCACGCAGGCCGTGGTGTCGCGCAGCAATGCCGCGAGCAGGTGGCTGCCGACGAAGCCGCTCGCGCCGGTGAGGAACACGCGGCGTGGCGCGAGCTTCGGCGCGGTGGCCTGCGGGCGGATGTACGCGGGCAGGTCGAGTTCGCGCGAGAGGTCCAGCGCCTCGGCGGCGCCGCCGGCGTTGTCGAGCCAGGCGGCCAGGTCGGCGATGGTCGGACGGTTGTAGACCTCGGCATGCGGAAAGTCCGCGCGCACCTGCTGGCGGATGCGCATGCCCAGCTGGATCGCCATGAGCGAATGGCCGCCGATCTCGAAGAAGTTGTCGTGGATGCCGACGCGCTCCAGCTGCAGCGTCTCGGACCAGAGGCCCGCGAGCAGCTTCTCCATGGGCGTGCGCGGTTCGACGTACAGCGCGACCGGCTGCTGGTCGGGCACCGGCAGCGCTTTCTTGTCGAGCTTGCCGCTTTGCGTGAGCGGCAGCGAGGGCAGGCGAACGAAGGCCGAAGGCACCATGTAGTCGGGCAAGGCCTGCGCCATGTGGGCGCGCAGCTCGGTGGGCTGCGGCTCGGCGCCTGCGACGAAGTAGGCGACGAGGCGTTTTTCGCCGGGCGTGTCTTCGCGGGCGATGACGGCCGCTTGCGTGATCTGCGGGTGCTTGAGCAGCACCGATTCGATCTCGCCCGGCTCGATGCGGAAGCCCCGGATCTTCACCTGCTGGTCGGCACGGCCGAGGAAATCGAGGCTGCCGTCGGCGCGCCAGCGCGCGAGGTCGCCGCTGCGGTACATGCGGCTGCCGGGCGCGCCATGCGGATCGGCGATGAAGCGCTCCGCGCTCAGCGCGGGACGATTCAAGTAGCCGCGCGCCACGCCGCCGCCCGCGATATAGAGCTCGCCCGCGACGCCCGCCGGCACCGGCTGCAGGGCACTGTCGAGCACGTACATCCGCGTGTTCCAGATCGGCTGGCCGATGGAGGGCAACTCATCGGCCGTCATCGGCGCGCTCATGCTCGCGCAGATGGTGATCTCGGTCGGGCCGTAGGCATTGACCATGCGGCGGCCCTGCGACCACTTCGTCGCGAGCGCGGCGGGGCAGGCATCGCCGCCGACCACCAGCGTCAGCAGGTGCGGGAATTCGCCATGGGGCAGCGTCGCGAGCGCGGCGGGCGGAATCAGCGCGTGGCTCACGGCCTGCTTCTCGAGCAGGTCGGCCAGGTCCGTGCCGAGCAGTTGCTGCGGGCCGGGCACCACCAGCGCGGCGCCGGCGCGGAAGGCCATCAGCTGGTCCATCACCGAGGCGTCGAAACCGCTGGAGGAGAACTGCAGCACGCGCGAGTCGTGGTCGATGGCGAGGCGCTCCGCCATCGCGGTGCCCAGGCTGCTCAGGCCCGCATGCGGCACCACCACGCCCTTGGGCACGCCGGTGGAGCCGGAGGTGTAGATGATGTAGGCGGCATCGCCGGGCGCGGCCGTCTGCGCGAGCGGTGCGTCCGACTGGATCGCCAGCGCGGCCACCATGCTGTCGCTGTCGAGCGCGATGCAGCGGGAAACGCCGGCCAGTTCGGTCAGCAGCGCGTCGTGCGTCAGCACCGCGGCGGGCGCTGCTTCCTCGAACACGAAGGCGCTGCGCGCGGCCATATGGTTGGGGTCGATGGGCAGGTACGCAGCCCCCGCCTTCACGATGGCCAGGTGCGCCACGATGAGGTCGAGCGAACGCGGCAGCACCGTCGCGACGATGGCACCGGCACCGATGCCCTGTGCGCGCAGCAGGTGCGAGAGCCGGTTGGCGCGCGCGTCGAGTTCGGCATAGCCGACGGTCGCGTCGTCGAGCACCACCGCGGCCGCATGCGGTCGCGCTGCGGCATGCGACGCGACCATGGCGGCGAACGAGAGCGGCGCGATGTCGCGCGTGCGGCCGCTCCAGTCGGACAGCAGGCGATCGGTTTCTTCCGCGCTCAGGATCGCGAGGCTGCTCACCGCGTCGTCGGGCGCGTCGCAGGCCTCTTCGAGCAACCGCACCAGCCGCGCGCCCATCGCCTCGACGGTGCCGCGCTCGAACAGGTCGGTGCTGTACTGGATGCCGCCGGCGATGCCGCCCGGCAGGCCGTCGGCGCCGCGCTGCTCGCCGAGGATGAACGACAGGTCGAACTTCGCGGTGTCGATGGCCACCGGCTGCGGCGTGATCGACAGGCCCGGAAGGCTGAACGACAGGCGGCTCGTGTTCTGGAAGCCCAGCATCACCTGGAACAGCGGCAGGTTGGCGCGCGAGCGGCCCGGGCGCAGCAGCTCCACGAGGCGGTCGTACGGGAATTCCTGGTTCGCATACGCCGCGAGGTTGGTGGCGCGCACGCGCGAGACCAGCTCGCGCAGGCTCGGCTGGCCCGAGGTGTCGGTGCGCAGCACCAGCGTGTTGACGAAGCAGCCGATGAGCTCGTCCAGCGCATGGTCGCTGCGGCCCGCGACCGGGCTGCCGATGACGATGTCGTCGCCCGCGCCGAGCCGGCTCAAAAGGCCCGCAAGCGCGGCCTGCAGCACCATGAAGACGCTGGCCTGTCCGTCGCGCGCCAGTTGCAGGATGCGTTCGTGCACGTGCGCGGGAATCTGCAGCGGCACGACGTCGCCGCGGTAGGTGGGCGCGAGCGGCCGTGCGTGATCGACGGGAAGAGCCAGTTGCTCGGGCAGGTCGCTCAGCGAGGAACGCCAGAACGCGCGCTGGCGGCCGGCCATGCTCTCGGCGTCGTCTTCGCTGCCGAGCAGCTCCTGCTGCCACAGCGCGTAGTCGGCGTACTGCAGCGGCAGCGGCTCCCAGCCGGGCGCCTTGCCTTCGCAGCGCGCGGCGTAGGCCACGCTCAAGTCGCGCGCCAGCGGCAGCAGCGAGGCGCCGTCGCCGGCGATGTGGTGCGTAAGCAGCAGCAGCACGTGCTCGTCGGCAGCGAGCTTGAACAGTGAGACGCGCAATGGCGCCGCGGTGCCGAGTTCGAAGCCATGGCCCGCCGCTGCGTGAAGCTGCGCGGCGATGTCTTCTTCGCTGCTGTCGGCCTCGATCACCGCCGGACGCGCGTCCGCGCCGTCGAGGATGTGCTGGTACGGCAGCCCGTCTTCGTTCGGATAGACGGTGCGCAGGCTTTCATGGCGCTCCACCAGATCGCCGAGCGCCGCATGCAGCGCGGCTCGGTCGAGCACGCCCGACAGGCGCAGCGCGAGCGGCATGTTGTACGCGGGGTTCGCGCCTTCGAGCTGGTTCATCAGCCACAGGCGCCGCTGCGCGAAGGACAGTGGAATGCGCGCGGGCCGCGGCATCGGCACGAGGCTCGGGCGCGCGACCGATTCCTGGTCGAGCAGCTCCGCGAGGCCCGCGATGGTAGAGACCTGGAACAGCGTATCGACCGGCAGGTCGATCATGAACTGCTGGCGGATCATCGACATCAGCTGCACGATCATGAGCGAGTGCCCGCCGAGCTCGAAGAAGTTGTCGTGCACGCCCACGCGCGGCAGGTGCAGCGTCTCGGCCCAGAGGCCGGCAAGGATCTTCTCCGTCGGCGTGCGCGGCGCGGCATACGGCGTGGCGGCCTGCACTTCGGGCGGCGGCAGCGACTTGCGGTCGAGCTTTCCGCTCGGGCCGACCGGCAGCGACGGCAGGCTGACGAAGGCCGAGGGGACCATGTACTCGGGCAGCGATTGCGCGAGGTGCATGCGCAGTTCGGCGGCTTGCGGATCGGCCGCATCGGCAGCGACGACGTAGGCCACGAGGCGCTTCTCGCCGGGCACGTCTTCGCGCGCCACCACCGCGGCCTGCGCGACCTGCGGGTGCTGCAGCAGTGCCGACTCGATCTCGCCCGGCTCGATGCGCAAGCCGCGGATCTTCACCTGCTGGTCGGCGCGGCCGAGGAAGTCGAGGCTCCCGTCCTTGCGCCAGCGCGCGAGGTCACCGGTGCGGTACATGCGGCTGCCGGACGCGCCGTAGGGGTTGGCGATGAAGCGCTCGGCGCTCAGCAGCGGGCGCTGGAGGTACCCGCGTGCGAGACCGACGCCCGCGATGTAGAGCTCACCGGTCACGCCGGCTGGCACGGGCTGCAGGCCGCTGTCGAGCACGTGCATCTGGGTGTTCCAGATCGGGCGGCCGATGGGGACGCTCGTGGCCTGGGCCCCGCCCGTTCGCTCGCATTCCCACGAGGTGACGTCGACCGCGGCCTCCGTCGGACCGTACAGGTTGTGCAGCTCGCAGGTGAGCAGCTGTTGGAACTGCGATTGCAGCGCGGGCGACAGCGCCTCGCCACTGCAGATCACGCGGCGCAGCGTGGTGCATGCGGCGGCCGTGGGCTCGCGCAAGAAGACTTCCAGCATCGACGGCACGAAGTGGACCGTCGTGATGCGTTCTTCCGTGATGAGGTTCGCAAGGTACGCCGCATCCTTGTGGCCACCCGGCTTCGCGAGCACCAGCGTGGCGCCGTCGATCAGCGGCCAGAAGAATTCCCACACCGACACGTCGAAGCTCGATGGCGTCTTCTGCAGCACGCGGTCGTCGGCCTTCAGGCCGTAGCGGTCCTGCATCCAGCAGAGGCGATTGACGATGGCGCGGTGCGACACGACCGCGCCCTTGGGCATGCCCGTGGAGCCCGAGGTGTAGATCACATAGGCCGGGTGCGAAGGGTCGATCGCGATGCCCAGGTCGGCGTCGTCGCAACTCGCCAGATCCGCAATCGTTTGCGCTACATCGAGCAGCAAAGTGGGGGCGGCTTTCGGCAGTGACTCCGCGAGGGCTTCGGTCGTGACGAGGCACACCGGCTGCGCGTCGCCGAGCATGAAGGCGATGCGGTCCTGCGGAAAATCGGGATCGACGGGCAGGTAGGCCGCGCCCGTCTTCAGCGTGGCGAGCAGCGCGACCATCAGGTCCATCGAACGCGGAATTGCGAGCGCCACGGTGCGCTCCGGGCCCGCGCCGCGTGCGCGCAGCAGGTGCGCGAGGCGGTTGGCGCGGCGGTTCAGTTCTTCGTTGTCGATTTCCTCGCCGTCGAAGCGCAAGGCGATGGCCTTCGGGTTGGCGGCGAGCTGCGCTTCGATCAACGCGGTGAGGTGCGTGTCGGGCACCGCGTGGTCCGTGTCGTTCCAGGTCACCAGCAGTTGCTCGCGCTCTTCGGCGCCGAGCAGGTCGATGTGGCCGATGGCTTGCAAGGGCAAGCGGATCACGGCGTCGATGAAGGCAATGAGCCGTCGCTGGTGGTCGGCCAGTTCTTGCGCGGTGTGCACCGCGGGATTGGCGTCGAAGTCGATCTGCAGGTCCTGCCCGTTGCCGCGTTCGTACAGGAAGATGCCGAGGTCTTCGGCCGTGCCGTTGGAGAGGTTGCGCGGCTTCGCGGCATGGCCCGCGAAACGGAAGTCGTAGTCGAAGGGCTCGACGTTGACCACGGTGGTGAAGAGCTGCCGGTTGTTCACCAGCATGTTGAGGTCGCTGCGCAGGTGCTCGTAGCGGTACGACTGGTGCCGCAGGATCTGCCGCATCTGGCGGCCGACTTCGCGGATCAGTTCGGGCATCGGCAGGTCCGCGCGCATCGCGAGACGCAGCGGCAGCGCGTTGGCCACCATCGCGGGCACGCGGCGCATGCGGTCGTTGTGGCGCGCGGTGACGGGGATGCCGATCGCCATGTCCTCGATGCCCGTGGCGCGGTACAGGTAGGCCGCGGTGGTGGCGATCAGGATCTGCGGCAGCGTGGTGCCCAGTTCCTGCGCGATGGCCTGCAGGGCCTGCACGCTGGCTGCGGGCAGGTGCACCGTCTGGCGCAACAGGCCACCGACGTTGACCGAGCGGTGCGAAGCGAGGCTCAGCGGATCGGGCGCGTCGGCGAAGCGCTCGGTCCAGTACTGGCGGTCGCGCGGGAAGCGGCCGGACTCGCGGTAGGCGTGTTCTTCTTCGGCCAGCTGCGAGATCGGCGCGAGGCGCGAGTCTTCGGGCACCGCTGCATTGCCGTCGACCATCGCGGTGTAGATGTCGGCGAAGCGGCGCGCGATGAGCCCGCCGCTGAAGCCGTCGAGCGCGATGTGATGGCTGCGGTGGTACCAGATGTGGCGATCGGGCGCGAGGCGGATCAGTGCGGAGAGCCACAACTGGCCGTGCGCGAGGTCGATGCCTTGGGTGTAGTCGGCGCGCATCCAGCGCTCGGCTTCGGCGTTCGGATCGCTTTTGTTGCTCAGGTCGAGGTACGGAATCTCGCCGGTGAAAACCGGCGCGACGACCTGGCGCGGTCCTTGTGCCGTGTCGACGAAACGCAAGCGCGTGGCTTCGGTTTCATCCGCGACTTGCCGCATAGCGGCGATGAAGATGTCGGGGTCGATCTCGCCGTCGATGTCGATGGCTTCGGCGAGATTGAAATTGGTGTCTGGCGACGCGAATTTCGCGCCGAGCCACATCGCCATCTGCCCCGAGGTGAGGGGGGCGGTGCGGCCCAGCTGATCGACGGTACTCATGCACTTCTCCAGGTCTTGAGTGAATTCGGCAACGATGCATGTGCGCGTGAAATGGACGCGTCGTGCATCGGCCGCTCAAGGAGAAATGCCGGTGCTCCGCGGTGACAATCCGTTCACATTGCCAGACCAATGTACAAGTGGTTGCAACATTTTCAGTGACCGTTTTTGAGCTAAAAACATTTCACGAAGGTCTTTGAGCGCGAAAGATTTCATCCGGAAGTTGCGATGCGAATCGGGGTTTCCGGAATCGAAGGCTTTCATCGTATTTCGCGCGCCATGCACCCCAAAAGAATGTTGCGACGCAGCAACTTGGTGTGAACCTTGTAGGGGATTTCGCCGGCGTGATACACGCGCGCACCCGACCAACGCGGGGCAAAAAAATACGCGCTCCAGGGCGCGTACTTTCGGTTGTCGAACAGTGTCGGCTGCAGCGCCTCAGCGCACGATGTCCCACCCCATCATCAGCGCCGCGAAGCCCATGAGCGCCGTGCCGCCCCACCCGAGCCAGCGCATGCGGCGCCCCGAAGTGAAGGGGCCCATCACCTTCTCGCGCGTCACCAGGATCATCATCGCGGCCATGATCGGCACGGCCACCACGCCGTTGATCACCGCGCTCCAGTAGAGCGCCTTCATCGGATCGATCGGCGTGAAGTCCAGCGCCGTGCCCACCAGCGTGGCGACCGCGATGATGGCGTAGAACTCCTTGGCCTCGCGCCAGTGGCGCTCCAGGCCCTCTTCCCATCCGAAGGCCTCGGCCACTGCATAAGCGGCCGACGAAGCGAGCACCGGCACGGCGAGCAGGCCCGTGGCGATGATGCCGCCCGCGAAGAGCCAGAACGCGAAGTCGCCGGCCAGCGGCCGCAGCGCCTCGGCCGCCTGTGCCGCCGAGGTCACGTCGTGCACGCCGGCCGCGTACAGCACGGAGGCGCCCACCACCATCACGAAGAACGCGATCAGGTTGGAGAAGGTCATGCCCACCCAGGTGTCCAGCCGCACGCGCCGCAGGTCGTGGCGCACCTGCTTGTCGGTGCCGCGCCGGCCGCCTTTGAGGCGCAATTCTTCGACCTCCTGCGAGGCCTGCCAGAAGAAGAGATAAGGCGAGATCGTGGTGCCCAGGAGCGCGACGATCATCATCCAGTAGTCGCCGCGCCATTGCAGCCGCGGCACCACCAGGTCGTGCAGCACCCGCGCCCACTCCACCTGCACCACGAACACCGCGGCCACGTAGGCGAAGAGCGTGAGCGTCAGCCACTTGAGGATGTGCGCGAGCTTGCGGTACGGCACGAACACCTGCAGCAGCACGGTGACCACGCCGAACACCAGCGAATGGAAGTGCGCGCCGCCGCCCACCACCAGCTGCAGCGCCTCGCCCATGGCCGAGATATCGGCCGCGATGTTGATGGTGTTGGCCGCCACCAGCAGCGCCACCAGCACGATGAGAAAGCTGCGCGGCATGTGCTCGCGCAGGTTGGCCGCCACGCCCTTCCCCGTGACACGTCCGATGCGCGCCGACACCAGCTGGATCGCCACCATGAACGGCAGCGAGAGAAACACCGTCCACAAGAGGCCCGTGCCGAACTGCGCCCCCGCCTGCGTGTAGGTGGCGATGCCCGACGGGTCGTCGTCCGCCGCGCCGGTGACGACACCGGGACCGACGTGGCGCAGGAATGAGGGAATGCGTTTCTTCATGACGGGCGCGATGCTGGCATGCCGAGCCTGACCACTGCATGAACGCAGCGCATTTCTTTCACCTGCGTTCCGAAAACAGCGCGGTGATCACCTGCCGCAGCCAGCGGTTGGCCGGATCGCCCTCGAAGCGCTTGCTCCAGTGCAGCGATACGCTGAAATCGCGCAGCGGAAACGGCGGCTCGACGATGGCGTAGCCGCCCTCCTCCGCGAAGCCGCGCGCGATGTTGCGCGGCATCACCACCGCCAGATCCGTGGCGCGAACGATGGCCGGCAGCACCATGAAGTGCTCGGTCGTGAGGCGCAGGCGGTCTTCCAGGTTGAGCAGTTGCAGGATGCGCAGCGTGTCGGCGTGCGTGCGCACCGCCACGTAGTCGAGCTCCTGCAGCGCCTCGAGCAGCGCCTGCCCCTTGCGCCGGCGCTTGACGAAGGGGTGGCCCTTGCGCAGCAGCACGATGTAGCGGTCCTTCAGAAGGTGCGCGCGCTGCGTGTCGCGCACGTTCGAGAGAAAGCCGAAGGCGAAGTCGATGCGGCCGCTGTCCAGCGCGGGCGCCACTTCCGCGGGCAGCAGCGGCAGGGTCTCCAGCCGCACACCGGGCGCGAGTTCGCCCAGCCGCGCCATCAGCGCGGGCAGAAAGCGTCCCTCGCCGATGTCGCTCATGTGAATACGAAAGCTCTTGCGCGAGACCAGCGGCTCGAAGCGATCGGGCTCGTGCAGCGCCGCTTCGATCGTGCTGAGCGCCACCTGCACCGCCACCGCGAGGCGGTCAGCGCGCGGCGTGGGCGCCACGCCGCCGGGGGCGCGGGTGAAGAGCGCGTCTTTCAGGAGCAGCCGCAGCCGCCCGAGGCCGTGGCTCGCCGCCGGCTGCGTGAGGCCCAGCGACTCCGCCGCGCGGCTCACGCTGCGCTCGCGGTAGACCGCATCGAACAGACGCAGCAGGTTGAGGTCGATCGAATCGATATGCATGCCATTCATATTGCTTAGCTCGATTATTTTATTGAACGCAAACCCCATGGCACGCACACTGGCGAGCGGTATTCCAGCCGACCTCCAGCCCCCCAGTCGGCCCGTTCGAACGCCCACGACAAGAAGGAGACACGACATGGCCCTACTCCGTCCGCATGCGGTGCTCGCCGCCCTGCTCTTCACCGCTGCCGCCGCGTGGGCCCAGCAACCTCCCGCCGAGGAACCCGGATGGGCCAAAGGCCGACCGAAGAACGAAGCGGCCACGCGCCTCGCACCGGTGCCCTCTTTCCCGATTCCCACTGCGCCCGACCAGTTGCCCACGGCCAAGTTCAAGCTCCCGCCGGGCTTCAAGGTCGAGACCTGGGCGTCGGGCGTGCTCGATGCGCGCGAGTTGCGCCAGGGCGCCAAGGGCACCGTCTTCGTGAGCACGCTGTTCGTGGGCAACAAGGTCTATGCGATCGCCGAGAAGGGCGACCGCAAGCCCAGGACCATCATCGACAAGACCGAGTTCGCCACCGGCATCGAGTTCTACAAGGGCGCGCTCTTCCTGGCCACGCACAAGCAGATCGTGCGCTACGACGGCATCGAGGACAAGCTGGACAACCCCGGCACGCCCGTGGTGCTCAACGACAAGCTCCCCGGTGGACAGGACCACAGCTGGCGGTACCTGCGCATGCACGAGGGCAAGCTCTACTACGCGGTCGGCGCGCCCTGCAACCTGTGCGAGCCCGACGACGCGCATGCGCGCATCTTCCGCATGAACCCCGACGGCAGCGGCATCGAGACGATCGCGCGCGGCGTGCGCAACACGGTGGGCTTCGACTTCGACCCCAAGACCGGCAACCTCTGGTTCACCGACAACGGCCGCGACTGGCTCAGCGAAGACCTGCCCAACGACGAGCTCAACGTGGTGGCCAAGCCCGACCAGCACTTCGGCTACCCGTACTGCCACCAGGGCAACCTCCTCGATTCGGAATTCGGCTGGGGCAAGCGCTGCGACGACTACCAGAAGCCCGCCGCGCTGCTCGGCCCGCACGCCGCCGCGCTGGGCCTCACGTTCTACAACGGCAAGAGCTTCCCGGCCAAGTACCGCGGCGCGATGTTCATCGCCCGCCACGGCCCGTGGAACCGCACCACCAAGTACGCCGACATCGCGGTCGCCTGGCCCGACGGCAAGGGCGGCGCGAAGGTCGAGCCCTTCATGACGGGCTTCGTCGAGAACAACACCTACCTCGGCCGCCCGGTGGACTTTCTCGTGCTCAAGGACGGCTCGATGCTCGTGAGCGACGACCACGCCGGTGCGATCTACCGCATCAGCTACGGCGGACGATGAAGAGAGCCGGCGTCATTGCGAAAGCGATCGCGGCGGGCTTCATGGCGCTGGCGTTGTCATCGGCGATTGCGCAGGGCGCGAAGCCCGCGCCATCGGCCGCTTCGGCCGCATCGGCGCAGCCCAGCTATGCGCAGCGCTATGCGTCGCTGTGCGCCTCGTGCCACGGCGCGAGCGGCCGCAGCGACATGGCCGGCACGCCGGTGCTCGCGGGTCAGCACTCGTTCTATGCGATCACGCAGCTGTTTCTTTTTCGCGAGGGCCGGCGCGACAACCCGGCGATGACGGCGGTCGCCAAGACCATGACCGACGCCGACCTGCGCGGCTTCTCCGAGTTCATCGCCACCTTGCCCGCGGTACCGGCGCCAGCGGCCGCCACACCACCCGACGCCGCGCGCATGACGCGCGGCCAGGCGCTGGCGCAGGAGCATCGCTGCGTGATCTGCCACGGCGCCGACCTGAGCGGTGGCCAGCAGGTGCCGCGCATCGGGCAGCAGCATGAAGACTACCTGCAGCTTTCGCTGCAGGGCTTTCGCACCGGCAAGCGCCCGGGCTACACGCAGGCGATGGGCGAGGCGGTGAGCCGCATCGCGCCCGACGACCTGGACACCCTCGCGTACTACGTCGCGCGCTTTCCAGGCGCTCCCGCCAAGCCTCCACCGAAGTAACACCGTCGTACGACACCTGCGAGTGCGCCATGCGGACGCAGCGCACCGCGCACGCAAAAACGCCCCACCCCACCCCAAAACCACCCACATCGGAGCCGAATCTCTTGGAAGTCTCATTCAGCAAGGAAGTAGAAATGCTGCGTCTCGGCGCAGGCGATACCTTCCACGGCGAGGGCATCCTCGCCATCACCAAGGGCCTGCTGCAGTCGGGCGTGGCCTACGTGGGCGGCTACCAGGGCGCGCCCGTGTCGCACCTGCTCGACGTCATGGTGCAGGGCAAGGCCTACATGGACGAACTGGGCGTGCACGTCGAGGCGTGTTCCAACGAAGCCTCGGCCGCGGCGATGCTCGGCGCCTCCATCCACTACCCGTTGCGCGGCGCGGTGACCTGGAAGTCGATCGTCGGCACCAACGTGGCGGCCGATGCGCTGTCGAACCTCTCGTCGCCCGGCGTGACCGGCGGCGTGCTGATCGTCGTGGGCGAGGACTACGGCGAAGGCGCCAGCGTGATCCAGGAGCGCACGCATGCGTACGCGCTCAAGTCGAGCATGTGCCTCGTCGATCCGCGGCCCGAGCTCGGCACGATGGTGCGCATGGTCGAAGAGGGCTTTCGCCTTTCCGAAACCTCGAACATGCCCTGCCTCATGGAGCTGCGCATCCGCACCTGCCACGTGCGCGGCAGCTTCGCCTGCAAGGACAACGTGGCGCCCGCCGTTTCCACGCGCGCGCTGATGACCGAGCCCGCGGGCTTCGACTACATGCGTCTCGCGCACCCGCCCGTCACCTTCCGCCACGAGAAGCTCAAGGGCGACGCGCGCATCCCGGCGGCGCGGCGCTACATCGTCGAGCACGGGCTCAACGAGCTGATGCCGGGCGAGCGCCATGCGGACCTGGGCATCGTGGTGCAGGGCGGGCTCTACAACGCGTTGATCCGCAGCCTGCAGCAGCAGGGCCTGGCCGATGCGTTCGGCGAGACCGACATCCCGATCCTCGTGCTCAACGTGACCTACCCGCTGGTGCCCGAGCAGGTGGCCGACTTCTGCGTGGGAAAGCGCGCGGTGCTGGTGGTGGAAGAAGGCCAGCCCGAGTACATCGAGCAGGACATCGCGACGCTCCTGCGCCGGCGCGACATCCAGACGCCGCTGCACGGCAAGGACATGCTGCCCGCGGCCGGCGAGTACGGCGTGGAGGTGCTCTCGGGCGGCATCGGCGCCTTCGCCGCGAAGTACATCGAAGCGGGCGAAGCATTGTCGTCGGCGCAGGCGTGGCTCGCGGGCAACCGCGAACGCCGCGAAGCCGTCGCGCGCCAGCTCACCGCGCCGCTGCCCAACCGCCCGCCGAGTTTTTGCATCGGCTGTCCCGAGCGCCCGGTGTTCTCCGCGCTCAAGCTCGCGCAGCAGGAGACCGGCCCCGTGCACATCGCGGCGGACATCGGCTGCCATGCCTTCGGCACCTTCGAGCCGTTCTCGATGGGCCACTCGATCCTGGGCTACGGCATGAGCCTGGCGAGCCGCGCGGGCGTCGCCCCGATGATGAACCGCCGCACGCTCTCGATCATGGGCGACGGCGGCTTCTGGCACAACGGTCTGCTCACCGGCGTGCAGAGCGCGCTCTTCAACGACGACGACGCGGTGTTGCTGATCTTCAAGAACGGCTACACCTCGGCCACGGGCACGCAGGACATCATCTCCACGCCCGACGAAGAAACGAAGGAGCGCGCCGTCGACAAGCAGCAGAGCCTGGTCGACAAGAACCAGACCATCGAGGCCACGCTCACCGGCCTGGGCGTGAAGTGGATGCGCACTGTGACCACCTACGACGTGGAGCGCATGCGCCGGACGCTGACCGAGGCGCTCACCAGCGACTTCAACGGCCTGAAGGTGGTGATCGCCGAGGGCGAGTGCCAGCTGGAGCGCCAGCGCCGCATCAAGCCGTGGATCGCAGGCCTCCTCAAGAAAGGCGAGCGCGTGGTGCGCGTGAAATACGGCGTCGATGAAGACGTGTGCAACGGCGACCATGCGTGCATCCGCCTCTCGGGCTGCCCCACGCTCACGCTCAAGGACAACCCCGATCCGCTGAAGGTCGACCCGGTCGCCACCGTGATCGACGGCTGCGTGGGCTGTGGCCTGTGCGGCGCGAACGCGCATGCGGCCACGCTGTGCCCGAGCTTCTATCGCGCCGAGGTGGTGCAGAACCCGAAGTGGCACGAACGCCTCGTGCATTCGCTGCGCGGCGCGGTCGTTCGCGCGTTGCAACCCGCATGAGCCACCTGAGCCACATGAACCGCGCCATGGAACAGAACCGCCCCCTCACCCTCCTCGTCTGCGCCCTCGGCGGCGAAGGCGGCGGCGTGCTCACCGAATGGCTGGTGGACATCGCGCGCCACGCCGGCTACGCCGCGCAGAGCACCTCGATCCCCGGCGTCGCGCAGCGCACCGGCGCCACCACCTACTACATCGAGGTGTTCCCCGTGCCGCTCGCGCAGCTGGCCGGCAGGCGTCCGGTGTTCAGCCTGAGCCCGGTGCCGGGTGCGCTCGATGCGATCGTGTCCTCGGAACTGCTCGAGACCGCACGGCAGATCGGCAACGGCATGAGCGCGCCGTTGCGCACGCTGGTCATCAGCTCGTCGGCGCGCATCTTCACCACCGCCGAGCGCATGGAGCCCGGCGACGGGCGCGCCGATGCGCAGCGCCTGGTCGATGTGGTGAAAGCCTTCAGCCGCGAGCACCATGTGTTCGACATGAACGCCATCGCGCGCGACAGCGGCACGGTGGTGAGTGCGGTGATGCTCGGCGCCATCGCGGGCAGCGGCCTCTTCCCGTTCCCGCGCGAAGCCTACGAGCACGTGGTGCGCGGCGGCGACACGAGCGCGCCCGAGAAGCTCAACAAGATGGCCGCCGCCAGCCTGCGCGGCTTCGCGGCTGCGTTCGATGCCGTGAGCGCGCCGCGCACGCAAGCCGCGTTCGTCAACAGCGTGATGGCCGGCGACACCGCCGATGCGCCGCCGCCCGCGCGCGCGTTGCCCGACGAACTGGCGCGCCGCTTTCCGCCCGCGGTGCACGACATGCTCGCGCTCGGCCACGCGCGCGTGCTCGACTACCAGGACACCGCCTACGCGGCGCTGTACGCCGACCGGTTGGCCCAGGTGCTCGATGCCGAGCGCGCGGCCGACCCGGCCGGCGCGCACGGCTTCGCCATCACCCGCGAGGCCGCGCGCTGGCTCGCGCTGTGGATGGCGTTCGACGACATCGTGCGCGTGGCCGCGCTCAAGGGGCGCGCGAGCCGCGCGCAGCGTGTGCGGCAGGAAGTGCGCGCCACCGACGAAGACATCGTGAAGGTCTACGACCACTTCAAGCCCGGCGCCGCCGAGTTCGCCGCGCTGCTGCCGCCCGCGCTGTCGCGCCGCGTGACCGCGTGGGACCGCGGCCGGCAGGCGCGCGGACTCGCGCCGTGGGCGCTGCCGCTGAAGGTGGGCAGCCATTCGGTGTTCGGCATGGCGTCGCTGCGGCTCCTGTCTTCACTGCGTTGGCTGCGCCGCCGAGGCAGCCGCTTCGCCGAGGAACAGGCGCTGATCGAACGCTGGCTCGCTGCGGTGGAGCGCGGCACGCGCGAAGCCTGGGCGCTGGGCCACGAACTCGCACTGTGCGGCCGCCTCATCAAGGGCTACGGCAGCACCAACGAACGCGGCAAGGAGAACCTGCTGCACGTGACCGACCATCTCGCAGCGCAGCCCGGCCAGGCGCCGGCCGTGCGCGCGCAATCCATCGAAGCGGCACGCACTGCGGCATTGGCCGACGACGCCGGCCGCGCGCTCGATGCCGCGCTGGTCGCGCACGGCGCGCCCGCGCGCCCGGTCAAGGCCCAGCCCATCCGCTGGATGAAGCGCAAGCCCAACAGCGGCGCCTGAAGCGAGGAGCAACACGATGGCACTGCTCAACGTCGAAGACCACCGCCGTCGCGCGCGCCGGCTGCTGCCGCGCCTGGTGTTCGACTATGTCGACGGCGGCGCCGAGGACGAACGCTGCCTGCAGCGCAACCGCGATGCGCTCGAGCAGCTGCCGCTGATTCCCGAGTGCCTGCGCGACACCAGCGCGATGGACATCGGCATCGAGCTCTTCGGTCGCCGCTGGCGCGCGCCCTTCGCGGTCGCGCCCATCGGCCTCGCCGGCCTCGTGCGCCCGGGCGCCGATGCGCTGCTGGCCGGTGCCGCGCAATCCGCGGGCGTGCCTTTCATTCTCTCGACCGCATCGAACGTGCGCATCGAGGACGTGCGCGCGGCCGCGCCCGAGGCGGCGCTGTGGATGCAGCTCTATGTGATGGGCGAGCGCGCCATCGCCGAGCGCATCGTGAAGCGGGCCCGGGCGGCCGGCTTCGAGGCGTTGGTGCTCACGGTCGATGTGCCTGTGAGCGGCCTGCGGGAGCGGGACCTGCGCCACGGTTTCCGCGTGCCGATGCGCCTCACGCCCGGCACGCTGTTGGACATGGCGCGCCATCCCACGTGGCTGGCGCGGCTCGCTGGCAGCGGCATGCCGTTGTTCGCGAACCTGCTGCCGGACGACGACGACGCGCCGATGTCCGCGCAGACGCAGGCCGCGCTGCTCTCGCGCACCATGGACCGCACGCTCACCTGGGACAGCATCGCCTGGCTGCGCAGGCTCTGGGACGGGCCGCTCCTCATCAAGGGCCTGCTCGGCGCAGAGGACGCCAGGCGCGCCCTGCACCACGGCGCGGACGGCATCGTGGTCTCGAACCACGGCGGGCGCCAGCTCGATGCGGCGCCGGCCACCATCGGCGCCTTGCCGGCCATCCTGGACGCGGTCGAGGGCCGCATTCCCGTGCTGGTGGATGGCGGCATGCGGCGCGGCAGCGACATCGTGAAGGCGCTCGCGCTCGGCGCGCGCGCCGCGCTCGTGGGCCGCGCGCCGGTCTACGGCCTCGCGTGCGACGGCGGGCGCGGCGCGCTCTCGGTGCTGCAGCTGCTCGCGCAGGAAACCGAACGCACGATGACGCTCGTCGGCGTCAGGCGGGTGAGCGAGCTCGGCCGGCACCACGTCGGCCTGCCCGCGCCACCGCACCCCCAGGAAACCCCGCGCGGGAAAGCCTCCATTTACCCGGTGCACGCCGCTGCCTAGGCTGACCGGACTCGACGATTTCACACAGACCATAAAGAAGGAGACCATGAAAACCACCGTCCGCCATCCCCATCGCCACCGCTCGCCCCTCGCACTGCTGGCGGCCTGCGCCGCGCTCGTGCTCGGCACGCCCGCCGTGCAGGCGCAGGACAAGCCCGTGCAGCTCAAGCTCTCCAGCTGGGTGCCCGCGCAGCATCCGCTCAACCCCGCGCTGCAGGCGTGGGCCGACGACATCAAGAAGGAATCGAACGGCACCCTCACCGCGATCCTTTTTCCGTCGGAGCAACTGGGCAAGGCCTTCGACCACTACGACATGGCGCGCGACGGCATCGCTGACTTCTCGTACGTGAACCCGGGCTACCAGCCGGGGCGCTTTCCGGTGATGGCGGGTGCGTCGCTGCCGTTCCTCTTCGCCAACGGCAAGGAGGGCTCGGCCGCCATCGACGCCTGGTACCGCAACTACGCGGCCAAGGAGATGAAGGATGTGAAGTACTGCTTCGCGTTCGTGCACGACCCCGGCACTTTCCACTCGCGCAAGAAGATCACGCTGCCCACCGACATCAAGGGCATGAAGGTGCGCCCGGCCACGAGCACCGTGGGCCAGCTGATCACTTCGCTGGGCGGTACCAACGTGCAGGCCTCGGCGCCCGAGTCGCGCGACATGCTGGAGCGCGGCGTGGCCGATGCCATCACCTTCCCGTGGGGATCGATCGGCCTCTTCGGCATCGACAAGGTGGTGAAGTACCACATGGATGCGCCGCTGTACGTCACGCCCTTCGTGTGGGTGATGAACAAGGGCAAGTACGACGCGATGTCGGCGGGCCAGAAGAAGGTGATCGACGACCACTGCACCAGCGAGTGGGCGCAGAAGGTGGCCGGGCCCTGGGCCGACTTCGAGTTCGGCGGCCGCGCGAAGATCGCCGCGCAGCCGGGCCACGAGGTCTACAAGCTCACGCCCGAGCAACTCGATGCGTGGCGCAAGGCCGCCGCGCCGTCGGAAGCGCAATGGGCCGAGAGCGTGAAGAAGGTGGGCGAAGACCCGAAGGCCGTGATGGATGCGCTGAAAGGCAGCCTCACGAAATACAAGTCGGCGCTCTGAGCGATGGCAGCCCGGTCCGCCAGCTACATGGACCGCGCGATCAACACGATCGAATGGCTCGCCGCCATCTTCGTGGGGATCGTCGCGCTCAACATCTTCGTGGCCGTGGTGCTGCGCAAGTTCTTCGACACCTCGATCCCCGACGCCTACGACTTCGGCCGCATGCTGCTGGGCATCCTGATCTTCTGGGGCATCGCGGCCACCAGCTACCGGGGCGGCCACATCACGGTGGACCTGGTGTGGACGGCGGCGGGCCCGCGCATGAAGCGCGTGATCGACGTGTTCGCCACGCTCGTTCTCCTGTTCGTGGTGGCGGTGCAGACCGCGATGCTGTTTGACAAGGTGCGCAGCACCTACGTGGACAACGTGCTGACCTACGACATGAACATCCCCACCTGGCCGTTCTATGCAGTCGCGTGGGCGGGCGACGTGTGCGCCGTGCTGCTGATCGCGATCCGCACGTACCGGCTGATCTTCCATCCCGAGCAGCTCGAAGAAATCCACGCTGAACAGAAAGCCGACGAATGAGCCCCGACGCAGTTGCCATCCTGGGCTTCGTCGCCCTCTTCGTGCTGATGCTGTTGCGCGTGCCGGTCGGCATGGCGATGGGCTTGGTCGGCGTCACCGGCTACAGCTACCTCGTGGGCCCCGGGCCCGCGCTGAAGCTGGTGGGCCAGACCTCGATGCGCACCGTGACCGACTACACCTTCGGCGTGATCCCGATGTTCATGCTGATGGGCGCGCTGGTGTCGGTCTCGGGCGTGAGCCGCGAGCTCTTCAAGGCCGCCAACTCGATGATCGGCCACCTGCGCGGGGGCCTGGGCGTCGCCACCGTGGTGGCCTGCGGCGGGTTCGCGGCGATCTGCGGCTCGTCGGTGGCCACGGCCGCCACGTTCTCGGCGGTGGCGTATCCGGAGATGCGGCGCTTCAACTATCCGCAGTCGTTCTCCACCGGCGTGATCGCAGCGGGCGGCACGCTGGGCGCGATCTTGCCGCCCTCGACCGTGCTCGCGGTCTACGCGATCCTCACGCAGCAGGACATCGGCAAGCTCTTCATGGCGGGCATCGTGCCGGGCATTCTGGCGATGGCGATGTACGTGCTGACGATCGCGATCATCGTGAAGCTGCGGCCCGACTGGCTGCCCGGCGGCGAGGTGAAGCCCTGGTCGGAACGCTTCAAGGACCTGCGCAACGTGTGGGCGCCGTTGGTGCTTTTCGTGTTCGTGATCGGCGGGCTCTACGGCGGCTTCTTCACGCCCACCGAGGCGGGCGGCGTGGGCGCGAGCGGCGCGTTCATCCTCGGGCTCGTCAGGCGCAAGCTCGACGGCCCGAAGATCCGCGAGGCGCTGCTCTCGGCCACGCGCACGGCGGCGGCGGTGTTCACGGTGCTGATCGGCGCGCTGCTCTTCGGCTACTTCCTCACCATCACGCAGAGCCCGCAGAAGCTCACCGAATTCCTCACGGGCCTCGGGATCGGGCGCTACGGCGTGCTCGCGCTCATCATGCTGATGTACCTGGTGCTCGGCTGTCTCATGGACGCGATGGCGATGATCATCCTCACGGTGCCCATCATCTTCCCGGTGATCGTGCACCTGGGGTTCGACCCCATCTGGTTCGGCGTGATCATCGTGATGACGGTGGAGCTCGGGCTCATCCATCCACCGGTGGGGATGAACGTCTTCGTCATCAAGAGCGTGGTGAAGGACGTGAGCTTCACCACCATCTTCAAGGGCGTGCTGCCGTTCATCGTGACGGACATCGTGCGCCTGGTGATCCTGATCGCGTTCCCGGTCATCGCGCTGTGGCTGCCGACGAGAATGGGCTGATGAAGAACGAAGCGATGAACACAGGCAAAGAGATCACCTACACCGCGCGCGTCGAGTTCGGCGACTGCGACCCGGCCGGCATCGTCTGGTTTCCCAACTTCTTCCGCTGGATCGATGCGGCCTCGCGGCATTTCTTCGTCGGCTGCGGCGTGCCGCGGTGGGAAGAGACGGCGCGGACGCTCGGCGTGATCGGCACGCCGCTGGTCGATACGCACACGCGCTTCGTGAAGTCCGCGAGCTACGGCGACACGCTCGACATCGCGGTGCGCATCACCGAGTGGCGCGACAAGAGCTTCGTGCAGACCTACCGCGTGACGCGCGGCGACGAGTTGATCCTCGAATGCGAAGAAGTGCGGATCTTCGCGGCGAAGCGCGAAGGCGGGGGTATCCGCGCGGTGCCGATTCCGGCGGACATTCGCGCGCTGTGCGAATAGCCGGTCAGACGGCTTGGGCCTGAAGCTTCGCGAGCAGGCCCTCGACGCCGCGATCGATCAGGTCGAAAGCTTCGACGAAGGCCTCCCGGCCGCCGTACCAGGGGTCGGGCACATCGCCTTCGTCCGCTTCGGAAAACTCGGTGAGCAGGTGCACCTTGTGGGCGGTGCCCGCGGGCGCGAGACGGCGCAGCGCGGCGCAGTGGTGCGCCGTCATGCCGACGATCCAGTCGAAGCGCTCGAAGTCGCTCGCGCGGACCTGGCGCGCGCAGTGCGCGTGCATCTGGATGCCGCGCCGGCGCGCCTCGGCGATCGAACGCGGATCGGGCGGGTTGCCGCGCTCCTCGTCGGAGATTGCGGCGCTGTCGACGTCGATCGCCACGTTTGCGAGGCGCGCCTTGTGAAGCAGCAATGTGTGGGCGGTGGGGGAGCGGCAGATATTGCCGGTGCAGATGAACAGGACGGCAGGTTTCGTCATCGGAATGAAAGACTGTTGAAAGGTTGCGGAATGGGTCGACGCCAAATCGCAACAATGAGGCGATAACGACCCTGCTCGCAGTGCAGGACTTGGCCCAAATGGTTGACGCTCATTGTGACGCGGTGCAACAATCCCGCATCTTCATTTCGGAGCCCCGTGCGTGGACAGTGCCAGTTGGATCAGTGACAAGACAACGCGTGCCTCGGCAGGCGTGACACATCCGGCCCTCTAGCGCAGGCTCTCTCGCGCTGTGGCCGCCGTGCACGCAGCGTGACCCGTTCGCCATTCAGGCCAGCGGTTCTCCCCTTCCGAATTTCGTCGTTCCGCGTCACTGACTTTTTCAGTCAGCTTGCGTGTCCGTGCGCGAGGCCCTTCAGCGCGAAGGAGCCTTGTCATGCGTCAATTTCAAACTCGTCAACAGCAGCAACAGCAGCCGCCGATGCAGGCCCCCGTCCGCCCGTCGGCGCACGAGCCTGCGCGTGCGCCGACGGCGCAGGACGTCGAGAACGAAATGCTCGACCGCGCCGCCGCGCTCTGGACCACGCGGCGCATCCGCAGCTTCTTCCTGCTGCTCGAGCAGCCGCCCCGCGCAGCGCACCGCTGACGCGCCCGCAAGACCGCACCGCACCGCAAAAACGCAAGGAGGCCACCATGGACCCGGACCCTCGCTCGCGCCTTAGCGCGCCGCCTTCATTGAACCCATCGATTGCATCCAACCCACGCAGCGCCGCGCTGCGGAGGACGCCTGCCGGCTGAGTGAAGCGGGAGGTTCTTCCTTCGCGGGCGCCGCACCCGAAGGAGAACCTCCCATGACCCGCGAACGCCTGCGGCGTGTCGCGCGAACGGCCACGAACGGCCGCCTCGACGCACCCCGCTTCCATCCCCGACGCCCCTTTCATTCACCGCTGCCGTTGCAGCTTTGGGCCGCATACCTCTGCGGCTTTGCGGCAACGCAGACGCATGCCGCCGGCGGCCATCATTCGGTGGACGACGCCGCGATCCTCGACGGGGACCAGTGCCAGGTCGAGACCTGGTCCGACCGCCACGCGCGCACCTCGCAAGGCCTGCTGCACATCGGCCCGGCCTGCCGCATCGGCGCGGTCGAACTCGGCCTGAACCTCGAGCGCGAGCACGGCGGCGAAGGCCGCACCGTGCGCGCCGGTCCGCAGGTGAAGTGGGCCTTCGAGATCGACGACCGCCTGAGCGCCGGCGTGCTCGCCACGGCCGGATGGCAGAGCGACGCACACGCCACCGCGTTGCGTTTCGCCAGCAGCAGCGTCGTGATCCCAGTGACCTGGCAGATCGACGACAGCTGGCGCGCGCACATCAACGTGGGTCGCGATTTCCACCGCGTGCAACCGCGCACCAGCCATTCGGGCGCGGCCATCGAATGGTCCGCCCTGCCCTCTGTCTCGTTCGTCGCCGAGCGCTTCCGCGAAGGCGGCGGCAACGCATGGCGCGCCGGCATGCGCTGGACGCCGGTGCAGGCGCTGAGCGTGGACCTGAGCCGCGCACGCGGCCTGCGCGCCGACGCACCCGCGTGGTGGACGCTGGGCTTCACCTGGGCCTTCGTGCGCTGACCTGATTTCCCCAAGGAGAAAACAACATGAAAAACGTCCTGAAGTCCTTCTTCGAGAGCTTCCTTCGCAGCCGCCACATGCTGCATCACTTCGAGCGCTGGCAGACCCTGCTGGGGTCGAAGCCCGTCGGCGTGACATCGGTCGCCATGCCACCCGACATCGCGAAGGCACTGGCCGCCGCATCGCGCACCGATGCGGGCGAGATGCTCGTGAAGCTCGACAGCTCGCCGCAAGGCCTGAGCGAAGGCCACGCCCAGGTGCTGCGCAAGCGCCTGGGCAGCAACGAGGTTCGCCACGAGCAGCCGCTGCCGTGGTGGACGCACCTGTGGCAGTGCTACCGCAATCCGTTCAACCTGCTGCTCACGGTGCTGGCGCTGGTCTCGTACGTGACCGAGGACATGAAGGCCACGCTCGTGATCGGCAGCATGGTGGTGCTGTCGACGGTGCTGCGCTTCCTGCAGGAGTCGCGCTCCAACAAGGCGGCCGAGCGCCTCAAAGCCATGGTGAGCAACACCGCCACGGTGCTGCGGCCCGCGCCGGGACGCAGGGCGGGCGCGGCGGGCGACGAAGGCTTCGACACCACGCATGCGGGCACGGTGCGCGTGGAGGTACCGATGCGCGACCTCGTGCCGGGCGACGTGTTCGCGCTCTCGGCCGGCGACATGATCCCGGCCGATGCGCGCCTGCTCACGGCGAAAGATCTCTTCATCAGCCAGTCCGCGCTGACGGGCGAGGCGATGCCGGTCGAGAAGTTTCCCATCGACCGCGGCGCCCACGAGGCCGGCGTGCTCGAGCGCGAGAACCTGCTCTTCATGGGCACCAACGTGATCAGCGGCACCGCGACCGCGCTCATCGTGCACACCGGCGACCGCACCTTCTTCGGCGCCCTCGCGCAGCGCGTGACGGCCACCGACCACGGCACCAGCGCCTTCCAGGCGGGCATCAATCGCGTGAGCTGGGTGCTGATCCGCTTCATGCTGGTGATGGCGCCGCTGGTGCTGGTGATCAACGGCGTGGCCAAGGGCGACTGGTGGGAGGCGGCGCTGTTCGCGCTGTCGATCGCGGTGGGCCTCACGCCCGAGATGCTGCCGATGATCGTGACGGCCACGCTCGCCAAGGGCGCGGTCGTGATGTCGCGCCAGAAGGTGATCGTCAAGCGCCTCGAGGCGATCCACAACTTCGGCGCGATGGACGTTCTCTGCACCGACAAGACCGGCACGCTGACGCAGGATCGCATCGTGCTGGAGCGCCACACCAACGCGTGGGGCGAGGGTTCGAACCACGTGCTGCAGCTGGCGTACCTCAACAGCTTTCACCAGACGGGTTTGAAGAACCTGCTCGACAAGGCCGTGCTGAACCACGCCGAGATGCAACCCGAGACGCGCCTGCAGACGGCTTACCGCAAGATCGACGAAGTGCCCTTCGACTTCTCGCGCCGCCGCATGTCGGTGGTGGTGGAGAACGGCGGCAGCGAGCACCTGCTGATCTGCAAGGGCGCGCTGGAAGAGATCCTGTCGGTGTGCACGTCGGTCGAGCGCGGTGCCGAGGTGCTGGCACTCGATGCCGAACTGCTCGCGCGCATCCATCGCGTGGCGTCGGAGTTGAACAAGCAGGGGCTGCGCGTGGTGGCCGTGGCGAGCCGAACCTTCGGTGCAGATGCACGCAAGCCGGCGTACAGCGTGACCGACGAATCGGGCCTTACGCTGCTGGGCTATGTGGCCTTTCTCGATCCGCCGAAGGAATCGACCGCGCCCGCACTGCGCGCGCTGGCCGAGCACGGCGTCGCGGTGAAGGTGCTCACGGGCGACAACGAACTGGTCACCCGCAAGGTCTGCGGCGACGTGGGCATCGAGGCCGGCCACATCGTGCTGGGCCGCGAGATCGAGGACCTGCGCGACGATGAATTGCGCGCGCTGGTCGAGCAGCACCACGTGTTCGCCAAGCTCACGCCCGCGCACAAGGAGCGCATCGTGCACGCGCTGCATGCCAACGGGCACGTGGTCGGCTTCATGGGCGACGGCATCAACGACGCACCGGCGCTGCGCGCGGCCGACATCGGCATCTCGGTGGACGGCGCGGTGGACGTGGCCAAGGAGTCGGCCGACATCATCCTGCTGGAGAAGAGCCTGATGGTGCTGGAGCAAGGCGTGGTCGAGGGCCGCCGCACCTTCGCCAACATGCTCAAGTACATCAAGCTCACCGCGAGCTCGAACTTCGGCAACGTGTTCTCGGTGCTGGTGGCGAGCGCGTTCCTGCCCTTCCTGCCGATGCTGCCGCTCCATCTGCTGGTGCAGAACCTGCTGTACGACGTGTCGCAGATCGCGATTCCGTTCGACAACGTGGACGAGGAATTCCTCAAGTCGCCGCAGCGCTGGAACCCGGCGGACCTGGGGCGCTTCATGGTGTTCTTCGGGCCGCTGAGCTCGGTGTTCGACATCCTGACCTACACCGTGATGTGGTTCGTGTTCGCGGCCAACACGGTGGAACACCAGACGCTGTTCCAGTCGGGCTGGTTCATCGAGGGGCTGCTGTCGCAGACGCTGATCGTGCACCTGATCCGCACCCGCAAGATCCCGTTCATGCAAAGCCGCGCGGCCTGGCCGCTGCTGGCGATGGGTGCGGCGATCGCGGCTGTCGGCATCTGGCTTCCGATGGGGCCGCTCGCGCACTACTTCAAGCTGCAGGCGCTGCCGCTGGCTTACTTCCCGTGGCTGGTGGCGATGCTGGTGGGGTATGCGGTGCTGACGCAGACGGTCAAAGGCTGGTACGCGCGGCGGTATGGGTGGCAGTGAGGGTCACGCGCTGCTGTTCAGGGCGTGTGCACAGGCCACCGGGTGCTCCCCTCCGCGAATGTCCCCCGGCCTGCGGCCTCCTCCTTGATTTCGCTGCGGGGAGCACCCGGTGCCCTGCGCACATGGGCACGCTCTGGGTGAACCGCGATCAACGACCGCTCTGAAAGCGCTCCCGCCGATGGTGGGCTCTGTTTCGCGAAATCAAGGGGGAGGCCGCAGGCCGGAGGACATTCGCGAAACAGAGCCCACCGTCGGCGGGAGTGCCGCCCCGAACACGCGCATTGCCTTGATGCAACGCCCCCAAACCATCGACCTCAAATATGCTTGAGCTCCCGATGGGAGGCCTTCTGACATGCATGTGACACCCAAGCCCCGCAAACTCTTGGTGCTGGACCTCGATGAAACGCTGATCCACGCCACCGAAGGCACGCTTGCGCACGACGAGGATTTCCGCGTAGGGCCGTATCGCGTTCATCTGCGACCGCACCTCGCCGACTTCTTGAGCACCGTGCTCGCGCAGTTCAAGGTGGGCGTCTGGACCGCATCGGGCGAAAGCTACGCGTCGCAGGTTGTCGAACGCATCTTTCCGAACGGCGGCCTGGAGTTCGTGTGGTCCAGCGCGCGCTGCACGACGGCACGAGACTTCACGACGGGTGGCTATCAGACGATCAAGAACCTGCAGAAATTGAAGTCCAGGGGCTATCCGCTCGAATCGATCATCGCGGTCGACGACACGCCCGCGAAGTACGCGAGGAGCTACGGCAATCTCGTCACGGTGCGCGAGTTCCTGGGCGACCGGTCCGATGCCGAACTGCCATTGCTGGCGGCTTACCTCGCGCATCTCGCGGAGGCGCCGAACGTCCGGACGGTCGAGAAAAGGGCGTGGCGCGAGCACGCCAAGCGCATGCAATCCCCGGACTGAACGCACGCGCTCTCCATTGAAAAAACATCCGATGCAAGCCATTCAAAACTTCAACCTGCCCTCGCTGCTCGACACCTTCGTGAGCGTGGCGATCGCCTTCACGCTCGGCTCGCTGATCGGCCTGGAGCGGCAGATACGCCAGCGCGCCGCGGGCCTGCGCACCAACACGCTCGTGGCCGTTGGCGCCGCAGTGTTCGTGGACATGGCGAACCGCTTGCACGGCCACGACGGCGCCGTGCATGTGGCGGCCTATGTGGTCTCGGGCATCGGCTTCCTGGGGGCGGGCGCGATCATGAAGGAAGGCACCAACATCACGGGCCTGAACACGGCGGCCACGCTGTGGGGGTCGGCGGCGGTGGGCGCCTGCGCGGGCGCGGACCTGATCGGCGAGGCGATGATCGCCGCGTTGTTCGTGCTGGCCAGCAACACGCTGCTGCTGCCGGTGGTGAATCGCATCAACCGTCGCCCGATCAAGGAAGAGTCGAGCGAGGCGACCTACACGGTGCGGGTGATCTGTTCGCGCGCGGCGCGGCCCGAGGTGATGGACCAGCTGCTGCTCCTGCTCGAAGCCGCGAACTACCCGGTGCGCGATGTCGACCAGCACGCCTTCGGGCCGGCCGACACGGAGATCGAAGCGACGCTGTACGCCACCGCGGTCGAGCCGCTGGAGCTCGACCAGGTGATTACAGAACTCGAAGCGCTGAGCGGCGTCCAGCAAGCCTTCTGGAACGCCAGCGCAGACGATTGATCAGACGCCCATGATCGAGACGGCCTTGGTGTTCAGGTACGCCTCGAGCGCCTCGGGGCCGCCTTCCGAACCGTAGCCCGAATCCTTCACGCCGCCGAACGGCATTTCGGGCGACGGGGTGGCCGGCTGGTTGATCCACAGCATGCCCAGCTCGAGCTTCTGGCTCAGCAGGTGGGCGTTCTTGATCGACTTGGTGAAGGCGTAGCCGGCCAGGCCGAAAGGCAGGCGGTTGGCTTCGGCGATGGCTTCGTCGAGCGTGTCGAAACCGCGGATCGCGGCGATGGGGCCGAAGGGTTCGTTGTTGAACACGTCGGCGTCCAGCGGCACGTCGGTCAGCACGGTGGGGGCGAAGAAGTTGCCCGAGTCGCCGATGCGTTCGCCGCCGGCGGCCACGGTGGCGCCCTTCTTGCGCGCGTCTTCCAGCACGTAGGCCATCGCGGTGAGGCGGCGTGCGTTGGCCAGCGGGCCGATGGTGGTGCCTTCGGCGAGGCCGTCGCCCAGCTTCAGGCCCTCGGTGTACTTGACCAGCGTGCGGGCGAACTCTTCGCGCAGGCTGTTGTGCACCAGGAAGCGGGTCGGCGAGATGCAGACCTGGCCCGCATTGCGGAACTTGGCGGCGCCGGCGGCCTTGACGGCCAGGGCGACGTCGGCGTCTTCAGCGAC
Source organism: Variovorax sp. IB41 (assembly GCF_016405905.1). Classification (GTDB taxonomy): domain Bacteria; phylum Pseudomonadota; class Gammaproteobacteria; order Burkholderiales; family Burkholderiaceae_C; genus Variovorax. The sequence goes on along the minus strand of NZ_JAEFCB010000008.1, from coordinate 152,413 downwards.
GATCACCGGGGCGTGGCCGCCCAGTTCCATCGTGACGCGCTTCATGTGCGAGCCGGCCAGCGCGGCCAGTTGCTTGCCGACCGGGGTCGAGCCGGTGAAGGTGACCTTGCGGATGATCGGGTGGGCGATCAGGTAGTTCGAGATTTCAGCGGGGTTGCCGAACACGAGACCCACGGTGCCGGGCGGGATGCCGGCGTCGACGAAGGCCTGCAGCAGCGCGGCGGGCGAGGCCGGGGTTTCTTCAGGCGCCTTCACCAGGAACGAGCAGCCGGTGGCCAGCGCCGCGCCGAGCTTGCGCACGATCTGGTTGATCGGGAAGTTCCACGGCGTGAACGCGGCGACGGGGCCCAGCGGCTCCTTCAGCACGAGCTGCTGCGCGGCCAGGTTGCGCGAGGGCACGATGCGGCCGTAGACGCGGCGGCCTTCGTCGGCGAACCATTCGATGATGTCGGCGGCGGCCAGCGTCTCGCCCTTGGCTTCGGCGAGCGGCTTGCCCTGCTCCTGCGTGAGCAGCTTGGCGATGTCGCCGGCGCGTTCGCGGATGAGGCCCGCGGCGCGGCGCATGACGGCGGCGCGTTCGTTGGCGGGCGTGTTGCGCCACTTGTCGAAGCCACGCTGGGCGGCGGCCAGGGCGCGGTCCAGGTCGGCAATGCTGGCATGCGCCACCTTGCCGATGACCTTGCCGGTAGCGGGGTTCACGACGTCCAGCGTCTTGCCGCCGGTGGCGTCGACCCATTCGTTGTCGATCAGGAGGCGGGTGTCGGTGTAGGTGGCGGTCATGGCGAACTTTTCCTTCGGGGACGGATGATGAAAAGGGGAAATCTGGGGTGCGCGGTGCGGCACCCTGGGAGGGTGCGCATGCGACAACGGCGGCAAATCGCCGCCGGGTGCATAGATTAACCCGACTTCGACCAACCCCGCCGGGGCCCGGAAATCGCCCTTCCCGCCCCTTTTTTCGTCCCGTTACAGGATCAGGAGCGCGCGGAAATCGTTGACGTTGGTGTTCGTGGGCCCCGTCACGAACAGGTCGCCGATGGCGTCGAAGTAGCCGTACGCGTCGTTGCGGTCGAGGTGGTCCGAGAGCTTCCGGCCCGCGGCCGTGGCGCGCGCCAGCGTGTCGGGCACGACGAAGGCGCCGGCGTTGTCTTCCACGCCGTCGATGCCGTCGGTGTCCGCCGCCAGCGCCCACACCTGCGGCTGGCCCATGAGCGCACCGGCCAGGCCCATGCAGAACTCGCCCGCCCGGCCGCCCCGGCCCTTGGCCTGGCCCGGCTGGCGCGGGCGGATGGTGACCGTGGTCTCGCCGCCCGAAAGAATGACGCAGGGCCGTGCGAACGGCTCGCCGCGGTGCGCCACGGCGCGGGCCAGCGCGGCATGCACCTTGCCGACTTCGCGCGATTCGCCTTCGATTTCGTCGCTCAGGATGTGCGCCTCGATGCCCGCCTCGCGCGCCGCCCTGGCCGCAGCCTCCAGCGACTGCTGGGGCGTGGCGATCATGTGGGTCTCGTGGCCGGCGAAGGCCTTGTCGTCGGGCTTGGGCGTTTCGAGCTCGCCGCTTTCCAGCTGGGCGCGCACGGGCGCGGGCACTTCGATGCCGTAGCGGTCGAGGATGGCGAGCGCATCGGCGCAGGTGGTCGCATCGGGCACCGTGGGGCCGCTCGCGATGACGGCCGCGTCGTCGCCCGGCACGTCGCTGATGGTGAGCGTCACCACGCGCGCCGGCGCGCAGGCCGCCGCGAGCCGGCCGCCCTTGATGCGCGAGAGGTGCTTGCGCACGCAGTTCATCTCGCCGATGCCGGCGCCGCTGTCGAGCAGTTGCTTGTTGATGCGCTGCTTGTCGGCCAGCGTGAGGCCTTCGGCCGGCAGCACCAGGAGCGACGAGCCGCCACCCGAAATCAGGCACAGCACCAGGTCGTCGGCCGTGAGGCCTTGCGTCAACTCGAGGATGCGCTCGGCCGCCTGCTGTCCGGCCGCGTCGGGCACGGGGTGCGCGGCCTCGACGATCTCGATGCGCTGCGGCACGCCTTCGGGGCGCGGCGGAATGTGGTCGTAGCGGGTGACGACGAGGCCCGAGAGCGGCGCGTCGGCCGGCCACAGGGCTTCGAGCGCCTGCACCATCGAGCCGCCGGCCTTGCCGGCGCCGAGCACCAACGTGCGCCCTTTCGGTGGCTGGGGCAGGTGCGCGCCCAGCGTGGACAGCGGCAACGCCCGGTCCACCGCCACGCGGTACAGGTGTTCGAGGAAGGCGCGGGGGGCTTCGCGCGGATCGGGCGCGGGCCCGAAGGACGGGGTCGATGCGGTCATGGCTTGCGTTGTCTCCATCCGGCAATTGTGCGGGGAGCGGTGGCCCGCTCTCTTGACCGCGGTCTAGTTTGCGAGCTAGTTGGTTTTGGCTCCGCCCTGGAACCAACGGCTGATCAATGCGCGCTCTTCGTCGGTGATGCCGGTCGCGTTGTTCATCGGCATGATCTTGGTGACTACCACCTGCTGGTAGATCGCCTGCGCATGCGCGGCGACCTGTTCGGGCGAATCGACGCGCACGTTCTTCATCTGCACGGCCGCGCCATGGCACATGAAGCAGCGCTGCTCCAGCACCTTCTGCACGTCGGCGTATGCGACCGCGGGCGCCGCTGCGGCAGCCACGGGAGCGGCGGCCGGCTCGGGCTTCATCCACACGATCGTGAGGCCCAGCACCACGATGCCGACCAGCGCATACGGCAGCGGGTTGCCCGCGTTGCCCAGCTTGAAGCGGTGCCGCACCACGAAGAACTGCCGGATGGCCGCGCCGCCCAGCATGATGAGCAGCAGAACGATCCAGTTGTACTTGTGCGTGTAGGTGAAGCTGTAGTGGTTGCTCAGCATCGCGAACAGCACCGGCAGCGTGAAGTAGGTGTTGTGCACGCTGCGCTGCTTGCCGCGCTGGCCGTGCACCGGGTCCACGGGCCTGCCCTCGCGCAGCGCCGCCACGTTCTTGCGCTGGCCGGGGATGATCCAGAAGAACACGTTGCCGCTCATCGTGGTGGCCATCATGGCGCCCACCAGCAGGAAGGCCGCGCGGCCCGCGAACCACTGGCAGGCCAGCCAGGTCGCGAAGACGATGAAGATCGCGATCAGCACGCCCACGATGGTGTCGCCGTTCTTGCGGCGCCCGAAGATCTGGCAGATGCCGTCGTAGACCATCCAGAACACCACGAAGAAAGCCAGCGCCACGGCGATGGCGGCGCCGGGCTGCCAGTCCATCTTCGACTTGTCGATGAGGTAGGTGCTCGCGTTCCACAGGTACGACATGGTGAAGAGCGTGAACCCGGTGATCCAGGTGGAGTAGCTCTCCCAGTACGACCAGTGCAGGTGGTCCGGCAGCTTCTTGGGCGCCAGCGCGTACTTCTGCATGTTGTAGAAGCCGCCGCCGTGCACGGCCCACTGCTCGCCGCCCACGCCCTTGTCGAGCGATTCGGGGTCCTGCGGTTTTTCGAGGCTGTTGTCCAGCATCACGAAGTAGAAGGAGGCGCCGATCCAGGCGATGGCGGTGATGACGTGGACCCAGCGCAGCAGCAGGTTGGCCCAGTCGAGGTAATAGCTTTCCATGTGCTCTCTCGCAACCCTCTAGACGCGTGGGGCGTCCAAGAGGGGTTTCAGCCTGCTCACCACTGCGGGCGCTGTAAGCAGAGAAAGTGCCGCGAACGCAGGCTCCATGAAATGGGCCTCGCTCCGCTGCGGCTTGTTGTGGACTGAAAGTGTATACAGTTTTATCAAGGAATAGGGGGATTTTCTTCAAACGAAGCACTGAAAACCCTCGCTGTGCAACCGAAGCAAGCTCCATTCCAGAAACACCGCGGAACCGGCTTTGCCGGGCCGCTGGTGTTGCCCCCGGTAGGGGGTTGGCGAAGCGACACGCAGTGCCGCGCAGCCTGGGGGCGAGTCATATGCTCAACAACTGTGCCGCCACCGCAACCGCGATCACCTCGGGCTCCTTGCCGGTGATGCCGGGCACGCCGATCGGGCAGGTGATGCGCGCGAACTCGTCGGCCGTGAAGCCGCGCGCTTCGAGCCGGTGGCTGAAGGTCGCCCATTTGGTCTTGCTGCCGATGAGGCCGATGTAGGGCAGGTCGTCGCGCGTGCGCAGGCGCTTCAGGCACGCGATGACGATGTCCAGGTCTTCGGCGTGGCTGAAGCTCATGATCAGCACACGGCTTCCGGGCGCGAGCGCGGCGACGGCGTCCTGCACGGGCTCGGAATGCTCGGTGTCGATCTGCGCGGGGAGCTCATCGGGAAAGACGCCGTCGCGGCTGTCGATCCAGCGCACCGAGAACGGCAGCGCGGCGAGCAATCGCGCGAGCGCGGCGCCCACGTGGCCGCCGCCGAAGAGCGCCACGGGCTTGAGCTTGGCGACGAGTTCGCGCTGCAATGCGGGCGCATCGGCCGCGGTGATGCGCTGGTACGACAGGTACATCACGCCGCCGCAGCACTGCCCCAGGCTGGGGCCCAGCGGGTAGCGCTGGACGCCGTCGATGGCGCGTTTTCCCGCGAGCAGTTCGCGCGCTTCCTGCGTGGCCTGGAATTCGAGCTGCCCGCCGCCGATGGTGGCCGTGAGCGCATCGGCCCACACCGCCATCCACGTGCCGGCCTCGCGCGGCGCCGAGCCCTGCGTGGACTCGACGCGCACCAGCACCGCGTCCTCCGTGCGCAGACGCGCCAGCAGTTGATCGACCGCACCGCTCATGCCCGATACCTTCGGTTGCCGGATCCGCGAGGACTCACGGTATAAACCCGGCGATGAATGTCCAGCTTACGCCGCGCCGCCTTGCCCTGGCGGCATCCGTTCTTTCGTGCGCCCTCTGGCTCGCCGGCTGCGGCAGCCCAGGGGCCGTGCCCGGCCAGTTGAGCGGCGCGAAAGCCGGCGCTTCCGGCGCCGTGCCGCGCGCATCGAATGCGGCCACGGCGCGCGACTACCGGCGCGATGCCGCGCGCCACGTGTACGACCTCAACCGCTCGCGCATCTACAGCGGGCAGTTGCCGCCGATCCTCTACGCGGTCGGCACCCTGCAGGTGAACCTGGACACCGGCGGCAAGGTGGTCTCCATGCACTGGCTCCGCGCGCCGCAGCATGCGCCCGAGGTCATCGCCGAGATCGAGCGCGCCGTGCTGCAGGCCGCGCCCTTCCCGGCCGCCACGCGCCTGGGCGCGGTGACGTGGACCGACACCTGGCTCTGGGACAAGAGCGGGCGCTTTCAACTCGACACGCTCACCGAAGGTCAGCAACAAGGCGACTGACCTCAGGAGCCGCGGTACGTGGAGTAACTCCACGGGCTGACCAAGAGCGGCACGTGGTAGTGCTGGTCGGTGTGCGCCACGCCGAAATCCAGCGACACCTTGTTCAGGAAATTGGGCTCGGGCAGCGTCACGCCGCGCGCCTTGAAGTAGCCCGCCACGTCGAACACCAGGCGGTAGGTGCCGACCTTGATGGAATTGTTGTCGTAGAGCGGGCCGTCGCTGCGGCCGTCCGAATTCAGCGTGAAGCGCTTCACCAGCGTGGCGGCATCGCCGTCGGTGGTGTACAGCGCCACTTCCATGCCGGCCGCGGGGCCGCCGTGCATCGTGTCCAGTACGTGAGTGCTCAAGCCCATGGGGCGCTCCTTCAAAGATCGAGAAAGATCGAGCGATGGGCTCGGATCGGGTGCGGGAAATTCCGGTGGACAAAAGTGTATACAGTTACCGGCTTTGGGTCTATCATGAAAAACATGGAGTCCTCCACCACCCGTTCGATCGTCGATGCCCTCACGAAGGCCATCGTCGAGCACCGCCTGCAGCCCGGCACCAAGCTCGCCGAGCAGAAGCTGGCCGATCATTTCGGCGTCTCGCGCACGCTGGTGCGACAGGCCCTCTTCCAGCTCTCGCAGAACAAGCTCATTCGCCTGGAACCCGCGCGCGGCGCCTTCGTCGCGGCCCCGGCAGTCGACGAGGCCAAGCAGGTGTTCGCGGTGCGCCGCATGCTCGAAGCCGAGATGACGCGCGAGTTCGTGCGCACCGTCACGCCCGCCAAGATCAAGGCGCTGAAGGAACACGTCGCGCTCGAGAAATCCGCCGTGTCGGGCGAAGACATCTCGGGCCGCACCGAGCTGCTGGGCGACTTCCACGTGCGCATGGCCGAGCTCATGGGCAACACGGTGCTCGCGCAGATCCTGGGCGAACTCATCTCGCGCTGCGCCCTCATCACGCTCATGTACCAGAGCACCAGCGCCGCCGAGCACTCCAACGACGAGCACGCCGACATCGTGAAAGCGCTGGCTGCCCGCGACGAAGAGCGCGCCGTGCGCCTCATGACCGAACACCTGGAACACGTCGAGGCGAACCTCACCTTCGACCGCAAGGTTCCCACCAACGACATCTCCCTCGCGCTGTCCTGATCCACACCATGACCGTCTACGACACCACCCTGCCCTACCCGCGCGACCTCGTCGGCTATGGCCGCAACCCGCCGCATGCCCAATGGCCGGGCGGCGCGCGCATCGCGGTGCAGTTCGTCCTCAACTACGAAGAAGGCGGCGAGAACGCCACGCTGCATGGCGACGCGGGCTCCGAGCAATTCCTCTCCGAGATGTTCAATCCGGCCAGCTACCCGGACCGCCACATCAGCATGGAAGGAATCTACGAGTACGGCTCCCGCGCGGGCGTCTGGCGCATCCTGCGCGAGTTCGAAAAGCGCGGCCTGCCGCTCACCGTGTTCGGCGTGGGCATGGCGCTTGAGCGCTACCCCGAGCTCACGGCCGCCTTCAAGGAACTGGGCCACGAGATCGCCTGCCACGGCTGGCGCTGGATCCATTACCAGAACCTCGATGAAGCCACCGAGCGCGAGCACATGCGCCTGGGCATGGAAGCCATCGAAAAGCTCACCGGCGAGCGCGCCCTCGGCTGGTACACCGGCCGCGACAGCCCGCGCACCCGGCGCCTGGTGGCCGACTACGGCGGCTTCGAGTACGACAGCGACTACTACGGCGACGACCTCCCGTTCTGGATGAAGGTGCAGAAGACCGACGGCACGGTGGTGCCGCAGCTCATCGTGCCCTACACGCTCGACGTGAACGACATGCGCTTCGCGCTGCCGCAGGGCTACTCGCACGCCGACCCGTTCTTCCAGTACATGAAGGACACCTTCGACGCGCTCTACGCCGAGGGTGACGCGAGCGGCGACAACAGCCCCAAGATGATGAGCATCGGCATGCACTGCCGCCTGCTCGGGCGGCCCGGCCGCATCACCGCGCTGCAGCGCTTTCTGGACCACATCGCGCAGCACGACCGCGTGTGGGTCTGCCGGCGCGTGGACATCGCGCGGCACTGGAAGCAAACGCATCCCTACACATCCGGCGCCGCATCGGCCGTCACAGGAAGCTGACCATGAGCCTCACCCTCTCCCAACTCAACGCCGCCGTGCCGGCCGAAGCCGTCGCGCTGCTCGACGGCATCTACGAACACTCGCCGTGGATCGCGCAGCGCGCGCTCGCCGCGCGCCCGTTCCGCTCGCTCGCGCACCTGAAGCACGCCCTGGTGCAGGCGCTGGCCGCATCGTCGAACGAAGAGAAGATCGGCCTCGTGCGTGCCCACCCTGAGCTCGCAGGCAAGGCGATGGTGAGCAAGACGCTCACGGCCGAATCGACCAACGAGCAGAGCAAGGCAGGCTTGACCGACTGCACGCCCGAAGAGTTCGCCAGGATCCAGAAGCTCAACGCCGGCTACAACGCGAAGTTCGGCTTCCCGTTCATCCTCGCGGTGCGCGGCCCGCGCGGCACGGGTCTCGCAAAGCGCGAGATCATCGACACCTTCGAGCGGCGTATCTTCAACCATCCTGAATTCGAACTCGGCGAAGCGCTGCGCAACATCCATCGCATCGCCGAGATCCGCCTGAACGACAAGTTCGCGGCCGACGTCTCGCTCGGCAACGACGTGTGGGACTGGCAGGAACAGCTCTCGGCGCACACCGATCCGGGCTATGCCGAGAAAGGCCAGCTCACCGTCACCTACCTCACCGATGCGCACCGCGCCTGCGCCGCGCAGATCAGCGCGCTGATGCGCGACGTGGGCTTCGACTCGGTGCACATCGACGCCGTGGGCAACGTCGTCGGCCGCTACGAAGGCGCGACGCCCGACGCCAAGACCCTGCTCACCGGCTCGCACTACGACACCGTGCGCAACGGCGGCAAGTACGACGGGCGCCTGGGCATCTTCGTGCCGATCGCCTGCGTGCGCGAACTCGCGCGGCAAGGCAAGCGCCTGCCCTTCGCCTTCGAGGTGGTCGGCTTCGCGGAAGAAGAAGGCCAGCGCTACAAGGCCACCTTCCTCGGCTCGGGCGCGCTCATCGGCCATTTCGACCAGCGCTGGCTCGACCAGAAGGACGCCGACGGCATCACCATGCGCGAGGCCATGCAGCACGCGGGCCTGAAGCAAGAAGACATTCCGAAGATCCAGCGCGATCCGGCGCGTTACCTCGGCTTCGTCGAGGTGCACATCGAGCAGGGCCCGGTGCTCACCGAACTCGACCTGCCCCTGGGCATCGTGACCGCCATCAACGGCGGCGTGCGTTTCGTGGGCGAAGTGATCGGCACGGCCAGCCACGCCGGCACCACGCCGATGGACCGCCGCCGCGACGCTGCCGCCGCGGTGGCCGAACTCATCCTCTACACCGAGCAGCGCGCCGCGAAAGACGGCGACTCGGTCGGCACCGTCGGCATGCTCGAAGTGCCCAGCGGCTCCATCAACGTGGTGCCGGGCCGCTGCAAGTTCAGCCTGGACATGCGCGCGCCGAACAACGCGCAGCGCGATGCGCTCACCAACGACGTGCTCGCCGAATTCAAGGCCATCTGCGAGCGCCGCGGCGTGCGCCTGGAGATCGAGGAAAGCATGCGCGCCTCGGCCGCGCCGAGCGCGCCCGACTGGCAGCAGCGCTGGGAGAAGGCGGTCGATGCGCTGGGCATTCCGCTTTTCCGCATGCCAAGCGGCGCGGGCCACGACGCGATGAAGCTGCACGAGGTGATGCCGCAGGCCATGCTCTTCGTGCGCGGCATCAACTCGGGCATCAGCCACAACCCGCTCGAATCGAGCACCAACGACGACATCCAGCTCGCGGTGCAGGCCTTCCAGAACCTGCTGGCCGACCTCGCCGCTGAACAAGCTCATTGATTTTCAAAAGAACAACCATGACCGACTACGCCAAGCTCGACGCCTGGATCGACGCCCACTTCGACGAGGAAGTGAAGTTCCTGCAGGAACTCGTGCGCGTGCCCACCGACACCCCGCCCGGCAACAACGCGCCGCACGCCGAGCGCACCGCCGAGTTGCTCAAGGACTTCGGCCTCGATGCCGAGAAGCACGCCGTGCCCGCGCAGGAGGTGAAGGACTACGGGCTCGAGTCGATCACCAACCTGATCGTGCGCCGCCAGTACGGCAGCGGCGGCCTGACGGTCGCGCTCAACGCCCACGGCGACGTGGTGCCTCCGGGCGAAGGCTGGACGCACGACCCCTACGGCGGCGAGATCGCCGACGGCAGCCTCTACGGCCGCGCCGCCGCGGTGAGCAAGAGCGACTTCGCAAGCTTCACCTTCGCCCTTCGCGCACTCGAAGCCGTCGCCAAGCCAGCCAAGGGCAGCGTCGAGCTGCACTTCACCTACGACGAGGAATTCGGCGGCATCCTCGGCCCGGGCTGGCTGCTCGAGAAGGGCCTGACCAAGCCCGACCTCATGATCGCGGCCGGCTTCAGCTACGAAGTCGTCACCGCCCACAACGGTTGCCTGCAGATGGAGGTGACGGTGCACGGCAAGATGGCCCATGCCGCCATTCCGACCACCGGCGTCGATGCGCTGCAGGGCGCGGTGAAGATCCTCAACGCGCTCTACGCGCAGAACGCGCTCTACCAGGAGGTCACTTCGAAGGTCGAGGGCATCACGCACCCATACCTGAACGTCGGCCGCATCGAAGGCGGCACCAACACCAACGTCGTGCCCGGCAAGGTGGTGTTCAAGCTCGACCGCCGCATGATCCCCGAGGAGAACCCGGTCGAGGTCGAAGCCACGATCCGCAAGGTGATCGCCGATGCGGCCGCCGAAAGCGCAGGCATCACGGTGGACATCAAGCGCCTGCTCTTGGCCAATTCGATGAAGCCGCTCGCGGGCAACAAGCCGCTGGTCGATGCGATCCAGAAGCACGGCAGCGAGCTGTTCGGCGAGCCGGTCAAGGCCATGGGCACGCCGCTCTACACCGACGTGCGCCTGTACGGCGAAGCGGGCATTCCGGGCGTGATCTACGGCGCCGGCCCGCGCACCGTGCTCGAGTCGCATGCCAAGCGCAGCGACGAGCGCGTGGTGCTCGAAGACCTGCGCCGCGCCACCAAGGTGGTGGCGCGCACGCTCAGCGACCTGCTGGCCTGAGCCTCGAGGCCGCCCCGCGCCCTCTTCAGTGGGCGGCCTTCAGTTTTTCGAGCTCGGCCTCTTCCTCGCGCAGCTTGCCCTCGCGCTGCGCGATCTTGTCGGCGCGGCCTTTCTCGTTGGCCTGCGCGAGTTCGCGTTGCCGCTCGGCCACCTTGCGCTCCTGCGCCTGAACGCGCTTGCGGTGTTCGGCCTGCAGCCGCTCTTCGCTGCAGTTGCGCTGGTTGGCGCTCATCGCGCGCTCCAGGCCGCGCACGCGCTGCGCCTGGCCCTTGGCCTTGGCCGCGTCGATGTCGCGCTCGATGGCCTCGCGCTTGGCGTTGCAGCTTTCGCTGGTGATCGGTTGCGCGGCCGCGCTTAACGAGAGGGTCGCGAGGGCCGCGACAAGAATCGATGGGAGAAGGTGTCGCACGTGTTGTCCTTTTTTCTGGCAGGTGACGTCTGCCGGCCGTTCACTGTAGCGAGCGTTCTTGCGGCCCGGCGTGCGGCATTTCCCGTTCAAACCTTTCACCTCACTTTCATCGCCGCGTCACGACAGCATTCCAGACTCCGGTTTCTTCTGAAACCCTCAAGCGACGGCCAGCCTTGCTGGCCGTCGCCATGTCTGTCGTCATGAAACCGCATCCTTTCGCTTCCCGCATCCCCGCCGCCCTCTTGTCCACCCTCGCACTCGCCGCGCTGACCGCTTGCGGCGGCGGCTCCGGCGGCGGCACTCCGTTCGCCGGGCTGCCCATCGTTCCGGCAGCGCCGGCGCCCGCGCCTGCCGCACAGCCGCCCGCGCCGCCGTCCGTGCCGCCCGCGCCACCGGCACCGCCCACCGAGCCGACCGGCCGCTGGACCGTCGGCGACCTGCACATCCACACCATGCAGTCGGACGACACGCAGCAGATCTCCACGCTCGACCAGGTGCTGGCCAAGGCCTTCGACAAGTTCGGGCTCGACTGGGCCGTGCTCTCCAACCACCTGCGCCTGTCTTCGTACGACAACGACGGCAAGAAGCTGCCCGCGCAGATTCCCTTCTCCGAAGGCATGGCCAAGTACGAAGTGCCCCGCATCAAGGCGCTGCAGGCCGGCGGCAAGTACGCGGACAAGACGATCTTCTCGTCCTTCGAATGGGACATGCCCACGCACGACCACGGCAACGTCGGCATCCTCACGGACGACCCGATGTCGGCCTCCGCGCTCAAGGCCGTGAGCCAGTTCGAATACCTCTTCACCGACCGCGCCGCCGCGCTCTTCGCGCCCGAGGACGTCGCCGCCTGGAACGCCAGGGACACCAAGGCCTTCTCCACGCACGCCGACGTGCTCGCGGCCATCGCCTGGCTCAAGAAGAACTACCCCGATACGAGCTACCTGCAGATCAACCATCCCTCGCGCAATCCGGGCAAGTACACGATCGCCCAGCTGCGCGAGATGAACGATGCCGCGCCGAACATCGTGTTCTCGCTCGAGGGCATGGTCGGCAACCAGATGGAGCCCGACCGCGGCGGCTACAACAGCGCCTACACGCCGGCCAACCTGCCCTCTCGCACCTACGGCGGCGTGGACTACCTGGTCGCGAAACTCGGCGGCACCTGGGACGCGCTGCTCTCCGAAGGCCGCCACATCTGGAACGTGGCCGATTCGGACTACCACTTCACCGTGTCGCAAGGCCAGTACAGCAGCGGCTACGCGCCGGGCGAGTACGCGAAGAACCACCTCTGGGGCGACATCAAGGACCCGAAGTCGCTGCTCGCGGCGTTTCGCTCGGGCAAGCTCTTCGCGGTCAACGGCGGGCTGATCGACGCGCTCGACTTCAAGGTGCAAAGCGCCAAGGCCGCGGGCGAGATGGGCGCCGAAGTGGCGGCCGCGCCGGGCGAAGACCTGAAGATCACCATCCGCTTCAGGAGCCCCGAGCGCAACAACTACGAGTTCCAGCTGGGCAGCGGCGTCTTCGCCAACGTGAAGCCGGTCGTGGACCATGTCGACCTCATCGCGGGCGACGTGACCGGCCGCGAGGCACCGGGCACGCCGGGCTACGCGCGCGACACCAACCCGTCGACCCGCGTGGTCAAGCGCTTCACGCGCAGCGACTGGAAGCTGGAGGCCGACGGCTACTTCTCGGTGAGCTACACGGTGAAGGCGGCGGGCAACCAGTATTTCCGCCTGCGCGGCACGAACCTGGGCACCGACGTGCCCAACGAAACGGCGAGCGGCGAGCCGCTGTTCGACGCGCAGACGACCGGCGCGGACAACGTGGCGCGCTTCAACGCGATCAACGCGCGCAACTACAGCGACCTGTGGTTCTATTCGAACCCGGTGTTCGTGAAGGTGGCGGCGCAGTAGCGCAGTCGCGCAAGACGCCGCTTCGGGGCGCCAGGCGCCATGGCCCTTCGCGGGCCATGGCGCTTTTTTCTTTTGGCGCGCCCGCCGCGTGCATCAGGGAATCTACGGATATATGATTTCCCGAATGGTCTTGATTGCGTTCAATTTTTGTATACAAATAACGCACTCGATATGTGGCGCGATATTTGCGTCAAAAAGCGGGCTTCTCTCAAACACTTTCTGCACGAGGAAAAGACCATGAGCACAGTCGTCAGCCACGCCCCCGCCGGGGCCAGCGAAGCGGGCCTTGCGCCGCACGCGGAATCGAATGCCCTCATCAAGCCCGGCTACGACCCGCGCCTGACCAACGAGGACCTCGCGCCGCTGAAGAAGCAGACCTGGGGCCAATACAACATCTTCGCGTTCTGGATGTCCGACGTGCACAGCGTGGGCGGCTACATCACGGCCGGCAGCCTGTTCGCGCTGGGCCTCTCGAGCTGGCAGGTGCTGGTGTCGCTGCTGGTGGGCATCGTGATCGTGCAGTTCTTCTGCAACCTGGTGGCCAAGCCCAGCCAGGTGACGGGCGTGCCCTACCCGGTGGTGTGCCGCGCGCCCTTCGGCGTGCTGGGCGCGAACATTCCGGCCATCATCCGCGGGCTGATCGCGGTGGCCTGGTACGGCGTGCAGACGTATCTCGCGTCGGCCGCCTTCATGGTGCTGGCGCTGCACATGTTCCCGAACCTGGCGCCCTATGCCGACGTGGCGCAGCACGGCTTCGTGGGCCTCTCGACGCTGGGCTGGGTGGCGTTCATGGTCATGTGGGTGCTGCAGGCCTTCGTGTTCTGGCACGGCATGGAAGCCATCCGCAAGTTCATCGACTGGGCGGGGCCCGCGGTGTACGTGGTGATGGCCGTGCTGTGCGGCTGGCTGGTGTGGAAGGCCGGCTGGAGCAAGATCGACCTGAACCTGGGCGGCATCAAGTTCCAGGGCTGGGACGCGCTGCCGGTGATGCTCTCGGCCATTGCGCTGGTGGTGAGCTACTTCAGCGGCCCGATGCTCAACTTCGGCGACTTCTCGCGCTACGGCAAGAGCTTCGATGCGGTGAAGAAGGGCAACTTCTGGGGCCTGCCCATCAACTTCGTGTTCTTCTCGCTGCTGACGGTGATCACCACCGCGGCCACGCTGCCCGTTTTCGGTGAACTCATCACCGATCCAGTGCACACCGTGGGCAAGATCGACAGCACCACCGCCGTCGTGCTGGGCGCGCTGACTTTCATGATCGCCACCATCGGCATCAACATCGTTGCCAATTTCGTCTCGCCGGCGTTCGACTTCTCCAACGTGGCGCCGCAGCACATCAGCTGGCGCACGGGCGGCATGATCGCCGCGGTGGGCTCGGTGTTTCTGACGCCCTGGAACCTGTACAACAGCCCCGAGGTCATCCACTACACGCTCGACGTGCTGGGCTCGTTCATCGGGCCGCTGTTCGGCATTTTGATTGCCGACTACTACATCGTTCGCAAGCAATACATCGACGTCGATGCGCTCTACACCATGAGCAAAGAGGGCAAGTACTGGTACAGCAACGGCTACAACCCGAAGGCGATCCAGGCGCTGGTGCCCTCGGCGCTCGTGCCCATCCTGTGCGTGATGGTGCCGATGCTGCGCGGTGGCGCGAACTATGCGTGGTTCATCGGCATGGGCCTGGGCTTCGTGCTCTACGTGCTGCTGAACCGCAACAACAAGACTTGAAACACTGAAAGAGAAAGAAAGGGCCGCGCCGTGCGCATCAAGATCATCAATCCCAACACCACCTGGAGCATGACCGAGAAGATCGGTGCCTGCGCCCGCGCGGTGGCGCACGCCGGCACTGAAATCGTCGCGGTGAGCCCGGCCATGGGGCCGGTCTCCATCGAGAGCCACTACGACGAGGCGCTGGCCGTGCCCGGACTCCTGCAAGAGATTGCCGCGGGCGAGCGCGAGGGCATCGACGGCTACGTGATCGCCTGCTTCGGCGACCCGGGCCTGAAGGCCGCGCGCGAACTCGCGCGTGGACCGGTGGTCGGCATCGCCGAAGCGGCGATGCATCTGGCCAGCATGATCGGCAGCCGCTTCAGCGTGGTCACCACGCTCGGCCGCACGATGGGGCAAGCGTGGCACCTGGCCGAGATCTACGGCATGGAGCGCTTTTGCGCCAACGTGCGCGCCTGCGAACTGCCGGTGCTCGAACTCGAAGAGCCGGGCTCGCGTGCGCGCGAACGCATCGTCGACGAATGCCGGCGCGCGCTGGAAGAAGACGGCTCCGACTGCATCGTGCTCGGCTGCGCCGGCATGACCGACCTGTGCGAACACATCAGCGAACTGCTGGGCGTGCCGGTGATCGACGGCGTGGCCGCGGGCACCAAGCTCATCGAATCGCTCGTCACACTGAAACTCAAGACCAGCAAGCGCGGCGAGCTCGCGCGGCCGCTGCCCAAGACCATGACCGGCGCGCTCGAAGGCTTCACGCTGCGCGGGTGAGCGTGGGCGCGAGCGCGGTCAGGGCCATCGAACGCTGAGCCACAATCTCCGCATGCCCCGCGCCAGCTCCAAATCCCCTGCCCTTCCCGAAACCATCGCCGCGCCGGCCGAGAACGGTGTAGCCGTTGGCAAGGGAAGCTCCATCGAGCGCATCGCCCAGGACATCGCCACCGCGATCGTCGAGAAGCGCCTGCCGCCCGGCACGTGGCTGCGCGAAGAGGCGCTGGGCCGCGTCTATTCGGTGAGCCGCACGAAGGTGCGCGCGGCGCTCCTGATGCTCTCGAAAGACAAGCTCATCGAGATGATTCCCGACAAGGGCGCCTTCGTCTCGCAGCCCACGGTGCAGGAGGCGCGCGAGGTGTTCGCGGTGCGCCGCATCCTGGAGAGCGAAGTGGTGCGCCTGTTCATCGCGAACGCACGGCCGCGCGACTACCAGGTGCTGGAGCAGCACATCAAGTTCGAGCGCACCGCGCTGCGCCAGAGCCCCGCGATGGGCACGGTGCGCGAGAAGGTGCTGGGCGACTTTCACGTGGCGCTGGCCGAGGCCACGGGCAACCACACGCTGACGGAGCTGGTGCGCGAGCTGGTGGCGCGCAGCTCGCTCATCGCGATGCTCTATCACTCGTCGAACGATCCGCACTGCTCGTCGGACGAGCACTCCGACTTCCTTCGCATCTGCCGCAAGGGCGATGTGGAAGGCGCCGTGGCCTGCATGACCGAGCACCTCGAACGCATCGAGGCCAGCCTGGAGCTGGGCACCGACAAGCCCGACCGGCAACTCGATCTGGTCAAGGCGCTGCTCGCCTGAAAGCAGGAAACAGCCCGACACCATTGCGCGCGGGCGATGCGGGTTTTCCTGCATCCGTATTGCCGCATAAATTGTATACAGTTTCGCGTACACACTTTGTGGACGCCGCGAAACGATGCGCCGTCCGCGCCTTCTCTCCCCTTGCTGCGCCAGGAGATACACGATGACGGCCGAGACCTCTTCCACTGTTCCCACAGTCCACCCGGTGGACCAGCGCCTGCCCTCGGGCAAGCTCGCGGCCCTCGGCCTGCAGCACGTGCTGGTGATGTACGCGGGCGCCGTCGCGGTGCCGCTGATCGTCGGGCGCGCGCTCAAGCTCTCGCCCGACGAGGTCGCGCTGCTGATTTCGGCGGACCTCTTTTGCTGTGGCATCGCCACGCTGATCCAGGCGCTGGGCGCCACGCAGTTCTTCGGCATCAAGCTGCCGGTGATGATGGGCGTGACCTTCGCATCGGTCGCGCCGATGGTGGCCATCGCCAACGCCAACCCCGGGCAGAACGGCGCGCAGTTGCTCTTCGGCGCCATCATCGGCGCGGGCGTGGTGTCGATCCTCATCGCGCCGCTCGTGAGCCGCATGCTGCGGTTCTTTCCGCCGGTGGTCACGGGCACGATCATCGCGGTCATCGGCATCAGCCTGATGCGCGTGGGCATCAACTGGATCTTCGGCAACCCGGTGGGCCCGACGGCGCCCGCGCTGGTCGACCCGGTGTATGCGAAGTGGCTCGCCGAAGTGACGTCGCCCGGCAGTTCGATCCCTGCCGTGCCCAAGGGCTTCGCGATCATGCCCACCGTGCCCAACCCCAAGTACGCGGACCTCTCGGGCTTCGGCGTGGCGGCGCTGGTGCTCGTGTCGATCCTCCTGATCGTGAAGTACGCCAAGGGCTTCGTCGCCAACATCTCGGTGTTGCTGGGCATCGTGATCGGCGCAGTGGTCGCCTCGGCCACCGGCCTCATGACCTACGAGAAAGTCGGCAAGGCCGCGTGGGTCGACATCGTGCTGCCCTTTCACTTCGGCATGCCGCAGTTCGACCCGATCCTGATCTTGACGATGACGCTCATCATGATCGTGGTGATGATCGAATCCACCGGCATGTTCCTCGCGCTCGGCGACATGACCGACCGCAAGATCACGCAGAAGGACCTGGCCAAGGGCCTGCGCACCGACGGCCTGGGCACGCTGATCGGCGGCGTCTTCAACACCTTTCCGTACACCAGCTTCTCGCAGAACGTGGGCCTCGTGGCCGTCACCGGCATCAAGAGCCGCTACGTGTGCGTGGCGGGCGGCGTGATCCTCATCGTGCTGGGCCTCTTGCCCAAGATGGCCGCGCTCGTGGAGTCGCTGCCCACCGTGGTGCTCGGCGGCGCGGGCCTCGTGATGTTCGGCATGGTCGCGGCCACGGGCATCCGCATTCTCTCGGGCGTGGACTTCAAGACCAATCGCCACAACGCGATGATCGTCGCGGTGGCTATCGGCGTTGGCATGATTCCGCTGATCGCGCCCAACTTCAAGCAGTGGATGCCGCACGCGATCCACTCGCTGATCGAGTCGGGCATCCTGCTGGCGTCGATCGCTGCAGTGTTGTTGAACCTGTTCCTCAATGGCGCGAAGCACGACGAGCAGGCGGTGATCGCCGCAGCCAAGCACGCGGACGCGCACTGAAAGGAAATCAGATCATCGCCAACGGCGTCTTGCGCCGCGGCGGCGGGTGCAGGCGGTCCAGCTCGGCGAGGGTCGCGGCATCGAGCTTCAGTTCGGCGGCGGCGAAGTTTTCTTTCAGGTGCGCGCTGCGCACCGCCTTCGGAATCGCGACGACGCCGGGCCGTGCGATCACCGCGGCCAGCGCGACTTGCGCGGCGGTCACGCCCAGGCGCTGCGCCAATTCACCGAGCCCATCGTCATCGGCCAATGCGCCCTGGTCGATCGGGCTGTAGGCCATCAATGGCATGCCGCGTTCGCGCAGCCACGGCAGCAGGCTGAACTCCGGGCCGCGCTCGCCGAGCGACAGATAGACCTGGTTCGCCGCACAGCCCGGGCCGCCGCCGATGACATCTTCCAGCTCTTGCATGTCGTCGGTGTCGAAGTTGCTCACGCCCCAGTGCGCGATGCGCCCATCGACCACGAGCGCATGCATCGCCTCGACCGTTTCACGAAGCGGATGGCTACCGCGCCAGTGCAACAGATAGAGGTCGATGGCGTCGAGCCCCAATCGCGTGAGGCTGCGCTCGCAGGCCTCGCGCGTGCCGCGGCGGCTCGCGTTGTGCGGGTAGACCTTGCTGACGATGAAGAGCTCATCGCGCCGCACATCGCCCGCACTAAGCGCCTCGCCGATGGCCTGGCCGAGCACGGTCTCGGCACCGCCTTCGCCGTACATCTCGGCGGTGTCGATGAGCCGGTAGCCCAGCACGATGGCTTCGCGCACCGCGGCGACCTCGGCAGCGCGGCGGGAGGCCACTTCGCCCATGCGCCAGGTGCCGAGGCCCAGGACCGGCATCTGGCCGCCGGTGGGGAGTGGGAGTGTTCGCATGCGGGCATGGTACGAGCGCGATGCGAAAGGCCGCCATGCCCGCGGTCCGAGTGGGGTGACTTTCGACACTGGCGGACCGGCCGCCGGCCTCCTAGAGTCGCCGCGGAAGCCCTCGATCAATCCGGAATGAACCACGCCGCGCCCGACCCTGTCGCCACCGTTTTCGACGTGGTCGAACTCTTCATCGGCGGCGAAGACGGCGACAGCGACGGCCTGCTCTGGCTCACGCTCGGCTTCGCCTCGCTGGGCGAGCCGCTGGACGTGCTGCACATCGTCTGCGGCAAGACGCCCACCGGCATCCTGGAGGAAGACGCGCTGTACCTGGAGCGCACGAGCCAGGACCTGGCCTGCAGCGGCGAGGTCCTTGCGCTCGCGGTGCGCGACGACGGCCTTGCGCTCACCCTCACGCCCGAAGGCGCCGACGCGCTCGACCTGCCCGCGCACACGCGCTTCACCTTCGAGGCGCAGCCCGCGCTCTTCGCGCAGGCGGTGGTGCAGCTGTCGCAGATGGCGGCGGTCGGGCACGCCTGCATCGCGACGAACGGCCGCGCATGAGCGGCTGCCACTACGTTCTCGAATACGACGACACCAGCAAGGCGCACGGCTGCCCGCCCTTGCTGGCGGGCGACCTCAACCACGAGTGGCAGTGGGACCCTTTCGACCCGAACCCCGATCGCTTCGCCATTACCGCCGCGTACGAGTACCGCGCCCGGCACGGCGCGGTCGATTTCGACTACGGCATGGACGGCTGGCTGGTCTCGGCGCGCTTCGCGCAGGTGTGCCGCGCGGCCGGCATGGCGGTGCGCTGCATCCCGGTGACCATGCTGCAGCCGGACCGGCAGCCGGCGCGCAAGTCGTACGCGTTCATGCTCACCTCGACGTGGCTGCCGGTGCTGGACATGGAACGCTCGGAGTACACGGTGGAGAAGGACCTCGCGAGCGGCGAGCCGGTCTTCGATAAATACTTTCCGCAGGTGCCTTACCTGGAGACTCTCACCAAGGCCGTGGTGGATGCGCGCAGGATGAAGAACTTCGGCATCGTGCGGGCGGTGGATGTGCGGGGCCGGCTGGTCTGCACGGCGGGGTTCAAGCGGGAGTGCGAGCGGCAGCGGTTGTTGGGGATTCGGTTTGTTCCGGCGGAGCAGTTCAACTACAAGCCGCGCTGCCTTTGAAGAAGAGTGAGGGGAAGCCTGTTTCCCCCATGAGATGGGGCGCCATGTCATTACCGAAACAGCACCTCATGCAGTTGCCATCCCACGGCACAGGCGGAAATCATCAAGGTTGCAGATACCCAAGATTGCCATCTCGGCAACTGCGGTGCTTCCTTGTATTCCAAGGTCGCGAGAAGCCCAGGCGCGAGGCCCGTGTACTGCGTTCTCAACGCTTGGGCATCCGCTCCCGCGCTCATGGATTCGAAAACCCTTTTGAACAGATGCCGACCTCCTTGGCTCAGCTTGGAGAGTTGAACCTGACTACCGTCGTACAAATGAATACGAAGCGCTGTGTTGCCTTCCTCGATCGACCGGATAGGGGCTCCGAGGGATCGCAATCGACGTCGCCGAGGTACGTATCCACAGAATCGCACCAAGCCCTCCTCCCGCAACAGACCATACCCGAGCAGCCGCTCGACTTCGTCGCTGCTCTTCGAAATCTCTGTTGTCACATAGAAATGCACTACCAGTTGTCCCAATGTGGCGACGAAGAACCACATTCCGTGGGTCTTGGAAAGGACATAAAGAAAGAGGACGGTAGATACCATCGCATACGCCGCAAGCAGCAAAGAACTGCTCACAAAAGCTTTCAGCGAGGTGTCCACGGAAGGCAGAAAGCACACGCGCATCGATGCGGCAGAGCCCGTCGAATTGGGTGAGGACTGCGCGGGTAAGTCATTTGGCTCTGTCATTGCATAGTCACCTCGACGGCCAACGGAGTGAGGCTCCGTTTCAAGCCGAACATCAACGCCGTAGTACTCCAAGGTGCCGAGCACCGCCCAGGCTCAGAAGCTTGCATTCAGGTTGAACCCAAGCGTGACCTTCGCCGTGCGATACCCCTCTGGCTTGCTGATCGGCGCACCGACGAAGAAGTCGTAGCTCAGCTTGGTCCACTGCCCGCGCACGCCGACGACGGCGCCCGCCAGATTGCGGCCGAGCGTGTCGATGGTCGAGCGCCCGCCGACATGGCCATAGTCCATGCCCGCATAGAGCTCCGCCCCGCTCTGCCCCATGGCCCAGCCGATGTCGTTGCGCAGCAGCCAGCCGCGCTCGCCCATGAGGTTGGTCTCGCCGTCGAAGCCGCGCACCGTGTAGCGCCCGCCGATGGCGAAGCGGTCTTGCGGCGTGAGCGGCGTGCGGTTCCATTGCGCGCGGATGAGGCCCGAGTAGCGAAGCTTCTGTTCGCCGAGCTTGAATGGCGCGTTGAGGCTGAGGTCGGCGGTGTAGAGCTTCAGGCGCGAGGTGCCCTCGCCGAACGCTTCTTCCGGCGCGGTGTGCGAGCCGAAGCCGCCGGTGCCGCGCTTGTAGGCCAGCGTGCCTTCGAGCGTGGCTTCGCCGATGAATTCCTTGTGGCTCAGGCTCAGCTCCCAGCCGCCGACCACGCGGTGCTGCACGTCGACCTCCTGGTCTTCGATGAAGTTGCGCGATTCGCGGCGCCAGCCCTTGATCGCCGCCGTCGTCTTGCGGCTCTGGTCGCGGTAGAGCAGGCGCGAGAGTTTGACCTCGGCGTTGTTGGTCTTGCCGGCGTAGACGATGTCGCCGTTCAAGCCCGCAACGCTCTGGTGGTACTGGCTGTTCGATGCGGTGAAGCCCAGCATCCAGTAGCCGAACGGCAGCGAGTAGTGCGCAGTCTGGCCTTCGGTGCCGTAGCTCGGCTCGGAAAGGAAGTGGCTGTTGATGCTGTGGTTGGCGCTGACGTAGAAGAGGTCGTTCAGGCCGAAGGGGTTGTCAAGGGAGACGGTGGCGCCGGCCTGGTTGCGGCCCGTGGCTTTGGTGCCGCTGTCGTCCAGGCTCAGGGTGACGCGCCATTTTTTGGACTGGACGTACTTGACGACCAGATCGCTGTCGCCGGGTTTTGCGCCGGGGGCCGTCGATGGTTCGATCTGGATGTCGGCTTCGGCGGTGGGTGCGCGCTTCAGGTTCTCGAGGCCTTGTTCGATATCGCGCAGGTTCAGCAGCTCGCCAACGCGCGCGGGGATCGCGGTGGTCAGCAAGGCGGAACTGCCGAGCAACGTGGACGACGAATCCGGCGTCAGGCGAACGGCTGCGATGCGGCCGGGCACGAGGGAGAGCGTCAATGTGCCGGTGGAGAGATCCTGCGGCGCGGCCAGCACGCGGGTGGTGACCCAGCCCTTGGCGATGACGGCTTGCTGCGCGCGCGCCATCACCACGTTGACGCCCGCGGTGCCGAGGCAGCGGCCGATGGGTGAATCGTTGCCCTCGCGGCCTGAGAGATCGGCGACGGCCCACTGGAAGGCTTCGGACTGCTCGCCGACCAGGAGCACGCGGTCGATGCGGAAGCACGGGGACTCGGATTCCGGAATGCGCTGCGCGGGCGCGGGTGGTGCAGCTTGTGGACGCTGATCAACGGTGCGCTCGTTCTGCTCGCGCAAGGCGCGTTCTCGTTCTTGCTGTCGTTGCTGCTCGACGAAGGGCTGCGGTGTGCTCGCCACCTGGGCTTGAGCCAACAGTGGGCCGCCCAACAGCACGCCGGCCAGCATGGCTCGCGAGTTCGTTTTCAAGTTCTCTCCCTGATTGATTCTTGTATTTGCACGCAACCCGCAGGCGCGCACCTAGCGATGAGGAATTGCCTCGTCAGGCCAAAATCAGTTTTCATCGCTGCTGCGGCCTCCTATTTGCCATTACCAACCATGGCACGAGGACAATTTAGTCAACCAATTCAACAATTCTAAATGATTTTTTCCAAAACCTATAAATACATTTAATTTTTATTCGCCCAATTTATTGGGAGCAGGCCAAAAAATTCCCTCCTCTTCCTCCGGTGTTATTGGTTCATCTGAAAAAAGTTCATGCAGCTCAACTTGTCCTATTGGAGGAAGAAATTTCATTAAATTATCGTATGCGGTAATTTCCAAAATCCCCCACTCCAAAAGCCCAGAAAGGTATCCGCGCCATAGCAAAGCAACCTTTTCAGAATTGCCACGCCACGAAATCTGACGCTTGATTCGATTTTCCAATTCTTCAAAAGTTGGATAGCCATTAATCATTTATCGACTCCTTGGAATATGTACTGTTCCAGCACTCGTGATGACGGTAATGCTCTCGATTTTTGAGCCAGACTGATTATCTCTCCCGAATGCTCGTGCTACGCCACGTTCAGCAATTTCAGGTGTCATTCCTTTCTGCCCTCGTGCATCTACAATAATTTGTCCAGATTGGCCTCGAGCATGCATGATTGTGCTGGATAGCGCCTTAGAAATACCGTCAGCCGATTCATTAAGAACGTTGGTCATTGTTTTCAACTCGTACTGAACCCCGTCGATTTTAAAGTCAGGCGTTCGCGCTGCCGATGTAGGAATTACCTCGACGGTCCGCCCTCCCCCGAGCATCTCGTTGACAAATGCCTTCTCCGCCTTAGTCAACCCACCGATTTCCCCAATTAATTTTCCTGCACCTGCATTTCCAGCATTACTTGCCGTTGCTCCAATTGCCGCAGCGCCGACGGCATTCAATAGGCTCGACGCATCACCTGCCGCGGCAGACGCACGTGCGATGTATGCGTTGAGACCGATCACGTCGGTTTGGTCCGTGGTGGCCCCTTCGGCCTTCATATCTGCACGCACCGCTTGCAGTTGAACTAGTGATCCAGCGGCACATGTCGTATCACCCGGTGCGCACAGGTCGAGAGACTTCATCGCATTGATCGCGGTGATCGTGCTCTCCGCCCGATCGCTCACGATTCGGTCATACCGGGTATTGACGTCGTCAGTGCAACTCGTCACGCCTCGGCAGGCATCGAGATTCTGGTTCTTGGCCTTTTTCTCATCCACGCTCAGACCACCGACATTGCGCGGGTCGATCGCGTTCAGACGGTCCAGCCGCTGATCCGCCTCTGTGTAGTTGAACAAGGTCGCGCTCTGCGCGTTGCGAAGCAACTCCAGCGCGCGGGTGTACTCGCCATTCGCATTGGCAGCAATGGCTTGGTCTGTAGCCTGCAAATCGGCCTTCGCAGGGTCGCCATCGCGCTTGCCATCCGCACAGCGCGTCATAAAGCAGGCAGCTTCTGTGAGCTTCCTCTCAAGGTCTGCGTCGCCATTCGCCAACTGCTTGATTTTGGCCTTCTCGTTTTCGTGCAGCAGGCGGTTATTGACCGTGGCGTTGTTGGCGACCGTGGCTCCCAGGCCGGCGTTCCCGGTCGAAGCTCCCACGGCGGCGCCCAACATGGTCGAACTGGTCGTCAGGAGCTCAGCGAACTCCCGATTCGGTGTTCCATCAGCGTTGTACCGGTAGATGCCCTGGCCGTTCAGAGCTCGCTCGATCTCTGGCAGCAGTACTTCGTTCAGTGCGCCGGCTACTGCGCCTGTCAACGCGCTGCCGTCCCCGATCTTGGCCTGGATGATCCCGGCAATGGTGTGCAGCACGATCTTTTCCGTGCCGCCTTCCGCCCACCCTTGCTTGGCCGCCACATCGCCAATGACGTTGTTGATGACCGAGCCCACCAACTGCGCTGCCCGTTGCCGATCCTGCGCTTCCTGTTGCAGCCTCGGAATCTCCTTGGCTTGCTGCAACGTCAACGTGTTGACAAGCGCGCCATTGGCCGTGGCTGGGTCTCGGGCCGTCAGCGTCGCCACATTGGCATTGCTCTTGTCGTCGATCTCCGTGTTACCAGTACCGACGATCTTGATGCTGCCCGGACTGATGACACTCAGGGTCTGGCTGGACTGGCTATTGTTGGCCGGCAGGCCCTTGCCACCGTTGAGATTGGCCAATGCGGTATTGGTCGCACTCCGTGCCACGTTGCTCAGTACGTTGCTTGCGGCACCAGCGCCATAGCTGAAGCTTAGGCTGACCGCGCTGCTGCTTGAACTGGTGTTCTGGCGGTTCTGCAGATCGCTGGTGGTGAGACTGCCGGTCGTGAGGCTGTTCTTGCTTTCGGGAGCTGTGCTTGTGATCGCCCCGCCCTTCAGGTCGGTGTTTCCCTTGACTGATACGTCATAGCCGCCGTTGCCCGCAGCGATGCCGCTTTGCCCGGTGGCGCTCTGGTAGTTGTGATCGACCTTCTGCTTGGAAGCATTGACCGTGGCCGAGACGAACTGGCCGTAGCAGATCGGTGGAATACACAAGCTGACGTCGAGTCCGCTGCTGCTTTGCTTGCTGTTGTAGGTGGTGCTGTCCTGCAAGCTCTCGATGTTCAGGTTGCCACCGATGTCCGCCTTGACCGCATCGGCGGCGATCTGCGCGCCCTTCATGTTCAGATCGCCACCGCTCTTGACCTTCACCGAATTGGTCGCGGTGATCAACGTGTTGTCGTAGTGGGTCTCCAGACCCGTGGCCTTGCCGCTGTTGCTGCCAGCATTGACCTGGATGCTGAAGCCGTTCTGCGAACCGAAGCCAAAGGTGACACCGCCGCCGAGCGAGCTGCCGGAATTTCTGCTCAATGTCGCGGCCTTGTTCTCGGCCGCCAAGAGGTTGATGTCGCGCTTGGCATCCAGCGCAATATCCTGTGCCTGGAGCTTGGCCCCCTGCATGTTGATATCGGTCTCGCGCGCTGTGATTTCGATGCTGCCAGCCTGGATGTTGGTGCCGCGCTGGTTGCTGTAGACCTCGGCCGTGTCGCTGCGCGATCGCGTGCGACTTTCGCTCACGCTCACGCCGACGAGAGCACCGCTCGGATCGCCGCCCGTGCCCGCATCGGTCAAGCTCTGGATGCCGTTGCCCAGGGCTCCGTCGGTTGCCAGCTTGTAGGCGTCGTAGCCCGCCTTCAGTTCGAGCGCCCCCTTCAAGCGGCTGTCGTCGGTCTTGCGCGATTCCTGCGCCGCGTCGTAGGCGCTGGTGATGGCGCCGCCGACGAGGCCGCTGAGCTGCGCGCCGATGGTGTGATTCTTCGATTCCGCGTGGTGCTTGCTACTGCCGCTGTCGGTCGAAGCATTCAGGTTCACGGCATTGCCGGACAAGCTGACCTTGTTCTTGGCCAGCAGGTCGGCGCCTTCGGTGGTGATGTTGCCTTGGCCGGTTCCCGCATATTTGGAATCCAGCCCCGCCACCATCGTGAGATTGCCGCCGTTCGCGCTGATCAGGCTGGTGACGGCAGTGCTGGACTCGCCCGAGCCATCCTCCGAGCCCTTCATGTTGCTGTAGAGCGTGTGACGCGGTGCAAGTCCGGGAGAGGGGCTGAAGCTGCGGCTCTTGCCGCCACTTGCAGTTGCCGAGACAGACGTGTCCTGAGCGGCCAGCACGTCGATGTTGCGCCCGGCGGTGATGGCGATGTTCTTGTCGGCCAGCACGTTGCTGGCGATGATCTGCGCATCGCGCCCAGCGTCGATGCTGACGGAGCCACCGCTGATGGTGCTTCCCACCTGCGTGGTGCTGGCGCTCAGTTGCGTCTGGTTGCTGGAACTACTGCTGTAGCCGCGGCCGTACAGCACGCTGTCCTTGAGACCATTGAGACCGCTCTGGCTCGATTTAAGGACGCTGCCGTTCGCGCTCTGCTCCTGAGCGCTCTCGATGCGCACGTCGCGCCCGGCCCCGAGTGAGAGTTGGTTCTGCGCGCTCACCTGGCTACCGCGGACAACGAGATCGTTGCCGGCAGACATCACGACATCCTTGCCGGAGAAGCTGCTGCCCAGCACAGTGGTATCGGCCTGTGCCTTGATTTCGGAGCTGCTGCTCTTGGAGGTCAAGGTCTTGCGCGACGAGTTGGTCGTCGTCAGGATGGCTTGCGAGGCCTGCCCGGCATCGATGCGAATGTCATGCCCGGCGGCGACCGCCAAGGTGCCGGCGGCTGCGACCTCGGCAGCCCTGGCGTTGACATCGTTGCCGGCCACGAGGGCGACACTGCCACCGCCCACGATGCTGGAGCCGATCTCGCGGGTCTGGGAGGACACGCCAGCGAAGCTGTTGCGGGCGTTGCCGCCACTCGCGAAGATGGTGCTGGATTCAGTGACGGTGCCGAGGTTGACGTCCCGGCCTGCCTTGACCAGTGTTCGGCTGTCCTTGCCGCCGTTGGCGAGGATCGCCCCGACGAGGTTGACGTCACGCCCCGCCGAAGCCAACAAGACGCCGCCAGGATTGCTGACATAGACACCGGCCACGCGGTCGATGGCGGTGTTGTTCAGCATGCCTCCCGTGCTCTGGGTGGTGGTGCGGATGTTGAGGTCGCGGCCTGCAGTCAACAGAGCAGCGTCGCGTGCATCGACAGTTCCTCCAATGAGGTTCAGGTCGGTCCGGGCGTCGAGGGCAACCTGTCCGCCGGAAATGCGGCCTCCGAGGTTATTGATGTTCTCAGCCTTGATCGAGACAAGCGTCCGGCCGGCGATCGTGCCGGTGTTGGTCACGTCGCCCGAGCTCTTGATGACGGTTGCATCTGCGCTCAGCAAAGCGCCGGAACCGTCGATGTCTCCAGGGCGCACGCGCACGTAGACCTGCGGCACGAGCACGCGTTGCGTCGTTCCATCAGGCAGCGTGACCGTCTGCTCCACGAGCCAAACAATGTCGCTGGTCAACTGCGCCATCTGCGCCGCGCTCAGTCCGATGCCTGGTCGCAGGCCGTATTGCTTTGCGAAGGTCGCGCCGGCGTCCATCAACGCGGTGTACTGGTCGTCGTCGTTGCTGTAGCCGTCCAGGTAACGATAGCCCGTGAGCTGCGCGACCTGCTCGCGGATGAGCTTCTGTTCGTAGAAGCCATCGCCCAAGCGCTTGAGCGTGTTGTTCGGATCGAGACCGAGGTTGTTCAGCAGGTAGTCGCTGCTGAGCCAGTTGCGGTAGTTGGCGAAGCGCGGATCGGTTTCGATCAAGTAGCGGCCAGGACCTGCGTGGATGACGAACAGGCTCGCATTGGGAATGCCGATGTTTGGCATGCTGGTGCGCACGACCATCGGCACACCTGCACTGCTCCCTGCGGAGCCAGTAATGGCGCTGACTTCCACCACAACACCAGGCGGGATGCCGCCGTTGGCACCACTGCTACCGCCCGCATTGCCTACACCACCGCTAGCAGGGGCCGAGCCGCCGTTATGGCCTGTGGTGGCATTGATGTTCGGCTGGTACTTGTAGCCGCCCAGAGCGATCGTCTGCGGGGGCACGATGATCGGCACGTTCTGCGCCAGGATATTTCCCTCGTTGTCGATCACCGTGGCCGAGCCAGTGATCGTGCGCGTACCCGACAATTGACTGGACTGGTAGCTTGTGGCGGTGATCGTTCCACCCGCCAGCACCTGGCTGTTCTCGTTGTACAGCTGGCCGTTGACGTTCATGTGCCCACCTGCGACCAGATGCGCAGGGTCGGCATTGATCGCCGTGTCTTCGGTGGTCGTGATCGCGTTGTACCAAATGCCGTAGCCGCCGATGCCAACGAGCTCGCCCGTATCTTTGCGGTAAACAAAACCGTTGATGGGATCGACGTTGACCTCATCCAAGGGATAAGGGGTCGTCCGGCCGACACCGCTTCCCACAGGTGTCATCGGCGCGATGCCTGTCAGGGCGCTGTTTGTCACCTGGGGCGCGCCCAACTGGATGTGTACATCGCGGTTGTTGACATTGGCCATGGCGATGTCCAGGTCGCCGATGGATTCGATGTCGGCACTCAGATTGTTGAGCACCGCCCCCTGGCCTGTGGCTACGCGACTGGCATCGAGCGCGCCGCCGATGTACATACTGCCTTGGCTGAAGATCAGCGCGTGCTCACGGTTGTTGATGGTCGTTGCACCGATGTCCAGGTCGCCGCGCGCCGCTATGGTCCCTGCCTTCGTCACGCCAGCTACTGTCTCGGCGTCGTTGTTGAGCGTTCCGGTCGCTATCGAAACATCGTCGCCGTAGATACGGCCGGTACCGATGTTGTTCAGCGTTCCGGCGTTGATCTGAGTGTTGCCTTGGCTGTCGATCAGGCCGCGGTTGGTCAATGTGCCGCTGGCATTGACGATGGTGTCCGTGCCCGCCATCTCTGCGCTTGCGGTGTTGTCGACGTTGTTGCCGCCCACCGTCAACGTCTGCCCCGCGAGGAGCTTGCCGTTGTTCGTGAAGTTGCCGGTGGTGGTGTAGGTGAGATTGCCGTTGGCCGCCACCTGGCCGTTGTTGACGATGTCCTGCGTGAGCGCAATGCTCAGGTCCTTGCCCGAAAGCGCCTTGCCGTCGCCGCTGAAGGTGGCGGCGTCGATCTTGAGGCTGTTGTCGGCCACGAGCGTGCCGCCCGTGTTCACAAGGTTGAGCGTCTTCGCTGCCGGATTCGCGGCATTCGGATCGACGATGGCCAGGGTGTCGCCGGCCGAGATCAGGCCATTGGTGTTCGTGACGGTCCCGCCGCTGGTGATGGTTGCGTTGACATCGGCGCGAATGGCGCCAGCGTCGTTGTTCAGGTTGCTGACCGCGATGGTGACGTTCTTGCCCTCAATGCCCTGACCCGCGCCTTGGGTCTGGTCGTTGAGGATCGTGGCCGCATTCAGGCTCGTGGTGCCGAGCGAATGGATCAGCCCCTTGGAGTTGATGATGTTCGCGGCATTGATGCTCAGGTCACCGGTGGCGACGGTCGCGTCACCACCATTGGCGATGATGCCGGATGTGTTGTCCACAGTGCCGGCGACGGCGATGCTGCCTGCAGCAGCCCCAGTCTGCACGATCCGGCCTCCGCGATTGCTGAGCGACGCCGCGCCAATGGTGACCTGCTTGGCACTGGTCGCGCCGCCGTCCTGATTGAAGGCGCTCGACATGGCGACCACCAGCGCATTGTTCGTCGTGATCTGGCCGTTGGCGCCGTTGAAGGTGCCGCCCCCGATGGTCAGCGTGCCGGTGCCGGCGTGCTCGATCTTGCCGTTGACATTGCCGATGGTCGCGCCTTGCAGCGTGAGGTCCTGGCCGTTGCTGGCAATACGTCCGCCGTCGTTGTTCAGCGTACCGCTGGTCGCGATGGTGGTCGCACCGGTGCCCGTCTGCACAATCTCGCCGCCGTTCGTGTTGGCAAGGTTCGAGACGTTGATCTGCAACTGGCTGGCGTTGAGCGTGCCTGCGTCATTTGCGAGCGTCTGCGCTGCATTGCTGCTGGCCGTGATGCTCAGGGTGCCCGGCGTCACGACCGTAGCCTTGCTCGTGATCACCCCGCCCTGGGTCGCTGTAACGGCGATGTTGGTCGCACTGGTCTGGCTGCTCGAGACATCGACACTCGCACCTTGCAGCGTGGCATTGCCGGCCGCGAGGTTCGTGCCGTTTGCGACCAGTGCGCCAGAAGTCGTCACGCGCAGCTCGCCAACGCCGCCGAGCTTGCCATCGCTCTGGATGCCAGCGCCAAGCACGCCGGTATTGCTGCCCTGCAAGCTGCCCGCCGTGATCGTCGTGTTACGGCCCGCTGTGACGCTACCGCCGTTGGTCATTGCGCCGCCGACTGCAACGTTGACATCATTCGCGCCGCGCAAGCTGCCGCCGTTGGCAAGCGAACCAGCCTGAATGCCCAGGTCCGCGGCCGCGTTGATGCTGCCGCCGCTGCCGTTGACCAAGGCGTTGGTCACTCCAAGTTGCACACCGGCCTGTGCCGATTGGATGCTGCCCTTGGTGTTGTCCAGTGAGCCGCTGTTGAGCGTCAAGCCTTGATTGGAAGCAAGCGTGCCACCGGTGTTGTTCGTGGCCCCTGCGGCATTCGCAGTCAGCGCGCCCGCCGCGGACATCGTTCCGTGCGTGTTGTCAGCCTTGCCACCCACCATGAGATTCGCATCGGCGGCGCTGGTCAGCGTGCCATCGACGTTGATCAGGTCCCCGCTGCTCGCGATGTTCAGGCTGCCCGCATTCAGCTTGCCACCGGTGTTGTCGAAGCGATCGACATTGGCACTGAAGCCATTGCTGATGTTCAGCGTGCCACCGTGGTTGTCGAATGCGGGCTGGTTGACCGTCATGCTGGCGAGGCTCAGGGTCCCGCCGTTGTTGTTGATGTTCGCGCTCTGCAGCGTGATCGGGCCGCCTGCGTAGATGCGGCCACCGTCATTGAGGATCGCGCCTGCCGCGGTGATGGTGCCCGGCGAGGGTGGGACGTACGGCGCGGGCGTGATGGTGGCCCCGGAACCGCTGCCGCCTCCTGCAGCGGGTGTGCCTGGGGTCGCAGTGCCGCCGCCCGTGTCCGTGCCACCGCCGCTGCCAGGATTCGTGCCGCCGCCGGGCTGCGACGTCGTTTCCGGGACCGGCTCCAGGCCGATCACGCCGCCGTTGGTGTTGCTCAAGGCGGGTGCGGAAATCCCCAGCGCCACACTGCTGGTCTGGCGGATCGTGCCGCCGCTGCGGTTGTCGATATTGCCGGCAGCACTTGCCAGCTCAACGCGCGCGCCCTCGAGCGTGCCGCCCGCACCGTTGAACGAATTGGCCAGCGCGTCCTGCGTCGCAACCTTCAGGTTGCCGCCACTGCTGATGCGGCCGCTGTTGGCAAGATTCGATGCCGCGATGTTTGCATCGGCCGTGGCCTGGATCGTTCCGATGTTCTCGAGACGCCCGGCGCTGGTCACCACCAATTGCCCCGCGCCCGCAAGCGCAGGCGTGCCGGGCGCGGCCTGGATCGTGCCGGCGTTGCGCACGCCAAGACCCGCTTCGGTGCCAATGAGCACGATCTTGCCCGCGTACATGCCGCCGAGCGCGGCCACGTCGAGCGCGAAAGTGGGGGCAGCGCCGGTGCCCGTCGTCGGGCTGATCTGGCTGTGATCGGCAGACACCTGGTTGGCACCGGTCACCACTTTCAGTTCACTGGCCCAGATGCCCGCGTTGGCTTCCACCGCCCGCGCAAGGATGGCCGCGTAGTCGGTCTTGCTGGCATCGAGGCCCGCACCGTTGATGGTGACGGTGCCGCCGCGCACGAGGAAGCTGTCGAGGCCGCCGAGCGCATTGAGCTGCGGGGTGCCCGTGGTCAGCGTGGCACGGCTCGCGTTGATGAAACCTGCGCCGTCCACGTTGATGCCGGCCGGGTTCGCAATGATGATTTCCGCGCGCTGCCCCGCAACTTCCATGTAGCCGCGAAGCTGGCTCACGTTGCCGCCATTGACTTCGTTCAGGATGATGCGCGCCGGTCCCCCCGCCAGATACGGATTGCCCTGAACAATGCCACCGAGTTGCGTTTGCGCATTCGTGCGGCTGTTGTTGAAGATCGCGCCGTCGGGGCCGACGTTGAACTGGTTGTAGACGTTGCGCGAAACGCCGGCAGCCGAAGGCGTCTGGACGTTGATCAGCGGCACGCCGTTGGGCGCCACCAGCACGGTGGGGCGCAGGTTGCCGGGGACATTGGGCGCGCCGACGATCTGGGCGTTCACTGGCGCCATCGCCAGCATCCCTGCGAGCGCTGCGCCAACGAACGCGCCGGTGCCCGTTGTGGAGGTCGCCTTGCTGGCACCTTTTCCGGTACTGGTCGCGGTCTCCTGAACCACCATCCGCATGCCTCGGGCGGCATTGAAGACGATGCGGTGCAAATGGCGGTTCATTCTTTTGGCGCTCCCTGACGTTTAACTATTCGCAACGCTTTGTGACAAGACGCACAAAACGGGACGCGATTATGGAGAGCCGATGCACCCGGATTTAGGCATTAGTTCACGAATGAGAACGGCCTGAAAAAAGGCCACCGCCGGTGTAATCCATACGACTTCAGTTCGTCCGAGGTTTGTTGGTTCTATACGACGAAACGGCAATTCAGGGCGACCCGGGACGAGGCCGCGTGACCTCGCTCCAGTTCACGTTTGGTGCCGGGAATACCCTCTGCCAGCCGATGCACGTTCTTGCCTACATTTCTTGCATGCAAGAAAAAGCGATCCTTGCATGCAACTCTAGACAAGCCATAAAGACAGGAGACTCCCCATGCCTCGCTTCGCCAAATCGCTTTTCGGTCAGGTGGTCATCGCGCTGGTGCTGGGCGTGCTCGCCGGCCTCTTCTGGCCCGAGTACGCCGTCAAGCTCAAGCCGCTGGGTGACGGCTTCATCAAGCTGATCAAGATGATCATCCCGGTGCTGGTGTTCTGCGTCGTCGTGCACGGCATCGCGGGCGCGGGCGACTTGAAGCGCGTGGGGCGCGTGGGCGTCAAGGCGCTGATCTATTTCGAGGTGCTCACCACCATCGCGCTGGCCATGGGCCTCGCGTTGGCCTTCTTGTTCCAGCCGGGCGCGGGCATGAACGTGGACCCGGCCAAGCTCGATCCGGCCGCCATGAGCGCCTACGCGTCGAACGCCGACAAGCTCACCAGCGGCGGCACGGTCGAGTTCCTGATGAAGCTCATCCCCACCACGGTGGTCAACGCCTTCGCCACGGGCGACGTGCTGCAGGTGCTGCTGTTCGCGGTGCTGTTCGGCTGCGCGCTGTCGCTCTTGGGCGATCGCGGCAAGCCGGTGGCGGTGGTGGTGGATGCGCTCTCGCTGGTGCTCTTCAAGATCATGGGGATCATCATCAAGCTCGCGCCGCTGGGTGTGCTGGGCGCCATCGCGTTCACGGTGGGGCAGTACGGCATCGGCTCGCTCAAGCAGCTGGGCATGCTGGTGGCGCTCTTCTACGGCGCGGTGCTGATCTTCGTGTTCGTGGTGCTGGGGCTGGTGATGCGCCTCTCGGGCTTCAGCCTCTGGAAGCTGCTGCGGTACCTGCGCGAAGAGCTCACCATCGTGTTCGCCACCACCTCGTCGGACAGCGTGCTGCCGCAGATCATGGCCAAGCTGCGCCGCATAGGCATCCGCGATTCGACGGTGGGGCTGGTGATCCCGACGGGTTATTCCTTCAACCTCGATGCCTTCTCGATCTACATCACGCTGGCGGCGGTGTTCATCGCGCAGGCGACCAACACGCCCATCTCGATGGCGGACCTGCTCACGATTCTTGCGATCGCGCTGGTCACCTCCAAGGGCGCGCACGGCGTGCCAGGCTCGGCCATCGTGGTGCTGGCCGCGACGCTGCATGCGATTCCGGCGATCCCCGCCATCGGCCTGGTGCTGGTGCTGTCGGTGGACTGGTTCATGGGCATCGCCCGCGCGCTGGGCAACCTGATCGGCAACTGCGTGGCCACGGTGGCGATCGCCGCGTGGGAAGGCGACATCGACCGCGAGCGCGCGCATGCGGTGCTCGACGGCACCTACTCGCCGGACGACGAGCCGCTGGCCGAAGCGCCCGCGGGACTCGATGCGCCCGTGGTAAACACCGGCACCGCAGCTTCCACCGCCCACTGAAAAACACATGCCCGCCGACGTCAGCCCCACCGCCATCGCCGAGCGCGTGGTCGAAGCCATCCTCG
The DNA here is from genome assembly GCF_016405905.1 of Variovorax sp. IB41. GTDB lineage: Bacteria > Pseudomonadota > Gammaproteobacteria > Burkholderiales > Burkholderiaceae_C > Variovorax. The sequence goes on along the minus strand of NZ_JAEFCB010000008.1, from coordinate 118,450 downwards.
CGCAGAAGCTCGCGCCGGGCGAGCGGCTGGGCGAGCAGGCCCTGGCCAAGAACTTCGCGGTGAGCCGCACGATGGTGCGCGAGGCGCTCATGCAGCTGCAGGCGCGCGGCTTCGTCGAGGTGCAGTCGCGCCGCGGCTGGTACGTGGTGGAGCCTTCGGCCGAGGAAGCGCGCGATGCCTTCTCGGCGCGCCGCATCGTCGAGGCCGGCATCCTGGCCGAGAGCGAAGGCCGGCCGCTCGGCAAGGTGATCCGCAAATTGCGCGACCACATCGCCGACGAGCAGCGCGCCATCGAAGGCGCCGATGCCGCCACGCGCGCCTTCCTCCTGGCGGACTTCCACGTGTGCCTCGCCGAGCAGATGGGGCACCAGTTGCTGGTCGACGTGCTGCGCGACCTCACGGCGCGCACCACGCTCGCCGCCACGCTCTACCAGTCCAAGCACGAGGCGGGGCAGTCGTGCGCGGAGCATGGCGCGATCGTCGCTGCGCTCGAAGAAGGCGACACCGACAAGGCGCGCCGCCTGATGCTCGAGCACATCGGCAACGTCGAGCGCGCGCTCGAAGTGGACGCCGCCGCCGAGCCCGATGCGCCGAGCCGCCTGCGCGCCACGCTGGCGCCGGTCGCGCTGCCGCGCGCCAAACGCTGAAGCCATCCGTGCATTAGTGCCGCGGCGCGCTATCGATGACATAGCACGCCGCCCCCGGCAGGCGGGCGTTTCGCGCGGATGCGGCTTCCCACGGCGCTGCGGTGCACAAGGGCGTGCCCGCTGACAGGATCGCGCCGCCGCGCTCGGCTACAGTCCGAGACACCTATGAATTCACCCCAACTCCAGCGCGGCGTGTTCCTCGCCCTGCTCGCCGCCGTCACCGCCGCCTTCGTCTGGGTGCTGCTGCCGTTCTTCGGCGCGGTGCTGTGGGGCGTGGCGCTGGCGATCCTGTTCACGCCGCTCTACAAGTGGCTGCTCAGGAAGATGCCCGGCAAGCGCAACGCCGCAGCGCTCTCGACGCTGGCCATCTGCCTGTTCATCGTGATCCTGCCGCTGGCGATGGTGGGCGTGTCGCTGGTGCAGGAAATCGCGCTGGTCACGCAGAACATCCGCTCGGGGCAGATCAACTTCGCGGCGTATTTCCAGCAGATCCTGAACGCGACGCCGCAGTGGCTGCTCAACATCTTCGAGCGCTTCAACCTGGGCGACATGCAGGCCTGGCAGGACCGCATCTCGGCCGCCGCGGGCCAGGGCAGCCAGCTCATCGCGGGCCAGGCGCTGACCATCGGGCAGAACACCTTCGACTTCATCGTCAGCTTCTTCGTGATGCTGTACCTCCTGTACTTCCTGGTGCGCGACGGCGCGACGCTCTCCAAGACCATGCGCGACGCCGTGCCGCTCGCCAAGCCGCACACGCACTACCTGCTGAACAAGTTCACCACCGTGATCCGCGCCACCGTGAAGGGCAACGTGGCGGTGGCCATCGCGCAGGGCACCATCGGCGGGCTGGCGTTCTGGTTCCTCGGCGTGCAGGGCGCGCTCTTGTGGGCGGTGCTGATGGCCTTCCTGTCGCTCCTGCCCGCTGTGGGCGCGGCGCTCATCTGGGGGCCGGTGGCCATCTACTTCCTGGCCACGGGGCACTTCTGGCAGGGGGGCGTGCTGATCTTCGTGGGCGTGTTCGTGATCGGCCTGGTCGACAACATCCTGCGCCCGGTGCTGGTGGGCAAGGACACGCAGATGCCCGACTACATCGTGCTGATGTCCACCATCGGCGGCATGGCGATCTTCGGCATCAACGGCTTCGTGATCGGGCCGGTGATCGCGGCGCTGTTCATGGCGGCGTGGAGCCTGTTCGCGGACTCGGGCCACGTGGGCAACGGCCACCAGGTGATCGAGCCGCCGCAGGCGCCTGAAGCCGCCGACCCGGCCGCCCTGCCCGAGAACCACAAGCACAAAGGCTGAGCGCTAAGCGCTCCACCAGCCTTCGTCGAACCGCCCCTGCAGGAACGCGACGAACCCCGACACCTTCCCCGGCACCAGCTTGGGCGACGGGAACACGGCGTGGATCTCCTGCTCGGGCAGCGCGTGGTCGCCCAGCACCGCGACCACCTTGCCCGCCGCCATCGACTCGCTCGCCACATAGCGCGGCATGAGCGCGATGCCCAGTCCGTCGCGCGCGGCGGCCAGCACGGCAGAGAGGTTGTTCGAGCGAAAGCGCCCCGAGACCGGCACCGTCACCGGCTCGCCCTTGGGCGTGTGCATGCGCCAGAACTCGTCGCCCACCACGCTGCTGTAGATGAGCGCCACGTGCGCGCCCAGGTCCTGCGCGCGCTTGGGCGTACCGTGCTTCTTCAGGTAGCCCGGCGCCGCGACCATGACCCAGGGGTTCGCGCCGAGATAACGCGCGCCCAGCGATGAATCGGCCAGCTTGCCCATGCGGATCGCCACGTCGATGCCCTGCGCGATGAGGTCGACGTAGCGGTCCTCGAAGCTCAGGTCCAGCTGGACCTGCGGATGCCGGCGCATGTATTCGAGCGCGAGCGGCACCACCACGCGCCGCCCGAACGCCACCGAGGTGCCCACGCGCAAGAGACCCTGCGCCTGGTTCTGCCGCAGCTGCACGATGCTGTCGGCCTCCTCGGCGTCGCGCACGATGGTCTTGCACTTCTCGTAATAGAGCGCGCCCGGCTCGGTGAGGCTCACGCCGCGCGTGTTGCGGTTGAGCAGCCGCACCTTCAGCCGCGTTTCCGTTGCCGCGATCTGCTTGGTCACGGTCGGTTGCGTCGTGTTGAATTCGCGCGCGGCTTTCGAGAAGCTGCCGGTCTCCACGACCCGCACGAACATTTCCATTGCCAACAGTCTGTCCATGAGTACTCCTTGCCCTCACGCTCATCACTGCGTGTATCGCTGCCCCCCAAGGGGGCGCGGTCGCCTCGGGGCGGCCCGGCGATGACCATGGTAGCCAGTTATTCCGCCATGGAATAGGTTTTATGGTCCGCAGCCGTCTTCTTCGAATGGCCCCCGCTTCCTACAGTGGACGTCACTTAACGGAGACAGTCCATGGCAAAGATGAAAGCAGTACAGGCCGCCGTGCTTGTGATGGAAAAGGAAGGCGTCACGCAGGCCTTCGGCGTGCCCGGCGCGGCCATCAACCCGATGTATTCGGCGCTGCGCCAGCGCGGCAGCATCTCGCACATCCTCGCGCGCCACGTCGAGGGCGCCTCGCACATGGCCGAGGGCTACACGCGGGCGGTGGCCGGCAACATCGGCGTGTGCATCGGCACCTCGGGCCCGGCGGGCACCGACATGATCACGGGCCTGTACTCGGCCTGGGCCGATTCGATCCCGATCCTCTGCATCACGGGCCAGGCGCCGCGCGCGCGCCTCTACAAGGAAGACTTCCAGGCGGTGGACATCGAATCGATCTCCAAGCCCGTCACCAAGTGGTCGGTCACCGTGCGCGAGCCCGGCCAGGTGCCGCAGGTGTTCCAGCAGGCCTTTCACCTGATGCGCTCGGGCCGCCCCGGCCCCGTGCTCGTCGACCTGCCCTTCGACGTGCAGATGGCCGAGATCGAGTTCGACATCGACAGCTACGAGCCCCTCACGCCCTACAAGCCGGCCGCCACGCGCGCCCAGATCGAGAAGGCCATCGGCATGCTGCAAGCCGCCGAGCGCCCGCTGATCGTGGCCGGCGGCGGCGTCATCAACGCCGATGCGTCCGACCTGCTCGTGCGCTTCGCCGAAGCCACCGGCGTGCCGGTGATCCCCACGCTCATGGGCTGGGGCGCGATTCCCGACGACCATCCACTCATGGCCGGCATGTGCGGCCTGCAGACCAGCCACCGCTACGGCAACGCGACGATGCTCGCGAGCGACTTCGTGCTGGGCATCGGCAACCGCTGGGCCAACCGCCACACCGGTTCGGTCGACGTCTACACCAAGGGCCGCAAATTCGTGCACGTGGACATCGAGCCCACGCAGATCGGCCGCGTGTTCACGCCCGACTTCGGCATCGTCTCGGACGCCAAGGCCGCGCTCGAACAGTTCGTCGCCGTCGCCGAGGAAATGAAGGCCGCGGGCAAGCTCACCGACCGCCGCGAGTGGGCCAGGTCGTGCATCGAGCGCAAGAAGACCATGCTGCGCAAGACCAACTTCGACGAAGTGCCGATGAAGCCGCAGCGCGTGTACCAGTGCATGAACAACAACTTCAGCAACGACACCTGCTACGTGAGCACCATCGGGCTCTCGCAGATCGCGGCCGCGCAGTTCCTGCACGTGTACAACCCGCGCCACTGGATCAACTGCGGCCAGGCCGGCCCGCTGGGCTGGACCATTCCCGCGGCGCTGGGCGTGCGCGCGGCCGACCCCACGCGCAAGATCGTCGCGCTCTCGGGCGACTACGACTTCCAGTTCATGATCGAGGAGCTGGCCGTGGGCGCGCAGTTCAAGCTGCCGTACATCCACATCGTGGTGAACAACTCGTACCTGGGCCTCATCCGCCAGGCGCAGCGCGGCTTCGAGATGGACTACTGCGTGCAGCTCGCGTTCGACAACATCAACGCCGGCCCCGACGCGGGCATCGAGAGCAGCTACGGCGTCGATCACCTGAAGGTCGTCGAAGGACTGGGCTGCAAGGCGATCCGCGTGAACAAGCAGGAAGAGATCGCCCCGGCCATCCAGCGCGCCGAGGCCCTCATGGCCGAGTTCAGCGTGCCGGTGGTCATCGAGGTGATGCTGGAGCGCGTGACCAACATCGCGATGGGCACCGAGATCGACAACATCACCGAGTTCGAGCCGCTGGCCGAGCACCCCGCCGATGCGCCCACCGCGGTCGCGGCCGAGATGCTGGACTGAGCACGGAGACGCACATGCCCAAGTTCGCAGCCAACCTCACGATGCTCTTCACCGAGCTGCCGTTCATGCAACGCTTCGAAGCCGCCGCCAAGGCGGGCTTCAAGGGGGTCGAGTACCTCTTCCCCTACCCCTTCGAGAAGAAGGAACTCGCCGCAGCCCTCCGCACCAACGGCCTCACGCAAGTGCTGCACAACCTGCCCGCCGGCGACTGGGACAAGGGCGAGCGCGGCATCGCGTGCCTGGCCGACCGCACCGGCGAATTCGCCGAAGGCATCGGCATGGCGATCGACTACGCGAGCGCGCTCGGCTGCCCGCAGGTCAACTGCCTCGTCGGCAAGGTGCCCGAGGGCGCCGACATCAACGTGGTGAACCGCACGGTGATCGACAACCTGCGCCTGGCCGCGCGGGAGCTGGAGGCCGCGGGCATCCGCATGCTGATCGAGCCAATCAACACCTTCGACATTCCGGGCTTCTATCTGAACCGCACCGACAAGGCGCTCGCGCTCATCGAGGCGGTGGGCTCGCCCAACCTGAAGGTGCAGTACGACATCTACCACGCGCAGCGCATGGAGGGCGAACTGGGCAACACGCTCACCAAGCACCTCGCGCAGATCGGCCACATCCAGCTGGCCGACAACCCCGGCCGCGGAGAGCCGGGCACGGGCGAGATCAACTACCCGTGGCTCTTCAGGCACATCGATGCGCTGGGCTACGACGGCTGGATCGGCTGCGAATACAAGCCGCGCAAGGACACGGTCGACGGCCTCGGATGGCGCGAAGCGCTCACGCAATAAGACAGGCAATAAGCCAGGCAACAAGACACGACTTCAGATTGGAAAAAAGAGACATGACGACCACACCCCAGAAAATCGGATTCATCGGCCTCGGCATCATGGGCGCGCCCATGGCGGGCCACCTGCTCGACGCCGGCCACCAGCTCTTCGTGAACACGCAGGGCAACACGCCCGAGCCCTTCATCTCCAAGGCCAAGATCTGCGCCTCTGCCGCCGAAGTGGCGCGCCAGTCGGACATCATCTTCATCATGGTGCCGGACACGCCCGACGTGGAGAAGGTGCTGTTCGGCGAGCCGGGCACGCACGGCGTGGCCGAGGGCCTGAAGGACTCGCGCGGCAAGATCGTGGTGGACTGCAGCTCCATCGACCCGATCGCCACCAAGGCCTTCGCCAAGCGCATCGTGGCGCTTGGCTGCGGCTACATCGACGCGCCGGTCTCCGGTGGCGAAGTGGGCGCCAAGGCCGCGAGCCTCACGATCATGTGCGGCGGCGACGAAGGCACCTTCGAGCGCGTGAAGCCGCTGCTGGACAAGATGGGCAAGAACGTCACGCTGGTGGGCGCCGTGGGCGACGGCCAGGTCTGCAAGGTGGCCAACCAGATCATCGTGGCGCTGAACATCGCGGCGGTGGGCGAGGCGCTGCTGTTCGCCTCGAAGGCGGGCGCCGATCCGGCCAAGGTGCGCCAGGCGCTGATGGGCGGCTTTGCGAGCTCGCGCATCCTCGAAGTGCACGGCGAACGGATGATCAAGCGCACCTTCGCGCCGGGTTTCCGCATCGCGCTGCACCAGAAGGACCTGAACCTCGCGCTGCAGAGCGCGCGTTCGCTGGGCGTGGCACTGCCGCAGACGGCGGGTGCGGCCCAGTTGATGAACGCCTGCGCGGCGCTCGGCCATGGGCAGCAGGATCACTCGGCACTGGTGCGCGCGCTCGAAGCGCTCGCCCAGCACACCGTCACGCCGGACTGATCGATCACTCCCGTTCGGGCGGCGTCATGACCGCCGTTCGGGCTGAGCTTGTCGAAGCCTTGCGCCAGCACTTCGACAAGCTCAGTGTGAGCGGGCTGCTCTCGAGCCCAGGGCGCTCCCTTTACGACCACCGTTCGGGCTGAGCTTGTCGAAGCCTCGCCCGATCGGGCGCTGGCCCTTCGACAGGCTCAGGGAGAACGGTGATGACGCGAAGGCATCGCGTCAGGTTTTCGCTGCCTCCAGCGACTCTTTCAGGTTCCGCCTGCGCCATGCCCAGGTCTTCACGGCCTGCGGCAGGATGCCGATGCACGAGGCGTAGTACGTCACCTTGAAGCCCCAGAAGCGCGGGCCGATGGGCGTGTCGCGGAACAGGTCGCCGGCCAGGATGGACAAGAGCGCCTCCTGCATGCGCCACACGTTGCGCGGGTTCATGAAGAGCCGGCGGATGGCCGGCGAGGTGATGCGGTAGATGAACCACGAGAACATCTTCGGCCCGTGCTTCATGACCTTCTCGTAGTGGCGGAAGGCGCGCTCGGCCTCCTTCGCTTCGCCCTTGAGCCAGTGGTCGGCCGCGGTCGCGGCCTCGAAGCCGCTGTTCATCGCCAGGTACACGCCCGAGGAGAACATCGGGTCCACGAAGGCGTAGGCATCGCCCACCATCATGAAGCGGTCGCCGCGGCAGAACTTGGAGTCGTAGGCGTAGTTGCCGGTGGTGGTGGCGCCCTCCATCAGCGTGGCGTTCGCAAGGCGCGCGGCCAGCTTGGGCGCGAGCGCGATGGTCTGCATGAGGAAGTCTTCGAGCGACGCGCCCTGGCGGCGCTTGAAGTACGCGGGCGAGGCCACGGCGCCGACGCTCACGGTGCCGTCCTTCAGCGGGATGTACCAGAACCAGCCGTGGTCGAACCAGAAGAGCGTGATGTTGCCCTCGAAGCGCCCGGGCCGGCGCTCGGCGTTGGCGAAGTGGCCGTAGAGCGCGGCGCTCGCGTGCTTGCGGTTGCGCTGCTTGGCATCGAACTGGTTGGACAGCAGCGTGTCGCGGCCGCTCGCATCGATCACGAAGCGCGGGCGCCAGGTCGTCTCGGTGCCGTCGTCGGCCTTGATCTTCACCAGCGGGCGGTTGTCGGGCGTGCCCTTGCCGGCGTCCATGTCCACGCCGGTGACGCGCTGGCCCTCGAAGGTGCGCGCGCCGCGCTTGCCGGCATGGCGGAACAGCAGCTCGTCGAATTCCGAGCGGCGCACGTGCACCGCGTACGGAAAGCTCTTGTCCATCGCCTCGCCGAAATTGAAGTGGCTCGTGTGGTCGTGCCAGGGCGAGACGAACTCGGCGCCGTGCTTCTTGATGCCGATGGCCTCGACCTCGGTGCGCACGCCCAGCCGGTCGAAGAGAGGCATGTTCATCGGCAGCAGCGATTCGCCGATGTGAAAGCGCGGGTGCTGCGCCTTCTCGATCAGGACCACGTCGTGGCCCTTGTCCGCGAGCAGCGCGGCCACGGTGGAGCCCGAAGGGCCGCCGCCGATGACCACGACGTCCGGGTCGGTGCTGGTGAAAGGTCCGGGTGTCATGCGCTGCCCCTCCGTTGTCTTTGTGTTTGGGTTGACGATGCCCGCCGCCCTCGCGGCAAGGCTCGGCTTTCTTATGGTTAACCTCGATTCACCTGGATGCACCTCGATCAACAGCGCCGGAGTTTAGCGAACCGGCCGCCCCGGTTTCGCGCAAGCTATGGGTTCAGGCGTTTTCGGCATTCCCCCCGCGGGAGAGGGTCGCGCTTTTGCGGTAGCCTCATTGCCCGTCAGAAACAAGGAGACATTTCATGGCTGCACCCCTCTCCCCCGCAGAAGAAGCACTTCGCGAGGCAGCGCGCGAATACCATCGCTCGCCCGTCAAGGGCAAGATTTCGATCACCCCCACCAAGCCCCTCTTGAACCAGCGCGACCTGTCGCTGGCCTATTCGCCGGGCGTGGCCTATCCGTGCCTGGACATCGCCGCCGACCCGTCGCTGGCGGTCGAATTCACCGCGCGCGGCAACCTCGTGGGCGTGGTCACCAACGGCACCGCGGTGCTGGGCCTGGGCAACATCGGCCCGCTGGCCGCCAAGCCGGTGATGGAAGGCAAGGGGTGCCTCTTCAAGAAATTCGCCGGCATCGACGTGTTCGACATCGAGCTGGCCGAGAACGACCCCGACAAGCTGGTCGACATCATCGCGGCGCTGGAGCCCACGCTGGGTGGCATCAACCTGGAAGACATCAAGGCGCCCGAGTGCTTCTACATCGAGAAGAAGCTGCGCGAGCGCATGAACATCCCGGTGTTCCATGACGACCAGCACGGCACGGCCATCATCTCGGCCGCGGCGCTCATCAACGGGCTGGAGCTCGTGGGCAAGAAGATCGAGGACGTGAAGATCGCCGTCTCGGGCGCGGGCGCCGCCGCCATCGCCTGCCTCGATGTGATGGTCGGCCTGGGCGCCAAGCCCGCCAACATCTACGCCTGCGACTCCAAAGGCCTCATCTACATCGGCCGCGCGGGCGGCTTCGACGAATCGAAATCGCGCTACGCCCAGAAAGACACCGGCGCCCGCACCCTGGCCGACGTGGTGAAGGACGCCGATGTGTTCCTCGGCTGCTCGGCCCCCGGCGTGATGTCGGCCGACATGGTCAAGACCATGGGCACGCAGCCCATCATCCTGGCGCTGGCCAACCCCGAGCCGGAGATCCGCCCCGAGCTGGCCAAGGCCGTGCGGCCGGACTGCATCATCGCCACCGGCCGCTCGGACTACCCGAACCAGGTCAACAACGTGCTGTGCTTCCCGTACATCTTCCGCGGCGCGCTCGATTGCGGCGCGACCAAGATCACGGAAGAAATGAAGCTGGCCTGCGTGCGCGAGATCGCCGACCTCACCAAGGCCGACATCAGCGAGGAAGTGGCCACGGCCTACGCGGGGCAGGAGCTCTCGTTCGGGCCCGACTACATCATTCCGAAGCCCTTCGATTCGCGCCTCATCCTGCGCATCGCGCCGGCCGTGGCCAAGGCAGCCGCGGCTTCCGGTGTGGCCACCCGCCCCATCGAGGATATGGAGGCCTACCGCCAGCACCTCACGCGCTTCGTCTACCAGACCGGCATGTTCATGCGCCCGGTGTTCACCGCCGCCAAGCTGGCCACCGCCAAGCGCGTGGCCTACGCCGAGGGCGAGGACGAGCGCGTGCTGCGCGCCGCGCAGCTGGCCGTCGACGAAGGCCTGGCGCACCCGATCCTGGTGGGCCGCCCCGCCGTGATCGAGGCGCGCATCAAGAAGGCGGGCCTGCACATCCGCGCGGGCACCGACTTCGAGATCGTCAACCCCGAGGACGACCCGCGTTTCCGCGTGTACTGGGAAGCCTTCCACAAGCTCATGGGCCGCCGCGGCGTGACGCCCGAGGCCGCCAAGACCATGGTGCGCCGCTCCAACACCACCATCGCCGCGCTGATGCTGCACCTGGGCGATGCCGACGCGATGATCTGCGGCCTGGTCGGGCGCTTCGACGTGCACCTGGAGCACATCCGCAACCTGATTGGCCTGAAGCGCGGCGCGCCGGGTTTCGCGACGCTCAACGCGCTCACGCTGGAGAAGCGCACGGTCTTCATCACCGACACCAACGTGAACGAAGACCCGAGCGCCGAGATGCTCGCGAGCATCGCGCTCATGGCCGCCGAAGAGGTGCGCCGCTTCGGCCTGCCGCCCAAGGTGGCCTTCCTCTCGCACTCGAACTACGGCACCTCCAGCCGCGGGTCGGCGCGCAAGATGCGCCTGGCGCGCGACCTGTTCGCGCAGATGGCGCCCGACATCGAATGCGACGGCGAGATGCACGGCGACGCCGCGCTCTCGGAAGAAGTGCGCCGCACCGCGCTGCCCGAGACCACGCTCACGGGCGAGGCGAACCTCCTGGTGTGCCCGAACCTGGACTCGGCGCACATCCTCTACAACGTGCTCAAGATGACCGGTGCCAACGGCATCACGGTCGGCCCGATCCTCCTGGGCGGGGCGGGCTCGGCGCATGTGCTGACGCCTTCGTCGACCGTGCGGCGCGTGGTCAACATGACGGCGCTGGCGGTGGCCAATGCGACGACCGCGCTGAAGTAACCCACGCTGCCTCCAGCGAAAACGCCCCGCCGTGGTGACGCAGCGGGGCGTTTTTTCGTGTTTTTGCACTGGAAGCACTCCGTTGCGCACCGCCGTGGCCAGCCCGGAAGGGTTCGCACCAATCGCGTGCGGGCACCGTTTTTGCTTGAATGCCGAAGCATTCACCTTCACGGATCCCGCATGAACAAGCGCCAACTGCTCCAGTCCTTTCTCGCCGCCTCGGCCCTGAGCTTCGGCCTTTCAGCGGCCCATGCGCAGGCCCCGACGCCGATCAAGTTCCAGCTCGACTGGCGCTTCGAAGGACCGGCGGCGCTGTTCCTGCACCCTGCCGCCAAGGGCTACTTCAAGGCGGCGGGCCTGGACGTGACGATCGACGCGGGCAACGGCTCCGGCGGCACGGTCACGCGCGTGGCATCGGGTGCCTACGAAATGGGCTTTGCCGACCTCGCGGCGCTGATGGAATTCCACGCCAACAACCCCGATAGCCCCAACAAGCCGGTCGCGGTGATGATGGTCTACAACAACACGCCGGCCTCGGTCATGGCGCTCAAGAAGAGCGGCATCACCAAGCCCGCGGACCTGGCCGGCAAGAAGCTCGGCGCGCCGGTGTTCGACGCGGGCCGCCGCGCGTTCCCGATCTTCGCCAAGGCCAACAACATCGGTGCCGTGAACTGGACCGCCATGGACCCGACGCTGCGCGAGACCATGCTGATGCGCGGCGACATCGACGCCATCACCGGCTTCACCTTCACCTCGCTCCTGAACCTGGAGGCGCGCGGCGCCAAGACGGCCGACGTGGTGGTGCTGCCCTACCCCGACTACGGCGTGAAGCTCTACGGCAACGTGATCATCGCGTCGCCCAAGCTCATCAAGGAGAACCCGGCGGCGGTGAAGAAATTCCTCTCGGCCTTTGCCAAGGGTGCCAAGGAAGTCATCGCCAATCCGGCGATGGGCATCGAGTCGGTGAAGGCGCGCGACGGCATCATCGACAGCAAGCTGGAAACCCGCCGCCTGCAGCTGGCCATCGACACGGTGATCAACAGCGCCGACGCGCGCGCCGAGGGCTTCGGCGGCGTCAACGCGGGCCGCATGTCGCTCATGGCCTCGCAGGTGTCCGACGCCTTCAACACCAAGACCCGCGTGAGCCCCGATGCCGTGTGGACCGCCGCCCTGCTGCCGCCGGCCGCCGAACTCAGCGGAATCCTGCGCAAGTGATGGCGGACGCACCGAGCGACACTGCCGCCCCCTTCGTCGAATTCCAGGACGTCTGGCTCGCCTACAACGAGGAGCTGCTGCGCGAGAACCACTTCGCGGTCGAGGCGATCGACCTGAAGGTCAAGCGCGGCGAGTTCATCGCGATCGTCGGGCCTTCGGGCTGCGGCAAGTCGACCTTCATGAAGCTCACCACGGGGCTGAAGATGCCCTCGATGGGCAAGATCCGCATCGACGGCGCGCCGGTGACCGGACCGCTCAAGATCTCGGGCATGGCCTTCCAGGCGCCGTCGCTCCTGCCGTGGCGTACCACGGTCGACAACGTGCTGCTGCCGCTGGAGATCGTGGAGCCCTACCGCTCGAACTTCAAGGCCAGGCGAAAAGAATACGTCGAGCGCGCGCGCAGGCTGCTGCAGAAGGTGGGCCTCGCGGGCTATGAAGACAAGTTTCCGTGGCAGCTCTCGGGCGGCATGCAGCAGCGCGCGAGCATCTGCCGCGCGCTCATCCACGAGCCCAAGATGCTGCTGCTGGACGAACCCTTCGGCGCGCTCGACGCGTTCACGCGCGAGGAGCTCTGGTGCATCCTGCGCGACCTCTGGACCGAGCAGCAGTTCAACGTGATCCTGGTGACGCACGACCTGCGCGAATCGGTGTTCCTGGCCGACACGGTGTACGTGATGAGCAAGAGCCCGGGCCGCTTCGTGGTGAAACGCGATATCGAGCTGCCGCGTCCGCGCGAGCTCGAACTCACCTACACGAAAGAGTTCACCGACATCGTGCTGGAACTTCGCGGGCACATCGGCGCGATGCGCGGCAAGGCGGTCGCATGATGAAGAATTCGAAACAGATCGAACGCTGGTCGCCCTGGCTGCTCTTGGTCGCGGTGCTGCTGCTGTGGCAGATCATTTGCGCGGGCTTCGAGGTCTCGGACTTCATCTTCCCGAGTCCGTGGCGCATCTGGACGCAGTTCTGGGAGTTCAAGGAGATCATCGCGGGCCATGCGTGGCGCACCTTCTGGGTCACGATGGCGGGCTTCGGCCTCGCGATCGTGGTGGGCGTGCTGATGGGCTTCGTCATCGGCAGCTCGCGCATCGCGTATGCGGCGATCTATCCGCTCATGACGGCCTTCAACGCGCTGCCCAAGGCGGCCTTCGTACCGATCCTGGTGGTGTGGTTCGGCATCGGTGCGGGGCCGGCGATTCTCACGGCGTTTCTCATCAGCTTCTTCCCGATCATGGTCAACATCGCGACGGGCCTGGCCACGATGGAGCCCGAGCTCGAAGACGTGCTGCGCGTGCTCGGTGCCAAGCGCTGGGACGTGCTCATGAAGATCGGCCTGCCGCGCTCCATGCCCTACTTCTTCGGCTCGCTGAAGGTGGCGATCACGCTGGCCTTCGTCGGCACCACGGTGAGCGAGATGACTGCGGCCAACGAGGGCATCGGCTACCTGCTGATCTCGGCCGGCTCGGCCATGCAGATGGGCCTGGCCTTCGCGGGCCTGATGGTGGTGGGCGCGATGGCGATGCTGATGTACGAGCTCTTCAGCGTGATCGAAAAACACACCACGGGCTGGGCCCACCGCGGCTCCCAGAACCAGTGAGACGCGCATGACCCACGACCAGATCCTTCGCGCGCTGCGGCGCGCCGACGAAGTGGCCCGCCGCGCGATGGCGATGGGCCGCCACCCCTTCGGCGCGGTGCTCGTCGCGCCCGACGGCGAGACCATCCTCGCCGAGCAGGGCAACATCGACACGGTGAACCACGCCGAGGCAACGCTCGCGCGCCACGCCGCGCAGAACTGGCCGGCCGACTACCTCTGGCAGTGCACGCTGGTGACGACCTTCGAGCCCTGCGCGATGTGCGCGGGCACGAGCTACTGGGCGAACATCGGGCGCATCGTTTATGGCGCGGAAGAATCGGCGCTGCTCGCGCTCACGGGCGACCACCCCGAGAACCCGACGCTGAGCCTGCCGTGCCGCGAGGTGTTCGCGCGCGGGCAGAAGCACGTCGAGGTGATCGGGCCGGTGCCTGAAGTGGCCGAGGAAATGATCGCCACGCACCGCGGGTTCTGGGAGACGCGGTAGGCCGCCAGGTCGCTAGGCCAGCAGCAGCGAAGCCTCGTCGCGCCAGTAGTTCACCGCGGCGAGCCAGCCTTCCCACACGCAGCCGTTGCAGCCGCGCCCGCAGCAGGTGGTGGGCTCGGGCGGCGGTGCGCGCATGGCGAGCCCCTCTGCATCGAGCACCGCCTGCACGCGCGCGATCAACGCCTGCGCGCTCGCAAGGTTCGTGGGCTCGGGCAGCCGGTCGATGAGGTTCATGGCGACGCGATTCTCACGCGTTGAGGTTCAACTCGAGCCGCATCTTCGCGCCACCCGATTCGCTCGAACCGATGGTCAGTTGACCGCGATGCAGGCGCGCGACCTCGGCCACGAGATGCAGCCCCAGCCCCGCGCCGCGCCCGCGCGGCACGAGCCGATGAAACGGCGCCACCACGCGCTCGCGGTCCGCCTCGGGAATGCCGGGCCCCGAGTCCAGCACCTCGATGCACGAGGGCGCGCACAGCCGCACCTCGATGTCGCAGCCCTGCCCGCCATGCTCGATGGCGTTCTGGATCAGGTTGGTGAGCGCGCGTTCGAGCGAGGGCGCATCGCCGTGCACCATCAGCGGCTGCGGCGCATCGACCGAGAGCGTGCAACGGTTCTGGATCGCGAGCGGCGCGATGTCGGCCGCCACGCGCTCGCACAGCGCCCTCAGGTCCACCGGCTCTTCCTGCGGCACGACGTGGTCCAGGCGCTGCAGGTCGAGCAATTGCTCGGCCAGCGTGGCCAGGCGCGCCGAGGCCTGCATCAGCTTCACCTTGAGTGGATCGTTCGGCAGGCCTTCCAGGTGGATCTGCAGCGTGGTGATCGGCGTGCGCAGCTCGTGCGCGGCGTCGGCGAGGAACCGCTCCTGCCGGTCGTAGCCTTCGTTGAGCCGGTCGAAGGCGCGGTTGACGGCGTTGACCAGCGGGCGGATCTCGCTGGCCACGTTCGCGAGCGGCAGGCGCGTGGTGCGCTCGTGCACGTCGATGCCCTCCGCATGCTCCGCGGTGGCCACCACGCCCTGCAGGCCGCGCTTCACCACGAAGGGCGTGGCCAGGATCACGCCCAGGCTGGTGAGCAGCGCCATCGGCGCCACCAGGAACAGGAACACGAGGCCCGTGCCCTTCAACGTGTTCTTCACCGACAGCGGACTGCCGGTCTGCGCGAGCACGTTGACCGGGCCGGCAGTGGTCTCGACGCGCTCGAAGCGGGCCTTGGGCTGGGTGTTGTCCTTCGCGGGCTCGATGGCGATGCGCGCCATGCCGTCGAGCGTCGTCATGAGCGTCGCGTATTTGGGCGGCACATCGCCATGACGCACTTCGGCGCCCTTGGCATCGCGCGCGATGAACCAGAAGCCCGGGTCGCCGTTCTGCAGGCGCAGGAATTCGGCCGTCGGCACCACGATCAGCTTGCCGGCGGCGTCGCGGGTCAGCGCGCGCTGGATCACCGCGACGGTCTCCTGCCCGGTCTCGTCGACCACGCGGCCCAGCACCCACGCCAGGCCGATGAAACCGCCCAGCACCAGCGAGCCGACCACCACCTGCAGCAGGATCAGGCTCCAGATCAGCCGCCAGCGCAGCGAGAGCAGGCTCAGGCTCATGCGTCAGGCCGCCGACGCCGCGCAGATGAGATAGCCCACGCCGCGGATCGCATGGATCTCGACCTGCGCGCCCGCCTTGTCGAGCTTGGAGCGCAGCCGCGAGACGTGCGTGTCGAGCGCATTCGACTGGATGTCGTCCTTGTGGCCGTACACGCGGTCCTGCAGCGCCTCGCGCAGCACGGTGCGGCCGCGGTGCTCGAGCAGGGTCTCCAGCACCAGCAGTTCGCGCCGCGGCAGCGTGAGGCTCGCCTCGCCCACGTGGGCCTGCCGCGCGTGGTGGTCGAAGCGCAACTGCCCGAGCGTCATGACGAAGTTGGCGCGCACCGCGGGGCGACGCGCCAAGGCGCGCACGCGCGCCATGAGCTCGTCCATCGAGAAGGGCTTGGCGAGGTAGTCGTCCGCGCCGCCATCCAGGCTCAGCACGCGCTCCGCCACGTCGGACATGGCGGTGAGCACCAGCACGGCGGCGGCGATGTCGTTCTGCCGCAGGAACGCCACGAGCGAGAGGCCGTCGCCGTCGGGCAGCCCGCGGTCGAGCACGATCACGTCGTGCTGCGCGCCGAGCGCGGCCTCCTCGGCTTCGCGCAGCGAGCCCGCCACATCGACCACCGCCTGGTTCTGGCGCAAGGCCGACGCGAGCGCCTGCGCCAGATCGACTTCGTCTTCGACAAGCAGGATTCTCATGAGGGGATGCAGAGGATGCGGGGAGGCAGTGGAGCGGATGGGCCGGACATTCTAGGAGAGCCCCTAGGCCGCCCAGGCGCAATGTTCACGCAATGCAGTTGCATAAGCTGGGGCGATCCCCTTTCCGAAAGCCGCATCGGTGACATCCCGCTCGAGCCCCGCCGCCCTTCCTTCCGTGCCCTGGTACATGGCACTGGGACAGCGGATCGCGACGCTCTGGTTCGTCAAGATGATCGGCACCACGGCCGGCATCTCGGGCTTCTTCTTCCTGTACTTCTGGGTGATGCACAACCCGCCGTCGACGCCGACGGTGATGCCGCTCACGCCCATCGACCACTGGGTGGCCGTGAGCGACGACGCGATGCTGCTGTACGGCTCGCTGTGGTTCTACATCTCGCTCGCGCCTGCGCTTGCGAAGGACAAGGCCGAGCTCTGGGCCTGCGCGCAGGGCGCCGCGGTCATGGCGACGATCGGCCTGGTGGTGTTCTGGTTCTTTCCGACCACGGTGCCGGTGTTCGCGGTCGATTGGTCGCAGTACCCGGCGCTGCAGTTCTTGAAGGCCACCGACGTGGGTGGCAATGCCTTCCCGTCGCTGCACGTGGCCTTTGCGGTGTTCACGGCCGTGCTGCTGGGCCGGCAGTTGCGCAGCGTGGGCGCGCCCGCGTGGACGCATTGTGTGAACCTGCTGTGGGCCTTCGGCATCGTCTACTCGACGCTCGCGACGCGCCAGCACGTGCTGCTCGACGTGGTCGGCGGCACGCTGCTCGCGGTGCTCGTCAGCTGGGCGCGCACGAAGCGCGAACGGCTGGTGCTGGCCGAAGCCTGAGCCGCGCGGTCAGAGCGGCAGTCAGAGCGCCTCGACGCCCGCGGCCGCCACCTGCGCATCCTGCGTCGACTGCATGCCCGAGACGCCGACGGCGCCCACGAGGCAGCCTTCGTGCATCAGCGGCAGCCCGCCTTCGAGCGGGCATGCGCCCTCGGTGGCCAGCAGGCGCAGGTTGAGGCCGCCCGCGGCGAGTGCCTCTTCGAACACGCGCGTCGGCCGCTTGAAGCGCACGGTGCTGCGCGCCTTGGCCTGCGCGATCTCGACGCTGCCGGTCTGCGCGTGGTCCATCTTGTGCAGCACCACGAGGTTGGCGGCGCTGTCCATCACCGCGATGACCATCGGCCAGCCGTGGGCGCGCGCCTCGGCTTCGGCGGCCGCGGCCACGCGCCGGGCGACGTCGAGGGACACGGGCGCGCCGTACGAAATGATGGGTTGTTGCATGGTGCTCATGGCGATTCCTGTGAAGTGACAAACGATGCACAGGACGATATCGGCGGGCAGAATGCCTGGCCATTCCCCAAAACTTCGCATCCGTTGTGCACGAATCGCCAGCTCACCGCCCCGATGCCATCGCGCCCGTTTCTCTCGCATCCCTTGCGTGGGACGACATCCGCTTCTTCGTCGCGGTGGCGCGCGAAGGCAGCCTCTCGGGCGCGGCGCGGCAGTTGCGCGTGGAGCACTCGACGGTCGCGCGCCGCGTCGGCGCGCTGGAGTCGCACATCGGCGTGCGCCTCTTCGACCGCCTGCCGCGAAGCTGGGCGCTGACGCAGGAAGGCGAAGCGCTGCTCGCACCCGCCGAGCGGTTGGAACAAGAGGTGCTGGCCTTCGCGCGTGCCGCCGCCGCGAACACGGCCCACCAGGGCACGGTGCGCGTCTCGGCGCCACCGGCCTTCGCCAGCCATTTCATCGTGCCGCTGTGGGCCGCGCAAGCTGCGCAAAGCGACCGGTGGCCGGGCATCGCGCTGGACATCGTCGGCGAACTGCGCAGCGCCAACCTGCAGCGCCGCGACGCGGACATCGCGATCCGCTTCATGCGCCCGACCGAGCCGGGCCTGGCCGCGCGCAAGCTCGGCGAGTTGGCCTTTCGCCTCTATGCCGCGCCGGTGTGGCTCACGCGCGCGGAGAGCGACTGGCGCTTTCTCGGCTACAGCGATTCGCCCGGCAACGTGCCGCACCAGCAACTGCTGGCCGAGCTTGCCGGTGCGCGCCCCTTCGTTTTGCGCAGCAACGACCTCACGGCCTTGCACAACGCATGCCGCGGGGGCCTGGGCCTCGCGATGCTGCCGGACTTCATGGCGCGCGGCGACGCTGCACTGGTCGAAGTGCCCGGCGAAGGCCGGCCTGTGATGCGGGAGGTGTGGAGCGTGGTGCACCCCGATGTGAGGCGCTCGCCGCGCGTCAGGGCCGTGGCCGACGCGCTGGCGGAAATGGTCGGCGCCCACGCCGGGCGCCTTGCGTGATTACCAGAAGATCCAGAGGGCGAGGCCGCCGAAGATGGACCACTTCACGAGGTAGTACGCGCGCTTGTCCCAGGCCTTCAGGCGCTTGCCGACCACGCGGATCTGGTAGATGTACTTGAACGCGCGGTTGATGCCGCCCGTCTTGTCGCCCGCATCGTTGGGCGAGCTCGCGGCGGCCAGCAGGTTCTTGGCGAACCAGCGGTTCACGGCGCTGGCCCAGCGGTACTTCAGCGGACGCTCGATGTCGCAGAACAGGATCACGCGGTCGTGGTCGGTGGTGTTCTCGGCGTAATGGATGAAGGTCTCGTCGAACACCACGGCCTCGCCGTCGCGCCAGTGGTAGCGCTGGCCGTCCACGTCGATGTAGCAGCCTTCGACGCCGGGCGTCCACAGGCCCAGGTGGTAGCGCAGCGAGCCGGCGAAGGGGTCGCGGTGGCGCACGAGGCGGCTGCCGGGCGGGAGCTCGGCGAACATGGCCGCCTTGATGGTGCCGATGCCCTTGAGCAGCTCGGTCGTGCGCGGGCACAGGATGGCGGCCGAGGGATGCGCCTCGTCGTACCACTTCAGGTAGAAGCGCTTCCAGCCGCTCTTGAAGAAGGAGTTGAAGCCCACGTCGTTGAACTGGCTCGATGCCTTGATGCTGCCGCCGTTGCGCATGGCCAGCGCCTCTTCGCGGATGACTTCCCAGTTCTGCTCGAGCACCCGCATCTCGGGAAACTCGGCGGGCGACAGGTACGGCGTACCCGGCACCTTCGAGAAAAGGTACATGAAGACGTTCAGCGGCGCGAGGAAGGTCGAGTGATCAGAGAGCTGTCTGAAGAAGCGATGCCGGACCTGCCCGCGGAAGTGAACGTAGAGCGCGCTGAGCGCGAAGATAGCAAGAATGACCCACTTCATTGTTGAAAGTGTCCTGTAGACGGCGCCGGGGGTAGCCATAGATTGTAAATCTCTGTCCCCAAATGGACCTGACCACGGCCTTTGGCCGCGTCCGGGGGGAGGTTTCAGGTGCAGAGCATGGGCTGGGGCGCCTCGGCCACCGCCAGCGGCAGCCGCACCGTGGCCCTGAGGCCCCCGCCCAGGGCTTCGTCGAGCACGACGCTGCCGCCGTGCCTGTCCACCACCGACTTGACGATGGCAAGCCCGAGCCCGCTGCCGCTCTGCGTCTGGTCGGGGTTGCGGAAGAACCGGTCGAACACGCGCTCCCGCAGCGCAGGCGGAATGCCCGGGCCCCGGTCGGCCACGGTCAGCACCGCCCGGGCGCCCTCGCGGGCCACCCGCACCGTGACCGTTGCGTTCTCCGGGCTGTACTTGATGGCGTTGTTGATGAGGTTGTCGACCATCGAGGCCAGGCTTTCGCGCTCGCCCAATACCGGCACCTGGCCTTCTCCATCGAGCTCCAGCTCCACACCGCGGGCGCGGGCGAGGCCTTCGATCATCGCCAGACGGTCCTGTACCAGCGCATCGAGCGACAGCATGACCGGCAGGCCGCCGTGCAGCACCGCGTCGCTGCGCATGAGCTGCAGCAGTTGCCCCACCAGCCGAGCCGCGCGGTCGTTGCTGCGCAGCAGGTTGCCCATGAGTTCGCGCTGGCCTTCGTCGGTGCTCTGCTCCTTCAACGCCTCCACGTTCACGCGCATGGCCGCGAGCGGCGTTCGCAGTTCGTGGGCCGCGTCGGCGATCAGGCTGCGCTCGCGCGAGGTGCTGTCGCGCACGCGCTGCAAGAGGCTGTTGATGCTCTGCACCAGCGGCTGCAGTTCCTTGTGGGGCGGCGTGTACGACAGCGGCGTCATGTCGGCGGGGCCGCGCTCGGAGGTCTCCTTGGTCACCTGCCGCCAGGGCCGCAGCGCGACGCGCATCGAGAGCCACGCCGGAAAGATCAGGAACGGCAGGCTGATCACCAGCGGCAGCACGTAGAAGCCGCGGTACATGACAGTCACCGTCAGCCGCCAGACGCTGGGCTCGGCCAGCATCACGCGGGTGTCGCCATTGGAAGAGACCAGCGTGCGCGCACGCCATTCGCGGCCGCCCGCCTTCACGGTCTCGATGCGGTCGGGCACCGTGTTGAGGATGACGGGCACGGCCGCCGTGGAGCGGTAGATCAGCTTGTCCTTCTGCCACACCTGCATGACCGGCGCGGTGTCGGACGCGGCATTGCCGTCGCCCACGGATTCGAGCAGCGCCATGTCGAAGGCCGCCAGGCTCTGCTGCTGCCGGGCGGGTTGATCGGCCAGGTTTTCAGAGATCGAGAGAATCGAGCGGAAGATCTTCTCGTACTTCAGGAGCTCGGGGTCTTCGTACGAGTCGTACAGCAGGAGCGCGATGGCCATGGTCCAGAGCAGGGCCACCACGGCCATCTGCGCGAGCAGCAGCCGCCGCATCAGCGAGGGCTGCTTCCACTTCTTCCAGCGCAGCGCCAGGGCCTGCATCATCGGGGCGTGCTCCGCACCAACGACTGCATGTCGATCACGTAGCCGATGCCGCGCACCGTGCGGATGTAGCCCTGCCCGATCTTTTTGCGCAGGTTGGAGATGTGCACCTCCAGCGAGTTGCTGCCGTTGGCCTGGCCGCCGGGCAGCACCTGCTCTTCCATCACGCGGCGCGTGACCACACGGCCGGTGCGCTTGAGCAGCAGCGCCAGCAGGTCGAACTCGCAGCGCGAGAGGTCCACCGGCTCGCCATCGACGATCACGCCGCGCGTGGGCTCGTGCAGCGCGAGGCCGCGCATGCGGATGGTCTCGTCGTTGAAGCCGTAGCTGCGGCGCGCCAGCGCCCGCACGCGCGAGAGCAATTCGGCGAGCGCGAAAGGCTTGACGAGGTAATCGTCCGCGCCGTCGTCCAGGCTGCGCAGGCGGTCGTTGAGCGCATCGCGCGCGCTCAGCACCAGCACCGGCAATATCTGCCGGTCGCGGCGCAGGCGAAACAGGAGGTCGAGCCCGTCGCCATCGGGCAGGCCCAGGTCGAGCAGCACCATGTCGAACGTGCCGCCGGCCAGGGTGCGCAGGGCGTCGTCGAGGCGGCGCACCCACACCACGTCCATGCCCTGGTTGACCAGCGCGATGCGCACGCCGTTGCCGAGATCGAGATCGTCCTCAACAAGCAGAAGGTTCATGGGATGTGCAGGGCGGCATCGCCCATTGGTCGGAATGGGGCGAAGTATCTGCCAAGCCCCGCGCAGGGACTTCAGGAAATCTTCATGAAGGGCGAAGGGCTTCTTCAGGTGCGAAACACACACTGGACCGCTCCCCTGCAGAAAGCACATCGACGTGAATCGCCTTCCCTCGCAACCCCTCCGGCCCTTCTGGTTCCAACCCCGGCGCAGGCACATCCTGCGCGCCATGGCCGCCCTTGCGCCAGCGCTCGCCATGACGGCCTGCGGCGGCGGTGGTGGCAGCGGCAGTGGCGGCGGTGGGGTGGGCACCGGCCCCGCCGCGGTCTGCGTCACCGAACGCCGCGTGAAGGTGTCCAGCGCACCCGAAGTCTCGCTCCAGGTGCGCGACTGGCACCGGCCCGGCATCGCGGGCCCCGTCATCGTGCTGCTGGCCGGCCTCGGCGGCAACGCGCGTTACTTCGACGGCCTCGCGCCTGCGTTGGCGAGCGATTTCTCGCGCGTGGTGGCGATCAGCCGGCGCGGCTACGGCCTCTCCGGCAAGCCGCTGCCCGTCCAAAGCGCCACGCAGCATTACGAGGTGGACGATCTCGTCGCCGACCTGAAGGCGGTGCTCGACGACCTCGCGCTCGAGCGCGTGGTGCTGGCCGGTCATTCGATCGCCGGCAACGAACTCACGCGGTTTGCGGGCCGGTTTCCCGCACGGGTGCAGGGGCTGATCTACCTGGACACCTCCTTCGACTACACGGTGGACGGCGATACCGGCGGCGAGGAACTGCCCACGAACCAGGCGTTCGCCGAGCCCGTTGCAACGCCCGGAGACAACCAGTCGATGCAGGCGGCCATCGCCTTCCAGCGGCGCAAATTCAAGGCCTGGTGGCCGCCGCTCGAAGCGAACCTGCGCGATGCGCTCGACGTGCAGCCCGATGGCAGCGTGCGCCCCAACACACCCGAGAGCGTCGAGACCGCCATGGACACCGCAGCCCACACCTTCTCGCCCGACTACGTGCAGGTGCGCGCGCCTTCGCTGGTGATCACCGCGCTGTTCGCCGACAACCGGGACCTGTTCTCGTGGCTGGAGATGCCGCTCGATGCGAAGACGGAGAAGGACGCCGCCGACTTCCTGCGCATCTATCGCCGCGCGCGCATCACGGACGCGAACCGCCTCGTGGCAGCGCTCAAGACACCGCACCACGTGACGCTCGACAACTGCGCCCACGGCGACTTCCTCATGGAGCGCGAAGCCGATGTGCTGCGCGCGATCCGCTTCATGACGTGGGCATGACGCGATGCGCCGGTCAGCGCAGCAGCTTGATCAGCGCCGCGATCTCTTCGCCGCCGAGCCCCGCCGCATCCGCACGCTTGAAGAGCCCCGCGGCGAACGCCGGGAACTCGGTGTTGATGCCCGAGTCCTCCGCCGTCTGCAGGATGCGCTGCGTCGCCTCGACCGAGATGCGCATCGGGCTCTGCGAGATCTTGAAGTCGCCCGACTGGATCACCGAACCTTCGTGCTGCAGGAACGCGGCGAAGGTCGGCATGATCCCCGCGACGATGCGGCCGAACTCGGCCACGTCGAAGCCTTCGTGCTCGGCGATGCGCGCGCCGTGCATGAACCCGAGCAGCGTGCCGTAGATGGTGGAGAGCGTCGCGAGGTCCATCGCCGCTGCGGCGCTGGCCGTCTCGCCCAGGTACACGGTGCCGCCGCCCAGCACCTTCAGGAGCGCCTCTGCCTCGCGGAAAACGGCTTGCGCGCCCGACATGAGGATGGGCGTGTCGGGCTGGCCCATCTGGTCCGGCGCGGCCTGGATGGCGCCTTCGAGGTAGGTGGCGCCTTGGCGGTGCGCCCACAGCTCGGCATCGCGCGCATCGCTGGGGCTGCCGGTGGTCAACTGCACAAGCAGGCGGCCATCCATCGCGGCGGCAACGCCTTCCATCGCGAGGATGGCTTCGGCGGCGCGGTAGTCGTAGACGCACATCACGGCGACCTGCGCGGCGCGCACCGCCTCGGCCGCGCTGCGCGCGAGCACCGCGCCCTTGGCGACCAACGCATCGGCCTTCTGCGCGGTGCGGTTCCACACCGTGACCTTGTAGCCCTGTTCGAGATAAAGCCGCGCGATGGTGACACCCATCGAGCCCAGGCCGATGACCGAGATTTCCTTGTTGTTCATGATGATCGAATGCAGGTTGTGATGACGCCCGCATCGTAGGAATTCCACTTGCCAATGGTCAAGTACCTACCATAAAGTGCGGTACTTACCAAAACGTCAGTAATGGATCGGCACATGAAGGCGAGCAAACCCTACAACTGCGGCATCGGGCCCGCATTCGAAGTCATCGGCGGCAAGTGGAAAGCGGTCATCCTCTGGGAGCTGCATGTGCAGCCGCGCCGCTTCGGCGAGCTCAAGCGCCTGCTGCCCGACATCAGCGAGAAGATGCTGATCCAGCAGTTGCGCGAGCTGGAAACGGACGGCATCGTCAACCGCGAGGCGTTCCACGAAGTGCCGCCGCGCGTGGAGTACTCCGAGACCAAACTCGGCGCCACGCTCAATGCGGCGCTCGGGCCGCTCGCCGATTGGGGCGATCGCTATGCCAAGCGCGTGGACGCCGCGCGCAAGAAGGCCGAAGGCTAGTGCGCTAGTCGGCCCAGCCGGTCTCGATCTCGGTCTTCACCTCGGTCATGAGCTTGTGCACCGGGCACTTGCCCGCCACGCGCAGCAGTTCGTCGCGCTGCGCTTCGGTGAGGTCGCCGGTCAGGCGCAGGCCTGATTTCAGGCGGTAGACGCCCTTGCGCTCCTCGCTGTCGTCGCGGTCGACGATCACCTCGATGTCTTCCACCGGAATGCCCTTGCGGCGCGCGTAGATCAGCACGGTGAGCGCCTTGCAGGCCGCGAGCGATGCGTCGTACAGGTCGTGCGGCTCGGGGCCTGCATCGCTACCGCCGCCGGCCGGCGAGGCATCGACGGCGATCTCGTGGTTGCGGATCTTGAGGATGTGGCGCGTGGCGGTCGTGCCGTCGCGGTGGATCGTGAGGGTCATTGCCGTTTTTTCCTTGAGGGTCTGAAGAGGAGGATGGGAAGCGCGAGCGATCGTAGCGGCCGCGCCGGGCGTGCGTCGGCAGACGTCAGCGGTCCACGGCGAGCACCAGCGTTTCCTTGATCTCCTCCATCACCACATAGCTGTGCGACTCGGCCGCCACGGGCAGCTTCTTGAGGATGTCACCGAGCAGGTGGCGGTACTCGCTCATGCCGCTCAGCCGCGCCTTCACCAGGTAGTCGAAGCTGCCAGACACCAGGTGGCATTCGAGCACCTCGGGCATGTGCAGCAGCTCCTGCTTGACCTTGTCGAACACGTCGCCCGACTTGGCCGACAGCTTGATCTCCACGAACACCAGGAGCGTCTTGCCCAGTGCCTCGGGCGACACGCGCGCGTGGTAGCCGGTGATGACGCCGTCGCGCTCCATGCGCTTGACGCGCTCGGCGCAAGGCGAGGCCGAGAGGCCGATGTGCTCGGCCAGTTCGGTCATGGAAACCCGGCCCTGGCGCTGCAGCAGGTCGAGGATCTTGCGGTCGATTCGGTCGAGTTCCGGCATTTCACTCCGCAGGTTGCATTGGGCGATTCTTGGCAGTGGATTTCGCCGCCAAATCCTGAAAAACAATGGAATCCACTGCATTGTGCACTTTAGATTCCATGCATTCCATACGAATCGGCGAATACACCATGAAAGTCATCGTTCTCGGCGGCGGCGTGATCGGCACCACCACGGCTTACTACCTCGCGCGCTCGGGCGCCGAAGTCACGCTGCTCGACCGGCAGTCCGGCCCCGCGGAGGAAACCAGCTTCGGCAACGCCGGGCAGGTGTCGCCGGGCTACTCCACGCCGTGGGCCGCGCCGGGCATTCCGCTCAAGGCGATCAAGTGGATGTTCAAGAAGCACGCGCCGCTGTCGATCCGCCCCGACGGCACGCTGTTCCAGTTGCGCTGGATGGCCGCGATGCTGCGCAACTGCTCGCCCGAGCGCTACGCGGTCAACAAGGAACGGATGATGCGCGTGGCCGAATACAGCCGCGGCTGCCTGCAGCAACTGCGCGCCGACACCGGCCTCGCCTACGAGCACCGCACCGGCGGCACGCTGCAGCTCTTTCGCACACAGGCGCAGCTCGATGCGGTGCAGCGCGACATCGCGGTGCTCCAGGAATGCGGCGTGCCCTACGAACTGCTCGACCGCGACGCCCTTGCCCGCATCGAGCCCGCGCTGGCCGGCGCGCGCGACCGCCTCACCGGCGGCCTGCGCCTGCCCAACGACGAAACCGGCGACTGCCACCTGTTCACCCGGGGTCTGGCCGACATCGCGCGCGGCCTGGGCGTGGACTTCCGCTTCGGCCAGTCCATCGACGGCCTGGAGACCGATGGCGGCCGCATCACCGGCGTGCGCACTACCACCGGCAAGATCCTGACGGCGGATCGCTACGTGATGGCCTTCGGCAGCTACTCGCGCGCCGCCGTCGCTTCGCTGGGCCTCGACATTCCCGTGTACCCCGTCAAGGGCTACTCGCTGACCGTGCCGCTCATCGACGAATCGCTCGCGCCGCAATCGACGGTGCTCGACGAGACCTACAAGGTCGCGGTCACGCGCTTCGACAACCGCATCCGCGTCGGCGGCATGGCCGAGCTCGGCGGCTTCGACCTGCGCCTGAATCCGGCCCGTCGCGCCACGCTGGAGAAGGTGGTGAGCGACCTCTTCCCCGGCGGCGACCTCGCGCGCGCCACCTTCTGGACGGGCCTTCGCCCGATGACGCCCGACAGCACGCCCATCGTCGGCGCCACGCGCTACGCGAACCTGTTCCTCAACACCGGCCACGGCACCTTGGGCTGGACCATGGCCTGCGGCTCGGGCAAGCTCATCTCGGACATGGTGATGGGCCAGCAGCCGGACATCCGCACTGACGGGCTCGGCATGGACCGCTACGAACAGGCGCCCTCGCGCGGCGCGCGCCCGCAACCGGCTCCAGCGCCGGCTTGAGCAGCGCCCTGCCCCCAAACCGTTCACGCTGAGCTTGTCGAAGCGCTGCGCGAGGCTTCGACAAGCTCAGCCCGAACGGTGGTGGTGATGACTTGGCCCGCGGAACTTCCGCGGTGCACTTCCGCCTCCCCGTGCTTCGCAAGCAGTTGCATCAGGTGCTTGCGGATCAGCATGCCGGGCCGGTCCGATTCCATCGAATACTCGACGCCGCGCCGGCGCGTATCGACCAGTGCATCGGGGTCGGTCGATTCGAGGATGTCCTTGTCCTCGCGCGTGATCTCCGCATCGAAATCGATCAGCATCTGCGCCGCGCAGTCGGCCTCGGTGTCGTTGCGAAAGAGCCATTGGCACAGCTGCATGCGCCCGTCGTCGATGGGCGTGAAGCAGTTGATGATGATGTGCCGCACCCCGCTCGGGTACTCGATGTCCAGGCGGCGCGAGAACGGCAGGAAGTAGGCGTTGCGCATGTGGCGCGTGGTGATCGCATCGGTCACGCCGCTGATCGCGTGGAACCTGGGCGGATTGGTCGCCTCGATGACCGTCTCGGCGTAGAAGCCCGATTCGTTTTCGACCAACTCGTATTTGCTCGGCTTCGGGCTCGCGGCCACGCCGAAGGTGGCGCGGTGCACGAAGCTGAAGTGCGAGTTGTCGAATGAATTTTCGAGCGCGCGCATCGGGCTCGTCTGCCACTCTTCGTGGAACTGGAAGATCGTGCGATAGCCCGGGTCTGCGAACTCCGGAATGTCGGGGATGTCGGCGATGGGCTCCTCCAGCGCCACCCACGCGTAGCCGTAGCGCGCCGTGCAGCGGTAGGCGGTGGTGCGGTACTCGGGCGAGATCTTGCGGTCGGCCTCGTACTGCGGAATGCGGATGACCTGGCCGCTGCGGTCGTAGGTCCAGCCGTGGTAGCCGCACTGGAGGGCGCCCTGCCCGCAGGCCTTGCCTTGCCCATCGACGCACCAGCCCTTGGAGAGCTTCGCGGTGCGGTGGCAGCAGCGGTCGCGCAGCGCGGCGGGCTGGCCGTCGGCGTCGATGAAGAGAACGATGTCTTCGCCCAGCAGCCGGAAAGGCTTGGGGCCAGCGGCCAGTTCGGTGAGCGGCATGACGGCATGCCAGAACTTGCGGAAGACGGGTTGTCGGGTAACGAGCATGCGTGGGACTCCTTCTGTGTTGCGCGTGGGTACGTACGAACCTGAAAGAGCAATTTCCTGCCGGGACGATGCGTGGGGCACCGCGCGGCTGAACGCTTCTACTCTGCGCAAGCTGCCTTGCAAATTGCGCGCCCGGATTGTGGCGCGCCGCGCTGGCCGATGTACGCCTTTCCACGCAAAGCCCGAGAAAACCCCGAGCGAAAGCCCTTGGCATGCGTCGTGCATGGATGCGGGCAAGAGTAGAAGCGTTCAGCAGCGCACGCACCACGAATGTGCGCCGCCCGGAAATTGCTCTTGAAGCGCCTTCTGCTCCTGTGCAGGGGATTCAAGACCACCGATTCCGAGGCCCCACCATGCAACGCCGATCCTTTCTCGCGGCCAGTGCCGCCGCCCTTGCCGCTCCTTCCGTCCTGGCCCAGGGCGGCAAGTTCACCCCGGTCAAGTTCACGCTCGATTTCCGCATCAACGGCCAGACCGCGCCCTTCTTCCTCGCGCACGCCAAGGCTATTACAAAGACGAAGGCCTCGACGTGACCATCGACACCGGCGCCGGCTCGGTCGCCTCGATCACGCGCATCGCGAGCGGCGTCTACCAGTTGGGGCTGGGCGACATCAGCTCGCTGATCGAGTTCAACGCACAGAACCCGGGCACGCCGATGGTGCAGGCCGTGTACCAGTACTACAACCGCGCGCCCTTCGTGATCATCGGCCGCAAGGACCGCGGCGTGACGGCCGACTTCAAGAGCCTGCAGGGCAAGAAGGTCGCCGCGGCCGCTGTCGAATCGACCCGCCGCGCCTGGCCGATGGTCGCGCGCAAGCAGGGCATGCGCAGCGATGCCTTCCAGTGGCAGACCACCGACTTCAGCGCGCGCGACAACGTGATGGTGCGCGGCGACGTCGATGCCGCCACTTACTTTCACGACTCGGCCATCTCGCTCTTCGCGCGCATGAAGCCCGAGGAACTCGCGGTGCTGAAATACGCGGACGCGGGCGTCAACCTCTACGGCAACGCGATCCTCGCGAGCAGCAACCTCATCGCGCAGAACCCGAAGGTGGTCGCCGCCTTTTTGCGCGCGACCAACCGCGCCATCGTCGAGACCTTCGCCAACCCCGCGCCGAGCATCGCCGCCATGCGCCAGCGCGAGCCCATCCTCGAGGAGAAGATCGAGCTTGAACGCTGGGGCGTCACGGCGCAATATGTGGGCGCGGCGGACACGCGCGGCCACGGCCTCGGCGACATCAGGAAGCTCACGCTGGAGCAACAGGTCGACGAGGTGGCCGAGGTCTTCGGACTCAAGGTCAAGCCCGCGGCTGACGCCATCTTCAACACCTCGATGCTCCCATCGCATAACGAACGCGTGATTGAACGCATGATCTCCAAGGCATGAATTTCAGCAACACAAACAACACCACCTCGCTCCCCGAAGAAACCGCGCTCGACGAGCGCGACGGGCGGTATCTGCGCAAGGCCATCGGCTGGTCGCACCTCGCGCGCCGCCGCGGCAACCGGCCCTTCGGCTCGGTCATCGTCTCGGCCGAGGGCGAGGTGCTGGCCGAGGCCTACAACAACACGGGCGAGACAGGCGACTGCACCGGCCACGCCGAGACGAACGCAGTCCGCGCGCTGGCCGGCCGCGGCATCTCGCGCGAAGCGCTCGCGGGCGCGACGCTCTATGCCTCGGGCGAACCCTGCGTGATGTGCGCGGGCGCGATCTTCTGGTCGAACATCGGCCGCGTGGTGTTCGGCATCGACGCCGAACGCCTGCGCGTGTTCCGCGGCGAGCGGCAGGACCAGCGCGATGCGGAGCTCTCGTGCCGCGATGTGTTCCGCGCGTCGCCGCATCCGATCGAATGCATCGGGCCGGCGTTGCTGGACGAGTCGGCGGCTGCACACGACGGCGCCTGGAAGGTTTGAGCGACTTGCACGGCTTCACTGCTCGATAGACTCGGCGCATGCCCTGGCACGCCCGTCTCCATCTCGACTATCGACAAGAATTCGACCGCACCGTCGCCCGTTTCCGCCACGACGGGCCGCTGCGCATCCTGCAGAGCCTGTACCCCGAGGGCGACGCGATCTGCCACAACGTGCTGGTGCATCCGCCCGGTGGCCTCGTCGGCGGCGACACGCTCGACATCGACATCGAGGGAGCGGACGGCAGCCACGGGTTGATCACCACGCCCGGTGCCTCGCGCTTCTACCGCTCCGAAGGCGAACTGGCGCTGCAGCGCACGCGCATCCGGCTCGCCCGGGGCGCGCGGCTCGAATGGCTGCCGCTGGAGGCGATCTGCTACAGCGGCTGCCAGGCGGAGAACCGGCTGACCATCGAGGTCGAACCGGGCGCCGAGATGATCGGATGGGACGTGACCGCGCTCGGCCTGCCGAACGCAAACCAGCCGTTCGAGCGCGGCACCTATCTGCAGCACATCGAGGTGCCCGGGGTGTGGCTGGAGCGCGGGCGCATCGATGCGGCGGATCAGCGGTTGCTGCAAAGTCCGCTGGGCTTCGGCGGGCACAAGTGCATCGCATCGCTGTTCTTCGTCTCGGGCTCGCCGGCCACGCGGGCGCGCCGCGAAGCGCTGCTGGGGCATGCGCGCGCGCTGCTCGAGGCGCATGGGTTGTTCGACAGTGCTGGTGCGACGAGTCCGCATGCCGAGGTCGTCGTGCTGCGCGTGCTGGCGCCGGTGGTGGAGCCGGCGATGCAATTGCTGCGGCAGGTGTGGCAGGCGTGGAGAGGCGAGCTTTGGGGGTTGCCTGCGGCTACGCCGCGGATCTGGTCGACCTGAGCGAGTCAACCTGCTGCCCCTTAATCGAAATACCCGATGCGGCCGATCATTCTCATGATGACCGAATGCACTTTTCCTGTTGCCGTTCTTGGCGGCTGAACGTCGATTTGAAGGCACACGTTGCCTTCTACTCTCAGGCAAGCGAGATAGAAATTCATCGGCAATACGGTTCCATCGCCATGGAGAGCATCGATATGCGCGACCTGCCCTTTCCAATTAATTCCGGACGTATTTCTTTGCCACGCCACATGCCTGTAGTACCGGCCGCCGGAATCTTCTTGCTCGATCTGGTCACGGGGTGTCGCGGAAGATTTCGGAGTTTCTGGCGAATTCCCTTGCGCCGAGCAATACACATTTACTCGGGCCTCCACCTCTTTTCTTGCTTCACGGATTTTCAGAGTGAATTCAGCAGAATAATAATTTCGGCCTTCAACTTTAGATTCAACGATACCCGCGCTTTCTATTTTTTCAACGATTTCTCTGTCGAACCTCAATCGGCATTTTGATTTAAGGTTTTCAGAAAATTCTTCTCCATTCATCCTCTGCTGTGAATACGCCGGTGCAATGAGCAAGAGCAATAACAGGCCGGTGACCCATCTCATGGGAGCGTTCTTCTGACGAAATTTTCCGGAATTCCCTGTGGCTGATTCTGCGCGTCTTGAAAAACCGACACGTCGAGCAACACCACCAGTGCGTTGACGAAAGCCGTCGACCGGTCGATCAATCCATTCATGTCCGGCGGACTCTGTCCAGTGGACGCAGGATAATTGACCGCAGCAGCGCAATTGGCAAAAGACTGGTTGTAATACCAAGTCTTGATACCATTCCGCACAGTAGGCGTCGAGTTTCTTTGATTGAGATCATTCTCCGCGTCATCCGCATATTTATTGGTATTTCCGACACTTGGCAGATTTGGATGTCTGGCGGTCGGCTCGCATTTTCCCGGCCAGATCCAATAAGCTGCAGAGCTTTGAGCCGCATGACGTGTGTCGAACGCGATTTGGTCTCGCCAGCCATTTTCCAGCACCGTCGGCGGCACAGCAGGCGATATGCCAATAAATTTAAAATATTTATAGTAATTATTATCTCCGCCGTTGATATTTCCATTTGGATTTGTCAATTGAAGAAAGCCGCGTCCGTACCAACCGGCATGCAGCGTCGGGTCGCGTCCGCCGCTTTCCCTCATATCGCTGAGCCACTGCGTTTCCTGAACGGCATTGCCAAAGAAGCAGGCCTGCCGGATCGGTGTGGAAATCAAGAACTTGCGCAGCGCCAGATTGAGGTCTGTCGCTTGGGTTGTCAGCATGGCTTGCGCCCTCGACAAATTGGGGGCTTCCCACGCAGGGACGGCGGATGAACGGTGGCTCCCCGGTTTGCGCAGGACGTTCACGGGTATCAGTTGCGCGAGCTCTCTCTTGCTGCGCCATCCGCACCTTCGCATCAGCCCCACGAACTCGCTGGGATGAAATCGCCAATCGGCGTCCAGGAAGGGTTTAGGCAAGCCTGTGAAGGTGACCGCACGGGCATGCTTCACAAAGCGATCCCACTTCTGCGCACCGGTGGCATCGTCATCGGTCGTCTTGAAGTCCTCGGTCTCCAGCCAGCCGTAGCGCGCCTCGACCGTCGTTCGGTCCCACTCGCTCGGGAATTTGCAGATCGTGCGACGCAGTTTCTCTCTCACCCCAGCGTCACCGAGCCGCTTGGCCAACTCGACGCGGTCCATACGCCGGTCGTTCTGCGGGTCCGGATCGCGGATCAGCGTTTTCATGTGAAGCGAGTCGCATCGCAGGTCCGCATTCGGGTCGTCGTCGAAGCAGTTCCAACCCATGACCGGCGGGAAGTCCGCATCGCTGAACTTGAAGGTGCCTGGCGCGTTCAGGTCGGCCCAGACCTCGCCCGCCGGCGTGACGATCTTGCGCCAGTGCGCAGCATTCGCAGGCAGCGGATCAGTTCCCAGATTGCGCCCGAAGCGCAGCAACTCGTACCAGCCGCTGGGGCTGCTCGCGGCGCGCGTCGCGACGTCCAGCGCGCCGTGGCGATCGTTGCAGACGGTGTACAGGTCGTATTCGAAACTCTGGCTTGCCGCAGCCTTGACTGCGGCCGACGCGCTGCCGCTGCTGATGTAGTCGTACCGGCTGTCGCTGCGCGGTGCACCGATGCGCGCACCCAACCTGTCGCAGCTGGTGAGCGTCGCAACGCCCTTCTCGCAGGTGATCTGCACCCACTGCGGATTGCGCAATGTGTAGGGTGAGGGCTGGCCACCGGCCGCATTGCCGCCGCCTGCATGGCTGGCCGTGCGCAAGTGGCTGGTCGGTTGATTCACGCTGGTGGCGGTGCCGGCGGGCAGATAGACATACACACTGCCGAAGACGCTGTCGCTGCGGCCATCGGCAGTGGGCGGCGGCGGGTCCAGCGGATCGACCCAATCGGGTCCACGTCGGGTCAGCCGCCGGAGATTGGCTTCGTCGCAGCAGATCTCGAAATGAACCTGCCCGTCGTGGCCGTAGATCTGGCCAGGTGCGCCCAGCTCTTCTTTTCGGTAGACGGCATCGCCGATCGTCCAAGGCGCTCTCGTTCGCGGACAGTTCGCGATGCTGGCCATGTGCATGCAGGCGCTGTAGTAGACGACCTCGGTGACAGCGGTCCCTTCCGCACCGATCTCGGTCCTGTGCTCGATGACGACAAACCCATCGCTGGTCCACGCGGCCGTGGGCGTGTCGGCATGAAAAGGGTTGTAGTTGAGCGGATGGGCGACGTCGTTGTTCTGCACCGTCGGCGCGTGGACGAAAACCACCTTGCCGTCGGCAACGGCACGCACGGGCAGATAAGCGCCGCCCGACGAAGGCGCCTGGATGTGAATCCCGTTGTGCCACCCCAGCTTCAGGCTCAAGGGAAACGAGCCTTCGGGTGCATGGGTGCTAGCCAATCGCGAAGCGGGCTGTGCCATCGCGGCGTCGAGCCACGCTTCTTCGGATGAGCCCGCGCGATCGGGCAGGAAGGGAGGACTGATGATCATGGCGGCGTTCAGAGCGAGAAGGGATACGCCGCGTCCTTGCGGGAAGCAAGGTGCAACTCGGGGCGCGGAAAGGCCGTCGTATCGACCGGCCGGTTCATCGGCCCGATCAACGAGTGACTGGCCGCGTGCTCGACCCACGTCCCCTGGGTGCCGTGCTGGATACCCTGCGCATTCCAGCGGCTGAAACTGCCGCCGCCGTTGACCACCAGTTCTTCTTTCGCGGTGATCGTGATGCGGTTGGCGGCGTGGGTGATGTCGAGCTTGGCCAGCAGGTGGATGCTCTGCTGCAGCGCCTTGAACTCGATGTTCGCGCCGGCCGCCACCAGCCGGATGCCGGCCTTGTACGAGAACATCCGGATGGCCTGCTGCACGCTGACCAGGAAGCTCTTGCCCGCGCTCACGCTGGTGTGGCCGCCGCTTGTCAGCGCGTGATGCTCGCCGCTGGCCATGTGGGTGGACTGCGCCGTCGTGCTCTGGATGCCCGCAGGGCTGGCCAGCACGAGATGCGGTTCGGCCAGTTCGGAGAAACGGCCCTCGGCCGGCTTCCCGCCCGATCCCTTGATCGCGTCGTTCTGCGCCTTCAGCACCCGGGTCACCGCATCCTGGTCGCCTGCCGCATGAGCTTCAGCCTGCTGGGCGGCCGTCGACAAGCTCTCATGCCGCTCGCGGCTTCCTGTGAGCCGCGCCAGCGTCTCGTCCATGGACTTGATGTGGCCGGCCGCATTGCCGCGCACCTCGGTGGTGATGAGCAGCCCGTCCGCGGCCCTCACGACGCCATGCCCATCGGTGCGCAGCTCGAAGCCCTCGCCGCGCGGGTCCTTGCGCCCGGCGTTGTCCTCGATGCGCGTGATGTGCCCCAGGCTCAGCTGGCTGTGCTGGTGGTCGGACTTGAGCTGCGCCTGGATCTTCGCGTCGGTGTCGTCCAGGACCAGGTGGTTGCTGCGTCCCGCGGCGCTGTTGCCGCCTTCCTTGGTCAGCTCTCTCGACCTGAAACCCGAGAGCGCCGCCTGGCCGGGCAGCGTCCACGGCGGCAGGTTCGACTGGTTGTGCACGCGCCCCGTGCACACCGGCAGGTCCGGATCGCCGCCGATGAAATCGACGATGACCTCCTGCCCGATGCGCGGGATCTGCACGCCGCCCAGCTGGTTGCCGGCCCAGGGCGAGCTCACGCGAATCCAGCAGGTGCTGTGCTGGTTCCTCAGGCCCAGCCGGTCCCAGGGAAATTGCACCTTGATGCGGCCGAGTTCATCGGTCCAGAGGTTCTGGCCTTCAGGCCCTACGACGACGGCAACGTGCGGGCCGTGCGTGAAGGGCTTCGAGCGCGTGTGCACCGGGCGAAGCACTTCGGCGACGGGATGGGCCGTCAAGTCGACGCTGATGCGCCACTGCTGCTTTCTGTCGGCAGCCGCCTCCTTGACCTGGCTGTCCTGCGCGACGTCCTCGATGAGAAAGCGGGTCTCGATGATCAGGTACTCGGCGTTGGCACTTTCCCTCGGATGCCTTGCGAGCCTGAACGTGCTGCCCGCCACCATGCCGCGGAGATTGCCGCTGGCCTGCACCCTCGCCCCGTGGGTTCGCAGCGCCTGCATGCGCAGCAGGGCGAGCTGGCGGCCTTCGGCTTGCGGATCGTTGGCGGCGTCCATGCCCGCGCGAGGTTGCGCACTGTGGCTGCCGGCCGAGCCGTGGTGCCATTGGTAGACCTCCTGGTCGGCCTGCCCGGTCGGGCGCGGGTCCTTGCGGCTCGCGCCGAGGTCGGCGCGGGGCCGCGTGTAGTCGTAGTCGCGGCTGGCGTACTGACCGCTGGTGAGCCGATGGCAGGGAACGACGCTGTGCAGGTATTCGGCATCGAGCTTCCAGCCGGGCGGGTGGTATTCCACCTCCTTGTATGCGGCGCTCTCGCTGGCGCCGTATGCGCCCATCGCATCGCAGAGGACCAGGCGGTGCTTCCCTTCGGAATGCGCGAAGTGGTAGCTGATGCCCCACTCCTCGCAGAGGCGGCAGAAGAAATCGAAGTCGCTTTCGTTGTACTGGACCTGGTAGTCGCGCACGGGGTACGTTTCCATCAGCCGCTTGTCGATGGGGAAGGCGTAGTCGGCCAGCAGCGCATCGAGGACCTGCACGACGTTCAGGTTCTGGAAGATCCTGCAGTCGGTGGACAAGGTGGCCAGGTGCAGCCACGGACGCAGGGTGAGCCTGTACTGCACATGCCGCCCTTCCTCGCCCCAGAAGGCCGCATCGGTGATGAGCGCGTTGATCTCGCGGGGCGCGCCTTCGTCCAGTTCGATGAGGCAGCCGATCTCGCGGCCGATGAAGTCATCAAGCTCGAAGTCCGCCGCGCCGCTGGCGCCGAGGTTCAGGTCGTCGGGGGTCTTGAGCAGCAGTTCGTACTCGAACAGTGCATTGACGCATTCCCGGCCCGACAACCGCACGGGCTCGAGCGCCGGGCGGCCGAGGACAAAGGGAATGGCAGGGCTTTGGACGCGAAGCGTGCGAGATGAAGTCATCGCCCCAGTGTTCCGGCCGCGCCGGATAACACTGCGAACAATCGTCACCCCCGCAAGGCCTCGCGCCACAAAGTCGCCGAAAGCGGGAGATATGTCACCGCCCGTATGACGCAGCGCGCATTTCGTATGAAGTTCCCGGCCTTCTGTCCGACAAACCGATTGCCGCTTGTCTCCGTATTCGGTCTGGACCTCTTCCATAACCGACTCCTACCGAGGGTGACAGCCATGAATTTCGTTCGAATTCCCTTGCACGCCTGCGTTCTCGCGGCCTGCACGCTGACGGCATCCGGCGCTTTTGCCTCCAGTCACCGCGAGGCGCCCTCGATTGCCGGCACGCCGAAGGTGGACGCCACCGATTTCTACATGTTCCGCAGCTACGAGACCGGCCGCCAGGACTACGTCACCCTCATCGCGAACTACCAGCCCGACCAGAGCCCGTACGGCGGCCCGAACTACTTCGCGATGGACCCGAACGCGCTCTACGAGATCCACCTGGACACCGACGGCGATGCGGTCGAGAACATCACCTTCCAGTTCCGCTTCAAGAACACGCTGCGCGACATCCAGCTGCCGATCGCCGGCAAGCAGGTCTCCATTCCGCTGGTGCAGGCCGGCGGCATCACGGGCCCGAACCAGGCCACCAGCAATCTGCGCGAGACCTTCACGCTGAACATCGTGCGCGGCGATCGCCGCTCCGGGGTGAGCGAGGCCATCACCGCGGCCGGCGGCGTCAAGGAATTCGACAAGCCCACCGACAACATCGGCGACAAGACCTTCGGCGGCCCCACGGGCTACGCCGCCTATGCGGCCCAGCACCTCTACAACGTCAACATCCCGGGCTGCGCGGCACCGGGGCGCGTGTTCGTCGGGCAGCGCAAGGACCCGTTCAGCGTGGCGCTGGGCCAGGTCTTCGACCTGATCAACCTGAACCCGCTCGGTGCGCCGAACGGCAACCCCGATGCGCTCGCGGGCAAGAACGTCACCACCATGGCGCTGGAGGTGCCCATCGCCTGCGTCACCACGGCCGGCAAGCCGATCATCGGCGGCTGGACCACCGCGAGCGTGCGCCAGGGCCAGCTCGTCGCCAGCCCGCCCAAGCGCGGCCACGGCACCACCACGCTGGCCGGCGGCGCATGGGCGCAGGTCTCGCGCCTGGGCATGCCGCTGGTCAACGAGGTCGTCATCGGCCTGAAGGACAAGGACCGCTTCAACAGCTCCAGGCCGAAGGACGACGGCCAGTTCGCCGACTACGTGACCAACCCGACGCTGCCCGCGCTCGTGCAGACGCTGTTCCCTGGCGCGCCGGCACCGACGAACTTCCCGCGCACCGACCTCGTGGCCGCGTTCCTGACCGGCGTGGAAGGCGTCAACAAGCCCGCGAACGTGACCGCCTCGGAAATGCTGCGCCTGAACACCGGCACCGCGCCGACACCCAAGGCCGGCCAGAACAACCTGGGCGTGCTGGGCAACGACCTGGCCGGCTTCCCGAACGGCCGCCGCCCGGGCGACGACGTGGTCGATGCGGAACTGCGCGTGGCCATGGGCGTGCTGTGCGTGGCCACCGGCGCCACCGACACGCTCAAGGTCGGCTGCAAGCCGTCCGACGCGCCCGCGGGCTCGGCGCCGATCACCGACGGCGCGATGCAGAGCGCGGCGCAGTTCCCGGAAACCTTCCCCTACCTGAACACGCCGCTGCCAGGCGCTCAATAAAGAGAACGCCATGACGAAGAACAAGTTCTATCGCGTCGCCGGCCCGCTCCTGGTCGCCGCAACCCTCGCGGGCTGCGGTGGTGGTGGCGGCGGCGGGGGTTTCAGCTTCTATCCCTTCCCGCCCGCCGGCGGGGGCCAGCCGCCGACGATGCCACCGCCCCAAGCGGATGCGTACGACACCTTCATTGCCTACGTCAAGGCGCTGGTGACCGGCGGCGGGCTCGACATGGCCGAGGCCGCGGACGTCGCGATGTTCGATCCGCCGCCGACCTCGGAAACCAAGGACCCCGTCTCCACCGAGTGATGGCGATGCGTCGGCGCCTGCCCATGCGGTACGCACTGCAGGCGTGCGCCGCGGCCCTCTGGATGGCCGCGGCGACGACCTCGGTCGGCGCCGCGCCCCGCGTTCCCACCGACGACCACGAGGTCGTCGAATCGCTGCCCTCGGTCGCCGGATGGTCGCGCGAGGCGCGCACGCTGCGCCGCGAGCTTCAGCAGCGGCCGACCGACGCGACCGTGGCCATCGCCGCCGCCGCCCGCTACCTCGAACTCGCGAGATCGCAGGGCGACGCGCGCTACGCCGGCCATGCCATGGGCGCCCTCGCCCACTGGGCCGCCATGCCGTCCAACGAGACGCCACCGGCCGTGCTGGTGATGCGCGCCACCATCGCACAGTTCCTGCACGACTTCGACGGCGCGGAGGCGATGCTGAAGACCGCGCTCACCCGGCAACCGTCCAACGCACAGGCCTGGATCACGCTGGCCACCATCTACCGCGTGCGCGGCCGCTACAGCGAATCGGATGCGGCCTGCCGCGCGCTCGGCCGGGTCGGGCCGGCCCTCTACGCGCTCGCGTGCATGGCGGAAAACGCCGGCTTGCGAGGCAACCACGACGAGGCACGAGGCACCTTGAAGAAGCTGCTGGACGACCCGCAGCTCCAGGCCCGCGAGCAGGCCGGCACGCGCCAGTGGCTGCTCACCAGCCTCGCCGAAATCGAGGAGCTCGCCGGCCGCCCTGCCGAGGCCGACGCCACCTATCGCCGCGCCCTGCAGGCCGAGCGCTCGGGTTATCTGCTGCTCGCGTACAGCGACTACCTGCAGCGCGCCGGCCGGCCGAAGGAAATTCCCGCGCTGCTCGACACGGAAGCGCGCAGCGATGCGGTGCTGCTGCGCGTGGCCATCGCCGCGCGCGGTCTCGAGGGCGCGCGCGCGGACGCGGACGAACTCAAGGCCCGCTTCGGCGCGGCCGCCGAGCGGCCCGGCACCACCGCGGTCCATGCGCGCGAGGAAGCGATGTTCGCGCTCGACGTCGAAGGCGATGCAAGGCGCGCGCTCGACCTCGCCAGGCTCAACGTGAAGCTGCAGCGCGAGCCCATCGACCTGCTGCTGTTCGCACGCGCGGCCGTCGCGGCGAAAGACGAACCGGCGCGCGCCGAAGTCAAGGCCCTGGTGCAGCAGATCGGCCTGCGCGATGCGCGCGTCGACGCGCTGCTTTGAACGCCACGCCATGACCTCGCGCACCTGCCGCTCCCTGCTGACCTCGCTGTTCTTCTGGATGCTCGCCTTGCTCGTGCTTCCGGCGCACGCCCACAAGGCCAGCGACGCCTACCTGCAACTCTCGCGCGATGGCGACCGCATCGACCTGCGCTGGGACATCGCGCTGCGCGACCTCGATGCGGTGCTGGACCTGGACGCCAACGCCGACCAGAAACTTTCCTGGGGCGAGGTGCGCACACGCCTGGGCGACATCAAGGCCTACGCGCTGGGGCGGCTGCGGCTTCAGGGTGGCCAGTGCGTGCCCGCCGAAACCCAGGCGCCCGCCATCGAGAACCGCATCGATGGCGCCTACCTCGTGCTGCAGATGCGCGCACCCTGCGGCGCGGCCGATGCGCTGTCCATCGACTACCGCCTCTTCCAGGACGTGGACCCGACGCACCGCGGCCTGCTGCGCGCCGAGACCAGGGGCGCCGCCACGCCGCTGCTTCGCTCGCTGGACCCGTCGGCCGGCCCCGTCTCCATCGCGTGGGCCGGTGCGCAAGAGGCCGCGGCGCCCGCCAGCTTCTTCGCCGACGGCATCCACCACATCCTGATCGGCTACGACCACATCCTGTTCCTGATCTGCCTCCTGCTGCCCGCCGTGCTGAAACGCCAGGGCGGCGGCTGGACGCCGGTGCTTGCATGGAAGGACGCGGCGTGGCCGATGCTGGGCATCGTGACGATGTTCACCATCGCGCACTCGATCACGCTGGCGCTCGCGGGGCTGAAGATCGTGACGATTTCGCCGCGCATCATCGAGCCCGCGATCGCGGTCACCATCATCGTGGCGGCGCTGGACAACATCTGGCCGGTGCTGCGCGGGCGCCGCAAGCTCTTCAGCTTTCTCTTCGGCCTGATCCACGGCTTCGGCTTCGCGGGCGCCCTGGGCGAACTCGAACTGCCGACGCGCCAGTTCGTGCTCGCGCTGCTCCAGTTCAACCTGGGGGTGGAGGCCGGCCAGCTGGCGGTGGTGGCCGTGGCGCTCGCGGTGCTGCTGGCCTTGCGCAACTGGCGGCGGTATCCGCCGCTGGTCTTGCACGGCGGCTCGATGGCTGCGGTGGCGCTGGCCACGGTGTGGCTGTGCGAACGGGTGCTCGACGTGAAGGTGCTGCCGTTCTCCTGAGAAAAGAAAGAAGAGAAGAGAAGGAAAGGGAAGACAGGCGCGCTGAATCCGGCGGGTGGCAGCTCGCGTACCTGCAGGCATACCGCCGATGAACCGCTTCACCATTTCCCTCGACGCGCAACTCGCACGGCAGTTCGAGATGCTCATTGCACAGAAGCGCTACACGAGCCGCTCCGAAGCCGTGCGCGACCTGATCCGCTACGGGCTGGGCCGCGCGGGCTTGCGGGGCATGCAGTTCGATGCCGCCGTGTCGTCGTGCATCGCGAACGTCAGCTACGTGTACGACACGCGCGAGCTCGCGCTGGCCTCGCGGCTCCTGGCGCTGCGCCATGCGCACCATGGCATGGCCGTCGCCTGCCACCAGACGCCGCTGGACCACGGCAGCTGCATGGAGTGCGTGGTGCTGCGCGGGCCGGTGGCCGCCGTGCAAGGCGTGGTGGACCAGCTGATCTCTCTGCGCGGCGTTCGCCACGGTCACGCGAATGTCGTGGCGCTGACGGACGACGCGACGCCGCACGCCCACGCGCACGCACTGTCCCATCCGCATTCGCACCTCACGCCGATGAACTGACCGATGAACTGACGCGGACCGCGCGGCGCTCAGAACGTCCAGCGTGCGCTGACACGCGCGGTGCGCGGCTCCATCGGATGCACATGCCGGTCGTCAACGCCGCCGTTGCAAGCGCCCGTCACCACTTCGCCCGCCGTGCACGACGCATAGGCGTACTCGATGTCGTTGCCCTTCTTGCCAGCCAGGTTGAACACATCGAGCCCCAGCGTCAGATGCTTGTTGACGGCATAGCGCGCGCCGAAGTTCACGAGCGTGGCCGAACGTGAGCGAATGCTGTTGGTGGTGTCCAGCGCGCGCGGCCCCAGGTAGCGCAGCCGCAGCGACGCCGTGAGCGGGCCTTCGGTGTAAGTGACGCCCGCGGCCAGCACCTTCTCGACCGCGTTGTCGATGTAGTTGCCTTCGCCCTCGGGCGCGAGCCCCCTGAAACGCGCGCGCGACACCGCGCCGTCCAGCTCCATGCGCCAGGCGCGGCCAAGCTTCCAGCGCAGCGTCGCCTCCAGGCCGCGGCGGCTGCTCGCGCGCCCGGGTTCGGTGGTGCCGGCGTCGCCGACATACACGAGCTCGGAGTCCAGCCTCAGTTGCCACAGCGCCACCGTCGCGGTGAAGTTCTCGTCGGGCTGGAAGCGCCAGCCCACCTCCGCGCCCCGCCCCTTGACCAGGGCCGGCACCCGGTCGGCGGCAGTGCCGCTCGCGGGATCGATCGCGATGGTCGCGCCGCGCACGTCGTTGCTGTGAAAGCCCACGCCCGCGTTCAGGTAGAGCTCGTGCTGCGGCGTCAGCGCGAAGGCTAGGCCCGCCTTGGGGCTGGCGATCGCGTCATGCCCCTTGCCGCTGTTGACCGCGCCATAGGTGGGCTCGCGCCCGTCGACGCGGTAGCGCAGCATGTCGCCGCGCACGCCCGCGTAGCCGCGCAGGCGCTCGGTGAAATACACCAGCTGCTGGCCGTACACGGAGACAAGGTCCTGCGAAACCTTGTCGCTGCGCACCGTGGCGAGCCGCTCGCGGGCCTGCGTGTCGTAGAGGCCCACCTCCGAGATCCGGTCGCCGCGCCAGCTCGCACCGAAGCTCAGCACGCCGTCCAGGCCGCCGAACTTCGTGGGCATCGTGCGGGCCGCCTGCGCGCCGAAGATGCGCCGGCGGTCGGTCTGCTCGAACTGGTCGCCGTTGACCGGGTTGTTCAGGAAATAGGTGAAGTCGGAGAACAGGTCGAAGCGGTAGTCGATGGCGTAGGCGCTCACCGTCGTCTCGCCCTCCGGCCCCTTGTCGAACCACTTGCCCGACAGGCTCACGCGCTGGGTGCTGCCGCCGTCGGTGGGGTTGAGCGAGCCGAAGCGCGAGAGCTCGCCGCTGTCGATCAGGCGCCCGGGCACCTGGTCGGTTGCGGTCCAGCGGCTCTTGTAGGCCATGCCGGTGAGGCTGAAGCCGCGCGTGGGCGAGCCCTGCGAGTAGCGCGCCACGGCGCTCACCTTGCGCAGGTTCTCGGGCACGTCCCAGGGGCCGTCGTTGCCCTCGATCTCGATGGCGCCCAGCCAGGTCTGGTCCTCGCGGGTGTGCGAGCCCGCGGCCAGCAGGCGCTTGAAGTTGCGGGCGCCGAGCGTGACTTCGGCAAAGGGCGCGTCCAGCACGCTGAAGTAGTCCAGCGATGCGCTGCCCGCGAGCGAGAAGTCGCCGCCCTCGGCGAAGTACGGCCCCTTGCGGTAGCGCACGCCCGAGACGAGCTCGGGAATGAGGAAGTTCAGGTCGGCATAGCCCTGGCCGTGTCCGTGCGTGGGCATGTTCACCGGCATGCCGTCGACGGTGACGGCGAAATCGGTGCCGTGGTCCAGGTTGAAGCCGCGCAGGAAGTACTGGTTGGCCTTGCCGTCGCCCGAGTGCTGCGTGGCGACCACGCCGGGCACCGCCTCGACGATGTCGCCGGGGCGCAGCTTGGGGCGGGTCTGGAACGACTCGCGCTCCACCGCGCCCTCGCTGGCGCTGTCGGCTGTGCCTACGACGGCATCGCGCGGACCGACGACTTCGATGG
This sequence comes from Variovorax sp. IB41, assembly GCF_016405905.1. Classification (GTDB taxonomy): domain Bacteria; phylum Pseudomonadota; class Gammaproteobacteria; order Burkholderiales; family Burkholderiaceae_C; genus Variovorax. The sequence goes on along the minus strand of NZ_JAEFCB010000008.1, from coordinate 75,330 downwards.
CAGGCAGGTGGGTCTGCTGGGCGGACGCTGCGGCGCTGCCGAGCAGCGCACAAAACAGCGTGCCAGGCAGCGCACCAGGCATCCAGGGCTGCGAACCCAGGCCAGAGGGAAATTTCATGAACACCTTTGTCTCGAAGCCGATGGGATCTTTCGCACGCCCATCGATTACGCGAAGAAGGTGCCGGCGGATTCGGCGCTGCCGCAAACGCCTCAAGCCACTCAGGCCGGCATGTCGGTCCGCGGCAATCGCAGGTGTTTCTTCAGCGTCTCGAACACCTGCCGCGTGACCGGGTTCACCACATGGCTGCGCACGTACAGGTAGTACGCGAGATCGGGCAGCCGCGGCATGCCGTCACCCGCGCCCAGCACGCGCAGGCCCGCGTCGAGCTGCTCCACGCCGCGCGCCGTCACGCCGAGCCCTGCCCGCAGCGCCGCCTTGATGCCGATCAGGCTCGACGAGGTGTAGCGCGGCGTCCATGCCACGCCCGCCGCATCGAGCGCCTCGTGCCCGATGCGGCGAAAGATGCTCGGCCCGTCCGCCATGATGAGCGGCACCGGCTTCGTCGGGTCGTGCACATAGCCCGCGGCGCACAGCCACACGGTGGGCGAATTGCGCAGCACCACGCCCTCGAACTGCGACTGCGGATCGGCGCGGTTGGAGATGATCATGTCGACCTCGCCGCTCTTGAGCGATGTCATCAGGTAAGGGCTGCGGCCGATATGGATGTCCAGCTGCAACAGGGGCGACGTGCGCGCCACCTCGGTCAGCAACAGCGGCAGCATCGTCTCGGCCACGTCGTGCGGCGCGCCGATGCGCAGGTTGCCTTCGAGCTGGCCTTGCCGCAGGCTGCGCAGCGCCTCGTCGTTGAGCGCGAGCATGTGGTGCGCATAGCTCAGCAGCCGCTCGCCATGCTCGGTCAGCCGCTTCTGGCGGCCCTGCTTGACGAAGAGCGGATGGCCGATCTGCTCTTCGAGCCGCTGCATCTGCTGCGTGATGGCCGACTGCGTGCGTGCGAGGTGCACGGCCGCCGCCGCAAAGCTGTGGTGGCTGACGACGGCCGCGAACGAGCGCAGCAGTTCAAGATCGAGCGTGGGCATACATTAATTTTATTGATGTGTTTCTTGCGCCGCTTGGATTGTGGCGTCACGCCGCCGTCACTACAGTGAATGCACACGAATTAGGCAACCCCACTGGAGAAACCGCATGAGCACCCCATCCGAGCAACGCCGCCAGGCGGTCGAGGCATCGATCGGCGAAATGAAGAAAGCCATCGGCGGCGCTGAACCGACCCGCGAAAAGCTCGATGCGGTGCTCGAATCGCTGCAGGGCCTGGCCGCCCACGCCGAGTACTGGGGCGCCGCCGACTTTCCGCCGCCCGAAGCCGGCGAGCACCAGGCCCGCTACCTGATCGCCGAAGACCCCGACCAGAGCTACGCGCTCTACCTGAACGTGATGCGTCCGGGCAAGAAGATCGTGCCGCACAACCACACGACCTGGGCCTGCATCGCGGCCGTCGAAGGCACCGAGCACAACCGCGTGTATGCGCGCACCGACGATGGTGCCGTGCCGGGCGTCGGCAAGCTGAAAGAGACCGAGCTGGTTGTCGTCGCACCTGGCAAGGGCATCGCGCTGATGCCTGAAGACATCCATTCGGTCGAGATCCAGGGCGAGCAGGTCATTCGCCACCTGCACATGTACGGCCGCGCGCTCGAGACGCTGAACGCGCGCACCGCCTACGACCTGGCTGCAGGCACGTACCAGACCATGGGCATCGGCGTGCAGACGCGCCGCTAGACCTCCACCACCTTCTCCGATCCATCTTCTTCATGCGAGGCGCGCGCCTTGCAGGACCGCGTTCGTCCCAACGACTTGCATTCATGACTTCCCACATCGACCCGAAGACCCTCAAATCCTGGCTGCACGACGGCAACGAGATCGCGCTGCTCGACGTGCGCGAGCACGGCCAGTACGGCGAGGCGCACCTGTTCTACGGCATCCCTCTGCCCTTCAGCCGGCTCGAAGTCGATACACCGCGCCTCGTGCCGCGCCGCGGCGTGCGCGTGGTCGCGTATGACGATGGTGAATCCGGGGTGGCCCTGCGCGCGGCCGGGCAACTCGCTGGGTTGGGCTACACCGACGTGCACGTGCTGCAAGGCGGCGCACCCGCGTGGAAGGCCGCGGGCTACGTGCTCTTCGCGGGCGTCAACCTGCCCTCCAAGACCTTCGGCGAACTGGCCGAGGAGACGTACCACACGCCTCGCGTCAGCGCCGACCAGCTGGCCGAGATGCTCGCGCGCAAGGACAAGGTCGTGGTGCTCGATGGCCGCCCCGTGAGCGAGTTCCACAAGATGAACATCCCGGGCGCGACCTGCTGCCCCAACGGTGAGCTGGCCTACCGCGTGCGGCGCCTCGTGCCCGACACGACCACGCCGATCGTCATCAACTGCGCGGGGCGCACGCGCAGCATCATCGGCGCGCAGACGCTCATCAACCTCGGGCTGCCCAACCCCGTCTATGCGCTGGAGAACGGCACGCAGGGCTGGTACCTGAACGACCACACGCTCGGGCACGGCGGCACGCAGCGCTATGCGGCCGACAGCGGCAACACCGATCTGCGGCCCGCGGCCAAGGCGCTCGCCGAGCGCTTCGACGTGCCCACGGTGTCCGCGAGCACCGTGCAGCAATGGGCCGCGGAAACTGGCCGCACCCTCTTCCTCTGCGACGTGCGCACGCCCGAGGAGTTCGCGGCCGGTAGCCTCCCCGGCGCGCAGCACACGCCCGGCGGCCAGCTGATGCAGGCCGGCGACCAGTACTTCGGCGTGCGCGGTGCGCGGCTCGTGCTGCTCGACAACGACGGCGTGCGCGCACCGACCATCGCGAGCTGGCTGCGGCAGATGGGGCACGACGCGAGCGTGCTCGAAGGTGGGCTGGCGAGTGGGCTGTCGCTGGCCCCTGCCGCCGCGCCGAACGCGCCCGCATTGAAGACCATCGATGCACAGGCGCTGTCCGCCCGCCTTGCGCAAGGCGATGTCGCGCTGGTCGATCTGCGCGGCAGCATGCAGTTCCGCGCCGGCCACATCCCGCAGGCCCGCTGGTCGATCCGTCCGCGCCTGGCCGCCGACATGAAGGGCGAGACGCGCCAGATCGTGCTGGTCGCCGACGATGCCGCACTGGCCGCATGGGCCGCCGCGTCCGAACTCGCGGACCACGCTGCGCTGCTGCTCGAAGGTGGCATGGCCGCATGGCGCGCCGCCGGGCTGCCCATCGAGGCGACGCCCGTGCTGCCCGCCGATGCCGACTGCATCGACTACCTGTTCTTCGTGCACGACCGGCACGACGGCAACAAGGAGGCCGCGCGCCGCTACCTCGCGTGGGAGACCGGCCTCGTCGCGCAGCTCGATGCGCAGGAGCGCGCGGCTTTCAGGCTGCCCCCCGCCGCATCGCACACCTAGCCACTGCTTTCCTTCCGCTCGTCGTTGTCCGTTCCTATCCCCAGGAGTCCTGCCATGTCGTCTGCTTTTCGCGTCTCACGTTGTGCCCGCCTTGCCCGCCTTTCCATTGCCGCCACATGGCTCGCGGCGCTGGCCCTGCAGCCCGCATCGGCCGACCCGCTGCCCGCGCGCAACGGCTTTCCCTCGCAGACGGTGAAGTTCATCTCGCCCTTCCCGCCCGGCGGCGGCAACGACGCGACGGCGCGGCTGGTCACCACGCGACTGCCGGAAATCATGGGCCAGGCGGCGGTCGTCGACAACCGCGGCGGCGCGGGCGGCAACATCGGCGCCAAGACGGTGGCCGACTCCAGGCCCGACGGCTACACCGTGCTCACCTCGCAGGTGTCGATCATGGCGGTGAACCCCACGCTCTACGCTTCGGCCGGCTTCGACCCCATCAAGAACTTCATCCCGATCACGCAGATCAACGCCGCGCCGCTCGCGCTGGTGGTCGATGCCAACTCGGCGCTCAAGAGCTTTGCCGATCTCGCCACCAAGGCCAAGGCCGCGCCCGGCAAGGTGACCTATGCGACGCCGGGCAACGGCACGCTCTCGCACCTGGTGGGCGTGGTGCTCGCCAAGGACAACGGCATCGACATGACCCACGTGCCCTACAAGGGCGCCGGCCCCGCGCTCACCGACCTGCTCGGCGGACAAGTCGATGTGCTCGTCACATCGACCGCCTCGGTCGCGGGCCTCGTGCAGAACGGCAAGCTGCGCGTGCTCGCGGTGACCAGCCCGCGCCGCATCGGCGTGTTCGCCAAGTCGCCGACGCTCGAGGAACTGGGCTACGCGGGCGCGCGCTTCGAAGACTGGTACGGCTTCTTCGCGCCGGCTGGCACGCCGCCCGAGCGCGTGGCCTATCTGAACGAAGCCATCGTGCGCACGCTGCGCCTGCCCGAGGTGACCAAGCTGGTGAACGACGGCGGCAGCGAAGTGGTGGCCAACTCGTCCGAAGCCTTCGCCGCGCAGCTCAAGCAAGACATCGACCGGTGGTCCCGCATCGTCAAACTCTCCGGCGCGAAGGCGGATTGATTCATCGGTTAGCGCACCATAGAGGCCTGGCCCACGCTCGACAGAACACCACCATGTCCGACTCGCACAAAGAAGACCCCGCTGCACAGGCGCTCGACACGCGGCTCACGCGCACCGGCAAATCGCCTGCCTATTTCGGTGGCACGCCCGTCAACACGCCGCTGGTGCGCGCCAGCACCGTGCTGTTCGACAGCGTGGCCGCGATGCGCGACACCCGCGCGCGCCGCGACGACGAGCGCGCCTTCAGCTACGGCGCGCGCGGCACGCCCACCACCTTCGCGCTCGAAGACGCGGTGAGCGAACTCGAAGGCGCCTACCGCACGCGGCTCTTTCCGACGGGCCTTGCGGCCATCGGCATGGTGCTGCTGTCGTACCTGAAGCCGGGCGACCATGTGCTGATGTCCGACAGCGTGTACGAGCCCACGCGCAACCTCGTGCATTCGTTTCTCGAACCCTACGGCATCCGCAGCAGCTTCTTCGCGGCGGACGGCAGCGGCATCGAAGACCTCTTCGAGCCCACCACACGCTTGGTCTACGCCGAGTGCCCCGGCTCGCTGGTCTACGAGATGTGCGACCTGCCCAGGCTCGCTGAGCTCGCGCATGCACGCGGCGCGCTGCTCGCGGCCGACAACACCTGGGGTTCGGGCGTGCAGTACCGCCCGCTCGCGCTCGGCGCGGACATCTCCACCATGGCCGCCACCAAGTACCTCTCGGGCCACTCCGACGTGATGATGGGCACCGTCGCCACCACGCGCGAGGCGTGGCAGCCGCTCAACGAGCGTTGCGACGCCTTCGGCATGACCGTGAGCCCCGACGATGCGTGGCTGGTGCTGCGCGGCATGCGCACGCTCTCGGCGCGGCTGCAAATGCACGAGCGGCACGCGCTCGAAGTGGCGCATTGGCTCCAGGCGCGGCCCGAGGTGGCGACGGTGTTCTGCCCCGCGCTGCCGCAGCACCCGGGCCACGACCTCTGGAAGCGCGATTGCAACGGCATCAACGGGCTCCTTTCGTTCGAGCTCAAGCCGGGCATTGAGAACGCGGCGGTCGAGCGCTTCGTCGATGCGCTCGCGCTCTTCGGCCGCGGCTCGTCGTGGGGCGGCTATGAAAGCCTCGTGGCCTGGACCAACATGCGCGCCGCGCGCAGCGTGACCGACTGGACCGCGCGCGGCGCGGTCGTGCGCCTGCACATCGGCCTGGAAGCGCCGGCCGATCTGCAGCGCGATCTTGCGCAAGGATTCGCGGCGATGGCCGCCTCGCGTTGACCCTCCGGCGCCTCATGGCCTACCATCGCCCCCGCGGTGCAAGCCGCGCCCGGGCCCGCGGGAAGGGTTGAACCCACTTGCTTTCGCATGCTGCCGCACGCTTGCGCGGCGCTACCAACCAGCTCCTTTGTGCAGCCGGATTTGCGGGTCGTCGGCGCTTCATGCACGGAGGTTCATGTGAAACGCATTCCCGCACGGCCCGATCTCGGGCATCTCAAGAAGCAAGCCAAAGCGTTGCTTGCCGCCTACCGCAGCGGCGATCCCGCCGCCCTCTCCCGATTCCGCGACGCACTGCCTGCCGCCGCCCGCAAGGACGATGCGGCCATCGCCGCGCTCGGCCTGCGCCTGCACGACGCGCAGTCGTGCCTTGCGCGCGAATACGGCTTCGTGTCGTGGGTCGATCTGCAGGGCTTCGTGCTCGCACGCATCGCGCAGGCGAACGATCCGGCGCGCGCGGTGCTGCTCTGGTCGCGCGCCGCGTATGCGGGCGAAATCTCTGGCGGCAACAACCTCGCGAGGCCCGCGGTGGCTGCGCGCCTGCTCGAAGAAAGCCCCGGCCACCTGGGCGACGACCCGCACCTCGCGTGCGCCATCGGCAATGAGGACGTGCTGCGACGGGCGATTGCGCGCGACCCCGAATGGGTCCGTCGCGCGGGCGGTCCGCTCATGCTCCCGCCGCTCAATGCCGTCGCGTACTCCAGCCTGATGCAACTGCCGGCCTTTCGCGAGCGCCTGCGCGCCTGCGCGAAGCTGCTGCTCGATGCCGGTGCCGATCCGAACCAGTCCATCGGCAGCCGCTGGCCGCCCGCTTCGCTCAGTGCGCCATCCGAGGAATTCAAACTGTCCGCGCTGTACGGCGCGGCCGGGATGAACCGCGATGTGGAGCTCACGCGCTTGCTGCTCGACGCCGGCGCCGATCCGAACGACGGCGAATCGCTCTACCACTCGCTCGAAGAGCCCGCCTGCACGCGCCTGCTGCTGAAGGCCGGCGCGCGCGTCGGCGGCACGAATGCGCTCTACCGCGTGCTCGATCTCGACCAGCTCGAATCGCTGCAGCTGCTGCTCGCGCACGGCGGCGATCCGAACGAGGCCGCGCCCGGCGAGCCCACGAGCGACTGGGGACGGCCGCTGCTGTGGGCCATCCGGCGGCGGCGTTCGGCCGCGCACATCGAGGCGCTGCTGGACGCGGGCGCCGATGCGTCGGTGCGCACGCCCGAGGGCGTCGATGCGCGCACGCTCGCGCTGCGCTTCGGGCTGACGGAGGTGGCGCAACTGCTCGCACAGCGGACCGGCGGCGACGCGCCATTGCCGCCCGACGAAGCGTTCGTCGCCGCATGCGCGCGCGGCGACGAGCCTGCCGCACGGCGCATCCAGACGGAACATCCTCAGGTGATTGCCACGCTGTCTCCCGCGCAACTGCGCCTGCTCCCCGAGCTGGCCGCGCAGCCGGGCTGCGGTGCGGCCATTCAGCTCATGGTCGAGCTCGGCTGGCCGGTCGCCACGACCGGCGGCGACTGGGACGGCTCGGCGCTGAACCACGCGGTGTTCCGCGGCGATGCGGCGCTCGCGCGCTTCTTGCTCGCGCACGGCGCGACATGGACCGAGCAGCACGGCTTCGGCGACAACGCCAGCGGCTCGCTGTCGTGGGCCTCGCTCAACCAGCCCACCGACGACGGCGACTGGGTCGGCTGCGCCGAGGCGCTCGTCGCGCACGGCATGCCCGCCGCGCAGCCCGACCCGGGCGGCTCGGAGGGCGTGATCGTCGGCGGGCGGCTCAAGTGGTTTTCCGACGAGGTGACCGACTACCTGCTCGGCGCGTCCAGGGCGGCTTGAAGCGCAACGAGCGTCATCTCAATCGCAAGCGCTCACGCCCGCCGGCGAGTGGCGCAGGCGGTTGAGAAACGTCAGCTGCACCTTGGCCGTTTCGCTCCCCTGCATCGCGGCCTGGCGCATCCACTGGCGCGCCTCGCAGCGGTCCGCGCGCACCGACAGGCCGTAGAGCACGGGGCCGGTGAGCAGCACCATGCCGAGCATTTCCTGTGCTTCGGCATCGCCCTGCGTGGCCGCTTCGCGCAGCTGATCGAGCATCGTGCGGTAGTCGCGCGCGGTCTGGGCTTCGAGCGCGAGCTGGAAGCGCTGCGCCGCATGCAGCTCGAGGCCGCGATCGGAAGGCCCTGCCGCGGCGAGCGCAGCCGCCAGGCACAGCGCGCCCGCGAGAAAGATACGCCAGCGCAGCGACCAGCTGGCGATCTGGTTGAGTTCGGATGGCATCGACGTTCTCCACAGGTCATTGATGTGGAGGCATCGTGCCCCTGCGCGCGCCGGAAGAAAAACTGGAATTCACGCAGGCGGCCTCAGGCGGCGCCTGAGGCTGAATGCTTCAATGCTCGCTCAGTTCGCGCTCAGGTCCATCAGCATGCGCGAGAGCAGGTACACGCGCGGCACCACGCTCTCGACCTCGGCGTATTCCTCGGGCGTGTGGATGCCGCCGCCCACGATGCCGAAGCCGTCCAGCACCGGCACGCCCACGCCCGCCACCAGGCTCGCATCGGCCGCGCCGCCGCTGCTCTCGATGGTGAGCTTCTTGCCGATCTCGGCGTAGATGCCCTCGGCCATCGCGACCAGCTTGTCCGACGCGGGGGAACGCGGCATCGGCGGCAGGCCGCGCACCAGGCGCACGCGCACCTCGGTGTCGGGGATCAGCTTGTTCTGCGAGATGCGGATGAGGTCCTTCTCGACGCGGTCGAACTCGTCGGGCGTGGCCACGCGCACGTCGCCCTTGGCGCTGGCGCTCGCGGGAATCACGTTGGTCGCGCCGCTGGCCGTGAGCACCGTGAAGTTGACCGTGGTCTTCTTCGCGGCGTCCGCCGTCTTGGACAACTGCAGCACCTGGTGCGCCACTTCCATCGCGGCGTTGCGGCCGGTTTCGGGGGCGACGCCCGCGTGCGCGGCCAGGCCCTTCACTTCGACGAGCGCCGTGGCCGAGCCCTTGCGCTCCACCACGAGGCCGTCGGCCGGACGGCCCGGCTCCAGGTTGAGCGCCACGTCGTGCTGCTTGGCCACGCGTTCGATGAGCGCGGTGGTGCCCACCGACCCCATCTCCTCGTTCGTGTCGATGAGGAAGGTGATCTGGCCGTAGTCCTTGAAGCCGATCTTCTGCAGCACCTTCAGCGCCTGCAGCCCGGCGACCACGCCGCCCTTGTTGTCCATCACGCCGGGGCCGTAGGCGCGGCCGTCCTTGATGTAGAAGGGCTTGGCCGCGGCCGTGCCGTCCTTGAACACGGTGTCGATGTGGGCGAGGATGAGGATCTTCTTCTTGCCCTGCCCCGTCAGCGTGGCGACGACGTTGGTGCCGGGGTGCGGGTCGGCCGGAAAGGTCTCGATGCGCGCGCCGAGCTGGCGCAGTTCCTCGACGGCCATTTCGCGGACCTTGGCCAGCCCTTCGGTCACGGTCGAGCCGGAGTCGATGTTGACCATGCGCTCCAGCAGTTTCAGCGCCTCGTCCTTCTGCTGCGTGGCCGCGTCCAGCGCGCCCTGGTGCGGCTTCTGGGCCATGGCGTTGCCGGCTGCGGCGAACAGTGCGCAGGCCAGCAGCACGCCCTGGCAGGCGGCGCGCAGCGGCGCGGGGTTCTTGACGGGGGATGGGCGCTTGGGAAAAGTCATGAGGTCCGTTCTGATGTTCGCTGATGGCCAGCGCAAGAAAAAGCCTGCTCCTCGCAGGCGAAGCAGGCTATCACCCGCGTTCCGCGCGGGTCAAGCGAACGATGTACGGACCGGCCCCTAGCAGCAACGCCCCTTGCCTGCTCCATACCGCGCCTCCAGCCGCTCGCGGAAGAAGGCCTCGTAGCTCATCGGCGGACGGTCCGGGTGCGTGGCCGCCATGTGGGTCAGGTAGGCGTCGTAGTCGGGCAGGCCGACCATCAGCCGCAGCGACTGCTTGAGCGAGCGGGCGAAGTAGCGCCCGGCTTCGGGCAATGCGAGGGCCATGGCGTGCTCAGTGCGCCGCGGCCGATGCGACGCCGGCGGGCTCGAACGGCGTCTCCTGCGTGGTCGGCCGGTTGGCCGTACGCGCCGCGAGACACGCCTTGATGCTGTAGACCAGCACGCTCAGCACCACGAACATGAAGAGCGCGCACAGCGCCGCATCGAGCCGGTCGTTGAAGACGATGCGCGACATCGCCTCGGGCGTCTTGGCGGGTGCCACGAGCACGCCGTTGGCCAGGCCCTCGGTGTACTTGGCCGCATGCGAGAGGAAGCCGATCTTCGGGTCCGCCGAGAAGATCTTCTGCCAGCCCGCCGTGAGCGTGCAGGCCAGCAGCCACACGGCCGGCGCGATGGCCACCCACGCATAGCGCTCGCGCTTCATGCGGAACAGCACCACCACGCCCAGCAGCAGCGCGACTGCGGCGAGCATCTGGTTGGAGATGCCGAAGAGCGGCCACAGCGTGTTGATGCCGCCCAGCGGATCGACCACGCCCTGGTAGAGAAAGTAGCCCCACGCCGCCACGCACAGCGCGGTCGCCACGAGGTTGGCCGGCAGCGAATCGGTGCGCTTGAGCGCGGGCACGAAGCTGCCCAAGAGGTCCTGCAGCATGAAACGGCCGGCGCGCGTGCCGGCGTCCACCGCGGTGAGGATGAAGAGCGCCTCGAACAGGATCGCGAAGTGGTACCAGAAGGCCATCATGGCCTGCCCGCCGATCACCTGGTGCAGGATGTGCGCCATGCCCACGGCCAGCGTCGGCGCGCCGCCTGCGCGGCCGAGGATGGTGGTCTCGCCCACGTCCTTGGCGGTCTGCAACAGCATCTCGGGCGTGATGACGAAGCCCCAGCCCGACACGGTGGCGGCCACCTGCTGCGCGGTCGTGCCGACCAGTGCGCCGGGGCTGTTCATCGCGAAGTACACGCCCGGCTCGATGCACGAGGCGGCCACCAGCGCCATCACCGCGACGAACGATTCGGCCAGCATGCCGCCGTAGCCGATGAAGCGCGCATGGCGCTCGTTGTCCAGCATCTTGGGCGTGGTGCCCGAGGAGATGAGCGCGTGAAAGCCCGACACCGCGCCGCACGCGATGGTGATGAAGAGGAACGGGAACAGGCTGCCCGACCACACCGGCCCGTTGCCCTGCGCGAACTGCGTGACGGCCGGCATCTGCAGCGTCGGCATCACGAACACGATGCCGATGGCCAGCGCGATGATCGTGCCGATCTTCAAGAAGGTCGAGAGGTAGTCGCGCGGCGCGAGCAGGAGCCACACCGGCAGGCTCGCGGCGATGAAGCCGTAGCCCACCAGCATCCAGGTGAGCGCCTTGCCGTCGAAGGTGAAGAGCGGCGCCCACTCGGGGCTCTGGCTCACGGCCTGGCCGCCGAAGATGGCGAGCATGAGCAGCACGAAGCCGATCAGCGACACCTCGCCGATGCGCCCCGGGCGGATGAACCGCAGGTACACGCCCATGAAGAGCGCCACCGGAATCGTCGCGGCCACGGTGAACGTGCCCCACGGCGATTCGGCCAGCGCCTTCACCACGATCAGCGCCAGCACCGCCAGGATGATGATCATGATCATGAAGGTGCCGAAGAGCGCGATCATGCCGGGCACCACGCCCATCTCCTGCTTGACGAGATCGCCCAGCGACCGGCCGTCGCGCCGCGTGGAGATGAAGAGAATGATGAAGTCCTGCACCGCGCCCGCGAACACCACGCCGGCCAGGATCCACAAGAGGCCGGGCAGGTAGCCCATCTGCGCCGCGAGCACCGGGCCCACCAGCGGCCCCGCGCCCGCGATGGCCGCGAAGTGGTGGCCGAACAGCACGTTCTTGTCGGTCGGCACGTAGTCCAGGCCGTCGTTGTGGCGGTGCGCGGGCGTCTTGCGGTTGCCGTCCAGCCCCAGCACCTTCTCGGCGATGAACAGGCTGTAGTAGCGGTAGGCGATCAGGTAGGTGCAGATCGCGGCGGCCACCACCCACAGGGCGTTGACGCTTTCACCACGGGTCAGGGCCACGGTGCCCAGCGCGAATGCGCCGACCACGGCCACGACCAGCCACACCAGGTGGCGGCGGATGCTGTGCATGCGGATGTCTCCTCGGTATTGAACCCGAGGAGTCTTGCGTGACTGCGGCCCGTTGCCATCCGTCAGACCGCGTGGTGCGGTTGCGTGGCTTTGCTTAATGGAAAACCCGAGGGGGCGCCTGGGAAAAACCGGATCGCCCGCCCCCGCGGGCCGTGAGAATGCCGCCACGTATCCGGAGAACTCCCACCATGTCCACCGTCACCATCCATCCCCAGATCCATGCTCGCAACGACGGCGCCTTCGTGCTGTTCGGCGGCGTCAACGTGCTCGAGTCACGCGACCTGGCCCTGCGCACAGCGGCCGAATTCGTGCGTGTTGCCGGCAAGCTGGGCATTCCCTATGTCTTCAAGGGAAGCTTCGACAAGGCCAACCGTTCGTCGATTCATTCGTACCGCGGCCCGGGCCTGGACGAGGGGCTGAAGATTCTCCAGGAGGTCAAGACCGAGTTCGGCGTGCCGCTGCTGACGGACGTGCACGAACCCTGGCAGGCCGCCCCGGTCGCCGAGGTGGTCGACGTGTTGCAGCTGCCCGCCTTCCTGGCGCGGCAGACCGACCTGGTGGTGGCGCTCGCCAGGACCGGCCGCGTCATCAACATCAAGAAGCCGCAGTTCCTGAGCCCGTCGCAGGTGCTGAACATCGTCGAGAAATTCAAGGAAGCCGGCAACGAGAAGATCATCCTGTGCGACCGGGGCACGTGCTTCGGCTACGACAACCTGGTGGTCGACATGCTGGGCTTCGGCGTGATGAAGAAGGTGACGCAAGACCTGCCCGTCATCTTCGACGTGACCCATGCGCTGCAGCAGCGCGAGGCGGGCGCCGCCGCGTCGGGTGGCCGGCGCGAGCAACTGGTGGACCTGGCGCGCGCCGGCGTGGCCGTGGGCCTGGCCGGGCTTTTTCTCGAGGCGCATCCAGACCCGGCGCAAGCCCGGTGCGACGGTCCGAGCGCGTTGCCGCTCGCGCAGCTGGAGCCGCTGCTCACGCAGCTCAAGGCATTGGACGATCTGGTGAAGTCGTTCCCGGTGCTGAATATCTAGGGCCGCCGCGCCTGCGTCGGCTGGCGCGACCAGTAGACGCCGTCGAGCCGGTCGAGCCGCACCTCGCCGCCGGTCGACGGCGCATGCACGAAGCGCCCGTCGCCGACGTAGATGCCCGCATGCGACGGCGAGGCATTGCCAAAGAGCACCAGGTCGCCCGAACGAATCTCGGACATCGCCACCGGCCGCCCGAACGACGCCATGCGCGCCACCGTGCGCGGCGGCACCTGGCCCAGGCTGCTGCGGTACACATAGCCGATGAGCCCGCTGCAATCGAAGCCGCCCTCGGGCGTGTTGCCGCCGTAGCGGTACGGCGTGCCGACAAGGCCCAGCGCGTGGATCGTGATGCTGTTCGATTGCTCGGTGGTGAGCGGCGGGATGTTGGAGACGGATGGCCTCTGCGGTGCGGGTGGGCTCGCGCAACCGACCATCAGCAGGAAGACGGCCATCGGGAGCAGTCGGTGCAGCGGCATGCGGGGGCGTGGCGTTGGCACGGTGGTGTCGGGCATGGGGTGATGGCGGGTCTTGTGGACGTGACCGGACTTTACCGGCTCGCCAGGATACGGTCCGACGCTCGGGACTTGCCTCTAGGCGCCCGGGTAATGCTCCGCCAGCACCTCCCGCACCATCTCCTGCAACCCCTTGAATATCTCTGCCACATCGACCGGCTCGCCATCCTCGATCCGCTTGGAAAGCATCGTCTGCGGAAACAGCAGCAGCGTCGTCTGCTTGTAGCGGATCGCGGGGTCCCTGCCGTACTCGTCTTCGACCATCCACCAGTCGTAGTTTTCCTGCGTTTCGATGAAGACCTTGCCGAAGGCCAGGCCCAGCGCCTGCAGCGAATACGTGGCCTCCGGCTCGACGATCTTCGAGTCGATGACCTTCTGCAGCGCCGCCAGATCGGCCGTCGTTCCCGACAGCGCAAGGCCCGTCGCTTCGGACACCAGTTCCGCCGCGTGCATCAACTGGTGCGCGATGGCATGAAGGTCGTCAGTGGTGGGGGTCTCGATTTTTTGTTCCATGGCGCGCGTCTCTTTTCGACTCGTTGGGATGGCCGGCACTTTGCCATGAAGTCGTGTCGATGGGCCAGCATCGTATGGCACGATCCACGCATGCCCGAGCCCTCACGCCGCATCCCGTACCGCACCTGGCCAGGCGCACTCGCGGTGCTGCTGGCCATCGCCGCCTACGTGGGGGGCCTCACCTTCTGGAACAACCGCACGCCCGGCGCGCGGCCCTTGCCCGTGGGGCAGACCGTGGCCGTCGGCCATGCCCGGTTCGAGCCCGCCAACGGATGGGAGATGGACGTGGCCCGCTCCAAGGCCGGCAGATCGTTGATGCTCTTCAAGGGCGGCCACAAGTTCCTGGTCACCACCGGTCCCTGGGTGGGCGGTCCCGATGGGCCGCTGGTGCGCCAGCAACGGCTCATGGAGCGCGGCCAGCACCTGGAGATCGACGGCGACGTCTCCGATTTCGTCACACCGTGGGGCCTGCAGGGCAAGACCTTCGCGTACTACGGATCGAAGCTCGCCGGCCGTTTCTGGCAGGTGGTCGACCTGCAACGCAAGTCGCTCGTGCAGATCGATTTCTACGGTGCCAGCGACGGCCTGAACGAAGCGATGGCCGAGGCCCGAAGCATGCTGGAATCGATGGACCTGGAGGCTTCGCCATGAGCGTCGGCGACACCCAGAGCCTCACCGGCCCCGAACAGGACCGCGGCGAATGGCCGGTGGGCACCGACTCGTTCTTCCAGCCGCAACGCGCGGCGTTCTGGCTGCTCGCGGCGATGATCGTCAACGGGCTCTTCTACACGGTCAACATGTTCTCCATGGGGTTCCGCGTGGTGCCCGTCACCGCGTTGCTGGGGCTCCTGGTGTGGGGCGTGTACACGCTGATCTTCGTTCTCGTCTTCCGCACGCTGGACCTGCTCGAGCAGCACCCGCCCGAGGCCTTCGTGCTGGCCTTCGCATGGGGTGGTTTCGGCGCGGTGTATTTCGCCGCGCCGGCGAACATGGCCATCCAGGGCCTGTGCGCCAAGCTGGTGTCGCCGGACTTCGTGGCGCTCTGGGGGCCGGCCATCGCGGGGCCGATCACCGAGGAGTTCCTGAAGCTCGCGGGCGTCGTCCTGCTGGTGCTGGTCGCGCGCAACCAGTTCCAGACCTACCTCTCGGTTCTGATCGTGGGCGCGATGGCGGGGCTGGGCTTCCAGGTGATCGAGAACCTCACCTACACCGTCAACGCGTCGATGCATTTTCCGCTCGAGAACCAGGTGGCTCCGGTGTTCCTGAACCTGTTCACGCGTGGCCTCCTGAGCGGCCTCTGGAGCCACGCGGCCTACACGACGATCGCGTCCTTCGGCGTCGCATGGTTCCTGTTGCACCCGGAGCGATCGAAGGCAACGCGCACTGCCGTGGCCCTCCTGTGCTTCGCGCTTGCATGGGCCATGCACTTCATCTGGAACTCGCCGTGGCTGGAGGACCTCTTCGACGGCGGCTACGGCGAGATGGCCGTGATGCTCGTGGTCAAGGGCATCCCCGCGATGATCGCGGTCGGGCTGTTTTGGCGCGTTGCCGCGCGCGAGAACGGCGCGTACCTGCACGCGCTCGCGGCCTACTTCGTGCCCGAGCGCGAACTCATCCGCGATGACGAATGGGTGCGCCTGGGCGCCCCGCTGCAGCGCTACAAGGTCCGCCGCGAAATGGGCTGGACTTTCGGCCTGCGCGCGAGGTGGCTGAAGACGCAGTTGCAGCGCGAGCAGTTGCGCCTCGTGCGCAAGGCGATGACGTACGGGCGCGGGGCGCAGACGCTGCGGCACGAGGTGGCGATCAGGCGGCTGCGGGCCGAACTGGAGCCGCTCGTCGCGGCAACACCGCGATGAAGCGCGGCGCCGACGCTGCCGGCAACTGACGGTTGCCGCCACGCGTGCCCCTCGCGGGCTCGGCCCTCGGGTTGCGCCCAACCGATCAAGGTGAGGCGGGCGATCGCCACGATCGTTCGCGCTAGATGCGCTTTGCCTCCCGGATGCTGCGCAGGAACGAACGGGTCCGGTCGCGCTGCGGCTCGGCGAAGATCTGTTCCGGAGGCCCCTCCTCGCAGACAACGCCGTCGCACAGGAAACACACCTTCGACGAAACCTCCCGTGCAAAACCCATTTCGTGGGTTGCCAGCAGCATGGTCATGCCTTCGTTCGCCAGGTCGCGCACGATATTGAGCACTTCGGACACCAGTTCGGGATCCAGCGCGGAAGTGATTTCATCGAGCAGCAGGACCATGGGGTCCATGGCCAGTGCGCGGACGATCGCAACGCGCTGCTGCTGGCCGCCCGACATGCGATCGGGATATTCCTTGGCCTTGTGCGCGAGGCTGAAGCGCTTGAGCAATTCCATGGCGCGGTCTTCGGCCTCGGCCCTGGGCTGCTTCAGGACCTGGATCGGCGCGAGCGTCACGTTCTGCAGGACGGTCATGTGCGGGAACAGGTTGTAGCCCTGGAACACGATGCCGATGTCGCGGCGCAGGGAGTTGACGTCCACGCCGGGCCCCGTGATGCGGTCGCCGTGCACCCGTATCTCTCCCGAATCGATGGGCTCCAGGCCGTTGATGCAACGCAGCAGCGTCGACTTCCCGGACCCCGAGGGACCGATGAGGCTCACCACCTGATGCTCTTCGACCGACATCGCCAACCGGTTGAGCACCGGCAGGTCGCCGTACGACTTCGAAATTTCCCGGATCTCGATAAAGGACATGTTGAAACTTTGTTAAGCGTTGCCCGCCCGCATGCGGGCGCGGTCGCGGCGGGCCATCCGCTCCACGAAGCGCGTCTGGGGGATGGAAATGACGATGAAGAGCAGCGCGACGGTGGTCGCGGCGGACAGGTTGTAGTAGTTCGAGGCAACGATCATCGATTGATTGAACGAGTCGACGACCCCGACCACGTTGACCAGCGCGGTGTCCTTCTGCAGCGCGATGAACGCATTGAGAAGCGGCGGAATGATCTGGCGCACGCCCTGCGGCACGACCACGAACCGCAGCGTCTGCATGTGCGACAGCCCCAGCGACCGGGACGCGGCGGTCTGGCTCCAGTGAACGCTCTGGATGCCCGCGCGATAGATCTCGGCGACATAGGCACCCACGGTCAGCGTCAACGCGACCACCACATAGGTCGTGAGCGACAGGTCCTTCAGGATGGGCACGCCCGTCAAGGGAAGACCGAAGCCGACGAGGTAGATCACCAGAACGGCGGGGATCGACCGGAACACGTCGACGTAGGCGGTCGCGATGAAGCGCAAGGGCTTTCCGGCCGCGCCGGGAGCGAACATCGCCAGCGCCACGATCAACCCCCAGACCAGCACGAGGACCTCCGCGATCAGGAAGATCTTCACGTTGACCCAGAACGCATCGAGGACCAGCGGGAATGTCTTGACGATCAACGGCACCAGGAAGAACGTCTTGGCGACCGCCTGGTTGTTGGCCAGCAGGAACTGAAAGCCCAGCACCACGATGAATTGCGCCAGCGTGTAGCCCAGCGCAATCCAGCTCTGCACGCAGGCGTCGGATCTCTCGATGCGCGCCGCCACGACATCCATGCGTCCCACCGCGGCCCGAACGCCCCGGCAGCGACGCAACGCACGCACCAGCGGCCAGGCCACGCAGAGCGATGCGATCGCCAGGGCGCCTGCTCCCACCGATGTCCACCAGCCATCCCAGGCGCTGCCCCTCAAGGCTTCACGCAGGGACTGGATCGTGTACCAGCTGGCCGCGACGACAAGGAGCACGCCCACCAGTGCAAAGGCAAAGAGCACCAGCGGCACTTTCGGCATGCCCCCGATGTTCAGGCGGCGCTCCTGCCCCGCGGCTGGAGGAGGCATTCCGGCGGACTGCTGCGGTGCGCTGTTCATGGTCGGGGTCTCGGGTCTCAGGGGTTGAAGACAGGCACTTTGGTGGGATCGGCACCGAGCGTGGGCGTCAGGTACTGGTTCGCCAGTCTCGCGAACGTGCCGTCGCGCTTCATCTCCTCGATCAACTTGTTGAAGGTCGGCATGTTCACCGAGTCCTTGTTGACGAGGCCACCCCAGCGCTCACCCGTGTCGTAGCGGCCGACGACCTCGAACATCCCGTTGGATTGCTTGGCGCGGGCCAGCAGGTTGGGCGTGTCGTACAGCACGGCATCGACCTGGCCGGCGGCGAGTGCCGCGTACATCGCGGCCGCTTCGGCAAAGACCTTGGGCTGCTCCACGGGCTTGACGTTGTCTGCAAGGTAGCCAAGGATGGTGGTCCCCTGCTTCACGCCGAGACGCATCTTCTTGATGCTCTCCTTGTCGGCCTTGACGCCGGCTTTCACGAGAATTCCCTGGTCCGAGCTGAAGTACGGCTCGGTGAAGTTCACCACCTTCTTTCGCTCGTCCGTGATGGTCACCTGGCTCAGCGCGATGTCGAAGCCCTGGGCCTGTCCGGTCAGGATCTGGGCGAACGAGCGATTCACCACCACCACGCGATCCAGGCCCGCGCGGTACGCCATGTTGGCGGCCATGCAGTACTCGAACCCGTCCTTGATCGTGTCGATCGAGTCCCCGTTCCACCACCCCGGCGAAGGCAGCACGGGCCGCACCGAAAGCGCGCCCGGGACCACCGTTTCCAGCTTCACCGAACCGCGCTGGCCCGTGACTTCGCATTTGCCATAGTCCGGTGCTGCCAAGGCCGTGCACGACACGGCGCTCACGATGAGTGCGGCAAGTACCGAAGAGATCGGCCGTGCGTTGGAAGTTGCTTGCTTGCGCTTGTGGAATTTCATGTCGGGGCTCCGTTGGTTGATTGGAATTGAGAGGCGGCAGGTTCGATGCCCTGATTCAAGCAGGCAGTGCCGCAGCGGGCTGCGCGATCCCGCCGTGCGGCTTGCCCGAGGCGACATCGCCCCACAGCACGGCATGGTCGCCGGGCAGCGCGCGTGAGTTGGGCACCGAAAGCCATAGCCGCATGAGCATGCGGTCCTCGCCGGTCTGCACGTTGTCCTTGAAAGCCGTGCGGCCGTGATAGATGACGTGGTTGTTCAGCAGCTGAATGTCGCCGGGCGCGAAGCGCATCTCGAAGCACTCCTCTTCGGCGACGTCCATCAGCATGTGGATGGCTTCCCACTCGGCATCGCTCAGTTTGCGGACACCGGGCAGCATCTGCGCGTTCTCGATGTAGGTCAGCGAGAAGTGACTCGTGAGCTTGCCGTCGCGCACGCCGAAGATCGGAAGATCGTAGGCCACATGCTCGCCGCCGGCCTCCTCGCCGAATCGGCTGCGGGGAATCGGTTTGCAAAGAAGGGCATGCAGATCGGGCCGGCGCTCCAGGATCCTGTTGTAGACGGTCGCGCTGCTGGCGAGCTTGCTGACGCCGCCTTCGGAGGCCTGGCGCACGCACAGCAGCCCGACCACGTCGCAGCGATCGGTATGAAAGCGCAATTGTCCCGGCGACAACGTGCGCGCACCCGAAGACAGGAACTGCTGGCCGTGTTCGTCGACGGTCGCCCCATAGAGCTTCGCACCCACGCCCATCCCCTCGTCCTTGATCTCGCGCATGACCTCGCCGCGGTAGTTCTGGAACATCGGCGTGCCCAGATGGGCACCGAAGGCATACCAGAGTCGGCGCAGCTGCTCCTGGTGGTAGCGGCTCACGTCGAGGCCGCGGATCTTGACCATGCCGGAGCCGTTCTCCAGCTCTTGGCGAACCTCGTCGAAGAACGCGGCGGCATCGGGGAGCGCGAAGTTCTGACGATCGATCCTGCGCCAATCGAGCCCCTCCGTCTTCTGCAACGCTGCATCGATTTGCGCCAGCACGATCGAGGGAAACTGTTTGACCCATCGATGGTTTTGGCCCATCTCAGCACCAGACCAAACGCAAGTGCCGTTCAGATAACTCGACTCGGACATGAACTCTCCAGAAAGATGATGTGGCTTTGTCTAACGATGTATAGACAGGCGCCGATGTTATGCAGCGAGTCGCGCCCGCCGCAACCGGGGCGGGGGCCAATCGAGGGCAAACACCTACCGAATGGCTCCATGATGAAATCCAACATTGGATCCAATATTGGGCGCGACGCACAAATTCGGGGCCTTTGTTTTCGCCCTGGCCTCCAAAGAAAATGTCGAGCAAGAAGCGTTCCAGATTGGATCCAATCCAGGATCAGTTCTCCCAGTTCCTCACGCTGCATCCAGGGAATCGCGCCGCGTTCGACGTCTGCCCTCCCCTTCGAGCGACGGATCCGAGATGGGATCTTCCGTAGAATTCCGCGCAGTTCATGGTGAAGACAACAAGGGAGTTCGAATGGTGGCCCAGGCACCGATCGGCGATCAGATCCTCTCGGCCGATTCCGTCACGGAATCCTTGCGGCAACTCATCCTGAGCGGTGAACTGGGGATCGGCGTGCAGCTGAAACAACAGGCGCTGGCCGAGCGCTTCGGCGTCAGCCGCATCCCCGTTCGCGAGGCGCTCAAGCGCCTGGAGGCCGAAGGCCTCATCGAACACCGCGCCCACCAGGGATCGACCGTTGCATCGCAGTCGATCAAGGACCTGATCGAGGCGCTGGACATCCGGATCGCGCTGGAAACGAGAGCGCTCAAGCTGGCGATCCCGCACCTGCGCCCCGCGAACCACCGCGCCGCCAGGGAAATCATCGCGCGCTACGCCGGCAGCGAATCGCCGCAGGAGTGGGCCGACCTGAATCTCGAATTCCACCTGACGCTCTACCGCCCATGTGGGCGCGACAAGCTGCTCAAGATGATCGAGGAGAGCGTGCGAGGCATCGCCCGGCACCTGCGGGCATTGCAGTCGCACAAGGTGGGGCGCAAGTCATCGCAGGCCGAACACACCCAGATCCTGAAGGCCTGCATCGCCAAAGACATTCCGCTCGCGGTGGAATTGCTGGAGAAGCACATCGAGCACACGCAGGCGGCGTTGGCCGGACCGTGACGGCGAGCGCCGCATCAACGCGCCTGCGTCATCACCGTGTCCCGGCTTGCAGCAAGGCCTCCGGCAATTCGCGCGACGCCGCGATCGCCTCGCGATCACGGTAGTCGCCGGGCGTGCCGCCGGTCCAGCTGCGAAAGGCGCGGTGAAAAGCCGCCACGCTCGAGAAGCCCAGGTCGACGGCGATGGCGATCAGCGGCTCGGTGCCTCGCGTCAGGCGAGAGATCGCGATGTCGCGCCGCAGCGCGTCCTTGATGTCCTGGAACTTCATGCCCTCGGCCTGCAGGTGGCGCACCAGCGTGCGCGCCGAAAGGCCAAAGGCCGCGGCCACATGCGCGATGTCACTGTCGAATCCGAGGTTCGCTTCCAGGAAGGTGCGCACGCACTGCGTCGTGCTGCTCTGCCCCACCGGCACGAAGAGCCAGTCCAGCGGCGCGCGCATCAGGAACCTGCGCAGCTCCAGCTTGGAATGCGGCTGCACCGGCCGGTCGAGGTACTTGAGGTCGAAAGCCATCGCGGTGTGCGGCTGGTCGAAGTGCACCGGGCCCGGAAACATGAAGAGATAGTCGGCCGCGTCGTGCGGCCGCGCGAAGCTGAAGTCGATGCGCGCCAGCTCGATGCGCGCGCCGATCACCCATGAGCACATGCCGTGCACCAGCTTCAGGTGCAGCTCCTGCACCAGGCGCGCGCTGCGGCTCCTGGGCGGATAGGCGTCCACGCGCACCCATGCATGGCGCTCGTCGCGGCGCACGGTGAACCGCGAGCCGTCGTCCAGCACGTGGTTGAACTGCGCCCAGCGCCGCAGCGCGGTGTGCAGGTTGGGTGCGTCGAGCATGAGGATGCTCAGTATCTTGAGCGTGCCGCAGCGCAGCGGCCGCGCATAGAGGCCGGGCATCTCGTCGTCCAGTTCGAGCGCGACGCCGCGGAACAGCTGCGAGAACTGCTCCTCGGTCACGCGGCCCGCGGGCTGCGCCATCAGCGCGGGCGAGATGGTGGCCTGGCGCAGCAGCCGATGCAGCGTGTCGCCCTCGAGCGCAAGGCCGTGCAGGAAGCTCTGCACGTAGGAGATGGGCAGCGTCGGCCGCTGCTCGAAGGCCTGCGCGCTTCGGTGTTCCTTGGCCGCGGCAATCAACATGGCGCGATATGCAAACGAAGTTGGCGCGATCCGAGAACACGGGTCGGGATGCGCTGGCTAGAGTCGGCTCCGACCCGAGGAGGCAGCAAGAGAGTCATCGGGTCGATTCCTAGAACAACTGAGAGACAACCATGAAACACACGCTCGATTCGGCATCGATCGCGCAGCCGCATGCGCGGCCGCATTCGCGACATCTGCATCTACTTTCATTCGCCCTCGCCGGCGCGGCAATGCTCGCGGGCTGCGGAGGCTCTTCGGACAACGGCAGCGGCTTTGCGCCCATCTTCGGCGGCGGCGGTGGCGGCAACAACAACCCGCCGCCGGCGCAGTTGGACAAGCCCTCGATCGCCCTGCTCTCCTCCAAGCCACAGTACGTGAGCGGCGGCGACGCACTGGTCGAGGTGAAGGCGCCGCAAGGCAGCAGCACGTCGCAGCTGACGGTGGCGCTGAACGGAAAGACGGTCACCGAACAACTCAGTGCCGACGATACCGGCAAGTTGCGCGGCGTGATAAAGGGTTTGACCGAGGGTGAGAACACGCTGTCGGTCACCGCGAGCGCGCAAGGCCGCTCGGCATCGGAGGCCAAGCTCGTGCTGACCAACTACGCGCAGACCGGGCCGATCCTGGCCGGCCCGCTGCTCGCGCCCTACGAATGCCGCACCGTCGAGTCGAACATGGGCGCGCCGCTGGACGCCAACTGCTCGGCCACGCGGCGCTTGGACTACTTCTACCGCACGGCCGCGGGCAGCTTCAAGCCACTGGCCGATCCGCTGTCGCGTCCGACGGATCTGGCAGAGACCACGACCATCGAGGGCAAGAAGGTGCCCTACATCGTGCGCGTCGACTCGGGCACCGTCGGGCGCACGATCTACCGCATCGGCGTGCTCGACGAGCCCACGGCCGACAGCGTGGACCCGGCCAAGTACAAGCCCAGCGCGGGCTGGAACCACCGCCTCGTCGTGAGCTTCGGCGGCGGGGCCGGCACGCAGTACAACCAGGGCGTCAACCAGGCGACCGATGCGCTCGCCGACCTGCAGCTCTCGCGCGGCTTCGCCTACATGATCTCCACCGAGCTCGTGAACGGCCAGCGCGGCAACGCGGTGCTGCAGGGCGAGACGCTGATGATGCTCAAGGAACTCTTCGTGGAGACCTACGGCGTGCCCAAGTGGACCGCCGGCAGCGGCGGCTCGGGCGGCGCCATCCAGCAGCTGGTGATCACGCAGATCTACCCGGGCCTGCTGGACGGCCTGCAACCGTCGCTGACCTTCCCCGACGGCAGCCTGCACGTGGCCGATTGCCGCCTGCTGGAGAACGTCTACAAGGCCGACCTGGCAACCTGGACCAACCCCAAGCGCGCGGCCGTGGACGGCTTCACCAACGGCACCTGCCGCGCCTGGGACCTGAGCTTCGTCAACACCATCGTCGCGACCAACGCGGCAGGCTGCGCACTGAAGGACACGACCAAGGTCTACGACCCGATCAACAACCCCAAGGGCGCGCGCTGCACCACCGCCGACATGCGCACCAACGTCGTAGGCCGCGACCCGGCCACCGGTTTCGCGCGCAGCCCGCTGGACAACGTGGGCCTGCAGTACGGCCTGGAGGCGGTCAACAAGGGCGCCATCAGCGCCGAAGAGTTCGTGCTGCTCAACGAGAAGGTGGGCGGCTACGACAAGGACGGCAACCCGGTGCCCAAGCGCACGGTGGGCGACCCGCTGGCCCTGCAGCGCGCCTACGAAAGCGGGCTCGTCAATTCGGGCGGCGGCGGCCTGGCGCAGGTGCCGATCCTGCATTCGCGCACCTACAACGACGCATCGGGCGACATCCACTCGCACGAGCGCGACCTGGTGGTGCGCGCACGGCTGCAGCGCGCCAACGGCCGCACGGACAACCAGGTGATCTGGGTCGGCCCGCGCACGGGCTACCCGCTCGCGTCGCTGTCACTCGACGTGATGACCGCCTGGCTCGATGGCATCACGGACGATCCCGCGCCACTGTCGATCGACAAGGTCGTCGCTCACAAGCCGGGCACGGCGACCGATGCCTGCTTCGACGTGAACGGCACGCGCTTCAACGAGTCGCCGGCCTACGGCGCCACCGGCATCTGCTCGGCGCTGTACCCGCTGCACGGCGAACCGCGGCAACAGGCTGGCGCACCGGCGACGAACGACATCAGCAAGTGCCAACTCAAGCCGCTGGCCGCCGCCGACTACGTGCCCACGTTCACGCCCCTGCAATGGACGCGGCTGAACACCGTGTTCCCGGACGGCGTGTGCGACTGGTCCAAACCCGGCGTGGGACAGGTTGCGCTCAAGGGCACCTACCAGAAGTACGGCGAACTGAACTGAGTGCCCGAGCTCCATCCGGCCCTCTCACGAGGGCATGGACGAGGGAATGGGGCTTTCGCGAGGCGATGCAGCAGCGTCGCCTCCGGAAGCGCAGCCGCTTCAGCGACCACCGTCGAGTCGCTGAAGCGACAGCGCTGGTGCGGGCAAACCTGAGTCGACGGACCCCACGCTGGCTTTCACAATCCTGTGCCTTGGCAGCCGGCATCGTTCCGCGCTGCCGAACACGGCACAACGAACAAGGAGCGACGTGGAACTGTTCTTTCAGCAACTGCTCAATGGCCTGACCGTGGGAGGCGTCTACAGCCTGGTGGCCCTGGGCCTCACGCTCGTCTACGGCATCCTGCACGTGCCGAACTTCGCGCACGGCGCCTTCTACATGGCAGGCGCGTTCGCGGGCTACTACCTCATGACGGCCTTCGGCCTGAACTACTGGCTCGCCATGGCCGGCGCCGCCGTGGTGGTGGCGGTGATCGCGATGCTGGCCGAGCGGCTGGTGTTCCATCCGCTGCGCAATGCGCCGGACCTGCACGACATGATCGCGGCCATCGGCATCCTGCTGTTCATCGAGGCCGGCGCGCAGGCGATGTTCGGCGCGGACTTCCATCGCATGCCCACGCCCTACGGCCAGATCGTCGAAGTGTTCGGGCTCACGGCGCCGCTGCAGCGCCTGCTCATCATCGCGGGGGCGTTCGGGCTGATGGTGTTGCTGCACCTCTTTCTCAATCACACGGTGCTGGGCTCCACCATCATCGCGATGGCGCAGAACCGCGACGGCGCGGCGCTGGTGGGCATCGACGCCACGCGCGTGACGCTCCTGGTGTTCGCGATCTCGGGGGCGCTGGCCGCCATTGCGGCGGTGCTCTATGCGCCGATCAACCTGGTGTATCCGGCCATGGGCAACCTGGTCATCACCAAGGCCTTCGTGATCATCATCCTCGGGGGCATGGGGAGCTTTCCCGGCGCCATCGTGGGCGGGCTGATCATCGGCATGGCCGAGAGCTTCGGCGGTTTCTATTTCTCGACCGACTACAAGGACATCATCGCCTTCGTGCTGCTGGTGGTGATCCTGTCGTTCCGACCGCAAGGCCTGTTCACGCCGAAGGGAGCGCGCTGATGGGCCGGCTCCTTCAAGGCAAGGCCGGATGGGCGCTGCTGGCGGCCGTCGCGCTGGCGTTTCCGCTGTTCGCGCAGAACAACTACCTGATCTCGGTGGCCACGCAGGCCTTCATCATGGCCATCGCGGCGCTGGGGCTGAACCTCATCACCGGCTACACGGGGCAGTTCAACCTGGCGCACGGCGCGTTCATGGCGGTGGGTGCCTACACGGTGGGCATTCTCACGGTGGACCATCACGTGCCGTTCTGGATCGCCTTCGCCGCGGCGGGCCTCGTGACCGCGGTGCTGGGCTACTTCATCGGCATCCTGTCGCTGCGGTTGAAGGGCCACTACTTCTCGATCTTCACGCTGTGCGTGAGCTACATCATGTTCCTGCTGATCGAGAAGTGGGAAAGCCTCACGCACGGGCCGGTGGGCATCATGGGCATCCCCGCGCCCACGGGCATCGGGCCGCTGCAGTTCGGCACGCCGCTCGCGCAGTACTACCTGGTGCTGGCCTTCCTGGCGCTGGGCATCTGGGTCATGGCGCGCATCGTGCGCTCGCTGCTCGGGCGCAGCTTCATGGCCGTGCGCAACAGCGACGCGCTGGCCGAAGCGCTGGGCACCGACCTCATGCGCACGAAGACGCTGTCGTTCGTGCTGTCGGTGGTGTATGCGGGCTTTGCCGGCGCGCTCTATGCGGGGCAGGTGCGCTTTCTCGGGCCCGACCTGGCGAGCGAGGCCGTGACCTTCGACCTCGTGATGTTCGTGCTGGTGGGCGGCATCGGCACCCTGCTGGGCCCGCTGGTGGGCACCTTCCTCGTGACGTGGTTGACGCAGAGCCTGCAGTTCCTGCAGGACTACCGCATGGTGGTGTTCGGACCGGTGCTGATCGCGCTGATCATCTTCCTGCCCGACGGCATCGTGGGCACGTGGCTCAAGCGCCGCGCGCGGCGCGCGGATGCCAGGCGCGCCGCCGCGCCCTCCCACTCCGCGCCCTCCGCCCCCCACGCCCCGAAAAAAGCGACGACCACCGAGGCGCAGCCAAATGCTTGAGATCCACGACATGACCAAGCAGTTCTTCGGCCTCACCGCCGTGGACAGCGTGAGCACGCGTTTCGAACGCGGCCAGGTGAGCGCCATCATCGGCCCCAACGGCGCGGGCAAGACCACCTTCTTCAACCTCGTGGCGGGCACGCACAAGCCGAGCTCGGGGCGCATCGTGTTCAACGGCAAGGACGTGACCGGCATGCGCCCCGACCACATCGCGCGGCTGGGCATCGCGCGCACCTTCCAGAGCACCCACCTGTTCGACAACGCGACGGTGCTGGACAACCTCATCGTGGGCCATCGGCTGCGCACGCACTCGGGCCTGTGGGATGTGCTCGTCAACAGCCGGCGCCTGCGCGACGAGGAACGCCTGTGCCGCGACAAGGCCGAAGAGGCGCTCGAGTTCGTCGGCCTCTCGCACGTGGCCCACCGCATCGCGGCCGACATCACCCAGGAAGAACGCAAGCGCGTGGCCTTTGCGCTCGCGCTGGCCACCGACCCCGAGCTGATGCTGCTGGACGAACCGGCCGGCGGCGTGAACCCCGAGGAGACCGTGGGCCTGGCCGCGCTGATCCGCAAGCTGGTGGACCACGGCAAGACCGTGTGCCTCATCGAACACAAGATGGACATGATCATGCGGCTGGCCGACAAGATCGTCGTGCTGAACAACGGCGCAAAGATCGCGGAGGGCACGCCCGCCGAAATACGCCGCGATCCGCATGTCATCGAAGCCTACCTGGGAGCCGACCATGCTGCGGTTTGAAGGCGTCGACCTGCACTACGGCAGCTTTCGCGCATTGAGCGGCGTGACGCTGCATGCCGAGCCCGGCGAGCTGGTCGTGCTGCTGGGCGCGAACGGCGCGGGCAAGACGTCGATCTTCATGGCGGCCAGCGGCATCCAGCGCCCGAGCGCGGGGCGCATCCGCCTGGGCGAGCGCGAGATCGCGGGGCATCGGCCGGCGCAGATCGTTGCAGCGGGCCTCGTGCATTGCCCCGAAGGCCGCAAGCTGTTCCCGATGATGTCGGTGCGCAAGAACCTCACGCTGGGCGCCTATGTGCACCGGCGCGACAAGGCCGGCATCCAGCGCTCGCTCGACGAGGTGTTCAGCCTCTTCCCCATTCTCGAAGTGAAGCAGAACGACCCGGCGGGCTCGCTCTCGGGCGGCCAGCAGCAGATGGTGGCCATCGGCCGCGCGATGCTCGGGCGGCCCAAGGTGCTGCTGCTCGACGAGCCCTCGCTCGGCCTGGCGCCGCTGGTGGTCAAGCAGGTGTTCGAGGTCATCGAGCGCATCAACAGGCAGGGCACGACCGTGCTGCTGGCCGAACAGAACGCCTACTCGGCGCTGGCCATCGCGCATCGCGCCTACGTGATCGAACGCGGGCGCATCGCGCTGGAGGGCGATCGCGAGTCCTTGCTCAACAACGAGGCCGTGCGGGCCGCGTACATCGGGGCCTGACCCCCTACAACCAGGAGACCAACGCAATGATGAAGACCGCCCTTTCACGCCGCAGGCTTGCCGCCCTGCCCTTCGCCGTCCTGCTGCTCGGCGCGGGCACCGCCTTCGCGCAGGAGACCGTCAAGATCGGCTTCACCGGACCGCTGAGCGGCGGCGCCGCGCTCTACGGCAAGAACGTGGTCAACGGCATGGAGATGGCCATCAAGGAGATCAACGCGGCGGGCCTGGAGGTGGCCGGCAAGAAGGTCAAGCTGGAGCTGGTGGCGCTCGACGACAAGTACGCGCCGGCCGAAGCCGCCATCAACGCGCGCCGCCTGGTGCAGCAGCACCAGACGCCGGCCGTGTTCGTGCCGCACTCGGGCGGCATCTACGCGATGCAGGCCTTCAACGAGCAGGAGAAGTTCATCGTGATGGCGTACTCCAGCACGCCCAAGATCACCGAGACCGGCAACAAGCTCACCATCCGCATTCCGCCCACGTTCAATTCGTACATCGAGCCCTTCACCCGCTACGAGATGAAGAAGTACGGCAAGAAGGTCGGCATGCTGCCGGGCGACCACGAGTACGCCAAGAACTGGAGCGCGCTGTTCGAACCGGCCTGGACCAAGGCCGGCGGCACCGTGGTGTCGAACAACCCCATGTCGTACAACCGCTCGGCCGACTTCTACAGCGGCGTGAGCCGCGTGCTGGCCGAGAAGCCCGACGTGCTGTTCATCGGCGGTCCCTCCGAGCCCACGGCGCTGGTCGCCAAGCAGGCGCGCGAGCTGGGCTTCAAGGGCGGCTTCCTCATCATGGACCAGGCCAAGCTCGACGAGATGGCCAAGGTCACGGGCGGCCTCGCGCCGCTGGAAGGCGCGATCGGCGTGTTGCCGGTGTCGTACGACGATCGCGCGGGCCCCAAGGCCTTTGCCGCGGCCTACCGCAAGGCCTACGGCGCCGACAAGGACCCGACCACCGAGTCTTCCTACAACTACGCGCTGGTCCACGCGCTCGCGGGCGCGATGAAGATGGCCGGCACGACCACCGACGCCGCGGCCATCCGCGCCAAGATCGGAGACGCGCTCATCCAGCTGCCCGAGAAGACCAATGCAGGCTCCTTCAAGGGCGT
The DNA here is from genome assembly GCF_016405905.1 of Variovorax sp. IB41. Classification (GTDB taxonomy): domain Bacteria; phylum Pseudomonadota; class Gammaproteobacteria; order Burkholderiales; family Burkholderiaceae_C; genus Variovorax. The sequence goes on along the minus strand of NZ_JAEFCB010000008.1, from coordinate 46,300 downwards.
GGACGCCGTCGGCGGCACCATCGTCGACCCGCTGGTGGCGACGGTGGATGGCGGGAAGGTCAGGCCGGTGAGCCTGAGCGAGTTGATGAAGTAACGGGATCAAGGGGCGCCGCTCGCGCAATGGTGCGCAATGAGTGGCGCGTAATGAACATGCTCATTGCGTGAGCGCCACCCCCTGGGGTGCCGCCACGCGGTGCGCGCGGCCCGCCTGGCGCCTGTAGGCCAGCGGCGTGCTTCCCGTCCACGAACGGAACGCCCGATGGAACGCGCTGACGGTGGCGAAGCCCGTCGCGCGCGCAATCGCGGCGATGCTCTCGCGGCTCTTGAGCAGTTTCTGGACCGCGATGTCGCGGCGCAGCACGTCCTTCACCTGCTGGAACGTCGTTCCCTCCGCGCTGAGATGGCGCGCCAGGGTGCGCTCGGAACAATTGAGGGCCAACGCCGCGGACTGGATGTTGCTGCTCTCGTGCAGGCGCGACTCCAGGTGGCTGCGCAGACGATGGCTCAGCAGCGTCTTGTCGAAGGGCACGAAGAACCAGTTCTGCGGCGCGCCTTGCAGGAAGTCGCGCAGTTCCGAGCGGGTGCGGCTTCGCACCGGTTGCTGCAGATAGGCCGCATCGATGTACATCGCCGTGGCGGGCTGGTCGAAGTAGACCGGTCCCGGAAAGATGTAGACGTACTCGGCCGCGTCGGGCGGCCGGGGAAACGCGAAGTCGACCCGCTCGATGCCCAGCCGTTTGCCCACGATCCACGAGGCGATGCCGTGCACGAGCTTCAGGTGCAGTTCCTGCACGAGCCGCGCACTGCGCGCCTGGGTCGGGTAGAGCCGGATGGCGATCGAGGCCAGTGCGCCCTCGCGGCGGACCTCGAAGGAGAAATCGTCGTGCAGCACCCGGTCGAATTGCTGCCAGCGCCGCATGGCGGTCGCCAGGTCGGGCGCGTCCAGCATGAGGATCAGCAGGATCTTGAGCGTGCCCCGGCGAAGCGGCCGGCCGTAGAGGCCGGGCATCTCGTCCTCCAGGTGCGCCACCAGCAGCTGGAACAGGGTCGCGAACTGCTCCTGCGTCACCCGCGCGCCGGGCAGCGCGAGCAACCGGGCGTCAATGCTGGCGCGGCGCACCAGCAGGTTCAGGTCCGCATGCGAAAGGGCCAGTCCTTCGACGAAGGCGTTGACGTAGGAAGTGGGAAGGGTCGCGCTGAAGGGGTCCAAGGCAGGGCCGCAGCTGAAGCTCGAATCGGCGCGCGAGCGTAGTGCAGTTTGGCAGGATCTGCAAATTCTCTGGCGCGAAGCGGGAACACGTCGGCAGGCATTCTTCCTAGCATCAAGGCGCACCCGGTCACGTGGCCGGGTGCGACCTGCAATGCGGCCTCCTCATGAGGCGCGGCGTCCCGGTCTCATAAAAACAGCTACGGAGACAAGATGATGAATTCGACAAGAAGGCCGATGCGCCTGAGCGGCGCAGCTGCGCTGGTGGCCATCGCACTCGCGGCCTGCGGCGGCGGCGGCGGCGGAGGGGGCACGCAATTCCCCGTGATCGTGCTGCCACCCGCGGGGAGCGGCTCCCCGCCTCCCGTCACCAATCCACCGGCCGTCGATCCGCTCGCCAAGGCGCGCATGCCCGACTATCCGGATGTGGTGGGCGAATACGTGCAGATCGAAGGCGGCGCGCAGCCCACCGATCCGAGCGTGCTGCAGACCCCCAAGGAGTTCAATGCCGCCACCTTCCTGCGCGTGCGTTCGGCCCTGGACGGCGAGACGCCGCGGGCCGCCAATGCGGTGATGGTGGTCATGCCCGGCTTCTCCAGCACGCCGGGCCACTGGATGTACCTGGCCGCGCAGCTGGTGCAGAAGGCCAATGAAAAGAAAGGCGGTTGCGTGAACGGCACCGCCCTCGTCGATTGCCGGCTGGAGGTGTGGATCGTGCAGCGCCGCGGCGCGCACCTGGCCGATACGCTGGGCGCCCGCAACGCGCTGGTCGACAGGAATCCTTCAGCCGCCGTCAGCTACTACTTCGGAAAGTCCGTCATGGGTTCCGATGGGCGGACCACGCTGGACGGGCAAGGCAAGTTCCCCGTCGCATCGCCCAAGACCCTGGTCGGTGCCGTGGACTCCACCTGGCGTCCGCTGTTGCAGAGCGACCTGAGTTTCATGGCGGACTGGGGTTTCGAGACCTATGCGCGCGACGTCGAAAAAATGATCGCGCTCGTCAAGCAGGAGTCGGGCAGCAAGAACGTCTTCCTCGCGGGCCATTCGCAGGGCGGCAGTTTCACCAGCGTCTTTGCAGGCCGCCTGGGCACCGATGGCCTGCGCGGCCAGCAGAACCTGGCCGGCATCGTGATGCTGGACGGCGGCGGCTACGGGACCCTCACCTCGCCCACGCCCACGCAGGTCGCGACGCTGAAGACCGCGATCGACGACCTGCGCAGCGGCGCGCGCGCGGTCTACACCGATGCCACGGGCGCCAATTCGGCATCGGGGCCGGCGGTCGGCGCGCGCGAGATGGCGAGCCTGCGCTACACGACCGAAGACCAGAAGGCGGAATCGCTGTTTCCGCCGCGCCAGGCGGGCATGCTCACCACGACCGCCTTCCCCGGTACCGCCGCGGACACCGGCAACGCCTTTCTCGGCGCGATCCGGCTGAGCCAGGTCGCGCGCGCCGGCATGGGCTTCGACACCAGCCCGACCACGGCCCCCACGACGCCACCCGCGCCGCTGGCCGTCAATCTGCAGGACTCCCTGATCGTGAGCCTGGGCGAAAGCCTGGGGCTGCTCGACTTCAGGCCGGTCGCCGGCACCGAGGCTGATTGCGACATCCTGCCCTCGGGCAAGTGCGTGCCGCGCATCAGCCAGATCGACGCGACCAAGGTGTACGGCTGGATCGAGGCGGGCGGCGGCTCGTCGATCCCGGCCGCGACCAAGGTCGGTGTCGGCAAGGCCAGCCAGTTCCTTCGCGGCTATTCGTGGACCACCAACCGGACCAACATCCAACCGATCGCGTACAACTTCCGCACCAGCGGCCAGCGGACCGTCGATGCCCGCGAAATCGTCACGGCCAACTGGTATCCCTCGGAGCGCTATGAGGCGGAGATGTCGTTCGTGGGCGCGGGCCCGACCTTCGTCTTCGACCACAAGGGCATCCATATCGACGTGGACAAGAGCGTCGTCAACGTGCCGCTGTACTACGCCCACCAGGGCCCGGCGTCGCCGACCAATCCGTCCGTCTTTCCGCTGGTGACCGACTACACCAACATCGGATCGGCAGGCACGGTGCAGTCCGCGGAAGCGGCAGCCAGGTCGCGCGTGGATCCCGTGGTCTCGTCGCAGTACTACAAGCACACCGATTTCGTCTCGGCCGACGATTCGCTCGCCGGCACGCCGGGTGCAGCGGCGCCCGGCCAGCCGGGTGTGAGCCTGGTCGCCAACACGCTGGTGGACTGGGTGTTCGCCCGCACCGGCAGCAAGCTCGCAGCGGTGCCGTCGCCCAAGGAACTGGGCGTCGTCAACACGCGCTGACGATGCGGCCGGCTCGGAGGCGGCCGGCTCGGAGGCGGCAGGCCTTCGGGCCGGCCGCGCGCCGTTCGGCATTCACGCCCGGCGACGCCTTGACCCGAACTCGCCGATCCAGCTGTCGAGTTCGGCCATGCCTTCTTCGGTGATGCACGTCACCGTCGCGGACTGCGACGGGATATAGGGCCCTGTCGACGCGAGAGCGTGAATCTTCGCCTCGATCAAGCCGGTTGCCTTGAGCACCGACACAAGCCTGACCTCTTCGGGCGCGTCGACACGCAACGGCAGCTGAACGTGCTGGAGCCTCATCAAGAAATAAAGTGGCATGAAGCGCCTACGCTCCGACCCGTGCCAGGGTTTCGCTTTGAAGCGAATACGAGCGCGCTTCGTGAACGAAGTCACGGCCACCATCCATGAACCCGATCTCGAACGCGGTCACGCAGGTCTGAGCGACAAGAAAGCGTTTGTCCCTTGACGGGGTCGCATCGACCCCTCGCCTTGTCCAACGTGACCGTGACCGTGAGCGCGAGCGCGCACCTGCGCCGCTTCGCAGGCCGATAGCCAGTCTTCGCCGGATTCCCTGAAATCCGTTGAAAGTGTTTCGCCGTTTCGCGGCTTTTCATGCCCCTGCTCCGCCATGACACTGACTCGCCGAGAGTCCGCGACACGACGGACTCCGGGTAGCCCCAAACGACAGGAGACTGAACAGTGAACACGATTTCCCGCAGCCGCATGCGCGCTGTCCTGGCAGGCTTTGCCTGCATCTTCGCCACCGCCGTCGCGCCGTCTTCGGCGCTCGCCGAAGCCAATGCGAGCGACGCCCTCGCGGCGAAGCCGGAGCTCTATGCAGAACTCGATGCGGCCGGTGTCGGCGGCATCACCCAATTGGGGAACGGCAGGATCGTGATCGGGTACCACCCCTTCTACTCGCCGGCCGTGCAGGTCGCGCTCCTGAACGAGGACCGCAAGTCCACGACCCCTTATCCCAGCGTCGATTGGCAGAGTTGCAAGAACGCCGACGGCACCTGGAAGAAGGAATTCGACCACTGCCTGGACTGGGTGCTCGGCCTGCACACGGACAGCAAGGGAATCCTCTGGATGCTGGACTCGGCCAAGTCGGTCGACAAGGCGGCCGGGCGGCCCGCGGGCCTGGTGCCCAAGCTGGTGGGGTGGAACACCCGTCGCAACAAGCTGGAGCGCGTCATACGAATCGGCGGCGAGGCCACCGTGACCGAGTCGCAGCACAACGACTTCGTGGTGGACGCAAAGCACAACGTGATCGTTATTGCAGACGAGGCGATCGGCGAAGATTCCAAGGGCATGGGCGACAAGGCGGCGCTGGTGGTCGTCGATCTTGCGACCGGCAAGAGTCGCCGCCTCCTGCAAGGGCACGCGAGCGTCCAGCCCGTCAAGGATCCCATCCGCTGGGACCAGGGCACGCCGACCGCCGGGACCTTCGCGCTTCATGTCGGCGTGGACGGCATTGCGTTGGATCGCCGGAGCGAATGGCTCTATTTCGCGCCGTTGTCGGGCTACAGGATGTACCGCATCCGCATGAGCGATTTGCTCGATCGCAAGCTCGACGCAGCACAGCTTGGCACCAAGGTCCAGGTCTACGCCGACAAGCCGTTCAACGGCGGCCTGTCGATCGACCGCGACGACAACCTCTACCTCACCGAGGTCGGCGAACGCGCCATCGGCATCATCCCGCCGGACACCCGCAAGTACCGGCGCTTCGTCGCCGATCCCGACATGGTGTGGCCCGATGGGGTGACCTACAACAGCGACGGCCACATGTACACCGGCGCGGCGCAGCTGACATTGACGAGCGCCTTGCAAGCCGACGGCGTTGCCAGGAACAAGGCGCCCTATCGGGTCTACCGCTTCAAGCCGCTCGCTGCCGGCCAGCCGGGCTTCTGATGATGATGCGGCGACACCTTCTCCTCTGCCTGGCCGCCTGCGGGTGCGTCGGAGCCCATGCGGCCTGCCTCGACGATGCGGCTGTTGCCGACTTCGCCGAGAAGTACATCGCCCGAACCCCGGCCGCTGCGCCCGAGGGGCTGAGCGATGCGGATGCCGCGTGCAGCCGCGCGAAGCTCCACGCGCTTCTCGTCTCGCGGCTTGGCCCGGTGATCGGCTACAAGGCCGGATTGACCAACGCGGCCGTGCAAAAGCGCTTCAACACCGACAAGCCGGTATGGGGTCGTCTCTATGAGGGCATGGTGCTGGCGAACGGGGCGACGGTAGATGCCGCGTTCGGCGCACGGCCGCTGTTCGAAGCCGACATGCTGGTACGCGTACGCAGCGACGCAATCAACACCGCGCGAACGCCGCAGGAAGTGCTCGACGCGATCGATCAGGTGATCCCGTTCCTGGAACTGCCCGATCTCATGGTGCAGACCCCCCAGCGGCTGGACGGCGCGGGACTGGCCGCCATCAACGTGGCCGCCCGGCTCGGCGTGGCGGGCCAGCCGATCGGGGTGCCGGCGTCGCCCGCCGACGCCCACGCGATGCTGGACGCGCTGCGCGACATGAAGATCCGGGTGACCGACGACAAAGGAACGGCGCTCGCTGAAGGCCGCGGCAGCGATCTGCTGGGCCATCCGCTCCAGGCGGTCGTCTGGCTCGCAGGCGCACTGGCGTCCGAGGGGGTGAAGCTGAAGCCGGGCGATCTCATCAGCCTCGGTTCCTTTTCACCTTTGTTGCCACCCCGTTCGGGGTCGCGCATCACCGCGACCTATGAAGGATTGCCAGGCGCGGTTTCTGTCGATGTGAACTTCAAATAGCGCACCGGCTCAGGCAGAGGTTTTCAGCATCGGAACTTCCGCCAGGCGCGCCGCGATGAAATCGACCAGGCTCCTCACACGCAGCGGCATGAAGCGGTTGCTGGCAAACACCGCGTTCAACGGGTAGTGCTCGCCGCGCCACTGAGGCAGCAGGCGCACCAGTTGCCCTGATGCCAGATCGTGAATCAGATCCAGCTCCGACTTGTAGAGAATGCCCTCGCCCGCCAGCGCCCACTGGTGAGCAATGGAGGCGTCGTCCACTTCGCGATCGCCGGCCACCTTCACGTTGGCCCATTCGCCATCCCGCTCGAAACGCCAGTCGACATAACGCGTGCTGCGCAGCTCGAAGACCAGGCAGTTGTGTCGATGCAGATCCTCAGGTGACTGAGGCGTGCCGAAACGCGCGAGATAACGCGGCGACGCGCACAGCACGCGGCGCGTCATGGCAAGGCCTCGCACGACGGCGTTGGGGTCGGTCGCCACGCCGTAGCGCAAGGCAACGTCCACGGGGTCGCGCAGCACATCGTGCACCCTGTCGCTCACCGACAGCCCCAGGCGCAAGGCCGGATTGGCCGCGAGAAACGCGTCGAACCATGGCAGCAATACGCTGCGAGCCAGGTCCGACGGCGCCGCGACGCGAATCGTCCCCGACAACGTGAAGCTTTCCGACAGCACCTGCGCCTCGCCTTCGTCGATCAGCGCCAACGCGCGGCTGGCGTAGCCCAACAGGTTCTGGCCCTGGCTCGTCAGCCGGATGGAGCGCGTGGACCGCTCGAAGAGCCGCACCCCCAACTGGCCTTCGAGTCGCTTGAGCATGCTGCTGGCAGTTGCAGGCGTCATCTTCAGCACCTGGGCTGCGGCCGTGAGGGACCCGGTGCGCGCGGCCTCGACCAGGAGGCGCAGATCTTCGATGTTCTGGATTTTCATCGGCCTGTTCATCCTTCGTGGCGCGTCGCCCTCACGAACCCGCAAGCAGGCCCTGGACACGCAGCGCATCTTCCGGCGAAGCCGGATTGAAAACCACCATGCCCAGTTCAGGCCGCCCTTCCACCGCGAAGGTGGAGAACTCGAGGTTCACGGTGCCGGCGACCGGATGGTGCAGGCGCTTGGCACCTTCGCTCATTGCCACGACTTCGTTGTCGGCCCACAGGGACTTGAATTCGGCGCTCTCCTCGGACAGTTCGGCAACGAGCCGGGACACCTCCTCGTTCGAGCCCGACCGGGTGACGTCCGCGCGGAACGCACCCACGACCACGCGCGCCACCTTGGCCCAGTCTTCCTGCGCCTGCTGCACCTGAGGCGAGGAAAAGAGAAGACGAAGGATGTTCCGCTTCTCCGGCGCGAGCTTGCCGTAGTCGGTGAGCAGCGCCGCGGCGACGCGGTTCCATGCGACCACGTCCCAGGTCATGGTCTTGACGATGGCTGCGCTGAGGGGGAACGCGTCCAGCACCCGCTGCAGGCGCGAGGTGATGCCCTCGACCGGGCGATAGCGAACCTCGGGCGGCCTGCCCAGCGCCAGCATGAACAGATGCTGGCGTTCGAGTTCGGTCAGCAAGAGGCTTTCCGCCAGCCGGTTGAGCACGCCCGCAGAAGGCGCGCCGCCGCGCCCCTGCTCCAGCCACGTGTACCAGGTCGGGCTGATGCTCGCGCGCTGCGCGACCTCCTCGCGCCGCAGGCCCGGCGTGCGGCGACGCGCGGCGGAGATGCCGAAGGCGGCCGGGTCCAGGCGGGTGCGCCGGCTGCGAAGGTAGCTGCCGAGCAGCGCGAAGTCGGTGGCCATCGGGAAGGTGGTAGTTCCTATAACAGGATGATCTAACGTCTTTACCAGTCTAGTTCGTCACGCTTCAATGGGCCACCAACCCCAAAGAGAGAGCTCGACATGCGTGTTTTTCTTACCGGCGCGACCGGTTTCATCGGCTCCCGTGTCACGCGTCAACTGCTGCAGAACGGGCATCAGGTGCTGGGCCTTTGCCGCTCGGACGCGGGCGCCCGCTGGCTGACCGAAGCAGGAGCCCAGGTGCATCGCGGCACGCTAGAAGATCCGCAAAGTCTCGCGGCAGGCGCGGCCGCGGCGGATGCGGTCATCCACACCGCGTTCGACCACGACTTCTCGAAGTTCGTGGAGAACACGCAAAAAGACAGCCGCGTCATCCATGCCATGGGCGAGGCGCTCGCGGGCAGCGACAAGCCTTTCATCATCACCTCCGGCACCGGCATGGGCAGCGCAGGGCCGGGCACCGTCGCGGTCGAGGACGTGGCGAATCTCGACAATCCGAACCCTCGCGTGGCCTCGGAGATCGCCGGTGCCGAGCTGCGGGCCAGGAAGGTATCGGTCGCCGTCGTCCGCTTGCCGCAGGTGCACGACACCGTCAAGCAGGGCCTGATCTCGCCCCTGATCGAACTGGCCAGGGCAAAGGGCGCTTTCGCCTATGTGGGAGAGGGTCTGGGCCGCTGGCCCGCCGCGCATGTCGAGGATGTCGCGCTGCTCTATCGCCTGGCACTGGAGCAGCACGCCCCCGGGGCCTGCTGGCATGCGGTTGCCGAAGAAGGCGTCCGCATGCGCGACTTCGCCGAGGTCATCGCGCGCGGCCTGGGCATTCCCGCAACGTCAGTGACCCGGGACGAAGCAGCCGCGCATTTCGGGTGGCTGGCCATGTTCGCCGAGCTGGACATGCCCGCCTCTTCCAGGCTGACCCGCGACCGCATGGGGTGGACACCCACCGGTCCGGGTCTGTTGGCGGACCTCGGTCGAGCCGACTACGGCGCCGTGCGCTAGTTGCCGTTGCGCGTCGATCGATCGAGGCCGATGGACGCGCCCATCAAGCGATGTCGGTCGATCGCGTCAGCGCCTCGTGGCGCGTCAGGCTCGCCTGCATGGCGTCCAGCTTGGCGCGGACCAGCCCGAGCGCGTCGCTGCCGAGCAGCAGGTGCTGCGGAGGCTGCGGCATGTCCACTAAAGCGAGGATCGCGGCCGCGGCCTTGTCCGGGTCGCCCAGCTGCTTGCCGCTCTTGTCCACGCGCGATTGCCGGATCGGATCGAACAGGCTGTCGTAGTCATGGATGGAACGGGCGCTGCGAACCATCGAGCGACCCGCCCAGTCTGTCCTGAACGATCCCGGGGCCACCGCCGTGACCGCGATGCCGAGGCCCTTCACTTCCTGGGCCAGCGTCTCGGAGATCCCTTCCAGGGCGAACTTGCTGCCGCAGTAGTAGCTGATGCCGGGCATCGTGATGTAGCCCCCCATCGAGGTGATGTTGACGATGTGGCCGCGCCGGCGCTGGCGCATGAACGGCAGGAACGCCTTCATGACCGCGACCGCGCCAAAGACGTTGACATCGAACTGGCGGCGCATTTCGTCGAGCGACGATTCTTCGAGGATGCCCTCATGGCCATACCCCGCGTTGTTGATCACGACGTCCACCGGCCCGTGCTCGGCTTCGACGGCAGCAGCGAGTGGTGCGACGGCGTCGAACTGCGTCACGTCGAGCAGCTTCACATGCGCCTCTGGGCCCGCTTGCGTTTTGAATTCCGCCGCAGCCTGCTCGCTTCGCACGGTCCCGACGACGCGATGGCCCGCGTGCAGTGCGGCGTTGGCGATGGCGCGACCGAAGCCGCTGCTGACGCCTGTGATGAAGAATGTCCTGGTGTTTTTCATGCATCGATTCTCGGAATCGAAGGCGCCGCGAGCCAGTCCCGATGCGATGTTTGGTTTGCCTATTCCTATGAGCGGCACCCGGTTTCCGCTCCTCTTCGGCCCGTATTGATGCACAGTGCGATGAATGAAGAAATTGCGCGCATCGCCTCCCGATCTCGCAGCCGGCGCCCGCAAGGCGCGGCAGGCCCGCATGGTCGCGCTCCTGAAGCGGCTCGCGCCGCAAGAAGGCTACACACTGACGGCGCTGCCGGACGTGCGCTTTCTTCGCTCCGATCGCCCGTTGGCGTCGACCCCCGTGCTCTACGAACCCGGGATCGTCGTGGTCTGCCAGGGCCGCAAGCGCGGACTCTGGGCGAACGAGGTCTACCTCTACGACGCGCAGCACTACCTCGCGGTGTCCGTGCCGGTGCCCTTCACCATGGAAACCGATGCGAGCGCCGACGAGCCCTTGCTCGCGATCTACTTCAGCCTCGATCTCACCGTCCTCGCCGGTCTTGCGTTGCAGGTCGATGAACTCATCGAGAGTCCGCCCAGCGCACCGGCCGGCATGTTCTCGACACCGATGGACGACGCGTTGGCGCAGACCGTCCTCCGGTTTCTCGAGGCGATGGGTTCACCGGTGGAAGCTGCGTTGCTCGGGCCGGCGATCGTGCGCGAGATCTACTTTCGCGTGCTCATCGGCGAGCAAGGTGCATCGATGCGCGCGGCGCTCGCCGGCCGGGGCCAGTTCGGAAAGATCGCCAAGGCGGTGCGGCGCATCCACACCACGTTCAGCGATCGCCTCACCGTCGACCGCCTGGCACGTGAGGCGGGCATGAGCATCCCCACGTTTCACGCCCACTTCCGCACCATCACCCAGAGCTCTCCCATGCAGTACCTCAAGTCGGTACGCCTTCACCAGGCGCGCCTGCTGATGCTGCGAAACGAGAAGACGGTGTCCGCCGCGAGCATCGAGGTGGGATATGAAAGCGCATCGCAGTTCAGTCGCGAGTTCAAGCGCTTCTTCGGGCTCAGCCCGAGCGAGGAGATCGCCCGCCTGAAGTCGAGCTTCGCCATGCCGCCTCTGCCGGGCAAGCAGGTGTGGGTGACATCGCACTGATCGTCGCGATGTCTTGCGGAGGCTCTCCCGCATGGGCGACCCCAAGCTCCCCGCCATGCCGCCCCGACACTTCGGCCGCCCGTCATATCCACTCCGGCGGATGGCAAACCGCCCTCGCCCCCGGCAGACTCGAAGGATGGCCACCACCATCTTCACCCCGCCGCCCTTCCCCGAACCCGACCAGCCCTTCGACACCCCCGAGGAGGCTGCACGCGCCGCACTGCAGGCATTGCTGGTGCAATCGATCGGCACCCGCAACGAGTTCGGCGGCGTCATCTGCAAGTTCAACGACAAGTTCCATGTCGCGCCGTACTTCGTGGGCGAGCGCAACAGCGTGAGCCCCGGGCTTCGGCTGCGCAACAAGGGCTGCATGCCGGTCGGGGCCGAAGCGGTGGCGGTGGCTTACTTCCACACGCATCCCAACGTCGTGGGCGCCGGCATGGCGATGCAGCCCGATGTCTTTTCGGACGAAGACATCGGCGTGGCGAACGGCGCGGAAGTCGACGCCTACATCGGCAGCGTCTCGGGCCTCTTCCTGAAATTCGAGCGCGCGACGCAGAAGACCTACATCGCCGGCCAGTGCCTGCGCAACGCCGACACGGGGCCGGTGCCGGACTGGAAGAAGATCAAGCGCAAGCTGGACCTGAAGTACGAATTCTTCTCGCCGTCCGCACCGGAGAAAGCCGTGGTCAAGCCAAAGCCTCGCGTGCCCGACCGCAAGGGGCCGACGATGGCGCCGCTGCGGTAAGGTTCACCTCGAATACCACGCGGGCGGCTAGTGCTGCCGCGCATACCGCCCCGGCGATTGCCCCACATGCCGGCTGAACGCTGTGCTGAACGTGCTGGCCGAGCCGTAGCCCACGCGTTCCGCGACTTCCGCAATGCCGAAGTCGTTGCGCACAAGCAGGTCCTTCGCCACGGCCATGCGCCAGGCCAGCAGGTACTCCATTGGCGGCAGCCCGACGGCGCGCGAGAAGCGCTCGAAAAACGCCGAGCGCGACAGCGCCGCCTTCTTCGCGAGCTCGGCCACCGTCCACGGTTGCGCGGGGTCGCCGTGCAGGTGGCGTAGCGCAATCGACACCCGCGCGTCCGCCAGCCCGCGCAGCAGCCCCGGCGGCGCGCCTTCGCCGGGTGTGGAGCGCAGCGCTTCGATCAGCAGCAATTCGACCAGCCGTTCGAGCACCAGGTCGCGTCCCGATTTCGCGTCGAGCGACTCTTCCCTCACGAGTTGCACGAGCACCGACAGCCGCCCCACATCGCGCACATGCAGCAGCGTCGGCAGCAGCGATGCCAGCAACGAGGCGTCCGGCGAATCGAAGGCGAAGTAGCCGCCGAGCATGCGCACGTCCGCCGGGCCTTCGCGCCGGCCGTGGCGGATGTCATCGACCGGCGCGGGTGCGAGCCTGGGGTCCACGAAGACCGGTGCCGCGGGCTCGAGCCCCGACATCGTGAACCCGGGCGTGAACGGCATGAGCACGAAGTCGCCGGCCGAGAGCGTGATGGGTTGTTGCCCATCGACTGCAAGAACGCATTCGCCTTCGAGCATCGTGCAGAAGCTCGGCTCGCCGAAAGCCGAGTAACGCACGGCCCACGCACCGGCGCCGCTGATGACCTTCGAGTACACCGCGCGCGGCCGAAGCAGCGAGACGACCTCGGCGAGTGGATCGGTCATGCCGGACTCCTGCAAACAAATGATGGACTGATGATTATAGGAAGTCCTGCCCGTCGCCGATATCGTGACGCATCTTCCATTCACTCACCAAGGAAATCCCAATGAAGACCGTCCTGATCACCGGCTGCTCCTCCGGCTACGGCCTCGAAACCGCGCGCCACTTTCATGCGCAGGGCTGGCACGTCGTCGCGACCATGCGCACGCCGCGTGCCGAACTCCTGCCCCGCTCGGAGCGCCTGCGCGTGCTGCCGCTGGACGTGACGAAGCCCGAGAGCATCGCCGCCGCGCTCGAAGCCGCCGGCCCCATCGACGTGCTCGTGAACAACGCGGGCCTGGGTCTCTTCGGCGCATTCGAGGCGACGCCGATGGCCACCGTGCGCGAGATCTTCGAGACGAACACCTTCGGCATGATGGCGATGACGCAGGCGGTGCTGCCGCAGTTCCGGCTCCGCAGATCGGGGCTGGTCATCAATGTGACCTCGACCGTCACGCTGGCGCCCATGCCGCTCGTGGCGGCGTACACCGCGAGCAAGACGGCGATCGAAGGCTTCACCGAATCGCTCGCGTTCGAGCTCGAACCTTTCGGCGTTCGCGTGAAGCTCGTGGAGCCGGGCTATGGGCCGGGCACGCGCTTCACCGCCAATGGCGCCGAGCGCATGCAGGGGCTGATTCCCGAGGCGTATGCGCCCCTGGCGCAGTCGATCTTCGCGACGCTGGGGAACCCGAGCGCGGTGACTACCGAAGCGGATGTGGCCGAGGCCGTATGGCAGGCGGCAAACGATGCGAGCGCCAGGCTGCGGTATCCGGCAGGGGCCGATGCGATGGCGCTCTCCGCGCAAGCATGAGCGTCCTGGCGAATGGGCTCAGTCCCCGAGTTCCTCGACCATCAGGTCGATGAAGCGCCTGACGCGCGGCTCCAGCAGGCGCCGCGTCGGATAGAGCGCAAGGATCTTCACCTCCCCCGCGTCGATGCCGGGCAGCACCTGCTGCAGCCGGCCCGCGGCGAGGTCGTCCGCCACCAGGAAGTCCGGAAGCAACGCGATGCCCATCCCCGCGACGGCTGCGTCGCGCAGAGCCTCTGCGCTGTCCAGCCGCAGGCGGCTGCGGCCCGGGGCCTTGACCCACGCGCCGCCGTCGCCGCTGCGCAGGCGCCAGCTCTGCTTCTGGTTGCGGCTGCTGAAGAACAGGCAGTCGTGCGCCGCGAGCGCATCGATGTCCTGCGGCGCGCCGCGCCCGGCGATGTAGGCGGGCGAAGCGCACAGCAAGGCCTTGTACTTGGCGACCACGCGGGAGACGAGCCCCGTGTCGGCGCTGGCTTCCTGCGCGCCGATGCGCACGGCGAGGTCGAAGCCGTCTTCGACGATGTCGGCCACGCGATCGGTGAAGCTCACCTCGGCCTGCAGATCGGGCCAGGCTGCCAGGTATTTCTGCAGCAGCGGCAGCACCACGAGCCGGCCGAACGCATCGGGCACGGTGAGGCGCAGCACGCCGCGCGGCGTGCCGCTGCGGCCCGCCACGCTTGCCTCGGCCTCATCGACGGCAGAGAGGATCTGCAGGCCGCGCTCATGGAACACCCGGCCTTCGTCGGTGAGGCTCAACGTGCGCGTCGTTCGGTTCAAGAGGCGAACGCCGAGCCGGTCTTCCAGCCGGCTCACGGCCTTGCCGGCCGCCGAGCGCGTGAGGCCCATGGCCTGCCCGCCGGCGATGAAGCTGCCTTCGTCGACGACGGACAGGAAGACCAGGATTTCATTCAGGTTCGCACGCAGCATGGGTGGTGGTGATCGTCGGTAATCGATGTGGAACGTTCGTCGCGTCTGTGTAGAAACCGCTTCGCCAATGGCGTGACTACAGTCGTTTCATCCACTGACTGCAAGGAAATCTTCATGAAACAACAACCCGCCCTCTACAGCCACGGCGTGCCGTGGGAAGAAGCCTTCGGCGTCGGCCAAGGGTACAGCGTGAACGGCACCATCTACATCTCGGGCCAGTTCTCGCACGACATGCAGGGCGCGTTCGTCGGCGAAGGCGACATCGCCGCGCAGACCCGCCAGACGCTGGACAACCTCGACCGCGTGCTCGCGGGATTCGGCGTGACCAAGACGAATCTCGCGGAGCTGGTGATCTACGTGACGGACCCGCAAGCGCACACCGAGGCGCTGGTGCCGGTGTTCAAGGCCTACATGGGAACGCATCGGCCGGCGGTGACGCTGATCGGTGTGACGGCATTGGCGTTCCCGCACCAGCTGATCGAGATCAAGGCAGTGGCGCATACCGATTGAGGGAGCGCCACCCGGCCGGCGTCAGACCATACGCAATGTATATAATGCATATACGTTTCATATAGAGGTCGTCGCCGATGGGTATCGTCAAGATTTCGGACCTGATGCATGAGAACCTGCGCGTGGCAGGCAATGCCCTGAGCAGGTCCATCAATTCGCAGGCAGAGCACTGGATGCGGGTCGGCATGCTGACCGAGATGCACCCGGAGCTGGACTACCGCGAAGTCTGCCAGCTGCTGATCCAGGCCGAGCTCTCGGGCGGCCTGGACATCACCGCGGCCGCCACCGCCCCCGCCGGCAAGCCGCGCTCGTCCCCGAACGGAAAACACCAGTGACCGGCGGCAGCGTTCCCATCAAGTCCGCGGAAGAACTCGCGATGTCGCGACGGGCCGCCCAGCTGGCCGCCGAGGTGCTCGCCATGATCGAGCCCCACGTCGTGCCGGGTGTGAGCACCGACGCGCTCGACCGGCTCTGCCACGACCACATCGTGAACGTGCAGGGCGCCATTCCCGCGAACGTGGGCTACCAGGGATACCCGAGGACCATCCTCACCTCCGTCAACCAGGTGGTGTGCCACGGCATTCCCTCGCCCGACAAGATTTTGAAGAAGGGCGACATCGTCAACATCGATGTCGCCGTCATCAAGGACGGCTGGTTCGGCGACACCAGCCGCATGTTCTTCGTGGGCGAGCCCAGCGTGCTGGCGCGGCGGCTGGTGGAGACGACCTACGAAGCCATGCTGGCCGGCATCCGGCAGGTCAGGCCCGGCGCAACGCTGGGCGATGTGGGCCACGCCATCCAGTCGATCGCGCAACGCGAGCATTTCAGCGTGGTGCGCGAATACTGCGGACACGGCATCGGCCGCATCTATCACGACGAGCCGCAGGTGCTGCACTACGGGCAGCGCGGACAGGGCCTGCGGCTGGCGCCGGGTATGGTCTTCACCATCGAGCCGATGCTCAACGCAGGCAAGCGCGACACCCGGCAAATGCCCGACGGATGGACCGTCGTGACCAAGGACAGGTCCCTGTCCGCCCAGTGGGAACACATGGTGGCCGTCACGCCCGAGGGCTACGAGGTGCTCACGGCCTGGCCGGGCGGCACGGGCAGCTACGCACCGGTCTGACGCGCTACAGCGCCTGCAGCGCTTACAGCCTCCTACAGCGCGAGCCACTCCCAGCGCTTGTACGCCCACTCGTACTTTCCGCACGCATAGGACACCAGCGTCTCCACGGCCGCATCGGCGCTCAGTGGTTCGGCGCTGTGATAGTGCGCCCCCGTCGTGACCAGTTGGTGCTCCAGGTGAAAGCCCTTGGCATCGGCGTACACCTGCATGTACGTTCCGCCGCGCAGCTCGATGACGGCGAAGGCGGACGCCTCGTTGCGCAGCAGCGGAACCCAGTGGCGGATGTTGGCTTCGCTCGCCTGCTCCGCCACGCCGAAATCGGGACAGTCCAGCATCGGCGTCTGGTACTCCGCGCCGATGTCGAAGACGAGGTGCTCCTCTGCGCTCGATGCACCGTTCCTGAAGATGGCGATGAAGAAACAATCGTTGATCGCCAGCGGCACATGCACCAGCAGCGCGTCGTGCGCCTTGGCGCGCCGGGCAAAGACCTGCGCCGGTTCGGGCGCCGCCCAGTCCTCGAGCCGCAGCGGCTCGCGAAGGCTCTCCGCAAGCGCCACCGCGCTGCGCTTGATGGCGTCGCTCGGGTCGTGTGCCTCGGTGCCGCCGTGCAGCAGATCGAGGTATTCGTGCAGCTGGATGAGCCTCGAAGGAGGCGGCTTCGGTTTGCGAGAAAAGAACATGGGGATGCGGCTCTCGTGAAGCCGCGATTCTGTCGCAAAGCCGCTGCCCGCAACGCCCTCTACCTCGTCGCCGCCGAGACCGCCGCCGTGTCGTAGTACTCCATGAACTCGACGATCTTGCCGTCGCGAAAGCGCACCACGTCCGCCTTCGGCGTCTTCACCGCCTTGCCGGTCTGCCGGTGCGCCCATTCGCAGCTTCCGAGCATGACGACGCGGTCGCCCTGGGCGATGAATTCGTTGGCGTCGTAGCTGATCAAGGTCCACTGCGCGCCCATCTGCTCGAAGTAGCGCAGCACTTCGTCCTTCGAACAGCACTCCCTGGTGAACTCCGCGCCGGCCGCGCCATCGCCCAGCGAGCGCCATCGCACGTCGTCGTCGATCATGTCCATCCAGTGCTGCGCGCTCGCGGCCTGGGAACCGTTCCAGAGGTCATAGCCCTTGCGCAGCGCCGCCACGTTGGCTTCCTGTTCGGTCATGCATGTCTCCTTCGGCCAGGGTGCAGAAGAGAAGCGTCGCGCGGCGGCCTGGCCGGTCGCGCGCGAGGATCGCATGATGCGCCTGGCTACCTGGGGGAGCAATCGGGGAATGACCCCGCTAACGCTTCAACCACCCCAACCCCTTCGCATGCAGGCTCTGCACATAGAGCCGCTCCCGCGTCTCGGTCACGGCCGTCGTCTCGGGGTACGCACCCGTCGCATCCTGCAGGCTCGCGAGCACCTTGCCGTCTTCGTTGAACGCCACCACGTGGCCATAGGCCCTGGGCACCGGCCAGAGCGCGCGCGGCAGGCGCATCGTCACGCTGCGCAGGAAGGGCTTGTCGGCCAGCTTGTCGATGGTCGGATTGCGCGGCTTCACCAGGCCCACCCAGATCTTGCCGTCGAGCCCGCGCATGAGGTTGTCGGGGTAGCCCGGCAAGTTGTCGAGCAGCACCGCGGCCTGCGGGTTGATGCCCGCGGCGGCATCGAGATCGCGCGCATCGGTGCTGATCTTCCAGACGCGGTACTTGCCCGTCTCGGCGACGAACAGGCTTTTCTCGTCGGCGCTCAATGCAATGCCGTTCGCGAACGCGAGGCCGCGCGCGACCACGCGCGTTGTCTTGGTGGCCGGGTCGTACGCCAGCACGCGGCCCGTGGCGGACTGCTCCAGGATGTCGAGCACGCTGGCCTCGAACGTGCCGCCCCACTCGGCCGGCGAGAAGCGCGTGGAGGCATCGGTGAAATACATCGTGCCGCTGCCGCGCGCCACCACCACGCCATCGGCATAGCGGATCGGCTGGCCGTCGACCTGGTGGGTGAGCACGGTGATCTGCTTCGTCGGGCTCACCGACAGCAGCCCCTTGATCGCATCGGCCGCGATGAGATTGCCGGCCGCATCGAAGTCGAAACCCAGCACGCGGCCGCCCGTGTTGACGAAGGCTTCCTGCGCGCTGCCGTCGGGGTTCATGCGAAGGATGTTGCCGCTGAGCACCGTGGTGTAGAGCTTGCCGTCGGGGCCGATGGCGATGTGCTCGGGGCCCTCTTCGCGGCCCAGGTCGATCATGTTGAGGTGCGCGAGCTGGTCGTTCACCGCGAAGGCGCCGGTGTAGCCGGGGTCGGCGGGCGCGGACCAGACGACGGGCTTGACGGGGACGGGCCAGAGTGCGAGGTAGGCGATGGCTGCGAGTAGCAGGAGGCCGAGCAGGGCAAAGGACTTCTTCAGCATGCGATCTCTCGTTGTTTTGCAGGGGCCGATTCTGGCGAATTTCGCTCGAATGGGTTAACGAACATTTTGATCATTTCAACAACCACGGGACCACAGTCGCCTATGTTCCTGCGCGTTTTTTCCTCTCTCTGTTTGGAATTCGACTATGGAGCAGAACCGCACATTCCGGCCTTGGAACTGAAGCCTCGCACCCGAACCACGGAGGACTCCGACGCTACCCTGCGCATGGATTTTTTATGCGATTAACGGGAGCAAAAAACCATGAAAAAAGGGATGCAGCTGAGCGCTCGGCAGAGGTTGAAGATCAATCTCCTGAAGGGCGTGCATGCTGTCAACAAGCTGTGCCTGACGGCCAACAACATCGCGCCGCCGGACTACCTTTCGACGCCGTATGGCGGAGGCTCCTACTTCGAGACGGGCCTTCATTTCTTCACGCACTTTCTGGACCTGTGCGACCTCAAGCGAGACTCTCAGCTTCTCGATGTCGGATGCGGCATCGGCCGCATGGCCATGCCTCTGACGGCGTTCCTGAATGAACAGGGCCGCTACGAGGGCTTCGACATCATGCCGCTGGGCATCGACTACTGTGCCCGCCACATCACGCCCAGCTTCGCGAACTTCAATTTCCAGGCTGCCGACGTCTTCAATGCTTTCTACAACCCCGAGGGAAAGCAGAGCGTCGAGACCTTCCGCTTTCCGTATCCGGACGCGAGCTTCGACATCGTGTTCTCCACGTCGGTGCTGACCCACCTCGCGCCGCCCGCGATCGAGAACTACATCCGTGAAACGGCGCGGGTTCTGAAGCCGGGCGGCAAGTGCCTGCACACCTGCTTCATGCTGAACGTATCGACGCTGGAGGCGATCCGCCTGAAGCGCGATGCGCCGGGTTTCAGGTACCAGATGGAGGGTTTCATGACCTCCGATCTCCACAACGTCGAGGACGCCATTGCGGTGCCGGAACAAGTCTTTCGCAGCATCTACCGGGAGACTGGGTTCGATGCGCTCGAGGTGTATCCAGGCTCCTGGTCAGGGGGAGCGGGGCCGCATCTTTCTTTTCAGGACCTGTGTGTGGCTGCAAAGGGAAAAGGCTGAGGCGCGGTTTTCAAACATGGCTGCTTGATCGCGCCGCCGTACCGTAATAGCCCGCCGCACCGGGTCGCGTTTTCAGGTCTGGTTGCTTTCGACCGGCTCAAGTAAGCTCGCGCGCACACGCCCGGAGGCGGAGGAGACGAACATGATGCGACTGCTCGTGATTGCGCTTTTGGCTTTCGGCACCTGGAAAAGCTATGAGCACTATCAGGCGAAGCGGCTCTCGGCCATGCAGAGCGAGCAGCCGGCGGCGCTCAATTTCTCCAGCAAGCCGAACGCTGCGCCTTCAACGGCGAGCTTCTCTTGCGACGGGCGGAAGTACTGTTCGCAGATGACCTCTTGCGCGGAGGCCACGTACTTTCTGAAGAACTGCTCCGGGGTGAAGATGGATGGGAACAACGACGGTGTGCCTTGCGAGCAGCAGTGGTGCCGTTGAAGGTTGCGCGCAACGACAAGCAACCGGAATTCGAAAGCATGACCATCAAGATACTCAAGGAATCTGCAATCGAATGGGTGCGTGCTCATCCGGCGATGTTCTTCGATGCCGGCCAGGCTACCGCTCAGAACCTCGTTGAACAGCTGACGAACGGCGCACGGGTCTTGGGTGCAACGACGGTCGAGACCATCACTGCTGGCGCATGGCATGTTGTAGCCGCGAGGGAAGACTGGTTTCCCAATGCGCGGATTCCGATCCCGGGCGACTTCAAGTTCAGTGCTCTCGTTGGCTTCCCCGAGCAAGGCGACAACTGCGTACGGCCCGAATTTCTGATTGCGGCGTTTGCCAGCGATGTCATCGTGAAGGCGGAGAACTCGGAGCCCATCGTCCTCGGAACTGTTTTGCCGGAGGATGAAATTTACGAAGTGCTCGCACGCAACAAGACTTGGTGCCGCGTCATTGCATTTCGCGGAGTCGAGTCCCGGCTTTACAAGCCCCCGGCCAGTTGAGCGGATCGCTTCAAGGCTACACACAAGAACCGCATCGCGGTGACTTGAAGGACCGGTTCGGGGTGATGTGGGTGCTGGACGTCGCGGCGCAGTGCAGCGCAGCTTGAGTGGCGCAGCAAGCCCCCTCGCCCTTCGCTTACGCGACCGCAGTGCATCGCTTCGGACCGATGTACCGGCAGATAACATCGGCCGCCATGAAGAAACCGGCGAGAAACCTCAACAGGACGCGAACCGAACGGCAGCTGATCCGCATGGCGCTGCGCGGCTGGGGCAGCGACCGGCACTGGCGCGCGATTGTCGAATTGCAGATGCGCGGCTCCCCGCAGACGCTTGAACTTGCACGCTCGCTGTCTGCCAGCGCCAGCTGGAGACGTCGAGGCCTCGGCCTCTGCATCGCGTCTCAGCTGCGGCAACACCAACGCGGCGACTACTTCGGCAGCGTCGAATACGCGCGGGAAGAAACGCAAACCCTGCTGCTTGCAGGCTTACACGATCCGCATGACGAAGTGGTTCGCGCGGCAGTCTCGGGCCTTGGTCATCGGCCGCATCCCGACGCATTGCCCGAACTCTTGAGGCTGTCGACGCATCGCAATGAATTGCTCCGATGGAACGTTGCGGTATCGCTGGGCCATTACCCCGAGCCGGACGCCATCGAAGCGCTGCTTTGGCTCGCGAGCGACCCCGATGACGACGTGCGCAACTGGGCAACGTTCGGCCTCGGCTCGCTTCAGGAAGCGGACACGCCGGAGATTCGCGAGCTTCTGTGGAAGAACCTGCAGGACCGTGATGACGAAGTGCGCGGTGAAGCACTGGTGGGACTGGCCAAACGGTCGGACCCGAGAGCGATCACCTATCTGGCGGAACACCTGGACGCCGATTGCCGCGTGTACGAACTGGAGGCCGCGGAGAAATTGGCGAGCCCGTTGCTCGTGGATGCGCTGCAGAGAATTGCAGACGACTTGAATGAGTCAGAGGTCAGCGGGTATTGGCTTGACCGGTTGAACGCGGCCATCGATGCATGCCGTTCGCACTAGCTTCGGACCACTGAGGCTCGACCGAAGCTGTTCAGTCCGCCGCGTTCATGAAAGCCCCGGCCGCCAGCGATTCGAGAAATTCGCGCTGCTCCGGGGTCGATAACTTTCGCGGCGTGTATCCATGAGCATCGGGTTCTGCAGTGGCAGCGTCCAGCCACTCGCGGGCTACGGCCATGACGGCCTGCTGCTCCTCTGGCGAATACTCGTCGGCCATTTCAAAGCTGATTCGCTCGATCTCGTCGGCTACAAAGTTGTCGTCGCGAAACGTGTCGTCGGCCAGGAACACGAGTGCCCAGAGGTATCGAACAACTTCAGCAGCGAGGCTCTTCATAGGTTTGCTTTTTCTACCGGATGAATTGTTGAGGACGGCGGTCCACAGCGAATGCGCGTGCTGCCAAGGAGAAGCCCTGCAGTTTTTACTGCAACCCGAACACCAGCAGCAGGTTGTTCGCCGGCATCGCATGCCGCTCGCGCAACGCGAGGCCTGCGCGGCGCGCCTCGGCCGCCACGTCTTCCAGGCGGCGGATGCCCCATGCGGCATTGCGGGCGCGCAGGTCTTCGTCGAACGCCGTGTTGCCCGGCGCCGTGGGAACGTCGTCTTCGATGTAAGGCCCGTAGGTGACGAGCAACCCGCCAGCGCGCAGATGCCGCGCGGCGCCTTGCATCAGGGCGGCGCATGTGGGCCACGGCGCGATGTGCAGCATGTTGGCGCAGTAGATGGCGTCGAACTTTTCTTCTTGCCCTTCTCCTCCTCTTGCTTCAGCGAACGCGGGGCCCTGCGACGGCCATTGAGGCGACATCACGTCCAGGAGGAGCGGCGGGCGGAGATTGGGGAGTGCGGCTTCTGCGACGCGGGCTGCGAGGGCGGGGAGCGTGCGGGGGTCTGCGTCGGTGGGTTGCCAGGTCCATTGGGGCATGGAGGCGGCGAACCAGGCGGCGTGTTGGCCTGTGCCGGAGGCGATTTCTAGCGCGATGCCGCGCTCGCCGAGGACGCGGGTCAATGCATCAAGGATGGGCTGCTTGTTGCGATCGGCGGCGAGGCTGTGGGGAAGGTTGGACATTCGAAGAGGCGACATCTGGTTGAAAGCTATCGAGCGCTGGAGTTGGCGCCCTTCTCTATCTGATCGCCACGCGTCATATGCGTCTGAATTTTAGGGCCGCCGGGGCATTGCCATGTCGGCTGTCAATGGGCTGCGCCCCGATCAGTGACCGGCCGAAGCGCATTGGCATCGCGCGACTCGATTTCGTTACGCACCGGCGCGCCCCTGGCGATGAACGTTGGCGCGGTCGCGCCGAGGCGAGTGGCTTTCATTGGGGGGGGCCAGACAGTCTTGCCCGTTGTTTACTCGCTATGCATGAGACCGCTTCAGACCGATCATGGACGCTCGGTGTGTCTTCGCAAATGGCTACTATCGGCCAGAACCGGCCCCTCACCGCGGGGCTCCAGTCTTAGACCATCGCAAGCTGGCAAACGATATAACGGCTGCCAAAGCATGCACATCGAATTACGATGAAATTCAATGATCTTGCCCGCAAGGCCGCCAAGGGCTCCGGACCGCTGTCCTACGGTGGTTCAGTTCATCCGGAAGACTTGATTCGGTTTTCGCTGGCGTATGGCGCTGACGGCGCTGATGAGATTGAACGGCTCTGCAAGCTGCACGGATGGCACGAGGACGGCTTGCTGGAAGACGGAACCAGGGTAGTGCCGCTCGCACGTTGGGCGGTGGCCTGCGTCGCCTACGGCCGCGGCGGCGTAGCTTCGCTGCAGCATTTGCTGACCGATCGAGCGCTCGCGACGTTTGCTATTGCGGTTCTAGTCGAAGTTCGCACCGAGACTTGCGTAACGATGCTGTTGGACTACTGCATGTCGACAACCGCCCTTTCGGACGAGCCAGACGATCCGTTCTGGCGAGCACTCGGCGCGTTGAACGCGTTGACGAGCTTCGACGACGGGTTGGTGCCACCGCAAGAGCAGCAGACGAAGTTGAGAGATTTGGTGATCGAGACATTCAACAGTGCCACCATGTCGTATCAGCAGGCACTTTGCCTGTGTGCACTTAGAGGAGCGCCGATCGAAGGGTCATTGGAGTGGGCGGATGCCCAGACGGTGACCGACCATGGTGCGATGCGAGCAAGAGCCGCCGCGATAAAGTCTCTCCGGCGTCGTCTTTCCGGCTCTTACAAGCCGCCCGGTGCTGAGCAGAAGCGCCAGATCCGCAAGCGGCGAGCGCTTGACGGTTAGCGCTTTCGGCCATGAACGGATTTTCATACTAGGAATGCGAATGCGTGCTCTACGCTTGGCTGCGGGAACAAGGGATTTCGGTGTTCAAGCCTCGGCCTCACTGTGTGCTTTGTTGTTATGGGCCGTAGGAATCAATGCCGAAGCACAAGAGAGATGCCCCTCTGCGGCGGAGCTTCTGAGCAGTCGCGAGATGGTGAACTTGACTCACATCCTCGGGCCAAAAAGCGGTGTCAATGGCCCACTTTGCTCGCCAGGTTTCGTTGAAGTCACGGCTGCCGGAAAGCCGCTCTGCACGGCGGGCCCATCTGCCCAAGTGATGAGGATAGGTGTTCAGATCCGGCCTCAAGCTGACCAGGCAATTGCCGCAAGCTTCATTGTGCGAACGCAAGGTTCCACACGCGACCTCGCAGCAGATGTGGTGGGTGCGAAGCTCGTCGATGCCGATCTGCTTAGCCTGCCCTCCTCACTCAAACGTTTTGTGGAAACAGCGCCAAGCGTCGGTCTTTTTCAGACCACGGATGGGCAGTTGATCGTGAATGCACGGTCGAACGACGTTGAGGCTAATACTCTGAACTTTCAAGTTTTTTTCCTCGCCTCCTTCGTCAGGCAGGATCCTGAATTCGTGACGTGCATGAAAGAATACGGCTTCTTTCGTTAGGTGATTTGAGACTCGATCCCTGACAAGACGCTTCCATCTACCAGGTGCTGCTTAGATTGCAGTCGTGAACTTCCCACACGAGATCCGCCGCCCGGGAGAAAGCTCGAAGACCGCAGCGGGTCTTTTGACACCGACCGCCCTTCGGCTCTCCAAAGCCGCCGTTGAATTCAACTTAGGTAGCGACGGCCATGAACACACAGCATCGCTGAGACCTGACAACCTCAACGCCTCTCAACGGTAAGACCATGGGCGCCCCCATCTGGATCAACAACAACGCGGACCTTTGGATCAGCAATGGGATGAAAGATGCCTTTTGCAGAGTGCTTACGACCGTCGCGACTCTTGAAGGCCACGATGTCATGGCCGTCTATACAGACGCACCAGGCGTGGCAGGCACTTACCGAGTTTCCGGTTTGGGTATTGATCTCGACGAGTTCAATGCCTATCTCGGTGGATCGGAGGGCGTACGGCGCCACCTTGATGTCTGTCGCGCACGATTGCCAGAAGTCGCCGAGTCCTGCGGCCTGACGCCGACGCACGCCGGGTACATGTTGAATTTGTTCGCGTGGGCAGCGCACATCATGGATGGAAACCCGCTCCCCACGAGCTGTAACTACTACCTGGACTGCCCGCCCGGCATCGGGGGCTGATGCAAAAACACCGCTCGCAGCCGTCGATCGCGGTAAATCAGTCACGCCTAACAGACAGCCGCGCTTGGCAGGCTGCGGCCTTTGATTGCCCCAACACGATCACTGCGCTGAATACGCTTGGATGAACGCCTCGATCTCGGCCGGACCGCTCCAGCAGAAGTGTCCAGGCTCATTGCAGTGTTCTTGGATAAGCAGAAGCACCGACGGCGAATAGACCAACTGGGCTCGCACGTCCTTCACAAACCTGGACGGAATGACGAGCTTCACGAATCTCTTGGAGCGTCTATGCCGACCAACTACAACGATCTTTTCGTAGCCATCACCCCATTGCGCCGGCATGCAATGAACTTTCGTGCCGGTCGAAAAATGAGGCACATGGATACCAAGGGGCGGTCGAACGTTGCCGACCAAACACCACCGCGATGGCGGCTTGGAGCGGACGTCTAAGGTTGGTGTCACTGATTTGAGCTCCGGGGTAATGTCGGGTCGAAGAAGCCCAATTCCGTCTCAGTTTGGCGGTGGGCCGTTGAATCCGCGGCCGGAGACGAAAGTCTAGCCTCGGCTGGCCAAAAACCTCAAGAGCGGGCGCCAAGCCGCAATGAACCTCGGCGCCCGAGCCCTTAGCTAGCCGGCCCCATTTCCTGATATAGCTCCCGCGCCTCTCCCGCTAAATCAGAGGCGAGCCACACCAGGTTCTCCCGATGCGCCGGCCCCACTTCCTCGAACCATCCATCGTCGCCGTAGCAGCACCACAGCAGCGTGTGCAGTTGCTCCAGCTTGTTCTCAAGTACATCCGATGCGGTTTGCGCGGATGCGTTGGAAGAGTTCGTCCGGGGACCCCGGGACATAATTCGATCAGCCATGTGTTGTGCTTTCAGTAAAAAGTAATGCACGTCATTTGGTTAGACGGCCATGGTGTTCGCGCACCGTGGCCGTCGCCTTTTGCGCCTCACGTTCGCATCGCTGCTCATCGCAGCGACAGCCCGCCGTGAAGCAAAGCGGTTCATCCGTCCATCGATCCGATCGGTGTGTGTGAGTGGTGGGTCGTCAGCACCCAAGGGCATTCACTGTAGAGAACCACAGCCCCGCGCAGCGAGAAATTTCTGCCCATTAATTCTCGAATTGCGCGGTCAATCGACGCGCGGCAGGCGCAATACACAAAGCTCTGACAGTCCTCTCCAGAGTTCACTGTTGCGGCCGAATCGAAGGCTTCGTCGGTGGCTTCATCAGCGGCTTGATCAACGGCTCAATCGACGGCTCAATCGACGGCTACATCGGCAACGCATCGCGCAAGAAATTCACCCCTGCCCGAACTCCCGCGCATGCTCCACCGCGTACTTGATGAGCTCCGCCTGCCCTTCGATGCCCAGGCGCCGCTTGATGCTCTGGCGGTGCGCCTCCACAGTGCGCACGCTCAAGGAGAGGTCGCGCGCGATCTGCTTGCTCGATTCGCCGCGGCCGAGCGCGGTGAGGATCTCGCTCTCGCGCGGCGTGAGCAACGGGCGCGGCGCCTGGTTGCGAAAGAGCTTCTTCGAGACGGCGGGGCTCAGGAACGTGCCGCCCGCGGACACCGCCTCGATGGCGGCCACGATCTCGGCCGCGGGCGCGTCTTTCAGCACATAGCCGCGCGCGCCCACCTGCATGGCCTTCTGCACGTACTCGGGGTTGTCGTACATGCTGAGCATCACGATGTGCGGCGCGGGGTGCGATGGCGCTTGTTGCTGGTCGCGCTGCAGCACGAGCGCGGCTAGGTCGATGCCGTTCATGTCCTTCATGCCGACATCGACCAGCATGAGGTCGCACCGCAGCGTGTCGATGAGCGCGAGCGCCTCGGCGCCGCTGCCGGCCTCGCCGACGATCTCCAGGTTGGGCATCGCGCCCAGCCGCGCGCGCAGGCCGTCGCGCACGAGCGGGTGGTCGTCCACGATGAAGAGGCGGATGGGCCTGGGTGCCTGCTGCGTGCGCACCTGTGCGGGTGGTGCGGGTGGGGGTGGTGCTGCTGCTGTCATTCCGGTTCAGGCCTCGCGCTGCGGGCCGGCACCTCGGCCTCGATGGATGTGTGGCCGCGGCCCGAGCGCATCGCCAGCCGCCCGCCGATCGCCTCGACGCGCTCGCGCATGTTGCGAAGACCGATGCCGTGGCGCGGGTCCAGCTGCATTGCCTCGACGTCGAAGCCCACGCCATCGTCGCTCACCTCCAGCCGCACGGCCTCGTCGGTGAAGCCGAGCGCGATGTGCACGCGGTGCGCCTCGGCGTGCTTGCGCACGTTGGTGAGCGCCTCTTGCGTCACGCGAAAGAGCGCGGTCTTGGTCTCCTGCGAAAGCTCGAAGGGCTCGCCCTCGACCATGATCGATGCGTCGATGCTGCCCTCTTCGCCGAACTCGTGGCCCAGGCGCTCCAGCGCCGCGGGCAGGCCCAGCGTGTCGAGCAGCGCGGGGCGCAGACGGTGCGAGATGCGGCGCACTTCGGTGAGCGAATCGTTCAGGCGCTGCAGCGCCTTGCCGAGCGCGGGCGGCGCCGCGTGGTGGTCGCGGCCGAGCGCATCGACGGCCGATTCGATCAGGAGCTTGGCCGACACCAGCGTCTGGCTCGTGCCATCGTGCAGTTCGCGCGCGAGGTGGCCGCGCTCTTCTTCCTGGGACTGCACCACGCGCCGCGCGAGCAGGCGCAGCTTGGCCTCGGCCACGCGGTGTTCGCTCAGGTTCAAAAACAGGCCCGTCGCGCTCACCACGCCCAGGCACAGCGCCGCGATGCCCGCGATCCACAGCAGCGTGGCGGTGACGTTGGCGTTCATCTGCTTGTCCAGCGCGTCCATGGTCGATTCGATGTCGTCCAGGTACAGGCCCGTGCCGACCATCCAGTTCCAGCGCGGCAGCGCCGTCACGTAGCCCAGCTTGGGCGCCATCTGCGCGCTGGAGGGCTTGCGCCATTCGTACTCGACGTAGGCGCCACCGTTTTCTTTCGCGCCCTTGATGAGCTCCTGGATCGTGAAGCGCCCCTTCGAATCGCGCATGCCCCAGAGGTTCTGGCCGACCAGCTCGGGCTGGCGCGAATGCATGAGGGAGTTGCCCTCCAGGTCGTAGACGAAGAAGTAGCCGTCGTCGCCGTAGTCGAGCGCCGCGAGCCGGCGCAGCGCCTCGTTGCGCGTGGCCTCGTCGTCCTGCCCCGAGTCGTACAGCGGGCGCAGGTTGCTCACGGCCAGTTCGACGTAGCTGCGCAATTCGCTGCGCCGCTGGGCCATGTAGCTGCGCTCGATGAGCGCGCGCTCGCGCTGCGCAAGGTCGTGCTCCTGATGTCGCACCGCCAAGGCCACGAGCACCAGCGCGACGAGCAGCGGAGCGACGGCCAGCGCGACGATCTTGGTGCGGAGGTTCATGGGGGAGGAAGACTAACACTGGGGCCCTCCCGCGGATTCTCTGGTTCAGCGTTCGGGGTTGGCCTGCGGCAGCAATCCGCGCCCACTCAACGCCTCCAGCAGCGCCTCCTGATCCGCACCACCTTCAAGCAACAGATCCAGGTTCCTGCCCGTCTTCGGCCGGACAGCAAGAAAGCCGAATTCGTACCCAAGCCCACGCGCATGCCGATGGCTGATGCGGGTCTGCATCAAGTCGATCTGCCATGCGCCATCGGTGCTGCGCAACCGTGTGCCGTCGAGCTCGAAGGCGCGCACCCGCGAATGCGACAGGAGGCCGATCTGCGCGAAGGGAATGGCCCACACCAGCCACGCGATCATCGGCAGGAGCACGCAGAGCACCACCACCGTCTTCAGAAAGCCGACGTCGGGCGCGTACAGCACCAGTGCCACACCCGCAGCGGCGGCGAGCGCATACCCCGCCACGATCCATGCGAGAAAACATCGCCAGCAAAAAACGATGGCGCGGCTTTGCAGGATGCCCGTCGCTGTCGCCATTGCCCCTGCATCGCTTCTGAGCGCGAGATAGTGATTGATGACCGGAGCCAGTTCATCGACGGGCGCCGTGAGCATCAGCTTGTTGAAGGGGCGCGTGTGAACGACCAGGTAGTTGTCGCTGTCGGGAATGCCCTCGATGGTCAGCACGTCGATCCATTGCACATGGCCGAGCCCGTCGATCGACAGGCCGCGCTCGTCGACGTCGACCTGCGCGCTGGCGCTGAACGCCTTCGGCCGGCGCTTGACCGATGCGAGCCAGCGCTCTTCGACCCAGATCCACGCAGCGGCGACGACGAGGAGGCCGACCATCCACACGGCGATGAGCACCAGCAGCGCGACGGTGCTCAGCACGGCACGCCAACCAGTCGCGTCTTCGTCGAAGAGCCATGCGGCACCCATCATCATCAGGGCGGAATACACCGTGCAGAGGACCACGATCGCGCCGATGCCGCGGGCGTCCATCTGCGTGACGGGGATCTTTCGCGAGAAGACCGGTGGGTTCATGGCGCGACGGCAGCAGTCGCGTTTATCCGCCGACTGCCAGAGGCACGGGCCGGCGACGGAACTCCGTCAGGTAAAGCAGCAACGCCATCGACACGAACCCGCCACCCAGCAGGCACAACCCGGTCCATCCATGGAACGCATACACCGCCGCCGCAATGCCCGAAGCCACGGCCGCACAGATGAAGATGAAGGTCATGAAGAGGCCGTTGAGCCGCCCCCGCAGTTCGGGCGCCAGCATGAAGAGGCTGCGGAAGTTCAGCACCTGGCACAGCTGCACCGCCCCATCGAGCAGGATGCCAGCGGCGACCAGTCCGGCCAGCGAATGGAAGTGCATCGACACGGCGCCGAGCACGAAAGACAAGAGCGCGACGACGATCGCAACGCCCGTTGCAGGCCGCGTCCATCCACGATCGGCCAAGCGCCCCGCGACCGGCGCCAGCAGCGCCCCCGCCGCACCCGCGAGCGCGAAGAGGCCGATGCCGCGCTGGCCCATGCCGAACTCGTGCACCAGCGCGAGCGGCACGGCCGTCCAGAAGGCCTGGAAGGCCGCGAACATCATTCCCTGATACCAGCCGCGCCGGCGCAAGAGCGGCGTGTTCCACACGATGCCCGGCAGCGAGGCCATGGTGCGGGCATAGCCGATGGACGCATGCGGCCGGCGCTCGGGCAGCACGCGCCACAGCACGGCGATGAGCGTGGCCATGAGCACCGCCGAAATCCAGAAGAGCGCGCGCCAGCCTAGGCTCGCGGCCACCATGCTGGCGAAGGGGCGCGACAGCATGATGCCGCCCAGGAGGCCCGCCATGATGTTGCCGACCACCTTGCCGCGCGAGGCCTCGGGGGCGAGGTGCGAAGCGAAGGGCAGCAGCACCTGCGCCGCGACCGCGCAGGCGCCGACCATGAAGGACGCCGCGAGAAAGGTGACGGCCGAGTTCGAGAGCGCGATGCCCGCGAGGCCGATGACCGCCCCGAACAGCGCGCCGATGATGAGCCGCCGGTTCTCGACCACGTCGGCCAGCGGCACCAGCAGCAGGAGGCCGGCGCCGTAGCCCAGCTGGGTCAGCGTCATGATCAAACCCGCCAGGCCCGCATGCAGTTGCAGCGCGTCGGAGATCGGGCCGATCAGCGGCTGGGCGTAGTAGATGTTGGCCACGCACAGGCCGCAGGCGACAGCGAAGACGAAAGTGAGGGCAGGCGTCAGCGTTGGCGCGTGTCCGCCATGGCTGGCACGGTGGGCCTTGTCGGCCCGGGCGATGTTCGCCGCGGAGGGGGTGGGAGCGTCGGGGAGTGGCACGGGAGGCCTCGGTAACTGGGGAGCGGTGGGAGCGGAGGAGCGAAAAGAAGGGGGGCGCCAAGGGTTAACCCGGCCCCGGGGCACCTTAGCACGCGAGGCTTGTTCCTGCAGGTGCGGGGCTGGTCAGTGCAGGCTGGTGGGCCGGCCCGAGGCCACCCACGCATCGAGCCCGCCGGTCAGCGGCAAGGCGCGACGCGCCCCGCGCGCCAGCAGCACGCGCGCGGCCTGCGCGGCCGATACCTCGTTGGGGCAGTTGCAGTACAGCACCACGTCGCGGTTGGGGTCGATCGCAAGGTCCAGGTGGCGGTGCTGCAGCGCCTTCAAGGTGTAGGGCAGCGCACCCGGAATGCGGCGTGGATCGACCTGCACGCCGGCCTTGCCGCGCACGTCGATGATCAAGGGGGGCTCCTCGCCGCCGAGCATGTCGTACAGCTCGTCCACCGAGATGCGCGGCATGCCCGTCAGGCGCATGAAGGCGCGGCGGCGCCAGTAGCGCACGGCCAGGATCACCAGCAGCAGCACCGCGATCGCGGCAGTGGCGATGCCGCCGGCCTGGGCCAGCACGGCGAGCACTTCCTGGATCTGGTCGCGAAAGGCCCAGCCCAGGCCCAGGAACAGGCCCGTCCAGATGAGCGCGGCGCCCACGTCGAAGCTGATGAAGCGCCGCACCGACATGCCCAGCGCGCCGGCCATCGGCGGGGCCACCACCGAGACGCCCGGCACGAACTTGGCGGCCAAGAGCGACAGGCCGCCCCAGTCGGTGATGAGCGATTCGCCGCGCCGCACGCACGAGTCGGGCGACAGCGAGATGCGGCACAAAAGGCGCATGAAGCGGTAGCCGAAGCGCCGGCCCGCGTAGAACCAGGCGCCGTCGCCCAAGAGGTTGGCGACGACCGCGGCGAGCACCACGCCGACGACCGACACATCGCCCGCCGCCATTAGCGCGCCGGTGACCACCAGCACCGCGGCGGCCGGCACCGGCAGGCCCAGGCGGGCGGCAAAGCTCGCGGCGAACACCACCAGGATCGCGTTCTGCACCAGCAGCGACATCAGCTGTGCCATGCCAGCCTTTCGGTCGATGCGCCAAGCAGTTGCGGGGTGGGAGCGGGGTTCATGCGAACCCCGATTGTCCGGCATGGCCCAAGAACGTACCGGGCGCAGGCCATTCGAAAGCGCGTTTCAGCCGGTCCGCGAGACGCTGAAAGCGAAGGTGTTCACCCCGCCCTCGCTCGATGCGCTGACCTGCCCGCCATGCATGCTCGCCACCGCCTTCACGATGGCCAGCCCCAGGCCGTGGCCGTGGTGCTCGCCGCTGTCGTTGCGCGACGCGTCCACGCGGTAGAAGCGGTCGAACAGGTGCTGCAGGTGCAGCTGGCCGATGGCCGCGCCGGGGTTCGACACGGCGATCCATGTCGCCGCGGCTTCCTCCCGCAGCGTGACGGTGATCTGCGCGCCCGGCGGCGAGTGCTCGATGGCGTTCTGCAGCAGGTTCGACATGGCGCGGCGAAAGAGCGCGCTCTCCAGCCGCGCCTGGGCCTCCACGTCGCCCGCGATGCCGACGCGCGAGCCGCTCTCGTCGAGCACGAACTCGAAGAAGTCGATGGTCTTGCGCACCTCCTGCGCCACGGGCGTGAGCACGAGGCCGGTGGCCACTTCGCCGCGGTCGGCGCGCGCGAGAAAGAGCATGTCGTTGACGATGGAGCGCAGCCGCTCCAGGTCTTCCAGGTTGGCCTGCAGCACCTCTTCGAAATCGCCCGCGCTGCGCTGGCGCGAGAGCGCGACCTGCGTGCTGCCGATGAGGTTGGCGAGCGGCGTGCGCAGCTCGTGCGCCACGTCGGCGTTGAAGGCCTCCAGCTGCCCATAGGCTTCTTCGAGCCGGGCGAGCGCGCCGTTGAAGGCCTCGGCGAGCGCGGAGAGTTCGACCGGCAGCGCCGTGGTCTGCAAGCGCTGCGACAGGGTCTTGGGGCGCAGTGCCTGCGCCTCGCCCGACAGCCGCTCGAGCGGCCGCAGCCCGACGCGCGCGATCCAGTAGCCCGCGACCGCCACCACCAGCACGCCGCCCAGCCCGAGCGCGAGCAGCGCGGTCAGGAAGGTCTCGCGGGTGCGTTCGTAGGGCTCGGAGTTGCGCCCCACGATGAGCCGCACCGCCGGCCGGTTCTCGAACGGCGGCACGTGGACCGAGAGCGTGCGGAACGGCCGCTCCTGCCCGGGCAGCACGATGTCGGTGCTGCGGCCGTTGGCCTCGCGGGTGAGGCCGTCGATTTCGGCCAGGCCCTTGCCGTACTGGAAGCGCGGGTCGTCGCTCAGCACCCAGAAGCGCACGCTGCCGTCCTCGGGCGTGAGCGCGTCCATGCGGGCCTGCACGCGCGACCAGCGCTCGGGCGTGCCGATGGCCTGGATCCAGAACTGCAGGCTCTTGACGGTGGTGTCGAGCTCCTCGTACTGGTGGCGCTCCAGCTCGCGCGCGAGCACGCCGTGCAGCGCGGCACCGATGAGCGCGAAGGTGGCGAGCGCCGCCACCGTGAACATCGCCACCAGCCGCACGGTGATGGAGCGCTTCACGGGGCGCCGCCCTCCCCTTGTGCTTCGTTCTGGCCGCCTGCGTCGGCGTCGCGCTGTTCGCTCGCCTCGCGCACCTCCATCACGTAGCCCATGCCGCGGATGGTGTGCAGCACCTTGGGGCTGAAGTGCGCATCGATCTTGTCGCGCAGCCGCTTGATGGCCACCTCGACCACGTTGGTGTTGCTGTCGAAGTTCATGTCCCACACCAGCTCGGCGATGGCGGTCTTCGAGAGAATTTCGCCCTGGCGGCGCGCGAGCACCGCCAGCAGTGCGAACTCCTTGGCGGTGAGGTCGATGCGCGTCGCGCCCCGGAAGGCCTTGCGCGCAAGCAGGTCGATCTGCAGGTTCGCGATGCGCAGCTGCACGGGCTCTTGCTTCCGCCCGCGGCGGTTGAGCGCCTGCAGGCGCGCCAGCAGTTCGAGGAACGAGAAGGGCTTGATGAGGTAGTCGTCCGCGCCTTCGTGCAGGCCCTTGATGCGGTCTTCGACGCGGTCGCGCGCGGTGAGCATGATGACCGGCGTTTCCTTCACGGCGCGCAGCGCGCGCAGCACCGCGAAGCCGTCCTGCCCGGGCAGCATGACGTCCAGCACGATCACGTCGTACTCGTGGGTGAGCGCCAGGTGCTGGCCGTCGATGCCGTTGTGCGCCATGTCGACCGTGCAGCCCTGCTCGGTCAGCCCCTTGGAGAGGTAGTCCGCGGTTCTCAGCTCGTCTTCGACAATCAGGATCTTCATGGCATTGCAGCTTTCTTCGTCGACCGAAAGATTCCTCGACCTTTCGCACTGGCAAACCCCTTCGCACTGGCAAACCCGTTCGCACTGAGCTTGTCGAAGTGCCAGTTCGGTAGCGGCTTCGACAGCCTCAGCCCGAACGGTCGGTGGTGCATCAAATCCCCGCATCGATCAATGCGCTTGCGCCACCGGCGGGGTCTCTTGCCCGCTGCCTTCACCCTTGAGGGCCTTGCGGGCCTTGCGCGCTTCCTTGCGGCGCAGGTACCAGTAGTGGGCGCGGTCCAGGTACAGGTAGACCACCGGCGTGGTGAACAGCGTAAGTGCCTGCGAGAGTATCAGCCCGCCGACCATCGCGTAGCCCAGCGGCCGGCGCAGCTCCGAGCCCGAGCCGTGGCCCAGCATCAGCGGCAGGCCCGAGAGGAGCGCGCACATCGTGGTCATCATGATCGGGCGGAAGCGCAGGAGGCACGCCTGGTAGATCGCCTCCTGCGGCGCCATGCCCTGCTCGCGCTCGGCCTTGAGCGCGAAGTCGATCATCATGATGCCGTTCTTCTTCACGATGCCGATCAAGAGAATGATGCCGATCAGCGCGATCACGCTGAGGTCGTACCCCCCCGCCATGAGGATGAGCAGCGCCCCCACGCCGGCCGAGGGCAGCGTCGAGAGAATCGTGAGCGGGTGGATGTAGCTCTCGTACAAAAGGCCCAGCACGATGTACACCGCCACCAGCGCCGCGGCGATGAGATAGGGCTGCGACGACAGCGAATCCTGGAAGGCCTGCGCCGTGCCCTGGAACGAACCGCTGAGCGATTGCGGCAGGCCCATGTCGGCCTGCGCCTTGTTGATGGCGTTGACCGCATCGCCCAGCGCATGGCCCGGCGCGAGGTTGAACGAGATCGTCACCGCCGGGAACTGGCCCTGGTGGCTGATCGAGAGGTACGCGGTCTTGCTGGTGTCCACCTTCACGAAGGTGGAGAGCGGCACCTGCTGGCCGGTGAGCGGCGAGGTGAGGTACAGCTTGCTGAAGAGCGCCGGGTCCTGCTGCAGCGCGGGCGTCACCTCCAGCACCACGTGGTAGCTGTTGAGCTGGGTGAAGTACTGCGCCACCTGCCGCTGGCCGATCGCGTCGTACAGCGTCGCGTCGATCGTCGCGGGCGAGATGCCGAAGCTCGATGCGCGGTCGCGGTCGATGGTGAGCACGGCCGATGCGGCGGCGTTCTGTTGGTCCGAGGCGAGGTCGGTGATCTCGGGCAGCTGCCTGAATCGCGCGAGCAGCTTGGGCGCCCAGGTGTTGAGCTCGTCCAGGTTGGCATCGGTCACCGTGTACTGGTATTGCGTGCGCGACGACCGGCCGCCCACGCGGATGTCCTGCCCCGCCTGCAGGAACAGGTTCACGCCCTGCACCTTGGCCAGCTGCGGGCGCAGCCGCGTGATGATCTCGTCGGCGGTGGCGCTGCGGCCTTCGTCCTTGGGTTTGAGGCTGATGAAGAAGTTGCCGGTGTTGTAGGTCGAGGAGCTGCCGTTCATGCCGAAGCCGGTCACATCGGGGTCCTTGCGCACCACGTCGGCCAGCTCGAGCATGCGGGCGTTCATGGAGGCGAACGAGGCGTCCTGCGCCGATTCGGCAAAGCCCGAGATGAAGCCCGTGTCCTGCTGCGGGAAAAAGCCCTTGGGAATGACCATGAACAGAAAGCCCGTGGCCGCCACCGTGGCGATGAAGACCATCAGCGTGATGAACTGGTGGTCCAGCACCACGTGCAGCCCGCGCTTGTAGCCGTTGAGCATCGCGTCGAACCCGCGCTCGAAGAGCTGGTAGAGCCGCCCGTGCTTGCGCGCGTGCTCGTTCTTCAGGAAGCGCGAGCACAGCATCGGCGTGAGCGTGAGCGAGATCACGACCGACACCACGATGGTGAGCGTCACGGTCACCGCGAACTCGCGGAAGAGGCGCCCCACGATGCCGCCCATGAGCAGGAGCGGAATGAACACCGCGATGAGCGACACCGAGATCGAGATGATCGTGAAGCCGATTTCTCCCGCGCCCTTGTACGCGGCCTCCAGCGGCGACATGCCCTCTTCCACGTAGCGGTAGATGTTCTCCAACATCACGATGGCGTCGTCCACCACGAAGCCGACCGCGATGGTGAGCGCCATGAGCGAGAGGTTATCGAGGCTGTAGCCCAGCAGGTACATCACCGCCACCGTGCCCAGGAGCGCGAGCGGCACCGTCACGCTGGGGATCAGCGTGGCCGGCACGTTGCGCAGGAACACGAAGATCACGGCCACCACCAGCGCGATGGTCAGGAGCAGCGTGAACTCCACGTCTTTCACCGACGCGCGGATGGTCTGCGTGCGGTCGATGATCGCGTTGACGTCGACGGTCGGCGGAATCGATGCCTTCAGGCGCGGCATCGCGGCGTTGATGCGGTCCACCGTCTCGATCACGTTGGCGCCCGGCTGCTTGGTGATGGCCAGCACGATGGAGCGGCCGTTCTGCACGGTGCTGCCCGCGGGCGCGGCGGCGCCGGCATAGGCCCAGCCGGCGATCTTCGCGTTCTCGGGGCCGTCCACGGCCACGCCGATGTCGCGCACGCGGATCGGCGCGCCGTTGCGGTAGGCCAGCAGCACGTCGTTCCACGGCTGCGCCTTCAGGAGCTGGTCGTTGGTGTAGACGGTGAAGCTCTGGTTCGGCCCGTCGATCGTGCCCTTGGGCGCGTTCACCGTGGCCGATGCGAGCACGGTGCGCACGTCCTCCAGGCTCAGGCCCA
Organism: Variovorax sp. IB41; assembly: GCF_016405905.1. GTDB lineage: Bacteria > Pseudomonadota > Gammaproteobacteria > Burkholderiales > Burkholderiaceae_C > Variovorax. Next base: position 9,409 of record NZ_JAEFCB010000008.1, on the reverse strand, counting down.
GCCCGGCCATCTTGGTCGGGTCGAGCTGCACGCGCACCGCGGGCTTCTGCGCACCGCCGATGTTCACCAGGCCCACGCCCGCGATCTGCGAGATCTGCTGCGCGAGGATGTTGTCGGCGTAGTCGTTCACCTCGGTGAGCGGCAGCGTCTTCGATTGCACCGAGAGGATCAGGATCGGCGAGTCGGCCGGGTTCACCTTGCGGAACGTGGGCGGGCTCGGCAGGTTGGCCGGCAGCTGGCCGGTGGAGGCGTTGATGGCCGCCTGCACGTCCAGCGCGGCGGCATCGATGCTGCGGTCCAGGTCGAACTGCAGCGTGATCTGCGTGGAGCCGAGGCCACTGGTGGAGGTCATCTGCGACAGCCCCGCGATCAGCGAGAACTGCCGCTCCAGCGGCTGCGCCACGTTGGACGCCATGGTCTCGGGGCTCGCGCCCGGCAGGTTGGCCGAGACCTGGATCGTCGGAAAGTCGACCTGCGGCAGCGGTGCCACCGGCAGCAGCGGAAACACCGCCGCACCGACCAAGAGGATGGCGAGCGCCAGCAGCGTGGTGCCGATGGGGCGTTTGATGAAGGCGGCGGAGATGCTCAATTGCCGCTCCCGCTGGGGGTGGTGGCAGCGGTGGCGGCCGCGGCCTTCTTGGCGGGCGGCGGCTCCACGATGCTGGAGCCTGGCTTGAGCTTGTACTGCCCATCGACCACCACGCGCTGGTCGGCTGCCAGGCCCTTGTCGATCACGGCCACGCCGTCGGCGATCTGCAGCACGTGCACCGGCACGTTGCTGGCCTTGTTCTCGGCATCGACCACCCAGATGTAGGTGCCGTCCTGGCCGCGCTGCACGGCGGCGGCGGGCACGGTGAGCGAGTCGGGCCGGCGGTCCAGGTCCAGCCGCACGTTGACGTACTGGCCGGGCCACAGCGTGTGCTGCGGGTTGGCGAAGCTGCCCTTGAGCTGCACGGTGCCGTTGGTGGTGTCGATCTGGTTGTTCAGCAGGATGAGCTTGCCGGCGCCCAGCATCTGGTTGCCGGCGCGGTCGTAGGCCACCACCGCGAGCGGCTGGTTGCTCTGCTGCTGCACGCGGTTGATGTCCTGCACCGCCTCTTCGGGCAGCGTGAACTGCACCGCGATGGGGTCGATCTGGTTGATGACGACCAGGCCGTTGGTGTCGGCCGCGTGCACGATGTTGCCCGGGTCCACCAGCCGCGCGCCGACGCGGCCGTTCATCGGCGAGACGATGCGCGTGAAGCTCAGTTGCACCTCGGCGAACTGCACCTGCGCGGCATCGGTCTGCACGGTGGCGGCGAGTTGGTTGACCAGCGCCTTCTGCGTGTCGAGCTGCTGCTGCGTGGCGGCGTCCTGCGCGATCAGCGTGGTGTAGCGCTTCAGGTCCGCGCGGGCGTTGGCCAGTTGCGCCTCGTCCTTCGCTCGGGTGGCCTGCGCCTGTGCGAGCTGCGCCTGCAGCGTGCGCGGGTCCAGTTGCGCGAGCAGCTGGCCGGCCTTCACGTCCTGCCCTTCGGTAAAGCCGACCTTGTCGAGTTGCCCGTCGATGCGCGCCTTGACGGTGACCGTGGCCATCGAGGCGACGGTGCCAATGCCCGAGCGGTAGACCTGCACGTTCTGCGGCGTGACGCGCGCGGTCGTCACCTGCACCGGCGGTGTCTTGGGGGCTTCGGGCTTGGCGCCGAAGGCCTTGTTGTGGTTGAGCGCCCAGGCGCCGCCGCCCAAAACGATCACGAGCGTGGCGGCCGCGACCCAGGTCGAGCGGCGCTGAAGGGGGGCTTGGGTTGTCGTCGTCATGGCATCAATTTCCGGAAGTCGTTGCAGCGGCGGCGTCCGCGGTCCAGCCGCCGCCGGTGGCCGCGATCAGCGAGACGCTGGCCGCGAGCTGGCGGCCGAGCACCTGCGCGGCGGTGCGCTGGTTGGTGAGCGAGAGCTGCTGGGCCGTCACCACGCTCAGGTAGGTGGCGGTGCCGGCGCGGTACTGGCTCAGCGCCAGGCGCTCTGCCAGTTGCGAGGCCTGCACGGCCTGTGCCTGCAATGCGGATTCGCGGTCGAGCACGCGCAGCGCCGCGAGGTTGTCCTCGACCTGCTGGAAGCCGCCGAGCACGGTCTGCTTGTACTGCGCGACCGAGGCGTCGTAGACGGCCACGGCCTGGTCGGTGTGCGCTTTGCGCAGGCCCCCGTCGAACACCGTTTGCGCAAGTGCCGCACCGAGCGACCACACGCGGCTGGGTGTGTTGAACAGCGAGGCGAGGTTGCCGGCGCTGAAGCCGCCGCTCGCGCTGAGCACGATCTGCGGGTAGTACGCGGCCTTGGCCACGCCGATGTTGGCGTTGGCCGCCTGCACGCGGCGCTCGGCGCCGGCGATGTCGGGGCGGCGCTCGAGCAGTTCCGAAGGCAGGCCCGCGGGGGTGACCGGGAGTTGCACGCGCAGCGCCTCGGTGGACGAGAGCGAGGCGGGCGTCGCCTGTGCGGATGAAGCCAGCGGCTGCAGCGAGAACGATGCGGGCGCCTGCCCCGTCAACACGGCGACGGCGTGTTCGAGCTGGCTGCGCTGCGCTTCGAGATCGACCGCCTGCGCCTCGGCGGTCTTGAGCTGGCTCTCCGCGAGCGCCACGTCGGAGCGCAGCACCGTGCCCGCGGCGTACTGGTGCTGCGTGAGTTCGAGCGCCTTGGCGTAGGCGGCGGTGGTGCTGGCATACAGGTCGCGCTGCAGGTCGATGACGCGGATCTGCAGGTAGTCCTGCACGAGCGTGGTCTGAATGCTCAGGCGCGCGCCGGCGAGGTCGTCGGCGCTGGCCTGCGCGTCGGCGTTGCCGGCCTCGACGGCGCGGCGCACGGCGCCCCACAGGTCGGGCTCCCAGCTCGCGGCGAGGCCCAGGGTGTCGGTGGTGCCCAGCTTGACGGCGCCGGTGCTGTTGGTCTGCGCGCGGGTCCCGCCTGCGTTGATGCCCACGGTCGGGAAGAAGCCCGCGTGCGCGGCGGCTGCTATCGCCTGTGCCTCGCGGTACTGGGCTTCCGCGACGCGGATGTTCTGGTTGGCCGCGTTGGCCTGCACGACCAGCGCGCTCAGCGTGCCGTCGCCGTAGGCCTCCCACCAGGGATGGCTGGCGTCGACGACCTGCGGCGTGGCGGTCTTCCAGGGGCCGGTTTCCTTGTAGGCGACCGGCAGGTCCATGGAGGGCCGCACGTAGTCGGGGCCGACGGCGCAGCCTGCGAGGAGCAGTGCGGCGAGCGCGATGGCTGTCGCTTTGGGTGATGGGGAGGTGGCGAAGAGAACCATGGTGGGTTCACTCTAAGAACTCCCATCAAACCCTTCGCTGTCGACTAACTGACAGTTCTGACAGTTTTCGGTTTTGCTCCCTCCCCCGCTGGGGGAGGGTTGGGGTGGGGGCACGGCGGCGCTCGCCTTGGGCGCTCTGCCTGCCCCCATCCCAGCCTTCCCCCAGAGGGGGAAGGAGCAATGCATTTCAACGTGGCGCGTCGCCCTTGCGGTACTCGGCCGTGAGCTCGTCCAGCTTCTGCTTGAGCGCCGGATCGAGCTTGTATTCGGCCGCCGCGATGGTCGCATCGAGTTGCTCGGGCCGGCTCGCGCCGAGCAGCGGCGCGGTGATCAGCGGATTGGCCATGACCCACGCGACCGCCAGCGTCGCGAGCGGCACGCCCGCCTCGTCGGCCAGCTTGTGCAGCTGCGTCACGGTGTTGAAGCTGCGCTCGTTCCAGTAGCGGTCCTGGTACATGTTGCCGGCGGTGCCGAGCGTGAAGCGGGTGTTCTCCTCGGGCTTGGCGCCGGGCTTGTACTTGCCGGTGAGGAGGCCTCCGGCCAGCGGGTTGTAGGGGATCACGCCCAGGCCCTCTTCGCTCGCGAGCGGCAGCAGCTCGCGCTCGATCTCGCGGAACAGCAGGCTGTAGCGCGGCTGCACCGAGACGAAGCGCGTGAACCGGTGCAGGTCGGACTTGCCCAGCGCGCGGGCCAGGCGATAGGCCAGGAAATTAGACACGCCGATGTAGCGCGCGCGGCCCGATTTCACGATGACATCGAGCGCCTCGAGCGTCTCTTCGAGCGGCGTCTCGCGGTCGTCCATGTGCAGCTGGTAGAGGTCGACGTGGTCGGTCTTCAGGCGCTTGAGCGAGAGGTCGATGGCGTCCAGCAGGTGCTTGCGCGATGCGCCCTGGTCCCACGGATTCGGGCCGACCTTGTTGACCGCCTTGGTGGCGACCACGAAGCGGCGGCGGCCCGCGGGGCCTTGTTTTTCGAGCCAGTTGCCGATGATCTCTTCGGTGCGGCCGGTGGTCTCGACGGTGCCGCCGAGCGGGTACACGTCGGCGGTGTCGAGGAAGTTGATGCCGCCTTCGGCCGCCTTGTCCAGGATCTGGTGCGACACGGCCTCGTCGGTCTGCAGGCCGAAGGTCATGGTGCCCAGGGCGAGGCGGGACACGGTGAGGCCGGTGCGGCCGAGTCGGGTGGTGGGAATGCTCATGGGGGCGCGCTCCGAGGGAGATGAGGGAGGGATGGGGGGCGGCGGCCATCATAGGCACGGCCGCGCAATCCTGCAGGCGCGGGAGATTTCAGGTGGTTTCGAGATGCACGCCGGGCGCGCCGCGCGCCACCGAGAAGCGGGCCATGGGGGCCACGGCCGAGTCGGCGTTCTTCTCATCGTCCACCGCGCGGAACTCGACCGCGCAGCCGCGCGCATCGAGCGTCATGAGCGCATAGCCGCGCTTGTCGGCGCGGCCGTAGCGCAGGTGCTCGTTCTTCGCAAGCATGTTGGCCACGCTCGCGGCGCTCGGGCCTTCGGAGGTGATGGCGCCGCCGACGAACTCGGTCGCGATGGCCGGGCCTTCCGGCTCGCGGCGCAGGTCGGCGGCCCAGAAGGCGTGCACGTCGCCGCTGACGACGAGCGCATCGCCGCCGCGCGCCTTGTTCGCGGCCAGCGCGTCGAGGAGGCGCGTGCGGGAGGCGGCGTAGCCGTCCCAGCCGTCCATCCAGTAGCCGTGCTCGGGGCCGCGCTTGCGGTCGGCTTCGGCGAGCAGCGTGGGCTGGGCGACGACGGTCCAGCGCGCGGGCGGCGCGGCCAGTTCGTTCGCGAGCCACGCCTCCTGCTTCGCGCCGAGAAAACTGCGCTCCGGTGCGGACCGGTCGGCGCAGTCGGCCAGCGGCGAGGCGCTGCGGCCCGCGAGGCACGCATGGTGCGAGCGGTACTGGCGCCCATCGAGCAGCAGCAAGTCGAGCATGCGGCCGAAGCGGTGGCGTCCGTAGATGGTGGCATCGGCGCCGCGCGGCCGCATGCTCGCGGGCACGGGCATGTGCTCGTACCAGGCCTGGTAGGCGGCGGCGCGGATCGCGAGGAACTGCGCGGGATCGATGGTGCGCGGCGAAACGTCGTCGGTGTAGTCGTTGGCCACCTCGTGGTCGTCCCAGGTCACGAGCCAGGGGAAGGCGGCGTGCGCGGCCTGCAGGTGCGCATCGGTCTTGTAGAGCGCATAGCGGTCGCGGAACTCGGCCAGTTGCGTCGGGATGCCGCCTTCGTGACGACGCACATGGCGCGAACCCCAGGAGCTTTCGTAGATGTAGTCGCCCAGGTGCACGACGAAGTCGAGCGGCTGCGCGGCCATGTCGCGGTACGCCGCGTAGTAGCCCTGCTCGTACTGCTGGCACGAGGCAAAGGCGAAGCGGATGGCCTGCGCGGCCTCGTCGCCTTCCGCCGGCGCGGTGCGCGTGCGGCCGACGGGGCTGCGCGCGCCGCCCGCCGTGAAGCGGTACCAGTACGGGCGGCCCGGCTGCAGCCCTTGCACCTCGACATGCACCGAATGCGCGAGCTCCGCCGTGGCCGTCGCCGTGCCCTTGGCGGCGATGCGCCGGAAGCGCTCGTCTTCCGCGACCTCCCATCGCACATCGACCGGCGCATCGCCCATCCCGCCGGCTTGCAGCGGCTCGGGCGCGAGCCGCGTCCAGAGCACCATGCCGTCGGGCCGGGGCGTGCCCGAGGCCACGCCCAGCGTGAAGAGCTCGCGCGATGCCTGCTGCGCGTGCAGTTGAAGAAAGGGATGGCCCAGCGATGCGGCAGCGAGCCCGCTGCACAGCAGGCGCCGCCGCGAGATCGGCCGTGCGCTCATCGGCGCGCGGCCAGCGCGAGATCGGGCCGGTCGGTGGTGATCTGCCGTATCGGCATCGCGAGCCAGTGCGCGATTTCCTCGGGCTCGTTGATGACCCATGCGCCCAGCCGCTCGGTGCCGAGCGCGGCCAGGCACTGCGACCACGTCGCCGCGAGCAGCTTCTTCTCGACCGCGACCACACACCCGGGCATCGCCGCATAGCGCGCGAGCGCGCGGCCGATGCCGCCGAGCATCTCGGCCGAGCGGTGGTCCAGCGACGCGAGCACGCGGCCGCCGGGCCAGCAGGCGAGCACCTGCTCCAGCACCTCGGGCACGAAGCAGGTGAGGTAGCTGCGCTGCGCAACACCCGCGTCGTGCAGCGCCTGCACCATGCGCGCGACCGCGCCCGCGGGCAGTTCGCCGGCCGCGTCGGTCTTGATCTCCACATGCAGCTCCATGCGCGTGGGCGCGAAGAGGCGCAGCACCTCGGTGAGCGAGGGCACGCATTCGCCGCGCTCACCGCCGTGCTCGCCCTGCTCGCCCTGGCCTTCGCGCAACCGCATCGCCAGCACTTCCGCGCCCGTGCGGTCGCGGATGGGGCCGGTGCCTTCGGTGGTGCGGTCCAGCAGCGGATCGTGGATGACCACGGCCGTGCCGTCGCGCGTTTCCTGCACATCGAACTCGACCGCATCGGCGCCCGATGCGATGAGCTTGCGAAAGCCGCCCAGGCTGTTCTCGGGCCAGAGGTTGCGTGCGCCGCGGTGCCCCACGATGATCATTTTCTGCAGTGTCCTTGTTGGTTGCGTGCGCTTCACTTGCTGCTGTCCACCAGCCCTTTGACGAACGACCGCTGCAACGCTACCACCACGAGGATGGGCGGCAGCATCGTGAGCAGCGCGGCGCTCATCGCCACGTTCCAGGCCGGTTGCGAATCGGCGCGCGGGATCAAGTGCTTCAGGCCGATCACCGCGGTCGCCATGTCCTTGTCGGTGGTGAAGAGCAGCGGCCAGAGGTACTGGTTCCAGCCGTAGAGAAACAGGATGATCGCGAGCGCCGCGATGTTCGAGCGCGAGAGCGGCAGCAGGATGGTCCAGAAGAAATGCATCGGCGAGGCGCCGTCGATGCGCGCCGCTTCGCACAGCTCGTCGGGCACCGTGAGGAAGAACTGGCGGAACAGGAAGGTGGCCGAGGCCGAGGCGATGAGCGGAAGGATCAGGCCCGGGTACGTGTCGACCATGTTCCACGACAGCTGGATGTCGATGCTGTGGCCGGTGACCGCATTCCACAGCTGCGACAGGTGCAGCGTCTCGACCAGCCACTGCACTGGCAGCGCCGCATTGGCCACCGACTCGTAGGTCGGCGAAATGCGCACCTCGATCGGCAGCATCAGCGAGACGAAGATGAGCCAGAACGCCGTCATGCGAAAGCGGAAGCGGAAGTACGTGATCGCGAAGGCCGACAGCAGCGACACCGCGATCTTGCCGACCGTGATGCCCAGCGCCACGATGAACGAGTTGAGGAACAGCCGGCCGAAGTTGGCCTGCGTCCACGCGGTGCGCAGGTTCTGCACGAACTGGTCGCCGGGGAGCCACGGCAGCGGCACCTGCTGCACCTCGCCGATGGTAAGCGAGCCCGCGACGAAGGCGAGGTACAGCGGCACGCAGACGCACGCCACGCCCACGAGCAGGATCGCGTGGCAGACGGCATCGAGCACGGGGGCGCGTTCAACCATGGCGGCGGTCCTTTGTGTGAAGCGTCATACGTCGTAGCTCACGCGCCGCTCCACGTAGCGGAACTGCAGCAGCGTCATGAAGAGCGCGAAGATCATCAGGATGACCGACTGCGCGGCCGAGGAGCCCAGATCCAGGTTGATGAAGCCATCGACGTAGACCTTGAACACCAGCACGTTGGTCGCGCCCGCCGGCCCGCCCTGCGTGACCGCATCGACGATGGCGAAGATCTCGAAGAAGCCGTAGACGAAGTTCATCACCGCGAGGAAAAACATCGTCGGCATGAGCAGCGGCAGCCCGATGCTGAAGAAGCGCTTGAGCGGCCCCGCGCCATCGACGGCCGCCGCCTCGAGCAGCGACGAAGGCACTGCCAGGAGGCCCGCGAGCAGGAAGATGTAGTCGTAGCAGACGTGCTTCCACGAGGCGGCCAGGATCACCAGGATCATCGCGTCGGAGCCCACGCGGTTCGGGTCCCACGCGAAGCCGATCGCATGCAGCACGTGCGCGAGCGGCCCCACCGCCGGGTTGAAGAGAAACGCCCAGAGAATGCCCGCGATGACCGGCGCAATGGCATAGGGCAGCAGGATGATCGCCTTGTAGATGCCGCGCCCGCGGATCACGCGGTCGCTCGCGAAGGCCAGCACCAGCGCGACCGCGATGGTGAGCAGGTTCTGCAGGATGGTGAACACCACCGTGACCTTCACCGACTCGTGGTAGGTCTCGCTCTGCAGCAGCTGCGCGAAGTTGTCGAAGCCCACGAAGTGCACCGTGTTGCCGAACGGGTCGGACAGGAAGAAGGCCTGCCCGAGCGCGCGGAACGACGGAATGAAAAAGAAGAACAGCAGGATCGCCAGCTGCGGCAGGAGCAGCAGCACGGGCAGGCGCACGTCCTTGAAGTGTGCGCGCTTGAGTCCTGCTTCGGGCTTGGCCATGCTTCGTTCTTCCGGGCCCGGTGCCGCTTCAGTAGCGGCCCTTGTTGAGCTTCTCGTACTGGCGCAGGATTTCGTTGCCGCGCTTGACGGCATCGTCCATCGCCACCTGCGGCGTCTTCTTGCCGGCGACCACGTTCTCGAACTCGTCGCGCTGCGCCATCATGGTCTGGGTGAAGTTGCCGAAGTGAAAGCCCGTGGAGTTGGCCGTGGGCGTGCCGCGCGTGAGCTGCAGGATCGCGATCTCGCGCGTCGGGTGGTCCTTGTAATAGCCCTGCGACTTGGCCATTTCATACGCCTTGTTGGTCAACGGCACGTAGCCCGTGGCCTTGAGCCACCAGACCTGCGTCTCGGGCTTGGCGAGGTAGTCCAGGAACGCCGCGGCGGCCTCGTACTCGGCCGGCTTCTGGCCCTTCATGACCCACAGCGACGCGCCGCCGATGGTGCTGTTCCGGGGCTGCTTGCCCTCTTCCCACGGCAGGTACGTGGCGCTCCAGTCGATCTTGGCCTCGCGCTCGATGCCGCTGTGCGCCGCCGTGGAGGCGAAGAAGGTGGAGCACTTGCCCGAGGTGAACAGCTGCTCGGGGCTCAGGCCCTGGCCGGCGATCTGCATCACGCCGTCGTCGATCCATTTCTTGATGCGCCCGACCTGCGAGA
>NZ_JAEFCB010000007.1:45023-289587 GCF_016405905.1 Variovorax sp. IB41 | reverse complement strand
TGGCCGTGACCACCGCCACCTTGGCGCCCGCATCGGCGAACGCGGCCAGCACGGTACCGGCGCGCAGGTACTTGGGGTCGTTCATCATCACTTCCTGACCGAGCTCGCGGTCGAAGAAGTAGTTGCCGCAGATGCCGTGCACCGCGGGCGGCACGCCGGTCACGATCGACAGGTTGTTCGGGTTGGTGAACGAGGGCACCACGCAATCGCCCAGCAGGTTGGCGCCCGACTTGATCATGCGATCGAAGTACGGGGCCACGCCGGCCGCGATGGCCGCGTCGAGGTAGGCCGGCTCGCTGCCGTCCACGCACACGACCACGACGGGGCGCGCCATCCAGCGATAGCTTCGACCGTTGACTTCGAGCAGGTTGGGTTTCACGAATTGCACTCCTTGGTTGTTGAGATGTGAGCTGTCCTGCTTGCGGCTCAGCGACGGATGAACGCCGCGATGCACGCACTGATCAAGCAGCTCGCCGCGACGATGGGAAACACCAGCGAGGTGTTGCCCGAGTGGTCCAGCATCCGGCCGATCAGCGGCTCACCGAGCCCGGCGAGCAGGTAGGAAAAGAAGTTCATGACGCCGGTGGCGGTGCCCGCGCGCTTCGCTCCGACCAGGTCGGGACACAGGGCCCAGAACGACGAGGCCGGTCCGTAGACGAAGAAGCCCGCAAGGAAGAGCAGGCCCAGGCCGAGGATGCTCGTGGGCAACAGGTACATGCCGATCGAGGCGACCGCACCGAGCAGCATGTACAGCACGATGGCCTTGTAGCGCTTCGAGCCGAAGACCTTGTCGGAGATCCAGCCGTTGGTGAGCGCACCGAAGGCCATGCCGACCGGCAGTGCGACGGAGATCCATGCCGGATCGATCATGCCGTCGGCGGCCTTGGCCCAGTCCTTGCCGAGAAAGTGCACCGGCACCCACACGATCAGCCCGTAGCGCGCCGCGTTCTGGAAGCCGATCGACAGCGCGGCAATCATCAGCTTCGGGTTGCTGAGCACGGCCTTGTAGCGCGCCCACGAGCTTTCTTCGGCTTCGTGCCCGGCATGGGCTGCCCTGGCATCCTCCGCATTGGCAACGCCGGTGTCGGGCGACTTGAAGCCGAGGTCTTCCGGACGCTCACGAGCGATCAGATAGAAGGTGATGCCACCCACCAACATCAGCAGCACCGGAAGCCGGAAGATCCAGCGCCAGTCGAGGTGGAACACGTTCACGACCAGGATGGACGTGACGAAGGACAGCACCGACGCGCAGCCTGCCGCGAAGGTGTAGCAGCCGAACACCTTGCCGCGCTCCTGCGCGCCCCACCAGTTCGACAGCAACCGGCTGCCGGGCGCCCAGCCCAGGGCCTGGAAGTAGCCGTTCACGCCCCAGGGGATGGCCAGGCTCTTGAACCCGATCGCGAAGCTGACGACCCAGTTGGCGGCACACGAAAGAATGGCGCCGGCCGTCATGACGCGCCGGCCGCCGAACTTGTCGGCCAGATTGCCATTGATGGCCTGGCCCACGGCGTAGCACCACAGAAGGCAGCTCGAGGCCCAACCGAGGACTTCCTTCGAGAGCCCGAATTCCTTCTGGATGCCCGGAATGGCAAAGCCGAATGTCTGCCGCCCCGTGTAGAAGAAGAAGTAGCAGAACATGGCGGCCAGCAGCATCCGCCACTGGGCCTTTCTGAAGGAATTCTCGAGAGGCGGAGCGTAGGTGCCCGCCGGCAGGGTCTGGTTGGTTGCTTGCATGGTTTGTCTCCATTTCTTGACGGGCGTGGGGCCCGTAAGACCGACTCGAAACGGCCGGCATTGCTGTCTTGCTGTCTCTGTCTTTTCTCGCTGCGCAGTCCCTGCCTGTCAGGCCAACGCCGCCGCGCCGATGAAGTTCTTGCCGCGCGCCCCGTCCATGGCGCGCGTGATCATGGCCGCCGCTTCGCTGTCTGCAACGCCATAGTCGGCAAACTCGGTCTTCACGCCAAGCCCCTGCAGGAATGCTCGCAGGCGCTGTGTGGCAGTCGCCAGGTCGGTGCCGAAGATCAGCTGCAACGTCTGGTCGCGGTCGGGCGAACGGGCCCATGCTTTTTCCAGCACGATCGGCAGCGTGAACGAGCACGCGATGCCGTGGGCCAAGCCGTGGCGCAGCGTCATCTCGTAGGAGATGGAGTGCGCCAGCGCCGTCTTGGTGTTGGAAAACGCCATGCCGGCCTTCAACGCGGCCAGCGCCATGCGCTCGCGCAGGTCGAGGTTGCCCAGGTCCTTGAGCAGCGCCGGCAGGCAGTCGAAGATGTCGCGCACGGCCGAGACGGCGAAGGTGTCGGAGACCGGGTTGGCGTTGACGTTCCAGATGGCTTCGAGCGCATGCGAGAGCGCATCGAGCCCCGTCGACACCGTGGTGCCCGCCGGCACCGAGAGCATGAGCTCGGGGTCGACGATGGCGGCCTCGGGCCAAGTGGCGTCCAGGTGCAGCGAATACTTCTTCTGGTTGCCGGCGTCCCAGATGGTGGCCCAGGGCGTTACTTCGCTGCCGGTGCCGGCCGTGGTCGGTACGGCAATCAGCGGCTTGACGCTGGTGGGCACAAAGGGCTGGCCGGTGGCCAGCAGCGCGAGGAGTTCGTCGAACTGCCCGTTGGCCGTGCCCACCATCAGGGCCTTGGCCGTGTCGATGGCGCTGCCGCCGCCGACCGCCACGATGGCGTCGCAGGGCGCATCCGATTGCCAGAAGGTGTTGTAGAGGTCGCGCAGGTGGGCGACATCGGGGTTGGGGCGCACGTCATCGATCACGGTGACGAGCGCGTCGCCCAAGAGCGCCTGCAGGCGATCGACCAGGCCGAGCCCTCGGGCCTCGGGGAAGGTGACGAGCGCGACGCGGCGGCCCGCCAGAAGCGAGGGCAGCCGTTCGAGGCTGCCTCGGCCGGAATGAGTGGACACGGGATTGTGATAAGCGTGGGGCATCTGTTTTGTCTCCGATGAGGAGCAGTTCCTGGCGGACTCTTTCGGGTCCCCTCGGGCCTGCGGTTTTTGCTTGGGCCGCAGTGTCGAATTCGTGGGGCACGCCGTCCAATCGCATTTTTGACGTCGGCATGATCAGAAACCGATAGTTCGCGCTCGGGCGATCGATCACGGGGAAACCGCTCATGCCCCTTGACTTCAGATGTGAGACGCTTGCTGCGTTTCTCTTTCGCGACTATTCGCGCCTCGCCGCATGTTTCATCAGTACTACAAGTGGATCCGGTGCTTCCACGCCGTCGCCAAAACGGGCGGATTCACGTCGGCAGCACATTACCTACATATCGGCCAGCCCACTGTGACCGATCAGGTCAAGGCTCTGGAGGAGCGCTTCAACGTAGAGCTGTTCCTTCGCGGTGGGCGCAACGTTCGATTGACCCCTGCAGGCGAGCGCCTCTATGGCATTACTCAAGGTCTTTTTGGCCAAGAGGAAGAGACGATCCAGTACTTGCAGAGCGCACACAAACTCGAAGCCGGGCTGATTCGCATTGGAGCGGTGTCTCCCCCAATAGCTCTGGAACTAATCCGCAACTTCAAACGCGCGCATCCATCGCTCGAACTGACGATATCCATTGGATCGGAGGAGTCGACCCTGCACGGACTCCAGGACTTCGACATCGATGTCGGCATCATGGTCGAGCCGCCGCCCGTCCAGGGCTTGCACACCATCGCCTTTCGCAGCGAGCGGATCATCGCCGTAGTCCCTGCAGGTCATCCATGGACCCAGCGCCTCTCGATCTCGACGCAGGACATCGAGCACGAGTCGCTCATTCTTCGAGAGCCGGGATCGAAGACTCGTCAGCGCGTTGAGCGCGCCTGCCAGCATAAAAGTGTGCGCATGAACTGCGTTATGGAAATCAACAGCCGTGAGGCCATCCTGCATGCTGTGGCCAACGGTATGGGTATTGGCTTCGTCACGCAGGTCGAATTCATCCCCTTGCCAGGGCTCGCTGCGGTACTGATCGATGACGAGGAGCTCTCGATCAGCTACTCGATTTGCTGCCTGTCCGTGCGTACGGATCGGCCGTTGATCAACGCGCTGCTGACGGTGGCGCTTGAGTCGCGCTGACGGTCAGAAGCGAGCGTTTATGGAGGTTAGGGACGGTCTGAAAAAGCCTTCAGTTGGCTTGATGGCGAGCACGCATATTCGGTCGTTGCGCATGCAGCGCCGCCTCGCCGATCCCGCCATGCGTTTGAAAGCCCTGCGGCTCTTCACGCCGTCTGCAGACGCAATGTGCATTGCACGCTGCGCTTCACTCGGCTTTGCGCTCCGCGATAGCCCGAGTCCGCCCACACCGCGTCCTCTCTGTCGTGCAGCAGGTCGCCCACCTTCTCGACGTCTGCCTCGTTGGCCGCGGTAGTCGTCACCATGTGCACCAACCCCGAATCCGCATCCACACCGATGTGCGACTTCATCCCGAAGTGCCACTGGTTGCCCCTCTTGGTCTGGTGCAGCTCAGGGTCTCGCTTGCCGCTCGCGTTCGTCATGGAACTGGGTGCCGCGATGATCGTGGCATCCACGATGGAACCCGTCTTCAGAAGCAGCCCCTTCCTGGCCAGATGAGCGTTGACCTGCTTGAAGATGTCCTCGGCCAGATCGCTGGCTTCCAGCAGATGGCGGATGTTCAGGATCGCCGTCTCGTCGGGAATCGACTCCATGCTCATGCCTGCGAACATGCGCAGCGAGGTGATCTCGTACAGGACTCCTCCATCGCCGGGTCGCTCAACGGAAAACTGATCTGGCTCATCGCTGGCGCTCCTTCATTCGGCATGCGTGATCAACGTTCAGAGCGGCCGTCCGTCGGCTTGATGAGATATCCCTAGCGCATCGCATCAATCCACCCGGATGTTCTTCGCCTTCACGATGCGGCTGTAGATCTCCGCATCGCGCCGCACCGCCGCGGCCATCTCGGCCTGTGTGAGCCCGAGCGGCTCGCTGTTCAGGTCGCGGATGCGCTTGGCGAGGTCAGGGTCCTTGCTGGCCTCGATCATCACGGCGTTGAAGCGCTGCTGTATCGCGACGGGCGTCGCGGCCGGCGCCCAGAGGCCGTGCCACGAGGTCATCACGAGTCCGGGCACCACTTCGGAGAGCGTGGGCACGTCGGGCATCGCGGGGTGGCGGGTCGGGCCCGAATAGGCCAGGGCCTGCACGCGGCCGCTGCTGATGAGCTGGTAGCCGGTGGCGATCGGCTCCATCACCGTGTCGACCTGCCCGCCCACCACGTCGGCCACCGGGCTCGCGCGGTAGGGCACGTGCAGCATGTCGGTGCCGGTCTCGTCTTTCAGCCACTCCACGATCAGGTGCGAGGGGCTGCCCGCGCCGTAGGAGGCGTGCGAGATCGTGCCCGGCTTCGCCTTCGCGGCGGCCACCAGTTCCTTGACCGACTTGGCCGGGAATTTCGGGCTCGCGATCAGCACCAGCCCCTGGCGCATCGTGGTGGCGACCGGCACCAGGTCCTTCTGCGGATCGAACGGCAGCTTGGCGTAGATGTAGGGGTTGATCGTGAACGCCGTCGAGAGGTTGTAGAGGAAGGTGTAGCCGTCGGGCGGCGCCTTCGCCACCGCGTCGGAGGCCAGGTTGCCGGCGGTGCCCGGCTTGTTGTCGATGACGACCGGCACGCCCAGCTGGCGCGCCATGTACTCGCCGTACAGCCGCGCGAAGATGTCCGGCGGCGTGCCGGGCGCGAAGCCCACCACGATGCGGATCGGCTTGCTGGGCCATGCCGCGCCCTGCGCGAAGGCGAAGCTGCACGCGAGGCCGAGAAGAAGGCCGATGAAGGGGCCCGTCAGCCATTTGAATGTCGAACGCATGAATGTCTCCTGTCGCGGGTCGTGCCCGCTTGTTTGCATGAATCGGCTCTGCGGCCTTGCTCTTGTCTCTCGCCCTCCCGATCCGTCGAGGGCCTGGACTCCTTTGCGCTTGCGGGCTCGCGCGGTGCGAGCCGTCAGTCGATCTGCGCGCCCGAGCGGCGCACGGCCTCGCCCCACTTGGCGATCTCCGCACGCGCGAAGGCGTCGAGCTGTTCGGCGTTCATCTCGGCGTGTTCGATGCCTTGCTGCGCGAGTTTTTCGCGCACCTCGGGCTGGGCCAGCACCTGGCGCGTGGCCTCGCGCAGCCGGTCGCGCTGCGCGCCGGGCATGCTGCTGGGCGCATACAACATGAACCACGCGACGAGGTCGAAGTCCTTCACGCCCTGTTCCATCAGCGTGGGCACATCGGGTGCCGCGGCGCTGCGCTTGGCGCCCGATGCACCGAGTGCGCGCAGCTTGCCCGCGCGCACCTGCGGCATCACCGCGGCCGGGTGATAGAACATGAACTGCACGTTGCCGGCCATGAGCTCCGTCAGGGCCTGCGCGCCGTCGCGGTAGGGCACGTGCATGAAGTTCTTCGAGAGGCGCACGTTGAGAAGCTCTCCCGCGAGATGGCCCGAGGTGCCGTTGCCGGCCGAGGCGAAGTTCACGTTGCCGGTCGCAGCGGCCAGGTCGGCCACGCTTTTCCAGGGCGAGTTGGCGGGCACCACCAGCAGCGTGGGCGTGGCGCCCGCGAAGCCCAGCGGCACGAAGTCGCGCAGCGGCTGGTAGGCCAGGCGCTTGTAGAGCGAGGGGTTGATCGCATGCGTGCCGACCGTGCCCATCAGGAGCGTCTGGCCGTCGCTGGCGCGCGCGACCTGCTCGCTGCCGATCGAGCCGCCCGCGCCGGGCTTGTTCTCCACGATCGCGGCCACGCCGAGCTGGCGGCCCAGCGCATCGGCCAGGATGCGGCCGACGATGTCGGTGGACGTGCCCGCGCCGAAGGGCACCACGATCTTCAGCGGACGCGACGAGCCCTGCGACGGCGCTTGCGCCATCGCGGCGCCCGCGGCCAGCAGCGTGCCGGCGAGCAGCAGCCGGCGCTTCATGCGGCGCTCCCGAAGCCCGCGGGCAGCTGGCCGTCGTACTGCAGCTCGCGCGTGGCCTGGTAGGAGAGGGCGAAGCCGCTCGGCGTCTCGGCCTCCTCGGCCAGATGCGCGATCAGCCCCGCGGTGCGCGCGAGGATCGGCACGCCGCGCAGCGACGCCACCGGAAAGCCCACGCCCAGCAGCACGGCCGGGATGGCGGCCGAGACGTTCATGCGCAGCTCGCGGCCCACGATGCCGGGAATCGCGCGCTCCAGCGCCTGCGCGATGCGCACGTAGCGCATGTCGGCGCCGGCTTCGGCGGCCACTTCGATGAGCCGGTCCACGCGCGGATCGTTCGCCTTGTGCAGCGGATGGCCGTAGCCGGGGATGGCCTGGCGGCTTTCCTTCAGCGCGCGGATCGTGGCGGCGGCCACGTCGTCGAGCGCCTCGCCGGCATCCACGCGCGCCGCCACGTCGGCGAACAGGCGCCCCGCAGTTTCCGATGCGCCGAGGATCACCGAGCCACAACCCAGAATGCCCGCGGCCACCGCGCCCTGCAGCGCGTCGGGCGCGGCGGCGAAGGTCATGCGACTGGCCTGCACGCTGGGCACGAGGCCATGCTCGGCGATCGCCACCAGCGTCGCGTTGAGCACGGTGCTGCAGGCCGCGTCGGGCTCTTTGCCGGTGAGCAGCAGGAAGAAGTAATCCGCGAAGGAGAGCTTGCCGATCAGGTCGCGGCACAGGTCCTGGCCGCGAACGACGATGGTGTGTTCGTCCGATGTGCAGATGGCGGTGCGCGGGACGGTGGATTTGCCGATTTTCATGAGAGCGTACGCAGTGGATCGAGACTCAGGCGGCCTCGGGTTGGAGATGGAAGTCGTAGTGCGCAGACCAATACGGCCGCTCGATCGCGCGGCCGTCGGGCGCCTTGCCCGGCGGGTGCGATTCGAAGTCGACGACGAGGCTGGGCCGCACGCCGAACACCGCGTCCGAATCGATGTAGGGGCTGCCCGCCACGAAGAGGTGCGTGGTCACCGGCACGTGCCCCTCGGCCGCCACCTTCATGTGGATGTGGCCGGGCCGGTTGGGGTGGCGGCCCATGCCGGCGAGCATGCGGCCCACCGGGCCGTCGACCGGCACCGGGTAGTACGAAGGCTTGATCGACCAGAACCAGTAGCGGCCCTCGGCGTCGGTGCGGATGCGCGCGCGCGCCGCCATGCCCGCGCCTTCGACCTGCATGTCGTACACGCCCTCGCCGTCCCCCGACCAGATGTCGAGCAGCGCGTTCGCCAGCGGCTGGCCGCGGGTGTCGGTGACGCGGCCGCTGTAGAAGGCGGGCTCGCCGCGCACGCCGGGCGCGATGTCGGCGCCCAGCGGCAGGTCGGGCGCGCCGTCCCAGTAGTAGGGGCCCTGCACCGTGGCCTCGGTGGTCTCGGTCGCGTGCAGCGTCTTGTTGCTCTGGCCTGCCTGTCCTGTGCGCGCGGCGGCGCGCAGCTGGTCGAGCATCACCACCATCATCGAGGCGCCCAGCGTGTCCGACAGCAGGATGAACTCCTGGCGCTTGTCGTCGCAAGCCTGGCCGACGGCGGTCAGGAACTCGATGCCGGCCATCCATTCGCCGGGCTGCAGGTCGACCTCGCGGATGAAGGCGTGCAGGTGCGTGATGAGCGAGCGCATCACCTCGGCGAAGCGCGGATCGGTGGCGCCCTCCAGGCGCTGCAGCGCGGCCTGGGTGAGCTCGTTCTCGTTCGAGGGGGTCATGGGGCTTGTCTCCTTTTTCTTGTTTGTTGATGGGATGGATGGGATCGATGGGATGGGTTCAGGCGGCCGGCCGAAGGCGCCGCCGTATCGGTTCGACGATGGCCTCGTTGTCCGCGCCCAGGAGCGGTGGCGCGGTGACCTCGAGCGGCCGTTCGCCGTCGAAGCTCACGGGCGAGCGGATGGTCCGCCACTCGCCGCCCTCGGGGTGCGGCGCGCTCACCTCCAGCTGCAGGTGGCGGGCCTGCGGGTCCTGCATCGCTTCGCGGGTGTCGTACATGGGGGCGTGGGGCACGTCTTCGGCTTCCAGCCGGGCGCACCAGTCGGCGCGGGTGCGCGCGCGGAACAGGCCGTCGAGCAGCGCGATCATCTCGGTCTGGTGCGCGATGCGGCCTTCGCGCGTCGCGAAGCGCGGGTCCTGGAACAGGTCCGGCCGCTCGATCGCGTTGGCCAGGCCCTGCCAGAACTTCTCGGGGGAAGACATGTGCAGCGCGATCCACAGGCCGTCGGCGCATTCCAGCACGTACGACTGCGAGACGCTCGGCCGGCTGAACGGACCCATGATCTCGTTCTCGGAAAAGTAGTGCGTGAACGCATCGAGGTTGAAGTGGCACATCGCCTCCAGCATCGACACCTCCACCTTGCGGCCCTGCCCGGTGCGCCCGCGCTCCACCAGCGCGCCCATCACGCCATAGGCCGCGTAGAAGCCGGTCATCGCATCGGCCACGGCCGGGCCCACCACGCGCGGGTTGGCCGGGTTCACCAGCAGCTTGAGGAAGGCGCTGGCCGCCTGCGCCACCGTGTCGTAGGCGGGGCGGTTGGCGGCCGGGCCGGTCTGGCCGAAGCCGCTGATGGCGCAGTACACCAGCCGCGGATTGAGCGCGCGCAGCCGCGCCTCGCCCGCGCCCAGCCGCTCGGCCGCGCCGGGGCGGAAGTTCTGGATGTAGACGTCCGACTCCTTCACCAGTTCGTCGAACACCGCCGCGTCCTCGGGCAGCTTGGGGTTGAGCGTGATGCTGCGCTTGTTGCGGTTGTAGGTCTGGAAGTGCGGGCTGTAGAGGCCGCCGCGGAACGACCGGAACGGATCGCCGCTGCCCGGCTGCTCCAGCTTCACCACCTCGGCGCCCAGGTCGGCCAGGAACATGCCCGCCGCCGGCCCGGTGATGAACGTGCCTTGCTCCAGCACCTTGATGCCGCTGAGGACTTTGTGCACCGCGTTGTCTCCTGTGTGTGTTCGTGACTGGGTGCGAACTCTATGCAGGCGCGGCGATTTTTAACAATGATGGATTCGCATGGATACCATCGATGCCATCGATCATTCGACGGACCGGGGACTTCCATGGAATTGCGTCACCTGCGCTACTTCAGCGCGCTGGCCGGCTCGCTCAACTTCACCCGCGCGGCCGAGCGGCTGCATGTGACGCAGTCGACGCTGTCGCACCAGATCAAGCAGCTGGAAGAAGAGCTGGGCACGCTGCTCTTCGACCGCGTCGGCAAGCGCGTGGCGCTCACCGAGGCCGGCGAAGCCTTTTTGCACCACGCCACGCGCGCGCTGCAGGAGATCGACCGGGGCCTGGGCGCGCTGCGCGAAGACCCGCAGGCGGCGGCCGGCGAGCTGCGCATCGGCTCGACCCACACCTTCAACCTCGGCTTCATTCCGGACTGCATCGCGGGCTTCCAGCAGCGCTATCCGCGGGTGCGCGTGATGGTGGACGAGCTCGCGGCCGACCTGATCGCCGAGCGGCTGCAGGCGGGCACGCTCGACCTGGGCATCGCCTACCGGCCGGGCGTGCCGGGCACGCTGCAGTTCGAGCCGCTCTACAACGAGGAGATGGTGCTGGTGGTGGCCGAGAACCATCCGCTCGCGCGCCGCAAGCGCGTGCGCATGGTGGAGCTGCACAGGATGCCGATGGTGATGCTGCCCGCGAGCTTTGCGACGCGGCAGATGCTGGACGAGTGCTTTCGCTCCTGCGGCGCCGAGCCGCAGGTGGTGGCCGAGATCAACACGCTCGCGCCGATCATGGGGCTGGTCGCAAAGACGCAGCTCGCGGCCATCGTCTCGGCCAACGCGGTGCAGCCGAATTCGGGTCTGGCCACGGTGCGGCTGGAGAGCCCGACGCCGGTGCGCACGCCCGGCATGCTGTGGTCACCCAAGGCGCGCGAATCGGCGCCCACGCGCGCCTTCGCCGCCATCGTGCGCAAGGTGGCGTTTCGCACGAGCATGCTGGAGCGGGCGGACCCGAAACCCGAGCGATGAGCGCGGGCTGGCACCATTTGCAACCGCTCTGGCGCGCATTGCTACCTTCCGCGAGCTCTGTACCAGGCAGGGCCTTCCCATGTGTCCGACAATCGAAGACGGCTTTTTCATCCTCCCGCTCCTCCCGCGACACCAGAGACATCCCATGAAACTCCCCACCCGCGTCCAGCTCGTCGACGTCGGCCCGCGCGACGGCCTGCAAAACGAAAAGCAGCCCGTCTCGGCCGAGATCAAGATCGGCCTCGTGCACCGCCTGCAGGATGCGGGACTCAAGGAAATCGAAGTCACCAGTTTCGTCTCGCCCAAGTGGGTGCCGCAGATGGCCGACAACGCCGAGGTGATGCACGGCATCGCGCGCAAGCCGGGCGTTCTCTACTCGGTGCTCACACCCAACATGAAGGGCTTCGAGGCGGCCATCGCCGCGCCGCGCGAGGAGTGGCCCGACGAGATCGTGGTGTTCGGCGCCGCGAGCGAGGCCTTCAGCCAGAAGAACATCAACTGCTCGATCGCCGAGAGCATCGAGCGCTTCGCGCCCGTGGTCGAAGCGGCGCGCGAGAAGGGCATTCACGTGCGCGGCGCGATGTCGTGCACCGTGGGTTGCCCCTATGAAGGCGAGATCGCGCCGGCCAAGGTCGGCTACCTCGCGCAGCTGATGAAGGGCATCGGCGTGCAGCGCGTGGACGTGGCCGACACCATCGGCGTGGGCACGCCGCGCAAGGTGCAGGCAGCGATGGAGGCCACGCTCGCGCACTTCGATGTCGATGCCATTTCGGGCCACTTCCACGACACCTATGGGCAGGCGCTGGTCAACACGCTGGCGGCGCTCGAGATGGGCGTGTGGAACTTCCAGTCGTCCTCGGCGGGCCTGGGCGGCTGCCCCTACGCCAAGGGCGCGACGGGCAACGTCGCGACCGAGGACGTCGTCTACATGCTGCACGGCATGGGCATCGAGACCGGCATCGACCTGGACAGGCTGATCGATGCGGGCGTCTACATCAGCCAGGCGCTCGGGCGCGAGCCGAACTCGCGCGCATCGAAGGCCATCCGCACCAAGCGGGCCGGCTGAAACAACAACACACGCGCACAGGAGTTTTCGTGGACCTGCATGTCTGGCTTGCATTTCTGGTGGCCAGTTGCGTCATCGCGGTGTCGCCCGGTTCGGGCGCGGTGCTCAGCATGAGCCATGGCCTCTCCTACGGCGTTCGGCGCACCACGGCGACCATCGTCGGCCTGCAGTTGGGGCTCGCGGTGATCCTGCTGGTGGCGGGGCTCGGCGTGGGCGCGGTGCTCACCGCCTCGGCGACCGCGTTCACGGTGATCAAGGTGGTCGGCGCGTGCTACCTGCTGTGGCTGGGCTGGCGACAGTGGCGCGCGCCGGTCGCGAAGGTCGCCGGCGACGCGGCGCAATCCGTCGGCGAGCCGGACCTCACGGCACGCCAGCGCGTGCTGCGCGGCTTTCTCACCAACGTGACCAATCCCAAGGGCATCGTCTTCATGGCGGCCGTGCTGCCGCAGTTCATCCAGCCGACGCGGCCGCTGTGGCTGCAGCTGCTGGTGCTGCTGGCCACGACGGTGATGGTCGACGTGACCGTGATGCACGGCTACGCCTGGCTGGCCGCGCGGCTGCAGGGCGTGCTGCGCTCGGTGCGCGCGCGGCGCGCGCAGAACCGCGTCTTCGGCGGCGTGCTGATGGCGATGGGCGCGTTCCTGTTCATGTTCAAGCGCAGCGCCTGAGAGCGCTCGGTCTTCTCTTGTAGATTCGAACCCATGTGCGGCTCTGAACTCCACTCCCTCCCCGAAGGCGTCCAGCGCGTCTCCCGCGTACTGCAGGACGCCGGCCATCCTCACTCACCGCGCATGCTCGACGACGCCTGCCGCACCGCGCAGCAGGCGGCCGATGCGCTCGGCATCGCGGTCGGGCAGATCGCCAAGAGCATCATCTTTCGCCGCAAGAGCGACGACGCGGCGGTGCTGGTCATCACCTCGGGCGACAAGCGCGTGGACGAGAAGAAGGTCGATGCGCTCATCGGCAAGACCGGCCGCGCTGATGCCGAGTTCGTGAAGGCGCGCACCGGCTTCACCATCGGCGGCGTCTCGCCCGTGGGGCATGCAACGAAACCCGTGGTGCTGATCGACCGCGAGCTCTTCCGCTTCGAGGAGATCTGGGCCGCGGCGGGCCATCCGCACGCGGTGTTCCAGCTCCGGCCGCAGGACCTCGAAGCGCTCACCGGCGCGCCGGTGGCGGACGTGGTTTGAACTTCGCGGAAGCCGAGACCCTGGCCGCGCGCGCGGAGGCCGTGCGCGAGCTGCCCGAAGACGTTCCCTCGCCCTGCACCTCGGTCTGCCGCATGGACCGCCTGAGCGGCTTTTGCGAAGGGTGCCTGCGCACCATTCCCGAGATCGCGGACTGGAGCAAGATGCAAGACGATGCGCGGCGCGGCGTGTGGCGCGCGATAGAGTTGCGGGCCCGGGCCGGCATCTGGCGCGTTCCGGAAACCTCCGGAGACCACGACGCATGAAGCACATCGACTTCTATATCGACTTCATCTCGCCCTACGCGCACCTCGCGTTCGAGCACCTGCCGGAGGCGCTCCAAGGGCTGAGCTACAGCGTGGCCTACAAGCCGGTGCTGCTGGGCGCGCTGCTCAAGCAACACGGCCAGCTCGGGCCGGCCGAGATTCCGTCCAAACGCAGCTGGACCTACCGCCACGTGCTGTGGCTCGGGCAGGCCCACGGCATCCAGATCGAGATGCCGGCCTCGCACCCCTACAACCCGCTGCCGCACCTGCGCCTGGCGGTATCGACGAGCGACGACGGCACCGTCAGCCGCCTCGCGGCCGAGACCATCCTGCGCAACGTGTGGCGCGGCGGCGAGGAAGCGGCCGATGCCGCGCGGCTCGCCGCGCTCACCGCGCAATTGCAACCCAGGCGCGAAGCGGGCAGCGACGAGAGCAAGGCGCTTCTCAAACGCAACACCGACGAAGCGCTCGCGCTCGGCGTGTTCGGAACGCCCGCGTATGTGGTCGACGGGCGTCTCTTCTGGGGCTTCGATGGCCTCGCGATGCTGCGCGCGTACCTGTCGGGTGATGCGTGGTTTGACGGTCCGCAATGGAGCGCGGCCGACCAACGCCCCTCATTGCTGCGCAGCAGCAAGGCCTGAAAAGGCTTCTGAGGACAAACCCGCGCAGGGTTGCGATTTCTTACAGGCTGAAACGCGCACCGCGGGTTTCACCTTAATCCGTAAGCATCGGTTCAGTTTCGCGCAAGTCTCGGGTCAGTCACGCCTCCAAGAATGCCTCACGGCCCCGGATACCGGGTGCCGCATGAACGCAAACACACAGGAGACGACGCAATGGCCGCCACACTAGATTCACGGGGAGTGCCGCACCCGGCCCCCCGGCCCATGTCCTCGGAGGAGAAGAAAGTCATCTTCGCCTCCTCGCTCGGCACCGTGTTCGAGTGGTACGACTTCTACCTCTACGGTTCGCTCGCGGCGATCATCGCCAAGCAGTTCTTCAGCGGCCTGGATGCGGGCGCCGCCTTCATCTTCGCGCTGCTGGCGTTCGCCGCCGGCTTCCTGGTGCGTCCGTTCGGCGCCATCGTGTTCGGCCGGCTGGGCGACATGATCGGGCGCAAGTACACGTTCCTGGTGACGATCCTGATCATGGGCCTGTCGACGTTCATCGTCGGCCTCCTGCCCAGCTACGCGACCATCGGCGTCGCGGCGCCGGTGATCCTGATCGCGCTGCGCATGCTGCAGGGCCTGGCGCTCGGCGGCGAGTACGGCGGTGCCGCCACCTACGTGGCCGAGCACTCGCCGCACGGCAAGCGCGGTGCGTACACCTCGTGGATCCAGACCACGGCAACGCTGGGCCTGTTCCTGAGCTTGCTGGTGATCCTGGGCGTGCGCGAAGGCCTGGGCGAAGCGGTGTTCAACGACTGGGGCTGGCGCGTGCCGTTCCTGGTGTCGATCCTGCTGCTGGGCATTTCGGTGTGGATTCGACTGACGCTGTCCGAGTCGCCCGCCTTCCAGAAGATGAAGGCCGAGGGCAAGACCTCCAAGGCGCCGCTGGCCGAATCGTTCGGCGAGTGGAAGAACCTGAAGATCGTGATCCTGGCGCTGGTCGGCCTCACGGCCGGTCAGGCGGTGGTGTGGTATTCGGGCCAGTTCTATGCGCTCTTCTTCCTCACGGCACAGCTGAAGGTCGATGCGACCACGGCCAACCTGATGATCGCCGCGGCACTGCTGCTGGGCACGCCCTTCTTCGTGATCTTCGGCACGCTGTCGGACAAGATTGGCCGCAAGCCGATCATCATGGCCGGGTGCCTCCTGGCCGTGGTCACCTACTTCCCGGTCTTCAAGATGCTGACCGAAGCCGCCAACCCGGACCTCGCCCGCGCGCAGGCCACCGCCGGCGTCACGGTGACGGCCGACCCGGCGACCTGCTCGTTCCAGGGCAACCCGGTGGCCCGCGAGATCGACTTCCGAAGCTCGTGCGACATCGCCAAGCGCTACCTCGTGCAGAACTCGGTGAGCTATGAGAACGTGGCCGGCGCGCCGGGTTCGAAGGCCGTCGTGAAGATCGGCGACAAGACGGTCGAGGCACCCATCGGCAACGTCGTGAACCTCAAGTTCGACGAAGGCTCCGCCAAGGAAATCGCCGCCTTCAAGAAGGGCGTGGCCGAAGACCTGAAGATCGCGGGCTACCCCTCCAAGGCCGATCCGGCCAAGATCAACAAGGTGCTGACCATCGTCCTCTTGTTCTGGCTGGTGCTGCTGGTGACGATGGTCTACGGCCCGATCGCGGCGATGCTGGTGGAGATGTTCCCCACGCGCATCCGCTACACCTCGATGAGCCTGCCGTACCACATCGGCAACGGCTGGTTCGGCGGCCTGCTGCCAACCACCGCGTTCGCCATCGTGGCCTCCACGGGCAACATGTACAACGGCCTGTGGTACCCGATCATCATCGCGGGCGTCACGCTCGTGGTGGGCACGCTCTTCATCCGCGAGACGAAGGACGTGGACATCTACGCGAACGACTGATCGCACGTATCGCACGTATCGATCGTGCGAGAGGAGGGCTGCGCGAGCGGCCCTCCGTTCAACAAAGGGGCTTCATGCCATCCAACGGCATGAGGCCCTTTTCTTGAACCCCTTCATCCTCGTCATCACTATCCTCTTCAGGAGACAGCACCCATGTGGAAACTCGCCATCGGCTTCGTCATCTTCGCCGCCATTGCCCTGTACGTGATCTCCAAGGCCGGCGACAAGGTCGACATGTCGGGCGAGAAGCACGGGGGCGACACCACGCACGAGCCGGCGCCCGCCGCCGCGCCCAAGTAATCGGCGCGGCTGGGGAAGCGATCAGCGCTTGAAGCGGCCCTCGCTGATGATCGAAAGATCGACGTAGTCGATGCCCGAGTGGTCCGTCGGCGAATAGCTCACGTCGAGCCCGCCGCCCACGTCGTACTGAAAGCTGTTGAGCGTGGCGAGCAGCCGCGCGCGCGTGGGCTTGGGGCCGGTGCGGCGCAGCGCCTCCACCAGCACCTTGGTCGCCACGAAGCCCTCGAGCAGCGCGGGCGACAGCTCGTTCTGGCCCTTGGCCTTCGCGAGCGCCATAGCTTCCTTGATCAGCGGGTGGCCGAACGAGCGCTCATAGGGCAGCACCTGCGTGACGATGACGCCGCCGCTCGACGTGCCCAGTTCCTTGATGAAGCCCGAAGCCGCGTTGTTCGACAGGGTGATCACCTGCGCGGCCGAGCCGGCCGCGCGCAGCGCCTTCACGCCTTCAGTGACGGCGGTGCCTGAAGCGATCCAGAGCACGGCCTGCACGTTCGCCTGCGTCAGGGGCGGCACGATGGTGCCGTAGTCGGGCTTGCGGCGGTCGGCCGGAACCACCACCGCGGGCTTGGTCTTCGCGCTCTCGAAGCCCTTGTTCGCGCCCACCATGGCGTCGGTGGCGAAGGCCGAATCCTGCTCCTGCACCACGCCGATGCGCTGGATGCCGATGGTGTGCAGGTGCTGCACCGCCTTCTCGGCCTCGCGCTGGTAGGTCGAGCGCACGTTGAAGATGTTCTTGGGCACCGGCTGGTGCAGCGCCATCGCGCCGGTCGAAGGGCCGACCAGCGGCACGCCGTACTTGTCCAGCAACGGAATGACGGCCAGCGCGTTGGGCGTGCCGCGGTTCAGCAGCAGCGCGACGACCTTCTTGTCCTCGATCAGGATGCGCGTGTTCTCCACCGAGCGCTTGGGGTCGAAGCCGTCGTCCAGCCGGATCACCTCGATCCGCTCGCCATTGATGCCGCCTTGCGCGTTGACCTGGTCGATGACCAGCTGCGAGCCCAGGATCGCCTCCTTCACGCTGGCCGAGACCAGGCCGGAGAGGTCGGCCGACTGGCCGATCACGATCTGGGCCGGCGCCCCCTGGGAGGCCGCGGCCAGCACGAGCGCGGCGGCGCAGGACTTGAATATCTTCTTCATCGGGCAGAGTCTTTCCACGAACTGTTCGTGATTGTCAAAAGATGTGTAGTTTGTTTCTTTAAGTGACATTTCTCTGCTTGTGGAAACCCTGCGGACCGTTGTTTTCAATGCGCAAACAGAAACGGCCCGCCGGGTGCACCGGCGGGCCGTGATTGCGGGGAACGGGAAAGGGTGCGGTCAGCGCTTGAAGCGGCCTTCGCTCACGATCGACAGATCGACGTAGTCGATGCCCGAATGGTCGGTCGGCGAGTAGCTCACGTCGACGCCGCCGCCCACGTCGTACTGGAAGCTGTTGAGCGTGGCGATGAGCTTCGCGCGCGTGGGCTTGGGGCCCGTGCGGCGCAGCGCCTCCACCAGCACCTTGGTCGCGACGAAGCCCTCGAGCAGCGCCGGCGACAGGTCGTTCTGACCCTTGGCCTTGGCGAGCGCCAGCGCCTCCTTGATCAGCGGATGGCCGAAGGAGCGCTCATAGGGCAGCACCTGCGTGATGATCACGCCCGCGCTCGCCGAGCCCAGTTCCTTGATGAAGCCCGAGGCCGCGTTGTTCGAGAGCGTGATGATCTGCGCCGCCGAGCCCGCCGCGCGCAGCGCCTTCACGCCGTCGGTCACCGAGGTGCCCGAGCCGATCCACAGCACCGCCTGCGCGTTGGCCTTGGTGAGCTGCGGCACGATGCTCGCGAAATCGGGCTTGTTGCGGTCGGCCAGGGCCAGCACCACGGGCTTGAGGCCTGCCTTCTCGAAGCCCTTGTTCGCGCCCTCCATCGCGTCCTTGCCGAAGGAGTCGTCGGCCTGGACCACGGCGATGCGCTGGATGCCGGTGGTCTGCAGGTGCTGCACCGCCTTCTCGGCCTCGCGCTGGTAGGTCGAGCGCACGTTGAAGATGTTCTTCTGCAGCGGCTTGTGCAGCGCCATCGCGCCGGTCGAGGGGCCGACCAGCGCCACGCCGTACTTGTCGAGCAGCGGAATGACGGCCAGCGCGTTGGGCGTGCCGCGGTTCAGCAGCAGCGCGACGACCTTCTTGTCCTCGATCAGGATGCGGGTGTTTTCCAGCGAGCGCTTGGCGTCCAGGCCGTCGTCCAGCCGGATCACCTCGATCTGCTCGCCGTTGATGCCGCCCTGGGCATTGACCTGGTCGATCACCAGCTGCGAGCCCAGGATCGTTTCCTTCACGCTGGCGGCCACCGGGCCCGAAAGATCGGCCGACTGGCCGATCACGATCTGGGCCGACGCGCCGGGTACGACCGCCGCCATGAGGAGCGCAACGGCGCAGGACGCAAACATCGTCTTCATCGAACAAAGCCTTTCCAAGAGGCGAACTTGCCCCTGTCAGAAGATGTGTAATGTGTTGCTGTTGGTGACATTAGTTTGCTCGTGCAAACCCTGTCAAACCATTGTTTGCAGAACCCAAAGACAAACGGCCCGCCGGAGAACCGGCGGGCCGTTGCAAGAGGAAAGAGGGGCGGCGGCTCAGCGCTTGAAGCGCCCGTCGCTGATGATCGCCAGGTCCGCGAAATCGATGCCGCTGTGGTCCTGCGGCGTGTAGCTCACCTCGAGTCCGCCGCCGAGGTCGTAGCTGCGGATGCTTTCCAGCGCAGCCAGCACCTTGGCGCGCGTGGGCCTGGGACCCGCGCGGCGCAGCGCCTCCACCAGCACCTTCGCCGAAGCGAAGCCTTCGAGCGCGGCGGGCGAGAGCTCCGCCTGTCCCTTGGCCTTGGCGAGCGTGAGCGCCTCCTTCACCATCGGCTGGCCCATCGACCGCTCGCTCGGAAACACCTGCGTCACGATCACGCCGCGGCTCGCATCGCCCAGTTGCTTGATGAAGCCCGACGATGCGTTGTTCGACAACGTGACCACCTGCGCCGCCGAGCCCGAGGCACGCAGCGCCTTGATGCCGTCGACCACCGCGATGCCCGAGCCGATCCACAGCACGGCCTGCGCGTTGGCGTCCTTGATGGCCGGCACGATGGCCGTGTAGTCGGGCTTGTCGCGGTCGGCCGGAATGGTCACCGTCGGCGTGGCCTTGCCCTTGGTGAAGCCGGTCATTGCGCCCTCGAGCGCGTCCTTGCCGAACGAGTCGGTCACGTACACCACGGCGATGCGCGAGAGGCCGATGGTCAGGAGGTGCTGCACCGCCTTCTCGGCTTCGCGCTGGTAGGTGGCGCGCACGTTGAACACGTGCTTTTGCAGCGGCTTGTGCAGCACCATGGCGCCGGTGGAAGGGCCGATCAGCGCCACCTCGTTCTTGTCGAGCCAGGGAATGATCGCCTGCGAATGCGGCGTGCCGCGGCTCATGAAGAGCGCCACCACCTTCTTGTCCTCGATCAGCGCGCGGGCGTTGTCGCTGGCGCGCTTGACGTCGAAGGCGTCGTCCATGCGGATCACCTCGATCTTCTCGCCGTGGATGCCGCCCTGGGCATTGGCCGCGTCGATCACCAGCTGCGCGCCGCCGATGGTCTCGTTCACGCTCGCGGCCACCGAGCCGGTCATGCCGGCGGTCTGGCCGATGAGGATCTGGGCGGAGGCGCCCATCGCCGTCAACGCCAGAATGGCGGCGGCGCAAAGCGTTCGCGTCTTCGTCATGGAGGCCTTTCGAGGAATGCTCAGGGAGGAGTTGAAAACAAACGTCGTATTTGTTATCAAAAGTGTCAAAGCCTGAATCCGGACAAACCCCTGCGTAAGCCCGGACCATGTGACGCAGTGCACAGATGCGTCACGGAGCTCTCCCTAGAATGTTTGCCCCACCCCCCAAGGCATTCATGACACAGGGCTCCATCCGGATTCGCGGCGCGCGCCAGCACAACCTCCAGAACCTCGACCTCGACATCCGCACCGGCGAGATGACCGTGGTCACCGGGCCCAGCGGCTCGGGCAAATCGAGCCTCGTGTTCGACACCCTCTATGCAGAGGGCCAGCGGCGCTATGTAGAGACTTTTTCCGCCTATGCGCGTCAGTTCCTGGACCGCATGGACAAGCCGGCCGTCGACAAGGTGGAGGGCGTGCCGCCCGCCATCGCCATCGACCAGACCAACCCGGTGCGCTCCTCGCGCTCCACGGTCGGCACGATGACCGAACTGAACGACCACCTGAAGCTGCTCTACGCCCGCGCGGCGCAGCTCTTCGACCGCGAAACGGCGCTCCCGGTGCGCCACGATTCGCCCGACAGCATCTATGCGCAGATCGCCGGGCGCGCCGCCGCGGCGGGCGATCCGCGGCTGGTCATCACCTTCCCGGTCGAACTGCCGGCCGGCACGTCGGCCGAGGAAGTGACCCAATGGCTCTCGGCCAGCGGCTTCACGCGCGTACAGTCCGAGCGCGAGGTGGCCACGCCCACCGGTCCGCGCAAGGTGCTCGACGTGGTGGCCGACCGCTTCCGCATCTCGGGCGCCGAGCGCTCGCGCGTGGTGGAGGCGATCGAAGTGGCGCTCAAGCGCGGCAGCGGGCGCGTCACCGTGCATGCGACCGGCGCCGAAGAAAACGCGCCTACGGATGTGTGGAAGTTCTCCACCGGCCTGCACTGCCCCGAGAGTGACATCCGCTACACCGACCCGATCCCGTCGATGTTCTCGTTCAACTCGGCCGTCGGCGCCTGCGATACCTGCCGCGGCTTCGGTCGCGTCATCGGCGTGGACCTCGGCCTCGTGATCCCGAACGACAAGCTCACGCTGCGCGCGGGGGCCATCAAGACCATCCAGACCCCCGCGTGGAAAGAGGCGCAGGACGACCTCATGCGCCACGCCGAGGCCGCCGGCGTGCCGCGCGACACGCCCTGGAACAAGCTCACCGAGGAGCAGAAGCACTGGGTGATCGAGGGCACGCCCAACTACAAGGAAGGCAACTGGAACAAGCAGTGGTATGGCGTTCGCCGCTTCTTCGCCTACCTGGAGAGCAAGGCCTACAAGATGCACATCCGCGTGCTCTTGTCCAAGTACCGCAGCTACACGCCGTGCCCCGTCTGCAGCGGCGCGCGCCTGAAGCTCGACAGTCTGCTTTGGCGCATCGGCAGCAAGGAAGACGCCGACGCGGTGCTCGACCCCGCCAAGCGCTTCCTGCCGACCGGCGTGAAGTGGTCGCGCGCGCAACTCGAGGCGCTGCCGGGCCTGTGCCTGCACGACCTGATGCTCCTGCCCATCGAGCGGCTGCGCAGGTTCTTCGACCGCGTCGAACACCATGGCAACGGCACCCCCGCGAGCGAGGGCGAGGCGCAGGCGCTGAAGCTGCTGTTCGAGGAAATCACCACGCGCCTGCGCTACCTGCACGACGTGGGCATCGGCTACCTCACGCTGGACCGCCAGAGCCGCACGCTCTCGGGCGGCGAAGTGCAGCGCATCAACCTCACGACGGCGCTCGGCACCTCGCTGGTCAACACGCTCTTCGTGCTCGACGAGCCCAGCATCGGCCTGCATCCGCGCGACATGAACCGCATCACCGAGGCCATGCTGCGCCTGCGCGATGCGGGCAACACGCTGGTGGTGGTCGAGCACGACCCGGCCGTCATGCTCGCGGCCGACCGCGTGATCGACATGGGCCCCGGCCCCGGCATCCGCGGCGGACAGATCGTGTTCGACGGCACCACCGACCAGCTGCGCGACGCCGACACGCTCACCGGCCAGTACCTGGGCGGCCGCAAGAAGATCGGCATGGGCTTCAAGCGGCTGGTGAGCGAGAACACGCACCGGCTCATCCTGGAAGGCGCGCGCGAGCACAACCTGCAGAACGTGACGGTCGAGTTCCCGCTCGCGCGGCTGGTGTGCGTCACCGGCGTGAGCGGCTCGGGCAAGTCGACGCTGATCCAGGACGTGCTGGCACCCGCGCTCATGCGCCACTTCGGCAAGGCGACGGAAACGCCTGGCGCGCACGACCGCCTGCTGGGCGCCGATCACCTGGGCGACGTGGTCTTCGTCGACCAGTCGCCCATCGGCAAGACCGCGCGCTCCAACCCCGCGAGCTATGTGGGCGCGTGGGACGCGATCCGCGAGATCTTCGCCACCGCGGCGCTCTCGCGCCAGCGCGGCTACACCGCGAGCAAGTTCAGCTTCAACTCCGGCGACGGGCGCTGCCCGACCTGCGGCGGCTCGGGCTTCGAGCACGTCGAGATGCAGTTCCTCTCGGACGTGTACCTGCGCTGCCCCGATTGCGACGGCAAGCGCTATCGCCCCGAGATCCTCGAAGTGAGGATCGAGCGCAAGGGCAAGAACTACAACGTGGCCGACGTGCTCGACCTCACCGTGGCCGAAGCGGCGACGGTGTTCGAGGCCGACCGCGACGTGCTGCGCGTGCTGCAGCCGATCTCCGACGTGGGCCTGGACTACGTCAAGCTCGGCCAGCCGGTGCCCACGCTCTCGGGCGGCGAGGCCCAGCGCCTGAAGCTCGCGGGCTTCCTCGCCGAAGCGGCCAAGAGCGCAACGGCGAGCAAGCAATCGGTCGCGCGCAAGGGCACGCTGTTCCTGTTCGACGAGCCGACCACGGGCCTGCACTTCGACGACATCGCGCGCCTGATGCGCGCGCTGCGCAAGCTCCTGGATGCCGGCCATTCGCTGATCGTCATCGAGCACAACCTGGACGTGATCCGCGCGAGCGACTGGCTCATCGACCTCGGCCCCGAAGGCGGCGAGGGCGGCGGCAAGGTGGTGGCCGAAGGCACGCCCGAGCAACTGCGCGAGAACCGCGCCTCGCTCACCGGCGCCGCGCTGGCCGACTACGAACTGGCCATTGGCCCCGAGGCCTACAAGGTGGCCGAGCGCGCGGCGCGGCGCTACATCGCGAACGCGAAGACGGCACCCGGCAGCAATGCCATCGAAATCGTCAACGCGCGCGAGCACAACCTGAAGAACCTGAGCGTGAACATCCCGCGTGGCAAGTTCAGCGTGGTGACCGGCGTGAGCGGCTCGGGCAAATCGACGCTGGCCTTCGACATCCTGTTCAACGAAGGGCAGCGGCGCTACCTCGAATCACTCAACGCGTACGCGCGCAGCATCGTTCAGCCAGCCGGGCGTCCTGAAGTGGATGCCGTCTACGGCATTCCGCCGACCGTGGCCATCGAGCAGCGCCTGTCGCGCGGCGGCCGCAAGAGCACGGTGGGCACGACCACCGAGGTGTGGCACTTCCTGCGCCTCCTGTATGTGAAGCTGGGCATCCAGCACTGCATCCACGACGGCGCGGCCGTGCAGCCGCAGACGCCCGACAGCATCGCCGCGCAGCTGATGCGCAACTTCAAGGGCCAGCACATCGGCCTGCTCGCGCCGCTGGTGAGCAACCGCAAGGGCGTGTACACCGAGCTGGCCGACTGGGCACGGCCGCGCGGCTTCACGCACCTGCGCGTGGACGGCGACTTCCTGCCGACGACGGGTTTCCCGCGCATCGACCGCTTCAAGGAACACAGCATCGAGCTGCCCGTGGCCAGCCTCGACGTGCTGCCCTCGAAGGAAAACGAGCTGCGCGAGGCGCTCACCAAGGCGCTCGAGCACGGCAAGGGCGTGGTGCATGTGCTGAGCCAGCTGGACGGCCTGAAGGCCGCGATGATGGCTGGCGTTTCGGCCGCGGGCATCGGCCGCGTCAACGTGTTCTCCACGCTGCGCGCCTGCCCGGTGTGCAGCACCAGCTACGCCGAGCTCGACCCGCGCCTGTTCAGCTACAACAGCAAGCACGGCTGGTGTCCCGATTGCGTGGGCACGGGCGTCAAGCTCAGCAAGGACCAGCGCAAGGTCTTCGACGATTCGATCCGCGACGACGACAACAAGGGCCGCGAACAGACCTTCGCTGAGCCCGAGGTCGAAGACCTGGCCGACACCGCCTGCCCGACCTGCGAAGGCACGCGCCTGAACGCCACGGCGCGCGCCGTGGGCTTCGGCACTGCGGCCGACGGCTCGGGCGGCATCGGCATCACCGAGCTCGCGCGCATGAGCGTGACCGAGGTGCGCCAATGGTTCGAAGGGCTGGTTCTCACCGGCCGCGAAGCCGAGATCGCACGCGACCTCGTGCCCGAGATCAAGAGCCGCCTCGAATTCCTCGAGGAAGTGGGCCTGGGGTATCTCACGCTCGACCGCGGCGCCCCCACGCTCTCGGGCGGCGAGGCGCAGCGCATCCGCCTGGCGGCGCAGCTGGGCAGCAACCTGCAGGGTGTGTGCTACGTGCTCGACGAGCCGACCATCGGCCTGCATGCGCGCGACAACCAGATCCTGCTCGATGCGCTGCACAAGCTCGGCGACAAGGGCAACACGCTGGTGGTGGTGGAGCACGACGAGGACACCATCCGCCGCGCCGACCACATCATCGACATCGGCCCGAGCGCTGGCAAGCGCGGCGGGCGCCTCGTGGCCGAAGGCTCGGTGGCCGATATCGAAGCGGCGGGCGATTCGCAGACCGGCAGGTACCTCCGCGATGCCATCAAGCATCCGCTGCAGGCCCGGCGCCTGATTCCCTCGCCGAATCCGAAGGCCGAAGACAGCGGCCAATGGCTCACCGTGCACGGCGCCGACCTGCACAACCTGCAGGACGTGACGGCCACGCTGCCGCTGCACCGCCTCGTGGTGGTCACCGGCGTCAGCGGCTCGGGCAAGTCGACGCTCGCGCGCGACGTGCTGCTGGCCAGCGTGCAGGGCATCGTGATCCAGCGCATGACCAAGGCCGGCCGCGATGCCGATGCCGCGGGCAAGCGCGCGGCCTGGTCCGGCTGCAGCAAGGTCGAGGGCTACGAGACCATCGACCGCGTGCTCGAGGTCGACCAGACCCCCATCGGCAAGACGCCGCGCAGCTGCCCGGCCACCTACATCGGCTTCTGGGACACCATCCGCAAGCTCTTCGCCGACACGCTGGAAGCCAAGGCGCGCGGCTACGGCCCGGCGCGCTTCAGCTTCAACACCGGCGAAGGCCGCTGCCCGGGCTGCGAGGGCGCGGGCGTGCGCACCATCGAGATGAGCTTCCTGCCCGACGTGAAGGTGCCCTGCGAGGTGTGCCACGGCGCGCGCTTCAACCCCGAGACGCTGGCCGTGAGCTGGCGCGGCAAGAGCATCGGCGACGTGCTGAAGATGGAGGTGGACGAGGCGGTCGAGTTCTTTGCCGCCATGCCCAACATCAGCCATCCGCTGCAGTTGCTCAAGGATGTGGGACTGGGTTACCTCACGCTGGGGCAGCCCTCGCCCACGCTCTCGGGCGGCGAGGCGCAGCGCATCAAGCTGGTGACCGAGCTGAGCAAAGTGCGCGACGACATCACCCGCCGCGGCCAGAAGGCGCCGCACACGCTGTACGTGCTCGACGAGCCGACCGTGGGCCTGCACATGGCCGACGTCGAGAAGCTGATCCACGTGCTGCACCGTTTGGTGAACGGCGGCCACAGCGTGGTGGTGATCGAGCACGACCTGGACCTGATCGCCGAAGCGGACTGGATCATCGACCTCGGGCCCGAGGGCGGAAATGCCGGCGGGCGCATCGTTGCCGCGGCGCCGCCGGAGGAGGTCGTGCGACTGGCTACCCATACGGGTAATGCCTTGGCCCCAGTGCTGGCGCGTTGATGCAGGCAGGCGCAGAATGGTTTCGAACCCTTGGCGCAGGCGCATCCTGAATCAGCCATGGTGGATTGAACATGCGAGGGGATGAAGCGCCGTGCCGGGCTACGCAAGGAGCCATGTCATGACCCGCTTCATCGATGTTCACAGCCTGGTTCGCCTGGTGGATGAAACCGGCGTTCCGCAATTCCTCCAGGCGCTGGCCGACGCGCTGCGCGACGACTTCATGCGCTGGCGCGAGTTCGACAAGAAGGCGCGCGTCGCGAGCCATTCGCACCTGGGCGTGATCGAGCTGATGCCGGTGGCCGACGACGGTGCCTACGCCTTCAAGTACGTCAACGGGCATCCGCACAACACCCAGGTCGGGCTGCCGACGGTCATGGCCTTCGGCGTGCTGGCGGAGGTCGACACCGGCTATCCGGTGCTGCTGTCCGAGCTCACACTCACCACCGCGCTGCGCACGGCGGCCACTTCCGCGATGGCGGCGCAGGCCCTGGCGCGGCCCGATTCGCGCAGCCTCGCGCTGATCGGCAACGGCTCGCAGAGCGAGTTCCAGGCGCTGGCTTTCCATGCGCTGCTGGGCATCGAGGAAGTGCGCGTGTTCGACACCGACCCGCACGCCACCGACAAGCTGGTGCGGCATCTCTCAGCGTGCACGCCGCTGGAGATCGTGCGCGCCCGCTCCGTGGCCGACGCGGTGCGCGGCGCCGACATCGTCACCACCGTCACCGCCTACCAGGGCCGCGCGACCGTGCTCACGGCCGAGATGATCGAGCCGGGCATGCACATCAACGCGGTCGGCGGCGATTCGCCCGGCAAGACCGAATTGCACCCCGACGTGCTGCGCCGCGCGCGCGTGTTCGTGGAGTACGAGGCGCAGACCCGCGTCGAGGGCGAGATCCAGCAGCTGGCCGCCGACTTTCCGGTGCACGAACTGTGGAAGGTGCTGCTGGGCGAAGTGCCGGGGCGCGAGACCGCCGAGCAGGTCACCGTGTTCGATTCGGTCGGCTTTGCGCTGGAGGACTACACCGCGCTGCGCTACATCCACCAGCTCGCGATCGAGCGCGGCATCGGCCAGAAGATCGCGCTGGTGCCCGAGCTGGACGACCCGAAGGACCTGTTCGGCCTCACCGCGTCCGGCAGGCGCCGGGCGGTGCTGCGGCGTGCGGCATGATCGGCGGCATCCGCAACGCCGATCCTGTCTTTCTTCTTTTTCCATGCTCACCATCTACAACGACCAGCACGCACTGCACCAGGGAAAAGTCGAAATGTTCCGTGGCGAGCTGGTGCCTTGCTTCGAGGTGCCGGCCCGCGTCGACCATGTGAAGCATGAGCTGGAGCGCCGCGGCCTCGGCCCGCTGCAGGCGCCCGATGCGATCGACGATGCGCTGCTCGCCAAGGTGCATGCGCCGCGCTACCTGGGCTTCATCGCCGGCGCGTGGGACGAATGGG
Organism: Variovorax sp. IB41; assembly: GCF_016405905.1. GTDB lineage: Bacteria > Pseudomonadota > Gammaproteobacteria > Burkholderiales > Burkholderiaceae_C > Variovorax. The sequence continues at coordinate 262,266 of NZ_JAEFCB010000007.1, read as the reverse complement.
TCGCGCTCGATCCGGCCAATGCATCGCGCGATGCGCTCCCGTCGTACTGGCCCACGCGCGGCATGCGCACCGATGTACTGCCGCAGAGCTTTCCGGCGCGCCTGGGCCTCTTCTCGTTCGATGCGGGCACGCCACTCACGGCCGGCAGCTGGGCCGCCGCGCGGCAGGGTGCGGCGTGTGCATGGACCTCGACGCAGCGCGTGCTCGGCGGCCAGCGCGCGGCCTTCGCGCTGACGCGGCCTCCGGGCCATCACGCGGGCGCCGATTTCTTCGGCGGCTACTGCTTCGTCAACAACGCCGCGGTGGCCGCGCAGGCGCTGCGCGATGCGGGCATCGAGCGCGTCGCGGTGCTCGATGTCGACTACCACCACGGCAACGGCACGCAGGCCATCTTCTACGAGCGCAGCGACGTGCACTTCGCCAGCCTGCATGGCGATCCGTTCACCGACTACCCGTATTACCTCGGCCATGCCGACGAGCGCGGCGCCGGCCAGGGCGAAGGCTTCAACCACAACCTGCCGCTGCCGCGCGGCACCGAGTTCACGGCATGGCGCGCGGCGCTCAAGACGGCGCTCGACGGCATCGCGAAGGTGAAGGCCGGCGCGCTCGTGGTTTCGCTCGGCGTCGACACCTTCGAGGGCGATCCGATCTCCGGCTTCAAGCTGAAAAGCGACGACTACCTGCGCATGGGAGAAGACCTCGCGCGCGTGGGGTTACCGACGGTGTTCGTGTTCGAGGGCGGCTACGCGGTGGCCGAAGTGGGCGTCAACACAGTGAACGTGCTCGAAGGATTCGGCCACGCGGCCGGCTGAGGAACCTCGGCGACAGCAACCGGGTGAGCCCCGATTGCCGCATCGGGCGGGGCAGGGCCCAATCCGCGGTTCTTCAAGTTTCAGGAGCCTTCGCCATGTCCCGCCGTTCCCTTCTCTGCGCCGCCACGCTCGCCGCGTGCGGCCTCGCTTCCCCGCTGGCGGCGCTTGCCCAGGCTTTCCCCGCCAAGCCGATCAAGCTGGTCATCGCGTTCCCCGCGGGCGGCCCGACCGACATCACGATGCGCCAGCTCGCCGACAACGCGAGCAAGATCCTCGGCCAGCCGGTCATCATCGACAACAAGCCCGGCGCCGGCGGCACGCTGCCCGCGCAGGCGCTGCAGACCGCGCAGCCTGACGGCTACACGGTCGCGCAGATTCCGCTGGGCGTGTTTCGCCTGGGCTACACCACCAAGATCAACTGGGACCCGCTCAAGGACATCACCTACGTCCTGAACGTGACCGGCTACGCCTTCGGCATCGTGGTGCCGGCCAACAGCCCGTTCAAGACCTGGGCCGACTTCGTCGCCTACGCCAAGGCCAACCCCGGCAAGCTCACCTACGGCTCGACCGGCACGCTCACCAGCCCGCACCTGACGACCGAGATCGTCGCGCAGAAGGCCGGCATCGAGCTGCAGCACGTGCCCTACAAGGGCAGCGCCGACCTGATGCTCGCGGTGGTCAGCGGCCAGCTCATGGCCGCCGCCGACAGCACCGGCTTCGCGCCGCAGGTGGAGGCCGGCAAGCTGCGCGTGCTGAACACCTGGGGCGACAAGCGCCTGGCCAAGTTCCCCGATGCGCCCACGCTCAAGGAGCTGGGCTACGACGTGGTGCAGAACTCGCCCTTCGGCATCGGCGCGCCCAAGGGCACGTCGCCCGAGGTGGTGAAGAAGCTGCACGACGCGTTCAAGCAGGCGATGGAAGAGCCGAGCTACGTGGCATCGCTCGGGCGCTACGACATGCTGCCGAACTACATGAGCTCGGCCACGTACACCAAGTTCGCGCAGGACACGGTGGTCAAGGAGAAGGTGGTTATCGAGAAGCTGGGGTTGGCGAAGGAACAGCCGAAGACGAACTGATCGCGAACAGTTCGCCCACCAGCCGGTCCGCCAGTTCCGGCTTCACCGGTTCCGCCCCGAACACCAACCGGAACACGATCGGCGCGATCAGGTGATCGATCACCTGCTCCGCTTGCGGCGCCGGCTCACCGCGGGCGTGCGCCTGCTCGACCAGCGTCAGCGCTTCCTTGCGGCGGTTGCGCAGGCAATCGGTGTCCGCATCGCCGGTGGCCAGCGCGGCAGCGGCTTTCAGCAGGGACTTGCTGCAGGGCTGCGCCAGGTGCGTGATGAGTTCCTGCGCCCACGCGGTCAGGTCTTCGCGCAGTGCGCCGGTGTTCGGCAGCGGCCGGTCCGGGTCCAGCCGGCGCGTGGCCGTCTCGGCCAGAAGACCTGACAGATCCCCCCATCGGCGATAGATGCTGGAGGCGCTGACCCCTGCGCGTTCGGCCACGGCCGGCACGGTGACGCGCTCGCTCCCCTGCTCGGCCACCAGTTGTTCGAGGGCGGTACGCACCAGCGCTTGCACCTGGGCGCTGCGGCCGCCGGGACGCTTGTTGGGAAGGACAACATCGTTCATGTGAGGACTTTAACGCAAAGTTATTTGCTTTAGTGAATCCACAGGTCTAGAATCGCAAAAGCTAAAAAAGTTGCGTTAAGGACCTCCAATGCCTTCCTCCTGCCCTGAACTCGCCGTTGCCACCGCCGACGTCGCTGCCCGTTCCAAGCCCTGGCGCCTGCCGGCGGCGGTCGGTTTTCCGTTGCTGGCCTCGGTGCTGTTCGCCTTTTTCTTCGCGGCCGCCGCGCCCACGCCGCTGTTCGTCGTGTTCCAGCACGCCTGGGGCTTCTCGGCGTCGATGCTCACGGTGGCGTTCGCGATCTATGCGATCGCGTTGCTGATCTCGCTGCTGGTGGCCGGCTCGCTGTCGGACCACATCGGCCGTCGCCCGGTGGTGCTGGCGTCGCTGGTGCTGCAGGCGGTGGCGATGGGGCTTTTCGTGCTGGCAGAGGACATCGCCGGGCTGATCGTCGCGCGCATCGTCCAGGGCGTGGCCACGGGCATCGCGAGCGGCGCGTTGAGCGCGGCGGTGGTCGAGGCGGCGCCGGCATCGCGCAAGCGCCTGGGCGCGCTGATCACGAGCGTCTCGCCGCTCGCGGGGCTCGCGGTGGGCGCGCTGCTGACCGGCATCGCGGTGAAGTTCACCGACCAGCCGGTGATGCTGGTGTTCGGCGTGCTGGCCGTGGTGTTCGCGGTGGGCGCGGCCGTGGTGCTGTGGATGCCCGAGACCGTCACGCCGCGCGCCGGTGCGTTGGCCTCGCTGGTGCCGCGCGTGTCGATTCCCGTGCGGGCGCGGGCCGACTTCGTACGGGGTCTCCCGGTGTTCATCGCGGTCTGGGCGCTGGGCGGCCTGTACCTCTCGCTCGCGCCGTCGCTGATGCTGCATGTGTTCCACATCGACAACGGCGTGGTCAACGGCCTCACGGTCGCGGTGCTCTCGGGCTTCGGCGCGCTCGCGCCCACGCTGCTCGGCCGCTTCCCCGCACCGCGGACCGTGGTCTTCGGCGCGGCCAGCATCGCGGTCGGCCTGGTGCTGCTGCTGGCATCGCTGGCGACGAAGTCGCTCGTGCTGTTCTTCGTGGGCACCGCGATCGCGGGCCTGGGCTTCGGCGGCGCATTCTCGGCGCTGGTGCAGACGCTGGCGCCGCTGGCCGATTCGCACGAGCGCGGCGAGCTTTTCGCCGCCATCTTCGTGGTCTGCTACCTGGCGTTCAGCTTGCCGGCGATGCTCGCGGGCTTCTTGGTGAAGCCGCTCGGCCTGCTCAACACGGTAGAAGGTTATGCGGCCGTGCTGCTGGTGATCGCGGCCTTCGGCATCTGGCGCCAATGGGCGGCGCTGCGCCGCAGCGTGCCGGTCAGCGGCTAACGCGCACCGCAAGCATCGCGCGCGCCGCTTCGGCGAAGCCCACGCCGCGCTCGCCCTGCGTGACGTAGCGCGGCAGGTGCTCCAGCTGCGGCACGAAGCGCGCGACGTTCGCCACGCCGATGCTGCCCGCGAAGGTGCGGAACATCAGCTGGTCGTTGGTGGAATCGCCCACGTAGGCCCAGCGGTCGAGCTCGTCGTCGAGCGTGCGGCCCCAGAGTTCGCGCACGATCCAACGCGCGCCCTCCAGCTTGTCGTTGTCGCCGTACCAGCCGTTGATGTGGATGCTGCTCACCGTGGCGTGCATGCCTTCGCTGCGCATCAGCGCGACGACGTGCGCGATCGTCTCCTCGCCCAGCTGCACGAATTCGCTGTGGTCGATGGCGATGTCGGTCTCGCGGCCCGCCGAATCGGTGGCGCGCTGCGCACCGGGAATCTCGCGCTCGATGCGCGCCAGCACCGCCTGCATGCGCGCGAAGTTGGCGGCGCGCGTGGGCGCATCCTGCTGGTAGCGCTTTTCGATCTGCCCGCCGGGCGCGGGCAGGAGCGCCACCGCGCCGTTCTCCGCCACGATCGCATCGACCGGCCAGGTGTTGACGAAAGGCAGGCTCCAGCCCACCGGCCGACCCGTGATCGCGACGATGGCGAAGCCGGCGGCCTTCAGGTCGCCGAGCGCCTGCAGCGCATCGGCCGTGATCGCACCGTCGGTGGTGAGCGTGTCGTCGATGTCCGTGAACACGCCGATGAGCGCGCTGCGCGCCGCGGTGGCCCAGCGGTCGAGCGGCAGAAGGTGGGTGGGCGAGGCGGGCAGGGGGGATGAAGACGACAAGGACGACATGGCTGTGAATCTCTGCAGAGCCCGAGATCGTACCGGCGCTTTCGTGTAGCATCCCGCCCCCGCCGCGCTTCCCGCCCGGAGCGGCACTTTCCCATGTCCCACATCCTCGTCGACCAACTCCTCAAGACCTACCGCATTTCCGAGCGCGACCCGGGCGTGATGGGCGCGCTGCGCGGCCTCGTGCAGCGCCGGCACCGCACGGTCGAGGCGCTCGCCGGCGTGTCCTTCGAGTTGCAGCGCGGCGAGTTGCTCGGCTTCATCGGGCCGAACGGTGCGGGCAAGTCGACCACCATCAAGATCCTCGCGGGCATCCTGCGGCCCGACGGCGGGCGCGTGGAGATCGACGGGCGCGATCCTTTCGCGGACCGCGAGCGTCACGTGGCGCGCATCGGCGTGGTCTTCGGGCAGCGCACGCAGCTGTGGTGGGACCTGCCCGTGGGCGACGGTTTCGACCTCTTGCGCGACATCTACCGCGTCGATCCGCAGCGCTACCGGCGCACGCGCGACGAGCTGGTCGCGCTGCTGCACCTGGAGCGCGTGCTCGACCAGCCGGTGCGCCAGCTCTCGCTCGGCCAGCGCATGCGTGCGGAGATCGCGGCGGCGCTGCTGCACGAGCCCGACATTCTTTTTCTCGACGAGCCGACCATCGGGCTGGATGCGCCGTCCAAGCTCGCGGTGCGCGACTTCGTGCGCCGCGCCAACCGCGAGCGCGGCACGACGGTGCTGCTCACCACGCACGACATGCACGACATCGAGGCGCTGGCCCAGCGCGTGATCGTCATCGGCCACGGCCGCGTGCTGGCCGACAGCCCTGTCGAGGCGCTGCGCGCGCAGGTGATGGCCGAGCGCCGGTTGATCGTCGATTTCGCGCAGGACGCCGTGCTGCCCGCAGAGGTGCCCGGCGCCACGGTGCATGCGCGCGACGGCCAGACGCTGGTGCTCGACTTCGATCCTTCGGTGACCACCGCGCCGGCGCTGATCGCACGCATCGCGGCCGCGCACGCGGTGGAAGACATCCGCCTCGAAGGCATGGCGATCGAGGCGGTGATCGCGCGCTTCTACGCGATGCACGGAGCGGCCGAAGCGTGATGCAGCTGCGAACCCTCGCGCGCCCCTACGTCGCGGCCTTCGCTTCGCGCTTCCTGCAGATGCTGCAGTACCGCACCGCTGCGCTCGCGGGCTTCGCGACGCAGTGCTGGTGGGGCGGCATCAAGGTGATGGTGTTTGCCGCTTTCTACGGCGGCACTGCGATTGCAGGCGCGAGTTCGTCGATGTCGCTCGAACAGGCCATCACCTACACATGGCTCGCGCAAGGGCTGCTCGTGCTGCTGCCCTGGCTCGGCGATCCCGAAGTGGCGCAGGCCGTGCGCACCGGCGCGGTCGCCTACGACCGGCTGCGTCCGGTGGACGCTTATGCGCTGTGGTTCGCGCGCAGCGCCGGATGGATCGCCGCGCGCGTGCTGCCGCGCGTGGCGCTGATGGCGGCGTTCGCCGCGGTCGCATTGCCATTGGTGGGGCTCGGCGAATGGGCCTGGCAACTGCCCGCGAGCTGGACCGCGGGCCTCGCGTTCCTTGTGTCCATCGTGCTCGCGCTGCTGCTGTCGGCATCGATGGTGATGCTGCTGAACGTGGCGGCGACCGCGGCGCTCAACGAGCGGGGCATCAGCGCGGTGGCGACGCCCGTGGTCATCGTGCTGTCGGGCAATCTGCTGCCCCTCGCGCTGCTGCCGGACGCCTGGCAGACGGTGCTGCGGGTCCAGCCGCTGGCCGGGCTGATGGACATTCCGGCGCGGCTGTACTTCGGGCAGTTGGGCGGCTGGCACGCCGTGGCCGCGCTCGCACTGCAGTGCTTCTGGATCGCCGTGACCGTCGCGGCGGGACGCTTCGCGATGGGCCGCACGATGCGCAGCCTGCAGATCCAGGGGGGCTGACCGAATGGGCTCGCTGCCTCTTTTCTTTCGCCTCGTGCGCGCCTCCATCGGCGGCCAGGCGCGGTATCCCGCCTCGGCGCTGATGCTGACCGTCGGCCAGTTCCTGGGCACCGGCATCGAGGTGATCGTCGTCTGGGCGCTGTTCCACCGCTTCGGCGAGGTGCAGGGCTGGCGCATCGGCGAAGTGGCGCTGTTCTACGGACTGGTCAACTGCATGTTCGCGCTGGCCGATGCGCTGGGTCGCGGCTTCGACGTGCTCGGCACCGAGTTCCTGCGCACCGGCGCCTTCGACCGCCTGCTGCTGCGCCCGCGCCCCCTGGCGCTGCAGCTGATGGGCAACGACTTGCGCATCAGCCGCGCGGGCCGCCTGCTGCAGGGCCTGGCCGTCGTGGCATTCGCCACGCAGCAGGCCGGCATCGAATGGACGGCTGCCACGGTGGCGATCGCGCTGTTCGCGCTGGCCGGCGGCGTCGCGCTGTTCCTGGGCATCCTGGTGCTGCAGGGCACGCTGTCGTTCTGGACCGTCGAGAGCCTGGAGATCGCCAACGTGCTCACCTACGGCGGCGTGCAGGCCGCGCAGTACCCGCTGGCGCTGTATGCACAGTGGTTCCGCCGCGTGCTGACCTTCGTGGTGCCGCTGGCCTGCGTGGCCTATTACCCCGCGCTGGCGATCTTGGGAAAGGCCGATCCGCTGGGGGCGCCGGCGTGGGTGGGTGTCGTGTCGCCGGTCACGGGCTTCGTGTTCCTGGCGGCTGCCTTCGGCGTGTGGCGGCTGGGGGTGCGCCGCTACGCGTCGACGGGCAGCTAGGGCTTTCTCGCCGCGATCAACCGGCGCTCTGCAGTGCCAGCCCCGCATGCTCCCGCAGCGGATGGAAGTGGATCTTCGGAAACCGCTCCTGCGCCAGCCGCACGTCGTAGGGAGAGGTGCAGAGAAAGGCCAGCGTGTCGGCCGCATCCTTGGCCATGCGCACCGGGTAGGCGTTGACGAACTCGCGCAACTCGGCCGGCGTGTCGGCGGTGATCCAGCGCGCGCCCGTGTACTGGCAGCCTTCGAGCCGCACGTCGGCGTCGTACTCGGCCTTCAGGCGGTGCTGCACCACTTCGAACTGCAGCTGGCCGACCGCGCCCAGCAGCATCGGCCCGCCGACCTCGGGGCGGAACACCTGGATCGCGCCCTCTTCGCCGAGCTGCGCCAGGCCCTGCTGCAACTGCTTGGTGCGCAGCGGGTTCTTCAGGATCACCGTCATGAAGAGTTCCGGTGCGAAGAAGGGCAGGCCGGTGAACTGCAGGCTCGCGCCGTCGGTGATGGTGTCGCCCAACTGCACGCCGCCGTGCGTGGTGAAGCCCACGATGTCGCCCGCGTAGGCTTCCTCGACCGCTTCGCGGCGCTGGCTCATGAAGGTCACGACGCTGGTGGGGCGCAGTTCCTTGGCGGTGCGCTGCACCTTGAGCTTCATGCCCGGCGTGTACTTGCCCGAGGCCATGCGCACGAAGGCGATGCGGTCGCGGTGGTTGGCGTCCATGTTGGCCTGCACCTTGAAGACCACGCCCGCGAAGTCCTTGTCCTCGGGCTGGATCTCCTTCACCACCGGCTGGCGATTGACCATGGTGGTGCTGGTGCGCGACTGCGGCGAGGGCGCCAGGTCGACCAGCGCGTCGAGCACTTCCATCACGCCGAAGTTGTTCACGCCCGAGCCGAAGAACACGGGCGTCTGCTTGCCGGCGAGGAACGCCTCGCGGTCCCAGGTGGGCGAAGCGCCGGTGGCCAGCTCCATGCTGTCCATGGCGGAGTCGAAATCGGCGCCGAAGCGCTTGGTGAGCACGTCGCGTTCCGTGAGGGCGATCGTCTCGAAGTCGTGCGGCAGCCGTTCGCTGCCCGACTCGAACACCGTCATCGTCTGCGTGCGCAGGTTCATGATCCCGCGAAAGCTCTTGCCCTGGCCCACGGGCCAGGTCATCGGCACGCAGGGCATGCCGAGCTCGCGCTCCACTTCGTCCAGGATGTCCAATGGCTCGCGCACTTCGCGGTCCATCTTGTTGACGAAGGTGATGATGGGCGTGTCACGCTGGCGGCAGACCTCGATCAGCCGGCGCGTCTGCGCTTCCACGCCGTTGGCCGCGTCGATCACCATCAGCGCCGAGTCGACGGCGGTGAGCACGCGGTAGGTGTCTTCCGAGAAGTCCTTGTGGCCGGGCGTGTCGAGCAGGTTGATCACGTGGTCGCGGTACAGCATCTGCATGACCGACGAGGCCACCGAGATGCCGCGCTGCTTTTCGATTTCCATCCAGTCGGAGGTCGCATGGCGCGAGGCCTTGCGCGCCTTCACGGAGCCGGCGATCTGGATCGCGCCGGAGAAAAGCAGCAGCTTTTCGGTCAGCGTGGTCTTGCCGGCGTCAGGGTGGGAAATGATCGCGAAGGTGCGGCGGCGGCGGGTTTCGGAGACAAAAGACAAGGTGGGCAATCTGCGGGGGAATGCCGGGATTTTAGAAGGTGGCCCCGAAACGCCCGCACCGAACCCTAAAAAGCCTCCGTCACCCCATACGCCCGCATCTGCGCCTCGAACTGCGCCACGTCGTTGCTCAGCACCACGAGGTCGTGCGCCTGGCCCTGACGGTCCTTCACGTGCTTGCTCAAGAGCGCCTCGGGCCGAAAGCCCAGCGCCTGGAAGACGGCGATGGCGCCGCGCTGGTCGACCGTCATCTGCGCGACGATCTTTTCCTGCCCGCGCTCGACCGCCAGCGCACAGCCCTCCTGCGCGAGTTGCTGGCCGAGGCCGCTGCCGCGCAGCGCCGGCGCGACCAGCACGCGCAGCTCGGCCACGTGGTCCGACCAGGAATGCGGGTCGCGGATCACCGCCGCGCAGCCGAGCACCGTGCTGCCGCGCACCGCGAGCACGCTGTCGATGTCGCCGCGCTCGATGGCGCGGACCCACGCGCCCATCACCTTGGGCTCGGTGATGTCGCGGGGCAAAAAGAGCAGGTCGTGCGCGGGCAGCGCCTTCGCGAACGCGAGCACGGCGGGGGCGTCGTACGCGGTCATCAGGCGCAGCTCGATGTCGCCGTCGCCGTTCGGCACCATGCGCGGGTAGTTGCGGGAGGAAGAGGCCAAGGTGATGGTCATGTCGATCGCACTCCAAGCCAGTCGTCGAGTTTGGGCCACAGCCGGCGCACCGCGTTGGTGCCCGCGGCCAGGCTGACGTGGCCGCCCTTGAGGACGACCTCTTCCTTGTCGGCCGAGCCGATGTTCGCGATGAGCGGCTGGCCGGCCTCGTAGGGAACGATGTGGTCGTGCTGCGCAAGCGCGTGCAGCACCGGCACCTTGATGTTTTTCAGCAGCACCTTGCGCCCGCCGAGCACCAATTCGCCCTTGAAGAGCTTGTTGTCCCACATCAGCTCTTTCACCGTCTGGCGGAAGTACTCGCCGGCCAGCGGCAGCATCTCGGCGCCCCAGCGGTCGAACATGCGGTACGACTTCACGAACTCGTCGTTGGCCATGTTGTCCCACAGCTGCACCACGCCGGCGCCGCGGCCCGCGGGACGCAGCATGTCGAACGAGGCGAACAGCATCTCGGGCGGCACGTTGCCGATGGTGTCGATGAGCCGGTCGACGTCGAAATAGCGCCGGTCCGACCACGCATGGAAGAGCTTCATGCGGCTGAAGTCGATGGGCGTGGTGAAGAGCGCGAGGCTCTTCATCGGCCCGTCGGGGTGCAGCGCCGCGTACAGCGTGGAGAGCACGCCGCCCATGCAATAGCCGGCGATGGTGATGTCTTCCTCGCCCGAATCTTCCTGCACGCGGCGAATGGAATCGGGAATGAAGTCGAGCACGTAGTCCTCGATGCGCAGGCGCTTCTCGTCGGCGCGCGGCGCGTTCCAGTCCATCACGTAGACGTCGTAGCCTTTGAGGAGCAGGTACTCGACCATGCTCTGGCCGGGCGCGAGGTCGAAGATGTACGCGCGGTTGGTGGTGGCCATCACCATCAACACCGGCACGCGGTAGATCTCGTCGACCAGCGGGCGGTAGTGGTAAAGGCTCAGCGTGCCGCGGCGGTGGATCTCGTCCTTGGGCGTCTGGCCGACCGCGGGCGTGGCGGAGGTGAGGAAATCCAGGCCCTTGATGTTGCGCTGGATCGCGCGCTCGATCTCCGCGCCGATGTCCGGCAGAGCGAGTGCGTCGGCGATGGCGTTCATCGCGCGCTGCGCTTTCTTGCGGGGCGCTTCGGTGCGGGGGGCGGTGCCGGGGCTTTCGCGGCGGCGGCAGCTTGCGGCGGCTGTTTGGTGCGGCGCGGCTTGGGTGGCGCGGCCGTGGCCGCGGAGGTTGCAGGACCGCGCCCGCCCTCCATCGCGCGGCTGATGTTCGCCAGGTGATCGTCGATGCGCTGCAACTGTTCGCCCAGCGCCTGGATGTCGGCGCGCGTGGGCAGGTTGAGCAGCGTGAGGTAGCGCGCCATCAGGTCGCCCAGCCCCTTCTGCGCGGTGAGCGATGCGTTCATGCCGCCGTGCATGCCCTGGCGAAACGGGTCCGAGGCCATGGTCTCGTTGGCGAATTCGTTGGTGCTTTTTTCCCATTGGGCCGTGAACTCGCGCCACATGGCCATCGGGTCGAGGGGGGAGAACTTGTTCATGGACAGAGGCCCCGTCGTCTATCGGTCGGTCAATGGTCGCGGCGCTGCCCGGTGTGCGCGGCGATGGCGTCGATGATCTGCGGCCACATCGACACCGGCAGCGCGTGGCCCATGCGCGGAATGCGTAGCAGCTTCGCGCCCGCAATGGCATCGGCCACATCCACGCCGCAGGCCACCGGCACCAGCGGATCGGCATCGCCGTGGATCACCAGCGTGGGCACCTGCACGTCGCGCAGCGCGGGCTTGCGGTTGCCGGACGCGAAGATCGCCGCCAGCTGGCGCGCCACGCCGCCCGGGTTGAGCCCGCGCAGGAAAATGAGCTGCGCGCGCTCGGCGTCGCGCGCCTCGTCGAGCGGAAAGTCGGGGCCGCGCAGCACGTGCCAGACCTTCCTGTAATGCGGCAGGTAGGCATCGAAGGAGAGCGGCGTCGGCGAGAACAGCACCGCCATCGCCTCGGGCGTGGGCGGCGGCAGCGCCGGGTTGCCGGTGGTGGACATGATGCTGGTGAAGGAGCGCATGCGCTCGGGGTGATGGATGGCCAACTCCTGCCCGATGGCGCCGCCCATCGATGCGCCCACGAAGTGCGCGCGGTCGATGCCGAGCGCATCGAGCAGGCCGATGCAGTCGGCCGCCATGTCGCGCAGCGTGTAGGGCACCGCGAGCGGCTTGCCCGCCATGGCCTGCAGCATCAGCGCCTGGATGTCGGGAATGCCCAGGTGCGGCAGGTGCGTGGAATGGCCGATGTCGCGGTTGTCGAAACGGATCACGCGGTGCCCGCCGGCTTCGGCCAGGCGGGCGCAGAACGCGTCGTCCCAGGCGACCATCTGGGCGCCGAGGCCCATGATCAGGAGGAGCGGCGGCGCGTCGGGGGCGCCGAAGCTGTCCCACGCGATGTCGATGCCGTTGGCGAGCGTGCGGCGCTCGGTGCGGGGTGGGACGGCGGTCATCGCGCGAGCGCCTTGCGCTTACTTGCGCTGCAGCAGCTTGGTCACTTCGTCCACGTTGGACTGGATGCGCTGGCGCACCACGTCGAAGGCATCGGCCTGCGACTTGGCCGCGAGGTTGGCCAACTCCTTGATGTCGTCGATGGCGCGCTGGAACGATTGGCGGCCGAGCTCGTCGAGCTTGGCGAGGTTGGCCTTGGCGTCCTTGGCCGGCATTTCCTTGGCGGCCGTCTGCCATTCGGTGATGGCGCTCTTGATCATCTCGGTCTGCCGCTGCACCACGGTCTGCAGGCCCTGGTAGGACTTTTCGTTGGCCTGCATCAGCGCCTGCAAATCCTTGCGGCCGCTCTCGAGGAGCTTGCCCGCGCCGCCGGTCAAGTTCAGTTCCTGCAGGCGATCGGTCATGCCCTTGAGGTTCTTCAGCGGGTTGAGCATGTCGGCGGCGCTGGGAGCGGCCGTCTTGGCGCTGCTGCTGCTACTGCTGGCGGTGGTCTTCTTGGCGGCGGCTTTCTTGGCAGTGGCCATGGTGCGGTATCTCCTGTGTCGGGTGAACGGGTGAATGGCAAGGACCGGCCGGACGGCAAAAGTCCCTCGCCACGATACGCCGCACCGGCACGGCCAAGGTCCCCACGGCAACAAAAATGCCTGCGGGATTTCCCTTGGATATTGAATGCCTATGTCGCGAATGCCCGCGACTGTCTGCGAAGGCTTACATCGGCGGCGCGAAGCCGTTGCGCCCGGCCGTCACGCGCAACGCGGTGGGCGTGCCGTTCTTTTCCTGCGCATTGACCAGCACCTTGGCGCCGGGCACCAGGAGTGCATCGGTGCCGGGGCGGAAGGTCACGACGGGCACGTCGGGCGGCACGATGACGGTCTTCTCGCCGCCCTTGTAGGTCAGGCGCAGCTGCTGTCCGCCCTTCACCGATTTCGGCGCCGCGGCCAGGTCGGCGACGGTGGCGTTGGTCATGGTGCTCTGCGGCAGCAGGTCCCACGGGCGATGGCCTTCGCCGGTGCCGCGCGCGGCCTCGGGGAACACCACGACTTCGAGCGCCTTCTGCGAGCCGTCGGCCTGCGGCATGGCAGCGGTGCCGATGAAGCTGCCTTTCTTGATGTCGGCCAGCTTGATCTGGTAGACCTCCGACAGCTGCATGTCGGCCGGTCGCGCGAGGCTGACGACTTCGCCGCCGCGGTCCTGCACGACGAGGGTCTTGGCATCGACGCGGACGATGGTGCCGCGGATGCGGACTTGTTCGGAGGCCGCTTGCGCGGAGGCGATGACCGGGAGGGCCGCAGCGGCGAGAAGTGCGGCCGAGGCCAGCAGGGTCGAGGGGATTCTGGAGAACATGGGGGGTCTTGCGTCTTGCATCTTGGTGTTGGGGTGCGGATCAATGTACGCCTCGACAACGAAACGCGCTTCCCGTCATGTGGGATACCCCAGCGGTTGGCTCGGCCTGGCACCCCGTCTACAATCCGCCGTTCCGAGGAGCGTTGCAGCGCCATCAAGGCGTGAGGCTCGGACCACATCGCAACCACGCTCACCCGCTGTTCTCGCGGTGAGTCCTTTTTCCGTCAGACCCCCGTACGCAGTGGCATCTTTCAAACCAGTTTTGGAGTTCTCATGAGCGCTGTTCTCAAGCCCACCCCCGTTTTGACCGCCGACCAGGCGATTGCCGACCTGTCCCTCGCCGCCTGGGGCCGCAAGGAAATCCGCATTGCGGAAACCGAGATGCCCGGCCTGATGGCCATCCGTGAAGAGTTCTCGAAGGCGCAGCCGCTCAAGGGCGCGCGCATCACGGGCTCGCTGCACATGACCATCCAGACGGCCGTGCTGATCGAGACGCTGCAAGCCCTGGGCGCCACCGTGCGCTGGGCCTCGTGCAACATCTTCTCGACGCAGGACCACGCCGCCGCGGCCATCGCCGCTTCGGGCACGCCGGTGTTCGCGATCAAGGGCGAGTCGCTGGAAGACTACTGGGGCTACACCCACAGCATCTTCGACTTCGGCCCGAAGGACTCCAAGGGCGAAGGCCCGAACATGATTCTGGACGACGGCGGCGACGCGACGCTGCTGATGCACCTGGGCCAACGCGCCGAGAAGGACCTGGGCGTGCTGGCCAATCCGACCAGCGAAGAAGAACGCATCCTCTACGCCGCGATCAAGGCCAAGCTGGCCGTCGATTCGACCTGGTACACCCGCAAGTCCGCCGAGATCATCGGCGTGACCGAAGAGACCACCACCGGCGTGCACCGCCTGAACGAGATGAGCGCCAAGGGCACGCTGCTGTTCCGCGCCATCAACGTGAACGACTCGGTCACCAAGAGCAAGTTCGACAACCTGTACGGCTGCCGCGAATCGCTGGTGGACGGCATCAAGCGCGCGACCGACGTGATGATCGCCGGCAAGGTGGCCTGCGTGGCCGGCTACGGCGACGTGGGCAAGGGCTCGGCCCAGGCCCTGCGCGCCCTGAGCGCCCAGGTGTGGGTCACCGAAATCGACCCGATCAACGCCCTGCAGGCCGCGATGGAAGGCTACAAGGTCGTGACGATGGAATACGCCGCCGACAAGGCCGACATCTTCGTGACGACCACCGGCAACAAGGACGTCATCACGCACGACACGATGGCCAAGATGAAGGACCAGGCGATCGTCTGCAACATCGGCCACTTCGACAACGAGATCGACGTCGCCTCGATCGAGAAGTACGAGTGGGAAGAAATCAAGCCGCAGGTCGACCACATCACCTTCCCGGACGGCAAGAAGATCATCCTGCTGGCCAAGGGCCGCCTGGTGAACCTGGGCTGCGGCACGGGCCACCCGAGCTTCGTGATGTCGTCGTCGTTCGCCAACCAGACCATCGCGCAGATCGAGCTGTTCACCAAGCAGGACGCGTATCAGGCCGGCAAGGTCTACGTGCTGCCCAAGCACCTGGACGAGAAGGTCGCGCGCCTGCACCTGAAGAAGGTCGGCGCCATGCTGACCGAGTTGACGGACTCGCAAGCCGCCTACATCGGCGTGAGCAAGAACGGCCCGTACAAGCCGGACACGTACCGCTACTAAGCGTCCATGCGCGCTGATCAATTGCTGGTGGAACGCGGCCTCGCCGCGTCGCGTTCGCAGGCCGTGCGGCTGATCGCCGGCGGCATGCGCTGGCGTGATGCGGGCACGAGCGACGCATGGCGCTCGGTCGTCAAGAACAAGGACGAGGTGCCCGATTCCGCCGAGCTCGAGCTCGACGACGCGGCCGAGGCGCGCTACGTCTCGCGCGGCGGACTCAAGCTCGAAGGCGCGCTCACTGTGAGCGGTGTCGATCCCGCCGGCAAGCTGTGCCTCGATGTGGGCCAGTCGACCGGCGGCTTCACCGACTGCCTGCTGCAACGCGGCGCGACGAAGGTCGTGGGTGTCGATGTCGGCCACGGGCAGTTGCATGCGAAGTTGCGCGAGGACGAGCGCGTCGTCGCCATCGAAGGCGTCAATGCGCGGGCCTTGTCGCCGGACGATCTGCAAGACGAGGAGGGCGAAGCGCCGTCCGATCTGCGTTTCGACCTGATCGTGGGCGACCTGTCGTTCATTTCGCTCACGCTGGTGCTGCCAGCGGTGGTCGAATTCCTGGCCGACGACGGCCAGCTCCTGATGCTGATCAAGCCGCAGTTCGAACTGCAGCCCGGCCAGGTCGGCAAGGGCGGCATCGTGCGCGATGCGGCGATGTACGAGATCGTCGAGAAGCGCCTGCGCGATGCGTGCGCCGCACTCGAGCTGCGCGTGCTGCAGTGGTTCGACAGCCCGATCGCCGGTGGCGACGGCAACCGCGAGTTTTTCATTCACGCCGTGCGCGCGTCCGGCGCGAACGGCTCCTAAGGAGACGCAGGTGCGCCTTCCGCTGAGTTTCGAATTCTTCCCGACCAAGACGCCCGAAGGCGCGGTTAAGCTGCGCGCCGTGCGCCAGCAGCTGTACGTGCGCAAGCCCCAGTTCTGCTCGGTCACCTACGGTGCCGGCGGCTCCACGCACCAGGGCACCTTCGGTGCGGTGCAGGAGATCCTGGGCGAAGGCGTCGATGCCGCCAGCCATTTCTCGTGCATCGGTGCCACCAAGGCCACCGTGCGGGAGCAGCTGGCCGAACTCAAGGCCATGGGCGTCAAGCGCCTCGTGGCGCTGCGCGGCGACCTGCCGAGCGGCTATGGCATCGGCGGGGAATTCCACTACGCGAGCGATCTCGTGGCCTTCATCCGCGAGGAAACGGGCCGCGACTTCCATATCGAGGTGGCCTGCTATCCCGAAGTGCATCCGCAGGCCCGCTCGCCCGAGGCCGACCTGCAGGCCTTCGCCGCGAAGGTGAAGGCGGGCGCCGATTCGGCCATCACCCAGTATTTCTTCAGCCCCGAGGCCTACTTCCGCTTCGTCGACGACGTGCGCAAGCTCGGCATCGACACGCCGATCGTGCCGGGGATCATGCCCATCACGAGCTCGACGCAGCTCATGCGCTTCTCGGACGCCTGCGGCGCCGAGATCCCGCGCTGGATCCGGCTGCGCCTGCAGGGCTTCGGCGACGACACGGCCTCGATCAAGGCCTTCGGCCTGGACGTGGTGACCGACCTCTGCGCGCGCCTGCGTGACGGCGGCGCACCCGCGATCCACTTCTACACGATGAACCAGTCGGCGGCGACGCTGGCGATTCTGGAGCGCCTCGATTGAGAGGGCGCGCCGCAGGTTCGTCGCTGCGCGCGGGGCTTCGCCTCGCGATCGTCGCTGCCACCTGCGTGCTTGCGGGCTGCGCCATGCCGCCCGCCACCGAGGGCGGCACCGATCCGGGTGCGGCGGCGGGCTCGCGCCTGCGGCCGCTGTCGAAGGGGCTGGCGGTTCCGCCGGGCGCTTCGGCGCGCTCGGATGTGCCGTCGGTGCGCTATGACCTCGCGGTGTCCGGCACCGGCGAGTTGACGCCCGACGACGGCGTGCCCGGCGACGACGGCCCGCGCGATATCTTCGAGCGCGGCGGCGCGTCCTGGTACGGCATCCAGTTCCACCAGCGCAAGACCGCGAGCGGCGAGCGCTTCGACATGACGGCCCTGACGGCCGCCCACAAGACCCTGCCGTTCGGGACGCGCGTCTGCGTGCGCAGCCTGGTCAACGGCAGCGAGGTGCTGGTGCGCATCAACGACCGCGGCCCCTATGCGCAGGGCCGCGTCATCGACCTGAGCCGGGCCGCCGCCGACCGCATCGGGCTGATCGGCCTGGGCATCAAGCAGGTGGCGCTGTCGGTCGTCGGGCCCGGGGGCATGCGTTGCGGCGGTGTGCAGGCCGAGCCGGGCGAGGCCGCCGCGCCGGTGGCACCGGGCGCCGACCGTGCCAAGGCCGCGGTGCCGGCCCGGCGCAAGGTGATCGTGCCGCCGCGGCGGCACCGTTGAGGCGCTGAAAGGGCTGATCAGCCGCCGCTGTCGAGCGAGAAGGTCGCGTTGCGGTCCTGCGCCAGCTTCTCCGCCAGCTGCGGCAGCGCCGCGGCGAGCAGCGGCTTGAGCGTGTAGGGCGGGTTGATCAGGAACATGCCGCTGGCCGGGAGACCCGGACGCTTGGTCTCGCCGGTGGGCGTGGCCGTCAGCTTGCTCGACTTGACCGTCAGCGTGGCATGCAGCCACGGCTTGCCGGCCTTGGTCGCCATGGTCTTGAGCCGGCGCGGCAGGTCGTGCGCCTCGGGCCGCGGAATGATCGGATACCAGACGGCATACGTGCCCGTGGCGAAGCGCTTGAGCGCCTCGGCCGCGAAGTCGAGCACGCGGGCGTAGTCGCTCTTGATTTCGTAGCTGGGGTCCATCAGCACCAGCGCGCGGCGCGACGGCGGCGGCAGGAACTTGGTGGCGCTCCCGAAGCCGTCTTCGCGCAGCACGGCGATCTGCCGGCCGGCCTCCAGCTGGGCGATGTTGGCGTCCAGCGTGCGCGCGTCGGTGGGGTGCAGCTCGAACAGCTTGAGCTTGTCGTGGTCGCGCAGCAGGTGCTGCACGATGAACGGCGAGCCGGGGTAGACGCGGGCGCCGCCCTTGGGGTTGAAGTCGTGGATCACGCCGAGGTAGCGCGCGATCGCGTCGGCCAGCGGTGCCTCGGCTTCCGGGGCCGCTTTCTTGGCCGCCGATTTTGCGGCGGGCGCGGGTGCGGCGGGCTCTTTGGGAGGGGCCAGCAGACGCAGGATGCCGTCTGCCGCCTCGCCGCTGGTGTCGGCGTAGTCGCCATCGAGCCGATAGAGGCCCGCGCCGGCGTGGGTGTCGACGACCGTGAGTGCTGCTTCTTTTTCAAGCAGGTGGTCGAGCGTGGCAATCAGCACCGTGTGCTTGAGCACGTCGGCGTGGTTGCCGGCATGGAAGGCGTGGCGGTAACTGAACATGAGGGGATTCCGGATAGGTGGCAGATGTGCAACAGCCTATCAACAGAGGCTGCGGTAACATCAAATTACAAAACTAGAGGGAAACAGGATGAGTCCGTCGAACTGGAGATTTTGGGGCCTCGCGGCCACGATGGGGATTTTGTCGGTCCTGGGCGGCTGCGCCGCCGTCAGCCAGGGGCTCGATCAGCCGATGCGCGTGGACGTCCTGTCGCAGAAGGGCGAGCTCATTCCCGATGCGCGATGCCGGGCGGTCAACGACAAGGCCAAGGTGAGGATGCGCTCCGGCCGGGTCATCGGCGTGCGCCGCTCGCGGGCCGACCTCGTGATCCAGTGCGCCGTCGACGGGCAGGGCGTGGCCACCGGCCAGGCGATCTCGCGTCCCAACATCGGTTTCCTGGGTAATTTCGCCATCGCCGGTGGCGTGATCGGCGCTGCGGTGGACGACAGCGCCGGCACGGCCTACACGTACCCGACGTGGATCCAGATGGTCATCGGCGAAGAGCGTCTGTACGACCGCAGCGGGCACCGCGACGAAAGCCTGGACACCGGCACCCTGGTTCGCAAGATCGACACCGGGGTCGCCGTGGCCAGCCCGGTGGCCGCGCCGGCCCACTGAGCTGCAGCGCCCCCGCGCGAAGCCCGGCGACGGCGGAAATTGGCCAGATCGGCCGATTCTTCATATAATCGCGGGCTTCGCAGCGTTTTTGTAGCCCCGCGGCGAAGGCATTCAACCCGCTTGCGGGGCGAATGAAAACCCACCTAAGAGATTCCCATCAGAGGAACGCCGACCGTGGAAAAGGGCTCGCCAAACCCTCTTTTTTCAAGAGAAAAACTCATGACCAAAACGTTCAGCGCCAAGCCCGCTGACGTGACGCACGAGTGGTTTGTGATTGACGCGACCGACAAGGTCCTCGGACGAGTAGCCAGCGAAGTTGCTCTCCGTTTGCGCGGCAAACACAAGGCCATTTACACGCCTCACGTCGATACCGGTGACTTCATCGTCATCATCAACGCAGCACAACTGCGTGTCACCGGCGCCAAGTCGATCGACAAGGTGTACTACCGTCACTCGGGCTACCCGGGCGGCATCAGTGCCACCAACTTCCGCGACATGCAATCCAAGTTCCCGGGCCGTGCCCTGGAAAAGGCCGTCAAGGGCATGCTGCCCAAGGGCCCGCTGGGATACGCGATGATCAAGAAACTCAAGGTCTACGGTGGCGCAGAGCACCCGCATACCGCCCAACAGCCCAAAGTGCTGGAACTGTAAGGAGCCTTGAGAATGATTGGTGAATGGAACAATGGCACCGGCCGTCGCAAATCGAGCGTCGCCCGTGTGTTTCTGAAAAAAGGCACCGGCAAGATCACGGTCAACGGCAAGGACATCCAAGAGTTCTTCGGCCGCGAAACCTCGATCATGATTGCCAAGCAGCCCCTGGCGCTGACCAACAACCTCGAAGCTTTCGACGTGATGGTCAACGTGAACGGTGGCGGCGAATCGGGTCAAGCCGGCGCAACGCGCCACGGCATCACCCGCGCGCTGATTGACTACGACGCGACGCTCAAGCCCGTGCTGAGCCAAGCCGGCTTCGTAACGCGCGATGCGCGTGAAGTCGAACGT
Source organism: Variovorax sp. IB41 (assembly GCF_016405905.1). GTDB lineage: Bacteria > Pseudomonadota > Gammaproteobacteria > Burkholderiales > Burkholderiaceae_C > Variovorax. Next base: position 242,155 of record NZ_JAEFCB010000007.1, on the reverse strand, counting down.
AAGAAGGTCGGTCTGCACTCCGCCCGTCGCCGCAAGCAGTTCAGCAAGCGCTGATCCTGTTCGTTGCGAACCAAAGCCGCCTTCGGGCGGCTTTTTCGTTGCCAGTACTTGGCGTGCGACGCATCCGACCCCACTTGCGTTGGGGTGCACGCCACAGTCAGCCTGCCGGAAATGCGGCATTGCAGTAGCATTCGTTCCATTGGCCGCATGTCCGGCCCCCCAAGGAGTTACCCCCATGAGCGCCGTAGCCGAAAACATCCAGACCCAGATGCCCGAGCCGATCGTCTTCACCGACAGCGCGGCAGCCAAGGTGGCCGACCTGATCGCCGAAGAAGGCAACCCCGAGCTGAAGCTGCGCGTGTTCGTGCAGGGCGGCGGTTGCTCCGGCTTCCAGTACGGTTTCACCTTCGATGAAATCACCAACGAAGACGACACCACCATGACCAAGAATGGCGTGTCGCTGCTGATCGATGCCATGAGCTACCAGTATCTGGTCGGCGCCGAGATCGACTACAAGGAAGACCTCCAGGGCGCCCAGTTCGTGATCAAGAACCCGAACGCCACCAGCACCTGCGGCTGCGGATCGAGCTTCTCGGCCTGATGCCTGGATGCCGCTGACAAGGCCCCTCCAAGAAAGCCGCCTCCGGGCGGCTTTTTGCTGCCCGTCGTTTTTCGCTTTCCTTCTTCCATGACGTCCGAAGCCGCCACCGCCGTCGATCCCTCCCGCAAGAGCCTCTTGTGGCTCGTGGCCGTCGGCTTCTTCATGCAGACGCTGGACGCCACCATCATCAACACCGCGCTGCCGGCCATGGCCGCGAGCCTGAGCGTGAGCCCGCTGCGGATGCAGTCGGTGGTGGTGGCCTATGCGCTCACGATGGCGATGCTGATCCCCGCCTCGGGCTGGATCGCCGACCGATTTGGCACGCGGCGCATCTTCTTCGCGGCCATCGTGCTGTTCGCCGCCGGGTCGGTGCTCTGCGCGCTGTCGCAGGGGTTGGGGCAGCTCGTGGCCGCTCGGGTGGTGCAGGGCCTGGGCGGCGCGTTGCTGCTGCCTGTGGGGCGCCTGGCGCTGCTGCGCACGGTGCCGCGAGGCGAATTCCTCCAGGCGATGAGTTTCGTCGCGATCCCGGGGCTCATAGGCCCCTTGCTGGGGCCCACGCTGGGCGGCTGGCTGGTGCAGTACGCCTCCTGGCACTGGATCTTCCTGATCAACGTGCCGGTCGGCCTAGCGGGCTGCATCGCCACGCTCAAGTACATGCCGGACCTGCGCGGCGCCATCCAGAAGCGCTTCGACAGCGTGGGCTACGCGATGCTGGCCTTCGGCATGGTGGCGATCTCGCTGGCGCTGGACGGCGTGTCCGAACTCGGCCTGCGCCAGGGCGGTGTGATGGTCGTGCTGATCTTCGGCTTCGCGAGTGTGGTGGCCTACTGGCTGCGCGCCGCGCGCACGCCGGAGCCCCTGTTCGCGCCCTCGCTGTTCGGCGTGCCGACGCTCAGCATCGGGCTGATCGGCAATCTGTTCTCGCGCCTTGGCAGCAGTTGCATGCCCTTTCTCGTGCCGCTGCTGCTGCAGGTGTCGATGGGCTATTCGCCGGTGCGGGCCGGCCTGATGATGCTGCCGATCGCGCTGGCGGGCATGGCCATGAAGCGCTTTGCCACGCCGCTGATCACCCGCCACGGCTATCGCAAGGTGCTGGTGGTCAACACGGTGCTGGTGGGCTGCACGATGGCCAGCTTCGGCCTGACGGCGCCCGGCCAGCCCATGGTGCTTCACGTGCTGCAACTGCTGGCTTTCGGTGCGGTCAATTCCCTGCAGTTCACCGCGATGAACACGATCACGCTCAAGGACCTGGACGGCAGCATGGCCAGCAGCGGCAACAGCCTGCTGTCGATGGTGCAGATGCTGGCGATGAGCCTGGGCGTAGCGGCCGCTGGCGCCGTGCTGGCGGGCTACAACGGCATCTTTGGCACCGAAACGGCCGCGCACACGCTCGACGCCTTTCAGGCCACTTTTGCGAGCATGGGTCTGATCACGGTGGCATCTGCCTTGATCTTCTGGCATCTGCCCGCGGAAGTTCGCGCAGCGCAGCCTGCGCAACCGGAAGTTTCCGGTCAGGGCTGAGGCTCAGGCCGGGTAGATCGCGCCCAGCACCCGCGCACCGCGCGCCCCGGTCACGCTGGCCAGATTGCCCGCCTCGCGCCGAACGGTGCACCGCGCGAGCCAGGCAAACGCCGCGGCCTCGACCTGCTGAGGTGGCAGGCCTTGGTCGGTCGATGCCACCACCTGCACACCGGGAAGCAGCGTGCGTAGGCGTCCAAGGAGATGGTCGTTCAGCGCGCCACCGCCGCAGACGATCAGCAGCTTGCTATCTTTTCCGTAGCTGACGAGATCGGCGGCACAGGTGCTGGCTGTCAACTCCGTCAACGTGGCCTGCACATCGGCAGGCGCCATGGCCGTGGTCCCGAGGTGCGAGGCCAGCCAGGTCGGATTGAACAGGTCGCGCCCCGTGCTTTTCGGCGGCGCCTTGGCGAAATACGGATCGGCCCGCAACTGTGCGAGCAGTTGAGGCAGCACCTGCCCGCTGGCCGCCCACTGGCCGCCGCGGTCGAAGGGCTGGCCCTGGTAGGTCTGGCACCAGTGGTCCATCAGCGCGTTGCCGGGACCGCAGTCGAAGCCCAGCACGATGGCGCCATCGGGGGCATTGGTGGCCGGGAGCAGGCTCAAGTTGGAAATGCCGCCGATGTTCAGCACCGCGACGGTTTCGTCGGCACGCGCGAACAGGGCGCGGTGAAACGCCGGCACCAGCGGCGCGCCCTGGCCGCCGGCGGCGAGGTCGCGGCTGCGGAAGTCGCCGACCACGTCGATGCCGGTCAGCTCGGCCAGCAGCGAGGGGTTGTTGATCTGCAGGGTGTAGCCGACGTCGTCGAATTCGAGCGGCCGGTGGCGCACCGTCTGCCCGTGCGCGCCGATGGCGGTGATCGCTCCTGCGGCGATGCCGCTGTCCGCCAGCAGTTGCTGGACCACGCCGGCATAGGCCCGGGCGAGCCCGTTGCCGGCCAGCGCCGCGCGATGCAGTTCGTTGTCGCCGGGGGTGTTGAGCGCCATGAGCTCCGCGCGCAAGGCCACGGGAAACTCCGCGGTGGCGTAGGCCTTCACCGCGATCCGGCCGTCGGAAAGGTCGGCAAGCACGCCGTCGACGCCGTCGAGCGATGTGCCCGACATCAGGCCGATGAAAAGCTCGGCGGCCATCTCAGGATCGGTGTCTGGAGAAGACCGCCGCGAGCGTGCTCAGTCCGCGCTGGCCTGGATGACGGAGAAGGCGGCTGCCAGCTCGGTGCGGGCGCCGACGGCGATCCGCTCGAACGCCGGGCGCAGCGCCGCGGTGATCGGGGCGCCGCCTTCTTGCGCGATGGTGGCCGGGTCCTGATAGACGCCGCCCACGCGGAATTCGAAGTGCAGGTGCGGACCGGTGGCCCAGCCCGTGGAGCCCACGGCGCCGATCGCCTGGCCCTGGCTCACGCTCTGGCCGGCCTTGACGTCGATGCGGCTCAGGTGCGCATACGCCGTTTGCTGGTTGTTGCGGTGCGTGATGATGATGATGTTGCCGTAGCCGCTCTGCGTGCCCGCGAAATCGACCGTGCCGTCGCCGACCGTGCGCACCGAGGTGCCGGTGGGCGCCGCGTAGTCGATGCCGTTGTGCTGGCGCCAGCTGTTCAGGATCGGATGCATGCGCATCGCGAAACCGCTGGACACGCGCGAGAACTCGACCGGCGTCGCCAGGTAGGCCTTGCGCAGGCTGTCGCCGTTCGGGCGGTAGTAGCTGCCCTTCTGGCCCGCGCCCGGGGGCTGGAACCAGACGGCCTGGTGGATCTTGCCGTTGTTCTCGAACTCGGCCGAGAGCACGCGGCCGCTGCGCAGCGCCTGTCCGTCGGCTTCGAAAGTCTCGTAGACCACGGCGAAGCGGTCGCCCTTGCGCAGAGCCCGCACGTCGACGTCGCCCGCGAAGATGTCGGCCAGCTGGCTCGCCACCGCGTCGGGAATGCGCGAGTCGTCGGTGGCGGCGAACAGCGAGGTGCGGATGGTGCCGCTGGCCAGGCGCGTGCCCGGCGTCAGCGTGTCGCGCTCGGTGAGGGCGACGAAGCCGACCGGCGTGCGCTCGATGACGAAACGCTTGAAGCCGCCGTCACCGTCGGGAATCCAGCGGGCGCTCAGCTTCTTGAGCTGGTTTTCCTGCGTGGCTTCGGCCGTGATGGTGCGGCCGGCGCGGGCGAACAGCGCATTGCGGGCTTCGCCGCTGCCGCGCACGAAGGCGGTGGCTGCGGGATCGGAAATGCCCAGGCGCCTCAGAAGGGCTTCGGCCGTGTCGCTCGAGCGGGTGATGTCGGTGCGAAACAGCGTGAAGCTGAAGTTCTCGAGCGAAGCCGTCTGGTCTGCGAAAGACTGGGGCGCCGTGGCTTCGAGGATCTGGTGGACCGGAAGGTCGGAAGCGTCAGGACCCAGCGAGGCCACCGCGAGGGTGCCGGCGCTCAGCATGGCCGCGGCGATGAGCGCCGTGATCTGCTTGGGATAGGTACGGAACGTATAGGCCACGCGAGAAGCAAGGAGCTCCTCGGCGGCAAGAATGCCGTTGATCAAACTATGAATTCCAGCTCAGGTTCTGCAAATCCGTGCTGCAAGGCCCAGTGCGTTCAGGGCGGCAGGAGACGGTGCGGAAAAAGCGCCGCTTAGAATTCGGCGCTTGAAAAGTCGGGCTGAGTATAGCTTCGGCATCCCTAAAGTCAGCCAAAAAAGCCCGTAAAGGCCGAATCTGTTACATCCATGACCCTCTCAAATAGTGTAGGACGTGCGCTCGAAATATCCCTCCGTGGGGCTGACGAGTTGCTGCCGCAGGACGAGTGGGTGCGCAAGCTCCAGCGCTCCGAGGCGACCGGAACGCCACTTCGCATCAAGCTCGGGCTCGACCCGACCGCGCCGGACATCCACATCGGCCACACGGTGGTGCTTAACAAGATGCGCCAGCTCCAGGACCTGGGGCACCGGGTGATCTTCCTGATCGGCGATTTCACCAGCACGATCGGCGACCCCTCCGGCCGCAACAACACCCGTCCGCCGCTCACCCGGGAGCAGATCGAGGCCAACGCCCAGACTTACTACAAGCAGGCCAGCCTCGTGCTGGACCCCGAGAAGACCGAGATTCGGTACAACTCCGAGTGGAGCGACCCGCTGGGCGCCCGCGGAATGATCCAGCTGGCCGCCAAGTACACGGTGGCCCGGATGATGGAGCGCGACGACTTCAACAAACGCTTCAAGGCCGGCCAGTCGATTTCGGTGCACGAATTCCTCTATCCGCTGATGCAGGGCTACGACTCGGTGGCGCTCAAGAGCGACCTTGAATTGGGCGGCACGGACCAGAAGTTCAACTTGCTCGTGGGCCGTCATCTCCAGCAGGAATACGGCCAGGAACCGCAGTGCATACTCACTATGCCGCTGCTGGAAGGGCTCGATGGCGTCGAGAAGATGTCCAAGAGCAAGAACAATTACATCGGCATCAGCGAAGACGCCAACACCATGTTCGCCAAGGTGCTGTCGATTTCCGATGACCTGATGTGGCGCTGGTACACGCTGCTGAGCTTCCAGTCGCTGGAACAGATCGAGGCGCTGAAGGCCGAAATCGCCGGCGGCCGCAATCCGAAGGATGCGAAGGTCGCGCTGGCCAAGGAAATCACCGCGCGCTTCCACAGCGCGGCGGCGGCCGAGACGGCGGAGCAGGATTTCATCAACCGCAGCAAGGGCGGCGTGCCGGACGAGATTCCCGAGGTGTCGCTCAGTGGCGCGCCGATGGGCATCGGCCAACTGCTCAAGCAGGCGAACCTGGCGTCTTCAGCCGGGGACGGCAACCGCCTGATCGACGGCGGCGGGGTGCGCGTCGACTCGGTCGTGATCAGCGACAAGGCGCTGAAGCTGCCCGCGGGCAGCTACGTGGTGCAGGTCGGCAAGCGCAAGTTCGCGCGGGTGACCCTGAGCTGATCGCCCGCGTTCAGCGGACTTCGATGGTGACGCGCCGGTTGCGCGGCTCGTCCACCTCGTCAGCGGTCGGCACGGCCAGGTCGCGCTCGCCGCGGCCCACGGCCTCGACGCGGTTGGCCGGGAACTGCCGCTCGACGAACAACTGAACCACTTCCTGCGCCCGGCGGCGCGACAGCTGGTCGTTCGATTCGCCGGTGCCCTTGGTATCGGTGTGGCCCGTCACCACGATGTCGCCGCCGCTGCGGGCCAGGGCCGCGGCCAGGGCCTCGGTCATGATCTGCTGCGACGCCGGGGTCAGCGTGGTGCCGCCGACCTCGAAGAACACCGTGTAGCGCTGCGGCGGGGGCGGGCGCATGTCGAACAGCGGCTTGTTGTCCGCCTGGACCTTGGCCGAATCGGCCTGGTCGACCACCGGCGCGCCCTTGGCGCCCACCGCGGCCGTGGCGCGCTGGTAGGGCTGGGAGAGGATTTCCTCCCCATCCTTGGCGCGCACCACGACGGCGGACGGCCTGCCGTCGGCCTGCGGAAGCAGCACCACCCGCGTGCCCGGCGTCGAGCAAGCGGCAAGCAGGAGGGTGATCAGTGCGGTGGGGAGAAGGAGAAGGCGGTGCGACGGGGTTTTCGTCATCATCATCATGGCTGCCCGTCGGTTTGCACGATGAAGTCGGTGCCGCGGATGCCGATGGTGGCCGTTTGCGTCTCGACCCGCACGGCGTCGGGGTTGGTCTTGCCGATGAGGCCGGTGATCATGCGCATCGAGCCGCGCAACAGCGAGACCAGGAGGCCGCCGTCGCGCGTGGTGGAGTCGAAGTGGAATTCCTTCAGGTCCATGCGCGAGGAGGGCCCGACCACCAGGGTCGTGTCGTCGCGAAGAACCACGGAGGCCGAAGAATCGGGACCGGTCACGATGCGGTCCACGGACCCCAGTGCATCGCCGGCGGCGGCGGTGCGCGTGGTGCCGGCGGCGCTGAGCAACTGCACGTTGCCACGCACCGATTTCACGAAACCGGCCTGGAGCTCGGCAACGGCGGCAACAGGGGCGACCGGCGCGGCGGGCGGCGTCTGGGCCTGGGTCATCATGGTGGTGCCCATCAAGGCAAGGCCACCCAAAACGTTCAAAAGGTTTTTCATCATCCGACTCTCTGCGAAGAATGTTTCGCAATTGGTCACAAATATTAGGCCGAAGGCGTTACATGTGGACACTGCGCTGATAATTCAGCGTCATCTTGCGTCCTTTTGCCGCTTTTTGCGTCGTCTTTTGCCGAATCTGCGTTCCGATTGCCCATGACGCTCACTCCCAAAACTCTGCTCCGCGTCTCCGTGGCCGTGGCTCTGGTCACCATCGTGCTCAAGGGGCTGGCGGGCTACATGACCAATTCGATGGGCCTGATCTCCGATGCGATGGAGTCGTTCGTCAATCTTGCCAGCGCCATGTTCGCCTTGGCAATGGTGACGATCGCCGAGCGGCCGGCCGATGAGGACCATCCCTACGGCCACCACAAGGCCGAATACTTCTCCTCCGGCTTCGAAGGCATCCTGATCGTCGGCGCAGCGGTGGCGATCCTTTGGGTGTCGGTGCAGCGGCTGCTGTCGCCCCAGCCGCTCGAGCAACTGGGCTGGGGTCTGGCGCTGTCGGTGCTCAGCTCGGGCTTCAATGCAGCGCTGGCGGTGATGCTGTTCCGCGCCGCGCGCACCCACCGCTCCATCGCGCTGGAGGCCGACGGCCGCCACCTGATGACCGACGTCTGGACCTCCGCCGCCGTGGTAATCGGCATCGTCGGCGTGCATTTCAGCGGCTGGCTCTGGCTCGATCCGCTCCTGGCCATCGGCGTGGCGCTCAACATCGTGCGCGAGGGCGTCAAGCTGGTGTGGCGCTCGTCGCAGGGCCTGATGGACGAAGCCCTGGACGCCGAAACCCTGGCCACCGTGCGCGCCACGCTCGATGCCTTCGCGGCGCGCCAGCCCGAGGGCAGCCGCCTGCGCTTCGACGACATGGTGACGCGCGGCGCCGGCCAACGCCGCTTTGCCGACCTGCACATGCACGTGCCCGGCGATTGGACCTTGCAGCACGCCGCCGCCATGCGCGACCAGCTTGAGCAGGCCCTGATGGACGCAGTGCCCGGCCTGCGCGTCACCATCCAGCTGCTGCCGCTCACCATGGAAGCGCGCGCCACCCGGACCGTGGAAGAACCAGCACACCCATGAAAGCCATCCTCCAGCGCGTCGCGAACGCCCGCGTCGACATTGCTGGCCAGACCGTCGGCGCCATCGATGCCGGCCTCCTGATCCTCCTGTGCGCGGAACGCGGCGACGTCGATGCGCTCGCCGACCGCATGCTCGCCAAGATCCTCAAGCTGCGCATCTTCTCGGACGACGCCGGCAAGATGAACCGCAGCGTGCAGGACATCGGCGGCGGCCTCCTGGTGGTGAGCCAGTTCACGCTGGCCGCCGACGTGAGCGGCGGCAACCGCCCGAGCTTCACGCTCGCGGCACCGCCCGACGAGGGGCGCCGACTCTACGACTACTTCGTGGCGCAGGCACGCGCCGCGCATCCGGTGGTGGCGACCGGCGAGTTCGGCGCCGACATGCAGGTGCACCTCGTCAACGACGGACCGGTCACGATCCCGCTGCAGATGTCCGCGTAGCGACTTGCTACTTGCCGTACGGATCGCGGATGCCCAGCTCCGCGAGGATCTGGATCTCGTACGCCTCCATCTCGTCGGCGTCGGCCTCGCTGGTCTCGTGGTCCCAGCCTTGCGCGTGCAGCGTGCCGTGCACCAGCAGGTGCGCGTAGTGCGCGGCCAGCGTCTTGCGCTGCTCCTTGGCCTCGCGCGCGACCACCGGCGCGCACAGCACCAGGTCGGCCATGGCGACCGGGCTTTGCGCATAGTCGAAGGTCAGCACGTTGGTCGCGTAGTCCTTGCCGCGGAATTCGCGGTTCAGGCGCTGTCCTTCGTCGGCATCGACGATGCGCACCGTGATCTCGCCGTCGATGTCCAGCGCATGGCGGATGCAGCGCGCGACGCGGTGGCGCGGCAGCGCGACGCGATGACGCTCGACGCCCTTGAAGCGCCCGAACTGCAGTGAAAGAGCAAGTGCCGGCAGCGCCATCTCAATGCGTGCCGGTGCGCTTGCGTTGCCCGTCGTAGGCATCGACGATCTTGGCCACCAGCGGATGCCGCACCACGTCGGCGCTCGTGAAGTGCGTGATCGCGATGCCGCTCACGCGCCGGAGCACGCGCTCGGCGTCGATCAGCCCGCTCAACTGCTGCTTGGGCAGGTCGATCTGGCTCACGTCGCCCGTCACCACCGCCTTCGCGCCGAAGCCGATGCGCGTGAGGAACATCTTCATCTGCTCGACCGAGGTGTTCTGCGCCTCGTCCAGGATCACGAACGCGTTGTTCAGCGTGCGCCCGCGCATGAAGGCCAGCGGCGCGATCTCCAGCGCATTGCGCTCGAAGGCCTTCTGCACCTTCTCGTAGCCCATGAGGTCGTAGAGCGCGTCGTACAGCGGCCGCAGGTACGGATCGACCTTCTGCGTCAGGTCGCCCGGCAAGAAGCCGAGCCGCTCGCCCGCCTCCACGGCCGGGCGCGTGAGCACGATGCGCTGCACCGCCGCGCGCTCCAGCGCATCGACCGCGCAGGCCACCGCCAGGTACGTCTTGCCGGTGCCGGCCGGGCCGATGCCGAAGGTGATGTCGTGCTTGGCGATGTTGTCCAGGTACAGCGCCTGCGTCGGCGTGCGCGCGCGCAGGTCGGCGCGGCGGGTGACGAGCATGGCCGCGTCCTCGTCGCTCATCGAGCCGTCGCCGGCCAGCGTGAGCTGCACCACGGCCGGATCGATCGGGCGCTGGGCGATTTCGTACAGCGCCTGCAGCACGTCCATCGCGCGCTGCGCCGAGGCCTTGGGGCCGTCGACCTTGAACTGCTCGTGGCGGTGCGCGATCTTCACGCCCAGGGCTTCCTCGATGCGGCGCAGGTGCGCATCGAGCGGTCCGCACAGGTGTCCGAGGCGCGAGTTGTTCGGTGGGGTAAAGGTGTGTCGCAGAATCACGCGGTATCCATTTCCATCTATTTGGCAGCCCTATGCAAGACCAGCCATGCTCGAAAAAACGCAATCCAAAGCGGGGAACACCGCGGAACCGGCTTTGCCGGGCCGCCGGTGTTGCCCCCTTGAGGGGGGAGGCGGCTACACGAAGTGAGCAAGCAACGGGGGTGGGCCAATGATAGGCAAACTCACCGGCATCCTGGCCGAGCGCAATCCACCGCAGGTGGTGGTGGACTGCAACGGCGTCGGTTACGAGGTCGATGTGCCGATGAGCACGTTCTACAACCTGCCCGGCACCGGAGAGCGCGTTTCGCTGCTCACGCATTTCGTGGTGCGCGAGGACGCGCAGATTCTCTACGGTTTCGGCACCGCCGAGGAGCGCGCGGCTTTCCGCCAGCTCATCAAGATCACCGGCGTGGGCCCGCGCACCGCGCTCGGGCTGCTCTCGGGCATGAGCGTGGGCGAGCTGTCGCAGGCGATCACCACGCAGGAGCTGGGCCGGCTCGTGAAGATCCCGGGCATCGGCAAGAAGACCGCCGAGCGGCTGCTGCTGGAGCTCAAGGGCAAGCTGGGCGCCGACATCGGCCTGCCCGCGCACGCGGCCTCCGATGCGCAGGCTGACATCCTGCAGGCGCTGATTGCGCTGGGCTACAGCGACAAGGAAGCGGCGCTGGCCCTGAAGGCGCTGCCCAAGGATGCGACGGTGAGCGATGGCATCAAGCTGGCGCTGAAGGCCCTGGCCAAGTGAACCTGCGCGGGGCCTGGTCGCGCGTCGAGGCGCTGCGCCACGAATCGGTCCACAGCGACTTGCTGCTCTTGCGCGTAGCCCTGATCGGTTGCGTGCCGATTCTCCTGGCCTACGGATGCGCGGGCATCGTCTACGGCAACCTGCCGTTGATGACGCCGGTCGGCTTCATCGACATGCCGGGCGCCTGCGCATGGCTCACCGCCGCGATGGCGTTCGCACTGGCGATCCTTGCGACCGACTGGCTGGTCCGCGGCGAACTGACACCGCCCCAGCCGCAGCCCGTCGTGGTGACGAAGCGCTGGAGCCGGGGCAGCTACACGCGGACCGTCATGCCGCCGCATGTCGTCCCCGAGCCTCGTTCGTCTCTGCTGCGCATCGGCTGCCTGGGCGTTGCGGCCGTGGGCTGTGCGTCCGCGCTGGTGGGCCGCGCCACGCTCGCGCTGGGGTGGCAGGCCTTCGCGCGGCCGGGCGGCATCGCGCCGCGGGCGGAGTGGCCGCTCTGTCCACTGCAGTGGGTCTGGCCCTGGCTGCTGCCGCTGGCCCGGCGGCCCGTCGTGCTCGGATTGATCGGGGTGGGCGCCGTGCTGCTGGCAGCCGCCTACTTCATGAACTGGCGCAAGGTGCGCGGTGCGTGGTTCCCGTTCCTGACGGTGCTGCCGATGCTGGTGACGCTCAATTTCCTGGGCGATGCGGGTTTCGATTTCGCCGCCGCACGCGGCCTGGGCGGACTGGTCGAGCCTGAACTCGTGAGCGCGCTGGCGCAGCAGCCGGGCCGCTACAACGTCTTCAATTTCCTGAGCCTCTGGGGCGCCGTCGGCTTTGGCACGGTGGGCCTGATCGTGGGTTTCTGGTTCGGTCGCTCACGGGTGATGGACGAAGACTAGTACGCCTCAGGGGTGGATCTTCTCGCCCTTGGCGAGCATCTCCACGAACTTCGCGATGCGCCGGGCCCGCGTCTCGGCCTTCTTCGCTCCCTGCGTGCGAAACAGCACCGCATAGCGATTGCGCGCATCCAGCGTGGCGAAGAACTTCGCGGCCTTCTTGTTCGCATCGAGCGCGGCCTGCAGGTCGGGCGGCACGGTCGCCACGCTCGCGCCGTCGTAGGCCGCATCCCAGCGGCCGTCGGCCTTCGCCCGCTCCACTTCGGCCAGCCCGCCCGGCTGCATGCGTTCTTCGTCGATCAGTTTCAGCGCCTTGTCACGGTTGATCTTCGACCAGGTGCTGCGCGCGGTGCGCGGCGTGAAGCGCTGCAGAAAATACCGTTCGCCGTCGTCCGTGTCGCTCTTGCGCTGCCCGTCGATCCAGCCGAAGCACAGCGCGATTTCCAATGCCTCGGGGTGGTCGATGGAGGCGATGCCGCTGGCCTTCTTCGCGATGCGCAGCCACACGCCGGCGTGCGTGCCGTGGTGGCGCTTGTACCAGCGCACGAGCGCCGCGGCGTTGGCGAATTCGACGGGCGCGTCGTCGACGATGCGCTCCGCCTTCGCAGCAGTCTTCGGGGTTTTGACTGCTGCGGTGCTCACGGCACCCACCAGTAGCGCAGTGCGTGGAAGTAGATCGGCGCCGCGAAGATCACCGAGTCCAGCCGGTCGAGCATGCCGCCATGGCCTTCGATCATCGAGCCCCAGTCCTTCACGCCGCGGTCGCGCTTGATGGCCGACATCACCAAGCCGCCGAAGAAGCCCATGAAGCAGATCATGAAAGCCATCAGCGCCGCCTGCCACGGATTGAAAGGCGTGGCCCAGTAGAGCGCCGCGCCCAGCGCGGTGGCGCTGGCCACGCCGCCGATGAGGCCTTCCCAGGTCTTGGAGGGCGAGAGTTCGGGCGCCACCTTGCGCTTGCCGAAGAGCTTGCCCCACACGTACTGCAGCACGTCGCTGCCCTGCACCACGATCACCAGGAACGCGATCAGGAGCAGGTTGCGGCCCTCGAAGCCCGGGATCTGCAGCGTGAGCAGCGCGGGCACGTGGCTGATGCAGAACACGCACACCATCAGGCCCCACTGGATCTTCGATGTGCGCTCCAGGAAGCGCTGCGTGTCGCCGCCCACCGCCGCGAGGATCGGCAGGATGAGGAAGGCGTAGACCGGGATGAAGATCGAATAGAGCCCGTACCACTCGATCCAGATCAAAAAGTACTGCCCCGGCAGCGCGATGAAGAACGCGAGCGCGATCGCCGCATGGTCGCCGCGCCGCGTGTACGCGAGGCTGATGAACTCGCGCAGCGCATAGAACGAGATCAGGTAGAACAGCACGATCACGCCGCCCTTGCCGAAGGCGAAGGCCAGGCCGATCACCGCCACCATCACCCACCACGCGTTCACGCGCGAGTTGAGGTTGTCGATCACCGAATGCGGCTGGCCGTGCGCCACGCGCCACTTGAGCAGCGCGCCGATGGCCGAGGCCAGCAACAGCACGCCGAAGACGCCGCCGAAGAGCTTGAACGTGGTCCACGCGAAAGGAGACAGTTCGATCATGATGCGGCGCCCTCGGCCTTGTCGTTTCGGTCGTATTCGGGGCGCAAATCGAGCATGGCGGCGCGCGCGCGGGCGATGAAGGTGTTCTTGTCCTCGCCTTCGGCCAGCACGATCGGCGTGCCGAAGCGCACCGTGCAGGCCAGCGGAATCGGCACCAGCGTGCCCTTGGGCAGCACGCGCTTCAGGTTCTCGATCCACACCGGCACCAGCCGCACGCTGGGGCAGGCGCGCGCCAGGTGAAAGAGGCCGCTCTTGAGCGGCAGCAGGATCTCGTCGCCGGTGTTGCGCGTGCCTTCGGGAAACATGATGAGCGAGTCGCCGCCTTCCAGCGCCTCCTTCATCTGCTCGACCGGGTTGTCGCCCTGGCCCGAGCCGTCGCGGCGGATCATGAGCGCGTTGAACACGTCCGCGCCGATGAACTGGCGCACCTTCGAGGCCATCCAGTAGTCCTGTCCCGCCACCGGCCGGGTGAGGGCGCGCAGGTCGGGCGGCAGCGTCGCCCACAGCAGCACGAAGTCGCCGTGGCTCGTGTGGTTGGCGAAGTAGAGCGTCTGCTCGGCCTTGGGCGTGGTGCCGCTCCAGATGGCGCGCACGCCAGTCAGGAGCCCCGCCGCGCCGATGATCAGCTTGCCCGCGACGATGGCGAGCCCGCGGCGCAACACCGTGCTTTCCGGCCTGTCGTTGGGCTTGTCGTTCTTGTTGTTCTCGTTTTCGTCGGTCAAGAGAAATCCTGTGTCATCAAGGCAAGAAGGAACATGGCGCTCTGGCAGGCGACCACGATGGCGTGGCGCTGCATGAGCTGGCGGGTGCCCTGCACGCGGTCGTCGAGCGGCCGCGTTGTGGGGGACGACGGCGCGTTGCGAAGGCCCAGCCGCTCGAGCGCGCGGTCGAGCGCGTCCAGCGAGGCGATGGTGCCGCGCGCGAGGTCGCCGAAGAGCGTCTGGTCCAGCCGCAGCCGGAAGGCGAAATAACGTTCGAGCACGCCGAGGATCACGACCGCGCCAAAGCCCATGGTGGGCGTGGTCGGGAGCGAGCGCAGCGTGAGCGCGAGCACCAACGCCGCGATGCACGTGAGCGCAAAGCCCCAGATCGCCAGCACCGTGAAGGCGCGCAGCAGGCCGGCGAGCGCGGCGCAGGTGGCGCGGTCGTTGTCAGTCATGGGGTGGCACCTCTCGTGCGGGATGGAGCGGCGCGAGCGAACTCAGCCACGCGGGGCGCAGCACGATCTGCGGCCGCGCACGGCGCACCGCGTCCTCGGCCTGCGCCATTCCGCCGGCCGAACCGTAGCGGCCCAGCCAGGCGATCACCGCCGCGGCGCTGCGCGAAAAGCCGAGCGCGCAGCAGACCCACACCGGCGCGCCCTCCGCGTTGCGGCGCTGGCCTTCGATGACCGCGGCCGCGCGTTGCAGCCGCACCGTCGGCGGCACCGTCAGGTCGAGCAAGGGCACGCACCGCGCATGCGGCACGCCGGCCGGCATCTGCAGTTCGGCGCACAGGCTCACGAGGCGCGGCTTGCCGGCGGCGAGCCATTCGGCGTGCGTGGGCCGCCGGCCGAGCCGCAAGCCGGGCACCACCTCGACCGAGGCGGGCAGCTTGCGCGTCCAGAGCCAGGCGTTGACCGCGGCGCCCAGGCGGTAGGGCGCGAACAGCCAGCGCGCCGCCCAGCCCATGCGCCCGCGTGCGTCCATCTGGAAGCCGCGCGCGCCGAGGCCGATGTAGTTGAGCGCCACGAAGGCGAGCGATGCCGCCGGCCATGCGAGCCACAGCCACACGCCGCCGCCGTACAAGGCAACGGCAAGAAACAGCGCCGCACCCACCGCATAGAACGCCGCGAGCTTCCACCGCTGCGCATCGTGCGTGACCTGCCAGGCGCGCCGCATCGACACCACCCGCTGCAGCGGCCAGAGCCACACGCACAGCACCCCGAGCAGCGCGCCGGTCGGGATGTCGATGAAGTGGTGCTGCCAGGTCGTGAGCACCGAGGCGCAGATCGCGAACGCCCACACATGCAGCACCAGCCGCGCCCACAGCGGACGGATGAATTGCCGGTACCAGTCCCACAGGATCACGGCCAGCGCGATGTGCAACGAGGGCGCCTGGTTGAACGGCTGGTCGAAGCCGCGCAGCGCGTTGAAGAGAAACGCCGGCGCGCCATCGACCGGAGGCTGCCCGAAGCTGAAGTGCAGCGGCCAGGCGATGAAGCAGGTGCAGGCGACCAGCGTCGCGGTGACCAGCCGCAGCGCATGCCGGTCCAGCGTGTGCTTGCTGCGCGCGAGGAACAGCGACAGCGCGTAGAAGACGTTGATCGTCCAGTACGGAAAGATCGTCCACGGCCAGAACGGGATCTGCCGCTCCCAGTCGAAGGCCATCGACGGCACGTTCGCGCGCGTGGTGGCCCACCAGTTGGCGAAGCCGTAGGTCGCGTAGAACAGCGGTCCCAGAAACACGAGCCATGCGGCGGCGCGCTTCCAGGGCCGTTGCGCGAACCAGGCTTTCATCGCCCGGTGCGCACCGCCAACGACACCGTGAAGATCCCCCACTCATCGACCCGCTGGTCGATCTTGCGGAAGCCCGCTTCTTCCACCAACTGGTCCATCTCGACCTGCGTGCGGCGGCGCATGACCCAGGCTTCGCCTTGCCGGTGGCTGGTGAGCGCGCGGGCGATCATCTCCAACTGCGGATGCCACGGCTGCCCGGTGTAGACAAGGTAGCCGCGGTCTTCCACCGCGTCGCCCACGCCCGCGAGCGAGCGCTGCACCATCTCGTTGTCGGGGAAGAGTTCGTACAGGCCCGACACCACCGCGAGCGTGGGCCGCGGCGTCACGGTCGCGAGGCTGATGCGGTCGAAGGCATCGGCCTGCACGAACTGCGCAGTGTCCTGCAGCCCCTTCTCGGCGATGAGCGCGCGGCCGTCGCGCACGTTGATGTCGCTGTAGTCGCGCAGCAGGATCGAGCTGGCCTTGACCGGGCTCGCGAGCACCGCGTCGAGCACGTAGCGGCCGTGGCCGGCGGCGATGTCCATCACCCGCACCTCGCGGTGCATCTCGGCCAGGCGCTCCATCGCGATGCGCAGCAACTCCTCGACGTGGATCTTGCGTTGCCGGATGCCGCGCCAGCCGATCGAGTTGAGGTACGTGTTGTCGATGCTGCGGCCCAGCGGCCCCTTGCCTTCGGGGTGGTTGCGGTAGACGTAGTCGAGCGTGCTGCCCGAGTCGAAGCCGGTTTCGTGGCCCAGCGCGATGCCGCTGGAGAGCTTGCCGCCGATGCGCAGTCCCCCGCGCGTCAGGGCCCAGTAGGCGCCGCGAGGCGACAGCGGCGAGAGCGGCTCGGCCAGCGCGCGCGATTCGTCGGCCGTGTCGCCGGCCAGGTGCGCCGCGGTGCGGTCCACCGGCACGGCCGGCGCGTCGAAGCGCTGCAGGATGAATTCCCGGATCTGCGCCACGGCCGGCGCCCGGTCTTTCTCGCCCAGCGTGTCGTGGAAGAAGCCCGGCAGCTCCGTCTTGGTCTTCACGGCGCTGCCCAGCCGCTCGAAGAACTGGTGCTGCGGCTTGTGGTGCACCACCCAGTCGGCGCCGGAGATCAGCAGCTGAACCGGCAGCGTGATCGCGTTGGCATCGGCCACCACGCGGTCGGCCGCTTCGTACAGGCCCAGCAGGATGTTGACCGCGATGGGCCGCGAGATCAGCGGATCGCTCTCGTAGCTCGCGATGCGCTCGGGGTCGTGCGTGAGGAACTTCGCCTTCACGTAGCTGTTGACGAAAAACAGGCCCCGCAGCTTGTGCATCAGCCCGAGCCCGGCGCGCGCGAAGGGCACGTAGAGCTTCACCTTGAAGGCGGGCGAGGCCAGCGTGAGGCCGCGCACCTTGGGCGCGTAGTCGTGCGCCCAGGTGGCGATCAGCACCGCGCCCACGCTCTGCGCGACGACGTGGATGTCCTGCTCGGCCACGCCGTGCGCCGTGCCGATGTGGTGCACGAAGGTCTGCACGTCGCGCACCGAGGTGCCGAAGCTCGGGCTGTAGCCGCGCTGGCCCGGCGAGCGGCCGTGGCCGCGCGCATCCCAGGCGAAGAAGTCGAAGTCCGGGAGGTCCAGTTCGTCGACCAGGTGCGCCATGCGCGCGCCGTGCTCGTGGCCGCGGTGGAACAGCACGATGGCGCCGCGGCGCACGGCGCCCGTGGCCGGCCAGTGGCGGTAGAAAAGCGATTCGCCGTCGTGCGTCTGGAAGTGCAGCTCTTGCGCGGTGCGTGGCGTGGTGTCGGTCATTGAATCCCTGTCGATGTTTCTTTGTTTGTATGTGTTCAGTGGCTGCCGGCGCGGGCTGTCGCATCGGCTTCGGCCAACGCGCGGCGGATGCGGTTGACGACAGTCCAGGCCACCAGCGCCGCCAGCAGCGGCATGAGCCAGGCCGTCCAGGCCGCGAGCGGCCAGCCCAGCGCCACGTAGAGGCCGAGCGCGCCGAACACGAAGGCCCGGTCGCTCTTGCCCAGCGGCCCGTCGTAACGGCGCGAAGCGCCCACCGTGGGACCGAGCGCGCCGGCGAATTCGCTCAGGCCCGCCAGCACGATCACCGTGCCGATCCAGAACGGGCTGAAGGGCGCGACCAGCGCGAAGGGCAGGTAGAGCGCGGCGTCGGAGACCACGTCGGTCAGTTCGTTGAGAAAGGCGCCCAGCTTGCTTTGCTGGTTGTGCTCGCGCGCCAGCATGCCGTCGATGGCGTTGAAGGCCATGCGCAGGAACATCCAGGCCGGAATGAGCGCAAAGGCCGCTGCCGAGCGCACGAAGAAGAAAAGCCCGAGCCCGAGCGCGACCGAGACGACGCACGCCGCCAGCGTGACCTGGTTGGCCGTGACGCCCATCGCATGCAGGCGGACCACCAGCGGCCGCAGCAGTGCCTGGAAACGCGGCTTCAATTCGTAGATCGACACGTGCTGCCTTCCCCTCGTTCGTTATATGGCCGAAGCATTCTGCCAGTGAAGGGCAGGCACTAAACTCAAGCCAAACCCCCTCCCATGACCATCCAGACAGACGATTTCGCACCCGCCCCCCAGCGCGTGGTGTCCGCCGCCCCCGCCTCGCCCAACGAGGAGGCGATCGAACGGGCCCTGCGCCCCAAGCTGCTCGATGAATACGTCGGCCAGGCCAAGGTGCGCGAGCAGCTCGAAATCTTCATCGGCGCGGCGCGCAAGCGCAAGGAGGCGCTCGACCACGTGCTGCTGTTCGGCCCGCCGGGCCTGGGCAAGACCACGCTGTCGCACATCATCGCGGCCGAGCTGGGCGTCAACCTGCGCCAGACGTCGGGGCCCGTGCTCGAAAAGCCCAAGGACCTGGCGGCGCTGCTGACCAACCTCGAGCCCAACGACGTGCTCTTCATCGACGAGATCCACCGGCTGAGCCCGGTCGTCGAGGAAATCCTCTACCCCGCGCTGGAGGACTACCAGATCGACATCATGATCGGCGAGGGCCCCGCGGCGCGCAGCATCAAGCTCGACCTGCAGCCCTTCACGCTGGTGGGCGCCACCACCCGCGCCGGCATGCTGACCAACCCGCTGCGCGACCGCTTCGGCATCGTCGCGCGGCTGGAGTTCTACACGCCCGAGGAGCTCGCGCTGATCGTGACCCGCAGCGCCCGCCTGCTCAAGGTGGAAACCGACGCCACCGGCGGCTTCGAGATCGCCCGGCGCTCGCGCGGCACGCCCCGCATCGCCAACCGCCTGCTGCGCCGCGTGCGCGACTACGCCGAGGTCAAGGGCAACGGCCGCATCACCGAGGACATCGCCCACAAGGCGCTCGCCATGCTCGACGTCGATCCGCAGGGCTTCGACCTCATGGACCGGAAGCTGCTCGAAGCCGTGATCCACCGCTTCGACGGCGGCCCGGTGGGCCTGGACAACGTCGCGGCCAGCATCGGCGAGGAGCGCGACACCATCGAGGACGTGATCGAGCCGTATCTCATCCAGCAGGGCTACCTGCAGCGCACGCCGCGCGGGCGCATCGCCACGCTGGCCGCCTACCGCCACCTGGGCGTGACGCCGCCCTCGAGCCGTTCCGACGGACAGGACCTTTTCGGAGCCTGAAGACCCATGCACACCCATGACCTGAGCGCCTGGCAGCACGACCACCAGTTCGGCGCCGGCAGTGCCTCCGCCGAGCGCAGCACGCGCCTGGTGATGTGGATCACCGCCGCGATGATGGTGGTGGAGATCGGCGCCGGCTGGTGGTTCAACTCGATGGCGCTGCTGGCCGACGGCTGGCACATGAGCTCGCACGCGCTGGCCATCGGCCTGAGCGCCTTCGCCTATGCGGCCGCGCGCCGCTACGCGCGCGATCCGCGCTTCGCCTTCGGCACCTGGAAGATCGAAGTGCTCGGCGGCTTCGCGAGCGCGCTGCTGCTGCTCGGCGTGGCGGCGCTGATGGTGGTGGGCTCGCTGGAGCGGCTGTGGTCGCCCTCGGCGATCCACTACCCCGAGGCGATTTCGGTGGCGGTGCTGGGGCTCGTGGTCAACCTGGTCTGCGCGCGGCTGCTGGGCGGCACGCACCACGATCACGGGCATGACCATGGGCACCACCACCATGGCCATACCCAGGGCGATCAGCACGACGATCACCACGAACACGGCCACGACCTGAACCTGCGCTCCGCCTACCTGCACGTGGTGGCCGACGCCGCGACTTCGGTGCTCGCCATCGTGGCGCTGCTGGGCGGCTGGTTCTACGGCTGGGCCTGGCTCGACCCGGCCATGGGCATCGTCGGCGCGGTGCTGGTCGCCAGCTGGGCCCGGGGGCTCTTGAAGGAAACCGGCAAGGTGCTGCTCGACCGCGAGATGGACCACCCGGTCACCGCAGAAATCCGCGAAGGCGTCGAGACCACGCTGGCCGATTCGGAAACCCGCGTGGCCGACCTGCATGTCTGGCGCGTCGGCCGCGACGCCTACGCCTGCGCGCTCACGGTCGTGACCCATTCGCCGACGCTCACCGCCGACGAGGTGCGCGCCTGCTTCTCGATGCACGAGGAAATCCGCCACTCGACGGTGGAAATCCAGCGCTGCGCGGATTAGGTTTCAGGCCTTGCTCCTTCCCCCTCTGGGGGAAGGTTGGGATGGGGGCGGGCAGAGCGCCCGATGGGTACGCCGCTTGCCCCCACCCCTGCCCTCCCCCAGCGGGGGAGGGAGAAAGAAATTCAGGCAGCCGTCCGGCGAACGTGCCGCACGATCAGCACCTGCGCCGCGTAGTAAGTCGCCAGCACCCACAGCTGCGCCAACGGCAGCGCCGAGACAAATCGGTTGGTTGCCAGCAGCGCATCGCTCAGCATGAAGAAGCACGCGCCCACCGCCACCCACACCGCTGACGGATCGGCTTCGCGCAGCACCGCCGCACGCCCGATCGCCTGCGCCGCCATGCAGGCGATCACCACCACGTAGACCCCGACCGGAATGCGCAGCGCGGGCGGCAGCCCGCCCTGCCAGAGAAACGCGTACATCCCCGCGCCGACCAGCAGCGTCGCCGCCAGCACCCCGCGCCGCGGGAACAGGCCCACGCCGATGCCAAAGAGCGCGATGTACGCCAGGTGCGCGAGCAAGAAGCACACGAGCCCCGGCACGAACAGCGTCGCCGGGCCCATCAGCAGCACGTCGCCCGCGAGAGACGCGGCCAGCCCGGCCAGCAGCAGCACGTCGAAGCGCGCGATGCCGCCCGCCCGCATCGCACGCCGCGCCGCGAAGACGATCGCGATCGACAGCGCCAGCGGCTTGAAGACGTGGTGCAGCCCGTCGATGTGCAGCGCCGCGCTCGCGGTGGCCAGCGCGGCGGCCTCGACGAGCAGCACCTCGGTGACCGACAGCCGCCCCTGCAGCACCGCGCCGATGGCCCACACGCTCGCCGTCAGCGCGGCCAGCCAGACGGCCGCGCGCTGCATCGGCATGTCGTCGGAGAACCAGAGAAACAAGGCCACGCCGCCCAGCATCAAGAGGAACTGCACGCCCGCGAACCACTGCACCCCGCGGCTCACGACGGGCTCGTAGCGCGTGACTTTCGCGATGTCGAAGGCCGGCTTCGGAAAACGCGCCGCCACGTCGGCCGGCCGCCAGCCGGGAGGCTTGATCCACACGCGCAGCTTGTCGGCCCAGCTGCGCGCATGCCACGAGTCCCTCGCCAGCGCCCAGTACACCTCGGCATTCGCCCACAGCGGGTCCCAGCTCTTCAACTCGCCGCGCGTGCCGTAGACGCAGCGTTCGTCCTCTTCGCGGAAGGTGCCGAACATGCGGTCCCACACGATGAGGACGCCGCCGTAGTTGCGGTCCAGGTAGGTGTCGTTCACCGCGTGGTGCACCCGGTGGTTCGAGGGCGAGCAGAACCAGCGGTCGAACCAGCCGAGCTTGCCGACCTGCTCGGTGTGCACCCAGAACTGGTAGAGCAGGTCGATGAGCGCCACCACCACGAACACCAGCGGCGGCACGCCGGCCACCGCCATCGGCAGGTAGAAGATCCACCCGAGCAGCGCGCCGCTCGATGTCTGCCGCAGCGCGGTCGACAGGTTGTAATGCTGGCTCTGGTGGTGCACCACGTGCGCCGCCCACAGCACCGCCGATTCGTGGCCCATGCGGTGCAGCCAGTAGTAGCAGAAGTCGTAGAACACCAGCGCCAGCAGCCAGCCGTACCAGGTGGTCCAGAAGTCGCTGGCCGCCTCTTTCGGAAAGAGCGCCACCGCCGAATACACCGCGGTGTAGATGCCGATGCGCAGGAGCCCCGTGAGCACCGCGCTGATCTGGCTCAGCATGCCCAGGCCGATGCTGTTGACCGCATCGGCCAGCCGGTAGGTGTCGTGCCCCGTGCCGCGGCGCGCCCGCACGCGGCCTACCGCGAACTCGATCGCGATCAGCAATAAGAAAACAGGGGTCGCAAGAACGATGATCTGGCCAGGTCGCATCGCGCGATTGTGGCGTTGCCGGGCCTGTTGATGCTATTTCCGGCGTCGCGTTGGACAGCCAACCCTGCGGGAAGGTATGCCAGGGCAGCCCACTCTGCGTTGCGCTCCTTGCGTGTGCATATGCACACGCGGCGTCGCGCGCCTTGATTGGCCCGCCCTGGCATACCTTCGCGACGCCGGAAATAGCATCAACAGGCCCTGGGCCACGCGTCACCGGGATGTCACGGGTGTGCCATCGCGGCGTCATGCGCCGGTGGGAGCCTACCCGTCCATGCAACGCGACGACGCTTTCCTTCGCGCATGGCGCGACACCGCTGCCCAGGCTCCCGACCTGGAGGACGACGATCGCCAGCGTCCGCCGCTGCAGTTCCGCACGCTCTGGATCTCCGACCTGCACCTGGGCACGCCCGGCTGCCAGGCGCGCGCGCTGCTCGACTTCCTGAAGCACACCGAGTGCGAGACGCTCTTCCTGGTCGGCGACATCATCGACGGCTGGCAGCTCAAGCGCCACTGGTACTGGCCGCAGGCGCACAACGACGTCATCCAGAAGCTCTTGCGCAAGGCGCGCAAAGGCACGCGCGTGATCTTCATCCCGGGCAACCACGACGAGTTCGCCCGCAAGTACCTCAACCACAACTTCGGCGGCATCGACGTGGCCGACGAATGGATCCACGAGACGGCCGATGGCCGCAAGCTCTGGATCATCCACGGCGACCTGTTCGACGGCGTGATCCAGTGCGCCAAGTGGCTCGCCTACGTGGGCGATTCGCTCTACGAATTCACGTTGAAGCTGAACCGCCACCTCAACTCGCTGCGCGCGCGCATGGGGCTGCCGTACTGGTCGCTGTCCAAGTACCTCAAGGGCAAGGTCAAGCGCGCGGTGAGCTACGTGGGCGACTTCGAGAATGCCGTGGCACGCGAGGCCCGCAAGCGCGGCGCGCAGGGCGTGGTGTGCGGCCACATCCACCATGCCGAGATGCGCGACATCGACGGCATCCTCTACTGCAACGACGGCGACTGGGTGGAGAGCCTCACGGCGCTGGCCGAGCATGCCGACGGCACGCTGGAAATCATCGACTGGGCCGAGCACATGCCGGTGCCCTCGAAGGCGACGCCGGCGCGCGAAGCCGTCGCGGCCTGAGCGCGGAACCAGGGGAGGATCAGTCGCGCCGCGCCGGCCCCTTGGCGGTGTGGCTGAGGTAGTGCTCCCGCCAGGCATCGCAGTGGCGCCACATGCTCTTGCCCATTTCGTCCATCCACAGCCACCAGGTCAGCGCGAGCTTCTCGGGGTCGTGAACGTCGGACAGCAGGGGCATCGCCGCGGAGGCGCGGGCCGGCGGATCGGGCAGTTCGTAGTCGCACAGCCGCTCGACGCTGGCGTGCGAGAAACCGGGTGTGGTGGTCGCGTGCATGGTGCTCTCCATTGAGCGCAGCGCATTCTCTGGCGCACAGAACAACTCCCGGACGCCGATTGTGCGCGGCGGCTCCACCGCGTCGCAGAGGACTATCCCGGGTGTGCGCACAAACTACGGAAAGTGGTGAGTCTTCGTCCGATCCGACGATGCCGCCACCCCGCCCCGCGGGTGCACACTCGCCGCTGCATTCCAACGGGACCCCACCATGGCCTGGACACTCAGCGCGGCTGAAACAGCATTCCGGAACGAGGTTCGCGACTTCCTCTCGCGTGAGCTGACGCCCGCGCTGCGCGCCGCCGGCCGGCGCTGCTCGGGCATCTTCAGCGACTACGCCGAAGGCAATGGCTGGCACCGCATCCTTGCCCAACGCGGCTGGAGCGTGCCGCACTGGCCCGTCGAGCACGGCGGCACCGGCTGGACGCCGATGCAGCACTACCTCTTCGCGGCCGAGCTGGCCGCGGCCGATGCGCCGCAGCGCGCGCCCATGGGGCCGGGCATGGTTGCGCCGGTCATCATCGCCTTCGGCACCGAGGCGCAGAAGCGCGCGTGGCTGCCGGGCATCCGCTCGGGCGAGGACTACTGGTGTCAGGGCTACTCCGAGCCGCAGGCGGGCTCGGACCTCGCTTCGCTGCAGTGCAAGGCCGTTCGCGATCACAGCAATGGCGACCACTACGTCATCAACGGCACCAAGATCTGGACCACCCACGCGCAGTACGCCAACCGCATGTTCTGCCTGGTGCGCACCGCCTCGGGCGGCAAGCCGCAGCAGGGCATCAGCTTCCTGTGCTTCGACCTTCCCACGCCGGGCATCACCATCCGGCCGATCATCAGCATCTCGGGCGACCACGAGCTGAACCAGGTGTTCTTCGACGACGTGCGCGTGCCCGCCGAAGGGCTCATCGGCGAGGAGAACCAGGGCTGGACCATCGCCAAGTACCTGCTGCAGCACGAGCGCGGCGGCGCCTGGACGCCGATGCTGCGCGCGCGCCTGCGCCGCTTGTACGTGGCTGCCGACGCGATCGCCGATGCGCAAGAGGCCGACGACATGGCGCTGCGCCTGGCCGACGCCGAGTGCGCCATCGACGCGCTCGAGGCCACCGAGCTGCAATCGCTGCGCGCGCACGCCCGCGGCGAGCCGCCCGGCATCCGCCCCTCGATGGGCAAGGTGCTCGGCTCCGAGCTGCGCCAGCGGCTGACCGAACTGGGCGTCGACATCGCCGGCCCCTACGCTGGCGTCGACCTGCCGCTGGACGACGGGCTGCAGGGCGAACTGCAGATCCCTGAGGAGGCCGTGTTCTCGATGTCGGCCTACCTCAACGACCGCGCCGCGTCGATCTACGCCGGCTCCAACGAGGTGCAGCGCAACATCGTCGCGGCGCACCTGCTGGCCCGCTGAGGTTTCCGTCATGAGCACACGCACCGAACAAGACGACACCCTCGCGATGCTGCGCGACAGCCTCGCGCGCTACTTGGACGACAACCACGGCTTCGCGCAGCGCCTGCATGCGCTCGCGAAAGCCGACAACGCGCCGCCGCCGTTCTGGCAGGGCCTCTCGCGCGAGCTCGACCTGCTGGGCGCGGCACTGCCCGAATCGCAAGGCGGCCTGGGCCTGGGCATGGCCGCGCACCTCGCGCTGACGGAAACGCTGGGCGGCGCGCTCGCGGCCGAGCCCTATTTGTCGACGATGGTGATCGGCGCCGGCCTGCTGCAGCGCCACCCCGGCGCGGAGGCCGATGCGCTGCTCGCGCGCATCGTCGCGGGGCAGGCCGTGCTGGCCTTTGCGCACGGCGAGCCACAGAGCCGCCATGCGCGCGACGACGTGCAGGCGCAACTCGTGCGCGAGGGCGACGGCTTCCGGCTCGACGGCCGCAAGGCCGTGGTGCAGGCCGCGCCGTGGGCCAGCCACTTCATCGTCACGGCGCGCAGCGACAAGGGCCTGTCGCTGCTCGTGGTGCCCAACGACACGCCCGGCCTGCGCTTGCGCGCCTACCCGACGCGCGACGGTGGCCGCGCCGCCGACATCGCCTTCGACAACGTGCGCCTGCCCGCCGATGCATTGCTCGGCGCGGAGGGCGGCGCGCTGCCGCAGATCGAACGCGCGCTCGACGAGGCCACGCTCGCCGTCTGCGCCGAATCGGTCGGCGTCATGCGCCGCCTGCTGCGCGACACGCTGGACTATGTGCGCCAGCGCAAGCAATTCGGCGTGCCCATCGCGAGCTTCCAGGTGCTGCAGCACCGCCTGGCCGACATGCACATGGCGCTGGAGCAGGCGGCCGCGCTCACCGCGAGCGTCGGCGAAATGGTCGACAGCGCGAGCGACGACGAACGCGCCCGCGCGGTCTCGTCCGCCAAGGTCGCCGCGGCCAAGGCGTGCAAGGCCGTGGGGCAGGGCGCGGTGCAACTGCACGGCGGCATGGGCATGACCGAGGAGCTGGCGATCGGCCATTACATGCGCCGCGCCACGTTGATCGAAGGACAGTTCGGCCCGCCCGCATGGCACCTGCGCCGCGTGGTGAAGCTGCGCGCCGTCGTCACCTAGACGGACATGGCGATATAGCGGGCGCATTCGTCGCTTTGGACGATGCACCCCCGCCGCCCCCGCGCCAAGATTGCCTCCACACACAGGAGACAGACCATGGCAGGCCCATTGCAGGGACTCAGGGTGATCGAGATGGCGGGCATCGGCCCCGGGCCGTTCTGCGCGATGCTCTTCGCCGACATGGGCGCGGAGGTGGTCCGCATCGAGCGCCCCGGCACGCGCACCGCTTCCTGCGACATCCTCGCGCGCGGCCGCAGCACGCTGCAGCTCGACCTGCGCGCGGAAGGCGCGGCCGAGGCTGTGCTCGCGGCCATCGCGAAGGCCGACGTGCTCATCGAAGGCTTTCGCCCCGGCGTGATGGAGCGCCTGGGCCTCGGCCCTGCTGAATGCCATGCGCGCAACCCGCGCCTGGTCTACGGCCGCATGACCGGCTGGGGCCAGCACGGCCCGCTCGCACATGCGGCCGGCCACGACATCAACTACATCGCCATCAGCGGCGCGCTGCACGCCATCGGCCGCGCGGGCGAGCCGCCGGTGCCGCCGCTCAACTACGTGGGCGATTTCGGCGGCGGCGCGATGCTGCTGGCCTTCGGCATCCTCGCCGCGCTGCACGAGGCCAAGGGCTCGGGCCAGGGACAGGTGGTCGATGCGGCGATGACCGACGGCGCAGCGTTGCTGTCCTCGATGATGTACGGCTTCAAGTCGGCCGGCATGTGGAGCAACCAGCGCGGCGAGAACATGCTGGACGGCGGCGCGCACTTCTACGACACCTATGCCTGCGCCGACGGCAAGTACGTGGCCGTGGGCGCCATCGAGCCGCAGTTCTACGCACTGCTGCGCGAGCGCTGCGGCATCGCCGACGACACCGCCTTCGATGCGCAGATGGACGCCGACCGATGGCCGCTGCTCAAGCTGCGCATGGCCGACCTGTTCCGCACCCGCACGCGCGACGAATGGTGCGTGCTGCTCGAAGGCAGCGACGCCTGCTTCGCGCCCGTGCTCGACTGGGACGAGGCGCCCGCGCATCCGCACAACGTGGCGCGCGGCACCTTCGCGAACGTCGGCGGCGTGGTGCAGCCTGCGCCCGCGCCGCGCTTCAGCCGCACCGCACCGGTGATGCCGCCCGCCACCGCGCACGACGACGGCGAAGCGATGCTGCGCCGCTGGGGCGCGGCGACCGTGCCCGTCGTTCCCATCGCGCCCACCGCGTCCACCGCGTCCATCGCGCCCACCGTGGCCGGCTGAAAAAGGAGACACCCCATGTTCCTCACCCAGCCCCTGCACAAGGGCCGCCGCGAGAAGGCCCGCGACACCGCCGTGGTCTGCGGCAGCAAGCGCCTCAACTTCGGCGAACTCGCCGACCGCGCCGCGCGCCTGGGCGCCGTGCTGCGGCAACTCGGCATGCAGCGCGGCGACCGCGTCGGCATGATGAGCCTCAACTCGCACCGCTTCGTCGAGTACTTCTTCGGCACCTGGTGGGGCGGCGGTGTCATCAACCCGGTCAACATCCGCTGGAACCCGAAGGAGGTCGCGTACTCGCTGGACGATTGCGACACCCGCATCCTGCTGGTGGACGATCTCTTCGCTCCGATGTCGCCCGCGCTGCGCCAGCTTTCGGCATCGCTGCGCACCGTGGTCTATTGCGGCGACGGCGCGGTGCCCGAAGGCATGGTCGGCTACGAGGCGCTGCTCGCCGAAGCGGCGCCCATCGACGACGCACAGCACAGCGCCGACGAACTCGCGGCCGTCATGTACACCGGCGGCACCACCGGCCAACCCAAGGGCGTGATGCTCACGCACGGCAGCCTCTGCATCAACGCGCTGGGCACCGTCGCTGCGCTGCCGCGCGAAACGCAGGACGCGGCCGCCATCGTCGCCGCGCCGATGTTCCACGTGGCCGGCTGCGGCATCGCATTGCAGAGCCTGCAGCGGCTCGTGCCCATCCACGTGGTGCCGATGTTCGACGAGCTCGCGGTGCTCCAGACCCTGCAGTCCGCGCGCATCACCGAGATGTTCCTGGTGCCGACCATGATCAAGCGCGTGATCGAGCATCCGCGCTTCGCCGAGTTCGACCTGTCGAACCTGCGGCTGCTGTCGTACGGCGCCGCGCCCATCGACGCGGCGCTGCTCGACCAGGCCATGCGCGCCTTTCCGCGCACCGCGTTCGCGCAGGTGTACGGCATGACGGAGCTCTCGCCCGTCATTACCGCGCTGCCGCCGCACTGTCACCAGAGCGGGCCCGATCGCGAGCGCCTGCTGCGCTCGGCCGGCACGCCGATTTCCATTGCAGAGGTGCGCATCGTCGATGGCGACGACAACGAACTGCCCTTCGGCCAGGTCGGCGAGATCGTCGCGCGCGGGCCGATGGTGATGAAGGGCTACTGGAACAAGCCAGAGGAAACCGAGGCTGCATTGCGCGGCGGCTGGATGCACACCGGCGACGGCGGGTACATGGACGGGCACGGCTTCGTCTACGTGGTCGACCGCATGAAGGACATGATCGTGAGCGGCGGCGAGAACGTGTATTCGGCGGAGGTCGAGAACGCCATTGCGCAGTTGCCGCAGGTGCTGATGTCCGCCGTGATCGGCGTGCCCGACGACCGATGGGGCGAGCGCGTGCACGCGGTGATCGTGCGGCGCGAAGGCATGGCGCTGGAGGCGGAGGCGGTCATCGCGCATTGCCGCGAACAGATCGCCACCTACAAATGCCCGCGCAGCGTGGAGTTCCGCGATGCGCTGCCGCTCTCGGCCGCGGGCAAGCTGCAGAAATTCCAGCTGCGCGAACCCTTCTGGGCCGGCAAGGCGCGCCGCGTCGGCTGACCGCCAACATTTTCAAAACTACAAAGGACAACTCCCATGCCCATCGATTTCAGCCGCTCCTGGAGCGACGAAGACCTGGCGCTCTACCGCGACAACGTGGTGCGCTTCGTCGAAACCGAAGTGCTTCCGCACGACGAGGAAGCCCGCAAGCGCGGGCACGTCGGCCACGAGGTCTGGCGCAAGGCCGGCGCGCTCGGCCTCTTGTGCGCCGACATTCCCGACGACTACGGCGGCGCGGGCGGCGACTTCCGCCACGAGGCCGTGGTGTACGAGGAGATGTCGCGCCGCGGCCTCACGGGCATGGCCACCTCGGTGCACGCCATCGTCGCGCACTACATCTTCAACCACGGCACCGAGGAACAGAAGCGCCACTACCTGCCGCTCCTGGCGAGCGGCGAGATGGTCGGCGCCATCGCCATGACCGAGCCCGGCGCGGGCTCCGACCTGCAGGGCGTGCGCACCCGCGCCGAGAAGAAGGACGGCGGCTACGTCATCAACGGCTCGAAGACCTTCATCACCAACGGCTACCTCGCCGGCCTGGTGCTGGTGGTGTGCAAGACCGATCCGGCGCAGGGCGCCAAGGGCACCTCGATCCTCATCGTGGAGACCGCGGGCTGCGAGGGCTTTCGCGTGGGGCGCGTGCTCGACAAGATCGGCATGAAGGCGCAGGACACCTCCGAGCTCTTCTTCGACGATGTGCGCGTGCCCGCCGATGCGCTGCTCGGCGGCCAGGAGGGGCAAGGCTTTTTCCAGTTGATGAGCGACCTGCCGTACGAGCGCACCATCATCGGCGTGACCGCGCTCGCGGCCATGGAAGGCGCCTACGAGGCCACGCTGGACTACGTGCGCGACCGCAAGGCCTTCGGCAAGCCGATCGCCGAGTTCCAGAACACCAAGTTCAAGCTCGCCGAGATCGCCACCCAGATCAAGGTGGGCCGCGCCTTCATCGACCGCTGCGTCGAAGACCTGGTGGCCGGCCGGCTGGACACCGCCACCGCCTCCATGGCCAAGCTCTGGGGCACCGAGGCGCAGGGCCGCGTGATGGACGAGTGCCTGCAGCTGTTCGGCGGCTACGGCTACATGAGCGAATACATGGTCGCGCGCATGTACGCCGATGCGCGGGTGCAGCGCATCTACGGCGGCACCAACGAGATCATGAAAGAGGTGATTTCGCGGGCGCTGTAATGCGCCGCGCCGGCGTCCGCGCGCTCAGGTCAGACGGCGGATTTCCGCCCGCGCGATTTCGCGGTGGTGGTACGAGGGCGAGATGCCGATGAACCGCGTGTAGCGCTCCACGGCGGCCACTGTGTTGCCCGTGTCTTCCAGCTCCAGCGCCTCGAGCATGAACTGGGTGAAGAGCTTGTTGGCGTCGGCCTCGCGGTCGGACGCGGCGAGCGTCTTGGGCCGCAGCTCGGGCCGGATCGCGAAGATCCGGCGCTGCACTTCCATCACCTCGATGAGCGCGCGGCCGATGCGCTCGATGTTCTCGGGGATCGGTTCGAGCTGGGTGTCGCGCACTTCCGTCGCGGCCTGGTCCAGCAGATGAGAAGCCACCCGCAGCAGCTGATGCAGTGGTTTGTGGTTGGTCATGGCCGGGCCGGATGGCCGCTGGCCTTGTACTGGAAGGAGAAATCGGGCGATGCCTGCTTGGGCTGCTGCGGCTGCACTTCCTGCTGCTGCAGCTGCTGGTGTTGATGCTGCTGCTCCGCATCCTTCAGCTTCTGGGCCAGCTGGCGGCCGCGCTCGGCGATCGCCAGGCTCTTGGCCGTGTCGTAGCCGTGCTCCTTCACCGAGAAGGCCTTGCACACGCTGCCCTTGCCCGCGGTGAACGTGGTCGCGAGCCAGTAGCCGGGATGGCCCGCATTGGGCATTTTGAACTGCACGCCGCTCACGCCGCTGGAATTGGTGCTGCGGGTGATCTCCGACTTGGAGCGCTTGGACGTGCGCGGCCCCGGCGCCTGCACCGTCATGCCCTGGCGGATCGCCTCTTCGGCCGGATGCAGCCGCGCGAGGCCCGACATGCGGGCGAGCTGTTTCTCGCGCTCCTCGATGGCCAGCGCCAGCGCCGCGTTGCCGACGCTGTCGACCGGAAAGTCGGTGCGCAGGATCTCGTCCTGCCCGATGTAGGTCTTGGCGACCCACGCCCGCACCCGGCCGCCGGATGCGATCTGGCAGAAGACGCCCGAGACGCCCGTGGTGTTGTTGGCGCGCAGCTTTTCGGCCCGCGCGCGCCGCGCCACCGGCGGCACGCTGCGCACCACGGCATCGCGCCAGTCCTGCGCCTGGACCAGGGCCTGCTCCAGCCCACCGTAGCTCGCCTTGCCGAACTGCCGGTAATAGCGGGTTCCGTTGCGCACGAGCGAGACTTCGAACCCCCAGGGGCGGGGGGCGATGCCATACATGGCGGCTGGGTTGGGAATACCTCTGGGCATTTGGGCGCACTGCTACTTTTTCAGCATTTCTGCTGGGGGGGCTCCCTGGCGGGTCGGGCTGTTCTGACAGGGATGCTAGAGATTGCGCTCCGTGGGCGGTATCACCGATTTCCGTAGTCGTGAGACGACCGGGTGCCAAGGGCGCGGCCCGAATGCCTTTGCGGCCGCGCCGGCGCTGGTGTTGTATTTCTTTTCTATCTATTCGGAGCGCAAAAGAGGACTATTGGTAATGATCAAATTCAGACCCCACCTCGCCCTCCTGGCCCTGCTCGCGGCAGGCTTCGTTGCCATGACAGCCCATGCGCAGGGTTCGCCAGCTCCTGCGTCCACGGCGTCCCGGGCATTCCCGGCGTTTCCCGCGGGCTTCAAGACCCAGAACATCACCGTCAACGGCGCGACGCTCCACGTGCGCGTCGGCGGCAAGGGGCCGGCCGTCACCCTGCTGCACGGTTACGGCGAAACGGGCGACATGTGGGCGCCCATGGCCGCCGATCTCGCGCGCGACCACACGGTCGTCGTGCCCGACCTGCGCGGCATGGGCCTGTCGGACCACCCGGCCGGCGGCTACGACAAGAAAACCCAGGGCCAGGACATCGCGCTGCTGCTCGACACCCTGAAGATCGACCGCACCGACCTCGTGACGCACGACATCGGCAACATGGTCGGCTACGCGTTCGCCGCGCAATACCGCGACCGCGTGACCCGCTTCGTGCTCATCGACGCGCCGCTGCCGGGCGTCGGGCCGTGGGAAGAGATCCTGAAGACGCCGCTGCTGTGGCACTTCCGCTTCGGCGGTCCTGACATGGAGCGGCTGGTGGCAGGCCGTGAGCGCATTTATCTCGACCGTTTCTGGAACGAGTTCTCGGCCACCCCCGCGCGCTTTTCGGAAGGCGCCCGCCGGCACTACGCCAAGCTGTACGCGCGGCCCGGCGCGATGCACTCGGGCTTTGCGCAGTTCGCGGCGTTCGACCAGGACGTGATCGACAACAAGGCCTTCATGGCGCAAGGCAAGCTCGCGATGCCGGTGCTGGCCTTGGGTGGGGAGAAATCCTTCGGCCCGATGATGGCGACGGTGATGCGGTTCGCTGCGAGCGATGTGACGGAAGGGTCGATTCCGGATTCGGGGCACTGGATCATGGAGGAGAACCCCGCAGCAACGGTGAAGGCGGTGAGGGCGTTTCTCGACGGGGTGAAGTAACAACGTCGTGGCCCCCTGCGAGGAAGCTAGCGGATCACCCCCACCTTCCTCGCAATCGCCACCGCCTGCGTCCTGCTCTTCGCATCCAGCTTCATATTGATATTGCGCAGGTGCGTTCGCACCGTGCTGTCCGACACGAACAATTTTTCCGCCATCGCGTTGTTCGAGTACCCCTCGGCCAGCAGCTGCAGCACGCGAATCTCCTTGCGGGTCAGCGGCTCTTTGATCGCGTCGCCGGCCGGCGCCGTCTCCGCATCGACCGCCGCCATCGGCCCCATCGCCTGCAGCAGCCGCTGCAGGTAGTCCGCAAGGATCGGATCGCCGCGCGTCGAAGAAGAAGGCGACGCAGCCGCCTCCTGCGCCGCCGCATTCGCATACCGCTGCACCAGCACCCCCACCGCCGGCCCTTCGTCGAGGATCAGCCGCATGAAGCCTTCCTGGCTCGCGGTCTGCAGCACGGCGCTGATCTCGTCGATCGCTGCGGCGACATCGCCCGCGCGCTGCAGCGCCATCGCGCGCAGCACGCGCAGCTTGAGCACGCGGCGGTTGCGGTTCGATGCGACGGCTGCGTGCATCTCGGCATCGAGCACCGCGAGCGCCGCGCGCGCATCGCCGAACGCGATGTCCCAGCGCGCCTTTGCGAGCGCCAGGTAGTCCAGGTCGTGCGCAGCCAGCTGCTGGCGCCGCTCGCGTGCCCACAGCTCGGGGTCGTCGGCGCGCAGCAGTTCGTCGCGCGATGCAGGCCCGTTGCCTTGCAGCAGCAGCATGCGCGAGCGCTCCAGCTTCGCGCTCGCCACCACGCGGGGCAGTTGCCGGTGGTGGCCGAGGTATTCGAGTTCGGTCAGCGCCTGGACGGCCGCGTCGATGTCGCCCGCGTGGAACGCGATGCGCGAGCGCATCACGTGACTCAGGATCATGTGGTCCGGCAGGCCCACGTCGCGCGCGAGCGGCAGGTACACGTTCAGCAGGTGATCGGCCTGCGGCAACTGGTTCGACTCGTACACCACGCCCGCATACAGTACGCCGGCCCAGGCGTTGCCGTGGCTGTGGTTGTAGGACACCGCATGCGTCGTATCGACCGCCATGCGCAGCCGCGCGGTCGCCTGGCGGAGGCGCCCTTCGTGCAGGTCGAACAGGCCCGCCAGCGACTCGGTGTACATGCGGTTGAAGGTGCTGTTGCCTTGTTCCCGCCGCGCGGCGTCCAGGAGGCGCTGCGCCTCGCGCTGGTCGCCGCGCACGGCCAGGATGTTGGCCATGGCGTTGAGCAGCACGCTGTCGGCAAAGGCCAGGCCCGTGGGCATGCGGGCCAGGCTGGCGCGGCCCGCTTCGTAGGCTTCGTCGTGCTTGTCCTGCATGGCCAGCAGCAGCGGCACCAGCGCGTGCGCGCTGGCCCGCACCTCGGGAATGGCGCTGTCGATGCAGCCCGATTGCTCGAGCATCTGCATCGCCTCCCACGGCCCGTGCGTGAAGCAGGTGGCCCACAGCGCGATGGGCTGCAGGAACGGGTGCGCGCGCAGCTGGTGTTCCGGAATGGCCGAGAACCAGCGCGCGAGCATGCGCATGCGGCCCTGCTCGAGGAACTGCCCCGCATAGCTGTCCAGCAGCGTGAGCGCATGCGGGTGGTCGCCGCCTTCGATCGCGTGGTCGATGGCCGGCACGGGCCGGTCCTGCGATTCGTACCAGCCCGAGGCGGCGAGGTGCAGCCGCTCGATCTCGCCGGGTTGCTCCCGCACCAGCTGCGCGCGCAGGAAGTCGGCGAACAGGCTGTGATAGCGCCAAGCGCGGCCGTCGCCGCTCACGGGCGTGAGAAAAAGATTGGCCGCGGCCAGCTGCTCCAGCAGAGCCGCGCAGTCGATGCGCGGGTTGAGCGCCTGGCACACCGAAGCGTCGAGCTGGCGCAGGATGCTGGTGCGCAAGAGGAAGTCGCGGATCTCCCTGGGCTGGTGCGCGAGCACGTCTTCGGCGAGGTACTCGGCCACCGCGCGGTCGGAGCCCGAGAAGCGCTCGACAAAGCCGGTCGCGGTGCCGTGCCGCTCCAGCGCCATCGACGCGAGCCAGATGGCGGCCACCCAGCCTTCGGTCTTGCGGTGCAGCTGCGAGAGCAGTTCGGCCGGCAGCGCTTGCGATGCATGCGATGCCTGAGATGCGTGGGCCTGCCGCAGGCCGAAGAAGGCGCTGGTTTCCTCGAGCGTGAAGCGCAGGCGGTCGGTGTCGATCTCCATCAGCTGCCCGCGCGCGCGCAGCCGCCCCAGGCTCAGGTCGGGCAGGCTGCGCGAGCCGATCACGATCTGCCCGCCGCGCGGCAGCTGCTCGATGATCTCGCGCACGAGCCCGAGCACCGCGGGCTCCTGCACCACCTCGAAATCATCGAGAAAAAGAGTGAAGGGCGCGTCGTGCGCGGCCAGCGCGGCCACGGCGTCGAAGGGACCGTTGGCGCGGGGCTCTTCCACGCCCAGGCGCTGCACGGCCTCGGCCAGGCAATTGAGAAAGCGCGAGACGTCGTTGTCGGCGCGGTCCAGCGTGATCCACGCGGTGGCGGTGCCCTGCGCCTCCATGCGCTCGCGGATCTGCGCCATGGCGGTGGTCTTGCCGAAGCCGGCGGGCGCGCGCACGAGCACCAGCTTGACGCTGGCCGCGGCGATCTCCTCGCCGATGGTGGTGCGCGGCACCTGCGTGGCGACGAAAGCAGGCGGGTTGAGCTTGGTTTCGAGAATCCGGAGAGAGCGCGGTGAAGAGCGCGGTGAAAAGGGCGGTGGAGCAGCAGGAGAAGGCATCGCAAACGGGGGAGTGAGCGCCTTGAAATTCCGTCGCTTCCGACGATTCCGGCCGTCGATTCTGCTGCCTAAACTGGTTTTCGGACAACCTTCCGGAGACAACCCAAGATGCAACTCGATGCCAGTATTTCCGCCGTCGTGACCGGCGGCGCCTCGGGCCTGGGCGCCGCCACCGCGCGCCGCCTGGCCAGCCACGGCGTAAAGGTCGCGCTGTTCGACCTCAACGCGGAGCAGGGCGAAGCGCTCGCGAAAGAGCTGGGCGGCGTGTTCTGCAAGGTCGACGTGACCTCCGAGGAGCAGGTCGACGCCGCCTTCGCCAAGGCCCGCACGGCGCACGGGCAGGAGCGGGTGCTGGTCAACTGCGCGGGCACCGGCAACGCGGTCAAGACCGCGAGCCGCGACAAGGCGACGGGCGAGATCAAGCACTTTCCGCTCGCCAACTTCGACCGCATCATCCAGATCAACCTGGTGGGCACCTTCCGCTGCATCGCCAAGTCGGCGGCCGGCATGCTCACGCTCGATGCGCTGCAGGACGGCGAGCGCGGCGCCATCGTCAACACCGCCTCGGTGGCCGCGCAGGACGGGCAGATGGGGCAGGCCGCCTACACCGCGTCGAAAGCCGGCATCGTCGGCATGACGCTGCCCATTGCGCGCGACCTGATGAGCGAGGGCATCCGCGTGAACACGATCCTGCCGGGCATCTTCGACACGCCGCTCCTGCAGGGCGCGCCCGACAACGTGAAGGCGGCGCTCGCGGCGTCGGTGCCGTTTCCCAAGCGCCTCGGTAACCCCGCGGAGTACGCGACGCTGGCCGAGCTGATGATCACCAACGGCTATTTCAACGGCGAGAGCGTGCGGCTGGATGGGGCCATTCGCATGGCGCCGCGCTGACTGCATTTATTCAGTGCGGTAGAAGCGCAGCGTCGTTGTACGAATATCTTGTAATTCAATAGATTGCGTCGAACCGTTCGCACCCGCGGGAACGAGATATTTTCATCTAGCATTTGAATTAATTGACTTAAAACCGTCAATCCCGGTTTGGCCAATGTCATATGCTCTTGCGAGAACCACGGGGTTCGAACGCGATTGTCTGCAAGATGGGCTAATAATCTTTCGACAATCATCATCGCGCGCAAGTGCATCAGGGACTTCCAGAAGGGGCTCAAGCCCCTCATATTCAGATGATTCGTTATCAGTTTGATGAAAAAGTAAAAAATTCAATTCATTTACTTTACCGGTACAACAACAGCGCCGGAATCCTGGCTGTCTGTGTCAATTTTTCATTGATTGCCGCCGTAATTGCGTTGAGCGAGTACAGCATGTGGTTTTTGCCGGTGTCCATACTGGTAATAGGTTCTCGGCAAAGAGCGTTGGCCACACTCCTTCATGAGGCGTCGCATGGCATCTTGAGTCGGAGCAAACGTTTGAATCGATTCCTTGGAACCTGGCTTTCCGGCTATCTTGTTTTTCAGACGTGGAGTGCGTACAAGGCATCGCATGTGCATGCCCATCATTCGAAATTGGGTAATCCGACACATGACCCGGATTTTCAGTTCTATGTCAAATCTGGCGTATACGACATAAAGACAAGTGAGGCTTTTTTTGGCGCCACGTCGCGCGGCCGATTTTATTTCTGAACTTCTTATCGAGCGTTTTTTATCTTGCACGCCATCGATTGTTGAATAAAGATTCCAGGAGTGAAATTCCTTCGCTCATGCTGGCGGTAACGGCGTTGGGAACGGTGGGCACATTGTGCGCCGGCTCCAAGTTTTTCCTGTTGTACTGGCTGCTGCCGTATTTCACTGTTTTTCAGGCTATCACTTGGTTCATCGAACTTTCCGAGCATTTTCCGATGGTCAAGTACGCCAAAAAAGATATAGAGGCGACTCGCAACCGATTCAGCCACGCCATTGAGCATTTTCTCACGGGCATGCACGGCGAGAACTTTCATCTTGTTCATCACCTTTTTCCGGGGGTGCCCTTCTATCGATTGAAGGCGGCGCACCGAATTCTTTTGGGTGATCCCGTCTACGCCCAATTGAACGCCAATACCGGTGGGATTTTCTTGTCGAGCAATTTCGCGCCCGCCGTCATTCCGGCAATTCTTTCGGCCATGTCGGCTCGCCAGATCGAAGGCACTCATGCGTGATGCCCACAAGGGGGTGCTCTACGCATTGGCCGCGGCCGGACTCAATGCAACGATTGGCGTCCTGACGAAGACGACGGCGGCACTGGGATTCCAGTCAGATGCGATCGCCGCGCTCAAAACAGTCATCGGATTTGCAACGGTGGGCCTTCTCGCCGCCGTCTATCTTCGCCCTCAGATGCGAGGCAAATGGCGCGAGGCGGCGCTCTGTGCTTTCTTCGGCATCTTCGTGCTGTTCTATTTCGAGACTGCAGCTTATGCACACGAGCTCACTGCAAATGTGGTCGTCACCCTGATGGCCTTCGCGGCGCTGTCGGCGATCCTGCTGGGCTGGCCTCTCTTGGGCGACAAGCCGACCCGCATGCAGTTTCTGGGCTTGGGCCTGGCGCTGTTGGGGGTCGGCTTGGTCTCGGGCGTGCGTGCGGCGCACAGCGGGCAAGGGCTGCTCCTTGCTGCCAGCGCCGGCATTGGCTACGGTGTGTTTTCGGTGCTGGTGAAGCATTTCGCCTTGCCCGGAGGCTTCGCGCTGACGGCGAGGTTGCTGTTCTTTGGCACGATCTATTTGGGCGCGACGTTGCACTTCGATGCGCTGGCGCAAGCCAGATGGAGCGCTGCAGCCGTCGCAATGCTGGGGTTGCTCGCGGTCTTCCCGACCATCATGGGTTTCGTATGCACGACGCGGGCCATCCAATACATCGCGCCCGGGCGTGTCCAGACGCTCGAACTCACGGAGCCGCTGTTCGCCAGCATCTTCGCGCTCGTCTTCTTGCACGAAGTACCGACCGCCTGGACTGTCGCTGGCGGCGTGCTGGTGGTGCTGGGCCTGTACGTGTCGTCCATGCAACCGAGCCCGATGGGCCCGGCACGATCGGCTCCGTAGCTGCGCTGCCAGGTCGCGTGCGCATTTGCGGGGGATGGTGAAATCGTCCGTTCCGACGACGCTGTGCGCCGGCACGGCGTCAACAATTCCCCGATCCACGAATTTCGACGGAGAACACACATGCCCGAAGCCTATATCGTCGCCGCCGCCCGCACCGCCGGCGGCCGCCGCAACGGACGCCTGTCCGGCTGGCACCCCGCCGACCTCGCCGCGCAGGTGCTCAACGCGCTGGTCGAGCGCACCGACGTCGATCCCGCGCTGGTGGAAGACGTCATCATGGGCTGCGTCGGCCAGGTCGGCGAGCAGGCCTCGAACATCGCGCGCAACGCGGTGCTGGCTTCGCGCCTGCCCGAGTCGGTGCCGGCCACCTCGGTCGACCGGCAGTGCGGCTCGTCGCAGCAGGCGCTGCACTTCGCGGCGCAGGCCGTGATGTCGGGCAGCATGGACATCGCGATTGCCGCCGGCGTCGAGAGCATGACGCGCGTGCCCATGGGCACGCCGAACATCCTGCCGATGAAGAACGGCCTGGGCTTCTACGTGAGCCCGCTGATGCAGCAGCGCTACCCCGACATCCAGTTCAGCCAGTTCACCGGCGCCGAGATGATCGCGAAGAACTACGGCATCGAGAAATCCGAGCTCGATGCCTACGCGCTGCGCAGCCACCGCAACGCCATCGCGGCCACGAAGGCGGGCCGCTTCGACGCCGAGATCGTGCCCGTGGCCGCGCGCCTGAACGATGGCAGCGAGCCGGGCGACATGCACACCGCCGACGAAGGCATCCGCTACGACGCCACGCTGGAGAGCATCGCGGGCGTGAAGCTCATCGCCGAGGGCGGCCGCTGCACCGCGGCCACCGCCAGCCAGATCTGCGACGGCGCGAGCGGCGTGATGGTGGTCAACGAGCGGGGCCTGAAGACGCTGGGCGTGAAGCCGCTCGCGCGCATCCACCACATGAGCGTGATGGGCCACGACCCGGTGATCATGCTGGAGGCGCCGCTGCCCGCCACGCAGCGCGCGCTCGCCAAGGCCGGCATGAAGATCGAGGACATCGACCTGTACGAAGTCAACGAAGCCTTCGCGCCGGTGCCGCTGGCCTGGCTGCAGGCGCTGGGCGCGGACCCGGAGCGCCTGAACGTCAACGGCGGCGCGATCGCGCTGGGCCATCCGCTGGGCGCCTCGGGCACCAAGCTCATGACCACGCTGGTCCACGCGCTCGCGCAGCGCGGCAAGCGCTATGGGTTGCAGACGATGTGCGAAGGCGGCGGCATGGCGAACGTGACGATCATCGAGCGGCTCTGAGGCCGCGCGCGGGATCGCTCGATCAGCCCACGGACCAGTCGCAGCGCAGCTTGTGGCGGGCGCCGCGGTAGGTGAGGGCGCCTGCATTTCCGGAGATCCACAGCGTGGCCTTCACTTCCGGCCGCTCCAGGCTCGTGCCGCTCGCGCGCATGAGCTTGCGCCGGTAATCGACGAACCTCTGCTGCAAGGCGAACCGCTCGCCCGTGTGCTGCGAATCGTCGGTGCGCGCGATGACGAGTTCCGTCAATCGGCCGGTCGAAAGGCTGGACTGGATCTCCACCGTGTAGGCCGGGCCTTCGCACAGCATGCTGCCGGTTGCGAAAGCGGGCGAGGCGCACAGCAGCCATGTGCCGGCGGCCAGCAGCATGCGTCGCAGCCTGGGGCGCGTCTTGTTGTTCATGGTCATCTTCTCGTGGTTCATCGCGCGGCCCTCGCGCCGGACGCGCGCGCATTGTCGAGAATCCGCGCCGCGTCCTGCGTCGGCGGCAGGCCGAACGCGCGAGCGTATTCGCGGCTGAACTGCGTCGGGCTCTGGTAGCCCACGTCGAACGCGGCGGCGGTGACGTTCCGGCCGCCCGCGATGAGCAGCATGCGCGCCTGCAGCAGGCGAATGCGCTTCTGGAACTGCAGCGGGCTCAGCGCGGTCACCGTCTTGAAATGGCGGTGGAAGGCGGACGGGCTCATTGCCGCTTTTTCGGCCAGCGTGTCGATGCGCAGCGGCTTGGCGAAGTCGCGCCGTATCCACTGGATGGCCAGGCCGATGCGCGCGAGCGCGGTGTCGGGGTTCGCGATGTCGCGCAGCATCCAGCCGTGCGGGCCCTGCAGCACCCTGTAGAGAATCTCGCGCTCGTAGGCCGGCGCCAGTGCCGGGATGTCGTCCGGCCGCGTCATGAGCCGCAGCATGCGGACCCACGCATCCATCAATTCGTCGGACACGGGCGCCACCGAGAAACCGGCTTGGTGCTCGCCCGCATCGGCAGGTTTGGGCAGGTCGATCAGCAAGGCGGAAACCACGGCGGGATCGAGCGTCAGGCTGACGGCGAGATACGGCTCGCCCGAGGCCGATGGCCGCACCGTGCCCACCGCGGGCAGGTCGATGGACATCACGAAATAGGTCGCGGGGTCGTAGTGCAGCGTGCGGTCTCCCACCGTCATCGACTTGCTGCCTTGCAAGATGAGATTGACCATCGGGTCGTAGACCGCGGCCAGCTGGTGCTCGGGGATCGCGCCTTTGACCATGGCCACGCGCGGGATGCCGGTCTCGGTGCGCCGGTTGGCGGCGTTCGCTGCGAGCGCGCGCAGTTCGTTCAGCGGGTCTGTCATTGCTGTGCATCTAACCGCAGTGCCGTGCATTGCACAAGCCTTCGGGCCGGCCATCGAGCAGGCCATCGGGCAGGCCATCGGGCAGGAATAGGCAGGCATGAGGCAAGAACAGGCAGGCCGGAACCGGGGCCGATGGATATCGTCGATGCACACCTTCACACACGAAAGAAAGACATGAGCGTCATCGTCATCACCGGCGGCAGCCGGGGCATCGGAGCCGCCACCGCGGTCGAATGCGCACAGCGCGGGATGAGCGTCATCCTCACGTACAAGACCAACCCGACGGCCGCCGACGCCGTGGTCCGGCGCATCGAGGCGGCGGGCGGCAAGGCCGTGGCGCTGCCACTCGACGTGGCCGATGCGCAAAGCTTCGGCGCATTTCGAGGCACCGTGCAGCGCACGCTGGAAACGGCATGGGGCGCCACGACGCTGCACGGCCTGGTCAACAACGCGGGCTACGGGCTCTACAACCCCATCGAGACGGTCACGCCCGCGCAGTTCGACGGCCTCATGAACGTCCACCTCAAGGGACCGTTCTTCCTCACGCAGGCGCTGCTGCCGCTGATGGCGCAGGGCGCGAGCATCGTGAACCTCACCAGC
The DNA here is from genome assembly GCF_016405905.1 of Variovorax sp. IB41. Lineage (GTDB taxonomy): Bacteria > Pseudomonadota > Gammaproteobacteria > Burkholderiales > Burkholderiaceae_C > Variovorax. The sequence goes on along the minus strand of NZ_JAEFCB010000007.1, from coordinate 200,507 downwards.
GCCACGACGCGCGTGGCCACCGCGGGCGTGGCGCCTTACGCGGCATTCAAGGGCGGGCTCGAAGTGCTGACGCGCTACATGGCCAAGGAGTTCGGCGAACGGCGCATCCGCGCCAATGCCGTGTCCCCCGGCGCGATACGCACCGAACTGGGCGGCGGGTTGACCGGCGAGTTCGAGGCCCTGCTCGCATCGCAGACCGCGCTCGGCCGCGTCGGCGAGCCGGAGGAAGTCGCCCGGGTCATTGCCCACCTGCTGTCCAGCGAGAGCGGCTGGGTCAACGCGCAGTCCATCGAGGTCACGGGCGGCTACGCTGTCTGAACCCAAAGGAGTGCCACGATGCTCGACCATGTCTTCCTGTCGGTGAGCGACCTGCGTCGCTCGATCGATTTTTACACCGCCGCCCTCACGCCGCTGGGCATCACGACCCGGCTCGACTACGACGGCAAGAACGGCCCGCCGGGCCATCCGGACCTCAAGGGCTTCGGTGCGAACGGACGCGTCTTCTTCTGGCTGCGCGAGGGCGTGGTGCAGGGGCGGGCTGTGCACGTCGGTTTCGTGGCATCGCGCACGGCAGAGGTCGATGCCGCCTACGCCGCTGCCATGGCGGCCGGCGCCACGGACAACGGCGCGCCCGGCGCACGGCTGCACTACGACCCGCGTTACTACGCGGCCAACGTGCTGGACCCGGATGGCTACAGCCTGGAGTTCGTCTACAAGAGCTGGCAGCACCCGCAGTGAAGCAAGGCGGGCACGCGCCTCACGTACGCGGCTCAGTCCTCGAACTCGCGCCCCGTGCGCGGCGCATCGGGCGCCTGCTCGTCGAGCGACTGCCGGTAGCGCACGCAGCCTCGCATGAACTGCGGCCAGTCGGGCACGGTGAAGCGCGGGTCGGTTTGATCGGGCAGCAGCGCCCAGAGATCGGGGTGGTGCCAGCACAGGTCGTGGCCGCTCGAATCCCGGTGCTGCCGGATGGCGGCGCGGAGCTTGCGGACTTCCGCGACGAGCGCTTCGTGGGGGAGTGCATCGAGGTCTTCATCCATCGCATGAACCTCCGTGGATGGGTGTGGGTGGGTGTGGATGGGGGCAAGCCGCCACTGTTGGCTGAAACCCGGCGCGATGCAAGCGGGCATCGCGGGCCTGCCCGGGCGCTCAAGCCTGCCAGGCCTTCAGCGCGGCCCGCAGGCACTCCTCGAAGCCGCGCTCCACGCGCGATGGATTCACCGACTCGATGCCCAGCGCCTCGTGCGTGACGCCGTGTTCGCCCGAGCGCTGGTCGTAGGAAGACACGTGGTGCACCTGCCGCGTCGCCGCGAACGCGCGCAGCGCGAAGACCGACTCGCGCGAAGCCAGGTCCGCCAGCCGCACGCCGGCGACCGGTGAGAAGCGCACCGAGATGTAGGGCTTGTAGGGGTTGGCCAGGTCGTCGTCGACGATCGCATCGTGCCGCGAGGCGGCGAGGTCCGCGACGAAGGCCTCGAGCAGCGGCCGTGCGTTCGCCTCGACCAGGGCCTTGAACTCCGAGAGAAACGCGTCGCGCGCGACCTGCGTGTTGATGGCGGCGGCCGCCTTGCTGGCCGCGCGCGCGGCGACCTCGGCCTTGTGTTCTTCGATTGCTTTTTTGACCAGCGACATGGAGTGAGAGAGAGGGTGCTTCGGGTGTCTGCGTTCGCGTTCGCCCGAAGTGCCGGGTGCTCGGCGCAGGCTCAGGGGCGGTGGGAGCCCAAGTGATTCCATGCGGAAAAATCGGGCGCGGCGACTGTAACGGCGCGACTTGCCCGCCTTCTGCACAAAGGCAAAAAGTATCGCCTAGCGATACCGAAGGTAGCAGTCAGGGGCGCGGCCCGAGCGGCTTGCGCGCGAGATGGATCGCGACGATCCCGAGCGACAGCCGCTCGAACGAGACGTCCGCGAACCCCATCTCCCGCAGTTCCGCGGCGAGCCCTTCGGCCGTGGGGAAGTCCTGGATGCCCTTGAGCAGGTAGCGGTAGGCCGAGGCATCGCCGCCGGTCGCGGCCCATCCGATGACGGGCATGCACACGGCCATGTAGCCGAGGTAGGCGCGATGCAGCCAGCGCGCGGAAATGTTGGACGCCTCCAGCGCGATGAAGCGGCCGCCGGGCTTCAGCACGCGGAGCGCTTCGCGCAGCGCCAGCTTGCGCTCGCAGATCTTCAGGCCCAGCGAGATGGAATAGAGATCGACGCTCGCGTCCGCAATCTCCGGCATCGCGTGCGCATCGAGCACCCGGAACTCGACCGGCACCTTCAACTGCGTGGCGCGCCAGCGCGCGATCGCGAGCATCTGTGGGCTGATGTCCGAGGCGACGATCTTCTGGCCGGACTGCAGGCCCTGGCGCCGCGCCACCTTCAGGACGACATCGCCCGTGCCTGCGGCGACGTCGAGCAGATCGGTCCACGGCTCTCGTGAGATCAGTGCCGCCACCCGCCGCTTCCACAGCCGGTGGATGCCGAAGCTGAAGAGGTCCGACAGCAGGTCGTAGCGTCCGGCGATGCGCCCGAACACGTCGTCTTCTTGGGTGTGGAAATCGGCTGCGTTGTTCATGGAAGGGGCTGTCGCGCAGGTGCGGGGTGCGCGGATTCTGCCGCAGGGGCATGTCTTGCCCTCGGGCCGCTCGGACCGCCGCCCTTACCTGATGCGCACGCCGCTCGCGAGCACGATCCCCGGCACGACCAGCATCAATGCCAGCACCACCGCCGCCGTGATGGGCTCGCCCATGAAACAGGCCGCGCCGAGCGTGGTGAGCACCGGCACGGCGGCCGCCGACAGCGAGGCGCGCGCCGCGCCCAGGTGCGAGATGGCCACCGCATAGGCCACCAGGCCGAGCACGCCGGCGACCACGCCTTGCCCCACAGCCTGCAGTGCCACGTCGGCCCCAGGCGCGCCGAGCAGCCGCGGCGTGCCCGTGAACCACAGCAGCGGCAGCAGCAACAGCATCGACCACCCGTTGACGAAAGCCGCACCTTGCCATGGTGTCAGGCCGCAATGCCCGAAGGCGAGCGAGTAGACGGCCCAGAGCATCGCGGCCGCGAGAAAGAGCAAGTCACCTTGCCAGCTCAGCGAGCCCGGCTGGAAGCTGCCCACCGCGAAGAGCGCCATGCCCAGGGCGATGCAGCACAGGCCGATCAACCGGACGCCCTGCACCTTCTCTCCCTTGTGGATGCGCGCGCCGATGGCCGTGAAGAGCGGCAGGCTGCCGGCCATGAACAGGCCCATGTGGCTGGCCGGCGCCCACTGCGCGCCGGCGAGCACCAGCAAGCCGAAGGGCAGTCCGCCGCCGATGACCAGCAGCGCGAGCGCGATGCGCGGCGCCTTGGCCACGACGCGTTGCTTGCCGAACAGAAAGGGGCAGAGCAACAGCGCTGGAATGCCGTAGCGCAGCAGCGCGATGTCCAGCGGGCCGAGCGTGGTGGTGACGCCGTGGCGCGAGATGAGTTGCCAGGCGCTGCCCACGAGCGCCGCGGCCAGCGCAGCGAAGAGGCCGACGGAAAAGTTGCGATCCATCGCGCGAGTCTCGCGACGGCCCGGCGCGAAAGCTATCAGATTCGTGCGCCCGGCCCCAGCGTGCGGCGGGCTTCGCCCAGCGTGACGCCGACCTCCTGCCGGAACACCGCGCCCAGGTGGCTCTGGCTGCAGTAGCCGAGATCGTGCGCGATGCCGGGCAGGTCGCGGTCGCCATCGACCAGGCGCTCCATCGCCGTGGCCAGGCGCAGGTGCTGGCGGTACTGGTGCAGGCTGAGGCCGGTTTGCGTCCTGAAGCTGCGCGCCAGGTGGAACGGCGAGCGCGAGACGGCATCGGCGACCTCATGCAGCGATGGGCCCGCATGCCGGTCCGCGGTTTCCACGAGCAGCCGCCGTGCGCCGGCGACAGGGCCGGTCAGCGGCACCAGCCGGCGTGCGCAACGCAGTTCGTCGACGAGCGAGGCGATCGGCGTCGCATCGCTAGTGCCCGATCGAAGCTGCTGCTGCGCGATATGGACGCGATAGAGCGACTTCGGCGAGAGGAAGCAGACATCCGGCGCTGCATGCGCCGAGATCCGCCGATGCCCGCTGACGATCACGCTGCGCCGCGCGGCCTGTGCACCCGGCCGCAGCTGGTAGACCGCCGCATCGCTGAAGCTGATGGTGGTGAGTCCATCGACCAGCCAGGTGTCATTGCCCAAGCGCAGCTCCAGCATCGCGCGGCTGATCGGAAAGACGATGCGCTGCGACGCCATGACGTACGGCGCGCTCCATTCATGGCCATGCGCATGCGAGCGAACGTGTTCCACCTCGAACTCGCGTCCGGCGTAGAGAAGGGTTCGTTCCTGGGGCATGGCGTGGGTTCGAAGTCGCGAGCGGCAGTGTCACGCAAACGGGTAGGGCCCGTCCATCTTTTCGATGTGGCTCACATGGCTCACCATGCCCTCTGCCTCGTCCCACAGGTGCAGCATGCAACCCGGCCGTCCCACGTAAGACGCGGGCGCCGCGTCGGGCGCCAGCCGCAGCGCGATCTCGGTCGTGCTGCTCGGGCACGAACAGACGACCGTGCCCGCCCAGCGCTTGAACATCGTGCGGTGCACGTGCCCGCAGAGCACGAGCTCGATGTTGCCGGCGCTTCGCACGATGGCTTCGAGCGGCGCGGCGTCGATGTACCGGTAGCTGTCCATGTACGGAATGCCGCTCGAGAAGGGCGGGTGATGCAGCATCAGCAGCGTCGGCTTTTTGCGGTCGGCATCGAGCGTGCGCTGCAGCCACGCGAGGCCCTCGGCGTCGGCGTGTCCGTGATGCAGCCCGGGAACGCAAGCGTCGAGCGCAACGATGCGCACCGGGTGCGTGTCGATGCAGTAGTGCAGCGCGCCCGTGGTGGGCAGATAGGCATGGTCCGCGAAGGCGGCGCGGAAGTTCTCGCGATGGTCGTGGTTGCCGGGGATGACGAGGTACGGCAGCGCCAGGTGCGCGAGCAGGCGGCGCACCTGCGCGTACTCCTCGGGCCGGCCTTCATCGACGAGGTCGCCGGTCAGCAGCACCAGGTCGGGCTGTCGGTCGAGCGAGTGCAGGTGGGCGATGGCCGCTTCGAACATCCGGTTCGAATCGACCACGCCCTGGTACAGCTGGCCGGCGGGGCGGACATGGGGGTCGGAGATCTGTGCGATGAGCATGACGGGGGAGGCGCCTGAATGGTCCTCTCCGTCAAGCACGATCCGTTCCCCGTGCCGGTTGTGGGCGCCTTTTTATTTCGTGAGCGCGAGGAATTGCGGCCCGCCGCCCGAGGACACGATTCTGACGCCCGTACCGAGCGAGCCGGTCGCCCTATCGATCGTGAAGAAGGTGATCGTGTTGTCGGCTTGGTTGGCCGTGTAGGCGAAGCGGCCCGTGCGGTCCACGGTCACGGAGTTGGGCACGTTGCCCGCCGCGAAAGGTTGGCCTGGCACCGGCGTGAGCGCGCCGGTGCGCGGGTCGATGCTGTACGCCGAGACGTTGTTGGAGTTTCTGTTCGCCGCATACAGGAAGCGGCCGCTCGGATCGATGGCCATGCCGAAGGGCGTGTTGCCGGCGGGGACCGAGCCGATCTGGGTCAGCGCGCCCGTGGTCGCGTCGATCGCGTACGCGAGCAGCGTGCCGGGGTTGTTGCCGACGTTGGCATAGGCGAAGCGGCCGGTGGGCTCGATCGCGATGTCGGTGAGTCCGCTGCTGCCGGGCAGCGCGACCGACGCGGGCGGAGAGATCGGCGCGCCTGTGGCCGGGTCCAGGCGGAACGCGGCCAGGGAGTTGCCGTTGACCACCACGAACGCGAAGCGGCCTTGGGGGTCCAGGCCGATCTTGCGGCTGACGCCACCGGCAACGGCCGTGCCGCCGGTGAGTTCGCCTGTGTTGGGATCGACGTCGAGGGTGTGCAGCATCCCATCCCCGATCACGTAGGCATGCTGGCCGTTGGGCGCGATTCCGACGAAGTACGGGTTCGTTCCGACACCGGCGGTGATGGCGCGCTGCTGTGTCAGCGTGCCCGTGGGAACGGTGGTGGTGTCGATGGTGTACTGGATGACGCCCCTGGTGGCGCCCGAGATGTTGCTGGCGTAGATGTACGGCTTCGAAGGGTGCGTGGTCACATGCTGAGGCGTCCCGCCCACGGGGAAGCGGCCGGCATCCGTCAGGCTGCCATCGGAATTGACGATGTACATCGAAACATCGCTCGTGCCCTCGTTGGCGGTGAAGGCAAAGCGATCGGCGCCCGGCGTCGTGCAGGCGATCGTCACCGAGGCGATGGGCGCCGTGGTCACCGTGCCGAATGCCTGCTTCGCGATGCACACCTGCAGCGCGGTGGGCTGCGTCTTCACCGTCACGCCGTAGTCGGCGCCGACTGCCACCGGCGTCGCAAAGCTGAAGGTGCCGTCGGCGCTCACGGCAAGGTCGTCGCCTGCATTGTTCTGCAGCACCAGCCCGCCGGCTGCGTCCAGGCCCGTGACGGCTACGCTCACCTTCTGGCTCGTGGTGGCGCAGACCACCGCCACGTTGGCGACGTCGGCATTCCCGATGGTGCCGGACGCGTTGTTCACGGTGCAGGTCTGCGAGGGCGTCGAGGGCTGCTGCTTGACGCTCACCGCGTAGCTCGCGCCCTTGTCGAGTTTCTCGCTGAAGACGAAGGCGCCGTTGGCGGTCACGGCCAGGTCGGTGGCGCCAGCGAGTTGCAGCACGAGGCCGCTGCCCTGCAGGCCGCTGACGTTGCCGCCCACCGCGTACTTCGCCGCGGTCGACGGTGGCGGAAAGGGAAAGAAGGAAAAGCCGCCACCGCCTCCACCGCCGCCGCACGAAGCGAGCGCCAGCGGCACCAGGACGAACAGGGCAAGACGAAGACGGGAAACGAGCGGCATCGCGGGCATTTTTTACCTCCTGCAACAAACGGGCGGGAGCGATGTTAGCGGCACATCGTTCCATTTGCACGCCCGCCGATCGGCGTACTTTCCGCGCGCTCGTCAGATGCCGATGAACTGCGCCACTTCATCCAGCGGCGCGCGCTCGGTCACCAGCGCATCGATCGCCTTGCTGCGGTCCGCGTACCCGATGGCCATGCCCGTGAACAGCATCCGTTCGGGCGGCAGTTCGATGAAGCGCCCGATGGTCTGCGGGTACATCGCCCAGCACTCCTGCGGGCAGCTGTCCAGGCCCTCGGCGCGCAGCAGCAGCATCACGTTCTGCAGCACCATGCCCAGGTCCGACCACTGCGGCGGACCCATGCGGCGGTCCACCGTGCAGAACAGCGCGAGCGGCGCGCCGAAGAACTGGTAGTTGCGCGCGAACCATGCGCGCCGCGCGGCCTTGTCCTCACGCGGAATTCCCAGGCGCGCATACATCGCCTCGCCGACCGCGAAGCGGCGGTCGCGATAAGGCGCGACGAGCTCGCGCGGGTAGATGTCGTATTCGGTGCCTTCGCCGGTCGGCGCTTCGTGCACGCGGGTGCGCATGAGCGCCTTGAGTTCATCGAGCCGTTCGCCGCCCACCACGTGCAGGTGCCAGGGCTGCAGGTTGCCGCCCGAGGGCGCGCGCAATGCTTGCTGCAGCACGCGGCGGATGACATCGGGCGCCACGGGGTCGCTCAAAAATTCGCGCACCGATCGGCGGCTCGCAACGGCTTCGTACACGTTCATGCTTTGGCTTTCACTCGGAAGAAAGGCGGGACGACATCGTCCTGGATGACACCGATGCTAGGGGCAACCCTCAGGTGCTCAATCGTCCGTTCCGACGATGTGGCGCGCGCGAGGCCCTGCCTACGATGCAGCCGGCCGCTGCATGAGATTCCCGTTGGCGCACAGGAGACAAGAACATGTTCGGATTGATGCAAGACCGCCCGCTGTTGATCTCTTCGCTGATCGACCACGCGGCCACCTTCCACCCGCGTGCCGAGATCGTGGGGCGCACGGTGGAGGGACCTGTTCATCGCACCACCTACGGCGAGGTGCAGCGCCGCGCCAAGCAGGTGGCCAACGCGATGAACGTGCTGGGCGTGGCGCCCGGCGACCGCGTCGGCACGCTCGCATGGAACACGCACCGCCACCTCGCGCTGTACTACGGCGTCTCGGGTTCGGGCGCTGTGCTGCACACGGTGAACCCGCGGCTCTTTCCGGAGCAGATCGACTACATCGTGAACCACGCGGAAGACAAGGTGCTGTTCTTCGACACCACCTTCGCGCAGTTGGTCGAGAAGCTCGCGCCGCACCTGAAGACCGTGCGCGCCTTCATCGCGATGACCGACCGTGCGCACATGCCCGCCATCGATGTGCCCAACCTGCTGTGCTACGACGAGCTCGTCGGCGCGCAGAGCGAGCACTACGCCTGGCCCTCGTTCGACGAGCGCACGGCCTCGTCGCTCTGCTACACCTCGGGCACCACGGGCAACCCGAAGGGCGTCTTGTATTCGCACCGCTCCACCGTGCTGCATTCGCTGATGGAGTGCGCGCCCGACACCTTCGGCGTCAACTCGCAGATGACGCTGCTGCTCGCGGTGCCGATGTTCCATGCCAATGCATGGGGCATGCCGTATGCGGCCGCCATGACCGGCATGAAGCTGGTGATGCCCGGCCCGCACATGGACCCGCAGAGCCTGTACGAGCTGATGCGCGACGAGAAGGTCGGCTTCTCGCAGGCCGTGCCGACCATCTGGCTCATGCTGTTCCAGTATTTCGATGCGCATCCCGAAATCGACACGCACGCCATTGGCTTGAAGCGCATCGGCGTGGGCGGCGCGGCCACGCCGCGCGCCATGATCGAGCGCTTCGAGCGCGACTTCGACGCCGACTTCGTGCAGGGCTGGGGCATGACCGAGACCAGCCCCATCGGCGTGATCGGCAACCTGCTGCCCAAGCACCGCGCGCTATCGAAGCAAGAGCAGACCACGGTGAAGATGAAGCAGGGCCGCGGTGTGTGGGGCGTGGAGATCAAGATCGTCGGCGAAGACGGCCAGCGCCTCGCGCACGACGGCAAGGCCTTCGGTCACCTGCACGTGCGCGGTCCGTGGATCGCGAGCGGTTACTTCAAGGGCGAGGGCGGCAGCGTGCTCGACGCCGAAGGCTTCTTCCCGACGGGCGACGTTGCCACCATCGACGAAGACGGCTACGTGCAGCTGGTCGACCGCGCGAAGGACGTCATCAAGTCGGGCGGCGAGTGGATCTCGTCCATCGACCTGGAGAACGCCGCGAGCGCGCACCCGGCCGTGGCCGAGGCCGCGGTGATCGGCATCGCGCATCCGAAGTGGCAGGAGCGGCCACTGCTCATCGTGGTCAAGCGCGCGGGCATGGAGGTCACGGGCGAGGAACTGCTCACTTTTCTTTCGACGCGCGTGGTGAAGTGGTGGCTGCCCGACGACGTGGCTTTCGTCGACAGCCTGCCGCATACAGCCACCGGCAAGCTGCTGAAAACCAAGCTGCGGGAAATGTTCAAGGGATATGTCGCGGCGAAGTCAGTTTGATGACTTGTTCGATTTTTCTGTGGACAACTCTGTGGGTTGCCGGAGGAGGGCGGGCTTCAAAGCGAGCAATGACGGGGCTTCCCACCACGTTGCCTGTTGAATGAGCAGCCCTTCGGCCGGCGGGGAAAACGTGCGACGCAAACTGGTGCGTTCACAGCCGGCGTAAGGGGAAATCCCCAGCAGATTTCCCGTGTGACACGCGGCGCTCTTGGGTAACATCGCCGGCCGCTCGTGTGCAGCGATCGGCGATCGATCTCTCGCGCAGTCGCTCAGTGCTTGTGCTCGCCGTGCGCAGCGCCGGCAGGCTTGGCCGCGGCGTTGAGCGCGCGCACCGGCGCCTTCACCTCCAGCGTCTCGCGCTTGCCGTCCTGTCCTTCGAACACCAGCGTGAGCGGCACCGTGTCGCCTTCCTTCACCTGCTGCTTGAGATCGAGCAGCATCACGTGATAGCCGCCGGGCTTGAGCTCGACCGTCTTGCCCGCGGGCAATGCGACCGAAGGCACCTGGCGCATGCGCATCACGCCGTCCTGCATCGCCATCTCGTGCACCTCGACGACCGGCGTGACGGGCGAGCTGGCCGAGATGAGCCGGGTGTCCTTCGCGGCGCTGATCTGCATGAACGCGCCGGTGGCCTGCTGCTGCGGCACGGTGGCGCGCACCCACGCCTCCTTCACGGTGACCTGCGCATGCGCGGTGGCCACGAGGAACGAAGCGGCGGAGAGGGCGAGGATGCGTGCGATGGGGGTCATGTTCGTCATGAGGGAAATCTCCTTGGATTGAATGGATCGGATCGGACGGAGCGGGTGCTCAGGCGGTCGTCTTGAGAATCGTGCGCAGGTCTTCGGTGCATTCCTGCGCGCTCTGTTCGTGGCGCAGCACCAGCCGCACTTTTCCTTGCGGGTCGTACACGTAGCTGAAGGCCGAATGGTCCATCGTGTACGAAGCGCCCGTGGGCACTTTCTTGTAGTAGGCCTTGAAGGCCTTGGCCGTTTCGCTGGTTCGTTGCAGGTCGCCGTAGAGCCCGATGAAGCTCGCATCGAATGCGTTCGTGTAGGCCTTGAGCACGATGGGCGTGTCGCGCTCCGGATCGACGGTGACGAAGATCACCTGCAGCCGCTCGCCGTCGGCGCCGAGCATGTGGCGGATCTCGGCGGCGCGCAGCAGCGCGGTGGGGCAGACGTCGGGGCACTGCGTGAAGCCGAAGAACAGCATCACGGCCTTGCCCTTGAAATCGGCCACGGTGCGCTCGCGGCCGTCGGGGTCGGTGAGACGGAAATCCTGCGCGTAGTTGGCGCCGGTGATGTCGATGCCGTTGAAGCGCGCGGGCAGCACCTTGTCGCAAGCGGCGAGCGACAGCGCGGCGAGGCCGCCGCCGGCGACGAGCAGGTGCCGTCGTGAAAATTCTTTGGGTCGTGTCGTGTGCATGAAAGCTCTCTCTGGCGATCGTGATCGCGATCGCATGAATGGCGGGAACGCGCGATGCGGTGCCGTCAACAAGGCGGCATCACATGCGCGGAAACCGGAAGCGATTCAGGAGAGCGAGGGAGGCCCGCGCGCGGGCGGCGGCGCTGCGGTGATGGCGGCGATGTGCGCACGCGCGAACGGCGTGGCCGCGTGGACCGCGGGTGCGACCGATGGCAATGACACGCCCGGCGTTGCGGGCGGTGCGCCGCCGAGCGCGCACAGCGGGCAGTCGAGGTGACCGGCGCCCAGTTCGTGCGCGCCATCGTCGGTGTGCACGATGGCCTTGACCGAACCGCTGGCCGAGCAGACCAGTTCCATCGACACCGGATGCACCATCGGCGAGGCGATGGCCGCGCCGAGCGACAGCGCGAACCACAGCAGCGCCCATCGGATCAGCGGCACACCGGGACGCCGCAAGACCGCAGGGGCTGCGTGCCTGTTCGGTGCGGCGTGGAAGGGCGTGGGCATTGGCGCGGATTATCGGTGACACGCATGACGGGGCATGTGCCAGGACTTCTCCAACGAAAGGGCTTTGCTTATGCTCGCCGGCATGCAGCAACTTCGAATCTCCACCGCGATCGAGGACCTGGACGTGCCGCTCATCCATCGCTTCCTGTCGGAAGAGTCGGCGTGGGCGCGGCAGATTCCGATCGAGACCGTGCGCACGTCCATCGACAACTCGCTGAACTTCGGCGGCTTCCTCGGCGATGCGCAGGTGGCGTTCGCAAGGGTCGTCTCCGACTACGCAACGTTCGCCTACCTCGTCGATGTGTTCGTGCTGAAGGCGCATCGCGGCAACGGGTACAGCGCGGCCATGGTCGCGGCGGTCATGGCCCATCCGCAACTGCAGGGGCTGCGGCGCTTCATGCTGGCGACCGGCGATGCGCACGGGCTCTATGCGAAGTTCGGCTTCACGCCGCCGTCGCGGCCGCAGACGTTGATGGAGAAGTACGTGCCGGATGCCTACGCGCGCGTGCGCTGAACGTGGCGAAGCCTGAGGCGGGCAAGGCGCTCGCGCGTTCATCGCTGGCCATGGGCAAGGAGCTCCACGCCCGCGTCTCTGGTCAAGAATCCTGACAGCCGCGGACCCGCTATGTGGTCACAATGCCGGCATGCCCAATATTGCATCCATCCTCAAAGCCGAGATCTCACGCGTTGCCAGGAAAGAAGTTCGCGCGGAGATCGACATCCTCAAGAAGGCCTCCGCCCAACATCGCGCCTCGATCGCCGCATTGCGCCGGCAGGTGAGTGCACTGGAAAAGGAATTGCGACGCGCCGCCAAAGGCGCCGCACGGCGAGCGCCTGCCGACGATGCCGATCAGACGGACGAGTCGGGCGAGGCGGGGCCGAAGCGGCGATTCAGCGCGACGCGGCTGGCCACGCATCGCGGCAAGCTCGGTCTTTCAGCTGCGTCGTACGGGAAGCTTGTTGGCGTGTCGGGCCAGACGATCTATCACTGGGAACAGGGCAAAGCCCGGCCGCGTGCGGCGCAGTTGCAGTCCCTGGCGGCCGTGAGAAGCCTCAGCAAGAAGGACGTGGCCGAACTGCTGGAAGAAAAGTAAGGCTTGGCCTTTGGGCATGCGAGCGTTCAACGGCGCTTATGAAAGTACTGCGAATATCCCTGACGGGCGTTCTTGCGGCCATCGGCTTCGTCGTACTCTTGATTGCTCTTTCGTCGTCATACCGAGCAGTTGTCGCCCTTCTTTCCTTCGATGAAGTCAAAGGCGTCGTCACCCGGGCTGGCGGGCAAGAAGTTTGGATCGAGTACGTTCAGCCTGATGGCCGAAGGGGCGAACTTAGAGCGTCGGGCGGTGGCAAATTCAATCCCCGCGCCATTGGCAAAAAAGTTGCGGTGCTGCTGCCTCCGCAAGACGGGGCAGATCAAGAACTAACCCCGCTCGTCAAAGACGATTTGAGCGGGGTTTTCACAGAGCTTGCAGTCGCCGCTATTTTCCTGGCGAGTGCGGTGTTGATCTGGCGTGAAAAATCGGGCGAGCGGATCACCGATAGCGGAGATCGTTCGGGCGAGGGTGTGCGTGTGAGATCGCTTCGCACCGACTCGGCGGACCGCGAACGTCAGGTGCGCCTGCAGGCGTCAATCGATCTCGAGATTGCGGAGAGAAATGGAAGGCGGCAGAAACTCAAGTGATGAAGCACTTGAGGGAATCGCCTCACCAGGGCTTCCACCAAGGCCGCACGGATGGCCAGTCGGCCAAGGGGCGAGTGTCCAGATCGTGGGCCGCGATCGGCGGTCCGCCGCGCAGCCGTCGCACCTCCACTTCGAGCGCATGGGCGATGCCCCGTGCATCCCGATCGCCTCGAAGGGCTCGCCGTCGCCACTCGGCCGCCTGGGCTGCCAAGCCGTGTGAGTCGGGGTCTTCCATTTCGAGCATGGGATGGGATTCTTCATTTCCGCGTGCGATTGCCTGTAGGCCAAAGGAGTAAGCGTCTGTACGAAGAGATACAGACGGCTTTGCGCCGGCATCGAGCGCCGCGCGCGGTTGGCAGGATCTACGGTTTCTCGGTCCTTGTGATGCGCTGCGGATGTTCGTAGGCTCGCGGTTTCGAAAGGAAGAACCATGAGCACCAACACAGTCAGATTGCATCGCGTCCTCGCCGCCAAGCCCGAAAAGGTCTATCGCGCATTTCTCGATGCCGACGCCAAGGCGCGGTGGCTGCCGCCCAATGGCTTCACGGGCAAGGTCCACGAGATGGACGCCAGGGTGGGCGGCAAGTACAAGATGTCGTTCACCAACTTCACCACGGGCAAGAGCCATTCGTTCGGTGGCGAATACGTCGAGCTCGTGCCGAACCAACTGCTGCGCTACACCGATGTTTTCGACGATCCCAACCTGCCCGGGAAGATCCACGTGACCGTCACGTTGAAAGAGGTGTCGGTCGGCACCGAGCTGAGCATCGTCCAGGAGGGGCTGCCCGAGGTGATTCCGGTGGAAGCCTGTTATCTGGGCTGGCAGGAGTCGCTGCGCAACCTGGCCAGGCTGGTCGAGCCGGAGATCAACGAGTAGCAGGCGCCGCAGGATTGCCTGGCGACAGGACGAAAAAAGCCCTAAGTAGTTGATCTACCTAGGGCTTTTTGGCTTCAGCGGAGAACCGCTTCGGCAGTGTTGGTGGCTCTTCACGGATTCGAACCGCGGACCTGTGGATTATGATTCCATCGCTCTAACCGACTGAGCTAAAGAGCCGTTTCAGCGTTTTGCGCTGAGCCCAAAATTATAGCCCAGTCCGCGGGGCGCTTTCAACCACCCGCCGGCAGCTTGCCCAATTCTTCCGTCACCAGCCGCACGATCAGCCGGTCCAGCGTCTGGACCGAGTAGTTCGCCACGTCGTGCCGCGTCTCCGCGCCCGGTCCGCTCGCGGGGTTCGCGCCCTCCTTGTAGGTCAGGAAAACGAAGCGCCCGCCCGTGTACTGGGCGATCTGGCGCTGGATGTATTCGCCCTGCTTGTCCAGGCCCGAGGCGCCCACGCTGAACACCTTGATGCCCTTGCCCAGCGCCGCGACCATGCTGTCGTCGTACTGCGGGCCGCCGTAGTCCAGGTGCGGCGGCGCGTCGGCCAGCAGCACGACCAGGCGCGTGGTGCCCGTGCCGCGCCAACTCAGCTGGTGGACGGTTTCGGCCAGCGCCTCGTTCATCGCCTCGGGATAGTCGCCGCCGCCCGCGGCCTGCAGCCCATCGAGCACGCCCTGGAACGCGTCGAGGTTGTCGGTGAAATCGTGGCGGCGCACGACGAAGTCGTCGGTGACGTCGCGGTACGCCACCAGCCCGAAGCAGGTGTCGGGGCGGCTCGGCAGCCGCGCCACCTCGTCGGCGATGGTGCGCAGCGTGCCTTTGAGCTTGGCGATCTCGTCGGCCATCGAACCCGTGGCGTCGATCAGGAAGACCAGGTCCAACTGCGCGCGTGCGGGCGCGGCGCCGGGCTTGTCGATCACCACGTCGACCGCGCTCTTCTGGCCGCGCTGCAGGAAGGCGGTGCCCTGCCGGCCGTTCTTGCGGACCGTGACCTCGTACATCTGGCTGTGCGTGCGGTCGAAGGCGAGCGGATGCAGCCAGGCGCGCCCGCCCGCATCGGTGCGCGCCCACATGGCGGCGCCGCTGGGCGCCTGCACGGCCACCTCGGCATCGGGCACTGCAGCGCCGCGCGCGTCGCGCACCTGGAGCAGGTAGCGCATGCTGACGTCGCGCTCGCGGTGGGCCACCTGGGTGCGGCCACGGAAGTTCAGGTATTCGCTGAAGTCGGCGTTGTCGTCGACCATGCCGGCGGTGACGGGTTCGTTGGCCGGGCGTCCGGCCTGCGCGGGCTGGGCGATGCTTGCGCGCGGGGCCGGCGATACAGGCATGGGCGCCGCGGCGACCGGTGCCGGCACAGAGGCCGCCACAGGCGGCACGGCCGCGCTCAGCTCGCGGGTGCTCGAACCGTAGGCTTTCTTCTCGGCCGCCGCGGCCGGTTCCGCCTTGCGCAGTGCCTCGGGCGGTGCGGCGTCCAGGCGCCCCATCGTCGGCGCAGTGGTGGCCCTGGGTCTTTCGAGCTGCGCGTTCCGCGCGCCCGGCGTCTCGTGGGTCTGCACCGGCCGCGCGCAATGCGTGGCCGAGGGCGCCTGGAAGTTCGGCTCGGTCTGCGAGACCTGCAGGGCCGGCTGGGGCCAGCGCGCGTTGCTGCCGACGGCCGGAATCTCGGTCGCGCCGCTGGCGCTCCACAGGAATTGCGCGCACAGCAGCACGACCAGCGGGCGGCGAAAACGGGGAGCGAAAGGTTGGGCCATGGAAAGACTCCGGGTGGTGGAATGCAGGCTGATACGGCCGGCCCGCGGCCCCGGGGTTAAGCCGTGTGACTTTTTTTGTGGACGCGAACCCCGATGCCGTCCGCCGCCCGTACAAGCTCAGGTGAAAATCCGCCGATGTCTGCGCTCCCACGCGCCCCTTCCGCCAAAGCCGCCACCGAGCGCGACGCCATGCCCGACGATCAGTTGATGCTGGCCTACGCCCACGGTGACGCCGCCGCGTTCGACGTGCTCTATGCGCGCCACGAGGGCGGGCTGTTCCGCTTCGTCAAGCGCCTGCTGGGTGCGCGGCTCGTGGCGCAGGCCGACGAGGTGTTCCAGGACACCTGGGTGCGGATCATCTCGGCGCGCGAGAGCTTCTCGCCGCAGGGCGCCACCTGGCGCACGTGGGCCTTCACGATCGCGCACAACCTGGCGATGGACCGCCTGCGCGTGAGCGGCCGCGAGGTGACGCTCGATGCGCACCCGGACGACGACGGCGATGCCGTGCCCACGCTCGATCGCGGCGTGCGCGGGGCGGTCGATGCCGCCGCCCATCCGTCCGCCGAGGAGCTCGCCTTCTGGCGCGCCGCCGGCCGGCGCCTGCTGGCGTGCCTGGACGAACTGCCGGCCGAGCAGCGCGCCGCATTCCTGCTGCACCACGAAGACGGCCTGACCGTCGAGGCGCTGGCGGCGAGCCTGGAGATCGGTTTCGAGACGGTGCGCAGCCGCCTGCGCTACGGGCTGCAGAAGCTGCGCGGCTGTATGGAACGCTACCTGTCGGTGCTGGAGCAACGCGCATGAGCAATGGCATCGATCTTCCCGACGACGGCGATCTGCGCGATGCGGCGCTGCGCCGCGCGCTCGACCATGCGCCCGATCGCGATGCGGCGCCCGATCCGCGCACGCGCGATGCGATCCTGAAGATGGCGCACAACATGGCCGCCGCGCCACCGGCCTCTGCCGCCAACAACGCGAGCGCCGCGCCTTGGTGGCGCCGGCTGTTCGGCGGCGGCGGCACACGCGCGCGCATGCCCTGGAATGCGGCCTTCGCCACCGTGCTCGTGGCCGGCTTCGTGACCGTGCTGTGGCACAGCGAGCCGATTCCCGATGCGAGGCTCGATGGCGAGGCGAAGGTCGCGAGCGCGCCGGCGCCGGCACCCGCAGCAGCGCCGACGCCACCCGCGGCAGAGTCCGCGCCCAGCCCCGCAATCGCAGCGCAGCAGGCGCCTGCGGCAGAAGCACCCGCAGCGCCCGCGCGCGATGCGGTCAGGGAGGCGCCAAGTCGCGCCACGGCGGATGCTGCCCGCAAGCCGGCGCCGGCGACTGCCCGCAAGCAGGTTGAGGCGTCGCCTGCACAGGAGGCGAAGGCGACGCTTCCCGAGCCAGCCCCGACTGCAGCCCAGGCTGAAGCGCGATCGGCTGTGGTGCCTATCTCTCCGCCGCCTGCCATCGTTGCACCGGCGCCCGCACCTGCACCTGCGGCGGCAGCACCTCCACCGGCACTCGCGGCGCAGGCGCCGGGCGTCGCCGAGTCGTCCGCACGCGCGCGTCAAAAGAGCGAAAGCGCGCAGGACGAAAGAGAGCAGGAGAGGCGTGCTGCCTATGCCGCTCCGCCCGCGCCATCGGTGGCGCCTGCGCCCATCGCCGTGCCCGAAAGGACGCCGCCTGCGGTGGCCTCTGCGCCGGCCGCGCCGCCAGCGCCAGTGGCACCGGCGCCCTCGCAACGGGAACTGTCAGGCAACGTATCCGGCTCCGTTGCACGGGGAGGCAGTCCGAATGCCGACGTCTCGGGCGCCCTGCGCGATGCGGCCCCGCCACGTGCCGCCGCCGCCAAGGCCGCAAGGTCGCCGGCGGGCGCGCCATCGTTCTCCGCGCTGGACCGCTGGACGTCCTTCGACATCACGCGCGCAGGCGCGGATGTGCGCCACGCACGCGGCGACATCGAAGGGCTGGCGGCATTGGTGAACACGGTGGCCCGCTCGGCCACGACGGCCGATGCGCCACTGGCCGCGCCGGTCGAGGCGCGCCTGTCGCTCTATCAGGGCGGCACGTTGATCGCCGTCCTCGAGATCGCCGGCGACCAGGTGCGCTGGACGCCGCAGCCCGGCGGCACCGCAACGGTCGGCACGCCGCCGGCGCAGGCGCTCGCAGCGCTGCGTGCCCTGCTGACGCGCTAGCTGCGCGTCAGGCCAACGCCCTCAGGCGTTCTTGAAATCAGGCGCGCGCTTGTTCAGGAAGGCGTCCATGCCTTCCTTCTGGTCGACCGTGGCGAACAGCGCGTGGAACATCCGGCGCTCGAACATCACGCCGTCGCTCAGGCCGCTCTCGAAGGCGCGGTTGACCGATTCCTTGGCCGCCATCACCGAGATCTGCGAGAAGCCGCAGATGACGAGCGCCGCGCCCAGCGCCTCGTCGGCGAGCTTTTCGTAAGGCACCACGCGGCTCACGAGGCCGGCGCGCTCGGCTTCGGCGGCGTCCATCATGCGGGCGGTGAGCACCATGTCCATCGCCTTGCTCTTGCCCACCGCGCGCGGCAGGCGCTGCGTGCCGCCGGCGCCGGGGATCACGCCGATCTTGATCTCGGGCTGGCCGAACTTGGCGGTGTCGGCCGCGATGATGAAGTCGCACATCATCGCCAGCTCGCAGCCGCCGCCCAGCGCGAAGCCGGCGACCGCGCCGATCACCGGCTTGCGGATCGAGCGAATGGTTTCCCAGTTGCGGGTGATGTAGTCGCCCTTGTAGGTGTCGATGAAGCTGTACTTGGCCATCGCCGCGATGTCGGCGCCGGCCGCGAAGGCGCGCTCGCTGCCCGTGAGGATGATGCAGCCGATGGCCTCGTCGGCATCGAAGGCCTCGAGCGCCTGGCCCAGCTCGGTCATGAGCGCGTCGTTGAGCGCGTTCAGGGCCTTGGGGCGGTTGAGGGTGATGATGCCGACCTTGCCTGCTTCGGTCCGCACTTCGATGTTTTCGTAGCTCATGGTGTCTCCGGGAAAGGTGAGGGAAAAGGGGAAAAATTCGCTCGGGCCACTATACCGAGCATGGCTTCTTGCCTGCTGACACCCCAGGCCTTCCAATTGAGAATTGCTCTCATCTAGAATGGCCGCATGGAGTTCCCGATGCAAGAACATGCCGTGTTGCTGCGGGCCTATGCCCGCGTGCAGGAGCGCTGCTCGCGCCTGCTGGCCGAGCAGGCCGCACTGGTCGAGCGGCTGGAGGCGCAGGTCGTGCGCCTGCGCGGCGCGCTGGTGGCGCGCGATTCGGCCATCGCGATGGTGCGCGAAGAACTCGCGGCGCGCGCGGCCGTCGGCGGTACGCTGCCCAAGCGCCTGCACGCGCTGCTGTCGCCGGCCAGCCGCCGCCACGAGCGGCCGCCCGCCGCCGAAGCCCCATCCGATCTGCGCGAAAAATCGGTGCTGTGCGTCGGCCGCGAAGAAGAGGCGCCGTCGCTCGCACGCCAGCTGGTCGAAATCGCCGGTGGGCGCTACCTGCACCACGACGGCGGCGACGACGCCGACGACCTCGCGCTCGAAGCGGGCCTGCGCGCCGCCGATCTCGTGATCTGCCAGACGGGCTGCGTGAGCCATGGCGCCTACTGGCGCGTGCAGGACCATTGCCGGCGCACCGGCAAGCCCTGTGTGCTGGTGGGCGAGCCGCAGCCGATGCTGTTCGTGCGGCAGCAGCCCGCGGCGACCGAAAACGCCGGCTAGCCGGCCAGCCAGCCCGTCACTTTGGCGGCGTCGTGCGTGAACAGGCGCCAAGTCGTCACGCCGGTCGGCAGCGTGAGCGGCAGCCGCAGCAGCTTGCGGTCGCGCGCGACGATGGCTGTGAACTTCGTCGTGTCGCCCAGGTAGAGCGTGAGGTCGTCGAGCTTGGCGATGCGCCAGGCTTGCGCAGACTTCTTCTTGCCGATGGCGGGCAGTTCGATGCCGATCCACTCGTCGTTCGCGGAAAACCCGGCCTTCTCGGCCGCGCCGCCGCGCAACACCACCTTCACCTGCACGCTGCCGTTGGCTTCGGCCACGCGCAGGCCGAGCACCTGCGCCTGCTGCGACGGGTCTTCGAGCGTCGCCACGCCGTGCGCGCGCAACAGCTGCGCGAGCGGCAGCTCCTCGGTCGAATGCACCCAGCGCGCGAGTTCCAGCGCATACGAGCGGCCGCTCACCGCTTCGAGCGCGGCCGCGATGTCCGCTTCGCTGATCGGCCCGCCGCTGCTGTGCGTCCACAGGTGGCGCATCACGTCGTCCAGCGAACCCTTGCCTTCGTGGCGCAGCGTGAGGTCGAAGCACAGCGCCACCAGCGCGCCCTTGGTGTAGTAGCTCACCGTGCTGTTGGGCGTCTGCTCGTCCTGGCGGTAGTACTTGACCCAGGCGTCGAAGCTCGCATCGGCGACAGGCTGCACGAGCCGCCCCGGCGTCTGCTGCACCTGGTTGATGGTCTTGTTGAGCAGCCGCAGGTAGGCCGCATCGTCGATGCGTCCCGCGCGGCGCAGCAGCAGGTCGTCGTAGTAGCTGGTGAAGCCTTCGAAGAACCACAGGAGCTGCGTGTAGTTCTCGCGGCTGTAGTCGTAGCGGGCGAACTCCGCCGGCCGCATCCGCTTGACGTTCCAGGTGTGGAAGTACTCGTGGCTGATGAGCCCCATCAGCGTGGTGTAGCCCTCGGGCTGCTTTTTCTTTTCGCCGCGCTGCGGCAGGTCGCGGCGGTTGCAGATGAGCGCCGTGGAGTGGCGGTGCTCCAGCCCGCCGTAGCCGTCGTCCACCGCATTGAGCATGAAAACGTAGCGGTCGATCGGCAGCTTGGGGCCGCCGCGCTTGCCGGCCTTGTCGCCGTGCCAGAAGCGGATCTCGGCTTCGCAGATGGCCTTGGTGTCGGCGATGAGCCGGTCGCCATCGAACGAGGCCGCGGCGCCCGCGATCACGAAGCGGTGCGGCACGCCGCAGGCGTCGAATTCGGCGCTCCAGAAGGCGCCCATTTCGACGGGGCTGTCGGCCAGTTCGTCGTAGCCGCCGGCCTCGTAGCTCCCGAAACCTTGCTTGTCGATCTTCGAGGGCACGAGCGCCGTGGCGCATGACCAGGTGGCGCCTTCGGCCGTCGATGCGGGGGCGATGATTTCGATCGCGTGCGGCGCATCGGTCTGCCCCTCGACGCGCAGGCACAGGCTCGTGCCGTTGAAGAAGCCGCGCTCGGCATCGAGCCACGCGGTGCGCACCGAGTTGTCGTACGCGCAGACCTGGTAGTGCAGCACCAGCGGCTGGCCCGGCGTGCAATCGACCAGCCAGCTGCACTTGTCGACCTGCGTGAGCACGGGCTTGCGGCGCCCCTGCACGGCGCGCAGGCCCTGCAGGTTCTTGGCGAATTCGCGCACGAGATAACTGCCCGGAATCCACACCGGCAGCGTCACGCGCTGCAGCGCGGCGGGTGCGTCGATGGTCAGCGTGACGGCGAAGAGGTGCGCGTGCAGGTCCGCGCACTCGATGCGGTAGCGCACGCCCGCAGCGGGCGCGCCGGCTGCGCGCCGGGACACGGCTTTCGTCGCCATCAGCTGGCGGAAGCGGCGAGTTGCTTCTCGACCTGCTCTGCGGGAATGGCGCCCGGCGTGCGCGTGCCGTTGCTGAAGATCAGCGTGGGCGTGCCGGTGATGTTGTACTTGCGGCCGAACTCCACGTTGCGCTGCAACGCGGTCACGTCGCAGCTGCCCGCCGCGGTGGTGGGCTTGGCGCCGGTTTCCATCCAGTCGCCCCAGGCCTTGCCCTTGTCCTTGCTGCACCAGATGTCGCGCGACTTGACGGTCGAATCGGCGCCCAGCACCGGGTAGAGGAACAGGTACACGGTGACGTTGTTGACCGTCTTCATGTCCTTCTCGAAGCGCTTGCAGTAGCCGCAGTTCGGGTCCTCGAACACCGCGAGCTTGCGCTTGCCGTTGCCGCGCACGATCTTGATCGAGTCCTGCAGCGGCAGCTTGTCGAAGGCCACTTCGCTCAGCTTCTCCACGCGCTCCTCGGTGAGGTTGCGGCGCGTCTTCGCGTCGATCAGGTTGCCCTGGATCAGGTAGCTGCCCTGCTCGTCGGTGTAGAAGATCTGCGAGCCGTTCACGCGCACTTCGTAGAGGCCGGCGATCGGCGACTTCGTCACCTCGTCGATGGCCGGGAACTGCGGAATGTGCGTGGGCAGGTTCTTGCGGATCTCGGCTTCGCCGGCGGTGGCGGCCATGGCCGCGCCCAGCGTGCAGGCGGCAAGAAGAAGGGTGCGTGCGAGAGTCATCTAGAGATCCGTTCGGTTCGAATGTGGAAGCTGCATGCGTTCAGGCCTTCAGGCCCATGGCTTGCGCGGTGATCCAGTGCTTGACCAGGCGCGTGCGGTCGAAACCGCGCATGCCCCAGTTGCGCAACGCAGGCAATGGCCCCAGGTTGTGCGAGAAAAGTTGCTGCAGGCCGTCGGTGGCCAGGCTCATCTGCAGCACGTCGGCGCGGCGCGCGCGCTCGTAGCGGCGCAGGAGGCGCGCATCGCCCACGCTGCGCCAGTAGTCGCGCGTCTTGATCACTTCGGCGAGCGCCGCAGCATCGGCCAGGCCGAGGTTCAGGCCCTGGCCCGCGAGCGGATGCACCGTGTGGGCCGCATCGCCCGCGAGTGCCCATGATCGATTCGCCTGCCCGGTCATCGCGCCGGTCCAGCGGTCGGCGATGGCGCGCGCGAGCGGCCAGGCCGCGCGCTCGCTCGCGAGCCGGAGCGCACCGAGCGCTCCGTGGCTCGCCTCGGTCACCGCGGCGTTGAATTCGTCGTCGCCCTGCGCGAGCAGCGCGGGGGCGCGCAGCTGGTCGACCGACCACACCAGCGCGACCGTCTTGCCGTGCGTGCCGCCCAGCGGCAGCAGCGCGAGCACTTCGCCCTTGTCGTTGAACCACTGGCGCGCGATGCCGTCGTGCGACTGCTCGGCCTCCAGGCGCGCCGCAACCGCGTGCTGCGGATAGCGCGTGACTTCGTAGCTCACGCCCAGCGCCTCGCGCGTGGCACTGGCCTTGCCTTCGCACACCACGGTGAGCGGCGCGGGCACCGGCTCGGCCACGATCTCGATCTGGGGCTGGAAGCGCACCGCATCGGCCAGCTGCTGTTCGAGCGCCGGCACATCGACGATCCACGCGAGCGCATCGACCTTCTGGCGCGCCGCGCTGAACTGCACGCGGCCGCCTTCGTCGCCATGCACCAGCATCTCGCGCACGGGGGTGGCGTGGGCCGCATCGGGCCAGGCGCGCAGCGATTCGAGGAGGGTGCGGGAGGCGGTGTTGAGCGCGTAGGCGCGAATGTCCTGCCTGCCCTGCGTGGCCGGCGGCACCACCAGCGCCACGCGCACGCGTTCGCGTGCGAGCAGCAGGGCCAGCGTGCGGCCGACGATGCCGGCGCCGCGAATGCAAACTTCTGGGGGGAGGGCCATCGGACGATTGTAGGAGTTGCGTTGTGTGCCCGTTCCCGCGCCCCCGCCCGGTGAGGGGGCGATGCGTCAGGCGCCCTGGGCCAGCGCGTGGCCGTAGCGCGACAGGGTTTCGGCCGGCGCATGCACCTGCCAGGGCAGGCCGTGCGCGGTGAAGCGTTCGGCGAGCGCGTCGGCGATGGCCTGCGCTTCGGTGTCCCCGAGCGCGATCACGCCCATCAGCGCGCCGTCCACGCCCGGAAAGGCCGCGGCCGTCATCTTGTCCTCGGCCGGCAGCGCGTCCAGCACCGACCAGTTCTTCTCCGCTGCCAGCGTGCAGATGAAGCGGTCGTCCACGCCCGGTGCGGCCGCCCTGGACAGCAGCACCAGCTGCGCGCCCTGGAACCACCCCGAGAATTCGAACAGGCGCGCCGCCACCTCGGGCCTCACGGTCGAGGTGAGTCCCAGCTCCACCGGCGCCGTGCCCACGGCGCCCGCCGCGCCGAACGCGCTGCGCAGCACGATGCGGCGGTGCCGCGTGCCATCTTCCTCGGGCGTCCATTCGGCGCCTTCGCTGCGGTGGTGCCCCGGGCTCCAGAGCTTGCGCCACAGCGTGCCGAGCGTGGGCCGCTCCACGTCTTCCAGGAAGGTGACGCGGCCCAGCGCCACGAAGGCTTCGGCGATGGCCAGGTGCAGCGCGTCGAGCGCCTCGTCGTCCGCATCGTCCATCTGCACCAGCAGCATCGACTGGCCCACGCCCAGCTGGCCGAGCTCCAGGGCCGGCGGCAGGCTCGCGCGCACCGTGTGCAGCCCGATGCGCCCTACCATCGCGGCGTTCCCAGCTCGTTCATGAAGGCGTTGACCTCGAACTCGGCCGCGCGCAGCAGCGGCGTGAAGACCGTCTCGTCGGCCCAGTCGTAGACGATGAAGGCCGCCTGCGCCATCTTCTCGCCGGCCCAGTAGCCCGCGATGCCGCCGATCAGGCAGCCGCCGATGCCGCCCGCCGCGATGCCGTAGGGCCCGCCCGCCACGCCCGCACCCGCGCCGTATTCACCCACCGCCACGCAGCCCACGCGTGCCAGCGCCCAGGCCGACACCACCTCGGTGGCGCGGCGCATCGGCCGGTCCGACTGCACGACCGAGACCGCGTCCAGCGACATGCCCACGATGCCGATGATGCGTCCGCCCCACTTGAAATACTTGGCCGCCTGGTAGACGTACTTGCCCGCCGCGCCCGCGGGCTGGTGGTCGCCGTAGCCGAAATGCCCTGTGGCATTGTTGGCGTTCCAGTGGTAGTTCACCGAGTTGGTCTTGACGTTGAAGCCGTAGTCCAGCCGCAGGTGCTTCTTGCCCTTGATGTCCTGGAAGAACAGCGTCGAGGTCGAGCCGCCCTTGGGCACCCAGCCGCGCGGGTCCAGCTCGATGCACAGGTTGGTGCCGGGAATCGGAATGCGCACCAGCGCCGCCAGGCCCGTGGGCATCAGGACCTGCCCGGTCATCGGAATCTGCTGTTCGCTCAGGTCTTCTGCCATGCGGATGCTTTCTCCAGGAGATGGACGCAACGGGGACACAAAGGCGCAAGGCGCGGTTTTAACGCCATTCGCGCCGGAACGCCAAGTCCCCGGGCGGTGCCGATGCGGGACAATCGCGGTCGATTTTCAAGAAAGCCCCACCGTGTCGCAGCCCGTTTTCGACCTCGAAGCCACCATCGCGCGCCTGTTCGTCTACCCCGTCAAATCGTGTGCCGGCGTCGAATTGAATGAGATGCTGCTGACCGAAACCGGCCTGGAATTCGACCGGGCCTGGATGGTGGTCGATGCCAACGGCGAGTTCGTCACCCAGCGCCAGATCCCGCGCATGGCGCTCATCAGGCCGCAGATGAAGCACATGGAAGTGGTGCTGCGCGCCCCCGGCATGCTGGCCCTGCACCTGGCCTTCGACCGCGTCGAGAAACCGGTGCGCGTGCGCGTGTGGAAAGACGAGGTGGCCGCCTACGACATGGGCGACATCGCCGCCCAGTGGTTCAGCGATTTCCT
Source organism: Variovorax sp. IB41 (assembly GCF_016405905.1). GTDB lineage: Bacteria > Pseudomonadota > Gammaproteobacteria > Burkholderiales > Burkholderiaceae_C > Variovorax. The sequence goes on along the minus strand of NZ_JAEFCB010000007.1, from coordinate 175,367 downwards.
CTCCGAGCCCGGCAAGCCGCAGACCCTGCGGCTGGTGCGCTCCGACCCGGAGCACAAGCGGCTGTCGAGCCTCAAATGGACCGACGGCGCCGAGGCGCTGAACCAGTTCGCCGACGGCTATCCGCTCTTGGTGGCGAGCGAAGGGTCTCTGGCCGAACTCAACGAGCGGCTCGCGGCGGCGGGGCACGAGGCGGTCGGCATCGAGCGCTTCCGGCCCAACATCGTGCTGGCCGGCATCGAGTCGCACGACGAAGACCGTGTCGATGCGCTGCATGTCACCACGGCCGAAGGCGAGGCCGAGCTCAAGCCGGTCAAGCCCTGCACGCGCTGCCCGATCCCGGACATCGACCCGGCCACCGCCGTGAGCAGCCCCGAGGTCGGCAACGTGCTGCGCACCTACCGCGCGGATGCGCGCGTCGATGGGGGCATCACCTTCGGCATGAACTGCATCGTGGTGCAGGGCGTCGAATACATGCTCAAGGTCGGGCAGACCGTGGGCGCGAACTACCGGTTCGAATAGCTCAGAAGGTCACGCCCGAACAGAGAATGATGTTCGCGTAGGGCGTGCATTCGCCGGTGCGAATGACAGCCTTGGCCCTCGCGCTCAGGCGCTTGAGCTCCTCGTGCGAGATCGTCTCGGGCACGACGGCCAGTTGACCCTCGCACCAGGCGGGCAACGCGCCGGCCGGCAGTTGCTCCACCGCCTCGCGTGCGAGCAGCGCGCGTTCCACCTGCATCTCCGACAGCACCGCCTTGAGCACGTCCGCGACGCGCGGAATGCCGGGCGTGAGCGCCAGGTCGATGCGCTTGGGGCCATCGGGAATCGGCAGGCCGGCATCGCCGATGACAAGCATGTCGCCATGCCCCAGCGCGGCGATCACTTGCGAGAGTTCGGCATGCAGCAGGGGAGAGCGTTTCACAGCGTGATCCAGTCGGGAGGCAGGGGGCTTTGCAGCACGGCGTCGCGCTGCGGAATGGAGGGTTGGGCGCCGGGCTGCTGGATGCACAGCGCCGCGGCGCGGACGCCCAGGCGCACGGCCTCGTCGAACGATTGGCCCTCGCCGAGCGCCACGGCGAGCGCACCGAGAAAGGTGTCGCCGGCGGCGGTGGTGTCGACGGCCTGCACCTTCGGCGCGGGATGGTGGCGTGCACCGTCGGCATCGATGGCCACCGCGCCGCGCGAACCGAGTGTGACGACCACGCGCGCGATGCCCTTGGCGCGCAGCGCCCGGCCCGCGAGCGCGGCGTCTTGCGGGCTGTCGGCCGACTGGCCGCACAGCGTCTGGGCCTCGATCTCGTTGACCACCAGCGTGTCGATGCGCGGCCAGAGCGGCTCGGCGATCGCCTGCACCGGCGACGGATTCAGCAGCACCTTGCAGCCTGCCTCGTGCGCCACCGAGATGGCACGTGCGACCTGCTCCATCGGCGTCTCGAACTGCATCACGAGAAAGGCCGCGCCGTGCAACTGCTCGCGCAGCGCGGCCTCGTCGATCTCGACCTTCGCGTTGGCACCGGGGATCATCACGATGCGGTTCTGGCCGCTGTCTTCCACCAGGATGAGCGCCGTGCCGGTGGGCTCGGCATCGACAGTGCGCAGCGCGGCGGTGTCGATGCCGTCGCGCTCCAGCGATTCGCGCAGCGCACGGCCGTGGGCGTCGTCGCCCACGCAGCCGATCATGCGCACCTGGCCGCCTTCGCGCGCGCAGCTCACGGCCTGGTTGGCGCCCTTGCCGCCGGGGATGTTGGCGATCGAATGGCCGATCAGGGTTTCGCCCGCGGCCGGTGCGTGGGGGACGCGCAGCACCAGGTCCATGTTGAGGCTGCCGAGCACCACGATGCGGGGTGGCACCGGGGGCACCGATGGTGGCTCGGGACTGCGGGAAGAAGGCTTCGGACTCACGGGGTGCGGGACTTTCGGTTTTCCGTTGAAGGCGCCGCGCTCGATGCGGGCGCTGCAGATGAAGGCGTGGGCGCGGCGGGTTCGCGAAAGCTCGCATGGCGCGCGGTCGAGGCGCGCACGCGCAGCTCGGGCTGCAGCACCACCTTGCGCGCATCGCGCCGCTTGCCGCCCACGCGCTCCAGCAGCATGTCGACCGCCAGCGCGCCGATGCGCTCCTTGGGCTGCGCGACGGTGGTGAGCGGCGGGCTGGTGTAGGCCGAGAGTTCGATGTCGTCGAAGCCGACGATCGAGAGTTCGTCGGGCACGTGCACGCCGCTTTCATGCGCGGCGCGCAGCGCGCCGATGGCCATCAGGTCGTTGCAGACGAACACGGCCGAAGGCGGGTTTTCCGTGCGCAGGATGGCGTGCATCGCCTCGTAGCCGCTCTGGCTGGTGAACGCGCCGCGCCACAACAGCGCATCGGCGTTCGGCGCCGATCCGGTCTCGGCCAGCGCCATGCGCCAGCCCTCGATGCGCTGCTCGCTGGGCGTGAGGCCCTCAGGCCCGCCGATGCAGGCGATGCGCTTGTGGCCGAGCGACAAGAGGTGCCGCACCGCGAGCAGGCCGCCCTGCATGTGCGCGGTTTCCACCAGGTCGCAGCTCGGGTCGGCGATCTCGCGGTCCACCAGCACCGTGGGAATGCGCAGGCCCTGCAGTTGCGTCACCAGCGAATCGTCGTCGCCCGTGGACACCACGATCAGCCCGTCGATGCGGCGCTCGGCCAGCACCTGCAGGTACACGCTCTGGCGGCGGGGCTCGTCGTCGGTGTTGCACAGCACCAGCGTGTAGCCGGCGCCGAAGCACCGGTCTTCCACGATGCGCACGATCTCGGCGAAGTAGGGATTGGAGCTGTTCGGAATCAGCATCCCGAGCGTCGAGGTGGTATTGCTCTTCAAGCTTCGCGCCATCGCGTTGGGCACGTAGCCCAGCTCGCGGATGGCGAGCTCCACGCGCTCGCGGCCCTTGGCGCTCACATGGCGCGTGTCGTTGACCACGTGCGAGACGGTGGTGACGGAGACTCCCGCGCGCAGCGCGACGTCCTTGATGGTGGCCATGGGTTGTTGTTCCTCGTTCCGTGGGAAGCGTCAGAAGGTGTGAATGGATCCGGCGTGCCCGAGCAGCCCGCCCAGGCGCGCCCGCTCAAGGCGCAAAGCGCAGCCATAGCTCGCGCTATGGCGAGCATTTGCAACGCCGAGCGGGTGCGCCTGGGTGGGATGAGCGGGCATGGCGGATTCGTTCACACCTTCTCCTAGGCCAGGCGGCGGTCCGCGCGGCGCTGGCGCAAGGTGTCGATGATCACCGCAACCACGATCACGGCGCCCGTGATGATGCGTTTGCTCGGCTCGCTCGCCCCCACCTGCGCCAGCCCGGCCTCGAGCACCGCGATGATCAGCACGCCGAAGAAGGTGTTGACCACCGAGCCGCGCCCGCCCATGAGGCTGGTGCCGCCGATGACCACGGCCGCGATCACCTGCAGTTCGATGCCGACGCCCGCGTTCGGGTCGGCCGCTTCGAGGCGGGCCGACTGCATCAGGCCCGCGAGGCCCGCGAGAAGACCGGTAACCGCGAACACGATGATGCGGATCGGCCGAGGATCGACACCTGCCAGGCGCATCGCCTCTTCGTTCGTGCCGATGCCCACCACATGCCGCCCGAACACCGTGCGCGTGAGCACCATCTGCCCGACGACGACCAGCACCACCGCGAGCACGAAGGCGGCGGAGATGCCGCCGATCCACGGCGCGGCCAGGCCCGAGATCGCATCGCCCACGTACTGCGTGCGCGAGTCGGTGACCAGGTACGCGCCGCCGCGCACCGCTTCGAGCATGCCCAGCGAGACGATGAAGCTCGGCAGCCGCCAGGCGACCGACACCGCACCGGTCACCGTGCCGCAGATGAGGCCGGTGGCCAGGCCGAGCACCGCGGCCAGCGGCACCGAGAGCTTCCATTCGAGGATGGCCGCGGCGGTGACGGCCGCGCTGAGCGCGAGCACCGAGCCGACCGACAGGTCGATGCCCGCGATGATCAGCACGAAGGTCATGCCCACGGCCATCACGGCGAGCGCGGGGATTTCGTTGGCGATCGAGATGAAGGTGTCGCGCGTGAGGAAGTATTCGCTCATCGAGCCGAAGAGCGCGACCATGCCCACCAGCACGATCGTGAGGCCGAGGTAGGTGCCCAGCTGGCCCTTGAGTGCGGAGGTGCGCGGATTGGTTGTCGGGACGGCTGCGTTCATGGTGTCTCGGCAGTGGCCGGTTGGGCCGGGTTCGAATCGGGGACGGGAGTCGTGGATGAGGCGGCCGCGGGGCGTCCGGTCGCGTCGCTGAAGGCGGCGGCGAGCAGCGATTGTTCGCTCCACTCGCCGCGCTCGAACACCGCGACCAGCTTGCCCGCGCTCATCACGCCGATGCGGTCGCACATCGCCATCAGTTCGCGCAGGTCGCTCGAGACCATCAGGAGCGCCTTGCCGGCGTCGGTCATGCGGTCGAGTTCGGCGTAGAGATCGGCGCGCGCACCGACGTCCACGCCGCGCGTGGGTTCGTCCAGCAGCAGCACCTTGCATTCGCGGTGCAGCCAGCGCGCGAACACCACCTTCTGCTGGTTGCCGCCGCTCAACGTGGCGACGGGTTGTTCGATGCTGCGCGAGCGGATGCGCAAGAGCTCCACCAGTTGCCGCGCGATGCTGCGTTCCTTGGCGCGCTGCAGCCAGCCGGCGTGCGAGATCGCGCCCAGGTCGCTGAGCGTCGCGTTGACGCGGATCGATTGCGTGAGGAGCAGGCCCTGCGACTTGCGGTCTTCGGTGACGAGGCCGATGCCGGCGCGAATCGCCTGCATCGGCGAGCGCCAGCCCTTGCGCACGCGCTGTACCGGCTCTGCGCCAGACTTCGGGTCGTGGAGCGAAATCTCGCCGCGGTCCGCGCGGTCGGCGCCGAACAGGAGGCGCACCAGCTCGGTCCGGCCCGAGCCGACGAGACCCGCGAGGCCCATGATTTCTCCGGCGCGCAGGTCGATGTCGACATCGCGCACCATCTGCGCCCGGCCGAGGCCGCGCGCGCTCAGCAGCACCGGCCCGGCGACGCGGCGCGCGCGCCCTTCGTGCTCGTGCACCGCGCGGCCGACCATGCGCTGCACGAGTTCGGATTCGCGCACGCCGGCCATGGCGCGCACGTCCACCAGCTTGCCGTCGCGCAGCACCGCCACGCGGTCGGCGATGCGCTGCAGTTCTTCCAGGCGGTGCGACACGTAGACGATCGCCACGCCGCGCGCCTTCAGCAGTTCGATCTGCTCGAAGAGGTGCGAGGTCTCGCGGGGCGTGAGCATCGCGGTGGGCTCGTCGAGCACCAGCACGCGCGTGTCGTCCTGCAGGTTGCGCGCGATTTCCACCATCTGCTGCTGGCCGATGCCCAACCGCGCGACGGGCGTGGCGGGGTCGATGTTCTCCATGCCGATCTTGGCGAGCTGGCGCGCGGCCAGCTCGTGGAGCTTCGCCTTGCGAATCCAGCCGGTCTTGTTGGGCAGGCGGTCGAGCAGCAGGTTCTCGGCCACCGACAGCGTGGTGACCAGCCCCAGTTCCTGCATCACCATGCGCACGCCCAGGCGCTCGGCATCGCGGCGGGAGGCGGGCTGGAAGGGCTTGCCGTCCAGCAGCATCTGGCCGCGCGTGGGCTGCACCAGACCGCAGACGATCTTGGAGAGCGTGCTCTTGCCGGCGCCGTTCTCACCCGTGAGGGCGAGCACTTCGCCGGCGTTCAGCACGATCGACACGTCGTCCAGCACCGGCGCCGCGTAGTCCTTGCCGAGCGCGCTCAGCGAGAGCACCGGCGCGCTGCGATCGTTATCAGCCATCGATGGCAACCTCATTCATTCCAGAAACACCGAGGAACCGGCTTTGCCGGGCCTCAGGTGTTGCCCCCGGCAGGGGGTTGGCGAAGCGACACGAAGTGCGCGCAGCCTGGGGGCGAGCAACATTTACTTGGAGCCCTTGGTGACCAGCACCACGTCGGTCTTCACTTCGGCGGGCATCTCCGACTGCTTCTTCTTGTCGGCGATGGCCTTGAGCGCGGTCTCGATGCCGAACACCGCCTGCTTGGCGGCGAACTGGTCGGCCGTGGCGAGCACGCGGCCGTCGGCCAGCATCGGCTTGATGGCGCCGATGTTGTCGTAGCCCACCACCAGCACCTTGCCGGTCTTGCCCGCGGCCTTCACCGCTGCCACCGCGCCCAGCGCCATGCTGTCGTTGCCGGCGAGCAGCGCCTTGAGATCCGGGTGCTCGCGCATCATGCCGGCGGCCACCGTGTTGCCCTTGTCGATTTCCCACTGGCCCGACTGCACGCCCACCACCGTCACGTTGGCGGCCTTCATGGCGTCCTGGTAGCCGAGGGTGCGCTGCTGCGCATTGAAGGTGGTCGAGACGCCTTCGATGATCCCGACCTTGTCGCCCGCCTTCAGCTCCTTGGCCAGCGCGTCGCCCACCAGCTTGGCGCCGGCGCGGTTGTCGGGGCCGACGAAGGGCACCTGGATGCCCTTTTCCTTGAGCGCCGCGGCGTCGAGCTGGTTGTCGATGTTGACCACCAGGATGCCCTTGTCGATCGCGGCCTTGATCACCGGCACGAGGGCCTTCGAATCGGCCGGCGCGATGACCAGCGCGTTGATCTTCTGGGCCACCATCTGCTCGACCATCTTGATCTGGGCGGCGGTGTCGGTCTCGTCCTTGATGCCATTGGCCACCAGCGTGTACTTGGCGGCATTGGCCTTGTTGTGCGCCTTGGCGCCGTCTTCCATGGTGCGGAAGAACTCGTTGGCCAGCGACTTCATGACCAGCGCGACCTTGGGCTTGTCCTGCGCGAAGGAGGGCGTGGCGGCGATGGCGCCCAGCAGCGTGAGCGCGGCGGCGCTTTGCAGGGTGCGGCGGGTGAACTTCATGGTTGTCTCCTGAGGTGGTTGAGCGGTACGCCGGTCTCTGCCGGGGGCTCCGATATTAACCAACGAAAACGTTTGCGCAAACGTTTGCTAATCGGGTTTAACCCTGAGCTTTCGGGCGATGGCGGAAGTGGCCGAAGACCGGAAGCGCGGGCATGAAACCATGGTCGCCTAAAATCGCGGGTTACCCAAGAGGACCTCCCATGAGTTTGCAATGCGGCATCGTCGGCCTGCCCAACGTCGGTAAATCCACTCTTTTCAATGCGTTGACCAAGGCCGGCATCGCAGCGGAAAACTATCCGTTCTGCACCATCGAGCCCAACGTGGGCGTGGTGGAAGTGCCCGATCCGCGGCTTGCGCAACTGAGCGCGATCGTCGGCCCCGAGCGCGTGGTGCCCGCCATCGTCGAGTTCGTCGACATCGCCGGCCTCGTGGCCGGCGCCAGCACCGGCGAGGGCCTGGGCAACAAGTTCCTCGCGCACATCCGCGAAACCGACGCCACGGTGAACGTGGTGCGCTGCTTCGACGACGACAACGTGATCCATGTGGCCGGCAAGGTCGACCCGATTTCCGACATCGAAGTGATCCAGACCGAGCTGTGCCTGGCCGACCTCGCCACGGTCGAGAAGGCGCTGCATCGCCACACCAAGGTCGCGCGCTCGGGCGACAAGGAAGCGCAGAAGCTCGTCGGCCTCCTGGAGCGCTGCCAGGCCGCGCTGAACGAGAACACGCCGGTGCGCGCACTCGAGTTCACCAAGGAAGAGCAGCCGCTGGTCAAGAGCTTCACGCTCATCACCGCCAAGCCCGCGATGTTCGTGGGCAACGTGGCCGAAGACGGCTTCGAGAACAACCCCTACCTCGATCGCCTGCGCGAATACGCCGCCAAGCAGGGCGCGCCCGTGGTCGCCATCTGCGCCAAGATCGAAGCGGACCTGGCCGAGATGGACGACGAGGACAAGAAGATGTTCCTCGCCGAAATCGGCCAGGACGAGCCGGGCCTCAATCGCCTGATCCGCGCGGCCTTCAAGCTGCTCGGCCTGCAGACCTACTTCACCGCCGGCGTGAAGGAAGTGCGCGCCTGGACCATCCACATCGGCGACACCGGCCCGCAAGCGGCCGGCGTGATCCACGGCGATTTCGAGAAGGGTTACATCCGCGCCCAGACCATCGCGTTCGACGACTACATCGCGTTCAAGGGCGAGCAGGGCGCCAAGGACGCGGGGAAGATGCGGTCGGAAGGCAAGGAATACGTCGTCAAGGATGGCGACGTGATGAACTTCCTGTTCAGTTCGTAGCGCTCTTGGCGGGCTGCTGCTTGCCCCACACCACCGTGTTGTCCACCGCATAGGCCGCGCACACCACCTTGCGCTCCGCGCAGCCCTTGAGGTGCTCGGTCAGCGCGGCCGAATTGGTGGCGGTGCCGAACTTGTTGTCGCTCGTGATCAGGAACGCACGCGGCCGCGCCTGCAGCAGAAACTGGCGGTACGCGGCGCGTATCTGCCCGGGGTCGGTGCCGACGACCGGCAGGCCGGCCTCGTCGGCCAGGTCGGCATGGCCTGAGGGCGTGGGCTCGCCGTTGGGGCCGAGCGCCACGCCGACGTTCTTGAGCAGCTCGCGCCACTTCGTCATCTCCGCGATCACGCGCGGCGGCAGTTCCATCACCCATTGCGCCGGATAGGCAAAGCCCAGGTTCGCGCCGCCGGGCGCCACGCTGTCGGTGACGCCGACCAGCCGGCCTTCGTCATCGAAGAGGCCGCCGCCGCTCGAGCCCGAGGACACCGGCGCGGAGGTCTGGATGATCGGCAACTGGCCCTGCGCCCTCGGCCTCAGTGCGGAGATCAGTCCTTCGGTCAGGGTGAGCTCGAGGCCGTGCGGACTGCCGATAGCGAACACGCGCTGGCCGACGCGCAGCTGGTCGGCCGGTGCGATCTGCACGGCGGGCAACTGCAGCGGCGTTTCGGTCATCAGCACGCACAGGTCGCGCGACGGATCGGGGTCGCGCAGGATGCTCTTGATCCTGATGGTGGCCTGGCCCTGCGTCACGGTGGCCGACATGGCGCCGTTCACCACATGGCACGCCGTGGCCAGCGCGGCGGGCGTCACGGCGACCGCGCTGCCGACGCTGGTCTTGTCGTTGCCCTGGTCGCCCTTCACGGTCCAGACCGCGGGCGATGCCTTGCGAAAAACTTCCTCGGGCTGCAGCGCCCATGCGTGACAGGCCAGCACGCCGAGCCAGAGGCCGGCTGCCAGGGGCTTGCAAGGCCGGATGTATTTCTTCATCGACCCGAGTCTAGGAAGCGCGCGCTTCGGTTGCCGTAGGCGATGGCGCTGAGTCGCCGTTGCCAACGGCCCTGTTGTTAGACTGCGCGCGCCCCGAATTCACCCACAAGGCTCGCCCCATGCTCACCGTCCACCATCTCAACAACTCGCGTTCGCAGCGCGTGCTCTGGCTGCTCGAAGAACTCGAACTGCCGTACGAGATCGTCCACTACCAGCGCGATCCGCAAACCATGTTGGCGCCCGCTTCGCTCAAGGCCATTCACCCGCTTGGCAAGTCGCCGGTGGTGACGACGGACGACGGCCTCACGCTCGCGGAATCGGGCGCGGTGATCGAGACGGTGATCGAGCGCTACGGCCACGGCCGCCTTGCGCCCGCGGCCGGCACGCCCGAGGCGTTGCGCTATCGCTACTGGCTGCATTTCGCCGAGGGCACGGCGATGTCGCCGCTGTTGCTCAAGCTGGTGTTCGACCGGATCGAGACGAGCAAGATGCCCTTCTTCGCCAAGCCGGTGGCCAAGGCCATCGCGGCGAAGGCGAAGTCGGCGTTCATCAACCCGAACATCGCGAGCCACCTGAACTACATGGAGTCCGAACTGGGCAAGAGCGAGTGGTTCGCCGGCGATGAATTCACGGGCGCCGACATCCAGATGAGCTTCGTGGTCGAGGCCTCGCAGGCGCGCGGTGGGCTCGATGCGAAACGGCCGAAGCTCATGGGGTACCTCGAGCGCATCCATGCGCGACCGGCTTACAAGCGCGCGCTGGAACGCGGCGGTCCCTACGGCCTGTTGAGCTGAGGTTGCTTCAGTTCGGGAAGATGTAGATCAGCGCGACCGTCATGCAGACGTAGCGCAGGAACTTCCCAATGGCCATGTAGCCCAGGCACGGCCAGAACGGCAGCTTGAGCCAGCCCGCGACCGCGCACAGCGGATCGCCCACCAGCGGCAGCCAGCTCAGGAGACACGCCTTCGGCCCGAGCCGTTCGAGCCAGCCGAGTACGCGCACGTGGTGTTTCGAGTGCGAGTATTTGTCAGCGACCTTGTGCGCGCCGTAGCCCATCCACCAGTCGACCGCGCCGCCCAGCGTGTTGCCCACCGTTGCCACCGCGATGGCGGACCAGAACATGTCGGGGTTGAGCCTGAGCAGGCCGAAGAGGATGGGCTCGGAGCCCACCGGCAGCAGCGTGGCCGAGACGAAAGCGGCGACGAACAGCGTCGAGAGACCGTACTGCGGCAGCGCCAGCAGCGCCATGAGGGAGTCGAGCCAGGCTTGCATAAGGTCGGCGCAGTATAGGCAGCGCCCACATCGCCGCGGCGTCGGAGAAGGCCCCGCGAAACATTGGTGTTTACGCCTGTCCCGCGGGCGCAAATCGTTTCAGTCGCTGAAATCGCAGGTGGCTACAATCGTGCCTCATTTTTCAGCAGCCGAACGCGCACCGCCTCCTTTCCCATGACCTTGCAGATCGGCACCCACACGCTGGAAAACCGCCTGTTCGTCGCGCCCATGGCCGGCGTGACGGACCGGCCCTTCCGCATGCTGTGCCGCGAACTGGGCGCGGGCTATGCGGTCAGCGAGATGGTCACCTCGCGCAAGGAACTCTGGGGCACGCTCAAGACATCGCGCCGTGCCAACCACGACGGCGAACCGGGCCCCATCGCGGTGCAGATCGCCGGCACCGACGCGGCCATGATGGCCGAGGCCACGGTCTACAACATCGAGCGCGGCGCGCAGATCATCGACATCAACATGGGCTGCCCGGCCAAGAAGGTCTGCAACAAGTGGGCCGGTTCCGCGCTGATGCGCGACGAGCCGCTGGCGCTTGAAATCGTGCAGGCCGTGGTCGATGCGGCGCAGCCCTACAACGTGCCGATCACGCTCAAGATGCGCACCGGCTGGAGCCAGGACAACCGCAACGCGGTGAAGCTCGCGCGCGATTTCGAATCGGCCGGCGTGCAGATGCTCACCGTGCACGGCCGCACGCGCGAGCAAGGCTACAAGGGCCACGCCGAGTACGACACCATCGCGGCAGTGAAGGCCGCGGTGCGCGTGCCGGTGGTGGCCAACGGCGACGTCACCTCGCCCGAGAAGGCGCGCGACGTGCTCGCGGCCACCGGCGCCGACGCGGTGATGATCGGCCGCGCCGCGCAGGGCCGGCCCTGGATCTTTCGCGAGATCGCGCACTTCCTGGACACCGGCACGCACCGCGCGCCGCCGCTGGTCGCCGAGGTGCGCCGCCTGCTGCTGGATCACCTGGTGGAGCACTACGCGCTCTACGGCGATTTCAGCGGCGTGCGCACCGCGCGCAAGCACATCGGCTGGTATGTGCGCACGCTTCCCGACGGCGAAGCGTTTCGCGCCACGATGAACACCATCGAGGACTGCGCCGAACAGCTGCGCGCGGTCGGCGACTATTTCGACGGGCTTGCGGACCGCATGGAACGCATGCCCGAGCACCAGGCGGCCGAAGAGCTGTCCGGTGAAGAAGAGGAGGCGGCCTGCGCCGTCGATTGAGAGAAGAAGAGAAGAAGCAATGAGCAAGAAACACATCGAAGACTGCGTGCGCACCAGTCTGGACAGCTACTTTCGCGATCTGCGCGGCACCGAACCCGACGGCATGTACGAGATGCTCGTGCGCGTGGTCGAGAAGCCTTTGCTCGATGTCGTGATGACGCGCGCGGAAGGCAACCAGTCGAAGGCCGCGCAATGGCTGGGCCTGAATCGCAACACCCTTCGCAAGAAGCTGGTCGAGCACAAACTTTTGAAATAACCACCGGCATATCCCATGGCTCAGACCGCACTCATCTCCGTTTCCGACAAGACCGGCATCCTCGAATTCGCCCAGGCGCTGCATGCGTTGGGCATCAAGCTGCTGTCCACCGGCGGCACCGCCAAGCTGCTCGCAGACGCGGGCCTGCCGGTGACCGAGGTTGCCGACCACACCGGCTTTCCCGAAATGCTCGACGGCCGCGTGAAGACGCTGCATCCCAAGATCCACGGCGGCCTGCTCGCGCGGCGCGATGTGCCCGCGCACGTGGCGGCGATCAAGGAGCACGGCATCGACACCATCGACCTCCTGATCGTCAATCTCTACCCGTTCGAATCGACCGTGGCCAAGCCCGGCTGCACGCTGGAGGACGCGATCGAGAACATCGACATCGGCGGCCCAGCCATGGTGCGCAGCGCGGCCAAGAACTGGAAGGACGTGGGCGTGCTCACCGACGCGGCGCAGTACCCCGTGGCGCTCGCAGAACTGAAGGCCGGCGGCAAGCTCAGCGACAAGACCAAGTTCGCGTTCTCGGTGGCCGCGTTCAACCGCATCGCCGACTACGACGGCGCGATCAGCGACTACCTCTCGGCCATCGACTTCGATGCCAGCATCGGCCAGCCTGCGCCGACGCGTTCGCTCTTCCCCGCGCAGAGCAACGGCCGCTTCGTGAAGGTGCAGGACCTGCGCTACGGCGAGAACCCGCACCAGCAGGCCGCGTTCTACCGTGACCTGCATCCGGCGCCCGGCTCGCTCGTCTCGGCCAAACAGCTGCAGGGCAAGGAGCTGAGCTACAACAACATCGCCGACGCCGATGCGGCGTGGGAATGCGTCAAGAGCTTCGACACGTACGCCGAAGGCGGACCCGTCGGGCCCGCGGCGTGCGTGATCGTCAAGCACGCCAACCCCTGCGGCGTGGCCGTGGGCAAGGACGCGAACGAGGCCTACGCCAAGGCCTTCAAGACCGATCCGACCTCGGCCTTCGGCGGCATCATCGCGTTCAACCGTCCGGTGGACGGCGAGACGGCGCAGGCGATTGCCAAGCAGTTCGTCGAAGTGCTGATGGCGCCGGGCTACACCCCCGAGGCGCTCGCGGTGTTCCAGGCCACCAAGGTCAAGCTCAACGTGCGCGTGCTCGAGATCGCGCTGCCGCCGGGCGGCAAGACCGATTGGGAAAACGGCCGCAACCTGATGGACGTCAAGCGCGTCGGCTCGGGCCTCCTCATGCAGACCGCCGACAACCACGAGCTCGCGGAGAGCGACCTCAAGGTGGTGAGCAAGAAGCAGCCCACGCCCCAGCAACTGCAGGACCTGCTGTTCGCATGGAAGGTCGCGAAGTTCGTGAAGAGCAACGCGATCGTGTTCTGTGCCGACGGCATGACGATGGGCGTCGGCGCGGGCCAGATGAGCCGCCTCGATTCGGCCCGCATCGCGAGCATCAAGGCCGAGCACGCGGGCCTGTCGCTCAAGGGCACGGCGGTCGCGAGCGATGCCTTCTTCCCGTTCCGTGACGGCCTCGATGTGGTGGTGGATGCGGGCGCGAGCAGCGTGATCCAGCCGGGTGGTTCGATGCGCGACCAGGAAGTGATCGATGCCGCTGACGAGCGCGGCGTGGTGATGGTCCTGTCCGGCGTGCGCCACTTCCGTCACTGACGGCTTTTTCCGCTTTTTCGAGAACACCGCGGAACCGGCTTTGCCGGGCCGCTGGTGTTGCCCCCGGTAGGGGGTTGGCGAAGCGACACGAAGTGCGCGCAGCCTGGGGGCGAGCCTATTCGTGGGTACCGAACCGGTACTTCAACTGGAAGGTGATCGCACCGTAGAGGCGGTTCTTGACCGTCGGCACGTACGCGATGTTCAGGCCCCAGTTCTTGCCTTCGATGGCGGCCACCGGAAGGATGGCCGGGAACCAGTTGCCGTTGCGGTAGTTGGGGTAGCCGTCGAAGCCGCCCACCACCGCGCCGAACTTCACGCCGTAGAACTCGAAGGGCAGCACGTACAGGCCGAGGTAATTCGACTGCCTGCGGTCGCTGTTGCGAAAGGTGCCGCCCGTGATGCGGTAGGTGTCGCTCAGCGGGTACTCGAAGCCCAGGCCCTGGTTGACGTTTTCGAGGTGCTTGCCGCCGTCGAAGTGCGCCGAATAGAAGCCCGGGTTGATCCAGATGTTCTTCGGCTCGAAGGAGGACTGCGCAAGCGCCAGGCCGGGTAGAAGAAGAGCAAGGGCAGCGCTCGATACCGGCAGCAGGCGCAGGGCGTTCATGGACTAAGGCGTTCTGAAAATCTCTCGTGCCGCTTCTATGGTGGCTGCGATGTCGTCCTCCCCGTGCGCTGCGCTCACGAAGCCTGCTTCGTAGAGCGCCGGGGCAATATACACGCCGCGATCGAGCAAACCGTGAAACAACGCATTGAACTTCGCGTTGTCGGTTGTCATCACGGTGGCATAGTTTTGCGGCAGGTCCTTCATGAGGAAGAAGCCGAACATGCCGCCTTCGCTGTCGGCGTTGAAGGGCTGGCCTTCGGCGGCCGCCGCGGCCTTCAGGCCATCGACCAGCGAGCGCGTCTTCTTGCCGAGCGCTTCGTAGAAGCCGGGCTTGGCGATCTCCTTCAGCGTCGCGAGGCCGCAGGCCGTGGCCACCGGATTGCCCGAGAGCGTGCCCGCCTGGTAGACCGGCCCCTGCGGCGCGAGCTGTTCCATGATGGCGCGCGGACCGCCGAACGCCGCCAGCGGCATGCCGCCGCCGATGACCTTGCCCAGCACCGTGAGGTCGGGCTTGATGCCCAGCACGCCCTGCGCGCCGTGCAGGCCGACGCGAAAGCCGGTCATCACCTCGTCGAAGATCAGGAGCGCGCCATGCTTCGTGCAGAGGTCGCGGCAGCGCTGGGCGAACTCGGGCGTGGCGCGCACGAAGTTCATGTTGCCGGCGATGGCTTCGATCATCAGGCAGGCGATGTCGTTGCCATGCAGCGAGAAGGCCTCTTCGAGTTGCTGCAGGTTGTTGTACTCCAGCACGATCGTGTGCTGCACCACCTCGGGCGGCACGCCGGCCGAGGTCGGGTTGCCGAAGGTCGCGAGACCCGAGCCGGCTTTCACGAGCAGGGCATCGGCGTGGCCGTGATAGCAGCCCTCGAACTTGATGATGCTCTTGCGGCCGGTGGCACCGCGCGCCAGGCGCAGCGCGCTCATCGCGGCCTCGGTGCCCGAGCTCACGAGCCGCACCATCTCCATGGAGGGCACGAGCGCGAGGATGGCCTCGGCCAGTTCGATCTCGCGCTCGGTCGGCGCGCCGTACGAGAAGCCTTCGAGCACGGCCTTCTGCACCGCCTCGACCACCGCGGGGTGGCCGTGGCCCAGGATCATCGGGCCCCAGGAGCCGATGTAGTCGATGTAGCGCTTGCCGTTGGCATCCCAAAAATAGGCGCCTTCGGCGCGCTGGATGAAGCGGGGCGTACCGCCGACGGCCTTGAAGGCGCGCACGGGCGAGTTCACGCCGCCGGGGATCACGGCGCGGGCGCGCTCGAAGAGGGTGTCGTTCTTGTCAGTGGTAGGCATCGCAGCGAAGGGGTGGGTTTCAGGGGAGGGCCGCCGCGCGCGGCCGCCCGAAGCGGCCGGCCCGCCCCCGGTAGGGGGTTGGCGAACCGACACGAAGTGCGGGCAGCCTGGGGGCGAGCAACATATTTCAGTGGCGGGTGTCGTGGGGGGGGAGGGCGAAATCCTGGGGCGCGTCGGGGTCATCGTCTTCGTCGTCGTCCTCGGGCTCGGCCCAGAACAGGCGGTCGGGCAGCACGTGGCCCATGCCGGGGCGAAAGCCCGCGTCCAGGCACCGGTCCATGTAGGCCAGGGCTTCGCTTGTGGCGGCCACCAGGTCGGTGCCGCTCGCGAGCAGGGCGGCCAGCGCGGCCGAGAGCGTGTCGCCCGCGCCGGCGAAGACCGCCTCGAGCCGCTCGTACTTCTCGTTGGCGAGCACCGACTGCGGCGAGGCCAGCACGTTGTCGATGAACTGGTCGGGCAGCACCATGCCGGTCACGAGCGTGTAGGGCACGCCGAACTCGCCGGCGGCCTTGGCGATGTCGCGCGCGCCGGGCGGACGCTCGCCGCTCCAGTCCGGAAGGAGCCATCGCCACAGCGTACTGTGGTTTCCAACCAACACTGTCGTCTGCGGCAAAACAAGTTCGCGAAACGCGTCCAGATAGGCCTCGATCTGGTTTTCGTCCCACCAGGAAAGGTTGGGCATGTAGGCCACCACGGGCACTTCGGGATAGTCGGAAGCGGTCTCGGCGATGGTGCTCAGGGCGTCGGGCGAGCCGACGAAACCGACCTTGATCAGCTGCACCTCCACGTCCTCCAGGATGGCGCGCGCCTGCTCGGCGATGGCCTCCTCGTCGAACGGGAAATGGTCGAATATCTCGGCCGTGTCCCGGGCGTAGGCGCCCGTCACCACGGGGAGAATGTGTGCGCCCACCGACGCCATGGCCAGGGCGTCGGCGCCCAGGCCTCCGGCCCCGCTCGGATCGCTGGCATTGAAGACCAGCACGCAGGGCGGATTCAGGTCGCGTTCGGCGAGCGCTTCGGCGTCCTGCGAGGGGTCGTTAAGATCGCCCGGTTTGCGGGCGTTGTCTGCTGGATGTAAGTAGATGGTCATACGCCGGGCGGAATCTCCTGGATGGTGGCATAGGCGCGACGTTTATAGCTCGCCAGTGAGATACGCATAGATACACTCGTTGCATTTAATGAACAAGGACTTTAAGCTCCGATGAATACGAAAACTTGGATGTGCCTGATTTGTGGGTGGATCTATGACGAAGCGGTGGGTGTTCCGGAAGACGGGATCGCGGCAGGCACGGCCTGGGCCGATGTTCCGATGAACTGGACCTGTCCTGAGTGCGGTGCGCGCAAGGAAGACTTCGAAATGGTTGAAATCTGAAAGATTGGCATAGGGCTACGCGATCTGCGTCGATGTACGGCGCGGCGGGCATCCAAGTCTCATGAGCAGGAGCGTTTGCAATGGGCCCGAATGGATCAGGTTACAAGGTGCTGGTCATCGATGACAGCAACACCATCCGGCGCAGTGCCGAGATTTTTCTGAAGCAGGGTGGGCACGAGGTTCTTCTGGCGGAAGACGGTTTCGATGCGCTCTCCAAGGTTAACGACCACAAGCCCCATCTGATTTTCTGCGACATCCTCATGCCGCGTCTCGACGGTTACCAGACGTGCGCCATCATCAAGCGCAACGCCCATTTCTCCAAGGTTCCGGTCGTCATGCTGTCTTCGAAAGACGGTGTATTCGACAAGGCCCGCGGCCGCATGGTCGGATCGCAAGACTACCTGACCAAGCCTTTCACCAAAGACCAGCTGCTGCAGGCCGTGCAGCAGTTTGGCATCGTTCAACAGGAAGCGCAGTAATGCCTATTCGAAAAATCCTCGTCGTCGACGACTCCAAGACTGAATTGGTGTTCTTGACCGACCTCCTCCAGAAGAACGGCTTTGCCGTGAAGACGGCCGAAAACGCCGACGACGCCATGCGCCGCCTGGAAGAAGAGCAACCCGACCTGATCCTCATGGACGTGGTCATGCCCGGCCAGAACGGCTTCCAGCTCACGCGCGCCATCGCCCGCGACCCGAAGTACGCGGCCATCCCGATCATCCTGTGCACCAGCAAGAACCAGGAAACCGATCGCGTCTGGGGCATGCGCCAGGGCGCACGCGACTACATCGTGAAGCCGGTCAATGCGGCGGATCTGATGTCCAAGATCAGCGCGCTCGCCTGAGCAGGAGTCGGCTGAGTCCATGGCGAATCGCGACGCACTGAGAGCCTTCCAGTCCCGGCTTGCAAGCCGTCTGCAGGCTGCGCGCACGACAGGCGTGGCCGCGACGTGGCTTGCCGTCGAGGCGGGCGAGGGCAAGTACCTCTTCCCGCTGGGACACGCCGGCGAAATCTTTCCCTGGACGCCGCCACAGCCCGTGCCCTACACGGCGCCGTGGTTCCTCGGCGTCGCCAATCTGCGCGGCGGCCTCTACGGCGTGGTCCAGTTGTCGGGCTTCGCCACGGGCGGGCCGGGCACGCAGGCCGCCACCGAGGCGGCGCGCATGCAATCGCGGCTCGTTGCATTCAACGAGCTGCTCGAAGTCAACTGCGCATTGCTGGTCGACCGACTGGCGGGGTTGCGGGGCGCGGAGGCCTTCACGGCCTCCGAACCTCCGGGCGCAGAAGCACCTGCGTGGCATGGGCATCTGTACACCGACGCAGCAGGGGAGCGCTGGCAGGAAGTCAACCTGCAAGCGCTTTCGCAGCAACCCCAGTTTTTGAGTATTGGTGCGTAGTGCCTTGGCACGCAGCACTGGCAACCACCTGAAGGACCGACCGTGAGCTCGATCGCCGACAAGTTCAAGAAATTACTGCCCGTGAGCAACGGGAACGACAAGGCCCGCGTCGACGGCTCCGGTTCGATATCGCTCGACGATGTCGATACGGTTCAGGTTCCGGACGAGAAAACCGTGCGCCTGGTGAGAAGGGGCGAAAGCTCCTCTCCCGTGGCGCCCGCGCCCGCCGGCTTCGCCGATGGCCTTGCCGGCGGCGAGACGCCCGACGCGCTCGACGCTGCGGCCCTCGAAGCCGTTCCGCCCGTCGGACGAACGGGTTCCAACCCCGCGCGGCAACAGCGGATCCTGGCGATCATGCTGGCGGTCGTGGTGCTGCTGCTGCTCCTGGTGGCCGGCTCCGCCATTCTTCGCGCGGAACGCCTCGCCCAGCAGGTGGCGGCCACCGGCCAGTCGCTGATGCAGTCGCAGCGTCTCGCGAAATCGATCTCCCAGGCCCTCGTCGGCAGCGCCTCGGCGTTCGTCGAAGTCAAGGACAGCGCCGACGACCTCTCGCGCCGCGTCTCCGGCCTGACCAACGGCGACGACGCCTTGCGTCTGGAGCGCGTGGGCAACCAGTACGACGAGGAGATGAACAAGATCAATCCTCTCGTCGCACGTGCCGACACCAGCGCCAAGGCCGTGCTGGCCCAGCGCCAGATCCTGACCCAGGTGGGTGCCGCCTTGCGCGACATCAACCAGCAGTCGTCCACGCTGCTCGAAATGACGGAAACCGTCGCGTCGCTGAAGATGCAGCAGAACGCCACGCTGCCCGAAATCTCGGCCGCCGGCCAACTGGTGATGCTGACGCAGCGCATCGGCAAGTCGACCAACGAATTCTTCACGGTCGAGGGCGTGAACCCCGACGCCGTGTTCCTGCTGGGCAAGGACCTGAACACCTTCCAGGAAACCACCCGCGGCCTCCTGGACGGCAATGCGCAACAGCGCTTCCCCGGCTCGAAAGACCCGCAGACGCGCCAGCAGCTCGAAGCCATCCTGAAGACCTACGAGCAGATGCGCACGCAGGCGTCCGCCATTCTGGGCAACCTGCAGGGCCTGGTGGCAGCGCGCGAAGCGCAGGCGTCCATCCTGACCGACAGCGAGCCGCTGCGTAAGTCGCTGGGCGACCTGCAGGACAAGCTCTCGGCCCGCACGGGCCTGGGCGCCGGAACGATCGTGTTGCTGTTCGTGCTGTCGCTGGCCGCCCTGGCGCTGGCCGGTGCCATCGGTTTCGTGCAGGTGCGCGAAGGCCGCGAACGCGCCGCCAACGCCGAACGCGAGCGTCTGGCTGCCGAGCAGACTTCGGAAGAAGCCGGCCGCATCAACAACGCCAACCAGGCCGCCATTCTTCGGCTGATGAACGAACTGCAGACAGTGGCCGAAGGCGACCTGACGCAGGAAGCAACCGTGACCGAGGACATCACCGGCGCCATTGCCGACTCGGTGAACTACACGGTGGAAGAACTGCGACTGCTGGTGGGCAACGTGCAGAACACGGCAACCCGCGTGGCGCAGACGACGTCGCAGGTGGAAAGCACCTCGACCGAACTGCTGGCCGCCTCGACCGAACAGCTGCGCGAGATTCGCGAAACCGGCCAGTCGGTGCTGACCATGGCCGAGCGAATCAACGGCGTGTCCTCGCAAGCGCAAGAGTCCGCCACGGTGGCGCGCCAGTCGCTGCAAGCCGCGTCATCGGGCCTGCAGGCCGTGCAGAACGCCATCGGCGGTATGAACTCCATCCGCGACCAGATCCAGGAAACCTCCAAGCGGATCAAGCGCCTGGGCGAGTCGTCGCAGGAAATTGGCGAAATCACCGAGCTGATCTCGGACATTACCGAACAGACGAACGTGCTGGCGCTGAACGCCGCCATTCAAGCGGCATCGGCCGGTGAAGCCGGCCGCGGCTTCTCGGTGGTGGCGGAAGAAGTTCAGCGACTGGCCGAACGCTCCGCAGATGCCACGCGCCAGATTTCGGCGCTGGTGAAGGCGATTCAGACCGACACCCAGGATGCAGTGGGCGCCATGGAGCGCTCCACGCAGGGTGTGGTCGAAGGGGCCAAGCTGTCCGACAACGCGGGTACCGCGCTGACCGAGATTGACCGCGTGTCCCGCCGCCTCGCCGAGCTGATCGAGCAGATTTCGCAGTCCGCCTCCCGCGAAGCCGATTCGGCCAACGTGGTGGCAGCGAACATCCAGCACATTTTTGCGGTGACCGAGCAGACCGGAGAAGGTACGCGTACCACGGCCCAGCAGGTGCGCGAACTGTCGCAGATGGCGGAAGAACTGCGCCGCTCGGTCGCCCGTTTCAAGATTGCCTGACAACCGATAGATAAGAACGGCGAGCAACCACGTGTCGATTCAAACCCCTGCCACGGCCCCCATCGCCGGCAACCTGCCGGCCACCGAAGACCTCGGGCCGCTGGCCTGGGTGCTGGGAGAAATCCAGAAATCCCTCGATGGTGTGGGCAAGTCGTTGCGGCGCTTCGTGCGCGACGTGGGCGGTGCAACGGAGCCCGAGAGCGGCCCGCTGCAGATGGCCCGCCAGCAACTGCACCAGGCCGTCGGCGCGCTGCAGATGGTGGGGCATTCCTCGCCCGCGCTCGTGCTCGGCGCCATCGAATTCGCGGTGCAGGGCTTCATTGCCGAACCGCAGCGCTGCACCGAAAGCGCCGTCCTGAAGATCGAGCGTGCCGGCTTCGCCGTCACCGATTTCCTGACCGCGCTGCTGGCCGGCAAGCCCGTCTCGTCGGTCGCGCTCTTCCCCCAATACCGCGACGTGCTGGAACTGGGCGGCAACGAACGCGTCCACCCGGCCGATCTCTGGAGCACCGCCTGGCGCTGGGTCGAGATCAAGCCCGCGCTCACGCAGGCCGCCGTCGCCTATGACCCGTCGGTGCGCTCGCGGCTGGACCGTGAAGTGCTGCAGCTGGTCAAGGCCGGCGACATGCAGGCCGCCAAGCGCCTGCAGGGCCTGTGCCTGGGGCTCGGACGCGGCGCGCTGCTGCCCCGCGTCGCCAGCTTCTGGACCCTGGCCGCGGGCTTCTTCGAAGCGCTGTCGCTGGGCCTCATTCCCGCCGATTCGTATGTGAAGCGCGCCGCCACCCGCGTGCTGCTGCAGTACGCCACGCTCGCGCGCGGCGACAGCCTGGTGTCCGACCGTCTGGGCCAGGACCTCCTGTTCTTCTGCGCGCAGGCCGTGCCCACCGCCCGCGACGAGGCCGCCACGCTGCGCACCGTGCGCAGCGCCTGGGGCGTGGCCCACGAGCAGCACATCGACTACACCGTCGAGCAGTTCGGCCGCTTCGATCCGCTGGTGCTCACGCAGGCCCGCAAGCGCATCGAGACCGCCAAGGAAATGTGGTCGGCGCTCTCGGGCGGCGACATCACCCGCACGCGCCAGGTGGCCGACACCTTCGCGCAGCTGGGCGAATCGCTGCAGAAGCTGCACCCGCCGAGCCTGCCGATGGTCGAGGCGCTGACGCATGCGGTCGACGCCTCCGTCAAATCGGGCCAGCCGCCCGACACCGAACTGGCGATGGAAGTCGCCACCTCGGTGCTGTACCTGGAAGCCGCGCTCGAAGACCTCGATCCGAGCGACCCGCAACTCACCTCCCGCACCCTGCAGCTGTCGGGCCGCATCGAGCGCGTGCGCGCCGGTGGCCATTCCGAGCCGCTCGAGCCGTGGATGGAAGACCTGTACCGCCGCGTGAGCGACCGCCAGACCATGGGCACCGTGGTCGACGAGCTGCGCAGCCACCTGAGCGAACTGGAGAAGTCGCTCGACCAGTATTTCCGCCGCCCCGCCGAAAAGGGGCTGCTGCGCACCGTGCCGACGCAACTGATGCAAATGCGCGGCGTGTTCTCGGTGCTCGGCCTGGATCAGGCCGCGCTCACCGTGCAGCGCATGCGCGAAGACGTCGAGGCCATGCTGGTGAGCACCTCGCCCGCCGAGGAAATGGCCGGCTTCGACGCGCTGGGCAACAACCTGGGCGCGCTGGGCTTCCTCATCGACATGCTGGGCTACCAGCCCGCGCTGGCCAAGCGCCTGTTCGTGTTCGACGCCGAGGCCGGCGAACTCAAGCCGCTGATGGGCCGCCAGGCCACCGACAGCACCGAAGGCGAAGCCGCGGCGCCCGTTGCCGAGCCCGTGCTCAGCATCGAGGAAGTCGATGCGCAGATCGCCTCCAAGCTCGCCGCACTCGCCACGCCCGCCCGGAAGACCAAGCCCACGCCGCTCGAGGAATTCAGCCGCAAGGCCGAGAGCTGGACCTCCAAGATCACCGGTCCGGGCGCGCTGCCCGACACCGAGGTCACCGAGCTCGAAGAAGACGACCTGCAGAACATCTTCCTGGACGAAGCGCGCGAGGTGGTGCACAACGGCCTGGCCGCCATCACCGAGCTGGGCAGCCATCCGGACGACACCGAAGAGCTCACCATCCTGCGCCGCGCGTTCCACACGCTCAAGGGCAGCTCGCGCATGGTCGGCCTCACCGACTTCGGCGATGCCGCCTGGTCGCTCGAGCAGGTGCTCAACACCTGGCTGGCCGACCAGCGTCCCGCCACGCCGGAGATGCTGTCGGCCACCGAGCGCACGCTGCGCGATTTCGGCCAGTGGGTCGAAGCCATCGCCTCGGGCGAATCCCATTCCTGGCAGGCCGGCCCGTTCAGCCGCGTGGCCGATGCGCTGATGGCCGGCGAGCCCGTGCCGCCGCCGGTGCGCGTGGCCGATGCCGAGCAGCTGGCCGTGGCCGCCCGCCACATCGCCGCCGAACCCGAGCTGCCGCCGCTGCCCGACTTGTCGTTCCTGCCGGACCCGCCGGCGCGCGCCGCGCCCGAGCCGGTCTTCGAACTGCCCGCGCTGGATGCGCTGGACGAGCCGCAAAAGCCCGCAGGCGCGGACGCCGACGACGACTTCACGTCCACCGACTTCATCGATTTCGACAAGCAGCCCACGTCGCCTGCGCCGCTCTCACCGCTCGCAGCACTGCCCGCGGGCGAGGAGTTCGATTTCCTGGCGCCCGCGAAGACCCAGGCGCCCGCTGTGCCCGCAGCCCCCATTGCCGCGCCCGTCGCTGCGCAACCGGAGCCCGAGGCAGGCATCGAGGCTACCGTGCCGACCGCCACCGCGCTGCCCGATTTCGCCTGGGACCCCGAGCCGCTGCCCGTGCCGGCGAACGAGCCCAAGGCCAACGACATGGCGCTGCCTCCGCTGGAGGCGCTGCCCGAACTGGAACTGACGCCCGAGCCCGAGGCGCAGCCGGCGCCCGAACCCGTGGCTGCGGTCGCTGCGCCGGTCGAAGTGCCCGCCGAACCGCCGGCCGTCGTGGCCGAAGAAGAGACGCCGGAGCCCGTCGCCGCACACGAGACTGTCGAGACGGTGGAAGCCATCGAAGTGACCGAGACCGTGGAAGCGGTGGAAGTCACGGAAGTGGCCGAAGTGGCGGAAGAACAACTCGCCACCGCCGCCAGCGCCGAAGACCAGGTCAAGGTGATCGGTCCGCTGCGCATCGGCATCGCGCTCTACAACGTCTACCTGAACGAAGCCGACGAATGGTCCAGGCAACTGGCCACCGACGTGGGCGAATGGGCGCTCGAATCGCACGAGCGCCTGCCCGACTCGACCGTTGCGCTCGCGCATTCGCTGGCCGGCAGTTCGGCCACCGTGGGCTTCCACAGCCTCTCGGGCATGGCGCGCCTGCTCGAATCGGCGCTGCAGCACCTGCAGATGCAGGGCAGCGGCACGCGTGAACAGGGCGTGGTGCTGGTCGCCGCGGCCGACGAGCTGCGCCGCCTGCTGCACCAGTTCGCCGTGGGGTTCCTGCGCGATCCGGCCGAAGGCACGCTGCAGGCGCTGCGCGACATCGCCGCATCGCCCATGCCGCTGGAAGCCGCCGTGCGCAGCGAAGTGCGGCCGTTCCAGCAGATCGTGTCCGCGAGCGACGGCATGGCCGACGTGGCGCTGGACGATTCCGAAGACGCCATCGACCTGGCCGACGCGGTCGACGTCGACCTGTTCCCGATCTTCGAGGAAGAGGCCGCCGACCTGCTGCCCCAGCTGGGCGAAGCGCTGCGCCAGTGGTCGCACCACCCCGACGACAGCGCGCCGCGCGCCTCGGTGCTGCGCACACTGCACACGCTCAAGGGCAGTGCGCGCCTGGCCGGCGCCATGCGCCTGGGCGAACGCGCGCACCGCATGGAGTCCGAGATCGAAGTCCTGGGCTCCCAGGGCGCCGAGCGGGCCGACATCGAAAAACTGCTGGCCCGCCTGGACGCCCTGCAGGCCACCTTCGACGCGCTGCGCGCGGCCGACGACGCCACGCAGGTCGAAATGGCCCAGCTCGTGGCCGCGGCCACCGCGCCATCGCCGGCCATCCAGCTGGTGCAGGTCGCGCCCGAAGCCGGCGTGCCGGCGAACGACGAAGAAGCCGCACCGGTCGCCGACGGAGAGGAAGAAGCCGTCAGCCCGGCCGTCACGATGCTGCAGCCGCGTCCGGCGCCCGCGTTGCTCGCGCCGCTGCGCGCCGCATCGGGCCAGGCCGTGCGCATCCGCACCCAGCTGCTCGACCGGCTGGTCGCGCAGACCGGCGAGGTCATCATCACGCGTTCGCGCCTGGAGGCCGAGCTCGGCCAGCTGCGCGGCTCGCTCTCCGACCTCACGGGCAACCTGGACCGCCTGCGCCAGCAGCTGCGCGACATCGAAGTGCAGGCCGAAAGCCAGATGCAGTCGCGTCTCGCGCAAGCCAAGGACTCGCAGCAGAGCTTCGACCCGCTCGAGTTCGACCGCTTCACCCGCGTGCAGGAACTCACGCGGATGATGGCCGAGTCGGTGAACGACGTGGCCACCGTGCAGCGCACGCTGCAAAAGACGGTGCAGGCGACGGAAGACGACCTGAGCGTGCAGGCACGCCAGACCCGCGAACTGCAGCGCGGCTTGCTGCGCACGCGCATGGTGGAGTTCGAAGGCATCTCCGACCGCCTCTACCGCGTGGTGCGCCAGGCGTCCAAGGACACCGGCAAGCAGGTGCGCCTGGACATCGTCGGCGGCTCCATCGAAATGGACCGCGGCGTGCTGGACCGCATGACGCCCGCCTTCGAGCACTTGCTGCGCAACTGCGTGGCGCACGGCATCGAGGATGCGGCGTCGCGCGAGAAGGCCGGCAAGGACGCCAGCGGCCTGATCGTCATCGACCTGCACCATGAAGGCAACGACGTTTCGGTGAGCTTCCGCGACGACGGCGCCGGTCTCGACCAGAAGCGCATCGCCGAGCGCGCCCGCGCCCTCGGCCTCCTGGCGGGCGACCAGGACCTCACGCCCGAAGAAGCCACCGAGCTGATCTTCAAGCCCGGCTTCTCGACCGCCGGACAGGTCTCCGAACTGGCAGGCCGCGGCATCGGCATGGACGTGGTGCGCGCGCAGATCGCGGCGCTCGGCGGCCGCATCGAAACGCAGAGCACCGCCGGCCAGGGCACCACCTTCAAGCTGGTGCTGCCGCTGACCACCGCCGTGACGCACGTGGTGATGCTGCGCGCGGGCGAGGTGTCGATCGGCGTGCCGTCGAATCTGGTGGAGCTGGTGCAGCGCGTGGGCGGCACCGACCTGGAAGCGGCCTACCTGCACAACAGCCATCCGTTCGGCAGCGAACAGGTGCCGTTCTACTGGGCCGGTGCGCTGCTGCAGGCCTCGACCCGCAGCGACCACGCCGCCTCCAAGAACAACACCCTCGTGATCGTGCGAAGCGCGGCACAGCGCGTCGCGCTGCACGTGGACGAAGTGCTGGGCAACCAGGAAGTCGTGGTGAAGAACCTCGGCCCGCAACTCGCGCGGCTGCCGGGTCTTGCCGGCATCTCGGTGCTGGCCTCGGGCGCGGTGGCGCTGATCTACAACCCGGTGGCGCTGGCGGCGGTGCACGGCGATCAGGCGCGCCTGCGCCAGGCGGCCGCGCTCGTGGTGCCGGCGCACACCGCCTCGGCCTCGGCCGACCAGGACGCCCCGCAGGTGCCGATGCCGGTGCTGGCCCCCGTGGCGCCGCAGGTGCCGCTGGTGCTGGTGGTGGACGACTCCATCACCGTGCGCCGCGTCACGCAGCGCCTGCTGCAGCGCGAAGGCTATCGCGTGTCGCTCGCGGCCGACGGCCTGCAGGCGCTCGAACGGCTGCAGCAGGAGCGCCCGTCGGTGGTGCTGTCGGACATCGAGATGCCACGCATGGACGGCTTCGACCTGGCCCGCAACATCCGCGCCGACGCCGCGCTGGCGGAGCTCCCGATCATCATGATCACCTCGCGCATCGCCGAGAAGCACCGCGACTACGCGCGCACGCTGGGCGTGAACCACTACCTGGGCAAGCCCTACTCGGAAGAGGAACTGCTGCGCCTGGTGCGTGCGTACACGACCGAGCCGACGCTCGCGGCTGCGGCCTGAACGCCGTTCGCCTGAAGCGCTCCGGCGCCGATAGAAGAAAAGGCCCCTCGGGGCCTTTTCTTATTTCTGCAGCGCCTTGGCCCGCGCCACGCCGTAGCGCTGCAGCGTCTTCTCGCGCGCCTCGGCATGGTCCACCACGGGCGCGGGATAGGTCTCGCCCAGCTGGATGCCCGCGGCCTCCAGCTCCACCGGCGAGGCCATCCACGGCGCGTGGATCGCCGCGTTCGACAGGCCCGCGAGCTGCGGCAGGTAGCGGCGGATGAACTTGCCCTCGGGATCGAACCGCTCGCTCTGCGTCACCGGGTTGAAGATGCGAAAGTAGGGCTGCGCATCGCAGCCGCTGGAGCTCGCCCACTGCCAGCCGCCGTTGTTGGAGGCCAGCTCGAAGTCGTTCAGGTGCAGCGCGAAGTAGCGCTCGCCCCGGCGCCAGTCCAGCCCCAGGTCCTTGCACAGAAAGCTCGCCACCACCATGCGCAGGCGGTTGTGCATGTAGCCGCTCTGGTTGATCTGCAGCATCGCGGCATCCACCAGCGGGTAGCCGGTGCGGCCCTCGCACCAGGCATCGAAGAGCTGGTCGGCGTGCTTGCCGTGGTGCCACTGGATCTTGTCGTACTCGGGGCGAAAGCTCTTCGATTCGCCGTTCTCGTACACATGCGGGAAGTGCGCGAGGATCTGGAAGTAGAAGTCGCGCCAGATCAGCTCGCTCAGCCACGTCGCGGCGCCCGCGTTGCCCTGCAGCGAGAGCTGGTGCGCCACGCTCGCCACCTGCCGGATCGATACCGTGCCGAAGCGCAGGTGCACGCCCATGTAGCTGGGGCCGCGCACGGCGGGGAAGTTGCGCGCTTCGTCGTAGCGGTCGATGCGCTCGAAGAAATCCTCGAACAGCACGCCGGCGCCGAGCGAGCCGGTCGGGATCTCCAGCGTCGACAGGTTGGTTTTCTCGAAGCCCAGCTCGCCCAGCGACAGCATCGGCTCGCGGTAGGCCTGCGGCGGCGGCACCAGCGCTTCGGCATGGCTGCGCACCGGGTACGACTTGAGGAAGAACGAATCCACCTTCGCGAGCCACGCGCGCTTGTAGGGCGTGAACACCGTGTAGGGCTGGCCGGTCTTGGTCATGACCTCGTCGCGGTCGAAGACGTTCGAGTCCTTGTAGGTGTGGAAGGCGATGCCCGCATTGGCCAGCGCGCCCAGCACCTTGGCATCGCGCTCCAGCGCATCGGGCTCGTCGTCGCGGTTGGCGAACACGGCCTGCACGTCCAGGTCGCTCGCGAGCGCGGGGATTTCCTGCACCGCGGTGGAGTGCCGCACGATCAGCCCGCCGCCCAGGGCGCCCAGCTCGGCCTGCAGCTCCAGCAGCGATTCGCGGATGAATTCGACCCGCCGGTCGGCACTGGGCAGCGCCTCCAGGATCGCCTTGTCGAACACGAAAACGCAGACCACCTGGCGGCAGGCACGCAGCGCGCGATAGAGGGCCGCGTTGTCGTCCACGCGAAGGTCTCGGCGGAACCACATGAGCCCCTTGGGGTAGGTCTTGTCGACGGCCAGTAAAATGGGTGGCATATGGCTGCCGATTCTGCCCCGATGAACCTCACGCATCACTTTTTGATAGCGATGCCCGGGATGGAAGACAAAACTTTCAACCGCAGCGTCGTGTACCTCTGCGAACACAGCGAGCGCGGCGCGCTCGGCCTGGTGATCAACAAACCCAGCGACATCAACCTGAAGGTGCTGTTCGAGAAGATCGAGCTGCACCTGACCCGCCCCGAGCTGGGCGACGCCCCCGTCTTCCAGGGCGGCCCGGTGCAGACCGAGCGCGGCTTCGTGCTACACGAGCCGGTCTTCACCCAGGCCGAGAAGCCCGAGGAATCGGTCTACGCCTCGACCATGACCATCCCCGGCGGGCTGGAGATGACCACCTCCAAGGACGTGCTGGAGGCCCTGGCCACCGGCGCGGGGCCCCGCAAGGTGCTGGTCTCGCTGGGCTATTCGGCCTGGGGCGAGGGCCAGCTGGAGTCCGAGCTGGCCGAGAACAGCTGGCTCACCGTGCTGGCCGATCCGGCCGTGATCTTCGATACGCCGATCGAGCAGCGCTACGACAAGGCGCTGATGCTGCTGGGCCTGGAAGCCTGGAAGCTCTCGCCGGACGCCGGACACGCATGAGCGCCGTCATGCCAGACGCTCCAGCCCCTGTTCCCGCCGCTCCTGTTTCCGTTCCCGTTCCCGTCCCGTCCCATTTCCAGACCTTCCTGGCCTTCGATTTCGGCCTGAAGCGCACGGGCGTGGCCAGCGGCAACCGCCTGCTCCAGACGGCCACGCCGCAGGCCACCATCAAGGCCGAGGGCGATGCCCGCTTCGCGCAGGTCGAGGCGCGCATCAAGGAATGGCAGCCCGACGCGCTGGTGATCGGCGTGCCCTATCACCCCGACGGCGCCCCGCACGAGAACACCCGCCGCGCGCAGAAGTTCGCGCGCCAGCTGCGCGGCCGTTTCAATCTGCAGGTGTTCGAGGTGGACGAGCGCTACAGCACCACCGAGGCGCTGTCGTCCGGCGCGCGCGATGCCGATGCCGCCTCGGCCTGCATCATCCTGGAGCAATTTTTGAGGAGTCTCCCGTGAGTTCAATACCTGATGCCGAAGGGCTCTACACAGGCCTCCTGGCCGGCGTGAAGGCGCTGCTGCGCCCCGAAACCAAGCTGGTCGGCATCACCTCCGGTGGCGCCTGGCTGGTCGAGCGGCTGCAGAAGGACCTGGGCCTGCCCGGCGCGCCCGGCGTCATCTCCTCGGCCATGCACCGCGACGACTTCGCGCGCCGCGGCCTCTCGGCCAGCGCGCAGACTTCGCTGCCCTTCGACGTGAACGGCACCGACGTGCTGCTGCTGGACGACGTGCTCTACACCGGCCGCACCATCCGCGCGGTGCTCAACGAGCTGTTCGACTTCGGCCGCCCCGCCTGCGTGCGGCTCGCCGTACTGGTCGATCGCGGTGGCCGCGAGCTGCCGGTCGCGGCCGATTTCGCCGCCGCGAAACTCACGCTGCCGGATACGCAACTCCTCGCGCTAGCCCGCGCCGACGACGGCGCCTTCAGCCTCAAGGTGGAGGAAAGCAAGTAATGCTCTACAAGCGAAATCCGCAGCTCAACAAGAACGGCGAGCTCATCCACCTGCTGTCGATCGAGGGGCTGCCCAAGGACATCGTCACGCACATCCTGGACACCGCCGCCAACTTCACGAGCGTGAGCGACCGCGAGGTGAAGAAGGTGCCGCTGCTGCGCGGCAAGAGCGTGTTCAACCTGTTCTTCGAGAACTCGACGCGCACGCGCACCACCTTCGAGATCGCGGCCAAGCGCCTGTCGGCCGACGTCATCAACCTGGACATCGCGCGCTCCTCGGCCACCAAAGGCGAATCGCTGCTGGACACGATTGCCAACCTGAGCGCCATGGCCGCCGATTTGTTCGTGGTGCGCCACAGCGAGTCGGGCGCGCCGTACCTGATCGCGCAGCACGTCGCACCCCACGTGCACGTGGTGAATGCCGGCGACGGCCGCCACGCGCACCCCACGCAGGGGCTGCTCGACATGTACACGATCCGCCACTACAAGAAAGACTTCTCGAACCTCACGGTCGCGATCGTCGGCGACGTGCTGCACTCGCGCGTGGCGCGCTCGGACATCCACGCGCTCACCACGCTCGGCTGTGCCGAAGTGCGCGTGGTCGGCCCCAAGACGCTGGTGCCCGGCGACATGGCCGGCATGGGCGTGCGCGTGTGCCACACGCTCGAAGAAGGCATCAAGGACTGCGACGTGATCATCATGCTGCGCCTGCAGAACGAGCGCATGAGCGGCGCGCTGCTGCCCTCGTCGCAGGAGTTCTTCAAGACCTACGGCCTCACGCCCGAGAAGCTGCAGCTCGCCAAATCGGATGCGATCGTGATGCACCCGGGGCCGATCAACCGAGGCGTGGAGATCGACTCCGCCGTGGTCGACGGCAAGCAAAGCGTGATCCTTCCGCAGGTCACCTTCGGCATCGCGGTACGCATGGCGGTAATGAGCATCGTGGCAGGGAACGAAGCATGAGCAGAACACTGATCACCAACGGCCGCGTCATCGACCCCGCCTCGGGCACCGACAAGAAGACCGACATCGCCATCGCCGACGGCAAGATCGCCGGCATCGGCCACACCCCGGCCGGCTTCAAGGCCGACCGCACCATCGACGCCGCGGGCTGCGTCGTCGCGCCCGGCCTCGTGGACCTCGCCGCGCGCTTGCGGGAACCCGGCTACGAACACGAAGGCATGCTGGAGAGCGAAATGGCCGCGGCCATCGCGGGCGGCGTGACCAGCCTCGTGTGCCCGCCCGACACCGACCCCGTGCTCGACGAGCCGGGCCTGGTCGAAATGCTCAAGTTCCGCGCCGAGAAGCTGCAGTGCGCGCGCCTCTTTCCGCTCGGCGCGCTCACGCGCAGCCTCGCCGGCGGCGTGCTCACCGAAATGGCCGAACTCACCGAGGCCGGCTGCATCGGCTTCAGCCAGGCCGACGTGCCGCTGGCCGACACCCAGGTGCTGCAGCGCGCGCTGCTCTACGCAAGCACCTTCGGCTACACCGTGTGGCTGCGCCCGCAGGACCGCGACCTCGGCAAGGGCGTGGCCGCCAGCGGCCCGCTCGCCACGCGGCTGGGCCTCTCGGGCGTGCCCGTGTCGGCCGAGACGATCGCCATCTTCACCATCGTGGAGCTCATGAAGAGCACCGGCGCGCGCGTGCACCTGTGCCGCATTTCCAGCGCCGCGGGCGTGGCGCTGGTGCGCGCGGCCAAGGCGCAAGGGCTGCCGCTGACCTGCGACGTGAGCATCAACTCGCTGCATCTTGCGGACGCCGACATCGGCTACTTCGACAGCCGCGCGCGCCTGAACCCGCCGCTGCGCCAGCAGGGCGACCGCGACGCGCTCTCGGCGGGCCTGGCCGACGGCACCATCGATGCGCTGGTGTCCGACCACACGCCCGTCGAGGCCGATGCCAAGACGCTGCCCTTCGCCGAAGCCGAGCCCGGCGCCACCGGCCTCGAACTGCTGCTGCCGCTCGCGCTGCAGTGGGGCGAGCGCAGCGGCGCGGGCATCGCGCGGGCGATCGAGGTCATCACCTCCGCGCCGGCGCGGCTGCTGGCCACGGCCGATGCGGGCAGCGGCATCGGGCGCCTGGTCGAAGGCGGCGTGGCCGACCTCTGCATCTTCGATCCGGCGCTCGAATGGCAGGTCGAGCCCGATGCGCTCAAGAGCCAGGGCAAGCACACGCCGTTCGCCGGCTACCCGGTGCAGGGCCGCGCGCGCCACACGCTGGTCGCTGGCCGCGTCGTTCACGGTTGAAATAAAAGAAAGAGAACCCGCGCGCCATGGTTCATTCGCTGAAGGCCTGCTGGCGCCTGCTGCATGCGGTGGGGCATGCGCTGGCCGGGTGGTGGACGATCCGCTTCACCTTTCCCGGCCTCACGCAGGCCGAGCGCAATGCGCGCGTGCAGGAATGGTCGCGCCGCATGCTCGAGATCATGGGCGTCACGCTCAAGGTGCAGGGCACGCCGCCCGCTGCGGGGCCGGTGTTGATCATCAGCAACCACCTCTCGTGGCTGGACATCACCGCCATCCATGCGGCGCGCCATGTGCGCTTCGTGTCGAAGTCGGGCGTCAAGCACTGGCCGCTGATCGGCACGCTCTCCACCGGCGCGGGCTCGCTCTACATCGAGCGCGAACGCCGCCGCGACGCGCTGCGCGTGGTGCACCACATGACCGAGGCGCTGCGCGAGGGCGACATGATCGGGGTGTTTCCCGAAGGCACCACCAGCGACGGCCGCGGCCTCTTGCCCTTCCACGCCAACCTGCTGCAGGCGGCGATTTCTTCAGGCGCGCCGGTGCTCCCCGCCGCGCTGCGCTTCGCCGATGCCGCCACCGGCGAGACCAGCCAGGCCCCGCGCTACATCGACGACGACAACCTGCTCACGTCGCTGTGGAACACGCTGCGCGCGCCGCCCCTGCTGGCCATCGTGCGCTTCGGCGAGCCGCAGGATTCGCACGGCCGCGAGCGCCGCGGCTGGGCGCAGTCGCTGCATGAAGACGTGCAGCAGCTGCGCCGCGAGACCCTGTGAGGCATGGAGCCGCCCCCAAAAAAAAGCGCCCCCGAAAGGGCGCTTGAACGGCGCACGGATGCGCCGTGAAGAGGAAGCGGTACGCCCTGGTGGTCAGAGAATGCCGAAGACCTTCAGTCCGATGATCACGATGATCGGCACACCGCAGAGCCAAAGGATGATGCTTTTCATGATCGAGGTCTCCGTGAGGTAAGTAGGCCTCTACATTGGCCGCGCATTCGGCCGGTGCTTGCGGGAGAAGGCAATCCGTGCGCGTGGGTGTGTGCCTACAAGGCCGCTCAGCCGCGGCTTTGCACGAAGAAGAATCCGAGCGCGACGAGCCAGGAGAGCGCCAGTGCCACCCAGAGCCACAGGCCCCATTCGATGAGCCTTTGCAGCCGTGGCGGTGCGTCGTCGTGCGGGCCGCGCTGCAGCAACGCAAGAAGCGCCTGGCCGCCGTTCATCGCGGGCAATGGCAGCAGGTTCAACGCCGTCAGCTTGGCGGCCACCATGCCCACGAGCGGCACGAAACCCTGCTGCGCGGCGAAGGCGCGGCCCCCGTCGATCAACCCCTGTGCAGTGCCCAGCGGCGAGAGCCCGCCGGCAACGATCTGCACGAAGCCATGACCGATGCTGGCCAGCGCCGAGCCGGGGTGCAGCAGCAGCGCGACCAGCGCAAGCGAGGCGGCGCCCGCGAGCGGCAAGAGCACCTGGATGGCACGCGGCTTGTGGTCGAACGCGTCGTCGAAGTCGTCGGCCGAAACGTCGTCGGGCAGGTCCTCGGTCCGCGTGTCCTTGAAAGCGACCGAGCCTGCGATGGGCAGCAGGCGCAACTGAAAGACGCCCAAGGAAAACAGTGGCGGCCCGAAGCCCATTGAAATCCGCCGGACCTTGATGCCGAGCCCATGGCCCAGCGCGGCCATCGTGCCGATGTGGATGCAGGCGAGCAGCGCGATGGCCGCGATGAACTTCAAGAGGACGAGCAAGTGACTCCGCGCAGCGCAACCAGGGGCTCACTCTCCAAACCAGAAGACGAGCCACGAACCGAGTGAAGCCAGCACAGCCAGCAACGCAACGGCGTTGCGTTTGCTGAAGAAGAAGGCACGGGTGCTCCGAAGGGCGGGACTGATCGACATTTCGAGCTCCTCTCTCCGCGGATGCGAGTGCCGCGGAGAGTGCCCGGTCGATCAACCCTCGTCAATCCGAAGATAGTTCTCTCGGTGCCTTTAAGTATCAATCGCGGTCTTCGTAATAGCGGCGATGCTGCTCGCGCTCCCACTGCCGGCGACGCCATTCCTGCCGCTCCGCGCGGCGTTCTTCCCAACGCTGCGCGCGGCGCTCTTCCCAGCGCGAGCCCGGCTCGTAGTACACGGGCGCGGGCGTGGAATACACAGGTGCCGGAGGCTGGTAGTACGTCGGCGCCGGCCGCGAATAAACGGGCGCGGGCTCGTAATAGACCGGTGCCGGCTGGCCGATGACCACGCCCGGCAGGTTGACGCCAACGGACCAGTGGGTCTCCGCGTTGGCCGATACGCCGGCGAACAAGGCACCTGCGGCGACGAGGCCTGCGGCGGCCAGCTTGAGAACGGTTCGGGGATTCAACATTTCATCTCCTGAAGCGGGCCGGAAACAGCCCTGATGCACCGTTCAACGCCCCCTCGCACGCGCTCGCTCACATCGCGAAGGTGAAGTACCGTTCCCAAATGTGACGCGGCGCGGCGGGTGAATGAAGCGCGCCAGTAAAAAGCCGCTGACTGGCAGCGGCTTCATTCATTCATCCGTCGATTCTTTTCACATCGCGCCGCCCTGGCCGAGGCGCCGGCGCAGCGATGCGGTTTCATCGCTCGGGTCATCGATGGCCGAGAGCACGATGCCGTTCAATTCCTCCAGCCACTTGAGGATGCCGGGGAGCCGGCGGGTCAGCGTCGGCGGATCGAAGGTGTCGGACTCGGAAAGCGACTGGAGGATGGTGAGCCAGTCGAGCGCTTCGCACGAGGCGATGCGGATCACGTCGCGCCGCTCGGCGTCGAGAAAGTCCTTTTCTGCTGGAGGCTGCGGTGTCGTGTGAACTGATTCGGCGGTGCCGGAGGTCTTCGTTGGGGTCTTGCTAGACTTCTTGGTAGCCATGATGTGTGGTTTCTTTCAGAGTGGTTGCACGTTGTGGTCAGGCTGGTTCGATGTTTTTCCCATCGTTCCAGCCGCCTGAATTGCCTCAGAAGATCGCGGTCTTGATATCGACCACGACACGCCCTGAGACGCGGCGTTCATTTCCTTGGCGCCGGCTCCTTTGCCCGATCGACCACCTTGCCGAGCCACGCCGCGCCAAGGCGCCTCAGCTTGGCCCAGCGGTCGCGCGTCAGGCGGATCGAACCGTGCATCGCGCGCATGTCGTCCGGCAGCGTCGGCCGGCCCCTTCGCCGGCGCTCTTCGGTTTCCTTTTTCTTCTTCGTCATTCGTTGTGGTCCTCCCGTCTTTCCTAGCCTAGGCGAGGCGGTGAGGGGCGGGGGAATTTGAAGTGAGACGTTTTGCCGCAAAGTGCTGTCTCAATTGCAAGAACATATTTAGTTGCGTAAACACGCGCTGTGCGACGCGTGAGGCGCGTGCGAGGCGAGCGTTTTGCGTTGCCGCGCGCAGGCGTTAACCTGCCTCGGTTTTTTCACTTCCAGGGATGGACCCGCTTGCCATGACTCCTGTCGTCATCTACCCCAGCCGCCTGCGCGTGAGCCTGCTCTTCGCGGGCGCGGCGCTCTTCGTTGCGGGCGGCATCTGGCTGCTCCAGCACCCCATCCAGGGCGACGAGGCCATGGGGTGGCTGACCGGCTGGGCGAGCATCGTCTTCTTCGGCGCGGTCGCGCTGTTCGCGCTGAGCCGGCTCGTCTCGCGCAAGCCCGCGATCACGATCGACCGCAACGGCATCACCGACAACGCATCCGGCCTGTCCGCGGGCTTCATCCCGTGGTCCGATGTGGTCGATGCGCAGCTGGTCAAATTCCAGCGGCAGAAGTTTCTCGGGGTGTCGCTGCGCAACCCGCAGGACTACCTGGCCAAGGCCTCGCCGCTCAAGCGCGCGCTGATGAAGGCCAACTCGTCGCTGGTGGGTTTCGTCATCAACATTCCGCAGATCTCGCTGCCCGTGACGCTCGAAGAATTGCTCGGTCACATCGAGCGCTTCAGGCAGGCGCATCTGGAAACGACGCATGCCGATGCCAGCAGGTAAACCTTAGTTTGGGTATCCCTCGCAAGGACATGTCCCGCATTTGCCCTGCGGCGCGCGTTGCTCAATGATGGGTGCCATGAAAGAGATCCGCCTGGGCTGGTCGCTCGACGTCAGCCATCTCAAGCACCAGATTCAAGCGGCCGCGAGCTGGAGGCCCGAGACCGCGTTGCTGCGCCGCGACCTGGAGATCATGGTCCAGGTGGGCAACGAGGTGTTCGGCGAAGGCACGCACTGGATCGAAGAGCGGACGTTGCCCGAGCCTCGATGAATGAACGGCGCTGAAAGCGCCCAGGCTGAGGCAGTTCGCACTTGAACGGCGTGCAATATGGAACTGCAAAACCATCAGTTCCATTCATCGCACGCCTGGCCGATCATCGCCCCCTGTCATTCAGCAGCAGGAGACGAAACCATGACGGCCGATGCCCTCATCGCAGAACCGGAAGTGGTGCAGCCCACCGCCGAATGGCCTCAGGAGGCGATCGCGCAATGCGTGGCCACCGTCGTGCGCTCGCGCCGCGCAACGCGTGCCTTCAAGGCGCAGCCGCTGGGCCGCGACATCGTGGAAGAAATCCTGGCCGATGCGTCGTGCGCGCCGAGCGGCGCCAACATCCAGCCCTGGCGCGTGTACGTGGTCAGCGGCGCGGTCAAGAGCGAACTGACCGACGTGCTGGTCGCCGCATCGCGCGCCGGCACCGCGCCGGCGCCTGAGCATTTCCCCGAGCCGCTGCCCGACACGTACCGCGCAAGGCTCATGGACTTCGGCGCGCGCTATTACGCATCGCTGGGCATCGCGCGCGATGACACGCACGGGCGCACGCGCCAGACCGAGCGCAACTACGCCTTCTTCGGCGCGCCGGTGGGCCTCATCTTCAGCATCGACCGCCGGTTGAAGGCGCACAGCTGGATCGACCTGGGCCTGTTCGCGCAGAGCGTGATGATCGCCGCGAAGGCGCGCGGCATCGACACCTGCCCGCAGGTCGCGTTCGCGCAGTTCCATGCGCCGATCGCATCGCACCTGCACATGTCGCCCAACGAGGTGACGGCCTTCGGCATGTCGATGGGATACGGCGACCCGGAGGCCGAGGTCAACCAGACAAGGATGCCGCGCGAGCCCGTGCAGGACTTCGCGCGGCTCCTCGGATTTCCGGGCTGACCTTCGCGCCGATTTTTCCTTTCAGCGACGCATTCGCTCGCTGATTCACCGTCATTTCTTTTTCAAGGAGAACGCCCATGAACACGTCATGGCTCGCTGTCGCCGCCACTGTCGCAGTTGTCGCGGCCGGCACCCTCGGCGCATTCGCGCCCGTTCCTGCCGCCGCGCACGCGTCCACCGAAAGCGTCACACCGGCACTGCGGCAGGCGATTCCCAACATCCCCGGCAAGTCGCTGGTCGCCGTGGTGGTCGACTATCCGCCGGGCGGCGCCTCGCCGGCGCATGTGCATGCGAAGTCGGCGTTCATCTATGGCTACGTGGTCTCGGGCGCCATCGAATCGCAGGTGAACGATGGCCCGCGGCAAGTGCTTCGCGCAGGGGAGAGCTTCTACGAGCCACCCGGCGCGAAGCATTCCGTCAGCCGCAACGCGAGCAAGACCCGGCCCGCGAAGCTGCTCGCCGTGTTCGTGGTGGACACCGACGACACCGCGCTCACGACGCCAACGCAGTGACCCATCCCCCATCTTCAGGAGTCCGACCATGAGCCAGCGCCTCGACTACAACCAGATCGCCCCGGCCGGCGTCAAGGCCATCGGCACCGTGTACGGCTACGTCACGCAGAGCGGCCTCTCGCCCGTGCTGGTCGACCTGGTGTATTTGCGTGTCTCGCAAATCAACAACTGCGCGTACTGCCTGGACATGCATACGCGCGACCTGTTGAAGAAGGGGCAGGCCGTTGAAAAGCTCGCCCTGCTGCAGGCGTGGAGAGAGGCCGGCGCGCTCTTCGATGCGCGGGAGCGTGCCGCGTTGGCGTGGGCGGAATCGGTGACGCGTGTGGCCGAGACGGGCGTGCCCGACAGCGACTACGAAGCCGCGCGTTCTGTTTTCGACGAGCGTGAGTTGGTGGACCTCACCATCGCGATCGGGTTGATGAACGTCTACAACCGGATGGCGATCAGCTTCCGCAATACGCCCGGGGCGCTCGCGGCAAGGTAGCGCGCCGCGGCGTTCGATTCGCAACGTTCGCAGATTCGCAATTCCTCCTTCGCAGGAATACGCCCTTTCAGCCCTTACGCGCCGGGCTCGTGTTGCGTAGATTGCGAAGCATGACGACTCCCGTTGGAACCACCGAGATCCGCGAACTGGTGCTGCCGGTGCATGCGAACCACCGCGGCACGCTGTTCGCAGGGCAAGGCCTGCAGCTGATGACCAAGGCCGCCTTCCTGGCCGCGCGCGGCCTGGCGCAGCGCGAGGTGGTGATGGCCGGCGTGACCAGTGTGTCTTTTCTCTCCCCGGTGCCGGTGGGCTACCAGCTCGTGCTGCGCGGATGGGCGAGCCGCATCGGCCGCTGCTCGATGACCGTGTGCGTGACCGGCATCGCCGACATGCCGGGCGTTCCCGCGGAAGAAGTCCTCAAGGGTGTGTTCGAGATGGTGGCGGTCAATGCCGCCGGCCGGCCGACGGGCATCGATCGCTCTTATCTGAACAAGGAAACCGCATGACCACCACCACGACCGAAACCATGGCTCCCGCAGGCTTCAAGCCCAAGAAATCCGTCGCGCTCTCGGGCGTGACCGCGGGCAACACGGCGCTGTGCACCGTGGGCCGCACGGGCAACGACCTGCACTACCGCGGCTACGACATCCTGGACATCGCCGAGGTCTGCGAGTTCGAGGAAATCGCCCACCTGCTGGTGCATGGCAAGCTGCCCACGCGCGCCGAGCTCAAGGCCTACAAGGCGCGGCTGAAGGCCATGCGGGGCCTGCCGGCCAACGTGAAGGCCGCGCTGGAGAGCTTGCCTGCCGGCGCGCACCCGATGGACGTGATGCGCACCGGCGTCTCGGCGCTGGGCTGCGTGCTGCCCGAGAAGGACGACCACAACCTGCCCGGCGCGCGCGACATCGCCGACCGCCTGATGGCTTCGCTCGGCTCGATGCTGCTGTACTGGTACCACTGGTCCACGCAGGGCAAGCGCATCGACGTGGAGACCGACGACGATTCGATCGGCGGCCACTTCCTGCACCTGCTGCATGGCGAGAAGCCCAGCGAGGCCTGGGTGCGCGCGATGCACACGTCGCTCAACCTCTACGCCGAGCACGAGTTCAACGCCTCGACCTTCACCGCGCGCGTGATCGCCGGCACCGGCAGCGACATGCACTCGGCCATCGCCGGCGCCATCGGCGCGCTGCGCGGCCCCAAGCACGGCGGCGCGAACGAGGTGGCCTTCGAGATCCAGAAGCGCTACGACTCGCCCCACGAGGCCGAGGCCGACATCCGCCGCCGCGTGGAGGCTAAAGAGGTGGTCATCGGCTTCGGCCACCCGGTGTACACGGTGAGCGATCCGCGCAACGTGGTGATCAAGGGCGTGGCGAAATCGCTGTCCGAAGAAGCCGGCTCCACCAAGATGTTCGACATCGCCGAGCGCCTGGAAGCCGTGATGTGGGAGGTCAAGAAGATGTTCCCCAACCTGGACTGGTTCAGCGCGGTGAGCTATCACATGATGGGCGTGCCCACGGCGATGTTCACGCCGCTCTTCGTGATCGCGCGCACCAGCGGCTGGGCCGCGCACGTGATCGAGCAGCGCGTGGACAACAAGATCATCCGGCCGAGCGCGAACTACACCGGTCCGGAAGACCTGGCGTTCGTGCCGATCGCGGCGCGCGTCTGACGTCTGACAGAAGCAGACAGGCGCACGGCGCTCCAGTGTTTCGACCGTCTCGAGTCTCCGAGCGTTTTCGCGGGTCGGGCCTGCAGGCGCAAACTGGCGTCCGCTACCGCGATGGCACGCTGTCGCGGGGCGCATGCACAACAACACTGGAGACAACCGCATGACTTTGAACCGCCGCACCTTTTCCTCGGCCGCCCTGGCCGGGCTCGCGCTCCCCGTCGTTCGCACGGGCTGGGCCCAGGAGGCCTTTCCTAGCAAGCCGCTCAAGATCGTCTGCCCCTTCGCGCCCGGGGGCGGCTCCGACTTCATCGCGCGCGTCGCCTCCAACGTGCTCGGCCAGCGGCTGGGCCAGCCGGTGGTGGTGGACAACCGACCGGGCGCCGGCGGCACGCTGGGCACCGAGTACGCGCTGCACACGGCCGGCGACGGCTACACGCTGCTGCTGGTGGCGGGGAGCTACACCGTCAACCCCTCGCTCTACAAGCTGCGCTTCGACCCCATCGCCGACATGACGCCGGTGATCCAGCTGTCCAGGGGCGCCTACGTGCTGTGCGTCAATCCGGCCAAGGTGCAGGCGAAAAACCTGCGCGAGCTGCTGGCC
Source organism: Variovorax sp. IB41 (assembly GCF_016405905.1). Lineage (GTDB taxonomy): Bacteria > Pseudomonadota > Gammaproteobacteria > Burkholderiales > Burkholderiaceae_C > Variovorax. The sequence continues at coordinate 134,951 of NZ_JAEFCB010000007.1, read as the reverse complement.
TTCGCGCGACAGAACCCGGGCAAGCTGACCTTCGCCTCGGCGGGCAACGGCAGCCACCTGCACATCACGAGCGAGTACCTGTTCGGCATGGCCAAGGTCAAGGCGACGCACGTGCCGTACCGCGGCACGGGCCCGGCGGTCACCGACCTGGTGGCCGGCAACGTGGACATGCTGATCGCGGGCACCGAGGCGCTGATGCCGCACGTGCAGTCGGGCCGGCTGCGTGCGTTCGCGGTCACCACCGCGCAGCGCCTGCAGGCCTACCCCGACATTCCCTCCATCGCCGAGGCCGGCGGGCTGCCCGACTACGACGTGGTCGCATGGCACGGGCTGATCGCGCCCAAGGGCGTGCCGCCCGCCGTGCTCGCCAAGTTGAACGGCGCGCTCGACGCCGGCCTGAAGGCCCCTGAACTCAACGCCAAGCTGGAGCCCACGGGCGTGTCCGCGGCCGGTGGCACGCCCGAGCAGTTCGGCGCGCTGATCCGCGCCGAGATTCCCCGCTACGCCAAGGTCGTGAAAGACAACGACGTGCGCTCCGAGTAAGCATCCTTTCGATTCGCTCCCCTGATTCGCCACGACTCGCCCCGATGAACCCACGACACAGAAAACCACTCCCCGGCACCGCGCTGGACTACATCGACGCGCGCGCCGCGGTCGATGCGCTGCGCCCGGGCGCCTGGCGCGCGCTGCCCTACACCGCGCGCGTGCACGCCGAGAACCTGGTGCGGCGCTGCGACCTGGCGATCCTCGACGAGTGCCTGCTGCAGCTCATCGAGCGGCGGCGCGATCGCGACTTTCCGTGGTTTCCCGTGCGCGTGGTGTGCCACGACATCCTGGGCCAGACCGCGCTGGTGGACCTGGCGGGTTTGCGCGACGCCATCGCGGCCGAGGGCGGCGATCCGTCGCAGGTGAACCCGGTGGTGCCGGTGCAGCTGATCGTGGACCACTCGCTGGCGGTGGAGTGCGGCGGGTTCGATCCGAATGCGTTCGAGAAGAACCGCCGGATCGAGGACCGCCGCAACGAAGACCGCTTCCATTTCATCGACTGGACCAAGCGCGCCTTCGCCAACATGGAGGTGATCCCGGCGGGGAACGGGATCATGCATCAGATCAACCTGGAGAAGATGTCGCCGGTGGTCTACGTGCAGGACGGCCTGGCCTTCCCCGACACCTGCGTGGGCACCGACAGCCACACGCCGCACGTCGATGCGCTGGGCGTGATCGCGGTGGGCGTGGGTGGCCTGGAAGCCGAGAACGTGATGCTGGGCCGCGCCTCGTGGATGCGCCTGCCCGACATCGTGGGCGTCGAGCTGACCGGCCGGCGCCCGCCGGGCATCACCGCCACCGACATCGTGCTGGCGCTCACCGAGTTCCTGCGCAAGGAAAAAGTGGTGGGCGCCTACCTGGAGTTCTTCGGCGAGGGCACGCGCGGCCTCACGATCGGCGACCGCGCCACCATCTCGAACATGTGCCCCGAGTACGGTGCCACCGCCGCGCTCTTCTACATCGACGAGCAGACGCTCGCGTACCTGCGGCTCACCGGCCGCGAGGACGCGCAGATCGCACTGGTCGAGACCTATGCGAAGACCGCCGGCTTCTGGGGCGATGCGCTCGCCACCGCGAGCTACGAACGCGTGCTGACGTTCGACCTCTCGAGCGTGGTGCGCAACATGGCTGGGCCTTCCAACCCGCACCGGCGCCTGCCGACCTCGCAGCTGGCCGAGCGCGATATCGCCGTGGGCCTGGCCGAAGCGCGGCTGCAGGAGGCTGCGGGCCTCATGCCCGATGGCGCGGTGATCATCGCGGCCATCACCTCGTGCACGAACACCTCGAACCCGCGCAACGTGATTGCCGCCGGCCTGGTCGCGCGCAACGCCAACCGGCTGGGTCTGAAGCGCAAGCCGTGGGTGAAGTCGTCGCTCGCGCCGGGCTCGAAAACGGTGGAGCTGTACTTGCGCGATGCCGGCCTGCTGCACGACCTGGAGCAGCTGGGCTTCGGCATCGTTGCCTTCGCCTGCACCACCTGCAACGGCATGTCGGGCGCGCTGGACCCTGCGATCCAGCAGGAGATCATCGCGCGCGACCTGTACGCGACCGCGGTGCTCTCGGGCAACCGCAATTTCGACGGGCGCATCCACCCGTATGCCAAGCAGGCCTTCCTGGCTTCGCCGCCGCTGGTGGTGGCCTATGCGATCGCGGGCACGATGCGCTTCGACATCGAGCGCGACGTGCTCGGCGTGGTCGATGGCAAGGAAATCCGCCTGGCCGACCTGTGGCCGGGCGACGAAGAGATCGACGCGATCGTCGCGGCCTCGGTGCGGCCCGAGATGTTCCGCAAGGTCTACGAGCCGATGTTCGCGATCCACGCGGACAGCGGCGAGAAGGTGAGCCCGCAGTACGACTGGCGGCCGCAGTCCACCTACATCCGCCGCCCGCCCTACTGGGACAGCGAGGGCGTGGGCGCGCTCGCGGCCGTGCCGCGCACGCTGCGCGGCATGCGGCCGCTGGCGCTCTTGCCGGACAACATCACGACCGATCACCTCTCGCCCTCGAACGCGATCCTGCTGGACAGCGCCGCCGGCGAATACCTCGCGAAGATGGGCCTGCCGGAAGAAGACTTCAACTCGTACGCCACGCACCGCGGCGACCACCTGACGGCCATGCGCGCCACCTTCGCGAACCCGCAGCTGGTCAATGAAATGGCGGTGGTCGGCGGCGTGCAGAAGAAGGGATCGCTCGCGCGCATCGAGCCCGAGGGCCAGGTCGTGCGCATGTGGGAGGCCATCGAGACCTACCTGAACCGGAGGCAACCGCTGATCATCGTGGCCGGCGCCGACTACGGCCAGGGGTCGTCGCGCGACTGGGCCGCCAAGGGCGTGCGGCTCGCGGGCGTGGAGGCCGTCGTGGCCGAGGGCTTCGAGCGCATCCACCGCACCAACCTGCTGGGCATGGGCGTGATGCCGCTGGAATTCAAGCCCGGCACCACGCGGCTCACGCTGGGCCTGGACGGCACCGAGACCTTCGACGTGATCGGCGCGCCCCGTCCGCGCGCGGACCTCGCGCTGGTCGTGTACCGCAAGGACGGCGACATGCTGCAGGTGCCCGTGACCTGCCGGCTCGACACTGCCGAGGAAGTGTCCATTTACGAAGCGGGCGGCGTGCTGCAGCGTTTTGCGCAAGACTTCCTGGCGGAGACCAAGCGCTCCGCCTGAGACCCTCACCATCACTTTCACCATCGCCATGGCATCCGTTCCCCAGATCAAGATTCCCGCCGTCTACATGCGCGGCGGCACCAGCAAGGGCGTGTTCTTTCGCCTGCAGGATTTGCCCAAGGAGGCGCAGCAGCCGGGCGCGGCGCGCGATGCGCTCCTCTTGCGCGTGATCGGCAGCCCCGACCCCTACGCCAAGCAGATCGACGGCATGGGCGCGGCCACCTCGTCCACCTCCAAGGCCGTGATCCTGTCGCGCTCTTCGCGGCCGGACCACGACGTGGACTACCTCTTCGGCCAGGTCGCCATCGACAGCGCCTTCGTCGACTGGTCGGGCAACTGCGGCAACCTGTCGGCGGCGGTCGGGCCGTTCGCCATTGCGCAGGGCCTGATCGACCGCGCCCGTGTGCCACGGAACGGCGCGTGCACCGTGCGCATCTGGCAGGCCAACATCGGCAAGACCATCGTGGCCCACGTGCCGATCGTCGAGGGCGAGGTGCAGGAGACGGGCGACTTCGAACTCGACGGCGTGACCTTTCCCGCGGCCGAGGTGCCGCTCGAATTCATCGACCCGGCCGATGAAGGCGATGGCAATGGTGACGAAGGCGGCGGCGCGATGTTTCCCACCGGCAAGGTCGCCGAGGACCTCGAGGTGCCCGGTGTGGGCACCTTGCGCGCCACGCTGATCAACGCGGGCATTCCCACCATCTTCTTCAACGCGGCCGATATCGGCTACACGGGCACCGAGCTGCAGGACGCGATCAACGGCGACGCGAAGGCGCTGGCCATGTTCGAGACGATCCGCGCGCACGGCGCGGTGAAGATGGGCCTCATCAAGCACATCGATGAAGCGGCCAGGCGCCAGCACACGCCCAAGGTGGCCTTCGTCGCGCCGCCGAAGGACTACACGGCCTCCAGCGGCAAGGCCGTGAAGGCGGCGGATGTCGACCTGCTCGTGCGCGCGCTCTCGATGGGCAAGCTGCACCACGCCATGATGGGCACGGCCGCCGTCGCCATCGGCACGGCCGCAGCGATTCCCGGCACGCTGGTGAACCTCGCGGCCGGCGGCGGCGAGCGCGAGGCGGTGCGCTTCGGCCATCCTTCGGGCACGCTGCGCGTCGGCGCGGAAGCCCGCAGGGTCGATGGCGAATGGGTGGTGACCAAGGCCCTGATGAGCCGCAGCGCCCGCGTGCTGATGGAAGGCTGGGTGCGCGTGCCCGGCGACAGTTTCTGATTGATTGATCTGGAGTTTTTCGAATGTCCACCCGCAAGCAACTCAAGTCCCTCGCCGAGGCCCGCCGCGGCCTGCTCGTTCCGGGCGCCTTCAATGCGCTGTCGGCCAAGGTCGTCGAAGACCTGGGCTTCGAGGCGATCTACGTCACCGGCGCCGGCGTCACCAACATGTGGTTCGGCATGCCCGACCAGGGCTTCATGGGCCTGGCGGAAATCGCCGACCACACGGCGCGCATCCGCGACGCGGTGTCGGTGCCGCTGATCGTGGATGCCGACACGGGCTTCGGCAACGCATTGAACGTGCGCCACACGGTGCGCACGCTGGAGCGCGCCGGCGCCGACTGCATCCAGTTCGAAGACCAGGTGGCGCCCAAGCGCTGCGGCCATTTCTCGGGCAAGGAGGTGATCTCCACCGAAGAGGCCGTGAGCAAGATCAAGGCGGCCGTCGATGCGCGCCAGGACGCCGACCTCATGATCATGGCCCGCACCGACGCGGCGGCCGTGCACGGCTTCGAGGCCGCGGTCGAGCGCGCGCAGAAATTCGCCGAGGCCGGCGCCGACATCCTCTTCGTGGAGGCCGTCACCACCGCCGATCAAATCCGCGCGCTGCCGCAGCGCCTGGCCAAGCCGCAGCTCATGAACATGGTGATCGGCGGCAAGACGCCGATCTTCAACGCGACCGACCTGGGCGCGCTGGGCTACGGCATCGTGCTGTACGCCAACGCCGCGCTGCAGGGCGCCGTGGCCGGCATGCAGAAGGCGCTCACGGTGCTGCGCGACGAAAAGCAGGTGCTGGAGGCGAGCGGCCTGGTCGCCACCTTCGCCGAGCGGCAGCGCCTGGTGGGCAAGCCCGAGTGGGACGCGCTGGAGAAGCGCTACACCTGAGGCAGTGCGTGCGCGGGCGCATCACCGCGTCACGCGGCCGAGCGACGGGCGCGCCGAGCGGGCTTCTTCCTGTCGGCCAGCGCGCCCGATTGCCGCGCCAGGTCGACGAAGGCCTTCAGGTAATCCACATCGGTGTCCGCCTCGCGTGCCCCGAGAAAGATCTGCTTGGCGATGCCGCGCGCGCCCAGCCGCACCGGCACGATGTCCATCTTGTCCGCGTATTCCTGCACCAGCCAGCGCGGCAGCGCCGCCACGCCGCGGCCGCTCGCGACCATCTGCAACATGATGTCGGTCGTCTCGATCGCCTTGTGGCGCCGGGGCGTCACGCCCGCGGGCATGAGGAACATGTTGTAGATGTCCAGCCGGTCTGTTGCCACGGGGTAGGTGACCAGGACCTCTTCGGTCAGCTGCGCGGGCTTCACGTAGGCCACGTTCGCCAGCCGGTGGCCCCGCGCGACCGCGAGCACCTGCTCGTAGTCGAACACGGGCTCGTAGTGCAGGCCCGGCTTGTAGAGCGGATCGGGCGTGACCAGCAGGTCGATCTCGTAGCCGAAGAGCGCGCCGATGCCGCCGAACTGGAATTTCTGCTTCACGTCCACGTCCACGTCGGGCCATGACGCGAGGTACGGCGACACCACCTTCAGCAGCCACTGGTAGCAGGGGTGGCATTCCATGCCGATGCGCAGCGAGCCGCGCTCGCCCTCTGCGAACTGGCGCAGGCGCTCCTCGGCCAGCGAGAGTTGCGGCAGCACGCGGTTGGCGACCGCCAGGAGGTACTGGCCGGCCTGGGTGAGCCGCAGGCTGCGGCCTTCGCGCTGCCAGACCTCCGTGCCCAGCTGGCCCTCGAGCTTGCGGATCGAATGGCTCAGGGCCGATTGCGTCAGGTGCAGCACCTCGGCGGCGGCCGTGAGCGAGCCCTGCTTGTCCACTTCCTGGACGATGGAAAGGTGCATGCGCTCCAACATGATCAATGAGCCGATTTCATGGATACGTGAAATAAGACCATTTTACTTCACGGGTCCGCAAACCTACGATTCCTCCTTTCCCTGACTGCCGGACGCTCCGCTACCCCATGACCACTACCCACAACCTCGGCTTTCCCCGCATCGGCGCCAAGCGCGAACTGAAGTTCGCGCTCGAGTCGTACTGGAAGGGCGAGTCCTCGCGCGATGCGCTCAAGGCCCTGGGCGCGCAGTTGCGCCAGCGCCACTGGAACGACCAGGCTGGCCTGGACCTCGTCCCCGTGGGCGACTTCGCGTTCTACGACCAGGTGCTGGACATGAGCTTCACGCTCGGCAACCTGCCCGCGCGCGTGCAGGGCTTTCATGGCGATGCGCTGGACAACTACTTCCGCGTGGCGCGCGGCCGCTCGGCCCAGGGCGCCGAAGACCACGCCGGTTGCTGCGGCGGCGTGGCGGCCGGCGAGATGACCAAGTGGTTCGACACCAACTACCACTACATCGTCCCCGAGTTCACCGCGGACACGCAGTTCAAGCTCGACGCCTCGCGCCTCCTGGAGCAGCTGGCCGAAGCCAGGGCCCAGGGCGTGAAGGCCAAGCCGGTGCTCGTGGGCCCGGTGACGTACCTGTCCATCGGCAAGGCCAAGGACGATTCCGACAAGCTCGCGCTGCTGCCGCGCCTGCTGCCGGTGTATGCGGAGCTGCTCGAGACGCTCGCCGCGCAAGGCGTGGAATGGGTGCAGATCGACGAGCCCGTGCTGGTCACCGAACTGGATGCCGACTGGCAGCACGCGTTCAATGCGGCCTATCACCAGCTCAAGGCGGCGCGCGTCAAGATCCTGGTGGCCACCTATTTCGGCCAGCTGCAGGAGAACAAGTACCTGGCCGCCAACCTGCCGGTGGCGGGCCTGCATGTGGACGCCATCAACGGCCGCGACGACGTGGTGCCGCTGCTGAGCATGCTGCCCGCGCACAAGGTGCTGTCGCTGGGCGTGATCAACGGCCGCAACATCTGGAAGAGCGATCTGTCAGCAACGCTCGACTGGCTCGAGCCGCTGGCCGAGCGCCTGGGCGAGCGCCTGTGGATCGCGCCGTCGTGCTCGCTGCTGCATGTGCCCGTGGACCTGGCCAGCGAGCAGAAGCTGGATGCCGAGGTCAAATCGTGGCTGGCCTACGCGCTCCAGAAGCTCGATGAACTGCGGGTGCTGGCCGCTGCCTTGCGCCATGGCCGCGATGCCGTAAAGGACCAGCTGGCAGCCAACCGCGCAGCCCTTGCCGCGCGCCGCGCATCGCCGCGCGTGAAGAACCCCGCGGTGCAGGCCGCGGTGGCCAGGCTCGACAGCCAACTGGGCCGGCGCGAGAGCATCTACGCCCAGCGCGCGCCCAAGCAGGCCGCGCTGCTGAAGCTGCCGCCGTTCCCCACCACCACCATCGGCTCGTTCCCGCAGACCGCGCAGATCCGCCATGCGCGCAGCGAATACAAGGCCGGGCGCCTCGACGCGGTGGGCTACAAGGCGGCGATGCAGGCGGAGATCCAGCGCAGCGTGCGCGAGCAGGAGGCGCTCGATCTGGACGTGCTGGTGCACGGCGAGGCCGAGCGCAACGACATGGTCGAGTACTTCGGCGAGCAACTCGAGGGCTATGCCTTCAGCCAGTTCGGCTGGGTGCAGTCCTACGGTTCGCGCTGCGTGAAGCCGCCGATTCTCTTTGGCGACATCAGCCGCCCGAAGGCGATGACCGTCGAGTGGACCCAGTACGCGCAGTCGCTCACGCAGCGGCCGATGAAGGGCATGCTGACCGGCCCGGTCACGATTCTGAACTGGTCCTTCGTTCGCGACGACCAGCCGCGCTCCGCGTCCTGCAAGCAGCTCGCGCTGGCCATCCGCGAAGAAGTGCTGGACCTGGAAAAGGCCGGCGTGCGCGTGATCCAGATCGACGAGGCCGCGCTGCGCGAAGGCCTGCCGCTTCGCAAGGCGCAGTGGCAGGACTACCTGGACTGGGCGGTCGAATCGTTCCGCATCACGGCCAACGGCGTGCGCGACGAGACGCAGATCCACACCCACATGTGCTATTCGGAGTTCAACGACATCATCGCGTCGATCGCCGACATGGACGCCGACGTCATCACCATCGAGACCTCGCGCTCGGACATGGAACTGCTCGATGCGTTCGACAACTTCAGGTACCCCAACGAGATCGGCCCGGGCGTGTACGACATCCACTCGCCCAACATCCCGAGCCAGGAACACATGGTGCAGCTGATGAGGAAGGCGGCGGAGCGCGTGCCCGCCGAGCGCCTGTGGGTCAACCCCGACTGCGGCCTGAAGACGCGCCAGTGGGCCGAAGTGCTGCCCGCGCTGACCAACATGGTGGCGGCCGCCAAGACGCTGCGCGCTGCGGCCTGAGCCTTTCTTCGCCATGGCCGCGCGCCGCTCCGGTGGCGCGGCGTTCTCTTCCTTCGACATCCCGGGCTGGTCCCGGGATTTTTTCTGGGGGCTTCGGCATGGCATGCACCAACGCAGGCGCGTGGCAACTGCGCGGCTGAAGCCGTGGAGGGTATCGGTGGGGATGGTGCCTTCGACAGGAATCGAACCTGTATCTGAGTCTTAGGAGGACCCCGTTCTATCCATTGAACTACGAAGACGACTGGCGCGAGGGGCTCGGTGCCCGGCCGGCGAGGGGTTGCCGGTGCGCGCCGCGATTTTATAGGGTTCCCGGCGGCGCTTCGCTGCACCGCAAAAAACCGGCCAGCGCGGGCTAACCCCGATACGAAATCTCCAAGAAGTTGACCTCGGTCAAGTTGGCGCTTCCCGCCTGCGCGCAACATCCGCCCTGTTCGTATCTCCGCTCAGATCCAACAATAACAAAGGGCGCACCCTACACCGACTGGAGACAAACATGACGATGAAGAACATCGCTTCGCGCGCCCGCGGCTGGCCTGCGAAAGCCATTGGCGCGGCCGTGCTGGCACTGGCCGCAGCCACTCCTGCGTTCGCCTGGGAACCCACCAAGCCGGTGGAGTTCGTGATCCCCGCCGGCACCGGCGGCGGCGCCGACCAGATGGGGCGGCTGCTGCAGGGCATCGTCATCAAGTACAAGCTCATGAAAGAGCCGCTCATCGTGGTCAACAAGTCGGGCGGCGCGGGCGCCGAGGGCTTCCTGGCGGTGAAGGAGGCCAAGGGCGATCCGCACAAGATCATCATCTCGCTGTCCAACCTGTTCACCACGCCCATGGCCACCGGCGTGCCCTTCAACTGGAAGGACATGACGCCCGTCGCGATGCTCGCGCTCGACCAGTTCGTGCTGTGGACCAACGTCGATGCGCCCTACAAGACCGCCGGCGAATACATCGCGGCCACCAAGGCCGCGGGCCCCAACAAGTTCAAGATGGCCGGCACCGGCTCCAAGCAGGAAGACCAGATCATCACCGTCGCGCTCGAGAAAGCCACGGGCACCAAGTTCATCTACGTGCCCTTCAAGGGCGGCGGCGAGGTGGCGGTGCAGCTGGTGGGCGGCCACGTGCACTCCACGGTCAACAACCCGATCGAGGCGGTCGCGCAATGGCGCGCCGGCAAGCTGCGCGCGCTGTGCGTGTTCGACGACGAGCGCATGCCCTTCAAGGCCAAGGTGACCGACACGCAATCGTGGAACGACGTGCCCACCTGCAAGGAAGCGGGCGTGCCCACCAAGTACACGATGTTGCGCGGCATCTTCATGCCCGCGGGCGTCACGCCCGAGCAGCTGAAGTTCTACACGGACCTCCTGACCAAGGTGGCCGCCACGCCGGAGTGGAAGGAATACATGGAGAAGGGTGCCTTCAACCCGACCTTCATGACCGGCAAGCCCTTCGCCGACTGGCTCACCACGGCCGAGGCGACGCACCGCACGCTGATGTCCGACGCGGGCTTCCTGGCCAGCAACAAGTAGGCCGGATCTGCGGCCGATCGGTTGACGACCGTTCGGGCCGAGCTCGTCGAAGCCTCGCGCGGCGCTTCGACAGGCTCAGCGTGAACGGGTTGAGACCATCGGCGCAAACGGGCTCTGGCCTGCCAGCGTGCGTCGATCAACGCGCTGTCTGTCCTTCTTTCTCTCACACACAAATACGACGGGGGCTCCATGGAGCACGAAGAAATTTCCGATGGGGCGGCGCGTACGGGCGTCGCCACCTACGTGGTCGAGGCGGTGGTGGCGGCGCTGCTGCTGATCATCGGACTGGTGGTGGTGTTCGAGGCCCGCAAGCTCGGCGCGGGCTGGACGAGCGACGGGCCGGGGTCGGGCTACTTCCCGTTCTTCATCGGCGTGATCATCACGATCTCGGGCGCGGGCATCCTGTACCAGGCACTGCTCGGCAAGAACCGCAACACCGAGGTGTTCGTCGATTCGGTGCAGCTCAAACGCGTGCTCTCGGTGCTGGTGCCGGCCACCGTGTACGTGCTGGCGATCACCTTCGTGGGGCTGTATGTCGCATCGGCGATCTACATCGCTCTTTTCATGATCGTGCTGGGCAAGTACTCGTGGGGCAAGAGCGTGATCGCCGCGCTGGCCGTGAACACGGTCTTCTTCTGCATGTTCGAGGTGTGGTTCAAGGTGCCGCTTTTCAAAGGCGCGCTCGACCCCCTCCGGTTCCTCGGCTACTGAACTCACGGAGCACAGCGAAATGGACGAAATCAGCGCCCTGATGCAGGGCTTTGCAGTGATCCTGACCCCGATGAACATCGCGTTGATGTTCGTGGGGATCATTCTTGGCGTGCTCATCGGCGTGCTGCCGGGGCTGGGCGGCGCCAACGGGGTGGCGATTTTGCTGCCCCTCACGTTCACGATGTCGCCGACCTCGGCCATCATCATGTTGTCGTGCATCTACTGGGGTGCGTTGTTCGGCGGGGCCATCACCTCGATCCTGTTCAACATTCCCGGCGAACCATGGTCGGTTGCGACAACCTTCGACGGCTACCCGATGGCCCAGCAGGGCAACGCGGGCGCCGCGCTCACCACGGCCTTCACCTCGTCGTTCGTGGGCGCCTTCATCGCGGTGGTGATGATCACTTTCCTCGCGCCGCTGGTGGCCAAGTTCGCGCTCAAGTTCGGCTCGCCCGAATTCTTCGCGGTGTACCTGCTCACCTTCTGCAGCTTCGTGGGCATGGGCAAGGGGTCGCCGTTCAAGATCCTCGCCTCGATGGCGCTGGGCTTCGCGCTCGCCTCGGTCGGCATGGACACGGTCACGGGCCAGCTGCGCCTGACCTTCGGCCAGCCCGAGCTGATGCGCGGCTTCGACTTCCTGATCGCGGTGATCGGCCTCTTCGGCATCGGCGAGATCCTGCTGTCGATGGAAGAGGGCCTGAAGTTCTCCGGCAAGAGCGCCAAGATCGATCCGAAGGTGGTGCTGCAAACGTGGAAGCAGCTGCCGCAGTACTGGGTCACGTCGCTGCGCAGCTCGCTCATCGGCATCTGGATGGGCATCACGCCCGGCGGCGCCACGCCGGCTTCGTTCATGGCCTACGGCCTTGCGAAGAAGATGTCCAAGAAGGGCTCCAAGTTCGGCACCGGCCAGATGGAAGGCGTCGTCGCCCCCGAGACCGCGGCGCACGCCGCGGGCACCAGCGCGCTGCTGCCGATGCTGGCGCTGGGCATCCCCGGTTCGCCGACCGCCGCGGTGCTGCTGGGCGGCCTCCTGATCTGGGGCCTGCAGCCCGGGCCGCTGCTGTTCACCGAGCAGAAGGACTTCGTCTGGGGCCTCATCGCCAGCATGTACCTGGGCAACATCGTGGGCCTGATCGTGGTGCTGAGCACAGTGCCTCTGTTCGCCTCGATCCTGCGCATTCCGTTCTCGATCATCGCGCCGGTGATCATCGTGATCTGCGCGATCGGTGCCTACACCGTGCACAACGCGATGCTCGACATCTGGTTCATGCTCGGCTTCGGCGTCATCGGCTACCTGTTCAAGAAGCTGGACTTCCCGCTCGCGCCGCTGGTGCTCGCACTGGTGCTCGGGGACAAGGCCGAAGACTCGTTCCGCCAGGCCATGCTGGTCTCGCAAGGCGACGTGATGATCATGTTCTCCAACCCGCTGGTGGGCGGCATCACGACGCTGGCCCTGGTGCTCCTGTTCTGGCCGCTGATCTCCAAGGGCATCGCCCTCATCAAGCCGCCCAAGAAGCCCGACGAGTTCGCCGTCGAGCGTCCGGTGGATTGAGCGGAAAAAAAGGAGCACACACATGCCAGTCATCGCACTGACCCAGGAGATGGGTTCCCTCGCCAAGGACGTGTCGGTCAAGCTCGCGGAGACGCTCTCGCTCGCCGTGATGCGCCACGAGGTCATCGACCACGTGGCCGAGAAGATGCAGGTCTCCAAGAGCCTCATCGGGCGCCTGCGCGGCGGCAAGGCCGGCTTGCTGGAGCGCCTGAAGACCGACCAGCGCAGCGTCGCGCTCTACACGGCCGACGAGCTCTTCGCGCTCGCCGACCGCGGCAACGTGGTGCTGCGCGGATGGGGCGCAACGTGCCTCTTGCGGCCCGTGCCGCACGTGGTGTGCGTGCGCATCACGCGCTCGCTCGACAAGCGCGTCGAGTGGCTCATGGGCGACCTGGAAACCGACGACGCCGCGTTCGCCGAAGCCGAGATCCGCCGCAGCGACCAGGCCCACGCGGCGCGCATGCACGCGCAATTCGGTGTGACCTGGGGCGACCCGGTGCTCTACGACCTGGTGCTCAACACCGACCGCGTGACCGTCGACAGCTGCGTCGAGCAGATCCGCCAGCTGGTCGCGCGCCCCGAGTTCGCGGAAACGCCCGCCTCGCGCGCGCTGCTCAAGAACATGGCGCTGCAGGCGCGCGTGAAAGCGGCGTTGAAGGAGCAGGTGGAGACGAGCGACATCCGCGTGACGGTCGATGCGAACCAGGGCGAAGTGATCCTGCGCGGGATCGTCTTGAACTCGGAAGAACGGGCGCAGACCGAAGCGGTGGCGGCCGCCGTGACCGGCGTCACCGGCGTGCACAACCAGTTGCGCCTGATGGCCACGTCGCGCCGTTTCGCATCAGCCAAGCAGACCTGACTTCAGGCAGCCGCAACAAACCAGCGGCGTGCCCGAGTGCGCAGGGCACCGGGTGCTCCCCGCAGCGAAATCAAGGAGGAGGGGCGAAGCCCCGGGGGACATTCGCGGAGGGGAGCACCCAGTGGCCTGTGCACCCGCCCCGAACGACCCCGCAAAAAACCTAGATCTTCCCGCGCTTGCGCAGCCGACTAAGGGTTTCTGCGGAGAGGTTCAGATACGAAGCCAGCTCCTTGCTAGGAATCCGGTCTTCCAGCTCCGGGTGCTTGCGCATGAACCGGTGCACGCGCCCCGGCGCATCCAAGAGATGCAGCGTGATCGTGTGCGCCATGATCTCGCTCATCCCCTTCATCACCAGGTACTCGAACAGCTCCTTCGTCTCGGGGTGCCGGTTCAAAAAGGTGATCCATTCCTTCAGCGGCAGGCTCGCCACGCGGGCCTTGGTGACGCACACGATGCCGTAGGGCGTCGGCGTGCCCAGCCGCAGCGCCGCGTAGCTCGTTTCCATGTCGTGCTCGTCGGCGAAGCGAAGGATCATTTCCTTGCCTTCGGGGTTGCTCACCACGCGTTTGAGGATGCCGTCGAGGATGAAGTATTGCTCCATCTCGCGCACCCCCTGGTGCAACAGGAAATCGCCCTTGTTGCCGTCCACGATCACGAGGTGGGCTTCCAGTTCGGCGCGGTCGCTCTCGCTCAGGTCCTTGAGCAGGACGTTCTGCCGGAGCTGCGCGCGAATGATGTTTTTTTCCGGGTGGTTTTCCAACAACGTCATGGGTCCCGTCTTGCTCGAATTCGCAACAACTTCTGGTTCATCTGGCCGGTGCCGTTTTCCGGAAAGTTGACCGAGGTCAACGCCCGAAAGCATGCCCCCGAATCATAGTCCCGGCTCGGGCCTCGGCCATTCACCCAAGCAGAAGGAGAGACATGTCTTCAGTAAGAACGGACAAAGAGGCATCCACGACCCTGGACGACGCCCTCAAGCCCACGAGCCGGGCCGTTGACGGCGATGCGGTCGTGCGAGCCCTCAAACCGGTCACGGACGGCGCACCGGAGGCCGAAACCACCGATGGCTTCCACCTGGTCATCGATGCGCTGAAGCTGAACGACATCGACACGATCTTCGGCCTGCCCGGCATCCCGATCACCGACTTGACGCGCATGGCGCAGGCCGAAGGCATGCGGGTCATTTCGTTCCGCCACGAGCAGCACGCCGGCAACGCCGCAGCGGCCGCGGGCTTCCTCACGCAAAAGCCCGGCATCTGCCTCACGGTATCGGCCCCCGGTTTCCTCAACGGCCTCACGGCGCTGGCCAACGCGACCACCAACTGCTTCCCGATGATCCTCATCAGCGGATCGAGCGAGCGCGAAATCGTCGACCTGCAGCAGGGCGACTACGAAGAGATGGACCAGCTGGCCATCGCCAAGCCGCTGTGCAAGGCCGCCTTCCGCGTGCTGCACGCCCAGGACATCGGCGTGGGCATCGCCCGCGCCATCCGCTCGGCGCTCTCGGGCCGCCCCGGCGGCGTGTACCTGGACCTGCCGGCCAAGCTCTTCGCGCAGACCATGGACGCGGCCAAGGGCAAGGCATCGCTCATCAAGGTCGTCGATCCGGCACCGCGCCAGATCCCTGCACCCGATGCCGTCAAGCGCGCGCTCGATTTGCTCAAGGGCGCGAAGAAGCCGCTCATCCTGCTGGGCAAGGGCGCCGCCTACGCACAGGCCGATGCCGACATCCGCGCACTGGTCGAGAAGACGGGTATTCCCTACCTCCCGATGTCGATGGCCAAGGGCCTCCTGCCCGACACGCACGCGCAATCGGCCGCGGCCGCGCGCTCCTATGTGCTGCAAGAGGCCGACGTCGTGCTGCTCATCGGCGCGCGCCTGAACTGGCTGCTCTCGCACGGCAAGGGCAAGACCTGGGCCGAGGACAAGGGCGCCAAGCAGTTCATCCAGATCGACATCGCACCCACCGAGATCGACAGCAACGTGGCCATCGCCGCGCCTGTGATCGGCGACATCGGCTCCTGCGTCGCGGCGCTCCTGGGCGGCATCGATGCCAAGTGGGCCAAGCCGCCCGCCGAGTGGACCGGCGCCATCGCCGAGCGCAAGGACAAGAACCTCTCCAAGATGGCCGTGACGCTCGCCGCGCGCCCGTCGCCGATGAACTTCCACAGCGCGCTCAGCGTGATCCGCGACCAGGTGAAGGCGCGGCCCGACGCCATCGTGGTGAACGAAGGCGCCAACACGCTGGACTTCGCGCGCAGCATCGTGGACATGTACGAGCCGCGCAAGCGCCTCGATGTGGGCACCTGGGGGATCATGGGCATCGGCATGGGCTTTGCCGTCGCGGCCGCCGTGGTCACCGACAAGCCGGTGATCGCCATCGAGGGCGACAGCGCCTTCGGCTTCAGCGGCATGGAGGTGGAAACCATCTGCCGCTACAACCTGCCGATCTGCATCATCGTCTTCAACAACAACGGCGTGTACCGCGGCACCGACGTGAACGCGAGCGGCACGGCCGACGTGGCGCCCACCGTGTTCGTGAAGAACGCGCGCTACGACAAGCTGATGGAAGCCTTCGGCGGCGTGGGCGTCAACGCCACCACCGCCGACGAGCTGCAGAAGGCACTCACCGAGGCCGTCGCCTCGCGCCGCCCGACGCTGATCAACGCCGTCATCGACGAGACCGCGGGCACGGAAAGCGGGCGCATCACGAGCCTGAATCCCGCCACGGCGAAGAAGAAGTAATTCCAACTTTCAGCATCCCAGGAGATATCACATGAGCGACAACAAACCCCTCAACGGCATCAAGATCATCGACTTCACCCACGTGCAGGCGGGCCCGGCCTGCACGCAGATGCTGGCCTGGTTCGGCGCCGACGTCATCAAGGTCGAGCGCCCCGGCGCCGGCGACGTCACGCGCTCGCAGCTGCGCGACATTCCCGATGTGGACGCGCTCTACTTCACCATGCTCAACAGCAACAAGCGCTCGCTCACGCTGGACACCAAGCAGCCCGAGGGCAAGCGGGTACTGGAGAAGCTGATCAAGGAATCGGATGTGCTGGTGGAGAACTTCGGCCCCGGCGCGCTCGACCGCATGGGCTTCACCTGGGAGCGCATCCAGGAACTGAACCCCAAGATGATCGTCGCCTCGGTCAAGGGCTTCAGCGACGGCCACCACTACGAAGACCTGAAGGTCTACGAGAACGTTGCGCAGTGCGCCGGCGGCGCCGCCTCGACCACCGGCTTCTGGGACGGCCCGCCGACCGTGAGCGCCGCGGCCCTGGGCGACAGCAACACCGGCATGCACCTGGCCATCGGGATTCTCACGGCCATCATCGGCCGCGAGCAGACCGGCAAGGGCCAGCGCGTGGCCTGCTCGATGCAGGACGCGGTGCTCAACCTCTGCCGCGTGAAGATGCGCGACCAGCAGCGCCTGGACCGCCTCGGTTATCTGGAGGAATACCCGCAGTACCCGCACGGCACGTTCAGCGACGTGGTGCCGCGCGGCGGCAATGCCGGCGGCGGCGGCCAGCCGGGCTGGGTGCTCAAGTGCAAGGGCTGGGAGACCGACCCGAACGCCTACATCTACTTCACCGTGCAGGGCCACGCCTGGGCGCCGATCTGCGACGCCATCGGCAAGCCCGAGTGGAAGACCGACCCCGACTACATGACCGCCAAGGCGCGCCAGCCGCACATCACCGACATCTTTGCGACCATCGAGGGCTGGCTGGCCGAGAAGACCAAGTTCGAGGCGGTCGACATCCTGCGCAAGTTCGACATCCCGTGCGCGCCGGTGCTGACGATGAAGGAACTCTTGAACGACGAGTCGCTGCGCGCCAGCGGCTCGATCGTGGAAGTGCAGCACAAGGAGCGCGGCAGCTACTTCACCGTGGGCAGCCCGATCAAGTTCTCGGACCTCAAGCCCGAGATCACCGGATCGCCGCTCCTGGGCGAGCACACCGAGGAAGTGCTGGCCGAGCTGGGCTACTCGAAAGAGCAGATCAGCAACCTGCGCGAAGCCAAGGCCGTCTGAGGCCGTCGCGAAAAGACGGACTGAAAGAAAGAAGCGGGAGCACACCTTGTCGTCATCGACCGTCGATCTGAACCAACTCGTTGCCGGTGCCGGCGACGCCATCATGGTCTGCGATGCCAAGGGTGCGATCACGCTGTGGAACAAGGCTGCCGAGCGCATCTTCGGCTTTACCGAAGCCGAAGCGCTCGGGCAGTCGCTGGACATCATCATCTCCATGCGGCAACGCCAGCGGCATTGGGATGGCTACAACAAGACGATGGAAACGGCGGTCACCAAATACGGTGCCGACGTGCTGCGCGTGCCCGCTCTGCACAAAGACGGGCATACCCTTTCCATCGCCTTCACGGTCTCCATGCTGTTCGCCCCCGATCAAACGGTTTCGGGCATCGTCGCCATCGTGCGCGACGAAACCGCCCGCTTCGCCGAGGAGCGCAAATTGCGCGCCCGTCTGGTAGAAGTCGAAGCCGCGACGAACAAATAAGACAAGGAGACACACGATGAGCAAGGCACTCGAAGGCGTCCGCATCCTGGACTTCACGCATGTGCAGTCCGGCCCCACCTGCACGCAGCTCCTGGCATGGTTCGGTGCCGACGTGATCAAGGTCGAACGCGCCGGCGAAGGCGACGCGACGCGCGCCCAGCTGCGCGACATTCCCGGTGTGGACAGCCTCTATTTCACGATGCTGAACCACAACAAGCGCTCGATCACGCTGGACACCAAGAACCCCAAGGGCAAGCAGGTTCTCGATACGCTCATCAAGACCTGCGACGTGCTGGTGGAGAACTTCGCGCCCGGCGCGCTGGACCGCATGGGCATCACCTGGGCGCACATCCAGAAGCTCAACCCGCGGATGATCGTCGCCTCGGTCAAGGGCTTCGGCCCCGGCAAGTACGAGCACTGCAAGGTCTACGAGAACGTGGCGCAATGCGCCGGCGGCGCCGCATCGACCACCGGCTTCGAGGACGGACCACCGGTGGTCACCGGCGCGCAGATCGGCGACAGCGGCACCGGGCTGCACCTGGCGCTGGGCATCGTCGCGGCGCTCTACCAGCGCAACAACACCGGGCGCGGCCAGCAGGTGCTCGCGCCGATGCAGGACGCCGTGCTCAACCTGTGCCGCGTGAAGATGCGCGACCAGCAGCGCCTGGAGCGCACCGGCACCATGCACGAGTACCCGCAGTACCCGGACGGCAAGTTCGGCGACGCGGTGCCGCGCGCGGGCAACGCATCGGGCGGCGGGCAGCCGGGTTCCATCCTGAAGTGCAAGGGCTGGGAGACCGACCCGAACGCCTACATCTACTTCATCACGCAGGGCGCGGTGTGGCCGGCGGTGTGCAAGGTGATCGGCGAGGAGGGCTGGATCACCGACGAGGCCTACGCCACGCCGGCCGCGCGCTTGCTGCACCTCAAACCCATCTTCGCGCGCATCGAGCAATGGACCATGACCAAGACGAAGTTCGAGGCCATGGACATCCTCAACGAGTTCGACATTCCGTGCGGCCCGATTCTCTCGATGAAGGAAATCGCCGCCGACGAATCGCTGCGCGAGACCGGCACCATCGTCGAGGTGGACCACCCGACGCGCGGCAAGTACCTGACCGTGGGCAACCCCATCAAGATGTCCGACAGCCGGACCGAGGTGACACGGGCGCCGTTGCTGGGCGAGCACACCGAAGAGGTGCTCCGGCAATTGGGCTATGGCGTGGACGAAATTGCCATGCTGCGCACCGAGCGCGTGATTTGAATTAACAGCACGCCGGCCGATCGATAAATAAAGCGTTTTCTTTGCAAATGGCGAAAGCCATTTGCAATGGACAGCTGCGCTCTTTTTTGCCAATTCACATATAACGCATGGCAAATGCATTCAATAAAATAGTTTAACTATTATTTATCGATCATCGAAGCTACATTTTGATCATGCCGACCCGCCATCCATTTGTCGCCCGGCATCAATTTCCAGGAGAAATTTCATGATGATCGATGATGCGCCCATTCAATACTGGAGCTCCGAGACGGAGCGCAACGCCTACAACGCCGCCTTCCACGAGCTGGGCCTGCGCTGGCACTGGGACCGCGAAACCTATTGCCAATTGCTGCGCCTCACCCAGGACGGCCCGGAACGCGTGTGCCATTACCTCAGCACGCACCAGCCGCATCTATTGCGCGCCTACGACGCCAAGTCGCTGGCCGAGGTGATCGAGCAGAAGAAGGAAATCCACCAGCAGCGCGAATTGAGCGAAGGCCTCGGAAGCCGGCGTTATTTCAATTGGGCCGAAAGCCACGGCGCGGAAATCGGCGCGTAAATCGGCGTAATTCCCATGAATATCCACGAATACCAGGGCAAGGACGTATTGCGCAAATACGGCGTCACCACGCCCCGTGGATTCGCCTGCGCATCGGCCGACGAAGCCGCCGACGCCGCCACCCGCCTGGGCGGCCGCGCCTGGGTGGTGAAGGCGCAGATCCACGCCGGCGGCCGCGGCAAGGGCGGCGGCGTGAAGCTCGCGTGGTCGGTGGACGAAGTGCGCCGGCACGCGAGCCAGATGCTCGGCATGACCCTCACGACCCACCAGACCGGCCCCGAGGGCCGGGTGGTCAAGCGCCTGCTGGTGGAAGAGGGCATCGAGGTCGACAAGGAACTGTATCTGGCCATGGTGGTCGACCGCGAATCGGGCCGCGTGGCGCTGATGGCGTCGAGCGAAGGCGGCATGGACATCGAGGAGGTGGCCGCGCGCACGCCCGGCAAGATCCACAAGGTGCTCATCGATCCGGCCACGGGCCTGAAGGGCAGCGAGGCCGACATCGTGGCGCGCAGCATCGGCCTCTCGGGCAAGTCGGTGATGCAGGCGCGCACGCTGATGCAGAACCTCTACCAGGCGTTCGATGCGAGCGATGCGTCGCTCGCCGAGATCAACCCGCTGGTGGTGACGCGCGACGGCCGCGTGATCGCGCTCGATGCCAAGTTCAACTTCGATGCGAACGCGCTCTTTCGCCAGCCCGAGATCGTGGCGATGCGCGACTTCGACGAGGAAGACCCGGCCGAGCTCGAAGCCTCGCGTTTCGATCTCTCGTACATCGCGCTGGATGGCGACATCGGGTGCCTCGTGAACGGCGCGGGCCTCGCGATGGCGACGATGGACGTGATCAAGCTCTACGGCGGCTCGCCCGCCAACTTCCTCGATGTGGGCGGCGGCGCGACGGCCGAGAAGGTGACGCAGGCCTTCAAGCTGATGCTGCGCAACCCGAACCTGCGCGCGATCCTGGTCAACATCTTCGGCGGCATCATGAAGTGCGACGTGATCGCGCGGGGCGTGATCGCGGCGGCGCGCGAGGTCGAGCTGTCGGTGCCGCTGGTGGTGCGCATGAAGGGCACCAACGAGAGCCTGGGCCGCACGATCCTGGCGCAATCGGGCCTGCCGATCATCACGGCCGACGACATGGCCGATGCCGCCCGAGAGGCCGTGGCTGCGGCGCGCCGGAGGAACCACTGAGATGTCGATCCTCGTCAACAAGCACACCCGCGTCATCACGCAGGGCATCACCGGCAAGACCGGCCAGTTCCACACCGCGATGTGCCGCGACTACGGCAACGGCCAGAAGTGCTTCGTCGCGGGCGTGAACCCGAACAAGGCGGGCAAGTCGTTCGACGGCATTCCGGTCTTCGGCACGGTGAAGGACGCGAAGGCCGAGACCGGTGCGACCGTCTCGGTGATCTACGTGCCGCCGCCGTTCGCGGCTGCCGCGATCGACGAGGCGGTCGATGCCGGGCTCGACCTGGTCATCTGCATCACCGAAGGCATTCCGGTGCGCGACATGATCCGCACGCGCCACCGCATGGAGGGCAGCAAGACGCTCCTGCTCGGGCCGAATTGCCCGGGGCTCATCACGCCCGACGAAATCAAGATCGGGATCATGCCGGGGCACATCCACCAGCGCGGGCGCATCGGCGTGGTGTCGCGCTCGGGCACGCTGACCTACGAGGCGGCGAGCCAGCTCGCGCGCTTCGGCATCGGGCAGTCGACGGTGGTGGGCATCGGCGGCGATCCGGTCGGCGGGCTCAAGCACATCGACGTGCTGAAGATGTTCAACGACGACCCGCGCACCGACGCCGTGATCATGGTCGGCGAGATCGGCGGCAACGAGGAAGAGATCTGCGCGCGCTGGATCAAGGACCACATGCGCAAGCCCGTGGTCGGCTTCATCGCAGGCGCCACCGCGCCGCCCGGCAAGCGCATGGGCCATGCGGGCGCCATCGTCTCGGGCGGGCGCGGCACCGCGCAGGAAAAGCTCGCGGTGATGAAGGAATGCGGCATCCACGTGACCAGCAATCCGGCGGAGATGGGAAAGCTGCTCGCCTCGCTCGTCATTCCCGACTACCTCCCGTTCGACTGATCGCCCCGATCCGTCGAATGGCCTCGCAGATTTCAAGAAAGCACACAACAAATGAAACAGCAGACGCAGCAGTGGGTCCGTTTTGAAGACGCCGGCAAGGCCGCGTTCGGCACCGTCGTTGGCGATGCCGTGCACGAGCACCAGGGCGACATGTACGGAAGCTGCGAGCCCACGGGCCGCGTGTTCGTGCTCGCGGGCCTGAAGCTGCTCACGCCCAGCGAGCCCACGAAGGTCATCGCGCTGTGGAACAACTTCCACGCGCTCGGCGCCAAGCTGAGCCTGCCGGTCCCCGCGGAGCCGCTGTATCTCTTGAAGGCGCCCAACTCCTTCGCGGCGCACGGCGATGCGATCCGGAAGCCCCTGTGCGAGGGCAAGGTGGTGTTCGAGGGCGAGCTGGGCATCGTCATCGGCAAGACCGCCACCGCCGTGGCCGAGGCCGACGCGCTCGATCACGTGTTCGGCTACACCTGCGCCAACGACGTGACGGTGGCCGACATCCTGAACCGCGACGCCTCGTTCGCCCAGTGGGTGCGCGCCAAGGGCTTCGACACCTTTTGCCCCATGGGTCCCGTGGTGGCCACCGGCCTCGATCCCGCGACGCTTGTCGTGACCACCGTGCTCAACGGCGAGGAGCGCCAAAAATATCCGATCAGCGACATGCGCTTTTCGGTGCAGCAACTGGTCAGCCTGATCTCGCAGGACATGACGCTCAACCCGGGCGACGTGATCCTGTGCGGCACCTCGGTGGGCGTCGGCTCGATGAAGCCGGGCAGCCAGGTGGAGATCGGCATCGAAGGCATCGGCAAGCTCTCCAACCGCTTCGGTTGAGACGACGAACAAGCAGCCCTGCCGGCCTCGCACAACGCATTCAAAACTACTGGGGATCGACATGAAGATTGCAGTCATCGGCGCAGGCGCCATCGGCGGCCTGGTCGGCGCGAAGCTCGCGCTGGCCGGGGAGGACGTCACGTTCATCGTGCGCGGCGCGAACCTCTCGGCCATCAGGGCCAACGGCTTCAAGCTGGTCTCGGCCGAGGGCGAGGAGCAGGTCGCGCGCAACGTGAAGGCCACCGACAGCTACGACGAAGCCGGCCCGCAGGACATCGTCATCCTCGCGATGAAGGCGCACCAGGTCGAGGCCGTGGCCAACGACGTGCCCAAGCTCTTCGGCCCCGAGACCATGGTCGTGACGATGCAGAACGGCATTCCGTACTGGTACTTCCACAACCACGGCGGCGCGCTCGCGGGCACGCCGGTGCGCAGCGTCGACCCCACAGGGCTGGTGAGCGCGAAGGTGCCGGCCGAGCGGGTGATCGGGTGCGTGGTGTATCCCGCGTCCGAGCTCATCGCGCCCGGTGTGGTGAAGCACATCGAAGGCGATCGCTTCCCGGTCGGCGAGCTCGATGGCTCATCGAGCGAGCGCGTGAACCGCGTCTCGGCTTGCTTCACCGGCGCAGGCTTCAAGGCGCCGGTGCTGGACAACATCCGCGCCGAGATCTGGCTCAAGCTCTGGGGCAACCTCACCTTCAACCCGATCAGCAGCCTCTCGCATTCGACGCTGGTGGACATCTGCCAGTACCCGCCTTCGCGCGACCTCGCGACCGCGATGATGCGCGAGGCCCAGGCCGTCGCGCACAAGCTGGGCATCGAATTCCGTGTGACGCTGGAAAAGCGCATCGCCGGCGCCGAGAAGGTCGGCAAGCACAAGACCTCGATGCTGCAGGACGTCGAAGCCGGCCGTGCGCCGGAGATCGATGCGTTGGTGGGCGCGGTGGTCGAACTGGCGCGGCTCACCGACACCTCGACGCCGCACATCGACACCGTGTACACGCTGGTGAAACTGTTGGCGCGCACGATGGAAGACCAACGGGGCCAAGTCCGGCTTCGCGAGATGGCATGACAAGAAAGAACAACACACCATGAGACGCACACGCAGCGCAAAGATCGTCGCCACGCTCGGCCCGGCCACCCCCGACGAGCAAGCCATTCGCGCGCTGTTCGAGCGTGGCGTGGATGTGTTCCGGCTGAACTTCAGCCACGGCTCGCAGCACGACCATGCACGCCGGCTGGAGGCCATCCGCCGGCTCGAGAAAGAGTTCGGCCGGCCTATCGGCGTGCTGCTCGACCTGCAGGGCCCGAAGCTCCGGCTGGGCACCTTCGAGGGCGGGCGCGCGCAACTCGAAGCAGGCCGGCGTTTTCGCCTCGACATGGACACGAAGACGAGCGGCGACTTCCGCCGCGCGCCGTTGCCGCACCCCGAGATCTTCGCGGCGCTGCAGGCCGGCACGGATTTGCTTCTGGACGACGGCAAGCTGCGCCTGCGCGTGGAGAGCCACGGCGCCGATTTCGCGGAGACCACCGTCATCGTCGGCGGGCCGATCTCCGACCGCAAGGGCGTGAACGTGCCGAGCGTGCTGCTGCCGATTTCGCCGCTCACGCCGAAGGACCGCGACGACCTCGATTTCGGTCTTTCGATGGGCGTGGACTGGGTGGCGCTCTCGTTCGTGCAGCGGCCCGAGGACATCACGGAGGCGCGCGAGATCATCGGCAAGCGCGCATGGATCATGGCCAAGCTGGAGAAGCCCGCGGCCATCGAGCACCTGGACGGCATCGTCGCGCTGGCCGACGGCATCATGGTCGCGCGCGGCGACCTCGGCGTGGAGCTGCCGCCCGAGCAGGTGCCCGAATTGCAGCGCCGCATCGTGCGCGCATGCCGTCAGCACGGCAAGCCCGTGGTGGTGGCCACGCAGATGCTCGAATCGATGATCGCGGCGCCCGTGCCCACGCGCGCCGAAGTGTCCGATGTGGCCACGGCCATCTACGACGGCGTCGATGCGGTGATGCTCTCGGCCGAGTCGGCCTCGGGCAAGTACCCGCTCGAAGCGGTCGGCATGATGGACCGCATCGTCGCGCGCGTGGAGGCCGATCCGTCGTACCGCACCGGCATCGACGCGACGCACGATGCGGCGCTCTCGACCACGGCCGATGCCGTGTGCGCCTCGATGCGCCAGGTGGCCGCGCTGCTCGCGCCGGCCGCCACTGTCACCTACACCTCCTCGGGCTTCACGAGCCTGCGCGCCGCGCGCGAGCGGCCCGCGGTGCCGATCCTGAGCCTCACGCCCGACGTGGCCGCCGCGCGCCGCATGGCGATGGTCTGGGGCGTGCACGCGGCGCTCGTGGACGATGTGCACGACGTGGCCGAGATGATCGACTGCGCTTGTCGCACCGCGCGGGCCGAAGGCTTCGCGAAAGCGGGCGACGACGTGGTGGTGGTGGCGGGGCTGCCCTTCGGCTTGTCGGGCACGACGAACCTGTTGCACGTCGCGCGGATACCGAACTGATGTCGATCGCCTGGGAGGAATGTTGCCCCACCCACCGTTCACGCTGAGCCTGTCGAAGCGCCGCGCGAGGTTTCGACAAGCTCAACCCGAACGGTTGGGGGTTCTCAACCTCACCGGATTTTTCGACCCTGCCCGATGAAGCACGCGACCCTGCGCCAATTGAAGGTCTTCGAGGCGGTTGCGCGGCTCCTGAGTTTTTCGCGCGCGGCGGAGGAACTTCACCTCACGCAACCCGCCGTCTCCACACAGGTCGCCAAGCTCGAGGAGCACGCGGGCAACGTGCTGTTCGAGCAGTTCGGCAAGAAGATTTTCCTGACCCCCGCAGGCGCCGAGCTGCTGCAGATCAGCCGCGCGATCATCCAGCAGTTCGAGGCGGCCGAGAACGCGATGATGCAGTTCAAGGGCGTCTCGGGCGGCAAGCTCAACGTGGGTGTCATCAGCGCGGGCGACTACTTCTTTCCGCGCCTGCTGGTGGAGTTCGCGAGCCGACACCGCGGCGTGACGCTGAACTTCACCGTGCACAACCGCGAGGGGCTCCTGACCCACATCGCGGAGAACCTCACCGACCTCGCGATCATGGTGCGGCCGCCCACCGATCTGGACACCGCGAACCAGGCCTTTGCACCGCACCCTTACGTGATCGTCGCGCCGCCAACGCATCCGCTGGTGGGCGTGCCGGGCATTCCATTGAAGCGCTTGATGCGCGAGCCGTTCGTGGTGCGGGAGAAAGCCTCGGACACCTGGCACTCGATGGAAGACGGCTTCGGGCGCGAGCTGGAGCACATCAACATCGCGATGGAAATCCGCAGCACTGAGACGATCAAGCAGGCGGTGATCGCGGGCATGGGCGTGAGCTTCGTCTCGGCGCACACCATCAGCCAGGAGCTGAAGGCCGGCAGTCTCTGCGTGCTCGATGTGGAAGGTTTTCCGCTGATGCTCAACTGGTACGTGGTGCATCGCCGCACCAAGCGCCTGCCGCCGGTGGCGCAGGCCTTCAAGGACTTTCTGCTGAGCGATGGCGCATCGCTGATCTCGCAGATCGTGCCGTTCAAACCGCTCAAGCCACTCGAATCAGAGGCCTGAAAAAACAAAAGAGCGCATGAAGCGCTCTTTGTCTTTGGGGCGGTGCACGATCAGTTGGTCAGTGCGCTGCGGATGCTCTTGCGGTGTTGCACGAGTGCGGCGCGAGCGGCCTTGTACATGATCACGATGGGCATCGCGGCGACCAGGTCGCGCAGCGCCTCGTCGTTGGCGGTGGACTGCGGGGCGGTGCGGATCGCGCGGGAATCGAGGGTGGTGTTGCTCATGGAAATGCTCCTGAAAAGTTGAATCAAAAAGACTGAAGGGATTACCCGCAATTTTAGGGTTTACCCTAGACGGACGCAAACATTGATTTCGCGTTTCTTGACCTAGGTCAATTTTTCTCCTTGCAAATGGGCGTGCGAGTGCGGGTGCAAGTGCAGGTCTGTGGGGTGTGCACAGGCCACCGGGTACTTCCCTCCGCGAATGTCCCCCGGGGCTTCGCCCCTCCTCCTTGATTTCGCTGCGGGAAGCACCCGATGCCCTGCGCACCTGGGCACGCTCTTAGTGAACGGCCGATCAACGACTGCTCTGAGGCACTCGCGCTGATGGTGGGCTCTGTTTCGCGAAATCAAGGAGGAGGCGAAGCCGGGGGACACTCGCGAAACAGAGCCCACCGTCGGCGCGAGTGCAGCCCCGAACACCCGCGCAAACATCCCGAAAAAATTCAACGCAACACGTGTTCCGCATAGGGATATCACGGGGGTCTCAACACAGCGCGATTCGTGTGAACTTGACTGCGGTCAAGAGTTTTTGAGTCGTGCAGTCCGACAGTCATCCACGCGCAAAAACAAGTGATTCATTTCTCTTTTTTTCACTCTGATTGCGTCGTCTTTCCCGAGACCGTCGGACTCATCAAAACATTAAGGACAACTCCATGACTCGGCCAACCACCACGATTGCGGGTTCCAACCCCGCGATGTATCCACCTTCGGATTCCACCTACGGTGTCACCGCCAAACGCTCCGAGGCGTACCGATGGGGACAGTTGCTGATCGGCATCGTCTGCATGGCGATGATCGCGAACCTGCAGTACGGCTGGACCCTCTTCGTCAACCCCATCGCTGAAAAGCACGGCTGGAGCCGCGCCGCCATCCAGGTGGCCTTCACCATCTTCGTGCTTACCGAGACCTGGCTCGTGCCCATCGAGGGTTATCTGGTCGACCGCTTCGGCCCGCGCCCCGTGGTGCTCGTGGGCGGCGTGCTCTGCGGCCTGGGCTGGGTGCTGAATTCGTTCGCTGCCTCGCTCCCGATGCTCTACATCGCGGCGGCCGTCGGCGGCATCGGCGCAGGCGCTGTGTACGGCACCTGCGTGGGCAATGCGCTCAAGTGGTTCCCCGATCGCCGCGGGCTCGCAGCGGGCATGACCGCCGCGGGCTTCGGCGCCGGCTCGGCCCTCACGATCATCCCCATCTCCGTGATGATCAAGACCAGCGGCTACGAGTCTGCGTTTCTGTATTTTGGGATCGGTCAGGGCGTGATCGTCTTCGCCCTGGCCTGGTTGCTCACCCGCGCACCCGATCACGTGAAGGCGGCGTCGAGCAGCCGCAACGTTCAGCAGTCGCAGCGCGACTATTCGCCTTCCGAAGTGCTGCGCTCGCCCATCTTCTGGGTGATGTACGCGATGTTCGTGATGGTGGCGGCCGGCGGCTTGATGGCCACCGCGCAGCTCGGACCGATTGCGCAAGACTTCAAGATCATGGATGTACCGGTCAACATCATGGGACTGGTGTTGCCTGCGCTGACGTTCGCCCTGGCGATCGACCGCGTGCTCAACGGCCTGACGCGACCCTTCTTCGGCTGGGTCTCCGACAAGATCGGCCGTGAGCAGACGATGTTCATCGCCTTCGCGCTCGAATCGGTGGGCATCCTGGCGCTGTACTACTACGGCCAGAACCCGATCCTCTTCGTGCTGCTGACCGGCATGGTGTTCTTCGCCTGGGGCGAGATCTACAGCCTGTTCCCCTCGACCTGCGCCGACACCTTCGGCTCCAAGTTCGCCGCATCCAACGCCGGCATGCTCTACACCGCCAAGGGCACGGCCTCGCTGCTGGTGCCGCTGTCCAGCGTGCTGGCCGCATCCACCGGCAGCTGGCATGCGGTGTTCATCGTCGCGAGCGCGGTCAATGCCGCGGCCGCGCTGATGGCGTGGTTCGTGTTGCGCCCGATGCGCCGCAAGCACATCGAGGCCAGCCGCCAGGCGTCGGCGTCCTGATTCCATTGTTTTCGGTCAGCGAAGGCCGATGCGCGAGGCGCGCGAGCGCAGCACATCGGCCCGCCACGGGTCGGTGGCTTCGAAGGTGTCCGCCGCGACCTGCAAGGCGCGCATCTGCTCCACGTCCTCGATGAGCTTGCGGGGGCTGAGCAAGGCCTCCGCGAGCATGAAGGCCTCGTCGGCGAGGCCCCTGAGCGCATCGGCGAGGCGCTCGGCGCCCTTCGCTTGCATGGAGTGACCAAAGGTCGGCATGAGAGGCTCCCGGGTTGTGTTGAAGTGGCCTTCATCTTCTGTCCGGCCACTGCATAAGTAAAACGAGATTAATTGCCAGTTGAATGCAAAAATAATGCATTCAAAGAGGGCGCTCGATGGACATCAACCTGGCCCGGACCTTTCTCGCGATCGTCGAGACGCGCAGCTTCCAGCGCGCCGCCGAACGCCTGCATGTGACGCAGACCTCGGTGAGCGCACGCGTGCGAACGCTCGAAGAACTGCTGCGCCGCAAGCTCTTCGTGCGCAACAAGTCGGGTGCGGCCCTCACGCGCGCAGGTGAGCAATTCCTGCCGCATGCGACCACGCTGGTGCAGGTGTGGGAGCGGGCGCGCCACCAGGTGGCGGTGCCCGACGGCAGCCAGGCGGTGCTCGCGGCTGGTTGCGAGATCAGCCTGTGGGACCCGCTGCTGTTGCGCTGGCTGCTGTGGCTGCGGCAGACCGCGCCGCAGCTGGCCATCCGCACGGAGGTCGGCTTTCCGCACGACCTGCTCGACAAGGTGGCGGGCGGCGTGCTCGATGTCGCGATCGTCTATGCGCCGCAGCAGCGGCCGGGGCTGCGCGTGGAATTGCTCATCGAGGAAAAGCTCGTGATGGTCACCACCGCCAAGCGCCCGCGCGTGCCGCGGCCGGCGGACTATGTGTATGTCGACTGGGGTCCGGAGTTCGCGGCGCAGCACGGCCTCGCGTTTCCCGAGCTCTCCAACGCGGCGGTGAAGGCCGGCCTCGGGCCGTTGGGCCGCGAGTACCTGCTGGCCGCGGGCGGCACGGGCTACTTCCGGCTCGACGTGGTGCGCGCGCACCTCGAATCGGGGCACCTGCGGCGCGTGCCCAACACGCCGGAGTTTCTCTATCCCGCCTATGCCGTCTACGCGGTGGGCGCAGACCCGGCCATCGTCGAGCCGGCGCTCGCGGGGCTGCGCGAGGTCTCGGCCGGCGGCGCCCGCCCCCTTGTTTCCGGGAAATTGACCTGAGTCAAGGTCTTTGCCTTCGTATTCCCTGACAGTGCCTCCAGAGCGGGAAACCGCAATTTTTCCTAGGGCAATCGGCAGTGTCTGCGAGCGTATTTCGGTCGTAGGATGAAAAAGCCGGGACAGCAAAAAACCCACGATGAATGACAACCCGGTAAGGAGCGCCGCATGAACGAAGTGGGCCGACACGCCACGATGAGCGAATCCGATGAACTGGCCGCGGTGCGCCAGGTGCTGCAGGAGCGCGCCGAAGAGCCGGGGGCGCTGCTCCCGATCCTTCACGACGTGCAGGACGCGCTGGGCTACATCCCGCCGCACACCGTGACCACGATCGCCGAGGGCGTGAACCTCTCGCGCGCCGAAGTGCATGGCGTCATCACGTACTACCACCACTTTCGCTCCGCGCCCGCGGCGCGCCACGTGATCCAGATCTGCCGGGCCGAGGCCTGCCAGTCGATGGGCGCCGATGCGCTGCTGGCCCACGCGGAGCTGCGCCTGGGGTGCAGCGCGCACGGCCATTCGAAGGACGGCAACTTCACGCTGGAGCCGGCCTTCTGCCTGGGCCTGTGCGCCTCGTCGCCCGCGATGACGATCAACGAAGAACCGCACGCGCGCATGACGACGCGTTCGTTCGATGCGCTGGTGGCGCAATACGGAAGCTGCGCATGAGCCTCACCATTTATGTCCCGCGCGATTCGGCTGCACTGGCGGTCGGTGCCGAGCGCGTGGCCGAGCGCATCGCGCAGGAAGCGGCGATTCGCGGCATCTCGTTCGGCATGGTGCGCAACGGTTCGCGCGGCCTCTTCTGGCTGGAGCCGATGGTCGAGGTGACCACGCCCGCCGGCCGCGTGGCCTACGGGCCCGTGACCATCGACGACGTGGCCGACCTGTTCGATGCGGGCTTCGCCGAAGGCGCGCAGACGCACGCGCTGTCGCTCGGCCTGACCGACGAGATCCCCTACCTGAAGAAGCAGGAGCGCCTGACCTTCGCGCGCATGGGCATCACCGATCCGGTGTCCGTTGCCGATTACGAAGCGCACGAAGGCTATGCGGGCCTGCGCCGCGCGCTGGGCTTGAAGCCCGAAGAAGTGGTGCAGCAGGTGCTCGACTCGGGCCTGCGCGGCCGCGGCGGCGCGGCGTTCCCGGCGGGCATCAAGTGGAAGACCGTGATGGCCACGCCGGCCGCGCAGAAGTACATCGTCTGCAATGCCGACGAAGGCGACTCGGGCACCTTCTCCGACCGCATGACGATGGAGGGCGATCCGCTCATGCTGATCGAAGGCATGACCATCGCGGGCATCGCCACCGGCGCGACCAAGGGCTACGTCTACATCCGCTCGGAATACCCGCACGCCATCGCGACGATGAACGAGGCGATCCGTGCGGCGGAAGCCGCCGGGTTCCTGGGCGAGAACATCCTCGGCTCGGGCCAGACCTTCTGGCTCGAAGTGCGCAAGGGCGCGGGCTCGTATGTGTGCGGCGAAGAAACGGCGCTCCTCGAAAGCCTGGAGGGCAAGCGCGGCATCGTGCGCGCCAAGCCGCCGCTGCCGGCCATCACCGGCCTCTTCGGGCAGCCGACGCTCATCAACAATGTGATCACGCTCGCGAGCGTGCCGCTCATCCTCGCGCGCGGCGCCGAGTACTACCGCGACTTCGGAGTGGGCCGTTCGCGCGGCACGCTGCCGATGCAGCTGGCCGGCAACATCAAGCACGGCGGGCTGGTGGAGAAGGCCTTCGGCGTCACGCTGCGCGAACTGCTGTACGACTACGGCGGCGGCTCTGCCTCCGGCCGGCCGATCAAGGCGGTGCAGGTGGGTGGACCGCTGGGTGCGTACCTGCCCGAATCGCAATGGGACCTGCCGCTGGACTACGAGGCCTATGCGGCCGTGGGCGGCACGGTGGGCCACGGCGGCATCGTGGTGCACGACGACACGGCCGACCTCTCCAAGCTCGCGCGCTATGCGATGGAGTTCTGCGCCATCGAGTCATGCGGCAAGTGCACGCCGTGCCGCATCGGCTCCACGCGCGGCGTGGAGGTGATCGACAAGATCCGCGCGGACAACAAGCGCGTGGAGCACGTCATCCTCTTGCGCGACCTGTGCAACACCATGGTCCACGGTTCGCTGTGCGCCATGGGCGGCATGACGCCGTTCCCGGTGCTGTCCGCACTCGACCATTTCCCACAAGACTTCGGTCTCGTGGTCCCCGATCGCAAGGCTGCTTGAAGGCAACGCATCGCGCGTCGCACAGCACACAGCAGCAGGAGACAAGAACACATGCTCGACCATCTGAAAGAAATCGACTACGGCACCCCCAAGCGCGAATCGACGCGCGAAGTGACGCTGGAGATCGACGGCAACGAAGTCACCGTGCCCGCGGGCACCTCGCTCATGCGGGCGGCCGTGGATGCCGGCATCAACGTGCCCAAGCTGTGCGCCACCGACAGCCTGGAGCCCTTCGGCTCGTGTCGCCTGTGCCTGGTCGAGATCGAGGGCCGCAGGGGCTTTCCGGCCTCGTGCACCACGCCGGCCGAAGCCGGCATGAAGGTGCGCACGCAGACGCCCAAGCTGCAGGACCTGCGCAAGGGCGTGATGGAGCTGTACATCTCCGACCATCCGCTGGATTGCCTCACCTGCTCGGCCAATGGCAACTGCGAGCTGCAGGACATGGCGGGCGTCACGGGCCTTCGCAACGTGCGCTACGGCTTCGACGGCGCGAACCACCTGAAGGACCAGAAGGACGAGTCGAACCCGTACTTCACCTACGACCCCTCCAAGTGCATCGTGTGCAACCGGTGCGTGCGCGCCTGCGAGGAAACGCAGGGCACCTTCGCGCTGACCATCAGCGGCCGCGGCTTCGAGTCGCGCGTATCGCCGGGGCAGGACGAAGCGTTCATGGAATCGGAATGCGTGAGCTGCGGCGCCTGCGTCGACGCGTGCCCGACGGCCACCTTGCAAGAGAAGTCGGTGATCTGGCTCGGCCAGCCCGAGCACAGCATCATCACCACCTGCGCCTATTGCGGCGTGGGCTGCGCCTTCAAGGCCGAGATGAAGGGCAACGAGGTCGTGCGCATGACGCCGTGGAAAGACGGCAAGGCAAACGAAGGCCACTCCTGCGTGAAGGGCCGCTTCGCCTGGGGCTACGCCACGCACCAGGACCGCATGCTCAAGCCGATGATCAGAAAGAACATCAGCGATCCGTGGCAGGAGGTGAGCTGGGACACCGCGCTCAACTACGCCGCGGGCGAATTCAAGCGCCTGCAGGCCAAGTACGGCAAGGACTCCATCGGCGGCATCACGTCGTCGCGCTGCACGAACGAAGAAACCTACCTCGTGCAGAAGCTCGTGCGCGCGGCCTTCGGCAACAACAACGTGGACACCTGCGCCCGCGTGTGCCATTCGCCCACGGGCTACGGCCTGAAGCAGACGCTGGGCGAATCGGCCGGCACGCAGACCTTCAAGTCGGTGGAGAAGGCCGACGTGATCATGGTGATCGGCGCCAACCCGACCGACGGTCACCCGGTGTTCGCCTCGCGCATGAAGAAGCGCCTGCGCGAAGGCGCCAAGCTGATCGTGGTCGATCCGCGCCGCATCGACATCGTGAAGTCGCCGCACGTGAAGGCCTCGCACCACCTGCAGCTCAAGCCCGGCACCAACGTGGCCGTGGTCACCGCGCTCGCGCACGTGATCGTGACCGAAGGGCTCACGGCCGATGCCTTCATCGCCGAGCGTTGCGACACCGCCTCGTTCGCCGCCTGGAAAGACTTCGTGGCGCAGCCCGAGCAATCGCCCGAAGCCACCGAACAGGCCACGGGCGTTCCGGCCGCCGAGATGCGCGCCGCCGCGCGCCTGTTCGCCAGCGCCGCCAACGGCGCGATCTTCTACGGCCTGGGCGTGACCGAGCACAGCCAGGGCTCCACCACCGTGATGGGCATCGCCAACCTCGCGATGGCCACCGGCAACGTCGGCCGCGAAGGCGTGGGCGTGAATCCGCTGCGCGGCCAGAACAACGTGCAGGGTGCGTGCGACATGGGCTCGTTCCCGCACGAGCTGCCGGGCTACCGCCATGTGTCGGACAGCACCACGCGCGCCTCGTTCGAGGCGGCCTGGGGCGTGACCATCGACCCGGAACCGGGCCTGCGCATTCCCAACATGTTCGAGTCCGCCATCGGCGGCGCCTTCAAGGGCCTGTATTGCGAGGGCGAGGACATCGTGCAGTCGGACCCCAACACGCAGCACGTGGCCGCGGCCATGATGGCGATGGAGTGCGTGGTGGTGCAGGACATGTTCCTGAACGAAACCGCCAAGTACGCCCACGTGTTCCTGCCGGGCTCCTCGTTCCTGGAGAAGGACGGCACCTTCACCAATGCCGAGCGCCGCATCTCGCGCGTTCGCAAGGTGATGCCGCCCAAGGCGGGTCTGGCGGACTGGGAGATCACCGTGAAGCTCGCGCAGGCGCTGGGCTACCCGATGGACTACAAGAGCCCCGAGGACATCATGGCCGAGATCGCGGCGCTCACGCCGACCTTCCATGGCGTGAGCTACAAGCGGCTCGATGAACTGGGCAGCATCCAGTGGCCCTGCAACGACGAGGCGCCCGACGGCACGCCCACGATGCACATCGACACCTTCGTGCGCGGCAAGGGCCGCTTCATCGTCACGCAGTACGTGGCGACCGACGAGAAGGTCACGCGCAAGTTCCCGCTGCTGCTGACCACCGGGCGCATCCTCTCGCAGTACAACGTGGGCGCGCAGACGCGCCGCACCGACAACAACCAGTGGCACGGCGAGGACCGGCTGGAGATCCACCCGCACGATGCGGAGGAGCGCGGCGTGAAGGACGACGACTGGGTCGGCATCCAGAGCCGCGCGGGCGAGACGGTGCTGCGCGCGACGGTGTCCGAGCGCATGCAGCCGGGCGTGGTCTACACCACCTTCCACTTCCCCGAGTCGGGCGCCAACGTGATCACCACCGACAACTCCGACTGGGCCACCAACTGCCCCGAGTACAAGGTGACGGCGGTGCAGGTGATGCCGGTGATGCAGCCCTCGACCTGGCAGCAGGAGTACAGCCGCTTCAACAAGACGCAGATCGACCTGGCGACCGCCGGTGCGTTGCCGGAAAAGCGCAACGAGACGATCTCCGCGAAGTAAGCAGGCCAGCAAGAAGCCTCACTCATGGACATCGCCACCCTGCCGGCCGCCGAAGGCGCCGACACCTTCTGCGAAGGCGCGCTGCTCTTGCCCGTGCACGGCGTGCGCGGCGGCGAAGCCTACGCGGTGCAGGACTGGGTGGCCGAGGAAGTGCCCGTGGCGCTGGAGTTCAACGGCATCTCGCACGCGGTGATGCTCGCGACGCCGCTGGACCTGGAGGACTTCGCGCTCGGCTTCTCGCTGAGTGAAGGCATCCTCGATGCGGCGCACGAACTCTATTCGGTGGACATCGCGCCGTCGGAGCTCGGCATCACGGTGCGCTTGCAGGTGTCGAGCGCCGCGTTCACGCGCCTGAAGCAGCGGCGCCGCACGATCGCGGGCCGCACCGGCTGCGGCCTGTGCGGCACCGAGAGCCTGGCGCATGTGTCGCGCGAACTGCCGGTGCTCGGCGATGCCGCCGTGGCGCTGGAGCGGCAGGCCATCGCGCGCGCGATGTCGCAGTTCCAGTCGCTGCAGACCTTGCAGCAGGCCACCGGCGCGGTGCATGCCGCGGCATGGTGCTCGGCCGAAGGCGAAGTGATGTGGCTGCGCGAAGACGTGGGCCGCCACAACGCGCTGGACAAACTCATCGGAGCGCTCGCGAGCAACGACGTCGATGCATCGACCGGCTTCATCGCCGTCACCAGCCGCGCGAGTTTCGAGATGGTGCAGAAGACCGCGATGGCGGGCGTGCCGCTGCTGGCCGCGGTGTCCGCACCCACCTCGTTCGCGGTGACGACGGCGGAACGCGCGCGGCTCACGCTGGTCGGCTTCGCGCGCCAGGACGACCTGGCCGTCTACAGCCACCCGGAGCGCGTGACGACGGCCGGGCTTGAATCTTTATCGACCGGACGCCGCGCGCACTGAAGCGAGCGATCGGCAGTTTCATTTTTTAAAAGGCAGTGCATGCACGACCACGATCCGACGGCGCAACTGGTCAAGATGGCCAACCAGATCGGCAGCTTCTTCCAGGCCCAGTCGCCCGACAACGCGACCATGGCCACGGACGCGATCGCCGCGCACCTGAAATCGTTCTGGGCGCCGAGCATGCGCCTGCAGCTGATCCGCTCGCTCGAGGCGGGCGGCGCGACGCACCTGATGCCGATCGTGGCGTCGGCGGTGCGCAGCCACCGCGCGAACCTGATGCCGGGCGGGGCGCCCGACGCGGCCGACAGGAAAGAGCAGTTTCCGCAGGGCGGGGGCGACGCGGGCTAACGGCCCGTCGGACTAGGTCGGGCTCGTGTGCCGCGTCTGCTGCTGCTCGGCATACGACTTGAGCAGCGCCTCGTAGCAAAGGCACAGCGGCATGGCGATGAACACCATGCCCGCCACATAGATCACCAGGCTCATCACGGGAAATTCCTCGCCGCCCCAATGCGGGATCGAGGTGCCGATCGCCAGGAGCGCGATGGCCGCGATCACCGCGTGCAGCACGCTGCGCACGCGCGTGATCCGTTGCGATGCCGGCGGGTCGTACGTCTGACGGTCCGATGCCAATGCCGAAACCGGAACCGGGCTGTGACCGCCCTTGTCTCCATCATTTTTCATCGTCGCTCCTCGGTGAAGGCGTCGATGAATTGTTAACTCCGTATTTGGCCGGGTCAAGATCGAAGTCCCTTGCTTTTGGAACTGCGTTCTGGCCCGGAGCAGGCCTTAGTCGTACTTCAACGTGTAGATCAAATCGACCCCGCTGGTCTGGCCCGCCTGTCCGCGCAGCGTGAGGCGCTGCGTGAGGTCGTAGAAGATGAAGAGCGTGCCGAAGGTGCCGCCGATGCTGCGTTCGTAGGTCACGTAGAAATCCTTCGACAGCCGCTTGCCCAGCGTGACCGCCGACTCGCGCAGGTCGCCGCCGGTGCCGGGGCCCTTGAAGCCGAGCTCGTCCAGGCCGAAGCGGCTTGCCAGGCTCCCGCCGCTGCCGCCCTTGCCGATCTTGCCCAGCACCGCGAGCGCGGCCTGCTGCAAGAGCGCCGACTCGCCGCCGCTGGTGGCCGATGCGCGCCCAAGGATCACCCACGAGAGCGTTTCCGCATCGGAGAGGGCGGGCTCCGAATAGAGCTTCACGCGCGGCGACTGCGCGCTGCCCGAGATCTGCACGCCCGCGCGCTGCGAGATGTTCGGGCGGATCGCCAGGATGTCCAGCTGCGGGTTGTCGAACGGGCCGTTGAAGCGCGCCAGGCCGGTTTCCACATCGAGCTGCTGGCCGTAGGCGCGGTACTGGCCCTTGACGGTCTTCACTTCGCCCGTGATGCGCGGCGGTGCATTGAGCTTGGTGCTGCGGATTTCCAGGTCGCCTTCCAGGCGCGTGGTGATGCCGCGGCCCTGCACCGCGAAGTCGTCGCCCAGGTCGAAGTTCACGACGATGTCCGGCGGCTTGGCGGTCTGCGGCTTGGCGGCCTGCGCATCGGCACGGGCCGATTCGCGCTGCGCCGTCTCGGCCGTTTCGCGGTCCTTGGCGGCCGAGCGCACCACCACGTCGCTGCCCAGGCTGGG
Organism: Variovorax sp. IB41; assembly: GCF_016405905.1. Classification (GTDB taxonomy): domain Bacteria; phylum Pseudomonadota; class Gammaproteobacteria; order Burkholderiales; family Burkholderiaceae_C; genus Variovorax. The sequence goes on along the minus strand of NZ_JAEFCB010000007.1, from coordinate 97,631 downwards.
CGCGGTTTCATCGGGCAGGATGATGACGGCGCGGTCGGTCTTGAGCTTGCCGCGCACGGTGAACTGGCCTGCATCGAGCCGCGCCTGCAGGTCGCCCGAGAGCGTGACCTGGCGGTCGGTGCGCACCAGCACGCGCAGCGCGCGCAGATCGCCCTGCAAGGCCATGCGGATGCTCGGCGTGGCGGTGCCCGGTGCAGCGCCCCAGCTCATGTCGCCGCGCGCCGAGAGCGAGCCGCCGTCGGTGTTCGCCTCGCTCGCCGCGGTGCTTCGGTTGCCGCTCTGGCCGCCGATGCGCGCCGAGCTGCCCGCGCCGCCCTTGAGCGTGAACTCGGTGATCTCGATGCGGTCGCCGCCCAGCGTCGCGCGCAGGCGCCCGTCGCGCAGGTCCAGCCCTTCGACCGGTGCGCGCAGCGCGAGCTTGTCGGCGCCGAGCGTGCCGTTCCAGCGCGGCGCGGCGCGGTTGCCCGAGAGCGCGGCGTTGGCGTCCAGCGTGCCGGCGATGCGCCAGCCCGGCGGCGCGAGCATCGACCACACGCCCAGGTTCGGCAGCGTGGCCTTGATGCTGCCGCCCAGCGGCGCATCGGGCGCCCACTGCCAGCCGCCCGCGCGTTGCGTGACGCGTGTGTTCATCGCGGCGTCGATCTTGCCGGCGCGTTCGCTGTCCCATGCGAGCGTGGCGCGCACCGCATCGCCTTCGGCATCCAGGCGCAGCTCGGCCTGGCGCAGGCCCGCCGGTGTGCTGGGCGCTTCCGCGCCGCCCGCCGAGGCGGAGTTCATCGTGCGTTCGCTCGCGGTGCCGGTCCCGGTGCTCGTGATGCGGGTGACCAGCGCGGCCTCGCCGGCCAGCACGCGGATGTCGCCGCTCTGGCGCGCGATGCGGGCCTTGGCGCGCAGGGTGTCGCCGGCGTCGATGTCCCAGTCGCCGTCGAACATCAGGTCGCCGCTGATGCCCAGCTCGCTCAACGTGGAGCTCGCGCCGAACGCGCCGGCCCAGGCCATCGGCAGGCCCTGCATCTGGCCCTTGGACTGCACGCGGAACACCTTGTTCGGCGCCGCGCCGCTCTGGCTGAAGCGCAGCGGCTGCCAGTCGATGCGCACGGTGCCGGGCACGGGGCCGCGCAGCGTGGCCGAGGCGGCCGAGGCTTCGATGTCCAGGCGCGCAGGGCTGCCGCCGGCGCGGATGGTGGCGGTGACTTCGCGACTCAGCTCCACGGTCCACGGGTTGCCGGGGCGGGTGCTGTCCTGCGCCTGCAGGCGCAGGCTGGCGAGCGCGGCGCGCCACTGGTTGGCGCCAGCGATGCCGCCGCTCGCGCGGGTGTCGAGCGTGATCTTCTGGGTGCCGGTGGTGGCCTCGCCTTTCAGCGTGAGCGCGGCCTGCGCGAGGCTGCCGGCGAGGTCGGCCTGCAGTTCGCGCAACTGCACGGCGGTGGCAGCGGCGCCGGCTTGCGCGGCGGGCAAGGTGAGGTCCAGGCGCGGCACGGAGAGCGCGGCCTTGAGCGTGGGTTCGGCGATGCCGCGCTGCGCTGGCGCGTTCGCGTTCTCGATGCGGCGCTGGATGGTCCGCCAGCCGCCTTGCCAGCTCGCATCGAGTCGCGCCGAGCCCTTGGCCGTCGCGCCCGCGAACACGCCCGAGAGACCGGGGAGGCCCTCGACCCAGCGCTGCAGGGTGTCGGCGTCGTCGATGCGCGCCTTGATGTCGCCCGCGCCCGCGTCCGGCGCGATGCGGCCTTCGAGCTGCGCGCCGCCGCCGGGCAGCACGAGGTTCAGCTTGCCGCTCGCGGCCTCGTCGGCCACGCGCACCTGCAGCTTGCCGTCGACGCTCGCGCGCTGGGCTTCGATGCGCAGCGTGCGCAGGTCGAGCACCTGGTCTTTCCACTGGCCCTGCGCGAGCGCGCGGTCGAGCGCGAAGCCCGGCAGCGACTTGCTGCCCGCGCCGCCTTCGGCCTTGAGCGATGCATCGAAGGTGATGGTGTCTTCACGCTGCTGCGCGGTGACCTGCCCGCTGACGGGCGCGCCCGCGAGTTCGCTGTGCAATGCGCCCGGGCGCACGCTGCGCACGGTCGCGCGGATCTGCCACGGCGCGGGCGCGGGGCTCCAGCGGCCTTCGGCATCGATGCGGCCGCCGCCGGCGCGCACGGTGGCTTCGGGGATGGTCCAGTTCGTGCCGTCGAAGCCGACGCGGCCCCGCACCTGTTCGACCGGCAGCTTCGATTGGTCCCACGGGCCGGGCAGGGCATTGCGGATGTCGGCCGAGGCCTTCCATGCGGAGGCGCCCGCGTCCGCATCGGGCTCGACCGAAACGGTACCGGTCAGCTGCGTTTCGGGCGCGCCGGGCCAGAGGCTCGACGCATCGACGTTGCTCAGATCGGCCTTGGCATCGATCACCGGTTGCGGCAGCCACGGCGCGATCTGCGCCTGCAGCCTGGCTTCCATCGGCGCATCGGCGTTCTCTTCGGCGGGCTTGAGTTCGGCGGCGACCTGCAGGCGCGCCGCGGTGCCGGCGAGCGTGCCCTTCACCGTGGCCTGCGCGATCACGTCGATGTTGTGGTCTTCGGCCAGCGGCGCTTTCACGCGGCCGTCGAGCGCCGCATCGATTGCCATCGGCGCGGGGCCCTGCAGCTTGACGCGTGCGCTGTAGTGGCCGTCGGCGATGTCCACGCCCTTCACCTCGAGCGCGTGCTCCGCGTTCTTGTAGGCGTAGCTGCCGGTGAGGTTCGTCGCCTGCAGCACCGGCGGGCCGGCCCAGCGCACTTCGTCGATGCGGAAGGGCACGTCCACATCGACGGGCAGCACGAGCTGCTCCAGCGGCTTGGTGGGCTCTTCGCTCGGCGGGCCGCGCTTCTCGATCAGCACCTGCTTCGCGTGCACCTCGCCCAGCTGCACCTTGCGCTGGAAAAGGGGCGCGAGCTGCCAGCCGATGGTGGCGTCGTTCACCTCGACGGCGATGCTTTCGCTCTGGTACTTGAGCCAGCCGATGTGGCCGCCGGTGCGCAGCGACCCGGTCACGTCGCGGCTCTCGAGCGTCTGGCCCGCGGGCAGGCGCTGCGCGGCCTGCGCGAGCGCGAAGGCGAGCGAGGTGTTCGAGCCCAGCCACCACCACGCGCCCGCGCCGAGCAGCAACACGGCCAGGAAGAGGCCGGCGAATGTCCATGCGAGCGCACGCATCGCACGGCGCGCGCGTGAGCGCCTGGCCTTGACCGCAGGTGGCGTCGGCGTGGGCGTGGTGATGGCTTCTTCGTTCGGCATCGGGCTGCGGGTCAGAAAGTGAAGCCGAGGCGGAAGTGCAGGCGGAATTTCTTCGTGTCCACGCCGTAGGCCAGGTCGGCCTGCACCGGCCCGACCGGGCTGCGCCAGCGCGCGCCCACGCCCACGCCCACCTTGGGCTTGAGCTCGCCGGGCTTGTCGGCCACGGCGCCGGCATCGGCGAACACCACGCTCTCCCATTCGGTGAGCTTGTTGTTGTAGACGAAGGGGCGCTGCCATTCGACGCTGGCCACGCCGAGGTAGCGGCCCGAGACGATCTGGCCGTCGGCGCGCACGGTGCCGATCTGCTTGTAGCTGTAGCCGCGCACGGTGGTGTCGCCGCCGGTGAGGAACATCAGCGTGGAGGGGATCTGCGCCGAGTCCTTGGCCGACACCGCGCCGGCCTCCACGCGCAGCTGCAGGCGGCTGCGCCGCGCGCGTGCCTCGGTGTCCTCGGCCGAGCCGAGCGGCAGGATCCCCAGCCCGCGCACGTAGGTGCGGGTGAAGGGCGTCCGCTCTCCCGTGAGGGTGTAGCCGGCCGCCAGTTCGAGCGCCAGCGCGTAGCCGCGCGTGGGGGCCGAGTTGTTGTCGAAGTAGCGCCCGGTCCAGCCCCAGTTGGCGGTGACCGCCGAGGCCGAGGGCGGCGCGTTGATGCCGCGGTTCTGCGCGTAGTCGTACTGCAGGAAGTAGCTGCGGTCGATGTGGTCGCTCGATTTGTTGCGCCCGCCGCGCAGCCGGCCGCTGTCCACGATGTAGCTGCCCGATTCCTCGCGCTTGAGCTCGGCGCCGGAGAACCAGCGCCAGCCCTTGTCGTCGGGGATCGCGTTCCACTCGGTGCCCAGCGACTTGATGTCGTTGTCCACCGAGAGCCGCGAGACCGCGCGCCAGCCCAGCAGCGGGATCTGGTTGTGGATGTGGTCGATCGACAGGCGCGGGCCGTTGTCGGTGGTGAAGCCTGCTCCCAGCACCACCTTCTGCAGCGGCGCCTCGCGCAGTTGCGCGATGACGGGCGCGGCCAGCGGGTTGCCGCTTTCGGTATCGAGCGTGAGGAACACCGAGTCGTAGTAGCCGCTGCTGGCCAGGCGCTGCTGCGCATCGAGCAACTTCTGCTGGTCGTAGTCGGTGCCGGTGGGCAGGCGCGCGATGCGGCGCGCGCCGTCGGGGTCGTAGCGCGAAAGGCCCCGCAGCATGAGCGGGCCGAATTTGTACGCGGGCCCCGACTGGTAGGTGACGCTCAGGCGCGCCTCGCTGCGGTCGGCATCGACCTCGGCGCGGCTCACCTCGATGTTGCCGGTGGGGAAGCGCTTGGCCGTGAGGCTGCGCAGCGCGGTGGTCTTGGCGTCGTCCCAGGCCTGCTGGGTGAAAGGCAGGCCCGCGCGCAGGGCCCAGCCGGTGCGGATCGAGTCGCGCTGCGATTCGGCAGTGGCATCTTCTGCGATGGCGCCGGCATAGCTGATCTGCACGTTGCTCACCTTGGTGGGCTCGCCGGGCGCGACGGTGATGACGATCTCGCGCGGGGCCTTGGTGCTTGCGGGCGTCTCGTTGAGTTCGAGTGTCAGCGTGGGGGTGAAGTAGCCCAGGGTGCCGAGCAACTCGCGCGCGTTGCTCTCGGCGGCGACCATGAGGCGGGAGATTTCCGTCGCACCGAGGTCGTCGAGCTCGCGGTAGCGCTGGATTTCGAGATGAAGGGTGAGGTAGTCGCGCACCGCCTCGGGCCCGCGCACGTCGACGGTGAAGGCGTCGCGCTTGTCGGCTTTCTTCTCGTCCTTGCCATCCTTGCCGTCCTTGGCGGCGGGCGTGCTGTCGGCATCGCCGCTGCGCACCAGGCCCGCGACGGGCTTGCCTTCGGTGCTTTCTTTTTTCGGCAGCAAGCTGCAGCCTTGCAAAAGAAGGACGCCACAAAAAAGCAAAGCCGGCCACCACGCCGGCGAAGAAACGGAAACCACCCTGACCATGGGCGGATTCTGACAGCAAGAATTGCCGGTTCCTGAAGCTTCCGGATACAGGTCGTTCAGTCCTGCTTGCGCATTACTTGGAGAGCATGCGCATCGCGTCTTCCAGCCCGCGCAGCGTGAGCGGGTACATGCGGTTGGACATGAGCTGCTGCATCACCGCGATGCTCTGCCTGTATTGCCACACGCCCTGGGGCTCGGGGTTGATCCACGCGAACTTGGGAAAGGTGTGCGTCAGGCGCTGGATCCACTCGGCGCCGGCCTCTTCGTTGTTGTATTCGACGCTGCCGCCGGGCTGCAGGATCTCGTAGGGGCTCATGGTCGCGTCGCCCACGAAGATGAGCTTGTAGTCCTTGTTGTACTTGCGCAGGATGTCCCAGGTCGCGAACTTCTCGGAGAAGCGGCGCTTGTTGTTCTTCCACATGAAGTCGTAGACGCAGTTGTGGAAGTAATAGAACTCCAGGTGCTTGAACTCGGTCTTCACGGCCGAGAACAATTCCTCCACGCGCTGGATGTGCTCGTCCATCGTGCCGCCCACGTCCATCAGCAGCAGCACCTTGACGTTGTTGTGGCGCTCGGGCCGCATCTTGATGTCGAGGTAGCCCGCATTGGCCGCGGTCGAGTGGATGGTGTTGTCCAGGTCCAGCTCTTCCTCGTGGCCCTCGCGCGCGAACTTGCGCAGGCGCCGCAGCGCCACCTTGATGTTGCGCGTGCCCAGCTCCTGGCTGTCGTCGTAGTCCTTGTAGGCACGCTGGTCCCACACCTTCACCGCGCTCTTGTTTTTGCCGGCGCCGCCGATGCGCACGCCCTGCGGGTTGTAGCCGCCGTTGCCGAAGGGCGAGGTGCCGCCGGTGCCGATCCACTTGCTGCCGCCCTCGTGGCGCTCCTTCTGCTCCTCGAAGCGCTTCTTGAGCGTGTCCATGAGCTCGTCCCAGCCCATCTTCTCGATCTTGGCTTTTTCCTCGGCGGTGAACTCGCGCTCCAGCGTCTTCTTGAGCCAGTCGAGCGGCACTTCCTTGGTGAAGTCGGTGAGCATCTCCACGCCCTTGAAGTAGGCGGCGAAGGCGCGGTCGAACTTGTCGTAGTGCTTCTCGTCCTTCACGAGCGCGGTGCGCGAGAGGTAGTAGAAGTCGTCCAGGCCGTAGGCGCCGTCGGAGTTGGGGCCCACCACGTCGGCCTGCAGCGCCTCCAGCAGCGTGAGGTATTCCTTGACGGACACCGGCAGCTTGGCCGAGCGCAGGGTGTAGAAGAAATCGATGAGCATGGGTCGCTCCTTGTGTGTTCAGTCGCGCGGCTTGTCCAGCAGGTACAGCAGCTGTGCCTTCACCTCGGGCCACTCGCCCGCGCGCAGGCTGTACATGACGGTGTCGCGGATGGTGCCGTCGCGGCGCATCGCGTTGCCGCGGACCACGCCGTCCTTCTTCGCGCCCAGCCGCTCGATGGCGCGCTGCGAGGCGAAGTTGAAGTTGTCGGTGCGCCAGCCCACCACGTTGCAGCCGAGCGCCTCGAACGCATGCGTGAGCATTAGCAGCTTGCAGGTGGTGTTGACGTGCGTGCGCTGGCAGCGCGCGGCGTACCAGGTGTAGCCGATCTCGATGCGCTTCACGCCCGGCAGGATGTCGTGGTAGCTCGTGCTGCCGAGCACCGTGCCGGTGGCCGCTTCGGTCACCGCGAAGGCGAAGCGATCGGCGGTCTTCAGCGCGGTCTCGATGTAGGCGCGGGTGTTCTCGGGTTCGGGCACCGAGGTGACGCGCAGCTTCCAGAGTTCGCCATCGGCGGCCGCGGCGCGCAGGCCCTCTTCATGGTCCAGCGCGAGCGGCACCAGCGCGATGTCGCGGGCCTTCAGCGTGACAGGTTCGACGAACGCCATCCTTCAAACACCCCTGGGTTCAGTTACTTCAGCTTCTCGGATTGCCGTACTTGCGCACGTACCAGGCACGCGCGATCTGCACCCCGCCGCCACCGCCCAGGCCGATCAGGAGGATGCCGAAGATCTCCTTGTTGCCGTAGCCGCCGGCGCCGAAGGCATCCAGGCCCAGCAGCAGGCCGACCCAGCGGCCGAGCAGCGCGCCCGCGACGAACAGCACCGCCTGGGCCACGCCCAGCTTGAGCAGTTGGCCCGTGGGGTGCGGCCGAGGCGATTCGCTCATCGGTTGTTGCGCTGCATGAAGACCAGCTTCTCGAAGAGCGTCACGTCCTGCTCGTTCTTGAGCAGCGCGCCCACCAGCGGCGGCACGGCGACCTTGTCGTCCTTGCTCTGCAGGGCTTCGAGCGGAATGTCTTCGGCCACCAGGAGCTTGAGCCAGTCGAGCAGCTCGGAGGTCGAGGGTTTCTTCTTCAGGCCCGGCAGGTTGCGCACGTCGTAGAAGGTCTTCATCGCGGCCGTGAGCAGCTCTTGCTTGAGGCCCGGGAAGTGCACCGCGACGATGTGCTTCATCGTATCTGCGTCGGGGAACTTGATGTAGTGGAAGAAGCAGCGGCGAAGGAACGCGTCGGGCAGTTCCTTCTCGTTGTTGGAGGTGATGAACACCACCGGCCGGTGCTTGGCGCGGATGAGCTCACGCGTCTCGTAGCAGTAGAACTCCATGCGGTCGATTTCGCGCAGCAGGTCGTTCGGGAATTCGATGTCGGCCTTGTCGATCTCGTCGATGAGAAGCGCCACCGGCTCGTCGGCCGTGAAGGCCTGCCAGAGCACGCCCTTGACGATGTAGTTCTGGATGTCCTTCACGCGCTCGCCGCCATCGACGTCCGAGAGCTGCGAATCGCGCAGGCGGCTCACCGCGTCGTATTCATAGAGGCCCTGCTGCGCCTTGGTGGTCGACTTGATGTGCCACTGCAGGAGCGGCAGCCCCAGCGCCTCGGCCACTTCCTCGGCCAGCATGGTCTTGCCCGTGCCGGGCTCGCCCTTGACCAGCAGCGGGCGCTTGAGCGTGATGGCGGCGTTGACCGCCAGCATCAGGTCCTGAGTGGCGACGTAGTTGTCTGAGCCCTTGAATTTCATGAGTGAACGAGAAGCGAGGTGGAAAGGCGGGGTGGAGAAAAGAACACACTCGATTCGCATCGCACAGCCTCTTGGGCGGCCTCTGCGGGTTCCCGTGGGACCCTTGCATATAATCGAATGTTGATTCGAAAAACTGTATCTCCACGAGATTGTGCGCGCAAAATGAACAAGCTGTTGACCACGATGTTTGCCCTTGCTGTCGCTTGCGTGACGCTCTCGGCACAAGCCCAACAAGTCACGGGCAACGCCCAGAACGGGTCCAAGAAGGTTCAGATGTGCGTGGGCTGCCACGGCATCATCGGCTACCAGGCCAGCTTCCCCGAGATCCACAAGGTGCCGATGATCGCTGGCCAGAGCGCCACCTACATCGTCTCGGCGCTCACCCAGTACAAGGCCGGCGACCGCAAGCACCCCACCATGCGCGCCATTGCCGATTCGCTCACCGAGCAGGACATCGCCGACGTGGCCGCCTACTACAGCCACCTGGGCGTGAAGGAAGGCGATGCGCCGCCGGCCGCCCTTGCCAAGGCCATGCCCGAGAACATCACCGCGCTGGTCGGCCGCAACGGCCCCGACAACAGCTGCACCAAGTGCCACGGCGCCAACTTCAACACCCCGAACGACGGCACCGTGCCCAAGCTGGCCGGCCAGCACGCCGACTACCTCTTCGTGGCGCTCAAGTCGTACCGCGTCAAGAACAACGCGCACCTGGGCCGCTCGAACGCGGTGATGGCCGGCCAGGTCGAACCCAAGAAGTTCACCAACGCCGAACTCAAGACGCTGGCCAGCTACATCAGCTCGGTGCCCGGCGAACTGAAGACGGTGCCCGAGTCGCGCATCCACCACGGCGAGCAGTAAGCGCTTCGCTTCCCCCAACAAAAAAGCCCGCGCGATGCGGGCTTTTTTGTTGGGGATTTCCCTGAGATCAGACGTCGAAGAACGCCGTCTCGTCCGCGCCCTGCATGCGGATGTCGATGCGGTAGCTCACCGCGCCGCCTTGCTCCACGCGCTCGGCGATGAGCGTGTGACGGCGCTCGGCCGGCACGCTCTGCAGCACCGCGTCCTTCGCATTGGCCTCGGCCTCGTCGCTGAAATACACGCGCGTGAACGCATGCAGCAGCATGCCGCGCATCAGGACGATCACGTTGATGTGCGGCGCTTCGCCGGGCGCCTCTGCGCCGGGCTTGACGGTATGGAACACGAAGCGATTCTCCGCATCGGTGCCGGTGCCCACGCGGCCGAAGGCGCGAAAGCCCAGCGCGCGGGCTTCTTCGGGCGTCTGCGGGTAGCGGCCTTCGCCGTCGGGCTGGCTGATCTCCACCAGCGCGTCGCCGATCGCATTGCCGTCGCCGTCAATCACCCGGCCTTCCAGGCGGATGCGTTGGCCGGCGGCACCGTCGAGCGCCACGACGGCGTCGAAGGGCTGGTCGAAGTCGTAGCCGTACTGCGTGGCGGTGAGGCCGTAGGCAAAGTAGGGGCCCACGGTCTGGGAGGGGGTCTGGCCGAAATCGGCTTCCTGGGCGGTCATCAATGGCATGGGAATTCCTTTCAGCGGTTCTCGAACGGCGTCTCGTCCGCGCCGCGCAGCACGATGTCGAACTGGTAGCCCAGCGCATAGCCCTCTTCGGTGATGTCCAGGCTGAAGTCGGCGATCAGCCGGTTGCGGTAGCGCTCCGGGGTGCCGGTGATCATCGGGTCGTACTGCATCAGCGGGTCGCCGGGAAAGTACATCTGCGTGACCAGGCGGCTCGCAAAGCTCTGGCCGAACAGCGACAGGTGGATGTGCTGCGGGCGCCAGGCGTTCGGATGGTTGCCCCACGGATACGCGCCGGGCTTGATGGTGAGAAAGCGGTAGCGGCCTTCGCTGTCGGTCAGGCACCGGCCCGCGCCGAGGAAGTTGGGGTCCAGCGGCGCATCGTGCTGGTCGACCTTGTGCACGTAGCGGCCGGACGCGTTGGCCTGCCACAGCTCGACCAGTGTGTTGGCGACCGGGCGGCGGCGCTCGTCGAGCACCTGGCCGGTGAGGATCATGCGTTCGCCCAGCGGCTCGCCGTTCTTGCGCGCGTTGCGCGTCAAGTCATGGTCGAACCCGCCAATGCTGTCGTGGCCGTACACGGGCTGCTGCAGCTCGCCGAGCGACGCCTTCAGCGGAATCAGCGGCTTCTGCGGGCCGCGCTTCACCGTGGACTTGTAGCCGGGGTAGACGTAGGCGGGGTGGGCGTCCCAGTCGCGCGGCGTGAGCGTGGGAAGGGTGCCCTTGGTGGGGGTCGTCATGTGCGTTGTCTCCTGTCGTGGGACGAATTCTCGAGCCGCCACTTTAGAAGCGCCGTTCGATGATGTAAATTGAAGATTGCGCCAGTTTTCATAACCAGCAGTCATTGAGCAAGCCCGCCGACCTTCGCCAGGATTTCATCCGCAACGTGCAGTTGCGGCACCTGCGCGCCTTCGTCGCCGTCGCGCAGGAGCGCCACCTGGCGCGCGCGGCGTCGCGGCTCTCGCTGAGCCAGCCGGCGGTGTCCAAGACGCTCTCGGAGCTCGAAGCCATCGTCGGCACGCGCCTGGTCGATCGCAGCCAGGCCGGCCGTCGCGGCGTGCAGGGGCTCACGCCGGCCGGCGAGCAGCTGCTGGCGCACGCGCTGCGCGTGCTCGAGGCGCTCGATGCCAGCGCCGAGGCGGTGGCGCCGACGGCGGGCGGGCGCATCGAGCGCCTGCGCATCGGCGCGCTGCCGAGCGTGGCGCCCGCGCTGCTGCCGTCGGCGCTCGCGCGGCTCAGGGCGCACTGGCCCGCCGCGCAGATCGCCGTGAAGAGCGCCGCCAACGCAGTGCTGCTCGACGAACTGCGCGCCGGCGAGCTCGACCTGGTGGTGGGCCGCATGAGCGATCCGCGATTGATGGGCGGCCTCAGCTTCGAACTGCTCTACACCGAGCCGCTGGTGTTCGCGGTGCGCGCCGGGCATCCGCTCGCGCTCAAGCCGGCGCCCGTGCAGGCGGTGCTCGACTATCCGCTGGTGGTCTACGGCGAGGGCACGATCCCGCGCCACAACACCGAGAGCTTCCTGTCGGCGCGCGGCCTCGTGCTGCCGACCCATGCGCTGCAGACGCTCGACGTGGCCGTGGCGCGCGCGCTGGTGGCGGTGTCCGATGCGGTCTGGATCACGCCGCTGGGCGCCGCGCGCGATGCGTTGGCAGAAGGCCGGCTCGTGCGCCTGCGCATCGACACGGCGGGCACGGAAGAGCCGGTCGGCCTGCTGCTGCGCAGCGATGCCGAAGCGTCGTTGCTGCGCGTTGCGATGACCGCGTTGCTGCGCGAAGGCGCCAAGCAGCAGGGCGCGTTGCCATCGCGAGGTAGGCAGAAACCCTGATCAATCTTTCGTGGCGCGGCGCTGCACGCAGGCCACGTAGCCCTCGCCATCGGGCGGGCGTCCGGCGCGCTGGCTCTCCCACATCATCTGCCCGAGGCAGTCCATCGCCTCGTGATGCGCATGCAGCAGCGAGCCGCGGCGCGCGGCCAGCAGCTCGACGGCCTGGCGGATGCCGCGCGGCTGGTCGATGGAGCACTGCTCGCTGATCGACAGATGCATCGACAGGTGAAGGAACGGGTTCTCGCGCCCGTTCGATCCGTCGTACACGCGCGCCACCGCGGCGTCGGCATCGGCCAGGTCCTCGTGGTACTCGGGGTGCTCGTCGATCCAGCCGGCGGCGATGGTCTCGAGCGCTTCCATCGGAAGGCCCTGCCGGTGCTTGGCGTACACGTCGCAGAAAAAGCGGCGCACGTCTTCCTGGGAAGGATTGAACATATATAGATAGAGGGAGAAGAAAAGCGGAGAGAGAAAGAGCGAGAAAAACAGAGAAGAGGCGCGGTGCGCAAGCCATCGCGATCGGCCTCTTCGGCGACCCGGAACACGCGCGGCGTTCCGGGTACAGGGCGTTACATCGTTACGTAACGAATCGCGAAATGACCTCCTTACGCGATGTTTCGATGTGCCGCCGCGTCAGCGGTTTTCAGAAAAATTTTCATACAAATCAACGACTTGAATCGATGGCGGCGCCTCGTTGGCAAGGCTTGCAAAAAGCGGCACGCAAGTTGCCCCTGTACATGCATCTTTTGTCACAGAGGCTGCCATGAACGCTCCACAAGCATCGACCGATTCGACCGAAGGACTTGCCGCATCCAGCGCAGCTCCTGTGGTTCTCGCCCAAGCCACCGTCACTCCGCTGGGCAGCCCTGCCATGGCGAGTTCGGCGGGCTCCATCGCCCCTTCCGGGCCTGCCAGCATCGGCACATTGTCCAATGCTACGCCCGGCACTGCCGTGATGCGCGACGGTGTCCGCATTCCGGTGGATGGCAACCAGACCCTGATCGCCGGTGACCGCGTGATCGTTCCTCAGGACGGGCATGCCAACGTCATGTTCCCCGGCTCGGCGTCCAACAAGGCGCCGCTGGCCGGCGTCTTCACCGGCGGCACCGATGCGACCATCGGCTCGACCAAGCTGCCCGGCGGCCTCGAGCAAGTGAATGTGGATGTGGCCTCGGGCGACCTGCAGGTCACCCCGCCCGACAGCGATGCAGACGCAGCCGCCCTGGCCGTGACCAAGAAGCTCGCGGCCGGCAGCGGCATCGGCCTCGGCGAATTCGCGCTGGGCGCCCTGGGTGCCGCGGCACTGGGCGCTGCGCTGAGCGGTGGTGGCGACGGCGGCAGCAGCGGCGTGCCGTTCCTGGTTCCTGGCCTGGGCGATGGCGGCGATGCAGATGCCGACGCGGATGCGGACGCCGATGCGGATGCAGACGGTGATGCGGATGCAGACGCGGATGCAGATGCGGACGCCGACGCCGACGCCGATGCCGATGCCGATGCGGACGCTGATGCCGACGCCGATGCAGACGCAGATGCAGATGCAGATGCAGATGCCGACGCCGACGCCGATGCGGATGCAGACGCCGACGCCGACCACCTGCTCGATCCGGGCGACGGCCTCGTCCACGGTGTGGTCGACGCGATCGACGGCACCCTCGGCCTGGGCGGCGCCCTGGCTCCGGTGTCCTCGGTGGTCGACGGTGTGACCGATGTGGTCGACAGCGTGCTGGCTCCGCTACTCGGTTCGGAATTCACCCCGAACGACCCCAACGAGTTCGACCCGGTCGACAACCTCGTGGGCAACGTCCTCGACCCGCTGGGCAACACGCTCAGCCCCGTGGTGGACGGCCTGCTCGGCGCCGGCGTGACCGATGCGCTGCTCGGCTCGCTGCTGGGCCAGGTCGACTACGTGACCGACGGCCTGCACAACCTGCTCGCCGGTGACGGCCCGCTCGGCGGCCTGACCGCAGGCCTCGGCCTGGACGGCCTCCTGGGCGAAGACGGCATCGTCGGCGGCCTGCTCGATGGCGTGCTGGGCGACAACGGCCTGATCGGCGGCCTGCTCGGCGAAGACGGCCTGGTCGGCGGCCTCCTGGGCGAAGACGGCATCGTCGGCGGCCTGATCGGCGACGGCAGCGCCCTGGGCGGCCTGCTGGGCAACGTGCTCGGCGACGACGGTGTCCTGGGCGGCCTGCTCGGTGAAGACGGCGCGCTCGGCGGCGTCCTGGGCGGTGTGCTCGGTGCGGACGGCCTCCTGGGCAGCCTCACCGGCGACGGCAGCGCCCTGGGCGGCCTGCTCGGCGACGACGGCCTGGTCGGCGGTCTGCTCGGCGAAGACGGCGTGCTCGGCAACCTGCTGGGCGAAGGCGGTCTGGCCGGCGGCCTGCTGGGCGAAGACGGCCTCCTGGGCGGTCTCCTCGGTGAAGACGGCATCGTCGGCGGCCTGCTGGGCGAAGGCGGCCCGCTGGGCGGCGTGCTCGGCGGCGACGGCCTGCTGGGCGGTCTGCTCGGCGCGGACGGTCTCCTGGGCGGCCTGCTCGGCGACGACGGATTGGTGGGTGGCCTGCTGGGTGAAGACGGTCTCCTCGGCAGCGACGGCCTCGTGGGCGGCCTCCTGGGCAACGACGGCCTGGTCGGCGGTCTCCTCGGCGACGACGGCCTCCTGGGCGGTCTGCTGGGCGACGACGGCATCGTCGGCGGCCTGCTGGGCGAAGACGGCCTCCTGGGCGGCGTGCTCGGTGACGACGGCATCGTCGGCGGCCTCCTGGGCAACGACGGTCTCGTGGGCGGCCTGCTCGGCGACGACGGCCTGGTCGGTGGCCTCCTGGGCGACGACGGTCTGGTCGGCGGCCTGCTGGGCAGCGACGGCATCGTCGGCGGCCTGCTCGGACCGGACGGCCTGGCTGGCGGCCTGCTCGGCGAAGACGGCATCGTGGGCGGCCTCATCGGCGAAGACGGCCTCCTGGGCGGCCTGCTCGGCGGCCTCCTGGACGGCATCGGCGGCGGCAACCCCGGCACCCCTGGCGGTCCGGCGCTGCTCGATCCGGTCGACAGCATCGTGGGCGGCATCGCCACCGGTCTGAACAACGGCCTGCTCGGCGACCTGGGCCTGGGCGACCTGCTGACCCCGGTGGCCGGCATCACCGATTCGGTGACGGATGTGGTCGACGGCCTGCTGGCCCCGATCCTGGGCGACGTGTTCACCCCGAACAACCCCAACATCCTCGACCCGGTCGACGGTGTGGTGGACCAGGTGACGGACGGCGTGAGCGGCCTTGTGAGCCCGCTGGCCGACCAGCTGCTGGGCGCGGGAACGACGGCGGCGCTGCTGAACGCGGTGGACACGCAAGTGGACTTCCTCACCGACGGCGTGGCGAACCTGCTGAACGGCGACCTGCTCGGTGGCGTGCTGGGTGACGACGGCCTGCTGGGTGGCCTGCTCGGCGGCGACGGCGGCCTCCTGGGCGGCGTCCTCGGCGGTGACGGCGGCCTCCTGGGCGGCGTCCTCGGCGGTGACGGCGGCCTCCTCGGCGGTGTCCTGGGTGACGACGGCCTGCTGGGCGGTCTGCTCGGCGGTGACGGCGGCCTCCTCGGCGGCGTGCTGGGTGACGACGGTCTGCTGGGCGGCTTGCTCGGCGGTGACGGCGGTCTCCTCGGTGGCGTGCTCGGTGACGACGGCCTCCTGGGCGGCGTCCTTGGCGGCGACGGTGGTCTCCTCGGCGGCATCCTGGGCGACGACGGCCTCGTAGGCGGTCTGCTCGGCGGTGACGGCGGTTTGCTCGGCGGCGTGCTGGGTGACGACGGCCTGCTGGGCGGCGTCCTCGGCGGCGACGGTGGTCTCGGCGGCTTGCTCTTTGGGAACGGCGGCTTGCTCGGCGGCGTCCTCGGCGACGGCGGCCTGGTCGGCGGCATCCTTGGCGACGACGGCCTCCTGGGCGGTGTCCTCGGCGGTGACGGTGGCCTGCTCGGCGGCGTCCTCGGTGACGGCGGTCTGGTCGGCGGCATCCTGGGTGACGACGGCCTCCTGGGCGGCGTTCTCGGCGGTGACGGTGGCCTGCTCGGCGGCGTCCTCGGTGACGGCGGCCTGGTCGGCGGCATCCTGGGCAACGACGGCCTCCTGGGCGGCGTGCTCGGCGGCGACGGTGGCCTCCTGGGCGGCGTCCTCGGCAACGACGGCATCGTCGGCGGTCTGCTCGGCAACGACGGTCTGGTCGGCGGCCTCCTGGGCGACGACGGCCTCGTGGGCAACCTGCTGGGCAACGACGGCCTGGTCGGCAGCCTGCTGGGTCAGGACGGCCTGGTGGGTGGATTGCTCGGCGGCGTCCTGGGCGGCGACGGTCCGGTCGCCAACATCCTGGAGCCGATCTCCGGCGTGGCAGGCGGCCTGACGGACACCGTCGCGCCGATCGTCGCCACCGTGACGGGTGCCGCTTCCGGCGCACTGGCACCGGTGACCGACATCCTGGCCGGCGCAACGGGCACGGTGGCTCCGGTGGTCGACACGGTGGTGAACACCGTCGATCACGCGGTCACCCCGCTGGTGACCGAGGTCGTGACCCCGATCACCAGCCTGGTCGAGCACGCAGCGTCGCCGGTGACCAACATCCTGCACGGCCTGCTGGGTTAAGGATCAAGAAGCCAAGAAGAGCGAAGGAGAGAGGGAAGAGGGAAACCGCAGACAGGGACAGGCCGGCCACCGGCCTGTCCCGCGAAAGGATTGATATGAAAAAGAATTTCCGGATATTGGCCATCGTTGCACTCGGGGCCAGCCTCGTGGCCTGCAGTACGCCCAAGAGCGGCCGCGACGATGCGACCTACTACTACTCGAACAAGGGCGCGGCCGCGGTGGCCAAGGTGGAACCGCCGCCGCCCGCGCCGTTGCAGAACGGACCGGCCGGCGTGCCGAAGATCGTGTATTTCGACTTCGACAAATACAACATCCGCACGCAGGACCAGCGCATCGTGGAAGCGCACGCGAGCTTCCTGAAGAACCGCCCGTCGAGCCGCGTGGTCATCGAAGGCCACACCGACTCGCGCGGCGGCCGCGAATACAACCTCGCGCTGGGGCAGCGCCGCTCGGAGTCGGTGCAACGGGCGCTCACGCAGATGGGCGTGCCGGCCGAGCGCGTGGAGGCCATCAGCTGGGGCATCGAGAAGCCCGCGTCCCTGGAAACCACCGAGGAGGGCTACCAGCTCAATCGCCGCGCCGAATTCAGCTACCGCTGAAGCCGGAAGCCAAGCGATGACGTCGAAGGCAACAGTCTCCGGTCAGCGATTCCGTCGAAGCGAGAGCAGATGACGGACGCGACCGGTCTCCCGCACTCGATCGGGGCCGAATGATGTCCTTTTCAGACCAGCTCCACGCCTGCCACGAACGCCTTGCGTCGGTGTGCGCGGCGCTGCCTGCCCCTTACCCCGCGTTCACGCTGTTCTTCTCGGTGAGCGACGGTTCGCAGCGCGCGCACGTCGTGCACGCGCGGGCCGCCGAATTCGAGACCGCGTGGCGCGAAGGCGCCGACATCGTGGAGCGCTGGGTGCGCGACCACGGCGTGGTCTCGCCCTGGCTTCGCATCGACTGGGTCGAGGGCGCGAGCCCGATGGACTGGGCGCAGTTCAAGACGCAGCTCACGGCCGTCAAGCGCAACTACTTTCGCCTCGGCCTGGCCTTCGACAAGGACTTCGAGATCGCGTTCACCGAGCAGGAGCTCAACGCCAACGCGATGCTGGCGGGCGACTCGACCATCGCGCATGCGGTGATGAACCCGCGCAACTTCGAGGCCTACGGCCAGGCGCGTTTCCAGCGCTCGCTCGCGCTGGACATGCCGACGGACCAGCCGGTCTACCTGCTGGCGACCGTGGGCGTTTTCTGCCAGCCCGACGGCGTGGTGCACAAGCTCATCGGCACGGGGCTCGATGCGGGCCGGCGCCAGCTGCCGGCGCTCAACCCGCAGTCGGCGATGGACCTCGTGCGCAGCGGCTCCGCGTACCTGGCGCGCCAGGTGCAGAGCGACGGGCTCTTCGTGTACGGCTACTTCCCGTGCTTCGACCGCCGCATCCCGACCTACGACGCGATGCGCCATGCGAGCGCGATCCACGCGATGCTCGAGGCGTGGGAAGTCACGCGCGACGAAACCCTGCGCTCGGCCATCGACCGCGCGCTCGACCACCTGACCAACTGGCTCATCCGCGACTACCAGCTGGCCGACGGCCGCGAGGTGGCGTACCTGGTGGACACGGGCGGCGAGATCAAGCTGGGCGGCAACGCGGCCTGCGTGCTCGCGCTGGTGAAGTACTGCGAGCTCATGGATACGCGGCGCTGGCTGCCGCTGCTCGAAAAGCTGGCGCTCGGTATCGTGTCGCTGCAGGATGCGGCCACCGGCCGCTTCAACCACGTGCTGCACGCCACCGACCTGGCGGTGAAGCAAGCATCGCGCGTCATCTACTACGACGGCGAAGCGGCCTACGGCCTCATGCGCCTCTACGGCCTCACGCGCGATGCGCGCTGGCTGGCGGCGGTGGAGAAGGCCTTCGATCATTTCATCGCGAGCCAGCACTGGCAGGCGCACGACCATTGGCTCAGCTGCTGCGTCAACGAGCTCACGCACTGGAGCCCGCAGGAGAAGTACTTCCGCTTCGGGCTGCAGAACGTCGCGGGGTATCTCGACTTCGTGCTCGACCGCAAGACCACCTTCCCGACGCTGCTCGGGCTCATGCTTGCCGCGCAGCAGATGCTCCAGCGCCTGGAAGGCATGCCCGCGATGCGGCACCTGCTGGACGAGCTGGACACCGAGAAGTTCTACCGCGCGCTCGACTACCGCGCGCACTATCTCCTGAACGGCTTCTTCTGGCCGGAGGTGGCGATGTACTTCCGGCGGCCGTCCACGGTCGTCGGGTCTTTCTTCATCCGCCACCATGCGTTCCGCGTGCGCATCGACGATGTCGAGCAGTACGTCTCGGGCTTCGCGTCGTACCACCGCTACCTGCTGGAGCGCCGCGTGCCGCTGGGCGCGAGCAGCGCGGCCAGCAGCCCGCGGGACGACGGCGCCGCCTGGACCGCCAGCGAAATGGCCCGCGTGACCAGCGGCGAATGGGTGGTGCGCCCCGAAGACGGATGGCGCGCGAGCGGCGTGACGCAGCGCTCCTTCATGCGCAAGGGCCGCGTGGTGTTCGAGAACCAGACGCGCCCCTCGAAGACGCCGCTCGCGGCGGTCACGCTCAAGGGCGTGCTGCAGCCGGCCGCGGCGGTGCTGTGCACCGACCCCAAGCCGCACCTGGACAAGCGCGTGCCGGTGCTCAAGGTGCCGAATGTGCTGCAAGCCGTGCTGCAACTCGGGGAACATGCGCGCACCGAATTCACCGGCCGCGTGTGCGGCGTGCTGGGCCACGGCACCGGCAGCAGCACCGTGGCCGCGATGATGGCCGGCGCGCTCACCGTGTGGGGCGAGGTCGGCCAGCCCGAAGGCAACATCAGCCTGCCCTCGGGCATCGCGTGGAACCTCACCTGCATGCCGCGACACGCGGCCTATTGGGTGCTGGAGATGGGCACCTCGCACATGCCCGCATCGTCGCAACTGGTGCGGCCTTCGCTGGTGGTGGTGACGGGCCTGTCGGCCGCATCGCAGAAGCACCGCGGCCCTTCGGAAGCGGCCGCGCGCATGGACAGCCGGATCTTCCAGGGCATGGCCGCCGGCGACAACGTGGTGCTCAACCGCGACATGCCCGAGTTCGCGACCTTCGCCGAAGCCGCGATGGCGCATCAGTTGCAGATCGTGACCTACGGCGAGCACAAGGAGGCCGACGTGCGCCTCCTGGCCTTCGACCACGGCGAGGTGCAGGCGCAGGTGGCGGGCGAGCCCTTCCAGCTGCGGCTGAACGCGCCCGGGCGCCACATGGGCGCGAGCGCCGTCGCCGCGCTCGGCGCGCTGCAGGCGCTGCGCCTGCCGCTGGCCGCGGCCGTGGAGCCCTTCGCGCACTTCGAGCCGCCGGGCGGACGCGGTGCGCTGCACACCATTCACATCGGCGGCGGAAGCTTCAAGCTGATCGATGAAACCTATGACGCCAACCCCAGCTCGATGCGGGCGGCGCTCGAATTGCTGTCACAAGCCCCCTGCGAACCTGCGCGACGTGTCGCCATCCTTGGCGACATGCAGGAGCTGGGTCCCGCGGCGCAACGCCATCACCTCGACCTGGAGGAAGAGTTGCTGGCGTCGCAGCCCGACCGGGTGCTGCTGTGCGGTCCGCTCATGCGGGCGCTGCACGCGCGCATCCGTACCAAGGTCCGTTCACATTGGTTCGTGGACGTGTCGGACCTGTCGACCGCATTGGGCGGTCTGCTGCAACCGGGCGACTGGGTGCTGGCCAAGAGTTCCGCGGGCGTCGGCCTGTCCCGGCTTGCCCGGGTTTTGAAAGCACTGCCATGAGATGGAACGCATTGATCCACATGCCCTACGAACGCGACGTGGAGGCGCCGCGACGCTGGTGGCTGGGATGGCTGCAGCTGCTGTTCGCCTGGGTGCTGTGCATGCTGTTGTGCGCCAACATCGCCTTGGTGCTGGCAGAGGGTTTGCCCGCAGTGAGGGGGGAGGCGACGGTGGACCGGCAGGCGGGCTGCACGACCGCGCAAACGACGTTTCAACGCGACATGGGAACCGAGCGACAGGTCGAAGCTGCAAAGGCGCGCGCACCCCGATGCTGAGGTGCACAGCACGCGAATTTTTGCTTTGTAATGTTGCGTAACAGTCGATAATGATTCGAGCGTCAATGCTCGACGGATCGGCCTTTTCTCATGATCAAGTTTCTCTTGCCCAGCCAGCTGGTTGCCGAAACGCCGGACGAGCCGGGTGCCAGTCCTTATGCCAATGCACTGAACACCGCGTTCCGTTCGGCTTACCCGCTCGTGAAGAGCGCGGCATGGCGCTCGCTCCCCATCAGCCTGTTCGGGCTGCTGCCCTCCATTTTTCTGCTGCAGGTGTATGACCGCGTGCTCTCGCGCAGCGGCACCTCCACGCTCGCGGCGCTGGTCAGCGGCATCTTCTTTTTCCTGTGCATCGAGTTCTGGCTGCGCACGCGCCGCTCGCGCATGCTGCGCAACGCGGGCGCGATCATCGACCACGGCGTCTCGGGCGCGCTGCTGCAGTCGATGCTGGCCCGCCCGCTGCGCGCGCTCGAGGCGCGCCCGGCCTCGGTGTGGCAGCAGTACTTTCGCGACGTGGGCTCGGTGCGCGGCACCGTCACCGGGGGCCTCGCGCAATCGATCTTCGACCTGCCGATGGCGGTCTTCGCGCTCGTGGTGATCGGCATCGTCGCCTTGCCGGTGCTGCCGGTGGTGGCCGCGTTTCTCGCGATCATGTCGTTCCTGGCATGGTGGTGGGCCGACGAAGTGCGCGCCGGGCGTGTCGAGGAAGTGCAGCGCGGCCGCGGCCTGGACCGCATGACCTCGGAGATCTGCAACGCGCGCGAAACGCTCAAGACGCAGGCCAACGACGGCCCCATCAGCGACATGTGGCGCCAGACCTACAACGCCTGGCTCTCCGAGAGCTTCAGCAAGAACGGCCAGATCGAAACCGCGCGCGACGGCACCACGGTGCTGCTGACGGTCTTCTCGGTCGTCGTGGTGACGGTGGGCGCCATCTCGGTGATGGAGCAATGGATGACGGTGGGCGGCCTGGTCGCCTCCAACATGCTGGCGCTCAAGGCGCTGCAGCCGGTGGCCGGGCTCGTGTCGAACTGGCGCTCGCTGGCCACCGCGAAGGAAGCCGCCAAGCGCCTGGAAACCGTGCTGGGCGAGCAGGTCGAGAAGCCCCCCACGGGCATGACGCTGCCGCAGCCGCTGGGCCGCATCACCCTGAAAGACGTGAGCTTCAGCTTCACCGAGACCGCGCAGCAGCCGGTGCTCGAGAGCGTCGACCTGGACATCGGCCCGGGCGGGCTGCACGTGATCGTCGGGCGCAACGGCGCGGGCAAGTCGACGCTGGTCAAGCTCCTGTCGGGCCTCTATGCGCCCACGCGCGGCATCATCAGCATCGGCGAATACGACCTGTCGCAGTTCGGCCGCGAAGAGCTCTCGCGCTGGATCAGCTACCTCTCGCAGGAGGTCTACTGGTTCGGCGGCTCGCTGATCGACACCATGCGCCGCGCGGCCCCCGGCCAGAGCGACGAGCAGATCGTCTCGGCCTGCAAGCTCTCGGGCGCGCACGACTTCATCTCGCGGCTGCCCGACGGCTACCGCACCATGGTCGGCGAAGGCGGCACCGGCGTCTCGGTGGGTGAACGCCGCAAGCTCGCGCTGGCCATGAGCTTCCTTCGCAAGCCCTCGGTGCTGGTGCTGGACGAGCCCAGCAACGACCTGGATTTTCAAAGCGAGCGCAACCTTTTGGCCACGCTGCTGGCGGTGGCCAAGGTGCGCACCGTGGTGGTGGTCACGCACTCGCTGCGCATCGTCTCGGCGGCCACGGCGGTCTACCACGTGACGGGCCAGGGCGACGTCGAGGTGGGCACCGCCGCGGTGATGGTGCCCAAGCTCTTCGGCGTGAAGAAGCCGCTGGTGGCAGTGGGCGACGAAGACAACGCGGGGGCCGCGGCCTCCCGCTCCATGGCGTAAGAACACGAATCCGATGAGCTATTCACGATGCATGAGATGGACGCAGCCCCGTCATGGAATGCCGCGGAACCGGCTTTGCCGGGCCGCTGGCATTGCCCCCGGTGAGGGGGTAGGAGCGGCGACACGAAGTGCGCGAAGCCTGGGGGAGAGCTCATTGTGAAATCAGATCTGCCGCAGATTCTTCAGGATGAAGACCAGAAGCGCGCGGCGCGGACCTCGCCGCAAGGGCGGCGGCGCCAGTGGATCATCGGCGGCGCCATCGGCGTGCTGGCGCTGATCGGGCTGGGCTTTCCGATGGAAACCGTGGTCGTCGCGCCGGGCCGCGTGATCCCTTCGGACCGCGTCAAATCCATCCAGCATCTGGAAGGCGGCATCGTCAGCGCCGTGCTGGTGAAGGAAGGCGAGACGGTCAAGCAGGGCCAGTCGCTGGTCGAGATCGACCTGGGCGGCAGCGGCCTGAACCTGGAAGAACTCAGCGCCCGCTACGCGGCCACGCAGGCCACGCGCGTGCGCCTGATCGCCGAGAGCCGCGGCCAGCCGCTGAACCGCCAGTCCTTCGCCACCGACCTGGACGAAGACGTGTTCGAAGGCGAGCTGGGCGCCTACCAGGCGCGCGCGCTCGAACAGCGCGGCGTCATGGCCGGCGCGGTGTCGGGCCTGGAGCAGGCGCGCAGCAAGCAGCTGGAGCAGCAGGCCAAGGTCAAGGGCCTGGACGATCGCCTGGTGCTGATGCAAAAGGAACTCGAGATCTCCGAGCAGCTGCTCAGCGAGAAACTGGTCGGGCAGGTCGAGGTGCTCGAGAAGCGCCGGCAGGCCGAGGGCGTGCGCAGCGAGCTCGCCGTGGCGCGCCAGGGCGTGATTTCCGCCAACGCCGCCATCACCGAATCGCAGGCCAAGATGGCCGAGGCCGAAGGCCGCTACCGCCGCCGCGCATCGGACGAACTGGCCACGGTCGAGCGCCAGTTCGCCAGCCTGAGCGAAGACCTGGCGCGCGCCCGCACGCAGCGCTCGCGCACCGTGGTGAAGGCGCCCTCGGACGGCATCGTCAAGGGCCTGCGCAACTCCAGCCCGGGCTGGGTGGTCAAGCCCGGCGAAGCCATCCTGGAAGTGGTGCCCGACAAGGACGAGATCATGGTGGAGGCGCGCCTCAATCCCAACGACCGTGGCTTCGTGGAGATCGGCCAGTCGGCGCGCGTGAAGATCACCGCCTACGACTACCTGCGCTACGGCGCCGTCGAGGGCAAGGTGATGCTGGTGGCGGCCGACGCCGACCGCGACGCGGCCATCGCGCAGGGCGCGCCTTACTACCGGCTGCTGATCAGCATGTCGCAGTCGCACGTGGGCCGCGAAGAGAACCGCATCACCGCCGGCATGGAGTCCGAGGTCGACCTGCGCGTGGGCACCGACCCGTTCATCTGGTACATCCTGCGGCCAGTGCTCAAGTTGCGGCGCGAAGCCTTCCGCGAGCCATGAAGGACCGCACCGCCACAAGCCGGCGCCGCAGCACGGGCACCGGGGTGCTGTGCGCAGCACTGTGCGCGAGCTTCGCGCTCCCGCCGGCCGCCCTTGCGCAAGAGGTCCGGGAAGTACAGGAGATGCCGGAGGTGCAAGTGCCGCTGCCCTCGCTCTCGCTCGCACGGCGCCTGTCCACGCCGTCCATCGGCGCCGCGAGCTACGCCCAGCGCGTGAAGCAGGCGCTGATCGCGCTCTCGCAGGAATACCCCGAGGTGCAGACGGCGCAGGCGACCGCCACCACCAGCAGCTACGGCGTCGATGCCGCCAAGCAGGCGCGCTACCCGCGCTTCAAGATCGGAACTTCGTCGGGCAACTACAACAGCGGCGCGGACAACGCCAAGACCCAGAGCTACACCGTGCTCACCGCCGAAGCGCGCGTGAGCCTCATCGACGGCGGCGCCATGAGCGCGGCGCAGCGCGCGGCCGAGGCCGGCAACAAGGCCGACGACGAAGCCGTCATCACCACCTCGCAGAAGGTGGTGCTGGACGCGCTCACCGCCTACCTGCAGGTGCAGCGCTTCGACCTGAAGAAGCAGATCGCGCACAAGGCCACCGAGGTGGTGGCCGAGCTCTCGAAGGCCGAGGCCCGCCGCGTTGCGCTCGGCGTCTCGGGCGACAACGACCTGAACATGGCCGCCTCGCGGCGCGCCCTGGTGGCCGCGCGCGAATCCGACTTCGAGGCCCAGCGCGACGAGGCGCTCGCCAAGTTCCGCAACTACTTCAAGTTCTCGCCCAACACCGAGTCGCTGCCCGTGCTCGCGGCGCCCACGCAGTGGCGCATCGCGTCGCAGGAAGAGGCGCTGCGCCGTGCGGAGAGCCGCAGCACCGAGATCGCCGAGGCGCAGGGCCGCATCGACCGCGCGCGAGCCCTGGTCGACCAGCAGGAATCGAGCCTCTACCCGACGCTGGACGCCGTGGTCGTGAAGAGCAAGGACCCGCGCGGCGTGTCGCCGCAAGACCCGACGCGCGCGGCCTTCGAGCTCAACTGGAATTTCGGCAACGGCTTCGACCGGCAGCTGCGCTTGAGGAGCGCGCTCGCCGAAGTCGCCAACCAGGAAGCCAAGCTCGAGGGCGTGAAGAACAACCTGTTCGAACTCACCTCCGCGTCATGGGCCCGCACCGTGTCGGGACGCGAGCGCGAGAAGCAGCTCATGGAAGCCGTCAGCACTTCGGGCCAGGCCTTTCGCGGCCGCCGCCGCCTGATGGAATTCGGCCGCGAGACGCTGCCCAAGGTGCTCGATGCGCAGCTGGACTACTACACGCTGCTGTTCGACTACGTCGACGGCGTCTTCGACCTGCGCATCTCCGAGCTGCGCCTGGCGCGCACCACCGGCGAACTGCGCATCGAACCCGATGTCACGAACAGCTGGATCGACCGCATGTTCGGCCCGCCCAACCGTTCCATGCTCACCGAAGACGGACTGCTCTCGGCGCTGTGCATCTCGAGCAACGCGGCCTGCCCGAACGAGCCGGTCGTCGAGCGCTCGGCGAGCGCGGCGACCAACAACCCGCCGCTGCGCCGCACACCTCGCCTGATGCCTCGCTGAAGCTTGTTGCCGTTCATCCTGAGCTTGTCGAAGGATCGAGGCCGGCTTCGACAAGCTCAGCCCGAACGGTGGTGGTGGTGGTGCTGAGAAAAGAGGAACTACCTCCCGGTCCCCATTCGTCCTGAGCTTGTCGAAGGACTGGGCACCGCCCTCGGCAAGCCTCAAGCGTCTTCAGGAATGCCGGGTTCGCCGTCGAGGATCTGGTACTTGCGCATCTTTTCCCACAGCACCTTGCGGCTGATGCCCAGGTGTTGCGCGGTGTCCTGGCGCTTCCAGTCGTTGATCTCCAGCGCCGCGATGATGCGGTTGCGCTCGCTGCTGTTCCAGCCCTTGCGATCGCCGTTGCTGTCGAGCGCGACGCCGCCGCCGTTGCCGCCCCCGCCGTTTCGCTCGGCCGTCATCGCCGGCGTCGGCGTGCCGCGCGTGAGCGCGATGGCGCGCTGGATCAGGTTCTGGTCCCAGCCATGCAGTTGCCGCGCGATCACGCCCACGCGCTCCGCGAGGTTGCGCAGCTGGCGCACATTGCCGGGGAAATAGGTTTCGGCCACCGCATCGCTGAGCCAGTGCGGCGTTTCGCCCAGCGTCTCGAGCTCGTCGCCGAGCACGTTGCTCAGGAGCGCCTTGAAGATCGCGATCTTGTCGACCTCGCCGCGCTCTTCGAGGCTGGGCACATGCAGCTCGATCACCGCGAGCCGGTAGAACAGGTCGGCGCGGAACTCGCCGCTCGCCACCATCTCGCGCAGGTTGCGGTTGGTCGCTGCCACGAGCCGGAAGTCGACCCGGATCGGCGACGTTGCGCCCAGCCGCGTGACCGCGTTGTCTTCCAGCACGCGCAGCAGCTTGACCTGCTGGTAGCGCGGCAGGTCGCCGATTTCATCGAGGAACAGCGTGCCCCCGGTGGCCTGCTCGAAGTAGCCGCGATGCGCATGCACGGCGCCCGTGAACGAGCCCTTGGTGTGGCCGAAGAACAGCGACTCGAAGAGGCCGTCGGGAATCGCACCGCAGTTCACCGCCACGAAGGCGCCCTTGCTGTACGACTGGTGCCCCAGGTGCAGCTGCTGCGCGATGCGCTCCTTGCCCACGCCGGTTTCGCCGCGCACCAGCACCGGGTGGTTGCAGTCGGCGAAGGCGCCCACTTCGGCGAGCAGCGCCTGCATGGCTTCGGAATGCGCCACCAGCACATCGGGTGCCTGCGGCGCGACGTCGCGCGCGCGCAGTTGGCGCACGAGCTTGGCGACCATCGTGCGCAGTTCGGCGCAGGTGAAGTCGTAGGG
The DNA here is from genome assembly GCF_016405905.1 of Variovorax sp. IB41. Classification (GTDB taxonomy): domain Bacteria; phylum Pseudomonadota; class Gammaproteobacteria; order Burkholderiales; family Burkholderiaceae_C; genus Variovorax. Next base: position 71,143 of record NZ_JAEFCB010000007.1, on the reverse strand, counting down.
CAGCACGTGCAAATACTCGGGCGGGTAGGTGCGCGAATCGCGCTCGCGCGAACCCGCGGCGACCCAGATCACCGGCATGCCCTGCAGGAACTCGGTGGCATGCGCGAGCCCGCCGCTGTCGATGACCGTGACGCTGATGATCGCGACGGAGGGTCGCAACGCGGCGCCGCGCTCCTGCTGCGGCGGCGGCAGCCCGTCGGCCCGGGTGACTTCCACGTCGAAGCTCGCCATGCACCGCGCGATGCGGTCGAGGATGTCGGCTTTGCCTTCCCAGACAAAGAGGTCGAGTTCGTCGAAGTTGGAAGCGGGAGAATTCATCTGGATTTGCAGTCTCTGTACCGGTGAGCGCGCGGCATCTTCTCTCAGTACACCAGCATGGGCAACGCCTTGCAGTCGAGTGACTTGAGGTTCACGTCGATCTGGCCGAGGTTGATGCCGAGCACGTTTTGCAGCAGGGGCGTGAGGACTGTCGCGCCGAGTGCATCGAGGACGGGTTTGAGCAGGCCCGTCAGCACGGACAGGGCGTTGGAGACAGCGCCGCCCAAGCCGCTGCTGCTGCTCGACAGGCCATCCCGGATCATTTTCTTGCAGCCGTCTTCACTGCCACCGCCGAGGCCCAGCAGGCCCGTGCACGGATTCAGCACACCGGCAAGCAGATCGCCGACGCCGTTCAGGAGACCGGTCAGCAAACCGCTTTGCCCCGAGTTCTGTCGAATGGTGTTGACTGCGCTCGCGTACCGCTGGCCCCAGCAGCTTGGCGTGCTCTGGGTGCAGATGCTAGCCGTGTCGTTCCAGATCTTGTCCCTGAGGTTGTCCAATTGCCCGCTGGTCGGGGTGCCTGTCGGTGCCGTCCCGCCGAAGAGCAGGTTGGCCAATTCCGATACGAGCAGCGCCACGGTCGAGCCGATCTGCAGGTCATTGACCGACGTTGTTCCAGTTTCCCCTTCCGCAAGCGTCAGCGAGGAGCTTCGAGAGGGCTTCAGCGCCTCGATATCGAGATGGCCATTCGCTTTCAGCAAACCCAGGATGTTGATGAGCTCCATGTTCTTCAGCGTCGTCGGGTAGTTGCAGACATCGAACTTCGAAAAAAGATCCGCCGAAGCGATCTGCCCGACGCAGATATTCGCGATGCTGCTGTCGACCGTGAATCTCACGCGGTCCTTGCCGCTCACCGGGTCCTGGAGTTCCGGCGTGCACATGTCGGCGATCGTGCCTGTGCCCGTCACTGCATCCAACACGATCGGCAGGTCCAGCTTGACCAACGGCGCGAGCAATGCGCCGAGCAGTCCTGCATCCGTCGTCACGTGAATGAAGGTGCGTACCTGTGCGTTGTAAGCCTTGGCACCGATGCCACCGATGGCGATCGAGGGTGGTTCGATCACCGTCACCTTGGTCGTCACCTTGGCCAGCGACAACAGGTTGATGTTGAGCCCCGCATCGACCGCATGCTGCGATGTGGCCACGCCGATCGAGGTGTAAAGCAGATCCAGCGCGCCCACGTTCACATTCAGCGCGCCGCCACCGCTGCCTCCGGGTGCGATGATTTCTGCGAACAGGCCGCGCGGTCCGTCGGCGACGGAACCCAACTGCACCATGAGATTGGTGAGGCCGAGCTTGGCCTGGATGGCCTGCAGCAGCGCGATATTGCTGGCCAGCAGGCCGTTCTGGCCCGCCACGGTAACGATGGCGTTCAGCAGATCACCCAATGCCACCGAGCGTCCGGCGAGCAGCGTGTTGAGTTCGCCTACGCCGATGTCTGCGGCGACAGGAATGCCCAGCGCGGCGAGCAGCCCACCGGGGGTGACCTTGGCCTGGGCCAACCCGTCGTAAGTCAGCAGCGAGGTGCCAGCGAGATCGAGCCCGATGCCCTTGAGCAATCGCCCGAGCGTGGAGTCGCCGCTGACCGTGATCAGTTTGCTGCCGACGGAGAACTCGGCGAGCGGTGCGCTCAATGCCGCAACTGCGCTCACGCTGATATTCCGATTGCCGGCAAAGAACGCAAGCAGCGTCGGTGAGGGCCGCTGGAAACTCACGCGCACCGCGTTGATGGTGCCGGTCACCGCGGGAAACTGAAAGCTCGTGGTCCGATCCCAGTAGCCGCACTGGATTTCGCCGGCTGCGCCCAACGGCAGAAGTCCCGCGGGCATGTTGCGGCCCGCTCCGCCGGCCGCGCCATTGGCATTGAGCTGCGCGGCGGTCGTCGCCGCGGGGCAGCCGCCGCGAACCTGTTGCGCGCCAGCCAAGGCGGCGAGATCGGCGGTCTTCTGGAACTCGCGCTTCATGACGTACATGAAGCCGATCTCGGTGCCGATCAGCGTGATGACGATCAGGCTCAGCGCAATGGCGGTGTTGATGAGTATCGAGCCGCGATGGCGTCGACGCGTCGTGGTCTGGCGTGCTGGGTTCATGGGACCGACCTTCCTCAGGACGAACGAAGCGCGGCAGTCGTCCGGCTTTGAAGTTGGTCGGGCATCCACCGGCTGGCATCCAGCAACGGCATCGTGGGCAGCAGGCGGTTCGCGCTGTATGGGTAGGTCACCGTGACAACGTAGCGGACATAGGCGCCGGGCCCGCTGGGGGTGCTGCGGGTCACGTCCACAGTCACGTTCGAGACGATCCAGTTGCGCCGGCTCGCTACGCTGGCGTTGGCTGAAGCTGGAACGACCAGTGAATTGGCCAGCGCGTCGTACACCGCATTCTTGACTTCGGGGTCATTGCTTGTTGGTGCGGGAGTGAGCAGGCCAACGGCGCGTGCCCCTTCCTCCGAGGCGCGCGTCACCGTTTGCTGGATGTAGAGCACCGCACCGAAAGTCGCGAGTCCATACAGCACGCCGAAGAGCACGACAAACACGAGCGCGAACTCTATGGCTGCGACGCCGCGCTGGTCTTGCGCTTTGCGGCGTAGACGGGTTCGCCCGCTATGAGCGAAAGCAGTGCTCATGGCGCTCTCCCGTCCAGCAGCATGCTGGCCCTGCCGACTATCTGGCTGGGCATCGCGAAGCTCGGCAGCGGCGGCAGCAAAAGCTGCATGTTGCTTGCCGTCACGGTCACCACCACCTGGCAGCGGGCTGCCCAAGTGGGACCACATGTGGGCGCGCCGCAGACGTTACCGACCACGCCGCAGACCGTGGCTGTCGCGTTTCGCGTGACCACGGCCGGCAGCCAACTGATGCGCTGCGCAGCGATCGCCTGCGCTTGGTCCGTTCGGGCCGCAAGCGTGGACTGGTAGCGCAACGCCGCACGCGCGCCGTCTTCCGCCGCGTTCTGCACGCCCAGGCGAAACGCGAACAGCATCCCGTAGCAGATGGCCCCATAGAGCACCGCGAAGAAGATCAGGAACACCATCGCGAACTCGATCGCATACACACCGCGTTGGCGGCGTGCTGCGGGGCGGGTGCCTGGCGCTTTCATGGCGATGTGGAGCTCGTGCCGGTCCTGTCGCGGGCTTACCTGGGCGCGGCGCCGCTGCCCGAACCCGAGGACGACTTGACCGACGAGCTCATGCGCTCCGGAATCGGAAACTCGAAGCTCTTGAGGTACCGCTCGTAGCTGCGGGTGGCAACGCTGCCCGCGATGGGGCGCGGCGTGGTGGAGGCGATTTCCCCGCTGCGCTGCCAGGCGAGCAGGCCCTGCGTCGCATCGCCGACTTGCAGCGGTTCGTAGACGAAGTCTTCGCCCTCGGCCATTTCTTCCTGGTCCTGCGGCGGCACAGGCGCGGGCACGGGTGCGGACGCTTGCGTGTTCGCAGGCGCTGTCGAAGGCTGGGCCTGCATCGTCGGCGCGGCCGGCTTGGCTTCCTGCGCCAGCACGGCGGGCGCGAAGACCATCAGTGCGACGCTCACGCCGAATGCGGACGAGCGTGCAGCAAGGCGAAAGGCGTGTTCTTTTTTCATGGGGTGGCTCGTGCGGTCGGGTTGGGTGACGCCGCGGAATCCGCGGTGGACGGGTTCAGCTGGCTGGCGGTGCGCACGCCGCCCATGCCGGCCCAGCGCGATGCCTTGAGTGCCAGGGGCGGGGGCGCTGCATCGTCTCGCGCCAGCGTCGTGCCGCTCGGCAGCGGGCGAACGGCCAAGGGAGCGGCCGAAGGAGTGGCCAAAGAAGCTGCCGAAGGAGCGACCAGCGGCGCCGCGCCGGTTGCCGCGAGCGGCGCGCCGGTGCGCAGTTGCTGCGCGGCCTCCCGCACGGCTGCGCGGCTGGCCGCGGGCATGCGGTTGGCTTCCATCAGCCGGTTCGCCTGCTCGCTCTGGTCTGTCGCTTCGAGGTAGAGCGCGAGGTTGGCCTGGGCCTGGGTGTTGTTCGGGCTCAGTTGCAGCGCCTGCATCAGCGGCAGCCGGGCATCGGCGATCTGTCCCGCGCGCAGGTTCGCATAGCCCAGGTCGCTGAGCAGCAGGGCATCGGTCGGGGTCTGGCGCTGGGCCTGCTTGAAGAGTTGCACGGCCTCGGCGTAGCTGCCGCGCGCGCCTGCCAGGAGGCCCAGGCCCCGGTAGCCGGCGCTCTCCAGCGGCGTGCCCATGAGGCGCTTGTAGGCGGCTTCGCTCGGGGCGGCCTGGCCGGTCTGGCGCAACGCATCGGCGCGCGCGCGCGTGGATTCGGGCGACACGCCCCAGCGCTGCTCCAGCGCATCGATGTGGGCCAGCGACGCGAACCACAGGCCTTCGTTCTGCATCTGCTCGACCAGCCGCAGGTACGTGGCCTTGGTGTCGATGGCGGCACCGGCTTTCGTGTCGACGGCCGCCTCGGCCGCCGCGCGTTGCTGCGCGTCGTTGCTGGCCGCGTACTGGTCCTTGAGGGTGCCGCAGCCGGCCATCGCCAGCACAGCGAGCGTCGCGGCCGCGCAGGCCAGCATGCGGCCTGCGCGGCGCGACCGAATGGAAGTGGCAAGGGTTTTCATTTGGTGACGGCTCCCAGTGAACGGAATATCGCGATGAAACCCGGCCCCGCGGTCACGATGACCAGTGCCGGCAGCAGCGTGGTCACCATGACGCCGGTCATCTTCACGGTGATCTTTCCGATGCGCTCCTTCATCTCCGAGCGACGGTGCTCGCGCAGCCGGTCGCTGAAGATGCGCAGCGGCTCCTGCACCGCGCCGCCGTGCCGGTCGACCTGCACCAGCAGCGACACGAGGCCGCGCAGGTTCTCGTTCTTGTGCAGCGTGGCCAGGCGTTGCAGCGAGTGCTCGCGCGTGCGGCCGCGGCTGTACTGGTTGTTGGCCAGCGTCAGTTCGTGGCCGAGCACCTTCAGCACATGCAGGAAGTCGGTGGCCATGATCTGCAGGCTCTGGTCCAGGCTCAGGCCCACGCCCTGCAGCAGCCGCAGCAGGTCGATGAAAAGCGGCAGCTCCTGCGCCGCGCGTTCGCGGCGCCCGGCGGCGATGCGGCCCAGCACCCACTTGGGCGCCATGAAGCCGATCACGAAGGAGGCCGCCAGCACGAGGACCACCGTGCGCTGCTGCGCATGGTTTTCGCCCCAGACCACATAGACCAGGAACGGCAGCACCAGCGCGAGCAGGATGCGCGTGACCAGGAAGACCAGCTGCGTGCGCTTGGACGGCAGGCCGCACTGGTCGATGAGGTTCCTGTCCTCGTCCGCCACCAGCGCCCGGCCCAGCCGCGAATCGAGCCAGTGGAAGGGCAGCTCGAGGTCGGCGTGCGCCGGCGTTTCGGCATCGGGCACGGTCTCGGGGCCGGCCCTGTCGTCTGCCTTGGCCTTGGCCTCGGCCGGCGTGCCGGCCTGGCGGATGGCACGGCCGATGACCTGTCCGCTGCGCGTGCGCCGCAGTTCGGCCGCGATCAGCGCGCCGGCGCCGACCATCAGGCCCATGGCCAGCAGCACCAGGGCGAAGATGGCCAGCTGATTGGGCGTGAACGTCATGCCAGCCTCGCCAGGCGGTAGAGAAGCGCGGCACCCGCCAATTGCAGGCCCAGCGCGGAAAAGATGAGGATGCGGCCCGTGCCGTCGTTCCACATGCCAAGGAAATAGCCCGGGTTGCTCATGATGAGGAAGGCCCCGACGCCCACCGGCAAGAGGCCCAGGATCCAGGCCGAGAGCCGCGTCTCCGCGGACATCGCGACGAGCTCGTGCTCCGCCTGTTCGCGGTCGCGCATGAAGTTGGCCACGCGCTCCAGCAGCAGGTCGGCGCGGCCGCCGTAGCGCACGCCCAGGCCCAGGATGGAGGCCAGCAGAAACAGCTCTTCGACGCGCACGTTGGCGGCGGTCTGGTGCAGCGCGCGGTCCAGGTCCACGCCCGCGCGCACCAGCGCGGCCGAGCGTTCCAGGTGACCGCGCAGCGGCGTCTCGGTGGTGGAAATGGCCAGCTGGAAGGCCGCCTGCGTGGAGTTGCCGATGGTGATCAGCCGCACCATGGCGTCGATGTAGGCGGGCAACTGGCTCACCAGCTTGCGGCGAAATTTCTGCACCTGGAGCCAGAGCACGAAGGTCGCGACCAGCAGCATCAGCAGCAGCACGCCGAAGGCGGCGAGCCAGCCGCCGATGGCGCCGGCCACCACGCAGAGCACCACGATGACGGCCAGCCCCAGCACGACGGTGCGCGGCTGGACGACGCCCACGAGCCAGCCGGGCAACACCTTGTCGAGCACGCCGGTGTGGACGGTGGCCTTCGACGTGGCCTCGGTTTCCAGCCAGGGGTCGGTGGTCAGGCCCAGTGGCGGCTCGTTGGCGGCCATGTCCCGCACGGGCATCGGCACCGGCATGGCCGGCGAGCTGCTGGCCAGGATCTGCTGGCGCAGGTGCCGCTCCGCGGCCTGCCGCACCTGCCGCTTCTTCGCCCACTGCCACAGCAGCAGCCCCGCGGCGGCAGCAAGCAGCGCGATGACGGCCACCATCACGGCAACGGTCGCCAGGCCTTCACGCACGGCCGTCCCCCTGCGCCGCGCGCGTCATCGATTGGCGAAAGCGCGTGATCTTGGGCGAATGCGGCGCGATGCCCAGCGACACCCAGCGGTCGCGCTCCTCGCCGTCGGGCGAGACCACGGGCTCGTAGCGGTACAGCTCCTGCATCGCGACGATGTTGTCGTTCACGCCGGTGACTTCGCTCAGCGAAATGATGCGCCGCTGGCCGCCCGAGAGCCGGCCGATCTGCACGATGAAATCGATCGCATTGGCGATCTGGCGGCGCAGGCTCACCTCGCTGCCCTGGTAGCCCGCGAAGCCCGCGAGCATTTCGAGCCGGTAGAGGCATTCGCGCGGCGAGCTCGCGTGGATGGTGCCCATCGAGCCTTCGTGGCCGGTGTTCATGGCCTGCATCATCTCGATCACTTCGGCGCCGCGCACTTCGCCCACGATGATCCGGTCGGGCCGCATGCGCAGGCTGTTGCGCAGGAGGTCGCGAATGGAGATGACGCCCGTGCCGTCGAAGCCGCCCGGGCGGCTCTCCAGCCGCACGACGTGGCTGGTGCCCAGCGAGAGTTCGGCGGTGTCCTCGATGGTGATGACGCGCTCGCGCGCCGGGATGTAGCTGGCGAGCGCATTCAGCAGCGAGGTCTTGCCCGAGCTGGTGCCGCCGCTCACGAGGATGTTGCAGCGCGCGCGCACCGCGATCTCCAGCAACTGCGCCATGCCCGCATCGAAGGTGCCGAGCTTCACGAGGTCGGCCGGCGTGAGAGGCTCTTTCCGGAACTTGCGGATCGAGACCGACAGACCATCGATGGCCAGCGGCTCGATGATCACGTTGATGCGCCCGCCGTCCGGCAGGCGCGCATCGACCATCGGGTTGGATTCATCCAGCCGGCGGCCCAGCGGCGCGAGGATGCGGCGCACGATGCGCATCACATGCTCGGCGTCGGCGAAGCGCACCGTCTCGCGCTCCAGCATGCCGTGGCGGGAGACATACACGTTCTGGTAGCCGTTGATCAGGATGTCTTCCACCGCCGGATCGTTGAGCAGGTCTTCCAGCGGACCGAAGCCCGCGAGCTCCTTGGTCAGCGCGTCGGAGATGAGCTGCATCTCGCGGTCGTTGATCGGCACGCGGCGAAGGCGAACGAAGCTGTCCACCTCCAGCTCGACGAACTGCTGGATCGAGGCGCGCGACCACCGGCCGAACTCCGCGCCCAGCTCCTCGATGCGGCTCAACAGGTGATCGTGCGTCCAGCTCTTGATGTCCTGGAACTGCTGCGAATTGATGAACGCCTGGTCGTCGTCGGCAAATTCGATATCGTTGGACATGTGGGCTCAACCTTCACTTGGGCTCTTGCGGAAGCGCGAAATCAGCGCGCTCCAGCGAGGATCTTTGGCCGGCGGTTGGCCTGTTGGAGACATGAATTCCTGCTGCAGGCCTCGGGCCAGTCCCGCGACGGCCTGCGAATAGGGGTCGTTGCGCGCGGTGCGCACCAGCATCTCGCCGCGGCTCGCGGCCGACAGCAACGGTGCGCTGCGCGCGGGAATCACGTGATGCAGCGGCAGCTCCAGGCGCTCGGCGATGTCCTTGGCGGTGAGGTCCACGTGGCTGTCGAACTTGTTCACCACCAGCGAGAGATGCGTCGTGTCGACCTCGCGCGTGCGCAGGTCTTTCAGCAGGTTGGCGGTGGACACGATCGCGCCGATGCTCTGGTCGCAGACCACCCAGGTGCGCTGCGCTTCGCGCACGGTCTGCGCCACGAAGTCGATGGTGGAGAAGCCGCCCAGATCGGCGATCTGGAAATCGAAGAAATCGGTCAGGCGCTTGATGAGCGCCACCGAATCGGCATGCGAGATCTCGCGCACCTGCGCCAGGCTCGCGGGCAGCGGCAGCACCGCGACGCCGCTGCTGTGATGCGCCAGCGCCGTGTGCAGCAGCGTCTGGTCGAGCCGGCGCAGGTTGCGCACGCCATCGACGAAGCTGAAGCCGCTTTGCGTATCGAGGTAAAGCAAGCCGTCGCGTGCCGGCAGGCCCAGGTCGAGCAGTGCCACGCCGTGGCGCGCGGCGCGGGCCGCGCCACGTGCAGCTTGTGCCTGTGCCTGCGCTTGCGCGAGCACGTCGTTCAGCGTCAGCGCGAGGCTGGTGGCCAGCGTGGTGACGCCCAGGCCCGCGCGTGCGCCGAGCAGGGCCAGCGTGCGCCCGCGCGTGCTCACCTGCTGGGAGCTGCGCCGCTCGATCAGTGTTCGCAGCGTGCTCACCGCATCCGCGGGGGCGGCCGACATGTCGACGAAATCGTCCACGCCCGCACGCAGCGCGGCGAGCATGGCAGCGGGCTCGGACGAGACGCCGGTGGCGAGCACCGGCAACGCGGGCCAGTCGCGCTTCAGGCGCTGATGCAGCGGGCCGGCGGCCTCGCTCTGGTCGAGCGAAAAATCGATGAACACCGCCACCGGACCGAGCAGCGCGATGCGCTCGTCGATCGACTTGGTGTCCGGGCCGAGCACCACCACCGAGCCCAGGCGCGAGAGCGCATCGGTGAGCCAGGTGATGTGGCTGCCGTTGCCCGATGCGAACAGGTAGGTTTCTGCGCCCACTTCAGGCATGTTGTCGCGTGGAGCGTTCATGGGGTTGCCTGGCGAGGATGGGGCTGTCGCTGTCAACGCGAGAAGCCCGGGACCGCTGTATCGATCGCGCCGCCGAGGAAATACGAGCGCCACACGGCACCGTCGCGCTGCTCGGCCGAGCCGGGCAGGTAGGGCGCCAGGTCGGTGCCGCGCGCGATGGGCTTCACGAGGTGCGGCGTGACCATGATCACGAGCTCCTTCTCGTTCATCTGGTACTTGTTCTGCTTGAAGAAGGACCCCAGGATCGGCAGGTCGCCCAGCAGCGGCACTTTGTCCGCATTGGACGTGGTGGTGCGGCTCACGAGGCCGCCGATGATGAAGCTCTCGCCATCGCCCAGCTCCACCGTGGTGTCCGCGCGCCGCGTGGAGATGGCCGGAACCGCCACGCCGTTGATGCTCAGCGAATTCGTGTAGTCCAGGTCGCTGGCTTCGGGCGCCACCTTGAGCACGATGCGTTCGTTCGACAGCACCGTGGGCGTCAGCGTAAGGCCGATGCCGAAGGGCTTGTATTCGATGCTGGTGGTGCCCAGGCCCTGCGGCACCGGCACCGGCAACTCGCCGCCCGACAGGAAGCTCGCGCTCTGGCCCGACATGGCCACCAGCGTGGGCTCGGCGAGCACGCGCGCCATGCCGTTGCCTTCGAGGAAGCCGACGTTCAGGCCGATGCCGGCCTTGCTGAAATTGAACAGGAGGCTGAAGGCCTGCGCCAGCGGATTGTTCTGCTCGGTGGCGATGCCGCCGTTGGACGCAAAGGTGGCCGATTGCAGCGACGAGGGCGTGAACACGCCGAAGCTGAAGCCGTTCGAGTTGGTGCGGGTGCTGAAGATGTTCAGGCCCGCCTGCTTGAGCACGCTGCGGTTGAACTCCACCACTTTCACCTCGACCTGCACGGTGTTGCTTCGCACGTTGACGACCGAGCGGTCGACCAGCTCGGCCTTGTCGGCGGTGCTGGCCAGCACGGTGTCGCGCGCCTGCTGGTGTGCGGGCATGCTGTCCATGGTGCCCGCGAGCGTGGACGACCGGCGGCGCACTTCGAGCGTGTAGGTGGTGGCGGCGCTGTTGCCCTTTTCCCAGACCATGAGCGTGGTGCGCCCTGCGGTCTTGCCGGTCACGATGAGCCGGGCGGCGGGCGAGTTGGGCGTCTTGCGCGTGATGGCGACGCCGGCGACGGCTTCATCGCCGATCGCCATGCGGTCGATGCCCTTGTCGATCAGCAGTTCCTGCTGCGTGCCGGCGCCCAGGGTGAGCGTGCGCGGTTGTTGCAGCTGCAGCGGTTGCATCGTTTGCAGCGGCTGTGGTTGCGTTTTCTGCGAGCGCCCCGCCTGCGCGTCGGCGGCGGTGGATGCCAGCGGCCAGACGGCTTGCGCCATCGCGCACAGGGCGATCAGGGACGGCCGCAGCAGCCGCGATGAAACTTCCCCGGGGCTGCGAGTGGCGCTGGTCGTCGGCTCGCTGGGCGTGTGGTGCATTTGTTTTTCCTGGATGACGGGTGTCGTGCTGCGCGATCGGCAATCAGTAGTTCACGGTTTCGCTTTTCTCGCCGCGAATGACCTCGACCTGCAGGCCTGTGCGGGCGGGGCCGGCGGCGCGCGGGGCGCCGCTGGCGACGCGCGCCTGCGCCGCTTGTGGCCGCAGGGCCGGGCCGTTGCCGCCGGTGACGAGATCGGCGGCGGTGAGGCCTGCCTGGGCGCGGTCCAGGCCTTCGAGCGGTGCGCGGCGCGGCTCGCCCGCCTTGGCCAGCACGGGCTGCAGGGCGGTCGGCAGGTCGGCGAAGAGCTTGGGGTCCGGCTCCGACAAGTCGGTCGGGTTGCGCAAGGCCAGCAGCAGCTTGCCGCTGGCGTCGCCGATGGTCAGGCGGTTCACTTCATCGACGGGCACGGCGAGCACCGCGGTGCGGGCCGGTTCGGCGCGCTGCGCCTGCTGCGCGCCGGACTTGTCGGCCGACTTGGACGGCAACCCGTCGACGGATGCGTTGCCGAATGCGAGCACCCGCTTGCGCGACAACAGCAGGCGCGCCTGGCTGCGGTCCACATCCTTGCCGTCGGACTTGAGCGTGATGAAGACGTCGACGAAATCGCCCGGCTGCAGCTTGTTGCCCACGCCCATGACCTCGTCGGCCTTCACCGCGACGGCGCGCTCGCCTTCGGCAATGCGCAGGGCGAGGCCCGAGACCAGCTGGTTTTCCATCACCGGCGTGCCTTCGGCGAGGTCCAGCACGGGGACGCGGCCGGCGGCGACGGTCAGGTCCTGGAACGCGCCAGCCGGATTGATCGTCAGGCGCTCCACGCGCAAGGCATCGGCGGGAATCGCCTGGCCCGCGGGCAGAGGCTTGGCGGCCACCACGACCGGGTAGACCTGCGCCTGCTGTGTCTTGGTGGAAGCGGTCGAGGGAGCGGTCGTCGCCGCGATCGGCGCGGGCGCCTGCCGGCTCAGCATCCAGGCATAGCCGCCCAGTGCGATGGCCAGGAGCACCAGGATGGCTGCGAGGATTTTGGTGAGATTGATCATGGGCGGCGGGCTGAGGAGTGAGAGCAAGCAATCATGGAAAGTGAGGAATGAATGGCCTGCGGTGACAGAGGCAGGAAGCTGCTAGCTCTGTCGCTCCCACGCCATCCATGCCGCCGCGGCCAGTGCGAGATAGGCCGCGTAAGGAACGAAGCGAGCCCGGCGCGGCGCGGCGCCGCCGTTGGCTGCGAAAGTCGGGCCCGCCAAGATCGAGATGAGCCACGGAGAAAAGGGCCAGCGTTGCAGGAGGTGCCACAACGCGCTGTGCGCGCCGGCCAGGAGGCTGGCGACGATCCAGATGGGGGCCATGGCGGTCAAGCCAAACCAGAGCCCGAGAGCACCTGCGAATTTCACGTCGCCTGCTCCCATGAGGCCGAAAGCATAAAAAAGCAGAAGAAGGCCGAAGCCGGCGCCCGCGCCGAGAAGTGCCGAAGTCCAATTGATTCCGAAAGGCTGCATCCCGAGGGCGAGTGCGGCAAGAGCCACAGCGGCTCCTGCAAGCACAAGCCAATTCGGGACGCGGCGTTGTCGGAAGTCATAGACGGTGACGAAAAGAAGCCAGAGCAGGCATCCCAATGCCACGGCTGTACTTAAGGAGCGACAGCAGGGAGTGCGGTGGTGATCCGTGTAAAAACTCCTTCGAGTCGGTCGCCAAGTCCAGGAAGCACAGTCACGATTGCAATTGAAATAAGCCCCGCAATAATTCCATATTCAATTGCGGTTGCGCCTTCTTCGTCGCGCAGAAAACGAGTAATAGAGCTGAGCATGATTTACCCCTTGAGGAGAGTTGAACAACGACTGACGATGTGGATGTTATACAGCGTAACTCCGTGTATCAACAAGACAAACCCGGGTGGGTGAGGTCCTTCGTGTGATATTGGAGAAGTACGTAGCAGGATGGCGGCCAGCCTCCTGCCACCCAGTCCAGAACGATCTTGGTCAGGTTAGTTAACAATCGAGAGACGTATTTTTCCCTCTGTAAACCGGCCCCGGCCTCCCATGAAGATGGGAGGGGGCGTTACGGTGTCGGGAACGCGCGGAAGGGGGGTGTTACGGGAACAAACGTGTTACGTGTTACGTAGCACGGGGTCCGGAAAGGCGAGTTGTAACACCCAAAATAGGCGCTGGGCATGCGCAAAAAATCACAGATTCGAGGGGTGCCCTCGTCACAGAGAGGGCCTGAACTCAGGTTCAGCCAAGGATTTCTTCGTGGAAGAGCTTCCACTCGGTACCCTGCCGCAGCCAGTACTGGCGCCGGGTGCGTCCGCTCTTCTCGCCTTCGAAGACCTCTCCGAAGGTGGCGACCATGGTGTCGTCGCCGTCGCGCCAGTGCAGGTACGACATGTCCTTGAACTGCACGCGTTTACCTTGTGCATATTCCACTTCGTCGTGGAGCACCGAAATACCTTCGGTCGATTTTTTGCTATTGCGCTGGAAATCGGGCAAATAGAATTTCTTCAATTGCGCTTCATTTCCGCTGGCTCTTGTATCTTTCCAGGCGGTAATTGCGCTGGTAAATGTCTGGGCTTCTTTTTCGGCCTGCGGGGGCGATATCCATTGCAGGCTGCGCGCGGTGACCACCGGCGTGGCGCCGATCTGCACCTTGCGCAGCAGCTGCTTCAGGTCGGGGTTGGCCATGACCACGCAGCCGTCGCTCGCCAGCGGCGCCCGCGCGAACTGCTGGGGCGGCGTGCCGTGCAGCCAGATGCCGCCGCCGGTCTTGCCGCGCCGCACGTCGTACGGGTTCGGGTAGTTGATGGGCAGGGCGCCCGCACCGTAGAAGTCCTTCAGCGACTTCGGATCGAGGCTGCTGGTGATGTAGTACACGCCCAGCGGCGTGCGGGCATCGCCCTCGGTGACCTTGTCGGTGCCCGACTTGCCCACCGAGATGTAGTAGTCGGCCACCAGCTTCAACCCCTTGTCGGAGTTCTCCAGCAGGTACAGCCGCGAGCGCGAGGCGTCCACCGCGATGGCGTAGCGGCTGCGCGTGGAGAGCGACAGGAACTGCGAGGGCACGGTGCCCGCGGGCGGGCGCTCGCGCAGAGCCTGCAGGCGGCGGCGCGATTCCTCGTGCAGCTCGGACATGGCCGGGTTGCCGCGCAGGCGCGCGATGCTGGCGTTGTCCGGAAGCGAATTGGTGGGCGGCACCTGTGCCGCGAGCAGGTCGCCGTAGACGAGCTGCGCGAGCTGGAAGTTCGGATAGTCCCGCACCAGGTCGCGCGCCTTGGCCAGCGCGGGGCGGGCCTGGCCGCGGCCGAACATCTCGTAGACCGAAATCAGCCGGGCTTCGGCGCTGCCGGCTTCCTGGATGGAGGCGGCGGGCGCGGACCTGCGGCTGGGTTTGGCGGCGGTTGCGGCGGAAGCGGTCCGCGTCTCCGCCAGCGATGCCTTCTTGCCCTTGGCCTGTACCGACTTACTGGCCCTGGCTTCCTTGGCGGAAGACCGGCTGCCCGCCGCATGCGCAGCGCGGCGATTGCCGGCGGCCTTGTCGGCACTCTTGCCGGCCTTGACGCTGCTGCTGGTCTTTGCGCTGCCCGGCTTGTTCGATGCGAAGGCGGCGCCGGGCGCCGCCAGCATCAGCGCCGACGCGGTCATCAGCACTGCCAGCAGGTTCCCGCGGCGCGGGAACGGAGGATTCTGAAGCCGGCCGCGCCGGACGATGTCTGTCACTAGCCGCCGACGCTTTCCTTGCGAATGTGCCATTGGTTGCCCGAGCGCTGCAGGTCCAGCGTCTTGCGGCTCGAAATGTTGAGGCTGTCCGCGCGATAGATCTGGCGGAACTTAGCCGTGGCGTTCTGGCCGTCGACCTTGATCACGAGGTTCTCGATGTTCACGCTGATGCTGGACTTGCCCACGATGCGCGCGCGCCGGTCTTCTTCCCAGGCCTTGCGGCTCTGGCCGCCGCCGGGGGTGAAGTCGGGGCCGTAGGCGGCCAGGTAGCGGTCCATGTCCTGGCCGGCCCAGGCCGAGGCCCAGCCGCGGACGGCGGTTTCGATCTCGGCGGTGGCGGCCGGTGCGGCGGCAGGGGCCGGAGCCGGTGTGGCTTCGGGCGCCTTGGCCGGTGCGGCGACAGGTGCGGGCGCGGCGGCCACCTTGGCGGCCGGTGCGGGCGCGGGCGCGGGCGTCGGCGCAGGTGCTGGCGGTGCCTTGGCCGCGGGTGCGGGACGCTCCGGCGCGGCCGCGGCGACCAGCACCGTGGGCTTGGCGCCCGGCGGCGTCGGCGTGAAGAGCGTGCGGATCACGGCCAGCTTGGGCTGCACAGCGGTGTTGTTCTGGTCCAGTTGCAGCGCCTTGCTGTAGGCCTGGCTCGCGAGCCGGGCGTACACGTCGCCGAGGTTTTCCTGGGCGGTGGCGTAGCTCGGGTTGGTGCGAATGGCGCTTTCCAGCGCGCCGCGGGCCTTGTCGAACTGGTTCTGGCTCGCGTAGATCACCGCCAGGTTGTTGTACGGCTCGGGCAGTTCGGGCGCGTCCAGCGTGAGCTGGGTGAAGGCGGCGATCGCCTCGGCGCGCTTGCCGGTGTCCAGCTGGATCACGCCCTTCAGGAAGCGCATCTGCGGATCGCGCGGCTTGTCCTTCAGGAATGCATCGGCCTTCGTCATCGCCTCGTCGAGCTTGCCGGCCTGCATGAGGCGGTCGACGTCCTCATGCTCGACCGCGGCCAGTGCCGGGAGCGCCACGCCGCAGGCGGCGACGGCCAGCAGCAGTGCGCGCACGGTGGGAGAAAAAGGAAAGCGGGCGCGAGGCCGGGGGCTCTTGGGCATTGCGGACAAGACCTCGTAGGGGGTGGATAACGCAGCGGGTTGGCGGCAAGGATTGTAAGTGGGCCAGTTAACCTTCAGACACAGGGATGACGGTCTTTCGTCTTGCCCGCAACGGCCCGGCCCCGGGCTTTCCCCCATGGGGTGCCGGGCGCCCCGCTGCCGGACGCAAAAAGCAGGCCCGCGCAGTACAGTGCCGCCGTGGACCGCCTCCAAAGCATTGAAACCTTCGTTCGCGTCGCGCAGACCCAGAGCTTCGCGGAGGCCGCGCGCCAGCTGCGGGTGGCCAATTCGGTGGTCACCACGCGCGTGAAGCAGCTGGAGGAGTTCCTCGGCGCGCCGCTGTTCCACCGCAGCACGCGGGTGGTCCGGCTCAGCGACATGGGCCAGGCATTCCTGCGCGACTGCACCGAGCTGGTCGGCCGCGCCAACGACATCGTCGACCAGATGCGCGACGCGCGCGGTACACCGTCGGGCACGCTGCGCGTCCATGCGCTGACCGGCATGGTGCTCGGCCGCTTCGCATCGCTGCTGCACGAGTTCCACACCACCTACCCCGACATCCACCTGGAGCTGATCGTGAGCGATGCGGTGGTCGATCCGGTCAAGGCCGGCGTCGATTGCGCGTTGCAGATCTTTCCGGCCGCCTCGCAGGAGCTGGTGTCGCGGCCGCTCTTCCCGGTGCGGCGGCTGCTCTGCGCCACGCCCGCGTACCTCGAGGCGCACGGCACGCCGGCCACGCCGCGCGAGCTGCACCGACACAAGCTGGGCCTCTATTCGGGCTACCCCACGCGCGACCGCTGGACCTTTCACCACAAGGGCGAGCAGACCACCATCTACCTGGCCGCGGCGCTGCTCACGAATAGCGTGCACCTGCTGCGCGAGTACGCGCTGGAGCACGCGGGCATCGTGTGCCTGCCGACGCTGGTGGCGGGCGATGCCATTGCGAGCGGCGAGCTGCGCGTGGTGCTGGCGGAGCACCAGCTCTCGTCGTTCTCGCTGAGCGCGGTGTATGCGGGCACCTCGCGCAATGCGCTCAAGCTGCGCCTCTTCATCGAGCACATCGCCACGCGTTTCACGCGCGTGCCGCCCTGGGACGCGACGCTGATCGAGCGCGGAATGATCCCGGCGGAGCTCATCGAATTCAGCCGATCCAGCGGTTAGGGACGGAATAGCGTTGCCGGGTAAACCCGGCCGATTGTTCGGAGACTCCGAATAATCCTCTTCCAAACTGGTCCCTACCGGCGGGACGGCATGACTCCTAGAGTTCGCTCATTCAAGGAGACAAGCCATGACAGCCCCCGCTTCCACCGCCTACCAGACACGCTTCGGCTCGCTCAAGCATTTCGAGAAGGGCCACGTCGAGCCGATCGACGACGACGTGCGCCACTACGCGTTCTCCAACTGCTTCGAGATCGCCAGCATCAGCCGGCCCTACGAGAAGGTCGTCTTCGGCCAGAACCAGATCTACGTGCTCGAGACGCTGCGCGCCGAAGGCACCTCGCCCTGGTTCACCTGCGCGCACGACGAGTTCGCGCTGGTGATGGACGGCGAGGTCGAAGTGCACCTCGTGCAGCTCGATGCGAGCCAGGCCGTCGCCGACAAGGAGAAGAACGGCGCCGTGCTTGTGAAGGGCGAACCGCAGGGCAAGAAGATGGGCTGGATGAAGCTCTCGCGCGGCCACCAGGGCCTCTTGCCGAAGAACACCGCCTACCAGTTCCGAACCGCCGGCGAGCCGGGCGTGATCGTCCTGCAAAGCTGCAAGGGCGATCTCTCGGTAGAGAAGTGGGCCGACATCTGCCAATCGCATTGAACGCAGCACGCACCCAGGAGCCACACACCATGAACGCCCCCGCAGAACTCGCCCGCGTGATCGCATCGCAGCCCGACGCCACGCTCGGCTACAAGGACTTTTCGCTCGGCAGCTTCCGCTTTCGCCGCGACGAATATTTCGTGCACATCGGCTGGAAGACCCGCGACGGCCGCCCCATGAGCCACACGCTGGACGCCGGCAACTACCTGCGCGCACTGATGCGCGACGTGGCCTGGGGCTTCTTCTACGGCTGGGTGAATTTCGACGACGTGTTCGGCACCGTCAACCACTACGACTCGGTCGACCTGTACGCCGGCAGCTTCAACGGCACGATGAAGGACGCGGGCATCGACCTGCTGGAGAACTTTCCGACCGCGCAGATCCGCGCCACCTTCGAAGCGATGCTGGACGACTGGACCAACGAGGCGTTCGATCCCTTCAGCGCGCCGCAGGAAACCGGCTCGCCCTATGGCCGCAAGAGCGGCAACAACACCGCCAAGATCACGAGGGCGCGCGAGCTCGCCAAGCGCTGCGTGGGCCTGAAGGGCGACCTCGATCTGCGCAGCGATGCGCGCGGCGCGCCCATCAACCGCGCCTTCGCCGACGTGCCGCAGGGCGAGCCCGCGCTGCACCCCGAGCCCGGCTTCGAGAACGAGGTGCACGCCTTCAACCTCTTCGGCTTCCTGAGCCGTTCGCAGGTCACCTGGAACCCGAGCTTCACCTCGGTGGTCAAGCACAGCTACATGTGCCCGACGACCGAGGAGCACATCCTGCCGATCATCCACGGCAACGACCGCGTCGAGTGGTTCTTCCAGATGACCGACGAGATCCATTGGGACTGCGGCGACAAGAACACCGGCAAGCCCATGGCCCGCGTGATCATGAAGGCCGGCGACATGGCCGCGATGCCCGCGTATTGCCGCCACCAGGGCTTCAGCCCCAAGCGTTCGATGCTGCTCGTGTGGGAGAACGGCTCGCCCAGCCTCGTGTACGAGATCCAGAAGGGCGAGAGCCCGGAGATTCCGGTCCAGTTCTGACCGGCTCCTTTCTTCCTGCCGAACGCCCCCCATCCAACTCTCCCCGCGCGGGGAGGGAGAGGAAACTCATGCCTGCTTCGTCCATCCGTCACCAGCTCTTCATCGACGGCCGCTTCGTCGACGCCGAATCCGGCGAGACCCTCGCCACGCTCAACCCGCACGACAACACGCCCATCGCGGATGTCGCGCTCGCGGGCAAGGCCGACGTCGACAAGGCCGTCGCCGCGGCAAAGCGCGCGTTCCCCAAATGGAGCCGCATGGCCGCCGCCGACCGCGGCCGCATCCTGCTGAAACTCGCGGACCTCATCGAGGCCAACGGCGAAGAGCTCGCGCGCCTCGAATCGCTCGACACGGGCCACCCGATCCGCGATTCGCGGCGCCTCGATGTGCCGCGCACCGCCGCGTGCTTTCGCTACTTCGGTGGCATGGCCGACAAGTTCCAGGGCGAGACCATTCCGGTCGAAGAGGGCTTTCTCAACTACACGCTGCGCGAGCCCGTGGGCATCGTCGGCCAGGTGGTGCCGTGGAACTTTCCGCTGATGTTCACCAGCTGGAAGATGGCGCCCGCGCTCGCGGCCGGCAACTGCATCGTGATGAAGCCGGCCGAGATCACGCCGCTCTCGTCGCTGCGCATCGCCGAGCTGATGGCCGAGGCGGGCCTGCCGCCCGGCGTGGTCAACATGCTGCCGGGCCTGGGCAGCGTCGCGGGCCAGTACATCGCCGAGCACCCGGAAATCGCCAAGATCGCCTTCACCGGCAGCACCGCGACGGGCCGGCGCATCGTGCAGGCGAGCGCGGGCAACCTGAAGAAGGTGCAGCTCGAGCTCGGCGGCAAGGGCCCCAACATCGTGTTCGAAGACGCGAACCTGCAGGCCGCCGTCAACGGCAGCGCGTGGGCCATCTTCCACAACCAGGGGCAGGCCTGCATCGCGGGCTCGCGGCTCATGCTGCACGAGAAGATCGCCGATGCGTTCCTCGAGCAATTCATTCCGCTCGCGAAATCCATCCGCCTCGGCAACCCGCTCGACGACAACACAGAGATGGGCCCACTCACCAGCGCGCAGCACCGCGAGCGCGTGTTGAGCTACGTCGAGGTCGCGCAAGGCGAGGGCGGCGAACTGCTCGCGGGCGGCAAGTCGCCCGGCGGCGATCTTGCCAAGGGCTGCTACGTCGAGCCCACCGTGATGCGCGCGAAGTCGTACAAGGACCGCGTCGCGCAGGAAGAAGTCTTCGGCCCCTTCGTCACCGTGCTCACTTTCAAGAACGACGAAGAGGCGATGCAGATCGCCAACGGCACCGACTACGGCCTGGGCAGCGGCCTGTGGACAAACAACCTGCAGCGCGCCCACAAGGTCGCGCGCGACCTGCACGCCGGCATGGTCTGGATCAACAGCTACAAGCGCGTGAACCCCGGCTCGCCCTTCGGCGGCGTCGGCCAGAGCGGCTACGGCCGCGAGATGGGGTTCGATGCGATGCGCGAATACACACAAGTGAAAAGCGTGTGGGTGAACGTCGACGCGCAGATACCGCCGCACTTCGCGCGCTGACTCCCTGGCCCCCGCGGCAAACGACATACATACAAGAGACGGAGACAACCATGACATTCAATCGCAGGCAATTCACGCAGGCCACCGCCGCGCTCGTGGCCTCGGGCGCGGCACCTTTGGTGTTCGCGGCCGACACGCTCAAGATCGGCTACGTCTCGCCGCAGACCGGCCCGCTCGCGCCCTTCGGCGAGGCCGACAAATGGGTCATCGAGCAGATGAAGACCGCGTTCAAGGACGGCATCAGCGTCGGCGGAAAAAAGTACGCGGTGCAGATCGTGCTGAAGGACAGCCAGTCCAACCCCAACCGCGCGGGCGAGGTGGCCAACGACCTGATCCTGAAAGACAAGGTCGCGCTCGTGCTCACGGCCGGCACGCCCGAAACCGCCAACCCGGTGAGCGATGCGTGCGAGCTCAACGAGGTGCCCTGCATCTCCAGCGTGGTGCCGTGGCAGCCGTGGTTCTTCGGGCGCAAGGGCGATCCGGCCAAGGGCTTCAACTGGACGTACCACGTGTTCTGGGGGCTCGAAGACGTCATTGCCAACTACACCAACGGCTGGAAGACGCTTGCCACCAACAAGAAGGTCGGCGGCCTGTTCCCGAACGATGGCGACGGCAATGCGTGGGGCGACAAGGAGCTGGGCTTTCCCAAGCCGCTCGCGCAGATGGGCTTCGCGCTCACCGACCCGGGCCGCTTCCAGAACGGCACGCAGGACTTCAGCGCGCAGATCGCCGCGTTCAAGAAAGAGGGCGTGGAGATCGTGACGGGCGTGGTGATTCCGCCCGATGCCAAGACCTTCCTCACGCAGGCGCGGCAGCAGGGCTTCAAGCCGAAGGTCATCACGCTCGGCAAGGCACTGCTGTTCCCCGGCGCGATCGAGGCGCTCGGCGACCTGGGCGACGGCCTCTCGACCGAGGTGTGGTGGAGCCCGTCGCATCCGTTCACCTCGAGCCTCACGAAGCAGAGCGCGAAGGCCTTGGCCGAAGCTTATGAAGCCGGCGCGAAGAAGCAGTGGACGCAGCCCATCGGCTTCGCGCATGCGCTGTTCGAAGTTGCGGCCAATGCGCTGTCGCGCGCGAAGTCGCTCAAGGCGGGCGACGTGCGCGATGCCGTCGCATCGACCTCGATCGATTCGGTCGTCGGCCCGGTGAAGTGGGGCGGGCAGGGCCCGTTCAAGAATGTCAGCAAGACGCCGCTCGTGCTCGGCCAGTGGGGCAAGGGCAAGAAGTACAAGGTCGAGCTCACCATCGTGAACAACGAGGCGGCCAAGGGCATTCCGACCGGCGGCACGCTGCGGCTGCTCTGACATGGCCCTCTTGGCACTGCATGCCGTGAGCAAGGCCTATGGCGCGCTCAAGGTCACCGACGACATCTCGCTCGCGGTGACCGAGGGCGAGACGCTGGGCATCCTCGGGCCGAACGGCGCGGGCAAGACCACGCTGTTCAATTTGATCTCGGGCGACGTGCGCGTCGATGCGGGGCGCGTGGAATACGCGGGCCGCGACGTGACGCGGCTCAAGCCCCACCAGCGCTGCCACGCGGGCATCGGGCGCAGCTACCAGGTGCCGCAGCCGTTCGGGAACATGAGCGTGTTCGAGAACCTCGTGACGGCGGCGTGCTTCGGCGGGCAGCAGACCGAGCGCGAGGCGTGGCGCACCGCGCATGAAGTGTTGGAGCAGACCGGCCTGCTGGCGCATGCGAACAAGCCCGCGGGCGGCCTCACGCTGCTGGACCGCAAGCGCCTCGAACTCGCGCGCGCTTTGGCGACGAAGCCGCAACTGCTGCTGCTCGACGAGATCGCGGGCGGGCTCACCGAGCCCGAGGCCGCGGTGCTGGTCGATGAACTCAAGCGCATCAAGGCGCGCGGCGTGACGATGATCTGGATCGAGCACGTGGTACATGCGCTCTTGTCGCTCGCGGACCGGCTGTTCGTCATCAACTTCGGGCAGAAGCTGGCCGAGGGCGAGCCGCGCGCGGTGATGAACGATCCGGAAGTGCGGCGGGTGTACATGGGGATGGAAGCATGAGCGCGCCACTGCTCACGACGCATGGCCTCAAGGCCTTCTACGGCGACGCGCAAGCGCTCTTCGGCATCGACTTCGCGCTCGCCGCCGGCGAACTCGTCGCCATCATCGGCGCCAATGGCGCGGGCAAATCGACGTTCCTCAAGAGCCTCACCGGCCTCGTGCGCGCGCCCCGCGAAGCGATCCATTTCAAAGGCGAGCCCATCGGCGGATTGCCGCCCGGCGAGATCGTCCGCCGCGGCCTCGCGATGGTCCCCGAGGGTCGCCGCCTCTTCCCCAGCCTGAGCGTCGAAGAGAACCTGCTCATGGGCGCCACCGCCAACCGCAAGGGTCCGTGGAACCTTCAGCGCCTCTACGCCCTGTTCCCCATCCTCGCCGAGAAGCGCCACCACCCCGGCACCTCGCTCTCGGGCGGCCAGCAGCAGATGGTCGCGCTCGGGCGCGCGCTCATGAGCAACCCCGAAGTGCTGCTGTGCGACGAGCTCTCGCTGGGCCTCGCGCCCATCGTCATCCGCGAGATCTACGCGGCCATGCCGACCATCACGGGCGAGGGCATGACGGTGGTCATCGTCGAGCAGGACGTGACGATGGCGCGCCAGGTGTCCCAGCGCATCTACTGCTTCCAGGAGGGCCGCGTGTCGCTCGAAGGCAGGTCCGCCGACCTCACGCGCGAGCAGATCTCGCAGGCCTATTTCGGCATGGAGGCGGCCCATGCTTGAAACCCTCGTGCAAGGCGTGTTGCTCGGCGGCCTCTACACATTGTTCGCGCTCGGCCAGTCGCTGATGTTCGGCGTCATGCGGCTCACCAACACGGCGCAGGGCGACTTCATCATCCTGGGCGCGTTCGCTGTGATCGCGGGCGTTTCATTGACAGGCGATGCGGTGCCCTGGCTCGTCGCGCTCGCGGTGCTGCCCATCGCCTTCGCATTCGGCTATGCGCTGCAGCGCTACGTGCTCAACGGCACGCTGGGCAAAGACCCGCTGCCTTCGCTGGTCGTCACCTTCGGCCTGTCGATCGTCATCCAGAACCTGTTGCTCGAACTGTTCTCGGCCGACCCGCGCGCCATCGAGACGAACGGGCTCAACACGCAGGGCGTGGCGCTCGGCGATTCGCTCTCGCTGGGCGTGCTGCCGCTGATCGTGCTGGCCATCGCGGTCGTCGCGACCGGCGCGCTGCAATGGCTCTTCGCGCGCACGGCGCTCGGCCGGTCGTTTCGCGCCGTGTCCGACGACCGCGAGATCGCCGAGCTCATGGGGCTCGATGCGAAGAAGGTCTACGCCTTCGCGACCGCCATCGCCTTCGTGCTGATCGCCGTCGCGGGCGCGCTGCAGGGCATGCGCACGACCGTGTCGCCCTCGGACGGCCCGCTGCTGCTGCTCTTCGCCTTCGAGGCCGTGATCATCGGCGGCATGGGCTCGTTCTGGGGCACGCTCGCGGGCGCGATGATCCTCGGCATCACGCAGCAGATCGGCTTCAGGCTCGATCCGGGCTGGGGCATCTGGTTCGGGCACATCGTGTTCCTGGTCGTGCTGGTGCTGCGGCCGCAAGGCCTTTTTCCAAAGACACGTGGATGACCACCATGCCCCCACCCCTCATCGACGTCGAGCGCGCCACCGCCGCGAGCCGCGCCGCGCTCATCGCCGGCATCGCGCTCGTGCTCATCGCCGCGAGCCTGCCGTTCTGGGGCGAGTCGAGCTGGATGCGCGAGTTCGTCGAGATCGCCTGCTACTTCATCTTCGCGATGATGTGGAACCTGCTCGCGGGCTACGGCGGCATGGTGAGCATCGGGCAGCAGGCCTTCTTCGGCTTCGGCGGCTACGTGATGCTGATGCTGGGCAACTTCGCGGGCGTCAATCCGTTCGTCGCGATCCCGTTGGGCGCGCTGGCCGCGGGGCTCATCGCGGTGCCGGTGTCGTTCGTCGCGTTCCGCCTGTCGGGCGGGTACTTCGCGATCGGCACCTGGGTCATCGCCGAAGTGTTCCGCCTGAGCTTCGCCAATGTGTCGGTGGTGGGCGGCGGCTCGGGCACCACGCTCACCGCGCTGCGCGGCATCGAGAAGGCCACGCGCGAGCGCACCACCTACTGGATGGCGCTGGCCTGCGTGGTCGCGGCCATCGCGCTCGTGTACCTGTTCCTGCGCAGCAAGCGCGGGCTCGCGCTGCTGGCCATTCGCGACAACGAAGTGGCGGCCGAGTCGCAGGGCATTCCGGTCGCACGCATGAAGCTCGCGGTGTACGTGGTCGCGGCCTTCGGTGCGGGGCTCGCAGGGGCGCTCTATTTCGTGGGCAACCTGCGCATCAGCCCCGATGCGGCCTTCAGCGTCAACTGGACGGCCTTCGCCATCTTCATGGTGGTCATCGGCGGCATCGGGCGCATCGAGGGGCCGCTGGTGGGCGCGCTCATCTTCTGGGCGCTCAACAAGTTCCTGAGCGACTACGGCACGTGGTACCTGCTGGGCCTCGGGCTCCTGGCGATCGTCGTCACGCTGTTCTTCAAGCAGGGCCTCTGGGGCTACGCGCAGCAGCGCTGGGGCTGGTCGCTTTTTCCGACGCAGCGCCGGCTGCTCGGTGTGCCGGCGAGGAAATGAAAGGGCTGTCGCATCGATGCGAAAAGCCCCGGCGCGAACCTCCTTCTGACTTGCGCGGTGCAGCATGATCCGGTAACGTTATGAAACAAAGTGGTGACAATTCATCGCTTCTTTTCATCGCTCTGGAGTCTCCCCTTGAAGATCACCAAACGCCGCTTGCTGGAAGGCGGTGCTGCAGCCATTGCCACGTCGTTGTTCACGCCCGGTGCGTGGTCCCAGCCCAAGCCCGCTGCAGAAGCCGCCTGGCCCACCAAGCCCGTGCGCATCCTCGTGGGCTTTCCCGCCGGCGCATCGCCCGACCTCGCGGCCCGCGCCATCGCCGAGCCGCTTTCCAAGATCCTGCGCCAGCCAGTCACGGTCGAGAACAAGCCCGGCGCGAGCGGCAACCTCGTGGCCGACCAGGTGGCCAAGGCGACCGACGACCACACCATCGGCGCGCTGATCAACGGCAACCTCACCATCGCCAAGCTGCTCAACCCCGCGATCCCGTTCGACCCCGAGAAAGACTTCGCGCCCGTCGGCATGGTCGGCACCGCGCCGCTGGTGCTCGCGGTCTCGGGCAACGCGACCGGCAAGACGCCGGCCGACCTGCTGCTGTGGGCGCGCAACCTGGGTACCGGCGGCAAGTACGGCACGCCGGGCGTGGGCACGGTGGGGCACCTGGGCATGGAGCTCCTCAAGAGCCGCGCCGCCATCACCGCGCAGCACAAGCCCTACACCGGCAACCCGCAAGTGATTGCGGGCCTGCTCGCCGGCGAGATCCAGCTGGCGCTGCTGCCGCCGGGCCTGGCGCTGCCGCACCTGAAGTCCGGCAAGCTCAAGGCCATCGGCGTGACATCCCCCGAGCGCAGCCCGCTCGCGGGCGAGCTGCCCACCATCCGCGATGCCGACGTGCGCGGCGCCGACCTGGAGATCTGGACCGCGCTGGCCGCACCCGCGGGCATGAACAAGAACGCCGTCGCCAAGCTCAGCGCGGCGCTGGCCGAAGTGACCAGCCTGCCCGACGTGGCGCAGGCGCTTTTGAAGACCGGCTGGCAGGCGCAGCCCGGCACGCCCGAGGCGCTGGCCCGCCGCATGCGCGCGGACACGGCGCGCCTGGGCGGCGTGATCATCATGAAGGGCATCCACTCGGAAGCTTGACTCGCCCCCAGGCTGCGCGGCACTTCGTGTCCGCTTCGCCTACCCCCTACCGGGGGCACACCGCAGGCCCGGCGAAGCCGGTTCCTCGGTGTTGACTCGCCCCCAGGCTGCGCGGCACTTCGTGTCCGCTTCGCCTACCCCTGCCGGGCGCACACCGCAGGCCCGGCGAAGCCGGCTCCTCGGTGTTGACTCGCCCCCAGGCTGCGCGGCACTTCGTGTCCGCTTCGCCTACC
>NZ_JAEFCB010000007.1:0-44929 GCF_016405905.1 Variovorax sp. IB41 | reverse complement strand
CCTACCCCCTGCCGCGGGCAACACCTGAGGCCGGCGAAGCCGGCTCCTCGGTGTTTCCGGCCTTGGGCCGCTGTGCGCGAGTTGCCTAGAGCAGCCGCGAGACCTGCCTGGCCGCGTCGATCAGCGCCGGCAGCATCGTCTCCTGCATCACCTTGGCGCTCGTGCGGTTCGCCTGTCCGCTGATGTTGAGCGCGGCCACCATGCGCCCCTGCTTGCTGACGATGGGCGCCGCCACCGAGATGAGGCCCTCTTCGAGCTCCTGGTTCACGAGACACCACTGTTGCCTGCGCGCCTGCGCGACCTTGGCCATGAGCGCGTCGATGTCGGTCACCGTGTGCTTGGTGAGCGCCTCGATGCTCGAGGCTTCGAGCCGCGCGCGCACCTCGTCGTCTTCAAGATCGGCCAAGAGCAGCCGGCCTAACGACGTGCAATACGCCGGCAGCCGCGAGCCCACGCCCAGGCTGATGTGCATGATCTTTTTCGTCGGCACGCGCAGCACGTAGACGATGTCCGTCGCATCGAGCACCGCGGCCGAGCACGACTCCTGCACCTCTTGCACCAGCGCCTCCATCACCGGCTCGGCGCGGTTCCAGATCGGCATCGACGAGAGGTATGCAAAGCCCAGGTCCAGGATGCGCGGCGTGAGCGTGAAGAGCTTGCCGTCGGTCACCACATAACCCAGCGTCTGCAGCGTGAGCAGGATGCGCCGCGCGCCCGCCCGCGTGAGGCCGCTGCCCGCGGCGACTTCGCTCAGCGTCTGGCGCGGCGCGCTCTCGCTGAACGAACGGATCACCTGCAGGCCGCGCGCGAACGACTGCACGTAGCTGTCGCCGGGGGCGGGTGTTTCAGGTGGTTTCGTGATGGTTGTCATGGGGGGCGATTCTCTCTAGAATTCATTATACGAACAAATGTTCTGTATGCGAACATTTTGAGTCGACCTCTTTCGCTTCCCCTTCCGTTCCTTTTCGATCCACCCGGAGACAAGCTTCATGATCAACAAGATCGCGCGCTCGGTCGCCGATGCCCTCGCGGGCATCCCCGACGGCGCCACGGTTCTCATCGGCGGTTTCGGCACCGCCGGCATTCCCGGCGAACTCATCGACGGCCTCGTCGAGCAGGGCGCCCGTGACCTCACCGTCGTCAACAACAACGCGGGCAACGGCGAGACCGGTCTCGCGGCGCTGCTCAAGGCCGGGCGCGTGCGCAAGATCATCTGCAGCTTTCCGCGCCAGGCCGACAGCCAGGTGTTCGATGGCCTGTACCGCAGCGGAAAGATCGAGCTCGAACTCGTGCCCCAGGGCAACCTGGCCGAACGCATCCGCGCCGCGGGCGCCGGCATCGGCGCCTTCTTCTGCCCGACCGGCTACGGCACCGAGCTCGCGGGCAACCGCGAAACGCGCGAGATCGACGGCAAGCAGTACGTGCTGGAGTACCCCATCCACGGCGACGTGGCGCTCATCAAGGCCGAGCGCGGCGACCGCTGGGGCAACCTGGTCTACCGCAAGGCCGCGCGCAACTTCGGCCCGGTGATGGCCATGGCCTCCAGGAAAACGGTGGCCACCGTGCACGACATCGCCGAACTCGGCACCCTGGACCCCGAGACTGTCGTGACCCCGGGCATCTTCGTGCACCAGGTGGTGCGCATCGAACGCGTGGCGACGCAAGCCGGCGGTTTCAAGAAGGCAGCATGAACATGACCACCCCGACCACCACATACACACGCCGCACCAAGGACCAGCTGGCCGCCCGCGTCGCGCAGGACATCTTCGACGGCGCCGTCGTCAACCTGGGCATCGGCCAGCCCACGCTCGTGGCGAATCATTTGCCGCAGGGCCGCGAGGTCATTCTTCAAAGCGAGAACGGCATCCTCGGCATGGGCCCTGCGCCCGAGGCCGGCGAGGAAGACTACGACCTCATCAACGCCGGCAAGCAGCCCGTCACGCTGCTGCCGGGCGGCTCGTTCTTTCACCATGCCGACAGCTTCGCGATGATGCGCGGCGGCCACCTCGACATCTGCGTGCTCGGCGCGTTCCAGGTGTCGGCCACGGGCGATCTCGCGAACTGGCACACCGGCGAGAAAGACGCCATTCCCGCCGTCGGCGGCGCGATGGACCTGGCCATCGGCGCCAAGCAGACGTGGGTGATGATGGACCTGCTCACCAAGCAGGGCACGAGCAAGCTGGTCGAGGCATGCACCTATCCGCTGACCGGCATCGGGTGCGTCAAGCGCGTGTACTCCGACCTCGCCACGCTCGAATGCACGCCGCAGGGCCTGAAGCTCGTCGACCTCGTCGAGGGCCTCACGCGCGAAGAGCTCGAGAAGCTCGTCGGCCTGCCGATCGCTGCCTGACCCGTTCAACCATTCAAGAGACAGACCACATGACCAACCAAGCCTTCATCTGCGACGCCGTTCGCACCCCCTTCGGCCGCTACGGCGGCTCGCTCAGCAGCGTGCGCACCGACGACCTGGGCGCAGTGCCCCTGCGCGCACTGATGGAACGCAACAAGAACGTCGACTGGCAGGCCGTGAGCGACGTGCTCTACGGCTGCGCCAACCAGGCCGGCGAAGACAACCGCAACGTCGCGCGCATGTCGGCACTGCTCGCGGGCCTGCCGCTCGAACTCGGCGGCGCGACCATCAACCGCCTGTGCGGTTCGGGCCTCGATGCGGTCGGCACGGCAGCCCGCGCCATCCGCGCCGGCGAAGCCGGCTTGATGATCGCCGGCGGCGTGGAAAGCATGAGCCGCGCGCCCTTCGTCATGCCCAAGGCCGAGAGCGCCTTCAGCCGCAACAACGCGGTGTACGACACCACCATCGGCTGGCGCTTCGTCAACAAGCTCATGAAGGCGCAGTACGGCGTCGACTCCATGCCCGAGACGGCCGAGAACGTGGCCACCGACTACAAGATCGAGCGCGAGGCGCAAGACCTGATGGCGCTCAACTCGCAGCTGCGCGCCGTGGCCTCGCAGAAGTCCGGCTTCTTCGATGCCGAGATCGTGCCCGTCACCGTGCCCCAGAAAAAGGGCGACGCCCTCATCGTCAACAAGGACGAGCACCCGCGTGACACCACGCTGGAGGCGCTGGCCAAGCTCAAGCCCATCGTGCGCCCCGACGGCACCGTGACCGCGGGCAATGCCAGCGGCGTGAACGACGGCGCCTGCGCGCTGCTGCTGGCCGACGAAGCCAGCGCGGCCAAGCATGGCTTGACGCCCCGCGCCCGCGTGGTCGGCATGGCCACCGCGGGCGTCGCGCCGCGCGTGATGGGCATCGGCCCCGCACCGGCCACGCAGAAGGTGCTGGCGCTCACCGGCCTCACCATCGACCAGATCGACGTCATCGAACTCAACGAAGCCTTCGCCGCGCAGGGCCTCGCCGTGCTGCGCCTCCTGGGCCTGAAGGACGACGACGCGCGCGTGAACATCAACGGCGGCGCCATCGCGCTGGGCCACCCGCTTGGCGCGAGCGGCGCGCGTCTGGCCACCACCGCGGTGAACCAGCTGCACAAGGGCGGCGGCCGCTACGCGCTGTGCACGATGTGCATCGGCGTGGGGCAGGGCATTGCCGTGATCCTGGAACGCGTCTGATGGCGATGGTCGGCCTCGCGCGGCGCGAGCTGCTGCTCGGTTTGCTGGCGGCAGCGGGCGTGCCCGCTTACGCGCAGCAGGCCGATGCCAAGCCGATCCGCATCGTCGTGCCCTTCGCGGCCGGCGGCGGCAACGACGTGTTCGCGCGCCAGATGGCCAAGGGCCTGGGCGAGCTGCGCAAGTCCGGCGTCATCGTCGACAACAAGCCCGGCGCGGGCGGCAACCTCGGCACCGAGCAGGTGGTGCGCAGCGCGCCCGACGGCAGCACGCTCCTGCTCGGCCACACGGGCACCGTGTCGATCAACCCCGCGCTCTACAAGGGCCTGAAGTTCGATGCGCGCAAAGACCTCGTGCCCGTGGCGATGTTCGCGTCATCGGCGCTCGTGCTCGTGGTGCCCGCCGCATCGAAGGTGCGCAGCGTGGCCGACCTCGTGGCCGAGGCGAAGGCGCGGCCCGGCATGCTCGACTACGCATCCAGCGGCAGCGGCACCGGCGGGCATCTCTCCGGCGAGCTCTTCGCGCAGCGCACCGGCACCAAGCTCAATCACATTCCCTACAAGGGCACCAACCCCGCGCTCACCGACTTGGCGGGCGGGCAGGTGCAGATGATGTTCAGCGTCATCCCGCCCGCGCTCGCGCTCGTGAAGGGCGGGCGGCTGCGCGCGATTGCCGTCACCGGCGACAAGCGCCTGCCCACGCTGCCCGATGTGCCCACCGTGGCCGAAGCTGCGGCCAGCCTGCGCGAACTCGCGGGCTTCGAGAGCACGCTCACCTACGGCATCCTCGCGCCGCGCGGCACGCCCGATGCGTTCGTGAAAGAGCTCGCGGCGCAGATGCTGAAGGTGGCGGGAGAAAAAGAATTCCAGTCGCGCCTCGACGTAGAAGGCGCCGTGCCCTTGCTCGGCGGGCCCGCCGAGTACGCGGCGCTCATCGCGCGGGAGAGCGCGATGTGGGCGGCGATCGTCAAGAGCTCGGGCGCGGTGGTGGAGTAACCGCAGCCCGAATCAGGCGGGCAGAAGAACCGCCTGAGAGAAGTTTCAAACCAAGAGAACCGAAAGAAGAGGATCAGAGGATGAAGAAGTCGAACACAACGCGACGCGCCATTGGCGTGGCCGCCGCACTCGCGCTGGCCACCGCCGCGCTCGCGCCCGTCACCGCATCGGCGCAGGCCGCACAGGCAACATTCCCCACCAAGCCCGTGCGCATCATCACGCCGTTCCCGGTCGGCGGCGGCCCCGACGGCGTTGCGCGCCTGGTGGCCGACAAGCTCTCGCGCGCCTGGGGCCAGCCGGTGGTGGTGGAAAACCGCCCGGGCGGCAACGGCTTCATCGCCATCGACGCCTTCAAGCGCGGCGCCAAAGACGGCCACGACATCATCGTGCTCGACAACGTGCACCTGGCCGCATACCCCGCGCTCTTCAAGAAGCTGCCCTACGACAGCGCCAAGGACTTCGACACGCTGCTGCCGCTCTTCAAGACCTACTTCTTCTTCACCGTTGCCACCAACAGCAAGTACAAGACCGTGGGCGACCTCATCGCCGACGCCAAGGCCAACCCCGGCAAGCTGGACTACGGCTCGTGGTCGGTCGGCAACCCGGTGCACCTGGGCTCGGAGCTGTTCGAGTCGGCCACCGGCACGCAGATGGAACACATCATCTACAAGGAAACCACGCAGCTCTACACGTCCGTCGCGACCGGCGAGCTGGCCTTTGCGCTGGGCAGCAGCGCCACCGCCGGCCCGCTGCAGCGCGCGAACAAGCTGCGCTTCCTGGCCGTGGCCGCGCCCCAGCGCAACGCCGCCTTCCCCGACGTGCCGACCGTCGCCGAATCGGGCGGCCCCAAGGGCTTCGAGGTGATCGGCTGGAACGCCATTGCAGTGCCCAAGGGCCTGCCCGCCTCGGTGACCGAGAAGATCAAGCGCGATATCGAGAAGGGCTTGGCCGAACCGGACGTGCTGGAGAAGTTCAAGAGCTTTGGGTATGAGCCGTTTCCGACGACGCGGCCGCAGTTCGATCAGTTCGTGGCGAGTGAGACGAAGCGGTTTGGGGATGTGATCAAGAAGGCGAACGTTTCGCTGGATTGAGCACCGGGGCTTGAAGCCCGGCCCGTCGCTCCGTGCGTCCCGCGCGGAGTGACCGCCGCCGGTGCGTTCGCCGTCGATGGCCGCGCAACGATCTCGATGCCGATCGGCATCAGCGGCAATGTCTTCCAATCGGCAATGCTCCTGGACGGCAGCCACCGCATTGCGCTACCACCCGCAACGTCGACGTGGCCGGCGAGCACCTTCAGCACCACACGCGCGCTGTTTAGCGCTCGCCACCCTAGCGACGGCGACGTGCTGCCGGCAATCTGAACACCGCGTAGGTTTTCAACCCGACTTCGATGCCTAGACAACGGCAGCCGATGGTGTCAGCACCCCCGAGGACGTCGCCTGTCTTGATGGTTGACGGTCTTGCCTTTTGGTGGAAGTAGGCCCGTGAGAGCTTGATGCGCCGGCGATTTACATGCCTCGGGTTTATAAAGCCATTGATCAAATTCATAATCCAAAAGCTAAATAGCGAGTTGCGCATTCAACGCCTTTCCGATTCGGAGCATATGTTCCTGCATCGCGTCGAAAGACGTTTTCATAAATGGGATGGCCCAGCGTTGCGGATAGCAATGTTCTCGATAGGTGAAACCCTCAAATTTGAGTCCGTGAGATTGCTCGTCTTCAATAAAACTAACAGAAATTGCCGCTCCGACGACGCTTCGGTGCTTTGAGTGATTTACCAAAGCCGCCACGTGCCTTAGTTCTGCGTTGTTCAACATGGCGCTAATTTCAGCTTGGAGAGGACTGGGTGTAAGCAGTTCGCAGACCGCTTTTATTGAGATTCGAGAGGGCTTTAGTTGATTAAGATTCAATGCAAAATAAACGACATGCGCTAGCGTGTCTTCGGTCGCGTGAATGCATTGTAAAAAGGCAATTAAATTTGCTTCCGCCTCCGTGCGTCGAGAATGAAATTCGTGATACTCGGGCGTATTTTTGGGAAATACATAGTTGGTCAAAATATCATCTGAATTGGTTTCTTTAAGCTGTGCGCCTATCAGTCGCTCTACCTCGCAATAATGGTATTTCATGTAGTCCTGCCGCTTGCAGACGGACTGGGCGCACGTGGCGGTTTTCTGCGCCTGATCGCGCCCATGAAGGTGTTCTACGCGGTCGTTTAGCTCCCTCAGACTCCATGCTTGCAGCAAATCAGGTTCTCGTTTGATCTGAGTCGACATTGCATTACCTCTTAGCTAAAAAAGTAAAATCTTGTGCACCTATTCGATACCCGCTGAGGTTCCACGACGCGGCCCCAATTCGGCATACTCTGCATGATGATGTGTTGGCTTGTCTCGATCAAATTCGGCCAATAATCGCGATCGACTTGCCTTCCACATATCATAGATTCTCTTTTTTGCATTACTTCGCAATTTTGCCGAATCAGTTAAATTGCTGCAGGTAAGTTCCCGGATTTCTTGGTGAATTTGTTTAATTGGTTCAAACGGATACCACCCATCGGATGCTCCGTCGGCTGGAATGTTTTTGAACACGCCTCGAACCTCTTCAATTGCAACACTCAGCTTTGTGAGTACCTGAAGTCGTTGTTCTTGGGTCGGAGCCTCTATTTCTGTGTATGCGAGAGCCGCAGCAATCGCTTCAACCATGTGTCCCCAGACAGCCCGAAGGGCCTGTAGGTAGCTATTGCGCCGCTGAAAAGCAAATGCGAGATATGCCGCCGGAATTGCAATTACGAGAGGAATAGCATCCTTGTATGCGGCGTAATAGGCTGAAGGGTTTTGATCAAATGGCCGTCGCAATAATATTGCGACAATAATTGCAATTGCATACACGCCAATTGCCAGAATAAGAATCCAGCGGAGATGATTTCGGGTCATATTGTGGTGCTCAAGATTTCTGGTGAATGCGATCTCTTCTTGCTTGGTAGTTATATAAGAGTTGGCCGAGTTAATTTTTGCGGCAGTGCAGCGAGTGCCCGGCCTATTGGCTGCTAGTTTTTTGGAGTGAGCCGGGTCTTTGGATTTTTTTGTGAAGGGACCTGTTAGATCAATCGATTTTCTCGAAGACTGTAATACCTTCCATATTCAATTAGGATGAAATCTCTCAGCGGCATATCAAGCAATGTCCCAATAGAAACCAGTCGCTCCGCAAGCACCATGTCATCCATCGTCGGGTTGCAGTCACCCCAAGGATGGTTCTCTACAACGATCAGCGAAGTGGCCCCAGCGAGGATCGCGTTGCGATAGATCTCTACCGCCTTGAGCACGACGGTTTTCGCACTGCCAATCGCAGCAGTCTCGTACGAAAGAATCTCCATCTGAGAATTCAGATGCAGTCCGACGACCTTCATCTTCGGTTCGTCCTGCAAGTGTTTGAACAGCGCGTAGACCTGCTCAGGGCTTTGCGCGGGCTTGTTGATCAGGTCGTCATCCACCTGCCTCCGCTTGAACGTGACCTTGAGTTCCTTCAAGTAAGCCATCTTCAGTTCCTCCCTCTCGCGGTGCCCGCGTATTGATAGTGCGCAGGATTTTGCGGCCGCCCACTGCCGCTCCTGCGCCTTCCCCAGCGAGGAAATTGCCAGATGCGCGAAGCATTTGTTACTTCTTGACGCCGGTGATAGGTACCCCGACTCAAACCCTCCCGCCCGAGAGGCAAAGCGGTACCACGCCACAAAAATCCGGCGCATTTGGGGTACTCCCGCCCGGGTATATGCGTAACCGGTACGCGTACTTACATTTTTCACTTGCAAGCGAGAAATCAACGGCGCGCGGAGGGAGGAGCAAGCAATTGCTGCTGCATTCGGGCGCCTGGCCCGATCAATGACCGCAAAACACGTTGAAGCCATGAACAAAATCTTCCGGACCCTTTGGAATCCCGCGCTGGCCACCTGGGTGGCCGCGCCGGAAATCTCGCGCGGCCCTTCGCGCTCGTCCAGCACGGGCGGCGTGCGCGCCGTGGCGGCAGCGGCTGCGCTGCTGGTGTGCGTTGTGCCGGTGCTCGCCGCCGGCGGCGCGGGCGGCGTGCCGGTCGGCGAGACGACGCTGAACGGCGGCGCGGGCGGCAGCGATGGCGCCGGGGGCAGCGGCGGGCTCAACGACAGCACGATCGGCGCGTTCGGCGGCGCGGGCGGGGCGTCGACGCCGGGCGGCGTGACCGCGGGGGCCAACGCCACGACGGGCGGCTTCGGCGGCGCCACGCCGGGCAACGGCGGCGCGGCCGGGGCGGCGAGCACGCCGGCCGGGCCGGGCGCGTTCCAGGGCGACGCGGGCGGCGCGGGCCAGGCGCAGACCGGCGGGCCGGGCGTGGGCGACGGCTACGGCGGCGGCGGGGGCGGGGGCTTCCAGGGCGCGTCGATTGGCAACAACATTTCCAACTCGGCCGACAGCTACACCGGCGGCGCCGGTGGCGCGGGCGGCGACGGCTACTGGGCGGCCGGCGGCGGCGGCGCGGGCGGGTACGGCTCGATCCTCAACGGCCCGCTCGGCAACTACACGGCCACGGGTTCTTCCACAGGCGGCGCGGGCGGGCAGGGCGGCAACGCGTTCTCGCAAGGCGGCGGGGGCGGCAGCGGGGGCGGCGGGTTCTATCTGAACTCGACCAACCCGGGGCTCACCGTGAACAGCACCGGCCCCATCGCGGGCGGTGCGGGCGGCGCGGGCGGGGCCGAACTGCCGGGGCCGCGTGCCAACGCCTCGGGTGGTGGCGGCGGCGCGGGCGGCATCGGCGCGACGCTCGCGGGCGTGGCCGTCACCTTCGGCAACAGCAGCGCGATCACGGGCGGCGCCGGGGGCGCGGGCGGTGCGGCGGGCGGCGGCGCGGGCGGCACCGGTTCGCCGGGCGCTGGCGGCGATGGCGGGGCGGGCCTCGCATCGACCGGCGCGGGCGCGAGCATCAACAACACCGGTTCGATCACCGGCGGCGCGGGTGGCGCAGGCGGCGCCAACAGCAGCGGCGGACCGGCCGGCGCCAACGGCGTTGGCGGCGCGGGCGTGACGGGGGCGAACCTCGCCATCGTCAACGGCGGCGCCATCTCGGGCGGGCTCGGCGGCGATGGCGCGACGCGCGCCGCGGCGGTCGCGTTCACGGGCGGCGCCAACAGCCTCACGCTGAACACGGGCTCGTCGATGACGGGCGCAATTTCGATCGGCGCGGGCGCGACCGCGAGTGTCATCGCCGGCGCCGCTGGCCTCACCGTCAACAACGCGCTGCTGCTGGGCGGCACGGGCACCATCGATACCAACGGGCGCGACCTCGCGTGGACGGGCGCGATCTCCGGCGCCAGCGATCTCGTGAAGGCCGGCGCAGGCGTGCTCACGCTCGGCGGCGCCGACACGCACACAGGCGGTACCAATGTGGCGGTGGGTACCCTGCGCGCGGGCGCGGCCAACGTCCTCAGCGCCGCGAGCGCCTTCACCGTGGCCTCGGGCGCGACGCTGGACATGGCCGGCAACAGTCAGACGATCGCGTCGATGGCCAACAGCGGCACGGTGTCGCTGGTGGGCACGGTGCCCGGCACCACGCTCACCGTGAACGGCCCGTGGGTGGGCAACGGCGGCACGCTGCGGCTGGGCACCGCGCTGGGCGGCAGCGCGAGCGCGAGCGACCGGCTCATCCTGAGCGGGGCGACCGCCGTCGCGAGCGGCACGACCAATGTGCAGATCACCAACCTGGGCGGCCTGGGCGCGCTCACCACCGGCAACGGCATCGAGGTGATCAGCGCCATCAACGGCGCGACCACCACCGCGCAGACCACCAAGAGCGCGTTCGCGCTGGCCGGCGCGCATGTCGATGCGGGCGCCTACGAATACCGGCTGTACGCGGCCGATGCCGCCGGCGCGGGCGAGAACTGGTATCTGCGCTCGACCGCCGCGCCCGTCACGCCACCCGGTGGCGGTGGGGGCACCGGTACAGGCACGGGCACCGGCACCGGAACAGGCACTGGCGTGGGCGGCCTGCCCGTGCCCACCTACCGCGCCGAAGTGCCGCTCTACGCCGCGCTGCCCGAGCAGCTGCGCCAGGCCAGCCTCGCGATGCTCGGCAACATGCACCAGCGCACAGGCGACGACCTGGTCGCCGGCCCCAACACGGGCTCACCCACGCAGGGCTACCGCCAGGCCTGGGGCCGCATCATCAGCACCGATCGCACCATCTCGCAAGGCGGCACCGTGAGCCCCACGAGCAAGGGTCGCTTGACGGGCTTCCAGGCCGGCACCGACGTGTGGGCCGACCCGAACTGGCGCGTGGGCGTGTACGTCGGCCAGCTCGATGGCGACATGCGCGTGAACGGTTTCGCCAGCGGCCTTGCGAACCTCTCGGTCGGCAAGACCGACCAGAAGAGCGAATACGTCGGCGGCTACGCCACCTGGAAGAACAACAGCGGCCTGTACGTCGACGGCGTGCTGCAGGCCGGGCGCCACCGCTACACCGCATCGCCCACGCTGGGCATTTCCAGCGGCGGCAAAGGCAACAGCACGCTGGCGTCGATCGAGGTGGGGCAATCGTTCGCCATCGCACAGAACTGGACCATCGAGCCGCAGCTGCAGCTGGTGCACCAGCGCGTGCGGCTGGGCGACGTGGGCATCCCCGGCGCGATCGTGCAGCAGGACAGCCAGAACGGCACGCTGGTGCGCGCCGGCGTGCGCGTGAAGGGCCAGATCGCCACCGGCGCCGGCGTGCTGCAGCCCTATGTGCGCGCCAACGTGTACCGCGGCAACCGCGGCACCGACGTCGCGCGCTTCATCGGCCCGGCGGGCTTTGCGGACATCTCCACGCGCACCGGCGGCACCAGCACCGAGCTGGCGGTAGGCGGCACGCTGCAGGTGAGCGAGAACGTGGGCGTGTACGCGGAGCTGGGCAAGCTGTGGAGCTCGAGCGGCGATTCGCGCGTGAAGAGCGGGGTGAATGCGAGCGTGGGGTTCAAGGTGCGGTGGTGATGGCCTTGACTGCGTGATCGCATGATCGCGTGAAGCGCCGGCCCCGCGCCGGCTTCGACTTCGCCTTCCTTTAAAGTGCCCCTGCCTGCAACGGGCAGGCGGCACGCAAGGGAAGGACCCCGATTGAGCACGACGAACGCAGTCGAAGCCGCGGCACTGGCCAGCATCGCCGAGGCCGAGCAGGTCATCGTCCGCCTGCACGCCGCCAACGACCCCCTGCTCGAAGAGCACCTGTACGAAGCGTGGCTGCGCAAGGGCGAGGCGCTCGCCCAGCTCGGCCGGCACGCCGACCGCGCCGAACTCTGCGATGCATTGATCGCGCATGCCGATGCCGCACCGGCCGGCCGCGCGCTCTGGATCGCGCAGGCCCTCAACGCCAAGGGCAGCGCATGGCGCGCCATGGGCGAGGCCCGGCGCGAGGTGCAGGCGTATGAAGAAGTCGAGCGCCGCTTCGGCGACGCGACCACGCCCGAGGTGCGCACCTGGGTGGCCCACGCCGCCTTCCAGCGCGCCGTGGTGGCCGGCTCCCTCGGCGGCGCGTTCGCCAAGGTGGACATGGTGCGCAGCTGCGAAGACATCGTGCGCCGCTACGCCGGCGATGCGCCCGAGGCCACGCGCGAGACCGTCGCGCGCGCCCGCATCTGGCGCGGCGAGCTGCTTGCCGACCTGGAGTACCCCGCTGAATCGCGCGAGGCCTTCGATGCCGCGTGGCGCGACCTGGCCCATGCGCCCGAGCCCGCCGTGGCCGGCTGGGTCGGCCACTCGCGCATCACCCAGGCCATGCGCCTGGCCGACGCGGGCCGGCGCGTCGAAGAGGCCATCCCCATGCTCGCCGAAGTGCTCGCCGCCTACAGGGGCGATCCGCGCGAGGCGCTGCGCGAAGTGCATGCGCGCGCCGGGTTCCTGCGCGCCGACATGCTCGACGACGCCGGCGAAACCGAGCGCGCGCTGGCCGCCTGCGAAGACGTGCTGGCCACGCATCTTGCCGACGAACTGCCCGGCGTCGCGCTGCGCGCCTGCCGCGCGATGGCGTTGAAGACGCACGTGCTGTACCGCCTCGGCCGCGACGACGAAGTGCCTGCGGTGCGCGCCGCGCTCATCGCGCGCTTCGGCCATCACACCGGCGACGACATCGAGGAGCTGATGGCCGAGGTGATGTGCCGCACCGCCTACGACGCCGAAGCGCCCGAAGACGTGCTGCCCGCTTGCGACGCGCTGGATGCGCGCTTCGGCGATTCGGCGCTCGTGCCGGTGCGGCGCTGGGTCGCGCGCGCCGGCGTGGCGCGCGGCCAGGCGCTGCGCGACATCGACCGTTCGGAAGACGCTGCCGCCCAGTTCGCGGCGGTGCACGCGCGCTTCGGCAAGCACACCGGCGAGACCGACGCAGCGCTCGTCCTCACCGCGACGCGCGCCGCCATGGCGGGCGCCAGCGTGCTGCGCGGCGCCGGCCGCAACGGCGAGGCGATCGCGCTGTACGAGGCGGCCGCATCGGGCGTCGATGCGAGCGCGAGCCAGGCGATGCGCGAAGAGGCCCTGCACGCACGCCTGCAGATGGTGGCCCTGCGCGATCAGCCGCTCGACGCGCAGACGCCGATGCTCGACGCGCTGGCCGCGGATTTCGGGCGCGACCCGGTCGCGGATCTGCGCAGGCAAGTGATCGATGTGCTGTATTCGCACGCCCACGAACTGCGCGAAGCCGAAGACTTCGATGCGTCGCTCGCGGCCTACGACCGGCTGCTCGCGCTCACGGCCGAAGAGGCCGACGAGCGGGTGCTGCAGATCGTGGCGAGCGCGCTGCTCAACAAAGGTTACCTGCTGCTCAAGCTCGTGGACCGCCCGGAGGAGGCGCTCGCGGTGTACGACGAAATCGTCGCGCGCTTTCGCAACATCACCTCGGAGGCCATGCGCGACACCTTGTCCAAGGCGGCCGCGAGCCGCCAGACCTGCCTCGTCACGCTCGACAGGCTCTCGGGCGCGGATTTCGGCGGCGATTTTCCGGACCTGCGCGTCGAAAAGCTCGATGAGATACGCGCCACCATCACGCGCGGCTACGAGCTGGGCGAAGCCGGCAAGCAGCGCGAGGGCATCGCGCTGACCGACCAGGTGCTGGCCGAGCACATCGAAGCGAGCCACCCCGAGCTGCGCAACCAGTGCTCTCGCGCGCTCGTCAACAAGACCTACATGCTGCAGCAGCTGGGCCAGCTCGAACGCGTGGTCGCGTGCGCGGACGAGATGGACGCGCGCTATGGCCAGGACCTGTCGATGTCGATCCAGGAGCGCGTCGCGCTGTGCCTGGGCTACAAGAGCGCGGCGCTCGACAAGCTCGGGCGGCATGACCAGGAGCAGGCGGTGTACAGCGACATCATCGCGCGCTGGAGCGACTCCAACGTGATCGATCTTCGCCGCCGCGTGGCGCGTGCGTTCTATTGCCAGGGCCTGACCCACAAGCAGGCCGGCGACACCGACGCCGCGCTGGAAAGCTACGCGCGGCTCCTCGGGCGCGACGGCCACGCGAAGGACGCCACGCTGCAATTGTGGGTGGCCAAGGCGATGATCGACCAGGCGAGCGTGCTCGGCCAGCAAGGCGACCAGGCGGGGCGCGCCGAGGTCTACAAGACGCTCATCGGCCGCTTCGGCGAGAGCACCGACGCGCCGATGCGCGAGCGCGTCGTCAATGCGAGCGAATGGCTCGCCGAGGCGTATGGCCTGATGGGCCGGCACGAGCAGCAGTACACGACGATCCGCGACACGCTGCGGCGCTTCGGCGCGCAGATGCCCGAAGCGCAGCGCGCGCGGCTCAACCATCGGCTGGGGCCGATGACCTTGGGGCGTTTCGCGCGCAAGCTGATCGATCGCGTCAAGGGCACCAGACACTGAACGGAAGGAGCATCGACATGTGGCCATTCAAGAAGAAGAAAGAGCCGTGGGAAGACAAGTTCGCCGCCCTCGCGCCGCTGGTGCTGGCCTCGGACCAGGTGATGGGACCGAACCGGCTGCCCGTGTGCTTCGCCTACCGGGTGAAGCCGAACAACCCGTACGACTCGGGCTGGATCTTTCAGAGCGGAAGGGAGAGCCAGAAAGTGCTCGACGACAACCCGCCGAAAATCTGTCCGCTGAATTCCTTTCTCAAGATGGACCCCACGTTGAGCGCGGTCACTGACAAGCCCGTTGGGTCGGCATGGGAACGCGACAGCGCGGATGCGGCCTGGAAAGAGGTGTTCGGTTTCAAGCCGGGCGGCTGAGCCGCCGGCTCGAAGGGGTTGATGGGAAAATCGGGCGACGGATCGCTGACGCCGCCAGCACGCCACCCCCACCGCTACCCCACCGCCCATCCCCCCACACCGCATGCGCATCCACGAACTGAAACGGCGCCTCCGCGAAGCCGGCGCGGGCCCGAGCCACGAGCAGCGCATCCTGCGGCTGTGGTCGCACGCGCTGCCGCGCGACAGCGGCCGGCGACTGCCGCACAGCTTCTTTCCGTCGTCGCTGATGGAGGCGCTGCCGGCCATCGAGGCCGAGCTCGCGGGGCTCGCGCGCATTCACACCGTTCACCCCGGCGCCGATGGGTCCGAGCGGCTGCTGGTCACGCTTGCGGACGGCCAGACCGTGGAGAGCGTGCTGCTGCCGCGCGATGGTTTGTGCGTGTCGTCGCAGGTCGGGTGCGCCGTGGGGTGCCAGTTCTGCATGACGGGCCAGGGCGGGTTGCTGCGCCAGGTGGGCAGCGCCGAGATCGTTGCGCAGGTCGCGCTCGCGCGCACCCGCCGCAAGGTGCGCAAGGTCGTTTTCATGGGCATGGGCGAGCCCGCGCACAACCTGGACAACGTGATGGAGGCGATCGAGCTGCTCGGCACCGTGGGCAACATCGGCCACAAGAACCTGGTGTTCTCCACCGTGGGTGACCCGCGTGCGTTCGAGCGGCTGCACCAGGAGCGCGTGAAGCCGGCGCTGGCGCTCTCGCTGCACACGACCAAGGCCGGGCTGCGCCGGACGCTCCTGCCGCGTGCGCCGAACATGACGCCCGAGGAACTGGTCGATGCGGGCGAGCGCTATGCGCGGGCGACCGGTTATCCGATCCAGTACCAGTGGGCGCTGCTCGAAGGCGTGAACGATGGCGAGGACGAGATCGAAGGCATCGTCAAACTGCTCTCGGGCAAGTACGGCGTGCTGAACATGATTCCGTTCAACGCGGTGGACGGCGTGGCGTTCAGCCGGCCGTCGTGGGCGCGCTGCGAAGAGATCGCGCGCACGCTGCACGAGCGCGGCATCCTGACGAAGCTGCGCGATTCGGCGGGGCAGGATGTCGATGGCGGATGCGGCCAGCTGCGGGCGCGTGCGGCCGGTGGCGCGCCGGTGGTGCTTCGGCGCGGGGCGGCTGCTACTGCTGCTGCTACTGCTACTGCCGGCTCACCGCAATGAGCGTCCACACGATCACCACCAGCTGCGCGAGGTTGATCAGGATGGCGGTGATGTGCGTCTTGCGGAACCCCGGAATCGCGTCCATGTAGTTGGACTTGATCTGTTCCCCGAGTGCGTCCATCTTGGGGATGACTTTCTTGCGGAGCACGATGGCCATCGCCGCCAGCGCCGCCGCACCCGCGGCGATGCCGAAGCGCCCCGCGAGCGCGAAGCTGATCGCCGTCGCACTGGCCGTGATGAACGCGCCCACGTAGTAGAGGTTGAAGAAGCCGCGCACGAAGCGCGCATCGAGCGGCGTGTCGTGCTTGAGCACCAGCAGCGGGATGGAGCCCATGATGAAGTAGGCCGTGGTGACGAGAAGCGCCACCGTGAAGAAGAGGGCGGCGAACATGGCTGCGGGCATCCTGGTTTTCTCCATGTTGTGCGACGGGACGTTCGGCGCGAAAGGGGCCAGCGCGGGGCCTGCGAGGCGGCCATGCCGGTTGGAAAATATCCGGTGACGCGCCCGATACGGATTGGGCGTCGATCTGCCGGGACAAGGCAATGGGGCTTCCATTTAGACGCCGGTGGCACGAAGGCCGTCGCGCCGCTCGCAACGCCCTAGAACAGACCTTGCTGCGCCGTCGTCAGCGCCATGAAGCTCTCACCCATCGGCTGCAGGAGCGCGTCGGCAATCGGCTGGAGCTGCTTGCCCAGGTAGTGCTCGTAGTCGATGCGGGACTGGCGGTTCTCCATGGGCTCGGGCCCGCTTTGCGTCATGACGTACCGGATCCAGCCGCCGTTCTGGTACTGCCTGGGGCGCCCGAGCTGGGCGTTGTAGTCGTCGGCAACCCGCGCCGCGCGCACCTGCGGCGGCACGTTGACCTGGTAGGCATCCAGGCGGTGGCGCAGGCGCTTGCGGTAGACGAGCAGGTCGTCCATCTCGCCTGCAAGCAGCGCCTGTGCATAGTCCGCGACGAACGCCTTGTAGGGCTCGCCGTGGAAGATGCGCGAGAGCAGCCCCTCCTGAAACTGGCGCGCCAGCGGGGTCCAGTCGCTGCGCGCCATCTCCAGGCCGCGGTAGACCATGTCCTCCTTGCCCTTGGCATCGACGCTCAGGCCCGCATACCGCTTCTTGCTGCCCACCTCCGAGCCGCGGATGGTCGGCATGAAGAACTTCTTGTAGTGGGTGTCGAACTCGATCTCCAGGAAGTTCGCGAGGCCGTGCTGGTCGCGAAGGGATTGCGTCCACCAGGCATTGAGGTCTCGCGCCAGGGTCGCCGCGATGGCGTGCGCTTCTTCGTTGGTGTGGGTGCGCTTGAGCCAGATGAAGATGGAGTCGGTGTCGCCGTAGATCGCGGCGTAGCCTCGCTTCTCCACGAACTCGCGTGTGAGCTTCATCATCTCGTGGCCGCGAAGGGTGATGGCGGACACGAGCTTGGGATTGAAGAAGCGGCAGTCGGCCGCGCCCAGCACGCCGGCGAAGGAGTTCATGAGCAGCTTCAGCGCCTGCGACAGCGGCTCGTTCTTGTCCCGCTTGGCTTCGTCCCGCGCGCGCCAGAACGTGGTCACGATTTCCGGCAGGCAGTGCTTCTCGCGCGAGAAGACGGTGCCTTGCGGACCCTTGACGGCCATCGCCGGGTCGGCGGCGTGCGTGCCTTCCACGAGGCCCACCGGGTCGACGAGGAAGGTGCGGATGATCGAGGGGTAGAGGCTCTTGTAGTCCAGCACCACGACGGAGTCGTAGAACCCGGGCTTCGAGTCCATCACGTAGCCGCCGGGGTAGGCCTTGCTCGGGATCTCGCCCACGTTCGGCGCCACGTAGCCCAGGCGATGCATGCGCGGCAGGTA
The DNA here is from genome assembly GCF_016405905.1 of Variovorax sp. IB41. GTDB lineage: Bacteria > Pseudomonadota > Gammaproteobacteria > Burkholderiales > Burkholderiaceae_C > Variovorax. The sequence goes on along the minus strand of NZ_JAEFCB010000007.1, from coordinate 27,121 downwards.
GTGGTGGCTGAACGCGGCGATGGAGCCGCCGAAGTGGTCGGCCTGCAGGCCCGTGGTCTGGGCGCGCTCCATCACGAACTGCAGCAGCTTGGCCTTCTCGAAGATGCGCAGGACCAGCTCGCAGTCGCGGATGTTGTAGTGCGCGAGCGCGGGCTTGTCTTCTTGGTAGCGCCGCTCGATCTCGGCCATCTTGTCGTAGTCGTCGCCGATGGCCTTGCCCTCGCCCAGCAGCGCTTGCGAGACGGTCTCCAGGCTGAAGGAGGGGAAGCTCCATACAGCGGCCTTGAGCGCGTCGATGCCGTCGATGATCACGCGGCCCGGCGTGGGCGCGAACAGGTAGCCCTGCTTGCCGGGGTGCGTGCGCCATTCGATGGGCCGGCGCTCCCGCCCGAGGAGAAGCGGCGCCCCGCAGTCGTTGGCCGTTTTCTGGAGCACCCGCAGGTCGAACTGGATGACGTTCCAGCCGATGAGGACGTCGGGGTCGTTCCGCTCGAACCAGTCGTTGAGCTTCTCGATCATGGCCTTGCGGGTCGGGCAATAGACGAGCGAGAAGTCCATGGGCCCACCCGGCTCACCCGGCTCAGCTGGCTCACTGGGTTCGGGTGGCGGCTCGCCCAGCATGAAGACGACACGGTCGGGCATGCCGTCCAGCGCGATGGAATAGAGCGCCTCGTGCTGGCTCGTCTCGATGTCCAGCGACACCACCTTCAGCACCGGCCGGTATTCGGGCGCGGGCTTGAGCCTGCAGTCGACGAGGGTGGCGCGGTCTGCGTGCCCTCCTTCCAGGCCTCCTTCCACCAGCACGCCGGCGGTGATGAAGCGCTCCATCAGGTAGCGGTCGTGCGGGCGCACGTCGGCTTCGAGCAGCGGAATGCGCTGCGCCTGAAGAGCACGCGCCAGGCGGCCGAGCTGGCGAAAGTGCTTCGCGTAGACGCCGACGACGGGTTCCTGCTGGAAGGTCTTCAGCTCGAGCTCACGGACCTCCATGCCCGGCATGGCCGCGAGGTGCGCCTCCACCTCTGCCCTGTGCCGGGTTGCGACGAATGCGACGGAGGTCTGCGCGGGCAGGACGACCTTGACCGGTCCGCCATCCGTTGCGAGCCAGTATTCGATCTCCGTGCCGGCCGGCGCATCCCGCCAGTGGCGGGTGAGGATGAAGCCCTTGAGTTCGGTGGATGTCACGGGCGCTGGGACTTGGGGGAGGAATCGGGTGCGGCAGGAGAGAGGGACTTGGGCGCGGCCGATTTTCGCCCGTTGCGAAGTCTGCCGTACCAGAAGCGCGCGCAACGCGTCGGCGCCCGGCTTGGCAACCCATCGCCGCCTGGGGCCGTCACGGATCTGCCTTTTGGCCCCGCGAGACTCGGTCAGGGTTTTCCCGCATCCACGGGACGACCCCCTCCAAACAACTCGCAAAGAACCAATCATGAAGACCTCGCAACTCGCCCTCGCCGCCGCACTCGCGGTGCTCGCCGTCACCACCGCCCAGGCCCAGCAATCGTCTGGCCGCAGCCGCGCGGAAGTCGAAGCCGAAGCCGTCGCCGCCGCCCATGCACCGAACCAGAACGTGACCCGCGGCTCGCGCGGTGCGGACCCGTTCGTTTCGTCGGCAGACTCCGAAGCCATGTACAAGCAGGCCGTGGACACCGCCCACGCACCGAACCAGAACGTGACGCGCGGCTCGCGCGGTCCGGACCCGTTCACCGCGCAGCGCGACCCGGCCCAGGTCTACCAGGAAGCCATGGCCACCGCCGCCGCACCCGACCAGAACGTGACCAGCGGCTCGCGCGTGAACAGCAAGGTCGTCTCGACCATGCAGAACCCGGTGCTGCAATCGGCGCAAGGCAAGTAAAAGGCAAGTCAGCCCGGCACTGCGGGCGCTGCATGCGCCCGCGCGGGCTGAATGAGGGGAGTCGCAACGTGCAAGGACTCCCGCAGAAGGGAAAAGAGAGAAGAGCGGCAGCGGCCGATGCGCTGCTGCTCGTGAGCGCTGGCCGCAGGCCGCGCTCTTCTTCCGCATCGCTCGTGCAGCGATGCGAAGGGCCCGCTGCCCCGGCGGCTCAGCCGCTCAGGCGTAAGCCTTCGAGGACAGCTTCTGCAGCATCGCGGTCTGCCGCACTTCCTCGGAATCGCGCAGGCTCTTGGCGGCGCGGGCGGCCACATAGGCCACGTACAGGGTCTCGATGGCCTTGGCCCAGTCGTGCGCCTTCTGGGAAATGCCTTCGGGTTTGACGGCCGCTCCTGTCACGGCGTTGGTCGAGAGATCGTCGTCCGGTCGCGCCGGCACGTCGAACCCCACCTTGCTGAGGATGTTGGCTTTCTGAAGGATGGTGAGCATTCGGTTGCCTCTCTGATTTCTCTCTCTGATCGCTTTGCATTAGCAGATTAGTGCTACTCGGTGCGGGGCGCTATCAGCCGAATGACGTATGCGCCTGTCGTCCAACACCGGGTTCCCCTTGGCTGCTTTCAAGTTTCGTGCCATGAACAAACGGGCCGGCCTCCCGGCGGCGCGCGTTCGTTGCATGGAGTGTCTCTTGCGCATGACCCCTAGTTGGGTCGCAGGCCCCGCAGAACGATCAGGACTTACCCTGAATGACGGATTCAGGCGGCCGTGTGCTGCCACACGAGCGTGGCGGCGGTCAGGTCTTCGAGCGCACTGCCGACGGCCTTGAACACGGTGCGTTCCGCATCACCGTGGCGGCCCGCGCGTTCGCCGCGGCAGAGGTCGGCGAGCGTGCCCTGCACCTCCGGCGCGCGCAGGGTGCCGGCCGCGATCGCATCGAGCAGGTCGCCCGATTTCTGCAGGGCCTCGTTCGTGTCGATGAAGGTGCGCGCGCCCGCGAAGCACTGCACGTCGGCCTCGCGCATCGCGGGCGTGAAGCTGCCGATGAGGTCGAGGTGCGAGCCCGGCACGAGCCATTCGCCGCGCACCAGTGGGGAAGTGGCCAGCGTGGCGCAGCTGACGATGTCGGCACTACGCACCGCCGCTTCAAGATCGACCGCGGCCTGCGCGTTCCAGCCCTCGGCACGCAGCTGCGCGGCCAGCGCCTCGGCGCCTTCGGGGCGATGGTTCCACACGGTCACTTCGTCGAGGGGTCGCACGCTCGCATGCGCGGCCGGCAGCATGCGCGCGATGCGGCCGGTGCCGAGAACCAGCAGGTGGCGCGCATCGTGTCGCGCGAGGAACGAGGCACCGAGCGCCGACGCCGCGGCGGTGCGGCGCGCGGTGATCTCGTTGCCGTCCATCATCGCGAGCGGCACGCCGGTGCGCGCGTCGTACAGCACATAGGTCGCATGCAGGCCCGGCAGGCCGCGCGCGCTGTTGCCGGGGAAGATGTTGATGGTCTTGATGCCGAGAAAGCCCGCGTCGCTCCACGCCGGCATGATGAGCACGGTGCCCTTGCTGCCGCCTTCCGCATTCGCGGTCTCGATGCCGTGCACATGGCGCGGCGGCACCTGCGCCTCGGCCGCGAAAGCCGCGCGCAATGCGGGCACGAGTTTCTCGAAACCCAGGGGCGCGCGGGTGGCGGCTTCGTCGAAGTGCTTCATGGTGCCGGCGAACGCATCGCGGCGTCGAAGAAGTCGGTCAGCGCCTGCTGGTAGGTGGTGCCGAATCGCGGTGCGGACATCGGCTCGAGGTGGCCGGCGCCCGGCACTTCGATCAGCCGCTTGGGCTCGCGCGCATCGGCGAAGAGGCGCTGCGAATGCGCATGCGGAATCACGCCATCGGCGGTGCCGTGGATCAACAGCAGCGGAATCGGCGAGATGGCCGCCACGTACTTCGACGCCGCATAGTCGTCGTTCACCAGCAGGCCCGCGCCCGAGAGCTTGTCGTTCGCGATCGACGCGTACGAATAGAACGTCGATTCGATCGCCGCCGCCTTCACGCCGGCCCGGTTGCCCGAGCCGACCACCGCGATCGCGTTGGTGCCGCCCAGGCTCTGCCCGAAGACGAAGAGGCGCCCGGCATCGACATCGGCGCGCGAGCGCACGTAATTCAGCGCGGCGCTGGAATCCTCGAACACGCCCTTGGGCTCGGGCACGCCTTCGGACTCGCCGTAGCCGCGGTAGTCGAACACGAACACGTTGTAGTCCTGCTTGGGCAGCCACGCCACGAAGCGCCAGTGCGTCGACATGTTCTGCGCATTGCCGTGGAAATGAACCACGGTGCCCTTGGCTTCCTTCGCCTCCTTTGGGCCCTGCCGGCCCACCGCGGGAATGAACCAGCCCGTAAGGTGCGTGCCGTCGGCGCTCTGGAACTGCACGCTCTCGTAGCGCAGGCCCAGCGCATCGGGCGTCTCGTAGCGCACGTGGTCGGGGTAATAGAACATCGACTGCACGCAGCCGCCGAGAAAGAGCGGCACGGCGCACAGCGCGAGCTGCCACCAGCGGCGCTTCGGTCCCGTCATGGCTCGCCCGCGGCCCGGCGGTTTTCCGCCAGCATGTTGCAGAAGAGCGCGCCTTGCTCGATGGCATCGTCCAGCGCGATGTGCGTGTGCGGCAGCTTGTCGAACCATCGTTGGGGCATCGCGCGCTTGGTGCTGTCGCGGTAGTCGAGCCTGAGCATCGCCATCGCGAACGACTTGACGTCCAGCGCCGAGTGGCTGAACGGGCTCTCGCCCGCGAAGCGCATGAGATACCAGTAGACGAACAGGAAGTCGAAGCCCGCCGGGTACGCCACGAACACCGGCCGCGCGGGCAGGCCCTTGAGCCAGGTCACGTAGTTCTGCATGGCGCGCGCCGGGTCCTGCAGGTCGGTGCGGCACGCGGCCCAGGCCTCGGGCTGGGTTTCCCACCACGCGGCGGTCTTGGGGTCGGCTTCGGCGCCGGGCAGGGTGTGCAGGTTGGCGCTGAAGGTGGAGACGAGTTGCTTGTCGGCCGTGTAGGCGGCCGAGCCGAAGCTGAGCATCGAGTTCGGGCCGGGGATGGGGCCGTCGGATTCGACGTCGGTGCTGATGTAGATCTCGGTCATGAGGTCAATCGATGTCGAGGATGGACCCGACCGAGCGCTGGAGTTCTTCGACCAGCTCGGGGTCCATGTATTTGTATTCGTCGGGAATGTCGAGCACGTGGATCGGCTTGCCTTCCAGCATCCGCGTGAACTCGGCCACGAGCCGCGACTTGTGTTTTTCTTCCATCACGAGGATCACGTCGGCCCACTCGATGTCGTCGAAGGAAACGCGGTGCCGCGCATTCGGACTCGTGCCCGCGGAGCGCGCCGAGACCGATGGATGCCGGCGCCAGAGCTGCTCGGCGGTGGGGCTGCGCCATTGGTTGCGGCTGCAGATGAAGAGGACGTTGCGCGCAGGGGTGGCCATCGGCGCGGAGGATAGCTCAGGCCTGCGCGATGCGGCTCCATTCGATGCCGTGCTTCGCCAGGTACTTGCGGAGGCGATCCGCATCGTTCACCACACTGCGCTGTTCGCGCGAGGCCTGGAAGAGCTGGCGCCCTGCATCCGACAAGCTGCGCGCTTGCCGGCACACGCGCACCACCGCTTCGAGCTGCAGCCGGTCGAACAGGTCGAGCGCCGTTGCACGCTCTTCGCCCAGCAAGGCGTCCAGATCCACATCGCCATTCACTGCAGCAGCGGCGGCCGGCCCTCCGTGCTTCCAGAGCCACCGCAGCCGTGCGATCTCGGCCTCGACCAGTGCGACAGGAATCCGCCCGCCATCCGCCAGCGTCGCGAGCCGCGTCACGCTCGCCGAGAGATCGCGGAAGTTGCCGCTCCAGATCGCCTCGCCGCTCTGCGCGAACCGCAGGTAGGCCGTGCGCGCCTCGGCGTTGAAGCGCACGACGCGGTGGTTCTCGGCCGCGTGGATGGCCAGCAGGTGATCGACGTTGGGCTCGATGTCTTCCGGCCGCTGCGCGAGGCCGGGCAGGTCGTAGGTCCAGAGGTTGATCCGCGCGAACAGGTCTTCGCGAAAACGGCCCTCTGCCACATCGCTGCGCAGATCACGGTTGGTGCCTGCGATCAGCTGGAAGTCGCTCTCCACTTCCTTGTCCGCGCCGACGGGGAAGAAGCGCTTCTCCTCGATGGCCTTGAGCAGCATCGCCTGCTCGTCGGGCCCGAGCTCGCCGATCTCGTCGAGGAACAGCGCGCCCTGGTTCGCAGTGCGCAGCAGGCCGGGGCGATCGCTCGCGGCCCCGGTGAAGGAGCCCTTCTTGTGCCCGAACAAGGTGGACGCCGCACCGTCGCCGCGCAGCGTGGCGCAGTTCACCTCGACGAAGGGGCCGCTCATCTGGTGCCGCGCCTGCTTCAACTCGAACATGCGCCGCGCGAGGAACGACTTGCCCGCGCCCGTCGGCCCGACGAGCAATATCGGCGCGCGCGAGCGCACGGCCACGCGCTCGATCTCGTCGATCAGCGCGTTGAAGCGCGCGTTGCGCGTGGCGATGCCGCTCTTGAGGAACGCGACCGCATCGCGCTGCTCCGCGTCGAAGCGCCGCGCGATCACGTCGTAGCGCGAGAGGTCCAGGTCGATCAGCGTGTACTTGCCGGCCTCGCCCTCGCGCTGCTTCTTCGGCGGCGACGTTTGCGCGAGCACGCCCGGCACCACGCGCGATTCGGACAGCAGGAACATGCAGATCTGCGCGACGTGCGTGCCGGTGGTGATGTGCGTCCAGTACTGCTCCCGCTCGGTGTCGAAGGTGTAGGCGCGCGCCCAGTCGTACAGGCGGCTGTAGACCTCGCCGAAGTCCCAAGGGTCTTCGAGGTCGAGCGGGACGAGGTTGACGGTGGTTTCAGGCGACACGGTGGCGATGTCGGCCTTGACCACTTCGGCCAGTGCCTTGTGGCGCAGCGTGTAGAGCAGCTCCATGCGCGAGACGACCATGTCCTCGTGCTGCGCGAGCGAGACGGTGGGGCGCCACTTGTTCCAGCGGCCCGCGCCCTTGCCGGCATCGAGCTGGGTGCCGAGGAAGCCGATGACGACGATGGGTTTCTTCATTATTTGGATAAAAGACTATCCAAAATTATAAGAAGTGCCGATTCGAATAGACGGAATTTTCTGATTCGGCCACGAACAGGTCGAAAAAACCTAATCAAATCAATGGCTTGGGAATTTGTCTATGCGCCTGGCCCGAGTTGGCACACCCGTTGCAATAAGGATCACACATCCAAGAAATCGAACGAACAAAAAGAACCCCTCAAGGAGAAGTCACATGGCGAACCTTCAACTCTTCCAGACCCTGCGCGGCACGCTGCTGCCTTCGGCCCACACGCTCAATGAAGCGGGTGGTGCGGCCTATGCGCTGTCGCCCAAGCACCAGCTGGCGCAACTCGCCGCAACCGGTTGCCTGAACAGCACTTTCTACGCACAAGCCCAGGACCAGCTCGATACCGTGCTGGCCCTCGCCCGCGAAATCGATCCGGTGTTCGTTGCCAAGACGGCCGTGTACGCACGCCGCGCTGGCCACATGAAGGACATGCCCGCGCTGCTGGCCGCAACGCTGGCGGTGCGCGACGTGTCGCTGCTCGCCAAGGTGTTCCCCCGCGTGGTGGACAACGGCAAGATGCTGCGCAACTTCGTGCAGATGCTGCGTTCGGGTGCCGTGGGCCGCAAGTCGCTCGGCACGCGTCCGAAGAAGCTCGTGCAGCAATGGCTGCTTCAAGCGTCCGAGGCGCAACTGCTGAACGCCGCGGTGGGCAACACGCCTTCGCTGGCCGACGTGGTGAAGATGGTTCACCCCAAGCCCGCCGAAGCATGGCGCGCCGCGTGGTTCGCATGGCTGATCGATCGTCCGTATGCGCTGGAGGCACTGCCTCCGGTGACGCAGGCTTTCGAGCGCTTCAAGCGCGACCGCTCGCTCGAGCTGCCCGACGTGCCGTTCCAGATGCTGACCGCGCTGGCGCTGGACGCGAAGGGTTGGGCGCAGATCGCGCAGCGTGGATCGTGGCAGATGGTGCGTCAGAACCTGAACACCTTTGCGCGCCACGGCGTGTTCGAGCTGCCGGGCCTCGCCGAAGCGGTGGCCGCCAAGCTGCGCGACCCTGAGGCCGTGGCCAAGGCGCGTGTGCTGCCGTACCAGCTGATGGCGGCCTTCACCGCAACCGGCGCCGAGGTGCCGCACGCGGTGAAGGAGGCGCTGCAGGACGCGATGGAGCTCGCGCTGGCCAACGTGCCGGTGTTCGAGGGCCGCGTGGTGGTGTGCCCCGACGTGTCGGGCTCGATGAGCTCGCCGGTGACGGGCCACCGCGGTTCCGCGACTTCGGCGGTGCGCTGCATCGATGTGGCCGCGCTGGTGGCTGCCGCCGTGCTGCGCCGCAATGCGGATGCGCGTGTGCTGCCCTTCGAGACGAAGGTGGTGCCGCTCGCGCTGAATCCGCGTGATTCGGTGATGACCAACGCGGCCAGGCTGGCGGCGGTGGGTGGTGGCGGTACCTCGTGCAGCGCGCCACTGGCGCTGCTGAACAAGGAGAAGGCGCAGGCCGATCTGGTGGTGCTGGTGTCGGACAACGAATCGTGGGCCGACCGTGCCCGCGGCCGCGGTACGGCAACCATGCAGGAATGGGCGGCGTTCAAGGCGCGCAACCCGAAGGCACGGCTGGCGTGCATCGATATCCAGCCTTATGCGACCACCCAGGCGCAGGAGCGTGACGATGTGCTGAACATCGGCGGCTTCAGCGACGAAGTGTTCAAGCTGCTGGCGGTGTATGCCGCGGGTGGCCTGGGCGCCGACCACTGGGTGGGTGTGATCGAAGAGACTTCGATCTGAGTAGAAAGAGAGAGGGTGCCGTGGGCCTTGGCCCGCGGCGCCCGATCCGAAGAAATTGAACGTCGTCGTTCGGCGAATGCAGATGCGAGTACATCCAACCATGTTCTTCCTCGCATCGAATGTTTGTCGCCGAACGGGGATGAAGGTTGTTGTGCGAATGCAGGCAGGACTACATCGGGACGCCCGGGGGTCGAACCCCGACACCGGTTCGCCGGTGGGCATGTCTTGCCATCCTCGTCGCACTGTTTTTTGCAGCGAATGCTGACGGAACTACAGACTATTAATCTCGTGGTCGCGGGTTCGAATCCCGTCGGTCGAAAGACCGTAGCTCAGTGGTAGAGCACGACGTTTCGTCGATTCTTGTCGCTGCTTTTTTTGTCAGGGAGGTTGGTGTTTCCCTTGTGAATGCTGATGAAACTACAGGTGTCGCGGGTTCGAATCCCGCCTGCTTTCGCAAAGGGAGGCGGTAGCTCAGCTGGTAGAGCGGTTTCGTCTTTTCCTTGTCGCAAGGAAACGCTTTGACGGTTTGTGAGGTGAGTGCAGGCGGGTTTACAGGTAGAGCGTCATGGTCTTGGCCATGAAGGTCCCGGGTCCGAATCCCGGTCTGTTTCGGCAGGTAGCTCAGCACATGACCCGTCGCTCCTCGTCACCTCTTTTTGTTTTGGGCCACCGTGTCCGCCAGTCAGTCAGATAAAGAATAGAGAGAGAAAAAAAATGGAACAGAACTACAAACTGCATGAAGTAGCCAACGGCGTCCCCGTGAAGATGTGGACGAACGGCGTGCCTGTGGAAGACGAAGCGCAAAAGCAGCTCGAGAACGCCGCGCGCCTGCCCATCGTGTTCAAGCACATCGCGGCCATGCCCGACGTGCACTACGGCATCGGCGCGACCGTGGGCTCGGTGATCCCGACCTTCAAGGCGATCATTCCCGCCGCCGTCGGCGTGGACATCGGCTGCGGAATGATGGCCTGCAAGACCACGCTCAACGCGCGCGACCTGCCCGACAACCTGGGCCCGCTGCGCTCGGCGATCGAGCGTGCCGTGCCGCACGGCTCGAATCCCAAGCGCATGGGCCGCGACAAGGGCTCGTGGGAAACGCCGCCCGATGAAACCGATGCCGCCTGGGCCCAGCTGGTGGAAGAGTTCGACCTGATCTGCGAGGACTACCCGCGCATCAAGAACACGAACAACCACAAGCACCTCGGAACGCTCGGAACCGGCAACCATTTCATCGAGGTGTGCCTGGACGAAGCGGGCGCCGTGTGGTTCATGCTGCACTCGGGTTCGCGTGGCGTGGGCAACGCCATCGGCACGCACTTCATCGAACTCGCGAAAAAGGACGCCCAGCTGCACCAGCGCAACCTGCCCGACCAGGACCTGGCGTACTTCGAGGAAGGCGCGCAGTACTTCGGCGACTACGTGCGCGCGGTGGGCTGGGCCCAGAAGTTCGCGCGAGCGAACCGCGAAGTGATGATGCAGCGCGTGGTCGCGGCCGCGCGCAAGGTCATCGCGAAGCCTTTCGAGGCGCATGTGGAAGCGGTGAACTGCCACCACAACTACGTGAGCCGCGAGACGCACTTCGGACAAGACGTGCTCGTGACCCGCAAGGGCGCGGTGAGCGCGAAGGCCGGCGAACTCGGGATCATCCCCGGCAGCATGGGTGCCAAGAGCTACATCGTGCGCGGCAAAGGCCACCCCGAGAGCTTCATGAGCTGCAGCCACGGCGCGGGCCGAACGATGAGCCGCACCAAGGCCAGGAAGCTCTTCACCGTCGCCGACCAGATCGCCGCGACCGAAGGCGTGGAATGCCGCAAGGACGCCGACGTGATCGACGAGATCCCGATGGCCTACAAGGACATCGACGCGGTGATGGAGGCGCAGAAGGACCTGGTGGAGGTGGTCTACACGCTCAAGCAGGTGGTTTGTGTGAAGGGTTGAGAAGCCGCCCGTCGAGGCCGGCATGAGAGGGCCAAGATGAGGATCGACGAAAGGTGCATACGGCAAACCGAAGCGGAGATGGCGCGCCTGAAGCAAACCTTGAGCGAGGCTTTCGGAAAGCGCGGTGGTTCTCCCGCAGGACGGGCCGCCTGGAAAGCAGCGGCGGAAGACTTTCGTCGCTACGAGAGTCCCGTGTTCGCGCTGTGGAGCGACGAGGCGCGGGACGGGATTCTGCAAGGCGAGGGCGCATGGCGTGAAGGTGCGATGCGATATCTCGCGCTGAGTCCGCGGTTTCACCGGTCCGGCTATTTGCGCGATCGCTTGTGCCACCTGCTCAAGCGATGCGAGTTGTCCGAGAAAGAGCGCGCCGCGCTGCGCTGTGTCTTGCTCGAGACCTTGGTCCGCCGGCCTTCGACGGGCCGATTCCGCCATGATTGCCAGCTTGCGGCACGGTGGGCGGACGACAAGTTCACGGCACGCATTTGCGAACTCTCGATGCGTAAGGATGGATGGACGCGCGGACGCGCACGGCGAATGCTGGACGTGATCGAACAGAACAAGGGGCTGTGGCGCCCGGCCGACTGAGCTGAAAGAAAACGAACCTGTGCCTCAGCGCCGGGAGGAAGGAAAAAAATGATGTTGAAACTCACATTCCTGGGCACGTCCTCGGGCACCCCGACGCGCCAGCGCAATGTCTCCGGGCTGGCCGTGCAGACCGTGCTTGGTTCCGACTGGTTCCTGGTCGATTGCGGTGAGGGCACGCAGCACCGTGTGCAGCAGACGCCGCTGTCCTTGAACGACTTGGCCACCGTCTGCATCACGCATGTGCACGGCGACCATTGCTATGGCCTGCCGGGCCTGCTCGCGAGCGCTGGGATGGGCAAGCGGACGAAGCCGCTGAAGCTGGTCGCGCCGCAGCCGGTGTGGGAGTGGTTCGAGGCCACGCGCCGATTGACCGACCTGCACCTGCCCTACGATATCGGGCATGTGGACCCGGAGGCAGGGCCGCTCGTGCACGAGGCGCCCGGGCTGCGCATCGAACGCCACGTACTGCGCCACCGCGTGCCCAGTCACGCCTACCGCATGCAGGTCCAGACCCGGCGCGTGCGCCTGAAGACCGAGGCCCTGCGCGCGACCGGCCTGCCGCCGGGGCTCGCTTGGCGTGCGCTGCAGAACGGCGACGACGTGCCTTTCAATGGCGCGGTGCTGCGCAGTGCCGACTTTGCCGAGACGCATGTCGACACCGCGAGCGCCGTGCTCGGCGGCGACAACGCTGAACCCGCTTTACTGCGCGAGGCTTGCGAAGGCGCGCAGTTACTGGTGCACGAGGCCACGTACACGCAGGAGGTGCTCGACAAGGTCGGGCCTGGCCCGATGCACAGCTCCGCGCGCCTGCTGGCCGAGTTCGCGGCGTCTGCCGGCGTGCCCAATCTGGTTCTCACGCATTTCAGTGCGCGGCACCAGAACCCCGAAGGCATGGCCGCGCTGATGGCTGAAACCGAGGCCTGCTACCGCGGCCAGGCTTTTCTGGCCAATGACCTCGACGTGTTCGAGCTCGACAGCCAAGGCAAGGTGACCGTTGTCCGCGCCTGAAGACAATCAGGCGGGGCAAGAAGAAACAAACAGCTAGAGGCAGCAAGAGAAAAACCGGCATTTCCATGAGCACCGAAAAAGAATTCCTCCGCTCCGCCCACCCCATCGACCCCGCCGTGCGCGCGGAGATCATGGCCAACCTGCGCGCCATCGAAGCGAGCCACCACGTCACCGTGCTCTTCGCCTGCGAATCGGGCAGCCGCGGCTGGGGCTTCGCGTCGCCCGACAGCGACTACGACGTGCGCTTCATCTATGTGAACCGCCTGCCGTGGTACCTCACGGTGACGCCGCGCCGCGATGTGATCGAGGTGCCGATCAGCGGCGACCTGGACATCAACGGCTGGGACCTGCGCAAGGCGCTGGGCCTCATGCGCGAGTCGAACCCGACGCTGCTCGAGTGGCTGCGCTCGCCCATCGTGTACCGCGACGACGCGGTGGCGATGCCGCGTTTTCGCGCGCTCTCGGAGGCGGTGTTTTCCAACGCGCGTGCCTGGCACCACTACAGCTCGATGGCCAGGAAGAACTTCCGCGAGCACCTGCAGGCCGACGAGGTGCGCTACAAGAAGTACCTCTACGTGCTGCGCCCGCTGCTGGCGGCGCGCTGGATCCGCACGCAGCCCGGCGTGCCGCCGATGCGCTTCGCGGATCTCGCGCAGCACACGCTCGACGCGGTGCGCGACGCTGCGCTCATCAAAGAGATCGACGCGCTGCTCGAAGTGAAGATGCGCGCGGGCGAAGCCGCGACCAGCCCGCGCTGGCCCGGCATCCACGCGTTCATCGAAAGCGAGCTTGCGGCCAACGCCGCGGAGCCGATCACGCCGCTGCCGCAATCTGAAGAGGCGGGGCTCGATGCGTTTCTTTGCGAGACGGTGCAGCGCTTCGATGCGGCCGCGCACGAAGGAGGCCGCGCATGATCGAACTCGACGGCTCCCAGGGCGAGGGCGGCGGCCAGATCCTGCGCACCAGCCTCGCGCTGTCGGTGGTGACGGGCCGGCCCCTGGCCATCGAGAAGATCCGCGCGGGCCGCGCCAAGCCCGGCCTGATGCGCCAGCACCTCGCGTGCGTGAAGGCCGCGGCCGAGATCAGCGGCGCACAGGTCGATGGCGCCGAGCTCGGCTCGCAGGCGCTGCGCTTCGTGCCCGGCCCGGTGCGCGCGGGCGATTACCGCTTCGCGATCGCCAGCGCGGGCAGCTGCATGCTGGTGCTGCAGACCGTGCTGCCGCCGCTGCTGCTGGCCGGTGCGCCCAGCCGGCTGCACCTGAGCGGCGGCACGCACAACCCGATGGCGCCGCCGTTCCATTTCCTGGAGCGCGCGTTCGCGCCGCTGGTGCGCCGCCTCGGCGCCGACCTGCAGCTCACGCTGCGCCGTTGTGGCTTCTATCCCGCGGGCGGCGGCGAGGTGGAGGCGACCATCGTGCCCGCTGTGGGGGCGCTGCAGCCCTTCGACCTGATGGCGCGCGGTGCGCAGCAGTCGGGCCATGCGGAGTGCCTGGCCCCTGGCCTGCCGCGCCATGTCTCCACGCGCGAGCTCGAGACGCTGGGCGCGGCGATGGGCTGGTCCGGCGAGCAACTGCGCTTCGGTTCTGCGCGTCAGAACGAAGGCCCCGGCAATGCGCTGCTCGCCACGCTGGCCTATGAGCACGTCACCGAGGTGTTCACCGCGTTCGGCGAAAAGACGCTGAGCGCCGAGCAGGTGGCGCATGGTCTCGTGAAGGAACTGCGCGCGTTCCAGAAGAGCGAGGCGGCGGTCGGCCCGCATCTGGCCGACCAGCTCGCGCTGCTGCTGGCGCTCGCTGCGTGGCAGAGCCGCAAGCCCGCCGCGTTCACCTGCAGCGAGGTGACCGAGCACACGCGCACCAACTGCGCGGTGATCGAGCGCTTCCTGCCGGTGCGCTTCGCGATCGCCGAGAGCCGCGCGGCCTCGACGGTGCAGGTCTCGCCGGCGTGATCTCGCCGGCCTGACGGCAAGAAGACGCTGCTCGCTCAGGCGAGCGGCGTCGCGTTGGCGTACAGGCGCAGCAGCATCGCGCGCAGCGTCTTCACCTCGGCCGCGCTGAAGTCCGAGGTGGCCACCGCTTCGTAGTGTTGCGCGAGCGGAATCAGCTCGCAGGTCAGCGCCAGGCCGCGTTCGGTCAGCGCGATGCGCACCGCGCGCTTGTCGGTGTCGCACTTCTCGCGCGCCACCAGTTCATGGGCCACCAACCGGTCGACGATGCGCGAGAGCGCCGACAGGTCGGTGGAGGCGTGCGTCGCCAGCTCCGACAAGGTTTGCCGCGGCGTGTGCTGCAGCGACGCGCACACGCGCCATTCGCTCAGGCTGAGCCCATAGGGTTTCAGCGCCTTCGCGAACGCATTGCCCATGCGGGCACCAGCGCGCGCCAGCAGGAACGGAATGGCCTTCTCGAGGTCGTGATCGGGGGATAGGGTTTTCATCTAGACGTGCTTGATTATTCAAGTATATAGTCCGCCGCAATTACTTGAATAATCAAGCAAAAAACGGAGACGATCATGAACCTGAACCCCGCGCGCCGAGGCGCCATCGCGGTGATGCTTTCCCTTCTGTCGGCGGCGCCTCTGGCGCATGCGCAGAGCGCTGCCGCCAAGTGGCCGGCGCAGGCGGTGCGCTTCGTGGTGCCGTTCCCCGCGGGCTCGGCGCCCGACGTGCTGATCCGCCACGTGGGCGCCAAGCTCGGCGAGAAGTGGGGCCAGGGCGTGATCGTGGACAACAAGCCGGGCGGCAGCGGCGTGATCGGCATGAACGCGATCCTCGCGGCGCAGAGCGACGGCTACACCTTCGGCTTCGTGCAGGGCTCGGCCATTTCGGTCGCGCCGAGCACGATCAAGGGCGTGGCCTACGACTTCAACCGCGACTTCGTGCCGGTCACGCTCGCGGCCGTGGCGCCCTTCATGCTGGCGGTGCCGGCGAACTCTCCGTACAAGACGCTGGCCGATTTCATCGCCGCCGCGCGCGCCAAGCCGCAGAGCATCGAGGTGGCCGACAACGGCCGCGGCACCGCGCCGCACCTGGCCTCCGCACTGCTCGGCCTGCAGTCGGGCGCGCAGTTCCTCGAGGTGCACTACCCCGGCGGCGCGCAGGCCATGCAGGCCACGTTGGGCGGCCAGACGCAGATGATGGTGGAGACCTACAACGTGGTCGCGGGCAACGTGCAGGGCGGGCGCATGCGCGTGCTGGCCAGCATGGGCGACCGCGTGGAGGCGGGCCTCGAATCGTTCCCGCTCGCGAGCAAGACGGTGCCCGGCGCGGTGGCGCACGGCTGGTTCGCGGTGATCGCGAAGAAGGGCGTCGATCCGCTGGTGCTCGCGAAGCTCAACAAGGACATGAACGAGGCGCTGCTGCTGCCCGACGTGGTCGCCAAGTCGCGCGAGCTGGGCACCTACCCGCGCCCCGGCACCCCTGAACAACTGGCGCGCTACATCGCCGACGACCGCAAGACCTGGCAGGACGTGCTGGACAAGCTCAACATCAAACCGGAGTGACCACCTCAATGACCCCCATGAAGAACAAGATCGCGCTCGAAGAGCACTTCGCGATCGACCTCACGATCGCCGACTCGCAGGTCTACGCCCGCCCCGAGGTGTGGCAGGGCCTGAAGAGCAACCTGCTGGACTTCGAGCAACAACGCCTGGAGAAGATGGACGAATGGGGCACGGAGCTCTCGATCCTCTCGCTCAATTCGCCCGCGGTGCAGGGCATTCCCGATGCGAAGCGCGCCATCGAAGTCGCGCGGCGCGCCAACGACGTGCTGGCCGAGCAAATCAAGCGTCACCCGACGCGCTTCGGCGGATTCGCCGCGTTGCCGATGCAGGACCCCGAAGCCGCAGCGCGCGAACTGGCGCGCTGCGTGAACGAGCTGGGCTTTCACGGCTTCCTGGTCAACGGCTTCTCGCAGGTCGGCGACGAGAACACGGTCGTCTACTACGACGACGCGCGCTTCAACGATTTCTGGACCGCCGCAGCCGCACTCAAGAAGCCGTTCTACATGCACCCGCGCGATCCGCTGCCGGCCCGCGAGCCGATCTACGACGGCGCGCACTGGCTCACCGGGCCGACCTGGGCCTTTGCGATGGAGACGGCGATCCACGCGCTGCGCCTCATGTCCAGCGGCATGTTCGACCGCCACCCGGCGCTGCAGATGATCCTCGGCCATTTCGGTGAAGGCATTCCGTTCAACATCTGGCGCGTCGACCACATCCTTCGCAAAGGCCGCCGCGGCATGCCCTGCGACAAGGAGATCGGCGAGTACCTGCGCAGCAACGTGCACATCACCACCAGCGGCAACTTCCGCACGCCCACGCTGCTCTCGACGATGCTCGAGGTGGGCTCGGACCGCATCATGTATTCGGTCGACTATCCCTTCGAGAAGCACGAAGACGCCGCCCGCTGGTTCGACACCTGCGAGATCAGCGAGAACGATCGCCAGAAGATCGGCCGCGACAACGCCCGCAAGCTCTTCGGCTTGAAGTGACATGAGCGCAGTGAAAGATACCCGCCCCGTGCTCGTGGCCGGCGGGGGCATCGGGGGCCTCGCGGCCGCGCTCGCCCTGGTGCGTGAGGGCTATCGCGTGAAGGTGATCGAGCAGGCGAGCCAGATCGGCGAGATTGGCGCGGGCATCCAGCTGAGCCCCAACGCCTTCGCGGCCTGCGATGCGCTGGGCGTGGGCGAGCACCTGCGCGCCAAGGCGGTCTACACCGAAGAGATGGTGATGTTCGATGCCATCGATGCGAAGCGCGTGGCGAGCATTTCGCTCTCGGACCAGTTTCGCGCGCGCTTCGGCAATCCCTATGCGGTGATCCACCGCGCCGACATCCACGGCGCGCTGCACGAAGGCGTGAAGGCGACCACCGACGGCATCGAGTTCCTCACCTCGACCAAGGTCGTGCACATCGAGCAGGACGAGCGCGGCGTGACACTCATCGACGCGCAGGGCGGCCGCCACGAAGGCCAGGCCGTGATCGGCTGCGACGGCGTGCGCTCGGCGGTGCGCCAGCAGTACGTGGGCGACGGCATCCGCGTGTCGGGCCACGTGGTGTTCCGCGCGGTGGTCGACACGGCCGACTTTCCCGAGGCGCTGCGCTTCACCGCGCCGTGCATCTGGGTCGGCCCCAACTGCCACCTGGTGCACTACCCGCTCAAGGGCGGCGACAAGTTCAACATCGCCGTTACCTTCCACAGCGACCAGCCCGAGGAGTGGGGCTCGATGGACGGCGACCCGGCCGAGGTGCAGCGCTACTTCCGCCCGACCTGCGAACAGGTGCAGCAGCTGCTGCGCATCCCGAAGGCGTGGAAGCGCTATTCGACGGCCGACCGCAACCCCATCGAGCAATGGACCTTCGGCCGCGCGACGCTCCTGGGCGATGCCGCGCACCCGATGGTGCAGTACCTCGCGCAGGGCGCCTGCACGGCCTGCGAGGACGCGGTGACGCTGGGCCTCGCGCTGCGCCGCGAAGGCGGCGACTGGCCCCGCGCGCTCGCGCTGTACGAGCGCTCGCGCGTCGCACGCACCGCGCGCGTGGTGCTGTCGGCGCGCGAGATGGGCCGCATCTACCACGCCAAAGACGTCGAGCGCCTGGTGCGCAACAGCATGTGGAAGGGCCGGCCGCAGGAGCGCTTCTACGACGCGCTGGAATGGCTCTACGGCTGGACGGCCGCCACCTGCCTCGACGAGGCGACGACGTGAAGGCATTCCCCGATTCGCTCGAAGCGAGCGCGGGCGGCGGCAGCACGACGGCCGCCATCGACATCCCCGCGCTGATCGACAGCCACCCCGTCAGCAGCTTCCAGAAATGGATCCTGCTGCTGGTCGGCTGCGCCGTGGTGATGGACGGCTTCGACGTGCAGGCCATGGGCTTTGTCGCGCCGGCCATCGTGCATGCCTGGGGCATCGACAAGGCCGCGCTCGGCCCGGTGTTCGGCGCGGGGCTCTTCGGCATGCTGGTCGGCTCGCTGGTGCTGAGCATCTGCGCCGACCGCATCGGACGGCGCCCCGTGCTGCTGGGCGCCACCGTGTTCTTCGCGCTGTGCATGCTCGCCACGGCCTTCACGCACACGCTGAACCAGTTGCTCGCGATGCGCTTCATCACCGGCATAGGCCTGGGCGGCATCATGGCCAATGCGAGCGCGCTCGCGAGCGAATACAGCCCGCACCGCCGCCGCGTCACGCTGATGATGTGGGTGTCGTGCGGCTTCACGGGCGGTGCGGTGCTGGGCGGGCTGATCTCGGCGGTGCTCATTCCGCTCGGCGGCTGGCAGGCGGTGTTCGTGTTCGGCGGCGTGGTGCCGCTGGTCATCGCCGCGCTGATGTGGCGCTACATGCCCGAGTCGATGCAGTTCCTGGTGCTGCGCGGGCGCAAGCTCGACCGCGTGCACGGCTGGCTGCAGCGCATCGCGCCCGAAGTGCGCATCGGCCCCGGCACCCGCTACGTGGTGCATGAGGCGAAGCAGGATGGCGCCCCGGTCGCCGAGCTGTTCCGCGCGGGGCGCGGCCCGGCCACGCTGCTCCTGTGGGGCATCAATTTCATGAACCTGCTGAACCTGTTCTTTCTCGCGAACTGGCTGCCCACCATCGCGACCGAGGCGGGCTACAGCGGCGGCACGGCGGTGCTGGTCGGCACGCTGCTGCAGGTGGGCGGCGTTGTGGGCACGGTGGCGATGGGGCCGCTGATCGACCGCATCGGCTTCTACCGCGTGCTGGTGCCTGTCTTCGCGATCGCGGTGCTGACCATCGGCGTGATCGGCCAGCCGGCGCTGCCGTTCGCACTGCTGCTCGCGGTGGTGACGGTGAGCGGCTTCTGCGTGGTGGGCGCGCAGCCTGCGCTCATCGCGCTGGCATCGAGCGTGTACCCGACGACGGTGCGCGCCACCGGCATGGGCTGGAGCCTGGGCATCGGTCGCGCGGGCTCCATCGTGGGACCGGTGCTGGCGGGCTGGCTCATCGGGCTGCACTGGACGAACAGCGCGCTCTTCATCGCGGCGGCCGTGCCGGCGCTGCTGTCCTGCGCGATGGTGCTCTGCATGGGGCGATTGACATTCACGGGCGCCACCGCGCGCCCAGGAGAAACGACATGACGACGAATAACTCTTCCGGCTGGACCCTGGCCGCCCGCGTGCTGATGGCCGCGATCTTCCTGGTCGCGGGCGTGCGCAAGCTCATGACCTACGGCGCGACGCTCGGCTACTTCGCCAAGCTGGGCATTCCGCTGGGCGACGTGGTGCTGCCGCTGACCATCGCACTGGAGATCGGCGGCGGCCTGCTGCTGATCGCCGGCTGGCGCCTCAAATGGGTGGCGAGCGCGCTGGCGCTGTTCACGCTGGCCACGGCCTTCACCGCGCATGCGTTCTGGTCCGCCGATGCGGCGCAGTTCGCGGGGCAGCTGAACAACTTCCTCAAGAACGTGGCGATGGCGGGCGGCTTCCTGCTGCTGATCGTGAATGCCACCGGTGGCGAACGGAAGCGCGCGGCCACCTGAGCGTGACCGCGCGGCCCGGGTGGAAAACTCCTTTCCGCCCGCATGGTTGAACCGCCCGCGGGGCGGGTGGACACTCGCCCGCACCTTTTTCCGAAAGATCGAGCGATGCCTGTCCAATCCTTCGTCTACAACAGCGCACCCCAGCGGGTGGTCTTCGGTGCGGGCTCGCTGCAGCACCTGGCGCGCGAGATCGATGCGCTCGGCGCGCGCCGCGCGCTGGTGCTCTGCACGCCCGAGCAGCGCGCGCAGGCCGAGCGCGTGGCCGACATGCTCGGCGCGCACGCGGCCGGCGTGTTCGACCGGGCCGTGATGCACGTGCCCATCGAGACAGCGCGTGAAGCGAGAGACGTGGCGCAGCGCCTGGGCGCGGACTGCGCGGTGGCCATCGGCGGCGGCTCGACCACGGGTCTGGGCAAAGCCATCGCGCTGGACTCGGGCCTGCCGATCCTCGCGATTCCGACCACCTACGCGGGCTCCGAGATGACGCCGATCTACGGCATCACCGAGGCCGGCATGAAGAAGACCGGCAAGGACTTCAAGGTGCTGCCGCGCACCGTGATCTACGACCCCGAGCTGTCGATGAGTCTGCCCGTGGGCATGAGCGTGACGAGCGGCATCAACGCCATCGCGCATGCGGCCGAAGGCCTCTACGCGACCGACGCGAATCCGATCATGGACCTGATGGCGCAGGAGGGCATCGCCGCGCTGGGCCGCGCGCTGCCCGCGATCCGCGCATCGGCAGAGGATGCGGGCGCGCGCAGCGATGCGCTCTACGGCGCGTGGCTCTGCGGCACCGTGCTGGGCAACGTCGGCATGGCGCTGCACCACAAGCTGTGCCACACGCTGGGCGGCAGCTTCAACCTGCCGCATGCGGAGACGCACACCATCGTGCTGCCGCATGCGCTGGCGTACAACGCCGCGGCCGCGTCTGGAGCGATGGCGCGCATCGCGAAGGCGCTTGGCGCAAGCAACGCGGCGCAAGCGGTGTTCGACCTCGCGCGAGACAACGGCGCGCCGGTCGCGCTGCGCGACATCGGCATGAAGGAATCGGACCTCGATGTCGCCTGCGCGCATGCGCTGCAGAACCAGTACCCCAATCCGCGCCCGCTGGAGCGCGATGCGATTCGTGCCCTGCTGCAGAACGCGTGGGAAGGCGTGCGGCCCTGAATTGCCGCGGCCCGTAGCCGGTCTGCAGGCGCCCGCCGAAGCGTGACGGGCGCCGCGAACCGCTTACAGCGGCAGTGCGTCGCCGCGGGCGGCCGCGCGGGCTGCGGCGCGCACAGTGGCACGGTCGACCGTGCCGGCCGTTGCCGACACCACGCCCGACGAGGCGCCTTCGGCGTACGGGTTGTCGCTGTGCGCGGCGGCAACGGCTTCGGCGCGGGCCGCGGCGCGGCTGGCCGACGAGGCGATCACCGGGGCCGGACCGGCATTGGCGCCGTCGGCATAAGGGTTGGCGTTGCGCGCGGCCGCCACGGCTTCGGTGCGCACGTCGGCGCGGCTGGCCTGCGAGGCGATCGATTGCACGCCTTCGTAGGTTTCGGCGTGTGCGGCGCCGGCTGCGCCCAGCAGGGCGAATGCGGCAAATGCAGCGAATGAGAGGGCGAGGCGTTGCTTGGTGTTCATGATGAAAGTCCCTTCGGATGTCGGTGTGGTCGGCGGACATTCGTCGTTGCCACGGGATGCAGTGTGAAACCGCATCGTGGTTCGCGCTGTGCGTTTGCGCACCGCTTTCGTCAACTACGTGGGACGGATTTCAGGCTGCGGATACAGCACTTCGAGCGGCTCGGAGCGGCCGCGCACGGCGAGCGCCTCAGGCGCGCCCATCGCCTCCGCAACACCGGCCTGTTGTGCCGCGAACAGCGAGACGACGAGGCGCGACGCAGCCGTCTTCGAATGGTCCTGCAAACGGCTCGCGGTATTCACCACTTCGCCGATGGCGGTGAAGGTGGTGGTCTCCAGATAGCCCACTTCGCCGACCGCCGCGCGCCCCGCATGCAGGCCCATGCCGAACGCCAGGCGCTGCCCGAACTGCGCCTCGAAACCTTCGCTCCATGCGTCCATGCGCTGGGCGATGAGCGTGGTCGCATGCAGTGCCTGCCGGCATGCGGTGGGCAGGTCGCACTCGAGCCCGAAGATCGCCATCACGCTGTCGCCGATGAACTGGTTGGGCACGCCGCCGCTCTCGCGCACGGCTGCGCCGACGGTGGCGAAGTAGCGGTCGAGCACATAGGCCAGATCGAAGGGCCACTGCCGCTCCGAGAGGCCCGACCAGCGCCTGAGGTCGACGAACAAAATCGCCACGTCGCGCTCGCGCCCGAAGCTGCCGACCGGCGCGGGCCGGCCCTCGTTGGGCAGCGGCGCGAAGAGCGGCGTGACCTCGATGTCGCCGCGCGGGCGCAGCTGGCAGGCCAGCCGCACGTCGGCCGGCGCGCGCACGCGCTCGAGCGTGCGCTGCTCGTCGCGGCCCGGCTCGCCGATGTGTTCGGGCGCGCCGGCCACACGCACGCGGCAGGTCGAGCAGCGTGCGCGGCCGCCGCAGATCGACACATGCGCGATGCCGTGCGAGCGGCTCGCCTCCAGCACGCTCCAGCCGCGCGGCACCTGCACCGTGCGGTCGGGGTAGCGCAGCGCGATGGACGGCTCGCGCGAAAGGCGCGCGAACCAGTTGCGCCCCCAGCGCGCCGAGAGCAGCGCGAGCAGCGCCAGCACGTAGAGCCACTTGAGGCTCTGCTCGGCCTCGTTCAGCGCCTGCCCTTGCGCGGGCGTCGGCACCGGCACGGTCGGAACGCCGGTCCACTGGAACTCGCGCCCGATGGAGATGAAACCCATCGCCGCCGTGAGCGGCAGCACCACCGCAATGGCCAGCAACAGGTAAGAGAAGCGCCGGTACAGCGGCTGCGCCCGCAGCGCGAAGTGCAGGCCGAGGCAGCCGTGGCTCCAGGCCGCGAGCATCAGGCCGAACTGCGCGGCCGCGCCCTGCCAGCTCCACAGGCCCCAGACCACGCGCACGTAGGAGCCGTCGATGCCGTAGGCCTCGTAGGCGCCGCGTATGGCCGTCAGGTGGGTGGCGATGAGCAGCGGCAGCGCAAAGCCCAGCAGCACGCGCAGGGCCTCCAGCGGCGGCATGCGCAGGGTGCGCCGCTCCCACAGCGCGATGACGGCGAGCGCCAGGTGCGTGAGCGCCGCGCCGTACAGCAGCACCGTGCCCGGCAGGCTGTGCCAGAACTTCTGCGCCACGCGCAGCACGCTCTCGGCGAGGGTGAAGGAATAGATGCCCAGCGAATGGTTCAGCAGGTGCACCGTCACGTAGCCCATCAGCACCAGCCCGCTCGCCCAGCGGAGATTGCGCCGGGTCGGCGGTCTCAGCGAAAAATGGGAGGGAGGGGGTGGCGGGGAACGTCTGTCCATGAACGGGTTCGAAGCGGCACCCGAGCATAATGCGCGCGCCTCATACGCCTCGATCGACCGGCATGGCCACACCCGAACCACCCACCCCCCGCTCCAGCCTCGCGCTGCGCCAGATCGCGCTGCTAGAAGGCCTCTCCGACCAGCGCTTCGACGAGCTCGCGCAACAGTGCCTCTGGCACAGCGTGGAGGCCGGCAAGCCGCTCCTGTTGCGCGCCGAGCAACAGGGCGAGGTGTTCCTGCTGGTCTCGGGCCGGGTGCGGGTGACGACCTATTCGGCCAATGGCCGGCAGGTCACTTTCCGCGATGCCGAGGCCGGCCAGTACTTCGGCGACATCGCCGCCATCGACGGCGGCCCGCGCTCCGCCGACGTGGTGACGCTGGAGCCCAGCGTGGTCGCGAGCCTCGACCGATCCGCCTTCATGGCCTTGCTGCGCGACGAGCCGATGGTGGCCGAGCGCGTGATGCAGCGGCTGGCCTCGCTGGTGCGCCAGCTCTCCGAACGCGTGATCGACCTGAGCACCCTGGGCGTGCAGAACCGGCTGCATGCCGAGCTGCTGCGCCTCGCGCGCGCCGCCGGCGTCGAGGGCAACGAGGCGCGGCTGGAGCCGGCCCCCAAGCACGCGGCGCTGGCCAGCCAGATCAGCACGAACCGCGAGCAGGTCACGCGCGAGCTCAACGTGCTGGTGCGCAGCGGGGTGCTGCGCAAGGATGGCAAGGCGCTGCTGGTGGCCGACGCCGCCCGGCTGGAAACGATGGTTTCGCAGGTTCGCGGCGACGCCGGCTGAACCGGCAGGTCAGTTCCAGCGGCCGTTCGTGCCGCCGACGCTCAGGCGCCCCGCGCCCAGCAGCACCACTGTCAGCGCGCCGAACAGGTACAGGCCCTGCAGTTCCAGCGCCCAGCCGCCCTGCTTGGTCAGCGCGAACAGGTCGGCCATGTGCACGAGGCCCAGCGCCACGATCATGTTGATGACGATCACGCCGGCGGCGGCGCGGGTCCAGAAGCCGGCGATCAGGAGCAGCGGCGCCACGATCTCGCCGACGTACACGAGGTAGGCGAGCCCGCCCGGCAGGCCCGCCTTGGCCAGCATGCCGCCGATGAAGCCCACGCCCGCCGAGAGCTTGAAGATGCCGTGCAGCAACACGAGCACGCCGATCGTCACGCGCAGCAGCAGCTTGCCGGCATCGTCCAGCGCGGCGGGGGAGGGGGAGGCAAGCGACGACGAGGCGATCGGCGCACGCGAGGTGTTGGCGGCTACGGTGTTCATGGCAGATCCTTGGAACTTGAAAAAGAAAGGGTCCGCCACGGAGTGCGGCGGTTGCGGTTCCAGTGTGCGGATCTGCCGGAAAGCGGGATGTGCGTTTACGCACATCTTTGAGTGAAAGGCCCCAACCGTATCAACCGTTCGGGCTGAGCTTGTCGAAGCCTTGCGCGGCGCTTCGACAGGCTCAGCGTGAACGGACTGTTGGTTTTCGAGCGCAACGACCCGTCAGTGGGCGCCGAAGTGGCTGGTCCACTTTCTTTCGTAGTCCATTCTGGCGAAATGCGCCGCCATGAAATCGATGAAGCTGCGCACCTTCGCCGACAGGTGCTTGCGGCTCGGGTAGGCCAGGTTGATCGCCAGGTGCGGCAGGTCCCAGTCGTCCAGCGTGGGCACGAGGCGGCCGGCCACGATGTCGTCGTAGACGATGTAGGTCGGCTGCACCAGGATGCCCATGCCGTCGAGCGCCGCGGCGCGCAGCACCTGGCCGTCGTTCGATTCGAGCAGGCCGGTGACCGACACCGCGTGCGTCTCGCCCTTGCGCGTGAAGCGCAACTCGTTGGGATTGTTGGCGTGGGTGTAGATCAGCAGCTTGTGGTGCTTCAGGTCGTCCAGCGTCTTCGGAAAACCGTGCTGCGCGAAGTAGCGCGGCGACGCCGCGAGGACGCGCCGCGTCTCGCCCAGCCGGCGGATCGTGACGTTCGAATCGGGCTCGTACTCGCGCGTGCGGATCGCCACGTCGATGTTGTTGTCGATCAGGTCGAAGTAGCGGTTGGCCGCCTCCACATGCACCGTCACGCCCGGGTAGCGCTGCGTGTATTCGCGCAGGAGCGGCGCGATGTGGTGGATCGAGAACGAGAGCGAGGCCGTGATGCGCAGCACGCCGGTCGGGTTCAGCGCGGTGGCGTTCACCGTCGATTCGGCATCGGCCAGGTCGGCCAGGATGGTCTTGGCGCGCGCGCAGAATTCGCGGCCGGTGTCGGTGAGGTACAGGCGCCGCGTGTTGCGCTCCACCAGCCGCGCGCCGAGCCGGGCCTCGAGCCCGCTCAGGTGCCGGCTCGCGGCGGCGTTCGACAGGCCCAGCGCCTCGGCCGCGCGGCTCAGGCTGCCGGCATCGGCGATCTGCACAAGCAGGGCGATTTCGGTCCAGCGGTCCATGGCGGGGATGTCTCCGGGGCTTGTCTTGTGGCGGCCGATTCCGGGGGATCGCGCATGGCCCCCCGCTTCATCGAGCGGGTGATTCTAGGAGCCGGTCCGATGCGCCGCGATGGCCAAGCGCGCGCAAAAAAAAAGAGGGACCGTTGCCGGTCCCTCTTCGCTTCGCGTTGCCCGCGTCCGGATCAGCCCAGCAGGCCGTGCAGGATGTTCGTCACCGGAGACACCGCGCCGCCGGTGCCATGATCGAGCAGGCTGGTGATCGGGGTCACGACGTCGGTCACCAGCGGGGCGACCACATGTCCGAGGCCCACCACCACGTCGGGCACGGCAGCGAGCGGCGAGCCCGAGCCCGCGCCCGAACCCGCGCCCGCGCCCGCGCCGGCCAGGATGTCGGTCACGGGCGCCGTGATGTCGGACACCGCGTGCACCACGCTGGCCGCGATTGGCCCGATCGCATCGGTGACCGACGAGACCGGCTCCAGGATGTTCGCGGCCGGGCCGCTGCCGCCCAGCACGCCGCCCAGCAGGTTGCCGACGATGCCGTCCTGGCCGAGCACGCTGCCGAGGAGGCCACCGTCGCCGCCGAGCAGGCCGCCGACGATGCCGTCATCGCCGAGCACGCCACCGAGGAGCCCGCCGTCGCCGCCGAGCAAGCCGCCGACGATGCCGTTCTCGCCGAGCACGCCACCGAGCAAACCGCCATCGCCGCCGAGCAGGCCGCCGACGATGCCGCTCTCACCGAGCACGCCACCGAGGAGGCCGCCGTCGCCGCCGAGCAGGCCGCCGACGATGCCGTTCTCACCGAGCACGCCGCCGAGGAGCCCGCCGTCGCCGCCGAGCAGGCCGCCGACGATGCCGTCTTCGCCGAGCACACCGCCGAGGAGACCACCGTCGCCGCCCAACAGGCCGCCGACGATGCCGTTCTCGCCGAGCACGCCGCCGAGGAGACCACCGTCGCCGCCCAACAGGCCGCCGACGATGCCGTTCTCACCCAGCACACCGCCGAGAAGACCACCGTCACCGCCAAGCACGCCGCCCAACAGGCCGTCGTCACCGAGCACGCCACCGAGGAGACCACCGTCACCGCCCAGCAGCCCGCCAAGGAGACCACCGTCGCCGCCGAGGACGCCACCCAGGAGTCCGTCATCACCCAGCAGGCCTCCGAGCAGGCCGCCTTCGCCGCCCAGCAGACCGGCCAGCGGCCCGTCGCTCAGCAGGTTGCCCACCACGCCGTCGGGTCCGAGCAGGCCGTCCACGAGGCCGCCTTCGCCCAGGAGTCCACCGGAGAGGCCTTCGCTGCCGAGCAGGCCGGCGAGTGCGCCGTCGCCGCCGAGCAATCCGCCGACGAGCCCTTCTTCGCCGAGCAGGCCACCAACCAGGCCGTCATCGCCGAGCACGCCGCCGAGGAGGCCACCGTCGCCGCCGAGCAAGCCGCCCAGCAGGCCGTCATCGCCGAGCACGCCGCCGAGGAGACCACCTTCGCCGCCGAGCAAACCGCCCAGCAGGCCATCGTCGCCGAGCACGCCGCCGAGGAGACCACCTTCGCCGCCGAGCAAACCG
>NZ_JAEFCB010000006.1 GCF_016405905.1 Variovorax sp. IB41 | reverse complement strand
GGGATGGTCGGCGTTATTGAGGTGGCCGAAGCGGATCACGCGGTCCTGCTGCGCCCACGACGGGGCGGCGAGGCCGACGCAGAAGCTGGCGATGGCAAGCGTACGAAGAAGTTTCACGAGGGGTCCTCAGCAAAGATGGAAAAACCGGACTGGGCGCGATCATAGATTTGCTTGGAAAGCATTTCCACTATGGAAATCCCTTCCTTCCATCTGTTAGGCTTGCGCCGGGCAAGATCGCCGGTGTCTGTGAAACGAATTCGGAGAGAGCGATATGAGCGGGATACTGGAGCGCAGCTTCAAGGTGCTGGAACACCTGGCCGAACATCCGGAGGGCTGTGCGCTCTCCACATTGGCAAGCGAATTGGAGATTCCGCTGAGCGCGTCGCACCGCCTGCTCACGGAACTCATCCGCTGCGGCTACGTGCGGCAGGACCCGCGCGATGGGCACTACGTGCTGACCATCAAGCTCGTCTCGATCAGCCTCGCGTTCCTCAGCCGCTCGGGCATCGTCGATATCGCCCAGCCCCTGCTCGACGAGCTCGCCTCGGCCGCGGGCGAGCTGGTGCGGCTGGGCGTGGTCGATGGCGACGACCTGACCTTCGTGGCCAAGGCGCAGGGCGCCACGCGGGGCCTGCGCTACGACCCGGACATGGGCCTGTCGGTCAATCTCTCGTGCAGCGCGGCCGGCCACGCATGGCTCTCGACGATGAGCGAGGACGCCGCCACCGTGCTCGTCGCGAAAAAAGGACTGGGCACGCCGCAGGACTACGGCCCCAAGGCGCCCACATCCCTGAAGGCCGTGATGGCCTACGTGAAGGCCGCGCGCGAGCGCGGCTTCAGCATGATCAACGAAGTGTTCGCGCCGGGCATGACGGCCATGGCCGCGCCGGTGCTCGGCGCCGATGGCACGGCCATCGGCGTCGTCACCATCGCGGGGCCGCTCAGCCGCCTGACGCCGCAGCGCATGGAGGCGCTCGGACCGGCGCTTCTTCAGACCGCCGAAGACGTTGCGCGTGCCAGCGGCGCATCGGCGTTGTTCAAGAAAAGAGCCTAGGTCAGCTCACATAAAAGGAGACACAAGCCATGAAGAGACGTTCGATGCGGAAACTGCTGTTGGCCACCGTTGCGGCCGCGGCCCTGTTCGCCACCGGCGGCGCGTTCGCGCAGATCAAGGAGCGCACGCTCAAGTTCGCGTTTCAAAACCAGACCGGCCATCCGCAGGCGCAGGGCGCGCAGAAATTCGCCGACATCGTCGCCGCCAAGTCCGGCGGCAAGATCACGGTGAAGCTGTTCGCGGGCGGCTCGCTCGGCGGCGACCTGCAGACCGTGTCTGCATTGCAGGGCGGCACGGTCGAGATCACCGTGCTCAACGCCGGCATCCTCTCCGCGCAGGTCAAGGAGTTCGCGGCCTACGACTTTCCGTTTCTCTTCAACAGCGGCAAGGAAGCCGATGCCGTCACCGACGGCCCCTTCGGCCAGAAGCTGATGGCCAGGCTCGAAGAAAAGGGCTTGCACGGCCTGGGCTACTGGGACCTGGGCTTTCGCAACCTCACCAACAGCAAGCGGCCGATCGTGAAGGCCGACGACATCGCGGGGCTGAAGATCCGCGTCATCCAGTCGCCGATCTACATCGATCTCTTCAGCGCGCTGGGCGCCAACGCCACGCCGCTGCCGTTTCCCGAGCTCTATCCGGCCCTGGACCAGAAGGCGGTCGACGGGCAGGAGAACCCGAACACCACGATCCTCTCGTCCAAGTTCGCCGAGGTGCAGAAGTACATCACCCAGACGCGCCACATCTACAACCCGCAGGCACTTCTCATCAGCAGGAAGACGTGGGACGGCATGAGCGCAGAAGAGAAGAAGATCATCACCGACGCCGCCGCCGAGTCGACCGCGTTCCAGCGCCAGGCTTCGCGCGGCGCGGCCGACAGCGCGCTCGATGCGCTCAAAAAAGCGGGCATGACCGTCTCCGAACTGCCGCCCGAAGAAATGGCCAAGCTCCGCGCGAAGGTCAAGCCCGTCATCGACAAGTACTCGGCCTCGGTGGGCGAAGCCACCGTCAAGGAACTGATGGCCGAGATCGAGAAGGCGCGCAAGTAGGCGCGTTCGGGCTCAGACGATCCGCACCGACAGGTTCGGCAGCCCGTCGATGTGGATCTCGATCAGGTCGCCGCGCACCACCGGCCCCACGTTCTCGGGTGTGCCCGAATAGATGATGTCACCGGGCATCAGTTCGAAGGCCTGCGACAGGCGGCTGATCTGCTCGGCGACCGACCAGATCATGTACTTGAGCGTGGCGTTCTGCTTGGTTTCGCCGTTCACCTTGAGCCAGATCGCGCCGTCCGCGAAATGGCCGACCTTCGCCACCGGATGGATCGGCCCGATGGGCGCCGAGTGGTCGAAGCTCTTGCCGATTTCCCACGGCTTCTTCTGGTCGCCCATCTCGCGCTGCAGGTCGCGGCGCGTCATGTCCAGGCCGAGCGAATAGCCGTACACATGGTCGAGCGCGCTCGCCGCCGGAATGTTCCGGCCGCCCTTGGCGAGAGCGACGACCAGCTCCACCTCGTAGTGGTAGTTCTTGGTGAGCGTGGGGTAGGGGTGGTCGGCCACCTTGCCGGGCGTCACGACCTGGATCGCGTCGGCCGGTTTCTGGAAGAAGAAGGGCGGTTCCCGCGTCGGGTCCGAGCCCATCTCGCGCGCATGCGCGGCGTAGTTGCGGCCGATGCAATAGATGCGGCGCACCGGAAAGACCTGTTCGCTGCCGACGATGGGCACGGTCGATGCGGGCACGTCGAACGGCGTGGGCGCCGTGCGCGCGGCGCCCGCGGGCAGCGCGCAGCCGGCGAGGGCGCCGGTGGCCATGGCGGCCGAACCGGCCAGGAGGCCGCGGCGCGAGGATGGGCTGGACATGGGTCTGTCTCCTTCTGGTTGTGTCTGAAAGCGATCGATCGGTTCTGGAAGATTCTGGTGTGGCACACGGCCGCCGCGCCGCACGCATCTACGCAAAAACAGGACACAGGCAACATGTTCGAAGCCACCGCCGCGCTCGGTACCATCGGGCCATGACGGCGCCCCCTTCCAGCTCCCGCCTCTACGGCATGCAGGAGCGTGCGAACCATCTGGACTTCGACATCCGCTTCGAGGGCGCGCGCGACGTGCTCGCGCGGCCGCACCGGCACGAGTACTTCCAGATCCAGGTGAGCATCGAAGGCGGCGGGCAGCAGCTCGTCGGCGGCGCGGTGCGCACGTTCCGCGCGGGCCACCTGAGCTTCGTGCTGCCGTACCGCGTGCACGTGGTGCCGCATCCCGTCGGTGCGCGCTACGCCATCGTGAATTTCGACCAGGGTTTTCTCTGGCCCGAACTGGCTGTCGAGCCGCTGGACTTGGAGGAGGTGCCCGTCGCACGGCATCCCGAACTCGCGCCGTTCCTGTTCCAGGAGTACGTCGACTTCGCGTTCGACGAAGCGGATTTCGCGCGCATCCTGCGCTGGCTCGACGAGCTCTCGGCGCTCAATCGCGAGCGCGGTTTCGCCGCGGTCGGTGCGATCCGCGGCATCCTGCTGCAGCTCATCTCGCTGGCCTGCCAGCGGCACGAGGCACCGTTGCTCGAACAGGCCGCGCGCCACAGCGGACGCAGTTCGCGGCGCGACGCGTTGCAGCGCGTGATGCGCTATGTGCGCGAGCACCTGGGCGAAGAGATCTCGCTCAACGACGCGGCGGCCGCGGCGATGCTCTCGCCCAACTACCTCGCGCACCTGCTCAAGAAGCAGACCGACCGCACCTTCACCGAACTGGTCACCGAGCGGCGGCTGGAGCGCGCGAAGGAACTGCTGCTGACCTCGAGCCTTCGCATCGGCGACATCGCGCTGCAATGCGGCTTCAGCGATGCCGACTATTTCAGCCGGCGTTTCCGCCAGCAGATCGGCGTCACGCCCCGGCAATTCCGCCAGGGCGCGAGCGCTGCCGCAACGCTTACTTCTTCATCGCCTTGATGTCGGCCTTGCCCTTGCTCTCTTCGGCCTTGGCCTGCTTCACGCAGGCGGACTTGGCGTCGCCCTTCTGGTCGTCGCACTTTTCCTTGGCGATGTCGTAGGCCGCTTCGACCTTGGCCTCGGCCACCTTGCGCGCGTTGCTGTCGCTCGGGCGCACCTTCTGGTCGAGCTCGGCCTTGGCGATCTTTTCCTTGCCCTTGGCTTCCTCGTTGCAGACATCCTTGGCGTTGTCCTTCATGGCATCGCAGGCGGCCTTGTCGGCCTTGTAGTCGGCGGCGATCTTGTCGCGGCCGGCTTTGAGTTCCGCCACGGCGGTGTCCATCGTCGCCGCGGGCGGCGGGGTCGTTTGCGCATGCGCCGGAAGCGCCATGAGACACGAGGCGGTCGCGCAGATCCACAGGAACTTTTGCATGGTCATCTCCTTGACGCCGGTGTTGGTTGTGACATCGGGTCCGGCGCCTGAAAAACATCCTAGGAAACGGCGATGCGCGAACGGTAGGACGCCTTGTGAACCATCCGTAAGTACATGCTGACGCGCTCTTTCCGAGCGCATGCGCATGTGTGCGCCTCCCCGGCAGAAGAGGACCGCGGAGTTGGCGAGGCCGCCGCGCTTCAGTGCGCGCCGGCGGCGATGTTGCGTATTTCGCTGTGCAGGGCGCGTTGCCCCGAAGCCAGTGCGGCCTCGTAGCTGTCGGCGGGGTCGAAAGCGCTGCGAAGCACGGTCGGGTTTGCGCCGTTCGCATCGGTCTCAAGCAGCCGCCAGACAAACGAACCGGGCACCGGCTCATCGATGATGAGTTCGATCGGATGTGTCATGGCCCGACCTTCCGCGCTCGCCCGCCGGGTGTCTGTAGGCCAAGTTCGAGAGTTCCGGTCCCACCCGAAAGAGGCAGGGCGCCGTCCCGCTGTGAAACGTAGTGTGTTCGGCCGGCCCCGCATACACATAGGCATACGCGATGCGGGCCCGAAGGGGCGTGCGCGCCGAACAATCCGCTCGTTCTTTCCGCACCCGACCCTTCTCCTTCAAGGAAATCGCCATGAGCATCCGATCCAATGCAGTTCTCGCCGTTGCGGCGATCGCGGCCTCCGTGGCCGTTCTCACATTCGCCGCGCCGCCGCCCGGCGGCGACGTGCCCGCGAGCGCCGCGCAGCAGGCGCCCGAATTCCAGAACATCGACAAGTGGCTCAACTCCGAGCCGCTGAAGCTGCAGGAGCTGCGCGGCAAGGTCGTGCTCGTGGACTTCTGGACCTACACCTGCATCAACTGCCTGAACCACCTGCCCTACGTCAAGGACTGGAACGCGAAGTACAAGGACAAGGGCCTGGTCGTCGTGGGCGTGCACACGCCGGAGTTCGCCTACGAGAAGTCCACCAAGAACGTGCAGGACGCGATCAAGCGCCTGCAGATCCAGCACGCCGTGGCGCAGGACAACAGCTACGGCACCTGGAAAGCCTTCAACAACCAGTACTGGCCCGCGGTCTACCTGATCGACAAGCAGGGAAAGATCGTCTATTCGCACTTCGGCGAAGGCAGCTACGGCACGACCGAGAAAAAGATCCAGGCGCTGCTGGCCGAGCCATCGCCATCGCCATCGCCGGCCACTTCTGCTGCTGCTGCTGCTGCTGCTCCTGCTGCCGCCGGAGAGTGATGTGAAGAAGCTCTGGTTCGCGCTCCTGTTCTTCGCCGGTGGCTTCGCGCACGAAGTCCGCAACCCGGTGAGCTGCCAATGCATCACGGCCCGCGAGTTCGCGGGTCCCCGAAAACGCGCCCGCGCATGACGCGGGAAGAAAGCACCTCCATGTTCAAAGAGATCCAGAACAACCGCCGCGGCTTCCTGGCCACGGCTGCCGCGGGCGTCGTCGCCGCGCAGTTCGCATCGATAAGCACAGCCCACGCGGGCGCGGCCTTCCAGCTCGGGCCGGTGCGGCAGATCAGGGCCGGCGTGCTCGATGTCGGCTACTTCGAAGCCGGGCCCATCGACGGGCCGCCGGTGCTGCTGCTGCACGGTTTTCCCTATTCGGTCGACAGCTTCGCGGAGGTCGCGCCGATGCTCGCTGCACGCGGCGCGCGCGTGATCGTTCCTTACCTGCGCGGCCATGGGCCCACGCGCTTCATCGACGGCGCGACACCGCGCTCCGGGCAGCAGGCGGCCATCGGCGTCGATGTCATCGCGCTGATGGATGCGCTCAAGCTCAATCGCGCGGTGCTCGCCGGCTACGACTGGGGCGGCCGCGCGGCCTGCGTCGCGGCGGCCCTGTGGCCCGAGCGCGTGGCAGGCCTCGTGTCCGTCAACAGCTACCTGGTCCAGGACATCGCGAAGGCGAGCCTGCCGGTTGCGCCTTCGGTCGAATCGGGCATCTGGTACCAGCACTACTTCCTGAGCGAGCGCGGACGCGCCGGGCTCGTGGCCAACCGCCGCGAGATCGCGCGGACCATCTGGCTGCGCAACTCGCCGAACTGGCATTTCGACGACGCCACGCTCGCCCGGCACGCCGCCGCGTTCGACAACCCGGACTACGTGGACGTGGTGATCCATTCGTACCGCCACCGGCTGGGCGCGGCAGATGGCTACGCGGCGTATGCGGACGTCGAACGCCGGCTCGCGGCGCTGCCCGCCATCTCGGTGCCCACCATCACGCTCGACGGCAAGGCCGATGGCGTGGTGCCGGCCACCGATGGCAAGTCGACCGCGGCGAAGTTCACCGGCCCGCGCTCGCACCGCGTGGTCGAGAACGCCGGGCACAACCTGCCCGAAGAAGCACCGAAGGAATTCGCCGAAGCGACGTGGGAACTGCTCTCGGCGCGACGCGCCGGATGAAGCGGCGGCGGAGCGGCGCTCAGTCGTCCCGCGCTTCGACGGCCGAGGCGAAGACATAGCCTTCGCTGCGCACCGTCTTGATGTAGCGGGGCTCGCGCGCATCGTCGCGCAGGCGCTGGCGCAGGCGGCTTACCAAGAGGTCGATCGAGCGCTCGAAGAGCTCCGCCTCGCGGCCCTGCGTGAGGCTGAGCAGCTGGTCGCGGCTGAGCACCTTCTGCGGATGGTCCAGGAACACGCGCAGCAGGCGGTACTCGGCACCGCTCAGCGCGACCATCGTGCCGCTGTCGTCCAGCAGGTGGCGCGCTACCGTGTCCACGTGCCAGTCGCCGAACGCGAGCTTCTGCGAGGGCTCGACCGCGCCCATGTTGGGCGGCAGCATGCGCGTGCGCCGCATCACCGAGCGGATGCGCGCGAGCAGCTCGCGCGCCGAAAAAGGCTTGGCCAGGTAGTCGTCGGCGCCCATCTCCAGGCCCAGGATGCGGTCGGCCTCTTCGCTGCGCGCGGTGAGCATCAGGATCGGCGTGGCCTTGTACTTGCCGGTGCGAAG
The DNA here is from genome assembly GCF_016405905.1 of Variovorax sp. IB41. Taxonomy (GTDB): domain Bacteria; phylum Pseudomonadota; class Gammaproteobacteria; order Burkholderiales; family Burkholderiaceae_C; genus Variovorax. Next base: position 300,788 of record NZ_JAEFCB010000006.1, on the reverse strand, counting down.
GTCCCGGCACAGCGTGAGCCCGTCTTCGCCCGGCAGCATGAGGTCCAGGATGATCAGGTCGAAGGGCCCCGACTCCTCCAGTGCCGCGCGCATGTGCCGCCCGGTGGGCACCGCCACCACGCGCAGGCCGTTCTTGACCAGGTAGGTCGTGAGCAGTTCGCGGATCTCACGGTCGTCGTCGACGATGAGGATGTGGTCGGAGGTCTTTGGGGTCATGGCAGTGGGTGGGGTGTGAAGTGCGCCGCAGCCGCAATGTATCCCGCCTGCCGCGAACGGGCGGGGGGTTTGTATGCGCAAGTATCTGGAGGCGGAGGGCGCGACACTATGTTTCGCGCGCCCCCGCCCCGTCATGCCGCTAGCGCAGCGACCGGAACGCGGCCCGGATCTCCACCGCGAACAGCTCCGGCTGCTCCCACGCCGCGAAGTGCCCGCCCTTGTCCACCTCGTTGAAATAGATCAGGTTGCGGTACGCCCGCTCGGTCCAGCTCTTGGGTGCGCGGTAGATCTCGCCGGGGAACACCGTCACCGCCGCGGGGATCGCGATATCGACCGCGTTGAAGTTGTTGGCGTTGTTCTCCCAGTAGAGCTGCGCGCCCGAGGTGGCGGTCTTCGTCACCCAGTAGAGCGTGATGTCGTCCAGCATCTCGTCGCGGGTGAAGGCCTTGTCGGCATCGCCGCCGCTGTAGGTCCACTCGTTGAACTTGTCGTAGAAGAAGGCGGCCAGGCCCGCGGGCGAGTCTTCCAGTGCATAGCCCAGCGTCTGCGGGCGCGTGACCATCATGGCCGCGTAGCCGCCGCCCTTGGTGTAGAGGTACTTGAGCGATTCGAACGCGGCCTTCTCCTTCTCCGAGAGGCCGGCCGGCGCGGGCTCGCCGTTGTTGAGCGCCTTGGCCACGTCCGGCGGCACGGTCGCGGGCATGTTCACGTGGATGCCCAGGAGCCCCTGCGGCGCCTGGCGCGCCATCTTGTCGGCCACCACCGAACCCCAGTCGCCGCCTTGCGAGACGTAGCGCGTGTAGCCCAGGCGCTTCATCAGCACGTCCCAGGCGGTCGCGATGCGGTCCGCGCCCCAGCCCGTGCTTTGCGGCTTGCCCGAGAAGCCGTAGCCGGGCATCGAGGGCAGCACGAGGTGAAAGGCGTCTTCCGCGCGGCCGCCGTGCGCCGTCGGATCGGTGAGCGGTCCGATGACCTTCAGCAGCTCCATCACCGAGCCCGGCCAGCCGTGCGTGATGACCAGCGGCATCGCGTTCGCATGGCGCGAGCGCACGTGCACGAACTGGATGTCGAGGCCGTCGATCTCGGTGATGAACTGGGGCAGGGCATTGAGGCGCTTCTCCACCTTGCGCCAGTCGTAGCCCGTGCCCCAGTAGCGCACCAGCGGCTGCAGCTTCTCCAGCCGCACGCCCTGCGTCTGGTCATTGACCGTCTCGCGGTCGGGCCAGCGCGTGGCCTGGATGCGGCGGCGCAGGTCGACGAGAACGGCCTCGTGCACGTGGATGCGAAAGGGGCGGATCGACGTGTCGCCGGTCGGCGCGCGAGGCTTCGTCGTGGCGGGAACGTCAGTGGCCGCGGCGCCCGAGCCCTGCGCGAAAACCGGAGAGGAAAGCAGGCCGAAACCGGCGGCACCCGCCACGGCGGTGGTGGCGAAGAAGTGGCGCCGCGTGGGCGCTGGAGACACAGAAGACATGGTGATCTTTCGTCGAGTGAGGATGAAGCGAAGAGGCCTTGCGGGCCGCCCGAATGAACGGACGGGCGCATCTTTGGCCGCGCTTCCCCTCGGCGATCCGATGGCTGTATGCCTGTGTATCGACGCGAGAAATCCACACACTACGTTTCAACGGCGACGTGCTTCCTTCTTCGGCGTGCGTGCGCTTGCGCTTGCGAACACCGAGAAGCCCTGCCGTATCTCCGCGAGCAGCCGCTCGGCGGCCACCGGCAGCGGCCGCCCCTGGCGCACCATCAGCCGCACCTGCGCCGACTTGCACAGCGGATGCGCCAGATCGAGCGCGACGAGGTGCCCCGCCTCGATCTCCGGCGCCGCCGCGAGGCCCGCGCCGATGAAGGTCACGCCGTCGGTGGACCGCACGAAGCGCTTGAGCCCGACCACCGAGTTGCTGCGCAGGCTCGGGTGCAGCTTCACGTGCTCCGCGTACTCCAGCAGTTCGACGAGCCGTCCCACGCCGTAGCCCGGCGGCATCAGGCCCAGCGGGTAGCCGGCGATCTGCCGTATCTGCAGCGGGCCCGCGATCTTGGTGAGCGGATGCCCCGCGCGCACCAGCAGCTTGGCCGGCGCGGCGGCGCTCGCGACGAATTGCAGTTGCGCATCGGACTGCGGGTTGTAGGCCAGGCCGATGTGCGCCGCATCGCTCACCACCTCGGCGATCAGCTCGCTCGCGGGCAGCGCATCGAGCACCACCGAGAGCTTCGGGTGCGCCGCGCAGAACGGCGCGACCACCTGCGCCAGCAACCCGTCGACGAAACCCTCGCTCGCGACGATGCGCACCGTGCCCGCGTCCATCGACTCGACCGCGCGCAGCCGCTCGGTCAGTTGCTCCTGGTGCGCCTGGCAGCCGCGCCAGTACTCGAGCAGGTGGAAGGCGGCGTCGGTCGGCGCGACGCCGCGCGCCTGCCGCTCGAAGAGCAGCAGGCCCAGTTCTTCTTCCAGCAACGCCACCTGCCGCGTGATGACCGAAGGCGCGGTGTTCAGCGCATCGGCCGCGCCGCGGATGGAGCCGTGAACAAGCACTTCGTGGAAGTACTTCAGCCGCTTCTGGTTGATGTCGCGCATGGCGTTCGCTCCTCGCAAGCGTTGCCCGATGGGCAACGAAGTGGTCAAAAAGTTGCTGTTGCTCGAACAGATGCTACGCCGAACAATTTGTCCAACGCGATTCCCCGCGTCCATCGCCCCACGCAGTCTGGAAAGAAGAGGACCCCATGAGAGACATTCCGAAGACCCCCATCGCCCGTGCGTTCGCGGGCCTCGCCGCCTTCGCCGCCGTTGCCGCCGCGCTGCTCGTCAACGCGACGGCCGCCGGCCCGGCGCTCGCCGCGGAGACGTTCCCGTCCAAGCCGGTGACCATGCTGGTCGCGTTCCCGCCCGGCGGCCCGGCCGACGTGCTCGCGCGTGCCATGCAGCCGTCGATGGCGAAGGCGCTCGGCCAGCCGCTCATCATCGAGAACCTGCCGGGCGCGGGCGGCGCGCTCGCCGTGCAGCGCCTCCTCGCCAAGCCGGCCGACGGCTACACGCTCATCATGGGTTCGCCCAACGAGGCGATCCTCGCGCCGCTGTCCAACGCGTCGGCGAAGTACAAGCCCGAGGAGCTCGCGCTGATCGCGCCGATCTCCACGCACCCGCTGGTGGTGATGGCGCGCAACGACCTGCCGTATGCGTCGCTCGAGGAGCTCATTGCCGCCGCGAAGAAGCCCGGCAGCCAGAGCCTGACCTTCGGCAGCCCGGGGCACGGCTCGATGTACCACATCGTCTCCGAATACCTCGCGCAGACGACGGGCGCCAAGCTGCTGCACGTGCCCTACAAGGGCGCCACGCCGATGATGCAGGACCTGGTCGGCCAGCAGATCGACATCACGATCCTGCCGAACCTGGGCGCGTCGATCCAATTGCTCGAGAGCCACAAGATCAAGGCCATCGACGTGCTGGACACCCAGCGCATGCGCACGCTGCCCGACGTGCCCGCCATCTCCGAGAGCGGCATCGCCAGGAAGAGCGAGTTCGTGCATTCCATCTGGCTGGCCGTGATGTCGAAAGCGGGCATTCCGGAAGACCGGCTTCGCGTGCTGCTGGAGGCCTCGCAGCAGGCCATCCAGTCGCCCGAGATGGTCAAGGCGCTGGCGCTCTCGGGCACCGTGCCGATGAAGCCGCAACCCCTTGCCGACTCCGCGAAGTTCTACGTCCAGGAGACGGAGAAGTTCAAGAAGATGGCCCGTTCCATTCAACTGACTGCCCAATGATGATGAACATCCTCGTCGCCGGTTTCCAGCATGAGACCAACACCTTCGCACCCACCGTGGCGTCGTACGACAGCTTCGTGCGCGGCGAAGACTTCCCGGGGCTCGTGCGGGGCGAAGGGCTTTTCGGCCTCCTCAACGTGAACCTGCCCGCGAGCGGTTTCATCAACTTCGTGCGCGGGAAGGGGCACGCCGTCACGCCCGTCATCTGGGCCGGCGCGGGTGCTTCGGCGCATGTGACCACCGATGCCTACGAGCGCATCGCGGGCGAGATCGTCGAGGCGGTGAAGACGGCGTCGTTCGATGCGATCTACCTCGACCTGCACGGCGCGATGGTCGCGCAGCATCTGGACGACGGCGAAGGCGAACTGCTCGCGCGCATCCGCGCGGTGGTGGGGCCGCGGATGAAGATCGTGATCTCGCTCGACTCGCATGCCAACGTCACCACGCAGATGCTCTCGCTCGCAGATGGCCTCGTGGCCTACCGCACCTATCCGCACATCGACATGGCCGACACGGGCCGTCGCGCCGGCGAGCTGCTGCTCGCGCTCAGCGGCAGCGACAGGCCGGCGCACCGCGTGGCACGGCGCGTGCCGTTCCTCATTCCGGTGAACAGCATGTCCACCATGATGCAGCCCGCGCGCGGCATGTACGACCTGCTCGAAGAACTGGAGGAGCCGGAGAGGGAGGGCGTGCTCTCGCTGTCGTTCGCGCCGGGCTTCCCGGCCTCCGACTTCGCCGAGTGCGGCCCGGTGGTGTGGGGCTACGGCTTCGATGCGGCGCGCATCGAGCGCGCCGTCGATGCGCTGTTCGCGCGCATCTGCGATCCCGAGCACCAATGGGCGGTGCACTTCGAGGAGCCCGATGCCGCGGTGCTGCGCGCGATGCGGGTCGCAGAGACGGCCACGCGCCCGGTGATCCTCGCCGACACGCAGGACAACCCCGGCGTCGGCGGCGACTCCAACACCACGGGCCTCTTGCGTGCGCTGCTCAGGCACGGCGCGCAGGATGCGGCGCTCGGCCTCATCTGCGACCCTGCCGCCGCAGCGGCCGCGCACGAAGCGGGCGTGGGCGCGTGGATCGACATCGGCCTCGGTGGCTGCCCGCAGGTGGAGGGCGATGCGCCGCTGCGCGGGGCGTTCCAGGTCGAGGCGCTTTCCGACGGCAAGTTCGTCTACGGCGGTCCGATGATGAACGGCAAGGCCTCCGACCTCGGGCCGATGGCGTGCCTTCGCATCGGCGGCGTGCGCATCGCGGTGAGCTCGGCCAAGGCGCAACTGCTCGATCGCAACATGTACCGCACCGTCGGCATCGCGCCCGAGCAGATGAAGATCCTGGTGAACAAGAGCTCGGTGCACTTTCGCGCCGACTTCGCGGCCATTGCCGAAGAGATCCTCGTGGTGCGCTCGCCTGGCCCCTTCATCGCCGATCCGTCGCAGCTGCCATGGAAAAACCTGGCCAGCGAAATGCGCACGCGGCCGCGCGACGCCGCCTGAAATCCACCCGGCCGTGAAACGTACTGTGTGAGTTTCTCGGGCAGATACAGAGACATACGCAAGGTGCGCCGAGGGGGCGGGGGCGGCCCAACAATCCGGTCCGTTCCCAACCAACCCTTCCAAGGAAACACCATGACCTCCACCGAAAAGATCCTCTACACCGGCAAGACCCACACCACCGGCGGCCGCGACGGCGCCTCCACCAGCAGCGACGGCCGCCTGGACGTGAAGCTCTCGTCCCCCGGCGGCCCGGGCACCGGCACCAACCCCGAGCAGCTCTTCGCCGCCGGCTGGTCCGCCTGCTTCATCGGCGCCATGGGCCTGGCCGCCGGCAAGCTCAAGGTCAAGCTGCCCGCCGACCTGGCCGTGGACACCGAAGTGGACCTGGCCAACACCGACGGCGCCTACTTCCTGAAGGCCCGCCTGAACGTCAGCGTGCCCGGCATCGAGCGCGATGTCGTGCAGTCGCTGGTGGACGCGGCGCACCAGACCTGCCCGTACTCCAAGGCCACGCGCGGCAACATCGACGTCACCATCAACGTGGTCTGACCGGACGTACAACGGGGCCGAACGGGTAATGTTCCATGTCGCTTCTTGCTGCTGAACACACTGCGATACATGCGATGGGCTTTCCGGCCAGGCCGGGGTCTATAAACGAGGCCATGTCCACACCCGCCAGCCCCGTCGCCGTCGTGAATCCTCCTGCTGCCGGCAGCCTGCGCCGGCTGGTGCCGCGATCGCTCTTCGCCCGCGTGACGCTGATCATCGTGGTGGGCCTGGCGATCGCGCAGCTGCTCACCTTCGCCGCCATCCGCTACGAGCGCGACATGGCGATGCGCGAGCTCATGATGACCGGCATCGAACGCGACATCGCCAGCTCGGTCGCCATCCTCGACCGCCTGCCCGCCGCCGAGCGCCCTGCCTGGCTGGAGAAGCTGGAGCGGCGCAACTACCGCTTCGTGCTGGGCGGCATGGCCGAGGGCGTGGCGCCCCAGTCGCTGCTGTCGCAGCAGTTCGCCACCGCCATCGTCGAGGCGATGCGCCCGTTCGAGATCGTCAAGGTCGGACAGGTGCCCCGGCCGCCCGAGGGCCTGCAGATCCAGGTGCGGCTGACCGACGGCTCTTCCGTTGTGGTGCATGCCATGCGGGTGGGCATGCCGGTCTCGCGCTGGGTGATGTGGGTGCTGGTGATCCAGCTCCTGGTGCTGGCCGTGTGCGCCTGGTTCGCCGTGCGGCTGGTCACGCGGCCGCTGGCCGAGCTGGCCGCCGCGGCCGACGACCTGGGCCCCGACCTCAAGGCGCAGAAGCTCGCGGAAGAAGGCCCCACCGAGGTGGCGCACGCCGCGCGCGCCTTCAACGCGATGCAGCAGCGCATCGGCGGCTACATGTCCGAGCGCGTGGAAATCCTCGCGGCCATCTCGCACGACCTGCAGACGCCGATCACGCGGATGCGGCTGCGCACCGAGATGATGGACGACGAACACGACCGCATGAAGTTCCGCCAGGACCTGGACGCGATGAATTCGCTGGTGCGCGAAGGCGTGACCTATGCGCGCACCCTGCACGGCGCCACCGAGCCGCCGCTGCGCATGGACGCCGACGCGCTGCTGGAGAGCATGCAGGCCGACTACGAGGACGCCGGCAAGACGGTGCACCTGGAAGGCAAGGCGGGCGCGCCGATCGTGGGCCGCCCGAACGCGATGCGCCGCATCGTCATGAACCTGATCGACAACGCGCTGATCTTCGGCAGCGATGTGCGGGTGCGCGTGCAGCCCGGCGACGGGCAGCTGTCCATCGCCGTCGTCGACAACGGCCCCGGCATTCCGCCCGACGAGCTGGACGCGGTGCTCAAGCCGTTCTACCGCGTCGAGAGCTCGCGCAACCGCAGCACCGGCGGCACGGGCCTGGGCCTGGCCATCGCGCACCAGCTGGCGATGGCGATGGGCGCCGAGCTCAAGCTGCAGAACCGCCCCGAAGGCGGACTGGAGGCACGCCTGACCATGCCGACGCGAATCACCTAGAAGGGGCTTGCGCCCCTGCGTTTCCTTCAACCCGCGGCTCGTGCGTCGAGACCGCGCAGACCCCGCACGCCCCGAGGGCGCGCTTCGACCCTACAGACGAGACCCGAACCATGCTGCTGCTCCTTCTCATTGCCTACCTGGGCGGGGTGCTCACCATCCTGAGCCCCTGCATCCTGCCGGTGCTGCCCTTCGTGTTCGCGCGGGCCGACCGCCCGTTCCGCTCGCACGGCCTGCCAATGCTGCTGGGCATGGCCGTGGCCTTCGCCGCCATCGCCACGCTGGCCGCGGTGGGCGGCGGCTGGGTGGTCACGGTCAACGAGTACGGGCGCTATGCGGCGATCGCGATGCTCGCGTTGTTCGGCGTGACGCTCCTGTTCCCGAGCCTGGCCGATCGCCTCAGCCGGCCGCTGGTCGCGCTGGGCATCCGCCTGGCCGAAGCCGATGACCGGGCCGCCAAGCCCTCGGTGTTCTCGCCGCTCTTGCTGGGCGTCGGCACGGGCCTCTTGTGGGCGCCGTGCGCGGGTCCGATCCTCGGCCTCATCCTGACGGGCGCGGCGCTCAACGGCGCGAGCGCCGGCACCACGGTGCTGCTGCTGGCCTACGCGGCCGGCGCGTGCACCTCGCTGGCGGCGGCGCTGCTGTTCGGCGGGCGCCTGTTCGCGGTCATGAAGCGCTCGCTGCACACGGGCGAGTGGGTGCGCCGCGTGGCGGGCGTGGCTGTGCTGGTGGGTGTCGGCGCCATCGCGCTGGGGCTCGACACCGGCGTGCTCAGCCAGCTCTCGGTGGGCACCACGTCGGCCCTGGAGCAGGCGCTCGTGGAGAAGATCGACATGCGAAAGCAGCAACCTGCGCCCATCGGTGAATCGGCGCCGCCGCAGCAAGACCCCGCCCTCCTGAAGACCGCCGCCGTCCTCCCCGAACCGGCACCCGTGCGCAAGCTCGGCATCGAAGGCGACTTCCCCTCGCTCGCCGGCGCGACCGAATGGCTCAACTCGCCGCCGCTGACTCCCGAGGCCCTGCGCGGCAAGGTCGTGCTGGTCGACTTCTGGACCTACTCGTGCATCAACTGCCTGCGCACGCTGCCCTATGTGCGCGCCTGGGCCGAGAAGTACAAGGACGCGGGCCTCGTCGTGCTCGGCGTGCACTCGCCGGAGTTCGCGTTCGAGAAGCGCCCGGCCAACGTGCGCAAGGCGACGAAGGACCTGGGCATCGATTTCCCGGTGGCGCTGGACAACGATTTCAAGATCTGGCGCGGCTTCGACAACCAGTCGTGGCCCGCGTTCTATTTCATCGATGCGCAGGGCCGCATCCGCTATCACCAGTTCGGCGAGAACCGCTACGACAAGGCCGAGCAGATCCTGCAGCAACTGCTCGCCGAGGCCGGCCGGCACAACCTGCCGGCCGGCCTGGTCGCGCCGAAGGGCGAGGGCACGCAGGCCGCGCCGGGCGACGAGCTCGCGATGTCGGGCGAGACCTATGTGGGCACGGAACGCGCGCAGGGCTTCGCATCGCCCGGTGGCCTCGTGAACGGCCGCGCGCACGTCTACCAGCCGCCCGCGTCGCTGCGCACGAACCAGTGGGCGCTCGGTGGCGAGTGGACTGTCGAGCCCGAGCGCGCCGTGTCGAACCAGCCGAACAGCCGCATCGCCTACCGCTTCCAGGCGCGCGACCTGCACCTCGTGCTCGGTCCCATGGCGGATGGCAAGCCGGTGCGCTTCCGCGTGCTGGTGGACGGCAAGCCGCCGCTCGCGGACCACGGCGCCGATACGGACGAACAAGGCTACGGAACCATCGAGGCGCAGAAGCTCTACCAGCTCGTTCGGCAGGCGAAGGGCGAGAAGGCGCGGCTGTTCGAGATCGAGTTTCTTGATGGCGGCGCGCAGGCCTACGCGTTCACGTTCGGCTGAAACCGTTCGGGGTGGCACTCGCGCCGACGGTGGGCTCTGTTTCGCGAATGTCCCCCGGCTTCGCCTCCTCCTTGATTTCGCGAAACAGAGCCCACCGCCAGCGCGAGCGCTTTCAGAGCAGTCGTTGATCGGTGTTTCACCCAGAGCGTGCCCCAGTGCGCAGGGCGTCGGGTGCTCCCCGCAGCGAAATCAAGGAGGAGGGCGAAGCCCGGGGGACATTCGCGGAGGGGAGCACCCGGCGGCCTGTGCACCCGCCCCGAACGCCTCCGCTTTCAGAGCAACCCGAGCGTCAGCCCCTTCAAGGTCGCCGCAGCCCGCGTCGTGCATTCGAGCTTGCGAAAGATGTTTTCCAGATGCGCCCGCACCGTGCTCGGGCTGATGCCCAACACACGAGCCGCTTCCTTGTTGCTGTCGCCAAGACTGATGCGCCCGAGCACCTGGATCTCGCGACTGGAGAGAAGGGCCGCCGCCTCGCCCGATGGCGCATGCGCGGCGCCGTTCTGCGGATGTCCCGTCAGCACCGCGACCGCCGCCGCATCGAGCCGCCCGAGTTCCGCTTCGCGCTTCAGCGCCGCGATCGCATCGGTTTCATCGAGCGCAGGTTGTCCCGGCCGGCTGGTGCGCAACAACACCCAGTGCGCCGCGACGGCCAGCACGCGTCCCGCGACGTCGATGGCCGGCCCCTTGATGCCGCGGAAGAACCCCGAACCGTCGAGCCGCTCGTCCACGAACGAAGCGATCTCCGCTTCGGTGCGCAGCGTGCCGATGCGGCGCGCCGCGCGGTCCGTCCAGTAGGGCACGAGCCGCAGGCGCTCCTTATCGGCTTCGCTGCGCACACTGGGCGAATCCCACACCGCGTTCGGCACCGACGCGCGGCCGATGCCGTGGATGAGCGCCGCGCGCCGCACCTGCCCCTGCTCGGTATCGCCCAGCCCCACGCCGGCGGCGCACGCGAACGCGGCATCGGCCACGCGGCGCGAGAAGCCGGTCATCCACGGCAGCTTGAGGTCGATCACGTCGGCGATCAGTTCGAGCGATGCGGTCGCCTCGCGCAATGCGTCGGAGGGCGACTGCATGTCGGCGGCCGCGCCTTGCTCCAGCGCATGCAGCCAGTCGACCGCGTGCTGTTGCACCGCATCGACCAGGAAGGCCGGATAGCGCGCATCGGCGCGGTCGGCGATGTAGTGCAGCGCGTTGCCCAGGCCATGCACGCGCGAGAAGATTTCAAGATCGCCGGCGACCGAGACGATGAACACTTCCTCGGGAATCTGCGAGGCGCGCAGCCCGTGCGGCTTGCCGTGTCCGTCGAAGGTCTCGAACATGTGGCGCAGCGTGCGCTCGACCTCGGGCGGCATGCCCAGCGTGCGCGCGATGTCGCCCGACACTTCGCAATGGATCTCCGCCATCGGCCCCACGGAGCCCGCGAACTCGGCCGCGGCATGGGCCGAAGCGGTCGAGAGCATCGCGCGGCGCCCGCCGACGTCGTCGCCCATCAGGTCGGAGAACTCGGGCGCGTTCGCGGTGCAGCCCGACCATCGCAGCAGCGACGCGCAGGCCGCATGGCCTTGCACCGCCGGGTCGCGGCCGACGGCGGCGGCCAACTGCGAGGCGATCCATGCAGTGCGGGCCGAATGGTCGATGGGTTGCCCCATGCTCAGGTCGCCGACGAATGCAAGGGCCTTGATGGCGTCGAAGACCGGGATGTGGGGCGCAGGCTGCACGGGTGGAACCGAAGAGAAAAAGAAAGAAGGCGTGCCGGCCGCAACCGGTGCTTCGGGCACTTCGGGCACGCCGGGCACCTTACTTGGATTGGTTCACCGCGTCCAGAATCACCTGCGCCACCTTGGCCGGCTGCGACTGCTGCGGCACGTGGCTGCTGTTGACCGTGCTGACGGTCGCGCCGATCTTCTTGGCCATGTCGCGTTGCAGCGCCGGCTGGATCATGTGGTCGGCGCTGGTGACCAGGAACCACGAGGGCTTGGTCTTCCAGGCGGCCACGGTGAGCTTCTGCTCGAAGGACTTGCCCAGGATCGGGCCTTGCGTCGCGGTCATCACCGCGGTGGTGGCGGCGGGGAGGTCCTGCGCGAAGTGCTTGGACATGCCTTCCTTCGTGAGCGAGAGGAAGCCCGAGGCGTCGGCCTTGATGTGCGCGAAGCCGGGCGCAGTCGGGTAGTCCTTGCCGAGCTCGGCGGCGTTCTGGCCCGCATCGGGTGCGAAGGCCGCGACGTACACGAGCGAAGACACCTTGTCGTTCGCGCCGGCCTCGGTGATGACGGCGCCGCCCCACGAGTGGCCGACCAGCACGACCTTGCCGGGCTGCGCATCGATGGCGCGCTTGGCGGCGGCCACGTCGTCTTCGAGCGAGGTGAGCGGGTTCTGCACCGCCACCACGTTCAGGCCCTTGGCCTGCAGCAGCGGGATCACCTTGGCCCAGTCGGAGCTGTCGGCGAACGCACCGTGGACGATGACCACGCTGGGCTTGTCAGCGGCGGTGGCGCCCGTTGCGAAGGAGAGGCCGATGGCGAGGGCTGCGGCGGCGAGCTTGAAGCGTTGAGCGGTTTTCATGGGGGTCCTGGAGAGTGAGTTGAAGCGGAGCCCGTACTGTCGGCGCAGCGGGCCTTCAGCGCCATCGGACGAATGTCCAATGGCAACACCCCGTGGAGAAACCCGCTCAGCGCACCAGCAGCTTCATCATCCGCGCGAAGGTCTTGCCGTAGGGCGGCTTGAAGAGGCCCACGCCGTTGAAGGCCGACTGCTGGAAGATCGGCTTCATCTTCGAGAAGGTCCGGAAACCGTACTCCCCGTGGTAGGCGCCCATGCCGCTCGCGCCGACGCCGCCGAAGGGCAGGTCGTCCTGCGCGATGTGCAAGAGGGTGTCGTTGATCGACACGCCGCCGGCCACCGTCTCCTGCATCACGCGGTCGATGGTCGCGCGGTTCTTCTCGAAGAGGTAGAGCGCGAGCGGACGCGGGTGCGCGTTGACGTACGCGATGGCGTCGTCGACCGCGCCGTACGCCACCACCGGCAGGATCGGGCCGAAGATCTCTTCCTGCATCACGCGCATGCCGTCCTGCACGCCGGTCAGCAGCACGGGCGGAAAGCGGCGCGTCGCGGCATCGGGCGCCATGTCCGAGAGCGGCACGGCCAGGGCGCCCTCTGCCTGCGCGAGCGCCGCGAGTTCCTGCAGGCGCGAGAAATGGCGCGGGCTCACGATGCTGGTGTAGTCGGCGTTGCTCGCGATGTCCGGGTACATCGCCGTGAATACGCGCCGCGCGACGGCGGCGAAGCGCTCCTGCTGGCCCTCGGGCACCAGCACGTAGTCGGGCGCGATGCAGGTCTGGCCCGCATTGAGCGTCTTGCCCACGAGGATGCGCTCGACGGCCTTCTCGAAGTTGGCGTCGGGCCCGATGATCGCGGGCGACTTGCCGCCCAGCTCCAGCGTCACCGGCGTGAGGTTCTCGCTCGCGGCGCGCATCACGTGGTGGCCGACGGCGGTCGAGCCGGTGAAGAGCAGGTGGTCGAACGGGAGGCTGGAGAATTCGCGCGCCGCTTCGGCATCGCCGTTGACCACCGCGATCTCGTCCGGCGCGAAGCGCGCCCGCACGAGCGTGGCGAAAAGCTCGGCAAAGCGCGGCGTGAACTCCGACTGCTTGACCATCACCCGGTTGCCCGCGGCCAGCGCGGCGGTCATCGGGCCCACCGCGAGGTTCAGCGGGTAGTTCCACGGCACCACGATGCCCACGACGCCCAGGGGCTGCGGCATGATCCGCGACGACGCGGGCTTGAACCAGAGGCCGGTGGAACGGCGCTGCGTGCGCATCCACTTCCTGCCATGACGCAGCGCATGGCCGATGCCCTCGACCGCAGGGAACACCTCGGCCAGTTCGGTCTCCTGCAACGGCCGGTTGAAGAAGTCGGCGCTGATGGCGGCGGCGATGTCCTTGCGGTTGTCCAACACCAGCGCGCGCAGGCGCTTGAGGCGATCGGCGCGCACGCTCCACGGGGGCGTCTGCGCGCGCAGGCTGGCCGCGCGCATCGCATCGAAGATCTGTCTCATGGTGGGGGTCATGGCACCTCGTCGATGGGCTTGCAACGCGTTGGTCGATACAGCGGCCAGCGCCGCGGTTTGTGCTTCAGCCGCCGGCGTTCGCGGACGGCGGCTCGACCGGCAGCGCGCGCTTGTGCGCGCTCTTGCGGTGCGTCGCAAGGATGATCGCGCGCGCCGCGGCCGACACCGGCTTGCCTTCGAGGAAGTCGTCGATCTCTTCGTAGGTGACGCCGAAGGCGTCTTCGTCGGGCTTGCCCGGCACCAGCGATTCGAGGTCGGCGGTGGGCACTTTGTAGACCAGCTCGTCGGGCGCGCCGAGCAGCGCCGCCACGGCGCGCACGCGGCGCTTGTTCAGGCCCGTGAGCGGCGTGATGTCGGCCGCGCCGTCGCCGAACTTGGTGAAAAAGCCCATCAGCGCCTCGGCCGCATGGTCGGTGCCGATGACGATGCCGTCGTGCGCGCCGGCCACCGCGAACTGCGCGACCATGCGCTGGCGCGCCTTGATGTTGCCGAGCACGAAGTCCTCGTGCGCCGCATCGCGGAACTTCAGGTCGCCGGCCTTCAGCGCAGCGAGCATGCCGTCGGCCGCGGGGCGGATGTCCACGGTGACCGTGCGGTCGGGCTTCATCACGGTGAGCGAGCGCTGCGCTTCGGCTTCGTCCTTCTGCACGCCGTAGGGCAGGCGCATCGCGATGAAGGTGGCGTCGTAGCCGCCGGCGCGCAGCCGCTCGACGGCGCGCTGCGCGAGGCAGCCCGCCGTGAGCGAATCGACGCCGCCGCTGATGCCCAGCACCAGTGTCCTGAGGCCCGTCTGCTTCAGGTAGCTGGCGAGGAAATCGATGCGCCGCTCGAGTTCGGCGGCGGCATCGAACACCGGGGCCACGTGCAGCGCCGCGATGATCTCGCGCTGCATGGCATCGACGGGGGACAGGTCTGCACTCATGATTCTTGCCTGCGTGTGTGGATGGTGAAGAAGATCAGAAATCGACGAGGCTCAGGCCGATGCTCAGAACCGTTCGCTTGCGGTTGTAGTCCACCAGCGTGTCGCCGTAGCCATGGAACAGCTGCGTGTGGAAGCGCAGGTTGCTCTTGGTCGGATCGCCGATGGCCTTGAGCCATTCGAGCTTCACCGAGCCGCGGCCGCTGTCGCGCAGGTTGTTGCGCACCGTCACGCCCAGCGTGTTGTCGCGGTTCAGGTTCCAGCGGCCGGTGATTTCGGCGCGGCCGATGTAGTCGGCGATGTCGGGGTTGTCGTCCTTGGCGGCATCTTCGGAGATGCGCTTCCAGATGCGCCCGGTGATCTGGAATTCGTCGCCCAGCTCGGCGCCGCCCATCAGGTAGACGCGGTTCCAGCTGCGCGACAGCGGCAGCGTCTGGCCGTTCGACTGGTGCACCAGCCCCACGCCCGCATAGCGCCAGCGCCAGCCGCCGGGCAGCTTGAAGTCGGTCGGGTAGACATACATCAGCTCGGGCTCGTGGTCGGTGGTGCGGAACGGCCGCGAGATCGCGCCGTTGAACAGCTGCCAGGTCGACTGCTGCGAGTAGGCGAACCACAGCGAGTCCTTCTTGACCGGATCGTTCTGCGTGAGCAGGCCCTGCGCGAGCTTGGTGCGCACCGACAGGCCGATGCGCATCTCGTTGGCCTGGTAGGCGATGGGGTCGCCAGTGTGATCGGGCGAGGGCGAGGTGGGCACCTGCGGCTTCTTGGTGGCGGCCGAGACCGAGACGTTGAGCGGCCGGTAGCCGCGAAAGCCGAAGGTGCCGCAGTCGGTCGCGTTCTCCAGCTCCCAGAAGCGCGAGAGCGCCGAGTACTGGCGGTCACGGCAGCCCTCGGTGGTGGCGACCGAGATCACGCGCGTGGCGGGCATCGCGCCGTCCACCGGCGGCGCCTGCGTGCTGGCCAGCACGGGCGGCGCGACGGGCACCGACACCGAGGGCAGCGTCTGCTGCTGGGCCCAGCGGTCGAAGCAGGCCAGGCGCGCGTCGTTGTTGTTGCCCAGCGCTGCGCATTGCTGCCAGGTGAGCTGCGCATCGGCCAGCGGGCTCGCGGGCTTGTCGACGGCCTGCGCGCCGGCGGCCGCGCTGCCCAGGGAGGCCGCGAACGCCATGAACGTGGCAGAGAACGCGTGTGTGCGAGTCGTGGTCATTGCTTTCCTTCCATACCGACCGTTTTGGTGAGCACGAACGGGTGCGTGCTTTCGTCCGCGGCATTGCGCCACGTTCCCCTGAATTCGCGGCCGCAGGAGCGCGGCTGCAAGGTGCCGGCCCAGTTGCCGCTGATGGCGCGGCCGTCCAGCGATTCGTCGATGGAGAGGGCGCCTTCGTCGTCGACGTCGCCCGCCAGTTGCGCCACCGAAGTCTTTGCGCCACTGTCCGCGTTGCGCGTGATCGTGCCGCGCACGCCGGCGTAGTCGGGGTGCTTGCCCAGCTGCACGACGGCCACGGCGGGGAGGCCGTCGAAGCGTGCTTCCCAGCGGCCGTAGAGCGATGTCAACGGCAGCTCGCGTGCATCGGCGGGACAGTTGGGGTCGACCGCGGCGCAGCCCGTGACGGCGAGCGCGACGAAGACGGCGAGCAGCGCCCTCATGGCGCCGCCGCGGCGGCCGCCTTCGCAGCCGCGCTGTCCTGTGCCTTGCGCGCGAACTCGGCGCGCAGCGCCTTGAGTTTCTCGCGCGGGTCTTCCTTCGTCGTGGCTTTGTCGAGGCCCATCTCGGCGATGAAGCGGCTCGGCAGGCACGGCACCATGTCGCGGCCCTGCTTGCGCTTCTTGGTCCAGCTCACGGCCAGGCTGCGCTGCGCGCGGGTGATGCCCACGTACATCAGGCGGCGCTCTTCCTGCAGGCGCTGCGTGGTCTCGTCGCTCACCACCTTCTGGCGGCCGTTGTCGTCGTCCAGCTTGAAGGGCAGGAGCCCTTCGGTCACGCCGATCAGCAGCACGTGCGGCCACTCCAGGCCCTTGGAGGCGTGCAGCGTGGAGAGCGTGACCACGTTCTGGTCTTGCTCGCGCTCGCTGATGGTCGAGAGCAGCGAGATGGTCTGCGCGACTTCGAGCAGACTCTTGCGTTCCGTCTCGTCGTTGTCGTTGGCGCCCGAGGCGTCGGCGAGCGATCCGCCGGCGCGCTGCGACATCCAGTCGACGAATTCCAGCACGTTGTTCCAGCGCGTGGCGGCGGCCGCTTCGCTGTCTTCGCCCTCGTAGAGATGGCGCTCGTAGTCGATTTCCTTGAGCCAATCGAGCATGAAGGTGCGCGAGTCTTCCGCGCCCATGGTGCGGCGCGCGCGGTATTCCAGGTCGTTGATGTAGCGGCCGAACTCGTGCACGCCTTCCAGCGTGCGCTTGGGGATCACGCTGGGCAGCGACGGGCTGAACAGCGCCGCGAACAGGCTCAGCTTGTACTGGCTGGCGAAGGTGCCCAGGCTCGCGAGCGTGGTGTGGCCGATGCCGCGCTTGGGCGTGGTGATGGCGCGCAGGAACGCGGGGTCGTCGTCGTTGTTGACCCAGAGGCGAAACCAGCCGCACAGGTCCTTGATCTCGGCGCGGTCGAAGAAGCTCTGGCCGCCCGAGACCTTGTAGGGAATCTGCGCGCGGCGCAGCGCCTGCTCGAAGATGCGCGCCTGGTGGTTGGCGCGGTACAGGATCGCGAAGTCGCGGAACTCCTTGTATTGCGTGCCTTGCGTGGTCGCGTCGCCCGCGCGCAGGCTCACGATGCGCGCCACCGCGCGCTCGGCCTCGTGCAGCTCGGTGTCGGCATCCACGATGCGCACCGGCTCGCCTTCGCCCAGCTCGGAGAACAGCGTCTTCGGAAAGAGCTTGGGGTTCGGGCCGATCACGTTGTTGGCCGCGCGCAGGATGGCGCTGGTGGAGCGGTAGTTCTGCTCCAGCTTGATGACCTTGAGCGTCGGGTAGTCGATCGGCAGCTTCTTCAGGTTGTCCAGCGTGGCGCCGCGCCAACCGTAGATCGACTGGTCGTCGTCGCCCACCGCGGTGAAGCGGGCGCGGTCGCCAGCCAGGGCCTTGAGCACTTCGTACTGCGTGGCGTTGGTGTCCTGGTATTCGTCCACCAGGATGTGGCCGAGCGCGGCCTGCCACTTGGCGCGCACTTCGGGAAAGTCGTGCAGGAGCTTGAGCGGCATGCCGATGAGGTCGTCGAAATCGACGCTCTGATAGGCCTGCAGGCGCTCTTCGTAGTGGCCCATGACTTCGGCGGTGATGCGCTCGTTGTCGTCCACCGCGGCGGCGGCGGCCTGCCGGGCCGTGAGGCCCATGTTCTTCCACTTGCTGATGGTCCACTGCCAGATGCGGGCGGTGGCGGTGTCGGTGGTGCCGCCGGCGTCCTTCAGGATCTTGGTCACGTCGTCGCTGTCCAGGATGCTGAAGGCGCGCTTGAGGCCCAGCACCGCGCCGTCTTCGCGCATCATGCGCACGCCCAGCGCGTGGAAGGTGCAGACCACCACCTTGCGCGCGTCCCGGCCGATCAGGTCTTTCGCGCGTTCGCGCATTTCGGCGGCCGCCTTGTTCGTGAAGGTGATGGCCGCGATGCGCTGGGGTTCCATGCCGGCCTGGATGAGGCGGCCGATCTTGTGCGTGATCACCCGCGTCTTGCCCGAGCCCGCGCCCGCCAGCACCAGGCAGGGACCGTGCATGTAGTTGACCGCTTCTTGCTGCGCGAGATTGAGACCGTGGGACATGGGGGATGGGGAACGGGAACACGCCGTGGGGAACGGCAGGCGCAAAGCGGGCAATGATACGGGGCCGGACCCCCCGGACGTTGTAGGCGGCGCGCCCAGGACGGGCACGGCAGCCGCGGGCCGGACGCAACGACAATCGGGCGGTGCTGCCTGTATTCCTTGTTACCTTCCCTTTCTTCGCGCTGATCGCGGCCGGCTACGCCGCCGCCCGCGCCCGCCTCCTGCCGCTGGAGGCGATTCCCGGCCTCAACACCTTCGTGCTGTATTTCGCGCTGCCTTGCATGCTGCTGCGCTTCGGCGCCGGCACGCCGATCGCGCAGCTGCTCGACGGCAGCGTCGCACTCGTCTGGGGCGTGTGCGCGCTGGCCGTGGTGGCGGGCGTGGTGCTGCTGACCCGCAACGCGCGCATCGGCTGGAACGATGCGGCCTTCGGCGCGCTGGTGGCGGCCTTTCCGAACACGGGCTTCATGGGCGTGCCGCTGCTGGTGGCGATCCTGGGCGCGCAGGCGGCCGGGCCGATGATCATCACGATCGCGTTCGACCTGGTGGTGACCTCGTCGCTGTGCATCGCGCTGTCGCGGCTCGACGGCGCCGGCGAGGCCGGCAGTGGGGGGCGGCATGGCGCCTCGCAGGCGGCGCGCAAGGCGCTGCGCGGCATCGTCATAAACCCGATGCCGTGGTCGATCCTGCTGGGCGTGCTGCTGTCGGCGGCGCGCTGGCAACTGCCGGGGCCCATCGACCGCACCATCGCCATGCTCGCGGACGCGGCCTCGCCGGTGGCGCTGTTCACCATCGGCGCAGTGCTCGCGCGCTCCGCGTTGCTCGCGCGCGAGCACCAGGCCAGCGCGGCCGTTGCCGAAGCCATGGGAACGGGCCGCACGCCGGTGGCCGAGGCCCCGTTGGCCGACGTGCTGCCGGTGGTGGCGGTGAAGCTGCTGCTGCATCCGTTGCTGGTGTGGGCGCTGGGCGCCGGCGCCATCGCGCTGGGGCTGCCGCTCTCGCACGCGGCGCTGGTGGTGATCGTGCTGGTCGCGGCGCTGCCGAGCGCGAGCAACGTGTCGATGCTGGCCGAGCGCTTCGGCGCGGACAACGGGCGCATCGCACGCATCATCCTGTGGACGACGGTGGCGGCCTTCTTCAGTTTTCCGCTGGCGGTCGGGCTGCTGCGCTGAGGCGAATGCCTACGGCGTGAGCACGCCGAGCTTGTAGGGGTCCGCGTCGGACAGCCGCTCGCACTTGGAGAAGTCGCGGCCCTGCGTGCCGTCGCAGTAGTAGGCGTTGTAGATGCGCCCGAAGAGCGTGGGGCTCGCGGTGAAGAGCACGCCGTGGTCGGGTTGCCAGTTGTCGCCCCTGGCGTCCTTGGGGGGCGGGACACTGGCCTCCACCGGTTTCGCCGTCGCCGTGCCCGCCGTGGTGGCGGTTGCGGGCGTGAAGTCGGCCAGTGTCTTGTGGGCTTCCTCGCCGCGCCAGCGCACGGCCAGTTCGGCCGCCGTGGGCCGCGCGGCCACCGGCAGCAGGATGCCGTTGACCTGGAAGCCGTAACCGAATCGATGGGTCTTGCCCGCCAGGAACGCGTAGGCGCAGGCGGCCATGCATTGGCCGCGGATCTCGGTGTCCACGCCGCTCGCGCGGATGGCGTCGGCAAAGGCGCCGGCCGCATCGGCGGTGCCGCCGGAGAGGTCTTCGAACACCACGGTGCGCACCGTGCCGCTCGCCAGAAGGTCCGTGAAGCTCTTGATCGCGCTGCCGTCGAGCATGCCCGAGACCACCAGCTCGCGGCCCTGCAGTTCGATGTCCGCCGCAGCGGCGGGTGTGCCGACCACAGCGGCGATGCACGCAAATGGGAGTATCCAACCAAGAAGAGACGACGATTTCACGGCGACCTTTGCGTGTAAACGAGCTTGCCTGGAACGCGAAATCCGGGAAGGAGTCCGCGCGTTTACAGCTTGAGCAGCGTCGCCGCGCCACGTCAACTCTTTTTTCCAATTATTTCCAGGTAGTCCAAGGGCAGGCCGTAAGTCATAGGGATCGGGTATCTCTTCAGATGAATGCTTGAGTTTGCAGATGCGCTGCTACAGTGGTCCCAGGTCAAAGATGTGAATGGGGGTGTGCGATGGCAATACTGGTTCGCATCATGGTGTGGGTGGCCTGGCTCGCGGGCGTGGGCTGGGTCTGGCATGTCGGGGTGCTCGGCACCGCAACGTCGATCGCGCTGGCTGCATTGAGCCTGGTGGTGTTCGCATGGCCCGGCAGCATTGCGCGGCGCCGGCATCACCGCGAGTTGCGCTACGTGGACATGGGCAAGGAGCCCACGGGCTACCACTGATCGACTGAGTTCTTGGAATGACCGCGTCGCGTCAGGACGCGGCCGGCTGCTGCATGCGCTGGAACTCGTGGCGCTTCATCGTGAGGTAGTCGCTCTTCTCGATTTCGTGAAGCTGCTTTGCATACTGCTCCGTCGCATCGAACCACGCCGCCAGGCGCTGCGCCAGTTGCGCCTGGTCGGGCGCATCCAGGTAGCTGTCGATCGCCAGGTAGTAGCGCATGGTGTTGCGCTCCACCACGCCGCGCACGCCGCCGATGTAGCCGCCTTGCCCCGCGGGCGTGAAGCCGACCTTGTCGCTGCCCAGCGTGGCGAGGTAGCCCTTCATCGCGAGCCGCGCCGCGGTGCCGTAGGCGTACGCATAGCGCAGGTGGATCGCGGTCTTGCCGCCGTCCACCGGCGAGGCTTCGAACACGATGCTGTAGTCGCGCGTGGAGAGCGGGCCGGTGTCTGCGCTCAGGCGAACGTTCAGGTAGTCCGCATCCGCCTTGCCCAGGGTGTAGGCGAAGGCGATGGTCTGCGCGTCCGCGAGCGGCTGGTCGAACTTGCGGCCGATGGCCACCGCCAGCGTGGCGCCGCCGCTCTTGACCGCACAGTGCTTGGTGTTGAGGTGAAGCATCAGCACCTGGCACCACGCCCCAGGCTCCCGCAGCGCGCCGCTCACGCGGGTGAAGGGATGGTCCACCAGCGCATAGACGTCACCGCTCAACCGGTCCGCGGCCTCGCTCGATTCGAGCGCGAGCGGGCGGCGAAAGGCGTTGCGTTCCAGCTGCGGTGCGAGTGATTGCAGCTTGGCGCGCAACTCGGCCGCCGGGCCTGTGGCTAGCGGCGCGGGCGATGGCTGCGCCAGGGCCAGCATCGAAGCCGCCAGCAGAAAGACGCCGGCACTCATCCGGCGGGCCATGGTGGCGACAGTGGCGATGGAAGTGCTCATCGGATGACCTTGGCGCTCCCCGTTGGCGCCCCATGCAGGACAACCGGCTCAGATGCTGTGCGGATCGACGTCGACCAGCCAGCGGATCACGCCCTTGCCCTCGGGCGTGCGCCGCAATTCGTGCAGCAGCGGCTGCCAGTTCGCGAGCAGGCGCTGCAGCGCGGCGCGCGAGGGGCTTTCGATGAGCATCTGCGCGCGCTCCACGTTGGCCACGCGCTGGATCGACAGAGGCACCGCGGGATAGCGCGTGACGATGTCGGCGCCCGGCAGGGCCTCGGCCGCATCGGCCGCGATGTTCAGGAAGGCCTGCGCCACCGCCTGCTCGCGCGCATCGGCGCGCAGCAGCGCCTGGAACGCGAACGGCGGCATCGCGGCGGCCTGGCGCTCGTCGAGCTGCTGCTTCGCGAACGCGGCGTAGTCGTGCTTGCGCAGCGCCATGAAGAGCGGGTGCTGCGAGTGGAAGGTCTGGATCCACATCTCGGCGGTCGCGCCCTGCGCGGCGAGGTAGGCGGCGTCGCGCCCGGCGCGGCCGGCCGATTGCATCAAGAGGCTGAACAGCCGCTCGGGCGCGCGGAAGTCGCTGGAGAACAGCGCGCCGTCGGGGTTCACCGCGGCCACCAGCGTGATGCGGCGGAAGTCGTGGCCCTTGGCGATCATCTGCGTGCCCACCAGCACATCGACCTCGCCCGCGTGCACGGCGGCGAGCTGCGATTCGAGCGCGCCTTGCTTCTTCGTGCTGTCGGCGTCGATGCGCGCGATGCGCACCGCGCTGCCGTCGGGCCGCTTCACGTCCACGAACAGCTCGGCCAGGTGCTCCTCGAGCCGCTCGGTGCCGCGGCCCACGGGCGCGATGTCGGGGTTGCCGCAGGCCGGGCAGGCGCGCGGCACGCGCTCGGTGAAGCCGCAGTGGTGGCAGCGCAGCGTGCGGTCGATCTTGTGGAACACGCGGTAGGCGCTGCAGTGCGGGCATTCGCTCTTCCAGCCGCAGTCGCCGCAGGCCAACACCGGCGCGTAGCCGCGGCGGTTCAAAAAGATCATGCTCTGCTCGCCGCGCGCGATGCGCTGGCCGATGGCATCGAGCAGGGCGCCCGAGAGCACCGTCTTGGGCGGCTGCAGGTTCATGTCGACCAGCCGCACCGCGGGCAGCTCGCCGGCGCCGATGCGCGAGGGCATCTCCAGCCGCACATAGCGCCCGCCCGGGTCCTCGCCTTCGGCCGGGCGGCTCTGGTGCCAGCTCTCGAGCGACGGCGTGGCCGAACCGAGGATCACCTTCGCGCCCTCGCGCTGGCCGCGCCATACGGCCAGGTCGCGCGCGGAATAACGCGCGCCTTCCTGCTGCTTGTAGCTCGGGTCGTGTTCCTCGTCGACCACGATGAGCTTCAACCCCGGGATCGACGCGAACACCGCCATGCGCGTGCCCAGCACGATGCGCGCGGCGCCGCCGTGCGCCGCGAGCCAGCTTGCCAGCCGCTGCGGATTCGTCATGCCGCTGTGCAGCGACACCACCGCCTCGTCGCCGAAGCGCGCCTTGAAGCGCGCCTCCAGCTGCGGCGTGAGGTTGATCTCGGGCACCATCACCAGCGCCTGCGCCTCGGGGTCGCGCGCGAGCAGGTCGGCCACGCAGCGCAGGTACACCTCGGTCTTGCCGCTGCCGGTGCTGCCCACCAGGAGGAAGGTGCCGCTCTCGGCCTCGATGCGGGCAAGGGCGGCCGTCTGCTCCGGGCTCAGCGCGATCAGGTTGGCGGCTTCGGCCGTCTGGGCGACGGGTCCGGTCGTCGTCTTGCGCTTGAGGCGGCGCGCGAGCTGCGTCGTCGTCAGGTCGCGCAGTTGCGGCGGGAGGGACGCCAGGGCGATCTCGCCGATGGAGCGCTGGTAGTAGCGCGCGGCAAAGGCCACGAGATCGCGCCAGGCCTCGCCGAGCGGCGCCAGCGCATCGAGCGCGGCGCCCACGGGCTTGAGCGCCATGTCGGGCTCGGCACCCTCGAGCGAGGTGGGTGGATTCCACACCACGCCCAGCACCTCGCGCCGGCCCAGCGGCACCCGCACCAGCGTGCCGGGCACGAGCGGCGCCGCGCCGGCGTAGCTCAGCAGGTCGCCGAGCGCGGCGTGCGCCGGCGTCTGCACCGCGATATCGAGCCGCCATGCCACGCTCGCCGGCGCGCTTTCGGGCGGCGGCGGAGGGGAGTTACCCGGGGTCGGGGCGTCCGTTTCGGGGGCGGGGCCGGCAGTGGAGATGGAAGACCTTCTTGGCAACGGTTGTTAATGCGACTTTGAGCAAATCCACTTAAGTTGTTGATTTTTCAGTGCTTTGCCAGCCATCCAGAGTTTCTGTGGATAACTTTGTTGACAACAAGGCTCGACACGCTGGGGAGCCTTGAAAATCAAGGCTCTCGCTGGATTGCCCCAAAAAAAAGCAAAGTTCAAATCCTATATAAATCAACAGCTTACGCGTGCTATTGGTTTGGGAGCAAAGACGCCGGTACCTCAGATAATCTTGCGCACTGCAACACGGGTTTTGTGCATAAGTCGGACCCACTAGACCGTTTTTAGGCTTGACAAACGGCGGCGGACCGATTTTCCACGGCGCCCCGCGCTTCCACGCGGCGGCCCGCAAGTCACAGTTTTAACCGCGCAGGGCGCGCGACTGCGTGTGCACCGCTTCGACCAGCGCCGCCACATGGTCGGGCGGCGTGAACTGGCTGATGCCGTGGCCCAGGTTGAAGATGTGCGTCGGGCCTTGCGCGGCGCGGTCTGCGTGGGGTTTGCCGAATGCCTTGAGCACCTTCGCCACCTCGGCCTCGATCTGCGCGGGCGGCGCGAACAGCACGTTCGGATCGATGTTGCCCTGCAGCGCCTTGGCCTGGCCGTCGGTGCCTTCGGCGACCTGGCGGCGCGCGGCGGCGAGGTTCACGGTCCAGTCCACGCCGAGCACTTCGCAGTCGAGCGCGCGCATGGCGTCGAGCCACAGGCCCCCGCCCTTGGTGAACACGATGCGCGGCACGGGTTGGCCGTCGGCGCCGGTGCGCTTCAAGCCCGCGAGCACGCGCGCCGTGTAGGCGAGGCTGAATTCCTGGAAGGCGCCGTCGGCCAGCACGCCGCCCCAGCTGTCGAAGATCATCACGGCCTGCGCGCCGGCGTCGATCTGCGCGTTGAGGTACGTGGCCACCGAATCGGCATTGACCGCGAGCACGCGGTGCATCAGGTCGGGGCGGCTGTAGAGCATGCTTTTCACGAGCCGGTAGTCGCTGGAGCCCGCGCCTTCGACCATGTAGCAGGCCAGCGTCCAGGGGCTGCCCGAGAAGCCGATGAGCGGCACGCGGCCGTCGAGCGCGCGGCGGATCGAGGCCACGGCGTCGAACACGTAGCGCAGCTTGTCCATGTCGGGCACTTCGAGCGCGGCGACGGCCGCTTCATCGCGCACCGGGCGGGCAAAGCGCGGACCTTCACCGGCCTCGAACGACAGGCCCAGGCCCATCGCGTCGGGCACGGTGAGGATGTCGGAGAACAGGATGGCCGCGTCCAGCGGATAGCGCGCGAGCGGCTGCAGCGTGACTTCGGTGGCGTAGTCGGTGTTGGTCGCCAGCCCCATGAAGCTGCCGGCCTTGGCGCGCGTGGCGACGTACTCCGGCAGGTAGCGGCCGGCCTGGCGCATCAGCCAGACGGGGGTGTGATCGGTGGCCTGGCGCCAGCAGGCTCGCAGGAAAGTGTCGTTTTGCAGTGGGGCGAAAGGCATTTCCCGATTGTCGCAGGGGCCCCGCGCACCGGATCAACGCACGGGTTTGCCGCCAAAGACCTCGTGGATCAGCGAAATGAGCCACTGCAGGCCCAGGTCGCCGTCGTGCGCGGCCGTCCACAGGAGCGACACCTCGTAGCTGGGCGAGTCGAAGGGCAGCGGGCTGACCGCCAGCCCCAGCGCATCGCGCCAGGTGGCCGCCGCGAAGGTGGGCACGGTGGTGATCGCGGGCATCTGCCGCACGATGAAGGGGCTGGTGGCGAAGTTGCGGCTCGAAAACACGACCTGGCGCGTGAGTCCCTGTTCGCGCAACAACTCGTCGACCAGGCCGCTCAGGTCGGCGCTGAACGAGGTGAGCAGGTGCGGATGGCGCAGGTATTCCTTCAACGTCACGCGCTTGCCGCGCACCTTCACGAGCGCGGGGTTGTAGACGCAGACGAAGTGCCAGTCGAACAGCGCCCGCCGGCGGTGCCAGGCGGCGCATTCGGTGAAGACGCCTACGGCCAGCTCGATCTCGGCCGCGTCGAGCAGGGCGGGCGCGTCGGCGCGGTCGGCCCCGCGCGCGATCAGCCGCACGCCGGGCGCCTCGACCGACAGGCGCTGCATGAGCCGCGGCATGAGCGCGACTTCGAGTGCATCGCTCACCCCGATGCGGAACACGCGCTCGGCCTTCGCGGGGTCGAACGCCGGCTTCGCATGCAGCGCCTGCTGCAGCGACAGCAGCAGCGGCTCGATGACGCGTGCGAGCTCGAGCGCGCGCGGCGTCGGCGTCATGCCGTGCGAGGTGCGCACGAACAACTCGTCGCCCAGCGCTGTGCGCAGGCGCTTGAGTGCGCCGCTCAGCGCCGGCTGGCCGATGAAAAGGCGCCGCGCTGCACGCGTGACGCTGCGTTCGTGCAGCAGTGCGTGGAACACCAGCAGCAGGTTCAGGTCCAGCCGCCTGAAATCACTTTCGTTGATGTGACTCATGGTTTCAAACGATTTGAATGATAAGGCGGCGCTCCCTAACCTGAAGGCTCATCAGGTAAGCAAAGGATTCGACATGGCTTTGGAACAACAGACAGTGGTGGTCGTCGGCGGCTCGTCCGGCGTGGGCCTGGAGACCGTGCGGCGGCTCGCGGCGGCGGGGGCGCGCGTCATCGCGACAGGGCGCGACAACGGCAAGTTGCAGGAAGCGATCGGCGGCCTGGGCGAGAAGGTGAGCGGCGCGGCCTTCGATGCCTGCGACCGCGGTGCGCTGGACGCCTTCTTCGAGAAGACCGGGCCCATCGATCACCTCGTGCTTACGCTCAGTGGCGGCGAGGGCGCGGGTGAATTCGTGCAGCTCGACCTGCAGTCGCTGCGACGCGGCTTCGAAGCCAAGTTCTGGCCGCAACTCGAAGCGGCGCAGGCGGGGGCGCGGGTGCTGCGCAAGGGCGGCAGCATCACTTTCGTGACGGCGATCTCGGCGCGCAATGCGCTGCCCGGTACGGCGGGGCTGGCCGCGATCAATGGCGCGCTCGAAGCGATGGTCGGCAGCCTGGCGCGCGAACTCAAACCGAGCCGGGTGAATGCGGTGTCACCGGGCCTGGTCGACACGCCCTGGTGGAACCGAGTGCCCGCTGCGCTCAAGGACGACCTGTTCCGCCAGCAGGTCGAAACCCTGCCCGTCGGCCGTGTGGGACAGCCGCAGGACGTGGCGCACGCGATCCAGTTCCTGATCGAGAACGGCTACACCACGGGCACGGTGATCGAGTGCGACGGCGGGCTTCGATTGGTCTGAAGAAACTCAGACCACCGGCACGCGCCGCGAATCCGCCGGGCTCACGTTGCGCCGGTAGAGCACCAGCGTGGCGATGAGGCCGCAGATGGCGGCGGCCGTCATCCACAACCCCGGCGCGCCCTTGTCGCCGGTCATCTCGATCAGCCCCGTCGCGATGGCCGGCGTGAAGCCGCCGAACAGCGCCGTCGCCAGGCTGTAGGCCAGCGAGAAACCGGCGGTGCGCACATTCACCGGCATCACCTCTGTGAGCGCGACCACCATCGCGCCGTTGTAGCTCGCGTAGAGGAACGACAGCCACAGCTCCACTTCGAGCATGCGCGCGAAACTCGGCGCGCCCACCAGCCACTTGAGCGACGGGTACGCGGTAAGGATCGTCAGCACCGTGAACAGGATCAGCAGCGGCTTGCGCCCCACGCGGTCCGACAGCGCGCCCATGATCGGCAGCCAGATGAAGTTGGAGACGGCCACGCACAGCGTGACGACGAGCGCATCGGTCGTGCTCAGGTGCAGCACCGACTTGCCGAAGGTCGGCGTGTAGACGGTGATGAGATAGAACGACACGGTGGTCATCGACACCAGCATCATCCCGGCGACCACCAGCCCCCAGTTGGCGACCATCGACTGGAAGATCTCGCGCGCATCGGGGCGGTGCTTGCGCGCCATGAATTCCTCGGTCTCCTGCAGCGAGCGGCGGATGACGAAGAGCACCGGCACGATGAGGCAGCCGACGAAGAAGGGCACGCGCCAGTAGAAGTCGCCGATCTCCTGCGAGGAGTAGGTCACGTTGAGCCAGTAGCCGAGCGCGGCCGCCACCACGATGGCCACCTGCTGGCTGGCCGACTGCCAGCTCACGTAGAAGCCCTTGCGGCCCGGCGTGGCCATCTCCGAGAGGTACACCGACACGCCGCCCAGTTCCACGCCCGCCGAGAAGCCCTGCAGCAGCCGGCCGATGAGCACCAAGAGCGGCGCGATGACGCCGATGGTCGCGTAGGCCGGCACGCAGGCGATGAGCAGCGTGCCCAGCGCCATGAGCGCGAGCGTGACGATCAGGCCCTTGCGGCGGCCGACGCGGTCGACGTAGGCGCCGAGAAAGATCGCGCCCAGCGGACGCATCAGGAAGCCCGCGCCGAAGGTCATGAACGTGAGCATCAGCGAGGCGAACTCGTTGCCCGCGGGGAAGAACGCCTTGGAGATCTGCGTGGCGTAGAAGCCGAACAGGAAGAAGTCGAACATCTCCATGAAGTTGCCGCCGGTCACGCGCAGGACGGTGGCGAATTTCGAGGAGGAGGCGGAAGAGCCTGCGGCGCTGGCGGCCGGGCCTTGCTGCGCAGCGGAGGGCGCGGAGTTCATCTGGTTTGTCCCCTGAGCGATGTGGTGTTCGCCGAGGGTAGGACGGTCTTCCCGACCGCTAGCTGACGCCGGGGGTCAGGTAGCTGTCACTCGGGGGTGACGACGCGATGCGCGCCAGATCCTGCGTCAGGTCTTGTATTTGATCGAGCAGCCATAGGGCCGCGTCGTGGCTGCGGAGACCGGCTTGCCGCCGAAGGCTTCGCCCAGCGCCTGGTTCACGTAGTTGGTCGCGGTCTTGATGTCGTCCGCGCGCGCCGACGCGATGCTGTCGATGCCGCCCGCGTACACCAGCACGCCCTTGGGGTCGATGATGAAGATGTGCGGCGTGGTGCGCGCGCCGTAGACCTGGCCGATGACGCCGTCCTCGTCCATCAGCACGGCGGTGGGCGCTGCCGATTGCGACTTCATCCAGGCATCGAGCGCGTCGGCCTTCAGGTAGTCGCTCGCGGCGCGCTCGGTGGAGTTGATGGCCAGCCAGACCACGCCCTTGTCGGTCGCGGCCTTCTGCGTGGCGGGCATGTTGCCGCTGCCGTAGTGCTTGCGCACGAAGGGGCAGCCGGGATTGGTCCATTCGAGCACGACGAACTTGCCGGCGAAGTCCGAGAGCTTGTGCTTGGCGCCGGTGGTGTCCACGGCCACGAAGTCGGGCGCCTGCTGGCCCACGGCCGGTGCGGCGAAGGCGTTGGTGCCCATCAGGAAGGCCCCGCCGAGCGCAACAGCGGCGGCGACGACGGCACGGCGGGAGGCTCGGCTCAGGGCGGCGCGGGCATGGCGCGCGGCACGAAGGGAACGCGAGTCGGAGGTTGGCGAGAGAGACATGGCCAGCTTGAGCTCCATTAGAAAATTCCAAACGACAACCGCAGCTTAGAACCGTTTCTTCAAGTGCATGTGACAACCCATGTCACGCAGGTGGTCAAAGCGCGGCGAGCGCGGCGCGGACCTCGTCCTTACCCAAAATTTCGGTCAGCACGACCGGCGCCTTGCCCGGCGCCTGCAGCACGTAGACCGGCACGCCGCTGCGGCCGAGCGCGGTGAGCGCGGCGGTGATGGCGGGGTCGCGGCGGGTCCAGTCGGCGCGCAGCATCGCGACCTTCTTGGCATCGAAATCGGCCAGCACGTCGGCATCGGCCAGCGTGCGCTTCTTGTTGTACTGGCAGGTCACGCACCAGGCGGCCGTGAAGTCGATGAACACCGGCTGGCCGGCGCCCGAGAGCTCGCTCACGCGCTCGGCCGACCACGGCTGCCAGCGCTGGGTCGCGGTGCTTGCGGCGAGCTTGGCCGGCTCCACCACCTGCAGCACGTTGCGCCCGATGGCGCCGGTCAGCATGGCGGTGAAGGCGATCAGCACGGTGGCGATCACCAGCCGCGTGCGGCCGCGCAGCGTGAAGGCCCAGACGATCGCCGCCATGCACACCAGCAGCGCCAGCAGCGTGCCCGCGCCGTCGATGCCGCTTTGCTGGCCGAGGATCCAGACCAGCCACGCCACGGTGGCGAACATCGGGAACGCGAGTAGTCGGCGCAGCGTGAGCATCCACGGGCCCGGCTTGGGCAAGAGGTGCGCGATGGCGGGCACGAAGCCGGCCACCAGATACGGCAGCGCGAGGCCCAGGCCCAGCGCCGCGAACAGCAGCAGCGCCTGCGCGGCCGGCAGGCCGATCGCGAAGCCGAGCGACACGCCCATGAACGGCGCGGTGCAGGGCGAGGCGATCACCACGGCGAGCACGCCGGAGAGGAAGTCGTTGGCCAGCGGATGCTTGGCTTGCGCGCTGCAGACCGACGAAGGCGCCGCGCGGCCGAATTCGAACACGCCCACGAGGTTCAGGCCGATCAGCGTGAAGAGTCCTGCCAGCACGGCCACCACGCCCGGCGACTGCAGCTGGAAGCCCCAGCCCAGCTGCGCACCGGCCGCGCGCAGCGCGAGCATGGCGCCGCCGAGCGCGAGGAACGACAGCATCACGCCGCCGGTGTAGGCCAGGCCCGCCTTGCGGTGCGCGCTGGCGTTGCCCGCCTGCCGCGCGAAGCCCAGCACCTTGATCGCCAGGATCGGGAACACGCAGGGCATGAGGTTCAGCAGCAGGCCGCCGAGCAGGGCGCCCAGCAGCGCCATGGCGAAGGTGCCGGTGGGTTGGGCCGGCAGGTCGGTGTTCGATGCCGATGCAGCGGCGTTGGCTGCATTGGCGGCATTGGCAGTGAGCGCGGCCTGCAGTGCGGGCGACACCTCGGCGCGCGCCGGCGTGGCGGCGGCGGGCCAGGTGCCGGCGACCGGCGCTTCCGCGCGCCAGGCCACCGGCTGGCCCGGCTGACGGTCGGCCTCGGCGAGCGCCACCACCACCGGCATCACCGTGGGGCTCGCGCTGCGCTGGTCGGCCAGCGGCATCGTCGCGGTCCAGGTGCCGCCTTGCCAGCTCTGGGTCCAGTCCGTGCCGGAGACGGCCGCGGTGCGGATCACCTCGGGGGTCTCCGGGAAGAACGCCAGCGTCTTGCCCTGCACGGCGGCCGGCAGTCCTTCGAGCTTGACTTGCAGGTTGTTGCCATTGACCTCGATGCCGCCCGGTTTTGCGAGCGGCTGGGGCTGGGCGGCTTGCGCCGTGTCGAACTCGGCCTTGTGCAGCGCGGTGGAGCCCTGCAGCGGCAGCGAGAGCGTGAATTCGCCCTCTTCGGGAATGCATTCCTTGCGGCAGACCAGCCAGGAGGCCTTGAGCTTCACGTCCATCGCGGGCGTGCCGCCTGCGAGCGCCATCGGCGGCTTGTAGAGCGTCGAGACCTCCAGCGGCACCGGCAGCAGCACGGTGTTCTCGTAGCCGTAGTTGGCGAGGTTGCCGACCGCGATCTTCTCGGGCACCGGCCAAGCGATTTCGCCGGTGGAGACGCCGGCCGGCAGCGTCCAGGTCAGTTCGGTGGGGAGGCCCGAATCGCCGGCATTTTTCCAGTAGGTGTGCCACTCGGGCTGATGGGTGATCTGCAGGCCGACCCAGGCCTGCGCGCCCGGCGAGACGCCATCGGGTGCATGCGCGATCAGTTCGGCGCGCACGTGGGGGGTGGTGACGACGGCCCCGGTCTTGGAAGCCAATTGCGCCGCGGCCGGCATGCTGGCTGCGGCGATTGCTATCAGAAGCGTAGCGAAATGAATGCGCGAGAAGATCATGCCGTCAGTCGGAGCATTGGGGCGGGGCTAAGTTCCAGAATGTTTCAGGCGGCCGCTGCGGCCCAGCCCAGCACCACGCGACGGCTGTTGGCGCTCTTCTTCTCGATCTTGGTGACGACCACCGCCCCGATCTCGGCGGTGTTTGCAACATGCGTGCCGCCGCAGGGCTGGAAGTCGATCTGCGCGTCACCCTCGCCCGCGCCGCCGATGCGGATGGTGCGCACCGTGCCCGTGCCGCGCGGCGGCTGCACGCTCATGCTCTTGACGAGGGCCGGGTTCGCGTCGAGCTCCTCGTCGGTGATGGCGCCCACGGTCAGCGGATGGGCCGCCTCGACCAGCCGCGCAAGGCCGGCCGTGAGCGCTTCCTTGTCGAGCGGGTCGGTCATGTGGAAATCGATGCGCGCGTAGTCGGGCGTGATCGAGCAGCCGTTCACCGGCACCGGCACGAGGTGGCACAGGAGGTGGGAGGCGGTGTGAAAGCGCATGAGCCGGTGGCGGCGCTCCCAGTCCAGGCGTGCGGTGACGGCGTCGCCGGGCTTCAGCGCGGCCAGCAGGTCGGCCTGTTCGGGCGCCGGCACATGAAGGAATTCGTTGGTGGGCAGGCCTTCTTCGTTCTTGGCCTTGCGGGTGTCGGCGATGACGACTTCGCGGCCGTCGGCCAGGGCCAGCACGCCGGCGTCTCCAGCCTGCCCACCGCCCAGTGGGTAGAACACCGTGCGGTCCAGCACGATGCCGGTCTCGTCGATGCGCACGATGCGGGCTTCGCAGGCGCGCAGGTAGGCGTCGGCACGGAACAGGTCGTCGGTCATGCGGCGATGGTAGCGGCGATGTGCGATTGGGGTGCGCCCACGCCAGAAAGCGCCCACGACCGACAACCGCCGGGCCGGGCGGCCGGGGATGATCCGCCCGGTACGCGGCCTCCGCCGCGCAAGGATCACGCATGAAAGCTCCGCAGCAAGCACCCACCCGCATGGCCGCTTCGATCTGGCAGTTGTCCACGCTGGCGGTCGCGGCGACATTGCTCGTCGGCTGCGGCGAGGCCGCCAAGCTCGCCCCCGAGGTCACGACCGGCCCCCGCCCGCAGCTGGCCGAGCCGAACAAGACCCTGATTCCCACCGTCAACGTGGCAACCGCCGTCGGCTGGACCGACACCGCCGCGCCCACCCCCGCCGAGGGCCTGCGCGTGACGGCGCTGGCGCGCGGCCTGGACCACCCGCGCTGGGTCTACACCCTGCCCAACGGCGACGTGCTGGTGGCCGAGAGCAACAAGCCGCCCAAGCCCGGCGGCAGCAACGACGGCGGCAGCGGCCCGATCGCCAAGATCCGCAATTGGGTCATGGGCAAGGTCATGGGGCGCGCGGGCGCGGGCGTGCCCAGCGCCAACCGCATCACGCTGCTGCGCGATGCCGACGGCGACGGCGTGGCCGAGGTCAAGCAGGTCTTCATGACCAACCTGATGTCGCCCTACGGCATGGCGCTGGTGGGCAACGAGCTCTTCATCGCCAACGCCGATGCGCTCGTGAAGGTGCCCTACGTCGAGGGCGAGACCTCGGTGAAGGTCAACCCGACGCTGGTCACGCAGCTGCCCGCGGGCATCAACCACCACTGGACCAAGAACGTGATCGCCAATGCCGACGGCACCAAGCTCTACGTGACGGTCGGCTCCAACAGCAACATCGGCGAGAACGGCCTGGCGGCCGAAGAAGGCCGCGCCGCGATCTGGGAGGTCGACACCAAGTCGGGCGAGAAGCGCCTCTTCGCGAGCGGCCTGCGCAACCCCAACGGCATGGGCTGGGACCCCGACACCAACGCCCTGTGGACCGTGGTGAACGAGCGCGACGAGATCGGCAGCGACCTCGTGCCCGACTACCTCACCTCGGTGAAGGAGGGCGCCTTCTACGGCTGGCCCTGGACCTACTACGGCGGCATCGTCGATGCGCGCGTGACGCCGCAGAACCCGGACATGGCGGCCAAGGCGATCGCGCCCGACTACGCGCTCGGCTCGCACGTCGCGCCGCTGGGCATGACCTTCTCGCACGCGCGCGGCATGCCGCCGGAGTTCGCGAGCGGCGTCTTCATCGGCGAGCACGGCTCGTGGAACCGCAAGCCCAAGTCGGGCTACAAGGTGGTGTTCGTGCCCTTCATCGGCGGCAAGCCGAGCGGGCCGCCGGTGGACATCCTCACCGGCTTTCTCACCGCCGACGAAAAGGCGCAGGGCCGGCCGGTGGGCGTGGCGCTCGACAAGAGCGGCGCGCTGCTGGTGGCCGACGACGTGGGCAACGCGGTGTGGCGCGTGTCGCGCGCCAAGCCCAACTAGCCGACTGGGCGCAGGCGCGCGGACGACTCGCGCGCCACGAGCTGCGCCACCGGCCCTTCGACGCGGTGGCGGCTCCTGTCGCCGCGCAGGTGATCGAACAGCAGCGCGATGGCCTGCTGCGCGACTTCTTCCAGGTGCAGGTCCACCGCGGTGAGGGGCGGCACGCAGGTGCGCGCGCGCGGCCCGTCGTAGCGGGTGGCGACCATCACGTCCTCCGGAATGCGCCGGCCCGATTCGGCGACGGCCGCCACCGCGCCCGAGGCGAATGCGTCCACCGGGATGCAGAAGGCGTCGATGTCGGGGTGGGCCGCCAGCAGCGCCAGCGCGGCCTCCCTGCCGCCGCGCTCGCCGCTGGCCTCGTCGATCAGCGACAGCAGCGCGGGCTGGCCGCGCTCCGCGGCGAAGCGCTCGTACGCCGCCCGGGCCTCCACATAGGAATTGCGCTGCGCGGCGCCCAGGATCATCGCGACCTTGCGCGCGCCCTGTTCGTGCAGGTGGTCGAGCAGCAGCTGCGTCGTCCGGGCGGAATGGATGTCGACATACGGCGGCATGGCGGGGCCTTCCGCCGGCTTGCCGATGGCCACCACCGGCAGGCCCCGGCGCACGAGGTATTCCAGGTTCGCATCGCCCGCGGAGGGCTCGATCACCAGCGCCCCGTCCACGTCCAGCAACTCCATCGGCATCCGCCCGCTTTCCATGGGCGGCGCCAGCACCAGCGCGAGGCTGTGGTTCAGGGCCTCGGCGGCGGCCACGGCGGCCACTTCCATCATGAAGCCCAGGCGCGACGGGCCGCCGGCCACCGCGAAGGGCATCGACGACAGCAGCACGATCATGTGCGCCTCGCCGGTGCGCAGCCGCTGCGCATTCCGGTTGGGGCGGTAGCCCAGCTTCAGGGCGGCCTGCTCGACGCGCGCGCGGGTCTCGGCGTCGACCTGGCCGCGGGCGTTGAGCGCGTGGGACACGGTGGTCGGCGACACGCCGGCCTCCCGGGCCACGTCCTTGATGTTTGCCCGCGGCGATGGATTGGTGCTCATCCCGTTGACCTTTTCCAAAAGCGGTGATTCAATTCCCAAATCGTTTTGGGCGACTGGCCCGGAATGTACCCCACCGCCCCAGGCGGCTTTTTTTCCTTCGTCACCCAAATCGATTTGGGTGCGAGCCCGGTCAAAGGAATCGATCATGTCCCGTGTTTCCGACGCCCCTGCCGTCGACGCCGTGCTGCCCGTTTCGCAACTGCTGCTGTTCGGCCTGCAGCACGTGCTGGTGATGGCGGCCGTGCCCATCACGTCCGTGTTCCTCGTGGCCAAGGCGCTGGGCCTGCCGGCCGCGCTCACCGTCAACCTCATCAGCGCCACCTTCCTCCTGTGCGGGGTGGGCACGCTGCTGCAGTCGTTCGGGCCGTGGAAGTTCGGGGCGCGCCTGCCTTTCGTGATGGTGCCGGGCGGCGCGCCGATCGTGATGTTCGTGACCATCGCGCAGCAGCGCGACCTGCAGACCGCCTCGGGCGCGGTGATCCTCACGGCGCTGTTCTATTTCCTCGTGCTGCCGGTGTTCGCGCGGTGCCTCCGGTACTTTCCGAAGATCGTCATCGGCACGCTGCTGCTGCTGGTGTCGATCAACCTCGTGAAGGTGTACGGCGGCATCATCGCGGGCAAGGCCGGCACGCCCACCTTCGCGGACCCGGTGAACATCGGCCTGGCGCTCGCGACCATCGGCTTCACGGTGCTGTTCGCGCGCCTGTTCAAAGGCACGCTGGGCCAGCTCGCGGTGTTGCTGGGCCTGCTGGCCGGCACGGTGCTGGCGGCCGGTTGCGGGCTGATGGATTTCGGCGCGGTCGCCACGGGCCCCTTCTGGAGCCTGCCGACGCTTCTGCCCTTCGGCATGCCGCGCTTCGATCTCGTGGCGGCGGTGCCGCTCCTGGTCTTCAGCGTCATCTCAATGGTCGAGGCCACGGGCCAGACCGTGGCGGTGGCCGAGGTGGTGGGCCGCAGGATCGATGCGCGCGACGCCGTGCCGCGCACCATCCGCGGCGATGCGCTGATGTCGCTGGCGGGCGGTTTCTTCGGCACCTCGATGATCATCACCAGCGGCGAGAACATCGGCATCGTGCGCGCCACCAACGTGCGCTCGCGCTACGTCACGGCGACGGCCGGCGCGATCCTGATCCTGATCGCGCTGTCGGCGCCGCTCGGCCGGCTGGCCAGCGCCATTCCCGCGGCCGTGGTCGGCGGCACCGCGATGGTGGTGTTCGCGATCATCGGCACGATGGGCATCGACATGCTGCGCAAGGTCGACCTGCACGAGCGCGGCAACATGTTCGTGCTGGCCGGCGCGCTCACCATGGGCCTCCTGCCCATCCTCGTGCCGGGCCTGTACAGCCGCTTTCCGGACACGCTGCAGCTGGTGCTGGGCAACGGCCTGGCCATGGGCTCGCTCACGGCGGTGCTGCTGAACGTGATCTTCAACCGCACGCACGCCGAACTCCCCGCAGCGGCCGAGCCTGCCGAGCCCGTCGAGATGGCCTCGGCGCCGCGCTGAGCCACCACGTCTTCTTTTCTTTTTCTTCGCTCCCGTCTTCTTTTTTCACCATGTCTTCTGAACTCGATGCCGCGCTCTTCGCGGCCGACGAGCTGTTGCTCGTTCCCGACCACCTGATGCTGCGCGACGGCCCCGTCGGCGGCCATGCCGTGCACGTGGCCGGCGGGCGCTTTCGCGACGTCGGCCCCGCCGAGGTGCTGGCCGCGCGCCATCCGCACCTCGTGCCCATGCCATTGCCCGGCAAGCTGCTGATGCCGGGAATGATCGACGCGCACCATCACCTCACGCAGTCCTTCGGCAAGTCGCTGGCCTACGGCGAGCCCTCGGAGATCTTCCGGCGCGTGTGGGTGCCGCTCGAAGCGAGCCTGGACGACGAGTTCGTCTACCTGGCTTCCAAGCTCGCGGCGCTCGAGTCGCTGCGCGGCGGCTTCACCACCGTGTGCGACGCGGGGACGCGCGCGCCGGGCGACATCGGCGCGGTCGCGGCGGCCGTGCAGGAGGCGGGGTTGCGCTGCGTGCTGGGCCTGATCTGCAATGACGGCGGCAACGACAGCAGCGCTGTCGAACGCGAGGCCATCCGCTCGCACGCCGCGCGCTTCCTGGCGCAATGGTCGAACGCACCGCTGGTGCATCCCTCGCTTGCCATCTCGGTGCCCGAAGCCGCTTCCGACGAGATGCTGGCCGGCGTGTCCGCGCTGTGCGCCGAGGCGCGCACCGTGTTCCAGACGCATGTGAACGAGCACCTCGCGTCGGTCGAGCGCTCGGTGGTGCAGCGCGGCCGGCGGCCGCTGGAGCTGCTCGCGCAGCTCGGCGCGCTCGGCCCGCAGGTGCTGATCGCGCACGGCACGCTCGTCACGCCGTCGGAGCTCATGCTGCTGCGCGACACCGACACCGCCGTGAGCTACAACCCCGTGGCCAGCCAGTGGAAGGGCAACGCCGTGGCGCCCGCGAACCTGATGGCTGCGCTGGGCATCCGCTTCGGCCTGGGCACCGACGCCACGCGCAGCGACGCCTTCCGCCTGATGGACGCGGCCGAGGCGGCGCAGAAACTGGCCTTCGGCATGGCGATCGGCGATGCGTCGAGCGGCGGCGGCTGGACCTGGCTGGACCATGCGACGCACGAGGGCGCGCGCGCCGTGGGGCTCGGGCATCTCATCGGCGAGATCGCTGTGGGCAAGGCGGCCGACTTCCTCGTCGTCGACGTCGACACGCCCGAGATGTGCACCTCCGTCGATCTCACATGGGACCTCGTGCGCCTGGGCAACCGCGACCAGATCACCGCCGTGTTCGTCGACGGGCGCCTGCGCCTGTGGGAGGGCTGGCCGCCCGACTGGGACGCGCGGGCGCTGCAGCGGCGGCTCGCGCGCGCGGCGCATGCGGCCATCGAACGCGCGCCCATCGTGCGCCTGCACCCGACGGCGGCCGAGCATCGCCGCCTGTCCGCGAACCGCATGGACGGCGCCACCGGCGCCCGGAACGTTCAGTGAGCGCGCAGCACCTTCTCCTCGTCTCGCTCGCCGTGCTGTTCGCCGCCTTCGTGCAGGGCGCGACCGGCGTGGGCTTCGCGCTCATCGCCGCGCCGGTGATCGGCATCGTGCGCCCCGACCTGCTGCCGGTGTGCGTGCTGGTGCTGATGCTGCCGCTCAACTTCTACGTGATGTGGCGCGAGCGCGGCGCGATCGACCGCACCGGTGCCCGCTGGATCACCGGTGGCCGCGTCGTCGGCACGGCAGGCGGCCTGTGGGTGCTGGCGGCGCTGAGCGCGGGCCAGCTGTCGCTGTTCGTCGGCGCATCGACCATCGCGGCGGCGCTGGTCACGCTGATGATGCCGGCCTTCTCGCCCGGGCGTTCGGCGTTCGTGGCGGCGGGGCTGGTCACGGGCATCACCGAGACCGCGACCGGCATCGGCGGTCCGCCGCTGGCGCTGGTCTACCAGCACGAGCGCGCGCCCACCATGCGCTCGACCATCGCGCTGTGCTTCCTGGTCGGCGAACTGGTGTCGCTCGCCACGCTGATGGCGACCGGCCGCATCGACGGCTCGCAGCTGCGCGCGGCGGCCCTGCTGCTGCCCGCACTGGCGGTGGGCGCCGTGCTCAGCCGCGTGGTGCATCGCCACGTCAACGGGCGCGTGCTGCGGGTCTTCGTGCAGGTCTTTGCGATCGTCTCGGGCGTGGCGCTGCTGTTGCATTCATTCTGAAGCGGCGTGCGCGGCGGCCCATGCCGCGCGGCCCAGACGGTATAGGCGGTGGCGGCGCAGCGGGTGGCCCTCGGGCACCAGCGGATGGTCGAACGCGCCGGCCACGTCCTCGTGCATGCCCAGCCGCTCCATCACCGCGGCCGAGCGCAGGTTGCCGGTCGCGGTGAAGGCCACGATCTCGTCGAAGCCGAGCCGCTCGAAGCCCACCTGCAGCGCGCCGCGTGCGGCCTCGGTCGCGAAACCTTGGCCCCACATGTGGCGCGCGAAACGCCAGCCGATCTCCACGCACGGCGAAAACGGCAGCGTGGCGACGGGCACGTTCAATCCCGTGAAGCCGATGAATTCGCCCGTGCCCTTGTGCTCCACGGCCCAGAAGCCCCAGCCGTTCTCGGCGATGCGGGTTCTGACGCGTTCGATCAACGCATCGCTGTCCGCGCGGGTGGCCAGTGGCAGCAAGAACTCCATCACCTGCGGGTCGGCAGCCATGGCGGCGAACGGGGCGCCATCGCTCTCGCGCCACTGACGCAGGCGAAGGCGGGCGGTGTCGAATTCGATGATGGGAGCGGTCATGCCGCGATTGTGAATCAGCGCATATGCATCATGCTGTGATGTAATTCGGGCTGCTCCGAACAACCCCCGCCATGACGCCTTCTCCCCATCCCCCGCGCGGCGACTTCGCCCTCAACGCCCGCCTGCTGCGCATCACCGCCATGGCGATCGTCATCGGCGCCATCAGCACCGTGGCCGCGCGCGTGCTGCTCGACCTGATCCGCTTTTTCACCAACCTCTTTTTCTTCCAGACCTTCTCGCTGGCCGACCGCTCGCCGGCCACGCACACGCTGGGCGCCTGGGTCATCGTGGTGCCGGTGATCGGGGGGCTCATCGTGGGCCTCGTCGCGCGCTACGGCTCCGACAAGATCCGCGGCCACGGCATTCCCGAGGCGATCGAGGCGATCCTGTTCGGCAAGAGCAAGATGTCGCCGAAGGTCGCGGTGCTCAAGCCCTTGTCTTCGGGCATCGTCATCGGCAGCGGCGGGCCGTTCGGCGCCGAGGGGCCGATCATCATGACGGGCGGCGCCATCGGCTCGCTGATCGCGCAGTACTTTCACCTCACGGCGGCCGAGCGCAAGGCGCTGCTGGTGGCGGGCGCCACCGCCGGCATGACGGCGGTGTTCGGCACGCCGGTGGCCGCGGTGCTGCTGGCGGTCGAGTTGCTGCTGTTCGAGCTGCGCCCGCGCAGCCTCTTGCCGGTGGCCGTGGCGTGCGCGGTCGCGGGCTTCACGCGGCCACTGCTGATGGACGCGGGCCCGCTCTTCCCGCTGCAGACGGCCGTGCCCGGCCCGCTCGCGATGCTCTCGTGCATCGTCGCGGGCCTCCTGTGCGGCATGCTGTCGGCCTCGCTCTCGATCTCGCTCTACAAGGTGGAAGACCTCTTCGGCAAGCTGCCGATCCACTGGATGTGGTGGCCGGCCATCGGCGGCCTCGCGGTCGGCATCGGCGGCTACTTCGAGCCGCGCGCGCTGGGCGTGGGCTACGACGTGATCGGCGACCTGCTGCACAACCACCTCGCGCTCGGCGTGGTGGCCGCGCTGCTCGCGGTGAAGGCGGTGATCTGGGTGATCTCGCTGGGCTCGGGCACTTCGGGCGGCGTGCTCGCGCCGCTCTTGATGATGGGCGCGGGCCTCGGTGTGGTGCTCTCGCACGTGCTGCCCGGCAACGACCCGATGCTGTGGCCGCTGGTGTGCATGGCCGCCACGCTCGGCGGCGTGATGCGCGCGCCGCTCACCGCCACCATCTTCGCCTTCGGGCTCACGCACGACAGCAACGCGCTGCTGCCGCTGCTGACCACATCGGCCGTCGCCTACGGCTTCACCGTGCTCACGATGCGCCGCTCGATCCTCACCGAGAAGATCGCGCGCCGCGGCTATCACATCTACCGCGAATACGGCATCGATCCGCTGGAGCGCCACTCGGTCGAGGAAGTGATGACGCGCGAGGTGCGCAGCATCGATGCGGCACTGCCCGTCGGCGATGCGCTCGCGCAGTACTTCGGCG
This sequence comes from Variovorax sp. IB41, assembly GCF_016405905.1. Lineage (GTDB taxonomy): Bacteria > Pseudomonadota > Gammaproteobacteria > Burkholderiales > Burkholderiaceae_C > Variovorax. The sequence continues at coordinate 260,307 of NZ_JAEFCB010000006.1, read as the reverse complement.
AAGGCCAGGTGCACCGCGCGTACCCGGTGCTGCGCGGCAGCGCGGTGATCGGCATGGCCGACCGCGCGATGCTCGCGGCGTTCAGCGTGGGCACGGTGGGCGATGCCTGCGACGCCGCGCCGCCGGTGTTCGCGCTCGCGGGCGAGAACTGCCGCGTGGTGGCCACGCGCCTCGCGCGCCACCGGCTCGAGCGCCTGCCGGTCGTGAAGGACGCGCAGTCGCTGGCGCTGATTGGCCTCGTCGCGCGCAGCGATCTCATCAAGCCCTCGCTCGCGCACTTCGACGAAGAAGAAAAGCGCGAGCGCATGCGCGGCCTGCCCTGGCAGGCCAGCTAGCTCAGAACCCCGCCAGCACGACCTTGCCTTGCGCCTTGCCGCTCTCGATGAGCGCATGCGCTTTTTTCAGGTTCGCGGCGTTGATGGTGCCGAAACTCGCATTCGCCGTCGTGCGGATGCGGCCCGCATCGACCAGCGCGGCCACCTCGGCCAGCAGCGCGCCCTGCTCGGCGATGTCGGGCGTGCTGAAGCGCGAGCGGGTGAACATCATTTCCCAGTGCAGCGAGATGCACTTGGTCTTCAGCGGCATTGCGTCGAGCACCTTCATGTCGTCGATCACCGCAAGCTGGCCCTGGGGCTTCAGGCTCTCGATGATCTGCGCGTAGTGCTGCTCGGTCTGCGTGAGGCTGGCGACCATGTCGACCTCGCCGATGCCCGCGGCCTTGAGCTCGGCGGCGAGCGGCTTCGAATGATCGATGACCGCGTGCGCGCCCAGCGCCAGGCACCACTCGCGCGTTTCGGGGCGCGAGGCGGTGGCGATCACGCGCAGCTGCGTGAGCTGGCGCGCGAGCTGGATCAGGATCGAGCCCACGCCGCCCGCACCGCCGGTGATCAGCAGCGTCTGGCCCGCGCCGCCGCCCTTGGGCACCTGCAGGCGGTCGAACAGCAGTTCGTAGGCGGTGATGGTCGTGAGCGGCAGCGCGGCGGCCTGCGCGTCGTCCAGGCTCTTGGGTGCGATGGCGGCGATGCGCTCGTCCACCGCATGCAGTTCCGAATTGGCGCCGGGTCGGATGATCGAGCCCGCGTAGTACACGCGATCGCCGACCTTGAAGTTCTGCACCTCGCTGCCGATGGCCTCGACGGTGCCGACTGCGTCCCAGCCCAGCACCTTGGCCTGGCCGGCTTCGGGCGCGGCGTTCTTGCGGACCTTGGTGTCGACCGGGTTGACCGACACCGCCTTCACGCGCACCAGCAGGTCGCGCGCGCCGGCGACGGGCGCGGGCAGTTCGATGTCCTGCAGCGATTCGGCGTTGTCGATGGGAAGGGGCTGGTAGTAGCCGATGGCTTTCATGGCGGATGACCTTTCAGAAACGATGCCTCGACTGTAGGATGGCAACGGCCATTTGATAAGTAGGCCTTCAACAGCAACACTTTCAAATGAAGATTGAAAATACATCCGACCTGCGGGTGCTGGTGCACACGGCGCGCGGCGGCACGCTCACGGCCGCGGCCCATGCGCTGGGCATCACACCGGCGGCCGCCAGCGCCACGCTCAAGCGGCTGGAAACGCAACTCGGCGCGCGCCTCTTCGAGCGCTCCACGCGCGCGATGCGCCTCACGCCGCAGGGCCAGACGCTGCTGGACTATGCGGTGCGCGCCTTCGAGCTGCTCGACGAGGGCGAATCGCTGGTCACGGCCGACCGCGGCGAGCTGGTCGGCACGCTGCGCGTCGCCGCGCCCTCGGACCTCACGCGCAGCACGCTGCTGCCGTGGTTCGACGAATTCCTCGCGCTGCACGCGGGCGTGCAACTGTCGCTCTCGGTGGGCGACCGGCCGCTGGACGTGATGCGCGACGAAGTCGACGTGGCGCTGCGCTACGGCGCGCTGGCCGATTCGCGGCTGGTGGCGCGGCCGTTCGCGCTGACCAATCCGCTCCTGACCGCCTCGCCGGACTATCTCTGTCGCCATCCCGCGCCGAAGACGCCGCAGGACTTGGTGCACCACAACTGCCTGATCTTCAACCGCGGCGGCCGCCGCCACCGCATCTGGCGCTTCGCGCAGAACGGGCAGTGGACCGAGGTGCGGGTGAGCGGCAACCGCAGCGTGGACGACGCTTCGCTCGCGCGCGAGTGGGCGGTGGCGGGGTATGGCATCACGCTGAAGTCCGCGCTCGATGTGCGCGACGACATCCGCAGCGGCCGGCTGGTTCACCTCATGACCGACTGGCAGACCGAGCCCTATCCGCTGCATGCGCTGCTGCCGAGCGGGCGCTTCGTGCCGGCGCGCGTGCGGGCGTTCGTCGATTTCCTTGCGCTCAAGTTCGAGGCGCTGACGGCCGTCAGATCAGCGGCGTGACCGCGCCGTCCATCGCGACGGTCGCGCCCGTCACATAGCTCGCCCTGGGCGACGCGAGGAACACGACCGTGTTGGCGATCTCTTCGGGCGTCGCGATGCGCCCGAGCGGCAGCCGCGCGGTCGCGCGCTTCAAGGCCTCGTCGGTGTCGATGCCCTGCAGCTTCGCATCGGCCTTCATGCCTTCCTGCAGCCGCGCGGTCAGCGTGAGGCCGGGGTTCACCGCGTTCACGCGCACGCCCTTGGCCGCGTAGGCGGCGGCCATGCCGGCGCTCACCAGCATCAGCGCCGCGTTGGCCGCGCCGCCGGCCATGTGCACGGGGCTGGCGACCTTGCCGCCCTGGCCGATCACGTTGACGATCGCGCCGCGGCCGCGCTGGCCCATGCGCTTGACCACCGGATCGATCATGTGGATGTATGTGAAGTACTTCGCGTCCATCGCGTCGTGCCACGCGGTGGGCGTCAGGTCGTCGGGCGGGGTGCGGCGCGCGGCGCCGGCCGAGTTGACGAGCACGTCGACGGGGCCGAAGGCCTTCTCGGCCGCATCGAGCGCGGCCACCGCGCCGGCCGGGTCCTTCAGGTCGGCGGCATGCACCGAGACCCGGCCTTCGGCCTCGGCAAAGTTGTCGATCAGCGTCTGGCGCCCCTGCTCCAGGTTCTGCAGGTCGCGCGAGACGAGGCTCACGCGCGCGCCTTCGCGCAGGAACCCCAGCGCGCATGCGAGGCCGATGCCCTTGCTGCCGCCGGTGATGAGAACGTGCTGGTCCTGGAGTTGGAGGTCCATGAAAATGTCCTTGGGAGGGGTTGTGGGTCGGCCGCGATTGAAGCACCGCCGCGAAACCCCTGCACGGACGCGGCTGTCCGCAGCGGCGCCGCAGCGCCTCATCGCCTGTCGTTGGCGCGGCGCAGCGCCGGCTCCAGCGCCGCGGGCGCGGTGTCGGTCGCGTCGCGCAACTGGCCGTCGTGGTCGTGGTGCACCAGCAGTTGGCGCGCCCGCTGCCAGGCCGACAGGCGCGAGGGCGGCACCTCGATGTACGACGCCAGCGCGAACAGCGACGACTGCTCCTGGTCCGGCGGCGTCTCGCGCTCGTGCTGGCGGCGGCGCAGCGGCGCCATCATCAGCATCGAGCCCAGGATCGCGCCGATCACCACGGCGTAGAAGCCCAGCAGGTGCAGCACCTCGGGCTGCGAGCGCGCGCCCAGCACATAGGGCCAGGCGTACCAGACCGCGCAGAACCAGCTGGCCAGCGTGAGCGCCGGGCGCAGCACGCGCAGCCACAGGTACATGGCCAGCGTGCGCTGCGGCGAGCGGCCGCTGCCGAAGGCGCGCAGCGAAATGCGCGCGGCATCGATGATCGGCTCGTCCCCCTCGGGCTGGCCCCACGAGCGGCGCCTCGTCGGCGGCGCGGCGTCGGCATGGGCGGCCGCCTGCAGGACAAAGGAATGGGCACGGGATTCACGAGACATCGGAGACTCCTCGGTCGGGGCTCGTCCACACCGCGCGCTTGCCGCGGCGGCGTATCAGAGCATTGGGAAGGGCGATGACGGTGGTCGCCATCGTGATGGTCCAGAAAGCGATCGGGTACCAGATCGTTCCGGCGAAATAGCGCATCAGGTCGCGGTCGTAGCGGCGATCGATCCACAGGCTCAGGAGCATCTGCAGGATGCAGGTCATGGCCAGCAGCGTGCCCTGCCAGTGCGGCAGCAGCGCCGAATGCCAGGACGAGTTCTCGGGCAGGAACGGCCGCACGAGGCTGATGGCGAGCACCAGCGCCATCGCGTAGGCCCACACCACGCTCACCATGTACTCGGTGTAGACCAGCCACAGGCGCCACTGCCGCGGCCTGAGGATGCGAGGGGTGTAGCGCAGCATCGTCTGGATGCCGCCGACGGCCCAGCGCAGCCGCTGCTTCCACAGGCCCCGCAGCGTCTCGGGCATCAGGATCCAGCACAGCGCACGCGGCTCGAAGCGCAGGCGCCAGCCACCCAGTTGCAGCTTCCAGCTCATGTCGATGTCTTCGGTCAGCACGTCGGGGCTCCAGAAGCCCACGTCGATCACCGCGCGGCGGCGGAACATCGCCAGCACCCCCGAGACGGTGAAGAGCGTGCCCACCAGCTGCTGCGAGCGCTTGATGAGCCCGATGATCGAGGAGAACTCGCCCACCTGCATGCGCCCGAGCAGCGTGGTGCGGGTGCGGATGCGCGGGTTGCCGGTGACGGCGCCGATGCGCTCGGAGCGCAGCATCGGCTGCAGCATCCAGGCGATGGCGTTTTCGTCCACCAGCGCATCGCCGTCGATGCCCAGGATGTACTCGCCGCGCGCGAGCTGGCAGGCGGTGTTCAGGCCCACGGCCTTGCCCTGGTTGCTGGCGTTGTGGATCACGCGCAGGCGGCTGTACTCGGCGGTCATCGCGTCGAGCAATTCGCCGGTGCCGTCGGTGCTCCCGTCGTTCACCGCGATCACCTCGTAGTGCGGATAGCGCGTGCGCATCAGCTGCTCGATCACCTCGCGCAGGTGCGGCGCCTCGTTGAAGCACGGCACCACCACCGTCACCAGCGGATGAACGGGCAACAACGCGAGCGGATCGGCATCGACCTCGCGCTTGCGCTCGAACACCCACGCATGCGAGAGGCCGCCGGCCATCCACACCCAGGCCATGAAGAACGGGTAGTAGAAGACGAAGCCGAACAGCACCGGCGGCAGGTGCTGGATGAATGCCTGAAGCATGTTCAGCGTGTTCATGGCGATCCGCTCTTTTCTGCGGCCTGCGGCGGCGGGTTTTCCTGCCGCAGCGGACGCGACAGCAGCGCGCGCACCGAGATCGCGCGGCGCACCACCTCCAGCGAGGGCTGGTTGTCGAGAAAGTCGTCGGGGTAGTAGCCCAGGTGGCGGATGCCGGCGCGCTGCAGCAGCGTCCACTGGCGCGCGAGCTCTTCATCGGCGACGGGCTGGCCGGTGCGCCAGTCGCGCGCCTGCAGCTCGAACACGGTACCGTCCAGGCCGCGCGGCGTCTCGGCGGCGCGGCGGGCCAGGCGCGCGAGCCACGCGTCGCTCTCGGCGGCGCTGCGCGCTTCGCCTTCCATGCGCGGCATGGCCATGAGGCCCACGTAGTCGTAGGCGGCGAGCGCGGCTTCGTAGTTCTGCGCGAACCATTGCTCGGCCGCGGGCTCGAGCACCGGCCGTGCATACAGGTTGCGCGCGGTCTCCAGGCCCGGCCGCCACACGCCGACGCGCGCCGCGAGCGCCTGCGTGAACTCGGTGAGGTAGCGCGTCTTGCCGGCGGTCCAGCGCGCCATCAGCGCCGGGTCGGCGCGGATGGCGGCCACGTCGGGCGGCAGGCCCCAGCGCGCGTAGGTGGCGAGGGCGGCGGGGCTCGCGTCCTCGTCGTCGGAGAGCATCGCGTCGTCGTGGAACAGCAGGCCCTCGAAGAAGGCGTGGCGGCCGAGGTCTTCGTAGAGGTCGCCCACCAGCGTGCGCACCGCGGGGTCGAAGGGCGAGAGGCGGTGGTAGCGGTCCGCCGGCGCGGTGCCCGCCTGCGTGCGCACCGTGTGCGTGGCGAGCGCGTCCGATGCGGGCAGGCGGAACGCCATCACCGGCATCCATGCGTAGACCTTCACGCCCGCGCGGCTGCGCAGCTGCCAGGCCGCGCGGGCGAACAGGTCGGCGCGCATCGGCAGGTGGCGGTTCGGAAAGTAGAGCGCGTCGGCCACGCCGTCGCCATCGGCATCGGCGTACGCCTGCAGGAACACCGAGCGCGGGCGCACCGCGGCCACGCGCTCGATCAGCGCGGAGAGGTTGCGCTCCTGCTGCGCCGGGTCGGGGTCGTAGACATAGTCCAGGTCCACGTGCATCACGCGGTTGGTCGCGCGCAGTTCGCCGCCCACGGGGCTGCGCAAAAGCCGCGCGTACTCGGGCGCCTCGTTGTCGTAGGCCACGAGTGCGCGGCGGATCTGCGAGAGGGGCACGGTCGCGGTGTTCGGCCCGTCGTCCAGCGTGAGCGTGATCGGCATGCCCGCGCGCTCGGCCGCCTTCAGCGCCGCGGCGTTGTAGGCACCGTAGGGCCACACCATCGCGCGCACCTTGGCGCCGGTGCGCGCCTCGATGATCTCGCGGCTCGCGCGCAGGTCGGCCTCGATGCGCCGCACGTAGGCGCCGTCGTCTTCGTAGCGGCCGGTGGCGGCGTCGTAGCGGTGCGTGGCCGCGGCCGGCAGCATGTTCCCCTGCGGGTTGGCCGGGATGCCGGTGTGCATCGCGTCGCTGTGGCTCGCGAGTTCGACCAGGCCCGAGCGCGCCATCTCCGCGGCCTCGCTCCAGCGCAGGAAGCTGTCGCGCGGCGCGGGCTTGTCGCCCCAGTGCACGAGCTGGCCTTCGGGCACTTCGAGCCAACTGGTCACCAGCGCCAGCACCGCCGGGTACCGGTAGCGCTGCAGCAGCGGAAAGACCTTCGTGTACGCGCTGCGGTAGCCGTCGTCGAAGGTCAGCAGCACGGGTCTGGCGGGCAGCGGCGTGCGGCCGGCGCGCGCATCGGCGATCTGCTGCAGGCTCACCGGGTGGTAGCCGTTGTACTGCAGCCAGGCGAACACCTCGGCGAGCGTGCGTTCGTCGATGGCGGTCTCGTCGGGCGAGGTCTCGAAGCTCGCGCGCACGCCGGCGCGCACGTCGTGGAAGGAGAGCACGCGAAAGCTCACGCCGTCGTCGGGGTCGGCGGGCGGCAGCGGCTGCGCGAGGGCCGGCAGCGCGAGCGCGAGCAGCAGCCACAGCAGGGCCGCACGCAGCGCATGGAAGACAGGGAAGTGGGTGTTGTGCGGCATCACTGCAAGGGCGTCGAAAGGTTCAGGAAGACGCCGCGCTGTCGTTCGCGCACGCCGTCGTAGGGATGGGCCGAAATGCTCACGCCATAGCGCAGCGTCATGCGCGGGCCGAGGTTCCAGCGGTGCTCGTAGCGCACGCTCCAGAGCGCGCCGGTGCCGAAGCCCGCCTGCCGGTAGCCGCCGCCGCCGATCTCCACGGCCTGGAAGAACTGGCGGTCGTCGCGCTTCCAGTTGAGCCACTGCGCGCGCACGCTCAGCTGCGCGCTGGCGTCGCTGGACGGGCTGAAGTACGCGACGTCCTGCGCGCGGCTGCGGCTGGCGTCGGCGCCCAGCCGGGTCTCCAGCTGGAAGCGCGGCGTGCTGATCCAGCGCTCGCTCCAGCTGAGGTCCAGGCCGTTGCGCAGGTTGCCGTCGCTGAAGTCCAGCTGCTTCCACTTCAGGTCGAAGCGGCGCGATTCGTCGACCACGTAGCCCACGCTCGCGCCGGCCTCGCGCGCGCCGACACCGGTGACCTGCGCCTTCCACGGCAGCTCCTTGCTGTCGCCGTCGTAGGTGGCCGACAGGCGCCAGGCATCGCCCGCGCGGTAGTCCACGCGGCCCGCCACGCTGGTGCGGTAGGGGCCGGTGTTCGCGCGCTGCACCTCGCCCTCGGCCAGCCAGCGGCCGCGCTGCCAGGCCAGGCCCAGGCCGCCGCGCGCGCGGTTCGCATCGCCGATGGCGGTGTCGCCGCGGCCGAGCGACTGGTCGTAGAACACGCGCCACTGGTCGTCGATGAGGCCGGAGCTGAGCCGGCTGTCCAGCCGCCATTCGCGGTCCGCGATGGCGGCGCCGCCGGTCGATGCGCCGGCGTCGATCTCCAGCTGCGCGCCGGTGATCGCGCGGCGCTTGCGCGCGAGGTCGCGCACCTCGGCGGCATCGGGCGCGTCGGCCTCGAGCGATTCGGCGCGGCGCCGCGCCTCGGCGAATTCGCCCGCATCCATCAGCGCCTCGACATGGCCGGCGCGCGCGCTGATGTCGAAGGGCTGGTTGGCCGCCTGCGCCTCGAATCGCGCGAGCGCGGCCTCGGGATGGTCGCGCAGCCGCTCGGTGAGCGCCGCGCCGTAGGCGTAGCCCGCGTTCAGCGGCGCTTCGTCGGTCAGCGTTGCGAAGCGCTGCTGCGCGAGGGCCGGGCGGTTGCCGTAGAGCGTCAGCAGGCCGCGCATGCCGCTCACGTCGGTGTACTGGGCGTTCGGCCGGCGGGCTTCGGGCGCCAGCCGCAGGAAGGCGGGCGTGGCGGCTTCGATGCGCTGGAGCAGCGCCTCGGCCTCCTCGAAGCGGCCGGTGTCCTGGTAGGCGTAGACGAGGCCGAAATGGATCTCGTCGGGCATCGGCAGGTCGGCACCGGCCCGGGCGATGGCGGCTTCGTACAGCGGCACGGCATCGATCGAGCGGCGCTCCTGCGCGAAGGCGCGGGCGGCCGCGGCGAGGCCGTACGGCGGGAGTTCGGCGCCGGTCGCGCGCAGCGTGTCGTAGAGCGCGATCGCATCGGCCGGGCGGCCACGTTCGACCAGCGCCAGCATGCGGTCGGCCTGCAGGCGGATGCGGACGGTGCGCCACGCCTCGGCGTCGGCCGGCCCGGCGTTCGCCGCGGCGGCATCGAGCCGTGCCAGCGCCGCGTCCTGGTCGGCGAGCACGCGGTCGAGGGAGGTCGTGCGCGACGGCCCCATGCGCTCGTCGCGGTCCTGCACGGCCCAGCGCAGCCGCTGGGCCAGCGCCTGCTGCTGCAGCGTGGACAGCGACAGCGCGGAGAAGGTGCCCGGGTGCGCGCGCTCGGCCGCCTCGGCATCGTCGAAGGCGGTGGACGCGGCGCCGCCGGCCGCCAGCACGAGGTCGGCCTCGCGGCGCGCATCGGCGCGGCCGGGCTGCAGCGCGCTGGAGGCGGTGTAGGCGGCGAGCGCCTGGAGCGTGTCGCCGCCGGCGCGTGCCACGGCGCCTCGCAACTCCAGCAGCGCGATGCGGTCCGCGGCATCGGCCGGCGCTGGCTGCGAAAGGGCGCGGTACAGCGCCTCGGCCCCGGCGACGTCGCCGCTGTCCAGGTGCCAGAAGGCTTCGTGGATGCGCGCGTCGCGCGAGGCCGGCTGCCGCGCGCGCCAGGCGGCGATGGTCTCGCCCTGCAGCGCGAGGTCGCGCGTGCGCCGCGCGGCCACGGTCAGCGGGCCCAGCGCGTAGTCGAGCAGCTGCGCGGGCGGGAACCGGCGGCCCAGCGCGACGGCTTCGGCGAAGCGGCCGTCGCCGGCCGCGATGGAAACCGCGTCGGACGCCACGCGCCGCCGCTGCGCATCGTCCAGCGGCGCCGCGAGCCAGGCGTTCAGCTGCTGCAGCGCCTCTGCGGGCGTGATGCGGCCTGCGCGGCGCGCGACGATCAATGCGTCGTGCTGCTGCGCGTCGTAGGCGGCCGCGCTGCGATCGGCGGCGGGTGGGTTCGTGGCGCGCGCATCCGCATCCGTATCCGCGTACGCCTGGGACACGCCCAGCGCCAGCGCGCAAACGATCGGTGGCACGCCCCGCGCAACGCGAACGACGCGCGCGAGGTTTCGAGGCAACGAGCCGGCGGGCGCTTCATTGCGCCCGGCCGCGGCCGTGCCTCCATCTTTCTTGTGGATCGACACTCTGCTCCCTTTGACTTTTCCTTCTGCCGACCGGCTTGCGGTGCAGAAGAGAACCCTCCATGGCCGTGACAAGCCGTAGCGGAAAGTTCTTGAAAATTCACTTTAGACCAATTGATTAACAATCGACAACAAAGGTGGCGAAGATGGTTCGTGACTGTGAATAGGTTCGCGATTTGCGCCATCTCTGTCGACAACTTGTACGCAAGTGCAACTTTGGAGGGCCGGATGCGCCGGCCTAAGATCGCGAAATGAACGCCCCTTCGTCCCCGTTGCGAACCCTTCCCCGTTTCTGGTCCCAGCTCACCACGCGCGATTTCGCTTCGCTCGATGCGGCCGCCACCGTCGCGGTGCTGCCGCTGGGCGCAACCGAGCAGCACGGGCCGCACCTGCCGCTGGGCGTGGACACGGTGCTGGCGGACGGCATCGTCGCCGCATCGCTGCCGCTGCTGGCGGCCGAACTGCCGGTGCTCTTCCTCCCCACCCAGCAGATCGGCCTGAGCCCCGAGCACGCGCGCTTCGCGGGCACGCTCACGCTCTCGGCGGAGACGCTGATCCGCGTCTGGAACGAAATCGGCGCGGGCGTCGCGCGCGCGGGCGTGAAGAAGCTGGTGCTCTTCAATGCGCACGGCGGTCATGTGGGCGCGATGGACATCGTGGCGCGCGAGCTGCGCGCGGCGCACGGGCTCATCGTCTACAGCGTGAACTGGTTCAACCTGCCACTGGGCGATGCGGGCGCGCAGTTCAGTGCCCAGGAGCACCGCTTCGGCGTGCACGCGGGGGAGGTCGAGACCTCGATGATGCTGGCGCTCACGCCGGAGCGCGTGCGCATGGGCGAGGCGAAGGATTTCCAGTCGACCTCGCAGCAGCGCGCGGCCGACTACGCGATCCTGGGCAACGGCAAGAGCGCCAAGCTCGGCTGGGCGATGGAGGACTACAACGCCCAGGGCGCGGCCGGCAATGCGGCCGCGGCGACGGCCGCCAAGGGGCAGGCGGTGATCGACGCCGCCGCGCAGCAACTGGCGCTGCTGCTGGCGGAGGTGTCGCGCCTGCCGCTGGACACGGCCAACACCCAGCCGCTGCCCTGATCCGCCTTCAGGAAGAAGCGCTGCGCGCGAGCACCCCGGCGAACATGTCGGAATCGACATTGCCGCCGCTCACGCTGATGCCCACTGTCTTGCCGCGCCAGCGCGCCTGCTGTTGAAGCGCGCCCGCCAAGGCGGCGGCACCCGCACCTTCGGCCACGTTGTGCGTGTCGGAAAAGAGGATGCGCATCGCCTCGGCCACTTCGTCGTCGGTGACGGTGATCACGTCGTCGGCTTCGCGCAGGATCACCTCGACCGATTCGGGCACCGGCACGCGGCAGGCCATGCCATCGGCCAGCCGCGTGCTGACCGGCGACTCGACCGGCTTGCCCGCGCGGAAGGAATCGCGGTACGCCGTGGCGTGCGCCGACACCACGCCGATGATCTTTGTCGCGACCCCGCAATGCGCGCGCGCCACGGCCGCGCCGGCAAAGCCGGAGCCCAGACCGATGGGCACGAACAGCACGTCGGGGGGCGCGTCTTTCAACGCACTGAAGAACTCGACATACGCGGTCGAGACGCCGCGCACCAGTTCGCGATGGAACGACGGCACGCGATGCAGCGCATCGCGCTCCGCCAGCAGCGCCGCGTGCTCCGACGCCGCCTGGAAATCGTCGCCATGCTCGACCAGCGTGACGCCCAGCGCGCGCATCGCGGCGTTCTTCTCCTGCGAGTTGCCGTGCGGCACCACGATGGTGGCTGCCAGCCCATGCCGCCGGGCCGCGAAGCCGAGCGACTGGCCGTGGTTGCCGCGCGTCGCGCTGATCACGTGGCGCACTTCGGGGTGCTCGCGCGCGAGGGTCTCGAAGTAGGTGAGGCCGCCGCGGATCTTGAAGGCGCCGACCGGCGTGTGGTTCTCGTGCTTGGCCCAGAGCGTCGCGCCCAGGCGCTGCGACAGCAGCGGCCAGGTGTATTGCGGGGTCGGCGGCATCGCCGCATGCACGGTGCGCTGGGCGGCGTCGATCTCTTCGCGGGTGAATCGCATGAACTACTTTCTTTCCGTGAGCGCCACGCGCACCGCCAGCGCGGCGAGGACGCTGCCCATCACGTAGCGCTGCGCGCGCAGCCAGCCGGCGCTTTGCGAGAGCACCGCCGTGATGCTCGCGGCGCCGAAGATCATCACCGTGTTGACCGTCGCGCTCGCCGCCATCTGCGCCATGCCCAGCTGCACGCTCTGCAGCAGCACCGAGCCGCGTTCGGGATGGATGAACTGCGGAAAGAACGACAGGTAGAACATCGCGACCTTCGGGTTCAGCAGGTTCGTGAGAAAGCCCATGCGGAACAGCTTGCCCGGCGGATCGGCCGGCAGCGCGCGCGCCTCGAACGGCGCATTGCCGCCGGGCCGCACCGCCTGCCATGCAAGCCACAGCAGGTAGGCCGCGCCGGCGATGCGGATCGCATCGAACGCGAGCGGCACCGCCAGCAGCAGCGCGGTGAGCCCGAGCGCCGCGGCGAACAGGTGCACGAGAAAGGCCATCAGCACGCCGCCCAGCGAGATCATTCCCGCGCGGCGGCCCTGGATCAAGGTGCGCGAGACGCAATAGATCATGTTCGGCCCCGGCGTGAGCGCCAAGAGCAGCGAGGCGAGGGCGAACCAGGCGATTTCGGTGAGGGTCAGCATGATGGTCAGAGTCCCTTGGATTCGAGCGTGACGGGGCCGCGCGGCGTATCGAACACGGCGACAAGGTTCGGCGGGCCGGCGTCCACCGGCAGCGCTTTCATGCCGATGGCCGAGAGCGCCGCCGACAGCGCGGGCGCGCGCGGGTGCGCGACGCGCAGCGAACGCAGCGCCAGGCCCGATGCGGGCATGGCATCGACCGGATGCACCGGCCCCCACTGGATCAGCGTCGGCAGCGCGCCGTAGAACAGGCGCTGGCCATCGTCGCGCAACGTGATCTGCCATTCGAGGCGGCCGGCCGGCGTGTCGCGCGAGGCTTCGATGAGGTGGCCGCGATCGATGTGCGCATGCTCCTCGCGGGCCAGCGCGCGCGTTGCGGCGGCGGCGTCGGGCACGCGCGCGACGAAGTGGATGAGCCGCGGGCCGTGCTGCGCGAGGCCCGCCTGCAGCGCGGTGTCGTCCAGGTCGAACCAGCGGCGCGTGCCGGGCCGCGAGGGGTGCTTGCCGGGCTCGATCGCGATGATCTCCGCGTAGGCCCGCGGGAACGCGTCGCTCGCCACGTTCAGCAGCCGGTTGTGCGTGCCCATGAGCGGATGCGCGCCGCCCGGCCCGGGCGTGACGCCGAGCGTTTTTTCGCACCACGCCACGCCCTCGGCCAGCGAGGCGGCGGCGATCACCAGGTGGTCGAGTTGGGCGTGCATGCGCGGGCTCCTCTGGCTACAGCGTGACGCTGCCGTCGACGCAGGTCACGGCATCGCCGCCGACCCAGATCTTTCCTTCGGCGTCGCGCTCGATGTACACGCGGCCCGCGCGGCCCAGGCACTGGCCCTGCGCGGCGAGGTAGCGCTCGGGCATGTGGCCGTCGGCGATCAGCCATTCAGCGAGGCTCGCGTTCAGGCTGCCGGTGACCGGGTCTTCCTGCACGCCGATCGGTTCGGCGAAGGCGCGCACTTCCAGGTCGATCTTCGCGCCGTCGTCGTTCGGCGTCGCGGGCCGATTGCCGAAGGCGCGCGCCTCGCGGTTGGAGCGGCCGATGAGCAGCGACGTGTCGTGCGCCGCGGGCACGCCCGCGACGCCCGCCTTCACGCCCAGCTCTTTCAGCGCGCGGTGGTCGGGCTGCAGCGCCAGCACGGCGTCGGCATCGTTCAGCAGCAGGCCGAACCAGACCGGGCCGTTGTCCAGCACCTGCGCCGCGATCACCTGCTGCGCCTTCAGGCCCAGCGCGCCGGCCACCTTGGCGAGCAGCGCGGGGCTCGGGGCGCTGCGCTTGAGCGGCGGCGCGGCGAAGGCCAGGCGCTCGCCCTCGCGCCGCAGCGGCACGAGGCCCGCGCCGCACTGCTGCACCACGCGGCCCGCCACCTTGGGCTTGCCGCCGGCCTCCAGCCACGCGTGGCAGGTGCCGATGGTCGGATGGCCGGCAAAGGGCAGCTCGCCGCCGGGCGTGAAGATGCGCACGCGGTAGTCGGCCGTCGGCTCGGTCGGCGGCAAGAGGAAGGTGGTCTCGGAGAGATTGGTCCACTGCGCGAAGCGCTGCATGGCGGCGTCATCGATGTCCTGGCCATCGATCACCACGGCGAGCGGATTGCCGTAGTACGCGGTGGCGGTGAAGACGTCGACTTGCTTGAAGGGGCGGGATTTCATCGGATTCATTCGAGGGAGAGATCGAGCACGCCGCGCGCGCCGGGGCGGGAAAGAAGATCGGCGTACCAGCGCTCCACGTTCGGCCAGCTCGGCCGGTGGTACTCGGCGGCCGGCAGGTTGAACCAGCGATGCGCCTCGCAGCCGACCGGAATGTCGGCCATGGTGAACCGCTCGCCGGCCAGGAAGGGCTGGCGCGCCAGGTGCGCATCGAGCACGGCGAAGAGCGCTTCGCTCTGGCGCACCGAGGCGTCGATGAGCGCGGCCTGGCGCTCGGCGGGCGGCGTGCGCACCCATTGCACGAAGGCGTCGCGGCTCGCGCGGTTGAGCGTGGTCTGCTGCCAGTCCATCCAGCGCTCGGCGTCGAAGCGCGCGGGCAGCTCGCTCGGATAGAGCGTGCCGTGCGAATGCTTCGCGCAGAGGTAGCGCACGATCACGTTCGATTCCCAGAGCGTCACGCGCTCGGCGCCTTCGCCGTCGTCGATGGTCGGCACCATCGCGTTCGGATTGAGCGCGAGGTATTCGGCCGTCTGCACCACGCCGAATTTGCCGCCGGCCTCGGTGCGCTGGAAATCGAGCCCGAGCTCCTGCGCGCACCACACCACCTTGCGGACGTTGATCGAGCTGATGCGGCCCCAGATGTTGAGCATGGATGGATTTCCTTCCGTTATTTCGAGAGGTCAAGCCGGCATGATGCGGGCGCTGCCGGACACGCGGATCGAACTGCCTGGCGTCGGCGGAATTTCTGCGTGCAGGCGCGACAACATGCCCATGTCTTCGCCTTGCACCACGTCGATCGCACCAGCGTGAGGCCATGCGATGTCTCGAAGGTAGCCGCCCAGCGCAGCCGTGGCTGCGCCCGTTGCCGGGTCTTCATAGACTCCGCCGGACGCGAAGGGGTTGCGCGTATGGAACAACTGCGCGGTTTCTGCACGGACAAGGAGGATGGTCGTCAGTCCCGCGCGATTCATCAGGCTGCGGCCCGCTTCCAATGCGTACGCCATCGCCGACAGCGTGGCACGGTCCTTCAGGGCAAGCACCAGATGATCTGCGCCTGCATGAATTAGTGCCGGGGGAATGCGTGGGTCGAGGTCGTCGCTTGTGTAGCCGAACAACCCCAACGTATCGGACACCAGCGTGGGTTCGGCTGCGACGCTGCGCGTGCGCGGCGACTGGAGTGCTGCGGCAACGAGGCTGCCGTCACGTTTTCCTTCCACCGTGACCTCCGCATGATTCAGTGTCAGCGCGAACACGCCGTCGCCTTGTTGCAGCGCCAGCGCGGCACCCAATGCAATCGTCGCGTGACCGCAGAACGGGACTTCCGATTGCGGGGAGAAGTAGCGAACGCGCCACCCGTCGGCGGTCCGAGCCGCGAACACGGTCTCGGAGAAGCCTACTTCAGCCGCGACCTCCTGCATCTGCGCTGCGGACGGCAATGCACTGCCGATAAAGACGCCGGCAGGATTGCCGCCTGTATCCCCATCGGAAAACGCCGCGATCTTCAGGATGTTCATAAGCAACGGCTCTCAGCTTGCTGCGGGTCGGTCGAGGAAAAGCAGGCGAAACGCCAAACCCAGCATGACAGTGGCGAGCACCCTGCTTTGCAAATTCGCAGCACCGGGCCGGCGCTGCAGCCAGCGGCCGACCTGTCCGCTGCAGGCGCCCAAGAGCGTATTGAAGGCGAGCGCGGCCACCGACAGCACCACGCCCAGTTGCACCAGCTGCAGTGCCACGCTGCCGTGCGACGGATCGACGAACTGCGGCAGGAACACCATGAAGAACAGCAGCGCCTTCGGATTGACGAGGTTGTTCACGAGCGCCATGTGCACGATGCGTCCGAACCCCGCGGGCTGGGCCTGCGCATTCATGCGCAGGCCGCCACTGCGCAACGCCTGCACCGCGAGCCACACCAGGTACAGCGCGCCCGCATAGCGCAGCACGTCGAACGACGGTGGCCAGGCGGCCACCAGCGCGGTGACGCCGGTCGCCGCGAAGAGCGTGTGCATCAGGTCGGCCGCCGAGATGCCGATCGCCGCCGCGAACCCGCCGCGCGGCCCGTGCGCCACGCCGTGCGAGAGCACGAAGGCCATGTTCGGCCCGGGCGAGAGGAACAGCGCCAGCACAGCGAGCAGGAAGAGCGAGAGCGTCGCGATGCCGATCATCGTCCCCGCTCCCTCACACCGGTGCAGGCGCGAGCTTGTGCTCGCCCAGCAGCGCCAGCTCTTCGCGCAGCGTGAGCGCAAGCGCGGCGATGGCGGTGTCGATTTCTTCGACGCTGGCCGTCACGAACGACAGGCGCAGCGTGCGCGGATCGCCCAGGCCGGCGTAGAACGGCGCGCCGGGCACGAAGGCCACGTTGCGCTCGACCGCCTTGGGCAGCAGCTTGACCGTATCGACGCCCTCGGGCAGGCGCGCCCACAGGAACATGCCGCCCTTGGGCGCGTTGAACTTCACGTCCAGGCCGGCCATCTCGCGGGTGAGCGCGGCGATCATCGCGTCGCGCTGGCGCTTGTAGAGCGCGCGGATGGTGGGCACGTGGCGGTCGAGAAAGCCGTCCTTCATCACGGCCGACACCATGCGCTGCGTGAAGATCGGCGTGTGCAGGTCCACCGCCTGCTTGGCCTGCAGGAGCTTCGGGTAGATGGCCTTCGGCGCCACCAGGAAGCCCAGGCGCAGGCCGGGCGCCAGCACCTTGGAGAACGAGCCCAGGTAGATGCAGCCCTCGGGGTTGCGCGCGGTCAGCGGCAGCGGCGGGGCTTCGTCGAACCAGAGCTCGCCGTAGGGGTTGTCCTCGACGATCGGCAGGCCCGCCTCGGCGGCGGCGGCCGAGACGGCGGCGCGGCGCGCCTCGGTCATGGTGCGGCCGGTGGGGTTTTGGAAGTTGGGCAGGAGGTAGACGAAGCGCGCGTCCTTCGCTTTCTCGACCAGGTCCGCGACGATCACGCCGTCTTCATCGCTCGCCACGCTCACCGGGTTCGGCTCCATCGGGCCGAAGGCCTGCAGCGCGCCGAGGTAGGTGGGCGTCTCGACCAGCACCTTGCTGCCCGGATCGATCAGCACCTTGGCCACGAGGTCCAGGCCCTGCTGCGAGCCGGTGGTGATGAGCACCTGCGCGGGGTCGACGTTCCACGGCAGCATGTCGGCCACGGCCTGGCGCAGCGGCGCGTAGCCTTCGCTCGCGGCGTACTGCAGCGCGGCCTGGCCGTCGTTGTGCAGCACCTCGGCGCAGGCGTCGGCGAAGGCCTGGATCGGGAAGGTCTTGGGCGAGGGCAGGCCACCGGCCAGGCTGATGATGCCGGGACGTTCGGTGACCTTGAGGATTTCACGCAGCACCGACGGGTTCATCTTGGCGGCGCGGGCGGCGAGTTTCCAGTTCATGGCGTTTCTTCTTTCAGGCGTGTGAGGTGAGATTCGATGGCAGGTCGCCAAGGGATGCAACAGGGATTTTGTTGCAGCCGGCGTGATGGGATGCGGTCATCGGCTTCTTCCGGCCGCGACGCCATTGCCCGCAGGCAGCGGCGCAGCAGCGGGCGCCGCCTGCGGTTGCGACAGCTTCTTGCCGATCACCACCGTGGCCACCACCGCGATCGCGAAGCCCAGTGTGACCACATCGAGCGGCTCGCCCAGGATCGGGATCGACGCGAGGATCGACAAAAAGGGCTGCAGCAACTGCGTCTGGCTCACGCGCAGCGCGCCGCCGAGGGCGAGACCCCGGTACCAGGCGAAGAAGCCGATCCACATCGAGAACATGCCCACGTACACGAAGCCCAGCCACGATGCCGTGGCGATGGGCTGCGTCGGCCACAGCGCCAGCGTGGCCGGCAGCGTGAAGGGCAGCGCCATTACGCAGACCCAGCAGATCACGCGCTCGGCGCCCAGCGAGGGCGTGACCTGCGCGCCGTAGATGTAGCCAAAGGAGGCCGCGATGACCGCGCCCACCAGCAGCAGGTCGGCCCATTCGAAACCGAAGCCGTGGCCCGCCTGATTCGCGCGCAGCACCGAGAACGCCACCACCAGCAGGCTGCCCGCAACCGCGCAGAACCAGAAGCCCAGCCGCGCGCGCTGGTGCAGCACCCAGGCCGCGACCGCGGCCGTCACCAGCGGCAGCAGCGCCGTCACCACGGCCGCATGGCTGGCGGTGACCACGCGCAGCGCGTAGGCCAGCAGCAGCGGATAGCCGACGCAGTTGCCCAGCACCGCCATGCCCAGCGGCCGCCACTGGTGCGGCGCGGGCCGGGGCGAGCGCGTGACCAGGAGGAAGACCGCCGACAGCACGCCGGCCAGCGCCGCGCGCCCGAGCGTGACGAACCAGGGAGAGAGCTGCGGCGCGGCCTGCGTGCCGGTGGCCAGCCGCGTCATCGGCAGCGTCACCGCGAAGAGCGCCACACCGATCACGCCGAGCCACATGCCCAGCGTTTCGTCCTTGATGTCGAGGCGGCGGCTCATTGCGCAGCCTCCGCGCTGCGCGCTGCGGCATTCGCGTGGGGAGCGGCCCGGCGGCTCATACGCTCACCATCCACCAAGCCGTGAGCACGAGCACGAGGCCCATCGCGCGGTTGAACCACAGGAGGCGCTTGCCCTTGGCGAGCCAGTCGCGCAGCAGCGCGCCGACCAGCGCATAGGCGAAGTTGCTGACGAAGGCATAGAACAGCATCACCGGCGCGACGATGGCGAAGCGCGAGAGCGCGTCGGGCTGGCCGGCGATCCATCCGGCCACCAGCGTGAGCGCGAGAAGCCACGCCTTGATGTTGACGAACTGCAGCATCACGCCCTGGCCGAAGCCGACGGTGAGTTTTGCGCTGTCGGCACGGCCCAGCGTGCCGCTGCCGCTGAGCTTGTACGCGAGCCACAGCAGGTAGGCGATGCCCAGTCCCTTGATCGCCAGGCGCAGCGGCGGCACCGCCACCACCAGCGCGCCCAGGCCCGCCGCGCAGATCGCCAGCAGCAGCGTCCAGCCGATCGGCACCGCGACCACGAAGCGCATCGCGCGCGGCAGGCCGCCGTTGGCCGCCAGGGCGGTGGAGAGCGTGGTGTTGGGGCCGGGCGAAAAACTCATCGCCGTGGCCAACACCAGCAGCGCGGTGAATTCTTGCCAGTTCATGACACACACTCTAAACTTGAGACCATTACAGTTCCAGTACAGATGGCCGGACAAACAAGGCATCTGTATTGGTGACCCCATCGACACAGCACCTCGACACAGCATGCTGACACGAACCTCCACCCAGTCGTTGACCGGCCAGCTCGCAGACCGCCTGGCCGAGCGCATCCGCACCCGGCTGCTGCCGCCCGGCGCCCGGCTGCCCTCGGTGCGCGAATGCGCGCGGCAGCAGGGCGTGAGCCCGTACACGGTGGTCGCGGCCTACGACCAGTTGCTCGCGCAGGGGCTCGTCGAAGCCCGCCGGCAACGCGGCTTCTACGTGCGCGATTCGGCGCAGGGCCAGGACAGCCGTCCGGGCAAACCCGCCGACGCCGTCGGCGTGGGCGACATGCCCGCGGCCATGGCCGTGCAGATGATGGCCTCGCGCGTGCCGGCCGATGCGAGTTCGCTGATCCGCAGCATGTTCCACCGCCCGAGCGACAAGCCGCAGCCGGGCATGGGCGTGTTTCCGCCGGACTGGATGTCGTCCACCTTCATGCCCACGGCCGTGCGGCGCATGACCAGTACAGCCGTGCTGCAGGAGCTGTCGCTCCAGTACGGCGAGCCCGCCGGCGACATGAGCCTGCGCCGCAGCCTCTCGCAGAAGCTGGTGGGCATCAACGTGCCGGCCGCGCCCGACCAGATCATCACCACCATCGGCGCCACGCATGCGCTGGACATCGTGAGCCGCACGCTGCTGCGGCCGGGCGATCCGGTGATGGTCGAGGAGCCGGGCTGGGCGCTCGAATTCGCGCGGCTGGAGGCGCTGGGCATGCGCATCCTGCCCGTGCCGCGGCGCGCCGACGGGCCCGACCTCGACGTGATGGCGCAGTACTGCGCGCTGCACAAGCCCAAGCTCTTCGTGAGCGTGAGCGTGCTGCACAACCCGACCGGCTACAGCCTCACGCCCGGGAGCGCCCACCGGGTGCTCAAGCTGGCGAACGAGCACGACTTCCACATCGTCGAGGACGACACCTACAGCCACCTCGCCCCCGAGCACGCCACGCGCCTGTGCGCGCTGGACGGGCTGCAGCGCACCGTGTACGTGAGCGGCTTTGCCAAGATCATCGCGCCCAACTGGCGCATCGGCTTCCTGGCCGCGCCGCCCGCGCTGAAGGACCGGCTGCTGGAGACCAAGCTGCTGGCCACGCTGACCTCGCCCACGCTCTTCGAGCGGGCGTTGTCGTGGTGCATCGACCAGGGCCAGCTGCGCCGGCATTCGGAGCGCGTGCGCATTCGCCTGGAGGGCGCGCGCGGGCGGTCGGTGAAGCTTGCGATGTCGCACGGCTGCACCTTCGCCTCGGAGCCGGCGGGGCTCTTCGGCTGGGTCGACACGGGCGAGGACACCGACGCGCTCACCCAGCGCATGCTCGACCAGGGCTACCTGCTCGCGCCGGGTTCGCTCTTCCATGCGCGCCGGCCGCCCAGCACCATGATGCGGATCAATTTCGCGACCTCGCAGGACGCCACTTTCTGGAAAGTTTTCAGCAGGGTCAGAGACGAGCTTTGAGGCCGGACGCCGGAGGCTTGGAGTAAGCTGGCAGCACAAGAAAACCCAGCCTGGAGACCTCCCGCATGACCAACGCCAGCCAACCTTTCAACTTCAGCCAGTTCGTCCCCGGATTCGACTTCCTGAAGAACCTGGCCGGGGGCGCCGCGGCGGGCACCGGCGCCGCCTCGTCGGTGCCGGGCATCCCGAGCCTGGCGAGCTGGGTGGCGCCCACGCTGAGCGTGGAAGAAGTCGACAAGCGCATCCAGGAACTCAAGACCGTGCAGTACTGGCTCGAGCAGAACGGCCATGCGCTCAAGGCCACGATCCAGGCGCTCGAGGTGCAGAAGATGACGCTCTCGACCCTGCGCGGCATGAACGTGCGGATGGAAGACCTGGCGAGCGCGTTCACCAAGCAGGCGGCCGCCGCAGCTCCGGCGCCCGCGCCCTTTGCAGCAGCCGCCGCCCCCGAACCGGAGCCGGTCGAGGAGGAAGAAGAAGAGACTGAGATCGAGGAAGAAGAAGCACCGGCACCGAAGAAAAAGCCGCGCAGCAAGGCGGCTGCCGCCGATGGCGCCGGCGTGGTCGATCCGATGCAGTGGTGGGGCTCTCTGACCGAGCAGTTCCAGCAGATCGCCAGTTCGGCGCTGCAGGACGCCGCCCAGCTCAAGGTCCCCGCCATGGCCCAGCCGCTGGCCGACGTGGTCGGCAAGGCGATGGGCAAGACGGCCGCCGCCAAGAAGCCCGCAGCCAAAACCGCGGCGAGAACCTCGGCCAAGAAGGCGGCAACGCCCGCCGCAAAGAAAAAGACGTCGGCCGCCGCCCGCAAGCGAACCACCGGCCGCCGCTGACGTCACACACATTCCACTTTGAAGAGAACGGGTTGGCACGCATCATGAAGTTGTTTCCCACGGGTCATGCCACCCATCCGCAATGGCGCATGGCGGCCGGCCTCGTGCTGGCCCAGTTGCGCGCGCAGATGGCACTGCCCGACTACGCGTCGTCGCCCACGCTCGGGCTCCTCTACATCACCGACCACTACGCCTCCGAGGCGCAGGAGATCCTGGATCACCTCGGCGCCGAGCTGCCGGAGGTGACCGACTGGTCGGGCACCGTGGGCATCGGCGTCTCGGCCAACAACGCCGAGTACTTCGACGAGCCCGGCATGAGCCTCATGCTCTGCGCGCTGCCCAGCGACCAGTACCGCGTGTTCTCGGGCGTGGCGCCGCTCGGCAATTCGGAGATGAGCGGTTTCGAGGCGCACACCGCGCTCGTGCACGCCGACCCCGCGACGCCCGATCTCACCGAGCTGATCGGCGAGATGGCCGGCCGCGTCGACACCGGCTACCTCTTCGGCGGCCTCTCGTCGGGCCGCGGCGGCGCGCTGCAGTTCGCGGTCGGCGGCAACGGCAACATCCGCGGGCACGGCGCCGCGGGCGGCGTGTTCTCGGGGGGCCTGTCGGGCGTGGTGTTCGGCGAGGGCGTGCGGCTGGTGTCGCGCGTCACGCAGGGCTGCCAGCCGCTGCGCTCGGGCGTGCGCGAGCGCGAAATCACCGAAGCCGACGGCAACCTGCTGCTCAAGCTGGACGGCGAGCCCGCGCTGGACGTGCTGCTGGCCGACCTGCAGGTCTCGCTCGAACGCCCGCAGGAGGCCATCGACGCGGTACGCAACACGCTGGTCGGCCTGGCCGACGCGGGCAGCGACGGCGTGCGCCGCACCGGTGACCTGGGCGCCGACGTGCTGGTGCGCCACATCATCGGCCTGGACCCGACGCGCCGCGGCATCGCGATCGCCGACACGGCCGAGGCCGGCATGCGGCTGACCTTCTGCCGCCGCAACGCGCAGGCTGCGCGCGCGGACCTGATGCGCATCTGCGCGGAGATCCGCGAAGAGCTGGAGCCCGAAGAGCAGACGCTGGCGACCGCCCGCGCCGTCGCCGCGGGCGAAGCCGAAGCAGCGCCGCACCCCGCGCGCCGCATCGCGGGCGCGGTGTACGTGAGCTGCTCCGGACGTGGCGGCCCGCACTTCGGCGCCCCGGGCGCCGAGCTGCAGATCGTGCGCCACGCGCTGGGCGACGTGCCGCTGGTCGGCTTCTTCGCCGCGGGCGAAATCGCCCGGCACCACCTGTATGGCTACACCGGTGTGTTGACGGTGTTCACCAGCAAGGATTGACGGGCCGCGATCAGGCCGGCTGCAGCACGCGCGGCTGCGGTGCTGGCATGCCGGTGAACGCGAAGTCCACCTCCGGCACGAGCCCGCTCACGATCCGCGCGATCGACTTGCCCGAGCCGCACGCGTGCGTCCAGCCGAGCGTGCCGTGGCCGGTGTTCAGGTACAGGTTCGGCAGCTTGGTCTTGCCGATCATCGGCACGTTGCTCGGGGTCGCGGGGCGAAGGCCCGTCCAGAACTGGGCTTGCGTGGTGTCGCCGGCGCCGGGGAAGAGCTCCTCGACGCGGCGCACGATGGCTTCGCAGCGCACGCGGTTCAGGTCGCGGTCGTAGCCGTTGAGTTCGGCCGTGCCGGCGATGCGCAGGCGGTCGCCCGATTCCGATGTGTAGCGCGAGAACACGAGCTTGAATTCGTCGTCGGTCAGCGAGACCTGGTGCGCCTTGGACGCGTCCTTGACGGGCAGCGTCACCGAATAGCCCTTGGCCGGATAGATCGGCAGGCGGATGCCCAGCGGCGCGGCGTACAGCGGGCTGAGCGATCCCATCGCGAGCACGAAGGCATCGCCGCGGATGCGCTGGAAGCGCCCTTCGCTGTCGGTCGCCTCGACGTGGTCGATGCTGCCGCCGGCTTCGCGCAGCGCGGTCACCGTGTGGCTCATGAGGAACTTCACGCCGGCCGCGGCCGCGAGGCCGACCAGTTCGCGCGCGAAGCGGTTGGCATCGCCGGATTCGTCTTCGGCCGTGTAGGTGGCGCCGGCCAGTTGGGGTCGGATGTGGGCGAGCGCTGGCTCGATCTTCACGGCCTCGTCGGCCGAGATCACCAGCCGTTCGCAGCCGAGAGCGCGCATCTGCTCTGCGGGCTTGAGCGCGCCGTCGAACTCCTTTTGCGTCGTATAGAAATGCAGGATGCCCTGCGTGCGCTGGTCGTAACTCAGGCCCGTGTCGCGGCGCAGTTGCTGCAGCGTGTCGCGGCTGTAGGTGCCCAGGCGCACGATCTGTTCGATGTTGTGCCTGGTGCGCGCCGGCGTGCATTCGCGCAAAAACTGCAGGCCCCAGAGCCACTGGCGCATGTCGGCGCGGATGCGAAAGAGCAGCGGGGCGTCTTCCTTGCCCAGCCACTGCAGCACCTTGAGCGGCGCGCTGGGGTTGGCCCAGGGCTCGGCGTGGCTGACTGATATTTGCCCGCCATTGGCGAAGCTGGTTTCGGCGGCCGGGGTGGCCTGCCGGTCGATCACGGTCACTTCGTGGCCGAGTTGCTGGAGGTAATAAGCCGAAGTCACGCCGAGCAGGCCGGCGCCAAGAACGATCACGCGCATTGCAAGTACCTTTGAGGTGCAGCGCTTGAATGGCGGGCAAGATGCTGTTGGGTGCTATTGGTTCAATAGCAAGCAACCGGACGTCCGCCGTCCAAGTTGCCGCTCCCCCTGTCCTCGGTACCTGAGAGATTCACCTCTGTTGCACCTTGCAACGGGTTTGCTCCTTCGGTGCATCGCGACACCTTTGCGGGTGCGATGGCTCTCCAGACGGCGTTCGATGTGATGCAGTACTGACCCCCTGTTCGGGCCGACCTGAGCGTTTATGGGAGTTTGCGCCTTCGGTAGGGCCACCGGGATGGCCCGCTCTCCTGCAGTGGGGCGATTGTAGGTGGGGCTTTCGAGGGCACCAAGCCTGGATTTCGGCCCTGCGGCCCGGTGGGATAATCTTCCATTCACATTCGCCGAGGGCGATCGTTCAGACAAACAACAGGGAATCCCATGATCCTGGTAACCGGCGGCGCCGGCTTCATTGGCGCCAACTTCGTGCTCGACTGGATTGCGCAAGGCAACGAGCCGGTCGTGAACCTCGACAAACTGACCTACGCGGGCAACCTCGAGACGCTCGCGTCGCTCAAGGACAACCCCGGCCACATCTTCGTGCAGGGCGACATCGGCGACAGCGCGCTGCTCGACCGCCTGCTGGCCGAACACAAACCGCGAGCGATCGTTAACTTTGCCGCGGAATCGCACGTCGACCGCTCGATCCACGGCCCGGAAGACTTCGTGCAGACCAACGTGCTCGGCACCTTCCGCCTGCTCGAATCGGTGCGCGGCTATTGGGGCGCGCTGCCGGCCGACCAGAAGGCTGCGTTCCGCTTCCTGCACGTGTCCACCGACGAGGTCTACGGCTCGCTCTCCAAGACCGATCCGGCCTTCACCGAAGAGAACAAGTACGAGCCCAACAGCCCGTACTCGGCCAGCAAGGCCGCCAGCGACCACCTCGTGCGCGCATGGCACCACACCTACGGCCTGCCGGTGGTCACCACCAACTGCTCGAACAACTACGGGCCGTTCCACTTCCCCGAGAAACTCATCCCGTTGATGATCGTCAACGCACTCGCAGGCAAGCCGCTCCCGGTGTACGGCGACGGCATGCAGGTGCGCGACTGGCTCTACGTGAAGGACCACTGCAGCGCCATCCGCCGCGTGCTCGAAGCGGGCAAGCTCGGCGAGACCTACAACGTGGGCGGCTGGAACGAGAAGCCCAACATCGAGATCGTCAACACCGTCTGCGCGCTCCTCGACGAGCTGAGCCCCAAGGCCGACGGCAAGCCGTACAAGGAACAGATCACCTACGTCACCGACCGCCCCGGCCACGACCGCCGCTACGCCATCGATGCGCGCAAGCTCGAGCGCGAGCTCGGCTGGAAGCCCGCAGAAACTTTCGACAGCGGCATCCGCAAGACCGTCGAGTGGTACCTGGCGAACGGCGAGTGGGTGCGCAACGTGCAAAGCGGCGCGTACCGCGAGTGGGTCGAAAAGCAATACGACGCCGCACCGGCCGGATCTGCCGGATCTGCGAAAGCCACCGCATGAAGCTGCTGCTGCTGGGCAAGGGCGGACAGGTCGGCTGGGAACTGCAGCGCAGCCTCGCGCCCCTGGGTGAACTGGTCGCGCTCGATTTCGACAGCACCGACTTCCACGCCGACTTCAGCCGCCCCGAGCAGTTGGCCGAAACGGTGCTCAAGGTGCGCCCGGACGTCATCGTCAATGCCGCCGCGCACACCGCGGTCGACAAGGCCGAGAGCGAGCCCGACTTTGCCCGCAAGCTCAACGCCACCTCACCCGGCGTGGTGGCCGAAGCGGCGCAGCAGATCGGCGCATTGATGGTCCATTACTCGACCGACTACGTCTTCAATGGCAGCGGCAGCAAGCCGTGGAAAGAAGACGATGCCACGGGCCCGCTCAGCGTCTACGGCAGCACCAAGCTCGAAGGCGAGCAGCTGGTGGCGCAGCACTGCGCGAAGCACCTGATCTTTCGCACCAGCTGGGTCTACGCCGCGCGCGGCGGCAACTTCGCCAAGACCATGCTGCGCATCGCCAAGGAGCGCGACAAGCTCACCGTCATCGACGACCAGTTCGGCGCGCCCACCGGCGCGGAACTGCTGGCCGACATCACCGCGCACGCCATTCGCGCGACGCTGCAGGACCCGGCGAAGGCCGGGCTCTATCACGCGGTGGCCGGTGGCGTGACCACGTGGCACGGCTATGCGCGCTTCGTGATCGAGCAGGCCAAGGCCGCGGGCGTCGAACTCAAGGCCGGCCCCGAAGCGGTCGAGCCCGTGCCCACCACCGCCTTCCCGACGCCGGCCACGCGGCCGCACAACTCGCGCCTGGACACCACGAAGCTGCAATCGACCTTCGGCCTCGTGCTGCCCGAGTGGCAGTCCGGCGTCGCCCGCATGTTGCGCGAGACCTTCTGAGCGCAGCGCAAGACCCGAGCAAGACAAGAGACACGAACATCCCATGACCAAGACGACGCAACGCAAGGGCATCATCCTCGCCGGCGGCTCGGGCACCCGCCTGCACCCCGCGACGCTCGCCATGAGCAAGCAGCTGCTGCCGGTGTACGACAAGCCGATGATCTATTACCCGCTGAGCACGCTGATGCTGGGCGGCATGCGCGACATTTTGATCATCAGCACGCCGCAGGACACGCCGCGCTTCCAGCAGCTGCTGGGCGATGGCAGCCAGTGGGGCATCAACCTGCAGTACGCAGTGCAGCCGAGCCCGGACGGGCTGGCGCAGGCGTTCATCATCGGGGACAAGTTCGTGGGGAATGACCCGAGCGCGTTGGTGTTGGGGGACAACATTTTTTATGGGCACGACCTCGTGCATTTGCTGTCGGACGCCGATACCAAGCAGAGCGGCGCAACCGTGTTCGCCTATCACGTGCAGGACCCCGAGCGCTATGGCGTCGTGGCCTTCGATGCCAAGGGCAAGGCCAGCAGCATCGAAGAAAAGCCATTGAAGCCGAAGAGCAACTACGCGGTGACGGGGCTTTACTTCTACGACAACCAGGTCGTCGACATTGCGAAAGCCGTGAAACCCAGTGCGCGCGGCGAATTGGAAATCACGGCGGTGAATCAGGCCTATCTCGATCTTGACCAGTTGAACGTGCAGATCATGCAGCGCGGTTACGCGTGGCTGGACACCGGAACGCACGACAGCCTGTTGGAGGCGGGGCAATTTATCGCCACGCTGGAGCATCGGCAGGGCCTGAAGATCGCATGTCCTGAAGAAATTGCATGGCGCAACGGTTTCATCACGACCGAGCAGCTCACCAAGCTCGCCGCACCGCTGGAGAAGAGCGGCTACGGCAAGTACCTCAAGCACCTGCTGAACGACGAGGTGCGCTCATGAAGGCCACGCCTACTGCGATCCCTGAAGTGATCGTGATCGAACCCAAGGTGTTCGGCGACGCACGCGGTTTCTTCTTCGAGAGTTTCAATCAAAAGGCCTTCGATGAGGCTGTCGGCAAGCATGTGGAATTCGTGCAGGACAACCATTCGCGCTCGGCGAAGGGTGTCCTGCGAGGCCTTCACTATCAAATACAGCAACCGCAGGGCAAGCTGGTGCGCGTGGTGAAGGGCGCTGTGTTCGATGTGGCCGTGGACATCCGCAAGTCGTCGCCGACGTTCGGCCAATGGGTCGGCGTCGAATTGAGCGAGGAAAACCACAAGCAACTGTGGGTTCCGGAGGGCTTTGCGCACGGCTTTCTGGTGCTGAGCGAGACGGCGGAATTTCTCTACAAGACCACGGGCTACTACGCGCCGTCACATGAGCGCGCGATCATCTGGAACGACAGCGACCTGGCGATCGGCTGGCCGGAGGTCGGCTCCGCCCCCCAATTGTCGGCCAAGGATGCCGGCGCCACGCCCTTGCGCTCGGCTGAAACGTTCGACTGACTTCGTATTTCAAGAAAAATTGACCTCATGTTGAATTTCACCGGTGAACGGTTCATTCCCACGGAACAGGGCGAGATCCGCTACGAGCACATGCACCGGTATGGGTGGATGCAGTCGCTGTGCGCGGGGCGCGATGTGTTGGACATTGCCTGCGGCGAGGGTTACGGCTCCGCGCTGCTGGCGAACACGGCGGGCTCCGTGGTCGGGGTGGACATCTCGAATGAAGCCGTCGAGCATGCCCGGCAACGCTACGCCGCACAGACCAATCTGAGGTTCGTCCAAGGCAGTGCAACTGCCATTCCCCTGGAAGATGCCAGCGTCGATGTCGCCGTGTCTTTCGAGACGCTCGAGCACCTGGCGCAGCAGGAGGAAATGCTGGGAGAGTTGCGGCGCGTGCTGAAGCCTTCGGGCATCCTGGTCATCTCTTCGCCCAACAAGAAGGTGTACTCGGACGAAAGAAACTACGTGAACGAGTTTCACGTCAAGGAGCTGTATTTCGACGAACTCGATGCGCTGCTGGGTCGTTTCTTCCCCGCCAACCGATACTTTGCCCAGCGCTTCCTGACTGCGTCGGCGCTGTTTCCTCTGGAAGGAAGCGCTCGCAACTACGAGGCCTTGCTCCTGTCGGGCGATCAGTTGAAGGTGCAGACCCAGAGCGCAGACCGGGCGATGTACTTCGTCGCTGTCTGCGCTGCGAATGAGGATTTGCTGCCGCCGCTGGCTCCCAATCTGTTTGCCGAAGCCGGCAACGATCTGTATGCGGATCAGCAGAATGTCATGCACTGGGCTTCCGGACTGCACAAGGAGCACGCCGAACTCGAGGCCCGGCATGTGGCGCTTCAGAAAGAGTTCGAAGAACGCAGTGCGTGGGCCTTGTCGATGAATGCCGAGCGTGCCGCATGGGACGAAGCGCGCGCGAAGTCCGAGGCCGAATGCCGGCGGCTGGAGGCATCGCTCGCCCAGCAGGCCACCCAGAGCGAGCAGCGCCTCGCCGCCATCCTGAATTCGCGCTCCTGGAGGCTCCTGGCACCCCTTCGCTGGGTGCAGCGCGCATTGCGTTGATGCGCGCTGCAGGCGGCTGGGCCGACTCAGCCTATTGACGAAGAGGTGCCGCCGTGCGGCACCGTGGGCTGCCTCCGGTTGAGACGAGGCAACCATCTTCGGCTTGCTGTCAGCAGCACGAGGAGGAGAACCAGTCCGAGCGCGAGCAGCGGCAGCGACCACATGAAAGTGGCGGGCCGGTACTTGAACTCGACCATGTGCGTTCCCGGCGGCACCAGCGTGCCGATCTGGTTGCCGTTCATCGGGCCCAGCTTCGAGCGATGGCCATCGACCGAGACCTTCCACGCCTTGTCGAAGAACTCGTTCAGAACCAGCATGGCCGCCGCGGGGCAAGCGATGCGCACCCGCACTTGGTTGGTGCCGCGCGGAAGGTCTTCCTTGACATCACAGCGTGCCTGGTTCTTTGCATCGGTCGAGCGAGGCAGGACGCCGCTGTCCAATTTCGCGAACAGCACGCTGCCAGTGAGATCGGCGGACGCAGCTTTCGCCGAGAAATCGCCCATCGACTCATAGACCCCGTCCAATGTCATGGCCGCGTAAACGTGAGGAAGCGCGGCTTCCGCCTCGTACAACGCCAGTCCGGCGATGTCTTCCTTGTGCGTGTAGCCCCGCAACGCCTCCGGCGGGCAATCGTCGCAAATCAGGTATCTGGCGCCGAGCAAGCGGAAGTAGTTGTCGTTGCGCGGTGCATGGTAATAAAGCTCGTCGAACTGCTGCTTGGGCGCAGGGTTGAAGTAGGCGTTGAAGCTGCGGATCCCCTTGTAGGACGCCAGCATGGCGCCCAGCTGCTTGTCGATCTTTCCATCGAACACGACGCGATAGTCGTGATTCGGGTCCAGTGCCTTCACCCGGTCGAGCGCCTCGTCGAGCCGACCCGCATGGTTGGTGTTGTAGAAACTGCTCGATATGCCTGGTGGCCGCCACGGGACATCCACCAGAACCAGGACCAGGGCGGCCGCACTCCACATGGCTGCCGCCTGCACGCCTCGGGTGGCCGAGCGGAAACGCGCCATCAGCACGGTGGCGACAACAAGTCCGGACAACGTGGCAAGCGGGGCCCACGAGGGCACGGTGGAGACGATGCGGTCCTTGCAGTACCAAGCCACAAGGATCGCAACCAGCAAGACAGCTCCCATCGCAAAGAGCTGGGTCGCCAGGCGACGACGGCCAGCTTCGCTGGAGGAGAGTTCGCGGCGAATTTCGTCGATGCCAAAGGCTGCAAGCCCTGTCATCGCCAGTTGGAACAGGACGAGAAAACGGCTGGGCTCACGGATCTTGTTCAGGATCGGAACGATGTAGTTCAGGTGCGCAAGGCCCAGGTTGCTGCCCGTCGACGAGATCAAGGCGTAGACCGCAACGAACACGAGCGCCCACACCAGCCAGGAGCGAGGCCGGGAAACGACGGCCACGCATGCCAAAGCCGCCGAGACCAGCCCAATGAACTGGCTGCCCACCGCATTCCACTCGAATTTGAACAGGACACCACCGAGGTTCCGGGGGGCGAGCTGATCGACCTGAAACGCTTCGAATGGAATGCGGCTGTTGCCGAAGACGGGAGGGAAGTGCCCGATCCACCGGATCATGTTCTTGAATTCCAGGGCAGTCGGGACAATGACGGGTGAGACCAGGAGCACCGCGATCACCGCCACGATGCCCACTTTCACAGCCGAGTTTCCGATGCTCCTCCACCCGTCGGCCCGCTTGGTGCCGATTGCATAGGCAATGCAGAAAACGCCGCTCAACAGGATGGCGTGGATGAGTGGCTGAGCGGGAGATGCGAGCGTCAGCAGCACGATCCCCGTCAGAGCCATGATGAAATGGCGCCGCGAGCTTTCGGGCGACAACAGGCCCAGCAGCCCTGCCAGGTACAGCGGCAGCCAGGCATAGGGTGCGACGATGTTGAGCCACGCCGCATAAGACAGGCTGTTCGCCCCGAAGGCAAAAAGCGCGGCCCCGGTGACCGCCCCGATGCGCGAGGCCTGCATAGTGCGCAGCAGGACATACATGTTGACCTCGAGGATCAACAGATGGACGAGCGTCAGCCAGTGCATCGAATGAACGACTTGGAGCGGGCTCTCGAAGAGCGGCAATGGCGTCAGATAGAAAGGATAGAACGCCGACAGCTGTGCGAAGTTGTGCAGCGGCACGCCCCCGAGGATGGTGTTCATCCTGAGCGGCCATTCGCCGTGGGCGAGACTTGAAGACATCGACGAAAGCACCGTGCCGATGAAGAACTCGTTGTCCATCCACAGGGCGAAAGAATGTGCTTTGTCGAAGGCGGGCCACAGAAAGATGCACCAGAGCGAGACAAGCGCTGCCAGCACGATGACCACGCGTGGGCGTGCAGATTTACTTTGCGTCGTCATGAGGTTGCCTGAAGACATACAGCTTGTTCATGATGAAGGAAGTGATCACATAGACCGCGCTCGCGATGACCTGGCTGACGGCTTCATGCACTCCGAGGCCTCGCACCAGAATGACCAGCACGAGCAGGTTCGCTGCATAGGCCACCGCGAACACCACGAGGAAACGGACGAAGGCTTCGCGATGCGGCCTGTCGCTGTTGAACGTGAACACCTTGTGCATCACGTAGGAGACCATCAGGCCGATGCCGTAGCCGATCGCGTTGCTCAGCTCCGCGGACAGACCCGCCAGGTACATGCAGGCAAAGATGATGGAGTAGCCGAACGCCGTGTTGGCAACCCCGACGACGAGGAAACGAAAAAGCTGCCGGACCTGTTCGGAGCGGCAGCGATCGAGGACGGATTGGGTGAAGGAGCCTGGTCTCGGCATGAGGTTTGAATGAAGGACAGGCTCTCGCATCTGCAGGCATGGCACCGGCTCGATGAGCCAGTGCCATGCTGTCACGGTGCGGGGCGGTGGGAGATTTCTTCTTCGACGATGTAGCGTGGGCGGCCCTTGACCTCGTCGTAGATGCCTCCCACGTACGCGCCCATGATGCCCAGGACGATGAGCTGGATGCCGCTGAACAGCAGGAGCAGAACCACCATCGTCGTCCAGCCGTTCGGGATGGACTGCACGAA
Source organism: Variovorax sp. IB41 (assembly GCF_016405905.1). Lineage (GTDB taxonomy): Bacteria > Pseudomonadota > Gammaproteobacteria > Burkholderiales > Burkholderiaceae_C > Variovorax. The sequence continues at coordinate 228,033 of NZ_JAEFCB010000006.1, read as the reverse complement.
GAAGTACTTGATGACCAGCACCACGATCAACAGAAAGGCGAGCAACGCAAACAGCCCGCCCACGAAGATGCTCAGCTGAAGCGGCTTGGTGCTGAACGAAAGGATGCCCGCCATGGCGAGCTGGATCATTCTGGACAGTGAGTACTTGGACTGCCCCGCGAAGCGTTTCTCGGCTACGAATTCGACCCCCGCCTGCCTGAATCCGATCCAGGAGAAGAGCCCGCGCAGGAACATGTTACGTTCCTGGAAGCCCTGGGACAAGGTGCGCGCCACCCGCCTGGAGATGAGCCGGAAATCTGCCGCGTTGGGATTGATCGGCACCTGCGAAATGCTGCCCAGCAGCTTGTAGAAGAGGTTGCCGGCCTGCTTTCGCAGGAAGCCCACGTCCTCGGTATCCTGGCGCAGCGTGTACACCACCTCGTTGCCGCGCTTGAATTCTTCCAGCAGCGTCGGTATGAGTTCGGGTGGATGCTGCAGGTCGCTGTCCATCATGACGATGACATCTGAATCGAGCGAGTGCTCGATGCCCGCGAGCAGCGACATCTGGTGCCCGAAGCGGGACGACAGCACCAGCACCTTGGCGGCGGGGTCGCCGGCGACGACCGTTCGCAGAACCTCCACCGTGCGGTCGGTGCACTGATCCACCACATACAGGATGTTCCATTCGACTTCCTCGATGGACTCCAGCACTTTCTTTGCGCGCTCGTGAAAGTGCGCGATGACGTGCTCCTCGTTGAAGACGGGGGTGACAACGGTCAGCTTCAACTTCGTCACTATGGCTTTCCCTCTCCCATCAACTGGAGTGTCTTGGTCATGTCTGCGTAGATGGCCGGAACGTCGTACCCGGCGCGGTTGGTGAGGGCCGGAGACTCGTGCACCGGGATTGCGCTCATATCTTCGGAGGCGAGCAACCGCTCCAGCAGGGAGCGCATGGTGACGGGCATGCCGCTTCCGACGTGATACACGTGTCCAGGTTCGCCGTCGATCGCCACGGCCAGCATCTGCCTTGCCGCCTCATCCGCGTCCACGTAGTCTCGCGTTGCACCAAGGGGGCCGAACTCGAAGGCCGACCGCGCACCTTTGCGAACCTCTTCGATCTGCGTCTGTACCCGGCCAACGAATAGCCTGTTCGAAAGACCGGGCGCTTGAAGGTTGAACAGCCGTGCCACCACCACCTGCACGCCGCGAAGGGCGTAGAAACCAGCCAGCTGGGTCTGCCACGATTTGGTCAGGCCATACACGGATTGCGGACGCAGCGCATGGTCTTCCCGAATCGGGTTCTCTTCGACGCCGACTGCGCCGTATTCCGCAGCGGAACCCACCAGCAACACGCGGGTGCCGGCATGTGCGCGTTCAACGAGTTCCAGCAGCCGGCGCGTGGCATCGACGTTGACCGCATAGGCCTCGTCGTACTCGCCCGAGAAGGTGGCGGCCAGATGAAAGATCAGGTCCGGGCGGGTTTTCTGGAGCAGCGCCTCCAGGCGCTCGCCGTCCCGCACATCGAGTTGCAGCGCGTCGGCGCTTCGGCTCGTTGCCACGACGTTGAACGTCCCCGTCTGCTGGAGCCGGGCGACGATGGCTTGCGCCAATGCGCCCGTCGAACCCGTGATCAGCGCCGTCTTCAAGAGCCGATTCCGAGCTTCGTTGCGAGCTCTTCGAAGTTGTCGTCAGCGTATTGGTAGTCGTCGGGACGGCCGATGTCCAGCCAGTACCCGTCGAATGGCCTGATGGCGATGCGCTGGTTGTCCTTGAGGCCGTCGATCATCAGGTTGTCGAAGCCATACTTGCCACCCTTGGGCAGGCGTTCGATGACTGAGCGATGGATGCAGTAGATGCCCATGCTGACGTCGAAGTCGTAGGTCGGCTTTTCCTGGAATTCGTTCAGGCGGCCATCGGCGTCGTAGCGCAGCACCCCGAAGTCGATCTTGACCTCACGGCGGTAGGCCGACACCGACACCATGTCCTTGGCTGCCACATGCGACTGGAAAAAACGCTGGTAGTCCAGGTCGCAAAGAATGTCGCCATTCATGACGAGGAAGTTCTCCGGCAGATCGGGGATGAGCGTCAGCGGACCAATGGTGCTGAGTTCACCTTCCTCCAGCGAATAGTCCAGCTGCACGCCCAGGCGCGAGCCATCGCCGAAGTAGGCCATGATCAGCTGCGACAGGTGATTCACCGCGAGCGTGATCCGCGTGAAGCCGGCCTGCTTCAACTGCATGATGATGATCTCGAGAATCGAGTATTTCCCCCCGAGCGGGACAAGCGGCTTGGGAATCAACGTGGTGTAGGGCCGAAGCCGGGTGCCTTTACCGCCGGCAAGAATGACTGCTCTCATGGTGAAACCTCCTCAAACGTTGTAGAGCCAAGCTTTGTAGCGCGACAGGTTCTCCGGGTTCTTGAACCATTCGATGGTGTCGCGCAGGCCGTCCGCCAGATCGAAGCGAGGCCGCCAAGGCGTGAGGGAGGTGATCAGCGTGTTGTCTCCCATCAAGCGAAAGACTTCCGATGCGTCTGGCCGAAGGCGCTGTTCGTCGGTGACGATGCGCGCATCCGGATTGAGCTCGGCCACCAGGATCTCCGCGACCTTGCCGATGGAATATTCCTTGCCGGTCGCAATGTTGATTTCCTTGCCGATGGTCTCGTCCGATTCGGCCAGTGCGATGAAGCCCTGCGCAGTGTCCTTGACGTAATTGAAGTCGCGCGTTGGCGAAAGGCTTCCAAGCCGCAGTTCCTTCTCGCCGAGCATCAGCTGCGTGATGATCGTTGGAATCACGGCGCGTGCCGACTGGCGAGGTCCATAGGTATTGAACGGCCTCACGATGACAACCGGGGTCTCGAAGGACTTGTGAAACGACTCTGCCAACCTGTCCGCGCCGATCTTGGAGGCGCTGTAGGGTGACTGGCCCTGGAATGGATGCTTCTCGTCGATCGGTGCGTATTGCGCCGTGCCGTACACCTCGGAGGTCGAGGTCACCAGGCAGCGTTCGATGCCCAGCCGCTTGGCTGCCTGAAGAACGTTCAGGGTGCCCTTGATGTTGGTATCGACGTAGGAGTCCGGCGAGTGGTACGAGAACGGAATCGCGATCAGCGCGGCCAGATGAAAGACAACATCGCAACCCGTCATTGCTTCGAACACGCCGTTCGGGTCCCGGATATCGCCCGAGAACACGTTCAGGTTGCGCACGACCTCCTGGGGCAGCGAATCCAGCCAGCCCCAGCTGCTGAAAGAGTTGTAGTAGACGAAGGCACGAACGTCGCAGCCGTGCGCGATCAATGCTTCCACCAGATGACTGCCGATGAACCCATCAGCACCTGTCACCAATACTTTTTTGCCCTTGAGGTGCATGATTCGAATCTCTTCTTGAAAGTTGTAGCCACAACCCACCCGGCACGCTTGCGAAGCGCGGCACCGTGGGTCGGGGGAGGCACCTCGTAAGGCCCTGCAAATCGGCCGAAATGCATGGGGAAAACAGTGCGTCCCCAGTAGTGGCCGGCGGACACATTCTAGATCAGCAGTTTGTTAAGCCGAATCGTAAACATCCGAAGACGCCGGCCTCCTGAAGCGCGCACCGAGGCGACGCTGAAACGGTTGTTTCGAGATGTGCCCTTCTGTAGGCGCCGTCCTCCGGGGCTTGGTCACCAGGTCTTTCACGAGGCGGGGCAAGACATTGGCAACATTTAACGAAGCGCATTGTTTGCTGCAACATCTGTTGCCGAGCATCGACTTGAGCGCATATTCATTGCGGCACAATTACGCTTCCCGCGGTTTGCCGCATACACAAGAAATCGACCGCTCCCAATGAAGAAGCACGCAGTAGTCACCGGTATCACAGGTCAGGATGGCGCCTATTTGGCCCAACTTCTCTTGAGCAAGGGCTATGTGGTGCATGGCACCTTCCGACGGACTAGCTCCGTCAACTTCTGGCGGATCGAGGAACTGGGCATTCAAAACCACCCAGACCTGATACTGGTTGAGCACGACCTGACGGATCTGGGTAGCTCGCTGACCCTCATCAAGGAGGCCAAGCCGCAAGAGGTCTACAACCTGGCGGCCCAGAGTTTTGTGGGCGTGAGCTTCAATCAGCCGGATGCCACTGCCCAGATCACCGGGATGGGCGCGCTCCATCTGCTCGAAGCCATTCGGCTGACGGACCGGAGCATTCGTTTTTACCAAGCATCCACCTCCGAGATGTTCGGCAAGGTCCAGGCAATTCCGCAGGTGGAAGAAACGCCTTTCTATCCCCGCAGCCCCTATGGTGTAGCCAAGCTGTTCGCTCATTGGATGACGATCAACTACCGCGAAAGCTACAACATCTTCGGCTCCAGCGGCATCCTTTTCAACCATGAGAGCCCGCTGCGGGGGCGCGAGTTCGTGACGCGAAAGATCACCGATTCCGTGGCCAAGATCCAGCTAGGCAAGCTGGATGTGCTGGAGTTGGGGAATCTGGGCGCCAAGCGAGACTGGGGCTTCGCCGAGGAGTATGTCGAGGGCATGTGGCGCATGCTGCAAGCGGACGAGGCTGATACTTTCGTACTCGCGACCAATCGGACCGAGACGGTGCGGCTTTTTGTCGACCTGGCTTTCAAGGCGGCCGGCTACGAGTTGCGCTTCGAGGGGGAAGAGCAGGACGAAGTTGGCATCGACATCGCATCCGGCAAGACCATGGTGCGAGTCAATCCGAAGTTCTATCGCCCTTCGGAAGTCGATCTGTTGATCGGTAATCCTGCGCGCGCCAAGCAGAAGCTGGGATGGGAGCCCAAGACGACGCTCGAGGAACTCTGCACGATGATGGTGAAGGCGGATCTTCGTCGCAACAAGGAAGGTCATTCCTTCTGACGAAGGGCTCTCTTTTCTGAGTGGCTGCCGGACCGCGCTCCGGTTCGAGGTTTCGCAATCAGGAATCGGCGCATAAGACGCTGAAAAAGTGGAGAAGATTTGATCAAAGAACTCAAGCAGGCCGCACGGCTTTCAAGGAAAGCACTGCGCATCATGCGAGCGAAGCTGGTTGGCAACGCGTCAGCCGCAGCGGCAATCAGGGAGGCCGGTTTGTTCGACGCCGACTTCTATCGGCGGGAGTACCCGGCAGCGGTTGCAGGCGGCGCCGATCCGCTGAAACACTATCTCTCCAGTGGTTGGAAACTGGGCCTCGAGCCGTCGGCCAAGTTCTCGATGCGAGCTTATTCGGGAAAGAATCCAGATGTGCGGGGGGCAACGCTCAATCCGCTGATTCATTGGGTGGAGTTCGGCCGCAGAGAGATGCGAGAACTTCCGACCAGCCCGGAGCCAGACTACGCTTGGATGGAGAGGGATCGTCCATATCCCCTGCCTGACGACGTTATCCAATATGAGCTCGTGGCAGGCCATGCATATTTCGCGGGTGCAGGATTCGATTTCGGGCAGCGCGAAGCAGGCAACGGCGTCGCAGAGGCGGTTAAGGCAATGGCCGCGCGGGTGCCGGCATTCACCGTCGATCTGTCCACGCCCAAGGTGTCCATCATCATCCCGGTGTATGGGCAGGCACACTTCGCATTGAACTGCCTGGATTCGCTCGCGCGGCTGCAGAGCAGGTATTCGATCGAGGTGATCGTTGCCGACGATGCCTCTCCAGCGTCATCACAGACGGAGGCCTTGGGCGGCATTCCTTGGATTCGCTATGAGCGGCGCGCTGCGAACGGCGGTTTTCTGGAGTGTTGCAACTGGGCGGTCGCACAGGCTCGAGGCGAGTTTGTCGTTCTGCTGAACAGTGACACCCGCGTTGCCGCGGGTTGGCTCGATGAGCTTGTTGCGGCTTTCGACCTGTTTCCCAAAGCCGGCATGGTGGGCTCCAAGCTCTTCAATGCCGATGGCACGCTGCAGGAGGCTGGGGGCATCTTCTGGCGCGACGGGTCTGCACACAACTATGGCCGCAACGCCGACCCGAACCTGCCGCAGTACTGTTTCGCCCGGCAGGCGGATTTCATTTCGGGCGCGTCCATTGCCGTTCGCAAAACGGTCTGGAACGAACTGGGCGGTTTCGATCCCGAATACAAGCCGGCATATTGCGAAGACGCCGATCTTGCATTCCGGCTGCGCCGTGCGGGCTACGAAGTGTGGTTTGTCCCGACCTCGCGCGCCGTTCACTACGAGGGGATCACGCACGGGCGCGACACAACGAAGGGCATCAAGGCCTACCAGGTCACCAATCTGCAGAAGCTCGCCAAGCGCTTCAGTGCGGAGCTGACGGAGCATCCCATTCCGGGCAGCAGCTCGATGCGAGCAGCTTGCTGGCGCAGCAAGCGGAACATTCTGATCGTCGATGCATTGACGCCGACACCTGACCAGGATTCGGGCTCGATCGTGACCAACGAGGTGATGAGCGCATACCGCCAGGCTGGTTTCGGCGAAAGCTTCTTTCCGGAGCATTCGCCTTACTGGTCGAAAAAATACACCGCGGCGCTGCAGCGGCGTGGGGTGTGCTGCTATTACAAGCCATTCTTCGAAAGTGTCGAGCAGGTGCTCGATGTCGACAACGCCTTCGATTACGCGCTGCTCTATCGTTACAACGTCGCTCATCCGATCTATCGCAGCCTGCGTGCAAAGGCACCGGCCACGCGGGTGCTGTTTGCCAACGTCGACTTGCATTACCTGCGGGAAACCCGTGCCGCGGAAACCGCCAACGACATGCAGGCGCTGTTCGCGGCCCAACTGACAAAGAAGAAGGAACTGGAGATGTTCGCGCACGCGGACGCTTCATTCATCCACACCCAGTTCGAGCAGGAAGTGATCCAGAAGGCGCTTCCCCTGCCTCTCGACAATCTGGTCGTGCTTCCATGGATTGCCGAGGTGTACCGGGAAACCCCCGGCTTTTCGGCGCGGGCCGATGTCATGTTCCTGGGTAACTTCCCACACACGCCCAACGTGGACTCGGTTCTGTTCTTCGTGAAGTCGATCTGGCCCGAATTGCTTCCCAGTCTTCCGCCCCATGCCAAGCTCCTGGTTGTGGGCAACAAGCCTCCGGCCGAAGTGCTGGCATTGGCGTCCGACCGGGTGATCGTCACCGGATTCGTCGAAGAGCTTGAGCCGTATTTTCAGGCGTCCAGAGTCTTCGTGGCGCCTTTGCGCTACGGGGCAGGTATCAAGGGCAAGCTCGTGACGGCACTCGCACACGGTGTGCCGAGCGTGGCGACGAACATTGCTGCGGAAGGCATCGCACACGCGCAAGACGAGCATTTGTCGATCGCCGACGACCCTTTGCAGTTCGCCAGCGAAGTCCTTCGGATCTATGGCGATGAGTCGGCTTGGAATTGCATGCGCGAAGCGGGCCTTCGCTATGTCGAGGACAACTATTCGCGAGCAGCAACTTCGAAGATTTGCCTGCACGCGTTGAATGTGGCCGACAAAACCTGGCTCGCCCGCCAGGAGCTGCAGTGCCAGCGTTCGCTCGAAAAGATCATGAGGGAAAACGGTTTGCTCGACGCGGCCAGGACCGACTGAGGCGTGCGGGCCTTATTCTCGATCTACCCGCAATTCAAATGAACGATAACGGGTCCAAGCAGGATCAACCGGTTCCCCCAAACGGGATCCGTGTTGATGAGCCAGGCAACCTGGAAGGCGGCAATGCGTTGGCCTTCGAGGCGTTGCTCGAGGCGGCCAATCAGCGAGCCGATGCAGCTCTGAGCCAGCAGCGCGCGATGCACGATTCCATCTCCTGGCGCGTGACCGCGCCACTGAGAAAAGTCTCGACGGCAGTTCCGCCGTCGGTCCGGGTGAATGCGCGGCGCATGGTAAAGGCGGCTTGGTGGGCACTGACGCCTTGGCGCATGCCGCAGCGCCTGCGTGCAATGCGCGTGAGGCCGCGTGTGGAAGAGGCGCTGGGCGGATCTCTCGACGCTGACGATGCATATGCTCGCTGGATTGCGGAGATCGAAAGCCGTACACCGATCGTGAGCGACCTTTCGACGGGGCCTTCACTTTCCTTCATCCTCGTCGCAGGAGCGGATCCGCATGCACTGAGCCGTACCCTCGAGTCATTGCGGTCGCAGGCCTTCGAGCGCTGGCAAGCTTTGATCGCCATTGAGTCAGGCGCCGCTCCTGCAATCCAGGTCGTGTTGGACGCATTTTCCAAAGAGCAGCGCATTGTGCGAATCCCGATGGGCGACGGGGATTCGCGCTCGCAGGCTCTCGCAGCGTGCGCAGCCTCTGCTGCGTGCGATTTTCTCGCCGTTCTGGATGCAGGTGACATCGTGGCCGCCGGTGCGCTCGCCGAGGTTGCCGGTGAGCTGGCCAGGTTGCCGCACAGCGACATCCTCTATGGCGACGAAGACGAAATTTCCGCGGAAGGCTTTCGCCGAAAGCCCTACTTCAAGCCTGGCTGGTCGCCCGATCTGCTCTATGCGTTCAACTACTTCGGACGACTGACGTTGCTGCGAAGGCATTTGGTGGACGCCGTTGGCGGCGTGGATACGGCTTCGGGCGCGAATGTCGAATGGGACCTGAATCTTCGGGTGAGCGATGTTGCAGGCATCGTTACCCGCATTCCCAAGGTGTTGTGTCACCGGACGCCAGCGGGCGTCGCACGTGATCGAGCGAGCGCCGGTACGGATGCGGCTGCGGAAAACCGGGAGGCGTTGCGCAGGTTCTGGGCGCGCACGGGGATCGACGCCGCCATCGAGACCCAGCCGGACGGCACGCAGCGTGCCACTTGGGAATTGACGGCACCGCCACGGGTGTCGATCGTCATTCCGACCAAGGACAAGGTCGAACTGCTGCGCACCTGCGTCGAAGGCCTGCTCCATGGCACCGACTATGCCAACAGGGAGATCATTCTGGTCGATACCGGTTCGGTCGAGCCCAGGACCTGGGCGTACTACGAAGAACTGGCGTGCCACGCCGACGTGTCGGTCGTCCATTTCAGCAAGAAGTTCAACTACTCCGCAGCGTGCAATCACGGCGCTTCTTTCGCGGCGGGCGAGTTGCTCATGTTCCTGAACAACGATATCGAAGTGATGTCGCGCGACTGGCTGCAGGAAATGGTGAGGTTTGCCTGCCGTCCCGGCGTGGGGGTTGTCGGCACCAAGCTGCGCTACCCGAGTGGGGAAATCCAGCATGGCGGTGTCGGAATCGGAATCAACCTGGGCGGGCTGATGTATCGCGCCGCAGAAGAAGGCGAGTGGGGGGTTTTTGGCTCCGCCGAGCACCCCAGGAACTGGCTGGCGATCATGGGCGCATGCCAGTTGGTACGACGCGATGCATTCGAGCGCGTAGGCGGCTTCGACGAGGCCTACTTGGTCGCGGTCAGCGATGTCATGTTGTGCCTTCGCATCTGGCGCGCGGGCTACCGCATTGCCTACGCGCCGCATGCCTGTCTTGTCCATCACGAGGGCGCCACGCGCGGCACCGTCAATCCGACGCCCGACCTGCAGCGTTTTGCGGACGACATCCGAATTTTGGGCATCGACGAGGATCCCTACCTTCATCCCGAATTGGATGCCCGAAACCCGATCCCTTCGTTGCGCCTTCGGGCGGCTCCGACGGTTCGTGAAAGTCTGGCGGCGGACGTGCGCGCGCTCGGTTCACCCACGCTGCCTGCCTCGACGCTGGTTTTGTCATGCGACCGCACCGGCCTGGAGGCCGCCGGGCTGGGGCGCCAGGACGTGGTGTGGCTGCCGCAGCCGGCGCATGCAATCAGGGACATCTGGTCCGCGGCGCGTTGGTGCCTGGATCTCGTGCGCACCTGCCCCGACATCGCCAGACGCTTTCCAACTGCGCTTTCCGACGGTGCGAATGGCGACTTCGGCCGCTGGATCGGAGGTGAGGGCGGCCGCGCGCTGCAGCTGTCGGACGCAGCGAGATCGGCGTTGATCGAGTGCCTGGCTGCAGACCTCGGGGCGCGCGCGCGGCAGGCTTTTCTGTTCCATGACGAAATCAGGAGCGCATTGCCTTATGGGCTGCTGCCGGCGGGGCAATTCGAGCTGTTCCACTGGTTCATGCGGCGCGGGCGGCGATTGGCCGGTTTGCGGTTCGAGGAGATTTGGTGGCTGTTCTGGGAGGCGTCGGAGCGGCCTGCCCGGGAGTTGGTGCGTGCCTATGAATTCACGCCAGCGTGGCAGGCGCTCTATCCGGACGGACTGACCGTCTTCGGCCGCCGAGCGTTTGCGGCCTGGTTTGGCTCGGCCTACAGGGTGACGCAGGCCTGGGTAGATCCCTCGTGCTGGCCCGTCGACATGAGTGCTGCGCAACAGATACGGCTGGCCTATCTGGCCCGTGAAGATTGGAGCCGCCGGCACCCGCAGGGCCTGGACGATCCACACCATGCTGCCGCCTTGATCGAGTGGCTGCAATCGCCCGAGGCCGCTCAGCCTCGCGAAGTCGTCGAGTGGTGCGCCCGTCTCGATACGGAAACGACCGCCATCGAGCTGGTCGAGCTCGGCCTCAATGTCATCGGCCACTTCTCCTATCCCTCGGGCCTTCGCGTTTCGGTCGAAGCCCTTGTCGAAGGCTTGCAGCGTGTGGGCGTCCGAAGTGCATTGCGCGATCTCAGGACGGATCAGAAAGACGATCCGACGCACGTGAACTTTCGCGGCTTCGAGGAGTACGAAACGACCCTCATCCACGTGCAGCCGGATCCTTATTTCGATCAGGCGTTTGTCCGCAGCGATCTGTGTGAGCGGGTGCCTCGAACACATCGCATTGCGTACTGGTACTGGGAATTCGATTCCATTCCCGAGTCCTGGGCCGCGCATGCCCAGAACATCGACGAAGTGTGGGCCGCTACCGAGTTTGTGGCGCGCGGCCTGCGCAAGCGGCTCTCGCTCCCCGTCCACACCTTGTTCCCCGGAGTCAAGCTGGGGCAATATGAAAAACGACCGCGCTCGTATTTCGGTCTGCAGGAGGCGCCGTACACCTTTCTCTTCACCTTCCACATGATGAGTGTCATGGAGCGCAAGAATCCACTGGGGCTGATCCGTGCGTTCGAGCGGGCTTTCGGCAGGAGCGACGCCGTGCACCTTGTGCTGAAGACCTCGTTCGGCGACCGCCATCCGGCGCAATTCCAGGAGCTGCAGGCCGCGGCGCTCGCGCCCAACGTCACCATCATCAACGAGGTCTACAGCCAGGAGGACGTGCTGTCCTTGATGAACGCTTGCGACGCGTACGTGTCGCTGCACCGCAGCGAGGGCCTGGGGCTGACGATGGCCGAGGCGATGCTGATGGGAAAGCCCGTCATTGCAACCAACTTCTCGGGCAACGTGGATTTCATGGACGAAAGCAACAGCCTGCCGGTGAACTACAAGCTTGTTCAACTGGGCAAAGCGATTCCCCCTTACGACGCCCATCTGGAGTGGGCGGAGCCTTCGGAGGAGCACGCTGCGCAACTCATGAGGCGTGTTTTCGACAATCAGGCTTGGGCCATTGAACTCGGCACCAGGGCCAAGTCCGATGCGGAGATGTCGTTGTCCCTGGATGTGGCGGGCCGAAAAGTCGCGGCCCGGTTGGCGGAAATCAGGGCGCTGCGTCGCAGCAGCGGCGCCGGCAAGCGGCGTTGATCAGGAAACCTCGACGATCCGACCGTGCTCCATGTGAATCACGCGATTGCACTCCTTGGCAATCAATTCCGGGGAGTGCGATGCCAGCACCAGGATGCCTGACTTCGAGACCACATCCCGCATGCGCTTCTCGGCCTTCTCGGTGAATTCTGCGTCGCCGACAGACAGCCACTCGTCCATCAGCAGGATGTCGGCCTCCACACTGGTGGAGATCGAGAACGCCAGCCGCATCATCATGCCGGTAGAGTAAGTGCGCACGGGCATATTGACGTATTCGCCCAGCCCGCTGAATTCACAGATCTCCGGCGTGAGTCGGTCGACCTCTTTCTTGCTCATGCCCATCACGAGGCCGCGCAGCATGATGTTTTCGACACCCGTTGCATCCATTTCGATGCCCAGCGACGGGTCGATCAGGCTTGCCACCGAGCCTTGCCGTGCAAACTCACCGGCGGACGGCTCATAGACGCCCGCAAGCGTGCGCAGCAGTGTCGACTTGCCAGCGCCGTTGTGACCAACCAGCCCCAGCCGATCGCCGCTCTTGAGCTCGAGGTTGATGCCGCTGAGTGCCTGCACCACGGTGACGCCGGTTTCCTTGCCGAAGCGCCCGCCGGTGACCGATGCGGCGAGTGTTTTCTTGAGCGACGCCGCACCGGCGCCGTAGATGGGAAAGTTGACGGCGACGTTCTTGAGTGAAATGAATGCCATGGATCAGAGCCAGTAGACAACGCGGCGGCGGTATTTGATGAACAGAAGGCTCGCGGCGGTCAGGCACAGCACCGTCCACACGCCGATGCCGATCCAGCTGTGGATGTGCGCCACGCCGCCCATCAGCGGCGTGCGCAGCAGGTCGAGCATCTGCGCGAAAGGGTTCCAGAGCACATACTTGGCGCGGCTCGGAAGGTTTTCGGGCAGCCAGAACACGGGGGTGAGGAACATCAGCATCTGCATGACGCTGGTGACGATCTGGGTCACGTCGCGGTAGCGGGTGCAGATGAGCCCCAGAAGGAGGCCGAGAGCATGGGCGTTGACGATCAGGATCAGAAAGGCTGGAACGATCAACAGCACTGACCATGACAGCGAGACGCCGGCCCAGATGGCGACCGGGATGTACAGCACGATCTGGTGACCGAACTGGATCAGGTTGCGCGCAAGACCGCGCCAAACGAAAAGGCTGATCGGAAAATAGCCTTGCTTTAGGTAGTTGGACGAGCCGACAAAGGCGTTGCAGGCGTCGGTAACCACACTGGAGAAGAAGCCCCAGAAGATCACGCCGAGTGCCAGGTGCGGAAAGAACCGCGACAGTTCGCTGCCGAACAGGGAGCTGTACAGCGGCCCCATGCCACCGATCATGACGCCCATGCTCAGGGTGAGCCACAGCGGCCCCAGCATGGAGCGGCGGTAGCGCAGCACGATATCGAACCAGGCGAGCGTCCACCAGATGTCGGTACGACGCGTGCCCTCCCACCAGTCGGACAGGGGGCTTCGATGCAGATTGGAGTGAACTTGGCTCATGCGCGTCCGTAAGTGTCTGCGAGGCGAACGATGTCGTCCTCGCCAAGGTAGCCGCCGCACTGGACTTCGATGAGCACAAGTTCTTCGTCGCCGATATTGGTCAAGCGGTGTTTCTCTTTCAAGGGGATGTAGCGGTACTGCCCGGGCAGGGTCTCGTGCTCGACATCGCCGATCTGGACGATGCCTCGGCCCTGCACCACGACCCAGTGCTCCGCGCGGTGGTGGTGATATTGCAAGGACAGCGACTGGCCGGGTATGACCGTGATCCGCTTGACCTTGTAGCCTTCTTCTTCCTTCAGCGCTGCGTAGGTTCCCCAAGGGCGGTTGACTACGGCAGGCGAATGAACGGTCTCGTGCTGGCGCGCTTTCAGGGTATCGACAACATTTTTTACCAGCTGGGCGCTGTCCTTGTGCGCGACCAGCAGCGCATCGGGCGTGTCGACGATGACCAGATCATGCACGCCGACCGTGGCGACCACCTTTGGAGAGTGGCTGTCCACCTGCACGTGGGTGCCGGTGGTGTCGATGGCCACGACGTTGGAGGGCATGGTGTTGCCGCTGGCATCGGGCGTGAGCGCGTTGGCCAGCGCGGGCCACGAGCCGACGTCGCTCCAGCCGAACTTGGCGGGCACCACGTGCACGTTGTCGGCCGGCTCCATGACCGCGTAGTCGATGCTGATGTCCGGCTGTAGCCCGAAGGTGTGCAGATCGAACTGGATCGTCTCGCCCGCCGCCTGCGACGATTCGAGCGCGCGGCGTGCCGCGGCCAGCAATTCGGGCGCGTGGCGCTCGAAGGCCGCGACGATGGCGTCGGCGGTGAAGCAGAACATGCCGCTGTTCCAGTAGTAGCGGCCGGTGGCCAGGTACTCCTGCGCGGTCTGGAGGTCGGGTTTCTCAACGAAGCGCTTGGCCGCCTGGCTTTCGCGCGAGACCTTGGCCACCTCGATGTAGCCGAAGCCCGTGTCGGGCCCCGTGGGGTTGATGCCGAACACCACCAGCTTGCCCTGCGTGGCGAGGCGGAACGCCTGGTTGGCGCTGGCCACGAAGGCCTCCACGTCGGGCACCAGGTGGTCGGCCGACAGCACGAGCATCACGGTGTCGCCGCTGAACTGCCGGATGCACTGCAGCGCGGCCAGTGCAATCGCCGGCCCGGTGTTGCGGCCCCGGGGCTCCAGCAGCAGCGTGGCCTCGGGCGGGTCGGACATCTGGCGCAGCACGTCCTTGGTGAGAAACAGGTGGTCCTTGTTGGTCACGACCATCAGGTCGCCCGTGCCGCAGGCCTGGCCCCGCTCGATGGCCTGCTGGAGCAGGGTGGTGCCACCCAGTTTCATGAAGGGCTTGGGAAAGGCTTGCCGAGACGCTGGCCAAAGCCGGGAACCTGCCCCCCCTGAAAGCACAACTGAAAGGACGCGCATTTTTTTATAGGTTGTGATGAGGGGATAATTTTACCGGCCCCCACGGGGCGACCCCGTAACGATTGGAAGCGTCTATTTTCGTGATCTCGAGCAATGTTCAGTAAGCCTACGCTGCCGCCTGCGCAGCCTTCCTCCCGGCGGCGCGGGCTCGATGTCGCTTCGAGCAATGCGCAGCTGCAGCGGCAGATCGGTTTGCTGGAAGTGCAGGTCAAGGCCCTGGATGCGCAGGTGCGCAGCATGACGCAGTCCAGCAGCTGGCGCCTGACTGCCCCCTTGCGGTGGCTGGGCGGTCATTTTCAGCGCATTGTGCGGGGCGTGCCGCAGGCGGCTGTTCCTGTCCATCGCGGCACCTATGCCGACTGGGTGGCGCGCTATGACGGCCCCGGAAGCGATGCCCATGAAGAAAGCCGGCGCGTGGAGATGGCCAAGTGGCCTGTGCATCTGCGCTTCCTGGTGTTGACCGGCACCTCCGGTGCAAATGCAGCGTCGTTGCAAGAAACGACCCGGTCCCTGGCGGCGCAGGCCTATGCGCAGTGGAAGCTTCAGACGGGTCCCTTCGCCGGTGCGGTGGATGCGGACTGGGTCGTCTGGCTCGAACCCGGCTGCACGCTGCCCGCCCACGCTCTCTTCGCTGTCGCGAAGGAAATCGTTGCGCATCCCGAGGCCCGCATGCTGTATGCCGACACGGACGCGATCGACGCGGAAGGCCGCCGCGGCGACCCCTGCTTCAAGCCCGACTGGAACCCGGACCTGTTCCTGTCCCGCAATCTTTTCTCGCCGATGGGCGTGATCGAGGCCCGCCTGTTCGAGGAGGCCGGGGGGCTCGATGCAGCCGCTGATGGCGCGCAGGGGTTCGACTTGGCGTTGCGTTGCGTGGAGCGAGTTCGACCCGACCAGATCCGCCACATCCCGCGCATCCTCAGCCATTCCCGCGCGCCGCTCGCAGCAGTGGGCGTGGCCGATGTGCAAGCGCTCGACCGTCACTTCCAGCGCACAGGCACCGCGGCCTCCGCCGAGGCCATGCCTCACGGCCTGCGCACACGCTATGCATTGCCCGAGGTGCCGCCCTTCGTCTCGCTGGTCATCCCGACCCGCGACGGCTTGAACCTCGTGCGCCAATGCATCGAGAGCATCATCCTGGAAACCGCCTACCCGAACTACGAGATCCTTCTGGTCGACAACGGCTCGGACGATCCCGAGGCCCTCGCGTACTTCGCGGCACTCGACGCGCAGCCAGGCATCACCGTGATTCGCGACGACCGCCCCTTCAACTACTCGGCGCTCAACAACGCGGCCGTGGCGCAAGCCCGCGGGGAACTCGTCGGCCTCCTCAACAACGACATCGAGGTCATCTCGCCGGACTGGCTCCACGAGATGGTCTCGCTCGCGCTGCAACCGGGCGTGGGCGCGGTCGGCGCGAAGCTGCTCTACCCCGACATGACCATCCAGCACGGCGGCGTGGTCCTGGGCATCGGGGGCATGGCGGGGCACGCGCACAAGCACCTGCCATCGACCATCGCGGGCCATGGCGGCCGCGCGCAGCTGGTGCAGAACTTTTCCGCGGTCACCGCGGCCTGCCTCGTCGTGCGCAAGGCGCTCTACGAACAGGTCGGCGGGCTCAATGAAAAAGAACTCGGCGTGGCGTACAACGACGTCGACTTCTGCCTGCGCCTGCGCGAGGCCGGCTACCGCAATGTCTGGACGCCCTACGCCGAGCTGCTGCACCACGAGTCGGCCAGCCGCGGCCTGGAGGTGGCGGCCGAATCGCGCGACCGGCTGGCGCGCGAATCCGCCTTCATGCGAAGCCGCTGGGCCGGCCTGATCGACCGCGACCCCGCCTACAACCCCAACCTCACGCTCGACACCGAAGATTTCGACCTGGCGTGGCCACCGCGCCCCACAACCTCTTCATGAACGCTCCCCGTCCCCTCGAAGTCTCCGTCGCGCTGTGCACCTACAACGGCGCCCGGTTCCTGCGCGAGCAGGTGCGCAGCATCTGCCTGCAGACCCGGCCGCCGGTGGAGATCGTGCTGTCCGACGATGCCTCGCGCGACGGTTCGGTCCAGGTGGTGCGCGCCGCCGTCGCCGAATGCGCGGCCGAGCGCCCGGGCCCGCCGATCGCGCTGCGGGTCTTCGAGAACCCGGTCGCCCTGCGCGTCGTCAAGAACTTCGAGCAGGCCATCAGCGCCTGCACCAGCGAGCTCGTCGCGCTGAGCGACCAGGACGACGTGTGGATGCCCGACCGGCTCGAAGAAATGGTGGCCCGCTTCGAGCAGGACGCCAACCTGCTGCTGCTGCACACCGATGCGCGCCTGGTCGACGCCGAGCGCCGCGACCTGAACCAGACGCTGTTCCACGCACTCGAAGTCACGCCCTCCGAGCTGGCGCGCGTGCACGCCGGCAACGCCTTCGAGGTGCTGCTGCGGCGCAACCTCGTGACCGGCGCGACCACCGTCTTTCGCCGCACGCTGCTGGCCGACGCGCTGCCGCTGCCGGTCGAGTGGGTGCACGACGAGTGGCTGGGCATCGTCGCCTCGACGACGGCGCGGGTCGACCTGCTGGAGCAGCCCTTCATCGAATACCGCCAGCACGAATCCAACCAGATCGGCGCGCGGCGCGACACCTTTGCGGAAAAAGTGCGCAAGGCACTGGCCTCCCGGGGCAACACGCACGTGGAGAGGGCGGTCAAGGCCGAGCTTCTGCTCGCGCGGCTGGTGCAGCTGGGCGACCGGGTCCCGCCCGAGATCCTTGCCAAAGTGCGCAGCAAGATCGAGCACCAGCGTTTTCGCGCCGCCTTGCCCGCATCGCGCCTCGCGCGCATCGTGCCGATCGCGCGCGAAGCGCTGACCGGCCGCTACGACAAGTTCGGCCGCGGCGTGCGCGGCGTGGTCCGCGACCTTTTCGAATCTGTGTAGGCTCCGCCCCCAAAGAACCATGAACCCAATGAACGCCTCTCCAGATTCCACCCTCGCAGCGCACCCGACGGCCTGGCCGAGCGTCGTGGTGATCATCCCGTTCTACAACGGCGCCGATTTCATCGAGCGTTCGGTCAAGAGCGTCTTCGAGCAATCGGTGCCCGCAGCCGAGGTGATCGTGGTCAACGACGGCTCGCGCCCCGAGGAGCGCGCCGCGCTCGACGGCCTGGCCGCGCGCTATCCGTTCCGCATCATCGACAAGGAAAACGGCGGGCAGGGGTCGGCCCGCAACGCCGGCGTGAAGGCCTCCACCTCGGACTTCATCTGCTTTCTCGACCAGGACGACTTCTACCTGCCCAACCACATCGAGACGCTGGCCGCTTCGATTCCGCCCGGCGACCGGCTGTTCGGCTATGTCTACGCCGATCTGTACGAAGCCGACGCCGACGGCAACGTGATTCGCACCGGTGTCATCAAGGAGCACGCGACGCACCCCAAGCGCAACATCAACGACCTGCTGCGCAACGACATGTTCGTGCTGCCCTCGGCCGCGCTGGTGAGCCGCAAGGCCTTCGAGGCCGTCGACGGTTTCGATTCGCAGTTCATGGGCTTCGAGGACGACGACCTGTTCCTGCGCATCTTCCGCAAGGGGTTCAGCAACTACTTCGTGGACAAGGCCGTGACCGTCTGGTGCATCCACACGGCGAGCACGTCGTTCGGCATCCGGATGATCCGCAGCCGCTTCAAGTACTTCAAGAAGCTCACCCAGATGTTCCCCGACGAGCACCTGCGCGGGCGCTACTACTTCCGCGATTGCCTGGTGCCGCGGTTCCAGCCGTACTTCGTCAACCACGCGATCGAGTCGATCAAGAACGACGACCAGTACCGCGCGGAGATGAGCGCGATCCTCAACGAGTACGGCGCCATGGTGCTGGCCAACCCCTATGTGGGGCGCAAGAAGAAGCTGCGCCTGCGGATCACGCTGTTCCTGCTCAACCATTGCCCGCCGGGCGTGGTTCGCTTGGTCGGCGCCATCACGCGCCTGCCCGGCATCCGAAGCCTGCGGCGCCTGTACGCCTAGCGCTTAGCGAGCAGGGGTCGCGGCCGGGGCAGCCGCTGCCGGCTGCTTCGGCGTGGTCATCGCGGGGTCGATGTAGGTGGCGAACTTGCTCACGTACTGCGCCCGCAGGTGCCCCGCGTCCTTGTAGATCGGCGTCGCATCGGCATCCGCCCGCGTGCACCAGTCCTTCTCGCACAGCGTCGGAATCGGATCTATCACGATGGCCCCGCTGCGCTTGGCGATTTGCCGCATGCGCTCGTGCAGCGCCTTCTGCTCCGGCACCCACGGCGCGGTCGGCGACATGCGCCCGACGGTCATGTTGCCCAGGCGCCCGCCCTTGACGAACTCCTCGGGCCCGAAGCCTTCGCCGACCGGGTTGTCCAACAGCAGGTAGACCTGCTTGTGTTTGGAGAGCGCCGTCATCACCGTCTCCAGCGTGTTGAGCGCGAAGTCCGCGCCGCCGCCGCCCATGAAGCGGCGCTTGTTCTTGCCGTCCAGGTAGTAGTAGCGGTCGGCCGCGGCGTTGTCGGCGTTGGGCTTGCCGGTTTCCGAGAAGTAGCAGTTCCAGCAGCCGCCGAAGACCACCGCATCGAACTTGTCGCTCACCGCCAGGCGCATGCCGCCGTCGCGGCGTTCCGCGCAGAGGTTGTTCTGCTCGTCGACCACGTTGGGAATCGGCGGGCAGGCGCCCCAGGTCACGAAGGAGAGCGAGTCGAGCGTGTCGGGCGCGGTCTTGCTCAGTTCCACCGCGCGCGGGCCGTACTGCTCGATGTGGCTGTCGCCGAAGAACAGCACGCGGCGCTTGCCGTGGCCGATCTGCTGCAGCACCTCGCCATCGACCTTGATCGGGCTCAGGCCATCGGGGTAGCCCCAGTCCTTGGCCGCCGCCGCCGTCTTGTTGAAGTACGGGTCGCTGTGGCGTCCGACGTAGTAGCCCGAAGTGGCCAGCAGGCCGAGCACGACGAAGCCCACCATCGCGGCCACGAGGCCCGAGGTCACCGTGGGGTTCTCGGTCTTGCGCGTGTAGCGTTCGATGAAGCGGTAGGTCAGCCACGCGAGCACGAAGGCGGCGACCAGCATCAGCGCGCGGATGCCGTCCGAAGGCAGCTTGCCCTCCAGGATGCGCGCATACGCCAGCAGCGGCCAGTGCCACAGGTACAGCGGATAGCTGATGAGCCCGACCCACACCATCGGCCTGGACGCGAGCACGTAGCGGTTCAGCACGCCGGTCGGACCGGCGGCGATGCAGAAGAAGGCGCCCAGCGTCGGCAGGATCGCCCAGAAGCCCGGGAACGCCTTGCCGCCACGGATGAAGCACAGGCCCAGCACGATCAGCGCCAGCCCGGCGATGGACTGCGCATGGCGCCCCCAGCCCGGCTTGGGCAGTGGCCGGTGCAGCCGCATGTACGCGAGCATGCCGCCGATCATCAACTCCCAGAAGCGCGAGAGCGGCGAATAGAACGCGGCCTCGCGGTGGCTGTGGATGGTCGTCACGTTGAGCAGGAACGACGCCGCCGCCACGATGCCCACCACCCAGAGCACGCGCCACTTGCGCTTCCACGCCAGGCCCAGCAGCACGGGCCAGAAGATGTAGAACTGCTCCTCGATGGCCAGCGACCAGAGGTGCAAGAGCGGCTTGGTCTCGGCCGCGTTGTCGAAGTAGCCGGCCTCGCTCCAGAACGCGAAGTTCGAGACGAATCCGGCGCCCGAGGCCACGTGCTTGCCCAACTGTTCCCACTCGTTGGGCAGGAGCGCATACCAGCCGAAGGCGAGCGTTGCCGCCAGCACCAGCGCGAGCGCCGGGAAGATCCGCTTCACGCGTCGGGCGTAGAACTCGCGGTAGCTGAAGCCCGCGCCCTCGAAGCTGGCCAGGATGATCGTGGTGATCAGGAAGCCCGAGATGACGAAGAAGATGTCGACGCCGATGAAGCCGCCCTTGATCCATTGCGGGAACGCGTGGTAGCCCAGAACCGAGAGCACCGCCACGGCGCGCAGCCCGTCGATGTCCGGGCGGTATTTGGGGTGAACCAGGTGGGCGTGTTCGTTGTGGAACGTCGGGCTCGTCGTTGTCGTCGTCATCGTCGGTGTTGAAAGCGCGCTTGCTTTTTTGGTTCCCGATTGTCTTCGCAAACGCTTTTCGCCCTGATTGACGCCCTCCTCAAGCGTCGGGCGGCTGCATCCGCCGGTAGCGCCAGAAGGCGCCCGAGCGCCACACTTTCAGCAGGCTGGTGACGTGCCAGTACAGATAGCGCTTGCTGCGGTGGCTCGCGCGCTGGGCGTCGTGCCGCGCGAGCAGGTCTTCGCCGACCTGCAGCTTCCAGCCCGCCAGGCGGGTGCGGGCGCAGATGTCGAAGTCTTCCCCGTACATGAAGAAGCGCTCGTCGAAGCCGCCGACCTGGCGGTAGGCATCGCTTCGAAACAGCATGAAGAGGCCCGGAATCCACGCGGGCACCGCCGGCCGCACATAGCCCGGCTTGTTTCGCCCGAGGATCTCCAGGGGCGTGAGCAGCGCCCGGTGCGGCTCGGGCGCGGGCTTGCCGGGCTCCAGGATGCGCGGGGTCATCAGGCCGGCGTCAGGCGCGGCCTGCAGGATCAGCGGCGCGAGCACGTCGCTGTCGACGCGGATGTCCGGGTTGAGCACCAGGAACCACGGCGTGGCGCAACGCTTGAAGGCCTGGTTGTGATTGGCGCCGAAGCCCATGGGGCTCGCGTTCTCGATCCGCTCGACCTCGAAACCCCAGCTTTGCCCCGCCAGCACGTCGGGCTCCGGGATGTTCACCGTGAGCACGACCTTGGCGATCGACGCGCGGCTGTGCCGGTCCAGCTGGTCGAGCAGCGGGCGCACCAGGGCGAGCTGGCCGTGGCTCACGATGGAAATGGTGATCGGGGGCAACGGCGGTGGGGAGACGGGGGAGGGGGGCGTTGGCATGGTCTAATTTCGCTCGGGAATTCTAGGGTTCCCCAACTCCCACACATGATTGCCCTGATCGTCATCAGTTTCTTCGTCGCCGCCTTCGCGGTCCAGCTCTTCATGCGCCGGGCGCGCAGGCACGCACGGCTCTACGGCGCCGACATGCCGCAGCGCTTCCACAAGGGCCACGTGCCGCGCCTGGGCGGTGCGGGCATCCTGCTGGGCATGGGGGCGGCTTGGCTGGCTGCGGGCATCACCGGCACCGACCCCTTCAACGTGTCGTGGCCGGTCAAGACCTCGATGCTCACGCTGCTGTGCATCGCGCCCGCGGTGCTGGGCGGCATCGTCGAAGACATGACGCAGCAGGTGAAGGTGCGCTATCGGCTGGGCCTCACGATCGGCTCGGCGCTGCTGGTGTGCTGGCTGCTCGGCCTGGGCGTTTCGCGCACCGGCGTCCCGCTGGTGGACGGCTGGCTGGCCATGCTGCCGTACGCCACGGTGCTGTTCGCGGCGCTCGCCATCGGCGGCCTGCCGCATGCCTTCAACATCATCGACGGCTACAACGGCCTGGCCGGCACGGTCGCCGTGCTGGTATGCCTGGCGATCTCGCACGTGGCCCTGCAGGTGGGCGACCGGCAACTGGCGGCGATGGTGATCTGCCTGGTGGGCGCGACCTTCGGCTTCCTGGTCTGGAACTACCCGCGCGGCAAGATCTTCGCCGGCGACGGCGGCGCCTACGTCTGGGGCATGGTGATCGCCGTGGCCTGCGTGACGCTGGTGCAGCGCCACCGCGTGGTCTCGCCGTGGTTCCCGATGCTGCTCTTGATCTACCCGGTGTGGGAGACGCTCTTCTCCATCTACCGCAAGCTCGCGCGCGGCCAGTCGCCCGGCACGGCCGATGCGCTGCACTTCCACCAGCTGATCTTCCGCCGCATCGTGCGCGTGGCGCTGGCGGACGACGAGGCGCGGCAACTGCTCGCGCGCAACAACCGCACCTCGCCCTACCTCTGGATGTTCGCGGCGCTCTCGGTGGTGCCCGCGGTGCTGTTCTGGAACAACACCATCGTGCTGGTGCTGTTCTGCCTGCTGTTCGTCACGACGTACGTGGGTGCGTACCTGATGATCGTGCGATTCAAGGTGCCGCGCTGGCTGCGACCTTGAGAGAATTTCCGTTCGTTCCCATCGTTCAACTTGGAGCCTGACCGCCCATGACCGACCCCGTCCTCAACATCCCCCCGCGCGACAAGGCCGAGATCCTGGCCCAGGCGCTGCCGTACATCCGCAAGTTCCACGGCAAGACCATCGTCATCAAGTACGGCGGCAACGCCATGACCGATCCGGCCCTGCAGGCCGACTTCGCCGAAGACGTGGTGCTGCTCAAGCTGGTCGGCATGAACCCGGTGGTGGTGCACGGCGGCGGCCCGCAGATCGAGGCCGCGCTCAATCGCCTGGGCAAGAAGGGCAGCTTCATCCAGGGCATGCGCGTGACCGACGCGGAGACCATGGAAGTCGTCGAATG
Organism: Variovorax sp. IB41; assembly: GCF_016405905.1. Taxonomy (GTDB): domain Bacteria; phylum Pseudomonadota; class Gammaproteobacteria; order Burkholderiales; family Burkholderiaceae_C; genus Variovorax. The sequence continues at coordinate 205,178 of NZ_JAEFCB010000006.1, read as the reverse complement.
GGTGCTGGCCGGCGAAGTGCAGCAGGACATCGTGGGCCTCATCAACCAGGCCGGGGGCAAGGCCGTGGGCCTGACCGGGCGCGACGGCGGCCTCATTCGCGCGCAGAAGCTCAAGCTGGCCGACCGCACCGATCCCAATGTGCACCACGACGTGGGCCAGGTCGGCGATATCGTCTCCATCGACCCGAGCGTCGTGAAGGCGCTGCAGGACGACGCGTTCATCCCCGTTGTGAGCCCGATCGGCTTCGGCGAGGAGAACGAGAGCTACAACATCAACGCCGACGTCGTCGCCGGCAAGCTGGCCACCGTGCTCAAGGCCGAGAAGCTCATGCTCCTGACCAACACGCCCGGCGTGCTCGACAAGAACGGCAAGCTCCTCACCAACCTGAGCGCCCGCGAAATCGACGACCTCTTCGCCGACGGCACCATCTCGGGCGGCATGCTGCCCAAGATCGAAGGCGCGCTCGACGCGGCCAAGAGCGGCGTGAACGCGGTGCACATCATCGACGGCCGCGTGCCGCACGCGATGCTGCTCGAGATCCTGACCGACCAGGCCTACGGGACGATGATCCGCGCCCGCTGAACGGACGAGGGGAGCGCTTGTTGCGCTGTGCGAGAATCAATTGATTACATCTTTGCACGCGCTCCCATGCAGAACGAAGAGACAGCTGCTCCCGGCGTAGAGACCCCAGCGGAAACGCCAGCCCCCGCCACGCGCAAGCGTCCGAAGCCGGGGGAGCGGCGCGTGCAGATCCTGCAGGCGCTGGCCGCCATGCTGGAACAACCCGGCGCCGAGCGGGTCACGACCGCTGCACTGGCCGCGCGGCTCGAGGTGAGCGAGGCTGCGCTCTACCGCCATTTCGCGAGCAAGGCCCAGATGTTCGAAGGCCTGATCGATTTCATCGAGCAGAGCGTGTTCACCTTGGTGAACCAGATCCTCGAACGCGAAGGCGCCACCGGCGCCCAGCAGGCCGCCAAGATCCTCACGCTGCTGGTCCAGTTCGCCGAACGCAACCCGGGCATGACGCGCGTCATGGTCGGCGATGCGCTGGTCTACGAGAACGAGCGCCTGCAGCAGCGCATGAACCAGTTCTTCGACAAGATCGAAGCCACGCTGCGCCAGGTGCTGCGCGGCGCGGCGAGCGCCGAAGGTTCGGCCACGCCCACCGTCGATGCGCAGGTGCGCGCCGCGGCGCTCACGGCCTTCGTGGTCGGGCAGCTGCAGCGCTTTGCGCGCTCGGGCTTTCGCCGCGCGCCTTCCGAACACCTCGAAGCCACGATCGCGCTAATCGTCTGAGCGCGCCTGGCGCGCGACGTCGTCGCACGCCGAGACAGGCAACAAGCCCGGCCGTCGGTTGCTTACCTGCCAGAAGATCGACATGCTTGACTGGCACATTGCCGATCAGCGCCATGTGCAAGGACGTAGACTGCGGCCGTTCGATCAAAGAACCGGGGGCAAGAGACCATGGGCATCGTAGAAAGGGCTCTGCGCAAATTGCGTCTGGCCGTTCCGGGTTGGCACAGGCGACACGCTCCGCGGACAGCTGCCGCGGATTCGCTGGAACAGTCCCCCGTCGCCGAGCCGGTGGAGGAAGGGCTCGTGCTTTCGGGCGTTTGCCCCGTCTGCGGCATGAATGCCCGTTTCACCGGCTTTACCGACAACCCGCGTGAATCGGGCCGATGCTCGAATTGCCAGTCGTTCAATCGACAGCGGCAGATGGCCTATCTGATTCGCCAGCAGTGCGGGCTGTCTCAAGGGGGCAGTTGGCACTTCCCCTCTGGCCTTGTCATCTACAACACCGAGACGACCGGCGCGCTGCACCTCCAATTGAATGGACTGCCCGGCTATGTGTGCTCGGAGTACTTTGGCGACGAATACAGGTCCGGCGAGATGGTCGACGGCCGTCGTCATGAAGACCTTCAGGCGCTGTCTTTTGCCGACAACTCGCTCGACCTCGTGATGTCGAGCGACGTGATGGAGCACATGCCCGAGCCGTACGCCGCGCATGCAGAAATCTTTCGTGTGCTGAAACCCGGGGGGCGTCACATCTTCACGGTTCCCTACAATCCGTTGCTGGTCGAGGACCAAGTACGCGCCAAAATCGTCGATGGAGAAATCGTCTACCTCGAAGAGAAGGCCTTCCACGGCGATCCGGTCCGGCCTGATGAAGGCGTGTTGGTCTGGACGATCTTCGGCCTGAGCATGCTCGCGCGTTTGCGATCGTTGGGCTTCGAGGCGACGGAATGGGATCTGGATGAGTCGACCCACGGCATCGTCGGTCCCGGTGCATTGATCTTCGAGGCCAGGAAGCCGCCCTCTGCCTAGTCCTTTTGAGCTGCGCTGGTCGCGTAGGCGCTACGAACGCGTTCTATCAAGACGATAGCCGAATCTGATGCCATGTCGCCATGTTCATTGACAAAATCGATGGACCCCGACAACTTCATCAGAGGACAGCGCGCATGACAGACACCCGCAAGCTCACCACCGAAAGCGGTGCCCCCATCGAAAACAACCAGCAGTCGCAGACGGCTGGCGTCAACGGTCCGGTGCTGATGCAGGACCATAACCTCATCGAGAAACTGGCCCGCTTCGACCGTGAGCGCATTCCTGAGCGCGTGGTGCATGCCCGCGGCTCGGGCGCCTTCGGCACCTTCGAGGTCACGGCCGATGTCTCGAAATGGACCAAGGCCAGATTCATGGGCCAGGTCGGCAAGAAGACCGAGGTGCTCGCCCGCTTCTCGACGGTGGCGCTGGAGCTCGGCTCGGCCGATACCGTGCGCGACCCGCGCGGCTTCGCGCTCAAGTTCTATACGGAAGACGGCAACTACGACCTCGTGGGCAACAACACGCCGATCTTCTTCATCCGCGATCCGCTGAAATTCCCCGACTTCATCCACTCGCAAAAGCGCGACCCCTACAGCCACGTGCAGGAGCCCAACAACGCGTGGGATTTCTTCTCGCACTCGCCCGAGGCCACGCACCAGTTCACCTGGCTCTTCGGCGACCGCGGCATTCCGAAGAGCTACCGCCACATGGACGGCTTCGGCTCGCACACCTACCAGTGGGTGAACGCGAAGGGCGAGGCCTTCTGGGTCAAGTACCACTTCAAGACCAACCAGGGCATCGAGACCTTCGTGGCCGAAGAGGCGCAGCGCGTGGGCGGCGAGAACCCGAATCACCACCACCTGGACCTCTTGCACTCCATCGAGCGCGGCGAATTTCCGAGCTGGCGTGTGCAGGTGCAGATCATGCCGGTGGCCGAGGCGCAGACCTACCGCTTCAACCCCTTCGACCTCACCAAGGTCTGGTCGCACAAGGACTACCCGAAGATCGACATCGGCATCCTCACGCTCGACCGCAACCCCGACAACTACTTCGCCGAGATCGAGCAGGCCGCCTTCAACCCGGCCAACTTCGTGCCCGGCATCGGCCCCTCGCCCGACAAGATGCTGCAGGGGCGCCTCTTCAGCTACGGCGACACGCAGCGCTACCGCCTGGGCATCAACCACACGCAACTGCCGGTGAACCGCCCGCACGCCACGACCGCGCAGAACTACGGCCGCGACGGCGCGATGCGCGGCGACGGCAACGGCGGACGCGGCCCGAACTACGAGCCCAACAGCTTCAGCGATGCGCCCAAGCAGACGAACGAGCCGGTCTACGCGCCGCTGGAGATCCACGGCTGGACCGGCAGTCACCAGTGGCAGCAGCACGAGGCCGACACCGACTTCGCGCAGGCCGGCGATCTCTATCGCCTGATGGACGAGGCCGCGAAGGAGCGGTTGATTCAAAGCATCGCGGGTGGTCTGGGCGCGGTCACGCGGCAAGACATCATCGACCGCTCGGTGAGCTATTTCCGCCAGGCCGATGCGGACTACGGTGCACGGCTCGAAAAGGCGATCAAGGCGGTGCAGGCGAAGATCAAGGGCGAGGATGTGAGCGTGCAGATCGGCAAACCGGCGCACGACAGCAGCAACAGCTGAAGTCGGCGGTCTTTCACCCTCCCCCTCTGGGGGAGGGCAGGGGTGGGGGGCAAGCGGCGCTTCCATGGGGCACGCTCTGCCTGCCCCCATCCCAACCTTCCCCCAGAGGGGGAAGGAGCAAGAGGGCTCAGGCCGTGACGGCCACGCCCACCTTGGCACCGGCCGCGACGATCTCTCCCCACGTCGCATCGTCGACCCAGATGCCGTCCTGCTTGCGCGCCGCACGCGCCTTGCGCTCCGGTTCGCCCGCGATCTGCACCGCGTCGAAGCCTTGCCCCGGCGGGCTCTGCCTCAACCAGTCGATGAACTCGTGCGCCTCCTCGTCGAAAGCCTTCTGCGTCCCGAGCTTCACCGGATCGATCAGCACCGTCAGCATCCCGTTCAGCACCGAGCGCGCCGTGTCCGCCGGGCGGTGCCAGGTGCCGCCGCCCGTCAGCGCGCCGCCGAGCAGCTCGCACGCCACCGCCATGCCGTAGCCCTTGTGCTCGCCGAAGGTCATGAGCGCACCGAAGAGCCCGTTGCCCTGCGGCACGACCACCACGCCCGGGTCGTTGGTCGGTGCGCCTTTTTCGTCGATGAGGTAGCCGTCGGGCACCTGCTCGCCCTTGTTGTGGGCCACGCGCATCTTTCCTTGCGCCACGCGGCTGGTCGCGTAGTCGAGCACGAAGGGCTCCGCGCCCGCGAGCGGTACGCCGATGCAGCACGGATTGGTGCCGAAGCGCCCATCGCCGCCGCCCCAGGGCGCGACGACGGGCCGCGACAGCACGTTGACGAAGTGCATCGCCACCAGCCCTTGCGCCGTCGCCATCTCGGCGAAGTGCCCGATGCGCCCCAGGTGGTGCGCATGCGAGAGCGTGAAGATGCAGCTGCCGTGTTGTTTGGCCCGCGCGATGCCCAGTTCCATCGCCTGCACGCCGACGATCTGCCCGTAGCCGTGCTGGCCATCGAGGCCCATCAGCGTGCCGATGTCCAGGTTGACCTTCACGGCCGCGTTGGGCTTGAGGCCGCCCTCGGCCACCGCATCGATGTAGCGCGGCAGCATGCCCACGCCGTGCGAGTCGTGCCCGCTCAGGTTGGCCAGCACGAGGTTGGCGGCCACCTGCTGCGCCTCGGCGGCGCTGCTGCCCGCGGCTTCGAGGATGCGGGCAACGTTGGTTTGCAGGCCCTCGGCCGGCAGTGTTCTGGGCATGGATCAGGCTCCCTTTGCGTTCAATGTGATGGCGTAGAGCGACGTCGTCGCGCAGATGAAAAGGCGGTTGCGCTTGGGTCCGCCGAAGCAGACGTTGGCCACGCGCTCGGGCAGCAGGATCTTGCCCAGCAGCGTGCCGTCGGGGTGGTAGGCGTGCACGCCGTCCAGCGCGCTGGTCCAGATGCGGCCTTCGGTGTCGAGCCGGAAGCCGTCGAACATGCCGCTCGTGCATTCGGCGAACACCTCGCCGCCGCTCAAGCTGCGGCCGTCGGCGCCCACCTTGAAGCGGCGCATGTGGCGCGGCCCGTCCTTCAGGTGGCTCGCGCCGGTGTCGGCGACGTAGAGCAGCGATTCGTCGGGCGAGAACGCCAGGCCGTTGGGCTTGACGAAGTCGTCGGCCATGCGCTCGACGTCGCCGCTCGCGGGGTCGATGCGGTAGACGTGGCAGGCGCCGATCTCGCTCTCGGCGCGCACGCCCTCGTAGTCCGAGAGGATGCCGTAGCTCGGGTCGGTGAACCACACGCCGCCGTCCGAATGCACCACCACGTCGTTCGGCGAATTCAGGCGCTTGCCCTGCCAGTGCGAGGCCAGCACGGTGACCGATCCGTCGTGCTCGGTGCGCGTCACGCGCCGCGTCAAGTGCTCGCAGCTCACGAGCCGGCCTTCGCGGTCCACCGTGTGGCCGTTCGTGTTGTTCGACGGTTCGCGGAACACGCCGACCGTGCCGTTCACCTCGTCGTAGCGCAGCATGCGATTGTTCGGAATGTCCGACCACAGCAGCGTGCGGTGCGCGCCGAACCATACCGGTCCCTCGCACCAGCGCGCGCCGGTCCACAGGCGCTCCACGCGCTCGGGGCTGGGGATGCAGGTGTTGAAGCGCGCATCCAGCCGTTCGAAGCCGGTGCCTTCCAGGAAGCCGAAGGGGAGATCTTGCAGAGGTGCCATGGGTGTCGTTTCTCTTCTTGCAAAAAAGCAATAGGCGGCAGCGGCTTCAGCGGCCCGGGCGACCGCTTGCCAGCACGATGACCGCGATGATGATGACGCCGGTCAAGAGCATGCGCAGCCCCGGCCCGGCGCCGACGGCGTTGAGCAGCGCCACCAGCAGGAACATGAACATGGCCGCGCCCCAGATGCCCGGCACGCTGGGCCGCCCGCCCGCCACGGCCGTGCCGCCGATGACCACCACGGCGATGGTCATGAGCAGGTACTCCTGCCCCTGGTCCAGCGAGTTGCCGCCCGAGAAGCCCGCGATCAGCGCGCCGGTCAGGCCCGCGAGGCCGGCGCAGATCACGTAGGCCAGGAGGCGCGTGCGCTCCACATGGAGGCCCGCGAGCTGAGCGGCCCGGCGGTTCTGGCCCACCGCGGCGATCGAGCGGCCGAGCACCGTGCGCTCCAGCATCACCGCCACCAGCACCGTGACGGCCAGCGCCACGATCGCCACCAGCGGGATGCCCGCCACGCGCTGCGCCATCAGGTCCGAGAACAGCGCGGGCGGCTTCATCTTCAAGCCGCGCCCCACGTTGATGGCCACCGACATCACGATCAGCGAGGCCGCGAGCGTGGCGATGATCGGCGGAATGCGCAGCAGCCGGATCAACCCGAAGTTGAACAGGCCCACGCCGATGCCCACGGCGCCCGCCGCCAAGAGGCCCGGCACCAGCATCGCGTTGCTGCCGTCCATCACGATCATCGCGGCCGCGCCCGAGAGCGCGATGGTCGATGGAATCGACAGGTCCGCATTGCCCGGCCCGACGCTGATCACCAGCATCTGCCCGAGCGAGACCAGCACCGTGAAGGCCGAGAACGCCAGCGCCGCGGTCAGCAGGTCGCCCGAGCCCTGGCCGTGCCCGCTCCACACCGTCGCGCCCCAGGCGAGCACTGCGGCCACGCACGAGCCCAGCCACGGGCGGTTGCGCGCAAGGCGCTTCCATCGGGCAGGCGCCGGGCCGGCAGCTGCAGCGGCGGCGATGCGTTCGTTCGCCGCGCTCATCGCTTGCCTCCGAGCAGGTCGATGGCGGCGCGCAGCGCGAGCACCGCCACCAGGATCAGGCCCTGCATGCCCACCTGCCAGTCGGGCGCGATGTTCAGGAAGGTCAGGAACGAGGCCGCCAGCGTCACCGTGAGCGCGCCGATGACCGCGCCCACCGGCGCCACCTTGCCGCCCGCGAATTCCGCGCCGCCCAGGATCGCCGCCGCGATCGCCACCAGCGTGTAGCGCGAGGCGATGTTGGCATCGGCCGAGGTGGCCTGGCCCACCAGCATCAGGCCCGAGCAGACGCCGAAGACGCCGGCGATCGCATACACGCCGGCGCGCACGCGCACCATGTTCCAGCCCGCGCGCGCAATGGCGCCGGGGTTGCCGCCCAGCCCGCGCACCAGCGTGCCGAAGGCGCTGCGCGTGATCAGCAGGTGACCCACGATGGCCGTGGCGATGGCCATCCAGATCGGCATCGGCAGGAGCGGCGTGCGCCAGCTCATCGCGGCGCGCAGCCACTCGGGCGCCGTGCCGCCGGGCGTGGGCAGCAGCAGCACGGCGCAGCCCAGCCACACGAACGAGAGCCCGAGCGTGACCACGATGGACGGCAGTTGCCTGGCCTGGATCACCGCGCCCGCCAACGCATAGACGCCCACCGCCGCGACCAGTGCCAGCACCGCGAGCGCCGGCTGCGCGGGCATCAGCGTGGCGCCGATGCAGGCCACCAGCGACACGAACGGGCCGATGGACAGGTCCAGGTCGCTCACCGCCAGGATCATCATCTGCGCGAGCGTGGCGAACATCACCGGGATCGCCAGGTTCAGCAGCAGGTTGATGCCGAAGTAGGACATCGCGCGCGGCTGCTTCAGGAATACCGCCGCGAGCAGCAGCGCGAGCGCCACGGCCGGCAGCAGCGCATGCAGGATCGCCACGCGGCGCGCGGGATGGCGGCCGTTGCGCGAAGCAACCGCGGCAACCGTGGGGACTGCCGGAACCGCGCTCATGCCGCGGCCTCCTCGAAGGAAAGTGCCACCACGCGCTCCTCGCTGATGTCGTCGCCGGCCAGTTCGCCAACCACGCGCCCGTTGCTGAACACGTAGACGCGGTCGCAATGGTGCAGCTCGTCGAATTCGGTCGTGTACCAGACGAAGGTGCGCCCGCCCCGGGCCTCCTGGCGGATGAGCGCGTACACGTCGCGCTTGGTGCCGACATCGACGCCGCGCATCGGGTCGTCCATCAAGATCACCGGCGCCCGGGAGCCCAGCGCCCGCGCGAACAGCACCTTCTGCTGGTTGCCGCCCGAGAGCGAGCCGATGGGCAGGTCCATGTCGGGCGTGACCAGGCCCAGGCGCTGGCGCCATTGCTGGGCCTGCTGCTGCTCCTGCTTCAGGTCGATCAGCGGGCTGCGGGCGCGCAGTTGCGCGAGCCAGCCCACCGTCATGTTGCGGGCGATGGACCAGAGCGCGAACACGCCGTCGGTCTGCCGGTCGCCGGCCACGAACGCGGTGCCGCCCTGGACGCGCATCGCGTCCGTGTTCCTGTGCTGCGAGGTTTCCTGCAGCGCGAGCAGCATCTCGGTCTGCCCGTGCCCGGCCAGCCCCGCCAGGCCGATCACCTCGCCGCGCGCCGCGCGCAGGGCGATGCCGCGCTGCGGGGAGGCCCGCACCTGCACCACGTCCTGCACGGTTTGCGCGTGGCCGCCGCCCGTGCGCGTGCGAGCCGCCGCGGCCTGTGGCGCGTCGTTGACCACCGCCTGCCCCATCGCCGAAACCAGCCGCTCTCGGTCGGTCTCGGCGGTCGGCGTGGCCCGCACCACCTGTCCGTCGCGCATCACGACCAGCCTGTCGGTCACCGCGAAGATCTCGCGCAGCTTGTGCGTGATCAGCACGCAGGTCTTGCCCTCGGCCACGAAGCTGCGGATGTAGGCCAGCAGCTGCGCGGCGGCCTGCCCGTCGAGCGAGGAGGTCGGCTCGTCCAGGATCATCAATTCGAGCGGCTGCGCGCCCGGCGTGAATGCGCGCGCCACCTCCACGATCTGGCGCTTGCCGATCGGCAGCTCGCCCACCACGTCGTCGGGCCGCAGGCCGTGGCCCGGGAAGATGCGCTCCAGCGTGGCCATCAGCTGCGCGCCCGCGCGCTTGCGCCAGGCCCACTCGGCCGACTGCGGCTGCGCGATTCGCATGTTCTCCGCGAGCGTGAGGTTGTCGCACAGCGACAGTTCCTGGAACACGCAGCGCAGCCCCCAGCGCCGCGCCTCGCGCAGGCTCCACGCGGCGCCGTCCGCCGGCCGGCCGGCAAAGTGCAGCTCGCCACGGTCCGGTGCCAGCGCGCCGCACAGGATGTTGACCAGCGTGGACTTGCCCGCGCCGTTGTGTCCGACCAGGCCCACGCATTCGCCGCGCCGCAGTTGCAGGTCGACACCGCGCAGCGCCTGAACGGCGCCGAAGGCGCGCGCGGCGCCGCGGACATCGGCCAGCACCGAGCCCGCGAAAGCTTGCGATGAGACTTGCATCGCGGCTTACTTGGCCTTGGCAATGAAGTCGATGACTTCCTTCTGCGAGTACTCGACGTTCACCACGCTGCCGACCTCGGTCTTCTTGACCGCATCGTCCAGCGTCTCTTGGGTCACCACGCTGATCGGCAGTTTCATGTCCTTGGGCACCTTGGCGCCCGAGAGGATCTGCTGCGCCACCCAGAAGGCGAAGGTCGAGGCGCCCGGCGCGATGCTGGCCGACATGGTCTGGTACTTGTTGGCGTCGCGCTGCTCCTTCCACCACGCAAGCTCGTCCTGCCGGTTGCCCATGAAGATCACCGGCGTGGGCCGGCCCGCGGCCTTGAAGGCCTGCGCCACGCCGTAGCCGTCGCCGCCCTGCGTGGCCACCGCCGTCACCTGCGGCAGCGTCGAGAGGATGGCCGACACCTCCTTCTGCGCCACGGTCTGCGTCCAGTTGCCGTGCACCGAGCCGACGATCTTGTACTCGGGCCGCTTGGCCACGGCCGCGGTGATGCCCTGGTGGATCTCGTCGTCCACGAACACGCCCGCCAGGCCCCGCACCTCCAGCAGGTTTCCCTTGAGCCCGCGGCTGGCGAAGTAGTCGATCTGCATCTGGCCCAGTTGCTTGAAGTCCACCGCGATGCGGTAGGCGCAGGGCTCGGTCACGATGCCGTCGAACGACACCACCACGATGCCCGCGTCGCAGGCCTGCTTGACCGCGCCGTTCAGGGCGGTGGGCGATGCCGCATTGATCACGATGGCGTCGAAGCCTTGCAGGATCATGTTCTGGATCTGCGCGGCCTGCTCGGTGGCCTGGTTCTCCGAGGTGGTGAAGCTGGGCGCCTGCGCCACCACGCCCTTGGCGACCGCGTCCTTGGTGACCTTGTCCCAGCTCTTGAGCATGGCCTGTCGCCACGAGTTGCCCGCGAAGTTGTTCGACAGCGCGATCTTCCTGGCCTTGGTGTCGGCCGCGCTGGCCGGCAGGTGCAGTGCGGCGGCGCCCAGCACGAGCGCGGCGGCCAGTGCGGTGGATGAGAGTCGGATCTTGTTCATGGGGTTGTCCTTCTTTGGCTGAAGCCGCTGTCCCGACTCCAGTTGTCTCCTGCGGATGCCCGTGGTGCGATGACGCGCCGGCCAGAGCGCGGCATCAAGGCGGTGTGGGGTTACATGACGGCGCCGACCTGCCACGGCACGAATTCGTTCTGCCCGTAGCCGTGCTGCTCGCTCTTGGACTGCGTGCCCGAAGCGGTGGCCAGCACCAGCTCGAAGATGCGCTGCCCCATCTCCTGGATCGAGGCCGTGCCGTCGACGATCTCGCCGCAGTTGATGTCCATGTCCTCTTCCTGCCGCTGCCACAGCGCCGAGTTGGTCGCGAGCTTGAGCGAAGGCGAGGGCGCGCAGCCGTAGGCCGAGCCGCGGCCGGTGGTGAAGCAGATCAGGTTCGCGCCGCCGGCCACCTGGCCCGTCGCGCTCACCGGGTCGTAGCCGGGCGTGTCCATGTAGACGAAGCCGTGCGCGGTCACGGGCTCCGCGTATTCGTACACCGCCTCCAGGTTGCTGGTGCCGCCCTTGGCGACCGCTCCCAGCGACTTCTCCAGGATCGTGGTGAGCCCGCCCGCCTTGTTGCCCGGCGAGGGGTTGTTGTTCATCTCGCCTTCGTTGATCTCGGTGTAGTGCTCCCACCACTTGATGCGGTCCACCAGCTTCTGGCCCACTTCGCGCCTCACCGCGCGGCGCGTGAGCAAGTGCTCGGCGCCGTAGACCTCGGGCGTTTCGCTCAGGATCGCCGTGCCGCCGTGCGCCACCAGCAGATCGACCGCGGCGCCGAGCGCCGGGTTCGCGCTGATGCCCGAGTAGCCGTCCGAGCCGCCGCACTGCAGCCCGATGGTGATGTGCGCCGCGCTGCACGGCTCGCGCTTCACCGCATTGGCGCGCGGCAGCATCTCGTTGATGAGCGCCACGCCCTTCTCGACCGTCTTGCGCGTGCCGCCCGTGTCCTGGATGTTGAAGGTGCGGAAGTTCTCGCCTTCGGCCAGGTGACCGGTCGCGAGCCATGCGTTGATCTGGTTGGCCTCGCAGCCGAGCCCGACCACCAGCACGCCCGCGAAGTTCGGGTGTGTGGCGTAGCCCGTGAGCGTGCGCGAGAGCACCTGCATGCCCATGCCCTCGGTGTCCATGCCGCAGCCAGTGCCGTGCGTCAGCGCGACGATGCCGTCCACGTTGGGGAATGCTGCGAGCGCGGAAGGGTTGGTCCGGCGCGAGAAGTGATCGGCAATGGCGCGCGCAGCCGTGGCCGAACAGTTCACGCTGGTCAGCACGCCGATGTAGTTGCGCGTGGCCACGCGGCCGTCGGCGCGCTTGATGCCCATGAACGTCGCCTCGCGTTTGGCGGGCGCGGGCTTCACGTCGGCGCCGAAGGCGTAGTCGCGCGCAAAGTCCCCCTTGTCCGGCCCCATGTCCAGGTTCTGCGTGTGCACGTGTTCGCCGGGCGCGATCGGCTTGCTCGCGAAGCCGATGATCTGGTTGTAGCGCCGCACCGGTTCGCCCTGCGCAATCGCGCGCATCGCGACCTTGTGGCCCGGCGGTATGAGGCCGCGCACGGCCACGTCCTCGACGAGCGTGCCGCCGAGCAATTGCGAGCGCGCGATGACGACGTCGTCGGCGGGATGGAGTCGGATGTAGGGGGTCATGGTCAGAAGAACATCTTGGGCAGCCACAGCACGAGCTTGGGCATGTAGGTGATCACGCCCAGGCTCAGCAAGAGCGGCACCAGCCACGGAAGAATCGCCATCGTCGTGCGCTCGAAGCTCAGGCCCGCCACGCGCGCCAGCACGAACAGCACCATGCCCATGGGCGGGTGCAAGAGGCCGATCATGAGGTTGAGCACCATCACCAGGCCGAAGTGGATCGGGTCCACGCCCAGCTGCGTGGCAATGGGCAAGAGGATGGGCACGAGGATCGTGATGGCCGCGGTCGGCTCCAGGAAGCACCCCACGAAGAGCATCAGCAGGTTGGCCAGCAGCAGGAACACCCAGGCTTCCTTGGTGAAGCCCAGCACCCACGCGGCGATGTCGGTGGTCACGCCCGTGGCCGTGAGCATCCAGCCGAAGATCGATGCCGCCGCCACGATGAAGAGCACCGTGCTCGTGGTCTCGATGGTGTCCAGGCACACCTTCACGAACATCTTCCACGAGAGCGTGCGGTACCACGCGAACCCGAGGATCATGGCCCACACGCAGGCCGCGATGGCGCCCTCGGTGGGCGTGAAGAGGCCCGTGGTCATGCCGCCGATCAGCAGCACCGGCGTCATGATGGGCAGCAGCGCCTCGAAGTTGAAGATCTTGTCCAGCACGAAGAGCGAGGCCAGCCCCGCGAACACCGTGAGCTGCGGTGGCGTGCCCAGCTTGACCACCAGCACCCACAGCAGCATGGGCCAGCCGATCACCACGGCCAGCTCCATCAGCGCCTTGAAGAGCCGGGTGCGCGAGAACTTCACGTCCGCGCCCCACTTGTTCTTGTGCGCGTAGTAGGCCACCGTGAGCATCATGAGGACGGCGAGCATCGCGCCGGGCAGGATGCCCGCCAGGAACAGCGCGCCCACCGACACGTTGGCCATCATCCCGTAGATCACGAAGGGCAGGCTCGGCGGAATGATCGGGCCCAGCGTGGCCGAAGCGGCCGTCACGCCCACGGCGAACTCGGTCGAGTAGCCGTGCTCCTTCATCGCCTTGATCTCGATGGTCCCCAGGCCCGCGGCATCGGCGATGGCCGTGCCGCTCATGCCCGCGAAGATCACCGAGCCCAGCACGTTCACGTGGCCCAGGCCCCCCTTGAGCCAGCCCACCAGCGCGAGCGCGAAGTTGTAGATGCGGGTGGTGATGCCGGCGTTGTTCATCAGGTTGCCGGCCAGGATGAAGAAGGGCACCGCGAGCAGCGGAAAGCTGTCGATGCCGCTCACCATCCGGTGGATCACCACGAAGGGCGGCAACGTGCTGTCGCTCACCAGGATGTAGACCAGCGAGGCGCCGGCCATGGCGATGGCCACGGGGATGCCGCCGGCCATGAAGAACAGGAAGATGATTTTCAGCATGGGTCTTTTTCTTGGCGTTGCAGTGCGTGGTCAGCGGTCGCGCGGTCAGTGGTCGGACAGCGTCGACTCGGGGCGCTCCAGCACGCTGTAGCCGCGCTTCCAGTGGATGCGCAGCACCTGCAGCGAGCGCCACGCCATGGCGGCGAAGCCGAAGACGCACAGCGCGTACACCACGTTCATCGGCAGGTCCACGATGGTCATGCGCGTCTGGTTGCCGATCTTCATCATCATCTGGATGGTCATCACCACGGCCGCCACGAAGAAGGCGGTGCGCAGCACGTCCACCACCATCGAGAGCACGCGGCCCATGGCGCGCGGCATGTGGCGGTAGAAGAAGTCGACCTGGATCTGGTTGTTCTTCGCCACCCCCACCGCCGCGCCGATGAAGACCACGCCGATGAGCATGTAGCGCGCCACCTCCTCGGTCCAGGCGGCCGAGTCGTTCATCACATAGCGCGTGACGAACTGGTAGAAAACCGTGAGGCCCAGGAGCCAGAAGATGGCCAGCGAGATCCAGCCCTCGGCGATGGTGTCCGACAGGTCGACCACCTCGTCCTGCGCATGGAAGTGGCCTTCGTCGTCGATGATCTTTTGTTCAGTCATACAGATCCAGATGGTGCGATGGGTGTTTCATGGGGATACCGAGGAACCGGCTTTGCCGGGCCTCAGGTATCGCCCCCTGCAAGGGGGTTAGCTCACTTGATGGCGAGGATGCGGTCGTAGTCTTGCTGGCGGTAGCCTTGGTCGGTGGGCTTGGTGGCTTTCAGCACCGCTTCGCGGAACGCGTTCTTGTCGACCGTGATCACGTTGTTGCCCTTCTTCTTGAACTCTTCCACCAGCCGCGCCTCGGAGGCGATGATTTCGCGGCCGGTCTTCTCGGCGGCCTCCTGCATCACGTCGGTGAAGATCTTCTTTTCATCCGCCGAGAGCTTCGCCCACAGCTGCCCCGAGCAGATCGTGAGCAGCGAATCGACGATGTGGCCCGTGAGCGAAATGTTCTTCTGCACCTCGAAGAACTTCTTGGCCTCGATGGTGGGCAGCGGGTTCTCCTGCGCATCGACCGTGTTGTTCTGCAGGGCCAGGTACACCTCGGCGAAGGCGATCGGCGTCGGGTTGGCGCCCAGCGCCTTCGGGAAGGCGAGGTAGGCCGGCGCGTCGGGCACGCGGATCTTCAGGCCCTTCATGTCCTCGGGCTTGCTCACCGGCCGCGCGGCGCTCGATGTCACGTGGCGCGCGCCGTAGTAGCTCAGCGCGGTGATGTGGTTGCCGCTCTTGTCGTCGTAGCCCTTGGCGAGCTCGTTGAACACGTCGCTCTTGGCGTACTTCAGCTGGTGCTCGGCGTCGCGGAAGATGAAGGGAAAGTACGAGATCGCCAGCGGCGTGTAGGTGCGCCCCGCGAAGCTCGCGCCCGACAGGATGATGTCCACCGTGCCCAGCGTCAGGCCCTGGTTGATGTCGGCTTCCTTGCCGAGCGTGGAGGCCGGGAACACCTGGATGTCGTACTTGCCGTTGGTGCGCTTCTTGATCTCCTCGGCCGCCCACACCGAGTACTTGTGGAAGGGCTCGGAGGTCTCGTAGACGTGGGCCCACTTGAGCTTGGTCTGAGCCGAGGCGATGCCCGAAACGCCCAGTGCGCCGGCCGCGAGGGCGCAGGCGGCCAGGGCCTTGAGGGCGGTGCGTTTGCTGTTCTTGCTGCTGTTGCTGGTCATGTGGCTTGTCTCCGTTGTAGTCATGGCAGAAAAAATTCAGGTAAACCGCTGGCGAAAAAATCAGGAAGGCTTCGCGCGTCGCCAGCTCGCGCTGAATCGCTGGTGCGACTTGTCCATGTGCGCGTGCATCGCGGCACGTGCCCCCTCGGCGTCGCGGGCGGCCACCGCATCGCGGATGGCCTCGTGCTCGGAAATGGCCGAGCGCCAGGAAGAAACGTTCTCGAAGTAGCCGCCCAGGCGCGTGAAGATCGGGCCGTTGCGCGAGTCCCAGAAGTTCTGCACCGTCTCCACCAGCACCGCGTTGCCGCTGGCATTGACGATGGACAGGTGAAAAGCGCGATCGCCCTCCAGCGGCATCACCTTGCGGTCGGCCATCTCGCGCATCACTTCGATGGCGCGCGTCATCGCATCGACGTCCTTGCGCTTGCCGGCGAGGGCGGCGATGGCGGCCGTCTCGCCCTCGATCACGCGGCGCGCGCGGATCAGCTCGAGCGGCCCCCATTCGGTGGGCGCGACCGGCGCGGCGGCCCGGTGCGAGCGGTCGAGCACGTACACGCCCGAGCCCGTGCGCACCTCGACCCAGCCCTCGACTTCGAGCGCGATCAGCGCCTCGCGCACCGAGGGGCGGCTCACGCCCAGCTGCTTGGCCAGGTCGCGCTCGGCGGACAGGCGCGCGCCCACGGCGAACTCGCCCTTGGCGATCAGCGCGCGCAGCTGGTCGGCGATCTGGCGATAGAGGCGCTGGGGTTCGACAGTCTGGAGGGGCACGAGGGGAGCGAGGGGTGGGTGAACGAACAGGGTTAAGGGTTGTCCTGAATTGGACAAGTGGTAAGGCCAATTCAGAATACGATGTGCCGCCCGTGTCACCCATCGGGCCAAACCCGAATTGGAGACAGACACCATGCGATTGAAGGGAAAGACCGCGCTCGTCACTGCCGCCGGCCAGGGCATCGGCCACGCGAGCGTGCTGGCGCTCGCCGCCGAAGGCGCCCAGGTCTGGGCCACCGACGTCAACGAGAAGCTGCTGGAGCGCTACGCCGGCGTCGCGAACGTCACGGCCGTGAAGCTCGACGTGCTCGACAAGGCCGCCATCGGCGGGCTGTTCGCCAGGCTTCCCGCGCTGGACGTGCTCTTCAACTGCGCGGGCGTGGTGCACAACGGCACCATCGAGCAGGCGAGCGACGACGACCTGGCCTTTGCCTTCGCGCTCAACGTGCGCGCGCAGATGTGGACCATCCAGGCCGTGCTGCCCGGCATGCTCAAGGCCGGGCGCGGCAGCATCATCAACATGGCGAGCGTGTGCTCCAGCATGAAGGGCCTGCCCAACCGCTTCGTCTACGGCACCACCAAGGCCGCGGTGCTCGGCCTCACCAAGAGCGTGGCGGCCGACTACGTGACCAAGGGCATCCGCTGCAATGCGGTGTGCCCGGGCACGGTCGATACGCCGTCGCTGGGCGACCGCATCAACGCCAACGCCGACCCCGAGGAGGCGCGCAAGGCCTTCATCGCGCGCCAGCCGATGGGCCGGCTCGCGCAGGCCGAAGAAATCGCGCCCGTGGTGGTGTTCCTCGCGAGCGACGAATCGATCTTCGCGACCGGCCAGTTCTTCACCGTCGACGGCGGCATCACGATATGAACCAGCTCGACTTCACCGGCCGGCACGCGGTCATCACCGGCGGCGCCACAGGCCTGGGTTTGGGCATCGCGCAGCGGCTGGTGGCATCGGGCGGCAGCGTCACGCTGTGGGACCGCGACGAGGCGGCAGCCAACCATGCCGCCGAGGCGCTCGGCGACAAGGCCTTCGCGCTGAAGGTCGATGTGTCGCAGCAGCCCTCGGTCGCCAAGGCCGTGGCCGCGACGCTCGCGCACGCGGGGCGCATCGACGCGCTGGTCAACAGCGCCGGCATCACCGGTCCCAACGTCAAGCTGTGGGACTACCCGGTGGACGACTGGCGCCAGGTGATGGAGGTCAACATCAACGGCGTGTTCCTGTGCTGCCGCGAGGTGGTCGGCCAGATGCGCAAACAGGGCTACGGGCGCATCGTCAACATCGCCTCGGTGGCGGGCAAGGAGGGCAACCCCAACGCCAGCGCCTACAGCGCGAGCAAGGCCGCCGTCATCGGCATCACCAAGTCGCTCGGCAAGGAACTGGCCGACACCGGCATCCGCGTGAACTGCGTGACGCCCGCGGCGGTGAAGACCGCGATCTTCGACCAGATGACGCCCGAGCACATCGCGTTCATGTTGTCGAAAATACCCATGGGCCGATTCGGCGCGGTGGAGGAGGTGGCCGCGATGGTCGGCTGGCTCTGCACCGAGGATTGCTCGTTCTCCACCGGCGCGGTCTTCGACCTGTCGGGTGGCCGCTCCACTTATTGATCATTCAATGCACTGAAAGGAAAGCATGAAACTCGTCCGTTACGGCAACCCCGGCAAGGAGAAGCCCGGCCTCATCGACAGCGAAGGCAAGCTGCGCGACCTGAGCGCCATCGTCAAGGACATCGGTCCCGACCAGCTCGGCGATGCCGCCATTGCCAAGCTGCGCAAGACCAAGCTGGACAAGCTGCCGCTGGTCAAGGGCAAGCCGCGCCTGGGCAGCCCCGTGGCCAACGTCGGCAAGTTCATCGCCATCGGCCTGAACTATGCGGACCACGCGGCCGAATCGGGCCTGCCGGTGCCCAAGGAACCCGTGGTCTTCATGAAGGCCACCAGCTGCATCCAGGGCCCGAACGACCCGGTGATGCTGCCCAAGGGCTCGGTCAAGTCCGACTGGGAAGTCGAGCTCGGCGTGGTCATCGGCACCCAGGCGCGCTACGTCTCGCAGAAGAGCGCGCTCGACTACGTGGCCGGCTACTGCACGATCAACGACGTGAGCGAGCGCGAATACCAGATCGAGCGCGGCGGCACCTGGGACAAGGGCAAGGGTTGCGACACCTTCGGCCCGCTCGGCCCGTGGCTCGTGACGCGCGACGAAATCGAGAACCCCCAGAAGCTCGCGATGTGGCTCGACCTCAATGGCCAGCGCGTGCAAACGGGCAGCACCAAGACCATGATCTTCACGGTCGCCAAGATCGTGAGTTACGTGAGCCAGTTCATGACGCTGATGCCCGGCGACGTGATCACCACCGGCACGCCGCCCGGCGTCGGCATGGGCATGAAGCCGCCGCTGTTCCTGAAGAAGGGCGACGTGATGACGCTGGGCATCGAGGGCCTCGGCGAACAACGCCAGGAAGTGATTCCCTTCAAGCTCTGATCCTCTGCGATCATCCGGCGGATGAAGACGCCGCCGGACCATCGATCGCAGGTGTTCGGCACGCCCTGGGAGGGCGTGCACGGCACCGCGATCGAGAGTGCCCGCCACTACGGCCGGCACTGGCATTCCACCTACGGATTGGGCCTCTTGGAGCAGGGCGCGCAGCGCTCGGCCAGCGGGCGCGGCAAGGTCGATGCGTATGTCGGCGATTTGATCGCCACCAACCCCGGTGAAGTGCATGACGGCCAGCCGCTCGGCGGGCCGTCGCGCCGTTGGCGCATGGTGTATTTCGATGCCGGCGTCATGGCCGCGATGAATGGCGATGTCGCCGCCGATGTGGCGTTGACGCGTCCCGTCATCCAGGACGCAAGGCTCGGCGACACATTGCGCCGCCTGTTCACCCGGCTCGACGATTGGCGCATCGCCTCGCCGGACGCGCGCCGCGCCGAATCGCTCGCCTGCGAAGAATCGATGGCCGAAGTCTGCGGCCTGCTGCGAGACAACCACTCCACCGCCGCGCCTTCGCGCGAAGCATCCGCCGACGTGCGGCAGGTGCGCGAGCGCCTCGCCGACGAACTGCTCGCGCCGCCCACGCTCGCCGAACTCGCCGCGATGACGGGCCTGAGCACCTACCAGGTGCTGCGGCGCTTCGAGAAAACGTACGGCGTGCCCCCGCACGCATGGCTCGTGCTGCAGCGCAGCGAACGCGCGCGCCACCTGATCCGCCACGGCGCCGGTCTTGCGGAGGCCGCGGCGGCCAGCGGCTTCGCCGACCAAAGCCACATGACGCGCATCTTCACGCGCCAGTTCGGTTTCACCCCCGGCGCCTGGCAGCGCGGCCTTCGGTTTTAAATGTCCCATTGACAGAACATTGAAACTGCAAAAACATCAAAGGCATGTCGCAAATGCCTTTGCCGAAATACCACCAGATCTATCTGGTCCTGCGTGAGCAGTTGCACGAGGGGCGTTTTGCGGAAGGCCTTCCCGGCGAACTGGCGCTCATGGCGCAGTTCGGCGTGGCCCGCGTCACGGTGCGCCGCGCGCTCGAGCAGCTCTCCTCCGAAGGGCTGATCGAACGCAACCCCGGCCGCCGCACGCGCGCATTGCCGCCACCGGCCGCCGGTGAACAGCCGGGCACGAAGAACCTGGAGCGCGCCAACCTGCGCGGCCTGCTGGAGAACCTGGTCACCATGGGCCTGCACACCTCGGTGAAGGTGATCGAGGTCGCGACCATCACCGCCTCCACGCAGGTGGCCGAGGCGCTGCAGCTGAAGCTGGGCGACGCGGTGCAGAAGGCGGTGCGCGTGCGCGCCACCAAGGAGGGGCCGCTCTCCCACATCACCACCTACGTGCCCGACACCATCGCGCGCCGCTTCGGCCGCCGCGAGCTCTCCAAGAAGCCGATCCTCGTGCTGCTGGAGGAGTCGGGCGTCAAGGTGGGCCGCGCGCATCAGACGATCTCCGCGCGCCTGGCCGACAACGTGATCGCGCAGCACCTGGATGTCTCGGTCGGCTCGGCCCTGCTCGCGGTGCGCCGCCTCATCTACGACGAAGACGAGCGGCCCGTGCAGTGGCTGCACGGCCTCTACCGCCCCGACCGCTACACCTACGAAATGCAGCTCTCCCGCGTGGGCAGCATCGACGCGAAGGTGTGGGTCAGCAAAGACGTGTCAGCCCAGTTCAACTGAAGAGAAAAAGGAAAGCCCACCATGCAGAACCGCCGCAGTTTCGTGTCGCAGTCCGCCGCCCTGGCGACCGCCGTTGCCTTCCCGCTCGTGGCCGGCGCGCAGCCCAAGGCCGTCAAGGTCGGCGTGCTGCACCCGGTCACCGGCGCGCTCGCCTATTCGGGCCAGCAGTGCCGCCTCGGCGCGCTCATGGCCATCGAGGACATCAACGCGGCCGGCGGCATCAAGTCGCTCGGCGGCGCGAAGCTCGAAGCGCTGCTGGGCGATGCGCAGTCGCAGCCGCAGGCCGGCGCCGCCGAGGTCGAGAAGATGAACGAGGCCGGCGTCTCGGCCATCGTGGGCGCGTATGCCTCGGCCATTTGCCTCGCAACCACGCAGGCCGCGGCCAAGTACAACCTGCCGCACGTGGTGGACGTGGGCGTGGCCGACCAGATCGTGGAGCGCGGCCTGAAGAACACCTTCCGCTTCGGCCCGGGCTACAAGAAATCGACCGAGGTGGCCATGGCCAACCTGCTGGTGCTCAACAAGGCTGCGGGCAACCCGGCCAAGACCGTGATGATCATCCACGAGGAGTCGCTTTTCGGCGCCGGCACCGCGCAGCTGCTCTCGCGCGAGTTGCCGGGCTACGGCTTCGAGGTGAAGGAAGTGGTCAAGCACGCGAACCCCACGCGCGACTTCAACAACATCGTGCTGCGCATGAAGTCGATCAACCCCGACATCGTGATCCCGGCCAACTACTACAACGAGTACGCGCTGCTCGTGCGCACCATGCAGCAGCAGAAGGTGGTGCCCAAGGCGATCTTCTCGGTGCTGGGCGGCGCGGCCTCGAGCTACAAGTTCGTGAAGGAATTTCCGGACGCGGCCAACGGCATCATCGACTGCAACCACTGGTTCAACCCCAAGGACAAGCGCGCGCAGGACCTGCGCAAGCGCGTGGAGGCCAAGGGCCAGTTCTTCAGCTACGAGGTCTTCATGACCTACGCCTCGATGTGGCTCTTGGCCGATGCGCTGGAGCGCGCCAAGTCCACCGAGCGCGCGGCCATCGTCGATGCGCTGGAGAAGAGCACCTTCTCGAACCACTTCATGCCCTACGGCCCGACCAAGTTCGTCAACGGCCAGAACGAAGGTGCGCAGCCGCTGATGACGCAGGTGGTGAAGAACGACATCAAGGTCATCATCCCGCGCGACTACCGCGAAGTGGACCCGGTGTTCCCGCTGCGCGCGGCCTGAGGCGGAAGGCGGGATGTTCGATTTCGGCATTCTTTTCCCGTCGGTCCTGAACGGGCTGACGACGGGCGCGGTGTACGCACTGATCGCGCTGGGGCTCACGCTGATCTACGGCGTCCTGCACATCATCAACTTCGCGCACGGCGCCAGCCTGATGCTGGCGCTGTACGCGGTGTACTTCCTGAAAGAGAAGCTGGGCATCGACCCCTACCTCGCGCTGCCCATCGTCGTGCTGGGCATGTTCGCGCTCGGCTATGCGCTGCAGCGCGTGGTCATCAACCGCGCGGGGCACGGCAAGGACGAGAACATCCTGCTGGCCACGCTCGGCATCGCGATCGTCATGGAGAACCTCGCGCTGCTGTTCTTCAAGTCCGACACGCGCAACATCGACACGGCCTATTCGCTCACCACCGTCGCCATCGGCCCCGCGATGATCGCGGTGCCCAAGCTCGTGGCCTTCGCGGGTGCGCTCGTGGTCTCGGGCATCCTGTTCTGGATCATGGGCCGCACCGACCTGGGCCGCGCCATCCGCGCGGTCGCGAAAGAGAAGGAGGGCGCCAAGCTCATGGGCATCGACGTGGACCATGTCTACGCGATGAGCTTCGGCATCGGCCTCGCGTGCCTTGGCGCCGCCGCGTGCTTCCTGCTGCCGGCGTACTACGTCAACCCGCAGGTGGGCGGCGGCTTCGTGCTGGTGGCCTTCACCATCGTCGTGCTCGGCGGCATGGGCAGCTTCGTGGGGGCGCTGATCGGCGGCTTCCTTGTGGGCATCGTCGAATCGCTCGGCGGCCTGTACCTCGGTGAATCGCTCGGGCAGATCGGCATCTTCGCGATCTTCATCGGCGTGGTGCTCTTCAGGCCGCAGGGCATGTTCGGAGCCAAGGCATGAACGCGGGCGCAAAGCAACTCGCGGGCATCGCGCTCTTCGCGGTGCTGGTCGCGTGCGTGCCGTTCGTCACCAAGTCGGGCGTCACGCTCAACTTCGTGATGATGGCGCTCTATGCCACGCTCATCGCGCAGGCCTGGAACATCCTGGGCGGCTTCGGCGGGCAGTTCTCGTTCGGGCATGCGCTGTTCTTCGGCACCGGCGCGTACATCCAGGCGATTGCTCAGCTGCAGGGCGGCATCAACGCCTGGGTCGCGCTGCCGCTGGCCATCGTCGGCGCGGCGCTGGTGGGGCTCTTCATGGGTGCGCTCACCTTCCGCTACGGCCTGAAGGGCTCGTACTTCGCGCTCGTCACGCTGGCCTTCGCCGAGGTGTTCCGCATCCTCGCGCTGTCGGTCGATTTCACCGGCGGCGGCGTCGGGCTCATGGTGCCGCTGCGCGAATCGGTGGGCAACCTGCAGTTCTCCTCGCGTGCGGGTTACCTCTGGGTGGTGCTCGCGATGGTCGTCGCGGCGCTGCTGGTCACCTGGTGGCTGCGCAACGGCCGCTTCGGCGCGTACCTGCAGGCGGTGCGCGACAACGAAGACGCCGCGCGCGCCGTCGGCGTCAATCCGTTCCGCGTGAAGCTCGGCGCCATCGGCCTGTCGGCGGCGTTCATGGGCGCGGCGGGCGCCTTCTACGTGCAGGTGTTCCAGTACATCGACGCGGGCATCGCCTACGGGCCGGCCGTGTCGATCGAGGCGCTGGTCGCGGCCATCGTCGGCGGCATGGGAACGATGTGGGGCCCGGTGCTCGGCGCGGTCGTGCTGCACCTGCTGTCGGACCTCACGCGCAACCTCTTCGGCGAACTGCCGGGCATCAACATGGTGATCTACGGCACGGTGCTGGTGCTCATCGTCATCTTCGTGCCGCGCGGCATCGCGGGCATCGGGCTGTCGGTGCGGCAGTTGTGGAAGCCGAAGGGAGGCCGCCATGACTGACGCCCTGCTGGCCATCGACGGCCTCTCGCGCTCCTTCGGCGGCCTCAAAGCCGTGCAGAACGTGAGCCTCTCGGTGCGCGAGGGCAGCCTGAGCGCGCTGATCGGCCCGAACGGCGCGGGCAAGACCACGCTGTTCGCGTTGATGTCGGGGTTCCTGAAACCCGACACCGGCACCGTGCGCTTCGCGGGCGAGGACATCACCGGCCGCGAGCCGCACCGCAACGCGGCGCTCGGCATGACCCGCACCTTCCAGATCGTGAAGCCCTTCGCCGCGCAGACCGTGCGCGAGAACATCGCCGTCGGCGCGCACCTGCATGTGCGCGGCCGCGCCGAGGCGCTGCGAAACGCCGAAGCCGTCGCGCTGCGCGTGGGCCTCGCGCCGCAGCTGGACAAGCCCGCATCCGACCTCACCGTGGCCGGCCGCAAGCGCCTCGAACTGGCGCGCGCGCTCGCCACCAAGCCGCGCCTGCTGCTGCTCGACGAAGTGCTCGCGGGCCTCAACCCGCAGGAGATCGCCGAGATGATGCCGGTGGTGCGCGGCATCGCCGACAGCGGCGTCACCGTGCTGATGATCGAGCACGTCATGCAGGCCGTGATGCACCTGGCCGAACACGTGTGGGTGCTCGCGCAGGGCCAGCTGATCGCCGAGGGCAGCCCGGCGCAAGTGACCTCCGACGACAAGGTCGTCGAAGCCTATCTGGGCCATGGCACCGCGGCGCGGTTGCGCAAGGCCGCATCGGGAGTCGAGGCATGAGCGCGCTTCTGGAGATTCAAGGCCTGCGCGGCGGCTACGGCCGCGTCGAGGTGCTGCGCGGCGTCGACCTCGCGGTGAACGCGGGCGAGATGGTCGCGCTGCTCGGCAGCAACGGCGCGGGCAAGTCCACGCTCAACAAGATGGTCTGCGGCCTGTGCCCCGCCTGGGGCGGCACGGTGCGCTTCGACGGCAAGGACCTGAGCGGCGCGCACTACCGCGATGTGGTGAAGGCCGGCCTCATCCAGGTGCCCGAAGGCCGCAAGGTGTTTCCCAACCTGAGCGTGCTGGAGAACCTGGAGCTGGGCTCCTTCACCCGCGCCCGCGAGCGGCGCGTGGCCAACGTCGAGAAGATGTTCCACATCTTCCCGCGGCTGCGCGAGCGCATGGCGCAGCACGCCGGCACGATGAGCGGCGGCGAGCAGCAGATGCTGGCCATCGCGCGCGGCCTCATGGCCGAGCCGGTGCTGCTGATCCTGGACGAGCCCTCGCTCGGTCTTTCGCCGCTCTTGGTCGAAGAGATGTTCTCGCTGATCCGCAACTTGCGCGACGGCGGCCTCGCCGTGATGCTGGTCGAGCAGAACGTGGGCCAGTCGCTGGAGATCGCCGACCGCGCCTACGTGCTGGAGAACGGCAGCGTGCGCTTCTCGGGCCTGCCGGGCGAACTGCTCGGCAGCGACGAACTGCGGCGCGCCTACCTGGGGCTCTGACCCCCGCGAAACACCCCCGATTTCCCCCGGAGAACAACACATGAAAAGACGCGACATCCTCCTCTCGTCGCTGGCCGCGGCATGGGCCGGCGGCGCCTTCGCGCAGATCGGCAATGCGCCGGTGCGCATCCTGGTGGGCGCGCCCGCGGGCGGCTCGACCGACACGCTCGCGCGCTCGCTCGCCGTGAGCATGGGCCCGGCGCTCGGCCGCACGGTGATCGTCGAGAACCGGCCCGGCGCGGGCGGCAACATCGCCGCCGATGCGGTCGCCAAGGCCGCGCCCGATGGCAACACGCTCCTGATGAGCTTCACCAGCCACGCGATCAACGCCACGCTCTACCCGACGTTGCCCTTCGATCCGGTGAAGGACTTCACCGCGCTCACCTGCGTGGCGACCTCGCCCTCGATCCTCGTGGCGCACCCGTCGTTGCCCGCCAAGGACGTGCGCGAGCTCATCGCGCTCGCCAAGGCGAAGCCCGGGCAGCTGAACTTCGCGATCGGCGCGGTGGGCTCCTCGCTGCACATGGCGGGCGAGGCTTTCAAGATGCAGTCGGGCGTGGACATCGTGAACATCCCCTACAAGGGCACCTCGCCCGCCGTGCAAGACGTGCTCGCGGGCCAGGTGCAGCTGATGTTCGCGGCCGTGGGCAACGTGAAGGCGCACATCCAGGCCGGCAAGCTCAAGGCGCTGGGCGTGACCACGGCCAAGCGGCTGCCGGCCTTTCCGAACGTGCCGGCGATTGCCGAGGCGCTGCCGGGCTACGAGTCGAGCGCGTGGTTCGGCCTCTTCGGCCCCGCGCACATGCCCGCCGACCGTGTGAAGCAGATCGGCGATGCCGCGCGCCACGCGCTGCAGCAGGCCGACATGCGCCAGCGGCTGGACACCGAAGGCGCCATTCCCGTCGGCAATTCGACCGAACAGTTCTCCGCTTTCGTGCAGAGCGAGATCACGCGCTGGGCCAAGGTGGTCAAGTTCTCGGGAGCCAAGCCGGAATGACATCGATGGCTCCAACCCGCGCGCCGGCGCACGCGCAGACGCAGAAGCAGACGCTGGCGCAGAAGCTCATCGCACGCGCAAGCGGACGCGAGCGGGTGTCGGTGGGCGAGATCGTCACCTGCGGCGTCGACCTGGCGATGTTCCACGACTCCTCGGGCCCGCGGCGCCTCAAACCCATGCTCGAGGAACTGGGCGCGCAGATCTGGGACCGCTCGCGCGTGGTGCTGGTCATGGACCACTACGTGCCCGAGCGCGACGACGACTCGCGCCGCATCGTGCGCATCGCGCGCGACTGGGCGCGCGACCAGCAGCTGCCGCACGTGTACGACAGCCAGGGCATCTGCCACGTGGTGGTGCCGCAGCACGGCCACATCCGCCCCGGCATGCTGTGCGTGGGCGGCGATTCGCACTCGCCCACGGGCGGCGCGTTCGGCGCCTACATGTTCGGCATCGGCAGCACCGAGATGCTGGGCGTGATGGTGACCGGCGAGATCTGGCTGCGCGTGCCCGAGACCATCCGCATGTGGTGGGACGGCGCGCTCCCCGCGGGCGTGACCGCCAAGGACATGATGCTGCACATGATCGGCCGCTTCGGCATGAACGGTGGGCGCTACCAGGCGGTCGAGTTCGCGGGGCCGGCGGTCGTCGCGCTGTCGATGCAGGAGCGCATGACGCTCTCGAACATGAGCGCCGAGCTGGGCGCGCAGGCCGGGCTGATCGCGCCCGATGCAACCACCGCCGAATTCCTGGCCGGCGCCGGCGCGCCGCCCGTCGACATGGCGCCCTGGTTCACCGACGAAGGCGCGGCGCTCTCGGACCATCGCTTCGATGCCTCCACGCTCGAGCCCTACGTCGCCGCGCCGCACAGTCCGGCCAACGCGCACGGCGTGAGCCGCTACGTGGGCACGCCGGTCGACGTGGCCTACATCGGCGCGTGCACCGGCGCCAAGCTCGACGACCTGCGTGCCGCCGCGCAGGTGCTGCGCGGCCACAAGGTGGCGAGCGGCATCCGCCTGATCGTGGCGCCCGCCAGCATCCGCGACCAGGAGGCGGCGCGCGAAGAGGGCGTGCTGCAGGTGCTGATGGATGCGGGCGCCGAGCTCTTCCCGACCGCGTGCGGCGCCTGCTCCGGCTACGGCGACCCGATGGGCGACGACGTCACCGTCATCTCCACCACCGCGCGCAACTTCAAGGGCCGCATGGGCTCGCCGAGCGCGCAGGTCTACCTGGGCTCGCCCTACACGGTGGCGGCGGCTGCATTGCGCGGCTGCGTGACCGATCCGCGCGAGGTGCTCGCATGACCGATCAGACCCTGCACCGGGTGTGGCGCCTGGGCGCCGACATCGACACCGACGCGCTCGCGCCGGGCCATGCGATGAAGCACGGCATCGACATCATCGCGAAGCACTGCCTCGAAGCCATCCGCCCCGAGTTCGCGAGCGAGGTGCAGCCGGGCGACGTGATCGTGGCCGGCCCCAACTTCGGCATCGGCTCCTCGCGCGAACAGGCCGCGGCCGTGCTCGTGCAACTGGGCGTGGCGGCGGTGATCGCGCCGTCGTACAGCGGGCTCTATTTCCGCAATGCCTTCAACGTCGGCCTGCTGCTGCTGACCTGCGCAGAAGCCGAATCGCTGGTCGATGGAGAACGCATCGCACTCGACACCCGCACCCCCTCCGTGCGCAATGCCGAAGGGCGCACGCTCGCGTGCGAGCCCGTGCCGGGTTTCCTCATGGACATGGTCGATGCGGGCGGGCTGCTGCGTCTCCTGCGCCAGCGCATGGCCGCGAAGAAAGAAACCGATGCAGCCTGACGCCGACGCACAACGCGCGGTGCTGCAGGCCGTGGTGGCGCTGCACGCGGCACGGCCTGCGTCGGCCAACGCTGCGTCGCAGGCGCGGCGACTGCTGGTCGATACGGCCGGCTGCGCACTCGCGGGCCGGCATGCGGACGAAGTACGGCGGCTCGAAGCGGCGCTCGCGGCCTGCGAGCCCGGCGACTTCGCTTTCCCCGGCGGCGCCGCGATGGGCGTGCAGGCGGCAGCGCAGGTGCTGGCCATGGCCGCGACCTGGGACGAGGCCTGCGAAGGCCACGCGCTCGCGCACGGCCGCCCCGGCGTGCCGCTGGTGGCGGCGCTGCTGCCGCTGGCGTTGCGGCGCGGCGCGAGCCTGGGCGATTTCGTCGATGCCTTCGTGCTCGGCTACGAGGTCGGCGCGCGCTGCGGCGCGTGGCTGCGCATCCGGCCCGGCATGCATGTCGATGCGAACTGGCCCGCGCTGGGCGTGGCGGCGGGTGTCGCGCGCCTGCTCGGCCTCGCGCCGGCGGGCATCGTGCAGGCCATCGACATCGCTGCGTGCCAGCTCGCAACCAGCCTCTATCTGCCGGTGCGCGAAGGCCGCACCGCGCGCAACACCTACCTCGGCCACAGCGCATCGCTCGGGCTTCAATCGGCGTTCGCGAGCGCGGCCGGCATCGACGCGCCCGAAGGCGCGCTGGCCCACTACGCGCAAACGCACTCGGCCGCGACCGCGCAGCCGTTGCCCGATGCGGCGACGTCGCTGCTGCAGGACGCCTACATCAAGCCTTTCGCAGCTGTGCGCCATGTGCACTACGGCGCGACGGCGGCGCGCCAGATCCGCGAGCAGCTAGGCGGCGACACCGCGGGCATCGAAGCCATCGTGCTCACCGTGTACGAAGAAGCCATCGTCTACTGCGGCAACCGCGCGCCGCGCACGCCGATCCAGGCGCAGTTCAGCCTGTCGTTCGGCGTCGCGGCGATGCTGCGCTTCGGCGATGTCGATCCCTCGGTCTATGCCGCGCCGCGCTTCGACGACGCCGAGTTGCGGCGGCTCGAAGCGCTGGTCGTGCTCCAAACCGATGCGGACCTGACAGCGCGAAAGCACCGCGGCGCCACGCTCGCCGTGACACGCGCGGGCGGCACGCTGCAGCACACCGTGGGCACCATCGCAGGCGATGCGGCGCAACCGCTCGACCGCGCGGCGCTTGCCGCCAAGTTCACGCACTACGCCGCCCACAGCGTCGCGGGCCCGAGGGCCGCGCGCTTCTGCGACATCGCGCTCGATGCGCCCGCCGGCACCGCCCTGCGCGCGCTGTGGCAAGCGCTCGCGGCCTGACCCTCTTCCCACTCTTGCAGCCCACCCCCATCATGAAACTCCTGCGCTATCTCGCGAGCACGCTCCTCGTCTGCCTGCCGCTCGCCGCGGCCGCCCAGGCGGGCGATTTCCCGACCAAGGCGATCCGCCTCGTCGTGCCGTTCCCGCCGGGCGGCGCCACCGATGCGGCGGCGCGCCTGGTGGCGGTGAAGATGAGCGAGCACTGGGGCCAGCCCGTGCTGGTGGACAACCGCGCGGGCGCGGGCGGCAACGTGGGCTCCGACATCGTCGCCAAGTCGCCGGCCGACGGCTACACGCTGGTGATGGGCGTGACCGGCTCGCACGCCATCAACACCTCGCTCTACAGCAAGATGCCCTACGACCCGGTGGCCGACTTCGTCGCCGTGAGCCAGGTGGCCGTCGTGCCCAACGTGCTGGTGGTGCATCCGTCGGTGCCGGCGAAGAACCTGGCCGAGCTCGTGGCGCTCGCGAAGAAGGAGCCCGGCAAGCTCAACTACGCGTCGCTGGGCAACGGCACGGCCGCGCACCTGGGCATGGAGATGCTCAAGGCCGATGCCGGCGTGGACATCACGCACGTGCCCTACAAGGGCAGCGCGCCGGCCGTGTCCGACCTGCTCGCGGGGCAGGTGCAGATGATGGTGGACGGGCTGCCGTCGGCGCTGCCGCACGTCAAGGCCGGCAAGCTGCGCGCCATTGCGCTCACGAGCCTGCGCCGCTCGCCGTCGCTGCCCGATCTGCCGACCATCGCGGAAACCTACCCGGGCTTCTATGCCGACGCGTGGTCGGGCCTCTTCGCGCCCAAGGGCACGCCGCAGCCGGTGGTGGACAAGCTCTCGGCCGAGGTGCAGCGCATCCTGAAGCTGCCTGATGTGCGCGAGAAGCTGGCCGCGCTCGGCGCCGAACCGGTCGGCTCCACGCAGGCCGAATTCACCGCTCACGTCAAACGTGAGATCGACAAATGGGCCAAGGTCGTCAAGGCCAGCGGCGCAAAGGTTGACTGACCCCCAGGCTTGCCCACTTCGTGTGGCCGCCAACCCCCTTCCAGGGGGCAATACCGGCGGCCCGGCGAAGCCGGTTCCGCGGTATTCCTGGAGAAGGACCGCATCGACATGGAGAACTGAATGAACAACACCCTGGACCCCGTCACGCTCGCCGTGCTGCGCGGCCGCCTCGAACAGGTGGCCGACGAGATGGACGCCACGCTCTACCGCAGCGCGTTCAACCCCATCATTGCCGAGGCGCACGACGCCTGCCACGGCCTGTACGACGCGGTGAGCGGCGACACGCTGGTGCAGGGCAAGTCGGGCCTGCCGGTGTTCGTGGGCGCCATGGCCTTCGCCGTGCGCGCGACCGCCAAGGCGGCCGGGCCGCGCGGCGGCATGAAGGACGGCGACATCTGGATCAGCAACGACGCCTACGACGGCGGCACGCACGCCAACGACTTCAAGCTGGTCAAGCCGTTCTTTCGCAACGGCAAGCTCTATTGCTACATGGCTTCGGCCGCGCACTGGCACGACGTGGGCGGCGCGGTGCCCGGCAACTACAACCCGGCCGCCACCGAGTGCTGGCAGGAGGCGGTGCAGATTCCGCCGGTTCGCATCGTGCGGGGTGGCGTGCTCGATGCGGACGTGCTCGCCATCCTGCAGGCCAACACGCGCCTGCCCGACAGCCTCTGGGGCGACCTGAACGGCCAACTCGCGGCGCTGGAGCTCGGCGAGAAGCGCCTGAACGGCCTGCTCGACGAATACGGCGACGACCTCGTGCTGAACGCGCTGGGCGAGCTGCGCGGCCGCGCGCTGCGCCTCATGCGCTCGCACATCGCGTCGCTGCCCGACGGGCGCTACAGCTTCGAGGACGTGCTGGACAACGACGGCATCACCAACGAGCCGCTCACCATCGCGCTGGACATGACGGTGGCGGGCGACCGGCTCCTGCTCGACTTCTCTCGCACCTCCCCGCAATGCGCGGGGCCGGTGAACATCTCGCGCGCCACCGCGGTGGCGGCGTGCTATGTCGCGCTCAAGCACCTCTTTCCCGACGTGCCCGCCAATGCCGGCGTGCTCGACGCGGTGGACTTCAATATTCCCGACAAGCTGGTGATCAGCTGCGAGCGCCCGCGCCCGGTCGGCGGCTACACCGAGACCATCCTGCGCATGATCGACGTGATCTTCAGCGCGGCCGCGCAGGCCGACCCGACGCGCGCGGTGGCGCAGGCCTACGGCACCATCAACGCGCTGTCGATCGCGGGCCACCGCAGCGACAAGGGCCGCGAAGGCCAGCGCTGGGTGATGTTCAGCTTCTTCGGCGGCGGGCATGGCGGGCACTCGGGTGGCGACGGTCTCTCGCACGGCAACGCGCCGATCTCGACCGCGACGATTCCGCCGCTGGAGATCCTCGAAGCCGCTTACCCGGTGCGCTTCACCGAATGGTCGCTGCGCGCCGATTCGGGCGGCGACGGCCGGCACCGCGGCGGCCTGGGCGCCGTGTACGAAATCGAACTGCTGGAGAAGGACGCAGAGGTGTTCGTCTTCGGCGAGCGCGGCACCTCGCCGCCCAAGGGCATCGCGGGCGGCGGCGAGGGCGCGGTCAACAGGTTCAGCTACGAGAACGACGGCACGTGGCACACGCCGCCCATGGTCTCGAAGATGCGCGGCATCCAGCTTGCGCGCGGCGAACGCGTGCGGCTCGAAACGCCCGGCGGCGGCGGCTGGGGCCATGCGGCCGAGCGGCCCGCGCCGCAGCGCGAAGCCGACAGCGCGATGGGCTATGTGACGACCGACAGCAGCAAGAAGAAAGCCTCCGAATGACTTCCACTGGTAAATCCCTTGTCGTCGGCGTCGATGTCGGCGGCACCTTCACCGACCTCTTCGTGCTCGACGAGGCCAACGGCACGGCGCGCATCGTCAAGGTGCCTTCCACGCGCGGCGAGGAAGCGCGCGGCTTCATGAACGGCGTGGCGCGCGTGGCCGATTCGGCCGCGGACATTTCCACCATCGTGCACGGCACCACGGTCGGCACCAATGCGCTGCTCGAACGCAAGGTGGCACGCACCGGCATCATCACCACGCGCGGTTTCCGCGACGTGCTGGAGATGCGCCGCCGCGACCGCCCCGAAACCTGGGGCCTGCGCGGCAGCTTCACGCCCGTGGTGCCGCGCGACCTGCGCCGCGAGGTGGACGAGCGCGTGCTGGCCGACGGCACGCTGCACACCGCGGTCGACCTGGAACAGGTGCGCGCCGAAGCGCGCTCGCTGCTCGAAGCCGGCTGCGAGGCCGTGTGCGTGTTCTTCATCAACACCTACGCGAACCCCGAGAACGAGCGCCTGGCCGTCGCGGCGGTGCGCGAGCTCTGGCCCAACCCGCACGTCACCTCGGCCAGCGAAGTGCTGCCCGAGATCCGCGAGTTCGAGCGCTGCTCGACCGCCACGCTCAACGCCGCGCTGCAGCCGGTGGTGGGCAGCTACCTCGGCCGGCTCGAATCCGACCTGCGCGGCCAGGGCTTCGCGGGCGAATTGCTGGTGGTGCAGAGCAACGGCGGCGTGATGTCGCGCCAGACCGCGAGCGACCTGCCGGTGCGCACGGCGCTCTCGGGCCCGGCGGCGGGCGTCATCGCCTGCGCGGCCATCGCGCGCGCGGCCGGCTTTCCGAACGCGATCACCGGCGACATGGGCGGCACCTCGTTCGACGTGTCGCTGGTGGCGAACGGCGAAGCGGCACTGGCCGCGCAGACCGCCATCGAGTTCGGCATGGTGATCCGCTCGCCGATGATCCAGATCGAGACCATCGGCGCGGGCGGCGGCTCCATCGCCTCGGTGGACGCGAGCGGCATGCTGCAGGTGGGCCCCGAGTCGGCCGGCAGCGTGCCGGGCCCGGCGTGCTACGGGCGCGGCAACATGCGCCCGACGGTGACCGATGCGAACGTGCTGCTGGGGCGCATCGCGGCGGACCGTCCGCTGGGCGGCGGCCTGCTCGCGGCACTGGATGCGGAGAAGTCGCGCCAGGCGATCGAGGCGCACGTCGCGCGCCCGCTGGGCCTGGATGTGCACGCCGCGGCCGAGGCGATCCTCACGGTGGCGAATGCGCGCATGGCGGGTGCCATTCGCCTCGTTTCCATCGAGCGCGGCCACGATCCGCGCCGCTTCGCCTACATGCCCTTCGGCGGTGGTGGTGCGTTGCATGTGTGCGCGATGATGCGCGAGGTGGGCGTCGCCACGGGCATCGTGCCGCGCTACCCCGGCGTGACCTCGGCGCTCGGCTGCGTGATCGCCGACATGCGCCACGACGCGGTGCAGACGCTCAACAAGCCGCTGACCGAACTGGACGTGGGCGACGTGCAGCGCCGCATCGACGAGCTGGCGGCGAGCTGCCAGCAGCGCCTCGATTCGTCCGGCGTGCGCTTCGACGAAGTGCGCGAAGTGATCGCGCTCGACATGCTCTACGCGGGCCAGACGCACACGCTGCCCGTGGTGCTGGCCGATGCAGGCAAGGCGCCGATCACGGCTGCATCGATCCGCGCCGCGTTCGAAGCCAGCTACACGGCAGCGTTCGGCCGCGTGCTCGAAGGCATTCCGATCCGCGTGATGAACCTGCGCTACGCGCGCATCGGCGTGCGGCCCAAGTTCGACCTGAAGGTGCTCGCGCCCGAAGGGGAGGGCAGCACCGCGCCGCTGGGCACGCAGCGCGTGTTCCACCACGGCCAGTGGCACGAGGCGGTGCGCTATGCGCGGCTCGAGCTGCCGGTGGCAGCGCGCATCGAAGGCCCCGCGATCCTGGAGCAGGCCGACACCACCGTGTGGCTCGAACCCGGCTTCAACGCCGAGGTCGATGCGCACGGCAACCTGCTGGTGAGGCTGTCATGAGCGAAGCGACCAAACCCATCGCGGCGAAGACGGCGCTGGTCGTCATCGACCTGCAGAACGATTTTCTCGATGCGAACGGCGCCTATGCGCGCGGCGGCGACACCAACCCGCCGGCGCTGCTGCTGCCGGCGCGCGTGGCCGAGGTGGCGCGCGCGCTCAAGGCGGCGGGCGGCCTCGTGGTCGCGAGCCAGTTCACGCTGTGGCCCGATGCGGGCGGCGAGCCGATGGTCTCGCCGCACCTGAAGGCATTGCGCCCGTACCTGAAGAAGGGCGACTTCGCGCCTGGCAGCTGGGGCCAGGCGAATGTCGATGCGCTGGCCGGGCTCATCGACGTGACGGTCAGCAAGGTCGCTTACTCGGCCTTCTTCAACACGCAGCTGGACTGGGTACTGCGCCGCGCGGGCATCGACACCGTCGCGGTCTGCGGCATCGTCACCAACGGCGGCGTCGCGAGCACGGTGCGCGATGCGCACATGCGCGACTACCGCACGCTGGTGCTCGCCGACGGCTGCGCGGCCTTCGGCGAGGAGCGCCACCAGACCTCGCTGGCCGACATGCGCAACGTGGCCGAGGTGACGGACTGCGCGGCCTTCACCGCATCGCTCGCATGACAGCAAGCCCCTCGCGTCTCATCCGCCGCGCGGCACGGGTCGAGGCCGATGCGCACGTACCGGTCGCCATCGTCGGCGGCGGCGCCTGCGGGCTCACGGCCGCGCTGATGCTGGCCGATGCGGGCGTGGAATGCGTGGTGCTGGAGCGCGACGCGCTGCCCAGCGGATCGACCGCGCTGTCCTCGGGCTTCATCCCCGCGCCGGGCACCCGCACGCAGCGCGCACACGGCATCCACGGCGTGCACGACGACAGCGCCGAACGCTTCGCCGCCGACATCCAGGCCAAGGCCCACGGGCGCGCGGCGCCTGCGCTGGTCGAGGCCTATGCGGAGTCCATCGGGCCGGCGCTCGATGCGCTGCAGGAGCGGCACGGGCTGCAGTGGATGCTGCTCGACGGTTTTCTCTATCCGGGGCACAGCGTGCATCGCATGCACGCGCTGCCGCAGAAGACCGGTGCGTCGCTGATGGCCGCGCTGCAGTCGGCGGTCGAGGCCGCGGGCATCCCCGTGCTGACGCAGGCGCTGGTCGACACACTGGTGCTCGATGCCGAAGATCGCGTGATCGGCATCGACTACGCCCGGCCCGACGGCAGCCGCGAGACGCTGGCCTGCGACGCGCTGCTGCTCGCCTGCAACGGCTTCGGCGGCAACACGCAGATGGTCCGCGCGTTGCTGCCCGAGATGGCCGAGGCCACCTTCGGCGGCTACACAGGCAATGACGGCAGCGCGATCCTCTGGGGCGAATCGTTGGGCGCGCGGCTGCGCGACCTCGGCGGCTACCAGGGCCACGGCTCGTGGGTCACGCCGCAGGGGGCGCTGATGTCGTGGGCCGTGATGATGGAAGGCGGCGTGCAGATCAACTGCGAAGGCCGGCGCTTCCATGACGAGACGCTGGGCTACTCGGAGGCGGCGGTGCATGTGCTCGCGCAGCCGGGCGGCATCGCGTGGAACGTGTTCGATGCGCCATTGCTTGCGTTGGCACGCGTCTTTCCGGATTTCTGCGAGGCCGAAGCGGCGGGTGCGTTGCGCCGCTGCGAATCGGTCGCGGCGCTGGCGGACTGCATCGGCTGCGAGCAAACCGTTCTGCAGGCCACGCTCGATGCCATGCGTGGCAACGCGGCATCTTCCGATGGCCGCGTCTTCGCACGCGGACTCGACGCCCCGTACTTCGCCGTGAAGGTGACGGGCGCGCTCTTCCACACCCAAGGCGGCCTCGACACCGCGCCCGACATGCGCGTGCTGCGTCACGACGGCACACCTTTCGCCAACCTGCTCGCCGCCGGCGGTGCGGCGGGTGGCGTCTCGGGCGATGCGGTGTGGGGCTATCTCTCCGGCAACGGCCTGCTGAGCGCCGTGGCCGGCGGCTACATCGCGGCGCGCACCGCCGCTGCATTGATCCATTCGACGAAAGCGTCCCCATGACGAACACTTCCTTCAAGACCCGGCTCGCGCGCAACGACATCGTGCTTGCGCCCGGCGTGTACGACGCGCTCAGCGCCCTCGTGGCCGAGCAGGCCGGCTTCGAGGCGCTGTATCTCTCGGGCGCCTCCATCGCCTACACGCGGCTGGGCCGCTCCGACGTGGGCCTGACCACCTTCACCGAGGTGGCCGACACGCTCGCGCGCATCACCGAGCGCGTGAGCCTGCCGGTGATCGTCGATGCCGACACCGGCTTCGGCAATGCGCTGAACACGCAGCGCACC
Organism: Variovorax sp. IB41; assembly: GCF_016405905.1. Taxonomy (GTDB): domain Bacteria; phylum Pseudomonadota; class Gammaproteobacteria; order Burkholderiales; family Burkholderiaceae_C; genus Variovorax. Next base: position 168,946 of record NZ_JAEFCB010000006.1, on the reverse strand, counting down.
GTGCGCGGCTTCGAGCGCGCGGGCGCGGCGATGGTGCAGATCGAGGACCAGACCTTTCCCAAGCGCTGCGGCCACCTCGATGGAAAAGCCGTGGTGCCCGAGCGCGAGATGGTCGGCAAGCTCAAGGCCGCGCTGGACGCGCGCGCCTCGAGCGACACGCTGATCCTCGCGCGCACCGATGCGGTGGCGGTCGAAGGGCTGGAGGCTGCGCTCGACCGCGCCGAGGCATACCTCGCCTGCGGCGTGGATGCGCTCTTCATCGAGGCGCTGCGCTCGCCCGAGCAGATGGATGCGGCCTGCCGGCGCTTCGGCGACCGCGTGCCGCTGCTGGCCAACATGGTCGAAGGCGGCAAGACGCCGATCCAGGATGCGGACGCGTTGCACAAGCACGGCTTTCGCATCGCGATCTTCCCGGGCGGCACGGCGCGCGCGGTGGTGCACACGCTGCAGGGCTACTACGCGAGCCTGCACAAGCACCGCACCACGCAGCCGTGGCGGCCGCAGATGCTGGACTTCGATGCGCTCAACGACGTGATCGGCACGCCCGAGCTGATGCGCACCGGCCAGAAGTACGACTGACGCGCCGCGTCTTCAGCGCAGCACGCGGATCAGTTCGTCGTACACCAGCCGCACGCGTGCCGGCACCGGCGCGCGCTGCGGCCGGTAGACGCTGATCGGCCAGGGCTCGGGTGCATCGGCTTCCAGCACCTCCACCATCGCGCCCGATTGCAGCCACGGGTCCGCCAGCGGCCCGATGAGTTGGCCGAAGCCGACACCCGCGAGCACCGCGGCGCATTCGGCGTCGATGTTGTCGGTCACGAACGCGGGCGACGACACGGTGAAGACGCGCTTCTTGCTGAACGCCCAGGGCCAGGGGCGGCCCGAGCTGCGGTCGATGAGCGCGGTCACCGGCAGCGAGGACAGCGCATCGATGCTGCTCGGCGCGCCGACCCGGTCGATGAGCGCCGGCGAGCCCACCACGCGCAGCGGCATCCGGCCCACGCTGCGCGCAACGAAACGTGCATCGCGCATCGGCCCGACGCGCACGCCGACGTCGATCTGCTGGTCGACCACATCGGCATGCTGCTCCGACAGCCGCAGGTCGAGCACCAGACCCGGGTGACTCGCCAGCAGCGGCGCGAGCGCCTGCGGAATGAGCCGGCCATACACATGCGGCGCCGTGACCCGCACCGTGCCCGCGTGCTGCGACAGCGCGCGCCGGTCGATGCGGTGAAAGAGCTCGTCGACGCCGCCCACGGCCACGCGGGCGCGCTCGGCGAGTTGCCGGCCGAAGTCGGTGAGCTGCACGCCGCGCGTGCTGCGGTGAAAGAGCGGCTCGCCCAGTTCTTCTTCGAGCTCGCGCACCGCGCGCGTCACCACCTGCGGTGACACGGAAAGCCGCACGGCCGCCTCGCGGAAGTTGGCGGCATCGGCGGCAGTGAAGAAGACGCGCAGGGCTTCGAGGCGGTTGGACATGGGTGTTCCTTTGTTCCTGGATGTGGAATTCTAAAGTCGCCAGAGTTTCATTTACTGGAACGCGTGGATTTTCCACACTGCATGCACTTCTTCAACACACCCGAAAGGAATTTCCCATGACATCCGTTCAAGACAACATCAAGGGCAAGGTCGCCATCGTCACCGGCGCGAGCAGCGGCATCGGCGAATCCATGGCGCGCCACCTGGCCGCACGCGGCGCCAAGGTGGTGCTCGCGGCACGCCGCACCGACCGGCTCGAGAAGGTCGTTGCTGAAATCCGCGAAGCCGGTGGCGAAGCGGTCGCGATTGCCACAGACGTTTCCAAGCGCGTCGACCTGGAAAAGCTGGCCGCCGCGACAGTAGAAGCCTTTGGCCGCATCGACGTGCTGGTCAACAACGCGGGCGTGATGCCGCTGTCGCCCATCGAGAAGCTCAAGGTGGACGAGTGGGACCGCACCATCGACGTCAACATCAAGGGCGTGCTCTACGGCATCGCCGCGGTGCTGCCGCGGATGCAGGCGCAGGGCAGCGGGCACATCCTGAACGTCGCGTCGATCGCGGGCATCAAGGTGTTCACGCCGATCGGCACGGTGTACAGCGCCACCAAGCATGCGGTGCGCGCCATCTCCGAAGGCCTGCGCGTGGAGATGGGCAACAGCGGCGTGCGGGTGACGGTCGTGTCTCCGGGCGCGGTCGAGTCGGAACTGAAGTTCGGCAGCACCGACGCCGATGCCGCGGCCGGCGTGAAGGCGTTCTACGACGCCAACCAGATTCCGGCCGATGCGATCGCCCGTGCGGTGGTCTACGCGGTGGAGCAGCCGGCGAACGTGGACATCAACGAAGTGGTCGTGCGGCCGGTGTCGCAGGACTTCTGATGGGGGCGGGGCCAGCACAGCCCCGCTTCGCATCATTTAACCTTCAGGAATAGAAGGTCATTTGCGGCCAAAAGTGCAAAGCTCCCGCAAAATAGAACGACCGTTCGTTTTATTCGGAGCTCCACGATGTCTGTCAATGCCGTTCCCGCCAAGCCGGCCCGCGCCGCCCAGAAAGGCCAGCAGACCAAGGCCGTGATCGTCGACGCCGCGCTGGCGCTGGCCGCGCAGATCGGGCTCGAAGGCCTGTCGATCGGCGCCGTGGCCGAGATCACCAAGATGAGCAAGTCGGGCGTCTTCGCCCACTTCGGCTCGCGCGAGGAACTGCAGATTTCCGTGGTGCGCGAGTATCACGCACGTTTCGAGCAGGAAGTGTTCTTTCCTGCGCTCTCGGCGCCGCGCGGCCTTCCGCGCCTTCGCGCCATGTTCGCCAACTGGATGAAGCGCACCTCGACCGAGATCGACTCGGGCTGCATCTACATCAGCGGCGCCTCCGAATTCGACGATCGCCCCGGCCCCGTGCGCGATGCGCTGGTCGAGTCGGTCAGCATCTGGCAGGCCGCCGTGCTGCGCGCCATCGTGCAGTCGCAGACCGAAGGCCACCTGCGCGCCGACGCCGACGAGCGCCAGGTCGCGTTCGAGATCCACGGCCTCATCCTCGCGCTGCACTACGAAGCGCGCTTCCTGCAGGTGCCCGGCTCCATCGGCCGCGCGACCGTCGGCTTCAACAACATCCTCGCGCGCAGCGCCACGCCGGAGGCGCCCGCTGACGAGAACGCCGCGCCCGCACCGGTCGGCCGGCGCCTGAAGCCCGTGCGCTGAGCGCGCGGCACCGTTTTCGTTTTTTCGATTCCCCCCTTTTTCTTTCTTTCTATCTAGCTTCGACCAGGAGAGTTCCGGATGCCTACCTACAACCCACCCGTGCGTGACATGCAGTTCGTGCTGCACGAAGTGCTCCACGTCGCAGACGAACTCAAGGCCCTGCCGGCCCACGCCGAAACCGACGCCGACACCATCAACGCGGTGATCGAGGAGGCCGGCAAGTTCGCCGCCGAAGTGACCTTCCCGCTGAACATCAGCGGCGACGAAGAGGGCTGCGTGCTCGACAAGACCACGCACGAAGTCAAGACGCCCAAGGGCTTCAAGGACGCCTACGCCAAGTACGTCGAAGGCGGCTGGCCGGCGCTGTCGTGCGACCCGACCTTCGGCGGCCAGGGCCTGCCGTTCGTGGTGAACCAGTGCCTCTTCGAAATGCTCAACAGCGCGAACCAGGCCTGGACCATGTACCCGGGCCTCTCGCACGGCGCGTACGAAGCGCTCGTGGCGCACGGCACCGACGATCAGAAGAAGACCTACCTGCCCAAGCTCACGAGCGGCGAATGGACCGGCACCATGTGCCTGACCGAGCCGCACTGCGGCACCGACCTGGGGCTCCTGCGCACCAAGGCCGAGCCGCAGCCCGACGGCACCTACCGCATCACCGGCAGCAAGATCTTCATCTCGGCCGGCGAGCACGACATGACGGACAACATCATTCACCTGGTGCTGGCCCGCCTGCCGGACGCGCCCAAGGGCAGCAAGGGCATCAGCCTCTTCGTGGTGCCCAAGTTCCACGTCAAGGCCGACGGCTCGCTCGGCGGACGCAACCCGATCTTCTGCGTGGGCCTGGAGCACAAGATGGGCATCCACGGCAACGCCACCGCGCAGATCGTGATCGAAGGCGCGACCGGCACGCTGGTGGGCGAGCCCAACAAGGGCCTGGCCGCGATGTTCGTGATGATGAACGCCGCGCGCCTGGGCGTGGGCAACCAGTCGCTGGGCCTGACCGAAGTGGCTTACCAGAATGCACTGGCCTATGCGAAGGACCGCATCCAGATGCGCTCGCTCTCGGGCGTGAAGGCCAAGGACAAGGAAGCCGATCCGATCATCGTGCACCCCGACGTGCGCAAGATGCTGCTCACCGCCAAGGCGTATGCCGAAGGTGGCCGCGCGCTGCAGATCTTCTGCACGCTGCTGCTGGACAAGGAGCACAACCATCCGGACGAGAAGGTGCGCAAGGACTCGGCCGAACTGGTCGCGCTGCTCACGCCCATCGTGAAGGCCTTCATCACCGACAACGGCCACATCGCGACCAATTCGTGCATGCAGGTGTTCGGCGGGCACGGCTTCATCAAGGAATGGGGCATGGAGCAGTTCGTGCGCGACAACCGCATCAACATGATCTATGAGGGCACCAACACGATCCAGTCGCTGGACCTGCTGGGCCGCAAGGTGCTGGGCAACAACGGCGCCTCGCTCAAGAAGTTCGGCAAGCTCGTGGCCAGGCTGGTGGAAGAAGAGGGCGTGAACGAGAAGATGGCCGAGTTCATCAACCCGATCGCGATGCTGGGCGACCAGCTGACCAAGTTCACGACCGAGATCGGCTTCAAGGGCTTCCAGAATCCCGACGAAGTGGGCGCCGCCGCGGTGGACTACCTGCGCGTGGCCGGCCACTTCGTGTTCGGCTACCTCTTCGCCCGCATGGCGCAAGTGGCGCTGCGCGAGATCGCCGCCGGCAACACCGATCCGTTCTACGTCGCCAAGCTGCAGACCGCGCGCTTCTACTTCGCCAAGCTCTTCCCCGAGACCGCGACGCTGATGCGCACCGCGCGCGCCGGCAGCAAGGTGCTGATGGACACCGATGCCGCACTGGCCTGAGGCCACCGACTTTCCTCATCGTCCAAACCGGGAGCCGCTCATGAAATCGACGCTTGCAGCCATCGTCCTCGCCGCCACTTCTTTCACGGCCATGGCCCAGACCACCCCGGTGGGCCTGTGGCGCAACGCCGACGACAAGACCGGCGAGGTCAAGGCCGAGATCCGCATCGCCGAGACCAACGGTGCGCTCACCGGCCGCATCGAGAAGTCGCTGAAGAAAGACACCAAGCCCGACGCGACCTGCGACGAGTGCAGCGACGACCGCAAGGGCAAGCCCATCACGGGCCTGGAAATCATCCGCGGCGGCAAGAAGGCCGAGGGCAAGGACGTCTGGGAAGGCGGCAAGATCCTCGACCCCGAGAACGGCAAGGAATACCGCGCGAGCTTCACGCCGATCGACGGCGGCAAGAAGCTCGAAGTGCGCGGCTATTTGGGGCCTTTCTGGCGCACCCAAACCTGGACCCGCGCACAGTAACCACAACCCGTTCGCCCTGAGCTTGTCGAAGGGCCGGGCAGAGCGTGAAAGGCTTCGACAGGCTCAGCCCGAACGGTCGGCTGTTAGACAACGAGTAACTCAATGACAAATCCCCGATTTCAAGTGAAGAAGGTCGCCGTGCTCGGCGCCGGCGTGATGGGCGCGCAGATTGCGGCCCACCTCGTCAACGTGCGCGTTCCGGTCGTGCTGTTCGACCTGGCGGCCAAGGACGCGACCGGCGCTGTCGCTCAAGGTGCAGCGAAGAACGGCATCGTCACGCGCGCCATCGACAACCTCAAAAAGCTCAAGCCCGCGCCGCTCGGCGACGTGGCCGATGCGGGCCTGATCGAGCAGGCCAACTACGACGACGACCTCGCCAAGCTCGGCGAGTGCGACCTCATCATCGAAGCCATTGCCGAGCGCATGGACTGGAAGCTCGATCTCTACAAGAAGATCGCGCCGCACGTGGCCAAGCATTCGATCCTGGCCTCCAACACCTCGGGCCTGTCGATCACCAAGCTGAGCGAGGCGTTGCCCGAAGCGTTGAAGCCGCGCTTTTGCGGCATCCACTTCTTCAACCCGCCGCGCTACATGTTCCTGGTGGAGCTGATCAACACGCCCACCACGCAGCCCCAGGTGCTCGACGACCTGGAGGCCTTCGTCACCAGCACGCTCGGCAAGGGCGTGGTGCGCGCGCACGACACGCCCAACTTCATCGCCAACCGCGTCGGCATCGCCGGCATGCTGGCCACGCTCAAGGAAGTCGAGAAGTTCGGCCTGACGCCCGACGTGGTGGACGACCTCACCGGCAAGAAGCTGGGCCGCGCGAGCTCGGGCACCTTCCGCACCGCCGACGTGGTGGGCCTGGACACGATGGCCCACGTCGTGAAGACGCTGCAGGACAACCTGAACGCCGAGAGCGATCCGTTCTACGCGAACTTCTCGACGCCGCCGGTGCTTGCCAAGCTGCTCGAGTTGGGCAACCTGGGCCAGAAGACCAAGGCCGGTTTCTTCAAGAAGGTCGGCCGCGACATCCTGCGCTTCGACCTCCAGAGCGGCGAGTACGTGCCCGCCGGCGCGAAGGCCGACGAGGTGTACGGCCGCATGCTCAAGAAGCCCGCGGGCGAACGCCTGAAGCTCCTGCGCGAGAGTGAAGGGCCGCAGGGCCAGTTCCTCTGGGCGATCCTGCGCGACGGTTTCCACTACGCCGCGGTGCACCTGGCGGACATCGCCGAGAGCGCGCGCGACATCGACTTCGCGATGCGCTGGGGCTTCGGCATGAAGCAAGGGCCGTTCGAGCTCTGGCAGGAAGCCGGCTGGGCGCAGGTCGCCCAGTGGGTGCAGGAAGACATCGACGCAGGCAAGGCACTGAGCACCGTGCCGCTGCCCAAGTGGGTGTTCGAAGGCGCCGTGGCCAAGGCCGGTGGCGTGCACACGCCCGAAGGCTCGTGGAGCGCCTCGCAGGGCCAGTTCGTGCCGCAGCGCAAGCTCCCGGTGCACGACCGCCAGCTGTTCCCCGAGAGCGTGCTCGGCGCGAACGCGCCCGATGCCAACACCGCCGGCACCACGATCAGCGACGAAGGCGATGTGCGCGTGTGGACGCTCGATGGCGAGGTGCTCATCGCGAGCATCCATTCGAAGATGCACGCCATCAGCCCCGACGTGGCCGAGGCGCTCGGCGCCGCGGTCGAGCTGGCCGAAGCCGAATACAAGGGCCTGGTGATCTGGTCGCCCGACGAGATGTTCTCGGTCGGCGCCGACCTGCAGGCGATGCTGCCGGCCTTCGTGGTCGCGGGCATCGGCGCGGTCGAGGGCGCGGAAGAAGAGCTGCAGAACGTGATGCTCAAGATCCGCTACGCCAGCGTGCCGGTCGTCTCGGCCGTGCGCGGCATGGCGCTGGGCGGCGGTTGCGAGCTGGCCGTGTATTCGGCCAGGCGCGTGGCCGCGATGGAAAGCTACATCGGCCTGGTCGAAGTGGGCGTGGGACTGATCCCCGGCGCGGGCGGCCTCACCTACATCGCACGCCGCGCGGCCGAGAACGCATCGGCCTCCACGGGCACCGACCTGCTGCCCTTCCTCACCGAAGGCTTCACCGCCGCGGCGATGGCCAAGGTCGGCACCGGCGCGCTCGATTCGAAGAAGCTGGGCTACCTGCTCGAGAGCGACGTGATCGTGCCGAACAAGGACGAGCTGCTCTACGTCGCGCTGCAGCAGGCCAGGGCGATGGCCGACGCCGGCTACCGCGCGCCGCTGCGCCGCACCTTCCGCGTGGCCGGCCGCAGCGGCGCCGCGACGATCAAGGGCCAGCTGGTGAACATGCGCGACGGCGGCTTCATCAGCGCGCACGACTTCCACATCGCCGGCCTGATCGCGAACGTGGTCACCGGCGGCGACGTGGACGCGGGCTCGCTCGTGACCGAGGAATACCTGATGACGCTGGAGCGCAAGGCGTTCTGCTCGCTCATCGTGCACCCCAAGACGCAGGAACGCATCATGGGCATGCTGAGCACGGGGAAGCCGGTGCGAAATTGACGGGGTTTTCCTCTTCCTCCTTCCCCCTCTGGGGGAAGGCCGGGATGGGGGCTCTCCAACCAAGCACGATGCAAAACCAGTCCACACCCAATGCCCGCGCGAATGCACATGTGCTTCGCCGCGAGATGACGGACTCCGAGCGCAAACTGTGGGACGGACTGCGTGCGGAGCAATTGGGCGTGAAGTTTCGTCGCCAGCATCCGCTGGGCAACTACATCGCGGACTTCGCATGTTTGTCACCGAGGCTGATCGTCGAACTCGACGGCTCGCAGCATCAGACGCAGCAAGGCTACGACGCGCGACGCGACGAGTTCTTTCGCGCACAGGGGTTCGATGTGTTGCGCTTTGCATCGAACGATCCGTTCATCAATCTCGATGGGGTTCGTCAGGCCATCGCCAACCGGCTTATCGAATTGACGCCGTCGGCCCCCATCCCAGCCTTCCCCCAGAGGGGGAAGGAGCAAGAAAATTCAGGAGCTTCTTCATGAGCAGCAAGCAAGTACAAGACGCCTACATCGTCTCCGCCACCCGCACGCCCATCGGCAAATCGCACCGCGGGTACTTTCGCAACTACCGTCCCGACGACCTGCTCGCGACCACGCTGAAGGCGGCGCTGGCCGCCGTGCCGGGGCTCGATCCGAAGGCCATCGAAGACATCATCTGCGGCTGCGCGATTCCCGAATCGCAGCAGGGCCTGAACGTCGCGCGCATCGGCGCGGTGCTCGCGGGCCTGCCCACCAGCATCGGCGGCATCACCGTCAACCGCTTCTGCGCCTCGGGCCTGTCGGCCGTGCAGATGGCGGCGGACCGCATTCGCGTGGGCGAGGCCGACGTGATGATCGCGGCCGGCGTCGAGAGCATGAGCATGGTGCCGATGATGGGCAACTCGCCGTCGCTGTCGCCGTCCATCTTCGAGCGCGAAGGCGACGTGGGCATCGCCTACGGCATGGGCCTCACGGCCGAGAAGGTCGCGCAGCAGTGGAAGGTGAGCCGCCAGGCGCAAGACGAATTCGCGCTCGCCTCGCACCAGAAGGCACTGGCCGCGCAGAAGGCCGGCAAGTTCGCCGACGAGATCACGCCCATCGAGGTGACCGACCGCTCGCCCGACCTGGGAACCGGCGAATCGATCGCCAAGACGCGCACCGTGAACCTGGACGAAGGCGCGCGCCCCGACACCAGCCTCGAAGGCCTGGCCAAGCTGCGCACCGTGTTCGCCGCACGTGGCACGGTGACGGCCGGCAACAGCTCGCAGACCTCCGACGGCGCGGGCGCGCTGATCCTGGCGAGCGAGAAGGCGGTCAAGCAGTACGGCCTCACGCCGCTCGCGCGCTTCGTGAGCTTCGCGAGCAAGGGCGTGCCCCCGCACATCATGGGCATCGGCCCGATCGAGGCGATTCCGGCCGCGCTGCGCTATGCGGGCCTGAAGCACGAGGACATCGACTGGTTCGAGCTCAACGAAGCCTTCGCCGCGCAATCGCTCGCGGTGATCAACACGCTGGGGCTCGATCCCTCGAAGGTCAATCCGATGGGCGGCGCGATCGCGCTGGGCCATCCGCTCGGCGCGACCGGCGCGATCCGCGCGGCGACCGTGGTGCATGCGCTGCGCCGCGAGAACCTGAAGTACGGCATGGTCACAATGTGCGTGGGCATGGGCCAGGGCGCTGCGGGCATCTTCGAGCGGGTCTAGCGGCTATTGCGCGGGCGATCTGCGGCGTTGCGGGACCCGTCGGGAAATCCTCACGACCTTCAGGTCGCTCCGGTTTCCCGCCACCCGCGCCTTGCATCTCATCCCGCTCGCTGCGCCGCGGGGCGGTGGTCGATCAACGAAGAAAGAGGCAAAGGCATGCAAGCGCAACAACTCCCGGTCGATGGCGGCGCGCAGCAACTCGCGGTGCGCCGCTACGAGCCCGCCGGCGCACCGCGCGCCAGCATCGTGATCGGTGGCGCGATGGGCGTGCGCCAGTCGTTCTACGAACCCTTCGCGCAGTGGCTCGCCCAGCAGGGCCTGCGCGTCTGGACCTTCGACTACCGGGGCTCGGGCGATTCGCGCGGCGGTGCGCCGCTGCGCGGCTTCAAGGCCGACCTGTTCGATTGGGCGCGCGACTACGAAGCGGTGATCGACACCGCCAAGGCCGCGCTGCCCGATGAACCGCTCTACCTGCTGGGCCACAGCCTCGGCGCGCAACTGCCGGGCTTCCTGCAGCGGCCCGAGCAGGTCGCGGGCCTCGTGAGCATCGCGGCCGGGAGCGGCTACTGGCGCGAGAACGCGCCGAAGCTGCGGCGCAGCATCCTCTACTTCTGGTTCGTGCTGGTGCCGCTGGTCACGCGGCTGTGCGGCTACTTTCCAGGCCGCAAGCTGAAGAAGGTGGGCGACCTGCCGCGCGGCGTGATCCTGCAATGGCGGCGCTGGTGCCTGAACCCGCGCTACAGCCTGGGCGCCGAAGGCGACATGGCCGCGCGCAGCTACGGGCGGGTGCGCTTTCCGGTGCTCGCGCTGTCGATCACCGACGATGAACTCATGACGCTCGCGGGCACCGAGAGCCTGCTGAGCTTCTACGCGGGCGCGCCGAGCGCGGTCGAGCGCATTGCGCCGGCCGACGTGCAGGCGCGACGCATCGGCCACTTCGGCTTTTTCCGCGAGCAGTTCAGCCAGAGCCTCTGGCCGAGCATGGTGGACAAGCTGCACCGGCTGGCCGCACTTACGGCACCTGTTGCACTTGCCGCGCCTGCCGCGCCTGCCGCGGTGCAGCACGCCAGCGTCCCGCACACGACTGCGTGACGCCATCCTCCGGAGGCACACTGCAAGCACCATGAGCAGCACGCAACACCCCTTCGACAAAGCCCTGGCCCTGCAGCACAGCGACATCCGCGCGGGCCACTTCACGGGCAGCACCAGCCCCGACTACTGGAACATGGTCGGCCCGTTCGGCGGCACCACGGCGGCCCTCGCGCTGCAGGCGGTGCTGCGGCATCCCGACCTGCTCGGCACGCCGATCGCATTGACCGTCAACTACGCGGCCGCAATCGAGGCCGGCGCGTTCGACATCCAGGCCACGGCCGTGCGCACCAATCGCTCGACGCAGCACTGGACCGTGCAGATCACGCAGGCCGGCGCGAGCGGCGCGCCCAACATGACCACCACCGCCACCGTGGTGACGGCCGCGCGCCGCGACACCTGGGGCGAGAGCGACATGCCGATGCCCGAGGCGCCCGCGCCAGAAACGGTCGATCGCATGAGCATCGGCCCCTCGGGCGTGGCCTGGATCAACCAGTACGAGATGCGCCCGTGCAGCGGCGGCATTCCCGCGAAGTGGGATGGCAGCCTGCAGCACAGCGAGACCCGCATCTGGCTGCGCGATGCGCAACCGCGGCCGCTGGACTTTCCTTCGCTTGCCGCGATGAGCGACATGTTCTATCCGCGCGTCTGGCTGCGCCGCGCCAAGCATGTGCCGGCGGGCACGGTGTCGATCACCACCTATTTCCATGCCGGGCCGGAGCAACTGGCCGAGGTCGGCACGGGCTACCTGCTGGGCCGCGCGGCGGGGCAGCAGTTCTTCAACGGATTCTTCGACCAGACGGCGCATCTGTGGAGCGAGAAGGGCGTCTTGCTCGCCACATCGAATCAGATCGTCTACTACAAGGAATAACACCATGGCGCTCACCAAGGCCGCACTCATCGTCGGCGCAGGCGATGCGACTGGCGGCGCGATTGCCCGCCGCTTCGCGCGCGAAGGCTACGCCGCCTGCGTCACGCGGCGCAGCCTCGACAAGCTGCAACCGCTGGTCGCGCAGATCGAGGCCGATGGCGGCCGCGCCCATGCGTTCGCTTGCGATGCGCGAAAAGAGGAAGAGGTCGTCGCGCTCATCGAGGAGATCGAATCCACGGTCGGCCCGATCGAGGTGATGGTGTTCAACATCGGCGCCAACGTGCCCGAGAGCATCCTCACGGAGACCGCGCGCAAGTACTTCAAGGTGTGGGAGATGGCGTGCTTCTCGGGTTTTCTCAACGGGCGCGAAGTGGCCAGGCGCATGGTGGCGCGCGAGGTGCCCGCGGGCAGGCATCGCGGCACGATCATCTTCACGGGCGCCACCGCATCGCTGCGCGGCGCCGCGAACTTCGGTGCGTTCTCTGGCGCGAAGATGGCCTTGCGCGCACTGGCCCAGTCGATGGCGCGCGAGCTGGGGCCGCAGGGCATTCACGTCGCGCACGTGGTGGTCGACGGTGCCATCGACACCGAGTTCATCCGCAGCAATTTCCCCGAGCGCTATGCGTTGAAGGAGAGCGACGGCATCCTGAATCCGGACCACATCGCCGACAGCTACTGGATGCTGCATTCGCAGCCGCGCGACGCATGGACGCACGAGCTCGATCTGCGGCCGTGGTCCGAGAAATTCTGAAGAATTCCAAAGACATCGAGATGTGGAGACACCCATGACAAAGACCGTCGAGTTCTATTTCGACTTCGGCAGCCCCGCCGCCTACCTGGCCGCCACGCAGCTGCCGCACGTGTGCGCCGACACCGGCGCCGAGCTGGTGTGGAAGCCCATGCTGCTGGGCGGCGTGTTCCAGGCCACCGGCAACCATTCGCCCGCGGAGATCAAGCCCAAGGGCCCGTACATGAACATCGACCTGAAGCGCTTCGCAAAGCGCTACGGCGTGCCGTTCGTGCACAACCCGCACTTCTCGATCAACACGCTGCTGCTGATGCGCGGCGCGACCGGCCTGCAGATGAAGGAGCCCGAACGCTTCGGCGCGTATGTCGATGCGATCTTCCACGCGATGTGGGTCGAGCCGCGGAACCTCAACGATCCGGCGACGGTCGGCGCGGTGCTTCAGAATGCGGGCTTCGACGCTGCGGGCCTGCTCGCATTGGCCGGCGCGCAGGAGACGAAGGACCGCCTGAAGGCCGTCACGCAGGAGGCCGTGGAGCGCGGCGTCTTCGGCGCCCCCACCATGTTCGTCGGCGACCAGATGTTCTGGGGCCAGGACCGCCTGGATTTCGTGCGCGAAGCCCTCGACGCCTGAGCGCATCGCCAGCAGCCACCGTTTTTACCCAAGGACCATTCCCATGAGCGACATCCTCGTTCACACCGAAGCCGGTGTGATGACCATCACCTTCAACCGCGTCGACAAGAAGAACTCGATCACCAGCGCCATGTACGCCGAGCTGGCCGATGCGCTGGCCACGGCCGAGAGCGAAGCGGCCGTGCGCTGCGTGCTGATCCAGGGCGACCCGACGATCTTCAGCGCGGGCAACGACATCGGCGATTTCCTCAACGCGCCGCCCGCCACCCAGGAGTCGCCGGTGTTCCGGTTCCTGCGCGGCATCGCCACCTTTCCCAAGCCCATCGTCGCGGCCGTCTGCGGCCCGGCCGTGGGCATCGGCACCACGATGCTGTTCCATTGCGACCTGGTCTATGCGGGCGACAACGCGGCGTTCTCGATGCCCTTCGTGAACCTGGGCCTGTGCCCCGAAGCGGCGTCGAGCCTGCTCGTGCCGCAGATGCTCGGCTATCACCGCGCGGCCGAGGCGCTGCTGCTGGGCGAGCCCTTCATGGCGGAGGCCGCGCTCGAGGTGGGCCTGGTCAACCGCGTCGTGCCGCCGACCGAAGCCAACGGCATCGCGCAGACGCAGGCCCGCAAGCTCGCGGCCAAGCCGCTGAGCGCGCTGGTCGAGAGCAAGCGCCTGCTGAAGAAAGCGCAACTGCCCGCCGTGCTCGAGCGCATGGGCGAAGAGGGCGCGAGCTTCGGCCGCATGCTGCGCGAGCCCGCCGCCAAGGAAGCGTTCGGCGCCTTCATGGAGAAGCGCAAGCCCGATTTCTCGAAGCTCTGAGGGTTCCTCCCGCGTTGGCCCGCGGACAGTGCCCCCTTACACTGTCCGCCGTGCAAGTTTCCGAGACAAGACCGCTTGAAACGCCCAGCCAGCGGGCATGCGATGCTACTGAAAAAGTAGCATTCGACCCTGCGCGCAGGCGTACTTTGGGCTTGCTTGCGGGCACCTTGGCGGCCCCTTCGGTGGTCCTCGCGCGCATTCGCCCGCTGCGCATCGGCGTCATCGGTTCCTGGTCCGGCCCGTATGCGGGCGGCGGGCGGCAGTTCGATGCGGGCATGTCGGTCTGGCTGGCCGCGCACAACCAGCAGATCGCGGGGCGGCCGGTCGAACTGCTGCGCCGCGACGTGCCGGGCAGCGCGCCCGAGCATGCGCGCCGCCAGGCGCAGGACCTCGTGGAGAACGAGCGCGTCGATCTGCTCGCGGGCCTGGACTTCAGCTCCAACGCCTATGCCGTCGGCACCATCGCCGCGCAGGCGAAGCTGCCGCTGGTGGTGATGAACGCGGCGTCTTCAGGCATCACGGCGCGCTGCCCTTATGCGGTGCGGCTGTCGTTCACCATCGCCCAGGTCGCGCTGCCGCTCGCGCGCTGGGCGCTGCAGCAGGGCCTGCGCGACGTGTGCACCGTGGTGGCCGACTACGCCTCGGGCGTCGATGCCGAGAGCGCCTTCGTCGCGGGCATCACCGCCGGGGGCGGGCAGGTCGGCGCGATGCTGCGGGTGCCGCTCAACACGCTCGACTACTCGGCCTACATGCTGCGGCTGCGCGAGCTGAAGCCCCAGGCGGTGTTCTTCTTCCTGCCCTCGGGGCAGATGCCCGCGACGTTCCTGAAGTTCTGGCGCGACCGCGGCATGGCCGACACCGGCATCCGCCTGCTCGCGACCGGCGACGCCACCGACGACCATTACCTCGAAGGCATCGGCGAGCTGGCCGATGGGCTGGTGACCAGCCACCATTACTCCTTCGACCACGATTCGCCGGCCAACCGGCGCTTCACGGGCGTGTTCGAGACGGAGTACGGCAGCCATCTGCGGCCGGGCTATTTCGCGGTGGCGGCGCACGATGCGCTCGCGGCCATCGATGCGGCGATGAGCTCGCCATCATTGCGCGCCAACGCGGGTGGAGAGCGGCTGGTCGATGCGTTCCGGGGCCTGAAGTTCGAGAGCCCGCGCGGCCCGATCGAGATCGACGCCCACACCCGCGACATCGTGCAGACCGTCTACATCCGCCGCACCGAGCGGCGCGAGGGGCGCTGGGTCAACCGCGAGTTCGAGCGCTTCGAGCGCGTGCGCGACCCGGGGGTCTGATGGGATGCCGCAGAGCCGTTCGCACTGAGCTTGTCGAAGTGTGGGCGCAAGGCTTCGACAAGCTCAGCCCGAACGGTTTCGGCAAGCGCAGCCCGAACCGTTTGGGTTCTCAGGCGGGCTGTTCGATCACGCGCGGCCGGCCGTTGTCGTCGATCGCCACGTAGGTGAACGTGGCCTGCGTCACCTTGATGTACTCGCCCTGCGCCCGGAAGCGCTCGGCGAACACCTCGACGGTCACCGTGACCGAGGTGCGCCCGATGCGCACCAGCTTCGAATAGAACGAGAGGATGTCGCCCAGGCGCACCGGCTGCTTGAAGATGAACTCGTTGACCGCCACCGTGGCCTGCCGGCCCTTGGCGTAGCGCGCCGGAATCACCGAGCCGGCCAGGTCGCACTGCGCCATGACCCAGCCGCCGAAGATGTCGCCGTTGGCGTTGCAGTCCGCGGGCATCGGAATGACCTTGAGCACCAGCTCCATGTCGGTGGGCAGGCTTTTGAGGGTCGCTGCGGCGGCAGCACTGGAAGTATCTGACATGGGCACAATCTGCAACAAACAAGCAACCACGATTGTCCCTCATGCGCCGCAGTGGCGAAGCCCTTCCTCCTCCCCCTACCGTCTCCGGCCATCCGCCGGCGAAAAGCGACCGCTCCGACTGGGCGACGCTGCGCCGGCTCTTTCCCTATCTCTGGCAGTACAAGTGGCGCGTGATGGCCGCGCTCGCGTTCATGGTGGGCGCCAAGGTGGCCAACGTGGGCGTGCCGGTGCTGCTGAAGAACCTGATCGACACGATGACGCCCAAGCCCGACATGGCGCAGGCGCTCTTGATCGTGCCTATCGGGCTCTTGCTGGCCTACGGCCTCCTGCGCTTCTCGACCGCGCTCTTCGGCGAACTGCGCGAGCTGATCTTCGCCAAGGCCACCGAGGGCACGGCGCGGCAGATCGCGCTGGAGGTGTTCGGCCACCTGCATTCGCTGAGCCTGCGCTTTCACCTGGAGCGCCAGACCGGCGGCATGACGCGCGACATCGAGCGCGGCACGCGCGGGGTGCATTCGCTCATCTCGATGTCGCTCTACAGCATCGTGCCCACCATCATCGAGCTGGTGCTGGTGCTCACGATCCTGGGCGTGAAGTTCGATTCGCTGTTCGTGTGGATCACCGCCGCTGCGCTCGTGCTCTACATCACCTTCACCGTCACGGTGACCGAGTGGCGCACCCAGTTCCGCAAGACCATGAACGAGCTCGACTCGACGGCCCAGAGCCGCGCGGTCGATTCGCTCCTGAACTACGAGACGGTCAAGTACTTCAACAACGAGGAGTTCGAGGCGAAGCGCTACGACGCGAGCCTGGACCGCTACCGCAAGGCGGCCATCAAGAGCCAGCGCACGCTGAGCATGCTCAACACCGGGCAGCAGCTCCTGATTGCCGTGAGCCTGGTGCTGATGCTGTGGCGCGCGACCTCGGGCGTGGTCGAAGGGCGCATGACGCTGGGCGACCTGGTGATGGTCAACGCCTTCATGATCCAGCTGTACATACCGCTCAACTTCCTGGGCGTGATCTACCGCGAGATCAAGCAGAGCCTGACCGACCTGGACAAGATGTTCGTGCTGATGGAGAAGGAGCGCGAGGTGCGCGATGCGCCCACGGCGCAGCCCCTGGCCGGCGCCGATTCCACCATCCGCTTCGAGGATGTGAGCTTCGCCTACGAGCCCGCGCGGCCGATCCTCAAGCACGTGAGCTTCGAGATCCCGGCCGGCAAGACGGTGGCGGTGGTCGGCCCTTCGGGCTCGGGCAAGTCCACGCTGGCGCGGCTGCTCTATCGGTTCTACGACGTGCAGCAAGGGCGCATCACCATCGGCGGCGAAGACATCCGCGAGGTCACGCAGTCGAGCGTTCGGCGCGCGATCGGCATCGTGCCGCAGGACACGGTGCTCTTCAACGACACGGTCGAATACAACATCGCGTACGGGCGCCCCGGCGCAAGCCGTGAAGAGGTGGAAGGCGCCGCGCGGGCCGCGCGCATCCACGACTTCATCTCGGCCACGCCCCTGGGCTACGAAACGACCGTGGGCGAGCGCGGCCTGAAGCTCTCGGGCGGCGAGAAGCAGCGCGTGGCCATCGCGCGCACGCTCCTGAAGAACCCGCCGATCGTGATCTTCGACGAGGCCACCTCGGCGCTCGACTCGGCCAACGAGCGGGCCATTCAATCGGAGCTCAAGAGCGCCGCGCAGGACAAGACGACGCTGGTGATCGCGCACCGCCTGTCGACTGTGGTCGACGCGCACGAGATCCTGGTGCTCGAATCCGGCGTGATCGTCGAGCGTGGCACGCATGGTGAACTGCTCGCCAAGCAGGGCCGCTACGCCCAGATGTGGGCTTTGCAGAAGAGCGAAGCAGCGCCTTTGCTCTAGTCCGATCATTCATCCCTTTCCTTCTCGATCCAGGAGTTCAGACGTGTCGATCAAGATTCCCCTGCTGGTGCTCAACAGCCTCTCGAGCGCCCACCAGGCCCAGATTGCCGAGGTCTACGACGTGACCTACGCCTTCGACCCCGCCGCGCGCGCGGCCGCCATTGCCGAGCGCGGCAAGGCATTCCGCGCGGTGCTGACCATCGGCGTGATCGGCATCACGCCCGAAGAGATTGCGGCCATGCCGGCCGTCGAGCTGATCTGCTGCCTGGGCGCAGGCTACGAGGGCGTGCCGCTCGAAGTGACGCGCGCCCGCGGCATCGTGACCGCCAACGGCGCCGGCACCAACGACGACTGCGTGGCCGACCACGCCTTCGGCTTGCTCATCGGCATCGTGCGCGAGTTCCGCAAGCTCGACCGGCTGTGCCGCGAGGGCGTGTGGCGCGAGGCCATTCCGCAGCCGGCCAACGTGTCGGGCAAGAAGCTGGGCATCCTGGGCCTGGGCACCATCGGCCAGAAGATCGCCAAGCGCGCCGCGGCGTTCGACATGGAGATCGGCTATCACAACAGGAAGCCCCGCGAGGGCGCCGCGCACCGCTACTTCGACGACCTGAAGTCGCTCGCCGCCTGGGCCGACTTCCTGATACTCGCCGCGCCGGGCGGGCCTGCGACGAAGCACCTGGTCAACGCCGAAGTGCTCGATGCGCTTGGGCCGCAGGGCTACCTCGTGAGCATCGGTCGCGGCAGCGTGGTCGACACCGAGGCGCTGGGCGCCGCGTTGCGCGAGCACCGCATCGCGGGCGCGGGTGTGGATGTCTACGAGAGCGAACCCAACCGCCCCGAGCCACTCGTCGGCCTGGACAACGTGCTGCTCACGCCGCACATGGCCGGCTGGTCGCCCGAGGCGACGCAGAAGTCGGTGGACCATTTCCTTGCGAATGCCCAAGGGCACTTCGCGGGGCGCGGTGTCATGACGCCGATCTGAAGGTCTTGCTCCTTCCCCCTTTGGGGGAAGGTCGGGATGGGGGCAGACGGCGCTTGCAATGCAGGCAGCGCGCGATCGACGGCCGCTTGCCCCCACCCCAGCCCTCCCTCAGCGGGGAGGGAGTCAAGCCAAGGCCGAAGGACGGTGCGCGCCCCAGCCGCAGGCCTGGTCATACGCATGCCCGAGCCGCAGCACGTCCAGGTCCGCATGGATCGGGCCGGCGAGCTGCAGGCCCATGGGCAGGCCGCCTTCACCGAAGCCGGCGCGCACATTCAATGTCGGCAAACCGGCCAGCGTGAACGGCGTGACGATCTCCATCCAGCGGTGGTAGGTGTCGCTCTTCACCCCATCCACCTCGGCCGGCCAGTGCAGTTCGGCGTCGAACGGAAAGACCTGCGCGGTCGGCGCGACGACGAAGTCGAAGCGCTCGAAGAGCGCGAGGAACGCGCGGTACACGTTCGAGCGGTAGAGCGAGGCCTGGTACAGCGAGGCGGCATCCAGGTGCCGGCTCTGCTCGATTTCCCACTGCGCCTCGGGCTTCAATTGCGCGAACAGCTTCGGATCGCTCAGGTACGCGCCGAGCTTGCCGCCCACCAGCAATTGCCGCAGCCGCAGCCACGCGCTCCAGTTGTGCGCGCGCGGCGCGTCGAGCGTGCAGGGCTCGACCTCGCAGCCGATGGCGCGGAAAGTGTCGAGCGCTTTTTCGCCGAGCTCGCGGATGCCGGGCGCGAGCGGCAGGTCGGGCCAGATGCTGCCGAGCCAGCCGATGCGAAGGCCCTTGCCGTCGCCTTCGAGCGCGATGTCATCGGGCGAGGGCAGGGCGTGCGGCGACGAGAGCGGCACGCGCCCGTCGAAGCCCGATTGCACCGCGAGGAGGCGCGCCGTGTCTTCGACCGTGCGCGCCATCGGGCCTTCGCAACCCAGTTGCTGGAAGAACAGCTCCTGCTCCGGGTCGCCGGGCACGCGGCCGCGCGAGGGCCGCATGCCGATCACGTTGTTGAAGGCGGCGGGGTTGCGGAGAGACCCCATCATGTCGCTGCCGTCGGCCACCGGCAGCATGCCCAGGGCCAGCGCCACGGCCGCGCCGCCGCTGCTGCCGCCCGCGCTGCGCTCGGGCGCGTAGGCGTTGCGGGTGATGCCGAAGACGGTGTTGTAGGTGTGCGAGCCGAGGCCGAACTCGGGCGTGTTGGTCTTGCCGATGACCAGGGCGCCGGCCGCGCGCATGCGGGCGACGTGGAGGCTGTCGGTGCGCGCGGGCGAGCGCGGCGACAGGGGCGAACCCATCGAGGTCGCAAGGCCCGCGGCGTGGCTCAGGTCCTTCACCGCGAGCGGAAAGCCGTGCATCCAGCCGCGCCGTTCGCCGCGCGCCAGGTCTGCATCGCGCTCGTCCGCTTCGGCCAGCAGCTGCTCGGGCTCGCGCAGCGAGACGATCGCGTTGAAGCGCGGGTTCAGCGCCTCGATGCGGGCGAGCGAGGCCTGCATCAGTTCGCGGCAGGACACGTCGCGGGCCGCAATGCGGCGCGAGAGCGCGGTAGCGCTGAGGGCGAGCAGGTCGTCTGAAGGCATGGCGGATGCGGGAAAAGGAGGGGGCGCCCAGTATGGCGCGGCGCTCGCATAATCGCCGCGTATGGAAACAAAGTGGCTTGAAGACTTCATCAGTTTGGCGGAGACCCGCAGCTTCAGCCGCTCGGCCCAGTTGAGGCACGTGACGCAGCCGGCGTTCTCCCGCCGCATCCAGGCGCTGGAAGGCTGGGCCGGCACCGACCTCGTCGATCGCAGCTCCTACCCCACGCGCCTCACGCCCGCGGGCCAGACGCTCTACAGCCAGGCCATCGAGATGCTGCAGTCGCTGCAGAGCACCCGGGCCATGCTGCGCGGCCACTCGGCCGCCGGGCAGGACGTGATCGAGATCGCCGTGCCGCACACGCTGGCCTTCACCTTCTTCCCCTCGTGGGTGACCAGCCTGCGCGAGCACTTCGGGCCGATCAAGAGCCGGCTCATCGCGCTCAACGTGCACGATGCGGTGCTGCGGCTGGTCGAAGGCAGCTGCGACCTGCTGATCGCCTACCACCACCCCTCGCAGCCGCTGCAGCTGGACAACAACAAGTACGAGATGGTGAGCCTGGGCGAGGAAACCGTCGCCCCCTGGGTCAAGGCCGATGCCGACGGCGCGCCGCGCTTCCGGCTGCCGGGCCGCCCGGGCCAGCCGCTGCCCTACCTGGGCTATGCGCCCGGTGCCTACCTGGGCCGCGTGGTCGACCAGCTGTTGAAGGAATCGGGCACGGCCATTCACCTGGACCGTGTCTACGAGACCGACATGGCCGAGGGCCTGAAGGTGATGGCGCTCGAAGGCCACGGCATCGCCTTCCTGCCGCAGAGCGCGGTGCGCAAGGAGATCAAGGCGCGCAAGCTCGTGAGCGCGCTGCCGCCCGAGATCGACAGCCTGGAGGCGACGATGGAAATCCGCGCCTACCGCGAGCGCCCGAGCGCGCCGGCGCCGGTGAAGACCGGCAACGGCCGCTCCGCCAAGATCGCGGCGGTGTCCGAGGGCATCCAGCCCAAGCGCACCGCCGATGCGCTCTGGTCGTACCTCGTCGGCACCCAGCCGGCGTCCCTTTGATGCGGATTTGTGCGCCGCACAATCTATAAATGTCGCGCATGAGGCACCCCGCTTTCAGCATTGGCGTCATGAGCACGGCGGTACTACAGTCGCGGCAGTTTTTCATCGCTGTCACAGCATCCTTCCGGGCACGCGCCACTCGCGTGCTTTTTTTTAAGCCGAGGAACCCCGTATGAGCTCCAATTTCCGGACCGAACACGACTTCCTCGGCGAGAAGCAGATTCCCGCCGCCGCCTACTGGGGCGTGCACACGGCGCGCGCCGTCGAGAACTTCGCGATCTCCGGCACCCGCATCTCGGCCATGCCCGACCTCATTCGCGCGCTGGCCTTCGTGAAGAAGGCCGCCACCCGCGCCAATGCCGACCTGGGCGCCATCGACCGCGACCGCGCCGCGGCGATCATCCTGGCCTGCGAGGACCTCATCGAAGGCAAGCTGCTCGACGAATTCGTGGTCGACGTGATCCAGGGCGGCGCCGGCACCTCCACCAACATGAACGCCAACGAGGTGATCTGCAACCTCGCGCTCGAAAAGCTCGGTCACGAGAAGGCGCGCTACGACGTGCTGCACCCCAACGACCACGTCAACGCCTCCCAGAGCACCAACGACGTGTACCCGACGGCGGTGCGCCTGGCGCTGTGGTTCGCCATCGACAAGCTGCTCGAAGCCATGGCCGCGCTGCGCCGCAGCTTCGAGGCCAAGGCGCTCGAGTTCAAGGACATCCTGAAGATCGGCCGCACCCAGCTGCAGGACGCGGTGCCGATGACGCTGGGCCAGGAGTTTTTGACCTACGCGATCATGATCGGCGAGGACGAGGCGCGCCTGGGCGAGGCGCGCGCGCTCATCGAGGAAATCAACCTGGGCGCCACCGCCATCGGCACCGGCATCAACGCGCCGCACGGCTACGCCAACCTCGCCTGCCAGTACCTGGCCGAGCAGACCGGCGTGCCGCTCAAGCAGGCGGCCAACCTCATCGAGGCCACGCAGGACACGGGCGCCTTCGTGCAGTTGTCGGGCGTGCTCAAGCGCGTGGCCACCAAGCTGAGCAAGACCTGCAACGACCTGCGCCTGCTCTCCAGCGGGCCGCAGGCCGGCTTCGGCGAGATCCGGTTGCCCGCGCGGCAGGCGGGCTCCTCGATCATGCCGGGCAAGGTCAACCCGGTGATCCCGGAAGTCATGAACCAGGTGGCCTTCGAGGTGATCGGCAACGACATCACCGTGACCATGGCGTCCGAGGCCGGCCAGCTGCAGCTCAACGCCTTCGAGCCGATCATGGGCTGGAGCCTCTTCAAGAGCATCAAGCACCTGGGCAACGCCTGCAACACGCTGCAGCTCAATTGCATTGACGGCATCGAGGCCAACCGCGAATTCCTGGCCAAGCGGGTGCGCGAGTCGGTCACGCTGGTCACCGCGCTCAATCCGCTCATCGGCTACGAGAAGGCCGCGCTCATCGCCAAGACCGCGCTGGCCACCGGCGGGCCGATCGACCTGGTGGCGGAATCGCTCGGGATCATGACGCGCGCCGAAATGGAGGCGCTGCTCGTGCCCGAGAACCTCACGCAGCCGGTGCGCCTGTCGGCCGCGCCGGTTCCGCCCGCCGCCGAGCCTTCGGGCACAAAGGCTGCTTAGTGAAAGTCGGACAATGCCAGGAGGCAGGATCGCACCAGGCTGGCGCTGCAATGCGCGCGGCCGGTGCAATGCACGGCGGGATGCCCCCCGGATGCACCGGGTTGGTCCGGGTATCACGCAAAATATGAATGTCTAGAATTTCGTTGTATCTGTTTCAGTCACCCTCAGGAGTTTTCTGCATGAAAAAACAAGCAATGGCATTGGCAATCGCGGCGTTCGCCACCAGCGGCGCCTTCGCACAGGCCAATGACACCTTGGCCAAGATCAAGGCCTCGGGCACCATCACCGAAGGCGTGCGTGAATCGTCGGGCCTGTCGTACACCTTGGGCAACGGCCAGTACACCGGCTTCCATTACGACGTCTGCGCCAACATCATCAAGGACCTGGAGAAGGCCTCCGGCAAGAAGCTCGAAGTCAAGTACCAGCCGGTCACCTCGCAGAACCGCATCCCCCTCGTGCAGAACGGCACCGTGGACATCGAGTGCGGCTCGACCACCAACAACGCCACCCGCCAGAAGGACGTGGCCTTCGGCGTGACCACCTACGTGGAAGAAACCAAGATCGTCGTGAAGGCCAACTCGGGCATCAACTCGCTGGCCGACCTGAAGGACAAGACGGTGGCCACCACCACCGGCACCACGCCGCTGCAGACCGTGCGCAAGCAAAAGCGCGCCGAGAACCTGACCTTCAAGGAGGTCTACGGCAAGGACCACTCCGACAGCTTCCTGCTGCTGGAAACCGGCCGTGCCGACGCGTTCGTGATGGACGGCTCGATCCTGGCCGCGCTCGCCGCCAAGTCCAAGGCGCCCAAGGACTACAAGATCCTGAACGACGTGCTGGCCGTGGAGCCCATCGGCATCATGATCCGCAAGGACGACCCCGCCTTCAAGAAGGCAGTGGACGACAGCATCAAGGCACAGGCCAAGTCGGGCGAGCTCGCCAAGCTCTATGACAAGTGGTTCCTGAAGCCGATTCCCCCGGCCAACGTCGTGATCAACCTGCCGCTGGGCGAAGCCACCAAGAACGCGTGGGCCAACCCGAACGACAAGCCCGCGGAAGAGTACGTCACCAAGGAATAAGCGCGCGTCGCTGCGTGAATGACGCCCACCTTTCGCGGTGGGCGTTTCTTTTCAAGGGACGGTTTTGTCGACGACGGTGAAGGAGTAAGAAATGGGAAACTGGGATTGGCAGGTGTTCCTGCAGGACCCGGGGGGTGACTATCCGACCTACTGGCAGTGGATGCTCTCGGCCTGGGGCTGGACGGTGTCCGTGGCGCTGCTGGCGCTGGTCGTGGCGTTGGTGCTGGGCTCGCTGATCGGCATCATCCGCACGCTGCCCGACAGCCCGTGGCTGGTGCGGTTCGGCAATGCATGGGTGGAGCTGTTTCGCAACATCCCGCTGCTGGTGCAGATCTTCCTCTGGTACCACGTCATTCCGGCGCTGATCCCGGTGATGAAGGGCGTCCCGAGCTTCATCCTGGTGGTGCTGGCGCTGGGCTTCTTCACCTCCGCGCGGATCGCCGAGCAGGTGCGCTCGGGCATCCAGGCGCTGCCCAAGGGCCAGCGCTACGCGGGCATGGCGGTGGGCTTCACCACGGTGCAGTACTACCGCTACGTGATCCTGCCGATGGCCTACCGCATCATCATCCCGCCGCTCACGAGCGAGACGATGAACATCTTCAAGAACTCGTCCGTCGCGTTCGCCGTGTCGGTCACCGAGCTCACCATGTTCGCCATGCAGGCGCAGGAAGAAACCTCGCGCGGCATCGAGGTCTACCTGGCGGTGACGGCGTGCTACGTGGTCTCGGCCCTGGCCATCAACCGGCTCATGGCATTCATCGAGAAGAAGACCCGCGTGCCGGGCTTCATCGTCTCGGCCAGCGCTGGCGGCGGAGGTCACTGACATGATGAATCTCGACCTGTCCTTCTACAACTGGGACGTCATCAGCAACTTCGTCGTCAAGGGCTTCTACTTCAGCATCATGCTGACGGTGGTGGCCACGATCGGCGGCGTGATCTTCGGCACCATCCTCGCGCTCATGCGCCTGTCGGGCAAGAAGTGGCTGGACACGCCGGCCGCCATCTACGTCAACGGCATGCGCAGCATTCCGCTGGTGATGGTGATCCTGTGGTTCTTCCTCCTGGTGCCGGCGTCGTTCTATTCGCTGTTCGGCTCGCTCGGCTCGAACTACCGCTCCGAAATCTCGGCCGTGATCACCTTCGTCGCGTTCGAGGCGGCGTACTTCTCCGAGATCATGCGCGCGGGCATCCAGTCGATTCCGCGCGGCCAGGTGAATGCGGGCCAGGCGGTGGGCATGACCTACGGCCAGAACATGCGCCTGGTGGTGCTGCCGCAGGCGTTCCGCAACATGCTGCCGGTGCTGCTCACGCAGACCATCATCCTGTTCCAGGACACCTCGCTGGT
Organism: Variovorax sp. IB41; assembly: GCF_016405905.1. Lineage (GTDB taxonomy): Bacteria > Pseudomonadota > Gammaproteobacteria > Burkholderiales > Burkholderiaceae_C > Variovorax. Next base: position 143,694 of record NZ_JAEFCB010000006.1, on the reverse strand, counting down.
CTACGCCATCGGTGCCTACGACATGCTCAAGGGCTTCGAGACGGCGGGCAAGAATTTCGGCCGCCCGATCGAGGCGTACCTGCTTGCAGCCGTCGTGTACTTCGTCATGTGTTATGCCTTGTCGTGGCTTGTCAAACGCCTCCACAAGAAGATCGCCATCATTCGCTGAGTGGCTGAACCGGAGAGAAAGAAATGTCCGAAAAAATGATCGAAATCAAGAACGTCTCCAAGTGGTATGGCCCGGTGCAGGTGCTCAACGACTGCTCGGTGAACATCTCCAAGGGCGACGTGGTGGTGGTGTGCGGCCCGTCGGGTTCCGGCAAGTCCACGCTCATCAAGACCGTGAACGCGCTGGAGCCCTTCCAGAAGGGCGAGATCACCGTCAACGGTATTCCGCTGCACGACCCCAAGACCAACCTGCCCAAGCTGCGCTCCAAGGTGGGCATGGTGTTCCAGCACTTCGAGCTGTTCCCGCACCTGTCGGTGACCGAGAACCTCACGATCGCGCAGATCAAGGTGCTGGGCCGCACGGCCGACGAGGCCAAGACCCGGGGCCTGAAGATGCTCGACCGCGTGGGCCTCATGGCGCACAAGGACAAGTTCCCCGGCCAGCTCTCGGGCGGCCAGCAGCAGCGCGTGGCGATCGCCCGTGCGCTGTCGATGGACCCGATCGTGATGCTGTTCGACGAACCCACCTCGGCGCTGGACCCCGAGATGGTCGGCGAAGTGCTCGACGTGATGGTGGCCCTCGCCAAGGAAGGCATGACCATGATGGTGGTCACGCACGAAATGGCCTTCGCCCGCAAGGTCGCCAGCCGCGTGATCTTCATCGACGTGGGCGGCAAGATCCTGGAAGACTGCCCGAAGGACGAGTTCTTCAACCACCCCGAGAACCGTCAGCCGCGCACCAAGGATTTCCTGAACAAGATCCTGCAGCACTGATCGATTCGATGCGGCGCAAAGACAAAAGCCACGCTGTTCTGCAGCGTGGCTTTTTTCATGGCGGCGCGCGCAGTCTGGGCATCAGGGCATCAGGGCATCAGGGCATCAGGGCATCAGGGCATCAGGGCATCAGGGCAGCCGCGAGATCCGCTGCGTCAGCAGATCGAAGAACCCCTGCGCATCGCCCTCGGCGATCCAGTTCACGTTGGCCGGGCGCTTCAGGCCCCCGTACCAGTCGACCGCCGTCTGCCCGAAGCCGACGCCTTCGCGGCTGTCGACTTCCACGTTCACCCGCCTGCCCTTGAAGAGCGAGGGCTGCAGCAAATAGGCGATCACCGTGGCGTCGTGCACCGGCCCGCCGGGCAGGCCGTAGTACTGCATGTCGTGCTGCACATAGGCGTCGAGGATGTCGGCCACCGTCTTGCCCGCCTGGTTGCCCAGGCCCCGCAGCTTGGCGATGCGCTCGGGGCTCGTGAGGATCTTGTGCGTCACGTCCAGCGGCAGCATGGTGATCGGCACGCCGCTTTTCAGCACGATCTCGGCTGCATGCGGATCGGCGAACACGTTGAACTCGGCCGTCGGCGTGATGTTGCCGCCGTTGAAGTGCGCGCCGCCCATGAGCACCAGTTCGCGCAGGCCGCGCACGATGTCCGGGGCCTGCGTGAGCGCGAGCGCGAGGTTGGTCTCGGGCCCGAGCATCGCGAGCGTCACGCTTTTCTCGGGCGCGGCACGCAACGTGCGGATGAGGTAGTCGACCGCGTTGCCCTCGGCCAGCGGCTGCTTCGGCTCGAACACCTGCACGCCCGTGATGCCTTCGCTGCCGTGCACGTCGGCCGCGTAGATCGGCGTGCGCAGCAGGGGACGCGGCGCGCCGGCGTAGACCGGAATATCGGGGCGCTTCGCCCACTCGCGTGCGAGGCGTGCATTGCGCGAGGTCTTCGCGAGCGGCACGTTGCCGGCCACCGTGGTCAGCGCCTGGATCTTGAGCCGCTCGGGCGATGCCATGGCGAACAGCAGCGCGATCACGTCGTCGGCGCCGGGGTCGGTGTCGATGATGAGCGTGTGCACCGTGGTGGCGTCGGCGGCGTGCGCTGCGGTCGGGGCGATGCTGGTGGTCATCAAGAGGGCGAATCCCGCGAGAAGGAACGAGAAAAGATCGGCTTTCCAGCGCGAAGAGACGGGCATGAATGGTTTCCTTGAAGCGCGAAAAACGCGCGGTGAAAACCAGTCTGCCAGAGCAATTCGCGTCGGCGGCATGAAATCGAGGGCGTGTTTTTCGCCGCAGCCAGAGGGCATCGGGCGGTCCGCAAACCAAGGATTTCGCCCGCCATTTTCGTTGCAGTCGGAAGTGCGCAACCGGCAAAGAAAAAGCCCCGCAAGCGGGGCTTCGGCGCGGCCATCGAAGGCCGCGCAGTGTTGTGAAAACGCCGCTTACTTCTTGCGCGCGGCGATCGCCTTCTCGGCCTGCGCCACCAGGTCCGCGCCCACCGTCGACTTCCACTTGTCGTACACCGGACGCGTCGCCTTCACGAAGGCATCGCGCTCGGCCGGCGTGAGGCTGGTCACCGTCACGCCCATGCCTGCGATGTCTTTCAGCACCGGCTTGTCGGCTTCCACGAGGCCCTTGCGCGCGATCGCGATTTCCTGCTTGCCCGCATCGACGGCGGCCTGGCGCACGATGGCCTGGTCGGCCGGCGTCCACGAGGCCCAGATCTCCTTGTTCACCACGAACACGAGCGGGTCGGCCACGTAGCCCCAGGTGGTCACGAACTTCTGGCCCACGGTGTGCATCTTGAGCACGGTGAAGAGGAAGAGCGGGTTCTCCTGCCCGTCCACCGCGCCGCTCGCGAGCGCCGGCTGCGCATCGGCCCAGCTCATCTGCGTGGGGTTGGCGCCGAGCGCGGTGAACATGTCCGAATAGATCGGCGAGCCGACCACGCGGATCTTCATGCCCTTCATGTCCTCGGGTGACTTGATCGGCTTCTTGGAGTTGGTGATCTCGCGGTAGCCGTTCTCGCCCCAGGCGAGCGGCACCACGCCGGCCTTGTCCAGGGTCTTGAACATTTCCTTGCCCACGTCGCCCTGCGTGAGCGCGTCGATGGCCGCGTAATCGGGCATGAGGAAAGGCATCGAGAAGAGGTTCAGCTGCTTGACCTGCGGCGACCAGTTGATGGTCGAGCCCACGGCCATGTCGATCACGCCCTGGCGCAGCGCGCTGAACTCGCGCGTCTGGTCGCCCTGGATGAGCGACACGCCCGGGTACAGCTTGATGTTGATGCGCCCCTGGGTGCGCTCCTTCACGAGGTCGGCCCAGATCTTTCCGGCCTGACCCCAGGGCGTCGGCGGGCCCAGCACCAGCGACATCTTGTACTCGGGCTTGTAGGCGGCCTGCGCCATGGCGCCGGTGGAGAACATGCCCAGGGCGGTGGCCACGGCGGCGAGGCCCAGCAGGGTGCGGCGGAATTTCATGGAAGGTCTCCTCTTTGTAGATGGAACGAAATATGGAACGAAAAAAATCAGTAGCCCAGCTTGCGCGGCAGCCAGAGCGCAAGCTCGGGGAATGCGATGACCAGCACCATCACCACGAACATCGAGAACAGCATCCAGCCGACCCAGCGCACGGTCTCTTCCATGCGCACCTTGGCGATGCGGCACGAGACCATGAGGTTGACCGCGAGCGGCGGCGTGAACTGGCCAAGCGCGACCTTCAGCGTGAGGATCACGCCGAACCACACCGGGTCCCACTTGTAGTGCTGCACGATGGGCAGCAAGAGCGGCACGAAGATCAGGAAGATCGACACGCCGTCGAGGAACATGCCCACGGTGATGAGCAGGAGGATCAGCAACGCCAGGATGCCGTATTCGCCGAGGCCCGAATTCACGATGGCGCGCGTCACCGGATCGATGATGCCCAGCGTCGAGAGCGAGTACGCGAAGATGCCCGCGAGCGACACCACCAGGAGGATCACCGCCGACAGCTCGCCCGACTCGCGCAGGATCACGAAGAGGTCGCGCACCTTGATGGTCCGGTGGATGCACATGCCCACGAAGAGCCCGTAGAACACCGCGACCACCGCCGCTTCGGTCGGCGTGAACCAGCCTGCGCGCATGCCGCCCAGGATCAGCACCGGCGCGGCGAGCCCCCAGATGGCTTCGCGAAAACTCTTCCAGAACGGCGGGCGCGGCAGCGTCGCCTCGAGCGCGCCCATCTTGTGCGTGCGGGCCAGCCACACGGCCGGGATCATCAGCGCGAGGCCGGCCATGATGCCGGGGATCATGCCGGCCGCGAACAGCGCCGGCACCGAGGCGCCGGGCACCAGCACCGAGTAGACGATGAACGCGACCGAAGGCGGAATCAGGATGTCGGTGGCCGCAGCGGCGCCCACGACGCTCGCCGAGAACGCGGCCGGGTAGCCGGCGCGCGACATGGCCGCGATCATCACTGCGCCCACGGCGGCGGCGTTGGCCGGGCCCGAGCCCGAGATGCCACCGAGGAACATCGCCACGGCGATCGCCACCAGCGGCAGCATGCCCGGGCCGCGCCCGACGATGGCGACCGCGAAGTTCACCAGCCGCAGCGCCACGCCCGAGCGGTCGAAGATGGAGCCGACCAGCACGAACATCGGAATGGCCAGCAGCGGGTATTTGCCGAGACCGGCATAGAAGTTCTGCGGCACGGCCAGGAGGCCGAACCACTGCGCGTCGCTGTTGGCCAGCGCGATGCAGGCGGCGCCCGCCAGGCCGAGCGCGGCGCCGATGGGCACGCCCACCAGCATCATCAGCACGAAGGCGACGAAGAGCAGGGTGGCGATCACTTGGCGTCGCCTTTTTTGTTATTGCTGCTGTCGTCGGACGCGTAGTTCGTCTTGCGCCCGCGCCGGACCATCAGGCCGATGGCCCGCCCCGCGATGGCGAAGGACACGATCGGCAGCCACATCGAATACCACCAGGCCGGCAGCCCGATGCCCGGCGTGGTTTCCTCGAAGCGGTAGTCGTCCCACACCATGCGGATGCTGAGCGCGCCGATCAGGCCGAAGAGGATCGCGATCATCAGCGCGCCGAATTGCGCGAGGCGCTTGCGCCGCGCCATCGAGCCGCTCTCGGAGAAATACTCGATGCGGATGTGCCGGTCGCGCGCCACCGCAGCCGAGCCGGCCACCAGCGCCAGCATGATCATGAGGAACACCGAGAACTCCTCGGTCCACGCGAACGACGAGCTGGTGAAGTAGCGCACCAGCACGTTGGCGAAGGTGATGAGTGCCAGCGCGCCCATGATGATGACGGTGAGCCAGTCTTCGATGGCGAGCGGCACCTTGGTGGGTTCGTCGGCGGCTTCGATGTCGGGGGGAAGGGGGCTGGCGGCGTCCAGCGTGGGGCCGGACTCGGGAGGAGTTGTCATCGCAGGAAGGGCAGGTGAGGCAGGCGCCATGTCACCGGGCGGACGCCGGGACGCGGTCCGTACACCTCGACAAGGGGGAGCAGCCGCCGATGCTAGAGGGTCGATGACCATTCATGTATCGGGGGTTTCCTTAGCTGGGCTCTCCCTTTTGGGGCTTGCGCGAAGGCGCATTAGGGGCGCGTGCACAGGGCGCCGGGTACTCCCCTCCGCGAATGTCCCCCGCCCTTCGGGCTCCTCCTTTATTTCGCTGCGGGGAGCACCCGACGCCCTGTGCACGATGAGTGCGGCTGTGGGATTGGCGGTTCGACCGCTTTGGCGGATTGCAGGCGGACGTGCGGGGGCGTACTGATGAGCGTTCGTGAGAGACGGGCGGTGAACAAGCAGAAGTCCGAAGGGTTGGTGTCGGTTGCGCTCGACATTGGCACGACTACGCTCAATGTTCGCTTCAGACTGCGAGCTGTCTTTTAGTCACGACGTCTGACCGTCGCCTTCGGGCCCGAAGCAGTCCTCGGTCATTCTCCAAAGCAGACGTTCAGTCGTCGATCTCAAGTACAGCGAGTTCACCGGCAAACTCAATGGCTTCTCCCATTTTTAAGGAGTGAGCCTTCTCCGTTTCGACAAGAATAGCCGGCCCGCCTTCTGAGATTGAACAACGGAAGCTGTAGGAGTCGGGACTATCGAGAACGGTGGTAGCGATCTGGCAGTGGGGCGACGAAGCGATAGGTTGCTCAAACGAGTGGCGCGCTGAAGCAACTTGCGGACGGATCTCGGTGACAAATTGAACCTTGATCTGAGAGGAAAATTCACCTCCCTCCACGAAACGCTCAACTTCGCTATTTTTCTCTTCAAACTCGATGGCCCCAACCCAATAAACGGCCCAACCATCGACAACGACCTCGAGAGTGCGTTCGTATCCGTCGCGCCTGATGCGATTCAGTTTTCCGTCGAGGTGCATGTGTCGGTAGTAGGTCTGCTTGTGGCCGACTGTAGCCATCTATGGCGTCGCCGCACTCGCCACAGACTGCGCACATATCGAGTTCCAAACAACGGCATCAAGCGGCATCACTTTCGACCAGTCGATTGCACCGGTGAAGATGGGGTGCGGAGCAAAGCCGTAGAACTGACCTTTCCCGCGAAGCACCCCTTTGTCCTTGAGGAGAGCCACACCCTCACTCAGCAGGTTTTCCTGCTGCCACTCGCGCGAGTTCATGAGTTCAGAGAAGCGCTGGAAGTCGTCAGCAACGAGGTGGACGTCGCCATCCAGCATGTCCAGTTTCATGACCTCGCCGGAGCGGCGTTCTAAGAATAGGTCGCCAAACGCAGATGCTCCAATCAGTCGTACCTGCCCTGTGACCTTTCCCGGCCATTCCGCGAGCAGGCCGTTGAAGTCGAGAAGCGCCGCGTCGACGAACAGGTCGTCCCAGGTCAAAGAACTCATGTGTAGGTCGTTTTGGGTGGTTGTAGTTGAACGTCCGCTTCTGGCCGACTGTAGCCGGTGGCTCTGCCTTCGCGAAGGGGCCCTTAGTAGAGCTACGAGTTACGCCAAAGCGGACGTTCCCGCGTGCGTCTGCCGCACCGCCTAATTGGCGGCTGCATCTTGCTGCGAATCGAACCAGGGCAACCCTTGCTCCCGCACGATACGGGTCAGGTCCGCTACACACCTGTCATAGGTGCTCCACGAAGAAGCGTTGAACCTGAGGTGGTATCCGCGACCGTCGGAATCTCTCAGGTGATCACCGTAGATCAATCCATCATCCGGTCCGCTCGTCAACCGCTGCCCGCTGAGGTCATCGACGGAAAAAATAAGGCGCAGGCGGACTGACGCATCCAGTGCCGGCCCCGTCGCACCCAAACGAAGCATTCCTATGCGCTCGACAACATTACCCCGTTGCCGAAGCCAGACCATCTTCTTGGTCCGCTTGAAGCCCAGCGACTCTAAAGCGACCGTGAAATCCCCGGAGACCTTGGCGACACCTGCCCGAATTGCGTCAATGTTTGATAAAGAGGCTGCTTCCATGAGATGTCTGGTGGTGGCCGGATTTTGTCCCACGGCGCGACTGACCGGTTGTGGCCGACTGTAGCCGGTCGCGCTGCCGTCGTGATCGGCCCCAAGCGGCTGTACGCTTTTCTCCAAAGCCGCCCGTTCCCATGGCTGCGGCTTCTATTGCTCTGACCCCGCTGGGGGTGAATTCCTCTTCTTCCGATACATGCCAAGCCAATCATTCGCGGCATCCTCGGCTCGTTTCTGACCGGCGCTATCGACAAGATATGCAGTAGCCGTCACGTTGTGCGCTCCATCCTTGTGCCCAAACTCGCGCGCCAGTAGAAACCATTTCAAAGCCTCTACATCGTCGACCTGTATTCCCCTTCCTTGATGGAGCATCACGCCAAGGTTGTACATCGCGGTTGGCGATCCTCCATTCGCCCCCTTGCGCAGCCATTGGATGGACTCTTCAAAGTCTTGCGGGGTGCCTCGCCCAAACCTGTACGCTGCACCGAGATTCGCTTGCCCAGGTGTGTACCCTTGCTCTGCGGATCGCTTCAGCCAGCCGAAGCTCGCCTCCATGTTCTCGGGTGTTCCCAATCCCCCCTGAAGCATCAATCCGACAGCATTTTGCGCAGGCGCATCGCCGGCTTCTGCGAGGCGCATATAGATCGGAAATGCGTCGTTGTAGAAGCCGGCCTTTCTGAGCGTTTCCGCCTCTGCGAAGTCGTTCGCAAGCGCAGACGCGCCTACCGAAAAGACGAGGAGTGGCACGAGCATGTACCGCGTCAAACTGCACATAAGGCCCACAGAGACCGTTCGTAGTTCATGAATCGGTAGTCAACGACTGCTGTTGGCCGACTGTAGCCGCTCACGTCGTCGAGAAATGGCCCATTGCGGTCATCCGACTGATGCAGCGTGACCCTTCAGTTGCCGCTGCGAGAGCTGGTAGAAGGTTTGCCCACCGACGATGAAGCCACCCGAATCTCTAGCGGCGATGCGATCTTCAGCAATCGACATTGCTTGGTCTCTCTCTCCCTTGAGAACATGGTGAATCAAGCGCTCCTTCCAAAAGTTCCACGCCGTGTTCGGCACGCTTTTCAGGATGCACAGATTGAAGGCTTCTCCGAGTTCCATGAACGCATCGTCGCTGCGCAGGTGGTGATTGGACTTGATGCAGGCTTCCGCTTCCACGAGGCATCCACGACTCGCGTTCAGCAGCCCTTCTTCGCTCCATTTGGGAGTCGCGATGGAGCCCTCATTCAGCGAAACGCCGTACAACGTGTACGCACCGTCAGTGCGAAGGCCCAACGGCGCCTGCAAGTTCGCCGTCATGCCCAAGATTCGCCATAGCTCCAAGTCGAACGCCATTGGCTTGCAAGATAGCCTGCGATACAGCACGTCTTCCTTCGCACTGCCAGAAACCAAGAGCGAGAAAAACATCTTGCCTTCTACGCGGAACGCGCTGGAGCCTTTCGTCTTCCATCCGAGCGCCTTGCCTTCCTGCTTCAGGTAAGCGTTGATTTTTTTATCTAGTTCAGATTGCTTCATCGAGTCCCGCGATGGTTGCGGCGGAGAGTCTGCTTCTGGCCGACTGTAGTCGAAGCGCTGCTATCCACGTCGCGGGCCGAGAGCGCCTTATTTGCCATGCCGGTCAGCCGTCCTGCCCCGGGGACGAGAAGGCTCGCCCATTGGGGATGCTCCAACGCCGGAACGAGGTCCCTCAGTGACTGGAAGTTGGCCAAGTAGGGACGAGCATGGATCTGCAGTGCCGGCACAGCTGCCCGCGAAAGCGCGACGTCCAGAACTTTGCTATCTCTGCAGGGAAAACGAGACGCACCGCCGCCCACCCCGAGCTTCGCATTGAGGCCTGCGGCCCGACCCGTTGGAACGCCCACGAAGTCTGGGAAGCGAGCCCACTGTTCGGGCCCGAGCAAAGGCGTACCGGGAAAGACCCATACCTCAAACTCAATACCGCTCGACCGCTGCGAAAAGTGGATGAAATGGAACAGGTCATCGTGCACCTGCCGATGGAAAGTGCAGCCACGCCCGTCACCAGTCGTAAAACCCCAGGGTGCTACGACCGGCTCAACGATGCGTCTCACAGATTTGTCGAAATGATGCTCAAGCATTCATGCCCCAATTCTTGGCTTCGCAGCGCGTGTCAACCTGGCGGCGCGCTAGTAACCGCAAATGCCCCGTTGCGTCGGCACGCCGAATGACCGGTTGTGGCCGATAGTACCCATTCGCGCGAGGCCGAGGGATGTCGGCAATCGCTGCAAAGCGGATGCTCTCGTTGTCCGTGGACGATCAGCATGGAACACGTGGCTGCCGCCGAGGCCTACCCTACAAGCAGCCTCAACCGAACCGAATTCTCTCCATCACGAAGGCTTCAGCCGTCGCATCCCAAAGAGCCTGGTTGCCAGGCGGGCCGCGATACCCGCGGCCCGCAGACCAGCCGCTAACCGCCAGTCTCAGGCGCTCCACGTCGCGCCTTCTCGCTCAACTGAAACAGCTCCCCAGCCTTGCGAGCAAGGTCAGCTGCAAGCCAGAGCAGGTTGTCCAGTTGTCGAGGCCCGTCACCGCTGCACCAGTTGATCTCTTCACCGTGGCAGATCCACAGAAGAGCTTCGAGTTGCGAGAGGGTGTTTTCGAGACGATCCGCCGGGTCTTGGGCGTTGTCTTCGGAAGCTACCGGCGTGCGACGCCGGGCTATAGTCTTGGTAGCCATTTTTGTGCGGTCCTTTAGAGGTTTGTGCACGAACTTGGTTAGACGGCTGGGGTGCTAGTAACACCCTGGCCGTCGCCTTTTGATACCTCGCATTTGCATCGCTGCTTTCGCACCGACAACCTGCCGCGAGGCAAGCAGCCTTCAAACATTTCGGTGGGTGGGTGTGTTGCGCCTTTCTTCTTCCCTTGGTGGGATATCGAGTGACAGGGGCATCCACTTTAGAGAAGAGCCCGGCGCAGTGGCCGTTCCATGCCGCACGAAGTCTCGGCAATCGCCAACAAATGCAGCTTCCGCAGCGCGCCGCGCGCGTGCCTCAGGGGCCATGCGGTCCCAGTGCGCAACTGCGCTGAACGCTCAGGCCGATGGGGTGCCTTGCGCAGCGAAATAAAGGAGGAGGCCGAAGGCCGGGGGACATTCGCGGAGCAAGGTGCCCCGTCGGCCTGAGCGCGCCCCGGATGCGAGCAGAAGGACTCAGCCCATCCAGCCGCGCGCCCGCTCCAGGTGCTCGCGGCACTCGCGCACCATGCGCTCGATCAGCTCCGCGCAGGTCGGAATGTCGTCGATCAACCCGATGCACTGGCCGGCCGACACCACACCGTTATGCACCTCGCCCGACTCCAGCGCCGCGCGGCCGCCACCAGCGGGCGCACTTCCTCGAACTCGCAGCCGCCGGGGCGGTTCTCGGTGGCCACCACCTCTTCGGAGATCGCGTTGCGGAACACGCGCGCGGTGTTGCGCATGGTGCGAAACATCAGCTTCGTGTCGCGCTCGGTCGCGTTGACCAGCGCCTCCTTGATGTTCGGATGGATCGGCGCCTCCTGCGTCACGCAGAAGCGCGTGCCCATGTTCACGCCCTCGGCGCCCAGCGCCAGCGCGGCCGCCATGCCGCGCCCGTCGGCGATGCCGCCCGAGGCGATGATCGGAATGCGCAGCTTGCGCGCCGCGATGGGCAGCAGCACCAAGCCGGGCACGTCGTCCTCGCCCGGATGGCCCGCGCACTCGAAGCCGTCGACCGACACCGCATCAACGCCGTTGCGCTCGGCCGAGAGCGCATGGCGCACCGAGGTGCACTTGTGCACGATCTTCACGTCGTGGCGCTTGAGCGCTTCGATGAAATCCTTCGGGCTGTTGCCCGCGGTCTCGACGATCTTCACGCCGCTGTCGATGATGGCCTGCACGTACTCGGCATACGGCGGCGGCTTCACCGCGGGCAGGATCGTGAGGTTCACGCCGAAGGGCCTGTCGGTCAGCGTGCGGGTGCGCGCGATTTCATGGCGCAGATCGTCGGGCGTGGGCTGCGTGAGCGCCGTCACGATGCCCAGCCCGCCGGCGTTCGACACGGCCGCGGCGAGCTCCGCGCGGCCCACCCATTGCATGCCGCCCTGAATGATCGGGTAGCGGATGCCGAGCAGTTCGGTGATGCGGGTCTTCATCGGCTCACAGCGCCTTGACCAGCTCGGGCACGGCCACGAACAGGTCGGCCACGAGGCCGTAGTCGGCCACCGAGAAGATAGGCGCCTCTTCGTCCTTGTTGATCGCGACGATCACCTTGGAATCCTTCATGCCGGCCAGATGCTGGATCGCGCCCGAGATGCCCGCGGCGATGTACAGCTGCGGCGCGACGATCTTGCCGGTCTGGCCCACTTGCCAGTCGTTGGGGGCGTAGCCCGCATCGACGGCAGCGCGGCTGGCACCGAGGCCTGCGTTGAGCTTGTCGGCGAGAGGCGCCATCACTTCGGTGAACTTCTCGGCGCTGCCCAAGGCACGGCCGCCGGAGACGATGATCTTGGCGGCGGTCAGCTCGGGGCGTTCGCTCTTCGTGACTTCACGGCCGACGAAGCTGCTCTTGCCACTGTCTGCAACGCCTTCAGCGGTTTCGACCGTTGCGCTGCCACCGGTGGCGGCTGCGGCATCGAAGCCGGTCGTGCGAACCGTGATCACCTTGGTGGCGTCGCTGCTCTGCACCGTGGCAATCGCATTGCCGGCGTAGATCGGGCGCTCGAAGGTGTCGGGGCTGTCGACCTTGGTGATGTCGCTGATCTGCACCACGTCCAGCTTGGCGGCCACGCGCGGGGCGACGTTCTTGCCGTTGGCGGTCGAGGGGAACAGGATGTGGCTGTAGTTGCTGGCGATGGCCAGCACTTGAGCGGCCACGTTCTCGGCGAGGTTCTCGGCCAGGCTCGGGCTGTCGGCGGCGATGACCTTGGTGACGCCCACGATCTGGGCGGCGGCCTTGGCGGCTTCAGCGGCGTTGGCGCCAGCCACCAGCACGTGCACTTCACCGCCGCAAGCGAGGGCTGCGGTCACGGTGTTCAAAGTTGCCGGCTTGATGCTGGCGTGGTCGTGTTCGGCAATAACAAGTGCGGTCATGTTCAGATCACCTTCGCTTCGTTCTTCAGTTTGTCCACCAGCGTCGCCACATCAGGCACCTTGATGCCTGCGCCGCGCTTCGGAGGCTCGCTGACCTTCAGGGTCTTCAGGCGGGGCTTCACATCCACGCCCAGGTCTTCAGGCTTGAAGACATCGAGCGTCTTCTTCTTGGCCTTCATGATGTTGGGCAGCGTGACGTAGCGCGGCTCATTGAGGCGCAGGTCGGTCGTGATGACCGCGGGCAGTGTGAGCGTCAGCGTTTCCATGCCGCCGTCAACTTCGCGTGCCACGGTGACCTTGTCAGCGGCCAGATCGACCTTGGAGGCGAAGGTGGCTTGGGGCAGGTCTGCGAGTGCGGCCAGCATCTGGCCCGTCTGGTTCGCGTCGTCATCGATGGCTTGCTTGCCAAGGATGATGAGCGACGGTTGTTCCTTCTCGACCAGCGCCTTGAGCAGCTTGGCGACGGCAAGAGGCTGCAGCTCTTCTGTCGTTTCGACGAGGATGCCGCGATCAGCGCCGATGGCCATCGCGGTGCGCAGCGTTTCCTGGCACTTGGCATCGCCGCACGAGACGGCGATGACTTCAGTCACGACGCCCTTCTCTTTCAGACGCACGGCCTCTTCGACAGCGATTTCGTCGAAGGGGTTCATGCTCATCTTGACGTTGGCAATGTCCACCCCGGTGCCGTCGCTCTTGACGCGCACCTTCACGTTGTAATCGACGACCCGTTTGACAGGTACAAGAATCTTCATGGTTGTTCCTTCAAAAAACTGAGAGAGATGAGGTTCACTCGAGCTTCGCGCCCGATTGCTTGATGAGCCGCTCCCACACCGGCCGCTCCTGCTTCCACGCGGCGGCGAAGAGTTCGGGCGAGCTGTCCTTCAGCTCGAAGCCCATGGCCGCCACGCGCTCGCGCACGTCGGGCTGTTGCGTGGCCTTGCGCACTTCCTCGGCGATGCGGTCCACGATGGGCTTGGGCGTTTTCGCGGGCACCGCGAAGGCGAGCCAGCCGGTCACGCGGTAGGCCTCGTCCTTGAGGCCCTGCTCGGCCATCGTCGGCACGTTGGGCAGCGCGGCCATGCGGCGCTCGCCGCTCACGCCGATGGCCCGCACCTTGCCCGCGTCGATGTGCGGCTTGGCCACGAGCGCGCTCGCATAGGCCATCTGGATCTGCCCGCCGATCAGGTCCTGCATCATCGGCGCCTCGCCCTTGTAGGCGACGTGGTTCATGTCGGCCTGCTGCGTGAGGCTCATGTGCGCGCCGGCCAGGTGCGGGTACGCGCCCACGCCGTAGGAGCCATAGGCGACCTTGCCCTTGTTCGCCGCGACGTACTTCAGCAATTCCGGCGCGGTCTTCACCGGCACGCTCGGGTGCACCACCAGCACCAGCGGCCCCATCGCCACCTGGTAGACCAGCGCGAGGTCGCGCTGCGTGTCGTAGGGCAGCTTCTCGTAGAGGAACTCGTTGGTCAGCAGCGCGTTGCTCAGCGAGAAGACGAGCGTGTAGCCATCGGGCGCCGACTTGGCGACCGCGTCGGTGCCGATGATGCCGGCCGCGCCCGGCTTGTTGTCGATGACGACTGGCTGGCCGAAGCCGGCCGACATCTTCTGGCCCAGCACGCGCGCGAGCACGTCGGTCGCGCCGCCGGCCTGGAAGGGCACGACCATGCGGATCGGCTTGTTGGGGTAGGGCGCCTGCGCATGCGCGGGTGCCAGTGCGAACAGCGCGGCGGTCGATGCGGCAGCGCACAGCAATGCGCGACGTGAATGGGCCATGGTTTTGTCTCCCTTGCGTTTCAGAAATTCTTGAAGAGGCAGCGATTCACTTCAGCGCAATGCGCGTCTTGAAGGGCAGCGGCGCCAGCGCCTTCTGCAGCTGCTCCTGCAGCGTCGCGGCGAGCGCGCCCGCCGCGGCGGCATCGATCTGCACATGTACGAGGCTTTCGCCTTCGGCGGTCACCGCGGGCCGCGCCGCATCGCTCGCGCCGAGTTCGGCGCACACCTCGGCGACCGTCGCGGCCACCACCTGCCGCGCGGCCATCGCGCGCAGCTCGGGCTTGTAGATCTTGCCGACGTTGGTCATTGGCATCGCGCCGATCACCGACACCCACTTGGGCTTGGCGGGCGCTTCGTCCACGCGCGCGGCCGTGAAGGCGAGCAGTTCTTCCTCGGTCGCCGAGGCGCCGGGCACCAGCGTCGCGAAGATCACCGGCAGCTCGCCCGCATACGCATCGGGCGCGCCGACCGCCGCGCACAGCTGCACCGCGGGGTGCGCGCCGAGCGCGTCTTCGATCGTCTTCGGATCGATGTTGTGGCCGCTGCGGATGATCAGGTCCTTCGAGCGGCCCGTGAGGTTCAGCCGCTCCTCGCCGTCCATCCAGCCCAGGTCGCCCGTCGCGAGCCAGCCGTCGGCGGTGAAGGCCTTGGCGTTGTCCGCCGGATCGACGAAGCCCGAGAACACGTTGGGCGACTTGAACAGCACCATGCCCTGTTCGCCGGGCGCCACGTCGCGGTCGCTCGCATTGCCGCTCTCGTCCAGCGCGACGATGCGGACCTGCGAATACGGCAGGCGAAAGCCCACGCAGCCCGCGGGCCCGTTCACGCCGGGCGGCGTGATGGTCGAGATGCCCGCCATCTCCGTCATGCCCAGGCTCTCGTGCACATGCAGGCCGAACAGGCGCTCGAAGCGCGCGGCCAGCTCGGGCGCGAGCACCGCGGCGCCGGTGCGGCAGTAGGTGATCGATGAGATGTCCGCGCCATCGAGCGGCACGTTCGCCAGCGCCGCGAGCACCGTGGGCACGGCGGAGAGCGAGGTCGGCCGGTACTTCGCGACCAGCTTCCAGTAGTTGGCCAGCACCTCCTTGTTTCGCAGCAGCGAGGGCGTCGGAATGATCACCTCCACGCCCGCCGACAGCGACGAGAGCGAGGCCGGCAGCACACCCGCCACATGGAAGAGCGGATAGCCGTTGATCGAGATGCCGTGTTCGTTCATGCCCGCCAGCTGCACGCTGGCCCACGCGGTGAACACCTGCGCGCCGTGGCTGTGGCGCGCGAGCTTGGGGGCGCCGGTGGTGCCGCCGGTGTGGAAGTAGGCGGCGATGTCGGAGGGCGCGATGTCGCGGCCGCTCACGAGGCGGTCGTTCGGCTGCGCTGCGCGCAGCAAGTCGAACCCGGCCACGCCTTCGGGCAATGCGCCCGCGGCGCCGGGTGCTTCGTCGTGCGGCGCCACGCGCAGCACGGTGGTGAGCGTCGGCACCTGGCCGCGCAGGCGCATCGCCTTGGACCACATGCCCGACTCCGCGTCCGAGCCGTAGGCGATCAACACCTTCGCGCGCGCCGCGGTCATCAGCGCGACCAGCTTCTCGTCGGTCAGCAAAGGATTGAGCGGCTGCACGATGCCGGCCGCTTCGCCGCCCCAGAGCGCCAGGTGGTATTCCAGGCAGCCGGGCAGCAGCACCGCGACCGCGTCCTGGGGCCCCACGCCCAGCGTGTGCAGCAGATTCGCGGTCTGGTGGATGCCCGCGAGCAGCTGGGCATACGACCAGCGGATCGGCTCATCGGCCGGATTGCCGCTGCGCAGAAAGGTCAGCGCCGTCTTGTCGCCGAAGGCCGCGCCGGAATTGCAAAAGAGCTCGTAGGTGCTGCGCACCGTGAGCGCTTCTTCGAGCGGCGTTTCTTCCAGCCGCCGGATGTCGGCGAGGCCGCGCACCGGGAACAGGGGGCGGAACGGCGCACTGGCCGCATTCTTCTTGTCATTGCCTGTCATGTTGTCTCCTTGATGTCGTCTTGCGGGCCGCGCGCGAAGCGCCCTGTTTTACTGGTTCGTGATCTTGTTGTCGCGAATGACCTTGCCCCAGCGTTCGAAGTCCTGCCGCATGCGAACGCCGGTCTGCTCGGGTGTGCGGTAGGCCGCGAAGGAGCCGACGCTCTCGAGCTTTTCCTGCACCTGCTTGTCGGCCAGCGCGGTCTTCAGTTCGGCGCTCATGCGGTCGATCACCTCCTTGGGCGTGCCCGCGGGTGCGAGCAGTCCGCCCCACGAGGTCGCGTCGAAGCCGGGAAAGCCCTGCTCGGCCACCGTCTTCACATCGGGCAACAGGCTCACGCGCTGGCCCGAACCCACGGCGATGGCGCGCAGCTTCTCGGCGCGGATGTGCGGCAGCACGGCCACCAGGTCCGAGAACATCGCGGGCACCTGGCCGCCGATGAGGTCGGTCACGGCCGGCGCGCTGCCGCGGTAGGGCACGTGCTGCATGTCGAACTTGCCGATGGTTTTCAGCTGCTCGGTCGTCAGATGGCCGAAGCTGCCGGCGCCGGCCGTCGTGTAGTTGAGCTTGCCGCCCTCGGCCTTGGCCTTGGCGATCAGGCCCTGCAGGGTGGTCACGTCGGGCAGCGATTTCGGGTTCACCACCAGCACGATCGGCAGGTCGTACACCGAGCCCACGGGCGCGAAGTTCTTGAAGATGTCGTAGCTCGTGGGGCCGTAGAGGTGCGAGGCCAGCAGCGTGGGCGTGGCCAGCATCACGAAGGTGTAGCCGTCCGGCGCTGCGCGTGCCGCGGCGGCGGCGCCCACGGTGCCCGAGGCGCCGCTGCGGTTGTCGATGACGATGTTCTGCTTGAGCGCGGCGGACATCTTCTGCGCCACGATGCGCGAGGCCACGTCGGTCGGGCCGCCGGGCGGGAAGGGCACGATCAGCGTGATCGGCTTGGCGGGCCAGGCCTGCGCGAAGGCGCTGCCGGCGATGAGGGGAAGGGCCAGGGCGAGGAGTGCACGGCGAACGGGATTGCGGAGGGAACGGGAAACGAGGGAGGCCATGGACTTCAGTTGCTACTTCTTCAGGGGATCAGGGAATGCACAGGCGTCTTCTTCAGACGACGCCACTTGTTTTCAGCGCGGCCAGCTTCTCATCCGACAGGCCGAGCAGGGACTTGAGCACGTCGTGCGTGCCTTCGCCCAGGGTGGGCGGCGCGCTGCGCACCGGCAGGCGCTCGCCATCGAAACGGTAGGGCGGCGCGAGCACGTTGACCGTGCCGGCCACCGGATGCGGCTGCTCGGTCACGAGGCCCGCATCGGTCGCGCGCTTCGATTGCAGCGCTTCGAGCAGGCCCAGCACTTCGCCGCACGGAATGCCCGAGGCGGTGAGCTTGGCGAGCAGGTCCGCGCGCTGGCGCTTGGCCAGCTCGGCGTGCAGCTCGGGCAGCAGCACCGCGCGGTTGGCCGAACGCAGGATGTTGGTCTTGAAGCGCTCGTCGGCCGCGAGGTCGGGCCGCTCGATCACCTCGGTGCAGAAGCGCGCGAACTGCGCGTTGTTGCCCACGGTGATCACCAGCGGGCCGTCGGCCGCATCGAACACGCCGTAGGGCACGATCGACGGGTGCGAGTTGCCGTAGCGCGGCGGGTCTTCGCCCATCAGGAGCGCTTCGAGGCCGTAGTAGGCGGTGATCATCAGGCCGCAGTCGAAGAGCGCCATCTCCACATGCCGGCCCTTGCCGGTCTTCTCGCGCTGGTAGAGCGCGGCGAGCACGGCCTGCGCCGAGTACATGCCGGTGAACAGGTCCACCGCCGCCACGCCGAACTTCAGGGGCGGCTGGTTCGCTTCGCCGTTGAGCGCCATGAGGCCCGCCTCGCCTTGAACGACGAGGTCGTAGCCCGGGCGCGCGGCCTCGGGGCCGGTGCGGTCGTAGCCCGAGATCGAGCAGTAGATGAGGCCGGGGTTTTCCTTGCGCAGCTGCGCGTAGCCCAGGCCCAGCTTGTCGATGCCGCCGAACTTGAAGTTCTGGATCACCACGTCGCACTGCTTGGCCAGATCGCGCGCGATCTGCTGGCCTTCGGGCGTCTGCAGGTCGAGCGTGACCGAGCGCTTGTTGCGGTTCACGCTGTTGAAGTAGGCGGTCTCGGTCTTGCCCACGCGCAGGCCCCAGTCGCGCGTGTCGTCGCCGCGGCCCGGGTGCTCGACCTTGATGACTTCGGCGCCCATGTCGGCCAGCACCATGCCGCACCAGGGGCCCGCGAGGATGCGGGACAAGTCGAGGACGCGCACGCCGGCGAGCGGCAGCGAGGAATTCAGCAGTGGCATGAGGGCTCCAGGAAAACGTGAGAGCGGATGGGTTCCATGAAATGCGCCAGAACCGTTCACGCCGAGCTTGTCGAAGCGCCGCGCGAGGCTTCGACAGGCTCAGCCCGAACGGTTCTTGTTCGGAGTGAATCAGGCAGAGGCGTCAGGGCGCGTCCTGCTTGTTGTGACGCAGCGCGCTGAAGTCCGCCTTGCGCTTGCCGAGGAAGGCGCCGATGCCTTCGGCCGCTTCGGTATCGGCTTGCGACTCGACCATGAAGACGGCCTCGGCATCGAGCTGTTCCTCGAGGGTGGCGCTGTGCGCCTGTCGGCACAGCGTCTTGATGCGCGCGCTCGCGCGCTGCGGGCCGCTCGCCACCTTGGCTGCGAGCGCGATGGCTTCGGCGAGCGCTGCGCCCTTGTCGGTCAGGCGGTTGACCGCGCCCAGCGCGTGCAGGCGCTCGGCCGGCATGCGGTCGCCGGTGAGGCACATCTCGGTGAGCACCTGGCGCGAGACGAACTCCGCGAGGAACGCGGTCGCGCCGCCGTCCGGCGTGAGGCCGACCTTGACGTAGGCCACCGTGTAGAACGCATCGCGCGCCGACACCAGCATGTCGCAAGCCAGCGCCATCGAGAGGCCCGCGCCGGCCGCGCCGCCTTCGACGGCCGCGATCACCGGCTTGCCGCAATCGCGGATCGCGCGGATCAGGTCGTGCAGGCCTTCGAGCTTTTCGCGGCGCGCCGAGGCGGGCAGCTCGCGGCGCTTGGCCAGCAGGTTCAAGTCGCCGCCGGCGCAGAAGAAATCGCCCGCGCCGGTGAAGACGATGGCGCCCACTTCGGCGTCGTTCTGCGCATCGGTGAGAGCGGCCGAGAGCTCGGCATACAGCGTCGGCGTGATCGCGTTGCGCGCGGCGGGGTTGCTGTTGATCAGGATGCGCACGGCGCCTTCCTGCGAGATCAGGACGGTCTTGTCCGTCATGCCGCAACCTCCTTGGCGGACTCTTTGCTCAGGGCAATGTAGCGCTGCAGATGATGGTCTTCGTCGCCCAGCTGGTGGTCGATCATCACCAGCCGCTTGGCGTAGTGCGGCAGCGGCAGCTCCCACGTCATGCCGATGCCGCCGTGCATCTGGATGCTCTCTTCGGCCACCAGCGCGCCGATGCGGCCGATGCTGAACTTGGCGGCCGACAGCGCGCGCTCGCGCGCCACGCGGTCGGTGCCGTCGATGGCGGCCGCGGCGTTGATGACCGCCGAGCGCGCCTGTTCGATCTCCAGCAGCAGGTCGGCCATGCGGTGCTGCAGCGCCTGGAAGCTGCCGATGAGGATGCCGAATTGCTTGCGCGTGCGCAGGTACTCCAGCGTCGCGGTCTTGGCGGCTTCCATCGCGCCCAGGGCCTCGGCGCACAGCGCGAGCACGCCGCGGCCGATGGCGCGTTCGAGTGTCGCGGCACCTTGGCCTTCGGCGCCGAGCAATGCGTCGGCGCCGAGCTTCACGCCGTCGAATGCGAGTTCGGCGACGCGGCCACCGTCGATGGCGGGGCAGCCGCGCACCGTGAGGCCGGCAGTCTTCGCGGGCACGAGGAACAGCAAGATGCCGGCTTCGTCGTCCACGTTGCCCGAGGTGCGCGCCGAGACGAGGAACAGATCGGCCTGCTCGCCCTGCGGCACGACGGCCTTGGCACCGTTCAGCACCCAGCCATCGCCGCTGCGCTCGGCGCGGGTCGCCACATGCGCGCGTTCGTAGTGCGTGTCGGCTTCGTCGTGCGCGAAGGCCGCGACGGCGACGCCGTTGATGATGTCGCCGAGCTTTTCCTTCTGTGCATCGCTGCCGGCGGCGCTGAGCGCTTCGCCGACCATCACGGCGCCCAGCAGCGGCTCGACCACGAGCCCGCGGCCCAGCGCCTCGAAGACCACGGCGATGTCGAAGCCGCCGCCGCCGAAGCCGCCATCGGCTTCGCTGAACAGCGCGCCGATCACGCCCAGTTCGGCGAACTGCTGGAAGGTTTCCTTGCTGAACCCGTGCGCGGACTTCGCGATGCGGTCGCGCGCATCGAACGCGTACTGCTCGGCGATGAAACGGTTCAGGCTGTCGGCGAGCATGCGCCGGTCTTCGGTGTGTTCGAAGTTCACTGCATGTCTCCTTACAGGCCCAGGATCATCTTGGAGATGATGTTCTTCTGGATTTCATTGGAGCCGCCGAAGATCGACAGCTTGCGGTTGTTGAAGTAGCGCGCGGCGGCGGCCTTTGCGTAGGCGGGGCCGAAGGTCTGGCCGTCGAAGCCGTCGTGCAGCGCTTCCTCGACGAAGGGGCGGCCGTAAACGCCCATCGCACGGCGGGCCAGCGACGAAATTTCCTGCCGGATCTCCGTGCCTCGGATCTTCAGCATCGAGCTTTCAGCGCCCGGCACGCCGCCGCCCGCCACCGCGGCGATCACGCGCAGGTTCGTCGTCTTCATGTTCTCCAGGTCGATCTCCACGCGCGCCATGCGCGCGGCGAACGACGGGTCTTCGGCGAGCGGCTTGCCGTTCTTCGTTTGCTTGCCGGCGATGCCCTTGAGCTGTTCGAGCGCGGCCACCGAGAAGCCCACGCCCGCGATGTTGGTGCGCTCGTAGGTCAAGAGGTACTTGGCGCAGGTCCAGCCCTTGTTCTCTTCGCCCACGAGGTTCTCGGCCGGCACGCGCACGTCGGAGAAGAACACTTCGTTGACTTCATGCTCGCCGTCGAGCGTGATGATCGGGCGCACTTCCACGCCGGGCGAGGTCATGTCGATCAGCAGGAAGCTGATGCCCTCCTGCTTCTTGGCCTCGCGGTTGGTGCGCACCAGGCAGAAGATCATGTTGGCGTGCTGGCCGAGCGTGGTCCAGGTCTTCTGGCCGTTCACGATGTAGTGGTCGCCCTGCGCATCGATGCCGCGCACGGCCGAGGTCTTCACCGCCGCGAGGTCGGAGCCCGCGCCCGGTTCCGAATAGCCCTGGCACCACCAGTCCGAGCCGTCGAGGATGCGCGGCAGCCAGTGCGCTTTCTGCGCCTCGTTGCCGTACTTGATGAGCACCGGCCCGAGCATGTTCACGCCGAAGGGCACGATGCGCGGCGCGAAGGCCACTGCGCATTCGTTCTCGAAGATGAACTTCTCCACCGCCGTCCAGCCCGGGCCGCCGTACTGCTCGGGCCAATGGTTGGCGAGCCAGCCGCGCGCATTCAGGATGGCGTGCCATTCCTGCATGTCGGCCTTGCTGAGGATCTGGCCGCCGCTGACCTTGGCTGAGAGGCGGGCGGGCAGCTTGTCGGCCAGGAAGGCGCGCACTTGCGCGCGGAAGGCTTCTTCTTCGGGGGTGAAGTTCAGGTCCATCGCTGGCTCCTCAGTAGATTTCGAACAGGCCCGCCGCGCCCATGCCGCCGGCGATGCACATCGTGACCACCGCGTACTTCGCGCCGCGGCGCTTGCCTTCGATGAGCGCATGGCCCGTCAGGCGCGCGCCGGTCATGCCGAACGGATGGCCGATGGAGATCGCGCCGCCGTTCACGTTGAGCAGTTCCGACGGGATGCCCAGCTTGTCCTGGCAGTAGATCGACTGCGATGCGAAGGCCTCGTTGAGTTCCCAGAGGCCGATGTCCTCGACCTTGAGGCCATGGCGCGCGAGCAGCTTGGGCACCGCGAACACCGGGCCGATGCCCATCTCGTCGGGCTCGCAGCCGGCCAGCGCGAGGCCGCGGAACGCGCCGAGTGGCTTGATGTTGGCGCGCTCGGCATCCTTGGCTTCCATCAGCACGCAGGCCGAGGCGCCGTCGGAGAGCTGCGAGGCGTTGCCGGCGGTGACGAACTTGTCCTCGCCCATCACCGGCTTGAGCTTGGCCAGCGCCTCGTAGGTGGTGCCGCGGCGGTTGCAGTTGTCTTCGGTGGCGGTGACTTCGCGGTAGGTGACTTCCTTGGTCTCCTTGTCGGTCACGGCCATGGTGGTGGTGCAGGCGACGATCTCGTCCTTGTAGCGGCCGGCCAGCTGCGCCTCTTCGGTCCGGCGCTGGCTCTCGGCGGAGAAGCGGTCCTGCGCCTCGCGGCTGATGCCATAGCGCTTGGCCACGATGTCGGCGGTCTCGATCATCGCCATGTAAAGGTCGGGCTTGTGCTGGACGATCCACGGGTCCATGCCGCTGTCGCCGGCATCGGTGGCGCTGCGCGAGCGGATCTGCGAGATGCTTTCGACACCGCCCGCGATCATGGCCGGCGCGCCGTCCACCACGATGCGGCCCGCGGCCATCGCGATCGCCTGCAGGCCCGAGGCGCAGAAGCGGTTCACGGTGGTGCCGGCGATGCTGATCGGCAGGCCCGCGCGGATGACCGCCTGGCGCCCGACGTTGCGGCCGGTCGTGCCTTCGGGGTAGCCGCAGCCCAGGATCGCGTCCTCGATCAGCGCGGGGTCCAGCCCCGAGCGCTCGACCGCGGCCTTCACCGCGAAGGCCGCCAGCGTGGGGCCGGGGGTGATGTTGAATTCGCCGCGGTGCGCCTTGGTGAGCGGGGTGCGGGCGGTGGAAACGATGACGGCTTCACGCATGGGATATCTCCTTTATTCGGGTTGGTTCAAGCTCGAGAAATCGGCACCGCGTTCGACAAGCTCCACGAGCAGCGGCGATGGCTTCCAGAAGATCGGGTCTTCCTTGGCGAACTCGCGGATGTCGGCCAGCACCTTGGCCAGGCCCACGGTGTCCGCGTACTTCATCGGGCCGCCGCGGTGGCGCGGAAAGCCGTAGCCGTAGAGGAAGGTCACGTCCACGTCGAGCGGGCGCAGCGCGATGCGCTGGAGCACGACGTTGGCGCCTTCATTCACCATCGCGGCCATGTAGCGGCGGATGATTTCCTCGTTCGTGAAACTGCGCCGCACGATGCCCGCGCGTTCGCGCTCGGCATCGATGATGGCCAGCACCGCCGGGTCGGGCGAGCCGGTGCGCGCGCCCTCGGGGTACAGGTAGTAGCCGCGCTGGGTCTTCTGGCCGAACCAGCCGCGCTCGCAGATGCGGTCGGCGATCTGCACGTAGCGCGCCTGCGGATCGCGCGTGGCGGCCTTGCGCTTGCGCGTGGCCCAGCCGATGTCGCCGCCCGCGAGGTCCGACACCTGGAACGGGCCCATCGGGTAGCCGAACTCGCGCACGGCCTCATCGATCTGGTAGGGCGAGGCGCCGTCTTCCATCATGTGGTCGGCCGCCTGGCGGTACACCGCGAGGATGCGGTTGCCGATGAAGCCGTCGCACACGCCCGCGCGCACCGGCACCTTCTTCAGTTTCTTGGCGAGCTCGAAGCCCGTGGCCACCACGTCGGCGCTCACCTTGGCGGGCACCACGATCTCCAGCAGCTTCATGATGTTGGCCGGCGAGAAGAAGTGCAGGCCCACCACGTCCTGCGGGCGCTTGATGCTCGCGGCGATCTCGTCGATGTCCAGGTACGAGGTGTTGGTGGCGAGCACCGCACCGCTCTTGCACACGCGGTCGAGCTCGGCGAACACGGCCTTCTTCACGCCCATCTCTTCGAACACGGCTTCGACCACGATGTCGACGTCGGCCAGCGCGTCATAAGAGGTGGAGCCGCTGAAGCGCGCCATGACGGCGGCCTTGGCCTCGGGCGTCATGCGGCCCTTGGCGATGAGGCCGTCGTACACCTTCTCCACGTGCTGGCGGCCGCGCGCGAGGCTGGGCTCGTCGCGCTCGATCATGGTCACCGGCAGGCCCGCATCGAGCATCGCCACCGCGATGCCCGCGCCCATGGTGCCGCCGCCCACGATGCCGGCCGATTCGAGCTTGCGCGGGCTCGCGGACCGGGTCTCGGGCGCCTTGAGCACTTCGCGCTCGGCGAAGAAGGCGTGGATGAGGCCCGCGCGCTGCGGGCTGTCGATGCACTGCAAAAAGAGCTTGCGCTCCAGCGCCATGCCTTCGTCGAAGGGCAGCGTGAGCGCGCCCTCGACGGCTTCGATGATCTTCATCGGCGAGAAGAGGCCGCGGCTCTTCCTGGCGGTGTCGGCGCGCGCGGCGTCGAGCGCGGCGCGGGCGGCGTCCTTGTCGGCCAGGCCCGCGGCTTCGCGCGTGCGGCGCACCGGGGCGTTGCCGGCGATGAGTTCCTGCGCGTAGGCGAGGCCTTCGGCGCGTGCGTCGGCGTCGGTGCAGAGGCGATCGACGAGGCCGAGCGACAGCGCTTCCTTCGCGCCCGCATGGCGGCCGCTGAGCATCAGTTCGAGCGCGGGCTTCACGCCGATGAGGCGCGGCGCGCGCTGCGTGCCGCCCGAGCCGGGCAGGAGGCCCAGCGCCACTTCGGGCAGGCCGAGCTTGGCCGTGGGCGAGGCGATGCGGTAGTGCGCCGAGAGCGCCACCTCGAGCCCGCCGCCGAGCGCCGCGCCATGGATGGCGGCGATCACCGGCTTCGTGCAGTTCTCGATCGCGAGGCACACCTCGGGCAGCGAGGGCGACTGCGGCGGCTTGCCGAATTCTCGGATGTCCGCACCCGCGATGAAGTTGCGGCCCGCGCCGACGATCAACACCGCCTTCGCGCCGCTGTCGGCCTTGGCCGCCGCGATGGCGGCCACGAGGCCGCGGCGCACATCCACGCCCAGGGCGTTGACGGGCGGGTTGTCGATGGTCACCACGAACACGTCGCCGTGAAGGTGGGACGGCTCGAAGGTCACGGGACCGGAAGACGTGGGGGTGCTCGGGGTGGTGGTGGCCATGTGCTTGTCTCTTGCGTTGGCGGGCCCTGCTGCGTGAGGGGCCCGAGGCTCTGGGGTGAACCCCGCATTCTTGGCCCGCATCGGCGCTTTGACAATTGCATAGACAGTTGACAGACTGTCAAAGGATTTTTGACACAATCGTCACATGGACCTCCAATCGCTCACCCTGCTGGTGGAAATCCTTGACGCCGGCAACCTGAGCGCCGCCGCCCGCCGGCTCAAGATGAGCCGCGCCAACGTCAGCTACCACCTGAACCAGCTGGAGCGCTCGGTCGGCGCGCAGCTCGTGCGGCGCACGACGCGGCGCGCCGAGCCGACCGAAATCGGCCTGCGCCTGTACCAGCACGGCGTGGCCATCCAGACCGAATTGATCGCCGCGCGCGAGTCGGTCACCACGCTGGGCGAAGGCCTGCAGGGCCGCGTGCGGCTGAGCGTGCCCAGCGGCTACGGGCAGCTGGTGATGGCCGACTGGCTCATCGACTTCAAGCGGCAGTACCCCGGCATCGTGCTGGACGTGGTGTTCGAGAACCGCATCGAGGACCTGCTGCGCGACGAAGTGGACATCGCGGTGCGCGTGATTCCCGAGCCGCCGCAGAACCTCGTGGCGCGCGACCTGGGGCCCGTGCGCTACGTGGCGTGCGCCTCACGCGCCTATGCGGAAAAACATCCGCTGCCCGTGCAGCTGGACGAACTGCAGGGCGCGCCCGTGGTCACCGCCGCGGTCATCGGCCGGCAGCTGCGCGTGTCCGCCTACCGGGGCGAAACGCGGCGCGAGGTGATCCTGGAGCCGACGCTGATCTCGGAAAATTTTTTGTTCCTGCGCCAGGCGATCCTCGCGGGTTTGGGCATCGGCCTCGTGCCCGACTACGTGGTGCAGGAAGACGTGCGCAAGGGCGAGGTGCTGACCACGCTGGACGACTGGCGCCTGTCGATCTTCGGCACGCAGATGTTCATCCTCTACATGCCCAACCGGCAGCACACGCGCGCGATCCGCACCTTCATCGACTTCATCCTGGAGCGGGTGCGGGCGGCCGGCGCGCAGCCGGGCGGTCAGCTGGCTGCTCAAATGGCCGTTCAGTCGCAGCGGTAGGTGACTTCGCTGTCGGGCGCCAGGCGCGCCGCCTTCGGGTCGAGGTAGCGCAGCGGCGCGCCGAAGTTGCGGCAGTAGGCTTCGGCGTCCTGCGCGGTGGGCGACTTGAAGACGCCGTCGCCCAGGAAGCTGACGCGCGGCGCGGGCCGCGAGGAGGCGCAGCCGGCGGCGACGAGCGCGATGGGAAGAAGAGCCAGGAGTGCGGTGAAGCGGCGCATCGGTGGATGCGCATCGCTGCGCATGTGTGACGTGAAAGGAGCCTGCGACTTTAGCGGCTGTAGAGCCCGACCACGCTCTGCCCGCCCAGCGCGTGCCCCTTGAGCGCCGCGAGCAGCGCATCGCGCGTGAGCCCCGCCGGCAGCGCGCCCGGCGCGAGGTCGGAGGCCACCACGGTCAGCACGTAGTGGTGCGGATGGTCGCCGACGGGCGGGCACATGCCGCGGTAGGCCGCCGCGCCCGCCACGTTCGGGCCCACGGTGAAGCCGCCCGTCTCGTTCGCCTTCAACTGGCCGCGCTCGGCCGGGATGTTGTAGGCCACCCAGTGCGAGACGCCCAGGCCCAGCGCGCCGTCCGGGTCCGACAGCAGCACGGCGACCGACTTTGCCTTGGCGGGCAACTGCGTCCATGCCACGGGCATCGAGACGTTCTTGCCGCCGCAGTCGCCCACGCCGGCGTGTTCGGCCGGGATGACGGTGTTGTCGGCGAAGGCGGACGAGGTGACCTTCAGGCCGGTGGGGGCCTTGCCGCCGGTGGCGGGGGCCATGGCGCCGCAGCCGGAGAGGAGGGCTGCGACGGCGAGGGTCGAAAGGGAGAGGGAGAGGGTGCGCATGTGTTTTCCAGGGGTGGTTGTTGTCAATCGGTGAGCCACACGCTGCCGTCCGCTTTTTCACGGACCGCCAGCGGTGCGAGCCGCGCGCCGCGGCAGGGGCCGCCGACGCACTTGCCGGTGTCCGGCTCGAAGATCGCGCCGTGCCGCGCGCACATCAGGAAGCGGCCGGAGCTTTCGAGGACCTGGCCTTCGAAATCGAGCGGGCCGCCGGCGTGCGGACATTGGTTGAGATAGCCGTAGACGGTGCCGTGCCAGCGCACTGCGAAGGCCGGCGCGCCATCGGGCGTCGTGAATGTGGCCGCGAGGCCGCCGTCGGCGAGGCTCGGGGAAATCAGGCGGGGGGTTGCGGTGTCGCTGGGGGCAGGGGAAGTCATCTGCCGCCGAGCGTAGCCGAGGGGTCGGGCCCTGCGCAATGCAACGCGGCCAGCTTGCGCCTTCTTCTGACATGGGGATTTGAAAGCTGTATATTCATACAGTATTTTCCAGCTCGAACCTGCCGTGGACCTCCAGCGCAAACTCGCCATCCTTGCGGACGCCGCCAAGTACGACGCCTCGTGCGCGTCCAGCGGCTCGCAGCCGCGCGATTCGCTGGGCGGGCGCGGCATCGGATCGACCGAGGGCGCCGGCATCTGCCACAGCTATGCGCCCGACGGCCGCTGCATCTCGCTCCTGAAGGTGCTGCTCACCAACCACTGCCAGTACGACTGCCTCTACTGCGTCAACCGCGCATCGAGCAACGTGCCGCGCGCGCGGTTCCGCGTCGAGGAGGTGGTGCAGCTCACGCTCGATTTCTACCGGCGCAACTGCATCGAGGGGCTGTTTCTTTCGAGCGGCATCGTCAAGTCGCCCGACCACACGATGGAGCAGGTGGTCGAGGTGGCGCGCCAGCTGCGCGAGGACCACGACTTTCGCGGCTACATCCACCTGAAGACCATTCCCGACGCGAGCGACGAGCTCATCGCGCGCGCCGGCCGCTATGCCGACCGGCTCAGCATCAACGTCGAGATGCCCACCACCGAAGGCCTGCAGGCGCTCGCGCCCGAGAAGGACGAGAGCGCGATCCGCCGCTCGATGGCGCGGCTGCGCCTGCGCATCGACGACACGCGCGAGGAGGCGCGCCGCGTGGTGCCCATCCGCGCGCTCCCCGGCGCGGCGCCCGCCGCCGCGAAGCCTCCGCCCTTCGCGCCCGCGGGCCAGAGCACGCAGATGATCGTGGGCGCCGACGCCACCGACGACCGGCACATCCTGGCCTCCAGCGCCACGCTCTACGGCGCCTACAAGTTGAAGCGCGTCTATTACTCGGCCTTCAGCCCGATCCCCGATGCAGCGCGCGCGCTGCCGCTGGTGGCGCCGCCGCTGATGCGCGAGCACCGGCTCTACCAGGCCGACTGGCTCATGCGCTTCTACGGCTTCGAGCACCAGGAAATCGTCGCCGCGCCCGACGGCCTGCTGCGGCTGGATGTCGATCCCAAGCTCGCCTGGGCGCTCGCGCATGCCGAGCGCTTTCCGGTCGATTTGAACCACGCGCCGCGCGAGATGCTGCTGCGCGTGCCGGGGCTCGGCGTGAAAGCCGTGGAGCGGCTGCTGCAGGCGCGGCGCGTGCGCCGGGTGCGCGCGGACGACCTGCGGAGGCTGCACGTGCCGGCGCGCAAGGTGCTGCCGTTCGTGGTGGCCGACGGGCACCGGCCCGCGGCGGGCGCCATGGCTGCGGCGGCGCCTGTTGCGCGGCCGCCAGCGGCGCAGGCGTCGCTGTTCTGAATGCGACGTCATGCGCGTGCGGCTCGATGACCCGATCGATCTCGATGCCTTCCGGCAGCATGCGCGGCAACTGCTGGCCGAGGGCGTTCCGCCGGACCGTGTCGAATGGAACGGGGAGCGGGGTGCCGGACTGTTCGACGAAGCGAACGACGCCGCGCCTTCGCCGTCCATTGCCGGCGCGCCGCACGCCGTGCCGGCCTCCTTCGTCGCGCTGTGCGGCGATGTGATCCTGCACCGCGACCCGCAGCGTTTCGCGCTGATGTACCGCCTGCTCTGGCGTCTCGCGCACGAGCCCGCATTGCGACACGACCCGCTCGATGCCGACATGATGCAGGCCCAGCTGATGGCCAAGGCCGTGCACCGCGACATCCACAAGATGCGCGCGTTCGTGCGTTTCACCAAGGTCATGGGCGAAGACGGGCTGGAGCGCCACGTCGCGTGGTTCGAGCCCGACCACCACATCGTCGAGGCCAACGCGCCGTTCTTCGCACGGCGCTTCGCGCAGATGCGCTGGGCCATCCTCACGCCCGAGCGCTGCGTCGAGTGGGACGGCCAGGCGCTGGCTTTCGGCGAGGGCGCCGACCGCCGAGAGAAGCCGCCGCCCGATGCGGGCGAGCAGCTCTGGCTCACCTACTACGAGCACATCTTCAACCCGGCGCGGCTGAAGGTCGCGATGATGCGGCGCGAGATGCCGCGCCGCTACTGGCACAACCTGCCCGAGGCCGCGCTGATCCAGCCGATCACGGGCGCGGCCCAGGCGCGCAGCCAGTCGATGATCGATGCGCCGCCCACGGCGGCGCGGCGCATCCGCGCGCCCATTGCGCTGCACCTGCGGCCGGCCGATGGCGTGGCGCCCGCCGACCTGGCCGAACTGCGCGCCGCCGCGCACGCCTGCCGCGATTGCCCGATCGGCGCGCTCGCCACGCAGGCCGTGTGCGGCGAAGGCCCGCTGGCGCCGCGGCACATGCTGGTCGGCGAACAACCCGGCGACCAGGAAGACCTGGCCGGCCGCCCCTTCGTCGGCCCGGCCGGCCAACTGCTCGACCGCGCGATGGCGCAACTGGGCTGGGCGCGCGACACCGTGTACCTCGCCAATGCCGTGAAGCACTTCAAGTACGAGCTGCGCGGCAAGCGGCGCATCCACAAGACCGCGGCGCAGCGCGAAGCCGAAGCCTGCGCGCACTGGCTCGACAGCGAGATCTCGCTCGTGAGGCCCCAGGGACTGGTGGCGCTCGGCGCGACCGCGGCGCGCGCTTTGCTGGGCCGGCCGGTCGCGGTGCAGGCCGAGCGCGGGGCGTGGCTGCATGAGCGCCGCGATGGCCGGCCCGTGTTCGTGACCCTGCATCCTTCCGCGTTGCTGCGCCTCGCGGACGGCGAGCGCGCCGAGGCCTATGCCCGCTGGCTGGACGACCTCGAACGCGCGCGCGGCACGGTTTCTGCTGCAACCGCGGCATGAACGACGAATCACCCGCCGCAGCGCTGCGCGTTGCGCAGCCGCTGACACCGAAGGCTTTCGCGCCCTATGGCACCGTGATCGGCGCGCCGGCCGGCGAAGGCCGTCCGATCAACGGCGGCAACGCACGGCGCTTCGACCTGCTCGGCGATCTGCAGCTCGATGCCGAAGGCGGCCGGCCGCTGCTCGCGCTGTTCCGCGCCCAGGCGCGAAGCTTTCCGCACGAGGTCGCGGAGATGGAACGGCACGCGCTGGGCAGCCAGACCTTCGTGCCCCTGGGCGAGCGGCGCTTCGTGATCGTGGTGGCGCGGGCTGGCGATGCGCCTGTGTCGCACAGCGACCTCGCGGCCTTCGTCACCGACGGGCATCAAGGCGTGGTGCTCGCGCCGGGCACCTGGCACCACGCGCTGCTCGCGGTCGATGCGGGGGACTTCGTGGTGATCGAGCGGGCTGCGGCGGGTGTCGACTGCGATGTCTGCCGGCTGCGGGCGCCTGCCCGCGTCATGACCAGCTAGAGCTCAGACCGGACGCAGCTGCTCGGCCAGCGAGCGCGTCTTCTCGGTGACCGTGCTGCCGGTGTGCAGCGTGGTCTTGCGCTCGATGAGCATCAGGTGGCATTCCTCGTCGGCGACCGGGTTGTGCCGCACGCCCTTGGGCACGACGAACATCTCGCCCTCGCCGAGTTCGACGGGGCCGGCTTCCATCTCGATGCGCAGGTGCCCCTTGAGCACCATGAACAGCTCGTCTTCGTCGTCATGGCTGTGCCACGCGAGCGAGCCGTGGACCTTGGCGACCTTGATGTACGCATCGTCGACTTCGGCGACGACGCGCGGCGACCAGAATTCGGTGAGCGAGGCGGCGATTTCCTTGGGGGTGGTGACCTGAGTGGTCTGGGTGGTGTTCGGCATGGGGCTTTTGTGCAGGACGTGGGAGCGTCAGGCTAACCCAGGCTGGACGACCCTGCACTACCCTCCGCTACCCGGCGATGCGCTCGGCCAACGCGACCAACGACCGGTCCGACCCCGCCGGCCCGAGCAGCGAGATGCCCAGCGGCGCGCCCTCGCGCGTGGCCAGCGGCATCGAGAGCTGCGGAAAGCCCGCCAGCCCCGCGATGCACAGCATGCGGATCGCGCGGTTGCGGTAGTCCTCCAGCGAGGCCTCGCTGTCGCTGCGCAGCGGCGCGATGTCGGGCATCGTCGGCAGGAGCAGCACGCCGTCGGTGCCGAGCAGGTCGCTCAGGTGCGCGCGAAAGGCCGTGCGGAAGACGCGTGCCGTCGCCACCTGCGCATCGGTCACTTCGCGCGACCACGCAAAGCGTTCGGCCACGCCCGGGCCGAGCGGCGGCGCGTAGCGCTCGATCAGCGGGCCGTCGGTGAGCCAGGCCTCGCGCGATTGCAGGTAGCGGAAGTGCCAGTACATCGCGTCGAAGGATTCCATCGCCACCGCCGTGCCCTGCGCGGGGCCGAGCAGGCTTTGCACGCGGTCGGCCGCGGCCTGGAGCGCATCCGTCGCGGCGGGCGCGGCCAGCGCCCATACGTCGTCGGGCCGCAGCAGCCGCACGCGCTCGGGCAGGGCGGCCGCGTCGGCGCCCAGCAGCACATCGGCCACGCGCGCGAAGGTGCCGACATCGCGCGCGAACCAGCCGCAGGTGTCGAAGCTCGGCGCGAGGTCGAGCGCGCCTTCCAGGCTCACGCGGCCGTGCGTCGGGCGCAGGCCGTACAGGCCGCAGTGATTGGCCGGCGCGCGCACCGAGCCGCCGGTGTCGGTGCCGAGCGCGAAGTCGCACAGATTCGAAGACACCGCGGAGGCCGAGCCCGACGACGAGCCGCCCGTGATGCGCAGCGGCGCGGCGCCATTGAGCGGCGCGCCGAAGTGCGCGTTGTTGCCGTTCATCGAGAACGCGAGCTCGTCGGTCACCGTCTTGCCGGCGAAGCGCGCACCGGCATCGAGCAGCTTCTGCACCGTGGGCGCGGTGCGGGTCTTGATGCCCGACATCGCCAGCACGATCGGGTTGCCGCCGCCGGTGGGGTAGCCCGCCACGTCGAACAGGTCCTTGGCCGCGAAGCTCAGGTCCGACAAAGGGCCGGTGCCCGCGCGCGGCACCGGCGCATCGGGGTAGGGAACGAAGGCGTGGGCGGGGTCGTGCAATGGCATGGCGATGGCGATGAATGAGAAGGAGAAGTTCAGGCAACCAGCGCGGGCGCAATGGCCGCGGCGGCCGCCGTGTGGATGCAGCGTACACGGTGGTTCGGCGCCAGTTCGATCACCGGCGGTTGCGCGGCGCGGCAGGCATCGCTCGCGAGCGCGCAGCGCTCGGCGAAGGCGCAGCCCGGCGGCAAGGCCGAAAGATCGGGCGGCGCACCGCCGATGGTCTCCAGCCGCGTGCCGCGCGCGAGCGCCCCGTGCGCCCGGCTCTTGAGCAGTGCGATGGTGTACGGATGCCGCGGCGAGCGGATCAGCTCGCGCGCCGTGCCCTCCTCGACGATGCGGCCCGCATACATCACGGCGATGCGGTCGGCCACCTCGACGGCCGCGCCGATGTCATGCGTGACGAAGATCACCGAGAGCCCGAGGTCGCGCTGCAGCTCGCGCAGCAGCAGGAGGATCTGGATCTGCACCGTGGCATCGAGCGCGGTGGTCGGCTCGTCGGCCAGCAGCAACTGCGGCCTGCAGGCCAGGGCGAGCGCGATCATGGCGCGCTGGCGCATACCGCCCGACATCTCGTGCGGATAGGCTGCAAGCCGCCGCTCGGGGCTCGGAATGCGAACGCGCTCGAAGAGGGCCAGCGCACGCTGGTGCGCCTCGGCCTGGCGCACGGACTCGTGGCGGCGGATCGACTCGGCGATCTGCGCGCCCACCGAGTACACCGGGTCGAGCGCGAGCAGCGGCTCCTGGAAGATCATCGAGGCGACCTTGCCGCGGAAGCCGGCCAGCTCGCGCTGCGGCATCGCGAGCACGTCGCGGCCCGCCACTTCCACCTGCCCGCCCATGCGCGTGCGGCGCTCGGGGTGCAGGCGCAGGAGCGTGCGCAGCGTCACGCTCTTGCCCGAGCCCGATTCGCCGATCAGCGCGACCACTTCGCCGCGCTGTACTTCCAGGCTCACGCCGCTGACCGCATGCACGGGCTTGCGGCCGCCGCCGAACGTGACGCTGAGGTCGCGCAGCCGCACCATGGGGCTGGGGCCGGGGGTTTGCGTCGTCGCTGCTGCGCTCATGCGGCCTGCCTTTGAAAGGGTTGCGGCTGTGCCATCGGATGCCCGCTGCCCGGCTCGTGCACCAGGCAGCTCACCGCATGCTGCGAATTCATCGCAATGCGCTCGGGGACGACCTGGCTGCACACCGGCGCCGCGATGGAACAGCGCGGGTGGAAGCGGCAGCCGGTCGGCGGGTCGATCGGGTTCGGCGGGTCGCCCGCGAGCGCCGCCACTTCGGTGCGGTGGTCCGGGTCCATGGAGGGCATCGAGGACAGCAGTGCGCGCGTGTACGGATGCGCGGGTGTCTCGTACAGCGCATCGGCCGGGCCGATCTCGGCCACCTGCCCGAGGTACATCACCATCACGCGGTCGCTCACGTAGCGCACCACGTTCAGGTCGTGGCTGATGAACACGTAGGTGAGGCCGAACTCGGCCTTTAGATCGAGCAGCAGGTTGATGACCTGCGCCTCCACCGATTTGTCGAGCGCCGAGACGGCTTCGTCCAGGATCACCATGCGCGGCTGCAACGCGAGCGCGCGCGCGATGTTCACGCGCTGCCGCTGGCCGCCCGACAGCTCGTGCGGATAGCGCTCGGCAAAGCGCTGCGGCGCCAGGCCCACGCGCGCCAGCAGGTCGCGCGCCCGCGCCACCGATTCGCGCCGCGAGAGGCCATGCACCTGCGGCCCGAAGGCGACCGAGTCCTCGATCGTCAGCCGCGGGTTGAGCGAGGCGTAGCTGTCCTGGAACACCATCTGCACCTGGCGGCGGAACTCCTTCAGGGGCAGGTCGCGGCTGCCGACTTCGCGGCCGTCGAAGATCACCTCGCCGCGCGTCGGCTCGATGAGCTGCATCAAGAGGCGCGCGGTGGTCGACTTGCCGCAGCCCGATTCGCCGACCACGCCGAGCGTCTCGCCCTTCATGACGTCGAAGTCCACGCCGTCCACGGCGCGCACCACGCCGCCGCCGCGGCCCAGCGGGTCTTTCTTGAGCGGGAAGTGCTTGACCAGCCCGGTGATCGTGAGGAGCGGCTGCGCGGGGCCGCCGATGTCTTTCAGAGCTTGCATCGCCTCAGCCCTTGTTGTCCATGGCCGAGCGAAGGCCGTCGGACAGGAGGTTGAAGGAAATCGAGGTGATGAAGATCATCGCCCCCGGCAGCGCCGCCACCCAGGGCTGCACGTAGATCGCGGTGCGCAGCGTGTTGAGCATCAGGCCCCATTCGGGTTCCGGCGGCTTCACGCCCAGGCCGAGGAACGACAGGCCCGAGGCCAGGATCATCGACACCGCGATGAGGCTGGTGGCATACACGAAGATCGGCCCGAGCACGTTGCCCAGCACATGCACCCGCACGATGGTGAAGGGGCTCGCGCCCGAGGCGCGCGCCGCTTCCACGTAGTCGCGGGTGCGCACCTGCGTGGTCACGCTCTCGGCCACGCGCGCGATCTGCGGAATGAACACGATGGTCAGCGAGATCAGCGAATTGACCACCCCCGCGCCCAGCGTGCCCGACAGCGCGATGGCCAGCAGCACCGAGGGGAACGCGTAGAACACGTCGATGGTGCGCATGATCAGCGTGTTGGCGATGCCGCCCGCGTAGCCCGCGACGATGCCGATCACCGTGCCCAGCGCAAACGCGCAGAGCACCGGCGTGATGCCGATGAAGAGCGACAGCCGCGCCCCGACGATCAGCCGCGAGAGCATGTCGCGGCCCAGCTCGTCGCTGCCCAGGGGCAGGCCCTCGGTGCCGATGGGCTTCAGGCGCTTGAGCATCGACGACTGGTACGGGTCGGACGGCGCGAGCCATGGGCCGAACACCGCAAGCGCGATCAGCAGCAGGACGACGATGGCCGCGCCCACGGCCACAGGGTCGCGGCGAAAGCGCAGCCAGACCGAGGCCCAGTAGCCGCGGGAGCGGTGCGCCGGCAGCGGCTCGACGGCGGCAGCGGCGGAGGATGGAGACGAGGAGGAAGAAGAGGCGAGCACGGTGGACATGGCGTGGCGGTTCCCTTCCTTCAGGCCCGCGCGATGCGCGGATCGAGCAGCGTCTGCAGCACATCGACCAAGAGGTTCAGCACCACGAAGAACATCGCCAGCACCAGGATCGTTCCCTGCAGCAGCGGCAGGTCGCGCTGGAAGATGGCCGAGTTCAGGAGGAAGCCGGTGCCGGGCCACGAGAACACCGTCTCGATCAGGATCGAGCCGCCCAGCAGGTAGCCCAGCTGCAGGCCCATCACGGCCAGTGCCGTGGGCGCCGCGTTCTTCACCATGTGCCGGAACACGCCGAAGTGCGTGAGCCCCTTGGCGCGCAGGCCCACGATGAACTCCTGCTCCAGGATGTCGGCCACCAGCGCGCGCACCGTGCGCGCGATGATGCCCATCGGAATCACCGACATCGTGAGCGCGGGCAGCAGCAGGAACTGCAGGTGCTCCCAGTTCCAGGCCCAGTCGCTCGAGCCGCTCGGGCCCGCGCCCGTGGCCGGCAGCCACATGAGCTGCGAGGAGAACACGATCACCATCACCATGCCCAGCCAGTAGTGCGGCACGCTCACGCCGAGCACCGAGAACATCGAGGCGAGGCGGTCGATCCACGAGTTGCGGAAATACCCCGCCACGAAACCGAAGAGGCAGCCCAGCACGAAGCCGATGAAGGTGGCCACCACCGCCAGCCGCAGCGTGTTGCCCACGGCGGTGAACACCTCGCCGGCCACCGCGCGGTTGCTCGCGATGGACACGCCCAGGTCGCCGTGCACCGCGCGCCAGACCCACATGGCGAACTGCTCGGGCAGCGAGCGGTTGAAGCCGTAGAGCTCGCGCAGCTGCGCCTGCAGGTCCGCCGAAGCGTCGGGCGGCAGGATCGACACCAGCGGATCGCCGGGCGCGATGTGCACGAGCAGGAAGCACACGAGGGCCACGCCGATCATGATCGGCACGGCGTAGATCACGCGGCGCAGGAGGTAGGTGAGCATCGTGGGGACATCGTTGGATCTGGCAGGCAATCGATCGGGAACCGTTCGGGCTGAGCTTGTCGAAGCCTCGCGCAGCGCTTCGACAGGCTCAGCGTGAACGGTTCGGGTTTCAGCTCTTTGAGCGCATCTCGGGCATCAGTCCATGGTCATGGTCGCGATGTCGATGAACCAGCTCCTGGGCTGCACCACGTTCTTCACCTTGGCCGACATGGCGCGCGGGCCCACGTCGTGCGCGATCCACACGAAAGGCGCGTCGTCCACGATGTGCGTGTGCAGCCTGGCCAGCGCGGCGTCGCGTGCCTTGTCGTCGAAGCTGGTGCGCGCATCGGCCACCAGCTTGTCGACCTCGGGGCTGCCGTAGTAGCCCCAGTTGTTCGACACCGGCGGAAAGGCCTTGGTGCTCACGAAGCGCACCATCGCGAAGAACGGGTCCATCGCCGCGAAGCTGATGTTGACCGCGTTGGCGCCGTTGGCCGACGGGTCCTTGGCGCCCTTGCGCCAGTTGGTGAAGAGCGTGTTCCATTCGATCACGTCGAACTGCACGTCGAAGAAGCACTGCTTGAGCGACTGCTGCGCGAACTCGTTCATCGGCAGCGGCTGCATCTGGCCCGAGCCCGAGGCCGAGATCTGCACCTTCACCTTGATCGGCTTGGCCGCCGAGTAGCCGGCCTGCGTCATGAGGGCCTGCGCGGCCTTCACGTCGTAGCGGATGTCGAAGGCGGGCTTGCCGAACCACGGGTGGCCCGGCGGCACCGTGCCCTTGGGCTCGGCCATCATGCCGCCCAGCAGTTGCTTCATGCCGCCGCGGTCGATGCACAGGTTGGCCGCCTGGCGCACGCGCTTGTCCAGCCAGGGCGAGCCCTCGGCGAACGACAGCTGCCAGGGCCACACGTGCGGCTGTGCGTTCGAATAGATCTTGAAGCCGCGCTGCGTGATCTGCGCCATGGCGTCGGGCGAGGGCGCCTCGATCCAGTCGACCTGTCCGCCCAGCAGCGCGGCGGTGCGCGCGTTGGCCTCGGGCATGGGGATCATCACGACCTTGTCGATCTTCGGCACGCGCTTCGCATCCCAGTACGTCTTGTTGGCGGCCAGCTCCAGCCGCTCCCGCGCCACGAAGCGCGTGACCTTGAACGGGCCCGAGCCGGCCGGGTCGGCGGCGAACGCGGTCCAGGCGGCCTTGGCCTTGTCGGCGGGCGTGGCGCCGGCGGCGGCGTCGAACTTCTTCTGCCAGTGCGCGGGCGAGGCCATGAACAGGTTCGACAGGTTGATCGGCAGGAACGCATCGGGCTCGCTGGTGACGAACTCCACCGTCATGTCGTCGATCTTGCGGGCCGACTTGAGCGTGGGCATGCGCGAGGCCGTCACGCCGACCTGGCTCGCGTCGAACTGCGGCGCGTCCTTGTCGAGCACCTTCTGCACGTTCCACACCACCGCATCGGCATTGAAGGCCGAGCCGTCGTGGAACTTGACGCCGGGGCGCAGCTTGAAGACCCAATGGGTCTTGTCCTTCGCATCGACCGCCCACGAAGTGGCGACGCCGGGAATGAGCACGCTGGGCGCGTCGGCTTTGGACAGGTCCCACTGCGTGAGCGCGTCGTAGATCGGGATGCCGGTGAAGCGGTTGCCTTCGAAGCCCTGGTCGGGCTGGCCGAGGGTGCGCGGAATGTCGGCCGCGGTCATCGCGATGCGCAGCGTTTTTTCCTGCGCCAGCGCGGCGGGCGACGCCAGGACCAGGACGGCGAGCGCCGCGCAGGCGGCCAGGGGGTTCAGGCGTTTCAGGCGTTTCAGGGACAGGGCGGGGGCGGCACGCTTCACATGGAACTCCGGTTGGGGGATGACGGAAAGGCGAAGGAAGCGCTCAAGCACGACATGTGCCAACCGGCACAGAGTCCCCAGGCATGCGCTGGTCATTGCGGCGCGTTGCGACGTCGCCATCCCGGCTATGCCGTCCGACCGATAGACGCGGCGCGGCGCCGGTTTCCACAATGCAGCCACGCCCCGCTTCGAAAGCCAGCGCCGCGTGGGCGAGGGGGCAAGAACCGATGACAACACTGAGGCAAGGCTCGCGCGGGGCCGATGTGCGCAGGCTGCAGGAGGCCCTGAACAGGAAACTCCAGCCGGCGCCCGGGCTCGTGATCGACGGCGACTACGGCCCGTTCACCCGGATGGCCGTGCGCCGGCTGCAGGCTGCGAACTGGCTCGTCGAGGACGGCGAGGCCGGCCCCTGCACGCAGCGCGTCGTGTTCGGCAGCGAGGGCTGCGCGCCGATCCTGCATCCCGTCGCGCTGATCCCGCAGCCCGCTCCGGCGCTGTGCTGGGCCGCTGCCACCGCGATGGTCACCCGCTCCACCGTGCAGGCCGTGGTCGCGCGCACGCCGCCCGAGCTCGTCGCCGAGGACGGCGGGCTGCGCACCTTTGCGGACACCGACGAGGCGATGACGGCCGATGCGCTCTTCGCGTCCGCGCACGGCCTGGCGCTGCAACCGATGGAACCGGCGGCGCCCTGGACGGTCGGCGCGATGCGCGCGGCGCTGCAGCACGGCCTACTGATGTTCGACCTGCGCTGGGGCGCCAAGGGCTGCGCCGAGCGCGCCGGCAGCCCGGGACACATGGTGGTCGTGGCCGGCATCCGCGGCGATGGCGACGCCGGCACCACGCTGCGCATCTTCGATCCCTGGCCGCCGAACAAGGGCGCGCGGTGCTCGGTGAACCATGCGAAGTGGCGCCGGCAGGCGGACGGCGCCATCTGCCGGGTGTTCCTGCACGCGTAGCCCGGTGCAGGATGCGGGCAGCGCCCCGGGGAGGCGGTGCGACAATCCCCGCGCCATGACAGACACCCTCACGATCACCCGCCCCGACGATTGGCACCTGCATGTGCGCGATGGCGCCGCGCTCGAAGCCGTCGTACCCCACAGCGCGCGCCAGTTCGGCCGCGCGCTGATCATGCCCAACCTGCGTCCGCCCGTGACCACCGCCGCCCAGGCCCTGGCCTACCGCGACCGCATCCTTGCCGCCGTGCCCGAAGGCAGCGCCTTCGAACCGGTGATGTCGCTGTACCTCACCGACAAGCTGCCGCCCGAGGAAATCGCTCTTGCCGCCGAAGCCGGCGTGCGCGCGCTCAAGCTCTACCCGGCCGGCGCCACCACCAACAGCGATGCCGGCGTGACCGACATCCGCAAGACTTACAAGACGCTCGAAGCGATGCAAAAGCACGGCCTGCTGCTGCTGGTGCACGGCGAGGTGACCGACCCGGCCATCGACCTGTTCGACCGCGAAGCGGTCTTCGTCGACCGCGTGATGATTCCGCTGCGCCGCGACTTCCCCGAGCTCAAGGTGGTGTTCGAGCACCTCACCACCAAGGAGGGCGCCCACTACGTGCGCGATGCCGACCGCTTCACGGCCGCCACCATCACCGCGCACCACCTGCTCTACAACCGCAACGCCATCTTCACCGGCGGCATCCGCCCGCACTACTACTGCCTGCCGGTGCTCAAGCGCGAGACGCACCGCGTGGCGCTGGTCGAGGCGGCCGCGAGCGGCAGCGACCGCTTCTTCCTCGGCACCGACAGCGCGCCGCACCCCGCGCACCTGAAGGAGCACGCGCTCGGCTGCGCGGGTTGCTACACCGCACTCACGGCCATCGAGCTCTACGCCGAGGCCTTCGACAGCGTGAACGCGCTCGACAAGCTCGAAGGCTTCGCGAGCTTCCACGGCCCCGACTTTTACGGCCTGCCGCGCCACACCGACACCGTCACCCTGAAGCGCGAAACGTGGACCGTGCCGGAGACCGTGCCCTACGGCGAAGCCACGCTCAAGCCGCTGCGCGGCGGCGAAACGATCCACTGGAAACTCGCATGACACCGACGCTGCGCGTGATGCTTTTGATCGATGCCGACAACGTCTCGGCCGACGTGATCGAGCAGGCCGTGCAGCGCACGATGGACGAGTACGGCGCCATCCACGTGCGCCGCGCTTATTGCAATGCCGAGATGGCGGTGAATCGGCAAGGGCTCTTCAAGCAGCTCTCGGTACGGCCGATGGTCAATCTCTCGGCCGGCAAGAACAGCACCGACATCGCGCTCGCGGTCGATGCGATCGACCTCGTGATCGCCGAGCGGCCCGACGTGGTGGTGCTGGTGTCCTCGGACTCCGACTTCGCGCCGCTCGTGAGCCGGCTGCGCGAGAAGGGCTGCCGCGTCTGCGGCATCGGGCAGCAGGGCAAGACGGGCGACGAGACGGTGGGCATCTACGACACCTTCATCGATCTGGCGCACCACAGCGCGAAGCCGGCGGCCCGCACCACGGCTGCAAAGAAGGTCGCGGCGAAGGTGCCTGCCGTGAAGACTGCGCGCGCCAAGCGCACGACAGCGCCCGCGAAGAAAGCGGCGACGAAGACCGCCGCGCGCAAGACGGCGCGGGCCGCCGCAGAACCGGCTCAGCCGCCAGTCTCCGAAGCCGCCGAGTTCATCCTCGCCGCCGCGCCGGCGCTGCGCAGCGGCAAGGACGTGCCGCTCAACGACGTGGCCAAAGCCCTGCGCACCGCGGGCCTCCTGAGCAAGAGCGGCAGTTCGCTCAAGCTCTTCGACAAGCTCACCGCGGAGTTCGCCGTGCTGCAGCATCCGGACCGCATCCGCTGGACGGGTGCGCCCGCCGCCTGATCCGATGCTGCCGGCGCTCGACTGGGCGCAGCCCTGGCTCGCGCCCTATCGCGCCCATGGCGAAGCGGCGGCGCGGGCCGCGAACGGCGAGACCTCGGTCGCCTCGGCGCTGCAGGCCCTCAAGCCGCCCCCGGCGCCCGACTTCGTGCACCAGGACCATCTGCCCGCCGGACAGGCCTACGAAGCGCATATCTTCCAGACCCGCACCGTGCCCACGCGCGACAACCTGCACGACTTCTTCAACGGCCTCGTCTGGCTCGCGTTTCCCGAGGCCAAGCGGCGCCTGAACGAACTGCAGGCCGCCGAGATCGCCCGCACCGGCGTCGGCGCCACGCGCGGCCCGCTGCGCGACGCGCTCACGCTGTTCGACGAGAACGGCGCGGTGCTCGATGCGCCGCCCGCGCTGTGGGAAGCGCTCGCGGCGCGCGACTGGCAGGCGCTGTTCGTGACGCGGCGCGCGCTGTGGTCCGAGGCGCGGCTGCTCGTCTTCGGCCACGCGCTGCTCGAAAAGCTCGTCGCGCCCCGCAAGGCCGCGACGGCGCACGTGTTGCTGCCGGACGCGGCGCGTTCGAACGCCCTCGACGACGTCGCGCTGGCGCGGCGCCTCGACCCGGAATGGCTCGCGCAGAAGCCCTTCGTGCCGCTTCCCGTGCTGGGCGTCCCGGGGTGGTGTGCAGAGAATGTGACGGCCGAGTACTACGACGATCCGAAGGTCTTCCGGCCCCGTCCGTAGAACTTTTGCTCCTATCATTGCTCTACCCGCAGCCGCCATGCCGGGGCCGCGTCAGTATTCCAACAACAAAGAAGCGCCCGCACACCGCATGGCTTGAAGAGGGCCCGCCGGCCCTCATCTGAGCGGCAGTTCCCCCACGGAGAATTCAACTTGAAACGTATCCTTCTGTTCGTTTTGACCAACGTGATGGTCGTCGCAGTGCTCGGCATCGTCGCGAGCCTGCTCGGCGTCAACCGCTTCCTCACGGCCAACGGCCTGAACCTGACGGCGCTGCTCGGATTCGCGCTCATCATGGGCTTCGGCGGCGCGTTTATCTCTCTGCTCATCAGCAAGCCGATGGCCAAGTGGACCGCGGGCCTGCGCATGATCGACAACCCCCAGTCGCCCGATGAGGCCTGGATCGTGGCCACCGTGCGCAAGTTCGCCGACAAGGCGGGCGTGGGCATGCCCGAGGTCGCGATCTTCGAGGGCGAGCCCAATGCCTTCGCCACCGGCGCCTTCAAGAACTCCTCGCTCGTGGCCGTGTCCACGGGCCTCCTGCAGAACATGACGCGCGAAGAGGTCGAGGCCGTCATCGGCCACGAGGTGGCGCACATCGCCAACGGCGACATGGTCACGATGACGCTGATCCAGGGCGTGATGAACACCTTCGTCGTGTTCCTCTCGCGCGTGATCGGCTATGCGGTGGACAGCTTCCTGCGCCGCGGCGATGA
Source organism: Variovorax sp. IB41 (assembly GCF_016405905.1). GTDB lineage: Bacteria > Pseudomonadota > Gammaproteobacteria > Burkholderiales > Burkholderiaceae_C > Variovorax. The sequence goes on along the minus strand of NZ_JAEFCB010000006.1, from coordinate 101,119 downwards.
CCGCTCCTCGGGCCCGGGCATCGGCTACTACGTGAGCACCATCGTGCTGGACATCGTGCTGGGCTTTGCCGCCGCGATGGTGGTGGCCTGGTTCTCGCGCCAGCGCGAGTTCCGCGCCGATGCCGGCGCCGCCGCGCTCATGGGCCAGAAGCAGCCGATGATGAACGCGCTCGCGCGCCTGGGCGGCCTGCCCGCCGGCGAACTGCCCAAGGCGGTGGAAGCCATGGGCATCACCGGCAGCATCGGCAAGCTGTTCGCGACGCACCCGCCGATCGAAGAGCGCATCGCCGCGCTGCAGAACGCGCGCTGACACGACCGCGGCGCTGCCGCCGGACGAAAAAAAACCGCCAGCTTTGTGTGGCGGTTTTTTTATGGGCCGTTGCGGCCCGGGGGCGCCCGGCGTGTCAGTCGGCGGCGGGTTCGGTGGGCTCGACCGGTGCAGCCGGTTCAACCGATTCAGACGCTTCAGCAACGGCAGCAACGGCAGCAGCCGGTGCCTGCCGCTCGGCGCGCGCGTGCTGCAGCGTGCGCGCCACCTCGCCCGGCTTCATGCCGTACATCTCGGCGAATTCCTGTTCGGTGCGGCCGCTGGCCTCGAAGGCGCGCAGCAGCGCTTCGCGCTTGGCGGCCTGCTGGGCGAGTTCGGCCAGTGCCTCGTCGACCACCGCGTTGGTGTTCGCATCGCGCGAGCGCACGAGCACGGCATAGGCTTCGCGGTCCAGGCCCGAGGCTTCGATCGCCTTGGCGATGCGCGCGACGAGCTGCGGGCGCAGGTCCTCGCCGGGGTTGCGGTGCATGCGGCGGCGGTGCAGCTCGAGGATGGCGTGGTGCACATGCTCGGGCGCGACCGGGTCGAGCGCATTGCCGTCGAGGTCATGGCGTGCGAGGCCCGCGGCCACGCTTTCCAGGTAGCGCGTGGAGCGTGCGTGCTGGCCCATCGCGATCTTCAGGTCTTCGGCCTTGAAGTCTTCGGGATGGCGCGCGATCAGCTCCTCGTACACGCCGAGCTTGAGCGGCACGAAGCGCGCGCCAAAGAGCTGCGGGTACAGCTCGAACAGGCGCTCGAGCACCGGGTTGACCTTGCGCGGCGCGCGCTGCGGTTGCTGCTGTGCTGGAGCCTGGGGCCTGCGGGCCTGTTGCTGTTGCCGGGGCTGCTGCCCCTGGGCTTGCCCCTCTCCCCGTCCCTGTTGCGGACGCGGCTTCTTCTCGCGCGGCGGGCGCTGGTCTTGCTGCTGCCGCGGCGCCTGCTCGGCGGGTGATTCAGCGCCGGCCCCGGTGTCGGCACTGGCGCCGGCCTTGAGCTGCTGCAACTGCTCGGCGAGGTCCGGGCGCTGGCGCCGTGCGTTGCGCGCGTTCGTGTTCGGGGCGGCGGTGGATGCGTCGGTCATACGTGGGATCGGCGGTGGGCGCGATGGATGGAAAGAGGAACAACAGGAAGCCGGTGGCGCGCGGTCAGCGCGGCCGGAACATCCTGAACATATTGTCGGGGCTGATCTCGAAATAATCGGCCGGACCGCCGCCGCGCAGGATGGGCTGCGCCGCCGCGGTGTCGTAGATGCCATTCTTGAGCAGGTGGCGCGCGATGTGCACGCCCACCACTTCGCCCAGGATGAGCCAGGTCTGCACCGGCACGCCGTCGACGCCTTCGAGCTGGATCAATTGCGTGAGACGGCATTCGAAGGACACGGGGCTCTCGGCCACGCGCGGCACGGCGATCTGCCTGGAAGCCACGGGCGTGAGGCCGGCGAGCTCGAACTCGTTCACCTCGGGCGGCACCATCGCGCACGACTGGTTCATCCGCTCGGCCAGCGGGCGCGTGGCGAGGTTCCAGCCGAACTCGCGCGTCTGGCGGATGTTGTGCAGGCTGTCCTTCGCGCCGATGCTCGCGAAGCCGACGATGGGCGGCGTGTAGTTGAAGGCGTTGAAGAAGCTGTAAGGCGCGAGGTTGAGCACGCCGTTCTCGTCCTGCGACGAGATCCAGCCGATGGGGCGCGGGCCGACCATCGCGTTGAACGGATCGTGCGGCAGGCCGTGGCCCTTGGCCGGTTCGTAGTAGTGGAAATCGTCGCTCGTCATGGCTTTCAGTGAATCAGTGACTCAGGGCCGAGGTGCGCGCGGCCTGTCGGCCGATCAAAAGCCGGAACGGCAGCAGCATCAGCACGCCCACGCCCAGCTTCACCGCGAGATCGCCCGCGGCCCAGGTGAGCCAGGGACCGTCGGTGCCCGCGAACGCGATGCCCCAGAACACGACGCTGTCGAGCACCGCCGCGATCACGGTGGCCACCAGCGGCGCGCGCCACCAGAGGCCGCGGCGCAGGCGGTCGAAGACGCGGATGTCGAGCAGCTGCGAAGCGATGAAGGCCAGGCCCGAGGCGAGCGCGATGCGCACCGGCGCGAGCAGCAGCGAAGCCACGATGGCCACCGCGAAACCGACCCACGCCACGCGGCGCGCCATGCCGGGGCCGAAGCGCCGGTTGACCAGGTCGCTCACGAGGTACGCGACCGGATAAGTGAAGGCGCCCCAGGTGAGCCAGTCGTTGAGCGCGAACTGCACCAGGATGTTGGAGGCGAGCACGACCGCGGCCATCGCCAGCGTGGCGACGGCGAACTGGCCGGCGGTGGGGCGCGCGAAAGAGGTGGGCTGCATCAGGCGTTCGCCGTGCGCTCGCGTTCGGCCGCGGCGAGCACGTTGCGCGCCACCGCCTCGGCCACCTTGATGCCATCGACACCCGCCGAGAGAATGCCGCCCGCGTAGCTCGCGCCTTCGCCGGCAGGGTAGAGGCCGCGCACGTTGAGGCTCTGGAAATCGTCGCCGCGCGTGATGCGGATCGGCGACGAGGTGCGCGTCTCCACGCCGGTGAGCACCGCGTCGTGCGTATCGAAGCCCTTGATCTTGCGGCCGAAGGCGGGGAAGGCCTCGCGCATCGCCTCGATGGCGTAGGCGGGCAGCGCTTCGCGCAGGTCGGTGGGCGTCACGCCGGGCTTGTACGAGGGCGCGACGCTGCCGAGCGCCGTGGAGGGCCTGCCGGCTACGAAATCGCCGACCAGTTGGCCCGGCGCGTGGTAGTTGCTGCCGCCGAGCAGGTAGGCGTTCGATTCGAGATCGCGCTGCAGCGCGATGCCCGCGAGCGCATCGCCGGGGAAGTCCTTCGGATCGATGCCCACCACGATGCCCGCATTGGCGTTGCGCTCGTTGCGCGAGTACTGGCTCATGCCGTTGGTGACCACGCGGCCCGGCTCGCTGGTGGCCGCGACCACCGTGCCGCCCGGGCACATGCAGAAGCTGTAGACCGAGCGGCCGTTGCTCGCGTGATGCACCAGCTTGTAGTCGGCCGCGCCGAGCAGCGGATGGCCCGCATGCCGGCCCCAGCGCGCGCGGTCGATGAGGCCCTGCGGGTGCTCGACGCGAAAGCCGATGGAGAAGGGCTTGGCCTCGATGTACACGCCGCGTTCATGCAGCATCGCGAAGGTGTCGCGCGAGCTGTGGCCCAGGGCCATCACGACGTGGTCGGCGCGCAGTTCGCTCGACTGGCCGGTGGTCTGGTCGAGCACCGTGAGGCCGCGCAGCTGGCCGTCTTCGATGCGCACGTCGGTCACGCGCTGCTCGAAGCGAATCTCGCCGCCGAGCGCGACGATCTGCTCGCGGATGTTCTCCACCACCTTCACCAGCTTGAAGGTGCCGATGTGCGGATGCGCGACGTACAGGATTTCGGGCGGTGCGCCGGCCTTCACGAACTCTTCCATCACCTTGCGGCCGAGAAAGCGCGGGTCCTTGATCTGGCTGTAGAGCTTGCCGTCGGAAAACGTGCCCGCGCCGCCTTCGCCGAACTGCACGTTCGACTCGGGGTTGAGCACGCTCTTGCGCCACAGGCCCCAGGTGTCGCGGGTGCGCTGGCGCACGGTCTTGCCGCGTTCGAGCACGATGGGCTTGAAGCCCATCTTCGCGAGCATCAGCGCCGCGAAGATGCCGCAGGGGCCGAAGCCGATCACCACCGGACGGCTCGTGCCCTCGGGCGCATCGGCCGGCGGCGTGTAGCGCATGTCGGGTGCGGGCTGGATGTGCGGATGGCCGGCGTGCTTGGCGAGCAATGCGGCTTCCAGCTTCGCATTGGCCAGCTGCACATCGCAGATGTAGACCGTGAGCAGGTCGACCTTGCGCGCGTCGAAGCTGCGCTTGAAGACGGTGTGGGAAGCGATCGCTTCGAGCGGGACGTCCAGCGTCCGGGCGATCAGGGTGACCAGCGCTTCAGGCGCGTGGTCGAGCGGGAGTTTGAGTTCGGAGATTCTCAGCATGGCGGTGGCTTGTGTTTATCAAGCAGACCGGGGATTTTACGCGCCGGGGCGCTATGAAAGCGATAGCTGGCATGACACCGAAATTCAGGCCCGAATCGGGCCCGGACTCAGGCCGGCAGGAAGCCTTCGACCGACAGGTACCGCTCGCCGGTGTCGTAGTTGAAGCCCAGCACCACCGCATCGGGCGCGAGCGAGGGCAGCTTCTGCGCGATGGCCGCGAGCGTCGCGCCCGAGGAGATGCCCACGAGGATGCCTTCTTCCTGCGCGCAGCGGCGGGCCATTTCGCGCGCCGGCTCGGCATCGACCTGCAGCACGCCGTCGAGCAGCGAGGTGTCCAGGTTCTTCGGAATGAAGCCCGCGCCGATGCCCTGGATCGGGTGCGGCGACGGCGCGCCGCCGGAGATGACGGGCGAGGCCACCGGCTCCACCGCGAACACCTGGAGCTTGGGCCACTTCTTCTTGAGCACCCGCGCCACGCCGGTGATGTGGCCGCCCGTGCCCACGCCGGTGATGATCACGTCGATGCCGTCGGGGAAATCGGCCGCGATTTCCTCGGCCGTGGTGCGCACATGTACCTCGACGTTGGCGGGGTTGTTGAACTGCTGCGGCATCCACGCGCCGGGCGTGCCGGCCACGATTTCCTCGGCGCGGGCGATGGAGGCCTTCATGCCGCCAGCGCGCGGCGTCAGGTCGAAGGTGGCGCCGTAGGCCAGCATCAGGCGGCGGCGCTCGATCGACATGCTGTCGGGCATCACCAAAATCAGCTTGTAGCCCTTGACGGCCGCCACCATCGCCAGGCCGATGCCGGTGTTGCCCGAGGTGGGCTCCACGATCGTGCCGCCGGGCTTGAGCGCACCGGACTTCTCGGCGTCCTCCACCATCGACAGCGCAATGCGGTCCTTGATCGAGCCGCCGGGGTTGGCGCGCTCGGACTTGATCCAGACTTGCTGCTTCGCATTGCCGAACAGCCGGTTGATGCGGATGTGCGGCGTGTTTCCGATGGTCTGGAGGATGTTCTGGGCCTTCATGGAATGGATCTCCTTATGCGGTTGTTCAGGCGGACAGGGCGCATTGTGAGACCAGCCCGTGACCCGTTCAGCGCGAGGGTGTTGCAGCCGGCAACAGGCGCCCCTGCAGCAGCAGCGCGAGCGTCTTGAACGCCAGGAATCCGATGATCACGTTGGCCGCCACGAACGCCACCGGCGCGACCCATTCGACGGGCCCCGTGGCGCCGGCCGCGACCAGCCGCATGGCCAGCGTCGGCAGCGCCGCCACGCCGAAGGTGAAGGCCCAGTACGACGGCGTGAAGGGCTGCCTGGCGATCCACGGCAAGAGGCGCAGGAGCAGCAGCGCCTGGAAGAGGCCGTAGCCCAGCAGCACCTGCGCGAACAGGTCGGGCGCGCCGTGGTTCAGGCTCATGTACGTGACGCCGCCCACCACCGGCGGTGCGAGCTGGATGCCCAGCACGGGGCGCAGCGCCTCGGGCAGCGGCGCCTGCGTCGCCGCGCGGCCCAGGATCAGCGATTCGATGGCCAGCCACGAGAAGAGCCCCGCGCCGAAGAACCACATGCCCAGCTGCGGCCAGCCGAAAGCGGCCGCGGCCGTGCCGGCCACGAAGTTCTGCCCGACTGCCGGCAGATAGAAAGCCGGCGTGACGAGTTCGGGCGCAAGTCCGCCCTGCCATGTGCGCCCGTAGAGCCAGAGGCCGAGCACGAGCGACGCGGCGACGGACACCACGAACACGGCCATCGCCACGCCCCGCGCGTAGGGCAGCAGCGCCATCGCCGCGAGCATGCTGGCCAGCGGGACCAGCGAGGCGAACGACGACTGCACCGGGTGGTTCATCTCGGCGCGCGCGGCGTCGCCATGGCGCAGCCACTTGTGGGCGTACAGCGCCAGCAGCGCGAGCCATACCGCCAGGCTGCCCCATGTCGCGACATCGGCGATGTCCTGCGGCAGATGCCACAGCGGCACCGCGACGCGCCAGGCACCGCCCAGCGCCAGCGCACCGACGGCAATGCCGAAATAGGAAACGGGAATGGGGGCACGCACGGAAGTCATTCTTTTCACCTGAAAGGAGGATCGGGAGATCGTTGAATGCATTCTGGGCGCCGGAGGTAAGATTTTGAATGCTCCACAGCCTCTGGAAATTGCTCCATCGTCTCAAATGAACCCGCACGCGGACCCCTTGAGCGAACTGGTCGACTGGCTGGGCCTGCGCGGCCGCATGGACCTGCACTGCCTGTTCGGCGAGGACTGGGCGGCGCCGCACGCGGCCATCGGCCCGTGGCGCGCGCCCTTTCACATCGTGCTGCGCGGGCGCTGCGAGCTCTGGCTGCCCGAGAGCCGCACGCTGGTGCCGCTGGAGGCGGGCAGCCTCGTCATCCTGCCGCGCGGGCCGGCGCACGTGCTGCGCACCGCCGGGCTGCAAGGCGAGGGCCGCGCGATCCGGCTGCGGACGGGCGAGCTGATCGATCTCAAGACCAACCTGCGGCGCCCCGAGAAGGCGGACACCGACATCCTCTGCGGCGAATTCGAATTCCCCGGCCGGCGGCGCAGCGTGCTGCTCGAGGCGCTGCCCGAACCCATGGTGATCGCCTTCGCCGACCGCCCCGGGTCCGCGTGGCTCGAAGGGTTGGTGCGGCTCATGGCAGAGGAGATCGCGCAGCAGCGCGCCGGCGCCGCGGCCATCGTGGCGCAGCTGTCGGGCACGCTGTTCACGCTGGCGGTGCGCGCGCACCTGGAGACGCGGCCCGAGCTCACCGGCGTGCTCGGCCTCATGGCCAGCCCGCGTCTGGCGCCAGGCCTGCAGGCGATGCTCGCGCAGCCGGAGGCGCCCTGGACCGTGGCATCGCTGGCCGCGCGCTGCCATCTGTCGCGCGCCACCTTCGCGCGCGAATTCACGCGGCGCGTGGGCACCGGGCCGCTCGAATTCCTGACGACGCTGCGCATGGAGCTGGCCTCGCGCCTGCTCGCGCAAGGCGGGCAGGGCGGGCAGCGCGGGCAGGACATGGCCAGCATCGGCGAGGCGGTCGGCTACCGCTCGGAGGCCGCGTTCAACCGCGCATTCGCGCGGCACGCAGGCATCACGCCGGGGCGTTTCCGGCGTTCCTCGAACGATGTGGCAACCGCCTGATCAGGCCGCGCCCGGCGTGAACTTCATCGCCACGCCGTTCATGCAGTAGCGCAGGCCCGTGGGCTTGGGGCCGTCGTCGAACACGTGGCCCAGGTGCCCGCCGCAGCGGCGGCAGTGCACCTCGGTGCGAAGCATGCCGAAGGTGCGGTCCTCGGTCTGGCCCACGGCGTGGTCCAGCGGCTGCCAGAAGCTGGGCCAGCCGGTGCGGCTGTCGAACTTGGTCTTGGAGGAAAACAGGTCCAGCGCACAACCGGCGCAGGCGAACCTGCCCGCGCGGTGCTCGTCGTTGAGCGGGCTCGTGTAGGGCCGCTCGGTGCCTTCCTTGCGCAGCACGGCGTAGGCGTTGGCATCGAGCAGCTTGCGCCATTCGGCGTCGGTGCGGATGACTTCGAATTTCGCCGATTCCGCCGCCTCGGCGGCCTCGGCCGGGCGCGTGCCCCAGCCGAATGCGTGCGCGATGGCCAGGCCCAGCGTCGATGCGCCGGCGGCGATGGCGAAGCGGCGTCCCGTGGTTTGCGTCATGACAGCCCTTTCATGGAAAGTTGGCGGAAACGCACTTTCGATGTATCCGTTGGAACATAGCGATGTACATTCGCTCCGGCGATTTCGGCGTTTACGTCTTTAGTTCGTCCGGCAAGGCCGGCGGGTTACAGGGCCGGCGCACGAATTTCGCTGTGTCTGAATAAATACATCGATATGGAGATTCAAGCTATGCGCTGGTCAACAGGACTTGTCTCGGGGGTTGCCGCGCTCGCGCTGGCGGGCTGCGGCGGCGGGGGCGACAACGGGGGCACGTTCTTTCCGATCGTGCCGCCGCCCGCACCGGCGCCCGCGCCGCCACCACCACCGCCGCCGCCACCTCCCGCGCCGCCACCGGCGCCCGCGCTGCAGGTGGGGGGCGCCCTCGACCGCCCGGCCGGCTTCACCGTGGCGGACCTCGCGGCGCGCGCGGCCGTTACCCAGACGGTGACCTTCACCAGCGGCGGCAGCGGCGCGCAGACGCACACCTACACGGGCGCCGATCTCTGGTCGCTGCTCGGCGATGCGGGCATCCAGACCCACGCCACGCCCAAGAACGACATCCTCAACCGCTACGTACTGGCCACCGGCACCGATGGCTACAAGGTGGTCTTCACGCTGGGCGAGCTGAGCCCGGATTTCGGCAACAAGCAGAGCGTGGTCGCGTACGCGGAAACGACCGCGGGCGCCTCCGCGCCGCTGAACGCCACCGATGGCCCGTTCCGCGTGACCGCGCCGGGCGACATCAAGGGCGGGCGCTACGTCTCGAACATGACGCGGCTGGACGTGAGCGCCTCGCCGGCGGCGACGGTCGGTGTCGGCGGCGGCGTGTCCTCGGGCTTCGCGGTCTCGGGCCAGGTGAACACGCCGATGCGCTTCGACATCACCGCGCTGCAGGGCCTGCCGGCCACGAGGGTCACCGTCGGGCCCAACACCTACAAGGGCGTCACGCTCTGGACGCTGCTGAACGGTATCGGCCTGCGCCTGCCGGCCGGGAAGAACGCGTCGCTCGGCATGTACGCGGTGGCCACCGGCAGCGACGGCTACAGGGCCGCGGTGTCGCTGGGCGAAATCGATCCGGGTTTCGGCAACAAGACCGCGCTCATCGCCTACGAGATGAACGCCGCGCCGCTGGGCGCGAACGGCGTGGCGCGCCTGGTGGTGCCGGGCGAGGTGAAGCAGGGGCGCTCGGTGTCGAACCTCATCGCCATCGAGGTGTTCGCGGCGGGCACGCCGTAGCGCTGTGCGGGGCCATCGGCGCGCCGGGCGATAATCGCCCTGTGAAGCACGCCAGACCGCCGCTGGTGCAAGCCCGAAAGGGACGCTCTGCCTTCGGGCATCGTGTCGAAAGACCGCACTGGAGGAACGTCCGGACTGCACAGGACAGCGCAGGAGTTAACGACTCTCCACCGTGAGGTGAGGATCAGAGCAACAGAGACGAGCCGATTGAGTTCGGGTGAAACGGGCAATCTCTGCGCGCAGCAACACCAAGTAGGCCAGTATCGAGGTGGTTCCGCTGAGCTGGCGGGTAGGTGGCATCGAGCCGTTTGGCGACAAACGGCCCAGAGTAATGGCGGTCACGCCGAGGGCTTCGCAAGAGGCCCTCGGTGCACAGAATCCGGCTTATCGGCGGGCTTCACACTTTTCTTCTTTCCCCCGTTTTTCTTTTTCCGGTTCTCCGGCGCCCAAGGCGGGCGCCAGCGTGGCCGCTGCACGGATCGGTATTAACCCGTATAATCGATAGCAAGCTAACTAATTGCTATCCGACGTGCCCACCTCCAGAAACACCCAGACCCGCGAACACGCGCTCATGCACCTGGGCATGTCGCTGTCCACGTTGCAGCGCGCCTACCGTGCCGCGGCCGACAAGGCGGTGGCCCACGTCGGCGTGTCGCAGACCCTGGCCTGGCCGATCGTGATGATCGGCCGCATGGGCGACGGCATGCGCCAGGGCGTGCTGGCCGAAGTGCTCGGCATCGAGGGACCGTCGCTGGTGCGCTCGGTCGATCAGCTGGTCGAGGCGGGTTTCGTGCAGCGCCTGGAAGACCCGGCCGATCGCCGCGCCAAGACGCTGCACCTCACCCCGACAGGCGTGACCGCCTGCGCCACCATAGAAGCCGCACTGAGCGAGATGCGCGGCACGCTGTTCGAAGGCATCGGCGACGACGACATCGCCGCGTGCCTGCGCGTCTTCGCCACGCTGCAGGAGCGCCTCGGCCGCAACGCGCCGGCAACGCAGGAAGGGCGCAAGTAAATGACCGCGCTCCGCCTGCCGCGCTTCAGCCGCGCGGAGCTTCTGTTCTCCGTCAAGAGCTTCGCCGCCGCGATGCTCGCGATGTACCTTGCGAGCCGCGCCGGCCTGCCGCGCCCGTTCTGGGCGCTCATGACCACGTATGTCGTCGCGCATCCGCTCGCAGGCGCGGTGCGCTCCAAGGCCGTGTACCGCTTCGTCGGCACGCTGATCGGCAGCACGGCGACGGTGCTGCTCGTGCCCGCGCTCTCCAACGCGCCCGAACTGCTGACGCTCGTGCTCGCGCTGTGGGTGGGCCTGTGCCTGTGCATCTCGCTGTTCGACCGCACGCCGCGCTCCTACGTCTTCATGCTCGCGGGCTATACGGCCGCGCTCATCGGCTTTCCGTCGGTGCAGACGCCGCTCGTGCTGTTCGATACGGCCGTGGCGCGCGTGGAGGAAATCGGCCTGGGCATCTTCTGCGCGACGCTGGTCCACAGCCTCGTGCTGCCAACGGGCCTCGCGCCCACGGTGCTGGGCCTGCTCGACCGCACGCTGGCGGACGCGCGCAAGTGGCTCGGCGACCTGCTGCAGCCCGTCGGCCGCAAGAGCGACGCCGACCCCAGGCGGCTGGATGCCGACCGCCGCCGCCTCGCGGGCGACATCACGCAGCTGCGCCTGCTCTCCACCCACGTGCCCTTCGACACGACGCACCTGCGCTGGACCGCCGGCGCGATCCGCGCGATGCAGGACCGCGTCGCCGCGCTCACCCCCGCGCTCTCGGCCGTCGAAGACCGGCTGCTCGCGCTCGAACAGGCCGAAGGCGTGCTCGCACCCGACGTGGCGGCCGTGCTCGCGCAGGCCGCGCAATGGCTGCGCGAAGAAGCCGAGCCCACGAGCGATGCCACCCCGCGCGCCGAACGCCTGCAAGCCCTGCGCAACGCGATCGCCGCACTGAGCGCCACGCCGCCAGCCGACACCGGCGCACCACCCACCGCCTGGGGCCGCGCGCTGCGCATCGGCCTCGCCGGCCGCCTCGAAGAACTGGTCGACGGCTGGACCGCCTGCGCCCAGTTGCGCCTCGATATCGACGAAGGCTTGAAGGGCGCCGCCCCGCTGCGCCGCACCGCCGCGCTCGGCAGCCGCGCATTGCACCGCGACTACGGCATGGCGCTGCTCTCCGCGCTCGCGGCCGTCATCGCCATCTGCCTGTGCGGCGCGTTCTGGATCTTCACCGGATGGACCATGGGCTCGGCCGCCACCATGATGGCCGCGGTCTTCTGCTGCTTCTTCGCGACCATGGACGACCCGGTGCCGGCGATCCACGGCTTCCTGAAGTGGACGCTGTGGTCCATCCCGATCTCCGCGGTCTACGTGCTGGTGCTCATGCCCACGGTGCAGGACTTCGGCATGCTGGTCGCGATCTGCGCGCCGCTCTTCCTGCTGCTGGGCCTGTACCTGCCGCGCCCGACGCACTTCATGCCCGCGATGGCGATGGTCTTCGGCGTGGCCGGCACGCTCGCCATGCACGACACCGCCAGCGCCGACCTCGTGAGCTTCATCAACAGCATGATCGGCCAGGTCGTCGGCGTGGTGGTCGCGGCGCGCGTCACGCGCCTTGTGCGCTCGGTGGGCGCCGACTGGAGCGCGCGCCGCATCCAGCGCGCGACCTGGCGCGAGCTCGGCGAAATGGCCGCGTCGTCGCAACCGCAGTACGCGCAGAGCGACGCCTACGCCGTGCGCATGCTCGACCGCATCGGCCTGCTCGCGCCGCGCATCGCGCAGGCCGGCGGCAGCGTCGAGGGTGTGGCCGCCGACGATGCGCTGCGCGACCTGCGCATGGGCGCCGACATCGCGGTGCTGCAGCGCGTGCGCGCGCAGTTGCCGCTGGCCACCTCCGCCGCGCTGCTGGGCGGCATTGCGCGCTTCTTCCGCCAGCGCGGCGAGGGCCGCATGACGCCGCGCCCGCAAGGCCTCTTGCCGCAGATCGACGAGGCGCTCAACGCGGTGCTCGCCGCGCGCGACACATCCCCGGCATCGCGCGCTGCCGTCACCGCGCTTGTGGGCCTGCGCCGCAACCTGTTCCCCGACGCGCCGCCTTCGCTGGCAGCGGTCCCTCCCGCTGTCCCTCCCCAAGTGCTTCAAGGAGCTTCCGCATGATCGGCGAAGCCAGTTTCTACGGCCTCTATGTGCCCTGGCTCATGGTGCTGGCCGCTGGCGCGCTCGTCGCGCTCTGGGGCGTGCGCCGCCTGCTCGCGGCCACGGGCCTCTATCGCTGGGTGTGGCACCCGGCGCTGTTCGACATGGCGCTCTACCTGCTGCTGCTCTATGCGCTCAGCCGCCTCACCTCCCACCTTCAATGACGAAGAGATTCCCATGACAGCCAGTTCTTCTTCCGCAGGCAACCCCCGGGCGCAGCGCCTGGTGCGCGTCCTCCTCACCGTGGCCGTGGTGGCCGCGGCCGTCTGGGCCGGCTTCCGGCTCTGGGACCACTACGAGCTCGCGCCGTGGACGCGCGACGGCCGCGTGCGCGCCAACGTGGTCCAGATCGCGCCCGACGTGTCGGGCCTGGTCACCGCCGTGCCGATCCAGGACAACCAGTCGGTCGCCGCCGGCACGCTGCTGTTCGAGGTGGACCGCGCGCGCTACGACCTGGCCGTGCGCCAGGCGCAGGCCGCGCTCTCGGCGCAGCGCGCGATGAGCGCGCAGGTGCAGCGCGAGAACGCGCGCAACACCGGCCTGGACGAACTGGTCTCCAAGGAAGCGCGCGAACAGACGCGCTCCCGCGTCGAGCAGATGCAAGCCGCCGTCGCGCAGGCCGAGGTGGCGCTCGATTCGGCGCGCCTCAATCTGCAGCGCGCCCAGGTGCGCGCGCCGGCCGCGGGCCTGGTCACCAACCTCGACCTGCGCCAGGGCAGCTACGCCGCGGCCGGCCGGCCGGTGCTCGCACTGGTCGATGCGCAGTCGTTCTACGTCGAAGGCTATTTCGAGGAAACCAAGCTGCCGCGCATCCACCTGGGCGACCGCGTGCGCGTCACGCCGATGGGTGGCGGCGCGGTGCTCGAAGGCGCGGTCGACAGCGTGGCCGCGGGCATCGCCGACCGCGACCGCTCCACCAGTGCCAACCTGCTGCCCAGCGTGAACCCGACCTTCAACTGGGTGCGGCTCGCGCAGCGCATTCCGGTGCGCGTGAAGCTCGATCCGCTGCCCGAAGGCGCGCGGCTCGTGGCGGGCCAGACCGTGACCGTGCAGGTGCTGGACCGTGTCGCCGCCCGCGGTGCCGCCGCACCGCAGAAGGGATGACGCCATGACGAACCGCTTCGCTTTCCGCATGGCTTCGTTGGCACTCGCTGCCGGGCTTGCCGCGTGCGCGGCGGTCGGCCCCGACTACAAGCAGCCCGCCGACGCGCTCGCCAGCCAGCCCGCCGCTGCCAAGCCTTTCGCCGAGGCGCCCGCGAATGCCGCGCCGCTACCCCCGCACTGGTGGCGCCTGTACCACGACCCGCTGCTCGACAAGCTCGTCACGCAGGCCCTCGCGCACAACACCGACCTGCGCCAGGCCGTCGCGAACCTCGAGCGCGAACGCGCCATCGAATCCGAAGTGGCCGGTGCCGAGCGCCCCACGCTGGGCGTGAGCGGCGGCCCGTCGTTCGGCCATGTGTCGGGCCTCTCGCTGCTGCAGAAGGGCTACGAGCCACCGAGCCACTTCAACTACAGCGCGGGTGCATCGCTCTCCTACCAGGTCGATCTGTTCGGCCAGATCCGACGCAGCATCGAAGCGGCCGGCGCCAGCACCGAAGCCGCAGCCGCCGCGCTCGACCTCGTGCGCGTGAACGTCGCCGCCGGCACCGCGCGCGCCTATGCCGAAGCCTGCTCGACGGGCCTTCGCCTGCAGATCGCGCAGAAGTCGATCGCGCTCCAGCAAGACGCGGTGAACGTCACCGATCGCCTGCAGCGCGCAGGCCGCGCGGGCGCGATCGACGCGGGCCGCGCACGCGCGCAACTGCAGCAGTTGAACGCCACCGTGCCGCCGCTGAAGGCCGAGCGCCAGGGCGCGCTCTACCGCCTCGCCACGCTGACCGGCGCACTGCCGCAGGACTTCCCGCGCGAGGTGGCCGACTGCACCGTGCCCCCGCGCGTGGCCGGCACGCTGCCCGTGGGCGATGGCGCGGCGCTGCTGCGCCGCCGCCCCGACATCCGCCAGGCCGAACGCACGCTCGCCGCCTCGACCGCGCGCATCGGCGTGGCCACGGCCGATCTCTATCCGAAGGTCACGCTCGGCCTCTCGGCGTCGTCCGCCGGCACGGTCGCCGACTTCGGCCGCAAGGACACGATGAGCTTCAGCATGGGCCCGCTGATCTCCTGGACCCTTCCCAACACCGGCATCGCGCAGGCCCGCATCGCCGAGGCCGAGGCCGGCACGCGCGGCGCGCTCGCCAGGTTCGACGGCACCGTGCTCACTGCCCTGCGCGAAACCGAAACCGCGCTCGGCACCTACGCCCGCGAGCTCGACCGCCGCGCTGCATTGCAAGCCTCGCGCGACGAAAGCGCGAAGGTCGCGGCGCAGGCGCGCCAGCTCTACCAGAACGGCCGCACTGCGTACCTCGACGCGCTCGATGCCGAGCGCTCGCTCGCCGCAAGCGATGCGGCGCTGGCGGCCAGCGAAGCGCAATTGGCTGACGACCAGGTGGTGCTCTTCATGGCGCTGGGCGGCGGCTGGGAGCCCGATGAATCCAGCGCCGTCGCGCTCGACAAGAACACAACCACCGTGAAGCAATGAGCTCTACAGAAGCGCCGTCGCCACGCCTGCACGCGCCGCTCTGGCTGCTCGCGCTGGTCACCTTCAGCGGCACGCTGGCCATGCACATCTTCGTGCCCGCCTTGCCCATCGCCGCGAAGAACCTCGGCGCCGGCATGGGCGCGATGCAGATGACGGTGAGCCTCTACATCTTCGGCCTCGCGGTGGGGCAGTTGCTGTACGGGCCGATGGCCGACCGGTTCGGGCGGCGCCCCGTGCTGCTGTTCGGCCTGGGCCTCTATTCGGCCGCGGGGCTGGTCGCCGCGCTCGCGCCCGATGTGCACGCGCTCATCACCGCGCGGCTGTTCCAGGCGATCGGCGGCTGCGCCGGCCTCGTGCTGGGCCGCAGCATCGTGCGCGACACGGCCGGGCCGCAAGAAGCCACGCGCCGCCTCGCGCTGATGAACCTCATGGTCACGGTCGGCCCGAGCATCGCGCCGCTGGTCGGCGGTGCACTGGCCACGGCGCTCGGCTGGCGCTCGATCTTCTACGCGCTCTTCGCGCTCGGCATCGTCGGGCTGCTCTTCACATGGCGCCTCTTGCCCGAGACCGGCACGCCGGGCACGCGGCTCGATGCCTCGGTGCTCGCTCGCAACTACGGCCAACTGCTGCGCTCGCCCGCGTTCCTCGGCTTCTCGATCGGCGGCGGCTGCGCGACCACCTCGATGTACGCGTTCATCGCCTCAGCGCCGTTCATCTTCGTGGACCAGCTGCACCGGCCGGCGCACGAGGCGGGCATCTATCTCGCGATCCTGGTGTCGGGCGTGTGGCTCGGCAGCTTTCTCACGAGCCACCTGATCCAGCGCGTGCGGGTCGACAGCCTCATGATCCGCTCGAACATGCTCAGCGTGCTCTCGGCCTTCGTGCTCCTGGGCGGGGTGGTGTCGGGGCACCTGTCGGTGCCGCTGGTCATTGGCACCATGTTCCTCTACACCGTCGGCGCGGGCATGGCCTCGCCGACCGCGCTGACGCAGGCGATCAGCGTCAATCCGCAAGTGATCGGATCGGCTTCCGGCCTTTATGGGTTCACGCAAATGGCGGTGGGCGCGCTGTGCACGGCGCTCGCCGGCATGGGCCACCGGAATCCGGCGCTGGCCGCAGCGCTCGTGCTGGCCGGGGCGGGCATCGTGGCGCAGTTGTCGTTCGCGGTGGCGCTGCGCCACCAGAAGAAGCTGGCCGGCGCGACGGCCACAACGACCGCGCCCTGAAGAAGAACGCTCAGCGCGTGAAGAGCCAGCCGCCCTTGGGCTGGCGCATCAGCTCGTGGCGGCGGATCGAGTGCTCCTCGCCGTCATCGCCCACGTAGACCACGTCGAAGCGCAGCAGCTTCGGCGACACCATCTTCCAGTTCTGTATGCGCTTGACGGTCACGCAGGCCGTCTTGTCGTGGTACTGCATCTGCAGCATCGGGCCGCCCTGGAAGCCCGTGCCGTCGAACAGCCGCCCCGGCGCCGCGAACGGGTTGAGCACCGCGCCGTTGCGCGCGGTGATGCAGCCTTCGGTCCGCACGAACGACTCGATGGTGGGCGCCGCGCCGCGCACCACCTTGGTCACGGCCGGGCTGGGCGTCTTGCCGCCGATGGCTTCGCGGATGCGCTCGACCTGCTCGCCGGTGATCGGCGCGAGGCCGTCCCTGGACACCACCGCGGGCAGCGGCGCGGGCGGGGCGGACCCCGCGGCGGGCTCGGGCGCCGGCTGCAGCGAGGCGAGGAAACTGCAGCCTGCAAGCAGTGCCATAGGCACCGTGGCGGCCAATGCGGCGGCTGTCGTTCTGAATCTCATGCGTTCGATCTCCCCTCTCTCTGCTGAAAATGGTGGCGCCGCGCACCTGCGGCGCGTCTTTCTTTTTCGCCTCTTCTCAAAAACGCTCGTGCGGCGCCAGGTAGCGCCACTGGCCGGGCTGCAACCCCGCGAGCGGCACGCGCCCGATGCGGATGCGCCGCATCGCGACGATGGTCAGCCCCATCTGGTCGCACAGGTGCGCGATCTGCCCGGGCCGCGCGCCCTTGAGCGCGAAGCGCAGGCCCGTCTGCTGGCCGTCCTCGGCCTGCCGGCCGATGCTCACGCGCGCGGGCGAACGCTCGAAGCGCGCGAGCACCTCGGGGGCCACCGTGCCGGCCACGTCGACCATCACCTCGTGCTCGAGGATGCCCGCGTCTTCCTGGAGCTTGCGTTCGATGCGGAACTCCTGCGTGTACGCCACGAGCCCGCTCGCGCCGGTCTCCAGCGGCGTCATGCAGTGCTGCCCCTTCACGTGCGCGGGCAGGAAGCGCTGGCCGGCGCGTTCGGGCTCGTGGTGGTTCGCGGCCACCAGCAGCTTGAAGGCGTTGTCGGTCGGCATGCCGGCCGGTTTGTACAAGAGCATCGTGACGGGCACGATGGGCTCGGGCTTCGCGCCGGCCGCGATCTCGACCTGCTGGTGCGCCTGCACGCGCGACTGCGGCAGCACGGCTGGCACGCCATCGACGCGCACGGCGCCGTTCTCGATCAGCAGTTCGGCCTCGCGCCGCGACACGCCCGCCAGGGCCGCCACGCGCTTGGCGAGGCGGATGCCTTCGTCTTCCGGAGCGTTGTTCCTCATCGGGCGCCCGCCTGTTGTTGTTGCTGCTGCTTCTGGATGCGCGCCACATGCGCGGCCAGCGAGCGCGCGGCCACCGGCCACATGCGCTCGGGCACGTCGTCGTAGGCGAGCGGCAGCCATTGCTCGGGCGTGCCTTCGGGGAGCCTCTGCATGGCCGCGGCGATCTTGGCCTCGCGCTTCAAGCGGTGCGCCTTCAGGTGCGCGATGGCGTTGCGCGCAAAGCCGATCACGTAGCCATGCGCCGGCAGGATGAATTCGACGACGCCCGCGGCGCACGCCACGTCCAGCGTGTCCAGCGAATCGAGGTAGGCCGTCATGTCGCCGTCGGGCGGATCGACCACCGTCGTGCTGCCGTTCAGGATGTGGTCGCCCGAGAAAAGCAGGCCGTCTTCCTCGAGCACCAGGCACAGGTGGTTGGCCGCATGGCCGGGCGTGTGGATCACGCGCAGCGTGTGGGCGATGGGCTCGCCCTCGGCGGTGGTGCCCGAGAGCGTGAGGCGCTCGCCGTTTTCCAGCGAGCGCTCGGGCGTGAAGCGCGCCGTGGCGCGCGCGGTCGGTGCCGAGGGCAGGCCGAGGATCGGCGGCTTCTTCGCCTTGCACAGCGCCTGCAGCGGCGCGGCGCCGGGCGAATGGTCGGCATGCGAGTGCGTGCAGACGATCATGCGGATGTCCCCGCGCGTCGCGCGCCAGAGGCGGCCGATGTGGTCGAAGTCGTTCGGGCCCGGATCGATGACGAGGTAGCCCGTGGCCGCGTCGCCCACGATGTAGGTGTTGGTGCCCGGGCCGGTCATGGCGCTGGGGTTGGGCGCGGTGAGGCGCTGCACGTTCTTCAAAAGCGCCACCGGCTGCTCGCTCTGCCAGTCGAGCGCATGCACCACCTGGCCGTCGGGGCACACCAGCGCGAGCTCGCCGTAGGGCGCATCGCTTTCCATGTAGCGCACGTCCTCGCCCTTCAAGAGGCCGGCGCGGGGGCAGCTGGTCCACAGCGGTGCCTCGGCGGTTCCGCCATTGCCGCCGGGCGCGCAGGCCGCCAGCACCGCATCGACCGTCGCGTAGGCGGCCATGCGCTGCAGCGTGCGCACGGTCGGAAAGATCATGAAGAAGTTGCCTGCCGCATGCCGCGCCAGCGCATCGGCCGGACGCACCCAGCTGGGCTCGAACTGCTCGCTCTCGTCGGCCGTGGGCACCTGGCCCTCGGGCATGCGTGCCACGAGAAAGGGCACGTCGAAGCGCTTGGGGAGGTCGCGGTCGGTGATCCAGTGCGCAAAGGTGAACACCTGGTCCGAGGCCAGCACCAGCCCGCGCGCGGCGCACTGGTCGGCGAAGCCGGTGCCCGCGGTGGCGTTGCGGTCCATCGCGGCGATGTCTTCGGCGCTCACGGGGCTGCCGTCGGCGCGGTGGGCGAGCAGCACGCCCAGTTCCTCGAAAGCCTCGCGGATCGCCGCGATGGCCTGGGTGCGTTGCGCGCGGCTCTGGGTGGCGCGGCGGGTGGCGATGCGCTTGGCGGCCTCGTCGGCCGCATCGATGTGGCCGCCGGGGAACACGTAGGCGCCTGGCGCGAAGCTCGCGGTGGCCGAGCGGCGGGTCATCAGCACCTCGATGCCGGCGGGCGTGTCGCGCAGCAGCAGCACGGTGGCGGCGGCGCGCACGGGCGCGGGCTCGCGTGCGGGGTGGATCAGTTGGGAGAAGCGGACCATGGGGTGATTATGGGGAGCGGGTGCTGTGCACGTGTGTCGCGGTGCATAAGCTCATGGGGAAACGGGCATGAGCCGCGCGCCACAATCCACTTTTTGCACCGTCTGTATCGTCTGTACCGTCGGTCCCGAAGAAAGACAGTCATGGCCCATTCTCCTTCCTCTCCCTTCTGCCTGTTTTCACGCCGCTCGCTGCTGCTCTCGGCGGCCGTGCTTTGCGCCGCCGCCTCGCCGGCCGCCTTCGCCCAGCACGACTGGCCGCAGCAGCCCGTCACGCTGATCATGGGCTTTCCGGCCGGCTCTGGCGTCGACGTGGTCGCCCGCACCATCCAGGAGCCGCTGGCAAAGCAACTGGGCCGGCCGGTCATCATCGATTACCGCTCGGGCGCGGCCGGCAACATCGCCAGCGAATACGTGGCGCATTCGAAACCCGATGGCTACACGCTCTCGTTCGGCACCGCGGCCACGCACGGCAGCAACGCGGCGCTCTACAAGAAACTGCCGTTCGACGTGGAGGCGGACTTCGTGCCGGTGGCGCCGGTGCTCGACGTGTCGAACGTGCTCACCATCAATTCGAGCGTGATCGACGTGAAGACCTTGAAGGAGTTCGTCGATCTCGTCAAGGCCAACCCGGGCAAGTACAACTATGCGTCTACAGGCAATGGCGCGGGCACGCACATGGCGTTTGCCGAGTTCAATTCGCGCCTGGGGCTGAACATGGTGCACGTGCCCTACAAGGGCGGGCCCGAGGCCATCACTTCGGTGGTGCGCGGGGAGACCTGCTGCATCATGAACCAGGTGCAGACGGTGCTGCCGCACTACAAGGCGGGCAAGGTGCGATTGCTGGGCGTGACGACGGCGACGCCGGTGGCCGCGGTGAAGGAGGTGCCCACCATCGCCTCCAGCGGCGTGCCGGGCACCAAGGGCTTCGACAGCTCGATCTGGTTCGGCATCTTCGCGCCCAAGGGCACGGATGCGCAGATCGTGGACAAGCTCAATGCCGCGGTGAAGGCGGTGCTCGAGCAGCCGGACATTCGCGAGAAGTTCGAGGCACAGGGGAACACCATCCGCATCGAGTCGCCTGCGCAGTTCAAGAAGACGGTGCATGAGAACCGCGTGAAGTGGGCCGAGGTGGCGAAGGCTGCGAATATCAGCATCGACTGATTTTTTGTTCGGGGCTTCTGTTCGGGGCGCGTGCGCAGGGCGCCGGGTGCTCCCCTCCGCGAATGTCCCCCGGCTTCGCCTCCTCCTTGATTTCGCTGCGGGGAGCACCCGACGCCCTGCGCACAGGGGCACGCTCTGGGGGTGCGGCGATCAACGAGCGCTCTGACTACAGCGTCTTCGTCAGCGTGACGATGAAGCGTGCCTTGTTGGGCGAGTAGGTCGTCTGGCCGAAGGTGCCGAAGCCGAAGTCCACGCCGGGGTTGCTTACCGCGGTGTATGCGCTCTTCTGGTTCGCGCCCTGCACCGAGCCGGCCAGCGAGAGGCCGTTGCCAAAGTCGTACGAGGCGCCCACGTTGTAGTCGACGTAGTTCCTGTAGCCGAGGCTTCGGATGTCGCTCGACATGTTCGTGTAGCCCACGGCCGCCTTCAGCGTGAGCTTGGGCGCGATCTCCTTGCTGTACGCAAGATTCAGGTAGCCGGTGTTGGTGCCCTTCAGGCCCGAGCCGGCCTTGTTGCCCGCGTAGCCGAAGTAGTCCTTCGACACGGTGTGCGAGTACTTCAGCGTGAAGGAGCCGATCGCCTCGTTCGTGTAGCCCGCGCTGCCGTAGAGCTCGGTCGTGTTGCCCGACGAGTTGCCGGGGTAGACGTAGGTGAGCGCGCCCACGTCCAGGTCGAGCGGGCCGGCCTTGAACTTGTAGCCGCCGTAGAAATCGCTCTCCAGGCTGTTGCCCTTGAGCCAGTTGACGCTCGAATTCCAGTTGCCCACGTAGAAGCCGCTGTCGCCGAAGGCGTAGTCCAGGCCGCCCTGGATCGCGGGCTTGAAGCCGCTGGTCTTGGCGTAGTCGTTGCGGCCCAGCATGTCCTGGTCCTGCCCGCGGAACTTGTAGTTGCTGGTGACGGCGACGTTGCCGCTGAGTTGCGCGCTCGCGAGCATCGGCAAGGCGGCGAGGGTGGGGAGAACGAGCACCGGCAGGGCGATGCGGAGAAGGTGTTTCATCGAAAGAAATCGCTAACGGATGGAGAAGCCGAAAGCGTAGGAGCGCCCGTCTAAAGGCCCCGTAAAAAATGAGGCCCGGGGCGCAAAAGTTCTGTCGCGGCGCGGTGCGTCAGCTTCGCGGTCCGGTCAGCGGCAGCAGCGCGCGGGCATCGTCATCGCGACCACGCCGGCCACGATGCATGCGAGCCCGATCCATGCGGTGGGCGAGAGCGCTTCGCCGAGGAACACCACGCCGATCGCGACGCCGATGGGCACGCGCAGGTAGGCCTGCGCGGCGGTGGACATCGGCCCGAGGGTCCTGATGAGTCGGAAGTAGAGGGTGAAGGCGAGCGCCGTCGAAAGCACGGCCAGCGCCAGCACCGCCATCACCGATGCGGCCGAGGGCGCGAGCGTCCACGGCCTGTCGATCGCGAGGCTCGCGGGCAGCAGCATCGCCGCGCCGCTCAGGAGCGACCCGGCGGCCGGCACCATCGGGTCCAGCCCCTTGAACACGCGGCCGAACATCGCGGCGCAGCCGTAGCAGACGGCTGCCGCCACCAACGCGATCTGCGCGAGCAGCGAATGCCCGAGGCCGTGCAGCGCCTCGAAGCCCACGATCAGGCAGATGCCCGCGAGGCCCGCGCCCACGCCGAAGAGGCGGCGCAGCGTGGGCTTGTCGGCACCGCCCATGCCAAGGCCCAGCAGGAAGATGAAGATCGGCGAGGTCGAATTGAGGATGGTCGCGAGCCCGGCGTCCACGCTGCGCTCGGCCCATGCGATGAGCGTGAACGGCAGCACGCTGTTCAGGCACGCCTGCAGCGCGAAGCGCCCCCACATCGCGGGCGCCGTCGGCAGCTTCACGCCGCGCATGCGCAGCACCGCAAGCAGCAGCAGGCCGGCGACCAGTGTGCGCGCGGCGATCAGCGTGATGGGCGGCAGCGTCGCAACCCCGATCTTGATGAAGGTGTACGAGGCGCCCCAGCAGGTCGCGAGCACCGCGAGCAGCGCCCATTCGAAGGCGAGGTGGGGCGCGGCCTTGCCGGTGGTATCGAGTGCGGTCGTTTGCATGGTGCGCCGATCATCGTGAGAGCGCGCGGGCAACACTTCGGCCTGGAGCGAACTGTGCGGTACGCTGTTCACGACAACCGTCCGATGCTTCCCGAAGAAGAACCATGCTCACGCTCCTCATCCGCAACGTTCGCCCCATGGGCGCTTCCCCCATCGACGTGCGGGTGCGCGACGGACGCATCGCGGAGATCGGCGCCGCGCTGTCCGCACCCGCCGATGCGACGGTCGAAGAGGGCGGTGGCGCCTTGCTGCTGCCCGGCCTCGTCGAAGGCCACACGCACCTGGACAAGACGATGTGGGGCATGGACTGGTACCGCAACGAAGTCGGCACCAACCTCATCGACAAGATCGAGAACGAGCGCGCCTTCCGCCACGCGAGCGGGCACGACGCCGCTGGGCAGTCGCTCGCGCTTGCCAAGGCCTTTCTCGCGCTGGGCACCACGCGGCTTCGCACGCATGTCGATGTCGATACGCAGGCGGGCCTGCGCCACCTCGAAGGCACGCTGCGCACGCGCGAGGCGCTGCGCGAGGTGCAGCAGATCCAGGTCGTCGCGTTCCCGCAGTCCGGCTTGCTCGGCCGCCCCGGCACCGCCGAGCTGCTCGACCAATCGCTCGCACTCGGCGCCGACGTGCTCGGCGGCCTCGACCCCTGCGCCATCGATGGCGACCCGGTGAAGTCGCTCGATGTGCTCTTCGGCATTGCCGACAAGCACCAGCGCCCCATCGACATCCACCTGCACGAGCCGGGTGCGATGGGCGCGTTCTCACTCGACCTCATCCTGCAGCGCACCGAGGCGCTCGGCATGCAAGGCAAGGTCGCCGTGAGCCACGCCTTTTGCCTCGGCGACGTGGCCGAACGCGAGCGCGAAACGCTGCTCGCGCGCATGGCCAGGCTCGGCGTGGTGCTCGTGACCAGCGCGCCGCCGTCCCGCAGCGTGCCCCCGCTCCTGGCTTGCCGGCAGGCGGGCGTGACGGTGGTGGGCGGCAACGACGGCATCCGCGATGCGTGGACGCCCTACGGCAACCCCGACATGCTGGAGCGCGCGATGCTCATCGGCCTGCGCTACAACCTGCGCCGCGACGACGAGGTCGAAGTGGCGCTGGACACCGTCACCCATTCGGCCGCGCGCGGCTGCGGCTTCGAGGCCTATGGGCTCGTGCCCGGCAACCGCGCGGACCTGGTGCTGGTCGATGCGCAGACGCTGGCGCATGCGGTGGTGGCGCGGCCGGTGCGAAAGCTGGTGGTGGCGGGTGGGCGTGTCGTGGCGCGCAATGGGGCGTTGCTGGCGGAGGCGGCGGCGTTGTGAACGTCGCCATCGCGAGGCTTGGTCCTCACGGCACGCGGGGCTGCGGCTGACAAGGTGGAGCGGCCCCGGGTGCAACCATCGGGCTTCATTTCAATAGCCGGAGGAAACCCCATGAACAAGACCCTGATCGCACTCGCCACTTCGCTCACCCTGCTCGCAGCCGGCACGGCCAATGCGCAGATCGGCAAGGCCGCTTCCGAGGCGACCGATGCCGCGCAGCACAAGATCGACGAGAAGCAGGCCGACAGCAAGGCCAAGAAGAGCGGCCCGGTCGGCAAGGCGGTGAACAACGTCAAGTCGGGCTATCACAAGAACCGCTCCAAGAGCTCGGCTGACAAGGCCAAGCAGTCGCTGAAGAACGCGGGCTGATCAAGAAGCCGCGCGTTATTTCCGCTCCCGGGCCAGCTGCATCAGCGCGAGCCCAGCCGTGACGAAGGAGCGCACGGGCCCCTTCTTGCCCGTGAGGTGGCCGTTCATGTAGGCCCCATCGAAAAGCAGCCCCAGCTGGTCCGCCAATTCTTCGGGCTTGCGCACGCCCGCCTTCCTCGCCAGCGCGGCGAGGCGGCGGTGCAGTTCGAGCTTGTGCCGCGTGGTGATGGCGCGCGCAGGGTGCGCGGCATCCGGAAACTCCGTGGCCACGTTGAGGAACGGGCAGCCGCGGTACGTGGGCTTGAGGATGTGATTGGCGATCCAGCGGATGTGCGCTTCGAGTTCCGCCGCGGCATCGCCCTTCGTCTTTTCGGCCACGTCGTCCCAATCGCGCCAGTACTCGGCGTCTTCCTGCTCGAGGAACGCCACGACCAGGTCGTCCTTCGTCGTGAAGTGCCGGTAGAGGCTGGTCTTCGCAACGCCCGAGCGCTCCACCACCAGGTCCACGCCGACGGCCCTCACACCCTCCCGATAGAACAGCGCCGCCGCCGTTTCGAGGATGCGCGCCCGCGCGACGGAGGGGCTGCGTTCGCTGGCGACTGCTTCGGTGGTGGTCGCGACCGTGCGTTTGTTCATTCGCGCAGTTTACCTTGACACGCTACAGATCTGTACTCTAAGCTCCGCGCCGAGGAGTACAGATCTGTAGCGTTGTGCCGCGGATGGCTCTGCATCAGAGGAGTTCCAGTGGCATCCAATCAATCAGTCGTCGTCTATGGCGCCTATGGCCACACCGGCCGCTTCGTGGTTTCGGAACTGCGCAAGCGCGGGTGGACGCCCGTGCTTTCGGGGCGCGATGCACGCAAGCTCGACGCGCTGGCCACCGAATATCCAGGGCTCACGGTGCAGCCCGCATCGGTCGATGAACCTGCCTCGCTCGACCGCGCGCTCGAGGGCGCAGCCGCGGTCATCAACTGCGCCGGCCCCTTCGCCAGCACGGCCGGACCAGTCATCGAAGCGGCATTGCGCGCACGCGTTCCGTACCTCGACGTCGCCGCCGAAGTGGAAGCCAACATCGACACCTTCACGCAGTACGCCGACCGCGCACGCGAGGCAGGCATCGTCGTCGTGCACGCGATGGCGTTCTACGGCGGCCTCGGCGATCTGCTGGCGACCGCGGCCATGGGCGACTGGGCATCGGCCGATGACATCTCCATCGCCTACGGCCTCGACAGCTGGCTGCCGACCGCAGGCACCTTGGCCGCGGGCCAGGTGTCCCGTCAGCGCCGCGACGGCCGCCGCGTCGTCTTTGCGAACGGAAAGATCGCGCACGCGACGGGCGCCGCGCCGGTCGTCGAATGGGAATTTCCAGCGCCCGTGGGCACGCAGCAGGCCGTCTCGGAATTCACCATGGCCGACACGGTGACGATCGCGCGCCACATCGATGTGCCCGAGATCCGCTCGTACATGACGCTCGCCGCCGTCAAGGACCTGATCGATCCGAGCCCGAAGGCGCCCGTGGCCAGCGACGCAAGCGGCCGCTCGTCGCAGACCTTCGTCGTCGAAGTGATCGCGCGCAAGGGCGGCGAAGAGCGCAGGGCGGTCGCGCGCGGGCGCGACATCTACGCCGTCTCCGCGCCGCTCGTCGTCGAAGCGTTGGCGCGCGTCCTCGGCGGGCAGGTCAGGACGCCCGGCGTGCTGACGGCCGGCGAAGCCTTCGATGCACGCGACTTCCTCGCATCGCTCGGCCCCGAGCACCTGTCGTTCGAGGTCCGCTAGGCGCTCACTACACTGGCTCCGATGAGCCAACGCCACACGTCCTACTTCTGGAGCGGCACCGCCCTGCGCAGCCGCAGCGTGGGCGGCGTCGTGCTGTCGGGCATGGTCGATGTGCCCGCGCCGCCCGCGCGGCTCGTGGCCGATTGGGAGCGCGACATCGCATCGACGCTCTTTCTGGAACCGGGCGACGTCGAGCCCTTGCCGCTGGCCCGCGCCCGCATGCGCTGGCCCGACTACAAGCAGTGCGTGCAGGTGATGGCCGAGTGGACGCAAACGCTCGGCCTCGATGACGTGCTCGCCGCAAGCGACATCGCCCTCATGGCCTGCCGCGGCGCGCGCTACCACCACGACGGCGAGCAATACGGCGGCGCGGCCTTCTGCAATCTCTTCGTGAGCGAGGACAAGGGGCTCGATGTGCATTTCCCCTCGACGGGCGATCGCATCCCGTTGGTCCGCGGCACGGTGCTGATGTTCGACACTGCGCAGCCGCATGCGGTGATCCGTCGTGGCAGTGCGGGCTTCGATGCAACCCACTTCGCGCCAGACGTCGACTGCAGCCAGCTCTTCCTCACGTGGGAGCTCCCCATCGAGAACGCCGACGTCGCACGCGCACTGCGCATCGACTTCGACACCGACCCCTCGACCGCATCGCAACTGAATGAAGAGCAGGTCTGGCTGAACGGCGCGCGCGCCAGCGTGTGCCCCGACACGGGCGCGTGGCGCGCGGCCGGCTGAGCCGAAGCAGTCTCAGCCTTCCTTGGTGCGCAGCAGCTCCGCCTTCTGCGCCAGTGCCACCGCCTCGACGATCTCCTCGGTGGAGAGCGGCCCGGTCAACTCGACCTCGCCGGCCAGCACGCTGTCCAGCGCGTCCTTGCCCGCAGCACTCGTCAGCCACGCGAACACCGAGGTGATCGAGCCGCCGCCGAACTTGGCTTTCAGCGCCTTCGATGCCGCACGGCTCACCTCGGCGAACGCGGCGTGGTCCGCCGCCGACGAAGCCGCGCGAACGATGATGCAGAACGCCTCGAGCTTGTCGGCCTCGGTGCGCAGGCGCCGTGCCTTGCCCGCGCTCTGCGCGGCGCGCGTCGGAGCGGCCGGCGCGGATGCATCGGCTGGCGGTTGATCGGTGGGGGAAGAAGAAGGCTTGCGGGGTTCGGTCGACATGGATGCATTCGTTTGCAGGGAGTCATCCATTGTCCCAGCACCTCGTCATCGCCGATCGCAGCCGATTCACGACGATGTTGTTACTCCCTGCCGCGCGTCCACATCCCTAGAGTCGTGATGCGGCGCCATCTGCAGTGCGCCACAAGGAGCCTGCAATGACCATCACGAGAAACGACGACGAAGCGACGGCGCAAACACCTGTCGAGCGCGCATTCGCCATCCATCGAAGCATCGCCGCATGCCATGCGCACATCGCGCGCGGCGACGGCGTTCATGCCCTCACCGCCGCACTGATGCTTCCGTGCTACGAGGCCGGGTTCCGCCGCATCGCACTATCGCTCGATCATGCGCAAGCGCGCGAACTTAGGACCTCGCTCGATGCGCTGCGAGAGCTCGTATGACGATGCTTCGGAGGGAACCGATATCTTCCGCGGCATTCGGAATTACGCAGATGGATTGAACGGGATTTCACGCGTAGACGATGCATGTGCCCAAGGCCGAGACTCCGCTTCCCCAACCCGGGGTTCATTCATTTGAAAGGAGCTGGTCATGGCAGAGCCTGGAAAAAAATTCACCATCCTCTCGTTCGTCGGCGGTGGCATACGCGGACTGATGTCGGTCACGATCCTGGAGAAGCTCTACAAGCGCTTCCCGCACATGCTGGACAACACCGACCTGATCGCCGGTTGCTCGACCGGGTCGATCATCACGAGCGAGCTCGTGGCGGGAAAGACGCCATCGGACCTCATCACCTTCTTCACCAAGGACAAGAAAGGCGAGATCGGGTTCTACGACAACATGAACACCGACCCGCACAAGCCCGCGTACCAGATCCTGGACGCCTACGGCTCGCAGTTCGCGCTGCACGCCGACAAGAAGGTTTCCGCGCTCGAGCGCAAGGTGTTGTTCGTGTCCTTCAACGTCGGCGGCCTCACGGTGCAGGACGGCATCCAGACCCCCACGCCGTGGAAGCCGCTCTGGTACACCAACATGGTCCCGAGCCTGGGTGACGTGACCATCGCGAAGGCGGCTACTTCCAGCGGCGCCATGCCCGCGCAACTGGGCTCCTACCAGGGCAACGTCGACGGCGCCTTCTTCAATCACGACCCGACGGTCGCGGCCATCTCGCTGGCCGTGAACGCGGGGTATGCGCTGGAGGACATCACCGCTATCACCATCGGCACCGGCTACATGCCCGACTGGATCGCCAGCGACACCACCGACTGGGGCGCCGACCAGTGGATGAACGGCGTGGCCAATCCGTTCAACAACACGCCGCCGTTCCTCATGAACCAGTCCAGGCCCGGGCCCGTGCTGGACATGTGCCTGAACGGCACGTCGACCGAGCTCATGCCGCAGTTGGCCAGCTACCTGCTGGGCGACCGCTACGTGAACATCAACCCCACGCTGCCGTGCTTCATTCCGGAGAACACCACCTACCCCGAGGCCATCCAGCTGCTGCAGGACAAGGGCAAGACCGCGGATACCGCGCATGCGGAGGCGTTGCTCGAGGCCTACTGGGTCGACCACGTGCTCGGCCCGGCCAAGAACCCCAACAAAGGCGGCGCCGCTCGCACCTGAGCGGCATCCACGAACGTATTCCTGGACAAGGAGAAACGATGTCGACCACCGAAAAAGCGGGTGCCGCAGCATCCGGACCCATCACGGGCGAACTGAACCTGGGCCCGTACTTCATCCAGCACATGCTCGGCGGCCACAAGGTGCTGGACGTGCGGGAGGGCTCGCCTGCCGACCAGACGCGGGTCATCGCGTACGAACTGAACCAGCAAGCCAACCAGCAATGGACCTTCGTGCCCGCCGGCCCGGAAACGCCGGGGTGGTGGTACCTGCAATCGAAGATGGACACCGGCTTCGTCATGACGCTCAAGCCCGGCTCGACCACCGTGCCGGTGCCGGTCGTCATGATGAAAAAGCAACTGGTCAACGCCGACAACCAGCTCTGGAGCCTCGTGCCCACCGAGAAGCTGGGCTACTGGTACATCCAGAGCAAGACCATCGTGAGCAACTCCCAGACGCCCTACGTCATCGGGCTTGTCGACAACGGCGATGCATCGGCCGTGATGCTGAGCTTCGTCGAATACGAGAAGCAGGCGTGGGGGTTCCGGCCGGTGTATTGGTAGCAGCGAGAGGGAGGATGAGGGAGGACGAGGGAGGAGAAAGAGGGCAGCCGACCCACCCGGGTTCACGCGCGCGAAAGCTCAGGGCGCGCGCGTGAACACCATCCGGACGGCCAGCACCGCGAAGCGCACCGGCATGTTCTGGCCCACGTCCGCCTCGCCCCTTCGCGATCGAGGCTTGTCCTATCCGAGAACAGCCACGCCCGGCGACCGCGCACCGCACGAAGCAAAGCCCAGCCACGTGTGCGGATTGCCCTCCCAGCACCAGCCCAGCTTCGGCTGCTTGTTGCTGAGCCAGAGCGCGGGCACGCGCTTGTCGTCGCCGCGCGAGCCGAGCATCATGAAGCAGCGGTTGGGCTGAAGAAATTCGGGGTGCTGCGTCAGCAGTGCGATGCCGTCTTCGAGCGTGAGCGGCGTGCGCCCGTCGGCCGCGATGCGCGCTTCGGCCTCCTTCGGCACCGCGTTGAGCGAGCCGTTGCCGCGGTCCACGTCGAGCAACAGATAGGCATGACCCGACGGCATCGAAAGCGACGGCAGCGGCCTGAAGAAATCGGGCGTGCGCGGAAAGAGCCGCTCGATCGCGGCCCGGCCGTCGCGCACGACGAGAGGCAAGGTCTTGGCCGCCGCTGCGGCCGCGCAGTGCACGACCAGCACGAAGCCCGTCGTGCCCTGTGCCACGTCCAGTGCCGCTGCCTCCGCGGGCACATGCACGCGCAACGCATCGAGGCGCTCGCGGAATTCGCCGGGCGGGCAGCCGAGCATCGCCGGATACCCGAGTGCCGCCAACCGCTCGACCTGTTCATCGAAGGCTTTCAACGCGTCTCCTCCTGTTTTCAAGGGGCGCCATTCTGCGTCGTCGGAGGCCGGCATCGGCGGCAAGGCCGTGCGCCGCGGACGGTCTCTCTCTTTCTCTTTCTTTAAGCGTTGCCGCGCCAGTTGCCGTGAAAGCCGAACGGCACGCGATGCGGCAGCCGCGCGATCGCCACGGGCCCCGCGCCCACATCGGCCGCTTCGATCACCAGCAGGTCGCTGCGCCGCTCCTGCGCGCGCCATGCCACCGCGAGCAGCCAGCCGTCGCCCTCCGCCGCATCAGCATGGCGCGGCACGAACACCGGCTCCGACACCACGTCGCCCGGCGGCAGCGTGTGCATGCGGCGCTCGCCCGTGTCGAAATCGAAACGCGCCAGGCTGTCGTACAGAACGCTTTCGTCGTCGCCCCGCGCACGCGATGTCGCATGGCAGGTGTAGAAGCCGTAGCGGTTGCGGCGCCCCGCGTGGCGTTCGTCGATGCGCGGAAACTCCGCCGCCAGGTCGTCGAGGTACTCGCGGCGAAATTCGTTGCCGGCGCTGGAGAGATCGAAGGTCCACCTGCACAGGCGCGCGGCCATGGCCCCGGGGTCGCCCGGCCGGCCTTCGGCATCGGGCAGGCCCGGTGCCGTTTCCGACTGCATCACGTACGCCACCAGCGTGTCGCCGTCGTCCCACGCGTTCATCACATGGAACACATGGCAGGCCTCGGCCTCGAACCAGCGCAGCGTGTCGGTGGAACTGCCGCGCCGCATCACGCCCACGTGCGTGCGCAGCTGCGCATCCCACGCCAGCAGCGGCTTCCCGCGCATCGCGCGCTCCACGCTGAGCGTGAGCGGCATCACCGGAAACAGCACATGCCCGCGCGTCACCATGAAGTCGTGCGCCATGCTCGCGTACGGCGCGGTGAACGACTGCAGCCCGGTCACTTCGCAGTCGCGGTCCATCGTGCCGTAGAGCATCGTCGGCGAGCCGGGGCCATCGGGCGAATAGGCGAAGAAGTGCAGCTCGCCGCTGTCGGGGTCCACCTTCGGGTGCGCCGTGCAGCGCGAGGCGATGCGGCCGCCGAAACTCTGGTGCCCCGTCGATGCCAGCGTGCGCGCATCGAGCTCGAAGGGCTGGTGCGATTCTTCGAGCGCGAAAAGGCGGTTGCCGTGCCACAGCATGCTCGTGTTGGCCGTGCCGCCGTTCTGGCCGTGCGTCAGCGGGTCGCTCGTGGCCGGGTTGCCGAAGGTGCCGAAGAGCGCGCGGCCGGCCTCGTGCTCCAGCTGCCACTTGGGCGTGCGCACCCAGCGGTTGCTGTACGACACGCGGCCCCCCTCGATATGGAACGCATGCACCATGCCGTCGCCCGAGAACCAGTGGTAGTGGTCGTCGCGCGGCGCGTACTGCGGGCTCGGCCCCACGCGGTACAGGCTGCCCGAAAGCCCCGGCGGCATCGTGCCCTCGATGTCGAGCGCTGCGATGTCGTGCTCCTCGGTGAGTGGCGCGTAGTTGCCCGTGAAGAAATGGGGTTGGGCCTGCGTCGTTGCGTTCAAGGTTTTTCTTTCTTGTGGATTCATTCAGGGGAGCGGAGCAGGAGCGGTGTCGATTTGCGCAATGGCCCGCCCGATATAGGTCGCGAGCGGCGCATCGATGCCGGAGCCGGCGCGCAAGGCTGCATCGTTGCGAAACGCGTGCTGCAGCTTGATGTGCAAGGCCTCATCGCCGCCCGCCTTGGCCAGCGAGAGCGCCTGCCAGCGCAGCGCGAGCGCGCGCACGGCGGTGCTGTCCGCATGCGCCTCTTGCAGCATCTGCTCGCGCACGTCGGCAATGAGCGGCGGCCACGCATCGGTCTGCGCGACGTAGTGCGCACGCAGCGTCGCCATCTCGCCGTCGCTGCAGTGCGGGGCATACAGCTGCAGTCGCGCGAAGGCCATGGCGTGCGAGATGAAGCGCATGCCCTCGCGGTCCACGCCGGTCAGCGAATGCAGCGCAGGCTCGTTCCAGTGCATGTCGTAGAGCTTCATCAACAGGCCTTCGTCGCCCCCGGTTTCCGCGAGCAGCATGGCGATCCAGCGTCGGGCCAGTGCCTGTGCCTGCGGGGTTTCGGGCGATGCGCCCGCCGAGATCAACTCATGCAACAGGGCGGTGAGCGCCGCGCGCTCGGGCGCGGCCGCTTCGGCCTGGCCGTCGCGTTGCGAGGCCAGCGTGCGCAGTTCGTCGTCGCTGAAATACTTGGCGCCCGCCACCATGCTTTCGAGCGCGAGCAGCCAGTCGTCGATGGCGGGCTCCTCGCTCGCCTGCAACTGCCCCTTGATCGCCAGCAGGTGCGTGCGCAGCGCCGAGGCCTGCCGGATCTCGTGGTCCAGCTGCGCCACCTGCTGGTCGACGATGCCGGCCAGGCCGCCCGTGTCGTTGGCACCGTTGGCGTCGTTGTCCAGCAGCGCGCCGATCTCGGCCAGCGACAGGTCCAGCCGCCGCAACGCCTGGATGCGATAGAGCCGCGCCACGTCCTTGCGGTCGTACAGGCGGTAGCCGCCGCCGGAGCGCTCGGACGGCACCAGCAGGCCGATGTCGCCGTAGTGCCGCAGCGCGCGCACGGTCAGGCCCGCGCGCCGGGCGAGTTCGCCGATCCTCAGAAACATGCCTTGCCTGCCTTCTCTCTGTCTTCAAGTGAAAGGCATCCTAGACCGTGCCGCAACGAGAGGGTCAAGCAACTTCTTGAAGAAAAACGGCGCGCCGCGCCGCCTTCAGGCCGGCAAGTTCTATCGGGCTGGCGCGACCAGCGCCCCCTCGATGCCATGCCGCGCCATCGCATCGGCAACGAACCCCGTCGCCTTCATTTCCTCCACGAATCCGCTGAGGAAATTCGCCGCCTCCACACCCCGGCTGCGCGGCAGCCCCATCGCCTGCTGGATCACCATGAACCGCCCCGGCAGCAATCGCAGCCCCGGCAGCCGCGCCGCATCCGCGGCCAGTTGCTGGCGCACGCCCGCGGCCACTTCGACGCCTTGCGCGATGAACTCGTCCACCACCGCCGGCGATGTGTTCGCACGCACGATCGCGGCGCGCTTCAATTCGCGGGTCAGGTACAGGTCGTAGGCGCTGCCCTTGCCGACCATGACGCGCACGCCCTCGGCATCGACCTCTTCGTTGGCCCGAAGAGCGGAGCCCTCGCGCACGAGATAAGCCCCTTCGATCAGGATGTACGGCGCCGTGAACAGCAGCCCTTCGCCCCGCAGCGGATCGACCGCGAAGAAGCCCACGTCGGCCTCTTCGCCGGTGACGGCCGCGACCGATTTGCCCGCGGCATCGAACACCACGGGCTGCAACTCGGCGCCGAGCCGCCGGGCCAGCTCGTTCGCGAGATCGACCGAGACGCCGCGCGCCCGCTTGTTCTCGGCGTCCCAGTTCGCAAGGATCGGGTTGCCGAGATTGATCGATGCGCGCAGCACGCCGGTGGGCATGAGCGCGGCGCGGAGGGCGTTGTCGACTGTCATCGCCGTGCTCATGCGTGGGCCGCGTGCTGTTCGAGCAATGCGAGCACGGCCGGGTCCAGCGCGAGGCCGTCGCGCCGGTGGCGCGCGAGGTTGTCCAGCTCGATCTCGCCGGGCACCAGCACCGGGCGCGATGCGTCCGCCGGCGGACTGTCGTGCAGGATCGCCGCGAAGTCGTTCATGCGCTCGGCCAGCCACGCGGTGGAGCCGAGGTGCCGCGTGTCGATGAGGATGAAGAAGTGACCCAGGTTCTGCGGCTCGTCGGGCGCATCGACCCACGACTTCACATGCGTGAGGTACGCCGCGCCCGAGAGCAGGCCCGCGAACATGTCCACGATCAGCGCGAGGCCGTAGCCCTTGTGCCCGCCGATGGGCAGCAGGAAACCGTCGAGCGCCGCGGCCGGGTCCGTCGTCGGGCGGCCGGCCTTGTCGGTGGCCCAGGTGTCGGGAATCGCCTCGCCGCGCTTGAGCGCGTTGCGGATCTTCGCGCGGGCCACCACGCTGATGGCCATGTCCAGCATGAAGGGCCGCCCGCCCGGGTTGGGCACGCCGAAGCCAACGGGGCTGTTGCCCAGGCGCGCATCGCTGCCGCCCCAGGGCGCGATCGTGGTGGTGGCGTTGCTGCCGATGATGCTCGCGAAGCCCGCCTCCGCCGCGATGAGCGAGTAGGGCGACACGGGCCCGAAATGGTTGCTGCCGCGTGCGAAGGCCACGCCCACGCCCGTCTGCTTGGCCGTGGCCATGGCCGCTTCGAGCGCGCGCATGCCCACCAGCGGGCCCACGCCGTTGTCGCCATCCACGCGCACCAGCGCGGGTGCCACCTGCTCGACCGTGATGTGCGGCCGCGCCTTGATGCCCTTGACGGCCAGCCGCTCGCCATACGACTCGATGCGGCTCAAGCCATGGGTGGAGAGGCCGAAGAGGTCGGCCGTGACCAGGATGCGCGCCACGTCGCGCGCATCGTTCTCTTCGAGGCCCAGGCCGGTGAAGGCGCGGGTGCCGAGCGCCATGAGCTCGGATTCGCTGAGCGTGGTTTTTTCTGCGGTGAGGGTGTTCATTGGGTGATTGCGTTGATGTCGATTTGAAATTCGGGTCACTCGGCCTTCAGGCCGGCCTTGCGCACCACGGCGCTCCACCGCTCGCGCTCTGCCTTGATGAACTTCGCGAACTCCGCGGGGCCCATCGGCGAGGCGGTGCTGCCGTCTTCTTCCAGGCGCGCGCGCACCGCGGGCACGTTCAGCGCCTTGACGGCCGCGTCGTGCAGCCGCGCGACGACGTCGGGCGGCGTGTTGGCCGGCGCGAGGATGCCGAACCACTGCGAGCTGTCGAACCCCGGATAGCCGAGCTCGGCCACCGTGGGCACGTTCGGCAGCGCCGCGAGCCGCTGCGGCGAACCGCTCGCGATGATCTTGAGCTTGCCCGCCTTGGCCTGCGCGACGAAGCCCGGCGGCCCCGCCGAGGCCGCATCGGTGTTGCCGGCCAAGAGGTCGTTCAGCTGCGCGCCGGTGCCCTTGTAGGGCACGTGCGTCACGTCGATGCCGGTGGTCACCTTCAGCATCTCGAACGCCAGGTGCCCCGCGCTGCCGTTGCCCGCGGAGCCGTAGTTCAGCTTGCCGGGCTGCGCCTTGGCGAGCGCGACGAATTCGGCCAGCGTCTGCGCCGGCACCTTGGCGCCGACCGCGAACACCATCGGCACCTTGGCCAGCAGCACGACGGGCGCGAAGTCTTCGTCGCGGTAGGGCAGCTTGGCGAACATCGCCGGGTTGACCGCCAGCGTGCCCACGTGGCCCAGCACCACGTTGTAGCCATCGGGCGCGGCGCGCGCGACCTCCTGCATGGCGATGATTCCCGAGGCCCCGGCCTTGTTGTCGATGATCACGGCCTGCCCGAGCGTCTTGCCCATTTCATTGGCCAGCAGCCGCGCGATCACGTCGGAGCTGCCGCCGGGGCCGTAGGGCACCACCAGGCGCACGGGCCGCTCGGGCCATGCGGCGTGGGCCAGCGGGGCGATGGCGGTCATCACGGCGATGGACGCGAACCCGATCACGCGGCGCGCGATGGGCGGGAGAAGCGGGCGCCGATGGCGAAGGCCCGCGCGGGTCGAAATACGCATTCATGTCTCCTTGTCGTTCATGCGGCGCTTCATGGCGCTGCATCTGCTTGTGCGATCGAAGACTGAATGATCGTGACGACCGCTCCCGGTGTAAATTGCAAATATTCGCTCTACTCTTGCAGCCGACGCATGAATTTCGATCTCGCGGACCTCCGCGCCTTCCTCTCGGTGGCCGACTTCGCGAGCTTTCGCGCGGCCTCCGACAACCTGCACCTGTCGCAGTCGGCGCTGTCCCGCCGCATCGACAAGCTCGAAGCGGCGCTGGGCGTGAAGCTCTTCAGCCGCACCACGCGCAAGGTCGAGCTCACCACCGTCGGCCGCGCGTTCGTGCCCCGGGCGCGCAACGTGATGCGCGAGCTCGAAGACGCGCTCGTCGGCATCAAGGACACGACCGAGCGCATCTCGGGGCAGGTGACCATCGCCTGCGTGCCCTCGGCGGTCGGCTACTTCCTGCCGGTGGCCATCAAGCGCTTTCACGCCGCGTACCCGCGGGTGCGCATCCGCCTCATCGACGAGTCGTCCGCGGAAATCCTCGTGGCCGTGGCGCGGGGCGATGCCGACTTCGGCCTCACCTACATCGGCACGCAGGAGTCGGACATCGACTTCGAACCGCTGCTCGAAGAGCGCTTCGTCGTCGCCTGCCCCGCGGGCCATCCGCTCGCCAGGCACAAGCGCGTGACGTGGGCGGAGCTCTCGGCACACGAGTACGTCACCATCGCGCAAGGCAGCGGCAATCGCTTTCTCATCGACCAGGCGCTCAGTCACGTGGAGAACAAGCCGCAGTGGATCTGCGAAGTGCGGCATGTGCCGGCGCTCGTGAGCCTGGTGGAAGCGGGCCTCGGCCTCGGGGTGGTGCCGCGCCTGGCGATGCCGCCCAAGGGGCATACGGGGCTCATCAGCATCCCGCTCGAAGACCCCAAGGTCACGCGCGTGATCGGCCTCATCAAGCGGCGCGGCCGCGAGCTGATGCCCGCTGCGCGGCTCTTTCACGACATGCTGCTGCACGCCCGCCGCGACAAGCCCGCGGCCGCCGCGCCGG
This sequence comes from Variovorax sp. IB41, assembly GCF_016405905.1. GTDB lineage: Bacteria > Pseudomonadota > Gammaproteobacteria > Burkholderiales > Burkholderiaceae_C > Variovorax. The sequence goes on along the minus strand of NZ_JAEFCB010000006.1, from coordinate 64,468 downwards.
CGCGCAAGAAGGCGGCCGGCCGCTGAGGGGCCGCGCTGGTTGCAGCGGCCGCAAGCGCCGCACTTAAACTGAGCCCATGCAGCGCCCCAGCGAAGCCCAGCCCCTCCAGCCCGTCGTGGAACTGCGGGGCGAAGGCGCGACGTTTGCGTACGCCGTGCGCGCGCCGCGCTCCAAGGGCGTGATCCCCCCGAGCTCCTACAAGAACGGCGGCTTCGCCACCCTGCCCGAGTGCCTGCGCGATGTGGCCAAGGCGCTGGGCGGCAACTTCAGGCGCATCTACGTGCGGCTCGACGGCCACTGCGTCGGCGAGCGCGACATCGTGGAACTGCGCGTGTCGCCCGAGAAGGTCGCTGCCGAGTTGAAGACAGAGTGCGATGCGCTGGAGGCGCTGCACATCAAGCCCGCCGCCATCTCCGCGCAGAAGAAGGCGGGCCCGGTGGTCGCCGGGTAAGCGACGCACCCCTTGGGTAAGGTGGGCCTTCACTGACACGGAACCGCGACGCGGCCCGACCCGGTTGCCAAGGCGCAGCCCCTCTATTGAAGTCTCCAACCACTTCTTTTCAGAGGCTTCAGACATGAACCGAATCGCGACCACATTCATTGCAAGTTGCATCGCCCTGGGCGCTGCGTCCGCCATGGCACAAGCAGGCGGGGGAGGGGGAGGCGGCAGTGGCAGCGGCGGCGGCGGCCCGGGCCTGAACAGCCCCGACAGCAGCGCCATGCAGCAGAAGCCAACGACCGGTGGCACGGGGCCGACGAACCCGAACGGCACGATGACCGCGCCCTCGGCTCAGGGCAATTCGAGCGCGGAGGGCAACCTGTCGGGCAGGGCCAAGTCGTCTGGCGGCGCGATGAAGTCGGAGCGAAAGTCAGACAAGAGGGGCGCGGCCGGCAACACGCAAGGCACCGGGCAAGCACAGACGCCGAGTCCGCAGTAAGGCGGCACGCGAAGCCCGCCAGCGGATATCAACGCCCGGGATTCAGCGATCGCGCATGTGCTCGGCGCAGAAGGCATGCACGATCTCCAAGGCGGGTGCCTCGGTCACGCCTTCGAGCGTGATGAAGGCGAACTGCGAAGTCAGCCGCAGCGGCTTGGGCATGCGCAGTTCCACGAGTTCACGCGCATCGATCAGCGTGCGCGCGGTTTCGACAGCCCCGAGAAAGATCGCATCGCTGCTTCGCACGAGCTCGAGCAGGCACCACGCCTCGTCCGACTGGAAACGCACTGCGTCGCTGATGTGCATTGCCTTGCCGAAGTACGCGTCGAGGCTTTGCGCGGCCTCGCGGCTCAGCCCGATGCCGCTCGCAGCCAGCGGATAGTCGCGCAACCGGGACAGCGACACGGCGTTGGCACCGCACAGCGGGTGATCGCGGCGGCACACGAAGCCGATGCGCATTTCGGGCAGCAGCCTCACGTCGAGATCGTCGGCCGGCGGCAGCAGCCGCTTGTGCACCACCATCGCATCGACCGCGCGATCGCGCAGCGCCGCCAGCTGCTGCTCCGCGGGTCCGCCGACCAACTGGACCTTCAGGCGCGGATAGGTCTCGGCGACGTGCCGCAGCAGCGGCAGCGCCAGCACCGCGGTGGGCGCCGAGCCGAGCGCCAACCGCACCGCGCCCACCGCGAGGTCGGCGAGCAGCGCGGCGCTGCGCTTCATTTCCGAGACTTCGATCGTCACGCGGCGCGCCCGCGATGCGACCAGCGCGCCCAGCGGCGTCAATCCCTTGCGCTTGCCCGCGCGGTCGATGAGCGCGCCGCCCAGCTCGTCTTCCATCGCCTGGATGCTGCGGCTCAAGGCCGGCTGCGTGAGGTGCAGCCGCTCGGCGGCGCGGCTGAAGGAGCCGGTGTCGATCACGGCGAGGAGGTGTTCGAAATGCTGCAGGTTCATCGCGCGGCCCTTCTGGTGGCATGAGTTCAGGTAATGCAGATGTGACTGAGTATGCATTGGACGTTCTGCGGCACCAGGCCTAGCATCGCCAGCGTTTTCACTCATCGAAAGCGGCCCATGAACTGCAGAGCCCTCTGTTCCACCGTTGTCGTGGCGTGCGCGATGGCCTCGTCCGGCGTAGCCGCGTGGGCGCAGCCCGCGTACCCCTCCCGCGCGATCACGCTCGTGGTCCCGGTGGCCGCGGGCGGTGCCGCCGATGCACTGGCGCGGTCCTGGGCCGAGCACGTCGGCGCTGCGCTGGGGCAGCCCGTGGTGGTCGACAACCGCCCCGGGGCGAACGGCAGCGTGGCGGCGAGCTATGTGGCCAAGCAGGCTCCCAATGGCTACACCGTCCTGTTCGCGAGCACGTCGAACATGTCGCTCAATCCGTTCTCGTACAAGTCGCTGTCGTACGACCCCCTGAAAGACTTCGACCCCGTCTCGATGCTCGCGGGCACGTCGCAGGTGCTCGTTACCAGCACGGCGACAGGCATCCGTTCTCTCGATGACCTGGTCAAGGCCGCGAAGCGCAAATCGGGCGGGCTCGATTTCGGCTCTGCGGGCAAAGGCAATTCGACCCACCTCAATGTCGAGTTCGTCGCGCAGCACTACGGCCTGAAGATGACCCACGTGCCCTACAAGGGCGCCGCGCCCGCGATGGTCGGCCTGATCGGCGGCGAGACGCAACTGGTCGCCGACGCCGTCGTCAGCGTGGTGCCTCAGGTGAAGGGCGGGCGCGTGGTGCCGCTGCTGATCTTCGGGAGCCAGCGCTCGAAGGCTTTTCCCGACGTGCCCACGGTGTTCGAGGCCGGGCTCAAGGACTATCCCGCCGGCGGCTGGTACGGACTGATGGTGCCCCGGGGAACGCCCAAGGAGGTGGTCGCGCGCCTGAACGGCGAGACCGCGAAGTTCTGGGCCGACCCCGGCGTGAAGCAGCGCATGGACGCGCTCTACATGGACCCGCCGAGCGCGCTCGGCCCCGATGCCGTGACGCAGACCATGAAGAAAGAGGCCGCGGTGTGGGGGCCTGTGATCACGCGCCTTGGCATCCAGAACGATTGAAGGATGGCTCACGCGATGAACGAACCTGGCCTCGCCTTGCCTCGCACCCATCTGCCGCGCGGTGAAGATTTTTTGCTCTGGTCGCCATGCCTGCAGTCGTACGGCTACCGCATCGTCGACCGGCTTTTTGCGACACGCACCATCGAGCGCGGCGTCGCGCGCCCGTTGTCGCGCGGCCGTGAACTGCAGCTGAACTACCGCCACGACGGCGAGGCGCGCACCGTCGAAGACTTCATGGACCGCAACAGCGTGGCCGGCCTGCTGGTGGCGCGCAATGGCGAAGTGCTGCTCGAACGCTATGGCCTGGGGCTTTCGCCCGGCGAGCGGTGGAGCACCATGTCGACCGTCAAGTCGATGACCGGCCTGCTGGTCGGCGCGGCGGTGCGGGGTGGCGCCATCGGGTCCATCGACGATCCCATCGTGCGCTACCTACCGCAACTCGCGGGCTCGGGCTATGCGCGCGCCACGGTCCGTCACCTGATGACCATGTCGTCGGGCGTGGGCTGGTCCGAGGTCTACGCCGACAAGAACTCCGACGTGAACCGCTACAGCAAGTCGCTGGCGGACAAGGTGCCCGGCGGCGTTTTGCAAATGCTGCGCGAGGTGCCCGCATTGCACGAGCCCGGCACGCACTGGCACTACAACACCGGCGACACCTTCCTGCTCGGATGCGTGCTGTGCGCGGCCACCGGCCGCACGCTGGCCGACTTCATGGCCGAGACCGTGTGGAAGCCCTGCGGCATGGAAGACGAGGCGTACTACACGCTCGAATCCGAAGGCGGCCAGGAAATCGCGGGCAGCCGCGCCGGCATGTCGCTGCGCGACCTGGGCCGTTTCGCGATGCTGGTGGCCGCGGACGGCGTGCTCGATGGGGCGCAGGTGTTGCCGGCGGGCTGGGTCGAGTCGGCGTCGCGGCGCGCGTTTTCGATTCCCGCGGAATTCCATCCGTCGCGGCTCTCCCTGGGCGTGACCGGGTATGGCTACGGCTGGTGGTTGACCGACGACGGCGCCATGCTGGCGCTGGGCCATTCGGGCCAGCGCATCTATGTGCATCGGGAAGAGCGCCTGGTGGTCGTGAACCTGGCCGTGTACCCCGAGCCGCGCTATGTGAGCGGGGCGGAGCACGACCGCGACGCCGAGCTGAACAGCTTCCTCACGGCCTGCCGCGCGGCCTGAAAAGAGATGCGAAAAATTCTTTCGATAGGCACTAGACGACCGGTCTATTTCTCGCATAGACTTGCGCCATGCCCAAAGCAATCGCATCCGAATCCACCGACACCCGCGACAACATCCTCGCGGCGGGTCAACGGATGATGGCGGCCAAGGGATTCACGGCCGTCGGGCTGAACGAAATCCTGACCACGTCGGGCGTGCCCAAAGGGTCGTTCTATCACTACTTCAGCTCGAAGGAAGCCTACGGCGAAGCCGTTCTCCACGGCTACTTCGACGAGTACCTTGCCGACATCGACCGGACCCTCGCAGCTCCGGAGCAGACCATGGCGCAGCGCCTGATGACCTACTTCGCCAGCTGGCGCGACACCCAGTCGTTCCTTGACTGCCAAGGCAAGTGCCTCGCCGTGAAGCTCGGCGCCGAAGTGGCGGACATGTCCGAACCCATGCGGCTGGCCATGAAGCAGGGTACCTCCGGCATCGTCGAACGATTGGCCAAGGCGATCGAGGCCGGCGTTGCCGAAGGCTCCCTCTCGGTCGACGAAAGCGCCGAAGAGACGGCACAAAGCCTCTATCAACTCTGGATGGGCGCGAGCGTGATGGTCAAGATCGCGCGCCATGGCGACCCCTTCGAAACCGCCCTCAAAACCACACGCCGGATCCTTCACCTGTCCCCCTGAACGGACAGGCCCTCGGATGCACTTCAAGCCGAAGTGCTTTTTTCTCGCCGTGTCACTAGTAGACCGGTCTATTGTTAGTAGTCAACGTTTTTTGGAGAAGCTCAATGAAAGTCCTGATGGTCCTCACCTCGCACGACGAACTCGGCAACACCGGTCGCAAGACCGGCTTCTGGCTCGAAGAGCTCGCCGCGCCCTATTACGCGTTCAAGGCAGCCGGCGCAGACATCGTGCTGGCCTCGCCCAAGGGCGGCCAGCCGCCGCTGGACCCCAAGAGCAACGAGCCGTCGTTCCAGACCGACTTGACCCGGCGCTTCGAAGCCGACGCAGAGGCCACGGCGCAACTGGCAAGCACCGTGCGCCTGGACAGCGTTTCCCAAGCCGATTTCGACACCGTCTTCTACCCGGGCGGCCACGGTCCGCTGTGGGATCTGGCCGAAGACAAGCACTCGATCGCCCTCATCGAATCGTTCATCGCGGCGGGCAAGTACGTCGCCCTCGTGTGCCACGCGCCCGGTGTGCTTCGCCACGTGAAGCGCGCCGACGGAAGGCCGCTTGTCGAAGGCAAGCGCGTGGCCGGATTCACCAATTCCGAAGAAGAGGGCGTGGGTCTGACGAACGTCGTGCCCTTCCTCGTGGAGGACGAACTCAAGGCCAAGGGCGGCGTGTATTCCAAGGGCGAGGACTGGGCGCCCTACGTCGTCGAAGACGGACTGCTCATCACCGGACAGAACCCCGCGTCCTCCGCCTCGGCCGCCACCGCGCTGCTGGCGCACTTCGCAAATTCCGCCGACACCAGCCGGTAAACCGCTCGCCAACCGATCCGACCCAACCTCACATTCACTGGAGATCCCTCATGAAAATCCGCACCGTTCTCTCTTCCGTCGCCCTCGCCACCGCAGCCTTGCTCGGCGGCAATGCCTTCGCAGCCGACTTGCCTTCGGTCGTTCTCGTGCACGGCGCGTTCGCCGACGGCTCCGACTGGGCCAAGGTGATCCCGCTGCTGCAGGCCAAGGGCATCCATGTGACCGCGGTGCAAAACGGCCTCGCGTCGCTTGCCGGCGACGTCGACGCCACCCGCCGCGCCATCGACAACCAGAAGGGCAAGGTCGTGCTGGTGGGCCACTCCTGGGGCGGCACCGTGATCACCGAGGCTGGCGAGAACGACAAGGTCGCCGCGCTCGTCTACGTCGCGGCCTTCGCGCCCGATGCGGGACAAACCTCCGCCGAACTGGGCAAGGACTACCCGCCGTCGCCCGGCATCAAGCAACTGGTGGCCGACAAGAACGGCTGGCTGACGCTGCCGCCCAAGGCCATCGCGCAAGACTTCGCGCAGGACGTGCCGCCCGCGCAGGCCGCCGTCATGGCCGTGACCCAGGGACCGCTCCAGGCCAAGGCCCTCGAAGACAAGACGACCGTGGCCGCATGGAAGACGCGCCCCTCCTGGTTCATCGTGAGCGCCAACGACCGCATCATCTCGCCCGACCTGGAGCGCGCCATGGCCAGGAAGATCGGCGCGACCATCACGACCTTGCCGACCAGCCACGTGCCGCAGCAGTCGCGGCCCAAGGACGTTGCTGCCGTGATCATCGCGGCGGTCAATGCCAGCGCGAAGTGACCTGTGGGTGCGCTGCGCTAGGGCTTGTCATGGCGAAACTCGTCGCCGTAGCGCCAGCGCTGGATGCGCTGTCGCAAGCGCGTGAGCATGCGCGTCACGAGGTACTGGCCCTTGACGTCCACGGCCGCGCTCGCGACCAGTTCAGCCCTGGTCACCACGCCGGAAATCCCGTAGCGCCAAAGGAGCACGGGCACCCGTGGCAGCCGCACGAAGTAATAGCCGGGATAGCGCAGCACGTCCCGCAGCACCCGGGTCCATAGCGATGCGTTGCGTGCACCTGCCGCCTTGTGGTCGCGCCCGGGCGATTGCCGTTGCTGCGCAGCAGTCTGGCCTCGGCGCAGACCCGACACCTGATCGAGGCGATCCCGCATGGCGGGTCCGACGACGCTGGCGGAAAAGTTCGCCGCCATGGTCCGCTGGCCGGCCAGCGCGATCTGTGCGCGCCATGCCGCGTCCAGCCACACGCGCCGCATCAGCCCGGCTGCGGCGTCGAGCCTGGGCTCAGCCCACAGCGTGCCCGCCGGATAGGGCCCATGGGCAACGGCGCTGGGCACGAGATCGAAGGGCACGAGCGCGGCGTTGCCGGCGTGCGTGAAATCGACGTTGCCGCTCCAACCGGTCGCCACCACCGGTAGGCCGTAGGCCATCGCTTCTGCAAGCGAGAGACCGAAGCCTTCGGCGCGGTGCAGCGAGACGAAGCTGTCCGCCGAGGCCAGCAGCCGGAAACGATCGTCGCTTTCCATCGCTGCGGTGAGGAACGACACGCGGTGGCCTGCGGCCGCATCGCGCAGCGACTGCACCAACGACGGCGCCGCCTGCGCATTCAGCGCCTTGACGATCAAACGCACCGCAGCGGATGGCGCGAACGCGCGCACGAACGCGGCCACGACCCCTTCGGGGTTCTTGCGGAACGGGACCGAAGCGACATCGAACTGGAACAGGAAGACGAACTCGTCGGGCGTGGCCTCCGGCAGCATGGCGGCAAGCCATTGGCGGTCGCGCTGCATGGGCGGGGGCATCACCATCGGCGGCATCACATGGACCGGCAGGCTCGTCTTGCGGCGAATGGCATCGGCGATGAATTGCGTGCCGGCCCAGATCTCGTCGATCAGCTCGAAACGATCGACCCAGTCGCTGGGGAAGTCGGGCGTTTCCCAGTACCAGCAGCCGATGCGGTAGGGACCCAGGAGCTCGGCCGGAAGCTTCGACAGCACGTCGGGCAGCATGTCCGCATTGCAGCCCAGGATGGTCGCCGTGGGAGGCCCGGCTGCCCAGCGGGCGGCGGGGAGGGCGTAGCTGCCCGTCGGCGCCGAGGTGTCGAACGAGATGTCGTGGCAATGCACCGCCACGCCCGCCGCATCCAGCGCCGCGACGCTGTTGCGCGCGGCCTCCCCGACACCCAGATGCGCATGGAGGTAGCCCACGTAGTTCACGTTTGTGCGCTGCGCCTTGCCGGCCATGCCGAGGCGCTCCACGAGCTTGGGCTCAAGACCGAGTTCGCGCACGCCCGAGGTCCGCATCCAGGCCATCAGGCCCACGGTGTCCCGGCCGTCGGCGAAGGCGGCCGCGAGGTCGCCGCGCATGTGCAGCACAGCGCGCAGGTACCGCGTGAGGTGATCGCCCGGCGCTTCGGCGCCCGCCCATTGAAGAAAGTCCGGGTCTTCCAGCGGGTCGTCCAGCTCGACGCCCTCGGCCAGCGCCTGGCGGTAGACCGCGCGGCATGCCCGGTCCCACCCGGTGCCGTCTGCAAAGGCCACGTGCGGAAGGCCGAGCGCGCGAAATCTGCGGAAGCCGGCGTCCAGCAGCGATTGCGCGTATTCGCCGAACAGCCGCTGCGCGTCGCCCGGCAGGTTCCAGCCGAAGCGATTCTCGTAGCGCGAGAGCTGCTTCAGGTCGGGGTTGAAGCCGCTGAAATGAAAGAGGACCAGGTCCTGCGTATCGCCCGTATCGCCCGTATCGCCCGTATCGCCCGTATCGCCCGTGTCGCCGCTGTCGCCCGCGTCGCCCTGCATCCGCCAGCGCTCGCCCAGCCATCTGGGCGTGCGCTCGTGGAGATTCCAATACGCCGCATTGAAGCCCTTGTGCCGCAGCACCAACGCGCCCGGCACCAGCAGCGGCGCGTAGTCCATCCATTTCTGGTCGGTGAAGACGCCGGTACGCACGTCCTCCAGGCACAGCGTGCGCAGCTTGTGGTCCCACCACTGCAAGAGGTTGCGCACCCGCGGTGTGTCCCGCAGCGCCGCAAAGCCGAGGTTGTAGAGGCCCGCGCGCAGGATGACGAGATCGTCCGGCACGCATCCATCGTCGGGCAGCGGCGACAGGGCATGGGGCGTGAGCACCAGTTCGGGATCGTTCGCGCCGCCCGCCCAGAACAGGTCCACGCGCTGGAACACGCGGATGTCAGGGTCCAGATAGACCGCGCGCGTCGCGCCCTGGTCGAGCAGGTAGCGAAAGCAGGCCGGCTTCACGCTCGTGGCGAACTCCAGCAGGCTGTAGTGGCTGCGGCGGTGGTTCCATTCCTTGCGTTCGAATGCCATCTCGGCCGCCAGCAGGACCACGTGGTCCGGCAACTGCGTGCCTTCGGGGGGCTCGTCGAGCAGAAAAACGAGCAGCGTCGCGCCAGGCTGATGCTTTCGCAGCGAGGCGCCCAGCACACAGGCGTGCGCAAGATAGTTGCTCGCGCAGATGGTGAAGACGGCGAGATCGGTCGGTGTCGAAGACCGATCGAGAGAAGGACGGCGCAGCATGGCAACCCCAGCCGCTTTGCGGCGAGAACTCGTTACTATAGTTTACAAAAGGCATAATTCCGCCCCACAGAACCTCCGCCGACGCACGGCAATTGGCACCGAGAAAGCATGGCGATGAGTGGAAACGGGCCCGCACCGTCGGGCAGCAGCACGGAGCGAAGACCGCGAGCGAAGCTTCCACTTCACGATGTGGCGATCGCGTGTGTGCTGGCATTGGCCGCTTTCCTCGTCTTCAACGCCAACGGCCGCCTGATTGCGGCCGCCGACACCTTCGCTGCGCGCCATCTGCCGTTCTCCATCCTGCGCAACCACACCGTTCTGCTCGATCCGATCGCCGATGCGGTCGCTCTCGGACGTTCTGCGCCGAACGCCGGCCACAACGGCACCGCCTTCTGGATACAGCAAGGACGCGACGCACACCTGGTCTCCAAGTACCCCCTGGTCGTGCCGCTGGTCGTCGCGCCGCTGTACCTCCCCGCGCTGCATTACCTGGACAGCGTCGGCTGGGACCCGCACATCGCCGACAAGGTGGCGCGCGCGATGGAGAAGCTGTGCGCCTCCCTGATCGCTGCGGCCTCTGTCGCCCTCATGTTCATGCTGCTGCGCCGGCGCTGCGATGCGCGCACCGCCGGCGTGCTCAGCCTCGCCTACGCGTTCGGCACGACCACCTGGGTGATCAGCAGCCAGGCCTTGTGGATGCACGGCCTGGCGCAACTGCTCATCGTTGCGACGCTGTGGCTGGTCACCGGCCCGGCGACGCTGGCGCGCGTGGCGATGGCCGGCTTCCTCTGCGCGCTGATCGCGGCGAACCGCCCGCCCGATGCGCTCCTGGCCGCCGCGCTGGGCCTGTGGGGTTTGCGCTGGGCCGGGAGCCGCTGGCCCTGGCTCATCGTGGCCGGCGGCGTCCCGGTTGCCCTCACGCTGGCCTACAACCTGGGCGCGGTCGGGCATGTGGCCGGGGCCTATGCCCTGAGCGTGCATGCCAGCGATTTCAACGACAACGTGCTGGAAGGCATCGCCGGCCTGCTGTTCAGCCCGACGCGCGGGTTGTTCGTCTTCTCGCCCTTCCTGCTGTTCGTGCCGTGCCTGTTTCTCCTGGCGCTGCGGGACCGCGGCACGCGCGGCCTCACGCTGGCCCTGGGCGTGGCCATCGCGGTGCAGGTCCTGGGCTATGCGAGGGTCGACTGGCGGCAAGGCATTGCCTGGGGTCCGCGCTGGCTCACCGACATGGTGCCGCTGCTCGTGTGGATGCTTCCGCCCATCGTGGCGCGCCTGTCGCGCCCTGGGCGCGTGCTGTTCGCCGCGGCATGCGTCGCGTCCGTCGCCATCCAGGCGATCGGCGCCTTCTGGTACACCGGCGCGGTCGACACGGCCGTGCTGACCATGAAGACCGACGACCGGATGCGCCCCATGTGGGCGTGGCGCAATGCGGCGTTCGTGGCGGAGCTCTCGCATCCCCGCGTGCAACCCGATCTGCTGGCGGACCTGCGCGGGAACATCGACCTGATCCAGCCGCTCGACGTGGTGGTGCACGACGCGGCAGCGGGCGATCGCCTGGAACGCCAGCTCGATGTGGCCGGATGGGCGCTCGTGGATTCCTCGTCGCCCCAGGACATCGCGGTGCTGATCGACGGGCGCGAGGTCGCGGGCACGAACCACTTTTTCGATCGCCCCGACGTGGCCCAGACGCTGGCCGAAAAGAGCCCGGCCGGATGGCGTCTGCATGTGCCCCTCGGGGACCTGCAGGCCGGGCGCCACAAGCTCTCGGTGCTCGTGCGTCCCTATGCGGGCGGCGAGGTGCGGCTGCTGCGCGAACGGTTCTTCGAGTTGCCGCCGCCAGGACCGGGCGATGCTGCAGAGCGCTTCCTGCAGTACGCATCGCGCCAGGCCGTCGAGCGCATCGCGCAAGCCCAGCAGGTGCCCGGGTATTGGCTCACTTCGTTCACCAGCGGCCCACGCTTCGAGCAGCCGCAGCCCGAACTCAATACCTACCTGAACGCGATCATGATCGACCTGGTGGGGCCGATGGCGCATGTCGCGCACGTCGCTCAGATGGCCCCGATGCTGGCGCGCGCGCAAGGCTTTCTTGCCAGCCAGATCGAGGACGACGGGCTGGTGCGCTATCACGGCAGGCCCGACGCATCGACCATCGGTGTGCTCGGATGCGCGATCACGCCCGATTCGGACGACACCGCGCTGGTATGGCGCGTGGCGCCGGCAGCAGACCGCGCGAAGCTCGCCGCGGCAATGCGGACCCTGCGGCGCTTCACCACCGGCGACGGGCTCTACCGCACCTGGCTCGCGCCGCGGGCGGACTACCGCTGCCTCGATCCGGGGGCGGACCCGAATCCGGCGGACATCGGCATCCAGATGCACATCTACCTGCTGCTCGCCCAGGAGGACCCGCCCGCCGCGCGCGCGCTCTGCGCAACGCTCAAGCGGCGCGCCGACGACGACAGCCTCTGGGTCTACTACGCCGGCGCGCCGCCGGTGATGAGCCTGCGGCTGGCGGAGGTGCAGCGCGCCGGCTGCGCGCTCGAGGTGCCGGCATCGCGCCTGCAACCGGCGGTGCCCGCCCAGGCCGTGTGGGCGCAGGTCGCGTCGCTCGTGGCCCGGCTGCAGGACACGGCGCCCACCGCCGCGCAGAAAGCCGAAGCGACGCGGCTGCTGCAGGCTCTCGCCTCGCATGAATTCGCTGCGCTGGCCGGCAATCCGCCCCTGCTGTATCACAACGACATGAGCGCCACCGTGCGGCGCTTCTACTGGTCGCAGGAAGTGGGCTATGCGCTCTGGTTGCGGCTCTACCACGCCACGCGCGGCGCGCAGCTTCCGCCGGACCCAGCCCATGCCGCTTCGCCGAGGAGCGCTTCATGACGCGGCCCGAAGCCAAGACGGCCATCGCGCCGCAACGCCCCGCCTCCCTCGGGCGACTGGTGTCGTGCATCCGCCTGGACGAGGTCTGCGTGCTGCAGGGCGCGCCGCTGATCGGCGCCTGCTTCGCGATGGCCGATTTCAGCGCGGCGACGTTGCTCACCATCGCCGCGCTGGTCGCCGGCAACCTCCTGCTCGTGGCGCATGTGTTCGTGCTCAACGACTGGGCCGGCGCGCAAGGCGATCTGAACGACCCGACGCGCGTGGGCGCCACCTTCCTGGCCAAGGGAGAAAACGCCTCCAGGATGGCGGGGCTGGCCTGCGCGCTGCTCGCGATCGCGTTGCTGGTCTTCGCCCTGGTGGGCCAGGCGCCGTTCGCGATCGCGCTGTGCATCGCCGCGCTCAGCGCCATCTACTCGTTCCCCGGCGCGCAAGGCAAGGGCGTGCCGGTGCTCAACTCCCTGCTGCACATGGTCGGCGGCACGCTGCACTTTCTTCTGGGGTATGTCGCGCTGTCGCCCGTGACGCCGCAGATGGTGGTCCTTGCCGGCTATTTCGGGCTCGTCTTTGCCGCGGGGCACCTGGTCCACGAAACGCGCGACCACGACAGCGACGCGCGAAACGGCATCCGCACCAACGCCGTCGCGTTCGGCAAGAAGGCATCGTTTCTCGCGGGGCAAGTGCTCTTCAGCATCGCCTACCTCACGCTGACCGTGCTCGCGCTGCGCGGGGTCGTTCCCCCCGTCCTGTCGCTGGCCGCGGTGTTGTATGCGGTGCACCTGCGCGCGGCATGGCGGGCGCTGCGCGACGGGCTGACCTACGCGAGCGTTCGCCGGCTGCAGACCGTCTACAGAAACATTCACGTGCTGATCGGTCTGGCCATGCTTGCCACCGTCGCGCCCTGGTAGTTCGACCGCTCGCACCGGTTTTTTTTCGCACCCTCATCAAGCCGCCCATGCTCTCCATCGTGATTCCCGTGCTCAACGAAGTCCGCACCCTGCCTCGCGTGCTCGTTGCCGTGTCCCGCGTGCTCCCGGAAGTCGACAAGGAAATCATCCTGGTAGACGACGGCTCCACCGACGGAACCCGCGAATGGATCCAGGCCCAGGTGCCCCAGGGGCTGCGCACCGGGGCGCACCCGGTCGGCGGCAGCGACGGAACGCTCACCTGGGCCGACGAGCCCGCGGCTTCGCGCCTCACCGTGCGCGCGCTGTATCACGCATGCAATCGAGGCAAGGGCGCCGGCGTCGCGACCGGCCTGGCCGCTGCGACCGGCAATGTCGTCGTCATCCAGGATGCCGACCTCGAATACGACCCCGCCGACTGGGCCCCCATGTACGACCTGATCGCGCACCGCAAGGTCGCCGATGTGGTGTACGGCTCGCGCTTCGAGGGACAGCGAAACGGCAGCGCCAAGTTCATTTCGCTGTCGCAGGTCTCGGCCAACTGGCTCATCTCCAGGCTCTTCGGCATCCTGTACGGCAAGCGCTTCTCCGACATCGAGGTCTGCTACAAGATGTTCACCAAAGAGGTGAACGACACCCTGAATGTGACCTGCCCCGACTTCGGTTGCGAGATCCAGATCAGCGCCCAGATCGTGCGGCCCGGCCGATGGCGGATCAGCGAGCTGCCCGTGAGCTACCGCGGCCGTGGTTTCGACGAGGGCAAGAAGATCAACTGGCGCGACGGCGTCAAGGCACTGGGGTACCTGCTGTGGTTCCGCGTCTGTGCCCAGCCGGCCCGCTCGGCCCCGTTGCCGCTGTCCTCGCGCAACCCATGAAGATCTCCATCCTCGGCGCCGGCTACGTCGGCCTCGTCACCGGCACTTGCCTTGCGGAGACCGGCAACGATGTCGTCTGCTTCGATATCGACGAACGCAAGGTGCAGCGATTGCTTTCGGGCGACGTGCCGATCCACGAGGAAGGCCTGCCGCAGCTCATTGCGCGCAACGTGCTCGCCGCGCGCCTGGCGTTCACCAACGACGTCGCGCACGCCATCCACCACGGAGAGTTGATCTTCATCGCCGTCGGAACGCCCGCCGGCGAAGATGGGCGCGCCGACCTGCAGCACGTGCTGGCCGCGGCGCGCGACATCGGCCGCCACATGCACGACGCCAAGGTGGTGGTGGCCAAATCCACCGTGCCGGTCGGCACGAGCGCCCAGCTGCGCGCCGTCATCGAAGAAGAGCTCGCCGCGCGTCGCAGGCGCGACCTTGCGTTGGACGCCCGCCTGTCGATCGTCTCGAACCCCGAGTTCCTCAAGCAGGGCACCGGCATCGCCGACTTCATGCAGCCCGATCGCATCGTGGTCGGCAGCGAGCCCGGCGCCGCGGGCCAGCATGCGCGCGACCTCATGCGCCGCATGTATGCGCCCTTCAACCGCGACCGCGACCGCACCATCCACATGGGCCTGGAGGCGGCCGAATTCACCAAGTACGCAGCCAACGCGATGCTCGCCACGCGGATCAGCTTCATGAACGAGCTCGCGAACCTCGCGGAGAACGTGGGCGTGGACATCGAGCAGGTGCGCTGCGGGCTGGTGGCCGACCCACGCATCGGCGACAGCTTTCTGCAGGCCGGCGCCGGCTACGGCGGCAGCTGCTTTCCGAAAGACCTGCAGGCGCTGGTCCATACCGCGGCCGCCCACGGACAGCGCCTGCAACTGCTGGAGGCCGTGCGTGCCGTCAACGACGCGCAGAAGTTGCGGCTGGTCGACAAGATCGTGCGGCACTTCGGCCCCGACCTGCGCGGGCGCCGTTTCGGCGTGTGGGGATTGGCCTTCAAGCCCGGCACCGACGACATGCGCGAGGCGCCGAGCCGCGTCATCATCCAGGCGCTGCTGATGCGCGGTGCGCAGGTGGTTGCGCACGATCCGGTGGCCATCGAGGAGGCGCGCAAGACGCTCGCCAAAGACCTGCAAGGCCGCGCCGACGAGGCCTCCCGCCTGAGCTTCAACGACCAGGCCCTGCAGGCGGCGGAGGACTGCGATGCGCTGGTGATCCTCACCGACTGGAACGAGTTCAAGAATCCGGATTTCGACGCGCTGAAAATCGCGCTCAGGCAGCCGCTGATCTTCGACGGCCGCAACCTCTACGATCCGTCGATACGCGACCAGGGCATCGACTACCGGGCGGTCGGCCGCTGAAGAACGCCCGAGGTCCTTGCATGCATGACGACAACGCACCCCTGCGAACGCTCGTGACCGGCGGCGCCGGCTTTCTCGGCAGCCATCTGTGCGAACTGCTGCTCTCCGAGGGCTGCGACGTGCTGTGCGTGGACGACTTCTCCACCGGCGCCCGGCGCAATGTGGCGCATCTGCTGGGGCACCCGCGGTTAACGCTCGTCACCCACGATGTCACTCATGACATCACCCGCCATGTCACCCACGACGTCACTCGCGACCTTGCCACGCCGCTCGGTGCGCACGTCGACCGCATCTACAACCTCGCCTGTCCGGCCTCGCCCGTGCATTACCAGCGCGACCCGGTGCAGACCACCAGGACCTGCGTGCTCGGCGCGCTGAACATGCTGGCGCTGGCCCAGCGCGAAGGCGCGCGCATCCTGCAGGCATCGACCAGCGAAATCTACGGCGACCCGCAGGTGCATCCGCAGCGCGAGAGCTACTGGGGCAACGTCAATCCCGTCGGCGTGCGCAGTTGCTACGACGAAGGCAAGCGCTGCGCCGAGTCGCTGTTCTTCGACTATCACCGCCAGCACGGCGTGCAGGTGCGCGTCGCGCGCATCTTCAACACCTACGGCCCGCGCATGCATCCGCAGGACGGGCGCGTCGTCTCCAACTTCATCGTGCAAGCCCTGCGCGCGGAGCCGCTCACGGTCTACGGCGATGGCCTGCAGACCCGCAGCTTCTGCTTTGTCGACGACATGGTCGCCGGCCTGCACCGGTTCATGGAGGCCGAGGCGGGCGGCGCCGGGCCGGTGAACATCGGCAATCCGCAAGAGTTCACCGTGCGCGATCTCGCCCGGCTGGTCATCGAACTCACCGGCTCCTCGTCGAAGCTCGTCTTCGCGCCCCTGCCGAGCGACGACCCGACGCAGCGCCGGCCCGACGTGCGCCTGGCCGAGCAGATGTTCGGCTGGGAGCCCCGCGTGGGCCTGGTCGAAGGCCTGCAAAAAACCATTGCCCACCTGGACGCCCTGCTGTCAGCCCCTGCGTCCCGCGAGTGACCGTCGCGGCCCGCCCGGCGCCACGGCGCACCCGGCTTCGCATGAAAATGCCCGACACCTCACCAACGGCACCAACCGCACCAACCAATGAACGACGATCTGGAGGCCCGCATCCGCTCGGGCCAGGCATTGAGCGAATCGATGGGCAATTTCCACGTGACCGGGTGGGCGCCCGAAAGCAAGACGCTGCAGGCCGCCTTCACAGTGCGGCGGGAGTACTGCCACACCAACGGCACCATCGCCCAGGGCGGCTTCATCACCGCGTGGCTCGATGCGGCCATGGCCCATGCCGTGATGCACGACACGGCGCAACAGCAGACCGTGTTCAGCCTGGAGATCAAGGTGAGCTTCTACGAGAAGGTCGGCCCTGGCCAGGGGCGCGTGGAAGCGCGCGTCATCAAGCGGGGAAAGCGCATCGCCTTTCTCGAAGCTGCGCTCTACAACGCCGACGGCAAGCTGGCGGCCGAGGCATCTTCGACCGGTTTGCTGGCGAGCCTTTAATCGCCCGGCGGAAGTACTGTTTTCCCGTTCCGCCGACCGCGCATCTACTTGCGCCGATTCAGCCAGTAGCGGACGAGGCCAAGTACGCAAAGGCCGGCGATCCAGCCCAGAACAGTCGGATTGATCGAGTCGAGATTCAAGTGGTTTCCCCAGCCGCGTCAGCGCTTGAGTTTTTGAAAAAGATCGCCAGCCGGATGACCCTTGGAGGAGCGCCGCAGCGCCGCATGAAACGGCCGCGATCGAAGTGCACGAGCGTGCCACAGCGGCCGCCCCCAAAGCCTTAAAGGCCCACGGCGCGCACGTGCGATCCGTTGTCCTACTCGCGCTTTGGAATTCGGGCAGTAGCGCCGCCTCGCGTGCAGCCACACAACCGCGCCATGGCCACGTACGAATCCGTTCTCCACGTCACCGGCCGCTTCGAGGTCGTCGATGCGCACGAGCGCCCGGACGAGGTGCTCGAATACACCGAGTGCCTCTACCGCGTGAGCGTCACCAAGCGCTACCCGGTGACGCGCGGCCCGGTGAGCTACCGGCTTCGCGACGGCACGCCGCTGCGCCGCTCCAGCAAGGGCTACTTCGACACGCTGGACGGCGTGCGGCGGCTGTTCACGGTCGAAGCGGTCGAGAAGTCCGACGCGGGGTGCTGACAAACGCGCACCCCGCGTGATCGATCAGTCCCAAGCCGGCGACAGGCCGGCGGGGTCGGTGAGCCGCTCGCCACGGTCCAGCGCCGCCGTCTGCGCCATCTCTGCATCGGTGAGCTTCAACTGCTGCGCCTTCAGATTGCTCTCGAGGTTCGCGCGCTTGGTGGACGACGGAATCACCGCGTAGCCCAGCTGCATCGCCCACGCGAGCGTGACCTGCGCGGTCGTCGCGCCGTGCGCCTTGGCAATCGCCTCGATCACCGGATCGGCAATGACCTTGCCGTAAGCGAGCGTCATGTACGAGGTGATGTGAATGCCCTGGCTCTTCGCAAACTCCGCTACCTTGCGGTTTTGCAGGTACGGGTGCAGCTCGATCTGGTTGGTGGCGATGTTCTCCGCGCCCACGGCCGCAATCGCTTCCTTCATGAGCGCGATGTTGAAGTTCGACACGCCGATGCGCTTCGTGAGCCCCTGCGCCTTCGCCTCGGCCAGCGCACCCATGAACTCCGCCACAGGCACCGCGTTGCCGGGCGAGGGCCAGTGGATGAGCGTGAGGTCGACGTGATCGGTGCGCAGCTTGGCCAGGCTCTCTTTCAGGCTCGGCACGAGCTTGGCCTTGGCGTAGTTGTCGGTCCAGATCTTGGTGGTGATGAAGAGTGCATCGCGCGCCACGCCGCTCTCGGCAATCGCCTGGCCCACCTCGGCTTCGTTGCCGTAGATCTGCGCGGTGTCGATGGCGCGGTAGCCCACGTCCAGGCCGTTCTTCACCGAGTCGATCACCACCTGGCCCTTCAGGCGGAAGGTGCCGAGGCCGAAGGCGGGAACGGGTGCGTTGCTGTTGTTGTTCGTCGTTGTCATGGTCGAGTTGTCCTTGTGCGTTGAAAAAAGAGAAGAGAAGAAAAGAGAGAAACGAATCGGCTCAGTGACCGGCCGGCACCGGCCCCGAGGCGCGAACCGGAATCCCGGCGCGGCGGTCCAGCGCGCCGCTCCACTGCGTGAGCGCCAGAGACACCAGCACCACCAGCGCGCCGATCCAGGGCGTGTGCATGAGGCCCAGGTGCGTCACGATCAGGCCGCCGGCCCAGGCTGCCAGCGCAATGCCCAGGTTGAAGGCCGCGATGTTCAGGCCCGAGGCCACATCGACTGCTTGCGGCGTGAAGCGCTCCGCTTGCTTGACCACATACACCTGCAGCCCCGGCACGTTGCCGAACGCGACCGCGCCCCACATCAGCACCGCCACCAGCGCAAGCCACTTGTGCGGCGCCGCGAAGTTGAAGACCAGCAGCACGGCGGCCAGCAGCGCGAAGATGATCTTGAGCGCCGGAATCGGCCCCAGGCGGTCGGCCAGCTTGCCGCCCCAGATGTTGCCCACCGCCACCGACACACCGTACACCAGCATCACCCAGCCCACCGCGCCCGCGCTGAAGCCCGACACGTCGGTAAGGATCGGCGCGAGAAACGTGAACGGAATGAACGAGCCGCCGTAGCCGATCGCCGTCTTGGCATACACCAGCAAGAGCCGCGGCTCGGCCAACACCTTGGCCTGCTGCGCGAGCGAGGCCGGTGCCGTGTGGCGGATGTTGTTGGGAACGAACACCCAGCTGCCGATGAAGGCGACCACGCCCAGCGCCGACACGGCCAGGAACGTCTCGCGCCAGCCGAAGTGCTGCCCGATGAACGTGCCCAGCGGCACGCCGGTCACGAGCGCCACCGTGAGCCCGGTGAACATGATCGCGATGGCGCTGGCCGCCTTTTCCTTGGGCACGAGGCCCGTGGCGATGGTCGAGCCGATCGAGAAGAACACCCCGTGCGCGAGGCCCGTGAGGATGCGCGCGGCCACCAGCGATTCGTAGCTGGGCGCCTGCCACGCCAGCAGATTGCCGAGCGTGAACAGCGCCATCAGCCCGAGCAGCAGCGCCTTGCGCGGCAGCTTGCCCGTGAGGGCGGTGAGCACCGGCGCGCCGATGGCGACGCCCAGCGCGTAGAGGCTGACCAGCAAGCCCGCCGAGGGCAGGCCGATGGCAAGGTCAGCAGCGACCGTGGGGATGAGGCCAACGATGACGAACTCGGTCGTTCCGATGGCGAAGGCGCTGAGGGTCAGCGCGAGTAGGGCGATTGGCATGAGGCACTCCTGGATGGGTTAGGAGGAGTGTCTGGCGGATACCTTTGCGGATAAATGGGGGTTGGGGCAGAAGATAGTTGCTGCGCAATCAACTATTCATAGCTTTATTTGGATCTATTGCCCGATTGGTTAGGAGCGTGACTTGCGGATTCGACGGTTCTAGAGAAGATGGGTGATTACCCTGACTTCGGTAAGTCGTCGGGGACCCCATAGTCGGCATCGTGAATTTCGTTAACGAAAAATCGGCTGACGCACAATAAAAAAGCCATCGTCCTTCGTGTTGACTAGCGCGCCTAGGCTGCTGCTCTGTTCAACGGCTGAGTTTGACGTTAAAAATTTAAAAAATTCGCCAACAGCTTTTGAATAAGGAAATGCCTTGTCCTCAATTTTGAAAATGAGTTTAAAAAACTTCAAAGGAATTGAAGAAGTAGTTATCGATCTTGATGACAAGGCGAACTGTCCGGTTATCACGTTAATTGGATTAAATGAAAGCGGAAAAACGACCATTCTGGAAGGCCTGTCTCATTTTATCACCGGAGATAAAGCAGTCTCGGGTTTGTTTGAAGGCGTGCACGCGAAAGCTTCTGGCGCGGGTTTAATTCCGCTTCACCTCAAGGCCGCATTTACTGGTGATATCGAGGTGACTGCGGTGATTCGCTTGGATGAAGAAGATATTCGGCGGGCCCAGAATCTCGCAAAACTGCAAAAACTAGTTCTGGATGAAGAATTTTTGGGGGCGATCTTCGAGATAACGAGGCAATTTAAATTTGTCGATAGCGTTCTCAAGGAAAATCCGCAAGTTTGGAATTTTGAATTAAAAGTACGCCCGGTGAGAGGTATTAATTTCAAGGCATACGTTCGCCCGACTGATGCCGAAAGAAAATCTGGGAAAATAGATCTGTGGGCTAATGTTGCTCGAATCTTGGAGGAGCGGCTTCCTCAGATTTCATATTTTCCGACATTTCTCGTAGATATGCCGGAAAAGATATATTTAAAAGAGTTTGATGATGAAACGGCGGTAAATCGCTATTACAGGCTTGTTTTTCAGGACGTCCTGGATAGTTTGGGGCAGGGCTTAAACTTGGATAAGCATATCAATGCTCGAATCGAATCTTTTAAAAACTCGCAAAAGTCCGCAGTATGGTTTTCGCTATTTTTTAGCGGCGCCGAAAAAGCGCTTATTGATTCTGTTTTTCAAAAAATATCAAACGCTATAACAAACGAGGTGTTGGGCAGCTGGCAGCGGGTATTCCAGCGTGCTATTTCAGCCAAAAACATTTTGGTCGAATGGCACATTGATACAGAAAAAGATGATATTCCCTATGCATCGCTGTATGTCACAGATGGGGAGTCCCGGTATGCAATAAGTGAAAGATCCCTAGGATTTCGCTGGTTTTTTTCGTTCTTGTTGTTCACGGCTTTTAAAAAATCGTCCGCGCGCTCGACGGTGTTTATTTTTGACGAGCCGGCTGCAAATTTACATGCGAAAGCGCAAGCTGAATTGCTTACAAGTTTTGGGAGAATTGCGTCGGAAGGAAGTCAGGTAATTTATTCTACCCATAGTCACCACATGATAAATCCGCAATGGCTTTCTGGCGCATATATTGTCGAAAATACTGCATTGGACTACGATGGCGCAGAATCTCTGGGTTTGAGTTCGAAACCAACGAATGTCAGGCTTACAAAATATCGGGAATTCGTTTCAAAATTTCCGACAAGGTCAAGCTACTTTCAGCCGGTCATTGAAAAATTGGAATATGTTGCGCCGCAGGTGATTGGTAGTCCTCCGTTTGTACTGGTGGAAGGCATTTCTGACTACTATGCGCTGAAGCTCGCACAGCGTCTCCTTGATGCTAAATTGCCATACAACTTTATTCCAGGGGTTGGCTCGGGAGCGTGCGGACCGCAGATCGGGTTGCTAATGGGGCGTGGTGAACGATTTATCTTGCTGCTTGATGACGACAAAGCTGGGAAAAAAGAAGCCCAACGATATTCTGATAATTGGTTTTTACCCCCGGGATCTGCAATCACATTGGCGGCAGTTGATCCAAGCTTCGTCGGTATGCAGCTTGAGAGCTTAATTACGCCCGACACGCTAGCCCTCATTAAAAAGAAATACCTACTAGATGAAAGGCCTACTAAAAAGCAGATCGGGTGGTATTTGGCGGAATCTTATGCGGCAGTCGATTGTCGAGGAATGCTTTCAAGAGATACGTTAGAAAATTTCTCAAAAATATTGAATTACTTAAAGCTTCATTTTGTTGATTAAAAAGATGCAAATTTGTGGGTTGTCAAGATTTATTAATTTTCCACGTTGAGGCAGATGGCGCGGTATTTGCGAAGTCCTTTGAATTGCGGGTATCGATAGATATACTCCGCCGGTCGCGTCTGATGTCGCGGCCGGGTTTGGAAGCCTGATGAAGCCCCTGCATTAACTTGGAGTCCATCTAATGGCTGAATCAGTTCGCGCCTGTGCGCAATCTCGTAATCCGTCCGCTTCCTTCGAGCCCGAATCCCCAACCCTCGACACCCTCGCCCTCCAAACCTGCGACTACGCCGAAAACCTCAACGAGGTCCTGCGCGCCTACACCGCGTTCGAAAAGCTCATCGAAACCGGCGCCCCGAACGACAGCGAGGCGCTCGCCCCCACCCGCAGCGAACTGAGCGCCTTGCTCAGCCTGATCAACGAATCGCTCGTGGCGCGCATCGGCGCCGTCAACGCAGCCGCTGGCGACATGCGCCGGGCGCTGATGCAAGGGCTGCCCTCGGCGTCCTGACCGTCCAGTGCGGGCGTCGATCGCCCGCCCCTCCGCAGCGTGCCCTCGTGCGAAGAGCACCGGGTGTCCCCCGCAGCGAAATCAAGGAGGAGCCGAAGGCGGGGGACATTCGCGGAGGGGGACACCCGGTGTTCTTCGTACGCGCCCCGAACCCGCGGCGCCCGCTTCAAAAAAACAACCGCGACGACCAACAACAAAAAGAAATTCGCGCACCCCTGCATCCAAACGCCCCTCTGGCGTGTAGACCCTTCAGCAGCGAGGAGCTGCTGACCCTCTACAACCCAGGAGCAATTCCATGCACACCTCCCGTTCGATCGCCGTCCTCGGCGCCATCTCCGCAGCCGCCGTCCTCACCGCCTGCGGCTCGATGTCGATGGCCCCCGCGTTCAACCAGTCCAGCCTCCCCCCCACCATCCAGGTCCCCGCCGGCAACAAGGTCGCCATGGAAACCGTCGGCATGGGCGACATCACCTACGAATGCCGCGACAAGGCCAACACGCCCGGTGCGACCGAGTGGGTGTTCGTCGGCCCCGACGCCAAGCTCATGGACCGCAGCGGCAAGCAGGTGGGCAAGTACTACGGCCCGCCGGCCACCTGGGAGTCGATGGACGGCTCCAAGCTCACCGCCACGCAACTGGCCGTCGCACCCTCGGGCGCGACCAGCCTGCCGTTCCAGCTCGTGAAGGCCAACCCGGCCGTGGGCTCGGGCGCGATGACCGGCGTCACCTACATCCAGCGCGTGGCGCTGCAAGGTGGCGTGGCACCGGCGGCCGTGCCCTGCACGCCCGCCACCAAGGGCCAACGGCAGGTCGTGAAGTACCAGGCCGACTACATCTTCTACAAGGCGTCCTGATGATCCGGGGGTGAATCTGCGGCGGCGTGTGCCGGTGCCACTACGATGGCGCCATTCACCACCCGCCGCCGACCTTGCCTCCCGCTCCATCCACCGCCCCCTTCGACTACGACGCCGCGCTCATGGCCTGCGCCCGCGGCGACCGTCAGGCGTTGCAGCAGCTCTACCAGCGTGAAAGCCGGTACCTGATGGGCGTGGCGCTGCGCATCGTGCGCCAGCGCCAGCAGGCCGAGGACGTGCTGCACGATGCCTTCATCAGCATCTGGCAGCGCGCGGCGAGCTTCAACCCCGCGCTCGGCGAAGGCCGGGGCTGGGTCTACAGCGTGGTGCGCCACGCGGCGCTGAACATGGTGCGCAGCGGCGCGCGGCAGGTGAGCCTGGACGAAGACGCAGCCGTTGCGGTCGACGACCAGGCCTCGCTCGCGGCGTATGCGGCGGCGGGCGATCCGTTCGAGCTGCGCGCGGACCTCGGCCGGCTGCACGGCTGCCTCTCGGGGCTGGAGCCGGCGCGGCGCGACTGCATCCTCTATGCGTACGTCGAAGGCTGCTCGCATGGCGAAATCGCCGAGCGGCTGCAGACGCCGCTGGGCACCGTGAAGGCCTGGATCCAGCGCGGCATGCGCGCGCTGCGGGAGTGCATGGGATGAGCACCGCTGAAGACAAAGACATCAACGACATCGACGGGCTCGCGGGCGAGTACGTGCTGGGCACGCTCTCGGCCACCGCGCGCGCGGCGGTCGAGGCGCGCCTGCGCAGCGAACCGGCGCTGCAAGAAGCCGTGCGTGTGTGGGAGGCGCGGCTGCAGCCGCTCACGGCACTCGCCGAACCGGCGGAGCCGTCGCCGTCGCTGTGGACGCGCATCGAGCGCAGCGTCGATGGGCTGGGCAAGGCGTCGAAGGCGCAAGCCGCGGGCGCGATCAGTTGGTGGAACAACCTCAAGCTCTGGCGCGGGCTGGCCGCGGGCGGCTTCGCCACGGCGGCGCTGCTGCTCGCTGTGGTGGTCACGCGCGTCGCGGCACCGCCCGCCACGCAGTACATGGTGGTGCTGGTCGCGCCCGAGAACAAATCGCCCGGCTGGGTGATCCAGGCCAACTCGTCGCGGCAGCTCAACCTCGTGCCGCTGGGCACCTTCGAGGTGCCGCCGCAGAAGACGCTGCAGTTCTGGACCAAGGCCGACCAGTGGCGCGGGCCGGTGTCGCTCGGCCTCGTGAAGCAGCAGGGCCAGACGCTGCGCATCCCCATCGACAAGCTGCCGCCGCTGGAGCCCAACCAGCTCTTCGAGCTCACGCTGGAGCCCGAGAACGGCTCGCCGATCGACCGGCCGACGGGGCCAATCCAGTTCATCGGGCGCGCGGTCAAGGTGATGTAGGGCGAAGTCCGATTCGGCGCGAAAAGCCAGTTTGCAACTGGCTTGCAATTGAGGCGCGCAAGCTGCGAAGAATTTAACGGCGCGGCGCCGATCGACCGGCGGGCGCAGGCGGTTGCGAGCCATCGGCGCACAGATACTGGAAGCGACGTCACAAGCAGCCCCATGGACATCGCCTCGCAGTCTTCGCATCGCGTGCGTTCATGGTTTTTTCGATTCCCGGATCGCCCGAATCCCTCCCATGACCGACACACCGAAACCACAGCCTTCGAAGGCACAAGTTCCCGCCCTCACCACCTCCACGACCCCCTCCGACACGAACGAAATGACCGTGCGCAGGCTGGCCGCCAAGCTGCAGTCGCAGCAGGTCGCGCACCAGGCGCAGGTCGCGGTGCTCACCAAGAAACTCGATGAATGCAGGGATCGCTACGCGCGGCAAGGCGCGCTGCTGTCCAACCAGATCGCCACGATCCTGGAGCGCATCGATGCCATCAGGCGGTCGCTGCCGCCATCCGGCAGGCCCGGCTGAGCGGGCGGATCGCATCGCCGCGAAGGGGGTGGCGGTGCGGCCATGAGGCTGAAGATAATCGGGCCATGATCGCCCTCGACTGCTACTACAGCCTCTCTTCCCCCTGGGCCTACCTCGGTGGCCCGCAACTGCAAGACATCGTGCGCCGCCACCATGTGCAGCTCACGCTCAAGCCCTACGACTTTCAGGCCGTGGTGCCGCAGACCGGCGGCATTCCGCTGAAGACGCGCCCCGAGCCGCGCCGCACGTACCACGCGCTCGAACTCGCGCGCTGGAGCGAGTACCTCGGCATGCCGATGAACCTCGCGCCCGCGCACTACCCCAAGGGCGCGCCCACCGATCCGAACTGGAACAAGTACGCCGGCTGGATGGTGATCGCCGCGCAGCTGCAGGGGCTCGATGCGCAGCCGCTCTCGCACGCGCTGCTGCGCGCGCTCTGGGCCGAGGAGCGCGACACCTCGCAGGCCGAAGTGCGCATCGCGGTCGCCGACGAGAACGGCTACGACGGCGCCTCGCTGCAGGCGCTGGAGCAGGGCGCCGAGACGCTGGCGGTGTACCGCGCGAACAGCGCGGAGGCGGTGGAGGCGGGCGTGTTCGGCGCGCCGACGTTCATCCTCAATGGCGAGCGCTTCTGGGGGCAGGACCGGTTGGCGTTTCTCGACCGGGCGCTGGACAAGCTGCGCGCCGGCCGTTGAGCGCCGGGCCCCCGCTTCACGCTTTCAGAGAAACGACCGCGGCAACAGCGCCGGCACCAGGGTGCGGTTCATCCGCTCGCGCCACCAGCGCAGCGCCTGCCCCTTCGCGCCGGTCTTCCACGCGAGCCAGAACGCCTCGGGCGCGCGCGGCTCCTCGGTGGGGAGCTCCACCAGCGTGCCGCGCTTGAGCTCGTTCGCGATGCACGCGCGCGGCAGAAACCCGTGGCCCAGGCCCGCCACCTGGCAGGCCACTTTCGCGGCCATCGACGGCACGGTGATGCGCGGCTGGCCCGCGAGGAGGCCCACGGTGCGGTCCGACAGCGTGCGGGCGCTGTCGCCCACCACGATGGCGTTGCAGTCGAGCAGGTCGCCGCGCTGCAGCGGGCGCGCCAGGCGCGTGAGCGGGTGTGTGGCGGCCACGCAGAACGCGAACGCCAGGCTCCCCACGGTCACGGCCTGGTAGCCGCCGCCGGCGGGCCCCTCGCCCGCGGCGATGACGATGTCGGCGCGCCCCTCGCGCAGCGCCTCCCAGCTGCCGGTGAGGGCCTCGCAGCCCACGCGCAGCCGCGTGCCGCAGCGCAGGTCCTCGAAGGCGCGGATGTCGTCGATGAGCGCCTCGGTCGGAATGATCGAGTCGTGCACCAGGCGCAGCTCCGATTCGTACCCGGTGGCGATCTGCCGCATGCGCGATTCCAGGTCGCTCGCGGCACTCAGCAGCCAGCGGCCTTCTTTCAGCATTTCCTCGCCGACGGGGGTGAGCGTCACGCGCGGGCCGTTGCGCTCGAACAGCAGCATGCCCAACTGCTCCTCGAGCTTGCCGACCGCGTACGAGATGGTGGAGGGCACCTTGTTCAGGCGCGTGGCGGCGGCGGCGAAGGAGCCGTGGCGCGCGATGGCGTCGACGACCTCGATGGCTTCCAGGCTGAGTTTGAGCACGCGGCGGTCCTTGGGGAAAAGAAGCGGGAAAGAGGGCGGGAAAGGGGGTGGAAGCCGATGATCGAAAACTTCGATCGTCAAGGCTGAAAATTTTCGTCAATGCCCGGGGTCCGGGCCACGATGATTCAGCCCATGCCTAGGAGATTCGCTCCGAAAGCGATTGTGAAACGAATCGATCATCCATTCAACCCCGAGGAGCCTTTCATGTCCATCCAAGCCATCAGCCCCGTCGCCACCGCCACCGCGGGTTCCAAGCTGCTCACCCCCGCCGACCACACGCTGGTGATGATCGACTTCCAGTCGCAGATGGCCTTCGCCACGCACTCGATCGACGCGGTGAACCTGCGCAACAACGCCGCGCTGGTGGCGCAGGCGGCGGCCGGCTTCAAGGTGTCCACCATCCTCACGACGGTGGCCGAAAAAAGCTTCTCGGGCCCGATGTTCAGCGAGATCACCGACGCCTTCCCGGGCCAGAAGATGCTGGACCGCACCTCGATGAACACCTGGGAAGACGCGGCCGTGATCG
Source organism: Variovorax sp. IB41 (assembly GCF_016405905.1). Classification (GTDB taxonomy): domain Bacteria; phylum Pseudomonadota; class Gammaproteobacteria; order Burkholderiales; family Burkholderiaceae_C; genus Variovorax. Next base: position 37,262 of record NZ_JAEFCB010000006.1, on the reverse strand, counting down.
AGCGCGTGAACGCCATCGGCAAGCCGCGCATCGTTCTGGCGGGCCTGTGGACCAGCGTGTGCATCGTGGGCCCGGCGCTCTCGGCGCTGGAGCAGGGCTTCGAGGTGTACGTGATCGCCGATGCCTGCGGCGACGTGTCCGCCGAGGCGCACAACCGCGCGATGGACCGCATGGTGCAGGCCGGCGCGCGGCCGATGACCTCGCTGCAGTACCTGCTGGAGCTGCAGCGCGACTGGGCACGCGGCGACACCTACGAGCTCACGACCGGCATCGCGAAGAAGGTGGGCGGCGCCTACGGCATCGGCATCAACTACGCAAAGAGCATGTTCGGCGCCCACGAAGGCTGAGCGGACGAAGAACGAAAGAGAGCGCCGGCCATGAAGCCTTATGTCGTCTCCCTTGCGCTGGGCCTGCTGGTCGGCGTGATCTACGCGCTCTTCCAGGTGCGCTCGCCGGCGCCGCCGGTGATCGCCCTGGTGGGCCTCTTGGGCATCCTGCTCGGCGAGCAGCTGCCGCCGCTGGTGCGGCAGGTGCTGGACCGTCCGGCGGCCACCTCGTGGCTGCACCACCAGGTCAAGCCGCACGTGTTCGGCGAGCTGCCCCAATGCGTGAAGCCCGAGGCGGTGAAGACTGCCGCGAGCCGCCCGTCCGAGAGGAGCGACGCATGAGCGCCGCCGATCCGCAACGCCGCCACTTCGTGGGCGCCCTCGGCGCCTTCGCCGCCACCTCACTCCTACCTGCATCGACCATGGCCGACACCCTGAATTCGACCCCCGACCTCATCCTGCACAACGGCCGCTTCACCACGCTGGACCGCGCCAACCCCACGGCCGACGCAGTGGCGATCAAGGACGGGCGCTTCACCCGTGTGGGCCGCGCCGAGGAGGTGATGGCGCTCGCAGGCAGCCGCACCCGCGTCATCGACCTCAAGGGCAAGCGCGTGCTGCCGGGCCTCATCGACAACCACCTGCACATCATTCGCGGCGGCCTGAACTACAACATGGAGCTGCGCTGGGACGGCGTGCGGAGCCTGGCCGATGCGATGTCGATGCTGCGGCGGCAGGTGGCGATCACGCCCGCGCCGCAGTGGGTGCGGGTGGTGGGCGGCTTCACCGAGCACCAGTTCGCAGAGAAGCGCCTGCCCACCATCGCCGAGCTGAACGCGGTGGCGCCCGATACGCCCGTGTTCATCCTGCACCTGTACGACCGCGCGCTGCTCAACGGCGCCGCGCTGCGCGCCGTGGGCTATACCAAGGACACGCCCGCGCCGCCCGGCGGCGAGATCGTGCGCGACAGCGCCGGCAACCCCACGGGCCTGCTGCTGGCCAAGCCGAACGCGGCCATCCTCTACGCGACGCTCGCCAAGGGGCCGAAGCTGCCGTTCGACTACCAGCTCAATTCGACGCGCCATTTCATGCGCGAGCTCAACCGCCTGGGCGTGACCGGCGCCATCGACGCGGGCGGCGGCAACCAGAATTTCCCCGACGACTACGAAGTGATCCGGAAGCTCCACGACGAGGGCCAGCTCACCATTCGCCTGGCCTACAACCTCTTCACGCAGAAGCCCAAGGCCGAGAAGGAAGACTTCCTCAACTGGACGGCGAACTCGACGTACAAGCAGGGCGACGACTACTTCCGCCACAACGGCGCGGGCGAGATGCTGGTGTTCTCGGCCGCGGACTTCGAGGACTTCCGCCAGCCGCGCCCGGACATGGCGCCCGAGATGGAGGGCGATCTCGAAGGCGTGGTGCGCATCCTGGCCCAGAACCGCTGGCCCTGGCGCATGCACGCGACCTACGACGAGACCATCAGCCGCTCGCTCGATGTGTTCGAGAAGGTGAACAAGGACACGCCGCTCGCGGGCCTGAACTGGTTCTTCGACCACGCCGAGACCATCTCCGAGAAGTCGATGGACCGCATCGCCGCGCTGGGCGGCGGCGTGGCGGTGCAGCACCGCATGGCCTACCAGGGCGAGTACTTCGTGGAGCGCTATGGCGCCGGCGCGGCCGAGGCCACGCCGCCGGTCAAGCGCATGCTCGAGCGCGGCCTGAAGGTCTCGGCCGGCACCGACGCGACGCGCGTGGCCTCGTACAACCCGTGGGTGTCGCTCGCGTGGCTGGTCACGGGCAAGACGGTGGGCGGCATGCAGCTCTATCCGCAGCGCAATTGCCTGGACCGCGAAGGCGCGCTTCGCATGTGGACCGAGAACGTCACCTGGTTCTCGAACGAGGAGGGCAAGAAGGGCCGCATCCAGGCCGGCCAGCTCGCCGACCTGGTGGTGCCCGACCGCGACTATTTCGCGTGCGCCGAATCGGAGATCGCCGACACGACGGCGCTGCTCACGATGGTGGGCGGCAAGGTGGCCTACGGTGTGGGCCCGTTCGCCGCGCACGACGAAGGCGCGCCGCCGCCGGCCATGCCCGACTGGTCGCCCGTGCGCACCTTCGGCGGCTATGCGGGCTGGGCCGACACGGCCGAAGGCGCACCGCTGCAGAAGGTGATGCGCAACGCCGCCATGTCGTGCGCCTGCGCCAACGACTGCAATGTGCACGGCCACCAGCACGCGACGGCCTGGAGCAGCAAGCTGCCCATCGCCGACCTGAAGAGCTTCTGGGGCGCGCTGGGTTGCGCCTGCTGGGCGGTGTGATCATGAAGACGATGCACTGGACCCTTTCACCCGCCGTGCGCTGGGTTGCCTTGCTGCTGCTCTGCGCGGCCTACCTGCAGGGCGGGCTGAACAAGGCGATGGATTTCGGCGCTGCCATCGGCGAGATGAACCACTTCGGCCTGTCGCCGGCCGCGCCGTTCGCCGCTGCGGTGATCGCGCTGGAGCTGGGCGCCGCGGCGCTCATACTCACCGGCTTCTGGCGCTGGCTCGGCGCGCTGGCGCTCGGGGCCTTCACGCTGATGGCGACCTTCGTGGCGCTGCGTTTCTGGGAGTTGCCGGTGGGGCAGGAGCGCTTCATGGCGGCCAACTCCTTCTTCGAACACCTGGGCCTGGTCGGCGGCTTTGTGCTCGTCGCCTGGCTCGACCTGAAAGAGCGTGCCCATGTCTGAACCCCAAAAAGCCGCCGGCGCCTTCGCGCCGCTGCGCCAGCCGGTCTTCGCCGTGCTGTGGGCCGCCACCGTGCTCGGCAACATCGGCAGCTTCATGCGCGACGTGGCCAGTTCGTGGCTGGTGACCGACCTCTCGGCGAGCCCGACGGCGGTGGCGCTGATCCAGACTGCGGCCACGCTGCCGATCTTCCTGCTGGCGATTCCGGCGGGGGTGCTCTCGGACATCCTCGACCGGCGGCGCTTTCTCATCTTCGTGCAGGTGATGCTGGCGGCCGTGAGCGGCACGCTGCTCGTGCTCTCGCAGAACGGCGCGCTCACGGTGGAGTACCTGGTCGCGCTCACCTTCGTGGGCGGCATCGGCGCGGCGTTGATGGGGCCGACCTGGCAGTCGATCGTGCCGGAGCTGGTGCCGCGCGGCGACCTCAAAAACGCGGTGGCGCTGAACTCGCTGGGCATCAACATCTCGCGCGCCATCGGGCCGGCGGCCGGCGGGCTGATCCTGGCGAGCTTCGGCGCGGCGGCCACCTACGGCCTGGATGTGCTGAGCTATGTGTTCGTGATCGCGGCGCTCCTGTGGTGGAAGCGGCCGGCGGCGGTGGACAGCGGTCTCTCCGAAAACTTTCTCGGCGCCTTCCGCGCGGGCATTCGCTACACGCGGGCCAGCAAGGAGTTGCACGTGGTGCTGCTGCGCGCGGCGGTGTTCTTCCTCTTCGCAAGCTCGGTGTGGGCGCTGCTGCCGCTGGTGGCGCGCCAGATGCTCGGCGGCACGGCGAGCTTCTACGGCATCCTGCTCGGTGCGGTGGGCGCGGGCGCCATCGGCGGTGCGCTGGTGATGCCGCGGCTGCGCGCGCGGCTCGACGCCGACGGCATGCTGCTCCTGGCGGCGCTCTTGACCGCGGGCGTGATGGGCGCGCTGGTCTTCGCGCCGCCGCAGTGGCTGGCGGTGGCCTTGCTGCTGCTCCTCGGGCTGGGCTGGATCATCGCGCTCACCACGCTCAACGGGGTGGCGCAGTCGATCCTGCCGAACTGGGTGCGCGGGCGCGGGCTCGCGGTGTACCTCACGGTGTTCAACGGTGCGATGGCGGCCGGAAGCCTGGGCTGGGGGCTCATCGCGCAGCAGATCGGCGTGCCGTTCACGCTGGTGGCGGGCGCGGTGGGGCTGGTGCTGACGGGGCTCGTGTTCCATCGGGTGCGCCTGCCCGCCGGCGAGGCCGACCTGCAGGCCTCCAACCACTGGCCCGAGCCGCTCCTGGCCGAGCCTGTGGCGCACGACCGCGGGCCCGTGATGATCCAGGTCGAGTACCGCATCCGCAAGGAAGACCGGCCCGCGTTCCTGGAGGCGATGAAGAGGCTCTCGCTGGAGCGCCGCCGCGACGGGGCCTACGCCTGGGGCGTGCACGAGCACACGGCCGATGCGGAACGGGTGATGGAGTGGTTCCTGGTGGAATCGTGGGCCGAGCACCTGCGGCAGCACCACCGCGTGTCGCATGCCGATGCCGACCTGCAGGCCGAGGCGCTGCGCTTTCACATCGGGCCCGGGAAGCCCGAGGTGCATCACTTCCTGGCGCTGTAGAGAGTTTGGCGGGTTTACCAGCGTGGGGTCGTCGTCGGCGGTGCCGGTGGCGATAATCCCCCGATGCGAATCCGCTTTACCAAGATGCAGGGAGCCGGCAACGATTTCGTCGTGCTGGACGAAACCCGCGGCACGCTAGGCCTCACGGCCGCGCAGTACCGCTTTTTGGCCGACCGCCACTTCGGCGTCGGCGCCGACCAGATCCTCACCGTGCGGCCCCCACCCAAGGACGCGGCAGAAGACATCGACTTCCAGTACGTGATCCACAACGCCGACGGCGGCGAGGTCGAGCAGTGCGGCAACGGCGCGCGCTGCTTCATGCGCTTCGTCAAGGAGCACAAGCTCACCGACAAGAACGAAGTGCGCGTGCTGACACTGGCCGGCGTGATCGCGCCGCGCATGGGCGCCGACGGCCGCGTGACGGTCGACATGGGCGCCCCCATCTTCGAGGCCGCGCGCGTGCCCTTCGACACCGCGGGGCTCGATGCGCAGCCCGACGGTTCGTGGGAAAAGTGGCACCTCGCGCTGGGCACCCGCGCCGGCAGCGCCATCGTTTCGGTCGCGGTGCTCTCGATGGGCAACCCGCACGCGGTGCAGGTGGTGGACGACGTCGACACCGCCCCGGTGACCGAGCAGGGCCCGCAGATCGAGCACCACCCGCGCTTTCCGCAGCGGGTGAACGCGGGCTTCATGCAGGTGGTGGACCGCACGCACATCAGGCTGCGTGTGTTCGAGCGCGGCGCCGGCGAAACGCTGGCCTGCGGCACGGGCGCCTGCGCGGCGGTGGTGGCGGGCATCCGGCTCGGGCTGCTGGATCAGCGCGTCGACGTGCAGACGCACGGCGGCATCCTCACGATCGAATGGCAGGGCGAGGGCCAGCCGGTGCTCATGACGGGCCCGGCCACGACGGTGTTCGAGGGCGACATCGAAGTACCCGACGTGCCCGACGTACCAGACATTGCGGAACAACCATGACCCATCCCACCCACGACAACGACGCCATGAACCCGATCACCGAAGACGACATCGCCAATTACCTGGCGAACACGCCCGACTTCTTCGAGCGCCATGCCCAGTTGCTCGCGCAGGTGCAGCTCACCAGCCCGCACGGCAACCGCGCCGTGAGCCTGCAGGAGCGCCAGGCCGAGATGCTGCGCGAGAAGATCAAGGCGCTGGAGCATCGCCTGATGGACATGGTGCGCCACGGCACCGAGAACGTCGTCATCGCCGACCGCCTGCAGCGCTGGACCAATGGCCTCCTGACCACGCGCGATCCGCGCAGCCTGCCGTACCGCATCGCGGTCGATCTGCAGTCGCTGTTCCTGGTGCCGCAGACGGCCATCAAGGTGTGGGACTGCACGAGCGACTACCTGAACGAAGCCTATGCCCAGTGGGTGAGCGACGACGTGAAGGCGCTGGCCACCTCGCTCACCTCGCCGTACTGCGGCCTGAACTCGGGCTTCGAGGCGGCCAACTGGCTGCCCGAGCCGCAGGCGGCCATGTCGATCGCGCTGATTCCGCTGCGCGCCGATGCCGAATCGCCGGCCTTCGGCCTGCTGGTGCTGGCATCGCCCGACGCGCAGCGCTTCAACGCCGAGATGGGCACCGACTTTCTCGAGCGCATCGCCGAGCTGGCCTCGGGCGGCCTCTCGCGGCTGCGTCCTTGATTCGCCCGCGCTGGCTGCGGCGGCCCTGGCAGGCCGCGCTTTTCGGTGCGCTGCTGGCCGTGGCGGTCGCGACCGGGGTGGCCTACGTGGCCATCGGCGTGCTGATCTGGTGGCATGGCGAAGCGGTGCTTGCGCATGCGCCCCAGCGCCCGGCCGACGCCGCGCTGGTGCTCGGAAGCCGCGCCTTTCTCGACGGCAAGCCGCATCCCTGCCTCACCGGGCGGGTCGATACCGCGCTCGCGCTGGCGCAGGCCGGGCTGGTGAAGCAGTTCGTGTTCTCCGGCGGCGTGGATTCCGAGGACGGCCGCACCGAGGCCTTCGTGATGCAGCAGCACGCGCAGGCGGCGGGCTTCGCGGGGCCGATGGTGCTGGAGTCGGCATCGACCTCCACGCGGCTCAATCTCTCGCTCTCGCGGCCGCTGCTGCTGGCGGCGGGGGTGCGTGGCGTGGTGATCGTGTCGGAGCCCTATCACCTCTGGCGCATCGAGCGGCTGGTGCGCATGAGCGGTTTCGACCAGAGCTTCGACGTGCAGTACGCCGGGGCGGCCACCTCGTGCTGGCGCGCGCTCGGCCCGTTGTCCAAGGGCGCATTGCGCGAGCCCGCGGCGATCGTGAACAATGCCTTCCGTGGCCTCCTCTTCTGAATCCCATGGGGATCCGGCCTCCGCGGGCTGGATCGACAAGTACCTCGCGCATGTGCGCGTGGAGCGCCGGCTCGCGGCACGCACGGTCGAGCTCTACGCTTTTCACCTGCAGGCGCTGAAGGAAAACGCGGCCGAGGCCAACTTGCCGCTGGACCGCGTGCAGACCGCCCACATCCGCCGCTGGATGGCGAAACTGCACAGCGCCGGCCGCGAGCCGCGCGGCATCGCGCTGGTGCTGTCGTGCTGGCGCAGCTTCTACCGCTGGCTCGGGAATGAAGGCCTGATTGGCTTCAACCCGGTGCAGGACGTGCACGCGCCCAAGGCCGGCCGCCCGCTGCCCAAGGCGCTGGGCGTGGACGACGCGGTGCAACTGGCCGAGCTGCACGACGAAGACGCCGACCCGTGGACCGAGGCGCGCGACCGCGCCATCGTCGAGCTGCTCTACGGCTGCGGCCTGCGCGTGAGCGAGCTCACGGGGCTCGATGCGCAGGCGAGCAACACGGCGCTCGGCTGGGTCGATCTCGATGCGAAGGAAGCCAACGTGCTCGGCAAGGGCAGCAAGCGGCGCATCGTGCCGGTGGGCGGCAAGGCGGCCGAGGCGCTGCAGGAATGGCTTGACGTGCGCGGCGACCGGCCCGCGCCCGCGCTCTTCATCAGCGCCAAGGGCGCGCGGATGTCGTCGCATGCGGTGTGGAAGCTCTTGCGCGAACGCAGCCTGAAGGCGGGGCTCGCCGCGCCTGTGCATCCGCACATGCTGCGGCACTCGTTCGCGAGCCACGTGCTGCAATCGAGCAGCGACCTGCGCGCGGTGCAGGAACTGCTGGGGCACGCGAGCATCGCGACCACGCAGATCTATACGCGGCTGGATTTCCAGCATCTGGCGAAGGTCTATGACGCCGCGCATCCGCGCGCGAAGGCCCGGACCGACAAAGACAAGTAAGCAAGTCAAAAAATGAAAACACTCCGTCTCAAACCCGGCAAAGAGCGCTCGATGCAGCGCCGCCATCCCTGGGTCTTCGAATCCGCCATCGCGCGCGGCGGCGCCGACTCGGGCGAGACGGTGCGCGTGGAATCCCACGACGGCGCGTTCCTCGCGTGGGCGGCGTTCAGCCCGATCTCCAAGATCCGCGCGCGGGCCTGGAGCTTTGTCGAGACGCAGCGCATCGACGCGGCGTTTCTCGCGTCGGTGTGCGAACGCGCCGTGCGCGCGCGGGGCCTCTTCGACCTGCAGAGCGACGGCGTGCGGCTGGTGCATGGCGAGGCCGATGGGCTGCCGGGGCTGATCGTCGACCGCTACGGCGACACGCTGGTTGCGCAGTTCCTCTCGGCCGGCGTCGAGCGCTGGAAGGACGTGCTGGCCGATGCGCTGCTCAAGGCCACGGGCCTCGCGAAACTCTATGAGCGCTCCGACGCGAGCGGCCGCGAGCGCGAAGGGCTCAAGCCCGTCACGGGCTGGCTGCGCGGGGAGGGCGCCACCGCGATCACGATTCGCGAGCACGACTGGCAACTGTCGCTCGACATCGCGACCGGCCACAAGACCGGCTTCTACCTCGACCAGCGCGACAGCCGCCAGCGTTTTGCGGAGCTCGCCAAGCACCGCCGTTTCCGCCGCGTGCTCAACTGCTTTTGCTACACGGGCGGCTTCACCGTCGCGGCGCTCGCGGGGCTGAAGGCCGCGGGCGCGCTCGAAGGTGCCGAGCTGGTGTCGGTCGATTCGTCGCAGCCGGCGCTGAATTTCGCGCGCGCCAACATCGCGCTCAATGGCTTCGGCGGCGAGGGTTCGGGCGTGAAGACCGAGTTTCTCGACGCCAACGTGAACACCGTGCTGCGCGAGTTCATCGACCAGGGCCGCACCTTCGACGCGATCGTGCTCGACCCGCCGAAATTCGCGCCCACGGCGGCGCATGCCGAGCGCGCCGCGCGCGCCTACAAGGACATCAACCGCCTCGCGCTCAAGATCCTGGAGCCGGGCGGCGTGCTGCTGACGTTCTCGTGCTCGGGCGGCATCGGCGCCGACCTGTTCCACAAGATCGTGGCCTCGGCGGGGCTGGATGCCAACGTAGACGGTTACATCAGCGAACGTCTCGGTGCGGCGCCGGACCATCCGATGACCATCGAATTCCCGGAAGGGGAGTACCTCAAGGGCCTGGTGGTGGTGAGAAAACCCGCTTGACCCCTTCGCCAACGCAACTCAGTGGCATTGGCTAAACTGCCCGCCACCCCCGTTTTTTTCGTTTTTCGCTCGGAGCTTTCCTCATGGCCCTCATTCCCGCGACCATCCTCACCGGCTTTCTCGGCTCGGGCAAAACCACGCTGCTCAAGCGCATCCTGACCGAGGCCCATGGCCAGAAGATCGCGGTCATCGAGAACGAGTTCGGCGAAGAGAACATCGACAGCGACATCCTGGTGACCGAATCGAAGGAGCAGATCGTGCAGATGAGCAACGGCTGCGTCTGCTGCACCATCCGCGAAGACCTGCGCGAAGCGCTGCAGATGCTGGCCGCCAAGAAGCGCCAGGGCCTGCTGGATTTCGACCGCGTGGTGATCGAGACCACGGGCCTTGCAGACCCCGGCCCCGTGGCGCAGACCTTCTTCATGGACGACGAGATCGCCGAGAGCTACCTGCTCGATTCGATTCTCACGCTGGTGGACGCCAAGCACGCGCCGCAGCAGCTCAACGACCGCCAGGAAGCGCGCCGCCAGGTGGGCTTTGCCGACCAGATCTTCATCAGCAAGAGCGAGCTGGTGTCGGCCGAGGAGACCGAGGCGCTGATCCATCGCCTGAAGCACATGAACCCGCGCGCGCCGCAGCAGAAGGCGCATTTCGGCGACGTGCCGCTCAAGGACATCTTCGACCTGCGCGGCTTCAACCTGAACGCCAAGCTGGACATCGATCCGGACTTCCTGAAGGAAGACGACCACGGTCATGACCATCACGATCATGACCACGCGCATGGCGAGGCGTGCGACCACCCCTCGCACAAGCACGAAGGCCATGGCCACCACCACCACACCGACGACGACGTCAAGAGCTTCGTCTACAAGGCCGACCGCGCGTTCGACCCGGCCAAGCTGGAAGACTTTCTGGGCGCCATCGTCAACATCTACGGCCCGCGCATGCTGCGCTACAAGGGCGTGCTGAACATGAAGGGCACCGAGCGCAAGGTGATCTTCCAGGGCGTGCACCAGCTGATGGGCAGCGACCTGGGCCCGGAGTGGGGCAAGGACGAGAACCGCCAGAGCCGCATGGTGTTCATCGGCATCGAGTTGCCGCGCGAAATTCTCGAGCAGGGGCTCGAGCAGTGCCTGGTCTGACGACGGCCTGCTGATCCACAAAAAAAGGCGCTGCCCCGCGAGGGTCAGCGCCTTTTTCGTGGCCTTTTCGTGGCTTCGGCCGGGGCTTACTTGCCCAGTTCGGTCAGCGGCTTGCCATTGACCTTCAGGCTGCCTTCGCTGAATTCGATCTGCCCGGTGACATGCTCGCCGTCGCGCTTGACGAAGCCCTTTTCCTCGCCTTGCTCGACCAGGCCCGCCACCATTTCGGGCGGCGGTGTCTGGCCGCTTTCGGCGCCGGTCGCGGCGATCTGCTCGAGCCATTGCACCGGCAGCCGCGCGTTGGCCTTGAGCACGCCGCGCTTCATGAGGAGCGCCATGCCCGGGGCCTGCAGGTCTTCGTCGGTCACGCCGACCATGCCGGCCGTGTAGCTGACTTCGCCGCGCTTGCCGCCGATCTCCACCACCATCTTGTCCAGCCCGAACTCGGGGCTGTACTTGGCCATGGCCTTCAGGTCCGGGGCGAGCTGGTCGGCCAGCGCCTTCATCGCGGCCTGCGTGGCCTTGCTGCTCTTGCCGCAGCCGGCGGCGGCGCTGGACTGCAGGTACGCGTCGGCCAGCTTCTTGTAGCCTGCGGCGTGGATGCGGCGGGCGCCGCTCGCCATCTCGAACTTGTCGATGCTGGTCTCGCCGATCTTGCCCTGGCCCTTGAGGGTGGCGTCGGAGGCGTAGAGGCCGTCCTTGATGCTGGCTTCGCCCGTCAAGTCGATGTTCTGCAGCAGCACCTTCACGGGCTTGTGTGCGCCGGCCGGCGCATCGGCATCGGTGCCGCCCGCCAGGCCCTTGGTGGCGGAGAGCTCGAAGGCTTCCAGGCGCCCTTCGGTCTTGCCGGTGGCCAGGAACCAGCCCGCGCTGTTGTCCATGTCGGCCTTGGCGGTGAGCTTGCCCATCTTCATCTGCACGCCCTTGGCCGCATCGTTGAAGTCCAGGCCTGGCATCGTCATGTCGTAGCGCGCCTTGGTGCGTCCGGCGTTCACCTCGATGTGCGCCTGCGCGCCCTGCCAGGCGAGCTGGCCCTTGCCTTCTTCGGTGAACTTGGCGGGCGCGACCGCCATGTCGATGGCATAGCTGCCGTCGAAGTTGACCTTGGTGAATGCCGTGAGCGGCTTGGCCTTGCCGAAGAGCTTCTCGGCCTCGGCCTGTGCCTTGATGTCGAGCACCAGTTCGCTGTCGATGGTGGCGGCCGCGAGCGTGCCGCCGGCGATCGGGCCGTGGCGGATGGTGTCGCGGATGGTGATGCGCAGCGGCTTGGACGGCTTGGCTTCGGTCTCGTCGCGGTCTTCTTCTTCCTCCGGCTCCTCGCCTTCAGCGGGCTTGGCGGGCGCCTGCGCCACGGCGGGAGCGGTGGCGGCATCGGCCGCGCAGCCGATCTCCAGCGTGACGGTGCTCACTGCGCCGAAGAAGCTTCGCTCGTACTTGCGCTCGGTCACGCGGACCAGCGCGGTCTGCTTGGGCATCTCGTCGAGTGCGGTCTCGTAGATCGAGCGGACCTTCGATCCGGTCCACCAGGTGCTCCCTCCGTAGGCGACGACGATGGCCGCGGCCACGGCTCCCAGAACTGCTTTCTTGCTCAAGGCTTGCTTTCTTTTATCGAATGATCGGATGGGCCCGCGGCGCCCAGGGGCAAGGCGGGCCTCGCGTCACCCCCTCCGGCGACGCCGGCCGATGCTAACGGACGCGAACGTCACGCAGACACATCGCCCGCGTATTCGAGTTCTCTATACAATCGCGCGCCTGTTCCGCAAGGCATACCTCGTTCGATGGACGAGATGTGACTTCCGGCACGGGGCGCCGCACGTTTCTGCAGGGCTTTCGGGGGTATAACCCCGGGGTTCGCAAACCGCGAGCAGCCCGACAACGTGGAGCCCGCGCGGCACGAAAGCTGCGAGTGGCTCCCATGGGAGGAGACACCCAGTGAAAGCGCGTTCCAGTTCGTCCAAGGAGCCAGTCACCGTGAAGAAACCCGCCGCCAAGGCCACGCCAGCATCCAAGCCCGCCGCAAAGAAGGCGCCGGCTGCGAAGGCTGTACCCGCGGCGAAAAAGGTTTCCGCCACCGCGAAAGCGCCTGCTACGAAGGAGAAAAGCGCGTCCAAAAAGCCCGCAGCACCACCGGCCAAGGCCGTTGCCACTGCTGCGACAAAGAAGTCCGTCCAGCCCGCCAAGCCTGCAACCGCAACCAAGACCGCAGGCACGGGTCCATCGTCATCCAAACCCGTCGGCCGCCCTGCTGCCGTTCCTTCCGCTCCCCCGATCCCCATGAAAAAAACGGCTGCCGCCTCCTCTTCCGCCCCGGCGACACCCTCGATGCCCGCTCAAACCGCCACGCCCGCACCCGCCGCGCGTGGGGGCCGTGTGTCCCGGCTGTCGCAACTGACCGTCCCCTCGATGCCGCAGTCCGTGGCGTCGACCGCCGCCAAGTCCAGCTTCTCGCAGGCGCCGTCCACCGCGCTGGTGCCGCCGCCGCCGCTGGCCGTCAAGAAAGACCCCAAGCTCGCGAACAACTGGAAGACCAAGTCGCCCGCCGAGCTGACCGATGCCGAAGTCATCGCGATGCCCGACACCGAGTACATGAACGAAAAGCAGATGGCGTTCTTCCGCCTGAAGCTCGAAGAACTCAAGCGCGGCATCCTGGAGAACGCCGGCGAGACCACCGAGCACCTGCGTGAAGACACGGTGGTCGTGCCCGATCCGGCCGACCGCGCCACCATCGAGGAAGAACACGCCCTCGAACTGCGCACGCGCGACCGCGAACGCAAGCTGCTCAAAAAGATCGAGCAGTCGATTCAGCGCATCGATGGCGGCGACTACGGCTATTGCGACGAGACCGGCGAGCCCATCGGCGTCGGCCGCCTGCTGGCCCGCCCGACCGCCACGCTGTCGCTCGAGGCGCAACAGCGCCGTGAGCTCAAGCAGAAAATGTTCGGGGATTGAACCGGGTCACGGTAGATAAAAACCAGCCCGCTCGATAGTCTTCGCCGAATGCCAAAGGAAGAATCGGGCCGCCTTTTTTCGAAGGTGGCCAAGTTTGTCCGCAATCCGCTCAAGGATTGGTCGGAGCTGGATGCGCCTTCCGCCGCGACGTCGGACTCCTCGCTGCCCGATCAGACCTACAGCCGGGAGATGCTCAAGGAAATGATCGAGCGGCGCCAGCGCAACGACTTCGTGCGCCGGCGCGAGTTCGACATGCTGCGAAAGCTGCGCCAGCGCGAGGCCGCCGCCCACGCCTTCGAGGCAACGGTCACGCCCTCGTCCTTCAACATCAACAGCTCTTCGGAAAAGTCCGAGGGGCGCGCGCTCACGCTCAAGAAGATCGACGAGATCGAAGAGCAGATGTCGCAGCAGTGGTGGAAGGGGCGCGGTCCGAACGGCGAAACGCTGGTCAACCCGCCGCCCGATGCCGGCGCCGAGACGCTGCCGCCCGTGCATGTGGACGACCTGCTCCAGCCGCCTCCCGTGCATCGCGCCGTGGCGGCCGTGGCCCCCGTCGAAGTTGCGGGTGCCACCGCCGGTGTTGCCGGCGCCAGCGGTGCGCCGCCGTTGCTGTCTTCCCGGCTCGCGCACGACGGCGCGATGGAAGAGGCGGTGATCCGCTTCGCGCACGGCGACGATGCCGGCGCCGAGGCCATCCTGTTGCAGGCGCTGGCGTCCGACACCCCGCCGGGCACCGACGCGGAGAACGACGCCGCGGCCGAGCGCGACGACAGCCGCTGGCGCACCCTGTTCGACCTGTACCGCGCGACCGGCGACGCCGCCAAGTTCGCGGCTGCCCGCATGCGCTACGCGTCGCGCATGAAGCGCATGGGCCCCGATTGGGTCTCGCTCGAAGAACTCGCCCGCAGCGTGAAGGCGGTGACCGCCAGCGAAGACGCCGAGCAGGGCAGCGACAGCGGCGCCATGGCCGACTGGAACAGCCCCGCGCGCCTGGCCCGCGACGGGCTGATGAGCCTCACGCGCGCGCTGTCGCAGGCCGGTTCGGTCTGGACGCTGGACTGGCGCTCGCTCACGGCCATCGAGCTGGAAGCCGCTGCGCCGATGCGCGTGCTGCTGACGCACTGGGCCGATTCACCGGTCAAGCTGCGCTTCATCGGCTCCGCGCAACTCCTGGCCGTGCTGGCCGAGGCGGCGCCCAACAACGAGCGCGGCACGGACGACGTCTGGTGGCAGCTGCACCTGGCCGCGCTGCGCGTGATGCACCTGCCCGACGACTTCGAGCTGGTGGCGCTGAACTACTGCATCACCTACGAGGTGTCGCCGCCGTCCTGGCAAGACCCGCAGGGCGAATGCACCGCGCTCGCCGCGCCGCCGCCGAGCAAGGGCAGTTCGGTGTGGTCGCTGCTGTCGAGCGCCGAATCGGAAAGCTTTCCCTCGCACGACACCGGCTTTGCCGCGCTGGCGGGCGATCTGCGGGGCGAATCGCTGTCGTCCTGGCAGCGGCTGGACACGGACCTCCGGCACACCACGGCGCCCGTCATTTCGTGCGCGGCGCTGCTGCGCATGGACCTGGCCGCGGCCGGCACGCTGCTCAGCTGGGTGCGGGCGCGGGACGCCAATGGCGAGCGGGTGCAGTTCGTCGATGCGCACCGGCTGATCGCTGCGCTGTTCGGCCTCGTGGGCATTGCCGATCACGCGACCGTAGCCGTTCGAAAGAACTGAAACCGGCCCTGTTCCGGGGTTGCATTGCCATCGGCCATCCCCAGATGGCTTCGATGGAACAGTTTCACGGCACCACCATCGTGAGCGTGCGCCGCAAGACCCCCCAAGGCGACCAGGTCGCCATCGGCGGGGACGGGCAGGTCACTCTCGGCAATATCGTCATCAAGGGCACGGCGCGCAAGGTGCGCCGCCTCTATCACGGCAAGGTGCTGGCCGGCTTTGCCGGCGCCACCGCCGACGCCTTCACGCTCTTCGAGCGCTTCGAGGCCAAGCTCGAAAAGCACCAGGGGCACCTCACCCGTGCGGCGGTCGAGCTCACCAAGGACTGGCGCACCGACCGCGTGCTGCGCAAGCTCGAGGCCATGCTGGCCGTGGCGGACGCCACCACCTCGCTCATCATCACCGGCAACGGCGACGTGCTGGAACCCGAAGACGGCGTGATCGCCATCGGTTCGGGCGGCGCGTACGCGCAGTCGGCGGCCAAGGCGCTGATCGACAACACCGACCTCTCGGCCGAGCAGATCGTGCGCAAATCGCTGGCGATCGCCGGAGAAATCTGCATTTACACGAACATGAACCACACGGTGGAAGCGCTCTGACCATGTCCATGACCCCCCAGGAAATCGTCTCCGAGCTGGACAACCACATCGTCGGCCAGCCCGCCGCCAAGCGCGCCGTGGCCATTGCTCTGCGCAACCGCTGGCGCCGCCAGCAGGTCGAGGAGAAGCTGCGCAGCGAGATCACGCCGAAGAACATCCTCATGATCGGCCCGACGGGCGTGGGCAAGACCGAGATCGCCCGCCGCCTCGCGCGCCTGGCGGACGCGCCCTTCATCAAGGTCGAGGCGACCAAGTTCACCGAGGTGGGCTATGTCGGGAAAGACGTCGATTCGATCATTCGCGACCTCGCCGAAATCGCCGTCAAGCAGACGCGCGAATCCGAAAGCGCCAAGGTGCGCGCGCGGGCCGAAGACGCCGCCGAAGACCGCATCCTCGACGTGCTGCTGCCCCCGGCGCGCGGCGCCGATGGCTCGACCCCGGCGATCGACGGGCCCAATCCCACGCGCCAGGCTTTCCGCAAGAAGCTGCGCGAGCACCAGCTGGACGACAAGGAGATCGAACTCGACCTCGCCGAAACGCGCGCCCCGCTCGAGATCATGGGCCCCGCCGGCATGGAGGAGATGACCGAGCAATTGCGCGGCATGTTCGGCCAGATGGGGGGCGGCAAGCGCAAGACGCGCAAGCTCAAGATCGCCGAGGCGCTGCGCCTCTTGATCGACGAAGAGGCCGCCAAGCTCGTCAACGAGGACGAGATCCGCGCGCAGGCGATCACCAACGCCGAGCAGAACGGCATCGTCTTCATCGACGAGATCGACAAGGTCGCCACGCGCAGCGAAGCGCAGGGCTCCGACGTGTCGCGCCAGGGCGTGCAGCGCGACCTGCTGCCGCTGGTGGAGGGCACGGCCGTGACCACCAAGTACGGCGTGGTGCGCACCGACCACATGCTGTTCATCGCGAGCGGCGCGTTCCACCTGAGCAAGCCGAGCGATTTGATCCCCGAGTTGCAGGGGCGCTTTCCGATCCGCGTGGAACTGCAGTCACTCTCGGTGTCGGACTTCGAGAGCATCCTCACGCAGACCCGCGCGTCGCTCGTGAAGCAGTACCAAGCGCTGCTCGCGACCGAGGGCGTGACGCTCGATTTCCAGCCCGACGGCGTGACGCGCCTGGCGAGCATCGCGTTCGAGGTGAACGAGCGCACCGAGAACATCGGCGCGCGCCGTTTGTCCACGGTGATGGAGCGCCTGCTCGATGAGGTAAGCTTCGACGCGGCCCGCATCGAAGGTCAGACGATCCGCATCGATGCCGCTTACGTCGACGAGCGCCTTGCGGCACTAAGTCACGACGAAGACCTTTCGCGCTTCATCCTCTGAAGCTGCTTCTCTTCCCCCTGTAACGGGGGAATGCTTCACGCATTACTTTCATTGCGTGAGCTAAGTACTTAATTTTCAACGAAATTCGCCGATTCCAAGGTTTTGGAATCGGCGCTAAGTCGTTGATTCCATTACAAAAAATACCACCAGCGGCCAGTTGCGCCCCAAGTGTTTCCTGCTACAGTGCAAAAAAGTGCAGTTAAGTGGGAAAAAGTGCGGATAGTGCCTCTTTCGGGCATTGCAGCACCTCCCAACACAGGGGTTCGTGGTCGTGTTTCAAGGCGCTTCATCGCTCAGTCTGGATGCCAAGGGGCGGCTCTCCGTGCCGACCCGGCACCGTGACGTCCTGAGCGCGACGGCAGGCGGCCAGCTCACGATCACCAAGCATCCGCACGGGTGCCTGATGGTGTTCCCCCGTCCCGAATGGGAAAAATTCCGCGAGCGCATCGCCGCGCTGCCGATGTCGGCGCAGTGGTGGAAGCGCGTGTTCCTGGGCAACGCGATGGACGTGGAGATGGACGGCACCGGCCGCGTCCTGGTCTCGCCCGAGCTGCGCGCCGCCACCGGCATCGCGCGCGACACGCTGCTCCTGGGCATGGGCAACCACTTCGAACTCTGGGACAAGGCCACCTACGAGGCCAAGGAGGCCGAGGCCACCCAGGGCGAGATGCCGGATGTGTTTCAGGACTTCGCGTTCTGAGGACCCACGTGAACACCCCATGGACCCATACGACCGTCTTGCTGAACGAAGCGGTGGAAGCCCTTCTTTCCGGCAGCGCGGCGGCCGCCGGCACCTATGTCGATGCAACTTTCGGCCGGGGAGGACACGCGCGCGCGATCCTCGCGCGGCTGGCGCCGGAAGGCAGGCTGATCGCGTTCGACAAGGATGCGGAAGCGGTGGCCGAAGCAGCGCGCATCTCGGATGCGCGTTTTTCCATCCGCCACCAGGGATTCCGTTCGCTGGGCGAGCTGCCCGACGCGAGCATCGCCGGCGTGCTGATGGACCTGGGCGTGAGTTCGCCGCAGATCGACAACCCGGTGCGCGGCTTCAGTTTTCGATTCGACGGCCCGCTCGACATGCGCATGGACACCACGCGCGGCGAGAGCGTGGCCGAATGGCTGGCAACGGCCGAACTTCAGCAGATTGCAGAGGTGATCCGTGACTATGGCGAAGAACGGTTTGCTGTTCAGATTGCAAAGGCGATTGTTGCTCGCCGACAAGAACGGGGCGCAATTTCAACCACCACCGAACTGGCCGAGCTCGTGGCTGGCACGGTCAAAACCCGCGAGCAGGGCCAGAACCCTGCAACGCGCACATTTCAGGCTTTTCGGATTTTCATCAACGCCGAGCTTGAAGAGCTGCAACAGGCGCTAGAGGCGAGCCTGTCCGTGTTGCAGCCCGGCGGCCGGCTCGCGGTGATCAGCTTCCATTCGCTGGAAGACCGCATCGTCAAGCAGTTCATCGCCAAGCACTCCAAGGAGGTCTACGACCGCCGGGCGCCCTTCGCCGCGCCCAAGGTGATGAAGCTCAACGCGCTCGAGCGCATCAAGCCGTCCGAAGACGAAGTGCGCGGCAATCCGCGCTCGCGCAGCGCGATCCTGCGGGTCGCCGAACGCACCGAGGCCAACTGACATGGCCCGCCTGAACCTGCTCCTGCTGCTGGCCGTCATCGCGACGTCGCTCTATCTCGTCCATACGCAGTACCGCTCGCGCCAGCTCTACACCGAGCTCGATCGCGTGCAGCAGGAGGCGCGCCGCCTGGAAACCGACCACGACCGCCTGCAGGTCGAGAAGCGCGCCCAGGCCACGCCGCTGCGCGTGGAGAAGCTCGCCAAGGAGCAGCTGCAGATGCGCACCACCACGCCGGCCATCACGCAGTACGTGCGCCCGGACGGCACGGTGATCCCGGCCGTCGCGCCGCTGCCGCCCGTGACCCCGCCCAAGCCGGCTGCCACCACCGCCAGGGGGGCTGCGCGATGAGCCGCCGCGACCGCAGCGTGCGCTACACCACCAGCCCCTTGCTCGCGAGCAAGACGCCGGTGTGGCGCAGCAAGTTCATCGTCGCGGGCATCGCCTTCGGCTTCGTCATGCTGGCCGGGCGCGCCGCTTACGTGCAGGTCTTCAACAACAGCTTCTTCCAGCGGCAGGGCGAAGTGCGCTTTGCGCGCACGCTGGAGCTGCCGGCCAACCGCGGCCGCATCCTGGACCGCAACGGGCTCATCCTGGCCTCCAGCGTGGTGGCGCCCAGCATCTGGGCCATTCCCGAAGACATCGAGCGCGACGACCCCGAGGTGCGCGCCAAGCTCAAGCTGGTGGCCAAGCTCCTGGAGATGCCGCAGAAGGACTTCGACAAGAAGCTGCAGGACGAGGACAAGACCTTCGTCTGGATCAAGCGCCAGGTCGACGAGCCCATCGCCAAGCAGATCGCCGCGATGAACTTGAAGGGCATCTACCAGCGCAAGGAATACAAGCGCCAGTACCCCGAAGGCGAGGCGGCCGCGCACGTGGTCGGCTTCACCAACGTGGAAGACAGCGGCCAGGAAGGCATCGAGCTCGCGTTCAACGGCGACCTGGCCGGCAAGGCGGGTTCGCGCCGCGTCATCAAGGATCGCCTGGGCCGCGTGGTCGAGGGCGTGGGCGACATCGTGCCGCCGCTGGACGGCAAGGACATCCAGCTGAGCGTGGACAGCAAGGTGCAGTTCTTCGCCTACCAGAAGCTGCGCGACGCGGTGACGGCGCGCAAGGCCAAGGCCGGCAGCGTGGTGGTGCTCGACTCCATCACGGGCGAGGTGCTGGCGCTGGCCAACTACCCCAGCTACGTGCCCGACAAGCGCCAGAACCTCACCGGCGAACAGCTGCGCAACCGCGCCGTCACCGACACCTTCGAGCCCGGCTCGACGATGAAGCCCATCACCGTCGGCATGGCGCTGGAAGCCGGCCGCGTGAAGCCCTCCACGCTGATCGAAACCGGCCCCGGCCGCTACCAGATCGGCGGCTTCACCATCAGCGACACCCACAACTACGGCACGCTGACGGTCGAGGGCGTGATCCAGAAGTCGAGCAACGTCGGCGCGCTCAAGATCGCGCAGAAGATGACCCCGCACGAGATGTGGGACACCTACACCGCGCTCGGCTACGGCCAGAAGCCGCAGATCCAGTTCCCCGGCGCGGTCACCGGGCGGCTGCGCCCCTGGAAGACCTGGAAGCCGGTCGAGCAGGCCACCATGGCCTACGGCTACGGCCTGTCGGCGTCGTTGTTCCAGATGGCGCATTCGTACACCTCGTTCGCGCACGACGGCTCGATCATTCCCGTCACCATCCTCAAGACCACCGAGGCGCCGGTCGGCGTGCGCGTGTTCTCGCCCTCCAACGCGCTGGCCGTGCGCAAGATGCTGCAGATGGCCGCCGGCCCCGGCGGCACCGGCACGCGCGCGCAGACGGTCGGCTACTCGGTCGGCGGCAAGTCGGGCACCGCCCACAAGCAGGTCGGCAAGGGCTACGCGAGCAACAAGTACCGCGCCTGGTTCACCGGCATGGCGCCCATCGAGAAGCCGCGCATCATCGTCGCGGTGATGATCGACGAGCCCAGCGACGGCCAGTATTTCGGCGGCGTCGCGGCAGCGCCCGTGTTCAGCGAAGTCGTGCAGCAGACGCTGCGCATGATGAACGTCGCGCCCGACCTCGCAGTCAAACCCCTTGTGATGACGCAGGGCGTCGACGAGAGCTTCTGAGCATGCTGACACTCACATCCCCCCAACTGGCCGCGCTCTGGCTCAAGGAGCGCGTGCAGGGTGCGCTGCATGCCGACAGCCGGCCGGTGGGCGCGGGCGACGGCTTCATCGCCTGGCCCGGCGCCGCGACCGACGGGCGCAAGCACGTGGCCGCTGCGCTGGCGCAAGGCGCCGCGGCCTGCCTGGTCGAGTACGAGGGCGTCGATGCCTTCGGCTTCGATCAAGGTGAATACAGCGACCGCATCGCGGCCTACCCGGGCCTGAAGGCGGCCACCGGCCCGATCGCCTCGGCCTTTCACGACAACCCCTCGGCGCTGCTCGACGTGCTGGCCGTGACCGGCACCAACGGCAAGACCTCCACCGCGTGGTGGCTGGCCGAATCGCTTTCCTCGCTGCGTGCGGCCGGCGGCGTTCGCGCGATGCGGCCCGACGGCACCATGGAGCGCGGCGCGCCGTCGCCCTGCGCCGTGATGGGCACGCTGGGCATCGGCGTGCCGCCCGAGCTCACCTACACCGGCCTCACCACGCCCGACCCCGTGATGATGCAGGGCGCGCTGCGCGACATGGTCGCGCACGGCTTCGGCGCCTGCGCCATCGAAGCCTCGTCCATCGGCATCGCCGAGCGCCGGCTCGACGGCGCGCAGATCGCGGTCGCGGTGTTCACCAATTTCACGCAGGACCACCTCGACTACCACGGCAGCATGGACGCCTACTGGGCGGCCAAGGCCGAGCTCTTCCGTTGGCCCGGCCTGCGCGCCGCGGTGATCAACATCGACGACATGCACGGCGCAAGCCTGTGCGCGAACCTCGTGGACGCCGGCATCGGCGCGCTCGACGTCTGGACCGTGTCGGCCGGCGGCAAGGCGGCGCGTCTCGCGGCGCGCGACATCGGCTACGACGCGCAGGGCCTGCAGTTCTCGGTGGCCGAGCATGGCACCGCATCGGTCGAGCGTCTTTCCACCGGCCTCATCGGGCAATACAACGTGGCGAACCTGCTCGGCGTGCTCGGCACGCTGCGCGCGCTGGGGCTTTCGCTGTCGCGGGCGGTGGCGGCTTGCGCCAATCTCACGAGCGTGCCCGGCCGCATGGAGCGCGTCAGCGTTGGCGGCAATGCGCCGCTCGCCGTGGTCGACTACGCCCACACCCCCGACGCGCTCGACAAGGCACTCGCCGGCCTGCGCCCGCTGGCACAGCAGCGCGGCGGCGCGCTCTGGTGCCTGTTCGGCTGCGGCGGCGACCGCGACCCGATCAAGCGCCCGATGATGGCCGCCGTCGCCGAGCGCCAGGCCGACCATGTCATCGTGACCAGCGACAACCCGCGCAGCGAAAAGCCCGACGCGATCATCAGCCAGGTGCTGCGCGGCTTCTCGCGCTCGGACGCCGCCCAGGTGCAGCCCGACCGCGCCGCCGCCATCGCCGATGCGATCGCGCAGGCCGCGCCGCAAGACGTGGTGCTGATCGCCGGCAAGGGCCACGAGGCGTGGCAGGAGATTGCGGGCGAGCGCCTGCCGTTCTCCGACAGGGCTCATGCGCTGGATGCGCTGACGAAGCGAGGTGTGGCATGAGTCGCCGGGCCGTTCCCAAGACGAATACCGCAGCGCGAAGCGCGGAGGTCTCCGAATGACCGATATGACGCTGCTGAACTTGACGCTCGCCCAGGCGCAGCAATGGATTCCCGGCGCGCGCCTCGTGGGCGACCCGGCGACGGTCATCGCGCGCGTGCACACCGACACGCGCACGCTGGCGCAGGGCGACCTGTTCGTCGCGCTCAAGGGCGAGCGTTTCGACGCCAACGATTTCCTGGCGCAGGCCCGGGAGCAGGGCGCGGTCGCGGCCATCGCCCACCACGGCCTCGAAGCCGCCGGCCTCGCGGGCCTCGAAGTGCCCGACTCGCTGGCCGCGCTCGGCGCGCTCGGCGCGGGCTGGCGCGCGCAGTTCGAGCTGCCGCTGATCGCCGTCACCGGCAGCAACGGCAAGACGACCGTCACGCAGATGATCGCGGCCATCCTCGTCGCCTTCCGCGCCGACCGCGCGCTCGCCACCGCCGGCAACTTCAACAACGAGATCGGCGTGCCGCTCACGCTGCTGCGCCTGCGCGCGCGCCACCAGCACGCGGTGCT
The DNA here is from genome assembly GCF_016405905.1 of Variovorax sp. IB41. Lineage (GTDB taxonomy): Bacteria > Pseudomonadota > Gammaproteobacteria > Burkholderiales > Burkholderiaceae_C > Variovorax. Next base: position 14,553 of record NZ_JAEFCB010000006.1, on the reverse strand, counting down.
GGAGCTGGGCATGAACCATCCGGGCGAGATCGCGCGGCTGGCCGCCATCTCGCGCCCGACCATTGCGCTGGTCAACAACGCGCAGCGCGAGCACCAGGAATTCATGGCCACCGTCGAGGCGGTGGCCATCGAGAACGCCGCCGTGTTCGCGGTGCTGCCCGACGACGGCACGGCCGTCTTCCCCTATGGCGACACCTTCACGTCGCTGTGGACCGACATCGCGCACGACGGCGGCGCGCGCCGCTGCCTCACGTTCGGCGAAGACGCGGATGCCGACATTGCGCTCGACAGCGCCGAATGGAAGCAGGGCGCCTGGGCCGTGCGCATCCGCACGCCGCTGGGCGCCTTCGATGCGCAGCTGCACATCGCCGGCCGCCACAACGTGGGCAATGCGCTCGCGGCCACCGCCTGCGCGCTGGCCGCGGGCGTGCCGATCGAGCGCATCGCCGAGGGCCTGTCGGTCTTCGAGCCGGTCAAGGGCCGCTCCAAGGCCAGCGAAGTGGTGCTGTCGAACAAGCACACGCTCACGCTGGTGGACGACAGCTACAACGCCAACCCCGATTCCGTGATCGCCGCCATCGACGTGCTCGCGGGCCTGCCCGGTCCGCGCCTCCTGGTGCTCGGCGACATGGGCGAGGTGGGCGACCGCGCGCCCGAGTTCCACGCCGAGGTCGGCGCGTGGGCCAGGCACCGCGGCATCGAGGCCGTCTACACGCTCGGCACCGAGACCGCGCACACCGTCGCGGCCTTCCAGGACGCGGACAACGGCCGCCATTTCGGCGATTACGAAGCGCTGCATGCCGCCGTGCTCGCGCGCCTGCCGCTGGTCGGCAGCGTGCTCGTGAAGGGCTCGCGCTTCATGAAGATGGAACGCGTGGTGCAAGCCATCGGTGGCCTTGCGCAGTCGCAACCCAAAACAACAACAAAAGGAGGCCGGTCATGACGCATGAGCCGCGCGATACACCATGCTGCTGACCCTTGCCCAATGGCTGCAGACGCTCTCGCCCGAGTTCGGGTTCTTGCGCGTCTTCCAGTACCTTACCTTCCGCGCGCTGATGGCCGCGGTGACCGCGCTCGTGGTCGGCCTGGTGGCCGGCCCCTACGTGATCCGCCGGCTCGCCGCGCTCAAGATCGGCCAGCCGGTGCGCGGCTACGGCATGGAAACGCACCTCACCAAGAGCGGCACGCCCACCATGGGCGGCGTGCTGGTGCTGTTCGCGATCGCCTTCGCCACGCTCCTGTGGTTCGACATTTCGAACCGCTTCGTGTGGATCGTGCTTTGGGTGACGATGGGCTTCGGCGCCATCGGCTGGGTCGACGACTGGCGCAAGGTGGTGCGCAAGGACCCCGAGGGCATGCGCTCGCGCGAGAAATATTTCTGGCAGTCGGTGGTCGGCCTGCTCGCGGGCTTCTACCTGCTCTTCAGCATTTCCGAGAGCTCCAACTGGCGCGTGCTGCAGCTGTTCTTCGCGTGGGTGCAGTCGGGGTTCGACCTGGACTTTCCACCCAAGATCAACCTCCTGGTGCCCTTCTTCAAGGAAGTGAGCTATCCGCTGGGCGGCATCGGCTTCGTGATCCTCACGTACCTGGTGATCGTGGGCGCGAGCAACGCGGTCAACCTCACCGACGGGCTCGATGGCCTGGCGATCATGCCGGTGGTGATGGTGGGCTCGGCGCTGGGCGTGTTCGCCTACGTCACGGGCAGCGCCGTGTACTCCAAGTACCTCCTCTTTCCCAACATCCCGGGCTCGGGCGAACTGCTGGTGTTCTGCTCGGCGATGGCCGGCGCGGGTCTGGCGTTCCTCTGGTTCAACACGCATCCGGCGCAGGTCTTCATGGGCGACGTGGGCGCGCTCGCGCTCGGCGGCGCGCTGGGCACCATCGCGGTCATCGTGCGCCAGGAGATCGTGTTCTTCATCATGGGCGGCATCTTCGTGGTCGAGGCGATCTCGGTGATGGCGCAGGTCATGTACTTCAAGTACACGAAGAAGCGCTACGGCGAAGGCCGCCGCGTGCTCAAGATGGCGCCGCTGCACCACCACTTCGAGAAGAGCGGCTGGCGCGAGACGCAGGTCGTGGTGCGCTTCTGGATCATCACGATGCTCTTGTGCCTCGTGGGTCTTTCGACGTTGAAGCTGCGCTGAGAAAGAACCGATGCGCCATCTGAAAGACCTCCCCGTCCTCGTTCTGGGCCTCGGTGCGTCCGGGCTGGCGATGGCGCGCTGGTGCGCGCGCCACGGTGCGGTCGTGACCGTGGCGGACACGCGCGAGGCGCCCGCCGCGCTCGCGACGCTGCAGGCGCAGTTGCCGGAGGTGACGTTCATCGGCGGGCCGTTCACGGCCGCGCTGATCGAGGGCACGCCGATTCGCGCGGTGTATCGCTCGCCGGGGCTCGCGCCCGCGACCATCGCGCCGGTCGTCGACGCGGCGCGGGCCGTGGGCCTGACGGTCGGCGGCGAGCTGGATCTCTTTGCGCGCGCGCTGCTGGATCTGCGGACGGTCGAAGTGCCGGCGGTGGAAGCCGCCGAGGCCGAACCGGAAGCTGTGGCCGAACCGGCAGCCGAAGTGCCTGCCGAACCCGTGCTGCCCGAGGCACAGGCCGAGCTGGCGTTGACCGTCGAGCCGACCGAAGCTGTGCCTGTCGAAGCGGTCGAACCCATCGACGTGCCCGTCGCACCGGAAGTCCCCGCAGCGACCGAACGGGTCGAAGCCGAAGCGCCTGCGCCTGCCGAGACGACCGAAGTCCCCGAAGCCGTCGAGACGGCCGAAGTGCCTGCGCAGACTGCCGAGCCTGTTGCATCGACCGAAAACACGGAAGCTGCCGAGCCGGTCGAAACAGCACCCGAACCCGCAGCCCCCGCGATGGCCGAGGCCATGCCGCGCGATCCTTCGCTGAGCGTTCCGGTTTCGCCGCCTGCGGAAGAAGGCGCGCCGGTTGCAGAAGCCGCAGCAACGACCGACGCCGCACCCGAATCGACGGTGCCGGCAGCCGCGCCCGCCACCGGCTCCCGCCTCCCCGCCACCGGCAAGCCCTACGTCCCCACGGCCGCCCGCGAGGCGGCCGAGTTCGTCGCCAAGATCGCCGAACTCTCCGCCACCAACCCGGCCTCCGCCGCGGTGGAGGAAGAGCCGACCGCCCAACTGCCGCTGGTGCCGATCGAAGAGCCCCCGGCGCCCAAGGGCTACACCCCCGCGGTGCTCGCCATCACCGGCACCAACGGCAAGACCACCGTCACCGCGCTCACCGGCCAGCTGGTCGAGCGCGCGGGCAAGAGCGTCGCTGTCGCCGGCAACATCGGCCCGACGCTGCTCGACACCCTGGCCGCGCACATCGATGCCGAGACGCTGCCCGATGTCTGGGTGCTCGAACTCTCCAGCTTCCAGCTCGATGGCGTGCAGGGCTTCGAGCCCACGGCGGCCACCGTGCTCAACCTCACGCAGGACCACCTCGACTGGCACGGCGACATGCCGGCCTACGCGGCGGCCAAGGCGCGCATCTTCGGCGCGCAGGGCCTGATGATCCTGAACCGCGACGACGCGGGCGTGATGGCCATGCTGCCGCCGCCCGTGCGGGTGAAGCTGCAGCGTCCGCAGATCCGCACGCACGTCACCTTCGGCGGCACGATGCCGCTGCGCCCGGGTGACTACGGCATCGAGCGCATCAACGGCATCGCCTGGCTGGTGCGCGCGCTGGAGGCCGACGAAACGCAGAAGCGCAAGCGCGGCGCGGTGGTGGAAGAAGAAATCTTCTTCCAGCGCCTGATGCCCGCCGACGCGCTGCGCATCCGCGGTGGCCACAACGCCATGAACGCGCTGGCCGCGCTCGCGCTCGCCACCGCCGCCGACTGCCCGCTCGGCCCGATGCTCTACGGCCTGCGCGAATACCGCGGCGAGCCGCATCGCGTGGAGCCGATCGCGCTGATCGACGACGTGGAGTACTTCGACGACAGCAAGGGCACCAACGTCGGCGCGACCGTCGCCGCGCTGAACGGCCTGGGCGAAGACCGCCGCGTGGTCGTGATCCTCGGCGGCGAGGGCAAGGGGCAGGACTTCGAACCGCTCGCCGCGCCCGTGGCCCGGCACGCGCGCGCCGTGGTGCTGATCGGCCGCGATGCGCCGCTGATCGAAGCCGAACTGGCCAACACCGGCGTCTCGCTGATGCATGCCGCCTCGATGGACGAGGCCGTGAAGCTCGCGGCCGCGCGCGCCAACCCCGGCGATGCAGTGCTGCTGTCACCGGCCTGTGCGAGCTTCGACATGTTCAAGAACTACGGGCACCGCGCCGAGGTGTTCCGCGAGGCCGTGCAGGCGCTCGCGGACAACCTGCGCGGCATGTCGGCCGACGGTTCGTCCCCGGAGGAAACGCTGTGAACTCCGCTGCTGCAGGCGCCTCGACGCCGGACACCCGCACCAGCCGCTTCGGTGGCTGGTTCAGGCGCGCCCGCAGCGGCATCGATTCGCTGCCCGTGCACCTGCCGGTGCGCCTGGGCGGCGCCGGTATTTCGCAGACCAAGGCCACGCCGATGCGCGTGCTGGGCTTCGACCAGGCGCTGGTGTGGGTCACCGTGGCGCTCCTGACCTGGGGCCTGGTGATGGTGTATTCGGCCTCCATCGCGCTGCCCGACAACCCGCGCTTCGCGCGCGCGGGCTACAGCGCCTCGTTCTTCCTCACGCGGCATGCGGCCTCGGTGGCGTTCGCCTTCATCGCGGCGCTGCTGGCCTTCCAGATCCCGATGAAGACCTGGGAGCGCGCCGCGCCCTGGCTTTTCGTGGCCTCGCTGCTGCTGCTGGTGGCGGTGCTCATTCCGCACATCGGCATCAACGTGAACGGCGCGCGCCGCTGGCTGCCGATGGGCTTCATGCGCTTCCAGCCCTCGGAGCTGGCCAAGCTCGCGATGGTGCTCTACGCCGCCAGCTACATGGTGCGCAAGATGGAGATCAAGGAGCGCTTTTTCCGCGCCGTGCTGCCGATGGGCATCGCGGTGGTGGTGGTCGGCATGCTGGTGATGGCCGAGCCCGACATGGGCGCGTTCATGGTGATCGCGGTGATCGCGATGGGCATCCTCTTCCTGGGCGGCGTGAACGCGCGCATGTTCTTCGTGATCGCGGCGCTGGTGGTGGTGGCCTTCGGCACCATCGTGGCGAGCAGCCCGTGGCGCCGCGAGCGGATCTTCGCGTACCTGGATCCATGGAGCGAGGAGCATGCGCTCGGCAAGGGCTACCAGCTGTCGCACTCGCTGATCGCCATCGGGCGCGGCGAAATCTTCGGCGTGGGCCTGGGCGGCAGCGTCGAGAAGCTGCACTGGCTGCCCGAGGCGCACACCGACTTTTTGCTCGCCGTGATCGGCGAGGAGTTCGGCCTGATCGGCGTGCTGCTGATCATCGGTTTGTTCCTCTGGCTGACCCGCCGCGTCATGCATATCGGCCGCCAGGCGATTGCGCTCGATCGTGTGTTCTCGGGCCTTGTCGCTCAAGGGGTGGGCGTGTGGATCGGCTTCCAGGCCTTCATCAACATGGGCGTGAACCTGGGCGCGCTGCCGACCAAGGGCCTGACGCTGCCGCTGATGAGCTTCGGCGGCTCGGCCATCCTGATGAACATGATCGCGCTGGCCATCGTGCTGCGCATTGATTACGAGAACCGCGTGTTGATGCGCGGAGGCCGCGTATGACCGGGCGCACCGCACTCGTCATGGCCGGCGGCACCGGCGGCCACATCTTCCCGGGCCTCGCGGTGGCGGAGGCCTTGCGCGAGCGCGGCTGGCGCGTGCACTGGCTGGGCGCGCCCGGCAGCATGGAAGAAAAGCTCGTGCCGCCGCGCGGCTTCGCGTTCGAGCCGGTGCAGTTCGGCGGCGTGCGCGGCAAGGGTCCGCTCACATTGCTCCTGCTGCCGTTGAAATTGCTGCGCGCCTTCTGGCAGAGCTTTCGCGTGGTGCGCCGCGTGAAGCCCGACGTGCTGGTGGGCCTGGGCGGCTACATCACCTTTCCGGGCGGCATGATGGGCGTGCTGCTCAACAAGCCGCTGGTGCTGCACGAGCAGAACTCGGTCGCGGGCCTGGCCAACAAGGTGTTGGCGGGCGTGGCCGACCGCGTGTTCACCGCCTTCCCCAATGTGCTGAAGAAGGCGCAGTGGGTGGGCAACCCGCTGCGCGCGGCATTCACTTCGCAGCCCGATCCGGCTTCGCGCTTCGCGGGCCGCACCGGTCCGCTCAGGCTGCTGGTGGTGGGCGGCAGCCTCGGCGCGCGCGGCCTCAACACCGTGGTGCCGCAGGCGCTGGCGCGCATCGAACCTTCCACGCGCCCGCAGGTGCTGCACCAGAGCGGCACCAAGCAGATCGAAGAGCTGCGCGCCAACTACGCGGCCGCGGGCGTCGAAGGCGAACTCACGCCGTTCATCGAAGACACCGCGCAGGCCTATGCGGACGCCGACATCATCGTCGCGCGCGCCGGCGCCAGCACCGTCACAGAAATCGCGGCCGTCGGCGCAGCAGCGCTGTTCGTGCCTTTCCCCTCGGCGGTCGACGACCACCAGACCACCAACGCGCGCTTCCTCGTGGACGCGGGCGGCGGCTGGCTGGTGCAGCAGGCCGACCTCACTCCTGAATTGCTGGCTGATTTGCTACAGAAAACCGAGCGCACCGCGCTGATCGAGAAGGCCGCCAAGGCCAAGACCATGCAGAAGACCGAAGCTGTGGAAGCCGTCGTCCGCGCCTGCGAGGAGCTTGCCAAATGAAGCACGCGATTCGCCACATCCATTTCGTCGGCGTCGGCGGCTCGGGCATGAGCGGCATCGCCGAGGTGCTGCTGAACCTGGGCTACAAGATCACCGGCTCCGACCTGTCCGACAGCGCCACGCTGCGCCGGCTCGCGGGCCTGGGCATCGGCACCTTCGTGGGCCATGCGGCCGCGCACATCGACGGCGCGGACGCGGTCGTCACTTCCACCGCCGTGCAACCGGACAACGCCGAGGTGCTGGCCGCGCGCGAGAAGCGCATTCCGGTCGTGCCGCGCGCGCTGATGCTGGCCGAGCTGATGCGCCTGAAGCAGGGCATCGCGATCGCCGGCACGCACGGCAAGACCACCACCACCAGCCTCGTGGCGAGCGTGCTCGACGCGGCCGGGCTCGATCCGACCTTCGTCATCGGCGGTCGCCTGAACAGCGCCGGCGCCAATGCGCAACTGGGCAGCGGCGACTACATCGTGGTGGAGGCCGACGAATCGGACGCCTCGTTCCTGAACCTGCTGCCCGTGATGGCGGTGGTCACGAACATCGATGCCGACCACATGGAGACCTACGGGCACGACTTCACGAAGCTCAAGAAGGCCTTCGTCGACTTCCTGCACCGCATGCCGTTCTACGGCGTGGCGATTCTGTGCACCGACGATCCGGCGGTGCGCGACATCGTGGCCGACGTCACTTGCCCGGTCACCAGCTACGGCTTCGGCGAGGACGCGCAGGTGCGCGCGATCGACGTGCGCGCGGTCGGCGGCCAGATGCATTTCACCGCGCAGCGCCGCAACGGCGTGACGCTGCCGGACCTGCCCATCGTGCTGAACCTGCCGGGCGAGCACAACGTGCGCAATGCGCTGTCGGTGATCGCGGTGGCCGTCGAACTGGGCATTCCCGACGAGGCGGTGCAGCGCGGCCTGGCCGGCTTCAAGGGCGTGGGCCGCCGCTTCCAGAGCTACGGCGAGGTGCGCGTGCCGGGCGGCGCGGGCAGCTTCACCGTGATCGACGACTACGGCCACCACCCGGTCGAGATGGCGGCCACGATCGCGGCCGCGCGCGGCGCGTTCCCGGGCCGCCGGCTGGTGCTGGCGTTCCAGCCGCACCGCTACACCCGCACGCGCGACTGCTTCGAGGATTTCGTGAAGGTCATCGGCACGGCCGATTCGGTGCTGCTCGGCGAGGTCTATGCCGCCGGCGAGGCGCCCATCGTGGCGGCCGACGGCCGCACGCTGGCGCGCGCGCTACGCGTGGCCGGCAAGGTGGAGCCGGTGTTCGTGGACGACATCGCGGCCATGCCGCAGGCGGTGCTGGACAACGCCCGCGCGGGCGACGTCGTGCTGTCCATGGGCGCGGGCTCCATCGGCGCGGTGCCGGGCAAGGTGGTCGAGCTCGGCGGCGCGGCCGCACCGGCAACTCCGGCATCGGCAGCGGCAGCAGCGCCATCGTCAACAACATCGGAGCGCACCGCGCGCAAGGGGAGGGCATCGTGAGCCTTCAGGATCCAACACTTTTCGGCAAGGTCGCCGTGCTGTTCGGCGGCAGCTCCGCGGAACGCGAGGTCTCGCTGATGTCGGGCACCGGCGTGCTCCAGGCGCTGCGTTCGCGCGGCGTGGATGCGCATGCTTTCGATCCGTCCGAGCGCGAACTGGTCGAGCTCAAGCGCGAAGGCTTCGCGCGCTGCTTCGTCGCGCTGCATGGCCGCCATGGCGAGGACGGCACGGTGCAGGGCGCGCTCGAGCTGCTCGGCATTCCCTACACCGGCTCGGGCGTGATGGCTTCGAGCGTGGCGATGGACAAGGTCATGACCAAGCGCATCTGGCAGGCCGACGGCCTGCCCACGCCCAAGTACGTGCGCCTGGCCTTCGACCAGCAAAGCCGCGAGCAGATCCGCGCCGTGCCCGACGTGCTCGGCCTGCCGCTGATCGTGAAGCCGCCGCGCGAGGGCTCCTCCATCGGCGTGACCAAGGTCGAGGGGTATTCGCAGATGCAGGACGCGGTGACGCTCTCGGCCAAATACGACGCCGACGTGCTCTGCGAGGAGTTCATCGAAGGCGAGGAAGTCACCTGCGCGGTGCTCGGCCAGGGGCTCGACGCGCGCGCACTCCCGGTGGTGCGCATCGCCGCGCCAGAAGGCGCCTACGACTACCAGAACAAGTACTTCACCGACGACGTGAAGTACCAGTGCCCGAGCGGCCTCGCCGCGGCCGAGGAGCACGAGATCCAGCGCATCACGCTGGCCGCGTACCACACGCTCGGCTGCCGCGGCTGGGGCCGTGCCGACGTGATGATCCGCGCCAGCGACCGCAAGCCCTTCCTGCTGGAGATGAACACCTCGCCCGGCATGACCAGCCATTCGCTGGTGCCGATGTCCGCGCGCGCGGCCGGCATTCCTTACGAGGAGTTGTGCCTGCGCGTGCTGGCCAGTGCCTCGCTGGACGCAAAGGGAGGCGCGCAATAGCCATGGCCGACAGCATCCCCGTGCCCTTCGACGTCAAGCTCATGAACATCGTGGCGAACCTCGCGTTCGTGGCGGTGGCGTTCATGCTGCTGGCGGCGGGCGCCTGGTGGGTGCTGCGCCAGCCTTTCTTCCCGCTCGCGGGAATCAAGGTGGACGGCGAGGTGACGCACAACAACGCGGTCACGCTGCGCGCCAACGTGGCGCCGCAGCTGTCGGGCAACTTCTTCACCATCGACCTGGCGCGTGCGCGCACCGCCTTCGAAGCAGTGCCGTGGGTGCGCAGCGCCGTGGTGCGGCGCGAGTTTCCGAACAAGCTGCGCGTGACGCTGACCGAGCAGGTGCCCGTGGCCAGCTGGGGCGACGAGGCGGGCTCCAAGCTCATCAACGGTTTCGGCGACGTGTTCGAGGCCAACGTGGCCGAGGTGGACGAGAACCTGCCGCGCCTGGACGGTCCGATCGAGCAGGCCGGGCAGGTGCTGGGCATGTACCGCGTGCTCGCGCCGCAGTTCCAGCCCTACGACTTCGGCATCGACGAGCTCACGCTGTCCAGCCGCGGCAGCTGGAAGGTGGTGCTGGACAGCGGCGCGCAGATCGAGCTGGGGCGCGGGCAGAGCGAAGAGGTGTCGGCCCGGCTGCAGCGCTTCCTCAAGACCGTGACCCAGGTCGCGGGCCAATACCACCGCACGGTGGCCGACGTCGAAGGCGCCGACCTGCGCCACAACGACGCGTATGCATTGCGGCTGCGCGGCGTCACCACGGTCTCGCCCGAGACCCCAAGAAGAATCAAGTAGCGAATATCGAGGACATATTTCAATGCCCAAAGAATACAAAGACCTGGTCGTAGGCCTGGACATCGGTACCGCCAAGGTGATGGTGGTCGTGGCCGAGGTGCTGCCCGGCGGCGAGCTCAAGCTCGCCGGGCTCGGCATCGCGCCGAGCAATGGCCTCAAGCGCGGCGTGGTGGTGAACATCGACGCCACCGTGCAGAGCATCCAGCAGGCGCTCAAGGAGGCCGAGCTGATGGCCGACTGCAAGATCAGCCGCGTCTACACCGGCATCACCGGCAGCCACATCCGCGGCATCAATTCGAGCGGCATGGTGGCGGTGAAGGACAAGGAGGTGACGCCCGCCGACGTGGCCCGCGTGGTGGAGACCGCACGCGCGATCAACATCTCGAGCGACCAGCGCCTCCTGCTGGTGGAGCCGCAGGAGTTCGTGATCGACGGCCAGGACGTGAAGGAGCCGATCGGCATGAGCGGCATGCGGCTGGAGGCCAAGGTGCATATCGTGACCGGCGCGCAGAGCGCGGCCGAGAACATCATCAAGTGCGTGCGCCGCTGCGGCCTGGAAGTCGACCAGCTGATGCTCAACCCGCTGGCCTCGAGCCAGGCGGTGCTGACCGAAGACGAACGTGAGCTGGGTGTGGTGCTGGTCGATATCGGCGCGGGCACGACCGACGTGGCGATCTTCACCAACGGCGCGATCCGCCACACGGCGGTGATCCCGATCGCGGGCGACCTCATCACCAGCGACATCGCGATGGCGCTGCGCACGCCCACCAAGGACGCGGAAGACATCAAGGTCGAGAGCGGCTATGCCAAGCAACTCCTGGCCGATCCCGACCAGCAGGTCGAGGTGCCCGGTCTTGGCGACCGCGGCCCGCGCATGCTGAGCAAGCAGGCGCTGGCCGGCGTGATCGAGCCGCGCATCGAGGAGATCTTTTCGCTCGTGCAGCAGGTGGTGCGCGAATCGGGCTACGAAGAGGTGCTCTCTTCGGGCGTGGTGCTCACCGGCGGCAGCGCGGTGATGCCGGGCATGGTGGAACTGGGGGAAGACATCTTCCTGAAGCCCGTGCGCCGGGGCATTCCGAAGTATTCGAGCGCGTTGTCCGACATGGTGGCGCAGCCCCGCGCGGCCACCGTGATGGGTCTGCTCGAAGAGGCGCGCTTCGCACGCATGCGCGGCTTCAAGGTCGCGCAGAAGAATGGGTCGGTAAAGACTGCGTTCGGACGTTTCAAGGACTTCATCGTGGGGAACTTCTGACCATGAACCACTCCCCACTCTGGCTCGCACGCGGCAGTCCGCCGTTGCATTTCAACGAGCGATGGCGACGAACCGGTCCACCATCGTGGCGACGCTCTCGTTGAACACGTCACGGCAAAAGAATTATTCATAGATACAAAACGGCAACTGCAATATTCAAGGAGTTAGAAATGACCATCGAAATGATCGAAGTCGAAGAATTCAATCAAGGCACGCAGATCAAGGTGATCGGTGTGGGCGGCGGTGGCGGCAATGCAGTCGCCCACATGATGGAGCGTGGTGTGCAGGGCGTGCAGTTCGTTTGCGCGAACACCGACGCGCAGGCGCTCACCCGCAGCAACGCGAACAAGATCATCCAGCTGGGCACCAGCGGCCTGGGCGCCGGTAGCAAGCCCGACAAGGGCCGTGAAGCGGCCGAAGCCGCGGTGGACGAAATCCGCGCGGCCATCGACGGTGCGCACATGCTGTTCATCACCGCCGGCATGGGCGGCGGCACGGGCACCGGCGCTGCGCCGGTGATCGCACGCGTTGCCAAGGAAATGGGCATCCTCACCGTGGGCGTGGTGACCAAGCCCTTCGACTGGGAGGGCGGTCGCCGCATGAAGAACGCGGACGACGGCCTGGCCGAGCTCGAAGCCAATGTCGATTCGCTGATCGTTGTCCTCAACGAGAAGCTGCTCGACGTGCTGGGCGAGGACATCACCCAGGACGAGGCCTTCGCGCACGCCAACGACGTGCTCAAGAACGCCGTGGGCGGCATCTCGGAAATCATCAACGAGTACGGCGGCGTGAACGTCGACTTCGAAGACGTGCGCACCGTGATGGGCGAGCCGGGCAAAGCCATGATGGGCACGGCCGCGGCCGCGGGCCCGGACCGCGCGCGCATCGCCGCCGAGCAGGCCGTGGCCTGCCCGCTGCTCGAAGGCATTGATCTCTCGGGCGCCAAGGGCGTGCTGGTGCTGGTGACGGCATCGAAGGGTTCGCTCAAGCTGAACGAATCGAAGCTCGCGATGAACACCATCCGCGCCTACGCCTCGCCCGATGCGCACGTGATCTACGGCGCCGCCTACGACGAGGCGCTGGGCGACGAGATGCGCGTGACCGTGGTGGCCACGGGCCTCTCGCGCGCGGACGCACGCCGCCAGGCGCCGACGCTGGAAGTCATTCGCACCGGCACCGACAACATCCCGTTCAACGTGCCCACCATGGGCGGCGTCGGCCACGCCGGCGGTCACAGCGGCGGCGGCAGCCAGCCGAACTACGACGGCATGGCGGTCCCCAGCGTATGGCGCACCAACCGCACGATGGCCGCCGCGAAGGTGGATGCGCTGTCGTCGGGCGGCATGGACGACTTCGAAATTCCCGCATTCCTGCGCCGTCAAGCTGACTGACTGACGGAAGGCAACCGGACGCTCAGGGCACGAAGGTTCGCAAGGGGTACAGGGAAGACCTGAAAGGGACTTCCGCTGGCTCTAGGCGCTGCGTTCACTTCGTGCCCTTTGCGTCCATCGCCGGGATTGCATAGAACCGATGTCTATCGCTGCCATAGCGAGGGGATTAGGCCGTCACGCCCGTGGCGCGCCTAAAATCCCCGGCGTGCTGCAACAACGAACCCTCAAGTCGATCAGCCGCGCCGTGGGCGTGGGGCTTCACAGCGGGCAACGCGTGGAACTGACCCTGCGACCGGCCCCGGCCGACACGGGCATCGTGTTCCGCCGCGTCGATCTGCCCGAGCCGGCTGAAATCCGCATGACCGCCGAAGCAGTCACCGACACGCGCCTGGCTTCCACGGTCTCCACCGGCGGCGCGAAGGTGCAGACGGTCGAGCACCTGATGTCGGCCTGCGCGGGCCTCGGGATCGACAACCTCTACATCGACATCACGGCCGACGAAGTGCCGATCCTGGACGGCTCGGCTTCGTCCTTCGTGTTCCTGCTGCAAAGCGCGGGCATCGAGTTGCAGAAGGCGCCGCGCCGCTTCATCCGCGTGACCCGCAAGGTCGAGGTGCGCGAAGGCGAGGGCGCCAACGAGAAATGGGCGAGCCTGGAGCCGTACCACGGCTACAAGCTGAGCTTCGAGATCGACTTCGATCACCGCGTGGTCAACTCCACCGGCCAGCGCGTGGAGTTCGACCTGGGCACCGATTCGTACAGCCGCGACATCGCGCGCGCGCGCACCTTCGGCTTCACGAAGGATGTCGAGTACATGCGCACAAAGGGCCTGGCGCTCGGTGGCGGACTCGATAACGCGGTCGTGATGGACGACACCAAGGTGCTCAATGCCGGCGGCCTGCGCTATGACGACGAGTTCGTGAAGCACAAGATCCTCGATGCGATGGGCGACCTGTACATCATCGGCAAGCCGCTGCTCGCGGCCTACACCGCGTTCCGCTCGGGCCATGCGCTCAACAACAAGCTGCTGCGCGAACTGCTCTCGCACAGCGATGCCTACGAGGTCGTGACCTTCGACGACGAGAAGCGCGCGCCGCGCGGCTTCGGCGAAGTGGCGCGGGCCTGGTAAGGCAGCCCTTCGCACGATGCTGCTCTTTCGCTGGGCCATCCTGCTGCTTTTGCTGGTGGCCGGCGTGTCGTTCGCGTTCTATGCGGGCACCGGGCAGGCCAAGTACCGGCGCGTCGGCTGGATCGTGCTCAAGTGGACGCTGCTCGCCGCGTTCGGCTTCTTCGCGGTGCTGATCGCCGAGCGCGTGGCCTAGTTTTTTTCTTCTCCGTTCGCATGTCCGGAAACGGCATGCGGGGCGAGCGGCGCGGGCGCACGATGGCGCCATGAACACACACCCTGAACACCCCGCGAGGAATCCGTTCGGCGTCCAGGATGCGCCGGACCCGGACGGCCCCGATGTGGACGCGTTCGCCGACAGCGTCGAGCTGCGCGGCGACAGCGACGATCCGAATGCGCAGCCATGGGGCGCGGTGGTCGATGAGGTTCCGGACTCGATCGCGGGCGCATGGTCCAGTCGATGGAACGGCGGCGCGGACCCGGCCATTCCCGGCGACAGCGCAGAGGCCTGGAAGGAAGGCAAGGCGATGGCCAAGGTGGCCGGCGGCCGCTTCTACCTGATGTTCGACTGGGGCAACGGCGAACGCCATGCCTTGCTCGATGTCCGCTACATCGCACCCGACACGCTGGTGGGCCGCTACATCAACCTGAGCAGCCCGGACATCACGCGCCCGTGGGTCGGCCTGATCGTCGACAACCGGCGCATCGACGGGCGCTGGACGAACGGGCGCCTGGACTTCCGCAGGTAGTCAGCGCGAACGCCCTTGCCGGTAGGTGCCGGCATGGGTCTTGGACAATTCCGCCGCCT
>NZ_JAEFCB010000005.1 GCF_016405905.1 Variovorax sp. IB41 | reverse complement strand
TCGGTGCCCATTTCGAGCGCGCCGGTGGAATCCACGATGCGCGGATCGCCCTTGGGCATGAACGGCAGGCTGACCGACTGCGAGCCGGCCGCGATGATCGCGTTGCGGAACTTGACGGTCTGCTTCTTGCCGGTGGTGTCCCAGCTGGTTCCGGAGGTCTCTTCGACTTCCAGGTGGTACGGATCGATGAAGTTGCCCACGCCGCGCAGCACCGTTACCTTGCGCATCTTGGCCATGGCCGTGAGGCCGCCGGTGAGCTTGCCCACCACCTTGTTCTTGTGGCCGAGCAGCTTGGCGCGATCGACCGTGGGCGCGGCGAAGCTGACGCCCAGGTCGGCGAAATGCTTGACCTCGTCCATGACCGACGCCACGTGCAAAAGCGCCTTCGAGGGGATGCAGCCGACGTTCAGGCACACGCCGCCGAGGGTGGCATAGCGCTCGATCAGCACGACCTTCAGGCCCAGGTCGGCCGCGCGGAATGCGGCGGAATAGCCGCCGGGACCGGCGCCGAGTACGATCACGTCGCACTCGACATCGACCTTGCCGCCGTAGGTGGAAGCGACGGGCGCTGCGGCCGGCGCCGGCGCGGGGGCCGGCGCAGCAGCCTTGGGCGCAGGAGCCGCTGCGGCAGGCGCAGGCGCGGCGGCAGCCGGTGCAGCAGCCGCGGCACCTTCCACTTCCAGCGTCAGCACGACCGAGCCCTGCTTGACCTTGTCGCCAACCTTCACGGCAATTGCTTTCACCACGCCGGCCGCCGACGACGGAATCTCCATCGAGGCCTTGTCCGATTCGACCGTGATCAGCGACTGCTCGGCCTTGACCGTGTCTCCGACATTGACCAGCACCTCGATCACCGCGACTTCGTCGAAGTCGCCGATGTCGGGCACCTTGATTTGTTGTTCGCTCATTTGGACACTTTCAGTTTGAGTGTGAGAACGTCGACCGGTGGGGCCGAATTGCGATCGAATTCGCAGGCGGCGGCGATCCCCGCCTCCGCCACGTCGCGTGAGGTGCGCGACTTGATGCCATAGGCCGCGTGCATGGCGCCCAGCGCAAAGCTGCGTCCCGAGCCGATGGCCCAGAACTCCTTGAACTCGAACACCTCGCGGTAGCTGTAGATGCCATAGATGCCGCTCTGGTTGGCCATCAGCATCGTGAACTGGCTCGACTCGTAGGGCTCGTGGTCGTCTTCCTTGGTCTGCATGAAGAACGAGTCCTTGAGCACCGGATGCAGCATCGTGAAGGTGCGGAAGATCTCGTGCTTGCTGCCGAACAGGAGCTTCTCGCGCTCCTGCGCGGCCAGCGCGTGCTGCAGCACCAGGAAGTGCGCCGCGGCGCCGGCCATGGCGAAGAGGCTCGTGCCCGCCGCGTCCTCGACGGTGAAGATCTTCTGGTTCGCCTCGGCGCGGTGCGAGAGCCGCGTGTCGCCGAAGGTCACCAGAGAGTCGGCTGCCATCGTGACCTGGCCGCCCTTGCGGACGGCCACTACCGTGGTCATAGGAGGATTCGACGGTAGTCCGCGAGCACTTGCCCCAGGTAGGCGTTGAAGCGCGCAGCCAGGGCCCCGTCGATCACGCGGTGGTCATACGACAGCGACAGCGGCAGCGTGAGACGCGGCACGAACTGCTTGCCGTCCCACACCGGCTTCATCTGGCCCTTGGAGAGGCCGAGGATGGCCACTTCGGGGGCGTTGATGATGGGCGTGAAGTGCGTGCCGCCGATGCCGCCGAGCGAGCTGATCGAGAAGCACCCGCCCTGCATGTCGGCCGAGCCGAGCTTGCCGTCGCGCGCCTTCTTGGCGAGCTCGCCCATCTCGGCGCTGATCTGCAGGATGCCCTTCTTGTCGGCATCTTTCAGCACCGGCACCACGAGCCCGTTGGGCGTGTCCGCCGCGAAGCCGATGTTGAAGTACTGCTTGTAGACGAGCTGGTCGCCATCCAGGCTCGCGTTGAAGTCGGGGAATTTCTTCAGCGCCGCCACCACCGCCTTGATCACGAAGGCCAGCATCGTGACCTTCACGCCCGACTTCTCGTTCTCCTTGTTGGTGGAGACGCGGAAGGCTTCGAGCTCGGTGATGTCGGCTTCGTCGTTGTTGGTGACGTGCGGAATCATCACCCAGTTGCGGTGCAGGTTCGCGCCGCTGAGCTTCTTGATGCGCGAGAGGTCCTTGCGCTCGACCGCGCCGAACTTGGCGAAGTCGACCTTGGGCCACGGAATGAGGCCCAGCGCCGCGCCATCCGCGCTGCCGCCACCGGCCGGCGCCTTGGCCGCCGAGGCCTTGGTGCTGGCCTGGCCGCTCATCACGGCCTTGGTGAAGCCCTGGACGTCTTCCTGCGTGATGCGGCCCTTGGGACCGGAGCCCTTGACCTCTTCGAGCGGCACGCCGAGTTCGCGGGCGAACTTGCGCACCGAGGGCGAGGCGTGCGGCAGGCTGGCGCTGGGCGCCGTGGTGGGATCGTGCGGTGCGGCTGCGGGGCTTGCGGCCGGGGCCGGCGAAGCAGCGGCCGGCGCGGGGGCACTGGCGGTTGCTGCTGCGGGGGCTGCTGCAGCGGCTTGTGCGGGCGCAGGTGCAGCAGCACCGGCCGAACCTTCCAGGATCGCGATCAGGTCACCGATGTTGACCGTGTCGCCGACCTTGACCTTGAGTTCCTTCAGCACGCCGGCACCGGACGACGGAATCTCCATCGAGGCCTTGTCCGACTCCACCGTGATCAGCGACTGGTCGGCCGCGATCGTGTCGCCGGGCTTGACCAGGAGCTCGATGACCGCGACGTCCTTGAAGTCGCCGATGTCCGGCACCTTGATCTCGACCGGGCCGGCAGTTGCTGCAGGTGCAGGCGCCGCGGCTGCAGGCGCAGGAGCGGGCGCTGCAGCAGGCGCGGAGGCCGGTGCAGCGGCCGCACCTTCGGCCTCCAGCACGAGCACCACCGAGCCCTCCTTCACCTTGCCGCCGACCTCGACCTTGATTTCCTTGACCACACCGGCGGTCGAGGAGGGAATCTCCATCGACGCCTTGTCCGATTCCACCGTGATGAGCGACTGCTCGGCCTTGACCGTGTCGCCCACCTTCACGAGCACCTCGATCACCGCGACTTCATCGAAATCGCCGATGTCCGGCACCTTCACTTCCACTGCTGCCATATCGTTGTCTCCCGCCGCGAGGCGCCGTTCGTTCGTTGGTTGTTGATGTTCAAGCGTAGAGCGGGTTGACCTTGTCGACATTGATGCCGTACTTCTTGATCGCTTCCACCACCTTGGCCACCGGCACAGCGCCATCTTCGCTCAGCGCCTTGAGCGCGGCCACCACGATGTAGTGACGATTGATCTCGAAGTGTTCGCGCAGCTTGTTGCGGAAGTCGCTGCGCCCGAAGCCGTCGGTGCCCAGCACCTTGTAGGCGCGGCCCTTCGGGATGAAGGGGCGGATCTGTTCCGCATAGGCCTTCATGTAGTCGGTCGAGGCCACCACCGGACCGGTCGTGGGCGCGAGTTGCTCGGCCACGAAGGGCACGCGCGGCGTCTGGTCGGGGTGCAGCAGGTTCCAGCGGTCGGCGTCCTGGCCGTCGCGGGTGAGCTCGTTGAAGCTCGGGCAGCTCCACACGGAAGCCGACACGCCCCAGTCCTTCTCGAGCAGTTCCTGCGCCGCGAAGCTCTCGCGCAGGATGGTGCCGCTGCCCAGCAGTTGCACGGTCGGCGCTTCCTTGCTGCCCTTGGCGGCCTTGACCACCGGGCCCTGCCTGGACAGGTACATGCCCTTGATGATCTGCTCTTCGGTGCCGGGCTGCAGGCCAGGCATCGCGTAGTTCTCGTTCAGCAGCGTCAGGTAGTAGTAGACGTTGTCCTGCTTCTCGACCATGCGCTTCAAGCCATGGTGCAGGATCACGCCCACTTCGTGCGCGAAGGTCGGGTCGTAGCTCACGCAGTTCGGGATGGTGTTGGCCAGGATGTGGCTGTGGCCGTCTTCGTGCTGCAGGCCTTCGCCGTTCAGCGTGGTGCGCCCCGACGTGCCGCCCAGCAGGAAGCCGCGGGCCTGCATGTCGCCGGCCGCCCAGGCCAGGTCGCCGATGCGCTGGAAGCCGAACATCGAGTAGTACACGTAGAACGGCACCATGATGCGGTTGTTCGTGCTGTACGAGGTGGCCGCCGCGATCCAGCTGGACATGCCGCCGGCCTCGTTGATGCCTTCCTGCAGGATCTGGCCGGCCTTGTCTTCCTTGTAGTACATGACCTGGTCTTTATCGACCGGGGTGTACTGCTGGCCTGCGGGGTTGTAGATGCCGATCTGGCGGAACAACCCTTCCATGCCGAAGGTGCGGGCCTCGTCCACCAGGATGGGCACCACGCGCGGGCCGAGCGCCTTGTCTCGCAGGAGCTGCGTGAGAAAGCGCACGTAGGCCTGCGTCGTGGAGATCTCGCGGCCTTCGGCCGTGGGCTCCATCACCGACTTGAAGGTCTCCAGCGAGGGCACCGTGAAGCTCTCGTCGGCCTTGGTGCGGCGGTGCGGCAGGTAGCCACCGAGGGCCTTGCGGCGCTCGTGCAGGTACTTCATTTCCGGGGTGTCGTCGGCCGGCTTGTAGAACGGCAGGTCGGCGATCTGGCTGTCCGGGATCGGGATGTTGAAGCGATCGCGGAAGGCCATGATGTCCTCGTCGCTCAGCTTCTTGGTCTGGTGGACGTTGTTCTTGCCCTCGCCGATCTTGCCCATGCCGAAGCCCTTGACCGTCTTGATCAGGAGCACCGTGGGCTGGCCCTTGTGCTTGACGGCTGCGTCGAAGGCCGCATAGACCTTCTGCGAGTCGTGGCCGCCGCGGCGCAGCTGCCAGATGTCGTCGTCGCTCATCTTGGCGACCATCTCCAGCGTGCGCGGATCGCGGCCGAAGAAATGCTTGCGAACGTAGGCGCCGTCGTTGGCCTTGAACGACTGGTAGTCGCCGTCGTTCGTCTCCATCATGATCTTGCGCAGGGCCCCTTCCTTGTCGCGGGCGATCAGCTGGTCCCAGCCGCTGCCCCAGATCAGCTTGATGACGTTCCAGCCCGAGCCGCGGAATTCGCCTTCCAGCTCCTGGATGATCTTGCCGTTGCCGCGCACCGGGCCATCCAGGCGCTGCAGGTTGCAGTTGATGACGAAGACCAGGTTATCGAGGCCTTCGCGCGCTGCGAGGCCGATGGCGCCCATCGATTCGACTTCGTCCATTTCGCCGTCGCCGCAGAACACCCAGACCTTGCGGTTCTCGGTGTTGGCGATGCCGCGGGCGTGCAGGTACTTGAGAAAGCGCGCCTGGTAGATCGCCATGAGCGGGCCGAGGCCCATCGACACCGTCGGGAACTGCCAGAACTCGGGCATCAGCTTGGGATGCGGGTAGCTGGAGAGGCCCTTGCCGTCCACTTCCTGGCGGAAGTTGAGCAGTTGCTCTTCGGTCAGGCGGCCTTCGAGGTACGCGCGGGCATAGATGCCGGGGGAGACGTGCCCCTGGATGTAGAGGCAGTCGCCGCCGTGGTTCTCGCTCTCGGCATGCCAGAAGTGGTTGAAGCCGGCGCCGAACATGTTCGCCAGCGAGGCGAAGGAGCCGATGTGGCCGCCGAGGTCGCCGCCTTCGGCCGGGTGGTGGCGGTTGGCCTTGACCACCATCGCCATCGCGTTCCAGCGCATGTAGGCGCGCAGGCGCTCTTCGATCTCCAGGTTGCCGGGGCAACGCTCTTCCTGGTCAGGCTCGATGGTGTTGACGTAGGCGGTGTTGGCGGAGAACGGCTTGTCGATGCTGTGCTGCCGGGCATGTTCGAGCAGCTGCTCGAGAAGGAAGTGGGCCCGCTCGGGACCCTCGCTCTGGATGACGGAAGACAGTGCATCCATCCATTCACGGGTCTCCTGGGCGTCCGCATCGTTTGCGGCCGAGCCGAACAGGTTCTCGGGATTTGCCGACATGCTTGTCTCTCCTTTTAGGGCTGTGGCTGTAATTTAGTGCGCTCTGCAATAAACGCGGGCGAGTTTCGCATAGAAATCCTGTTATTTCAAATGGCGCATGACGATTTCTTAATGTGATATTTTTGTGATTTTTCTTGGCAGGACCCAACCGCGACGGAATCAATGACACTGGCGCTTTTCCGACGTTTCCCGAGGGGCATCCCCTAAACTCGCGCGATGCCTTTTTCCTCTCCGCTGGCGGTTGCCCGCAGTGCCGTGAATGCCTCGCCGCTGTCCTGGTGGCGCCGCTGGTGGCGTCGGCAAACGCCCGTGCTGCAGGACGCGGTCGCCATGCTGGCGCCGATGGCCGCCGTGCTGCTGTTCCTCGCCGCCATCGTTTCCGCCTTCTGGTACCTGCGCACCGAGGAGGTCGAGCGCGAGCAGGAGTCGGTGCGCCGCGACGTCGAATACGCGCAGCAGCGTATGCGCCTGCGCCTCCTGGAGCGCCAGGAGCAGCTGATGCGCATCGCGCGCGATGCCTCCAACCGCGAGATCGATCCGACCGAATTCACGAGCCGCGCCGAATCGCTGGTGAGCCAGTTCCCCGAGCTGCAGACCATCACCTGGATCGACGACCGCCGCCGCTTCAAGGCCGGCTATGCCGCGCCCAGCGTGCACCCCGCGCAGCAGCACCTGATCGGCGACGTGCTGCGGCCTGGCGACATCGAGAGCAACTACGCGCTGGCGCGCGAGCTGCGCCAGCCGGTGTATTCACAGCCGGTGGCCGGCGGCGATCCGGCCGCGATGCTGCAGCTTCACATCCCTCTTTTCGACCAGGGCCTGTTCGCGGGCGTCGTGCTCGGCGAGTTTTCGGTCGACGGGCTGCTGCGCTACGGCATGCCCTCCGAGGTGCAGGCGCGCTATGCGGTCTCGCTGCTGGACGCCAAGGGCAACGTCATCGCCGGCAACACGGCCAACCTGAAGGACAGCGGCACGCGGCTGCTGCCGTGGTCCGAGCGAACCAACGAATACGAAGTGCCCGTGTCGCCCGTCGGCAATGCGCTGCTGCTGCGCGCGCAGGCCTACCGCACCTCGCAGGGCGTGGTGGGCAACGGCCTCTTCTGGCTGGTCTGCGCGCTCAGCGTTCTCACCAGCTGGATGCTGATCGGCACCTGGCGCCACACGCGCCGGCGCCTGCAGGCGCAGCAGCGGCTGGTCGCCGAAACCAACTTCCGCCGCGCGATGGAAAACTCCATGCTGACCGGCATGCGCGTGCTCGACCTGCAGGGCCGCATCACCTACGTGAACGCCGCGTTCTGCGCAATGACCGGCTGGAGCGAAGCCGAACTGGTCGGCCAGTCGCCGCCCTTCCCCTACTGGCTCGAATCCGACCGCGAAGTGATGAACGAGCGGCTCGAAGAAGAGCTGCACGGGCGCGCCCTGCCCGGCGGCTTCCAGGTGCGCGTGAAGCGCAAGAACGGCAGCGTGTTCAATGCGCGGCTCTACGTCTCTCCGCTGATCGACGCGCGCGGCCACCAGACCGGCTGGATGACGTCGATGACCGACATCACCGAGCCCACGCGCATCCGCGAACAGCTGTCGGCGTCTTACGAGCGCTTCACCACGGTGCTCGAAGCGCTCGACGCAGCTGTGTCGGTCGCGCCCATCGGCAGCGAGGAGCTGCTGTTCGCGAACAAGCTGTATCGCCTCTGGTTCGGCTCGGACACCGTGGGCCATCTGGGCATGGTGGCGCAGGCCGGCGTGCCGGCATCGAACGCGCACGACGAGGGCCTGGACGACGTGGACCCGTATGCCGGCCTGCCGATCGACACGCTCACTGCCGCACAAGCCGCGAACAACGAAATCTTCGTGCCGCACCTGGGCAAGTGGCTCGAAGTGCGCTCGCGCTACCTGACGTGGGTGGACGGGCGCCTCGCGCAACTCGTGATCGCCACCGACATCACGCCGCGCCGCGATGCCGAAGAGCAAGCCGCCGCGCAGGCCGACAAGGCCCAGGCTGCGAGCCGCCTCATCACGATGGGCGAAATGGCGTCGAGCGTCGCGCATGAACTCAACCAACCGCTCACCGCCATCACCAACTACTGCAACGGGATGATGTCGCGCATCAAGGGGCAGACGATCGACACCGAGGCGCTGCTTGCCGCGCTGGAGAAGACCTCCAAGCAAGCCCAGCGCGCGGGCCAGATCATCCAGCGCATCCGCTCCTTCGTGAAGCGCAGCGAGCCGAACCGCACGCCGGCCGACGTGGCCACCATGGTGAGCGAAGCGGTCGAGCTCGCGGGCATCGAGCTGCGCCGGCGCAATGTGCGCCTGAACCACTACGTGGCCGCGCGGCTGCCGGTGGTGCGGGTCGATCCGATCCTGATCGAGCAGGTGATGGTCAATTTGCTGAAGAACGCGGCCGAATCCATCGACCTCGCAGACCGGCCGCTCGCGCGCCGCAGCGTCGAGTTGCGCGTGCTGCCCAAGACCATCGAGGGGCAGAACGCCATCGAGTTCTCGGTGCAGGACACGGGCAAGGGCCTCTCGCCCGAAGTGATGGACCGGCTGTACGAAGCCTTCTTCTCCACCAAGCCCGAAGGCATGGGCATCGGGCTGAATTTATGTCGCACGATTGTGGAGTCGCACCGCGGCCGGATGCAGGCGGAGAACATCTACAATGGCCCGGATGTGATCGGATGCCGTTTTTCCTTCTGGATTCCGGTGTTGGACGCTATCAGTTCCGTAGCTAGCGACGAGGCAAAGGTACCTGCATGAGTTTGATTCCGAAGAAGGGCACGGTCTATGTCGTCGACGACGACGAAGCCGTACGCGATTCGCTGCAATGGCTGCTCGAAGGCAAGGACTACAGAGTCCGCTGTTTCGATTCCGCCGAATCCTTTCTCTCCCGATACGACCCGCGCGAAGTCGCCTGTTTGATCGTCGACATCCGCATGGCCGGCATGACCGGCCTCGAATTGCAGGATCGGCTGATCGAGCGGCGCTCCCCGCTTCCGATCGTGGTCATCACCGGCCACGGCGACGTGCCGATGGCGGTGGACAGCATGAAGAAGGGCGCAATGGATTTCATCCAGAAGCCCTTCAACGACGAAGAGCTCGTCACGCTGGTCGAGCGCATGCTCGAACACGCGCGCGGCGCCTTCACGCAGCACCAGCAGTCGGCCAGCCGCGACGCGCTGCTGTCCAAGCTCACCGGCCGCGAGGCGCAGGTGCTCGAGCGCATCGTCGCCGGCCGCCTGAACAAGCAGATCGCCGACGACCTGGGCATCAGCATCAAGACGGTGGAAGCGCACCGCGCCAACATCATGGAAAAGCTCAACGCCAACACCGTGGCCGATCTGCTGAAAATCGCGCTCGGACAGGCGGCCCCCGCGGCCAAGGCCTAGACGCTATTTCCCCGATAGCGATGCATATCCCCCACGCCTGCGCAAGCGGGCGTTTTTACTTGGAAAATCGAAACCGATGACCGCCCAACTGATCGACGGCAACGCCCTCGCCAAAACCATCCGCGCCGAAGTCGCAGGCCGTACCGCCGCACTCAAGGCCCGTGGCGTGAACCCGGCTCTTTCCATCATCCTCGTGGGCGAAGACCCGGCCAGCCAGGTCTACACGAAGCACAAGGTCAACGACAGCACGCAGACGGGCCTGGAAGCCACGCTGGAGACCTACCCCGCCGACATGACCGAGGCCGACCTGCTGGCCCGCGTCCGCGCGCTCAACGACGACCCGAAGGTGCACGGCATCCTGGTGCAGTTGCCGCTTCCCAAGCACATGGACAGCCAGAAGGTCATCGAGACCATCTCGCCCGCCAAGGACGTGGACGGCTTCCACGTCGCCAGCGCCGGCGCGCTGATGACCGGCGCCCCCGGCTTCTGGCCCTGCACGCCGCACGGCTGCATGAAGATGCTCGAAGCCATCGGCTACGACCTGCGCGGCAAGCACGCGGTGGTCATCGGCCGCAGCAACATCGTGGGCAAGCCCATGGCCATGATGCTGCTGGCCGAGAGCGCCACCGTGACCATCTGCCACAGCGCCACGCAAGACCTGGGCGCCATCACGCGGCAGGCCGACGTGATCGTCGCCGCGGTCGGCAAGCTCAACCTGCTCACGGCCGACATGGTCAAGCCCGGCGCGGTCGTCATCGACGTCGGCATGAACCGCAAGGCTGACGGCAAGCTCGCGGGCGATGTCGATTTCGACGCCGTGAAGGAAGTGGCCGGCTGGATCACCCCCGTGCCCGGCGGCGTCGGCCCGATGACCCGCGCCATGCTGCTCGCCAACACCCTTGAAGCCGCCGAACGCGCCGCAAGATAAGAACCACCCCGTTGCTTGCTCACTGCGTGTAGCCGCCTCCCCCTCAAGGGGCACCACCGGTGGCCCGGCAAAGCCGGTTCCACGGTGGTTCCCGAAACGGCCTCGCTACGCTCGACCTGGAAATCTCACATGACCAACCCGCTCCTGGACTTCAACGACCTCCCGCTGTTCGATCGCATCAGGCCCGAGCACGTGGCGCCCGCCGTGGACACGCTGCTGGCCGACGCCGAGGCCGCGCTGCAGGCCGTGACGGCGCCCGAATTCCCCGCCGACTGGAACGCGATCTCGAAGGTGCTGGACGTGGCTTCCGAGCGCTTCAGCCGCGCCTGGGGCGCCGTCGGCCACCTCAACGCCGTGGCCGACACGCCCGAGCTGCGCGCCGCCTACAACGAGGCGATGCCGCGCGTCACCGCGTTCTGGACCCGCCTGGGCTCCGACGAGCGGCTCTACGCCAAGTACAAGGCCATCGACGTCGCCACGCTCAACGCCGAGCAGCGCCAGGCGCACCGCAACGCCGTGCGCAACTTCGTGCTGGGCGGCGCCGAGCTGCAGGGCGACGCCAAGAAGCGCTTCGCCGACATCCAGGAACGCCAAGCCGAGCTGAGCCAGAAGTTCAGCGAGAACGCGCTCGACGCGACCGACGCCTTCGCCTACTACGCCAAGCTGGGCGAGCTCGACGGCGTGCCCGAAGACGTGGTGAGCGCCGCGCGCTCCGCCGCCGAGGCCGACGGCAAGGACGGCTACAAGCTCACGCTCAAGATGCCGTGCTACCTGCCGGTGATGCAGTTCGCCAAGAGCAGCGCCTTGCGCGAAACGCTCTACCGCGCCTACGTCACGCGCGCCAGCGAATTCGGCGACGCGGCCTTCGACAACACCGCACTGATCACCGAGATCCTCGCGCTGCGCGAAGAAGAGGCCAAGCTCCTGGGCTACAGGAATTTCGGCGAACTCTCGGTCGTGCCGAAGATGGCCGAATCGCCCGAGCAGGTCGTCAAGTTCCTGCGCGATCTGGCGACCAAGGCCAAGCCGTATGGCGAACGCGATCTCGCCGACCTGCGCGCCTTTGCCGCCGAGCAATTGAGCATCACCGATCCGCAGCCCTGGGACTGGAGCTACATCGGCGAGAAGCTCAAGGAAGCGCGCTATGCCTTCAGCGAGCAGGAAGTGAAGCAGTATTTCCCCGCGCCGAAGGTGATGGCGGGCCTTTTCAAGATCGTCGAGACGCTGTTCGAGGTGTCGATCCGCCGCGACAGCGCGCCGACGTGGCACCCGAGCGTGGAGTTCTACCGCATCGAGCGGGCCGGCCAGAAGGTCGGGCAGTTCTACCTGGACCCCTCCGCCCGCGCCGCCAAGCGCGGCGGCGCCTGGATGGACGACGTGCGCGCCCGGTGGCTGCGCCCCGACGACGGCGTGCTGCAGACGCCGGTCGCGCAGCTGGTCTGCAATTTCGCAAGCGGTGTCGACGGCAAGCCGCCGCTCCTCACGCACGACGACGTGACCACGCTCTTCCACGAATTCGGCCACGGCCTGCACCACATGCTCACGCAGGTGAACGAGCGTGATGTTTCGGGCATCAGCGGCGTGGAGTGGGACGCGGTGGAACTCCCGAGCCAGTTCATGGAGAACTTCTGCTGGGAGTGGGATGTGCTCAGCCACATGACGGCCCACGTGGACACCGGCGAGCCGCTGCCGCGCGCCCTCTTCGACAAGATGACCGCCGCCAAGAACTTCCAGAGCGGCCTGCAGACGCTGCGCCAGATCGAGTTCTCGCTGTTCGACATGCTGCTGCACACCGAGTACCACGCGGCCGCCGCGAAGCCCGGCGACGTGATGGCGCTGCTGGGCAAGGTGCGCAGCGAGGTGGCGGTGATGCCTTCGCCGCCGTTCAGCCGCACGCCGAACACCTTCAGTCACATCTTCTCGGGCGGCTACGCGGCCGGCTACTACAGCTACAAGTGGGCCGAGGTGTTGAGCGCCGACGCCTACGCGGCCTTCGAGGAAACCGTGGGCGCCGACGGCGAGCCGAACATCGAGACGGGCCGCAAATACCGCCAGGCGATCCTGGAGGCCGGCGGCAGCCGCAGCGCCATGGATTCGTTCAAGGCTTTCCGCGGCCGTGAGCCCCAGCTTGATGCATTGCTGCGACACCAGGGCATGGCCGAGGCCCAGCCCGCTTGATGCGGCGCTGAAGCTTGCGATACTCGGGACATGTATCTGACGTCTTACAAATTCCCGTCGCGTCGCCTGACCGGCCTCGCCTTGCTGCTCCTCGCCGCAGGCGCGATGGCCCAGCCGATCTATCGCAACGTCGACAAGAACGGCAAGGTCACTTTCTCGGACCGCGCGCCCGCCGCCAGCACCGAGCCGGCAGCGCCGCCCCAAGGCGCCAGCTCACCGGCCAATACGGCGGGGCTGCCCTACGAACTGCGGCAGGTGGCACAGCGCTATCCCGTCACGCTGTACACCAGCGAAGACTGCGCGCCCTGCAGCGCGGCCCGCACGCTGCTCACCACGCGCGGCATTCCGTTCGACGAGCGCACGGTCAAGAGCAATGAAGAGATCGAGGCGCTGCAGCGCCTGAGCAGCCAGAGCTCGCTGCCGCTGCTCACCATCGGCACGCAGCAGCTCAAGGGCTACGGGGATACCGAATGGTCGCAGTACCTCGACGCGGCCGGGTACCCCAAGAGCAATAGCCTGCCCGCCGGCTACCGCAATGCGCCGGCCCGGCCCCTGGTCGCCGCGCAGCAAGCGGCGCCCGCACCGCGCGCTGCTGCACCCGCCGCACAACCCGCACAAACCGCGCCACCGCCCGCCGCACCGAGCGATCCGGGCGCTGGCAACCCGGCCGGCATCAAGTTCTGACGCCGGGCGGCTCGCCGCTTCAGGCGAACTGCATCGTCTTCACGCCCGTCGCGGTGCCCAGCAGGCACACATCGGCCTTCTGGTGCGCGAAGACGCCGACCGTCACCACGCCCGGCCACTGGCTCACCTCGGATTCGAACGCGAGCGGATCGGCGATCTGCAGGCCCGTCACATCGACGATGTGCTGGCCGTTGTCGGTGACCAGCGGCAGGCCGTCCTTCTCGCGCACCTGGGCGATGCCGCCCATGGCCGCGAACTGGCGCATCACGCGGCGCGCCGCCATCGGGATCACTTCCACCGGCAGAGGGAAAGCGCCGAGCGTCTCGACCAGCTTGGACGCATCGGCGATGCAGACGAAACGCCTGGACTGCGCCGCGACGATCTTCTCGCGCGTGAGCGCCGCGCCGCCGCCCTTGACCATGAAGCCCCGGTGATCGATTTCGTCGGCGCCGTCGATGTAGACGGCCAGCTCTTCCACCTCGTTGCTGTCGAACACCGGAATGCCCAGCGCGCGCAGGCGCTCGGTCGATGCCACCGAGCTGGAGACGGCGCCCTTGATCTCGTCCTTGATCGTGGCCAGCGCGTCGATGAACTTGTTGACCGTCGAGCCGGTGCCGACGCCGACGATCTCGCCCTTGACCACGTAGGCCAATGCGGCGCGGCCGACCTGGGCCTTGAGTTCGTCCTGGGACAGGACGGCGGGGGATGGGGAGGCGGGTGCGGTCATCGCGGAGAATCCTTGGCTCATTGAAGTCGAGAATTATCCGATGCCCCTGCTGCTGCCCTCTTCGCTCTACGGCTTGGCCCGCCCTTTCCTGTTCGGTTTCGATCCCGAGCACGCCCACGAAATCACCCTCGACGGCCTGGCCCGCACGCAGAACACGCCGCTGGCCTGCGCCTATGCCGCCCCGCGCGTGGACGATCCCGTCACGCTGGCCGGCTTGGTCTTTCCGAACCGCGTGGGCTTGGCCGCCGGTCTCGACAAGAACGCCCGCTGCATCGATGCCTTTGCCGCCATGGGCTTCGGCTCCGTCGAGGTCGGCACGGTGACACCGAAAGCGCAGCCGGGCAACCCCAGGCCGCGCATGTTCCGCCTGCCGCAGCGCGATGCGCTGATCAACCGGCTCGGCTTCAACAACGAAGGGCTCGACGCGTTCCTGGCCAACGTGCAGAAGGCGCGCTTTCGCAAGAGCGGCGGCGGCAAGACGCCGATGCTGCTGGGCCTGAACATCGGCAAGAACGCCGCCACGCCGATCGAGCGCGCGGTGGACGATTACCTGGCGTGCCTGGACGGCGTGTACCCGCATGCCGACTACGTGACGATCAACATCTCGAGCCCCAACACGGCCAACCTGCGCACGCTGCAGAGCGACGAGGCGCTCGATGCGCTGCTCGGCGCGGTGGCCGAACGGCGCGAGGCACTGGCCGCGCGCCACGGCAAGCGCTCGCCGCTGTTCGTGAAGATCGCGCCCGACCTCGATGAAGCACAGGTCGCGGTCATTGCCGCGACGCTGCAGCGTCACCGGATGGACGGCGTGATAGCGACCAACACCACGCTGTCGCGCGATGCGGTGGCGGGCCTGCCGCACGCCGATGAAGCCGGCGGCCTTTCGGGCGCACCGGTGCGCGAGGCGAGCAACCGCGTGATTGCGCAACTGCGCGCGGCATTGGGAAAGGACTTCCCGATCATCGGCGTGGGCGGCATCCTGAGCGGGGCCGATGCCAAGGCCAAGATCGCCGCGGGCGCGGACGTGGTGCAGATCTACACCGGCCTGATCTATCGCGGCCCTGCCCTGGTCCGCGAAGCGGCCCAGGCGCTGCTGCGCGATCGCAGCAAGGCCTGAGGCTTTTTCACTTCCTCTTCAGCGCATGCGCCAGAGGATCGGCGCGATGACGGCCGCCCAGCGCAGCAGGCGCTTCGGGCGGATCACCACCATGGCGGCCGCGGCGACGACGCCGGTGGCCACCGGATGCGCCCGCGCGATCCGCAGTGCGGCGGCCGTGGCCGTTTCGTTCGGCGGAGGCGCCTCGCGCTCGCGCTCGGCGGTGCCCGCCGGCTGCGTCTCGCGACCGCCCTGCAGGGTTGCGATGCGCTCGCGCTGACGCTCCATTCGCGCGAGCAATTCCTCGCGCGTGGCCGGCCGCGGGGGACGCGGGGCTTCCTCGTCTTCGGGGTCCTTGCCGATCCCGAAGCTGTCCTGCGCCCAGGCCCAGTCGCGCGCGAACTCTTGGCGTGCGGGAATGAAGCTGTTGGAGGCATTGCGCAGGGTCAGCAGCAAGCCGGCAGCGGCGGCCAGCCAGAGCACGATCCACACGCCCGCCACCGACCATGCGGCCGTGATGCGGTACGGCGTTTCCCAGAAATGCACCACCACCGCCATCGAGAGCAGGGCCACCGTGACAGTGGTCAGCCCGAGCACGGCCACCACGAGGACGAGCATCAGCTTCAGGCGCTGCTTCTCGTCCTCCCAGGCCATGCGCAGCAGCTGCACGCGGTCTTCGGCGGCCAGTGCGCCTTCGGCGGCGGCGATGCGCAACTGGCGGATGCGGCCACCCAGTCCGAACAGGGAGAGCAGCCTCATCGGCATGCTCCGGCCCCGCTCAGCGAGCGGCAGCGAACGGTCCGGCAGTGCGCGCTTGGGTCAGCGCGATCAGCGGCGGCCAAGCAACAGACCCACCAGCACGCCGACGGCCAGTGCGGCGCCTGCGATCTGCCAAGGTTCGTCGTGGGCGTAGGCGTTGGTGGCGGAGGCCGCCTCGCGCGCCTTCTTGGCGGCGAGCTTGCTCTTCTCGGCGGCGAGTTCGCGCGCGATGGCGAGCTTGGTGTCGATGCGCTGGCGCAGCGCCTTGATGTGGGGAACCGAATCCAGGTCCTTGCTGGCCAGCACGCCGCGCACGTCGCTTGCGATGTCTTCGGCTGCTGCTTCAAGATTTTGGGATGCACTCATTGGAATCTTTCCTCCGTGATGACACCGGCACCGCGCCGGCGGCTTCACGCCAGCAAATGGCGTGGGGTTCATGTTACAGGCTCGAAAGCCCCTCATGCGCGTCAGATGTGCAGACTTGTGCGCGCATTGGCCTCATGCATCGGCCAGCAGCCGCGCGACGTGGGCGCCGATCGCGAGACTGCTGGTGAGCCCCGGCGATTCGATGCCGAACAGGTTGACCAGGCCCGGCACGCCGTGCGACGCGGGACCGTCGATCCTGAAATCGGCCGCTGCCTCGCCCGGGCCCGAGATCTTGGGTCGCATGCCGGCGTAGCCGGGGATCAGTCCACCGTCGGGCAGCGCGGGCCAGTACTTGCGCACCTCGGCGTAGAAGCCGTCGCCGCGGGCGGGGTTCACCACGAGGTCATTGGCCGAACCGACCCACTGCACATCGGGGCCGAACTTGGCCTGGCCGCCCAGGTCGATCGTCAGATGAACGCCGAGGCCGCCGGGCTCGGGCACCGGGTAGATGAGGCGGCTGAACGGCGCGCGGCCCGAGAGGGTGAAGTAATTGCCCTTGGCGAAATATTCGGTCGGGATCGCTGAGGCGGGCAGTCCCTCGAACCGTCGGGCCAACGCCGGCGCACCGAGGCCTGCCGCATTGACGACGCTGCGGCAGCGCAGCGCCGTGCCGTCCTCGGCGATCAGAACGATGCCGCTGCCGCTGCATTCGGCGCGCGTGATGGGCGACTTCAGCGCCAGCATGCCGCCCGCGTTCTCCAGGTCGCCGAGCAGGCTCAGCATGAGTGCGTGGCTGTCGACGATGCCGGTGCTGGGCGAGTGCAGCGCGGCCGTGCAATGCAACTGCGGCTCCATTGCCTGGGCCTGCTCGGCGGTGATCTGCACAAGATCGTCGACACCATTGGCTGCGGCTTTCACGCGGATCGCTTCGAGCTGGCCCACCTGCTCGGCAGAGGTCGCCACGATGAGCTTGCCGCAGCGCTGGTGCGGCACGCCGCGCTCGGCCGCATACGCGTAGAGCGCGTGCCGCCCTTCGACGCACAGGCGCGCCTTCAGCGAGCCCTGCGGGTAATAGATGCCGGCGTGAATGACTTCGCTGTTGCGCGAACTGGTCCCGGTGCCGATGGCACCTTCAGATTCGAGCACCAAAACCTCCCGGCCCGCGAGCGCCAAGGCGCGCGCCACTGCCAGTCCCACCACACCACCGCCGATGACGGCGCAATCGAGTTCGTCCATGGCGCGAGCTTATCGCGGCCCGCGCGCATGGCTCACGTGGCGGTGGGCGGCGGCTCGGGGTCGGTGGGCTCGTTGGGCGGTGTGCTCGGCCCTTCATCGGGCTCGACGGGCAGGTCGGGTGTGACGGGGGTTGGAAGGTCGGGATGGGTGGCCATGGTCGTCTCCTTTGCCCTCTTCTATGCCGTTGCCGCGGACACCCGGCCAGCATGCAGCGGCACCTGGCGTCGGCGCAAGCCGACAGTTCGCTCGCGTTCGATCTGCGGCTCACACCAAAGTCTTACCCCTCTCAAAGAAGATCGAACTCAACGACAGCTGCTGTTTAAGATCCGCATCCGACGCCCCGGGCATCCGATCCGGGCGCGGACACGCTTGAAAAAATTGGAGGGAAATCAATGGGCATCAGGGACACGCTCGGGCATGCGCTGCTCGACAACGACAAGCTTCATTTCAGCACCGCAGAGACGCTCACGGCCGACGAGCAATGGCTGGTCACGCTGAGCGCACCGCTGTCCGCGTTCAACGGCGATTTCGTGAATGCCGTGGCCACCGGAAAAGACGACGGCGAGCTGCGCGAGGGCATCGCCGAAGTCTGGAACGTGCACGACCGCGAGAGCTTCGAGGAAACGGCCCGTTGGCTCGCAGACGAAGGACAGCGTTCGACCTACCTGTCCACGTGGCAGGCCGTTGCCGCGATCGACGAGGCAACCCAGAGCACGCCGGCTGTGCTGCGGCTGGTCATGGATGCATGGTTTCCCGCGTTCTTCCAGATCAAGGCGCGCAAGAGCCTGGACTACCGCGCGCTGGCGGCCGAGAGCGGGCGGTCGGTGACTGACCTGACCCAGTTGACGGCGGGCAGTTCAAGCTGGGTCAATGCCTTGCGCAAGCACTTCAAGACTTCACCGCCCCAGATCACCAACCTGGTCGCCTGGGATGCCGTGCGATTGGCGAGCCTGTCGCGGTGGGCGGTGCAGTTGGGATTCATCGAGCGCGGGGAATTCGCGGGCTTCGCCGGCGCGCTGAATTTGCAAGTGCGCGAGGCCTATGCCGACTGGTCGCAGGTGAGTGCCGCGTACATTGCCGCAGGCCTGATCTGGCGCTATTCCGACGCTCGCGAGGAGCACCTGCTTCGCACGAACCGCATGCTGCTGAGCGACGCCCGCAGCCCCTACCGCAGCGTGCCCTTCCGCTGACATCGGCGGCACCAACGAAAACGGCACCCGAAGGTGCCGTGTCGTGGAATTGTGGTGGGCGGTGGAGGTTTCGAACCTCCGACCCCAGCAGTGTGAATGCTGTGCTCTACCCCTGAGCTAACCGCCCGTGGCACGCGGATGCAGTGCCGTGGAAATCAATCGCGCTGTGTGCGAAGCCTTCGATTATGCCACAGCATTTTCGCCATTTTGGCGAAACAGCGTGCGGCCGCCGCTGGATTTGTCGAGCTGCGACAACACCGCCTCGTGCGCGGCCAGCTCTTGCTCGCCGGCCGTGATCACCGGCAGCTCGAACTGGCTAAGGTCGATCGCCACCACGGTGGTGCCCTGTGCCGGCTCGTTCGATGCCACGTCGATCAACAGCGCATCCTGGCCGCGCGTGAGATTGATGTAGACGTCGGCCAGCAACTGCGCGTCGAGCTTGGCGCCGTGGAAGGTGCGGTTCGAGCGGTCGACGCCGAAACGGTCGCACAGCGCGTCCAGCGAGTTGCGCTTGCCCGGGTAGACCAGCTTGGCCATGGCCAGCGTGTCGGTCACTTCACCCACGAAGCTGCGCAGCAGCGGCAGGCCCGCGCGCTCGAACTCCTTGTTGAGGAAGCCGACGTCGAAAGCCGCGTTGTGGATGATGATTTCGGCACCGCGCAGGTACTCGATGATGTCGTTGCCCAGCGTGGCGAACTTCGGCTTGTCGCGCAGGAAGTCGGTCGTCAGGCCGTGCACCTTCAGCGCGTCTTCATGGCTCTCGCGCTCGGGGTTGAAGTAGATGTGCAGGTCGTTGCCGGTGAGCTTGCGGGCGAACAGCTCCACGCAGCCGAGCTCGATGATGCGATCGCCGTTCTCTGCAGAGAGACCGGTGGTTTCGGTATCGAGGACGATCTGGCGCGTCATGCGTGCCCCCTGTCTCGGCACTTCGTGTCCTCGCCGCCCCCCGAGGGGGTGCGAGCTTGCTTGGGGCGGCCCGGCGCGGCGCTCATCAGTGATTTTCCTTGGCGTGGTTGATCGAGTACTTCGGAATCTCGATCGTCACATTCTCCTGCGCCAGGATCGATTGGCAACTCAGGCGCGATTGCGGCTCCAGGCCCCAGGCGCGGTCGAGCAGGTCTTCTTCGCCCTCTTCCGCTTCGTTGAGCGAGTTGAAGCCCTCGCGCACGATCACGTGGCAGGTGGTGCAGGCGCAGCTCATCTCGCAGGCATGCTCGATGTTGATGTGGTTGTCCAGCAGCGCCTCGCAGATCGAGGTGCCGGCGGGCGCGGTGATCTCGGCGCCTTGCGGGCAGTACTCGGGATGCGGGTAGATCTTGATCGTGGGCATGTTGTTGTTCTAGAGGGATTCGACCTTGCGGCCGGCAAGGGCGCGCGCAATGCCCGCGTTCATGCGCTGGGCGGCGAAGGCTTCGGTGTCGTTGGCCAGCGTCTTGGTGGCGGCCTCGATGGCGGCGGCTTCGCTGCTGCCCTTGGCAGCTTCGCGCAGCCGGGCCATCGACGCGTCGATGACGGCGCGCTCATCTTCGTTCAGCAGATCGCCATCGGCATCGAGCGCGCTCTGCGTGGCGAGCAGCATGCGGTCGGCATCGACGCGCGCCTCGACGAGCGCGCGGGCCTGCATGTCCTGCTGCGCGGTGGAGAAGCTCTCCTGCAGCATCGTTGCGATCTGGTCGTCGGAGAGTCCATACGACGGCTTGACGGCCACGCTCGCCTCGACGCCGCTGCCCTGCTCCTTGGCGCTCACGCTCAGCAGGCCATCGGCATCGACGGTGAAGGTCACGCGGATGCGCGCCGCGCCGGCCGCCATCGGCGGAATGCCGCGCAGCGTGAAACGCGCGAGGCTGCGGCAGTCGGACACCAGGTCGCGCTCGCCCTGCACCACGTGCAGCGCGAGGGCCGTCTGGCCGTCCTGGTAGGTCGTGAAGTCCTGCGCCATCGCGGTCGGGATGGTCTGGTTGCGCGGCACGATGCGCTCGACCAAACCGCCCATCGTCTCGATGCCGAGCGAGAGCGGGATCACGTCGAGCAGCAGCAGGTCGCCCGCGCCGTTGTTGCCGGCCAGTTGGTTGGCCTGGATCGCCGCGCCGAGCGCGACGACTTCGTCCGGGTTCAGGTTGACCAGCGGCTCGCGGCCGAAGAATGCGGCCACCGCCTCGCGGATCTGCGGCATCCGGGTGGAGCCGCCGACCAGCACGATGCCTTGCAGGTCGTCGGCCTTGAGCTTCGCATCGCGCAGGGCCTTGCGGACGGCGGCGATGGTCTTGTCCGTGAGCGGCTTGGTGGCCGCGTCGAACTGCGCGCGCGTCAGGTCGAACTGCGCAGCGCCGCCGGCCACGTCGGCGTGGAAGGCCACGGTGTCCGAATCGGTCAGCGCTTCTTTCGCAGCGCGGGCCGCGACCAGCACAGCGGCCTTGTCGCTGTCGTTGCCGACTTTCATGCCGGTTTGCGCGAGCACGAAATCGGCGAGCGCGTGATCGTAGTCGTCGCCGCCGAGTGCCGAATCGCCGCCGGTCGCGATGACCTCGAACACACCCTGGGTCAGCCGCAGGATCGAAATGTCGAAGGTGCCGCCGCCGAGGTCGTAGACCGCGTAGACGCCTTCGCTGGCGTTGTCCAGGCCGTAGGCGATGGCCGCGGCGGTGGGTTCGCTGATCAGGCGCAGCACGTTGAGGCCGGCCAGTTGCGCCGCGTCCTTGGTGGCCTGGCGCTGGCCTTCGTCGAAGTAGGCCGGCACGGTGATGACGGCGCCGTAGAGTTCGTCGTCGAAGGTGTCTTCGGCGCGGAAACGCAGCGTGGCCAGGATCTCGGCGCTGATCTCGACCGGCGACTTCTCGCCCACCGAGGTCTGCACCTTCACCATGCCACCCTCGTCGCCGCCGATGCGGTACGACATGGCATCGCGGTTCCCGATGTCGGCCAGCCCGCGGCCCATGAGGCGCTTGACCGAAGTGATGGTGTTGGCGGGGTCCTGCGCGCGAGCGGCGAGCGCATCGAAGCCGATCTGCCGGCGGTCGCCCTCGAGGTAGCGCACAGCCGAGGGCAACAGCACGCGGCCCTGGTCGTCGGGCAGGCACTCGGCCACGCCGTTGCGCACCGCGGCCACCAGCGAATGCGTGGTGCCCAGGTCGATGCCCACGGCAATGCGGCGCTGATGCGGATCGGGCGCTTGGCCGGGTTCTGAAATCTGAAAAAGAGCCATAAGGGCTTATTGTCCCAACTGATCGAATTTGGCTTCGACGTCTTCGCCGAAGCGCTCAATGAACATGAGGGCTCTCACCTGCTGCGCGGCGGCGGGGTAGTCGCCCTTCTCGTCGATCAGCCAGTCGAGCGACGACAGCACGCGGGCGCGGCCGGCATCGACTTCGGCCTGCAGCTTCTCGACCGCGGCGATGTCGCCTGCATCGTCGAGCGCCTCGCGCCATTCCATCTGCTGCATCAGAAAATCGGGCGGCATCGCCGTGTTGTTCTCGGCGTTCAGTGGCGCGTCGTGCAGCTCGCAGATGTAGCTCGCGCGGCGGATCGGGTCCTTCAGCCGCTGGTAGGCCTCGTTGATGCGCACCGACCACTGCATGGCCACGCGCTGCGCCGCGGCGCCCTGCGCGGCGAAGCGGTCCGGGTGGGCCTCGCGCTGCAGCTCTTTCCAGCGCGCATCGAGCGCGGTGCGGTCCTGCGCGAAGGTCGCCGGGACGGCGAACAGTTCAAAGTCGGTGTCGTTCAGGTTCATGGCAAGAAAAAACCGCCAGCACATGACATGGTGGCGGCTGTGGTCGCGGTCAGCGACGACGCATCAGATGCGAAAGCTTTCTCCGCAGCCGCAGCGATCGCGCTCGTTCGGATTGATGAACTTGAAGCCTTCGTTCAGGCCCTCGCGCACGAAGTCCAGTTGCGTGCCGTCGATGTAGGCCAGGCTCTTCGGGTCGACCAGCACCTTCACGCCGTGGTCTTCGAACACCACGTCTTCAGGCGTGAACTCGTCGACGTACTCGAGCTTGTAGGCCAGGCCCGAGCAGCCGGTGGTCTTCACGCCCAGCCGCACGCCCACGCCCTTGCCCCGTTTGCCGAGGTAGCGGGTGACGTGGCGCGCAGCGGCTTCGGTCAGCGTGACGGCCATTTCAGTGAACAGCTTCGGCGGCCGGCTCGGCGGTCTTGGCGCCGTGCTTGGCCTTGTAGTCGCTCACGGCCGCCTTGATGGCGTCTTCCGCGAGGATCGAGCAGTGGATCTTGACCGGCGGCAGCGCCAGTTCTTCGGCGATCTGCGCGTTCTTGAGCGCAGCCGCTTCGTCCAGCGTCTTGCCCTTGACCCATTCGGTCACGAGCGAGGACGAGGCGATGGCCGAGCCGCAGCCGTAGGTCTTGAAGCGCGCATCTTCGATCACGCCGGTTTCGGGGTTGACCTTGATCTGCAGCTTCATCACGTCGCCGCAGGCCGGCGCGCCGACCATGCCGGTGCCTACCGAGTCGTCGCCCTTTTCGAAGGAGCCGACGTTGCGGGGGTTTTCGTAGTGGTCGATGACCTTGGAAGAATATGCCATGGTGTACCTCTCAAACTTTGTTCAATCGTGGAG
The DNA here is from genome assembly GCF_016405905.1 of Variovorax sp. IB41. Lineage (GTDB taxonomy): Bacteria > Pseudomonadota > Gammaproteobacteria > Burkholderiales > Burkholderiaceae_C > Variovorax. The sequence goes on along the minus strand of NZ_JAEFCB010000005.1, from coordinate 286,286 downwards.
CCTCGGGGCGGGCCGTTCGTGTCTGCGTTCGTGTCAGTGGGCCGACCACTGGATCGTGCTGATGTCGACGCCGTCCTGGAACATCTCCCAGAGGGGGCTCAGCTCGCGCAGCTTGGCCACGTTGTGCTTGATGGTCGAGATGGCGTAGTCGATTTCTTCTTCGGTCGTAAAACGGCCGATGGTCATGCGAAGACTGCTGTGGGCCAGTTCGTCGCTGCGGCCGAGGGCGCGCAGCACATAGCTGGGTTCCAGGCTGGCCGAGGTGCAGGCCGAACCCGACGACACCGCCAGGCCCTTGATGCCCATGATCAGCGACTCGCCTTCGACGTAGTTGAAGCTCATGTTCAGGTTGTGCGGCACACGGCGTTCGAGGTCGCCGTTGATGAACACCTGTTCGACATCCTTCAGGCCATCGAGCAGGCGCTGCTGCAGGCGGCGCGCATGGGCGATGTCGTCCTTCATCTCGAGCTTGGCGATGCGGTAGGCCTCGCCCATGCCGACGATCTGGTGCGTGGGCAAGGTGCCCGAGCGCATGCCGCGCTCGTGACCGCCGCCGTGCATCTGCGCTTCGAGGCGAATGCGGGGCTTCCGGCGCACGTACAGGGCGCCGATGCCCTTGGGGCCGTAGGTCTTGTGCGAGGCGAGGCTCATCAGGTCGATGGGCAATTGCGTGATGTCGATATCGACCTTGCCGGTGGCCTGGGCCGAATCGACGTGGAAGATCACGCCCTTTTCGCGGCAGACGTTGCCCAGCGCGACCACATCTTGAATCACGCCGATCTCGTTGTTCACGAAGAGCACGCTGGCCAGGATGGTGTCGGGGCGGATCGCCGCCTTGAACTTGTCCAGATCGACGAGGCCGTTTTCCTCGACGTCGAGGTAAGTGACTTCGAAGCCCTGGCGCTCGAGCTCGCGCATGGTGTCGAGCACAGCCTTGTGCTCGGTCTTCAGCGTGATCAGGTGCTTGCCCTTGCCCTTGTAGAACTGGGCCGCGCCCTTGAGAGCGAGGTTGATGGACTCGGTGGCACCCGAGGTCCAGACGATCTCGCGGGGGTCCGCATTGATCAGGTCCGCCACCTGGCCGCGCGCCTTCTCGACCGCCTCTTCAGCTTCCCAGCCCCATGCGTGACTGCGCGACGCCGGGTTGCCGAAGTGCTCGCGCAACCAGGGAATCATGGCGTCGACCACACGCGGGTCGACCGGCGTGGTCGCGCCGTAATCGAGATAGATCGGGAAATGAGGAGTGACGTCCATGGCTGGCTCGGGCTGGCGTGGGGGGTTGTTCTTTGATCTGGGCTTCTCTCGCAGCTGCGCCCGAAGGCGCTTGCCGCGATTCAGGGCATCAGGACTTGGCGAAGACGTTGCCGAGGGCGAACACCGAATTCGGCGCATTCACGCGAATCGGCTTGACCACAGGCTGGGCCGAGATCGCGCGCTTGACGACCGGCTTGTTTTCGATCTGCACGCCCTTGGCGATCTGGTCGTCTACCAGCTTCTGCAGGGTGACGGAATCGAGAAACTCGACCATGCGCTGGTTCAGCGAAGCCCACAGCTCGTGCGTCATGCAGCGGCCGGCTTCGCCGAGGCAATTTTCCTTGCCGCCGCATTGCGTGGCATCGATGGGTTCATCGACGGAAACAATGATGTCGGCCACCGTGATGTCCGCAGCCTTGCGGCCGAGGCTGTAGCCGCCGCCGGGACCGCGGGTCGATTCGACCAATTCGTGACGGCGCAGCTTGCCGAACAGTTGTTCGAGGTACGACAACGAAATCTGCTGCCGCTGACTGATTGCAGCCAAGGTGACCGGACCGGTGTTCTGGCGCAGGGCCAGATCGATCATGGCGGTGACCGCAAAACGGCCTTTGGTAGTGAGACGCATCGCAAGCTCCTTCAAGTGCTTACCGTTGAAATGACACCTTGGTCCTGGACCGCGGTGACTTCGTCTCCGCCCTGCCCGACCCTTGACACTGGTGAACCAGTCGGTAGGAGTCGGTCCTTCATCGCGAAGTTCTAGTTTTTGTTGTTGAGTGTTTCGGTCAAGTATAGCAGAAGGCCCTCAACTCTGCTGGGGTAAACCCCAGCGCCAACCCCTTGAAGAACGCGGACTTCCGGCCTACGACGGCAGGATTGCGATGTTGTCGCCGCCCGCAGCCCCGAACGCCTGCTCGCGCAGCAGCGCCAGCTGGTCCCGAACCCGCGCCGCCTTCTCGAATTCGAGGTTGCGTGCGTGTTCGAGCATGAGCTTCTCCAGCCGCTTGATTTCCCGCGCGATGTCCTTCTCGCTCATGTCCTCGACCTTGGCGCGCTCCAGGTCGAGCTTGGCCATTTCCTTGCCGGTCTTCTCGCTGTAGACCCCGTCGATCAGGTCGCGCACCTGCTTGACGATGCTGCGCGGCGTGATGCCGTTGGCCTCGTTGTGGGCAATCTGGCGGGCGCGGCGGCGCTCGGTCTCGTCGATGGCCTTCTTCATCGATTCGGTCATGCGGTCCGCATACAGGATCGCCTTGCCGTTCAGGTTCCGCGCCGCGCGGCCGATGGTCTGGATCAGCGAACGCTCCGCGCGCAGGAACCCTTCCTTGTCCGCATCGAGGATCGCGACCAGCGACACCTCGGGAATGTCCAGGCCTTCGCGCAGCAGGTTGATGCCCACCAGCACGTCGAAGGTGCCCAGGCGCAGGTCGCGCAAGATTTCCACCCGCTCGACCGTGTCCACATCGCTGTGCAGGTAGCGCACCTTGACACCGTTGTCACCCAGGTAGTCGGTCAATTGCTCGGCCATGCGCTTGGTCAGCGTGGTGATGAGCACGCGCTCGTTCTTGTCGACGCGAATGCGGATCTCGCCCAGCACGTCGTCCACCTGATGCGTGGCGGGACGCACCTCGACCTCGGGATCGATCAGGCCCGTGGGCCGCACCAGCTGCTCGACGACGTTGCCCGAATGGTCTTTTTCGTACTGCGCCGGCGTGGCCGAGACGAAGATCGCCTGCCGCATGCGCTTCTCGAATTCCTCGAACTTGAGCGGCCGGTTGTCCATCGCCGAAGGCAGACGAAAGCCGTACTCGACCAGCGTGGTCTTGCGTGCCCGATCGCCGCTGTACATCGCGTTGAGCTGGCCGATCATCTGGTGGCTCTCGTCGAGGAACATCAGCGCGTCCTTCGGGAGATAGTCCGTCAGCGTGGCCGGCGGATCGCCCGGCGCCGCGCCCGAGAGGTGGCGCGAGTAGTTCTCGATGCCCTTGCAGTGACCGATCTCGGCCAGCATCTCCAGGTCGAAGCGGGTGCGCTGCTCCAGGCGCTGCGCCTCCACCAGCTTGCCCTGCCCCACGAATTCCTTCAGGCGCTCGGACAGTTCGATCTTGATGGTCTCGACCGCGCCCAGCACCTTGTCGCGCGGCGTCACGTAGTGGCTCGACGGGTACACGGTGAAGCGCGGGATCTTCTGGCGGATGCGCCCCGTGAGCGGGTCGAACAGCTGCAGCGACTCGATCTCGTCGTCGAACAGCTCGATGCGGATCGCCAGTTCACTGTGCTCGGCCGGAAACACGTCGATCGTGTCGCCGCGCACGCGGAACGTGCCGCGCGCAAAGTCTTGTTCATTGCGCGTGTACTGCATGCGGATCAGCCGGCTGATCACGTCGCGTTGCCCGATCTTGTCGCCCACCCGCATGATGAAACGCATCTGCGTGTAGTCCTCGGGCGTGCCGATGCCGTAGATGGCGCTCACCGTGGCCACGATGACCGTGTCGCGCCGCTCCAGCACGCTCTTGGTGGCCGACAGGCGCATCTGCTCGATGTGCTCGTTGATCGAGGAGTCCTTCTCGATGAACAGGTCGCGCTGCGGCACGTAGGCCTCGGGCTGGTAGTAGTCGTAGTAGCTCACGAAGTACTCGACCGCGTTCTTCGGAAAGAACTCGCGGAACTCGCTGTAGAGCTGCGCGGCCAGGGTCTTGTTGGGCGCGAACACGATGGCCGGGCGGCCCAGCCGCGCGATCACGTTGGCCATGGTGAAGGTCTTGCCCGAGCCCGTCACGCCCAGCAGCGTCTGGAACACCTCGCCGTCGATCACGCCCTCGACCAATCCGTCGATTGCCTTGGGCTGGTCGCCGGCCGGCGGATACGGCTGGAAAAGCTCGAACGGGGAGTCGGGGTAGCGGATGAATTCGCCCTGTTTCGCCGGCCCGATCGGGTCCAGTTTCTTCAGGTCTGCTATGGCTTCGGTGTTCTCTGGCATGGCTGTTCCCGACAGGTGGCGATGGCGCCGGTAAAATTCAAGGCAACCGGAAAGCGTAGCGCAAGTCCGGTTGCCAGCGAAGCTTTCATCCCAAAGGACCTTTCCATGTCTATGTTCACCGCGGTCGAAATGGCACCGCGCGACCCGATCCTCGGCCTCAACGAGCAATTTGCCGCCGATACCAACCCCAACAAGGTCAATCTCGGCGTCGGCGTCTATTACGACGACAACGGCAAGCTGCCCCTGCTCCAGTGCGTGCAGGCCGCAGAGCAAGACATGATGAAAGCGCCCTCGGCGCGCGGTTATCTCCCCATCGACGGCATCGTGGCGTACGACAACGCCGTGAAGACGCTGGTTTTCGGTGCCGACAGCGAACCCGTGCAATCGGGCCGCGTGGCCACCATCCAGGCCATCGGCGGCACCGGCGGCCTGAAGGTCGGCGCCGACTTCCTGAAGAAGCTCAACCCCAAGGCCAAGGTGCTGATCAGCGACCCGAGCTGGGAAAACCACCGCGCCCTGTTCACCAACGCGGGCTTCGAAGTCGACAGCTACCCCTACTACGACGCCGCCAAGCGCGGCATCAACTTCGACGGCATGCTGGCCGCGCTCAACGCGGCGCCCGCGGGCTCCGTCGTCGTGCTGCATGCCTGCTGCCATAACCCTACCGGCTACGACATCACGTCCGAGCAGTGGGACCAGGTCGTTGCCGCGGTCAAGGCCAAGGGCCTCGTGCCCTTCCTGGACATGGCCTACCAGGGCTTCGGCTACGGCCTGAAGGAAGACGGCGCGGCCGTCGCCAAGTTCGTCGAAGCGGGCCTCACCTTCTTCGTCTCGACCTCCTTCTCCAAGAGCTTCAGCCTCTACGGCGAACGCGTGGGCGCCCTCTCGGTGCTGTGCGAGAACAAGGAAGAAGCCGGCCGCGTTCTGTCGCAACTCAAGATCGCCATCCGCACCAACTACAGCAACCCGCCGATCCACGGCGGCGCCGTGGTGGCCGCGGTGCTCGGCAATGCCGAACTGCGCGCCCTGTGGGAAAAGGAACTCGGCGAGATGCGCGTGCGCATCAAGGCTATGCGCCAGAAGCTGGTCGACGGCCTGAAGGCCGCGGGCGTGAAGGAAGACATGGGCTTCATCACCACGCAGATCGGCATGTTCAGCTACTCGGGCCTCACCAAGGACCAGATGGTGCGCCTGCGCAATGAGTTCGGCGTGTACGGCACCGACACCGGCCGCATGTGCGTGGCCGCGCTGAACAGCAAGAACATCGACTACGTCTGCGCGTCGATCGCCAAGGTCATCTAGGTGACACCGGTGTGAAGGAATCCGTCTTCCGGCGATTCCTTCACATCTTTCGCAGGAATCGGCCCCTTTCGCGGGGTCGGACTAGGGGTTAGGCCCCCTGCATGGCGGCAGATGCGCTGATATATTGCACTGCAACAATCCACTCCAAGACCCGCAATGCTCTATCAACTCTACGAAGCCCAGCGTTCCCTGATGGAGCCGTTCTCGGACTTCGCGCAGGCGGCCTCCAAGCTCTACGGCCAGGGCGCCGTGTGGGGCCAGTTGCCGATGGCACAGCGCATGGCCGCCGGCTACGACCTGCTCTACCGCCTGGGCAAGGACTACGAGAAGCCCGAGTTCAACATCAAGTCGGTGAAGGTCGATGGCGAAGAGGTCGTCATCCAGGAGGCCGTCGAGCTCGACAAGCCCTTCTGCGAACTGCGCCGCTTCAAGCGCTTCACCGACGAGCCGCACATCCTCAAGACGCTCAAGAGCCAGCCCGTGGTGCTGATCGTGGCGCCGCTGTCGGGCCACTACGCCACGCTCCTGCGCGACACCGTGCGCACCATGCTGCAGGACCACAAGGTCTACATCACCGACTGGAAAAACGCCCGCCTCGTGCCGATGTCGGAAGGCGAATTCCACCTGGACGACTACATCAACTACGTGCAGGAGTTCATCCGCCGCCTGCAGGCCGAGTATGGCAACTGCCACGTGGTCAGCGTGTGCCAGCCCACCGTGCCGGTGCTCGCGGCCGTCTCGCTCATGGCCAGCCGCAAGGAAGCGCTGCCGCTCACGCTGACGATGATGGGCGGCCCGATCGACGCGCGCAAGTCGCCCACCGCGGTCAACAACCTCGCGATGAACAAGAGCTACGAATGGTTCGAGAACAACGTGATCTATCGCGTGCCGCAGGGCTTTGCGGGTGAAGGCCGCCGCGTGTACCCGGGCTTCCTGCAGCACACCGGCTTCGTCGCGATGAACCCCGACCGCCACGCATCGAGCCACTACGACTACTTCAAGGACCTCATCAAGGGCGACGACGCCAGCGCCGAGGCCCACCGCAAGTTCTACGACGAGTACAACGCCGTCCTCGACATGGACGCTGACTACTACCTGGACACCATCCGCACCGTGTTCCAGCAGTTCGAGCTCGTGAACGGCACCTGGGACGTGAAGAACCCCGAAGGCCAGATCGAGCGCGTGCGTCCGCAGGACATCCGCACGGCCGCGCTGCTGACGGTCGAAGGCGAGCTGGACGACATCTCCGGCTCGGGCCAGACCGAAGCCGCGCACAGCCTGTGCACCGGTGTCGCCGACTCCAAGCGCGAGCACTACGAAGTCAAGGGCGCGGGCCACTACGGCATCTTCAGCGGCCGCCGCTGGCGCGACCTCGTCTACCCGAAGCTGGTGAAGTTCATCGCCGCGAACGACCAGCCGCAAAGCCGTGCCGGCGCGCGCGAAAGCCTCGCGGCCGAAGACCGCGTCAAGCCGGGCCAGAAGGTCGCTGCTGTTGCGGCCAAGAAAACGCCGGCCGCAAAGAAGGCTGCCGTGGCCGCCCCCGCCAAGAAACCCGCGGCCGCTGCCAAGAAGCCCCGCGCCAGCGCCGCGCGCTGAGGCGCGCGCAACCTCAAGTGAACGGGCTGGCCGCACGCATCAACGTCGCACTGCCGCAAACGCAGTGCACACGGTGCGGCTACCCCGATTGCGCCGGCTACGCGCAAGCCATCGCCGATGGCGAAGCGGACATCAACCAATGCCCGCCGGGCGGCGCCGAGGGCATCAACCGCCTCGCACAGCTCACCGGCCGCCCCGCGCTGCCGCTCGATCCGCAATTCGGCACCGAAGGCCCGCGCGCCATGGCCGTCATCGACGAGGCCTGGTGCATCGGCTGCACGCTCTGCCTCGACGCCTGCCCGACCGATGCCATCGTCGGCATCAACAAGCGCATGCACACGGTGATCGAGGCGCACTGCACGGGCTGCGAACTCTGCATTCCGGTCTGCCCGGTCGACTGCATTTCGCTCGAAGTCGAAACGCCGGGCCGCAGCGGCTGGCAGGCGTGGTCGCAGGCGCAGGCCGAAGCCGCGCTGCAACGCTACAAGCTGCACGGCCAGCACCGCGATGCGGCAAAACGCGAGGCTGAACCGACACCCGCCGTCTCCGAGCCCCAAGCCGCCGACACACGCAAGCGCTCCATCGTCGAAGCCGCGCTGGCGCGAGCCCGCGCCGCGGCCGAGCAACGCGAAAAAGCCAAACCCCAGTCATGACCCTCGACACCCTGCTGATCTACGTCGTCGCCTCGCTCGCACTGGCCGTCATACCCGGCCCCACGATGCTGCTGGCGCTGTCCAACGGCATCGAGGGCGGCATGCGGCGCGCGAGTTGGGGCATCGCGGGCGCGTCGCTCGGCAGCACCACGCTGATCGCGGTCGTCGCGCTCGGGCTGGGTTCGCTGCTCGCGGCGTCGGAGCTGCTTTTCAACGCGATCCGGATCGCGGGCGTCGTCTACCTCGTGTGGCTGGGCATCAAGCTCTGGCGCAGCGACGCGACCGACCTCGGCACGGCGCTCGCCAAGTCCGCCGTCGAGGTCCGCCCGCATGGCCGCATGGCCCTCGTGCGCAGCCTGCTCGTGGCGCTGTCGAACCCGAAGACGGTGCTGTTCTTCGCCGCCTTCCTGCCGCAGTTCATCGACATCACCCAGCCGCAAGGCCCGCAGTACCTGCTGCTCGGCGCGATCTTCGTGGTGCTCGACACCTGTGTGATGCTGGCCTACGCGGCCGCCGGCACGCAGGCCGTGCGCTGGCTCTCGCGCCGCGGCCTCAAGGTGCTGAACCGCAGTTGCGCGGCCGGCATGTGGCTGCTGGCGGCCACGCTGGCGTTCTGGCGCCGTCCGGGCACCTGAGGGCGTTCAGCCCTTCAGTTCTTTTTCGGGCGCTTGAAGAGCAGCAACAGCACCCCGGCCAGCACGACCGCCACCGCATACCACTCGAAGCGCGTGACGGTCTCGTTGGCGATCCACACGCCCAGCAGCATCGCGATCACCGGGTTCACGAAGGTGTAGCTCGCCGCCAGCGCGGCCGGCGCCTTCGCGAGCAGCACCATGTAGGCGTTGAAGGCGATCAGCGAACCGAACACCACCAGGTACAGCCAGGCCCAGACGGCCTGGGGCGCCGGTGGCCACGCGAGGCTCTCGCGCGAGACGGCCGCCAGCACCAGCAGCACCACCCCGCCGCAGATCATCTCGCTCGCAAAGCCCATCGCGCCGGGCGCGAGCGGCAGGCTGCGCTGGCTCAGCACGCTGCCCATCGACCAGCAGATGCAGGCAATCGAAATCGCCGCCAACCCCGCGGGCGACGACTGGAAGCCGCTGCCCTGCGTGAGCATCAGCACGCCGATGAGCCCGAGCGCGATGCCGGCCGCCTCCATGCGCGTCGGCTTGATGCCCCAGATCAAATTGAGCAGCGCGATCAGCAGCGGCACCACCGCGATGAAGGCCACCACGAGCCCCGAGCCGATCGTGACTTCGGCATGCGCTGTGCCGCCCATGCCGCCGCCCAGCATCAACGCGCCGACCACCAGCGCATTGCGCCACTGCAGTTTCGAGGGCCACGCGGCACCGCGCCAGCGCATCCACGCGGCCAGCAGCAGTCCCGCGAACAGGAAGCGCGATCCCATCTGCAGGAACGGCGGAAAGCTGATCAGCGCGTACTTGATCGCCAGATACGTCGAGCCCCAGACCACCCAGGTGGCGGCGAGGCAAAGCCACAGCAAAGGCGGTAGCGCGCCGCGGTTGGCACCGGGCGCGGCGGGAGCGGCAAGGGTTGGCATATCGAGGAGTCTCTTGTTTTATTGGTACTGAAGCGCCGCCCATGGTATGAAAGCCGGCTTCGGTGAACCATGGACATTCCACGGTTCTGCCGCTCCATCACCGTCGATTTAAAGGAGTTCCATGGACTTCACCTTGAACCCCGCGCTTGACGCTCACGACACGCGCATCCTGGCTGAATTGCAGAGCGATGCGCGCCTCACCATGGCCGAGCTCGGCCGCCGCGTGCACCTGAGCCAGCCGGCCGTGACCGAGCGCGTGAAGAAACTGGAGGCCGCAGGCGTCATCAGCGGCTATCGCGCGACCGTCAACCTCGGCAAGCTGGGCTACGGCATCCGCGCGATCATCCGCGTCGGCCGCGCCGACTACGACCATGTCGTGAAGCTGGTGCAGGACACGCCCGAATGCGTGAACGCCTACAACGTGACCGGCGAGGACAGCTGGATCCTCGAGATCGCAGTGATCGACGTGAGCCACCTCGACGCGGTGGTCACCAAGTTCTGCATCCTCACCGAGACCGCGACCTCGATCATCCTGAACCCGGCGCGCGAGCACCAGCCGATGCTGCCGCCGCACCGCTCGGATGTGCGGCCGCCGATCAGGAAGGTACTCAACGCGTAGCTGAAGCGAGCGCGCTGAAGGCCTTCACCACCTCGGGCGGTGCCTGCACCATCTCGATCAGCACGCCCTCACCGGCGATCGGAAATTCGTCGTTCGCCTTCGGGTGCAGGAAGCAGATGTCAAAACCGGCCGCGCCCTGGCGAATGCCGCCGGGCGCAAAGCGCACGCCCTGCGCCGTGAGCCATTCGACGGCCTTGGGCAGGTCGTCGATCCACAGCCCCACGTGGTTGAGCGGCGTCGCGTGCACCGCGGGTTTCTTGTCCGGGTCCAGCGGCTGCATCAGGTCGACCTCGACCTTGAACGGCCCGCTGCCCATCGAACAGATGTCCTCGTCGACGTTCTCGCGCTCGCTCTTGAAGGTGCCGGTGACTTCGAGCCCCAGCATGTCGACCCAGAGCTTCTGCAGGCGCATCTTGTCGAGCCCACCGATGGCGATCTGCTGGATGCCCAGCACCTTGAAGGGACGCGCCGCGGCCGTCATGCGCAGACCTCCACCGTTTCGGTGGTCGCGGTGCGGCGCGACTGCAGGCCGAGCTTGCGCAGCAGCTGCACGTCGGCATCCACATCGGGGTTGCCGGTCACCAGCAGCTTGTCGCCGTAGAAGATTGAATTCGCGCCGGCCATGAAGCACAGCGCCTGCACCGCGTCGCCCATCTGCTGGCGCCCGGCAGACAGCCGCACGCGCGCGGTCGGCATCGTGATGCGCGCGACCGCGATCATGCGCACGAAGTCGAAGGGATCGACCGGCTCCGAATCGGCCAGCGGCGTGCCCGGCACGCGCACCAGGCTGTTGATCGGCACCGACTCCGGGTACGGATTCAGGTTGGCCAGCTGCGCGATCAGCCCTGCACGGTGCACCGGCTGTTCGCCCATACCGACGATGCCGCCGCAGCACACGCTGATGCCGGCGCTGCGCACATGGGCCAGCGTGTCGAGCCGGTCCTGGTAGCTGCGCGTGTCGACGATGTCGGTGTAGTACTCGGGCGCGGTGTCCAGGTTGTGGTTGTAGTAATCGAGGCCCGCGGCCTTCAGCTGGTGCGCGTGGTGCGGCTCCAGCATGCCGAGCGTGGCGCAGGTCTGCATGCCGAGGCCCTTCACCGCCTCGACCAGCACGGCCACCTTCTCCACGTCGCGGTCCTTCGGCGCGCGCCATGCGGCGCCCATGCAGAAGCGCGTGGCGCCCGCGTCCTTGGCAGCCTGCGCGGCGCGCAGCACCTCGTCGACCTCCATGAGTTTTTGCGCCTTCACGCCGGTGTCGAACTCGGCCGACTGCGGGCAGTAGCCGCAGTTCTCGGGGCAGCCGCCGGTTTTGACCGAGAGCAGCGTCGCCAATTCGATGTCGCCTTCGGGAAAATGCTCGCGGTGCACCGTCTGCGCCTCGAACAGCAGGTCCATCAGCGGCTTGTCGAGCAGCGCCTGGATCGCCTCGACCGACCACGGGCCTTGCGGCGTCAGCGGCTTTGCGGGCCGGTGCAGCGTGATCGTCTGTTGCAGGTCGTTGGCACCCATCAGTTGAACTCCAGAATGATTTGGTCGACAGCGAGCGATTCGCCCTTGCCCGCCGAGATTTTTCCGACCACGCCGTCCTGCGTGGCGAAGAGCACGTTTTCCATCTTCATGGCCTCGATCACGGCCAGCTTCTCGCCCGCGCGCACCTGCTGCCCCGGTTGCACCGACACCTCGACCAGGAGGCCCGGCATCGGCGACATCAGGAACTTGCTCAGGTCCGGCGGCGCCTTGTAGGGCATGAGTTCGAGCAGGCGCGCGCCCAGCGGCGACAGCACCATGGCCTCGATCTGCGTGCCGTCGTGCGACACGCGCAGCGCCAGCGGATTCTTGCCCGCGCCGCGCTCGACCTGCGCGGTGAAGGGCTTGTCGTTGACCATGCCCTGCACACGGATCGCGCCGAGCGCGAAGCTGCTGTCGATCTTGTAGCTCTTGCCGCCCACGGCCACCGCGCTCGCGCCGGTCTTGCCGTGGAAATCGGTGACCGACACGGGGTGCTGCACATGCTTGCCCTCGGGCCCGAGCTCCACCACCACGAACTGCTCGCCCACCTTCACGCCATGGCCCGCGAGCTGCCCGCTGATGCCGGAGGCGCGCGCGCGATAGCGGCGGTGCACATAGGCTGCGAGCGCGACGAGGAACGACGGATCGGCGTGCGGCACGTCTTCCGCGTGGAAGCCCTTGCCGTAGTGCTCGGCGATGAAGCCGGTGTTGAAATCGCCCGCCACGAACTTCGGATGCGCGAGCAGCGCGGCCTGGAACGGGATGTTGCTGCTGATGCCGCGGATCACGAAACCGTTGAGCGCCTCGCGCATGCGGGCAATCGCATGCTGGCGGTCCTTGCCGTGCACGATGAGCTTGGCGATCATCGAGTCGTAGTACATCGGGATCTCGCCGCCGTCGTACACGCCGGTGTCCACGCGCACGCCTTGCAGATGCGCCGTGTCGCTTGCGAACATCGTCTCGGCCGGCGGCTGGAACTTCACCAGGCGCCCGGTCGAAGGCAGGAAATTGCGGAACGGGTCTTCTGCGTTGATGCGGCACTCGATGGCCCAGCCGTCGCGCTTGACCTCTTCCTGCGTGAGAGGCAGTTCTTCACCGGCCGCGACGCGGATCATCAGCTCGACCAAGTCCAGCCCCGTGATGCATTCGGTGACCGGGTGCTCCACCTGCAGCCGCGTGTTCATCTCCAGGAAATAAAAGCTCTGGTCCTTGCCGACCACGAACTCCACCGTGCCCGCGCTCTGGTAGTTCACCGCCTTGGCCAGCTGCACCGCCTGCGCACCCATGGCCTTGCGCGTCTCGTCGCTGATGAAGGGCGACGGCGCCTCCTCGATCACCTTCTGGTGGCGCCGCTGGATCGAGCACTCGCGCTCGTTCAGGTAGATCACGTTGCCGTGCGAATCGCCCAGCACCTGGATCTCGATGTGGCGCGGCTCCTCGACGAACTTCTCGATGAACACCCGGTCGTCGCCGAAGCTGTTGCGCGCTTCGTTCCGGCACGAGGTGAAGCCCTCGAAAGCATCCTTGTCGTCATAGGCCACGCGCAGGCCCTTGCCGCCGCCACCGGCCGAGGCCTTGATCATCACGGGGTAGCCGATGTCCTTGGCGATTTCCACGGCGCGCTCAGCCGTCTCGATGGCGTCGTTCCAGCCCGGAATGGTGTTGACCTTGGCCTCGTTCGCGAGCTTCTTGGAGGCGATCTTGTCGCCCATCGCCGCGATCGAATAGTGCTTCGGTCCGATGAAGGCAATGCCCTCTTCCTCGACCTTGCGCGCAAAGGCTTCGTTCTCCGAGAGGAAGCCGTAGCCCGGATGCACCGCCTCGGCGCCTGTCTCTTTGCACGCCGCGATGATGCGGTCGGCCTGCAGGTAGCTCTCGCGGCTGGGCGCGGCGCCGATGTGCACGGCCTCGTCGGCCAGCTCGACGTGGCGCGCTTCCTTGTCGGCGTCGGAGTAGACGGCGACGGTGAGGATGCCCATCTTCTTGGCCGTTTGAATCACGCGGCAGGCGATTTCACCGCGATTGGCGATCAGGATCTTCTTAAACATCTGTGGTCTCCGCGGTGAAATCGCCGCACGCTTCGCGTGCCAAGCAATGTGACTTCGTCGCTGCGCCGCTGCGCGGCTGGTCACCGCGGTTGGCGATCAGGATCTTCTTGAACATGTTCTTCTTCTCCTTGCCGATCACAGCGGAATGTTCCCGTGCTTGCGCCACGGGTTCTCGAGCTTCTTCTCGCGCAGCATCACCAGCGAGCGGCAGATGCGCTTGCGCGTCTCGTGCGGCAGGATCACGTCGTCGATGTAGCCACGTGCGCTCGCCACGTAGGGGTTCGCAAAACGCGCCTTGTATTCGGCTTCGCGCGCAGCCAGCTTCTCGGGGTCGTTCTTGTCTTCGCGGAAGATGATTTCCACCGCGCCCTTGGCGCCCATCACCGCGATCTCGGCGCGCGGCCAGGCGAGGTTGACGTCGCCGCGCAGGTGCTTGGATGCCATCACGTCGTACGCGCCGCCATAGGCCTTGCGCGTGATGACGGTGATCTTGGGCACCGTGCACTCCGCGTACGCGTAGAGCAGCTTGGCGCCGTGCTTGATGATGCCGCCGTACTCCTGACCCGTGCCGGGCATGAAGCCGGGCACGTCGACGAAGGTGATGACCGGGATGTTGAACGCATCGCAAAAGCGCACGAAGCGCGCGGCCTTGATGCTGCTCTTGATGTCCAGGCACCCTGCCAGCACCAGCGGCTGGTTCGCCACGATGCCGACCGTCTGGCCTTCCATGCGCGCGAAGCCGATCACGATGTTCTTCGCGTAGTCGGGCTGCAGCTCGAAGAAGTCGCCGTCGTCCACCACCTTGAGGATCAGCTCCTTGATGTCGTAGGGCTTGTTCGGGTTGTCGGGCACCAGCGTGTCGAGCGAGTAGTCGGGCCGGTCGGCCGGGTCGCCCTGGCCGTTGTTGCCCAGGCGCACGGGCGGCTTCTCGCGGTTATTGAGCGGCAAGTAGTTGTACAGGCGGCGCAGCATCATCAGCGCCTCCACGTCGTTCTCGAACGCCATGTCGGCCACGCCGCTGCGGGTGGTGTGGGTGATGGCGCCGCCGAGCTCCTCGGCCGTCACGGTCTCGTGCGTCACGGTCTTCACCACGTCGGGGCCGGTGACGAACATGTAGCTGGAGTCCTTCACCATGAAGATGAAGTCGGTCATGGCCGGCGAATACACCGCGCCGCCCGCGCACGGGCCCATGATCATGCTGATCTGCGGCACCACGCCCGAGGCCATCACGTTGCGCTGGAACACGTCGGCATAGCCGCCCAGCGACGCCACGCCTTCCTGGATGCGCGCGCCGCCCGAATCGTTGAGGCCGATGACCGGTGCGCCGACCTTCATCGCCTGGTCCATCACCTTGCAGATCTTCTCGGCATGCGCTTCGCTGAGCGCGCCGCCGAAGACGGTGAAGTCCTGGCTGTACACGAACACCAGGCGGCCGTTGATCATTCCGTAGCCGGTGACCACGCCGTCGCCGGGGATCTTCTGCTCGGCCATGCCGAAATCGACCGAGCGGTGCTCGACGAACATGTCCCACTCTTCGAAGGTGTTGTCGTCCAGCAGCAGCTCGATGCGCTCGCGCGCGGTGAGCTTGCCCTTGGCGTGCTGCGCGTCGATGCGCTTCTGTCCGCCGCCCAGGCGCGCCTTGGCGCGGCGCTGTTCGAGTTGTTCAATCAGTTCTTGCATGGTGTGCTTCCGAAGCTGTGGTCGTGTGAATGGGGTGTGCTGTGCGGTGCTGTCAGCGGCTGGCGGTGATGGCCGCCGCCGCGAGCAGCTGGCGCGCCACGGTCGATGCCGGCAGCGCGCCCTGCGCCACCTGCTGGGTCAGTTGCGGCAGCAGTTCGCGCACCTGCGGGTGGTGCCTGAAGGCGTGCTTGAGGCCCGCGTCGATGCGCTCCCACATCCACGCGGTGGCCTGTTTTTCGCGGCGCCTGGCGAGCTTGCCGTTGGCGGTCTGCAGCGATCTGAATTGGGTGACGGCTTCCCAGAAGGCATCGACGCCCGTGCCCGCGAGCGCGCTCAGCTGCAGCACCCGGGGCAGCCAGAA
Organism: Variovorax sp. IB41; assembly: GCF_016405905.1. Taxonomy (GTDB): domain Bacteria; phylum Pseudomonadota; class Gammaproteobacteria; order Burkholderiales; family Burkholderiaceae_C; genus Variovorax. Next base: position 270,726 of record NZ_JAEFCB010000005.1, on the reverse strand, counting down.
GCGCACCTCCGCGCCGCTGTGCGCGTCGTGCACCGCATGCGCGTGATCCGGGTTGCCCTGGTGGCCGAAGAGGCGCAGCGCCGAGGTGATCTGGGCCTGCGCGCGCGTGGCGGCGTCCTTGTCGATGTCGGCCTTGTTGATGACCACGAGGTCCGCGAGCTCCATCACGCCCTTCTTGATCGCCTGCAGGTCGTCACCGGCGTTGGGCAACTGCATCAGCACGAACATGTCGGTCATGCCGGACACCGCGGTCTCGGACTGGCCCACGCCCACGGTCTCGACGATCACGACGTCGTAGCCCGCGGCCTCGCACACCAGCATCGCCTCGCGCGTCTTCTCGGCCACGCCGCCGAGCGTGCCGCTCGACGGGCTCGGGCGGATGTAGGCGCGCTCGTGCACCGAGAGCCGCTCCATGCGCGTCTTGTCGCCGAGGATGGAGCCGCCGGACACGGTAGACGAAGGGTCGATGGTGAGCACCGCGACGCGATGCCCCTTGTCGATCAGCAAGAGGCCCAGCGTTTCGATGAAGGTCGACTTGCCCACCCCTGGCACGCCCGAGATGCCGAGGCGAAACGAATGGCCGGTGCGCGGCAGCAACGCGGTGAGCAGTTCGTCGGCCTGGGTGCGGTGGTCGGCCCGCGTGGATTCGAGCAGCGTGATCGCCTTGGCGATCGCGCGCCGCTGGATGGGTGCAGCGTCCGAAACAACGCCGTCCAACAAAGCGGATGGCGCCAAGGATCGGGACGAAACAGTATTTCTATCCTCCCCCACCGACCGTTCGGGCTGAGCTTGTCGAAGCCGGGGCTGTGTGGTGGATGGCCCTTCGACAGGCTCAGGGCGAACGGGTATGTCGGGACGATCGGCTGTGTCGGGACGATCGGCTGTGTCGGGACGAACAGCTGCGTGGGGACGATCGGTGACGTCATGACGAACGTCAGCGACAGCGTCAGCGCGAACCATCGTGCCGGGACTCTCCCCCGACCGTTCGGGCTGAGCTTGTCGAAGCTGCCCGCGCGCGCCGCTGGACTTCGCCAGTTCCTTGATGCGGTCCCACTCGCCTCGAATCAGAGCCTCTTTCTTCGCACGCGACCATCCCTTGATCTGCTGCTCGAACGCGATCGCACCTTCTCGCGTGTCGAACTCGCCCTGCCAAACCAACTCGAGCGGCTTTCGCGTCGCGGTATATCCGTCCTGCCCATCGGCATGCTGGCGCATCCGGACATCGATGTCGTCGGTATGGCCCGCGTAGTACGAGCCATCCGAACAGCGCAGCAGGTAGACGAAAAAGGGTTTCACGAGGATGGTGGAAGGCTTCGACAAGCTCAGCCCGAACGGGTGGTTGTATTTCGAACGAACATGTGAAGGCGCGGTTGCGTCCTGCACGCGCCAGCGGTAGTGCAGATCGACGCCCTCCTCGCCCTCCAGCACGAAGCCGTGCCGCAGGTAGAAGCGGTTCGCATCGCTCTGCACGAGCGCGGTGAGCTTGATGTCGAGGTTCTTTTCGCGCGCTTCGGCCTTGGCCCAGCGCATCACCCATTCGCCGATGCCGCGCCCCTGGAAGCCGGTGCGCAAATAAAGATGATCGAGCCTCAGCGCATCCGCGCCCTCGGGCTTGAGCGTGACGAAGCCCACGCGCTGGTCGCCGTCGAGCACGATGTGGTGCATGAACGGCACGGCGAATCCCGCGCTCAGCCGTTCGCGCGAACGCGCGAGGTCGAAACGCCCGACACGCTCCAGGCTCGGGCGCATCGCATCGATGCGCACGGCCAGCATGTCCTCGAAATCGCTGGAATCCACGGGCTGCAGCGACAGCCGCGACAAGAGATCGCCCACGTCTGGCGTCCCGGTCAGGCCGCGACCGCCGCGCGGATCTGCTCCAGCACGTCCTTGGCGCTGGCCGGGATCGGGGTGCCCGGTCCGTAGATGCCCTTGACGCCGGCCTCGTAGAGAAAGTCGTAGTCCTGCCGCGGAATGACGCCGCCGACGAACACGATGATGTCGTCCGCGCCCTGCTTCTTGAGCTCGTTGATGATGGCGGGCACCAGCGTCTTGTGGCCGGCCGCGAGGGTGCTCACGCCGACGGCATGCACGTCGTTCTCGATCGCCTGCCGCGCGCACTCCTCGGGCGTCTGGAAGAGCGGCCCCATGTCCACGTCGAAGCCCAGGTCGGCGAAGGCCGTGGCCACCACCTTGGCGCCGCGGTCGTGCCCGTCCTGCCCGAGCTTGGAGATCATCACGCGAGGACGGCGCCCCTGTTCCTCGGCGAAGGCGTTGATTTCGGTCTTGAGGGCTTCCCAGCCCTCGGCGGAGTCATAGGCAGCTGCGTACACACCGGTCACCTTTTGCGTGTCGGCCCGATGGCGGCCGAATGATTTTTCGAGCGCGTCCGAAATCTCGCCCACCGTGGCGCGAAGGCGCACCGCGTCGATGCTCAGCGCGAGCAGGTTGCCCGTGCCGTTCTCGGCCGCTTCGGTGAGCGCATCGAGCGCGGCCTGCACCTTGGCGCTGTCGCGCGACGCGCGGATCTTCTGCAGCCGCGCCACCTGCTGGTCGCGCACCATCACGTTGTCGATCGAGAGGCTGTCGATCGCGTCCTCGTTCTTGAGCTTGTACTTGTTGACGCCCACGATCACGTCCTTGCCCGAGTCGATGCGCGCCTGCTTCTCGGCCGCGGCCGCCTCGATCTTGAGCTTGGCCCAGCCGCTGTCCACCGCCTTGGTCATGCCGCCCATCGCCTCAACCTCCTCGATGATGGCCCAGGCCGCATCGGCCATGTCCTGCGTGAGCTTTTCCATCATGTAGCTGCCGGCCCAAGGGTCCACCACGTTGGTGATGTGCGTCTCTTCCTGGATGATGAGCTGCGTGTTGCGCGCGATGCGCGAGCTGAACTCGGTGGGCAGCGCAATGGCTTCGTCCAGCGCGTTGGTGTGCAGGCTCTGCGTGCCGCCGAACACCGCGGCCATCGCCTCGATGGTGGTGCGCACGATGTTGTTGTACGGGTCCTGCTCGGTGAGCGACCAGCCCGAGGTCTGGCAGTGCGTGCGCAGCATCAGGCTCTTGGGGTTCTTGGGCTCGAACTCCTTCATGATGCGGCACCACAGAAGGCGCGCCGCGCGCATCTTGGCCACTTCCAGATAGAAGTTCATGCCGATGGCCCAGAAGAAGCTCAGGCGCCCGGCGAAGCCATCGACGTCGAGGCCCTTGGCCAGCGCGGTCTTCACGTATTCCTTGCCGTCGGCCAGCGTGAATGCGAGCTCCAGCGCCTGGTTCGCGCCGGCCTCCTGCATGTGATAACCGCTGATGCTGATCGAGTTGAACTTGGGCATGTTCTGCGCCGTGTACTCGATGATGTCGCCGATGATCCGCATGCTCGGCGCGGGCGGAAAGATGTAGGTGTTGCGGACCATGAACTCCTTGAGGATGTCGTTCTGGATGGTTCCGCTCAGTTGGTCCTGCGCCACGCCCTGCTCCTCGGCCGCGACCACGTAGCCCGCGAGCACCGGCAGCACGGCGCCGTTCATCGTCATCGACACGGAGACCTTGTCCAGCGGGATCCGGTCGAACAGGATCTTCATGTCTTCCACCGAATCGATCGCCACGCCGGCCTTGCCGACGTCGCCGGTCACGCGCGGATGGTCGCTGTCGTAGCCGCGGTGGGTGGCCAGGTCGAAGGCCACGCTCACGCCCTGTCCGCCCGCGGCCAGGGCCTTGCGGTAGAAGGCGTTCGATTCCTCGGCGGTCGAGAAGCCGGCGTATTGGCGGATGGTCCACGGGCGCACCGCGTACATGGTGGCCTGCGGGCCGCGCAGGTACGGCTCGAAGCCGGGCAGCGTGTCGGTGTACTTCAGGCCCTGCAGGTCGGCCGCGGTGTAGAGCGGCTTGACGGTGATGCCGTCGGGCGTGACCCAGTTCAGCGCGCTCACGTCGCCGCCCGGCGCGGACTTGGCCGCGGACTTGGCCCAGGCGCCGAGGTCGGCGGGCTTGAAGGTGCGTTCGGGTGTGCTGCTCATGGAAGGCGCCGCTTTGCAGTTGTCTTGCAGGGGATTCGCAAATTCGCCCGCAGGGATTTGCAGGCCGGCAGCGAGTCTAACCGATCCATAATTATTAATTCAAACCCGTTTTCTGCGGTACATTCCTGCCCATGTCCGCCGTCCCCTCGACTCCATTAACCCCGCTCACCCCGCGCGCCCTCTACGAAGAAGTGGCCGAGCTGCTGCGCCAGCGGATCTTCCGCCGCGAGCTGGAGCCCGGCAGCTGGATCGACGAACTCAAGCTGGCCGAGGAGTACGGCATCAGCCGCACCCCGCTGCGCGAGGCGCTCAAGGTGCTGGCCGCCGAAGGGCTGGTGACGATGAAGCTGCGCCGCGGCGCCTATGTGACCGAGGTGTCCGAGCAGGACCTGGCGGACGTCTACCACCTGCTCTCCCTGCTGGAGAGCGACGCGGCCGGCGTGGTGGCCGAGCGCGCCACCGATGCGGAGCGCGCCGAATTGAAGCGCCTGCACACCGAGCTCGAAGCCGCCGCCGCGCCGGGCAAGGAAGACCGCGAGCACTTCTTCGCGTTGAACGAGCGCTTTCACATGCAGCTCCTGGCCATCGCCAACAACAAGTGGCGCGACCAGATGGTGGCGGACCTTCGAAAGGTGATGAAGCTCAACCGCCACAACTCGCTGCTGAAGGCGGGGCGCATCGCCGAATCGCTGGCCGAGCACCGCTCGGTGATGGCCGCGATCGAATCGCGCGACGCCGCTGGCGCCATGGCCCGCATGCGCGAGCACTTCAAGAACGGCCTGGAAGCGGCGAACTGAGTTCGCGGGCGGCCGCTCAGCCGGCGTCTGCCGCGGTGCCGGCTTCCTTGGCGATCCGCTGGGCAATTTCCTGCAGCCGCGGCGCCACACGGCTGAGCATGACGTCCTTGGGCAGCAGGTAGGCGGGGCCGGCGCAACTCAGGCCGTAGCGTTCGCCACCCGGGCCCTGCAGCGCGAAGCCCAGGGCATGGATGTGGGGGTGCCATTCGCCGAAGGAACTGCAATAGCCCAGGCGGGCGTATTCCTCGATGCCCGCCAGCAGGCCGGGCTCCACCGTGGGCCAGTTCTCCCCGGTCTCGGTGCGGATCTGCTCCAGCAGCACGGCTTGCTCGGGTTGCGGCAGCGCCGCCAGGTACGCCCGGCCGGCCGCCGAGGTGGCGATCGGCAGGCGCGTGCCCAACTCGATGCGCGAACTGATGAGCGCCGAACGCGGCCGCAGCGAATCGATGACCAGCATGTCGAGTTCGTCGCGCACGCCCACGTGGATGCTGGCGCCCGCGAACTCCGACAGCTCCGTCAGATGGGGCCGCGCGACCGTGCGCAAATCGAAATGCCGCAGATACCGGCTGCTCATGTCGAGCAGCGCCGGCCCGAGGCTGAAGCGCTCGCTGTCGCGCGACTGGCGCAGGTACCCGGCGCCCACCAGCGTGGCGGTCAACCGCGAGACGGTCGCCTTGGGGATGCCCGTCGTGTCGGCCAGATCCCGGTTGCCCATCGGCGCGGCGGCCATCCCGATGGTCTTGAGCAATGCCAAGCCGCGTGCCAGTGCGCTCACTTCCTCTTTGCTGCCAACAGCTTCGCTCATGTGAAGAACCTTTTTTTTGTTTCCCTGACCTCTTTATTCTTGAGCAAAAACAGGCGTCTAAGCCACACTTGTTGCCGCATTGTTTCGGAACCATGTTCCGTTAAAAAAAGGTAAAACGCCTCGATTGACCGACGAAAAAGAGACGTTTCGAGCGAACTAACGCACGAAATCACTGAGTTCGAAGACGAGGCGGATGGGCGGGGAAAGCGAAAAGCGGCCTGGCCGCCAGCCGGCTCAGGCGGCCTGCGCGACCGGCTCGTGCGCGAGCGCCATCACCTCGTGCGGCGGGCGCGTCTTCAGGCGATGGTCGCTCCAGACCTGGCGCCAGCGCCGCGCGCCGGGCAGGCCGTTGCGCAGGCCCAGCATGTGGCGCGCGATCGACGACCACTGCGTGCCGTGCTCGGCCGCCTCGCGCACCATGTAGTCGCACATCAGCGACTCCACCTCTTCGCGCGTGAGCGGCTGCGGCGTGGCGCCGAAGAACTCGGCGTCCCACTCCGCGAGCCACCAGGGGTTGTGATACGCCTCGCGCCCCACCATCACGCCATCGAGCAGCCGCAGATGCTCGTGCACCTGCTCGTTGACCGAGATGCCGCCGTTGATGGAAAAACTCAGCGCGGGAAAGTCGTGCTTGAGCCGGTGCACGAGTGCGTAACGCAGCGGCGGAATCTCGCGGTTCTGCTTCGGGCTCAGCCCCTTCAACCAGGCATTGCGCGCATGCACGATGAAGGTGCCGCACCCCGCTTCGCTCACCTGGCCTACGAAGTCGCGCACGAACTCGTAGCTCTCGATCTTGTCGATGCCGATGCGGTGCTTCACGGTGACCGGCACATCGACCACATCGACCATCGCCTTCACGCAGTCGGCCACCAGTTGCGGTTCGTTCATGAGGCAGGCGCCGAACGCGCCACGCTGCACGCGCTCGCTCGGGCAGCCGCAGTTCAGGTTGATCTCGTCGTAGCCCCACTCCTGGCCGAGCTTCGCGCAATGCGCCAAGTCGGCCGGCTCGCTGCCGCCCAGCTGCAGCGCCACGGGGTGTTCTTCCGCGTGGAAGCGAAGGTGCCGCGGCACGTCGCCATGCACCAGCGCGCCGGTCGTCACCATCTCGGTGTAGAGCAGCGCGTGACGCGACATCAGGCGATGGAAGTACCGGCAATGACGGTCCGTCCAGTCCATCATCGGCGCGACCGAGACGGTTTTTTCTTTGAGATTCGACAACTTGGATTGATCACTCATACGCTTGGAACCCTGCGTGTGCACGCCATCCGGTTCGGGAAGGCGCGGGTCCCGTCACCATCAGCCAGACATCGGCTGCATCAGCCGGGTAGTTTCTCATGGGCCGCCATCCAAGGTGCCGCGTGCGGGATGGCAATCCGCACGACGGCTCGCCAGCCGCCGCCCCCCGAGCGCATCCCGCATGCGCTTACTGCACATGCTCCTGCAACCCGATCTTCTTGAAGAACGCATCCACCGTCGGCGCCCAGACGCCGACATTCGGCCGCCCCTGAAAGAAGCTGTGCCCCTCGTTGCCATAGGGCGGCACGATTTCCAGTTCGAGGTCCACGCCCTTGGTCTGATAAGCCTCGCCCAACCGCTTCGCAAGCGCCGGGTTGAAGAAGTGATCGTTCTCGGAATAGAACCACAGCATCGGCACATGGGTGGTGCTGGCGTAGTGGCTGAAGGCCGCGACCAGCTTGCCGTCGTAGCAGACGTCGTCGGGTCCGCGTGAGCCGCGCCCGCCGGCAAAGCTGATCGTGCCGACGACGCCGGGCGGGTTCTGGCTGGACAAGGCCAGCGCACCGAAGCCGCCGGCGGAATGCCCGACCAGCACCACATGCTTCGCATCGACATAAGGTTGTGCGCGGGCGTACGCGAGCGCGGCGTCGATGTCCTTGGCGGTTTCGAGTCCGGCGCCGATGTAGTCGGGGTTGCCGCAGCTGAAGTAGTTCTCGGCCCACGGCCCGTCGGAGCTTCCGTAGCCGCGGCGCAAGGTATTGATCACCACGAAGCCGTGCCGCGCAAAGAGCTGCGCCTGCCAGCCGAGGAAGTTCTTCCATGTCGGGAAATCGGCCGGCGACCGCGGCGTGCCGTGGTTGATCAGCATGAGCGGAAACGGGCCCTCCCCTTCGGGCTTGTATTCGGTGGCGGACAGCTGGATGTGCGAGTCGCTGAACATGCCCTTGACCGTCATCGGGATCTTGATTTCCTGCACGGTGATGTCGGCCCGTGCGGGGACGGGCGCGAGCACGGCAAGCAGCGCGGCGGCCATGCCCGACACGAGGCGCGAGAAGAAGCGGCTTCGGAAATTCATGGGTGTCCTTGTCGAGATCGCATTACACAGCGCGACGAGGCTGCGAGGGCACCTCGGCACTCAGGCCCCGCGCTGTATGAAATCCACGAAGGCCCGAAGCGGCGCGGGCAGCAGCCGACGGCCGGAGTAGTAGAGAAAGGGCCCGGAGAAACGCGGCCACCAAGGCTCCAGAATCGGCTCGAGCGCACCGCTGTCCAGGTGAGGCCGCAGCCAGTCCTCGAACAGATAGATCACCCCGGCGCCGGCGATGGCCGCATCAATCGAGAGCTCGGCGGCCGAGCCGATCCGCACGATCAATTGCCCGGTGACATCGAGCCGCAAGGTCTCGCCATCGCGCTCGAACTCCCACGGCGGCATTGAGCCGCTCGCGAAACGCCCCCGCAGGCACGCGTGGCCGAGCAGGTCGCGCGGATGCTCGGGCCGGCCGCGGCGGTCCAGGTACGACGGTGCGGCCGCTGCCGCGAAGCGCTGCACGCGCGGGCCGATCGGCACCGCGACCATGTCCTGTTCGAGCCGCTCGTCGTAGCGAATGCCGGCGTCGCAACCGGCGGCCAGCACATCGACGAAGCTGTCCTCCGCGATCACTTCGAGCGAGATCTCCGGGTAGGCGGCAAGAAACCGCGGCACGATCGACGGCAGCACCAGCCGCGCGGCGCTGATCGGCACGTTGAGCTTGAGCGTGCCCGCCGGCCGGTCGCGAAAGCCGTTCACCACATCCAGCGCGGCCTCGACCTCGGTGAGCGCGGGCCGCAGGCGCTCGAGCAGCCGTTCTCCGGCTTCCGTGGGCCGCACGCTGCGCGTCGTGCGATGCAGCAGGCGCACCCCGAGCTGGGTTTCCAGCCGGCGCACCGCCTCGCTCAGGCTCGAGGCGCTCCCGCCGCTCAGGCGCGCGCCGTCCCGAAAGCCCTTGGCGCCCGCGACTGCCACGAAGGCATTGAGATCTCCGAGATCGACTTTCATTGTTCTGAATCCTGCACAGCCCGTGCCGATTATCTCGGCTTATCAAACACGCATGCGCTGCCTAGACTGCCTTCACACACCCGTTCATCTCTACAGCACGCAAGGAAAACCATCATGCCCGGCAGCCAGATCGACAGCACATTCACCCTCGGCGACCGCACCGTCCAACGGCTCGGCTACGGCGCCATGCAACTCGCCGGCCCCGGCGTGTTCGGCCCGCCCAAGGACCGCGATGCGGCAGTGGCCGTGCTGCGCGAAGCCGTCGCCAGCGGTGTGGACCACATCGACACCAGCGACTTCTACGGACCGCACATCACCAACCAGATCATCCGCGAGGCGCTCGCGCCCTATGCAAAGGACCTCGTCATCGTCACCAAGATCGGGGCGAAGCGCTCCGACACGGGCGGCTGGCTGCCGGCTTTCTCCGCCGCAGAGCTCACGCAGGCGGTGCACGACAACCTGCGCAACCTCGGCTTGGATGTGCTGGAGGTGGTCAACCTGCGGATCATGTTCGACGTGCACGGTCCGGCCGAGGGCTCGATCGAGGCACCGCTCACTGCGCTGGCCGACCTGCAGCGCCAGGGCCTGGTGCGCCACATCGGCCTGAGCAACGTCACGCCCGCACAGGTCGCGCAGGGCCGCGGCATCTGCCGCATCGCCTGCGTGCAGAACCAGTACAACCTCGTGCATCGCAACGACGACGCGCTCATCGACGATCTGGCAAGAGACGGAATCCCCTACGTTCCATTCTTCCCGCTCGGCGGCTTCACGCCGCTTCAGTCTTCCGCGCTGTCCGAGATCGCGGAGCGTCTTGGCGCTACCCCGATGCAGGTGGCGCTGGCCTGGCTCCTGCGCCGCTCGCCCAATATCCTGCTGATCCCCGGGACCTCGTCGGTCGGGCATCTGCGCGAGAACCTGGCTGCCGGAAAGCTGGCGTTGCCGGCGGATGCCATGCAAGCGCTGGACCGCGTGGCCGCGAAGGTGGTCGCGACATGACGACAGCACCGGCAGCTGGGGCATGAAGGAACGAAGAGATGATTCGGCCGGCTGTCGGGAGCAGGAACGACCGCCGGTCGCGTCCTGCTCCTACGCAGCGCAGCCGCGGGCGCGATAGCTTAGGCCGCTTCGAAACCGCCATCGGCCGACCCCGGCCCCGACCCATGAATCTTCATCGCTACCTTCTGATTGCCGGCGCCGTTGCGCTCGGCGCCTGCGCCAGCAACGCGCCCACCTCGACCTCCACCGCGAGTTCGGGCGTAGAGAACCAGCCCGACCCCACCATCCTGCTCGTCCCGCTGCGCATCGAGGACCCGCGGCTGGCCTCGGGCTGCTGGGCCCAGTTCTATTCGAAGCGCGACTTCCAGGGCGACGTGGCCACCCTCGTGGGCCCGGCCCAGGTCCAGAGCATGGACAAGGGCACCGCGCGCCAACTCAAGCGCGACATCGACAGCGTGCGCGTCGGCCCCCGCGCCACGCTGGAGGTGTACGAGCACGCCATGTTCAGGGACCGCACCGTGCGCTTCGAGCCCAACAGCCGCGAAGGCGGCCTGGTGCGCAAGCTCGGCTTCGGCGGCCGCATCGAGGCATTGAAGCTGTCCTGCTCCTAGCCGCCAGCGCGAAGCGTGATGCGTGAAGCACCGGCGCCCGCCTGCCGCACGGCCTGAGGAAACCGCCTGGCGACAGGAGGGCGCGCGCCGGGACGCGGATGCGGACGAAATGTCCAAGGGCGATGTGTCCTATTCCCAAGACCTTGGGCCTGATGTTCAATGACTCCTGGCGCAGCACCGATGCACCACGTTCAATGGAGATGCTCAGGTCATGGACTCCCTCACGCTCGCGCGTATCCAGTTCGGGTTCACGATCTCGTTCCACATCGTTTTCCCGGCGCTCACCATCGGCCTGGCCAGCTACCTCGCCGTGCTCGAGGGCCTGTGGCTTCGCACCGGCCGCAAGGTGTACCTGGACCTCTACCAGTTCTGGATCAAGGTGTTCGCCGTGGCCTTCGGCATGGGCGTGGTGTCGGGCCTGGTCATGGCCTACCAGTTCGGCACCAACTGGAGCAACTTCTCGCGCTTCGCGGGCGGCGTGACCGGGCCGCTCCTGGCCTATGAGGTGCTCACCGCGTTCTTCCTGGAGGCCGGCTTTCTCGGCGTGATGCTCTTCGGGCGCGACCGCGTGGGCCCCGGGCTGCACTTCGTCTCCACGCTCGCGGTGGCCATCGGCACGCTGGTCTCGGCCACCTGGATTCTTGCTTCCAACAGCTGGATGCAGACGCCCCAGGGCCACGAGATCATCGACGGGCGCGTGGTGCCGGTCGACTGGCTGCGCGTGATCTTCAACCCCTCGTTCCCCTACCGCCTCGCGCACACCGTGGTGGCCTCGTACATCGCCACGGCGCTCATGGTGGGCGGCGGCGCGGCGTGGCACCTGCTGCGCGGACGCGACAACACGCGCGTTCGCACCATGCTGTCGATGGCGTTGTGGATGCTGCTGGCGGCCGCGCCGATCCAGGCGCTCATCGGCGACCAGCACGGCCTGAACACCATGGAGCACCAGCCGGCCAAGCTCGCGGCCATCGAGGGCCACTGGGAGCGCACGCCCGAGGGCGAAGGCGTGCCGCTCATCCTGTTCGGCTGGCCCGACATGCAGGCCGAGGTCACGCGCTACGCGATCGAGATTCCGCGCGCGGGCAGCCTGCTGCTCGCGCACAGCTGGGACGGGCAGATCCCCGCGCTCAAGGACTTCGCGCGCGAGGACCGGCCCAATTCCACCATCGTGTTCTGGACCTTCCGCCTCATGGTGGGCCTGGGCGTGCTGATGATCGCGCTGGCGGTGTGGGGCCTGTGGCTGCGGCGGCGCGAGCGCGTCTTCTCGCACCGCCTGTTCCTGCGCTTTGCATTGCTGCTGTCGCCGGCCGGCCTGGTGGCCATTCTTGCGGGCTGGTACACGACAGAAATCGGCCGCCAGCCCTGGGTGGTGTACGGGCTCATGCGCACGGCCGATGCGGTGTCGCCGCAGCATTCGGCCTCGCAGGTGGGCTTCACGCTCGCGCTCTTCGTGTTGGTGTATATCGCCGTGTTCGGCGCGGGCACGGCCTATGGCCTGCGCCTGATCGCCAAGGGCCCGCCGGACGGCGACCACGAGCCACCGGAGCCACCGGTTCATGGCGGGCCGGGCGAGCCGCGCCATCCGATGCGCCCGCTGTCGGCCGCGCGCGAAGGCGTCGATGCAGAGGGCGACCTCGCCGCACCGGAGGCTCGCCATGGGCATTGACCTCGCATTGATCTGGGCCGTCATCATCCTCTTCGGGATCATGATGTACGTGGTGATGGATGGCTTCGACCTGGGCATCGGCATCCTCTTTCCGCTCGTGCCCGCCAAGGAAGACCGCGACGTGATGATGAACACCGTCGCGCCCGTGTGGGACGGCAACGAGACCTGGCTGGTGCTCGGCGGCGCGGGGCTGCTGGCGGCGTTTCCGCTCGCGTACGCGGTGATATTGAGCGCGTTCTACCTGCCGCTCATCCTCATGCTGATCGGGCTCGTGTTTCGCGGCGTGGCGTTCGAGTTCCGCTTCAAGGCGCGCGCGGGCAAGCGCCGCTGGTGGGACGCGGCATTCATCGGCGGCTCGTTCACCGCCACCTTCTTCCAGGGTGTGACGCTGGGCGCGTTTCTGAACGGCCTGAAGGTGGTCGATGGCAATTTCTCGGGCGGCGCGTTCGACTGGGTCTCGCCCTTCTCGGTGTTCACCGGGCTCGCGCTGGTGGCCGCGTATGCGCTGCTGGGCGCCACCTGGCTCGTGATGAAGACCGAGGGCGAGCTGCAGGCGCGCATGCGCACGCTCGCGCGGCCGCTCGTCTGGGCGATGCTCGCGGTGATCGGGGTGCTGAGCGTGTGGACGCCGCTCGCGCACGAGGCCATCGCGCGGCGCTGGTTCACGCTGCCGAACCTGCTGTACTTCCTGCCGGTGCCGCTCCTGGTGGGCGCGGTCGTGTGGCGGCTGCTGTACGCGCTGCGCGGCGACGGCCACGGCACGCCGTTCGTGCTCACGCTCGGGCTGCTGTTCCTCGGCTACACGGGCCTGGGCATCAGCCTCTGGCCGAACGTGATTCCGCCGGACATCTCGATCTGGCAGGCGGCCGGACCGCCGCAGAGCCTGGGCTTCGCGCTGGTGGGGGCGCTCCTGATCATTCCGGTGATCCTCATGTACACGGCATGGAGCTACTGGGTCTTTCGCGGCAAGGTGCGGCATGGCGACGGGTACCACTGAGGCCGGGCAGGAAGCGCGGCCGCGCACCTGGCGCCGGCGCCTCGCGTGGCTCGTGGCCATCTGGCTCGCGAGCGTGACAGCGCTGTTCGTGGTGGCGGTGGTGTTTCGCTTCCTGATGACGGCGGTGGGGCTCTCGCGGTAGCGGCGCCGTTTTTTCGGCGCCACTCTCTTCAACGCTTTCTCTTCATCGGGATGTGGCGCACGCGACTTGCGGGCAAGCCGGAGCCTGCGCGCCGACGCGCCAACGCGCAGCCGGCGCGACTTCAATCGATGAAGGCCGCCAGCTCTTCGGGGGACCCGAGGGGAAACGCTTCCTTCAGAAATTCGAGGAACGTAGATACCCGGTTGCTCAGCAGGCGGCGCGACGGGTACAAGGCCCACAGCGCGATCTCCGGGCCCTCGACATCGCCCCAGCACACCAGCCTGCCGGTGGCCAGGTCCTTCGTCACGAGCGACACCGGCAGCCGCGCCGCACCGACGCCCGCACGCACCGCATCGCGCACCATGACCAGCGAAGACAGGCTCAGCACCGGCTCCACCGTGATGCGCTTCTTGCCGGTCTTTGCCGTGTACTCCCACGACGGCGCCGCGGCATCGAAGCCCCCGCCTCGCATGACCGCCGGAACCGTGGCCTTGCGCGCCGGCGGCTTGAGCTGCGGGCTGGCAACGACGACCAGGCGATCCCTCATGAAGATCCGCCCCACCAACCGCGCGTCGGGGTGGGGGTTGACGCGAATCACCAGGTCGTAGCCCTCTTCCACCATGTCGACCGCGCGGTCCTCCGTGGTGACCTCCAGCCGGATCAGCGGATGCATCGACGCGAACCGCGCCGCCAGCTTGCCCATGGCCGCCTGCGAGAACAGCAGCGGCGCGCTCACCCGCAAGCTGCCTCGCGGCGTCTCGCCGCCCGATGCGATGGCCGCCGCCGTCTCATCGATTTCGGCGAGCAGCACCGATGTCCGCTCGTAGAGCGCGCGCCCCTCCTCGGTGAGCTTCAGCACCCTGGCGCCGCGCTCGAACAGGCGCAGGTTCAAGCCGCTCTCCAGGTCGGACACCCGGCGCGAGAGCGTGGCCTTGGGGCGGCCCGATTCGCGGGCGGCACGGCCGAACCCGCCATGCCGCGCGACGAGGTTGAAGTCAGCCAGCGCAGGTAAATCCATGTGTTCCACCTATGAGACGAAGTGTCCAAATATAAGGGCTATCGAGCATGAAACGGAACAACGAAGATTTGGGCTCATTCAACCCAAACGGAGCTTTTTCATGACCATCCTCATCACCGGCGCATCGGGCGCCATCGGCCGCCAGGTCGTGCAGCAACTCGTGGACAGCGGCGCCGCGGTTCGCGCACTGGTCCGCGACCCGGCAAAGACCAGCTTCCCCGCCGGCGTCGAAGTCGTTCAAGGCGACCTGCTCGATGTCACGTCGCTGCGCCGCGCCGTGGCCGGGGTCTCCACGCTGTTCCTGCTCAACGGCGTGGTGCCGGACGAATTCACGCAGGCGCTCGTCGCCCTGAACGTGGCACGCGATGCGGGCATCGATCGCATCGTCTATCTCTCGGTGATCCACAGCGACAAGTACCTGAACGTGCCCCACTTCGCGGGCAAGTTCGGCGTGGAGCGGATGCTCGAGCAGATGAACTTCGGCGCCACCATCCTGCGGCCTGCCTACTTCATGCAGAACGACCTCACCATCAAGGATGTGGTCACCGGCCACGGCGTGTACCCGATGCCCATCGGCAGCAAGGGGCTGGCCATGATCGACACGCGCGACATCGCGGAAATCGCCGCCCTTGAGCTGCTTCGACGCGAACAGGCCACTGGATCGCTTCCGCTGAGCCGGATCAACCTGGTCGGGCCCGACGCGCTCACGGGGGCCGACGTCGCCAGCATCTGGTCGGCCGCATTGGGTCGCACGATCAATTACGGCGGCGACGACACCGCGGGCTTCGAGAAGAACCTGCTGAACTTCATGCCCGGCTGGATGGCGTACGACATGCGCCTCATGAGCGAACGTTTTCTCACCGAGGGCATGACCCCGGATGCGGGCGACGTGGAGCGCCTCACCACGCTGCTCGGCCGCCCGCTGCGCTCGTACCGCGACTTCGCCGCCGAGGCGTCGTCATGAACGAAACCAAAGCCACCGGCAACGGGCCGGCGCGCCCGAAACTCCTGGTGCTCGGCGCCACCGGGGGAACAGGCCGATCGATCGTGCAGCAGGCGCTTTCGCGCGGCTACGACGTTCGCGCCCTGGTGCGCTCCCCGGAGAAGGCGACGGGCCTCGAGGGCGCACAGATCAGCGTGGGCGACGCCCGTGACGAGCGGGCCTTGCGCAAGGCTCTCGCGGGCACGGACGCGGTGGTGAGTGCGTTGGGCACGCCGGCCAGCCCCTTGCGCGAAGTGACCCTTCTTTCCACCGCCACGCGCGCGCTGGTCGATGCGATGCGCGCGGAAGGCGTCAAGCGCCTGGTGTGCGTCACCGGCATGGGCGCGGGCGACAGCGCCGGGCACGGCGGGTTTGTTTTCGACCGGCTGATCTTTCCCGCGCTTCTGCGGAAGGTCTACGCGGACAAGAACCGGCAGGAGGCGGTGGTCCGGGTGAGCGGGCTCGACTGGGTGCTGGTACGCCCCTCGGTGCTGAACGACAAGGCAGTGCGCGCGCCGGTGCGCGCTCTCACGGATCTCTCCGCATTCCACGGCGGCACCATCGCGCGGGCGGACGTCGCCAGCTTCGTGCTGGACCAGGTGCAAGGCGATGCGTGGCTGCACCGCTCGCCGCTGATCTCCTGGTGAGCCCCGTGGCAAGGCCCGTCTACGACGGCGACACCACCGCGCGCTCCAGCGCCTGGGTCAGCTGCTCGACCGTGTAGGGCTTGCGCAGCCAGGTGGTTCCCGCCAGCGGCTTGGCCGGCTGGGCCTGCCCGGTCACGAAGATCACGGGCACATGGTGGTCGCGCAGCAGCCGCTCGGCGAAGTCGTGGCCCGACAGCGCGGGCAGCCCGATGTCCACCATCACCACGTCGAAGGCCCCATGGAAAAAACGCGAGATGGCGGCCTCGGCGCTCTTGACGCCAGTCGCCCAGTGCCCCAGGGCCTCCAGCAGTTTCAGGGTGGTGGCGAGCGTGTCGACGTCGTCCTCCACGAGCAGCACGCGTAGCTTGGGTTGCGGATCAGTGGTCATTGCGTTGTATTTTTCCAGACAACTCGCCGTGTTGCACCCGTCGCGGCCCACCACCCCACAGGGATGTACGACAGATGGCGGCGTTGTCTTACTCGGCCCCGGGCATGCGCCCCGACAATGACCCCCTCGGCCGAGACAAGCCGATGGAACGTACTCTCTCGCCTACAACGATGACCCGCATCTACCTCATAGAAGACAACCCTCTGATCGCGACCACGCTGACCGACGGGCTGCAAGAATTTTCCGAATGCGATGTCATCGGCACCGCAACCACTTCCACTGAAGCCATCGACTGGCTCAAGGCCAACCCCGACGAATGGGACGCGGCCGTCATCGACGTGTTCCTCGCCGAAGGCAACGGGCTCACCGTCGCGCAGTATTTGAAGGACCACAAGTCGCCCGCGCAGCGCACCGTGGTGCTCATGAACTACGCGACCTCCGAGGTGCGCGAAGGCGCGCTGTCGGCGGGCGTGGATGCGGTGTTCGACAAATCGCTGCAGCTCGAAGCCTTCTACGACTTCTGCGCGAAGCTGAACATCACGCCGCGGCGCTGACACAATCGGCCGCGTGCCGATCTTCAAACACTGCCTGTCCCTCGCATTCGCACTGGCGCTCGCACCGGGCTTCGCGTCTCTCGCGCAAGCGGCTGAACCTCTGCTGCTCGTCACCTCGCCCACCGCATTGCAGTCGGCCGAAAAATCCGGCGCGAGCTTCGCCCACTGGATCGGCGATGCGCCCGCGGCATCCGACGGCATCGCGACCAACCAGTCCTTGATGCGTTCCGCGGCATGGCAGTCCATCGCCACGCCGCTCGGCGAAAGCCTCGCGCGCATCCAGCGCGCGGACAAGCAGGCCGGCGTCGGCATCGCGCGCTATCCGCACCGGCTGTTCGACGCGCGCTGGCTCGCGAGCCCCGATGCCTTCTTCGAACTGGTCGGCGTGGCCAACCGCATGGATCGCCGGCCGTTTCTGAACGGCGCGTGCGGAGAGACGCGGCTCGTGTACCGGCTCGCCTACCGCACCGCCGCGATGCAGTCGCGCCTGCCGATGACCGTCAACGTCGAACTGCGCGGCGATGCGCCCGATGCGAACGGCAGTTGCGCCGCCGCCGCGCGAGTCTGGCAGCCGGCGCTGGCTTCGATGCAGGACGAAGCGCTCGGCCGATGGCTCGTGTCGCCCGACGGTCCGCTCGCGCCGCCGCGTCTCGCACCCGCGCGCATCGCGCAAATCACCACCAACCTGCAGAGCGTGCGCTGGCCTTCGGCGGTGCGGCCCGATCTCGGCGGCCATGCCGAATACATGCTGCGCGCCTTCCGCTGGAACGCTGGCGCGAAGCGCTTCGAGGTGGCACCGCTGGAGAACACGCCCGATGTCGCGCGTCTGAAGGCCAACGCGCCGTTGCGAAAGGAATTGCAGCAGTGGCTGCAGCAGCCCGCCAACCTGCGCGCACTGGACGAAGCCTCGGTGCAGATCCCGGACAAATTCCTCGCGACCGAATCGATATCGGTCGCACCGCGCGGCCTCGCGCGCCTAGCTAACCGGCCGTTCGCGCAGGTCTTCGCACCCGGCGATTGGCAAGCCGTGCCCGGCAGCCGCACGCTGCAATCGCCGCAGGCCGTGCTGCGCCGCCTCGACGATCTCGGCTGCGCAGGCTGCCACCAGAGCCGCGCGGTCGCGGGCTTTCACCTGCTGGGCATCGACCGGCGCGGCGCATCGCGCACCTTCACGACCGGCAATGCGCTCGCGCTGCCGCACTCGCCGCACCTGCAGGACGAACTGGCCCGCCGCGGCGCTTATGTGCACGCCGCGCTGTCGACACCGCAGCCCGATCCGTTCCGGCCGCTCGCCGAACCGGACGCCGCGCCCGCAGCGCCCGAGAAGGCCACGGTCGGCGCCAGCTGCGAGCCCGCGCGCATCACGCAGTCCGCCAACCCGTGGCTCGACCGCGCCGATAACCTGCCGCGCGTCGCCTGCGAAGGCGCGTCTTCCGTGTGCGAGAAAACCGCTGTCGGCTTCCCGGGTGGCATGTGCTCTGGGCCCTGCGATCCGCGCGACAGGAACGGCACCTGCGGCGGCATCGCCATCCTAAGCGACTTCAACCAGTGCCTCGCCGCGAACAAGCCCTTCGGCGAGTGCCTCGCCAAGCACACGCGCCCCGGCAACCTGCGCAGCTGCTCGGCGCAGCAGCCCTGCCGCGACGACTTCATCTGCGCGCAAGCCGAGGGCCAGCCCGAGGGGCGCGGCGCCTGCATTCCGCCCTACTTCCTCTTCCAGATGCGGGTGGACGGCCACTCCTGATTCATTCGTTCGATCACTCGTTCGAAGTCGGCCGCATCAAATACGCGCACACCGCCGCGATCACGCCCAGCACCGCGACATAGATGCCCACCGGCACGATGCTCGAATACTTCGCTACCAGCGTCGCCGCGATGATCGGCGCCAGCCCGCCGCCAATCGCCGCCGCGAACTGGATGCCGATCGAGATGCCCGAGTAGCGCAGCTCCGCCGGAAACTGCGCCGCATACAGGTTCGACTGCGGCGCGAACATCAACGCGTAGTTGATCGACAGCGCGATCACCATCGCCACCGTGTACGCCGTGAGCGAGCCGCTGCCGATCGCCTGGAACAACGGCACCGCCATCACGGCCAGCAGCAGCCCGCCGACCACATAGAGCCGCCGCGCGCCCACCTTGTCCGCGAGCCAGCCGCTGGCCGGAATGGTGAAGACCATCACGACCGAGCCCGCGATGAGCGCGTGCAGCGCATCGGCCCGCGAGAACCCGAGGCGGCTGGTCGCATACGAGATCGAGAACACCAGGATCGTGTAGATCAGCGTCACCTCCGCCAGCTTGCCGCCGATGGTCAGCAGCAAGGGCTTCCAGTGCGCCACGACGACCTCGCGCGCCGGCAGCACGGC
The DNA here is from genome assembly GCF_016405905.1 of Variovorax sp. IB41. Taxonomy (GTDB): domain Bacteria; phylum Pseudomonadota; class Gammaproteobacteria; order Burkholderiales; family Burkholderiaceae_C; genus Variovorax. Next base: position 251,479 of record NZ_JAEFCB010000005.1, on the reverse strand, counting down.
CGTCTTCCGGTGCACCTTCACCTGCATGAACTCGGGCGACTCCTCCACCTTCATGCGGATGAAAACGCCCAGCACGATCAGCACCGCGCTCGCCAGAAACGGCAGCCGCCAGCCCCAGCTCAGGAAGCTCGCCTCGGGCAGTTGCGTCACCAGCGCGAACGCACCCGACGACAGCAGCACCCCGATGGGCGCACCCATCTGCGGCATGCTGCCCACCAGCGAGCGCCACTTGGGCGGCGCATGCTCCACGGCCATCAGCATCGCGCCGCCGAGCTCGCCACCGAACGACAGGCCCTGGCCGATGCGTAGCAGCACCAGCAGCACCGCGGCCCACATGCCGATCGATTCGTAAGTGGGCAGCAGGCCGATCAGCACGGTGCAGATGCCCATCATCAAGAGGCTCAGCGTGAGCATCGACTTTCGCCCCAGCCGGTCGCCGAAGTGCCCGAAGACGATGCCGCCCAGCGGCCGCGCCAGCATGCCGCTCGCGAAGGTGCCGAAGGCGGCCAGCGTGCCGACCGTGGGGTCGAAGTTCGGAAAGAAGAGCTTGTTGAACACCAGCGCCGCCGCGGTGCCGTAGGCGAGAAAGTCGAAGGCCTCGATGGCCGTGCCGACCATGGTGGCGGCGCCGATCTTCCACATGCTCTGGCGCTTCTTTTCCACGGCCGCGCCTTGCAGCGGAGAAGCGATGCTGCTCATGGCCGCTCCCCGGTGATCTGCCGCGCGAACATCGCGAAGCTCGCGTTCACGATGCTCCGCTGCAGCAGGAAGTCGTGCGACTCCTTCGCCAGCGCCGGGTCCACCAGCTTGAGCCGCCCGTACGCCGACTGCGCGATCAGCTGGTTGCGCGCCGCGCGCTCGATGAGCACCGACATGTAGAGCGATTCCTCGATGCTCCCCGTCGCCGCCAGGAAGCCGTGGTTGGCGAGCAGCACGCAGCGCTTGGGGCCGAGCGCGGCCGAGATGATCTCGCCCTCCACATCGGCGATCGGCAGGCCGGGCCACTCCGCGAGGAACGCGCAGTCGTCGAAGAACGGCGTGGCGTCCATGTGCGCGATCTGCAGCGGCTCGCCCGTCATCGAAAGGGCCGACACATAGGGCGGGTGCGTGTGCATCACGCAGTTCACATCGGGCCTTCGCTTGTAGACCCAGAGGTGAAAGCGCACCGCGGGGTTCGGCACGCCACGGCCTTCGAGCACGCGCAGCGAATCGTCGATGCGCATCACCGACTGCGGGCGGATCTCGCTGAAGGCATGCGCGAGCGGCGTGGTGAGAAAGGTGCCGTCGGCCTGCCGCACGGTGACCTGCCCGGCCAGCGTTTCGGAGTGCCCTTCCTTGGCCAGGATGCGGCAGCTGAGCGCGAGCTTCTCGGCCTCGCTCCAATCGCCGTAGCTGAGTCCGTCGAAGGACGGTGCGGGGTTGTCGTGGGTTGTCACGCTGTGGCTCCTGTGCATTGACGTGAAGGCCAATGTAAGAAGCAAGGCGCGGTTTGCTCTTGTGCGTGAGCGCACGCCGATTGACCCGGCGCGCCAACCGGGACGGCGCACTAGTGGAAAGTCTCGATCGTTGCGAGCCGGGCCGAGACCTAGACTGCGGTCGCTTGGCACGAAGCGTGCGGGCCAACCGCAGGAGCCCCACCATGCACCACGACACCGCATCCGACCTGAGCTTTGCACCGCGCTTTCGCCCGTTCTATCCGGGCGACGTGCAGGGCTACTCCAGCGCGCTCGACTCGCTCGTCTACCCGGGCGAACTGAGCGTGCAGGACAGCAACCCGCGCATGAGCCTGGAGGCCTGCCGCCTCGTGGGCGGCGGCTTCGCCATCAGCTTCACCTCGACACCGCTCGCGGTGCGCCATGACACCGCGTTCGCCTCGCCCAGCGGTACGGGCGACGTGCTCGCGATGATCGCCGTCGAGGGCGAAGGCACCATCGACCAGGGCGGCCGGCGCATGCCCTTTCGTGCGGGCGACATCACCTTTCGCACCACGCGCATGCCTTCGATGTGCACGCTCGAGACGCCCGGCAAGCTGGTGATGCTGCGCGTGCCGGCCGGGCGCTTCTTCGGCATCCATGCGGACCTGCACGAGCGCTTCGTGCCCACGCTCGCGAGGGCCGATTCGCGGCTGGCCGAGGCCGCGCGCACGCACATGGGCCATGTGTTCCCCGGCCCGGTGCAGGGCACGCCGGCGCTCGCCTATTTCTCGGAGCAGTCCTTCGTCTCGCTGCTGGCCGCGACGTATTGCGAATCGTGCGAGTCCATGGACGACGATGCCGCCGAGGGCAAGCGCCGCGAGCGCGACCGCTGGCAGCGGCTCGTGGCCTACATCGAGGCGCACCTGGGCGATGCGGAGCTGTCGGTCGATGCGGTCTCCAGGGAGTTGGGTATTTCCAAGCGGCTCACGCACCGCCTCTTCGAGATGCAGCGCACGCAGTACGGTGCGTACCTGAAGGCGCGCCGCCTCGAACGCGCGAAGGAAGAATTGGAGAACCGCAGGCTCGATCACCTGAGCGTTTCGGAGATCGCTTACCGCAACGGCTTCGGCGATGCGAGCCATTTCAGCCGCTGTTTCAGGAGCCACTTCGGAACACCACCGGGCGCCTACCGCAGATCGCCAGACTGAGCAGCTCGCGGGATCACCGAAAAATATCTCTTGCGATTAGATCGCATGCGATCTAATATCCGGCCCATGCCTTCCAAGCGCCCCGCCGCACGACCCGTTGCACCCGCCGAAGCCGCCAAGGCCAATCCCCTGGCGCTCGACGAGCAGCTCTGCTTCGCCGTGTACTCGACGATGCTCAGCCTCAACAAGGTATACCGCGGCCTGCTGCACGACCTGGACCTCACCTACCTGCAGTACCTGGTCATGCTGGTGCTGTGGGAGCGCGACGGCATCAACGTCTCCGAGATCTGCACGCGGCTCTCGCTGGAGACCACCACCCTCACCCCCTTGCTCAAGCGCCTCGAAGCGCGCGGCCTCGTGCAGCGCGTGCGCTCCGCATCGGACGAACGCCAGGTCATCGTGTCCCTCACCGCCGAAGGCCGCGCCCTGCACAAGAAGGCGCGCGCCCTGCCCGCCTGCGTGGCCGAAGCGATGGCACTGGAGCCCGGCGACATCGGCCGGCTCCGCGACGAACTGCTCGCCCTGCGCTCGAACCTCGACAGGAACGCGTGATGGCCCGCTGCATCCGCCCTCCTGTTTTTTCATGCCTTTTATATCGCATGCGATATTAATCCATACGATATAAATTTCTCCAGCCCATCTCCACCCCGTCACCGAAGGAACGCACCATGTCACACGCAAAGAACTTGACCGCTACCCCGACCCGCCGCAACCTGCTGCTCGGCAGCGCTTCCGTCGCAGCCGGCGCCCTCGTGGGCACCGGCTTCTCCACCGCGGCATCCGCCGCATCCACCGCTGCGCCGAAGGCCGGCGCGGCCTCTTCATTCAAAGGAAAGCAAGTCATGAGCAACACCATCGTCACCAAGGACGGCACCCAGCTCTACTTCAAGGACTGGGGCCCCAGCACCGGCCAGCCCGTCGTCTTCAGCCACGGCTGGCCGCTCAATTCCGACAGCTGGGAATCGCAGATGCTCTTCCTCTCCTCGCTGGGCTACCGCACCGTCGCGCACGACCGCCGCGGCCATGGGCGCTCGAGCCAGCCGTGGAACGGCAACGACATGGACACCTACGCCGACGACCTGGCCACCGTCATCGAGACGCTGGACCTGAAGAACATCGTCCTGGTCGGCTTCTCCACCGGCGGCGGCGAAGTGGCGCGCTACATCGGCCGCCATGGCACCCAGCGCGTGGCCAAGGCCGCGCTCATCTCGGCCGTGCCGCCGCTCATGCTCAAGACCGCGGCCAACCCCGGCGGCCTGCCCATCGAGGTGTTCGACGGCCTGCGCGCCGCGCAGCTGGCCAACCGCTCGCAGTTCTACAAGGACGTGCCCTCGGGCCCCTTCTTCGGCTTCAACCGCCCCGGCGCGAAGTCGTCGCAAGGCCTCATCGATTCGTGGTGGGCGCAGGGCATGATCGGCGGCCACAAGAACACCTACGACTCGATCAAGGCGTTCTCGGAAACCGACTTCACCGAAGACCTGAAGAAGTTCGACGTGCCCACGCTCATCGTGCACGGCGACGACGACCAGATCGTGCCGATCGGCGCCGCGGGCCTGGCCTCGGCCAAGCTGGTGAAGAACAACAAGCTCATCGTCTACCCGGGCGCACCGCACGGCCTGACCGACACGCACAAGGACAAGTTCAACGCCGACCTGCTGGCGTTCATCAAGTCCTGATCGAGTGAGCCGTCCGATGCGGCGTCAGGCGAGGTACCCACCGTCCGCGGTGAGCGCCGCGCCCGTCACGAAGCCCGCGTCGGGCCCGGCGAGATAGGCCACGAGGCTGGCGATCTCGCTGTCTTTCCCCATGCGCCCGAGCGCCATCAGCGCGCTCATGCGCTCGCCGATCACCGCTTCGGGCGCCATGTCGGTGGCGGTCGGCCCGGGCTGCACCACGTTCACCGTGATGCCGCGCGGGCCCAGGTCGCGCGCGAGGCCGCGCGTGAGCGAAGCCACCGCGCCCTTGGTCATGCTGTAGACCGACGAGCCCGCGAAGCCGCTCCTGTCCGCCGTCACGCTGCCGATGGTGATCACGCGGCCGCCCTCGCGCAGGTGCGGCACCGCGGCCTGCGTGGCGACGAACACGGCGCGCACGTTGACGGCCACCATGCGGTCGAAGTCGGCAAGGTCATAGGCGTCCACCGTGCCCGGAATCAGGATGCCGGCGCTGTTGACGAGGATGTCCAGCCGCCCGAATGCCTCGGCCGTTTGCGACACCGCCTGCTGTATCGCCTTCGGGTCGGCGCTGTCGGCCTGGATGGCCAGGGCCTTGCCGCCTTGCGATGCGATCTCGGCCGCGAGCGCCTTCGCCTTTTCTTCCGACGCCGCATAGGTGAACGCAACGGCCGCGCCATCCTTCGCCAGGCGGCGCACGATGGCCGCGCCGATGCCGCGAGAGCCGCCCGTGACCAGTGCGGCTTTGCCGCTCAATGTTCCAGTCATGATGTTTCGTCCTTTTTTAGCGGATCGTTCGATCCAGAATAGAGCCAAAAAATGCGCCCATAAGGGCGCTCCTTGATCTGCCCGCCCGCCGCCTATTTGAGGCTGCGAACCGCCACCTTCACCACGCCGCGCAGCGTCTCGGCCGAGGCACCGCCACGCGCCGCGATCTTCAGCCCCGAAAGCGTGGCCGACACGAACTGCGCGGCATCCCGCGTGTCCACCGCCTTGCCGATGTCGCCCGCCGCCTTCGCCTCGGCAATGCGCCGCTCGATGGCCGAGAGCAAGGTGCGCCCTGCCGTATCGGTGAGCAGCGACACCTCCGCATCCGAGCGGCCGAACTCGCAGATGGCGCCGATCCCCAGGCAGCCGGGCTCCGCATCGGTGCTCGGCTTGGCGGCCATCGCGTTGAGCATCGCCTCGATGCCCTTGAGCGGCGAACTCGCGCCATTGAGCACGCGGATCTGCTCGGCCACGCTGCCCGCGACGTAGTACTGCAGCGCCTCGAGGTAGAGCTTCCGCTTGTCCCCGAAGGTGTCGTACATGCTCTGGCGGCTGATGCCCATGGCCTTGAGCAGCACCTCGGTGGAGGTGCCGTCGTAGCCGAGGTCGGAGAACACAGGGATCGCGCCCTGCAGGGCGGTTTCACGGTCGAATGCTTTGGGTCGGGCCATGGGCACGGAGTATAGGAAATTCCGGACTGATGTGTCCTGAACTGCGCAATGCCCCCATTGACCCGCAGGCTCCTCTTAGTATTCGCCGGACAACATGAAGACCTGAGGAGCCCGCGTGGACATCTTCGAAAACGTCCTTCTCATGCTGGTGGCGGCCTGCCTGCTGCTGCAGCTCTCGCGCCGCCTCGCGCTGCCCTACCCGTCGCTGCTGGCGCTGGCCGGCGTCGGGCTGGGTGCGATGCCGTGGGTGCCGCACATCCAGTTCGATCCGCACCTGGCGCTCGCGCTCTTCATCGCGCCCGCGCTGCTCGACTCGGCCTTCGACACCTCGCCGCGCGAGCTGCGCCGCAACTGGATGCCGCTGGTCTCGCTGGTGCTGGTGGCGGTGCTCCTCACCACCGCCGTGGTGGCCTGGGCCGGCTGGGCCTTCGCGGGGCTGCCGATCGCCGCGGCCATCACGCTCGGCGCCATCGTCGCGCCGCCCGATGCGGTGGCCGCGGCGGCGGTGATGCAGCAGTTCCGCATTCCGCGGCGCACGCTCTCGCTCATCAACGGCGAGAGCCTGCTCAACGACGCGGTCGCGCTGCTGGTGTTCGGCGTGGCGGTGTCGGCCGCGGGCGCCGGGCATGCGCCCATCTCCAGCTCGCTGCCGATGCTGCTGGTCGCGGTGCCGGGCGGCGCGGTGGCCGGCCTCCTGCTCGGCAAGATCTACCTGCAGCTCGTGGGCCCGCTCTTCGCGGGCACGCGCTCGGCCATCATCTTCCAGTTCGTGATGACCTTCGCCGCGTGGATCGTGGCCGAGCGGCTGCACCTCTCGCCCATCATCTCGGTGGTCGCCTTCGGCATGAAGCTGGGGCAGTACGCACCCAGCCGCAGCGCGCCGCGCGACCGCGTGCAGTCGTATGCGGTGTGGGGCGCGGTGGTGTTCACGCTCAACGTGCTCGCGTTCTTTTTGATGGGGCTGCAGGCGCGCGGCATTCTGGATCGCCTCTCGGGCCCCGCGCTCGTGCATGCGCTGCAGTTCGCGGGCCTCGTGCTCGCGCTGGTCATCGCGGTGCGGGTGGCGTGGGTGATGTTCTACGGGGCGGTGATGCGCACGGTGAAGCACCGGCTGGGGTTGAAGCCCAAGGGCATCTCGATTCCTTCGAAGCGCATCGGCTTTCTGGTCGGCTGGTCGGGCATGCGCGGGCTGGTGACCATGGCCACGGCCTTCGCGCTGCCGGCGGATTTTCCGGGGCGCGACCTCATCGTGCTGAGCGCGTTCGCGGTGGTGCTCGGCACGCTGGTGATCCAGGGCTTCACCATCGGGCCGCTCATCCGGGCGCTGAAGATCGAGCCCGACGCATCGCAGGACAAGGAAGTTTCGCTCGCGCGCATCGCGATGATGGATGCGGCGCTCTCGGCACTCGAAGCCGAGCCCGGCGGCGAGGCCGGTGCCGTGCGCGACGAATACCGCGCCGCGCGGACCATCGCCGCCGACGAGCGCGAGCCGCAGGCCCGCACCGCGCACGACCGCCTGCGCGCCACGGCGATCCGCGCGCAGCGCCGGGCGCTCGAGGTGCTGCGCGAGAGCGGGGAGATCGAGGACGACACGTACCACCGGCTCGAGGAGGAGATGGACTGGGCGGAGCTCAATGCCATTCCGGCGAACGATGTGCGGTTGCAGAGCGTGTAGCGCCTGCGCGCTGCCTGCATTGCTCCCTCCCCCTCTGGGGGAGGGTTGGGGTGGGGGCACGACGGCCTCCAACGCATCGCAGCGCTTGATCGAACGCCGCTTGCCCCCACCCCTGCCCTCCCCCAGCGGGGGAGAGAGAAAGGCAATGCATCACGCCTCCTCGTACCACCTGTCCTTCGCCAGCATCACCCGGTGATGCCCATGCCCCGACGGCATCATCGGAAAGCAGTTCTCCTGCGCCGCCACCTGCACGTCGAGAAAGAACGGCCCTTCGCTCGCCAGGCACTCGGCCAGCGCGGCTTCGAGCTCGGCCGGGTCCGACACGCGACGCGCGCCCCATCCGAAGGCCTTCGCGAGCGCCACGAAATCCGGCAGCGCCTCGTTCCAGCTGTGGCTCAAGCGGTTGCCGTGGTTCAACTCCTGCCACTGCCGCACCATGCCCATGTAGCCGTTATTGCAGAGCACGAGCTTCACCGCAGCGCGATGCTGCACGGCCGTGGAGAGCTCCTGGATGTTCATGAGCACCGACGCGTCGCCGCTCACGCACACGCACAGCGCATCGGGGTGGCCGACCTGCGCGCCGATGGCCGCGGGCAGCCCGTAGCCCATCGTGCCCGCGCCGCCCGAGGTGAGCCAGTGCCGCGGGCTGTCGAAGCGCAGGTACTGCGCGGCCCACATCTGGTGCTGGCCCACGTCGGTCGAGACGATCGCGTCGCGCCCCGTGCTGCCGATGGCCTGCTGCAGCGACGTCATCAGCTGCTGCGGCAGGATGGCATCGGCGCGCGCTTCGAACTTCAGGCAGTCTTCGGCGCGCCAACGCTCGATGCGCGCCCACCACGGTGCGAGCCGCTCGGGCGCAAAACCCTCTTCGGGCAGCAGGGCCAGCACCGCATCGAGAATCGCCGCGCAGTCGCCCACCATCGGCACATCGACCTGCACGATCTTGTTGATGCTCGCCGGGTCGATGTCGATGTGGATCTTTCGCGCATGCGGGCAGAACTCGTCGAGCTTGCCGGTCACGCGGTCGTCGAAGCGCGCGCCGACGCACACCACGAGGTCGGCCTCGTGCATCGCGAGGTTGGCTTCCAGGTTGCCGTGCATGCCCAGCATGCCGATGAACTTCGCGTCCGATGCCGGGAAGGCGCCCAGCCCCATCAGCGTGAGCGTGCACGGCGCATGCAGGCGGTGCACCAGTTGCGTGAAGGCCTCGCACGCCGCGGGCCCCGAGTTGATGAGCCCGCCGCCGCCATAGAGCACCGGCCGCCGCGCGGTCGAGAGCAAATCGGCCGCGCGCTGCAGCATCGCCTTGGGCGGCAGCGCCGCGCGGCTGGTCCGCAGCGGACGAAGCGGCGTCGAAACGCCACCCAGGCGCATCAACTGGATGTCCTTCGGCACATCGAGCAGCACCGGCCCCGGCCGGCCCGTCGATGCGATCTCCAGCGCGCGGCGCACCAGCGCCGGCACGTCGTCGGCCGCGCGCACCTGCTGGTTCCACTTGGTCACCGGGCGCGACATGCCCAGCGCATCGCTCTCCTGGAAGGCCTGCGTGCCGATCACCGCCGTGGCCACCTGCCCGCTGATGCACAGCACCGGCACCGAATCGCTCATGGCATCGAGCAGCCCCGTGATCGTGTTGCCCACCCCCGGCCCCGAGGTGACCAGCACCACGCCGACCCGCCCCGTGCTGCGCGCATAGCCCTCGGCCGCATGCACCGCGGCCTGCTCGTGGCGCACCAGCACGTGGCGAAGGCGCGGCTCGCCGTGCAGCGCGTCGTACAGCGGCAGCGCCGCGCCGCCGGGGTAGCCGAAGATGGTGTCGACGCCGCACTCGACCAGCGTATCGAGCAGGGCCTCCGCGCCGTTGCGCACGCGGGGCGGCGCTTCAGGATGAAGGGACAGGGAAGACGTGAGGGGTAGAAGGTTTGGATCAAGCAATCTCATGCCGTCAATTCTTCCGCTTCTGAGGCAGAATTTGCTTCTTTCTTTTGGCTCTTTAGGTCCAATTTATGAAAACCAATCGGAAAACCGCCACTTCCGAAGAAGGATCTTTCGACAAGATCGACATGGCCATCCTCCGCGTGCTGCTGCTCGACTCGCGCAAGACCCTGCAGGAAATCGGCAACGAGGTGGGCCTCTCGCCCACCAGTTGCTGGACGCGCATCAAGAAGCTGGAGGCCCACGGCGTCATCAAGCGCTACACCGTCGCCATCGATCCGGCCAAGCTCGGCTATCACGATTCGGTGATCGTGCAGGTCACGCTGGAGAGCCACACCGACGAGACCCTCTACGACTTCGGCCGCGTGCTCGCCACCATTCCAGAGATCCAGGAGGCGTATCTCGTCTCGGGCGACTACGACTACTACATCCGCATCGCCGTGCGCGACACGCGCGACTACGAGCGGCTCCTGCGCGAAAAGCTCTACAAGATCCCCGGCATTCGCCACAGCAAATCGCACTTCGTGCTTCGGGTACTCAAGGAGACCAGCGTGCCCGTCATCTGAAGATGCGAACATCGCCTTGAACTGAACTCCCCCAAAGGATCTTCGGATGTTCGATTTCCTCAAGAAGAAAAAGCCGCCGGCTCCTGCGCCCGTCCAGACCGGTCCCGCCGTTCCCTTGCCTCTGGCCGGACGCGACGGCCACGTCGGCGCCATCGAGGCGGTGACGCTGGACGGCACGATGTATTTCTTCGGCTTCGACTTCGCGAGCGACCTGGTGCTCTCGCCGCTCATCGCCGACATCGACCTGGCCGCGCGCTTCGCGAGCCGGCACATGGCGCAGCGCGACGGCATGCACGACGAGGCCTACTGGCGCGAGCTCGCGGGCTACGCGGTCGAAGGCTCCGAGCTCGCATCAGAGCCCGAGAGCCGCGCGTTCAGCAGCACGGCGCTGGCCGATGCAGTCACGCGGCTTGCGCGCGTGCGCCGCGAAGGCACGGTCGAGCCCGGCTTCGCCATCGAATACCACCTGCGCTATCTGCTCGGCGCGGCGGGCGGATGGGAAGTGCCGGAAGAAGCAGGCGCCGAAGATGCGGACGAATGGATCGACGTCATCAGCGGCAACGAGCCGCTGGCCGAAGGCACGACGCTCGCTGGCATCGCCGAGCGCCTGCAGGCGCACCTGAACGCGCTGGTCGATACCGCGCCGGGGAACTGGTCCACGACGTTCGCGGTGCTGAAGGGCTGAGGGCTGAGGGCTGGCTTCGGTTGCGCTCGATACCTCAAAACCGTTCACGCTGAGCTTGTCGAAGCGCCGCGCAAGGCTTCGACAAGCTCAGCCCGAACGGTGTTGGCTCAACTCGAACGGTGTTGGCAAATCGACCTAGGTTGTGCCCGAAACGACATGCCGTTCACGCTGAACTTGTCGAAGCGCCCCGCGCTCAGAGCCGGATCAGCTCCACCCTTCGGTTCTTCGCCCGCCCCGCCTCGTTGTCGTTCGGCGCCACCGGCTCGGCCGCACCCGCGCCGCGCGTGGTGAAGCGGCGCGGGTCCACGCCCGCCTTCACCAGCACGCCGATCACCGCGACCGCGCGGCGCTTGGAGAGATCGTCGTTGTGCCTGGCCTCCCCTTGCGCATCGGTGTGCCCCACCACCGAGAGCTTCAGGGGCGGGTTGTTGCGCATGAGCTTGGTCATCTCGTCGAGCGTGGGCTGCGACTCGGGGCGGATCACGTCCTTGTCCAGGTCGAACAGGATGCCGTAGAGGTTGATGCGCCCCGTCTCGGCCAGGCTCTTCTGCATGGCCGAGGCATCGACGAACACGATCTTGTCGCCCTCCATCGCCTTGCTTTCGACCACGCGCACGAAGGCATGGTTGCCGACATCGGCGTTGTGCTCGGCCAGCGCGATGCTCGCGTACACGGTGCCCGTGGGGCCCGTCTTCTTCGCGAGCAGATAACGCCCGCTCACCGAAAAATAATTGCGCACATAGTCGCCGCCCTTGCCCAGCCGCGGCCACTCGGGGTCGTCGAAGGCCAGCGCAAAGTCGTAGGGCGTGTTGGTGTCCACGCTGTTGGGCCGCTTCTTGTAGCAGGAGGCGTTGGCCGTGCCGCAGGTGAAGAGCACCTCGAAGCCCTTGGCCTTGAGGCTCGACTCGTAGTTGCGCTGCACCTCCAGGGTCGAGCGGCCATCGGGCAGCTTGTAGTGATAGAGCGAGATCTTGCCCTCGAGCTTGAGCAGCTCGGGCTTGCCCCCGCCCCAGTTCTGGAACGGCTCCTTGATGAGGCCGACCTCGTCGAAGGCCATGACCTTGGTGCCGTCGAGCACCGCGCCTTCGTAGCGGCCGACGAGGGGGTGGTCTTTCTCAGGCGCGGCGGCGGAGGCGGCGAAGACGGCGAAGGCGGCCAGGCCCAGCGTGGCCGTGGCGGCGAAGAAGGCGAGCTTTTTCATCTGGGGCGTCGAGGAGAGCGGCAGTGCCCGGGATGCTAGGACGGCCCCCGGCCGTTGTGCATTCGACGGATGGCCTATGCCGTGGACAATCGCACCAGCGCCCTCCGAAACCCAATTCAAAGCCACGACCATGCCCCGCCTCGACGACCCCCTCCACGACGCCGAAATCGGCTCCCGCGACAGCACGCTCGACACCACCCGGATCGACGACGTGCGCATCGGCGCCGTTCGCCCCCTCATCACCCCCGCGCTGCTGCAGGAGCGCGTGCCCGTGCGCGACAACACGCTCGCGCTGGTCGAGGGCAGCCGCGCGGCCATTGCCGACGTGCTGCACGGCCGCGACGACCGCCTGGTGGTCGTGGTCGGCCCCTGCTCCATCCACGACCACGACCAGGCCATCGAATACGCGCAGCGCCTGAAGAAGGTGGCCGACTCGCTGCAGGACGATGTGCTCATCGTGATGCGCGCCTACTTCGAGAAACCGCGCACCACCGTCGGCTGGAAGGGCTACATCAACGACCCGCACCTGGACGGCAGCTTCGCGATCAACGAAGGCCTGGAGCGCGCGCGGCGCCTGCTGCTCGAACTCACCACGCTGGGCCTGCCGACCGGCACCGAGTTTCTCGACCTGCTGAGCCCGCAGTTCATCGCCGACCTCATCGCCTGGGGCGCCATTGGCGCGCGCACCACCGAGAGCCAGAGCCACCGGCAACTGGCCTCGGGCCTGAGCTGCCCGGTGGGCTTCAAGAACGGCACGGACGGCAGCGTCAAGGTGGCGGCCGACGCCATCCTCGCGGCCCGCGCGCCGCATGCCTTCATGGGCATGACCAAGATGGGCATGGCCGCGATCTTCGAGACCCGCGGCAACGACGACTGCCACGTCATCCTGCGCGGCGGCAAGGCGCCCAACTACTCGGCCGCGGATGTCGAATCCAGCTGCCAGGCGCTGCTCGCGAATGGCCTGCGGCCGCAGGTGATGATCGACGTGTCGCACGGCAACAGCAGCAAGCAGCACCAGCGCCAGATCGTGGTGGCCGAGGACGTGGCCGCGCAGATCGCGGGCGGCGAGCGGCGCATCACGGGCCTCATGATCGAGAGCCACCTCGAAGAGGGCCGGCAGGATCTGAAGCCCGGCGTGGCGCTCAAGCACGGCGTCTCGATCACGGATGCGTGCATCGGCTTCGCGCAGACCGTGCCGGTGCTCGAGGGACTGGCTTCTGCGGTCAAGACGCGGCGGCGGCTGACAAAGCGCCCGGCCTGAGGGCGCCTACTCTTTTTGCGAGGCACCGGTGCATGGGGTACGCGGGCCGCACGCAGGAGAGTCCCGGATGCCAGTGGCAAACAAAGCGATTCTGGAAAAGGCCAACGCGGCCATCGTCCAAGGCGACTACGAAGGGTTCCTCGCGCTCTGCACCGAGGACACGCAATGGACCTTCGTGGGCGAGCAAACGCTCAACGGCAAAGCGGCCGTTCGCCAGTGGATGGCGACCGCGTACAAGGCGCCGCCCAAGTTCGAGGTGCATCGCCTGATCGCGGAGGGCGACATCGTCGCGGCCTTCGGCGAGATCACGCTGAAGGATGAAGCGGGCAAGGACACGCGCCACGCTTACTGCGATGTGTGGCGCTTTCGCGAGGGCGCGATGGCTGAACTGCATGCGTTCGTCATCGAGGGGTCCTTGCAGGGCGAGGCTGCTGCGCAGAAACGCTGACCGCGGCGCCCTCTCAGCCCACCGGCGAATGGGCGCCCAGACTGGAAAACTCGTTCAGCAGGCCCGCCGGCCGATCGCACGAGTCAGGCTGGCGCAGAGATGGTTGCCCGACGTGGAACGCGTCAGGCGCTACGGCCTTGCACCCGCCGCGGGCGCCTCCGGCCAGCGCTGCGGCACACGGCGCAGGTTGTCCACCGAATAGCCCAGTTCCTTCAGGCGCGCCACCGCCATCTGGTAGGACGCCTCGGAGATCTGCGGCGTGCGCGCCATGATCCAGGCGTAGTCGCGATCGCTGCGGCCGATGATGGTCAGCTGGTAATCGCGGTCGATGTCGACGATCACGTATTCGGCCTTGATTGGCCAGACGAACTGCATGCCCCAGACCGCGTTGTTGGTTCCGGGCACCACAGTGCCGACGGGGTTCATCGTCTTGAGCTCGCCGTCGAACGCGCCTTCGCGGTAACGGAACCGAGTGGCGATCTTGCCGTCGGGCTGCAGCGTGTACGACTCGACCGCGTTGAAGGCGTTGCGCTCAGGCCGCGTGGGGATGTTCCCGATCACATACCAGTCGCCAGCGAAGCGCTGCAGGTCGACCTGCGGCACCGGCCGGATCGTGACGTTCGGCGACACGGCGCAGCCGGCGACAAACAGCGCCGTGAAGAAGGCCGCGGCAAGCAGGATGGTCGGCTTGGCGAATTGCGAAGGCGCACGTTTCATGGTGGCGGTTCCGGAAGTTCGCTGGCAAGGTACCGGCCACTGCGCGCCGGAGGCGTCGGACGGGGGCCTGCGGCCTTGCAAGCCTTCTCGCTTCAGGCCGAATACAAGCACAAGCACAAGCGCATCGCGGGCGGCGGCCGACACCCGCATTCAGCGCTTGGGATCGGAAGCCCCAGCCCCAGCCCCAGCCGCCTCCGGGTCCATCCAGAACGCCCCCCACAGGTGGTCGTCGGGGTCGGCGAGGTCCCGGCCATACATGAACCCCAGGTCCTGCACCGGGTTGACATCCGCCTTGCCGCCATGGGCTGTTGCGGCAAGGTTCATCGCGTCCACGGCGTCGCGGCTCTCCAGCGACAGCGACAGCATCACCCCCGCGGTTCCGGGCGCCGGCAGCGGTCGCTCGGTGAAGGTGCGCCACTTGTCGTGCGTCAGCAGCATCGCGTGGATGGCCTCGCTCCACACCATGCACGCCGAAGCGTCGTCGCTGAACTTCGGGTTGCGCCGGAAGCCCAGCGCCTCGTAGAAGGCGATCGAGGTCTGGAGGTCAGCAACGGGAAGGCTGACGAAGATCATCTTTGCCATGGATTTCCTTGGTCGAAGCGTTCGCAGTGGTGAGCGGGACACGGGCCAAGCTCAACGCTGCCTGCCCCCAACACTGTGTCCGGCCGGACCCTGTCCGACGCGCGCACAACCGCCCGCCGAATTCAATTCGCCGCGAAGCAGTACATCAGCCCCGCACTGCCACTCATCTTCAGTTGATCGACGCTGCACCCGCGCGTCCCATGCGAGGAGTTCCACGACGCATTGGCGACCGGATCGGGATTGGTCCCCTTGTGGTCGTGGTGGCCCACGATGGCGGAGCCGCCGTCGCTCTTGGTCCAGTTGCCGCACGTGGTGTCCTTGCCGGCCTCGGGCACGGCCAGGGTGCCGTCGGGGCGGGAGCCGGTGAGGATGTCGTGGCGGTTGACCGTGTCGCCGAAACCGGAGACGACCTCGCCCTTCTCGGTGAGCGAGGTGTCCTTGCCGACCTTGGCGTTGGCGCTGTGCAGGTCGGCCACGCCGGTGGCCACGACCACGCCCTTGGCGTTGGTCCACGGACCGGTGCCGATCCGGTCGCGCGCATTGACGGCCGGCTGCCCGTTCGCGGCGGTGGTGCTCAGGTAGGCGCGCCAATTCTTGCTGCCCGCCCCCGCGCTCGTGGCCAGCGACTGGCAGAAGCGGTCGGCGCCGGCGAGGCCGCCGAGGTCCCCGCCCTTGCCGGGGTTGGCGCTCGTGATGAAGAAGCTCATGGGCTTGCCGCCCGATGATGAACCCATGGCACCGCAACCGACGATCAGTGCGGCGGCGGCAACGGCGGCGGCGGCGCCCGCGGAAAGAATGAAGCGACTGGGCATCGGGAGGCTCCTGGCAGTGTGGTTTGGAGCCGGGAGGCTAACGCAGCGCAGCGCAAGCGGCAATCCGATCCGCCCCTATGCGGCGACCGCGCGGCTCACGCCCAGTTCTGCGCCACCCAGTTGCGCACCGCCGCTCACGCGGGCGTCTTTATGTAGTTCGGCGTCGCGCTTACCAGTTCGCCCACATTCTTGTAAATCGTCCAAACCGAACGACTGGTCTAGCGGTACGTCGCCGCGCGTGCAATCGCAGCCCAACTGGCGGTGGCGTCATCACTGCGCGAAAGGTGTCGTCGAGAGATCGGCTTCGACCGATGCAGCCCCCGCAAGGTGCGCAGACTGGTCGCAATACTCGATCAGGATCTCCGTGAGGACACGTATCTTCCGCGCGGGATGCTGGCCCGGCGGGCGGATGACATAGGCCCCCGCCGGTGGCGGCGGATGGCGCGTCATGACCGGCACCAGCGCCCCCGAGGCCAGCTGCTCATGGATGAGCGACTCGGGCAGGTAGGCGATGCCCAGGCCCGCCGTCGCGGCCGCGACCAGCGCCGTGCCGTTGTCGCTCTTGAAGCGCCCCTGCGGCCGCACCGTGATGACCTTGTCGCCGTCCGTGAGTTGCCAGGCCTCGGTGCCCTGCATGAGGGCCTGGTGCGCGGCGAACTCCTCCAGGGTCTCGGGCGACCCGTGCGCCTTGACGTAGCCAGGGCTCGCGACCAGCAGCCCACGCAGATGACCGATGCGCCTCGCGACGAGGCCGGAGTCCTGCAGATGGCCCACCCGGATCGCACAGTCGTAGCCCTCCGCGATGAGATCGACGAAGCGGTCGCTGTAGCAGGCCTGGACGTGAAGCAGCGGGTGGCGCCGCGCCATTTCCGCGAGGATCGGCGCAAAGTGCGTCAGCCCGAAAGAAAGCGGCACCGCCACACGCAAACGCCCGCGCAATTCGCCCGCGGGCAGGATCGCATCGCGGGCCGCGTCGATCTCGGCGCAGACCCTGGCCGCATGGTCCCGGAACGTGGCCCCGGCTTCCGTGAGCGCGGCCCCCCGGGTGGATCGCGAAAGCAGCTGGACACCCAGTTCCTTTTCAAGCCGCAACAGGCGGCGGCTGACGATCGACTTGGCCACGCCGAGCCGCAGCGCAGCGGCCGAAACCCCGCCGGCATCCGCAACTTCCACGAAGGTTTCCAGTTCTTCGATGTCCAACTTGGCGTTCCTTGTTTCGCGACACAGCTCGCCCCGAAATGGTACTACCGCATCGATTTAAGGAACAACACAATGCATTCAGGCAACGGCGCTTTAGGCGCATGTTCCCTGACGAAACCCAATCCCCTCCACGAGGGCAATCAAGGATGTATCAATGACTTTTCGAAATGGCCTCGCCTCGCTTCTTCGTCCCGAAGACTCCGTACTCGTTCTGATCGACCACCAGCCATTCCAGCTCGCGAACCTCAACAGCCACGACCCGCAGGCCGTGGTGAACAACACCACGGCGCTGGCAAAGGCCGCCAAGGCCTACCGCGTGCCGACCATCCTGACCACCGTGGTCGCCGAGCGCGGCGGCCTGCTCTTCCCGCAGATCACCGATGTGTTCCCGGGCCAGGAAGTGATCGACCGCACGCTCATCAACACCTGGCAGGACAAGAAGGTCGTGGACGCGGTCAAGGCGACGGGGCGGAAGCAACTGGTCATCGCAGGCCTGTACACCGAGATCTGCGTCGCAATGCCCGTGATCCAGGCCCTGGGCGAAGGCTGGGATGTGACGGTGATCACCGACGCGTGCGGCGCGGTCTCGACGGAGGCGCATCAGGTGGCCATCCAGCGCATGATCGCGGCCGGCGCGAACATGATGACGTGGCTCGCACTGGTGTCCGAATGGCAGCGCGACCACGCGCGGACCGAGCACACCGCCGAGTTCGTCGACATCCTCAAGCACCATGCGGCGGGCAGCGGCATCGCGTTTTTGTGGGAACAGCAGTTGCTCAACACGCCGGTGCCCGCCAACGCGGCATGACCTGAGCGGGGATGAGGAGGTCTCGACCTAACGTAGCGCGAAGGCCAAGGGCTTTCGGGACCTCCTCATTCCTCGCTGTCGCAAGGCCGCCATCAGCGATGCGCGCGCCTTCTCGCACCCTCCCCGCGCCCTCCCCGCACCCTTGCCCAATCAGGCCCAGTTCTGCTCCACCCAGTTGCGCACCGCCGCCCACTCGGCCGTCTTTATATAGTTCTGCGTCGCGCTTACCAGCTCGCCCACGTTCTTGTAATCGTCCAGCGCGAAGGGTTGGGTCAGCGGCACGTTGCCGCGCATGTAGTTGTTGCCCAGCAGTTGCTGCGCCTGGATCGCCGCCAGCTGCGCGGTCGCATCCATCGTGAGGTTGAGCAGCGCCGTCGCCGGCACCGGGCCATTGCTGAACGGCCACAGCCAGTGCGTGACGCCCCAGGCCAGCGGATCGGGCACCGAGGCCGGCGGCACGCCCACCGGGTTGGCGCCGGTGCCCAGCGACAGCATCACGATGTCCGACGTGCCGGTGGCATAGCCCTGGTAGATCGCTTCCACCACGGCCGTCATCGAGGGGTTGTTGGCGAAGGTGCCTCCATCGGCGAAGTAGCCGAAGCCGCCTACCTGGTACGGCGGAAAGTACGTCGGCGCGGCGGAGGTGGCGAGCGCCGCGTCCACCATGCTCACGTCGCGGTAGGTGTTGCTCCCGCCGTTGGAGAGCGTGCATGGCGCCCAGCTGTTGTCGCTCGCGTCCCACAGCCGCGCGGAGTTGACGGCCACGAAGCGGCTCGCCGACGACAGCGCGCCGGTGCCCACCAGCTGCTGCGCCACCTTCTGCAAGCCGGTGTTGACGTACTGGCTCTTGAAGATGCCCGGGCCGCTGCGCAGCAGCTCTTCGGTCGACTGCGCCGGGCGGCGGTCTTGCTGCTTGGCCTCGGCCTCCAGCAACCAGCCGTTGGGCTCGAAGATGGTGGCGCCCTGGTTCTCGTAGAGATCGACGATGGCGTCGATGCCCACGCCGCTCACCAGCCCCAGCGAGATCAGGCCGCCGGTGGAGGTGCCGGCGAAACCGTTCGCGCCCTTGACGATGCCGAAGCTGCGGTCCAGGTCCTGGATCAGCAGCGCGGTGATGACGCCGCGAATGCCGCCGCCGTCGCAGCAGAGAATCTTGAAAGACATGGCAGTGCTCCTTGCTTGAGTGAGTGAACGAGTGAACGAACGAGTGGATCGGTCGATGAATGGATGAGCCGCACTGTGGCGCTTCTTCGTGCGCCGATCCATTTCACGTCATTACAGGCACACCGCGGTTACCGGCTGCTGCGCGACGCGCCCAACCCCCAACCCCCAACCCCCAACCCCCAACTCACTACCAAGGCGCCACCCCGCACGCTACGCGGTGCGCGCCCGCTCTTGCGCCACAAGCGCCCGCGCCTGCAGCCTCATGGCCTCGTAGCGCTGCGACTTCTCCAGGCGCTTCGCTTCCGCGGACGCGCTGCTGCATTTCACCCGTCCGGCCCCTCGCCCCGTGAACTCGAACCATTGCGAAGCGGGGTCGCCGATGAAGCGCCGGCCGGTGTAGTGCAACACCACCTCCGGATGATCCGAACGGATGACGTCATCCGAAAGCCGCGCGCGCGGGTCGCTGGCCGGGAGCGGAATCTCCGAGCGCGCCACCGTCCCGCACGGGCCCCACCCCACGCCTTCGACGCCGGCCAGCGCCTCTTCCAGCAACGCGTATTCGTCCGTCGCGAGATAGCTCCTGTGCACGTTCAGCTTCTTGAGTTGACGCAGGTGAACCGCGGGGAGCAGCGCGGGATACGGCGCGCGGCATTTGACCTGCCACAGCGCCAGCACCTCCAGCTGCGCGAGCCCGCGAAGAAACTCGAAGTCCTCGATCGGCTGTTCCCAATCGGTGGTGCCGTGGATCGCAAGGTACTTGAGGCTGGTCGAGCCCGAGAGGCCGCTGAAGCTCGACACCCTGCGCAGGTTTTCCATGTGCACCGCGCGAAGGTTGGGCAGCGCGCCGAGCGGCGAGAGGTCGCTGAAGCCCGAGACGTACTCCAGCACGAGCTCTTGCAGCGCATGCATCGGGCGGATGAAATCGAGCGTCTTCGGCCGCGCATGCGTGATGCGCAGGCGCTGGACCGACGGGAGCGCGCCGATGGCCGCCAGCTGCTCTGCCGAGGGCTCATGCAGCGTGAGCTCGACGAGGTGGGGGAACGCGAGAACGCGCTGCCAGTTCGGGTCGTCCTTGCTGATCGTGAGGATGGTGACGTCGGCGCTCGCCTCGGGCACGTCGTCGATGCGATGGGCGTAGCGCTCCCGGTTGGGAACGATGGTCCAGTAGCTGCCCTCGCGGTCCAGAAAATCGCCGAAGTGGTGTCGCACGGTGCTGCCTCCCGGGGGGTGTCTGTGTTCGATTCGCTGCGGCTCGCGAACGCGCGCAATGCCGCTGATGCCGCTGCTCGGGGCTGAACCTGCGCGGCGAAAAAACCGGGTGATTCTGCCAGCGCGCAATGACGCGGAAATCTGTGCGCCCTCGCCTCGCAAACATTAGCAATTTGCAGCGATGAAGCGAAACCTGCGCGTTCCGAGAATTACTAGCGCATTCAGTTTCCCCGCACGCGCCGGCTCTCTCTAAAGTGGATGCCTCGTCACTCAACGACCCACACCGTGGGCAAGGAAGGCATCACACACAACACGCTTTGTCGGATGAACCGCTTCGCCTCGCGGCGGGCCATCGGTGCGATATGCATTCGATGAAAAAACGCGGGGCACAAAAGGCGACGGCCGGGGTGCTGACACACCCCGACCGTCTAACCACCTGACGTGCAATCTTTTAAATGGCACACATCAAAATGGCTAAGCAAATTATCGCCGGGCGTTCCACGCCCGCATCCCACGGCAACTCGACCACTCCCCCGGACGGGCCCAGCGCGGCGGATCTTCTTGAGAACAGGCTGACGCAGCTGAAATCGCTGCTGGCGTGCTGCTACGGCGACAGCATCGACTGGTTCGGCGACGTGGGGCCGAAGCATCTGGATAACGTGATCTGGCTGATTGCGGATCTGGTGGATGAGGCGGGGGAGTTGCATCAGCGGGCTGAGCGCGAGCGGGCCGGGCCAAACTGATTTCAGTAAACGCGGGCTGACAACGAAATGCGCAAGCGCCAGCGCATGCGACGCACTGTTAAATGCGCTCGGCGCCTCTCGAACTAGAAATCCTCGCACGCACGTCCTGTGCGCCTTGCGAATGCGCTTTGCGATGTCGCGCCGAAAGCACCCGAAAGCGCTGAGTTCCCCGAGCACGCGGCCATTCGGCTTGAGCCAACCCGCGCATCCGCTAGCCAATTAGCACTGTCGGTCGTTCAATCTAGGTCACGTTACTTTCAAGAATTCGAGGTCAACGCCCCGCCCGCGTGAGCAGACAATAGGACCGTTGAAAAAAGATCGATGATTCAAGGCGAAACAACACAACGCCTCAGCCCTAAATCCCTTTTGCTTTCCCGTCAATTAGGCCCAACCCAAACAGATCAACCATGACAACAAAACAAGATTTCTTCGTGAATCCAGATACTCGCTTAGCTATCAACCGGGCACTGACAGAAGTGGAGGCGATTGAAAAGCAAATCTCGGGCAATGACTTTTTTCAAGGGCTGGCCAACCAGGTTTCAATTTTCTTACGCATCCTCACAGGTGAAGCCAATGCAGCCGCATTCGATGACGCATGCCAATACTCAATCCAAAACGGCAAAGAAGCGTTTCTTGGCGCCTTGAAACCTAGAAGTGGAAATGAATTCGGAGATTGGCTAGAACGGCTTGCTATTCATTTATACCGACTATCACTGGAATTTGATCTCACTTATTCACCAGCCGATGAACTTCCCTCAGAGCTTAGCTCATTTAATGAGTTTATGAAGGCGACGGTTGAAAATTTTCTGCCGCAATACGCAAATCAAATTAAAAAACTGGAAGAACGCATTAGCCTTTTAGTTGCCAAATTTGTACTAAATGACCCAGATCTAAAAAATTTCAGGAACCTGCGGCAATACTCTGCAGAAATTGAGAGCAAATTTACGGACTGGGAAAAAATCCTGACAAACAGCACTCAAAAAGTCGATGTGCTTCAAAAAAATCTATCTCGCCATGAACAGGAGCTAAACTTTGTAGGGCTAGCCGACGGTTTTAAAAGCTTACTGAAGAAGAAAAACTCCCAGCTAAAGATACTCAGGGGTCTAATAGCTTTTTTTGGGATATTAGTCCTTGCCCCAATTGGATTTGAATTTCATCACATTACATCAAATAATATTAATATAATTTCACAATGGCCGATGCTGGCTGCAACGACTATTCCAGCAATTTCTTTAGTTTTGATATTTCTTTATTTCTTTAGAATTGTCATGCGCAATTCGGATTCAACTCGCTCCCAAATACTTCAACTTGAGTTGCGACTCACGCTGTGTCAGTTTGTAGAAAGCTATACAAAATTTGCCATAGAAGCGAGAAAAACCAACAACGAACTTCTGAATAAGTTTGATGCCATTATTTTTTCCAGCATTGTCGGTTCAGATGAAAAAATACCGCCAACCTTTGAGGGTGCGGAGCAGTTAATGAATCTTGTAAAAAATCTAGCCCCTAGCAAATAATCTGAATCCGGTTCAGTGACGACGACGTGCTGCTGTGGACGCACGACTACGCAGAAGAATGAACGTAAATGTTTGGTTCAACAGATCCCGATCACTTCGCGTTCATACGGCGTATGTGGCACGACCAAATAATGCTAGGTGCTATGCGCCGCAGGAGGCAGAATCGGCGCCACGTGAAACAGAGTGAGGAAAAATTGACGAACGAAAACGCAAACAATCTGGCGAAATTTCTTCAAGCGAGCACCAGAAATAATCGCGAAAATATTCCAACTAATTTCGGTTTATTGAATGCACTTGCCCGCCCTGAAGCAACGGGCTTGTACTTTAATGGAAAGACCATCCACTTAGACGGTTACAGATTTTCTGGCTGTCGATTCGATAATTGCGTGCTAATTATGGCATCGACAAATTTTGAAATGACAAATTGCGTTATCGATAAGACCACTTCGATTCGATATGCGGGCGGCCTATCAAAAGTCCTGCAGCTTTTTCTGAGTAAGTACGAATGGGCTCATCTCCATTTTCCTCAGCCATTTATTGCAACGCAACATAGCTCAGGTGGTATCTCCCTGGAAGATCGAGGCGAATAATGGACGCAAACGCCTCCGCAGATTTCAAGGCGCATGTTGGAGTAAAACCAATTCGCAGCCAAGTTGTACTTGTGGCTCTTATTGGCGTCGCTGCCATTTCTCTTATTTGCACGACCATTCTGCTAGCCACGGGTAATATGGCAGGTTTGGCTTTATTATTGTTTGCTTTCGCAGCACTAGGCGCGTCCTTATACGGATGGTTAAAATCCCAATCTGACGCTGATTTGGATCAAGCACATCCGACGGCAGTCACCACATCAGACGGGACTTTGATTTCAACCGACACCCGGACGTTGCGATCATCAGAAAGTGTTGCCGGCCTAGTTCGACTGGTTGAATTACTTCATCGGCAGCCTTTGCCACCGGCGAGCGGCATGCTCGATGCCAAATCTCAAATTATTGAGGGCTCAGAAGCAATTGCGATTGAGGCGGTCATGCGAATTAACGGCGAGACACAAAACCAGACAAACGAAGTTTTAGACGCTCTCCGAATGTCACAGATTAAAGAAGGGGTCGCTCAGAGCTCCGTTAATGAAAAAGATACGCACGGACCGGAAATTTCGCCGTCTGAAGCAAAAAATGGGTAGTTGGCACAAAGATTAAAATCCGTACTTTAAACGCAAGCGATATTGGCTTGCTTTGTCATTTGGCTAAAGCATTCGCGCGATAATTTGCACATCAACTCTGCTTTCCCAATCGCTTGGGTATAAAAATTTGAAGTAGCACTTGTCCGAGGGTTATGCCGCCCCGTCATTCGTCAAAGTCGGCGCACCTGCGCACCTCCCGCCTGCAAGCGAGCGCTTGCCCGTAGAGAAGAGACGTTTCACGCTCTGTATCGGCGCATGTCAAACCTCCCGGGGAGCCAATCTGTCGTTCCGACCTTTGGCCCGCTGAATCCAAATCACA
Organism: Variovorax sp. IB41; assembly: GCF_016405905.1. GTDB lineage: Bacteria > Pseudomonadota > Gammaproteobacteria > Burkholderiales > Burkholderiaceae_C > Variovorax. Next base: position 227,728 of record NZ_JAEFCB010000005.1, on the reverse strand, counting down.
GCGCCAGAAATTAAAAAGTAAACGGCCCCCACCGCCGCATACCCCCCAAACGTCTGCACCACAGGCGCCGCACTCCCCTGCTGCGCCACAAAGAACCCGCCGGCCAGCGCAGACTGCGCCCCGCTCAGCATCATCACCCACTGCCCCTTGTCGCCCTTGCGCCGGCGAATGGCAGTCGCCAGTTGCAGCAGCCCCGCCACGATCGCCCACACCCCGAAGATCGCCAGGATGATCTGCAGATGGAGCCCGAGCGAAACCGCAACGGCCACGGTGACCAGCGCGCTCATCCACGCGTTCGCCACCTGCGTGGGGTTGGCCTTGGCGCCGCCGGTCATCCGGGCGTCCCACAGGTTCGCCAGCGCGTCCCACGCGGGGTAGACGACGAGCAGCGCGGTCGCCACGACGGGCGAGCCCTTGGCGACGGTGAAGGCGAGCGCGACCCACGCGAAGGAAAACGCGGCGCGAACGAAGTAGAGCTTGCGAAGCCACGCGGCTCGCTGAAGTGCAGAGGGGTTGGTGTTGGACATGGCAATGGCGGCGGAGGCCGCGAGGTTGAAAAGAGGAAGAAGAGAAAAGAGGAAGAAAGCTCGTCGCCCCTCAAGCGAGGCGGGTGCAGGCCATTCTGTTGAAGCCGCCCCGGCCGCGGTATCGGTCGAATGACCGACAAGGCCCGAAAGACTGTGCGATGCTGGCTTTTGCTTCCACCCTCTCCTCCCTTCCGCCCCTCATGTCCGACGACTCGACCATCGCCGTTTTCGACGCCATCCGCGCGCTCGCCTTCATCGGCGACCTGAGCATGGGCCAGCCGACCGACCATTCGCTGCGCACCGCGTGGCTCGCGGGAATGATCGCGACCGAGGCGCGCTGCGCCCCCGCGCAGGTCGAGGCCGCCCGGCACGTCGCGCTGCTGCGCTGGTCGGGCTGCACGGCCAACGCGCAGGAGTTCGCGGACTTTCTGGACGACGATGTGCAGGGCCGGCAAGCGCTGCTCGCATCGCAGAAGCCGCGCGCACCGCAGCAGCAACTACAGCAGCAGCAGCAACCGCGCAGCGCGGCCATCCCGGGCGCGATGCTCGCCATGGCCAACATCCATTGCGAGATCGCCGGCGACATCGCGAACACGCTGAGCCTCGGCCCCGACACCGAAGCGGCGCTGCGCGCCATCTTCGAGACCTACGACGGCGGCGGCGTGCCCGGTCTTTTGCAGGGCGATGCCGTGCCGCTCGCGACCTACGTCGTGGCGCTGGCGAGCGACATCGAAATCTTCAGCCGCCTCTACGGCCTGGACAAAGCGCTCACGCTGGCGCGCGGTCGCGCAGACAGCGTGTACCCGGGCGCGCTGGTCGATGCCTGCGCGCCGCTGATTTCAACGTGGCTCGCGACGCTGGATTCCCCCACGCCGCCGTGGACCCACATGACAGACGCGGCCGACCATCCCGCCTCGATGCTTCGCCGCGTCGGGCTGGAGCTCGTGGGCGACGTCATCGATCTGAAGCTGCCGTGGATGACGGGCTACTCCCGCCGCGTGGCCCAGCTGGCGCGCGATGGCAGCGCGCGCGCGGGCCTCGATGCGGCGCTGTGCCACCGCACGTACAAGGCCGGGCTGATCCACGGCATCGGGCGCGCGTCGGTGCCCAACGCGATCTGGAACGCGCCCGAGCCGCTGCCGGCTTCGTCGCTCGAACGGCTGCGGCTCGTGCCGTACTGGACCTCGCGCGCGGCAGGGCAAATCGACGGGCTCGCGCACGAAGCGGAGATTGCCTCCTTCGCGTTCGAGCGGCGCGATGGCTCGGGTTATTTCCGCGGGCGGTCGGGCACGGCGATGCCGGTGGAAGGGCAATTCGTCGCGGCGGCCGAGCGGTGGGTGTCTCTTCGCACGCGGCGTCCGTGGCGGGCCGAGTTCACTGAAGCAGAGGCGCTCGACTGCATGAAGCAAGACGCGGAGGCGGGCCGCTTCGATGCGCATGTTGTCGATGCGCTGCTGGCCATCGCGATGTCGCATGCGCCCGCGAAGCCTGTGGCGCCGAAGGGCGGCGAGCCTTCGTTGTCGGAGCGCGAGCTGGAGGTTCTGCGCTGCATCAGCAGGGGCGAGAACACCAAGGAAGTCGCGCGCGCGCTGGGCATCAGCCCGCGCACGGTGCGAACGCATGTGGAGCGCGTTTTCATCAAGCTCGAATGTTCGACGCGCGCGGCCGCGACGTTGAAGGCGGCGACGCGCGGGTTGATCTAGCCGCGAAGTTGTGGGCCGGGATGTGGCGGGCCGGCATGTGGCGGGCCGCGATGTGGCGGGCCGCCCGCTCGATCACTCCGCTGGCCCGACCCACTGCGCGCGCCATGCGGGCGCATCGAACGGATCGGCGAAGTACTGCGTCTCGCGCGCCACCTTGCCGTCGCGAAACTCCATGATGCTCACGGTGAAGGCGCTCTTGCCCGCGTAGTCGATCTGGTACTCGGTGACCCACACGCTGCCCTCCCCCGTGATGCGCCGCACCGCGAAGCCCGAGGGCTTGCCGGGGTGGTGGCTGCGAAGCGCCTGCAGGTTGCGGCGGCCATGGATGACCTCGCCCGACTGCGGGTAGGTGCACACGGCATCGTCGTGATAAATCTCGTGCTCGGCCGCCTGGTCGCCCGCGGCGGAGGCGAGCCAGTGGCGATCGAGTGCCGAGCGGATGTGCTGCTGCGTTTGCATGGTCGATCTCCATGGGGTTCGGTGCGTGCGGCACTCACGCAACGCGTGAGGTGAAAGACCGGCGCCGGCCGGCTCCGCAGTCTATGCGCGCGGCCCGCGGGACGCATTGAAACGAATATTTCACTTGCCAACTACCGCGCTTTCACGGACCGTTCAGGGATCGCATGGCACCCTTTTTCCGAAGGGGCCTGCGCGACCCTCACAACCTGAAAGCTGCAATGCCGAATGGACGATTGGTGTGCCGGTTCCTCTCCACCGCGGGGTGGGTGGTGCTGCTGGCGGCGGCCGCGTTCGAAGGCGGCGGCGCGGGGCCGGACAGCGGCAGCCTGGCGGCGCTCGTGCCTGTGGTGCCCGCCATGTCTGTCGTTCCTGTGGCACCCGCCGATCCCGCGCCATCGGCGGCCGCACCCAAGGCAACGAGCCGCGTCGTCGCGAGCAGCATCACCTCGGCCAGGACGGGTGCCACGTATCCGCTCGAGATCTACCTGCCGGCCTCGTACGACGGCGGCTCGGTGGCCGCGTACCCGGTCATCTATGCGATGGATGGCGATGCGGTCTTCAACGCGCCGGGCACGCGCTTCGAGAACTTCGAGCGCATCCTGGAGAAGCGGCATGCGCAGGCCATCCTCGTGGGCATCGGCGGCACCGCGCGCCGTGAGCAGGACTACCTCTTGCCCGGCGCCCGCGCGTACCACGACTTCCTCGTGCAGGAGCTGGTGCCGTTCATCGAGGCGAGGTACCGCGCCGATGCGCACAAGCGCTTGCTCACGGGCCTGTCGTGGAGCGGGAGCATGACGGGCCTCGCGCTCTTCATGGAGGCGGCGAGCGGCACGCTCACGTTCTCGCACTTCCTCGCGTTCGAGGCCTCGTTCGATTCGCAGGAGGCAGAGAACAACGCGCTGGAGCAGCGGATGTTCGATGCCTGGGGCCGCAACAAGCCCCTGCCCGCGACGCTGGTGCTCACGCGCTGCGACAGCCCGAGGGACTGCAATTTCGGCAACGTGAACGACATGTACAAGCGGTTGCGGTCGCGCGGCTATCCGCAGTTCGTGATGACCGAGACCACGTACATCCAGACGCACTCCGGCACCGATGTGGCGTCGTTCGCCGACGTGGCGGCCAAGCTCTTTCCGTAGCCGCCGCCGGGGCGCAAGCGAGTGGCATCGCGCCCGGGCGGAGGGGATGGCATCGCGCGAGGCGTCGGCGTAAGCTGGTTGCCGGCCGGCCAGCCAAGGTGATGCACGCCAAGCGGCCACCGCTGCGCGCCGACTTGTGCGAAAGGACCTCCCATGTTGTCCGACTCGTCCGTCACGACCATGCTCCCCGTCAAGGACATGGACCGCGCCCGCGCCTTCTACGAAGGGTGCCTCGGCCTGAAGCCCGGGGGCTTGAAGCCCGACGGCAAGTTCGTCTACGCAGTGGGCGGCAGCACGCTGTCGCTCTTTCCCAAACCCGAAGGCACCAAGGCCGATCACACGGCGATCAGCTTCCGGGTCGACGACATCGCGGCGAGCGTCGCGAACCTCAAGCGCGCGGGCGTGGTGTTCGAGGACTACGACTTCCCCGGGCTCAAGACCGTCGACCACGTGTGCGTGCTGGGGTCGGAGAAGGCGGCGTGGTTCAAGGACACGGAGGGGAACTACCTCTGCATTCACGAGGATTTAGCGGAGGCGTAGCGAACGCGCTGCGCTGCGCCACACGGCCTCACGGTTACTTCGCCGCGGCCTCCGCCGCCCACGCCTGTGCATCCGCACCGGCCGCAATCTGCATCGGGCACGACGGATCGGTCGCCGCGCGCCACACGGCCTCGGCCACATCCAGCGGGCGGGTCTTCGGGCCCGTGGTGCCGCCCAGCCTTGCCATCGTTTGCTTCACGAGGTCCGCATAGGCCGGGTGGTCGAAGCCGTGGAGCCGGTGAGATGCGTGCAGGTGGTTGCGGGCGTTTGAGGGGCGGCGCTTGGTGAGGTCGAGGGACCGCAACGGCCCCGAAGCCGACGTTTGTTCGGTCCCACGGAGAGTCTGCTTTGCAGCGATCGCGGTCTGTCGTGCGGCTGCAATTGACGTCCGCTTATTGCCAGTGAGCTGCCTTTCAACGCGGCTGCTGCGGCTACCAGCGGGAAGAAAGCTGGCCACAAAAGCCGGCGCGATTCAGTTCGCCCTGTGCTGTTAGCCTTGCATGGTCGGCAGGGCCTCTGCCACGCCAACTCCGGCCATCGCGCCCAATCTTAGAAGTGAACTCACCATGACCAGCCCGTTGTACAACGCCTCCGTTCCCGTCCTGCAGCAGATGCTGCGCGCCCTGTCCGATGTGCTCAAGAAGGCCGAAGACCACGCGACGCAGAAAAATATCGATCCCAATGCGCTGCTGCAGGCGCGGCTGTTCCCCGACATGTTTCCGCTGGTGCGTCAGGTACAGATCGCCGCAGACTTCTCCAAGGGCATTGCCTCCCGCCTGGCTGGTGCCGAGGTGCCGTCCTGGCCCGACACCGAGGCGAGCTTCGCCGACCTGCAAGCGCTGATCGCCAAAGCCTTGGCCCATATCGGCTCCTTCAAGCCTGAGCAATTCGATTCAAGCGAGAGCCGCGAGATCGTATTGCGCCCCGGCACCCCCAAGGAAAAGAAGCTGACCGCAAGCGCATACCTTCTGCACTATGGACTGCCGCAGTTTTTCTTCCACGCGACCACCACTTATGCCATCTTGCGGCACAACGGTATCGAGATCGGTAAGCGCGACTATATGGGTGCCTACTGACCCGAGGCAGACAGGCGTTCAGCGGCTCTGGCCGCTGCCGACCGAAAACCGAAGGGCGCAGCACCCCAAGGTGCGAAGGCGTCAGCGACGAAAGCCCGAGCGGGTCGGGACAAGCAACTGCGCGGGCTCGGTGCGCAGCACGAAACAGCGGCTGGCCACGCCAGCGACGCAAAGCATCGGAGCCTGCAACCAACAGCGCGTCGAGGGGGGGATGCGATCACACAACCCACCCCTCTCACGCGAAAGAGCCCCCTCACCCACCGCCGCTCATCAGCCGCATGACTCCACACCAACAAGCACCCAACAGCAGGCCAACCAGCACCGCTCAATCGTCAGTCTGGGCCGTCTGCTGGAAGACCCCCACCGACGGCTGACGCGCAGCAGACAGCCTGAACGAGCCGCTGTCTTCCGCGAAGGCCCAGCCGACGCCGAACCCACGTCCCTCCTGCTGGAGCTCCGACAGCACCTGGGCGCGCGTGAGCACACCGGGCTGCGCATTGCGGGCCATCCACTGCGAGCCGCTGTCTTCCGACACGAAGGCCTGCAGTTCGCCCGTGAGCGCAGCGCGCAGCGTTTCGCCGCGCACATCGGCGACAGCCACCGCCGCCGTCGGCGCCTGGCGAGACAGATAGAACGAGCCGCTGTCCTCGCCGAGCATCACGCCGTAGTCGGCCGATGCATTTCCGGGGTTGGACTGGCTCGCAGCAGAGAGGCTCAACAGCGCGAAGGTGGTTGCGCAGAGGCCCTGGCAGATCCGAGTTGCATTCATGATTCACTCCTGGCGGCACCCCATGGTGAAGACAGCAGATGCGGTGGGCGCCGACGTCCTCACTGCTGTCAACCGATCGTCTCGGCATGGGAAGAACTGTCTCAAGCGCAGCGCCAACCCGCCATTGCACGCTGGGCCTGGAAACGACCTAGGCCCCTCCATCGACCAGGCTGCACCGCCCGGCCTAGGCCGAAGGTTTAGTCGGAAGTTCTCGCTTTTCAGAAGTCCTTGGGCTAGCCTGCATCCCCGCTGTCGCAGGAGTGAGTCATGCGAATACTGCTGGTGGATGACCATGAGATCGTGTGGAACGGCACCAGCCGGCTGCTGGAGCAGGTCGCTGCCGATCTCGCACCCGACGAGCCCTTCGCCTTTCAGGCCGTGCGCGACGTCGAGACAGCCTGCCGGTTCGATGCAGCGGATTTCGACCTGATCCTCCTGGACTACCACCTCCCCACGGTGTCCGGCCTGGAGGCACTGCGGGCGGTCAGAACCCACTTCGAAGGCACCCCCGTGTGCATGCAGTCGGCGGAGACGACACCGGCGCGGGTGCGAGAAATCATCGAAGCCGGCGCCGCCGGCTTCATCCCGAAGTCCTACCGGCTCCAAGACATGGAAGCGGCCCTGCGCGTAGTGCTGCGTCACCGCATCTACCTGCCCGCGGAGTTCGTCCTTTCGGACGACGTCACACGCGCCCGGCAAGCCGATGAGCTCCCCCGCGAGGATCTCGCCCGCTTCCTTCGCGTCGAGCTGTCGCCCCGCCAGCGCCAGGTCCTCGCACTGGCCATCCGCGGCACCCCGGTCAAGCTGATCGCACGCCAGCTGCAGATCGCCGAGGGCACCGTGAAAGTGCACCTGTCCATGGTCTACCGCGCCCTGGGTGCGCGCAACCGCACCGATGCGCTGTGCCGCGTGTTCGATGCCCAGGCCGCCGCCGCACTGGACAACCCATGAACGCCGCTGCGGCCCCGTCCGTGTCGGCCTCCGCTGCACTGGAGCTCGACGAGAGGCGGCTGCAGGTGGTGGCGGAGCAGGCCCTGGGCCTGCGCTGGCAGATCGTCCTCACGGCCACCATCGTCGTTGCCATCGTCTGGAACTCCGTGCATCCGATCGCCGCGCTCGCGTGGGTGACGGCCGTCATCGTCAGCCGCGAAGTGCGCGCCAAAGCCCTCGCACGACTGGTCGCCGATCGCAAGCGCCCCATTCGCCGCCGGCTCACGGCAGTCGTGCGCTGGAACCTCCTCATCGGTGCCTGCAACGGCTCCGCGGCGCTGTTCATGGGATGGCTGGAACCCCTGCTCGATGCAGTCCTCACCATGATCCTGGTGTCATGGGGCGCGGGCGCCGTGTCGACCAGTTCGACCGTGATGCGCGCATTCCTCGCCTACGCGGGCTTTCTGTTCGTTCCCACCGCATTCATGTGGCTGCTCTCGGGCACCTGGCTGGGCCTGGGTGTCGCGGCATTGGTGCTGATGTTCTTCGGCGTGCAGATCCGCTTCGCCCGGCGCAACCTGCAGACCTTCGAGGAATCCTTCCTCATCCGCCAGGAGAACGAGGAGTTGGCCAAAAGCCTCGAGCACGAACGCGCACAGCTGGCCATCGCACGCGACACCGCGGTCAAGGCCAACCACGACAAGAGCAGATTCCTCGCGGCCGCAAGTCACGACCTGAGGCAGCCCCTGCAAGCCCTTACCCTCAACGCAGGAGCCCTGCGCGGCCTCTCCATGGGCCAGGAGGCGCGCGAGGTATCCGACGTGCTGGACGCGAGCCTCGCGCAGTTGTGCTCCATGCTCGACGCCCTGCTCGATGTCTCCAAGCTGGACGCCGGCGTCGTGCTCGCGCAGCCGCGCCGCGTGCAACTGGATCGGCTGCTCACCGCGATAACGGCGAGCTTCAACGCCCGCGCACACGACGAGGGCGTGGGCCTCGCCCTGCAATGCCCCGACGGCATCGCCGTCGTGTCCGACCCCGACCTGCTGCGGCGCATCCTGGCCAACCTGGTCGACAACGCGATCAAGTTCACGCCGCGCGGCGGCCGTGTCGACCTGACCGCTTCAGCCCGCACAGCCGATGTAGAGATCGCCATCCGCGACACGGGCCTGGGCATCGCGACCGAGCACCACGCCGTGATCTTCGAGGACCTGGTTCGTTTGCAGCGCGCGGGCACACCGGCGCCAGCAGGCCATGGCCTCGGCCTGGGCATCGTGCGGCGCATGGCCGAACTGCTGCAGGTACCGATCCACCTGGACTCGACCCCGGGCGTGGGCAGCACCTTCCGGATCACCCTGCCCCTGGCTGACGCAACACACGACCTCGACGACGTACCCGAGTTGCGCTGGAGCCTGGCGGGACGACGAGTCCTGGTGCTGGACGACGATGCGATGGTGCGCGGCGCCTACGTCAACGCCCTGGGCGCCATGGGATGCCGCGCGTTCGCCGCATCCACCCTCGATGAAGCCACCGATGCGATTCACAGCAGCCCATGCGATGCCGCCGTGATCGATTTCCGCCTCGGCAACGGTGCCGACGGATTTGCGGCCATCGCGCGCCTTCGCGATGCGCAACCCGACCTGGCCGTGGTGATGGTCAGTGCCGATCGCGACGAGGCGCTGGTCACCGCCGCAGACCGGCAAGGATTGCTGCTGCTGCGCAAACCGGTGGACTCACCCACCCTGGGCGGCGCCCTCGCCGCGGCGATCTCCGCCAGACAGTGAACAACCGCCGGCGCATGTGCCGGCAAGGAGCCTGCGATGACCGTACAAGCCCACGACCGTTGGTTGTCCTCCGGCGCCGAGGTGCTGATCGAGGACATCGAACAGGACCCCACGGCCTTCCACTGCGACGTGCTGATCATCGGCAGCGGTTACGGTGGCGCGGTCGCGGCCGCCCGACTGGCAGGCGCCACTTCCGAAGCCAGCGGCGAAGCGATCCGGGTCTATGTGCTGGAGCGCGGCAACGAGTACCTTCCGGGAGAGTTTCCGGGCACCTTCGCCGAGATGCCCGGCCACGTGCGCTTCTCCAAACAGGACGGAAGCCCCGCCCGCGGCCGCCCCACGGGCCTCTTCGACCTGCGCCTGGGCAACGTCAACGTCGTGCTCGGCAACGGGCTCGGCGGCGGCTCGCTCATCAACGCGGCCGTCATGGAGGAGCCCTCGGCGGATGCCTTCATGGACCCGCACTGGCCCAAGGATTTTCGGGTCGGCGCGCTCGAGAACGGGTACCGCGCCGCGAAGACGATGCTGGCACCCGAGCAGATGCCCGGCAGCGTGCCGAAGCTCGATTCGCTGTTGCGCGCCGGGCACCAGATGGTGGCGTACGAGCGCCGCAAGGCCTGGCTGGCCATCGACTTCGGAGGAGGCACTACGCCAGCGGGCGTCGACATGCATGCGTGCCTGAGGTGCGGTGATTGCGTGACAGGCTGCAATCACCGCGCGAAGAAGTCCCTGGACACCAACTACCTGGCCCTCGCACAGGCCAACGGAGCCCGCCTCTTCTGCGGCGCCACGGCACACCGGCTCATGACCGTGCCGAACGGCTACGCGGTGGACTTCTTCCTCACCGACACGGCCAAGACACGCGCCGATCGCGACCGGCCTTACACCGTGCGCGCGCGCCACGTCATCCTTGCCGCGGGCGCCCTGGGGTCCACCGAATTCCTGCTGCGCTCGCAATCGGCGGGACTGCCCATCCGCGCGGACGGCCTGGGGACACGCTTTTCCACCAACGGCGACCTCATCGCCGTGGCGCACCGCCAGAACAGGCCCGCGCACGCGAGCGCGATGGAAAGCGAGCCCCCGAAAGATCGCGACGTCGGCCCCACCATCACCGGCCTGCTGCGCAAGGCGACGACGGGCCTTCCAATCGTCATCGAGGAATTCGGCATACCGGCGCCGCTGCGGCGGCTTTTCGGGGAGGTCGTCACGACGATGGACGCCCTCCATTCGCTGCCGGAATTCGATGGAACGACCCACGACGAACATGCCGGCGGCATCGACCCGATGGCGGTGAACGACCATGCGCTGGACCACACCTCGGTGTACGGGATGATGGGCGACGACGGTGCACAAGGAAAGATCGCGCTGGCCGCGAACGACGATCTGCTCACCGACGGCCGTACGCGGATCGATTGGGGAAACGTCGCCCAGGCCGCCGTGTTCGAACAGCAGATGGCTGCCTTGCGGGAGGCGCATCGGGGATTGGGAGGCCTGGGCGGCAGAGTCCTGCCCAACCCGCTGTGGAAGCCGCTGCCAGAGCTCGGGGAACTGGGCGATCTGAGACTCGGGGCGACCACCGTGCATCCGCTGGGAGGCTGCCCGATGAGCGAACCCGGAGGCGACGGTGTCGTCGATTCACACGGCCGGGTGTATGCGGAGACCGGCAGCGCATCGACCTACGTGGACGGCCTGGCCGTGCTGGACGGCTCGATCGTGCCGACCTCATTGGGCATCAACCCCGCATTGACGATCGCAGCGCTTGCGGAGCGTGCCCTGCCGGTCCTCGCCAAGAGCTGGAAGCTGCGCCTGCGCGGCAGCACCGTCCTGCAGCCTGTGCCACGTCCTGCACGTCGGGACAGGTCGCAGGCGTCCCCTCCCAAGCCGACCAGCGTGACCATCGTCGAGCGCCTGTGCGGCGACATCGTGATCGACAAGACCCCCTTCGCATTGGAGGCAGACGTGGCCTTCGCGCCCGCAGACATCCAAGACCTGCGGCACCTTCGAAGACGCCTCGTCCAGCCCTCGGTCGAGCTTCGGCTCACCACAGCAGACGGCAAGTCCACGACGATGCGATGCGAAGGCACCGTGTCGCTGCTCCCGCGCGAGGCATCGCTGCCGAGACAGCGCGTGCGGCGCGTGAAGGATCTGGTCCGAGACAAGGTCAAGGCCGCGCTCGATTTCGATCTGAACGAAACGATCTGCACCCGCACATTGCTACGGCGGCTCGCTTCGCATTTCGGGGAAGTCCGGTTGCTCCGTTACACCTGGACGGTCGTCGCGGCATCACCGCTGGCGCCGCTCCAACCAGGCCAGACGCTCGAGTTGACCAAGCGCCTGGAACTCATCGCCGGCGACCGCGGCAATCCATGGCGCCAGCTCAGCGAGGGCGAGCTTCAACTTCACGGTCGTGGCTCCCTGGGGCACATGGCACACCTGGGACGCCTGCATGTAGACCTCGACTACTTCGTCGAGCAGATGAAGCCGTTGCTCACCATCTCCAAGCAACAGGATGCACCCAATGCCCTGGGCGACCTCGCCGAGCTCGCCCTGTGGCTGCTGCGCGTGATCCTCCGGATCCATCTGGTGAACTTCCTCCCTCCCCCGCTGCCCGACCAGCCCAAATCGGACGGGCGCAAACCCGGAAAGGTCGGCGCGGTCATCCCCGACGTGAGCGACGTGCACGACGCCCCCAACCCAGCCCCAGCCCCAGCCCCGGCCCCGGCCCCGACTCCGGGCGGCAGCGAACCCCCGCCACGCTGCCAGCTGGCGCACTACACACCCGAAATGCCGGAATCGCCCGATGCCGCCCTCAGGCCCGTGCTCCTGATCCATGGCTACGGCGCGAGCGGCTCGACCTTCGCCCATCCGAGCATCCCTCGCAATCTGGTGCAGACGCTGCTGGAGGCGCGCCGGCATGTGTGGGTGCTGGACCTGCGCACGAGCATCGGCCTGGAGCAGCGCACGTACTGGCCCTTCGAGGAAGTCGCGAAGCTGGACATCCCAGCGGCCATCGCGCAAGTCAGGCGGGATTCGAAAGACGCCCGTGTCGATGTCGTGGCGCATTGCATCGGGTCCGCCATGTTCTGCGTCGAGAGCCTGCGCAACCGGACGCTGCACGAATCGATCGGGGCGGTGGTTCTGTCGCAGGTAGGGCCCCTGCTGCGCGCAAGCCCGATGAACCGGTTCCGCGGCTACCTGGCCAGCTACCTGCAGCAGTTCATCGGCGTCGAGCAGTTCGATGTGGCCGCGGAGCGCTCGCCCGCAACCTTCCTGGTCGACGCCGTGCTGACGACTTTTCCGTACCCCGACGGCGATGGCGACGCGCACGCGAACCCCACCGTCGATGCATCGGAATTCGCTGCCGTGCGCCACCGCGCCGACGGCATCTTCGGCCAGACGATGCGCCTGAAGAACATCGGCCCCAAGACGCTGCGATCGCTGGCCGACATCTACGGGTGGGTCACGGTCAAGGGACTCGCGCAGGTGAGTCACTTCGCCCGCGAGCAGTTGCTCACCGACGCCGAGGGCATGAACACGGTGGTCACGCAAGAGTCCCTGGCCAGGCAGTTCGCATTCCCGGTGCTGCTCGTTCATGGAAGGCAGAACGCCGTCTTCGACTGGAAAGGTGCCTGGGACAGCTTCGTCCTGCTGCGCGGAGTCTTCTCCAAGAAGAAGGACTGGCGCGAGCAACCACCGACGACGCCCGGCGATCTGCTGCGATTCAGCACGAGCCGCCGCCAGCAGCTGATGGTGCTGGCCGAGTATGGGCACCAGGACTGCCTCATCGGCGAGAACGCAGGTCGCGACATCTTCCCTGGCATCGTCCGCTTCCTCGACGAGTTCAAGAACCTCGCTGCGCCCGTCACGCAGGACGAGCCGCCCGAGTACCGCGCCGAATGGCCATGGCGGGGACCCGTACTGGGCCGCGCGGACCGCAAGGGCGCCGGTGCGGCCGCACGGCTGCGTTGCCGGATCGCCATCGCACCGTCGCCAGCGCGCGCGAACTCGCTGGCCGTCTTCTACGTGCCGGCCAAGCGGGTCGCAAGCGACTGGAACTTCAGCTTCGACAAGATGGTGGGCGAGAGCACGACGAACGACAAACTCCGCGCCGAAGCGCTGCAGGTGCTGCTGCGGCCCGACCGATTGGCTGACTACGACGGCTTCGCCGTGGTGACGCTGCACAACGACTTGCCGGACCAACGAAGCATCGATGTTGCGATGTGGAAGATCGTCGACGGCCCCTTCGACCTGCCCGCCATGGGACCCGACGACCCCGAGATCGAGCGGAAGGTCCGGGATCGCCTGACCGTGCGGCCGGATCCGGTGCAAGGCAGCCTCGACGCGAAGAACATCGACGCCGCCGTGGTCCGGCTCGACCCGGCATGGATCGGCGCGGCCATGCTGCCTTTCGATCAGGCCACGGTGCTGAGTTTCGCGATCGCCAGCTGCCAGTATCCGCCGGGCCTGCTGGACGGCGACCCAGCGCAGGCGTCGTGCAAACGCCTGGTCGATCACATCGATGCGGCAGCCCCGGACCGCCGCCCGCAACTGCTCCTGCTCGTGGGCGACCAGGTCTATGTCGACGAGCGAGCCGGGCTCTACCAGGCCGGCGTGGATGACGTGAACCGTGCGTACGTGCAAGGCTTCGGGCTTCAGGCCTGGCGCGCCCTGACCCGCCGGCTCCCGACCTATCCCATGCTGGACGATCACGAGGTCGAGGACGGTTGGGAGCCTCGGCCGACGACGACGGACCTGGAGCGGGAAGCGCTTCACGCATACCGCAGCAACCAGCACACATGGCAAGGCGAAGGCCTCGCGAACGGGTCACTGAGTTACGGTCTGGCCGCGGGCGGCTTTCCATTCCTCATGCTGGACACCCGCAGCCTTCGGCAGCCGCGGGCGTTGCGTGCCAGTGCGAAGGCCAAGCCCGTTGCCGAGGCACTCATCAACAAGGCATTCGACGCCGTGCAATTGAAGGCGCTGCTGGCCAACGTGCCAGGCGACCAGCCCCTGTTCATCGCCTCCTCGGTGGCCATGCTGCCGCTCCAGCGTCGTGCCGTGTTCGGCGCCACGGCCGAATGCGTGGAGCTCGACGACTGGAACGGATATCCGCGGTCGCAGTTCGACCTGCTCGAGCTGCTGCGCGATGCGCCCACGCGCCAGGTCATCCTGCTTTCCGGCGATCGCCACATGTCGAGCGTCTCCAGCTTGTCGATGCAAGGAGCGCATGGCACGGTCGAGGTGATCTCGATCGTTTCGTCGGGTCTGTACGCGCCCTGGCCCTTCGCCAATGCCGTGCCCGAGGACTTTTGGCTCGACGGCCCGGTGACCCTGCGATTGGGACAGCGGCAGATCGACGGTCATGTCACCACCATCGCCAAAGGCACCACAGATGGCTTCGCGACCGTCCGCATCGCGAAAGAAGAAGATGAGTCCAAAGGCTGGACGCTGGAAGTAGCGCTGGACCTTGCCGGAGGCCGCACCGTCTGCAAGCGTCAACTCGGCATCGACGGTCTGCACGCTTCCTGGGAAGTCGACACTTCTCTCGCCCCGTGATTGACTCCCCGAGAGGATTCACCTTGCAGCCGCTTCATCAACACAATCCAGCGCGAGCGAAAAATCCAGCCCCACCAACGCGCACACTGACGCGATGGGTCAACGCCATTGCCGCCTCTGAAGACCAGCGTCTCCGGCGAGTCGTGTCCGAGATCACGGCCCAGGCAATTCGTAGTCAGCCAAATACCGCGCCGTCGTGCAGAGGCTCGTCTCTGAAATGATCGTGCCGTTAGTCGCATTGCATCCGGGCTATCGACCGAAAATTCCAATCACCGCATGGCCAGGTCCAGACCTATCCAATTGCAAAATTCAAAGGTGAGGAACAGCATGAGGAACGCAGAAGCGACGAACGCTGTGCCCACCTTGATGGATGTCAGTACCACTGCAGCTGTCTTTTGATTCTTGTCCTTCTGTCCCCGATCGTAATGCCACTTGACGGCTAAATACATGCCCACGCTGAGCACGAGAATCTTGAAAATAACAAAAGAGATAGGGATTGAATTCATGATTTAAAAACCATCAATGGGTGACAGACGGCGAAGTGCCAAAGTGCGGCGAGTAGCTCAATAGGCCGATGAAGATATGGAAAAATCAATCTGACGAAACGCTTGCGGTGAGCTGAATGGGCATCCGCAAAGTGCGTCGAAAGGCACGCAAGACATGGGTCGAAAGGCGGGCAGTCTGCCGGCACCACAGAAGCACTCTCATCGTGCTGTCGAGTGTTCATCTTCCAGGCTGGTACGTACAGAATCAGATCTGCTGAAAATTTACGTATCAGACGCCCAGGGAGGCCGGTAGCCGCTCCGGGACAGGCCGACGCGTGATACGAGAATCTCGGGAGCGGTCCAGAAGACCGTATCAGGAAGAGATGCCCATGAATCGCTACGAGAAGCTGGCCGACAACATCGCTCAGCGCATTCGCGCGGGTAGCCTGAAGGCGAACGATCGCCTTCCCTCCGTGCGCGAACTGAAGTCGCAGATGGGCATCAGTGCGTCCACCGTGTTCTCTGCGTACTACCTGCTGGAGGCGCAAGGGCTTGTCGAAGCGCGGCAGCGGTCGGGATACTTCGTTCGAGCGGGCGCGGAAATACCGGCCAACGAGCTCGCCGCCAGCGAGCCTGTGCTCCGGTCCATGTCGGTCGACGTGTCGTCGCTTGTCTTTCAGGTCCTTGCACAGGCTCGCGAGCGCGATATGGTCCCGCTCGGCTCGGCCTTTCCGTCGCCAGAGCTGTTTCCCTTCGAGCAACTTGCCGCCGGCCTGACGCGCGCGCTCAAGCGGATGGATCCTTGGCAGACCGTCGAGGATTTGTCACCCGGAAACGCCGTATTGCGCCATCAGATATCCCTGCGTTACGGCAGCGTCGGGATGGATGTTCCTGGGTCAGAACTGGTCATCACCAGCGGGGCGATGGAAGCACTCAATCTTGCGCTCGAAACGGTGACGCAGCCAGGCGACGTCGTGGCGATCGAAACGCCAACTTTTTATGGTGCGTTGCAGGCACTGGAGCGGCGCGGTCTTCGCGCGGTCGAGGTGGAGACCCACCCGCGAACAGGCGTAGATCTCGACTCTCTTGCTCGCGTGATCGACCAGCATCCGGTGAAGGCCTGCTGGTTCATGCCGACCTTCCAGAATCCAATGGGCTGCACCATGAGCGACGCAGCCAAGGAGCAACTGGTCAGCATGCTCGCCAGCCGCGCCATACCGCTGATCGAAGACGACGTGTACGGCGAGCTCGCGCATGGGGCTCGGAGACCGCCACCAGCCAAGGCCTGGGACCGGGATGGCTGGGTGCTGCACTGCAGTTCTTTCTCGAAATCCCTGGCACCCGGATATCGCATCGGTTGGGTAGCGGGCGGTCGCTTTGCAGCCACTTTGGGTCGGAACAAGTTGATGAGCTCGCTGGCGACGGCACTCCCCTCGCAACTGGCGTTGCAGGAGTACCTGCAACACAAGAGTTTCGATCGTCACCTGCGCACCCTGCGGCATTCGCTCAGCCGCCAGCAGGCTGCATGCTTGCGACTGATCGATCGATACTTTCCGGCTGGAACGCAGGTCACGCGCCCCGAGGGTGGCTATTTCCTGTGGCTCGCGCTGCCAGAAGGTGTCGACTCGCTCGCACTGCACCAGGACGCTCTTCGGCTCGGCATAGGCGTAGCGCCGGGCCATTTGTTTTCAGCCGACCGCCGATACACCCGGCACCTGCGCATCAACTACGGATATCTCGGCGACCCGCGCCTGGAAGGGGCGATCAGGAGTCTTGGAGATCTCGCCAACGCGCAGCTTAAATCTGCAACTGGACAATCGGGGTCACCCTTCGAGGAACGTTCGTCGAGACCTTAGTTCGCGTGAATGCAGGTCGAGGTCTGCCGCCTTCGACTGACTCTCAACATCACGCGCGCCGCTTCTGTCCAGTCGTCGACGCTTCGCCGCGAGATGGCACGAAGGCCAACGGACTGCTGACCGTGCCAGCCAGCCGGCACGTTCACGATGCCTGAACGTCTGCCGACCTCGACCAATTCGGCGTGAAACTGCTCGCGGCTCAATGAACCCGCAGCACCTCGAACTGCTGTCGGATCAGAGCCACCTGTATCGACACCTCGTCACCCTCGCATTTGCCCAGCATGGCCCTGCCCAAAGGTGTTTCGCTGCTGATGACCTGAACGCGCTGAGCGCCGCTGAGCAACTTCATGCTGCCCCCATCCGGCCCGAGAAAGAGCTGTTGCTGCTTGTCGTCGGAACCGACCAGGCAGACCAGCGCGCCGAGCTGTATACCTTTGCTGGCATCGTAGGGACGTGGGCGGAATTGGCGCCAATTGGCCATTGCCTGGCGGATGGCTTCGGCGCGACGCGCCTGGCCGGTGGCCAGGTAGGCGGCTTCGAGTCCCAAGGTGTCGTATTTGTTTTCGGCGATGTTCTCTGCGTGAGTCGCCGTTTCATGGGCCGCCCGCACTGCCTGTTCGGCTTGCATCAGGTCCTCGGCGAGCCGTTCTAGCACCTGCTGTTGCAGCGTGAATTTATCCATGACGAAGGGTAGGCATCTTGAACAAGCGGGGGGTCAGGTCTTGATTATGAAGGGCCCTACCAGGCTTCGACGCTTCTGTTGGATGCAGGTTAACTTCGGCTATGGGGCCCGAAGCGGAAGTAGCATGTTCTCCAAAGCTGCCGTTGAATTCAGCTTAGGTAGCCACTGCCAAGAACACCCAGCATCGTTGAAACCTGACAACCTCGATGCCTCTCGAAGTCGTAATCAAAGAACAAAGCCATGGGCGCCCCCATCTGGATCAACAACAACGCGGACCTTTGGATCAGCAATGGGATGAAAGATGCCTTTTGCAGAGTGCTTACGACCGTCGCGACTCTCGAAGGCCACGATGTCATGGCCGTCTATACGGACGCACCAGGCGTGGCAGGCACCTACCGAGTCTCCGGTTTGGGTATTGATCTCGACGAGTTCAATGCCTATCTCGGTGGATCGGAGGGCGTACGACGCCATCTTGATGTCTGTCGCGCACGATTGCCAGAAGTCGCCGAGTCCTGCGGCCTGACGCCGACGCACGCCGGGTACATGTTGAATTTGTTCGCGTGGGCAGCGCACATCATGGATGGACACCCGCTCCCCATGAACTGTAACTACTACCTGGACTGGCCGCCCGGCATCGGGGGCTGATGCTAAAACACCGCTCGCAAACTCGAAGTCCAACGCGCGATCCGCCGCCTATAGCTGGCATTCATTTCACTCCAATCACATCGGGTTCTCTTTATCGCAGGCTTGGACTTAGTCAGCTCCAACTGTCACCGATAGCATCCTCCGACCCTAGATTCCAAGCAACCAAAGATGACCAAAAATCAATGCGACGCGTTGGACCGCACGAAGCGACGACATCGTCACTAGTGTGCTCGACAAACTCCTTCATCAGATACTCCTCAAGGTTGGCCGCGTAGCAAATGATGTCAGTCGGATAGACGACAGAAAACACTGGGTTGCCAGAGCTCGAGGGTTGATCAGGCATATAGCGATGAGCAAAAATTTGAATGAGTTTTGGTGCTTGCGCAAGAACTGCACGCATGTGACGGATGGCTTGTTCGAGATCCGCAGGTTTCGGTCCCCAACTCAAGTTCCAGATGCCTCCGAGATTTTCGAACGGATACTTAACCGCGTTCCATACGCCCTCGATAGGGCGCGCCATCATATCCAGCAGCGAGGGATCATCTAGATTTCTCCAGTTCGGAAAATCTTCTCCTACAGGAAGAAAATTGCTCAAGAGTTCGCGCAGGTCTTCCGGAAAAACAAATCCGAACCTCTGCTCAGCCTCGTTCGCCTCCAAGGCGGACAAGCCGGGAGCGAGTGCGACACCAGCGTTTTCCAAGATCGATCGGCAATTTTTCAGATCCATCGCAGTGCCATAGGTATGTTTCGCCGGACTCGTGCCATGGATGTGAATCCGACCTGCGTGCGAACGGCGGCTATTGGCCGAGAGATGTCTCACGGGCTAGCAAGACGGAGTCACGAGTTGAGCCTCGCGAACTCGGCCGTGCCAAGCACGCTCAGCCCGGCGGCCATTGCAGCCTGATGCGCATCCTCTGCGTCTTCTCCGTTGACCATGAGCGCGTAGTAAGCGTCGTGGCCGAGGTCAAGATGCAGCAGTTCGTATCCGAGCGCCGCGGCCCAACTCGCAACAGCGCAAAGACCAGCAGGCACTGTTCTGGTCTCCAGTGGGGTTGTCCAGTTCCAGCGCTCACGAATGCTGAAGCTGGTCGCAACCTCAGCGACCTGCCACTCAATCTCTTCGTGGGCTTTCCAATCAACTTGGATCACGAGCCACCGACCGTGCCTCTGACCCTCTTCGCCGAGGACCCCGTCCTCGAACGCTTCCGCCGCGTCACCGCACGAGTCAAAGCCGGTTGCCACGGCGTCGGAGAGGCGTCGGCCCTCACGTGAATCCAGGTGTGCGGTCACTAAATGCATGAAGCGCTGCAACGCATCCTTCGTCTGAGCATGCGTTGGCCGAGCTCCGACGATGTCCGGCGCTTCGCTGGGAGTGGGATTCGCGGATGGTTGTTGATGCTGCGGCTCCGCCTCAAGGCGAAATAGAGTGGCGAGACGCTTGAACATAGCTTCCTTGTTCTGCTTAACGAGTGGCCGACCTGACCTGTGGGCTACTTCTGCTCGAATTCTGCCTTGAGTTCGACCGTCTGCATTTGGCCGCGTCCTGCCTTTAGCTTATCGGCGAGACTGCATGGTCGTTCTCAAACCAATTCAAATATGCCGCCGCGAAGTGATACGCGAGCTGGAACATGGCCTCGCTGTCTTTGCTGGAAATATCCTCGGGAAAGAGATTTATGACGATGAAAAGTGGTCGTTCATCGGAGGCTTGAGCCCGGACGCTCTGCCAAATGGGTGAACTAAGTGAATCCAGGAGCTGCTTGTTCTGCAGCTCAGCGCCTGAGCGAAGAATCGCGCAAGCATAGACAACATGGTCGCCAATGCTGAAGTTGCACTTTCCCGCTGCGCACTCCACGCTCCAAGAAGTCAACGGACCATCCAAGTGGATGGCGACGATTGGTCCGCCGCACAAGAGGTCTTGGCAGTATGCGAGCCACTTCTTCGACAGTGCATCTACGTGCAAGGTCGAACTCTCCAGCAGTTCCCCATCGACTGCACAGTGCATGACCCTGAATGACTTCATTGCCTTGCTCCAATATCCGCCCTCAGTTCGATTCTGCCGCAGCAGTGAATGACGGCTCCTAGCCGACTGTAGCCGCACGAGGGAATGGTGCGAGGGGCCGAAGCGTTCGCTTGAATCGCTGAAATCGGCTACTCAGATCCACCCCTGTTTTCGTAGCGTGTCATAGAGACAGCCACAAGTACAAAGATCTTTCGGCAGTCACGGCATTGCTAGCGTGGACTGAAAGTGCGTGAATAAATTCAGATGCTTCGTCAACAGACCATCCATCCATCTGAACCTCTTCTGTTGCTTGCCATGTTTGTGCAACGTCGTGAACATTCGAAGCATCTAGACCTGCGATGCAACCGAGGATGTCGCGCGGAAATTCAAACACCCAAGGGCCTTCGTCCTTGTCGCCGCCAACGAGCTCGAACGATTTCTGAAGGTCGTTGTGATAGTCCTTGCCACTTATGGCGCAATACAGCGTCGCCAGCATTATTGTTTCCACCCCCTTCGCCTGCAAAGTAGGCCAACTATCTATGGGGCTGACGCTTTCACCAATCTGGACGCCGGAGCCGCTATCAGCGATAACAAAATCCGAAAGTATGCCCATAGAGCGTTCCTCTTGGTCGGCAGTGCCAACGTCAAATACTTGAAATTGCTGCGGGGCATTGGGTCTGCCCTGAAAGCTTGATAAGGGCTGAACTCCGCCCCGATGAAGGATCGCGTTGGGCCGCATTCTGCCGGACCAACGAGCGACCGCTCTTGGCCGACTGTAGCCTCACGCACCGTTGGCGCAAAGGGCCAACTGCGGTCTTCCGACATTGTCCAAAGCTGCCGGCCGTCGCGCCAACGCTAAGCGACATCTCCTTCCATGCATCGTCCAGCCAGGCACGCTGAATAAAATCCGGCGATGTCCCCCGCTTTAGTCCCACGCCCTCAGTGCACCGCTTGCCTGCGCCCGCTCAGTGCCTGCATCTGCCGCTGGGTCGCGCCCACCGCCCACGCGGTGGAGGTGCTGGTGCTGCAGCACCCGCTGGAGGTACACCAGGCCAAAGGCAGTGCCCGCTTGCTGCACCTCAGCTTGGCGCACTGCCGCGTGGTGGTGGGTGAGGCATTTGCCGTGCCAGTCTGGCCGGTGGACGGCAAGCACACGCTGCTGCTGTACCCGGACAGTCTGCAAGATACCGCCCCGGACCTGCGGACACCACCCCCGCTACCGCCCGAGTGGACGCAAGCCCAGTCGCGCTTGCGCCTGGTCGTGCTGGACGGCACCTGGCGCAAAAGCCGAAAGATGCTCTACCAAAGCCCGCCACTGCAACAGTTGCCCCGCTTGGCCCTGCGCAACCTGCCGCCTTCGCACTACCGCATCCGCAAAGCCCATGGGCCCGACCAGCTGTCCACGCTGGAGGCGACCTGCTATGCCTTGTGCCAACTGGAAGGCGGTGCGGCGCGGTTCCAGCCCTTGTTGGATGCCTTCGACGGGTTTGTAGAGTACGTGGAGCAGGCTGGCGGGCAGCGACGCGCAAACTGACAAGTCCTGCCCTCGGTCAAGGGTTAAGGGGTTTATTGAAGTGACCAGCTAATTGGCTGGTTTTGGCCGCGTTGTGTCCGCTGCCTTACTCTTCTGTTTGCTGGGCTTCGGCCTGGCGGCTCCAAGGAGCATCGGGCGCCGCACGCCAAGCCATCCAGCCTGGCTGCATTGCAGCAAGCTCAAGCAGCGTCTGGTCCCGCGCGACCATGCTCTCCAAAGTGACCAGCATTGCTTCTGCGATGTGGAACGCATCCCCCGTCAGGAACTGCCATCCTCCATCGTCTGCATCGCGTGATGCCATAAGGACGGGCTTTTCGCCATCAACGATGGACCGCACCGTGAAACAAACCACATTGGGTGGACTGTTGAACGGCCAACTCTGCGGCTCGGTGGTCATGCTGGGTCCCCTGTAAACGTCTGCTTCTGGCCGAATGTACCTGTTCAACATCCGCACCAGCCGCGAGGATGAGTCCACCATCTGCCAGTACAGCATCACCTCAAGGACGGTTGGTCTGAAACGATGCGCGGAAGGGGCCAGCTGGCGCCACTTTGCGTTGGCCGAGCGTTGTCAAAGCGCCGCGGATCGCGACGTTGCGAAATGACATGCTCGCCGCCCCCGAGCGATTGGAACTGAGTGCGGATGCGTAGCTGGTCCAGAGCATCCGCAGCTCGTAGGCGCCCCACGACATGAGGATGCTGGCGACAAGCACCGGCACAGAAGCCGCGATGAGCTTGTTCTTCCAGAACGCGCCGCGCGTCGCATGGCGGGCCTCGAATACCTGGTCTTTCTCCATCTCTTCAGGGTGATGTCGTGTCGATAGCTTCATGGGGGTGGGTTCTTCAGGGGCGTCACTAAACGGGGATGCTGTGGCCTTTCTCGATCAAACCGCTGACGCTCAGGCGATCGGGCAGGCCCGGACTGCCTGCGGATCGCACGTTATGAGCAAGCTTGCCTCCGGCGACTCCCGCAAACGCAAACCATGTCCCTGGCGCGCATTTTTTTGAACGGGTCCGAATGTGCGGCCGCACTGCGGGCTGGACGCCCGCCACCATGGCGCTCGCGGCGCCGTCGCGAAAGTGCCACCCGTCATCGTCGAGGGCGTACAGCGGTCAATCGAATCCTTGGATGACGGGTCCAACCTCGGGATGGTTATCCGACCGGCGCAACCGGAATTCGTATGCATCAGCCATGGCTTATGCGAAGCTGGATGCGTTCATCCCTTTGAGTGCGCAATGGTCAAAAAGACAACCGAACAGAAAAATGCAGAGGAGCGTCGCTACGTTGCTGCCAGTGGTGCAGCCAATGCAGTTGAGCTTGAGCCATTTTTGACGGACCCCAATCAATCCATCCGCTCCGTGGCGGCCATGAACCCGGTTGCAGACGCAGAGATTCTGGATCGTTTCGCGAATGACAAATTCTGGGGCGTACGAATGGAAGTGCTGCGCAATGCCAACGTCAGCCAGGCCACCCTGCGCAGGCTGTTGGAGCCTGATACGCGCAAACGCGGCGTAGTGCACCACGCAGCGCGCGCGAAGCTGGAAGAGCGCGGTGTGGAATTTGGTGTTGATGGCATGCCGGAAGATGCGGTGTAGAAAATAACGCCGCGTTTCCGAGCCCCTCATCCTCTTGGTGTAAATGCGCCGCGAACGTCGGCTTCACGCGAATTCGGCCACCTCGGCAATGTCTGGTTCTGGCCGACCACGGCCGCTGACAGCGGCGACCAACTTCAAGCCCTCTCAAGCTGCTCGCGACCCGATCCTCAATCCCACCAGCAATAAAGCGGATTGCCGCAGACGCCGTAGGCGCCAAGGCTGTCCGCATCCGGTCCCCAAAAACAGTAGTACTCGCCTTCATCGGGCTCGAAGACCAACCAGTAGCCCTCCGATTTCGCAAGGAGGTATCCAGTAATCCTGGACCCTAGCTGCCGATGGTCAAATCCAGGTTCGACAACTGTGGCCGACACCTTCTGCGCGGCAGTTGCGTGCACTCGAATGCTCGAACGAAGGCTTTCAAAGTACGTCGCTTCATCTTCCCCCTTGGGAACGATGATCCCCGACGTGTCGGACAGGGCCGCCTCAAGGTTTTCCCAGTAAGGATTGGCTTCGTTCATGTGTTTGATCCGAACGTACCCGATGCCCGGGTTTCTGCGAAATGCCTCCGAAGAGACACCGAGCGCACTCTCCGCCCAAAGAGCCTATTCGTGGTCCGGGAGTTCGACTTCGGCTTCTTCATACTGGCCCTTGCTGTCAAAGCGAATCACGACAATCGAATTGCCGTAGAACTTCTCGCTCGCGTCCCGGTACCCCAGATGACCACCCTCGGGAAACTCGATGCAAAGCACTTGCGGCGCCATGGAGGCCGCAGCCGACGGCACCTCGGCCAGATACCTGTGCCGGTCCTCCTCCGAGGCCTGGGAGCCTGCGGCCTCTGCAATCTCCTGCGCACACTGCAGTCTGAGGCTCGCCTCGTTCTTCAGCACTTTGGCAAGCAGCGCCTTGGCGTACTCGATGGATTCGGCCTGCTGCGCGCGGACGGGGTTCTCTTCATCCAGATCGATGACAAGGCGAACGCGATGCGCGCCGAGTTCGACGGTGCCAACCCAAGCGGATTCATTCCAGGAAAGTTCGCCAAGGATCGAGTCATCGCTCCGGCTCAGAGGTTCTTCGGCGCTTGTCATGTTGACGCTCTCATGCTGTTTGCTGATCTGGATCGCTGGAGGAAGTGGGCCGCCCGGGTCGTCTAGTCGCGGCGGGGGTCCTGCTCGGGTGGCACGGGCAGGACACTTAGCTCTACGTCGACAGGCATCGTTCTGAAGCCCTGTCTCGCATCTTCATATGCGGGGCAATCGGCATTTCGCGTTCTAAGAGCTCCGTTGGCATAGGTGCAGCTGATGGCCACCTTGCCACTCCCAGGCTCGAATAACTCGACGGAGTTCAATTGCCCGCGGCTGAACCTCGTCTGTGCAAGCACAGCATTGAGGTGAGTCCACACGGTTCTGCAGCCGCTGTATTCCTTCTCAATTTCCCGGGGGTAGATGAAGATGAACTGGCCATGGATTGAGTTGACCGCAGCTGCGCGAGGCGGCGCCGACAGATCACAATTCTTCGCCGCAACAGTGTTCTGAGAACTTGCACCAAGACTGACCGCACAGAGAGCCAACGCACTCAGAAATCCTCGCGAAACGAAGAAGAAATTCGCCGCAGAAGCCGAAGTTGAATCACGCATCGATCGCAGTCAAAATTTTCGCGCGGTCGACACGAAATGAACAAGGGCCATTCGGCCGCGAACGAGCGTGCTGATACACCACACCTCTTGCAGCCCGTCGAGTTGCACCGGCACTTCCTCTGCAATTGCCTCACGCAATTCTCGAACAGAAGCGTCGGCCATTCCTCGAATCGTCCCAGGCGCAATGCCCTCTGCCCATGCAGATGGTGCCAGTTCGACCGACACGGCCTCCGCTTGGGACACATAGGTCCCACCTTCAAATTCAAGTACGAATGTGTAGAGGCTCATTCGAGACATGCGTCACTGCCTTTCGTCCATTCATTTCCAGAGCGTTGAATCAGGCACGACCGCGGCATCCGCGTTCAGCGAAAACTTGTCGTGCAGCACACGCCAGCAACCGAACGGCAGCTTGGCGCGCATGTAGTAACTGCCAAACCCGCTGCCGCTCAATTGCGGTGCCTCTCGTGTGTATTCATCCAGAATGACCGCTCGCCAGCGGCTCACGTCCAACAACTCGCCTGTCTTCGTGTTCCAGCCCAGGTCGATGGGTGCCGTCAGCACTTCGGGGCTGCCGGCCTGGCGACGGGCGAGCGTTGCGACGTGCAGCTCGGGGTCCTTGAATGCCGGAACGTGCGTGATGGCCTGCAGTTCGAAGCCCATGCCGATGAACGCGGGCACGACGTCAGAAATCTTCATGCCGAGCAGCGCGGCAAGCGCCCAGTAGTCCGCATCTCCTTGGTCGAGCCGCGTTGCGCAGGCGGCGGCAAAAGCCGATGCGTTGTCGCGCCAGACCTTGGCAAATGGCGCGAGGCTGTTCTTCAAGAGGCCGACTTCGTGCATGGCGCCGAGCACGTTGATATGGTCGTCGACGGTGTCGCTGACTGAAGCGCGTGTGGCCGCTGCGGCCAGGGCCCAACGGCCCTTATCGGCGGATTCTGTTGCGAGTTTGCTGAGTTTCTTTTGCATGCTGAATTGGAATGTGCGGTGAGTGGCGGCTCGTGGCCGACTTCAGTCGCACGGCTGAAAGCGCTGGCACTCCGCGACGGTGTGGATCGACGTCACGGTGTTCTCACCGTCGATGTGCCTGGAGGTGAACTTGACCCAGGTGCCCTCAGGAATATCGGCCAGCAGCGAGCGGTCGGGCAGCCTGAAGGTCTGCGTCGTGAAGGGCATCTTGGACCTGGGCAGCAGCTTCAATCGCACGTAGTGCTTTCCGCCGGGCTCGTCGAACGAAGACGCGAGGCGCGCGCGGGTGAATACCGGGGGCGGCTCGTTGGTTTGCGCTGCGGCTGCGCTCATGATGATGACGCTCGTCGTCGCCACCACCATGGTTCTGCACCAGGCTCTCGACATCTTTTTTCCTCCAGATATTCGCGGCTCGATCGCTCGCATTCTGCATGCCAAACTTCGCGAACCGGGCTCGACGGCTGTTGTTCGACGCCCGTATCCTCATCTCCATGCGGCTCGACTTTATGGGCGAACCGCTGCAGCTTCAAGCAATGAATGAACGCATCGCCAACCGACCTCTTCGTTGACCAAGGGTACCTGCGGCTGGAAGGCTTCCATCCGAAGAAGCAGGTCGCGGGCATCCGGCAGAAGCTGCTCGACGAGCTCAAGCGGCTGAAGGCATTGCCCGGCGGAAAGAGCCCGTTGGGTTCGCTGCAAAAGCTGCCTGTCTTCCAGCAGATCGGAAAGCTCTCCGCGCTGGTGAAGGTGCCGGGCTTGCATGCGGCGCTGGTGACGCCGAGCCTCATCGAGCGCGTCGCCCAGCTGGGCGGGCGCGCGCCGACGGGCATCCAGGACACGCAGCTGCTGCTGTCCCCGCCCCATCAAGGCACCTGGACGCTCGAGGGATTGAACTGGCATGTGGACATCGCGGCGAGGCCGCAGGGCCCGTTGCCGGGCGTGCAGGCCTTCTTCCTGATCGACGACGTGGCGCCCGGTGGCGGCGCGACATTGGCGCTGGCCGGATCGCATCGCGTCGACATGCCGGGGCGGCCTTCGGCCTCCCGGCTCCGGGAGGTGTTGAAGGCAACAAACGAAGACATGGCGCGCGATCTTGCGCAGCTGGGCATCGGCATCGTCGAGATGTCAGGCCGCGCGGGCGACGTGTTCCTGATGGACCTTCGCCTATTGCACACGCCATCGGTCAACGCGACGAAGAACGTGCGGATGATGGCCACGGCGCGCTGCTTCTTCAACACCTGAACGCGTTGCCGACGCGTGCGGCGCGGCCGGCGCGGCGGGCCTGCAAGCCGGTGGAGATAGGCCGTTCGGTCGACTTCATCCGCCAAAAGAACACGATAAGAATCCACCCCTTCGGGTTCTCTGGAGTGCCGTGATGTCCGTGACTTTCCACGATGGAACGAACTTGCTCTACCGCAACTACACCAGCCACAGGGGCTGGAACAACACCGCGCTGCTGGGCCTGAACCCCGGCCGCAGCTACGACAGGCTGCTGATCGACGACTACAACAACGAAGCCAAGATGAAGGAGCTGTTCGCGCGCCCCGGCGCGCAGAACTGCTACCCGGGCGGCCCCGGCGCGAGCAAGTTGGGCGACTATGTGAATTCGGATTCGCGCGACGTGATCGTCATCAAGGGCCTGCACCAGTGGGTCGAGAAACCTGGCACGGCCGGCCGGCGCGGGGGCTCCAACTACCAGCTGCACATCACCTTCGGCCTGGACGGCCAGCTGTGGCACCTGTACGCCACCTACTTCGGCGACTCGCAGAAGATCACGTTCAGCAGCCAGTGCTCGGTGGGCGAGAAGGTCTCGCACACCGACCATGAAGGGTTCAGCAAGCAGGGGCGCAAGAAGTAGGCTGGCGTGCGTACGCGCCGCAATCGTTCGTCGTGGCGACAGAACAGATCGTCGACTCCGGGTACTGGCGCCTTGAGGTAAGCCTTCACGCCACGGTGATCACGGCCTCCGCGTATTCGCTGGGCACCACCAGGCCGCGCCCGCCGCCGATGTCCAGTTCATCGAGCAACGCAGTGATGTCCCGCTGCAGCGCCGCCTGCCCCGCCGCATCCAGCGCGCCGAAGGCCTTGTGCGTCGGCCCGTAGAACTCGCGGAAGACCTGCACGAAGTGCGCGGCCGAGCGGTAGCGGAAGTGAAACTTCCGGTGCGCGACGTGCAGGTCGCGGGCGCGCGGTCCGAACAACGCGACCAGGTGCGGCTCGGAGCCCCAGAGCGCGGGCGAGCGCACGCCCGCGGGCGGTGCCACGTGGGTGCCGATGATCTTGAAGAGGCGGCCGATGAAGCCCTCCGGGGTCCAGTTGGCCAGCGCGATGCGCCCGCCGGAGCGCACCACGCGCAGCATTTCGCGTGCGGCGCTCGCATGGTCGGGCGCGAACATGACGCCGAAGGTCGAGAGCACGACGTCGAAGGTGGCGTCCGCATAGGGCAACGCCTCGGCGTCGGCGATCTCGAAGGTGACGTCCAGCCCTTCGGCGGCGGCGCGGGCGCGCCCCTTGTCCAGCAGCGCCTGCACGTAGTCGGTGGAGGTCACCCGGGCGAAGCGGCGCGCGGCGGCCAGCGTCGCATTGCCGTTGCCGGCCGCCACGTCGAGCACGCGTTCGTCGGCGCGCACATCGGCCGCCTCGGCCAGGGTCTCGCCCACGATCTGCAGCGTGGTGCCCACGACGGTGTAGTCCCCGCTGGCCCAGGTGGCTTGCTGGCGCTGCTTGATGGCGGCATAGTCCGGGACAGCCGCAGGAGCCGCAACAGCGGCGGGGGTGGACGAGGGAGCGGTCATGGTGGACATGATGATGAATTCCTTCGAGGTGGACGTTGAATGCCGCTGCAGCCGCAGTCGGTATGCCGATGATTCCCGCCGGCGCCCTCGGGCACTTCACCCGTTGTCGCGCCGGTTTGCCCGTGCGTCCGCCGATAGGGGCGCGGCGGGCCCATGACAGCGATCGATCCGCTGTCCGACGTGCTGCGCAGCGTGCGGCTGCGGGGTTCGGTGTTTTTCCACGTCAGCTGCCGCGACCAGTGGGCCGCCATGGCGCCGGATTCGCGCGAGCTCGCGCCGGCCGTGATGCCGGGGGCCGAGCACGTCATCGAGTACCACCTGTTCGTCAAGGGCGAGGGCTGGATCGCGGTGCACGGCGAGCCGCCGCTGCGGCTGGCTGCCGGCGACATCGTCATGCTGCCCCACGGCGACGCGCACGTGGTCTCCAGCGCGCCGGGCCTCAAGCCGGAGGCCGGCGGCGAGTGGCTGTTCCAGATGCGCAAGGACGACCGGCCGCTGCCGGTGACCTACCGCGGGAACATGGTCGAGCTGGGGTTGCTGCCGCCCGAGGAGGCCAGCACCGTCATCGTGTGCGGCTTCATCGCCTGCGACCTGCGGCCGTTCAATCCGCTGATCGACGCCCTGCCCCGGCTGCTGCACCTGCGCGCCGAGGGCGTGGGCGCCTGGGTGGCGCCGATGCTGGCGCATGCGGCCTCCGAATCCGTGGACGCGCGCGCGGGCGGCGCGGCGCTGCTGCAACGCATCAGCGAGATGGTTTTCGTCGATGGCGCGCGGCGCTATCTGGAGTCGTTGCCAGAGGAGGCGCAGGGCTGGCTCGGTGCGCTGCGCGACCGGCAGATCGGGCGTGCGATCGGGCTGATGCACGGCGACCCGTCCGCGCACTGGACGGTGGAGGACCTGGGACGGCAGGTGGGCCTGTCGCGCTCCGCGCTGCATGAACGTTTCGTGGCGCTGACCCACTTGGCGCCCATGCAGTACCTCACGAACTGGCGCATGCAATGCGGCGCCCGCCTGCTGCGCGAAAGCCATTCGCCCGTGGCCGCGGTGGCGCTGGAAGTGGGCTACGAGTCGGAGGCGGCGTTCGCGCGTGCCTTCAAGCGGGCGACCGGCCTGCCGCCAGCGGCGTGGCGGCGCATGCAGCAGAAGACGGTGGATGCGCCAGCCTGAGAGTGATCCCTTTCGAACAGGCCGACTGGGCTTTCGCTCCTAGCTATTCCTCAACAGCGCGGCAGCCGTTGCTTGCAGGACGAGCGCGCGATCGGGTTCGTCCGCCACGTAGGGCGAGTTGAGCAGTTTGGAAAGAAGCCCATCGAACTGCTGGCGGACTTGTTCGGGTGCCGGATGCGCCATGTAGAGGGCGTGGAGCATCGAGCAGATGCCGGATATCTGCGTGTCCAGGACATCGATGTCACCGAGCCGTCCGGCGGCCTCGGCGGCCCGTATTTGATCTTCGTGCGTCATTGGTCTTTGACCGTCTTTTTGACAGTGTTCCCTTGGGTTGGCGCCCTCATGAGGCGCGTGCGCTTCGAAACCGAAGCCGAGCCTTAAGTACGCAAGACCAATACCAATGGACTACATCGAGCCGGGCAATTCTTGAATTTTGAGACTTATTTCACGATTTTTGTGGTGGCTCGAATCACCTGATGGGGTCACATCGGCCGGTCGCGGGCCCAGACGATCGCTTCGGCGCGGGTATGCACACCCAGCTTGTCGAGGATGCTCGACAACTGGTTGCGCACCGTCTTCTCGCTCTTGTGCAAGTGCCGGGCAATGGCATGGTTGTCCAGGCCCGTGGCCACGAGGCGCAATACCTCGCTTTCGGCCCGGGTCAGCGCTGCATCGCCGACGCTCTCGCCAGCCTCGGCATCGGCCGGGTGGGTGCCCAGAAAGGCACGAAGTTCAGCCAGGAAGGTGGCCCACGCCGGTTCGGTGTCGAGCAGCACGTGGTTGTCACTGTCCAGGGGCACGAAGCGTGCCCCCGGGATGAGCGCCGCCAGCCGCAGCCCTTCGTCGAACGGCACGCGCGCATCGCCGCGGGCATGCAGCACCAGCGTAGGCACGCGCAACTGGCGCGCGAGCTCGGTCACGTCGATGCGGTGGAACGCCTCGAGCGTGCGCGCGGCGTTCTCGGGGCTGGCGGTCAGGCGCTCCAGCTCGTTCCACCACTGGTGCTGCGTGGGCGTTCCGCCGGGGATGAACTGGTTGGTGAACACCTGGCGAAAGGCGGCGTTGTCGCGCCCCCAGCCCAGCCGGATCAGGTTGACCAGGGTCTCGGCTTCCAGGCGCTCGGCGCTGCCGGTGGCGCGCTGCAGCGCGCCGCGCGCGTAGGCGCCGGGCAGCACCAGGTGCGATACCTTGTCGGGATGGCGCACCGTGTAGGCGATCGCCACCGCGCCGCCTTGCGACATCCCGATCAGCGGAAAGCGACGCAGGCCCAGGCTGTCGATCACGGCCTCCAGGTCGCCGACCCAGGCGTCGAGCGAGAAGTCGGTCACCGTGCTGTCGGACAGGCCGCAGCCGCGCTGGTCGTAGCGGATGTACTGGTGATCGCGCGCGAGCTCGGCCAGCCACGGCCGCCACACGGGGCTGTGCAGGTCGTGCTCGACGTGGCTGAGCCAATGCGCGCAACGCACCAGCGGCGCGCCAGAGCCGATCGACGCGATCGCGATGCGGGTGCCGTCGGCCGCGGTGCAAAAGCGCAGGCTCTGGCGCGGAAGCGAAGGTGGACGCTGTACACCGGGCATGGCCGATTGTCTCGCGCCTGGGCCATCGGTCCCAGGCGGGTGTGTGAGCGATCTTTTCCTATCGCGGGCGTGGGACAGGCGCCCCATGCGCCGCCGCCCGCGCGGGTGAATCCTTCGATCACGTCGACCCGACGGCTCTCGCTCGAAAGGAACTGCCATGCAAACCCACCCCGCCCCTGCCGAAGTCTCCCGCTACGCCCGGACCATCGAGGCCTCCAAGCGCATCCGCTGGGACATCGACCGCGACGTGATCCGCGGCCGCACTTTCGACCTGGCGCACACCTTCCTGCCCGATGGCCTCTCGCTGGCCGACGAGCTGCCTTTCCTGGCCCCGGCCGAGCACCGTTTCTTCAGCCAGGTGCAGGGCCGCACCTACGCCAACATGTTCGGCTTGGTCGAGCGCTTCATCGGCGCGAAGATGCTGGAGGTGAGCCGCGACCACTGGCTCGGCGACCAGACCGCCCTCGAAGCCATCGTGCGCTTCACCGACGAGGAGCTCAAGCACCAGGCGCTTTTTCGCCGCATCGAACAGCTCGCGGGCCGCGACATGCCGGCAGGCTACCGCTTCGACGTGTCGCCCAACGACGTGGCGGCGTTCGTGCTGGGCAAGTGCACCTGGGCCGTGCTTGCGCTGACCTGCCACATCGAGCTGTTCTCGCAGGCGCACTACCGCGCGAGCATCGATGCGGCCACGGACCTGTCGCCGCTGTTCAAGGATGTGTTCCTTTTCCATTGGCGCGAGGAGTCGCAGCACGCGATCATCGACGAGCTGGAATGGGAGCGCGAAGACGGCAAGCTGGCCTCCGACGCACAGCGCGATGCGGCGGTGGACGACCTGATCGCACTGGTCGCGGGCGTCGACGGAATACTGCAGGCGCAGGCCCGGGCGGATGCGGCGTATTTCCTGGCAGCGAGCGGCATGGCGCAGGACGGCGCACGCGCAGAGCAGGTGCACGCGACGGTGCTCAAGGCCTACCGCTGGCAGTACATCGTCTCGGGCACGCTGGAGCCGCGCTTCCAGAAGCTGCTGGGCCAGCTGGTCAGCGCGGCACAGATGGGGCGCATCCAGGCCGCGCTCGCACCGCTGGGCTACGCAGTGCCGGCGCACCGGCATTGACCTGGGCCATGGCGCATGCACTCACGCCGGGCCCGCCTGCTCATCCGGCGGCCGGCACACCTGCAACACGAGGCCTCGCAGCCACCGGTGCGCAGGGTCCCGGTCCAGGCGCGGATGCCACATCTGCGACACGGTGATCTGCGCCGTGGCAACCGGCAGCGGGAACGCGCACAGCGTGCCCCGCGCCCTTTGGTATTCGAAGTACGAGGACGGTATCAACGCCACCAGATCGGTCGCGGCCGCGACCGACAACGCGGTGCTGAAGCTGGGCACCACGACCGCGGTGTTGCGCGCGAGGCCCATCGCTGCGAGCGCGTCGTCCACCGGCCCGACGGTGCGGCCGTGGCGCGACGTGACCACGTGGTCGCAGGCGGCGTAGCGCTCGGCGGTGACCTCGGGTTCGGCGAGCAGCGGATGGCCCTGCCGCACCACCGCGATGAACCGGTCGCGATAGAGCATCTGCACGCGCACCTCCGGGCCCGATTCGCCGAGAACGCCGACGTCCAGGTCGAGCAATCCTTCGCGCAAGGGCCGCACGTCCTTGTCGGGCTTGGGCGCGAAGCGCAGGCGAACGCCGGGCGCTTCGTGCGCGGCGCGTGCCACCAACTGGTGCGCGAAAGCCTCGATGAAGCCATCGTTGGCCCGTATGGTGAACAGCTGCCGAAGCGTGCGGGGGTCCATGCGCGCGTCGGCGGGCTGAAGCACCGCGCGCGATTCCTGCACCAGTTCCCTCACGCGGTCGCGCAGCGCCATCGCATGCGGCGTGAGCACCATGGCGCGGCCCGCGCGCACGAGCAACTCGTCGCCGGTCGATTCGCGCAGCCGCGCAAGCGCGCGGCTCATGGCCGACTCGCTCAGGCCCACGCGCTCGGCGGCTTTGGCGACGCTGCCTTCGGAGAGAAGTGCGTTCAGCGCAAACAGCAGGTTCAGGTCGGCATCCGTTGGCATGCCCGAAGCTAGCACGGCCGCGCCGGTTTCGACAGGCGCCGCATGCAGGGACACCTTGCGCGCCACGCGCTGTGCAAGCGATGGGTGCGGTCCTAAGCTGGCCTGGCGCGATTGAGCGTGCCTCCTCCAGTCGTCACACCATGTTGTCATCCACGTTTCGAACCAACCCTTCTTCTTCCGCCATTGCCCGCACCGTCGAACCCCCAGCGGTGAACGACGCCGACGGCCTGCCCCTGCCGCGGCGCTTCGCCGCCGTCGCCGCGATCCTGGGCGCGGGTGTGCTCGTGGTACTCGACGGCGCCATCGCCAACATCGCGCTGCCGAACATCGCGCAGCAATTGCAGGCGACACCGGCCGATGCCGTGTGGATCATCACGGCCTACCAGCTGGCTGTCGTCATGTTCCTGTTGCCGGCTTCCGCCATCGGGGAGCGGTTCGGGTACCGGCGCGTGTTCGCCGGCGGCGTCGCGCTGTTCACCGCGGCATCGGTGCTGTGCGCGGTGGCCCCGTCGCTGCCATGGCTCGTGGCCGCGCGGTGCCTTCAGGGCCTGGGCAGCGCGGCCGTGATGCCGCTCGGGCTGGCGTTGTTGCGCTTCACCTATCCGCGCCGATTGCTGGCGCGCTCGATCGGCTGGAATGCGCTCGCCGTCGCGGCCGCTTCGGCGGCGGGCCCGACTCTTGGCGCGTTCATACTCTCCGCGGCGAGCTGGCCGTGGCTCTTTGCGGTGAATCTGCCGATCGGGCTGCTCGTGCTCGCCGCCTGCGCAGGGTTGCCCAACCCGCCGCGCTCGGAGCGCTCCATCGATGTGTGGAGCATCGCGCTGAACGCGGTCATGTTCGCTTCCTTCGTGCTGGGGAGCGACCGGCTGATGACGCAACCGTTGCACGGCGGCGCGCTGCTCGTGCTGTCGGTCGTTTGCATGGTGCTGCTGGTCCGGCGCGAGATGCCCAAGGCCGCACCGTTGATCCCGCTCGACCTGCTGCGCGTGCATTCGTTTCGGGTCTCGGTCGTTGCCTCGGTGTGCTGCTTCACCGGCCAGATGGCGGCCCTTGTGGCGCTGCCGTTCTACATCCAGCACGAACTCGGCCAGAGCGCGGTGACCGCCGGCCTCCTGATGACGCCCTGGCCGCTGGCGGTGATGTTGGCCGCGCCGCTGTCGGCGCGCCTGGCCCAGCGCGTGCCGAGCGCCTGGCTGTGCGCGGCCGGAGGCGCCTGCTTCGCGAGCGGCCTGGCCCTGTGTGCGTTGTGGCCGCTGCATGGCAACACGGGCTTGCCGATCGCGATTTTCACGAGCCTCGCAGGGCTGGGCTTCGGTTTCTTTCAGACGCCGAACAACCAGAACATGCTGCTCTCGGCGCCCAAGGAACGCAGCGGCGCGGCCGGTGGCGCGCAAGGCACTGCGCGGCTCACGGGGTTGACGCTCGGCAGTCTGTTGATGAGCTTGATGTTCGGGCTGATGCCGTCGCACAGCGCGGTGCATTGGGGGTTGGCGGTGGGGGCTCTGGCTGCGTTGGCAGGGAGTGTGGTGAGCTTGCTCAGAAGCCCGGCGAAAGGTCGTGCTGCGTGATCGAGATCGGCATGAAGGAGCGCTCCTTTCGCGCCCGCATTGCCGATGCGACCGAGCGATCCGCACGCATCGCGGTTCGCTATTTCGGGTCTGCTACGATCCCGCCCATCGGGAAAACAGCCTCCCGGTCTGCAAAGCAAGACGGTGTCCCGTCCAAGCGCTGGTGACCTCACAACGGAGCCTTCCGTGGACACCGCCTCGCCCGACGCCTCGACCAACGCCTCCCCCGCGCCCTCCGCGCCCCTCCAATCCGTTTCCTTCGCAGACGCCCTGCGCTTCTGGCTGAAGCTCGGCTTCATCAGCTTCGGCGGCCCTGCCGGGCAGATCGCGATCATGCACACCGAGCTGGTCGAGCGGCGGCGCTGGATCAGCGAGAAGCGCTTTCTTCACGCACTGAACTTCTGCATGCTGCTGCCCGGCCCCGAGGCCCAGCAGCTGGCCACCTACATCGGCTGGCTCATGCACCGCACGCGCGGCGGCATCGTTGCGGGCGTGCTGTTCGTGCTGCCTTCGCTGTTCATCCTCATCGCGCTGTCGTGGATCTACCTGCGCTTTGGCAATGTGCCGGTGGTGGCCGGCATCTTCTACGGCATCAAGCCGGCCGTCACCGCGCTGGTGCTGCACGCGGCGCATCGCATCGGCGGCCGCGCGTTGAAGAACCGGTGGATGTGGGGCATCGCCGCCGCCGCGTTCGTGGCGATCTTCGCGTTCGGCACGCCCTTTCCGGCGATCGTGCTGGCAGCCGGCCTGATCGGTCATTTCGGCGCGCGCTGGGCGCCCGGGGTTTTCGCGCTCGGTGGCGGGCATGGCAGCGCGAAACACAGCTACGGTCCGGCGCTGATCGACGACGACACGCCCACGCCGCCGCACGCGCGCTTCTCGCGTGCGCGGCTGCTCAAGGTGCTCGCGATCGGGCTTGCGCTGTGGCTGCTGGCCATGGGCGTGCTGATCGCCACGCAGGGGCTGCAAGGCACGCTCACGCAGATGGGCTGGTTCTTCACCAAGGCGGCCTTGCTGACCTTCGGCGGCGCCTACGCCGTGCTGCCTTACGTCTACCAGGGCGCCGTCGAACACCACCAGTGGCTGTCGGGCGCACAGATGATCGATGGGCTCGCCCTCGGCGAAACGACGCCCGGTCCGCTCATCATGGTGGTGGCCTTCGTCGGCTTCGTCGGCGGATGGCTGCAACAAGTGCTGGGGCCGGATTCGCTGTTCCTGGCGGGCGCGCTGGCCGCGACGGTCGTGACCTTCTTCACCTTCCTGCCGTCGTTCGTCTTCATCCTCGCGGGCGGGCCCGCCATCGAGGCCACGCACGGCAAGCTGGGCTTCACCGCGCCGCTGTCGGCGATCACGGCGGCGGTGGTCGGCGTGATCCTGAACCTGGCGCTCTTCTTCGCGTACCACGTGCTCTGGCCGCAGGGCTTCGGCGGCCGCTTCGACGCGGTGTCCGCGGTGATTGCCGTCGCGGCGGCCGTTGCCTTGTTCCGCTTCAAGGTCGGCGTGATGCCGCTGCTCGGTGCCTGCGCGGCCATCGGGTTGGCGGTGACCTTGTGGCTGCCCGTGCTGCGCTAGGTGCCTTCGATGCGCACCCTTACCGAGCCTCGCGCGCGCACGGGTCTCGCGCGCCTGCTGCCTCCCGGCGTGGACCCCGAGGCGCTGCCCTTGCTGGTCGCGCGCGGGCTTCGCGCCTTCGCCGACGGGTACATGGCGGTGCTGCTGCCGGCCTACCTGCTGTCGATCGGCCTCGGGACGCTGGAGGTAGGCATCGTCAGCACCGCGACGATGCTGGGCTCGGCGCTCGCCACGCTCGCGGTCGGCGCCTGGGGATACCGGTTCGCTGGCGGCCGACTGCTGCGCGGCGCGGCGCTGCTGATGGCCGCCACCGGCCTGGGCTTTGCGGGCCTGTCCTCGTTCTGGCCGCTGCTGGTCGTGGCGCTGGTCGGCACGCTCAACCCCAGCTCGGGCGATGTGAGCGTGTTTCTTCCCCTGGAGCACGCCCGCCTCGCCGCGGCCGCCCAAGGCCATGCGCGGACCGCCCTCTTCGCGCGCTACAGCCTGCTGGGCGCGCTGAGCGCGGCGCTCGGCGCGCTGGCCGCTGCCGTGCCGGACTGGCTGGCGCGGCACAGCGCGCTTGCGCGGATCGATGCACTGCGCGGCATGTTCGTGGTGTATGCCGTGATCGGCCTGATCGTTTTCTGGATCTATCGGCGCCTTCCAGCCCAGGCCGGCGCGAACGATGGGGGCCGCGTGCCGGTGGCGCCGGCACCGCTGGGGCCTTCGCGCCCCGTCGTGATTCGATTGGCCGCGCTCTTCAGCATCGACGCGTTCGCCGGCGGGCTGGTGGTCAACGCGCTCATGTCGTTGTGGCTCCTGGAGCGATTCGGCTTTTCTCTCACGCAGGCCGGCGTGTTCTTCTTCTGGACCGGCTTGCTGGGAGCCGCATCGCAACTGGCGGCACCGGTGGTCGCGCAGCGCATCGGGTTGCTCAACACCATGGTCTTCACGCACCTGCCGGCCAATGTCTGCCTCGTGCTCGCGGCGCTGTCGCCCAACCTGCCGATCGCGCTGGGGCTGTTGACGATCCGCAGCGCGCTCTCGTCCATGGACGTTCCCACGCGCACTGCCTACGTGATGGCCGTCGTGACGCCGCCAGAGCGCGCGGCGGCCGCCAGCTTCACGGCGGTGCCCCGCAGCCTGGCGGCGGCCCTCAGCCCGACCTTGAGCGGCGCGCTCTTCGCAGCCGGATGGATTTCGCTGCCGCTCATCGCATGCGGGCTGTTGAAGATCGCCTACGACCTCGCGCTCTGGCGTGCCATGCGAAGGGACCGGCTCGATGCGGAGTGAGGTCCGAAAAGGGATCGGGGTTTGAGGCGCTGCGTTCCGCTCGGTGAAGCGCGGCGGAGCGTCGGAACACGACAGATGAGAACCATTCTCCTGCGCCGCAAAATCATCGCGCAACTGATACTTTTCCACCGCGCCGGATTGCGGCAAAGTTGATTCGTTCAAGCCTGCTTCCGTGCATTGCGCCGGAAGCCTGGGATGCGCGCTGCGCACCCGCGCCGCGCCCGCCGCACGTGCACTGCACCTGCTTGCACCTCGTCACCCTCAAGGAATCAAGGAAAAGTCATTCCTCTTGCAGAGCCGTCATCCGTGGCCGTGGTCAATGACCCGGAGCTCCAGCGCTGCGAGCTTGGACCAAAGATCGAAGCGCTGGGTCATTCGCCGCAGTACTTCGCCGACATCGTCGAACTGTTGGGCGCCCTTGTCTGCGGGCAGCGCTTCGATCTTGTCCTCACGAGCTTTCGCGCCGACAAGACCTCCTTGCACAACGTGCACGCCGTGAGCGAAGCGCTCCACTTGCCTGTCCTTCTCGTTGCCCAGCCGTCGGGATGGCCTGCCCTCTGTGAACGAGCCTCGAACAGTCAACTCGTCGACATCGTCACTTCGCAGATGTCCGAGAGCGAATTGAGATGGCGCATCGACGCATTGCTGAAAAACGCTCGGGCCGTGTCGCAGGAACTGCACAAGCGCAGCATCACCATGGGTCATTACCAGTTTCTCGAAGCGGAGCAGGTCGTGCTGCTTCGAGGCCGCCCGATCAGCCTGCAGCCCCGTCAGTTCGGCCTGGCCCAGGCGATGTTTCGCAACGTCGGCAAGATCGTCAGCCGCGACTGGCTGTGGGCAACCGTCTGGAAGACGACGCCGCCACCCCAAGGAAAGAACCGGACGATCGACGTGTGCGTGACCAACGTGCGTCGAAGGCTCGATCTGCGTGCGGAAAACGGATTCATTCTTCAGGCCGCCTACGGGCATGGCTACATTCTTTCCGCTGTGGACTCCGTTTCCGGCAGGTCCGAAGCGCAAGACAGTTCTGGCTGACCGTGGGCCGGAGCGCTCGACCTCCGCGCTCCCGTATCCGTTTTCTAGTAGAGGTACGCCGCCCCTCTGTTAAGAGCGCTGTTGTCCGTTTGACTGCCTCCGATGCCGCTCGCGGCGCTGGCTTCTCCCGTCGCCCCCACCGCGACCGTCCGGCCGTCTGCCGTGAGGTCGAGCACGTCGCCGAACAAATCGCCGCTTCCGGTGTTGGGGGCCTTCAGGTATCTCGTGTGGACGAACTGCGCGCCTGCCAGGCTGTACAGGTGGACCGCGCCGGCCGTCGGGGCCGCGCCCTGCGTCGCGTCGCCGTCGACCCCTGTTCCACTGCTCGAGTCGCCGCGCGCGGCGATCGCCATGACAGTGCCGTCTGGCGTGAGCGCCATGCCGAAACCCCCGAAGGTGGCATTCGGCGTGGGCTGGGGCGACGGAATCGTCTGGGAGAGCGTGTAGGCGCCCGCGTTGCGCCGGAACACATAGGCGACGCCCGCGCGAATCACGCCGCCGACCGACTCGTTGCGCGCGCCGATGACCACCGTGGCGCCATCGCCCGAGATGGCGGTGGAGGTCCCGAACAGATCGTCGATCCTGGGCACCGGTGCCTTGAGGTACGCACGCTTGGTCCACGTGCCTGTGCCTGTGTCGTAGCCATAGACGAATGCCGCGCCGGCGTTGGCCATGCTCG
Organism: Variovorax sp. IB41; assembly: GCF_016405905.1. Taxonomy (GTDB): domain Bacteria; phylum Pseudomonadota; class Gammaproteobacteria; order Burkholderiales; family Burkholderiaceae_C; genus Variovorax. The sequence continues at coordinate 188,128 of NZ_JAEFCB010000005.1, read as the reverse complement.
TGTCGGTTTCATCGGTGAGCGAGCCACTGCGCTCGTACTGCGCGCCCACCACGATCGTGCTGGCATCGGCCGAGATCTTGGCCTGCACGCCGAACAGCCCGCCCGGCTGCGAATGCTCGGGCTCGATGGTGGTCTCTCTGGCCCACGTGCCGCCTGTCTTGCGGTACACGTGAAAGCTTCCGCCCTTGGCGCTCACGTACTCTCCGACCACGGCCACCGTGCCGTCCCGCGAGATGCCGAGGAACGCGCCGAAATTGCCGAGGGAGCGAGGCACTGGCGGATTCCATTCGTCGGCCTGCGTCCAGCCCGATGGGGTCTTGGAGAACACCTGTACCAGGCCCTGATCGCCAAACGCGCCATCGTGGCCGAACATGCCCAACAGCAACGTGCCGTCGTCCGAGATCACGGGCCTGGGATAGCTCGCGACCTGGAAGCTCAGCGTCTGCGCCCATTGCCATCGGCCCCCGCTGCGCGTGAACAGTTCCACGGTGGCCGAAGCGCCGACGGCCATGAAGCTGCCATCGGGGGACAAAGCAATGCCTTGACCGAAGTTGCGGATGCCGGTGGAGGCCTCTGGCTTGAAATAGCCGATCGCCTTGTTGCCATCTGCCGTGACCGGCAGCGACCACGGGCTGCAGCCATTGGCATTGCAGGCCTGCAGGGCATAGCGCCAGGCGGCCGGCGGCTGGGTCAGTGCCAGGTCCTGCAGCGCATAGGTGGTGCTGCCGAGGTTGTCGGCCCGCACGGTGAAGCTGCCTGTGGCACCCGGGTCTTCGCCCAGGCGGTAGTAGGTGGCGTTGGCGATGGCCGGCCAACTGAACAGGAACGACTTGGGCGAATAGCCCACGGTCGGCGGCGCGGGAATCGGCGGCGGTACCGACAGCGGGTCGGCGGCGCAAAGCGCCACGACTGAGGCGACCGCCGCATCGACCGTGCCGCTGGCGCTGGAGAGCATGCAAAGCTGCCCGGCCGGTTGCGTGTGCACGGTCACGTCGTACATCGTGCCTTGGGGCAGCGCCTGTGCGAACGCGAAAGCGCCATCGGCCGTGAGGCTCAACGCGTCCGCGCCGTTGTTGCGCAGCACCAGCGTTCCACCAGCCAGTCCCGAGAGCGTGCCGCCCACCGTGTGCGTGGCGGCCGCGCATGCCACGCGCACATCCGTGACGTTGGCCGTGGCCGTGCCCTGGCCCGCACTCACCGCGCAGGTCTGGCCCTCGGGTTGTTGGGCGATGCTCACTGCATAGGGGTTGCCGGCCGTCACCGGGTCGGCGAAGCTGAAGGCGCCGTCGGCCTGGAGGGTGAGATCGCCCTTGCCGTTGTTGCGCAGCACCAGCGTGCCGCTCAAGCCCGAGACGCTGCCGCCGATGCTGAAGCTCGTGGCCGGCACGATGGGCAGCAGACCGATGCCACCACCACCGCCGCCCCCACCTCCTCCACCACCGCATGCTGCCAGCACCCATGCGAACACCCACGCCGCATTCCACGCAGCAAGGCGCTGCAGACTCCTCGTTTGAATCACAAGCCCGTCCCGTTTCGTTCAGTTACGGGATGCTATGCAGCGAGGCGGGCGCTGCCTATCCCAAGAAACTGGTAGACGACGGGGTGTGCCGCCCATTGGCAGAAACCGTGGCTTCGTTGTCATTGCCACTCGAATCCGCAACTTCTAGACTCGCCGCTCGATCCGCAATCCGAACAAGTCGGTCGCCCTTCTTGTTTCCTCAATGCCCTGCACCAAGGAGTGATCCGCATGTCAAAGCTTCGCTTGAGAATTTCGATGTCGCTGGACGGTTATGTCGCCGGTCCGAACCAGAGTTTGAAGGAGCCGCTGGGCACCGGCGGCGAGCGATTGCACGAGTGGGTGTTTCAACTGGAGGCATGGCGGCGCCCGCATGGCATGGAGGGCGGCGTGGCGAACGAGAGCACGCCGGTGATGGAGGAAGAGCTCGCCAACATCGGCGCGACCATCATGGGCCGCAACATGTTCGGCAGCGGGCCGGGTCCGTGGAGCGAGACCGATCCGTGGAACGGCTGGTGGGGCGACACGCCGCCGTTTCGCCACCCGGTGTTCGTGCTGACGCACCACGCGCGCGACCCGTTGGTCTTGGAGGGCGGCACGACCTTCACGTTCGTCACCGATGGCATCGAGAGTGCGCTGGACCAGGCGCGGCGCGCGGCCGGCGGAAAGGACGTGGCATTGGCGGGCGGTGCCCACGCCGCGCAGCAGTACCTGAAGGCCGGCCTGGTCGATGAAGTGCAGCTTCACCTGGCGCCCACGTTGCTCGGCGGCGGCGAGCGCCTGTTCGATGACGCCAACGCCCTGCAGGGCCTGGCCATGGTGAAGACGGTCGCGACGCCGGACGTGGTTCATCTGAAATTCGCGAAGAAGAAGTAGCAGCGCGGTGGGGATGGAAGGCGGGCACGCGCAGCAGGTGCCCGCTCAGTCCAGCCTGATCCCCGTGCGCTTGGCCAGCGCCGCGTACTTCTCGATCTGCTGTCGCAGGAACGCCGCGAAGACCTCCGGCGGCTCGACCGAGACGACGACGCCGTCGCCGGCCAGCCGGTCGCGGATGTGCGGGGTCTGCAGCGTTCTTGCGATCTCGGTGCTCAGCGTTTCGACGAAGCGCGCCGGCGTGCGGGCCGGCGCGACGAAGCCGTAGAAGCCGACCAGCTCGAAGCCGGGCACCGACTCCGCAATGGCGGGCAGCTGCGGATACGCCGCGGCCCGCCGCGCGCTCGTGATGCCCAGCGCCCGGATGCGCCGTGCCCGCAGGTGCGGCAGCGCGGACTCCAGCGTCACGAACGCGAGCGGCAAGTCGCCGCCCATCAGCGCGCGGTAGACCTGCGAGCTGCCGTTGTAGGGCACATGCGCGAGCGGCACATCGGCCTCGATGGCGAGCAGCTCGCCGGCCAGGTGCGACACCGAGCCGATGCCCAGCGATGCGTACTGCAGCGGCGGATCGGCGCGCTGCGCCAGCGCGATCACGTCGGCCACGCTGCGGGCGGCGAAGTCCGCCTGCGCGACCAGCACGACGATCGAATGGCCGCCGAGCAGGACGGGCTTGAAATCGGTCAGCGCGTTGTACGGCATGTGCTGGCGCATCGCCTGGTTCACGGCGTGCGGCGAGAACACGATGCCGAAGGTGTTGCCATCGGGCGCGGCCGTCGCCACCGCCTGCGTGCCGATGATCATGCCGCCGCCCGGCCGGTTGTCGATGAACACCGGCCGCTCGAGCGTGCCCGCGAGCTCCTTGGCGACAAGGCGCGCCATGAAGTCGGCGGCACCACCGGGCGCCTGCGGCACGATCATGCGCAATGCCCTGCCCGTTCCGTTGGCGGCCGACGCGTCGCGGCCGCACAGGCCGGCCGCCGCCATGGCGGCGAGCATCGCGCGCCGCGTGACCGACGTAGCGCCGTTCACCGCCGCAGCCTGCGCGACGCGCGCCGGAACTCGGCCGCGAGCGCCGCGGCCGGTGCGGTCAGCGGCCGCATCGTCGGGGTCATCAGGTACTGCACGGCCGGCGGCAGGTCGAGCGCGATGGGCAGCACCTTCAGCAGCCCCTCTGCCCGCAGCGGCTCCAGCGCGGCCAGGCTGTTGAGCGTCACGCAGTCGCTCTGCAGCAGCATGGAGATCAACGCGCTCGACGAATCGCAATGCGCCACCAGCGTCGGGTCGGGCAGGCCGTGTTTGCGCATGAGCGAGACGATCCCCGGCCCGCCGGTCTGCTGCACGCTGTAGAGCCAGCCGTAGGGCACCAGGCTCGCGAGGTCGCGCGCATCGGCCGCCGGGTGGCCCGCGCGCACGACGACGCCCAGGTCGGAGCTGCACAACTGCTCGGTGTGCAGGTCGGAGACGCTCTGGTCGGTGGGCAACGGGCCGACCGCGAAATCGATCTTCGCTTCGCGCAGCGCCGCGATCGTCGACGACGAGCGGCCGCCCAGCACGCTGACCAGCGCGTTGGGTGTGTGTTCGCGAAAACGCGCCACGGCCACCGGCAGCAGCATGGACTCCGCGGTGGCCGAGAGGCCCACCGTGATGAGCTTGTGCGTGTCGCCGCTGAGGCTGTCGATCTCCTCCTGCATGTGGCGCAGCTCCGCATCGACGATGCGTGCGCGGCGCAGCACGATGCGACCGAATTCCGTGGGCTCGACACCGCGCGCGGAGCGCACCAGCAACGGCACGCCCAATGATTTTTCGAGCGCGGTGAGGTTCTTGCTGACGGCGGCCTGCGCAAGGCCAAGCTTGCGCGCGGCGGATCGAACACTGCCTGTTTCGATGACGGCTATCAAATCTCTTAAATGGGCCTCGCGCACAGTGTCTCGTATGTAGTTTTCGTTGTGATCTAAACGATTATCCGGCAATGCCCCATTCGGCGCAGTGCAATCGCAAGCGCGCGCAGGGGCGCAGCGCAACGCCGCCACGCTGTGCGAATCCTCAAAAGTGCGTGAGCGCGACAGCCCGTCTGCCTACCTGCGGTGAACGAGTTAACCGATGGTGTGCGCATGGCGCGCGAAGGCCACGGCCCGCCGTGGAACGAGCGCCTTCAGGGCGCCGCGACCCGCGGTGGTTGCGCCCAGACCTTGTCGCTCGACCAGTGGAAGTGGACGATGCGAAAGCTCTCGCCCGCGCGGCGCACGATCGCCGTCTCCTGCATCACCTGGTCGATCGGCTTGCCATCGGGCAGCTTGCCGGTGACGCGGTAGGTGCTGAGCACCCAGCGCTCGTTGCCGCTGCCGCCCACGCGCCGGGCCTGCAAGGCCCAGTCGGACACGGCAGCCATGTCGATGTCGCCCGGCAGATGACTCAACGCATAGGCCTCGACCGTCGGGTCCGTCACGCCGAACTCGAACACCAGCAGCGAACGGTCCAGGTACGAGAGCGCACCGCCCGTGTCCTTGCGCTTGAGCGCGGCGTGAAAGCCGTCCACCGCATCGGCCGGCAGCTTCACGGTCTGTGCCCACGCCGTGCCGGCCAGGGCCAGGCTCGCGGCGAGCAGCAGGCGTGCACCGCGGCCGATCATCGTGATCGTCGTGTTCGTCGTCCTTTCGCGCGATGACTTACGCATTGGCATCGACCAGCTTGGGGTCGATCAATTCGATGACGACGATGTCGCCCTCGGTCACGCCTTCCATCGAAGGATCGGTGTTGCGCACCGTCAGCTCGTCGGGCGTATTGCTCTTGAGCCACAAGGTCTTGCCGAACATCTTTCCGCGGATGAAGGTCAGCCGCCAGCCGCGCAACTCGTTGCGCTTGGGCGCCACCATGCCCGGGCCGATCGGCTCGAAGCGCAGCGTGGAAATGCGCCCCGCCTTGCCGGCCTGGCCCACGCGGGTCACCTTGGCGGTGAAGCGCCGCACCGCGGGGTCGACCGCGTCGTGACCGGCGATCTGCACCCCATCGAGGCGCACCGTATCGGCCACCGCGTGCTGCGTGAGCAGCAAGGCCGCGGCCACCGCTGACGCGCGCACGCCGGCCAGGCTCCATGTCGTCAGCAACATCGTTGTCTCTTGCCTGTTCTGAAAGTCGGCGATGTTACCGGCGCAACGCGCGCGTGCAAGGGCTGGCAACGCATCGCGATCGGCGTGCGAGCGCGAAGAAAACCGCGCGACTTTCGTGCCGCGGCGCGAGTGTCCGCGCGGCTTTGCGGCAGGCGCGTCGCGTCGATTCATGTGCTCACCTGCGATGAACGAGTCAACCGTTGGTCATCTTCTGAAGCACCGGATTCACAACTAATCTCTCCGGCCACTCCACACCACATTCACCCCGACATGCCGGCTTCCGTGACGACTCGCACCCGCTGGCTCTTGTGGCTCGTGACGGCGCTCGTTGTCGTCGTGGCCGCACAGTGGTGGTGGTCGTCGTCCGAGGACGCGGTGGTGCCAACGCCGGTGGCGCCGACTGCACCCTTCGCATCCGCACCCGTCCCGCCGATCGCTCCAGCGCCGATGCCACCGGCAGCGAAGCCGGTCGATGCCGCACTGTCCGCGTCATCGCTCAAGCTCGTCGGCACGGTCGTGGCGGCCGATGGCGCCGACAGCTTCGCGCTCATGCGTCGCACGGCCGACGCGCAACTGGTGCAACTGCGCGTCGGCGCGCACGTCGAGGGCCTCACCGTCAGCGCGATCGGCGCCGACAACGTCGTGCTGGCCGGCGCGGGCCAGGCCATCGTGATCGAAGCCGACAGAACCGTCGCAGTGCCGGCACCGTCCCGCGCACCTCCTCCTCATGCCCCGGACGTGGAACCGGCATGGGCGGGAGACCCCGCCCCCTTCGGACATTGAGGCCAAGACGCTCCCCTGCTCCCTGCTCCCTGCCCCCTGCTCCCTGCCCCCTGCTCCCCGCGTTTTTTTGACAGAGAAAGAAGAACCATGAAAAGAAGACAACCCTCCAAAACCAACCTGTTGTTGATTGCGTCCCTCACCAGCGCGCTGCTGCTGGCCGCGTGCGGCGGCAGCAACGACAGCGGCGGCGCGCCGCCATTCATCATTCCGCCGGCACAGCCGCCCGCCGGCGCCGGGCAGCCACCCGCCGACACCACGCCCGTCGCGCAGGACTACGTGACACCCCCCAGGATCTGCGAGCCCGGGCTCGGCGACCAGGGCGAGCCGGGCGTCAACGGCCACATCCCCAAATCGGCCATGTACGACGCCACCGCCAACCCCGATGGCTTCCAGGGCTACTGGTGCGGCGCGAGAAAGGTCGCGCAGCACACGCTCTTCGGCCGCGGCGCCTTCGGCGACCTGCAGATCAAGGCCAAGGGCTCGACGCGTTGCGCCTATGCCTCCAACCGCGACGGCGCGGCCGGCGGCGATGCGGCGCTCACCACCGGCATCATCGTGTTCGACATGAAGACGCCCTCCAGGATGCAGGTCGTGCCCGCGAGCGGCGACACCACGGTCGTGGGCACCGCGCCGTCGGCCAGCGTCGCGGCCACGAGCACCAACAAGTTCGGCGAAGAGACCAGCGCCACCACGCCCGTCAACCCGAACGGCAAGATCCTGCGCACGCCCGCGGCGCTCGAAGCCTACTCGGGCCTGGAGCTCTCGGGTGACCTGCTGGTGGCCGGCTACAAGGACAACAAGATGGTGGACGTCTACGACGTCAGCGACTGCCTGCACCCGGTGCCGCTGAACGCGAGCTATCAGTCCTCCGGCGGCCACCACGACGGCTGGCTCTCGCCGGACGGCAAGACCTGGTACGGCGTGCCCTTCGGCACCACGGCCAAGGACGGCGGCACGACGCTCATCACCGGCGGCACATCGCCCACCGACGAGAACTTTGCCAACTACACCATCGACAACAAGCGCGTCGACCTGCACATCACCAGCCTGGACGATCCGAAGAACCCCAAGCTGCTGCTGAGCTGGAACCGCTCGCAGTTGCCCGACGAAGTGAAGAGCAACAAGAACTGGCGGATCATGGCCGCCACCAACGTGCATGACGTCAGCACCAACCCCGACGGCACGCGCATCTATCTGGCGGTGTACGGCGGCGGCGGCCAGGTGGCCGGCAACCTGCCGACCGCGAGCACGACGTTCTGGCGCGACCAGAGCTGCGCCAACGGCCTGCTGGTCATGGACTCGAGCGACATCGTCAAGCGCGTGGCCGATCCGAAGCTGAAGTACGTGAGCTTCCTCTCGTGGTGCGACCAGCAGCCCGACCCCGAGTTCGAGCAAGGCGGCTATGCGCGCATGACCTCGACCTCGGCGACGCATGCGACCGAATGGGTGCGGCACGTCAACGGCAAGGAATACATCGTCTCGACCGACGAGTCGTATGCCCTGACGACCAGCGACACCAACGGCCTGCCCAACCAGTGCAAGCAGCAGAGCTTCGGCCGCATGATCGACATCTCGGACGAAAAGCACCCCAAGATCGTCGGCACCTTCGAGCAGGACGCGAACAAGGCCAGCGTCTGCCCGACGCTGGTGGCGCAAGGCGGCAACGTGCCGATGATTCACTACCTGAACTTCGACGACCGCAACAACATGCGCGTGGCGGTGTACGCGGCGGCCTCGGGCGGCATTCGTTTCGCCGACTGGACCGACCCGACGAGCCCGAAGGAAATCGGCTACTACGTCGCACGCCGCAACACGCCCAGCAAGATGGACTTCTCGCGCCCCGACCCGCGCTACGACGCCGAGAACTGCCTGTACTACACGGGCTGGAACCAGGGCGGCCTGGTGTCGATCGAGCTGACCAACCCGCAGTACAACGCGTGCATGAGCCGCAGCGCGAGCGTCAAGGGCAAAGTGGCCACGGCGCAGGGCGACGTCACGGTTTCGCTGGAAGCCAGCCGCGGCAAGAACGGCCCGACCGCCAGCCTCGCCATCGACGGCGTGGGTAACAAGGTGCAGCTGACTTCGGTCACGCGCCTGGGCTCGGCCATCGATGCGGATGGCGCGCAGGTCACGGCGACGAAGAACTCGGTGCAGATCGACGGCGAAGGCACCTTCAACGACCAGCCGGCGAAGTTCCGCCTTCAGGTGACCGACAACGGCGCGAACAAGGGCTTCTTCTCGCTGACCTGCACCGAGGGCTGCTCGTTCACGACCAACGGTTATCTGCAGGGAGGCGGGAAGCTGTCGGTGGCGAATGTGAAGAGCTGATTCAGATCCCGGGTCGCACTGGCTGCCCTCCCCCTAAAAAGCCCCCGGCTCGCGATGAGCCGGGGGCTTTTTCTTTTGGCCTCGGCCAGTTCGCGTGCTTTGCCGATGCCGGGGGTTTGCTGCTCACGCTTCGTGCCGCGGCCGCTGCTTCATTGCGCGATGGCTCGCGCTGAGCCATGGGCCGAGCGATCTCGACGTGGCTGCGATCGACGATTGGAGTTCGCGAGCCCTGCGTTGGCGCAACGGCAAAGAGCGCTGAGCGCTGAGCGCTGAGCGCCGAGCACCTGCCGCATCAGCGGCGAGGCACCCGGCGGCAGGGCGATATCAGGTGAAGCGAAAGACGGCGATCAGCCCACGATGGGCTGCGCCATGATCCAGAGGCTCAGGCTCGTGTAAGCCACCATCAGCACGAGCATCGGCACCTGGCTCAGCAGCGCCGCACGGTGGCTCGCGAAGCGGCGCGTCGCCTCGATGTGCGCGACGATGACCGCCAGCACATGGCCCACGACGATCAGCGTGACGGCCGTGTACCAGTACCCGGCCGGGCTCACGATGCCCAGGTTGACGGCCTGCCCGCGCGTGCCGAACAGGTTCCAGCCCCAGCCGAACGGGTCCGACGCGAGCGGGACGATGAACTGCCCCGTGGTCAGCAGCAGCGATGCGTAGTGCGCGAGGTGGTAGGCCACGGCGATCGGCACCAGGCTCCAGACCATCGCGTTCAGGTCCGCATGCGCCGCGCTGCCGGCCAGGCGCAGCATGCACGCGCTCACGACGCGAAAGATCAGCACGAAGGCGAGCGGAAACAGCAGCAGCACCACGGTGTTGAGCCACTGCGTCTCGTCCATGCCCGTGGCGGAAGACAGCGCGAACAGCGCTTCGGCCACCGGGCGCGCGGTCTGCGCGGCGGTGCCGATGCTGTCCATCAGCGGCGTTTCGTGGAAGCCGTCGAAGGTGACCGTGGCGAGCATCAAGAGCACGAACGCGGCGACCGAGTTGGGCACCTCCTCCTCCGTCAGCAAGCCCGCGGCGTAAGGACGCAGGCGCAAGCGTGCGGGCTCCGTCGGCGTCGAACTGCGCAGCTCGAGCGGCGCGAAGCGGCCCAGCACGCGGAACACCATCGCGAAGGCATCGGCGCGGCTGCGCCACGCCTCCACGCCGAACAGCAGCATGCCGCACCAGCTCAACGCCGCGTAGGCCAGCAAGGCGGAGGCGAGCGCGCGGGGCACGTCCTTGTCCTGCCAGACCAGCTCGGCCCACGCGAAGGCGAAGAACAGAATGACCGCGGGCCATGCGCCCAGCCACGCGGGCCACGGCAGGTTCAGCGATTCGCGGCGGCCGGTCACGCGAGCGATGGCGCGGGCGACCGCGCGATACACCGTGGGCAGCGGATTGACGACTTCCCACAGGTCGCCGACAAGCGCGCAGAAGAACGCCATGCCGACCCACCACAGCACCCAGACCATCGTGACGATCAGGTTCGCATACGCGTCGTCGTTGCCGAGGAAGCCGGTGGCCAGCGTCAGCGCGAACACCGCGCAGCTCACGACGCGCAGCACCACCGCGAGCGGGTGCGCCGCGCGGCGCAGCGCCGCGAATTGCAGCAGGTCGACGCTGCGCAGGAACGCCGCGCCAAAGTCGCGCCGCCGCGCGAACAACGCGAGCGCCACGAAGGTCAGCACGAGCGTCGCGCCCGCCCCCGTGAGCCAGAGCCACAGCGGCAGCGGCAGGTCGAAGCGCTGGCCGAAGCCATGCGCGTTGGCGCGTCCGGTCACGCACGCCGCGGCGAAGCCGAAGGCGGATCGAAAGGAGTTCAGAGCGCGCCTACGGGTGGACTTCGATGAACATCACCGCGCGGTGATTGCCCGCCCCCTCGCGATGCTCGTGCACCGGAAAGCGCCCCGCCAGGTCGGCCTTGAAGGCCATGAGCGCGGGCGCGGGCGGCGCCACCTTCGTCTCGATGTCGTAGCCGTGCAGGTGCAGCACCAGGGGCTGGTCGCTCACCACGCTCACCTGCACCTGGTCGCCCTGCTTCACCTTCAGCGTGTCGTCGCCCTTGATGCGGCCGCCCACCAGTTCGACCGAGAACTTCGGCGAGGCCGCCAGGGCGGCGCCCGCGAACGGCGCCAGCACGGCCAGCGCGAGAAGCTGTACCCGGAGGCGATTCGGATTCGTCATGACGTTTTTCATGCGCATCACTCCGCGGTCTGCCCGGCCGCCTTGATGACCGCGCCCCACTTCTGGATCTCGGCTTCGACGAACTTCTTGTGCTCCGGCCCGTTGACCCGCGCGTCGCTGATGATGACCGCGCCCAGCCCTTCTTGGCTCTTGACGAAGGCCGGGTCTTTCAGCGCCACCTTCAGCGCCGCGTTGAGCTTGTCGGTGATCGCCTTGGGCGTGCCCTTGGGCGCGAAGAGGCCGTGCCAGATGCTCACGTTGAAGCCCTTCAGCCCGCTCTCGTCCAGCGTCGGCAGCGCGGCCAGCGCGGGCGTCTTCAGGCGCTTTTGCGTCGTTACCGCGTAGGCGCGCACCATGTCGCCTTCGATCTGCGCGGTGGTGTTGGTGGTCTGGTCGCACATCACGTCCACCTGGCCGCCGATGAGGTCGGTCATGGCGGGCGCGGTGCCCTTGTAGGGGATGGTCTGCACGTCGATCTTCAGCGCGCTCTGCAGCATCAGGCCGCACAGGTGCGAGGCCGAGCCGATGCCCGCGTTGGCCAGGTTGGTCTTGCTCGCGTTGGCTTCGAGCCACTTGCGCAGCTCGGCGAAGTTGGTGGCCGGCAGCGTCTTCTTGCTGATGACCGTCATCGGCACTTCGTTGATGAGGCCCAGGTACTCGAAGCCGTTCAGCGTGTCGTAGGGGAGCTTGCGGTACAGCGCGGGCGAGGTCGCCATGCTCACGTGATGCAGCAGCAGCGTGTAGCCGTCGTTGGCCGCGCGCGCCGCCTTGGCCGCGCCGAGCGTGCCGCCCGCGCCGCCGCTGTTGTCCACGGCGATGGCGACGTTGCCCAGCTGTTTGCGCATCGCCTCGGCGAAGTCGCGCGCCACCTTGTCGGTCGGCCCGCCGGCGGCGAACGGCACCACGAGCGTGATCGGCTTGTCGGGATACTCGGCGAAGGCAGGGAGTGCGGCGATGGCCGAGATCGCCATTGCGATCGCCAGGAAGCGCTTCTTCATTGATTGTTGTCTCGAGGGATAGGAAGCCGAAAATCCTATCCATCGCCTGCGCCGGGCAGAAGATGCCCGGTTGTTAAGGCAGTCACTTTAGGTGAACGCTGGGGGCCGATGTGCGCTGCGCATGCAGTCAATGCCGACGCATTTCGCGGACTCGAAGCGATGATGAAGCGAAACCTGCGCAATTCGAGAATTACTAGCGCATTCAGTTTCCCCGCCCGCGCCGTCTCTCTCTAAAGTGGATGGCCCCGTCACTCAACGACCCACTCTGTGGGCAAGGAAGGCATCACACGCAACAGCAACTGGTTGGATGAACCGCACCGCTTCGCGGCGGGCTTCTGTGCGATGCGCATGGAGGCGAACGCGAAGCAGAAAGGCGACGGTCGGGGGAGGTTCAGCCCCCCGACCGTCTGACCACATGACGTGCAATTACTTTGGAAAGAAGGCACACCACATGGCTAGACGAACTATAGCCCGGCCTCCCACGCCGGTACCTCCCGACGCCCCGACCATCACGGACGGCCCCAGCGCATCGGATCATCTCGAAAACAAACTCGCGCAATTGAAGTCGCTGCTGTGGTGCTGCCACGGCGAAGGCATCGATTGGTCCGGCGGGCCCGCGCCAGGGCATCTGGAGAACGTGATCTGGATCGCGGCGGAGATGGTGGATGCGGCGGTGGAGTTGCATCAGCAGTGCGCCAGCGCGTATCTCTTGCGGACCTGATGCGGGTTGGCCAGCCTAAAAAGCTACGGCGCGTGTACGGCGACGCGTCACTGCGCCGGCTGGCCGACGTCGATTGAAGCGGTGATGCAAGGGTGTCTTGCATCGCCTGTGCTGAAGATGCATCTGAGGGTTCGGTTGTATTGAAAGTGCGCCAAAGAACACATCACACACCGAGACCATCATGGGCCATCGTGCGCAACTAAGGAAGGTCCCACTGCTTCGCTTCGTCCACGACTTCCCTCGTGTAGGCAATCACCTCTTCTAGGGTTTGGAACTGAATTCCTTTGGTTGCGTAAAGAACGGGGTACTTTCCTTCCGAGGCGTCCTGCAGCAACAGCTCGCATACTGATAACTCGGAGGACAACCTAAGCCTATTGAAATCGTACTCATACTCGTCTGATTTTCGCTTCAGCTCCATCAGTCTTGACTTAGCCTTGCGAACTACCCAAGTGGTTTGGCCCAATTGAAGATCGATTGCGAATCGATCTGTGGCTTGCGATAAATCCTCGAGACTTGTCAGGGTAATGTTGGAACTTCGCGCTGCGAGCAGCGCTCCCGATTGGAAGCCAACCTCCGAAAGAAGAAACCCCCGGTCGGCACCGACGTCTTGTACTATTGCCGCGAGAGCCATGACCTTTTCCTTTGGAATATTGCTCTTCCAAGCCTTGCATTCGATTACCCACTTGAACCCGATTCCGCCATAGCTTCCCGTAGCAAATACATCTATGACGTGCGTGCCGCGTGCTCCTTGAAGCTCGAACTCAATTCGCGCGTCGAGCCCAATCGAAGCGAAGAATTGCTTAGCTTGTTTCTGATAGTCCGACCAATGCATAGTGCTTTCCTCAAACGCGCAGGTGATGGAGCGATGTCGAGACGCTGATAGCCAGAAATTGGTAATGAGGCAACCAGCTCAAGATAGTAGGCATTCAATCTCATCACGGCGCGAGATTTGCGCGGAATGGTAAATTTTTGATCAACTCTGAGAGAGACAAAGTGGCAGACCTTCAAATGCTTCGACACGACGAGTTTGAGAAACTGGTCGGTGTTTTGCTGAAGAGAACGGGCCACCGAATTCTTAGTGAACCGAGTCGTCCGGGGTCTCGCGGCCCTGATTTTGAAACGCTCTCACCTGATGGGCGTCATGTGGTGGTCGAGGTGAAGCACCTGAACTGGGCTAGAGGAATCGGCAAGTCGGCAATCCTCCAGTTAGCTGGTGACCTGGAGCGCTATCGGCAGCAGTACGCTGGCGCCGAGGCACTACTAGTGCTCTCCGAGCCACTAACCTCAGAAGCCGCACAGGCACTCGCCAAGGCGACTGAGAACACTGGAATTGCAGTGTGGGATGGCAACGCGGTCCTGTCGCAGATCGCGAGCCAACCAGACCTTCAACGGGTCATCCAGTCGTCCATTTCTTCGAAAGAGCATCTGGAGTCGAAATTCGAGGAGTTGATGCGAGACGCCCCTGGCCGTGCAGACGAACTTTGCGAAAAGCTTCGAGGACTTGCTTGCGGGCGCGATACATGGCGCGAGTACGAGCGTGTCTGCACTGAGATACTCACATATGTGTTCACTCCCGATCTAGCTGCGCCCGACATCCAAAGTCGCAGTGACGACGGATTGGACATCATCGATGCGGTATTTCCCATCAGATCGAATCACGCACCTTGGTCCCTCGTACGCGCGGAGTATCGGACGCGCTTCGTCGTAGCTGAGTTTAAGAATTACTGCGACGCGATCGGGCAGGCCCAAGTCGAATCGATAGCTCAATATCTTTGGCGACCAGCGCAACGCTTCTTCGGGCTTCTAGTTTCGCGCTCTGCCCCGAGCTCTAACGCACTAGCGCAGCGGCGAAGAAAATGGCTTGATGAGGAGAAGTGCATCGTGTTCCTTACGGACGAAGATTTATGCGAGATGATTCAACTGAAGGCAGCCAAGGGGCAGCCCTTTGATGTCATAGACCTGCAACTAGAAGACTTCTTCAGAAGCCTCACTCCGTAGTGCTTGTGAGTTAGGGGAAACGTCAATGCCTTCAGCATGTACTGCCAGAGTAGGCCCTTCGGACTCTCGTTGACTTTTCATGGCTAGCCACCTCGATTCTCGACTTGCAGGAATAGCCGAATTTATTCGTTGATGACGACTGCCTGCATCAGTCCGGACCGACATCGAACATTAAGCGGCCATCTGCTCGTGACAGATTTCCACCAGTCGACCCAATGCAAACCTAATGCTGGTTGGACCGGCCTGAGACTGAGATTAGGCGCGCGCGCAGCAATGTACTATCGCGCCGACCGAGCCCCTTCACGGAAGTAACGATGCAAGCGAGGCGAGGTCCGGGTGCTACGTCACGACGTGGATCTGATCAGGCCCCAGAAGCTTGCTGTCGATGAGTTCCGCCCGTGCTCCTTCAGGATCGGTAGTAAACATCAAGACACGCAGATCCTCCCTCGCACGCGAGAACGAGACATAGGCGAGCTTCTGGGTTAGGGATAGCTGCCTTTCTGTTGGCTGTCCGGCTGTAAGCGGAGTCAGGGCCTTGTTAAAGCTGTACTGATTCCACGCAGCCTCGACATCGTCATACACGACCATAACCTTTTCATATTCCTCGCCCTTCACCCCATGCTGTGTGCTGAAAGCCGTGTTGTTGGCGATGTAGTCGGCGTAGCTGGCGACTGAACCGCACGTCATCTGGAAGAGCGAATCTGCAAGCCAATCGCCCTTGTCGAGGCCGTGAACATCCTCATCAAACGCCTCAGTTCGAGGGGCGCGATCAAGATGCTCGCATAGCCTTTCGGAAGCCTCGACGATTTGCTTGTCGATACAGAAGCGCAGGATGGAGCCAACGGTCTCGGTGCCCCACAAAGCCTTCAGCTGACCAATGAGCGCGTTTGAGATCTCAATCATCAACTTCAGCGACTTTTCGGCGTTCAATCCGTCGACCGCGAAGGCAGGACTATCACGCCGCAGCAAATTGATTATCTGACGATCGTCGCCCTGCTCCTGCGCAGTGATCAGTGGGCAAATCGTCGAAAGAAAAGGTTTGAGAAGGAAATGCTCGCCGGCCTCGAAGGCATCTTGCGCTCGGGACGAGGCATAGTCCCCGGTGAAGAGACGGTTGAGATCGGAAAATCCCAGCCGCCGCGCAATCATTTGACGGGCGAGGAAAAGCTTTACGACTTCGTCGCGTCCCGCCCAACCCCAGTCCGCGACCGCCTCGTCCATGCGCGCCAGCGCGCGCTCAATCTGTTCCTCTGAATAGCGCCTGCGCGGCTCGGTTGGCTCTTCCGCCCTGACCAACCGGAACTCGACACTGCCTTCACATGCCTTGTTGTCGCCGGCGGCATATTGCTCGACGTCGCCGCGATAGGCGTTGAGAAGCCGAATGACGCTCATTGAACAGCGAAAGTTCTCGGTTTTCGTTATGACCTCGCCGCCTTCGGGTGGCGCGAAGGTTCCGGCGCTCCGGTCATAGATCTGCTGCCATGGGTCACCAAAATAGCCGATCACCGGTAGCCCCGTGCCGGCACAGACGAGATTCAGCCCTGCAACGATGCCCTCGAATGTGTCCTGCGCTTCATCGACGAAGATGTATGGGAAACGCAGACCGGTTACCCGCCTGAAGGTGGCATTTCTCGCAAACAGATAGGTCGCGATTTCAATGATGTCATCGTGGCCGATCTTCCCCTTGCCGTAATCGCTGAAGCTGGTATCGGCATATGCAAAAGTTTCGACGGAGCCCAGGGCAGCATGCTCCGCCGTCAGTCGTTCGATCTTGGCGCGGGCCTTCTGCGCTTTTTTACTCTTGCCGCCGTTATCGTCTTCCCTGGCCCTTTCGATAAGGGCGGGGATTCGGCTCTCACGTAGCGCCTCTCGAATATCGTCGTGGAAGCGGCTGATCTGCCCCCACAAAAAGCCGTGAAGCGTTGAGACTAGGTAGAGATCGTCGAACCCCAGCCGTGCCTGAATTACCTCAACTGCGCGTCTGGTGAAAGTGATACAGGCAATACGCTGACCATGCCGCCTAAGGGCCACCCCCTCGCGATCTCTAATTTGCCCGAGAGCATCGACCAGTGAGCTTGTCTTGCCCGACCCCGCGCCAGCAATCATCGCGAAGCTGCGGCGGTCATCCAGGCATTTGCGGACCAGAGCATCCGCTTTGCTTTCAACCCAGGTTCCCATGCTATGCCACCGTTGCAACTGGGATTGCTGTCGCCGTTGATGAGGCGAGAGGTGGGCACAAACGCGCCTCAAGCCAACGCAACCCCTCGGCGATATAGCCAGGGACAGCCCACTCCTCAGCGCAGGCCAAGATGTCCATGGCGAAGTCCGTCTTTTTAAAACCGTCTGACCGAATTCGGTCGTAGACCTCTTGATAGACCTCATCGAGAAGTGCGGGAATAGGGATGCCAATCGATAGAGTTCCGGACCGGAGCAGTCCAAAATTATCGTAAACAATCGCCTCCTCTAGGGTACGAGGGCGGAGCGTCGCTTGGGCGGTTCCGTCGGTCACCAAGATATCCGTTTGGAACGCGATGCAGCGGTCCTTCGCGGCATGCTGTTTGTCCACCGGAGCCAGCGCGATCAGATCGGCGACAGTGGTCTTCCCACTCAGTTTCTTGAGAGACGCATTGGATGTTCGCGCACCAACAACATCCGCGCGACAAGCAGTCGGATAGCCAGTGGGCACCACGGAGTCGAGATCCGTGATGACGAGATAGGGAATGTGGAGGAAGCCGAGCAAACCCTCAAAACGATGCGCGTAGGCGCCGCCCACCTCCAAGATCGTGAGGTATGTAGTCCGTAGACGCTTTGCGGCGCTCTCGATCATTGCCGGCATAAGAAGCTTTTCGACCGCGCCTTCAACCAGAATGGCCGCATCGGCAAAGAACAAGTCGCAGTGCGTCAGGCGTAGATAGCGTTTGAGGAAGGCCAGCGATTCCGACGGCGATACAAGCTTGCCGTCGATCGTCTCCGCTTCCGGCTGAAAGGCTCGAAGACTGCGGACCGCGGATGCGTTCCGAATACCAGAAGCGGCCGTCTCGCCCTCGGTATAGCATCGTTGAAAGTAACGAACCTTCTCGAAATTTACGGCCTCCATGATGTGGGAGGAATGGGTAGTGATAACGAGTTGCGGTACAAGATCAGGTTCGCCGGCTGCTTCGGCGGACTGGTTGATCACCTCCCAGATGTTCGAAATGAACGTTTGCTGCACTTGGGCGTGAAGATGGACCTCGGGCTCCTCGATAAAGATCATCAAGCACAGCGGCCTGTTCTCGGCGGTCATCACCCACTGAGAATGAAAATGCCTGGCCTGGATGGCCATGTAGATGAGATTCTTGAAGCCAAGACCGTTGTAGAGTTCAGGCAGTTCGTGCTTCCGACTGGGATCAACGTAGAGCAACTCAGTGCTCCCGCGCAGCGCGGTTTCGGGACTGAGCGAAGAGATGATGCGCAGTTCTCTATCGTTGATCGACGGGACGCCAAGATGCTTGATGAGCTTGATCAGCGGGTCAAACTGCTTGGCGTAATGGTCGGTTAGCTGTCTGTTGTTTTCATCGATCACGCTGTGCGCATCGGCGGCGTGGCCTACCTGCTCAAGATTCTTCCGGTAGAACGCGGCGAAGGCCGATGAGAGCCGGTTGCTGCGGCTGCTATCGTCATCGTTGATGTTTCGCTGCGCGTCGACGAACTCGACTCGTACGAGATGCTTCAGGAGCCGTTTGCCTTCGTCAGGGTCGAGTTTGCTCGTCACGATCTCGGACGGAGCACCGTTCTGTGATTTCTCGTCGAGGGAGAAATAGCAAACCGCACAATGGCGTCCAAGATTCCCGTCTAGGGCCAAGTATTGCGATAGCGCCTTGGCACGCGTCCCATCCTCCCGCGCGGGATAAGCGGCGTCATAGTCTTCACGGAGCTTCTTTGCGTCGTCGATCTCATAGGACAGTCGGATACCGACGCGCGTGAAATCCGAAAGCTTGGGCAGCAAAGTAAACACCCTGCCGAATGCGATGCTTTCGGGATCGATGGTGAACCACAGATCAAGATTGATTTTGGGGAGGCGTTCCGCATCCCCGGTGGCGACAAACGCGTCGAAATCAGCCATTCGAGCGACCGAGAAGTCGTGAATTTTGAAATCGCGTCCCCCGAGAAAGCAGCGGAAAATTGCGGTGGCTGATGTCTTGCCACTGTTATTGGGTCCAACAAAGATTGACTCGCGTTCTTCGATGTCGATCTGAACATTTTCCAGCCGCCGGAAATTTCGAATGGCGACACCGCTGACCCTCATAGATTACTTGCTCCGCGTTGTTAGGGAGAGCAGTCAATCTTGCCGCTCGCCGTTTAGAAAACCTGAATCACCAATTTTCTGACTTCTGTATATGTATACGACTTGAGCGAAGACGTGATGAACTTGCGAATAGCACAAACCCTAATCGGCGTTGCAAGAGTGGCTGCAGTGAGCCCTGCCTCATCAAATCGCAATCACCTCAAGCCCTCACTCCGCCCGCAATCCACTCCCTAACCCACCGATGCCCCGCATCCCGATGCCGCCTCTCATGCCACAGCATCGCCATCTCATACCCCGGCACCTCCAGCGGCGCCTCCACCACCCTTAGCCCCGCCGCACCGCGCGCCAACCGCTCGGGCAGCATCGCCACCATGTCGGTCTCCACCAGCACCGACATCATGAAAAGAAAGTGCGGCACCGACAGCGCCACGCGACGCGTCAAGCCCCTCTGCGCCAGCGCATCGTCCGTCGGCCCGGCGAACCCGCCGCCGGCCAGCGACACCACCACATGCTCCAGCGCGCAGAACTGCGCGAGCGTCGGGCGGCGCTTCAGGCGCGGATGCCCCGCCCTCCCCGCCAGCACATAGCGCTCGTTGAACAGCACCCGCCGGTGCAGCCCCTGCGGCGCGCCCACGCTGGTGTGAAAGAACAGGTCGATCTCCCCGTGCTCCAGCTGCCGCGCCATGCGCGAGGGCACCGCCTCCACCACGGCCAGCCGCGTGTTCGGCGCGGCCTTGCGCAGGCCCGCGAGCGCGGGCAGCAGGATGGCCGACTCCGCATAGTCGGCCGCGGCCACGCGCCAGGTGGTGGTCGCCTCGGCGGAGTCGAAGGGCTTGGTGGGCGCCACTGCGCGGCCCAATGATTCCAGCGCTTCGCGCAGGGGCCCGCGCAATTCGTCGGCGCGCGCCGTGGGCCGCATGCCGCGCTGCGCGGGCACCAGCAGCGGGTCGGCGAAGGCCTCGCGCAGCTTGGCCAGTTGCACGCTCACCGAGGGCTGCGAGAGGTTCAGGCGCTCGGCGGCGCGGGTGACGTTGCGCTCGGCGAGGAGCACGTCGAGCGTCAAGAGCAGGTTGAGGTCGAGGCGGCTGAAATTGTTCATGGCAATGGCTGGAATTCGATCTATTCATTTCCAATATATCGCCACCGCTCCTAACCTGCGTGCATGTTCTTCATTCCACAGGCAGTTTCATCGTGAAAGTCCTCCTCGTTCATGCCCACCCCGAAGCCCGTTCGCTCAACGGCTCGCTGAAAAACTTCATGGTCGATCGCCTCTCGCAAGCCGGGCACGAGGTGCGCGTGTCCGATCTCTACGCGATGCAATGGAAGGCGCCGCTCGATGCGGCGGACTTCGCGCACCTGGCGCCCGGGGCGCACTTCGATCCGGTGCTCGATTCGCAGCGCGCGTTCGAGGGCGGCACGCAGCCCGGTGACATCGCCGGCGAGCAGGCCAGGCTGCTGTGGGCCGATGCGGTGATCTTCCAGTTTCCGCTCTGGTGGTACTCGATGCCCGCGATCCTCAAGGGCTGGGTCGAGCGGGTGTATGCCTATGGCTTTGCCTACGGCGTGGGCGAGCACTCCGACACGCACTGGGGCGACCGCTTCGGCCAAGGCGTGATGGCGGGCAAGCGCGCGATGCTGGTGGTCACCACCGGCGGCTGGGCGCCGCACTACGGCCCGCGGGGCATCAACGGGCCGATGGACGAGCTGCTGTTTCCCATCCACCACGGCATCCTCTACTACCCGGGCTTCGAGGTGCTGCCGCCCTTCGTGGTGCACCGCACGGGCAAGGTCGACGGCACGGCTTATGCGCGGATCACCGAAGCGCTCGGTGACCGGCTCGATGCGCTGTGGACGACGGCGCCCATCGCGTTCCGCCCGCAGAACGCGGGCGACTACGAGATCCCCGCCCTCACCCTGCGGCCCGACATTGCGCCGGGCCGCACGGGGTTCGCGGCGCATGTTGCGGACGCGGCGGATTGACTAGGGCAGCACGGGATTGGCGGTTGCGTTCGCAATCGCCGCGTCGGCGTCCACGCGCAGCATGAAGCGCCTGGCCACGAGGTCGTTGGCGGCGCTCGTGATTGCCGCGACGTAGCCGGCCTGGTCCGTGTAGCGCTCTTGCAGCGAGAGCCGCGCGTCGGTCGTGCCCGCGCGCTGCGCGGCCGTCTTCACGAATGGAAAGTACGCGCCGAAGAGCCCCGCCTGGTCGATGGTGCCGGGCTTGTTGGTGTAGTTCCAGCCGGTGTTGGTGCCCACGGGCACGGCCACGTCGAGGCTGCGGATGCCGGCGATGTCGTTGCCGTCCGCATCCACCTGCGGCACGAGGATCGCGTAGTCGCGGCCCAGGTACGCGGGCGGCACCTGGGTGGCGATGCCGGTCTCGTCCTGCGGGCGGTAGGTGGGGCCCCAGTCGAGCAGCGAGAAGGTGTTGACCAGGCCCGTGTAGTTCGCGCCCGGAATGGCCGGGAACTTGACCTGCGCGGGGCGCACGAGCGTGGCGTCGGCGAGCTTGGGCACCTGGCTGTCGGGCGGCGTGGTGCCGCTCACGACCCATTCCTCGAGGTTCTGGTACAGGGCGCGCACGACGGGGATGACGGCCGCGTTCGCGTTGGTCGCATAGAGCGCGCCGGCGCTCGCGCCGGGCAGCGACGCAAGGCCCAGCAGGTGGTGCGTGCTCGCGTAGTAGTACACGCGCGCATTGGCCGGCTGCACGAGGTCGGTGGTGCCCCACGCGTCGGTCAGCAGCGGCGAGCCCTGCAGCACGTAGAACTCGGTGCCGCTGAAGCCGATGAAGAGCTTGGGGCAGGTGCCGCTCGCCTCGCAGCGCGAGAGGATGCCGCCGCGGCGCTGGGCCACGTCGTCCACGTAGTCCTTCGAGAGGCCGCGCGTGCCGGCCTGGCCGAAGGCCGTGTGGTCGCTGCGCACGCCGCCGCCGCCACCGGGGATGGAGAAGCGCATGTTGATGTTGGTCTGCCGCGCCGCAATCTGCGCGAACACGCCGTCGAACACCTTCTGGCCCGCGCGGTCCTCGTTGAAGCCCAGGTGCACGAAGGTCTTCATGAAGTTGCCGCACTGCGAGACGCCGGAAGCGATGGTGTTCTTGATGGCTGCGGCCACGGGGTTGGCCGTGCCTGCCGCATCGCTCGCGTCGCGATGAAAGAACGTGATCATGTCGCGCAGCGCCGCGAGGCCCAGGCCCATCACCTTCGGGTCCTTCGCGATGTAGACCAGCTCGTACATGTAGGCCGGGTCCCATTTGTCCTTCAGGCACACGTTCGTCTCATCGGGCGTGCCGGGGAACGGTGCGCCCGCGCCGCACTTGGCGAACTTCCATTCGCTCGCGGGAATGAGCTGGCGCGCGTCGCCCTCGTTGATTCGGCGGGTGAGCACGTAGCCGGGCTTCGTGTTGTCCAGGCTCGCGGTCGCGTAGGCCTGCATCGCGGCGTTGAAGGGGCCACCGGGGAGCGGCAGCGAATCGTTCGTCGCCACCGTGGGCAGCAGCTCGGCGCGGTAGGTGCCGGTGATGGTGCTGCCATCGGCGTTCTTCGCCACCGGCACGTTGAGCGTGAGCTTGCCGGCGGCCGCGGGCACGTCGCCCTGCCACGCGGCCGTGAGGAACACGTAGCCGCGCGCGGCGAAGTACGGATCCAGGTTCACGATGTTGCCGCGGTTGGGCGCGTCGTAGCGCAGCACGCCGCTGGCCTTGCTCATGTCCTTGGGCTTGAAGAGCACGAAGTCCGACGCGTACTCGACCTTGCCGTTGGCGTTGAGCGGCGCGAGCTGCAGGTCTTGAATGATGGCGTTGCGCGCGTCCTTCGGGTCGACCTCGCCGGTGAAGGTGCCGCTGATCTTCTCGTAGGCGCCCACCGCGCCGAAGGTGCCGGGCACGTCTTCGGTCTTGCTGATGGCGAGCTTGAATTTCGGCGCGGTGGCGGCCGGGGGTTGCGTGACCGGTGGCGGTGCGCCGGCGCTCGGCGGCAGCACGAAGCCCCCGCCTCCGCCGCCGCTTCCGCCGCAGGCACTCAGAAAAAGGGCGGCCGAAGCCACCGTGGCAGCCGCAAGGCTCCAGCGTTTCATGGTTTGTCTCCTGTGTTTTTAGGGGGATCGATCGATCAGCAACCGTTCGGGCTGAGCTTGTCGAAGCCTTGCGCGGCGCTTCGACAGGCTCAGCGTGAACGGGTGTGCTTTTTCAAAAGCAGTTCTCCGTCATGGGACGGGCCGGGCAGGCCGCGCGGGTCACTCGGCTTCGATGCCGGCGGCCTTCACGATGCGGCCCCACTTCTGCGATTCGCCGGCCTGGAACTTGGCCAGTTCCTCGGGCGAGGTGGTGAACACCTCGGTGCCGGTCGGCTCGTAGAACGCGGACTTCGCCGACTCGCTCTTCGCAGCCTTCACGAGCAGTTCGTTCAGGCGCTTGACGACGGCAGGCGGCGTCTTCGCGGGCGCGTAGGCGGCGAACCAGTAGCCCATCTCGTAGCCTTTCACGCCGGCCTCGGAAATGGTGGGCACATCGGGCGCGAGCGGCGAGCGGCTCGCGCTCGACATGCCCAGCGCGCGCAGCTTGCCGCCCTTGACTTGGGGAAGGCCCGTGGCGGTGTCGGTGATCATCATGTGGATCTGCCCGCCCAGCAGATCGGTCACGGCCAGCGTGTTGCTCTTGTAGGGCACGTGCAGCAGCTTGATGTCGGCCATCTGCTGCAGCAGCTCGCCCGCCATGCGGCTGGAAGAACTGCCGCTGCCGAAGCTGTACTTGCCCGGCTCCTTCTTCGCGAGCGCGACGAACTCGGCCACGGTCTTGGCGGGGAACGAGGGGTTCACCACCATGATCTGCCCGCCCTTGCCGAGCGCGGCGACGGGGGCGAAGTCTTTCACCGGGTCGTAAGGGAGCTTCTTGAACAGGTGCTCGTTGGCCGCGTGCGTGGTGTTGGTGGTGATGAGCACCGTGTAGCCATCGGCGGGCGCCTTGGCCACGTTCTGCGAGGCGATGAAGCCGCTCGCGCCGGCCTTGTTGTCGATGATGACGGGCTGCTTGGTCTCGGCGGTGATGGCGTTGCCCAGCGCGCGCGCGATCTGGTCGGTGGCGGTGCCGGCCGCGAAGGGCACGACGAAGGTGATGGACTTCTCGGGGAAGGCCTGCGCGTGGCCGAGCAGCGGGGCCAGCGCGAATGCCGCGGTTATCGCGGTTACAGCGGCAAAGGGAAATCGTTTCATTGTTTTGTCTCCGGATGGATGGGTAAGGAAAAGGGGAACGCCGCCGCTAGGGCCCTGCGAGCAGCGGCTCGAATGCACGTGGAATCCGAATCGGCATGTCGAGCAGCAGGAACGAGAGCGCCTTGCCATGCGCATCGAGGTTCAGCGCATCGTTCACGCCGCCGTCGAGCACCGCATCGAGCACGAAGTTCATCGCGTGCAGCTTCGGCAGCTCGAAGCGCTGCACCTGCGAGGGCGCGCGATGGCGGAACTGCGCGGCCACGCGCTCGGGCGTGAGCTGTTCGAGCAGCAGCGGATAGAACTCGGCGCGCCACGCGATCACGCTGATGTTGGAGCGGTCGCCCTTGTCGCCGGTGCGGCCGTGCGCGGCGCGGTAGAGCGGCACTTCGATCATGTCGTCTGTCGTGTTCATGCCAGCGCCTTCGCATCGAGCAGTTCGAATCGCACCGGCACCGATTCGCGCGGCAGCAGGCACGAGAGCGTGTTCAGCCGCGGCGTGAGCGCGGTGCGCACGCCGCCGCCGCCCGCGGGGCCGCAGGTGTAGAGCGCCATCACCTCGCGCGCCAGGCGCTCGGCCTGTGCGCGGTCGGCGTGCGTGGCGGCGACGCGCAGGCGCACGTCGCGCAGGCCCGTGTCGGGCGTGTCGGCGAGCGCGCGGCCGGCGTCGTCGCCGAGGATGCTGAGCGCGCCGATGAGGTCCACGCGCAGCGCGAGGCCGTCGAGCCGCTTGCGCAGCACATCCGCCGCGAGCCGGGCGCGGGCCTCGGCGCGCGGGCCGGCATAGGAGATTTCTCCCTCGGCCAACCATCCGCCTTCGTGGCAGACGTTGACCTTGTAGTGGCTCGGCCGCGCATGGCCGCGCACGCCGGAGAGTTCGACCCGGTCCTTGCCGGGCAGCGCGCGCACTTCGGCTTCGGCGATGTCGGCGACCACGTCGGGCGTGAGGTACGCGCTCGGGTCGTGCACTTCGTAGAGCAGTTGCTCCTTCACCGTGGCTTCGCTCACGAGGCCGCCGGTGTGGTCGGCCTTGCCGATGGTGCAGTGGCCGTCGGCGTGGATCTCGGCGATCGGAAAGCCCACGGCTTCGAGCCCCGGCACGTCCTTGTAGCCGGGGTCGGCGAAGTAGCCGCCGCAGACCTGCGCGCCGCATTCGAGCAGGTGGCCCGCCATGGTCGCGCGGCCGAGGCGGTGCCAGTCGTCGGCGCGCCAGCCGAAGTGCGAGAGGGCCGGGCCGACGGTGAGCGAGGGGTCTGCGACGCGGCCGCACACGACGATCTGCGCGCCCGCATCGAGCGCGGCGGCGATGGGCTCGGCGCCGATGTATGCGTTGGCGCTCACGACGCGCAAGCCTTCGACCTGCGCGCCGAGTGCGTCTTTCAGGAGCGCGCGGTGTGCTTCGCCCGAGAGGTCATCGCCCTCCACCACCGCGATGCGCGGCGCCTCGGCACTGAGCTCGCGCGCCATGCGGGCGATGTGCCGCGCCGCGGCACGCGGATGGGCCGCGCCGAAGTTGCTCACGATGCGGATGCCGTGCGCAAGGCAACGCGCGAGCACCGGCCGCAGCATTGCATCGAGCAGCGGCTCGTAGCCGGCCTCGGGGTTGTCGCGGCGGCGCAGTTGCGCGAGCGCCAGCGTGCGTTCGGCCAGCGTCTCGAAGATCAGGAAGGCGCGCTGCCCGGCGGGTCCGCTGGCGAGCCGCGCGATCAGCGTTTCGACCACCGGCCCGGCCGCGTCGGTGCGGTCGCCGGAGAAACCAGCCGCGCAGCCGATCAGCAAAGGGGGCAGTGATTGGGCATTCATCGAGGTGCAATGTAGGCAAATGGATGTGATCCGTAAAATCGGAAATTCGGATCGATTGATCTGCATTTCAAATAACCGGCACAGCGAAGGCTCAGCATGCGAAAGACGCCCGACCTCTCCACGCGGCAGCTGCGCGCCTTTCTCGCGCTGGCCGAGCACCGCAACTTCACGCGCGCGGCGCAGACCAGCCACCTGTCGCAGCCCGCGTTCAGCGCGTTGATCCGCACGCTCGAAGATGCCGTGGGCACGCGCCTCTTCGACCGCGACACGCGCAGCGTGCAGCTCACGCCCGAGGGCCTGCTCTTCGAGGGCGCGGCGCGGCGCCTGCTCGACGACATGGGCAGCGCCATGGGCGACCTGGCCGACCATGTGGAACGCCGCAAGGGGCGCGTGCGCATCGCGGCGCTGCCCTCGCTCGCGGCGGGCTGGCTGCCCACGGTGTTCGCGGAGTTCATGCAGGCCTGGCCCGGCATCCGCATCGACCTGGACGATGCGCTGTCCGACGCCTGCGTGGCGCTGGTGCGCAGCGGCCAGGCCGACTTCGCGCTCGCGGCCTCGGGCGCGGCAGCCGACAGCGACCTGCGCGCGCGCAAGCTCTGCACCGACCGCTTTCACCTGGTGTGCCGCGCCGATCATCCGCTCGCGCACGAGGCGCGCCTCACGGTCAAGAAGATCGCGCCGTGGCCCTTCATCCAGATGGCGCGCAACAGCAGCGTGCGGCAGGCGCTCGATGCGGCGCTGCATCCGCTGCGGCTGAACGCGGTGTTCGAGGTGGAGCACCTGGCCACCGTCATGGGCCTCGTGGAAGCCGGGCTCGGCATCAGCGTGGTGCCTGCGCTCACGCTCTTTCACTTCCGGCGCGAGACGCTGGTGACGCGGCCGCTGCCGCTGCCCGCGCTCACGCGCACGCTGTACCTGGTGCAGCGGCGCGAGGGCAGCCTGTCGGTGGCGGCGCAGACGCTGCATGACCTTGTGGTTGCGCGGCTCGGGTCGTTGCGGCTGGACTGAGCTCGAAGCAGCGAACCGGTGCCATGCCGGATCGCTATATCTCCCAGTGCGCACACGGTATTGCCCCATGGCGGGCCTGCGGGAATAGTTCGGCATCGCGGCGCAAGACCGCACGGACTGCCTTACCTACTTTCCCAGGAGACCCATGAGACATTCCCGCCGCAGCTTCGTCAGCCTGATGCTGACCCTGGCTGCCAGCCCCGCCGCCTTCGCGGCGCCCCGGCCGCTTTCCTCCCGCCCCATCCGCCTCGTGGTGCCCTTCGGCGCGGGCGGCGTGGCCGACCTGGTCGCGCGCAGCGTCGCGCAGAAGATGTCCGAATCGATGGGCCAGAGCATCGTCGTGGACAACAAGCCCGGCGCCGGCGGCGTGGTGGCATCGGACACCGTGGCCAAGGCGCCTGCCGATGGCCACACGCTGCTCTTGATGTCCAACGCCAACGCGGTGAGCGTAGGCCTCTTCAAGACGCTGCCCTACGACACGGTGAAGGACTTCGCGCCGATCTCCATGCTCGGCTACTTCGACATGGCGATCCTCGCGCCGGGCAACGGCAAGTTCAAGACGCTGGCCGAGCTGGTGTCCTACGCCAAGGCGAACCCCGGCAAGCTCAACATCGGCACCATCAACGTCGGGAGCACCCAGCACCTGGCGGGCGAATTGCTCAAGACGTCGCTCGGCATCGACGCGCAGGTGGTGCCCTTCAACGGCACGCCGGCGGTGGTGACCGCGCTGCGCGGCAACCAGGTCGATGTGGCGGTGGAGATTCTTCCGCCCGTGCTCTCGCAGATCGAAGGCAAGGCGCTGCGCGCGCTGGCCGTGATGGGCGAGAAGCGCGCGAGCGGCCTGCCCGATGTGCCGACCGTCGCGGAAAGCGGCACGCCCGGTTTCCAGGTCGCCTCGTGGAACGCGCTGGCCGCGCCCGCCGGCACGCCGCCCGAGGTGATCGCGCGGCTGAACCAGGAAGCGCTCGCCGCACTCGCTTCACCCGAAGTGAAGAAGCGCCTGCAGAACCTGGGCGTGGAGCCGCGCGGCAGCACGCCGCAGGAACAGGCGCGGCTGCTGGAGAGCGAAATCAAGCGCTGGTCGGGCGTGATCCAGCGCGCCGGCATTCCCAGGCAATGAGCCCCGCCATGAAGACCATCGCCCCACCCCACCCCCACCCGAGCGCGCCCGCGCTCCGCCTGCCCGCGGGCGCCTGCGACGCGCATTGCCACGTGTTCGGTCCTGGCGACGTGTTTCCGTATTCGGAGAACCGCCGCTACACGCCGCCCGATGCGCCCGCCGCCAAGCTGCGCGCGCTGCACGCACTGCTGGGCATCGAGCGCGTCGTGCTTGTGCAGGCCAGCGTGCACGGCCACGACAACCGCGCGATGCTCGATGCCATCGCGCAATCGCCCGACAGCTACCGCGGCGTCGCGATGGTGGGCGCGGGCGTGAGCGATGCCGAGCTCGGCGCGCTGCACAAGGCCGGCGTGCGCTCGGTGCGCTTCAACTTCGTGCAGCACCTGGGCGGCGCGCCCGACCTGCCGACCGTGCTGCGCATGGCCGAGCGCATCGAGCCACTGGGCTGGCACCTGGTGCTGCACCTGGATGCGGAAGACCTGGTCACCTACCGCGCGTTTCTGGACACGCTGCCCGTGCCCTTCGTGATCGACCACATGGGCCGCACGATGGTCGAGCACGGCCTCGGGCAGCAGGCCTGCGCGATGATGCTGGACTTGATGCGCGACGAGCGCGCGTGGGTCAAGGTGAGCGGTGCGGAGCGCATTTCGCAAACGCTCTCCACGCAAGGCCAGCCGTATGCGGATGCCGTGCCGTTCGCGCGGCAACTGATCGCCGCCGCGCCCGACCGTGTGCTCTGGGGCACCGACTGGCCGCACCCCAACGTGCGCGAGATGCCCGACGACGGCAAGCTGGTGGACCTGCTGCCCCTCTTCTGCGACGACGCGGCGCAGTTGCACAAGCTCCTGGTCGACAACCCGACGCGCCTCTACTGGTACGACTGAGCGCCCCGCACCGCGGCGCGCGCTCCCACTGACACAACCCTCACGCCGTGGCGCAGCCATGGCGTGCGGAGCGGTGCGCGCCTTTGGCCTTTGGCCTTTGCTTTTCAAAAAAACCAACGAGGAGACAAACCATGAAACGACTGCTACCCACCCTTGCGCTGTGCAGCGCGGCCCACGCCGCATGGGCGCAGGCCGATGCGCCCGCGGCCAGCGCGCAGATCTACGGGCTGCTCGACGCCTTCGCCGGCTCGATGCGGCGCAGCGACGAGCCCGGCCGCACCAAGGTGCTCAACAGCGGTGGCATGACCACATCGTTCTGGGGCATCCGCGGCGCCGAGAGCCTGGGTGACGGGCTGCAGGCGCAGTTCGCGCTGGAGAGCTTCTTCCAGGCCGACAGCGGCACCATGGGGCGCAACGCCACCGATCCGTACTTCTCGCGCAATGCGTGGGTGGGTCTCGCGGGTGGCTTCGGCCAGGTGGCGCTGGGCCGGCAGACCAACCCGATGTTCGTGGCGAGCGGCGCGTTCAACCCGTTCGGCACGTCGCTGCAGTTCTCGCCCGTCATGCTGCACACCTGGCAGCCAACCTACAACCGCGCGGTGCTCGGCGACAGCGTGTGGAGCAACGCGCTGCAGTACACATCGCCCACCATCGCCGGGCTGCGCGCGAGCGTGCTCTATAGCCTCGGCGAAGTGACGAACCGCAGCGGCGTGCACAACCTGAACCTCACGCTCAACTACGCGGCCGGGCCCTTCGCCGCCGTGGTGTCGGCGCAGCAGGCGCAGGTGGGGCCGGGCTTCACCACGGCGATCCTGCGGCAGGACGCGGCGCTCGTCGGCGCCTCCTACGATTTCAGGGCGGTGCAGCTCTACGGCCAGTACCAGCGCACGCGCACGCCCGACATCCGCACCACGGCCACGACCGCGCAGTTAGGTGCCGCAGTTCCAGTGGGCGCGGGCCGCTTCCTGGCATCGGTCGCGCGCACGCAGCGCAAGGTGGAGCCAGCCACCGAAACGCATCGCACGACATGGGCCGTGGGCTACGACCATTTCCTGTCGAAGCGCACCGACGTCTACGCCGTCTTCATGCGCGACCGGCTCACCGGCTTCGACGGCCAGAGCAGCTTCGGCGTCGGCATGCGTCACCGCTTCTGAACTTCGGCGCGCGCGCCCAGGTGCTGCTGCACGAGCTCGCGCAGCAGCTCGCCCATGGCGC
The DNA here is from genome assembly GCF_016405905.1 of Variovorax sp. IB41. Taxonomy (GTDB): domain Bacteria; phylum Pseudomonadota; class Gammaproteobacteria; order Burkholderiales; family Burkholderiaceae_C; genus Variovorax. The sequence goes on along the minus strand of NZ_JAEFCB010000005.1, from coordinate 158,106 downwards.
GCTGCGTGCGCGTGACCGGCCGCTGCGAACTCGCAGCCAGCGCGAGCCGCGTGCGCAGGATCGGCTCGACGATGGGCCGGATGGCATAGCGCTGCGGCCGCCCCGCGTTGGCGACCGCGTTGCGCGAGAGCACTGCATGCCCCGCGCCATCGGCCACGAGCGCGAGGATGGCGGGCACGCCGTCGACCTCCAGCGCGATCTGCGGGCGCAATCCGATGGCGGCCAGCTCGGCCTCCACGCGCATGCGGATCGCGTTGGGCCGGGTGGGAATCACCAGCGGCTGGCCCGCCAGCTGGCGCAATGGCAGCGGGGTGCCGCGCCGCATCGGACCGGTGCCCTTGGTGGCGCTGACCAGGAACAGGTCTTCCTCCAGCACCGTTTCGCTGTCCACGTCGGTCGAAGGCTGCGGGTTGTAGAGGAGCGCCACATCGAGCCGGCCGGTGACCAGCGATTCCTGCATCGCCGTGGAGAGGTTCTCGGTGATCGAGAGCGCCGCCTCGGGCAGGCGCTCGCGCGCGGCACGCACCAGCGGCACCGTGAGCACGCCGGCCACGCTGGGTGGCAGGCCCACGGCGACGCGGCCGGCCAGCGCCTCGCGCGAGCGGCTCATGTCTTCGCGCGCCCGCTCCACCTGGTGCAGGATGCCGCGGCCGTGCTCCAGCAGCCGCTTGCCCGCGTCGGTGACCACCACGCCGCGGCCGTTGCGCACCAGCAGGTTCTGCCTCAGCTCGACCTCCAGGTTGCGCACTTGGCGGCTCAAGGCGGGTTGCGCGATGTCGATCGCGATCGACGCGCGGGTGAAGCTGCCGAGCTCGGCCACGCGTATGAAGTACTCCAGTTGCTTCAAATCCATGGCTGGAGGTTATCGGCATAGGGGCTTCGCAGGTATGCGTGTTTGTTCTATCCGGCGATGGCAAACACGACCAGTTGATGCAAGCGGGCGAACGGTCCGTTCGACACAATGGGCGCAGCACACCCTGCACGGAGACAAAACCACATGCAGCAAGAAGAACAGATCGCGTTGATCCGCCGCGCGCTCGCGCTGATCGAAACCGGCGGCAGCGAGCGCGGCGAACCGGCCGTGAGCCCGGTGTCGCGCTACCTCGATCCGGCACGCCATGAACGCGAGGTGGAGCGCATCTTCCGCCGCTACCCGTTGGCGCTCTGCCCTTCGGCTTCGCTCGCCAACGCGGGCGATTCGTTCGCCATCGACGTGGCGGGCCTGCCGCTCTTGCTCGTGCGCGCGCCAGACGGACAGCTCAATGGATTCATCAACGCCTGCCGGCACCGCGGCGCACGGCTCAAGCCGGCGGGCGTCTCAAATCAGCGCGCGCTCGTGTGCCCGTACCACAGCTGGACCTACGGGCTCGACGGGGCATTGCGCGGCCGCCCTTCGGGCGAAGACTTTCCGCATGCGCCCGCTTCGGACTGCAGCCTCGCGCGTGTGCCGGTGGCGGAGGCACTTGGTTTCGTGTGGGTCATCCCTCGCGCATTGGCCGAAGGCGAAAGCGCCGCGCTCGACATCGATGCGTGGCTCGGCCGCTTCGGCACCGACCTGCGCTCATGGGGCTACGACCGCTGGGTGCCGTTTCACCAGCACGCCTTCGACAACGCGGCCAACTGGAAGATTCCGTTCGAGGGGAACCTGGAGACCTATCACTTCCAGTACGCGCACCGCAACAGCATCGCGGCGCTGTTCTACGACAACCTGCTGATGGCCGACCACGACCGGCAGCACCAGCGCCTGTTCCTGCCCAAGCGCAGCATCGAAGGGCTGCGCGAAGTGCCGGCGAGCGAATGGCGGGTGGGGCCGCACTCGAACATCATCTATTTCTTCTTTCCGGCCACCTTCATCCTGCACGAGGGCGACCACGCCAACGCCTTCACCGTGCTGCCCGAGGCTCCCGGCCGCTCGCGCGTGATCGCGAGCACGCTGATTCCCGAGCTGCCCAAGACGGAGAAATCAGAGAACTACTGGCGCAAGAACGTCGCGTCGTTCTGGGGCGCGCTCGACGAGGACTTCGCGCTCGGCGTGTCGGCGCAGTCGACGCTTGCGAGCGGCGCGCAGTCATCGCTCTACTTCGGCGCCACCGAGTGGTGCTCGGCGAAGTTTCACGCGGACGTGGAGGCGGCGACCAACTGAGCCAGCGCGGCGCGCGCGGTCGGGTTGGGCGTGGGCTCGCCGATCTTGTGCAGCGTGTTGCGGTCGGTGTGGCGAAAGGGCTCGGGCTTGCCGAGCACATCGAGCAGCGTGACCTGCTCGTACGACCAGCTGGCGTTGTCGTGGATGGTGATGGCGACGTCGTAGCGCAGCGTCTTGAACGCATGCTCCAGGAACGGGTTCGAGAGGATGCCGTTGGTCGCCGCGCCGCGCACGGCTTCCAGCTTGAACGATTTCGCATCGGGCGCCGCATGGCCCATGGCCATGACGGCCTGCCCGCGCGGGATCGTCAGCGTCTGGATCACCGTGCCGGTGGCGGCCTCCCAGAGCCAGTAGCCGACCTGGTCGTGAAAGCTCTCCACCTCGTTGGGCTTGACGATGCGCACGTGGTAGCGCAGGCCATAGAAGATCTGCGGCCCGTTGGTCTGCGCGTCGATGGGCTGGAACTCGGCGTGTTCGATGTAGGCCTCGGCTTCGGGGCCGTCTTCCTTCGGTGCCACGTCGTGGCCCGTGGCGCTGGTCCAGATGCCGGCCAGGCCCGTGAGCGGGCCGAGGTTGGAGAGCGTGTGCGGGTCGGGTTCGGGTTCTGTGTAGATGTCGCGGGGGTAGTCGGCCATGGTGGGTCCTGATATCTGGGTGTGACGGGCGGAAGTATCGCCAATAGCCGGCACCGACCGCCGCCTGATTTTCTTGCTCCCTCCCCCTCTGGGGGAGGATTGGGGTGGGGGCGCGCGGCGTACCCATCGGGCGCTCTGCCTGCCCCCATCCCAGCCTTCCCCCAAAGGGGGAAGGGGCAAGACGTCCTCCCCTCGAATCCCTCCCGGGTTTCCCCGCACATCAAAATGAGGTACGCACCTCAGAATCCGCCCCATGCCCTCCAGCACCCAGCGACTTCCCCTGCAAACCGGCCGCGCCACGCTCAGCGACGTGGCGCGCGAAGCCGACGTGAGCCTGGCCACCGTGGACCGGGTGCTCAACAAGCGCACCGGCGTGCACGCGCGCTCGATCGCGCAGGTGCATCAGGCCGTCGAGCGGCTGAACTACCGGCCCGACCCGGCGGCCGCCCGCCTCGCACGGCCGCATCCGCACCGGGTGAGCTTTGTGCTGCCCTCGGGCAACAACACCTTCATCGAGATGCTGCGCGAGCAGATCGCGGGCAGCAGCGGCTGGATGGAAGACCACCGCGTGAGCGCGCAGACGCACCATGTCGATGTCTTCGAGCCTCAGCGCCTGGCGCGCCGCATCCTCGCGCTGCGGGGCCACTGCGACACGGCCGTGGTGATGGCGCTGGACCATCCGCTGGTGCAGTCAGCCATCGACAAGCTGGCCAGCCATGGCGTTGGCGTGATCACGCTGGTGTCGGACGTGCCGAAGTCGCAGCGCCAGCACTTCGTGGGCATCGACAACGTGGCGGCCGGCCGCACCGCGGGCACGCTGGTGGGCCGCTTCTCGGGCGGCCTCAGGGGCGACGTCAAGGGCGATGTCGGCGTGATTGTGGGCAGCCTCTCGCTGCGCGACCATGCCGAGCGCAGCCTGGGCTTCAGCCAGGTCATGGCGGCGGAGTACCCGGGCCTGCGCGTGCTGCCGCCGATCGAGGGCAAGGACGACCCGAAGCTTGCGCGCCAACTCAGCGCGCGCCTTTTGACCGCGCACCCGAAGCTGGTGGCGCTCTACAGCGTGGGCGCGGGCAACCCGGGCATCTCGGCCACGCTCAAGGCGAGCGGGCGCGCGGGAAAGATCGTCTTCGTCGGCCACGAGCTCACGCCGGCCGCGCGCGCCGATCTGCTCGACGGCACGATGGCCGCGGTCATCAACCAGGACGCGGGGCACGAGATCCGATCGGCCCTGCGGCTGGCCATCGCGCGCCTCACGCGCGAGCCGGTGCATGCGGACCAGGAGCGCATCCGCATCGACATCTACCTGAAGGACAACCTGCCGTGAACGCGGCGGCGCTGCCCTCCCCCCACTGAACCACTGAAACAACCTTTAGCAGGAGCGTCGACACATGGCCACCAACATCAAGGGCCCGGGCATCTACCTCGCGCAGTTCGCCAGCGACAGCGCGCCGTTCGACTCATGGGCGTCGATCACGCGCTGGGCCGGCGGGCTCGGCTTCAAGGGCGTGCAGATTCCCTCGTGGGACGCGCGCATCTTCGACCTGAAGAAGGCCGCGGAATCGAAGACCTACTGCGACGAAGTGGCTGGCGTGGCACGCGAGAACGGCGTGGAGATCACCGAGCTGGGCACGCACCTGCAGGGCCAGCTCGTGGCGGTGCACCCGGCGTACGACGAAGCCTTCGACGGCTTCGCGCCCGAGGCCTACCGACGCAACCCGGTGGCGCGGCAGGCGTGGGCGGTGGAGCAGATGCTGTTCGCCGCGAAGGCCTCGCGCAACCTGGGCTTGAAGAGCACCGTGAGCTTTCCGGGGGCGCTCGCGTGGCCGTATCTCTATCCGTGGCCGCCGCGTCCCGCGGGATTGATCGAGGCCGCGTTCGACGAGCTCGCCAAGCGCTGGCATCCGATCTTCGATGCGTTTGAAGACGCCGACTGCAACGTCTGCTTCGAGCTGCATCCGGGCGAGGACCTCTTCGATGGCGTGACCTTCGAGATGCTCCTGGAGCGCGTGAAGAACCACTCGCGCTGCTGCATCAACTACGACCCCTCGCACTTCCTGCTGCAGCAACTGGACTACCTGGAGTTCATCGACATCTACCACTCGCGCATCAAGGCGCTGCACATCAAGGATGCGGAGTTCCGCCCCACGGGCCGCCAGGGCGTGTACTCGGGCTTCCAGCCGTGGGTGAACCGCGCGGGGCGCTTCCGGTCGCTCGGTGACGGGCAGATCGACTTCGGCGCCATCTTCTCCAAGATGGCGCAATACAACTACGACAGCTGGGCCGTGCTGGAGTGGGAGTGTTGCCTCAAGCACCCCGAGGACGGCGCGGCCGAGGGCGCGGAGTTCATCCGCCGCCACATCATCCGCACGACCGAGAAAGCCTTCGACGATTTCGCGGGCGCCCAGACCGATACCCAGCAGCTTCGCCGGATGCTGGGCCTGGAGACGACGACAACGGCGAAGAAGTAGTCAGCAACCCAACGAGCTAGCTTTCTCAACAACGAAGGAGACAAGAGACCATGACGAACAGAAGAATTTTTTCGGGCATCGCACTGGCCGTGTGCGCGCTGGCGAGCATGCCCGCGCTGGCCCAGAACAAGGCCACGGTGATGGGCGTCTCGGTGCCCGCCGCCACGCACGGCTGGACCGGCGGCGTCGTGTACTGGGCCAACCGCACCAAGGCCGAACTGGAAAAGCAATACCCCGGCATGAAGGTCTTCGTGAAGACCGCCGGCTCGGCCACCGAGCAGGCCAACCAGGTGCAGGACCTGCAGACGGTCAACAAGATCGACACGCTCGTCATCCTGCCCTTCGAGTCGGCGCCGCTCACCAAGCCGGTGGCGCAGGTCAAGAGCAAGGGCGTGTTCGTGACGGTGGTAGACCGCGGCCTGACGGACCCGAACGCGCAAAGCGCCTACGTGGCCGGCGACAACCCGGGCTTCGGCAAGGTGGCGGGCGAGTACATGGCCAAGACCATGGGCGGCAAGGGCAACGTGGTGATCCTGCGCGGCATTCCGACGGTGATCGACAACCAGCGCGTGGACGCCTTCAACGAAGTGATGAAGGCCAACCCCGGCATCAAGGTGCTCGATGCCAAGCACGGCAACTGGAACCGCGACGACGCGTTCAAGGTCATGCAGGACTACCTCACGCGCTTCAAGCAGATCGATGCGGTGTGGGCCTCGGACGACGACATGGCCGTGGGCGTGCAGAAGGCCATCGAGCAGGCCAAGCGCGACGACGTGAAGCTGGTGGTGGGCGGCGCCGGCGCCAAGGGCTACATCAAGAAGGTGATGGACGGCGACAAGATCGTCTCGGCCGACGTGACCTACGCGCCGAGCATGATCGCCGACGCGATGAACCTCACCGCGAAGGCGCGCGTGGAAGGCGGCGCGATGCCCGCGACGACGATCATTCCGTCGGTGCTGGTGACCAAGGAAAACGCGGCGAAGTACTACTTTCCCGATTCGCCGTTCTGAACGGTGCGCGCTCCTGAGCGCGCCGGGTGTGCGGACACACCCGGTGCGCCGGGGCAAGCGCGAACCACCGCAGGTCGAGGCCCACGGCGCGTGGCCGGTTGAACGGCCTGCATTGTGGAGTTGCAGAGACATCCATTCCATTCGGATCGACCTTCGCCCATGATCGTGTGCAAGCAACCCAAAGGTTCACGATGCACACCGACATATCAGGCATACGCATTCCCGACAGCAAGCTCGCGCGCGAGATGACGCAGTTCATTCGCGACACCGAGAGCGACCTGCTCTTTCATCACTCGTCGCGCGTCTATTGCTGGGGCGTCTTGACGGGGCAGCGCAGCGGCCTGAAGTTCGATACCGAGCTGCTGTACGCGGCCTGCATGTTCCACGACATCGGCCTCACCCCGCGCTACGAAGCAAGCCAGCTTCGCTTCGAGGTGGATGGCGCGAACGCCGCGCGAGATTTCCTGCGGGGGCACGGCATCGGCGAGCACGACATCGAGACGGTGTGGAACGCCGTCGCGCTCCACACGACGCCCGGCATCCCTCAGTTCATGCGCGCGGAAATTGCGCTGGTGCAGGCGGGCGCAGGCATGGACGTGGCGGGCCGCGGCTACCACCAGTTCACCGACGCGCAGCGCGAAGCCGTCGTCGCCGCCTTTCCCCGCGAAGCGGACTTTGCGCATGGAATCATCGATGCTTTCCACCAAGGCATGAAGCACCGGCCCGACACCACCTTCGGGACCTTCAACGACGACGTGCTCGCATTCAAGGACCCGGGCTTCGAGCGCATCGACATGTGCACCATCATCCTGGCCTCGCAATGGAATCACCGGGCCGGCTGCGCTCACCATGCGCATTCCGCGCCCGCTGTGCCTGACACGGGCACGGACCCGGACCACACCGCCTAGAGCCGGGCGCGCGCCTCTTGCTGCGCCCTGTCGATCGCCGCGTGGTTCGACTCGGCCCAGCGGTCCACGGCCAGCAGCGTCTTGCTCAGCGACAGGCCGAGCGCGCTGAGCCGGTACGCCACGTGTGGCGGCACCGTCCGGTGGTCGTCGCGCAGCACGAGGCCGTTGCGCTCCAGTTCGCGCAGCGTTTGCGTGAGCATCTTCTGCGAGATGCCGCCGACCTGGCGCAGCAGCTCGTTGTTGCGCCGCGGCTCGCCGCGCAGCAGCGGGATGAGCAGCAGCGCCCATTTGTTCGCGATGAGTTCGAGCACACGGCGCGAAGGGCAGCTCGCGTTCCACACATCGGCCGCAGCGTTGGCTTCGTGTGCCACAGGCTCGGGCGTTTTCAATGACGACTTTTCAATTCCCATGGTTACCAGAAGGTGCGTACTTGTCGATGGATGGGCTCGCGGGAAGTATCGGGTCGCGCCCTTTCCGCAAGCAACAAGGAGTCTTTCATGGGTTGGTTTTTTCTGTTGGCCGCGGGCCTTGTCGAGATCGCGATGGCCGCATCGCTCAAGCAGTCGGAAGACTGGACGCGGCTCGTGCCCTCAGTGCTCGGTGTGCTGACGGCGCTCGTCAGCATCTTCCTTCTCGCCAAGGCGCTGCGCTACCTGCCGCTCGGTGCGGCCTATGCGATCTGGACCGGCATCGGCTCGGTCGGCGTGGTGCTGATGGGCGTGCTGTGGTTCGGCGAGGCGCTCTCGGCGGTGCGGCTGGGTTGCATCGTGCTGGTCGTCGCCGGCTCGGTCGGGCTGCGGCTCACCGAAGCGTGATGCGCGCGAGCGCACTGCGTTGAATGCGGCTGCGGCACTGCAGATATGTAGCGACATGTTCCGATATGGAACCTAGGTATTCGTTATGACGATGTTTTTCAAAGCGTTCGCCGCTCTTTAACCATTCTGCAAATGGGCCGATTCACGGGGGGCTTCAAACCGTCATGACATCGGCGCAAGATGCGCATCCGCCGATTTCTTGCCGTCACACCGACCTGAACCGATCCGCCCGAAGGAGCCTGCTCATGTTCGCCACCGCAGAACGCACCATCAAGATCCCCGGCCCCGACCATGCCATCACCATCGGGCGCAATCCGCACCGCGTGGTGGTGTCGGTCGATGGTTGCGTCGTCGCCGACACGCGCGATGCGCTCACGCTGCGCGAGTCGCACTTCGGCACGGTGCACTACATCCCGCGCAAGGACGTGAAGATGTCGCTGCTGGAGCGCACGCAGCACGCCACCTACTGCCCCTACAAGGGCGAGGCCAGCTACTACAGCATTCCCGCGGGCGGCGAGCGCTCGGTGAATGCGGTGTGGACCTACGAGGCGCCTTACGACTCGGTCTCGCAGATCAAGGACCACGTGGCCTTCTATCCGGACCGCGTGGGGCCGATCGAAGAGCGCATCGTCTAGCCTCGCCTCGCAAGTCGACACAAAAAAAAAGCCGGGCCCCGCTTTCGCAGGGCCCGGCTTTTGTACGTCTTGCCTCGCCGTTGAAGGCGAGGTGTGCTGTCGATTACAGCGGCAGTGCGTCGCCGCGGGCGGCAGCGCGGGCTGCGGCACGCACCGTGGCGCGGTCCACACCGCTGGCCAGCACCGGGGCGACACGCGAGGTGGCGCCTTCGGCATACGGGTTTTCGCTGCGTGCGGCAACGGCGGCTTCGGCACGGACGGCAGAGCGGCTGGTCGAGGAAACGAACACTTGCGCAGGGCCTGCATTGGCGCCGGTGGCGTACGGGTTGGCGGTGCGTGCGGCAACCACGGCTTGGCCGGCGACATCGGCGCGGCTCACGGTGGAGTTCACTTGCTGCACGCCTTCGTAGGTTTCAGCGTGAGCAGCACCGGCAACGGCCATCAGGGCAACAGCGACGGCGGAGAGGATCTTCGAGGCGGTCATTTGGATTTCCTTCAGCTCAGTTCAAGTTCTTGCTTGGTTGATTACGAACCGGTCTTGGGTGGGTCACCGTCCCTCCGGGGGCGGCCACCTCGCTCGGGGCCCTGTTCACTCGGATCAGTTGAGTGCTGGTCCGTGAGATGAATTGTGCGCCGCCATCTAAGTAAAAACCCTCATCGAAAGGAACCGCGGTGTTCACCGATGGGAAACAATCGTGGCCTCAACCACCGCCACCGCCGCTCAACCCCAAGTCAGCGGGTCCAGACGCAGATAGAAGGCGAGGCGCTCGTCATCGGGGTCGGCGATGCCGTGGACCTCGAAGAGCGACTGGCGCGCAGCGAGCGGTTGCGCGGCGTCGGTCCAGCTCTCGCGCGCATTGGCGAGCAGCAGCGAAAAGTCGACGTACCGGTCCGCCGTTCCGAGCCGCCCCACATCGATGAGGCCGGTGCAGCGCAGCGTTTCGGGGTCGACCATGAAGTTCGGCAGGCACGCATCGCCGTGGCAGACGACGCGCTCGCGCGCCTCCTGCGCCAGCCGTTGCGGCAGTTCCGCACACACGCGATCGAGCAACACCGACGGTGCAATGCCTCGCTGGTCGGGGTCGAGGAAATCCGGGTTCACCGCATTGCGTGCGACGACATCGGCGGCGCGATCGAACATCGCCGAGAGGCTGCGCGGGAACGGGCAATCGCTCACCGGAATCGCATGCAGCGCCCTTACCCGCTCGGCGATGGTTGGCCATGCCTCGAGCAGCTGGACCGCCGTGAGATCACTGGCCGGCACGCCCGCTACGGCGCGCGTCACAAGGCATGCGCCATCGCTCGACGCATGCCAGTCCAGCACGGCCGCGGACCCGATGCCGAACGGCGCGAGCCACTCGGTGCGAAGGCGCTCTTCATCGAGTTGCACGGCGCCCTCGCCGAGCGAAACCTTCGCGAACGCGGCGCCATCGCTGCGGCGGTACACGGCATCTCCGGACTCGCCTTCGTCGGCGCGAATCCAGGTCTTTCCGGGCGGGAGTGCGGGCAGCAGATTCGCGGCGTCCATTCAGTGCCCCACCGATTTCGAAAACACATTGACCACCACGACGCCCGCGATGATCAGCCCGAGCCCGGCGATCGCCGGCCCGTCCAGCGACTGCCCGAACCACAGCCAGCTCACCACCGAGATGAGCACGATGCCCACCCCCGACCAGATCGCATACGCGATGCCCGTGGGCAGCACCCGCAGCGCGAGCGAGAGAAAGTAGAACGACACCGCATAGCCCACCACCGTGGCCACGCTGGGCCACAACCGGGTGAAGCTGTCGGAGGCCTTGAGGAAGCTGGTCGCAAGCACTTCGACAACGATCGCGACCGCGAGATAGACGTAGGTAAGAGCCATCGAAGGACTCTAAACGCCCCGCCTCCAACTCAGCGCAGAAACCCCAGCACCGCCTGCATGAACGCCACCGGCATTCGATGTTCGACAGGTGCACCAGGTGAGCGCGCTCAGTCCGCGTCCGGCGGCAGCACCAGCGGCCCGCAGTTCTCGTCGGTCACGAACACCGCCACCAGCTTCGCGGGCTTCACCGGATCGGGGTTCTCCGCGAACACATGCAGCGTGCGCGGCGGCTCGAAGAAGGTCTCGCCGGTCTTGTAGGTGCCCACCGGCCCGCCGCCCAGTTGCGAGCGGATCGTGCCTTCGAGAATGATCGCGTTCACCGAGCCCGGATGCCGGTGTGCCGGCGAATAGGCGAGCGGCGGAAAGTCGACGATCACCGTGGTCACCGACTTGCCCGGCACATGCGGCAGCGCTTCGCACGAGATCACCCTGGACGATGTCGCGGGCCGCGCGGCCTCGCCAGAACCCGCGGGAGCCGGCGTGGACGAGAACATCGGCCGGCTCACGGCGCTGCACACGTCGTCGAGCCACTGCACGGCCTCCTGCTTGCCGCCGTGCGGCATCAGCGCCCAGCCGGCCGCGAGCACCACCGACAGCGCCGCGACACCGGCGCCCACCTGATTGCGATGAAGCCGAATCGCCTTCATGACGCCACGCCTCGCGGCAGCCGCAGCGCTGCGTACCAGCCCAGTTCGCGCCTGGCCTTTTCGCTGCTGACCTCGGCGTTGTCCTCGGCGATGTTGAAGATGCCGCCCTGCGCATGCCGCAGCGCCATCACCGCCGCCCAGGCCGCGGCCTCCACATGCACCGGGCTCGCGCCCTTGGGCACGGCTGTCGAGGTGCCCGGCCCGTAGATCTGCCCGTAACGCAACACGGTCGCCTTGATGCCGACGGCACCCAGCACGCTGCGCTCCAGCGCCGCCACGCCGCCCACGCTCACGCGGCGGATGCCATCGGCCTGGAGATCGAGCGGATCGTCTTCGACATGCGGCGTCGCCCCCGGTGCGTAGGCCCAGGCGATGCTCTGCGCGACCAGCCGGTGGCTGCCCGCCGCCAGCGCCGCGGCCACGAGGTTGCGCGTGCCTTCGGTGCGCACGCGGGCGTTGCGGTGGGCCGCTTCGGCCATCTTCGTCGGATCGAGGTCGGCCGGCAGGTCGGTGAGCTGGTGCACCACGATCCCGGGCCGGATGCGCACCAGCGCCGCGCGAAGCGCCTCTGCATCGAACACATCGACGACGACCGGCGTCACGCTCCGGGCTTGCAGCGCGCTCGCGCGGTCGGCGCGGCGCGTGCTGCCGTACACCTCGTAGCCCGCCTCAGTCAACAGCGGCACCAGCGCGGTGCCGATGGCACCGGCCGCCCCCGCCACGAATATCTTCTCGCGCATTGCATGTCCTTCTTGCTGGCTGTTCGATGGGTCCATGCTAGGTTCTGGATGTCCTGTCGAAAAGAGGCAAGATTGATCCAAATGACAATGCCATGATCCAAGAGAAAAAGTCGTCCGAAATCCTTCTGGCGATCGACCGCGCCACGCCCACGCCGCTGTACCGGCAGATCTATGCGCGCTTCAGGTCGGCCATCGAGCAAGGCGTGCTCCACCCGGGCGACCGCGTCGCCTCGGCACGCGACCTGGCCAGCGAGCTGGGCGTTTCGCGGGGCACCATCGAGACGGCCTATAACCTGCTCATCGGCGAGGGCTATTTCTCGTCGCAGGGACAGGCGGGCACGGTGGTCTCGCCTTCGCTGCCCGCGCACCGGTCGACGCGGCGCGAGCGGCGGCGGGCCGATGCGCACACCGGCCGCGAAGCGCTGGCCGAGGCCCGGCCGCCACCACCGTTGCAGCTGGGTATTCCCGCGCTCGATGCCTTTCCGCGCAAGTTGTGGGCGCGCCTGACCGCCCGGCGCGCCAGGGCGGCGACCGCGGCGGACATGTTCTATGGCGACCCCTCGGGCTACGCGCCGCTGCGCGCGGCCATCGCGGCCTATCTGGCGGTGTCGCGCGGGGTGCCGTGCCACCCGTCGCAGGTCTTCGTGACGGGCGGGTACCGCGCATCGCTCGCGCTCATCGCGCACACGCTGCTCGACAGGGGCGATGCCGTGTGGGTGGAAGACCCCGGCTATCCACCCACGCAGGAGGTGCTGCGCAGCGCAGGCCTGCGCGTGGTGCCCGTGCCGGTGGACGACGAAGGCATGGTCGTGGTCCGCGGCGCGCGCAAGGCTGCAGGCGCGCGGATGGCCGTCGTCACGCCGTCGCACCAGGCGCCGCTCGGCGTTTCGATGTCGCTCGCGCGCCGGCTGCAGTTGCTCGAATGGGCCTCGCGCGCCAAGGCGTGGATCGTGGAAGACGACTACGACGGCGAATACCGCTATGCCGGCCCGCCCCTGCCGGCGCTCAAGAGCCTGGATGGCCACGATCGCGTGCTGTATGCGGGCAGCTTCTCGAAGGTGCTGTACCCGGGCCTCGCGCTGGGCTACGTGGTCGCACCCGAGTCGCTCTGCGCCGCGTTCGCCAAGGCCGCGCAGACCGGCTCCAACGGCAGCCCGCAGATCACGCAGGCCGTGGTCGCGGACTTCATGCGCGGCGGCTACTTCCCGCGCCACCTGAAGAAGATGCGGCTGCTTTATGCGCGGCGGCGCGGCATGCTCGTGGCCGCGTTGCTGAAAGCCTTCGGCGACGGCGTGCGCATCGACCTCAAGAGCGGCGGCATGCACCTGATCGCGCGCTTCGACACGCGCCGCGAGCGCGACACCGAGCTGGCGCGCCGCGCGCAACGCGCGGGGCTGAACTGCCAGCCGCTGTCGGAGCGCGGCACGTCGAGCTTTCGCGACGAAGGGCTGCTCATGGGCTTCACCAACATCGCCTCCGCCGCGCAGGCGCAACAGCTGGCGACGAAGCTGCGCAAGGCGCTGGACGTTCGCTGAAATGAACGCGAATTTCCGCGCTCAAATATTGCCCAATTGATACCTGCCTGACGCGCGTTTCGCGTTTCGTTTTTGCGGCACCGCCGAAGCTGCATTTGTTGGCGTGAATCGCGATTTCGTGGTGCTCGCAACCGCCACATGGCACGCGCTCTTCTCTAAAGTGAATGCCCTTGTCACTCAACATCCCGCCAAGGGAATCAGAAAGGCGCCACGCACAGCACAACCGAATGAATGATGAATCGCTTCGCCTCGCGGCGAGTTGTCGATGCGAAAGCAGCGATGCAAATGCGAGGTATCAAAAGGCGACGGCCGGGGTGCTACCAACACCCCAGCCGTCTAACCAAAAGACGTGCACTTACTTTCGAAAAGGACGCACACCAAATGGCTACCAAGACTATAGCCGGGCATCCCACGCCCCTCTCCCCCGACCAAGACCCGACGGACTTGCTCGAAGCCACCCTCGCTCAGCTCGAAGCGCTGATGTGGACCTGCCACGGAGAAGACATCGACTGGAGCGGCGGCGACGGGCCCACCCAACTGGCCAACCTGCATTGGCTGGCGTCGGACCTGACGCGCCGGGCGAACGAGTTGTTCCAGCAGAGCCAGGCTGCGGGCCGCAACGCGCGATGAGACCCGGGCGGCTCGCGGGCCGCCGCGCTAGGCCGCCGCCACGATCACATGCGCCTGGATCTTGCCGGCCACCGGGCCTTCGCCATGGCGGGCGGCAAGCACCTCGGCCGCCCGGTCGGTGGCGAGCTGAAGCAGGCTGGCATCGCGCGCTTCGATCTCGTTGCGCAGCGGCGTGCCCTGGCAGTAGGCGCTGGCGACGGCACCTGCCGAGGGCGCGCGACTCACCTTCTCGCGCGTCGTGATCTCGATGTTGGCGAACCCCGCGCGGCGCAGGTCCTCGCGGATCAGCGCGACGTCGTGATAGCCGTGCGGCGTGCGTGCGAGAAAGCGCGGCGGGTCGTTCGGAAACACCGTCGCGACCGCGTGCGTCACGTCGTCGGCGAAGGCGTTGTCTTCGATGCGGTCCCACACGCTGAAGACGAAGCGCCCGCCCGGCTTCAGCACGCGGCGCGCCTCGGCGTAGCCGGCGGCGCGGTCAGGGAAAAACATCGCGCCGAACTGGCAGCACACCACGTCGAACGAGGCATCGTCGAACGGCAGGTGGAGCGCATCCGCCTGCCGCCATTCGATGCGGCTGTCGGCGCCTTGCCGCGAGGCGGCGTAGTCGAGCATGGGCTGGTTGAGGTCTGTCACCACGTAGCGCGCGTGGGTGCCGAGCCGCGGCGCGAGCGCCCGCGTGACCACGCCGCTGCCCGCCGCCGTCTCCAGCACCGCACCGGGCGACGATGCCGCGGCAAGCCCGGCCATGTCGGCGGCATAGGCCTCGAAGATCAGCGGGACCATCAGCGTGTCGTAGAACTTCGGGATCGAGCCCGCGAACACCTTGTCGGCTGCAGCCATGGGAGCTCCTTGAAAGCTCCGGGCGGCGGCCTTGCTGGCCATCGGTTGCAGAGCGGGGCAGACCTCCCATCGGATGCATGGTCGCCGCGCGCGGAATCGCCGTCAACATCCCCTGTTCGGGCTACCCTGTGCGCGTCTTGCGTTAGGCTTTTGCCTTGGGCCTTTCCGGCCCTCGCGCCCCTCTTGCAGTTGCAGGCTTGGCTGGATCGCCTGGCCCCTTCCTCTCACCACCACATCACACCGACCCGATCCCATGCGCACCACCCTCTACTACACGCTGATGCTCCTGCTCGGATTCGCCTGGTACAAGTTCGGGCAGAACCTGCTGCGCAAGGGCTATCGCGATGAGAACGATGAACGCGTCGAAGGACTCGTCGGGCCGGTGGGATTCCTCGTGGCCGCCGGTGCGGGCTGCTACCTCCTGTTCGCCTTGCTGCGCGCGCTGTTTCAACGCCAGGTGCCCTGCATCGGCAAGGGCTGCAGGATGCAGGTCTACACCCTGGCGTCACACGCAGGCGACTACTGGGCCAACGTGTTCTTCCTCGCGTGGATCGTGCTTGCGCTGGGCTACGCGCTCTATGTGACGCAGAAGATCTGGTTTCGCGCGTAGCGCTACTGGCAAGGCGTTGAAAAAAGCACGCTCAACGCACTTGCCCCGCGTCACTCCGTATCGGCAGGCCCCTGGTTCTTGAGCTCCACGAACTTGGCCGCCATCGTCGGGTTGCCGCGCGTGAGCTTCTTGATCGTCACGTCCTGCGCCTTGTCGTTCGCCAGACGCAGGTTGCGGTCAGTGCCGAGCAGCGCCTCCTTCGTTTTCTGCAGGTGGTCGATCGATTTGTCGATCTCCGCGATCGCCTTCTGGAAGTGCCCCGAGGCGAGGTCGTAGTTCCTCGCGAATGCGGCCTTGAAAGTCTCCAGCTCCGATTCGAACTTCGTGATGTCGATGTTCTGCGCCTTCACCAGCGCCAGCTCCGACTTGTACTTGAGCGAATTCATCGCCGCATTGCGCAGCAGCGTGATGATGGGCAAAAAGAACTGCGGCCGCACCACGTACATCTTCGGATAGCGGTGGAACACGTCCACGATGCCGGTGTTGTAGAGCTCGTTCTCGGGCTCCAGCAGCGACACCAGCACCGCGTACTCGCAGCCCTTCTCGGCGCGGTCCTTGTCGAGCTCTTTCAGGAAGTCTTCGTTCCTGTTCTTGGTCGCGGTGCGGTCGCTCTCGTTCTTCATCTCGAACATGATCGAGACGATCTCGGTGCCGGCCTCGTCCGCGTCGCGAAAGATGTAGTCGCCCTTGCTGCCGCTGCGCGCGTCGTTGTCCTTCTCGAAATAGGCCCGGGGAAACGCCATCGACCGGATGCGGTTGAACTCCGTCTCGCAATGCAGCTCGAGCGTTTCGCCGACCATCTTGGTCGAGAGACGCGCCTTCAGGTCCCGCAGGCGCTCGATCGTGTCGTCGCGGTCCTTGAGCTGCGTTTCGTACTTGTCCTTGAGGGATTTTTCGGCCAACTGCTTTTCGAGCGCCGTGCGTTCGAGGCCGCTCTTCAATTGGTCCCGCTCCTTCTCGACCACGCTCACGGCCTCGGTGATCGCGAGCTTCTGCGCCACCTCGATGGCATCGAGCTGGGCCTTCAGGCCCTGGATCTCCGCTTCCTTCGCGGCGGCGCCCTTCTGCAGCTCGCTCACGTGCCGTGCTTCGGCCAACTCGGTTGCGGCGCGCTTGTCCTGCCGGGCCTGCGCGAGTTCGTTGGAGAGCGCATCGCGCTCTTTCTCGACGGCACTCAAGGCCTCGCTCACTGCGAGTTTGCGTGCGACATCGCCGGCTTCGAGCTTTGACTTGAGCTCCTGGATTTCGCCGTCCTTGGCGGCGGCCGCCTTCTGCAATTCGCCGGCCGCCTTTGCCTGCGCGAGTTCGACGGCATTGCGCTTGTCTCGCTCGGCCAGTTCGAGCCGCTCGTGCAACTGCTTCTCGAAGTCGCCGTCGCGGACTTGCTTGAGGATGTCGGCGTAGCCGGCTTCGTCGATCTTGAATGCCTTGTTGCAATGGGGGCAGATGATTTCATGCATGGCTGCTTGTCCTTTTGCCTTCGGCGGGACCCGGGGAGTTCTTGGTGCGAACGGATGGAATGCTCATGTGCGACTTTCGATTTTTACCTGCTGGGGGCGATGCTAGACGACCCTGATGGCTTCCCGCAGGGGCGGTCTCGCGCTTCGAGGCTGCGACCGGCTACATTCGGCCCGGAGCGCTCCATCGCGCAGTCGTCCTGGCGATGCAAGGACACATGGACAAGTCCCCAGAATGAATCATCAATTTGACGAGTTGAAACGTGCGCTGCTGTCGGCGACGGAGGCGCACTACCACCGGCTCCAAGGGCAGAGCAACAGCCAGGATCTCTACGGATACAGCCTCTATACCGATGACTCGGTGATGAGCATCGGGCCAGTGGCAAATTCCAGCGAGAAGATTGCCGTCGGCGTTGACGATCCACTGCACAACTACTACCGGTACGGACCGCAGGAGTGGTCGATATGGGACGACCTCGGCCTGTTCGGGGAAGTCAACCGGATCATTGCGAGCATCCATGACCGCGAAGGTTTGTCGTTCGACGCCAGACGCGATGGAATTCTTCAGGCCGCATTCGAGGCGCTTGTCATTCTTGAGGGGCGCCATGTTTTTGGCCCCAGAACGGACCGCCGATTTGTGGTGCTCTGGATCGCCGATTCGGCGGACCCGGTGATGACGCGGTCGGCCAGAGAACTGAACAGCGACGCAGTATTTCTGGCGTACGCCTCCGAGTACGCGGAATAGGAGCTTGCTGATCGATTCAGCCACCTTGCCTCTGCAACGCGCGGTCGCAGGGCAAGCCAACATCCCGTCTCCCCCCGCCGCCTCGACTCAGCGCAGACTCTCCGTCGAATACCGCGCATAGCGCTTCACCGCATCCGCGTCCCAGGCCATGCCGTGGCCCGGCCGGTCGGGCGGCGTCACGAAGCCGTCGGTCACCTTCAATGGCTCCTGCAGGATCGCATCGGCCCAGTCGACGTACTCGAGCCAGTGCGCCGTGGGCGTTGCGGCCATCAGGTGCGCGCTGACCTCGTGGAACAGATGCGACGAGCACTCGATGCGCGCCGCATCGGCCAGCGCCGCGGCGGCCATCCAGCCGGTCACGCCGCCGATGCGCTCCAGGTCGGGCATGACGAGGTCGCTGGCACGCTGCGAGAGCGCCTGCGCCATGGCGCGCGGCCCCTGGAAGTTTTCGCCGATCTGCACGGGCGTGCGCAGCAGCGAGGCCAATGCGTGCGTGGTGGCGTAGTCGTCGTGCGCGACCGGCTCCTCGATCCAGTACAGGCCCTCGCCGTCCAGTTGCAGGCAGCGCTCCCGCGCGGCGCTCGGGCTCAGGGCCTGGTTGAAGTCGGACATGAGCGCGATGTCGTCGCCGATGGCCGCGCGCACGGCGCGCACCGCGGCCAGGTCGTCTTTCGGCGATGCGCGGCCGAGCCGCATCTTGATCGCGTGAAAACCTTCGGCGACCAGTGCCTGCGCCTCGTCGGCCGCAGCCTGCGCATCGAGCAGGCCGAGCCCGTTGCTGTTGTAGGCCGCCACGGGCTTGAGCGGCGCGCCCAGGAGCCGCGCGAGCGGCATCTCCGCCGCGATGGCCAGCGCATCCCAGCAGGCGACGTCGATGCCCGCCATGACCATCGACGCGATGCCGCGCGCACCCAGCAGGCGAAAGCGCGCATCGAGCGAGCGACGCACATCGGCCGGCGCCGCGCTGGTGCCGGCCAGCATCCTGTCCGCGTCGCGCACCAACGCCAACGCGGCTTCGCCGGCGGCGGGCACATAGCAGAACAGGTAGGCACGGCCGGTGATGCCCTGGTCGGTCCGCAGGTCGATGAGCAGCAGCGGCGCCTCGGTGATGCGCATCGCGCTGGTGCCGAGCGCGCGGCGCATGGGCACCACGACCAGCGTGGCCTCGATGGCGTGGACCTTCGGCGCCGTGCTCATGCGGGGCGCCCTTCGGCGTGCACCGAGAGGATGTCGAACACCGCGCGGTTGCACGGCGTGGCCACGCCCAGCCGTTCGCCGCGCGCGACCACGTCGCCGCTGAGCCACTGCACCTCCAGGCGGCCGCCGCGCTCCAGGTCGTGGTGCATCGAGGAGGTCATGGTCGCGGGCACCTGGTCGCAGAAAGCCATGCGGTCGTCCGCGTAGTCCTGCGGCAGCGATACGCCTTCGGCGCGCGCGACCTGCACCACCTCGTCCATCAGCCCGCGCAGGAAACCGCGGGACCGCGCGAGCGCGCGGATCGGGCCGATGGGCGTGCGCACCGTGCTGGTCGCACCCGAGAGGCCCACGAGGAACACGAACTTCTCCCAGATCCCGCGGCGGATGTCGCCGCTGAGTTCGACGTCGATGCCGGCCTCCACGCAGGCATCGCGAAAACGCGTGACGCGTTCGCTCTGCGCGCCGTCGTATTCGCCGAACACCAGCTTCTGCATCGCGCCCGAATGCCGGATCAGGCCCGGCTCGGCGATGGTCGCCGCGATGTAGCAGACGCCCCCGACGACATGCGCATCGCCCAGCACGCCGCGCAGCACCTCGTCCTTCACCACGCCGTTCTGGAACGACACCACCGCGGTGTTCTCGCGCAGCAGCGGCTTGATGGCCGCGGCCGCGCTCTCGGTGTCCCAGAACTTGACGCCGAACAGCACCAGGTCGGTGGCGCCGGCCTCTGCGGGCGTGTCGGTCACCTTCAGGTCGCGCAGGTGCAGGTTGCCGCGCGGGCTTTCGATGCGCAGCCCGTGTTCGCGCAACGCGGCCAGTTGCCGGCCGCGCGCGATGAACGTGACGTCGTGCCCCGCGTTCGCGAGGCGCGCGCCGAAATAGCCGCCGACGCCGCCGGTGCCCATGACGGTGATCTGCATGGTGGATCCTTTCTGTGTGGGTTGTTCAATGTGGCAATGACGCGCACTTGCCTGGGTTCAAGCGCTCAATGCGATCGCTGTGATCGCTGCAGCGGCTCGAGCGTGGCCAGCGCGGGCCGCACGATGCCTTCGAGCAGCGCGCGTTCGGGCCGTGCGCGCGCGAGCACGCGAATGCCCATCAGCACGCCGAGCAGCAGGCGCGCCGCGTCCTTGGCATCGACGGTGGAGGCGATGTCGCCGCTGCGATGGCCGCGCTGCACGCAGCGGCGAAAGAAGGCCTCGATCTGCCTGAGCTCTTCGGCGACGACCAGGCGAAATTCGGGGTCGTGCGGCGCCACTTCGAGTGCCGCGTTCACCAGCATGCAGCCGCGGAATTCGCCGTCGCCCATCGAGCGCTCGACGATTTCGCCGAGGAAGGCCGCAATGGCCTCGCGCGGCGCGAGCACCTCGAACCGCACGATGCGATTGCGCACGCTCATGTCCAGGTAGTGCTGCAGCGAGCGGCGGTACAGCGTGAGCTTGTCGCCGAAGGCGTTGTACAGGCTCGCGCTGGTGAGCCCCATGCCTTCGGCCAGTTCGCGCACGGAGGTGACCTCGTAGCCGCGCGACCAGAAGCGCTGCATGGCCGCGTCGAGCACTGAGCTTTCGTCGAACTGTCGGGGTCGGGCCATCGGCTTTTCGTTGCTCTCTGGAAGATGTTCAACGCATTATGTATCACTTGTTCTAAAACCTGGATCACCCCTCCATCGGTGGTGCGCCGGCAGCCCGCGACGGGACCACGCCGCAACGCGGCACGGCGGGCGTGGCAGCGTTAACGTTCTCTTAATGGGCTCGCGAAATGATGGCCTCTTCCCATCGCGACGAGCGTCCATGCACATGTCCCGCGTCTTTCTCCTGCGCTTCCTGCGCTCCGGTCTTTCGGCCATCATTTTTCTTGTCGTTCCCGCCATCTTTCTTGATGGCGCGCAGGCCCAGGACGGGTTTCTGCCGGCGGAGAAGGCCTTTGCACTGAATGTCCAGCGCGCCGCGGCGCCCGGTGCACCGGCGCGCCGCCGCACCTGCGCTGGGATATCGCCGAGGGGTACTACCTCTATCGCGATCGCATCCTGATCACCGAAGGGCCGAACGCGCCGGTCCGGGCATCGCGCTGGCCTTCACGCCGTGCGTCCTTGCCGATGGTGCCGATCATCTCGAGCATCGTGGTGGGCGGCCGGGCGAGTCCGCGGCGCGCCGTGGCGCTGACCCTGGCCTGTCATCCTGCCGAGGGCCCAACGGCCCGTTGTGAACACCTAACAATACTTGTTTCGTGGTATGTCCAAATGTTAATGAGAACGTAATAATCCGCGCGCACCTGGACCGGTGCGCACCCCGGCATTCCGGACAAGTGACGGCATTCGGCTCCATAGATGGGTCGATCTATGCCATTTTTTGCTTCGAAACCGCAGTTTGGCGGTACTTCCGCATCGTCTTTGCGGCGTTACAAGAGACGTTCGCTGGCGGTGCTCGGCACCGCCTTGCTTGGCATGGCGGCCCAGGCGCAGGTCGTCAATCCGGCGGCCGACATCAATCGGCAGAACCAGATCATCGAGCGCCAACAGCAAGACCGCCTGCGCGAAGAACAGGACCGTGCCCAGCGCGCCCTGCCCGCGCCCGGCGGCACCAACCTGCAGCAGGTACGCCCGCAGGTGGTGGTGCCCGACATCGGCGTGCAGTGCCGCGACATCAAGGAAATCCGCTTCAACGGTGACACCGGCAACCTGCCCGGCAAGCTCACCGAGCGCCTCCAGGGCGAGAACGCCGGGCGGTGCCTGGGCGTGGCCGAACTCGAAGCCATCCTGGCCGCGCTGACCAAGAGCTACATCGACCGCGGCTACATCACCACGCGCGCCTACCTGCCCGCGCAGGACCTGCGCTCGGGCGTGCTCGAAGTGACGATCGTCGAAGGCAAGATCGAGCGCTTCGAGGTCACCGGCGGCAGAGACCGCGCCCAGTGGATTCGCGGCGCCTTCCCCGCCAGCCCGGGTGACCTGCTGAACCTGCGCGACCTGGAACAGGGCATCGACCAGGTCAACAGCCTGGCCGCCAACAACGCCAAGCTCGACCTGCGTCCCGGCAGTGCGCCGGGCCAGACCGTGGTGGTGGTCGAGAACCCGGCCACGTTCCCGGTGCACCTCTACACCTCGCTGGACAACTCCGGCACGCGTGCCACGGGCCGCGACAACGCCTCGGCCACCGTTACCTTCGACAGCCTGCTGGGGCTGAACGAGTTGCTGTCGATCACCAAGCGACAGTCGGTGCTGCCCGAGCGCTGGGATCACAAATCGGATTCGACCGGCCTGCGCGCCGTGCTGCCCTTCGGCTACAGCACGTTCAGCCTCGACGCCAGCGAGAGCAACTACCGCAACGTGCTGCGGTTGCCCAGCGGCCAGTTCCTCGCGTCCGAGGGCACCACCATCAGCAAGAGCTTCACGGCCGACCGCGTGGTGTACCGCGACCAGGCAAGCCGCATCTCGCTGTCGGCGCGCCTGGGCACGCAGTCCAGCCGCAACTGGCTGGGCGGCGAATTCCTGCAGGTGGCCAGCCGCGACCTCACCACGCTCGACGTGGGCGCGAGCGCCTTCACGCAGGTGGGCGGCGGCATCCTCAATGCGCGCGTGGGCTACGTGAAGGGCCTGAAGGCCTTCGGTGCGCTGCGCGACGCCGACACGCTCGAAGACGACCTGCCGCACGCGCAGTTCCGCAAGGCCACGCTCGACCTGGGGTTCTCGCGCCGCTTCGAAGCGGCGGGCCGCGCATTCTCTTTCTCCACCCAGTTCAGCGGCCAGCACGCCTACGACACGCTCTACGGCACGCAGCAGATGCTGATCGGCGGCGGCTCGTCGGTGCGCGGCTTTCTCAACACCGTGCTCAGCGGCGACAGCGGCTTCTATGTTCGCAACGAACTCTCGATGCCCTGGCAACTCGCGCTCGGCGATGGCGCGCCGCTGCAAGGCCGCATCTACACCGGCTTCGACGTGGGCCGCGTGAGCAACCGCGCGAGCGGCGTGCCCTCCGGCTCGCTGTCGGGCGCAACGCTCGGCGCCGCCTTCCAGTGGAAGACGCTGAGCCTCGACGTTTTCGCCTCGCGCGCCGTGCACGTGCCCAGCGCGCTCGTGCGCGAAGGCACCCTTTACGGCTTCCGCCTTTCTGCCTCCCTTTGAGACTGACCGCACCATGAACCACATCTATAGAGTCGTCTGGAATGCCGTGTCCTCCACTTGGACGGCCGTTGCGGAAACCGCGCGGGGCAATACGAAGAGCAGCAAGAGCGGCACGACCGGCACGGCCGTCTCGCGCAGCCGCAACCTCGTTGCCATTGGCGCGATGGTGCTGCTTCCGCCCTTCGCGCTGGCGCAGGTCGCCTCGGTCGTCGTGGCGCCGGGCACCCAGCTCAACGCGTATGTCGCGCCCAATGGCGTGACGGTGGTGAACATCAACCAGGCCAATGCGGCCGGGCTGTCGCACAACCGGTACAACAGCTTCAACGTCAACCCGATCGGCCTCATCCTCAACAACACGACCAGCGCGGCGCAGATCGCCTGGCAGTCGCAGCTTGCGGGCCAGGTCACGGCGAACTTCAACCAGTCCAGCGCGGCGCGCGTGATCCTGAACGAAGTGGTGTCCAACAACCGCAGCACCCTGGCCGGCTTCACCGAAGTGCTCGGCGGCAGGGCCGACGTGGTGCTCGCCAACCCCTACGGCATCACCTGCTCGGGCTGCGGCTTCATCAACACCGACCGCGTGACGCTGAGCACGGGCAACCCCTTCCTTGCCTCGAACGGCGGGCTCGGCGGCTTCAGCGTGGGCCAGGGCGACATCCTCATCACGGGCACCGGCCTGAACGCGACGGCACAGCAGGTGCTCGACCTGGTGACCCGCTCGGTGCGCATCGAAGCGCCCATCAACGCGCAGGACCTGAGCATTGCGGCCGGCACCAACAAATGGAGCTACGACACGCGCGCCGTCACGGGCGCCGCCACGCCGACGGGCAATGCACCGGTCTATTCGATCGACACCGCCGTGCTCGGCGGCATGTACGCCAACCGCATCCGCCTGAGCTCCACCGAAGCCGGCGTGGGCGTGCGCATGCTGGGCGACGCCGCAGCCAGCGCGAGCGACTTCACGCTCACCGCCGCAGGCAAGGTCGAGCTGCAGAACCGCATCTCGGCCGCGACCGACGTGAACGTGAGCACCACGGGCACCGGCGCCGGCGCACTCGCGCTGACCGACGCGAGCCTCACATCGACCGGCGCGCTGTCTCTTTCGTCCACGGGCGGCACGTCGATCGCGGGCAGCGCGCTCGTCGCGGGCACCGACCTCTCGGTGAGCGCGGCCAGCCTGCTGGACACGGCCAGCGGCGCCGGCATCGCCAACAACAACCTGCGCCACGCGGGCGGCGCACTGGCGCTGGCCGTGGGCGACACAGCCTCGCTCGGCGCGACGGAATGGAGCGCGGGCGGTGCCTGGAACGGCACCTTCGGCAACCTCGTGACCACGGGCGCGACCAAGCTCTACAGCAGCGGCGGCACGCTGATCGCCAGCGCCGGCAACGGCGACCTGGCGCTGGGCCTGGCCGCGTTGCAGTCGGCCGGGAACATGACGCTCACCGCGAGCGGCAAGATCGGCACCGCCGCGGGCGGCGCGCTGCAATCGCTGGGCGGCAACCTCGCGCTGACGTCGGGCAACGGCCTGGAGAACGCGGGCACGGTATCGGCCGACAAGGGCGCGGTCACGGTGCGCGTCGACGGCGCCATCGCCAACAGCGGCCAGATCCACGCCGCACAGAACCTGGACATCGCCGGCCGCAACGGCCTCGCGACGGCCAGCCTCGCGAACAGTGGCACGCTGCTGACAGAGCAAGCGTTGTTGTTGAAGGCCGCCGCCGTGAGCAACACGGCCGCAGGGCGCGTGCAGGCGCAAACGGGAAGCACCGTCAACGCGGCCAGCATGGACAACCAGGGCGCGTGGCTGCTGTCGCAGGCAGCCGGCGCGAGCGACAACGTCACCGTGACGGGCACGCTCGCCAACAGCGGCACGCTGCAGGGCGCGGGCGCCGTCGCGGTGAACGCGGGCCAGGTGGACAACAGCGGCACCCTCCTCGCAGTCACCGACCTGGCAGCGACAACGAGCAAGGACTTCACCAACAGCGGCATCGCGCAGGCCGGCGGCACGCTCGGCGTGACCGGCGGCGGCACCGTCACCAACACCGGCACCGGCGTGCTGAAGGCAGCGGCGCTGAACCTCACGGCCGCCAACGGCCTGAACAACGCGGGCATCGCCACGGCCGACACCGGCAACGCCACGCTGCGCGTGGACGGCACGCTGACCAACAGCGGCCAGCTGCACGCCAAGGGCAACATCGACATCGCCGACCGCACGGGCGGCGCGACCGAGGCCATCGTCAACAGCGGCAAGCTGCTGGCCGAACAGGCACTGGCACTGAAGGCCGCATCGTTCAGCAACACGGCCGCCGGCTGGACGCAGGCAGCCTCCGGCAGCACCGCCACGCTGGGCGCGTTGAACAACGCGGGGACCTGGCTGCTGTCGCAGAACGCGGGCGCGACGGACCAGATCGCCGTCTCGGGCGCCGCCACCAACAGCGGCACGCTGCAGAGCGCGGGCGACCTGGGCGTCACGGCCGCGAGCCTCCTCAACAGCGGCAACATGCTGGCCGCGGGCAAGATCGACGCGACCACCACGGGCGACCTGGGCAACGCCGCGGGCGGCGTCGTGCAGGCAGGCACCGCCCTCACGCTCACCGCCGGCAACCTGGCGAGCAATGCCGCCACCGGCACGATGAAGGGCCAGAGCGTCGCGATCCAGGCGGGCAACGGCCTCGCCAACGCAGGCGCCATCGAGGCCAGCGCGGGCACCGCCACGCTGCGCGTGAACGGCACGCTGAACAACAGCGGCACCGTGCATGCGACGAACAACATCGACATCGCCGATCGCAACGGCGGCGCGACGCAGATCCTCACCAACAGCGGAACGCTGCTGGCCGACCAGGCCTTCGCGATCAAGGCCGCGAACGCGACCAACGCCGCGACCGGCCGCATACAGGCGAACACCGGCAGCACCGTCGCCGTGGGCGCCTTCGACAACAAGGGCACCTGGATCCTGTCGCAACAGGGCACCGCCGCGGACAGCGTGACCGTCACCGGCACCCTGGCCAACAGCGGCACGCTGCAAAGCGCGAATGACGCGACGCTCGGCGCGAACCAGATCGACAACACCGGCAAGCTCATCGCCACGGGCAATCTCACGGCCAACGTGACGGCGGGCCTGAACAACAGCGGCGGCACGGCGACCGTGCAGGCCGGCAGGCAGCTGTCGGTGCAGGGCACGGGCGCCGCGCTGGTCACCTCGGCCAACAGCAAGATGCTCGGCGACGGGCTGGCCCTCAATGTGGCGAGCATCGACAACGCCGGCACCCTGCAGGGCGGCACGCGCAGCGACAGCACGGTGAACGTGGCCAACACGCTCACCAACCGCACCGGCGGCGTGCTGACCGTGGCCACCGCCGCGGCTGGCGCCGGCTCGGTGGCCGCCACGACGATCGCGAACGACGGCAAGATCCAGTCCGCGGGCGCGCTCACGCTGGGCGTGGGCACGGGCGGCCTCACCAGCGCCGGCACCGTCATCGCGGAACGCGACCTCGCGCTGCAAAGCCGAAGCGGCAACAACTACGCGGCCACCGTCAACGGCCTCATGCAGAGCCGAAGCGGCACGCTCTCGGTGAACGGCACCGGCGCGAGCACGCTCAGCATCGGCGCCGCCGGCACGGTGGTCGGCCAGAAGCTCACCGCCGCGCTGGGCACCGTCAACCTGGCGAACGGCGCCACGCTGTCGTCCGACCGCGACATGACGCTCACGCTCGGCACGCTGGCGCTGGCGGGTGCCAACTCGGCCGTGCTGGGTTCGACCGACCAGGCCAATCCGTCGCAGACCCGCATCACCACGACCAGTGCGCTGACCAACAACGGCCTGCTCTTCTCGGGCAACGACCTCGCCGTGACCGCACCGTCGCTCACCAACGGCTTGACCGGCGGCATCGCGGCGCTGCACGACCTCAACGTGACCGCGGCCGGCGGCCTCACGAACCGGGGCGCGCTGTATGCGGGCAACGCGCTCACGGCCTCGGCCGCGTCGGGCACGCTCACCAACGCCGCCACGCTGAGCGCCTACCAGGGCACGATCAGCGCCGGCAAGTCGGTCACCCTGAGCGCCGACACGCTGGTGAACAACAGCACCATCGACAGCAACGGCGCCATCACGATCGCCGCACGCGACCTGCGCAACGAGGTGCTGGGCGGAGACACCCGCACCTACGGCACCGAGACCACGCGCGTGCAAACGGAGACGGGCCATGACAGCCAGGGCTACAACGGCCACGGCTGCTGCGACCAGTACGAGAGCTGGTACTACAAGCAGACCTGGTACAAGGACCAGACCTACGCGGGCGGCACGCCCACGATCAAGCCCCAGATCACCGGGGCCGGCGCGGTCAGCCTGACCTTCAACAGCGGCAAGAACCTGGGCGGCGTGATCTCGGGCGACGTCGTCACGTTCTCGGGCAGCGGCAGCAACCCGACGTTCGTCAACGACGACCTCGCGCTACAGCGCACCTCCTACACGCGCACCTGGACCGAGGAAACCAAGTACATCGCGGCGGGCGGCGAAACTTACTACGAACGGCGGGTCATCAACGACAACACCACCAACGCCGTCACCGAAATCAGCAACATCGGCGCCGGCGTCTACGCCCGCGTGCTGAACACCGGCACCAGCTTCGCCCTCACCAACAACGGGTCCACCGCGGCGCAGGCGGCGGACATGAAGAAGGGCGGCGCCAAGACCGCCGCGGTGTCGGCAGTGAACGGCGGCAACGCCACCAAGGGCACCGTCGGCGGCGCGGCCACGGGCACCACCGGCGCGGCCGCCGGCAGCGTCACCCCCGTCACGACGCTCAATGGGCGCCCGGCCATCTCGTTCGTCGCGGTGAACGCGGCCAACGGCGTGCAGGGCACCTCGTTCGGCGGCATCAACATCCCGCTGCCGACCAACCCGAACGGCCTGTACGTGATCGCCAGGGAGCCGGGCGCCAAGTACCTGGTGGAGAGCAATCCGCGCTACCAGATCGGCTCGTCCACCGTCGGCTCCGACTACCTGGCCAAGCTCCTGGGCTACGACGCCGACACGCTGGTGCGCCGCCTGGGCGATTCGAGCTACGAGGCCTACCTGATCAAGCAGCAGCTCATCGCGCAGACGGGCAATTCGCTGCTCGCGGGCGCTAAGGACGCGGGCACCCAGGTGCAAGCACTCATGGACTCGGCCGCCGGCGAAAGCAAGGCGCTCGGCCTCGTCTACGGCCAGGCCCTCTCGCCCGAGCAGCAGGCCAAGCTCACGCACGACATCGTGTGGATGGTGCAGACCGAGATCGACGGCCAGGTGGTGCTCGCGCCCGTGGTCTACCTGTCGCCCAAGACCCGCAACGGCCTCACGCAGGGCGCGGTCATCACGGCGGACACCGCCAACCTCAGCCTGACCTCGCTGACCAACAGCGGCGGCACCATCGCCGGCACGCAGGCGCTCACCGTGGTGTCCGTCGGCGACGTGACCAACACCTCGGGCACGATCAAGGGCGGCAATGTGGCCGTCAGCTCCACGCAGGGCAGCATCGTCAACCAGACCACGGCCAGCGGCTCGGGCGGCGAGCAGCGCTATGCGACCGACATCGGCAAGACGGCGTCGATCGAATCGACCGGAACGCTCTCGCTGGATGCGGCCAAGAACATCACCAACACCGGCGCCAACGTGACCGCCGGCGGCGATGCGAGCCTGAAGGCCGGCGGCGACGTGACCTTCGACACGATCCAGAACAAGTCCGCCGACACCACGCACAGCAGCTACAACACCGCCTTCAGCAGCGGCTCGACCACCACCACCACGACCACGGTCACCCAGGTGAAGTCGGGCCTCACGAGCGGCGGCAACCTGTCGATCGATGCGGGCAAGAACATCACGCTGGCCGGCACCGACACCAAGGCCGCGGGCAACGCCGACCTGAAGGCCGGCGGGGACCTGAACATCATTGCGCGCGAGAACAGCAAGACCACGCACACCGAGAGCAACTCGGCCGGCATGGGCATGAACAACTCGCTGTACGGCACGACGGCCGTGACCACCGACTCGAACTCGGTCCGCAACGTCGCCAGCACGCTGCAGGTGGGCGGCAATGCATCGCTCACCGCCAAAAACGACATCACGGTGCAGGGCTCCAGCGTCGACGTGAAGGGCAACGGCACCGTCAGCGCCACCAATGTCAACGTGCTTGCAGGCCGCAACTACGACGAGACCAACACCACGGTCAAGCAGAGCGGCATCATGCAGGTCGGCGCATCGGGCAGCAGCTCGGCCAGCGCCGGTGCGGGCGCGGCGTCGGCCTCCAAGAGCGACCACAACGGCGCATCGGCCTCGGCATCCGCGCAAGCCAGCGCGCAGGCCTCGGGCCAAGGCTCGGCCGGCCTGGCGTTCAGCGCCGACACCACCACCACGACCCAGACCACCGACCTGAAGCACGTCGGCTCCAGCCTCGGCTTCGGCGGCAATCTCACGGTCAACGCGAGCAACGACGTGACGCTGCAAGGCTCCTCGGTGAACGCTGGCGGCAATGCGACGGTGAACGCCAAGAACGTGAACCTGCTCGCGGCCGAGGACAAGTCGACCTCCACCACCAACGTGAGCACGACCCGCGTCGGCCTCATGGCCAGCACCGACAACACCGCCAAGGCGGAGGCGCAAGCCGGCGCGAGCGCGGCAGCGGGCAAGGGCATTCCCAATGCCGGCGCGCAGGCATCGGCGGGCGTGTCGGCCAGCACCGAAAACCACCTGGACCTCGTGCAGAAGAGCGACACCACCACGAGCACGCTGGACACGAAGAACCAGGGCTCCTCGATCGGCGCGGGCGGCAACCTCGGCATCAAGGCGAGCGACACGCTGAACGTGGAAGGCTCCAAGCTGGCCTCGGGTGCGGACATGAAGCTGGACGCCAAGGACATGACGTTCAAGGCGGTCGACGACAGGCACGAGGTGAGCACCAGCAGCAGCGTGACCACCGCCGGCCTCTATGCCAGCGGCAGTGCCAAGGCCGGCGTGGAAGGCGGCGCGTCGGCCGGCCTCGGCGCGCAGGCCGGCGTTTCGGCCAAGGCGGAGGCCTCGGGCGAGGTCGGCATCTACGGCTCGAACACGCGCGGCAGCACGCTGGACGGTTCGACCACGGCGCAGACCTCGGGCATCTCGGCCGGCGGCAGCATCACGCGCACCGCCACCAACAACATCACCGATGTGGGCACGCAGATCGAGGCAGGCGGCAACTTCACGCAGTCGGCCACCACCATCACCAGCAAGGCGGCGGCGAACACGACCTACAGTTCGTCGAACACCGCGACCGATACGGCCAAGCTGGGCGTCTATGCCGAAGCGTCCGCCGAAGCGGGCGCCAGCGCCAGCGCGGGCCCCGGCGCGGGCAAGCCGGGCGGAACGTCGACCGACGCGGGCGCGGGCATCCGCGCCAGCTACCAGCACGACGATGCCAGCGAGAAGTCGGCCACGAGCAATGCGGTGGTGTCGAACATCAAGGTCGGCGGCAACGTGAGCAGCACGTCCAGCGGCGCCACCACGATGGAAGGCACCAACATCGCCGCCGGCAAGGACGTGACGATCGGCGCCAGCTCGCTCGACTACACGGCCGCCAGGGACACGGCCAGCAGCAGCAGCAACAGCACCAGCGCGGGCGGCAGCGTGAGCGTCGACCTCGTGAACAAGAGCGCCGCGGTGGGCGTGAACTATGCGGGCGGCACCGCCAGCGGCAGCAGCAGCACGGCGGTGGTGGGCGGCATCACGTCCGGGGGCAACCTCAGCGTGACCACCACGGGCGACACGCGCCTGGAGGGCACCAACCTCGCGGCCGGCGGCGGCGCCAGCGTGACGACCGGCGGCAAGCTCGACTTCGCGGCCGCCAAGAACACCAGCACCTCGAGCAGCCAGGACGTGGGCGTGGACGTGGCCGTGTCCGCCGGCGCCAAGAGCGGCAGCGCGAGCGCGGACGTCAGCTACGCCAAGTCGACGGCCAGCAGCAACGAAGACGTGGCCGGCAGCATCAAGAGCGGCAGCGGCCCGCTCACGATCAAGAGCGGCGGCGACGCCACCTTCACGGGCACCACCATCGCCAGCAACAGCGACGTGTCGGTGGCGGCGGGCGGCAACCTCGCGTTCAACGCGGCACGCAGCGTCTCGAGCAGCGAGTCGCTGAGCGTGGACGTGTCGGCGGCGGCCTCGGGCGGCAAGAAGGAGAACGTGGGCGGCACCACGACCGGCGGCAAGACCACCGGCGGCAAGACCATGGACGAGCGCAGCGGCGAAGCCTCGGTGGGCGTGGGCTACAGCAAGGCCGACAGCAACATCGCAACCGGCGCGAGCATCACGAGCAACGGCGGCAACATCGCGCTGTCCTCGGGCAAGAACACCTCGCTCGAAGGCACGCAGGTCGCGGCTACCGGCGCCGTCGGCGTGACGGCGGGCGGCAAGGTGACGCAGACCGAGGCGAAGAGCAGTTCGAGTTCGCTGGGCGTCGACGTCGGCGTTTCGGCTTCCGGCTCGAGCCTGCAGCCGGAGAAGAAGACGGGTACGGGGACGGGTGGAAGCACCGGTGGGACCGGCGGGACCAGCGGAACCAGTGGAACCGGTGGAACCGGTGGGACCAGTGGGACCAGTGGGACCAGTGGCACTGTAGGCACTGGAGGCACTGGCAGTACGACAGGAACGCCCGCCAAGGATCCGCTCGCCCAAAAGAAGGGCAGCGGCGTGGCCACCGCGAGCGTCGAGACGGAATCGAGCAACACCAGCCAGAAGACGACGCTGAGCGGCGGCCAGGGCGTGACGGTGACGCAAGGCACCGCGAGCCCCGCCACGCGCCAGATCACGGCCAGCGTGCCCATGCCCGACAAGCTGCCCGCAGGCAAGACCGTCGCGGCCACCACGGCCAGCGGTGCACCGCTGCCGACCTGGCTCAAGCTCGATCCCGCCACGGGCAAGTTCAGCGGTACCCCGCCGGCCGACTTCAAGGGCGAACTCAAGGTCAACGTCAAGGTGCCGCAGGCGGACGGCTCGGTGAAGAACGTGCCGATGACTTTCTCGGGGAACTAGAGCGCTGGCCTCGACCGATCTGCCTTGCAGATCGGTCGAGGCAGGTTCGAGGCGAGGCGCCGTCCTTCCGGGCGAGCGGCCTCGCCAGGGTTGCCAGCGGGTCGGGCGAGTGCGGCGGCGGCCACCCCGACGGCCCCTGTGGCAACATCCCGCCGATACCGGCGGCAAGCCGCGGAAATCCTCACGCATTCCATGGCACTGACACGCGACAACTGGCCCAGCCGGGCAGCCATCCAGGCCTCGCTGGCCGCCCGGTTCACCCTGCCACCTTTGCCCCCGGCGATGCACGACTGGTTCGCCTGGTGCCGCAGCATGGGAGCGCAGTCCCTCGTGCTTGACGATCCGGACTGGCGCGAGGGGTGGCGCGGCGATCTCACCGGCTCGAGCGCCGTCGACGTGCCCAGCCTCCTGGCGGGCATGGAGGGCTACCGCTTCATCCTGGACCAGGCGGCGAGCACGCCGGATCATCTGGTGTGGAGCGACGCCGTCGAAACGGGCCAGTGGCAGCCGCATTGGGTGGTGCTGCAGAACGCCGATGGCGATCCGTTGATCGGCGACATCGGCCAGCCCGAAGTGCCGGTGCTGTGGGACTGGCACGGAAGCGGCCGCTGGTCACCGCAGCCGCTGTTCCCGAACCTTCAAATGCTGATGGCGCGCATCGAGGTCGAGGCGCCCGAGCCGCCGGACGACGCGCCCTCGGCGGTGCTTTTCTACACCGTGCATCTGACGGACCTGGGCGCCCAGCCCCTGCAGGTGCTGACCGCGCTCAAGGCGCATCCGGACTACAGGCACCTGGCGGGCGCGAGCCTGCTCAAGCTCAAGCATCAGCTGCCCTTGCCGCTGCTGGTCGACAACGTCAGCGCCGAGGCGAAGGACTATCTGGTGCGCCACTACGAGGCGCTTGGCGCGCGGGTGAGCTGTCGCGCAGACCGGCTCCGCTAGACCAGTTGCAGATCTCGCGGCGCCACACCCTCGAACACCCGCCCCAACTGCGCGGGCGACAGCCCATACATCCGGCTGAACAGCCCACCGAACACCGCCCGGTACTCATTGAGCACCGGGTAGTCGCGGTTCTGGAACAGCGTGGCCTGCGTCAGCGCCTGCTGCTCGCCGACGATGCGCCCACCCGCCTGCGCTGAAAGGCCACCGCCGAGCACCCAGTAGACGGTGCCATGCCCATGGTCCGTGCCCCGGTTGCCGTTCTCGCGAAAGGTGCGGCCGAACTCGCTGATGACGACCACCACGGTCTGGCGCCACGCGTCCTCACCCATCTCCTGTGCGAAACCGGCGACGCCCCGGCCCAGCTCCTCGAAACGGTTGGCGAGGTAGCCGGTGCCGGCGCCCTGCCCCACGTGCGTGTCCCAACCGCCGACATCGACGAAGCCGAGGTCGAAGCGGTCGCGCATCAAGACGGCCATGCGGCGCGCGACGAGCTCGAAGCCCTTGGCGGTCATCGCGTTGCGGCTGGCCGCGTCCATCTCGGCCTGCACCGCGCGCATGACTTCGTCGCGCACCTGGAAGCCCTCGGCCACGGGCTGCGCGAGCGGCGTGTTGCGGTACATGGACGCGATGATCCGGCTCTGCCGCGCGTCGATGCCCGAACGCGCATTGCCCGCGAGCGCCATGTTGGCGGCCTTGGCGTCGCCGCGCAGCGCGATGGGCAGCTGGTCGGTGAAGGCGATGGGCGACACGTCGGTGATGGGCCCGCCGCCGAGCACGCCCGCCAGGCGATTGAGAAAGCCCGAGCGGTAATCGCGGCGCTTGCCGAGTGCCTGCCCGAGTTCGATGGAGTCCTGCGTTTCGAAGTGGCTGCGCGTCAAGTCGTCGGTGCCCGCGAAGGCGATGAACGAGGCCTGCTTCTGCTGGAAGAGCGGCATCACGCTCTGCGCGAGCGCGGGGTGCAGGCCCCAGTTGCCGTCCAGCGGCAGCGCGCCGCCCGGCTGCCCCGGTCGCGCGATGGCGATGTTGGGGCGCGAGGCGTAGTAGAAATCGCTGGCGGTCGGCACCAGCAGGTTGGCGCAGTCGTAGGCGCCGCGCAGGAACACGACGAGCAGCTTGGCGCCTTCGGCGGCGGGTGCCGCGATCAGCCGGCCTGCAGCGCCCGCGAGCGGCGCGGCGGCGATCAGCTTCAGGAGTTCTCTGCGTTGCATGGTGTTGTCCCTTCTGCTCATCGGCGCATCAGCTCGGGCGATGCCAGCAGGAAGGTGTTCCACTCCTGCGGATTCTTCGCCTGCGCGAGCGCCTCGCGCGTGTCTTCGCTCAAGCTGCCCTGCTTCGTGCGCACCGCGTTCGATTCGGCCAGCTGCGGAAACGCGGGCTTCTCCAGCGGCGCCTTGTCGTCGGCGCGGAACAGCACCGCGCCGTTCGCACCGATGGCCCGCGCGATCTCGAAGCGCGTGTTCATCTGCCCGGCGCTCGCCCACGCGGCTTCGTTGAGCGGATAGCCGTCGGGCGTCTCGTGCCCATACAGCGGCTCGCCCATGCGGTTGATCCAGTTGAGCATCGGGTTCACATCGAGCGCCACGCAGTCGTCGTACGCGAGCCGCACGCCGGCCATCACGTAGTGCACCGGGTCGCGGAACTTGCGGCCGAGCGAGGCAGAAAATTCAGGTGACTCGAACAATGCCTTCAGCGTGACGGCGATGTCGCCATCGCTGCGCGTGAAGGCCGAGGCCATGCGGTCGACCAGCGCAGGCGGCGGTTCGTCGGCGACGAAGTACACCGCGAGCTTGCGCGAGATGAAGCGCGCGGTGGCCGGTGCGCGTGCGAGGCGGTCGAGCGCCTCGTCGGCTTCGGCGAGGCCGCGCGTCTGGATCGGCTGGCCCAGCAGCGTCTTCGGGCCGTAGTCATGCCGGTTCGGATTGAACTCGAAGAGGCCCTTGCGCACGTAGTCCGCGCGCACCGCGGGCCGGATGTTCGGCACCGCATCGAGCGGCTGCAGGCTCACGCCCACGCCGGTGAGCACGCGCGCGAGCTCCTGCACGTCGGCCTGCGAGTAGCCGCCGCCCACGCCCAGCGTGTGCAGCTCCATGAGCTCGCGCGCGTAGTTCTCGTTGATGCGGTTGGCCGCGTTCTGCGCGTTGTCCAGGTAGCGCAGCATCGCGGGGTGGTGCAGCGTGGCGCCGAGCAGGTCGCGGAACCTGCCGAGCGCATGCGGGCGAATGGCGTTCTCCTCGTAGTCGCCCACGAGCGCGCGAATGTTGTCCTTGCGCAGGTTGACGTTGAAGTGGTTCATCCAGAACCAGGTCATCTGCTCCTGCAGCTGGTTGGGCGAATACAACGCGCGCAGCACGAAGCGTTGTTGCGCCTCGCGCGCGAGCCGGGTCAGCGCCTGCTGGTAGGCCCGGCGCGCGGCCTTCTTCTCTTCTTCGTCGGGCAGGGCATCGGCCGCCTTGCGCTGGGCGTCCAGGCCGATCACGAGCTGGTCGAGCGGCGTGCGCGAGATCGTCATCGCGTCGACCTGCGCCTGCGCGGCCGGGGGCAAGGGCTGTGGCTGCGGCTTCAACTGCCGCCCCATCCATCGCGCGAGGCCGGTCTTCGCAAGTTCGGCCTGGCTGCTCGCGTTCGCGCCCCAGGTCACGCGATCGAGCCATTGCAACTGCGCGGCCGGGCTGTCGGCCGCGGTGCTGGACACCGACAGCGGGGGCGCATCGGATCGGAGCGATCCGGTCGTGCAGGCCGCCAGGGCGATGGCGGCCGACACCATGCAGAGACGGCCAAGATGCAGCATGGGACTCATCATGAACCGATCAACCCGCACCGGGCCGATGCGGTTGACGGTCGCTCGCCGTCGCTCAGGTAAAGCTGGCGGTCAGCTTCGTTTCAAGCCGAAACGAAAGCCAAAGGCCACGTCAGGCGCTGACGACCCGGCTGGGCTCCGCGCCGGCGATCTGCTCGAGCGCGCGCTCGAACACCTCGACCGGCTGGCCGCCGGAGATCAGGTGCTGGTCGTTGATGATGATCGCGGGCACCGAGTGGATGCCGGCATCGGTGTACATGCGCTCGCGCTCGCGGGTCTCGGCGGCGTATTCGTCGCTGTTCAGAATCTCGCGGGCCCGCACTGCGTCGAGCCCTGCTTCGGCCGCCGCGTGCACCAGCACCTCGGGGTCCGAGGGGTTCTGGCTGTCGGTGAAGTAGGCCTTGAGCAAAAGCTTCTTGAGCGCTGCCTGCTTGGCCGGGCTCTCCAGCTCGGCCCAGTGCAGCAGCCGGTGCGCGTTGAAGGTGTTGTAGACCCGGGGCCGGCCCTCGGGGCTGAACTCGAAGCCGACGGCCGCGCCGCGCTGGCGGATCATCTCGCGCGACTGCGCCTGTTGCTCCCGCGAGGAGCCGTATTTCTGGTTCAGGTGCTCGAAGGTGTCCTGCCCTTCGGGCGGCATCTGCGGGTTCAGTTCGAAGGGCTGGAAGTGCAGTTCCGCGGTGACTTCCGGTGCCACCCGCTTGAGCGCCGCCTCGAGCGAACTCAGGCCAACGGCGCACCAGGGGCAAGACACATCGGAGACGAAATCGATCTTGAGGTGGGAGGAAGAGGTGGTCATGGCGCCATTCTTCATGGCGCCACAACCCTTGGTGCGCGAAAGGTTTTCCGTGTGACGGCTCAGCTCAGCTGGGCCGCGGCCTTGGCAAGGCGGGCGTCCGAGAGCGTCTGCTCTCGCAGCCGGTCGTACTCGGCCTTCTCGACCGGCGCGGCGTTGGGGTCGCCCAGGTCACGCATGTGAACGCGGTAGGTCTCCCGTGCGCTCATGGCCGCGAGCGCCGCGAGGATGGTCACCGAGAAAGTGATCGCGCCCACGGTGAGCCACACGTTGGTCGAGCCCGGAGGCGCCACGGCGGCGAACAGCGCGGGCAGGAGCGCGGTGAAGGTGGTGCCGATGTTCTGCGAGATGGCCATGGCCGAGACGCGGTTGCGGGTGCGGAAGAGCTCCGGGTAGAAGCTCGGAAAGGTCGCGTTGTAGCCCTGGTACACGATGCCCCACATCAGGAGCGACATGCAGATCGCGAGCGGCACGTTCTTGATGCTGATCGCATACAGGTACACGAACGACAGCAGCCCCGAGGCCAGCGCGCCCACGATGATCGGGGGCTTGCGGCCGATGCGGTCCGACAGGTTCCCCACGAACGGAATCACCAGCACCGCGAGGATGTTGCCCAGCACGGGAATCCACAGGTACACGTCTTTCTGGAAGCCGATGCCGTAGGCGGCCTGCACCGCATACGCGGCACCGAACACGGTGGCCACCACCGGAATCACGTTCATGAGCGCCATGCACACCACGCGCAGCATGTCGGCCCAGCTGTCGGTGAAGGCCTGCACGATCGGCGACTTGGCCACTTCGCCCTTCTTGTCGACTTCGGCGAAGGCGGGCGTCTCGTCGACCTCGCGGCGGATGATGTAGCCGGCCACGATCACCAGGAAGCTCAGGAGGAACGGAATGCGCCAGCCCCATGAGTTGAATGCTTCTTCAGGCATGTAGTGCGCGAGCGGCAGGAACACCGCGGCCGCCAGGATCTGCCCGGCCTGCACGCCCTGCAGCGTGAAGCTCGCGAAGAAGCCGCGGCGCCCGAAGGGTGCGTGCTCCAGGATCATCGAGCTCGCGCCCGAGATCTCGCCCGCCACCGCGAAGCCCTGCACGAGGCGCAGCAGCACCAACAGCGCGGGAGCCAGCAGGCCGACCTGGTCGTACGTGGGCAAGAGGCCCACGGCCACGGTCGAGAAGCCCATGAGGAACATGCACAGCACGAGCACTTGCTTGCGCCCATGCGTGTCGCCCCAGTGGCCGAGCACGAAGGCGCCGATGGGCCGTGCGACGTAGCCCACGCCGTAGGTCGCGAGCGACGCGATGATGGCGGTCTTGGGATCGCCCTTGGGAAAGAAGATCTGCGGAAAGATCAGCGCCGCCGCGGTGGCGTAGATGAAGAAGTCGTAGTACTCCAGCGCCGAGCCGATCCAGCCGCTTGCCGCGGCCTTCCTGGACTGGTGCCTGCCTTGCGGCTCTTTGGCGGATGTGTTGGCCATGGGTTTGTCTCCAGTGGTGATGCAGTGTGATGCGGTGATGCAGTGGTGCGGTGGTGCGGTGATGCGTGCGAAAGAAATCAGTCCTGCGCCTGCGACGCCATGCGCGCGGGTGCGTTGAGGGCGCCGTAGGCGTCGTAGCGGCCGATGCGCTGCGCGACCTCGAAGAAGAGGCCCCCCTCGAAGCTCTCGGTATAGATATGCAGGTAGTCGCCGGCCGGCGAGCGGTCGAACAGCACGCCCGCCGCGCGCATGCGTGCGAGCAGTTCGGGCGCGAGGTCGATGCGCGTGGCCAGGTCGTCGTAGTAGTTGTCCGCGATCGGCACGAAGCGCGTGCCGTTGGCGCGCAGCTTCGCGGCCGCCGCGAAGATGTCCTCGCAACGCAGCGCGATGTGGTGCACCGCCCCGCCGCCGGTCACGCTGAGCGTGCGCGCGGTGCGGGTGCGCTGGCTCAGCGACACGTTGAGCACGAGGCGCACGCTGCGCTCGGCGTTGGCGACGCCGCGGCTGCGGATGAGGCCGAAGGGGTCGGCCAGCTCCAGGCTCTCGCCGGCTTCGAGCCCGAGCACGGCGCGCGTGAAGAGCACCCAGGTGTCCAGCTGGTCCACCGCGAGGCCGAGGGCCACGTGATCGATCTGCGCGAGGCCGGCGTCGTTGCTGTCGGGCGCATCGTCCTCGAGGATGAAGTCCGCTTCGTAGAGGCCATTCGCACCCAGCGCCTCGGGCACGAAGTGAATGAGGTTGCCGCCCGGCGCCACGACCGCGGGCACGCGCAGCTCGTTGGGGCCGACGGGGCTGTCATGCCGCTTGGAGCGCATCGCGGTCGCGCGCCCGACGGCCGCGAGCGGATCGGCGCAGCGCACGCCCAGCGCGCACACCGAAGTGCCGTGCGCCTCGAAGCGGCCGCGCGCGAAGGAGTCGGGCTGCGCGTTCACGATGAAGTTGATCTCGCCCTGGCGGTACAGCGTCACCGCCTTGGAGCGGTGCTTGCCGATGCGGCGAAAGCCCAGCTGCCGCACCAGCGTGTCGAGCGTGCGCGCCGAGGCTTCGTCCGCCGCGAACTCGATGAACGCGAGGCCCGAGAGCGCGGCCACCGGCGGCGGGTTGAACAGCTCCACGCGCTGCGGCTGCAAGGTGGCGATCCGCTGGCGCGCCTCGCTCTCCAGGTACAGCAGCGAGCGCATCGCATCGACGGCGGTGCGGCGGTTCGGCGTCTCGCGGAAGATGTCGTTGAAGATCTCCAGCGACAGCGGCCCGGTGTAGCCGGCGCGCAGCACCTGCTCGAAGAAGCCGACAACGTCGAAATCGCCCTGCCCCGGGAACGAGCGGTGGTGGCGCGCCCACTGCAGCACATCCATCGCGAGCAGCGGTGCATCGGCCATCTGCAGGAAGAAGATCTTCTCGCCCGGAATCTCGGCGATGCCCGCGGGATCGTCCTTCAGCGACAGCGTGTGGAAGCTGTCCAAAATCAGCCCGAGGTGCGCGTGGTCCGCCTGCTTCACGATCTGCCAGGCCTGCCCGTAGCGCGAGGTATGCCGGCCCCAGGCCAGCGCCTCGAAGCCCACGCGGAGGTTCCGGCGCGCGGCGCGCTCGGCCAGCGCGTGCAGTTGCGCGGCGGCGAGCGAAGGGTCGTCGACGCACAGCGGCGAGGTGTTCGAGCAGCACAGCACCATCGGCGCGCCCAGCGCTTGCATCAGGTCGAACTTGCGCTCGGCGCGCTCCAGGCTCCGCAGGAACTGCGCCTGGGGCATGCCTTCGAAATCGCGAAACGGCTGGTAGAGGTCGATCGACAGGCCCAGGTCGGCGGCGATGCCGCGCAGCTCCGTGGCCGTGCCCTTGAAGTTGATGAAGTCGGCCTCGAACAGCTCGATGCCGTCGAACCCTGCGGCCGCGATGGCTTCGAGCTTCTGGCGAAGGGTGCCGCTGAGCGAGACCGTGGCGATGGAGCGATGCATGGGGTGGACTTTAGGAACCCCGGCCCCGCGCCACAATCTATTCGGGCAACGGCTGATCGATTATCGAACGACTTCGTTCATTAATCGCACGGAATACGGGATACACCTAGGTCCGAGGCCCCGCTGGGCCGCTCAAAGGCTGCGCCAGAAATCGATCAGCAGCTGCGTGAACTCGACCGGGCGCTCCACCGCGCTCAGGTGGGCCGCGTCGATGGTGGCCAGGCGCGCACCGGGAATGGCGGCGGCCATGGCCTCGGACATCGCCATCGGCGTGGCCTCGTCCTGCAGGCCGCCGATCACCAGCGTGGGCACGGCGATGCGGTGGTTGCTCTCGCGGAAATCGATGGCCGCGACTGCGTTGCAACTTTCGATGTAGCCCTGCGCATCGGTGGCGACCAGCACGTCGTGCAGCGATTTCGCCGCGCCCGCGCCCTCGGGTGTGCCGACGTAAGCCGGCGTGAGCCAGCGCGAAACGGCGCCCGGCGCGATGGCGCCCACACCCTTGGCGTTGACCGTCTCGGCGCGCGCGCGCCACGGTGCCTGGTCGGGGTAGTGAGCGGACGAATTCGCGATCACCACGGTCTTGAGCAGCTCGGGGTGCCGCACCGCGAGCGCCTGCGCGGTCATGCCGCCCATCGAGAGGCCGACGAAGTGCACCGGCTCGCCGCCCGCCTCGCGCTGGATGAGCTCGGCCGCGTCCTGCGCCAGCGTCTCCACGCGCAGCGCGCCGGTCACCACCTCGGAGCCGCCGTGGTTGCGGTGGTCGTAGCGGATCACCGTGTGGGCGCGCGCCAGCAGCGCGGCCACGCCGTCCCACATGCGCAGGTTGCAGCCCAGCGCATGGCTGAGCACGACGATCGGGCCTTCGCCCTCGCGAACGACATTCAGGCGGGTGGTCATGGTGTGGT
This sequence comes from Variovorax sp. IB41, assembly GCF_016405905.1. GTDB lineage: Bacteria > Pseudomonadota > Gammaproteobacteria > Burkholderiales > Burkholderiaceae_C > Variovorax. The sequence goes on along the minus strand of NZ_JAEFCB010000005.1, from coordinate 117,191 downwards.
TTCCTTCTTACGGGTGCTTTGGAGTTTGAAGACGCGGGAGCCAGAGGAACGCGATGGCCAGCAGCACGGCACCGGCCGCCAGCATCGGCACGACCATGGGCCACGCGCCGTTGGAGAAATCGTTGTCGACGAACAGCGCAGCGACCTGCCCCACGCAGAACGCGACCATCATCATGCCGAAGCCCGACCACGACACGGCCCGCCCCGCCAGGTGCGGCAGGTCGCCCACCGCACCGGCCTGCCCGCAGGGCTGGTGGATGCCGTGGCCGAGGCAGTACACCGCGTGGCCCGCGAGCAGCGGCACCGCACTCAGAGGCATGAGCCAGCAGCCCAGCGCCTGGATCACAGCGCCCGCCATGCTGAGCGACGCGCCCAGCCGCACGGTGCGCACCGGCCCGTAGCGCCGCAGCAGCGTGCGGCACATCGTGGTGCTGAAGATGTAGACCAGCGAGCCGCCCGCCGGGATCCACCCGTACCACGCGGGCGACCAGCCGAGGTAGCCGATGTAGACCATCGGCGAGAGCAGCAAGAAGCAGAAGAGCCCGCCGTAGGTGGTGGCCGCCACCGAGGCCCAGGCACGGAACGAGCGGCTCGCGAACACCGCGCGCGTGCTGCCGCGCGGCGCGGACGATTCACCGGTGAGCGGCTTGCGCGTTTCGCCGAACGAGCGCCAGCACATCGCGAACAGCAGCGAGGCATACGCTGCCATCGCGACCATCACCCAGCGCCAGCCCGCGCCCTGCACCAGCCATGCGCCGAGCAACGGCGCCACGAGCCCGACCACGCCCAGCCCGGTGAGGCCGCGCGCCATCACATGCGGGCCTTCGTGCGCGGGATAGAGATCGCGCACCGCCGCACGCGCGCACACGAGGATCGCGGCCATCGAAAAGCCCTGCAGCGTGCGCCAGCCCGCGAGCACCGCGACGCTGCCCGCGAACGCCCCGCCAAACGCGGCGATCGCGTAGCAGGCCAGGCCCGCGAGCAGCACCGGCCGGCGGCCGAAGCGGTCCGCGAGCGGGCCGCACAGCAACTGCGCAAAGCCGAAGGCCAGCACGAACAGCGTGAGGCTGGTGCTGGCCGAGCCGAGCTCTTTCGCGATGGCGGGGAGCGCCGGCAGGTAGCTGTCGGTGGCCACGGGCTGCGCCGCGAGAAGCAGCGGCAGCATCAGCGTGAACGTGACGCCCAGGCGGCCCTTGCCTTCGCGGGCGACCGGCGCGGTCACTGCGCTGCCGGTGCGGCGGCGGGCGTGGCGGGCAGGAGCCCCTTCTCGCGCAGGATGTTCGTGGCGATGCCGAACGCATGGTTGGCCACCGGCACGCCGCAGTAGATGGCGGCCATCATGATCACTTCCTTGATGTCGTCCGGGGTCAGGCGGGACTCGGGCGGGCCGTCGAGCGCGGCGCGCACGTGCATCGCGAATTCCTCGTAGGCGTGGATGCCCAGCATCATCGACAGCACCATGTAGCGGCGCGTCTTGTCGCCCAGCGCCGGGCGGCCCCAGATGTCGTTCCACGCGTGGCGCGTGATGAGTTCCTGGAACTCGGCGTTGAAGCCGTTGCGGTTGGCGAGCGACTTGTCGACCCAGGCATCGCCGAGGATGCGGCGGCGGTTGAGCAGGCCGTCTTCGTAGTCGCTGCTGCTACTGCTGCTGGGGGTTTCGGGGGCGGTCATTGAAAGAGTTCCTTGTCTGAGAGTCTGGCCTGCAGCGCCTTCACTTCGGCGAGCGCGACATGGCCGGCGTTGATGGCGAGCCCGGGGTCGAACCATTCGTCGGCCGCGTCGCGCGGCAGTTCGGCGCGCAGGCGCTCGATGTTGGCACGCATGCGCGCGGCATCGACCTGCAGGCCGGGCAATGCGCCCGCCATCGCGCGCACGCTGCCGTGCGCCGACATCAGGAGCTGCGGCCATTCGGCGAGCTCGGCCTGCCACGCGCCGAGCGCGCGCTCGTGCTGCTGCGGCATCGCGCCGAGCAATGCGGCCACGCGCTGCGGCGCGCGGTGCGCGGCGGCAATGGCGACCATCGACGCCACGGGGTTGCGTTTGTGCGGCATGGCCGACGAGCCGCCGCGGCCCGGTTCGCTGGGCTCGGCGACTTCCGCGACTTCGTACTGGCCGAGCAGCGAGATATCGACCGCCACCTTGCCGAGGCTGCCCGCGATCAACGCGAGCTCGCAGCCGAGCGCGACCCATTCGTCGCGCTGCGTGTGCCACGTCGCGCCGGGGTCGCCCAGGCCCAGTTCCTTGGCCATGCGCTGGCGCACCGCGGCGCCCAGCCCGTTCATCTGCGCGAGCGTGCCGACCGCGCCGCCCAGTTGCAGTTTCAGCGCGTGCTTCGCCGCGTTGTGCAGGCGGATGCGGCTGCGCACCAGCGGCGCCGCCCAGCCCGCGCACTTGAAGCCGAAGCTGGTGACCGAGGCCGGCTGCATCAGCGTGCGCGCGAGCATCGGCGTCTCGGCGTGCTGCACGGCCAGGCGCAGCAGCGCGCTGACCGCCTTGGACAGATCCGCCGCAATGAGCGTGACGGCCTCGCGCGTGACCAGCGCCATCGCGCTGTCGATCACGTCCTGGCTGGTGCTGCCGAAGTGAACGAACGGCGCGGCCTGCGCATTGAACAGGCCCACGGCCTCGCGCAATGCCTTGACCAGCGGAATGGCGACGCTGCCCGCGCGGCCGCTCTCGCGCACGATCTTGGCGACGTCGAACAGCTCGACCTTGCAACTGCCGACGATCGAGTGCGCGGCGCTCTCGGGGATCAGCCCCTCGGCGGCTTGCGCGCGCGCGAGCGCGGCCTCGAAGCGCAGCATCGCGTCGACGAATGCGCGGTCGCTGAAGGCGTCCAGCGTTTCGGAGGTGGAGAGAAAGCCTTCAAAAATGCTCATGCGATGGCCTTGGTGTTCATCAATATTTCAGCTGCGCAACGGCGCGCAGTTCTTCCGGGGATGCGGTGCCGAAGCCGAAGAATTCGAGGTACGCGGGGATCATCTCGAACAGCATGTCGGTGCCCACCTGCACCGCGCAGCCCTTGGCCTTGGCGGCCTGCAGCAGCGGCGTGTATTCGGTCTTCATGACGACTTCGCCGACGAAGGTGTGCGGGTCGATGCGGTCCACGTCGAACGGCAGCGGGTCGCTGTCCTTCATGCCGAGCGGCGTGGCGTTGACCACCACGTCGTAGCCGGCCGGGTCCTTCGAGCCCGTGGCGACCTTCATCTGCGGGTAGTGCTCGCGCAGCCGCGCGGCCAGTGCCTGTGCGGACGCATCGCTCATGTCGAACAGCATCAGCTCGGCCGCGCCGGCTGCGGCGATCGACGCCGCAATGGCCGAGCCCACGCCGCCCGTGCCCGACACCAGCACGCGCGCGCCCTTGAAGAGACGCCCCTTGCGCTCCACGCCGCGCACGAAACCCGCGCCGTCGAACTGGTCGCCCAAGAGCGTGCCGTCGGGCCGCTTGAGGATCGCGTTGCAGGCGCCCGCGATGCGCGCGGTGGGCGTCACTTCGTCCACCAGCGCCATCGTCGTGACCTTGTGCGGCATGGTGACGAGCGCACCGCGCAGGTTCGAGAAGCGGAACACCTGCGGCAGCGTGGCCGCGTAGTCCTCGGGCTTCACGCCCATCGGCACTACCACCGCGTCGATGCCCTGCTTGTCGAACCAGGGGTTGTAGATCATCGGCGCCTTGAAGGCCTCGGTCGGGTAGCCGAGGTGGGCGATGAGCGTTGTCTTGCCGGAAATCATGAAGACCGTTTCGTTGAAAAAATGGAAGGCTCAGGCGACGCTGGGCGAGTGGTAGCGCAAGGGATTCGCGATCTCGGCATGCATCGCCGGCGGGTAGACGATTTCGCGCAGGAAGTTCGCATCGGCCTGCAGCGCCTCGGCCGCATCGAGGTGGCCGAAGTAGCGCAGGTAGTGCGGCATCTGCTGGATCAGCATCTCGAAGCCGGCCTGCGCATGGAGCCCGCGCGCCCGTGCCGCGCGCACCAGCGGCGTGGGCTGGTTGCGCAGGAGGATGTCGAAGAGCGCCGCGTGGCTTTCCATGCGCGAGACGTCCAGCGGCAGCGCATCGCCCTCCACCAGGCCGAGCGGCGTGGCGTTGATCACGAGGTCGTAGCCCTCGGGCGCGTTGCTCTCGACCGCGACCACGGTCGCATCGAAGAAGGCATCGAGCTTGGCAGCTACGCCCGCCGCCTTGCCGGCCGCGGTGTCGTGAAAGGCGATGTGCTCCGCGCCATTCACCGTGCCGCCCTCGGCCAGCGCCACGCCGATGGCCGCGGCGCTCACGCCCGCGCCCAGGATCAGCACGCGCTTGCCGCGGAAAGGAATGTTGCAGTGGTCGAGCGCGCCGATGAGGCCCTCGCCGTCGAACAGGTCGCCCTCGAGCTGGTCGCCTTCGGTGCGGCGCACCACGTTGACCGAGCCCGCCACGCGGCCGAAGAGGCCGCAGCCGTCGAGCAGGTCGACCACCAGCGGCTTGTGCGGCGGCGCGATCACCATGCCGCGCACGTTGCGCGCGAGAAAGGCCGATTTGAAGAACACCGCGAAGTCGCGCACCGGCACCTGCATCGGCAGCAGCACCGCGTCGATGCCGAAGCGCTCGAAGGTGGCGTTGAACATGCGCGGCAGCCGCACGTTGCGCACCGGATCGCCCGGGATCAGGTAAGCCTGGGTGCTGCCGCTGATGGATTGGCTCATGTGCTGGGTTCCGTTCGTCAATCGCTCTTCGAGGGGCGGATGGCCAGCTTTATAGACCCATCAGTTGACCTTTGCGGTGTCGAAGTTTACAAAACGCTCGCTGATCGATCACTAGAATTCAATAATCGATCAAACCAAGGGTTTTTACCCGGAATGAATGCAAATCGCCGACCCGCGGCCGGAGGCACACTCCCGACCATGAGCCAGGACAACAAGGACAGCACGGACCCCATCGACGACCAGTCCCCGCCCGCCGGCCTGGACAAGCGCGATTGGATCGCCGGCCTGGAGCGCGGCGTGAGCATCATCGAAGCCTTCGACGACGCCAACCCGCGCCTGACGGCCAGCCAGGCCGGCCAGCGCACGAACATGACGCGCACCGCCGCGCGGCGCTACCTCCTGACGCTGCAGCACATGGGCTACGTGGCGAGCGACGGCAAGCTCTTCTGGCTTACGCCGCGCGTGCTGCGGCTGGGCCGCTCGTACCTGGAATCGGCCCGCCTGCCGCGCGTGGTGCAGCCCTTTCTGCAACGCGTGGCGGCCGGCACCAACGAGATTGCGTACCTGAGCGTGATGGACGGCGACGAGGTCGTCTACATCGCGCGCAACGGCCCCAACCGCAGCATGAGCACCGGCTACGTGCTGGGCGCGCGCGTGCCGGCGCAGGTCACGGCCTCGGGCATGCTGATGCTCGCGCTGCGCAGCGACGCCGAGCTGAACGCGTGGCTGGCCACGCGCGAGCTCACCGTGTTCACCTCGCACACCATCGCGAGCATGGAGCGCATGAAGCTCGAGCTGGCCCGCATCCGGGCGCAGGGCTGGGCGCTGTCGGAGCAGCAGCTGGATTTGAATTCGCGCGGCATCGCGGTGCCGCTGCGCGACCGGCACGGCGCGCTGGTGGGCGCGCTCAACATCACGATGCCGATGGGGCACGAGAGCTCCGAAGACGCGGTGGCGCGCGTGCTGCCGGTGCTGCGGGAGACAGCACAGGCGATGCGCAACCTGATCTGAAGCGGGCCGGCCGCGCGCCGGCGATGCCGGCGCTGTCGATGCGGCCTCACATCACCATTTCACGCGCACGCCCGCTGCTGCGTTGATGGAACTGCCCACGCGGGCATCGCCACTTGCGGCCCACTGCTTGCCCAGTTCGCCGTAGAGGCTCGTGCGCTGGCTCACCGACAACGTGAAGCCCGCGGCCAGTTCGGTGCTGGTGCCGCCGATCGGGGCCCCTACCGGCGTGATCGCCGCCGGGTTCACGAAGCGCGCGACGTCGTTGCCCTTGGCGCTGCGGTAGACGTTCACGCGCGCATAGGGCTGCAGCGTGCCGGCGCCCGTGGCGAAGCTGCCTTTGATGCGCACGCCCACGCGGCCGATCCAGCCGCTGTCGGCGTCCTGCTGCACGAGCGCGCCAGGAATGGACGCGTCGTCCAGCCGCAGGCGCTGATGAATCAACTGCAGTTGCGGCTCCACGGACCAGCCGCCCGAGCCGATCGCGAAGGCCTTGCCCACCTCTATCGATGCCAGGAGGCTGTTGCCCTTGCCCTCGACGCCTCCGCTCAGCAGCGGCTGCACGGTGTAGCGGTGGCGGCCGGCCTGCAGCACGGCGTCGGCATAGAAGCCGTCTTCGGTGGCATAGGTGCCGTACAGGCCCAGGTACTGGCTGCGCAGATCGTTGCGCCCCGTTGCTGTGTTCAGGAGGCCGCTGCCCAGGCCGCTCACGCGGGTGTCTCCATCGAGCTGGCCCACGTAGATGCCGGCACGCCAATCCGGATTGGCCCACAGGTCGGTGCCAGCCTGCAGCCCGGTCAGGCGACCTTCGCTGTGCGGCGAGACAGTGCCGCCCTGGCGAATGTCCATGTCGGTGGAGATCAGCCGGCCCCAGGCGCGGCGGTAGCTGCCGTCGGTGCCGGAGGTGGCGCCTGCGCCGCCGCGCACATCGTCGTCGCCGATGCGCTGGCTGCGGCTTGCGAGCATGCCCAGGTTGCTCTGGCGCAGCTGGTTGGGCAGCGCCGCGAACAGCGAGGCTTCGGCGCGGTAGGTCGGAAGGCCTGTGCCGCCAGGATTGCCCGGTGCACCCGGCGTGCCCGGCGTGTCCGGCCCGGCCTCGGTGCGCAGATACCAGTTCTCGCCGCCGCCGCCGGCGTCGCCCGCGTACAGCCGGTACTCGAAGGCACCGGCATCGACGTGGCCGCCTGCGAGCGCAAAAGCGTCCTTGGTGGTCTGGGCGGTGGTGGTCGCGCCGTTGCGTGCACTGATGAGTTCGATGCCCGCGCCGCTGGTGCGCGCGCCCAGGCCGCCGAGGTTGGCGACCTGCACGCTGGTCTTGCCGCTGGCCGCGCCGCCGTCGATCACCAGCCGGTCCGACGGCCCCGCGCCAGCGTTGAGCACGGTGCCCAGCTTCAGCACACCGTTGTTGCCGACGTAGTTGCCGTTGACCGTCAACGTGGTGCCGGCCGCAGCGCCTGCCAGTGCCACGGTGCCGCTGTTGCTCAGGCCGGCCACTGTCTGGTTGAAGCCTGCGAGGTTCAGCGTGGCGCCGCTGGCCACCACGGCGCTGGAGGCCGCGCTGAAGGCGTTGGCCGCGCCGGCCTTCAGAGTGCCCGCCGCGACGCGCGTCTCGCCGCTGTAGCTGGCTGTTCCTGCAAGCGTGAGCGTGCCTGCGCCGACCTTCACGAGCGAGCCGCCGGCACCGGTGATCGCGCCCGAGATCGTGCTGTCGCCGCCCATCGCACCGGTGGTCAGCGCCTTCGCGCCGAGCACCACGTCGCCCGCGCCGCCGAGTGCGCCGATGCTCGCGCCGGTGGTCGCCAGGTCGATACGCACCTGACCGCCAGCCGCGTTGCTCACCGTGGCGCTCGCGGCATTCGCGCCGTCCAGCAGCCGCAAGGTGCCCTGGTTATCGATGGCGAGCTTGCCCGCGTCGGCCTTGCCGCCGAACTGCAGCGCAGCGGCCGAAGCGATGCTCACGGCGCCCGTGCCCAGCGCGCCGCTGGTGTCGGTGGTGAGCGTGCCCGCATCGACCAGCGTGCCGCCGCTGTAGCTGTTGGCATTGGCCAGCGTCAATGTGCCGGTGCCGATCTTGCGCAGCTTGCCGGTGCCGCTCATCGCACCTGCGTAGGTGCCCGCGGTCGCGCCTTGATCGAACGCAACCTCGGCGTTGTTGACGATGGCGCCCTGCAGGCTGGTGGCGCTGCCCTGCAGCACGCCGCCCTTCACGGTGGTGCCGCCGGTGTAGGTGTTGGCACCGCCCAGGATCAGCCGGCCCGCGTCCTCCTTCGAGATGCCACCCGCGCCCGAGAGCGCCACATTCAGCGTGGCGGTCATGTTCGCGCCGGCAGCCGTGCCGTCGCCCACGCGAATCACCGAGTTGGCGTTGTTGACGACGATGCCGTCGCCATTCACCACGTAACCATCGACCGCGAACTGCGCGCCCGCGATGCGCACCGCGCCTGCAGCGCCGTCCACGGTGACCGTGCCGCTCTTGCCACCGAACACCGCGAACTGGTCTTGCGCCCAGTTGGCGTTGAGCTTGCCGTCCATGTCGGTCCAGCCATCGCCCGGACTGCCCACGCGCCAGGTGCCGCTGCCGCCGGCCACCTGGCCGTCGTTGTATTTCCTGCTGTCGCCGCCGTCCCAGAAGTTCAGCGACAGGCCGGCGCGGTTGAGCAGGTTGACCTGCTGCGCGACCGAGGTCTGTAGCTGCAGATCGGCCACGGCGCCCGGTGCGGTGCCGATGTCCAGCCCGTTGTCGGTGAGCGTGCCGCCGTAGCTCATGAGGCGGTACAGCCCTGGCCCGAAGGTGCCGCCGGCCGACTGCGCGATGTTCAGCGTGCCGTCCAGCTGCAGGTTGCCGCCCACGTCGATCAAGTCGTTCAGCGCGCCGCCGGGCACGCCCGCCTGGCCGAGTTCGTAGTTCAGCGTGGAGCCGCCGGCCAGCGTGAGTGCGCCCACGGTCAGCGTGCCGGGGCTGTTGCCCGCGGCAAGGATGCCGCCCTTGGCGATGGTGACCGCGCCCGCGATGGTGCCGCTGCCCGCCAGCGTCGCGCCGCTCTGGATCTGCACGAAGCCCGTGCCGGTGCCGCTGCCGCTCTTGTTGTTCACGCTCAGCGTGCCGGCGGCCACCGTGGTGCCGCCCGTGTAGGTGTTGGCGCCCGTCAACGTGAGCGTGCCGCCGCCCACCTTGACGACCGAGCCGCCGGTGCCGCTGACGGTGCCCGACAAGGCGTTGTCGCCGCCGCTGCCGCCGAGCGTGAGCGCCTTGGCCCCGAGCACGACATCGCCCGCACCGTCGAGCGCGCCGAAGCTCACGCCGGTGGTCGCCTGGTCGATGCGCACCTGCCCGCCGGCCTGGTTGATCACCGTGGCCTTGTCGGCCGAGGCGTTGCCGGCAAGGTCCAGCACGCCGCCCGCGGCGTTGGTGAGGGTCGATGCACCGGCGCTCGCCTTGTCCTGCAAGCGCACGGTGCCCTGGTTGCCGATGGCGGTGGTGCCGGCATCGAATGCGCCCCCCAGTTGCAGCGTGGCGCCCGTGGCCACGCTTGCCGCGCCGCCGCCCAGCGCACCGGTCACGTCGGTGGCCAGCGTGCCCGCATCGACGAAGGTGCCGCCCGCATGGCTGTTGGTGCTGCCCAGCAGCAGCGTGCCGCTGCCGATCTTGCGCAAGCGACCGGTGCCGCTCATCGTGCCCGCGTAGGTGCCCGCGGTCTTGTCCTGGTCGAACGCGACCTCGGCGTTGTTGACGATGTCGCCCTGCAGGCTGGCGGCACTGCCCTGCAGCACGCCGGCCTTCACGGTGGTGCCGCCGGTGTAGGTATTCGTGCCGCCGAGGATCAACCGGCCCACGTCTTCCTTCACGAGGCCGCCGGTGCCGATGAGCGCGACATTCATGGTCGCACTGCGCGTGGTGTCGGTGCCCGAGCCATCGCCCACGCGCACCACCGTGCCCGAAGCGCCGAGCTCGATCGCATCGCCCTGCACCACGTAGCCGTCGGCCGCGAACTGCGCGCCGGTGATGCGCACCGTGCCGCCTGCGCCGTCGACCGTGACGGTGCCGCCCGTGCCCGCGAACACCGCGAACTGGTCCTGCGCCCAGGCCGCATTGACCTTGCCGTCGGCGCCGGTCCAGCCGTCGCCCGGCACGCCGACGCGCCAGGTGCCCGAGCCACCGGCGATCTTGCCGTCGTTGTATTGGCCGGCGTCGCCGCCGTCCCAGAAGTTCAGCGCGAGACCCGCGCGATTGACCAGGTTGACCTGCTGCGCCACCGCGGTCTGCACCTGCAGATTCTTCGCGGCCGTGGGTGCGCTGCCGATGTCCAGGCCGTTGTCGGTGAGCGTGCCGGTGTAGTCGATCAGGCGGTAGACGCCCGCGCCGAACACGCCGCCCTTGGACTGCGCCACATTGAGCGTGCCGTCCAGCTGCAGGTTGCCGTTGACCCTGACCAGGTCGTTGAGCGCGCCGCCGGCGACGTTGGCCTGGCCCAGGTCGTAGTCGAGCACCGCGCCGTCGGCGAGGTTCAGGCTGCCCGTCGTGAGCGTGCCGGCGCCACTGTTGCCGGCCGACAGGATGCCGCCCTTGGCGATCGTCACCGCACCGGCCAGCGTGCCGGTGCCGGCAAGCGCCGCGCCGCCCTGGACCTGCACCGCACCGCTGCCGGTCGCGCTGCCGCTCGCGTTGTTCGCGGCGAGCGTGCCGGCCGCCACCGTGGTGCCGCCTGTGTAGGTGTTGGCATTGGCCAGCGTCAGCGTGCCGCTGCCGCTGTACGAGAGGGGGCCGGTGCCCGAGATGACGCCGCCGAGCCCGATGTTGTTCGCCCCGCCGATGTCCAGGCCCGCGTTGAGCAACAGCCTGTTGCTCAGGTTCACATTCGCGCTCGCGTCGAGCGCGGCGTTGCCGTTCACCGTCAGCGTGCTCAGGCCCAGCGAGGTGTTGGTCCCCACGCGCAGCGCACCGCCCTGCAGATCCACGCCGCCCGAGAAGGTGTTGGCGCCGCCCAGCGTGAGACGGCCCGTGCCGGTCTTCCTGACGATGCCCAGGCCGGTGAGGGTGCCGTTGAGCGCGAGGTCGTTGCTGCCGCCCGCCGCGAGCGTGGCGTTGAGGCGGAAGTCGTTGCCAAGGCTCACCGACTTGTTCGAAGCGAGCGAACTCGCGCCGCTGACCGTGACGCCGCTGCCGCCCAGCGCGGTGTCGTTGCCCACGGTGAGCGCGCCGCCGCCGATGTTGAAGCCGCCGGTGAAGGTGTTTGCGCCGTTGAGCGTGACGCCCGGCGCACCGGCCAGGCTGATGCCGCCCGCGCCGCTGATCACGCCGTCGAGCGTGAGCGCGCCGCCGCTGCTGCCCGCGCCGAAGTTCAGGGTGCTGTTGAGCACCACGTTGTTGGCGAGCACCACCCCGGCCGCGCCGGTCAGCACGGAGGCGCCGTTGATGGTGAGGTCGCCGGTGCCGAGCGCCGTGTTGCTGCCCACGTCCAGCCTGCCGCCGCCCAGCGTCGTGCCGCCGCCATAGGTGTTGCTGGCGGCCAGTGCGAGGTTGCTGCCGTTCACCGTCAGGCTGCCAGCCCCCGAGATGAGATTGCCCAAGGTCAGCGTGCCTGTCCCGTCGAGCGTCAGCGCGCCGTTGAGCTGCACCTGGTTGTTGAGCGTGCCGGTGAAGGTGGTGTAGAGATCGGCATTGCCGCTGACCAGGAACAGGCCCGAGCCGAGCGCACTCGCGTTGCCCAGCGTCACGCCGCCGCCGTTGAGCGCGAAACCGCCGCTGAAGTTGTTGATGCCGTTCAGCGTGAGCGTGCCGGTGCCGGTCTTGGTGATGCCGCCGCCGCCGCTGACGGTGCCGCCCAGCGTGAAACCGTTGTCGCCCAGCACCGTCAGGCCGCCCGTGAGATTCACGTTCTGGGCCAGCGTGATGCCGCCCACCGAGGCCTGCATCGCGCCGCCGTTGCCCGTCAGCGTGCCGGCGCCGAAGGCGCCCGCGTCGTCGAAGATCGTGAGGCCGCCGTTGAGCAGAGTGCTGCCGCTGACCACCGCGCCGTTCAGGGTCCAGGTGCCGCTGTCGACCTGGAGGTTCTCGAAGTTCAGGTACTGCGCGGCCTTGATCCCGCCCGTGCCGGCAGTGCCCGAACCGGGGCCGCCCACCCTGTTGCGCAGCACCAGCATGTCGGTGCCGCCGAGGCCCGCATCGACCGTGCCGCCGGCCGCGAAGTTCAGGCTGCCGCCCGAGGGCGTCGCCACCGCGATGGCCGGTGCCGACCCGCCGGTGATGCTCGAGCCTGTGACCGCGAAGAAGGTGTCGTCGCGCTCCCCGGTGCCGAGCGAAACGCTGCCGTCGATCGTGCCTGCGTTGGTGAAGGTGTGGCCGCCGCTGGCCGCGCTCTCGAACGCGATGCGGCCGGTGATCGTGCCGGTGGCGTCGTTCAGCATGTTGACCTGGCCGCCGCCATAGACGGCGACCACGGCCGCATCGGCCGCGGCCAGTGTCGCGCCGACGATGGCCCCCGTCGTCATCGTTCCCGTGTTGGTGATCGTCGTGATGCCGCCGGGGCCGTTGCGTACCGTGAGCGCCAGGCCGGCCAGGTCGACCGACGACTGCCTGGTGCCGCCTATCGTCGCGTTGTTGACGGCGACGATCGTGCTGGTGCCGGTGTTGCCCATCACGACGCCCGTGGACAGCTTCGTGGTGTTGCTGCCGAACAGCAGTGGATCGATCAGGCCGTTGTTCGTGAGCCTGACGCCGGAACCCGTCAGCGACACTGCGCTTCCACTGACGCCCAGCAACACGCCGAGGCTCGCCCCGGGGTTCATCACCAGGTTCAGATTGTTGGCGCCGTTCGCATAGCCCGGCGCCAGCGGGTTGGCAGCGCCGTTGCAGGTCACGTCGCTGCCCGCAGTCGTGCAGAAGGCCTGCGCCGGCAAGAAGCTGGTCGCAAAAAATGCAAGCGCCGTCAGCATGCCGACCTTCGTCAGCCCCCCGAGACCTGCCGTGCGACCCGCGCGCCGACTGGTGCTTCGCTTGCCCCGCGCGCGCGTCGTTTCCGAGACGGCCACCCATGCACCGATCGCGGCGTTCCAGACGGTCTTGTAGGCGGTATTCATGGACGGTTCTCCTCCGTAGGCAGCGTGCAAAAAGCGCTGCGACAAAAAGCCAATTCAGCCGAGGACCAAGGGTCGAGGGCTGTCGTACTGCTGTTCATGGGGGTCTCCTCCCGCCATGCAAGCGCGCGCGGCGCGCGGCATGTGCGGCATCACTGCGTTGCCGCTTCGAGCGAAATTCTCAAGCGCCACCCTCTCGTTTGCACCTTACTTTTTCTTGCAAACGGGCCCACGGTCACCTACGGAAAACCGTGGTTTTGCCGACGACAAAGGAGCTTGGCAGGCGCGTGGTGACACGCGTTCCGGTGGTGCCGGCTGTGCTGCAGCCAGGCGAGCCGGATGCGCGGGCGCAGGCTCACCGGTCATTCGACCAGCAGCGCTCACCGCTCGATGCGCACGTTCCCCTGGAAGCTGTAGCCCTCGCCGCGCACCGCGACGATCGGCAGCTTCTCGCCACTGGCCTGCTCGGCCTTGCGGCGCAGCCGCGAAACCGTGACGTCGAGGTTGCGTTCGTAGGCCTCCAGGCCCGGGCGCCCCATCGCCGCAAGCAGCGTGGCCCGGTCCACCACTTCACGCGGCTGCTGGATCAGGCACTGAACGAGCCGCGCTTCCGCGCTGGACATCTGCACGCGCTGGCCGGCAGGCGACAGCAGCAGCCAGGTGGCGCCGTGATAGCGCCAAGGCGCCTGCGCGGCGGGTTCCTCGGCTGCAACGGCACCCGGCTCGCGCGTGCCTTGCCCCTGCGCTTCCTGGCTGCGCTGCAGCAGGTTGTGCAGCACCATCTCGAGCTCGCGCAGGTTCACCGGCTTGACCAGGTAGTAGTCGGCGCCGAGGCCAAGGCCATGCAGCCGGTCGTTCGCCATGCCGCGCGCGGTCAGCATCACGATGCGCATGGCACTGCGCGATCGCAGACGGGCCAGCACGCTGAATCCGTCTTCGCCCGGCAGGTTGACGTCGCACACCACGGCATCGAAATCCTGTCGTACCAGTTCCGCGTCGAGCCCCTCGGCGCTCTCCAGTCCGCGGGCCAGCATGCCGACACCGCGCAGGTACCGCAGCAGCGTGTCGCGCAGGTCGTCGTCATCCTCGATGACCAGCACACGGGCCGGGGTGCTCATCATCTGCAGCCTCCCTGCCCAAGCGCCACCGCGTTGCCGGTGCCCCGGGTTTCCGGTCCCTCGGCACTTCCAAGAAGAGGCAGGGTCAGGGTCAGCACGGCGCCCTCGCCGGCTCCATTGGAGGCGACCACGCTGCCACCATGAACCGTGGCCACGCGGTGCACCATGTGCAGGCCCAACCCGATGCCCGGAATCCGCCGGGTACCGGCCGCGCGGTAGAAGCGCTCGAAGACGTGCGACAGGTCATGCGGCATGAAGCCAGGGCCTTCGTCGCACACCTGGATGCACACGTCCGGCACCGTGTCGCCTTCCGCAAGATCATTCGACCGGCCGCGCCGGATTCCCGCGCCGACCAGAATCGGTGAATGCGGCGGCGCGTACTTGATGGCGTTGGTCAGCAGGTTGTCCAGGGCGATGTGCAACAGCGTCTCGTCCGCCAGCACCGGCAATTCGCGCGCACCGAGATGCAGCGAAATGCGCCCGCCACCGACGCCTTCGTTGTGCTCCTCGATCTTCTCGCGCAGGAACCCCGCGAGCTCGATCGGGACCATGCACAGGTTTTCGCTGGACGCATCGAGCCATTCGTCGGCCAGCAGGGTGTCCACCAGATCGCGCATGCGAAGGACGGTGCGGCTGATCTTCTCGGCCTCCTTCAGGACCTCCTCGCGAGCAAGGCCGAGCCGGTCGTCCGCAAGGATCTGCGCCGCGCCGCCGATCGTGCCGAGCGGCGTGCGGAACTCGTGCGACACCATGGCCAGCAGGCCGCGCTGCTCGCGCAGCGCCAGGGCCAGTTGGTCGTGCGTGCGCTGGTGCTGCGTGATCTCCTGGCGCAGATCGAGGGTGCGCTCGTTCACGCGTTGCGCCAGCCGCGCGCGATGTCGCAGGGACAGCGAGAGCGCCCGCCGCTCGCGATGGCGCACGCGCCAGCCCAGCGCGAAGAAGAAAGCCATGATGTGGAGGATGCTGCCGAGCGCATAGCTGTACTGGGTGGCCTGCGTGTAGGGCAGCCACTGCAGGTTCTTGGCGAAGTGCACCGCGCCCATCATGAGGTAGACGACATAGCCGACCAACCCCGGCCAGACATGGCTGTTCCGGCGCAGCGCAACGGCGCACATCGGCACGATGCAGGCCGCGAAGAGCAGCCACAGCAGGTTCAGCGGTCGCGCGACGTACCCGTACCCGCCGGCCAGGGCGATCGCGCAGGCCGCCAAGCAGACGAGCGTCATCACCTGGAACACGCGGTTCATGCGCGGGAACTGCCGCTCCATGTCCAGCAGCACCCTGGCGAATCCGAACGCGGCGGCCGTGTGCAGGCAGACCGAGAGGTTGTGCAGGCGAACGGCAGCCAGGGGATTGTTCTGCAGCCACAGGGACACCGGCAGGCCCTCCGAGCTCGCGAACACCATGGCGAGCGTGAGGAGATAGCCGGCGTAGGCGACGAACCGGCGGTCGGGCAGCGCGATGCCCATCATCAGGCTGACCACCGCCATCAGCAGGGCCATGCCGACGACAGCCGCGTCGGCGTAATCGAGCCGCTGCTGCACCTCGGCCAGTTCCCGCAGCGGCGAAACGCCGCCGACGAGGCTCAGCGTGCGGTCGCCCGCCAGTCGCACCCACACCCAGCGCGGCTCGGTATCGCGCAGTTCGGGCAGGCGCGTCGCCGGGATCGACCAGGGCAGCTCGCGCTGGGAGCCGGCCCGCATTCCGCCGAGCGCCCGGTGTGTGAATCCACCACTCGCGCCGGCTTCTGCATCGGGCCACCACACGTCCAGGTAGTCGGCATACGGCGCGTTCAGCCGCAACCACCAGCCACCCTGGAGTGGGCGTGCCACCTGCTCGGGCGAAGCCTCGATACGGAAGCGCACCCACCAGGCACCGCGGTCGTAGCCGCCGTTGAAGGCGCCCTTGAGCGTCTGGAATTGCTGCGCGTAGGGCGGCGACGCCACCTGCTCACGCGTCAGCAGGCCGGTGGCGTCGTGGAAGGCCTGCGAGCGTCCCTCGAGGTTGCGCTCCAAGAGGCTCAATCCCGCATCGAGCTTCAGCGGCTCCACCTGTGCATGGCCCGGCATGGGCAGGCATGCCAGCAGGAACAGGGCGAGCCCCGCCATCGCGCGGATCGCAGCGAGCCGCAACCCGAAATTCGTCAAGCAGAGTGCGATGAACAAAGTTGCCGTCCGAGTCCTCGAAAGTGCCATCGCGGCGACGTCTGCGTCGCCGCTTCGCAACGGATTCTGGGGCGCGGCCGCGGAGTTTGCACCTTACTTTTTCTTTCATTCCGCACTGACAGCATTCCGACAGCCCCCGCCGGGCACCATGCGGCCTTCCCGACAAAAACCACGGAGACGCCTTCATGCACGCCAAGCCTTTTTCCCTGTCCTCCAGCCGCCGCCAGTGGCTGCAATCCGGCGGTGCCCTCGCCCTGGGCGGCCTTTTGCCCTCGCTGGCCTCGGCCCAGTCCGCATGGCCCAGCAAATCGGTGCGCTTCGTCGTGCCCTTCGCGCCGGGCGGGAGCTCCGAGATCGTCGCGCGCTCCACAGCCGCGGAGCTTTCCCGCACGCTCGGCCAGAGCGTCTTCGTCGATAACAAGCCCGGCGCAGCCGGCAACATCGCGATGAGCGAAGTGGCGCGCAGCACCGACCAGCACACGCTGATCCTCGGCCACATCGGCACGCTGGCTGTGAACCCGTACATCTTCGCCAAGCTGCCCTACGACCCGAACAAGGACTTCAAGCCCGTGAGCCTGCTGGCCAAGGTGCCCAGCCTCTACGTGGTGCACCCCGACGTGCCGGCCAAGAACCTCAAGGAATTCATCGCCTACGCCAAGTCGAAGCCGGGCAAGCTCAGCTACGGCTCCGCGGGCAACGGCAGCGCCGGCCACCTGGCCTTCGAATACCTGAAGATGACCGCCGACGTGTTCATGCTGCACGTGCCCTACCGCGGCACCGGCCCGATGGTGACCGACCTGCTCTCGGGCCGGCTCGATGCCTCGGCCATCGGCGCGGCGGCGATCATTCCGTTCATCAAGGCCGGCAAGGTGCGCTGCATCGCGACCGGCTCGGCCAAGCGCCTGGCGCAACTGCCCGACGTTCCGACCGTCGCGGAACAAGGCTTTCCCGGCTTCGAGATGACGCAGTGGTACGGCATGCTCGCGCCGGCCAACATCGAGCCCGCGAACCTCGCCAAGCTCTCGGCCGAGACGATGAAGGCGGTGAAATCGCCCGATTCGATGCAGCGCCTGACGGCCGATGCGGCCGAGGCGGTCGGCGGCACGCCCGAGCAGTTCGCGCAGTTCATCGCGGCGGAACAAACGCGCTGGCAAAAGGTGATCGCCCGGGCAAACATCAAGCCTGATTGAGCGCCCGAGGCCCTAGCATCGGCGCCATGCGCATCCTGCTGGCCGAAGACGAACACACCCTGGGCACCTGGCTCTGCAAGGCGCTGGAGCATGCGGGCATCCAGGTCGAATGGGTGGACGACGGCCGGCTCGCGGACCGCGCGCTGCAGCAGCGCGACCACGATGCGCTGGTGCTCGACCTGGGCCTGCCCGGCATGGACGGCCACACGGTGCTGCAGCGGCTGCGCGAACGCGACCAGCGGCTGCCGGCGCTGATCCTCACGGCGCGCGATTCGGTCAACGAGCGCGTCGCCTCGCTCAACGCGGGCGCCGACGACTTTCTCGCCAAGCCTTTTGCGCTCGCCGAACTCGAAGCGCGGCTGCATGCGCTGGTGCGACGCGCGCGCGGCGTGGAGCATCCGCGCCTGGCTTGCGGGCCGCTCGTGTACGACGGCGCGCGCCGGCAGTTCGTGCTGAACGGCGAGGCGCTGGCGCTCTCGCCGCGCGAGCACGCGGTGCTGCGCGTGCTGGTGCAGCGCAGCGGCGAGCCGCTGTCGAAGCAGCAGATCCTGGAGCGGGTGTTTTCCGACGACGAAGAGGTGCACCCCGAAGCGGTCGAGGTGTTCGTCTATCGCCTGCGCAAGCGCCTGGATGGCACCGGCGTGCGCATCGTCACATTGCGCGGCCTCGGCTATGTGCTCGAGGCCGACTGAGTGCGCGTGATGCGAAGCTTCCTGCGCCGCGCGAGCCTCTGGCAGCGGCTCGCGCTGCTGCTGTTCCCCGCCCTGCTGGTGGTGACCGGCCTCGAACTCTGGATGACGCGGCACGACGCGCTCGCCGCGGCCAACGCGGCCTACGACCGCTCGCTGCTGGGCGCGCTCAAGTCCATCGACGCCAACATCTCCACAGCTTCCGGCGGCCTCTCGGTCGAGCTGCCGTACACGATGTTCGAGTTCTTCGAGCTCACGGCGAGCGGCCAGGTATTCTTTCGCGTAGCGACGTCCGACGGGCTGGTGGAGTTGGGCAGCGCCGACCTGCCCGCGCCACCCGCCGAACTGAAGATGGGCGTGCCGGCCTTCTACGACGCCACCTATTTCGGCGAGGCCGTGCGGCTCGCGGCGTACCGGCGCGACCTGGACCGCGCGCCGGCCGGCAGCACCGGGCGCAGCGTGCTCATCCAGGTCGGCGAAAGCACGCGCTCGCGGCAGGAGTTCAGCGCGCGCTTCGTGCGCAGCGCCGCGCTGCGCGACGGGCTGGTGCTCGCGCTGCTGCTGTGCGGCACCGCCATCGCTCTGGCCGCGGCGCTGCGCCCGTTGTCGCGGCTCGCGCGCGACGTGCAGGCGCGCACGCCCGACGACCTCACGCGCATCCCCGAGGCCGACCTGCCCGCCGAAGTGCGCCCGCTGGTGGATGCGGTCAACCAGCAGATGTCGCGCACGCAAGACCTCGTGACGCAGCAGCGCCAGTTCCTGGACGACGCCTCGCACCAGCTGCGCACGCACCTCACCACGCTGCAGATGCAGGCCGACTACGCCCGGCGCGAGGAAGACCCTGCGCAGGTGCGCGCCGCGCTCGATGCGCTCGGCACCGAGATCGGCCGCGCCACGCGCAGCGCGCAGCAGTTGCTCGCGCTGGGACGCAGCGACACGGTGGCGGTGGAGCCTGCCGAGTTCGACCTCGCGGCGCTTTTGCGCGAAGTGGCGGTGGACCTCCTGCCGCTCGCGCGCGCCAAGCGCATCGACCTGGGCATCCATGCGCCCACGCCCGAATTCCTCGCGGTGGCGGACCGGGGGCTGCTGCGCGAAGCGCTCAGCAACCTCGTGGCGAACGCGATCACCTACACGCCCGCGGAAGGCACGATCACCCTCTTCGCCGCGGGCGATGCCGCGGGCTGGAGCCTCAATGTCGAGGACAACGGGCCGGGCCTGACCGACGAAGAGCGCACCGCGCTGGGCCAGCGCTTTCGCCGCGGCGCGCGCGCGGGCAAGGGCGGCTTCGGCCTCGGGCTGGCCATCGCGCGGTCGATCGCGCAGCGCCACCGGGGCGAATTGCGGCTCGAGGCGCGCGAGGCCGGCGCGGGGCTGCATGCGATCATCTGGTGGCCCCGGCCGGCCGCCAGCTAGCGGCGCACAACGCCATGCAGATGCCCTCTTCCACCCGCCGCCATGCGCTCTGCGCGCTCTCTGCATTGCTCGTGCCCGGCATCGCCACGGCGCAGTCCGGCGACCCCTCGCTGGCCGCGGCCGACTGCGTGATCCCCGCCAAGGCCGGCGGCGGCTTCGAGCTCACCTGCACCCTCGCGCGCGATGCGCTGCAGGCGGTGCGCCCTTCGCGCCCGCCACTCGGCCAGCGCTACCTGCCGGGCGGCATCGGCGCCGTCGCCTTCGATCGCATCGCCACCGGCCAGCTGGGCGGCGCGGGCACGCTGGTCGCGTTCTCCAGCGGCTCGCTGCTCAACCTCGCGCAGGGCCGCTTCGGCCCGCATCCGCCTTCGGCCGTGCGCTGGATCGCCACGCTCGGCACCGACTACGGCGTGATCGCCGTGCACCGCGACTCGCCCTACAAGCGCCTGCAGGACCTGGTCGCGGCCCTGCGCCAGGACCCTTCGCGCATGGCCTTCGGCGCGGGCGGCACGGTCGGCAGCCAGGACTGGGTGAAGGCCGCGCTGCTGGTGCGCGCCGCGGGCCGCGACCACAAGGCGATGCGCTTCGTCTCCTTCGAGGGCGGCGGCGATGCGCTGGGCGCGCTGCAGGGCAAGCACGTCGATGTGTTCCCCGGCGATGCGGCCGAGGCGCTGCAGGCCATCGCGGGCGGCGCGGCGGTGCGCCTGCTGGCGGTGCTGTCGGGGGCTCGGCTCGGCGGCGCGCTCACCGGCGTGCCGACCGCGCGCGAGCAAGGCGTGGACATCGTCTGGCCCACGGTGCGCGGCCTGTACCTGAGCGCGAACGTGCCCGACGCGGCCGTGCGCGCCTGGACCGCCGCCTTCGCCGAAGCCACGGCCTCGCCCGGCTACGCAGCGCTGCGCGAGCGCCACAGCCTTTATCCTTTCGCGCTCACCGGGGCCGCGCTCGACGACTGGGTGCAGGCCCGCATCAAGACCTACCAGGCGCTCGCGGACGACCTCGGCCTGCGCCGCTGGAAGCCCTGAGCCCACGAACATCGCCATGACCGAAGACGACATCACCCAGCACATCATCGACACGCTCGGCGGCGGCCATTTCCAGGTCGCCGACGACAACACCTTCTTCTTTCACGGCGCGGACAACAGGTTTCCGTTCGCCACCATCGTGACGAAAGACCACGAATCGGACAGCGCCTCGAAGCTGGACAGGCCCGGCGTGTTCCGCCTCAACATCGGCGTGGGCAAGGAGACGTTCCGCGCGCTGTTCGGCGAGGCGCCGGCGGGCACCGACTTCACCGCGCTCGACACGCTGATGCCGCATCCGGTGTACGCGAAGATGCATTGGGTCAGCGTGATCAACCCGAGCGGCAAGACCTTCGAGACCGTGAAACCGCTGATCGCCGAAGCCCGCGGACTCGCGGCCGCAAGAGACAAGAACAAATAGGGGCCGCGCTCACGCCGACGAACGCGACAGCGTCGCCAGCTTCTTCTTCGCACTCTGCAAGAGCCCGACCCGCTCGACGGGCAACTGCGCCTTCGTATCCCCAAGCTTGACGACCTCGAGCGCCGAAGGCTTCGGCATGAGCGCATCGCGCGGCGTGAGGCCGTTGAACCGCGCGTTCGAGATGACGTGCACCTTCAGGTGCCGGTGGATGTTCTTCGAGAGCTTCTGGCAGGCCGCCGCCATCGCGGCTTCGTCGGGCATCAGCTGGCCGTGCACGACGAGCAGCTCCAGCGTGCCGTCCTTGTCCTCGCCCAGGATGAAGGCGCGCACGACCGAATCCTTGAACTTGCCGCGCAGCATCGCACGCACCGGCTCGGCGGCGGCGAACGACTTCAGCGCGATGCTGCGCAACTCGGCGTGAAAGAGGAACGCGCGGTCGATCGAGACGGTTTCGGCGTCCTCTGCCTTGGGCTTGTGGCGCTTCAGGATGCCGCTGCCGATCAAGTGCTCCAGCGTGCGCGCCACATCGTCGGGCGCGAGCTTCGTGCGCTGGGCCAGGTCGCTGGAAGAAAACGGCTGGTCGGGCGCCGCGTAGGCGACCATCAAGAGCTTCTGCACCTCGGGGGCGAAGAGGAAATCTGCGGCACTCATTCTTTTGCGGTTCTCTACAAATGGGTTTGCATTATCGAAAGTCCGGCCCGGGCGAAGCGGTCGGCCGCACGACGCGGTTTTCTCCCCGGCATTTTCGAGGCGGATTCCGTCATGGCGCATGGCGCAGGCCTACAGCGGCGCCGGGTTGTGGCCGGTAAAAAACAGCTGAACCGAACAAGGAGCTTCAGCCATGGGCCTCGAACAGACGATCGACAAGATCAAGCAAGTGGATGCCGCGCGCGCCGACTATCCCGGCGAGCACCTCATGGTGCTCGGTGCCGGCGTGTTGCTGCTGCTGGCTGCGGGCCGCAGCCGCTCGTTCCTCATGCGCATCGCCGCGGGCGCGGCCGGCGGCGCGCTCATCGGGCGGGCCGCGAGCGGCACCGGCGGCATCGCGAAACTCGCGGGCGCACTGCAGAGCGGAGGCCTGCCATGGCCGCGGCGCTGAGCTCTCGCGCCGCACCGTCCAGCGGCGGTTCCGAACGGTACTGGGCGCCGTGCCTCGCCGTGGCGCTCGTTGCGATGTCGCTTTTCTACGTGACGTTGAAAGACCTCGTGCACGAAAGCGCGGCGCGCGCGCCCACGCCGCCGCCGGCGGTGATGCCGGCTTACGTCGAGGCCACCGAATCGGCCGGCCGCCTTGCGTTGCCCGACCCGGTGACTTCCTCGTCCGTGCGGGCGGCCATGCCCGCGTACGTTCGCGCGCCGCTGACGAATGCGAACTTCGACGCGTCGTCGACGGTGCAGCCTGCCAAGGCCGCGCCCGCGGTCACCGAGGTGCACAAGTGCGTGATGCCCGAGGGCGATGCGGTCTATTCCGATGGGCCCTGCCCCGAAGGCTCGCGCGCGAGCACGCTGCGGCTGCCGCGCGATCTGAACGCGGGCGCAAGGCTCTGAGCGGCTGAGGCCGGTCCCTGCGCAGGCGCTCAGGCCGCCTTCAGGAATACATCGTGATCCGGCGCGAAGTTCGCATGGAGCGGCAGCATCGCGCCGCCCAGCGCACAGGCCTGCGCCCCCACCCTGCCCCCGTGCAACTGCGGCGGCCACAGGCCTTCCCAGTTGCATTGCGCGAGCGCTGCGCGCGTCTGGTCGAGCAGCGCCTGCAGCAATGCGCGTGACATCGATCCATCCATCACCACATCGGCCAAATCGAGCACCGCGGTGCTGCTGACGATGGCATGCGCCAGCGCCAGCGACGCCGAGCCGAGCCAGGCCTGCGTGGCCGCGGCGTATGGCGCCTGCAACGCGCGGTCGTCGTAGGCCGCGGCGGGGTCGAGCCCTTCGCCCTGCAGGCGCTGCTCGAGCTCCCACAGCGAGGCTTCGGCCATCACCTGCGGCGGCAGCGCGCCCCCTGCACGCACCGGCTGCATCGGCAACGAAGCCAGCGCGCCGGCATTGCCGTTCGCGCCCGCGTGCAGGTGCGAATCGATGACCAGCCCGCCGCCCACGAAGGTGTCCACGAAGATGTAGAGAAAGCTCTTGAGGTCATGCCCGCGCCCGCCCACCAGTTCGGCCACGCAGGCGGCCACGGTGTCGCGCGCGAAGCTCACCGGCACCTCGGTGCGCGCGCGCACCTCGGCCAGCAGGTCCATCTGGTTCCACTCGTCCGACTGCGCTTTCGACAGGCCCAGCGTGCGGTGCCAGCCGCCCAGCAGGTACGGCGCGGCGAGCCCCGCGCCGACATTGCGCGCGGCGAGCGCACCGAGCCCGTCGCGCAGGCGATGGATGTGCTCGGCAATCGCGGGCAGCAGCGCATCGGCATCGGGAAAGTCGTAGCTCATCGCATGGCGCTCGCGCACCTGCGCGGTGAAGTCGATCAAGAGCCACTCCGCGCCGCGCCGCCCCACCTTGATGCCGATGGCAAACGCCCCGTCGGGGTTCAGCGCGAGCGGCACCGAAGGCTGCCCGATGCGCCCGCGCACCCGGTTTTGCTTGACGATGAGTTGGTCTTCTTCCAGCCGCGCGGTGATGAGCCCGATGGTCTGCGCGCTCAGCCCCGTGAGGCGCGCGAGGTCGGCCTTGGGCAGGCTCGTGTGCACGCGCAGCGCCTGCAGCACCACGCGCTCGTTGAACTGGCGCATGCCGACCTGGTTGGAGCCGCGCGGGCGCAGCAGGTCGGGCGAGCGCGCTGCAGTGGGTGCCTCCACATCAGGCATGCGCGTCCGCGGGCAGCTGGTCGGCGGTCATGGCGCCGGTCATCACGGCCACGGTGTCGCTCATGCTGATCTTCTTCGGGTTGAGCACCGCGGCGCGCTTGCCCAGCCGCGCGACGTGGATGCGGTCGGCCACCTCGAACACGTGCGGCATGTTGTGGCTGATGAGCACCACGGGCAGGCCCTTGTCGCGCACCCGGCGGATGAGTTCCAGCACCATGTTGCCCTCCTTCACGCCGAGCGCGGCGGTGGGCTCGTCCATGATGACCACGTGCCGCGCGAAGGCCGCACTGCGCGCCACGGCCACGCACTGGCGCTGGCCGCCCGAGAGCGTTTCGACCGCCTGCGTCATCGACTGGATGCCCACCTTCAGGTCGGCCATGCGCGCGGCGCTTTCCTGCAGCATCTTCTTCTTGTCGAGCATGCGCAGCACGTTGCCCAGGAACCCGGGGCGGCGCAGTTCGCGGCCGAGAAAGAGGTTCTCGTAGATGGTCATAGCGGGTGCCACGGCCAGGTCTTGATAGACCGTCTCGATGCCCGCGCGGCGCGCATCGAGCGGATTGCGAAAGTGCACCGGCGCGCCGTCCAGCAGGATCTCGCCCTGGTCGGGCACCACCGCGCCCGAGAGCGCCTTGATGAGCGAGGACTTGCCCGCGCCGTTGTCGCCGATCACCGCGAGGATTTCGCCTTCGCGCAGTTCGAAGTCGACGCCGTCCAGCGCGGTGACCTGGCCGTAGCGCTTCACGAGGCCCTTGGCCTGCATGACGATCTTGGGGTTGGCAACGGTGTTCATCAGCGTGCTCCCTTGCGCGAGAGTTGGTCGGCCGCCACTGCGAGGATCACGAGCACGCCCGTCACCAGCACCTGGTAGATCGAGGACACGCCCATCAGCGTGAGCCCGTTGCGAAACACCCCCACGATCAGCACGCCGATCAGCGAGCCCAGCACGATGCCGCGGCCGCCGAAGAGGCTGGTGCCGCCGAGCACCACCGCGGTGATGGCGTCCAGGTTCTCGGTCTGGCCCGCATTGGGGTCGCCCACGCCGGTGCGCGCCACCGACAGCAGCGAAGCGATGCCATAGAGCGCGCCCGCCGCCACGTACACGCCCAGCAGCACGCGCTGGGTCGGAATGCCCACCAGGCGCGTCGCCTCGGCGTTGTTGCCCACGGCGTAGATGTGGCGGCCCGCGCCCGTCTCGCGCAGCACGAACCACGCGAGCAGGTACAGCAGCACCATCAGCACCGCGCCCCAGGCGACCTCGGTGCCGCCGATGGCGAAGGTGGTGCCCAGCCCCGTGAGGCTCGCGGGCAAATCGGTGATGGTCTGCGACGACGAATACAGCTGCGTGATCGCGAACGCGATGTTCAGCGTGCCCAGCGTCACGATGAAGGGCGGCAGCTTGATGCGCGTGACCAGGAGGCCGTTGACCAGGCCGAAGAGCGTCGTCACGCCCACGCCGCAAAGAATGGCCACCGGCACGGGCAGCCCGAGCTCGGTGGCGAACTTGCTCATGACGATGCCGCCCAGCGCCATCACCATGCCGCACGACAGGTCGATGCCCGCCGTGAGGATGATCAGCGTCTGGCCGATGGCGATCACGCCCACCACCATCACCTGCTGCAGGATGAGCGACAGGTTCTCGCCGGTGAGGAACCGGTCGGACTGCGTCGCGAAGAAGATGCATGCGCCCAGCAGGGCCAGCCAAGGCCCGAGGGCGCCCCACGGGATGTGGTGCGTCGGGGATTTCGTCGTCGTCATTGTTGTGTGCTCCCTGCGGTCTCGTTCTTGCGGTGCCTGATTACTTCTTGCCCCAGCACAGCTCGGCGCCGGTCTTGGTGTCCTTGCTCTCCACGCCCGCCACGCTCTTGCCGGCGATCAGCGTGACACCCGTGTCGACATAGCCCGAGGCCTTCTTGCCGGTCTTGGCGAATTCGACGCCCGCGGCCACGCCCATGGCGGCCATCTTCAGCGGGTACTGCTGCGAGGTTGCGGCGATGACGCCGGCGTTGGTGTCCTTGATGCCCTGGCAGCCGCCGTCGACCGAGACGATCATCACGCCCTTCTCCTTGCCCGCGCGCTTGAGCGCGGTGTAGGCACCGGCCGCGGCGGGCTCGTTGATCGTGTAGACCAGGTTCACGTCGGGCGCTTTCTGCAGGCAGTTTTCCATCACGGTCTGCGCCTTGGCCTGGTCGCCGAAGCTGTCGGCCATGCAGACGATCTCGGGCGCCTTGGAAAGCTCGTTCGACTTGGCATCGTTCGCCGCCAGGCCGAAGCCCTTCATGAAGCCGTTGTGCCGCTGCGCGCCCACCGGGTGGCCCGGCAGCAAGTCGAGCGCGATGATCCTGGGCGTCTTGCCGGCCATCGCGGCCTTGGCGTATTCGCCGATCAAGACGCCCGCGGTGTAGTTGTTGGTGGCGAAGAGCGCATCGGTCGCGTCCGGCGGATCGGCCGGGCTGTCCAGGGCGATCACCATGATCCCCTTGTCGCGCGCCTTCTTGATGGCCGGCACGATCGCCTTGGCGTCGCTGGGCGTGATGAGGATGGTCTTGGCGCCGGCCG
Source organism: Variovorax sp. IB41 (assembly GCF_016405905.1). Lineage (GTDB taxonomy): Bacteria > Pseudomonadota > Gammaproteobacteria > Burkholderiales > Burkholderiaceae_C > Variovorax. Next base: position 91,042 of record NZ_JAEFCB010000005.1, on the reverse strand, counting down.
CGATCATGTTTTCCATCGCGGTGATCTGGCCCGCGTTGTCGCCGTCGGCCTTGCCCGCGCCCGACAGCAGCTTGGCGCCGAGCTTCTTGGCTTCTTCCTGCGCGCCCTCTTTCATCTTCACGAAGAAGGGGTTGGTCTCGGTCTTGGTGACCAGGCCGATGACCGGCTCGCCGGCCGCGAAGGCCGTGGATGCCGCAAGGGCGGCGACGGAAAGGACTGCGAGGGCCAGGGCTGGCCGGCGGCTGCGCGAACTGAGCATGGGTGTGTCTCCTTGGGATGGGCGATGGGTCTTGTGACTGGGGAACGGGGGCAACTATGTTTCAGCGCGGCGACTAAATCAAGTGCCTGTAGTTATCGAAAACCCGGGGGCCGGGCTGTCGATCGGCGAATTTCATTCCCGGCCTCCGGATTTGCGAATGTAGGGCAAACCGGCTAATCAGCCTTATAGGGATAGGCCTATTGTTTTAGAAATTCAAAGGCGTCCAATCGCGCGCCATTTAAATTTTCACAAATATTTTCAATGTTGATTTATCGTCACCTTCAATCGCCAATTCAATTCCTCCATTTATTACCGACGCAATGCTTTCAAGCATGAGAAACGCCTTGTCCCGCAAGGGAAAAACCCGGTGATGGCGGACGCGGCCGGCATCCTCAGGAGCCACCCGGAAATAGCGCTTTTTCTCGTGCTCGCCATTGGCTACGCGGTCGGACAGATCCGCTTCGGCCCTATTCAGCTCGGCGGAATTTGCGGCACCTTGATTGCCGCGCTGGTGGTCGGGCAACTCGGCATCAAGCTCGACGACAGCGTAAAGAATGTTTTTTTCATGCTCTTCATCTTTGCGCTGGGCTATGCGGGCGGGCCACAATTCTTTGCAAATCTCGATGCCAAGGGCTTGCGTCTCGGGCTCCTTTGCCTGGTCGAAGTGGTCACCGTTCTGGCGCTGGTGCTGGGCGCCACCGTCTTTCTCTCGCTCGACCAGGGCACCGCCGCCGGCCTGATGGCGGGCGCGGCGACCGAATCGGCGGTGGTGGGCACGGCCACCGACGCGATCTCCAAGCTCGCGCTGCCGCTCGCCGACATCCAGCAGCTGCAGGCCAACGTGGTGACGGCCTACTCCATCACCTACGTGTTCGGGCTCATCGCCATCGTGGTCGCCACGAGCCAGGTTTTTCCGCTGCTCCTGCGCGTGGACCTGCGCGCCGAGGCCGACAGGCTCTGGAAGACGATGGGCGGCGGCGACGAGAACCCCGCCTCGGCCAGCGCCACGCCCGAGATGGTCGGCCGCGTGTTCCTCGTCACGGTGGGCCGTGGGCGCACGGTGGGCGAGCTCATGTCGATCCTGGGCGGCCACGCGAGCATCGAGCGCGTGGTGCGGCGCGGGCAGAAGCTGAACGTGGAGCCCGCGCTGCGGCTGCAGGCCTACGACCAGGTGCTGGCCATCGGACGGCGCAGCACGCTGGTGAACGTGGCCGAGCTGCTGGGCCGCGAGTTCGCGGACACCACCGCCTTCGATGCGGTCGTGGAGACCACCGAGGTGGTGGTCAACCGGCGCGAGTGGTTCGGGCGGGGCCTGCGCGAGCTCGATGCGCAACTGCCGCCCGCGCTGCAGATCGTGGGCCTGGCGCGCGACGGCCACGTCATGCCGCTCCTGCACCAGGTGAAGCTGCAACGCGGCGACGTGCTCCAGCTCTACGGGCCGGCCGCCGACGTGGCGCGCACGCTGCCGCTGGTGGGCGACCGCGTCATCGCCTCGACGCGCAGCAACATCAGCTACGCGGCGATGGGCATTCTTCTGGGCGTATTCATCGGCGGCTTCAGCGTCAAGCTCGGCGGCATTCCGTTCTCGCTCGGCACGGGCGGCGGCGCGCTGGTCACGGGCCTGGCCTTCGGCTGGTACCAGTCGAAGAACCCGCACCGCCTGAGCGTGCCGCCCGATGCGCTCGCGCTCATGAAGGACCTGGGCCTGGCCACCTTCATCGCCTGCGTGGGCCTGGCCTCGGGGCCGCAGGCGATCGCGCTCGTGAAGAAATTCGGCGTCGCGCTGCCGCTGGTGGGCGTGGCGGTGGCGGTGGTGCCGGCGTGCATCTCGCTCTTCGTCGGGCGGCGCCTGCTCAAGCTCGAGGCGCCGGTGCTGCTGGGCGCCATCGCGGGCCAGCAGTGCAGCACGCCGGCGTTGAGCGCGGTGCAGAACGCGGCGGGCAATGCCACGCCGCTCCTGGGCTACACGATCACCTATGCCATCTCGAACGTGGTGCTGCCGCTGATGGGGCCGCTGATCGTGGCCCTCGCCGGGCTGGTTCACACCGCCAAATAACCTGAAAGGACAAAAACCCATGGAATGGCTTCATGACCTCTTCAAGAAGTCGCCCGAGATGGCGCTCTTCCTGTCGCTGGCGGTCGGCTACTGGATCGGCAAGATCAAGTTCGGCAAGTTCCAGCTCGGCGGCGTGGCCGGCTCGCTGCTGGTGGCGGTCGTCGTGAGCCAGGTGGGCGTGCAGGTCGATGCGGGCGTGAAGGCGGTGCTGTTCGCGCTCTTCATCTACGCGGTGGGCTTCGAGAGCGGGCCGCAGTTCTTCAGCTCGCTGGGCAGGCAGTCGGTGAAAGAGATCATCCTGGCCGCCGTGATGGCCGCCACGGGCCTTGCGACGGTGGTGGTCATGGCGAAGCTGTGCGGGCTGGACAAGGGCCTGGCCGCGGGCGTGGCGGCGGGCGGGCTCACGCAGTCGGCCATCATCGGCACGGCCGGCGATGCCATCGGCAAGCTCGGGCTCGCCGCAGCCGAGACCGCGCGGCTGCAGGCCAACGTGGCGATCGGCTATGCGGTGACCTATGTGTTCGGCTCCTTCGGCGCGATCATCGTGTGCGTCAACATCCTGCCCAAGTTCATGGGCCGCACGATCCGCGACGACGCCATCGCGGCCGAGACGGCGCAGCAGGCCGGCGTGAAGGTGCTCGGCGCCGACCAGGAAGCGGCGGCGCCCTCGCTCGTGGGCCGCATCTACGAACTCGCGACCGACCCGCAGCGCACGGTGGCCGACATCGAGAACGCGAACCCTGCGACCACCATCACCATCGAGCGCGTGAAGCGCGATGGCAAGTTCATCGAGGTGAGCCCCACGCTCGCGCTGCGCCAGGGCGACATCGTGCTCGCCGTGGGCCGGCGCGATGCGGTCGTGGCGAGCGCGCCGCTCTTGGGCAAGGAAGTGTTCGCCGTCGACGGCATGGAGCTCACGCTGGAGAAGCGCGAGATCGTGCTCACCAACAAGGAGTTCGACGGCAAGACGGTGGACCAGATCCGCCAGGCCACCGCGGGCGGCGTGCGCCACGGCATCTTCGTGACGGGGCTCGCGCGCATGGGCAAGGCGCTGCCGATGCAGCCCGACACCGTGGTGCAGGCCGGCGACCTGGTGTCGATCTTCGGCGCGGAACAGGACGTCAAACGCGTGGCGGCGCTGGTCGGCGACGTGATCGTGCCGAGCGCCAAGACCGACTTCGTGTATCTGGGCGCGGGCCTCGTGGTGGGCCTTCTCGTCGGCCTCTTGAGCGTGAAGCTCGGCAACATCCCGCTCACGCTCGGCTCGGGCGGCGGCGCGTTGCTCGCGGGCCTCGTCTTCGGCTGGTACCGCGCTAGGCGCCAGACCTTCGGCGCGCTGCCGCCGGCCGCGGTGCAGCTGCTGAAAGACCTGGGCCTTGCGGGCTTCGTCGTGGTGGTGGGCCTGTCGTCGGGCCTGCAGGCGGTGGAGACCGTCAAGCAGCTGGGCCTCACGATCTTCGGCGTGGGCGTGGTCGTGACCATCGTGCCGATGCTCTTGACCATGCTGTTCGGCAAGTACGTGCTGCGCTACGCCAACACGGCCGTCTTCGCGGGCGCGCTGAGCGGCTCGCGCAGCGCCAACCCGGCGTTCGGCGAGGTGCTGGGCAAGGCGGAAAACTCGATTCCCACCGTGCCCTTCGCCATCACCTATGCGCTGGCGAACGTGTTCTTGACGCTGCTCGGGCCGCTGATCGTCGCGCTGGTCTGAGCACGGCGCGGCCTCTCCCGTTTTCCCTTCTTCTTTTTCAACCAAGGAGCATCCAATGGATTTCAGCGACGTGAAGAAACTGGCGGGCCTGAGCCCGTTCGAACTGAAGGACGCCCTGATCCAGGTCGCGAGCCAGAGCGACCGCCTCATGCTCAACGCGGGGCGCGGCAACCCGAACTTCCTGGCCACCACGCCGCGGCACGGCTTCTTCCAGTTCGGCCAGTTCGCGATGAGCGAGGCCGAGCGCTCCTACATCTACATGGAGCACGTGGGCGGCTTTCCGCGGCGCGAGGGCATCGAGGCGCGCTTCGAGATCTTTGCCAAGGCGCATGCGGGCGCGCCGGGCACGCGCTTCATCGAGGCGGCCGTGTCGTACGTGCGCGACCAGCTGGGCCTGTCGGCGGGCGACTTCATCTACGAGATGTGCGTGGCCATCCTGGGCTGCAACTACCCGGTGCCCGACCGCATGCTGCGGCTCTCGGAAATCATCGTGGGCAAGTACATCCACCAGGAGATGATCGGCACCCACCCCTTCGTGGGCACCTTCGACATGTACGCGGTGGAAGGCGGCACGGCCGCCATGACCTACCTCTTCAACAGCCTGCGCGAGAACAACGTGCTCTCGCCCGGCGACACCATCGCGCTGGGCATGCCGATCTTCACGCCCTACATCGAGATTCCGCACCTGAACGACTACCAGCTCGTCGAGACGCTGATCGACGCGCCGCCCGAGAACAACTGGCAGTTCACCAAGAAGGAGTTGCAAAAACTGCTCGATCCGAAGGTCAAGGCCTTCTTCCTCTGCAACCCGAGCAACCCGCCCTCGGTGAAGATGAGCGACGAGGTGCTGGGCTACATCGCGGACATCGTCAAGCAACGGCCCGACCTCATCATCCTCACCGACGACGTGTACGGCACCTTCGCGGACAACTTTCTCTCGCTGTTCGCGATCGCGCCGCAGAACACCATCCTGGTGTATTCGTTCTCCAAGTATTTCGGTGTGACCGGCTGGCGCATGGGCGTGGTGGCCACGCACGAGGACAACGTCATCGACCGCAAGATCGCGGCCCTGCCCGAGGCGAAGAAAAAGGAACTCGACGCGCGCTACAGCTCCATCACCACCGAGCCGCGCAAGCTGAAGTTCATCGACCGCCTGGTGGCCGACAGCCGCACCGTGGCGCTGAACCACACGGCCGGCCTTTCGACGCCCGTGCAGGCGCAGATGGTGATGTTCTCGCTCTTCTGCCTCATGGACGAACCGCAGGCCTACAAGCAGTCGATGAAGCGCATCGTGCTGCGCCGCAAGGAAGCGCTCTACCGCGAGCTGGGCCTGCCGATGCAGGAAGACCCGAACTCGGTCAACTACTACCACCTGCTCGACCTGCAGGACATTGCCACGCAGATGCATGGCGAGCGCTTCGGCAAGTGGATCGCGACGAAGCTGCAGCCCAACGAAGCGCTCTTTCGCATCGCCGAGGAGACCAGCATCGTGCTGCTGCCGGGGCGCGGCTTCGGGGGCAAGCACGCGTCGGGGCGGGTGTCGCTGGCGAACCTCAACGAATACGACTACGCGAACATCGGGCGGTCGCTGCGAAAGCTCGCGTCGGAATACTTCGCGCGGTTCGAGAAGGAGAACGGGGGCGGCAAGGAGGGCAAGGGGCGCAATGCGAAGACCGCGGTGACCAAGCCGGTGAAGCGGGGCAAGAAGTAGCGCGCCGCGGCACACCGGAGCCAACGCGCGAGCGAATGACGGACGAAAAAAAGCACCGCCTGGGCGGTGCTTTTTTCGTGGGCTGTCGCTATCGATGCATCGCGTCAACGCATCGCGGCGCGCATCGGGAAACCTACCACTGGAAGCCGACGCCTGCCGTCGCGCCGACGTCGCCGCGGGTGTTGGCGGAACCGCTGAACTTGTACGTCCAGCGGGTGTCGGCGGACAGCATCGACACCCCGGCGGCGATCGCGGTCTGCCCCTTGTAGGTCGAGACTGCGGCCGAAGCCATCGGCCGGCCCGGCACCGCCGCCTGCGGCAGGCCCGCCATGGCCATCGCGGCCGCGGTGCCGCTGTCCGCATCGCGCCGCAGCTCGTTCACCTTCGAATCGGTGTACGCGTTGGCTTGCCGCAGGGCCTGGGCGGAGGTCTGGCGCGAGATCCCGACCGCCTGCTGCAGGTTGACGGCGTCCGTCGCTTCGGTGGCGGGCGCCACGTTGGCGATCTGGCGCTCGGCGCCCTGCGCGCCCACCGACACGGTGTTGGCGCGATCGGCCAGCGAACCTGCCCCGATGGCGACGGCGCCCGGCGCGGTCGCAGCGGCATTGCTGCCGATCGCCACGCTGTTGTTGGCGGCTGCCAGCGAATCCGGACCGACCGCCACTGCGCCCTGACCCTGGGCGTTCGCCTTCGGCCCCACGGCAACGCCCCGGCTGCCGGCTTGCACCACGGCGGCGTCGGAGCCATCGGGGTTGGCGTCGACCGCCACCGTCGCGCTTTGTGCCTGGATGCGATCCACGCGCTCCTTCGCGGCATCGGCGACCGTTCTGGCCGCCTTCACGTCGCCGCGGACGTCGGCGATGTCGGCGGTGTTCGTGGCCACGCGGCCGTCCAGGTCCTTCACGGACTTTTGCGCTTCGCCGGCTTGGGTCTTCGCATCGTCGGCGGTTGCCTTGGCGGTGTCCGCCTTGGCATCGGCCGTGGTCGCGGTGCGTTGGGCCTCGTCGGCCTGGGTCTTGGCGGCGGTGGCAGCGCTGGTCGCCGTGTCGGCCTTGGTTGCCGCCGCGGCGGACTCGGCCTTCGCGGCGCCGGCCAGCGACTGGGCGGCCGTTGCCTTGCCGTCCACGCCTGCGATGTCGGCGGTGTTCCTGGTCACGCGGCCGTCCAGGTCCTTCACGGACTTCTGGGCTTCGCCGGCTTGCGTCTTTGCATCGTTGGCTGTTGCATTGGCCGCGTCGGCCTTGGTGTCCGCGGTGGTCGCGACGGCGTGCGCGTCGTCGGCGCGGGTCTTCGCATCGTTGGCCGTTGCGCTGGCTGCATCGGCCTTGGTGTTCGCGGTGGTCGCCACGGCGTGCGCGTCGTCGGCGCGGGTCTTCGCATCGTTGGCGACGGAGGCAGCGGAATCGGCGGCCGACTTCGCGGCGGTTGCCTTGTCGTCGATGCGCGCGATGTCGGCGGTGTTCTTCGTGACGCGGCCGTCGAGTGCGGCCACGGACTTCTGCGCTTCGCCTGCTTGCGTCTTCGCATCGTTGGCCGTCGCATTGGCCGCGTCGGCCTTGGTATCTGCGGCGGTCGCAACGGCATGGGCGTCATCGGCGCGGGTCTTGGCGTCGGTCGCGGCGGCGGTCGCCGAATCGGCCTTGGCAGACGCGGCGGCCGACTCGGTCTTGGCCGCGTTGGCCACGGCCTCGGTGGCCGTCGCCTTCTTGTCGAGGCCGGCGATGTCGGCGGTGTTTTGCGTGACGCGGGCGTCCATGGCCGCGGCCGTTTTCTGCGCGTCGGCAGCCTGGGCCTTCGCGGCGTCGGCGGCCGATTTGGCCGAATTGGCGATATCGACCACATTGCCGGCCTTGGTGTCGGCGGCGGCGGCCGCATCCGCCGCCGCTTTCACCGAGAGGGTCAGGCGCTGATCGAGCTCGTTCAATTGGGAGCCGTTGATCGCTTCCTTGCTGTCGTTGGAAATCAGCCCGGGATTCACACCGCCGAGCTTTTGATTCTGGAAATCGACAATGCCCGTTCCGCCAATGACGGTTTTTCCATTCTTCGATGCATCGGATTCCGCGTTGATGAAAACGCCCGTCGCGCCCGCCAGATGGGAGCTCGTACCGGCAATCAAATTCATGTAGCTACCGGAAAAGAGTTCGACTTCATTTGCCGCTTTGAGGCGCGCCCAAGATCCGGCGCTCATGTCGATATTTGCATTGCTGGTCATCCTCAATTTCCCCGTGGTGTCCAAAGACAATCCACTGCTGTTTCCGGAAATACTTGCGCTGGATCCAGCGAGCGTGCCGCCACCCTCCCCGTCCAGGCCGGTCGAGATGGCGAAGTTGCTGTTGCCGTTGGCGGTGCCGCAGTCCAAGGTGGAGAGGCCGGTCGAGTCATGACCCATGCGGGCTCCCGCGGTTCCAGCCCCGCACAATTGCAGGCCCGCTGCCTGGGCGCTGCCGGGTGCGCCTGCCGAAACGATGGCCGCGACAAAGAGAATGCCGGCGCCGGCATGCACTGTGGATTTGCCCTTCCCTTTTGCGGTTTCACAAGCTGCGACCCACAGTTGCGCGGATGCATTCCAGACGAGGCGAAAAATTCGATTCATGATCTCAAAGAATAAATAATTGAATAACGGCAAATGACCTGGCCATTGCCAGCGGAAATAAATCATTTGCAAGCCCATGGATTGCGAAATTGAATTGGCAATTCGCGTCGGGGAAAATCAATCGCTGACTGCCCGAATCCGGACCGAACTTTAGGGTTTACTCGACTTGCAGCGGAATAAAAATCGCCTGAAAAGTGATGTTCAAGACAATTCAGGTTCGCAAATTACCAATTTGCCAACGAATTCACATTTGAAAAATTAGCGTTGTTTTTTGATTTTTTTGAACCTGAAAGTGATGTCCGAGACATTTAGGTATTGCGAGGACATTGCGAGAAGAAGTGCGCATTCGGATTTGCGTGTTCTCCGTGCCACAAGGCGCGGCGCGACGAACCCGATGGCGCGCGCGGCAGAAACAGCAGCGCGCCGCCGGCTTGGGGCAAAAAAAGAGGCCGCTTTCGCGGCCTCTTTGTGTTCGTGCCCCGGAGGGCCGTCGTCAGAACTTCATCGCAAAGCTCGCACGCAGGCTCTGGTCGTTCGCCTTGGCGCCATACCGGCCCGAATAGGTGAGGCTCAGGTTGGCTTGCGGCGCGACCTTGAAGTTCAGGCCGGCTTCGACAAGAGCCGCATCGCGTGCGATGGGCGTGCCCTCGATCTCGAAGCTGCGCCCGCCCGCGAGGCTGAAGCGCGCGTCGGGCACCGTGTCGCCGAGCGCGTGCTGCCAGCCCAGCGTGCCCTTGGCCGTGACCGGCACGCCGCCCAGCGCCCACTCGGCTTGCGCATGCACGCCAAGCGTGGTGAAGGCGGCGTCGTTGTCCGTGCCGCTGCTGCGCAGTGCCGCCTCGCCGCCGCGTTCGTTGAACCTGTTGGTGTGCAGGTTCACGTACGCGAGATTGGCGAAGGGCTCCAGCGCGACGGCGCCGGCCTGCACCTGGTAGCCCAGCTCGCCGAAGGCCTGCGTGGTCGAGGCGCGGTACTGGGCTTCGGGCTTGCCGCTGAAGCCGCTGAAGCTCACGTTGCGCGTGGTGTCGATGTCGTGCCGCGTGTAGGCCGTGCCCAGGCGCAGCGCGAGGTCGCCCCAGCGCGAGCCGCCGTACACGCCCAGGTGGTAGTCGTCGCTCTTGGCCGAGGCGTGGCGCGCATCGGCCTGGAACGACGAGTGGCTGTAGCCGGTCATCACGCCCAGGCGCCAGGTGTCGCCCACCGCCACGTCGGCGCCGGCCGCGAAGCCGCCGATGGTGCGATCGAGCTGCGCGGCGTGGCCCCATGAGCCGAAGGTAGAGGCCCAGACGGTCGGCGTGCTCCTGCTGGCGCTGCAGCCGCTGGCGGCATTGCACGACGCATCGCGCAGGCGCTCCAGCGCGGCGCCGCGCACGAAGCGGCTGTCGTCCAGCAGCGCGCCCTTGAGCGAGGCATGCACGTCGCCCGAGAGCTGGTCGAACGCGGCGCGGGCGGCTGCGTCGGTCTGCTGGTTGAGGAGGGCCGTGGTCAGCACGCTGCGCGGCGGTTGCGCCTGGGGGGCGCTGGGTGTCGCTGGCGGGGCCTCAGCCGGTGCGGAGGGCTGGCTTGCAGCCGCAGCGGTCGGCTGCGTCGCAACTGGCGCAACCGGTCGGACCGCAGTCGGTGCGGTTGGCCGGACGACGACCGGTGCGGTCGGCTGAACCACAGCCGGTGCGGTTGGCTGAACCACAACTGGTGCAGTCGGCTGAACCACGACCGGCGCGGTCGGCTGAACCACAACCGGTGCAGTCGGCTGAACCACGACCGGTGCAGTCGGCTGAACCACGATCGGCGCAGTCGGCTGAACCACGACCGGTGCGGTCGGCTGAACCACGACCGGTGCAGTCGGCTGAACCACAGCCGGCGCGGTCGGCTGAACTGCAACAGGCGGCGCCGGCTCGGCCGCGGTCGGCGAGGCTGGCCGTTTGCCCGCCCGAATAAAGTTAGAAGTGGGTGGAGCGATCGGCGCAGCAGGATCGATGGCATTCGCCACGGCCGTTTGGTTAGGCGTAACAGCCACCGCGGCCAGCGGCTTGGCCTGGAACGTCTCCAGGTACAGGACGTTGTCCGCTGTGCCCTGGCGCAGGCCGATGAATGCCGACAGGTCGGTGTCGCCCGTGAGGGTGTAGGCGCCCGTGATTCCGGTCTCCGCCTGGAGCACGTTGTACTTGGCACCGAGTGAGTAGTCGTGCGCCTTTGTCTTCACCACGTTCAGAACGGCGCCTTCTTCAAGCGTGGCGGCTCCGATCACGGAGATCTTGTCGGACCTGCCGAGCATCACTGGATTGACCTTGGCCTGGTAAGTCGAACCCGCCGCCTGCGTGAAGTCGCCGTTGATGATGAACGTGGCCATCCCGTCGCCGGTGCCAAGGGTGCCGCCCGGGGCGATGGTGCCGCCCGCCAGGATCCGCGTCGTCCCGATGGCGCCCTTGCCCTTGAGGGTGCCGCCGCTCGCCACCGTGATGCTCGAATCGATCAGCAGATCGTTCACCACCGAGAGCGCGCCCGCCTCGACGCGCGTGGCGCCGGTGAAAGCTGAGCCTTGGCCCACGAAGTCGAGTTGCCCCGCGCCGCGCTTGGTCAAGTTGCCCTTGCCCGACAGCGCATTGTTGAAGGCCGCATTGACCGCCTGGTCGACGACCAGTTCGCCGTCGTTGGCGATGGCGCCGCTGCCGAAGCTGGCGGCGGTGCCGGCCAGCGTACCGCCCAGGATGGCGGTGCCGCCGCTGTAGGTGTTGGCGTCGGCCAGCCGCGTGGTGCCGGCATGCACCTCGACGCTGCCCGGGCCGCTGATCACCGGCAAGAAGCGGTAGTCGGTGTTCGTGTGGTTGAACACCAGCTTGCCGGTGCCTTGGCCGAACTCGACCGTGGGCGTGTCGAGCGTGCCGGCGCCGGTGGCGGCGGCATCGGCGCCGGCGCCGATGTTCAGGGTGCCGATGGCGCCTGCTTTCTGGGCGATGGAAACCTTCGAGGCCTTGACCGAGCCGTCGTTGCCCACCGTCAGCGAACCGGTGCCCTTTGTCGCCACCTGCAAAGCGCCGGTGGTGTTCCACGCCGAGCCCCTGCCGTCGACAACGACCGCGCCTTTGGCCTTCTCGTCTTTCGCCACGTCGCTGACATCGTCCGAGACTCTGCCGCCGCCGCGGATCGTCAGAGTGCCTTCGCTTCCGTCGGCAACTTCGAGTTCGCCCTGGATCTCCCACGCGGACGCAGGCCCTTCCACCAGGACCGAACCGGTGCCGCCCGGGAACATACCGATGCGTGCAGAAATCTCGCCCGTCTTCGATGCCGCGCTCTTGACCAGCCCTGCGTTGCGGATCGTCAGCGAACCGTTCCCAGCGACGCCGACTGCAAAGCCCTCATGGCTTTCCCAAGTGGAGCCGGCGCCATCGACGACGACCGCGCCCGTGCTGCCGACATAGAACGCCGTACCCGTAAGAGCCATATTGACGACCTTGCCACCCCCGCCGATTTTCAAGGTGCCGGACCCGCTGCGACCCACATACAAAATACCGTCGCTCCTCCAGAGCGAGCCATTTCCATCGACGGTGACGGAACCGTTGGCGCCGGTCTCCATGCCTATGAATGCGTGCGTGTTCGTGACTTGACCGCCGTTGGTGACCGCCAGCGAACCCGTGCCCGCGGCGCCAACGGCCAGGTCACCTGCATTCGCCCAAGTCAAGCCCTCGAAGCGTTCTGTGCCGCCCTTGGGCGCCACGAATGCACCCGCGCTGGTCACTTCGCCAGCCTTGGGCGTCAGCGGGCCGGAGCCGCCGACGCCCACGCCCAGGTCCTTGCTGCTTGCCCACAGTGAATCTTTCCCGTCGACCACGACCGCACCCGTGGAATTCGCGACGGCTCCAATCTTTGCGCCGCCGTTCTCGACGTGTCCACCGTCGCGAATGCTCAGCGTGCCTTCGCCGGCATATCCAACGCTGAGGTCCCCTCGGTGTTGCCACGTGGAGCCGCCCCCTTGAACCACAACCGAGCCGACGGCGCCCGCCTCGGTGCCAACGTGGGCGCTGCTGTGTCCATCGGCCTGGCCGCTCCTCACGACGCCGCCGGTGCTGATCGCCAACGAGCCGGTGCCACGGGCCCCCACGAAGAGACTGCCGCCACTGGCCCACACGGAATCCTTGCCATCGACGGCGACATTGCCCACGCCGTTTTGCTGCGCGGCGATCTGCACCACGCCGTCGTTGACGACCCGCGCGCCGTCGCGAACGCTCAGCGTGCCTTCGCCAAACTGGCCGACGTCGAGCCTGCCCTTGCTCTCCCACACAGAGCCAGGCCCTTGCACCTGCACCGAGCCCGCGGCACCCGCATAGCCGCCGATCACGCCACTGACTGCGCCATCAGCCTCCGCGCTCGTCACGGTCCCCCCGTTCCTGATCGTCAGCGAGCCGGCTCCCCGCCCGCCTACGTTCAGGCCTGCGCTGCTCGTCCAGGTCGAGCCCGTGCCATCGACGGTGACCGTGCCCTTGGACTTCTCCAGGTTGCCGACGATGGCCGTGTCGTTGGTGACATGCCCACCCTCAAGAAGAGTCAACGTGCCTTCACCCTTCTGCCCGACAACGAGTTCTCCCTTGCTCTCCCATGCGGACCCCTGCCCCTGCACCTGGACCGACCCGACACCGCCCGCCTCGGTGCCAATGGAGCCACCGACATTGCCGTCGGCACTGACGCTCTTCACGACGCCTGCACCACTGATCATCAACGTCCCTGTGCCGCGGCCACCCACAACGAGATCCTTGCCGTTCGCCCACACGGAGTCCTTGCCATCGACATGGACCGTGCCATTGGATTTGTTGGCCGCTGCGATGGCGCCGGAGACGCTGGAGACACGTCCGGCGTCATGCAGGCTCAGCGCGGCCGACCCCCCGCTCGCCGTGCCGACCTTGGCGATGGCCGCTTCCAGTTTGCCCGCCGAGACGGTCAGTTCGCCCTTGGTTACCGCAAGGTCGCGGATGGCCGCCGAGGTGGCAGCGCCGATCGCCGGCGTGAAGGTGGCACCGCCAACCGTCACGTCGTCCGTGACACCCGGAACGCCCGCGGGGCTCCAGTTGGCCGCGTCGGACCAGTCGGTGCTGACCGAGCCTTGCCAAACGACCGCATGGGCCAGGGGGACAAATACACCCGCCAGCGAGGTGATGAAAAGCGAGGTGAAAAGGCGCGGTACGGTCCGGCGTGGTTTGAAATTCTTTGGGATCACGGTCAGGGCTCGATTCGGTTTTGAAAAGGCAAATCGCCTTTTGCCTTTTGAATAATCAAAAGACAAACTTTATTCAGCAGGCAAAAGCCCGCGGGCCCAACGCCATGAATAACGATTGATTTGCCGCACGATGGACGCGCGCGCGCTCGCGTTTCTCGAGCGTGCACAGAGGAGGATCGCCGCAGTCGGGCATCTCCCTGTCCGGAATCGACTTTAGGAGTTCGTGGAATTAGAGCGGAATTGAATTGGCATCGAAAGCAAGATTCAGGACGTTTGCCACGCAACAACCGTCTCGAGTGCCAAAGATCGCACAGATAGATAAGGTGCGATGTTTCCTTTTTGCCGCAGGCGTTCGGCCATTAATTCTCAAAAGAATGAATAGGCTCCATTCATTGAATGCCTGATCTGGGAAAAATTGCAAACAACCAATTCCAATGCACGCGCCTCGGTGCAATTGAAAAGCTCGCGGGCGCGGCGCCCGACAGGCGCAAGACGCACGACGCACGACGCACGATGGAATGGGGTTGGGAACGCGCCTGCGCCGGGCTCGGGGCGGGCCTAAGCGCCCGCGCGCTCGGCCTGCTCCAGCCGCACAACTCGCCACGCGCAGAGGCTGCCCACCACCGCCAGCAGCGCCGCCGCGGTGAACATCGCGCGGTAGCCAAACTCCTGCGCCACCGCGCCGCCCAGCAGCACGCCCAGCACGCCGCCGAAGCCATAGCCGATCACGGTGAAGAGTGCCTGCCCCCTGCCGCGCAGCCGCCCCGGAAAGCGCCGCGACACCACCGCGATGCAGGTGGTGTGGTGCGCCGCGAAGCTGAGCGCGTGCAGCCATTGCGCGACGACCAGCGCGGCGATGAAGCCGCCCAGGCCGGCCGTGAGCCCCAGGCGCGCGACGGCCGCGATGCCGCACACCAGCATCCAGCGCGGCATCGGCAAGAGGCCGATGAGCCGGCCCTGCAGGTAGAACCAGACGATCTCGGCCACCACCGACAGCGCCCACAAAAGGCCGATGGTGCTCTTGGTGTAGCCGATCGAATCCAGGTACAGCGAGAAGAACGCGTACACCGAGAAGTGCGACATCACCTGGAAGAACAGCGCCGCGAAGAACCACCGCACCACGGGGCTCTGCAGCACCGGGCCGATGGGTTCGCGCGCGGCGTCGTGCGCGGCCACGGGCTCGCGCACGTCGGGGAGCTTCATCGTCGCGACGAGCACGATGGCCAGCGTGCCGGCGGCCCAGGCCGGAAAGTGCTTCATGCCGAAGCGGTCGAACCACTCGCCCGCGACGAACACGGTGACCAGGAAGCCGGCCGAGCCGCACAGGCGTATGCGCCCGTAGCGGCCCCAGTCGCCGGCCACCAGCTGCGCCATGGCCGCCTCGGTGAGCGACATCATCGAGCTGGTGTGGGTGAACATGACCAGCAGCACCAGCGCGAGCCACCACGCGCCGCCGTGCCACCAGAGCCCGAACGAACTGGCCAGCGCCACCGCCGCGCTGAAGCGCAGCAGCATCACGCGGTGGCCGGTGTGGTCGCTGAGCGCGCCCCAGGCATAGGGCGCGAACACGCGCGTGACCGACTGCACCGAGGCCAGCAGGCTGATCGTGAAGATCGGCAGCCCCAGGTCCTTGAGCCACAGCGGCAGGTAGGGGTTGAAGAAACCGATGTGCGCGAAATAGCTGGCCGACAGACCAGCGAATGCCAGCAGGTGGCCGCGCTGGGCGGCCACGGGTGGCGGGGCTTGCACTAGAGGAAAGAGGCCTGCGGGGACGCGGCTTCGCTCTTCTGGGCGTCGGTCTGCACGTCGCCGCACTGGGCGCGGTTGCGCAGCACGTGCTCCATCACCACCAGCGCGAGCATCGCCTCGGCGATGGGCGTCGCGCGGATGCCCACGCACGGGTCGTGGCGGCCCTTGGTGACCACCTCGACGGGGTTGTTGTGGATGTCGATCGACTGGCGCGGGCTGATGATCGAGCTGGTGGGCTTGATCGCGATGCTCACCTCCAGGTCTTGCCCCGAGCTGATGCCGCCCAGGATGCCGCCCGCGTTGTTGGTGACGAAGCCGGTCGGCGTGATCGAGTCGCCGTGCGTGGTGCCGCGCTGGGTGACGCTGTCGAAGCCGGCGCCGATTTCCACGGCCTTCACCGCGTTGATGCCCATCATGGCGTAGGCGATTTCGGCATCGAGCTTGTCGAAGAGCGGCTCGCCGAGGCCCATGGGCACGTTGGTGGCGGTGACGCGGATGCGCGCGCCGCACGAATCGCC
The DNA here is from genome assembly GCF_016405905.1 of Variovorax sp. IB41. GTDB lineage: Bacteria > Pseudomonadota > Gammaproteobacteria > Burkholderiales > Burkholderiaceae_C > Variovorax. The sequence continues at coordinate 75,239 of NZ_JAEFCB010000005.1, read as the reverse complement.
CGCTTTGCGGAGGCGATCCATGTAGGCCTCCAGTTCGCTCACGTCGGCGATGGGGGCGAAGAAGGGGTTGTTGGGCACGTGGTCCCAGCTCTCGAAGGGAATGGCGATGTCGCCGATCTGCGTCATGCAGCCGCGAAACACCATGCCGTATTTTTCGGCGAGCCATTTCTTGGCGACCGCGCCGGCCGCGACCATGGGCGCCGTGAGCCGCGCCGAGGAGCGCCCGCCGCCGCGCGGATCGCGGATGCCGTATTTCTTCCAGTAGGTGAAGTCGGCGTGGCCGGGGCGGAACTGCTGGGCGATCTGCCCGTAGTCCTTGCTGCGCTGGTCGGTGTTCTGGATCAGGAGGGCGATGGGGGTGCCGGTGGTCTTGCCCTCGTACACGCCCGAGAGGATCTGCACCGCATCGGGTTCGTTGCGCTGGGTGACGTGGCGGCTGGTGCCGGGGCGGCGGCGGTCCAGGTCGCCCTGGATGTCCGCCTCGCTCAATGCCATGCCCGGGGGGCAGCCGTCGATGACGCAGCCGATGGCCGGGCCGTGCGATTCGCCGAAATTGGTGACCGCGAAGAGTGTTCCGAAAGTGTTGCCGCTCATGGCCGGGATTATCCCTACAAAGCGGCGGCCCCCTCGCCCGACCCCTCAGGAGGCCGTGCTTTCGGAGGCGCCTTCCAGGCGCTTGGTGAGCGCGCCCACCTGCAGCTCGATGGAGAACAGCCGCTCGTTCAGCACGGCCGTCTGCAGCCGGATCGCCTCGATGATGGCCTTGGTCTGCGGATCGGTGGTGTTCTCGCAGAGTTCGGCCAAGTCGTGCAGCTTCTTGCGCAGTTCGTTGCTCATGGGAGGCTCCGGTGGTCTCGTCGTGGAAGCGCCAGTATGGGTGTTCGTCAGCGCTCCGGCAATGCGGCGGCACCCGGTGTTCGAGGGGCATTGGGCTCGCCGGCCTCACCCGAGTCACGCAATCGGAAGGCGACGAGGCCGGCCACGATGAGCAGCACCGCGGCGCAGATGCCGGCCGTCAGGCGCAGGCCGTGCAGCAGCGCGGCGCGGCCCGCATCGAGCAGTTCGGTGCCCGCGCTGCCCGTGAGTTGGCCAGCGAGCGCCACCGCGCCGCCGAGTGTGCTGCGCGCAGCCTCCACTTCGGCCGCACCCGCCAGCCCCGTGGGCACCGCATCGGCCATCGTGCTGCGGTAGATCGCCGCGCCGATGCTGCCGAGGATCGCGATGCCCAGCGCGCCGCCGAATTCCGAACTGGTCTCCGAAATCGCCGAGGCCACGCCGGCCCGCTCCGGCGGCGCGCTGCCCACCACCACGTCGGTGGCCAGCGTGAACACCGGCGCGAGGCCCAGCGACGAGATGACCGCGCTCGCGACCAGCCAGGCGAGCCCGCCTTGCGCGGCCGACGCGGGCAGCACCACGAGCATCGCGAACCCCACCGCCGCCACGGCCAGCCCGCCGCCCATCACGTAGGCCGGGCGCATGCGCCGCACGAGCGCCGAGACGACCATCGAGCCGACGATGAAGGCCCCCGCGCCCGGCACGCTCCACAGGCCCGCATGCAGCGGCGACATGCCCAGCACCAGCTGCAGGTACTGCGCGTTGTACAGAAAGAGCCCGAACATCACGAAGCACGCGAGCATGTAGGCCGCGAGCGAGACGGTGAAGGCCGGCAGGCGAAAGAGCTGCAGGTCGATCATCGGATTGGCCAGGCGCTTCTGCCGTCGTGCGAACACCCAGCCGAGCGCCACGCCCACCGCGATCGACAGCGCGGGCACGACGCCCGGCCCGTGCTCGGCGATCTGCTTGATGCCGTAGATGACGGCCAGCACCGCGCCCAGCGACAGCGCCACGCTGGCCAGGTCGAGCCGCCCCGCATCGGGGTCGCGGTACTCGGGCAGAAGAATGGGCCCGAGCACCAGCAGCAGCACCATCACCGGCACGCCGATGAGGAACACCGAGCCCCACGGAAAGAACTGCAGCAACACCCCGCCCAGCACCGGGCCGATGACGGCGCCGGCCGAATAGCTCGATATCCACACGCCGATGGCCACGGTGCGCTGCGCCGGGTCGAGGAACATGTTGCGGATCAGCGAGAGCGTCGAGGGCGCGAGCGTCGCGCCCGCCACGCCCAGCAGCGCGCGCGTGGCGATGAGCATGTTCGCGCTGGTCGAAAACGCGGCCAGCACCGAGGCGATGCCGAACGCGGCCGCGCCGATCAGGAGCAGCCGGCGCCGCCCGATGCGGTCGCCCAGCGTGCCCATGGTGACCAGGAGGCCCGCGACGAAGAAGCCGTAGATGTCGACGATCCACAAGAGCTGCGAGGCCGTGGGCTTGAGCTCCTCGCTGATCGAGGGGATCGCGAGGTTCAGCACCGTGAGGTCCATCGAATAGAGCATGCACGGCAGCGCGATGACGGCCAGGCCGGTCCATTCGCGCACCGTGGCGCGGGCCGGGGGCGCGGCGGGCGGCGTTGCGGGCGGCGCGCCGCTCATGGCGTTCGCTCCGCGCCACGCGTGCTGCCCTTCACGCGCCGCACTTCGACACTGCTGAAACGCGCGGACGGAATGCCGGCCGCGAGTTCGAGCGCCTCTTCGTCGCTGTCGGCTTCGACCAGGTAGAAGCCGCCGAGGTATTCGCTGGTTTCGGCGAACGGGCCGTCGGTGACCGAGAGCTTGTCGCGGCGCATGCGCACGACGGTCGCCGTCTCGGCGGGCTGCAGCGCCTCGGAGGCGACGAGCTTGCCGCGGGCCTGGAGGGCGTGGTCGTAGTCGAGGTGTTCGTTCACGTAATGGTCCATTTCGCGGGGAGAGAGGTGCGCGGTTTCGGCGTCGGTGCCGTAGATGATGCAGAGGTACCTCATGCCGCTCTCCGTTCGAGGGTTTCTACAGGCCGGACTTCGATGGCGCCGTAGCGTGCCATCGGAATGCGCCCCGCCAGCTGGATCGCCGCATTGAGGTCGCGCGCCTCGATGAGGATGAAGCCGCCAAGCTGCTCGCGCGCCTCGGCGAACGGGCCGTCGACGTGCGAGCGCTTGCCGCCGCGCACCTGCACGACCTTGGCGGTCTTACGGGTTCGAGCGCGTTCGAGGCGATGTAGTGGCCGGCCCGCTCGAGCGCGCGATCGTAGGCGGCCGATTCGTCGCCCAGCGCCTTGAGTTCATCGGGCGGCATCGTGTCGATCACCGCTTCGTCGTAGTGAACGAGGCAGAGGTATTTCATGGCGGTATCTCCTTGAAAAGGGAATGAAGGGAATGTAGACACCACTGGTCGATTGGCCATGGCGGAAATCGACATGTCCGGCACACCCGATCCAAAAAAAATTTCTACTTGAGGTGCAGCAGGGTCAGTTGCCGCTCCAGGAATTTCCGCTCGGGCAGCTGATGCGCCAGCGACAGCGCACGCTCGTAGGCGCCGCGCGCGTCGCCGATGCGCCCGAGCCGCCGGCACAGTTCGGCGCGGGCGCCGTGGGCCAGGTGGTAGTCGGCCAGCTCGCCGCGCGCGAGCAGTGCATCGATGAGCGCCAGCCCCGCCGCGGGCCCGTCGCGCATGGCGATGGCGGCGGCGCGGTTGAGCTCGGCCACGGGCGAGGGGTCCAGGCGCAGCAGCACGTCGTAGAGGCCGACGATCTGCGGCCAGTCGGTGGTGGCGGCCTCCTTCGCTTCGGCATGCACGGCGGCGATGGCCGCCTGCAGCGCGTAGGGGCCGAAGCGGCGCGACAGCAGCGCGCGCTCGACCAGCGCCGCGCCCTCTTCGATCTGCGCGCGATGCCAGAGGCGGCGGTCCTGCGCATCGAGCAGCACGAGCTCGCCGCCCGGCGAGGTGCGGGCCGCGCGGCGCGAGTCGTGCAGCAGCATCAGCGCGAGCAGGCCGAGCGCCTCGGGGTCGGGCAGCAGGCCGGCGAGCAGGCGGCCCAGCCGGATCGCCTCGGCCGAGAGATCGGCGCGCGTGACGCTCTCGCCCGACGAGGCCGCATAGCCTTCGTTGAACACGAGGTACACGACGCGCAGCACCGCATCGAGCCGCTCGGGCAGCTCTGCCAGCGAGGGCACCTGGTACGGAATGCGCGCATCGCGGATGCGGGCCTTGGCGCGCACGATGCGCTGCGCGATGGTGGGCGCGGGCACGAGGAAGGCGCGGGCGATTTCCTCGGTGGCGAGGCCGCACACCTCGCGCAGCGTGAGCGCCACCTGCGCGTCGGGCGCGAGCGCGGGGTGGCAGCAGGTGAAGACCAGGCGCAGGCGATCGTCTTCGAGGTCCTCGGCGTTGTCGTCGTCCCACGCCGGCGCGGGATCGGCCAGCGCCGCGGTGTGCTCGGCCGCGTCGTCCCACGCGGTGAAGCGCGCTCGCCGGCGGATACCGTCGATGGACTTGAAGCGCCCCGCCGACACCAGCCAGGCGCGCGGGTTCGCGGGCACGCCGTCCCGCGGCCATTGCTCCAGGGCGCTGCGGAAGGCATCGTGCAGCGCCTCTTCGGCCAGGTCGAAATCGCCGAGCAGGCGCACCAGCGTGGCGAAGATGCGGCGCGACTCGGTGCGGTAGATCGCTTCGAGCGTGTCGGCGATCGGTGCGGTGGTCATGCGGTGGTCATGCGGTGTTCATGCGGTTGCGCCGTGCAGCCGCTGTTCGAGCTTGACGAGGGCGCCGCTCCAGCCGTGCGCGTGCGCGTCGCGCGCCGCCTGGTCGAAGAACTGCTCGTGCATCAGCACCAGTTCGCAGCCGTTGCCATCGGGCTCGATCTGCACGGTGACGCGCGATTCGCGCTCGGGCGTGCTGCGCCAGGCCCAGCTGAAGACCAGCTTGCGGTTGGGCACGATCTCCAGGTAGGTGCCGCTCACGTCGTGCGTCTGGCCGTCGTCGGCGAGCATGGTCACGCGAAAGCGCCCGCCGACGCGCAGGTCGATTTCCACGAGCGGCACCGAGACGATTTCGCCGGGGCCGAACCAGAGCCTCAGCGCTTGCGGGTCGGTCCACGCGCGCCAGACCTTGTCGGGCGCGACGCGGTAGTGCCGGCGGAGGGTGAGCGCGGGGCGCTCTTGTTCTTCGGCTTCTCGGTCGGGATGGGGGTCGGGGTCGGCAGGGTGTGCCATTCGGTCTCCTCCTGGTGGTAGAGAAAGCGCGCCAGTGCATCGAGGCGCCCGGTCCAGAATTTCTCGTAGCGCGTGAGCCACACGGCCGCCTCCTGCAGCGGCCGGGGCGACAGCTCGCAGCGCACGATGCGGCCCTCTTTCGTGCGGGAGATGAGGCCTGCGTTCTCCAGCACGCGCAGGTGCTTCATGAAGCCGGTGAGCGACATGCCGTGCGGCGCGGAAAGCTCGGTGATGCTGAGGCTGCGCTCGCCCAGGGTTTCGAGCACGGTGCGGCGCGTGGGGTCGGACAGCGCGGCAAAAACGGCGTCGAGGGTGGCGGCGTCGGGGGCGGCTGCTTCGGGCGGGGCGGCGGGGTGAACCATGCGGTTGAGTATGGGAAGGGGGTCGGGGAGCGTCAAGGGTGTTCATCGAGGGCTGAGGTGGCGTGAATGCCGTGGGCCCTCACCCCGCCCTCTCCCAGAGGGAGAGGGAGAAAGTCACGAAGCGCGCCCGTCGTCAGGAACGCTTTATGCGTGCTGCGCCGCAACACAACCACCCTGCGAAGGAGCGCCCCATGCTGGACCGTACCGCCACCCAGTTCTCCCACGTCAAGCCCGGCGACACCGAGTTCGTGCCGGGGGGCCTGCGCGATTTCTTCGTGTACCGCGACCTGGGCGTGGCCGAGGCCACCAACGGCAAGGTCATCGCGCATCTGGTCAAGGCCAACATGGCACCGGAAACGGGCACCGGCTGGCACCGCCACGAGGCGGACTTCCAGATCGTCATCATGGTCAAGGGCTGGGCCCGCTTCATGTACGAGGACAAGGAAACCCTGGTCGAGGCCGGCGACGTGGTGCACCAGCGGCCGGGCATCCGGCACTTTTTGTTCGACTACTCGCCCGACATGGAGTACCTGGAGATCGTCTCGCCGGCGGACTTCAAGAGCATCGACGTCGAGCCGGTGTGCGAGATTCCGCCGCCCACGCCCTGGCCCTGAAAACGCACTGTTGGGCCTGGGCGAGTGCGCCGATAAACTCCTCGCGTCTCACAAAAACCGACAACAACCGAGGAGAGAGAACTTGCGTATTCATACTGCCCGCCTGACGGCCGGCTTGCTGCTCGCGTGCGCCCTTGCGGCCACCAACACCGGCAACGCCGCGCCCCCCGCCACTTCCACCGCGCCTGCCACGGCCTCCGCAGCGAACTCGCTCGAAGCCGAACAGGAAGCCGCCTTCAAGGCCGCCAAGGCCGTGCAGAAGGCCGGCCCCGCCGACATCCCGTTGCGCGACCAGGCGCACCTGAAGCTGCCCGAGGGCTACATCTGGGTGCCCACGCCCGCGGCCGCGCAGCTCATGCGCAGCATGGGCAACCGCACCGACGACACCTTCATCGGCGCGATCTTTCCCGCCGACGACGCCGACTGGATGGCCGTCGTCAAGTTCGTGAAAGAGGGCTACATCAAGGACGACGACGCGAAGGACTGGAACGCCGACGACCTGCTCAAGAGCCTGAAGGAAGGCACCGAGGCAGCGAACGAGGAGCGCGCCAAGCGCGGCATCCCGGGCATCGAGGTCACCGGCTGGGCGCAGAAGCCGCAGTACGAAGCGCAGACGCACCGCCTCGTGTGGTCGGCCCTCTCGAAGAAGAAGGGCGACACGGGCGACAGGCAGGGCGTGAACTACAACACCTACGCGCTGGGCCGCGACGGCTACCTGAGCCTGAACCTCATCACCAACGCCAAGGACCTGGACACCTACAAGCCCGACGCCGCCAAGCTCCTGGCCGCGCTGCAGTACGACGACGGCAAGAAGTACGCGGACTTCAATTCGTCCACCGACAAGGTCGCCGCCTACGGCCTCGCGGCACTGGTGGCCGGCGTTGCGGTGAAGAAGCTGGGCCTCTTCGCGCTCGCCCTCGCGTTCCTGGCCAAGTTCGCGAAGATCGCGGTCGTGGCCGGTGGCGCTGCGCTCTGGGGCATCGCCAAGATCTTCAAGAAGAAGACGCCCGAGGCCTGAGCGCCGAAGGACTGAAGGGCGATCCATGGTCAAGCTGCTGCTGGTCCTGCTGAGCGCGGGCAAGCTGGGCAAGCTGCTGCTCTCGGGCGGCACGATGCTGCTGTCGGTGGTGGCCTATGCCTTCGTGTTCGGCTGGCGCTACGCGGCGGGTTTCGTCGCGCTCATCCTCGTGCACGAGATGGGCCACTACCTCGCGGCGAAGCAGCGCGGCCTGGATGTCGGGCTGCCCACCTTCATTCCGTTCGTGGGCGCATGGATCGAGCTGAAGGACCAGCCGCACGACGTGGAGACCGAAGCCTGGGTCGGCTTCGGCGGCCCGCTGCTCGGCAGCCTCGCGGCGCTGGCCTGCTACTTCGTGGCGCGCGAATCCGACAGCCGGCTGCTGCTGGCGCTCGCGTATGCGGGCTTCTTCATCAACCTGTTCAACCTGATTCCGCTCTCGCCGTTCGACGGCGGGCGCATCACCGCGGTGCTCACGCCGCGCGTGTGGCTCGCGGGCGTGCCGGTGCTCGCGGCCCTCTTCTTCTGGCGGCCGAGCCCGATGCTGATCCTGGTCGCGGTGCTCGCCGCGCCGCAGGTGATGCGGGCTTGGAAGTACGACCCGAAGGACCCGGCCAACCAGCAGTACTACGCCGTCTCCACCGAGACGCGGGTGACGTACAGCGTGTACTACATCGGCCTCCTGGCGTTCCTTGCGGTGATGGCGCACGACACGCACGAGATGCTGGGCGCGGCGCGCGTGCTGGGCGGCTGAACGGCCGCGCCCGCGCGGCGCTGCGCGCACCGGAACGGCGGGTGGGCCCGTTCTGACAATGTGCGAAAAATCAGAACAATATTGACGGAATATTGATCCAAAGCGATTGGTTTCCGGGACTAATCTCGCAGCGATCCGAGCACCACAGGATCGTTCATGTCCCCTCACCTTCACGCCGTCTTCGCCCGCCTTGCCGCAGGACTTGCCACCCTGGGCCTCCTGCTGTCGGGCCCCGCTGCGCAGGCGCAGAACAAGCCGCTCAAGCCCGTGACCATCGCGCTGGGCACGCAGGTGGTCAATGTCACCTACCCCTGGCTCACGCTGCCCATCGCGCTGGGGTACTGGAAGGCCGAGGGCTACGACGTGAAGATCGTCACCACCGGCGGCTCGCTGCAGGGCATCCAGCAGATGGTGGCCGGCGGCGTCGATTTCGCTCAGGTCAACTCCACCGGCCTCATCCAGGCCAACACCGACAACAACGTCGCCGTGCGCGGGCTCATGGGCACCGGCGTGATCGACTGGGGCATCGGCGTGCCGCAGGACAGCCCCGTGAAGACGGTGGCCGACCTCAAGGGCAAGAAGATCGGCATCTTCAGCCTGGGCACGGGCGGCATGCCGCTGCTCAAGGGGTACCTGCGCGCCAACGGCATCAACCCCGACACCGAGGTGCAGATCATCGCCACCGGTGCCGGCGCGCCGGCGCTGGAGGCGATGCGCACGGGCCGCGTGCAGGCGCTGATGTTCTGGGGCTCCGCGCTCACGGGCTTCCAGAACGCGGGCGCGAACATGCGCGTGCTGTTCGATCCGGCGTGGCGCTCGCTGCCCGACTTCACTTTCGCCACCATGCAGAAGACCATCGATGCCGACCCGGCGATGGTCGAGGCCATCGCGCGCGGCGCGGCCAAGGCGACGCTGTTCGCGCAGACCGCCCCCGAGTGCGCGCGCCAGATCCACTGGAAGTACTTTCCCGGCGGCAAGCCCACGGGCGCCGACGAGGCCACGCTCGCCAAATGGGACCTGGCGCTGCTGAAGACGCAGCTGGAGACGATGGCCGATGCGCAGACCATGAACGGCGGCAAGCTGATCGGCGCGATGAGCCCCGCCGCCTACGGCCGCATGCAGGACGCGATGCAAAAGGACGGCCTCATCAAGCGCACGCTGCCGCCCGAGTCGATGCTGTACCTGAAGCCCGGCTTCGTGGAGGCCATCAACCGCTTCGACCGCAACGCCGTCATCGAGGCCGCCAAGGCCTGCAAGGGGCTGTGACATGACACCCGCGCAATTCGTGGCGGGCCTGCCCAAGGCCGAACTGCACATGCACATCGAAGGCTCGATCGAGCCTGCGCTCTTCCTGCAACTGGCCCGGCGCAACGGCGTGGCGCTGCGCTGGCAGACCGAGGCCGAGTTGCGCGAGGCCTACCGCTTCACCGACCTGCAGGACTTCCTGAACCTGTACTACGACGGCTGCCGCGTGCTCGTGCAGCCCGAGGACTTTTTCGACGTGACGCGCGACTACCTGCGCCGCGCCCACGCCGACCGCGTGCTGCATGCGGAGATGTTCCTCGGCGTGCAAGGCCACACCAGCCGCGGCGTGCCGCTGGCCGCGGTGATGGAGGGCGTGTTCGGCGCGATGGCCGCCGCGCAGGCCGGGGACGGCATCAGCGCGGGCCTGATCGTCGTCGTGCAGCGCCACCGCAGCGAAGACGAGGCGCTCGCGCTGCTGGAGGAACTGCACCCCTGGTACGGCCGGCTGCTGGGCTTCGGCCTCGGCGGCGCGGAGGTGGGCAACCCGCCGTCCAAGTTCGCCGAGTTCTTTCGCCGCTGCCGCGAGCGCGGCTTCAAGGTGGTGGCGCATGCGGGCGAGGAAGGGCCGGCCGCGTACGTGCGCGAGGCGGTCGAGCTGCTGCAGGTGCAGCGCGTGGACCATGGCAACGCCTGCCTGGACGACCCCGCGCTCGTCGCGCAACTGGTGCAACGGCGCATCCCGCTCACGGTGTGTCCGCTGTCCAACCTGAAGCTGCGGCTGGTGCCCTCGATGGCCGCGCATCCGCTGCGCAGGCTCATGGACGCGGGCCTGTGCGTGACCGTCAACTCCGACGACCCCTCCTACTTCGGCGGCTACGTCAACGACAACTACCTCGCCTGCCAGGAGGCGCTGGGCCTCGGGCGCGACGACCTGGCGAGCCTGGCGCTCAACAGCTTCGAGGCCGCCTTCATCACGCCCGAGCAGCGTTCGGCGGCGGTCCGCGCGGTCGATGCGTGGGTCGCCCTCGCCGGCGGCGAGCAGCAGGCGGCGGCATGAGCGCGCAGGTCCAGTTCCCCGTACAGCGAACGACGCTGCACGAGGCATCGGGCGCCGTGCCGGCGTTCCGCTTCCAGGGCCTGCACAAGACCTTCCGCTCGAAGGACGGCGCCGACGTGGTCGCGCTGCACGACGTGAGCTTCAGCGTCGCGCGCGGCGAGTTCGTCACCGTGGTCGGCCCGAGCGGCTGCGGCAAGAGCACGCTGCTGCGCATCCTGGCCGGGCTGGAGCGCGCGAGCCGCGGTACGGTCGAGCTGGGCGGGCGGCGCCACAGCGGGCCGAGCCGCGATGTCGGCGTGGTGTTCCAGTCGCCCGTGCTGCTGCCGTGGCGCAACATCATCGACAACGTGCTGGTGCCCGCGCAGATCCAGGGCCGCGATGCGAAGGTGGCGCGCGAACGCGCCCTGCACTACCTGCACCTGGTGGGCCTGGAAGGCTTCGAGACCAAGTACCCCGGCGAGCTCTCCGGCGGCATGCAGCAGCGCGTGGGCATTGCGCGCGCGCTGGTCAACGACCCGATGCTGCTGCTGATGGACGAGCCCTTCGGCGCGCTCGACGCCATGACGCGCGAGACCATGAACGTGGAGCTGCTCAAGCTGCGCGAGCGCACCGGCGCCACGATCATGCTGGTGACGCACAGCATTCCGGAGGCCGTGTTCCTCGGCGACCGCGTGATCGTCATGTCGCCGCGGCCGGGACGCGTCACGCAGGTGATCGAGGTCGACCTGCCCGCCGTGCGCACGCTGGACCTCATCAACACCGAGCGGTTCGGCAGCCACGTTCGCGGCATCCGGACCAACCTGAATGCCAGTGGAGGGCTCGACGGATGAACACCGCGCACATCACCAACACCACCAACACCGAAAGCATCGGGAACATAGGGAACACCGACTTCGAGCCGCCCGCCCCGTGGCTCACCCCCGCGCGCCGCAAGGCGCTGATCGTGGCCGTCTTCGTGGCCGTGGTGGCCGCGTGGCAGCTCGCGGTGAGCGCGCTGGGCGTGTCGCACCTGATCTTTCCGGGGCCCGTGGGCGTGGCCCGCTCGATCCTCGACATCTTCCAGTCGGGCGAGGTGTGGCCGCACCTGTGGGTGACGCTCTACGAGATCCTCGCGGGCTTCGCGCTCGGCGCGTTCGCGGGCTTCGTGCTGGGCGCGCTGATCGGCCAGAGCGCGCTGCTCGAGCTGGTGCTCTACCCCTACGTGGTCGCCTTCCAGACCGTGCCCAAGGTGGCGGTGGCGCCGCTGTTCGTGCTGTGGTTCGGCTTCGACACCACCTCCAAGGTGGTGATCACCGCGACCATCGTCTTCTTTCCGGTGCTCGCCAACACCATCGTGGGCCTTCGCTCGGCGCCCCGGGACCAGATCGACCTGATGCGCGCGTTCACCGCCTCGCCCTGGCATGTGTTCCGCATGGTGCGGCTGCCGCATGCGCTGCCCTATGTGTTCGCGGGGCTGGACATCGGCATCGTGCTGGCCGTGATCGGCGCGATCGTGGGCGAATTCGTGGGCGCGCAGGCGGGCCTGGGCTACCTCATCCTGCAGCGCAACTTCTCGATGGATGCGGCGGGCATGTTCGCCATCCTCATCGTGCTCTCGGCCATCGGCATCGTGCTGCACGGCCTGATGAAGGCGATCGCGCGGCGCGTGGTGTTCTGGGCCGAGGCGTTCACCGACCTGTCCCGCGGCACCTGAAGCAACAACAACCCAACCCCGACAAAAAAGGAGCAACGCAATGAACCCCGACGAACAGAAGCTCGAAGCCCCCCGCAGGGCCTCCGCGCAGGAGATGCCGATCCTGGACCTGGGCCCGTGGCTGGCCGGCGGCCCGATCGGGCCGGTGGTCGAGCAGTTCAAGGCCGCCTGCACCAACACCGGCTTTTTCTACGTGAAGAACCACGGCGTGCCGCAGGCCGTGATCGACACGGTGTTCGACGCCACCCGGCGCTACATGTCGCTGCCGATGGAGGAGCGCCTGAAGGACCGCATCGACGAGCGCTTTCGCCGCGGCTTCATGCCCATGGGCGTCACGCAGCACCCGGGCCACAAGCCGGACCTGAAGGAGAGCTACGAGCTAGGCATGGACCTGCCGCTGACCGACCCCGATGTGGCGAGCGGCCTGCCGCTGCACGGCCCCAACCGCTGGCCCGCGGACAAGCCCTGGCTCGAACCCGCGGCCATGGCGTACTTCGACGCCACCATCGCACTGGGGCGCAACCTGCTGAAGATCTTCGCCACGGCCGTCGGCCAGGACGAAGGCTTCTTCCTGCAGTACGCCACCAAGCCGATGGTGCAGTCGCGGCTCTTTCACTACCCGCCGCAGGAGTCGTTCACCAACCTGGAGCTGGGCGCCGCCGCCCACACCGACTACGGCATGCTGACCGTGCTGGCGCAAGACCCCATCGGCGGCCTGGAGCTGTGCACGCGCGGTGGCGAGTGGGTGGGCGCGCCCTATGTGGAGGGCACGCTGGTCGTCAACCTGGGCGATCTGGTGAAGGTGTGGACCAACGATGTCTACGTGTCCAACCCGCACCGGGTGGCGAACCGCACGGGCAGGGAGCGCTACTCGATTCCGACCTTCTTCAACCTCGACTACGACACGCCGGTGGCGTGCCTGCCCGAGTTCGCGCCCGGCGAAGGCGAACCGCGGCATGCGCCCATCAAGTCGGGCGACTACCTGGTGCGGCGCTTCGCGGCGGTGCAGAAGTACAAGACGCCCGCGGAGCTGGCCGCGGGTTGACGCGCCGCCGCGGCGCGCACCTTACTTGGCCTGTCGGCTGCGCGGTGCGCGGGGCTCGGCGCGCGGCTCGGCCAGCTTCTCGGCCGCCTCGAGCGCGGCGGTGAGTTCCGACAGGAAGGCGGCCACCGGGATCGGCAGGCTGCGGCCCTTGTGCACGCTCAAGGCCAGACGCTGCGGCCGGGCGCGCGGGTCTTTCAGCGGCACGTAGGAGCCCGCCCTCGGGCGCCCGAACGGGTCTTCCAGCGGCGCGGTCGTGAAGGTGAGGCACATGCCCTCGGCCGCCACGTTGCGCATGAGCTCGTAGGAGTTGGTCTCCAGCGCGATGCGCGGGCGGATCTTCGCCTTGGCGAGCATCTCGTCGTACTGCTGCCTCGCCCACAGCGACGAATCGAGCCACGACAGGCCGTACTCGGCGCACTGGGAAAGCCGCAGCGACTTGCTGCCCTCGAGCGGGTGCCCGGTCGGCACCATCACGTACAGCGGCAAGAGGCGCGAATAGACCACCGACAGGTCCTGGAACGCGATGTCGCCGAAGGTGAAGCATGCATCCAGGTCGTCTTCCAGCAGCATCTCGGCCAGCGTGGGACTGCCGCTGACCTTCACGCTGAACGAGATGCCCGGATAGCGCTTGGAGAAGGCGGAGAAGAACTGCGGCATGAAGTCGCGCGTGAGCGATTCGGGCATGCCGAAGTTGACGTGGCCGCGCTTGAGGCCCTGCAGCGCCTCGATCTCGGAGTGCAGCCGCCCGGACTCCTTGACGATGTTCTTGTGATAGCGCATCAGAAGCTCGCCGGCCGCGGTGAGCTTGACCTTGCCGCGCCCCTGGCGGCGCTCCAGCAAGGGGGCGCCCAGCGAGTCTTCCAGCATCGCCAGTTGCCGGCTGATGGCGGAGGCCGCGACATACAGGTTCTCGGACGCCGCCCTGATCGAGCCGGCGCGAACGACTTCGGCAAAGTAACGAAGCGCGGTCGTGGAGACAAGACTCAAGAGAACTCCATAGGGTGGGCGCAAGGCGAAAGGGCCGCGGCGATTCTTGCATGCGCCGCGGCGGCGCCACCCTCGCTTCAGCGGCCCGTGAAACGCGGCGCCCGCTTCGCAACGAAGGCGGCCACGCCTTCGCGCGCATCCGCACTGCCGGCTCGTTCGTGCAGCAGCTTCTGCTCCATCGCGAAGTGTTCTTCGATCGGCCGGCCCGGCGCGCCGCCGCACAGGGCCTTGATGCCTGCGAACGACGCGCTCGCACCGGCGGCCAGCCGCGCCACCAGCGCTTCGCTCGCCGCGGCGAGCCCCGCATCCGGATAGACCGCATCGACCGCGCCGGTCGCGAGACATCGCTGGCTGTCGATGGCGTCGCTGAGCATCAGCCACTGCTGCGCCCGCACCGGCCCCACGCGGCGCGAGAGGAAGTACGAGGCGCCCGCATCGGGCGAGAGGCCGATGGCCGCGTAGCCCGTGCGCAGCTTCATCGATTCGGCGGCCAGCACGAAGTCGCCGCACAGCGCGAGCCCCACGCCCGCGCCGCCGGCCGGTCCGTTCACGGCAACGACCAGCGGTGCCGGGCCTGTCGCCAGGCGCAGCAACGCGGGATGAAGCCCGTCGAGAATTTCGTTCACCAGCGCGGGCAGCCGCTCGCCGGCGGCCACGAACTCGTCGATGTCGCCGCCCGCGCAGAACGCCTTGCCCTCGCCGGTCAGGAGGATGGCGCGCGGCTTCTGTTCGAGCACCTCGTCGATCGCGCGGACCAGCGCCCGCACGCTCGCCGACGTCAGCGCGTTCGCGCTCCCGGGCCGCTGCAGCACGATGCGGCCGATGTCGCCCTGCACGCTCCAGCCGATGCCTTCGGCGGCGTTCATGTCAGATGCCCGTCAAGCCGCCGCTGCACATCAGCGTCTGGCCGCTCACGTAGTCCGACTCGGGCGTGCACAGCAGGTACACCGCGCCGGCCGCTTCCTCGGGTGTGCCCCCGCGGCCGAGCGGAATCGACTGCTCCATCATCGCGAGCAGCCCGGGGTTGATGCCGACCTTGATCTCGCGGCCCTCGATGTTCGCGGTGGACGCCTCGGTGGTGCTCGCGGTGAGCCGGGTCTGGATGAAGCCGAAGGCCACGCAGTTGACCGTGACGTTCATGCGGCCCCACTCCTTGGCGAGCGTCTGCGTCATGCCGACGATGCCGGCCTTGGCGGTCGAATAGTTGGCCTGGCCCGCGTTGCCGAAGAGCCCGGCCACCGACGAGATGTTGACCACCTTGCGCACCACGCGTTGGCCGGCCTCGCCCTCGGTCTTGGACAACGCGCGGATCACCGGCTGCGCCGCGCGCAGGATGCGGAACGGCGCCGTCAGGTGCACGTCGATCATCGCGTACCACTGCTCGTCGGTCATCTTCTGCACGACGCTGTCCCAGGTGTAGCCGGCGTTGTTCACCAGGATGTCCAGGCCTTTGTATTCGCTCACCGCGGTGCCGACGAAGCGCTCGGCGAAGTCCGGCGCCGAGACGCTGCCCACGCAGGCCACGGCCTGCCCGCCCGTCGCGCGGATGGCCTCGACGGTTTCCTCGGCCGGTTCGGCATCGAGGTCGTTGACCACGATGCGTGCGCCTTCGGACGCGAGCTTGAGCGCGATCGCGCGGCCGATGCCGCGGCCCGAGCCGGTGATGAGGGCGACCTTGCCTTCGAGCTTGAGTGCCATGTTGTTTTTTTCTTTCGTTGTTTCGTTGTTTCTTTGGAATCGCTCAGGCGAACGCCACCAGCGCCTCGCCGGCGATGCGCGCCTGGCCGTACTGGTTGGCGCTCAGCACCTCGACGCGCACGCAGCGCTCGCCGTTGTGCTCGAGCTTCTCGACCACGCGGCCGGTGCAGCGCACCGCATGGCCGATGTGGGTGATGCCCTGGAAGCGCACGTCGAAGCGGCGCAGCTGCGACTGCGGCGCCCACTGCGTGACGAGCCGGCCGAGCCAGGCCATGCCCAGCATGCCCTGCGCGAACACGTCGGGCATGCCGGCCTTGCGGGCGAAGTCGGTGTCGATGTGGATCGGGTTGTGGTCGCCCGAGGCGCCCGCGAAGAGCGCGAGCGTGGTGCGGTTGACCGGCGGCAGTTGCAGTGCGGGCAGCTCGTCGCCGATCTGCACGTCGTCGTAGCGGATGGTGGTCATGGCTGAACCTTTTTTCAGTGGCGGCACACGATGACCGTGCGCAGCTCGGCCACGAGCTCGTCGCGCTGGTTGGTCGCGCGCGAGGTCTTCACGACGAATTCGAGCGCGCCGTTTTTCTTGTCGTAGATGTCGCTGATGGTGGAGCGCACCGTCACCGTGTCGCCCACGCAGGCGGGCCGGTGGTAGCTGAAGCTCTGCTCGCCGTGCAGGAGCTTCGAGAGCGGGATCTGCAGGTCGTCGAGCAGTTGGTTCGAAGCGCCCGAATCCAGCTCGGCCGCAAAGAGGAACGTGGGTGGCGCGGGCAGGTCTGCGTAGCCCGCGTCACGTGCGGCAGCGGCGTCGGTGTAGACCGGATCGGTCTCGCCGATGGCCTTGGCGAAGAACTGCAGCCGCGTGCGCTCGATGGGGAGCACCGAGGCGGGCAGCGCGTGGCCGATCCATTTCTTGTCGATCATGTGTGTGGCCTGTTCCTCAGACGCGTTCGTACAGCGTGACCACGCACGCGCCGCCCAACCCGAGGTTGTGCTGCAGCGCCATCCGCGCGCCTTCGACCTGCCGCTTGTCTGCCGTGCCGCGCAGCTGCTGGACCAGCTCCGTGCATTGCGCAAGTCCGGTCGCCCCGAGCGGATGTCCCTTGGACAGCAGCCCGCCAGACGGATTGGTCACCACCTTGCCGCCATAGGTGTTGTCGCCGTCGACCACGAACTTCTCCGCGCCGCCGACGGGGCACAGGCCCAGCGCCTCGTAGCTGATGAGCTCGTTGTGCGCGAAGCAGTCGTGCAGCTCGACCACGTCGATGTCCTGCGGGCCGACGCCGGCCGCGTCGTACACCTTCTGCGCGGCCTCCTGCGCCATGCTGAAGCCGACGACCTCGCGCATGTCGCGGCTCTCGAAGGTCACGGGGCGGTCGGTGGTCATGGCCTGCGCCTTGATGCGCACGCTGCGGTCCAGGCCGTGGCGTTCGGCGAAGCGCGGCGAGCAGACGATGGCCGCGGCCGCGCCGCAGGTCGGCGGGCAGGCCATGAGCCGGGTCATCACGCCGGGCCACATGACGGGCGCGGCCATCACCTCGTCCTCGGTGACGACGGTGCGGAACAGCGCCACCGGGTTGTTCGACGCGTGGCGGCTCGCCTTGGCGCGGATCTTCGCGAAGGTGGACATCTGCGTGCCGTACTGCTGCATGTGCGCCAGGCCCGCGCCGCCGAAGTAGCGCAGCGCGAGCGGCACCTGCTCGTTGCCGACCAGCTCGTCGGTGATGCTCTCGAAATTGTCGAACGGGCTCGGGCGGTCGTTGAACACCGCGCCCAGCGCGCCGGGGCTCATGTGCTCGAAGCCGAGGGCGAGCACGCAGTCGGCCGCGCCGCTGGCCACGGCCTGGCGCGCGAGGAAGAGCGCGGTCGAGCCGGTGGAGCAGTTGTTGTTGACGTTGACGACCGGGATGCCGGTCATGCCCACCTCGTACAGCGCGCGCTGGCCGGCGGTGGAGTCGCCGTACACGTAGCCCACGTAGGCCTGCTGGACGAGCTCGTAGCCGATGCCCGCGTCCTTGAGCGCGGCATTGGTCGCATGCGCGGCCATCTGCGGATAGGGCTGGTTCGCGCCCGGCTTGGTGAAGGGGATCATGCCGACCCCGACCACATAGACGTCTTGACTCATAAAGGTCTCCTTGATGTTCGGATTGGAAAAATGCTTTGAAGAAATGCTTCTGAAAGAAGGTCAGGCCACGCTGCGCTGGCGGTCTTGCCAGAAGGGCTCGCGCAGCTTGGTCTTGAGCACCTTGCCGGCGCCCGACAGCGGCAGCGCCTCGACCACGGCCACGCTGCGCGGGCACTTGTAGCCGGCGATCAGGGTCTTGCAGTGCGCGATCAATTCCTCGGGCTGCACGCCCTGCCCGGGCTTGGGCACCACCACCGCATGCACCGTCTCGCCCCACTCCTCGCTGGGGATGCCGATGACCGCGCACGCCGCCACCGCGGGGTGCTGGTTGATGGCGTTCTCGACCTCGGCGGAGTACACGTTCTCTCCGCCGCTGATGATCATGTCCTTCATGCGGTCGACCACGAAGATGAAGCCGTCCGCGTCCATGTAGGCGCCGTCGCCGGTGTGCATCCAGCCACCCCGCAGCGCGGCGGCAGTCTGTTCGGGCTTGTTCCAGTAGCCCTGCATCACGTTGGGGCCGCGCACCGCCACTTCGCCCACCGTGCCGCGCGGCACCTCGGTGCCGTCGGCATCGACGATACGCACTTCCATGCACACGCTGGCGCGGCCCGCCGAGCGCAGCTTGCCGGTCTTGCGGCCCTCGGCCGTGTGGAAGAAGGCCGGGTGCAGCGTGGCGATGGGCGACAGCTCGGTCATGCCGTAGGCCTGCACGAAATCGACGCCCGGGAAAGCCTCCATCGCGCGATTGAGCACGGCCTCGGAAATCGGCGAGGCGCCGTAGGTGATGCCCTTGAGGCTGCTCAGGTCGCGCGGTTTGCGCATGGCGGGATGGTCGACCAGCATCTGGATCATGGTGGGCACCAGGAGCAGGCTGGTCACGCGGTCGCGCTCGATGGCGTCGAGCACGCCTTCGGGCGTGAACATCGGCAGGATCGCGTGCGTGTTGCCCGCGAACCAGTGCGGCGTGGCCAGGCCCATGTCGGCCAGGTGGAACATCGGCGCGGCATGCAGGTAGCAGCCGCCGTCCGGTGCCAGGCCCTCGGCCTGCGCCGCCAGCGCCGAGCTGCAGATGTTGATGTGGCTGAGCATCACGCCCTTGGGAAAGCCGGTGGTGCCGCCGGTGTAGAAGATGCCCGCCAGGTCTTCGCCGCGGCGCACGGCGTCGGGCACCGGCAAGGCGGCGTCGATGAGCCCCTCGTAGCTGTGCATGCCGGCCGGCAACGGGCCGTCGCCGCAGTAGATGACTTCGCGCAGGCTTTTCGATTGGGTGCGCATCTGCTCGACCACGGCGCGGAAGGTCTCGTCCACCAGCAGGATGCTCGAGCCGGAGTCTTCCAGCGAGTAGAGGATCTCGGCCGGCGACCAGCGGATGTTGCAGGGGTTGAGCACGCCGCCGCCCCAGGGCACGGCCATCTGGTATTCCAGGTAGCGGTCGGAGTTGAGCGACAGCATGGCGACGCGGTCGCCCGCCTGCATGCCCAGCGCCTGGAGCGCACCGGCCAGGCGCGCGACGCGTTCGGCGAAGTCGCGAAAACTGCGGGCGCGGCCGGCAAAGCGCACCGCGATGGCGTCGGGGCGTTGCTGCACGGCGCGATGAAGGCCTTGGGTCAGGTACATGGGTTTGTCTCCGTCTGGTTCTTGTGCAGTGGCATGGTAGAAATCCCCGCACTGTCCGGCGATTGCAGTTCGCTTCGATCGCATGGCAGAAAACGTCAATCCACCGACACATGCTGCAACCGCCCATCACCATTCCGATCGCCTTCGTGCAGGGCATGCTCTCGGGCGTGCAGGCGCGCGGGGCCGAGGGGGCGGTGTGCATCGACACGGCGCTGGAAGACGCGGGCATCGCGCCCTCGCTGCTGCAGGAGGCGGGTGCGCGCGTCACGGGCGAGCAGTACGTGGCCCTCTTCGCGCTGCTGATGCAGCGCATGGACGACGAGGCCCTGGGCTTTCTCACGCGGCGCCTGCGCTGCGGCAGCTTCGCGCTGATGCTGCGTTCTTCGCTGGGCGCGCCCACCTTCGAGGTGGCGCTGCGGCGCGTGGCGCACACCTTCAGCCTGCTGCAGGACGACCTTTCTCTGGTGCTGCTGGAGGAAGGTTCGCTCGCGGGCTTCGGCCTGCGGTTGAACAACCTGCAGGCGCTGCACCAGAACTTTTTGCACGAGCTGATGCTGCGGGTGTATTGGCGGCTCTTCGCTTGGCTGCACGGCGGCCGGCTGGTGGCACGGCGTTTCGATTTCGGCTTCGAGCTGCCGCCGTATGCCGATGGCTATGCCAAGGTGTTTCCCGGCCCGCTGCAGTTCGGCCAGCCGCTGACGGCCATGTGGTTCGACGCGAGCGCGCTCGCCACGCCGATGCACCGCGATGCGCACGCGATGCAGGTGTTTCTCTCGGCGTCGCCCGCCAATGTGATCCTGCCGCGGCTCGCAGAGCAAGCGGTGAGCGCGAAGGTGCGCGCGGTGCTGCAGCAGAACCGGCCCGCGTGGGCCGACCTCGCGACCACCGCGAACAGCCTGCACATGTCGGTGAGCACGCTGCAGCGTCACCTGGCGACGGAAGGCACGTCGTTCCAGTCGCTCAAGGACCAGCTGCGGCGCGACGTGGCGATCGTGCGGCTCAACACCAGCACCGTGCCGCTCGCGGCGCTGGCCGAGGAGCTGGGGTTCGCGGACAGCGCGGCCTTCCAGCGGGCGTTCAAGACCTGGACGGGCGGTGCGCCGGGCTCGTACCGGTCGGCGGCGGCGCGCGCGTCGCCTCGTGCGGGCGGCAACCCGGGCGCCGGACTGGGCGCCGAACTGGGCTAGTACGACACGGCGATGCCGCTCACCAGCAATGCGGCGAACAGCGTGAACACGGCGCGCCACGAGGCCGGGCGCGCCTCCACCCAGCGGTACAGCAGCGCCGCCGCGGCCACCGAAAGACCGAAGGTCGCGACCATGCCCAGCAGGTCGAGCCACGGCCCGTGCGGCGCGAGGTTCGCGACCAGGGCGTTCATCGCCAGCAGCACCGGAAAGTGGATCAGGAACAGCGAGTACGACATGCGCCCCAGGCGCTGCAGCGGCACCGCCGCCGCCGGCCACTTCGCGGGCGAGAGCCAGTGGCGGTGCTGCGCGAGCGCGATCAGCAGCGCCGTCACCAGCGCCGTCGCGATGCGGCTGCGCCATTCGATCGCCAGCGCGCCTGCGCCGACCAGCACCAGCAGCGCCACCGCGCCCTGCCAGGTGCTCGCGCGCGTTGCGCGGCCGATCCAGAACACCAGCATCCCGAGGCCGTAGGCGCCGAAGAAATAGAGCGCCGTGTCGTCCAGGCTGGCGTTGCGATTGAAGAGCACCAGCGAGGTCACGGCCAGCGCGAGCACCAGCAGCACGGGCATCCATCGCGACGATGGATTGACGGTGCCCGGCGTCGGCGGGCTCAGCATGGCCGGCAGGCCCACGAGCATCAGCGCCAGCGCGAAGAGCTGGAAGTCGATGGCCACGTACCAGACGCCGGTGGACAGCGACTCGTAGCCCAGCAGGTCCTGCAGCAAGAGGCCGTGCGCGAACAACTGGCCGATGGTCGGCGATGCCGGCACCACGTCTTCATCGAGCCACGGCCGCACCAGCGCGGCCACCAGCACGCAGACGGTGAGCGCGGCCAGGTACGGCATCACCAGCCGCCCATAGCGCTGCAGGATGCGCGCGATGGGACGGTCCACGCGCAAGAGGCCGTCGGGCGCCAGGCTCGCCGCCGCGAGAAAGCCCGCGATCACGAGGAACACCTGCACCGCGAGCCGGCCGTCTTCGGCCAGCCAGCCGAAGAAATCGGGCGCGAGCCCGTAGGCGCCCGCGGGCATCGGCCCGTAGCGCGAGAGGTGGTGCCCGACGATCACCGCGCAGGCGAGGCCCTTGGCCGCGTCGAGCAACGGCATGCGCCCCGCTTGCGAAGGCGGGGGCGGCAGGGGCGATGACGCGATGGCTGAAGCCACGGTCAGTCGGCGCTCAGAGCGCCAGCCGCTGCCTTGCTTCCTGGTATTCGCGCTTGAGCTTGTCGATGAAGGCCGCGGCGCTCGCCACTTCGGTCACGGCGCCGATGCCCTGGCCCGAGCCCCAGATGTCTTTCCAGGCCTTGGCCTTGCTGCCGTCGCCGCCGCCGAAGTTCATGGTCTTCACGTCGCCTTCGGGGAGGTTCGCCGGGTCCATGCCGGCCTTGACGATGCTGGGTGCGAGGTAGTTGCCATGCACGCCGGTGAAGAGGCTGGAGTAGACGATGTCGTCCGAGTTGCCATCGACGATGGCCTGCTTGTAGTCCTCGCTCGCGCGCGCTTCCTCGGTGGCGATGAAGGCGGTGCCGATGTAGGCGAAGTCCGCGCCCATGGCCTGCGCCGCGAGCACCGCGCCGCCGGTGGCGATGGCGCCCGACAGCGCGATCGGGCCGTCGAACCACTGGCGGATTTCCTGCACCAGCGCGAACGGGCTCTTCACGCCCGCATGGCCGCCGGCACCGGCCGCCACGGCGATGATGCCGTCGGCGCCCTTCTCGATCGCCTTCTGCGCGAACTTGTTGTTGATGATGTCGTGCAGCGTCACGCCGCCGTAGCTGTGCACCGCGTCGTTCACGTCGGTGCGCGCGCCCAGCGAGGTGATGACGATCGGCACCTTGTACTTCACGACCATCTCCATGTCGTGGTCCAGGCGGTCGTTGCTCTTGTGCACGATCTGGTTGATGGCGAACGGCGCGGCGGGCTTGTCGGGGTTGGCCTTGTTGTAGGCGGCCAGTTCCTCGGTGATCTCGATCAGCCACTCTTCCAGCTGCGCCGCGGGGCGCGCGTTGAGCGCGGGCATCGAGCCGACCACGCCGGCCTTGCATTGCGCGATCACGAGCTTGGGGTTGCTGATGATGAACAGCGGCGAGCCGATGATCGGCAGCGGCAGGTTCGCCAGGACGGGGGGCAGCTTGGACATGTTGTCTCCGGGAGATGGGATCGGTTTTATAAGAGAGGGAGGCCCGCGCCGCCGGTCAGATGGGCGACACGGGCCGTATGCCGTATGGCTCAGAACGCGTCGAGCGCCAGCGCCGTGACGCTCTCGGCGCCGTCCACGATGCTGTCGCGGATGCTCGGCGCCTTGTTCAGGATGTGCTCG
Source organism: Variovorax sp. IB41 (assembly GCF_016405905.1). Classification (GTDB taxonomy): domain Bacteria; phylum Pseudomonadota; class Gammaproteobacteria; order Burkholderiales; family Burkholderiaceae_C; genus Variovorax. Next base: position 52,438 of record NZ_JAEFCB010000005.1, on the reverse strand, counting down.
GCGTAGAAGCGCGCGGTCGCGATCTTGGCCAGCATGAAGTCGGTGTCGAAGCTGCGCGAGGCGAGGTCTTCGGCAATGATCAGCGAGCGCGCGAGCTGCCAGCCGGCCACGAGATTCCCCGCGAGCATCAGGTACGGCACGCTGCCCGCGAACACCGCGTTGGGCGAGGCCTTGGTCTGGCCCGCGACGAAGTCGACCACTTCGATGAACGCTTCGCGCGCGGCCTTCAGGCGCTTGTGCACGGCCTTCGCGGCGGCGCTGTCGCTCCTGGCGAGCTCGGCCTCGGTCTTCTCGATCTGTGCCGCAATCGCCTTGGCGGTCTGGCCGCCGTCGCGCGCGGTCTTGCGGCCCACCAGGTCGTTGGCCTGGATCGCGGTGGTGCCTTCGTAGATCGTGAGGATCTTGGCGTCGCGGTAGTACTGCGCCGCGCCGGTCTCCTCGATGAAGCCCATGCCGCCGTGCACCTGCACACCCAGCGAAGTGACCTCCAGGCTCATCTCGGTGCTGTAGCCCTTGACCAGCGGCACCATGAATTCGTAGAAGGCCTGGTTCTGTTTGCGGGCGTCGGCATCGGGGTGATGGTGCGCGGCGTCATAGGCGGCGGCGGCCACCGAGGCCATCGCGCGGCAGCCTTCGGTGTAGGCGCGCATCGTCATCAGCATGCGCTTGACGTCCGGGTGGTGAATGATCGGTGCGCTCGCGTTGATAGAACCATCGACCGGGCGGCTCTGCACGCGGTCCTTGGCGTAGGCGACAGCGTGTTGATACGCCCGCTCTGCAATGGCGATGCCCTGCATGCCCACGGCGTAGCGGGCCGAGTTCATCATGATGAACATGTACTCCAGGCCCCGGTTCTCCTGGCCGACGAGGTAGCCCACGGCGCCGCCGTGGTCACCGTACTGCAGCACGGCGGTCGGCGAGGCCTTGATGCCCATCTTGTGCTCGATGCTCACGCAGTGCACGTCGTTGCGCGCGCCCAGCGCGCCATCTTTGCCGACCATGAACTTGGGCACCACGAACAGGCTGATGCCCTTGACGCCTTCGGGCGCGCCGGTCACGCGGGCCAGCACGAGGTGCACGATGTTCTCGGCCATGTCGTGCTCACCGTAGGTGATGAAGATCTTGGTGCCGAACACCTTGTACGTGCCATCGGGCTGCGGCTCGGCGCGGCTGCGCACCATCGCGAGATCGCTGCCGGCCTGCGGCTCGGTGAGGTTCATCGTGCCGGTCCACTGGCCGCTCACGAGCTTCTCGAGATAGACCGCCTTGAGCTCGTCGGAGCCGGCCGTGAGCAGCGCCTCGATGGCGCCATCGCTCAGGAGCGGGCACAGCGCAAAGCTCATGTTGGCCGAGTTGAGCATCTCGCCGCAGGCCGCGCCGATGGTCTTGGGCAGGCCCTGACCGCCGAAGTCCGAGGGATGCTGCAGGCCCTGCCAGCCGCCCGAGACGTACTGCGCGAACGCGTCCTTGAAGCCCGGCGTGGTGGTGACTTCACCGCCCTTGAAGGACGACGGGTTGCGGTCGCCTTCGATGTTCAGCGGCGCGACCACATCCTGGTTGAAGCGGGCGCACTCCTCGAGCACGGCCTGCGCGGTTTCCAGGCCTGCGTCCTCGAAGCCGGGCAGCTTGGCGATCTCGCCGATGTTGGCCAGGTGCTCGATGTCGAACAGCATGTCCTTGAGGGGGGCGGTGTAGCTCATGTCTTGTCTCCAGATACAGCGGATACGAAAAGGGCATCGCGAACGATGCCCTCCGGCTCAATGCAGCGATGCGATCAGAGCGCCTTCACCAGCTCGGGCACGGCCACGAACAGGTCGGCGACGAGGCCGTAGTCGGCCACCGAGAAGATCGGCGCCTCTTCGTCCTTGTTGATCGCCACGATCACCTTGGAGTCCTTCATGCCGGCCAGATGCTGGATCGCACCCGAGATGCCTGCGGCGATGTACAGCTGCGGCGCGACGATCTTGCCGGTCTGGCCCACTTGCCAGTCGTTGGGGGCGTAGCCCGCATCGACGGCAGCGCGGCTGGCGCCCAGGCCCGCGTTGAGCTTGTCGGCCAGGGGCGCCATCACTTCGGTGAACTTCTCGGCGCTGCCCAAGGCACGGCCGCCGGAGACGATGATCTTGGCGGCGGTCAGCTCGGGGCGTTCGCTCTTCGTGACTTCACGGCCGACGAAGCTCGACTTGCCGCTGTCTGCGACGCCTTCGGCCGTTTCGACCGTTGCGCTACCGCCCGTTGCGGCTGCGGCGTCGAAGCCGGTCGTGCGCACGGTGATCACCTTGGTGGCGTCGCTGCTCTGCACAGTCGCGATCGCGTTGCCGGCGTAGATCGGGCGCTCGAAGGTGTCGGGGCTGTCCACCTTGGTGATGTCGCTGATCTGGGCCACATCGAGCTTGGCGGCCACGCGCGGGGCGACGTTCTTGCCGTTGGCGGTCGAGGGGAACAGGATGTGGCTGTAGTTGCTGGCGATGGCCAGCACTTGAGCGGCGACGTTTTCGGCGAGGTTCTCTGCGAGGCTCGGGCTGTCGGCGGCGATGACCTTGGTGACGCCTGCGATCTGCGCCGCGGCCTTGGCGGCTTCCGCTGCATTCGCGCCTGCGACGAGGATGTGCACTTCACCACCGCAAGCCAGCGCTGCGGTCACGGTGTTCAAGGTTGCCGGCTTGATGCTGGCGTGGTCGTGTTCGGCAATAACAAGTGCGGTCATGTTCAGATCACCTTCGCTTCGTTCTTCAGTTTGTCCACCAGCGTTGCAACGTCAGGCACCTTGATGCCTGCGCCGCGCTTCGGGGGCTCGCTGACCTTCAGGGTCTTCAGGCGGGGTTTGACGTCCACGCCCAGGTCTTCGGGCTTGAAGACATCGAGCGTCTTCTTCTTGGCCTTCATGATGTTGGGCAGCGTGACGTAGCGCGGCTCATTGAGGCGCAGGTCGGTCGTGATGACCGCGGGCAGTGTGAGCGTCAGCGTTTCCATGCCGCCGTCGACTTCGCGCGCCACGGTGACCTTGTCGGCCGCGAGATCGACCTTCGAGGCGAAGGTGGCTTGGGGCAGATCTGCGAGTGCAGCCAGCATCTGGCCGGTCTGGTTCGCGTCGTCATCGATGGCTTGCTTGCCGAGGATGATGAGCTGGGGCTGTTCCTTGTCGACCAGCGCCTTCAGGAGCTTGGCGACGGCCAGGGGCTGCAGCTCTTCGGTCGTCTCGACCAGGATGCCGCGATCAGCGCCGATGGCCATCGCGGTGCGCAGGGTTTCCTGGCACTTGGCATCGCCGCAGGAGACGGCGATCACTTCGGTGACCACGCCCTTTTCCTTCAGGCGAACCGCTTCTTCGACAGCGATTTCGTCGAAGGGGTTCATGCTCATCTTGACGTTGGCAATGTCCACCCCGGTGCCGTCGCTCTTGACGCGCACCTTCACGTTGTAATCGACGACCCGTTTGACAGGTACAAGAACCTTCATTGACTTGACTCCATTGGATTGCAAAAAGGGGGCTTCGAGGGCAACCGGTCATTCTAGGGTTTGACCTTTGTGACCTCTGCGTTCGTTTCGATGGGGATCGGGGGCGACGAAAAAGAACGGTCGTGCTTTTTCGTGATTATAAAACAGCCCCGGCGCTCGCCGGCAGCCGCTTACCTCTTGTCGCCACTCGCCCGCAAGCGATGCGCGGCCTGCTTGGCGCGATTGCCGCAGACAGCCATGCTGCACCACCTGCGGATGTGGCCGCGCGTCGTGTCGAGAAACATCAGCGTGCAGGTCGGGCCTTCGCAGGACTTGACCTGCACGAAGTCCGCGGTGGCCAGCAGCTCGGCCATGGCTTTGGCGACCGGCAGCAGCAGCGCTTCAGGCGAACGCCAGCGCCGGCGGCGCACCCAGGTCAGCTCGGAGAGATCGTCGGGGCCGGCCGCATCCTTCGCACGCACTTCGACCTGATCGAACTCCTCGTCCCGCGCGAGCAGCCGGTTCAACGGCTCCAGGTCCTTCAGGGCCTTGCGCGTGAGCCGCGCGCCCTTGTGCGATTGCACGAATCCCCTGAACCATTCGCGCAGGGCGCGCGCCTGCGCGGCCACGGCGTCCAGCTCACCCGGACCGGCGCCTTCGCACACTTCCTTCAGTTCTTCGGGGCTGACCAATCCGGCTTCCTGGAGCCAGTTCACAAAGTCTTCCCCGGACTCCAGCCACTCCACCTCGGTGTCCACGGGGAAGCCGACGGAGTTCAGGAAATCGATGGCCAGTGAATCCGCCAGGAACATGGCCGGAGGCCGCTTCTCCTTCATCAACTCTCCTAGGTACTGCGTGTTCGCAGTGATCCGCGACGTTCGCGAAGACCTCCTGCAAGGGAGGCGATTTTATTCGGCCCTTTGCGACGACAGCGCTTGCGGCGCATGCCGCGCCCATGCAGAATAACCACTCCAATCAATTTAGACAAGTTACTGTCGATGCACGCATCAGCCGGCAGACGGCTTGTCTCTACACACGCAAAGGAACGGAATATGGCCAATCAAACGACAGTGGTGCTGGTGCACGGCGCCTGGGCAGACGGATCGAGCTGGACCCCGGTGATCGAATCTCTCGCCCACGCGGGAATCAAGTCGGTCGCGGCACCGCTGCCCCTGACCACCCTGGAAGACGATGTGAAATCGCTCAAGCGAAGCCTTGCGCGCATCGAAGGCCCTGTGCTGCTGGTCGCGCATGCCTACGGCGGCGCGGTGATCGGGGCGATCGAGAGCGACAAGGTCGCGGGGCTCGTCTACATCGCCGCGCTGGCGCCCGATGAAGGCGAGACCGTCGCAGACGTCTTCTACCGCGCGCCACCGCACGCCCTCGCGCCGAAGCTCGCACCGGACGCCGATGGATGGATCTGGCTGCCCGAAGACGCCTTCGCCTCGGCGTTTGCGCAGAACGCGTCGGCGCGGAGCCTGCAGGTGCTGGCCGCGGTGCAGCGCCCCATCGCCCCGCCCTGCATCACCGTTCCCGTGGGACGCCCGCTCTGGAAGTCCAAGCCCAGCTGGTACCTGGTTGCAGAGGACGACCGGATGATTCCGAAAGACACCCAGGTCTTCATGGCCGACCGGATGGGCGCGACCCAGCGGCTCGCCGCCGTCGACCACACCCCGAGCGTGTCGGCGCCGGACGAAGTGACCGGCTTGATCGTCCAGGCGCTTCGCTCCTTCTAGACCGATTTGACTTCGCCACCGTCCATGCGAAGGACGGTGCCGGTCATCCAGCGCGCGGGCGGCGAGACGACGAAGGCGATGAGGTCGGCGATCTCTTCCGCCTCGCCGAATCGCGCGATCCCCGCCTGCGCCAGGAAGAGCTGCTTCGCATCGTCCACGCTGACCTTGCGTGCGGCAGCCGCCTTCTCGATCATGGCCATTCGCCGGCCGGTCATGACCGCGCCGGGCGACACGCTGTTGACCTGCACGCCATCGGCAATCCCGCGGTCGGCGAACGCCTTGGCCAGCGCTTCGATGGCGGCGTTGATCGCGCCCACGGCCGCGGCGCCCGCCTTCGGTGTCTCGGCCGCATTGCCGGAGATGAAGACGACCGAACCGCCGGCGGCCTTGAGTGCTTCCCACGCGCGCAACGTCAGCCGCCGCGCGCCGTGGAATTTCAATGCCATCGCGCCGTCCCACTGCTCGTCGTTCATCTCGAAGACGTCCAGGCCGGGAACGGCGCCTGCGACATTCACCAGCGCATCGATGCGCCCGAAGGCTTCGAGCGCGCGTTCGACCACCGTGTCCGCGCTCTTCGCATGGCCGAGGTCGCCTTCGACGACCAGCGCCTCCGCGCCGGCAGACTTCACCGCGGCCGCCACGTCGTCGAGCCGTTCACCGCTTCTCGCGGCCAGCACGACGCAGGAGAAATCGCGTGCCAGGCGCAGCGCCGTGGCCCTGCCGATGCCTGAGCTTGCGCCCGTAACTATCGCGACAGACTTCGTCATCTTCATTCATTCAAAAATTTGAGGTGGTTCAAAAAAAGAAAGTGGCGCGGCTAGACCGACTTGACTTCGCCACCGTCCATGCGCACCGCCGTACCGGTCATCCACTTGGCCGCTGGAGACACAAGGAACGCGATGAGGTTGGCGATCTCTTCCGCTTCGCCGTACCGGGCAATGCCTGCTTCTTTCGGAAACTTCGCGAACGCCTCCTCGACCGTCATGTCGTGGGCCGGCGCCCAGTGCTCCAGGTACGAGCGCCGGCGCCCCGTCATCACCGGTCCGGGAAGAACGCTGTTGACGGTCACGCCGTCGCGAATTCCGAGATCGGCAAACGCCTTCGCCAGCGCCACGATCGCCGCGTTCACGGTACCGACGGCCGCATACGACGCCTTCGGAAACAGCGCCGAATTGCCCGACGTGAGAATCACCGAGCCCTTGCTCGCCTTCAGGTGCTCCCACGCCTTGACCGTCAGGCGCCGCGCGCCGTGCAGCTTCAGGCTCATGCCGTCGTCCCACTGCGCATCGGTCATCTCGAGCAGATCGACCTGCGGCACCGCGCCCGCGATGTTCACGACGGCATCGATGCGGCCGAACGCTTCGACAGTGCGTGCGACGACCTCTTCCGCGGTCGCCGGGACGCTCAAGTCCGCGGGGAGCACGAGGCTCTGCGCGCCCGCAGCCTCTACCTTTGCAGCGGTGGCATGGAGCTTCTCTTCGTTCCTGGCGACCAGCACCAGCCGGCCGAAGTCACGCGCGAGGCGAACCGCCGTGGCCTCGCCGATTCCCTGGCTCGCGCCAGACACGATGGCTACTGAATTCTTCATCTCGTTTCCCCGGTCATGCGACGCGGACTTCAGGCCAGGAAATCGCGAATCACCGCGGCGATCTGCGTGACGTGCGTTTCCAGCGCGAAGTGCCCCGTGTCGAAGAACACGACTTGCGCATCCGGCACATCCTTCTTGAAGGCTTCAGCGCCGGCCGGAAGGAAGAACGGATCGTTCGTCCCCCACACCGCCAGCACGCGCGGACGGTGCGTGCGCATGTATTTCTGGAACGCCGGATAGAGCTGCACGTTGCTCTGGTAGTTGCCGAAGAGGTCCAGCTGGATCTCGGCCGAGCCCGGGCGCGCCAGGTAGAAGGTGTCGAGCGTGTAGCCGTCCGGAGAGATCGCCGATTCGTCCGACACGCCGTGCGTGTACTGCCACTTCGTCGTCTCGGGCGAGAGGAACGCGCGCAGCGCATCGCGGTTGGCCTGCGAGGCGTCTTTCCAGTACGCACGGATGGGATTCCACCCGTCGCTCAGGCCCTCTTCGTACGCATTGCCGTTCTGCGAAATGATCGCCGTCACCCGCTCCGGATGCCGCAAGGCCAGCCGGAAGCCAACGGGCGCGCCGTAGTCGAACACGTAGACCGAGAAGCGATCGAGCTTCAGCTTTTCGGTGAAGCCGTCGATCACCTCGGCCAGGTGGTCGAAGGTGTAGGCGAACGCTTCGCGCGGCGGCATTGCCGATTGACCGAAGCCCGGCAGGTCGGGCGCCACGATGTGGAAGCGATCCGCCAGCAACGGGATCAGGTCGCGAAACATGTGGCTCGAGCTGGGAAACCCGTGCAGCAGCAGCAAGGTCGGACGGCTGCGATCGCCAGCCTCCCGGTAGAACACATTCACACCATCGACGTCGATGGATCGGTTGGCAACAACGCTCATGACTGACTCCTGAAAAAGAATTGAAAGTAACCTACCAAAATCAATTTGCAAGGTTACTTCTCGAGCAAGTAACTTGTCAAATTCTTTTGTCTGGTTACTCAGGGACGTGCGTCGGCGCGCGGCGCTGCCGAGCGAGGCTCGGGCGTCGTCCGTTGGAAATCAGGCAGCTGGGGAAGCGTCGCGGCCCTGACGGCGGGCGGCGAGATTCGGTTCTGGAATGCGCGAGGCGGCCTGCAGTGGGCGTCCCCCGCGAAAGACATGCCGCAGCGACGAGGCCCCCCCGTCAGGGCGCCCCACCGCTCACCCGGCGATTACTTTTTCTCGGGCTCTGCTGCTGCGGCAGCGGCCGGCAGCGATTCCACCCGCACCACGCGCTGCGGATACGGAATGTCGATGCCCGCGCCGCGCAGGCCTTCGAGGATCGCGATGTTGATGGCCGAGCGCAGGTTGTCTTTGCCCTTGTCCGGGTCGGCCACCCAGAAGTGCAGGCTGAACTCCAGGCCGTCGGGCGCGAAGTTCATGAGGTAGGCGATCGGCTCCGGATCGGTCATCACGCGCGCCTGCGCCTTCGCCGCCGCGCACAGGATGGCCTGCACCTGCGCCACATCGCTCTCGTAGCCCACCACGATGTTGGTCGTGATGTTGAACTTGCGATCGGCCAGCGAGAGGTTTTCCACCCGGCTCGTGATGAGCGATTCGTTCGGCACGATGGCCTCGCGCCCGTTGCCCGCGCGGATGAGCGTGTAGCGCGTCTTGATGTCGGTGATGCGGCCTTCGAAGGTGTCGACCTTCACGTTGTCGCCGATGCGGATCGAGCGCTCCAGCAGGATCACGAAGCCGCTCACATAGTTGGCCGCCAGCTTCTGCAGGCCGAAGCCCAGGCCCACGCCGAGCGCGCCGCCCAGCACCGAGAGCGCCGTCAAGTCCACCCCCACCGCCGACAGCGCGAACAGAAGGCCGATCAGGAGCAGGAAGGCGCGCACCGCGTTCGAGGCCACCTTGCGCATCGAGAGGTCGGTGACGGCTTCGCGCAGGATGCGCTTCTCGATGGTCGAGGCGATCCACAGCGCGATCACCAGCACCAGCCCGGCCGAAAGCACGCCCTGGAAGATCGTCTGCACGCTCACGCGCGTCTTGCCGAAGGCCAGCGTGATGTTGTCCAGCTCGGCCAGCACGGGCGGCAGGAGCCCGACGATCCAGAGCACGGCCGCGATCCAGGCGAGCCAGGAGATCGTGCGCTCGATCAGCCGCACCAGGTTGGAGGTGGGAAACACCGCCCGCAGCACCCGCGCGAACAGCCGGATGACCACCAGCGACAGGAACACCGACACCGCGATGCGCAGCACCAGCACCGGCTGGAAATCGATCACCACGCGCCGCGCGAGGTCGGTGAACACCAGCGACAGCAGCGGGAACAGCACGCCGTCGAAGGTGCTCTCGCCGAACCAGATGGAGTCCTTGGGCTGGTCGCGCCCGAACCATTTGCAGATGGCCCAGGCCAGCGCCACGCAGGCCACCAGCGCGGTCAGTTCGATGCCGATGCCGCGCGCATCGACCGCATTCACGCGTTGGAGGAAATCGTTGAAATTCATCGGTTCAGAAAACGGGGCGCCGTGCCGCACCCCCTGTCGTTACAGGTCCGCGAGAACGCGGATGTGCGCTTCCACGCTGCGCGCGAGCGCATCGAGGTTGTAGCCGCCCTCCAGCATCGAGACGATGCGCCCGCGCGCATGGCGCTTGGCAATGTCGTGGATGCGGCCGGTGATCCAGGCGAAGTCGTTCTCGGTGAGGCCCAGCTGGCCCAGGTCGTCTTCGCGGTGGGCGTCGAAACCCGCGCTGATGAAGACCATCTGCGGGCGGAATTCCTCCAGCCGCGGCATCCAGGTGGCTTCGATGAGTTCGCGCACATCCATGCCGCGGGTGTAGGCCGGGATCGGCAGGTTCAGCATGTTCGGCGCCGGATGCTCGGTGCCGCTGTACGGATAGAACGGATGCTGGAAGAAGCCGACCATCAGCACGCGCGGATCGTTCGAGAGGATGTTCTCGGTGCCGTTGCCGTGGTGCACGTCGAAATCGACGATGGCCACGCGGTCGAAGCCGTGCACCTCCAGCGCATGGCGCGCCGCGATGGCGATGTTGTTGAAGAAGCAAAAGCCCATCGCCTGCTCGCGGCAGGCGTGGTGGCCGGGCGGGCGCACCGAGCAGAAGGCGTTCTCGATGTCGCCGGCGATCACCGCATCGGTCGCGGCGATGGCCGCGCCGGCGCCGCGGCGCGCGGCCAGCAGCGTGAAGCGGTTCAGCGAGGTGTCGGGGTCGAGCTGCGCGTGATCGGGGCCGCCGGCGGGCTCGTCGGCCACCAGGCGCATGTGGAGTTCTTCGAGGAGCTCGACATGCTCCACGCTGTGGGCCCGGGTGAGCTGCTCCAGGGTGGCCAGCGGCACTTCGCAGTGCTCCAATGCATCGCTGACGCCCGTCAGGAGCAGCCGGTCTTCGATGGCATCCAGTCGCTCGGGGCACTCGGGATGGCCCCGGCCCATGTCGTGCTTCCAGAAGTCGCGGTGTGTGAAGTAGCCTGTCTTGCCCATGTGTCTCTGTCGCCACGTCTAGACCTCACGCGGCATGGGGCCGCCAGGTCTTACGGTATCGTTTGCATATGGATACAAATATGGACGTTGCTGCGAAGCTTGCCACTTTGCTGAGTCAGCTTAACACGGTGATCGTGGGCAAAGAGGCGCAAGTGCGCGACTGCGTGGCCTGCCTGCTCGCGGGCGGCCACCTCTTGATCGAGGACGTGCCGGGGGTCGGCAAGACCACCCTCGCCCACGCGCTTTCGCACACATTCGGTTTGCAATTTTCGCGTGTCCAGTTCACCGCGGACCTGATGCCGGGCGACCTGTCGGGAGTGGCGATCTACGACCGGGGCCAGCAGGCCTTCGTGTTCCACCCCGGGCCGATCTTTGCGCAGGTGCTCCTGGCCGACGAAATCAACCGCGCGAGCCCCAAGACCCAGAGTGCGCTCCTCGAGGCGATGGAAGAAAAGCAGGTCACCATCGAGGGCGAGACCCGCCCGCTGCCCACGCCCTTCTTCGTGATCGCCACGCAGAACCCGCAGGACCAGTTGGGCACTTTCGCGCTGCCCGAATCGCAGCTCGATCGCTTCCTCATGCGCATTTCGCTCGGCTATCCCGACCGCGCCGCCGAGCGGCTGCTGCTCTCGGGCGTGGACCGGCGCGAGATGCTCGCGAGCCTGCCCGCCATGCTGACCGCCGGCGAGCTCACCGCCATCCAGCAGCGCGTGCAGCAGGTGCATGCCTCCGAGCCGCTGCTGAACTACGTGCAGGACCTGATTGCCGCCACGCGCTCGGGCCGCTGGTTCCTGCAGGGCCTGTCGCCGCGCGCCGGCATCGCGGTGCTGCGCGCCGCCAAGGCGCAGGCGCTGCTGGCCAACCGCAACTATGTGGCGCCCGACGATGTGCAGGCCGTGCTGCCGCAGACGATCGCGCACCGCCTCACGCCCGTGGGCGACGCGGGCCGCGGCGCCGTCGAGCAGGTGCGCGCGATGATCGCGGCGGTGCCACTGCCGTGAGCCCGGTCGGCGCCCTGCGCTCGCGCATCGATGGCTGGTTCCTGTCCCGGCGGCCGCCGTCGGACACGCTGGAGCTCACCCAGCGCAACGTCTACATCGTGCCCACGCGGGCCGGATGGACGCTGGCCGCCACGCTGCTCGTGCTGCTGATCGCGTCGATCAACTACCAGCTCAACCTCGGCTACCTGCTGACCTTCCTGCTGGCCGGCAGCGTCGCTGTCGGCATGCACGTGTGCCACGCCACGCTGCGCGGCCTCGCGATGCGCATGATGCCGCCCGAGGCGCACTACGCCGGCGCCGCGGCCGTCTTCCGGGTGGTGCTGCACAACGAGCGGCGCAGCGTGCGCTACGGCATCGGCATGGCGGTGCGCGGCAGCGGACAGTGGGCGTGGACCGACGTGCCGGCCGAAGGCATGTCGACGGTCGAGATCGCGTTCCTGCCCGAGCGGCGCGGGCTGCATCCGGTGCCGCCGCTCACCGCTGAAACACGTTTCCCGCTCGGCACGTTCCGCGTGTGGACGGTCTGGCGCCCGGCCGCGCAGATGCTGGTGTATCCGGCGCCCGAGGCGCACCCGCCGCCGTTGCCGCCCGGCGAGCCGCTGTCGGGGCCGGCCGCGCTCTCCGCCGCGCAGCGCGCGCACAGCGCCGGCGAGTACGACGGCGTGCGCGCATACCGGCGCGGCGACCCGTTGAAGCTCGTGGTCTGGAAAAAGGCCGCGCGCGCGCAAGCGGCCGGCTCGGAAGACCTCGTGAGCCGCGACACGCAGCACACGCAGCGCGAAGAGCTCTGGCTCGATGCGCAGGGCGCCGCGCTCCCCGACACCGAAGCCCGCCTGTCGCGCCTGTGCGCCTGGGTGCTGATGGCGGACCGGCTGGGCGTGGACTACGGCGTGCGGATCGCCGGCCGGGTGATGAAGCCCTCCCAGGGCGAGGCCCACAAGCGCGCCTGCCTGGAGGCGCTCGCCTTATGTTGAGCCGCACTGCATGAACAAGCTGATGCTCAAGCTCGCGGCCCTGCCGCGGGACGCCCGAGACACCCTCTTCCTGCTGACGGTCATCGCGCTGATCGTGCTGCCGCAGGTGGAGAACCTGCCGTGGTGGTGCACGGCGCTCACGGCGCTGGTGCTGCTCTGGCGCGGCTCGCTCGCCGTCGAGGCCCGTCCGCTGCCCAGCCGCTGGTGGCGCATCGCACTGCTTGCGCTGGCACTCGCGGGCACCTACGCCACCCATCGCACGCTGCTCGGGCGCGACGCGGGCGTCACGCTGATCGTGATCCTTCTGGCGCTCAAAACGCTGGAACTGCGCGCGCGCCGGGACGCCTTCGTCGTTTTCTTCCTGGGCTTCTTCGCGATGCTCACGAATTTCTTCTATTCGCAGTCGCTCTTGACGGCCTTCACGATGCTGCTCGCGCTGCTGGGCCTGCTCACGGCGCTGGTCAACGCGCACATGCCCGTCGGCCGGCCGCCGCTGATGCAGGCCGCGCGCACGGCGGGGTGGATGGCGATCGCGGGCGCGCCGATCATGCTCGCGCTCTTCCTGCTGTTCCCGCGCTTCGCGCCGCTGTGGGGCACGCCGGGCGATGCGATGGCCGGGCGCATGGGCCTCTCGAACACGATGCGCGTGGGCACCATCGCCGAGCTGGCGCTGGACGACAGCATCGCCGCGCGCGTGAAGTTCGACGACAACCGCGCGCCGCCGCAAAGCCAGCTCTATTTCCGCGGCCCCGTGCTCGGCCAGTTCGACGGCCGCGAATGGACCGCGCTGCCGCCGTGGGGACGCGGCGGCCAGAGCCTCGCCAACCTGCGCGTGACGGGCGAGCCCGTGCGCTACGAAGTCACGCTCGAACCCAGCAACCGCCCCTGGCTGCTGACGCTCGATGCGGCGCAGAAGGCGCCCGAAGCGCCCGGCCTCGAAGTCCTGGGCACGCCCGATCTGCAATGGATCTCGAACCGCCCCGTCACCGACCTGCTGCGCTATCGCGCCGAGAGCTACCCGCGCTTCCAGAGCGGCCCGGTGCGCCGTGCGGGCGGGCAGTTGCAGGCCTACCTGGCGCTGCCCCCCGGCACGAACCCGCGCACCGCCGCGCTCGCCGCCCAGATGCGCAACGATCCGGCACTGGCGAGCGCCGCCACGCCCGCCCTCGTGCAGGCCGTGCTGCAGCGCCTGCGCACCGGCGGCTACACCTACACGCTGGAGCCCGGCCTCTACGGCAACGACACGGCCGACGAATTCTGGTTCGACCGCAAGGAGGGCTTCTGCGAGCACATCGCCTCGGCCTTCGTCGTGCTGATGCGCAACCTGGGCATTCCCGCGCGCATCGTGACCGGCTACCAGGGCGGCGAACTCAACAGCATCGACAACTACTGGATCATTCGCCAGCGCGATGCGCATGCCTGGGCAGAGGTCTGGCAAGAAGGCGCGGGTTGGGTGCGCGTCGATCCGACAGCGTCGGTCGCGCCCGGCCGCATCGGCCAACTGCAGCGCCTGACACCGCAGCCGGGCCTCTTCGCCGGCGCCATCGGCGCGATGAGCCCGACGCTGGTGCAGAACATGCGCGCCGCCTGGGAGGCGATGAACAACGGCTGGAACCAGTGGGTGCTCAACTACACGCAGAGCCGCCAGCTCAACCTGCTGAAAAACCTCGGCTTCGAAGCGCCCAGCCTCGAAGACCTCGCCTACGTGCTGCTCTACCTGGTCATTGCCGCGAGTCTCGCGGGCGCGGGCTGGACGCTCTGGGAGCGCAGCCAGCACGACCCGTGGCTGCGCCTCCTGGCCCAGGCGCGCGCGCGTCTCGCGAAAGCCGGCCTCGCCGTGCCCGAGACCGCGCCGCCGCGCCAGATCGCCGCCGAGGCCGATGCGCGCTTCGGCCCCGCCGCGCAACCCGTTCGCGACTGGCTGCTGAAGCTCGAAGCCCAGCGCTACGCCCAGGCCGCGCCGCAGACCCTGTCGGCGCTGCGCGCGGAGTTCCGCCGGCTGGCCTGGCCCACGGCAAATTCGCGCGGCTGAAACCACTTGTGTCCCGCCGGCAGCGCCGCGCGGGCGGGCGGCACAATCGGCCGATGCGATCCTTTCTCCCCAGGTTTCTCCCCACGCCCTCCCGCACCGCCGCCGCCCTCGTTCTTCTCGCCGCGTGCTGTGCATGGTCCACGGGGGCTTCGGCCCAGAAATCCGCCAACGGCCGCAACGGCGCCGCGAGCCCCGTGCGCGGCACCATCCCCTACGCCACGCGCGACGACGCGATGCAGTTCGCCGACGACGTGGCCGCGCGGCGCGGCCTCGATCGCGAATGGGTGCGCGCCACCATCGGCAGCGCGCGGCTGCTGCCCAATGTGCCGCGGCTCATGCTGCCCGGCCCGGTGGGCACGGTGAAGAACTGGCAGACCTACCGCGGCCGCTTCATCGACCCGGTGCGCATCGCGGCCGGCGTGCGCTTCTGGCGCGACAACGCGGCCACGCTGGCGCGCGCCGAACAGGTGTACGGCGTGCCGCCCGAAATCATCGTCGGCATCATCGGCGTGGAGACCATCTACGGCCGCAACATGGGCAACTTCCGGGTGATCGATGCGCTGGCCACGCTGTCGTTCGACTTCCCGCAGGGCCACCCGCGCGCGGCCGAGCGCGAGGCGTTCTTCCGCGGCGAGCTCGAGAGCTTCCTGAGCACCGAGAGCCGCACCGCCGAAGACCCGCTGGTCCCCCTGGGCAGCTACGCCGGTGCCATGGGCATGCCGCAGTTCATGCCCAGCAGCATCGCCAAGTACGCGGTCGATTTCGACGGCGACAGCCGCATCGACCTGGTCGGCAACACCGCCGACGTGATCGGCTCGGTCGCGAGTTATTTCAAGGCCTTCGGGTGGAAGGCCGGCATGCCCGCAACGTACCCCGTGCATTTCGATGAAGCGCGCCTTCAGAAGGCGCTGCTGCTCGCGCCCGACATCCTTCCCAGCTTCAGCGCCGACAGCTTCGTGGCCGCCGGCGCGGTGCCCGAAGGCGAGGGCCTGCGCCACAAGGGCCTGCTCGCGCTCGTCGAGCTGCAGAACGGTGCCGACGCACCGCCGACCTACGTGGCCGGCACGCGCAACTTCTACGTGATCACGCGCTACAACTGGAGCAGCTACTACGCGATGTCGGTCCTGGATCTCGGGCAAGAGGTCAAGGCCGCGATGGAGCAATAGCACCGTGACGCCCGAGGCGCTGCTGGCGAACTGGACCGAGGCCTGGCGCGCGTTGGGCATCGAAGCGCCCGACGCGGCGCTGTGCCTCGACCTGCAGCGCCGCTACGGCGAGCCGCAGCGCCGCTACCACACGATGCAGCACCTGGGCGAATGCCTCGCCTGGTTCGAGCGCGAGAAAGCGCTGGCCGAGCGCCCCGGCGAAGTGGCGCTCGCGCTCTGGTTCCACGACGCCATCTACGACGTGCATGCGCACGACAACGAAGCGCGCAGCGCCGACTGGGCACGCGAGGCCCTCAGGGCCGCGGGCGCGAACGAAGAAGCAGCCGAACGTATTCATGCGCTCGTGATGGCCACGCGCCACGACGCGGTGCCCGAGGGCCACGACGCCGAACTGCTGATCGACATCGACCTTTCCATCCTCGGCGCCGAAGAGGCGCGCTTCGCCGAGTACGAGCGCCAGGTCCACGCGGAATACGCCTTCGTGCCCGACGAGGTGCGCCTGCCGCGCCGGCGCGCGATCCTGCAGCGCTTTCTGGACCGCCCGGCGATCTACGCCACGCCGCGGATGCACGCGCTGCTCGAAGCCCGCGCGCGCACCAACCTGCGGCAATCCATCGACGCACGCTGAGCGCTGCAACGGGCATGTCCGCGCCGCTGCGGCGGGCTGCGATCCTTGTTGCGTTGCCAACGCTGTGTTGCGTGCGGGAAATCACACTGCGCATCGCGAAACCGCGCCCCTACACTGCGGCCGAAACACGCACAGGCTCCCTCGGGAAACGCCCCTCCGCGCACACGAACACCCCAAGACGCTGCCGATGAGAAGCAGAAAGAACTGAGGAGATACAGCATGCCGACGACCTGCTCGCTCACCCGTCGCGATGCGACGCGCGTACCGCCGCTCATAGCGCTCCTCATCGCGCCCCTCGTGCTTCGCCGCCGGGCCGCGTAGCGCGCTTTCCCTGACACCGCCGACGCGAAAGGCCACGGCCCTTCGCGGGGGATACGCGCGCCCTTTTTTTTCACGCCTCCATCCACCGCACGCCAACAGAAGGAGTCGATCCATGGACCTTTGACGAACGCCGGTCGCGTCGCTCGATGAAGCGGTAGCGCGCCCTTCTCCCTTTGTTGCGCCTGCATCCGTCACTGCCGCCAGCGGCCGGTGTGGGCCTGCTTTTGCCCGGCGCAGCCGACCCCTGCCTCCACAACCAAACCCAACCAAGGAGACATCCCCTGTGAACACCAGACTGACCCAACTCGCCACCGCCGTGCTGCTGCTCGTCGGCCTGCATGGCCATGCCAACGCACAGACCGAACAGACCGACGAGCCACCGCAAGCCGAAGCCAAGGACCCCACCAAGGAGTTCGTCAAGAAGATCAACGACGCCACCGGCCTGGAGTTCTGGGGCTACGGCCGCGGCGGCTTCTACAGCACCGGCAAGGGCAACCTCAAGGGCGGCTACTCGCTGGGCGGCGACCTGCAGAAGTACCGCCTGGGCAACGAGGGCGACAACTACCTGGAGTTCGGCATCGGCAAGAAGTTCGACCTGGGCGACGGCATCAAGTGGGGCGTGTTCTACATGCCCACCATCTACAACGGCAAGAGCGGCACCGCGCAGGCGTACTTCTCGCTCAGCGGCATCTTCGGCAACGCCGCGTCGCTCTGGGCCGGCCAGCGCTACCACCGCATCCAGGACGTGCACATCGTGGACAAGTGGGTGGTGGAAGACGGCGACAACTACGGCGCAGGCATCGACGACATCCCGCTGTGGGGCGTGGGCCGGCTGAACGTGGCCGTGCACACCGCGGACTCGGTGGACAACAAGAGCGGCAACCCCAACAACGCCAAGCGCATCAACCTGCAGTGGCGCGACATTCCCACCAACCCCGGCGGCAAGCTCACGGTGACGGGCGGGTTGATCTCGGGCGACTTCGCCAAGGGGCGCGATGGCGGTGCGCTCGGGCTCATGCACATCCAGAAGAACCTCGTGCCGGGCCTGAACAACATCGTGATCCTGCAGGCCTCCAGCGGCCATGCCTCGCTCAGCGGCAAGTTCTACAACCTGGACAACAGCACCACCACCACGGGCCTCCTCCTGCCACCGGGCTTCGGGCTGGAGAACACGCTGCTGTTCGCGCCGCTGGTGGAGCGCACGGTGATCACGCCGCAGTCGGGCGCCAAGCAGCGGCGAATCCTGGACTCGATGGACTTCCAGTTCGGGCGCTTCGGCGGCCAGGGCCTCATCGGCTACCAGACCACGCGCCCGGACAACGGCCCGGAGACCAAGGACTTCTCGCTGGGCGGACGCGTCTCCTACGGCATCGCCAAGTACACCAAGCTGCTGGCGGAGGTCTCGACCACGCGCCGCAGCACCGACGACCAGCCGCGGCAGACGCTCAACAAGGGCACGATCGCGGTGGCGTTCTCGCCGAACACCGATTTCTGGACGCGCCCGGAATTGCGCATCTACGCCACGCGCGCGAGCTGGAACAAGGCGGCGGGCGATGCCAACGCCGGCAGCTTCGGCGCCGATGGCCGCAGGCACGCAACCACTTTCGGCATCCAGATGGAAGCGTGGTGGGAGTGACGGTGGGGGCGAAGCCCCTCCGCTGAAAAGAGGCTCGCCCCCAGGCTGCGCGCACTTCGTGTCGCTTCGCCAACCCCCTACCGGGGGCAACACCTGCGGCCCGGCAAAGCCGGTTCCGCGGTGTTTCTGAAAAGGGGTCGGATCAGGCAGGCACGAGCCGCCACCACTCGGAGCGCGGCAACTCGTCGTTGCGCGCCTCCTCGACGATGCCGAACAGCAGGCCGTCGCGCGGGGTGCCGAGCTTGGCCAGCTGCAGCAGGCGCTCGGGGTCGCGGCACAGCATGAAGCTCGCGTCGCCCTG
The DNA here is from genome assembly GCF_016405905.1 of Variovorax sp. IB41. GTDB lineage: Bacteria > Pseudomonadota > Gammaproteobacteria > Burkholderiales > Burkholderiaceae_C > Variovorax. Next base: position 34,151 of record NZ_JAEFCB010000005.1, on the reverse strand, counting down.
CCATTCGAGGCAGCGGCCGACCTCGGCGAGCATCAGCGCGGGCTGGCTCTGCATGAAGGTGAAGGGCATCGGCAGGCCGGCATCGAGCTGCTCCAGACCGGCATGCGTGGCGCCCCAGGCGCCGCGCTTGCTGGCCACGCGCAGGCGCGCGGCCTGAGGCAGCGCGGCTTCGTCGGCCGCATCGAGGCAGCGGCGCGCGCCGTACATCGCGAGCTCGGTCCACAGGCCGACGCGGCGCGGCCGGCGGCCCAGGCGCCTGGCGAGGTCGTCGCGCCATTCCGCGGGCGGCGGATGAACGACGAAGTGGGCGACGGTGCGCCAGGCGGTTGCGGTTCCGGCATTCATGGCGATCTCTCTGGGCAAGGCGCTCATGCGTGGCAGTCCCTCAGAAGCAGCGATGCGTGTCCGCCGCCGAAGCCGACCACGTTGAGCAGGATGTTGCGCAGCCTCGTGGGCGCCCGGGTGCTCAGCGCAATGCCCAGCGTGTCGTCCAGCGGATAGTCTGTCGACGGCCAGGCCCCGCCCTCGATGCAGCCCACCAGCAAGGCCAGCTCGGCGGCGCCCGCGGCGCCCAGCGTGTGGCCGAGCGAGGACTTGAGCGACACCAGCGGCGGCAGCTGTCCGAACACGTCCTTGAGCGCCTCCACCTCGATGGCGTCGTTGACCGGGCTGCCCGCGGCCTGCACCTTGATGAGGTCGATGTCTTCGGGGCGCAGGCCGCTCTGCGCGAGTGCCGCCTGGCACATGGCGCGCACGGCGCTGGCCTCGGTGCCCGAGGGGTTGCGCCCATCGACCACGTTCGCGCCGCCCGTGATGCGCCAGCGCGCGGGCCGTGCGCCCAGGCGCAGCGCGGCCACGGCCTCGCCGAGCACCAGCCCCCTGCGCTCCGCGCCGAAGGGCTGGGCGCTGCCCGAGGCGAGCAGCTGCATCGCGCGAAAGCCCGCGGCAGTGAACCGGTTGTCCAGCTCGGCGCCGAGCACCAGCGCCTCTTCGGCGCCGCCGCTGCGGATCAGGTCGGCGGCCGCCAGCACGGCGTTGAGCGCCGAGGTGCAGGCCGTGGAAATGGTGAAGACCGGGCCTTCCCAGTCGAGCGCCGCAGCCACGATGCCGGCAAAGTCCTGCAGGTCGCCGCCCAGTCGCAGGTCGGGCTTCTCGTACTCCATGTAGCCGATGTCCAGCGACGACGAGGCGACAAAGAGCGGCGCCGTGCGGTCGCCCCAGTCGCCGGTCTGCGCGACCACGTTGCGCACGGTGCGCCGCAAGCGCTCGAGCCAGCCGCCCTCTTGCGGCGGCAGCTTGTAGACCGGCCAGCCGACGCCCCGCGCGGTGGTCACCGGCGTCGGCGCCACGCCGCCGCGCCGCAACGCGTCGAGCGCGCCGGGCATGTCGTTGCCGAGCACGCAGGCCAGGCCGGTGGCGGCCAGGTAGACGCCGCCGCTCATGCCTTTCCCGTCTGTGCGAGATGTTGCGCGAGGTGAGCGATCGAGGTCAGCGCGCGGCGCGTTTCCTTGCTGTCGGGCATGCGCACGCCAAAGCGCTGCTGGATCGTCATCGACACCTGCAGGGCATCGAGCGAATCGAGGTCCAGCCGCGCCTCGGGGCCGAACAGCGGCTCGTCGTCGCCCAGGCCCCCGGGGGGCGCCTCTCGCTCGACGGATTCGAGCACCATCGTCTTGAGGCTGGCGATGAATTCGGGGGTGACAGGGTGAACGGTACTCACGGGTGACTCACTGGTGACTCAGGGGTTGCTTACGGTGTGCGCCTGCGAAAAAGAAAGACCGCGAGAAGGAACATGGCCGCCGCAAACACGATCAGCCGGCCGATCTGCGGCCATGCATCGGCCACGCCGCCGCCGCGCAGCAGCACGGTCAGCAGCGCCTCGAGCCCCCAGTTCATCGGCGAGACCTCCACCAGCCGCTGCATGAAGCCCGGCATGACGAACTTGGGCACCATGATGCCGCCTGCGGCCGCCATCAGCACGTTGACCATGGGCCCGAGCGTAGCGGCCTGCGCATGGGTTCGCACGAGGCATGCCAGCGCGAGCGACAGGCTCACCGCGGCCAGGCTCACGGCCGCCAGCGACAGCAGCAAGGCGCCCCAGTGGATGCCCGCGAGCGAGAGCGCATCGCCCCCGACGAGCGGCATGAACCAGATGCCGGCCGCCAGCATCAGGATCGCCTGCAGCGCGTTCACGCCGAGGTAGGGCAAGGCCTTGGAGGCCAGCAGCATCGTGCGCGAGACGCCCAGGCTCTGCAGCCGGCCGAGTGCGCCCGAGCCGCGCTCCTGCACGAAGAGGCTGGAGAGCGAGGCCACCACGAAGAACATGCCGAAGACCAGCCACGCCGGCACGTTCTGCTGCACCGAAGTGGGCCGCGGGCCGGCGGTGGAGAAGCGCTCGGCCTGCACCATCGCCTGGATGGAGGCATCGGGCGCGGGGCTCGCGGTGCCGGGCACGGCCAGCGCGAGGCGCGCCTTCAGCTCGCCCGATGCGCCGATGAGTTCCGCGCGCAACGCGTTGAAGAGGTTGGCGTCGATGCCGGGCTCGGCCAGCAGGCGGATGTACGGCTTCGTCGAGAGCGCGGCCGATTCAAGTTCGTCCGAGAGGCCCGGCTCCAGCACGATCACGTACTTGAGCGAGCCGCTGCGAAGGCGCTCCTGCCAGTGCGCGCCCAGCGGCTGCGGCGCGCCGTGGCCGCGCTGCCAGATCTGCAGCAGCCACTGGGCGGGCGTCGCGGTGTCGCGCGCATCGACGGCATAGGTCAGCTCGGCCAGCGGCGGGCGGTAGATGTCCTTCAGCGTGAGCGACATCAGCACGATGAAGACCATCGGCATGAGGAACAGCACGGCCAGGCCGTGCATGTCGCGCACGAGGGCGAGCAGTTCCTTCCTGATGAGCGCGATGAGCATTGGCGTCGGTCAGTCGCGCAGCGAACGGTGGGTGAGGGTCATGAAGAGTTGCTCGAGGTCGTGGCGGCCGAACTCGGCGTGGCGCACCTGGATGCCCGATGCCTCGAGCGCCGCCAGCACCGGACCGGGGCCGCTGCCGGGGTTCAGGTGGATGCGCCATTGCGCCGCGCCCTGCTCCACCGTGCCGAAGCGCGACAGCATGTCCATGTCCAGCCCGTCGGCCGCCAGTGTCAGCAGCATCGCACTCCTGGACAGCAGATCGTCCAGAGACCCTTCGCGCAGCACACGGCCGTGGTCGAGGATCGCGACGCGGTCGGCAATGGCCTCGATCTCTTCCATGTAGTGCGAGGCATAGATCACCGCCGCGCCCGCCGCTGCCAGGCTCTTGATGGCATCCAGGATGAACGCGCGCGACTGCGGATCGACGCCGACGGTGGGCTCGTCGAACAGCATGAGCTCGGGCTCGGGCAGCAAGGCGATCGCGAGGTTGAGCCGCCGCTTGAGGCCGCCCGAGAGCCGGTCGGCGCGCACGCCGGCGAACGCCTCCAGCTGCGAAAAATGCATGCAGGCGTCGATGCGCGTCTTCTTGCGCGCGCCCGACAGCCTGCTCGCGGCGGCAAAGCACGCGAGGTTCTCCGACACCGTGAGCATCGGATAGAAAGCCTGCTCCTGCGGCGCGACAGCGATGCGCGTCGGCGTCTTCGCGCGCACCGCGTGCAGCGGCTGGCCGTCGACGAGGATCTCGCCCGACTGCACCGCGAGCGCACCCGAGAGGTGCGAGATCAGCGTGGTCTTGCCCGCGCCGTTCGGGCCGAGCAGCCCCAGCACGCAGCCCCGCGGCACGGCGAGCGAGACATCGGCCAGCGCGGGGGCCGTGGCGTGCGGGTAGAGGTGTCCGAGATTCTTCAGCGCGAGCATCGGTTCAGGCGACGGCAGCCTTCAGGTCGCGAAAGAACGTCTCCTCCTGCTGCGCTTGCTCGCGCAGCTTGCCGGCCAGCGCGGCCGGATCGACGGGCTCGCGCCCCTTCACCATGCGCGCCGCCTTGAGCGCGAAGGCGCGCCAGCCGTCGCCGATGGCGATGAGCCGCTCCGACATCTGCGTGAGCTGCGGCTTGTCGAGCAGTTGCGCGGCCTCTTGCAGGAAACCCGCGTAGATGAAGCGAAAGCCCGCCCCGCCCGTGCCGATTTCTTCCTGCATGCGCACCAGGTGGCCGATGAAATCGACGCTGCGCGGATCGGCGGCCGAAAGCCGCTGCATCCGGTTGGCCAGCGTGCGCATGCCGCGCACGCCGACGATGGGAATGGGCGCGAGCATGTTGCGCACCGTCTTGCGGATGGCCTTGGTCACCGAGGCGGCATCGACCGCCTTGCGATCGATGGCCTGCGGGTAGTACATGAGCCCCTTGGGCGCGAGCACGCCCTTGGCGAAGCGAGCTCGGGAAAGGTCCGCGCTCGCGCAGCGCACGGGTTCCTCGAACACCGGGTCGCTGATCAGGTAGTCGTCGCCGTCCTTGCCGTAGACCAGGAGGTTGTGCGCGTTGAAGTGAAAGCGCATGTTCGGCGGAAAGTACGGCAGCCAGTAGACCGAGGTCTGCAGGCCCACCAACCGGCCGTCGGCCAGCAGCGCATCGAGCCGCTGCTGCCCGGCCTCGGGGCTTCGGAAGGTCTCGAAGCTGAAGCGCGCGGCCATCGGTGCCAGCAGGCCCTTGATGATCGCCTTAGGCGGCATGCGGTAGGAGATGAGCGGCAGGCCCGACAGCTTGATGAACGGCAGGTACGCGAACGACAGCGCCGACGAGAGGCCCAGCGCCATGGCCTCGGTCATCGGCGCGCCGTGGTGGCGCATGAGGCTGGAGATGACGCCGCTTTCGCAGTGCGCCGCCTGTTGATGCTGGAAGTTCACGGCAGGGCCTGCAAGGTGGAAATCGGAAGGCCCAGCGCCTGGGCGTAGCGCGCCAGGTGCGCCTGGGAGAGCGCGGCGAAATGCCGGGGCTGCAGGTGGCGCCGCACGCGCCATTGCCAGAAGCCGCTCGTCTGCGAGAGCAGCGCCACGTCCATGCGGCGCTCGTACATCCAGTATTCGAGCGGCGATGCGAGGCCGGCCTGCGCCCGCGCCTTCGCTTCTTTCGCCTGCTCGACCAGCACGTCGACCGCATGGCTGGTGACGATCTCTTCCGCCTCCCAGCCGCGCGAGGTGGTGGTGACGACGCGGCCCTGTGCATCGCGCGCGTACATCAGCTTGGAATGGCCGTCGAGGGTCGCGTTGCCCTCCTGCGGAACTGCGTCGAGGTCCATGGCTATACCGCTTCCATATGGATGAAGCCGCTGGAGAAGCGGCCGCTTTCGGGCACGAACATCAGGAGCTTGTGCCCGGGCTGGATGCGCCCCGAACGGAACAACTCGTCGAGCATGATGTATGGCGAGGCCGACCCGGTATTGCCCTTGCGCGCGAGGTTGCTGAACCAGCGCTCGCGCGGAATCGAAAAACCCATCGCATCGAGGCAGCGGCTCACGGGCTCGACGAAATAGTTGGACGACAGGTGCGGCAGGAACCAGTCGATCTCCTGCGACTTCAGTCCGCGCTTCTCGATGATGGCCGCGAGCGGCTCGCCGAGCGTGGCGCGCACGATGTTCTCGTTGAGCAGCCGCACGTCCTGCTTGACCGCGAAGGTCGAGTCGCGGTGCCAGTCGGCGGGCGCGGTGCGGGCCCAGCCGTCGAGGCCGCCGCCAGCGTTCTTGTCGGCGCCGGCGTACATGCAGACCGGCAGTTCGTGCGCGGCGGACGACAGGTCGATCCAGTTCACCCGCAGCGACAGCGGACCGCGCGGCTCGCGCTCCAGCAGCACGGCGCCCGCGCCGTCGGACAGCATCCAGCGCAGGAAGTCTTTCTCGAAGGCCAGCTCGGGGCGCTCCTGGAGCGCCTCGAGCTTGTGCTCGAGCTCGGCCTCGAAGTTGGCGCCGCGCATCACGGCCGATGCGAGCTCCGAGCCAGTGGCCACCGCGCGGCGCGCGTCGCCCGCGCGCACCGAGAGCCACGCGTGCTTGAGCGCTGTGGTGCCGGCCAGGCAGATGCCCGCGCAGGCCACCACTTCCAGGCGCGGCCACCCGAGTTCGCCGTGCACCATCACCGCATGGTTGGGCATGAGCTGGTCGGGGAGCGACGTGCCGGTGGCCAGGCAATCGACCGGGCCGATGTCGTCGCCCAGGCCGCGGATGGCCGAGGCGGTGAGCTGCGCATTGGTCATGGCCAGCTGGCCGGTGGCGCGGTCGATGGCGTAGTGGCGCGACTGGATGCCGTTGCTGCGAAGGATCAGCCGCCGCGCGCGCGATGCCTTGCCGGCGATGCGTCCGAGGACTTCTTCGATGTCTTCATTGCTGACCGGGGAAAAGGGCAGGAAAGCGGCGGTGCGGGTCAGGAAGACATCAGTCGTCATAGAGATGGGAGCGGTCCGTGGCGGAGCCCGACGGGCACTCGAATTGGGCTGTCATTTTAGTCAGCCACCCCTTGAACAACGGTCGCAGCAGCGCCTGCAGCGTCAAGCTCACGGGCACGACCGTGACAATGAGCGCAAGCAGGAACACCACGTAGAGCAGCAACAGGGGCTTGCGCTGCCAGGCCCCGGGCCCGCCGGCCGCCATGATGAGCTTGCCCCAGAGGAAAAAGCTGCGCGTGCCGGCCTTCTCGCTGATGAGCAGCCGCGCATTGGCCTCAACCGCGCCCAGGCCCGCCAGCAACGGCCCGGTGCCGCGCTCCAGGTCGCCATGCAGCGCGTCGCGCAGCGCGCGGCCGAAACGGCCCGAGCTACGAATTTGCGTAGTGCTGAGCCCCGCATCGGGCATGCCCCAGAAGCCGCGCTTGCGGCCCCAGATGAGCCACGCGGGCGTGGTGAAGAAGGTGGCGAGCGTCGGGCCGGGGTCGGTCAGCACCACGTTGTCGATGAGGCGCGCGCCCGCGTCGTCGAGCATGCCCTTGAGCTTTTCATGGGCCAGCAGCCACATGTTGCGGCACGCGATGACCGTGACCACCGGCTTGCCCGCGAGCAGGCGCGTGGCCAGCGGGTGCTTGAGGAACGCGGTGACCGGCTGCGAAGGCGCGAGAAACCACACCTGGTACGGGAGGATGACGAGGTCGAAGTCTTCCTCGCCCGTGAGCGAGAGCGGCGCGAGCGGCGGCGGCTTCAGGTGGGCCGATTCCGGGAACGCGTCGAAGAAGGTGATGAAGGGCCAGGGGAACGGGAACGGCGCCTCTGGGCGCAGCGTTTCCTCGTGCACCGCGATCGACGGATCGGCCCTGAGCGGCACGACGATCTGCTCGGCGACGCTGTCGAGCTGTCCGGATTGCGAGTAGTGGATCACCAGGACGCGCTTGGGGCGTGCGGCAAGGCCGGGGCTGCTGGCGGGGCCGGTGGAGCTGGCGGAGCTTGGAGAACTGGAGGTCACTGGGTGGGCGGTTTCGAGGGCCGTCGAATGTAAGCCAAGCATCGGCCGAACGCATCTGCCATTGGTCATGCCGTCGCGCCGATCCCACGACCGGGGCTGTTCCCGATAGGCATAGCAAAAAAGGGGCCGCGCCCTGCGGCACGGCCCCTTTCACTCAAGCGGGCTCTCTCTTTTCAGGCAGGCGCGCTCAGCGCACCTTGCCTTCCTTCCAGGCGCCCAAGAGCTTGTTGTAGTCGATGGTCTCGCCCTTGGGCTTTTCGTTGGCCAGCTTCTTCCACGGGGCGTGGTCGTCGCTCAGGTACTTGGCCGGATCGCCCTTGGGGTTGAGCTTGGGCGCGCAATGGGCCATGCCGGCGCGCTCCAGGCGGGCCATCACGTTGTCCATCTCGTCGGCCAGGTTGTCCATCGCCTTCTGCGGGGTCTTCTCGCCGGTCACGGCTTCGGCCACGTTCTTCCACCACAGCTGCGCGAGCTTGGGGTAGTCGGGCACGTTGGTGCCGGTCGGGGTCCATGCCACGCGCGCGGGGCTGCGGTAGAACTCGATCAGGCCGCCGTACTTGTTGGCGTTCTGCGTGAAGTAGTCCGAGCGGATGTCGCTGTCGCGGATGAAGGTCAGCCCCGTGATCGACTTCTTCAGCGAGGTGGTCTTGGCCGTGATGAACTGCGCGTAGAGCCAGGCTGCGGCCGTCTTGTTGGCGTCATGGCCCTTGAAGAAGGTCCACGAGCCCACGTCCTGGTAGCCGTTCTGCATGCCCTGCTTCCAGTACGGGCCGTTGGGGCCCGGGGCCATGCGCCACTTGGGCGAGCCGTCGTCGTTCACGACCGGCAGGCCCTTCTTGGTCATGTCGGCGGTGAAGGCCGTGTACCAGAAGATCTGCTGGGCGATCTGGCCCTGCGCGGGCACCGGGCCGGATTCGCCGAAGGTCATGCCCATGGCTTCCTTGGGCGCGTACTTCTTCATCCAGTCGATGTACTTGGTGAGCGCGTACACGGCCGCCGGCGAATTGGTGGCGCCACCGCGCGAGACCGAGGCGCCCGTGGGCGTGCACTTGTCGGCGGCCACGCGAATGCCCCACTCGTCGATCGGCATGCCGTTGGGGATGCCCTTGTCGGCCGCGCCGGCCATGGAGAGCCACGCGTCGGTAAAGCGCCAGCCGAGCGACGGGTCCTTCTTGCCGTAGTCCATGTGGCCGTAGATGGGCTTGCCGTCGATGGTCTTCACGTCGACGCTGAAGAATTCGGCGATGTCCTCGTACGCGCTCCAGTTCAGCGGCACGCCCAGGTCGTAGCCGTACTTGGCCTTGAACTTGTCCTGCAGGTCCTTGCGCGCGAACAGGTCGGCGCGGAACCAGTACAGGTTGGCGAACTGCTGGTCCGGCAGCTGGTAGAGCTGGCCGTCGGGCGCGGTGGTGAAGCTGGTGCCGATGAAGTCCTTCAGGTCCAGGCCCGGGTTGGTGAACTCCTTGCCGGCGCCTTTCATGTAGTCCGTGAGCGACATGATCTTGCCGTAGCGGTAGTGCGTGCCGATCAGGTCGGAGTCGGACACCCAGCCGTCGTAGATCGACTTGCCCGACTGCATCGAGGTCTGCAGTTTCTCGACCACGTCGCCTTCCTGGATCAGGTCGTGCTTGACCTTGATGCCGGTGATTTCCTCGAAGGCCTTGGCCAGCGTCTTGGATTCGTACTCATGGGTGGTCAGCGTTTCGGAAACGACCGACACCTCCTTCACACCCTTGGCCTGCAGCTTCTTGGCGGCGTCGATGAACCACTTCATCTCCTCCATCTGCTTGTCCTTGGACAGGGTCGACGGCTGGAATTCGCTGTCGATCCATTTCTTGGCCTCGGCCTCGCCGGCCGACGCAGCACCGTGCGCGGCGAACATCGCCGCTGCCAGTGCCAATGCCGTGTAGCGCATCTTCATGAATGTGTCTCCTCGGTTGTGCTTCCCCGGTTTTTTCATCGCGGCTCCGGGGAGGCGGAGAGCCGGACGCGTCTCGAAAATCGGTGGGCTAGCCTTTGCGCATGACGAGGGCGAGCACGAACATCGACAGCACGAAGCTGATCCAGATCGAGGGCTCGGCTTCCAGGCTCATCCATTCCTGGAACTTGCCGGCCAGGCCGATGAAGACCAGGTTCACATAGGCGGCCGACAAAAGGCCGATGAAGAGCCGGTCGCCGCGCGTGGTGGCGATCGGCAGCCAGCCGCGGCGCATCGTGGTGGGCGACTTGAATTCCCACACCGTCATGCCGACCAGCATGAGCGCGATGCAGATGAAGAAAACGGCCACGGGCGTGGTCCAGACCATCCAGTCGAACATGTCGCCTGTCTCCTCTTAAACGCGGCCCATCGCGAAACCCTTCGCGATGTAGTGACGCACGAACCAGATCACGATCGCGCCCGGCACGATGGTGAGCACACCGGCTGCCGCGAGCGTCGCCCAGTCCATGCCCGAGGCGCTGACCGTGCGCGTCATCGTCGCGACGATGGGCTTGGCGTTCACGCTCGTGAGCGTGCGCGCCAGGAGCAGCTCGACCCAGCTGAACATGAAGCAGAAGAACGCCGCCACGCCCACGCCGGCCTTGATGAGCGGCAGGAAGATGGTGAGAAAAAAGCGCGGGAACGAGTAGCCGTCGATGTACGCGGTCTCGTCGATCTCGCGCGGAATGCCGCTCATGAAGCCTTCCAGGATCCACACCGCCAGCGGCACGTTGAAGAGCAAATGCGCGAGCGCCACGCCCAGGTGCGTGTCCATGAGCCCCACGGTGCTGTAGAGCTGGAAGAACGGCAGCAGGAACACCGCGGGCGGCGTCATGCGGTTCGTGAGCAGCCAGAAGAACACGTGCTTGTCGCCGAGGAACGAATAGCGCGAGAACGCATAGGCCGCGGGCAGCGCCACGGTGAGCGAGATCACCGTGTTGATCGCCACGTAGATCAGGCTGTTGATGTAGCCCGAGTACCACGACTCGTCGGTGAAGATGCGCGCGTAGTTGGCCCAGGTGAGCTGCTGCGGGAAGAACGAAAAGCTCGAGAGGATTTCCTCGTTCGTCTTGAAGCTCATGTTGATCATCCAGTAGATGGGCAACAGCGCGAACAGGATGTACAGCACCAGAAAAATGCTGCGCTTGTGAAACCTTTTCTCGTTCATTTTTCCACCTCCACTTCCTGCGTACCGACCCGCTGCATCCAGTTGTAGAGCACGAAGCAGAACAACAAAATGATCAGGAAATAGATGAGCGAGAACGCGGCCGCCGGCCCCAGGTCGAACTGCCCCACGGCCTTCTGCGTGAGGTACTGGCTCAGGAACGTGGTCGCATTGCCCGGCCCGCCGCCCGTCAGCACGAAGGGCTCGGTGTAGATCATGAAGCTGTCCATGAAGCGCAGCAGCACCGCGATCATCAGCACGCCGCGCATCTTGGGCAGCTGGATGTAGCGGAACACCGCGAACTTGCTCGCGCCGTCGATGCGCGCGGCCTGGTAGTAGGCGTCGGGAATCGAGCGCAGGCCCGCATAGCAGAGCAGCGCCACGAGCGGCGTCCAGTGCCACACGTCCATCACCAGCACCGTGAGCCACGCGTCGGTCGCGCTGCCGGTGTAGTTGTAGTCGATGCCCATGACCTGCAGCGCATGGCCCAGGAGGCCGATATCGGCGCGGCCGTAGATCTGCCAGATGGTGCCCACCACGTTCCATGGAATCAAGAGCGACAGCGCCACCACCACCAGCACCGCCGACGACTTCCAGCCCTTGGCCGGCATCGACAGTGCGAGGCCGATGCCCAGCGGAATCTCCACCAGCAGCACCGACAGCGAGAAGCCCAGCTGGCGCCACAGCGCCTGGTGCAGCTCGTCGTCGCGCATCACCGAGGCGAACCATTCGGTGCCCACGAACACGCGGCGCTCCGGCGAGATGATGTCCTGCACCGAGTAGTTGACCACCGTCATCAGCGGCACGATGGCCGAGAAGGCCACGCAGATCAGCACCGGCAGCACGAGCCACCAGGCTTTCTGGTTGATGGGTTTGTTGGTGGCGTTCATGCGACCAGTTCCTCGTCTTTGTAGTAGCAGGTGTGGGCATCCAGCACCCGCAGCCACACCGTGTCCCCCGCGGCCGGCGGCTGCTCGTCGGAGTGCAGCCGCACCTTGATCACGATGCCGTCGACTTCGGCGCTCAGCATCGCGTGCGTGCCGACGTCCTGCACCTGCTTGACCACCGCCGGCACGGCGCCCGCGGCGCCGGCGTTCGACAGGCGCAGGTACTCGGGGCGGATGCCGATCTTCAGCGGCCCTTGCGGGAGCTCGCGCGTCGGCACGAGCGGCGTGCCCGCCACTTCGAGCGCGCCGTTCGTGCTCTTGGCCGAGAGGAAGTTCATGCCCGGCGAGCCGATGAAGTGGCCGACGAAGGTGTGGGCCGGCCGCTCGAACAGCGCCTCGGCGCTGCCCACCTGCACGGCCTTGCCGCGCGTCATGACCACCACCTCTTCGGCGAAGGTGAGTGCCTCGACCTGGTCGTGCGTCACGTAGATCAGCGTGAGCTTGAGCTCGCGATGGATCTGCTTCAACTTGCGGCGCAGCTGCCACTTCAGGTGCGGATCGATCACGGTGAGCGGCTCGTCGAAGAGCACCGCCGACACGTCGCTGCGCACCAGGCCGCGGCCCAGGGAGATCTTCTGCTTGGCGTCGGCCGCCAGGCCCGCGGCGCGCTGGTTGAGCTGGCCGCTCATGTCGAGCATCTCGGCGATCTCGCCCACGCGCTTCTTGATCTGGTCTTCGGGCACCTTGCGGTTGCGCAACGGAAACGCGAGGTTCTCGGCCACGGTCATGGTGTCGTAGATCACCGGGAACTGGAACACCTGCGCAATGTTGCGCTCCTGCGGCGTGGCGCGCGTCATGTCGCGGCCGTCGAAGGTCACCGTGCCCTGCGAGGGCACGAGCAGCCCCGAGATGATGTTGAGCATGGTCGTCTTGCCGCAGCCCGAGGGGCCGAGCAAGGCGTAGGCGCCGCCGTCGCGAAAACTCATCTTCAGCGGCAGCAGCGCATAGTCGCTGTCCTGCGTGGGATTGGCGCGGTAGGCGTGGGCCAGGTCGAGATCGATGCGTGCCATGTCAGCTCTCCTTCACGCTCTCGCGTGATTCGCAATGCATGAAACAGGCGAGGTCTTGTCGTGGAACACCGCGGAACCGGCTTTGCCGGGCCGCAGGTGTTGCCCCCTGGAAGGGGGTTGGCGAAGCGACACGAAGTGCGCGAAGACTGGGGGTCATGCTAGGTCCTTCGCCATGCGGGCGCCAGCGCCAGTTTTTCACTGGCATCGAACACATAGGCTTGCGAAGCGCTGAAGTACAGCGTGATCGAGGCGCCCAGCTCGAAGCGGTGCACGCCGGTGAGCTGCGCCACCAGTTCGCCCACCGCGGTATCGACGTGCACGAAGGTGTCGGAGCCCGAGATCTCGGCCAGCTCCACCTTGCCGGGCAAGGCGATGTCGCCCTCGCCCGCGCCCACGTTCAACGCACTCGCGCGCAGGCCGACGGTGACCGCGCCCGAAACGCTTTCGGGCAACGCCAGCGCCAGCGCCGGGCCGCCCGCCAGTTGCACCTGGCCCGCGGTTGCGGTGCCGGTCAGAAGGTTCATCGGCGGATCGCTGAAGGCGCGCGCCACGCGCAGCGATTGCGGCGCATGGAACACCTCGGCGGTCGGGCCGTATTGCAGCAATTCGCCCGCATCCATCACCGCGGTGTAGCCGCCGAGCAGCAGCGCCTCGCCGGGTTCGGTGGTCGCGTAGATCACTGTCGAATCGCCGGTGGCGAAGAGCTGCGTGAGCTCTTCGCGAAGGCCTTCGCGCAGCTTGTAGTCCAGGTTCACGAGCGGCTCGTCCAGCAGCATGAGCGGCGCGTTCTTGGCGAGCGCGCGCGCCAGCGCCACGCGCTGCTGCTGCCCGCCCGAGAGCTCGGCCGGCAGGCGGTCCAGGAACATGCCGATGTGCAGCTTGTCGGCCAGCGCCTTCACGCGCGCGTCGATGTTCTTCTCGCCGCGCAGCTTGAGCGGCGAGGCGATGTTGTCGGACACCTTGAGCGAGGGGTAGTTGATGAACTGCTGGTAGACCATCGCGACGTTGCGCTCGCGCACCGGCATGCCGGTCACGTCCTTGCCGTCGACCAGCACCTTGCCCGTCGTGGGCGTATCGAGCCCCGCCATCAGGCGCATCAGGCTGGTCTTGCCGGCCTGCGTGGCGCCCAGCAGCACGGTCACCGCGCCGCTCTTGGGGGCGATGCTCTGTTCATAGAGCCATGTCTGCGCGCCGACCTTCTTGGTGACGTGCTCCATCGTCAGCTGCATCAGCTCACCTCCACTTCCACTTTGTCGTTGTTCTTCGCGCCGGCATTGGCCTGCAGCCAGGCCGCGACCTGTTCGCGCTCGGCCGGCGTGTAGTGCAGGCCGAGCTTGGAGCGGCGCCAGAGCACGTCGTCCGCGCTCACGGCCCATTCATGGGTTTGCAGGAAACGCAGCTCGCGCTCGTGCAGGTCGGGCGCCACCGCGGGGCCCAGGTCGGCGAGCGATTTCGCATCGCCGAGCAGCTCGGACACCCGCGCCCCGTAGGCGCGCGCGAGGCGGCGCGTGAGCTTGCCGTAGAGCCATGGGTATTTCGCCTGCACGGCCGAGACGAAGCGCTCGAAATCGTCGTCGGGCCGGCGCGCGGCGCCGATCCATGCCGACAGGTCGCCGCCGGCGAGGAACGCGCCGTCGGTCCACGCGGGACGCTGCGCATTCGACTGGCCCAGCATCTTGCCGACCTCGTCGGCCGCGTCTTCCGCGAGCTTGCGGAAGGTGGTGATCTTGCCGCCCCACACCGACAGCAGCGGCGCGGCGGTGGTGTTCGACTCGAGCATGTAGTCGCGCGTGACGGCCGAGGGGTCGCCCGAGGCGTCGTCCAGCAGCGGGCGCACGCCCGAGTAGGTCCACACCACGTCGGCGGGCACGATGGGCCTCTCGAAATAGCGGCTGGCCTGCGTGCAGAGGTAGTCGATCTCTTCTTGCGCGATGCGCGCGGCGCCGGGGTCGTCGCCGTTCAACTCGATGTCGGTGGTGCCGATCAGCGTGAACTCGTCCTGGTAGGGGATAGCGAAGATGATCCGCTTGTCGGGGTTCTGGAAGATGTACGCGTGGTCGTGCTCGAACAGGCGCGGCACGACGATGTGGCTGCCTTTCACCAGGCGCAGACTCTTGGTGGCCAGCGATTCGCCCTTGGCCGACTGCGCCACGCCGCGCAGGAACGATTCGGCCCACGGCCCCGCGGCATTCACCACGGCGCGCGCGCGCACGGTGCGCGTTCCTTGCGGACCTTCGAGCGTGGCGGTCCAGCCGTCGGCATCGCGCCGGGCATGGGTGCAGCGGGTGCGCGTGAGCACCTCGGCGCCGCGTGCTTTCGCATCGAGCGCGTTCAGCAGCACCAGGCGCGCATCGTCGACCCAGCCGTCGGAGTAGACGAAGCCGCGCTTGTACTGGTCCTTCAATGGCTTGCCGGCCGCGTGCTTGCGCAGGTCGACGCTGCGCGAGCCGGGCAGCACCTCGCGCTTGGCGAGATGGTCGTACATGAACAGGCCGATGCGGATCATCCAGGCCGGCCGCATCGAGGGGTCGTGCGGCATCACGAAGCGCAGCGGCCACATGATGTGCGGCGCGCTCTTGAGCAGCACCTCGCGCTCTTGCAGCGCCTTGCGCACGAGCGAGAACTCGTAGTACTCCAGGTAGCGCAGGCCGCCGTGGATCAGCTTGGTGGAGGAAGAAGACGTGTGCGAGGCGAGATCGTCCTTCTCGCACAGCACGACGCGCCAGCCGCGGCCGGCGAGGTCGCGTGCGATGCCGCAGCCGTTGATGCCGCCGCCCACGATCAGCACGTCGCAATCGATCGGTGGCAGAGGCGAACCAGAAGAGAAATCGCTCACAGGAATGGGGCCCGTTGAATCGTGACTTTGGTCACTGGAGGGCGCCATTGTATTTTCGGATTTTTTCATTTGGATTCCTTTTGGCGCGATTTTCCTCCGAGTTTTCCCTTAGTCCGGTTCGTTTTCTTTCGCTTTAAAGTGACGCGCCCTGTACGCTGCCCACAGTCTTTACGCACTCCACGACGCCCCTGTGAATTCCAACCCGCGCCAGATCAACCTCCTGGACACCGTGCGCACGCGCGGCTCCGTCACCGTCGAGCAACTGGCCGACATGCTGGGCGTGACCTTGCAGACCGTGCGGCGCGACGTGCAGCGGCTGGCCGACGAGGGGCTGCTCACGCGCTTTCACGGCGGCGTGCGCATGCCCAGCTCGACCACCGAGAACATCGGCTACCAGCAGCGCGAGACGCTGCACGCCGAAGGCAAGGCGCGCATCGCGCAGCGCGTGGCCGAGCTGGTGCCCAACGACTGCTCGCTGATCCTGAACATCGGCACCACCACCGAGGCCATCGCCAAGGCGCTGATGCGCCACACGGGGCTGCGCGTGATCACCAACAACCTGAACGTGGCGACCATCCTGAGCGGCAACGCCTCGTGCGAGGTGATCGTGGCGGGCGGCTCGGTGCGCGCGCGCGACCGCGCCATCGTGGGCGAGGCCACCATCGATTTCATCCGCCAGTTCAAGGTGGACATCGCGCTCATCGGCGTCTCCAGCATCGAGGCCGACGGGTCGCTGCGCGACTTCGACCTGCGCGAGGTGAAGGTGGCGCAGACCATCATCGCGCAGGCGCGCGAGGTGTGGCTCGCGGCCGATGCGAGCAAGTTCAACCGGCCGGCGATGATCCAGCTGGGCACGCTCTCGCAGATCGATCGCCTCTTCACCGACGCGGCGCCGCCCGCGCCGTTCGCCGACCTGCTGCATGCCGCGCAGGTGCGCCTGGAAATCGCGCGCGGCCACTGAAGCACGGGCATGACACAAGGAACAACGACCGAATGACGACCACCTACCTGCTCGCCCTCGACCAGGGCACCTCCAGCTCCCGCAGCATCGTGTTCGACCGCGAAGGCCGCATCGTCGCCATCGCGCAGAAGGAGCTCACGCAGATCTACCCGCAGCCGGGCTGGGTCGAGCACGACCCGATGGAAATCTGGCGCAGCCAGCTGGCCACCGCGCGCGAAGTGCTCGTGAAGGCGAAGCTCAAACCCACGGACATCCACGCCATCGGCATCACCAACCAGCGCGAGACCACCGTGCTGTGGAACCGCAAGACCGGCCAGCCGATGCACCACGCCATCGTCTGGCAGGACCGCCGCGCCGAGCCGCTGTGCGCGCAGCTGCGCGACGAAGGCATGACGGACACCATCCGCGAGAAGACGGGCCTGGTGATCGACGCATATTTCTCCGGCACCAAGCTGCGCTGGCTGCTGGACAACGTGCCCGGCGCGCGCGCCGATGCCGAGCGCGGCGAGCTGGCCTTCGGCACCGTGGACAGCTGGCTCATGTGGCAGCTCACCGGCGGCAAGGCGCATGTGACCGACGTGAGCAACGCCTCGCGCACGATGCTCTTCAACGTGCACACGAACGAATGGGACGCCGACCTCTTGAAGGCGCTCGACATCCCGGCCGCGCTCCTGCCGAAGGTACAGCCTTCGAGCTCGCATTTCGTCGACACCGATGCGGCGCTGCTCGGCCACAGCCTGCCCGTGGGCGGCGTGGCGGGCGACCAGCAGAGCGCCCTCTTCGGCCAGGCCTGCTTCGAGGCCGGCATGGCCAAGAACACCTACGGCACCGGCTGCTTCCTGCTGATGCACACGGGCGGCGCGTTCCAGCCCTCGCACAACGGGCTCTTGGTGACCAGCGCGGCGCAGACCGATGCGACGCCGCAGTACGCGATGGAAGGCAGCGTGTTCGTCGGCGGCGCGGTCGTGCAGTGGCTGCGCGACGGCCTCAAGGCCATCAAGGGCAGCGCCGAGGTGCAGTCGCTCGCCGAGAGCGTGCCCGATGCGGGCGGCGTGATGATGGTGCCCGCCTTCACCGGCCTGGGCGCGCCGTACTGGGATGCCGATGCGCGCGGCACGATCACCGGCCTCACGCGCGGCACGACCGTCGCGCACATCGCGCGTGCGGCGCTGGAGAGCATCGCCTACCAGAGCGCCGCGCTGCTGCAGGCCATGAGCCGCGATGCGGTGGCCGCGGGCGGCAAGCCGGTGGCCGAGCTGCGCGTGGATGGCGGCGCGAGCGTCAACGACCTCTTGATGCAGTTCCAGGCCGACCTGCTGGGCATTCCGGTGGTGCGGCCCGAAGTCATCGAGACCACCGCGCTCGGCGCCGCGTACCTCGCGGGGCTGTCGACCGGCGTCTATGCCGATGCGCGCCAGCTCTCCAAACTGTGGAAGGTGGAGCGGCGCTTCCTGCCGACCATGGGCCGCGCGCAGGCCGAGGAATCGATGGCGCGCTGGGAGCGCGCGGTGCGTCAGGCCACCGCGACCTGATCCGATGAGTGCCGGGGCCTACCAGCCCCAGACCAGGCGCCGCGCCACCCACCCGGTGCCGCCGCCTTCGTGCCGCACCTTGACCCAGTCGCCGCGGCGCTCCAGCGTGCGCAGCACGTCGCCGTAGCCCGCGCGCTTCACGATGGGGCTGCGCGTGCTCGGCGACTTGCGCAGCACCGCCACCTTCGCCCTCACCACGTGATGCGGCGTCCTGGCGGTCATCGGACGGTAGACCCAGGCCTTGTCGTTCTCGAAGTCGCTGACGTGCAGCCAGTTGCCCTTGCGGCCGATCACGCGGAACGGATAGCCCTTGCTCACGGTCCAGTGGGATTCGTAGCGCTGGCCGGGGCCAGTGCGCATGTTCAGGGTGTCGACCGCGGCGCTGACCATCTGTCGTTGAGGTGCGGCCGACGCGGACGGCAGGGCCATCCACGAGAGGGCGAAGGCGAGCAGGAGCGCGGGCAGCCGGCTGAATCTGGACATGGAGAGAGGGTTCCTTTCAAAGGGGATCGAAGTTTTTACGGCGAGGCCGCGCCTTGCCGGGCGAGCCCATCTGGGCGCGTGAGGCGCGATAAGTTCCTTGAGGGATATCCCGACGTGCCACCGGCATGGCCCCCGCAGCCGTCGGGGCACTGGCCTTCGCGGCGCATCGGCGGACGCAGAATCCGAACGCCCCATCGACTCGCATCCCACGCTTGACTTCCGCTCCCTCCGACGCCCCCGCATCGCGCGGCAATGCCCTGCTCGCCTGCGGCGTGGTCGGCGCCACGCTGCTCGCACTGATCGCGCTGGGCCACGACGGCCGCCGCATCGCACAGCTCGCGGTGCTCGCCGCGCCGGTGGTGCTGTGGCTCGCATGGCCGTTGAAGAGCGCGCGCATGCGGCGCGTGCGCACGGTGCTCGTGTGGCTCTGGGCCATGGGCTTCGCGCTCGACGGCGCGGTGCGCGCCTACCTGCTCGACACCTACCAGGCCGCGCCCGACGGCGCGATGGTGCTCGGCGCGGCGGCCAACACCAATGCGCGCGAGAGCACCGAATACCTGTGGATGCATTGGCGCTCGGCCGTCGTCTGGTCGGCCGCGCTCGCCGTGGCCGGCGTGCTCGTGGGCATGTTCGCGCGACGCGGCGCCGTCTTCGATGCGGCTGCATCGTCTGTGCGCACGCGGTCGCCGTTCTGGCTCCGGTCGCTGGTGCTGGTCCTGCTGCTCGTCGCCTGCGTGGCCTATGCGAGCAAGCCATGGCGCCGGCTGCATCCCGCGATCTTCTGGGCCGGCTGGTCGCAGTCGGTGCACACGCTGCGCGCCGCCTGGGCCGACCAGGAGAAGGTGCGCGACCGTGCGATGGCGCAGGCCCGGGCCATCGCGCCGGTGGCATTGCAGGCCGGCCCTTCCACGGTGGTGCTGGTCATCACCGACAGCATCAACCGCGACAACATGGCGCTCTACGGCTACGGCCGCCCGACCACGCCGCGCTTGCTGGCGCACAAGGCGCAGGCCGGCGAGCAGATGGCGGTGCTGAAGAACGCCTGGTCGGTGGACGCGAGCACCCTGCCCGCGCTGCGCAACATGTTCCACTTCGGCCTGCCCCACGCTGAGAACGCCGAGAACGGCAAGGACGGCGACAACCCGCCGCACCTGCTGGCCCTGGCGCGCGCCGCTGGCTACAAGGTCTGGTGGATCAGCAACCACGACGACCTGGCCATCGAGCAGCAGCATGCGCGCTTCGCCGACGTGGTGGACATGGTCAACCGCACGCCCGGCCGCGCCAGTGCCTCGCTGGACGGAGAGATCCTCGATTGCGTGCAGGAGGCCTTTGCCGACACGAGCACCGATCGCAAGCTCATCGTGGTCCACCTGATGGGCGCGCACCCGCACTACAGCTTGCGCTTTCCCGAGAACGCCAACCCGTTCGACGACGACGTCGATGCGGTCGAGACCGGTCTGGTGAAGGACGGCCGCTCCGCCTGGGTGCGGCGCTTTCGCCAGGAGTACGACGCGGCGCTGCTGTACCACGACTTCGTGGTGTCGGAGCTGCTGCAGCAGACGCGCACCGCGGGCAAGCCCGACGAGTACCGCGCATGGATGTACCTCTCGGACCACGGCCAGGAGGTCGGCCATGGCAGCGACCGCGCGGGCCACAGCCCGTCGACCGCGTCGGGCTACCGAATTCCGGCCGTGGTCTGGCGCAGCCGCGAGCCGCTGCTGGGCGGCGCCGCGCAGCAGCAGCCCTTTCGCGCGGACTGGACCGGATGGACGCTCATGGACCTGCTCAAGATCCAGTGGAGCGGGCAGATGCCCGAGCGCAATGTGCTGGGTGACGCCTACCGCTGGCAGGCGCCGAAGATCCCGGTGGCCGTCGAGTCGTTTTCACGCTGACGGCCCCGGGGCTCGCTCAGTGCGCGGGGACCAGGAAGTCCTGGCTGATGCGCCCGCCCAGTTCGTTCACCCGGTCGAGGAACTGCGTGAGGTACGCATGCAGCCCCGTCGCAAGAATCTCGTCCACCCGCGCGTACTGCAGGTCGGCCAGGAGCTTGCCGGCGCGGCGCTGCGTTTCGGCGCTCTGCTCGTTCTGCACTTTCGCGAGGTTGTTGACCACCTCGACCAGGCTCGCGTGCAGCGAGCGCGGCATGTCGGCGCGAAGGATCAGGAGCTCTGCCACGCGCTCGGGCTTGATCACGTCGCGGTACACCTTGCGGTAGACCTCGAAGGCCGAGACGCTGCGCAGGATCGCGCTCCAGTGATAGAAGTCGTACTCCTGGTCTTCCTCGGTGGCGGCGCCGAAGAATTCGCTGTTGAGCGCGTGGAACTTCACGTCCACCAGGCGCGCGGTGTTGTCGGCGCGTTCGAGGAAAGTGCCCAGGCGCGAGAAGTAGAACGCCTCGTCCTGCAGCATCGTGCCCAGCGTCACGCCGCGCGAGAGGTGCGAGCGGAACTTGACCCATTCGAAGAACTGGCCCGGGTCGCGCTCGAAGTCGCCCTGGCGCAGCATGCGGTTCACTTCGAGCCAGGTGGTGTTCTGCGTTTCCCACGCTTCGGTGGTAAGCGCGCCGCGCACTGCGCGCGCGTTCTCGCGCGCGGCCTTCAGGCACGAGACGATCGAGGAGGCATTGCTCTCGTCCTTGACCATGAACTCCATCACCTCGTTGGGCGTGATCTGCTCGTACTTCTTGTTGTAGAGCGGCAGCAATTCGCTGATGGACAGCACGCCCTGCCAGCCGTACTTGGCCACTTCGGCCGACTGCGGCAGCAGCGAGGTCTGGTAGTTGACGTCGAGCATGCGCGCGGTGTTCTCGGCGCGCTCGGTGTAGCGGGACATCCAGTAGAGGTGATCGGCGGTGCGTGACAGCATTGTTTGTTCTCCTGATTTCCTGCTTGCACTCAGACCGATGACGAGGCGCTCTGCGACTGCGACTGGGACTGCGATTGCGCCCTGGGCGCACGCTCGGCCTCCAGGATCCAGGTGTCCTTGGTGCCGCCGCCCTGCGAGGAATTGACCACCAGCGAACCCTCTTTCAGCGCCACGCGCGTGAGGCCGCCGGGCACCATCTGCACCTCCTTGCCCGAGAGCACGAAGGGCCGCAGGTCGATGTGGCGCGGCGCGATGCCCGCGTCCACGAAGGTCGGCGAGGTCGACAGGCTCAGCGTGGGCTGCGCGATGTAGCCGTCGGGCTTGGCGATCACAGCTTTCTTGAAGTCCTCGATCTCGGCGTGCGTGGCGGCCGGGCCGATCAGCATGCCGTAGCCGCCGGCGCCGTGCACCTCCTTGACGACGAGGTCCTTCATGTTGTCCAGCGTGTACTGCAGCTCGTCCTTGTTGCGGCACATGTAGGTCGGCACGTTCTTCAGGATCGGCTTCTCGCCGAGGTAGAACTCGATCATCTTGGGCACGTAGGGGTAGATCGACTTGTCGTCGGCCACGCCGGTGCCCACTGCATTGCAGATCACCACGTTGCCTGCGCGGTAGGCGCGCATGAGGCCGGCCGTGCCGAGCGTGGAGGTGGGGCGGAACACGTCGGGGTCGAGGAAGTCGTCGTCCACGCGGCGGTAGATCACATCGACGCGCCGCGGTCCGCGCGTCGTGCGCATGTAGACGAAGTCGTCCTTGACGAACAGATCCTGCCCCTCGACCAGCTCGATGCCCATCTGCTGCGCGAGGAAGGCGTGCTCGAAGTAGGCGCTGTTGTACATGCCGGGCGTGAGCACCACCACCGTGGGCTCGGCCGTGGCGGGCGGCGCGCTCGCGCGCAGCGTTTCCAGCAGCAGGTCGGGGTAGTGCGCGACGGGCGCGATGCGGTTCTGGTTGAAGAGCTCTGGGAAGAGCCGCATCATCATCTTGCGGTTTTCCAGCATGTAGCTCACGCCGCTGGGCACACGCAGGTTGTCTTCGAGCACGTAGTACTCGCCGTTGCCGTCGGCATCGGGGGCGCGGACGATGTCGATGCCCGAGATGTTCGAGTAGACGTTGTGCGGCACGGTCACGCCCATCATCTCGGGGCGGAACTGCGCGTTGTTCAGGATCTGCTCGGCCGGGATGATGCCGGCCTTGATGATTTCCTGGTCGTGGTAGACGTCGTGCAGGAAGCGGTTGAGCGCCGTCACGCGCTGCACCAGCCCTTTTTCCATGCTGTCCCACTCGTGGGCGGGAATGATGCGGGGCAGCAGGTCGAACGGAATGAGCCGCTCGGTGCCCGAGCCGTCCTCGTCCTTGGCGCCATACACCGCGAAGGTGATGCCGACCCGGCGGAAGATCAGTTCCGCCTCTTCGCGCCGCGATCGCATCACCTCACCGGGTTGCTTCGCAAGCCATTGGTCGTAGCGCTTGTAGTGCTGTCGGATTGCAGCCCCCGCATAGGGCAACTGCTCATACATCTCATCGAATTTGTGCATGGAACGACCAATCTCCTTGAGCCATAGCTTAGCAAGTTCGAGGCCAGTAGAACCCCTTATGCATCGCCGAAAGGCCCGTAAACAGTCGCTCCCGCGCTATCGCTTCTGGCGGGCCGTGAGAAATTCCTTGATGCGCTTGCCGCTTTCGTCGCTGTAGAGGCTCTCGACCAGCACGCCGCGCTCGGCCTCGAGTTGCTCCCGGCGGCTGCGGCCGCGGGCCGCATACACCAGCTCCTTGATGCGGGCCTGCACGTCGAACGGGCCTTGCGCGAGCTTCTGCGCCCAGGCGAGCGCGGCGGCGTAGGCCGTGCCGCGCGGCACGATGCGGTTCACCACGCCCCAGTCATGAAGCCGGCGAGCGTGATGGACCGAACCGCCCAGGAGGATCTCGAGCACGGCCTGCGGCGGCAGCGAGCGCACCAGCGAATCGGTGCCGCCGCCGTCGATCGACAGGCCGAAGTTGACGTTGGACATCACGAACTCCGCGTCCTCGGCCGCGACGACCAGGTCGCACGCAAGGCACAGCGAAAAACCGCTGCCCGCCGCCGTGCCCTCGACCGCGGCGATGACGGGCTGGGGCGCTTCCTGCATCGCCATGACCCATTCGTTCAGCGCGTCCGAATGCGCCAGCTGCTCCGATTGCGGGAGCTTGCGCTGCCGCACGAGCCGCCGCAGGTCGCCGCCGACGCAGAAATGTTCGCCCTCCCCGGTCAGCACGATGGCGCGCACAGTGCGAAAACCCGAGGCGGCGCGTATCGCCTTCGCGGCGGCCCGGTAGATCGATGGATTGACGGTGTTGCGCGCCGCGGGATTGCTGATGGTCAGCACGAGCACCGCCCCCTCGCGGTGCATCTGGAGCCTGGCGGTGGGGGTCGCGGTGGCCCCGGCGCCGGTGATGGTGGGAACGGCTGCGGCCATCATGGCGTCCGCCTGCCGATCGGTTGGTGCTGACGCCTGTTCTTGTGAAACATGCGGCCTCCTCATGTTGTTTCGGATCGATACAACGCATCAGGCGCCGCGATCCGCGACGAGGCAATCGGCCATACCCCTTTGGTTTAACAATTAGTTCACATTTTTCAGCAATTCCCCTTCAACGCGACCGTGGCGGCGAACCGCGCCGGATGGCGGGAATCGGCCAGCGACGGCACGTCAGGGCACGCGGTGCTGCCAGTAGCGCGCATGGCGATCGCGCTCGCAGGCCACCTCGGCGGGCCGCACGCTGGTCCATTGCGCGGCGCCGCAGCGCACGCTCTCCACCACCCGCACGCCGCGCGCCGTGTAGCGCGCAACCACCTCCTTCGCCGGATGCCCGAAGCGGTTGCGGTAGCCCGCCTGGACCAGCGCGATGCGCGGGTGCACCGTATCGAGCAGCGCTTCGCTCGACGATGTCTTGCTGCCGTGATGCGGCACCAGCAGCACGTCGGCCGCGAGCGCGCCGCCGCGCTGCACGAGCGCGCGCTCCTGGTCGCGCTCGATGTCGCCGGCCAGCAGCACGGCCGCGCGGCCATTGCCGATGCGCAGCACGCACGAGACCGCGTTCGATTTGGCCGTGGCCGTGTAGTCCGAGGCGAGCGGATGCAGCAGCTCGAAATGCACGCCGTCCCAGTTCCATTGCCGGCCGGCTTCGCACACCGCTCCCGGGTGCTGCGCGCGCAGCGGATGCGTCGCCTCGATCGAGCTGAGCAGCAGGGTTCCGGGCTGCATCGCGAGGACCGCAGGCGCGCCGCCGGTGTGATCGATGTCGCGGTGGCTCAGCACCAGCATGTCGAGCCGCTCGTCGAAGGCGCGCAGCAGCGGCACGAGCACGCGATGGCCCGCGTCGCTCTCCAGGCTGTAGCGCGGCCCGGCGTCGTAGAGCAGGCTGTGCGTCGCGGTGCGGACCAGCACGGCGCTGCCCTGCCCGATGTCGGCCGCGAGCAGTTCGAATTCGCCGGTGGCGGGCCGCGGCATCTGCCACAGCAACACGGGCAGCAGCAATGGCAGGCCGAGTGCGCGCATCGACCGCGGCAACGGCATGGCGAGCAACGCGCCGCCGGCCACGCCGCAGGCCGCCATCCACCACGGCGGCGCGGCCATCGACAGCGTGGCGAACGGCAGCCCCGCGAGCCATTGCAGCAGGACGGCGAGCGCCTGCACGGCCCAGGCCGCGACATCCCACAGCGGCGCCGCGACCGCGCCCAGCATGACCAGCGGCGTGATCACGAGCGTGACCCAGGGAATCGCGATCGCGTTGGCCAGCAGCCCCACCACCGACACCTGCTGGAACAGCAAGAGGCTCAATGGCGTGAGCGCCAGTGTGATCACCCATTGCTCGCGAAAGAACAGGAACAGCCGCTGCGCGGCGCCCGTTTTCCGCTCGCCGGCCTCCGTCGAATCGGTGGCGAAGAGCACGCCCACCGCGACGAAGCTGAGCCAGAAGCCCGCCTGCATCAAGGCCCACGGATCGATCGCCACCACCACCGCGGCCGTCAGCAGCCAGACATGCGGCCACGGCCAGCGCCGGCCGGTCAGGCGCAGCAGCGCGACCGTGGCGAGCATCCACACCGTGCGCTGCGAGGGCACGCCCCATCCGCTGAAGAGCGCGTAGAGCGTGGCCAGCAGCACGCCGCCGATCAGCGCGGCCTGGGGTGCGGGAAGGCGCAGCATCAACCGCGTGCTGCGTCGCCACAGCGCGCCGGCGATGTGCGCGGCGAGCCACGCGAACATCGTGATGTGCAGGCCCGAGATCGACATCAGGTGCGCCACGCCGGTCGCCCTGAACACGTCCCAGCCGGCACGGTCGATGGCGCCCTGGTCGCCGGTGACCAGCGCGGCGATCACACCGGCCTGGCGGCGGTCGGCCACGCGCTCGAACACCGCATCGCGCACCGCTTCGCGTGCGCGCTCGATGGGATGCCACCACGTGTTCGCGACATACGCCGGCGCCGCATCGTGCGTGCCGGTCCGAACGTAGCCGTTGGCATGCACGCCCTGCTCCCACAGCCAGAGTTCGCTGTCGAAGCCATGCGGATTGAGGTTGCCGTGCGGTGCCCTGAGCCGCACCGTGAGTTGCCATCGCTCGCCGGCATGCAGCGCGCCGACTGCAGCGGAGGAAGTGGCCCGTCCCTCCATGGCATGCCCCCAGAGTCCGGTGTTCTCGCCGTACCAACCGAGCGCGATGCGCGAAGGCACCACAGGCGGCGCATCGTTGCGCGCATCGGCCCAACGCGCGGATTCGACATCGAGATGAAACCGCGTTCCAGTCTCGTTGCGCTGCGGCATCTGCGAGACCACGCCGGTCACCTGCAGGTCGCGCCCTTCGAGCGACGGATCGAGCGCATCGCCTGCGTAGGCAACGGCACGCCACCCCGCAAGCCCCGCACCGGCCAATGCGCCGCACACCAGTGCCGCGACCAGCAACAGCCGCCCGAAGGCACGCCGCCACCACAGCCCCGCGACACCCGCGAACAGCAAGGCCGCATAGGCCCCCGCCCGCCACAGCGTTGGCTGATGCAACTGCAACGCCGCACCGGCGAGCGATCCCCCCAATGCGGCAAACGCCCACGACACGCCCCTGCCGGACGCACGCGACGGCGTCAGCACACGACTCCACGACACATGATGCAAACCCTCCCCGAACCCGCGCTCGATGGCGCGTTAATTGCTTGGCTTCTGGGCTAGTATGCGTCTCACAAGAGACATCTTTTCGATGCAATCTCGCAGTACTGCACATAAAAACGCATGTCCATTCACGCCGCACTCCACCACGTCACCCACTACAAATACGACCGCCTGGTGCAGTTGGGCCCGCAGGTCGTGCGCCTGCGGCCCGCGCCGCATTGCCGCAGCAACGTGATCTCGTACTCGCTCACCGTCGAGCCGGCCGAGCACTTCGTCAACTGGATGCAGGACCCGTTCGCCAACTACCAGGCGCGGCTGGTGTTCCCCGAGAAAACACGCGAATTCAAGGTCACCGTCGACCTCGTGGTCGAGATGGCGGTCTACAACCCCTTCGACTTTTTCCTCGAGCCGCAGGCCGAGAACTTTCCGTTCAAGTACACCGCCTCGCAGGCCGAGGAGCTCGCGCCCTACCTCGTGGCCGATCCGGCAACGCCGCTGGTGGAGGCCTACCTCGAGAAGATCGACCGCAAGGAGCAGCGCACCATCGACTTCCTGGTGGGCCTGAACCAGCAGGTGCAGCAGGACGTCAACTACCTCATCCGCATGGAGCCCGGCGTGCAGTCGCCGGAAGAGACGCTCACCAACGGCAGCGGCTCGTGCCGCGACTCGGGCTGGCTGCTGGTGCAGCTGCTGCGCCACATGGGGCTGGCCGCGCGCTTCGTCTCGGGCTACCTGATCCAGCTCACGCCCGACGTGAAGGCGCTGGACGGCCCGAGCGGCACGACGGTCGACTTCACCGACCTGCACGCCTGGTGCGAGGTGTTCCTGCCGGGCGCGGGCTGGATCGGCCTCGACGCGACCTCGGGCCTCATGGCCGGCGAAGGCCACATCCCGCTCGCCTGCACGCCCACGCCGTCGAGCGCGGCGCCCATCGAAGGCGGCGTGGACGAATCGGAGGTCGAGTTCGGCCACGAGATGAAGGTCACGCGCATCTACGAATCGCCGCGCGTCACCAAGCCCTACACCGAAGAGCAATGGGCCGAGGTGCTCTCGCTCGGCGATGCCGTCGATGCGCGCCTGAAGGCCGGCGACGTGCGCCTCACGATGGGCGGCGAGCCCACCTACGTTGCCACCGCCGACCGCGACGCGCCCGAGTGGAACACCGACGCGCTCGGCCCCACCAAGCGCGGCTACGCGACCGAACTCGTTCACAAGCTGCGCGCCGAATACGGCAACGGCGGGTTCCTGCATTTCGGCCAGGGCAAGTGGTACCCGGGCGAGCAGCTGCCGCGCTGGGCCCTCTCGATCTTCTGGCGCGCCGACGGCCAGACGCTGTGGCACGACCCGGCGCTCTTCGCCGACGAGCGCTTTCCCACGCACTACACGAGCGAGGACGCACGCCGCTTCACCAGCACGCTGGCCGGCAATCTCGGCCTCACCGAGCGCTACATCCAGCCCGGCTACGAAGACACCTACTACTACCTCTGGCGCGAACGCCGCCTGCCGGTGAACGTCGACCCCTTCGAGTCGAAGCTGGACGACGAGCTCGAACGCGTGCGCCTGCGCCGCGTGTTCACGCAGAAGCTGGACGCGGTGATCGGCTACATGCTGCCCATCGAGCCGGGCAATGCGAACGGCGATGCGCCCGCGCTCGCCGGACCCGGCTGGAAGACCGGCCCCTGGTTCCTGCGCGACGACCGGCTCTATCTCATTCCGGGCGATTCGCCCATGGGCTACCGCCTGCCGCTCGACTCGCAGCCGTGGGCCAGCAAGGGCGACTACCCCTACCTGATCGAGCGCGACCCGACCGCGCCGCGCGGTGCGCTGCCGAGCGCGGCCGACTACCGTGCGCGCTACAGCACAGGCGCTGTGGGTGCAGCCGGCTCCACGGGTGCCAACCTCGGCGACGTGCCCTACACCTTCGGCACGCCGCCCGTGGTGCCCGCATCGTTGCGCATGCAGAGCCCCGGCGATGCGGCCAGCGGTGATGCCGCAGCGGCCGCCGCACGTGCCGCCGACGCGAACGCCGATGCCTCGGCCGCGTCCGCCACCTCCGCCCCGTCCGCCACACCGGCCACCCGCCAGCCCCTGCGCGGCGAATCGGCCCACTGGGTCACGCGCACCGCGCTGTGCGTGGAGGTGCGCGATCCGCGCCGCGCCAACGGCCCGTCGGCCGAGAAAAAGGGCAGCGCCTCGGGCGTGCTCTACGTCTTCATGCCGCCGCTCGCGCGCCTGGAGGACTACCTGGACCTGGTCGCCGCCATCGAAGCCACCGCGCGCGAGCTGGACATGCGCATCGTGATGGAAGGCTATCCGCCGCCGCGCGATCCGCGCCTGAAAATGCTGGCCGTCACGCCCGACCCGGGCGTGATCGAAGTCAACATCCACCCGGCCCACAACTGGAAGGAACTGGTCGCGCACACCGAGTTCCTCTACAACGCCGCGTTCGAGACGCGCCTGTCGGCCGAGAAGTTCATGACCGACGGCCGTCACACGGGCACCGGCGGCGGCAACCACTTCGTGATGGGCGGCGCCACGCCGGCCGACAGCCCGTTCCTTCGCCGGCCCGAGCTGCTCGCGAGCCTCTTGCTGTACTGGCACAACCACCCGTCGCTGAGCTACCTCTTCTCGGGCATGTTCATCGGCCCGACGAGCCAGGCGCCGCGCGTGGACGAGGCGCGCAACGACCAGGTCTACGAACTGGAAATTGCCCTGCAGGAAATCGCGAAGAACCGCGAGATCTACGGCCAGAACATGCCCGCATGGCTGGTCGACCGCACGCTGCGCAACATCCTGATCGACGTGTCGGGCAACACGCACCGCAGCGAGTTCTGCATCGACAAGCTCTACTCGCCCGATTCGAGCACCGGGCGCCTCGGCCTGCTGGAGCTGCGCGCCTTCGAGATGCCTCCGCATGCGCGCATGAGCATTGCGCAGCAACTGCTGATTCGCGCGCTGGTGGCCCGCTTCTGGGACGAGCCCTACAAGGCACCCGTGACGCGCTGGGGCACCGAATTGCACGACCGCTTCCTCTTGCCGACCTTCGTGAAGATGGACTTCGACTACGTCATCAGCGAGATGCGCCAGGCCGGCTTCGCGTTCGATCCCGACTGGTTCGCGCCGCACTTCGAGTTCCGCTTCCCGCTCGTGGGCCAGATGCAGGCGATGGGCGTGGAGCTGTCGCTGCGCAACGCCCTGGAGCCGTGGCACGTGATGGGCGAGGAAGGTTCGGCGGGCGGCACGGTGCGCTATGTCGATTCGTCGCTCGAGCGCATCGAGGTGCGCGTGACGGGCCTGAACGAGAGCCGCCACGTCGTCACCGTCAACGGCAAGGTGCTGCCGCTGCAGCCCACGGGCGTGACCGGCGAATTCGTCGCGGGCGTGCGCTACAAGGCGTGGAACCCGCCCTCGGCGCTGCACCCGAGCATCGGCGCCCACGCGCCGCTGACCTTCGACCTGGTGGACACCTGGATGAAGCGGTCCCTCGGCGGTTGCCAGTACTTCGTGGCCCACCCGGGCGGACGCAACTACGACAGCTTCCCGGTCAACGCCTACGAGGCCGAGAGCCGCCGCCATTCGCGCTTCACGCGCATGGGCCACACGCCCGGCCTCATGCGCACGCCGCCGGCCACCATCGAGCTGCCGGGCAGCCGCGAATTCCCGTTCACGCTCGATCTGCGCCGATAAGGGGTCATTTAGCACACTGCCCGAGCGGCCGCGCCGTGACGGCGGTGTGACAATCCACCCCCTGTGGAACCTTTGAACGAATCCCTGTTCGACGCCCAGGCCCTGGAGTTTCCAGCGGCCCTGGCGTCGGCGCTCGCACCGGCCGCGCTGCCCGGCCACTTCGACGAGCTGCGTGGCCAGGCCACCGCGGCTGCGCCCGCGAGGCCCGCTTCCGGTGGTGCGGCGCCGGCGACTGCGCCGGCCCCGCTGCTGTACGACGCGGCGGCGGAGCGGCCGGCGGCCACGCCGTCGCAGTCCCAATCGCAATCGTCCCAATCGCAGTCCCAGTCCCAGTCGCAGTCCCAGTCGCAACAGCAAACGTCGTCCAACGACAAACCGCCGCTCACTCCCGCCTGGAACGCCTTCTTCGACCAGCTCGGCCCGGGCGGCTTCAACGACCTGCCGCGCCGTGCGGTGAGCCTGGAGCGGCAGATCCGCGACAACGGCGTCACCTACAACGTCTACGCCGACGCCAACGGACCGCAGCGCCCCTGGTCGCTGGACCTCTTTCCGCTGATCGTCTCGCCCGAGAGCTGGAGCCAGATCGAGGCCGGCGTGCTGCAGCGCGTGCGCGTGCTCGACCGCGTGATGGCCGACGTGTACGGCCCGCAGCAACTGCTGAGCGAAGGGCTCCTGCCGCCGGCGCTGGTGCGCGGCCATCCGGGCTACCTGCGCGCGCTGCACGGCGTGAAGCCGCCGGGCGACACCTGGCTGCACATCGCGGCCTTCGACCTCGCGCGCGGCCCCGACGGCAACTGGTGGGTGGTGTCGCAGCGCACCCAGGCGCCCTCGGGCCTGGGCTACCTGCTGGAGAACCGCCTGGCCATCACGCGGCAGTTTCCGCAGGCCTTCGAGGCGCTGCACGTGCAGCGCCTGGCCGCCACCTACAGCGCCATGATGGACGGCCTGCAGCGCATGTGCCCGGCCGGCGTGCCGCCCCACATCGCCCTCCTCACCCCCGGCCCGTACAACGAGACCTACTTCGAGCACGCGTACCTCGCGCGGTATCTGGGCGTGACGCTGGTCGAAGGCAGCGACCTCACGGTGCGCGACCAGCGGCTCTACCTGAAAACACTGCAGGGCCTGCGTCCGGTGCACGGCCTCATCAAGCGGCTGGACGACCAGTTCCTCGACCCGCTGGAGCTGCGCCCCGATTCCACGCTCGGCGTGCCCGGCCTCCTGCAGGCGATTCGCGCCGGCAACGTGCTGGTGGCCAACATGCCGGGCTCGGCCTTCCTCGAATCGCCCGCGCTGCTCGGCTTCCTGCCGGGCCTCGCACGCCGGCTGATTGGCGAGAAGCTCAAGCTCCCGGCCCTACCCACCTGGTGGTGCGGCGAGCGCGCCGCGCTAGAAGCCGTGCTGCCGCAGTTGGGCGACTGCGCCATCAAGCCCACCTATCCCGGCTTCGACGGCCAGACCAGTTTCGACGCGGTGCTCGGCAGCCAGCTCGGCCGGCGCGAACTCGACGAATGGGCCGGCCGCATCGTGCGCGAGGGCGATGCCCACACCGTGCAGAGCTACCTGCCGCTGTCGCAGATGCCCACCTGGGCGAGCGACCTGGGCCCCGGCCACATCGCGCCGCGCGCGGTGCTGCTGCGCGTGTTCGCGGTGAGCGACGGCGCGCAGTCGTGGCGCGTGCTGCCCGGCGGGCTCGCGCGGCTTGCGGGCGCGAATGCGCAGATCGCCTCGATGCAGCGCGGCGGCAGCAGCGCCGACGTGTGGGTGCAGACGCACGGCGAGGTCGATCGCACCACGCTGCTGCAGCCGCACGCGACGCCCGCCTCGCTCGCGCGGCACCGCGCGCCGGTCACCAGCCGCGCGGCGGAGAACATGTTCTGGCTCGGCCGCTATACCGAGCGCGCCGAGAACGCGGTGCGCCTGGCGCGCCTCACGCTCAACCTGCTGGGCGGCGAAGACCAGTCGTCGCGCCCGCTGCTCGAATGGCTGCACCGCATGGCTGTGCGCAATGCGCTGGTGCCGGCCGAGGCGCCGAGCGCGCCGCAGTCGCGCCGGGTGTTCGAACGCGCGCTGGTGGCCGAGCTCGGCGACGTGGACAAGGGCGGCAGCGTCGGCTACAGCCTTCGTTGCATCCGCGAGGCCGCTGCTGCCGTGCGCGAGCGGCTCTCGCAGGACAACTGGAACCAGATCGTGCGCGCCGAGGCCGACTTCCTGCGCCGCGCGGCCGAGCAGGCCGGCGAAGGCAGCTTCGCCGCCAGCGCCGCGCTGCGCGCGCTCGAATCGGCCAGCACCGCGCTGGCCGCGATGACCGGCGCGCAGACCGACCGCATGACGCGCGACGACGCCTGGCGCCTGCTCTCCATCGGCCGCCACATCGAGCGCCTGGGCTTTTTGTCGAACGCCCTGGAAGCAGGCTTCGACAACGGCGCCGTGCACGAGGTCAGCGGCTTCGAGGCGATGGTGGCGCTGTTCGACAGCACCATCACCTTCCACGCGCGCTACCAGCAGCGCCGCGACGTGGCCACGCTGGTCGACCTCTTGGTGCTCGATGCCGAGAACCCGCGCTCGCTGGCCTGGGTCACGCAGACCCTGCGCGGGCGCATCGCGCGGCTCGCGGGCAGCGCGCCGGGCAAGCTCACCGCGCTGTCGTACGAGTTGCCCGACCCGGCCACCTGGACGCTGGAACACCTTTGCGCCACCGGCCCCGAAGCGAACTATCCCGCGCTGGTGCAGTTGCTCGCCAACTGCGAGACGGCGGCCTACCATGTGTCGGACGCCATCGGCACGCGCTACTTCACGCTCACCTCCGAATCGCTGCGCTCGGTCGGCGCGTGATCTCACAACGATATTTCGAAGGAGGCATTTTCATGTCAGGCATCGCCATCAACCGCCGATTCACACTGACCGCCGGGGTACTTGTCGCCGGCCTCATGCTCGCCGGCTGCGGCAAGCAGGAGGCCGCTGCGCCCGCGGCCGCCTCCGCACCGCCGCCGCCCGCCACGGCCCGCGTGCTGGTCGTGGGCACCGACGCCGCCTACGCGCCCTTCGAATCGCAGAACGAAAAGGGCGAGGTCGTGGGCTTCGACATCGACGTGGTCAAGGCCGTCGCGCAGAAGGCCGGCATCGAGGTGAAGTTCGTCAACACGCCGTGGGAAGGCATCTTCAATTCGCTCGACCAGGGCGACCGCGACCTGCTGGTGTCGTCCATCACCATCACCAACGAGCGCCGCCAGACCATGGACTTCTCGCAGCCCTACTTCGAGGCCCGGCAGCTCATCGCGGTCAAGAGCGATTCGCCGGTCGCGAAGTTCGAGGACCTCAAGAACCTGAAGGTCGGCGTGCAGAACGGCACGACCGGCGATGAGGTCGTGGGCAAGCTGCTGGGCAAATCGAGCACCGCCATCAAGCGCTTCGAATCCACCCCGCTCGCGCTGAAGGAGCTCGAAGCCGGCGGCGTGCAGGCGGTGGTGGCCGACAACGGCGTGGTGGCGCACTACCTGGCCAACAACGCCGGCGGCGGCTTCAAGACGGTGAGCGACGCGGGCTTTCCGGCCGAGCAGTACGGCATCGCGGTGAAGAAGGGAAATGCCGAGCTGCTCGCCAGGATCGACAAGGGCCTGGCGGACATCAAGGCCGACGGCACCTACGCGAAGATCTACGCCTCGCACTTCGGCGCCGAGTCGAAATAAAAAAAACAACCCACGGCCTCGCCATGCTGCTGCACGTCACCCACGAAACCCGCTACGAGTACGCACCGCCGGTCGAGACGGCGCAGCACCTAGCCCACCTGAAGCCGCTGGCCACCGGTTCGCAGCGGCTGGTGAGCCACCAGCTCGCGATCGATCCGGCGCCCGCGCAGCGCAGCGAGCTGCCCGACGTCTACGGCAACACCCGCGCCTTCTTCGCGCTCGAAGCCACGCACGACCGGCTGGTGGTCACCGCCGAGAGCGTGGTCGAGACCTCGGTGCCGGTGCTCTCGAGCGCGGTGGCGCGCGAGCTGCCCTGGGAGGCCGTGCGCGAGCGCTTTCGCTTTCGCAAGGACGCCACCTTCGACGCGGCTTCCGAGTTTGTCTTTCCCTCGCCCTACGTGCCGCGCCACGACGATTTCGCCGCCTATGCGCGCGCGAGCTTCGTGCCCGGCCGGCCCACCTTCGACGTGGCGATGGACCTCACCGAGCGCATGTACCGCGACTTCGACTACGACG
>NZ_JAEFCB010000004.1:110421-328795 GCF_016405905.1 Variovorax sp. IB41 | reverse complement strand
CAAGGAGGAGGGCGAAGCCCGGGGGACATTCGCGGAGCAAGGTACCCCGTCGGCGTGATCGCGCCCCCGAACAAGGCCGCCCGCACTCCCCAGTGGTTCAATCCTGCGCCTGGAACATGCGCGTGAAGTCGCAGCATTCCTGCGCCAGCATCACGATCGACGAGGTGAGCGCGCTGCGGTGTTCGCCCTTGTGCATCGCCACGTAG
The DNA here is from genome assembly GCF_016405905.1 of Variovorax sp. IB41. Taxonomy (GTDB): domain Bacteria; phylum Pseudomonadota; class Gammaproteobacteria; order Burkholderiales; family Burkholderiaceae_C; genus Variovorax. The sequence continues at coordinate 328,589 of NZ_JAEFCB010000004.1, read as the reverse complement.
CGCACCACCGGCAGCGGCGGCGTCACTTCGATTACCGCGAGCATGCCGGCCGCCACCAGCGGCGCGAGGCATTCGCGCGGCAGGTAGCTCACGCCCAGCCCCGACACGGTGAGGCCGGTGAGCGCCACGAGGTTGCTCACCACGATCACGTTGGAAGGCTGCACGCCCTGGTCCTTCATCCATGCATCGTAGGCGCGCCCGGTGCCCGAGTTGTTGCCCTGCACCAGCATGCGGTGGCGCGCCAGGTCGTGCAGGCGCACGGTGCCCGTCGCCGCGGCCGAGGGAATCACGCCGGGCTTGCACATCCACGCGCTCTTCACCTTGCCGATGACCTTGCTCTGCATGCGCGAGTCGGCGAAGGTGTCGGGCACGATGACCACGTCGAGCGCATCGACCAGGAGCTTGTCGCGCAGCTGCAGGCTGTCGTCCACGTCGGGCTCCAGGATCACCTTGGGGTAGTGCTGCTGGATGAGACCGACCAGGCGCGGCAGCCACGTCATCGCGGTGAGCTCGGTCACGCCGATGCGGATGCGCCGCTCCACCACGCCGGGCTTGCCGAACTGCTCGACCGCGGCATCGCGCTGCTCCAGCAGGCGCTTGGCGAGAACGAACATCTCCTCGCCCTTTTCGGTGAGGCGCGCGGTGCGCTGGCTGCGGTCGAAGAGCTCGGTGTCGAACAGCAGCTCCAGTTCGTGCACCCGCTTGGAGACGGCCGACTGCGAGGTGTGCAGCTGGTTGGCGGCCTGCGCGAAGCCGCCGAGCTGGCCGATCCAGTAGAGGGCTTCGAGTTGCTTGAAGGTCATCACGGTGCGGGTCTCCTGTGAAAACTGCCTGCAGAACGCTTTTGTTCATGCAATTCGATCACAAAAAATCGCTTTTAGAAATTCATCGAGGCGCAGAAGATTCGCCCAGCCCACCCCTCCGTCTGCAAACCAAGGAATACACGCCATGGACTTCTTCAAGCTGCCTTCTGTCCTTGCCCTGGGACTCTCCCTCGCCTTCGCCTGCGCCGCCGCCAGCGCCCAGGACGGCGGCACGCTGCAGAAGATCAAGGAGAGCGGCACGATCCAGATCGGCGCGCGCGACAGCCAGATCCCGTTCTCCTACAAGCTGAGCGCCGACAGCGCGCCCATCGGCTTCACCAACGACATCTGCCTGAAGATCGTCGATGCGGTGAAGGCGAAGCTGGGCCTGGCGAAGCTCGACGTGCGCTACACCATGCTCAATTCGACCAACCGCATTCCGCTCCTGCAGAACGGTACGGTCGACCTGGATTGCGCGACCACCACCAACACCACGCAGCGCCAGGCGCAGGTCGATTTCGCGCCGAGCCATTTCGTCACCAACATCACCGCCGCGGTGCGCAAGAGCTCGGGCATCAACACCCTGGCCGACCTCAACGGCAAGAACGTGGCCACCGTCTCGGGCAGCACGTCGATCCAGCTGCTGCGCGGCGCGCGCAAGAGCGGCACGATCGAAGTCAACGAGATCGCGGGCAAGGACACCTCCGACGGCTTTTTGCTGCTCTCCACCGGCCGCGCGGACGCCTACGTGCTGGACGACGTGCAGCTCGCCGGCATGGTCGCCAGCGCCACCAATCCGGGCGAGTACAAGCTCTTGAAGGAGTCGCTGCGCCAGGAGCCCTACGGGATCATGCTGCGCAAGGACGATCCGCAATTCAAGGCGTTGGTCGATGAAACGGTCACCGGCCTCATGAAGTCGGGTGCCATCGAGCAGCTGTATGCCAAGTGGTTCATGTCGCCGATTCCGCCGAAGAACGCGAACCTGAATTTCCCGATGTCCGACGCGGTGCGCGACATCTACAAGAACCCCAACAACAAGGGCGTCTGAGCACATGGCGACCACGCTTGACAACCACCCCCGCGGCCTCGCGTTTTCCGATGCGCTGATGCGCGAGGTGAAGGCGCGCTTCCTGCTCGTGGACCACGACCACCACGGCCGCGAGCGCCTGTACTTCGACAACGCGGGCGGCTCGTTCCGGCTGAAGGCCGCGGCCGAGCGGTTCGCTGAGGTCGATGCGATTCCCGACAACGCCGAGCGCATTCACGCGACCGCGGTCGAGCTGCAGCAGATCCAGGCGAAGGCCGCCGACGACTTGCGCACCATCCTCAATGCGAAGGGCGGGAGCGTCTACGCCTCGCTCACCGCCTCGGGCGCCATGTTCGACATGGTGCGCGCGGTGGCTGAGAACGTGGCCGGAACGAACATGGTCACGACGGTGCTGGAGCACCCCTCGGCCTTCGACGCGATGAGCCTCTACGCGAGCCGGCTCGGCCGCGAGCTTCGCGTGGCGAAGAGCAATCCGGTGACGGGCGGCGTCGATGTCGATGAGATCGTGCGTCTCGTGGACAAGGACACCTGCCTCCTCAACGTGATCTACGCCTCGAACATCTCGGGCGCCAAGCTCGACATGGCCGAGATCGTGCGCCGCGCGCGCGCCATCAAGCCCGACCTCTACATCCTCGTGGACGCGGTGCAGCATGCGCCGCACGGCCTTATCGATTTGCAGAAGACGCCGGTCGATGGCATCAACCTCGCGCCCTACAAGTTCTTCGGCTGCCGCGGCTCGGGGCTCTCGTGGGTGTCCGAGCGCGCGGCCGTGCTGCCGCACCACAAGCTCGCGGGCAAGAAGCCGGACTACTGGGACCTGGGCAGCTCCGCGCCATGGCAGTTCGCCGCGCTCACGGAGATCGTGGACTACGTCTGCTGGATCGGCGGCCAGTTCACAGATGCCACCGAGCGCCGCGCGCTGTTCGTCGAAGGCATCGGCCGCATCGAGCTGCACGAGCGCGCGCTGCTCGCGGCGCTGCTCGACGGCACGGGCGATGCGACGGGCCTCCGCGAAATGCGCGGCGCGCAGGTGTTCCTCGACCACGAAGACTTGACGAAGCGCGACCTGATCCTGGGCATCGGCTTCGATCGCATCGACTGCACGCAGGCGGTGGTCGAGTACGGCAAGCGCGGCGTCACCGTGTACGAGCGCGTGGCGAGCAGCATCTACTCGAAGCGGATGCTCGAATCCTTCGGGCTCGAAGGCACGGTGCGCGTCTCGCCGCTGCATTGCCATTCGATGGCGGACATGGAGAAATTCCTCAAGGTCACGCAGGAGATCGCCGCGCTGTAGCCGTACAGCCGGGCGAGTTCAGGCGGCAGGCGGCGCTGCGCTGATCACGCGTGCATCCACGCGCGCATGGGCGATGTACCCCGCGCCGTCCCGCTGCCGCTGCAGGCCGTTGGTGCCTGCCGCGTCGTAGCGGGCCACGGTCTGTTCTCCGTCCAGGTCTTCCGTCAGCACCAGGCCGGTCTCCAGCAGCAGCGCACCGAGCGTCGCCGGATCGAAGCCCGAAAGGAAGGCCTCGCCGACGCCAGACACATCGCTGCGGAGTTTCCGGAACCCCTCGGTGCCCGCATGGCCGGGCTGCAGCGCCGCTTCGTCGATGTAGGTGAAGACCAGCTCGCTCCCCACCGGCGCAACGGTGGCGATGGCACGCAGCGTCGCGAGGTTGGCTTCGCGCGTGAGGTACACGGTGACACCGAGCCACGAAAAGAAGGTGGGCCGCGCCGGATCGAAGGATGAGCGTGCGAGGGCCGACTGCAGCGTCTCCTCGGCGAGGTCCGCCGCCACGAAATGCACGTCGCCGGATTCGGCGATGCCGCAGTGCCGCAGGCGCTCGCGCTTCAGCTGCTGCGTCGCGGGGTGGTCCACCTCATAGACCTGCAGGCCTTCGGCCCAGCTCGGGCGGCGGCAGAGAAAGCTGTCGAAACCCGCGCCGATGAGCACGTACTGCGCGATGCCGCGCGCGACCGCGGCCGCCAGCATGTCTTCGGTGTAGCGGCTTCGCAGGATGACGCCGGGATAGGCCGCGTTCGCGCGCATCGCGGCGTCCAGCACCCTGGCCGGCGCGGCCTCGGCGCGCTCAGCGGGGTCCAGCCGCGCCATCGCCCGGTCGCGCAGGCCGGCCTGCACGGACTCGGGCACGAGGCGGTCGCCCCACGGGTCGTCCAGCAGCGGCGCCGGGTCGCTGCGCGTGTGAAGCGCGCGCATCAGCGAGGTGACGAGGGCGGTGTAGCTGGCTTTCGAGGGTTCCATGAAGGGGCGCTCCGGGCAGAGGATGACGAAGGGCGGGCTTTGTGCGACGCTTGCCGCCGCTGCCGCCCCGGTTTCTACTTCATTCTCCGACGACTTCATGAACGCCTCCTCGTCCTCGTCCTTGTCCTCCCACCGCCGCCCCGTCCCGCTCGCCAAGGCCTACCGCCTGCTCAACCACGGACCGACGGTGCTCGTGAGCGCCGCGCACGGCGGGCAGCGCAACATCATGGCCGCCGCCTGGGCGATGCCGCTCGACTTCGATCCGCCCAAGGTGGCCGTGGTGCTCGACAAGAGCACCTGGACGCGCGTGCTGCTCGAAGGCGCGGGCACCTTCGCGCTGCAGGTGCCCACGCGCGCACAGCTCGACCTGACGGAAGCGCTGGGCAACAGCTCGGGCCGCGAGATCGTCGAGACCTCGGGGCGCGACAAGTTCGCGGCGTACGGCCTCGAGACTTTTGCGGGCACCGCGACCGATGCGCCGCTGCTCGAAGGCTGCGCCGCGTGGCTCGAATGCCGGTTGCTCCCCGAGCCGCCGATCCAGGAGCGCTACGACCTGTTCCTCGGCGAAGTGATCGCCGCGCAGGCCGATGCGCGCGTGTTCGCCGACGGGCGCTGGAACTTCACCGGCCACGACGAGCTGCGCACGCTGCACCATGTGGCGGGCGGGCACTTCATCGTCGATGGCGAGGCGGTGGATGCGCGGCCGCTGCCGCCGGTGCAGCGCTAGCCCTGACGGCTCAGCGCCGGGGCTTGCCCGCTCCCGGCGTCACCAGCAAACGCCGCAAGGCCAGCACCCCCACGACGGCCGCCACCAAGACCAGCAGCAGGGTCCACACCGCGTCCGCCCTGGAGGCGTCCGTGGGCCAGTCGCCGACGAACAAGGTGCCGGTGTTGTAGGTGGCGTGCAGCGCGACGCACGGAATGAGCGAGCGGGTGCGCTCGTAGAGCCAGCCGAGCACCAGGCCGAGCACCAGCCCGACGAGGAACTGGTAGATGTTCAGGTGCGCGGCCCCGAATAGCACGGCCGAGCCGACGATGGCATGCCAGCGTGCATAGCGCTGCAGGAAGCCGCGCAGCACGATGCCGCGGAACAGCATTTCTTCCAGCAGCGGCGCCACGACGCACACCGCCAGCGTGGCCGCGACGCTGCCGTCGGCCATGCGGCTGAAGAGCGACTCTTCCCACGGCGAGAGCGGCGCGACCAGCACCAGCAGGTTGAGCGCCGTGATCACCGTCACCATCAGCGCCGGCACGAGCAGCAGCACCGGCGGCACGACCATCGTGAGCGTCGCCCGCACGGACATCGGCGAGGCGTGGAAGAGCTGGCGGTAGGTGAGCTGCTGGTAGTGCATGACCACCGCGAACACGCAGCCGTTGCCCAGCACGGTGGAGAGCACGCCCAGCTGCATGCCGTTCAGCCCGAGCCAGCCGTTCGCATCGCGCAGCGCGGCGCCCACGACGAGCTCGCAGAGAAACAGCGCCACGAACAGCAGGATGGCCTGCACGGCGGAGGGAAAGGCCGTGCTTTTCGGGGAGGGCATGGGAGGGGCGCGAGGAGCGAGGGGCGGGGACGGGGGAGGTCGCGCATATTACCGTCGCCCCGCGAAACGACGGACGCATCCCGCGCCCGAATGGCCAACTACAGCACGAACGGAATGAAGCGCCGCGTGCGGCGCATGTAGTCGCGGTAGGTGTCGCCGAAATGCGAGATGCATTCCTTCTCGTCGCTGAGCGCCGTCAGCACCAAGAGCAGCGTGGCCGCCGCCACCAGCGCCAGCGTGAGCCAGGTGAACTGCTTGAGGAAGGCGCCCCAGGCCAGCAGCATCAGCGCGGTGTACATCGGGTGGCGGATGTAGCGGAAGGCGCCCGAGGTCACGAGCGAGGAGGTCTTCTCGAAGCCGTAGAGGGCCGGGTCGTCGTTGCGCGCATCGCTGGGCTTGCCCTGCGCCTTGAGGAGGCGCACCGCGTGGATCGGCAGCCAGATCGACAGCGCCAGGAATACGCACGAAAGAATCTGCGTCGCCGAGAACGGATCGACATGCCACACCGGCAGGTTCACCACGATCAGCACCAGCATGCATTCCCACGCGAAGAAGCGGTAGAAGCCATGCGAGCCGGGCTGGCGCAACGGCCCGCGCGAGACGTAGAGCAGCGCGGCAGTGCCGGCGACAAGAAGGAAGATCTGGAACCAGAAGAGCATGGCGGCCGAATTTACACGGGCCGCCTGTCTTCAGCCAGAGATCGAAAACCCGCCATCGACCGGAATGGCGGTGCCGGTCACGTAGTCGGAAGCGGCGCTCGCGAGGAACACCGCGGTGCCGGCGATGTCGGCCGGCTGGCCCCAGCGGCCGGCGGCGGCGCGGGCCACCACGCGGTCGTACAGGCCCGGGATCTGGCTGCGCGCGCCGTCGGTGAGCTCGGTCTCGAACCAGCCGGGCAGGATCGCGTTGACCTGGATGTTGTCGGCCGCCCATGAAAGCGCGGTCGATTTGGTCAGCTGCACGATGCCCGCCTTGCTCGCGGCATAGGCCGGCGCATAGGGCGCGCCGAAGATCGACATCATCGAGCCGATGTTGATGACCTTGCCGCCGCCGGCCGCCTTCAGGTGCGGGTGCGCAGCGCGGCTGCAGAGGAACGCGCTCGTGAGGTTGGTGTCCATCACCTGGTGCCATTCGGCAAGCGCGAGCTGGTCGACGGGCTTGCGCACCGTGGTGCCGGCGTTGTTCACGAGGATGTCGAGCCGGCCGCAGCGCGCGACCGCGTCGTCGAACCCCTTCTGCACGGAGGCTTCGCTGGTCACGTCGACTTCGAGCGCGAAGCTGTCGCTGCCCAGGGCCTTGAGTGCTTCCACCGCGGCGGCCGACTTCTGCGCATTGCGCGCCGCGACGATGACGCGCGCTCCGGCTTTCGCCAGGCCCAGTGCCATGCCGAGACCTATGCCGCCGTTGCCGCCGGTGACGAGTGCGACTTTTCCCGTGAGATCGAACATCAGGTGGCTTCCGGTTTCTTGGAGACGAGGGTCAGGATATCGTAGCTCGCGACCACGTCGCCATCCTGGTTCGTCACCTCCACGTCCCAGGCCACCACGCCCTGGCCCTGGCCGCTCGCGTCCTTCTTGTTGCGGTCGATCTTGCGCTTGCATGTGAGGCGCGCGCGGATCGTGTCGCCGATGCCCACGGGCTTGACGAAGCGCAGCGTATCGAGCCCGTAGTTGGCCAGCACCGGGCCGGGCGCGGGCGAGACGAACAGGCCCGCCGCCGCCGAGAGCACGAAGTAGCCGTGCGCGATGCGCTTGCCGAAGGGCGACTCCTTGGCCGCCACTTCGTCGAAGTGCATGTAGAAATAGTCGCCCGAGATGCCGCCGAAGGCCACGATGTCGGCCTCGCCGACGGTGCGGCGGTGCGTGAGCAGCGAGTCGCCGATGCGCAGGTCCTCGAAGTAGCTGCGGAACGGATGCACATCGCTCTCGCGCACGGCCGCGCCGCGCACGTGCTCGCCGGTGATCGCGGCCAGCATCGTGGGCGAGCCCTGCACCGCGGCGCGCTGCAGGTAGTGCTTGACGGCGCGCAGGCCCCCGAGCTCTTCGCCGCCGCCCGCGCGGCCCGGGCCGCCGTGCTTGAGTTGCGGCAGCGGCGAGCCGTGGCCGGTCGATTCGGTGGCGGCTTCGCGGTCGAGCACCAGCAGGCGCCCGTGCCATGCGGCGGCGACCGGGATCGCCTTGGCCGCGATGGCCGGATCGCGCGTGACCAGCGTGCCCACGAGGCTGCCGCGGCCGCGTGCGGCGAGCGCTAGCGCTTCGTCGATGCCGTCATACGGCATCAGCGTGCTGACGGGCCCGAAGGCCTCGACGTCGTGCGCGGCATCGTGTTCGAGGGGCTTGCGGCTCAGGAGCAGCGTGGGCGCGAAGAAGGCGCCCTCGGCGACCCCGTCGCCCACGGGCGAGAAGCCGTCGCGCTCGCCGTAGACCAGCTCGGCGCCCTGCAGCAACATGGCCACGCGCTCGGCCACGTCGGCCTGCTGCGCATGCGAAGCGAGTGCGCCCATGCGCACCTCTTCGCGCGACGGGTCGCCGATGACCGTTTTCGCGAGCCGCGCGCGCAGGCGCTCGGCCACCGCATCCAGGTGCTGGCGCGGCACGATCGCGCGGCGGATGGCGGTGCACTTCTGCCCGGCCTTGGTCGTCATCTCGCGCGCCACTTCCTTCACGAAGAGATCGAACTCCTCGTCGTCGGGCGTCACGTCGGGCGCGAGGATCGCGCAGTTGAGCGAGTCGGCCTCGGCGTTGAACGGGATCGACTGGCGCACGATGTTCGGGTGCACGCGCAGCTTGGCCGCGGTGTCGGCCGAGCCGGTGAAGGTCACCACGTCGGGGCCTTCGAGGCGATCGAGCAGGTCGCCCGTGCCGCCGATCACCAGCTGCAGGCTGCCCTCGGGCAGGATGCCCGACTGCACGATGAGCCGCACGGCCGCCTCGGTGAGGTAGCTGGTGGCCGAGGCCGGCTTGCCGATGCACGGCATGCCCGCAAGGAAACTGGGCGCGAACTTCTCGAGCAGCCCCCACACCGGAAAGTTGAAGGCGTTGATGTGCACCGCCACGCCGCCGCGCGGCACCAGGATGTGCGTGCCCGCAAAGCCGCCCTTCTTGCCGAGCGGGAAGGCCGGGCCTTCGTGCACGAGGTTGCCCGAGGGCAGCTCGTTGGAGCCGATGCCCGCATAGGCGCTCAGCGTGCCGGCGCCGCCTTCGATGTCGATCCAGCTGTCGGCGCGCGTGGCGCCGGTGTGGGCCGAGATCGCGTAGAGCGTTTCCTTGTTCGCCGCGAGGTACTTGGCCAGCGCCTTCAGGCGCTCGGCGCGCTGCTGGAAGTCCAGCTTCATGAGCGCGGGAATGCCCGTGCGGCGCGCGTACTGCAGCGCTTCGGCGAAGTCGATCGCCTCCGCATGCGTCGCGGCCACGGACTGGCCGTTGATGGCGCTGCGCAGCTGCTGCGCGCTTTCTTTGCCGATCCAGCGGCCGGCGATGTAGCTTTGAAGGGTGGTCATGGAAGTCCTTGAGCGTCCGGGGTTCAGGCGACGGCGGGTTCCGCGTTGCGGTTGCCGATGCCCAGGTAGGTGTCGATGATTCGCTGGTCGTGCAGCAGCTCGCGCGCATTGCCTTCGAGCGCCACGGCGCCCATCTCCAGCACGTAGGCGCGGTCGGCCACCTGCAGCGCGGCGCGCGCGTTCTGCTCCACGAGCAGCACCGAGACGCCATGGCTTCGCAGTTGCGAGACCACGCGCAGCACTTCGCGCACGACGAGCGGCGCGAGGCCCAGCGACGGTTCGTCCAGCATCAGGAGGCGCGGCCGCGCCATCAGCGCGCGGCCGATGGCCAGCATCTGGCGTTCGCCGCCCGAGAGCGTGGAGGCCATCTGCGGCTTGCGCTCGCGCAGGCGCGGGAAGATGGCGAACACCTCCTCCATGCGCGCGCGCTGGTCGCGCTTGCCCTTGCGCCACTGGTAGAAGCCGCCGAGCAGCAGGTTGTCTTCGACCGACATCTCGCCGAACAGCTCGCGCCGCTCGGGCACGAGCGCCACGCCGCGCGCGACCATGGTCTCCACGCCCGGGCGCGCGATGCGCTCGCCCGAGAGCGTGAGCGCACCGGTGGAAGGCAGGAGGCCCATCGCCGCGCACAGGAGCGTGGTCTTGCCCGCGCCGTTGGGGCCGATGACGGTGACGATCTCGCCTTCGTTCACATGCAGGCGCACGCTGTGCACCGCTTCGACGGTGCGGTAGGCGACGCAGAAGTCTTCGAGTTGGAGCAGGGGTGTGGTCATCGCGGTCATCGTGCGTCTTCCAGCAGTTCGTCGTCGGCGCCGCCGAGGTAGGCCTCGAGCACGCGCGGGTTGGCCTGCACTTCGGCCGGCGTGCCGGTCGCGATGACGGTGCCGAATTCGAGCACCGTGATGCGGTCGGCCAGGTTCATCACGAACTCCATGTCGTGCTCCACCACCAGGATGCCCAGGCCCTCGGCGCGCAGCTGGCTCAGCAGCACGGAGAGGGCGCGCTTTTCCAGGTGGCGCAGGCCCGCGGCGGGCTCGTCGAGCAGCAGCACCGACGGCTGGCCTGCGAGCGCGCGCGCGATTTCGACCACGCGCTGCTGGCCGAGCGAGAGCGATGCGGCCGGCGTGTCGGCGTGCGCGCCGAGGCCGCAGCGTTCGATCTGGCGGCGCGCCTCGGCCATCAGCGCAGCCTCTTCGGCGCGGTCCAGCCGCAGCATCGCGGCGAGCCAGCCGCGCTTGGCACGCAGGTGGGCGCCGAGCGCGACGTTCTCGACCACGCTGCGCTGCCCGAGCAGCCGCACATGCTGGAAGGTGCGGCCCAGGCCCAGCGCGGCGAAGGCGCGCGAAGGCTTCGTTGCCATCGACTGGCCCGAGAGCCGCACCTCGCCCGAGGTGGGATCGTCCACGCCCGAGATCATGTTGAAGAAGGTGCTCTTGCCGGCGCCGTTCGGGCCGATCAGCGCATGGATCTCGCCGGCCTTCAGCGTCATCGAGATCGCGTTGTTGGCCACGAGGCCGCCGAAGCGCTTGCTCACGTCGCTGGCTTCGAGCAGCAGCTCGCCCGATGCGGGCAGCTTGCGTTGCACGAGCTGCATCGTGGAGGGGTGCACCAAGGCAGGCGCCGCCTTGCGCGCGTCGTCGCGCACCCAGCGGCTCGCCAGCCGCGAGACCGTGGGCCAGAGCCCGTCCGCAAAACGCTGCAGCACGAAGAGCATCAGAAGGCCGAACACGATCACCTCGAAGTTGCCGCTCGTGCCCAGCAGCGCGGGCAGCACGTCCTGCAGCTTTTCCTTGAGCAGCGTGATGAGCGTCGCGCCGAGCACCGCGCCCCAGAGGTGTCCCGCGCCGCCGACCACGGCCATGAACAAAAGCTCGATGCCGATGTTCAGGTTGAAGGGCGTCGGGTTCACGAAGCGCTGCAGGTGCGCATAGAGCCAGCCCGATACCGCCGCGAGCAGCGCGGCCAGCACGAACAGCTTGATGCGGTGGCGCGCCGTATCGACGCCCATCGACTCGGCCATGAGCCGCCCGCCCTTGAGCGCGCGGATGGCGCGGCCTTCGCGCGAGTCGAGCAGGTTGTGCATCGCCCACAGCGCGAGCAGCAGCACGCCCCAGATCACCACGCCCAGCGCGCGCGGCGTGGCGAGCGAGAAGCCCGCGACCACCAGCGGCGGCACGCCCGTGATGCCGGTCTGGCCGCCCAGGAAATCCATGTTGCCGAACAGGTAGTAAAGACTCAGGCCCCAGGCGATGGTGCACAGCGGCAGGTAATGGCCCTGCAGCTTGAGCGTGACCGCGCCCAGCGTCCAGGCGAGCGCGAAGGTAAAGACCAGGCCGAGCGCAAGGCCCGCCCATGGCAACAGCGCGGGGCTCACCGCGCCGCCCATCCATGCGGCGGCGGTGGGCGAGGTGCAGATCCATGCGGTGGCGTAGGCGCCCATACCGACGAACGCGGCCTGGCCGAAGGAGGTCATACCGCCCACGCCGGTGAGCATCACGAGGCCCGCCGCGACCAGCGCATAGAGCCCGATATTGCTGAGCACGGACACGGTGAACTCGGGCAGAAAGCCCCAGGCCATCGCGAGCGCGACGACGAAGACCAGGGTGAGCTGGCGCGGCGTGACCAGCGGCTTGCCGGCGGGCGGAGCAGTGGCGGCGATGTTGTTGGATGGCGAGCTCATTCCTCGTCCTCCACATGATGGCTGCGCAGCGATCGCCACCACAGCACGGGAATGATCAGGGTGAAGACCAGCACCTCCTTGAAGGGGCTGGCCCAGAAAGAGGCGAAGGCTTCCAGCTGCCCCACCAGCAGCGCGCCGACGAGCGCCAGCGGATAGCTCGCGAGCCCGCCGACGATGGCCGCGACGAAGCCCTTGAGGCCGATGAGGAAGCCGGTGTCGTAGTACACGGTGGTGATCGGCGCGATGAGCAGCCCCGACACCGCGCCGATGAGCGCCGCGAGCGCGAAGCTCAGGTCGCCCGAGAGCTCGGTCGGAATGCCCGAGAGCCGTGCGCCCACGCGGTTGATGGCGGTGGCGCGCAGCGCCTTGCCGACCATCGAGCGCCCGAAGAACAGGAACATCGCGATCACCAGCAGCAGCGTGACGCCCACCACCACCAGCGACTGCCCGCTGACCGGAATGCCGCCGACGTCGAAGCGCGCGTCCGAGAAGGCCGTGGTGCGCGATCCCTCGGCGCCGAAGAAGAGGAGACCCAGGCCCACCAGCACTCCGTGCAGCGCGACCGAGACGATCAGCAGCATCAGCACGTTGGCATCGGCCAGCGGCCGGTAGGCCAGCCGATAGAGCAGCGGGCCGAGCGGCATGATGAGGATGAGCGTGGTGAGCGTCTGCCCCGCCATCGAGGTGGGCTTGAGCAGCAGCACCAGCGCGGCGGCGGCCAGCGGCAGCACCACGCACCACGCAAGCGCCGAGGCCCAGTCGACCACCGCGCCGCGCTTCCAGCGCCAGAACTCCACCACCAGCACGATCGCCGCGAGCGCGAGCAAGAGCCACAGCGTGGCCGGCACGCGGCCGGCCTGCAGCATCGCCATCGAGAGGGCCCCGAAGGCGACGAACTCGCCCTGGGGAATGAAGATGACGCGCGTGACCGAGAACACCAGCACGAGGGCGAGCGCCATCAATCCATAGACGGCACCGTTGACGATGCCGTCCTGCCCCAACAACAGGGCGATCTGCAAATCCATACGAGAACTTTCAATCGAGGCTGAATGCCCCCGAACCGGTCGAGCTGAGCTTGTCGAAGCCTTGCATGCTCGGAGCCGCCCTTCGACAAGCTCAGGGCGAACGGCCTGGCAGCCAGGCGAACGGCCCGGCAGCTAGGCGAAGGGGTGGCAGCTCGGAGCGAAGGGTGGCTCTAAGTGCCCCGGCCGTTCGGGCTGAGCCTGTCGAAGCCTTGCGCGTTCGAAGCGGCCCTTCGACAAGCTCAGGGCGAACGGGTTTGGGGGTGGGGTTTGCTCCTTAAGGCTGGTATTTCCAGGCGCCGTTTTCGATCTTGACCATCACGCGGGCGCGCTGGTCCAGACCCAGGTGGTCCTTCTCCGTCATGCTGAACACGCCATGCGCGCCCGACACTTCCTTGACCTGCTCCAGCGCATCGCGCAGCGCCGCGCGGAATTCCGGCGTGCCCGGCTGCGCCTTCTTCAGCGCGACCGGAACGGCCGACGTCATCAGGAGGCCCGCGTCCCACGCATGCGCGCCGAAGGTCGACACGGTGCCCTTGCCGTTGGCCGCTTCATAGGCCGCCACGTAGGTCAGCGCGGACTTCTTGACCGGGTTGCTGGCCGGCAGCTGGTCGGCCACGAGCACGGGGCCGGCGGGCAGGAAGGTGCCTTCCACGTCCTTGCCGCCCACGCGCAGGAAGTCGGCGTTCGCCACGCCGTGCGTCTGGTACATCTTGCCGGTGTAGCCGCGCTCCTTGAGCGTCTTCTGCGGCAGCGCGGCCGGCGTGCCCGAGCCTGCGACCAGCACGGCGTCGGCCTTGGCGGACATGATCTTCAGCGCCTGCCCGGTCACCGAGGTGTCGCTGCGGGAGTAGCGCTCGTTGGCCACGATGGTGATCTTCTTGAGCGCGGCGGCCTTGGCGAATTCTTCCGACCAGCCTTCGCCGTACGCGTCGGAGAAGCCGATGAAGGCGACCGTCTTCACGCCGTTGGCGGCCATGTGCTCGGCGATGGCCAGCGACATCATGATGTCGTTCTGCGGCGTCTTGAAGACCCACTTCTTCTTCGCATCCATCGGCTCGATGATGCGGGCCGAAGCGGCGATGGAGATCATCGGCACCTTGGCCTCGCTCACCACGTCGATCATCGCGAGCGAGTTGGGCGTGGTGGTGGAGCCCAGCACGATGTCGACCTTGTTCTCGGCGATGAGCTTGCGGGTGTTGGCCACGGCCGCGGTGGTGTCGGAGGCATCGTCCAGCACGATGTAGTTGATCTTCTGGCCGCCGATGGTCTTGGGCATCAGCGCGATGGTGTTCTTCTCGGGAATGCCGAGCGAGGCGGCAGGGCCGGTGGCCGAGACCGTCACGCCGACATTGACGTCGGCCCACGCCGCGGCGGCGGTGGCGCACAGCGCGGCGATCAGAAGGGGCTTGAAGAATTTCATTTGGGCTTGTCTCCGGGTTGAAAAATCGTTGAGGCCTGAAGTATCAACGCTCGTCGAAGGACAAGGTGACACGTTCGGTGAGGGGGTGTGCCTGGCAGGTCAGGACGAACCCCGCGGCCACTTCATTCTTGTCGAGCGCGAAGTTGCGTTCCATGCGGACTTCCCCGTCCACGCACTTGGCGCGGCAGGTGCCGCACACGCCCGAGGTGCACGAGAACGGCACTTCCAGGCCCGCGGCCGAGGCCGCATCCAGGATGCTGGGCTGCCCTTCGGTGAAGGTGATCTCGCGCTGAAGGCCGTCGCGCACGATGGTGATGCGGGCCTGCTTGGCGTCGCCCGGCAGCGGCTCGTGCACCACGGCGCCCACTTGTGTGGCCGAGGGCAGGGCGACGCCGAAGCGCTCGATGTGGATGCGGTCTTCCGGCACGCCGGCCGCGAGCAGCGCGGCCTCGGCCTCGTCGTTCATCTGGAACGGGCCGCAGACATACACGTGGTCGATCTTCTTGGCCGGCACCACGGACTGCAAAAACTCGCCGATCTTCTCGCGGTTCATCACGCCGAAGCCCAGGGGCGAATCGGTGTGCTCGTCGGAGAACACGTGCAGCAGCACGAGGCGCGTCATGTAGCGGTTCTTCAGGTCCTCGATTTCTTCCTTGAACATCGTGGACTGCAATTGCCGGTTGCCGTAGATCAGCGTGAAGCGGCTCGCGGGTTCGCGCGCCAGCACCGTCTTCATGATGGAGAGGATCGGCGTGATGCCGCTGCCGCCCGCGATGCCCACGTGGTGCCGCGCCGAGGCCGGCTCGATCGGCACGAAGAAGCGGCCCTGCGGCGCCATCACCTGCAGCGTGTCGCCCGGCTGCAGGTTCGCGTTGATCCAGTTGGAGAACACGCCGCCGCGCACCTTGCGCACGCCCACGCGCAGCTCGCCGTCGTCCAGGCCCGCGCAGATCGAATAGGAGCGGCGCAGGTCCTGGCCGTCGATGTCGTGGCGCAGGGTGAGGTACTGGCCCTGCGTGAAGCCGAAGACTTCCTGCAGGTCGGCCGGCACTTCGAACGAGACGATGACGGCCTCGTGCGTGTCGGGCTCGATGGCCTTCACGCGAAGGGGGTGGAAAAGGGTACTCATGCCAGATGCTCAGGGTTGCCAGGCGTTTTTCCAGGGCTGCTGTGGAACCGGCTTTGCCGGGCCACTGGCAGCGCCCCCTTGAGGGGGGAGGAGAAGCGACACGAAGTGCGCGAAGCCTGGGGGTGGTTCTTCATATGGGCTTGAAGTGTTCGAAGGGTTCGCGGCAGGCCATGCAGCGGTAGAGCGCCTTGCAGGCCGTGGAGCCGAAGGCGGAAAGGCGCTCGGTGCGCTCGCTTGCGCAGCGCGGGCAGGCGATGCGTTCGCCCGCGATGCGCCCGAAGAGCTTGATCGGCATCGCGGTATTGGCGGCCGCTTCGGGCGTGAGGTGGGCCGGCGGCGCGATGCCGTAGGCCTTGAGCTTGGCGCGGCCCTCGTCGCTGATCCAGTCGCTGCTCCATGCGGGCGCGCGGCGCAGCGTGGCGCGTGCATGGCCCAGGCCCGCCTGCTCGATGGCGGCCAGCACGTCGTGCTCGATGGCTTCGGTCGCGGGGCAACCGGAGTAGGTCGGCGTGAGCACGATCTCCAGGCCGTCGTCGTGTTCGATCACTTCGCGCACGATGCCCAGGTCGCACACCGACACGGCCGGCACCTCGGGGTCGAGCACCGTGTGCAGCACGGCCCACGCCGCGTCGACGCGCGAGGCCATGTCGGTGTTCACCACACGCCTCCGGGGAAGCTGCGCTGCAGGTGCTGCATCTCGGTGAGGATGTAGCCCATGTGCTCGCTGTGCACGCCCTGCTTGCCGGTGCTGCGGAAGGCGGCTTCCTTCGGCATCGCGAGGCCGGCCGCATCGAGCACCTGCTGCATCTCGGCGAGCCAGGGTTCGCGCAGTTCGCTCCATGCCGGGCCGAGGCCGCTGGCGCTCGCGGCTTCGTCCACCGCATCGCTCTCGAACAGCTCCGGCACGTAGAGCCAGAGTTGCTTGAAGGCCTTTTCGGTGCGGCGGCGCGATTCGTCGGTGCCGTCGCCCAGGCGCACGACCCAGTCGGCCGAGTGCTGCTGGTGGTAGCGCGCTTCCTTCACGGCCTTGCCGGCGATGGCGGCCACTTCGGCGTCGCTCGATGCCGCGAGGCGCTGCCACAGCAGCTTGAGCAGCGTGGCGACCATGGTGTTGCGCACCACGGCGAAGGCGAAGTCGCCGCGCGGCAGCTCGACCAGCGTGAGGTTGAAGTAGTCGCGCTCGTTGCGCAGGTACGCGAGCTGGTCCTCGTCGTGCGCGCGGCCCTCGCCCTCGAGCTTGCCGGCGTGCGTGAGCAGGCCGCGGGCCTGGCCCACGAGGTCCAGGGCGATGTTGGCCATCGCGATGTCTTCTTCCAGCACGGGCGCATGGCCGCACCATTCGCCCAGGCGCTGCGCGAGCACGAGACACGTGTCGCCGATGCGCAGCAGGTATTGCACGGCGGGCGTGCGGTTCAGTTCGATCGATGCTTGCATGGTGTTGAATTCCTTTTGCGACTCCCGATCCGTTCGGCCTGAGCTTGTCGAAGGCTGGTGACCGGCTTCGACAAGCTCAGCCCGAACGGTTGGGGGCGAGCGTGTCTCGATCCGTTCATCCTGAGCTCGTCGAAGGGCGACAGGCTCAGCCCGAACGGCCGGGTGGGCATTACATGTGGTCGACCTGCTTGGGCAGCGCGTAGAAAGTCGGATGGCGGTAGACCTTGTCTTCGGCCGGATCGAAGTACATGCCCTTCTCGCCCGGATCGCTCGCCACGATCTGCTCGGAGCGCACCACCCAGATGCTGCTGCCTTCCTGGCGGCGCGTGTACACGTCGCGCGCCATCTGGATGGCCATCTTCGAATCGGCCGCGTGCAGGCTGCCGCAGTGCTTGTGGTCCAGGCCCGCCTTGCTGCGCACGAACACTTCCCACAGGGGCCACTCTTGCTTGGTCGTATCGGCGCTCATGCGGCCTCCTTCAATGGTTGCTTGTTGGCGTGGGCCATCGCGGCTTCGCGGACCCATTCGCCGTCTTCCCAGGCATCGACGCGCGCCTGCAGGCGCTCGCGGTTGCAGGGGCCGTCGCCGCCCACCACGCGCCAGAATTCGCTCCAGTCGATCGTGCCGAAGTCGTGCGCCTGGCGCTCCTCGTTCCACTTCAGGTCCGGATCGGGCAGGGTCACGCCGAGGATGGCGGCCTGCTCGACGGCCGCGTCGATGAACTTCTGGCGCAGCTCGTCGTTGCTGAAGCGCTTGATGCCCCAGCGCATCGACTGCGCCGAGTTGGGCGACTGGTCGTCCGGCGGGCCGAACATCATGATCGAGGGCCACCACCAGCGGTTGACCGCGTCCTGCACCATCGCCTTCTGCGCGTCGGTGCCGTGGGTCATCATGGTGAGCAGCGCCTCGTAGCCCTGGCGCTGGTGAAAGCTCTCCTCGCGGCAGATGCGGATCATGGCGCGCGCATACGGCGCGTACGAGCAGCGGCAGATCGGCACCTGGTTCATGATGGCCGCGCCATCGACCAGCCAGCCGATGGTGCCCATGTCGGCCCAGGTGAGCGTGGGGTAGTTGAAGATCGAGCTGTACTTGGCCTTGCCGCTGTGCAGCGCGTCGAACATCTGGTCGCGCGAGGTGCCCAGCGTCTCGGCGGCGGCGTACAGGTAGAGGCCGTGGCCGCCCTCGTCCTGCACCTTGGCCAGCAGGATGGCCTTGCGCTTCAACGTCGGCGCGCGGCTGATCCAGTTGCCCTCGGGCAGCATGCCGACGATCTCGGAGTGCGCGTGCTGGCTGATCTGGCGCACCAGCGTCTTGCGGTAGTGCTCGGGCATCCAGTCCTTGGCCTCGATGAAGTCGCCGGCATCGATCTGCGCGTCGAAGCGCTCCTCGAGCCGCATCTCGTCGGCCGAACGCACGGCCTTCTTGCCGTCGCCTGCGTCCTTGCCCATGGTGTCCATGGCTTGCGTGTACATCGTGGTTCTCCTTTGCGGGTGAATGGGTGTGTGCCGGGCTGCGGTCAGTAGCTCAGCTGCTTGGTCGATTCGGCGTGGCGGTCCACTTCGGCGGGCGTCAGCGCCTCGCTCTTGCAGCCGAAGTCCTTGAAAAGCGTCATCTGGTCGGCGTAGTGCGCCGACTTGCGGCCATCGGGCGCGACGAAGCCGCTCTGGCCGGGCGGCGCGGCGGTGCACAGCGTGACGCCGCGCGCACCGAGCACCACCTTGTCGTTCTGCGAGCCCCGGTTCATGAAGCTGGGCAGCGTGAGCAGCTCGTCGGCACCCGCCTGCGGCGCGCCGATGAAGTTGCTGGTGAGAAAGGCGTGCTTGACCACCGGCGTGCGCCACTTCGCGGTGTCCTTGCCGTAGCGCTTCTCCAGCGCGGCCATGGCCTCCGCGAGCGTGGTGCGCAGCACCGCGTTCCTGTCTTCGCCGTTGAAGAAGTCGTAGGTCTGCGGCACGCCGGCCTTCGCGCCGAGCAGCGCGTTGTAGACCAGCTTCATGCCGTTGCCGGGGCGGATGCTCGCCACCTGCGTGTCGCCCGCGTAGCCGTTGCCCGCATAGGCCGCGAACACCTCGGGCGGCAGGTCGTCGGCCAGCACCTTTTTGTAGAGGATGGGCAGCCAGTTCATCATCAGCGTGGTGGCGGGGCTGTCGTAGACGCCACGCTCGGCCGGGTCTTCGTTCAGCGCATTCCAGTCGGCCAGCATGCGGGCCGCGCGGCGTGCGGGGGCGAGGGCCGGCAGGTTGCGCGTGGCCTCGATGGCGAAGGGCACCATGTAGCGCGCGTTGGTGTCGGCGTAGGCGGTGGTGCGGTTGAGCGCCCACAGTTCCTCGGGCGTGAGCTTCGGCTTGGCTTCCAGGCGCGCGGTGAATTCGCGCACGCGGTCGACCACCGAGTAGTTGCCGCCGTCGCTCACCGCGCCCGGGGCGGACTGGTTGTTCCAGTTGGCCACGTAGCCCTGCGCCGGGTTGAAGGTCCTGGGGTCTTCGCTGAAGGGGCGGATGCCGAGCCATTCCATCGAGCCGTCGCCCAAGGCCGGCAGGCGGATGTCCTGCGTGGCCGGGCGGATCGGCAGGCGGCCGGGCGAGACATAGCCGATGTTGCCTTCGGTGTCCGCGTAGTACCAGTTGATGGTGATGGCCACGCGCGAGGCCTGTGCCAGCCACTGGTCCCAGTTCTTCGCCTGCATCGAGTGGATCCAGCCGAGCAGCGATTCGAGCTCGTAGCCGTCCCAGCTGCGCTTCATCGAATAGGCGGTGCCGTTGGGCAGGTCGAAGTTGGTGACGATGCCGTGCACGGTGGCGAACACGTCCACGCTCTGGTCGGGCTGGCCCTTGACCTTGATCACTTCGGTACGCCGGGTCATCGCGCGCATCGCGCCGTTGAACTGGTACTCGTGCGGGTTGGCCGGGTTGAGCTTCTCCTGGTACATGTCGTTCACGTCCAGCGGTCCGGCGGTGGCGCCCCAGGCGATCTTGCCGTTGGTGCCGAAGAGCACGACCGGGTGCGCGAACGGCGTGTTGCCCGTCACGTCGAAGCCGGCGCCGTGCAGGCCGATGCCGAACACGTAGGACGGGTTGAACCAGTTGAACTGCGGGCCGTTGATGAAGACGGTGCTGCCGTCGGTGGTCTTCGATGGGCCGGCGATCCAGAGGTTGCTGGCGATGGGGCGGGTCCACGGCTCGGCCACGCCGCGGCGGGCCGCGTCGATGTCGTTGCGCGCGACCAGCAGCTCGGGCGAGACGGGGGCCAGGCGGGCGATGGTGTCGTCGCCGGCCGGCTGCACGGCAGCAGCCTGCGCGCGGGTGCCGGTGCGCGGCACGGTGGTCGGCGCGAGCGGGTCTTCCACCCAGCGGATCTGGTCGAACAGCTGGCGGCCGGCGACGTCGCCGCGCGCCTTGCGCAGTTGCTCCAGGAGGCGCAGGTTGGCGACCTCGCTGCTCACGTTGGAGTAGCGGTTGGCCATGGTGCCGACCCAGATCATGGCCACGTCGTAGCCCGTCCAGTCGGCCTTCGGCTTGAACCCGGCGTCGGTGAACTGCTTGGGCAAGAGCGTCGCCTCGGCCGCGAGCACTTCGTTGACGCGCGCGTTGAAGCCCGCGGCATAGCCGTCGAAGATTGCCTTGTCGTCGGGCGACAGGCGCGCCATCTGCGCGCGGATGGAGGCGGGCGTGAAGCCGGCGCGGCTGCCCTTGTCGAGCGCGACGTAGGCCGGGCCCATCACTTCGGAGACCGTGCCGAGCACTGCGCGGCGGGCCATCTCCATCTGGAACAGGCGGTCTTCGGCGACTGCGTAGCCGAAGCCGTGGAACAGGCCGCGCACGTCGTTGGCATACACGTGCGGCACGCCGTAGGCGTCGCGCTTGATCGTGACCTTGCCGCCGGGCGCGGAAGTCGTGGCGGCGCAGCCGGCCAGCACGAGGGCGGCGCAGGCGAGGGCGATCGGTCGGAAATTCAATGTCATCGGTTGCGTTCTGTGGGAGGCGATGCGCTCAGCGCGGGCGCGTGTCGATCACGCGGCGGGCCTTGCCGGTCTGGGTGCGTTCCATCTCGTTGGGCGCGTGGACCACCACGCGCGTGGAGATGCCGATGAGCGTCTTCACGCGGTGCTGCACCCAATCGCCGATCGCGGTGCGGTCGGCCGAGGCGGCGTCGGCGGGGTTGAGCTCGCAGTGCACCTCGACCTCGTCGAGCTTGTCGGCACGGCTCACATGCACCTGGTAGAGGCCCGACAGCGCCTTGTGCGCGAGCACGATTTCTTCCACCTGCGTGGGGAAGACGTTGACGCCGCGGATGATCATCATGTCGTCGCTGCGCCCGACGATCTTGCCCATGCGGCGGAAGGCGCGCGAGGTGGGCGGCAAGAGGCGCGTGAGGTCGCGCGTGCGGTAGCGGATGATCGGCATCGCCTCTTTGCTGAGCGACGTGAAGACCAGCTCGCCCTCTTCGCCGTCGGCCTTCAGCTCGCCCGTTTCGGGGTCGATGATCTCGGGGTAGAAATGGTCTTCCCAGATCACCGGGCCGTCCTTGCTCTCGACGCATTCGCTCGCGACGCCCGGGCCCATCACTTCGGAGAGACCGTAGATGTCGACCGCGTCGATGCCGGCCTTGGCCTCGATGTCGCGGCGCATCGCCTCGGTCCATGGCTCGGCGCCGAAGATGCCGATCTTGAGAGAGCTGTCTTTCGCATCGAGGCCCTGGCGCTCGAACTGCTCGATGATCACCTGCATGTAGCTGGGCGTGACCATGATGATGTCGGGCTTGAAGTCCTGGATGAGCTGCACCTGCTTCTCGGTCTGGCCGCCGGACATCGGGATGACGGTGCAGCCCGCGCGCTCCGCGCCGTAGTGCGCGCCCAGGCCGCCGGTGAAGAGGCCGTAGCCGTAGGCCACGTGGATCATGTCGCCCGCGCGTCCGCCCGCGGCGCGGATCGAGCGCGCGACGAGGTCGGCCCAGGTGTCGATGTCGTTCTTCGTGTAGCCCACGACGGTCGGCTTGCCGGTGGTGCCCGACGATGCATGGATGCGCGCGACCTGCGTGCGCGGCACCGCGAACATGCCGAAGGGGTAGTTGTCGCGCAGGTCGGTCTTCACCGTGAACGGGAACTTCGACAGGTCGGCGAGCGACTTCAGGTCGTTCGGGTGCACGCCCTTGGCATCGAAGGCACGGCGGTAGTGCGGCACGTTGTCGTAGGCGCGCTGCAGCGTGGCGCGCAGGCGCGTGAGCTGCAGTGCGGTGATCTCGTCGCGGCTCGCGGTTTCGATGGCATCGAATTCGCCGGGGGCGGGGTGTCGGGCGGTCATGGTGATTTCGTCTCTTCGGTCTCTTCGGTCTTTTCAGGCGGGGACGGCGGGCCGGCCCTTGGCGGTGTACGAACGGCCGCGGAACATCGCGATGCGCTCGCCGCGCTGGTTGGTGATTTCGGTGTCGTACACGCCGGTGCGCCCGGCCTTGGAGACCTCGTGGCAGCGCGCGGTGAGCACGTCGCCTTCGCGCGCGGGGGCGATGAAGTCGATCGAGAAGCCCGAGGCCACCGTCAGCTCGTTGTACGAGTTGCAGGCGAAGGCGAAGGTCGAGTCGGCCAGCGTGGCCATGAAGCCGCCGTGGCAAGTGGCGTGGCCGTTGAGCATGTCGGGGCGCACCCGCATCTGGAGGGTGGCCTGGCCGGGGCCGACCTCCACGATGCGCATGTCCAGGCCCTTGGTGGCGTTGTCGTTGGCGAGCATGCCGTCGCGGACGTACTCGGCGGTCTGCTGCGGCGTGCGGATGGATTCAGTCATGTTCAGCGGTCCTTGAACACGGGCGCGCGCTTGGCGCGGAAGGCCTCGACGCCTTCGCGGTAGTCGTCGGCGTTGCCCATCTCGCGCTGCAGGCGGGCTTCTTCGGCGAGGGCGGCGTCCAGGTCCATGTCCTGCGCGGCGGCCATCGCCTGGCGCGTCGCGACGAGGGCGCGGGTCGGCATGGCGGCCAGCTTCGATGCGAGCGCGGCGGCCGCATCGGCCAGCGCCGCGTCGTCCACGCACTGCCAGATCAGGCCGATGCGCGCGGCTTCTTCGGCGGGGAGCTTGTCGCCCAGCAGCGCGATGCCCATTGCGCGCGCCGAGCCCACCAGGCGCGGCAGCAGCCACGTGCCGCCGGTGTCGGGCACGAGGCCGATCTTGGTGAAGGCCTGGATAAAGCTGGCCGAGCGGCCGGCCACCACGAGGTCGCAGCACAGCGCGAGGTTGGCGCCCGCTCCTGCTGCAACGCCGTTGACGGCTGCGACCACCGGCACCGGCATCGAGCGCAGGCGCGCGACGAGCGGGGCGTAGTAAGTGGAGATGACGTGGCCCAGGTCCTTGGGCGCAGCGCCGGGCGTGGGGTCCGGGGCGACCGAGGGATCGGCAAGGTCCTGCCCCGCGCAGAAGGCGCGGCCGGCGCCGGTGAGAACGACGCAGCGAACGCTGTCGTCACCGGCTGCGAGCTCCAGCGCGGCCATCAACTCGGCATGCATGTGCGTCGTGAAGCTGTTGAGCGCCGCGGGGCGGTTCAGGCTCAGCGTGCGGACCGCGCCAGCGTTGCTGGTGAGAACTAAAGGTTCTGACATGGGGTGTCTCTCATCCTTGTGTGGGTACGAATCGGCTCGCAAACACTATTGACCGACCGTTCGGTTGATTTTAGGATCGAGCTCAATCCCGACACAAGCGGGTTGATTCAGGGCAAACCCTGAGTTCCCAAAAAAAGGAGACCGACCGAATGCCCAGCTATTCCATCGACGGCGTGATTCCCGTCGTCGACCCGAGCGCCTACGTGCACCCGAGCGCGGTGCTGATCGGCGACGTGATCGTCGGCCCCCGCTGCTACGTCGGCCCCTGCGCGAGCCTGCGCGGCGACTTCGGCCGCATCGTTCTGGAGGAGGGCTCCAACGTGCAGGACCACTGCTGCATCCACGGCTTTCCCGACAACGACACGGTGGTGGAGGTCAACGGCCACATCGGCCACGGCGCGATCCTGCACAGCTGCATCGTGCGGCGCGATGCGCTGGTGGGCATGAACGCGGTGGTGATGGACGAGGCCGAGATCGGCGAGAAGGCCATCGTCGCGGCCTGCGCCTTCGTTCCGGCCGGCATGAAGGTGCCGGCGCGCTCGCTGGTCTCGGGCATTCCGGCGAAGGTGAAACGCGAGCTCACCGAAGAAGAGATCGCCTGGAAGCTCGAAGGCACGCATGTCTACCAGGCGCTCACGGTGCGCTGCCTCGAGAGCCTGCGCGAAGTGGCGCCGCTCGCGGCGGTGGAGGCCGGGCGCCCGCGCATGCCCGCCATCGACGTGCGCCCGCTCATCGCCACCAAGCGCGGCTGAACCGCGCCGCGCTTCATGCAAGATCGCGCGCTCCTCCCAACCGATTCATCCCAGGAACCCGACCGATGCCGCGTGGAAGATCCGCCACCTACGACGACCAGCGCGAGTTGATCCTCGCGCAGGCCGCCCAGCTGTTCGCGCGCCGGGGCTATCCCGCCACGTCGATGAACCAGGTGGCCGAGGCGTGCAACCTCTCCAAGGCCACGCTCTATCACTACTACAAGGACAAGAGCAGCCTGCTCATCAGCATCGCCGAGACGCACGTCTCCAAGCTCGCGGCGCTGGTGGCCGAGGAAGAGGCCTCGACGCACACCGACGAGCAGCGTCTTCGCCGCTTCATCTACCGCATCGTGGAGGAATACGCCGGCGCGCAGGACGCGCACCGCGTGCTGACCGACGACGTGCGCTTTCTCGACGACGAAGACCGCGAGCGCGTGCTCGACAAGGAGCGCGAGGTGGTCGCGGGCTTCGCGCGCGCGGTGTCGGCGCTGCGGCCCGGCGCGCCCAGCGACGACCTGGCCAAGCCGCTGACCATGCTGCTGTTCGGCATGATCAACTGGATGTTCACCTGGATGAAGCCGGGCGGAACGCTCGACCACGCGGCGATCGCGCCGATCGTGGCCGATCTGTTCCTGGGCGGCATCGGCGCTGTGAAGTCACCGGACTACGCGGCGATCGCGGCCGCGCAGGCCGCGATCGCTGATCGGGCCGATCAGGCCGTCTTCAAGTAGCGCGCTGCCGGCTTGCTGGTCTGCGAGGCGCCGAACAGCGTGGCGCCTGCATCGACGAAAGTCGCGAGCAGGGCCGCATCGTTCACCGACGGCAGGGTGATCGGCTCGCCAAGGTCGAGGCCGGCGAGGGCGGCGTCCACGCAGTCTTCGGCGGCCATGATCGTGCCTTCGGCCAGCGCCGACATCGGCACGCCCGAGAGTTCCCAGATGTCGGTGGCCGTCGCCGCTGGCAGCACCAGCTGCACCTTCACGCCGGTGCCCGCCACTTCGTCCTGCAGCCCGCGCGTGAACGCGACCACGAAGGCCTTGGTGCCGCTGTAGATGCTGCTGATCGGCAGCGTGTGGAAGCCCAGCACCGAGCCGATGTTCACCAGGGTGCCGCGGTCGCGCGCCTTGAAGGCGGCCAGCGCGGCGTGGCTCAGGTGCGCGAGGGCGTTGATGTTCACGTCCAGCATGCTTTGCAGCTGCGCGGTCGTGGTCTGCGCGACGGGCGCGAGCGTCGAGAGGCCGGCGTTGTTGACCAGCAGCGCGATCGACGCGTCGGTGGCGATGACCTGGGTCACGCGCGCGAGGTCGTCGGCCACGGCGAGGTCGGCCGCGAGCGCCTGCACCTTCACGCCGTACTTGGCGCGCAGGGCGGCCGCGACTTCTTCCAGCAGGTCGGCGCGGCGCGCCACCAGCACGAGGTCGTGGCCGCGGCGGGCCAGGCGGTCCGCGTAGATCTTGCCGAGGCCGGCCGAGGCGCCTGTGACGATGGCGGTGCCGAGGGTTGCTTGTTCGCTCATTTGGAATCCATTCAAGTTCAGTGGTGGTGGTGGGTTTCGGGATCGTGGATCAAAGCATGATGACCATCATGTTTGAAGTGGCGAAGCATGATGGTTATCATGCTTAACGTCAACCGCGGTTCTGAAGTACCCCGGAACAGAAAGAGGTCACATGCGATACCCAGCAGCGGAAACCGCCGAAAAGCACCAGAAGATCCTTGCCGAGGCCTCGCGCCTGTTCAAGGAGCGCGGCTTCGACGGCGTGAGCGTGAGCGAGATCATGAAAGCCACGGGCCTCACGCACGGCCCGTTCTACAACCACTTCGACTCGAAGGAGGCGCTGATGGCCGAGTGCATCACGCACTCCGGAGATGCCGCGCTCGCCGACCTCGATGCGGCCGGCGAAACGCCCGAAGGCATGCGCACCTATGTGCGCGACTACCTCAGTCCTGACCACCGCGACGGCCGTGCCGACGGCTGTCTCGTGGCCGCGTTCGCCGCGCACTCTGGCCAGCCGGGCAGCGAGCAGGGCGTGGGCGCGCCGCTCACGGCGTACCTGAAGTCGGTCATCGACCGGTTCGCGAAGAACTTCCCGTGGCGCTCGAAGAAGAACGCGAAGGGCGATGCGATCCGCATGCTCGCGTCGATGTACGGCGGCGTGGTGCTGGCCCGCGCCGTGGACGACGAGGCCCTGTCCGAAGAAATCCTGCGCGAAGTGCTCGCGGGCCTGCAGGCCGCGCCGAAGGCCTGAGCTAGAGGATGCGGTTGAACCAGAGCAGCGACAGCCCCGCCGACAGCAGCGTGAGCACCGCCGCGCCGAGCGCGAAGAGCGCCGAGATTTCCGTTTCCTTCTTCTCCACGGTGAGCTTGGAGCTGAGCGTTTCGTAGACCTTCTTCAGGTCGTTCGCGGTGCCCGCGTAGAAGTACTCGGCGTTGGTCTTGTTGGCCACGGCCTTGAGCGTTTCCTCGTCCAGCCGCACGCGCATCGACCAGCCTTCGAAGCCGATGGTCTCGCCATCGACCGTGCCCACGCCCACCGTGTAGATGCGCACGCCGCGGTCGGCCGCGGCCTTGGCCGCATCGAGCGGATCGACGCCGGTGGTGCGCTGGCCGTCGGTCAGCATGATGATCGCGGCCGAGGTGAAGGAGCCGGGCGCCACGGGGGTGAAATCCTTGAGCTTCTTGTCGGTCTGGTCGATCGGCGTTCCGCGCTGGCGGCTCGGTGCGCTGAACTGCTCGACGTCGATGCCCGCATCGGGGAACAGCGTGGCCAGCGACACCACGATGGCGTTGCCGGTGGCAGTCGCGCGCTGCAGCTGGAAGCTGTCGATGGCGGTCACCAGGTCGTCGTGGTTGGTGGTGGGCAGTTGCGCCACCTGCGCGCTGCCCGCGAAGGCGACGATGCCCACCTTCACGGTGCGCGGCAGGTCCTTGATGAAGCTCTTGGCCGCCTCCTGCGCCGCCACCAGCCGGTTGGGCAGCACGTCGGCTGCGCGCATGCTGCCCGAGACGTCCATCGCGAGAATGATGGTCTGCTGGTTCGAGGGCAGCATCACCACGGCCATCGGCCGCGCCGCGGCCACCAGCATCGCGGCCATGGCCAGCAGGAACAGCAGGGGCGGCACATGGCGCCTGAAGCTCTGCCCCGCGCCCATGGCCTCGCGCACGATCGAGAGGCTCGCGTAGCGCACCGCGAGCTTCTTCTTGCGGCGGATCAGCCAGACATAGAGCAACACCAAAAGCGGCAACGCCGCCAGCAGCCAGAGGAATTGAGGCCAGAGAAAAGTCATGCTGCCACCGCCTTCACGTTGCCCGAACCCGAACTTGCATTGATGCGTGTGCGGCGCTTGCGCAGGTCGGCAAAACGAACGATGGCTTCCACCAGGTCGTCGCTGGTCGAAAGCTCCAGGGCATCGACGCCGGCCTTGGCGAGCGAGGCGCGCAGCGTCGCCTCGCGCTCGGCGGCCAGGCGCGCAAAGCGCTTGCGAAAGCCTGCATCGTGCGTGTCGACCCAGAGCTGCTCGCCGGTCTCGGCATCGCGCAGCGGCACGAGGCCGAGATCCGGCAGTTCGAGTTCGAGCGGATCGAAGAGGCGCACCGCGATCACCTCGTGCCGCTGCACCAACTGGCCGAGCGGGCGCTCCCAGCCGGGTTCGCTCAGGAAGTCGGACACCACGAAGACGGTGGAGCGGCGCGGCATCAGCGTGGCGGCGGATTTCAGCAGGTCGTCCAGACGGGTCATTCCTTTCTGCGCGGGGCCGTCCGCCTTGTCGGCGCGGCGCTCCATTGAATGCAGCAGGTGCAGCACGTGGCGCCGGCCGCTGCGCGGTGGAATCACCGCTTCCAGGTCGTTGCCGTAGACCAGCGCGCCGACCCGGTTGCCGTGCCGCGTGAGGAGCCGCGCGAGCACGCCGACAAAGCCGGCCGAGATCTCGCGCTTGGCTTTCAGGCCCGAGCCGAAATCGACCGAGCGGCTGAGATCCAGCACGAACCAGGCGGCCATCTCGCGGTCTTCGGTGAAGACGCGCACGTGCGGCGTCTGCAGCCGGGCGGTGACGTTCCAGTCGATGTGGCGCACGTCGTCGTGGTGCTGGTATTCGCGCAGGTCCGCGAGGTCCAGGCCGCTGCCGCGCATGAGCGTGCGGTAGTCGCCCTGCAGCAGGCCATCGAGGCGGCGGATGACGGTCCATTCGAGCCGGCGCAGCGCGCGCTCGGCTCCGCCGGCCACAGCCGATTCGGCTGCAAGCCGTTCGTCGTTCGCGGCCGCGGGGGCCTTACGCCACCAGCTTTTCATGTTCCAAAGGTTTGGGTGGTGCGGGAATGGCCCGCATGATCTTCTCGATCAGGCTGTCGGGCGTCAGGCCTTCGGACAACCCTTCGTAGGAAAGCGTCACGCGATGGCGCAGCACGTCGGCCACCAGCGCGGTCATGTCCTCGGGCAGCGCGTAGCTGCGTCCGCGCAGCAGTGCGAGGGCGCGCGCGCCCTCGGTGAGGCTGATGCTGGCGCGCGGGCTCGCGCCGAAGGTGATGAAGCGGCGCATGTCCTTCAGGCCGTGCTTCTCGGGCGTGCGGGTGGCCGAGACGAGCTTCACCGCGTACTGGATCAGCGAAGGATCGACGTACACGCGCCGCGCCTCCGCCTGCAGCGCCGCGAGCTGCTCGGTGGTGGCGACCGGGCTGGCCTCCACCGGCGGGCCGATCACGCGCTGGACGATGACGAACTCTTCCTCGTCGCTTGGGTAATCGACCAGCACCTTCATCATGAAGCGGTCGACCTGCGCCTCGGGCAGCGGGTAGGTGCCTTCGGTCTCGATGGGGTTCTGCGTCGCCATCACGAGGAAGGGGCGCGGCACCTTGTGCGTCTCGCCGGCAATGGTGACCTGGCGCTCCTGCATCACTTCGAGCAGCGCGCTCTGCACCTTGGCCGGTGCGCGGTTGATTTCGTCGGCCAAGAGCAGGTTGGCGAACACCGGGCCCAGCGAAGTGCTGAATTCGCCCGTCTTCTGGTTGTAGATGCGCGTGCCCACCAGGTCGGCAGGCACCAGGTCGGGCGTGAACTGGATGCGCTTGAAATGGCCGCGCACGGTGTCGGCCAGCGTCTTGATGGTGAGCGTCTTGGCCAGGCCCGGCACGCCTTCGACCAAGAGGTGCCCGCCCGCAAGCATCGCGACCATCACGCGCTCGAGAAATCGGTCCTGCCCCACGACCACGCGCTTGACCTCGTAGAGGATCTGCTCCATCAGCTCGGCGGTGGCGGGCGCCGTGGAGAAGCTGGAGGTGGTCGGGGTGGTCGGGTTCTCTGTGCTCATGCGAAGGGCTTTCGAAGGAAATCAGAAAAATCGGAACGGCGGCGAACCTGCAAATCAGAAGGGCGGCGATCCCGCCGCGGAGGCCGCGTTCTCGATGGGCACCGCGAAGCCGATGCCGATGAAGGTGCGCTGCTGCGTGGGGTTCAAGATGGCGGTGACGATGCCCAGCACCTCGCCGTCCATGTTGATGAGCGGGCCGCCCGAATTGCCGGGGTTGGCGGCCGCATCGAACTGGATCAGGTTGCCCAGTTCCTGCTTGCCCTCGGGCGAGCGGAACGAGCGCTTCAGGCCCGACACCACGCCGGCCGACACCGACGGCCCGATGCCGAACGGAAAGCCCACGGCGGCCACCTGGTCGCCGGGGCGCAGGTCGGCGGTGGAGCGCATCGCGGCGGGAATCAGGTCGTCGGGAATCTTCTGCGCCTGCAGC
The DNA here is from genome assembly GCF_016405905.1 of Variovorax sp. IB41. Classification (GTDB taxonomy): domain Bacteria; phylum Pseudomonadota; class Gammaproteobacteria; order Burkholderiales; family Burkholderiaceae_C; genus Variovorax. The sequence goes on along the minus strand of NZ_JAEFCB010000004.1, from coordinate 298,680 downwards.
ACCGCCAGGTCGTTCTCGGGCTGCACGCCGGTGATGACGGCCACGGCTTCCAGCCCATCGGCGAAGGTGACCTTGATCTTCTCGGAGCCGGCCACGACGTGCAGGTTGGTGAGGATCACGCCCTTGTCGACGATCACCACGCCGGTGCCCACGCCGCGCTCGACTTCGCCGGGCGCCGCGCCGTCCAGCGGCGCTTCGGGCGGCTTGCCCTTGGCCATGTTGCGGCCGCGCTTCTGGGTCTTGGCTTCGGGCGTGGCCTTCTCCGGGCCGTAGCTCACCACGCGAACGACCGAGGGGCGAATGATGTCGGCGGCCTTGGCGGCGGGCGAGGGGAGGGTGGCGGTCTGCATCGTGCGCAGCACGGCCGCGTCGATGTCTTTCTGCGTGATCGCCTTGCCCTGGCGCGGCCACCACACGGTGCCGCCGGTGACCAGCGCGGCGCACAGCACGAGGAGGAGGGCGAAGCTCTTGCGTCCGGGCTGCCAGCCGGTCTGACCATGAGCGGTCGGCGGCTGCATGGCGCCACCTGCGCCTGCCGTGTCCGGCGATGCCGCGGCATCCGCCAGATCGGCCGCTTGTTCTGCGGCCGGCGGCGGCGTGCGGGGCGAACGGCTGTAGAAAGCGGGCCTGCGCATCGGAGAACCTCCGGCAAAAAAAGACGCGTGAAGGAGTTCACAGTAGCACGCTTTCCGCGCCTGCGCATCCCTTCGGGCATCATCGCGCGATGGCTTCGTTTGTCGATACCCACTGCCACCTGGACGCGCCCGAATTCGGTGCGGAGATGCCGCAGATCCGCGCCCGCGCCGCGGCCCGAGGGGTTTCCCTGTGCGTGATTCCGGCCGTGGCCGTCTTCAACTTCGCCGCCGTGCGGGAGCTCGCCCACAGGCAGGGCGATGCCTACGCCCTGGGTATCCACCCACTTTGCACGGGCCAGGCGGAGGATGCCGACCTCGAGGTGCTCGACGCGGAACTGACCGCGCGGCAGGGCGATCCGCGGCTCGTGGCGGTCGGCGAGATCGGCCTGGACTACTTCGTCGACGGCCTCGATGGCCCCAAGCAGGAGCGTTTTTTTCACACTCAGTTGCAACTGGCACGCAAGCACGGGTTACCCGTGCTCATCCACGTGCGGCGTTCGGTCGACAAGGTGCTCAAGCACCTGCGGCAGACCGCGGGCGGGCGGCCATGGCAGGGCATTGCGCATGCGTTCAACGGCAGCGAGCAGCAGGCCAACGCCTGCATCGCACTGGGCCTTCGGCTGGGCTTCGGCGGCGCGGTGACCTTCGAGCGCGCATTGCAATTGCGGCGGCTCGCGACCACGTTGCCGCTCGATGCGATCGTGATGGAAACCGACGCGCCCGACATCCAGCCGCACTGGCTCTACCGCACGCAGGCGCAGCGCGACGCGGGCGAAGCGCAGGGGCGCAACGACCCCGGCGAGCTGCCGCGCATCGCGGAAGTGGTGGCCGGATTGCGCGGCATCGGCATCGATGCGCTGGCCGCAGCCACCACCCGGAATGCGGTCCGGACGCTGCCGAAGCTCGAAAGTCTGATGGCCTTGTCGGCGCGGGCGCCGCACCCCGCGTAGGCCAATGTCCCGAGTTGCGGCGGGGGCGGCATGGGGCGAGTTTTTGCTGTCATCCTTGAAGTTCGAAGTGGCGTTGCTTGCACAGTGGCAAGTCCGTCACTCCAACACTTCACTCAAAAAGGAGTCTTCCATGACCACATCTTTCGTTCGCACCATGCCCGTCGTGCTCGCCCTGGCGCTCGCCTCCATCGGTGTGTCCGCCGTGGCACAGACCGCAGCCCCCGCAACGGCCGAGCCCACCACCACCGAGAAGGTGAAGGAAACCGGCAAGGACGCCGTGGACGCCACCAAGCGCACCACCAAGAAGGCCGTGAACGCCACCGAAAACGGCGCCGAGAAGGCCTGGGACGCCACCAAGAGCACCACCAAGAAGGCCGCCAATGCCACCGAGCGCGGCACCAAGAAGGCCTGGAGCGCGACCAAGAACACCACCAAGAAGGCGACCAACGCCACCAAGAACGCGGCCGCCAAGACCGGCGACGCCGTGGAAACCGCCGGCCACAAGACGGCCGACGGCATGCGCAGCACCGGCGCGGCCATCGGCGAGAAGATCCCCGGCACCGCCGAGAACGAAGCCGCCAAGAAGTAAGTCTGGGCTTCGGTCCGCGCTCTCTCGAAAAAACCCGCTTCGGCGGGTTTTTTCATGGGCGGGCTAAGCGCCGTGGAGCAGCTCGATCACCTGGTCCGCGAGGGCGTCAGGCGACGGATGGGTGCCATCGAGGCGCAGCTCCGGCTGCACCGGTGCCTCGTAGGGAGAGTCGATGCCCGTGAAGTCCGCGATCTCGCCCCGCCGTGCTTTGCGGTACAGAAATTTCGGATCGCGCACCTCCGCGATCTCGATCGGCGTGTCGACATGGATCTCGAAGAACGCGCCCGCCGGAAACAGCGAACGCGCCATCGCGCGGGCGCTGCGAAACGGCGAGATGAGCGCGACGATGACGACCAGGTCCGCCGCGCTCATCAGCTTCGCGACCTCTGCCACCCGCCGCGTGCTTTCCATGCGATCCGCATCGCTGAAGCCGAGGTCGCGGTTCAGCCCGAGCCGCAGGTCATCGCCATCCAGCAGCACCGTGTGCTTGCCGAGCGCGCGAAGCCGGGTCTCGACCTTGCGCGCGATGGTCGTCTTGCCCGCGCCGGAGATGCCGGTGAGCCAGACGACGCAGGGCGCCCGGTCGTTCATGTCCGCAGCGGAATGCGGGCGAGCACGCCGTCGCCGTAGGCCGGGTAGAAGTCCAGGTCGCGCCGGTGCACGTAGCCGATGAAGCAGTCGCACTTGAACCGGCTGCAGGGCTGCTCCGCCAGCATGCCGTCGAGGTCGTCGGCATACAGGTTGCCCAGGCGCCGCGGAATGAAGTGGCACCGTTGCACCTCGCCGTCGCCATCGACGGCGATGGCTTCGGAGCCCGCGCGGCAGGCCTTTCCGCGCGACGGCCCGGGCGAATGCTCGTGGACGAAGCGCGGGTCCATGGCATCGAGCCACTGCAGGTCTTGCGCCGTGTAGTAGCCCGGGCCGCGCCGGTCGTAGGCGTTGAGCCAGAAGGGCGTCGTTTCAGGGAGCGCCGACTTCAGCGCGCGAATGGCCTCGTAGTGCGCCTGCATTGCCACGACGCCGACCGAGTGACCGATGCCCAGCACGGACAGCTGCCGGGTGCGCTCGAGGAAACGCTCGAGCCGCGTCTGGTCGGGGTGATAGGTGCACCACAGCGAGATCTTGCCGGCCGGCGCCTCGGCGAGCCACGACAGCGGTCCCGCCAGGTTGGTCTGCAGCGCCACCTGGGACACGTGCGGCATGGCGGCGAGCGCCAGCATCGCGTGGCGATATTGGCGCCGCACCATGGCTTCACCCCAGGGCGTGAAGAGGATTCGCAGGGGGCGCGTCTGCCCACCTGCCCACTCGACGAAGCGCGCCACCTCGGCGGCATCCCGCGCCAGTGCGGCCCGGGAGTCGCGCCGCTTGGCGAACGGGCAATAGCTGCAGCTGTAGTTGCAGCTCGACAGGCTGCCCCGGTAGAGCACCGTCAGCATGGCGCGTCCGGCATCAGGCGGCGCACGGCCGTCGATGCGAGCCAGGGGCCGATGGTGTCGGAATAGGACACGCCCTGCGCGCTCAACGTGAAGAGGCCCGCCTCGTCTGTCGCGAGTTCCAGGGCCGTGAGTTCCTGCAACTGCGGCAGGTCTTCGAGCACCGGCGCACCGAAGCGCTGTTCGTAGGCCGCGTGGGAGAGGCCCGGGTCCGTCAGGAGCGACTGGATGACAAAGCGCCTGCGCTGCTCGTCGCCGTCGAGTTCGAACCCGTAGCGGGCCTCCGCGAACTGCGCCTCGTCGCAGGCGATGAAGTCTTCGATGATGCTGCGCGTCGCGCTGCGCTGCACGGCGTAGCTGGAGGAGTAGTGAAGGCTGCGGGTGTACGAGCGCGCACCGGCGCCGAACCCCACCATGCCGTCGTCCTGGCAGCAATAGACCGGGCCGTTGTCGCAGGGCGCGTGCGGTGCGCGAAACATGCGCATCGACACCTGCTCGTAGCCCGCGGCCAGCAGGCGAGCCCGTGCCGCGGCGTACAGCGCCTGCCGGAAATCCGCGCCCTGCTCGGCCTTGCGGATCGCCATTTTTCCGAGCCCCGTCTGCTCGCGCACGTAGAGCGGGTAGAGGTAAAGCTCTTCGGGCCCGAACGCCAGCGCGCTCTCGATGGAAGACAGCCAGCTTTCCACCGTCTGCCCATCGATGCCGTAGATCAGGTCGAGGTTCATGACCGGGAAACCCGCCTCGCGGATCCGAGCGATCGCCTCGATGACCACGGCGTTCTGCTGCGGACGCGCCAGTGCGCGAACCTCGTGCTGCGCGAAGCTCTGGATGCCCATGCTCACGCGTTGCACGCCCATCGCGCGGCACACGCGCAGGCGCTCGGGCGTCACGGTTTCGGGCGAGACCTCGATGCCCGAGGGCGTGGCCTGCAGGTCGATGCCCAGGATGCGCTCGGCCGCGACGTACAGCCGCTCGAGCAGCGCAGCCGGCAGGTAGCTGGGCGTGCCGCCGCCCACCGCCAGCCGCGCGAACCGGCGCTCGCCGAGCGCGCGGTCCATGGCCCGCATCTGCCGCACGACGGCATCGACGTAGGACTCGACCAGCGCCTCGGCCGGCTGCGCCATCGCGAAGAGATTGCAGAAGCCGCACCGCATCGTGCAGAAGGGCACGTGGATGTAGGCGAAGAGCGCCGAGCGATCCTCCGCGGCCCAGGCGTCGCGCAGCGACCGGGCGGGCAGCGCGCGGTAGGCGCTCTTGTGCGGATAGCTGTACGAGTAAGCCTGGTAGGGGCCTTGCTGGAGCCATTCGGCGAGCGAGGCTTGGGGCTCGGCTTGGATCATGGCTTGGGTCATGAGGCCCCCAGGAAGAAGTGCGCGTAAGGAACGGTCCACACGCAATCGTGGCCGATGCGGTGGCCGTGGTAGCCGTCGTCGCCATAGGCCGTGCCGTGGTCGGAGCAGACGATCACGAAGGTGGGCCCGCGCGACGCGCAGGCATCGAACAGGGGCGCCAGCGCCCCATCGACGTAGCGCAACGCGGCGGCATGCGTTTCGATGGAGTCCTCCGTATGACCGGGGAGGTGCGCGCGATTCGGTGTGTGGATCGAGGACACGTTGATGAAGAGAAACACGCGCCGCGCATCGGCATGCAGCCGCTGCACGGCCAGGTTCACCTGGCGCTCGGTGGAGTGGCGATGCCCCACGCCCAACGTGGGATGCCAATGGCTTTCCGCGAACATCCCCGGAAACACCTGGCCCAGCGCGTTCTGCTTGTTGAAGAAGCCCACGCCGCCGATGCAGACGGTGCGGTAGCCGCGTGCGCCCAGGCCCTTGGGGATGCTCTCCTCGTCGAAGACGAAGGTGGTGCGCGCCGTGGTCTCGCTGCCGCGAAAGGCGGTGGCGAAAAGCCGCGGATGCGCGCCCGGCCGGGCCGGCGTCGGCAGGTAGCCGGCGAAGAACGCGTGGTGGGCCGCGTAGGTGAAGTTGCCCGGCGTGTGGCGCTTCTCCCAGCCTTGCGCGGGCAGGTGCCGCGAGAGCACCGGCAGTTCGCCGCGCTCGAACGCTGCCTGCGCCACGTCGTAGCGCAGGGTGTCGAGCGTGATCATCACGATGTCGTGGGTGCCGACCACCCGATTCATGTCGACGGTCTCGTTCATCGCAGCGCGCCGTCGCAAAAGGCGGTCGCGTAGGTGTCCTTGCCCTGCCACAGCCAGCCGGGCAGCAGGTCGCCGAAGGCGTTGGCTTCCAGCACATGGGCTTGTCCCTGGCGCACCACGAGGTCGAAGCCGACGACGTTGCTGCGCGGAAACACGCGCGCGGCGAGTTCGGCCGTCGCGGCGAGCGCCGCCTGGTCTGCGGACGCGAGCACGCGGTCGGGGTCGACGCGTTCGCTGTCCAGGTGGAGATTGGTCATCGGTCGTTGTCCGAGGCGCGCGATGCGGTGCGCGACACGGCCGCCGAAGGTCACCGCGCGCAGGTCGAAGTGGCCCGCGCCATGGCGGGGTTTGGGCAGCCATGCTTCCGCGTACGCGCCCTGGGCGCTCACGAGGTCGACCACGCGGCGCACCTCGTCGTGCCGCGTGTAGCAGGACACGCGCTTGACGTTGAACAACCGCCCGCCTTCGTGAAGCTGCGCGGTCGTCGCGGCCTGCTGCTGCCCGCGGCGATTGCGGCGGAACGCGATCACGCCGGACGCGGACGAGCCATAGCGGGCCTTCAGGAAAATGCGGTCCAGTCCGCTGCGATCGAGCAGCGCGACGAGATGCTCGTAGTCATGCACGAGCCCCAGCAGGGGCGCGGTGGACACGGAGTGGGACTGCAGTTGCTGCTGGCACTCGAGCTTGTCGGTCATCGCCAGGATCTCCGCGGGCGCGTTGACGACACGAACGTGCGGCATCGCCGTGAGCATGTGCGCAAGGCGTTTCATCGCGAGGCTGAAGCCCGCGAACCACGCATCGGTTTGCGCCAGCTCACCGCGTTCGATGGGGGCGCAGGGTGCGCGGCCCAGTTGCTCGCACCCCATGAGAACGAGCGCCATGTGCACGGCTGCGTCGTCCCCGGGCGGTTCGATCTTGAAGCGGCAGGGCTCCCGGAGCCGATCTTCGAGCGCATGCGCATCGGCAAGCCATTCGCGCCATTCCACGAGTCGCACGGACGCCCCCGTCTCGCGGGCGGCGGCAAGCAGGCCTTTCGTGCGCTTGCTCGTCGCAACGCCCAGCACCACCCAAGGGAGCATCGCCGGAGGCCTACTCGCCCACCGCCACGTAGCGGTTTCCTTCGTCCGGCTCCTGCGGATCGTCCAGCACCACACCCGGGATGGCCGCGCGCAGTTGCGCCTGGACCGGCGCGCTGATGTAGTGGTGCGACAGGTCCAGGCGCTTGAGCTTCGTGACGTGAGGGCTTGCAAGCAGAGCCTTGGCGCCTTCGTCGCCGAGCGTGCCGAGCGAGAGGTCCAGGGTGTCGAGCTCCGCGACCCAGCCTTCACTCGCCAACCACGCGGCCACCTGGTCGGCGATTTCCGAATCGCGAAGGCCGAGGTGGCGCAGCTTGGGCGTGCGCAGTTTCTGCAACACGCTGCGCAAGAGCTCGACGTCGCCGTCAAAGCCGTATTCGTCGGTGCCCAGCCAGAGTTCGAGGTGCTCGAGCGACGGCAGCGTGGATTGCGCCAGTGCCTCGCTGATCTCGCGCGGCAAGCCGCCGGATTCGATGACGAGTTCGCGGAGTGCGGAATGGCTGAACGCAGGCAATTGCAGCGAGGTCGCGCCGCGGATGCGCAGCACTTCGAGCTGGGGAAAGGCCTGCAGCAGCGCTTGGTAGTTGCCCTGGATGATCCAGGAAATCTCGCAGTCCTCGAAGGTCATGTCGCCGACGAACAGCGCCTTGAGGTTCTTCAGCTCGGCGGCGTGCGCGATCAGGACTTCGAACGCATCGCCGGGGCCGGTGTCGTGGGGCTCGGACCACGGTCCGAGGACGAGGGCGTCGAGCGCGGACTTGTCGACCTTGGAGAGGTACTCCTCGAGCAAGGCGCCCATCGACTTGTCGTCGTCGTAGTCCAGACACAGTCGGTGAACGATGCCGGGGCCGCCGGCCACCTCGCCACCCTGATAGTCCTGAACACTCTTGCCGAAAAATGTCTCGGTACGGTCCGAGATGGTCATGCTGTTCCCTCCGCCACGGTGTGTCTGTGAAGCGGGGGAGAATAACTGACGGGCATGGCCTGTCCGTGACGATTCGGCGCCCGTTTCCGCTCTCGCTGCGACGCCCTGGCACGGGCAAAGGCCGCGGCCCCTGACGGCGGGCGGCGACAGTGCCAAGATGCAGCCCCATGAATCCATCCGCCGCACCCGACCCCGACCCTGACCCCGACAGCCTGGTGCTCACGGGGCTCGCGCCGATCGTCTCGCCGGCCACCGTCGTGCTGATCCTGGGCAGCTTTCCGGGCGTGCGCTCGCTCGCGCAGCAGCAGTACTATGCGCATCCTCAAAACCAGTTCTGGAAGATCTTGCAAGCCGTCTGGCCCGACCACCCGCTGCCGACCGGCGCAGACACCTACGCCGCCAAGAAGGCGTGGCTGCTCGATCGCGGCCTGGGCGTGTGGGACGTGTATGCGGCCTGCGAACGCGAAGGCAGCCTCGATTCGGCGATTCGCGCGCCGGTCGCGAACGACATCGCCGGCCTCCAGTTGCCCAAGCTCGCCGCCATCGCGCACAACGGCGGCGAGAGCTTCAAGCACGCGCGCCACACGCGCACCCTCGGCGTGCCGGTCTACCAGCTGCCTTCCACCAGCCCCGCCAATGCGTCGTGGAGCTTCGAGCGCAAGCTCGCGGCCTGGCGCGAGGTCTTCGACGCCCACAAACTCACCTGATGGCCACGCGCACCACACTCGTTCTTCCCGAAGTCAATTTTTCCGACTGGGGCGACATCCGCTACCTGCACCTGGGCACCGAATGGGTCCAGGGCTCGATGAAGCTCGATGCGCCGTTCGAGATCGAACTCGAATACGTGCAGCGCATGATGGCCTGGCTGCTCTTCGTCGACGGCAAGACCGTCGCCAGCCGCCATGCGATGCAGCTGGGCCTCGGGGCGGCCACGCTCACCAAGTTTTGCCGCAAGACGCTGCGCATGCGCACCACGGCGGTCGAGCTCAACCCGCAGGTGGTGTCGGCCTGCCGCGGCTGGTTCAAGCTGCCGGCCGACGATCCGAAGCTGCGCGTGGTGATCGCCGATGCGGCGGTGGAGATCCGCAAGCCCGAGTGGCACGGCACGGTCGATGCGTTGCAGGTCGACCTGTACGACCATGAGGCCGCCGCGCCGGTGCTCGACAGCGAAGACTTCTACGCCGACTGCCGAGCCCTCCTCACCGAAGACGGCTGCATGACGGTCAACCTCTTCGGCCGCTCGTCCAGCTACGAGCGCAGCCTGGAGAAGATCGCTGGTGCCTTCGGCGCCGATGCCGTCTGGGCCTTCAAGCCGACGCGCGAAGGCAACACGGTGGTGCTGGCGCAGCGCACGCCGAGCCGTCCGAAGCGCGAGGTGCTTGCCGAGCGCGCGCAAACGATCCAGACTCGCTGGAGTCTGCCCGCGCCCAAGTGGCTGCGGGTGTTCAAGCCCCTGAATACATCCATCACCCGACCCTCCGGCCCATGAGCGCTGTTCCCGCAGTTTCCGCCCCCGCACCCCTGGCCGCCCGCCACGAAGGCCCGCTCGAGCTGCGCCGCCTGATCGAATGGCTGGCCACCGACGGCGTGATCTCCCCCGTCGAAGCCAAGCGCACCATCGCGCGCTGCGCGCAGGCCGAGAGCCGGCAGGCGCCGCTGGTGCGCCTGGCCAACGTGGCGATGACGCGCGAGAGCGACAACAAGCCGCTCGACCTCGAAGCCCTCACGCAGTGGCTCGCCGGCCGCGCGGGCCTCACGTACCTGCGCATCGACCCGCTCAAGGTCGACGTGGGCAAGGTGGCCGACACCATGAGCGCGGCCTACGCCGAGCGCCACAAGGTGCTGCCCGTGCAGGTGCTGCCCAACGAGGTGGTGGTGGCCACGGCCGAGCCGTTTCTCACCGACTGGATCGCCGAGGTCGAGCGCCAGTCCAAGCGCACGGTGCGGCGCGTGGTGGCCAACCCGGCCGACATCCAGCGCTACACGGCCGAGTTCTTCGCGCTCGCCAAGTCGGTGCGCGCCGCGCAGAAGGCCGGCGGCAACACCGGCGGCGCGAGCTTCGAGCAACTAGTCGAACTGGGCAAGAGCACCAAGCAGCTCGACGCCAACGACCAGAGCGTGGTGCAGGTGGTCGACTGGCTCTGGCAGTACGCCTTCGACCAGCGCGCGAGCGACATCCACCTGGAGCCGCGGCGGGAGCAGGGCGTGATCCGCTTTCGCATCGACGGCATCCTGCATCCGGCCTACCAGATGCCCATGGGTGTGATGAACGCGATGGTCGCGCGCATCAAGCTCCTGGGCCGCATGGACGTGGTGGAAAAGCGCCGTCCGCTCGACGGCCGCATCAAGACCCGCAACATGCGCGGCGACGAAGTCGAAATGCGCCTCTCGACCTTGCCGACCGCCTTCGGCGAGAAGATGGTGATGCGGATCTTCGACCCCGACACCGCGGTGAAGGACCTCGACGCGCTCGGCTTCGCGCAGCACGACGCGCAGCGCTGGGAGCAGCTGGTCACGCGGCCCAACGGCATCATCCTAGTGACCGGCCCCACGGGCTCGGGCAAGACCACCACGCTGTACTCCACGCTCAAGCGCGTGGCGACCGAAGAAGTGAACGTGAGCACGGTGGAAGACCCGATCGAAATGATCGAGCCCTCGTTCAACCAGACGCAGGTGCAGCCGCAACTCGATTTCGGTTTCACCGAGGGCCTGCGCGCGCTGATGCGGCAGGACCCGGACATCATCATGGTGGGCGAAATCCGCGACCTCGCCACCGCCGAGATGGCGGTGCAGGCCGCGCTCACCGGACACCTCGTATTCAGCACGCTGCACACCAACGATGCGCCCAGTGCCATCACGCGGATGATGGAACTGGGCGTGCCCTCGTACCTGATGACCGCCGTGATGCTGGGCGTGCTCGCGCAGCGCCTGGTGCGCACGCTTTGCCCGCACTGCAAGCAGCCCGACGACGCCGTCACGCGCGAGAGCCTCGAAGCCATCGTCAAGCCGTGGCAGATCACCGGCTCCGTGCGCGCCTACAAACCGGTGGGTTGCGTGGATTGCCGCATGACCGGCTACATGGGCCGCATGGGCCTCTATGAATTGCTGAGCGTGACCGAACCGTTCAAGGACAAGGTCACCAAGGAGCCCAACCTCACGGGCCTCCGGCGCCAGGCCGTGATCGACGGCATGCGGCCCCTGCGCCTGGCCGGCGCGCTGCGCGTGGCCGAGGGCGTGACCACCATCGAAGAGGTGCTGAGCGCCACGCCACCCCTGGAGTGAGGTGTTGCCCTTTGGGTTAACCCTAACCGTTCGGTTAGTGAAATCCACATCCGCCTGACCGCAAGCTGACTGGACAATCCCGCATCGAAACTTGTTCGAGGAGACTGTTCGTGAAAATCAAAAGTCAGAAAGACTTTTTCTCGGGACTGATGTTCACCATCGTGGGTGTGGGGTTCGCCTGGGGCGCCACCACCTACAGCGTGGGCAGCGGCGCCCGCATGGGTCCTGGTTACTTCCCGTTGATGCTCGGCATCCTGATGTCCCTGATCGGCCTGGGGATCATGTTCAGCGGCCTGACCGTTGAAACGACCGACGGCGAAAAGATCGGCAAATGGGCCTGGAAGCAGGTGGTGTTCATCCTGGGCGCCAACCTCGCATTCGGCGTCCTCCTGGGTGGCCTGCCGAGCATCGGCGTGCCGGCCATGGGAATGATCATCGCGATCTACGCGCTCGTGATCATCGCCAGCCTCGCGGGCCACGAGTTCAAGCTGCCCACCGTGCTGATCCTGGCGACGATTCTGGCTATCGGCAGCTACATCGCATTCATCTGGGCGCTCAAGCTGCAGATCCAGGTCTGGCCGACCTTCATCACCGGTTGAGAAGAAAGCTGCTCACATGGAATTGTTTGAACACCTCTCGATGGGTTTTGGCGTTGCCTTTACCTTCACGAACCTGCTGTACTGCCTGGTCGGCTGCATTCTGGGCACGCTGATCGGCGTGCTCCCGGGCATCGGCCCGGTCGCGACCATCGCGATGCTGCTGCCCGCCACGTATGCACTGCCGCCTGTCTCGGCGCTGATCATGCTGGCCGGTATTTACTACGGCGCGCAGTACGGCGGCTCGACCACCGCAATTTTGGTGAACCTGCCGGGCGAATCGTCCTCGGTGGTGACCGTGATCGACGGCTACCAGATGGCGCGCAAGGGCCGTGCGGGTCCGGCGCTCGCGGCTGCGGGCCTCGGCTCGTTCTTCGCGGGTTGCGTCGGCACGCTGATCCTGGCCGCCTTCGCGCCGCCGCTGACCGAGCTGGCCTTCAAGTTCGGCCCGGCCGAGTACTTCTCGCTCATGATCTTGGGCCTGATCGGCGCCGTGGTGCTGGCTTCGGGTTCGCTCCTGAAGGCCATCGCGATGATCGTGCTGGGCCTCTTGCTGGGCCTGGTCGGTACCGACGTGAACTCGGGTGTCGCGCGCTATAGCTTCGACATCCCTGAACTCACCGACGGCATCGGCTTCGTGGCCATCGCCATGGGCGTGTTCGGTTATGGCGAAATCATTGCCAACCTCTCGCGTCCGGACGACGAGCGCGAAGTGTTCACCGCCAAGGTCTCGGGCCTGTTCCCGACCAAGGAAGACTTCAAGCGCATGGTGCCCGCGGTTCTGCGCGGCACGGCGCTGGGTTCTGCCCTGGGCATCCTGCCCGGTGGCGGTGCGCTGCTGGCGGCTTTCGCGGCCTACACGATCGAGAAGAAGACCAAGCTCAAGCCGGGCGAAGTGCCCTTCGGCAAGGGCAACATCCGCGGCGTGGCGGCTCCCGAGTCGGCCAACAACGCCGGTGCGCAAACGTCCTTCATTCCGCTGCTGACGCTGGGCATTCCGCCCAACGCCGTGATGGCGCTGATGGTGGGCGCGATGACCATCCACAACATCCAGCCAGGCCCGCAGGTGATGACCAGCAACCCCGAGCTGTTCTGGGGCCTGATCGCCTCGATGTGGCTGGGCAATGCGATGCTGATCATCCTGAACCTGCCGTTGATCGGCATGTGGATCAAGCTCCTGTCGGTGCCGTACAAGTTCCTGTTCCCCGCCATCGTTCTGTTCTGCGCGATCGGCGTGTACTCGACCAACAACAACACCTTCGACATCTGGATGGTGGGCATCTTCGGCCTGGTGGGCTACACCTTCTTCAAGCTGGGTTGCGAGCCTGCGCCGTTGCTGCTGGGCTTCATCCTCGGGCCAATGATGGAAGAAAACCTGCGCCGCTCGCTGCTGCTCTCGCGGGGCGACTGGAGCGTGTTCGTCACGCGTCCGATCTCCGCGAGCCTGCTGGCCGCCGCAGCGCTGCTGCTGGTGATCGTGCTGCTGCCTGCGGTGAAGTCGAAGCGCGAAGAGGCCTTCGTCGAGGAGTAAGCGGGGCTTCGGCTCTCTTTGGGAAAGCGGCGCCTTCGGGCGCCGTTTTTTATTTCTGTCGGGGTCGGTTCGGGGCGTGTGCACAGGCCACCGGGTACTCCCCTCCGCGAATGTCCCCCGGGGCTTCGCCCCTCCTCCTTGATTTCGCTGCGGGGAGCACCCGATGCCCTGCGCACTTGGGCACGTTGCTGGTGTATCGCTGATCAACGACCACTCTGAAAACGAGCACGCCGATGGGGTGCCTTGCGCAGCGAAATCAAGGAGGAGGCCGCAGGCCGGGGGACATTCGCGGAGCAAGGTACCCCGTCGGCGTGATCGCTCCCTGAATGCCCCCTACGGCCTGGCCGCACGCGGCGGCTTCATATGCTGCCGCGCCATCGCCAGGAAGGCCAAGGCAGCAGGACTGAGCGGATGCTTGGCCAGCCGCACCGCGACCACCGGGTATTCGAGCGTCGGCCGCGTCACTGCCACAGCGCGCAGGTTGCCGGGCATCAGCACCTCCACATAACGCGGCAGCAGCGCGACACCCGCGCCCGCCTGAATGAGGCCGAACGCCGTCGACAGCATCGACACGTGATGCACCACGTGCGGGTACACGTTCGCCACGCTCGACAATTGGCGGCTCACCGCGCGCCAGATGTTGGCGTCGGGGTTGACGTGGATGAAGGGCAGCGCGTCCAGGTGCTTCGCATCGACCACCACGCGCTGCGCGAGCGGATGATCGTCGCGCACGAAGAGGGCCATGCGCTCCGTGAACAGCGGCTCGGTCGCGAGTTCGGAGTGCTTCTGCCCGATGTCCGAACCGAAGCCCAGATCCGCCTCCTGCGAGAGGATGCGCGAGATCATCTGCTCGGCCGTGCTGTCCAGCAGCGTGGTCGCGAGCGTCGGGTGCTTCTGCGAGAAGCGCCCGAGCATCGGCGGCAGCAGCGCGCCCGCCGTGAGATGGCCCACGGCCAGCACCACGCGCCCCTCGCGCAGTTGCGATTGCGAGCGGCAGGCGCCCACCGACTCGTCGATCAGCCGCAGCGCCCGCACCGCCGTCTCGACCATCACCTGGCCCGCGCTCGTGAGCTGGATGCGGCGGCCCCGCACGATCAGCGGCTGCCCGAGCTGCTCTTCCATGCGCTTGACCAAGTGGCTGATGGCCGGCTGCGTGAGCTGAAGGCTTTCCGCCGCGAGCGTGAAGCTGCCCGATTCGGCGACCGCCGCCAGCGCCCGCAACTGCTGCAGCGAGACCTCTTCGGTGGCGTTCTTTGTCATAAGCCGCGCTCATAGTTGAATAAGCTGGATTATCTGGCTTGATGCACGGCGGCTGCATAGCATGGGGGGTTTCCCCACGGGGCCAGAATCGAAGCACCATGAAAAGAATCCAGTTCCTCCAGTTCTTTCAAGGGGCCGCCGTTGCGCTGCTGTGCGTGGCCGCCTCGTCCGCCAGCTTGGCGCAGGGCTATCCGAACAAGCCGATTCGGCTCATCGTGCCGTTTCCCGCGGGCGGCGCCACCGACCTCTTCGCCCGAACGCTCGGCCAGAAGATGGGCGAGAAGCTCGGCACCCAACTGATCATCGACAACAAGCCCGGCGCCGGCGGCGCCATCGGCTCCGACCAGGCGGCCAAGGCGCCTGCCGACGGCTACACGCTGCTGCTGGCCACCACCAGCACGCATTCGATCGGCCCGGCCGTGATGCAGAAACTGCCCTACGACACGGTGCGCGACTTCACGCCCATCGGCCACGTGGGCGATGCGCCCAGCATCATGCTGGTGCCGGTCACCTCGCCCGCCAAGACGGTGCGCGAGTGGATCGACTACGCGAAGAAGAACCCCGGCAAGCTCAACTACGCATCGAGCGGCAACGGCACCATCGTGCAGCTGACGGCCGAGCTCTTCAAGGCGCAGGCCGGTGTGTTCGTCACGCACATTCCCTACAAGGGCACGGCGCTCGCCATTCCCGACCTCATCAGCGGCAAGATCGACGTGCTGTTCGACTCGCTCCCCACCGGCATGCCGCACGTGCGCGACGGGCGCCTGCGCGCCCTGGGCGTGACGACGCTCAAGCGCTCGCCGCTCGCGCCCGAGCTGCCGCCGATCGCCGACACGCTGCCCGGCTACGAGTCGAACACCTGGTTCGGCTTCTACGGCCCGAAGAACCTGCCGGCCGACATCGTGGCGCGCGTCAACAAGGCGGCCAACGAGGCCATTGCCGATCCGGAAGTGAAGGACAAGCTCGCGCGCCTGGGCATCGAGCCCGCCGTTGCCGGCACGCCCGAGCAGTTCGCCAAGATGGTGGCCGTCGACGCCGCCAAGTGGAAAAAGATCGTGGTCGACCGCAAGATCACCAACGAATGACGAGAGCGCACGACATGAACTTCGACTTCAACAATCCCTATCTCTCCACCCGCATCCCGATCTTTGCGCGCAACGTGGTGTCGACCTCGCACCCGCTCGCCTCGCAGGCGGGCCTTCGCATCCTGCAGCAGGGCGGCAACGCCGTCGATGCGGCCATCGCCACCGCGGCCGTGATGACGCTGGTCGAGCCGGTGAGCAACGGCCTCGGCAGCGATGCGTTCTGCATCCTGTGGGACGGCAAGGAATTGCACGGCCTGAACGCCTCGGGCCCCGCGCCCAAGGCCTGGACGCCCGAGTACTTCAAGGCCAAGTACGGCGCCGATGCCGCCACGCCGCCGATGCGCGGCATCGATTCGGTCACCGTGCCGGGCGCCGTGCGCGGCTGGGTCGCGATGAGCGATCGCTTCGGCAAGCTGCCGTTCGCCGACCTGCTGGCGCCGGCCATCGACATCGCCGAGCGCGGCTACCTGGTGCCGCCGGTGGTGCAGGGCAAGTGGGCCGCGGCCACGCCGCTCCTGGGTTCGCAGCCCGGCTTCGCGCAGGCCTTCCTGCCCTGGGGCCGCGCGCCCGAAGTGGGCGAGCTGTTCCGCTTCACCGCGGCGGCGCGCGCGCTCAAGGCCATTGCCCGCACCAAGGGCGAGGCGTACTACACCGGCGAGATCGCCGAGGCGCTCGCCAAGTTTTCTAAGGAGCAGGGTGGCTCGCTCACCGTCGCCGACCTCGCGGCCTACCAGCCGGAGTGGGTGCAGCCCATCTCGCGCGACTACCGCGGCCACACGCTGCACGAGATTCCGCCGAACGGCCAGGGCATCGCGGCGCTGATCGCGCTGGGCATCCTGGAGAAGTTCGACATCGCGTCGCTGCCGGTCGATTCGGTGCAATCGCAGCACCTGCAGATCGAAGCGATGAAGCTGGCCTTCGCCGACGTGTACCGCTACGTGTCGGAGCCATCGTCGATGACGGTGACCCCCGCGCAAATGCTCGATGACGCATACCTCGCATCGCGTGCGAGACTCATCGACGTGAAAAAGGCGCAGGACTTCAAGGCCGGCAACCCCGTCAAGGGCGGCACCATCTACCTCACCGCGGCGGACGAGAGCGGGATGATGGTGAGCTTCATCCAGAGCAACTACATGGGCTTCGGCTCGGGCTGCGTGGAGCCCGAATTCGGCATCAGCCTGCAGAATCGCGGCCATGGCTTCAGCCTGAAGGCCGAGAGCCCGAACGTGGTGGCGCCGGGCAAGCGGCCTTTCCACACGATCATTCCGGCCTTCCTCACCAAGGACGGCCAGCCGGTCATGAGCTTCGGCGTGATGGGCGGCAACATGCAGCCGCAGGGCCACATGCAGACGCTGGTGCGCATGCTCGACTACAAGCAGAACCCGCAGGCCGCCTGCGACGCGCCGCGCTGGCGCTTCAACGCGGGGCTGGAGATCAACGTCGAGGCCGCGATGAACCCGAACACCGTGCAGGGACTGCGCGACCTGGGCCATCACCTGGACGTGATCAACGACTCGTACCAGGACTTCGGCGCGGGCCAGTTCATCTGGCGCGCGGGCGACCCGTCGGTCGAAGGCTACGTGGCCGCGAGCGACCCGCGCCGCGACGGCGTGGCGGCAGGGTTTTAACGCTCGCGCGATGATCGGGGGATGACCAAGACCGCCGCACAGACCGGCATCCCCCTTTCTTCCTCCGCCGGCGCAAAGAGCCTTGCACCCGGCCTCGTGCTCGCCTCGCTGGGCGCCATAGCGTTCAGCGGCAAGGCGATCATCGTCAAGCTGGCCTACCGCTACGGCGTCGACGCCATCACGCTCATCATGCTGCGCATGCTCTTCGCGTTGCCGCTGTTCGCGGTGATGGCGTGGTGGGCGGGGCGCGGCAAGCCGGCGCTCACCTTTCGCGACTGGCTCGGCGTCGTTGGCCTCGGCTTCTCCGGCTACTACCTCGCGAGCTTTCTCGACTTCGCGGGGCTGGCCTACATCTCGGCCAGCTTCGAGCGGCTGATCCTGTACCTCAACCCGACGCTGGTGCTGCTGTTCGGCTGGCTCCTGTACCGGCGGCGCGCCACGCGCCCGCAGGTGCTGGGCATGGTCGTGAGCTACGCGGGCGTGCTCTTGGTGTTCGGCCACGAGCTGTGGACCGGTGGCGGCGGCAAGGGCGGCGGGGCTGCGGCCTGGGGCGCGTTCCTCGTGTTCCTGAGCGCGGTGAGCTACGCGGGCTACCTCGTCTACAGCGGCGAGTTCGTCAAGCGCCTGGGGTCGCTCCGGCTCGTGGGCCTGGCCACCACCGTGGCGTGCGTGCTGTGCATCCTGCAGTTCGTGCTCACGCGGCCGATCAGCGTGGCGATGCAGCTGGCGCCCGAGGTCATCTGGCTCTCGGTGCTCAACGCCACGGTGTGCACGGCGGTGCCTGTCCTGATGGTCATGATGGCCATCGAGCGCATCGGCCCCGCGGTGGCCGCGCAAACCGGCATGATCGGGCCCCTGTCGACCATCCTCATGGGGGTGGTCATACTCGATGAGCCGTTCACCGCGTGGATCGCGGCCGGCACGGTGCTCGTCATTGCGGGCATCTTCGTTTTCACACGCAAGGGGCGCCAGGCCCCTGCAAGTTAGGAGCAACAAACATGGATCTGGGCATTGCGGGCAAGACCGCGCTGGTGTGCGGCGCGAGCAAGGGGCTGGGCTACGGCTGTGCCGAGGCGCTGGTGCGCGAAGGCGTCAACGTGGTGATCGTGGCGCGCGGCGCCGAGGCGCTGGAAGCGGCCGCGAAGAAGCTCACCGAAGCGGCGGGCGCATCGGGCGCGCCGTTCGTCAAGCACGTGGCCGCCGACATCACCACCGAAGCCGGCCGCGCGGCCGTGTTCGCGCTGGGCCATGACTTCGACATCGTCGTCACCAACGCCGGCGGTCCGCCGCCCGGCGACTTTCGCAACTGGGACCGCGAGGCGTGGATCAAGGCGGTCGACGCGAACATGCTCACGCCCATCGAGCTCATCAAGGCCACGGTGGACGGCATGGCCAAACGCGGGTTCGGCCGCATCGTGAACATCACCTCCAGTTCGGTGAAGTCGCCCATCGACATCCTGGGACTTTCCAACGGCGCGCGCAGCGGCCTCACCGGCTTCGTGGCCGGCGTGGCGCGCACCGCCATCGCGGCGCAGGGCGTGACCATCAACAACCTGCTGCCGGGCTCCTTCGACACCGATCGCCTCAAGGGCACCATGGCCGGCGCTGCGCAGAAGACCGGCCAGGACTTCGACACCGTGTGGGAAGCCCGCAAGAAGAACATCCCGGCCAAGCGCTTCGGCACGCCGGCCGAGTTCGGCGCCATCTGCGCCTTTCTCTGCAGCCTGCAGGCCGGCTACATGACCGGCCAGAACGTGCTCGCGGACGGCGGCGCCTACCCCGGCACCTACTGACGCGGCTCACGAGCGAAGGGAGGCGCTTCGTGAGCAACAGCAATCACCGGGCGTCTTTCGAGAAGATCACGCTCGTGTCGGTCACCGGGCTGCCCGATGCGCGCGGCGCGGCGATGGCCCTGCAGCACAGCCAGGCGCAGATGCCCGGTGCGCGCGCGCTCCTGTGCAGCCCGCAGGCGCCGCACGACCTCGCACCCGGCATCGAACACCTGCCGATCGCGCCGCTGAACTACCACGAGTACGGCTGGTTCATGATGTTCGCGCTCTGGCGCGTGGTGCACACCGAATTCGCATTGGTGGTGCAGGAAGACGGCTGGGTCGTCAATGCGGACAACTGGCGCGACGAGTTCCTCGGTTTCGACTACATCGGCGCGCCGATCCACCTCGCGAAGATCGACACGCCGCAAGGCACCTACTGGCGCAACCGCTTCGCGTGGGCCGACGAGATGGACAAGCCCGGCCACGTCGTCACGCCGATCCAGAACGGCGGCTTCAGCCTGCGCAGCCGCCGCTTCATGCGCGCGCTCATCGACCATCCGCACATCCGCGTGGAGATTCCGCCGCCCGATGCGGTCGAAAGCGATCCGCTCAGGATGCACTGGCAGCACAACGCGCTGCTCGAAGACGTGCAGCTCAGCGGCGTGCTGCGGCCCACGCTCGAAGCGGTCGGCATGCGCTTCGCGCCGCTGGAGCTCGCGCGCAGTTTCTCCATCGAGCATGCGGGGCCGCAACTGCACCACGGCTACAACGCGATGCTGCTGTTCGGGCATCACGCGAAGATGCGGCAGTTGGCGAGCTTGTCGCCGCTCACGCTGCGTTCGCTGATCCCTCTGTCCGAGCTCGATGCCTGGTACGGCGAGCGCGACATCCTGCAGATGTTCGAGCGCAACGGCTACCGCATCGAATTCGCGCCCGAGCCCGTGGCTTCGAAGGCCGCGCCGCGCAAGGTGTACGACTGCATCACCTACAACGGCGAGGCCGACATCCTCGCGGCGCGGCTGCATGAGTTGTCTGAAGTCGTCGATTGCTTCGTCGTCGTCGAAGCCGACCGCACCTTCAGTGGCGAGCCCAAAGCACTGCGCTTCGATGTCGCCGACCCGCGCATCGCGCCGTTCCTGCCGCGCATCCGCTACATCGCGGTGCACGACATGCCGGTCGTCGACGAGGCGGCGGACGCTGTTCCGGTGGTGGGCGACTGGCACTCCGACACGCCGAAGTCCGGCTTCTGGATCCGCGAGAAATTCCAGCGCAACCAGATCGTGCGAGGGCTGCACGATGCGGCGCCCGACGACCTCGTGCTGATCTCCGATGCCGACGAGATTCCGCGCGCATCGGTGGTGCAGGCGATGCGCGACGACCGGCGGCACACGCTCTTCGGGCTGTGCCTGGCCTTCTATTACTTCTATGCGAACTACCGCAACGTCGAGGGGCCGGAGGCATCGTCGGTGTGGACCGTCGCGGCGACGCGCGCGCAACTCGATGCGCTCACGCCCGACCAGTTGCGCATGCGGATTCGCACTGGCGCGCAGCCCGCGCTGATCCTCGCGGACGCCGGCTGGCATCTTTCATACCTCGCGATGGACGAGGACGCGGTGCGCGCCAAGATCCGCGGCTTCGCACACCAGGAGCACAACGCGCCGGAATTCCTGGCCGCCATCGACATCGCGGCGCTGCTGGTTTCGGGGAAAGATCTCTACGACCGCCCGGGCTATGCGTGGCGCGTCGTCGGGCGCGACGAGGCGCCGCAGTGGCTGGCCAGCCAGCCGGCGCTGGCGCATCTGTTCGCTGTTCCGTCACCCGACGCCATGCGCTACGCCAAGGAGTCGTACGTCACCGTCGAGCCGAGCCCCTTCGGTTTCTGGGAGCGGCATGCGAACCGCCGCATCCTGCAGGCCTACGCGCCATTCATCCGTGGCCGGGTGCTGGACCTCGGCTGCAACCACGGCGCAAGCACCTACTGGCTGCGCGAGAACCCGGCGGTGACCGAGGTGATCGGCGTGGACCTGAATGAACAGGCCTTGGACCTCGCGCGCGAACTCTTCGCGTCGGTGCCCATGCCCAGCATGTTCGTCGGCCACGACATGACGGCCGACGGCCCGATTCTTCCGCCGGCCGACACCGTCGTGAGCTTCCATACGCTCGAGCACATCTATGCGGACGACGTGCCCGACTTTCTTGCATCGGCATGCCAGTCGCTGGCGCCCGGCGGCCACTTCGTCATCTCCATTCCCTACGACCGGGCCTACCCGGACCCCTGCCACGTCGGCTTCTACAACGAGGCCAGCCTGGCGCGGGCGATGGAGGCTGCGGGCCTCGAAACCGTCGAGTGCTTCAAGGATGACCGGTTCGACGAAAAAGACCTGCTGACGGGGTTGTTCCGCAGGCCCTGAACGTCAGCGCCGCGACGACACCACGATCCCGCCCACGATCAGCACGAACGCCACCCCGTGGTACCAGTGCGGCGCCTCGCGCAGGAACGCGGCCGACAGCAGCGCCGCGAACAGCGGCGTCAGGTTCATGAAGATGCTCGCCGCCTGCGGCCCCGCGCGCTGCACGCCGGTGCCCCAGCAGCGGTAGGCCACCACCGCGGGGCCGATGCCGATGAAGGCCATCGCGGCGACGAGCGGCCAGCCCAGGTCGATGTGGGCCGGGGTCAACGCCCACTCGCCGGCGGCCAGCGCGCCCGACCATGCCAGGCCGAACACCAGCTGCGCCATGAGGAACGCGGCCCAGTCCTGCCGCACGGCCTTGGGCTCGTGCGTGCGCGCGAGCAGCCAGCTGTAGAAGGCCCAGGCGATGGTGCCCGCGATCATGTAGAGATCGCCCGGCACCAGCCGCAGCGCGAGCAGCTGGCGCCATTCGCCGCGGCTGAGCACCAGCAGCACGCCGAGCATCGAGAGCAGCGCGCCGCCGATCTCGCGCGCACTGGTACGGGCGCCGAAGAAGAGCATGCCCACCGCGAGCATCCACAGCGGCAGGCTGGAGCCCACCAGCGTCACGTTGATCGGCGTGGAGGTCTGCAGCGCCAGGTACTGGAAGGCGTTGTACAGGCCGATGCCCAGGAGGCCCAGCACCGCATAGCGCTTCCAGTGCGCCCAGAGCGGGCTCGCGCTGCGTAGCACCGAGGCTGCGAACGGCAGCAAAAGCAAGAACGCGATCACCCATCGCACGAAGTTCAGCGTGAGGGGCGACACCAGTTCGCGCACCAGCCGGCCGACGACGGCGTTGCCGGCCCACAGCAGCGGCGGCGTGGTGAGAAGAAGAACGGTGAGCGAGGTGAGGCGCGGCTGCGGTGTCGACATGGCCGCCGACTCTAACGGCCATCGCCCCTGGACGCCTTCGGAGGGCCAAACGTGGCACCATGCGCCTCTTCTTTTTCTGCGCGTGGAGACTGCAACGATGTTGAGCAAAGCTGTCCGTATCGACCGCCATGGCGGCCCCGAAGAACTGAAGATCGTGGAGGTGGAAGTCGGCGACCCGGGCCCCGGCGAGATCCGCATTCGCCACAAGGCCGTGGGCCTGAACTTCATCGACACCTACCAGCGCAGCGGGCTCTATCCGTTCCAGATGCCGCTGCAGCTGGGCATGGAGGCCGCGGGCGTGGTCGAGGCGGTGGGCGAGGGCGTCTCGCACCTGGCGCCGGGCGACCGCGCCGCCTACGCGAGCGGCCCGCCCGGCGCTTACTGCGAGTTGCGCGTGATGCCGGCCAAGAATGTCTGCAAGCTGCCCGACGCCATCTCCTTCGAGACCGGCGCGGCGATGATGCTCAAGGGCCTGACCACGCAGTACCTGCTGAAGAAAACGCTGCCCGCCGAAGGCCTGCAGCCCGGCGACTTCATCCTGTTCCATGCCGCGGCCGGCGGCGTCGGCCTCATCGCCTGCCAGTGGGCCAAGGCGCTGGGCCTGCAGCTGATCGGCACCGCGGGCAGCGATGCCAAGTGCAAGCTGGCGCTGGACCATGGCGCGGCGCACGCCATCAACTACAGCACCGAGAACTTCGCGGCCCGCGTGAAGGAGATCACCGGCGGCAAGGGCGTGAAGGTGGTGTACGACTCGGTGGGCAAGGACACCTACGAGGGCTCCATCGAGTGCCTGCGCCCCTTCGGCCTTCTGGCCGTCTTCGGCAACGGCTCGGGCCCGGTGCCGCCCATCAACCTGGGCACGCTGGCCTCCAAGGGCTCGCTCTACGTGACGCGCCCCACGCTGTTCACCCACATCGCCACGCGCGAGGCCACGCAGGCGATGGCCGACGACCTGTTCGCGGTGGTCGCGAGCGGCGCGGTGAAGATTCCGATCGACCAGCGCTACGCCCTGGCCGACGTGCAGCAGGCGCACCGCGACCTGGAAGCGCGCAAGACCACGGGCTGCACGATCCTCACGCTGTAAGGCGCAGGGTTTCAGGGGTGGGCAGGGCGGCCGCGCAGCCAGTCTTGTCCTACCCGCGGTGGGGTGTCATGCCTTCGACTTGTGGCGGGTGCACTTTGTAGGCTTGTGACCAAGCGCAAGACAGCCAGCAAGCAAGGCAAGGGCAGCAAGAAGTCATGACCACCATCCGCACCTTCATCGTCGAAGACAACCCCACCATCCGCGAGAGCCTCGTGGGCACGCTGCGCGAGGTGGCACGCGTCGATCCCATCGGCGAGGCCGAGACGGAGGCCGAAGGCTCGCGCTGGCTCACGCGCAACCCGGCGCTGTGGGACCTGGCGATCGTCGACCTGTTCCTGAAGGACGGCACCGGGTTCCGGGTGCTGGAGGCCTGCCGCCACCGCGACCCGGCGCAGAAGATCGTGGTGCTCAGCAACTACGCCACGCCCGAGATCCGCCGCAAATGCGCGCACCTGGGCGCCGACGCCGTGTTCGACAAGGCCACCGAGATCGACGACCTGATCGACTACTGCCAGCGCCGCCGCCACGAGCGGTTCAGCTCGCAACCTGCACACTGAAGCGGGGCATTCGGGCGCCGGCCGGCAACGACGCGGCGCTTCGCCGAAAATCATCCTCTATAGGGCGCGAGGAGCACGCGCCGGGCTCCGCAAATTGGCGACGAGATTCATGCGCGGAAATCACTCATCCATCTGCTGAATCTGCTGCCGCACGGGTCGTGTCGTGGGGCGCTCCTGTCCCGCCATGTCCCGCTCCCGCTTTCTTCCCGACAACTTCACCTTCGCGCTTCTCTCGGTCGTCACCTTGGCCAGTCTGCTGCCCGCGAGCGGCGATGTAGCGCACCTCTTCGAACGGGTGACGACGGTGGCCATCGGCCTCCTGTTCTTCCTGCATGGCGCCAAGCTGTCGCGCGAGGCGATCATGAACGGCATCACGCACTGGCGGCTGCACCTTTTGGTGTTCGGCAGCACCTTCGTGATGTTTCCGCTGCTGGGGCTGGCGCTCAAGCCGCTGCTCCTGCCGCTGATGACCCCGGAGCTCTACACCGGGGTGCTTTATCTCTGCGTGCTGCCTGCCACGGTGCAGTCGGCGATCGCGTTCACGGCGATGGCGCGGGGGAACCTGCCGGCTGCGATCTGCAGTGCTTCGGCGTCTACCTTGCTGGGGGTGTTCATCACGCCTTTGCTGGTCAATCTCGTGGTGCTGCCGAATGGCGGGCACGCGAGTTCTTCGCTGGGGTCGATCGGGCGCATCTTGCTGCAGTTGATGGTGCCGTTTCTCGTGGGGCATCTGCTGCGGCCCTGGATCGGCAAGTGGATTCAGCGGCGTGCTGCGGTGCTGAAGTTCGTGGACCAGGGGTCGATCCTGCTGGTGGTCTATACGGCGTTCAGTGCGGCTGTGATCGAGGGGCTTTGGCGGCAGGTGCCTGCGCATGCGCTCGTCGGGCTGCTCATTGCATGCGCGGTGGTGCTGGGGCTTGCGCTGGCCATGACGACGCTGCTGGCGCGCAAGCTGGGGTTCGATCGGGAGGACGAGATCACTATCGTCTTTTGTGGGTCCAAGAAGAGCTTGGCGAGTGGGATTCCTATGGCGAAGGTGCTGTTTCCTTCGCACGCTGTGGGGGCCATCGTTTTGCCTCTGATGCTGTTTCATCAGATGCAGTTGATGGTTTGTGCTGTGTTGGCTCAGCGGTATGCGCGGCGCGGGCGTGTTGAGACTTCTGTCTTGAAGACGGCTGAGTAGGGTTTGTTTTCCGAGGCCGGGTCTCGCCCCGGCGGGCGACCTACTTTTCTTTGCTTCGCCAAAGAAAGGTAGGCAAAAGAAAGGCGACCCCACTGTCTGCGACCCCTTCGCTGCGCTACGGGGCAACCTGCGGTGCTCACGTTTCGCGGGGTCTCGCCGAACTCGCTGCGCGTGTCCGCCTTGCATTGGTGGGTGTGGTCTGTTGAACGTCGGGGGGCGAGCGAAGCGTCGGCCCGAATTGTCTTGAACGCCGAGCGCAGCGATGGCGCGCCCGAAAGCCCTTCTGTATGCGCCGAGGAGCGGAGCGTTTCGCGGATCAGGGCTCGCCCTTGTTTGAGCGAAGCGAGTTTGGGCGAGACCCCGCGAAACGCGAGCACCGCAGGTTGCCCGCAGCGAAGCGAAGGGTCGCAGACAGCAGGGTCGCCTTTTCTTTGCTTACGTTCTTTTGGCGAAGCAAAAGAAAGTAAGTCGCCCGCCGGGGCGAGACCCGGCCTCGGAACAAAAAAGAAACCTACCCCTCGATCTTCCCAAGCCGCGACTCCCGCAACCGGCTAGGCGCCAAAGCCCCCGCCGATTCGAGAATCGGATAAGCAATAGAACAGATGTGCGAATTGATCCGCTTCAAATCGCTGATCAAGTCGATATGCAGCGAACTCGTCTCGATGCTCAGCGTCGTCCGGTCCGACAACCGATCCAGATGGGTCGTCGCATAGGCTCTTTCCAGATCCCGAAAGCGAGCCTTCTCCTCAAGCAGCTTCTGCGCATCCCGAACATTCCCGTTCAAAAACACGCTCATGCTCAACCGCAGGTTGGCCACCAGCCGACCATGCAGCTCGACGATCTCCGCCATCCCGGCCTGCGAAAAGTTGCGCTGCGGCTTGATCTTCTTGTCCTCGATGTCGATGATCACCCGCTCGATGATGTCGCCGATCTGCTCCATGTTGATCGTGAAGCTGATGATGTCCGTCCAGCGCCGGCTTTCCTCTTCGCCCAGCGCCTCGCGCGAGATGCGCGTCATGTAGTACTTGATGGCCGAATAGAGCTCGTCCACCGTGTCGTCCAGCTGCCGCAGCTCCTGCGAGAGCCGCGTGTCGTTGTTGCGGATCACGTCGAGCACGCCGATCAGCATCGTCTCCACGATGTCGGCCTGGTGCAGCGCCTCGCGCGCGGCGTTCGAGATCGCGAGCGAGGGCGTCGAGAGCGCCGAAGGATCGAGGTGATGCGGGCGGCTGGTGCTGGAAGCCTGCGGCGTCGGCAGCATGCGCGTCACCAGCTTGGCGACCCATTGCGTGAGGCCGATGAAGCCGACGCTGATGATGATGTTGAAGGCCAGGTGGAACAGCACCACGCCGTGCGTCTGGTTCGGCAGCTCGGGCTGCACGTAGCGGATCCACAGGCCCACGAACGGCGCGACGATCGCCACGCCCAGCGCCTTGAAGAGCAGGTTGCCCACCGTCACCTGCCGCACCGAGACGGCCGACTTCGCCGTGGTCAGCACGGCGAGCAAACCGCTGCCCAGGTTCGCGCCGAGCACCAGGCCCAGGGCCACGTCCAGCGGCACCACGTTCGACGTCGCCATGGCCGCGACCAGCAGCACCACCGCGAGACTCGAATAGGCCACGATGGCGAGCACCGCGCCGATGGTGATCTCCAGCAGCACGTCGCTGTTGATCGAGGCCAGCACCGCGCGCATCGCGGGGGCCGAGAAGAGCGGCTCGGTGGCTTCCACCACCAGTTGCAGCGCGAGCAGCATCAGCCCCAGGCCGATCAGCACCCGCCCCACGCGGCCCGCCACGGTGGCCGAGCGCGTGATGAACAGCACCACCCCCACGAAGATGAACATCGGCGAGAGCCATGAGAGGTCTGCCGAGAACAGCACCGAGATCAGCGCCGTGCCCACGTCGGCCCCCCGCATCACCGCCAGCGCCGCCGGCAGCGTGACCAGTCCCTGCCCGACGAAGGAGGAGGTCATGAGCGAGGTGGCGGTGCTCGACTGCACCAGCGCCGTCACGCCGATGCCCGAGAGGGCGGCCGTGAACCGGTTGCGCATGCTCTGCACGAGGATCTTGCGCAGGTTGGCGCCGAACACGCGCAGCACGCCGGTGCGAACCAGATGGGTGCCCCACACCAGCAGTGCGACTGCCGCGAGCAGATTCAGGAGATGCTTCATGGGTGTCGGGTTCTGTCCTTTTCGTTTTGGTTCGTTTTGACCCCCATTTTCCACAAGTGGCGATTCAGTCGATCAGCGCCCCGTTGTCGTGGAAGGGGAAAGGGCCTTCGAAGCGGCCGGAGGCCGCCAGATGGGTGACGAGGCGGCCGCTTCGCGCGGACCACGCATGCACGCGGAAACCGGGCGGCTCGAGCGTCCATGCGGAGGGCGCACCCGGTGCCAGGTCGAGGCAGACCTGGTGCGCCGGCGCTGGCGAAGTCGATGCGATGCTTCCGCCGAAGCGCACATCGATGGCGCGGTGCAGGTGGCCGCAGATCACGCGCTCCACGTTGGGGTGGCGGGCGATCAGCGCTTCGAGCGCACCGGCGCCTTCGAGCAGGCCGATCTCGTCCATGTGGCCGATCAGCGTCGTGAAGGGCGGATGGTGCATCGCGACCACCACCGGCTCGCCGCGGCAGGCGTCCAGCTGGGCTTCGAGCCAGCCCAGGCGCTTGTCGCACAGCGTGCCATGGCTCGCGCCGGGCACGCAGGTATCGAGCGTCAGCAGCCGCAACGCGCCGACGCGCGCGGAGTACTGGATGAAGCCCGCCGTGTCGTCGCCGGCGCCGAGGTACGCATGGCCGGGAAAGCTCCGGCGCAACTGGTCGCGGTCGTCATGGTTGCCGGGCATCAGGTAGACCGGCATGGCGAGCGGCGCGAGCAGGCGCGCGAGGTGCTCGTACTCGGCGGCGCGGCCGAAGTCGGTCAGGTCGCCGGTGATCACCACCGCATCGGGCTGCTGCGGCAGCGCGAGCACCGACTGCACCGCCTGCTGGAGATACGGCGCGGTGTCGATGCGGCCATAGGCGAGGCGGCCCGGCTCGCGGATATGGAGGTCGGTCAGCTGGACCAGGAAGGTGTCTTGCGTTGTGGTCGTCATGCGCTGGGCTCCTGCGACGTCATCAGGCGATCGGGGTCGACGCGCAGGCCCACCGGATCGCCCGGACCGAAAGGGTTGTCGCGTCCCACGTCGGCCACCAGCAGGGGCTGGTCGTGCACGCGCAGCTGAAGCTGCACGCGGTCGCCGAGGAAGGTGCGGCGCTCGACGATGGCGGTGCCCCAGTCGGGCTGGGGCGCGCCCACTTCGACGTCTTCGGGTCGCACCAGCAGCATCGCATGGCCCTGCCAGGCGGGCGGGCAAGGCAGGGTGCTTCCGCCGAGTCGGACAACGCCTTGCGCAATGGCCTCGGGCGCGCGCTCCAGCCGGTTGACCCGGCCGAGGAACTCCGCGACGAAGGGGTGCGCGGGTGCGCGGTACAGGTCTTCGCCGCGGCCCACCTGCACGATGCGGCCGGCGCGCATCACGGCGAGCCGGTCGGCAATGGCGAGCGCCTCCTGCTGGTCGTGCGTCACGTGGATGGCGGTGATGTGCAGGCGGCGCAGCAGCTCGGCGAGCTCGTCGCGCAGCGACTCCTTGAGCTTGGCGTCCAGCGCGGCCAGCGGCTCGTCCAGCAGCAGCACGCGCGGTCGCACGGCCACGGCGCGCGCGAGGGCCACGCGCTGGCGTTGGCCGCCGGAGAGTTCGGCGGGGCGCTTGCTTTCCAAGCCGTTCAGGCGCACGAGATCGACCAGTTCGCCCACGGCGCGCTTTTCTTCATCGGCTGACACACCGCGGATGCGCAGGCCATAGCCGATGTTGGCCGCCACCGTCATCTGCGGAAAGAGCGCGTAGCTCTGGAACACCATGCCCACGCCGCGGTGCTCGACCGGGCGCTGCGTGACGTCCTGGCCGCCGAAGACGATGCGGCTGCCCGCGTCGGGCGCCTCCAGCCCCGCGATCAGCCGCAGCAGCGTGGTCTTGCCGCAGCCCGAGGGGCCGAGCAGCGCGAGCACCTCGCCGGCCTCCACGTGCAGGTCGGTCGGCTGCAGGCCGCGCGTGCCGTCGGCGTAGGTCTTCGCGCAGTTGGCGATGTCGATGGGGATGCGTTCAAGTTCCATGGCGTTTCTGCATCAGGTTGGCAAGGTACTGCAGGCCCCACAGCACCGGGAGAATGACCGCGAAGAAGACCAGTGTGTAGGCCGATCCGACCTCGATGCGCATCGAGGCGTAGCTGTCGGCCAGCCCCACGGGCAGCGTGCGGGTGAGCGGCGTGTGCAGCATCCAGGTGAGGTTGAATTCGCCCACCGAGAGCGTGAACACCATCAGGCTGCCGGCCACGATGGCGGGGAACACCGCGGGCACCAGGATGCCCATGAAGCGCTGGCGAAAGTTCGCGCCCAGCGAGCGCGCGGCCTCCTCGAGCGCGAGCAGGTCGTCGCGCTGGAAGGCCGAGCTCACGGTGCGCACCATGAAAGGCAGCGTGAAGACGATGTGGCCCACGAGGATGAAGGCGAAGCTCTGGCGGAAGGCGGTGAGCTGGCCGTAGGCGAGGATGAGCGCGAGGGCGGTGGCAAGGCCTGGCACGGCGACGGGCAGCGTCAGCAGTTCCTCGAAGATGCGAGCGGCCCGCGAGCGGCTGCGCGCCAACGCATAGGCGCAAGGCACGCCCAGCAGCACGGTGCTCATCACGCAGGCGACGGCCAGCCCGATCGACCAGCCGACGGTGCCGCCGTAGTTCTCCCACACCTCGCCGAGCCAGCGCAGCGTGAGCCCGCTTTTCAGGCCCGCGCTGTAGTTGTTGACCAGCCCCGCCATCACCGACAGCAGCATCGGCGCGATCATGAAGAGGCTCACGAGCACGGTGATGGCCAGGAGGAAGGGCGCCTTGGGTTGCGATGTCGTGCGCATTCCGATTCCCTTTCAGCGCGCCACGGGGTTGGCCCCGAAACGCCGCGCGACGAACAGCACCAGCCAGGTCACGATGCCCAGCGCAATCGACAGCGACGCGGCGAGCGCGAAGTTGGCGTAGTTGGTGAACTCGTTGTAGATGGTGATCGGGATCACCTCGAACTTGCTGGCCAGCGTGAAGGCCGTGCCGAAGGCGCCCATCGAGGTCGCGAAGAGGATCGCGCCGCAGGCCAGTGTGGTGGGCGCGAGTTCGTGCATCCACACGTCGCGCGCCACGCGAAGCCGCGAGGCGCCGAGCGAGCGCGCGGCTTCTTCCAGCTGCACGTTCATCGCTTCGGCCGCCGCGGCGTAGGTGGCGATGGCGCGCGGCAGCGAGAAATACAGGTACGCGAGAAAGAGGCCAAGCAGGCCGTAGGCGAAGGTGATGCGCTCGCCGATGAGGCTGTCGCTCACGTCGGCCACGAGCCCTTGCCGCCCGCCCAGCAGGATCACGAAGAAGCCGATGATCACGCCCGGGAACGACAGCGGCAGCGTGAGCAGCGACAGCAGCACGCGCTTGCCGACGAAGGCGTGGCGCGCGAGGTAGATGCCCACCGCGGCGCCCAGCACCAGCGTTGCCAGCGTCACCGCCACCGACAGCACGACGGTGTTGACCATGCTCTGCAGATAGCGCGAATCGGTCAGCACCGCGAAGTAGGTGGCCCAGCCTTTCTCCGCTGGCAGTGCGAGCAGGCGCACCACCGGCAGCAGCCAGAAGGCCGTGAAGAAGGCGGCTGCGGGTGCCACGCAGGCGAGCAGCCGCCAGCGTGGGTTCCAGGCGTTGGCGGGCTTCATCTCAGAGGCGACCGAAGATCAGCGCACCTCTTTGAGGTAGCGGTCGGAGAACGCGCGCTGCGCCTCGGCCATGCGGGCGTAGTCGACGCTCTTGGCGCGCGCGTATTCGCTGGCCGGCAGGAACTGCGCCTCGATCTCCTTGGGCATCGCGTTCGCACGCACCGGGCGCAGGTAGGCCTTGGCCCAGATCGCCTGGCCTTCGTCGGACAGCGTGAAGTCGAGCACCTTCTTCGCGTCGGCCGCGTGCGGCGCCTTGGCGACCAGGCTCATCACGTAGGGCACGACCAGCGTGCCTTCGCTCGGGATGACGAAGGCGACGTTGGCCTTGTCCTTGTACTTGGCGCGGTAGGCGTTGAAGTCGTAGTCCAGCAGGATCGCGATTTCGCCCGAGAGCACGCGCGCGTAAGACGTCTGCTTCGGCACGATGGGCTCGTTCTTCTGCAGCGCCTTGAAGTAGTCGATGCCCGGCGCGAAGTTGTCCAGCGTGCCGCCGCGCGCCTGGTTGACCGCCACCGCACCCACGTAGCCGACGAAGGCCGAGGCGGGGTCGAGATAACCGATGAGCCCCTTGTATTCGGGCTTGAGCAGGTCGGCCCACGACTTCGGAATCGGCTTGCCCTTGAGCGCATCGACGTTGACCATGAAGCCGAGCGTGCCCGAGTGGATGGTGAACCAGTTGCCGGCCGGGTCCTTGAGGCCCTCTGGAATGTCTTTCCATGCGGCCGGCTTGTAGGGCTCGACCAGGCCGTCCTTGGCGGCCTGCACCGCGAAGGTCACGCCCAGGTAGGTGACGTCGGCGACGGGGCTCGATTTCTCTGCCGACATCTGCGCGAGCGACTGGCCCGAGTTCTTGTTGTCGGGCGGCACGGTGACGCCGGTCTTGGCCTTGATGGCCTTGAGCTGCGTGCCCCAGTCGGCCCATTCGGTGGGGCAGTTGTAGCAAATGGCGGTCTGGGCCATGACGCTGCCGGCGGCAACGAAGGTGGCTGCGATCAGGCCCAGGCGGGCCATGCGAGAGATGCGGAGGGACATGAAGAAGCTCCTTGAAGGGATGGAAGGTGTAGCGGGTTGATCAATCGGTGGTGGCGGCGTCGCACGCGGATGCGCACGACTCGCCATCGCGAAAGGTGTGCGGCAGCAGCAGGCTCGCATCGGCCTGCAGCGTGGTGCCGCCGGCCATCGCCTGGACCAGCAGCTCGACGCTGTGCCGGCCGATGTCGCTGTTGGGCTGGGCGATGGTGGTGAGCGCGGGCGTGAGGTCTTCGCCGAGCGCGATGCCGTCGAAGCCGATCACGCTCAAGTCGTCGGGCACCGAGAGGCCGCCCAGGTGCGCGGCGCGAATGCTGCGGATGGCGAGCAGGTCGTTCGAGCAGACGAGCGCGGTGGGGCGGTTGTCGGCCTGCAGCACATGGGCGAGCGCATCGACGGCGCTCTCGACGAAGGGCACTTCGATCAGCGGCGGTGCCTTCAGCCCCGCGTCGGCCATGCCCTTGCGGTAGCCGCGCAGGCGCTGCTGTGCGCGATCGGAGGCGGCGAGCGTGCCGCTGACCATCGCGATGCGGCGATGCCCGAGCAGCACGAGGCGCGCGACCGCATCGGCCACGGCGGCTTCGCTGTCGACGGTGACGCAGGGGTGGTCCGCGTGCCGGTTGTAGGCGAGCACATAGGGCGTGCCGGTGGTGCGCAGCCGCGCGAGCGCCTTCGAGGTGGACGGGTTGGAGACCACGAGGATCAGCCCGTCGACGTTGCCGGCGAGCAGCAGCTGCACCGCGCGCTCTTCCTCGTCGAGCCGGTAGCCCGTGGTGACCGGAAGGATCGCGTAGCCGCCCGCGATGGCGGCGCGCGCGATGCCCTGAAGGCACTCGGCGAAGGTCGGGTTCAGCAGCGTGGGCAGCACGACGCCCAGTGTGCGGCTGCGCTGGGTGCGCAGGGTGCGCGCGCTCGCGTTGGGCACGTAGTGCAGCTCGCGCGCCACGCGCTCCACCAGCTCGCGCGTGGCGGGCGTGACCTTGTCGGGGAAATTGAAGGCCCGCGACACGGTGGCCACGGAGACCTTGGCTTTGGCGGCTACGGCTTGGATGCTCATCGTGCGGTATTCATGTAATCGATTACATTGAACCGCGGCAGTATGACTTCGTCATGACATCGATTGAAGCGGGGAGAAACCCTCGGCGTGCCGCCAAAGGCGGGGCGCTTGCGGGCCGGGCCCAAAGAAAAAGGGCCCGAAGGCCCTTTGCAAAACTTGGCTTACTTGCCCCGGCGAACCCGCCGGATCTCGTCCACGATGAGGCAGATGGCCCCGAGCGTGATCGCGCTGTCCGCCGCATTGAACGCCGGGAAATACCAGTTGCCCGCGTGAAAGCTCAGGAAGTCCACGACGTAGCCGTGCATCATCCGGTCGACCACGTTGCCGATGGCGCCGCCCAGAATGCAGGCCATCGCGAACGAAAAGAGCTTCTGGCCCGCGTGCGACCTGAGCATCCAGACGATGAAGATCGCCGCTGCCACGCCGATCGCCGTGAAGAACCAGCGCTGCCAGCCCGAGTGGTCGGCCAGGAACGAAAACGCGGCGCCCGTGTTGTGCGCGCGCACGACGTTGAAGAAGCTCGTCACGTAGGTCGCGTCGCCGAGCTTGTAATAGCCCAGGATCAGCGTCTTGGTGAACTGGTCGATGATCACGATGATCACCGCCAGCCCGAGCCAGGGCCAGATGCCCAGGCTGCCGCCGCGCGAACGCGATGCAGATGCGGAGCGTGCGGTGGCCATCAGGCAAAGCTCCGCGATTCGCCGGCGCCGAACAGGTTGCTCGTGCAACGGCCGCAGATCGTCGGGTGCGCCGGGTCGTGGCCCACGTCCTCGCGGTAGTGCCAGCAGCGCTCGCATTTCTGCGCGGTGCTCGGCGCGACCGTGGTCGCGAGCGTGTCGCCCGCCGCCAGCGCGATGGCCGAGGTGATGAAGACGAACTTCAGGTCGTCGCCCAAGCTATCAAGTGCTTTCCAAAGTTCTGCGTGAGTATCTTGCGGAACGGTCAGCTGCACGTTGGCTTGCAATGACGAACCAACCATTCCGGCCGCGCGCTGAACTTCGATTTCTTTGTTCACGAATTCTCGGGCCCCTCGAATGCGTACCCACTTGTCGATGAGATTTCCGTCGAAGAAGTGGGTGAGGTCCGAATACGTCTCCGCGAAGATTGATTCGCCCGGCTTGCCGGTGCTCACGAACTTCCATGCTTCCTCGGCCGTGAAGCTCAGGAACGGCGCCATCCAGCGCAGCATCGCTTGCGAGATGTGCCAGAGCGCGGTCTGCGCGCTGCGGCGCGCGAGCGAGCCCGGTGCGCTCGTGTAGAGGCGGTCCTTCAGGATGTCGAGGTAGAAGCCGCCCAGGTCTTCCGAGCAGTAGATCTGCAGCTTGGAGACCACCGGGTGGAACTCGTACACCTTGTAGTGCGCAAGGATCTCGGCCTGGAACTGCGATGCGCGCGCGAGCGCGTAGCGGTCGATCTCGAACAACTGGTCCAGCGGCACCGCATCCTTGGCGATGTCGAAGTCGCTGGTGTTGGCCAGGAGGAAGCGCAGCGTGTTGCGGATGCGGCGGTACGAATCGACCACGCGCGCGAGGATCTTGTCGTCGCCCGCGATGTCGCCCGAGTAGTCGCTCGCGGCCACCCAGAGGCGGATGATTTCCGCGCCCAGCTTGCTGCTGATTTCCTGCGGGTCGATGCCGTTCTTGAGCGACTTGCTCATCTTGATGCCCTTGGCATCGACCGTGAAGCCGTGCGTGAGCAGGCCGCGGTACGGCGCGCGGTCTTCCAGCGCGCAGGCGATCAGGAGCGACGAATGGAACCAGCCGCGATGCTGGTCGTGGCCTTCGAGGTACAGGTCGGCTTCGGGCCCCGTTTCGTGGTGAACGTTCGGGTGCGTGCCGCGCAGCACGTGATAGAAGGTCGAGCCCGAGTCGAACCACACCTCCAGGATGTCGGTGCTCTTGGTGTAGCTGGGCGCGTCTTCGGCGCCCAGGATCTCTTCGGTCGTCACGCGGCTCCAGGCCTCGATGCCGCCCTTCTCGACGATGTCGGCGGCCCGGTCGAGGATTTCCATGGTGCGCGGATGCAGCTCGCCCGAATCCTTGTGCAGGAAAAACGGGATCGGCACGCCCCAGCTGCGCTGGCGGCTGATGCACCAGTCGGGCCGGCCGGCGATCATGTCGTGCAGGCGCGCCTTGCCGTTCTCCGGATAGAAGCTGGTCTGCTCGATCGCGTCGAGCGCGGTCTGGCGCAGCGTCTTGGGCGCCTTGTCCTTGGTGAACACGCCTTCGCCCTCGTCCATGCGGACGAACCACTGGGCGGCCGCGCGGTAGATCACCGGCGTCTTGTGGCGCCAGCAATGCGGGTAGCTGTGGGTGATGGTCTCGGTGGTCATCAGCCGGTTGGCGTCGCGCAGCGCGGCGATGATCACCGGCACGGCCTTCCAGATGTTCTGGCCGCCGAAGAGCGGAAAGTCGGGCGCGTAGCTGCCGTTGCCCTGCACCGGATTCAGGATGTCGTCGTAGGCGACGCCATGCGCGATGCAGGAGTTGAAGTCGTCCACGCCGTAGGCGGGCGAGGAGTGCACGAGGCCGGTGCCGTCGGTGGCGGTGGCGTAGTCGGCCAGGTACACGGGCGACAGGCGCTTGTAGCCGGCGTCCACGTCGTACAGCGGATGCTCGAATTCAAGCCCGCCGAGCGCCTCGCCCTTCACCGTGGCCAGCACCTTGCCGTCGAGCGCATAGCGCGTCATGCACATCTCGACCAGCGAGTTGGCCAGGATCAGGAGGCCGCGCTCGGTGTCCACCAGCGAGTACTCGATCTCGGGGTTGAGGTTGATCGCCTGGTTGGCGGGGATGGTCCACGCGGTGGTGGTCCAGATCACCGCGAAGATGTCGCCCAGGATCGTGTGGTCGGTGCCGAAGGCCTTGAGCACCTTCTCGTGATCGTGCGCCTTGAAGGCCACGTCGATGGTCTGGCTCTTCTTGTCGGCGTATTCGATCTCGAATTCGGCGAGCGACGAGCCGCAGTCGAAGCACCAGTACACGGGCTTCAGGCCCCGGTACACGAAACCGCGCTCGATCACGCGCTTGAACGCGCGCAGCTCGCCGGCTTCGTTGGCGAAGTCCATCGTCTTGTAGGGATGGTCCCATTCGCCCAGCACGCCCAGGCGCTGGAAGTCGAGCAACTGCTGGGCGATCTGCTCGGTGGCGTAGGCGCGGCTCTTGGCCTGCATCTCGTCACGGCTCAGGTTGCGGCCGAACTGCTTTTCGATGGCGTTCTCGATCGGCAAGCCGTGGCAGTCCCAGCCGGGCACATACAGCGCGTCGAAGCCTTCGAGCTGGCGCGCCTTGGTGATCATGTCCTTCAGGATCTTGTTCACCGCATGGCCCATGTGGATCTGGCCGTTGGCGTACGGCGGGCCGTCGTGCAGGATGAACTTGGGGGCGCCGTGGCGCGCGTCGCGCAGGCGGTGGTAGCGGCCTTCGTCGTTCCATTCCTTCACCCAGCCCGGTTCGCGCTTGGGCAGGTCGCCGCGCATCGGGAAGGGGGTGTCGGGCAGGTTCAGCGTGGAGCGGTAGTCGGTGGGGGAAGCAGCGTCAGACATGTTGGGAGTGCGAAACAGAGGGGCTTCGACAGGCTCAGCCCGAACTGCATTGAGCGGTCGGTGCGGAAGATATAGCCGTTCGCCCTGAGCTTGTCGAAGGGCGGCAGCACGGGGCGTGCAGGGCTAAATTCGGTCGCGCGTGGTCTGGCGGTGGACTTCCGCGTGGTGTTGGGCGTGGGTCGATGCAAAGAACGCGCGTGCGTCGCGCCCATCCTTGGCGATGCCCGCAGTGAGGGCCTCGAGGCTGGTGTAGCGCAATTCGTCGTGCAGTTTGTGCAGGAGTTCCACGCGGACGATTTTACCGTAGGCCCCTTCGGACCCCAGATGCGAGGGCCACTCCAGGCAGTGCGTCTCCAGCAGCACCCGGCCGGCATTGACGTCGTTGGCGTCCAGCGAGGGGCGCACGCCCAGGTTGGCCACGCCCGGCAAGGGCTTGTCGGCCAGGCCATGCACCAGCACCGCGAAGATGCCGCTGGCGGCCGGCTTCCAGTGCTTGAAGCGCAGGTTGAGGGTGCGAAAGCCGTCGTCCTTGCCCGGCGCCGAGGCGCCCAGCGCGCGGCCGAGCTTGCGGCCGTGGACCACGTGGCCCGAAATCGCGTAGGGCCGGCCGAGCAGCGTTTGCGCATCGGCCATGCGGCCTTCTGCCAGCGCCTCGCGCACCGCCGAACTCGAGACGCGCAGGCCGTGCACCTCGTAGCTGTTCATGCGCGCCACGTCGAAGCCGCGCGCGTCGCCGGCCGCGTCCAGCATGGCGTAGTCGCCGGCCCGCTTGGCGCCGAAGCGGAAGTCGTCGCCCACCAGCACGTAGCGCGCGCCCAGGCCGTCGACCAGCACGTTCTGGATGAATTCCTCGGGCGATTGGGAGGCCAGCCGGCCGTCGAACGGCAGCACGATGGTCTGCGCCACGCCGCAGGCCGCGAGCTCGCTCAGCTTGTCGCGCAGGGTGCCGATGCGGGCCGGCGCGAGGTCGGGTTTCTTGGTGAGCGCGGCGAAATAGTCGCGCGGGTGCGGCTCGAAGGTCAGCACGCAGCTGGGCAGCCCGCGCTGGCGGGCCTCGGTCTGCAGCAGCGCAAGCATGGCCTGGTGGCCACGGTGCACACCGTCGAAATTTCCAATGGTGAGGGCGCAGGCCGGAGCCACGCCCGGGTGCCGGAAGCCGCGAAAAACCTGCATCGGTGAGTATCTTTTTGATAGCGCCTTGCGCCCGTCGAATGGGCGAATCAGGCCGTTTTGTCACAAAGCCGGTATATTGTGACGCAGTGCGTCGCCTGGCGTGGGTCTCCGATGCGCTCCGTGTCCCTGGTCTTTCCGTGTTCTCTCACTTTCTTGAGGAGGCGTGTGTGAAGGTCTTGAAGCTGTCGGCCCAAGGGCTGCCCCAGTCATGGATATCGCTCGAACAGGCGGTGATCCACTACGCGGCGGACGAAGTTCGCTGGGAAGTGGGCGCGCAGGTGGCGGTGTTTCGCGGGGGCCACAACGCCGTCACGGGCGAGCAGTCGCAGATCGCGATCAACAGCATCATCGGCACCAAGGGCGTGCCGCGCATCAATCCCTTCACCCAGCGTCCGGGCCTGACCAACAGCAAGCTGTTCTCGCGGGACCGCAATGTCTGCGCCTACTGCGGCGGCCATTTCCACGAAGACGAGCTCACGCGCGAGCACATCATTCCCTTCGCCCAGAAGGGCATCGACACCTGGATGAACGTGGTCACGGCCTGCAAGCCGTGCAACCACCGCAAGAGCAGCCGCACGCCCGAGCAGGCGAACATGCCGCTGCTGTACGCGCCCTACGTGCCCAGCCTCTGGGAAGACTTCATTCTGCGAAACCGCCGCATCCTGGCGGACCAGATGGAATTCCTGATGGCGCACCTGCCGCAAAGCTCGCGGCTGCACGACACCTAGCCTTTCAGCGTTTCCAGTCCGGCGGGCGCTTTTCGATGAACGCCTGCACGCCTTCGAGCGCGCTCGCGTCCATCATGTTGCAGGCCATGGTCTGGCTGGCGTCGGCCAGCGCCGCTTCGATGCCGGTCTCCAGCTGGCGGTAGAACAGGGCCTTGCCCAGCGCCAGCGCCTTGCGGGGCTTGGCGACGATGCTGGCGACCAGCGCTTCGACGGCCGCATCGAGTTCAGCCGGTGTCGCCACCCGGTTGACCAGCCCCTTCTCCCGCGCTTCCTGCGCGCTGATGAATTCACCGGTCACCAGCATCTCGAACGCTTCCTTGCGGCCGAGGTTGCGCGACAGCGTGACGCTCGGCGTGGCACAGAACAGCCCCACGTTGACGCCGCTGACGGCAAAGCGCGCATCGCTCGACGCCACGGCCAGGTCGCACACCGCGACCAGCTGGCAGCCGGCCGCGGTGGCGATGCCGTGCACCCGCGCGATCACCGGCACGGGCAGCCGCTGGATCGACAGCATCATCGCGCCGCAACGCTCGAAGAGCTGCTGGTAGTAGCCGAGCGACGGCTCGGCGCGCATTTCCTTCAGGTCATGTCCCGCGCAGAAGGCCTTGCCTTCGGCTGCGATGACGACTGCGCGCATGGTCTCGTCGGCTGCGACGTCGCCCAACGCCTTTTCCAGCGCGCCGAGCATGCCTTCGGAGAGGGCGTTGAAGGACGCCGGACGGTTCAGCGTCAGCGTGACCACGCCGCGCGCATCGCGCGCCGCGAGCACGAAAGGGGAGGCCGTGTCGTTCATCTCGGTGATCCTCAATAGGTCAGTTCGAGCACGGTCACATGCTCCTTCACCGCGGGCCATGTCAGGCCGGTGAGGCGTTCGCCGTTGAACTCGCCGGTGACCGCGCGCTGCTGTTCGCTCGCCGCGATGCGCAACCTTGAGCTCGACACGCCCGAGCCCTTGGGCGGCACGCCGGCCGGCAGGCTTTGCCCGTCGAAGCGCATCGTGTCGCGCTCCGCGTCGAAATACCCGCGCGGCCGCGTGAAGACCACGACCACGTTGGCGCTGCCATCGGCCGGCGTGAGGCGCTCGGGCCGCAGGTTCACGACGCCGCTGCTGCGCGGGAAGGGGCTGCGGTAGATGTGCGTGGTGCCGTAGCCGGCCGCGCTCAGCACGAACTCGTAGGCCGTACCACTGCCGGCACTGAACGGGCCCCAGCGGCCGTCGGCGCCAATGTTCTTGCTGTGCACCGCGTCGCCCTGACGCACGCCCGTGGCCGGATCGACGGCGTAGATGCGCAGCTGCCCGCCGTTCAGCGAGAGGTTTTCCGCGCCGATCGCGCGGCCGTTGAGCACGACGTTCGGCTCGGCCACGACCGCTGTGGTGCGCGGCGCCTCGCCGGTCAGGAACTGCCACGTGGCCGCGAATGCGGCGGGCGAGAACGAGGTCTCGCGGTGATCTGCGCGCGGCAGCACGACATTCGTCGCGCCCTTGAGCGCCGGCCCGTCGAAACCGATGTTCGTCGGCTTGCCGGGCACGCCGATCCAGACGCCGTCGGGCTGCGCGTACTTGTCGTTGTTGTCCGAGCGCAGCGTGAGCCACTTCACGCCGGGCGTGACCTCGTCGCCGTTCGCGCCCTTGGGCGCATTGAGCTGCTGCATGAAGCCCGAGAGGCCCGAGAACTCGTTGTTCTCGCGGAAGCCCTTCACCGCCCAGATGCCGTGCGCCGGGTTGCCGCCCAGCACCACATGGCTCACCACGGCCGCGCCGCCGCCGTTCTGC
Source organism: Variovorax sp. IB41 (assembly GCF_016405905.1). Lineage (GTDB taxonomy): Bacteria > Pseudomonadota > Gammaproteobacteria > Burkholderiales > Burkholderiaceae_C > Variovorax. The sequence continues at coordinate 258,540 of NZ_JAEFCB010000004.1, read as the reverse complement.
ACGTAGTTGCGGATCGTGTTGCCGCCGCGCGAGTTGCCGATCAGCACCACCTTGCTCGCGCCCGTGGCCTTGAGCACCTTGTCGACCTCGGCCTTCAGGAAGACGGCCGAATCGGTGGTCGAGCTGCGACCGGTTTGAGCAACCGCGTCATCGTCGCGGGCGACCGGGTTCGGCTGGTCGACCGCAAAGAGCCGGTCGCGCGGCCAGCCGTTCGACTCGAAGCGCCAGATGGTGGTCTGCCACAACGCCGCCGAATCGCCGTTGCCGTGCATGAAGACGATCGGCGGGCGCTCGGTGTACGAAGGCGTTGGCGCCGTGGCGCAGGCGGTCAGCATGGCGGTCGATGCGAGCCCCAGGGCGAGGGGCAGTGCGAGGATGGTGCGGCGGGAGTGCATGTTTCGTTCCTGGCGGAGTCCAAGTGAAAACGCCCGCCGGCGCAAGGCGGGCGGGCGTTGGATGCTATGGGAAAACGGCTCTCAGGCAAAAACGCCGGCCGTGTCCTGCATCCGGGCGGAGACTTCGCTCAAGTGATGCAGCGTGTCGCCGAAGGTCATCTCCAGCTGCGTGAGCTTGCGGAAATAGTGGCTGCCGATGTACTCGTCCGTCACCCCGATGCCGCCGTGCAGCTGCACCGAGTTCGCGGCCACGTAGCGCATCGACGTGCCCAGCTGGTACTTGGCGCGCGCCAGCGCCTGGCGCCGTTCCTCGGCTGGGGCGTTGAGCTTGAGCGTCGCGTAGTAGCTCATCGAGCGCGCGAGTTCCAGCTGCATCTTCATGTCGGCGACGCGATGGCGCAGCGCCTGGAAGGTGGAGATGGTCACGCCGAACTGCTTGCGCTGGTTCATGTATTCGACGGTGAGGGCGACGGTCTTGTCCATCACGCCGACCGCTTCGGCGCAGGTGGCGGCAATGCCGACATCGACCGCGTATTCCAGCGCGGCCAGGCCATCGGCCGTGACCAGCGTGGCGTCGGCCTTGTCGAACACCACCTCGGCCGCGCGGCCGCCGTCCTGCGTGCCGTAGCCGCGGGCCTCGACGCCGCTGGCGCTGCGCTCGACCAGGAAGAGGGCGATCTTGCCGTCCACCTTGGCCGGAACGAGGTACGCATCGGCTTCGTCGCCCACGGGCACCACGCTCTTGGCGCCGGTCAGCGACCAGCCGTCGCCGGCCTTGGCGGCATGGGCGTCGCACACGTCCAGGCGGTAGCGGGCCTTGCGCTCCTGGTAGGCCAGCACCACGATGGCCTGGCCGCCGGCGATGCGCGGCAGCCAGTTGTCCTTGGTGCTGGCGTCGGCGTAGCCGCCGAGCACGGCGCCGGCGATCAGCGTCTGCGCGAAGGGCTCCAGCACGATGCCGCGGCCCAGTTCTTCCATCACGACCATGCCGGCCACCGGGCCCATGCCCAGGCCACCGTCGTCTTCGGCGATGTAGAGGCCGCCCAGGCCCAGCTCGGCCAGTTCGTCCCACGCCTCGCGCGAGAAGCCGCCCTTGGCCTCGATGCCGCGGCGGCGCTCGAAGTCATAGCCCTTGTCGACCCATTTGCGGACGGCGTCGCGCAGCTGTTCCTGGTCGTCGGTGAAATTGAAATCCATATTTATCTCCGTTCGTCCTGAGCTTGGTCGAAGGGCTCAGCCCAGGACCGTCTGCGCGACGATGTTGCGTTGCACTTCATTGCTGCCACCGTAGATCGTGGTCTTGCGCATGTTGAAGAAGGTCGACGACAGCGGCGCGATCGCCGGGTTGCCGCCGGGGAAGTTGCCTTGCCAGCCGGCTTCCATCGCTTCGCGGATGAGCGGCAGCGCGTACGGGCCACCGGCCAGCATCATCAGTTCGCTGTAGCGCTGCTGGATCTCGCTGCCGCGGATCTTCAGGAGGCCCGCGACATCCAGCGAGTTCTTGCCCGAGGTGGCGGCCGACAGCACGCGCAGCACCATCATCTCGAGCGCGACGATGTCCACTTCGAGCTTGGCGATCTCGTCGCGGAAGCGCTGGTCTTCATAGACGCCTTCGCTCTTGGCGATGCGCTTGAGGCGTTCGAGTTCGCGCTTGGCGCGGTTCACGTCGGCGATGTTGGTGCGCTCGTGCGAGAGCAGGTGCTTGGCGTAGGTCCAGCCCTTGTTCTCCTCGCCGATCAGGTTCTCGGCGGGCACCTCGACGTTGTCGAAGAACACTTCGTTGACTTCATGGCCGCCGTCCAGCAGCTTGATCGGGCGCACGGTGACGCCGGGCGACTTCATGTCGAGCAGGAGGAAGCTGATGCCGGTCTGCGGCTTGCCTTCGTTGCTGGTGCGCACGAGGTTGAACATCCAGTCGCCGTACTGGCCGAGCGTGGTCCAGGTCTTCTGGCCGTTGACGATGTATTTATCGCCCTTGCCGTCCGTGACGCGTTGGGCCTTGGTCTTCACGGAAGCCAGGTCGGAGCCCGAGCCCGGTTCGCTGTAGCCCTGGCTCCACCAGACTTCGCCGCTCGCGATGCCGGGGAGGAAGCGCTTTTGCTGCTCGGCGTTGCCGAAGGCCATGATCACCGGGGCGACCATCACGGGGCCGAACGGAATGATGCGGGGCGCGCCGGCGAGGGCGGTTTCTTCCTCGAAGAGGTGGCGCTGGATGGCGGTCCAGCCGGGGCCGCCGAATTCGGTGGGCCATCCGTAGCCCAGCCAGCCCTTCTTGCCGAGGATCTTGGCCCAGTTCTGCAGATCGTCGCGCGTGAGTTCGAGCGCGTTGTGCACCTTGTGCGAAATCTCTTTGGGGAGGTTTTCCTTGACCCATGCGCGAATCTCTTCGCGGAACTTCTGTTCTTCGGGCGTGAAGCTCAAATCCATGCGTGCCTCGCTGTGTTGATCGGTCACCGCAGACGCGGTGTGTCTCCGGAACGTCGAGTTTTAGCACGGTCGTGCTGTGAATCGGTGTCCGCGCGGCGACAAGCGTGGCACGGATAATCCCGCCCTCCCATGAAGAACATCGTGATCCTGATTTCCGGCGGCGGCTCCAACATGGCGGCCATCGTGCGTGCCACCGAGCGCGACCGCTGGGCCGAGCGCTTCGGCGCGCGCATCGCCGCGGTCGTGAGCAACAAGGCGGAAGCCGGCGGACTGGCGCTCGCCGCCGCTCATGGCATTGCCACCGAAATCGTTCCGCACAAGGAATTTCCGACGCGCGAGGCTTTCGACGAGGCGCTGGCGAAGGTCGTCGACGCGCATTCGCCCGATCTGGTGGTGCTGGCGGGGTTCATGCGCATCCTGACGCCCGGCTTCGTCGAGCGCTATGCGGGGCGGCTGGTGAACATCCATCCCTCGCTGCTGCCGGCCTTTCCGGGGCTGAACACCCACCAGCGCGCCATCGACGCCGGCTGCAAGGTGGCCGGCGTGACCGTACACCAGGTCACCACCGAACTCGACCACGGGCCGATCCTTGCCCAAGCCGTAGTGCCCGTGCTGCCCGACGACACCGCGGCTACTCTGGCGGGCAGGGTGCTGGCGCAGGAACATCAGTTGTATCCACGCGCCATTGCCGGATGGCTGGCAGATACATCACGTCACATTCGTAAATTTTGATTATATTGACGGGTTTTCGGGAGCTCGAAGTGAGGAAGAAAACCCCAACGCTGCTGGTCGCCATTGCCGGCGCCGCCCTTCTGGCCGGCTGCGCAGCGTCGTCGTCACCGGCATCCGCACCCGCCCAGGCTCCCGCCGCGCGGGCGGAGCCCGTCTACCAATGCAATGCCGATGGCGCCAGGTTCGCGGTCGGCCAGCCTCTGACGCCGCAGCTGGAAGCCGCGGCCCGGGTCCGGGCCGGCGCAGGAATCGTCCGTGTGCTGAAGCCGGGCGAGGCCGTCACGATGGAACTCAACGGCGGCCGGCTCAACCTGGATGTCGATGCGCGCAACCGCGTGACCGACGTTCGCTGCGGTTGACCCGGGGCCCCTCAGCCGGGCTGGATCGGCGTGAACCTGCGCTGCATCTGGCCGTCGATCTCGATCGTTTCGCCGAACATCGCGGCGGGGCGGACCCAGAGGCCGTGGGCCCCATAAAGCGCGCGGTACAGCGTCATGGGCTCCAGGGTCTCGCTGTGGCGCACGGTGCCCAGGACGTCGTACTCGCCGCCCTTGTAGTGGCGGTAGCGGCCTGGCGGCGTTTCGATCAGGGGCGGCAGGTCGTTGTCGTTGTTCAACGGGAGCTTCTTTCTTTGAAAACGGTCAGTGCTTGATTTGACGGGAGTCGAATGGATCGCGCGGATTTTGTTCACCTGGTTCGACTGAGCGAGCATGCCAGCGCCGACAACAGCGCGCGCTACCGGCGCAGCGTGGCGGCGTTTGCCGCGCTCGGTTATGCGTGGGTGCTGGGCTGTCTCGGAATCGCGGTGGGCCTGATTGTCTGGGTGGTTTCGTCGCTCGGGCGCGAGCGCTTCAGCCTGACGCGCGGCTGGCTGCTGGTCTTTGCGCTGGGGCTGCTCTGGGCCACGGTGCGCGCGCTCTGGGTGCGTTTCGACGAGCCGGAGGGCAAGGAACTCTCGCGCGCCGACGCGCCGGCGCTCTTCGAGGCGCTGGACCGCATCCGCGGCAAGATCAAGGGCCCGCCGGTCCACCGCGTTTATCTTGACGACGACTTCAACGCCAGCATCCGGCAGGTGCCGCGCTTCGGCCTCTTCGGCGGCGCGGTCAATTCCCTGAGCATCGGCCTGCCGCTTTTGATGATGCTGAACCGGCAGCGGCTGCTGTCGGTGCTGGCGCACGAATACGGCCACCTGCGCGGCAACCACGGCAAGCTGAGCGCCTGGATCTACCGCACGCGGCTCTCCTGGCTCAAGCTGGACGCCAGCCTGCAGCGCGATGAAGGCGTGATGGCGCTGTTCTCGCTCGCCTTCTTCCGTTGGTACTTTCCGCGCTTCGCGGCCAAGACCTTCGCGTTGGCCCGGCAGGACGAATACGAGGCCGACCGCATCTCGGGCCGGCTGCTGGGCACCGCGGTGGCCGCGGCCGCGCTGACCGAGATCGCGATCAAGGGCAACTGGTACGCCAACGAGTTCTGGCCCTCGCATTGGGCCCGGGCCGAACTGGAGCCCCAGGCGCCGGGGCCGTTCGCTGCCCTGCGCAAGCTCGCCCACACGCCGCCGGACGACGATTTCGCCCGCCAGGCGCTGCGCGAGGCAATGCGCCGCGTGAGCGACCTGGACGACACCCACCCCGTGCTGCGCGACCGGCTCGAAGCGCTGGGCCAGAAGGCGGTTCTGCCGCCATGGTCGGAGCGACCGGCGCTCGATCTGCTGGCCGACAGCGCGAAGTGGATCGGCCATTTCGACAACCTGTGGCGCCGCGCCCACGCCGGCGACTGGAAGCAGCACCATGCGCACCGCTCGCGCATCCGCGAGCGCATCGCGGTGCTGGCGGCGCGCGGCGAGCGCAACACGCCCGACGAGATGGTCGAGTGGGCCGATTCGGAGCGCCGGCTCGATCCGGCGGCGCCGGTGCGCGTGCGCTACGAGAGCGCGTTGCGCATCGCGCCGGAGCATCCGGGGGCGCTGCGGGGGCTGGTCCAGATGCTGCCCGTGAGCGACCGCGCCAGCCGCCTTGCGGTGCTGGAGCGGCTGCACCAGTCCGGCGCCGCGAGCCGCTGGTGGGCTGCCAGGAATGCTGTCGCTTCGCTGGAAGACCCGGATGCCGGGTCGCACGACGAAGACGCGCTCAAGCTGTGGCGCGGCCGGCTCAAGGAAGCGGAGGAGGCCGAGGCGCGCGCCTGGGAGGAAATCACCGAGACGCCGTTCTTCAGCCAGATCACGCGGCATGACCTGAACGACTACGAGTTGGGCGAACTGCGGGCGGACCTCGTTCGCTGCCTCCCCGCGTCGCGGGCCTGGCTGGTGCGCAAGACCCTGCGCGAATTTCCGTGGCGCCGCGCCTACATCGTGTTCGTCGAGCTGCCGGCGCTGGACGACGACGACCGCTGGCAGCTGTGCCGGCAGCTCGAGCAGACGCTGACCCTGCCGGGCGCGGCGCTGGTGCTCTGGGCCGGCCATTCGCCCACGCTGGCTGATATCGAGCAGCATGCTTTCGGGGCGGTCTGGACCCGCGAGGCCTAGCACGGCGACCGCCTGAGACAATCGGGGGATGCACCCCAAAGCCCTGTTGGAGGCCACCGCCGATCTGGTGGGCCTTGTCCTGAAATTCGATCACCCGGCCGACCAGGTCGTTTCCCGCTTCTTTCGCGACCACCGCGAGTTCGGTCCGCGCGAGCGCGCCACGCTGGCAGAGACCGTCTACACCGTGCTTCGCAAGAAGCTGCTGTTTGACCATCTCTCGCCCTCGGGCAGCGGCTCGAAGGAGCGCCGCATGGCGATCCTCGGCTTTCACGGCCCGCGCGACTTCCTGAAGAGCGCGCTCAACGACACCGAAAAGCGCTGGCTTGACAACTGCGATGCCGTCAAGCCGGACGACTTGCTGGAGCGCCATCGCCACAACCTGCCGGAATGGCTGGTGACGCCGCTCAAGGCGCAACTCGGCGACGGCTTCTGGCCGCTGGTCGAAAGCCTGCAGCAGCCGGCGCCGCTCGATCTGCGCGTCAATGCGCTGACCGACAAGCGGGCGGAAGTGAAGGCGGAGCTTGCGAAGGCTGCTATCAAATCTGAAGCGACGCCGTTCTCGCCGTGGGGCTTGCGCATCGAAGGCAAGCCGGCGCTGACCAAACTGGACGCGTTCGCCCGCGGCGCCGTCGAGGTGCAGGACGAGGGCTCCCAACTGCTCGCGCTGTTGCTGGACGCCAAGCGCGGCGAAATGGTGGTCGATTTCTGCGCCGGCGCAGGCGGCAAGACGCTGGCCATCGGTGCCACGATGCGAAATACCGGACGGCTTTACGCCTTCGACACCTCGGCGCACCGGCTCGACGCGCTCAAGCCACGGCTGGCGCGCAGCAAGCTTTCGAACGTCCATCCGGCGGCCATCGCCCATGAGCGGGACGACCGGATCAAGCGCCTCGCGGGCAAGATCGACCGGGTGCTGGTCGACGCGCCGTGCTCGGGGCTGGGCACGCTGCGGCGCAATCCCGACCTGAAATGGCGCCAGTCGCCCAAGTCGGTGGAGGAATTGACGGTCAAGCAGACGGCGATCCTGCAAAGCGCGGCCCGGCTGGTGAAGTCGGGCGGCCGGCTGGTCTACGCCACCTGCAGCGTGCTGCCGGAGGAAAACGAGGCCATTGCCGAGGCTTTCAGCGCTGCCAACCCCGATTTCGAGGCCGTGGACGCCGCAGAACTGCTGCAGGGGCTGAAAGTGGAGGGTTTCGAGGCGCTTTGCGCTGGGGGGGCGGACGGCAGGCGCTATCTGCGCCTCTGGCCGCATCGCCATTCGACCGACGGTTTCTTCGCCGCCGTGTGGAACCGCAAATAGGGGCAGGACTCCAAACTAGGGTTAATCAGCGCTTTTCTTGAAGGGTAAACGGCCTCGTTTTGACCCTCTCGCTTTAAAATCGCTGGTTAGCTTAAGGCTGCACCTTCGTGTGGCTATGGAGTACCTGACTCAATGTTGCTTCCTGACTCTGCCGTTCTCAATGCGGCCATCCAATGGCTCGGACACGGCTTGTGGGACATCACATGGTGGCAAGTCGTGTTGTACACGCTCGTCACCACGCACATCACGATCGCTGCGGTCACGATTTTCCTGCACCGCACGCAAACGCACCGGGCCATGGATCTGGGCCCGATTCCTTCGCATTTCTTCCGCTTCTGGCTGTGGCTGGGCACCGGCATGGTGACCAAGGAATGGGTTGCCATTCACCGCAAGCACCACGCCAAGTGCGAAACGCAGGAAGACCCGCACAGCCCGCAGGTCAAGGGCATCGACGAGGTGTTCTGGCGCGGCGCAGAGCTCTACCGCAAGGAATCGAAGAACAAGGACACGATCGATCGCTACGGTCACGGCACGCCCGATGACTGGATCGAACGCAACCTGTATTCGCGCTACAGCTGGCAAGGCGTGGGCCTGATGCTGGTGATCAACCTGGCGCTGTTCGGCACGCTCGGGATGGCCGTGTGGGCTGTCCAGATGCTCTGGATCCCGATCACCGCCGCCGGCATCATCAACGGCATCGGTCACTACTGGGGCTACCGCAACTTCGAGGCACCCGATGCCAGCCGCAACATCATGCCCTGGGGCCTGATCATCGGTGGCGAAGAGCTGCACAACAACCACCACACCTATCCGACGTCGGCCAAGTTCTCGGTCAAGAAGTACGAATTCGACATCGGCTGGATCTACATCCAGGCGATGCAGGCCATCGGCTGGGCCAAGGTCAAGAAGGTGCCGCCGAAGATGCAAATGGGCGACATCCAGCCCGTGGCCAACGAGAAGACGCTCGAGGCCGTCATCGCCAACCGCTACGAAGTCATGGCCGGCTATGCCCGCGAGATGCGCCGTGCGACCAGTGAAGAGCTGGCCCTGCTGAAGACCAAGGGCGCCGACCTGTCGGTGCTCAAGGCGGCCAAGCGCTGGCTGCACCGCGACGACGACAAGGTGCCGGCATCGGCCCGTACGCACATCGTGCAGGCGCGTGCCGCTCACCCGGTGCTCGACAAGATGGTGACGATGCGCGAAGAGCTGCGCCAGCTCTGGCTGAACACCTCGCAGTCGCGCGAGCAATTGGCGGCCGATCTGGCAGCCTGGTGCCATCGTGCTGAGGCCAGCGGTATTGCGGGTCTAAGGGAGTTCTCGACGCGTTTGCGCGCTGCACGCGCTTAAGAGATTCAGTCCTCAATAAAAAAAGCCGACCTTGGGTCGGCTTTTTTGTGCCCGTCGTATTTGCGTCTTGGTATTGCGCAATGGTATTGAATGCAATGCAAATCGACAGTCAACAAAAAACCCGCTGGGTAAGCAGCGGGTTCTTCTTTGAAAATCAGGGCTGAATTACTTCAGTTTGATTTCCTTGTATTCGACGTGCTTGCGCGCCTTCGGGTCGAACTTCATGATCGACATCTTTTCAGGCATCGTCTTCTTGTTCTTGCTGGTCGTGTAGAAGTGGCCGGTACCCGCGGTGGATTCCAGCTTGATCTTTTCGCGTCCGCCTTTGCTCGTTGCCATGATTCAGCTCCTTAAGCTTGGCCGCGTGCGCGCAGGTCTGCGAGCACGGCGTCGATACCGTTCTTGTCGATCAGGCGCAGTGCAGCGCTCGAAACGCGCAGGCGAACCCAGCGGTTTTCAGTCTCGACCCAGAAACGGCGGTATTGCAGGTTCGGCAGGAACCGGCGCTTGGTTTTGTTGTTGGCGTGGGAAACGTTGTTTCCGACCATCGGGCCTTTGCCCGTTACGTCGCATACGCGTGCCATGTGGACACTCTTTCTTGAACAGCTGGCACCGGCGCAATCAAAGGTGATTGCAGGTGTTTTGCAGCTTGACCTCGCCAGAAACGGGTGGCGGTACCCCGGCTTTGCCTGAATGCAGCAAGCCCCCGTGAGAGGGCCTTGTTTCGGCAAAGCCTCGGATTATAGCCCTTTTGGGCCGCACTCCGATCAGAGCGTACCGTCCTGCTCCAGGAAGCGCTGTGCGTCCAGCGCGGCCATGCAGCCCGTGCCCGCACTCGTGATGGCCTGGCGGTACACGTTGTCCTGCACGTCGCCGGCGGCGAAGACCCCCGGAATGCTGGTCATCGTCGCGAAGCCCTGCAGGCCCGAACGGGTCAGGATGTAGTTGTCCTTCATCTCCAGCTGGCCCTGGAAGATGTCGGTGTTCGGATGGTGCCCGATGGCGATGAAGCAGCCCTTCAGATCGATCTGCTCGGTCTCGCCGGTCTGCGTGTTCTTGATCCGGATGCCGGTCACGCCCGTGCCGTCGCCCAGCACCTCGTCGAGCTCGTTGTGCAGCTTCAGCACGATCTTGCCCTCGGCGACCTTTTCCTTGACCTTGTCGATCAGGATCGGCTCGGCGCGGAACTTGTCGCGGCGATGCACCAGCGTCACCTTGTTCGCGATGTTGGCCAGGTACAGCGCTTCCTCGACAGCCGTGTTGCCGCCGCCGATCACGCAGACTTCCTGCTCGCGATAGAAGAAGCCGTCGCAGGTCGCGCAGGCCGAGACACCGCGGCCCATGAACTTCTCTTCGGAATCGAGGCCCAGGTATTTGGCCGAAGCGCCCGTCGCAATGATCAGCGAATCGCAGGTGTAGGTGCCGCTGTCGCCGGTCAGGGTGAAGGGGCGCTTGCTCAGATCGACCTTGTTGATATGGTCGAAAACGATCTGCGTCTTGAAGCGTTCGGCGTGTTCGAGAAAGCGCTGCATCAACTCGGGCCCCTGCACGCCATGCACGTCCGCCGGCCAATTGTCGACTTCGGTGGTGGTCATCAATTGACCGCCCTGGGCAATGCCCGTGATGAGCAAAGGCTGCAGGTTTGCGCGGGCTGCATAGACCGCTGCGGTATAGCCGGCGGGGCCGGAGCCGAGAATCAAAACCTTGGCGTGTTGGGGAGCGGACATGAGTAGAAAACCTAGGATATACGCTGCGTCAGCGTGTACATTTTCAGGGTGGTAGCGATATATGTGGAGTATCACCGCCCGGTTCAACACCGGGTGCACGGTGTTTTCAATGCGCGCGATTGTAGTAATCCATTGGCTTGCCTTTTGGACCAACTCCGCGCGCTGTATCAGGGATTGATAAATGTCGATGCTGTCCAACCTTGAATTGCTTCGGCGCGTTCCTTTGTTCGCGTCGTTGACAGCCACGCAGTCCGCAAGCATCGCGGACGCGATCATCAAGAAGCGCTTCAAGCGTGCCGAAGTCGTGGTGGAGCAGGGCAAGAAGTCCGATGCGCTCTACATCATCCTCACCGGGCGCGCCCGCGTGACCAGCGCCGACAGCCGGGGCCGCGAAGTCATCCTGGCCACGCTGAACCCCGGCGACTACCTGGGCGAAATGAGCCTGATCGACGACGAGCCGCACTCGGCCACCGTGCGCACCGAGATCCAGTGCGACGTCCTCATGCTGGGCCGCGACGCGTTTGCGCGCTGCCTTCCCGAGAATTCCTCGATGGCTTACAACATCATGCGCGGCCTGGTGCAGCGCCTGCGCCACGCCGACCGCAAGATCGAGTCCCTGGCGCTCATGGACGTCTATGGCCGCGTGGCCCGCTCGCTGCTCGACTTCGCCGTCGACGACGGTGCCGGCAATCTCAAGGTGCGCGACAAGATTTCCCGCCAGGACTTGGCAAAGATGGTCGGCGCCTCGCGCGAAATGGTGAGCCGCGTGATGAAGGACCTGGAAGAGCGCGGTTTCGTTCAGACCCTGGATGACGGGGCAATGATCGTCAAGGAACGGCTCCTGACGCTCACTTGAGCCTTCGGGCCGGACGCCGCGGGCGGTCCCGGCCTTTTGTTGTAGTGTTCGGGCGTCCGGCCTCCGATTCACAGGGCCGGGTGCCGTGTTTTTCATGACCTATTCGCTCAATACGCTTCAATCTTCTTCCGCCGCCGATGGGCAACCCGTGCGCCTGCGCGCCATGCGCTTCGCCCACGAAATCACGCTGATCGCAGGATTCGCAGCGCTGCTGTTCTGGCTGCTCGCCATGCTGAGCTTCACGCCCTCCGATGCCGCCTGGTCGACGTCGGGCACCGGCGGCGAGGTCAAGAACTGGGGCGGCCGCATTGGCGCCTGGCTGGCCGATGGCAGCTATTACGCGGCCGGCTATTCCGTCTGGTGGTGCCTTGCGGCCGGCCTGCGCGCCTGGCTCTCCTCGCTGGCGAACTGGCTGCGCGGCGGCGAGACCGCCCCGGCCGAGCAGCCGCCCCGCGGCCGCTTCAACCGCAGCCGCGTGGCGTTCTGGTTCGGTCTCATCCTCCTGCTGTGCGCGAGCGCCATGCTCGAATGGTCGCGCCTGTACCGGCTCGAATCGCACCTGCCGGGCTCGGGCGGTGGCGCGCTCGGCTACCTCGTGGGGCCGGCCAGCGTCCGCTGGATGGGCTTCACCGGATCGGCGCTGGTGGCCATCGCCGGCGGCGTGATCGGCTCGGCACTGGTCTTCCGCTTCTCGTGGAGCCTGATTGCCGAGCGCATCGGCGCCCGCGCCTATTCGCTCTTCGAATCGCGCCGCGAAAAGCGCGAAATGGCCGCCGACATCGCCATGGGCAAGCAGGCCGCCCGCGAGCGCGCCGAGGCCGACGAGCCCTCGTTCACGCGCAGCGGCGATCCGGGCAGCAAGGGCAGCACGGGCGAGGGGCCCGCCATGACGACCGATTTCCCCGACGACGAGGAAATCCTCATCGAGCCGCGTCCCAAGCGCCGCCCGCCGTCGCCGCCGGTTCAGATCGAGCCCGCGATGACCGAGGTGCCCCGGAGCGACCGCGTCGTCAAGGAGCGCCAGAAGCCGCTCTTCAAGGAACTCCCCGACAGCAAGCTGCCGCAGGTCGACCTGCTCGATGCGGCGCTGGTGCGCCAGGAAACCGTCTCCGCCGACACGCTCGAGATGACCTCGCGCATGATCGAGAAGAAGCTCAAGGACTTCGGCGTCGAGGTGCGCGTGGTGCTCGCCTCGCCGGGCCCGGTGATCACGCGCTACGAAATCGAGCCCGCCACCGGCGTCAAGGGCTCGCAGATCCTGGGTCTTGCCAAGGACCTCGCGCGCTCGCTCTCGCTGGTGTCGATCCGCGTGGTCGAGACCATCCCGGGCAAGAACTACATGGCGCTCGAGCTGCCCAACGCCAAGCGCCAGTCGATCAAGCTCAGCGAAATCCTGGGCTCGCAGATCTACAACGAAGGCAAGTCCATGCTCACCATGGGCCTGGGCAAGGACATCATCGGCAACCCCGTGGTGGCCGACCTCGCGAAGATGCCGCACGTGCTGGTGGCCGGTACCACCGGCTCGGGCAAATCGGTCGGTATCAACGCGATGATCCTGTCGCTGCTCTACAAGGCCGAGGCACGCGACGTGCGGCTCTTGATGATCGATCCGAAGATGCTCGAAATGTCGGTCTACGAAGGCATTCCGCACCTGCTGGCGCCCGTGGTCACCGACATGCGCCAGGCCGCGCACGGCCTGAACTGGTGCGTGGCCGAAATGGAGCGCCGCTACAAGCTCATGAGCAAGCTGGGCGTGCGCAACCTGGCCGGCTACAACACCAAGATCGACGAGGCCAAGGCGCGCGAGGAGTTCATCTACAACCCCTTCAGCCTCACGCCCGACGATCCGGAGCCGCTCAAGCGCGAGCCGCACATCGTAGTGATCATCGACGAACTCGCCGACCTCATGATGGTGGTCGGCAAGAAGATCGAAGAACTCATCGCCCGCCTCGCGCAGAAGGCGCGCGCCGCCGGCATCCACCTCATCCTGGCCACGCAGCGGCCCAGCGTGGACGTGATCACCGGCCTCATCAAGGCCAACATCCCCACGCGCATCGCGTTCTCGGTGGGGTCCAAGATCGACAGCCGCACCATCCTCGACCAGATGGGTGCCGAGGCGCTGCTGGGCATGGGCGACATGCTCTACATGGCCAGCGGCAGCGGCCTGCCGATCCGCGTGCACGGCGCCTTCGTGAGCGACGAGGAAGTGCACCGCGTGGTGGCCTACTTGAAGAGCCAGGGCGAGCCCGACTACATCGAGGGCGTGCTCGAAGGCGGCACGGTCGATGGCGACGGCGACGGCGACCTCCTGGGCGGCGGCGATGCCGAAAAGGACTCGATGTACGACCAGGCGGTCGAGGTCGTGCTCAAGAACCGCAAGGCCAGCATCTCGCTGGTGCAGCGCCACCTGAAGATCGGCTACAACCGCGCCGCGCGCCTGGTCGAGGACATGGAAAAGGCCGGCCTCGTGAGCGCCATGAGCGGCAGCGGCCAGCGCGAAATCCTGGTGCCCGCGCGCAGCGAATAATCGGTGCGGCGGCGGCTCGCGATTCCGGATCGCGCGGATCGCGCGAAATTGCGGTTACGTGCTGAAAGGCAATTTGCACAAGCGCCCGCCGGCATTGCAAATCTTCATGAAGACCTACACATGCCGCAATTCGCGGCGGGTAGGGTCGATGCCCAGTGCAATAGCTTTTTCCGAGCTTTTTCGAGGAATCCAAATTGAAAATCCGCCATTGGCTACTGATCGGCCTTCTCTGCTCCGCCAACGCCTGGGCCGGGGGGCTTGAAAGCCTCGAGACCTTCGTGAAGACGGTCAAATCGGGCCGCGCCGAATTCACCCAGACCGTGACCGCGCCTTCGCGCGAAGGCCAGCCCGGCCGCGTCAAGACATCGACCGGCACCTTCGAATTCCAGCGTCCCGGCAAATTCAAGTTCGATTACCGCAAGCCCTTCGCCCAGAGCATCGTGGCCGATGGCAAGACGCTCTGGCTCTACGACGCCGACCTGAACCAGGTCACGCAACGCGCCCAGGCGCAGGCGCTGGGCTCCACGCCCGCCGCGCTGATCGCCGCGGCCCCCGACCTGCGCGCGCTGCAGGCCGATTTCGCGCTCGAAGCCGCGCCCGAGCACGACGGCCTCGAATGGGTCAAGGCCACGCCCAAGAACAAGGACGGCCAGCTGCAAAGCGTGCTGGTCGGCTTCCAGGGGGACGCGCTGGCGGCGCTCGAAATTCTCGACAGCTTCGGCCAGCGCTCGGTGCTCAAGTTCAGCAAGGTCGAAGTGAATCCTCCGCTCGCGGCCAGCGTGTTCGATTTCAAGGCGCCCGCCGGCGCCGATGTCGTCAAGCAGTAACCATCACGCAAGCAGCGCAAGTTTGGCCACCAGCTCTCACCAACCCCTTGCCGAGCGCCTTCGCCCGAAGACGCTCGGCGAAGTGATCGGCCAGCAGCACCTGCTCGGCCCGGGCATGTCGCTGCGCATCGCCTTCGAGTCGGGCCAGCCGCATTCCTGCATCCTCTGGGGGCCGCCGGGCACCGGCAAGACCACCATCGCGCGCCTGATGGCCGATGCCTTCGACGCGCAGTTCCTGAGCATCAGCGCGGTGCTGGGCGGCGTGAAGGACATCCGCGAGGCCGTCGAGCGCGCCACGGCCGCGCGCGACGGCCTGGAACAGCAGCGCACCATCGTCTTCGTGGACGAGGTGCACCGCTTCAACAAGAGCCAGCAGGACGCGTTCCTGCCGCATGTGGAGTCGGGGCTTTTCACCTTCATCGGCGCGACCACCGAGAACCCGTCGTTCGAGGTCAATTCGGCCCTGTTGTCGCGGGCAGCGGTGTACGTGCTGCAGCCGCTCACCGAGGGCGACCTCAAGGAGATCGTCGCCAAGGCGCAGTCGATCCAGGCGGTCCCGGCCATCGAGGAGGCGGCCATCGACCGGCTCGTGGCGTATGCCGACGGCGACGCGCGCCGCCTGCTCAACACGCTCGAGACGCTGGCCGTCGCGGCCCGTGCCGAGAAGCTCGAGAACATCGGCGACGAATGGCTGCTGCGCGTGCTCGGCGAGCGCATGCGGCGCTACGACAAGGGCGGTGAGCAGTTCTACGACACCATCAGCGCGCTGCACAAGTCGGTGCGCGGCAGCGATCCCGACGCCGCGCTCTACTGGTTCGTGCGCATGCTCGATGGCGGCGCCGACCCGCGCTACATGGCGCGGCGCCTCGTGCGCATGGCGAGCGAAGACATCGGCCTGGCCGACCCGCGCGCACTGCGCCTGGCGCTCGATGCGGCCGAGGTCTACGAGCGGCTGGGTACCCCGGAGGGCGAACTCGCGCTCGCCGAATGTGTGGTGTATCTCGCGATCGCGCCCAAGTCGAATGCGGTCTACAAGGCCTACAACGCGGTGCGCGCCCTCATCAAGAAGGACAGCACGCGCCCGGTGCCCATGCACCTGCGCAATGCGCCCACCAAGCTCATGAAGGAGCTCGACTACGGCAAGGGCTACCGCTACGCGCACGACGAGGCAGGCGGTTTCGCGGCCGGGGAGAACTATCTTCCCGAGGGCCTGGAGGGCCAGGTCTTCTACGAGCCCGTGGAGCGGGGCCTGGAAATCCGCATCGGCGAGAAGCTGCGCGAACTGCGCCGCCTGAACGCTGAAAAGGGCGACTGATACCCCACCGATACCCTCTTGCGCGCCTTCGCTCGCCCTCGCGCGAGCCGCGCATGAACTTACGCCCATACAGCATGGCGTGAGCGGGTAAACCCCGGTCGCTGCGCACCAAATCAGCGCTGGTGCGTGCTTACAATCCCGCCCACAAATCCGCCTGCGACACATGCTGGCTGGTTTTTTGCTTGTCCAGCCAAGGGCGCCAAACCGGTGCCACGGTGGGTGAATGGCACCCCGCAACGGTGCAACACATAGGGAATCGCGTTATGGAAATATTGCTGCAGCAGATCATCAACGGTCTGGTACTCGGCAGCATGTATGCCTTGATAGCCTTGGGCTACACCATGGTGTACGGCATCATCAACCTCATCAATTTCGCGCACGGAGAAGTGCTGATGGTGGGGGCTCTCACAAGCTGGACCATCATCGGACTCATGAAGGACGGCATGCCCAACACGCCGGGCTGGCTGGTCCTTCTCATCGCATTGATCATTGCCTGCATCGTCGCGGCCACGCTCAACTTCGTGATCGAGAAGGTGGCCTACCGGCCGCTGCGCAACAGCCCCAAGCTCGCGCCGCTCATCACGGCCATCGGCATGTCGATCCTGCTGCAGACGCTGGCCATGATCATCTGGAAGCCGACCAACAAGGCGTATCCCAACCTGCTGCCCACCGACCCCATCCACGTGGGCGGCGCGGTCATCTCGCCCACGCAGGTCATGATCCTGAGCGTCACGGCGTTCTCGCTCGTGGTGCTGATGTGGCTGGTCAACTACACCAAGCTCGGACGCGCCATGCGCGCCACCGCCGAGAACCCGCGCGTCGCCGCGCTCATGGGCATCCGCCCCGACATGGTCATCTCGGCCACCTTCATCATCGGCGCTGTGCTCGCGGCCATCGCCGGCGTGATGTACGCATCCAACTACGGCATCGCGCAGCACGCGATGGGCTTCCTGCCCGGCCTGAAGGCCTTTACCGCGGCCGTGTTCGGCGGCATCGGCAACCTGGCCGGCGCGGTGGTCGGCGGCATCCTGCTGGGCCTCATCGAGGCCATCGGCTCGGGCTACATCGGCACCCTCACGGGTGGCGTGCTGGGCAGCAACTACAGCGACATCTTCGCGTTCATCGTGCTGATCGTCATGCTCACCCTGCGACCGTCGGGCCTGCTCGGCGAACGCGTGGCGGACCGTGCGTAAGGAGCGAGACATGAAGAACAGCAAAAACCTCGCTCTCTACGTCATCGGCGCCATCGCGGTGCTCGCGCTGCCGCTGCTCCTGCAGATGCAGGGCAACGCCTGGGTGCGCATCGCCGACATCGCACTGCTCTACGTGCTGCTGGCCCTGGGCCTCAATATCGTGGTCGGCTATGCCGGTCTGCTCGACCTGGGCTACGTGGCCTTCTTCGCGGTGGGCGCGTACCTCTTCGCGCTCATGGGCTCGTCGCACCTGACCGAGACTTTCCCGTGGTTCGCGCAGATGTTCCCGAACGGGCTGCACACCTCGTTGCTCATCGTGATTCCGCTCGCGCTCGTGGTGGCCGGTTGCCTGGGCGTGCTGCTCGGCGCGCCCACGCTCAAGCTGCGCGGCGACTACCTGGCGATCGTCACGCTCGGCTTCGGCGAAATCATTCGCGTGTTCCTGAACAACCTGGACCAGCCGGTGAACATCACCAACGGTCCGAAGGGCATCACGGCGATCGACTCCATCAAGTTCTGGGGCCTCGACCTCGGCAAAGCCTGGAAGTTCGACGGCTTCACCGTTTCTTCCGTGTCGCTGTACTACTACCTGTTCCTGGCGCTCGTGATCGCCACCATCATCATCTCGCACCGCCTGCAGGTCTCGCGCATCGGCCGCGCCTGGATGGCCATCCGCGAAGACGAAATCGCCGCCAAGGCGATGGGCATCAACACCCGCAACATGAAGCTCCTGGCCTTCGGCATGGGCGCGAGCTTCGGCGGTGTGTCGGGCGCGATGTTCGCGGCCTTCCAGGGCTTCGTGTCGCCCGAGTCCTTCAGCCTGATGGAGTCGGTGATGATCGTCGCGATGGTGGTGCTGGGCGGCATCGGGCACCTGCCCGGCGTCATCCTGGGCGCGGTGCTGCTGGCGGCATTGCCCGAAGTGCTGCGCTACGTGGCCGGCCCGCTGCAGTCGCTGACCGACGGGCGCCTGGATGCATCCATCCTGCGTCAGCTCTTCATCGCGCTCGCCATGATCATCATCATGCTGGTGCGTCCGCGGGGCCTGTGGCCCTCGCCCGAGCACGGCAAGACGCTGACCCGCAAGGGCGGCGTGCCGGTCGACCCGGCCCATGCGGCCGTCGCCCCCGGCTCGCTGCAGACCCATGCGCCGGGCATCGATACGCCCGCCGACGAATTGCCCGGCGGTGCCGAGCGTCCCATGTCGATCAATCCGTGAGCAAAGGAGCAACCGACATGACGACCACTACCTCCACCACCACCACCGACACCATCCTCGACGTCCGCGGCATCTCCAAGCGCTTCGGCGGCCTGCAGGCGCTTTCCGACGTCGGCATCACCATCAAGCGCGGACAGGTCTATGGCCTGATCGGCCCGAACGGCGCCGGCAAGACCACCTTCTTCAACGTGATCACCGGGCTCTACACGCCCGACAGCGGCACCTTCGAGCTGGCCGGCAAGCCCTACCAGCCGACGGCGGTGCACGAAGTGGCCAAGGCCGGCATTGCGCGCACCTTCCAGAACATCCGCCTCTTCGCCGAAATGACGGCGCTGGAGAACGTGATGGTCGGGCGCCACATCCGCACCCATTCGGGCGTCTTCGGCGCGATGCTGCGCACCGGCAGCTTCAAGGCCGAGGAAAAAGCCATTGCCGACCGCGCGCACGAGCTGCTCGACTACGTGGGCATCGGCAAGTTCGCCGACTACAAGGCGCGCACGCTGAGCTATGGCGACCAGCGCCGCCTCGAAATCGCCCGGGCCCTCGCCACCGACCCGCAGCTCATCGCGCTCGATGAACCCGCCGCCGGCATGAACTCGACCGAGAAGGTGCTGCTGCGCGAGCTGATCGACCGCATCCGCAAGGACGACCGCACCATCCTGATCATCGAACACGACGTCAAGCTCATCATGGGCCTGTGCGATCGCGTGACCGTGCTCGACTACGGCAAGCAGATTGCCGAGGGCACGCCGGCCGACGTGCAGAAGAACGAAAAAGTGATCGAGGCTTACCTCGGAACGGGGGGCCATTGAAATGAGCACAGCAACGATGACGAGCGAAGAAGAAACCCGCGCCACCGCGGTCGAGGCCAAGGCCGCTGGCAAGACGCTGCTCAAGGTCAGCGGCCTGAAGGTCGGCTACGGCGGCATCCAGGCCGTCAAGGGCGTGGACTTCGAGGTGCGCGAGGGCGAGCTGGTCTCGCTGATCGGCTCCAACGGCGCCGGCAAGACCACCACCATGAAGGCCATCACCGGCACGCTGCCGGCGGGCGCGGGCAACATCGAATTCCTCGGCCGCAGCATCAAGGGCCGCGGCGCCTGGGACCTCGTGGGCGAAGGCCTCGTGATGGTGCCCGAAGGCCGCGGCGTCTTCACCCGCATGACGATCACCGAGAACCTGCAGATCGGTGCCTACATCCGCACCGACAAGGCCGGCATCGCGAGCGACATGGAGCGCGTGTTCGTCACCTTCCCGCGCCTTCGCGAACGCAAGGACCAACTGGCCGGCACGATGTCGGGCGGCGAGCAGCAGATGCTGGCCATGGGCCGCGCGCTGATGGCGCGCCCCAAGGTGCTGCTGCTGGACGAACCCACCATGGGCCTGTCGCCGATCATGTGCGACAAGATCTTCGAGGTGGTGCAGACCGTGGCCGCGCAAGGCGTCACGATCCTCCTGGTGGAGCAGAACGCCAACCGCGCGCTGCAACTGGCCGACCGCGGTTACGTCATGGAGTCCGGCCTCATCACGATGGACGGCGACGCCAAGGAACTGCTGCGCGACCCGCGCGTGCGGGCCGCCTACCTAGGCGAGTAAATGACGGCCCCCCGGCTTTTCACTTCGCTTCGCTGCGTGTAATTCGCCACCCCCCGAGGGGGAGGCGCGGCCCGCCTTGGGGCGGCCCGGCGACGGCCGCCTTTCAGTCGACTTTTGCGCCGGTGGCCTTGACCACTTTTTCGTACTTGGCCAGTTCGGTCTTCATGAAAGCGCCGAACTGCTCGGACGAGTTGCCCACCGGCTCGGCCAACAACGATGCGAAGCGGGTCTTCGTTTCCGGCGCATTCAGCGCGGCGACGAAGGCCTGGTTGAGCTTGGCGACCACGTCCTGCGGCGTGCCGGCCGGCGCAACGAGGCCCCACCAGGTGTCGATCGAGAAGCCCTTGAGCGTGTCGGCCACCGGCGGCACGTCGGGCAACGAGGCGCTGCGCTGCAGCGTCGTTACCGCAATGGCCTTCAGCTTGCCCGAGCGGATGTTCGGCGCGGCGGTCGCGAGGTTGTCGAAGTTGAAATCGACCTGCCCCGAGATCAGCGCCAGCTGCGCCGGGTTGCCGCCGTTGTACGGAATGTGCAGCGCGAAGATGCCCGCTTCCTTCTTGAAGAGCTCGCCCGCCAGGTGGCCGGCGCTGCCGTTGCCGCCGCTGCCGTAGTTGAGCTTGGCGGGGTTGGCCTTGGCGTAGCGGATCAGGTCGGCCACCGAATTGATGTTCAGGCGCTTGGCCGTGTCGGCGTTCATCACCAGCACGTTGGGCACGCGGACCATCTGGGTGATCGGTGCGAAATCGGTCGCGGCGTTGAACGGCATCTTGCTGTAGAGCCACGGATTGACCGCATTGGTGGCCGTGGCCGCGATGCCGATCGTGAGGCCGTCCGGCGGCGCCTTGGCCACCATATCGGAGCCGATGTTGCCGCCCGCGCCGGGCTTGTTGTCGATGATGACCGGGCCCAGCACGTCCTTCACGCGCTCGGCCAGCATGCGTGCGGTGACATCGACGGGGCCGCCCGCCGCATAGGGCACGACCAAGCGGATGGGGCGCTGCTGCTGCTGCTGGGCCGTGGCGTGGCCCGCGGCGAGGGTTGCGGCGCCTGCGAGCAGGGTGAGGAGGAAGTGTCTCGTTTTCATTTTTCTGTCTGCGGATGGGAAATCGAAAAAATCAGGGCAAGGCCTTGTCGGCCTCGGTGGTGAACGCGTCGGCAAAGAACTCTTCTTCGGGCAGGCCTGCCAGCGCCACGTAGTCGCGCTTGGCCGAGTCGACCACGATGGGCGCGCCGCAGGCATAGACCTGGTGGCCCGACAGGTCTGCGAAGTCTTCCAGCACGGCCTGGTGAACGAAGCCGGTGCGGCCGGTCCAGTTGTCGTCGGGCGTGGCGTTGGAGATCACGGGCACGTAGCGCAGGTTCGGCATGCGGGCCAATTGGCCGCGCACCCATTCGTCCATGTACAGGTCCTCGGGCCGGCGGCCGCCCCAGTAGAGCGTGGCAGGCCGGTCGATGTCCTTGAACTTCATGTGCTCCAGCAGCGCCTTGATCGGTGCGAAGCCCGTGCCCGAGGCCAGGAGGATCATCGGCTTGTCGGAGTCCTCCCGCAGGAAGAAGCTGCCGAACGGGCCTTCGATGCGCAGGATTTCCTTTTCCTTCATGACGCCGAAGACGTGGTCGGTGAACTTGCCGCCCGGCAGGTGCCGCAGGTGCAACTCGATGCCCGTGCCCGGCTGGGCCAGCGTGTGCGGCGCATTGGCCATCGAGTAGCTGCGGCGCGCGCCGTCGCGCAGGATGAACTCCACGTACTGCCCCGCGTGGAACTGCAGCGGCTCGCCGGCCGGCAACTGCAGGCGCAGCATCATCACGTCGTGCGATTGGCGCGTGAGGGCCAGCACCCGCACCGGCATCTTGCGGATCGGCAGCGCCCCGGCCTCGGTGACCTGGCGCGATTCGAGCACCACGTCGCTCGTGGCGTGCGCGCAGCAGGTCAGCACGTAGCCCGCGAGCTGTTCCTCGGCGCTCAGGGCCTTGCTCTGGTGGGGGCCGAGGGTGACCTCGCCCGAGAGCTTCTTGCACTTGCAGGAGCCGCAGGCGCCGTCCTTGCAGCCATAGGGCAGGCCGATGCCCTGGCGGATGCCGGCCGCGAGGATGGTTTCGTCGCCATGAACCGTGAAATGGCGCCCGCTGGGCTCGACGGTGATGGAAAAGCCGGCTTCGTGCGGCGGTGCAGCAGTCATCTGTATTCTTCGGCTTGTTTTTCAGCCTGGGTCTGAAACGGAAAGGGAACAGGATTTTGCCTTCAATCAATAGCCCCTCCGGCGCGCTGCCGGCGCGGTTCCGGCGCGAGCGCCTTCTGATCGTCGGTTGCGGCGATGTCGGCCAGCGGGTGGCGCGCGACCTGCGCGGGCGCATGCAACTGGTGGCGCTCACGTCTTCGGCCGAGCGGGTCGCCGCGCTGCGTGCCGCCGGCATCCGCCCGCTGGTGGGCAACCTGGACGAGCCGGCCACGCTGCGCCGCCTGGCGGGCATCGCGACGCGGGTGCTGCACCTGGCGCCACCCGCGCGCGATGGCGGCGCCGCCTGGTGGCGCGACCAGCGCACCACGGCCCTGGCACGCGCCTTGAGGCTGCGCTCGGTGCCTCTGGCCCTGGTCTACGGCTCGACCAGCGGCGTGTACGGCGATTGCGGGGGCGCCCGCGTGAGCGAAACGCGCGCCGTGCGGCCCGACACGCCGCGCTCCCACCGGCGCGTGGACGCCGAGCGCGCCGTGCGCTGGCTCGGCCGAAGCGCCGGCGTGCGCGCGAGCATCCTGCGCATTCCGGGCATCTATGCGCCGGACCGCGAGAACGGCACGCCGCGTGGCCGCCTGCAGCGCGGCACGCCGGTGCTGCGCCGTGAAGACGACGTCTACACCAGCCACATCCATGCCGACGACCTGGCGCGCGCCTGCATTGCGTCGCTGTTCCGCGGCCGGCCGCAGCGCATCGTCCACGCCTCGGACGACACCGAGCTGCGCATGGGCGACTACGTCGACCTCGCTGCCGATCTCTACGGCATGGCGCGCCCGCCGCGCGTGGCACGCGAGGAGGCCGAGCGCCAATTGCCGCTGCAGTTGCTGAGCTTCATGGGGGAATCGCGCCGGCTCGACAACACGCGGCTCAAACGCGAGCTGCGCGTGCGGCTCGCGCATCCGACGGTGCACACCGGCCTGCGCGCCGAGGCCTGATGGCGTGATGCCCAGCCTGCCCGCGGAAGCCTTTCACCGCGATTGAAGCGATCGGCTAACCCTGTCGGGCGGGCGGCGCGCACTCGGGCGCGACCTGGTCGAGCGCCAGCACGAGCCGCTCCACGAGGCGCGTGCTGTACGGTTGCCGTGGGTGGATGTCGTCCACCATGTCGGCGGTGTCGAAGCGCGCGGCGCCCCAGTCGGCAAACAGCACGCCTTCTTCCTGGGCCACGCGACGGGCCGTGGCGTCGTAGCCGTCCCGCTGCGGCATGCGGTCGGCCTTCACTTGCGAGAGACCGGTGACGATCGATGTCTTGCCGGCCGCCTGGACGTAGTCGACCATCCCGCGCAGGGCCGGCTCGTACTGGTAGCCGTTGCCGGCATCGTTGATGCCGTACTGCAGCACCACGACGCGCGCCGGCATCGGCTGCAGCACGAAGCTCGGCAGGCGCTTGTGGGCGCTGTCGCCGGGCGTGCTGTAGTCGGCAATCGTCCAGGCGGGGCGAATGCGCTTGAGCGCGGCGGCCGGCGGCTC
Source organism: Variovorax sp. IB41 (assembly GCF_016405905.1). Lineage (GTDB taxonomy): Bacteria > Pseudomonadota > Gammaproteobacteria > Burkholderiales > Burkholderiaceae_C > Variovorax. The sequence continues at coordinate 234,857 of NZ_JAEFCB010000004.1, read as the reverse complement.
CTCGATGCGGTTCGTGAGCGACGCGCCGAACCCGCCGTAGAGGATCGAATCGCCCCACAGGGCGACGGTGCAATCGGGTGCGGCAACAGCGGACGTGGCACCCAGTGCCAAGGCCAGCCAGAGAAGAACGGGGAGGGTGCGCACGGTGCGGCGCGAGCGATTTCGCATGGCGTCCAGTGTGCCTTCCGAAGATGACGAGGAAGCCCTTTTCCCATTTCGACATCAAGGTATCGATGGTGCCCGGGGCCGGAATCGAACCGGCACACCTTTCGGTGGGGGATTTTGAGTCCCCTGCGTCTACCAATTTCACCACCCGGGCAGGGTTCTGAACGAAGCCCAAAATTATGGCACAGTGGCTGCCATGAATTATCCGACGATCGAAGATGCCATCGGCAAGACCCCCCTGGTCGCCCTGCAACGCATCGATGCAGCCGAAAACGCCAAGCGCGGCAACGTGATCCTCGGCAAGCTCGAAGGCAACAACCCCGCCGGTTCGGTGAAAGACCGGCCGGCCCTCTCGATGATCAAGCGCGCCGAGGAGCGCGGCGAAATCAAGCCCGGCGACACCCTGATCGAAGCCACCTCGGGCAACACCGGCATCGCGCTCGCGATGGCCGCGGCCATCAAGGGCTATCGCATGGTGCTGATCATGCCGGAGGACCTCTCGGTCGAACGCGCCCAGACCATGAAGGCCTTCGGCGCCGAGCTCGTGCTCACGCCCAAGAGCGGCGGCATGGAATACGCCCGCGACCTGGCCGAGCAGATGGTCACGCAGGGCAAGGGCCGGGTGCTCGACCAGTTCGCCAACCCCGACAACCCGCGCATCCACTACGAGACCACGGGCCCCGAGATCTGGGCCGACACCAAGGGCAAGATCACGCATTTCGTGAGCGCCATGGGCACCACCGGCACCATCACCGGCGTGTCGCGTTTCCTGAAGGAAAAGAACCCCGCGGTGCGCATCATCGGCGCGCAGCCGGCCGAAGGCTCGCGCATCCCGGGCATCCGCAAGTGGCCCACCGAGTACCTGCCAAAGATTTACGACCCGAGCCGCGTCGATGAAGAAATCAACGTGAGCCAGGACGACGCCGAGGAAATGTGCCGGCGCCTCGCGCGCGAAGAGGGCATCTTCGGTGGCATCTCCGCCGCCGGCGCGCTGTGGGCGGCGCTCGAAGTCGCCAAGAAAGTCGAGAACGCGACCATCGTGTTCGTGGTGTGCGATCGGGGCGACCGCTATCTGTCGACCGGCGTCTTTCCCGCATAAATCAACCGATCCCGCTGCAGCCCTGATCACCGGGCGCTGCAAGCCATAACAAGAGCAGAGCCCCATGCCCCACCCCAAGTTTTGCCAGGTCTGTGCCACGCCGCTGGAATGGATCGCGTTGATGGAAGACGGCGGTCCCAAGGAACGCCTGCGCTGCCCGAACTGCGGCCACACGCACTGGAACAACCCGACGCCCGTGCTCGCGGCCATCGTCGAATACCGCGGCCAGGTGCTGCTGGCGCGCAATGCGGCATGGCCCGGCAAGATGTTCGCGCTCATCACCGGCTTCATGGAAGCCGGCGAAACGCCCGAGGAAGGCATCGCGCGCGAGGTGAAGGAAGAAACCAACCTCGACGTGAGCGCCACCAAGCTCGTGGGCGCCTACGACTTCCAGCGCATGAACCAGATCATCATCGCCTACCACGTGGTGGCCGATGGCGAGGTGAAGCTCTCGCCCGAGCTGGTGGACTACCGCCTCTACGACCTGCCGGACCTCAAATGCTGGCCCGCGGGCACCGGCTATGCGCTGGCCGACTGGCTGCGCACGCGCGGCCACGAGCCCGTGTTCTTCACCGCGGCCGAGAACGAGGAACGCCGCCGCGGGCTGCAGCTGCCGCCCGAGGAGCCCAAGCATGGAAGTTGATCGCGAAATCGACACGCGCGGACTGAACTGCCCGCTGCCCATTCTCAAGGCCAAGAAGTCGCTCAACGACATGGCAAGCGGGCAACTGCTCAAGGTGGTGTCGACCGATCCGGGCTCGGTGCGCGACTTCCAGGCCTTCGCGCGCCAGACCGGCAACGAGCTCATGGAGCAGCAGACGGTCGGCACCGACTTCATCCACGTGCTGAAGCGGCGCTGACGAGTACACGCGCACACGAGCGCAAAAGGAAAGGGGCCCTGCGGCCCCTTTTTCTTTCGTGCTTTCCGGTGTGCCTCAGAGCTTCAGGCTCTTGAGGTATTCACGGAATTCAGCGCCCACTTCGGGGTGCGCGAGCGCCAGTTCGACGCTGGCCTGCAGGAAACCTTCCTTGCTGCCGCAGTCGTAGCGGATGCCCTTGTACGAGTAGGCGTAGACCGATTCCTTCTTCATCAGCGCCGCGATGCCGTCGGTCAGCTGGATTTCGCCGCCCGCACCCTTGGGCTGGTTGCGGATCTCGTCGAACACGCCCGGCGTGAGGATGTAGCGGCCCGCCACGCCCAGGCGCGAGGGCGCGTCTTCGGGCTTGGGCTTCTCGACCATGCGGTTGACCTTCACGAGGCCCTCTTCGATCGCATCGCCGGCCACGATGCCGTAGCGCTTGACGTGCGCGAGCGGCACTTCCTGCACCGCCAGCAGCGAGCCGCCCAGGCGCGCGAACGCAGCGGTCATCTGCGCGAGCACCGGCTCGCCGCCTTCGGGGCCGACCATCAGGTCGTCGGCCAGCAGCACGGCGAAGGGCTCGTTGCCCACGAGGTGCTCGGCGCAGAGCACCGCATGGCCCAGGCCCAGCATGCGTGGCTGGCGCACGTACGAGCAGGTCATGTCGTCGGGCATCACCGAGCGCGCGATCTTCAGCAGCGCATCCTTGCCGCTGGCTTCCAGCTGGCTTTCGAGTTCGTAGGCGGTGTCGTAGTGATCTTCGATCGCACGCTTGTTGCGGCCGGTCACAAAAATCATGTCGCGAATGCCTGCGGCGTAGGCTTCTTCGACGGCGTACTGGATCAGCGGCTTGTCGACCACGGGCAGCATTTCCTTGGGTTGCGCCTTGGTGGCTGGCAGGAAGCGAGTACCAAAGCCTGCAACGGGGAATACGGCCTTGCGGATGCGGGTCGAGGAAGTGGACATGGGCAAGTCAGCGTCTTTCTTCAAAGGGAGAGGGCAGGATGCGGCAGAGCGGCGCGAGGCCGCTCCAATCATCCTAAACGCCTTCCGGGCCCCGTGTGTGTCAGCCGAGACGCACAAGCTGGTCGCGCAAACGCTCCAACATGGCGGTGAAGTCAGCCAGACGTTTACGTTCTTGCTCGATCACCGCCGGCGGGGCCTTCGCGACGAAGGCTTCGTTGCCGAGCTTGCCGTGCACCTTGGCGATTTCGCCCTCGATGCGCGCGATCTCCTTGCCGATGCGAAGCTTCTCTGCCGCCTTGTCGATCTCCATGTGCAGGCACAGGCGCGCCGCACCCACCACCGCGACGGGCGCCGCCTCGGCCGCGGCCGACCACGAGGCTTCGTCGTCGAAGACCTTCACTTCCTTGAGCTTGGCCAGCGCCTGCAGCACCGGCGCCGATTCGCGCAAAAACGCCGCGCCTTCGGCATCGTCGGCCACCGCGTAGAGCGGCAGGCGCGTGGCGGGCGACACGTTCATCTCGCCGCGCAGCGTGCGGCATGCATCCACCAGCGCCTTCAGGCGCGCCACATGCGCCTCGGCTGCCGCGTCGATCTTCTCGGGCTGGCTCTTCGGATAGGCCGCGATCATGACCGACTCGCCTTCGCGACCCGCCACCTTCGAGACCTTTTGCCAGAGCTCTTCGGTGATGAACGGAATCACCGGATGCGCCAGGCGCAGCAGCGTCTCCAGCGTGCGGATCAGCGTGCGGCGCGTGGCGCGCTTTTGCGATTCGTCGCCAGTCTGGATCTGCACCTTGGCGATTTCCAGGTACCAGTCGCAGAACTCGTCCCACGCGAACTGGTAGATCGCGTTGGCCACGTTGTCCAGGCGGTACTCCTCGAAGCCCTTGGCCACTTCGGCCTCCACGCGCTGCAGCTGCGAGACGATCCAGTAGTCCGCGCGGCTGAACTTCAGGTACCCGTGCGCGGGGCCGCCGACCTTGCAGTCTTCCTTCGTGTGCTCCAGGAGGCCGCAGTCCTGGCCCTCGCAGTTCATGAGCACGAAGCGCGTGGCGTTCCAGAGCTTGTTGCAGAAGTTGCGGTAGCCCTCGCAGCGCTTCGAATCGAAGTTGATGCTGCGCCCGAGCGAGGCGAGCGATGCGAACGTGAAGCGCAGCGCATCGGCGCCGAAGGCCGGAATGCCCTCCGGAAATTCCTTCTGCGTGTTCTTGCGCACCGCGGGCGCCGTCTCGGGCTTGCGCAGGCCCTGCGTGCGCTTGTCCAGCAGCGCGGGCAGCTCGATGCCGTCGATCAGGTCCACCGGGTCGAGCACGTTGCCTTCGGACTTGCTCATCTTCTTGCCCTGCGCATCGCGCACGAGGCCGTGGATGTACACGTCCTTGAACGGCACCTTGCCCGTGAAGTGCTTGGTCATCATGATCATCCGGGCGACCCAGAAGAAGATGATGTCGTAGCCCGTCACCAGCACCTGCGAAGGCAGGTAGAGCTCCAGGTCCTGCGTCTTCTCGGGCCAGCCCAGCGAAGAGAAGGGCACCAGCGCCGCCGAGTACCAGGTGTCGAGCACGTCCTCGTCGCGCACGAGCGTCTTGCCGGGCGCCTTGGCCTGTGCGTCGGCCTCGTTCTCGGCCACGTACACGTTGCCTTCCTGGTCGTACCAGGCCGGGATCTGGTGGCCCCACCAGAGCTGGCGCGAAATCGTCCAGTCCTGGATGTTCTCCATCCAGTGGTTGTAGGTGTTGACCCAGTTCTCGGGCACGAAGCGCACCTCGCCCGACTTCACCACGTCGATGGCCTTCTGCGCGATCGACTGGCCGTCGGCGCCCGAGCGCGTCATCGCCACGTACCACTGGTCGGTGAGCATCGGCTCCACGATGGCGCCCGAGCGCGCGCAGCGCGGCACCACGAGCTTGTGCTTCTTCACCTCGACGAGCAGGCCCAGCGCCTCCAGGTCGGCCACGATGGCCTTGCGCGCCACGAAGCGGTCCATGCCGCGGTACTTCTCGGGCGCGTTGTCGTTGATGGTCGCATCCAGCGTGAGGATGCCGATCACCGCGAGCTTGTGGCGCTGGCCGACCGCATAGTCGTTGTAGTCGTGCGCGGGCGTGACCTTCACCACGCCGGTGCCGAAGGCCTTGTCCACGTAGTCGTCGGCAATGATCGGGATCAGCCGGTCCACCAGCGGCAGCTTCACGCGCTGGCCGATCAGGTGCTTGTAGCGGTCGTCCTCGGGGTGGACCATCACGGCCGTGTCGCCGAGCATGGTCTCGGGCCGGGTGGTGGCCACGGTCAGTGTGCCGCTGCCGTCTTCGAGCGGGTAGGCGATGTGCCAGAGCGAGCCGTCTTCCTCTTCGCTCTCCACTTCGAGGTCGCTCACCGAGGTCTTCAGGACCGGGTCCCAGTTGCCCAGGCGCTTGCCGCGGTAGATGAGGCCCTCTTCGTACAGCTTCACGAAGGTCTGCGTCACGACCGCCGAGAGGTCGTCGTCCATCGTGAAGTACTCGCGGCTCCAATCGACCGTGTCGCCCATGCGGCGCATCTGCTGGGTGATGGTGTTGCCCGACTTCTCTTTCCATTCCCACACGCGCGCCACGAAGTTCTTGCGGCCCAGGTCGTGGCGGCTCACTTTCTGCTCCTGCAACTGGCGCTCCACCACGATCTGCGTGGCGATGCCGGCATGGTCGGTGCCCGGCAGCCACAGCGTGTTGTCGCCCTTCATGCGGTGGTAGCGCGTGAGGCTGTCCATGATCGTCTGGTTGAACGCATGGCCCATGTGCAGCGTGCCCGTCACGTTCGGGGGCGGCAGCTGGATCGCGAACGAAGCGGCGCCTTCCTTGGGCTGCTGCGTGCCGCGGTAGCCCGCCTTGGCGTAGCCGCGCTTCTCCCATTCGGGGCCCCAATGCGCCTCGATGGCGACGGGTTCGAACGATTTGGAGAGGCTCTCCAGTCCAGGTTGGGCGGCAGGGGTGGTGGGTTCGCTCATGGGGAATGCAGGGAAGTGCAGAACGGCGCCTTGGGGGCGCCGCGTGGGGACAAGGGAGATAGCCCGCGATTTTACCGGCGGCGCCCTCTCTTCCGGGAACGCCGCGGAACCGGCTTTGCCGGGCCGCTGGCGTTGCCCCGTGCAAGGGGGTTGGCGAAGCGACACGAAGTGCGCGAAGACTGGGGGTGGGCCTATTCCATAATTCCGGGATGCTCTTCTTGCTTTCCCCTGCAAAGTCGCTCGACTACGACACTCCGGTTCCTCCTGAAGTCCCTGCCACCCAACCCCATTTCGAAAGCTCCCGCGGCCCCTCGACCGAGCTCATCAAGATCCTGCGCGAGAAGTCGCCGCTCGAAATCTCCGAGCTGATGAACCTCTCGGACAAGCTCTCGGCCCTCAACGCGGCGCGCTACGAGGCCTGGTCGGCCAAGAGCACCGCGAAGAACGCGCGCCAGGCCGCCTTCGCCTTCGACGGCGACGTCTACGGCGGCCTCGACGCCCGCAGCTTCACGCCCGCGCAACTGGCCTGGGCGCAAGACCACGTCTGCATCCTCAGCGGCCTCTACGGCCTGCTGCGCCCGCTCGACCGCCTGCAGCCCTACCGCCTCGAAATGGGCACCCAGCTGGCCAACCGCCACGGCAAGGACCTGTACGCCTTCTGGGGCTCGCGCATCGCCGAGCACCTGAACGAGCGCCTGGCGGCCGACCGCACGCCGGTGGTCGTCAACGTGGCCTCGCAGGAATACTTCAAGTCGGTCGACCGCAAGGTGCTCAAGGCGCGCGTGGTCGAATGCGTGTTCCAGGAGTGGAAGGGCGACAAGTACAAGATCGTGAGCTTCTTCGCCAAGCGCGCCCGCGGCCTGCTGGCCCGCTGGGCCGTGCAGCACAAGGCGGCCACGCCCAAGGCGCTGGAAAAATTCGATCTCGAAGGTTATGGTTTCGACGCGAGCGTATCGACAGCCGAAAGGCTGGTGTTCAGGAGGAAACTGGAGTGACCCCCAGTCTTCGCGCACTTCGTGTCGCTTCGCCAACCCCCTTGCAGGGGGCAACGCCAGCGGCCCGGCAAAGCCGGTTCCGCGGTGTTTCTCGAATGGGTTCGTGGGATTCGATGGAGGAATGCTGAGATGTCCCAACCGATCAGTCCGGAGCTGCGCGAATGGCTGGTGGCCCAGCTGGCGGCCGGTCACTCGGTGCCTGCGCTGCGTGCGTCGATGCGCGCGGCCGGCTGGCACGATACGGCCACCGACGTGGCGCTGGCCCAGCTGGAGGCCGGCTTCCCGAATGTCGAGGTGGTGCCGCCGCCCGCGCGCACCGAGATGCCCGGCCCCGATCTCGATGGCGCGCCGCTGTACCTGGATGCCGGCGACCGCCAGGTGCAGGTGCTGCAGACGATGCGGCATCCGCGCGTCATCGTCTTCGGCAACCTGCTGTCGGCCGAGGAATGCGAAGGGCTGATCGCCGCGGCGCGCGTGCGGCTCGCGCGCTCGCTCACCGTGGAAACGCGCACCGGCGGCGAGGTGCTCAACGTCGACCGCACCAGCGACGGCATGTTCTTCGAGCGCGGCGAGAACGAGATCGTCGGGCGGCTCGAACAGCGCCTGGCCACGCTGCTGCGCTGGCCGCTCGAATACGGCGAGGGCCTGCAGATCCTGCGCTATGCGCCCGGCGCGCAGTACCGCCCGCACTACGACTACTTCGACCCGAACGAGCCCGGCACGCCCACCATCCTCAAGCGCGGCGGCCAGCGCGTGGCCACGCTCGTGATGTACCTGCAGGAGCCCGAGCAGGGCGGCGCCACCACCTTCCCCGACGTCGGCCTCGAAGTGGCGCCCGTGCGCGGCACCGGCGTCTTCTTCACCTACGACCGGCCCGACCCGGTCACCCGCACGCTGCACGGCGGCGCGCCGGTGCTCGCGGGCGAGAAATGGGTCGCCACCAAGTGGCTGCGCGAGCGCGAATTCAAATGACTCCAATGACAGGGCATCGATGAAAGTCACCGCCAACGGGCTGCAGATCGAGGTCGACGACACCGGGGGCGAAGGGCGCCCCGTCATCCTGCTCATCATGGGCCTGGGCATGCAGCTGGTCGCATGGCCCACCGCCTTCGTGCAGCAGCTGGTCGACAAGGGCTTTCGCGTGGTGCGCCACGACAACCGCGACATCGGCCTGAGCCAAGGCTTCGACCACGCGGGCGTGCGCAACATCGTGTGGGAAACCATCCGCCACCGCCTCGGCCTGAAGGTGCGCTCGGCGTACACGCTGCAGGACATGACGCACGATTCGATCGGCGTGCTCGATGCGCTGGGTATCGCGCGCGCCCACATCGTCGGTGCCTCGATGGGCGGCATGATCGCGCAGCGCCTGGCCGCCACGGCGCCCGAGCGCACCGCCAGCCTCGTGAGCATCATGAGTTCGAGCGGCGCGCGCGGCCTGCCCGGCCCGCGCCGCGAAGTGGGCGCCATGCTCATGAGGCGGCCGCTGGGCAAGGGTGAGGCCGAACTCGTCGCGCACAGCATCCGGCTGCTGCGGCTGATCCAGAGCCCGGCCTATCCGCAGACCGACCAAGAGCTGGCCGAGCGCCTGACCTTCAGCATGCGCCGCGCCTACCACCCCGCGGGGCTGATGCGGCAGATGCTCGCTATCGGCGCCGACGACGACCGCCCCCAGGTGCTCGCGCGCATCCGGCGCCCGACGCTGGTGTTGCACGGCGACGCCGATGCGCTCGTGCCCATCGCCTGCGGCAAGGATTCGGCCGCGCGCATTCCGGGCGCGACCTTCGTCCCCGTGCCCGGCATGGGCCACGACCTGCCGCCCGAGGTCTGCACCATCCTCGCCAACCACATTGCGCCGTTCGCCCATGCCGCGGACGCCAAGGACCAGACGCCATGAGCCTCGACAACCACCCCGACAACCCCCACAACCCCAACACCCCCGAGCAATCGCAGCTCGGCCGCGCCTCGGCCTACGCCGACAGGTACGACCCGTCGCTGCTCTTTCCCATTGCCCGCGCCACGCAGCGCGAGGCCATGGGCATCAAGAGCGACGCGCTGCCCTTCTTCGGCGCCGACCTCTGGACCGCCTTCGAGGTGAGCTGGCTCAACCCGCGCGGCAAGCCGCAGCTGGCCATCGCGCACTTCACCATTCCCTGCGAAACGCCCAACATCATCGAGAGCAAGTCGTTCAAGCTGTACCTGAACAGCTTCAACAACAGCACCTTCGCGAGCATCGAGGCCGTGCGCGAGCACCTGCGCACCGACCTGGCCGAAGCCGCGTGGCGCGGCAGCGACCAATCCGCCAGCATCGGCGTGAAGCTGCTCACGCCCGACCTCTTCGACCGCGAGCCGGTGCACGAGATCGACGGCCTGGATCTGGACCGCCTGGACATCGAATGCACCCACTACCAGCCCGCGCCCGAGCTGCTCACGAGCGACACCACGCAGGTGCATGTGAACGAAACCCTCACCAGCCGCCTGTTGAAAAGCAACTGCCTCGTCACCGGCCAGCCCGATTGGGGCAGCGTGCAGATCCGCTACAGCGGCCCGCCGATCGACCAGGCGGGCCTGCTCGCGTACATCGTGAGCTTTCGCAATCACAACGAATTCCACGAGCCGTGCGCCGAGCGGATGTTCACGGACATCTGGAGCCGCTGCAAACCCACCAAGCTCGCGGTGTATGCGCGCTACACGCGGCGCGGCGGCCTCGACATCAACCCGTTCCGAACGAGCTGGCCGCAGGCGCTGCCGGCGAACATCCGCACGGCGCGGCAATAAGCGCGGCAGTAAGGCCAGCAGGGGCTGAAGCCCCTCTTCGGAAATCAGAAAGCCGCTCTGCGCGCCCTGTGGCATTCTGGGTCGAGCCCGCGAACCCGCGGTCGAACGAACATCCGGAGCAGAGACAAACATGGTTGAAGGAAAAGTGGTCGTCGTCACCGGCGCGGGCGGCGGCATCGGGCGCGACATCGCGCTGGCCATGGCGAAGAACGGCGCGAAGGTGGTGGTCAACGACATCGGCGCGGCGCTCGATGGCGTGGGCGGAAGTGCAGGCCCCGCGCAGCAGGTGGTCGACGAGATCCGCGCCGCGGGCGGCGAGGCCGTGCCCAACACCGACAGCGTGGCCGATGCCGCGAGCGCCGCGCGCATCGTCGAATGCGCCGTCGAGCACTTCGGCCGCATCGACGCGGTGGTCAACAACGCGGGCATCCTGCGCGACCGGTTCTTTCACAAGATGTCGGTGGACGAGTGGGACGCGGTGCTCAAGGTGCACCTCTACGGCGCCTACTACGTGAGCCGCGCGGCCGCCACGCACTTCAAGGAACAGAACGCCGGCGCGATGGTGCACATGACATCCACCTCGGGCCTCATCGGCAACTTCGGGCAGGCCAACTACGCGGCGGCCAAGCTGGGCATCGTGGCGCTGTCGAAGTCCATCGCGCTGGACATGCTGAAGTTCAACGTGCGCTCCAACTGCATCGCGCCCTTCGCGTGGAGCCGCATGATCGGCGCGATTCCCACCGACACCGACGAGCAGCGCGCCCGCGTCGACAAGATCAAGCAGATGACGCCGGCCAAGGTCGCGCCGCTCGCCGTGTATCTCGCGAGCGATGCGGCCAGCGCGGTGAACGGGCAGATCTTCTCGGTGCGCAACAACGAAATTTCGCTCATCAGCCAGCCGCGGCCGGTGCGCTCGGTGCATCGCTCCGAAGGCTGGACGCCGCAGAGCATCGCCGAGCACGCCATGCCCGCGATGCGCGCGAGCTTCTATCCGCTGGACCGCTCGGCCGACGTGTTCAGCTGGGACCCGGTTTGAGCGCATGAGGACAAACCCGCAAGCGGGTGCGGGCGGCGCCGTTCGCCGGACAATGGACGTTCCTTTCGCTCTCTTCGTGCCTCCCCGGTGAACCTGCATTTCGACCTGTTCGACCTGAAACTGTTCGTCTACGTGGCGGATGCGCGCAGCCTCACCCGCGGCGCCGAGAAGGCCTGCATCTCGCTGGCGGCGGCCTCCACCCGCATCAAGCAGATGGAGGAGGCCGTGGGCGGCAAGCTGCTGCACCGCAGCGCCCAGGGCGTGAGCCTCACGGCCGCGGGACAGGCGGTGCTGTATCACGCCAAGCGCGTGATGCAGCAGATGGAGCACCTGCGCTGCGACATGCAGGACTTCGGCAAGGGCATCAAGGGCCATGTCCGCGTGTTCGCCAACACCACCTCGATCACCGAATACCTGCCGCAGAAGCTCGCGGGCTTTCTCACGCAGCATCCGGCCGTGCAGGTGGACCTGCGCGAATACCTGAGCGAAGAAATCGTGCGCGCGGTGGCCGACGGCGAGGCCGACATTGGCATCCTCGCGGGCGACGTGCACACCGGCGATTTCGATGCGCGCGCGTTCGGCAGCAACCAGCTCGTGCTGGTGGTGCCCAAGGCGCACCACCTGGCCGACGCGCCGTCGGTGGCCTTTGCCGACACGCTCGACGAGCAGCATGTGGGCCTGCACCACGGCAGCGCGATCCATCGCTTTCTCCAGCGGCGCGCGGAGCTGGCGGGGCGCGGTTTCAATCCGCGCATCCAGGTCAGCAGCTTCGAGGCGATCTGTCTGATGATCGAAGCGGGCGTGGGCGTCGGCGTGCTGCCGGCCTCGTCGGCGCAGCGCCTGTCGATGGCGATGCGGATCGCGACCGTGGCGCTCAGCGATGCATGGGCCGAGCGCGAGCTCAAGCTCATCGCGCGCAACCGGGAGCAGTTGCCCGCCTCGGCGCGCGAATTGTTCGATCATCTCGTCGCGCCCTGAGCGCGCACCTTCGCATGTCGGCCGACCCGAAATCGCTGCGCCTCTTCGTGGCCATCGCCGACCACGGCAGCATCAGCGAAGGCGCCAAGCGCTGCCACATCGCGCTCGCGGCGGCCAGCAAACGCATCTCCGACCTCGAAGCCCGCGCGCGGCTGCCGCTGCTGGTGCGGCATGCGCGCGGCGTCACGCTCACTTCGGCGGGGCACGGGCTGCTGCTGCATGCGCGCGCGGTGCTCTCGGCCATGGACCGGCTCGGCGCCGAGCTCGACGATTTCCAGAACGGCGTGGCGGGCGTGGTCAGCATCACGGCCAATGCATCGACCATCGCTCAGTTCCTGCCGGCGCAGATCGGCTCGTTCCTGCGGCTGCACCCGGTGCTCAAGATCGACCTGCAGGAGCGCGCCAGCACCGAGGTGGTGAAGGCGGTGCAAGCGGGGCTGGCCGACATCGGCGTGATCGAGGGCAATACCCCCGCCGAGAACCTCGAATGCCTGCCGTACCGCACCGACGAGCTGGCGGTGATCGTCGCGCGCGACCATCCGCTCGCGCGGCGCAAGCGCATCGGCGTGGACGAGGTCTTGCGCCACGACCATATCGTGGTGCGCGAAGGCACGGCGTTGCACCGCGTGCTGCTGAGCGCCGCGCTCGAGGCGCAGGTGCCGCTGAAGGTGCGCATGCAGGTGGGCAGCTTCGACATGGTCTGCCGCATGGTGGAGCAGGGCGTGGGCATCGGCGTGCTGCCCTATGCCGCGGTGCTGTCGCAACTGCAGATCCTGAAGCTGCGCTGCTTGAAGCTCGACGCGCCGTGGGCCATGCGCCGGCACCTCCTGTGCGTGCGCAGGCAACAGGAGCTCACCGTGGCCGCGCGCTCCGTGCTGGCCCATCTCGGCCAGCCTGATTGAGCCATGAGCCTTCGCGCCGCGCGAAGGCTCGAAGTCGCCAAAAACGAATTGTTCTCCGGTGGACCGCGCGCAAAGATGCGTGCACACCCAAGGAGACAAACTTGAAGATCGTTCGCGTCAGCGCCACGCCGCTGAACATTCCCGTCACCATCGACGTGCTGGGCCTGAACAAGCAGACCTCGCTCTCGCTCTGTCTCACCGAGATCGAGACCGACACCGGCCTCGTCGGCCACGGCATGACCGCCATCACCGAGGAAGAAGTCATCGCCGCCGCCGTGCGCGAAGTGGCCGGCCCCGCGTTGATCGGCGAAGACCCCATGGCCACCGAGCGCCTCTGGGACAAGCTCTACTGGCTGCTCTCGCCGCGCGGGCAGACCGGCTACGCGAGCCACGCCATCGCCGCGCTCGACATCGCGCTGTGGGACCTCAAGGCCAAGGCGCTCGGCCAGCCGCTGTGGCGCCTGCTCGGCGGAGCGCGTTCGAAGGTGCCGGTGTACGCCACCTTCGGCTTCGGCTTCTTCGAGCGCGACCAGCTCGCCGCCGCCGCGAAGCTCTGGGTGTCGCAGGGCTTCCAGCGCCTGAAGATGACCGTCGGCGGCCACGCGCTCGCGCGCCGCGACGAGCCGAGGCCCATCGACGAAGTCATCGCCGAAGACGTGCGCCGCGTGGCGGCCGTGCGCGAGGCCGTCGGCCCCGACGTGAAGCTGTACGTCGATGCCAACTGCGGCCTGGATCTCTTCCACGCCACCGAGCTCGCGCGCCGCATCGAGCCCTACGGCATCAGCTTCTTCGAGGAGCCGCTCACGCAGAACGACGTGCGCCAGATGGCGCAGCTGCGCGCGCGCACCAGCATCCCGCTGGCCTGCGGCCAGAACGAGGGCCTGGCCTTCCGCTTTCGCGACCTGCTGGTGAACCAGGCGGCCGACGTGCTGCAACCCAACGTGACCATCTCGGGCGGCTACTCGCAGTGCCTGAAGATCGCGGGCATGGCGCAGGCCTTCAACGTGCCCATCGACAACGGCGGCGCCTGGCCCTTCCACAACATGCACCTGCATGCGGGCGTGTCGAACGGCGGGCTGGTCGAGTACCACTACGTGGCGGTGAAGATGCTCGCGCAGATCTTCGACGGACTGCCCGTGCCCGACCAGGGCTGGCTCACGCTGCCCGAGACGCCGGGCCTTGGCTTCGCGCCGAATGCGGATCGCGTGCGCGAACTCGCGAAGTTGCCGACCTCGCACGGCAAGGGCAAGGCCTGAGCTGGCAGCGATTCAAAGAACAACGGAGACACGATGAACACCAGACAAGCGATCCGCCCCGCGCGCCGGCATGCGCTGCGCGCGGCAATGGCCCTGGCCCTGGCCCTGGGCCTTGCGGGCGCGCTCGCCGTGCCCGCGGCCTGGGCGCAGAAATACCCCGACAAACCCATCCGCCTGATCGTTGGCTATTCGGCCGGCGGCGGCGTCGATGCCGTCGCGCGCCTGCTGGGCACGCGCCTGTCCACGGTGCTGGGCCAGCAGGTGCTGGTGGAGAACCGCACGGGCGCCACCAGCCTCATCGCCGCCGACCTCGTTGCCAAGGCCGCGCCAGACGGCTACACGCTGATGATGGGCGACAGCGCGTTGCTCATCGCCAAGCTGCTGCAACCCAAGATCGCGCTCGATCCGCTCACCAGCTTCAAGCCCGTCGCGGGCGCGTTCATCTCGCCGTTGATGATCGTCACGGGCAACGACTTTCCCGCGAAGACGCCGGCCGAGTTGGTCGCGCAGCTCAAGGCGAACCCGGGGCGTTTCTCCTTCGCCACCTCGGGCGTGGGCACGGTGCAGCACCTGGGCTTCGAGATGCTCAAGCAATCCACCGGGACCTTCGTGGTGCATGTGCCGTACCGGGGCGCCGCGCAGATCGTGCCCGACGTGATCGGCGGGCAGGTGCCCATCGGCGTGGTCAGCGCGACGGCCGCGATGGCGCAGGCCAAGGCCGGCAAGCTGCGCGCGGTGGCGTTGATGAACAACGCGAAGCTCGAAGGCGCGGAGAGCGTCGCGCCGTTGGCCGATGCGCTGCCGGGCTTCGATGTGGCGCCGCGCATCTTCGTGCTCGCGCCGGCGGGCACGCCGAACGACATCGTCGACAAGCTCTCGGCCGCGGTGAAGACGGTGCTCGATACGCCGGAGGCTGGCGCCGCGGCGGCTGCGCAGGGCACGCTGCGGGCCTATTCGACGCCAGCGCAGCTGGGCAAGGACATGGCCGATGAAACGGTGCGGTGGAAACGCATCATCACCGAGCAGCGCATCGTTGCGGAGGGGAGTTAGTCGTGGCGTCGCTGCGTTCAGGGCACGATCCCGCCGACGGGGTACCTTGCTCCGCGAATGTCCCCCGGCCTGCGGCCTCCTCCTTGATTTCGCTGCGCAAGGCACCCCATCGGCGTGCTCGTCATGAACAGCGGTCGTTGATCGGCCGCACACCAACAGCGTGCCCCTGTGCGCAGGGCATCGGGTGCTCCCCGCAGCGAAATCAAGGAGGAGGCGAAGCCGGGGGACATTCGCGGAGGGGAGTACCCGGTGGCCTGTGCACTCGCCCTGAACACAACGCCAAAGTGGAGGCACTGAATTGACGCAACCGCATCTCGGCCTGATCGTCCCGCCCGCAGCCGGCGCAGTACCCGTTGACGGCCCGCTTCTATACGGCAACCGCATCCGCTTCAGCGCAAGAGGCCTTGGCCTCGGCGAAATCTCCACGCGCGGCTACACCGAGGTCATCGATTCAGTGATCGGAAAGGCGCTCGAACTCAAGGCCGATGGCGTGAGCGCCGTGTCGCTCATGGGCACGTCGCTGAGCTTCTTTCGCGGCGTCGCATTCAACCGGCAACTCGAAGTGGAGATGGCGCGCGCCACGGGACTTCCCTGCACCACCATGAGCAACGCGATCGTCGCCGGGCTGCGCAGCCTGAACGTTCGGCGCGTGGCGGTGGCCACGGCGTACATCGACGAGGTCAATGTGCATTTGCGGCGCTACCTGGAGCAGAACGACTTCGAGCCGCTGGCCCTCGAAGGCCTGTCGATCTCCGATGTGCAGGAGGTCGGCACCGTGCCGACCCAAGTGCTGGTGGACCTGAGCCGGAAGGTGTTCGAGGCGCAGCCCGGCGCGGACGGCGTCCTGATTTCCTGCGGCGGCCTCGTCACGCTCGATGCGGTGCGGGAGGTCGAGACGCTGCTGAAGGTGCCCGTGGTCTCCAGCTCGCCCGCGGGCTTCTGGGACCTCGTGCGCAAGGCCGGGCTCGATGCGCGCTCGCCCGGCCACGGGCGCCTGTTCGCCTGAACCCGTTCAGCCGAGCAGGCGGCCGACCTTCGGCGCATCGGCCAGCTGCCAGATGCGCTGGCACATCGCCTTGGCCTCGTCGGCCGTGGCGCCTTCGCCGTAGTGCGCGAGGCGCTGCATCTTGTCCTCGATTTCCGCGCGGCTCAGGCTGTTGCCCGGATCGCCCTTGGGCTCGTCCACGCGGCCCTGCAGCGTGCGGCCATCGGCGGTTTCCACGCTGACCTTGCCGATCCAGCGCGCGGGGTAGGCGGTGTCGACTTCGGTGTCCAGTTGCATCGCCACCTTGTCGCGAAAGCCCGCGACTTCGGGCGCGAGAAAGTCGCGGTCGAATTCGCCCAGGCCAGCGCGGCCGTGAACCGCGATCAGGCCGAGCACGGTGCCCATCGAGAACTTGCCTTGGTGCACTGTCGCGGGCACGGTCACGCGGCCCAGCACGTCGATGGCGCCCTGGTGCACATGCGTGGTCACGCGCGCCACGTCGCCGTGCTTGAGCTTGTTCTGCGTCATGACCTGCAGCAGCGCATCGGCGGCGGGGTGCGTGTGGCGGCAGGAAGCGTGGTACTTGAACGAGGTCTCGGCGAGCGCCCAGCGGGTGCCGAGACCGTCCGTGAGCTTCGCGGGATCGGCATCGCTCGACATGCCGACGCCCAGGCCCTGCGCGCCTTCGAGGATCTTCGCGGCGCCGGTGAAGCCATCCTGCGCAAGGTACGCCGACATCAAGCCGCTCGCCGCCGCATGCGCGCAATGCAGTTGCTTGGAATCGGCCGCGTCGCGCAGAAATTCCCAGACGCCACCCGATTGCGTTCCGGCCGAGCCGAAGGCATGCAGCATCTGCTGCGGCGTGAGGTCGAGCAGGCGACCCACTGCCGCGGCGGCGGCGATGGTGCCGGCCGTCGCCGTGGTGTGGAAGATCTTGTAGTGCGAGCGCCCGAGAAATTCGCCGACGCGGATGCCGACTTCGTAGCCCGCGACGACGGCAGTCAGCAGTTGCGCACCGCTCGCGCCGATGCTCTGCGCCACCGCGAGCGCGGGCGCGATGACCACGGCCGCGGGGTGGAACACCGAGCCGTTGTGCACGTCGTCCTGCTCCACGAAGTGCGAAGCCGCGGCGTTGACGAGCGCGGCGAACACCGGCGAGCTGGTGCGGCGCGACGTCAGTATTTCGCTCGGTCCATCGGCGGGCCCCATCGTCTGCGCGAAGCGCTCGATGCTGCGTATCGGCCGCGCGGTGCGCGCCGCGAGCACGGAGCCGAGCCAGTCGAGCATCAGGTCTTCGGTACGGCGCAACACGGGCGCGGGAATGTCCGCGAACTTCAGTTCGGCGGCGAAGGTGGCGAGCACCTTGCTGGGGTGGGTTGAATCGGTCATGGGTGCGGTCCCTTCAGAACGAGCGGGGCAGGCCGAGCATGTGTTCGGCGACGTAGCTCAGGATGAGGTTGGTCGAGATCGGCGCCACCTGGTACAGCCGCGTCTCGCGGAACTTGCGTTCGATGTCGTATTCGCACGCGAAGCCGAAGCCGCCGTGGAATTGCAGGCACGCGTTGGCCGCTTCCCAGCTCGCCTTGGCCGCGAGGTACTTCGCCATGTTGGCCTGCGCGCCGCAGGGCTCGTGCGCATCGAACAGGCGGCATGCTTCGTAGCGCATGAGGTTCGCCGCTTCGATCTCGATGAACGCCTCGGCAATCGGAAACTGCACGCCCTGGTTCTGGCCGATGGGGCGGCCGAAGACGACGCGCTCGTTCGTGTACGCCGTCACCTTGTCGATGAACCAGTAGCCGTCGCCGATGCATTCGGCCGCGATCAGCGTGCGCTCGGCGTTGAGGCCGTCCAGGATGTACTTGAAGCCCTGGCCTTCCACGCCGATGAGGTTCTCAGCCGGGATCTCCAGGTTCTCGAAGAACAGCTCGTTGGTCTCGTGGTTGACCATGTTGAGGATCGGCCGCACCGTCATGCCCTTGGCCGTAGCTTCGCGCAGGTCGACGATGAAGATCGACATGCCCTCGGATTTCTTCTTCACGTCCGCGAGCGGCGTGGTGCGCGCCAGAAGGATCATCAGGTCCGAGTGCTGGATGCGCGAGATCCACACCTTCTGCCCGTTGATGACGTAGCGGTCGCCCTTCTTCACCGCGGTGGTCTTGATCTTGGTGGTGTCGGTGCCGGTACTGGGCTCGGTCACGCCCATCGACTGCAGGCGCAGTTCGCCCGTCGCGATGCGCGGCAGGTACTCGCGCTTCTGCGCCTCGCTGCCATGGCGCAGCAGCGTGCCCATGTTGTACATCTGGCCGTGGCAGGCGCCGGAGTTGCCGCCGCAGCGGTTGATTTCTTCCATGATCACCGAGGCTTCGGTGAGGCCGAGGCCCGAGCCGCCGTATTCCTGCGGAATCAGCGCGGCCATCCAGCCGGCCTGGGTGAGCGCATCGACGAATTCGGCGGGGTAGCCGCGGGCTTCGTCGATCTTGCGGAAGTATTCGTTCGGGAACTGCGCGCACAGGTCGCGCACCGCGTCGCGGATGTCGGGGTAGTTCTTGTCGTTGGCGTTGTTCATCGGTCGTTGCTTTTTCAGTCCTGGCGGGGGCCGCCGGCTTCCTTCTCCACGCGCTGCCAGATCTCGATGGCCATCGGGTCGTCGATCTCCTCCAGGATGTGGCCCACGAGACCAATGGCGCGCGCCATCACGCCGAGGCCGCGAATGATCTTCCAGGGGAATCCGAACTCCGCCGCGATCGCGCCGACGGCACCCGTGGCATTGATCGGCAGCGACTTGCCCGAGACGCGTTCGGCCTCTTCCTGCACCGCCTGCATCAGCGCGACGTAGTGGGTCGAGAGACCGTTCTCCGTCGCGATCTGGAACAGCCGTGGCGTGCGCGGGTCGATGGGCTTGTGCAGCGGATGGCCCAGGCCCGGCACGATCTGCTTGCGTGCGCGGAAATCGGCCACGATGTCTTTCGCCATGTCGGCCAGCGGGCGGGTCGGCTTCTCGCCGAAGGGGATGGCTTCGTACAGCATCTTCGCGGCGCCTTCGGTGCTGCCGACGAACACGCTGCCGAGGCCGCAGAGCCCCGCGGCGACCGCGGCCTGCAGCGCTTCGGGGGCGCCCGCATAAGTGAGGCGCGCGGCCAGCGCGCTCGGCGTCACGCCGTGCTCGACCAGCGTGACGACGATGGCGTTGAAGGTGACGGACTCCTGCGGCGTCGGAATGCGCCCCGTGAGCTCCAGGAAGGCCATGTCGCCCAGGTTCAGGTGGCCGAGGATTTCCGAGGGCAGGTCGCGCCCGCGCACGGTGATCCTGTCGGGGGTGCTGTGGCCCAGCTCGGTGTGCAGGGATTTCTTGATCTTGGTGGTCATGCGCCGAATCTAGTCCCGTCTCGCGCGAGGCGGCTCCGTGATTGCGAAACCCTCCCTTCGGCAAATGCAAATGCCCTCCGAGGGCCTCTTCTGCCACGCTGCGGCCATGGACTTCGAATCACTCTCGGCAATGCGCGAAGCGGCGCTCGACTACTTCGTGCGCAGCCGTGCCACGCAAAGACGGCGCGCGCTGATGGCGCAGCCCGACGCCGGCGAAGCGCAGGGCTGGAGCGCGATCGCGGCGCTGGGCTGGACGGGCATGCTCGCGTCCGAGTCCGCGGGCGGCCTGGGGCTGGAACTCGACGGCGCCGCAGAAATCCTGCGCGCCGCCGGCGAGCACGCGGCGCCCGAGCCGCTGCTGGCGGTGGCCGGCCTCAGCGCGCTGCTGCTCGCGCGGCTGGACACACCCGCCGCCCGTGCATTGCTCCGCGACTTGATTGCGGGCCGCAGCCTGCCCGCGCTGGCATGGCAGGAGAGCGCGGGCGACCTGAGCGCGGTGCCCCTCGCCTGCGGTTGCGAGCGGCGCGCCGGCAGCGTGCTGCTGCAGGGCGAAAAGCTCATGGTGCTGCCCGGCGCCGCCGCCAGCGGCTGGCTCGTGTCGGCGCGCGGCGACGACGATGCGGTCATCCTCTGGGTGCCACGCGGCACCGAAGGCGTGAGCGAAACCGTGGTGCCGCTGGTCGATGGCGGGCAGGCGTCAAGCTTGCGCTTCGAGCAGGTCGCGCTGCCGTCCGATGCGGTGCTGGCCGAAGGCCCCGCCGCGCAGGAGGCACTGCGCCACGCGCTCGTGGCCGGCCAGATCCTGCAGGCGGCCGAGCTTCTCGGCGCGGGGCGGGCGATGCTCGCGCAGACGCTCGCCTACCTGCGCACGCGCTCGCAGTTCGGCAAGCCCATCGGCAGCTTCCAGGCCCTGCAGCACCGCTGCGTCGACATGTTCATCCACCTCGAAGTGGCGCAGGCCACGCTGAACGAGGTGCTGGCGCTGGCGAACACCGGGCTGCCGGTGGACCGGCTCGAAGCCGAGGCGAGCCGCGCCAACGCGCGCTGCACTGCCGCCGCGCTGCAGGCTTCGCGCACGTCGGTGCAGTTGCATGGCGCCATCGGCTACACGCAGGAGTGCGACCTGAGCCTGTTCTACAAGCGCGTGCTGTGCCTCTCGGCGTGGCTGGGCAATGTCACCGCGCACCAGCATCGGCATGGCCTGCTCGCAGGCGAGAGCGAAGCAACGACAGCCACCATCGCATGGACCGGCGAGTTCCCCCGCACCGCCGACTGGGCCGCGATGCCCGAGGCCGAATTCCGCCGCATGGTGCGCGGCTTCTTGCAGCAGCGCTATCCGCGGCAGCTGCGCTATCTCTCGCACCGCGCGCGATGGAGCGAGATGCGCGAGTGGTACCTCACGCTCTCCGCGCAGGGCTGGATTGCCCCGGCGTGGCCCGAGGCGCACGGCGGCATGGGCCTGCCGGCCGACAAGCTCATCGCGTGGATCGAGGAGCTGGAGCAATACGGCGTGGCGCGCGCGCCCGACCAGGGCATCGTGATGATCGGGCCGCTGCTCATCCAGCACGGCACGCCCGCGCAGCAGCAGCGCTTCCTGCCGCGCATCCTGAGCGGCGAGCACGTCTGGTGCCAGGGCTATTCGGAGCCCAATGCGGGCTCCGACCTCGCGGGCCTGCGCACCGAGGCGATCGCGGGCCGCGATGGAGAGGGCGAGCATTTCATCGTCAACGGCCAGAAGATCTGGACCACGCTGGCGCAGGACGCCAACCACATCTTCATGCTCGTGCGCACCGACAAGGCGGCCAGGAAGCAAGAGGGCATCAGCTTTCTCCTGTGCGACCTGCGCACGCCGGGCATCACGGTGCGGCCGATCCACACGCTGGCGGGCGAGCCGGAGTTCTGCGAGGTGTTCTTCGACAACGTGCGCGTGCCGGCGGAGAACCTCGTGGGCCAACTGCATGGCGGCTGGACGATCGCGAAGGCGCTGCTGGGTTTCGAGCGCATCTTTCTCGGCAGCCCCAAGCAGTCGCAGTACGCGCTCGGCCAGCTCGCGCGGCTCGCAGAGGCGCGGCGGCTCTTCGCGGACCCGGTGTTCGCGCAGCGTTTCGCGGCGCTGCGGCTCGACGTGGCCGACCTCACGGCCGCCTACACGAGCTTTGCGAACATCGTGCGCGCGGGCAAGCCGCTGCCCGCGTCGGTGTCGCTCCTGAAGATCTGGGCGAGCGAGACCTACCACCGCATCGGCGCCTTGCTGGTCGAGGCCGGCGAAGAGCAGGGCGCGGTCGCCGGGGACCAGGTGCTCGACGGGCAGACCTTCAACGTGCTCTCGCCGCTCATCGGCGCGACCGCCGCAATGATCTACGGCGGCACCAACGAGATCCAGCGCAACATCCTCGCGCGGCAGGTCCTGGACCTGCCGGCCTGAGCGGTGCGAGCGCCGAAGAAGTAAACAACAGGAGACAACGCTCATGGAATCCCTCGACCTCTCCCGGCGCCACGCCGTGGCCGCGCTGGCGGGCAGCGCATTGCTGTCCATGCTGCCCGCGCGCGTCTTTGCGCAACAACAACAGCAGCCGCTGCCATCGCTCATCAAGCTCGTCGTCGGCTACTCCGCGGGCGGGCCGGTCGATGGCGCCGCGCGCCTGCTCGCACCGGCGCTGGGCCAGGAGCTCGGCACGCAGGTGATCGTGGACAACCGCCCTGGCGCCGCCGGCTCGCTCGGCGGCAACGCGGTCGCCAAGGCGCCGCCCGATGGCGCCATGCTGTTCTTCGGCGCGAGCCCGACCATCACCATCAACCCGAACGTGCAGCGCAGCATGCCGTTCGACCCGATGAAAGACCTCGCGCCCATCGCGCCGCTGGTGGACTACACCAACGTGCTCGTGGTCAACAAGGACCTGCCGGTGCGCAACGTGGCCGAGCTGCTGGCCTATGCGAAGGCCAAGCCCGGCAAGCTCTTCTACGGCTCGGCGGGCGTGGGCGCTTCCAACCACCTGAGCGGCGCGCTGCTGGAGAAGATGGCCGGCGTGCAGCTCACGCACGTGCCCTACAAGGGCAGCGCGCCCGCGCTCGCCGACGTGATGGCGGGCACGGTGCCGATGATGTTCGACATCATCGCGACCTCGCGGCCCTTCATCCAGTCGGGGCGGCTGCGCGCGCTGGCCGTCACCTCGCGCCAGCGCAACCGCATGCTGCCGGACGTGCCGACGATGATCGAGTCGGGCGTGGCCGACTACGACGTGGGCGGCTGGTTCGGCCTCTACGGGCCGGCGCGCATGGACCCTGCGCTGGTCGCGCGCATCAACGCCGCCGCGCACAGGATGCTCGCGCGCGAAGACATCGCGAACCGGCTGCGGGAGCAAGGCTACGACGTGTGGTCGGGCGGCGCCGAGGTGCTCGCGACCAAGGGGCAGTCGGACCGCAAGCTCTGGGCGACCGCGTCCAAGGGCATCGAGGCGGAGTAGCCGATGCAGCACCGCATTCACGACCTGCTGCATGAGCGCGCCGTCCGCACGCCGGAAGCCGTCTTCCTTTTCGAGCCTGGCGGCACCACCACCTATGCGGCGCTGCAAGCCATGGCCGACACGGCCACGCAAGACCTGCTGGACGCCGGCGTGCGCCCGACCGACCGCGTGGTGCTGGTCGCCGAGAACTGCGCCGCGCACATCGCGCTGCTGATGGCGTGCAGCCGCGTCGGCGCGTGGTCGTGCGGCGTGAATGCGCGCATGTCGCCGGGCGAGATCGCGGCCGTCGTCGAGCGTGCGGATGCGCGCCTGTGCTGCTTCACGACCGGCGCGTCGGTGGCCGCGCGGCTGCACGCGGAGCGCGCAACATCGGTCACGTCAGCAACGGCCAGGCTGCCGGGCGTCATGTACTCCGCCGTGCGCGCAGAAGCGCGACCCGAGCCCGATGCGGCACTCGCCGATACGGCCGCGATCATCTTCACGTCGGGCACTTCGGGCACGCCCAAGGGCGTGATGGTGTCGCACCGCGGCCTGCTGCATTTCGGGCGCGTGTCGGCGGCCGTGCGTTCGCTCGACGCGCGCGACCGGGTCTACGCGTTCTTGCCGATGACGCACATCTTCGGCATCGGCACGGTGCTGATGGCCGCGCTCACCGGTGGCGCGTCGCTGGTGCTGCGCGGCAGCTTCTCGCCGGCAGACATGCTGCAGGCGTTGGCGCACGAGGAGGTGTCGAACCTGCTCGGGCCGCCGACGATGTATGCGCGGCTGCTCGCGCACATCGAGGCCGAGCGCGCGGTGCCGCGCTTTCCGAGGCTGCGCTATGTGTACACCGGCTCCGCACCGCTCGACCTCGGGCTCAAGCAGCGCGTGGAGCGCCTGTTCGGCCAGCCGCTGCACTACGGCTACGGCCTCTCGGAGTACGCGGGCTCGGTGTTTCTCACGCGCACCGAGGCGCCGCGCGACGACACCGCTGCAGGTCATGCGGTCGAGGGCGGCGAAGCGCGCATCGTGGGCATCGACGGCCAGGATGTGCCGGCGGGTGACACCGGCGAAATCTGGCTGCGTGGCCCCGGCCTGATGCTCGGCTACTTCCGCGACGCGGCCGCCACCGCGCAGGTGCTGCGCCCCGGCGGCTGGTATGCCACCGGCGACCTCGGGCGCTTCGGCGACGACGGCGCGCTGTTCGTGGTCGGGCGGCTGAAGGAAATGATCATCCGCTCGGGCTTCAACGTGTACCCGGCGGAAATCGAGGCGGTGATCGGCCGCTTCGAGGGCGTGCACCTATGCGCGGTGGTCGGCGTGCCGGAGGCCGATGGCAATGAGCAGGTCGTCGCCTTTGCCGAGCTGAAACCTGGCGCATCGCTCGACGAGGCCGCGCTGCGCGCGCACCTGGCCGAGCACCTCTCGCCCTACAAGCGACCGGCGCGCATCGAGGTGATCGACGCGATGCCCATCACCGCCAACGGCAAGCTGCTCAAGCGGGAACTGCAGGCGCGGGCCCGGGCGTCCTCGTCCTGAATCCGCGGGGCATCGCCAGCCCAACCTCTAACCCGTTCCTCGGACTTATCCTGCACGCGGGTGCGCTGCCGTCCGCCAGCGCATCGCCCGCGCACGCCGCATCGTGGTGGCCTTCAACAAGGAATCCACACCATGGCCGATGACCTGAGCAAGCGCGGACCGCAGGATGCAGCCCGCATCAACGTCAATGAATCCCACGAAGTGCGCTACTGGACGCAGACGCTGGGTGTGACCGAGGCGCAGTTGCGCTCGGCCGTCGCCGCCGCCGGCGTCGAGGTGAAGGACATCCGCACCTACCTCGGGAAACCCTGAGCCCCCGGGCCTTGGGTTCCTGGACGGAGGCATCGAGGGCGTAGGCACGCTCCTACACCTGGCCGGTGAGGCGGGCACGATACTTGTTGCCCTCTCCCCGTTTCAGGAAATTTCCCGTGACCGTGTCCCCCGCCGCCCCCCGCCGCACGGGCCGCACCCCGACCTGGGCTGCAGCGCAATGAAATCGTCGCCCGGAGCGCGCAGCTGGATCGCTGCCGGCGTGCGCCACGAACTGCTCACCCGCGCCTTGCCCGCCCTGCGCCACGACATGGCGGCGCCCGTCTCGGTGGTGCGCATGGCGCTCCTGATGCTCAAGCGCCAGGTGGCCGCCACCCCCATCGATGCCGCCGCCTGCGAAGAGCGCGTGGCCCTCATCGACAACCAGGTGTCGGAACTGGTGCAAGCCATCCGGTCGTTGCGCGACTGGGAACTGGCCACCACCGACGACGGCATCACCCGCAGTGCGCTGGTGGCGCAGTGCGTGAACCTGATGCGCTCGGCCTTCGACCTGCATGGCGTGATGCTCGATGCCGACCCTTCGCTCGATGTGCCGCTCGATGCGCAAGAGGGCGAGCCGCGCCGGCCCGCAGGGGCCGCGTTGCGCTACCTCTTCCTGGGCGTCCTGGGCTATCTGCACGACGGCGCGGCCGAGGCCGGCGCGATCCGGGTCGAGGCCGACGGCCCCGACGGGCTACGCTTCATCGCCTTGCCACGCGAAGCCGGCGCGGTGAACCCCGTGCTCGATGCGCACCGCGCGCCGCGCGCGCTGGCCATCGACGCGATCGCGCTGCAGAACCTCGCCGAGGACATGGGCTACGCCATCGCGGTGGACGGCGACAGCGTGCGTTTCTCGCTCGCGACCGGCTGAGGCTTGCGCCGCCCGCCGGCGCCAGGTTTGCCGGCGCGCCGTTCACGCACCTGCGCCTGCCGGTGCGTCCGCAAGAACGCCAGCAGCCGCCGCTCCGCCGCATACAGCCCGCGCGAAGGCCTGGCCGTGTCGCGCCCGGCGATCTTCTCGAACAACGCGGTGGCCGCGTCCTCGTCGTCGTTCGCGAGCGCGCTGCCCAGCGCCAGCACGGCCGGGTGCACATAGGCCTTCTTGCAGACCGCAGGCGTGTTGCCCAGTTGCTTGGCCACCGCCGCGAGGATGTCCTTGGCGCTGTAGCGGCTGCCGTCCGCGGCGACGCGGCCCGGCTCGCAGGCCAGGCGCGTGAGCTCCAGCGCCTGCACCGTGCCGTGCCAGGTGCGGAAGTCCTTGGCGGTGAAGCGGTCGCCCTGCGAGGCTTCGGCAATTCCTGCGGCCTCGGCGATGTAGTCGTTGACGTCGGTGGACGAGACGCCGCGCAGCTCGCCGTCTTCGTCCGCGTACTGGAAGAGTGCCTGCCCCGGCAACTGCTGGCACTGGCGCACCACCTTCGCCACGCGCGGGTCTTCGAGCTTCGCCTCGTGCATCACGCCGCTCTTGCCCTTGAAGTGCAGCCGCAGCGCCGTGCCCTGCACGGCCGCATGGCGGTCGCGCAGCGTGGTGAGTCCGAAGGAGCCGTTGGTGCTCGCGTACTCCTCGTTGCCCACGCGCAGCAGCGTGGTGTCCAGGAGGCGCACGAGCGCGGCGAGCACCTGGCTGCGCCCGGGCACCTTCTGGCCTTTCACCGGCTGCAGGTCGCGCGCGACGCGGGCGCGGATGCGCGGCAGCGCGAGCGCGAAGGCTTCGAGCCGCTCGAACTTGGTCTCGTCCTTCATCACGCGCCAGTCGGCGTGGTAGCGGTATTGCTTGCGGCCGCGCGCGTCGATGCCGGTGGCCTGCAGGTGGCCGTTGGGCAGGGGGCAGATCCACACCTGCGTGTAGGCCGGCGGAATGGCCAGCATGCGGATGCGGGAGATCTCGTCCACGTCGCGCAGCCACCGGCCCTTGGCGTCGCGGTAGCGGAAGCGCTCGCCGTGCTTCAGGCGCTGGATGCCGGGCATGTCGGGAGTGACGTAGACCAGGCCGTTCGCGATGGGCGTGGGCTTGGAGGGCGCCTTGGCAGGCGGTTTGACGATCGGCTTGGAGGTGGGCGAGGTGGAGGCCGGCATGAGGTTTGCGTCTGGAGATGCATCCGCTTGTGCCAGCACCGACAATCGCCCGGTGTAGGACGCCGCAAGCTGTTGGTGCCTCTCTTCCACTTATCTCCGCCCGCAAAAATCATGCTTCCTCGTTGGACCTCCCTCTGCGCCCGCTGGTCGGCGCTGTGTGCCGCGGCGCTGCTCGCCACGGCCTGTGCCTCCACCTCGCCTGCGCCAAATGCACCGGCTGCATCGGCCGCGCCCGTCAAGGTCAAGGTGTTCGTCGCCGCCATGTTCGAGATCGGGCAGAACACCGGCGACCGCGCCGGCGAGTTCCAGCATTGGTACGAGCGCTACTGGAAGGGCGCCAGGCCCATGGCCGTGCCCGGCGCGCTGCAGCCCGTGTACTGCAACGCCGACGGCGTCTGCGGCGCGGTGCTCGGCATGGGCAAGGTCAACTCGTCGTCGTCGATGCAGGCGATCCTGCTGAATCCGCAGTTCGATTTCTCCGAGGCCTACTACGTGATCTCGGGCGTGGCCGGCACGCCCCCTTCGCGCGGCACCATCGGCGAGGTGAGCTGGGCCACCTGGCTCGTGGACTACGACCTCGGCCACCGCTGGGCACCCGAGGAAAACAAGGCGGGCGAGCCCACCTTCATGCCGCGCAAGGGCTACGAGGACTACCGCCGCTTCAAGCTCAACCCCGACCTCGTCGGCTGGGCCATGAAGCTCTCGGCCGACACGCCGCTGAAGGATTCGGACGCCGCCCGCACATACCGCCTGCGCTACCCCGACGCCGCGGCGCGGCGCGCGCCCTTCGTCGGCACCGGCACCCACATGACCGGCGACACCTTCTTCCACGGCCCGGGCATGTCGAAGCAGGCGCAGTACATCGCCAAGCTCTACGGCGCCGACGACTACGTGATCACCGAAATGGAGGCCGCCGCCATCACCCTCGTGATCAAGCGCACCCACGGCACCGACCGTGTGATGAGCCTGCGGGGCGCGGTCAACTTCGACCAGGGCAACCCGAAGGAAAGCACGCTGCAGCACCTGGACCCGGCGCCGGGCGAGACGGCCGGCGGCTTTGCCGAGACGGTGGAGAACATCGCGCTGGTCGGCACGCGCGTGGTGGATCACATCGTGAAGAACTGGCCGCAGTGGCAGGCGGGCGTGCCGAAGCCTTGAGCGGCCTCAGGGTTGCGTGGGCTGAAGGTGCCAGGTCACGTTGAAGTCGAAGGGCGTCCAGCGGCTCACTGTGACGCCCGCGCTGCGCAGGCCGCGGCCGGTCCAGGTGTTGCAGGTCTCGAAGAGGTTGTAGCCGCCTTCGGCTTCGTAGAAGGCGTCCTGGTTGTCGTAGTGCGCGCCCGCGATCGGCGTCGCGCGACCTGACGGCAGCGCGGCGCGCACGTAGTCCACGAGCTGCGCGTACTGCGCTTGCGAGAGCGGCAGCTTGTAGGCGCCGCGCCGCATCTGGCCCCGCTGCAGGTACGTCACATGCATCAACGCCCGGTTGCCGCCCGCGAGCGCGCCGAACGCGCGCGAGGCCGTCAGGTCGGCCCAGGTGGGCGTGTGCAGATAGAACTCGCGATCGCCCCAGCCGATGGCGATGAACTCGGCATCGGGCGGCACGGCCCTGAAGTCGGCGAGCGGAAAGAGCTGGTGCCAGTCGATGGCGGCCGAGCGGGCCGGGAACACCAGATCGGTGTGCACGCCGTTGCTCAGCACCCAGGCTTCCAAGGCCGGGGCTTCGGCGGGCAGCTTCGGCTTCGCATGGGCCGGCCAGAGCACCAGCGCGCAGGCCACGAGCACATAGAGCCCCACCGCCAGCACGAACCCCAGCAGCGTGAAGGCGAGGCGCAGGAGCCAGCGTTTGATGATCATCATGGTTTCAGAAGAGCGATGCCGTGGTCGAGGCGGGTTCCGCCGAGGCGCGCGACGTGCCCGCAGCGGCCGGTGCCAGCGCCTCGGGGCTGCCGGCCTTCGCCAGCGCCCCCACGCGCACGCCCAGGAGGCGCAGCGGCCGCTCCAGCGGCACGCGCTTCAGGCACTGCCCGCCGACCTGCCGGATGGTCTTGCCGTCGGCGGTGAAGCGGTCGATGGTCTGGTCGCGCGTGGCGATCTTGAAATCGTCGTAGCGCAGCTTGATGCCGATGGTCTTGCCCACATAGCCCTTGCGCTGCAGGTCTTCGGCGACCTTCTCGCACAGGTGCGTGAAGATCGCGCCCAGCTCGGCGCGGTCGCGCACCGCGTGCAGGTCGCGGTCGAACGTGGTCTCGCGGCTCATCGAGACGGGCTCGCTCTCGGTCACCACCGGCCGGTCGTCGCGGCCCCAGGCCACCTCGTGCATCCATGCGCCGGTGGCCTTGCCGAAGTTCTGCACGAGCCAGTCGCGCTCGCGCGCCGCGAGCTGGCCGACGGTCTCGATGCCGAAGCGCTTCAGCTTCTCGTCGGCCTTGGGCCCGATGCCGTTCACCTTGCGGCAGGGCAGGGGCCAGATGCGGCTCTCCAGGTCACCTTCGTAGACCACCGAGATGCCGTTGGGCTTGTTGAATTCGCTCGCCATCTTGGCGATGAGCTTGTTGGGCGCCACGCCGATCGAGCAGGTCAGGCCCGTGGCGTCGAGGATCGATTTCTGGATCAGCCGCGCCAGAGAGCGCCCGCCGTCGCGCTGGCCGCCGGGCACGTCGGTGAAGTCGATGTACACCTCGTCCACGCCGCGGTCTTCCATGAGCGGCGCGATGTCCAGGATCACCTGCTTGAAGGCGCGCGAGAAGCGACGGTATTCGTCGAAATCGACCGGCAGGATCAGCGCCTGCGGGCACAGCTTGGCCGCCTTCATGAGTCCCATGGCCGAGCCGATGCCGAACTGCCGCGCGGGGTAGGTGGCGGTGGTGATGACGCCGCGGCCCGCGTAGTCCTTCAGCCGCGGAAAGGCCTCCACCGGAATGTCGGCCAGCGTGCCGCCCGCGGGCAGGTTGCGGATCGCCTCGTCGACGTTGCGCCGCCCGCCGCCGATCACCATGGGCAGGCCCTTGAGCTGCGGATAGCGCAACAGCTCGACCGACGCGTAGAAGGCGTCCATGTCGAGGTGGGCGATGCGGCGGATCGGGCCTGTCGGGAGGGGCGAGGGGGGCGGGGAACTCACGGAAACGATTGTCTCGCGGCTGGAGGAGTTTCGCCCGCCGAGGGCCGCGGAGGTCAGCGTGTTTCGACGGTCACGAGCAACGGCGAATCGAACATTGCCACGGGTGAGATCACTGGTTCGTCCATCGGCACCCTGTCGCCGTAGCGCTCGCGCATCTTGGCGCGCACGGCCGGGTCGGCGAGGTTGAATTCGCGGATCTTCTGCAGCTCGCCGATGCGCACGCCCAGCGCGCGCTGGTAGAGCTTCCACACGAGTTCGGAGCAGTAGATGCGCCCGTCCGACCACTCGAAGGTCAGGTCGTAGGGCCGGCCTGCGAAGTCCGACGTGCGCGCGTGCAGGCGGGCCACGGCGCCGGGTGTCAGCAGCGTGTCGGCATCGCGCAGGCGCTTGGCCACGTAGTGCCCGCCGTTGCCGCGCGCGGTCCATTGCGCGAGCGGCGTGTAGCGCACGGTCGAGACGGCCTCGAACACGAAGGGCTTGCCGTCCCGCAGCAGCACGATGCCCATGTGGCTGTAGCGCGAGCCCGTGGCACGCTGCACCGCCACGCTCTGGGCCGAGCGCGAGGTGTGGAAGACGATGTCGCCGTCTTTCAGCGCGGCTGCATGCGCGGCGCCGCCTGCCAGCAGGGAGAGGAGAGGGGCGAGCAGCGCCGTGAAAAGGGCCTTCATCATGCGGGGCATTTTGCGCGATGGCGCTTGCGCCCTGCAGCATGCCGGTGCCATCATCCGCGCCATGCAAACCGTCGCCTCCATTCTCTGGCGCAAGCTCGATGCCCCGGGCCACGACGCCTGCCGGCTCGAGCGCAATGCCTCGGCCTGGCAGCTCGACGGCGCCGCGGTGTTCCGCCAGGAGGACGGCCGCATCGCCCAGCTGCACTACCGCGTGCGCTGCGACCTGCACTGGCACACGCAGTGGGGCATGGTGCGCGGCTGGCTCGGCGACGCGGCCGTGGAGCTGTCGATCGCGCGCGATGCGCATGGCCACTGGAAGCTCAACGACGAGGCCGTGCCCGACCTGTCGCATTGCGTGGACCTCGATTTGGGGTTCACGCCCGCCACCAACCTGCTGCAACTGCGGCGGCTCAATCTCTCGGTGGGAGAGTCGGCCGATGCGCCGGCCGCGTGGGTCGATCTCGATGGCGGCGGCGTGCTCAGCGAGCTGATGCAAAGCTACGAGCGGCGCGGCGAGAGCGAGTACGCGTATGTGGCGAAACGCTTCGACTACGAGGCGGTGCTCGGTGTGACCGGGGACGGCTTCGTGAGTGACTATCCGCGGCTTTGGGGCGCTGAAACCTAGTCCCTAGTCGAACTGCGCCCGATCCCCCGCCACCAACGCCCGATTGCGCCGCCGATCCACGGCGATCTCATGCGCGAAGTCCTCGATGCTTCCCCCGGCCGGCAGGTTGTACGCCCCCCGCAGCCGCGCCCTCACCGCATCGCTGCGCAGCACGCGATTGATCTCCGCATTCAGCCGCTGCACCACCGCCGCAGGCGTGCGCGCCGGCGCGAAGATGCCGAAGAGCGAATCGCGGTTCGCGCGCTCGTACCCCAGCTCCGCGAGCGTCGGCACCGCGGGCAGCGCCTCGATGCGCGCGGGCGCGCCCACCGCCAGCGCCTGGAACCGTCCGCCCTCGATGTACTGCAGCTGCTGCGCGGCGACGTTGGTCGAGAGCACCTCGAATTGCCCGCTCAGCGCATCGTTGAGCTGCGGGCCGCCGCCCGCGTAGGGGATGTGCGTGATGTCGGTGCGGCTTTGCATGCGTACCTGCGCGAGCACCAGGTGCCCGATGGTGGCCACGCCCGAGGTGGCCCAGCGCACCGCGCCGGGCTGGCTGCGTGCGCGCGCAATCAGGTCGGCGAAGCCGTGGCCCGTGAAGGCCGGCGTGCCGACCACCAGCACCGGCGTGCGCATCACGCTGGCCACCGGCGCGAAGGCGCGCAGCGGGTCGTAGGGAACGCGCGCGATCAGCGGGTGCAGCGTGAGCGGGCTGATGGCCGAGAAGGCGAGGGTGCAGCCGTCGGGCGTGGCGCGCGCGAGCGCATCCATGCCGATGCTGCCGCCCGCGCCCGCGCGGTTCTCGATGAGCACCGGCACGCCCAGCGCCTGCGAGAGCGGATCGGCCAGCACGCGCGCCATGCCGTCGCTCACGCCGCCCGGCGGATAGACCACGATCAGGCGCACGGGGCGGTTCGGCCAGGGCGATGACGTCGTGGCGGCGCGCAGCCATTGCGGCATGCCGCACGCAGCAGCCAGCAGGGCGCCGGTGCTGCGCACGAAATGGCGACGGCGCAGCCAGACGTTGCTCATGACCCCGGGTTCTCGCTCGCGTGCCTGCGCAGCAGCGCGGCGAAGTGCTGCGCGGGCAGGTTGTCTTCTTCCAGGCGCGACACCAGCGTGAGCGGTGCGTCGAGCTGGCCGCCGTCGGCCAGGCGCGCGTAGGCGATGGCATGCGCGTGCACACCGGTCATCGAGGCCGGCACCACCGACAGCCCCACGCCCGCGGCCACGAGATTCAGGTTGGTCATCATGCGGTCCACCTCGGCCACCACGCGCGGGCGCAGGCCCTTGGCGTGGCACAGCGCCAGCAGCTCGGCATAGAGGCCCGGCGCGCCCGGACGGCGCACGAGGATGATGCCTTCCTCGCACAGCCGCGCGAGCGGCAGCGGGCGCGAGGCCTTTTCCATGTTCTTTCGCGCGAGGGCAAAGGGGTGGTCGCTCGGCATCGCGACCAGCACCGGCTCGCGCAGCAGCGTCTCGAACAGCAGGCCCTCGGGCCGCGCGACCGGCACGCGCAGCAAGCCGCAGTGCAGGCGGCCGGCGGCCAGCGCCTCGGTCAGCTCGGCCGCGTTGTTCTCGCGCAGTTGCAGCTCCACGCCGGGGTGCTCGCGGCGAAAGGCGCGCAGCGCCTCGGGCACGAAGCGGTGCGCCGCGGCCGAGCTGGTGAAGCCGACCGCCAGCGTGCCGACCTCGCCGTTGGCCACGCGCGCCATGCGCTGCTTCATGGCCTCCATGTCCTGCAGCATGCGCAGCGCTTCGACCTGGAACAGGCGCCCCGCATCGGTGAGCGCCACGCCGCGCGGATGGCGGCGAAACAGCAGCACGCCCAGCTCGCGTTCGAGCGCCTTGATCGTCTGGCTCAGCGGCGGCTGCTGGATGCCCAGCTGCTCGGCGGCGCGCGTCATGTGGCCGGTCTCGGCGACGGCCACGAAGTACCGCAGCGGTCTTATCTCCACGCTAGCTCCACGTTGACTCCATATTTTTTTCGTATCGGATGTGTACTTTTATTTTATTTGACCCAAGGTCACTCGTACACCTATCGTCCGGCCGCCCATTCAAAAAAGAGCGGCCCACCGAGGCCGCATGCCGGAGACAAGACCATGCGCCCACCGCGCCCCCGCCCGATTCTTTCGATGATCGACGCCGCCCGTCGCGCCCGCCGTTCGCTCGGCCCCGCGCTCGGCCCCGCGATCGGCATTTCGCTGGTTTCCCTGGTCCTGGCCGCCTGCGGAGGCGGCGGGGGAGGCGGCGGCGGTGCCGGCTTCTTCCCCATCGTGCCGAACAACCCGCCCTCGAGCGGCGGACAGCCCGACACCGATCCGCCCGGCAACCCGCCCGAGAATCCGCCGCCGGTGGTGCCCGTGGTCGCCTGCGCGGACCTCGCGGGCAAGAGCCTGCCCGCTTCGCTCATCAGCCTGCCCACGGGCGGCGCGACCGTCGTCAGCGCCACGCCCGTGGCCGCGACCGACGCGGGCAACCAGCTGGGCGACTACTGCCGCGTGCGCGGCACCATCCAGCCGGTGGACCCGGCGTCGCAGCTCATCAACTTCGCGGTCAACCTGCCCGAGAAGTGGAACCAGAAGACGATCCACTTCGGCGGCGGCGGCTTCGACGGCGTCTTGATCGACGGCACCGAGGTCATCCGCTTCGGCCCCGCCGGCAAGCCCGCGCCGCTCGCGCTCGGCTATGCCACCTACGGCGACGACTCGGGCCACCAGTCGAGCAGCATCACCGACGGCAAGTTCGCGGCCAACGACGAGCAGCTGGCCAACTACGGCGGCCTGTCGCTCAAGAAGACGCGCGACGTGGCGCAGGCGCTGGTGCTCGCGCGCTATGCCGTCAAGCCCAAACACGCCTACTTCCTCGGCACCTCGACCGGGGGGCGCGACGCGCTCAGCTACATCCAGCGCTGGCCGCTGGACTACGACGGTGTGATCGCCAACGAGCCGGCGCTCAACTACACCGGTACGCGGTTGTCGAACGTGGCGGTGGGGCGTGCGCTCTACAACAACGGCGGCGCGGGCTGGATGAACGTGGCCAAGACGCTGCTGGTGCAGAAGGCCGCGATGCAGGCCTGCGACAAGCTGGACGGCGCGGCCGACAACATCGTGAGCAACGTGGAAAGCTGCCGGCTGCTGAACACGCAGATCCTCGCCTCGCTGCGCTGCTCCGGCGGCGCGGACACGGGCAACACGTGCCTCTCGGACGCGCAGCTGGCCACCGTGCGCACCATCGAATCGCCGCTCGACTTCACGACCTACTCGCTCGGCAATGGCGTCAAGCGCGCGGGCGGCTACAACATCCTGGAAGGCGCGCTCGTCGCCGGCCCGTACACCACGCGCGACCTCGGCACGCGTCCGGTGCCGGCCAACCCGGCCACCTCGGCCGACGCCAACATGTACGTCACCGGCGACCAGTGGGTGAAGTTCTTCGTCACGCGCATCGCGGGCTTCGACTCGCTGACCTTCGACCCGCTGGACCCGGGCAGCTATGCCGCGCGGGTGACCGAGGTCTCCAACCTCACCGATGCGACCAACCCGAACCTTGCGCCCTTCTTCGCGCACGGCGGCCGGCTCATCATGCTGCACGGCCTGGCCGACGAGGTGATCAGCCCGAACTCGACCATCGACTACTACAAGCAACTCATCGCCACGGTCGGCCAGGCAACGGTCGACCAGAACGTGCGCTTCTACACCGTGCCCGGCATGGGTCACGGCACCGGCAGCTTCATTCCCAACTGGGACTCGCTCGCCGCGCTCGAAGGCTGGGTCGAGGGCGGCCTCGCGCCCGCCACCGGCGTGGCGGTGGATGCGGTGGCTGGCAGCTACGGCCGCACGCGTCCGCTGTGCCTGTTCCCGTCGTGGCCCAAGTACCGCGGCGCCGGCAGCCTGGACGCGGCCGTCAACTACAGCTGCGTGACCGAGGTCGGCGACCCGCTGGCTTGCCCCAACCTGCCCGCAACCGCCACCACCTACAAGGGCGGCAACAGCTTCGGCGAAGAACTGCGCGTGCAGATCGATCCGGCCACCATGGCCTACACGGTGACCATCGATGCCAGCCTGCAGCGCACCGCCGGCACGGTGCGCACCGGCTCGCTGGTGGCGCAGGGCAGTTGCAGCTACACGAGCAACGAGAGCGGCGCGGTCTTCAGCTTCGCGCCCGGCGGCGTGCTGCTGGGCGGCGTGAACCCGCCGAGCGGCGGCGGCTTCTCGCCCCTGGTGGCGTTCCAGAACACCTTCGAGAACACGGCCTCGCCCGCAGTCTTCAATCCGGTGGCGAACATCTTCAACACGGTGGGCGTGCAGCAGGGCACCGGCACCGCCTCGGCCTACGCCGGCGCGGTGCGCCTTCGCAACGCGGGCACCTTCCAGTACTGCCGCAGCGCGGCGGGCAGCGCCGGCAGCTTCATGATCTACGACGCCAACTGCACCGAGACCGAGAAGGGCTACATCACCTACAACACCACGCATGGCGCCTTCGACGTGCGCACCACCGCGCCGACCGGCGGCGCCGTCACCACCGGCGGCACGCTCAGCGGCTCGATGGTGATCGGGCTGGTCAATGGCACCGCGGTGCCGCTGCACCTGGTGCGCGATGCGGCCGCCACCGCGGGCCTGCGCATCTTCGGCCTGCAGCAAAGCCTGATGGCGGGCGCGGCCGACGGCAGCTACGCCATGGCCAGCGTGAAGGGCGAGAGCCGCGAGGCGACGGTCGCGGGCAGCAACTTCAACCTCGGCGGCGCTGCGGCATCATTGGGCTACGACACGCCGGTGCCCGGCGTGGTGCAGGCCGACGCGGGCCGGCCGGGCAATTTCATCTTCAACAGCGGCGTCCTGGGCTTCGTCACCACCGATGGAACGAACGCGGCGCTGGAACTCGGAGTACGCCATTGAAAAAACAACTGTCGCAACTTGCCGCCTTCGCACTGCTCGGCACGGCCCCGCTGCTGTCCGCGCACGCGGCCCCGGCAACTGCACCCAAGCCCGCCACCTGCCCGTCCCCCGTCCCCGAAGCCGCGCGCTGCTACACCGGTGAAGACGGCACCGGCGCGCTCTACTGGATCGCCATCCCGAAGGACTGGACGAAGGACGCGAACCGCGTGCTCGTGATGCACGCCCACGGCGGCCCCGAGACCGGCCCGCCCAAGCTCGAGCGCAGCGAGGAAGACTTGAAGCGCTGGGCCGTCACCGTGAAGGCCGGCTACGCCTGGGCCGGCTCCACCTACCGGCGCGGCGGCTACGGCGTGACGATGGCGGCCGAAGACACCGAGCGCCTGCGCCAGATCTTCGTGCGCCACTTCGGCCAGCCCAAGCGCACGCTGCTGCACGGGCAGAGCTACGGCGCGGGCGTGGCGGCGAAGGCGGCCGAACTCTATGCGCCGCTGGGTGACGCAGCAATGGCGAAGAGTCCTTACGACGGCCTGCTGCTCACGAGCGGCGTGCTCGGCGGCGGCAACAGCGCCTACGACTTCCGGCTCGACCTGCGCGTGGTCTACCAGTACGTCTGCCGCAACCATCCGCGTCCCGACGAGCCGCAGTACCCGCTGTGGATGGGCCTGCCGATCGCGTCGAAACTCACCCGCGCCGAACTCGCCGCGCGCGTGAAGGAATGCACCGGCGTCGGCATGCCCGCCGCGCAGCGCACGCCCGAGCAGGCGGCGCGCCTGAAGACCATCCTCTCTGTCGTGAAGATCCAGGAGCGCTCGCTCGTCGGCCACCTGAACTGGGCGACGTGGCTCTTCCAGGACCTGGTGCAGAAGCGCCTGAACGGCCGCAACCCCTTCGGCAACATCGGCGTGGTCTACAGCGGCTCGGCCGACGACGCGGCGCTCAACGCGGGCGTTGTGCGCTATGCCGCCGACCCGCAGGCCAAGGGCGCGCTCGCGGCCGACAGCCAGCCGACGGGCCGCACCTCGCTGCCCACGGTGGGGCTGCATGCCATCGACGATCCGACCGCGTTCGTGGAGCTCGAGAACGCCTACCGCCGCATCCGCGACGCAGCCGGCACCGGCGGCAACCTGGTGCAGAGCTTCAGCGCCGAGCGCGAGCACAGTTATCTCAGCGATTCGGAATACCCCGCGCTCTTCGGCGCGCTGATGGACTGGATCGACAAGGGCGAGAAGCCCACGCCCCAGAGCCTGGCGCAACGCTGCGCATCGCTCGCGCCGCGCTACGACACCGACGGCAAGAACGGCTGCCACATCAAGCCCGAGTGGCAACCGCCCACGCTGGAGAGCCGCGTGCCTTCGCGCGCACCCTGATTTTTCTTTTTGACCTTGACGGAGACTTCCATGAAAAAAATGTTCGCCCTCGCGGCGGTTGCGCTGGCCACCCTGGGCCTGACCATTGGCGCCCACGCGCAGGACTTCCCCGCGGGCAAGCCCGTGACCATCGTCGTGCCCTTCGCCGCGGGCGGCCCGACCGACCGCGTGGCGCGCGACCTGGCCGAAGCGCTGCGCAAGCCCCTGGGCGGCGCGAGCGTCATCATAGACAACGTGCCCGGCGCGGGCAGCTCGATCGGCGCGGCCAAGGTGGCGCGCGCCAACCCCGATGGCTACACGCTGCTCTTGAACCACATCGCGATGGCGACCGTGCCGACGCTGGTGCGCAACGTGCCGTTCAAGGTCGAGAGCGATTTCGAGTACCTGGGCATCGTCAACGACGTGCCGATGACGCTGATCTCCAAGCCGAGCCTTCCGGCCAACAACTACAAGGAACTGACGGCCTGGATCGCGGCCAACAAGGGCAAGATCAACATCGGCAACGCGGGCGTGGGCTCGGCCTCGCACCTGTGCGGTCTCCTGTTCCAGAGCGCGACCAAGACCGAGATGACGCCCGTGCCCTACAAGGGCACGGCACCGGCCATCACCGACCTGATCGGCGGCCAGATCGACTTGCTGTGCGACCAGAGCACCAACACCTCGCCGCAGATCGAGGCCAAGAAGGTCAAGGCCTATGCCGTGACCACGCCCCACCGCCTGACCACGCCGCTCCTGAAGGACCTGCCCACGCTCGACGAAGCGGGCCTGAAGAATTTCGAGGTCACGATCTGGCACGGCCTGTATGCGCCCAAGGGCACGCCCGCGCCGGTGCTCAAGAAGCTCAACGATGCGCTGAAGGTGGCGTTGAAAGACCCGGACTTCATCAAGCGCGAAGAGCTGCTGGGCGCCGTGGTCGCGACCGATGGCCGCATCGAGCCCGCGGGCCACAAGAAGTTCGTGATCGGCGAGATCGCGAAGTGGACGCCCGTCATCAAGGCGGCCGGCGTCTACGCCGATTGAGCGGCGTTCGCCAACAGCGACAGATCGCGCGCAGCCTGCAGCATCAGCTCGCGCGCGCGGTCCAGCGACGGAATCGCGTGGCGGTCGATGCGCCGGATGTACGGCGTGGTGAGCACCGCCAGCGCATGGCCGTACGGCCCGAGGATCGGGCACGAGATGTCGATCACGCCGAAGTACTGCAGGCTCTCGCGCTGCCGATAGCCTGTGGCGCGCACGGCCTCGAGCATGTGCTCGAGTTCGTCGGGCGGTATCAGCACCTCGCCGTCGAGCGCGACGTGTTCGGCCAGCATCTGCTTGCGCCGCGCGTCCGACTCGCAGGCCAGCAGCACCTGGCCTGAGCCGGTGTCCAGCAGGTTCACGCGCGTGCCCGGCCGCACCGTCATGCTGATGGCCGAGGGATTGTTGACCTGCGCCACGATCTGCACGTTGCCCCGGTCGTACACGCCCAGGTGGCAGGCCTGCTCGGCCTCCTTCGCATAGCGGTCCATCACCGGCAGCGCCTGCGCCACCAGCCGGTGCGTGGGCGGGTAGCGGTGGGCCAGGTCGAACATCTTCAGGCTCATGCTGTAGCGGTCGCCCGCGGGCGAGCGCAGCACGTAGCGCCGCGCCACCAGCCGCTCGAGCATGCGGTAGATCTCGCTCGGGCCGCGGTCCAGCGCCTTGACGATCTCGCCGCGCGTCAGGCCGTCGGGCTGGTCGGCCAGCAGTTCGAGGATGTCCAGTCCCTTGTCCAGGGCGGGGGCGCGATAGCGTTCGGGGTCGTCGGTGGGCTTGTCCAAGATGGCGGACTTCAGGGGTTTGTTCACAGATGAATTTCACCAGCAGCATTGGCCTTTGGCAAGTTTTCGTCTTACGGGTAAGCCCCGACCCTGAGCTCTTGACGATGAAAGTTCGTATGTAAATACTCTGTTCGTATATGGACTGAAGGGGCAAGGCGTCCGCGCAGCACCGCGGCCGGCGTCAAGTCATGACACAGCGCATCGACTCGCATCAGCATTTCTGGCGACCCGCGCG
Organism: Variovorax sp. IB41; assembly: GCF_016405905.1. Classification (GTDB taxonomy): domain Bacteria; phylum Pseudomonadota; class Gammaproteobacteria; order Burkholderiales; family Burkholderiaceae_C; genus Variovorax. The sequence goes on along the minus strand of NZ_JAEFCB010000004.1, from coordinate 195,388 downwards.
CGGCGACTATGCGTGGCTGCGCGCCGATGTGTCGGCGCTGGCGCCGCTCATGCGCAACTTTCTTCCCGAGCATCTCGCGCCTCTGCTGCAAGCGCACGGCGTGGCGCGGACGGTGCTGGTGCAGGCCGCCGGGTCGGAGGCCGAGACCGACTTCATGCTCGAGCTGGCCAGCGCGCACAAGGCGATCGGCGGCGTGGTCGGCTGGGTCGACCTGAGCCGCCGCGATGCCGCGGCCTCGCTGGAGCGCATGGCACGCCACCCCAAGTTCAAGGGCGTGCGGCCGATGCTGCAGGACTTGCCCGACGACGACTGGATCGCGCACGCGCCGCACCCCGATGCGATCCGCGCGATGGTGCGCCTGGGCCTGCGCTTCGACGCGCTGGTGAAGCCGCGCCAGCTGCCCGCGCTGCTGCGCTTCGTCAAGGCGTGGCCGCAACTGCCCGTGGTGATCGACCATGCAGCGAAGCCCGCGGTGGGCGACGCGGAAGACGGCGAGGCCTTCGCCGCATGGCGCCGCCACATGACCGAGCTGGCCGCGCTGCCGCAGGTCTGCTGCAAGTTCTCGGGCCTCTGGACCGAAGCGCCGCCCGCGATGCACGGCGATGTCGATGCACTGGTGCGCGCCATCCGCCCGGTCTGGGGCGTGCTGCTGCGCTGCTTCGGCCCCGGCCGCCTGATGTGGGGCAGCGACTGGCCCGTGCTCACGCTGGCCGGCGACTACGCGGGCTGGATCGCGGCGAGCGAGGCGCTCATCGGCAGCCTGCCGCCGCACGGGCAGGCGCAGGTCTGGCGCCGCACCGCGCAGCACTTCTACGGCATCTCGTCCACGGACTGAAGAACGAACGCACGAACGCACGAACGCACGAACTCATGCAACCCATCGTCACCATCCGCGACCTCTGCAAATCCTTTGCCGGCGTGCGTGCCCTCGACAAGGCGCAGTTCGACCTGCTGCCCGGCGAGGTGCATGCGCTCATGGGCGAGAACGGCGCGGGCAAGTCCACGCTCATGAAGGTGCTGGCCGGCGTCTACGGCAAGGATTCGGGCGAGGTGCGCATCGACGGCCAGCCCGTGGACATCGCGAGCCCGCGCGCCGCGCAGGCGCTGGGCATCGGCATCATCCATCAGGAGCTCAACCTGATGAACCACCTGAGCGCCGCGCAGAACATCTTCATCGGCCGCGAGCCGCGCGGGCGCCTGGGTCTTTTCATCGACGAGGAGGCGATGCGCGTGGAGGCCGAGCGCATCTTCGCGCGCATGAACCTCAGGCTCGATCCGCACACGCCGGTGGGCGAACTCACGGTGGCCAGGCAGCAGATGGTGGAGATCGCCAAGGCGCTCTCGTTCGACTCGCGCGTGCTCATCATGGACGAGCCCACCGCCGCGCTCAACAACGAGGAGGTGGCCGACCTGTTCCGCATCATCGGTCAGCTCAAGTCGCAGGGCGTGGCCATCGTCTACATCTCGCACAAGATGGACGAGTTGAAGCGCATTGCCGACCGCGTGACCGTGATGCGCGACGGCCAGTACATCGCCACGGTGCCGATGGCCGAGACGCCGATGGACACGCTCATCGCCATGATGGTCGGGCGCCAGCTCACCGAGGTGGCGAACGATTTCCCCGACACCTCGGGCAACGAGATCGTGCTGGAGGCCCGCGGCATCACGCGCGGCGCGATGGTGCGCGATGCGAGCTTCGTCTTGCGCCGGGGCGAGATCCTGGGCTTCGCGGGGCTCATGGGCGCGGGCCGCACCGAACTCGCGCGCGCGGTGTTCGGCGCCGACCGCGTCGATGCGGGCGAGGTCTTCGTGCGCGGCAGGAAGGTGTCGATCCGGTCGCCCGAGGACGCGGTGTCGCACGGCATCGGCTACCTCTCCGAAGACCGCAAGCACTTCGGCCTGGCGACCGGCATGGACGTGGAAACCAACATCGCGCTGCCGAGCATGAAGAAGTTCCTGTCGATGGGCATCTTCATCGACCAGGCGGCCATCGAGGCGGCGGGCGAGCGCTATGTGAAGCAGCTCAACATCAAGACGCCCTCGGTGCGCCAGCAGGTGCGGCTGCTCTCGGGCGGCAACCAGCAGAAGATCGTGATCGCCAAGTGGCTGCTGCGCGACTGCAGCGTGCTCTTCTTCGACGAGCCCACGCGCGGCATCGACGTGGGCGCCAAGGCCGAGATCTACCGCCTCCTGAACGAGCTGGCCTCCGAGGGCAAGGCCATCGTGATCATCTCTTCGGAGCTGCCCGAGATATTGCGCGTGAGCCACCGCGTGCTGGTGATGTGCGAAGGCCGCATCACCGGTGAGCTCGCGGGGCGCGACGCCTCGCAGGAAAAGATCATGCAGCTCGCCACCCGGCGCGAAGCTGCAGCCACCGCATGACGACTGGAGACAACCCCTTGACCATCCCCGCCGCTACCACCGCTACCACCGCCGCGACCACTGCAGATACGCCCGGCTTCTCGCTGAAGGCGCGGCTCTTTCGCCCCGCCACGCGGCAAAAGCTCCTGGCCTTCGCGAGCCTCATCGCGCTGATGGTGTTCTTCAGCTTCGCCTCGCCGCAGTTCCTGCAGACCGACAACCTCGTGAGCATCCTGCAATCGACCGCGGTGAACGGCGTGCTGGCCATCGCCTGCACCTTCGTCATCATCACCGCGGGCATCGATCTTTCGGTGGGCACGCTCATGACCTTCTGCGCCGTCATGGCCGGCGTGGTGCTCACCTACATGGGCATGCCGCTCGCGCTGGGCATCGCGGCGGCGATCTTCTTCGGCGCGCTGGCCGGGTTCGTCTCGGGCGTGCTGATCGCCAAGCTCAAGATCCCGCCCTTCATCGCGACGCTGGGGATGATGATGCTGCTCAAAGGCCTGTCGCTGGTGATCTCGGGCACCAAGCCGATCTACTTCAACGACACGCCGGACTTTCCGGCGATCTCGCAGGACTCGCTGATCGGCTACTTCATTCCGTCGCTGCCGATTCCGAACGCGGTGCTGATCCTGTTCGTGGTCGCCGTCGTCGCGAGCATCCTGCTCAACAAGACCATCTTCGGCCGCTACACCTTCGCGCTCGGCAGCAACGAGGAGGCGGTGCGCCTGTCGGGCGTGAACACCGATTTCTGGAAGGTCCTGGTCTACACGGTGAGCGGCGGCATCTGCGGAATCGCGGGCCTCCTGATCGCCTCGCGCCTGAACTCCGCGCAGCCGGCGCTGGGGCAGGGCTACGAGCTCGATGCGATCGCGGCGGTGGTCATCGGCGGCACGTCGCTCAGCGGCGGCACCGGCACCATCGTCGGCACGATCATCGGCGCCTTCATCATGAGCGTGCTGACAAACGGGCTGCGCATCCTGTCGGTCGCGCAGGAGTGGCAGACGGTGATCACGGGCGTGATCATCATCCTGGCCGTGTATGCGGACATCCTGCGCCGGCGCGGCAGCAACAAGCACTGACCCGATTTTTCGATTTGCGATTTCCAATTTCTACAACCACAGGAGACCTTTGCATGATTCAACGAAGAGCAGTCACCACCGCGCTGGGCGCGGCCCTCATCGGCCTGGCGGGCTTCGCGCACGCGCAGCAGGCGCAAGAGATCTACATCCCGCTCGTCTCCAAGGGCTTCCAGCACCAGTTCTGGCAGGCCGTGAAATCGGGTGCCGAGCAGGCCGCGAAAGACCTGAAGGTCAAGGTCACCTTCGAGGGCCCCGAGACCGAGGCGATGGTCGACAAGCAGATCGACATGCTCTCGGCCGCGCTCGCCAAGAAGCCGCAGGCCATCGGCTTCGCCGCGCTCGACAGCCAGGCCGCCATTCCGCTCTTGAAGAAGGCGCAGGCCGCGAAGATTCCGGTGGTCGCGTTCGACTCGGGCGTGGACAGCGACATTCCCGTGACCACCACCACGACCGACAACAAGGCCGCCGCCGCGCTGGCCGCCGACAAGATGGCCGAGATGATCGGCAAGTCGGGCGAGGTCGCACTCGTGGTGCACGACCAGACCAGCCGCACCGGCGTGGACCGGCGCGACGGGTTCGTCAACCGCATCAAGTCGACCTACCCGAACATCAAGATCGTGAGCGTGCAGTACGGCGGCGGCGACCAGCTGAAATCGACCGAGATCACCAAGTCGATCCTGCAGGCCTCGCCGAACCTGAAGGGCATCTTCGGCGCCAACGAGGGCTCGGCCATCGGCGTGGTCAACGGCGTCAAGGAGATGAAGCGCAACGGCAAGGTCGTGGTCATCGGCTACGACTCCGGCAAGCAGCAGAAGAACGCGATCATCGACGGCAGCATGGCCGGCGCGATCACGCAGAACCCCGTGGGCATGGGCTACAAGACCGTGGAGATGGCGGTGAAGGCGATCAAGGGCGAGAAGCTGCCCAAGGTTGTGGACACGGGCTTCTTCTGGTACGACAAGACGAACATCGCGGACCCCAAGATCGCGGCCGTTCTGTACGACTGATCCCTCTCTCTCCGTCTCTCTCCGAAGACCCCGTTCATGACCATCGTTCGATCCATGCGCGTACTGGACGTGCGCTTTCCCACTTCGCAGCAACTCGACGGCTCCGACGCGATGAACCCCGACCCGGACTACTCCGCGGCGTACGTCGTGCTGGAGACCGACCGGCCGGGGCTCGAAGGCCATGGCCTGACCTTCACCATCGGCCGCGGCAACGAGATCTGCTGCGCGGCCATCGAGGCGATGCGTCACCTGGTCGTCGGGCTCGACCTGCAGTGGGTAGCCCAGGACATGGGCCGCTTCTGGCGGCACATCACCTCCGACAGCCAGCTGCGCTGGATCGGCCCCGACAAGGGCGCGATCCACCTGGCGACCGGCGCGGTGGTCAATGCGATATGGGACTTGTGGGCCAAGTCCGAAGGCAAGCCGGTGTGGCAACTCGTGGCGGACATGCGCCCCGAGGACCTGGTGCGCTGCATCGACTTTCGCTACATCACCGACTGCATCACGCCCGACGAAGCGCTGGTGCTGCTGCGCGATGCGGCCGTGGGAAAGGCCGAACGCATCGAGACGCTGAAGGCCGAGGGCTATCCCTGCTACACCACGTCGGCCGGCTGGCTCGGCTACTCCGACGAGAAGCTGCGGCGGCTTGCGCAGGAGGCGGTCGATGCGGGCTTCAACCACGTCAAGCTCAAGGTGGGGCGCGACCTGCAGGACGACATCCGCCGGCTCACGGTGGCGCGCGAAGTGCTCGGGCCCGATCGCCATCTGATGATCGATGCCAACCAGGTGTGGGAGGTCGACCAGGCCATCGACTGGGTGAAGCAGTTGGCGTTCGCCAAGCCCTGGTTCATCGAGGAGCCGACGAGCCCCGACGACGTCGAAGGCCATCGCAAGATCCGCGAAGGCATCGCGCCGGCGGTGAAGGTGGCCACGGGCGAGATGTGCCAGAACCGCATCATGTTCAAGCAGTTCATCATGCGCGGCGCCATCGATGTGGTGCAGCTCGATGCGTGCCGCCTCGGCGGCGTGAACGAGATCCTCGCGGTGATGCTGATGGCCGCGAAGTACAAGCTGCCCGTGTGTCCGCACGCGGGCGGGGTGGGGCTGTGCGAGTACGTGCAGCACCTCTCGATGATCGATTACCTCTGCATCTCGGGCACGCGCGAAGGGCGGGTGATCGAGTATGTGGACCACCTGCACGAGCACTTCGTCGAGCCCTGCGTGGTCCGCAATGCGGCGTACATGCCGCCGACGGGCGCGGGCTTCTCGATCACGATGAAGCCCGAGTCGCTCGAGCGTTATCGCTTTCGCGGGTAAGTGAACAACAGGAAGGGCGTCGCGCAGTCATGGACTTGAATCTGAAAGACAAGGTGGTGCTGGTCACCGGTGGCGGCAGCGGCATCGGCGCGGCTATTTCGCTCACGCTCGCGCGCGAAGGGGCGGTGCCGGTGATCTGCGGAAAGAACCCGCTGGACGCGGCGTTCGAGGAAGAACTGCGCGGGCTGCAGCCGCGGGCGCGGTTCCTTCAATTCGAGCTGATGGAAGAGGCGGCTTGCAGCCAGGCGATCGCCAGCGCTGTCGCGGAGTTCGGGCGCATCGATGGGCTGGTCAACAACGCGGGCGTGAACGACAGCGTGGGCCTCGAAGCGGGGCGCGAGGCTTTCGTCGCGTCGCTGGACCGGAACCTCGTCCACTACTACGTGATGGCGCATTTCTGCCTGCCGCACCTGAAGACAAGCCGCGGGGCCATCGTGAACATGTCGTCGAAGACGGCGCTGACGGGGCAGGGCAACACCAGCGGCTACACCGCGGCCAAGGGCGCGCAGCTGTCGCTGACGCGCGAGTGGGCTGCGTCGTTGCTGGAAGAGGGCGTGCGCGTCAACGCGGTGATTCCCGCCGAGGTGATGACGCCGCTGTACCAGCGCTGGATCTCCGCCTTCGACGAGCCCGACCGCAAGCTCGCGACCATCACCGAGAAGATTCCCCTGGGGCGCCGGATGACCACGTCGCAGGAGATTGCGAACACCGTGGTGTTTCTGCTGTCGGACACGGCGTCTTCGCACACGACGGGGCAGTGGGTGTTCGTGGATGGCGGGTATACGCATCTGGACCGGGCGTTGACCTGAGCGCTCGCTTTTTCATTTTTTCTCTCACCGACCAACGGATCGAACGAACCATGCGCCACTGCCTTGCCCTCGACCTGAAAGACGATGCGGCGCTGATCGCGCAATACGAAGCGCATCACCGCAACATCTGGCCCGAGGTGCGCGCGCATCTGCATGCGCATGGCGTGACGGGGATGGAGATCTACTGGCTCGGCACGCGGATGGTGATGGTGATGGAGACGGACGATGCGCGGTATGACGCGGAGGCGATGGCAAGTGCTACGCGCAGCGATCCGAAGATTCGCGAGTGGGAAGAACTGATGTGGAAGTTTCAGGCGCCTACGCCCTGGACGCCTGAAGGGGAGAAGTGGATCGCCATGGATCGGATCTTCGCGCTGTAACGAAAAACGGACCCCAAAGGGTCCGTTGTTCTAAAGACTGTTCAACGCCTTACTTGGGCGCATAGGTCATCTTCGTCACGAGCCAGGACGATTTCGTATCGCCGCCCTTGAGCAGTTGGCCTTGGTAAGGGCCTTCTGCCGCCAGCCAGAACTCCCGGGTGGCGTCCGTCGAGATCACCGAAGCACCGACCGTGATCTTCAGCGAGAGCTTGCAGGTGTCGAACGTGCCCAGCGCCGTTGTCAGTTTCTCGCGGCCGACATAGGTCAATTCGCCGGTTGCCGCGAAGGAGGTTGCCGGATCGCTGCGGCCATCGACGACCTTGGTCTTGGTGACCGTCGATTTCTGGCTCGCGACCTGACCGGGCTTCATGTCCACCGGGAACGTAAACGGCGGCTCATACGCCTGCGAAACAAAAATGAGCTTGTCCGTAGGGAAGCCCGGGGGAAGCGTTGCTGCGAAGTCCGGATCGATCGTCTGCGTGTATGTCGTGGACTTGCCGTAAAGCAGGATATTTCCGCCGACCAGATCCTTGTATTCTTTTTTGACGGTGCTCTGCAGGGCCCGCATGATCCTTACGGTGCTCGATTCCACATTGGCTGAAATCGGATTGGCGCCGGCAAACGCTTCCCGTTTTTCGGTCACGCTCTTTCTATGGAAAGGCTCGGCTGCCGCATCCGCTCCGACCTTCGCCGCTTCGAATTCGACCGATGTTCCTTCGCGGAAATCGGCTTCATTGAAGCAGGGAGCCGAGTTGTCCGCCGCGGGCTCCGAGGGCGGCGCGGGTGCTGGTGCGGGCGCAATTGGCAAGATGGGAAATCCGCCTCCCCCTCCGCCGCCACCACCGCCACATGCAGAAATCGCTGCAGCAGCGGCTGCAATGGCGAGAAGCCGCGCGCGCGGCATGTTGTTGAGAACTGTGTTCTTCAAAATTCCTCCTCTTTGATATTGGAGGCCGATTATTGGTTGTAATTTTTTGTTCGCTGATGACAAATTGGTCCCATCAGGATCAGCTTCTGGCTGGCGTGCAATAAGTCACGAAAGCCCACCGAGGTCCCGAGATGCGCTTTCAATAAGTGGCCGGGCCAAGCATTCATTGCGTAGCAATAAGCGTTACTTTTTTGCGCGCAATATCTGAATCGTTAGGTCGGCCGTTTTTATTCGCTGCCGTAATTTCTTATTGGAAGCGCCTTATCCCAACCGCATCGACAACTCCACGTCGTCGGCAAACGGCACGGACAGATATCCGCTATCGGGCGAGCGCACGCGCGCCAGGTACTCCGGGCTGTAGTCCGCGTTGTCCGCCACGATCAGCGCACCCGGCCGCAGACGGGGTTCGATCAGCGCCAGCACATCGTTGTAGAGCGACTTCGCACCATCGAGCAGCAGCAGGTCGATGGACTCGGGAAGATCGACGGCCAGCGTCTTCAGCGCATCGCCTTCGCGAATCTCGACCAGGTCACTCACGCCCCCTTCGGCCAGATGCTCGCGCGCCCTGGCGATCTTCGAAGGCTCGAACTCGCTGCTGATCAGCCGGCCACCGCCGTTGTCGCGCAGCGCCGCGGCCATGTACAGGGTCGAGAGGCCGAAGGAGGTGCCGAACTCCACGATGTGCCGCGCGTTCGTGCTGCGCGCCAGCTGGTACAGCAGCACGCCGGTCTCGCGCGACACCGGCAGCCACAGGTCCTTCAGGCGGCTGTAGAAGTCGAGGTATTCGGTCTTGCTGTGCATCAGCCGTTGGCGCTCCTCCGGGCTGATGCCGGCAACGGCGGGGCTGGTTGCAGCGCCGGCCTCCTGGAACAGGCGGTCCAGCAAAGGGGCGAGGGGGGTAGTTGTCAGGGTCGTCGTCACAGGCTTCTTTCGGTTGAAAAGCAGATGCGAAATAATATGAAGAACCCTTCATGTTTTCCATTCGCGTTCCGCAGCACCGCCATGACCGACCGCCGAAGCACCCCGATCTCCTCTCGCAGACAGCCCAAGCAGGCGCGCTCGGCCGACCTCCTTGGGGCCATTCTTCAGGCAGCTATTCAGGTTTTGGCGAAGGAGGGGGTGCACCGCTTCACGACGACGCGCGTCGCCGAGCGGGCCGGCGTGAGCGTCGGGTCGGTGTACCAATATTTCCCGAACAAGGCGTCGATCCTGTTTCGCCTGCAGAGCGACGAATGGCGGCAGACGACGGAGATGATGCGCGGCATCCTCGGCGATGCGCAGCGGCCCGCGCTGGAGCGCCTGCGCCTGCTCACGCATGCGTTCATTCGCTCGGAGTGCGAAGAAGCGGAAGTGCGAACGGCGCTAGGCGATGCGGCGCCGTTCTATCGGGACGCACCCGAGGCGCAGGAGGTGCGCGCCGCGGGCGACGAGATCGTCCGCGTGTTCATGGCCGAGGCACTGCCGGCGGCTTCAGGCGCCACGCGCGCCATGGCGGGCGACCTGATCATTGCGACGCTCAGCGCGGTGGGCAAAGACTTTTCGGAGAGCCCCCGAACCTACGCCCAGATCGCGGCCTGGGCGGATTCGATGGCCGACATGTTCTGCGTCTACATGGAGAGCCTCCAGAGACGCCCCGCCGATCAATGATCGTGATGCAGGTAGCTCGCCTGCTTCGGCAGCCGCAGGCTCACCAGGAACGCGATCACCATCATCCCGCTCACGTACCAGAAGAACGCCGATTCGTGCCCCAGTGACTTGAGCCCCAGCGCCACGTACTCCGCCGATCCGCCGAAGATCGCGTTGGCCACGGCATAGGCCAGGCCCACGCCGAGCGCCCGCACTTCGGGCGGGAACATCTCGGCCTTCACGATGCCGCTGATCGAGGTGTAGAAGCTCACGATCGCCAGCGCCGCGATGATCAGCACGAAGGCCAGCACCGGGCTCGTCGTGTACTGCAGCGCCGTGAGGATCGGCACGGTCGCGAGCGCACCGAGGCCACCGAACAGCAGCATGTTGGTCCGCCGCCCGATGCGGTCCGACAGCGCGCCGAACACCGGCTGCATGCACATGTAGACGAACAACGCACCGGTCATCACATAGCTCGCCGTCTTGATTGGCAGGTGCACCGTGTTCACCAGGTACTTCTGCATGTAGGTGGTGAAGGTGTAGAAGATCAGCGAACCGCCGGCCGTGTAGCCCAGCACCGTGAGGAACGCGGGCGTGTGGTGCTTGAAGAGCCCGGCCATGCTGCCGGCCTCCTTGTTGGCCTTGGCTTCGGCGCTCTGCGTTTCATGCAGCGTGCGGCGCAGCAGCAGCGCGACGACCGCGGCGATGGCGCCGATCACGAACGGAATGCGCCAGCCCCACGACTTGAGTTCGGCCTCGGTGAGCAACTGCTCGAGCACCACGATCACGAGCACCGCGAGGAGTTGTCCGCCGATGAGCGTCACGTACTGGAACGACGAGAAGAAACCGCGCTGGCCGCGAAGCGCCACCTCGCTCATGTAGGTCGCCGTGGTGCCGTATTCGCCGCCGACCGAGAGGCCCTGGAACAGGCGGCACACCAAGAGGAGGAAGGGCGCCCACGCGCCGATCTGCGCATACGTCGGCAGGCACGCGATGACGAGCGAGCCGGCGCACATCATCGTCACCGAGATGAGCATCGAGGTCTTGCGCCCGAGCTTGTCGGCCACGCGGCCGAAGAGCCAGCCGCCGATGGGCCGCATGAGGAAGCCGGCCGCGAACACGCCGGCCGTGTTGAGCAGCTGCGCGGTGGGGTCCGATTTGGGGAAGAAGGCCGGCGCGAAGTAGAGCGCCGAGAACGCATACACGTAGAAGTCGAACCACTCGACCAGGTTGCCCGAGGAGGCCGCCATGATGGCGAAGACGCGGTGCCGTTTTTCTTCGGCCGTGTAGTGCGGGGGATTGGACGAAGAGGCCGCCTGGCCTCCTTGGGTGGGCGTGACTGCGCTCATGATGGCTGTGCCGCCGTGCAGGCCGGCTATGTTGTTGTCGCTGCAACATTTTGCCCCTGCATGGGGCTGGCTCGTGTCAGTAAGAACCGCATCTGCCTACCCCCGAGAGGGCCATGAACGCCCCTGGACCTAGAAGGTACCCGGCAGCAGGATGCTCGAATCGACCGTGTCGATCTGCGTGTGGCCGCAGAAGGCCATGGTGATGTCCAGTTCCTTGTGGATGATCTGCAGCGCGCGCGTCACGCCCTCTTGCCCGTGGGCGCCGAGGCCGTAGAGAAAGCTGCGGCCGATCATCGTGCCGCGGGCGCCGAGCGCGCGGGCCTTGAGCACGTCCTGCCCGCTGCGGATGCCGCCATCCATCCACACCTCGATCTCGCTGCCCACCGCTTCGACGATGGCCGGCAGTGCGGCGATGGAAGAGGGCGCGCCATCGAGCTGGCGGCCGCCGTGGTTCGACACGATGAGCGCATCGGCGCCGCTCGAGGCCGCAAGGCGCGCGTCTTCCACGTCCATGATGCCCTTGAGGATGAGCTTGCCGCCCCAGAGCTTCTTGATCCATTCGACATCGGCCCAGCTCAATGCGGGATCGAACTGCTCGGCGGTCCACGACGAGAGCGACGACAGGTCTTTCACGCCCTTGGCATGCCCCGCGATGTTGCCGAAGGTGCGGCGCTTGGTGCCCAGCATGCCCATGCACCAGGCGGGTTTCGTCGCGAGGTTGATGAGGTTCTTGATCGTGGGCTTGGGCGGCGCGGTGAGGCCGTTCTTGATGTCCTTGTGGCGCTGCCCGAGGATCTGCAGGTCCAGCGTGAGCTGCAGCGCGGTCACGTTGGCGGCCTTGGCGCGTTCGATCAGGCGCTCGATGAAGTCGCGGTCCTTCATCACGTAGAGCTGGAACCAGAAGGGGTGGCGGTCGGTGTTCTCGGCGATGTCTTCCAGCGAGCAGATGCTCATGGTCGAGAGCGTGAACGGAATGCCGAAGGCCTTGGCCGCGCGGGCCCCGAGGATCTCGCCGTCGGCGTGCTGCATGCCCGTGAGGCCCGTGGGCGCGATCGCCACGGGCATGGCCACGTCCTGGCCGATCATGGTGGTGCGGGTGGAGCGGCCCTCCATGTTCACGGCCACGCGCTGGCGCAGCTTGATCTTTTGAAAGTCGCTCTCGTTGGCGCGGTAGGTGCCCTCGGTCCATGCGCCGGAGTCGGCGTAGTCGTAGAACATCTTCGGCACGCGCCGCTTGGCGATCACCCGCAGGTCTTCGATGTTGGTGATCTTGGAAAGGTCGGCCACGGGGGAGTCTCCTGGGTTGCCTCTGTTTGTTCGATCGCGCGAGCGGGCATTATGGGCAGGCTCCGCCGCGGGCCGAGTGTGGCGCCCGAAACGGGCATCGATCTGAAAAATACCGGAGGCGGACCTGAAAAGAATTCAGCCGGCCGCTCGGCCGGTCAGTCCCGCAGGGCCTGCCGCAGCCACTCGACGAAAGTCGCGCACTCCCACCGCTCCATCGCCCCCGGCCGCCAGCACAGGAAGTAGGCGTTGGGCGAGGGCACGCTCTCGGCCGACAGCCGCACGAGGCGCCCGTTCTCCAGCCAGGCGCTGCCCAGCTTCAGGTGCATGAGCACCACGCCGAAGTCTTCGGCCGCCGCATCGAGCGCCAGGCCCAGGTCGTTGAACTGGTGCCCCGTGGCCGGCTCCGGCAGGCCGATGCCGTGCGCCTTGAACCAGGTGCGCCACGATTCGAGCGGCGTGCGCAGCAGCTGCACGCGCGAGACCTCCGCATCGGTCGCAAAGCCCTCGAACGGGCCGTGGCGCTGCAGGTACGCGGGGCTGCACGCGGGCGCCACGTCGTCGGCCAGGAGCTGGCAGAACTCGCGGTCGTGGAAGGGGCCGGTGCCGAAGCGCAGTTCCAGGTCGGCCTCCTCGGCCGTCATGTTGCGCACCGGCATGGTCACCTGCAGCATGAGCTCGATGTTCGGATAGGCATCGCGAAAGCGCGCGAGCCGCGGCAGCAGCATCTGACGGGAAAACGTGGGCGTTACCGCCACGCGCAGCCGCCGCACCTGCGACGCGGGCTCGCGGCCGGGCACTTGCTGCAGCGCCGCAATGGCCTCGCGCACACGGGCCAGGTAGGCCACGCCTTCGGCGCTCAGGCCGAAGTCGTTGCCCGAAAAGAGTTTGAGTTCGAGCTGCGTCTCCAGCTGCCGGATGCGGTGGCTCACCGCGCTGGGCGTCACGCTCAGTTCCTCGGCCGCGAGGTTCACGCTGCGCAGCCGTGCGACGGCCTCGAAGGCCTGCAGGCCCTGGGTCGAGGGGAGTCGCGTCGATGCCATCTGTTGTTGGGTGCCCGGGGGTAGGATGTTAGCGAATCGCTGTCGGTGGCTCGTGGCGTCTTTCTCGTTTGTCTTGTGTTGCCTTCGGCGATTTTTCGGTGCGTCAAGCACACCGTCTCATAACCAAATCCAACAGGAGACAAACCCATGGTCTGGCAACAGGTCTACAACCCGTTCGGCAATATGGTGGTATCGACGGCACTGGCCGCGATACCGGTGGTGGTCATGCTCGTGAGCCTGGGGCTCCTGCATGTGAAGGCGCATTACGCGGCGGGGCTCGGCCTGCTAAGCGCCGTGATCATCGCGGTCTTCGCCTTCGGCATGCCGGCCGACATGGCGGGCAAGGCGGCATTTCTCGGCGGCATCACGGGCTTGCTGCCCATCGGCTGGATCGTGCTGAACATCATCTTCCTGCAGCAGCTCACGCAGCAGAACGGCAGCTTCCAGGTATTGCAGGACTCCATCGCGGGCATCACCGAAGACAGGCGCCTGCAGCTGCTGCTCATCGCCTTTGCCTTCGGCGCCTTCTTCGAGGGCGCGGCGGGCTTCGGCACGCCGGTGGCGGTGACGGCCGCGATCCTCATCGGCCTCGGGTTCTCGCCGCTCGCGGCCTCGGGGCTCTCGCTCATCGCCAACACCGCGCCGGTGGCGTTCGGCGCGCTGGGCACGCCGGTCATCACGCTGGCCAAGGTGCACGGCTACGACTTGATGGCCGTCACCGCGATGATCGGGCGGCAACTGCCGTTCTTCTCGCTCCTGGTCCCGTTCTGGCTCATCTGGGCCTTCGCGGGGCGCAAGGGAATGATGGAGGTGTGGCCGGCCATCCTGGTGACGGGCCTGTCGTTCGCGATCCCGCAGTTCCTGGTGTCGAACTACATCGGGCCGGAGCTGGTGGACATCATCGCGGCCCTCGTCTCGATGGCGTGCCTGGTGCTCTTCTTGCGCGTGTGGAAACCCAAAACGGTGTGGACCTCGGTCTCGCTCAAGGGCCACGAGAAAGACGGCGGCGAAGCCGGTCCGGTCGCTGCGCCCGCGAAGCACTCGGGCGCCGCGGTCATCCGCGCCTGGACGCCGTGGATCATCCTCACCGTGTTCGTGTTCATCTGGGGCCTGCCCACGGTCAAGACCTGGCTCAACGGCATCTTCGCGCCCAACTTCCCCATTGACGGCCTGCACAACATGATCGAGAAGGTGGCGCCGGTGGTGCCCAAGCCGACCAAGGAGGGCGCGGTGTACCAGCTGCTGCTGCTCTCGGCCACGGGCACCGGCATCCTGATGGCCGCCATCGTGGGCGGGCTGGTGATGAAGTACAACCCGGTCCAGCTCGTGGCCGCCTACGGCCGCACGCTGTGGCTGGTGAAGTTCTCGCTGCTCACCATCATGCTGATGCTCGCGCTCGGCACGCTCACGCGCTACTCGGGGCTCGATACGACGCTCGGCCTGGCCTTTGCCAACACCGGCGTGTTCTACCCGTTCTTCGGCACGCTGATGGGGTGGCTCGGCGTGGCGCTCACGGGCTCGGACACCGCATCGAACGTGCTCTTCGGCGGCATGCAGAAGGTGGCGGCCGACCAGCTGGGCCTGAGCCCCAACCTCATGGGCGCGGCCAACAGCTCGGGCGGCGTGATGGGCAAGATGATCGATGCGCAGTCGATCGTGGTGGCCTCCACCGCCACGCGCTGGTTCAACCATGAGGGCGAGATCCTGCGCTACGTGTTCTTCCACTCCATCGCGCTCGCGTGCCTGGTGGGCTTCTACGTGACGCTGCAGGCCTATGTGTGGCCGTTCACGTTGATGGTCGTGAAGTAACTATTTTGCGGAGGCCACCAGCGCCTCCAGCAATCGCCGCAGGTCCTCGACAGCTTCGCGCGCCACGGCGGCGTCGCCCATCTGGGCCTTGATGATCGCGCCGTCGACGCCGATGCCCGCAGCCTGCGCGAGCGCCGTGCGCGCGGGCAGTTGCGAAGGCAACAGGCCCGCGATCACCTCGACCATCTCTCGCTTGTGCTCGCGCGAGCGCTCCAGCGCGCCTTCCACGCTGCCACCCACTTCGGCCGTTGCGTTGATGAAAGCGCAGCCACGGAACACCGGGTCGGCGAACCATTCGGCCATCACGTCGGCCAGCAGCAAGAGGGCGTTGCTGTGGCCCGCGCGCTCGTGCGCGCCGCGCCGGCCGAGCGCATCGACGAACCACGCCATCCAGCGCGTGTGCCGGTAGTCGAGAAACTCGCGCACCAGGTCGTCCTTGGAAGGGAAGTGCCGGTAGAAAGTGACCTTGGTGACGCCCGAGGTGGCGATCACGCGGTCGATGCCGGTGGCGCGGATGCCGTCGCGATAGAAGAGGTCGTGCGAGGTGACCAGGATGCGCTCGCGCGCGGGCAATGCGGAGATGTCCATGTCGCCAATTCTAGGCAGTTCCTAGGCATGTAGACAGACCTGTCTACTTCGTGGCACATTGCGGGCCTCGACAACCCCTCAACCACCGAAAGCCCGCTCATGGAATCCCGCCCGCCGCTGCCGCCCTTCACCCTGGAGACCGCCACCAAGAAGGTCCAGGCCGCCGAAGACGCCTGGAACACCCGCGACCCGGTGCGCGTGAGCCTGGCCTACACACCCGACACCGAGTGGCGCAACCGCGCCGACTTCGTCAACGGCCGCGAAGCGGTGGTCGAGTTCCTCACCCGCAAGTGGGAGCGCGAGACCGACTACCGCCTGAAGAAGACGCTCTGGGCCTTCATGGACAACCGCATCGCGGTGCGCTTCGAGTACGAGTGGCACGACGCCGCGGGCCAGTGGTTCCGCAGCCACGGCAACGAGAACTGGGAGTTCGCCGAGAACGGCCTGATGCAGAAGCGCTACGCGAGCATCAACGACCAGCCGATCGCGGAGTCGGAGCGCAAGTTCCGCTGGGACCGCTGATCCGCATTGCTCCTTCCCCCGCTGGGGGAAGGTTGGGATGGGGGCAGGCCTTCGCACAGGCGCAATGCTTTTTTGAAGGCCGCGTGCCCCCACCCCAGCCCTCCCCCAGAGGGGGAGGGAGCAAGTCAGCTGGGCATGTCTGTTGCTTGTCCTCCCCATCCCTTTCATACCCCAGGAGCCAGGCAGCATGAACCGCAACGACGTCACCGAGAAGATCATCACCGTGAAGGTGTCCAAGGGCATCCAGTGGGCCGACGTGGCCAGGAAGGTCGGCCAGTCGAAGGAATGGACCACCGCCGCGTGCCTCGGCCAGATGACGCTCGACGACAAGCAGGCCAAGGTCATCGGCAAGATCTTCGGCCTCACCGTGGAAGAGCAGAAGTGGCTCCAGGTCGTGCCCTACAAGGGCTCGCTCGCCACACCCGTGCCGACCGATCCGCTCATCTACCGCTGGTACGAAATCGTGAGCGTGTACGGCACCACCATCAAGGAGCTGATCCACGAGGAGTTCGGCGACGGCATCATGAGCGCGATCGACTTCAGCATGGACATCCAGCGCCAGGCCGACCCCAAGGGCGACCGCGTCAACGTGGTGCTGTCGGGCAAGTTCCTGCCGTACAAGACCTACTGACGCGGGCGCTGTTCGCCGAGCTGGCCGAGCCGCCGATCACCAAGCGTGCGCGGCGGGCCTGGCTATCGTGCCGGGCCGCACAGGCATCGTGATGCCGTAGCCCTCGATGGCACCGGCCACCGATCGCGCGACGCTCTCGGCCGGCGTGGCAAGACGCCGCCGCGTGTGCATGCGCTCGAAGCGATAGCTCGCGGCGAGGCGCTCGGCCAGCGGGTCGGCCAGGCCCGTCACGTCGGGGCTCACCACCGTGACGTGCAGGCGCCCTTCGTGCTCCTGCCGAAGCCCCTCGGAGACCGCGTTCACCGCGTACTGCGTGCCGTGGTACACGGCCGCCTCAGGCGTCACGCCCTGCGCGGATACCGGCGTCACGTTGACGATGTGGCCCCAGCCCTGCAACTGCATCGTCGGCAGCACCGCCGCGATGCCCAGCAGCACGCCGCGCAGGTTCACGTCGATCATGAGTTCCCACTCCTCGATCTTGCGGTTCCACAGCGGCGACATCGGCATCACGCCCGCCGCGTTGACCAGCACGTCGATCTGCCCGTGCGTGTCGAAGGCAAATTCGGCGAAGGCCTCCATGCTGGGCCGGTGCGTCACGTCGAGATGCTGGAAGCTCGCCGAGCCGCCCGTGGCGTTGATCTCGGCCGCGAGGGCTTCGAGCTTGTCGGTGCGCCGCGCCCCGAGCACCACGCTGGCCCCACGCCGCGCCAGCAGCCGCGCGGTGGCCTCGCCGATACCGCTGCTCGCACCGGTGATGAGGACGACTTTTTCCTGGATTGCGCTCATACAAAACTCCTCGTGCTGGGTGGTGGGCCATGGCGCGAAGGGCACGCCGGGCATGGAGAGAAGTTTCGTGCGGATGGGGGTTGGAGCGGTATCCGGATCGAACGGGGTTCTTGCCTGATTCTGCGAAACGCGATGCAAGTCAATTTGATGCAGAGACATTGATCGGCCGGAGGTAGCTGAGATTTCGTGCAGTTGTTGGCGCAACATTCGCCTGATGTCCGGGATCGATTGACTCAGGGGCAACGCCACCGCTACATTCCACTCGCCTTGTGACGAACGAGGCCGGGTTTAGCAGCCTAGAACGAACCGCGGTGAAAGCCGCAAACCGCAATGGTCCTGCGGCTTTTTCTATTCCAGCTTTCTTTTTAGGCGGCTCGGATGGGAGGGCTCGCGCCCTGCCGGTTTCGCACGCGGTTCCCGGTCTGCTAACCCGTTCGAGCCGCCGCCTTTACTTGCAGTACGGGCGGCGGTTGTAGCAACAGCTGAATCGACAGGGAGAGAGCCAAAAATGGCCGAGTCATCAATCAACGCGCACGACAGTGCGCAGTTCAAACCCTTTGTGTGGAATCCCGTTCAGGGGCTCGACCACAAAGAACGGCGATACGCCTTGTTCCTCAACGACGCGCGCGACGTGGTACAGGGCGCGTACACGTTGATGGAATTGCTTGCGTGGGATGAAGATCGACGCGACGAAGCGCATCCATCGAACGGCCCTGCACCACTGCTCAGCGCGGCCGATCGCGCATCGCTTCAACGGTTGGCCATCGCCTCACTTGGCATGCTGCACGCCGAGATCGAAGGCCAGTGCGAAGAGGTAGGCAAGGCGCATTGATACACAGGGTCGCCCCCGGCGACCCTGAGGCATGATTCATCGCCAACTTGAGGACAAGCAATGCTTCCGTGGTTCTTGATGATTGCCTCAGCGCTGTTCGCATACCTTGCCTATGACGCCGCGCGTCTTTCGACGCCGGCCGATTCGGTGCCGTACTCGCAGACGGCCAAAGGGCTGGGTCAAGATGTGGCTCACATCCCCTTGAGTGAGCAACATCAACTCAAGCGCTGGAATTCGGCCTTCGGCTTGGGCGACCTCGCCGGCACCGTATGGCTTTTCGGCATCCTCTCGGTCGGTGCGTTGGCGGGTGCGGTGTTGGTCTTCTTTCATTGAGGCGCGGTGCTGCTTCACCGCAGTCACCTCGCAGCCCCGGCCGCAATTGGTCAGCCCAGAAGACTCTTCAGCTCACCGCCATCGATGAGCTTCTGCAAATCCGAAGCACCCCCAACCAGCGTGCCCTTCACGAACACCATCGGAAACGTCGGCCAGCCGGTCCACATCTTGAGCGCGTTGCGGTCGCGCCATTGGCTCAGGTAGTTGCCGTATTCGAGGTACTTGTACGGCTGCCCGATTGCATCGAGCGCCTTGCGCGCCTCCTTCGGATGCGGGTTGATGCCCATCCCCACCACGACCACGTCGTTGGTCGAGACCGCGGCCATGACCTCGCGCACGATGGTCTGGCGGCTCTCGGCCACCTTGGTGCGAATGGCGGGGTGGATGCGGGCTTCTTCGAGGACGGGACGGGGCATGCGGATCTTTCAGTGGTTCGCGTGACTGTAAGGGGCCTTTGCGACGTCAGCGTTCTTGCCTGTTCCTCGCGATGCCGGTTCGCTGGCGCGCCGATCGAAAGCTGGTGAAGAATGGGCACTGGCGAAGGCACCGATCCGGTCGGGCCATCGCTGTCGTCCGATCCCCTTCGAGAGCGTTGCGTTGAACCCTGGCCCCAAGCCCCTGTCCCTGCTGGCACGCGTGCTGCTGCACTGCTTCGCGGTGCTGTGCCTCGTCCTCGGGCTCATCGGCGTGGTGCTGCCGGGCATGCCGACGACCGTGTTCATCCTGATGGCCGCATGGGCCGCCGCGCGCAGCTCGCCGCGGCTGCATGCGTGGCTGCGAAATCACCGCATCTTCGGCCCGCTGCTGCGCAACTGGGAGAACGGCCGCACCGTGAGCCGCCGCGCCAAGTGGAGCGCGACCCTCACGATGGCCGCCTGCGCCGTCATCGTGTCGTTCACGGCCCATCGCGCGTGGATGGCCGTGCTCGCCATCGGGTGCATGGCGGTGGTGCTTGCGTGGTTGTGGTCGCGTCCGCTGCCGCCTCCGCCGCAGCAGTGATGCGCCGGGATGCAGTTCTTCGTCGCATATTGAGCTGAGGCCAAAAATCGACGAAGCTGTCGCCATGGACGAGCCCACCGACACCCCGACGCGCCCCCGGATCTATCTCGCGGGCCCGGACGTTTTTCGCCCGGATGCGAGGGCCCATTTCGTGCGGCTCAAGGTGGCGTGCGATGCGCTGGGCCTGGCGGCGCTGCTGCCCGCCGATGGTGAAGAAGAGCCATCGCCCGACGCGCTGGAAAGGCGCATCTACGAAGCCAACATGCAGCGCCTTCGCAGCGCCGACGGCGTGGTGGCGAACCTCTCGTCCTTCAGGGGAACGGAGCCGGATTCGGGCACGGTGTTCGAGGTCGGCGCTGCCGTGGCGCTGGGCATTCCGGTCGTGGCCTATGGCGTGCCTGAGGGCAGCTATGCGGACCGTGCGCGTGCGACGTTGCCATGCGCGCACGACGCGAACGGCGTGCTGCGCGAGAGCGCGACCGGCATCGCGGTCGAAGACTTCGGCCAGCCGTTGAACCTGATGCTGGCGTGCTCGATCTGCATCGAGGCAACGCCCGAAGCGGCGCTGCAGAAGATGGTCGAAGTGCTCGCGGCCCTGCGTCAGACCCGGCGTCAGTAAGGCGGCGCCTTCAGCGCCCGTTGCGCGCGCGCCGCTTCGGTCCACCAAGCCAGGTCATCGGCGAACCGAGGGAAGGCGCGCTCCAGCGCTTCGCCCGCCTTGCCCGTCGGTCGGCCGGCTTCATCCAGCGTCTGCGAAATCGGCCCCACCGCGAGCGTGCTCGACACCACCACCATCCCCATCTCCGACAGGATGGAGTGCCACACCGTCCCCGAGCGCACGCCCGAGAAGCGCCCGGCCGAATAGCTCGCGACCGCGGCGGGCCGCCAGAACCACTCTTCGAGGAAGTGGTCCGTCAGGTTCTTCAGGCCGGGCTGCGGGCCCCAGTTGTACTCGCCGGTCACGAAGATGAAGGCATCCGCCGTGCGGATCTTTTCCGCCAGCGCTTCCATGGCCTCGGGCGCCGTGCCCTTGGGGTACTCCTTGTACATGCGGTCGAGCATCGGCAGGTCGACCGCCTTGGCGTCGATGAACTCCGCATCGGCGCCTCGTGCGCGCAGGCCCGCCATGATGAAGTCCGCGAGCCGCACGCCCATGCGGTCCGAGCGGTACGAGCCATAGAACACCAGCACCTTGTCAGCCATCGTTGCTCCTTTTGAGTTTGTTGCCCAGCGCCAGCAGCACCCAGCCGCCGACGAAGAAGGTCAGCGCGATGCCCGCGGCATACACGGCCACGCCGCCGTAGCCGCCCACGTTCGCGGGGTTGAGAAAGGGGTAGGGGTACCAGCCGGCGGCGCTGCCGCGCGCCAGCACGTAGACGAGGTACGCGATCGGAAAGATCTGGATCGCCAGCAGTTGCCTGCCGCCCAGCCGCGTGCGCGGTGGCTGCAGCAGCCAGTCAAGCACGACGGCGCAGGGCATCACGTAGTGCAGCCAGGTGTTGATCCACGGCAGCAGCGCGCCGAGGTCCACGTTGCGCAGTAGCAGCGCGAAGACGATGCCGACCACCGCCATGTTGACGGTCGAAACGGCGCGCAGCCGGTCCATCGAGGCGGACGACGCACGGCCCGACAAGAAGTGCACTCCCGTCAGCAGCAGCACGAACGCGGCGAACAAGTTCGACAGGTTGGTGAAGTAGCTGAAGAAGTTGACGACATCGAAGCCCATGCGCACATGGATCGACAACTGCCAGCCGACGGCCACCAGCGTGACGAGGCCGAAGAACAACCGCGGCAGGGAGAGCAGGAAGGGGTTCATCGTCTTCTTCGCGCCGCGCCCCTGTGTGCCTGCGCTCAGCGTTTGCAGGTGCCGCCGACGGACACCGTGCCGTCCTTGCATTCGGTCAGGATGTCGCTGTCTTCGGGCGTGCTGGGCGGTGTCGTTGCCGGGACTGCGGCGCCGGGCGCCGACCCCACATCGCGCTGATAGACGATCTTCTTGGTGCCCAGTTCGCAGCTGCCCACCACCTGCCCGGCCGCGGGCGTGTCGGCATCGAGGGTGAGCACCGCGAAGCGCGTGACGCCCGCCGCGCTGATCTTCGATTCGATTTGTGCGCGCAAGGTCTCGCAGCTCTCGGCCGCGTGGGTGGCACCGGCCGCTGCGATGCACGCGATGGAAATCAACCAGAGTTTCATGAATGGCCTGCCTTTCGCAGCGTGGTTGACGGGCGAACAGTCTAGCCCCGTGCGGCGCGGGGCCGCTCCATCGCGAGCGTCGAGGGCGCGAAGCCCAGCCTGGCGAAGAAAGCCGGCGCGCCGTCCCTGCCTGCGCGCAGGACCCAGGTGACGTTCTCCTCGGCGCCCACGATGTGCTCGACCAACCCTCGGCCGATGCCGCGTCCGCGAAACGGCGCCGCGACCACCACCATCGACAGGTAGCCGTTCGAGAGCCCGTCGGTGAGGGCGCGTGCGAAGCCGGCGATGGCTCCATCGACCACGGCGACCCATGCGTGCTGCGACGCCGCTACCAGCCTGCCGAGGTACGCCTCGTCAGGAATCCGGTGCGCCCATCCGTTGGCAGCGAGCAGGCGGTAGACGGCTTCGAGGTCCGAAGCGGCGATTTCGCGGATTTGCATTGCGTCTCCTCGGTCGGGATTCACGGGGCATCGGTGATGGGCCCCACAAATGACAACGACCTGTCGCTTGCGCGGCAGGCCGTCATAGAGGCAAGCATCCGGCTTCAGCAATGAAGCGCGAACGCCGCCCGTTTCCTCATCAGGCCTGCGCCGATGCCAGCACCGAGTTCAGCGTCGCGCTCGGGCGCATCACGGTCTCGAACTTTTCCTTGTCGGCCAGGTAGTAGCCGCCGATGTCCACCGGCTTGCCCTGCACGGCCGCGAGTTCGTCGACGATCTTCTTCTCGTTGGCGCTCAGCGTTTCGGCCAGCTTCTTGAACTTGGATTGCAGCGCCGTATCTTCGGTCTGCGCGGCCAGTTCCTGCGCCCAGTACATCGCCAGGTAGAACTGGCTGCCGCGGTTGTCCAGCTGGCCGGTCTTGGGCGAGGGGTTCTTGTTGTTGTCCAGCAGCTTGCCGGTGGCGGCGTCGAGCGTCTTGGCCAGGATCTTGGCCTGCGCGTTGCCGGTCTTCAGCCCCAAGTCTTCCAGGCTCACGGCCAGCGCGAGGAATTCGCCCAGCGAATCCCAGCGCAGGTGGTTCTCTTCGACCAGTTGCTGCACGTGCTTGGGGGCCGAGCCGCCCGCGCCGGTTTCGTAGAGGCCGCCGCCGGCCATCAGCGGCACGATCGACAGCATCTTGGCCGAGGTGCCCAGCTCCATGATGGGGAACAGGTCGGTGAGGTAGTCACGCAGGATGTTGCCGGTGGCGCTGATGGTGTCCAGGCCGCGCACGACGCGCTCCAGCGTGTAACGCATGGCGCGCACCTGGCTCATGATCTGGATGTCCAGGCCCGAGGTGTTGTGCTCGTGCAGGTACATCTTGACCTTGGTGATCAGCTGCGCCTCGTGCGGGCGGTAGGCGTCCAGCCAGAACACCACCGGCATGCCGGAGTTGCGCGCGCGCGTGACGGCCAGCTTCACCCAGTCGCGGATCGCCGCGTCCTTGACCTGGCACATGCGCCAGATGTCGCCTTGCTCCACGTCTTCGCTCATCAGCACTTCGCCGGTGTCCAGGTCGGTGATGTTGGCCACGCCGTCTTCGGGGATCTCGAAGGTCTTGTCGTGCGAGCCGTATTCCTCGGCCTTCTGGGCCATGAGGCCGACGTTGGGCACGGTGCCCATCGTCTTGGGGTCGAAGGCGCCGTGCCACTTGCAGAAGTTGATGATCTCCTGGTAGATGCGGGCGAAGGTCGATTCGGGCATCACGGCCTTCACGTCCTTCAGGCGGCCATCGGCGCCCCACATCTTGCCGCCGTTGCGGATCATCGCGGGCATCGATGCGTCCACGATCACGTCGTTGGGCGAATGGAAGTTGGTGATGCCCTTGGCCGAGTCGACCATCGCCAGTTCGGGGCGGTGCTCGTGGCAGGCGTGCAGGTCGCGCTTGATCTCGTCCTGCGTGCTCTGGGGCAGCGCGGCGATCTTGTTGTAGAGATCGACCATGCCGTTGTTGACGTTGATGCCCAGCTCGTCGAACAGCTTGCCGTGTTTCTCGAAGGCTTCCTTGTAGAAGATCTTCACGCAGTGGCCGAACACGATGGGGTGCGAGACCTTCATCATCGTGGCCTTGACGTGCAGCGAGAACATGACGCCGGTCTTGTGCGCGTCCTCGATCTCCTTTTCATAGAAGGCCAGCAGGGCCTTCTTGCTCATGAACATGGAGTCGATGACCTCGCGGTCCAGCAGCGCCACCTTGGACTTGAGCACGACGGTCTTGCCGCTCTTGGTGATCAGCTCCATCTTCACGTTGCGCGCGCGGTCCAGCGTCATGGACTTTTCGCCGTGATAGAAGTCGCCGCCGTGCATGTGCGAGACATGCGAGCGCGAGGCCTGGCTCCAGTCGGCCATGCTGTGCGGGTTCTTGCGTGCGTACTCTTTCACCGCATTGGGCGCGCGGCGGTCGGAGTTGCCTTCGCGCAGCACCGGGTTCACCGCGCTGCCGGTGCACTTGTTGTAGCGCGCGCGGATGTCCTTGTCCTCGTCGGAGGTCGGGTTCTCGGGGTAGTCGGGGATCTTGTAGCCCTTGCCCTGCAGCTCCTTGATGGCCGACTTGAGCTGCGATACCGAGGCGCTGATGTTGGGCAGCTTGATGATGTTGGCTTCGGGCTTGAGCGTGAGCTTGCCCAGTTCGGCCAGGTTGTCGGGCACCTTCTGCGCGTCGCTGAGGAATTCGGGGAATTCGCCCAGGATGCGGGCGGCCACCGAGATGTCGCTGGTGGTGACGTCGATGCCGGCCGGGGCCGTGAAGGCGCGCACGATGGGCAGGAACGCGTAGGTCGCCAGGAGGGGCGCCTCGTCGGTGAGGGTGTAGACGATGGTGGGTTGCTTCGTGCTCATGCGCTTGCTTCCGTAAAGCTGAGGGGGTCGGGTGGCTGGAACTCCCGACGGGATCGGACCGCCGGAATCCGCGATTGTCGCCGGGCGGCGACCCGCCCGGACAGCCGCCGGGGTTATCTCCCCGCGCGAGGCTCTGTCAATCGAGGGGCAATTCGATGGTGGCGGCCAGCGGCACCTCGTCGATCCGCGCGGCGCTGGCGACGATGACGGCCCGTCCGGGCTGCTCTGCCAGGTCGGCCAGGGCGCCCCACAGGGCGCGGACCGAGCCGGCGTCCAGCGCGGCCGTCGGCTCGTCCAGCAGCACCAGCGGGCGCCCCGAGGCGAGGGCGGCGGCCAGCCAGACCTTGCGCCTGGACCCCGTGGAGAGCATGTACATCGGCTTGTCGATGTGCGGGGGGAGGGAAAAGCCTTCGATCAGCGTCTGCCAGAGGGCTTCGTCGAAGTGCGCGTTGCCTTCGCGGAGGGTGGCGGTGCAAGCCCGCGCCGTGACCTGGTCGAACTTGTCCGTGGCCGGGTCGACGAAGAAGACGTTGCGGCGGTAGGCCTCGGGCGACGCATCGAGACTGGTGCCCGCGACGGTCAGCCGGCCCTTCGTGGCGGGCAGAACGCCGGCGATCACCTGGAGTAGCGCCGATTTGCCGGCGCCGGTGTCGCCGTAGAGCAGCGTGATGCCGGGGCCGATGGCGGCGTTCCAGCCGTTGGCGATGGGGGTCTGGTCGGGGTAGGCGAAGCGCAGTGCCTCGATCTGGAGGAGGGGAGGAGGGGCGGAATTCATGGGCTGCCCCGACTTTACGTGGCTACCATCGTGGCCCATGAAAAAGCTGCTCATCACCGGTGCCGGCGCCTTGCTGCTCGCCCTGTCGTCCGCCGGCCCCGCGCTGGCCGCCGCGCCCTCGGCGCAGGTCTTCGATGCGGTCAAGAAACCCGACGCGCTCGACGCCCAATGGCGCACGCGCCTGTGCGCCCTGTTGCCGCAGCCCTGCGACGTGCAGGAGCTGACCTTGCACCGCCCGCGCGGCGCGGCACCCGCCGAGTACGTGGTCCTCTCGGGCGAGCCGTTGGCCATGGCGCGCGTCAGGCGCAGCGCGGATGCGGCGGGCTGGCAGCTGGATCGCCTGCACGATTTCTCGGCCTATGCGGCATCGACGAAGAAAGAGAACCCCGAGCGCGCCGACGTGCGCCTGTCGCTCGCGCCCGCGCTCTATCCATTGGCCGAAGGCAAATGGGCGGTGGCCGTGCTGCAGACGGTGTCCGAGGGCTACTCGGGCGGCGGCGCGTCGTTCGACACCGCCGATTTCGTGCCGCTGGAGGGCGGCAAGGCGGTGCACGAAGGCATTCCGTTCTCGTGTTCGAAGATGGTCCGCGCCTGCTTCAGCGAGAAGGAATACAAGACGTCCAAGCACTGCCACGACGAGAGCTTCGGGAGCCTGCGCATCGCCTACGACGAGCCTGCAAAGCCCGGTGCACCCTACGGCTGGCAATACACCTGGCTGCAGAGCGAGTGGCCGCAGAACGAGCCGCGCAGCGCGACGACCACCACGCGCATCCACTTCACCGCGAAGACGACGGAGCGCGCGGGCTTCTGCGGCGGGCCGCAATAAATCGTTGAAAAGGCCCGGCCTCAGTGCTTGGGCACGGTCACCGCGCCCACGTACAGCGTGCGCCCGGCGCCCAGCCCGGCGATCACCAGCGCGATGCCCAGCCCGACGAAGAGCCACGCCGAGGCGCGGAAGCTGCCGGTCCATCCGTGCAGCAGCCCGGCCAGGAGCGGCCCGCAGGCGGCCACCATGTAGCCGACGCCCTGCGCCATGCCCGAGAGGTGCGCGGCGATGTGCGAATCGCGCGAGCGCAGAACGATCATGGTGAGCGCGAGCGCGAAGGTGCCGCCCTGCGCGATGCCCAGCATCACGGCCCAGAGCCAGACACCGCCCAACGGTGCGAACAGCATCGCCAGCATCGCGCACACCGTGAGCAGCGACAGCACCACGCCCAGGCCGCGCTGGTTGCGCAGCTTCACCGCCAGCGCCGGCACCACGAGGCAGGTCACCACCTGCGTCATGACCGACAGCGACACCACATAGCCGGCCGTCTCGCTGCCCAGGCCCCGCTCGCGCAGGATCGGCGCGAGCCAGCCCATCACGATGTAGGCGAGGGCGGACTGCAGCCCCATGAAGAGCGTGACCTGCCACGCGAGCCGGTCGCGCCAGAGGCCCTGCACGGTGAAGCCCGATTCGCTCGCCACCGGCTTGAGCGGCAGCGCCTGCGGCGCCCAGATCAGCGTGACCAGGAGCGCCGGGATCGCCCACATGGCCAGCGCATAGGTCCACCCGCCGCC
Source organism: Variovorax sp. IB41 (assembly GCF_016405905.1). Lineage (GTDB taxonomy): Bacteria > Pseudomonadota > Gammaproteobacteria > Burkholderiales > Burkholderiaceae_C > Variovorax. The sequence goes on along the minus strand of NZ_JAEFCB010000004.1, from coordinate 168,354 downwards.
CAGCGCATGTTCGAGCGGCACCGTGAGGCCCGCGGCGCTCGCCGCGCCGCCGCACACCGCCATCGTGTAGAGGCCCATCATCAGCGCCGCCTGCTTGGCGAAGTCGCGCTTCACCAGGCCCGACAGCAGCACGTTCGACACCGCGATGCCGCTGCCCGCGATGGCCGATGCCACGAACAGCAGCGGGATGTTGCCCGTGCCGCGCAGCACCGTGCCCACGAGGATCAGCACCATGCAGCCCAGCAGCGTGCGCTCGGTGCCGAAGCGCCGGCCGAGCCAGGGCGCGAGCGGCGCGAAGACGCCCAGGCACAGGATCGGCAGCGTGGTCAAGAGGCTTGCGGCCGTGGCCGAGAGGCCGGTGGCCTGGATGATCTCGGGCAGCACGACCGAGAGGCTCGCGAACACCGGCCGCAGGTTGAACGCGATCAGCACCACGCTCGCGCCGAGCAGGATACGGCGCGCGAGGCTGGGCGTGGGGGTCGGGCGCGGCGCAGGCACGCTGTCGGCCTCGGCGTCGATCAGCAGTTCTTCGGTGGTGGTGTTGGCTGCGGGCGGGTTGCGGTGCATGGCGCCGGCTTGCAAAGGAATCGCGCTCATTGAAGTACCTTCGTGCTGCGCACTGCGGTGCGAGCTTGCTTGGGGCGGCCCGGCGCGGCGCTCATGCCGTCCCCAGCGCCAGCATGTTGAGCATCGGCGCCATGAAATTGCGCACGGCGGTCGCGGCGCGCTCGGGGTCGCGGCTCGCGATGGCTTCGACGATGGCGCGGTGCGCGGCTTCGTCGGGCTCGGGCAGGCTGGTGCCCATGCTGCTTGCGATCGTTTCCTTGATGTAGCCGGTGATGAAGCGGCAGGTCTCGGCCAGCGCGAGGTTGCCCGAGATGTCGACGATGGCCAGGTGGAAGGCGAGGTCGCGCTCGATGAAGCCCGCGCCGTCGTCGCCCGGTTCCGGCACGCCGCGTTTGTCGAGCAGGGTGTGCAGGCGGCGCAGGTCGCGCGCGGTGTGGCGCACCGCGGCGAGCCGGGCGGCCTCGACCTCGAGCGCGCGGCGCACCTCGAACTGGTCGCGCAGGCTGGCCAGGCGCATCTTCTGCAGGCTGGCCGAGGGGTCGTAGCCCGAGCGCACGTAGGTGCCCGAGCCCTGCCGCACTTCGAGGAGGCCACGCGAGACCAGCGTTTTCACCGCCTCGCGCACCGTGCCGCGGCTCACGCCCAGCAGTTGCGCGAGCTGCGGCTCGATGGGAATGCGCGTGCCGATGGCCCAGCGGCCCGCGGAGATTTCGTTGCGAATGCTGTCGGCGGCGGTGTCCGCCAGGGAGGTTCGGGGGGCGTGTGCCAGCATGTCTCGGAGCGCCTATTCATTGAATCATTGGATGAATTCTGACATTCACGCAAAGTCGCAGTCGGCCTCATGGGCTCTTGCGCTTGGCTCTTTGCGCGCGGGCCGTGCGGCTTCCGGGCCCGGTCAGCGGTTCTCGATGCTGGAGGGTTTCGACCTCTGCAGCGTCTGCCGCGGCTCGTCCAATTGCGCCATCAGTTCGGCGACCGCGCCCGCCACGCGGTCCTGCTGTTCGGAGACGGCGTCTGCATAGACGTCGATCTGGTTGTCGATGTTCAACTCGCGCCGGATCGCCACCATGATCGGCTGCATCTTCGTGTTGATGGCCTGCAGCCCCAGCATCAGGCTTTTGACGAACTCGCCGTGCAGCGCATGCCGCTCCACGTGCAGCGCCTGGCGCGTCTCGCTGTGGTCGCGCAGGAACTTGGTCTGGGTGTCCAGCGCGAGGTCGAGCATCTTGCGTTTTGTCTCGTCGCCCTCGACGTTGCCTGACGCAACGAACTGGTCGATGGCCGTGAGCGCGCGCTTCTGCTCGGCCAGTGCGCCTTCGCAGAGCGTCGTGTAGAAGTCGATCTCGCTGAGCACCTGCTGGATCGGCTGGGCCGCGCCGATGAGCTTGAAATGCAGCGCGCTGAAGGTGCCGATGAGATCGGACACCAGCGCCGAGGTCTTGGCCTCCGACACCATCTGCAGCTTGGCCGCTGCCGCGAAGAAGCCCTGCAGCGGCTGCGCCGCGTCGGCCTTGTTCAGGTCCGCGGTCGGCAGCGAGCTCAGGTAGGAGCTCGCGTGCACGAACTGGTCGATCGCGTGCAGGTACACATCACGGCGCAGGTCCGCCAGGCGCTGGGCGGCCTTCTCGTCCTTGTCGTGCCGCAGCTGCCGCATGAAGTGCCGGGCGTTGTCGCGGTTGGCCACCTTCACGCCCCACAGGGCCAGCGCCGCCGCGATGAGCGCGGCCCAGAAGACATCGGGCACTTTCCGCAGGATGCCGAAGATGACGCCCGCGAAGACGAGGAAGTCACCCCAGAGTGCGGTCAATGAATCCATGAGGAGGCCGAGGGAGTGGGAGGCGGCGCCATCCTAAGCCAGTCGCGGCGCGGTGGATAGCTGGCGTTTGACCGGGTGGGTAGCCGGCTACCAACTGCCCGAGGCGCCGCCGCCACTGCTGGAGCCGCCGCTGTCCGACGACGAAGAAGACGAGGAGGACGAACTGTCGCTCGAAGAACTGCTGCTGCTGCTGCTCGACCACCCGCTGTCACTGTCGCTATCACTGCCGCTGCCGTCGCTCTCCAGGTTGAACGCCTTTGGCAGGAAGGCGAAGGCCGAGCTCACGGCGGCGACCAGCAGCATCGGCAGCCCGATGTCGTCGCCCCCGCCGTCGTAGAAGGTCCAGCCCAGGATCGCGGTCGCCCCGAGCACGAAGACCAGGCGCACCCAGAAGCTGCGCGGGCTCTCGCGCCAGGCGTTGCGTGCGCCGAGGCCGACCGCTGCGAGGTAGGCCAGCACGATCGCCGCGATCACCATGTACATCATGCCCAGCCCGATGTCGGCCCCATCCATGAACTTGCCGGCGAAGGTCAGCGCCACGATCAGGAGCACCGCGATGGTGGTGACGATCCGTGCCAGCACCGAGCGGCTGCACGCGATTCCGAGGCCGAAACCGACCGGTGCGGGCAGAAACAGCAGCATTCCAAGCAGTGCGGGACTCACCAGTACGGTCGCCGCCACAAGGGGCGCGGCGGCCAGGAGGGCCATCGAGAACGGCCAGCGCTTGAACGGCGCCGATGCCGGCGAGGCCACGGGCGACGGCGGCCGCGAGCGTTCGGCGTTCTTGCGCCGCTTCTTTCTTTTTCCGGAGGCGTAGGTCTCTTCCGCGGGCGTGCGCTGCGCGAGCCAGTCCTCGGCGGTGGGCGCCGGCTTCGCGCGCCGGCGGCCATGCCATGCGCCGACGGCGATGCTCCACAGCAGCACGCCGAAGAGCGCCCAGCCCGCGGGCGTGACGCCGCCCGCTTCGCGCGGTGCATCGTCCGTGGACGACTGCACTTCCTGCACCCCCTGCGCATCCTGAACCTGCGGCGCCTCGGTGCCGTACAGCGTGCCGCCGACGAGCAGCGACAGCGACTGCACCGCGGTGCGGATGCCGCCCGCGAAGTCGCCGCTGCGAAAGCGCGGGGTCATCTGCTGGTCGATGATGCGGGCGGCCTGGATGTCGGTGATCCTGCCTTCCAGGCCCGTGCCCACCTCGATGCGCATGCGGCGGTCCTTCAGCGCCACCAGCAGCAGCACGCCGTCGTCCGCGTCCTCGCGCCCGAGCTTCCACTGCGCGAACACGCGCGTGGCGAACTGCTCGATGGAATCCTCGCCGGTGGTCGGCACGATCAGCACGGCGAGCTGCGCCTCGGTGTCTGTCTCCAGCGCGTCGATCTGCTGGCGCAAGTCATCGGCCTCCGACGCCTGCAGCGTGTTCGTGAGATCGACCACGCGCGACGACATGGCGGGCACCGGCACGGGCCTGGCCTGCGCGGCCGGCAGCCAGGCCAGCATCGCGATGCATGCCAGAAGAAGACCGAGCCAGCCGCGCAGCGCTTTCATCGGCGCGCGCTCTTGGTCACCACGCCCGCGCCGCGCACTTCGAGCCTGCGCTGGTCGACCACCTTGCCGGAGGCGTCGACCAGTTCAATCACATGGCGTCCGGGCCACGGCAGCCACTGCGCGCTGTTGCCGCGCGCGAAGGGCTTGCCGTCGATGCGCCACTGCACGCCGCGGCCCTCGGACTCGAAGCGCACGCGCTGGCGCAGCGGCGGAATGTCCGGGTCCAGCGCGATGATGGTGCCGTCCGAGGGCGCGGTGATGCGCGCGGCGAAGGCGTTGGTCGCCATGCCGGTATCGAGCGCGAAGAGCGGCTGCTCGGTGCCCTGCAGGAACCACTCGCTGCGCGCCGCCTCGATGGCGTTGCCGTCGGCGGCGGGGCCGAATTCGACACGCGCCTCGACGAGGCCGGCAGGCGGCGCCGGTGCGCGGCTGGGCTCGCGCGCATGCAGGAAGCGCATCACCTCGGCCCACACGGGTGCCGCGCCGCTGGTGCCGCTCACGTCCCACATCGACGCGCCGCTCGCGTTGCCCACCCACACGCCGACCGTGTAGCGCTGCGACCAGCCCACGGCCCAGTTGTCGCGCATGTCCTTGCTGGTGCCGGTTTTCACCGCGGTCCAGAAGCGGGTCGAGAGGATGCTGTCCAGGCCGAAGGTGCGCGTGCGCGCGTTCGGGTCGGAGAGGATGTCGCCGACGATGAAGGCGGCGCGCGGATCGAGCAGCGGCGCAGCAGCCGCGGTCTTCGCCCTGTCGGCGGCAGACGCCGGCGGCCGCGCGGTCAGCGTCGTCGTGCCGTAGCGCCCGCCATTGGCGAGCATGCGGTAGGCGTTGGCGAGCGACAGCAGCGACACCTCGGCGCTGCCGAGCGCGAGGCTGTAGCCGTAGTAGTCGCCGCTCTCGCGCAGCGGCAGCCCGGTTGCGCGCAGGCTCCGCGCGAACGACTCGGGCGACACCATCACCAGCGTGCGCACCGCCGGCACGTTGAGCGATGCGGCCAGTGCCGTGCGCGCGGAGACCGGGCCCTTGAACTGCCGGTCGTAGTTCTGCGGAATGTAGAGGCCGCTCGCGGTGCTGATCTGCGCCGACGAGTCCTCGATCAGCGAGGCCGCGGTGAGCCGCTTCTCGGCGATCGCCTGGCCGTAGAGCAGCGGCTTGAGCGTGGAGCCCGGCTGGCGCAGCGCCGTGACGCCATCGACCTCGGCCGCCTGGCTCAGCGGGCCGGAGGAGCCGACCCACGCGAGCACCTCGCCGCTCGCGTTGTCCAGCACCACGAGCGCGCCGTCTTCCACGTGGCGGTCGCGCAGCTCGCGCAGGTGGCGCTGCAGGGAGTCGAGCGCGAAGCGCTGCAGCGGCGCGCGCAGCGTGGTGCGGATGCTGGTTTCCTTGTTCTTCGGCGGGGCGGCGGGAGCGGCGGCATCCGCATCTCGCAACTCACGCAGCACCCGCCGCGCGGCATGCGGCGCGATGCCCTCGTTCGCATCGAAGGCGCGGCGCTGCACCGCGGCGCTCGTGAACATGTCGACCGCATCGCAATCGACTTTCTGCTCGGGCTCCATCGCGCGCAGCACCTCGCACGCGCGCTGCGCGACGAGGGCAGGCTTGGCGTTCGGCGCGCGCACCAGCGCCGCGGCCACCGCTGCTTCGCGCGCATCGAGGCCGCTCGGCGCCTTGCTGAAGAGGGTGCGCGAGAGCGCATCGATTCCCACGATCTCGCCGCGGAACGGCACGGTGTTCAGGTACGCCTCCAGGATCTGGTCCTTGCGCCAGCTGCGCTCCAGCTGCGTGGCGGCCACGGTCTGGCCGATTTTCTGCGTGAAGCTGCGGCCGCCCGAGGTGCGGCGCAGGTCCTCGTCCAGCAGGCCCGACAGCTGCATCGTGATGGTCGAGGCGCCCCGGGTGCGCGTGTTCCAGAGGTTGCCCCAGGCGGCGGACGACACCGCGCGCCAGTCGATGCCGCTGTGTTCGTAGAAGCGCCGGTCCTCGCTCAGCACCATGGCTGTGCGCAGGGCCGGCGACACGTCGGCCAGCGCGATCCACTGGCCGCGCCGCACGGTGGCGTCGGTGCGCACGCGCTGCAGCAGCTCGCCGTTGCGGTCGAGCACGGCGGTGTCGGAGGAGCGGAAATCGCGCTTCACGTCGTCGAAGGTGACGAGCGCCCAGGCCGGGTGCGCGCAGGCCACGGACAGCACGGCCACGGCGAGCGCCCTGCGGGTGGGCGTGAAAAGCGCAAGCAACTGCATCGAAAGGTGAGGGTGATTCAGGGGGCGGTTGCCCGCATTCTCCGCGAAGCACCACGGGAACCTCGCCTACTCGGCAACGGGCGCCTTGCCGCCTTGCCGGCACGCGGGCGCGAGGCCAAAGTTCACATCAGATTCCACATCCGGTAACGAACTTCACGCGACGGCTTCCATCGGGAAACCCAACGCGTACCGGCGTGGCCTTCAATGCCCTACCGGCTCGCTGGAGGCGAGCCCGGTTTCATAACCACTCCAAGGAGAAACGCATCATGATGATGAAGACACTGACGATCGTGCTGGCCGCATCGGCCGCCCTGGCCGGTTGCGTGGTCGCACCGTACGACAACAACCCGCCGCCGCGCGCTTACCGCGACCGCGATCGCGACGGCGTGCCGAACCGTGCCGACCGCGACCGCGACGGCGATGGGGTCCCGAACCGCTACGACCGGGCGCCCAACAACCCGAACCGCTGAAGCAAAAAAGGCCGCGAACTCTGCGCTTCGCGGCCTTTTTATTGAGCGGTATGCCTTACCCCGGCCGGCGCGCCATCAGCGCCCAGAGGCCTGCCGCGCTCAGCAGCGAACCCCCCGTGAGATTGAAACGCCGCTGCGCGCGCGGCGACGAAAGCAGCTTGCGCGCCGAGCCCGCGAACACCGCATACAGCGTCGCGTTCAGCGCGGCCATCGCCACGAAGGTCACGGCCAGCACCCACATCTGCCGCGTCACGTCGGCCGCCGGGCTGATGAACTGCGGCAGGAACGCCACGAAGAAAACGATGCCCTTGGGGTTGAGCGCCGTCACCAGGTAGGTGTTGGCGAAGAGCCTCCAGCGCGAGGCCGGCGCCGCGGGTGCGGCCATCTCGGTGGACGTGATCCCCGCGCGCATCAGCCGGATGCCCAGGTACAGCAGGTACAGCCCGCCCACCCACTTGACCACCGTGAACCAGAAGGCCGAGGTCGCCAGCAGCGCACCCAGGCCCAGCAGCGAGACGACCAGCGCGGTCGAGTCGCCCAATGCCACGGCGGCGATGAGCGGCACGTTGGCGCGGCGGCCGTGCGACATGGAGTAGCTGATCACCGTGAGGATGGTCGGCCCCGGAATGATCAGCAGCACGGCGGAGGCCGCGACGAAGGCGAGCCAGAGTTCGATGGGCATGAGGTTGTCTCCTGTGGGTGTGGATGTTTGTGGGGAGCGACGCTCGCGTCAGGTGCCGATGGCCGCGCGCGCGACGTGCCAGGTGCCGCGGTGCCCGTCCACGTAGCTGATCGGCGAGCTGGTCAGCTCGTCCAGTTCCACGTCGTCCAGGCAGGTCACGTTCACGCCGTAGGCGCTGGCGCCGGTCTCGGGCGAATGGCCCACGCCGAAGGAGCGCACGCGGCAGTGGCGGCACACGATGTAGTGGCTGTTGCGGGTGTCCAGCATCTGGTCGCTGAGTTCGGATTCGCCTTCGAGCAGGCGGAAGGCATCGGTCGCGACGATGGCCGGCCAGAAGCGCGTCTGGGTGCAGATGGCGCAGTTGCACCGCAGGGTGCCCAGGGTGAGGTCGATGTCGGCTTCGAATCGCACGGCGCCGCAGTGGCAGCCGCCGGTGTAGGTCTTTTTCATGTGCGTGTCGGTTGCATCTGGCAACACGCAAACACGATATCAAACGCCGCGCGGGCAAGCGTCGGCGAGGGCTTTTCAGGCGGGCGCGGTGCCGAACCGGGCCGCCGACCGGGCCTTCGCGCGTTCCGCCTCGACCGCGCGGTCCTTCGGCTCGGCCGTGGTGACCAGCGAGTCGATCAGGCGCGCCGCGGTCGCGGCCACCTCGTCGACCGCGCGCTCGAAGGCCTCTTCATTGGCCTTGGACGGCACGCTGAAACCGCTGAGCTTGCGCACGAACTGCAGCGCGGCGGCGCGTATCTCCTGCTCGGTGGCGGGGGGCTCGAAGTTGTAGAGGGTCTTGATGCTTCTGCACATGGGCGCTCTCTCCAAATTGCAGTGAAGGTTTCAGTCTAGCGAAGCAGTGCCATCCTGAAAGCGTCGTGGTAAATGCCGTCGATGAGGCTGGCGCGCCGGGCGAGGCCTTCGTGTTCGAAGCCGAGGCGCTCGTACAGCGCCTTGGCGTTCAGGTTGTCCGCGCGCACCGAGAGTTCGATGCGGGTGAGCCCGCGTGCCCACGACCGGTCGATGGCCGCCTGCAGCAGCTGCGTGCCCAGGCCCCGGCCGCGCGCCTCGGGCAAGAGGGCGATGCCCAGGATGCCGATGTGCGCGCGCGAATGCCCGAAGACCGGTGACACGTCGCACCAGCCCACGACCCGGCCGCCGGCATCGACGGCCACGACATGCGGAAAGCCCTCGGCCAGCACGTTGCGATAGAACGCGAGCGACTGCTCCCACGGCGGCGCCTGGATCTGCGCGAGGTATTTCTTTTCGCGAGCGACCGTGTCGAGCGCCAGGTACAGGCTCTCGAAATGGCGCTCTTCGGTCGAGACGATGGAATGAACAGTCATGCGTGAAGCCTCGTTTCCAGTTGATCCTTCACCGCCGGCCACTCGTCGTCGATGATGCTGAAGCGCACCGAGTTGCGCTTGCGGCCGTTGGGCATGATCCGCTCGTGGCGCACGATGCCCTCCTGCTTCGCGCCGAGCCGCAGGATGGCCGCGCGCGATGCCGCGTTGATCTCGTCGGTGGTGAACTGCACGCGCACGCAGGCCATCTCCTCGAAGGCGTGGCACAGCATCAGGTACTTGGCTTCGGTGTTGACGAAGCTCTTCTGCCACGAGGCAGAGATCCAGGTGCTGCCGATCTCCAGCTTGCGGTGGGTGCGATCGATCTTCCAGAAGCGGGTCGAGCCGATGACGCGGCCGGTCTCGCGCAGCACGGTGACGTAGGCCATCACGTGGCCTGCTGCCTGACCCTCGAGCGGGGTGCGCAAGTAGGCGTCGATGGTCTGGGCCGAGGGGACGACGGTGAACGGCAGGTTCCAGAGTTCGCCGTCGGCGGCGGCTGCCACAAGGGCGGGGGCGTCGGAGGCCTGGAGGGGCCGCAGGGTGATGCGGCGACCGACGAGGGGCTGATGGGACGGGGACATGCGCTGAAGATAGCGCAAGCTGCTCCCTCACCCCAACCCTCTCCCGCGAACGGGAGAGGGAGAGGAGAGGGGGCAAGACGGTCAGCGCAGCGCTTGCTCCACCGCCAGCGCCACGGCCGCGAGCCGCGCATCGTCGCCGCGCACCGACGAGAGCATCAGCCCCACGGGCAGTTCGTCCGGCGCATGGCACGGCAGGCTGAACGCGCAGCCGTCGAGGAAGTTGATCGCGAAGGTATTGCGCAGCAAGAGGCCGTTGGCCTGGAAGAACGCCGCGTCCTCGGCCAGCGACGCGATGGGCGGCGCGACGATCGGCACCGTCGGGCAGATGAGCGCGTCGAAGCCTTCGAGCGCGTGTTCGACGCGGCCGATCCAGTCGCGCCGGCGGTCCTGCATGACGATGTAGTCCGCGGCGCGCACCTCGGTGCCGAGCGCGATGCGTGCGGCCACGCGCGAGTCGAAACCCTCGCGCTTCGCAGCGAAGCGTTCGCGATGCACGGCCGATGCTTCCACTGGCGAGAAGCCGCCGGGCGCGTTGATCGACGCGATCTCCGCAAGCTCCGCCAGCGTGATGTCGACCACCTGCGCGCCCGCCGCCGACAGCGCCTGCACCGAGCGCTCGAAGGCGCGCGCGACCGAGGGCTCGATGCCGTCGAACATCAGCGTGCGCGGCACCGCCAGGCGCAGGCCCGCGAGCGGACGGCGGCGCACCGCGAGCGGCGCATCGGCAATGGCCGCATCGGCGACGAGGCAGTCCTCGACGCTGCGCGCCATCGCGCAGACGGTGTCCAGAGAACGCGCGAGCTCGAAGGCGCCCGTGCGCGGCACGCGCGACTGCGTGCTCTTGAAGCCCACGAGCCCGCAGAGCGCGGCCGGGATGCGGATCGAACCGCCCGTGTCCGAGCCCAGCCCCGCGACCGCGAGGCCCAGCGCCACCGACACGGCTGCGCCCGACGACGAGCCGCCCGGGATGCGCGGCGTGCCTGCATCGGCCGGGTTGTGTGGTGTGCCGTGGTGCGGGTTGATGCCCACGCCCGAGAACGCGAACTCCGTCATGTTGGTCTTGCCGACGATGGCCGCGCCCTGCGTGCGCAGCCGCGCCACGGCCACTGCATCGCGTGCGGCCGGCGGCTCGCCCTTGCAGACGGCGGAGCCCGCCATCGTGGTTTCGCCCGCGACGTCGTACAGGTCCTTGACCGACACCGGCAGGCCCGCGAGCGCGCCGAGCTGCACGCCGGCCTTCTGCGCCGCATCCGCATGGCGCGCCGCAGCGAGCGCCGCATCGGCATAGGTCTTCGTGAACACGTGCTGCGCCGAAGGCAGCGCGGCCGCTTCGAGCACCTGCTGGATCAGCGCTTCATGCGACAGCTCGCCGCGCGCGATGCGTTCGCGCAGCGCGGCGATGGTGAGGTGGCCCGTGCCGCGCATCACGCCACCACCGGCAGTGCGTTCACCGCATAGCGGTGCACGATGCGCCGTTGCAGGCGGGGGTCGTGCAGCTCGATCTCCATCTGCGACGCGGGGCGGATGCCTTCGCCCTTCGCGTTGGGCAGCGCGCCGAGCGTGCCGCAGGTCATGAAGAGGCCCTCGGGCGCCGCATCCGCGCCCGGCATGCCGTCGCGCAATGCGGCCAGCGGGCGGATCGATGCGAGCGTGCCGCGTTGGTAGTCGACCCAGCGGCCATCCTCGAGGATGCGCGAGTGCAGTTCGATCTCGTCCTGGTGCGCCTGCAGGTCGCGCCAGCGCCAGGCCACCTGGGCCACGGGCTTGGCGCACATCTGTTTGGAGACGGCGACGGAATAACTTTCGACTTGGCGGTCGGTATGGTCCGAGGCCACGCTCAGCCACCACTCGCCTTGCGAGAAAAAGAACACGGGCTCGGCCTCGCCGGAGCTCTGGTCGCCCAACGCCTCGATGGCGCTGGCCTGGGTCAGCTGCTGTGCGGCCACCCGGTAGTACAGCGGCACGCTCGAAGGGCGCGGCACGCCGATGGCGGCCAGTTCCTCGATGTGGTGTTCGATGGCCGCGACGTCGCGGCCAGTCCATCCGGCCACCACCAGCGCGGTGGGTTCGACGGAACGCAGTTCGATGGCGCGGGCGCCGTCGGCGCTCACGGTTTCGCAGGCAAAACGAAGAGGCATGGCGATCTCAGGCTTCCAGGGGTTTCTTGGCGGTTTCGCGCGCGATGACGAGCGCGACCAGCGTGATGCAGAGCGCCACCGTCACATACAGCGACACGGCCACCGTGCTGCCCCACGACTTGTAGAGGCTCGCGATGATGAGCGGCGCGAAGCCGCCGCCCAGAATGCCAGCCAGCGTGTAGGCCAGCGACGAGCCGGCATAGCGCACGCGGCCCGGGAACTGCTCGGTCACGAAGGCGGCCTGTGGGCCGTACATGATCGCGTGGATGATCAGGCCGACCACCACCGCCGCGCAGATCGCGATCGGCTGCGCGCTGTTCATCAGCACGAAGAACACGAAGGCCCAGACGATGCCCAGCAGGGCGCCCGCGATGTACACGGGCTTGCGGCCGATGCGGTCCGAGAGGCTGCCGAAGTACGGCACCGCGATCGCGTTGCAGGCCGCGCCGATCATCGTCGCGGTGAGCGCGAGCGGCCGCGAGAGATGCAGCACCGTCGTCACGTAGGTGAGCGTGAACACCACCACCAGCGCATAGAGCACATCGGAGCCGATGCGCGAGCCGCCGGCCACCAGCAGGCGGCGCCAGTGCTGCGTGAACACTTCCTTCACGGGCGTCTTGGCCGTGGCCTTCTTCTGTTCCATCTCGAGGAACACCGGCGTTTCTTCCACGCCGCTGCGCAGCCACAGGCCGAACAGCACCAGCGCGACGCTCGAGATGAACGGAATGCGCCAGCCCCATGCCATGAAGTCTTCCGGGCTCAACCAGGCCGACACGGCCGCGATGAAGCCGGTGCCGATCAGCGTGCCGAACGACGGGCCGATCTGCGTGAACGAGGCGTTGCGGCCGCGCTCGTTCGGCTTGCCGTGTTCCATCGACAGCAGCACCGCGCCGGCCCATTCGCCGCCGAGCGCCACGCCCTGCACGAAGCGCAGCGCGACCAGCGCGACCGGCGCCCAGATGCCCCAGGTCGCGTAGGTCGGCAGCAGCCCCATGAGGCCGGTGGAGACGCCCATGATGACCAGCGTGGCCACCAGCACGAAGCGCCGGCCGAGCCGGTCGCCCAGGTGCCCGAACACCACGCCGCCCAGCGGCCGCGAGATGTAGCCGACCGCATAGGTCGAGAACGCGAGGATGGTGCCCGTGAGCGGGTCGAACGATGGGAAGAACACCGCGTTGAAGACCAGCGCGGCCATGATGTTGTAGACGGTGAAGTCGTACCACTCCAGCGTGGTGCCGATGGAGCTGGCCATCGCGAGCCGGCCCATCTTGGGCGGTGCCGCGGCGGTGGCCGGGGCCTTGAGAACGTGTTCGGTCATGGAGATGCCTTTGTTCAATGAAGAGGAGAAATGCGAGGAGACGTGATCAGTTCAGCTCGGCCGCGCCCAGCTTCCAGCCGAGTGCGAGCAGCCAGCCGGTGGCCGGGTCGGCGTCGAGCGCGATGGCTGCGGCGGTGCGTGCGGTGCGCGCTGCATCAACGCTGCTGGTTTCGACGACCAGCATCGGCCGCAGCACGCGGCCTTCGGCGGCTTCGCGCGGCAGCGGCGTGCTGAGCGTGGTGTCAGGAGCCAGCAGATACGACTGCACAAAGCCTGCTTGTTCGGCGAGCTGGCGGCCGGTTGCGGCGGCGCGCGCGACCAGCGCCTCGACATCGCTGGTGACCGCCAGCGGCAGCACGACCGCATGGCTCCCGCTGCCCAAGCCCGTCACCGCCCGCACGGCGCACACGCGGCGGATCGGCTGGCGCATGCGGTCGAGGTTGGCGATGGACCACGGCGTCTGCTTTTCGAACGCGGCGCGGTAGCCCGGCGAACCGAACACGGCCAGCGATTCGGTGCGGTACAGCCCCAGGTACTTGCGCCCGCCTTCGAGCGAGAAATAACGCGCACCCGAGAGGAAGCCGGGGATGCGCACGCGCTCTTCCACGTGCTCCCTGTCGTACCAGCGGTTGAAGTCGGCCTCGTCGGCCGGCTCGACGTCGGACGCGACGAAGAGCATGCCGTTCGCGTTCGCTGCGGAGGAGGAAAGGTCAGGTGTGTTCATGGCGGCGGAAGAGGAGGCGGGCCTTCGAAAATTGAAGGCGCGATCTTCCGTCGCGAGGTCGGACTGTCACAAACGAGTTTTTTTGGGCGACAGCCACAAGAATTACTGGCCCCTTTTCGGGGCCGGAATGCGCCGTTTTGAGGGTTAACCCTCTGAGGCCGCGCTCCAGGTTGGTGCGATTGCCGAGGTCGTGAACTGGTCGGAGGCCCGGCAGGCCAGCTCGGCCACGAGCCGGATCGCGTCGGAGTCGGCCGCTTCCAGGTGGCTCACCACGATGCGCTGCGGCGAGATGAGCGCATCGCACTCGATGATCCGCACGTCGCCGATGGCCACGTATTCGTAGCAGGGCGGCAGCGGCACCAGCGCATTGCCGAAGCCCGCCTTCACGAGCCGCGCGAGCGCCGAGATCGAGCTCACGCAGTGCACCTTGCCCAGCGGTATGCCCGCCGCGCGAAACAGGTTCTTGAGCGCCTCGTGCGGCTGCGAACCGGGGCTCATGGTGAGCACAGGCTGGCGCAGCAACTGCTCGACGGTCTGCGTGCCCTCGGCGCCGGGCGGGCCGACCCAGCCCATCGGCATCGGCAGGCACGGCGTGCTCACGATGCCCGCGCCGGCGATGTGGTCGGTCTGCAGCGCGATGTCCAGCGCCCCTTCGCGCAAGCCCCGGTGCAGCGCGAGCGTGGTCTCGGAGGTGAGCTGCACCTCGATGCCCGGGTAGGTGGAGCGCAGGTTGGTGAGAAAGCCCAGGAGCCACGTGTGCACGACGGTCTCGATGGCGCCGATGCGCACCAGCCCGAGGATGTCGCCGCGCGGGCGGCCGAGCGAGACGATCTCGCGGCGCAGCTCGAGCAGCCGCTCGCCGTAGTCCATGAGCCGCACGCCCACGGGCGTGAGCCGCAGCTCGCGCGCGTCGCGCTCGAAGAGGCGCGCGCCGATGTCTTCTTCCAGCGAGGCCACGCGGTTGGACACCGCCGCCTGCGTGATGTGGAGCCGGTCGCTCGCCGCGCGAAAGCTGCCCAGCCGCGCGGCCCAGAGGAAGGCTTCGACAAATCTTGTATTCATGAGGGCACCTGCGGGGCATTTTGCCCGCAACGCGCCCTGCGATGACGCTCGCGCAATGCGAGCCCGGTTATCGGGTTCGCTTCTTGTCGAAGAACGCCTGGCGCCAGGGCATCACCTCGACGGAGGCGAACAGCTGGCCGCTGTTGAAAGGGTCTTCGCTTGCGAAAGCCCGTGCTGCTTGCGGATCGTCGGTGTCCACGACGATGAGGCCGCCGATCGGCTGGCCGTCGGCGTCCAGCAGCGCGCCGCCGGCCAGCATCATGTGCTGGCGAGCGGTGAGGTAGTCCAGGTGGGCGGGCTTGAGCGCCGCGCGCAGCGCCTGCGCGTTCGGCTTGTCGAGGGCGATGATGGCGAATGGCATGGGGCTTGCGGACTGTTCGATGAAGGTCAGCTCGGCGTGATGCCGGCCTTGGCGATGATGGCGCTCCAGGTCTGCATCTCGCGCGCGATGAAGGCCTGGAATTGCGCGGGCGTGCTGCCTACCGGCTCGGCGCCATTGGTCACCAACGCCTCGCGGGTGATGTTCGTCTGCAGCGCCTTGCGCACCTCGGCGCTCAGGCGCTCGACGACCGCCGGATCGGTGCCCGCGGGCGCGAGCACGCCGGTCCAGGCGCTCACGTCGAAGGGCTTGCCGCTGATCTCGGCGACCGTGCGCACCTCGGGCAGCGACGCCGAGCGCCTGGCCGTCGACGCTGCGAGCGCGCGCAGCTTGCCGGACTTCACGAGCGGCCCTGCGGCCACCACGTTGGCGAACATGAGGTCCACGTGGCCGCCCATCACGTCGGCCAGGGCCGGGCCGGTGCCCTTGTAGGGCACGTGCGTCATCGAGACGCCCGATTGCAGCGCGAGCAGTTCCATGGACAGGTGGTCGGCCGTGCCGCTGCCCGTGGACGCGAACGACAGGCGCCGCGCCCTGGCCTGGGCGAGCGCCTCGTCCATCGAATGGATCGACGAGGTGGACGACGCGACCATGATGAAGGGCGACTGCACCGCCAGGCTCACCGGCGCGAAGGCCTTGACGGTGTCGAACGGCAGGTTCTTCATCATCGACGGGTTGGTGGCGTGCGGCACGCTCGCCACCAGCAGTGTGTAGCCGTCGGGCGCCGCCTTGGCCACGTACTCCGAACCGATCACCGTGCTGGCGCCGGGCTTGTTGTCCACGTAGAAGGTCTGCCCGAGCGATTCGGACATGCTCACCGCGATCGCCCGCGCGACCACGTCGGTTCCGCCGCCGGCCGTGAAGGGCACCACCACCCGCACTTGGCGGTTCGGGTAGGGGCTGGCGGCGTGCGAAGGCATGACGCCCAGGAGGCTGGCGCCGCAGCCCCCCGCCAGTGCGGTGATGAGTTCTCGACGGTTCATGGTGTTCTCCGGGTGGTAGGTGGTGGGCGGTGGGCTAGGCGTTGAAATGCAGCCGCAGGCCCGGCTCGGGCCATGGCAGCGACACGAGCTGGCCGGTGGCCGACAGCGTCAGGTAAGCGGTGCGCAGCGCCGGGCCGCCGAAGCAGATGTTGGTGACGTAGATGTCGGGAAACACCTGCTGTCGCACCAGTTCGCCGGTGGGTGCGACGACCGAGATCGCGCCCGTGACCAGCGTGGCGATGCACACATGGCCGTTCGCCTGAACCGCCAGGCTGTCGAAGCGCTGGAAGCCCGGCAGCCCGCAGACAAGGCGCCCACCGTGCGGAGAAGGAAACGGGTGCTTGTCGACCACGCCGGGCGCGCCGATGTCGAAGGCCCACAGGCGCGCGGTCTCGGTTTCGGCCACGTACAGGACCCTGTCGTCCGGTGACAGGCCGATGCCGTTGGGCGACAGCAGCCCATAGGCCACCTCGACGATGCGAGAGCCATCTGGCAGCGCGTAGTACACGGCGCCGCTGTCGCGCGCACGCGCATGTTTCTTGCCGAAGTCGGTGAAGTAGAAGCCGCCGTGCGCGTCGAACACGAGGTCGTTGGGCGATGAGAGCCGGTGTTCGCCGCAGTGGGTGTAGAGCGTCGCAATGGCACCGCCCGCACCGCTGGCCAGATCGACGCGGCGGATGCTGCCGCCCTCGTAGCCGGGCGCCGGACCGGTCGAGGTGAAGCGGCCCGGCACATAGGCGCTGCCGCCGTTGTCGCAGACATAGAGCGCGCCGTCGGGCCCGATCGCGGCGCCGTTCGGACCGCCCCCGCAGTCGCTCAGCGTGTGCATCCGCCCGTCGGGCGCGACCCGCACGATGCGCCCGGCGCGCATGTCGACCAGCACCACCGAGCCATCGCCCAGTGCCACCGGGCCTTCAGGAAATTGCAGACCCTCGGCCAGGATTTTCATGATCTCGCGCGACCCGTTCCGATGTGCGTGACTCCGGAAAAAGCCTTGTCTCTTAATGATTTAGGCGCCAAAGATAGCGGTCTGGCCGCTGCGCTTCAATCACAATTAACTCATGCGAGAAATGATTAAAAGTCATCCCCTCGCCGGAGACTGGCAGCGCAATCGCTAGGCCGCGAGCAGGTTCATCTGCGCGAGCAGCTTGCGCCCGAGCGGAATACGCTTGGCCACATCGGCCTCGCCGTGCATGTCGATGTTCAGCGCGAAGCTCTGCACGCTGCCGTTCGCCTGCGCGACCCAGCCGACCCACCAGCCGAGCGAGAAGCCCGGCGATTCGTACCAGCCGGTCTTGCCGTGCAGGGCGTGCGTGGGCGTCTTCTCCAGCAGCGTGATCTCGTGGACCATGTCCTGCGCGCGCATCGACATCGGCAGGCTGCGCTGCGCGAGCCGCATCAAGAAGCGCACCTGCTCGGCGGCGGAAATCTGCAGCCTGTTGTTGACCCAGAACTGGTCGACCTCGGTGCCCAGCGTCTCGTTGCCGTAGTGCAGCTTCGCGATCCACTCGCTCATGCGCGCCAGGCCGATGCGGCGCGCGACCCCGCGGTAGATCGGCAGGTGCGAGACGCGGATCGCGTCGCGCAGGTTCATGTCGCGCTCCCAGTCCTTCCGCTTGTAGGTGCCGCCGCCGTAGGGGAGGATCTCGTCGATGTCCTTCACCGCGCCGGTCTCCAGCGCGATCAGGCTGTTGGGGATCTTGAAGGTCGAGGCGGGGCTGTAGCGCCGCTCGGCGCGCTGGCGGTCGACCACGGTGAGCTTCGAGGTGGCGCTGTCGAGCACGACCCAGGTGCCGCGCACGCCGGCGTCCTTGAAGTGGGCGGCGAGGTCGGGGCGCTCCTCGATGTGCGCGACGGGTGTGGCCGCATCGGCGAAGCGCGTGGCACCGAGCGCGGCGAGCAGGCCGCAGCCGCCCTGTGCGAGAAACCTGCGGCGGGCGCGGGGCGTGTGGGTCGTGAAAGGCGGGGGAAGCAGAGGCATGTCGTGTGCTGCGTGTGAGGGAAGGTGCGGATCATCTGGCGCACGCCGGCCATTCACAACGCAGGCGGCCCTGCGCTTCGTCACGGGCGTAACGGCTGTCACGCCGCCCGCCCGGGTTTCTTCGTTCAGCTGTCGTCGATCAACCCGCGCTCGCGCGCCTGCTGCTCGTTGCCGAAGATCGCCATCGCGGTGCGCATGCGCTTGAAGCCCAGCTTCTTGTAGAACGGCTCCTTGCCGGCCACCGCGTACAGGATGATCTTGCGGTGCCCGCGCGAGAACGCCACGAGCTTCGCGACGATCGCCTTGCCCAGGCCCGCGCCCTGGTGGTCGGGGTGCACCGCCACGTCGCAGATGTAGGAGCAATCCAGGCCGTCGGCCACCGCGCGACCCGCGCCGACCAGGCGGCCATCGTCATAGACGAGGCACTTGAAGAGGCTGTTGGAAAACACGACCTGCAGGTCGGCCGGCTTCTTGTGGCCGAGCGGAGCGATCTCGTAGAGGCGCGAGAGCTCGTTCCAGTCGAGCGCCTCGAGCGTGTGGCGCCATTCGAGGGTCATGGCAACGCCGCGTCGCGCATCCGCGCTAGCCCATCGAATAGAAGAATTCTTCCCGCACGATCTTGCCGTCCTTGACGGTGTAGAGCGCCATTTCTTCCATCGTGAAGCGGTGCTTGGTGGCCTTCATGGTCACGTCGATCTTGAAGCCGACGATGAAGCGGTCGTCATGCGGCCACGGGCCTGCGACCTGCATCGAATGCACCTCGTGGTTCTCGACCCACCACTCGCCCTTGGCCCGGATGGCCGCGAGGCCGACCGCCTCGCGCGACTGGCCGGGCGGACCGCCGGCCTCCACGCTCACCGCGTCGGGGGCGTAGAGCACGAGGGCGTCCTCGAAATTTCCTGCCTTGCACACGGCCACGAGCTTGTCGGCGATCTCCTGGATGTTCATGCGGTTCTCCTGTGATGAGCGGAAGGGGTGATGACAGAGGCGGGAGTTTAGGCCCGCGCATCCGGCTGCGGCTACTTATCTTCGGGGTGCGGATCGTTGAGCGCGCGCATGCTGTCGATGGGGTTCCGCGGCACCGCCGAACGCCTCGAGCGTGCCGGGCTTCAGGCGGTAGGTGCGGATTTCGAGGAGGCGGTTCATGGCGGGATTTCGTTGGGCTCACGCGGGCTGCAGAAGATCCCACCTGTTGCCGTAGAGATCCTGGAAGACCGCCACCGTGCCGTGCGGCTCGTGCCTCGGTTCTTCGAGAAAGCGGACGCCATGGGCTTTCATGTGCGCGTGGTCGGCGGCGAAGTCCTGCGTGTGCAGGAAGAGGAACACGCGGCCGCCCGCCTGGTTGCCGACTGCGGCCCTCTGCGCATCGTCTGCGGCCTTGGCGAGCAGCAGCGTGGCACCCGCGTTGCGCGAAAGCGCGACCACCACCCACCGCTTGCCCGCACCGCGCGGCGTGTCTTCGAGAAGGTCGAAGCGCAACGCCTCGGTGAAGAAGCGGATGGCTTCGTCGTAGTCGTGGACGAGGAGGGTGACGGTGGCGAGGTGGCGGGGCATCAAGACAGAGGATTGAATCCGGAGCGTTGATCGATTTGCTCCCGGATCGTGTCGAGGGCGTACTTTCGGACCCAATCCGCCTGTTCCGTCGTATCAGGCATTGCCACGCCGCGGGAGCGGCTCAGCAGGCGGAAGATGTCCTTTTCAGGAACGCCCAGCGCATGGAGCACGCATCCTGCGATCAGGCCCGTGCGACCGATGCCTGCGCGGCAATGAATGGCAACGGACCGTGCGCTGGCAAGTTCTGCCGTCAGTTCGGCAATGAGTGCTCGAACGTCCCTCTGTGACCGCGGTGTACTTCGGTCCGGAATCGGAAACTGCCGGAATGCGATGCCACGCTCGGCACAGAGTGACGCTTCCTCCCTGAGCTCGAGCTCTCGAATCTCGTGGGATTCGAGCAACGAGACCACCATACTCACGGACGCACGCTGCCAGGAGGCGATCTCCTCGCAAAGTGATTCACCTCCGCGCGGGCGCGCCATGAGACCCAGCCTGTGAGGCGTTATGTCCTGTACCCAGTGGATGGTTGTCTCGAACATGGCCTCGATTTCAGCGGGTGATCCGGCCGCAGGTTCCTAGGAAAAAACAATCACCGTCTTGTGCGCAATGCTCAACCGCGCCGATTCATACAGCAGCAGCCACGATTCGATCTCCCGGTAGAGGCCTTCGTCGTCGCCCATGCTGTCGCCCAGCCGCGCGGCTTCCTCGTCCGACAGCTGGCCGTCCGTGAGCGCAATGCCCAGGGCGGGCGCGACGAGCACCAGTTCTTCGAGCAACCGGTACGACGAGCCGAGCATGCCGCCGGGGAGGTCGGTCTCGTCTTCATCGGCAAAGATCACCTCCTCGAAGTCGACCGGCACATAGAAGCCTTCGGCGTCGGAGTGGCACAAGAGGTGGCTCTCGAAGGTGCTGGCCACGTCTTCGAGCGTTTCGTCTTCCGTGGGGTCGGTGTCTTCCGGCAGGGGCGTTGCGGTCCATCCGGGCGTCGTCACGCGGTGCGCGTAGGCGCGGCGCAGGTAGTGGATGAACGAGTAGGGCAGGCCGTCGATCTGCGCGCGCGAATCGAGCGGCGGCAGCGCGCGGGGCTCCACGTGCGGCGGCAGGCCCGCCTCGGCGAGCTTGCGGTTCACGACTGCGAAATCTTCTTCGAAGCGCTCGGCGCTCTCGGGGTCGTTTTCGATCAGGTCGGCCAGGATGCCGAGGGAAATGGACAGGCCCATGGGTCCTCCAGGTTGTTGTTCGCCGCGATGGTGAAGAGGACAGATGAAGGCGGGATGACGGCCCGCCTTGCACCACGTCTCACTGCGTCGTTACTTCGCCGCCTCCACCTTCACCCGCGCATTCGGCGCCTCGCCGAACATCTCGGGCGCGTACATCGCCTCGACGCGGCTCGGGGGCAGCGCGAAGTCGCCGACGTTGTTCAGGCGCACGGTGTATTCCATCTTCACCACGCCCTTGGGCAGGTACTCGTAGTAGCTGCGGAAGGCCTCGAAGCTGCGTTCCTCGAAGGCCGGCCAGCCGGCGCCCGACTTCTTCTCGCCCTGCGTGGCGATCTGCGAGTCGCGGCCCAGGCCTCCGCCCAGGATGGTCGCGCCGCCCGGGATCGGATCGCTGATCACCACCCAGGTCATGTCGGCGCTGGCGTTCACCTCGATGCTCACGCGCAGCACGTCGCCGCGGGTGTACTTGCCCGCGGTGGCCTGCTCGACCGGGGTGATGGTCTTCTTGATCGCGTAGCCGGCGGCGAACGGCGCCTTCAGCTGCACGGCGGCCAGCGACTGCAGCGTGAGCCACGGCTTGCCGGTGCCTTGCTGCGTCACCAGCAGGGTGTCTCGCACGGGAGCGCCCGAAGGCGAGTTCGCGGCCGTGGCCCACGGCAGGAACATCGTGTTGTTCTTCAGGTTGCCCGGCGATGCGGGCGCGCCGAACATGGTGGTCTGGTTCGGTGCGCCGGCCGCATCGCTGGTCTTCACGCGCTCGACGCGGCTCCAGTCGACCTGCGCCTTCACCGCGCCGAGCGTGGCGGCGGTGACGCCGGCCACCGGCGTGCTCTCGAACACCTTGCTGAATTTCTCCAGCGCGAGCCCGCCCCACAAGTTGGCGGTGGTGGTGTGCCAGGCGCCGTTCTGCTGGCGGCCGATGAAGCCGTTGGCCAGCTTGCCGATGTCGTCCTTCCAGGCCGGGTCGTCCATCACGCTGAGCAACAGGCGCGCGGTGTTGACGTCGCCGTTGGTCATGAGCCACCACCAGTAGTCGTCCTGCTCGGTGCTGAAGATGAGCTTGGTGCCCTGGTACGACAGGCGCGCCTTCAGCACGTTGTTGGCCTCGTCCAGGCGCTGCTGGCGCTGCGGCACGTCGTTCACGCGCTTCAGGATATTGAGCCAGTCGATCACCGCGCTGGTGGGCCACTGGTTCGGCGCGATGGTGATGCTGCCGACCATGCTTCCCTTGGCCTTGCCGTAGCGCGAGAGCGCCTCGAGCGCGGCGAGCTTGCGCACATCCAGGTCCTTGCGCGGGCTCCAGAACTCGCGCGTGATGCGGCCTTCGACGAAGGCGATCAGGCCCGATTCCATCGGCGCGCGCACGTCGTCGGCCAGCGCGAAGGCGGGGTTCAGTTGCGCGGCCTCGTTCGTCGCTGCCAGCAGATACGAAGTAAGGATGTCGCTGCCGCGGTTGGCCTCGCCGTCGCGCGGCGGGAAGTAGTTGGCCAGGCCGTCGCTGTCCAGGTACGTCGGCAGCGTCGCGAGCACGCCCTGCCACATCTTCGCGTCGCGCAGGCCCACCGATTTGCTGGTCTTCTGTTCGAGGCAGATGAAGGGGTAGTTCGCGAACCAGTCGCGCACGCCCGGCAGGCCCTCGGCGAGCTTGGGCTGCAGCGAGAGCTTCAGGCCCCCGCGGCCGGGGAGGGCGTCGGCGGGCGGTGCCACGTCGAGCGTGAAGGGGCCGTCGACCTGCACCAGCGTGGCCTGCTGCACCGTGAGCGGCACCGAGGGCACGATGCGCTGGCGCACCTTGAGTGCGTCGCGAGCGCCGCCGAGGGTGTCCTTCGCCTCGATCTCCCACAGGATCGCTTCGGCGCGCGTCTGCGCGAGCTGCGCGGGCGCGGTCACGGTCCATGCGACTTCACGCGCTTCGCCGGCCGGGATGTCCACGGTCTGCGTCTCCAGCGTGAGCAGCGTGGCGCGCGGCGTGGCCTCGACCTTCATCGGTTTCTGCGTGGTGTTGCGCAGCGTGATCTGGGCGCGGAACTGGTCGTCCTCGCGCACCAGCGGCGGCAGGCCGCTGATGATCTGCAGGTCCTGCGTGGCCTGGATGCTGGCCTGGCCGGTGCCGAAGAGGCTCGTGCCCGAATCGGCCACGGCCACGATCTTGAAGGTGGTGAGCGCGTCGTTCAGCGGCACCGTCACCACGGCCTGGCCGTTGGCGTCGAGCACCACCTTCGGGTTCCACAGGAGCAGGGTGTCGAGCAGTTCGCGCGTCTGGCCCTTGCCGCCGCCGCCGCCCGCGGGCACGGCCTTGCGCCCGTAGTGGCGCCGGCCGACGATTTCCATCTGCGCGGTGGAGGTGCTCACGCCCCAGCTGCGGCGCTGGAGCATCGCGTTCAGGAGGTTCCAGCTGTCGTTGGGCATCAGCTCCAGCAGGGCCTGGTCGACCGCGGCCAGCGCCACTTCGGCGCTGGCGGCCGGCTTGCCGTCGGGCAGCTTGGCGGTGATGGTGACCTGCGCCTTGCTGCGGATCGGGTAGCTGGGCTTGTCGCTCGTGACGGTCACGTCCAGCTGGTGGGCGCGCGTGCCCACGCGGATCTCGGCCATGCCCAGGCGGTAGGCGGGCTTGCTCAGGTCGACCATCGCGGTGGGCGCGACGTATTCCTTGCCCTCGTACCAGAAGGCCGTCCACCACTCGCGCGGCGCCTTGAAGCCCCAGGTGAAGAAGCTGTACCACGGCACTTCGCGCAGCCGCCCGCGGAGAGCCAGCACGCTGATGTACGCGTTCGGTCCCCATTCGGGCTTGACCTGCAGCGTGACCGTCGGGTCCTTGCCGTCCAGTTGCACGACGTGGGTTTCGATGATGCCCTCGCGCTCCACCGAGACCAGCGCGGTCGCGAAGCGGAAGGGGCTCCTCACCTGGAACTTGGCGACCTCGCCGGGCTGGTAGCTCTTCTTCTCGGGCAGCACGTCGATGCGGTCGTTGTCCTCGCCGCCGAACCAGAGCTCGCCCTGCTTGGTCACGTAGACGGAGCTCACGGCCTTGGCATCGCGGCCCTCGCCGTCGGTGGCGCTGGCGATGAGTTCGACTTCGCCGGCTTCCTTCAATTCCGATTCGCACAGGAGCAGCCCGCGCGCATCGCTCTTGCCGCTGCAGACGGTGCCGATGTCTTTCGTCTCGGTCTTGTTGTCGTAGGTGTAGAAGCCGCCCACCATGCGTTTGCGGCTGGTGGTGGTGATGCGCGCCACGGCGCGCACATTGAGCGTCACGCCGGCCTGGGGCTTGCCCGTGAGGTCGAGCGCGAGCGCCTGGAACTTGAGCTTCTGGCTGGTGGAGACCCAGCCCTCGGTCTTGATGCCGGCGATGACCGACGCGGGCCACAGCGTCTGCGTGCTGCGGATGGTCTGCACCTCGCCGTTCGGGTCGGCATACGTCGCCTCGAGCAGCAGTTCGCGCGCCGCCTTGACCTTGGGCACCTTGTCGATGGTGACCTTGCCGGCGCCGTCCTTGTTGAGCGTGAGCGCGAGCTTGTCGGCGATCACGCGGGTGTCGCTGGCGCTGTTGATGTCTTCGTCGGCGCCCGCGGTGTCGGCCGCGGATGCGGCCTGCGCGCCTTCGCCCTGTTCGGCGCGCGGCGGGTTGAAGCTGAAGGCGTCGTAGTCGGAAAAACTCAGGGCTTTGCCGCGCACCATGGCCGACACGCGCACCGGCAGGTTGGCCGCGCCGCCGCCGGCCACGTAGTTGATCTGCACGTCGGTGGGCACGCTCGTGGCGGCCACCAGCGGCTTCTTCTCGGTGGGCGCGATGCGGCCTTCGAGCACGGGGAGGCGGAACTCCTCGACGCGGAACGTGCCGGTGCTGAAGCTGCGGCTGCCACCGCCGCCTTCGTCACCTTCGCCTTCTTCGCTGTCGCCGTTGGCGTCCTTGCCGCCGCCGCTGCGCAGCATCACCTCGTACACGCCGAGCTTGGCGGCCGGCGGAATGGGGAAGGTGTTCTCGGCGCTCAGGCCCCCGGTGGCGGTCTTGCGCCAGGCCAGCGGCTGCGTGAAGCGCTGGCCGCTTCCGGTGTGGGTGATGACCAGCGTGTCGGGCCGGCTCTCCGGGAGGCCAAAGCCCTTGCTGGTCTGCGTGCGGATCAGGCTCTTCATCGACACCGTTTCGCCAGCGCGCAGGAGCGTGCGGTCGAAGATGGTGTGGGCGATGCGGTCGGGCTCGGGCTGCAGGTTGGTGGGCACGTTGAAGCGCCAGGGCTCGATGCCGCGCTGCCAGTCGCTGAAGGTGAAGGCGAGGTCTTCCACGCCCTTGTCGTCCTTGGCGCGGGCGCTCACGAACCAGGCGCCGCTGTCGTATTCGTTCGGGCCGTTGCAGCTGGGCGCCTGCGGCGACACGCCCTGCAGCGTGACGATGCCGTTGGCGTCGGTGGTGCCGGTGGCCACGGCCTTGCCGTCGCAACTGGAGACGCGCACCTCGGCGCCCGCGACGACCTTGCCCTTGTCCAGCGTGGTGACCCAGGCCATCGAGTTCTCGCGGCCCAGCTTGAAGTGCACCGCCAGGTTGGTGGCCAGCGCGGTGGTGCGCACGTACATCGTGCGGCCGGCGGGGTAGCGCTCGTCGAGCAGCGCCTCGCCCAGTTTCTGCGAGGCGATCTCCAGCACGTGGAAGCCCGGCGTGAGCGGGATGCCGATGACCTCGAACGGGCGTGGGTCGCCCGCCTCGGACTTGGGCATGTCCAGCGCCTTCACGCCCGGCTGGCCGGCCAGCAGCGACAGCATGCGCGTCTGCACGGTGGTGCGGTCGTCCTTGTCGATGACGGGGGGCAGCGCGCCCTTCACGTCCTTGCGCGCGACGTCGCGGTTGACCGCGTAGCTGTTGTCATAGCGGCGCACCTTGCGGTACCACGCGATGATTTCAGCGTCGGTCTTGGGGTTCATGTCGCTCACCTTGCCGGGTGTGAGCGCCTGCACCATCAGCTGCGGCTCCACGCGGCGCACGGTGACCGGCATCATGGCCGGGGTGTCGGGCTCGGCCAGGCGCTCGATCACGCCGAAGGGCGAGGCGGCGAACTTGGCCAGCGGCGGCATCGCGCCGGTCGCGACCTTCAGCGGAAAGCTCGATGGCGTGGCCAGCGGGCGGCCCGAGGCGTCCTCGAACTTGGCGGGCAGCTCGATGCTGTACTGCGCGCTCTCGGCCAGCGGCGGGCCGAAGTACACGCCGTTGACCACATCGTCGTCGCTCGGCGTGCCGCCTTCGTTGGCGATCTGGGCCTTGGTCGCCTTGCCGTCTCCCTTGAGTTCGATCTGCGAGGCCAGCTTGCGCGTGACCGGCGCATTGAAGGTCAGCTGCATCGGGCGCAGCGGCAGGCACGCGGCCTGCGCGTTCTCGCGCTCGCAGGTGAAGGACACGGCGAACGGTTCGCGCACCTGGTAGTCCAGCCGGCGCTCCACGTTGTTGGCAACGCCCGAGGGCGTGGCCACGCCCTTGCCGTAGACCACCTGCACCTTGGTGCCCGGCGTGAGCGTGCGGTTGCACTGCATCGTGATGAAGCGCAGCGGTTCCTTCTCGGCCGCCTTGTCGCGGCTGAAGGCCTTCAGGAGACCCGTGCGCTGCTCGCCTTCGAGCAGCTTGACCGGAATGCGCTCGCCCACGCCGTCGGCCGCGCACCACACGTTCTGGCGCACGCTCTCCAGGGTGGCCGCGCCGTTGAGCTCGAGCACGAACATCTGCTGCTCGTCGATGCGGGCATAGGTGCCCGGCATGAAGTTGCGCACGAACGGGCCGCCGCTATTGAATTGGTAGCGCTCCGGGCCGGTCAGCTCGCCGCCCGCGCTGGGCTTGAAGGTGGGAATGCGGGTGACAGTGCAGCGCACGCCGGGCGGCAGGTCGTTCTCGAAGTCGTAGACCCAGGCCTTGGCGTCGGTCCAGCGGCCGGTGCCCTTGCCGGCCTGCGCGTCGGTGCAGCTGACCGAAAGCGGGGCGGGTGCCTTGGGGTCGCCGAAATTGACGGCCGCCTGGTCGAACTTGGCGACGATCTGGCGTACGCGCGACACTTCGCCCTGGGGCGTCAAGCTGGTGATCTGCAGGGCAAAGCTCGGCGCGGCGAGCAGCGCGCTCGCGGCCAGGAGCACTGAGGGAACGAAACGGGTCACGGAATCTCCTCCTTGGGGCAGCGCGCAGCGTAGCCGATTTGTGCTTCAGAACGGCAGTGCCAACGGTCATATGTCGTTCGCACCTGCGCCCCCGGTCAGGCGCGGTTTACATCAGCCTTCTTACAATCCACCCCCGTCGTGCGTGCGCCGCGCGGACCGCCACCAAGACCTCGCCGCCGACCGATGAAACGCTACTGGGAAATAGACGCCTTGCGCGGGCTGATGCTCGTGCTGATGACCGTCACCCACCTGCCCACCCGCCTGACCGACCCGCTGGGCCAGCCTTTCGGCTTCGTCTCGGCGGCCGAGGGCTTCGTGCTGCTGTCGGCCTTCGTGGCGGGGCTGGTCTACAGCCGCATCGGCTATGCGCGCGGGGTGGACTCGATGCGCATCGCGTTCTGGCGCCGGGTGGTCAAGGTCTACCTGTGCCAGGCGGCGATCCTTCTGTTCCTCTTCACCGTGATCGCCGCGCTCGGGCTGCACATCGACCAGCCGGCGGTGAAGAACCTGGTGTCGTACTACCTGGCGGAGCCGCGCGACGGCTTCCTGTTCGGGCTGCTGCTCATCTACGAGCCGGCGCTGCTGGACATCCTGCCGATGTACATCTTCTTCATGCTCATGAGCCCCTGGGTGCTGGCCTTCGCCATGCGCCACGGCTGGACGCTGGTGATGGTGGCCAGCGTCGCCGTGTGGGCGGCGGCGCAGTTCGGCATCAGCGAATGGATCTACGGACTGGCGGTGCACTACCTGCACGTGCCGGTGCCGTTCCACGAGATGGGCGCCTTCAACACCTATGCCTGGCAGTTCCTGTGGTTCGCGGGCCTGTGCATCGGCGCCACCCGCAGCGGACCGCAGGCGCGGCCGCTGCGCTTTCCGTGGTGGCTGCTCGCGCTGGCGGCGGGCATCGCGCTCTACGGCATCTACTGGCGCCACACCGGCATCAACGGCCAGGCGCCGTTCGGCGGCGACGTGGAGCTGAACCTGCTGTTCGACAAATGGCAGCTCGGCCCGCTGCGCCTGGTGAACCTCGTGGCGCTGGGCATCCTGGCGGTGCGCTTCGGTCCCTGGCTGATGCGCCGGATTCCGCGGCTGCACTGGCTCGAGGCGATGGGCTCGGCGTCGCTGCCGGTGTTCTGCGCGCACCTGGTGGCGGTGCTGCTGGTGCTGGCCTTCTACGGCGACAGCCAGACCGCGCGGCCGTGGTGGGGCGACGGCCTCCTGCTGCTGGCGGTGTTCGCGGGGATGTACGTGGTGGCCCGGTTCACGCGCGGGGCCGATGTGCCGCCGCCGGCGGACGATGTGCCTTCGAGCCCGGCGCCGGCCTGAGCGGGGCGCCGCCGAGGCCCTGCTGCACTTCTACTTCTTGCGCGCCTTCTGCTGCTGGATGTAGCGCAACTCGTTCAGCGATTTCTCGTTTCCCGGCTCCAGCTGGAGCACGCGCTCGTGCAGCGCCTTGGCCGCATCGAGGTTGCCCAGTTCGATCTGGGCGAACGCCATGCCGCGCAGCGCGCGCGTGGTCTCCGCTGTCTTGACCTCGGGCGGGGAGAGTTCTGCCGCCTCCAGGGCCTTCTGGAACATCTCCAGCGCCGGCCGCCAGTTGCGCTCGGCGATATCGACTTCCGCGCGCTCGGAGAGGTATTTCGAGTTGCGCGGGGAGAGCTTGATCGCCTCGTCGAACGCGGCCCGTGCCTCGGGAAAGCGATGCAGGTCGACCAGCGCGAAGCCCTTCAGGAAATAGGCAAAGCCCCATTCGATGCCGTACACCCGCGAGTCCGCCTTCGCATTGAGCCCCTCCACCACGTAGAGCATGCTCTCGGTCGGCCAGCGTGCGGAGTACACGAGCGTCGCGCTCTTGCGGTATGTGCGCTCGTAGTAAGCAATGGCCTGGTCGGCCACCGGCAGGGCCTGGGCGGGCTTTTTCGCGGCGATGAGCGCGCCGGCCTGCTGCACCAGCGGCGCGCCGGCATCCACCGTCTTTCCGGCCGCTGCGGAAGGCGGCGGGTTGGTGGCTTCGGGCTGCGTCGCGCAGGCCGACACGAGCAGCGACAGCAGGATCGCCGCGAAGAATTTCATGACCATCGAGGCTCTTTCTTGCCGCGCCAGGCGGCGATGTTTTTATCGATTGCGCAGGATGGATGCCCGCGCAAGCCCGGCGCGAGTCTAGCGAGGGCGTGTGTCCGCCCGCGGTCCGGCGGCGATCATGGCAGGGCGGCTGCGGCCGGCACGGCGGCGCCCGGCAGGTGCGACGCGATCACCGACTGCCACAGCCGGTACCCCTCGTCCGTCATGTGCAGCCTGTCCCCGCGAAACAGCTCCATCCGCGGCCGGCCGTCGGCGCCGAGCATCGGCGTGTAGATGTCGATGAATTCGCTGTTGGGCAGCAGGTTGAGGTAGGCCGAGACCACGTGGTTGGTCTCGCGGATCTGCGGCATCAGCTGCTCGCGCGAGGGGCTGGGCTTGACCGAGATGAAGCTGATGCGCGCGTCCGGCAACTCGGCGCGCACCGCGTTGGCAAAGCGCGCGAAGCTCTCGAGCACCTGCAGCGGCGTGCGGCCTTCGGCCAGGTCGTTGTCGCCGGCGTACACCATCACCTGCCGGGGCTTGTAGCGCACCACCAGCTCGCGGGCGAAGAGGCTGCAGTCGGCCAGCGTGGAGCCGCCGAAGCCGCGGTTGACGACGCCGCCGGGCACGCGGGCGAAGTCTTGCGACAGGCGCGTCCACATGCGCACGGTGGAACTGCCCACGAACACCACGCCGCCCGGGGGCGGCAGGCGCTCCTGGTCGGCGCGCGCGAAGGCCGCGAGCTCGTTGTGCCAGCGTGCCTTGGCGGCCAGGTAGTCGGAGGAGGCGTCCGCGGCGGTGGCGCCGTCCGCCTCGTAGGGGAAGGCGGCCGAGGCGGTCTGGGCGTGGGAGGCGAGCGCCGCCATGAGCAGCGCGACCGCGGCCAGCGCGGATTTCATCGAAGGCATCGGAAAGGCAGAAATCAGGTCAGATGGTTTTTTCGATCAGGGCGCCCTTGAAGACGATCGGGCCCTTCGGGCCGCTGCCCGGTGGCACGCCGCCCTTGGCTTCCAGGGTAACGGCCAGGGTCGGCACCTGGTGCACATCGGATTCTGACGCAGCCAGCCGCAGCGCCGGCGCGTTGTCGAGCACGCCGAGCGAACGCGGCGCGCCGCCGGGCGGCAGGGCCCACAGCTGCAGCGACTTGTCGGTGCCTTCGCTGTAGCTGCCCACGCGCTGCAGCACGAGCTGCTTCTTGCGGGGATCGAAGGTCACCAGCAGCGAGGCGGCGGCCTGGTCGTCGGACAGCACGGCCACGTACTGCACGGCCGGCGCATTCACCAGTTGGTCGCGCAGGTTCAGGCCGACCACCACCGCCAGCACGGTCGCCAGCGCGCCGGCTGCCGTGGCGCCGCGCCAGAGCGCGAGGCTGCTGAGCCACCCGCCCTGTGGCCTCGCGGCATCGCGGGCGTTGGCGTCGTCGCGCTGCCGCTCCAGGGCGTGCTGCGCCTTCTCGGCGTCGATGATGTTGCGGATGCGGGTCCAGACGGCGGCGTCGGGAACGATCGGGCTCTGCAGCTCGGTCATGCTCGCGAGCCGGCCCTGCCAGACCAGCGCCGCGGCGCGCACCGGCGCCTGTTCGCGCGCGATGGTTTCGAAGCGGCGGCGGGCGCCGCCGCGCAGGGTGCCGAGCGCGTGGCTCGCGGCCAGCAGTTCGAGCAGTTCGGGGTGGGCGGTGAGGTTCATGAGGGAGCTACTTTCTTCACCGTCACGCAAAGCGTCCCATGCAGACGCGCAATTTCTCGAGACCGCGCCGGATCCAGGTCTTGACCGTGCCCAGCGGCAGCTTGAGCTGCTCGGCCAGTTCGCCATGGCTCATCTCGCGCAGGTAGGCCAGGCTCACCACCTCGCG
The DNA here is from genome assembly GCF_016405905.1 of Variovorax sp. IB41. Classification (GTDB taxonomy): domain Bacteria; phylum Pseudomonadota; class Gammaproteobacteria; order Burkholderiales; family Burkholderiaceae_C; genus Variovorax. Next base: position 137,712 of record NZ_JAEFCB010000004.1, on the reverse strand, counting down.
CTGCTTGCCTTCGAGCTGGCTCAGGCACTGGTGCAGCGCCCAGGCCTGTTCGCTCGCATCGGCCGTGTCGGCGGGGTTGGGGGCATCGGATTCGAGGGTGTCGGCCATCAGCTCGTCGAACTCCTGCGTGAGCTGGGCGCGATCGGCGGTGCGGCGGCGCAGGAGGTCGAGCGCGCGGCTGCGCACGATCAGCCCCAGCCAGGCCAGCGGCGGGCTCAGCGAGGCGCGGTAGTCGCCGGCCACCCGCCAGACCGTGAGAAACGCCTCCTGCAATACATCCTCGGCCCATTCGCGTTGCCGGACCACGCGCATCGCCAGCCCCATGAGCTTGGGGGCGGTGCGGTCGTAGAGCTGGCGCAGGGCGGCTTCGTCGCGATGGCCGATCCGATCGATCAGCGCCATCAGTTCGGCGTCGGGGCTGGGTGCTGTCATCGGCGGATTGTCGGGCATCGGCGGGCATGGACAAGATACGGCCCCGCGGGGCTGCCGGATTCAAACAACAGGGCCGCCGATCCGATTTATAGAAACATTCGTTAACGTATACTGCCCCGCAAAATCGGAGCGGGGCCGCGTTCGCGCGGGGAGGCGGGAATGAAGCAACTAGCGATCGTCATCGTGCTCTGCGTGGGCGCGTGGTACTTCTTTATCGGCGGCCGCAAGCTCGACGAGCCGATGGTGCGCGACTACTACCAGAAGGAAGCGCGCGCCATTTCCGCCAACGACGCCGACAAGCTCTGCAAGCAGTTGAGCCGCAAGGCCGTCATCGAGAGCAAGACCACGATGATGGGCAAGACGGTGGAAACCACCCACAACCGCGACGAGGCCTGCGAGTCCCAGCACCGCACCTTCGAGAAGCTGCGCGCGGTGAGCGACCAGGTCGGCAGCATCATGGCCATCGAGTACGACTACCACATCGACAGCGTCGAGCTCACGCCCGACCGCAAGAGCGCCACCGTGCAGGGCACCAACGTGCTCAAGATGGGCGAGTCGATCCTGCAGTTCAAGACCAGCTTCACCCAGCGCCTGGAGCGCGAACTCGGCCAGGTGCGCCTGGTGCACGCCGAGGAGGCCACCGTGGTGCGCGTGGGCGGCCGCGGCGCGATGAGCCAGAGCGAGTTCTTCCGCAAATAGGGGCAGCCATGATCGACCAGGATTCGCTGCCGCCGCCGCCACCGTTCTGGCATCGCCTGAACAGCTTCTTCGCGTTTCCGTTCCAGCTGCGGCCGCTGGCCTACGGGCTCGTGCTGTCGTTCTGCAGCCTGCTCTTCGAGGCGATCTTCTTCCTGCCCGATGCGCTGGCGTTCGTCATCATCGAGATCGGCATCATGCTGGCGGCGAGCCGCTACGGCTTCAAGATCACCGCGCTCGGCGCGCGCGGCATCTGGCAGTCGGCCGACTTCGCGCGCGAATCGAGCGACGACTGGACCTACCTGCCCTGGAAGCTCTTCGCGATCTCGCTGGTGCAGGGCGTGCTGATCGCCTGGCTCACCTGGTACGAGCCGGTGCTGGGCACGGTGGCGCTGTTCGTCATGTCCTTCACCTTCCCTGCCGCGGTGATCGTGCTGGTGCAGTCGTCCAGCTTCTTCCAGGCGATGAACCCGGGCCACGTGATGGATGCGATCCGCACCATTGGCTGGCCGTATGCGCTCCTGTGCTTCTTCCTTTTCCTGCTGAGCACGGGCGCGCAGATCGCCATCTCGATGGTGCTGCCGATGTTCGACGGCCGCATCATCCTGCCGATCGTCAACTTCGCGTTCATCTACTTCGGCTGGGTGATGGCGAGCCTGCTGGGCTACGTGATGTACCAGCACCATGACGCCTTCGGCATCGACGTGGTGCCCGGCGCCGGCACGGGCGAGGGCATGCCGGTAGACCGCCGCACGCCCGCGCAGATCGCCGCGCAGCGCATCGACGCCGAGGTGGCGCAGTTCATCACCGAAGGCGACCTGCCCGCCGCGCTGGGCATCGCCTACGAGGCGCAGCGCACCGCCGCGATCGACGACCTGGCCGCGCAGCGCCGCTACCACCGGGTGCTCGCGATGATGCCGGACAAGCAGAGCACGATGCTCGACCAGGCCAGGCGCTTCATTCCGCTTTTGATGCGGCGTGACCTCTCGTCCGAAGCGCTCAAGGTGTTCAAGCTGTGCCGCGAGAAGGACAAGGCTTTCGCGCTCGACGATGCGGCCATGGTGATCGCGATGGCGCGGGCCGAATGGCGCAATGGCGATGCGCACGCGACGCTCGCGCTGCTCTCGGGCTTCGACCGCCGCTTCCGTGGCAACGAGGCGATCCCGCAGGCCTACGAACTCGCGGCCCGCGCGCTGGTGCAGGGCCTGGGGCGCGCCGACATGGCCAAGCCCATCCTCACCACGCTGGAGTCGCGCTACCCCGACAGCGAGCAGACGCAGGAAGTGCGCTGGCTGCTGCGGCCGGCGCCGGAGGCGGCCGCTTAACTTCCGGTCCTGCGGGGCGCCACCGCGGCGCCCTCGATGCCGTGCCGCTTCAGCGCATCGGCGACGAAGCCCGAGGCCTTCATTTCCTCGATGAAACCGCTGAGCCACGCCTGCGCGGCCAGCCGGCCCTTGGGCACGCCCATCGCCTGCTCGATCACCATGAAGCGCCCCGGCAAGAGGCGCACGCCGCCCACGCGCTTGGCATCCGCTTCGAGCTGCTGCTTCACGCCGGCCGCCACGTCCAGGTTCTGCGCGAGGAACTGGTTCGTGACCTCGGGCGAGGTCGGCGCGCGCACCAGCGTGGCGGCCTTCAGCTCGCGCGTGAGGAAGAGGTCATAGGCGCTGCCCTTGCCGACCACCACGCGGGTGCCGGCACGGTCGACGTCCGCATTGCGCTGCAGCGGCGAAGCGTTGCGCACGAGGTAGGCGCCTTCGATGACCACGTAGGGCGCCGTGTATTCCATGTCCGCCGCGCGCACCGGGTCGATCGCGACGAAGGCCATGTCGACCTGGCGCGCCTTGACGGCTTCGACCACATTGCCGGCGGAGTTGAACTGCACGAGTTCGATCGCCAGGCCCAGCCGGCGCGCCGCCTCGCGCGCGAGGTCCACCGACACGCCGCTGGGCGCCCCGCCCGCGCCGCGATTGGCCAGGATCGGGTTGCCGAAGTTGATGGCAGCGCGCAGCTTGCCGGTGCCGCCGAGTTCCGCCGCCGCGGCCGATTGCGAGCTGCCCGTGGTGCCGGCGCAGCCCGCCAGCAGAAGTCCGCCCGCGGCGCAGAAAGCGCGGCGATCGATGGTGTGGAAGCGGTTGGGTTGCGTCATGGGTTCTTTCCTTTCAGGGGCGCGCCAGCGCCGCGAGGCCGCGCACATCGGCCGCCGTGCCCAGCGACCAGCAAGCCGCGAGCAACTCGCTCGTGCGCTGCGCGCCGAGGACGCCATCCGACAGCCCGTGGAATTTCCGCTCCAGGTCCGCATCGGTCATCGGACGCTGCAGCGAACCGATCGCGTGCTCGATGAACACGTGCTCGCGCCGGCCGTCGGTCAGCACCGCGGTCACGTCGGCGCTGGCCTCGTCGATGCTGTCGTCCACGGTGGCCACGACCTTGCGGCGCAACGCGACCACATCGGGGCGGTTCACGATGTCGTCGGCAAATTCCTCTTCGGCCGCGCGTCCGAACAAGAGGCCCGCCGCGCACCCGTGGTACACGCTGAACTTGGCGCTCAGGCCATCGGCCGGCTCCTTCTTGCCCGTGAGTTCGAGCACCAGCGAATGCACCTTGAGCTCGATGCGCTCGATCTGTTCGGCCGCGATGCCGCGCTCGCGCAGCTGCACGCAGGCGTCGATGCTCGGGTGGATCACGATGCCGCAGGCGAAGGGCTTGTAGCTGTTGAACGAGATCTCGAAACGCTCGCCGAGCGCGTCGGTCACTTCGTTCCATGCGTACTTCGTCGACACCACCTGTGCCCAGCCGCGCGGCGCCTCGATCGCCCTGGGGCTCGCGGTGTAGCCGTGCTGCGCCATCAGCGCGGCCATGAGGCCCGCGCGCGCCGCGCCGCCCGGGTGGAAGGGCTTGGTCATGGTGCCGAACTGTTCTCGCAGGCCCACCGGCTGCGACGCGGCGATGCCCAGCGCCATCGCCGTGCGGTCCGCGTCCAGCCCGAGCAGTCGCGCGCAGCCCGCGGCCGCGCCGAACATGCCCGTGGTGCCGGTGATGTGCCAGCCGCGGTCGTAGTGCTCGGGGTAGACCGTGTTGCCCAGGCGACACGCCACGTCGATGCCCAGCACCAGCGCATCGAGCACCGCGCGGCCGCTCGCGCCGGTGTGCTCGGCCAGCGCCAGCACGGCCGAGGCCACGGGGCCGGCGGGGTGGATGATGGTCTTCAGGTGCGTGTCGTCGAAATCGAAGGTGTGCGAGGTGATGCCGTTGAGCAGCGCCGCGTTCGCGATGTCGACCTTCTCGGCGCGCCCGAGCACGGTGGCCTGCGGCGCGGGCTGCAGCACCTGCACGGCGGCCAGCGCGGCCTCCACGGCTTCGTGCTTGGCGGCGCCGACGGCGCAGCCCAGCCAGTTGAGAAAGGTGCGGTGCGCCTCGTGGTCCACCGCCTCGCTCCAGCCGCGCGAGGCGTGGCCTGCGACGTACTCGGCAAGGATGCGGGTGATGGGCGGGGCGTTGTGGTCTGCGGCGACCTGAGTGTTGCGGGCCATGGGTTTGAAAGTCTCTGGTGGATAGCGAAGGAAAAAAAACGGATGACGCGATTCAGGTCGTGAGTTCGATCTTGCGATCGCGCGCGAGTTGGGTCCATCGCGCGAGGTCGGCGCGGATGTAGTCGCCGAACTGCTGCGCGCTCATGGGCATCGGCTCGACGGCCTCGACCGCGAGCTTCTCGCTCAGGTCCGGCGCCTTGAGCACCGTGTTGAGCGTGTCGTTGAGTTGCTTGACGACGGCGGCCGGCATGTGGGCCGGGCCGACCACGCCGTACCACTGCATCGCGTCGAAGCCCGCAAGGCCCAGCTCCTCGAGCGTGGGCACGTCCTTGATCTGCGGATGGCGCGCCTTGCCGGTCACCGCCAACGGCCGCGCGCGGCCCGACTTGATGTGCGGCATCGCGGCGGCCAGGCCCGGGAACATGGCCTGCGTCTGCCCGCCCATGAGGTCGGTGAAGGCAGGGGCGACTCCGCGGTAGGGCACGTGCGTCATCTGCAGGCCCGTCTGCTGCTTGAAGAGCTCCATCGTCAGGTGCGTGAGCGAGCCGGCACCCGCCGAGCCGTAGCTCAGCTTGCCGGCCTGGGCCTTGGCGTAGTCGAGGAATTGCTTGAAGTCCTTGGCGGGCAGGTCGGCGTTGATGACCAGCACGTTGGGCGTGCCGCCGATCATGCCGATCGGGGTGAAGTCCTTCACCGGGTCGTAGGGCACCTGGCGCGTCGCGGGGCTGGTGCCGTGCGTGGCGACGTAGCCCTGCATCAGCGTGTAGCCGTCCGCCGGCGCGCGCGCGGTGTTCTGTGAGGCGATCACGCCGCCCCCGCCGCCCTGGTTGTCGACGATGAAGGTCTGGTTCAGCAGCTTGCCCCAGCGCTCGGTGACGGTGCGGCCCACCATGTCGCTGCCGCCGCCGGCCGCGACCGGCACGATGTAGCGGATGGGCTTGGCCGGAAAGTCCTCCGCACGCGCGGAGCGGTGCAGCCCGAGGAAGGCGGACGTGGGAATGGCGAGGGTGAAGGCGCGGCGTTTCATGGACTTGTCTCCTGGTGGTTGTTCGAGCCAGGGCGGCCGGGCCGCGCGTTCAGCGGCGGCAGCTCTGCAGGCGGTCGTAGGCGTCGCTCACGTGGCGCGCCATCAGGTCTTCGCAGCGCGCGATGTCGCCCTTGCGCAGGGCCCGGGCGATGCGCGTGTGCTCGGCGATCGAGGCGCGCATGCCCATGTCCTGCGACAAATTCTTCAGGCGCGACAGGTGCAGCTTCTGCACCACCGTGCGGTAGGTCGCGGCCAGCGCGTGGTTGCCCGCCGCCTCGACGATGGCCCAGTGGAAGGCGAGGTTCTCTCGGTAGTAGCGCTGCACGTCGTGCGCGTCGAAGGCGGCGTTCATCGCGGTGATGGAAGCGTCGAGCCGGTCGGCCAGCGCGATGCGCGCGGGCTCCTCGAGCCGCGCCGCGCGGCGGCCGGCAAAGCCGTCGAGCAGGCCCCGCATCTCGTAGAGGTCATGCACCTCGTCGGCGGTGGGCTCGCGCACGAAGACGCCGGCGTGCTTGCGTGCGACGACCAGGCCGGTGCTCTCGAGTTCGCGCAGGGCTTCGCGCACCGGCACCCGCGAAACGCCGAGCCGCAGGGCCACGTCGGGCTCGTTGATGCGCTGGCCGGGCCGCAGTTCGCCGCGCAGGATCATGGCCAGCATGTCGTCGCGCACCAGCTTGGCGAGCGGGGTGTCGCGCACGGCCGAGAGCTGGTCCGGGGGCGGTTCGACGAGCCAGGGCAGCATGCGGAGGATCCTTGGTTTGGCGGGATATCGTATACGAATGAATCCGGCGATGTCCACTGCAAACCGCCGCGGCTCCTCGAATTTCGGAATTTCGAGGAGCCGCTTGCCCGATCGAACTACCCGTTCCTGTCCGCGCCCTCGCTCCAGCCGCCGCCCAGCGTCCTGTAGATCGTGAGCCGGTTGGTCTGCTCGGTGAGCTGCAGGCCGATCAGCGTCTGCTGCGCCGCGTAATGGGCGCGCTGCGCATCCAGCACATCGAGGAAGCTCGTCGCGCCGCTCCTGAACAGCGACTGCGACAGCTCGAAGCTGCGCGAGGTCGCGCCCAGCAGCGAGCGCTGCGCATCGAGCCGCTCGGCCAGCGTGCGGCGCTCGGCCAGCGCATCGGCCACTTCGCGGAAGGCCGTCTGCACGGTCTTCTCGTAGGTCGCGAGCTGGATCTTCTGCTGCGCTTCGGCCACCTTCAGGTTCGAGCGGTTCGCGCCGCCGTCGAAGATCGGCACGCTCACCGAAGGCGCAAAGCTCCACGCCTTGCTGCCGCTCGCGAACAGGCCCGACAGCGTGCTGCTCGCCGTGCCCGCCGAAGCCGTGAGCGCGATGCGCGGGAAGAAGGCCGCGCGCGCCGCGCCGATGTCGGCGTTGCTCGCGCGCAGCGCGTGCTCGGCGGCGCGCACGTCGGGGCGCTGCTGCAGCACGTTCGACGAGAGGCCGGCCGGGGGCACGAGCAGCTGCGCGGCTTCGGTGGTCGCGGTGGTCGGCAGCAACTCGGCTGGCGGCGTGGTGCCGACCAGCAGCGCGAGCGCGTTGCGGTCCTGTTCCACGAGACTGTCGAACGCGGCCGCATCGGCGCGCGCGGCTTCGACGGTGCTTTGCGATTGCGCGAGCGCCAGGCCCGACTGCGAACCGAGCGCATGGCTGCGCTGGATCAGGTCGAAGGACTTGCGCTGGCTCTCCAGCGTGCTGCGCGCGAGCGCCAGGCGCTGCTCGTCCGCGGCCAGCTGCAGCCAGGCCGTGGCGACGGACGCCACCAGGCTGATCTGCGTGCTGCGCCGGGTTTCCTCGGTCTCGAAGTAGCTCTGCAGCGCCGATTCGCCGAGGTTGCGCACGCGGCCGAACAGGTCGAGCTCGTAGGCCGTCAGGCCCAGGTCGGCGCTGTACTGCGAGGAAATGCGCGCCTCGCCGCTGGTCGAGAGGCTGCCCGGCGTGCGCGAGCGGCTGCCGCCCGCGCCGGCGTCGATGGTCGGGTACAGGCCCGCGCGCGCGATGCCGTACTGGGCGCGTGTGCGCTCGATGTTGAGCGCCGCCACGCGCAGGTCGCGGTTGTTGGCGAGCGCGAGTTCGATCACGCCCTGCAGCTGCTTGTCGACGAAGAAATCGCGCCAGCTGACGTCGAGCGGTGTGGCTGCGGTGACACCTGTGGAGGGCAGCGACTGCGGCACCGGAAGGGAGGGTGCTTCATACGCGGGCGCGAGGTTGATGCACCCCGAGAGCACGGCCGAAGCCACGGCCGCGCAGGCGAGCGTCCGCAGCGGAAAGCGGGAGAGGGATGTGCGCCGCATCAGTGGCCTCCCTGTTCTGCGATGGGTGCCGGCAATGCGTCCGTCGCTTCGCCCTTGGCCGGCTTGCGCCTGCCCTCCAGCCACCCGCGGATCAACGCGAAGAACAGCGGCACGAAGAAGATGCCGAGCGCGGTGCCCACCACCATGCCGCCGAGCACCGCGGTGCCGATCGACTGGCGGCCGCCCGCGCCCGCGCCGGTGCCGATGGCCAGCGGCAGCACGCCGAAGCCGAAGGCCAGCGAGGTCATGAGGATGGGCCGCAGCCGCAGGCGCACCGCTTCCAGCGTCGCCTCGATCACGCCCTTGCCCTGCTCCTGCAATTGCTTGGCGAACTCCACGATCAGGATCGCGTTCTTCGACGAGAGCCCCACCGTCGTGAGGAGGCCCACCTGGAAATACACGTCGTTGCTCAGGCCCCGGAAGCTGGTGAACAGCAGCGCCCCCACGATGCCCAGCGGCACCACCAGGATCACCGAGAACGGCACCGACCAGCTCTCGTAGAGCGCGGCCAGGCACAGGAACACGAAGAGGATCGAGATCGCATAGAGCACAGGCGCCTGCGCGCCCGAGAGCCGCTCCTGGAACGACGCGCCGGTCCATTCGTAGCCGATGCCGGGCGGCATCTGCTTCATCACTTCGTCCACTGCGGCCATCGCATCGCCCGAGCTCACGCCGGGCGCGGCATCGCCCACGAACTCATAGCTCGGGCTGCCGTTGTAGCGCTGCAGCTGCGGCGATCCATACGTCCAGCGCGTGCTCGAGAACGCGGGGAACGAGACCATCTGGCCCAGGCCGTTGCGCACGCTCCAGCGGTCGATGTCGGCGGGCAGCATGCGAAAGGCGGTGTCGCCCTGCATGTACACGCGCTTGACGCGCCCGTTGTCCAGGAAGTCGTTGATGTAGGTGCCGCCCATCGCGCTGGAGAGCGTGCTGTCGATGTCGGCCGTGGCCAGGCTCGCGGCGCCGGCGCGCGCATCGTCGATGTCCACCGCGAACTGCGGCGTGTCGTCCAGGTTGTTGCTGCGCACGTTCACGACCACGTCGGAGCGCTTGGAGAGCAGGTCGATGGCCTGGTCGCGCGCCTTCACCAGCGCGTCGTGGCCCAGGCCATTGATGTCCTTCAGGTGGAAGTTGAAGCCCGCGTTGGCGCCCAGCCCGCGCACCGCCGGCGGCAGCAGCACGAACACGCGCGCGTCGCGGATGGTGGAGAGGTCCTTGTTGGCGCGGCGCGCGAGCGCGGCGGCCGATTGCCCGTCGCCTTCGCGCTCGGCCCAGTCCTTGAGCTTGACGAAGGCGCGCGCCGAGCTCTGGTCGCCGTTCTGCCCGGTGATGACGTTCACGCTCACCACCTCGGGCTGCTTGGTGAAGTAGTCCTGCATCTGCGTGACCACCGGCTGCAGCCGCGCGTCGGAGGCGCCCGGCGGCAGGGTCACCTGCACCTGCAGGAAGGCCTGGTCCTCGTCGGGGAGGAAGGAGGTGGGCAGCCGCATGAACAGCACCGCCATCGCCGCCGCGATCAGCAGGTACACCACGATGCTGCGCTTGCCGCGCCGCACGATGCCGCCCACCACGCCCTGGTAGCGGTCGGCGCCCTTGTCGAAGTTGCGGTTGAAGCCCGCGAAGAAGCGGTCGACCGCGCCCAGCACGCCGCGTCGAGCCACCGCGTGCTGGCCCTTGGCCATGGGCTTCAAAAGCGTCGCGCACAGCGCCGGCGTGAGCGTGAGCGCCACGAACACCGACAGTGCCATCGCCGAGACGATGGTGATCGAGAACTGCCGGTAGATCACGCCGGTCGAGCCGCCGAAGAAGGCCATCGGGATGAACACCGCCGACAGCACCAGCGCGATGCCCACCAGCGCGGGCGTGATCTCGGCCATCGACTTGCGCGTGGCCTCCTTGGGCGAGAGGCCCTCTTCATGCATCACGCGCTCGACGTTCTCCACCACCACGATGGCGTCGTCCACCAGCAAGCCGATGGCCAGCACCATGCCGAACATGGTGAGCGTGTTGATCGAGTAGCCGGCAACGGAGAGCACGCCGAAGCTGCCCAGCAGCACCACGGGCACCGCAATGGCCGGGATCAGCGTCGCGCGGAAGTTCTGCAGGAAGATGTACATCACCAGCACGACCAGCACCATGGCCTCGGCCAGCGCCTTGACCACCTCGTCGATCGATGCGCTCACGAAGGGCGTGGTGTCGTAGCTCACGAAGGTCTGCAGCTGGTTGGGAAAGAGCGGCTGCAGCTCGGCCACCTTGGCCTTCACCGCCTCGGCCACCTGGACCGCGTTGGCGCCATCGGCCAGCACCACGCCCAGGCCCGCGCCGGGGCGCCCGCCCAGTTGCGAGCGCACCGTGAGGTTCTCGGCACCGAGCTCCACGCGCGCCACGTCGCGCAGCCGCACCACGGCGCCGTCGGGCGTCGCGCGCAGCACCACGTTCTCGAACTGCTCGACCGTCTGCAGCTTGCTGCGCGCGGTGATGGTGGCGTTGAGCTGCTGCTGCGCGCCTGCCGGCAGTGCGCCCAGCTGGCCGGCCGAGACCTGCGCGTTCTGCGCGGTGATGGCGTTGCCCACGTCCGAGGGCATGAGCGCGTACTTGCGCAGCTTGTCGGGGTCCAGCCACAGGCGCATCGCGTAGCCGGTGCCCAGCGTCTGCACCTCGCCCACGCCGTCGATGCGGCTGATCACGTCCACCAGGTTGCTGCTGATGTAGTCGCCCACATCCACGGCCGAGGCGCTGCCGTCGCCCGAGTACATCGAGACGATCAGCAGGAAGTCGTTGCCGCCCTTGGTGACCGTGACGCCGCGGCTTTGCACCTGCTGGGGCAGGCGCGACATGGCCTGCTGCAGCTTGTTCTGCACCTGCATCTGGGCCACGTCGATGTTGGTGCCCGCGTTGAAGGTGAGCGACAGGCGCGCCACGCCCGAAGAGTTGCTGGTCGACTGCATGTAGAGCAGGTTGTCCAGCCCCTTCATCTGCTGCTCGATGACCTGGGTGACCGAGTCTTCCACCGTCTTGGCCGAGGCGCCGGTGTAGGTCGCGTTGATCGACACGCGCGGCGGCGCGATGTCGGGGTACTGCTCCAGCGGCAGCGTGCGGATCGCCATCAGCCCGGCGAGCATGATGACGATGGAGAGCACCCACGCGAAGATGGGGCGGTCGATGAAGAACTGGGCCATGGCGGGGCCTCAGCGCGCGAGCGTTGCGGAGGCGGCGTCGGGCTTGGCGATGGCAACGGGGCTCGTCACCGGCTTCGCGCCCAGATCGACCACGCGCACCTTGTCGCCGACCTTCACGCGCTGCGAGCCTTCCATCATCACGCGGTCGCCCGCGGCCAGCCCGTCGATCACCTGCCACTGCGAGCCGACGGCGCGGCCCACGCTGATCGGGCGCCTGGCGACCTTGTTCTCGGTGTCGATCACCAGCGCCGAGGCGCTGCCGTCCGGCGCGCGCGTGACGGCCTGCTGCGGCACCAGCAGCGCGGCCTGGTTCACGCCTTCCTGCAGCACCGCGCGCACGTACATGCCGGGCATCAGCATCCGGTCGGGGTTGGGCACCACCGCGCGCAGCGTGACGCTGCCGGTGCCGGCATCGACGGTGACGCCGCTGAAGGTCAGGCGCCCGGCGTGCGGGTACTTGGTGCCGTCCTCCAGCAGCAGCTGGATGCTCGCCTCGGCGCCGTTCGCGCGCTGCAGGCGGCCGCTGGCCAGTTCGCGTTTGAGGCGCAGCAGCTCGCTGCTCGACTGCGTGACGTGCACGTGCATCGGGTCGAGCTGCTGCACGGTGGTCATGGCCGCCGCCTGGTTGGCGGTGACCAGCGCGCCCGGTGTCACCGTCGAGAGTTCGGCCCAGCCTGTGATCGGCGAGGTGATGCGCGTGTAGCCCAGCTGGATGCGGGTGGTCTGCTCGGCCGCGCGGGCTACGCCCAGGTCGGCCTCGGCCTGCTGCTCGGCGGCCTGCGACTCGTCGAACACCTGGCGGCTGATGGCGTCGATCTTCACCAGCTCCGCGTTGCGCTTGGCCACGGTGCGGGCCGTGGCGAGGGCCGATTCGGCCTTGCGCACGCTGGCCTGCGCGCTCGCATGGGCGGCCTGCAGCGAGGCCGGGTCGAGCTGGTAGAGCACCTGTCCGGCCTTGACCTGCGAGCCTTCGGTAAAGAGCCGCTCCTTCAGGATGCCGCCGACCTGCGGGCGGATCTCGGCGATGACCGGCGCGGCGGTGCGGCCGGGGAGCTCGGTGCTCATCGCGAGGGTTTCATGCTTCAGGGTGACCGCGCCGACTTCCTTTTCTGGTGCGGCGGTCGCCTTGGCCGCGGCGGGCGTCTCCACGCTGGTGCGTGAACAGCCTGCGAGCGCGGCGATGGCCAGGGCTGTAACGAGCAGGGCGAAGCGAGGGAAGATGTGGTCAGGCATGAATCAGGCAACGGAAGTAGGAAAAGCCCCGGATGGAGCGGGCGTGCAGCCTCAAGTTCAACGAGGCGCGGGCGCAAGGGCCGGCTTTACACGCCAGACGCAGCAATTGCAGTGCCACATGCTGCCAGCGGCGCTCTACCGGGGCATGACAGCCCCGGGAGCACCGAGGGTCGGCGCGGTGTCAGGCGCGCTGCAGGGCGCGCGTGACCATGTCGTTGGGCGCGAGCCGCAGCAGGTGCGGCAGGAGGCCGATCGCCTTCTCGCGCTCGCCCGCGTGCAAGAGGCCGTTGGCGCACACCGAGAGCGTGTCGGCCAGCTGGGGGTGGTCGGGCGCCGTCTTGAGCAGGATGCGGCACAGCATGTCGGCATCGCCGAACTCGCGGATGCGCGCGAACCGGCGCGCGAGCCGCGCCATGTCATCGGGCTTCAGCCGCAGGCCCGGCCTGGCCTGGTCCAGGTAGATGCGGTAGCTCGCGTGCTGCAGGGCGATCGTCTCGGCATCGGTCGCAGGCAGGCGGAAGATGCGGCGCGCGGCCTGGTGGAAGTCTTCGCTCGCGGGCTGCAGGCGCGCAGTGTTGAACCAGGCGCGCAGCGTGTCGGTGTCGTTGGGGCGCAGGGCGGCGGCGGCGCGCCATTCGGCGGCGGCGTGCTCGAACTTCATCGCGGCGGCCAGGCGGCGGGCGGCGGCCACGTGCTGGTCGAAGCGGTCTTCGTCGTTCGCCATTTCCGACTTCACGGTCTCGGGCGTCTTCACGCGGCCCAGCAGCATCGCGCCGCCCATCAGCGCGGCGCCGGTGAGCAGGCCGCCCAGGTGGGCCATGTAGGCGACGCCCTCATCGGCGAGCCAGTGCTGCATCAGCTCGTTGACGATCCAGGCCGGCAGCAGGAGCAGGGCCGGCGCGCTCACGTAGTTGAAATAGAAGAACAGCTGGTAGAAAAAGCGGATGCGCCGCAGCCGGTACATCACCGCGTACATGCCCATCAGCGCGGAGATCGCGCCCGAGGCGCCCAGCCCGTAGGAGCCCTTGCCCGCGTAGGCCCAGGCCGCCAGCGCCGAGCCGCCGATGGCGCCCAGCAGATAGAAGGTGAGGTAGGTGCTGCGGCCCAGCGCCAGCTCGACCGAGGCGCCGAACAGGAAGAGGAACAGCATGTTGCCCAGCAGATGGCCGGTGCTGCCGTGCAGGAAGGCGGAGGTGACCAGCGTCCAGGGCTTGCTGAACCCGGCGTCCTTGCCGTAGTCCTGCGCCCAGCGTTCGGTGAAGGGGGCGGGCAGCATCGACTCGTACTGCTGGCGGTCGCGCTTCCACTCGGCGTACTGCGGGTGAGCGGGGGTGATGACTTCTTCGGCCTTGAGCTTCTTCTGGAAGGCCTTGTCGCGTTCCATCGCTTCGATCAGCTGGTCGTAGACCTCGGCCTTCAACATGCGCTCGCCCAGCTTGCCGCGCTTGGCATCGGTCTTTTTCAGCCACTCTACGAAGGGCGGCAGCTCCAGCTCGGGCAGCACGCTCTTGGCGTAGTAGTGGGCGGCGCGCTCGCGTGCGCTCTCTTCGCTGCGCTGCGGCCCCCACCACACGATCATGTTGACGAGGATCAGCAGCACCGTCAGCCACGGCGGGTTGCGCCAGCTCGGTTTGTTCTCGAGCGGGATGGCGTAGAACACGTGCTGCGGCCGGTTGCTGCTGCGCTCAGCCGAGCCGCTTGCGGTGGCGCGCGATCTGCGCCTTCACCTGCGCCGGCGCCGTTCCGCCGAGGATGTTGCGTGCGTTCAGCGAGCCGCGCAGGCTCAGCACGTCGTACACGTCCTTCTCGATGTTCGGGTTGAACTGCTGCAGCACCGCGAGCGGCAGCTCGGCCAGGTCGACCTTGTGCGAGGTGGCGGCCTTCACGGCATGGGCCACCGTTTCGTGCGCATCGCGGAAGGGCAGGCCCTTCTTCGTGAGGTAGTCGGCCAGGTCGGTGGCCGTGGCGTAGCCGCGCAGCGCGGCGGCTTCCATCGCCTCGGGCTTGACGGTGATGCCGCCGATCATCTCGGCAAAGATGCGCAGGGTGTCCTTGAGCGTGTCGACGGTGTCGAACAGCGGCTCCTTGTCTTCCTGGTTGTCCTTGTTGTAGGCCAGCGGCTGGCCCTTCATGAGCGTGATGAGCGCCATCAGGTGGCCGACCACGCGGCCGGTCTTGCCGCGGGCCAGTTCGGGCACGTCAGGGTTCTTCTTCTGCGGCATGATCGACGAGCCGGTCGTGAAGCGGTCGGCGATCTGGATGAAGCCGAAGTTCTGGCTCATCCAGAGAATGAGTTCCTCGCTCATGCGGCTGATGTGGACCATGCACAGGCTCGCCGCGGCGGTGAATTCGATCGCGAAGTCGCGGTCGCTCACGGCGTCCAGGCTGTTCTGGCAGACGCCGTCCATGTTCAACGTCTTGGCGACGAGTTCACGGTCCAGCGGATAGCTGGTGCCGGCCAGCGCGGCGGCGCCCAGCGGCAGGCGGTTGACGCGGCGGCGCACCTCGCCCATGCGCTCGGCATCGCGGCTGAACATTTCCACGTAGGCCAGCATGTGGTGGCCGAAGCTCACCGGCTGGGCCACCTGCAGGTGGGTGAAGCCGGGGAGGATCACCTCGACGTTCTTCTCGGCGATGTCCACCAGCGCCTTCTGCAGTTCGGTGAGCAGGTCGCCGATGAGGTCGATCTCGCCGCGCAGCCACAGGCGCACGTCGGTGGCCACTTGGTCGTTGCGGCTGCGGCCGGTGTGCAGGCGCTTGCCGGCATCGCCCACCAGTTGCGTGAGGCGCGCCTCGATGTTCAGGTGCACGTCTTCCAGGTCGAGCTTCCACTCGAAGGCGCCCGATTCGATCTCGCTGCGGATCTGCGCCATCCCACGTTCGATTTCGGCGTGGTCCTGCTTCTGGATGATGCCCTGGGCGGCGAGCATGCCGGCATGGGCGAGGGAGCCTTCGATGTCGGCCTGCCAGAGGCGCTTGTCGAAGAAGACGCTGGAGGTGTAGCGCTTCACCAGGTCGCTCATCGGTTCGGAGAACAGGGCCGACCAGGCTTCGGATTTCTTGTCGAGTTGGTTTTGGGTCATGGGAGCCGTCCAGGAGGCAATAATGGGTTGGTCACCCGATGTATCTGTGATGTCTGCGATGCGCAACCCGGCGATTTTATCGGCCAGCCCTGGCTCCACGTCCCCGACGCCGTCGGAAAGGGCTCGCGCGCCCCTGCGCGGCGAGCCGTCGCTGTTCGATGCGTGCCAGATCGGCGTGGTGCTGCGCACCGTGGTGTTCGTCGAGGTGGTGGTGGCCATCGCCGCGCTCTTCGTGGTTTCCACGCCCGGCGAATGGCTGGTGCAGACGGCCACCGTCACCGGCGGCGCCTTGCCCGCCACGCTGCTGTGGCTGGTGACGGCCTGCGGGCTCAAGAAGCAACTGCGGCGCCTGCCGCGCCAGTGGCAGTACGCGGCCGGCGCCGTGCTCGGCGCGCTCGCATCGCTCTACGGCTGCGGCCTGCTGCGCCTGACGGGCGTGCTGGCCAGCGCGCCGTGGCTGGCCAGTGCGCTGGCCGGGGCGCTCTTTGCGGGGCTGGTGATGACCGCGATGGCCCTGCGCGCGCGCGGCCAGACGCCCGCCGCCACCACGGCCCGGCTCGAGGAGCTGCAGTCGCGCATCCGCCCGCACTTTCTCTTCAACACGCTCAACAGCGCCATCGCTCTCGTGCGGGAAGAACCCGCCAAGGCCGAGACCATGCTCGAGGACCTGGCCGAGCTGTTCCGCCAGGCGCTGGCCGACCCGGGCGAATCGGGCACGCTGGCCGACGAGATCGCGCTGGCCGAGCGCTACCTGGCGATCGAGCAGGTGCGCTTCGGCGACCGGTTGCGCATCCGCTGGGACCTGGATGCCGCGGCCAGCAATGCGCGCCTGCCGCCGCTCCTCTTGCAGCCGCTGGTGGAGAACGCCATCAAGCACGGCGTGGAGCCCAGCCCCGATGGCGCCAAGCTGCGCATCCGCACCGAGCGGCGCGGCAGCATGGTGGTGATCGAGGTGGTCAACAGCCTGCCGCCGCTGCGCTGGGCCGACGAGCCGCTGCCGCGCGGCCACGGCATCGCGCTGGCCAACGTGCGGGATCGCCTGCGCCTGTTGCACGACATGCAGATGCAGTTCAGCGCCGGCATGGACCAGAAAAACTACCGGGTGCGCATCGCGATCCCCGCCGAATCATGACCCTCAAGACCCTGATCGTCGACGACGAAGCGCTGGCGCGTTCCCGCATGCGCACGCTGCTGCGCGACTGCAGTTCGCCCGCCGCCGAGGTGGTGGCCGAGGCCTCGCAGGGCGCGGAGGCGCAGCAGCACCTGGCCACGATGGCGCTGGACCTCGTGCTGCTCGATGTGCACATGCCCGGCGTCGACGGCATCGAGGTGGCGCGCGCGCTGCGCAGCAACCCCGATGCGCCGGCCGTGGTGTTCGTCACGGCGCATGCGACGCACGCGGTCACCGCCTTCGAGCTGGACGCGGTCGATTACCTGACCAAGCCGGTGCGCGCCGAGCGGCTGCAGCAGGCGCTGCAGAAGGCCGAGCGGTTCCTCAAGGAGCGCCGCGCGCTGCAGGCCGCGGCCCCGGCGGCTCCCGAGACCGTGCTGATCCAGGACCGCGGCCGCGCCGAGCGGGTGCCGCTCTCGGAGGTGCTGTACCTCAAGTCCGAATACAAGTACCTCACCGTGCGCACCGCCACGCGCAGCCACATCCTGGATGGCTCGCTCAACGAGTTCGAGGAGCGCTATCCGAACCGCTTCCTGCGCGTGCACCGCAACGCGCTGGTGGCCCGCTCGGCCATCCGCGCGCTCGAGAAATACGACGACGGCGAAGACGCCGAAGGCTGGGCGCTGCGGCTCGATGCGATTCCCGAACCCGTCGCGGTGTCGCGGCGCCAGCTCGCCGCGGTGCGCGAAGTGCTCAAGGAAACGCGATGAACGACGAACACAAGCCCCCCGCGCCCGACAAGCCACAGGCCGCCGAGGCGCCGCAACCGGCGCCCGAGCCTCCGGCCGTCGAAGCGCCGCAGACGCCTTCTCCCGTCACGCCCGCACCCGAATCTGCGTCCGCACCCGCACCCGCACCGGAAGAGCCCGCCGCGGAACCCGCCGCCGCCCAGCGTCGGCGCCTGCTGCTGCACATGCCGGTGGACGTGCGCAGCGCCTCGCTGGTGGTGCTCGCCGTGCTGGCCAGCGTGTTCGCGCTGCAGTGGGGCCAGGCGGTGTTCATTCCGCTGATGCTCAGCCTCCTGCTGACCTATGCGCTGTCGCCCGTGGTCGAGATGCTGCACCGCTGGCATCTGCCGCGCTGGATCGGCGCGGCGCTCATCCTCGTGGGCCTGTTCGGCGGCATCGGGTGGACGGGCTATTCGCTCTCGGGCAACGCGTCGCAGCTGGTCGATTCGCTGCCGGTCGCCGCGCAGAAGCTCGGGCAGGCGATGCGCCGCGACAAGGGCGCGAGCGCCACGCCGCTCGAGAGCGTGCAGCAGGCCGCCGCGCAGCTGGAGAAAGCCGCCGAGGAAAACTCCGCGCGCGTCGCCTCGCGGCGCGGCGTGGCCCGCGTCATCATCGAGCGGCCCGGCTTCAACGTGCGCGACTACCTGCTGAGCGGCACGGTCGGCCTCCTGAGCGCGCTCGGGCAGTTCACGCTGGTGGCCTTTCTCACCTACTTCGCGCTGTGCTCGGGCGACACCTTCCGTCGCAAGCTCATCAAGATCACGGGGTCGAGCCTGCAGAAGAAGAAGGTCACGGTGCACGTGCTGGACGACATCACGCGCAACATCGAGCGTTACCTGCTGGTGCAAATTTTGGTGAGCGTGGTGGTGGGCGTGACCACCGGCCTCGCGTTCTGGGTCATCGGCGTGGAAAACGCGGCCGTTTGGGGAATCATCGCGGCCGTGACCAACCTCATTCCCTACATCGGCTCGGTGATCGTGCTGGTGGCCGCGGGGCTGGTGGCCTTCTTGCAGTTCAACAGCCTGCAGATGGGCATTTTGGTGGGCGGCGTGTCGCTGGCCATCCACACGGTCATCGGCAACCTGCTGATGCCCTGGCTCACCAGCCGCACCAGCCGCATGAATCCGGTGGCGGTGTTCGTGGGCGTGATCTTCTGGGGCTGGCTCTGGGGCATCTGGGGGCTGCTGCTGGGCATTCCGATCACGATGGTGATCAAGTCGATCTGCGACCGGGTGGAAGACCTGCAGCCCATCGGCGAGCTGCTGGGCGAGTAGGGCGGTTCAACCCAGCTGCGCCTTCAGCTCGTCGGCCGCCGCCTTGAGGATTTCCCGCGACAGCTTCTCGTCGTTCACCGCACGCGACAGCGACACGGCGCCGACCAGCGAAGACAGCGCCGCGATCGCCTTCGTTCGCCTCGCCTTGGGCTTGTCCGCCACCGCCAGCCCGGCAAGGAGTTTCAGGTAGATGTCGACCTGCTGCGTGTACGCGGTGCGGGCCCTGTCGTTGCTGCGTGCCACGTCGCCGGCGAGGGTGGTGACGGCGCAGCTCGTGGCCAGGCCGTCGCGGTGCGCGGTGCTCAGGTAGGCATCGACCAGCGCAGCCACCAGGGCCGGGCGGGCGAGCTTGGCCGATGCCACCGCCTCGACCGCGCGGCCGCCGTCGCGCAGGGCGCATTCGACCGCCTCGGCGACCAGTTCGTCGCGCGATGCGAAGTGCCGGTAGAAGCCGCCGTGTGTGAGGCCCGCTTCCTTCATCAGGTCGGCCACGCCGACGCCTTCCACGCCCGCTTCGCGAAAGCGTGCCGCGGCGGTCTGCACGATGCGGTCGTGGCTTTGCGCCTTGTTCTCTCTGGAGTGGCCCATATCCGTGAAAAGTCCTCGGTCGTGTGCTTGACGATCAGGATTATGTTCATCATCATCCTCGATGTGGATGACGGTCGTCATTCAGAAATCGAAGTCCTCTCCGACTCCCCTCCAAACCCCACTCCAACAGCCACCGAGGAATCCCCATGCCCATGATCGACGTTTACGCCGCCGCAGACCTGTTCCCGGCCGGCGCCGAGACCGACCGCCAGCTCGGCGAAGCGCTCACCCTCGCCGTGCTGCGCGCCGAAGGCGTGGCCAAGCCCGGCCCCTTCCACCTGGACAACACCGCCGCCTACATCCACCGCCTGCCGGCGTCGGCCGTGCAGACCGCCACCACGGCGCAGGCCCGCACCGTGCGCATCCAGATCGTCACGCCGCCCGGTTCGCTCAACCGCGAGGGGCAAAAGCAGATCACCAGGGAGGCCACCGAAATCGTCGTGAAGCTCACGGGCGACGCGGGCCAGGCGGCGCGCACCTGGGTGATCCTCACCGAGGCCGCGGAGGGCGGCTGGGGCATGTTCGGCACGGCCTTCGGCAAGGAAGAGTTCGCGGCGCTCGCCGCCAAGGCGAAGGCGGCCGCGGGCGCCTAGGTCATTGAAGGCCCGAGCGGCCTCGCGCCGTCCTATCGGGCCTTGGCGCGCGCCGTCTTCACGGGCAGCTTCTTCACGAAGGTCGCGGCCGCATCGAGCGGCTTGCCGTCGTGCGTGCGCAGCTCGAGCTTGCGCACCGGCTTGCCGCTGTCACGCTCCACGAGTACCGAGTGCGCCTCGCCCTTGCCGTAGAGGTGCTGCTCGCCCCAGTGCCGCAGGCCCACCACCACGGGGAAAAGGCCGTTGCCCTTGGGCGTCAAAACGTATTCCTGGTACATCGTGCCGTCGGAGGCGGGCGCGAGCGCGAGCACGCCTTCCTGCACGAGGTTCTTCAGCCGGTCCGCGAGGATGTTCTTCGCCACGCCCAGGCTCTGCTGGAATTCGCCGAAGCGCTTCATGCCGTCGAATGCGTCGCGGACGATGAGCAGCGACCACTGGTCGCCCACGATGTCCAGCGAGCGCGCCATCGGGCAGGTGTCTGATCTGAGGCTTCGTCTCTTGGCCATGGCCCGTATTAGACGGGGATGGCCATCCGGTGGCAAATCAAAACCTGAATGCCTGCGCGGGACCGATGGGAATCGTTTTTCCGTAAGGTGCCGGACATGCCCTACCTCCAGCTCGACGTGAACGACCGCCATGAAGTGGCCGACAAGAAGCGCCTCGCGCGCAAGCTCTGCGAAACCTATGCCGACCTGATGAGCGTGGACATCCGCCGCATCAGCGTCGCGATCCGCGAAGTGGGCGAGGGCGGCGTCTGGCGCATGGTGGACGGCGAGGCCACCGAGGTGTCGGTGCTGATGTGCGACATCCGCCGCGGCCGCTCCGCCGAATTGCGGCTCGAAGTCGCGAAGGCCCTGTGCGGCGACTGCATCGAAATATTGGGCCTGCGCGAAGACCGGCTCAACGTCGAATTCACTCAGCATTCGGGCGACGAGATGTACCACCCGACGCTCGGCGGCTACAGCCCCGAGTGGTCGGAGGACGAGGCGGGCTGAACGCCCCGGTGCAGGGGTTCAGCGCAGTGCGCGCTGCATCAGCACGGTATCGACCCACTGCCCGAACTTGAAGCCGACGTTGCGCAGCACGCCGACCGTCTCGAAGCAGAGGCTTTCGTGCAGGCGCTGCGAACCGGCGTTGGCGCTGTTGCCCACCACCGTCACCATCTGCGTGAAGCCGCCGTCGGTGCAGCGCGCAATCACCGCCCGCAGCAATGCCTTGCCGATGCCGTGGCCGTGCAGGCCTTCTGCGACGTAGATCGAGTCTTCCACCGTGTGGCGGTACGCGGAGCGGGCGCGGTAGGGGCTTGCGTAGGCGTAGCCGACCACTTCGCCATCTTTCAGCGCGACGAGGTAGGGGAGGCCACGCCGCAACACCTCGGCGCGGCGCGCCTGCATCTGCTCGGCAGTGGGCACTTCTTCCTCGAAAGAGCACAGGTCGTGCTGCACGTAGTGGCTGTAGATGGCCTGCACCGCGGCCATGTGGTGCGGCTCGGCGTCGAGGATGTCGAGGGTGGTGGAAACGAGGGTCTGTGAGGGCATGCCCCGGATCTTGACGATCCACCATCGATAAGTGAAGCTTCGATGGACTATGCAAGGCATAAGGAATACTTTGGAAAAGACGCTGAACCTCGACCAGCTCAAGTCCTTCGGCCTGGTGATCGAAACCGGCAGCTTCTCGGCCGCGGCTGACCGGCTCGGCCTCACGCAGCCGGCCATCAGCCTGCAGGTGCGCCAGCTGGAGCGGCGGCTCTCGGTGCGGCTCATCGAGCGCGTCGGCAAGCGCGCGCGGGCCACGCCGGCCGGCATGGAGTTGCTGCGCCATGCGCACCACATCGAGACCGCGGTGGACAACGCCATCGACGCGCTGGCCGATCACGCGAGCGGCGTGACGGGCCGCGTGCGCCTGGGCACGGGCGCGACGGCGTGCCTGCATTTCCTGCCGGCCGTGCTGCGCGCGCTGCGTGAGGAATTTCCGGCGCTCGGCATCGTGGTGAGCACCGGCAACACCGAGGACCATGTGCGCAAGGTCGAGGAGAACAGCATCGACCTCGCGCTGGTCACGCTGCCCGCCGCGGGCCGTTCGCTGAGCGTGACGCGGGTGCTCGACGACGAATTCGTCGCCATCGGCCGCAGCGACCTCGCACCCTTGAAGGCGCGCGTGACGCCGGCGGACCTCGCCGCCTTGCCGCTGGTGCTGTTCGAGCCGGCGGCCAACACGCGCAAGCTGGTGGACCGCTGGTTCGCCGCCGAAGGCCTGCAGCCGCAGCCCGTGATGGAGCTGGGCAGCGTCGAGGCGATGAAGGAAATGGTGGCCGCGGGGTTGGGCTACGGCATCGTGCCGCGCATGGCGATGACCGGCCGCGGCGCCCACCCCGACCTGAAGACCAGCCGCCTCGCGCCGCGCATGCACCGCACGCTGGCCGTCGTCATGCGGCGGGACAAGCCGGTCAGCAAGGCGTTGCGCGCGGTGCTCGATGCGATCGCGGCGGCGGGGAAATCGCGCCGCTAGCGTGTGCGCGCTGGTGCTTACAGGTGCGCTTCGACCGCCGGGTGGCCATGCTGCGCCGGGACGCTCGCGAGCTGGTAGCCCGTGCCATACACCGAGCGCAGCACGTACCCGTTTCCGGCCTCCAGCGCCAGCTTCTTGCGCACGCCCGCGGCGCACACGTCGATCACCCGGCCCACCGAGCGCCCGGCCGGCGCCTTCCAGATCGCGCGCCACAGCCACTCCCGCGTCAGCACGCGGTCGACGTTCTGGAACAGCGCCGACGCGAGGGCGAAAGATTGTCGCGAGAGACGGATCTCGCGCTCCCGAAGGAACACCACGCCCGATTCGTTGATGAAGCGATAGGCGCCCCGCACCATGTCCCCGGACATCGGCGTCCGCGACGCAGGCAACGCAGGGGCGCCGCCCTCGGGAACGGCGGGCATCCGGCGTGCCAGCGCTTCGCGCCACAAGGGCAGGCCCTTCCAGGCGCCGCCCTGCGGAATGACCAGGATCGCCAGGCCCAGCACCTCGCATGCGGCGCGCAGGCTGGTGTGCGTCAGCTCGTCGTGCGAGGCCAGCAGCAGCAGGTCGAAGCGCTGCCCGCGGCCCATGGCGGCCAGGAGTTCGGCGGTGCTGGCGAACGACGCCACCTGGTGGTGCGTCGTTCGCAGGCTGTCTTGCACGGCGGTGCCGCGCGCGTCTTTTTCATCCAGAAGCGCCAGTGACAACGGGCTGCGCGAACTCTCCGTCATCCGATGGCGCGAGCTCGCCTTGCGGCCCGCGGTGCGAACCGCTCGTCAATCGAACTCATAGCCCACGCCCACGCCGATGTTGAACTTGGTGCCGCTGTAGCCGCCGTTGACCTTGTAGACCCACTTGCCGTTGTCCGAGCGCGAGGAGAAGCCCACGGCCATCGCGCTGTAGCCCGAGTAGTTGCCCACCCCGACCGCCAGCAGCGTCTTGCCCGGCGTCATTGCCTGCGGCAGCGAACTCATCGCGGTGGCCATGGCCACGCCCGAGTAGGCGATGCGCTGCGTGCTGCTGATCTGGCCCTGCAGCTGGTTCTGCGCGGCCGTCAGTTGCCCCAGGTTGACCGCATCGGTCGGTGCGACGCCCGGCGCCACGTTGGAGATCCGCGTGCCGTTGGGCGCCTGGCCGTTGCCCATGTTGACCTGGCCGTAGTTGACCGAGCCGTCCGGGTTGGTCGCGTACTGCACGCTGCCCGCGGCCACCGCGCTGGCGCTGGCCCGCAGCTGCGCGACGTTGGTCGCATCGCTGTCGGCCGTGCCCGCGGCCACGCCGGTGATCTGGCGGAACTGCCCGCTGGCCGCGTCGCCCACCGACACCGCGGCCTGCGTGCTGGTGGTGGCGTTGACGGCGGCCGCCTGCTGCGCCGCCGCGTTGGCGGGCACGTAGCCGGCCACGCCCGCCGCGGTCGATGCCACCGAGCCGGAGCCCAGCGCGACGCCGCCGCTTTGCTGCACCACCGCGCCGAAGCCGATGGCCGTGCCCTTGGCGACGTTCTGCGCCTGACTGATCGGCGTGCCGCCCGCATCCGCGTTGTCGCCCAGCGCCACGCCGCCGCCGCCGGCGCGGGCGTTGGCGCCGATGGCCTGCGAGCCGGTCGCCAGCGCGCCGGAGCCGATGGCGATGGCGTTGGTGCCCGTGGCCTGCGCGCCGAAGCCGATCGCCACCGCACCGTCGGCCGTCGCCTTCGCGCCGTTGCCGGCGGCGAAGGAGTTGGCACCGCCCGCCACCGACTGCGGCCCGATCGCCACGGACTCCTGTCCGAGCGCTTGCGAGTCCGCTGCGGTCGAATTGGCGTGGAAGTACTTGGTGCCGTTGTTGTAGATGTCGGTGACTGTCGTGCTCAGGTTGGTGACGTTCTGGTTGGTCGTGCTCAGGCCCGTGGAGAGGCTGCCGATGCCGCTGGTCACCGTGCTCAGGCCGGACGATGTGGAGGTCGAGAGGCTGGCGAGGTTGGTGTTGGTGGTGCTGAGGCCTGTAGAGAGGCTGGAGATGCCGCTGGTGGCGGTGCTCAGGCCGGTGGACAGGCTCGAGATGCCACTGGTCGCCGTGCTCAGGCCTGTCGACGTGGAGGTCGAGAGGCTGTCGATGCTGCTGGTCGCGGTACTCAGGCCGGTAGACGTCGAGGTCGACAGGCTGCTCACGCTGCTGTTGGTCGTGCTCAAGCCTGTGGAGAGGCTGGAGATACCGCTGGTGGCCGTGCTCAGACCCGTGGAGGTCGATGTCGACAGG
This sequence comes from Variovorax sp. IB41, assembly GCF_016405905.1. Lineage (GTDB taxonomy): Bacteria > Pseudomonadota > Gammaproteobacteria > Burkholderiales > Burkholderiaceae_C > Variovorax. Next base: position 113,131 of record NZ_JAEFCB010000004.1, on the reverse strand, counting down.
CTGGCCAGGCTGCTGTCCGTCGTGCTCAAGCCCGTGGACAAGCTGCCGATGCCGCTGGTGGCGGAGCTCAGGCCGGTGGACAGGCTCGAGATGCCACTGGTCGCCGTGCTCAGGCCTGTCGACGTGGAGGTCGACAGGCTGTCGATGCTGCTGGTTGCAGTGCTCAGGCCCGTGGAGGTCGAGGTCGAGAGACTGGCCAGATTGCTGTCCGTTGTGCTCAGGCCAGTGGACAGACTGCCGATGCTGCTCGTGGTGGTGCTCAGTCCAGTGGAAAGGCTCGAGATGCCGCTCGTAGCGGTGCTCAGGCCTGTGGAGAGGCTGGAGATACCGCTGGTCGCCGTGCTCAGACCCGTAGAGGTCGAGGTCGAGAGGCTGGCGAGGTTGCTGTCCGTGGTGCTCAGTCCGGTGGACAGGCTGTTGATGCTGCTCGTCGCGGTGCTGAGCCCGGTAGACGTCGAAGTCGACAGGCTGCTGACGTTGCTGTTGGTGGTGCTCAGGCCGGTGGACAAGCTGCTGATGTTGCTGGTCGCGGTGCTGAGGCCGGTTGAGGTCGAGCTCGACAGGCTGCTCACGCTGCTGTTGGTCGTGCTCAAGCCGGTGGACAGGCTAGAGATGCCGCTCGTTGCGGTGCTCAGGCCCGTGGAGGTCGAAGTCGAGAGACTGGCGAGGTTGCTGTCCGTCGTGCTTAAGCCGGTGGACAGACTGCCGATGCTGCTCGTGGTGGTGCTCAGGCCGGTGGACAGGCTGCTGACGTTGCTGTTGGTGGTGCTCAGGCCTGTGGAGAGGCTGGAGATGCCGCTGGTCGCAGTGCTCAGTCCGCTCGACGTGGAAGTCGACAGGCTGCTCACGTTGCTGTTGGTCGTGCTCAAGCCGGTGGAGAGGCTCGAGATACCGCTGGTGGCCGTGCTCAGGCCTGTGGAGGTCGAGGTGGACAAACTGGCCAGGCTGCTGTCTGTCGTGCTCAAGCCCGTGGACAGGCTGCCGATGCTGCTCGTGGCGGTGCTCAGGCCCGTAGACGTCGAGGTCGACAAGCTGTTCACGTTGCTGTTGGTGGTGCTCAAGCCAGTGGAAAGGCTGGAGACGCCGCTGGTGGCAGTGCTCAGGCCGGTGGACAGGCTGCCGATGCTGCTGGTGGCCGTGCTCAGACCTGTGGACGTCGAAGTCGACAAGCTGCTGACGTTGCTGTTGGTCGTACTCAAGCCGGTAGACAGGCTCGAGATGCCGCTTGTAGCGGTGCTCAGACCGGTGGAGGTCGAGGTCGAGAGGCTCACCAGGCCGCTGTTGGTCGTGCTCAATCCCGTGGACAGGCTCGAGACGCCGCTGGTCGCAGTGCTCAAACCCGTGGATGTCGAAGACGACAAGCTGCTCACGCTACTGTTCGTGGTGCTCAGTCCGGTAGACAGGCTTCCAACGCTGCTCGTTGCCGTGCTCAAGCCCGTTGACGTGGAGGTCGACAGGCTGGCGAGGCTGCTGTCCGTTGTACTCAGTCCGGTTGACAAACTGCCGATGCCGCTGGTCGCGGTGCTCAGTCCGGTCGACGTCGAAGTCGACAGACTGCTCACGTTGCTGTTCGTGGTGCTCAGCCCGGTAGACAGGCTTCCAATGCTGCTCGTTGCCGTGCTCAGGCCCGTGGAGGTCGAAGTCGACAGGCTGCCGATCCCGCTGGCCGAAGTGCTCACCCCGGTCGACAGGCTGCCGACCGTGCTGTTGGTGGTGCTCAACCCGGTGGACAGGCTGCTCATGCCGCTGGACACAGAGGTCGAGAGCGAGGTGAGTTGCCCGAAGTTCACCGCGTCGGTGGGGTTCACGCCCGCGGCGACGTTCGTGAGGATGACCGGAGTGGTCGAGCCTGCGCCGCCGAGCGTGACCTTGGTGTGGCTCGCGTCGTCGTATTGAACTGAATTCGACAGGCCCGTGGACAGGCTGCCGATGCTGCTGTTGGCGGAGCTCAGGCCGGTGGAGAGGCTGCCGATGCCGCTCGTGGCGGAGCTCAGGCCCGTGGACAGGCTCGAGATGCCGCTGGTCGCGGTGCTCAGGCCCGAGGACGTGGAAGTCGACAGGCTGCTCACGGCGCTGTTGGTCGTGCTCAGACCCGTCGACAGGCTGCCCACGCCGCTGTTGGTGGAGCTCAAGCCGGTGGACAGGCTGGTGATGCCGCTCGTGGCTGTGCTCAAGCCCGACGATGTGGAAGTGGACAGGCTGGAGATGCTGCTTGTTGCCGTGCTCAATCCGCTCGACGTGGAAGTCGAGAGACTGTTGATTCGGCTGGTCGCTGTGCTCAGGCCCGTGGAGGTTGAAGTCGACAGACTGGTCACACTGCTGTTGGTTGAGCTCAAGCCGGTGGACAGGCTGGTGACGCCGCTCGTGGCTGTGCTCAAGCCCGACGATGTCGAAGTGGACAGGCTGGAGATGCTGCTGGTCGCCGTGCTCAGGCCTGTGGAGGTCGAGGTCGACAGGCTGCCGATGCTGCTCGTGGCGGAACTCAAGCCACTCGAGGTCGAAGTCGACAGGCTGCTGACGTTGCTGTTCGTCGTGCTCAGACCCGTCGATGTCGACGTGGACAAGCTGGAGATGCTGCTGGTTGCCGTGCTCAATCCGCTCGACGTGGAAGTCGACAGACTGTTGATCCGGCTGGTCGCCGTGCTCAGGCCTGTGGAGGTCGAAGTCGACAGGCTGCTGACGTTGCTGTTCGTCGTGCTCAGACCCGTCG
>NZ_JAEFCB010000004.1:91044-110322 GCF_016405905.1 Variovorax sp. IB41 | reverse complement strand
GATGTCGACGTGGACAAGCTGGAGATGCTGCTGGTCGCGGTGCTCAATCCGCTCGAGGTCGACGTCGATAGGCTGTTGATCCGACTGGTTGCCGTGCTAAGGCCCGTGGAGGTGGAGGTCGACAGGCTGGAGATGCCGCTGGTCGCCGTGCTCAGGCCGGTCGACGTGGAAGTCGAGAGGCTGCCGATGCTGCTGGCCGTGGTGCTCATGCCCGTGCTCAGCTGGGCCACCGTCACCGCGTCCTGCTGCGCGGCGCCGTCGGCCACGTTGGTGATGCGGCGCAGCGCCGAAGAGGAGCCGACCGAGACTTCCGATGCGGGTGCGGCCTTGCCTGTGAGGAACGCTGTGCCCGTGGGGGCCGCGGTGCCGGTGGTGCTGCCCGCACCTATCGCCACGCTGTTGCCATAGGAAGCCTTGGCACTGGCGCCGAGCGCCACGGAAGAGTCGCCCAGTGCATTGGCCGATTCGCCCAAGGCCGTGCTGCTGACGCCGTCGGCCAGCGAATAGCTGCCGATGGCCGTGGCGTAGTTCTTGGTCGCCGTGCCTGCAGCGCCGATCGCCGTCGCGCTCTCTGCGCCGGTGAAGGCACCGTTGCCGATGGCGGCGGACCTGGCCCCCACCGCGTTGGCCAAAGAGCCGAACGCCGTGGAGCCGGAGCCCGTGGCTCTCGCGCTGTTGCCGAATGCGGTGGAAGGCGCTTTTCCGGTGTTGTCCCCGACGGCCAGCGCGTTGGTTCCGAACGCCATGTCGTTGGTGAAGGCGGCGTTCGCGTTGTTGCCGATGGCAGTTGCGCCGCCGCCGTTGGCCCTGGCGCCGGAGCCGACCGCCGTGGTGTTGGAGCCGCTTGCAAAGGCGTTCAGTCCGACGGCGACAGAGCCGCTCGACAGGGCGTTGGCGCTGGTGCCGATGGCGATGGCGTCATCGCCGGTGGCGTTCGTCGGATTGGTTCCGGCACCGATCGCCAACGCGCGGTTTCCGGACGTGGCGCCCAGCGTCGCGGTGCTGCCGATGCGCATCGCGTTCGTGGTGGTACCGCCGCCCAGGCCCAGGTTGCCGGAGTTGACGAACAGGTCGCCGCCGATGCTCAGCGAATTCGCGCCGACGCCGCTGCTGGGGCCGTAGAAGAGGGCGCGGTTGGTCTGCGTCGACTTGTCGGTCGTCACGCAACGGGTGTCCGCGCTTCCCACCTGGGCGTTGGTGGGAACGCCGCCGTTCGCGCCGCCGTAGACGCCGCCCGACGTGTTGTTGCCGCCGGAATTCACACCGCTCGGCGCCGTGGTGCCGGAGTAGAGGCCGATGGGGGAGAGGCCCTGTGTGTCGAAGGTCCAGAGGCACCCGTTGTCGTTGCCGTCGTTGATGAAGATGCCGTAGCCGGCCGACGCGGGCAGGCTCATCAATCCGAGGCAGGCAGCGAACGCTGCGCTCGAGAGGGTCGCAAGGCGGAATCGTTTTCGCGTGGCGCTCGCGCTGCCGCTGCACAGGCTTGCGCCGGGCTTGCCTCTGGCGCTGAAAATTTCCGCGACGGCCACCCAGGCGCCAAGCGATTCGTTCCAGATGGAGCGGTAATTTTTATTCATAACCAGTTTCGTTGAGTAATTCCAGGAAGCGGCGGTCAACGGGATGCATGTCTTCCCGCTCTCCATCGCGCGTCGGTTCGAGATGACATGTCGTGAGGGGGCCGCCCGATTGGCTGCGATGTCGCCGTCGCAGCCGTGGGTGTGCGCCGCCGGCGAAGCGCTTGGCGCGTCGCGTGGCGTGATGCCGTCCCTGTTAACTTTGTTATCAAAAATCCGAGCCGCGAGTCTAGGAGGGCACAGTTGCTTTCACCCGTTAACTTTTCCGCGCGAAATCGAACGTTTTCAAGAACTGGCGTAGTTCCTTAACTTTTGAGCGCGTTTGTGTGAGATTTGTCTCGCCTGACGCAATCGCAACACGGTCGCACTAAGCGATCGGAGGGCGTTGAGAGAAATAGCCGTGAAGTAGTGAGCAGATACGCATCCAAATTGACGCCGCGGCTTCAAATTGATTACGTATGTGAACCATTTCCTAGGGAATGGCCGGCCACTCTCCTATCTTCCCGGTCTTGCAACCCAGTGGCGATTTCGCACGCAGGGTGTGCACGACAGCCTCGTCGATCCCTTCGAACTCCATGACCGCGCAAACCCGTCGCCGTACCGTGAGCGCGCGAGAAGAAAAAGAGGCAGCCCATGCTTAACCCGTTCCTGCCCGATATGAACCCGGACGAGCCGCCCGCACCCAACCTGCGTCCGGCCTACATGGGATGGCTGCCATTGCTCCTCTATGTGCTGGCGACCACGGCCTTCCTGTTCATGGCCATGCGCATGCCGAACATCGTGGCGGCTTCGTTGTTCGTGACGGCGGCGATGGTGTCGCTGGGCGCCGGCGTCGTGCTCGGACTGAGCGTGTGGATATTCCCCGAGCTTCCGCGATGAACAGCACCGCCCCATCCATGGAAGCCGGCCTGTCCCGCAACCCGCGCAGCTGGCGGATGGCATTGATCGCCGCGCTGCTCGCCCTCCTGGTCATGCTGGCCGTGACGCTGGCGTGGCTGGTGGGGTATCAGGTGGAAGCCGCACAGGAGCGGCGCGCGTTCGAGGCTGCGTTGCGTGAAGCGGATGCGCGTTGCTTCGAGCTGGCAACGCACCGCGAGACGGACCTGTGCCGGGCGACCAACGCGTTGCGCGGCAGCCCGGCCAAATAAAGACAGAGAGAACGAGAACCCGCGTTATTCCGGAATGGCCGCCAGCGGCGCCCCACCGCGCGCCCGGCCCAGCGTCCCGACGATCAGCGCTGCGATCAGCACCAGCACGCCGCTGAGCACCATCGCGCTGGAGATGCCGAAGTTGTCGACCGTGAGCCCGCCGATGAGCGCACCCGAGGCGATCGCCACCTGGAAGCCGCTCACGAGCAGCGCCTGGCCGGCTTCGGGGGCATCGGGCACGGCTTCCATCATCCAGCCGGTGAGCGCCACCGGAATCAGGCCGAAGGCCACGCCCCAGATGAAGACCACCACCGCGCCGGGCACGAAGCCGCTGCCGATCATCGTGGACAGCAGCAGCGCCGTCGCGAGCATCAGCGCCGCAAGCAACGTGGTGCCGCGCACGCTGCGCGCCACCAGGCTGCCGCCGACGAAGGTGCCGATGAAGCCGACCGCGCCGTAGACCAGGAGCAGCGTCGACACCGCGTTCGGCGCCAGGCCGAACACCTGTTGCAGCAGCGGCTTGAGGTACGTGTAGGCCGCGAAGTGACCGGCAATGAAGAACAGCACCGCGAGCAGCCCGACCTGCGCCATGCGGCGCGTGAGTGGCGTGAGCAGGTCGCGCGCACCGATGGCGCGCACCGGCGGAATCGCAGGCAGGAGCCACAGCTGCACCACCAGCACGAACGCGGCAAGCGCACCGGTCACCGCGAACGAAGCGCGCCAGCCGAAGAGCGTGCCGAGGAACGAGCCCGCGGGCACGCCGAGCACCGTGGCGGCCGACACGCCGGCCAGCACCAGCGACATCGCGCGCGCCTTCGAGGCATCGGGCACCAGCTGCGTGGCCGCGGCCGGCGCAAAGGTCCAGAAGCCACCCACGCACAGGCCCAGCAGCAGGCGCGCGACCAGCATCGTGGCGAAGTTCGGCGCAAAGGCTGCGAGCAGGTTCGAGGCGATCAGCAAGGTGGTGAGCGCGATCAGCACCGTGCGCCGGTCGAGCTTGCCCGAGGCGACGATCAGCGCCGGCCCGGCGAAGGCGGCGAGCACGCCGGGCATCGTGACCATGAGGCCGGCCGTGCCGTCGGAGACGTTCAGGCCGCGCGCGATGTCGGTGAGAAGGCCGATCGGCATGAACTCGGTCGAGACCATCGCGAAGGTGCCGACGGCAATGGAGCCGACGGCGAGCCAGGCGGAGCGGGTGGTCTCGACCAGCCCGTGCGATGGTGTCTGCGTCGGGGCCGGCGACGGCGACAGGTCATCGACGCAGGGGTTGCTGCTGGGTGCATTCATCATGAGAGGGGTCCTGGGGCGCATCGGCCAGGCGCGTGCCGATGCTTGTTGCGGGAGTCCAGGGAGTGTGAAAGCGCAAGCCCTCGCGACAAAGGGGTCTTGCGGCAGTAGTCAGTTTCCGCTGGGCGAACAATCGGCCCTTTTTGCAACGCTGTGGCGGCTGGCCCGCGCGCCGTGGCGGCTATCGCCACCACCACCACAACAACCGCCCGTTATCGGGGCTGCAGCACCCGGCCGTCCGCGATGAACGAATCGCCGACCAGCACACGAAAGTCCGCACCCTGCGCAAAGCGGGGCTTGGCAAGCTCGGGTGTCAGGAACTCGACGTCCAGCGCATGCGCCTTCCCGCGCTCCAGCACTTCGCCCTGCGGCACGAACCACCGGGCCGAAAAACCTTCGTTGTCGATCACCAGCGCGCAGCGGTATTCCCCGGCGCCCAGCGGCACGTCGTGCACCGGCAGCGCCGGCGGGCGCAGCGTGAGCGCGACCTGCAGATGCGGCGTGAACGCGCCCAGCGCATCGAAGGTCACCGGCTCGGGCGGTGGCGCGCGGCGCGGCAGCTTGCCGATGAGCCACGCGATCACGTTGCCGATGATCGGCACCCACAGCACCATCAGCAGCGTGGCGATGTCGCGCGTGGTGGTGCCGCGCTCCGCGTAGTGCCGCACCACCGCCCCCGTGACCGCCACGCACAGCAGGATGATGACGATGAGCTTGCGGCGGAACTGGATCTTGGTCATGAAAGTGCGGGTGGTGGGGGCTGAACAGGCCCGCGGACCTTAACCCACCCGCAGCACCGCGTCCGCCGGCAGCGCCTGCCAGTCGATCCACTCGCCCACGGCCACGTGGTGCGTCGGCGTCGCGGCGGCCTCGGGCGCGCCCCATTGCAGCGTGAGACGGCGCTCGCCGAGCCGCAGTGCGATCTCGAAGCCCGGCCAGTGCGCGGGCACATGCGGCGTCAGCGAAAGATGCCTGCCCTTCACGCTCAGCCCCAGCAGCGTTTCGACGGACGCGCGGTGCAGCCACGCGGCCGAGCCGGTGTACCAGCTCCAGCCACCGCGGCCCACATACGGCGCGGCGCCGTAGATGTCGCCCGCCATCACGTAGGGCTCCAGCTCGTAGGCCGGTCCGCGCTCCGGGTTTGCCGCGCGGTGCGCCGGGCTCAGCCCCTCGAAGCTCTGCCATGCCGCTTCATGGTCGCCTTGCAGCGCCTGCGCCATCAGCGCCCACACCGCGCCGTGCGAATACTGCCCGCCGTTCTCGCGCACGCCCGGCGGATACGCCTGGATGTAGCCCGGGTTGTTGGTCGAGTGCGCGAAGGGCGGCGTCAACAGGCGCAGGAGGCCCGCCGGCTCGTCGTGCAGGTGCTTCTTCACGGCGGCCATCGCGGGGCCGGTGTGCGCCTCGTCCGAGGCGCCCGAGAGCACCGACCACGCCTGCGCGATCAGGTCGATGCGGCACTCGTCGTTGGCCGATGAGCCCAGCGGCGCGCCGTTGTCGAAGAAGGCGCGGCGGAACCACGCACCGTCCCAGCCCGCGTCGTGCAGCGCGGCGATCCAGCCGCGGCGCGCCTCGGTCCAGCGCGCCGCGCGCTCGTGTTCGCCGCGTGCCTGGGCGATCGGCGCGTAGTGCGCGACGACGCTGCACAGGAACCACGCGAGCCACACCGATTCGCCGCGGCCTTCGTTGCCCACGCGGTTCATGCCGTCGTTCCAGTCGCCCGTGCCCATCAGCGGCAGGCCGTGCACGCCGGTCTTCAGGCTCTTGTCGATGGCGCGCGCGCCGTGGTCGAACACGGTGGCCGTGCGGCCGTTGTTCTGCGGCGCGTAGTAAGCGTCTTCGGCGCCCTCGGGAATCGCGGGGCCTTCGATGAAGCCGACCACCTGGTCGAGCAGCGATGCATCGCCGGTCACCTCCACATAGTGCGCCGTCGCGAACGGCAGCCACAGCAGGTCGTCCGAGAAATGCGTGCGCACGCCGGCGCCGCCGGGCATGTGCCACCAGTGCTGCACGTCGCCCTCGGGAAACTGGCGCGCGGCGTTCACGAGGATCTGCTCGCGCAGCCGCGCTGGATCGGTGAGCGCGAAGGCCATCGCGTCCTGCAGCTGGTCGCGAAAACCAAAGGCGCCGCCCGCTTGATAAAAGCCGGCCTTCGACCAGAGCCGGCAGGCCAGCGTCTGGTAGACGAGCCAGCGGTTGACCATCGCGTCGAAGAGCGGATCGGGCGTGCGCACCGCAAGCCGCCCGAGCAGTTCGTCCCAGAAGCCGCGCACCTGCGCGAGCGCTTCAGGCACGTCGCGCTGCCGCCAGCGGCGGGCGAGTTCGAGTGCCGCGTCGGCGTTGTCGGCATGGCCCAGCACGAAGGTGAATTCCGCGGTCTCGCCGGCGCCGACGACGAACTCACCGCCGATGGCCGCGCAGGCATCGAGCCCGCTGCCCGCGCGCCGCGCGAGCGTCTCGGGCACCTCGACGATGCCGTGGCCCGCAAAGAATTCGTTGCGGTCGCAGGTCCACTGTGTCGCACCCGGCAGTCCCGCGAGCAGCAGGAAAGCCGTGCTCCCGCCGAAGCCCCCGCCCGATTCGCGTTGCTGGCCGAACACCGCCGGCTGGTCTTCCGGCTTCCAGCAATGCACGGTGCGCCGCTCGCCGCGCGCGGCGCCCATCTGCCACTCGACCATGCCGAGCGCGCGCAGGCGCCGCTGGCCCGCGCCTTCGTTGTGCACGCGCACATGCACGAGCTTCGCGGCATCGTCACGGTCCGCGAAGAAGGTGGTCTTGAGCGTCAGGTTGCGCAGCCGGCATTCGAAGACCGAATAGCCCTGCCCGTGCCGCACGCGGTGGCGCACGGCTTCGGCGCCGCTCGCGCCCTGGCCGGCCGGCGTGAGCGGCAAGAGCTCGCGCGTGGCCAGGTCCTGCAGCAGGTAATGCTCGAAGGCCGGGTCCTGCACCGGGTCGTTCGACCACGGCGTGACCTGGTGCATGCGGCTGTTGCCGGCCCAGGTGTAGCCCGTGCCCCATTCGGACACCTGGAAGCCGAAGTTGGCATTGGCGATCACGTTGACCCAGGGGCGCGGCGTGCGGTTGTCCATGTCCACGTCGAAGCGGAACTCCCCGCTCTGCGCGTCGAAGCGGCCGGCGGGCGCCGTCATCGGCGTCGTCGCGGGCCGTGCAGACTGCGCCGCGGCCGAGCGCATCAGGAGCGGCGTGCGCTGCGGCACCGGCGCGCTGCTGTCGTCGGCGATCGTCGGGCTGCGCGCCTCGTGCAGCGCGGCCACCTGCACCTCGAGCGCGCGGCCGTCGGCCGTGAACACCACGCGCGCGAGGCTGGAGAGCGCGGCCTTTTCCGAGGGCGCCACCTCGTGGTCGCGCAGCAGGTAGAAGCCGGCCGTGTCGTTGCGCGGAAAGCTGTTCTGGGTCTGCTGCTGCACGCGGGTGCGCAGGGTCTCGATCTCGCGCTGCAGCGGCATCAGGTAGGAGTTGGGCTCGCTGTTGAGCACCACCAGGTCGCAGGCCACGCCGCCGAAGCCCCACCACGGCTGCGCGCGCAGCAACGTGTTGATGAGGCCCATGCCGTTCATCGAATGGATGTAGACCAGGACGATGGGCTTGTCGCCCGAGATGCCGAAGCGCCAGATTTGCCGGAGGTCGATGAGCCCGCGGTCCTTCATCACGCGCGGCGTGGTGTAGGTGAGGATGGTGGTCAGGTCCTGCAGCGCGAGGTTCTGCGCGGGCGCGATGCTCAGGTCGCGCAGCCGCACCTGCGCCAGCGTGGCGGCCATGCGCGTGGCGCGCTCCACGTGCATCGGCTGCAGGTAGCGGTCGATGCTGGGCATCAGCGCCTCGATGCTTTCGTCGGCCGCGGTCGCGAAGCTCAGGCGCGCGGTGGCGCCGGGCGCGATCGACAGCCGCACGCGCAGGCAAGCGATCGGGTCCAGACCGTTCACCGGCGTGCCGTTGATGTGCAGCGGCTGGGGGTCGAGCGCGGGGCTCGCGAGCGAGCGGTTGCGGCCGATGAAGGCGCGCCGGTCGGTCATGCAGTCGATGGAGAGCACGTGCGCATCGACCGAGGCGACGAAGTGCGCCGCGGCCACCACCGGGTCGCCGTGCAGCCGGGGCCTGCGCGACATGAGCAGCGCGCGCCATGCGGGTTCCCAGCGCGATTCGACGAACAGGTTGGCGAAGGCCGGATGCGCCTCGTCGGCCTTGGGGTTCGAGAGCACCGGCTCGAAGTACGAGATGAGTTCGAGCGTGCGCGTCTGGTCGCCCGAGTTGTGCAGCGAAATGCTGCGCAGCTCGGTGTCGTCCTCGGGGCTGATGAGCACCGTGGTGCGCACCTGCAGGCCGGGGCCGGCCGCGTCGAACTGCACCTGGTCGGCCAGGAAGCGCGTGCGGTAGAGCCAGTCGGCGCCGGGCGCGGGCAGGGCGGTGAGCGAAGTGAGCTCGCTCTGGCCTTCGTCGCGCAGGTAGAAGAAGGTGCCGTGGCTGTCGCGCAGCGGGTCGTCGCGCCAGCGCGTCACGTTGAACGAGCGCCAGCGGCTCACGCCCGCGCCGTTGGCGCGCAGCGCGACCGTGTAGCGGCCGTTCGAGAGCAGGTGCGTGGGCTGGAAGCCCGCGGCCATCGGATCGACCAGGCGCGGCTGGAACAGCGGCGCCAGCTCGGTCTGGCTGGGCTCGGGCGGCGTGCGCGGATCGGCGCTGCCGATGATCTGGCGCGGCGTGCGCTCGTGCAGCAGCGACTCGTGCGCCTGCACCAGCGCGGCGCTGCCGAACCAGCGGCGCGGACCGTCGGCGCACAGCACGTTGCACAGCGCCACCAGCGACATGCCCTGGTGGTGCGCCATGAAGTTGCGCACCACGGTGAATTCCTGCCCCTCGGCCTGGCGCGAGGTGGTGAAGTCCACCGCGTCGTGAAAGCCGAACTCGCCGCGCGCGCCGAGCGCTTCGAGTCGCTCCAGGTTGCTCACCGCCGCCGCCGGCGCGAGCACCGCGGCCATCACGCTCGCATAAGGCGCGACCACGCGGTCGGTGGGCGGCGTGCGCCGCAGCGCCAGCCGCGGCACGCCGAAGGGCGAGTACTGGTAGGCCAGCGAGTGGTCCTGCGCGAAGTAGGCCGATTCCGAAACGCCCCACGGCAGGTTCTGCGCGCGGCCGAAGGCCTGCTGCTCGGCGATGGCCGCGCTGTTGGCCACCTGCAGCAGGCCGTCTTCGGGCTCGGACATCACGAGCGCGGGCATCAGGTACTCGAACATCGAGCCCGACCACGATTTGAGGCTCGGCTCGAAGCCCACCAGCAGGAACGGCCGGCCCAGCGCCATCCAGTGGCGCCGCGGCACGTCGCCCTTGGCGATCGCCAGGAAGCTCAAGAGGCGCGACTCGGACGCCAGCAGGTCGTAGTAGCTCGCATCGAGCACGTTCTCCTCGACGCGCAGGCCGATGTGGAACAGGTGGCGCTTGGCGTCGTAGAGGCCGCTGAAATCCATGCCGGCGTGCAGCGCGTCGCAGCGCTGCGCGAGCGCTTCGAGCACGGGCGCTTCGTGGCTCTCGCAGCCCTCTGCCGAGAAGGCGCGGCAGGCCTGCGCCACCGCCACGAGGTGGCCCGCGAAGTTGCCGCTGTCCACGCTGGAGACGTAGTCCGGCGGCAGCGGCTTGAGCGATTGCGTGTCGTACCAGTTGAAGAGGTGGCCCTGGTGCTTCTGCATGCGGTCGACGGTGTCGAGCGTGGCGCCGATGCGTTCGAGCAGCGCGGCCGTGTCGATCCAGCGGAACTCACGCGCGCAGCACACCGCCAGCAGGTACATGCCGATGTTGGTCGGCGAGGTGCGATGGGCGATGGTGGGCTGCGGCTCCAGCTGCAGGTTGTCGGGCGGCAGGTGGTTGTCGTCGGGGCCGACCACATGCTCGAAGAAAAGCCAGGTGTCGTGCGCGAGTTTTTCGAGGTAAGTGCGCTGGTCGGCACTCAGCGGATCGGGCACCTCGGCATCGACGCGGCTGCTCCACCACGCCGCGACAGGCGCGAGCGCCCAGACGACGAACAGCAGCGGGCCGACGATCGGGTAGGCGCTCCAGTGCGCCGCCACCGCGAGCGCGAGGCAGGCCACGCTGCTGAAAGCGCCGCCACGCAGGAACGGCAGCAACTGCTGGCTGGACTGCGCCTGCGCCTGCGCGGCGGTGGTCCATTGCAGCAGGTGCTTGCGGCTCACGACGAGCCGCCACGTCGCGAGAAATGCCGCGTCGAGCAACAGGCGCGTCTGCGCCGCGAGCTGCACGAACTGCCAGGCCGCGCCGGCCATGGCGCGCAGCAACTCGACCGCGCCCACGTCGAAGAAGTGGCGCAGCTCGATGGCGCGCCGCGTCGGCACCAGCCCGGCCAGCGCGCCGAGCAGCGGCCCGAGCGTGAGCGCCGCGCCGACGGCCGCCAGCGCCCAGCCGAGCGGCATCGCCTGCGTGAAGATCACCAGCACCAGCAGCGCGAAAGAAGCCGGCACCACCTGCGAGCGGCGCAGGTTGTCGCCCATCTTCCAGAGGCCGAGCGCGTCGATGCCGAAGCGCCGGGCGCGCCACATCAGCGGCAAGAGCTGCCAGTCGCCGCGCACCCAGCGGTGCACGCGCGAGGCGGCCACGCCGGCGTGGTGCGGATGGTCTTCGACCAGCACCACGTCGCTCACCATCGCGCAGCGCGCGACCGTGCCTTCGAGCAGGTCGTGGCTGAGCACCGCGCTGTCGGGGATGCGTTCGTTCAACGTGGCGTGCACCGCGCGCACGTTCAAGAGGCCCTTGCCGGTGAACGAGCCGCTGCCGAACACGTCCTGGTAGATGTCCGATGCACCGCTGCCATAGGGGTCGAGCCCGCACTGGCCGGCGAACATCCAGTGGAAGGGCGAGCGCTCGTTCTGCATCGGAAACGGCGTGACGATGCGCGGCTGAAGGATGCCGAAGCCCGCGACGACGCGGCGGCTTTGCGCATCCACCTCGGGCGCGTTGAGCGGGTGCGCGGCGATCGACACCAGGTCGCGCAGCGCGCCGGGCGGCAGGCCCGTGTCGCTGTCGAGCGTGAGCACGTAGGGCGTGCGGCCCGCGGCCAGCTGCTGGCCGGGCGCGAGCGGCAGGAAGCCGCTCATATCGCTGGTAATGCCGGTCGCCAGCAGGCGCACCAGCATCTCCAGCTTGCCGCGCTTGCGCTCCCAGCCCATCCAGCGCTCCTCGGTGTCGCTCCAGGTGCGCGGGCGGTGCAGCACGAGAAAGCGCGGCGCCGCGCCGTCGGCCACGGGGTATTTCGCGTTGAGGGCGGCGATGCGCTGGATGGCGTCGTCCAGCAGCGGGGCATCGTCGGGCAGCGAGGCCTGCGCGGCGTCGGCCCAGTCGGTGAGGAGTGCGAACTGCGCGTGCGGCTCGCGGTTGGCGAGCCAGTGCAGCTCGAGCCGGTGCGCGAGCTGCGCGTTGCTCGCGGCCGAGGTCAGCAGCGTGGGAATGACGACGAGCGCGCGGTGCCGCTCGGGAATGCCGGCCGCGAAATCCAGGCGCGGCAGCGCCTGCACGCGCACCGACTCGGCCATGATCCGCTGCGCGAGCGCGATCAGCGCCTCGGAGAGCGGCCATGCGAGCAGCACGAGCGCGACCACGGTGGTCCAGTCGCCGCGGTGCGCGAGGCCGTGCGCCACGGCGAACAGCAGCAACGCTGTGCCCACGGCGACGGACAGGAGATACGCCGGCAGACGCCAGCTGCGATGGCTGCGCGCGGGCTGGATGGGAACGGCTCGGCCATCGCGGCCCGCCTTCTCATCGGACTGCAACGCGGCGATCAATGCCGGCCGGCCCTGGCCGAAGAGGTAGTAGCCGGCGGTGCCGTCGGCACGGTCGGTCTCCGCGGCGGCGTCGTCGGCCGGCGCGCTCGCGGCCATGCGCACGACGGCCTCGGCCACCTCGCGCTCGGGCTGCTCGGTGTCGCGCGCCACGCGCTCCATTGCATGCGTGATCTGCTGGCGCGTGCGCTCGCTCTCGCTCGCGAAGCTCGGCAGCTCGCGCAGCACGCGCAGCGACCGGCTCACCGGCTCGATGAGGTCGCTCCACTCGACCTGGCCGATCATGCGCAGCGTCGTGATGATGTTGCCGACCGTGAGGTTGGCGGCGGCCTGCGCGTTCTGCGCGTCGTTGATCAGCGCCGGGCCGTTGGGGCAGTGCTGTTCGGTCCAGCGCACGAGCGCGGGCATGTTCTCGCCGTGCTCCACCGGCAGGCGCTGCCAGAGCTGCGTGAGGTAGTTGTCCTGCAGGCCGTGGCTCTGCAGCGCGCGGTAGAGCACGTCGAGGTCCTGCGCCGAGAGATGCGGCGCCGCGTCCCAGGCGGCATGCGCGATCTCGCGCGCGACCTTGTTCTCGGCAATGCTCTCGGCCACGCGGCGCAGGTTCTCCAGCAGCACCACGCGCAGCGTGGTGGGCAGCGCCCAGAGCTCGCCGAGCGTGAGCTCGTCGATGTCCTGGTAGGCGTTGAGGAAGGCGGTGAACAGCGTCTTGTTGAGCACGCTGTCGGTGTGCGCCACATAGGCCCACGCGATGCCGTACACCCGCGGCAGCCCCGCGAGCGGCGGCGTCGCGAGCTTGGGCAGCCGCGCGTAGTAGCTGCGCGGCACGCCGTCGTGGATCTGCTGGAGCTGCGCCTCCACGAGGTGGAAGTTGTCGAGCAGCCATTCGGCGGCCGGCGACACATAGCGCCCGCTCTGCGAGATTCGCGCGATGTAGTCGAAGGCGGCGCGCAGCGATTCGAGGTTTTCGTCCACGCGCGGAAAAAACGGTGCGCCCTCGCCGGCGCGGCGGGGGTCTTCTTCCACCACCTGCGCGCGCGCGAGGCTGTGGCCGTGCTGCTCGAAACGTTGAGCGCCGAAGAGTTCGGCGCGGATCGGAAGCGCTACCGGGTCATGCGGACCCAGCAGAAGGGCCCGAGCGTAGTGACTGAGCCCCTGGAGGCGGTCGGCGACGGCTGCGGCGCTCAAGCGATCGCGAAGAGACCGATGCCCAGCACCACGGCCATGCAGGCCATCGTGACGATGCGGCCCGCAGCGAGTGCGCGCACACGTTGCATGTGGCTTCGCACCGAGAACCATCGGCCGTGAGCCTGCGCGCAATGGCGCATGTGGGAGGCCAGGGCTTCGAAGTCGTCGTTGACGAAATCGACTTGCGAATGGGTAAGGGACTGCGGGACGGACATTGCAACGGGCTCCTGTGAAACGACTTCGAGCTGCCGCGCGATTGCGAGAACTGTGAACGTATCCGACCGTACCCGTTTAAATGGCCTTACAGGTGCCTGATTGGCGATTGTTCACGTAGGAAAGGGCGCACAAGGCGCCCTTTCAATTTCTCGTCTTTCAATTTCTCCGCTGGGTGGCCGGCGCCTGAATCGACAACTGTGTTGCTCAGGCCCGGCGCTGGAGAAAACCGTCGTCAGTTGAACTCGTAGCCCAGGCCCACGCCGACGTTGAACTTGCTGCTGCTGTAGCCGCCGTTGACCTTGTAGACCCACTTGCCATCGCCCGAGCGCGACGAATAGCCGATGGCCATCGCGTTGTAGCCCGAGTAGTTGCCCACGCCCATCGACAGCAGGCTCTTGCCCGGCGTCATGGCCTGCGGCATCGCGCTCATCGCGGTGGCCATCGCCACGCCCGAATACGCGATGCGCTGCGTGCTGGCGATCTGGCCTTGCAACTGGCCCTGCACGGCCGACAACTGCGCCTTGTTGACCGCGTCGTTCGGCAGGATGCCCGGCGCCACGTTGGAGAGGCGCGTGCCGCCCGGTGCCTGACCGTTGCCCAGGGCGACCTCGTTGTAGTTGACGGAGCCGTCGGGGTTGGTCGCGTACTGCACGCTGCCGGCCTTCGTCGCGTTCGAGGCGGCCTTGAGCTGCGCGATGTTCGCCGCGTCGCTGTCGACCGAGCCTGCGGCCACGCCGGTGATCTGGCGGAACTGGCCGTTGGCCGCGTCGCCCACGGACACGGCGGCCTGCGTGCTGGTCGTCGACTTGATGGCGGCTTGCTGCTGCGCATTCGCGGTGTGCGGAACATAGCCGGCCGCGCCGGCTGCGGTCGTTGCCACCGATCCAGCGCCCAGCGCAACGCCGCCACTCTGCGTGACCACCGCGCCGAAGCCGATCGCCGTGCCGTGCGAGCTGTTCTGCGCGTTGCTCAGCGATGTGCCGCCGGCATCCGCACCGTCGCCCAGTGCCACGCCGCCACCGCCCGCGCGGGCGTTCTGGCCGATGGCTTGCGAGCCCGTGGCCAACGCACCGGTGCCGATGGCGATCGCGTTCGCGCCGCTCGCCTGGGCGTTGGAGCCCACTGCCAACGCACCGTCGGCCGTCGCCTTTGCACCGTTGCCGGCGGCCAAGGAGTTGGCGCCACTGGCCACCGACCGCGGACCGATGGCCACGGAATCGCGGCCGCTGGCCGATGCGTCATTGGCGGTCGAGTTGGCGTGGAAATACTTGGTGCCGCCGTTGTAGATGCCGGTGACCGTCGTGCTCAAGGTGGCGACGTTCCCGTTCGTGACACCGAGGCCGGTGGACAGGGTGCCGAGGCCGGTGGACAGGCTGCCGATGCCGGTGGACAGGCTGCCGACGTTGTCGGTCACCGTGCTCAGGCCGGTAGAGAGGCTGGAGATGCCGCTGACTGCAGTGCTCAGGCCCGTGGCGGTCGAGGTCGACAAGCTGCTCACGCTGCTGTTTGTCTCGCTCAGCGCTGTAGACAGGCTACCGACGTCGGTGGTCGCCGGCTTCTCGGCCGGATCAGGCTTTGCATCGCCGGCCGTTGTTGCGGCCGAAGGCTGCGCTGCGGTGTTGGCGCCATTCGCCGCGTCGGCTTTCGCGTCGGTCGTCGGTTCTGCCGCGGGAGCGGGCTTCGCATCGCCGGCCGTCGGTGCAGCGGTGGTCGGCTGTGCCACGGGAGCAGCCTTCGAATCGCCGCCCGTCGGGTTGGCCGAAGGCTGCGGCGCTGCCGTCGTGGGTTGCGCTGGGGTGGTGTTTGCGCCGTTTGCAGCCGGTTCGGTTTTGACACCGGTTGCCGGTTCCGCCGCAGGAGCGGGCTTCACATCGCCTGTGGTTGGTTCGGTCGCAGGCTGCGGCATCGTGGTCACCGGCTGCGTTGCGGCGGGCTCTGTGTTCTTGGCCGACGGATCGGTCTTCGCATCGTCCGTCGTCGGTGCGGCGGTTGCCGGCTGTGCAGAGGGAACAGCCTTCGCATCGCTGGCCGTTGGCGCAGCGGTTGTGGGCTGTGCTGCCGCAACGGGCTTTGCATCAGGGGTCGGCTGTGCGGCTGAAGCAGGCGTTGCGTCCGGCGTCGGCTGTGCTGCAGGAGCGGTCTCCGCGGCGCCGGACGCTGGACCAGCCGAAGCCTTCGGCGGATTGGATGTCGTCGCCGCGACGGGCTCTGACGGTGGAGTGGCAGGAGTGGGCTTCGTATCGCTGGTTGTCGGTGCGGCGGTCGTCGGCGGTGCAGACGGAACGGGCGTTGCGTCCGGCGCCGGCTGTGCTGCAGGAGCGGGCTCCGAAGCGCCGGGCGATGGAACGGCCGAAGCCTGCGGCGGTGTGGGCTGCGTTGGCGTTGCGGGCGCCGACTGCGGGGCGGCAGGAGTGGGCGTCGCATCTGCGGTCGTTGGTGCCGCGGTCGTCGGCTGGACCACCGGAACAGGCGTTGCTTCCGGCGCCGGCTGTGCGGCCGGAAGAGGTGCTGCCTCGGCCGCCGGCTCGGCCGTCGGCTGTGCCGCAGGAGCGGGCTCCGCAGCGGCGGGTGCTGGTCCGGCGGAAGTTTGCGGCGGAGTGGCCGGCGTCGGCGCTAGAAACTCCGGCGGTGCAGCGGCGGGAGTGGGCTGCGCACCCGGCGGCACGGCTGACGGTTGGTCGGCGGTCGCCTCTGGCGCGCTGGGCGTTGCCTCCAATTGCGCGTGGGCCAGCGAAGCACCCATCAACATGAGGCCGGCAAAGCCGACAGCGGCCAACTGGGCAGACCCGCTGCGCTTGCCGCGCGGCTTGGTGGTTTCGGAAGCGGCCACCCAGGTGCCGAGAGATTCATTCCAGATCGAGCGATGTGATTTTTTATTCATTGAGATCAACGGTTGAAAAGTAACTAACCACGAAGGGATGCACGGAAAAGCGCACCGAGGCTCCCTCGCACGGCCTCGGTCACACGCGGCGCGCAAACGCCGACGGTTCGGTTCTTCAGGAAAGCTGCAGGCCTGCGGCCAAAGCGATTCGGGCTGTCGCGGCCATGGCTGGCGGCCACCGGCGCGGGCAACAGCGTCGGCATGCCCGTGAACAACATCGGCAAGCGGTTACGGTGCGAGCGGGCTGGACAGGCGCAGGCGATACACCCTCGCGCCGTTGATGCGGGGCATGGCAGATGGCGCGCGTTCTGTTCGTTGTTTTCGGCATCACGTGCGCGGGTGTCCCGCGGCTCATTTCCATTTCCAGCCGATGCCCGCGTTGACGCCCCACTCCTTGCCGGTGGTCGAGAGCCCCGCGCCCCATGACATCCGGCCGTCGTCCGACAGCGTCTTGAAGGTCAGGGCCACCGCGCTATAGCCTCTGTAGCTGCCGAAGCCGATGCCCACGGTCTTCTCGCCGGCGTACAGCGGCGGCAGGTAGGTGCCCGACATCGCGAACGCCATGGCCGAGCCGGAGTAGGCGATGCGCGCCACGTCGCCCACCTGGCGCTGTACCTGGTCCAACTGCCTCACATTGACGGCGTCGGTCGGCAGCACGCCCGGTGCCACGTTGCCGATTCGCGTGCCGCCCGGTGCCTGGCCGTTGCCGAGCGCGACTTCGCTGTAGTTGGTCGAGCCGTCAGCGTTGGTGGCGTACTGCACGCCGCCGGCCTTGGTTGCGTTCGACGCGGCGCGCAGTTGCGCCATGTTGGTGACATCGCTGTCTGCGGAGCCCGCGGCCACGCCGGTGATCTGGCGGAACTGGCCATGGGCCGCGTCGCCCACGGACACCGCGGCCTGCGTGCTGGTCGTGGCCTTGATGGCTGCTTGCTGCTGCGCGCTCGCGTTGCCGGGGATGTAGCCGGCCACGCCTGCCGCGGTGCCGGCGACGGAGCCCGCGCCCAGCGCGACGCCGCCACTTTGCTGCACCACGGCACCGAAGCCGATCGCCGTGCCCTTTGAAACGTTCTGTGCCTGGCTGAGCGGCGTGCCGCCCGCGTCGGCTTTGTCGCCGAGCGCCACACCGCCACCGCCCGCGCGGGAGTTCTCGCCGATGGCCTGCGAGCCCGTGGCCATCGAGCCGGTACCGATCGCGACTGCATTGGGCCCGGCCGCCCAGGCGCCCAAGCCGATGGCGACAGCACCGTCTGCCGTCGCCTTCGCGCCATTGCCGGCCGCGAAGGCGTTGGCGCCGCTGGCCACCGACTGCGGGCCGATCGCTACCGCGTCCTGGCCGGTCGCCCTGGCATCGGGCGCCGTCGAGCTGGCGTGGAAGTACTTCGTGCCCTTGCCGTTGATCGTGTCCACCGTCGTGCTCAGGCTGCCGATGCGGCTGGTGGCGATGCTCAGGCCCATGGAGGTCGAACTCGACAGGCTCGCCAGCCCACTGCCGGCCGTACTCACGCCGGTGGACAGGCTGGCCAGGTTGCTGTTGGTCGTGTTCAGTCCGGTGGACAGGCTGGAGATGCCGCTCGTCGCCGTGCCGAGGCCGGCCGACATCGAGGTCGAGAGGCTGCTGACATTGCTGCTGGTGGTGCTCAGGCCCGTCGAGAGGCTGCCGACGCTGCTGCCCACGGTGCTCAGTCCCGCGGACAGGGTGCCGATGCTGCTGGCCGCGGTGCTCAGGCCACTCGACGTGGAAGTCGAAAGGCTGTCGATGCCGCTCGTGGCGGTGCTCAGCGCCGAGGAGGTGGCGGTGGACAGGCTGGTCAGGCTGCTGCCGGTCGAACTCAAGCCGGTCGAGAGGCTGCCGATGCTGCTCGTGGCCGTGCTCAGGCCGGACGACGTCGACGCCGACAGGCTGCCCACGTCGCTGTTCGTGGTGCTCAGGCCGGTAGACAGGCTCGATATGGCAAGGGTCGCAGTGCTCAGGCCCGACGATGTCGATGCAGACAGGCTGCCAATGCTGCTGTTGGTGGAACTCAGGCCTGTCGACAAGCTCGAGATGCCACTGGTCGCGGTGCTCAGACCTGAGGACGTGGAGGTCGACAGGCTGTCGATGGTGCTCGTTGCAGTGCTCAGGCCGCTCGACGTGGAAGTCGAAAGGCTGCTGACGTTGCTGTTGGTCGTGCTCAGGCCGGTGGACAAGCTGGAGATGCCGCTGGTCGCAGCGCTCAGACCCGAGGACGTGGAGGTCGACAGGCTGTCGATGCTGCTCGCGGCGGTACTCAGACCCGACGAGGCCGAAGTCGACAAGCTGCTCACGCTGCTGTTGGTCGTGCTCAGGCCGGTAGACAAGCTCGAGATGCCACTGGTCGCGGTGCTCAGACCCGACGACGCGGAAGTCGACAGGCTGCTGATGCTGCTGTTCGCTGTGCTCAGCCCACTTGACGTCGACGTCGACAAGCTGCCCACGCTGCTGTTCGTTGTGCTCAAGCCCGTGGACAGGCTGGAGATGCCGCTGCTCGCGGTGCTCAGGCCGGTGGACAGGCTGCCGATGCTGCTGGTGGCCGTGCTCAGGCCCGAGGACGTGGAGGTCGACAAGCTGCTCACGCTGCTGTTCGCTGAACTCAGACCGGTTGACAGGCTTGAGATGCCGCTGGTCGCACTGCTTAAACCAGACGACACCGAGGTCGACAGGCTGCTCACGGTGCTGTCGGTCGTGCTCAGGCCGGTGGACAAGCTGGAGATGCCGCTGGTCGCGGTGCTCAGACCCGACGACGTCGAGGTCGACAAGCTATTGATGCCGCTCGCGGCGGTGCTCAGTCCACTGGATGTCGAAGTCGACAGACTGCTGACGTTGCTGTCGGTCGTGCTCAAGCCGGTGGACAAGCTGGAGATGCCGCTGGTCGCGGTGCTCAGGCCCGAGGACGTGGAGGTCGACAGGCTGTCGATGCTGCTCGTGGCAGTGCTCAGGCCGATCGACAGGCTGGAGATGCCACTCGTCGCGGTGCTCAGGCCCGAGGACGTGGAAGTCGACAAGCTGTCGATGCTGCTCGCGGCCGTGCTCAGGCCAGATGAGGTCGAGGTCGACAGGCTGCTCACGCTGCTGTTGGCCGTGCTCAAGCCGGTGGATAAGCTGGCGATGCCACTCGTCGCGGTGCTCAGGCCCGAGGACGTGGAGGTCGACAGGCTGTCGATGCTGCTCG
>NZ_JAEFCB010000004.1:0-90948 GCF_016405905.1 Variovorax sp. IB41 | reverse complement strand
CTCGTGGCAGTGCTCAGTCCACTGGAGGTCGAAGTCGACAGACTGCTGACGTTGCTGTTGGTCGTGCTCAAGCCGGTGGACAGGCTCGAGATACCGCTGGTCGCGGTGCTCAGGCCCGAGGACGTGGAGGTGGACAGGCTGTCGATGCTGCTCGTGGCGGTGCTCAGGCCCGAGGACGTAGAGGTCGACAGGCTGTCGATGCTGCTCGTGGCAGTGCTCAGGCCGCTCGACGTGGAAGTCGAGAGGCTGCTGACGTAGCTGTTCGTTGTGCTCAAGCCGGTGGACAGGCTGGAGATGCCACTGGTCGCGGTGCTCAGACCCGAGGAGGTGGACGTCGACAGGCTGTCGATGCTGCTCGCTGCAGTGCTCAGGCCGCTCGATGTGGAAGTCGAGAGACTGCTGACGCTGCTGTTCGTTGTGCTCAGACCCGTGGACAGGCTGGAGATGCCACTGGTCGCGGTGCTAAGACCCGAGGACGTGGAAGTCGACAAGCTGTCGATGCTGCTCGTGGCGGTGCTCAGGCCAGTCGAGGTCGAGGTCGACAGGCTGCTCACGGTGCTGTTCGTTGTGCTCAAGCCCGTGGACAGGCTGGAGATGCCGCTGGTCGCCGTGCTCAGGCCCGAGGACGTGGAAGTCGACAAGCTGTCGATGCTGCTCGTGGCCGTGCTCAGGCCACTCGAGGTCGAGGTCGACAGGCTGCTCACGGTGCTGTCAGTGGTACTCAGGCCCGTGGACAGGCTCGAGATGGCGCTCGTCGCGGTGCTCAGACCCGAGGAGGTGGAAGTCGACAGGCTGCTCACGGTGCTGTCCGTCGTGCTCAGGCCGGCGGACAGGCTGGAGATGCCGCTGGTTGCAGTGCTCAGGCCCGAGGATGTCGAGGTCGATAGGCTGTCGATGCTGCTGGTCGCCGTGCTCAGGCCGCTGGCGGTCGAAGTCGACAGGCTGCTCACGCTGCTGTCGGTCGTGCTCAAGTTCGTGGACAGGCTCGAGATGGCACTCGTCGCGATGCTCAGGCCGGAGGACGTGGAAGTCGACAGGCTGCCGATGCTGCTCGTCGCGGTGCTCAGTCCCGAGGACATCGAGGCCGACAAGCTGCCAAGGCTGCTGTTGGTCGCACTCAATCCGGTGGACAGACTGGCGACACCGCTCGCGGCCGTGCTCAGCCCCGAGGACGTCGAAGCCGAAAGACTGCCGACACTGCTGCCGGTCGAACTCAAGCCTGTGGACAGGCTGGAAACATCGCTCGAGACGGAGGTCGACAGCGAAGTCAGCTGCCCGAAGTTCACCGCGTCCGTCGGGTTCACGCCCGCGGCCACGTTCGTGAGGATCACCGGTGACGTCGCGCCCACGCCGCCCAGGGTGATTTTGGTGTGGCTCGCATCGTCGTACTGCACCGAGTTCGAGAGCCCGGTGGAGAGACTGCCGATGCCGCTGGTCGCCGTGCTCAGCCCGGTGGAGGTGGAGGCCGAGAGACTGACGATGGCCTCCCCGGTGGTGCTGAGGCCCACCGACAGGCTGGAGATACCGCTGGCGGCCGTGCTCAGGCCCGTGGAGGCCGAACTCGACAGGCTGCTCAGGGCGCCGTTCGTGGAAATCAACCCCGAAGACAGGCTCGAGATGCCACTGGTCGAGGTACTCAGGGCAGTGGAAAGACTGGAGATGCCACTGGCTGCGGTGCTCAGGCCCGTGGACAAGCTGGAGATGCCGCTGGTCGCCGTGCTCAGGCCGGACGACGTGGAGGCCGAGAGGCTGACGACACTGCTGTTCGTCGAACTCAAGCCCGTCGACAGGCTCGACAGGCCGCTGCTCGCCGTGCTCAGCCCCGAGGAGGTGGAGCTCGACAGGCTCCTCACGCTGCTGCTGGTGGTGCTCAGGCCCGCGTAGAGCTGGCTGCCGTTGATCGCATCGGTCGATGTGGCCGTGATGCGGCCGGCGGCCACGTTGGTGAGCTGGCGCTCGGCGTCCGTATCGCCGATGCTGACGACGCCGACGGGTGAGGTGCCGGCGAAGTTGCCATAGGTCACGCCGCCAACGGTGGCGGCGGCGACCGGTTTAGCCGAAGCCGTCGAAGCACCATCGCCCAACGCCACGCTGCGCGCATTGCTCGAGAAGGCGTCAAGACCGATGGCAATGCCGGCAGTGGCTGCGACGGTGACTTCGGATTGCCCGCCGATGGCGATCGAATCGGCTGCGCCTGCGCGCGCACCGTCGTGGACATTGCCGCCAACGGCCGTCGCGCCGGACCCGCTCGCATGCGCTGAGTTACCCAGCGCCGTCGTCCAGTCGGCAGAGGCATTTGCGAAGCCGCCCACTGCGGTGCTGTCGCCTCCGTTCGCTGTCGAATTTGTGCCCACAGCAACACCCTGCCTGCCGGTTGCCTGCGCCGCGAAACCCAATGCGGTGGCACGGTAGCCACTGGCTTCCGCCATGGCTCCGAACGCGGCAGAGCCGACGCTGTTGGCAGTGGCCGCGAAACCAAACGCTGTCGCAGGCCGCAACTGGCCTTCATCCAATGTGCTTTGGGCCAGAGCGTTGCGACCGAAGGCCATGTCCCCTTCGAAGAGGGCACTGGCGCCGTTGCCGAACGCCAGCGCGCCGTTACCGTTCGCCTTGGCATTGACGCCGAACGCCACCGCAGACGTACCGGTAACGTTGGCGTTGCTGCCGATGGCGATGCTTTTCGTCGCGCCCGCAGCGACAGTTGACGCGTGTCCAATTGCGATGGCCTCGTCTCCCAAGGCCTTCGCGCCGTTGTTATCTTGATCGCCCCCGCCGAGCGCCACGGCATCTCTTCCCAAGGTCTGCGCATGTCGGCCAAGCGCCGTCGAAGATGCGCCCGCAGCCTCTGCTGCCGAACCGACAGCGAGGCTGCCCTTCCCGATCGCATTGCTGCCGTAGCCAATGGCGACAGCGCCTTCAACCAATGCGCGCGTGCTCTTCCCGATCGCCACTGCATTGTTCGCACTGGCATTGCTTGCCTCACCGACGGCGATGCTTGCAAGTGCGCCGGCATTGCTCCGAACGCCTAGCGCAATGGAGCCGTAGCCAGAAACGATTGTCTGGGAGCCAATCGCTATGGCATCGCCCGCGGCGGCGATGCTGCCCGCGCCAAAAGCGATGCTTCCGGACTCGCTGGCATTCGATAGCGTGCCGAACGCGATCGCATTGGCCCCAAAGCCATTCGCCCCGGTTTTCGCGCTGAAACCGATCGCTATCGCATTGCTCCAGCCGGTGCTGCTTTTTGTACCGAAGGCGATGCTTTCATTGCCCGTGGCACTCGAATCGGTGCCCAAGGCAATGGCGTTGGCCGCATTGCCCATCGCGCGGGTACCTATCGCCAATACGTTCTTGGCGAGGCCCTTGCTCTGGTAGCCAACGGCTACGGCGTTGTCCGCGGACGCGTCGGCTTGGCTGCCCAAAGCGGTTGCATCTCCTCCGCGGGCGCTGCTCTCTGTGCCAACAGCGATGCTGTTTGTACCGCCGGCGCTCGATAGCGTGCCGATGGCGGTAGCGTTGGCCGCCAGGCTATTCGCGCTCTGGCCGAGTGCCACGGCATTCTCTGCCGACGCATTCGACTTGCGGCCAACTGCCACGGCAAACTGAGCCGTGGCAGCAGCCGCCGAACCGACGGCAAGAGACCGGTCCCCGCTGGCACCGGCGTATGCGCCGACCGCTATCGCGTTGTCGTTGCTGGCATTGCTTTGATAGCCCACGGCAACGGCGCTGGTCCCTTTTGCGGTGGCCTCGGTGCCGTATGCCTGCGCATGCACATCGTCCAAGCTGATGCCGGTGAGCAACACGCCGACCGTCGCCGCGGCAGCAACACTCGCGCGCTTGCTCCGCTTGCCTCTCGCCGAGGTGGTTTCGGACACCGCCACCCATGCGCCCAGCGATTCACTCCAGATGCTCTTGTGCGACTTGTTCACTTGCTTGCCCCGTGGATGCGAACGAATTGCCCCGAAGGGGCAAAAGAATTGCGCCAATTCGGAATTCGTTCCCCTGGCGCCGGATAGGCTGCAGGCGAATTGCCATTGCAGACCGGGGCGGACTTTAGGGGGGCTTCAGGCAGCGAGCGAGCGCTAAATGGCCTGAAAAGTCAGGTATGAGACGGTCTGGGGCAGACAACGGTCGCAACCGCAAACAATTGCACGTTCGGCGGTGCGAAAGCTCTGGATGGAATTAATTCCATCGAAAAGTGATGCTGCCAACAATTTCGGCAATTGAGATTTACATCGTGCCAATAAATGCGCGCTTGCATTCACGCGCGGGGCAACGTGAAATCGCTGAGCGAACCCCGTGAAGCGGGTCACGGGGCAACGCGCCGCATGCCTCCGGGCTGTGCAAAGGTACGCGAAAGATTTAAAAAATCAGCCGAAAATGTCTGCCCCGACATCAAAAGAAAATCTGACTTTCAATAATTCTTCATGCAATGAAGTATTAGGCCGAGCAATTTTTATTTTGTTGGAAATGATTGCCAACGTTCGATTAATCTTCAATTCACATTGAATCGCTAGGCGAGCTATTCAAATCATCTGAATTTACTTTTTTGCCATTTGGCGGGAAATCTCGGATTGATGAATCTGCACCAGTCGTGCGTGCCCCGATCAGAAAGGCCGGCGCACAAAAGCGACGCCCCGCGAATTACGCGGGGCGCGAAAAAAGAGAAAGGAAATTGGGGTTGACGCAGGGGCCGCGACGCTTCGCCGCGGCCCCGCCCCTCAACCCGTGTTGCGCAGACCCGCAGCCACCCCGTTGATCGAGATGTGAATGCCGCGTTGCAGCCGCTCGCCGCCATCGCCCGCGCGGTAGCGCCGCATCAGCTCCACCTGCAGGTGGTGCAGCGGATCGATGTACGGAAAGCGATGCCGCACCGAACGCTGCATTTCCGCATTGCCTTCGAGCCGCTGCTTGGCGCCCGTGATGAGCGTGAGCGCGTCCGAGGTGCGGTGCCATTCGGCATCGATCATCGAGAACACCTTCTGGCGCAGCTTGCGGTCGGTCACCAGCTCGGCGTAGCGCGAGGCCAGCGCGAGGTCGCTCTTGGCCAGCACCATGTCCATGTTCGAGAGCAGCGTGCGAAAGAACGGCCACTGCGCGTACATGCGCTGCAGCAGCGCCACGCGTTCCTTCCTGCCCGCGGCATTGCCGGCCGAGGCTAGGAACTGCTCCACGCCCGCGCCGAAGCCGAACCAGCCCGGAATCGTGAGCCGGCACTGGCCCCAGCTGAAGCTCCACGGCACCGCGCGCAGGTCGTCGATCTTGTGGCTCGGGTTGCGCGAGGCGGGGCGCGAGCCGATGTTGAGTTCGGCGATCTCGCGGATCGGCGTGGAGCCGAAGAAGTAGTCGCCGAAGCCCGGCGTCTCGTACACCAGCTTGCGGTACGCGGCCATGCTGGCGGTAGAGAGTTCGCCCGCGGCCGAGAGGAAGGTGGCGGGCGCCGACTTGCCCTGCGGCAGCAGCGTGGCCTCCAGCGTGGCGGCCACCAGCGTCTCCAGGTTGCGCCGGCCGATCTCGCGGTTGGCGTACTTCGAGCCGATCACTTCGCCCTGCTCGGTAAGGCGGATCTGCCCGCGCACCGTGCCCGGCGGCTGCGCGAGGATCGCCTGGTAGCTCGGGCCGCCGCCGCGTCCCACCGTGCCGCCGCGTCCGTGGAACATGCGAAGGCGAATGGGGTTGGCCTTTTTCTTGTTGAGTTCGTCGAACAGCGACACCAGCGCGATGCCCGCGCGGTACAGCTCCCAGTTGCTGGTGAAGATGCCGCCGTCCTTGTTGCTGTCGCTGTAGCCGAGCATCACGTCCTGCTCGCCGCCCGAGCGCTCGATGAGCGACTGGATATTCGGCAGCGCATAAAACGCGCGCACGATCGGCGCGGCGTTGCGCAGGTCCTCGATGGTTTCGAACAGCGGCACCACGATCAGGTCGCACACCGCGTTGGTGGCCATCGCGCCGCGCAGCAGGCCCACTTCCTTTTGCAGCAGCAGCGCCTCGAGCAGGTCGCTCACCGTTTCGGTGTGGCTGATGATGTAGTGGCGAATGGCCGCGGCACCGTAGCGCGCCCGCGCGGTGCGTGCGGCGGCGAAGATGGCCAGCTCGCTTTTTGCGAGCGGCGAGTAGTCGGCGTCGGGCACGCGCAGCGGACGCGCGTCATCGAGCAGCTTGAGCAGCAGCGTCTGCTTGGCTTCTTCGGCCAGCGACGCGTAAGACGGCTCGATGCGCGCGGTCGCGAGCAGCTCGGCGATCACCGCCTCGTGCTTGTCCGAGCTCTGGCGCAGGTCGACCGTGGCCAGGTGAAAGCCGAACACCTCCACCGCGCGGATCAGCGGCCGCAGGCGCGGCGCGGCGAGCACGCTGCCGTGCTTTTCGCCGAGCGACTCTTCCACCGTGCGCAGATCGGCGAGGAACTCTTCGGCGCTGTGGTACGGGTTCTGCGGCGCGACCGCGTGGCGCGCGGCCTCGCCGCCGGTGAGCTCGCGCAGCGTGGCCGCCAGGCGCGCATACACGCCGGTGAGCGCGCGGCGGTAGGGCTCGTCCTTGCGGTGCTCGCTGGTGTCGGGCGAGCGCTCGGCGAGCGCCTGCATCTCCACCGACACATCGACCAGCGTGGCCGAGAGCGAGAGCTCGCCGCCCAGGTAATGCACCTCGGTGAGGTAGTAGCGCAGCGCCAGCTCGGCCTGCCGGCCGAGCGCGTATTCGAGCGTCTCGGCGGTGACGTTCGGGTTGCCGTCGCGGTCGCCGCCGATCCACTGGCCCATGCGCAAGAAGGGCGCGACCGAGGGCGTGTGGCCGCCCTGCGCGAGCGCCTTCTCGAGGTCGGCGTAGACGCGTGGAATCTCGCGCAGGAACGTGGCTTCGTAATAGCTCAGCGCGTTCTCGATTTCGTCGGCCACGGTGAGCTTGGAGAAGCGCAAGAGGCGCGTCTGCCAGATCTGCGTGACGCGCGTGCGCATCTGGGTTTCGTTGTCGGCCAGCTCGATGGGCGAGAGCGCATCCTTGCCGCCCGCGTAGGCGCTCTGGCGCAGCTTGATTTCGTCGCGCGTGGTGAGCAAGAGGGCAATCGCGCGCTCGGCGTCCAGGATGCTCTTGCGCTGCACTTCGGTCGGATGCGCGGTGAGCACGGGCGAGACATAGCTGTGGGCCAGCGAGGCGACGATTTCGTCGGGCTTCACGCCGGCCTTGCGGATGCGGGCGAGCGCGGTCTGCAGGTCGCCGTCGGCCAGCACGCCTTCGCGATCGGCCTCGGTGCGGCGGCGGATCTGGTGGCGGTCTTCCGCGAGATTGGCCAGGTGGCTGAAGTAGGTGAAGGCGCGGATCACGCGCACCGTCTCGGCGGCGCTCAGGCCCTTGAGCAGGTTCTTGAGCGCGCGGTCCGCGGCCTGGTCGGCATCGCGGCGAAAGGCCACCGACAGGGTGCGGATCTTTTCCACCAGCGCATAGGTTTCGTCGCCTTCCTGCTCCCGGATCACATCGCCGAGGATCCGGCCCAACAGCCGGATGTCGTCGATCAGTGGCTGGTCTTCGGCCTGGCGGCGCTTGGGGGGGGCAGGGGTCTTGCTGGCTTTCATTCGATGTTGTTCCTGGGGACTTGAATGGACGCGCCGCCTGCGTTGCTGCGGCGCAACATGCTAGCATTCCGGCGTCTGGAAACATGTACTTTTTGGGAGCGGTCTTGAGCAATATCGTGATCGCAACGCGCGAAAGCCGGTTGGCCCTTTGGCAGGCCGAACACGTGCAAGCGCTTTTGCAAGAACGGGGCCACACGGTGAGCCTTCTGGGCATGACGACCCGGGGCGACCAGATCCTGGACAAGAGCCTGAGCAAGGTCGGCGGCAAGGGCCTCTTCGTGAAGGAACTCGAAACGGCGATCGAAGACGGGCGCGCCGACATCGCGGTGCATTCGCTGAAAGATGTGCCGATGGACCTGCCCGAAGGCTTCGTCCTGGCCTGCGTGCTGGAGCGAGAAGATCCGCGCGATGCACTGGTCTCTCCGAACTACGCCTCGCTCGACGAACTGCCGCACGGCGCGGTGGTCGGCACCTCGAGCCTGCGCCGCGTGGTGCTGCTCAAGGCGAAGCGGCCCGATGTGCGCATCGAGCCGCTGCGCGGCAACCTGGATACGCGCCTGCGCAAACTCGACGAAGGGCAGTACGACGCGATCATCCTGGCGGCCGCGGGCCTGAAGCGCCTGGGCCTCGGAGACCGCATCCGCGTTGCCTTCGAACCCGACGACATGCTGCCGGCCGCGGGGCAGGGCGCACTGGGCATCGAGGTGCGCGCCGATCGCGCGGACCTCATCGAACTGCTCGCGCCGCTCGCGCACCGGGGCGACTGGCTCTCCACCGCCGCCGAACGCGCAGTGAGCCGCGCGATGGGTGGCAGCTGCTCGATGCCGCTCGCCGCGCACGCGCGCTGGCAGGCCGATGGCAGCCTGCGCATCGATGCCGCCTGGGGCGATCCCGAAGGCAACGCGCCGCTCGTGCGCGTGCAGGCGCAGGCCGACGCCGGCGACTTCGCGCGCGCCGAAGCCCTCGGCGAACATGCCGCTGCGTTGCTGCGCGACGCCGGCGCTCACTGAAACCCGTGGTCGTCGGATGACTGCGCGGCCCGTCATCGTCACGCGGCCCGCGCGCGAGGGTGTGCAGTGGGTCGATGACCTGCGCGCCGCGGGCCTCGATGCGGTGGCGCTGCCGCTGATCGTCATCGAGCCGGTCCACGATGCCGAGCCGCTGCGCGCGGCCTGGCGGCGAATCGAGGACTACGCCGCGCTGATGTTCGTGAGCGCGACGGCGGTCGAGCATTTCTTTCAGCACCGCGACGCGGACTCGACCGACGAAGCCCTGGCCGGCCGCCGCTTCTGGGCCACCGGACCCGGCACCACGCGCGCCTTGCTGCGCGCCGGCGTGCCGCCCGACGCCATCGACGCACCGCCGCCCGAGGCCACGCGCTTCGATTCCGAAGCGCTGTGGGAGCGCGTGCAGGCTCAGGTATCGGCTGGCGTGCGCGTGCTCATCGTGCGCGGCGGCGATGAGGCGGGGCAGCCCGCCGGGCGCGACTGGCTCGCCAAGGAAATCGATGCGGCGAGCGGGCATCGCGACACCGTGGTGGCCTATCGGCGACTGCCACCGTTGTTCGACGTCAGACAACATCAACTCGCCATCGATGGCGCCGAGGGCCGCGCGATCTGGCTCTTCAGCAGCTCCGAGGCGATCGCGAATCTGCAGCGCGCGATGCCCGGCACCGACTGGCGCGCCGCGAGCGCGGTCGCCACGCACGCACGCATCGGCGAAGCCGCGCGGGCCGCGGGTTTTGGTGCGTTGCGTGTCTGCACACCGCTGCGGGATGCGTTGATCGCGTCGATAGAATCGTTGGCATGAGCGCCGCGTCCCCGTCAGACGACATTTCTCCTTCTTCTCCCGCTGCCGCGACGGCGCCGGTGCCCGCCACGCTGGCGCCGCACCAGACGCCCGCCGCCATGGCCGCCGCGGCCACCCTGCTGTCCCGCATCGGCTTCGGCCTCGTCGCCCTCGTGGCGCTGGCCGCGCTGGTGATGACCATCGCGCTGTGGCAGAAGGTCGGCGGCATGAAGGAGCAGCTCGCACGCCAGAGCGCCGAGGCCACCACGCAGTCGATGGAAGCGCGCACGCTGGCGCGCCAGGCCAGCGACACGGTGCGCGACGCCGCGGCCCGCGTGGCCCTCATCGAAACCCGCGTGGCCGAAGTCGCGCTGCAGCGCTCGCAGCTCGAAGAGCTGATGCAGAGCCTCTCGCGTTCGCGCGACGAGAACCTCGTGGTCGACATCGAGTCGGCCGTGCGCCTGGCGCTGCAGCAGGCGCAGGTGACCGGCAACGTCGAACCCTTGCTTGCCGCGCTGAAGGCCGGCGACCTGCGCATCTCGCGCGCCGCGCAGCCGCGGCTCGCGCCGCTGCAACGCGCCATGCAGCGCGATGCCGACCGCCTGCGCAGCAACTCCAGCGTGGACAGCGCCGAGGCGCTGCAGAAGCTCGACGAGCTCATGCGCAACGTCGACGACCTGCCCACGCTCAATGCGGTGGCGGTGCGCGGCACCGGCGTCAACGCCTGGCAGCCCGAACCGATTCCGGCCGATGCGCCGTGGTGGCGCCGTGCGCTGCTCACCGTGCGCGGCGAAGCGCGCTCGCTGGTGCGCGTGGGCCGCATCCAGAGCCCGGAGGCCATCCTGCTGGCGCCCGAGCAGACCTACTTCCTGCGCGAGAACCTGAAGCTCAAGCTGCTCAACGCGCGCCTCTCGCTGCTGTCGCGCCAGGTCGATGCCACGCGCGCCGAACTGGCCCAGGTGACCGCATCGCTCAACCGTTATTTCGACCCCGCATCGCGCCGCACGCAGGCCGCCGCCACGCTGTTGCAACAACTGCAGGCGCAGGTGAAGACCACCGAGCCGGCACGCGTGGACGACACGCTCGCGGCACTGGCCACCGCGGCCGCAGGGCGATAACCCGGTCATGCGCGCTGCAATCTGGCTTCTCGCGCTGTTCGCCGTCGCTGCGGCAGTCGCTCTTTTCGCGGGCAACAACCAGGGCACGATCACCGTGTTCTGGCCGCCGTGGCGCGTCGACCTGTCGCTGAACCTCGTGCTCGTGATCCTGCTGGCGACCTTCGTGCTGCTGCACGTCGCGCTGCGCGCGCTGGCCGCGTTGTTCTCGCTGCCGACGCAGGCGCGCCACTGGCGCCTGCAGCAGAAGGAGCGCACGCTGCATGCCGCGCTGCTCGATGCGATGGTGCAACTCATCGCCGGCCGCTTCTCGCGCGCGCGCAAGGCCGCGCAGGCTGCGTTGGTGCAGGAAAAGACATTGGCCGCGCTCGATGCGAACCTGCCGCAGGCGCAGCAGGTGCGCGTGCTCTCGCACCTGCTGGCAGCCGAGAGCGCACAGGCGCTGCAGGACAAGCCGGCCCGCGATGCGCATCTGCAGCAGGCCTTGAACGAGAGCGCCGACCGCACGCTGCTCGCGAGTCCCGAGACGCGCGAAGGCGTGCAACTGCGCGCCGCGCGCTGGGCGCTCGAAGACCGCGATGCGGCCGCCGCGCTCGCCCGCCTCGAAGAACTTCCGCAGGGCGCGCAGCGGCGCACGCTGGCCCTGCGCCTTCGCCTGAAGGCGGCGCGCCAGGACCGGCGCACGCTCGAAGCCCTGGAAACCGCCCGCTTGCTGGCCAAGCACCGCGCGTTCTCGGACGCGGCAGCGCAAAGCATCGTGCGCGGCCTGGCGACCGAACTGCTGTCGGGCGCGCACGATCCGGCGCAGCTGCTGCGCGCCTGGTCCGAACTCGATGCGAACGAGCGCGAGATGCCCGAGGTCGCGATCCACGGCGCTCAACGCATGGTGGTGCTGCACGGCGACCTGGCGCTCGCGCGCGGCTGGCTGCTGCCCGCCTGGGAGCGCATGGTGGCGAACCCGCGGGGCCTCGGCGATGCGCTGCGCGTGAAGCTCGCGCGCGCGCTCGAAGCGGGGCTCGATTCGGTGGACGCCGACTGGCTCGCCCGCATCGAAAGCGCGCAGCGCAACAACCCGCGAGACCCCAACCTGCAGTACCTCGCCGGCATGGCCTGCATGAAGCGCCAGCTCTGGGGCAAGGCGCAGCAACTGCTCACGCAGGCCGGGCTCGCATTGCAGGACGGCGAGCTCTATCGCCGCGCCTGGCTCGCATTGGCCGAACTGGCCGAAGCGCGCGAGGATGCCGAGCAGGCCGCCGCCGCCTGGAAGCGCGCGGCGCAGGCGCCCAGCACCTGAGCCAGCCTTTCAGGGGCAGGCGCCCGAAGTCTGCTGCACCGACGGCCGGCGGCTGCCGAAGATCACGAAGCTGATCGCCGCCAGCACCCAGATGCCAATGCCGCCATAGAGCATCACCTGCCCGAAGCCGCGCACCGGTGCCGCATGAACGATCGCGCCGGACGGATCGAGCTGCGCCAGTTCCGGAAACCCTGCGCGAGCGACGCGAAATTGCCGGGGTTGCCAGTGGACGTCGCGGCATAAAAAAACGGCGCCAGAGGCGCCGTTTTCATGTGCGAGCGTCGTGCTCAGTGCGTGCCGGGCGCTTGCGCGTCGGTGGCCGTCTTCTCGAACGGCAGCGACATCGAGCCCAGGTCGCGGCGGGTTTCGACCAGCACCAGCGGACCTTCGTCCAGCACGATCGCCGGCGGGCGTTCGCGCGGCACGTGCACCGGCTTCGGCTCGGCGGCGATGGCGGCGCGCGCTTGCGCGATGCGGTCGGCGTCCGAGTTGACCCACTGCAGGCCCGAGCTCTCGGCGATCTGCGCGAGTTCGTTCAGCGGCAGTTCGAAGGCCTGCACCTTGGGCAGTGCACGGCCGTTGCCGGCGGGCGCTGCGGGTGCAGTCTTTGGACTTTCGACCACGATGGGCGCTGCGACCGGTGCGGGTGCAGGGCGCTCGAAGCGCGGTTGCTGCTGCTGCGGTGCGGGTTCGCGCGCTTCGGGGGCTGCGGCGAATTCGCTCACCTGGCGTTCAGCGACGGCCTCCGTCGCCAGCGGCAGCGGCTGCTGGCGGGCGACCGGCGCTTCGTACGACTCGCCGGTGGCTTCCATGGCGGCTGCGACGGCGCCTTCGGCGGCCGGTGCATCGGCTGCGTTGGCTTCGTTCTCGTCGCGCGGGCCGCGTTCGCGGCGGTCGCGGCCGTAACGGTCACGCGAACGGCCGCGGCGCTCTTCGCCTTCGCGGCCTTCACGGCGCGGGGCTTGGTCGTTGCCGGCGTTGTCGCTGCCTTGTTCGCCATCGGCGGATGCCACTTCGGCCACGCGCACTTCGCCTTCGGCGGTCGGTGCGTCGCTGCGGCGCTCGCGGCGGCCGTCGGTGCGCTCGCCGCGTTCGCCGCCACGATCACCGCGCGGGGCGCGTTGTTCGTCACGGCCGTTGCGGGGCTGGCGTTCGCCTTGCGGGGCGCCTTCACCGGCGACGGCTTCGCCGCGCGGTTGGGCGTCGCCGTTGCGTTCGCCGCCGCGGTCGTTGCTGCGCTCGCCACGCTCGCCACGGTCACTGCGCTCGCCGCGTTCACGACGCTCGCCGCGGGCGCGCGGTGCGCGTTCCGTGTTGCCTTCGTCGGCGCCGGGCGCCTGTTGCTGGGCTTCGAGGTTGACGTTGCCGTCGACCAGTGCCTCGGCCGGTGCATTGCGGCCTTCGCCTTCGCGGCGCTCGCCGCGGCCGCCACGGCGTTGTTCGCCGTCGCGTGGGGCGCGTGCCTCGCGGGGTTCACGCTGTTCGCGGGGCTCGCGTTGTTCGCGCGGCTGGCCTGCGGCTGCGTCGTTGCGCAGTTCGCTGCTGCGGCCGTCGCGGCGTTCGCCGCCGCCTTCGCGACGTTCACCGCCACCTTCACGGCGCTCGCCACCGCGGCCGCCACGGCGTTCGCCGTCACGGCCACCGCGGCGTTCGCCGCCTTCGCTGCGGCCTTCGCCGCCGCGTCCGCCACGGCGTTGTTCGCCGTCACGTGCGCCGCCGCGGGCTTCGCCATCGCGGCCCGGACGGCCATCGCGGCGGGGCTTCGGTGCCTCGACCGGAATCGCAGCCGGCGCGGGCGCCTTCGCTTCTGCCGGCGCGCCGCCGAACAGGCTCTTGATCCAGCCGAAGAAGCCGCTCTGCGCCGGAACCGGTGCGCTCACCACGGGTGGTGCGACCGGTGCGGGTGCGGCGACAGGCGCGCGCACCGCTTCGGGCTTGGGCGGAACGACCGGCGCGGGTGCGTCGGGCAGCACGCCCTTGATGACCGGCGTCTGCTTGTTGGTCGGCTCCTGCGAGCGGCGTGTGACGGCCGTCGGGTCCTCGATCTCGTCGGCCATCTTGTAGCTGGCTTCGATGTGATCGAGGCGCGGATCGTCGTGCTTGAGGCGCTCGAGCTTGTAGTTCGGGGTCTCGAGCGTCTTGTTTGGCACCATCAGCACGGTCACGCGCTGCTTGAGCTCGATCTTGGCGATTTCGGGGCGCTTTTCGTTCAAGAGGAACGATGCCACCTCGACCGGCACCTGCACGTGCACGGCGGCCGTGTTGTCCTTGAGGCACTCCTCCTGGATGATCCGCAGGATCTGCAGGGCGCTGGATTCGGTGTCGCGGATGTGGCCCGAGCCGCCGCAACGGGGGCAGGGGATCGACGAACCTTCGGAGAGCGCCGGCTTCAGGCGCTGGCGGCTCATTTCCATCAGGCCGAACTTGCTGATCGAGCCGAACTGCACGCGGGCGCGGTCCTGGCGCAGCGCATCGCGCAGGCGGCTTTCGACTTCGCGGCGGTTCTTCGATTCGTCCATGTCGATGAAGTCGATGACGATCAGCCCGCCCAGGTCGCGCAGGCGCATCTGGCGGGCCACTTCGTCGGCGGCTTCCAGGTTGGTGCGGGTGGCGGTCTCTTCGATGTCGCCGCCCTTGATGGCGCGGGCCGAGTTCACGTCGACCGAGACCAGCGCCTCGGTGTGGTCGATCACGATGGCGCCGCCCGAGGGCAACTGCACGGTGCGGGCGTAGGCCGATTCGATCTGGTGCTCGATCTGGAAGCGGCTGAACAGCGCCGCGTCGTCGCGGTAGCGCTTCACGCGGGCGGCATGCTCGGGCATGACGTGCGCCATGAACTGCTGCGCCTGGTCGTAGATGTCGTCGGTGTCGATCAGGATGTCGCCGATGTCGTGATTGAAGTAATCACGGATGGCGCGGATCACGAGCGACGATTCCTGGTAGATCAGGAAGGCGCCCTTGCCGCCCTTGCCCGCGCCGTCGATGGCGCTCCACAGCTTGAGCAGGTAGTTCAGGTCCCACTGGAGCTCGGGCGCCGAGCGGCCGATGCCGGCGGTGCGCGCGATGATGCTCATGCCCTTGGGGTACTCGAGCTGGTCCATCGCCTCCTTGAGCTCGGCGCGGTCATCGCCCTCGATGCGGCGCGAAACGCCACCGCCGCGGGGGTTGTTGGGCATCAGCACGACGTAGCGGCCGGCCAGCGAGATGAAGGTGGTGAGGGCCGCGCCCTTGTTGCCGCGCTCTTCTTTTTCGACCTGGACGGTGAGTTCCTGGCCTTCGCGGATCGCGTCCTGGATGCGGGCCTGGCTGGCCGACACGCCTTCGGCGAAATACTGCTTGGAGATTTCCTTGAACGGCAGGAAGCCGTGGCGGTCTTCGCCGTAGTCGACGAAACAGGCTTCGAGCGAGGGCTCGACGCGGGTCACGACCGCCTTGTAGATGTTGCCCTTGCGCTGTTCGCGCCCTTCGATCTCGATTTCGTAGTCGAGGAGCTTTTGCCCGTCGACGATGGCCAGGCGCCGTTCTTCGGCTTGCGTGGCATTGATCAGCATCCGCTTCATGATGCGTTGTCCTTATATGTATCGTTCTACCGGCTCATGACGAGCCAACGATGCACGGACGACGCCCGCGAAACCAGGGAATTGCCGCTTGGCCCCGGATGCTGTGACTGCCGCGCCAGGCGCGAACAGGCCTCTCGAGCGTCAGCTCAAGAAGACAGCCGGGGTGGGGGCGCGTGGATGGGCGCGAGCCAGATTCGGTGTTGAGTGGCGATCTTTTCGATAGCCGGTTGCGCAAGGGGGGCGCGCGCTGCAGAAGATCCAATGCCGGAGGCCGCTGGCAGAAGCCAGGTCGGCCAGCGAAGGCATATTTGAATCAGCAGCATCAACACAACAAGGGACTCGCTTCGATCCGCCGGCAGCTTGGAAGCTGCAGGCTGGGTATTCCGTATCGGTGTTTCGTGGGTGTCGGCTTGACTTGGGTGCCGGGCCTGCCACTTTGCGCAATTGCGCGGGGTTTGCAGCTCGGCGCCAAAGCGGCATCGACCTCACAGCATGGTCGTCAGTGCTCTAAACTTCTGTCTAATCAAGCACTTACACGACCGCGCTGGTGAAAAACATTATAGGTGCGAAGCAAAGCCCCGAGACCGCTCCAAATCCCGCAGATCGAAATGCCGGGGCCGAGGCGGCCGCGCACGGCGCCATCAAATTCATCACTGTCGACGCGGAGTCGGCCGGGCAGCGCCTGGACAACTTTCTTTTCCGCCATCTGAAAGGCGTGCCCAAGACGCACGTCTACCGGATCATCCGGTCGGGCGAGGTGCGCATCAATAAAGGGCGCGTGCAGGCCGAGACCCGCATCGAGGTGGGCGACGTGCTCAGGCTGCCGCCGGTGCGGATTTCGCCCCGTGCGGAGGAGGGCGCCACGCCTCCCGCGCCCGCCCGCGAATTCCCGGTTCTGCTCGAAGACGACGCCGTGCTGGCCATCGACAAACCTGCCGGCGTGGCGGTGCATGGCGGCAGCGGCGTGAGCTTCGGCGTGATCGAGCAGCTGCGCACGGCGCGGCCGGGCGCCAAATTCCTGGAGCTGGTCCACCGGCTGGACCGCGAAACCTCCGGCATCCTGCTGGTCGCCAAGAAGCGCAGCGCGCTTGTGGCGTTGCAGGACCAGTTCCGCGAGCGCGAAACCGGCAAGACGTATCTCGCGCTGGTCGAAGGCGACTGGCCCGCCAACAAGAAGGTGCTCGATGCGCCGCTCGCCAAGTATTTGCTGCCCGACGGTTCCGGCGCCGGTGCCGGCGAACGTCGCGTGCGCGTGGTCGCCAAGGACCATCCGGACGCGATGCGCGCCGTGACGCTCGTTCGCGTGCTCGCTCGCCTCACGCTGCCGGGCGACGCCACGCCGCTGTCACTGCTGGCGGTGACGATCAAGACCGGGCGCACCCACCAGATTCGCGTGCACCTGGCCTCGGCTGGCCATGCGATCGCGGGCGACGACAAATACGGCGATTTCGAGCGCCAGCGCGCCTTGCAGAAACTTGGCCTGAAGCGCATGTTTCTTCACGCATGGCGCTTGCAGTTCAACCACCCGGCGGGCGGCGAGCGCATCGCGCTGCAGGCCGACCTGCCGCCCGAGCTGCACGCGCTGATGCCGCCCTCCGCGCTCCAGGCGCTGGCCCAACACCCCACTCCCACGGCCCATGACTGATTCCCTTGCAAGACCTCCCCGCTTCGACCTGATCGCCTTCGACTGGGACGGCACGCTCTACGACTCCACGCGCCTGATCGTGCGCTGCATCCAGGCCGCGGTCATCGATGTGGGCGGCGCCAAGCCCACCGAGAACGACGCCGCCTGGGTGATCGGCCTCGGCCTGGCCGAAGCGCTCGCGCGCGCGGCGCCCGATGTGCCCAAGGAAAAGTACGCCGAGCTCGGCGCGCGCTACCGCTATCACTACCTGCAGCACCAGGACGATCTGGTGCTCTTCGACGGCGTGCTGCAGATGCTCGACGCCCTGCGCGCGCGCGGCCACAAGCTGGCCGTGGCCACCGGCAAGTCGCGCCGCGGGTTGAACGAGGCGCTGAAATCGGTCGCGCTGCGCGATCGCTTCGATGCCTCGCGCACCGCCGACGAAACCTTCGGCAAGCCGCATCCGCGCATGCTGCTGGAGCTGATGGAGGAGCTCGACGTGCCCGCCGAGCGCACGCTGATGATCGGCGACACCACGCACGACCTGCAGCTGGCGACGAACGCCGGCTGCGCCAGCGTCGGCGTGAGCTACGGCGCGCACGAGCCGGCGAGCTTCGACGAGTTCAAGCCGCTGTTCATCGCCCACACGGTGCCCGCGCTCGAGGCGTGGCTCCTGGACAACGCCTGAGAATTTCGTCATGAGCGAAGCGCAGATCCCGCTGTGCAATGCCTCGGACCTCGTCGAAGGCGGCAGGGCGGTGCCGTTCGACGTGGTCCACGGCGGCGAAACCTGCCGCGCGTTCGCGGTGCGCTTCGAGGGCCAGCCGCACGCGTACCTCAACCGGTGCAGCCACGTGGCGATGGAAATGGACTTCCAGCCCGACCGCTTTTTCGACGACACCGGCCAGTGGCTGCTGTGCGCCACCCATGGCGCGGTCTATTCGCCCGATACCGGCGAATGCATGGGCGGCCCCTGCCGCGGCGGCCTCGTGAAGATCGCCCTGAGCGAACGCGACGGCGTGGTGCACTGGCATACTGACTGGAACCTCCAACCTCTCACCTTCTGACACATGACCGACCCGACTCGCAGGGACCCTGAAGGTTTCGATCCGTTCGAGCCGGTAGCTCCTCTCACGCCCCCGCAAGACACCCCCAAGAACATGGCTCAAGACCCCACACAGCGCCCCGGCTGGGAGCGCGCAACGCTTGAAAAGCTGGCCTTCGCCGCGCTGAGCGAGCAGAAGTCCACCCGCCGCTGGAAGACCTTCGTGCGTCTTTCGTGGCTCGCCTTCTTCATCTTCCTGGCGTGGTTCGCGCTCTCGCGCAGCACGCCGAGCACTGCCAAGACCACGGCCCACACGGCGGTCGTCGAGATCAAGGGCGAGATCGCAGCGGGCGGCGACGCCAGCGCCGAATTCGTCGTGGCCGCCATGAAGACGGCCTTCGAGGACGACGGCGCCAAGGGCGTGGTGCTGCTGATCAACTCGCCGGGCGGCAGCCCCGTGCAGGCCGGCATCATCAACGACGAGATCAAGCGCCTGAAGGCCAAGCACAAGAAGCCGGTCTACGCGGTGGTCGAGGAAACCTGCGCTTCGGCCGCCTATTACATCGCCGCCGGCGCCGACAAGATCTTCGTGGACAAGGCCAGCATCGTCGGCAGCATCGGCGTCTTGATGGACGGCTTCGGCTTCACGGGCGTCATGGACAAGGTCGGCGTGGAGCGGCGCCTCCTCACGGCCGGCGAGAACAAGGGCTTCCTCGATCCGTTCAGCCCGATGAGCGATGCGCAGCGCGCGCACGCCCAGACGATGCTCAACCAGATCCATGCGCAGTTCATCAACGTGGTGAAGACCGGCCGCGGCGATCGCCTCAAGCTCGACACCCCGGGCCTGTTCAGCGGCCTCTTCTGGAGCGGCGAGCAGGCGGTCGAGTACGGCCTGGCCGATCAGCTGGGCAACGTCGACTTCGTGGCGCGCGAGGTGATCAAGGCCGAAGAAGTCATCGACTACACCCGCCGCGACAACGTGGCCGAGAAGCTGGCCAAGAAGTTCGGCGCGGCGATGGGCGAAGCCTCGGTGCGCTCGCTGCAGGTGGCGACGCCTGCGCTGCGCTGAAGCAGACCGGCCTCAGGCCGTTTCTTCGCTGCGCGTGAAGCGGGCCGAGGCGGCCAGCGCCGCGGCGAAGATCACCACCACATAGAGCGCGGCGGTCAGCGAGCTGGCCCGCGCGAGCAGGCCGATCACCGCGGGGCCGGCCATGAATCCCAGATAGGCCACGGCCGACACCGACGCGATGCCGCTCGCGGGCTCCACGCCCGGCACACGGGCCGAGGCGCCGAACAGGA
Source organism: Variovorax sp. IB41 (assembly GCF_016405905.1). Taxonomy (GTDB): domain Bacteria; phylum Pseudomonadota; class Gammaproteobacteria; order Burkholderiales; family Burkholderiaceae_C; genus Variovorax. The sequence continues at coordinate 71,661 of NZ_JAEFCB010000004.1, read as the reverse complement.
TCGGCACGACGTTCGCAAAGCCGATGCCGACACCCGCGAAGCCGACCAGCGCGAGCCAGGGGAGGTCGGTCAGTAGCACCAGCGTCATCGCGGCCGCCGCCAGCACGCCGCTTCCGCGCAACAAGGCGACAGGCGTGAAGCGGGCCCGCATCGCATCCCCACCGAAGCGCGCGGCCGCCATGGCCGCGGAGAAGGCCGCATAGGCCAACGCCGCCTGCTTCTGCGGACTGCCCAGCTCCTGCTGCATATAGAGAACGCTCCAGTCGTAGATCGCGCCTTCGGCGATCAGGCCCAGCGCGGCCAGCACGCCGAGCACCGCGAGCGGGCCGCGGGGCAGGCGAAAGCTGTGGTCGGCGCCGGCCGTGGTGCCCGTGGCGGCCTTGGGCAGCATGCGTGTCGAGGACACGGCAACCAGCAGCACCATCGCCGCTGCGACCAGCAGCAGGTGCGCCTGCGCGCCCATGCCCGCCGCAAGCACTGCGCTGCCGCTCGCGGCACCGGCCATGCCGCCCAGGCTGAACATGCCGTGCATGCCGCTCATCAGCGGCGTGCCGCTGTGCAATTCGAGCTGTGCCGCCTCGGTGTTGATGGCCACGTCGAACACGCTGGTGACGAGGCCGAACGCGGCCAGAAGGCCCATCAGCGCGAAATAGCCCGGCATGGCGATCAGGCCGGCCAGCAGCAGCGCATAGATGCAGCCGCAAAGGCCGGCGATCCGGCGCGGGCCGTGGCGGCCGATCCAGCGACCCGCGCTGGTGAGGCCGAACATCGCGCCGGCGCCCGCGGCGAGCAGGGCCAGTCCGAGCTGGGCTTCGTCCAGGCCGTAGTGCGCCTTGACCGTGGGCACGTGCACGCCCCAGGTCGCGAAGATGAAGCCGGAAGAAAAGAACTGCGCGCGCGAAGCCCAGCGCGTGCCGACGGTCACCACCACCATCGTCAGCGCCCGATCGCGAACACGGCGGGCAGGCGTTCGTCCGTTGCGGTCTGCGGCTTGGCGCGCCAGGATTTCACAGTCTCGCTGCGCACGTGGGATGTCGCGAGGGTCAGGCCGCGCGCGACGGCAAGGCGGGTGTTCTGGTGCATCGTCTGAACCAGGGCCTGCAACAGGGCGGCGTTGCGGTAGGGCGTTTCGATGAACAGCTGCGTCTGGCCGGTCTTGAGGGCGATCGCCTCGAGTTCGCGGATGCGGGTCTGGCGCTCGCTCGCGTCCTGCGGCAGGTAGCCGACGAAGGCGAAGTTCTGGCCGTTCAGGCCGCTCGCGGCCAGCGCCAGCAGCAGCGAGACCGGGCCGGTCAGCGGCACCACGGTGATCCCCAGGTCGTGCGCGGCGCGTGCCACCGAGGAGCCCGGATCGGCCACCGCCGGCATGCCGGCTTCGCTCAGCAGGCCGATGTCATGGCCTTCGAGCGCGGCGGCCAGCAGCGGCCGGGCGTCGAACTGGCCGGCGTGATCGCCTTTCTTGTGCACTTCGCGCGGCAGTTCCTGGATGACCTGCGCCTGCAGCGGGGCGGCCAGCGGTGCGACCGCGTCGATGCGCTTGAGGTACGCGCGGGCGGATTTCGCGTTCTCGCAGATCCAGTGCGTGATGCCGGCGGCCACCTGCAGGGTGCCGAGCGGCAGCGCGTCCTGCAGCGGGGCCTGGACATCGCAGCCGAAATCGAGCGGCGCGGGAACGAGGTAGAGCTTGCCGTGGGTCACAGGAGTTCGACCCCCGCGGCGCGCAGCATCTGGCAGGTGCGGATCAGCGGAAGGCCGACCAGCGCGGTTGGATCGTCGCTGTCGATGGCATTCAGGAGGGCGATGCCGAGGCCTTCGCTCTTGGCGCTGCCGGCGCAGTCGTAGGGTTGCTCGGCCTGCAGGTAGCGCTCGATGGCGGCGTCGCTGAGTTCGCGGAACACGACGCGAACGGGCGCCAGGTCGCGTTGGACGAAGCCCGTCGCATGGCAGACGACGGCGACGGCGGTCTGGAATACGAGCGTCTGGCCACGCATCCGGCGCAATTGGGCGGAGGCGCGGGCGTGGTCGCCGGGCTTGCCGAGCGCTTCGCCCGCGAGGTCGGCCACCTGGTCGGAGCCGATGACCACCGCTTCGGGAAAGCGGGCGGCGACGGCGTTGGCCTTTTCCAGGGCGAGGCGCTCGGCCAGCGTACGGGGCGTTTCGCCGTCCAGTGCGGTTTCATCGACTTCCGGGGCGTGCACATCGAAGGGCAGGCGAAGGCGGTTCATCAGTTCGCGGCGGTAGCGCGAGGTCGAGGCGAGGATCACGGGGCGTTGCATGGGGACGATTGTGCGTGAGCCGCGCAAGAACCTTCTGGCGCGCTCCATGCCGGCGAGGCGGCCGGCGCGCTAGACTGGCGCGGATGAAGAGAGAATTTGCCCCCGAACGGCTCGACGTGGCCGGCTTTGCCGCCGCAGCCGCCACCCTGAATGCCGCCGACCCCGTCCCGAACTACGCGCGCCTTGTCGCCGAACTGGCGGATCCGGCCGCCGATGCCGTCGTCAACTGGGAGGCCACCGGCGAGGAGCGCCCGGGCGCCGATGGCAAGGCCGAGCCCTGGCTGCACCTGGAAGCCGAGGCGATCGTTCCGCTGACCTGCCAGCGCTGCCTGGCGCCCGTCGAGACGGAACTCGTGGTGGACCGCTGGTTCCGTTTCGTCGCCGACGAGGCCACGGCGGAGTCGGAGGACGAGGAATCCGACGAGGATCTCCTGGTCATCAGCCGGGATTTCGACCTGCACACCCTGATCGAGGACGAGCTGTTGATGGAAATTCCAGTCATGCCCGTCCACGACGTCTGCCCCGAGCCGGTTCGCCTGTCGTCCAGCGACGATGATTTCCAGGCGGCCGAGGAAGCCAAGCCGAACCCGTTCGCGGTGCTCGGAACGTTGCATTCGCGCAAGCCGAAAGAGGGCAAGTAGCCCTTTCCCGGCGCCTAGGCTATAATCATGGGCTTCGCGCGCACCGCCGTGAGCAGCGATACAGACAAGGGCATTCCATACATGCCATTCACTTTTTTGTATCGCCACCGCTTGAGAGCGCATCCAGTCACTCACCTAACAGTCCAGGAGCCATCATGGCCGTCCAGCAAAACAAGAAGTCGCCTTCCAAGCGCGGCATGCACCGTTCACACAACGCACTGGTCGTGCCCGGCATCGCCGTGGAGCCGACCACTGGCGAAACGCACCTGCGCCACCACATCAGCCCGAACGGTTTCTACCGTGGCCGTCAGGTGCTCAAGAACAAGTCTGAAGCCTGATCTCGCATCCCAAGGCCAAGGCCCGAAGCTACTTTCCCTGTAGCGTCGGGCCTTTGTTTTGATGGCTACGTCTTTTTCTCCCGAATCTACCGCTGCGCCTTCCGCAATCACGCTCGCCGTGGATTGCATGGGAGGCGACCATGGGCCGCGCGTCACGCTTGCGGCCTGCCGCGCGTTTCTCGAGCGGCACAGCGAAGCCTCGTTGCTGCTGGTCGGTGCGCCGGCCGCGCTGGCGGGGTTCGCCGCACATCCACGCGCCCGCATCGTCGCTGCCAGCGAGGTGGTGGGCATGGACGATCCCATCGAAATCGCGCTGCGCAAGAAGAAGGATTCTTCGATGCGCGTCGCGATCCAGCAGGTCAAGGACGGCGCCGCCCAGGCGGCCATCTCCGCCGGCAACACGGGCGCCTTGATGGCGATCGCTCGCTACCTGCTCAAGACGCTCGACGGCATCGATCGCCCCGCGATCGCCCCGCAGCTCCCGAACGCGAAAGGTGGCGCGACCACCGTGCTCGATCTGGGTGCGAATGTCGATTGCGATGCGGAGGACCTGCTTCAGTTCGCCGTGCTGGGTTCGGCGCTGGTTTCGGCGCTGACCGGCAATGAAGCGCCGTCGGTCGGCCTGCTCAATATTGGCGAAGAAGCCATCAAGGGCAGCGAAACGATCAAAAAAGCGAGTCAATTGCTGCGTACGGCTGCCAACTCCAAAGATCTGAACTTCTACGGCAACGTCGAAGGCAACGATATTTTCAAGGGCACGACCGATATCGTCGTCTGTGACGGTTTCGTTGGAAATGTTGCGCTGAAGGCCAGCGAAGGCGTGGCCTCGATGATCGGCGAGTTCATTCGCGTCGAATTTTCGCGAAGCATTTTTACGAAGATTGCGGCAATTGTTGCTTACCCGGTTCTAAAAGCGTTCAAAAGCCGCTTGGATCACCGTCGGTACAACGGGGCGGCCTTGTTGGGCCTTCGTGGCCTGGTTTTCAAGAGCCATGGCTCGGCCGACGAAGTGGCTTTCGGCCATGCGCTGGATCGCGCTTATGATGCCGCTCGCAACAACCTGCTCGATCGCGTGCGGGCCCGCATCGCCCACGCCGCGCCTTTGCTCGCGCGGCAGGAACCGGCGGTGCCGGTCGACGCGACGGCCCTTCACGTTTGATGACCCCTTTTTCACGCATCACCGGCACCGGCAGCTATCTGCCTCCACGCCGCGTGACCAATGACGATCTCGCCAAGGAACTGGCGTCGCGCGGCATCGAAACCTCCGATCAGTGGATCGTCGAGCGCACCGGCATCCACGCGCGTCACTTTGCCGCGCCCGATGTCGGCAGCAGCGATCTCGGTCTCGAGGCAGCGAAGCACGCACTCGAAGCGGCAGGCCGCAAGGCCAGCGACGTCGACCTGATCATCGTCGCGACCTCGACGCCCGACATGGTGTTCCCGTCGTCGGCTGCCATTCTCCAGAACAAGCTGGGCATCGCTGGCTGCCCGGCGTTCGACGTCCAGGCGGTCTGCAGCGGCTTCGTCTATGCGCTGACCGTGGCCGACGCGATGATCCGCACCGGCAGCGCGCGCTGCGCGCTGGTGATCGGCGCCGAAGTGTTCTCCCGCATCCTCGATTTCAACGATCGCACCACCTGCGTGCTGTTCGGCGACGGCGCGGGCGCCGTGGTGCTCGAGGCCAGCGACGAGCCCGGCATCCTGTCGAGCGACCTGCATGCGGACGGCAAGCACGTCGGCATCCTGTGCGTGCCGGGCCACGTGTCCGGCGGCAACGTGCTGGGCACGCCGCTGCTGCACATGGATGGCCAGGCCGTGTTCAAGCTGGCGGTCCGGGTGCTCGAAGAGGCGGCGCGCACGGCGCTGGCCAAGGCCGGAAAGACCGAGGCGGACATCGACTGGCTGATTCCGCACCAGGCCAACATCCGCATCATGGAAGGCACGGCCAGGAAGCTGAAGCTGCCGCGCGAGAAGCTGATCGTCACGGTCAACGAGCACGGCAACACCTCGGCTGCTTCGATTCCGCTGGCGCTCGACGAAGCGGTGCGCTCCGGCAAGGTGAAAAAGGGCGAAACCCTCATGCTCGAAGGCGTGGGCGGTGGTTTCACCTGGGGCGCCGTGCTATTGAATCTGTAGCGTGTCGCGGTCCTTTTTGGGCTGCGATGCGACATGACGCATAGAACAATGAAATCCTTTGCTTTTGTTTTTCCGGGTCAGGGCTCGCAGGCCGTCGGCATGCTCGACGCCTGGGGTGACCACCCGGCCGTGGCCGAGACGCTGCGCGAAGCCTCTGATGCGCTGGGCGAAGACGTCGGCGCGCTGATCAAGAACGGCCCGAAGGAAGATCTGGCGCTCACCACCAACACGCAGCCCGTGATGCTGGTCGCCGGTGTCGCGGCCTGGCGCGCCTGGCTGTCCGAAGGCGGCGCAACGCCTTCCGTCGTGGCCGGCCATTCGCTGGGCGAGTATTCGGCGCTGGTGGCTTCCGGCGTGCTGACGCTGGCGCAAGCCGCGCCGCTGGTGCGTTTCCGTGCGCAGGCCATGCAGCAGGCCGTGCCTGTCGGTGTCGGCGCCATGGCTGCCGTGCTGGGCATGGAGTCCGGCAAGGTCGTGGCAGGCTGCGCGGAAGCGACGGCCTCCTTCGGCGCAGGCAGCGCAGAAATCGTCGAAGCCGTGAATTTCAACGATCCCGCGCAGACCGTGATCGCCGGCAGCAAGGCCGCGGTCGACAAGGCCTGCGAGCTGCTCAAGGCCAGTGGCGCCAAGCGCGCGCTGCTGCTGCCCGTTTCGGCGCCTTTTCATTCGAGCCTGATGAAGCCCGCCGCCGAGGCGCTGCGCGAAAAGCTCGCCACCCTCACGCTCGCCGCGCCGCAGATTCCGGTGCTGAACAACATCGACGTGGCCGTCGAGACCGACCCGGACCGCATCCGCGACGCCCTGGTGCGCCAGGCGGCCGGCCCGGTGCGCTGGGTCGAGAGCGTGCAGGCCTTGAAACTGCGCGGTGTAGCCGCCATCATCGAGTGCGGGCCCGGCAAGGTGCTGGCCGGCATGGTCAAGCGCATCGCCCCCGATCTCGAAGCCGCGTCGGTGTACGACCCGGCGACGCTTGCGGACACCCGACAATCGCTCGCCGGCTGAACGGCGCAAGGCCCCGATACTTTTTATATGAGCATTCCCAAATTCGAAGGGCAAGTCGCCCTGGTCACTGGCGCATCGCGCGGCATCGGCGCAGCGATTGCGCTCGAGCTGGCGCAGCGCGGCCTGAAGGTCGTGGGCACCGGCACCACCGAGGACAGCGCGGCCAAGATCACTTCGGCCCTGAGTGCGTTCGACGGCCGTGGCCGTGCGCTGAATGTGAATGACGCTGGTGCCGTCGAGGCGCTGATCGACGAGATCGTGCAGGCCTACGGCGCGATCCACGTGCTGGTCAACAACGCCGGCATCACGCGCGACACGCTCGCCATGCGCATGAAGGACGACGACTGGGACGCGGTGCTCGACACCAACCTCAAAGCCGTGTTCCGCCTCTCGCGCGCGGTGATCCGCCCGATGATGAAGCAGCGCTACGGCCGCATCATCAGCATCACCAGCGTGGTGGGCGCCTCCGGCAACGCCGGCCAGGCCAACTACGCGGCCGCCAAGGCCGGCGTCTCGGGCATGACCCGCGCGCTGGCCCGCGAACTGGGCAGCCGCAACATCACCGTCAACTGCGTCGCGCCGGGCTTCATCGAAACCGACATGACAGCGAGCCTGCCCGAGGCGCAGCAACAAGCACTCCTGCAACAGATCCCGCTGGGTCACCTGGGCAAGCCGGCCGACATCGCGCATGCGGTGGCGTACCTGGCATCGCCCCAGGCGTCCTACGTGACCGGGCAGGAGTTGCATGTGAATGGCGGCATGCACATGTAGCCGCAAGGCGCAATCTTTCCCGTACCGGGGGTGAGGCAAATGCCACAATCCGCCCGGCTAAAATCCACCGATTACCTACAACCCTCAGAGGGAACCAAATGAGCGATATCGAAGCACGTGTCAAGAAAATCATCGCCGAGCAACTCGGCGTGGAAGAGTCTCAAGTGACGAACGAAAAGGCTTTCGTGGCCGACCTCGGCGCTGACTCGCTCGACACGGTCGAACTCGTGATGGCACTCGAAGACGAGTTCGGCATTGAGATCCCCGATGAAGATGCCGAGAAGATCACCACGGTGCAAAACGCCGTCGACTACGCCACCAAGAATCAAAAGGCCTGATTGGCCAGCTGACACTGCGACTGCGGCCGGCGGCTTTTTAGTGAACCGCACGCGCCGACCAGCAACTGTTCAGCGCTTCCAGAAAGGTTTGCCGGCATGACCAAACGCCGCGTCGTCGTGACCGGACTCGGTTGCATCGCTCCTGTCGGAAACACCGCAACCGAATCCTGGGCCAACTTGTTGGCCGGGAAGTCGGGCATTGCGAACATCACCGCGTTCGATGCAAGCGCCTTCGCCTGCAAGTTCGCCGGTGAGGTGAAGGGTTTCGACATCACCCAATACATCTCGGAGAAGGAAGCGCGTCACATGGACCGCTTCATTCATCTGGGGCTTGCCGCCGCCATCCAGGCGGTGCAGGACAGCGGACTGCCGACCGGCGAAGCGCTGTCCTATGAAGAGGCCGTGCGCATCGGCTGCAACATCGGCTCGGGCATCGGCGGTCTGCCGATGATCGAACAGACGCATGGCGAATACGCGAGCCGCGGCCCACGCCGCATTTCGCCGTTCTTCGTGCCGGCGTCGATCATCAACATGATCTCGGGCCACGTGTCGATCAAGTACGGCTTCAAGGGCCCGAACATCGCCGTCGTGACCGCCTGCACCACGGGCCTGCATGCCATCGGCACGTCGGCACGCATGATCGAGTACGGCGATGCCGACGTCATGATCGCCGGCGGTGCCGAGTCGACCATTTCCCCGCTCGGCATCGGCGGCTTCACCGCGCCTCGCGCGCTGAGCACACGCAACGACGATCCCGCCACGGCCTCGCGCCCGTGGGACAAGGACCGCGACGGCTTCGTGCTGGGCGAGGGCGCCGGCGTGCTGGTGCTCGAGGAGTACGAACACGCCAAGGCGCGCGGCGCCAAGATCTACGCGGAAGTCGCGGGCTTCGGCCTGACCGGCGACGCGTACCACATGACCGCGCCCGACGTGGACGGCCCCCGCCGCTCGATGTCGCTGGCGCTGGCCAACGCAGGCGTCAACGCCGACCAGGTGCAGTACCTGAACGCACACGGCACCTCGACGCAGATCGGCGATCTGAACGAGACCAACGCGGTCAAGCTCGCCTTCGGCGATCACGCCAAGAAGCTCGTCGTGAATTCGACCAAGTCCATGACCGGCCACCTGCTGGGCGGCGCGGGCGGCATCGAATCGGTGTTCACGGTGCTGGCACTGCACGAGCAGAAGAGCCCGCCGACCATCAACATCTTCAACCAGGATCCGGAGTGCGATCTCGACTACTGCGCCAACGAGGCGCGCGATCTGAAGATCGATGTCGCGGTCAAGAACAACTTCGGCTTCGGCGGCACCAACGGCACGCTGGTGTTCAAGCGCGCTTGAGCATTGCTCTCCCATGCACAGCGCGCCGTCGGTGACCTATCCGGTGGGGCGCTCACGCGGCGCGACCCGGATTCTTGTCGTTCTCTGGACCCTGGGCGCCTGCTGCGCCGGCGCATCCTGCTATCTCTTCGATAGCGCCGGATGGCGCCAGTTGCTGCTGGTTCTCAGCGTTGTCTTCTCTGGCGTGGCTGCGGGCTTCGGCTTGCGGCGCGATGGCGCTGCCACGCTGCATTTCGACGGGCTTCACTGGTCCCTGACGGGGGCCGATCCGACCCGTGGCGTTCATGCGGCGCGGGCCACGGTCGCGCTCGATTTCCAGTCGCTGATGCTGGTCAGGCTCTCGGAGTCGGGCCGCGCCGCGCGCTGGATCTGGCTCGAGCAGCGGACCATGCCCGAGCGCTGGCGCGATGTTCGCCGGGCGGCCTATGCGCGTGCGCCGGCCGCCGAGCCCGCAGGCGATCCGTGGCGCGCGACGGCACCCGCCGACGCGCCCTGAAACCCCGTCGATGACAACTTCTCCCCCGCCTGTGCCGCCGGACTCCGGCCTGACCGATGTGTCGAGCGGTGCGTCGCCCGACGCGTCGGCCGAAGCGCCGCGCCCGGGCGAGGTCGATTTCCAGCTGGTCCAGCGCACGGTCGCGGGCGACCAGAAGGCCTTCGAGCTCCTGGTCATCAAGTACCAGCGCCGCATCGAACGCCTGATCGGCCGCATGGTGCGCGACGTCGACCTGGTCGAGGACATTGCCCAGGAAACCTTCATCCGCGCCTATCGCGCGCTGCACCAGTTTCGCGGCGAGGCGCAGTTCTACACCTGGCTTTACCGGATCGCGGTCAACACCGCCAAGAAGGCGCTGGTGGACATGAAGCGCGATCCGACCATCTCCGAAAGCGCGCTGCGGCCGTCTTCTGATGACGACGATGAAACTTACCGTCCCGGAAACGAACCAATCAGCGACGAAACCCCCGAATCGGTCATGGCGGCGAATGAAATCGCCAGCGCCGTCGAGGCAGCCATGGAAGCGCTCCCCGCCGAGCTGCGCCAGGCGGTCACGCTGCGCGAGATCGAGGGGATGAGTTACGAAGAGATTGCCGAGGTCATGGATTGCCCTATCGGCACGGTGCGCTCACGTATTTTCCGGGCGCGCGAAGCCATTTCGGCCAGGGTCAAACCGCTTCTGGACAACCAGTCCGGCAAGCGTTGGTAAGTAAGCAGGTGAATGAAATGAATCAGACGATGACGGTTCGGGAACAGGTGTCCGCACTTGCGGATGGTCATTTGCAGGGCGAGGCGTTCGCAGCGGCGATCGAAGCCGTCTGCACCGAGGGCGATTCGCGCGCAGCCTGGCACACCTACCATGTGGTGGGCGACGTGTTGCGTTCGGGCTCCCATTCGGCGTGCAGCGACAGCTCGGCGTTCCTCGCGCGTTTCCAGCAGCGGCTCGCCGCGGAGCCGGTGATCGCGATACCCGCGCTGCAGCCGGTGGCCGCACCGGCCGCGGTTCAGGTCCAGGTCCAGCGCAGGGCCGATGCGGCCAACGAGCCCGTCTTCCGCTGGAAGCTGGTGGCAGGCGCCGCCTCGATGGTCGCCGTCGCCGCCATCAGCTGGACGCTGATCGGCAACGGCACGGCCAGCTCGCAGGCCGGCGCGCAGATCGCAGCCCAGCAACAGCCCGCGGTGAATTCGGTCCTGGCGGCAGCGGCCGTCAACAGCCAGCAACTGGCCAGCACCACCCTGACGCCCACGCGCGTGATGGTGGGCAACGGCAATCCGCAAGTCATGCTGCGCGATCCGCGCCTGGATCAATTGCTCGAAGCGCACCAGCAGGCTGGCGGCGCGTCGCAAATGCCTTCCGGTTTCCTGCGCAACGCCACCTTCGAGGGACCTACGCGCTGACCGCGCGTCCGTAACTGCCCGCAATGACCGTTCAGATGCCGATCTCCGCACGCGCGTTCGTGCTTGTGTTTGCAGCCTTCTGCTTCGTGCAGGTTGCCACCGCACAAAACCGCGCCGGCCCGGCGACGGTCAAGGGTGCGGCTCCGGCGCAGACGGACGAGCCGCCGGCGATGAGCGTGGCCGACTGGCTGCAGCGCATGCACACCGGCGCGCGGCAACGCAACTACGTGGGCACCTTCGTGGTGTCGGCGCCGGGCGGCGACCTGTCGAGCGCGCGCATCTGGCATGTGCGCGACGGCGATCATCAGATCGAGCGCATCGAGGCACTCTCGGGACCCCAGCGCTCGACCTTCCGGCGCAATCGCAATGTCATGACCTTCCTGCCCGAGGCAAAGGTCGTGAAGGTCGAGAAGCGCGAGAACCTCGATCTCTTTCCCAACCTGCCGGACAAGACCGATTCGTCGATCGGCGACTTCTACGACGTGCGCGCGATCGGCAAGGACCGCGTGGCCGGCTTCGATGCCGACGTGGTGCAACTGGTGCCGCACGACGGCCTGCGCTTCGGCTACCGCATCTGGAGCGAGCGCCGCTCGGGCCTGGTGGTGAAGCTGCAGACCATCGACAGCGAAGCGCGGGTGGTGGAGCAATCGGCCTTCTCCGAATTGCAGCTCGACGCGCCGGTGAAGGCGCAGGCGCTCGCGCAGATGATGACCAACACCACGGGCTATCGCATCGAAAAGCTGGAGCTCGAGCGCACCACGGCACAGGACGAAGGCTGGACGCTCAACGCGCCCGTGGCCGGCTTCAAGCCCCGAAGCTTCTTTCGCCGGCCGACAACAACCGCCGGCGACAAGGCCAAGGCGGATGCGACGACGGTCCAGTGGACTTTCTCCGACGGCCTGGCCTCGGTGTCGCTTTTCATCGAACGCTACGACGCCGCGCGCGCGCCGCGCGACGGCGTGCTGACCATCGGCGCCACCAATGCGATCCGCCGGCGACTGCCCGAGCCCGCGAGCGACTGGTGGCTGACTGCGGTAGGTGAGGTGCCGCAGCAGACGCTCAACGCCTTTGCCCAGAGCCTCGCCCGCACACGCTGATTGCCCTTGGCGCGGATTGCGCTGAACCAAGCCGTTGACGCCGACTCATAGCCCTTGTTGTTTTCGCCGCTCTCTCTCCCTTCTTCTGAAAGAAAACCGATGATGTTCAAAGTCGAGGGACACAAGCTCCGTTCCTATCTCTTCGCATTCGGCCTGGCCTGCACGGCGGCCGTGGGTTTCCTGCCGGCCACCCCGGTCATTGCACAGACGCGCGGATTGCCCGATTTCGCCGATCTCGTGGAGCAGGTGGGTCCCGCGGTCGTCGGGATCCGCACCATCGAGAAAGTCTCCGCACGCGGAGGCGGCAGTGGCGGCGGGGAAATGGACGAAGAGATGCAGGAGTTCTTCCGCCGCTTCTTCGGGCAGCCCGCACCGGGCAATCCGCGTCCGGGTCCACGCCCGAACCGCCCGCAGCAGCCCCAGGAAGAAGAGCGTCCGCGCGGCGTGGGCTCGGGCTTCATCCTGACGGCCGACGGCTATGTCATGACCAATGCCCACGTGATCGAGGATGCGTCTGAAATCATCGTCACGCTGACCGACAAGCGCGAATTCAAGGCCAAGCTGATCGGCGCGGACAAGCGCAGCGACGTCGCCGTCGTCAAGATCGAGGCAACGAGCCTGCCGGTGGTGAAGATCGGCGACATCTCGAAGCTGCGCGTCGGCGAATGGGTGATGGCCATCGGCTCGCCCTTCGGTCTCGAGAACACCGTGACCGCCGGCATCGTGAGCGCAAAGCAGCGCGACACGGGCGAGCTGGTGCCCCTGATCCAGACGGACGTTGCGATCAACCCGGGCAACTCGGGCGGTCCGCTCATCAACCTGCGCGGCGAAGTGGTCGGCATCAACAGCCAGATCTATTCGCGCTCGGGCGGCTACATGGGCATTTCGTTCTCGATCCCGATCGACGAAGCGATTCGCGTCAGCGACCAACTGCGCGCGACCGGCCGCGTCTCGCGCGGGCTGATCGGCGTTGCCATCGGCTCGGTCTCTAAGGACGTGGCCGAGTCCATCGGCCTGGGCAAGGCGCGAGGCGCCCTTGTGAGCAGCGTGGTGCCGGGTTCGGCGGCCGACAAGGCCGGCGTGCGCGAGGGCGACATCGTCACCAAGTACGGCGACAAGGTCATCGAGACGCCGAGCGATCTTTCGCGCTCGGTGGCCAGCACCAAGCCCGGAGTCAAGAGCACGCTGACCGTGTTCCGCAACGGCAGTTCGCGCGAACTCTCGATCACCGTTGCCGAGGGCGATCCGGAAGCCAAGCCGTCCAAACGCCAGCCTGAGCGCGAAGAGCCGCAACCCAAGCCTTCGGCTGCAGGCAAATCGCTCGGCCTGGCGGTCAGCGACCTGACCGATGCCCAGAAGAAGGAACTGAAGGTGCGCGGCGTGCGCATCGATGCAGCGAGCGATGCCGCTGCGAAGGCGGGCCTGCGCGAAGGGGACGTGATCCTGTCGATCGGCAACATCGAAGTCGCGAGCGTCAGGGAATTCGAGGCCGCGATCGCCAAGGCCGACAAGGGCAAGGCGCTCAGCGTGCTGTTCCGCCGTGGGGAATGGGCCCAGTACGCCTTGATCCGTCCCGCACGCTGAACTGGCGCCGCCGTCAAGTGGCCCCACCCGGCAGTCGGGTTTGGGGCCGTTTTTTTGAGGTGTTTACGACGTTCGGGCGCCGGGCTCTAAAAAAATCTGGGGCCGCAAAATCGCCTGGATTTGTTGGCGAACACTAACTTATTTGAAGGCTAAGGACGGTTTTTGGTAGAATAGGGCACTCGCGGCGGCCGGTCAGCGCATAAGGAGTGCAATGTCCTTCACGATGCGAGATGTCAGACAGCAGTCCACCGGTGCTCCACAGATCGCCCACAAGTTGTTCATAGACTGCTCCACCGATCCTGTTGATAACCTGTTTATATCTTTGATGTTGTGGACCCGCAACGAGCCCTTTGGACCCTGTTCCCGGATGTACGTGCCTCCCTTTTTGCCTACAATGAAGTTCCAACTACTGCAGTTGCCATTGCTTGTTGGTTCAGGGCGCGTCTCCAGAAGACGCGCCCTTTTTTCTTGCCCGCTCACAGCTGGGCACGAGCCAATTCAAGTACTTAAGCGTTCCCGTTGATGAATCACATCAGAAATTTTTCGATCATTGCGCACATCGATCACGGCAAGTCGACGCTCGCAGACCGTTTGATCCAGCGTTGCGGCGGACTCGCAGAACGCGAGATGGAAGCGCAGGTGCTCGACTCGATGGACATCGAAAAAGAGCGTGGGATAACCATCAAGGCGCAGACCGCCGCGCTGCACTACAAGGCACTCGATGGACAGGTCTACAACCTCAATCTGATCGATACGCCGGGCCACGTCGACTTCTCATATGAAGTGAGCCGCTCGCTGTCGGCATGCGAAGGCGCGCTGCTCGTCGTCGATGCATCGCAAGGCGTCGAAGCGCAGACGGTGGCCAACTGCTACACAGCGCTCGACCTCGGCGTCGAAGTGGTGCCGGTGCTCAATAAGATGGATTTGCCGAACGCCGATCCCGACAACGCGCGCACCGAAATCGAAGACGTGATCGGCATCGACGCGACCGATGCGATTCCGTGTTCCGCCAAGACGGGCCTCGGCATCGACGAGATCCTCGAAGCCATCGTGCACAAGATGCCGGCGCCGCGCGGCAATCCCGACGGCCCGCTGCGCGCGATGATCGTGGACAGCTGGTTCGACGCATACGTCGGCGTCGTCATGCTGGTGCGCGTGGTCGATGGCCGGCTGGTGAAGGGCGAGCGCATCAAGATGATGGCGTCCGGCGCCATGTACAACGCCGACAACATCGGCGTCTTCACGCCGGCGACCGAGGCGCGCGCTTCGCTCGAGGCGGGCGAGGTGGGCTTCATCATCGCGGGCATCAAGGAGCTGCAGGCCGCCAAGGTCGGCGACACCGTCACGCTGATCAAGGCGGGCACGGGCGGCGCGGCCGCGACGGCCACCGAGGCGCTGCCGGGCTTCAAGGAAATCCAGCCGCAGGTGTTCGCCGGTCTCTACCCGACCGAAGCCAGCGAGTACGACTCGCTGCGCGACGCGCTCGAAAAACTCAAGCTCAACGATTCATCGCTGCGCTACGAGCCCGAGGTGAGCCAGGCGCTGGGCTTCGGCTTCCGCTGCGGTTTCCTCGGCCTGCTGCACATGGAGATCGTGCAGGAGCGTCTGGAGCGCGAGTTCGACCAGGACCTCATCACGACCGCGCCGAGCGTGGTCTACCAGGTGGTGCGCAACGACGGCGAAGTCATCATGGTGGAGAACCCGTCCAAGATGCCCGACGTCGGCAAGATGAGCGAGATCCGCGAGCCGATCGTGACCGTGCATCTCTACATGCCGCAGGAATACGTCGGCGCCGTCATGACGCTGGCCAACCAGAAGCGCGGCGTGCAGATGAACATGGCCTACCACGGCCGCCAGGTCATGCTGACCTACGAGATGCCGCTCGGCGAGATCGTGCTGGACTTCTTCGACAAGCTGAAATCGGTCAGCCGCGGCTACGCCTCCATGGATTACGAGTTCAAGGAGTACCGCGCGTCCGACGTGGTCAAGGTCGACATCCTCCTGAACGGCGAGAAGGTCGATGCGCTGTCCATCATCGTGCACCGCACCCAGTCGCAGTACCGCGGCCGGGCGGTGGTCTCCAAGATGCGCGAGATCATTTCGCGCCAGATGTTCGACGTGGCCATCCAGGCGGCCATCGGGGTCAACATCATTGCGCGTGAGACAATCAAGGCCCTCCGAAAGAACGTGCTGGCCAAGTGCTACGGCGGCGACATCACCCGCAAGAAGAAGCTGCTCGAGAAGCAGAAAGCGGGCAAGAAAAGAATGAAGCAGATCGGTTCCGTCGAGGTCCCGCAAGAGGCGTTCCTCGCGATTCTGCAAGTCGAAGACTGATCAAAAAAATGGCACTCATCACCTCCCTGGTCCTTGCGGCATTCGCCAGCTATGTCGGCGCCTGGTATTTCGGCGCGATCGAAGGCAACTTCGCATTGCTGCTGTTCGTGGCCACGGTGGTCACCGGCCTCTACTGGCTGGCCGAGCGCTTCTATTTCCTGCCCCGGCGCGAGCAGGCCGCCGCCAGGCTCGAAGCCTCGATGACCGAACGCAATGCGCGGCTGGCCGGCCAGGGCATCACGCAGGTCGACACGGCCGACACCAAGGCCAGCGAGCGCCTCTTGATGCAGCCCTGGTGGCTCGACTGGACCGCGGGCCTCTTCCCCGTGATCCTGGTGGTGTTCCTGCTGCGCTCGTTCCTCTACGAGCCCTTCAAGATTCCCTCGGGTTCGATGATGCCGACGCTGCTGACCGGCGACCTGATCCTGGTCAACAAATTCACCTACGGCCTGCGCCTGCCGGTCATCAACACCAAGATCACCGACGGCACGCCGCTCGCGCGCGGCGACGTGGTGGTGTTCCGCTACCCGCCCAAGCCCAGCATGGACTACATCAAGCGCGTGGTCGGCATCCCGGGCGACGAGGTGGCCTACCTGAACAAGAAGCTCACGATCAACGGCCAGCCGGTGTCCAAGGCCGCGGCCCCCGACTATCTCGATGGCGAATCGATGCGCCTGCTCAAGCAGTTCGACGAGAACCTCGTCGGCAAGCAGCACAAGATCCTCAACGACGAAGGTGCGCCGTCCTTCGTGCCGGGCGCCAGCGACTTTCCGTTCCGCGAGAACTGCCGCTACTCCGTCGAAGGCGTGGTTTGCAAAGTGCCCGCCGGCCAGTATTTCATGATGGGCGACAACCGCGATAATTCGGCGGATTCGCGCTTCTGGGGGTTCGTGCCGGACAAGAACATCGTGGGCAGGGCCTTCTTCGTCTGGATGAACTTCGGCGATTTCGGTCGTATCGGTCCATTTCAATAAGCAGTCAACACTGTACGAGGGGTAAGAGGGCATGAGAGCAAACCGGTCCATCCGCAGCAGGGCTGCGCATCAGCGCGGCATCTCGTTCATCGGCCTGCTGTTCGTCGCGGTCGTGGTCGGGGGCCTTGGCGTGGTCTTCGCGCAGGTCGTTCCGACGCTGATCGAATGGCAGGCCATCGACAAGGCCGCCAACAAGGCCAAGGAGGGCGCCACCGTGCCCGAAGTGCGCGCCATCTTCGATCGCGCCCAGGCCATCGACGACTTCAAGTCGGTCAGCGGCCGTGACCTGGACATCAAGAAGGTCGGCGACAAGGTCGTGGTCTCGTATGCCTACGAGCGCGAGATCCCCCTGTTCGGCCCCGCCTACCTGACGCTCAAGTACAAAGGCGAGACCCGCTGAACGCGGCGCTTAAAAAGGTGGACGGCAGCCTCGTCGCGCTGCAGGCGCGCCTCAAGCACTCGTTCTCCGACGCGCGGCTGCTGCAGCTCGCGCTCACGCACCGCAGCTTCTCGGCCGACCACAACGAGCGCCTCGAGTTCCTCGGCGACTCGGTGCTCAACCTGGCGGTCTCGCACCTGCTGTACACGCGTCTCTCGGCCCTGCCCGAGGGCGATCTGTCGCGCGTGCGGGCCAACCTGGTCAAGCAGGACACCCTGCATCGCCTGGCGCTCGAACTCCAGCTGTCCCCGCTGCTGCGACTGGGCGAGGGCGAGGCCCGCTCGGGCGGCCCGAGCCGGCCTTCGATCCTGGCCGACGCGCTCGAGGCGCTGATCGGCGCGGTGTATCTCGATGCGGGCTTTTCGGCCGCCGAGGCGCTGGTGCGCCGGCTTTACGAATCGGTCGAGATCAATCCGCGCATGGAAGCGGCCGCCAAGGACCCGAAAACCGAATTGCAGGAATGGCTGCAGGGCCACAAAATGAAGCTGCCGTTGTACCGCGTGGCGGCGACGCTGGGTGCAGCGCACAAACAGACTTTCGATGTCGAGTGCGAGGTGCCCGAGTTGGGCCTTCGCGAACGCGGCATCGGCGGCTCGCGCCGCGCCGGCGAGCAGGCCGCCGCGGCCGCCATGCTGATCCGGCTCAAGGCACGCGGTGCTGCGTGAAATCACAATGAACGACGCTATCCATCCAGAAGCCGAACCCGAAGACGCCACAGGCGACGCTCCGGGCGCCGGCGGTCCGCAACACTGCGGCCTCATCGCCATCGTCGGCAAGCCCAACGTGGGCAAGTCGACGCTCCTCAACGCGCTGGTCGGCCAGAAGATCAGCATCACCTCGCGCAAGGCGCAGACCACGCGCCACCGCATCACCGGCATGCGCACGCTGGGGGCGACGCAGTTCGTGTTCGTCGACACGCCGGGTTTCCAGACCCTGCACGCCAACGCGCTGAACAAGTCGCTCAACAAGACCGTGCAGGGCGCGGTGGGCGACGTGGACCTGATCCTCTTCGTGGTCGAGGCCGGCAGCTTCACGCCCGCCGACGAGCGCGTGCTCAAGCTGCTGGGCAAAGGCATTCCGACCGTGCTGCTGGCCAACAAGCTGGACAACGTGCACCGCCGCGGCGACATCGCGCCCTGGCTGCAGACCATGCAGGCAAAGCACGCCTTTGCCGAATTCGTGCCGATGTCGGCCAAGAACGCCAAGGATGTCGAGCGCCTCTTCGGCATCTGCGAGAAATACCTGCCCGAGCAGCCCTGGTTCTATGCCGAGGACGAGCTCACCGACCGCAGCGAGAAATTCCTGGCCGGCGAACTGGTACGCGAAAAGCTCTTCCGCCTCACGGGCGATGAACTGCCCTACACCTCGACCGTCATCATCGACAAGTTCGAGGAAGAGCCGCCGCAGAAGAAGGGCCAGAAGCGCCTCCTGCGCATCGCCGCCACCATCGTGGTGGAGCGCGACGGCCACAAGGCCATGGTGATCGGCGACAAGGGCGAGCGCATCAAGCGCATCGGCATGGAAACGCGCGTCGAGCTCGAGAAGCTGGCCGACGCCAAGGTGTTCCTCGAACTGTGGGTGAAGGTGCGCTCGGGTTGGGCGGACGACGAGGCCCGCGTGCGCTCCTTCGGCTACGAATGAAGTGGCCGCTGCCCACCGCGTTTCGCACGAACCGGCGTACGTGCTCCATCGCTACGACTGGAGCGAGTCGAGCCTGATCCTGGAGGTCTTCACCCGCCACCACGGGCGCATCGCGCTGGTGGCCAAGGGGGCGAAGCGGCCGAGCTCCAATTTCCGGCCGGTGCTGCTGCCGCTGCAGCCGCTGCAGCTGAACTACGGCGGCGACGCCGAGATCCGCACGCTCAAGGGCGCCGAATGGATGGGCGGCCACGTGATGCCGACCGGCGAAGCGCTGCTCTCGGGCTACTACGTCAACGAACTGCTGCTGCGCCTCCTGGCGCGCGACGATGCGCACGAGGCGCTCTTCGACGCCTATGCCGGCGTGGTGCAGGTGCTCGCGGGCGACCACGTCGGCGCCCAGGCGGCGACCCAGGCTGCCGCGCTGCGCGCCTTCGAGCTGATCCTGCTGCGCGAGGTCGGCCTGCTGCCCTCGCTCGACGCGCAGACCCTGACCCTGGAGCCGCTCGCCCCCGACCTGCGCTACAGCCTCGTGCCCGAAGCGGGCCTGCGTTCCGCGGCGGACGGGGAGGCCGCGCTGGCCGGCGCCGACTGGCAGGCCCTGCAAGCCGTGCTCGACGACCGCGCCCCCTTCACCGCGACCCTGCGCGAGATCGCCACCATGAACGCCGGCAGCAACAGCGCCCTCAGAAACCAGCTGCGCGCCTTGCTCAACTACCATTGCGGCGTGTCCACGCTGCGCACGCGGCAAATGATGAGAGATCTGCAAGCACTATGAGCACTTCAGGCCACGCCGGCACCTCCACCTCCCTGTCAGTCAACCTCAACAAGGTCGCCTTGGTCCGCAACACGCGCCATTTGGGCATTCCGAGCGTGCTGACCGCCGCCAATGCCTGCCTGGCGGCTGGCGCCCAGGGCATCACGGTGCACCCCCGGCCCGACGCGCGCCACATCCGCGCGCACGACGTGAGCGACCTCTCGGCGCTGCTCGCCAAGGACTGGCCGGGCATCGAGTTCAACATCGAAGGCAACCCCTTCCACAACCTGATGGACTTCGTGCGCGAGCTGCGGCCGCACCAGGCGACCTTCGTGCCCGACAGCGAATCCCAGTCGACCAGCGACCACGGCTGGAGCTTTCCGGGCGACGCCGAGCGCCTGCGCCCGCTGATCGCCGAGGCCAAGGCGCTGGGCGTGCGCGTCAGCCTGTTCATGGACCCGATCCCCGAGATGATGGCCGCGGTCAAGGCCGTGGGCGCGGACCGCGTCGAGCTCTACACCGAAGGCTATGCCGCCTCGCGCGGCACCGCCGACGAAGAGGCCGTGCTCGCGCGCTATGTCGAATCTGCAGTTGCAGCCCAGGCTGCCGGCCTCGGCGTCAACGCCGGCCACGACCTGAGCCGCGACAACCTGACCGCGTTCCTGAGCGCCGTGCGCGGCGTGCACGAGGTCTCGATCGGCCACGCCTTCGTCGCCGACGCGCTCGAACTCGGCTACACCGCCACGACGCGCGAATACCTGCGCTGCATCACCGAGGCGCAACAGGCCCGGGCTGCATGATCTACGGCATCGGCACCGACATCTGCGACCTGCGCCGCATTGCCGCGACCTTCGAGCGCCAGGGCGAGCGGTTCGCGCGCAAGGTGCTGAGCGATGCTGAATTTGCAGTCTGGCAAGCCCGCAGCGCGCGCTGGCCCAAGCGAGGCCTGAGCTATCTGGCCACCCGTTTTTCCGCCAAGGAGGCCTTCAGCAAGGCCATCGGCCTGGGCATGCGGATGCCGATGACCTGGCGCTCGTGCGAGATCGCCAACCTGCGCAGCGGCAAGCCCGTCATCGTGCTGCACGGCGCGCTCAAGGACTGGTTCGAGGCCAAGGGCCTCACCGCCCACGTCACGGTGACCGACGAAACCGAATACGCCGCGAGCTTCGTCGTGGTGGAACACAAAGACAGCAAGAACGACGCATGACCGCGACGACAGGCAGCCCCACCCACGCACCGCTCATCATCGATGTGGCGGGAACCGAACTCAACGACGCCGACCGCCGGCGCCTGGCCAACCCCCTGGTCGGCGGCGTGATCCATTTCACCCGCAACTGGCAGGACCGCGCGCAGATGACCGCGCTCAACACCGAGATCAAGGCGATCCGCCCCGACCTGCTGATCTGCGTGGACCATGAAGGCGGGCGCGTGCAGCGCTTTCGCACGGACGGCTTCACGCACCTGCCTTCGATGCGTTCGCTGGGCGAGTTGTGGATGCGCGATGCCATGCGCGCCACGCAGGTCGCGACGGCCGCGGGGCAGGTACTTGCCGGCGAGCTGCGTGCCTGCGGCGTCGACTTCAGCTTCGCGCCGGTGCTCGACCTGGATTACGGCGGCAGCAGCGTGATCGGCAACCGCAGCTTCCACCGCGATCCGCGGGTGGTGGCGCTGCTGGCCAAGAGCGTGATGCATGGCATGCTGCAGATGGGGATGCGCAACTGTGGCAAGCACTTTCCGGGGCATGGGTTCGTCTCGGCTGATTCGCACGTCGAAATCCCGGTTGACCGTCGCGGTCTGAAGGCGATCCTCGAAGACGATGCGCGGCCGTTCGATTGGCTGTCGGGCACGCTCACTGCGGTGATGCCGGCGCATGTGATCTATCCGAAGGTCGACAAGCGGCCCGCGGGCTTCTCGCCGAAGTGGCTCCAGGATGTTCTGCGCACCCGGCTCGCGTTCGATGGCGCCATCTTCAGTGACGACCTGAGTATGGAGGCGGGGCGGTACATCGATGGCGAGCTGCTGAGCTTCACCGATGCGGCGCTGGCGGCGCTCGATGCAGGATGCGACCTGGCCATGGTCTGCAACCAGAGCGTGGGCGATGGCGCATTGCTGGACGGATTGCTCGAAGGTTTCGGCGCCGCTGCGAACGCAGGGCGGTGGCAAGGACGGACTGCCAGCGAGATGCGCCGGCAGTCACTGCGGCCCCAGTCGCCTGCGTTGAACTGGGCTGCGCTGACCGAGTCGGCGGCATACCGCGGCGCCAAGCGGCTGCTCCCCTCGGCCGACCTCAAAGAAGGCGCCCTGTCCTGAGGAGATAGACCATGCCCTTGTGCCTCAGCTTCTTCCAGCGCAAGGACGACGCGGTATTGCGCAACCACGCGCACTACTGCCGCTCGTTCGGGTACGACCACCAGTGGACGGACACTGACCACATCCTCCATCCCGCATTGCGCGCCAGTGCCAAGTACAGCGAGATCCTTCGCTGGCTGCGCAAGCTGGCCGAGGGCGACTGGCTGCTGTTTCTCGATGGTGATTCGGTTGTTTTTCATCCCGTCGCCATCGAGACCCTGATGGAAGGCCGCGACCTGCTGGTGCTGGAAAGCCCGGCCGTCGGCGACCATTCCGGCCTGGCGATGACCAACATGATGGTGTTGCGCAACACGCCCGCCAACAGAGCCCTGCTGCATCAACTGATCGAGGACTGCGGCCGGGTGATCGCGCTTGTGACCGATCGGCTCGACGAGGCGGCGCGCCTTCGCCCGGCGGGCATGCTGGCGTGCAACGCCACGATCGGCGACATCTACGTGAACGTCTCCTGGCGCATCGGCCAGTGGTTCCACGCCCGCATCTTCGTGGTGAACATGGGTCCGTTGCCTATCGTGTCGCCGGCCGGCGGATTGCGCGAAGACATGCTGCACGACCTCAACCTGCAGCGCCTGCTGGTCGACCAAGTCAACGACGCGCTGATGCACGGGCGTCCGGTCTTGCAGCCGGCCGCCTATCCGGAGCTCTCCAGCGAGCCGCTCACCACCTATAACCCGGGCGGGCGCATCGCGTTCCTGACGCTGTACACCCACCACATCAACAGCTACGCGCGCGTTTCCGAACACAACGCGAAGCGCTATTGCGAGCGGCATGGGTACACGTACCACGTATACAGGGCCGTGCCAGACGAGATCGGGCCTGGCATCAACGGCTCGTGGGTGCGGACGTGGCTGCTGCAGCAGCACCTCGCGCAGCACGACTGGATCATCTGGATCGATGCGGACACCCTGTTCTTCAACCAGACCCGGCGCATCGATGAACTGCTGCAGGGCCGCGACCTGCTGCTGGGCAAGGACGTCGGAGCCTGGTCATTCAACTCGGGTGTGATGGGGTTCCGGAACACGACCCGCAATGCTGAACTGCTGGCAAGCATCTGGGCGCGGATCGGCAGCGTGGACGACAAGTCGACCGTCTACGCGAGCCAGGGCGACCAGTACTACACCAACGAGGTACTGACCGCGGAGGGGCTGGTCGGCCCTGAGAGCATTCTCGACAACCTGAGCATCAATACGCCGCCGCACCTGGCGACCGACGAAACGCTGCTCGTGCATTTCATCAACCTCGGCGAGCCCTATCGCTCCGCGTATATGGCTGCATTCGACACGCGCTCGCAACGGATCCGATAGCGCTCGGAATCAAGGAAAAACCATGACGATGGGTGTGCTGGTGTACATCGACGACAAGAAAGAAATCGTCGACGAGTTCTCATGGCTCTACAAGAGCATGATTTTTTCCGGTCTGTTCGCCCGAGCAAAGATCATTGCGGTGTGTCACCCGAATGTCGTTCATCGGCTGCCGGCGGACGAAAGAATCGTGGTCATTTCGAGTCCGCCCTACGTCGACACCCATGCCGAATGGGCAGGCTACGGCTACATCAACTCGGTGGCGAACCTGCGCGACGCGGCGGTTGTCGAGGAGTGCCGAAAATACGAGGTCATCCTGAAGACCGATTGCGACACCTTCGTCACACCTGCGCTTGTGGACTTCACGCCCACGGGCCTGTGCTTCGGCTTCGGGGCCTACGCGTATGAAGAAGAAGTGCGAAGAAAACTGTCCGAGTGCAGCCTGCGCTGGGGGTTTCCGCACGCGGGCATGCACAACGTCGGCGCGTCGGTTCTGGGGCCCTCTGAATTTGTCTGCAACTTCCTCGATGCCCAGATGGACTTCTGCAACAAGCTGCTGGACGAGGAGTTCCGTGATTTCCAGGGCGCGTGGCCCGGCTGGTGCAAGAACGTTTTGACGATGTACGCGGGCGAGCTCGCGGTTCGCCGCACGTACCCCCAGCAGTGCTCACTGGGACTGCTGGACCATCTGCCTTATGCGAGCCGCGCGCTTGGAAGCGATGTTCTGCACATCCATGCGTGGCACACGGACCAGTATTGGTCCAAGCATCAATTCCGTGCCGGCAAGTACGCCGACATCGCTCCCGGCGATATCGACATGCGCACGTTGGGCGGTTACTGCCACGGCCTCGTCGTGGCCGATGTGGAAGAGCTCAAGGCGAAGGCCGCGGCCTGAGGGCTTCAACGGCCCAGGCGCGCCAGGGTTTCACCGATATCGTCGAGCAGCCACAGGCCAAGGCACCGGTCGTTCTGCGGCATCTGGTACTGGCCTTGCGCCGAGGGATAGATGATCGCCTCGGTCACGTTGCCCTCGATGATCAGCCGCCTGGGCGGCGGCAGGTTGTACGGCGGCAATTCGAGATTGATCGGCGTCCACTCGCCGGTCGCGATATTGCCGTTGCGCGGAAGCGTGCGGTAGGTGAAGGTGGTGGTCAACAGCCACTTCGAGCGGCTCGCCACGAGGGCATGCAGTGCCCGGAACACATCCGCATGGGAAAAGTGGAACAGGCAGTCGCGGCAGAGCACCAGGTCGACCTTGGGCAGGCTGTCGGTCAACAGGTCCAGCTTGCTGAACCGGCGGCCGGGGCGCGCAAAGCGCTCGGTGTTGCGTTGCACCAGCGTGTCGACGATGTCCGCGCCGTGGTAGTCGATGCCGGCGAGATCGACGTGCTGCATCCAGTTGAAGTCTCCGCAGGGCGCGTCCAGCAGCGACTCCACCTGCAGATCACGCAGCAGCGCGGGCAATTCCCGAATCACCTGCGCGGTGTTGCTCAATTCGGAGCCCGCTCCTGAAACGCTTTCCGCGGAGCCCCAGGTGTTGGCGGTAAAAATGTTGGAGAAAACGGTCTCGGTCGGTTGGGAGGACATGAAGGCCCTTGTCTGTTGCTACGGGGATTCGCGCGGCGGCGCATTCGACGCCAGGTTGGCCCACAGGGGCTCGCCGCGTGCGTCCAGGTGGGTCAGGTACAGCCGGAGATCGAACTCCAATCGATGGTAGCTCGGCTCCATGTGCGTGCACAACGCGTAGAAGGCCTTGTCGTGGTCACGTTCCTTCATGTGGGCCAACTCATGCACGACGATCATGCGCAGCAGATCGAGCGGCACCTCCTTGAACAGGCTGGCCACCCGGATCTCCCGCTTGGCCTTGAGCTTGCCGCCCTGGACGCGCGAGACCGTGGTGTGCGTGCCCAGCGCGTTGCGGATCACGTGCAGCTTGTTGTCGAACATCACCTTGGCCAGCGGCTCGGCCTTGCGCATGAAGTCGTTCTTGAGCCCGCTCACGTAGTCGTAAAGCGCCCGGTCCGACTGGATGTCGTGCGTTCCGCCGGGATGGCGCTGGCTCAGCAGCGCCGCCAGCTTGTCCTGCGCGATCAGCTGGCTGACCTGTTCCTGCAGACTCGCCGGATAGCCTGCCAGGTATTTCATGCCCGGCGCCGTTGGGGCGTTGCGCAGGCGAGGCCGGTGGCCACGCCGCCGAACAGGTCGCCCTCGACCAGGTTCACGCCCGCAAAGCTTTTTCGCAAGGCGTGCTGGAACGGGCGCAGGGCCGACGAGCCGCCCGTGAGGTAGATCGCATCGAGGTCGCCGCTGCGCAGGCCCGCGCGCTTGACGCAGGCATGCGCGCTCGCGATCACCTTTTCGAGATGACCGGAAAGCTGTTGCGCCATGTCGGCAGGCGAGAGCGTGGCCACCAGCCCAGGCTCGGCGCACGAGAGGTCGATCGAGGTGGGCGCATCGGTCACCGAGGCATCGATCTTGGCCTGCTCGACGGTGGCGGCAATGCGGTGGCCGTGGCGCTCTTCCAGCACCGTCATCAGCCGGTCGTGCAGCTGCGTGTCGGCATAGCTGGTGCGCAGCTCCTTCGCCTGGCGCACCGCCTTGGCGGCATAGAGCCAGTTGATCAGGTGCCACGACGACAACTCGAAGAACACCTTGCTCGGCACTTCGCGGCCCTGCGGCCCGTGGTGGCGAAAGCCGAACTGCGGCATCACGCGGTCGAGGTTCAGGCGCTGGTCGAAGTCGGTGCCGCCGATGTGCACGCCGCTGGTGGCCAGCACGTCGTCGCTGCGGTCGGTGCGCGCGGCCCGGTCCGGGCCCACGCGCACGACGGTGAAGTCCGAGGTGCCGCCGCCGATGTCGACGATCAGCACCACCGATTCCTTGGTGATGCGCTGCTCGTAGTCGAAGGCGGCCGCGATCGGTTCGAGCTGGAAAGCCACGTCGCGAAAACCCGCGGCGCGCGCCGCATGGCGCAGGCTCTCTTCGGCGCGTTCGTCGCGCTTCGAATCGTCGTCCACGAAGTGAACGGGCCGCCCGATCACGACTCGCTCGGGAATCCGGCCGAGCTCGCGCCCCGCGCGCACCGCCAGCTCGCGCAGGAAGCGCGCGATGATGTCCTCGAAGCTCACGAGGCCGTCGTAGACCGCCGTCTTCTCCTGCATCAGTTCGCTGCCGAGCAGGCTCTTGAGCGATCGCATGAGGCGGCCCTCGACGCCCGAGAGGTAGAGGGCAACGGCCTCGCGGCCGAAATGCGTGGTGCGGTCTTCGGCGTTGAAGAAGATCGCGGTGGGCAGCGTGGTGGCCGTGCCTTCGATGGGCAGCAGGCGGGCTACGCCGTCGACCCGGCAGGCCACGGCGGAATTGGAGGTGCCGAAGTCGATGCCGATCGTCGGCAGCGACGACGGTGAGGGCACGCTCAAGACTCCCTGCGCAGCGCCGGGAACAGGATCACGTCGCGGATGCTCGGCGAATCGGTCAGCAGCATCATCAGCCGGTCGATGCCGATGCCGCAGCCGCCGGTGGGCGGCATGCCGTACTCGAGCGCGCGCACGAAGTCATGGTCGTAGTACATCGCTTCGTCGTCGCCGCTGTCCTTGGCGGCCACCTGCGCGTTGAAGCGCGCGGCCTGGTCCTCCGCGTCGTTCAGCTCGCTGAAGCCGTTGCCGAATTCGCGGCCCGTGATGTAGAGCTCGAAGCGCTCGGTGACTTCGGGACGGTCGTCGTTGGCGCGCGCCAGTGGCGAAATCTCGGTCGGGTGCTCCATGATGAAGGTCGGCTGCCAGAGCTTTTCTTCGACGGTCTCCTCGAAGTACATCACCTGCAGGCTCGCGAGGCTGCGCTGCGAGAGCTTGTCCTTCTCTTCGTTCAGGCCGAGCTTGCGCAGGGCGCTGATGAGCCAGACGGTGTCGTCCACGCCATCGCCGGCATCGGTGTGCTTCAGGATCGCCTCGCGGATCGTCAGGCGCTCGAAAGGCTGGGCCAGGTCGACGGGCTTGCCGCCGTACGAAAGCTGTTGCGAGCCCACGGCCTTGTCGGCGATGGTGCGGATCAGCGTCTCGGTGAAGTCCATCAGGTCGCGGTAGTTCCAGTAGGCCGCGTAGAACTCCATCATCGTGAACTCGGGGTTGTGCCGCACCGAGATGCCCTCGTTGCGGTAGCTCCGGTTGATCTCGAACACGCGCTCGAAGCCGCCGACGATCAGGCGCTTCAGGTACAGCTCGGGCGCGATGCGCAGGAACATCTCCTGGTCGAGCGCGTTGTGGTGCGTCTTGAAGGGCTTGGCGTTCGCGCCGCCCGGAATGGGGTGCAGCATGGGGGTCTCGACTTCGAGGAAGTCGTTGGCCACCATGAATTCGCGCAGGGCGCTCACGGCCTTGCTGCGCGCGGTGAAGCGGGTGCGTGCGCTTTCGTCGGTGATCAGGTCGACATAGCGCTGGCGGTACTTCTGCTCCTGGTCGGCCATGCCGTAGAAGTCGCCGGGCAGCGGGCGCAGACTCTTGGTGAGCAGGCGCAGCTTGGTCACCTTGACCGAGAGCTCGCCGGTCTTGGTCTTCATCAGCGTGCCTTCGGCACCCAGGATGTCGCCCAGGTCCCAGCGCTTGAATTCCGCATAGGCGTCTTCGCCGACGGCGTCGCGCGTCACGTAGAGCTGGATGCGGCCCGTGGCGTCCTGCAGCGTTGCGAAGCTGGCCTTGCCCATCACGCGCTTGAGCATCATCCGGCCCGCCACGCTCACGGGAATGGCCTGCGCCTCGAGCGCTTCGGCCTCGACCGCGTCATGCGCCGCAACGAGCGCCGCGGCGCGGTGGCCCGGCTTGAAGTCGTTGGGGAATGCGACGCCCTTGCCCTCGGCCTGCGCGGTGCGCAGCAGCTTGAGCTTTTCGCGGCGTTCGGCGATGAGCTTGTTGTCGTCGACTGCAGGGGCTGCGACAGGAGCGGCAGCGGGCGTAGGAATGGGAGGGGTCAGGTGATCGGACATGGGGAGCGGGTGAGCGCAACAGGAGCGTGCGCGAGCCGGGATTTTAGCCGATCGGGTTCGAGCGAAACTGGCTCACAGCGCCCGCCAATCCTGCGCGATGCGCTACGGAAAATATAGCGAACTATTCAGTGATGCCCGTACGTGCCAGCAGATCGCTCACCAGTTCGAGCCGCATCAGCGGGCTGTCGAGTTCCATCAGCCGTTGCCGCAGTTCGAGCTGCATCGGCACCAGCTCGCACCATCGGTTGGCCACCCAGCCGCAATCGTTGAAGCGGTAGGGCTCGCCGATGGGCAGCCGTGCGGTCTGCGCGCCTGGCCCACCTTGTGCGCGTTGCGCGCTGCGGCGTTCTTCGAGCGTATCGACCAGGCGCCGCAGTGCAGTGGCCGTGTGCTGGAGGTCGTCGGGGATTTCGAGCGCGACGTCTTCGATCACCGCCTCCACCTCGGCGACCCACAGGCCGTGCTTCTGCAGTTCAGTGGTGCGAACGCGAAATCGCTGCGTGCCGACGCACTCGATCTGGAGCAGGCCGCTCTGCGGCGATTCGAATTCGCGGATGACGGCCAGGGTGCCGATGGCGGCGAAGCTTTCCGCATCGGCGCCGGCCTTGCGCACCTCGCTGCCGCTCGTGAGGCTGACCACGCCGAACGGCGCATCGGCCTTGCGGCATTTGCCGATCATGTCGAGATAACGTACTTCGAAGATGCGCAGTGGAAGAAGGCCCCCGGGGAACAGGACCGTGCCCAAAGGAAAGAGAGGAATTTGCACGTTGAAAACGACTGCGCCGGAAGGCTGGAGTCAGTTGGATTGAAAGATCAGGTCGAGCACGGCTGCGTGTTCGGCGCGCAGTATCCCGCGTGCCTCGAAGCCCTGGCGCGTGCGGTTCAGCAAGCTCACGATCGATTCGCGGCAGACCGCTGCGCTCTGGCCCCAGCGGGTGTCGATCTCGGACAACGCGCTGTGGGCCGCGCGGTGGAGGTTCACCATGTGCGCCAGCGTCTGTGGAATGTGCTCGGAAAAGCGGTACAGGGTCAGCAAATGCTCGCATTCACGACCGCTCAGGCGAGGAAACATCAGCGGCAGGAAGCGGCGGTAGATGCGGTCCTTGGAGGCATAGAGCCGGTCCAGGCGCAAGGTGCGCGAGGTCATGTTCTGGTGGATGCGGTAGCGCGTCAGCGGCTCGGGCAGGTTGGCGAAGCGTGCGCCGTGGAGCATGCAGTCCATCCAGAATCCCAGGTCGTCGACCACGTAGAGGTTCGGGTCGAAGCGCAGGGCGTGCGTGCGATAGAAGTCCAGGCGGCCCAGCGTGCTCTGGTTCGCGAGGTAGTCGGCACCCAGGACCATGCGTGCCTTGATGGTCGCGTCGTCCAGCGGCAGGCCGGTGATACCGGACTCGTCGTGGAAGTGTTCGAGCTGGCTGCCGACGATGGTGATGTCGGGGTGATCCTCCAGGAACCCGACCTGCAACGCGAAGCGCTCGGGCATGGCGCAATCGTCGTGATCGACGCGCGCGAGGTATTTACCTTGCGCCATCGCCATGGCGATGTTCATGTTGGTGGGCAGGCCGACATTGAACGCATTGCGATGCCGGCGGATGCGCGGATCGTCGAAGCCGGCCAGGCGCTCCCAGGTGCCGTCCGAACTCGCATCGTCCATGACGAGCAGTTCGAAGTCCGTGAAGGTCTGCGCCAGCAGCGACTCGACGGTTTCGACGACGAGTTCGCCGCTGTTGTAGGTGGGCAGGACGACGCTCAGCAAAGGCATGGTGTTCCGTAGGGCGGTGTGGATGTCGTCGGGGCGCTTGTGGGCCAGAATCGGTGCAGTCGTGCAACCGCACCCTCGCACCCTTCTTCCAACCGACATGTTGTACCAGATACCTTCGTTCCTCCTCGACGTGATCGTCGGCCTGCTCGGCGGCGCCTGCCTGCTGCGCCTCTACATGCAGTACCACCGCGTGCCGTTCGGCAACCCGCTCGGGCGCTTCGTGTTCGCGATCACCGACTGGATCGTGTTGCCGCTGCGGCGCATCGTGCCTTCGGTCAAGCGCTGGGACTTGGCGAGCCTGATCGCAGCCTGGTTGCTGGTGATGTTGAAGTTCCTGCTGCTGTGGCTGTTGATCGGCAACCTGGGGCGCATCGCCACCTTGCCGCTGGTGTCGCTGGTGGGATTGCTGCAGCTCGCGATCTCGGGACTGACCGCGTTGCTGGTGGTCTACGCCGTGCTGTCTTGGGTGCCGGGCGCGTCGCCGATGCTGCTGGACCTCATCTCCCGGCTTGCCGAACCGCTGGTGCGGCCATTTCGCCGCTTCATTCCGCTGGTCGGCGGCGTGGACCTGTCGCCCCTCGCCGCGATCGTGGTGCTGCAGGTGATAGCGATCGTGCTGAGCAATCTGCTGGTGTTTGCCTACCAACTGACTTTCTGAATCGCGCAAACAAACAAAAAAGGCCCGGGCGCATTGCACCCGGGCCCTTTTGCTTTGGTCGGTCGCGTTTCGTGCGCGTTCAGCTCACCGCATCAGCCGGCTGGCGCAGCAGCATCGCAAGCGTGCTCGCAATCGTCTTGCGCAGCTCGCGCCGATCGCTGATGAAGTCGATCGCGCCCTTGGTCTGCAGGAACTCCGCACGCTGGAAGCCTTCGGGCAGCGTCACGCGCACGGTCGATTCGATCACGCGCGGGCCGGCAAAACCGATCAGCGCCTTGGGTTCGGCGATGACCACGTCGCCCACGAAGGCGAAGCCGGCGCTCACGCCGCCCATGGTCGGGTCGGTCAGCACGCTGATGTAGGGCAGGCCCTTCTTCGCCAGGCGCGTGAGCGCGGCGTTGGTCTTGGCCATCTGCATGAGCGAGAGCAGGCCCTCCTGCATGCGCGCGCCGCCGGTGGCAGTGAAGCAGATGAACGGCACCTTCTGTTCGATGGCGGTTTCGACGCCGCGCACGAAGCGCTCTCCGACCACGCTGCCCATGCTGCCGCCCATGAATTCGAACTCAAAGCAGGCCACGACCACGTTGATGCTGTGGACCGAACCACCGATGACGACCAGGGCGTCGGTCTCGCCGGTGTTCTCCAGCGCTTCCTTGAGCCGCTCGGGGTACTTGCGGCTGTCCTTGAACTTCAGGGCGTCGACCGGGAGCACTTCCTGGCCGACTTCGTAGCGGCCTTCGGCGTCGAGGAAAGCATCGAGCCGTGCGCGGGCGCCGATGCGGTGGTGGTGGCTGCAGCTCGGGCAGACGTTCTGGTTGTGCTCCAGGTCGGTCTTGTAGAGCACCGTTTCGCAGGCCGGGCATTTGATCCACAGGCCCTCGGGCACCTGGCGGCGCTCGGCAGGGTCGGTTTGTGCGATCTTGGCGGGTAGCAGTTTTTCAAGCCAGCTCATAGGACTCCGGAATTAGCTCCCCTCTCCTTTGGGGGAGAGGGGCTGGGGTGAGGGCAACCGAGATTATCGGCCAGCCGCATTCTTGGGGGTAGCCGCCGGCAGGGCGTCCAGCGCTTCGCGGATGCCGACGAGGAATTCGCGCACCGCGGGCACCACCTTCTCGCGCGGTTGCCCGTCGATCAGCTGGATGATCTTGGTGCCGATCACGACGGCGTCAGCCGCCGAGCCGACCGCCTGCGCGGTGCGTGCGTCGCGGATGCCGAAGCCGACGCCGACCGGGATGCTCACATGCTGGCGGATGCGCGGAATCATCTGGCCGACCGCCTCGGTGTCCAGGTGGCCCGCGCCCGTCACGCCCTTGAGCGACACGTAGTAGACGTAGCCGCTCGCGATGCGCGCGACCTGCGCCATGCGCTCGTCGGTGCTCGTGGGCGCCAGGAGGAAGATCAGGTCGATGTTCGCGGCCTTCAGGTCCGCGGCGAAGGCCTCGCATTCCTCGGGCGGGTAGTCGACCACCAGCAGGCCGTCGACGCCGGCGGCCGACGCATCGCGGATGAAGGCCTGCTTGCCATGCACGAGGTCGTAGCGCTCGACCGGGTTCGCATAGCCCATCAGGACGACTGGCGTGGTCGCGTCCTTCTGGCGGAACGCGGCCACGATGGCGAGCACCTGCTTCATGCCGACGCCCAGCGCCAGCGCGGCTTCGCCGGCCTTCTGGATCACGGGGCCGTCGGCCATCGGGTCGGAGAAGGGCACGCCCAGCTCGATCACGTCGGCGCCCGCCTCGACCATGCCGTGCATCAGCTCGGGCGTGATGTCGGCGAAGGGGAAGCCGGCGGTGACGTAGGGGATCAGCGCCTTGCGGCCCTGCGATTGAAGCGCCTTGAAGGTTGCGGCAATGCGGCTCATCACTTGCCTCCCTTCACGCTCAGGCCGCGCATCGAGGGGCGGTCGTAGAAATCGACGCCCGAGAGGTCCGCCACGGTGCCGATGTCCTTGTCGCCGCGGCCCGAGAGGTTCACCAGGATCGACTGGTCGGGGCGCATGGTTTTCGCGAGCTTCAGCGCGTAGGCCACGGCGTGGCTGGATTCGAGCGCGGGAATGATGCCCTCCGTTCGGCACAAATAGTGGAAGGCTTCGAGCGCTTCCATGTCGGTGATGCCGACGTATTCGGCGCGGCCGATGTCGGCCAGGTACGCGTGCTCGGGGCCCACGCCCGGGTAGTCGAGGCCGGCGCTGATGCTGTGCGTCTCGGTGATCTGGCCGTCTTCGTTCTGCAGCAGGTAGGTGCGGTTGCCGTGCAGGACGCCCGGGCTGCCGCGCAGGATCGAGGCGGCGTGCTTGCCGCTGTCCAGGCCTTCGCCCGCCGCTTCCACGCCGATGAGCCGGGTGCCCGCGAACGGAATGTAGGGGTGGAAGATGCCGATCGCGTTGCTGCCGCCGCCCACGCAGGCGACCACCACGTCGGGCTGCCGGCCCTCGGCTTCGCCCGTGATGCCGTCGGCCGCGAGCATGGCGGGCATCTGATCGATGCATTCGGTGCCGATCACGCTCTGGAAGTCGCGCACCATCGTCGGATAGGGGTGCGGGCCGGCCACGGTGCCGATGATGTAGAAGGTGTTTTCCACGTTGGTGACCCAGTCGCGCATCGCCTCGTTGAGCGCGTCCTTCAGCGTCTTGCTGCCAGATTCGACCGGCACCACGGTCGCGCCCAGCAGGTTCATGCGGTAGACGTTGGGGCTCTGGCGCTTCACGTCCTGGCTGCCCATGTAGACCACGCATTCGAGGCCGTAGCGCGCGCAGATGGTGGCGGTGGCCACGCCGTGCTGGCCGGCGCCGGTCTCGGCGATCACGCGGGGCTTGCCCATGCGGCGCGCGAGCATCGCCTGGCCGATCACGTTGTTGATCTTGTGGGCGCCGGTGTGGTTCAAGTCCTCGCGCTTGAGGTAGATCTGCGCGCCGCCCATCTCGCGGCTGGTGCGCGCGGCGTGGTAGATCGGCGAGGGCCGGCCCACGAAGTGCTTGAGCTCGTAGTGGAATTCGGCGAGGAAGGCCGGATCGTCCTTGAACTTCGCATACGCGTCGCGCAGCTCGTTGATCGCGTGGGTGAGTGTTTCGCTCGCGAAGGTGCCGCCGTAGTTGCCGAAGTGGCCGGTGGCGTCGGGTTGCTGGTAATCCTGGAAATGGCTTTGCATGGTTCTCGATCGTTGGGCCGCAGCCCGAATGACGATCGGGTGCGGCGGCTAACTGGAGAAGGACGAGGCGTCTGCCGCCCTGACGGCGGCGACGAATTGCCGGATCTTTCCGGCGTCCTTCAGGCCCTTGTTCCCGGGACTGTCGATTTCGACGCCCGAGCTCACATCAACGGACAGCGTCTTGCAGCGTGTCCGCAGGATGCGAATGCCATCGCTCACGTTTGCAGGTGTGAGCCCACCACTCAAGACGAGGTGAGCGTCGACGGCGGGTGGAAGAAGTGACCAATCGAAAGCCTTGCCGCCACCGCCATAACCTTCGACATGGGCGTCGAGCAGGATGGCCTGGGCGTGGGAGTAATCGGACGCGTATTTTACGAGGTCGAAGCCGGCGCCGGCAGCCCCCAGCGGAATCCGGGCGGCGCGCATGTAGCGGAAGCGGCCCGGGCCGGTGGCTTCCTCGCACTGTTCGGACGTCTCTTCACCGTGGAACTGCGCGATGGCGCCCTTCACATGGGCAAGGGATGCTATGACTTTGGGAGCATCCTCGTTCACGAACAACAGCACCGGCGTGATGAACGGGGGCAGCCGCGAGGCAAGTTCAGCGGCGCGTTCGGCCGTGATGGCACGAGGGCTTTTGGCGTAGAGCACGAAGCCGACCGCGTCCGCACCGGCTTCGACCGCGGCATCCACATCGGCCTCGCGCGTGAGGCCACAGATCTTGATGCGGGTGCGGGTGCGGGGAGGCGATGGCGTCATGGCGGGCCATCATAAGGAGCGCCGCCGGCCTGCAGCGTGGCTTCGTCCGGCAGACCCCACTTGGCGTCGTACAACGGGCCGAGAAAGTACAGGCCATCCGCGGAGAAAGTGGGTGCCGCGACCTTGCGACTGCGCGCCTGGAGCACCTCGTCGATCCATTCGGGGCGCTCGTCGCCGCGGCCGATCCGCACGAGGCAGCCCATCAGGTTGCGGATCATGTGGTGCAGGAAGGCGTCGGCCTCGAACTCGAAATGCCAGCGGCAGCGCTCGCCGTCGCCGACCCGCGTGATCTCGATGCGGCGCAGGTTCTTCACGGGCGACTTGGCCTGGCAGGCCGAGGCGCGGAACGAGCTGAAGTCGTGCGTGCCGATAAGCAGGGCGGCGGCTTTGCGCATCGCGTCGCCATCCAGCGGATGCATCGACCAGCCGACCCGGCCCGAATCCAGGCTTGGCCGTACCGGTGATTGCGAGAGCACGTAGAGGTAGCGGCGCGCGAGGGCACTGGCGCGGCAATGGAATTCGTCGGGCACCGGCTGGGCCCACTGCACCGCGATGTCGTCGGGCAGGAAGCGGTTGGTGCCGCGCATCCAGGAGAAGGGTTCGCGCTCGACCTCGGTGTCGAAGTGCACCACCTGCATCAGCGCGTGCACGCCGGCATCGGTGCGGCCGGCGCACAGCGTGCCGATGCGCCCGGACGGGTCAGCGGCGAACTTCGCGAGGGCCGCCTCGAGCTTGTCCTGCACCGTGCGGCCCGAGCGCTGGCTCTGCCAGCCCTCGTACGCCTGGCCGTTGTAGCGGATGCCGAGCGCCAGCCTCACGAATTCAGGAACGGAAACAGCAAGGGCTCAGCGCAGTTCCGCGAGCAGTTGCTTGGCTTGCGTCTTGAGGTCGCCGGCGCTTTCGGCTTCGACTTCCTCGACCAGCGAACGGGCACCTTCGACGTCGCCGATGGCTTGCAGCTCACGGGCCAGCGAGAGCTTGACGGCGTGGGGGCTGTCTTCGCCTTCGTCGTCCAGCGAGCTCGCAGCACGCGCCGGTTCGGACGCACCACCGCGGGCCGGCAGGCCTGCCAGTGCGCTCATGTCGAACTCGATGAAGCCCGAGTCGGCCGGCAGCGCATTGCGCAGCATGGCCGGACGCGTGTTGTGATCCGCATCGCTCAGGCTCGACGGCACGGTGTTGGGGGTCAGGGCGCCGGGGGCTGTGTCGAAATCGTTTTCGAGGTCGACGGGCGTGGCCGCGTGGCCATTGGACAGCGGCGCCGCGGGGCGTGCCGTCGTCGGCGTGGGGGCATAAGCCGACTTGGGCAGGCTGGCGCCGACCGGCGCGTGGCTGGGTGCCGGTGCCAGCGGCACCGGTTGGCTCAGGTCCAGGTCGAAATCCAGCGGTGCCACCGAGGGCACGAAGGCCGGCGGCGGGGCCGAGGCGATCGGGGGCGGTGCGACGGGCGTCGGCACTGCGGCGACCGGCGGCTTGGCGGCGGATGCCAGTGCGCCTGCGAAGGCGGCCGTTTCAGCCTGGCTCGCGCTGCGGGGGGCGCCCGATTCGTAGAGCGGGTTGCCCGGGTCGAGGTCCTTGCCCATGTCGACCACGCGGTTCCAGTCGGAACCCGCGCCGCCGGTCAGCTTGTGCACTTCGGTGGCCAGGCCTTCGTAGGCCCGCACGTCGCGGCGCTTGGCGTGGATCTCGAGCAGCTTCAGGTGGATGGCGGTGCGGTCCGGGTTCAGGCGGAGCGCTTCGCGCAGGATTTCCTCGGCCTGCAGGTCGCGGCCGTAGGCCAGGTAGACGTCGGCTTCGGCGACGGGGTCCACATCGCCCGCGTCGAGTTGGCTCGGCGAGTACGACAGCGACGACACGGTGGAATCGCCGCGGTGCTTGGTGTCGACCGATTCGCCGCCGCTGGCGCCGAAGAACGAGTCCTTCGGAATGCGGCTCTCGAGGAACACGCTTTCGCTCATTTCCTCGCGTCGGCGACCCAGCACGCGGTACAGCAGGAAGCCGACCAGAAGCGCGATCAGCGCGGCGCCGGCAAGCATCAGCGGGTTGTCGAGCAGTTCTTCGAAGAAGCTGCGTTCCGGGGGAGGAGGCGGAGCGGCCTTCACCACGGGTTTCGGTGCGGGAGCCGGTGCCGGTGCTGCGACCGCGGCGCTGGCTGCTGCCGCGGGGACGGCAGCCGTCTCCGTTGCCGAAGGCGCGACGGAGGGTTCGGCGGCGGCGGGAGCGGCTGTCGCTTCCGGCGTCGGTGCGGCCGGCGCGGCAGCTGCCGCAGCGGGAGCAGGTGCCGGAACAGGCGCTGCTGCCACTGGCGCCGGAGCGGCGGCCGCTGGCGGTGTCGTCGTGGCGCTGGTGGAGGGCGTGGGAACCGGGATGCCCGGTGCCGCGGGCGCCGGTGCTGCTGCAGGTGCCGACGATCCGGCGCCGGACTTGATCTTGTTCAGATCGTTGATGTTCTTGGACAGCTCCGCCACGCGGCTGCTGTTCTCCTGCGCCTGGCGGGCCTGCGCGAGCTTTTCGTCGGCGGCGCGGGTGGAGGCGCTGCCTTGCGAGATCGTGAGCTTGTTGGGGGCGCTGGCGGCCGCGTTGCGGTCTTCGACGTTGGCCTGCAGCTTGCCCGAGGCCTTGCGGCTGGCGGCGGCGACGTTCGACGTCGGCGCGTTCTCGGCCAGGCGCTGGCGGTAGCTGCCGAAGTCGCGGCTTTGCGCGGTGACCGTGCGGCGCGCTTCCGCGGCGGGAACGGCATTCGCCTCGGTGGAGCCGGGCAGGTCGAGCACCGCGCCGGCCTTCATGCGGTTGATGTTGCCGCCAATGAATGCATCGGGATTGGCCAGCAGCAGGGCGACCAGCATCTGGTCGAGCGACACGTCGGCCGGCTTGTAGGCGCCGGCAATCTTGCTGGCCGTATCGCCGCGCTGCACGGTGACCTGCTCGCCGCCACCGCTGGCGCGGGGGGCGGTCGGTGCGGCGGCTGCTGCTGCTGCGGGCGCGGCAGCGGGCGCTGCTGGAGTCGGCGCGGCGGCGACCGGCGGCGCTGCGGACGCTGCGGCTGCAGCCCGTTCACGGCGTGCGCGGGCTGCAGCGACGGCAGGGCGCTCGACTGGGGTGCTGATCTGGGGTGCCACGGGGGCGATCGGCGTGCTGGAGGCCGCCTGAACTTGGCGCGTGACCGGCGGATCGAGCAGCACGGTGTAGTCGCGCACGATGCGGCCCGAGGAGCCGTTGGCTTCGAGCAGCAGGTCGATGAACGGGTCGCTCAGCGGGCGGCTGCCGTTCAGGCGCACCACGTACTGGCCGCCCGCTCGGCGTTGCAGCGTCGCCTTGACGTCGCTCAGCGCCGAGTTGTACGGAATGCCCGCGTTCTTGAAAGCTTCGGCGGTGGCGATGTTGATCTTCAGGCCGTCCGCTTCGGCAGCGGCGATCTCGGTCACGTCGATCTCGGCGCGCAGCGGTTCGCCCAGCGCCGATTGCACCTTCAACTGTCCCAGCGTGAAGGCGCTGGCGTCGGTGCTGGCCATCCCCAAGGCCACGGCGGCTGCCGCACCCAGGATGGAGAGGCGCCAACCGCTGGAGGACGGGGAGGGGCGATCGGCCGATGGGCGGGCCGCGGGCAACAGATGTCTTGTCATGCTGATAGGGGCGGCTCAGGCCCAGAATTTGTAAGAGGACGTTAGCATCATCACCCCGGACTGACAAGGCAATGCGCCTGTTCTACCCAGTGCGCGCATACTTACGAACACACTTTTCGTTGCCAAACTGCAACAATCCGGGATTCAAGGGCCTGAGCAGCCCGCATCAGGCCTCGAGCAGGATGCGCAACATGCGGCGCAGCGGCTCCGCGGCACCCCACAGCAGCTGGTCGCCGATGGTGAAGGCGCCGACGTATTCGGGGCCCATCGCCAGCTTGCGGATGCGGCCAACCGGGATGTTCATGGTGCCTGTCACCGCCACCGGCGTCAGGTCCTTCAGCGTGGCTTCGCGGGTGTTCGGCACCACGCTGGCCCAGGGGTTGTCCGCGGCGATCATCGCTTCGATGTCGGCCACGGGCACGTCCTTCTTGAGCTTGAAGGTCAGCGCCTGGCTGTGGCAGCGCATGGCGCCGATGCGCACGCAGAAACCGTCGACCGGCACGGCGGCGGTGCCGAAGCCCGCGCCCTGGCCGAGGATCTTGTTGGTCTCGGCGCCGGCCTTCCACTCTTCCTTGGACATGCCGTCGCCCAGGTCCTTGTCGATCCAGGGGATCAGCGAGCCGCCGAGCGGGGCGCCGAAGTTGGCGGTTTCAGCCGCGCTCAGGTTCTGCTGCTTGTGCAGCACCTTGCGGTCGATCTCGAGAATGGCCGACTTGGGGTCGTCCAGCAGGGCGCGCACTTCGGTGTTCAGGGTGCCAAACTGGGTCAGCAGTTCGCGCATGTGCTGCGCGCCGCCGCCCGAGGCCGCCTGGTAGGTCATGCTGGTCATCCACTCGACCAGGCCGGCCTTGTAGAGCGCGCCTACGCCCATGAGCATGCAGCTAACGGTGCAGTTGCCGCCGATCCAGTTCTTGCCGCCATTGGTGAGGGCGTTCTGGATCACAGGGAGATTGACCGGGTCCAGCACGATGACCGCGTCGTCCTGCATGCGCAGGGTGGAGGCGGCGTCGATCCAGTGGCCGGTCCAGCCGGCGGCGCGCAGCTTGGGGAAGACTTCGCTGGTGTAGTCGCCGCCCTGGCAGGTGATGACGATGTCGCACTTCTTCAGGGCGTCGATGTCGTTCGCATCCTTCAGCGCGGTCTCGTTCCTGGCCATCGCCGGGGCCTTGCCGCCGGCGTTGGAAGTCGAGAAGAAGACCGGCTCGATGAGCCCGAAGTCGCCTTCGGCCTGCATGCGGTCCATCAGGACCGAGCCGACCATGCCGCGCCAGCCTACGAGGCCGACCAGAGGTTGAGATGCGTTCGCCATTTCAGTTTGCCCTTATGAAAAAAGAAAAAGTTGTCTTTTTTGCCCCCGACTCGTCGAGCCGGGGAGGGGCGTGACGAAGCGGGCTGCGGTTAGCCGGTAATCGTCTTTTTGGTGATTGCTGCAACGACCGCGTCGCCCATTTCGCGGGTGCCGACACGCTTCGTGCCTTCTGACCAGATGTCACCCGTGCGCAGCCCGGAGGCCAGCACGTCCTTGACCGCCGACTCGATACGGTCGGCAGCTTCGGGTTGGTTGAGTGAAAAGCGGAGCATCATGGCAGCGGACAGGATTGTAGCCAAAGGATTGGCAACCCCTTTGCCGGCAATGTCGGGCGCGCTGCCGTGGCTGGGCTCGTAAAGGCCCTGGTTGCTCGAATTGAGCGACGCCGAGGGCAGCATGCCGATCGAGCCGGTGAGCATCGCGGCCTCGTCCGAGAGGATGTCGCCGAACATGTTGCCGGTGACCACCACGTCGAACTTCTTGGGCGCCTTCACGAGCTGCATGGCCGCATTGTCGACGTACATGTGGTCGAGTTCGACGTCCGGGTACTCCTTGCCGATTTCCGTGACGATGTCCTTCCAGAACTGGAAGGTCTCCAGCACGTTGGCCTTGTCCACACTGGTCACGCGCTTGCTGCGCTTGCGCGCGGCCTCGAAGGCCACACGGGCGATGCGCTCGACCTCGGGGCGCGAGTAGCGCATCGTGTCGAAGGCTTCCTCGGCGCCCGGGAAATGCCCGTCCACCGCGGTGCGGCGGCCGCGCGGCTGGCCGAAGTAGATGTCGCCGGTCAGCTCGCGAATGATGAGGATATCCAGGCCCGCAATCAGCTCGGGCTTCAGGCTCGATGCGTCCACCAGCTGCTCGTAGCAGATCGCCGGGCGGAAGTTCGCAAAGAGGCCCAGGTTCTTGCGCAGCCCCAGGATGGCCTGCTCGGGGCGCAGCGGCCGGTCGAGCTTGTCGTACTTCCAGTCGCCGACCGCGCCGAACAGCACCGCGTCCGATTCCTTGGCGAGCTTGAGCGTCGACTCGGGCAGCGGATGGCCGTGCGCCTCGTAGGCCGCGCCGCCGACCAGCGCCGACTCCATCTCGAATTTCAGCTCGAGCACGTCGAGCACCTTGACGGCTTCCGCCACGATTTCGGTGCCGATGCCGTCACCCGGGAGAACTGCGATTTTCATAAGTTGGTCTGAGGTTTGAATGCTGAAGGAATGCAGAAGGAGGTGCGGCGAACGATCACGAGATCATCGTGTGCGCGAGCCAGGGCTTCTGCGCCAGGCGCTCGGTCTCGAAGGCCTTGATCTTGTCCTTGTGGCGCAGCGTGAGGCCGATGTCGTCCAGTCCGTTGATGAGGCAGTACTTGCGGAAGGCCTGCACGTCGAACGCGAGCTCGCCGCCGTCCGGCTTCACGACCACCTGGCGCTCCAGGTCGATGGTGAGCGAATAGCCCGGGAAGGCGAGCGCCTCGTCGAACAGCTGCGCCACTTGCGCCTCGCTCAGCACGATCGGCAGCAGGCCGTTCTTGAAGCTGTTGTTGAAGAAGATGTCCGCATAGCTGGGCGCGATGATCGCGCGAAAGCCGTATTGGTCGAGCGCCCATGGCGCGTGCTCGCGCGACGAGCCGCAGCCGAAGTTCTTGCGCGCCAGCAGCACCGAGGCGCCTGCGTAGCGCGGCTGGTTCAGCACGAAGTCGGGGTTCGGCTTGCGGCTGGCCGGGTCCTGGCCCGGAAAGCCGGCGTCCAGGTAGCGCCATTCGTCGAACAGGTTCACGCCGAAGCCGGTCTTCTTGATCGACTTGAGGAATTGCTTCGGAATGATCGCGTCGGTGTCGACGTTCTCGCGGTCCATGGGGGCCACGAGGCCCTTGTGCACGGTGAATTTCTGCATGTGGATCTCTCTGGGTTCAGGCGAACGTACGGACGTCGACGAAGTGGCCGTGCACGGCGGCAGCGGCGGCCATGGCCGGGCTCACGAGGTGCGTGCGGCCACCGGCGCCCTGGCGGCCTTCGAAGTTGCGGTTGCTGGTCGATGCGCAGCGCTCGCCGGGCTCCAGCCGGTCGGCGTTCATCGCCAGGCACATCGAGCAGCCGGGCTCGCGCCATTCGAAGCCCGCGGCCTTGAAGATCACGTCCAGGCCTTCGCGCTCGGCCTGTTCCTTCACCACGCCCGAGCCGGGCACGACCATCGCGAGCTTCACGTTCTTGGCGACTTTCTGGCCCAGCTTCTTCACCACGGCTGCGGCTTCGCGCATGTCCTCGATGCGGCTGTTGGTGCATGAGCCGATGAACACCTTGTCGATGAAGATGTCGTTCATCGCCTTGTTCGGCTCCAGGCCCATATAGACCAGCGCGCGCTCGATGGCGCCGCGCTTGCTGGCGTCCTTTTCCTTGTCGGGATCGGGCACGCGGCCGTTGATGTCGACCACCATCTCGGGCGAGGTGCCCCAGGTGACCTGCGGCGGGATCTGCGCGGCGTCCAGCTCGACCACGGCGTCGAAGCTCGCGCCGGGGTCCGACTGCAGCGTGCGCCAGTAGGTGGCGGCCTGCTCCCACTCCACGCCGGTCGGCGCGAGCGGGCGGCCCTTGATGTAGGCGATCGTCTTCTCGTCGACCGCCACCAGCCCGGCGCGCGCGCCGGCCTCGATGGCCATGTTGCAGACCGTCATGCGGCCTTCCATGCTCAGGTCGCGAATCGCCGAGCCCGCGAATTCGATCGTGTAGCCCGTGCCGCCGGCCGTGCCGATCTTGCCGATGATGGCCAGCACGATGTCCTTGGCAGTGCAGCCCAAAGGCAGCTTGCCCTCGACCTTCACCAGCATGTTCTTTGCCTTCTTGCCCAGCAGCGTCTGCGTGGCCATGACGTGCTCGACCTCGCTGGTGCCGATGCCGTGCGCGAGCGCGCCGAATGCGCCGTGCGTGGAGGTGTGCGAGTCGCCGCAGACCACGGTCATGCCCGGCAGCGTCGCGCCCGACTCGGGGCCGATCACGTGCACGATGCCCTGGCGCTTGCTCAGGAACGGAAAGAACGCGGCGGCGCCGAATTCGGCGATGTTCTTGTCCAGCGTGGTGACCTGCTCCTTGCTGGTCGGGTCGGCAATGCCTTCGTAGCCGCGTTCCCAGCCGGTGGTGGGCGTGTTGTGGTCGGCCGTGGCCACCACCGAGCTGATGCGCCAGAGCTTGCGGCCCGCTTCGCGCAGGCCCTCGAATGCTTGCGGGCTGGTCACTTCGTGCACCAGGTGGCGGTCGATGTAGAGGATCGCGGTGCCGTCTTCCTCGGTGTGGACGACGTGTTCGTCCCAGATCTTGTCGTAGAGCGTGCGTGCCATGTCGGTCTCTTGTCTTTCGTGGGGAATGGATTGTCTGTCTATGCGGCCCGGGCCGCGAGGGGTTCGGTGCCTTCGGCCGGATCGGCCGAATCGGCCGCCGCGTGCAGGTGGTTCACCAGCGTGCGCGCCGCCACCGGCAGGGTGGAGAAGTCGCGCGCCACCAGGCGGATCTCGCGCGCCGCCCAGGCGTCGTTGAGCGTGACGCTCACGAGGCCGCGGCCGATGCCGTTCTGCATGAGCTCGAACGCGCGATGCGGCATCACGCCGATGCCCAGGCCGTTCTCGATCATCCGGCACATGGCATCCAGGCCGGTGACGTGGATGCGCAGCTTGACGCTGCGCCCGGCGCCCAGCGCCGCCTCGTGCATCGCGACGTAGATCGAGCTGTTGGTGTGCAGGCCGACGTGGTCGAAGTCGAGCGAGTCGATGAAATCGACGGCCCCGTGCGACGCCAGCGCGTGCCCCGTGGGAACGATCAGCGCGAGGTGGTCGTGCCGGTACGACAGGCTCTGCAGCTCGCCCGCCCCGCCGGCCACATGGCACACGCCCAGGTCGGCCGCGCCTTCCTGCACCGCGCGGATCACCTCGCTGCTCAGGTGCTCTTCCAGGTCGATCTTGATGGCCTCGTGCGCCCGGGTGAACACGCCCAGGTCCTCGGGCAGGAACTGCACGATCGCCGAAATGTTGGCGTGCACCCGCACGTGGCCGCGCACGCCATCGGCGTATTCGCTGAGTTCGCCCTGCATCTTCTCGAGGCTGTAGAGCACCGAGCGCGCGTGGTGCAGGA
This sequence comes from Variovorax sp. IB41, assembly GCF_016405905.1. Lineage (GTDB taxonomy): Bacteria > Pseudomonadota > Gammaproteobacteria > Burkholderiales > Burkholderiaceae_C > Variovorax. The sequence goes on along the minus strand of NZ_JAEFCB010000004.1, from coordinate 28,091 downwards.
GGCTCTCGCCGGCCGGCGTGAGGTCCACGCCGCGCGCGTGCCGGTAGAGGAGGGTGGTGCCGAGCGTGGCCTCCAGGTCCGACAGCCGCTTGCTGATGGCCGACGCCGCGATGAATTCGCGCTCCGCTGCGCGCCCGATGCTGCCCAGCTCGCACACGGCCACGAACAACTGCAGTGACGTGAGGTCGATGCGGCGGGCGAAGTTGCGTTCCGAGGTGGTCATTGGTCGTGGGCATCGCGGCTGGCGATGGGAAAACGCATTTTCTCCCTGTTTTGTTGGGTCATGCATCTCAATCGGCGATGACCAGGCTGGTGATCGGCGATGAGGTGGCGTGTAAATCACGCAACGGTTAGGTCTTTATCGCTAATTCAGGTGATGTTCTATTTTTGTTACTTCTCGTAATCTGATGTAGATCGAACGTTTACTAAGTAACAAATAAGTCGTCATGAACACTTCTTTTCGCAGCCTTTGGAATAACTCGCTCGGCGCCTGGGTCGCCGTCTCGGAAATCGCCACGGCGCGGGGGAAACCGCAGCGGTCGTCGCGTGCCGGCACGGCGCCCGACGGTGAGCGCAATGTCGGCACGCCGTTCCGGCTGAGCGGCTTGATGGCCGCGGTCGTGGTTGCGGTGGCCGGCGCGGGGCTGGTGGCACCCGCTTCGGCGCAGAACCAGGTGATCGGCACCGCCGGTGCCGCTGGCGGCGGCGCCAACGGCGGCAAGGCCGGCGGGGCAGGCGGCTTCGGCGGCGGCGGCGGTGGCGGCGGCGGTGGTGGTGGTGCAGGCGGCGGTGGCGCCGGGTTTGGTGCCGGCGGTGGCGGCGCAGGCCTGACGACGGGTTCGGACAGCGGCGGTGCGGGTGGCGTCGGCAACGGCGCGGGCGCGGCTGGGGTTAACGACTTCAACAGCCTCGGAGGCGCGGGCAACAACGGCGGCAGCGCCGGCGGCAACGGCGGTGGCGGCAATTCGGGCGCGGGCGGCGCGGCGCTGGTGGGCACCCCCACCGGCAACCTGGCGGGTGGGACGACCACGCGCAACATCACGAACGGCAACAGCACGATCACCGGCTCTGTCGCGGTGGGCGGCGGCGGCGGTGGTGGCGGCGGCGGGGGCGGCTTCAACGGCGGCGGCAACGGCACGGCCGGCGGCGCGGGCGTGCTCAACGTCAGCGGCGGCGCGACGACCATCAACGGCGCGCTGCTGATCGGGGGCGCGGGCGGCGGCGGCGGCGGCGGCACGGGCAACGGCCCAGGCGGCGCCGGCGGTGCGGGCGGTACCGGAAACGTCACGCTCTCGGGCGGCAACCTGTCGGCCGGCAGCATCGTGGTCGGCGGCTACAACGGCGGCACCGGCAGCGGGCGCGGCGGCGCCGGCGGCGCGGGCGGCACCGGAACGCTGACGATCACCGGCGGCACGCTGACCACGGCGGGCGGCGTCGCCATCAACGGCAACGGCCAGGTGAACTACAACGCGCCTGGCAACGGCAACCTTGCCGCGAACTACAACATTTCGGGCGCCGGCTCGGTCCGGCAGTTGGGCGGCGGCACCACGACGATGACCGGCACCAATACGTACACCGGCGGCACCACGATCTCGGCGGGCACGCTGCAGATCGGCAATGGCGGTACCACGGGCAGCATCGTGGGCAACGTCACCAACAACGCGGCGCTGACCTTCAATCGCTCGGACAGCACCTCCTTCGCCGGCACGATCAACGGCACGGGCCGCGTCACGCAAAGCGGTGGCGATACGCTGACGCTTTCGGGCACCAACGGCTATACCGGCGGCACGTTCATCAACAACGGCACCGTCCAGGTGGCGGCTGATGCGAACCTGGGCGGCGCGGCCGGCGGGATCACGCTGAACAACGGCGCCACGCTGGGCACGACGGGCGCCTTCACCAGCGCGCGCAACGTGACGCTCGAAGGCAACGGCAACATCGTCTCGAACGGCGCGCTCACGATGAGCGGCACCTTCGGCGGCAACGGCGACCTGTCGGTGAACGCGGGTGCCAACGCCATCACGATGACCAACGCCAACAACAACTTCGTTGGCACGGTGAAGCTCACGGGCGGCACGACGGCGATCAACGACGTGAACGCGCTGACGCTCGGCGCGCTCGCCGTCACCGGCGCGCTGACGGTCACGAGCCACGGCAACCTGAACCTGGGCAGCGGCACGGCGGCTTCGCTGAACGCCGCCAGCAACAACGGCAACGTCAGCCAGACCGGCGCACTGGTCGTCGCGGGCACGAGCGCGATCAACGCGGGCGCCGGCACCATCAACCTGTCGAACGCGAACAACAACTTCGGCGGCGCAGTGTCCCTCACGGGCGGCACGACCCAGATCAACGACGTGAACGCGCTCACGCTCGGCACGCTCGCCACCGGCGCGCTGTCCGTCACGAGCCACGGCGCGCTCGACTTGGGCAGCGGCACCGCGACCTCGCTGAATGCCAGCAGCAGCGGTGGCGCGATCACCCAGACCGGTGCGCTGAGCGTGACCGGTGCGAGCACGCTGGATGCAGGGGCGGGCGCCATCACGCTGACGAACGCGAACAACAACTTCGGCGGCACCGTGAACCTCACGGGCGGCACCACCGCGATCAACGACGTGAACGCGTTGACCCTGGGCACGATCAGCACCGGCGCCCTGACGGTCACCAGCCACGGCGATCTGAACCTGGGCACCGGCACCGCAAATTCGGTGAATGCCAACAGCAACGGCGGCACCATCACCCAGGCGGCGGGTCTTGGATTGACCGTCCAAAATGCCAGCGCAATCAACGCGGGCACTGGCGCCATCACGCTGGCGAATGCGACCAACGATTTCCGAGGCGTCGTGAGCCTTGCGGGCGGTGCGACCTCAATCAGGGACGGGAACGCCCTGACGCTGGGCACGCTCGCCACCGGTGCGCTGACCGTTCGCAGCAACGGCTTGCTGAACCTGGGCAGCGGCACCGCGGCATCGATCAATGCCACCAGCGGCAACTCCGCCATCACGCAGACCGGCGGGTTGAACGTGGCCGGCACGAGCGTGCTGACCGCCGGCACTGCCGACATCACGCTGACTCAGGCCACCAACAAGCTGGCGGGCGCTGTGACCTTCACGGGGCGCAACGTGGCGCTGGCAAACGACACCGGCCTGGTGCTGGGCGCCAGCACCGCAACCGGCACCTTCGCAGCCACAGCCACCGGCGACATCACGCAGACCGGTGCGTTGATCGTCGACGGCGCGAGCACGATCAACGCCGGCACGAACGCCATCACGCTGGCGAACGCGAACAACGATTTTGGCGGCGCCGTGAGCCTGACGGGCGGTACGACCTCGATCCGGGACGCGGACGCCCTGACGCTCGGCGCGCTCAATACGGGTGCGCTGACAGTTCGCAGCAACGGCACGCTGAACCTGGGCAGCGGCGTTGCGGCATCGATCAATGCGACCAGCGGCAACTCCTTCATCACGCAAGCCGGCGCACTGAGCGTCGCAGGCATCGCCACGTTCGACGCCACGAACTCCGACATCACGCTGAACCAGGCGGCCAACAACTTCACCGGCGCGGTCGGCACGACCGGCCGCAACGTCCTGATCAGGAACGGCGCCGCGCTGGTGCTGGGCGCGAGCAACGTGTCGGGCACGTTCGGAGCAACCGCCGCCGGCGCCATCACGCAGACCGGCGCATTGAACATCGCTGGCGCGAGCACGATCAACGCGGGCGCCAATGCCATCACGCTGGCGAACGCGGGCAACAACTTCATCGGCGCGGTAAATCTGACGGGCGGCACGACATCGATCAGGGATGCGAATGCGCTGACGCTCGGCACGCTCAACACCGCCGCGCTGACCGTGCAGAGCAACGGTTTGCTGAACCTGGGCAGCGGCACCGCGGCATCGATCGATGCGACCAGCGTCAACGGCGCCATCTCGCAGACCGGCGCGTTGAACGTGGCCGGCGCGAGCACGGTCAACGCAGGCACAGGCACGATCACGCTGGCGAACGCGGGCAACGATTTCGGCGGCGCGCTGTCTCTCAGGGGCGGCACGACCACGATCGTGGATGCGAATTCACTGACGCTCGGCACGCTCAACACGGGCGCGCTGGCAGTCACGAGCAAGGGCGCCCTTAACCTGGGCAGCGGCACCGCCGCGTCGCTGAACGCCACCAGCAACAACGGCGACATCGGCCAGACCGGCGCGCTGACCGTCGCCGGCACCAGCACGCTGACCGCGGGCACCGGCGCCGTATCGCTCGGCAACCTGGGCAACGACTTCGTAGGCGCCGTGACCGTGTCGGGCCGCAGCGTCGCCGTGGGCGACGTCAACAACCTGAACATCGCCTCACTCACCAACGGCACCAACGGCGCTGTAAGCCTCGTCGCTGGCGGCACGCTGACCTTGCCCGCCGCGGCCATCAACACCGGCACCGCCGCCCTGACGCTGGCCGCCAACGGCGGCGCGCTCGCGGTGAACAACGCCCTCACGGGCGGCGCCGTGTCGCTCACCGCGCGCGACGGCATCGCGCTGGCCAGCAACGTGACCGCCTCGGGCGCCTTGAGCCTGAACGGCGGCGCGAGCATCACGCAGACTGCCGGCGTCGTCACCGCCGCCACGCTGACCGGCGGCGCCACCGGCGCCGTGACGCTGAACGGCCAGAACCAGATCGCCGCCCTGGGCAACTTCACCGCCAACGGCCTGAGCCTGACCAACGCCGCCTCGCTGGCGATCAACGGCAACGTGAACGCCGGCACGAGCGCGGCGATCAACACGCTCGGCGCCATCACGCAGGGCGCGGGCAGCGTCGTCACGGCCGGCACCCTGACGGGCAGCTCGACCGGCAGCACGGCGCTTACCGGCGAGAACCAGATCGACACGCTCGGCGCCTTCACGGCCGCCGGTTTCAGCCTGAACAACGCGAAGTCGCTGACCGTCACCGGCCTGGTGGATGGCGGCGCGAGCGTTGCGCTCACCACGACCGCCGGCAACCTGGCGATCAACGGCGCGGTCACGGGCACGGCCGCGGCGCTCACCTCGGCCGGCACGATCACGCAGGACGCGGGCAGCGTCATCACCGCGGCTTCGCTCTCGGGCAGCGCGGTGGGCGACGCCACGCTCAACGGCAAGAACCAGATCGATGCGCTCGGCAACTTCACCGCCGCGAACCTGGCCCTGACCACCGGCAAGGCGCTGAGCGTCACCGGCAACGTCGTGGCGGGCAACATCGCGCTCGACGCGTCGCAGGGCGCGGTCGTCACCGGCACCCTGCAGGCGAACGATGCCGCGGGCGGCACAACCGTCGCGGGCGGCACCTCGCTGCAGATCGGCAACGGCGGCGGCACGGGCACCCTCGTGGGCAACGTCATCGACAACGGCGCACTCGCATTCAACCGGAACGATGCGGTCGACTTCGCCGGCAACATCAGCGGCGCGGGCACGCTCACGCAAGCCGGTCCCGGCACGCTGACGCTCACCGGCGCGGCCACCCACACCGGCGGCACCACCGTCAGCGCGGGCGCGCTGCAGATCGGCAACGGCACCACGAGCGGCAGCATCGCGGGCAACATCACCAACAACAGCGAGCTGGCCTTCAACCGCTCCGACGCGGTGAGCTTCGGCGGCGTCATCGACGGCTCGGGCACGCTGACCCAGCGCGGCACCGGCACGCTCGAACTCACGGCGGCCAACACGTACACGGGCTCGACCTTCGTCGATGCCGGCACGCTGCGCGTGAACAACACGACCGGCAGCGCGACCGGCACCGGCACCGTGTTCGTCGGCAACGGCGGCACGCTGGGCGGCGCGGGCACCATCGCCGGCGCGGTCAACATCGCCGACGGCGGCACGCTGGCCGCGGGCAACAGCCCGGGCACGCTGAACACCGGCGCGCTGTCGCTGAGCGGCGGCTCGATCCTGAACTACGAGCTGGGCCAGGCGGGCACCGCGGGCGGGCCGCTCAACGACCTGGTCAACGTGACGGGCAACCTCACGCTGGACGGCACGCTCAACGTCGCCGAATCTTCGGGCGGCACCTTCGGCCCGGGCCTGTACCGCCTCATCGCCTACACCGGCGCGCTGACCGACAACGGGCTGGACATCGGCACGATCCCGGCCAGCGCCAAGGCGAGCGACCTGTCGGTGCAGACCTCGGTGGCCCAGCAGGTCAACCTGGTGAACCGCGCCGGATTCAGCCTCAATTTCTGGGACGGCGGCAACGGCACCGACTACAACAACGGCAAGGCCAACGGCGGCTCGGGCACCTGGCGCGTGGGCGCCCCGGGCGACGGCTGGACCGACATGGACGGCACCGTCAACGCGTCCTGGAAGCAGGACCAGTTCGCCATCTTCGGCGGCACGGGCGGCACGGTGACGGTCGACAAGACCGGCGGCGTGGTCAGCATCGGCGGCGCGCAGTTCGCGGTCGACGGCTACGTGGTGCAGGGCGACGAACTCAACATCAGCGGCGCGAACACCGTGGTGCGCGTGGGCGACGGCACGGCAGGCGGCGCGAACATGACCGCGACCATCAACTCGGCCATCACCGGCACGGGCGGGCTGTCGAAGGAAGACGTCGGCACGCTGGTGCTCGGCGGCGCCAACACCTACGCGGGCGGCACCACGGTCAAGGCCGGCGTGCTGCAGGGCAACACCACCAGCCTGCAGGGCGACATCGTCAACGACGCGAAGGTCACCTTCGACCAGGCGGCGAACGGCACCTATGCCGGCACGATGAGCGGCAGCGGCAGCGTGCGCAAGATCGGCGCGGGCGAGCTCGAACTCGCGGCGGTCAACAGCTACAGCGGCGGCACGCAGGTCGAGGCCGGCACGGTGAACGCCAGCATCACCGGCGCGCTGGGCACGGGCGCGGTCTTCGTGGCGGGCAGCGCGGGGCTCGTGTTCAGCGGCAGCGCGGAGGCGGGCAGCCTGCACATTTCCACGGCCGCGCGCGATGGCATCGTCAACGGCGGCTTCGTCGAGTTCAAGGACAGCAGTTCGGCCGGCAGCGCGACGCTGGTCACCGCCACCGACGCCAACGTGACCTTCTCGGGCACCGCAACGGCCGGCAACGCGACGATCGAGAACCGCGGCGGCGGCACGACGGTGTGGAACGACGCTACCGCCGGCAAGGCGCTCATCACCAACTACGCGGGCGGCCATACCGACTTCATGGACAACGGCTCGGCCGGACAGGCGACGCTGGTGAACGAGACCGGCGGCGTCGTCGACTTCTTCGACAACGCCAAGGCCGACCAGGCAACGCTGGTGAACAAGGCGGGCGGCACGGTGCGCATCAGCAAGATGGCCACCGACGGCATCACCATCGGTTCGCTCGAAGGCGCGGGCCGGGTGCTGCTCGGCGCCAAGGCGCTGACCACCGGCGGGCTGAACACCAACACCGAAGTCTCGGGCGTCATATCGGGCGTGGGCGGCTCGGTCGTGAAGGTCGGCACCGGCGCGCTCACGCTGTCGGGCGCCAATACCTACACGGGCGGCACGGTGCTGCATCAAGGCCGCCTGAACGTCGGCCACAGCGAGGCGCTGGGCACCGGCGCGCTGTCGATGGACGACGACACCACGCTGGGCTTCAGCGCCGAGGGCCTCACGATCGCCAACGCGATCCAGCTGACGGGCCAGAACGATCCGATCATCGACACCGGCGCGTTCAACGGTGCATTGAGCGGCGCGATCAGCGGCGGCGGCTTCATCACCAAGGAAGGCACGGGCACGCTGACGCTCTCGGGCGCCAACACGTACAGCGGTTCTACGAATGTGGCGCAAGGCACGCTGAAGGCCGGTGCCGCCAACACCCTGAGCGCAGCTTCGGCGCACAGCGTGGCGGCGGGCGCGACGCTCGATCTGGCGGGCTTCAGCCAGACGGTGAAGTCGCTCGCCAACAGCGGCACGGTTTCCCTCGTGGGCACCGCGCCGGGCACCACGCTGACCGTGAACGGCAACTACGTCGGCAACAACGGCGTGCTGAAGCTGGCCACGGCACTCAACAGCGGCAGCGGTCCGTCGGACCGGCTGGTGATCAACGGCGGCGCCGCCACCGGCAAGACCACCGTGCAGGTCACCAACCTCGGCGGCCTGGGCGCGCGCACCACCGGCAACGGCGTGGAAGTCATCAGCGCGCAGAACGGCGCGACCACCACGGCGCAGACCACCAAGGACGCCTTCGCGCTCGCGGGCGGTCACGTGGATGCCGGCGCGTACGAGTACCGCCTCTATGCGGCCGATGCCAGCGGCGCCGGCGAAAGCTGGTTCCTGCGCACCGACCCGGCACCGGGCTCCGCATCGGGATCGCTGCCCGCGTACCGCGCGGAAGCCTCGCTCTATGCGGCGCTGCCGGGCCAGCTGCGCCAGGGCAACCTCGCGATGCTGGGCGACCTGCGCAAGCGCGTGGGCGATGACGACGTGAAGGGCACGGCCACCACGCCCACCGGTTCGGACCGCCGCGCCTGGGCGCGCGTGCTCTCGACCGACATCGACATCCAGCAAGGCGGCACCGTGTCGCCGACGAGCAAGGGGCGCCTCACGGGCTTCCAGGCCGGCACCGACCTGCTGGCCACGTCGAACGTGCGCGCTGGCCTCTATGTCGGCCAGCTCGACGGCGATGCAACGGTCAATGGTTTTGCGAGCGGCGTGAACAACCTTCGCACCGGCCGCAACGACCTGCGCAGCCAGTACGTGGGCATCTACGGCACCTACACCGGCGACAGCGGCTTCTACGCCGATGCCGTGGTGCAGTCGGGCCGCCATCGCTACACCGTGCAGCCGAACCTCTCGGGCGGCGTGGAAGGCAAGGGCAACAGCCTGCTGGGGTCGATCGAAGTGGGGCAGTCGTTCCCGCTCGGCGGCAGCGGCTGGAGCATCGAGCCGCAACTGCAGCTGATCCACCAGCACATGGACCTGAGCAACTCCGCCATCCTGGGCGCCGTGGTTCAGCCGCAAGCCGACAGCGGATGGATCGCGCGCGCCGGCGTGCGCGTGAAGGGCCAGATCGACACCGGCATGGGCGCACTGCAACCCTACGGCCGCTTCAACGTCTACAAGACCTCCAGCGGCACGGACATCGCGCGCTTCGTGAACGGCGCAACCACGACCGACATCGCGGCGCCCACCGGCGGCACGAGCACCGAACTGGCGGGCGGCTTCACGCTGTCCCTGAGCGAATCGACCAGCCTCTATGGCGAAGTCGGCAAGCTCTGGTCGTCGGGCGGCGATGCGAAGGTCAAGAGCTCGATCAACGGCTCGCTGGGCGTGCGCGTCAAATGGTGAAGAAGTAGGGAGAGGGAGGGACCGCCGAGGGGCGGCCAGAACGAAAAAAAAGCTGCCCTCGGGCAGCTTTTTTATTGGAGCCATCGGCAAGGGCCGAAGCCCCGTGCCGATTCGCCAGCGAGCGATCAGCGTGCCGAGATCGGCTTCACATCGCGCTTGGGCGAGCCTTCGAACAGCTGGCGCGGGCGGCCGATCTTGTACTCGGGGTCGCCGATCATTTCGTTCAGCTGGGCGATCCAGCCGACCGTGCGGGCCAGCGCGAAGATCGCGGTGAACAGCGGCACCGGAATGCCGATGGCGCGCTGCACGATACCCGAGTAGAAATCCACGTTCGGGTAGAGCTTGCGCGAGACGAAGTACTCGTCTTCCAGGGCGATCTTTTCCAGCTCCTTGGCCAGCTTGAAGAGCGGGTCCTGTTCCAGGCCCAGCTCGGTCAGCACTTCGTTGCAGGTTTCCTGCATCAGCTTGGCGCGCGGGTCGTAGTTCTTGTACACGCGGTGGCCGAAGCCCATGAGCTTGACGTTCGAGTTCTTGTCCTTGACCTTCTTGATGAACTCGCCGATCTTCTCCACGCCGCCTTCCTTCTGGATGTCGTAGAGCATGTTGAGCGCCGCTTCGTTGGCGCCGCCGTGGGCCGGGCCCCAGAGGCAGGCCACGCCGGCCGCAATCGCCGCGAACGGGTTCGTGCCCGACGAGCCGCACAGGCGCACCGTTGAGGTCGAGGCGTTCTGCTCGTGGTCCGCGTGCAGGATGAAGATGCGGTCCAGCGCGCGCTCGAGCACCGGGTTCACCTTGTATTCCTCGCAAGGCGTGGCGAACATCATGTGCAGGAAGTTGCCCGCGTAGCTCAGGTCGTTCTTCGGGTACATGTACGGCTGGCCGATCGTGTACTTGTAGGCCATGGCCACGAGCGTGGGCATCTTGGCGATCAGGCGGATCGCGGCGATCTCGCGGTGCTCGGGATTGTTGATGTCCGTGCTGTCGTGATAGAAGGCCGAGAGCGCGCCCACCAGGCCGGTCATGATGGCCATCGGATGGGCATCACGGCGGAAACCGCGCAGGAAGAACTGCATCTGCTCGTTCACCATCGTGTGGTTCGTCACGAGCTTGGTGAAGTTGGCCTTCTTGGGCGCGTCGGGCAGTTCGCCGTACAGCAGCAGGTGGCAGGTTTCCAGGAAGTCGCAGTTGGTCGCGAGCTGCTCGATGGGGTAGCCGCGGTACAGCAGCTCGCCCTTGTCGCCATCGATGTACGTGATGGCCGACTGGCAGGCGGCGGTCGACATGAAGCCCGGGTCATAGGTGAACATGCCGGTCTGTGCGTACAGCTTGCGGATGTCGATCACGTCGGGACCGACGGTGCCCTTGTAGATCGGCAGTTCAACGCTGTCGCCGCCGTTGCTGAACGACAGCGTGGCCTTGGTATCGGATGCTTTCATTTCGATTTACTTTCAGAGGAGGATTCAGGACGAAGGAGAGATTGCGGGGCGCTGGGCGCCGTCGGTGCGCATCAGATGCAGCAATGCGACCACCTCGGCACCGGCCCATTCGGGCTCGGGCTCCTTCCTGCGCAGCAAAAGGTCGAGGAGGTCGTTGTCCGACAGGTCCATCAATGTCTCCATCGCTCCCGCCTGACCATTGGTCATGTGGGATTCGTGCCGCTCGAAGAAGCGGGCGATGAACAGGTCGTTTTCGAGCAGGCCGCGCCGGCAACGCCATTTCAGCTTGCTCAGCGCACGTTCGCTGAGCGGCTGCTGGAGTTCGTCGGCGGTTTGCATGGTGATTTCCGGAAGAAGGATCAGATGGCGCGACGCACCATCAATTCCTTGATCTTGCCGATGGCCTTGGTGGGGTTCAGGTTCTTGGGGCACACATCGACGCAGTTCATGATCGTGTGGCAGCGGAAGAGGCGGTACGGGTCTTCCAGGTTGTCCAGGCGCTCGGCGGTGGCTTCGTCGCGGCTGTCGGCGATGAAGCGGTAGGCCTGCAGGAGGCCCGCGGGGCCCACGAACTTGTCGGGGTTCCACCAGAAGCTCGGGCAGCTCGTGGAGCAGCTCGCGCACAGGATGCACTCGTACAGGCCGTTGAGCTCTTCGCGCTCTTCGGGCGACTGCAGGCGCTCCTTCTCGGGCGGCACGTTGTCGTTCTGCAGGTACGGCTTGATCGAGTTGTACTGCTTGAAGAACTGCGTCATGTCCACGATCAGGTCGCGGATGACGGGCAGGCCCGGCAGCGGCTTGAGCACGATCGTGCCCTTGAGCGTGAGCATGTTGGTGAGACACGCCAGGCCGTTCTTGCCGTTGATGTTCATCGCGTCGGAGCCGCAGACGCCTTCGCGGCAGGAGCGGCGGAACGACAGCGTCGGGTCTTGTGCCTTGAGCTTCATCAGGGCGTCAAGCAGCATGCGTTCGTGGCCGTCGAGCTCGATCTCGATCGTCTGCATGTAGGGCTTGGCGTCCTTGTCCGGGTCGTAGCGGTAGATCTGGAATGTGCGCTTCATCGTGGTGACCTTGTGAATGCTTTTACTTGGCTGACGTTAGCCGTTGCTTAGAACGTGCGGACCTTCGGCGGAACCGAGGCCACGGTGAGCGGCTGCAGCTTGACCGGCTTGTACGAGAGGCGGTTGTCCTGGCTGTACCAGAGCGTGTGCTTCATCCAGTTGGCGTCGTCGCGGCCCAGCGGCGCGACCGGATCGTCCGCGGGACGCTCGTAGTCTTCCACCGTGTGGGCGCCGCGGCATTCGCGGCGGGCGGCGGCCGAGACCATCGTGGCCTGCGCCACTTCGATCAGGTTGTCCACTTCCAGCGCTTCGATGCGGGCGGTGTTGAACACCTTGGACTTGTCCTTCAGGCCGATCGCGTTGACGCGCTCGCGCACGGCGGCGATCTTGACCACGCCTTCGTCCATCGAGGCCTGCTTCCTGAACACCGCGGCGTGCTGCTGCATGACCGCGCGGATCTCGCCGGCCACGTCTTGCGCGTATTCGCCGGTGGTGGTCGATTCGAGCCGGTTCAGGCGCTCCAGCGTGCGGTCGGCCGCATCCTTCGGGAGGTCCTTGTGTTCCTTCAGCTTGTCGTTGAACTCGACGATGTGGTTGCCGGCCGCGCGGCCGAACACCAAGAGGTCGAGCAGCGAGTTGGTGCCCAGGCGGTTCGCGCCGTGCACGCTCACGCAGGAGCATTCGCCCACGGCGTAGAGGCCGTTCACCACGGCGCTGTTCTCTTCACCCTTCTGGATGACGACCTGGCCGTTGATGTTGGTCGGGATGCCGCCCATCTGGTAGTGGATGGTCGGCACCACGGGAATCGGTTCCTTGGTGATGTCGACGTTGGCGAAGTTGACGCCGATCTCGTACACCGAGGGCAGGCGCTTGTGGATGGTGTCGGCGCCCAGGTGGTCCAGCTTGAGCAGTACGTAGTCCTTGTTGGGACCGCAGCCTCGGCCTTCCTTGATTTCCTGGTCCATCGAGCGCGAGACGAAGTCGCGCGGGGCCAGGTCCTTCAGCGTGGGCGCATAGCGCTCCATGAAGCGTTCGCCGTTGCTGTTGAGCAAGATCGCGCCTTCGCCGCGGCAGCCTTCGGTCAGCAGCACGCCCGCGCCGGCCACGCCGGTCGGGTGGAACTGCCAGAACTCCATGTCCTGCAGCGGAATGCCCGAACGCGCCGCCATGCCCAGGCCGTCTCCGGTGTTGATGAAGGCGTTGGTCGAGGCCTGGAAGATGCGGCCCGCGCCACCGGTGGCCAGCAGCACGGTCTTGGCCTGCAGGATGTGCAGGTCGCCGGTTTCCATTTCGAGCGCGGTCACGCCGACCACGTCGCCTTCGTCGTCGCGGATGAGGTCCAGCGCCATCCATTCGACGAAGAATTGCGTGCGCGCTTCGACGTTCTTTTGGTAGAGCGTGTGCAGCATCGCGTGGCCGGTGCGGTCGGCCGCGGCGCAGGCGCGCTGCACGGGCTTCTCGCCGTAGTTGGCCGTGTGGCCGCCGAACGGACGCTGGTAGATCGTGCCGTCGGGGTTGCGGTCGAAGGGCATGCCGAAGTGCTCGAGCTCGTACACGACCTTCGGGGCTTCGCGGCACATGAACTCGATCGCGTCCTGGTCGCCGAGCCAGTCGGAGCCCTTGATCGTGTCGTAGAAGTGGTAGTGCCAGTTGTCCTCGCTCATGTTGCCGAGCGACGCGCCCACGCCGCCTTGCGCGGCAACGGTGTGCGAACGCGTGGGGAACACCTTGGAGAGCACGGCCACGTTGAGGCCAGCGCGCGCCAGTTGCAGCGAGGCGCGCATGCCGGAGCCGCCGGCGCCGACGATCACGACGTCGAACTTGCGCTTGGTGATTTGTTCTTTTGTGTAGGTCATGGTGGGGATGTCAGGTCAGATCTTCCAAAGCACTTGAATGGCCCAACCCGCACAACCGACAAGCCAGACGATGGTGAAAATTTGCAGCACGAGACGGATGCCGACGGGCTGGACGTAGTCCATCCACACGTCGCGCATGCCGACCCACACGTGATAGAGCAGGGCGACGATCACGGAGAAGGTCAGCACCTTCATCCACTGCGCGGCGAAGATGCCGGCCCACAGGTCGTAGCCGATGGGGCCGCGCGAGAAGATCACTTGCGCGAGCAGGATGATCGTGAAGAGCGCCATCAGGCCGCCCGTGATGCGCTGGCTGAGCCAGTCGCGCAAACCGTAATGAGCGCCGACGACGATGCGCTTGGAGCCGTAATTCACAGACATGGGTGGCTCCTTCTCAGTACAGGCCGAACAGCTTGGCGCCTAGCACCACGGTGAGCAAAACGCTCAGTGCCAGCGTGACGATGGCCGAGGTGTGGCCGAATTCCTTGGTCACCGCCGCATGGCTCACGTCCATCCAGAGATGGCGCAGACCGGCGATGAAGTGGTGCAGGTAGGCCCAGATCAGCGCGAGCGCGACGAGCTTGAAAAACCATCCCGGAACGAAACCAAGGCCGCTGTTGAATGCGGCCTTGAATCGGGCGAACGAATAGTCCGACGAGAGCGAGGTGTCGAACATCCAGATGATGAACGGCAGCAGCAGGAACATCAGCACGCCGCTCACGCGGTGCAGGATCGACACGATGCCGGCCGGCGGGAGCCGGTACGTCGTGAGATCGGTGAAGGCATTGATGTTTCGGAATTCGCGACGCGGTGGCCGGGGGGGAGTTGCAAGCTCTGTCATTGAGGGGATGCTTTCGTGGCTTTGTGACTTGTTGGCTTGTTCTGAGAGCGAACGCTTTTGTTTCTTCTGCGGAAATGCAAACAACGCAAAATTCTATTGCAATGCACCATCGCGCATCGGCTGCGCCCGAGTCGGCGCACTGCGGCAGTGGGTTGCTATTGACTTCGGAGCATGTTGCGCGCGGTGCGCGGGCGATGCAAGGCGATTGAATCGATGTTCCATGTCGATGCGCTGTCAGCCCAGCTGGTTGCGATAGTGGTGCGTGTCGGTGCGATAGAGGCCGCGGCGCAGTTCCATCGGCATGTCGTGGTACGTGTGCGCCACGCGCTCGACGCTCAGGAGCGGCATCTGCGCCGTCACGTCCAGCAGCAGGGCCTGTTCCGCATCGGGCAGCACGGCACGAATGCGTTCTTCGGCACGCACCATGCGCACGCCGAACTCGGTTTCGAAGAGCGAATACATCGGGCCGGGCCATGCGCGCAGCCGTTCGGCCGTGAGTCCCTTGAAGGGCGTGCCGGGGAGCCACAGGTCTTCCAGGATGGTCGGCACGCCCGCATAGGCGAGCACGCGGCGCACCTGCAGCACGGCGTCGCCGGTGCGAAGGCCGAGCGCGCGTGCGACGTCGGCCGATGCGCGCAGGCGCTTGCAGTCGACGATGGTGCGTTCGGCCGGGCCTTCGGTGTTCGGGTCGCCCGCATCGGGCACGAGCTTGAGGAAGCGGTACTGCACATGCTGCTCGGCATGCGTGGCCACGAAGGTGCCCTTGCCCTGGCGCCGCACCACGAGGTTCTCGGCCGAGAGTTCGTCGATGGCCTTGCGCACCGTGCCCTGGCTCACGCGGTAACGCACGGCCAGGTCCATCTCGCTGGGGATGGGTTCGCCCGGCTTCCACTCGCCCGCCTGCAGGCTCTGCAGGATCAGGGTCTTGATCTGCTGGTAGAGCGGACTGAAGGACGGCGTGGACGGCGTAGGGAGCTCGTCGAGGGCGGTGGGGGTGTTCATGGCAGCGGTGGGGTGCGCCGTGGCGGTGCCCCCGAGGATATCTTATATAAGACATAAGACGAGGCTCATTGAATCGGCTTAAAATGCGGGCCGGTCTCGCGCCGCGGGACGCTGTTTCCCCCGTCGGACCTTGGCGCCCCACGAGAGCGCCGACACCGTTTCATCACCTTCTGGAGTCTTCCCATGAGCAAAAAGCCCGTCCGCGTTGCCGTCACCGGTGCCGCCGGTCAAATCGGTTACGCCCTGTTGTTCCGTATCGCATCCGGCGAAATGCTCGGCAAGGACCAGCCGGTCATCCTGCAACTGCTCGAAATCCCCGACGAGAAAGCCCAGAAGGCGCTCAAGGGCGTGATGATGGAGCTGGACGACTGCGCGTTCCCGCTCCTGGCCGGCATGGAAGCCCACGGCGACCCGATGACCGCCTTCAAGGATGCGGACTACGCCCTCCTAGTCGGCTCGCGCCCCCGCGGCCCCGGCATGGAACGCGCCGAGCTGCTGGCCGTCAACGGCGCGATCTTCACCGCGCAAGGCAAGGCCCTCAATGCCGTCGCCAGTCGCAACGTCAAGGTGCTGGTGGTCGGCAACCCGGCCAACACCAACGCGTACATCGCCATGAAGAGCGCGCCCGACCTGCCGCGCAAGAACTTCACCGCCATGCTGCGCCTGGACCACAACCGCGCCGCCAGCCAGATCGCCGCCAAGACCGGCAAGGCCGTGGCCGACATCGAGAAGCTCACCGTCTGGGGCAACCACTCGCCCACGATGTACGCCGACTACCGCTTCGCCACCATCAACGGCGAAAGCGTCGCCAAGATGATCAATGACCAGGAATGGAACGCCAACACGTTCCTTCCGACCGTGGGCAAGCGCGGCGCGGCGATCATCGAAGCGCGCGGCCTGTCGTCGGCCGCCTCGGCCGCCAACGCCGCCATCGACCACATGCGCGACTGGGCCCTGGGCACCAACGGCAAGTGGGTCACGATGGGCATCCCCTCGGACGGCCAGTACGGCATTCCGAAGGACGTGATGTTCGGCTTCCCGGTCACCTGCGAAAACGGCGAGTACAAGCTGGTCGAAGGCCTGGAAATCGATGCATTCAGCCAGGAACGCATCAACAAGACCCTCGAAGAGCTCGAAGGCGAACGCGCCGGCGTCGCCCACCTGCTGTAAGCAACTCGCAGCATGCTCGACTGGAACCCCGCGCTCTATCGTCGCTACGAGGACGAGCGCACACGACCCGCGCAGGAGCTCCTGGCGCGGGTGCCATTGGCCGAAGCCGACCGCGTGGTCGACCTCGGTTGCGGGCCGGGCAACTCCACCGAGCTGCTGGTCAACCGGTTCCCGAAGGCGCAGGCCCTCGGAACCGACAACTCCGAAGCCATGCTGGTCAGCGCGCGCGAGCGCCTGCCCGGCGCGCGCTTCGAGCTGAGCGACATCGCGACCTGGGCGCCGCAAGACAAAGCGCCCGATCTCATCTACGCCAACGCGTCCTTGCAATGGGTGCCCGATCACGAAACGCTGATCCCGCGCCTGTTCGACGCGCTGGCCCCGGGCGGCGTGCTCGCCGTCCAGATGCCCGACAACCGCCAGGAGCCCACGCACCGCCTGATGCGCGCGCTCGCTGCCGAAGCGCCCTGGGCCGAGCCCATCGGCGATGCCGACCGGCTGCGCACCCAGCTGCTGCCGCTGGACGGCTATTACGACCTCTTGGCGCCGCATGCCGCCAACGTCGATGTCTGGCACACGATCTACCAGCACCGCATGGCCGACGCGGCTTCCATCGTCGAATGGGTGCGCGGCACGGGGCTGAAGCCCTTCGTCGACCGCCTGCCGCCCGACCTGCAGGCGAGCTATCTCGCCGAATACGAACGCCGCGTGGACGAGGCCTATCCGGCGCGCACCGACGGCAAGCGGCTGCTCGCGTTCCCGCGCATGTTCATCGTGGCGCAGAAAAAAGCATGACCCAGGCCGTCCATCCGGGTGAAGTGCTGCTCGGCGCGCAGGCCGGCGCGGTGACGCTGCCCGTGTGCGACCACTACAGCGGCGTCGAAGCGCGCATGAAGAAGAGCCTCGCGCTCCAGGCCGAGATGGCCGAGGAGTTCGGCGCCTGCGTGTTCGACGTCACCCTCGATTGCGAAGACGGCGCCCCGGTGGGCGGCGAGGCGGAGCATGCCGCACTCGTTACCGAATTGGCGCTGGCGGCCAGGCCGGGCATGCGCGTCGGCGTGCGCGTGCATCCGGTCGATCACCCCGCATTCGCGGGCGATGTGATCACCATCGCCGGTCGTGCGGGCGATCGCCTGAGCCACCTCATGGTGCCCAAGGTCGAATCGGTGGCCGATGTGCTGCAGGCCGTTGCCGCGCTCGAGGCGGCCGATGCCGATGCACTGCCGCTGCACGTGCTGATCGAATCGCCCCTGGCAGTGCACAACGCGTTTGAAATCGCCGCGCATCCGCGCGTGCAGTCGCTCAGCTTCGGCCTGATGGATTTCGTCTCGGCGCATGCCGGCGCCATTCCCGCCGACGGCATGGGCGCGGCCGGGCAGTTCACGCATCCGCTGGTGGTGCGCGCCAAGCTGGCCATCGCCTCGGCGGCGCACGCCTACGGCAAGGTGCCCTCGCACTGCGTGGTGACCGAGTTCAACGACACCGATGCGATGCGCGTCGCGGCCCGCAAGGCCGCCACCGAATTCGGCTACACGCGCATGTGGAGCATCCACCCGAACCAGATCCGCCCCATCCTGGAAGCGTTTGCGCCCGATGAGGCACAAATCCAGATTGCTACACAAATCATTGCAAAAGCCGCGGACGCGGATTGGGCGCCGACACAAATTGATGGCACATTGCACGACCGCGCGAGCTACCGCCACTTTTGGCAGGTTCTGACGCGCGCCCACGCAACAGGGCGCGCGTTGCCTCCCGAGGCGAAAGCCTGGTTTGCACTCGCGGCCTCCTGAAACGAAACCTTCGAACCCAGCCTCAAGGAAACCCACACATGAAGAAAATTGCCCTGATCGCCGCACTGGCACTGGCTCTGCCGTTCGGTGCCATGGCACAGACCGCGGCGCCCGCCAAGCCGGCCGCTGCGAAGCCCGCCGCCACCAAGAAAGCGCCGCCCAAGCGCCAGGTCACCCGCAAGGCCGCCAAGGCTGTCGAGGAAGTCACGCCGATCGCCGACGACACCAACGTCGTGCTGACCGACGCCGACCTGGAAGTCGCCAAGCGCGTCTCCACCGGCAAGGCCCAGTGCGAACTCGGCGCCGACGTGACCGTGACCGAAGACGAGAAGAAGCCCGGCTTCTTCAACGTGACCACCAAGGGCCTGAAGTACCGCATGCACCCGGTCGAGAGCCGCACCGGTGCCATCCGCCTGGAAGATCCGCGTGCCGGCGCCATGTGGCTCCAGTTGGGCAACAAGTCCATGCTGATGAACCAGAAGGCGGGCCTGCGCATCGCCGACGAATGCCAGACGGCCGCCCAGGTCGCCTTTGCCGAAGAAATGAAGAAGAACCCGCCGAAGAGCCTTTTCGAAGGCGCCGACCCGGCCAAGAAGTAAGAGCCCCCACCAGGGATGCGGCGCGGCTCTTGCTTGCCGCGCTGCATGCCCGCCAGTCCCGTTTCCGGAGAAAAGAAGATGTTGCAAGCCTACGTTGACCATGTTGCCGAACGCGCCGCGCTCGGTATCCCGCCGCTGCCCCTGAGCGCCAAGCAGACCTCTGAAGCGATCGAGCTCCTGAAGAGCGCGAACGAAAAAGACGGCGCCTTCCTGCTGGACCTGCTCACCTATCGCGTCCCCGCCGGCGTGGACGATGCGGCCAAGGTCAAGGCGAGCTACCTCGCAGCCGTGGCGCATGGCACCGAGAAGAGCGCGTTTCTCTCGCGCGCCCGTGCCACCGAACTGCTCGGCACCATGCTCGGCGGCTACAACATCAGCCCGATGATCGACCTGCTGGACGACGCCGAAGTCGGCGCCGTCGCGGCCGAGGGCCTGAAGAAAACGCTGTTGATGTTCGACCAGTTCCACGACGTCAAGGAAAAGGCCGACAAGGGCAACGCCAACGCCAAGGGCGTGCTGCAAAGCTGGGCCGATGCCGAGTGGTTCACCAGCCGCCCCGAAGTGCCCCAGAGCATCACCGTCAGCATCTTCAAGGTGGCTGGCGAAATCAACACCGACGACCTGTCGCCCGCACCCGATGCGACGACGCGTCCCGACATCCCGATGCACGCGCTCGCGATGCACAAGAACGCCCGCCCCGGCATCGTTCCCGAAGAAGACGGCAAGCGCGGCCCGGTGAAGTTCATCGAAGACCTGCGCGCGCGCGGCCACCTCGTGGCCTACGCTGGCGACGTGGTCGGCACGGGTTCGTCGCGCAAGAGCGCCACCAACTCGGTGCTGTGGTTCACGGGCGAAGACATCCCGTTCGTGCCCAACAAGCGCTTCGGCGGCGTCTGCCTCGGCGGCAAGATCGCGCCGATCTTCTACAACACGATGGAAGACTCGGGTGCACTGCCCATCGAGTTGGACGTGGCGCAGATGAACATGGGCGACGTGGTCGAACTGCGTCCCTACGAAGGCAAGGCGCTCAAGGACGGCAAGGTCATCGCCGAATTCCAGGTCAAGAGCGAAGTGCTGTTCGACGAAGTGCGCGCCGGCGGCCGCATTCCGCTGATCATCGGCCGCGGCCTCACGGCCAAGGCGCGCGAAGCGCTGGGCCTGCCGCTCTCCACGCTGTTCCGCCTGCCGACCAGCCCCGTCGACACCAAGAAGGGCTACTCGCTCGCGCAGAAGATGGTCGGCCGCGCCTGCGGCCTGCCGGAAGGCACGGGCGTGCGCCCGGGCACCTACTGCGAACCCAAGATGACCTCGGTCGGCTCGCAAGACACCACCGGCCCGATGACGCGCGACGAGCTGAAGGACCTGGCCTGCCTGGGCTTCTCGGCCGACCTCGTGATGCAGTCGTTCTGCCACACGGCCGCGTACCCGAAGAAGGTCGACGTCAAGATGCACCACGAGTTGCCCGACTTCATGGCCAACCGCGGCGGCGTCTCGCTGCGCCCGGGCGACGGCGTGATCCACAGCTGGCTCAACCGCCTGCTGACGCCCGACACCGTGGGCACCGGCGGCGACAGCCACACCCGCTTCCCGATCGGCATCAGCTTCCCCGCGGGCTCCGGCCTCGTGGCCTTTGCGGCCGCCACCGGCGTGATGCCGCTGGACATGCCCGAATCGGTGCTCGTGCGCTTCAAGGGCAAGATGCAGCCGGGCGTCACGCTGCGTGACCTGGTCAACGCGATTCCGCTGTACGCCATCAAGTCGGGTCTGCTGACCGTGGCCAAGCAAGGCAAGAAGAACATCTTCTCGGGCCGCATCCTGGAGATCGAGGGCCTGCCCGACCTGAAGGTGGAACAAGCCTTCGAGCTGAGCGACGCCTCGGCCGAACGCTCGGCCGCCGGCTGCACGGTGCACCTGAACAAGGAACCGATCCAGGAGTACATCAACAGCAACATCACGCTGATGAAGTGGATGATTGCCGAGGGTTATGCCGATGCCCGCACGCTGGCACGCCGCATCGCTGCGCAGGAAGCCTGGCTTGCAGACCCGCAGCTGCTCGAGGGTGATGCCGACGCCGACTACGCCGCTGTCATCGAGATCGACCTGGCCGAGATCCACGAACCCATCGTGGCCTGCCCGAACGATCCGGACGACGTGAAGACGCTGAGCGACGTGGCCGGCGCCGTGATCGACGAAGTGTTCATCGGGTCGTGCATGACCAACATCGGCCACTTCCGCGCCGCATCGAAGCTGCTCGAAGGCAAGCGCGACATCCCGGTCAAGCTGTGGATCGCGCCGCCGACCAAGATGGACGCGCAGCAACTCACCGAGGAAGGCCACTACGGCGTGTTCGGCAATGCCGGTGCCCGCACCGAAATGCCGGGCTGCTCGCTGTGCATGGGCAACCAGGCGCAGGTGCGTGAAGGCGCGACGGTGATGTCGACCAGCACCCGCAACTTCCCCAACCGCCTGGGCAAGAACACCAACGTGTACCTGGGTTCGGCCGAACTGGCCGCGATCTGCTCGCGCCTGGGCCGCATCCCGACGCGCGAGGAATACATGGCCGCGACGGGCGTGCTCGATGCATCGAGCAGCCAGATCTACCAATACCTGAACTTCGACAAGATCGACGACTACAAGGTGGCGGAGACGGCGGCCGCCTGATCCTCGTCCGGCAAGTCCATTGAAAAAGCCCCGTCTCGACGGGGCTTTTTCTTGGGCGCTGCGCTGCGCGCCTGTCCTGTCCTGGCTATCCCGGCAGGTTCGGCTTCAGGTATTCCTGGCCCTTGAGCACCATCGCCGCGCCGGCCGGCCCGCCCACCGCATGCGGCAGCGAGGTCAGCAGCGAGCTCGCGAAATCGCCGCGGTACATCTTGGCGCCCTGGTGGGTCAGGTTGGAGTTGGCGTCGATGTAGACCGATTCGCCCAGCCCCGACCACAGGCGGCAGAAACCGTAGTCTTCCGAGAGGTAGCGGCGCGTCTCGGGATCGACCATCACGTCGAAGAAGCGGTAATGCAGGCCCAGGTCGGCTTCGCCGATGCTGTCGGGCACGTAGCTCAGGTCGGGGTAGCTGGCCATGAGGCGCTCGAACACCGCGCGCTTGATCACCATGAAGCCGGTCGGCGCCTCGGTCATCTTCATGAAGCCGTCGGGCTGCACTTCGAGCTCGACCTGCGAGGTGAGCTCGGAGGCCTTGGCGTTGACCGTGTAGCGGGTGAAGGTGGCCTCGAACTGCTGCTGCGTCGTGCCTGCGGCCACGCCCTCGTCGGGCCAGTTGTCGCGCTTGAGCGGATAGACGCCGGCCGCGATGTCGTAGCCCGACAGCAGCAGCCGGAACGCGGCCTGCGCCGAGAAGCCGATGTCGGCGTCGATCCAGAAGAGGTGCGTCCAGTGCGGATTGGCCAGGAACTGCGCCACGCAATTGTTCCGCGCGCGCGTCACCAGGCTCTCGCCCTGGTGGAACAGCACCTGCATGCGCATGCCGGCGCGCTCCGATTCGATGGCGAAGTTCAGCAGCGAGGTCACGTAGTTCTGGAAGAACTTGCCGTCGTGGCTGGGCGAGACGACCACGGGGAAAAACTGCCGGAGTTCGGAGGGGTCGAGCATGGCGGGTTTTCCGTTTCGTCCGTTTCGTTCAGCGGGCAGGGCGCTGCATCAGGCCGAGCAGCAGGTGGTTGTAGACCTCGGTGGCTGCGGCGTTGCCGGGCAGGTAGCGGTCGATCAGCTTGCGCTGGCGATCACGGTACGCAACGGCCTGCGCATCGTGGGTGTCGATGGCCTCGAGCACCCGGGCGCTGCCCGCCGCCACGTCGTTGTCCTGGTAGTAGTAGCCCAGGTCCGCGCACAGATGCGCGTTGTGCACCAGCGGGTAGCCCTGCCAGCAGGTCTCCAGATAGAAGTAGTTGAGCGGGTTCTCCCATTGGTGGGAGACCACGATGTCGGTGTTCTGCGCAAGGAACACGGGCGTCTCGTGCCGGCCGAGGAACACCGCCTTGTGCTCGCGGACCAGGTCCAGCTGGTTCATCAGCGTGATGAACTCCATGTTCTCCCTGGCCATCCGCTCGGCATTGGTGACCTGCAGGAGCGCGATGGCCTCGGGCCGCGCGCGGTAGGACAGCTCGGCCACCAGGATCGGATAGAGGCAGAACTTCACGACGTTGATGTTCGGCTCCATCACGCTCAGCCGCCGCGGTCCGGCGTGGGGCTGGTACACGCCGGCGTCGGGCAGGGCGCGGGTGCGTTCGTCCAGGAACACCGGGCTCCAGACGAAAGGCACGGCGCGCGCCTCGGTGCGGCGCAGCACCTCGAAATACGGCTGGCTGATGTTGGCGACCTGCGGAACCATCCAGATGTCGTCGTAGCGCTGGTTGACGTACAGGTTCTGGCCCCAGAGGGGCTTGTTGAACAGCATCGACTCCATCGCGTGGACGTATTCGAAGCCGCAGCAGTACGACACGAGGCGAGCGCCGCGCTGCTTGAGGTAATCAGTCTGCGCGCCGTCGATCTGGCCGCCGAGCTCGATGAGCACGTCGACGCTGTCCTTGGCCGCCTCGAAGGTCACCGTGGGCCAGCGCGACTGGTCCCAGGGCAGGGCGGAGGTGATGGGGGTGGCCGTGGTGTTGACCAGCACGACCGAGGCGACGTTCGGGCAGTGCTTGAGCGCTTCGGCCAGGAACACGGCATTTTGCTTGATGCCGTTGTTCCAGAGGGTTTCGGCCTCGTGGTGGAGGCCGATGGTGATGCCGATGCGCAGGCCGGCGCCGGGGGTCATTGCGTTTCGCGGGGGACGTAGCCGGTCAGTTTCCAGCCGCCGGGCTCCAGGCGGAAGCTGACCTTTTCGAAGACGGTCTTGTCGTTGTTCAGGCGGGTGGCGAAGTCGACGTTGGCGTACTGGCCGGCGGGGACGCCACTGCTGTCGTCCAGGTAGCGAATGCGCACCACGCTGGCCCAGTCGCGGCGGACCACGGTGCCGACGGTCTGGCGGGTGCGTTGCATGTTGCTCACGAATTCCGCTTTCGGAAGCCTTGTTTTCACGAAGGCGGAGGTGGCATCCCACAGTTCTGCGGAACGGTTTTCGTCGATCTGGCGCAAGCCGGTGAGGGCCGCCTGGACCAGTTCGTCTGCCGACGTGCCTTCTTGGGCCAGGGCACACGAAGCGCTCGCGGTAAATGCAAATGCGGCCAAGAGGCGGAGAAAAAGCTGCTTCATCGGAGCGTCCTTGAATGGCGAAGCCAGTGGTGGCAGGGCGCTCGCAATTCTAGGTGGCGCCCTGCGGACCCGTTGTCTGGTTGCAACGCTCGTTCACGAATTGCCCGGCGAGTCTGAGATTTTGTGAACTAAATCCTCAATTTTTGGGTTTTCGCTGCTGCAGTGCATCAAGAATGTAAACGAATGCGTACATTCCAGCATTCCTGTAAGCACACGCGCGTCTTTGCGCCTGATGCCCAGCGACGAGCCGTGGCAGCTGTCGTTTGGGTGCCGATCTGTGTCAGTCCCTCTGTGAATCGAGCTCGAATTCAATGAACAAGTCATATCGTAGTATTTGGAATGAAGCGCTCGGCGCGTGGGTAGCAGCTTCCGAACTCACCTCGGCAAGGGGCAAGCGGAGCAGCAAGTCGACCGTGGCGGTTGCGGTCGCTCTCGTGGTGGCGGCCGCGGGCTTTGCGCCAGGCGCGCGGGCCTCATATGTAGGCACCAACGCGACGGTTGGTACGGCGTCAGCCACTGGCGTTGCCATCGGATCGGGAAACACGGGGACCACAAGGGCGAGCGCAGCTGGCGCGAATGCTGTAGCTATCGGCTCTTTGGCAAGCGCTGGCGGCACTGGTGCGACGGCCGTGGGCTACAGTGCTGTCGCCTCCAACACGGCCGACGTCGCCTTGGGCAACGGCGCCACGACCAACGGCGGTGGCGGTTACAACATCGCCATCGGCAACAACGCGAGCGCCACCGCCGCTGGCGGTAGCGCAACCGCCATTGGTTCCGGGGCGAAGGCTAACGGCAATGCCGGCGCATTTGCGCTCGGCAACGACGCCAACGCCAGTGGGACGTCTTCGGTTGCCATCGGTGGAGGCAACGGCTCAGGCAAGGGCGGGTCCGTCGCTTCAGGTGAGCAGGCGATCGCCATCGGCCGCAGCAGCAATGCGGCGGGCTTGAACAGCGTCGCCATCGGCGGCGCTCTGACCGAGGACACCGGAGCCAAGGCTCTGGGAGCCAACGCGGTGGCGGTTGGTGTGCTGGCAGTTGCGAACGGCGGCGCATCCGTCGCGATCGGCGAAAACGCCAACACCACCGCGGCCAATGCAGTCGCTCTCGGCGCCAACACGGTAGCGGCCACCGAGGCGGTCGCCTTGGGCAACTCGGCCAAGGCCACCAGCACGTCCGGCGTTGCGATCGGCGACAGCGCAACTTCTTCGGCCACCGGAGCCATCGCCCTTGGCGGTAACGCCGTGGCTGGCGCAAATGCCGCTGCAACCGACGCCATCGCTATTGGCGGCGAATCGTCGGTCGTGGCTGCGGCCACGTCGGGCATTGCCATCGGTCGCGGTGCGGTTTCGAACAATGCACGCAGCGTAGCGTTGGGTGACGGCGCTTCGACGGCCGCAGCAAACGGCGTTGCCAGCGCAACGGTCGGCGGGGTGACATACGGCGGTTTCGCCGGTTCTGCGCCAGTTGGCGTGGTCAGTGTCGGTTCGGCGGGTAACGAGCGCCAGATCACCAATGTGGCGGCAGGCCGCGTCACATCCACATCCACGGACGCGATCAATGGAAGCCAACTGTTTTCCGGGTTGAGCACGACCGGTAGCAGCATCAGTAGCCTGTCGACTTCGACTTCGAGCGGCCTGAGCACCGCGACAAGTCGCATCAACAGCTTGTCGACCTCGACCTCGTCGGGCCTGAGTACGGCAACCAGCGGTATTTCGAGCCTGTCCACTGGTTTGAGCTCCACGAGCAGCAGCGTGAGCAGCTTGTCGACCTCGACTTCGTCCGGCCTGAGCACGGCGACCAGCAGTATCAGCAGCCTGTCGACCTCCACTTCGTCAGGTTTGAGCACCGCCACCAGCGGCATCTCCAGCCTGTCCACCGGCTTGAGCTCGACCAACAGCAGCGTCAGCAGCCTCTCGACGGGCTTGAGCAGCAGCGCCAGCGGCGTTTCGAGTCTGTCCACAGGGCTGAGTTCGACGAACAGCACCGTGAGCAGCTTGTCGACCTCCACGTCGTCCGGCCTCAGCACCGCGACCAGCGGCATCTCCAGCCTGTCAACGGGCCTGAGTTCCACGAACAGCGGCGTCAGCAGCTTGTCCTCGTCGACCTCTTCTGGCCTGAGTACGGCGACCAGTGGCATCTCCAGTCTGTCGACCGGTCTGAGCTCGGCCAACAGCAGCGTCAGCAGCCTGTCTTCCTCGACGTCGTCGGGCTTGAGCACAGCGACCAGCGGCATCTCCAGCTTGTCTACCGGCTTGAGCTCGACCAACAGCGCCGTGAGCAGCCTCTCGGCTTCCACGTCTACCGGCTTGAGCACGGCCACGAGTGGCATCTCCAGCCTGTCCACCGGCCTGAGTTCGACGAACAGCAGCGTGAGCAGCCTGTCGACTTCCACTTCGAGCGGCCTGAGCACCGCCACCAGCGGTATCTCTAGCCTGTCCACGGGCTTGAGCTCGACCAACAGCAGCGTGAGCAGCTTGTCGACCTCGACGTCGTCCGGCCTTAGCACCGCCACCAGCGGTATCTCCAGCCTCTCGACCGGTTTGAGCTCCACGAACAGCAGCGTGAGCAGCCTGTCGACGTCCACTTCGAGCGGCCTGAGCACCGCGACGAGCCGTATCAGCAGCCTGTCGACCTCGACGTCGTCCGGTCTGAGCACCGCGACCAGTGGTATCTCCAGCCTGTCGACTGGCCTGAGCTCGACCAACAGCAGCGTGAGCAGTCTTTCTGCGTCGACTTCCAGCGGTCTGAGCACGGTCACCAGCGGCATCTCGAGCCTTTCGACCTCGACTTCGACCGGCTTGAGCACGACGAACAGCAGCGTGAGCAGCCTGTCGACCTCGACGTCGTCGGGCCTGAGCACCGCCACGAGCGGCATCTCGAGCCTCTCCACCGGCCTGATTTCCGCGAACAGCGGCATCTCCAGCCTGTCCAGCGGCCTGAGCACGGCCACGAGCGGCATCGGCAGCCTGTCGACCGGCCTGGCCAACTCGGTTCAGTACGACGACGCGAGCCACACCAAGGTCACCCTGGGCGGCGTGGGCGCCGCGGCGCCGGTGGTCCTCACCAACGTTGCAGCGGGCGCGAACCCCACCGATGCGGTGAACTTCGGCCAGCTGACGTCGCTGTCGACTTCCGTGTCCAGCGGCATTTCGAGCCTGTCCACGGGACTGAGCACGACCAACAGCGGCGTGAGCAGCCTGTCGTCTTCGACATCGTCTGGCCTGAGCACCGCGGCCAGCAGCGTCTCGAGCCTTTCTACCGGGCTGAGTTCGACAAACAGCAGCGTGAGCAGCCTGTCGACCTCGACGTCGTCCGGCCTGAGCACGGCGGCGAGTGGCATCTCGAGCCTCTCGACGGGCCTGAGCTCCACCAACAGCAGCGTGAGCAGCCTGTCGACCTCGACGTCCACTGGTTTGAGCACGGCGACGAGCAGGATCTCCAGCCTCTCGACTTCGGCCTCGTCCGGCCTGAGCACGGCTACCAGCAGCATCAGCAGCTTGTCGACTTCGACTTCGTCGGGTCTGAGCACTGCGACCAGTGGCATTTCGAGCCTTTCGACTGGCCTGAGCTCGACGAACAGCGGCGTAAGCAGCCTGTCGACTTCGACGTCGTCGGGCCTGAGCACGGCGACCAGCAGCATCTCGAGCCTCTCAACTTCGACCTCTTCGGGCTTGAGCACGGCGACCAGCGGCATCTCGAGTCTGTCCACCGGCTTGAGCTCGACCAACAGCAGCGTGAGCAGTTTGTCGACCTCGACATCGTCGGGCCTGAGCACTGCAACCAGCAGCATTTCGAGCCTCTCCACCTCGACCTCTTCGGGCTTGAGCACGGCGACCAGCGGCATCTCGAGTCTGTCCACCG
>NZ_JAEFCB010000049.1 GCF_016405905.1 Variovorax sp. IB41 | reverse complement strand
GCATCGTCAAGGAGTTCGGTCTCGTCGACTTTCCGTTCTCGGTGAATTCGTTCGCACAGGCCGATGCACTGCTCGATGGGCCGTTGGGGCAAGCGCTGATCGCCAAGCTTCCCGAGAAGGGCCTCGTCGCCCTGGGCTACTGGGACCTGGGCTTTCGCAACGTCACCAACAGCAAGCGCCCCATCACCAAGCCCGAAGACCTCGAGGGCCTGAAGATCCGCGTGATCCCGAACCCGGTGTTCCTGGAGACCTTCAAGGCCTTCAAGGCCAACCCGGTGCCGATGCCTTTTGCAGAGCTCTATGGGGCCCTGGAGTCGAAGGCGGTCGATGGTCAAGAAAATCCGTACGCCGTGATCCTCTCGAACAAGTTCTACGAGGTGCAGAAGTTCGTGAGCGCCACAAACCATGTCTACGCGGCCAACATCGTTCTGGTGAGCAAGAAGTTCTGGGACTCGCTCACGCCCGCCGAGCAGAAGATGATGAACGACGCGGCCAATGAGGCGCGCGGTTATCAACGCCAGGTCAGCCGCGCAGCAGCGCAGAAGGCCGTCGGCGACCTGCAGGCCAAGGGCGCGCAGTTCAACGAGCTCAGCGCCGCCGAACAAGCCCGCATGCGCACCATCGCCCAGCCCGTCATCGACAAGTTCGCCGCCCAGTACGACCCCGCCATCGTCAAGCTCTACAACGACGAACTCGCACGCATCCGCAA
>NZ_JAEFCB010000048.1 GCF_016405905.1 Variovorax sp. IB41 | reverse complement strand
GCGTGCCATCGCCCTGCACGTCCAGCAGGTTGAACGGCGCCGTCGGCTCGTCCACATCGCCCAGCATCCGGCGGAAGAACGCCTCGTGCTCGGCCTGGCTCACGCCCAGCCGTGCCTGTGCGACGAAGCGCCTGAAGGGCACCGGCTCGGGAAGCTCAGCCTGCCGGCCCTGCTCGATCAGCGCGATCTCCTCGACCAGGAGGTCCAGCGTCGTGTGGTCCAGCACCAGGTGGTGACTGGGCAGTTGCAGCAGCCAGCGGTTGCTTGCGTCGTCGTGCGCGGCGATCGCGCGGATCATCGGCGCCTCGCGCACGTCGATGCGGTAATGCGAGGGGTGGACGTAGGCCGCGAGTTGTGCGGCGACATCCGAGGCCATGTCCACGTCCTGCAGCCATTGCAGGTTCAGCGTCGCATGCCGCTGCACCACCTGCACCGGCTCCTTCAATCCTTCCCACAGCACCGCGGTGCGCAGGATGTCGTGGCGTGCGATCACCTGGTTGAAGCTGGCGATGAAGCGCTCCAGGCGCTGGCGGCTGTCGAAGCTCAGGCCCAGCGGCGTGACGTAGGCATCGCCTTCGGTCTGCAGCAGGTGATGGAACAGCATGCCCTCTTGCAACGGCGCGAGCGGGTAGATGTCCTGGATGTTGGAGACGCCGCCCTGCACTGCCGATTCGATGCGCGCGATCTGCGGTGCATCGAGATCGATCAGCGTGACCATCTGCGGTTCGATCGCCTTGCAATCGGCAGGAATGCCGTTGGCGGGAACGACCACTTCAGTGCTCTGGCGCTCATGCATCAGGGCCTGCGCAAACGCAGCGAGCTGCGGATGCTGGAACAGCGT
>NZ_JAEFCB010000047.1 GCF_016405905.1 Variovorax sp. IB41 | reverse complement strand
GCAGCGTGAGCAGCTTGTCGACCTCGACGTCGTCGGGTCTGAGCACGGCGACCAGTGGCATCTCCAGCCTGTCCACTGGCCTGAGCTCCACGAACAGCAGCGTGAGCAGCCTGTCGACCTCCACGTCGTCTGGCCTGAGCACGGCAACGAGCGGCATCTCCAGCCTCTCGACTGGTCTGAGTTCGACGAACAGCAGCGTGAGCAGCCTGTCGACTTCCACGTCGTCCGGTCTGAGCACCGCCACCAGCGGTATCTCGAGCCTCTCGACTGGCCTGAGCTCGACCAACAGCAGCGTGAGCAGCCTGTCGACCTCCACATCGTCTGGCCTGAGCACCGCAACCAGCACCATCGACAGCCTGTCCACGTCGACGTCCAGCGGGCTGAGCACTGCGACGAGCGGTATCTCCAGCCTGTCCACCGGTTTGAGCTCGACCAACAGCAGCGTGAGCAGCTTGTCGACCTCGACGTCGTCGGGTCTGAGCACGGCGACCAGCGGCATCTCCAGCCTGTCCACTGGCCTGAGCTCCACGAACAGCAGCGTGAGCAGCCTCTCGACGTCCACGTCGTCGGGCTTGAGCACGGCGACGAGCGGCATCTCCAGCCTCTCGACTGGCCTGAGCTCGACGAACAGCAGCGTGAGCAGCTTGTCGACCTCGACGTCGTCGGGTCTGAGCACCGCGACCAGCAGCATCAGCAGCCTGTCGACCTCCACGTCCAGCGGTCTGAGCACCGCAACGAGCGGTATCTCCAGCCTGTCGACTTCCACGTCGTCGGGTCTGAGTACAGCGACCAGCGGCATCTCCAGCTTGTCCACCGGCCTGAGCTCGACGAACAGCAGCGTGAGCAGCCTGTCGACCTCCACATCGTCTGGCCTGAGCACCGCAA
>NZ_JAEFCB010000046.1 GCF_016405905.1 Variovorax sp. IB41 | reverse complement strand
ATCTCTAGCCTTTCCACCGGCTTGAGCTCGACCAACAGCAGCGTCACCAGCCTGTCGACGTCGACTTCGTCGGGCTTGAGCACGGCAACCAGCGGCATCTCCAGCCTGTCTACCGGCCTGAGCTCGACGAACAGCAGCGTGAGCAGCCTGTCGACGTCCACGTCGTCGGGTCTGAGCACTGCGACCAGCAGCATTTCGAGCCTCTCGACCTCGACCTCGTCGGGCTTGAGCACAGCGACCAGCGGCATCTCCAGCTTGTCCACCGGCTTGAGCTCGGCCAACAGCAGCGTGAGCAGCCTGTCGTCTTCCACGTCGTCGGGGTTGAGCACTGCGACCAGCAGTATCACGAGCCTCTCGACCTCGACTTCGTCGGGCTTGAGCACGGCGACCAGCGGTATCTCGAGTCTTTCGACTGGCCTGAGCTCAACGAACAGCAGCGTGAGCAGCCTGTCGACTTCGACGTCGTCCGGACTGAGTACTGCCACCAGTGGCATCTCTAGCCTTTCCACCGGCTTGAGCTCGACCAACAGCAGCGTCACCAGCCTGTCGACGTCGACTTCGTCGGGCTTGAGCACGGCAACCAGCGGTATTTCCAGCCTGTCCACCGGCTTGAGCTCCACGAACAGCAGCGTGAGCAGCCTGTCGACGTCCACGTCGTCGGGTCTGAGCACTGCGACCAGCAGCATTTCGAGCCTCTCGACTTCGACCTCGTCGGGCTTGAGCACTGCGACCAGCGGTATCTCGAGTCTCTCCACTGGCCTTAGCTCCACCAACAGCAGCGTGAGCAGCTTGTCGACATCGACTTCGTCGGGTCTGAGCACGGCTACCAGCGGTATCTCTAGCCTTTCCACCGGCTTGAGCTCGACCAACAGCAGCGTCACCAGCCTGT
>NZ_JAEFCB010000045.1 GCF_016405905.1 Variovorax sp. IB41 | reverse complement strand
CACCGTGTTCGATGCACCGGAGGACAGCGGCAACGCGGCTGCTGGCCCCGACACCGTCACGCACTACCGCAACGACTTCACCACCGTTCGCGCGGCCATCCCCTACCGCCCGCTGAGCATCGACGGCCACGGCCAGCGCATCCATCCCAAGCCCAGCGTGCATGGCAGCCAGAGCGCCATCGTGATCGGCGTGGGCGAGAACGCCCCCGTGCACACCGACCGCGACCACCGCGTCAAGGTCCAGTTCCACTGGCAGCGCGGCAGCGCCTCGAGCGCCCGACAACCCCGCGCCGACGGCCAGGACAACGCGCCCGCGGCCGATCGCCTGGGCGCCTGGGTGCGCGTGGCAGCCAGCGCTGCCGGTGACAACTGGGGTCAGGTCGCCCTGCCGCGCGTGGGGCAGGAAGTGCTGGTCGAATTCCATCATGGCGACATCGACCGCCCAGTGGTCGTCGCGGCCCTGTACAACGGCGCCGGCCAGACCGATGCCCAGCACAACGAGAAGTCCGCGGGCGCGGCGCAATCCACCGGCAACGCCCCCGCCTGGTTCGCAGGCGAAGGCAAGGATGCCAAGGAGCATGCGCACAACGCTGTCTTCTCCGGCATCAAGACCCAGGAACTGAGCGCCAGCCAGAGCGGCGACGGCGGCTACAACCAACTGGTCTTCGACGACACCCCGGGGCAGGGCAGCACGAGCCTGGCGACCACGCAGGCGCAGAGCCGGCTGCACCTGGGGCATCACAAGCAGCAGGACGACAACGCGCGCGGCAAGGCGCGAGGCCATGGGGCCGAACTCGCTACGACGGCGCAGGGTGCGATCCGCGCCGGTGCAGGCCTGCTCGTGAGCGCCCACGCCCAGCAGAACGCGAAGGGCGCCTTCATGGCCAGCCGCGAGGCGCAGCAGCAGACGAAACAAGCCGAGGAACTCGCCACGTCGCTGGCCAAGAGTGCGCAGACGCAGAAGGCGCAAATCAAGGGCGAAGAAGCCCCGGACAAGTTGCCCGCCATCGAGGCACTGAAGCACGTGGCCGAAGTGCTGGGGGCACAGCAAGAAGGCAACACCGCGCAATCGAACGGCAGCGGCGGCGATATCAAGGCCACCGAAGGCGGCCAAGGCAGCGTCACCGCGTACAGCGAGCCGCACCTGCAGTTCAGCGCCCCCATGGGCATTGGCTTCGTCACGCCGAAGGAGGCGATTGCCGTCAGCGGCAAGCACACCGCCATCGTTGCCCATCAGGACATCCATCTGCCCGCGCAAGGGCAGATCGCGGTGGGCGTGGCCAAGGGCGTGAGCCTGTACACGTTGGGCGCCAAGGCGAGCGGCGGCAGCGAGCCCAACCAGGAGCGCGGCATCACGCTGCATGCGGCCAGCGGCAGCGTGACGCTGCAAAGCCAGAAGGGCGCCACCAGGATCGCGGCCGACAAGAAGGTGACGATCGCGAGCACGACGAAGAACGT
>NZ_JAEFCB010000044.1 GCF_016405905.1 Variovorax sp. IB41 | reverse complement strand
GCGGGCCCTCGCCGGCCACCACCACGGCTTCGCGCACCTCGGGCTGCGACAGCAGCTGCGCCTCGATCTCCCCGAGTTCGATGCGGAAGCCCCGGATCTTCACTTGATGGTCGATGCGGCCCAGGTACTCCAGTTGGCCCTGCTCGTTCCAGCGGACCAGATCGCCCGTGCGATAGAGCCGCCCGCCCTTGTCGTCGAACGGGTCCGCCACGAAGCGTTGCGCGCTCAACCCGGGTCGGCCGAGATAGCCGCGCGCCAACAGCGCGCCGCCGATGCACAGCTCGCCCGCCGCGCCCTGCGGCACCAGGCTGAAGTCGGGGCCGACCACGCGCAATGCGCGGCCCGCCAGCGGCACGCCGATGGGCATGCGCAGCGGCACGCCTTCGTCGCCCGCCTGCAAATAAGGCGCGCAATCCAGCACCGAAGCCGTGACCGTCGCCTCGGTCGGTCCGTAGGTATTGAGCAGCGCGATGTGCGCGAGCCCCGCCTGGCGCCAGGCATTGAGCCCTTCGGGCGGCATCGCCTCGCCGCCCGCATGGACCTGCCGCAGCGCGCCGTACGGGCGCGCGCCATGGCGCGCGAAATCCTGCGCGAGCAGCAGCCAGTAGGCCGTGGTGAGGTCGGCCACGCTGATGCGCTTGTCGATGAGTTCGCGGTAGAAGGTCTCGCTGTCCCACAGCGCGGGACCGCGCAGCACGATCGCGGCGCCCGCTGCGAGCGGCGGGAAGGTCTGCTCGATGAAGCCGTCGAAGTTCAGCGTCGAGAACTGCAGCATGCGGTCCGATGGCACGAGGCCGAAGAACCGGATCGATTCCTGCGCATGCTGCACCAGCGCGCCGTGCGAAATGCCGACGCCCTTGGGCCGCCCGGTGGAGCCCGAGGTGTAGATCAGGTAGGCCAGGCCGCCTGGGTGCAGCGCGACCTGCGGGTCGTGCGCGGGCTGCGCGGACAGGTCGAGCGCATCGAGCGCCAGCGTCGGCAGCGAACCGCCGGACACAAGGCGCCCCGCGATGTGCGACTGCGTGAGCAGCAGCGAGATGCTGCTGTCGCCGACCATATAGGCCAGGCGTTCGGCCGGGTACTCGGGGTCCAGCGGCACATAGGCGCCGCCGGCCTTCAGGATCGCGAGCAGGCCCACCATCATCTCGATGGAGCGCTCCACCGCGATGCCCACGCGGCGCTCGGGCTTCACGCCCAGGTCGATCAGGCGGTGCGCGAGGCGGTTGGCCCTCGCGTTGAGCTCCGCGTAGCTCAGCGTTGCATCGCCGAACACCAGAGCGGGCGCCTCCGGCCTTTCTTTCGCATGGCGCTCGAACAGGCGGTGCACGGGCTGCGCGTCGTCGTAGCGTTGCGGGTTGACGCCCCAGGCCGCGAGCTGTTGCTTCTGCGATGCGGGCACCAGGTCGAGGTCGCATGCGAGCTGCGCGGGGTGCGTTGCGAGCGCGCGGGCGATCTCGGCGATCGCCGCGTGCATCAGGCCGCACACGCGCTGCGCGTCCACGGCCTGGTCGATCAGCGCGATCAGCTCGAAACCGTCGCCCAGGTCGTCCACCGACATGTCGAACGGGTAGTTGGTGAACTCGCGGCCGCCGAGCACTTCCATGCCTTCGCCCAGCGGGTTCTTCGACGACTTCATCGGCCGCGGATTGAAGCGGTAGTTCAGCAGCGCCGAGAAGAGCGGCGTTCCGCCCGGCAGTGCCGTGCAGCGCTGCGCCAGCGAAAGTCCGGCGTGCTCGTGGTGCAGCAGTTGCGTGAGCGCTTCATGCGTCTGCTTCACGCACTGCAACACGCTCTGGGCACCCAGGCGAATCCGCAGCGGCAGCGTGTTGATGAAAAGGCCGACTGCGCGTTCGGCGCCCTGTCCGCCCTGCATGCGCCCGAACAGCACGGTGCCGAACACCACGTCGTCCTTGCCCGTGGCCTTGCCCAGCACCAGCGCCCACGCCAGATGGAACAGCGTCGCCGCGCCCACCCCATGGCGCT
>NZ_JAEFCB010000043.1 GCF_016405905.1 Variovorax sp. IB41 | reverse complement strand
GCAGGCCTCAGACTTTTTGGAAGGTCATTCCTCAAGGTCCATCGCGTGTCTTTTTCTTCTCTCTTCAGCGCCTCGCGCACCGTCCGCGTCGACAGCCCCGCCATGCCCAGCCTGCTGGGCAGCCCCGCACTGGAATTCAAGTCGCTCGAGGGCACCGAGGCGCTGGGCGAACTCTTCGAATACACCGTCCGCCTGCAGACCCCCGACAGCCCGATGCTCACCGGGTACGTCACGGCCAACGTGCCGGTCAAGCAGCTCGTTGGCAAGGAGTTCGGCATCCGCATTGAACTCGACGGCAAGGGCTTCGGCCCCACGGCGCGCACGGGCGCCGGCACCCGCGAGATCAACGGCCTGGTCACCAGCGCGCGCTTCGTGCAGCACGAGAACCGCCGGGGCCTCTACGAGATCGTGCTGCGGCCCTGGCTGATCCTTGCGACCCGCACCAGCGACCACCGGATCTTCCAGAACAGGACCCCGCTGGAGATCATCGAGGAGGTGCTCGCCGACTACAGCTTTCCCACGGAAAAGCGCGTCACCCACCGCTACCCCCCGCGCGTGTTCCAGGTCCAGTACGGCGAGACCGACTTCGAATTCATCACGCGGCTGATGCAGGAGTTCGGCATCTACTACTTCTTCGAGCACAAGGACGGCGCTCACCGGCTGGTGCTGGTGGACGACGCAGGGGCTCACCGGAGGTTCGAGAGCCAGGCGTACCACGACATCGGCTATTACCCGCCGGGCCACAGGATCGACGAGGAGCACTGCAGCCATTTCCAGAGCATCGAGAACCTGGAGTCGGGTCGATGGGTCACCGACGATTTCGACTTCACGAAGCCCCGCGCGAGGCTCCGGCAGACGGCCAGCATGCCGCGCAACACCGGCCACAACACGCAGGAGATGTACCGGTGGCCGGGCGACTACAGCGACCCCGACGAAGGCCGCGACCTGGCGCGCACCCGCATGGAAGCGACCGGCGCGCCGGGCAGCCGCGGCCGAGGCAGCGGCAACCTGCGCGCGGTGGTGACGGGCTGCACCTTCTCGCTGGTCAACTACCCGCAGGACGCGGCGAACCTCGACTACCTCGTCATCGCCAGCACGCTGCGGCTGCACGAGAACGGTCAGGCGAGTGGCCAAGCGAGCGCCCAGGCCAGTGGCGAGGAAGACTACGCGTGCCACACCGACTTCGAGGTCCAGCCCGCCAGCAAGATCTTTCGCTCGCCGCAGACGCAGCCCAAGCCCCGCACCACGGGGCCGCAGACGGCGATCGTCACGGGCCCTGCCAATCAGGAAATCTGGACCGACGAATACGGCCGCATCAAGGTCAGCTTCCACTGGAACCGGTACTGCACGAAGGACGAGAACGCCTCCTGCTGGATTCGCGTCGCCTCCCCGTGGGCCGGCAGCCAGTTCGGCGGCATGCAGGTGCCGCGCATCGGGCAGGAGGTGATCGTCGACTTCGAGAGCGGCGACCCCGACCGCCCGATCGTCACGGGCCGCGTCTACAACCGGCTGAACATGCCGCCGCGGCAACTGCCCGGGCAGAAGAATCTGTCGGGCTTTCGCAGCAGGGAGCTGAGCGCGGATGGCAGCGGCCTCGGGGCGCGCGGCAACCATCTCGAACTGGACGACCACCCCGGCAAGATCCAGGCGCAGCTCAAGAGCGACCACCTGAGCAGCAGCCTGAGCCTGGGGCACATCGGGCGCATCGAGGACACGGCGGGCCGCAAGGACGACCGCGGCCAAGGCGTGGAGTTGCGCACCGACGGGCATGGCGCCGTCCGCGCGGCCAAGGGATTGCTGGTCACCACCGAGGGCCGGCCCAATGCGCAGGCGCACATCACCGACCTGGGAGAGACCGTCGCGCGGCTGACAGCCGCGCGCGATCTGCATGAACGGCTGAGTCAGACTGCGCAGGAGGCGAAGGCGCACGAAGCGGGCGACCAGGATGCCGTCACGCAGGATCTCAAGGCGCAGAACGATGCCATCAAGGGCAAGGGCGCAGCCGGGCAAACCGGCGGCTTTCCGGAACTCGAGGAACCGCACCTGGTGCTCGCCAGCGCGGCGGGCATTCACAGCACCGCCGCCGCCTCCACGCACATCGCGAGCATCGCGCACAACGCGTTCAGCAGCGGCGGGCACGCCAGCATCAGTGCCGGCAAGAGCTTCCTGGTCAGCGTCAAGGAAGCCGTGCGTGTGTTCGCCTACAAGGCCATTCGCCTGACGGCTGCGACCGCGGGGATCGACATCGTGGCGCTGCAGGACAGCATCAATCTCATGGCCAAGCTCGACATCAAGCTGGAGGCCAACCGGATCAGCATCACCGCCAAGGAAGAGATCCTGATCAACGG
>NZ_JAEFCB010000042.1 GCF_016405905.1 Variovorax sp. IB41 | reverse complement strand
TTACCAGGGCAGCGAATAGGTCTTGGTGTTGGTGAAGCTCTTCATCGCCTCGAGCACGCCTTCCTTGTAGCCCAGGCCCGAGTCCTTGATGCCGCCGAAGGGCGTGAGCTCCAGCCGGTAGCCCGGCACTTCGCGCACGTTGACGCTGCCGACATTCAGCTCGCGGATGAAGCGCGTGATGTAGTCCAGGCGATTGGTGCAGACCGCCGACGAGAGGCCGTAGGCCGTGCCGTTGGAGATGCGGATCGCCTCGTCGATGCTCTTGAAGCGGATCACCGGCGACACGGGCCCGAAGGTCTCGTGCTTGGCCACGGTCATCTCCGGGTCCACATGGTCGAGCACCGTCGGCGAATAGAGCGCGCCGCGGCGCTCGTTGCCGTAGCGCAGCTTCGCGCCGGCGGCAATCGCTTCATTGACCACGGCCTCGAACTGCTTGGCCGCGGCCTCATCGATGACGGTGCCCATGTCCGTTTCAGGGTCCATCGGGTCGCCATATTTCAGCGCGCGGGTCTTGGCGACCAGCAGTTCGACGAACTGATCAGCCACCGACTCGTGCACCAGCATGCGTTTGACTGCCGTGCAGCGCTGGCCCGAGTTCTTGTACGAGCCGTTGGCCGCGAGCGTGGCGGCCTCCTCGACGTCGGCGTCTTCCATCACGATGATCGGATCGTTGCCACCCAGCTCCAGGATCTGACGCTTGTAGACGGCCT
This sequence comes from Variovorax sp. IB41, assembly GCF_016405905.1. GTDB lineage: Bacteria > Pseudomonadota > Gammaproteobacteria > Burkholderiales > Burkholderiaceae_C > Variovorax. Next base: position 1,675 of record NZ_JAEFCB010000042.1, on the reverse strand, counting down.
TGCCCGCGATGTACTTGCCGATGGGCACGCCGCCGGTGAAGGTGACCAGGTCCACGTCGGCGTTGGTGAGCAGCTCGTCGGCGATCTCCTTCGGGTCGCCGGTGAGCACCGACAGCATCTGCGGCGGCAGGCCCGCTTCGTAGAGGATGTCGGCCAGCAGGAACGCGGTGAGCGGCGTCTTCTCGCTGGGCTTCAGAACGATGCGGTTGTTGGTCGCGATGGCCGGCGCCACCTTGTGGATCACCTGGTTCAGCGGATGGTTGAACGGCGTGATGGCAGTGATGGCGCCCAGGAGGGGCTCGCGCATCGTGTAGACCTTGCGGCTCTTGCCGTGGTGCGTGAGGTCGCACGAGAACACCTGGCCATCGTCCACCAGCGCCTGGTTGGCGGCGAACAGCAGCACGTCGGACGCACGGCCCACTTCGTACAGCGAGTCCTTGCGCGAGAGCCCCGACTCCAGCGTGATGGTGCGCGACATCTCGTCCAGGCGCGAGGCGATGATCTCGCCCGCGCGCATCAGGATCTTGTAGCGCTCGTAGCGGGTGAGCGTGGGCTTGTAGTCGCGGGCGATGCGCAAGGCGTTGCGCACGTCGTCCAGCGTGGCCTTGGGCACGGTGGCGATCACTTCGCCGGTGTAGGGGTAGGTCACGTCGATCGTGCGATCGCGATGGACTTTTTCTCCGGCGATGCGCAGGGCCTCGCGATGGATGGTGCCTGGCTTCAGGATGGCTTGGCTCACTTGGCTCATGGAGGTGCTCCGGATGACGTTTCGTTATGGGGCGTGGTTCAGCGCGATGTCCAGCGCATCGAAGTTGCGCAGGCGCCGGCCGGCGGCGATGCCGGTCACCGGACGGTTGCAGATCAGCGGCACGCGCTGCTCCGACACGCCGCCGTGCGAGCGCAGCGGCACTTCGAGTGCCGACAGGTCGTGGCGGCTCGCCGAGGTGCCGATGACCGTGTTGCGCTCGCTCACGACTACGATGTCGCCGATGCGGTCGGGCGGCAGTTCGAAGCGCTGGGCGGCGTCCTTGCGCGAGAGCACGAGCTCCATGCCCGGCACCTGCCTGATGCGATCGATCCAGCCGGGCGCGCTCGCCTCGTCGGGCGCATAGACGGTGGCGAACGAGCCGAGCGCGCCGTGGTGCACCACATAGGGGTCGGTGATCGGCAGGATCACGCGCGCCGTGCCGGCGCCGTACCAGCCGTCCAGCACGTCCTGCAGGTAGATGACGTTGGGCGAGCCGTCGGCGCCGTGCTTGTCGTTCATGCCGTGGTCGGCGGTGACCACGATGGTGGCGCCCAGCGCATCGAGCTGCGCGAGGTAGCCGTCCATCATCGCGTAGAAGGCGTTGGCCGCGGGGCTGCCGGGTGCGGCCTTGTGCTGCACGTAGTCGGTGGTCGAGAGGTACATGAGGTCGGGCCGCTGGCGCTCCATCAGCTTCACGCCCGCCGCGAACACGAACTCCGACAGCTCCGCGCTGTAGACCGAGGGCACCGGCATGCCGACCATGCCGAGCACGTCGTCGATGCCGTTTTCTTCCATCGTCACCTGGTCCGACTTCTCCGACGAAAAGCAGATGCCCTTCATCTTGTGGCCGAGCAGCTTGCGCAGCTTGTCCTTGGCCGTGACCACCGCCACCTTGGCGCCCGCATCGGCGAACGCGGCCAGCACGGT
>NZ_JAEFCB010000041.1:1861-2839 GCF_016405905.1 Variovorax sp. IB41 | reverse complement strand
TGAGCAGCCTGTCGACGTCCACGTCGTCGGGTCTGAGCACTGCGACCAGCAGCATCACAAGCCTCTCGACCTCGACCTCGTCGGGCTTGAGCACGGCCACCAGCAGCATCTCCAGCCTCTCGACCGGCCTGAGCTCCGCGAACAGCAACGTGAGCAGTCTGTCGACCTCCACCTCGTCGGGCCTGAGCACGGCGACCAGTGGCATCTCGAGCTTGTCCACGGGCCTGAGTTCCACGAACAGCAGTGTCGGCAGCTTGTCGACTTCGACGTCGTCGGGTCTGAGCACGGCGACCAGCGGCATCTCCAGTTTGTCGACTGGCCTGAGTTCCTCGAACAGCAGCGTGAGCAGCTTGTCGACCTCCACGTCGTCCGGGCTGAGCACTGCCACCAGCGGCATCGCGAGCCTCTCGACGGGCCTGAGCTCGACGAACAGCAGTGTCAGCAGCCTGTCGTCTTCGACATCGTCCGGCTTGAGCACCGCCACCAGCGGCATCTCGAGCCTGTCCACGGGTCTGAGCTCGACCAACAGCGGTGTGAGCAGCTTGTCGACTTCCACGTCGTCCGGGTTGAGCACGGCGAACAGCAGAATTGATAGCCTGTCTACGTCGACGTCCAGCGGCCTGAGCACGGCGACGAGCGGCATCTCCAGCCTCTCGACCGGCCTGAGCTCCACGAACAGCAACGTGAGCAGTCTGTCGACCTCCACGTCGTCGGGGCTGAGCACTGCCACCAGCGGCATCGCGAGCCTCTCGACTGGCCTGAGCTCGACGAACAGCAGCGTGAGCAGTCTGTCGACCTCGACGTCGTCGGGCCTAAGCACGGCGACGAGCGGCATCTCCAGCCTGTCTACAAGCCTGAGCTCCACGAACAGCAGCGTGAGCAGCCTGTCGACTTCGACATCGTCGGGCCTGAGCACTGCGACCAGCGGCATCTCCAGCCTCTCGACTGGCTTGAGCTCAACGAATAGCAGCGTCAGTA
>NZ_JAEFCB010000041.1:0-1762 GCF_016405905.1 Variovorax sp. IB41 | reverse complement strand
TCGACGTCGACCTCGTCCGGTCTGAGCACTGCGACCAGTGGCATCTCGAGCTTGTCGACGGGCCTGAGCTCGACCAACAGCAGCGTGAGCAGCCTGTCGTCTTCGACGTCGTCGGGCCTGAGCACTGCGACGAGCGGCATCTCCAGCCTCTCGACTGGCTTGAGCTCAACGAATAGCAGCGTCAGTAGCCTGTCGACGTCGACCTCGTCCGGTCTGAGCACTGCGACCAGTGGCATCTCGAGCTTGTCTACGGGCCTGAGCTCAACCAACAGCAGCGTGAGCAGCCTGTCGTCTTCGACGTCGTCGGGCCTGAGCACGGCGATCAGTGGCATCTCCAGCCTCTCGACCGGCCTGAGCTCGACCAACAGCAGTGTGAGCAGCTTGTCGACCTCGACATCCAGTGGTCTGAGCACGGCGACGAGCGGCATCTCCAGCCTGTCTACGGGCCTGAGCTCCACAAACAGCAGCGTCAGCAGCCTGTCGACCTCCACGTCGTCCGGCCTGAGCACCGCCACCAGCGGTATCTCCAGCCTGTCCACGGGCTTGAGCTCGACCAACAGCAGCGTCAACAGCTTGTCCGCCTCGACCTCTTCGGGCTTGAGCACGGCGACCAGCAGCATCGGCAGCCTGTCCACAGGTCTGAGTTCGACGAACAGCAGCGTCAGCAGCCTGTCGACGTCCACGTCGTCGGGCCTGAGCACGGCGACCAGTGGCATCTCCAGCCTCTCGACCGGTTTGAGCTCCACGAACAGCAACGTGAGCAGCCTGTCGACCTCGACTTCGTCGGGTCTGAGCACGGCGACCAGCGGCATCTCGAGCTTGTCTACGGGCCTGAGCTCGACCAACAGCAGTGTCAGCAGCCTCTCGACAGGCTTGAGTAGCAGCGCCAGCGGTATCTCGAGTCTTTCGACCGGCCTGAGCTCAACCAACAGCAGCGTGAGCAGCCTGTCGTCTTCGACATCGTCCGGCTTGAGCACCGCCACCAGCGGCATCTCCAGCCTGTCTACGGGCCTGAGCTCGACCAACAGCAGTGTGAGCAGCTTGTCGACCTCCACATCCAGCGGTCTGAGCACGGCGACGAGCGGCATTTCGAGTCTCTCGACCGGCTTGAGCTCGACCAACAGCAGCGTGACCAGCCTGTCGTCTTCGACGTCGTCGGGCCTGAGCACGGCGACCAGCGGCATCTCCAGCCTCTCAACGGGCCTGAGCTCGACGAACAGCAGTGTCAGCAGCCTGTCGTCTTCGACGTCGTCCGGCTTGAGCACCGCCACCAGCGGCATCTCCAGCTTGTCCACGGGCCTGAGTTCGACGAATAGCAGTGTGAGCAGCTTGTCGACTTCGACCTCGTCGGGTTTGAGCACAGCTACCAGCGGCATTTCCAGCCTGTCGACCTCCACCTCGACGGGCCTGAGCACGGCCACTAGCGGCATCTCTAGCCTGTCGACCGGTCTGAGTTCCACGAACAGCAGCGTGAGCAGCCTGTCGACTTCGACGTCGTCGGGCCTGAGCACGGCAACCAGCAGCATCTCGAGCCTGTCCGCCTCGACGTCTTCGGGTTTGAGCACGGCGACCAGCGGCATCTCCAGTCTCTCCACTGGCCTTAGCTCCACCAACAGCAGCGTGAGCAGCTTGTCGACGTCCACGTCGTCCGGCTTGAGCACGGCGAGCAGCGGTATTTCGAGTCTCTCGACCTCCACGTCGTCTGGCCTGAGCACGGCGACCAGCGGCATCTCCAGCCTGTCCACTGGCCTGAGCTCCACGA
>NZ_JAEFCB010000040.1:2500-5660 GCF_016405905.1 Variovorax sp. IB41 | reverse complement strand
GGGCTGTAAGAGCCTGACGATGACCTACTTTCACACGGGAACCCGCACTATCATCGGCGCTGAGTCGTTTCACTGTCCTGTTCGGGATGGGAAGGAGTGGTACCAACTCGCTATGGTCATCAGGCATAAAGGGTTGTTTACCTGATCACATGATCAGGTAAACGAATTCATAGAGTTTGGAATCAGCGCGCAATTGTCTTGCGCTTGCTTGAATGTATTTTGAATGCGTCAACTTGGCATAACACCTTGATCTGATGATCAAAGTTATAGGGTCAAGCCGCACGAGCAATTAGTATCAGTTAGCTTAACGCATTACTGCGCTTCCACACCTGACCTATCAACGTCCTGGTCTTGAACGACTCTTTAGGGGGCTCAAGGCCCCGGCAGATCTCATCTTGAAACGAGTTTCCCGCTTAGATGCTTTCAGCGGTTATCTCTTCCACACTTAGCTACTCGGCAATGCCACTGGCGTGACAACCGATACACCAGAGGTGTGTCCACTCCGGTCCTCTCGTACTAGGAGCAGGCTTCCTCAAATCTGCAGCGCCCACGGAAGATAGGGACCAAACTGTCTCACGACGTTTTAAACCCAGCTCACGTACCTCTTTAAATGGCGAACAGCCATACCCTTGGGACCGGCTACAGCCCCAGGATGAGATGAGCCGACATCGAGGTGCCAAACACCGCCGTCGATATGAACTCTTGGGCGGTATCAGCCTGTTATCCCCAGAGTACCTTTTATCCGTTGAGCGATGGCCCTTCCATACAGAACCACCGGATCACTATGTCCTGCTTTCGCATCTGCTCGACTTGTCAGTCTCGCAGTTAAGCACGCTTATGCCATTGCACTATCGTCACGATGTCCGACCGTAACTAGCGTACCTTCGAACTCCTCCGTTACGCTTTGGGAGGAGACCGCCCCAGTCAAACTGCCTACCATGCACTGTCCCCGATCCAGATAATGGACCTAGGTTAGAACCTCAAACACACCAGGGTGGTATTTCAACGTTGGCTCCACAAGATCTAGCGACCCTGCTTCAAAGCCTCCCACCTATCCTACACAGATCTGTTCAAAGTCCAATACAAAGCTACAGTAAAGGTTCATGGGGTCTTTCCGTCTTTCCGCGGGGAGATTGCATCATCACAAACATTTCAACTTCGCTGAGTCTCAGGAGGAGACAGTGTGGCCATCGTTACGCCATTCGTGCAGGTCGGAACTTACCCGACAAGGAATTTCGCTACCTTAGGACCGTTATAGTTACGGCCGCCGTTTACTGGGACTTCAATCAAGAGCTTGCACCCCATCATTTAATCTTCCAGCACCGGGCAGGCGTCACACCCTATACGTCCACTTTCGTGTTTGCAGAGTGCTGTGTTTTTAATAAACAGTCGCAGCCACCGATTTTTTGCAACCCATTCATGCTTCGTTGTTCACTACACACTAATAGGGCACACCTTCTTCCGAAGTTACGGTGTCAATTTGCCGAGTTCCTTCTCCTGAGTTCTCTCAAGCGCCTTAGAATACTCATCTCGCGCACCAGTGTCGGTTTGCGGTACGGTCGTATATAGCTGAAGCTTAGTGGCTTTTCCTGGAACCTCGTTCAGTCACTTCACGGACAAGTCCGCTCGATCGTTGGCCTCGGTATATGTGCACCGGATTTGCCTAATGCACGCCTACATCCAACTAAACCAGAATAATCCAATAACTGGATGACCTATTAAGATCCGTCCCCACATCGCACTATATAACGGTACAGGAATATTGACCTGTTTCCCATCAGCTACGCATCTCTGCCTCGCCTTAGGGGCCGACTCACTCTACGCCGATGAACGTTGCGTAGAAAACCTTGCGCTTACGGCGAGGGGGCTTTTCACCCCCTTTAACGCTACTCATGTCAGCATTCGCACTTCTGATACCTCCAGCACGCTTTACAACGCACCTTCACAGGCTTACAGAACGCTCTCCTACCACTTGCAATAAATTGCAAATCCGCAGCTTCGGTAACTGGCTTAGCCCCGTTACATCTTCCGCGCAGGACGACTCGATCAGTGAGCTATTACGCTTTCTTTAAATGATGGCTGCTTCTAAGCCAACATCCTGACTGTTTTAGCCTTCCCACTTCGTTTCCCACTTAGCCAATTTTAGGGACCTTAGCTGGCGGTCTGGGTTGTTTCCCTCTTGAGTCCGGACGTTAGCACCCGGTGCTCTGTCTCCCAAGCTGTACTCATCGGTATTCGGAGTTTGCCTTGGTTTGGTAAGTCGCCATGACCCCCTAGCCAAAACAGTGCTCTACCCCCGATGGTAATACTTGAGGCACTACCTAAATAGTTTTCGGAGAGAACCAGCTATTTCCAAGTTTGTTTAGCCTTTCACCCCTATCCACAGCTCATCCGCTAGTTTTGCAACACTAGTCGGTTCGGACCTCCAGTACCTGTTACGGCACCTTCATCCTGGCCATGGATAGATCACTTGGTTTCGGGTCTACACCCAGCGACTGATCGCCCTATTCGGACTCGATTTCTCTACGGCTTCCCTATTCGGTTAACCTTGCCACTGAATGTAAGTCGCTGACCCATTATACAAAAGGTACGCAGTCACCCCTTACGAGGCTCCTACTTTTTGTAAGCACGCGGTTTCAGGATCTATTTCACTCCCCTCCCGGGGTTCTTTTCGCCTTTCCCTCACGGTACTAGTTCACTATCGGTCAATGATGAGTATTTAGCCTTGGAGGATGGTCCCCCCATATTCAGACAGGATTTCTCGTGTCCCGCCCTACTTGTCGTTAGCTTAGTACCACACAGGTCATTTCACGTACGGGGCTATCACCCGCTATGGCCAGTCTTTCCAAACTGTTCCGTTATGTCTTGTGCTATCACTAACAGGCTCTTCCGATTTCGCTCGCCACTACTTTCGGAATCTCGGTTGATGTCTTTTCCTCGAGCTACTGAGATGTTTCAGTTCACCCGGTTCGCCTCGCATGACTATGTATTCATCATGCGATACCTTTCGGTGGGTTTCCCCATTCGGAAATCTCCGGATCAAAGCTAATTTGCCAGCTCCCCGAAGCTTATCGCAGGCTATCACGTCCTTCGTCGCCTATCATTGCCAAGGCATCCACCACGTGCTCTTATTCACTTGACCCTATAACTTTGACGTTTC
>NZ_JAEFCB010000003.1 GCF_016405905.1 Variovorax sp. IB41 | reverse complement strand
TATGCACTGTTTTTTGCAATCCAGTCAAACTTCGAAGAATCTTTTTTCGACCAACTCTTCAGTAACCACCCCTTTCAGGGCAACCACTGAATCGCTGCAAGAGCGTCATCAGCCGAGCCCACGAGTATACATCGACATTTCGGGTTTACGCTAGCTCCATGACACTTTGTTCATGAGCACCAGGAGTGCCTGCACATCCGCCTATCCAAGACAGCGGGGTCGCGCCGCTCTACTAATAGGAGATACAGAAGCGCGCCCTAGCTGAAGAGATTCGCCCAGGCATGAAAAAGCCGCCCGAAGGCGGCTCCATATCTCTAGTGAGCTTCAGCTCAGCTTAGTAATAGCGCGAGCTGTTCATGCGGCGCATTGCTTCATAGAGTGTCGGCATGCGTGCTTCCTGCGAACGGGTGCTCATGCGGGCCAGTGCGTCGATCTTGGCGACTGCAGCGGCAGGCACGGTGCCTTCCGATTGCTGGCGCCACACGGCGGCTTGCAGTTCCTGCATCACGCGCGGGTCGTTCTTGGCGGTTTCCATGAAGCGGGCGTCGGCGCGGGCTGCGGCGCGGCGTTCGGCAGCGGCTTGCCAGAGGCCGGCGATGCTGCTCTTGCGCACCGAACTGGCGAACAGCGCAAACAGGGCGATCGCTGCGAGGCAGAAGATGGTCCATGCGGCGAGCAGTGCGCCTTCGTTCCAGTTGGACACGAGCGTGTCGGCAACCACCAGCACCGCAGCCGCGATGGCAACGATGAACAGGGCGATCAGCGGACGGGCGCCTTCGGTGCCGGCGCGTGCGGCCTGGATCTGCTCGAAAAGAACTTCGGCGCGACGGACGCCGGGGTGGACAGTGGGTTGGTCAACGTGGACAAAGCTGGTCATGGTGCGATCCCTCCGGGGATGAATGGCAACGAGTGCCGATGCCGTGATATTAGGGGTTACCCTAATGCTTTGCCACTTTATCTTTCTGATGTTTATCATTCACAACGCTGATGGACGTCAACTTTCGCACGCTCGACCTCAACCTGCTTCGCGTCTTCGACGAGGTGATGGCGGAGCGCAACCTCACGCGCGCAGCCCGCAACCTCTCTATTACCCAGCCCGCCGTGAGCAACGCGCTGCGGCGCCTGCGTGAGGTGCTGGGGGACGAGCTGGTCCGCCGCGCCGGTGCCGGCGTCGAACCCACGCCGCGGGCCTTGGCGCTCTGGCCGACCGTACGCGACGCACTGCGCCAGCTGCAGCACACATTGGCGCCCGGCGAGTTCGATGCGGCGACCGCCGACACCACCTTCCTGCTGGCCATGGCCGACGCCACCGCGGCGGAACTGATCCCCGGCCTGGTGCAGATTGCCGAAAAGGAAGCCCCCGCCATTTCCCTGCGCGTGCTCCCGCTGACCACGCGCGACCCGCGCCGGATGCTGGAGAACGAAGAGGTCGACATGGCGATCGGCTACTTCCCGGCCGTGATCGCCAGCCTGGCGGCGCGGGGGCAATCGGGGGTGGGGGTGCCGTTCGAGACCCAGCGGCTCTACCTGGGCCAGTACGTGTGCGTGATGCGCCGCGGCCATCCGCTCGCGAACGCGCCGCTCACGCTGGACGACTACTGCGCCGCGCGGCACCTGCTGGTGAGTTTTTCGGGGCGGCCCTACGGCTTCATCGACCAGACGCTGGGCGCCATGGGGCGCGAGCGGCGCATCGTGGTGACGGTGAACCAGTTCTTCACGGCGGGCCGGGTGGTCGCAAATTCAGACCTTCTGACCGTGCTGCCGCGTCACTTCGTGACCGTGACGGGCATCGACGACCAGCTGGTGCTGCGCGACCTGCCCTTCGACCAGCCGCCGGTGCATGTGGATGCCATCTGGCACCGGCGCGCCCAACACGGGCATGCGCATGAGTGGCTGCGGGCCGCACTGTTGCGGTCGGCCGCGGCAGCCTTCGCGGGCTCGATCCTCGGGCAGAAGGTGCCCGACTGACCAAGCGGGCGTTGCTCAGCGAATGACGCTGAGCCAGGCGGATGCGGCTGCGCGCAGTTCCTGCGCGTGGTGCGCACCGCGGCCGGCGCGAACGTCGGCGCTTTCCATCAGCGCGGCGGCGTGGCTGGCCGGGGCGCTGTTGCTGGAGGAACGGAAGAAACGGGCCACTTGGGCGAGGAGGCTGAACATGGTGTTGCGCGGCTTGTGGCCGTGCTCTGAGTGGTTGATGTACCAAGATTAAGGGTTATCCCTAGGAAAACAAGCTTGACCTTATGCGCTTCATGCATGGGGCGATTCACCTAGACTGGCCCGACGATGAAGTTGCAACTGCTCTCCGACCTGCACCTGGAGTCCCACCCCCGCTTCCATGCCGAGCCGATCCCGGGGGCCGACCTGCTGATCCTGGCGGGCGACATCGGCTCCTACCAGGAAGGCTCCCGCCTCGAGGACACCGATTTCGGCCTCGGACGTTTCTCGCCCCGCAACGGCTGGCCGGTGCCGGTGGTCTACGTGCCGGGCAACCACGAATACGACAGCGCCGACTTCGACGAGACGCACGAGCGGTTGCGCGCCCAGTGCGCCGAGCTCGACATCCAGTGGCTGGAGCGCGAAACCCTCGTCATCGACGGCATCCGCTTCATCGGCACCACCCTCTGGGCCGATTTCGACGCGCTGGTCGAACCCACCGACGGCCTGGCCGAGGCGCTCAAGAAGCGCGGCAAGGCAATGCGCGCCGCCGATTTCTACCTGGAGAAGATGGCCACCCGGCGCCACGGTGAGCTCTTCCTGTCCGGCTCGCTGCGCGAGCAGGCGCTGGTGTGCCAGGCGTGGCTGCGTGATGCGCTGGCCGTGCCGTTCGACGGCACGACGGTCGCGATCACGCATTTCGCGCCGACCCTGGCGAGCGCCGATCCGCGCTACGGCCTGACGCCCGGCACCGCCGGCTTCTGCAATTCCCTCGACGAACTGCTGCCATCTGCCCAGCTCTGGCTGCACGGCCACCTGCACTGCGCCTTCGACTATGTGAAGGACGGTTGCCGCGTGGTGGCCAACCCGCTGGGCTACAAGCGCAACGGCGAGCAGGAGGGCTATCGCCCCGACCTGCTGATCGACGTGCGCTGACCCCCATCCTCCCCTTCCCCCGCCGTAACGGCCGGCTACGCGCCTGCCGCGGGCGCTGTGTAGACTGGCTCGAGTCCACCCCGGAGAGAGCCATGGCACAGCAACAACAACGTCGCACCTTTCTTCAACACTCGGCCGGCGCCGCGGCGGCGGTCGGCATGCTGTCGGTGCTGCCGAAAGCGCTGGCCCAGGCGCCCGAGGCTCCGGGCAAGGCCATGGGCCAGTTCTCGATGGCCGAGATGTCGCGCCGCCTCGCGGCCGGATCGCTCAGCAGCAGCCAGCTGGTCGAAGAAGCGCTGGCCGCCATCCAGAACCCCGCGGGCGAGGGCGCGCGCACCTTCATCCAGGTGCACGCCGCGTCGGCGCGCAGCACCGCGGCGCGCCTGGACGCCGAACGCAAGAGCGGCCGCGAGTCCGCCTCGCCGATTTCCGGCATCCCGATCTCACTCAAGGACCTGTTCGACGAAACCGGCGTCACCACGCTCGGCGGTTCGGTGGTGCTGCTCGGCCAGCCGCCCGCGCAGCGCGATGCGATCGTGGTCGAGCGGCTGCGGCGCGCCGGCGCGATCGTCATCGGGCGCACCAACACGGTCGAGTTCGCCTACACGGGCCTGGGCATCAACCCGAACTACGGCACGCCGAAGAACGTCTTCGACCGCGCGACCGGCCGCATCCCCGGCGGCTCGACCTCGGGCGGCGCCATCTCGGTGACCGACGGCATGGCGGCCGGCGCCATCGGCACCGACACCGGCGGGTCGCTGCGCATTCCCGCGGCGCTCAACGGGCTGGTGGGCTTCAAGCCCACGCAGCGCCGCATTCCGCTCGATGGCGTGATGCCGCTGTCGACCTCCTTCGACTCGGCCGGGCCGATGGCGTGGACGGTGGAAGACTGCGCCCTGCTCGACGCAGTGCTGGCCGGCGAACTGCCGCGCACGCCCAAGGTGGTCTCGCTGCGCGGCCTGCGCTTCGCGGTGCCCAAGACTTTCTTCCAGGACGACCTCTCGCCGCCCGTCGCCGCGGCCTTTGCGTCGGCGTTGTCCAGGCTCTCGGCCGCGGGCGCCACGGTGACCGAACTGCCCATGACCGAGTTCGCCAAGGCGCCGACCATCAACCCGCGCGGCATGATCACCGCCTCGGAGGCTTACGCCTGGCACCGCGAATTCATCAAGACGGGCGCCGCCAAATACGACCCACGCGTGCTCGCGCGCATCAAGACCGGCGAGACGATCACCGCGCCCGACTACCTGCAGCTGCAAGCGCTGCGCCGCCAGTTCATCCGCTCGATCAACGCCGCCGCTGCTGGCTACGACGCGATGCTGATGCCCACCACACCCGACATCGCCCCGCCGATCGCCGAGGTGCTCAAGGACGACGACACCTACTACCGCATCAACGGCCGCATGCTGCGCAACCCCTCGGTGGTGAACCTGTTCGACGGCTGTGCGCTCTCGGTGCCCTGCCACGACGCGGGCGCCGCGCCGGTCGGGCTGATGGTGGCCGGCATCGGCAACACCGACCACCGGCTGCTGGCGGTCGGCGCGGCGGTAGAAGCGGTGGTGACGCCGCGGCGCAGCCTGAACAGCTGAAGAAACGCGCTCGGCGCGTTCAGCAGGGTATTCAGCGCGAAGCCAAGCCGTCGAAACAGGTACCGAGCACGAGCTCGACGATCTGCGCGTCGCTCTGCAGGCCGCCCGCCTTGAGGAAACCGAGCACCGGATCGCAGGCGCGCGCGAACAGCGTGTAGAGCACCGCAATCGCCGGCAGCTTCGGGTTCAGCGTGCCATCGGCCTGCGCGGCCTGGATCCAGCCGCCGAGCTTGTCGCTGATCGCAACCAGCCGGTCGAGATAACCGCGGTTGTTCATCAGCGCGGCGCGCAAGGTGGAGTTCTGGTGCGGCAGCGAGGGCATTTCGCCGGCCAGCTGCGCCTCCATTGCCCAGCGCACCACCACGCGCAGCTTGTCGATGGGCTTCTCGTCGCCGGGCACCGACATCAGGAAGTCCTGCGTGCGCTGCATCAGGCGCACCATCGCGGCGGCGGCGAGGTCTTCCTTGCTGGGAAAGTGCTTGTAGAGGCTGGCCTTGGCGATGCCGACGGAGGCGGCCACCTCGTCGACCGTCATCGATTCGAAGCCCTTTTCGGCCAGCAGGCGGTTCGCCGTTTGCACGATGGCCTCTTCGCGGGCCTGCAGCATCTGTTCCTTGAACGAGGGCTTGGCGGGGGCGGTAGCGGTGGTCATGCGGAAATTCTAGTCTTGGCCGTCGCCGGCCAGACGGTGCGAGTGCCGAAATACCGGTCAGTCTTCTTTGCAGACCGGCCAGTTCCGCTCAGGCGTTGCGCCCTTTGGAAACCAGCTTGATGCCCGGCATCAATTCGGCCGCGAGTTCGGGCCGCTCCAGCGCGTAATCGAGGTTCATGCGCGCGATCTCCACGTGCTCCTCCCCCAGCGCCTGCGCGCGCGAACCCTGCCCGCGCTCGATGGCCTGCACCATCGCGTGGTGCGTGCGGTGCGCCTGGCGCATCCACTGCTGGCCCTCTTCCATCGACGACTGCATCGGCAGCATCGCGCTCGGCGCGGCGAAGGGCTGGCCGCCGAGCATGTCCATCACCCGCTTGAGCGCGAGGTTGCCGCAGCCCTCGACGATCAGCTTGTGGAAGCGGTCGTTCATCTCGACGTAGGCCGCGTAGTCGTCGATTTCCATGGTGGGCTTGTTGACCGCCCGGTCGCCGGCGTCCAGGCAGTCCTTCAGGTCGCGCAGCAGCTGGCGCGGCGCGCCGTCCTCGGCCAGCAGGCGCGCGGCGAAGCCTTCGATCACGCCGCGCACGCGGATGGCGTCGGCCACCTCCTGCGAGGTAAAGCGGCGCATCTGGTAGCCGCCGCTGGGCGATTGCTCGATGAGGCCTTCGTGCTCCAGGCTCGCGAGCGCCAGGCGCACCGGGGTGCGCGAGGCTTCGAGCTTTTCGGCGAGCGGGATCTCGGCCAGCCGCTCTCCGGGCACGAATTCGCCCTTGAGGATCATGTCGCGCAGTTGCACGAGCACGCGGGATTGTTGAGAGTCCATCGGGAGGCCGGGAGCGGGAATGAGCGGATTCTAGGAGACGAGGCCGCCATTGCACGCAGCATATTTGCCTTGGCTCGGTTGTTGCATGCACTTCTGCACAACATGTGTCAAAAACACACGCCACACTCAGAGTTAACCCTGATATTGGGCGCATAAAGCCCCGAAACAGGGCGAAATCGCAGATGAAAGTTTGACCCGCATCGAGGATCACCAAGACAATGCATACAGTTGCATGCAATGAATTGCAGCCTCTTTCCGAAGCACCCACGATGGAGCCCGCACGATGATCAGCGCCGAGCAAAATGATTTCATCACCCGCGTCGGACGCGACGCCCCCGCCGGCAAGCTGCTGCGCCGCTACTGGCAGCCGGTGGCCCTGGCCGACGAACTGGCGGGCCCGCGCCCGGTCAAGCCCGTGAAGCTCATGGGCCAGGACTTCGTCCTGTTCCGTGACGAGAGCGGCCAGCTGGGCATGCTCGACCGCGACTGCCCGCACCGTGGCGCCGACCTCGCCTTCGGCCGGCTGGAGAACGGCGGCATCCGCTGCGCCTTCCACGGCTGGCTGTTCGACGCCAAGGGCAATTGCCTGGAGACCCCCGCCGAGCCCGCCACCAGCAAGCTGTGCAGCCGCATCAAGCAGTCGGCCTATCCGGTGGTCGAGAAGGCCGGCGTGGTCTTCGCGTACATCGGCGAGGGCGAGCCGCCCGCGTTCCCCGATTTCGACTGCTTCGTCGCCCCCGACACCCACACCTTCGCGTTCAAGGGCCTGTTCGAATGCAACTGGCTGCAGGCGTTGGAGGTGGGCATCGACCCCGCGCACGCCTCGTACCTGCACCGCTTCTTCGAGGACGCGGACACCTCCGAGAGCTACGGCAAGCAGTTCCGCGGCGCCTCGGCCGACTCCGACATGCCGATCACCAAGGTGCTGCGCGAGTACGACCGGCCCGAGATCAGCGTGGAGCCCACCGACTACGGCTTTCGTCTGAAGGCACTGCGCAAGCTTTCCGAGGAAACGGCGCACGTGCGCGTGACCAACGTGGTGTTCCCGCAGGCCTTCGTGATCCCGATGAGCGCGGAGATGACCATCTCGCAGTGGCACGTGCCGGTGGACGACACGCACTGCTACTGGTTCGCGATCTTCACCAGCTTCACCGGCCCGGTCGACAAGGAGCAGATGCGCGACCAGCGCCTGAAGCTCTACGAGCTGCCCGACTACACCTCGCGCAAGAACAAGCGCAACAACTACGGCTACAGCATCGACGAGCAGCTCACTGAAACCTACACCGGCATGGGCGACGACATCAACGTGCACGACCAGTGGGCGGTGGAATCGCAGGGCGCCATCCAGGACCGCACGCGCGAGCACCTGGGCAGCACCGACAAGGGAATCATTGCCTACCGCCGCGTGCTGGTGAAAGCCATCGAGGCCACGCTGGCCGGCGAGACCGCACCCATGCTGATCGACGCTGCGCAAGCGCGCACGATGACCGGTCCGCCCTCCATCGACGGCATCGGCCACGTCGTCGACGAAGCGGCCACCGAGACCTATTGGCAGGAGGCCGACCGCGCGCGGCGCCTGAAGTCCGACTGGGCCTCCGCACGGCTCGCAGCCTGAGCGCACACGCGATGAACGCCAACACCTTCGTCGACCGCTTCGGTCTCTGGTCCGACGACCAGCATGCACAGGCGCGCGAGCTCGTGCGCCGCATCGACAGCGGCGAGGTCGATCTCGTGCGCTTCGCCTGGCCCGACCAGCACGGCATCCTGCGCGGCAAGACGCTGGTCGCCACCGAGGCGCGCTCGGCGCTGTGGGAGGGCGTGAACCTCACCTCCACGCTGCTGGCCAAGGACACCTCGCACAAGACCGTGTTCCCGGTCTTCACCACCAACGGCGGCTTCGCTATCGAGGGCCTGCAGGGCGGCGCGGACTTCACCATCGTGGCCGACCCCGCCACCTTCAAGGTGCTGCCCTGGGCCCCGCGCACCGGCTGGATCCTGTGCGACGCCTATATGGCCGACGGCAAGCCCTGCCCCTTCGCGACGCGGCAGATCCTGCAGCGCGCGGTGCGGCAGCTGGACGAGCTGGGGCTGGACTTCATCGCCGGCCTCGAGGTGGAGTTCCATGTCTTCAAGCTGGACGACGCGCGCATGGGCCTGGCCGATTCGGGCCAGCCCGGCGAGCCGCCGCGCGTGTCGCTGCTCTCGCACGGCCACCAGTACCTCACCGAGCTGCGCTACGACCGCGTCGACGGGCTGATGGAGTTGCTGCGCTCGAACCTCATCGCGCTGGGCCTGCCGCTGCGCTCGCTCGAAATCGAATTCGGCCCGAGCCAGTTCGAGCTGACCTTCGGCCCCACGGCCGGCACGATGCCCGCCGACACCATGGTGCTGCTGCGCAGCGCCATCAAGCAGATCTGCCAGCGCAACGGGCTGCACGCGACGTTCATGTGCCGGCCGAAGATTCCGAACGTGATGTCCAGCGGCTGGCACCTGCACCAGTCGCTGCGCCGCAAGAGCGATGGCGTCAACGCCTTCATGCCCGAGGCCGAAGGCCAGGACCTGAGCGAGATCGGCATGCATTACCTCGGCGGCCTGAAGGCGCACGCCTGCGGCGCGGCGGCGCTCGCGAGCCCCACGATCAACGGCTACCGGCGCTACCGCCCGTTCTCGCTCGCGCCCGACCGCGCGATCTGGGCGCGCGACAACCGCGGCGCGATGCTGCGCGTGCTCGGCGGCGTGGGCCAGAGCGCCTCGCGCATCGAGAACCGCGTGGGCGAGCCGACGGCCAATCCGTACCTGTACCTCGCGTCGCAGCTGTTCTCGGGGCTCGACGGCATACGCAATCGCATCGACCCCGGTCCCTCGGCCGATGCGCCTTATGAAACGCCGGCAGAGCACCTCCCGCGCTCGTTGAGCGACGCCCTCGCCTGCCTTCGCAAGGACGAAATGCTCAACACCCAGATGGGCAAGGTCTTCATCGACTACCTCTGCCACATCAAGGAAGCGGAAATCGCCCGCTTCAACCTCGAAGTCTCGGAGTGGGAACACCGCGAGTACTTCGACATGTTCTGAACTGTTCCCTCGACATGCCCACGATCCACTACATCCTCAAGGACGGCACCACGCGCGCGGTCGACGCCAAGGTCGGCGCCAGCGTCATGGAGACCGCCATCCGCGGCAACGTGCGCGGCATCGATGCCGAGTGCGGCGGCTGCTGCTCCTGCGCCACCTGCCACGTCTACGTGGACGACGCCTTCGCCGCCCTGCTGCCGCCGCCCGACGACATGGAGAGCGCGCTGCTCGAAGTCGTCGCGTCCCAGCGCCAGCCCACCTCGCGTCTGAGCTGCCAGCTCAACGTGACAGCAGCCCTCGATGGCCTGAGGGTGCGCATTCCAGAGACACAGGTCTGACGCACACTCGCCCGCTTTGAATCCATTCCACCTGAAAGGCGTTTTTCCATGACGACGATGACGAAGAGAACCGTTCTCTCGACCCTCCTGCTCGCCGGCTTCGGCATGCTGGGCACCGTGGCCGCGCACGCTGCCGACGAGCCGCTGCGCATCGGCCTCATTGCCACCTACTCCGGCCCCTACGCCGACTACGGCCGCCAGTTCGACGCGGGCATCGCGCTGTACCTGAAGGAGCACGGCGGCAAGGTGGGCGGGCGCACCGTCGAGATCGTCAAGAAAGACACCGCCGGCCCCGCGCCCGATGCCGCCAAGCGCATCGCGCAGGAGCTGATCGTGCGCGACAAGGTGAGCATCCTCACCGGCCTGGACTTCAGCCCCAACGCCTACGCCGTGGGCGCCATCGCCACGCAGGCCAAGATCCCGACCATCGTGATGAACGCGGCCTCCTCGGCCATCACCAACAGCTCACCCTACGTGGCGCGCCTGTCGTTCACCGTGCAGCAGGTCACCGACCCGATGGCGCGCTTCATGCTCAAGGAAGGCGTGAAGGACGCCTACACCGTGGTCGCCGACTACGCCTCGGGCGTGGATGCCGAAACCGCCTTCAAGAAGACCTTCACCGCCGGCGGCGGCAAGGTCTCGGGCGAGGTGCGCACGCCGATGAACAACCCCGACTTCTCGGCCTACGTGCAGCGCATCAAGGACGCCAAGCCCCAGGCCGTGTTCTTCTTCTTCCCCTCGGGCGTGATGCCGCCGGCGTTCCTGAAGGTCTGGAAGGAGCGCGGCATGGAGCAGGCCGGCATCAAGCTCTACGCCACGGGTGAAGCCACCGACGACAGCTACCTCGATGCCACCGGCGACGTGGCGCTGGGCCTGGTCACCAGCCACCACTACTCGTTCGCCCACAACTCCCCGAAGAACCAGAAGTTCGTGAAGGACTTCGCCGCCGACAACGGCACCAAGCTGCGCCCCAGCTACTTCGCCGTGACCGCCTACGACGCCATGGCCGCCATCGACCTCACGCTGCAAAAGACCAAGGGCGACGCGAGCGGCGACAAGTTCATGGACGCGCTGCGCGGCCTGCGCTTCGAGAGCCCGCGCGGCCCGATCGAGGTCGATCCGCTCACGCGCGACATCGTGCAGACCGTCTACATCCGCAAGACCGAGCGCGTGAACGGCCAGCTGGTGAACGTGGAGTTCGACAAGTTCGACCGCGTGAAGGACCCGGCCAAGGAAAGCTCCAACTAAGCACGCCCGCAAGGCAGCGCAGCAACACAGGAGGCCCATGGGCATCGTGATCTTCGACGGGGTGGCCTACGGCATGCTCCTGTTTCTCATCGGCGTGGGCCTGTCCATCACGATGGGGTTGATGAACTTCGTCAACCTCGCGCACGGCAGTTTCGCGATGGTGGGCGGCTATGCGGCGAGCCTGCTGATGAACCACTGGGGGCTGGGCTTCGGGCTCTCGCTCGCGGCCGCCTTCGTGTCCGCGGCGCTGGTGGGCGCGGTGCTGGAGTTCGTGTTCTACCGGCGGCTTTACCGCGCGCATCCGCTGGACCAGGTGCTGCTGTCGATCGGCGTGGTGTTCGTGTCGATCGCCGCGTTCACCTACTTCTTCGGGCCGACGATGCAGCCGTTCACGCTGCCTCCGGCGCTCGACGGACAGGTCGCCATCGGCGGGCTCGAAGTGGGCCGCTACCGGCTCTTCCTGATCGTTTGCGGCGTGGCCGTGCTGGCCGCGCTGCTGCTGGTGCTGGGCAAGACGCGCTACGGCGCGATGGTGCGCGCCGCGGTGGACAACCAGCGCGTGGCGAGCGGCACCGGCATCCACGTGCAGCGCCTTTTCTTTCTCACCTTCTCGCTGGGCTGCGGCCTCGCGGGCCTGGGCGGCGCGCTGAGCCTGGGCATGCTGGGGCTGGAGCCGTCGTTCCCGCTCAAGTACCTCGTCTACTTCCTGATGGTGGTGTGCGTGGGCGGTGCGGGCACCGTCACGGGGCCGTTCATCGCGGCGCTGCTGGTGGGCATCGTCGACGTGGCGGGCAAGTACTACTGGCCCGAGGCGGGCGCCTTTCTCATCTACGTCTTCATGATCGTCATGCTGCTCGCGCGGCCGAACGGCATCGTCGCGAAGAAGGGGCTCGCATGAAAGCCCTCACGGTTTCTCCGGCGCAGCTGCGCATCGCCGAAGTCGCCTTCTGGCTCGCGCTCGCGTCCAGCTTCTTCCTCTTGCCCGACAAGCTCACGCTGATGAGCCAGATCATGATCTTCGGGCTCTTTGCCGTGTCGCTCGACATGGCGCTCGGCTACGCGGGCATCCTCACCGTGGGCCATGCCGCCTTCTTCGGCGCGGGCGCGTATGCAGCGGGGCTGCTCGCGAAGTACGGCTGGAGCGAGCCCTTCACCGGCCTCGTGTTCGCGCTGGTCGTGAGCGGCCTGCTCGGCTATGTGCTCAGCTACCTCGTGGTGCGCGGCGCCGACCTCACGCGGCTCATGATCACTATCGGCGTGTGCGTCCTGCTGTACGAGCTGGCCAACCGGCTCTCGGGCATCACCGGCGGCACCGACGGGCTGCAGGGCGTGGTGATCGCGCCGGTGCTCGGCCTCTTCGACTTCGACCTCTACGGCAAGACCGCGTTCGGCTACGCCTTCGTCGTGGTGCTCGCGATGTTCCTCCTGGTGCGGCTGGTGCTGCGCTCGCCGTTCGGCTTGGCGCTGCGCGGCATCCACGACAGCCGCAAGCGCATGACGGCCATCGGCTCGCCGGTGGAGGCGCGCCTTCGCATGGCCTACGCCTTCTCGGCCGCGGTGGCCGGCGTGGCGGGCGCACTGCTCGCGCAGACCACGCAGTTCGTCGGAATCGAATCGATCGGCTTCAACCGCTCGGCCGAAGTGCTGATCATCCTGGTGCTCGGCGGCACCGGGCGCCTGTACGGCGGGATGATCGGCGCCATCGTCTACATGCTGGTGCACGACTGGTTCGCGGACATGAACCCGCAGTACTGGATGTTCTGGCTCGGCATCTTCCTGATCGCGGCGGTGATGCTCGGGCGCGGCGGAATCATGGGCGCGCTCTCGCGCTTCGTGCGGACGGGGAAGGCGCGATGACATCCACCCACACCCTGCGCACGCAAAACCTCGGCATCCGCTTCGGCGCCTTCCAGGCGGTGAGCGAAGTGAATCTCTCGCTCGAGCCCGGCGCGCGGCAGGCGCTGATCGGCCCCAACGGCGCGGGCAAGACCACGCTCATCAACCTGCTCACCGGCGTGTTCAAGCCCACGAGCGGCTCGATCCACATGGGCGATCGCGACATCACGCGCCTGGCGGGCGACAAGCGCGCGCGCATGGGTCTCGCGCGCACCTTCCAGATCAACACGCTGTTCCCGAGCCTTACGCCGCTGCTGTCGGTGGTGCTCGCGA
Source organism: Variovorax sp. IB41 (assembly GCF_016405905.1). Taxonomy (GTDB): domain Bacteria; phylum Pseudomonadota; class Gammaproteobacteria; order Burkholderiales; family Burkholderiaceae_C; genus Variovorax. The sequence continues at coordinate 341,939 of NZ_JAEFCB010000003.1, read as the reverse complement.
TCAGCGAGCGCGAAGGGCTGGGCGCCACCTGGTGGCGGCCGCTCAAGGGCTGCACGGCGGTGTTCGACGAGGCGCATGCGCTGCTCGGCACGCTGAAGCTCGACAGCCTGGCCGATGTGCCTGTCTCCGAGCTCGCCTATGGCAAGCAGCGGCTGCTGGAGATCGCGCTCGCGCTCGCGGCCAAGCCCCGCATCCTCCTGCTCGACGAACCCGCGGCCGGCGTGCCCGAGGACGAAAGCGGCGAGCTCTTCGAGGCCATCGCGGCGCTGCCCGACGACATCAGCGTGCTCTTCATCGAGCACGACATGAAGCTCGTGTTCCGGTTCTCGCGCCGCATCTCGGTGCTGGTGGGCGGGCGCATCCTCACCGAGGGCACGCCTGCGGAAATCGGCGCCGACCCGCGTGTGCGCGAGGTCTATCTGGGGAGTTCGCATCACCATGCCTGAAATGCTCGCTTTCGACCACGTCACCGCCGGCTACGGCAATGCCGTGGTGCTCGACCGCCTCGGCTTCTCGCTGCAGCAGGGCGAGAGCCTCGCGATCCTCGGGCGCAATGGCGTGGGCAAGACCACGCTGCTCGAAACGCTGATGGGCAACACGCGCGTGATGCAGGGCGCCATTCGCTGGCAGGGCACGGACATCACGCGCTGGCCCTCGCACCAGCGCGTGCGCGCGGGCCTGGGCTGGGTGCCGCAGGAGCGCGAGGTGTTCCCCTCGCTCACCGTGGAAGAAAACCTCACGGTGATCGCGCGGCTGGGTGGCTGGAACTTGAAGCGCGTCTACGACTTCTTTCCGCGCCTGCGCGAGCGCCGCGGCAACTACGGCAACCAGCTCTCGGGCGGCGAGCAGCAGATGCTGGCCATCGGCCGCGCGCTGATGACCAATCCCAAGCTGCTGCTGCTCGACGAGCCGATGGAGGGGCTCGCGCCGATCATCGTGGAGGAGCTGTCCGCAGCGATCCGTCGGCTCTGCGAATCGGAAGGGCTGGCGTCGATCGTGGTCGAGCAGCACCCGGTGCTCGCGCTGGAGATGACGCACCAGGCCATCGTGCTGGAGCGCGGCACCGTGGTGCACGCCGGCCCGAGCGCGGGGCTCGCGGCCGACAAGGGGTTGCTCGAAGGGCTTCTGGGCGTGGGAATCGCCGAGGACGTGGCGGGCTGACCGGCGGGCCCGGCGTCAGGCCAGGGCTTCCTGCTTCAACCGCTTCGCGCAGACCGTGAACCGCCATGCGGCCAGGCACGCGGCCACGAAGCTCAAGGCCCACGAGATGCACAGGTACGCGTACATGAGGAAGGCCAGCCCGATCTGCAACACGGACTTCCAGAACGAGGTGCCCTCGCCCACGATGTAGAACTCCGCGAGCGCGTGGACGCCCCACCATACGGCCAGCGGCAGCGCCGCCACGCACAGGCCGTAGACGAGGCTGGCAGTCACCGGGCCCACGCGCCCCTGAGCGACGGCGCGATGGCCGACCTGATAGAGAACGACGCTCAGCACCACGGGGGCGGCCAAGCCGAAGGAAATGCAGAAGTCGAGGACCATGCCGGCACTGTAAGTGCGCGCCTCCCGAAGACGATCCGGCGTCTGCCTGAGTACCGATGGACGCTACCGCGAGCCACGGCTCGCGGTACGAACCCAGGTCAGCTCAGCATCTGCCCGCGGCTGCCGATCACGGCCACGTCCACGAAATGCCCGCCTTCGCGGTTCGTGCGGCCGTAGTTGATCTTCAGCCCGCCCAGGTCGAAGTTCTCGATGCTGGCCAGGCCCGCCATCACCGAGGCGCGCGTGGGCGAGCCGCCTGCGCGGCGCAGGCCCTCGGCGAGCACGGCGGCGTTGATGTAGCCCTCCAGGCTCGTGAGCGAGAAATCCTTGGTGCCGTTGGCCACCATGTCGGCCTGGTAGCGGCGCACGATCTCGAACTTGGTCGAGTACGGAGAGGGCACCACGATCACGAAGCCGAGGCCACGCGCGAGATCGCCCATGGCGGCCAGCGCGCTGGCCGTGATCGACAGGCCGTAGGCCGAGCTGTTGCCGCCGGCATCGCGCAGCGCCTTCATGAAGACCGGCGCCGTGCCGGCCAGGCCGATGATCACGACCTGCGGCTTGGCCTTGGCGATGGCTTCGGCCGCGGGGCCCACTTCCATGCTGGTGGTGTTGGGCGTGGTCGCGATGACGGCCGGCTCCAGCTTCGCCTTCGCGAGCGAGGCCTTGAACGCCGCCAGCACCGACTGGCCCAGCGGATCGTTCGAATGCACCAGGCCGATGCGGCTCTGGCCCAGCACGGCCGCCGTGCTCACGAGCTTGTCGACCTCCTGGTCGTAGTTCACGCGCACCCAGAAGGTGTTGGGCGAGGTCTTCTTGCGCAGCGAGATGGTGCCGGTGATCGGGCCCACGACGGCCATGCCGGGCACCGCGTCCATCACCTCGGAGGTCTGGCGCGTGCCCAGCGGGTGCAGCAGCGCGAGCACCGAGCTGTCCTTCTCGAAAGCCAGCGCGTTGGCCTTGGCCACCTCGGGCTTGAAGGTGTCGTCGGCCATGACCAGCTCGACCTTGGTGCCATTAAGGCCGCCCGACTTGTTCAGCGCATTGAAGAACGCGCTCGAACCCTGGAAGAGCCCCTGCCCGTTGGCCTTCTCGACGCTGCTGTTGTCGAAGGTGGTCCCGATGCGGATCGGCTTGCCCTGCGCGAAGGCCGGCATGCCCAGACCCGTTGCGGCGGTAGCGGCGGTGGCGGCCAGCCCGGTCAGCACACGGCGACGGCTGGTGGTGGGCGGCGCGGCAAACACGCGCTGCTCGGGAACGGTCATGGTCGGGGTCTCCAGAATTCGGTGACAAAAGTTCACACTTCAACAAGAAATGTAACGCACGTCACCGTGCCGGAGATGACAGCTGCGGTTGCGCCTCTAGAGCAGTTCCTCGCCCACGATGGGCAGCAGCAGCCAGTTCTTGAGGCGCAGCCAGAGGAATTCGCCGGGCTCGTCTTCGTGGACGATGTCGCCGCCCGCATCGTCGTATTCGAGCCACTGCACGCGCCGGCCGTCGGGGCCCAGGCGCAGCCGGTAGCCCAGGTTGATGCGCTGGCCGTTCATGAGCTTGTTGTAGTCGCCCACGAGTTCGGGGCTGTCGATCACCAGGCCCATCTCGGTGTTGACTGCGGCCGAGCGGTGGTCCAGGTTCATCGAGCCGACGAAGAAGCGCTCGTCGTCGACCACCGCCAGCTTGGCGTGCAGCCGGCTGATCGACTTGCCGAAATCCCCGAACTGGCCCGAGCGCCCGGTGAGCATGGGCGCGATCTCGTAGATGGTGACGCCGATCTTGAGCATGTCGGCGCGGTAGCGCTCGTAGCCCGCGTAGGCCAGCGGCTCGTCGGTGGCGCCCAGCGAATTGGTGATCACGGTGATGCGCCCGCCGCTGTCGATCGCCTTCTTCATCATCGCCATGCCGCGCGTGCCCGGAATGAAATACGGCGAGCCGATCTTGACCTCGCGGCGGGCCGAGTTGATGACGCTCAGCGCGCCCTCGGTCACGCTGCCTACATAGGCCTCCTCGGCCGTGCGCGTGATCTTCTCGGGGTCGTCCACGAACAGCGTGCCCGGCGCCCAGTAGCGATCAATCTTGCCGGTGATCAGCTGCTCGCCGACGGGCGACTTGTTCAGCACGTCGCGCGGGCGGATCGGCACATCGGGCACGGCCGTGCGCACGATTTCGTCGAAGCGCCGCTGCCCGGCCTCGGGCGTCGTGCGCAGCGGCGCGATGCGCTCGATGGGCCAGGCGTGCGAGCTGTTCCAGTAGCGGTCGAACCCCTCGGACATCTGCCGCACGATCGGCCCGCAGGAGATCACGTCCATGTCGATGAAGTTCGCGGCCGTGCTGCGCATGAAGTACTCGTTGCCGATGTTGCGTCCGCCCGAGACCGCGAAGCTGTTGTCCGCGATCAGCAGCTTGTTGTGCATGCGGTGGTTGATGCGGCCGAAATCGGTCAGGGAAAACAGGAGCCGCGTGGCCAGCGAGTCGGCCCGCGACGGCAGCGGGTTGAAGAGCCGCACCTCCACGTTCGGGAAGGCCGAGAACGAACTGAACACCTCGTCCTCGCCGGCTGTGTAGAGGTCGTCCACCAGGAGGCGCACCCGCACGCCGCGCGCGGCAGCTTCCCGCAGCTCCTTCAGGAACAAGAGGCCCACGTCGTCCTTCTGGATCAGGTAGTACTGCACGTCGAGCGATTTCTCGGCGTGGCGCGCGAGCGAGATGCGCGCATCGAAGGCGAAGGCCGCCTCCGGCAGCAGCCGGAAACCCGAGAGCGCGCTGGAATCGCCCGGCACGCCCTTGGCCGCGAGCTGCGCGAGTTCGGTCTGCGCCACGTCGGTGAAGGCCATGACCGGCGCCCGCGGCTGCGGTGGCGGCAGGCTGACGCAACCGGTCAGCCAGGCGGCCGCAAGCGCCCCCAGGAGGGCCGTGAAACCGCGGACGATGAAAGCGCGCATGGGCCGAACTGTAGCGCGCGGCGCGCATGCGCGGCGCCCTATGATCGTGCCGACAAAAGGAAAAAAAAGCGTGCTCAACGGCTTGTGGCTGGGTTTCTTCGGGATGGCGGCGGTCGCGGCGCTCGTGCGGTGGCTCGTCGGCGGCGATCCGACGGTGTTCGCGGCGCTGGTCGAAAGCCTGTTCGCGATGGCGCGGCTCGCGGTCGAGGTGATGGTGCTGCTGTTCGGCACGCTCACGCTGTGGCTCGGGTTCCTGCGCATCGCCGAGGCGGCGGGGCTGGTCGGCGGGCTCGCGCGGCTCCTCGGGCCGCTGTTCAGCCGGCTCATGCCCGGCGTGCCCGCGGGGCATCCGGCGCTCGGGCTCATCACGATGAATTTCGCGGCCAACGCGCTGGGCCTGGACAACGCCGCCACGCCCATCGGCCTGAAGGCCATGCGCGAACTGCAGCGCCTGAACCCCGACCCGGTCACCGCCACCAACGCGCAGATTCTTTTCCTTGTACTCAATGCCTCGTCGCTGACGCTGCTGCCCGTCACCATCTTCATGTACCGCGCGCAACAGGGCGCGCCCGATCCGACGATGGTGTTCCTGCCGATCCTCCTGGCCACCAGCGCATCGACGCTGGTCGGCCTGCTCACGGTGGCCGTCGCGCAGCGCCTGCGGCTGTGGGACCCGGTGGTGCTGGCCTACCTGATCCCGGGCGCGCTGGTGCTGGGCGGCTTCATGGCGCTGCTGGGCACGCTGTCGGCGGCGGCCATCGCCTCGCTCTCGTCGCTCATGGGCAACCTCGCGCTCTTCAGCGTGATCATCGTGTTCCTGGCGGCCGGTGCGATACGGCGCATCAAGGTCTACGAGTGCTTCATCGAAGGCGCCAAGGAAGGCTTCGACATCGCGAAGAACCTGCTGCCCTACCTCGTCGCGATGCTGTGCGCGGTCGGCGTGCTGCGGGCCTCGGGCGCGCTCGACCTCATCTTGGGCGGCCTGCGCTGGCTGGTGACCGCGGGCGGCTGGGATTCGCGCTTCGTCGACGCCATGCCCACCGCGCTGGTCAAGCCCTTCTCGGGCAGCGCGGCGCGCGCGATGCTGATCGAGACCATGAAGAGCCAGGGCGTGGACAGCTTCCCCGCATTGGTGGCCGCCACCATCCAGGGCAGCACCGAAACCACCTTCTACGTGCTGGCCGTGTACTTCGGCGCGGTCGGCATCCAGCGCGCGCGGCACGCGGTGTCGTGCGCGCTGCTGGCCGAGCTGGCGGGCGTGATCGCGGCGATCGCGGTCTGCTACTGGTTCTTCGGCTAGGCGCGGCGGTCCGCGGGCGTCCATACCCGCATCGCAAGGGCGTCGATGGGCCGGCCACGCAGCCCGCCGGTCGCCGTTGGGCCAAAATGGTCTTCTGCCGACCACCGCCCAGCCTCCTTCGTGACCACTCCCCGCCGGGCCAAGCCGCCCACCTTTTCGCCCGACGAGTTCCGGGAAGCGCTCGGCATGTTCGCCACGGGCGTGACCATCGTCACCGCGTGCGCGGCCGACGGCACGCTGGTCGGCCTCACGGCCAATTCCTTCAATTCGGTGTCGCTCACGCCGCCGCTGGTGCTCTGGAGCCTGGCCCGCGCGGCGGGCTCGATGCCCGCGCTCAGCACCGGCTCGCACTACGCGGTCAACATCCTGGCCGCGAGCCAGAAGCCGCTGGCCGAGCGCTTCGCCACCAAGAACATCGACCGCTGGGCCGACGTCGAATTCACCCGGGGCATCGGCGGCGCGCCGGTGCTGGTCGGCGCCGCGGCGAGCTTCGAGTGCTTCAACCGCAGCCGCTACGACGAGGGCGACCATGTGATCTTCGTCGGCGAGGTCGAGCGCTGCACCCACAACGCGGGCGCCTCGCCGCTCCTGTTCCACGGCGGGCGTTTCTACACGGAACACCCCTTGTGATGCGCGCCGCTGCGCTCGTGCCCGTGCTGCTGATGGCCGCGCAGACCGCGATGGCGCAGCAGACACATGACGCAGCGGGCGCGCCCAAGCAGAACTGGTTCGACGACCCGTTCTTCCAGGTGTCCTCGGGCCTTCCGGCCTGCGCCGCACCCGAGGGCCCTTTCTATACCGCCGAGGAGCGGCGCACCCAGACCCACTCGCGCCTGGAGCGCGGCACCAGCTGCTGGCTCGCCGGCAAGTGCACCGACAGCAACGCCTACCGCTACGACAAGCCCCTCGCGCCCAAGGTGCGCGCCGCGCTGCTGGCCGTGCCGGGCGTGCGCAGCGGCAGCGTGTGGGTGATGATCCAGCGCCGCTGGGTCTACCTGCAGGGCTGCGTGCCGACGCCCGCATTGGCCCGGCGGCTCGAGCGCGCCGCGCGCGCGGTGCCCGATGTGGAGACCGTGGTGCCCGACCTGATGACCGGCACCCGCGGCAAGCCGCCCTATCCGGTGGCCGGCCGCTGAACAAGACGACAACGACCACGACGACAACAACTCGAATGATCCAGCGCAAGACCCACCTCGACGCCCTCGCCATCGGCCTTCTCATCGCGTGCTGCGCGTTCTGGGGCCTGCAGCAGATCCTCATCAAGACCACCGTGACCGAAGTGCCGCCGATGTGGCAGGCCTCGATCCGCATGGTGGGCGCCACCGTGCTGCTGTGGCTGTGGTGCGCTTCGCGCGGCGTGCCTTTGTTCAACCGCGACGGCACGCTGTGGCCCGGCCTGCTGGCCGGAGCGCTCTTCGCGGGCGAATTCGCCGGCATCTACCTCGGCCTGCAGCACACCAGCGCCTCGCGGCTCACCGTGTTCCTGTACACCGCGCCGTTCTGGGTCTCGCTGCTGCTGCCGCGCTGGGTGCCGGCCGAGCGCCTGCGCGGCTTTCAATGGCTCGGGCTCTTCATCGCGTTCTCGGGCGTGGTGCTCGCGTTCAGCGAAGGCTTCAGCCACATGAGTTCGTCGCAACTCATCGGCGATGCGATGGGCCTGGGGGCCGGCATGCTCTGGGGCCTGACCACGCTGACGCTGCGCACCACCAAGCTGGCCACCGCGAGTGCGGAGAAGACGCTGTTCTATCAAGTGGCAGTGACCGCGGCCGTGTGCCCGGTGCTGTCGCTCGCGCTCGGCGAGACCTGGCGCTTTTCGTATTCCAGCTGGGCCTGGACCTCGATCGGCCTGCAGACGGTGATCGGCGCGTTCGCCAGCTACCTCACCTGGATGTGGCTGCTGCGGCACTATCCGGCCACGCAGATGTCGTCCTTCACCTTTCTCACGCCGCTCTTCGCACTGGTGTTCGGCGTGGTGTTGCTGAACGAGCCGCTGACGCTGCAGCTGATGGTGGCGCTCGTGGGCGTCGCGCTGGGCATCGTGCTGGTGAACCGCCGCCCCGCGGTGCAACGCACGGCATGAGATGAGCGCAGCCCTGATGAATTTCCAGCCCGTCCTCGACGACATCGTCGCCACCCTGCGCCCCGAGCTCGGCCAGGCGGGCACCGTGGCCAGCTACATTCCCGCGCTCGCGCGCGTCGATGCGCGGCAGTTCGGCATCGCGCTGCGCACCTGCGATGGCGAAGAGGCCTTCGCGGGCGACGGCGAGGTGCCGTTCTCGATCCAGAGCGTCTCCAAGCTCTTCACGCTGACGCTCGCGATGCAGCGCATGGGCGATGCGCTGTGGGAGCGCATCGGGCGCGAGCCCTCGGGCAATCCGTTCAACTCGCTCGTGCAGCTGGAAAACGAACAGGGCAAGCCGCGCAATCCCTTCATCAATGCGGGCGCCATCGCGGTGGCCGACCGGCTGGTGAGCCAGGCGGCAGTCGACGGCGGCAGCGCGAAGGCGGACATCCTCGCGCTGATGAGCGGTTTGTGCGGCGAGCCGATCGCGTTCGACGAAGAAGTGGCCAAGTCCGAGGCCGACACGGGCTTTCGGAACGTCGCGCTCGCGAACTTCATGAAGAGCTTCGGCAAGATCGACAACGACGTCGGCACGGTGCTCGACACCTACTTTCACCAGTGTTCGCTGCGCATGAGCTGCCGCCAGCTCGCGCGCGCCGCGGCGTTCCTGTGCCGCGACGGCGCGCATCCGATCGATGGCGAACCCGGGATCACCGGCGAGCGGCAGACCCGGCGCATCAACGCGCTGATGCTGACCTGCGGAACCTACGACGCGGCGGGCGACGTGGCGTTCTCCATCGGGCTGCCCTGCAAGAGCGGCGTGGGCGGCGGCATCGTGGCGGTCGTGCCCGACAAGCTCACGCTCTGCGTCTGGTCGCCGGCGCTGGACGCGACGGGCAATTCGCTGCTCGGCATGAAGGCGCTGGAGCTGTTCGTGACGCGCACGGGGCTCTCGGTCTTCTGATCGTCAGGCCGTCACGGCCGTCGGCGCTGTACCCAGACAGCCCATGCCTTCCAGCGACGCTTCGACCGCCTCTTCCAGCGGCGTGTGCGGCTCGTGCCCGAGGAAGGCCACCAGCTTCGCGTTGTCCATCAGCACCGGCGTGCGCCACAGGTAGCGCATCTCGCGCATCTCCCGCAGGGTCGTGACGAAGGGCGAGGCCAGCGTCATCAGCCACCATGGAAAAGCCGTCACGCGCGGCGCGGTGCCCGTGCGGCGCGACACCACACTGCGGATGGCGCCGCTCATCTGCGTGCCGTCGGTGTCGCGATGGCCGGCCATGTGGAAGCGCGCGAAGGGTTCCAGCCCGTCGCGCCGCGCCAGCAACGCGACCATCGTGCGCGCCACGTCCGGCAGGTACGACCATTGGTGCGCCGTGTTCGCGGTACCGGGATAGCTCACGGCCTTGACCGGCTGCCCCGCCTTCACCAGCCCTTGCGAGAACCAGTTGTTGCCGGCCTTCGGACCGAAGAAGTCACCGGCGCGCACGATCAGCACGCGGGCGCCGTTGCGGCTCGCGTCTTCGAGGCGTCGCTCGAGCTCGACGCGGATGGCGCCCTTGCGGGTGACGGGGTGCTGCGGCGCGTTTTCGCCGATGGTCCCGGAAAACGCATCGGGCCCGAAGTTGTAGACCGTGCCGGGCAGCACGATGGTCGCGCCTTCGGCCTTCGCGGCGGCGATGGTGTTGTCCAGCATCGGCAGCACCAGCTGCGCCCAGTTGCGGTAGCCGGGCGGGTTGACCGCATGCACGATGACCGCGCAGCCCTTCGCGGCGTCCATGACGGCCTGCCGGTCCATTGCGTCGCCGCGCAACCATGTGATGCCGTCCTGTTGCGCGACGGGCTGTGCCATGCCGCGCTTGAGCGCCCGCACCGTCCACCCCGCCTGGCGAAGCTGTTGCGCCACCTCGCCGCCGATGCCACCCGTCGCGCCGAGAACCAGGACCGTGTTGTTGTCGTGTGCCATGAAATGCTCCAGAAGCGTTGTCGATGGCTGAATTCTGGGTTGATGCTAGTTCTATTGGAATTGCCGAACATGACCCAGCAGCTATACATTTACGTATGACTTCGAACATCGGCTGGGAGCTGTACCGCTCGTTCCTCGGCGTCCTGCGGGAGGGCTCGCTCTCCGGCGCGGCGCGTGCGCTGGGCATCACGCAGCCGACGGCGGGGCGCCATGTGGCGGCACTCGAGAAGGCGCTCGGCGTGGCGCTCTTCACGCGCTCGCAGGTGGGCCTCATGCCCACGGAAGTCGCGCTGGCATTGCAAACGCATGCCGAAGCGATGGAAAGCACCGCTGCCTCTTTGGAGCGCGCCGCGACCAGCCAGGGCGCGGGCGTGCGCGGCGTCGTGCGCATCTCCGCCAGCGAAGTGATCGGCGTCGAGGTGCTGCCGCCCATCGTCGCGCGGCTGCGCGAGGCGCACCCGGCGCTGAAGGTCGAGCTGGTGCTGACCAACCGCGTGCAGGACCTGCTGCGGCGCGAAGCCGACATCGCCGTGCGCATGGTGCGGCCGAAGCAGGAGCAGATGATCGCGCGCCGCGTCGGGCAGATCGAGCTGGGCTTTCACGCGCGCAAGGACTATCTCGCCCTTCACGGCACGCCGCGCAAGGTGCAAAACCTCGCGGCGCACGCTGTCATCGGCTACGACCAGCCCTCGGCGTTCGTGCGAAACGCGGGCAAGGCGCTACCGGGCTACGGGCGCGATGCCTTCTCGCTGCGCACCGACAGCGACCTCGCGCAACTCGCGCTGATCCGCGCCGGCGCGGGCATCGGCATCTGCCAGGCCGGCCTGGCGCGGCGCGACCCCGCGCTGGTGCGCCTGATGCCGCGCGCCTTCTCGATGAAGCTGGAGACCTGGATCACGATGCACGAGGACCTGCGCGCAAGCCCGCGCTGCCGCGCCACGTTCGACGCACTGGTCGCCGGACTGCAGCAATACATCGGGGCACCCACGCAAGGGACTCGGGGGAAAATAGCCCGCGCACGAACACAAGCCTCCGAATGACCGAACCGACCGACACCGACAACCTCCCCCTCCAGGAACCCCGCCTCTGGCGCGACGACCTCTGGACCGCCCGCGTGATCAAGAACGAGGAAGACGACGGCTGGGCCGTCGAGATGACCCGCCACGGCGACCCCGAGCCCGCTCTCGTCGGCCCCTGGACCATGGGCCGCGACAAGAAGAACCCCAAGCCGCTCGACGGCCCCGCCTTCTCCACGCTGGTGAAGACGGCCGCCGAAGTCATCCGCCGCCACGAGCAGCAGCTGCACGCCACGCTCAACAAGAGCGTGACTGTGACGGCGCGCGACGGACGGCGCATTCGCGTGTCCCTGGCGATCGTGCCCGACGAGGACAACCCCTCGGCCACGCTGAGCGCGCACGACGACGAAGACGACAGCGAGCTGGCGAGCGTGAATGTCTCGCCGGCCTTCAAGCTCACGTCGGGCAGCGCCACCAGCTGGATCGAAGCGGACTTCGCCCGCCCCCGTTAGCCGCCGCACCGGTGTGCGCGCGAATACCACAGGCGATGCGCATCCGCCAATCAGCGAAAGAACGTATGTTCACGCCGGGGTGAGTTGAGAAGAATCCGCCCCAACGAGCAATCGTTACCAGTCCTTCATTCATACGACGCCCGCTGCCAGTGCTGCCAGCGAGGGGTCGGGCAACAAAGCCCGAATCGGTTTCACCACCGGTTCGGGCTTTTTTGTTTTCTCGGTCGCAACGAAGCCTTTTCAAAACGGATGCGCGTCATCCGGTGGCGCAGCTTTGCCCCGAGAAAAAGCACTGGTGAACGAGCGCTCGTTTGCAGGGGCCGCGCCGCGGGAGGAGACACCCAACGCACGGCCTCGAAGGTCGGATGTTCCTCTGATGACTCGCACAAAACCAAGGCAAAGGAATTTGACATGACGAACGTTTCCCTCAACCGCCGCCAGCTCGTGAAGACCGGCGGCTCGATGATCGTGCTGGGCGCCGCGGGCGGCGTGGCCGGCCTTGCCGCCGCGCAGGAAGGCACGACGGTGAAGCTGGGCCTCCTGCACTCGCTCTCGGGCACCATCGCCATCGCCGAGGCCTCGCTGGTCGATGCCGAGAAGCTTGCCATCGAGGAGATCAACGCCGCCGGCGGCGTGCTCGGCAAGAAGATCGAGGCCGTGGTGGAAGACGGCGCGAGCGAGAACCCGGTCTTCGCCGAGAAAGCGCGCAAGCTGCTCGAACGCGACAAGGTCGCCGCCATCATCGGCTGCTACACCTCGGCCTCGCGCAAGGCGCTGCTGCCGGTGCTCAACCAAGCCAAGGGCCTCCTGTTCTACCCGACCTATTACGAGGGCCAGGAGCAGGACAAGCGCGTCTTCTACCCCTCGCAGGAAGCCACGCAGTCGGTCATCGCGGCGGTGGAGTGGATGGCGCGCGAGAAGGGCAAGAGCTTCTTCCTCGTGGGCTCGGACTACATCTACCCGCGCACCTGCAACAAGATCGCCAAGCCGGCCATCGCCAAGGCCGGCGGCAAGGTGGTGGGCGAGGAATACGCGCCGCTCGGCCACACCGAGTTCTCCTCGATCATCAACAAGATCAAGGCCGCCAAGCCCGACTGCATCTACAGCACCGTGGTGGGCGGCTCCAACGTGGCGCTCTACAAGCAATTGCGCGCGGCGGGCCTGGACGGCGCCAAGCAGGTGCTGCTCTCCACCGTGGTGTCGGAGAACGAGATCGAGGGCATCGGCAAGGACAACGCCGCGGGCTACTACGCCTGCATGGGCTACTTCCAGAGCATCAAGTCGCCGGCCAACGAGAAGTTCGTGAAGGCCTTCAAGGCCAAGTACGGGCAGGAGCGCGTGATCGGCGACCCGATGGAGGTGGCCTACAACTGCGTCTACCTCTGGAAGCTGGCGGTCGAGAAGGCCAAGTCCTTCGACGTGGACAAGGTCACGGCCGCCGCCGCGGGCGTGGAGCTCGAGGCGCCCGAGGGCACGGTGCGCGTGCACGCCACCAACCACCACGTGTGGAAGAAGGTGCGCGTGGGCCGGGCGCGCCCCGACGGCCAGTTCGACATCGTGTGGGAGTCGCCGCAGCCCGTCGAGCCCAACCCCTTCCCGAAGGTCTGACGCGATGAACCTCGACATCGCGGTGATGCAGGTGTTCAACGGCGTGAGCCTGTTCACCATCCTGCTTCTCATGGCCATCGGGCTGGCCATCGTGTTCGGCCTGATGGGCGTCATCAACATGGCGCACGGCGAGCTGATGGCGCTGGGCGCCTACATGACCTACCTGGCGGCGCGCTTCTTCGAACACTTCGCGCCGGGCTGGATGGACCTGTACCTGTTCGCCGCGATTCCGTTCGCGTTCGCCGTGACCTTCGCGTTCGGCTACCTGCTGGAGCGGGGCTTCATCCGCTTCTTCTACGACCGGCCGCTGGACACGCTGCTGGCAACCTGGGGCCTGAGCCTCATCCTGCAGCAGGCCTACCGCTCGATCTTCGGCGCGCAGGAGGTGAGCGTGCCGCTGGCCTCCTGGCTCGCGGGGGCGTGGGAGCCGACGGCGGGCATCCAGCTGCCGCTCACGCGCATCTTCATCGTGGGGTTGACGGCCATCGTCGCTGTGGGCGTGTACCTGCTGCTCTACCGCACGCCCTGGGGCCTGAAGGTGCGCGCGGTGACGCAGAACCGCGCCATCGCCGGCGCGGTGGGCATCGACACGCACCGCGTCGACGCGATGACCTTCGCGCTCGGCTCGGGCCTCGCGGGCATCGCGGGCGCGGTGTTCACGATGATCGGCTCGACCAACCCGGGCACCGGCCAGCTCTACATCGTCGATTCGTTCATCGTGGTGGTGTTCGGCGGCGTGCAGAGCCTCGTAGGCACGGCGCTCTCGGGCTTCGCCATCGCGCAGTCGCAGACCTGGCTGGAGTACCTCATGAGCGGCTCGATGGCCAAGGCCACGATCCTCCTGCTGGTGATCGCGGTGCTGTACTTCCGGCCCAACGGGCTGTTCGCCACGCGTTCGAGGAGCTGAAGGCATGGTCAAGCTTTCTTCCCAACGCAAGGGCGACCTCGCGGGCATGGCGGCCGTGCTGCTGCTCCTGGCCGTGGTGCTGCCGCTCACGCTCGATCCGTTTCGCCTGAACCTCATCAGCAAGTACCTGGCCTTCGCGTTCGTCGCGGTGGGCGTGGTGCTCACCTGGGGCTACGGCGGCGTGCTGAGCCTGGGCCAGGGCATGTTCTTCGGCCTGGGCGGCTACATGATGGCGATGTTCCTGAAGCTCGAAGCCTCGGCGCCCGAGCTGCCCGACTTCATGGTGTGGAGCAGCGTGGAGCAGCTGCCCACGTGGTGGCAGCCGTTCCACTCGCTGGGCTGGACGGTCGCGGGCATCCTCGTGATTCCCGCCGTGCTCGCGTACGTGTTCTCGTACGCGATCTTCAAGCGACGCGTGAGCGGCGTGTACTTCGCGATCGTCACGCTCTCGCTGGCGCTCACGCTCACCGTGGTGGTGGTCGGCCAGCAGGGCGACACGGGCGGTGCCAACGGCATCACCGATTTCCGCACGCTGCTGGGCTGGGACATCGCGGGCGACGAGGCCAAGCGCGTCATGTACTTCGTCGAGGTGCTGGCCATCGCGCTCGTGATGGCGGTGTCGCTCGTGATCGTGCGCAGCCGCTTCGGCAAGATCCTCATCGCCATCCGCGACCGCGAGGACCGCGTGCGCTTCAGCGGCTACAACACGGCGCACATGAAGGCCTTCGTCTTCGCGGTGGCCGCGATGCTGTCGGCCATCGGCGGGGCGTTCTACAGCCTGCAGGTCGGGCTGATCGCGCCGGGCGTGATCGGCGTCGTGGCCTCCGTGGAGATGGTGATCTATGCGGCAGTCGGCGGACGGCTGTCGATTCCGGGCGCGGTGATCGGCGCGCTCCTGATCGGCTTTCTCAAGTCGTACCTGTCGGAGACTTTCCCCGAAGGCTGGCTCTACTTCCTGGGTGCGGTGTTCATCCTCGTGGTGTGGGCCATGCCCAACGGCCTCGCGGGCCTGGGCGAGAAGTTGCTGCGCCGCAGCGGCGCGGAGGCGGCGCCATGAACGCCACGATGACGATGCCCAACGGCGGCATGCCGCAAGCAGCCGCAGCGTTCTCGCACTCGAACGAGCAGATCCTGCGCGTGGAGGACCTCACCGTGTCCTTCGACGGCTTCAAGGCGGTGGACGGCCTGAGCCTCTCGGTGGAGCGCAACGAACTGCGCGTGATCATCGGACCGAACGGCGCGGGCAAGACCACGCTGCTGGACATGATCTGCGGCAAGACCAGGCCCAGCGCCGGCCGCGTGCTCTTCAACGGCCAGGACCTCGGCCGGCTGAACGAGTACGAGATCGTGCGCGCCGGCGTGGGCCGCAAGTTCCAGACGCCCTCGGTCTACGAGGACCTCACGGTGCTGGAGAACTTCGAGATCTCGCTGCCGCGCATGCACGGCCTGCTGCAGTCGCTCACCTTTCGCCGCACGCCCGCGCTGCGCGAGCGCATCGATGCGATGGCCGAGCAGGTCTTTCTCATCGAGCGGCTCGGGCACCGCGCCGGGCAGCTGAGCCACGGGCAAAAGCAATGGCTGGAAATCGGGATGCTGCTGATGCAGGAGCCCGAACTGCTGCTGCTGGACGAACCCGTGGCCGGCATGAGCCCGCGCGAGCGAGAGCAGACGGGCGACCTCTTGCGGCGCATCTCGGCGGGCAAGTCGGTGGTCGTGATCGAGCACGACATGGATTTCGTCAAGCGCATCGCGCACCGCGTCACGGTGCTGCACCAGGGCAAGTTGCTCAGCGAAGGCACGGCCGCGCAGGTGCAGGCCGACCCGCGCGTGATCGACGTGTACCTCGGCCACTGAGAGAAGGAGAAATACAGATGCTCGAAGTCTCCGCACTCGATGTCGCCTATGGCGAGTCGCATGTCATCCACCAGGTGTCGCTGCGCGTCGCGCCCGATGAAGCGGTTGCCATCATGGGGCGCAACGGCATGGGCAAGACCACGCTGCTGAAATCGCTGATCGGGCTCCTGCCCGCGCGCGGCGGGAGCATCCGCCTGGGCGGCGCCGACCTCACGAAGCTGCCCAGCTACCAGCGCGTCGCGCAGGGCCTGGCCTTCGTGCCGCAGGGGCGCATGGTGTTTCCGTTCCTCACGGTGGAGCAGAACATCCTCTCGGGCGCCGCGAAGTCGGGCCACCGCACGGTGCCCGAGTACCTCTACACGTTCTTCCCCGTGCTCAAGGACATGAGACAGCGGCGCGCCGGCAACCTCTCGGGCGGCCAGCAGCAGATGCTGGCGATCGCGCGCGCGCTCATCTCCGAGCCCCGGGTGCTGATCCTGGACGAGCCCACCGAGGGCATTCAGCCTTCGATCATCAAGGAGATCGCGCAGACGCTGAACGTGCTGCGCGCCGAGCGCGGCTTCGCCGTCGTGGTGTCGGAGCAGGTGCTGAGCTTCGCGCTCGAGCTGGCCGACCGCTTTCTCGTCATCGACCGCGGCCGCATCGTGCACGACGAAGCGCGCGCCACGCTCGACCAGGACAAGGTCAGGTCCTTCCTGACCGTGTGAGCCCCTTCCGTTTTTTCTTCCCTCAACCCTTCAGGAGCAGCGTCATGAGACATGGTGATATTTCGAGCAGCAACGATTGCGTCGGCGTCGCGGTCGTCAACTACAAGATGCCCCGCCTTCACACCAAGGCCGAAGTGCTGGACAACGCCCGCAAGATCGGCGAGATGCTGGTCGGCATGAAAAAGGGACTGCCGGGCATGGACCTTGTGATCTTTCCCGAGTACTCCACGCACGGGATCATGTACGACTCGAAAGAGATGTACGACACCGCCGCCACGGTGCCCGGCGAGGAGACCGCGATCTTCGCGGACGCCTGCCGCCGCGCCAACGTGTGGGGCGTGTTCTCGCTCACGGGCGAGCGCCACGAGGAGCACCCGAACAAGGCGCCCTACAACACGCTGATCCTCATGAACAACGAGGGCGAGATCGTCCAGAAGTACCGCAAGATCATGCCGTGGGTGCCCATCGAGGGCTGGTACCCGGGCGACTGCACCTACGTGAGCGACGGCCCCAAGGGCATGAAGATGAGCCTGATCATCTGCGACGACGGCAACTACCCCGAGATCTGGCGCGACTGCGCGATGCGCGGCGCCGAGCTCATCATCCGCTGCCAGGGCTACATGTACCCGGCCAAGGAGCAGCAGATCATGGTCTCCAAGGCCATGGCTTTCATGAACAACACCTACGTGGCGGTGGCCAACGCGGCGGGCTTCGACGGCGTGTACTCGTACTTCGGCCACTCCGCGCTCATCGGCTTCGACGGCCGCACGCTCGGCGAATGCGGCGAGGAGGAGATGGGCATCAACTACGCCGAGCTCTCGATGAGCCTCATCCGCGACGCGCGCAAGAACGGCCAGTCGCAGAACCACCTCTTCAAGCTCGTGCACCGCGGCTACACCGGCACCATCAACTCGGGCGACGGCGACAAGGGCGTGGCGGCCTGCCCCTACAACTTCTACACGAAGTGGATCACCGACCCCGAGGGCACGCGCGAGATGGTGGAGTCGTTCACGCGCAGCACCGTCGGCACGCCCGAATGCCCGATCGAAGGCATTCCGAACGAGCCCGCGAAGCACCGCTGAGGAAAGGGCAACGACGCGCCATGAATGCCTCCGTTCCCGATCCTCTTGCGAGCTACCGCATCGAGACCGAGCCCTTCTACCGGCCCGCGGGCAACGAGGTGGCGCTGTACCGGCAGGCCTACCGCCACCGCATGCCGCTGATCCTGAAAGGGCCCACCGGCTGCGGCAAGACGCGCTTCGTGGAGCACATGGCGTGGTCGCTCGGGCGGCCGCTGGTCACGCTCGCATGCAACGAGGACATGACGGCCTCCGACCTCGTGGGGCGCTACCTCCTCGATGCGAACGGCACCGCGTGGCACGACGGGCCGCTCACGCTCGCGGTGCGCCACGGCGGCATCTGCTACCTGGACGAGGTGGTGGAGGCGCGGCAGGACACCACCGTGGTCATCCACCCGCTGACGGACGCGCGCCGCATCCTGCCGCTCGACAAGAAGGGCGAGCTGGTGCGCGCGCACCCCGACTTCCAGCTCGTGGTGTCGTACAACCCCGGCTACCAGAGCAGCGCGAAGGACATGAAGCCCTCGACGCGCCAGCGCTTCGCGGCGCTGGAGTTCGACTACCCCGACAGCGCGCTCGAAGCCGAGATCGTCGCGCACGAGGCCGGGGTCGCCATCGAGCTGGCGGCCAAGCTGGTGGCGATTGCGCATTGCTCGCGGGAACTGAAGCACCGCGGGCTCGACGAAGGGATTTCGACGCGCATGCTGATCTACGCGGGCGTGCTGATCCGCGACGGCGTGTCGCCGCGCGACAGCTGCGACATGACGATGACGCGCGCACTCACCGACGATCCCGACATGGCGAGCGCGCTGCAGGGGTTCGTCCAGGCGCAGTTCGGATGAAGGACCGCCACGCGTCGCTGGCCCTCCTTGCCCGTGGGCTGGCGGGCGTGGATGTGGAGGTGCAGCCGCTCGAGGTCGGTGCACGCGCGGTGCTCGTGGGCAAACGGCTGCTGCTGCCCGCGAGCGCGAGCGAACGGATGCACCGCGCCATGGTGGCGCACGCGGTCGCGCACCTGCGCCACTCGGTGCCCGCCCGGCCCGCGCGCACGCTCAAGCCGATGGGCATCGCGGTCGTCTCGGCCATCGAGGATGCGCGCGTGGAGCGGCTGCTGTGCCGCGACTTTCCGGGCCTGCACGGCTGGTTCGCGGATTCACTCGCACCGCCGCCCGATCCGCTGGACCTGGGCTTTGCAGCCCTCCTCTCGCGCATGGACCGCATGCTGATGCTGCCCGCCTGGCAGGACGACAACCACTGGGTCAACAAGGCGCGCCGCCTGTTCGAGGAGACGGTGACTCGCGCGGGACTCGCGGACTACGACGCCTTCCGCGCGATCGCATCGATCCTCGCCAACGACCTCGGCCAGATGCGCGTGCGCTTCGATCCGCAGCACTACGTGGTGCCCGCGCCCTATCGCGACGACAACAGCTACCTCTGGGATTTCGGCGAGACCGAGACGCCGCCCGACGAAGCGATTGCCCTCCAGCAGTCCGGCGCGCGGCCACCGCCAGCCGACGGCGGCGCCGCATCGCTCGATGCCGGCATCGAACTGGAACTGGGCCGCTACAGCTACCCCGAATGGGACCGCAAGCTCGAGCGCCTGCGGCCCGACTGGTGCACCGTGATCGAGAAGCTGCCCACATGGCAAGGCCTCGCTGCGATGCGCGAGCAGGCATCGGCGAGCAGCGAGCGCCTCGCGCCGCTCGCCCTGCCCCGCGCGCGCCACCTGGACCGCACGCACCGCCTGCGCCGCCAATGGGAGGGCGACGACGTCGACCTGAATGCCGCCATCGAGGTGCTGGTCGACCGGCGCCTGCGGCTGCGCCCCGACCCGCGCCTGTTCATGCGCTCCGGCAAGGCGCCGCGCCCGAGCAGCGTGCTGGTGTTGCTGGACCTGTCGGAATCGGCGAACGACCCTGGCCATGGGGGTGCGCGCTCCCTGCTCGACATCGAGAAGCAAGCGGCCCTGATGCTGGCCGACGCGAACGCGCGCGGCATCGACCGGCTCGCGATCCACGGCTTTTCGTCGAACACGCGCGCCGAGGTGTATTACTACCGCCTGCTTGAATTCGGCACGCTGCTCCAGGCACCGTCACGCGCCATGATCGGCGCGGTGCGCGGGCGCTACTCCACGCGCATGGGCGCCGCATTGCGCCACGCCGCATCTCACCTGCGCGCCGAGCCCTCGGGCCAGCGCGCGATATTGCTCGTGACCGACGGCGCACCCGCCGACATCGACGTGCACGACCCCCAGTACCTCATCGAAGACGCCCGCAGGGCCGTCGCCGAAGCGCGCGAGGCCGGCGTGCGCACCGCATGCATCGCGGTCGATGGCGCTGCCGACACCTACGTGCGCCGCATCTTCGGCTGGCGCAACTATTGCATCGCCGACGACGCACGCAGCCTGCCCGCGCGGCTTGCGCGCATGAGCGCGCGACTGGCCGCCGCAAACTGAGGAGAATGATGGTTCACACACCCAGGAGACATCCCCGTGGCTGACAAGGACCCCATTCGCGTCGGCATCCTCTACTCGGAAACCGGCGTCACCTCGACGATCGGGCTGTCGCAGCTGCAGGGCGCGCTGCTGGCCATCGCGGAGATCAACGAGGCCGGCGGCGTGGACGGCCGCGAGATCGTGGCGGTGCGCTACGACCCCCAATCCAACCCCACGCGCTACGCCCAGCTGGCCGAGAAGCTGATCGTGCAGGACCGCGTCAACGTGATCTTCGGCTGCTACATGTCCAGCAGCCGCAAGGCCGTGATCCCGGTGATCGAGAAGTGGAACAAGCTGCTCTTCTACCCCACGCTCTACGAGGGCTTCGAGTACTCGGGCAACGTGATCTACACGGGCGCTGCGCCCAACCAGAACAGCGTGCAGCTGGCCGAGTTCATGACCACGAATTTCGGCGCGCGCGTGTACCTGATCGGCTCGGACTACATCTACCCCTACGAGTCGAACCGCATCATGGGCGAGCTGGTGATGCAGCGCCCGGGCAGCGAGAAATTGGGAGAGCGCTACGTGGCGCTCGATGCCACCGAAAAAGACTATCGCGCGATCATGGACGACATCCGCGACAAGCAGCCCGACTTCATCTTCTCGACCGTCGTCGGCGATTCCACCGCGAGCCTGTACCGCGCGTATGCCGAGGCGGGGTTCGACCCGAAGCGCATGCCGATTTCCAGCCTCACGACGTCGGAGGCCGAGATCTCGCAGATGGGCCGCGGCGTGGCCACGGGGCACTTCACCGCGGCGCCGTACTTCCAGTCGATCGACTCGGCCGCCAACCGCCGGTGCCTGGCGCGCCTGCGCGAGCGCTTCGGCGACGGCTGCGTGCCCAACCTGTGCTGGGAGGCTTCGTACTTCCAGATGCACATCTTCGCCAACGCGTTCCGGCAGTCGGGCAGCGACGGCATCGCGGAGATCCTGCCGCACATCCTGGGCAGCGAGTTCGATGCGCCGCAGGGCCGGGTGAAGATCGACCCGGCGAACCACCACACCTGCCTCTACCCGCGCATCGGCCGGGTCGATGCGCAGGGGCAATTCACCATCGTGCGGCAGGCCACGCGGGCGGTGGTTCCGGACCCCTACCTGGTCACCCACTCGCTGGGCGACTGGACGGCCAGGCTCGACACGCTGGAGCTCTAGCATGGACGGCGCCGCCCCCAAGCGACACACCCTGCGGGTGACGCCGCCGCAACTGAAAGAGCTGCGCCTCTTGAAGATCGCGGTGATCCACCCCGACGACGCGGACGGCCGCCAGCTCACGCAGCAGCTGCAGCGCATCGGCTGCCAGGTGCAGGCCTTCTGGCCGCCGGTGCAGGTGCTGCCCGAGGGCATCGACGTGGCGTTCATGGCGGTGCAGCCCGACCTCATCCACCTGCGCTTCGAATGGACGCAGGGCGAAGACGCGCCCGCCATCATCGCGGTGGTGACCTACGAGAACCCGACCATCGTGGAGGCGGTGCTGGAGATCGGCGCCAAGGCCGTGCTGCCTTCGCCCGTGCGCTCCTTCGGGCTGCTCTCGGCGCTGGTGGTGGCGCGCGAGGCGCACAAGGAAAGCCGCTCGCTCGCGCGGCGCCTGCGCAAGGTCGAGGCCAAGCTGCTCGGCGTGCGGCAACTGGCCGAGGCCAAGACCATCCTCATGAAGACGCACTGCGTGTCCGAAGGACAGGCGCACGACCTCATCCGCGAGCAGGCGATGAGCAAGCGCACGACCATGGAAGAGATCGCCGCGGCCATCGTCAACGCCAACGAGATCCTCTCGCTGGGCACGCGAAAGCCCGGCCCGGGCTGACGCTCGGCGCTGGAAAGCCCGGCCAGGGCTGAAGCTCCGAGCTGGCAAGCCCGGCCAGGGCTGACGCATCAGAGCTGACGGAACGTCGTCAGCACCTTCAGCACGCTCCGCGTCGCGCCATCGATCACGCCGGGCAGGCGGTGCGCAATGCCAAGGCGGCGCGTGAGCTTCGGGGTGATCGGCAGCACCTGCATGCGCTTGTCGAGTGCATCGTCGGCCGTGTGCTGCAGCGGCAGCAGCGCGGCGCCATAGCCGGCGGCCACGAGGCTCTGGATCGCGGCGTCGTAGTTGAGTTCGATGCGCGCGCGCGGCGCGAAGCCGGCCTCGGCGAACCACGCCATCGTGAGGCGGTACATGTGGGTGGTGGCGTCGTTGAAGATCAGCGGCTGCGCCGCGAGCCACGCGGGCGTCACGCGCCGGGGCGCCTTTGTGCGCTGGGGCACGAAAGCCATCATGGCCTGGTCGCGCCACGGCGTGACGACCAGCTCGCGCAGCGGCGGCTGCGGCATCGCGACCAGGCCGATGTCCAGCGTGCCCGCGGCCAGCCGCGCCATCGCTTCGGACGAGCCGAGGATGCTCACCTCCACGTCGATGCCCGCGTGCACCGTGCCCAGCGCTTCGAGCACCTGCGGCAGCAGGTCGACCACCACGCCGGTCGACGTGCCCAGCCGCACGCGGCCCGTGCGGCCTTCGGTCTGGCGCTTGACGGCATCGATGGCCTCGTCGGTGTCGCGCAGCAGCCGGCGCCCACGCTCCACCAGCGCCGCGCCCGCGGCCGTCGGCGTGACGGTGCGGCTGCCGCGCACCACCAGCTGCGCGCCCAGGCGCGATTCGAGTTCGCTGATGTGCAGGCTCACCGTGGGTTGCGCCAGGTGCAGCGCCTTGGCGGCCGCCGAGAAGGTGCCCAGGTCGGCGATGGCGACGAGGGTTCGCAGCTGGTCGAGGTTCAGTTGTCGCATCAGGAATGCTGATTGAAGGGTTCAGGAATCTCAACTTCCACAATAGCATGCAGCGCCGGAAGATGAGCGCTCCCACCAAGGAGCCCACCGTGACAGCGCCCAAGCCCTCGACCTTTCATCAACGCCTGATGCATGCCCTGCACGACTGGCGCCGCCGCGCCGCACAGCGCCGCCGCGGCCGCGCCGACTCGCAGCACCTGGCCGGCATGAGCGACCACGATCTGCGCGACCTGGGCATCGGGCGCAGCGAAGTGCCGCAACTGATCGACCGCGACAGGTACTGAAAGAATCGAAGAAGCGGCATTGGCCTTCAGCCTTCGCCCCGGAATTTGAGGTTCAATCCGGGGCGTGCCCCAACCCAAGACGCCCGCCCCGCTCTCCATCGAACTCACCTCGCCGCAGTCGGTCAACGGCAAGCGCGCGGCCTTCCAGTCGCTCTGGCTGCTGGTGCGCATGCAGCATGCGCACGATGCCGAAAGCGGCCTGGTGCGGCTGGCCGACCTGCGCGGCGAGGTCTCCGATGCGAGCACGCTGCGCATGGTCGTGAGCCGCGCGTTCCGCGATTTCAAGGCCTGGAACATCGAGGTCGGCTGGGGCGAAGACACGCAGCGCGAGCCCCGCTTCCTGAACGCCGAGCGGCGCAGCCAGGGGCCGTTCTGGCTGCCGGCCGCCGAGGCGAAGCGCGTGCGCATGCTGGTGGGCGGGCGCGTAGCCACCGCCGCCGAAGTGGCCTCTTTTCTCGGCCTGCGCGCGCGCAAGCGCCGCGCGGCGGAACCCGGCGCGCCGCCGCCCGATGCGGTGCACCTGCAGGACGCTGCTTTCTGGAAGCAACTGGTTGCGTCGCAACAGGCGGCGCGGCAGGGCCGGCTCATGACGCCCGTGGCGTCCGTGGTTGGAGGCAACGCGACCGGCGTGCCGACCAGCGCGCTGGAGTCGATCCGCCTGGCCGGCACGCTGGCCGCCACCGACTTCCAGCGCGCGCTGGTCACGCTCAACGAGGCGATGCTGTGGCGCCGGCTCGGCGACAACGAGCAGGCGCGCCGTCGTTTGCAGGCGCTCAAGAAGCAGCGCCTGGCCCACCACGTGGCGGGCAACGACTACCTGGGCGCGATGGAATGCATCGTTTCGGCGTGGTGCGCCTACACCGCGCGCGACCTGCCACTTGCGCAGTCGCTCCTCGGCGGCATGGCCGAGGACGCGGCGCGCGGGCTGGTGCTGCGGCATCACCCCGACGTGCGCTTCGAGTGGTGCAACCTGTGGGCGCTGGTGTGCCGCTCGCGCGCGCTCGGCCTTTCGGCGGACGACAAGCCGGCCGCCGCCGCGCTCGCCGAAGAGTCGCTGCAGCGCTTCGGCGAGGCGCTGGCCGCGGCCTTCGAATCGCATTCGTTCGACGCGGCGCAGCACGTGGCCGCGAACATGGGCATGGCCGCGTGGCTGTTCGATCGCGTCGGCCTCTCGGACCTTCCGGCGCTCGCGCACGACGGCCACGCCGACACCACGCGCCGCGCGGTGCAATGGATCGCCTTCAGTGAATGGCTCTGCGGCCACACCGACGGACAAGGGCGCTCGGCCTGGAACGCGATCTACCTGATGCGCATCGCGCGCGGCCACTGCCGCCCCGAGACACAACCCACGCTCGCGCAGTTCCGCGCGCAGAAGCCGCTGGACCCGGCCGCGATCTCGACGCTCGCAGGGCCGTTGGCGGATGCCTTCGACGCCACGCACTGGCCGGCGCGCTGGGTGGACGTGGCGCAGGCGCGACTGGCCGATCACCAGGCCGGGCGCCGCCGCTACCCCGGCCTTCAGCACTGCAGCCTGCTGTTCGAGCACGCCTGGTATGCCGCGCATGCGGGCGATCTGCAGGCGGCCGAGCAGTCGCTGGGCGTGCTGCGCGAGGCGCTGCCGCAGCTGGTGCCGAGCGACCGCGCGTACTTCACCGAATCGTGGAACGACACGCTGCCCGCCGAACTGGTGCTGGAAGCCAAGCCGCCACGGCGGCCCAGCACACGCAAGAAGACCGCGCGCCCTGCCCGCTGATCAGCAGGCGGCGATGCAGTCGATCTCGATGTCGAACGGTCCGAACCACGCGGGCACGCAGACGAAGATGCGCGCGGGCGGGTCTTTCGGAAAGTACCGCGCATAGATCGCATTGACGGCCGCGAACTGCTCGATCGACGTGCAGTACACGTTGCACTTGAGCACGTTGTCGAGCGACGAGCCGGCGGTTTCCAAACAGAGCTTCAGCTGGTCGAGCACGATTTCCGCCTGCCGCTCGATCGGCGCCTCGACCACCCGGCCGGTGGCGGGGTCGAACGGCGGCAGGCCCGACACATAGACCGTGTCGCCATGCCGCGTGACGACCGAGGTCGGCGCCTTCAGTTGCTCCAGGTAGGTCGACAGCGGCTCGACACGGATGACTTCTTTCTTCATGAACGCGGCTTTCTGCAAAGGGATGCGTTCGATGATGCCGGCCGCGGCACCGCCTCGCTTCGCTATGGAACGAAGGATGGCGCGAGCGCCTGCCGCACGCGCTCGCGCAGCACGGGGAGCACATCGCTTTCGAACCACGGGTGGTGCTTGAACCAGCCCGTGTTGCGCGGCGACGGATGCGGCAACGGAATGAAGCGCGGCGCGTACTCCGCGAAGGCCTCGACGGTTTCGGTGACGCCGGCCTTGCGCGCCGCACCGAGAAAGTGGCGCTGCGCGTACTGGCCGATCAGCAGCGTGAGCTCGACCTCTTTCATCTGCGCGAGCAGGCGCGCCTGCCAGAGTTCGGCGCACTCCCTGCGTGGCGGCAGGTCGCCGCTGGTACCGCGGCCGGGGTAGCAGAAACCCATCGGCATGAGCGCGACGCGCGTCGCGTCATAGAAGGTCTCGCGGTCGATGCCGAGCCAGCGGCGCAGCTGCTCGCCGCTCTTGTCGTTCCATGGCACGCCGGTGGTGTGCACCGTCATGCTCGGCGCCTGGCCGACAAGCAGCAGGCGGGCCGTGGCGCTGGCCTGCACGACGGGTCGCGGCCCGAGCGGCAGGTGCGCGGCGCAGGCGTGGCAGCTGCGGATTTCCGCGAGGAGCGCGTCCATCGATCCGTCTCGCGCGCTACTCGGCAAACGGACGGAAGAACGCGTTGAGTTCATTGCCCGCCGCGGCGTTGGCGAACCCGTCGAAGCGCCCTTGCTCCGCCAGTGCGCGCGCCGCGTGGATGAACCCGCCCCATGCCGCGCGCGCGAGTCCGCCGCCCACGCTGACGCGCCGCACGCCCAGCGCGGCGATGTCCTTGATCGTGAGTTCGCTCGCGCCGCCGACCAGCAGGTTGACGGGCTTGGGCGCCACGGCCGCGACCACCGCGGCGATCTGTTCACGCGTCTTGATGCCCGGCGCGTAGAGGCAGTCGGCACCGGCCGCCGCGTAGGCCTTGAGCCGCGCGATGGTGTCGTCCAGGTCCGGCCGGCCCGCGAAGAAGTTCTCGGCGCGGCCGACGAGCAGGGTGTCGCCGCCCGCCGCATCGATGGCCTTGCGCGCGGCGCGCAGGCGCTCGACCGCGACGTCGATGGGAAAGAGCGGATCGGCCGCGTTGCCCGTCGAGTCCTCGATCGACAGGCCCGCCACGCCGGTCTCGACCGCGAGCCGCACGCTCTCGGCCACGCCTTGCGCATCGGCGGCGAAGCCGTTCTCGAAGTCCGCGTTCACCGGCAGGTCGGTGGCGGCCACGATGTCGCGCAGGTGCGCGAGCACGGTGTCGCGCGATTGCGCCCCGTCGGCCAGGCCCTGCGACCATGCGTGACCCGAACTCGTGGTGGCCAGCGCCTTGAAGCCCAGGCCCTGCAGGTAGCGCGCGCTGCCCGTGTCCCAGGGGTTGGGGATGACGAAGCAGCCCTGTTCGTGGAGCGCGCGGAAGTCGGCGCGTTTCTGGGCGACGGTGCGGGTCATGAAGGCCTCATCTTTCTTGCTTTGTGCGGAGGATGGGTTTTAACGCAACCGCGCGGACATTGCGCGAGCGCACCGTTCGGTGTTCTGATCGGCACCCATGCCCTACGCCATCCTGCTTTTCATTCATCTCGTCGCCGCCGCCTTCTGGGTCGGCGGCATGGCCACGATGCATTTCGCGGTGCGCCCCGCTGCCGTCGCCACGCTGGAGCCGCCGCTGCGCCTGCGCACCATGACCGCGGCGCTGCGGCGCTTCTTCGTCGGCGTGGACGCGGCCATCACGCTGCTGTTCGTGAGCGGGGTGTCGATGATTCTCTTGACCGGCGGTTTCCGCGGCCTGCACTGGCGCATCGAGGCGATGATGAGCATCGCCATCGTGATGACCGGCATCTATGTCTACATCCGCGCCTCGGTGTTCAAGGCGCTGCGCCGCGCGGTCGAAGAGAGCGCGTGGCCGGTGGCGGCCGCGCGGCTGAACACGGTGCGCAAGCTGGTGAGCCTGAACCTCGCGCTCGGCGTGGTGGTGTTCGCCGTCGCGACCATCGGGCGCGCGGGCTAGCGGCTCTCAGCGCTTGCTGGAAGCGCTGGCCAGTTCGCCGAGCACGGCGCCGTCGACCGGCTTCTGCAGCCACTTGGCGATGTCTTCGCCCAGCGCATAGGTCACCACGCCGACCATGCTGCAGGTGCTGCGCGGCATGCCGAAGTAGATGAACATCTGGCGCTGTGCGGTGAAGCGCGCGGGTGCCTCGCCCTTGCGCTGGAGCGTGCCGCGCAGCTGCACGATCTTCGGGCCGCCGTAGAGACCGCCCGCGTTCGCGAGCAGGTCGGTGATCTCGATCTGAAGGACGGGTGCGCCCTCGGCGTTGAGAGGTGCCGGCGGCGCGAGAAGGTATTCGTAGGGGGTGAGCAGTTGGTCCTGCACGGCCTGCTTGAGCGAGGCGGGAACGTCGCACGC
Source organism: Variovorax sp. IB41 (assembly GCF_016405905.1). Lineage (GTDB taxonomy): Bacteria > Pseudomonadota > Gammaproteobacteria > Burkholderiales > Burkholderiaceae_C > Variovorax. The sequence goes on along the minus strand of NZ_JAEFCB010000003.1, from coordinate 314,314 downwards.
ATCGTCGGCCTTCTTCAACTGGACGCCCTTGGCGGTGGTGCCATAGGTGACCGCGGGCACGACCACGCTGTTGCGCGCGGTGGCTTCAGGCGGCGGGGGCTCGGGGGGTGCCGGCTGGCGCGTGCCGCAGGCGGCGAGCAGTGCGGCGGTGCCCACTGCAACGGACACAAGGGACACACGGGACGCAAAAGAAAGCCGCGCGGCAATGCGCGCGGCAAGCGGATGGTTTGTCATTGGAGATCTCCCTGAAGAATCGGACGCGCGTTCGTCGACGCGCGCCCGATTCTGCATGGAGATGCCGCAACGCCAACTTACAGCCCGAGCGTGTCGATGCCGTGCGCAACTGCCACGGCCTGGGCGCGCACCGTGGCGCGGTCGAGCGTGCTGGACAGGCGCGGCGCGGTACCGGCCGAAGCGGCTTCGGCGTACAGGTCGCCGGCGCGGGCGGCGGCCACGGCTTGCGTGCGCACCGTGGCGCGGTCGGTGGCGCTCGCGATGGCGACGGGCACGCCGCTCGATGCGCCTTCGGCGTACTGGTCCGCGCTGTGGGCTGCAACGACCGCATCGGCTCGCACGGCGGCGCGGCTGGCGGTCGACTGAAACTGCAGCACGCCCTGGTATTCCTCGGCGCTGGCGCCAACGGCGAAAGCGGAGAGGGCGGCAGCAGCGGCGGCGGCGAGGAGGAGCTTGGTGGTCTTCATGGCAGTGTCTTTCAAAAGAAGTGAGTGAGTCGGTTGGTGATCTGTCGGGACATTCATCGCTACGTCGGGATGCCGTGTGGCGATGAATGAATTACATCGGCAGGCTGTATCCGCGATGTGTCGAGATCCGGGGCGTTTTGCATGCGCGTGTGTGCGCTTCGCCGGCTGGACACACTGGCGTACAAATCGGCCCGCGCGGGCCGCACTGCACTTCGAAAAGAGAGGATGAAGGGGTGGGTGACGGGGTGGGCGAAGCGCCGGCGCTCAGCCGGCCGCGCCCTTGAGCTCGACGCCGTTGCCGTCGGGGTCGGTGAGATAGATCGAAGGCCCGTTGCCCTCGGCACCGAAGTTGTTCTGCACCTCGCCGTTCACCGGCACGCCGTGGCGCGCCATCAGCGCGCGAATGGCCGCTTCATCGAAGGGCTCGATGCGCAGGCACAGGTGGTCGACATTGCGCCCCTCCTTGCCGGCGAGCGCGCCGCCCTGCCGTCCGAGCGGACCGTCGTGCGTGACGAGGTCGATGAGGCTCGTGCCGGCACGCAGGTGGATGAGCCCCAGGTCGTCGCGGCGCTTCTCGATCGCGCAGCCGAGCACGTCGCGGTAGAACGCGATCGCGCGTTCGGCATCTTTCACGCGCAGCACGACATGGTCGATCCGCAGGACCGTGAACGGGAGGCTGTGCGTCGTGCTGTCGGTCATCGCGTGGGTCCTTTCTACATGGCGTTCAGACCACGCCCGCCGAGCGCAGCGCGTCGAAGCGCGCGGCGTCGATGCCGAACTCGGCGAGCACCTCGCGCGTGTGCTGCCCGAGCGCCGGCGGCGCATGGCGCAGCACGGGCGGCGTGGCCGACAGGCGCAGCGGGCTCGCCACGCCGGTGATGCTCGCGATGCCGTCGCCCGCATCGCGCGGCAGCGTGACCGCCAGGCCCCGCGCCTTGACCTGCGCATCGTCGAAGGCCTGCGCGATGTCGTTGATCGGACCGCACGGCACGGCCTTGTCTTCGAGCAGCGTGACCCAGTCGGCGGTGGTGCGGGTGCGGGTGAGTTCTTCCATCATCGGGATCAGCACGCCGCGGTGTTTCACGCGCAGCGTGTTGGTCGCAAAGCGCGCATCGGCTGCCCATTCCGCGTGGCCGGCCGCTTCGCAGAAACGCGCGAACTGGCCGTTGTTGCCGATGGCCAGCAGCATCGAGCCGTCGAGTGTCGGAAAGTCCTGGTAGGGCGCCAGGCTCGGGTGCGTGTTGCCCTGCCGCTGCGGCGCCTTGCCGGTGTTGAGAAACGCGCTGGCCTGGTTCGCGAGGATGGCCATGCCCACATCGAGCAGCGCCATGTCGATGTGCTGGCCTTCGCCGGTGCGGTCGCGCACCTGCAGCGCCGCGAGGATCGCGGTGCTCGCGTAGACGCCGGTGAAAAGATCGGTGAGCGCCACGCCGACGCGCAACGGGCCGCCGCCGGGCACGTCGTCGGGACGGCCGGTGATGCTCATCATGCCGGTCATGGCCTGGATCATCAGGTCGTAGCCCGCGCGCTCGGCGTACGGGCCGTCGTGGCCGAAGCCGGTCACGCTGCAATAGATGAGGCGCGGGTTGGCTGCGCGCAGGCTCTCCTGGTCGAGGCCGTATTGCTTCAGCCCGCCGGTCTTGAAGTTCTCCACCACGATGTCGGCCTGCGCGGCCATCTGCTGCAGCAGCGCCTGCCCGTCGGCCGTGGCCATGTCCACCGTGACCGAGCGCTTGTTGCGGTTGCAGGCAGTGAAGTAGCTGGCCTGGTCGGTGTCGTTGCCGTCCGCGTCCTTGATGAAGGGCGGGCCCCAGGTGCGCGTGTCGTCGCCCACGCCCGGGCGCTCGATCTTGATGACATCGGCACCCAGGTCCGCGAGGATCTGCGTGCACCACGGGCCCGCGAGCACGCGGGACAGATCCAGGACCTTGATGCCGTCGAGAGCTGCGGCCGGTTTGTTCATCGTCATCTACGTTGGTGTTGTCCTGCAATTCGAGGATGCCGCGGAACCGGCTTTGCCGGGCCGCTGGCGTCGCCCCTTGGAAGGGGGTTGGCGTCTACACGAAGTGAGTAAGACTGGGGGTTAGTTCGAAAACGCGGCGATGCCGGTGATGGCGCGGCCAAGAATGAGCGCGTGGATGTCGTGCGTGCCTTCGTAGGTGTTGACCACTTCCAGGTTCACCAGGTGGCGGGCCACGCCGAACTCGTCGCTGATGCCGTTGCCGCCCATCATGTCGCGCGCCAGGCGTGCGATGTCCAGGGCCTTGCCGCAGTTGTTGCGCTTCATGATCGAGGTGATCTCGACCGAGGCGGTGCCCTCGTCCTTCATGCGGCCCAAACGCAGGCTGCCTTGCAGGCCCAGCGTGATCTCGGTCTGCATGTCGGCCAGCTTCTTCTGGATGAGCTGGTTGGCGGCGAGCGGGCGGCCGAACTGCTTGCGATCCAGCGTGTACTGGCGGGCGCGGTGCCAGCAGTCTTCGGCGGCGCCGAGCGCGCCCCACGAAATGCCGTAGCGGGCGCTGTTCAGGCAAGTGAACGGGCCCTTCAAGCCCTGCACTTCGGGGAAGGCGTTCTCTTCAGGGCAGAACACGCCGTCCATCACGATTTCGCCGGTAATGCTGGCGCGCAGGCCCACCTTGCCGTGGATCGCGGGGGCCGAGAGGCCCTTCATGCCCTTCTCGAGCACGAAGCCGCGGATCGGGCCGACCGTGCCGCTTTCGCTCACTTCCTTGGCCCACACGACGAACACGTCGGCGATGGGCGAATTGCTGATCCACATCTTGGCGCCGCTGATCGAGTAGCCGCCCGGCACCTTCTTGGCGCGGGTGACCATGCTGCCGGGGTCGGAGCCGTGGTCGGGTTCGGTCAGGCCGAAGCAGCCGATCCATTCGCCGGTGGCCAGCTTGGGCAGGAATTTCTGCTTCTGCGCTTCGGTGCCGAATTCGAAGATCGGCACCATCACCAGCGAGCTCTGCACGCTGGCCATCGAGCGGTAGCCCGAATCGACGCGCTCGACTTCGCGGGCGATCAGGCCGTAGGCCACGTAGTTGAGGCCCGGGCCGCCGTACTGCTCGGGGATCGTGGGGCCCAGGAGGCCGAGCGCGCCCATTTCGCGAAAGATGGCGGGGTCGGTCTCGCCGCTGCGGAAGCCCTCGATGACGCGGGGCGCCAGGCGCTCCTGGCAGTACGCATTGGCCGCGTCGCGGATCATGCGTTCTTCGTCGGTCAGTTGCTGGTCGAGAAGAAGGGGATCGTCCCAGTGGAATTGCGCTTTGGCGGCCATGTGCTGTCTCCGGAAAGAGGGGAAAAAGAGAAAAAGAGGGGGATGGGAGCGATCCTAGCCACGCGGGGGGCCGGGCGCAAACGATGAATCCTCACCCAGATATGCGTTCGTAGAATGTCTTGCAAGATGTTCGAGCGGCTCCGCCATTGGCGAGGCCCCGTCTCCATACATACACCCGAGGCATACATGCGCCGCAAGATCCCACCCCTGCAAACCCTCGTGTGCTTCGACGCCGCCGCGCGCCACGAGAGCTACACCCGCGCCGCGCAGGAACTCGCGCTCACCCAGAGCGCGGTGTCGCGGCAGATCGGCACGCTCGAGGCGTTCCTGGGCGTCGCGCTCTTTCGCCGAACGCGGCACGGCGTGGCGCTCACCGCGAGCGGCGCGGCCTATGCGCGGCAGATCACCAAGCGGCTCGAGGCGATGGAGCGCGACACGCTCGACGCCATGGCGCACCAGGGCGAAGGCGGCTCGCTCTCGCTGGCGGCCGTGCCCACCTTCGCCACGCGCTGGCTGATGCCACGCCTGAAGGGCTTCGCCGCGCTGCAGCCCGACGTGGTGGTGCATATCGAGACGCGCACCCGCCCCTTTCTCTTCGCCGATGCGGAGTTCGATGCGGCGCTTTATGCCGGCACGCCTGCGCAGGTGGAGAACTGGGCCGGCACGCGCGCGCTGCTGCTGATGCACGAAGACGTGGTGCCGGTGTGCAGCCCGTCGCTGCTGCCGCGCGGAAAAGCCGTGGCGCCCGCGGTCATCGCCAAGATGCCGCTGCTGCAACAGAGCACGCGGCCCGACGGCTGGCGCCAGTGGTTCGATGCGCAGCAGATCGACGCGCCCAACGCGCGCGGCGGTCCGCGCTACGAGCTGTTCTCCATCCTCGCCGCGGCCGCCTCGCACGGCCTGGGCGTCGCGCTGATGCCCACGATGCTGGTGGCCGACGAGCTCGCGCGCGGCGAACTGGTGGTGGCCTGCGCGCGGCCGCTCTCGGGCGAGCGCAACTACTACCTCGTGACGCCGGAGCGGGCCGACCAGCGGCCGCTGCTCAAGTTCTTCAGCGACTGGCTGCTCGAACAGGCGCGCCAAGGTTGAGCGACACGAATCGCTCAGCCCTTCGCGGGCCGCGCGCCCTCTTGCGCGTAGGCCTGGATCAGCGCCGGGAACGCCGCGAAATCGGGCAGCTTGCCGAAGCTGTGCACCGCGGGCGTCGTGGCCCAGGGCAGCTTCTCGTCGGTCCAGGTTTCCATGAAGGGCACGAACCATTCGTGGCGGTCGAGCATCGTGGGCCGGATGTTGACGAACTCGTCCATGCCCTCGGTGCGCGTGAACATCCAGCTCTTGCAGTGCGGGCAGCAGTAGTGGTGCGAATCGCCGTGCAGGCCGCCGACAACGGGCTCGCCCGCGACAACCTCGAAGCCCGGCGTCGGGATGGCGAGCGAGAGCGAGAAGGCGCTTGCGCTCATGCGCTGGCAGCCGGTGCAGTGGCAGGCCATCGACAGCAGCGGCGGCGCCGTGATGCGCAGGCGCACCTGGCCGCAGCGGCAGCCGCCGTCCCAGGGGAGTTGCCAGTCGTCGGTGCCTTGATCGGCGGGGGATGTGGGAGTGCTCATGGGATTACTTCCTGGTGCTTGATGGTGCCGGCGGCGCAGTCTTCTTCGCTGGTGGTTTGGCCGGCGGTTTGGCCGATGGTTTCCGGCGTGCCTTGAACGGCCCGGCGACTTTCCCGAGCCATGGATCGCAGACGGCGCGCAGTGCCGGATCGACGTCGAACTGCGGGTCCCGCGCATCGAACAGGATCTTCTTGCGGGCCTGCGCGCGCACCAGCGCGAACGCATTCTTCTCGGAGCGGCTGTTGTCGAACATGAGCGTCATGTTCGCGATCTGCGTCGCGTGCCCGACCGCGGCCTGCGTGCGGGGAAAGCGCTCGACGAGCTTTTTGCGATCGACGTCGTGGCCGCCCTGCTGCTTGCGCGTGCTCACGCGAAAGACCGACATGTCCACCGACACGAGCCCTACGAACAGCAGCACCACGAAGTAGCCTGCCTGCTGCATCGCGCGGATGTCGTCGGCCTTTGACGCATGGCCGCCGCCGGGCAGCGGCTGCCAGTGCGAGAAGACCGTCTCGAACGCGAAGGGCATGCGCTGGTCCATCACCAGGCTCTTGAAGGCGCGCACGCCCTCTTGCGACAGCACTTGCCATTTCTGGTCGTCGTCGCGCAGCTGCTGGGCCCAGGCGGGGATGTGGCCGGTCCTGGGGTCGGCGTCGGGCAGGATGGACATCATCATCCGGTCGGCGTTGACCAGCGGCATGCGCAGCGAGGCGGCCAGGCGCGAATACCAGAGGGTGGATTTGCCGGCGCCGTTGTGGCCGGCCAGGACGAAGGCCACCGGACGCGGGCCCCGCGTCTGGTCGATGAGCTTTTCCAGCGTCGGGGGGCGGCGGCTCACGCCTTGCTCGCGCGAAACTTTCCGTCGACCAGGCTGCCGGTGACCTTGGTGCCGTCGGCCGCTTCGCGAACGACACGGGTCGGGTCCTGCGGGTCGGCGTAGTAGGCGAAGATCCGCGCCGCGTTGGGGCCGTGGAAGACGACCGAGCGGTCGATGCCGGGCTTGTTGAGCGCGCGGGCCGCCTTCTTCAGCAGCGCCGTCGTGTTGTCCTCGGGGCGCACCACGGGACGCGGTGTCTTGCCGGTCTTGATCAAGGTCATGCCGCGCCCCAGCGTTGCCACCGGCCGGCCCTGGACCAGCTGCGCGGCGGTGCTTTCGCGTGCGACGGATTTTTCTCTTGCCATCGCCGGATGATCGCTCAAAACCCCCGGCGCCCACCAGCCCGCGCGCGAAGGGTCGAAGGGTCGAAGGGCCGCGATGGCATACCGGTGTCCGAAAACGGCGAGCCCCGCGCGCGCGCCGGCGAGACACTGCGAGCATGACAACAACCCACGTTTCCCGCATCGACGCGCTCGACTGGCCCCGCATCGAGACCGATCTGGCCACCCGCGGCTGCGCCGCCACCGGCCAGCTGTTCACCCCCGAGGAATGCGCCCGGCTCGCGGCGATGTACGACGAGGGCGGCCACTTCCGCAGCCGCGTGGTCATGCAGCGCCACGGCTTCGGCCAGGGCGAGTACCAGTACTTCGCGAACCCGCTGCCGCCGCTCGTCACCGCATGGCGCAGCGCGCTGTACGAGCGCCTCGCGCCCCTGGCCAATGCCTGGGCGAGCGCGATGGGCCAGCCGGCCGACTACCCGCCCGATCACGCCGCCTACCTCGCGCGCTGCCATGCGGCGGGCCAGCTGCGCCCCACCCCGCTGCTGCTGCGCTACGGCGAGGGCGACTACAACTGCCTGCACCAGGACCTGTACGGCGACCTGCAGTTTCCGCTGCAGCTCACCGTGCTCCTGAGCCGGCCGGGCGAGGACTTCACGGGCGGCGAGTTCGTGCTGACCGAGCAGCGCCCGCGCATGCAGTCGCGCGCCGAGGTGGTGTCGCTCGCGCAGGGCGAGGCCGTGATCTTCGCGGTCAACCAGCGCCCCGTGGCGGGCACGCGCGGCACCTACCGCGTGACCATGCGCCACGGCGTGAGCCGCCTGCGCTCGGGGCGGCGGCACACGGTGGGCCTCATCTTCCACGACGCGCACTAGCCGCCGCGGGCTCCCGCACGAGCGGGCACTAACGCACGCAAAAGCCGAACTCGCGCAAAATCCCTCCCGCGTCCGGCGCGCTCGCCAGAATTTCCGACAACCATGATCGGGACGGCGAGCCCGACCGATGCCGATCCGCGGCCGATCCGCAGCGGATGCGTTCGAGTCGTCGACAGGGAGCTGTATGAACATGAACTCGTCCGGGTCTCCGGATGTGGCGGGAAAGCCGCCGTTTGAATCCGCCAGTCCGCGCCCGCCGCCGGCAACCGCGGCCGAGGCCCCACCCCGGCGCTCGCGGCGCTTCAGGGTCGACGTGGGCACCATCGTCAGCGCCGTTGCGCTGGCCCAGTCGCTGCTGCTGGTCTCGCTCGGCTACTGGGGCTCGCAGCGGCTGGTGTCCAACATCGGCACCTCCGCGCATCGGGCCAACCACGACCGCATCGAGGACAAGGTGCTCGCCTTCCTCGCGAAGGCCGAGTCGGCGGTCGGCGCCATCGGGAGCGCCCCGAGCCTGAGCCCCGCGGGCGAGCATTCCGAGCGCACCGCCGAATTGCTCTGGACCCTGCTGCAGCAATCGCCCGAGCTGGACAGCGTGTATGTCGCCAACGAGAGCGGCCAGATGCTGATGGCGCTGCGCTACCCGGTGCCCGCGATCCGGCACATCGCTGCGGCCAAGGAATTCACCACCGAGACCTGGCAGTACAAGCGGCCCTTCGGCGCGGAGCTGGACGTGCAGCAGCGCTTTGCCACGCAGCGCATCGAATCGTTTCGCAGCAGCTACGACCCGACGCGGCGCGGCTGGTTCGAGCAGGCCAGCAAGCGGGGCGGGCCGATCTGGACCCAGCCCTACGTGTTCGCCGCGGCGCAGGAACTGGGCGTGACCTACGCGCTGCCGGGCGAGCGCCGCTACGCCGAGGGCGGCACCAAGGCGCTGGTGGCGGCGGGCGACGTGTCGCTCGGGCGGCTGTCGGAGTTCGTGCGCCTTTTCAGCAGCAACGGCTACGGCAACAGCGCGCTGCTGAGCGCCGACAGCAAGGTGCTCGCGCGCAGCGACCAGCCGGGCGTGCTGCACCAGCTCGCGCCGCCCACCGGCGTGCTCGGTGCGCTGCACGCGCACATGGTCGCCGACGGCACCGCGGGCGGCGGCGACGATTCGACCTTCTCGTTCGACTTCGACGGCCAGCGCTACCTGGTGCAGACCTCGCTCATCCCCTCCACCGGCTGGGAGCTGGTGAGCTGGGTGCCCGAGGACATGGTGCTGGGCGACCTGCGCCGCGCGGTGCTCTGGGGCCTCTTGCTGGCGCTGGTGTTCCTGGCGCTGGCGCTGTTCATGTCGCTCAAGCTGTCCAAGCTGGTGACGGCGCCGGTGGAGAACCTCTCGCGCATCGCGCGGCGCATCGGCCTGCTGGAGCTGGACAACCTGCCGCGCGAACCCAGCCGCGTGCTGGAGATCCAGCACCTGGACCAGGCGCTGGACGACTCGGCGCGCAGCCTGAAGGCCTTCAGCAAGTTCGTGCCGGTGGACGTGATCAACCAGCTCGTGGCCGAAGGGCATTCGCTCGCGCCCAACGGCGCGGCGCGGCGCGTGACGGTGATGTTCACCGACGTGGAGGGCTTCACCTCGATCTCGGAGTCGCTGCCCATCGACGTGCTGGTGGGCATGCTGACCGAGTACTTCAACCTCGCCACCGGCGTGTTCGCGCGCTACGGCGGGGTGGTCGACAAGTTCATCGGCGACGGCATCATGGTGCTGTGGGGCGCGCCCGCGGACATGAAGGACGCGGAGTACCGCGCCTGCCTGGCCGCGCTGCAGCTGCATGCGCAGATGAACGAGCTCAACCGGCAGTGGCGCGCCAAGGGCCTGCCCGAATTCCGCACCCGCATCGGCATCCACACCGGCGTGGTGATCGCGGGCGTGCTGGGCTCGAACGACCGGCTCTCGTACACCGCGTTCGGCGACGTCATCAATGTGGCCAGCCGCATCGAGGGCATCAACAAGCAGCTGGGCACGCAGACACTGGTGTCGGAGGACACCTTCGCGGGCCTGAAGGGGCGCCTGCGCACCCGTCGCATCGAGGAACTGGTGGAGCTGCGCGGCCGGCAGACGCGGATGGTGCTCTACGAGCTGATGACGCCTTGAGCGCCGGCGCCGTTCAGTGCGGCGACGGCGTGACGCGCACCAGCACGAGGTCGGCGGTGGCGCCGCTGCCCTGCGTGAGCACCGGGTACTGCGTGTCGTTGATGAACAGCAGCTGCTCGCCGCGCAGGATGCGCGCCGACACCGCGTAGCGCATGCGTGGATCGATGCGACCCGCCTCGACCTGCAGCTCGTAGGCGAACGGCGGCTGCCTGCCGTTGGCCTTGATGCGCTGCTCGGCGAGCGTGACCGAAGGCGCGTCCATGCGCGACACATCGAGCAGCTGCACCACCACTTCGGCCGCGGGGTCGAGCGCGATGCGTTCGCGGTAGGCGACCGTGCCGCTCACGCGCAGCGATGCGCTGGCAGCGGGTTTCGATGCCGGCGCGGAAGAGGCGCAGGCGCCCAGCACGGAGGCGCCGGCCGCGGCGGAAAGCATCAGGAGGCTGGTACGTCTTTTCATCGGGACATCATGCAGAGGCACGCTCGGCGGCGAAGGCCACGTACCAGTCGAGACTGCCGGGATTGGCCATTGCCTCGCGGTTCACCACCTTCTCGATCGGTTGGCCCAGCAGCAGCTTCTTGATCGGCAGCTCCTGCTTCTTGCCCGAGAGCGTGCGCGGGATCTCGGCCACCTGGAAGATGTCGTTGGGCACGAAGCGCGGCGAGAGCGAGGTCTTGATCGCGTTGTTCAGGCGCGCGCACATCGCCTCGTCGAGCGCCACTCCCGGGCGCAGCACCACGAAGAGCGGCATGTAGCTGTCGCGGCCCAGGTACTCGAGATCGACCACCATCGAGTCGAGCACCTCGGGCAGCCCTTCGACCGCGCTGTAGATCTCGCTGGTGCCCATGCGCAGGCCCTGGCGGTTGATGGTGGCGTCGCTGCGGCCGTAGATGATGCAGCCGCCGTCTTCGCCGATCCTGATCCAGTCGCCGTGGCGCCATACGCCCGGGTAGGTGTCGAAATAGCTCGACACGTAGCGCGCGTTGCCCTCGTCGCCCCAGAAGTAGAGCGGCATCGAGGGAATGGCCTTCGTGCAGACCAGCTCGCCCACCTCGCCGATGACCGGCTGGCCCTGCTCGTTCCACGCCTCGACCGCGTGACCGAGTTCGCGGCACTGCATCTGGCCCGGCACCTCGGGCAGTTCGCGGTTGCCGCCGACGAAGGCGCCGCAGAAGTCGGTGCCGCCGGAGATGTTGCACCACCAGACTTCCCTGGAGCCCGCATCGAGGATCTGCTGCGAGCCCCAGCGCTGCACCTCGTCGGGCAGCGGCGAGCCGGTGCTGCCGAGCGCGCGCACGCGCGAAAGATCGCCGCATTCCTTCGCGACGACGCCGGCCTTCATGCAGTTGGTGAAGTAGGCCGCGCCGGCGCCGAAGAAGGTGACCTTGTGCCGCGCGACGAAGCGCCACAGCACGCCCCAGTCCGGCGCCTCCTTGCTGCCCGCCGGGTTGCCGTCGTAGATGCAGATGGTCGCGCCGAAGGCCATGCCCGAGAGCTGCGAGTTCCACATCACCCAGCCGGTGGAACTGTACCAGTGGTAGCGCTCGCCGAAGTTGTTGGCGCCGTAGCTTGCGCCCACGTCGCTGTGCAGGCCGCAGGCGTGCATGGTCAAGAGAATGCCGCCCTGCCCGTGCACGATGGGCTTGGGCAGGCCCGTGGTGCCGCTCGAGTAGACGATCCAGATCGGGTGGTCGAAGGGCAGCCATTCGGGCTCGAACGCGGCGACCTCGGCATCGTTGCGCACGGTGGCCTCGGTCCAGTCGATGTCGTGTTCGACGGGGCTCGCGGCGAAAGGTGTCTTCACGAGCAGCAGCTTCTTCACGCTCGGCAACTGGCCGCGCAGTTCCTGCAGCACGGCGCTGCGGTCGAGCGGCTTGCCGCCGTAGTGCACGCCGTCGACGGCGACGAGCACCTTGGGCTCGATCTGGCGGAAGCGGTCGGCCACGGCGGCCGTGCCCATGTCGGGCGCGCACACGCTCCAGATCGCGCCGATGCTGGAGCACGCGAGAAACGCGACCATGGTCTCGGGCACATTGGGCATGTAGGCCGCCACGCGGTCGCCGCGCTGCACGCCGAGCGACTTGAGCGTGAGCGCGACCGCGGCGACCTGGCGGCGCATCTCGGGCCACGACAGCTCGCGGACTTGGCCCAGTTCGTTGTCGCTCACGATGGCGGGCATGCCCGCCGCATGCGCCGCATCGGCGTGGCGCAGCACCTCGCGCGTGTAGTTGACCTGTGCGCCCGGGAACCAGCGCGCACCCGGCATGGTCGCCTCCGCGAGCACCGCGGTATGCGGCGTGGGCGACGCGAGGCCGGCGTAGTCCCAGATGCTCTGCCAGAACGCATCGAGGTCGGTGACGGACCAGCGCCACAGCGCGTCGTAGGTGTCGAACGAGAGGCCGCGCTGCGCGCGCAGCCAGTCTTGATAGAGGCGGATCTGGGGGATGTTGGGAACATTGGAAACAGGCATGACCCGAGCGTAGCGCTGCGAACGACCGTGCTCAATCGGGGTTGACCTCAGGGTTTGTACGTGTGTTCAACATTTTTGTACAGGCGTTCAATACGCCCCCATGAGCACCCGCACCCCGACCGCCCGGCGCAGCACTTCCCGGGCCGCGGCCACCACTACCGCCACCGCCGAAGCCGCCCGGCCCGACCGCCGCCAGGCCATCCTGCTGGCCGCCGAGAAGCTCTTCGCGCAGCACGGCTACCACGCGGTGACGATCCGGCAGATCGCCGAGGAGGCCGGCGTGCCGCTCGCGCTGGTGGGCTACTACTTCGGGCCGAAGCACGAGCTCTTCCACGCCATCTTCGAGCACTGGAGCCACACCATCGAGGAGCGGCTCGCGGGCTTGGCGCAAGTGAACAACGACCCCGACGACGCGCACACGCTGCCGCGCATCATCGACGCCTTCACCGCGCCCGTGCTTGCCTTGCGCGCGAGCGCCGAGGGCGAGTACTACGCGCTGCTGGTGGCGCGCGAGCTCTACCACGCGACCGAAGAGGCCGACCGCGTGCTGCGCGGCTACTTCGATCCGCTGGCCACCGCCTACATCGACGCGCTGCACCTCGCACTGCCGCATGCCACGCGCGCCCAGGTCGCATGGGGCTACCAGTTCGCGCTCGGCGCGCTCTTGCACCACCTGAACGACAGCCGCATCGAACGGCTCTCGCGCGGCGAGAACAAGCGCGCAGACCCGGCCGTGGCGCCGATGCTGGTGAACTTCATCGTCGGCGGCCTGCGCGCCGCGCTGCCCAAGCCCAAACCCAAATCCAAGCTCCCGCGCGCACAACAAAAAACCCCCACCCGGAGACCGAAGACATGATGAAACGACGCACCCTGCTGTCGGCGCTCGCGGCCGCATCGGCCGCCGCCGCGCTGCCTTCGCGCGCGCAGCAGTCCCATCCGAAGATCGTGTTCGGCTACACCGCCGTGACCGATTTCGCCTCCGTCTTCGTGGCGGCCGAAGAGGGCTATTTCAAGAAGCGCGGGCTCGATGTCGAGCTCAAGTTCATTCCGCTCAACTCCACGATTCCCGCGGCGCTGCAGTCCGATTCGCTGCAGATCGGCGGCCCCACGCCCTCGGTGTTCCTGCAGGCGGTGGACGGCGGGCTCGATCTCGTGCTGGTGGCCGGCGGCGGCCTCACCTCCAAGACCATCACCGGCTTCGGCCTGGTGGCGCGCGCGGGCTCGGGCATCAAGAGCGCGCAGGACTGCGTGGGCAAGAAGATCGGCGTGCCGGGCCTTGGCGCGTTCCTGCACGTGACCTTCCGTGCGTGGCTGAAAGACAGCGGCGTGGACTACCGCAAGGTCAACTTCGTGGAGGCCTCATTCCCGCAGCATGCCGACCTGCTGCGCGGCGGCTCGGTCGATGCGGTGGTCTCGGCCGATCCGTTCATGAGCCGCATCACCGAGAGCGGCGCGGGCTACGTGGCCTCCTACTACTCGACCTTCCTGCCCGAGAACAACCAGACCATCGTGCATGCGGCCAAGCGCGAGTGGGTGGCGAAGAACCCCGCGACGGCGCGCGCGTTCCGCGAGGCGCTGGTCGAGTCCGGCGGCTTCATGCAGCAGGCCAGGAACGACGCGAAGGTGCGCGCGGCCATCGGCAAGTACATCAAGCTGCCACCCGAGGTGCTGGCCAAGGTGCAGGTCTCGCCGCCCGGGCCGGTGGTCACCGACAAGCAGCTCGGTTACTGGACCGGGCTCATGAAGGAGCAGGACATGCTCAAGACGAACATCGACGTTGCGAAGCTGATCGCCAAGTGATTTCCTCCCCTGCCCCGATCACCGCGCGCGCTGCGCTTTCCGTGAGCGCCGCGCGTTCGCCGGCCAGTTCCACGGTGCCTGCCACGCCTTTCCTGCGCTTCGACGGCGTCACCATCTGCCTGGGCGGCCGCGAGATTCTTTCGCCCACCTCGTTCGACGTGGCGCGCGGCGAGTTCGTCTGCATCGTCGGCCCGAGCGGCTGCGGCAAGACGACGCTGCTGCGCGCGGCCAGCGGCCTCGTCACCGCGAGCGCCGGCGAGGTGCGCCGCAACGGCGTGAAGATGACAGCGCCTTCGCGCGAAGTGGCTTTCGTATTCCAGGACTACGGCCGTGCGCTCTTGCCTTGGCGCACCGTGGAAGGCAACGTGAGCCTTGCGCTCGAGGCGGCCGGCGTGCCCGCCGCCGAGCGCGCGCCGCGCATCGCCGATGTGCTCGGCAAGGTCGGCCTCGGGAAGCACGCGCAGAAGTTTCCGGTGCAGCTCTCGGGCGGCATGCAGCAGCGCGCGCAGATCGCGCGCTGTCTCGCCCAGAAGCCCGAGCTGATGATGATGGACGAGCCCTTCGGCGCGCTCGATGCGCTCACGCGCCAAAGCCTGCAGGACGAGCTCGCGCGGCTGGTGCGCGACGACGGCCTCACGGTGCTGTTCGTCACGCACGACCTCGAAGAAGCCATCTACCTGGGTGACCGCGTGATCGCGCTGCAGGCCAACCCCGGCCCCGGACGGCCGAGCCTCGCGCGGATGATCGACGTGAAGATCCCGCGCCCGCGCGACCAGCTCACGACCAAGGAGCATCCGGACTACCTGCAGTTGCGGCGTGAGCTGTTCGCCTTCATCGAGCAAGGCCATGACTGAAGGCCGCGTCTTCCGCTGGCTGCGGCCGTGGGTGTTTCCCGCGGTGCTGGTCGGCGCCTTCGAGTGGTACGCGCGGCGCGCGGCTGCACTGGGCAGCGATGCGCTCGCGCCGCCCAGCGCGGCGGCCAAGGCCTTCGTCGGCGCGGCGCTCGACGGCTCGCTCTGGCAGGCCACGGGCTTCACGCTCGGCACGGCGGCACTCGGCTTGCTGATCGGCGCAGTGCTCGGCATCGCGCTGGGCCTGGTGCTCGGCCTTTCGCGCCGTGCCGCGCAGCTGGGCTCGCTCTCCATCGAAATACTGCGGCCTGTGCCTTCGGTCGCGCTGATTCCGCTCGCGATGCTGGCCTTCGGTTTCGGTGTGCGCATGGAGCTGGCCATCGTCGCCTTCGCCACCTTCTGGCCGCTGCTGGTGCTGGTGCAATCGGCGGTGCAGCAGATCGAGCCGCGCCTGCTCGAAGTGAGCCGCGTGCTCGGCCTCTCGGCGCGCGAGCGTGCGTTCAAGATCGTGCTGCCGGCCATCGTGCCGCGCCTGTTCGTCGCGCTGCGTCTGGGCGTGGCGGTGGCGCTGGTGGTGGCCGTGACGGTGGAGATCGCCGCCAACCCCAACGGCATGGGCTACGCGATGATGATCGCGCAACAGAGCCTGGACCCCGCGCTGATGCTCGCGTGGCTCGGCTGGATCGGCGTGGTGGGCTTCGCGGTCAATGCGGGCATGGTGCTGCTGCAGCGCACGGTCGCGCGGCGCATGGGGGTCGCGCCATGAAAGGCAACGACCGTGCGCCCTCGGGCCTGAACTGGCTCGGCTCATTCGCCGTGCTGTGTGCGCTGGTCGCACTCTGGTGGGTCGCGAGCAACGCGGGCTGGGTGAGCCGCGTGTTCCTGCCGACGCCGCAGGCCACCTTCGCGAGCCTGCTCGAAGGGCTCAATCTCTCCGGTGGTGCTGCAAACACCGGCAACGGCGAACTGCTCGCCTTCACGCAGGCGACGGTCGGCCGCATGGTCCAAGGCTGGCTGCTGGCCTCGCTCTTCGGCGTGGTGCTGGGCGCGGCCATCGGCGTGTCGCCCGCGGTGCGCGCGTGGGTGCAGCCGACGCTCGAATTCATCCGCCCGCTGCCCGCATCGGCGTTGCTGCCGCTCGCGATTGCGATCTTCGGGCTCAACCCCGGCATGGTGCTCTTCGTGGTCGCGTTCGGCGCGATGTGGCCGGTGCTGCTGGCCACGGTGCATGGCTTCGCGGCCGTGGAGCCGCGTCTGGCGGAAGTGGCGCGCTGCCTGCAGATGTCGCGCGCGGCGTACATCTGGAAGATGGGCCTGCCCAATGCGATGCCCGACATCCTGGCCGGCATGCGGCTCGCGCTGACCATCGCGCTCATCGTCGCGGTGGTGGGCGAAATGATCGCCTCGCAAAGCGGCCTGGGCCAGGCCATTCTGCTGGCCGCGCGTGCCTTCCGCGCGAGCGACCTCTTCGCCGGCATCGTGCTGCTCGGACTCATCGGGTTCGCCAGCAATGCGCTGCTGGCCTTTGCCGAGAAGCGCCTGCTGCGCTGGCAGCAACCCTGACCGATCGATTCCAAGCCAACACCAATATCCCCACAAGGAGCCCCGCCCATGCCACGCAAATTCGTCGACCTCTCGATCTTTCTGGAGAACGATGTGCTCTCCGATCCGCCCGCCTTCGCGCCGAAGATCCAGTACTTCACGCACGAGCAGACCTACGAGCAGATCGAGCCCTTCTTTCCCGGCTTGAAGAAAGAGGACCTGCCCGACGGCGAGGGCTGGGCCGTGGAGCTGGTGCAGCTGTCCACGCACAACGGCACGCACCTGGATGCGCCCTACCACTTCCACTCGACCATGGACAAGGCGCTCGGCGAGAAGAAGCCCGCCATCGCGATCCACGACGTGCCGTTGGAGTGGTGCTTTCAGCCGGGCGTGAAGCTGGACTTTCGCCACTTCGCCGATGGCTACGTGGTCACGGCCGCCGACGTGGAGGCCGAGCTCAAGCGCATCGGCCACACGCTGAGTCCGCTGGAGATCGTGGTGATCAACACGCGCGCGGGCAAGCGCTACGGCAACAACGACTACGTCTCGGCCGGCGCGGGCATGGGCTACGAAGCGACGATGTATCTGCTGGAGCGCGGCGTGCGCCTCACGGGCACCGACGCATGGAGCTGGGACGCGCCGTTCGTGCACACCGCCAAGAAGTACGGCGAGACGCAGGACGCCTCGCTGATCTGGGAAGGCCACAAGGCCGGCCGCGACATCGGCTACTGCCACATCGAGAAGCTGCACAACCTGGAGGTGCTGCCGCCGACGGGCTTCTTCATCAGCTGCTTTCCGCACAAGATCCGTGGCGCCTCGGCGGGCTGGACGCGCGCGGTCGCGATCTTCGACGATGCATTGATGGCGTCGGTCTGAACGAAAGAATACCACGGCCATGATCGAACTCAACCACACGCACGACGTCGATGCCCGCAGCTGGGTCGAAAGCGCGAACGCTGCGGGCACAGACTTCCCGATACAGAACCTGCCGTTTGCGGAGTTCCGCCGCATCGGCAGCCCCGAGCCGTTTCGCGGCGGCGTGGCCATCGGCGACCAGGTGCTCGACCTCGCGGCGCTGGCAGCCGGCCAGCATGCCGACGGGCTCGCGCTCGATGCGGCGCGGGTGGCCGCGCTGCCCGCGCTGAATGATTTCTTCGCGATGGGTCCCACCGCCTGGCGGGCGCTGCGCCATCTGGTCTTCGCGCTGCTGCGAAGCGATGCGCCGGCCTCGACCGTGGACGATGTGCGCAAGTGCCTCGTGCCGCAGTCCGAGATCGAGTACACGGTGCCCGCGCGCATCGGCGACTACACCGACTTCTACACATCGATCGACCATGCGCTGAACATCACGCGCCTGTTCAATCCCGAGGGCGACGTGACGCCGAACTTCCGCTGGATTCCGACGGCGTACCACGGGCGCGTCTCGACCATCGGCGTGAGCGGGCAGCGCTTCCACCGGCCGATGGGGCAGACGCTGGCGCCCGGCGCGAAGGCGCCCACATACCACGCGTGCGCGCGGCTGGACTACGAGCTCGAACTCGGTGTGTGGATCGGCGAAGGCAACGCGGCCGGCGAGCCGATTCCGCTCGAGCGCGCGGAAGAGCACATCTTCGGCATCTGCCTGCTCAACGACTGGTCGGCGCGCGACATCCAGTTCTGGGAGATGGCGCCGCTCGGCCCCTTCCTCGCGAAGAACTTCGCGACCACCATCTCGCCCTGGATCGTGACGATGGAGGCGCTCGCGCCCTACCGCCAGGCCTGGACGCGGCCTGCCGACGACCCGCAGCCGCTCGACTACCTGGAGAGCCGTGCGAACCGCGACAGCGGCGCGATCGACATCAGCCTGGAGGTGTGGCTCGAAAGCGATAAGGCGCGCGCGGACCAGAGCGGCCCGTCACGCCTCTCGCGCACGAGCTTCAAACACCAGTACTGGAGCGTGGCGCAGATGGTGGCGCACCACACGATGGGCGGCTGCCAGCTGAATGCGGGCGACCTGTTCGGCAGCGGCACGATCTCGGGCCCCGGGCCGGGCGAGGCCGGCGCGATCATCGAACTCACGCGCGCGGGGCAGAGCCCCGTGGCGCTGGCCAACGGCGAGCAGCGTGGGTTCCTGGAAGACGGCGACGCGGTGCTGCTGCGCGGCTGGTGCGAGAAGCCGGGGCATGCGCGCATCGGGTTCGGCGAGAGCCGCGGAACGGTGCTGCCGGCGAAGCGCTGAATACGCGCCGCCCAAAGAAAAGGCCACCGGTGAGGTGGCCTTTTGCATGAAATGTGGAGCGGGAAAAGAGTCTCGAACTCTCGACCTCAACCTTGGCAAGGTTGCGCTCTACCAACTGAGCTATTCCCGCATTTCGAGGGTCGAATTATAGAGGGCTCGGAGCCCGTTTTTCCCGAGCCCGAGAAAAAAGTGGGGTCAAGCGTCCAACAGCATGGCGCGGTGCAGCGATACGCCGGCCATCACACCCTCGGCAGAGGCCAGCGTGGCGTTGTGCATCTGCATGGCCGCATCGCCTGCGGCGAACACGCCGGGCACAGTGGTCATCTTCATTGCATCGATGCGGATCACGGGGCCGGCGTGGCCCTCATCGAACGCGCACCCCAGTTGCTCCGCCAGGGCGCTGCCGGGACGCGTGCGCGGAACCATGAACAGCGCCTCCAGCGGCACGATGCGCCCGTCCTCGAGGCGAACGCCCGACAGGTCCTTCGCCGGCCCCTCCAGTGCCGCGATGCGGCCCGGCTCGATCGCGACGCCGCGCGCCTGCAGCTTGCCCCGCACTTCGTCGTCCACCGTGTTGTTCCCGTTCAGGAAGAGCGTGGTCGGGCCCCATTCGGCGATCAGCATCGCGTGCTCCGGCGGGTGCGGCGCTTCGACCAGGACGCCGAGCCTGCGGCCGCTGAATTCATAGCCGTGGCAATAGGGACAGTGCAGCACGCTCGTGCCCCAGCGCTCGCGCACGCCGGCGATGCCGTCCGGAAAACCGTCCTGCACGCCGAACGCCAGCAGGAGCTTGCCGGCAGAGAGTTGCCGGTCGCCATCGAGCGATGCGACGAACCCGCCCGCACCATCGGCCTCGGCGCTCGCCACGCGGCCTTCGATGAAGGTGACGTTCGGATAGGCCAGCAGCTTGGTGCGCGCATCGGCAATCATCTTCAGCGGCGGCACGCCGTCCTGGCCGAAGAAGCCGTGCGCGGCGGCGGCGAAGCGGTTGCGCGGCGCGCCCGCGTCGACCACGCACACGTTCTTGCGAGCGCGCGCGAGCTGCATGGCAGCGGAGAGGCCGGCAA
The DNA here is from genome assembly GCF_016405905.1 of Variovorax sp. IB41. Classification (GTDB taxonomy): domain Bacteria; phylum Pseudomonadota; class Gammaproteobacteria; order Burkholderiales; family Burkholderiaceae_C; genus Variovorax. The sequence goes on along the minus strand of NZ_JAEFCB010000003.1, from coordinate 294,604 downwards.
AGCTGCCGCCCACGACAAGAGCGTCATAGCGCATGCTCAATGTCCTTCCTGGTGAAGCCGCCGCCTGTCATGCGGCGATGAAAGTCTTTCGAGAGATCGGCCAGCGTGATGCTGTTGAAACGCTTGAGCAGCAGGGCCTCGGCCGCATCGAAGGCGTCGTCGAGCGCCGCGTTCACCGCCTGCTCGACGATGCAGCCGGGGCTCTCGGTGCGGTTGCCCATGGCCAGCAGCGCGGGCGCGCCGACGGCGTTGTGGATGTCGCCCAGCGTCACGCGCGACAGCGAACACGACAGCACCCAGCCGCCGCCGTGGCCCTTGGCCGAACTCACGAAGCCGGCCTGCCTGAGGCCCGCCATGAGCCGGCGCACCACGACCGGGTTGGTGTGCATCGCCGCGGCGAGCGACTCGGAGGTGATGGGGCCGTCCATCTCGGCCATGTGCAGCAGCACGTGGAGAATGCCGGAAAGCTTGCTGTCTCGTTTCATGCAACATTATTAGTTGCATGAGATTTTTCATGTCGATGCCGACTCGCTTTGACCCTGCCCGGTGAAAGGTCTGCATCCCTCGAGGAATGGCGCGCTCTAACGCACGGCACCGCGTTCCCGACGACGGACACGTCCCACAAACGAGAGCGAAGCCCCCGCACACGGCGACAGGGTGCGAGGTGGTCACGGTAGCGACCGAACTGGCCCAAAGCCGGTTCTTGTCAGTCAGTGACCATTCAAACGAAAGGAACAGTCACCCATGAAGCAACAACAAAACAAATCCATCTTCGTCGGCGCCTTGCTCGCAGGCCTTCTTGCCATGAGCGGTTTCGCCCAGGCACAGGGCGCAGGGGTCGGCGTGGGCGTGAATGCCGATGTGAATACATCGGGCACGGTCAAGGCCGCACCGGCGCAAGGCAGCGCGGGCGCAAGCACGGGCGCCGCTGCCGGCGCGAACGCCTCCGCCAACGGCAATGCGGGCAACGCAACCGGCGGCCTGGGCAACACGGTCGGCGGCGCGACCGGGGCTGTGGGCGGCGCAACGAGCGCCGTGGGTGGTGCCACCGGCGCGGTGGGCGGCGTCACGAACACCGTGGGCGGCACGCTGAACAGCGCGACCGGCGCGGTCGGCTCGGCCGGCAGCGCGGTCAAGCCGTCGGGCGCCGGCGTAGGCGCGAAGGCGAGCGGCAAGGGCTCGGGTGCGGTCAACGTAACCAAGTAAGCCTGCGCTCAACCGCTGAAACGACAAAGCCCGCGGTGCTCATGCGCCGCGGGCTTTTTTTCCTTTGCGATTCAGTCCGCGGCTTCGAGCCTGAAGAGGCTGGTGACGTCCACGTCGAGCACCATCAGTTCACGCTGATTGAAGAGCCGCCAGCGCCAGCGCAGGATGCCCAGTGTCGGCCGCTTCTCGGAGCGCCGCACCTCGATCACATCGGCCACGAGCCGCAGGGCATCGCCGGGCCGCACGGGGTTGGGCCAGCGCACATGCTCGAGCCCCGGCGAGGCGAAGGATTCGGAGCCCTCGAGCGCCGCCTCGACCACGAGGCGCATCGCGATCGCGCAGGTGTGCCAACCGCTCGCGATGAGGCCGCCGAAGGCGCTGTCTGCCGCGGCTTGCGCGTCGGTGTGGAACCACTGCGGGTCGTACGCCCTGGCGAACTGCACCAGCTCGGCTTCGGTGAGCACGTAGGGCCCGGCCTCGATGACCTGGCCCGCATGGAAGTCGGCGAACTTCATCCGCCGCAGCTCAGTAGGTTTCCAGGTGCAGGCGGCCTTCGCGCTTGAGCGACGCGCCGACCGTGTCCCAGTCGAGCCCCGCCTCCGTCGCCACGTCGCGCAGCGCGAGCACCACGCCCTCTTCCATGCTCTTGAGGCCGCACACGTAGAAGTGGCTGCTGCCGTCTTTCAGCAGCGCGGCCAGGTCCGCGGCGCGCTCGCGCATCAGGTCCTGCACATAGCGCTTGGGGTTTCCGGGCGTGCGCGAGAACGCGAGGTTGATGTCGATGAAGTCCTTGGGCAGCGACTGCAGCGGGCCGAAGTACGGCAGCTCCTGCTGCGTGCGCGCGCCGAAGAACAGCATGAGCTTGCCGCCTTCGAACTTGCCGCTCTTGCGCAGGCGCCGGCGCCATTCGGTCATCGCGCGCATCGGTGCGCTGCCGGTGCCGGTGCAGATCATCACGATGTGCGACTTGGGGTGGTTCGGCATCAGGAACGAGGCGCCGAAGGGCCCCACCACCTGCACCGTGTCGCCCACCTTCAGGTCGCACACGTAGTTGGAGCACACGCCCAGCACCGGGTCGCCCTGGTGGTCCTCCGTCACGCGCTTGACGGTGAGCGAGACGTTGTTGTAGCCGGGTCGCTCGCCATTGCGCGGGCTTGCCACCGAGTACTGGCGCGCATGGTGGCGCTTGCCGATGGCATCGACGCCCGGCGGCACGATGCCGATCGACTGGCCTTCGAGCACGGGAAACGGCACCACGCCGAAGTCGAGCACGATGTGGTGGGTCTCGCTGTCGAAGCCTGCCTCTGTGCAGTTGAAGTTGCCGACCACGGTGGCGGTCGTCGGCGTTTTCGGCGGGAACAGGTTCGTGTACGCATGCGCGGCCGACCACGGGGGCACGGCGGCGCCGTACTGCGCGGAGTTGAAGACGGCCTCGACGGATTCGACCGCGGCGACCTGCGTCGGCGCAGCGGGTGTTGTCGCGGCCTCATCGCCCGCATCGGCGGAAACGCCCGCGGCTTCGAGCTCTTCGGGCGTCAGCTCCGCGGGCAGTTCTTCCCAGGTGAGCTGTTCTTCGATCGTGTACGCGCGCACGAGCGGCATCGTGCGCCAGTTGTCGATGGAGCCCGTCGGGCACGGCGAGATGCAGGCCATGCAGCCGTTGCAGATGTCGGCCCGCACGACATAGTTGTTGTCGTCGTGCGTGATCGCGTTGACGGGGCAGGTGGCCTCGCAGGTGTTGCAGCGGATGCAGATCTCGGGGTCGATCAGGTGCTGCTTGATGACCCCGGCTTCAACGGCCATGTCCATGTTGTTCTCCATCCCCTCGCCGTGGGGGCGAGGGATTCATATCCAGGCGCTCAGCCGAAGCGCACGTACTCGAAATCGACGGGCTGGCGATTGATGCCCATCACCGGCGGCGAAATCCAGCCTGCGAACTTGCCCGGCTCCACCACGCGGCCCATCAACGATGCCACGAAAGCGAAGTCTTCGGAACTGGGCAGCCATTCGTCGCGCTTGGCGGCCCATTCGATCTCGTTCACCACGCGGCCCTCGGGCGACATCTTGATGCCGGCGAGCGCGCCGATCTGGCGGTTGAAGGCCTTGTGCGGCACGACCAGGCGGGTGGCGATGCCGGCCTTCTCGAGCACCTTGTTCCAGCGGCCGACGCCGGCCACCGAGTCCTTGATGAAGTCGTCGCGCAGCACTTCATTGAGCGCGTTGAGCATCGGCACGTCCTTCTCCACCAGCTGGCCGTCCTTCACCTCGAGCACCTTGTAGGTCTGGCCCTTCAGGATGTGGTCGTCGGTGCGCTTGCCTTCCTCGTAGCGGCCCTTCAGGCCCGAGCTGTAGAAGATGGCCGCGTTGCTCGACTGGTCGGCGCCGAACAGGTCGATGGTCACGCTGTAGTGGAAGTTCAGGTAGCGCTGGATCGTGCCCAGGTCGATGCAGCCCGCGGCGCGGATCTTCTGCGCGTCGTCGGTCTTCAATTCGTTCATCACCTGCGCGGTGCGCGCGATGACGCGCGAGACGCCGCTCTCGCCCACGAACATGTGGTGCGCCTCTTCGGTCAGCATGAACTTGGTGGTGCGCGCGAGCGGATCGAACGCGCTCTCGGCCAGCGCCGACAGCTGGAACTTGCCGTCGCGGTCGGTGAAGTAGGTGAACATGAAGAACGCGAGCCAATCGGGCGTGCGTTCGTTGAAGGCGCCCAGGATGCGCGGGTTGTTCTCGTCGCCCGAGGTGCGTTGCAGGAGCGCGTCGGCTTCTTCGCGGCCGTCGCGGCCGAAGTGCTTCTGCAGCAGGTAGACCATCGCCCACAGGTGGCGGCCTTCTTCCACGTTGATCTGGAAGAGGTTGCGCAGGTCGTACATCGACGGGGCCGTGAGGCCCAGGTGGCGCTGCTGCTCGACCGACGCGGGCTCGGTGTCGCCCTGCGTCACGATGATGCGGCGCAGGTTGGCGCGGTGCTCGCCGGGCACGTCCTGCCAGGCCTTCTCGCCCTTGTGGTCGCCGAAGTGGATCTCGCGGTTCGCATCGCCCGGGTTCAGGAAGATGCCCCAGCGGTAGTCGCGCATCTTCACGTGGCCGAACTGCGCCCAGCCCTGCGGATCGACGCTCACCGCGGTGCGCAGGTACACGTCGTGGTTGGTCGAGCCTTCGGGGCCCACGTCGTCCCACCAGTTGATGAAGTTGGGCTGCCAGCCTTCGAGCGCGCGCTGCAGCGTGCGGTCTTCGCCGAGGTTGACGTTGTTGGGGATCTTCTCGCTGTAGTTGATCGTGCTCATCGTTGTTCCTTGGGTTGTGCGGGGCTGCCGGTTCAAACGCGGTTCATGTCGAAGCCGGCTTTCTCGCCGGTGCCGTAGACCTTCAGCGCACCCTTCTCGCCGACGGCGTTGGGGCGGTTGAAGATCCAGTTCTGCCAGGCGGTGAGCCGGCCGAAGATGCGGGTGGCCATGTTCTCCTTGCTCGCGAAGCGCAGGTTGGCTTCCAGGCCCGTGAGCGCATCGGGCGACATGGCAGCGCGCTCCTCGATGGCGATGCGGATCTCGTCGTCCCAGTCGATGTCGTCGGGCGCGGCGGTGACCAGGCCGAGCTTGAGGGCCTCGTCGGCGTCCAGCGGCTTGCCGGCGGCTGCGCGCGCGGCTTCGAGCGGCGCGGCTTCTTCGTAGAAGCGGCGTTGCAGGCGGCTCTGGTCGTTCACCATCGGGAAAAAGCCGAAGTTGAATTCATCGAGCGTGAGCTTCGGCGCGCGCTCAGCGTCGTCGGGCAGTGCGAGCATGTAGGTGCGGTCGGCCGCGAAGGCCAGCTCGGCCAGCGTGCCGGCGAAGCACGAGCCGGCCTCGACCAGCGCGAACAGGCTGCGCGACGACACGTCCAGCCGCGCCAGCGTGCGGCGCAGGGCGCCGATGGTTTCGCGCACGAGCCAGTGGTCCTTGTGGGCGAGCATCACGGCGTCCGATGCGAGCACGGCCTGTGCATCGCCTTCGGTCTTGAGCAGCCAGGTGCCCACGTCCAGCTCGTTGGTGCGCAGGTTGAGGATCGCGTCGTCCAGCTCGCGGCACATCGCGAGCGGCCACCACGCGGCGCCCGCGGCTTCGATGGCGGCGATGTCGGCCGGCTGCGCGCCGGTGGGCGCCTTCACGGTGATCGTCGCGGTGCGCTTGCTGCGGTCGATCTGGATGTCCACATGCGAGTAGCTGATGCCATCGGCGCTGTCGGTGCGTTCCAGGCGCGTGAGCGCCACGCCCTTGCCGTTCGCGGGGCGGTCGCTGCCGGCCGCGAGTTGCGAGGCGCGGTCCTGCACGGCGGCGGCGAACTGCGCGGGCTTGGCCACGGCATCGACCAGTCGCCACTCGACCGCGCGCTGGCCGCGCACACCTTCGACGCTGGTGCAGAAGATGTCGGCCAGGTCATGGCGCACATGGCGCTTGTCGGTCACGCGCGTCAAGCCACCGGTGCCGGGCAACACGCCGAGCAGCGGCACTTCGGGCAGCGAGACGGCCGAGGAGCGGTCGTCCACCAGCAGGATCTCGTCGCAGGCCAGCGCGAGCTCGTAGCCGCCGCCGGCGCAGGCGCCGTTCACGGCCGCGAGGAATTTCAGGCCCGAGTACCTGGACGTGTCTTCGATGCCATTGCGGGTTTCATTGGTGAACTTGCAGAAGTTCACCTTCCAGGCGTGGCCCGAGACGCCCAGCATGAAGATGTTGGCGCCCGAGCAGAAGATGCGGTCCTTGCCGCTGGTGACGATCACGCTGCGCACTTCGGGGTGCTCGAAGCGCACGCGGTTGAGCGCGTCGTTCAGCTCGATGTCCACGCCCAGGTCGTAGCTGTTGAGCTTCAGCTTGTAGCCGGGGCGGATGCCGCCGTCTTCCGCGATGTCGAGCACCAGGCGGGCGATGGCGCCGTCGAAGCTCAGGGACCAGTGGCGGTACTGATCGGGTGCCGTGCGGTAGTCCACGCGGGTGGGCGCCTGGAGCGAAGTGGGGGTCGCGGTGTCGGTCATACGGAAGTCTCCTGTGGGGCAGATGCAAACCGGAAGAATAATGCATCTTCTGGTTCCGATGACATGCATCATGCTGCATGCAAACAGGCAAGTCAATGCCTGTTGTGCTTTTTTTCAAACTTCAGGTCAGGCGCCCAGGCCCATGGATTGGCGCGTGGCGGCGCGCAGGGCCTGGAAGCTCTGCGCCAGGCTCTTGCCGCTGGTGTCCACCGAAAGATCGGCCTTCGAATAGAAGGCGGCGCGGCCATTCAGGATGCGACGCAGGTCCTCCATCGCTTCCTTGCTGGCGGCCATCGGGCGGGTGTCGCCCTGCGCGGCGACGCGGCCCATGTGCTCCTCGGGCGCGGCCTGCAGCCACACGGTGGTGCAGTGCGCGAGCAGCTCGTTGAAGGTGGCGGGGTCGGAGACGATGCCGCCCGGCGTGGCGATCACCACTTCGCTGTAGATCTGCACCGCCTCCTCGAGCGCGCGGCGCTCGTAGCGGCGGTAGGCGTTGGTGCCGTAGAGGTCGTGGATCTCGCGCACGCTGCAGCCCGCGAGCTTCTCGATCTCGCGGCTCAATTCGACGAAGGGCACGTCCAGGTCGTCGGCGAGCATTTGCCCGAGCGTCGACTTGCCCGCGCCGCGCAAGCCCACGAGCGCGATGCGGCGGTGCCGCGCCGGATCGACCGAGGCCGTGCCGAGCAGTTCACCGAGCGCCACGCGCACGCGGCGCAGGTCGGTTTCGCTGCGGTTCTCCAGCAGTTCGCGGATCAGCAGCCACTCGGGCGAGCTGGTGGTCACGTCGCCGACCAGTTCGGCCAGCGAGCAGTGCAGCGCGCCGGCCACCTGCTGCAGCACCAGGATCGATGCGTTGCCGATGCCGTATTCGAGGTTGGCCAGGTGCCGCTCCGACACGTCGGCCGAAATGGCCACCGCCTTGCGCGTGAGGCCGCGCTGCGCGCGCAGGTTGCGCACGCGATCGCCCAGTGCGGCCAGCAGCGGGTTCTTGGCCTCCCCGGCCGGTGCGGCGTGGTTGCCGCTTTCTGGCGCGGTGGCCAGCACCGCGTCTACATGCTCGTTCATGCCATTCCTCGTTCTTGGCCGGGATTGTGCGCGCTCAGGGTAAACACCATACATGCACTATATTGCTTGACACCCATTGTCTCGATGCTTATTGTTCGGCCACAAGCAAGATACTGCACACACGGTATTCCTGCAAGGTAGTTCCAAAGTTCGAGGCCCCACGATGTCCGACAGCAGCAACCCCGCCACCGGCAAAGAAGCATTTCACCAGTTGATCGCCGGCCTGACCGCCGAGATCGCAGGCAAGCCGCTCGACGCCCAGCTCGACCAGTGGCTCAACGCGACCCACGGCGCGGGCAGCACGCGCTTCGAGCAGTTGCGCCAGGCCTGCATCGGCGGCGTCGCCGAAGGGTGGCTCTGCGAGCGCGAAGGCGGCGGCATCAAGTACGGCCGCGTGTTCAAGGCCGAAGACGCGCTGCACCGCTTCTCGGTCGACGTGGTGGACATGCAGGACATCGCCGGCCCGCACCACACGCACCCCAACGGCGAGATCGACCTGATCATGCCGCTCGACGAAAGCGCCAGTGCCACCTTCGACGGCCGCCCCGCCGGCTGGTGCGTCTACGGACCCGGCACCGCGCACCGCCCGACCGTCGCGCAAGGCCGCGCGCTCGTTCTCTATCTCCTGCCCGAAGGGCAGATCAAGTTCACCCAATGACCGAACTCCTCTCCAACCACGTCGGCGGCCGCTGGCAAAGCGGCTCGGGCGCCGGCACGCCGCTGGCCGATCCGGTGCTGGGCACCGAACTCGCACGCGTCGATGCCACGGGGCTCGATCTGCCCGAAGCCTTTTACTTTGCGCGCGAACAAGGCGGCAACGCGCTGCGCGCCCTCACCTACCGCCAGCGCGCCGGCCTGCTCGGCGCGATCGTGAAGGTGCTGCAAGCCAACCGCGATGCCTATTACGAGATCGCCACCGCGAACTCCGGCACGGTGAAGAACGACTCGGCCGTCGACATCGACGGCGCGATCTTCACGCTCGGCCAGTACGCCAAATGGGGCGATGCGCTTGGCGACGTGCGCGCGCTGCGCGATGGCGAAGCGGTCAAGCTCGGCAAGGAGCCGGTGTTCCAGTCGCAGCACCTGCAGGTGCCGACGCACGGCGTGGCGCTGTTCATCAACGCCTTCAACTTCCCGTCGTGGGGCCTGTGGGAAAAGGCCGCGCCGGCCTTGCTCTCGGGCGTGCCCGTGATCGTGAAGCCCGCGACGGCCACCGCCTGGCTCACGCAACGCATGGTCAAGGATGTGGTCGATGCGGGCGTGCTGCCGGCCGGCGCGCTCTCGGTCATCTGCGGCAGCTCGGCCGGCCTGATGGACCAGCTGCAGCCCTTCGACGTGGTCTCGTTCACCGGCTCGGCCGAGACAGCGACCGTGATCCGCTCGCACCCCGCCGTGGCCGCGCGCTCGGTGCGCGCGAACATCGAGGCCGACAGCCTCAACAGCGCCCTGCTCGTGCCCGGCGCCGCGCCCGGCAGCGATGCGTTCAACCTGCTCGTGCGCGAAGTGGTGCGCGAGATGACGGTGAAGTCGGGCCAGAAGTGCACCGCCATCCGCCGCATCCTGGTGCCCGCCGAGGTGTACGACGCTGCCGCCGAAGCCATCGGCGCGAAGCTCGCCGGCGTCACCGTCGGCAACCCGCGCAACGAGAGCGTGCGCATGGGTTCGCTCGTGAGCCGCGCGCAATTGAATGCGGTGCGCGACGGGCTCGACGCCCTCGCCGCGCAGACCACGGTGCTCCACGACAGCCGCAGCAAGCCGCTGATCGACGCGGACCCTGCCATTGCCGCCTGCATCGGCCCGGTGCTGCTGGGCGCGCGCGATGCCGATGCGGCGCAGCGCGTGCATGACGTGGAAGTGTTCGGACCGGTCGCCACGCTGCTGCCGTACCGCGACCTGGCGCACGGCATCGCGCTCGCGCACCGCGGCCAGGGCTCGCTCGTCACTTCGCTCTATGGCAGCGACGACGCCGCGCTCGCGCAGGCGGCGCTCGCCGTCGCGCCGAGCCACGGCCGCGTGCACGTGATCACCCCCGAGGTGGCGCAAGCCCACACCGGCCACGGCAACGTGATGCCCATGTCGATGCACGGCGGCCCCGGCCGCGCGGGCGGCGGCGCCGAGCTGGGCGGCCTGCGCGCGCTCGATTTCTATCACCGCAGGAGCGCGGTGCAGGCGAGCCCCGGCGTGCTCGCCGCCCTCGGCCTCTAGCAGCAACCGAGTGAGGCCCCAAGGAGACAACACGATGAGCCTGCCCGCACGATTCAATTTCGCCGAACACCTGTTCGCCCTCAACCGCGGCCGCGCCGATCGCACCGCCTACATCGACGACCGCGGCACGCTGAGCTATGGCCAGCTCGAAGACCGCGCGCGCCGCCTGGCCGCCGCGCTGAAGGCCGCCGGCGTGCGCCGCGAAGAGCGCGTGCTGCTCCTGATGCTCGACAACAACGACTGGCCCGTGAGCTTTCTCGGCTGCCTCTATGCCGGCGTCGTGCCCGTGGCCGTCAACACGCTGCTCACGCCCGAGGACTACGCCTACATGCTCGACCACAGCCGCGCGCAGGCCGCGCTGGTGTCGGGCGCTCTGCTGCCGACGCTGCAGGACGCGATGGCGCGCGGCGCGCACGAACTGCAGGCGCTGATCGTCTCGCAGCCCACCGGCGCGCTGCCCGCCAACGCACAGGCCTTCGACGACGCCATCGCCAAGGCCGCGCCGCTGGCCGCGCCGGCGAACACCGCCTCCGACGACCCGGGCTTCTGGCTCTATTCCTCGGGCTCCACCGGCAAGCCCAAGGGCACGGTCCACACGCACGCCAACCTCTGGTGGACCGCCGAGCTCTACGGCAAGCCGGTGCTCGCGCTGACCGAGGACGACGTGTGCTTCTCGGCCGCCAAGATGTACTTCGCCTACGGGCTGGGCAACGCGCTGACCTTTCCGCTTACGGTCGGCGCCACCGTCGTGCTGATGGCCGAGCGCCCCACGCCCGATGCAACCTTCCGCCGCTGGACCGAGCACAAGCCCACGGTCTTCTTCGGCGCGCCCACCGGCTTCGCGGGCATGCTCGCTTCGCCCAGGCTGCCGGCACGCGACACCGTCGCACTGCGCATGTGCTCGTCCGCTGGCGAGGCGCTGCCCGGCGAGATCGCGCAGCGCTTCAAGGCGCACTACGGCTGCGAGATCATCGACGGCATCGGCTCGACCGAGATGCTGCACATCTTCATCTCCAACCGCCCCGGCGACGTGCGCTACGGCACGACCGGCAAGCCGGTGGACGGCTACGACGTCGAGCTGCGCGGCGAAGACGGCCGCCCCGTGCCCGACGGCGAAGTGGGCGACCTCTACATCCGCGGCCCGAGCTCGGCGCTCATGTACTGGACCAACCGCGAGAAGTCGCGCGACACCTTCCAGGGCGGCTGGACCAAGAGCGGCGACAAGTACACGCGCGATGCCGACGGCTACTTCACCTACGCGGGCCGCAGCGACGACATGCTGAAGGTCAGCGGCATCTACGTCTCGCCCTTCGAGGTCGAGGCCACGCTGATGCAGCACCCCGCCGTGCTCGAGGCCGCGGTGATCGGCAAGGAAGACGCCGAAGGGCTCACCAAGACCAAGGCCTTCGTCGTGTTGAAGGACGGCGCCGCCGCGACTGAAGATGAACTCAAGGCCTTCGTGAAGGAGCGCCTCGCGCCCTACAAGTACCCGCGCTTCCTCGAATTCGTGAGCGAACTGCCGAAGACGGCGACCGGCAAGATCCAGCGTTTTCGCCTGCGCGAGCGCGAGAAGCAGGCGTGACCACAGCGATGCACACGCCCGACTTCGCCACCATCGACTGGCGCGGCCGCGCCGTGCAGGTCGAGTGCGCGTGGACCGCGCCCGAGCGCACCGACGCACCGTTGATCGTCTTCCTTCACGAAGGCCTCGGCTCGGTCGCGATGTGGAAGGACTTTCCCGCGCAGGTCTGCGAAGCCGCCAACGCCCGCGGCCTCGTGTTCTCGCGCCCCGGCTACGGCCGCTCCACGCCGCGCGGCGACGACGAGATCTGGGACGTCGATTTCATGCACCGCCAGGCGCACGAGGTGCTGCCCGCCCTCTTCGCCGCGCTCGAGCTCGGCGATGAAAAACCCTGGCTCTTCGGCCACAGCGACGGCGGCTCGATCTCGCTGCTCTACGCCTCGCGCTTTCCCGACCGCGTGGCGGGCCTCGTGGTGCTCGCGCCTCACATCTTCGTGGAAGACGTGACCGTCGCGAACATCGAGCTCGCGCGCACCGCCTACCTCTCGACCGACCTGCCCAAGAAGCTGGGCCGCTATCACGACAGCGCCGATTCCGCCTTCTGGGGCTGGAACCGCATCTGGCTGCACCCGCCCTTTCGCGACTGGAACATCGAACAGGAACTCGACACGATCCGCTGCCCCGTGCTCGCCATCCAGGGCATCGATGACGAGTACGGCACGCTCGCGCAGATCCGCGGCATCGCAGCGCGCGTCGACGGCGATTGCGAACTCGTGGAAATCCCTGAATGCGGGCATTCCCCGCATCGGGATCAGCCGGATCGTGTCATCGTCGCGACCGCCGCTTTCATCACCAAGAACAGGAGACAGACACCATGACCGCCATCCCCAACGCACGCCTCGCACGCCTCGCGCTCACCGCCATCGCCTTCGCCGCCCTTGCATCGGCGGCCGGCGCCCAGGGCACCGGCAAGCTCAAGGTCGGCCTGATGCTGCCCTACAGCGGCACCTACACCGCGCTGGGCGTGGCCATCGAGAACGGCTTCAAGCTCTACGTGGACGAACAGGGCGGCAAGCTCTCGGGCCGCGAGATCGAATACTTCAAGGTCGATGACGAGTCCGACCCCGCCAAGGCCACCGACAACGTCAACAAGCTCATCAAGCGCGACAACGTCGACGTGATCGTGGGCACCGTGCACTCGGGCGTCGCGATGGCCATGGCCAAGGCCGCCAAGGAAAGCGGCACCGTGCTGATCGTGCCCAACGCCGGCGCCGACGCGGTGACCGGCCCGATGTGCGCGCCCAACATCTTCCGCAGCTCGTTCAGCAACTGGCAGCCGGCCTACGCGATGGGCGAGGTCGCGGCCAAGCAGCAGGGCAAGAAGAAGGCGATGACCATCACCTGGAAGTACGCGGCCGGCGACGAGTCGGTCAACGGCTTCAAGGAAGGCTTCGAGAAGAACGGCGGCAAGGTCGACAAGCAGCTCACGCTGCCCTTCCCCAACGTGGAGTTCCAGGCGCTCCTGACCGAGATCGCCGCGGCCAAGCCCGATGCGGTGTACGCCTTCTTCGCGGGCGGCGGTGCGGTGAAGTTCGTCAAGGACTACCAGGCCGCGGGCCTGAACAAGACCATTCCGCTCTACGGCCCGGGCTTCCTGACCGACGGCACGCTCGATGCGCAAGGCGAATCTGCGCAAGGCATGCTGACCACGCTGCACTATGCGGATGGCCTGAACACCGCGCGCGACAACGCGTTCCGCGTGGCATATGCCAAGTCGTTCAAGCTGCAGCCCGACGTGTATGCGGTGCAGGGCTACGACGCGGCGCAGATGCTGGGCGTGGGCCTTGCCGCCGCCAAGGGCGACATCGGCAAGAAGGCCGAGTTCACCGCCGCCATCGAGAAGGCCAAGATCGACAGCCCGCGCGGCACCTTCACGATGAGCAAGTCGCACAACCCGGTGCAGGACATCTACCTGCGCAAGGTGGATGGCAAAGAGAACAAGCTGGTCAGCACCGCGATCAAGAGCCTCGCAGATCCGGCCCGCGGCTGCAGGATGTAAACCGCGCACGCACGCGCTCCACGCCCCAACCGTTCGTTCCACACCACCCCACCACCGCCGTTCGGGCTGAGCCTGTCGAAGCCAGGGCACAACCCGCGAAAGCCTTCGACAAGCTCAGGCCGAGGGGACAGTCGAACGGATGGTGAGGGGTCTTCGTCCTTGCTTCCAACCGGTATCAACCAGTGGATTTCGGAACCTTCCTCGTCCAGTGCCTGAACTCCGTTCAGTACGGACTGCTGCTCTTCCTCGTGGCATCGGGCCTCACGCTGATCTTCGGGATCATGGGCGTGATCAACCTCGCGCACGGCAGCTTCTACATGATCGGCGCGTACCTGGCGTTCTCGCTCGCGCCGCTGTTCGGCGACCAGTTCCTCCTGATGCTGGTGGCCGGCGTGGTGCTCGCGGCCATCTTCGGCTACCTGCTCGAATGGGCCTTCTTCAGCTACCTCTACCAGCGCGACCACCTGCAGCAGGTGCTCATGACCTACGGGCTCATCCTGGTGTTCGAGGAGCTGCGCTCCATCCTCGTGGGCAACGACGTGCACGGCGTGAAGGTGCCCGCATGGCTGGACGGCAGCTTCGCGCTGGGCAACGTCATGAGCTACCCGTGGTACCGGCTCTTCGCCTCGGCCGCGTGCATCGTGCTCGCGGTCGGCTTGTACTGGGTGGTGAACCGCACGCGACTGGGCATGATGATCCGCGCCGGCGCGAGCAATCGCGACATGGTGCGCGGGCTGGGCATCGACGTGAAGCGCCTTTACCGCATCGTGTTCGCAGCGGGCGTGGCGCTCGCGGCGCTGGCCGGGATGATCGCCGCGCCGATGTCCTCGGTGTATCCGAACATGGGCGCGAGCGTGCTCATCATCTGCTTCGTGCTGGTGGTGATCGGCGGCATCGGCTCGATCACCGGCGCGCTGCTGGCCTCGCTGCTGGTGGGCTTCGTCGACACCTTCGGCAAGGTGTTCTTCGCCGACCTGAGCGGCATCGGCATCTACCTCCTGATGGCGATCGTGCTGATCTGGAAGCCCGAAGGGCTGATGGGGAAGCGGTCATGAAGAAGGGCGCATTCCTCGTGCCCGTGGCCTGTGCGCTGCTCATCGGCATCGCCGGCCCGTTGATGGGCAACTACGCCTCGGACTTCGTCGTGAAGGTGATGATCCTCTCGATCTTCGCGCTGAGCCTGGAGCTCCTGGTCGGCATGACCGGCCTCGTGAGCCTGGGCCATGCGGCGTTCTACGGCATCGGCGCGTACGTGACGGTGCTCGCATCGGGCAGCGAAGGCGGCAACTTCGCGCTGCTGCTGCCGATGGCCATGGGGGCGGCGGCGCTCTATGCGCTGTTCGTCGGCGCACTGAGCCTGCGCACGCGCGGCGTGTACTTCATCATGGTCACGCTCGCCTTCGCGCAGATGGCCTTCTTCGTGTTCCACGACACCAAGGTCGGCGGCGGCAGCGACGGCATCTACATGTACGTGCGCCCGGCCCTCGGCGCGCTCGACCTGGAGAACCGCATGGTGCTGTTCTATGTGGTGCTCGCCTCGCTCGCGTTCACCTACGGCCTCCTCGCGCTCATCCGCCGCTCGCGTTTCGGCGCGGCGCTCGCGGGCATCCGCGTGAACGAGCAGCGCATGCGCGCGGCGGGCTTTCCGGTGTACGGCTACAAGCTCGCGGCCTTCGTGCTGGCGGGCGCGCTCGCGGGGCTCGCGGGCTTTCTGCTCGCTTCGCGCGACGGCGTGGTCAACCCCGAGCTCATGGCCTGGCACAACTCGGGCGAGGTGCTGCTGATGGTGATCCTCGGCGGCCTCGGCCACCTGCGCGGCGCGGTGATCGGCGCGATCGCATTCACGCTGCTGAAGGAGATCTTCTCGACGCATGCCGTGATGGGCCCGCTCGCGGACCACTGGCAGCTCACGCTGGGCCTCGCGATCATCGTGTTCGTGGCGTGGTTGCCCAAGGGGTTGATCGGGCTGGTCAGGCGCATCTCGCCCAAGGGCGAAGGAGCCGCGTCGTGAGCACGGCCGCGAACACCACCACCGCCCTTCTTTCGGTCGAAGGCCTCACGCGCCGCTTCGGCGGCCTCACCGCGGTGAACGCCGTCACGCTCGACCTGCACGTCGGCGAAGTGCATGCGGTGATCGGCACCAACGGGGCGGGCAAGTCCACGCTCATCAACATGCTCTCGGGCGAAATCGAGGCCTCCGAAGGCCGCATCGCGCTCGATGGCATCGACATCACGCAGCGCGCGCAATCCAGGCGCGCGCGCGACGGCGTGGGCCGCAGCTACCAGCGCACGACGATCTTTCCGGAGTTCAGCGTGCACGAGAACTGCCGGCTCGCCGCGCAGGCCGCGACCGCGCGGCCGTGGGCGATCTGGCAGGCCTCGCAGCAATGCGCCACCAGCAACGCGGCGGCCGATGCGGCCCTCGAAGCCGCGGGCCTCGCGAACGAAGCCCTGCGCATTGCCGGCACGATGAGCCACGGCGCGCAACGCCAGCTCGAAGTGGCGATGTGCCTGGCGACCCGCCCTCGCGTGCTGCTGCTCGACGAGCCGCTCGCCGGCATGGGCGCCGAGGAAACCGACCGCATGCTCACGCTGCTCGCGCGCCTGAAAGCGACGCACGCGATCCTGCTGGTGGAACACGACATGGACGCGGTCTTCCGCATCGCCGACCGCATCACGGTGATGGTGAACGGCATCGTCATCGCGACCGGCGACCCGACCTCGATCCGCGAGAACCCCGAAGTGCGCACCGCGTATCTCGGAGAGGACCACTGACATGCTGATCGTCCGCGATCTCAACACCTACTACGGCAACAGCCACATCCTGCGCGGCGTGCATGCCGGCATCCCGACAGCCACCTCGGTGGGCCTGCTCGGGCGCAACGGCATGGGCAAGACCACGCTCATCCGCAGCATGATGGGCTACGTGCGGCCCGCCTCGGGCGAAGTGCAGGTCGACGGCCGCACCGTCACCGGCTGGCCACCGGAGAAGATGGCGCGCCTTGGCATCGGCTACGTGCCCGAGGGCCGCGGCATCTTCCCGAACCTCTCGGTGCGCGAGAACCTCGTGATGAGCGAGCGCGCGGGCATCGACGGCCGCCGCGCCTGGACCTTCGACCGCGTGATGGCCACCTTTCCGCGGCTGGCCGAACGCCTCTCGCACGGCGGGCAGCAGCTCTCGGGCGGCGAGCAGCAGATGCTCTCGATCGGCCGGGCGCTGATGACAAACCCGCGCCTCTTGATCCTGGACGAAGCCACCGAAGGCCTCGCGCCGCTGATCGTGGCCGAGATCTGGCGCGTGATCGGCGAGATCCGCAGCACCGGCATCGCCACGCTGATCGTGGACCGCGACTACCGCAAGGTGCTCGCGCACACCGACCTCGCGGTGGTGATGGAGAAGGGGCAGATCGTGCGGCACGGAGCGTCGGCGGATCTGCTGGCGGAGCCGCAGGCGCTGGAGGAACTGCTGGGCGTTTGACGGCCGTTTTTTCCGACGCCTGGAAGACAACAAACCGTTCACGCTGAGCCTGTCGAAGCGCCGCGCGAGGCTTCGACAAGCTCAGCCCGAACGGTTTTGTTCGATCACGCAGTCCGCTGCGCCATCAGGAAATCGATGAACACCCGCATGCGCAGCGGCACATGCCGCCCGTCCGGGTACAGCAGCGTGTACGGCCGCGAGCGGCCCGCAAACGGTTTGAGCACTTCCACGAGCGTGCCGTCGGCGATCTCCTTCTCCACCACGAAGCGGTAGGTCTGGAACAACCCGGCGCCGCTCCTGGCGAGCGTGACGCCGCCGAGCACGTCGTCGGAACAGCTGTAGGCGCTGTCCGCGAAGACCTCGCGGTCCTTGCCATCTTCCTTGAAGAGCCACGAGATGCGGCGGCCGCTGCTGGGCAGTTCGAACTGGATGCACTCGTGCGCGGCGAGGTCGTCCGGCGTGCGAGGCGTGCCGGCTTTCTTCAGGTACTTGCGCGTCGCGACCACCACGAGCGCCGCGTCTTCCAGGTGCCGCGCGATCAGCGTGGAGTCGGGCTGGGCGCGCACGCGCACGGCCATGTCGTAGCCCTCTTCCACGAAGTCGATGTTGCGGTTGCTCAGGTGCACGTGCAGCCGGATGTCGGGAAAGCGTTCGCGGAACGCCGGCAGCATCGGCAGGATGCGGTGATGGCCGTAGGTGGTCGGCACGCTGATGCGCAGCGTGCCCGAGGGCTTGGCCTGCTGGCCCATCACTTCGCGCTCGGCCTCGGCAAGTTGCGCGAGCGCCTGGCGGCACTGCGCGAAGTACGAGCGCCCCGCGTCGGTGAGCCGCACGCTGCGCGTGGTGCGCACGAACAGGCGCAGGCCCAGCCGCTTTTCCAGGCGCGAGATCGAGCGGCTGACGGCCGCCGGCGTCACGCCTGCCGCAAGCGCCGCCGAGGTGAAGCCGCCCGTTTCCGCCGCGAGGCAGAAGAGCTCGATGCTCCCCAGGAGGATGTCGCCGAACTGCCGCTGCATGGATTGATTACCTCGCGTATCAAGTGAATTACGAGTCTAGTGATTTATCTATGTGCGTGTCATCAATACAGTTCACCTCACGTCATCAACTTCCGGAGAACCCGACATGCAAGACAGCACATCTACCCCCACCGTCGTCATCACCGGCGCCTCGAGCGGCATCGGCCTGGGGCTCGCGCAGGCGTACCTGGAACGCGGCTTCAACGTGGTCGCGAATGCGCGCACCGAAGAGCGGCTCGCGGCGGCCGCGAAGCAACTGGGCAACCCCACGCGCTTCCTCGGCGTGGCGGGCGACATCGGCCGACGCGACACGGCAGAGCAACTCATCGCCCGCGCCGTGGAACGCTTCGGCCAGGTCGACGTGCTCATCAACAACGCGGGCATCTTCAATGCCAAGCCCTTCGTCGACTACACCGAGGAAGAGCTGGACCAGCTGGTCGTCACCAACCTCAAGGGCTTCGTCTACGCCTCGCAGGCCGCGGCGAAGCAAATGATCCCGCGCCGCAAGGGCCACATCGTGAACATCACCGCAGGCATCGCACTGCAGCCGAACCTGAAGGTGCCGGCGCTGGTGCCGGTGTTGGTCAAGGGCGGCATCAATGCCGCGACGCGCGCACTGGCGCTGGAACTCTCGCCGCACAACATCCAGGTGAACGCGGTGGCGCCCGGCATCGTCGATACGCCGATGCACCCGTCCGAGAACCATGGCTTTCTGAGCGGCCTGGCGCCCGCCGGCCGCATCGCGACCGTGCGCGAAATCGCCGATGCGGTGCTGTACCTCACCGGCGCGGGCTTCACTTCGGGCGTGGTGCTGGCGGTGGATGGCGGCGCGAGCGCCGGCACCTGGTGATCGCCTCGTTCACACACGCACAGCCAAGGAGCACACCATGCCTTTCGTCAATCTGAAGATCACCCGCGACGGCGTCACGCGCGAACAGAAGGCCCAGGTCATCGCCGAGTTCACGGAAGTCCTCGAACGCGTGCTGAAGAAGCCGCCGGAGTGGACGCACATCGTGATCGAGGAGATCGATACGGAAGACTGGGGGTTTGGAGGGGTGACGACGACCGAATACCGCAAGCGGCTCGCGGAGGGCGCGAAGAAAGCGCAATAAAAGCGGACGGGCGCGGTCGGCCTACTCGATGAACCGCCGCAACCCTTCCAGATCGATCACCGTGATCCCCCCGTACTCGATCCGCAGAAACCCCGCCTCCTTCAACCGGTTCAACGCCGCATTGCACCGTTGCCGCGACACCCCCGAGAGGTTCGCGATCTCTTCCTGCGAAGTCTGTAGGTACGGCTCGCTTCCCGGATGCAGCCATGGGTGGAACAGCCCCGCGAGCGCGCGCGCCACCTGGCTGTCGGCGTCGAGCAGGCGGTGCGCCGCGTAGTTGCCCATGAACCAGTGCAGCCGCTCGTTGATCTGCTGCAGCAGGAAGTGATCGAAGCCGCGCTGCGTGCGGTGCAGCCACTCGAAGGTCTCCAGCGGCAGTCGCGCCACGCGGCTCGCGCGCAGCGCGATGATGTCGGCCGAGCGCGGCACCGCGCGCAGCAGCGTGCCTTCGCCGAACCAGCTGCCGACGGAGAGCGCGCCGAGGGTCACCGAGCGGCCGTCGCTGGAGGTGATCGACCACTTGAGGAGCCCCTCCAGCGTGCCGTACCAGTGCAGCGGCGTGTCGCCGCGCCGGCACAGCGCGGCGCCGGCGGCCACCTCGACCTCGCGCATCTCGTCGCGCACGCGCTCGGCCGCGTCCGCATCGAGCAGCGGGAACCAGGCCGAGCCTTGCAGCAGTTGAGGAATGGTCAGCGATGCCGCCGCGATGGCCGGCTCCGCCTTCTTCGTGGGCATGGAATGAAAGCTCCTGCAGGCCTGGGTGCGTAAACCCTGAGCCCAAATGTCGTCGCGATGACTGAGTGTGCATGCGCTCCCAAAAATAATAGCGCGCCCCTCATGCAAGACACCAGGAAAACGCCATGTCGTCCAAGCGCAAAGTGATCGTGACCATCGCCCCCACCGGCGGCATGGCGCACAAGTCGCAGAACCCGCACCTTCCCACCCAGCCCGCCGAGATCGCCGCCGACGTGCTGCGCTGCTGGAACGCCGGCGCGAGCGTGGTGGCGATCCACGCGCGGCGGCCCGATGACGGCGCGACCTGCAACGCCGATGTCTACCGCGACATCAACAGCCGCATCCGCGCGGGCGGCTGCGACATCGTCATCAACAACTCCACCGGCGGCGGCGTGCACGGCGACATGGTCAAGCCGCTCGCGGGCGACCGCTGGGAAATCGCGTGGGAAGAGCGCATCAAGGGCATGGACGCCGGCGCCGAGATGTGCACGCTGGACGCCACCACGCTGAACCTGAGCTTCGAGGGCAAGCAGATCCTGATGGACACGCCCATCACGCGCGGGCGCGAACTGGCGGCCGGCATGAGGGCGCGCGGCATCAAGCCCGAGTGGGAGGTGTTCAGCCCCACGCACATCCTGCAGGACACGACCACGCTGATCGGCGAGGGCCACGACGAGGAGCCCTACTTCATCAATCTGGTGATGAACGTGCACCGCAACTTCCAGAACGCGATGCCGTACTCGCCGCGCTTCCTGCAGATGATGGTGGACACGCTCCCCAAGGGCAGCATCTTCTGCGTGAGCGGCATCGGCCCCTCGCAGCTCGAAGCCAACGTGGCGGCGCTGCTGCTGGGCGGGCATGCGCGCGTGGGTCTCGAAGACAACCTCTACTTCCGCCACGGCGAGCTGGCCACCAACGTGCAGCTCACCGAGCGCATCGTGCGGGTGATCCGCGAGCTCGACATGGAAGTGGCCACGCCGGCCGAGGCGCGCCAGATGATGGGGCTGCCGCGCACCGGCACGCCGCGGCCCGAGTTCGCGCTGGGCTGAACGAACAAACGATCGAACGAACAACTACAACGACCGGAGACAAGACCATGAACACCCATCTCTCGCGTACTGCGCTGGCCATCGCACTCGGCGCCGCCTTCGCCACCACCGGCGCTTCGGCGCAGGTGTCGGACGACACCATCCGCATCGGCTTCATCAGCGACATGTCGGGCATCTACCGCGACTACGACGGCCCGGCCGGCGCGGAGGCCATCCGCATGGCGATCGCCGACATGGGCGGCGCGATCGACGGCAAGAAGATCGAGCTGGTCACCGCCGACCATCAGAACAAGCCCGACATCGCCGCGGCCAAGGCGCGCGAATGGTTCGACGTGCAGAAGGTCGACATGCTGATCGCGGGCGTCAACTCCGGCGCGGCCATCGCCATGGCGGGCGTGGCGGCCGACAAGAAAAAGCCGTACTTCGTGGTCGGCTCGGGCGCATCGAGCCTCACCAACGAATACTGCTCGCCCTACACGGTGCACTACGCCTACGACACGGTGGCCATGGCGCGCGGCACCGCGAGCGCGGTGGTCAAGGCGGGCGGCAAGAGCTGGTACTTCGTGACCGCCGACTACGCCTTCGGCGCCGCGCTGCAGACCGATGCGGCCAAGATCATCAACGCCAGCGGCGGCACGGTCGCGGGCTCGGTCAAGCACCCGCTGGGCGCGAGCGATTTCTCGTCGTTCATGCTGCAGGCGCAAGGCTCCAAGGCGCAGGTGCTGGCGCTCGCCAACGCGGGCGGCGACACGGTGAACGCGATCAAGTCGGCCGCGGAATTCGGCATCAGCAAGAACATGAAGCTGGCCGGCATGATCATCACCATCAACGACGTGCACGCGCTGGGCCTGAAGACCTCGCAGGGCATGTACCTCACCGACAGCTGGTACTGGAACCAGAGCCCCGAGGCGCGCACCTGGGCGCGGCGCTTCTTCGACAAGCACAAGCGCATGCCCTCCTCCTTCCACGCCGGCGACTACTCGGCCGCGCTGCAGTACCTGCAGGCGGTGAAGGCCGCGGGCAGCGACGATGCCGACAAGGTGATGGCGCAACTTCGCCGGACGAAGTTCAACGACATGTTCGTCAAGGGCGGGTGGCTGCGCGACGACGGCCTCATGGTGCACGACATGCAGCTGATGCAGGTGAAGACGCCCGACGAATCGAAAGAGCCGTGGGACTACTACAAGGTGGTCGAGCCGATCCGCGGCGAGGCCGCATGGACGACGAAGGCAGAGAGCCGCTGCGCGCGGTGGAAATCATGACCCTCCTGAATGTGCAACGTGTCGCGGTCGTCGGCACCGGCGTGATCGGCGCGAGCTGGGCCGCGTACTTCCTCGCGCACGGGCTCGATGTGAACGCGACCGATCCGTCGCCCGGCGCCGAAGACCGGCTGCGCGCCGCGGTGGCGCAGCACTGGCCGACGCTCGCGCGCTTCGGCCTTGCCGACGGTGCCTCGGTGGACCGGCTGCGCTTTCACGACAGCCTGGAAGACGCGGTGTCCGTCGCCGACTTCGTGCAGGAGAACGGCCCCGAGCGCATGGACTTCAAGATCGACCTGTTCCGCCGCATGGACGCGGCCGCGCCGCCGGAGACCATCCTCGCGTCGAGTTCGTCGGGGCTTGCGATCAGCGGCGTGCAGTCGGGCTGCGCGCATCCGCAGCGCGTGGTGCTTGGGCATCCGTTCAATCCGCCGCACCTGATTCCGCTGGTGGAGGTGATCGGCGGCGAGCAGACTTCGGCCGAGGCCATCGAACGCACGATGGCGTTCTACGCGGCCATCGGCAAGCGGCCGATCCACGTGAAGCGCGAGGTCAAGGGGCACATCGCGAACCGGCTGCAGGCGGCGCTGTGGCGCGAGGCCTTCCATCTCGTCAACGAAGGCGTGGCGAGCGTGGCGGACATCGACACGGCAATCGCGCACGGCCCCGGCCTGCGCTGGGCGGTGATGGGGCCGTTCATGAACCTGCATCTGTCGGGCGGTGCGGGCGGCATCGCGCATGTGCTCGCGCATCTGGGCGCACCGATCCAGGACTGGTGGGAGGACCTCGGCGCGCCGTCGATGACGGATGCGTTGAAGCAGAAGGTGACCGAAGGCGTTGCCGAGGAACTGGGCACGCGCCGCACCAATGACCTCGAAGCGGCACGCGACACCCTGCTGTTAAACCTGATTCGCGCGAAGGCCGATACCGGCAAGCTCGGCTAGATGAAAACCTTTCGTCGATGCGTGGGCTGCGCGTTCGGGGCGCGATCACGCCGACGGGGTACCTTGCTCCGCGAATGTCCCCCGGCCTGCGGCCTCCTCCTTGATTTCGCTGCGCAAGGCACCCCATCGGCGTGCTCGTTACAAGCAGTGGTCGTTGATCGGCCGCACACCAGCAGCGTGTCCCTGTGCGCAGGGCATCGGGTACTCCCCGCAGCGAAATCAAGGAGGAGGGCGAAGCCCGGGGGACATTCGCGGAGGGGAGTACCCGGTGGCCTGTGCACCCGCCCTGAACCAAACCTCGGAACACAAAAATGACCGACTTCCTCCAGGACGAAAACCTCATCGCCCCGCCCCGCACGGTGCGCATCGACTTCGACGACGGCTCCTTCGCGCTGCGCTCGCCGCAGGCGCTCAAGCCCTATGCGCGCTGCATCGGCGAATGGATCGAACGCTGGGCGCGCGAGACGCCCGACGCGCTGGCATTCGCCGAGCGCGACGCGACCGGCGAGGGCTGGCGCAAGCTCGACTACCGCGCGCTGCGCCATGCCGTGGGCGCGGTGGCGCAATCGTTGCTCGACCTCAAGCTGCCGGCAGGCCAGCCCATCGTGATCCTCTCGGACAACGCGATCGACCACGCGGTGCTGATGCTCGCGGCGATGCACATCGGCCGCACAGCGTGCTCGCTCTCCAGCGCGTACTCGCGCATGGTGAAGGACCCGTCGCGGCTGCACGGCATGCTGAAGGCGCTCGGGCCTGCACTGATCTATGCGTCCGACGCCAAGGTGTACGGCGGCGCGCTGGCGGGCTGCGGCCTGGAGGCCGTCACGGTGTTCAGCCGCAACGCCGATGCGCACCCGGGTGCGATGGCTTTCGACCAATTGCTCGCGACGGAAGAAACACCGGCCGTGATGGAAGCCTTCGCAACCATCCTTCCCGACACCCACGCCAAGTACCTGCTGACCTCCGGCTCCACCGGCAAGCCCAAGGTGGTGATCAACACGCACCGCATGCTGTGCGCCAACCAGCAGATGATGGCGCAGACCTGGCGCTTCCTCGCACACGAGAAGCCGGTGCTGGTCGACTGGCTCCCGTGGAGCCACACCTTCGGCGGGAACCACAACCTGCACATGGTGCTGTGCCATGGCGGCGCGCTCTACATCGACGAGGGCCGGCCTGCGCCGGGCCTGATCGAGAAGACGGTGCGCAACCTGCGCGAGGTGAAGCCCACGTTGCTGTTCAACGTTCCGCGCGGCTTCGACATGCTGTTGCCCTTTCTCGAAGCCGACGAAGCGCTCGCCACCGAGGTGTTCTCGCGGCTGCGGCTCGCCTTCTATGCGGCGGCGGCGCTCGCGCCTTCGACATGGCAGCGGCTCGAAGCGGTCGCGCAACGCGTGCGGCCCACGCGCCCGCTGTGGTTCACCACCTCGTGGGGCGCGACCGAGACCTCGCCCGCCATCACCTCGGCGCACTGGAAGCTCGACGGCGCCGGCTGCATCGGCGCGCCGCTGCCGGGGCTCGAGCTCAAGTTCGTGCCCAACGGGCAGAAGCTGGAGATGCGGGTCAAGGGCGTCTCGGTGTTTCCTGGCTACCGCGATGCGCCGCGTGAAACCGCGGAGGCCTTCGACGAAGAGGGCTACTACCGCATCGGCGACGCCGGCTTTCTCGCGAACGCCGCGGAACCCACGCACGGCGTGATCTTCAACGGCCGCGTGGCCGAAGACTTCAAGCTCTCGACCGGCACCTGGGTCTCGGTGGGCACGCTGCGCGTGAAGCTGGTGTCGATGCTCGCGCCGCATGTGCAGGACGTGGTGCTCACCGGCCACGACCGCGACGAGATCGGCATGCTGGTGTTCGCCAGCCCGCAGGGTGCGTCGCTCGCCTCCGAGGCGCTGGCCGAGCGCATCGCCGGCGTGCTGCGGTCGCTGCGCGACGAAGGCGCGGGCTCGTCGCAATGCCCCGCTTTCGCGCTGGTACTGGCCGAACCGCCGAGCCTCGACGCGGGCGAGATCACCGACAAGGGCTACATCAACCCGCGCGCGGTGCTCACGCGCCGTGCGGCCGATGTGGCGCGGCTGCACGCGGGGGAAAACGACTCGCAGGTGGTGCGGCTGCGCGGCTGATCACGAGGGCTGCTCGAACAGCGACAGCAGCGTGTTCTGCAGCCACTGGTGCAGTGCCGAGGTCTCGTGCCGCTGGTGCCAGAACAGCTCGATGATGCGCGGCGGCGCCTCCAGCGGCACCGGCATCTTGCGCAGGCCCGCCAGGCGCGAGGGCTCGAACTTCTCCGACCACGGCAGCACCGCGATGAGGTCGGAGCGGCGCACCACCTCGTAGGCCGCGCCGTAGTGGTTCACCGTCGCCACCAGGTTGCGCTGCAGCCCGCGGCTGCGCAGAAAGAGGTCGTAGGTCGGCGTGGTCTTGCCGACAAGGCTCACATCCACATGCCGGGCCGCCAGGAATTTCTTGAGCGGAATCCTGCCCGTGCGCGCCAGCGGATGCCCCGCGCGCATGAAGCAGAGGAAATCGGGTGACCACAATGCCCGCGACTTGAGGAACGCGGGCCGCCGCACCTCCTCGTTGTAGACGCTGATCGCGAAGTCGGCCTTGTTGTCGGCCAGCACCGGGCCGAAATCCACCAGCGTGTTCGGAATGGCATGGACCTGCATCGCCGGCGCGACCTTGCCCAGCCGCGCCGCCAGCCGCGGCACCACGATCGAAGAGACGTAGTCGGACATCGCGATGCTCACGCTCGCGGTGCTGCGCAGCGCGTCGAAGCGCTCCACGTCCATGGTCGCGCGGATCGCATGCAGCGACTGCGACAGCGGCTCCCAGAGATCGATGGCGCGCCGGGTCGGGTTGACGCCCGCGCCGCTGCGCACGAAGAGCGGGTCGTCGAACGTATCGCGCAGCCGGCGCAGCGCGTTGCTCACCGCCGGCTGCGTGAGCGACAGCTTGCTGGCCGCGCGCGTGACGTTGCCTTCGGTCATCAGCGCCTCGAACACCTTCAGCAGGTTCAGGTCGGCATTGCGGTAGTTCATCGTGCGTCCCGTTCATTCACCGGCTCAATAAACACAATCACGCATATAAATTTGCGGTGATATCCCCCCGATCCTACGATCTGCCGCTTCACCCCACCCAACCCGAAGCCGAGGGATTCCCATGACCATGCTGTCGGCGCGCATCGAGCGCCTGCCTTTCTCTGGTTTCCATCGACGCCTGCTCCTCATGGGAGGCCTGGGCTACACCTTCGATGCGATGGACGCCGCGGTCATCGCCTTCGTGCTGCCGGTGCTGCGCACCGAGTGGGGGCTCAGCAGCGTGCAGATCGGCGTGCTGGCCAGCGCGAACTTCATCGGCTTCTTCTTCGGCGCGCTGGCGGCCGGCGCCTGCGGCGACCTGATCGGGCGGCGCAAGGTGATGATGTCGGCGCTCGCGATCTACTGCGTGGCCTCGCTCTTCAGCGGCATGGTCAACGACTGGACGCTCTTTCTCGCGCTGCGCATCGTGGCCGGCTTCGGCGCCGGCGCGGAGAGCGCGATCATCGCGCCCTATCTCTCGGAGTTCGTGGCGCGGCGCTACCGCGGCACCTTCACGGGGGCGCTGGCGGGCTTCTTCTCGTTCGGCTTCGTCGCCGCGGCGCTCCTGGGCTACTTCATCGTGCCGGCACACCCGCAGGGCTGGCGCATCGTCATCTTCATCACCGCGCTGCCCGTGGTGCTGCTGCTGTGGTGGCGCCGCGCGTTGCCCGAGTCTCCGCGCTGGCTCGAGAGCCAGGGGCGCGAGAACGAGGCGCTCGCGATCATGGATGCGATGGAGGACAACCACGTGCGCCACGGCCACGCGCTGCCCGCGCTCAACGCCGAAGACGTCGCCGCCCCGCCGCCCAGCACCACCCGCGGCAGCCTGCTGAAGAACTACGCGACGCTCGTCTCCACCAAGCTCATCCGCATCAGCACCATGACCTGGCTGATGTGGCTCTCGATCACCTTCAGCTACTACTCGTTCTTCACCTGGATTCCGAGCCTTTTGATCCAGAACGGCATGACGATCACCAAGAGCTTCGGCTATTCGCTGGTGATGTACATCGCGCAGATCCCCGGCTATTTTTCGGCCGCGTGGTTCAACGAGCGCATCGGCCGCCAGGCCACCATCGTGAGCTACATGCTGCTGGGCGGGCTCTGCGCGCTGGGTCTCGCGTTCACGCACAGTGACGCGCAGATCATGGTGGCGGGCGTGCTGCTGTCCTTCTTCATGAACGGCACCTACGCGGGCGTCTATGCCTACACGCCCGAAGTGTTCCCGACGCAGGTGCGCGCGACGGGCTCGGGCCTGGCCTCGGCCATCGGGCGCATCGGCGGCATCACCGCGCCGATCCTGGTGGGCTTCATCTATCCGACGGCCGGCTTCGCGGGCGTGTTCGGCATGACGACGGCGGTGCTGCTGCTGGGCGCGGCGGCCGTCACGTTCATGGGCATTCCCACGCGCGGCCGCTCGCTCGAAGACATCGCGGCCGGCGAACTTTCCTGACGACCTCCGATAACCATGCAGACCAACCCTCTCGAAGACTCTCTTTCGGCCGTGGCGCTCGCCCATGCCGACACCGCGCAGCCGCACGCCACGTTCGACGCGATCGACAAGGCCGTCGCATCGACCATCGGCCACCGGCTCTTCACCATCCTGGTCCACCACCGCGAGGCGCGCGAATCGGAGCGCGTGTACACCAACATGCGCGAGGCCTACCCCGTGGGCGGACGCAAGCCCATCACCGATTCGCCGTGGATGCAGCAGGTGATGCAGCGCGGCCTGCCCTACATCGGCCGCAACGCCGAGGACCTGCGCGACGTGTTCTACGACCACGAGCTCATCGTGTCGCTCGGCTGCCGCAGCGTGCTGAACATTCCGCTGCGCTGGCAGGGCGAGACGCTCGGCACGCTCAACATGCTGCACGAGGAGAACTGGTACGGCGACAGCCACGTGGAGCTTGCGCGCGTGTTCGCGCAGCTGGCGGTGCCGGCCGTGATGGCGCAACAACAGGCGAAGGAGCCCCAGGCATGACGACGGCGAACACCTTTCTTTTCAGGAACGCGAACCTGCTCGACCCGCTGAAGAGCGAACTGCTCGAAGGCCACGACATCCTGGTCGAAGGCGGCGTGGTCCGCGAGGTCTCCGACAAGCCGCTGCAGAGCAAGGCCGCACGCGTCATCGACGTCAAGGGCAAGACGGTGATGCCCGGCCTCATCGACCTGCACGTGCATGTGATCGCGGTGGAGCTCAATCTCTCGCGCCAGGTCCACATGCCCAACGTGCTCATCACGCTGCGCAGCGTGCCGATGCTGCGTGGCATGCTGCGGCGCGGCTTCACCACGGTGCGCGACGCGGGCGGCGCGGGCTTCGCGTTCAAGCAGGCGGTGGACTCGGGCCTTGCGCAGGGGCCGCGCCTGTTCGTCTCGGGCCGCGCGCTGAGCCAGACCGGCGGGCATGGCGACATGCGCGGGCGCTCCGACTTCCTCGATCCGGCCGCGACCTGCTCGACCTGCGTGCGGGTCGGCGCGCTGGCGCGCGTGGTCGATGGCGTCGATGCGGTGCGACGCGCCGTGCGCGAAGAGCTGCAGATGGGCGCGGATCAGATCAAGATCATGGCCTCCGGCGGCGTGGCCTCGCCGACCGACCCGGTGGGCGCCTTCGGCTACAGCGAGGACGAGATCCGCGCCATCGTGGAAGAAGCCTCGGGGCGCGGCACCTACGTGATGGCGCACGCGTATACCGCCGCGGCCATCGCGCGCGCCGTGCGCTGCGGCGTGCGCACCATCGAGCACGGCAACCTCGTGGACGCGCCCACGGCCGCGCTGATGGCCGAGCTGGGCGCCTATGCGGTGCCGACGCTGGTCACCTACGACGCGCTGGCCAACGAGGGCGAAAGCTTCGGCCTGCCCAAGGAGAGCGTCGCCAAGGTGGCCGACGTGCGCGAGGCGGGCCTGCGCTCGCTGGAGATCTACAAGAAGGCCGGCGTGAAGATGGGCTTCGGCTCCGACCTGCTGGGCGAGTCGCAGCGCCTGCAGAGCGACGAGTTTCGCCTCCGCGCCGAGGTGCTCTCGCCGGCCGAGGCGATCGCGAGCGCCACCGTGGTCGGCGCGGAGGTGCTGGGCATGCCGGAGCGCCTGGGCCGCCTGGTGCCGGGCGCGCTGGCCGACCTCCTCGTGGTCGACGGCAATCCGCTGCGCGATGTCGAATGCCTGCTCGGACAGGGCGAGCGCATTCCGCTGGTCATGAAGGAAGGCGTGGTCCAGTTCGACGAACTGGGCTGAAGTTTCTGCTCGCGATCGCGGCGGTCAGGCCTCTGCAAACCACGCGCGCCACAGCTTGCGCGCCTTGTCCTGGTAGCGGCGAGTGACGGCCTGCAGTGCGATGCGCGGCGCGGGCGACATGAGTTCGGCCGGCAGCAGCGGATCGCGGATGAGGTGCGCGATGACCGCGCGCCCGAGCAGCAGCGACTCGCGCACCGCCGCTTCGAGCGGCAGCCTGTCCAGCCGCTTCTCGCCGCGCTCGATGCCGGTCTGCAAGCGCTGGTAGCCAGCCGCCAGCGCACGCACGTTCCACAGCTTGCGCGCGGCCTCCTCCGTGCCTCTGTCCATGTCGGCAAGGCGGAACACCAGCGCCTTCGACGACAGGCCAAGGCCCTGCAGCTGTTCGCGCTCGGCCGCCAGCCCGCCCCGGAGGTTGTCGGGCCGGATGTGCAGGCCGGCCTGCAACGGGGCGAAGCCGCGCAGCGACAGCGCCAGGCCATGGTGCCGCCAGGCCGTCTTGTCCGAACGCGGCACGCCCGCGTCATGCACCGCGAGCCAGTCGCCGCGCCACGCGACGGCCTGCGCGCCGCGCTGCCGCCAGCCATCGACCGCGCGCGACAGCGCGGGCCCCGCGCGGTTGAGCGCATAGGTGCCGCGCTCGCCGCGTTCGATCTTGCCGTCGCTCGCGAGCCGCGTCAGGGCCACGCGCAGCGTCGATTCGCCGATGCCCATCAGCGCGCCGGCGCGGCACAGCGACTGCGCGCCCAGCATGCCGCTGTGCGCGACGAGCAGGTCGAGGATCAGCGCCGGCGCGCTCGGAATGGCGACCGGCACATTGCATATTTTTTCCACGTTTGCACATCGGAGAAATATTTCCTACGATGAACCAGAGCTATTGAGTAAGTAATTTTGCCTCGAAGGGAACGCATCCATGGCTATGGAATACGTGAGCTATTACACGGATCAGGCGGTCTGCACCCTCACGCTGAACCGCCCGGACAAGCGCAATGCCGTCAACGGCGTGGTGGCTGCCGAGCTGCGCGAGGCCTTCGAACGCTTCGAGGCCGACGAGGCCCTGCGCGTCGCGATCCTCACCGGCGCGGGCGGTCACTTCTGCGCCGGCGCCGACCTCGCGGCCGTCGGCAACCCGGACGAGCGCAACGCGCTCGACCCCGATGGCGGCGGCAGCGGGCCGATGGGGCCGACGCGCATGGCGCTGTCCAAGCCGTTGATCGCAGCGGTGAACGGCTACGCGGTGGCAGGCGGCCTCGAACTGGCGCTTCTCGCCGACCTGCGCGTGGCCGACGACGATGCGGTCTTCGGCGTGTTCTGCCGCCGCTGGGGCGTGCCGCTGATCGACGGCGGCACGGTGCGGCTGCCGCGCATCGTGGGCATGGGGCGCGCGATGGACATGATCCTCACCGGCCGGCCCGTCTCCGCGACCGAGGCGCTGGCGATGGGCCTGGTCAACCGCGTCACGCCACCGGGCGGCGCGCTCGCGGCGGCGCGGGAACTCGCATTGCAGATCGCCGCGTTCCCGCAGCAATGCATGCTCACCGACCGCTGCTCCGCCTACGCACAGTGGGACATGCCGCTGGCCGAGGCACTTCGCCATGAAGGGGCACAGGGCGTGCCGATCGTCTTTGCCGAAGGCGAAGCCGGCGCCGCGCGCTTCGCCGGTGGCGCGGGGCGGCACGGCACCTTCAAGGGCTGATTCAGGAGCGCCTGCGCAACGCGGTGCGCAGCGCCTTCGCGAAACGCGGATCGGCCATCGCGCCGACGTTGAAGCGCGACCAGCGCGAGACCTGCGTCGAATCGACGCTGAAGATGCGCCCCGGCGCCATCACGATCTTGCGCGGCAGCAGCTCTTTCGCGAACGCCAGCGAGTCGGCCACGCCGGGGAGCGCCGCCCAGATGTAGAGCGACTGCGGGGTGCGCGCGAAGACCTCCGCATCGACCGAATCGAACAGCTGCAACGCCTTGCGCGTGGCCTCGCCCAGGCGCGTCTGCAGGCGGTTGAGGTGCCGCTGGTAGTGGCCCTCGCTCAGGATCACATCGACCGTGCGCTCGCTGTACTCCGAGCTGCTCACGTGGATCAGCGCCTTCAGGTCCGCGAGGTCGCTCGCGAGATCCGCACCGCAGGCGATGAAGCCCACGCGCAGCGCCGCGGAGAACGACTTGGAGAAGCTGCCGATGTAGATCGTGCGCTCCAGCTGGTCGAGCGCCGAGAGCCGCGGCAACGCGGTCGGCTTGAAGTCGGCCAGCGGGTCGTTCTCCACGATCAGCAGGTTGTATTTCTGCGCGAGCTGCAGCACGCGAAAGGCCTTGGCCGGCGAGATGTCGGAGCCCGTGGGGTTGTGCGCGAGCGACTGCGTGAAGAAAAGGCGCGGCCGCTCTGCGATGAGCAACTGCTCCAGCACATCGAGGTCGGGCCCGTCCGCCAGGCGCGGCACGGCCAGCATTTGCGCACCCGCGAGCTTGAGCTTGCCGAAGAGCGGGTAGTAGCCCGGGTCGTCCACCAGCACCTTGCCGCCGGGCGGCACGAAGTAGCGGATGACGATGTCCATCGCCTCGTTCGCGCCGTGCGTGAGCACGATCTGCCGCGGCTCCGCGCCGATGCCGAAGTCCGCGAGCTTGCGCACGAGATGGTCGCGCAGCGGCGCGTAGCCGAAGCGGCTGCCGTAGCGGAACAGCGCGCCGAGCCCCGTGCGGACGACCTTGGGGTGGTACTTGTCCAGGCGCACATCGGCGAGCCATTCGACGGGCGGAAAGCCGTCGCCCACCGCGACCGCATCGGGCTGCGTCTTGAGTTGCTCCCGCATGAGCCAGACGATGTCCATCGCGCGGCCGAGGCTGCCTGCGTCTTCCTCGGGCGGCTTGGGCCTGGACTGCGCGAGCACGAAGTAGCCCGAACCGCGCCGCGGCTCGACGAGGCCGCGCGACACCAGCAGCTCGAACGCGGCCACCACGGTGTTCTTGGCATAGCCATGCAGCTGCGCCAGTTCGCGCAGCGACGGCAGCTTGTCGCCGGCCTTGTAGGCGCCGCTCGCGATCTGGCGCGCGAGGGTGTCGGCGAGCGAATCGGCGATCGTGGTCATGGGCCGAGACTGTGACACAGCGGGCCGCTTTCACGGACCACTGTCCGCACTGTCCCGCCAAACTGTGCCTTCCGCCGGCGGTACAGCCGACCTAAATTTCCTGCTCCCGAATTCATCTTCCGAAGAGACACGCAACGATGGTCGCCGACTCCCGCATCCCCAACTTCCGAGCCCTCACACCCGCGCAGCGCCTGGCCCACATCGCCGAGGCCGCATCGCTCACCGACGACGAAGTGGCGCAGCTCGCCCAGCCCGGCGCGCTGAGCGTGGACCGCGCCAACGGCATGGTCGAGAACGTGATCGGCACCTTCGAGCTGCCGCTGGGCATCGCCGGCAACTTCACCGTGAACGGGCGCGACTACCTCGTGCCGATGGCGGTGGAAGAGCCGTCGGTGGTGGCCGCCGCATCGTTCATGGCCAAGCTGGCGCGCGAAGGCGGCGGCTTCGAGGCCTCGAGCACCGGGCCGCTGATGCGCGCGCAGGTGCAGGTGATCGGCATCACCGACCCCTACGGCGCGCGGCTCGCGCTGCTGCGTGCGCGCGAGGAGATCCTGGCCGTGGCGAACAGCCGCGACAAGGTGCTGATCGACCTGGGCGGCGGCTGCCGCGACATCGAGGTGCATGTGTTCGGCGACACGCCGCGCGGCGCGATGGTGGTGATGCACCTCATCGTCGACGTGCGCGACGCGATGGGCGCGAACACCGTCAACACCATGGCCGAGGCGGTGTCGCCGCTGGTCGAGAAGCTCACGGGCGGCACGGTGCGCCTTCGCATCCTGTCGAACCTGGCGGACCTTCGGCTGGCGCGTGCGCGCGTGCGGCTCGCCCCGGCGGTGCTGGCCACGCGCGAGCGCAGCGGCGAGGAAGTGGTCGAGGGCGTGATCGATGCGTACACCTTCGCGGCCATCGACCCCTACCGCGCGGCGACGCACAACAAGGGCATCATGAATGGCGTCGATCCGGTGATCGTCGCGACCGGCAACGACTGGCGCGCGGTGGAAGCCGGCGCGCATGCCTATGCGTGCCGCAGCGGCCGCTACACATCGCTGACCACGTGGGAGAAGGACACGACGGGCGCGCTCGTCGGCACCATCGAGATGCCGATGCCCGTGGGCCTCGTGGGCGGCGCCACCAAGACGCATCCGCTCGCGCGGCTCGCACTGAAGATCCTCGGCGTGAAGTCGGCGCAGGAGCTCGGCGAAATCGCCGTGGCGGTGGGCCTCGCGCAGAACCTGGGCGCCCTGCGCGCACTCGCCACCGAAGGCATCCAGCGCGGCCACATGGCGCTGCATGCCCGCAACATCGCGCTGGTCGCGGGCGCCACGGGCGACGAGATCGACAGCATCGCCAAACAGATGGCCGCCGAGCACGACGTGCGCACCGACCGCGCGGTGGCGCTGCTCGAAGCGCTGCGCAAGAAATAGGCAAGCAAGCAAAAGGCGGGAGAGCCCCGCACCACGGACCGCGGCCGAAACCGCGGCGGCTGCGAGAGCGGCCGTCACATAACCAAGACGGAGACATCGCAAATGAACGCAGACAGTGCAACGCCCACACGCTGGCGGCTGGTGGAGATATGGGGCGACACCGCCGACCTCGGCCACCTCGCGTGGTCGATCGTCATCGGCGTCGCCGTGAGCCTCACGGGCTACCTCGTGGCGAGCCGCGTGCTCGCCAGCGCCGTGAGCACGCCCGAACTGGCGCGCGCCTACGCGATGCTCGCGGGGCTCGGCGGCTGCGTCATCTCCGGGCTGATCTGCGCGAAGCTCTTCGCACCCAAGCGCGAGGTGGTCGAAGGCACGGACCCCGACCCGCGCTGGCGCGAGGAAGTGCTGGCCGAGCTGGCCGGCGAGCACGGCGACCTGGGCTCGGTCAACGACCTGCCCCCCTCGGTGGTGCGCGAGATGAAGGAGCTGGAGATCTACGACCTGTTCGCGTCGTACAAGCCCCGCGCTCGCGGCACCGAAGGAGCCGCACCGTGATCGAAGCCGCACTCCTCAACCAGATCCTCGTCGCCACGGGCATGGGCCTTGTGGGCGCCATCGTGTTCGCGGCCATCGGCCTCGTCTCGGGCACCGACGAAACCACCACGCTCGCGCCGCTCACCCTGCTGGTGGTGCTGCTGGGCGTGCCGCCCGAAGGCGTGTTCACCTTCTTCCTGGCGGCGGCCGTCGCCAAGCACATGACGCACGCGGTGCCCACGGCGCTCCTGGGCATTCCGGGCGACACCATGGCCACGCCGCTGCTGCAGGACGCGAACGTGCTGCGCAACCTGGGCGTGCCGCACATCGCGCTGCGCAAGATGGTGTCGGGCGCGATCATCGCGGCCTTCATCGCGGTGCCGCTGGCCGTGCTGTTCGCGGTGCTGCTCGCGCCCTACGGCGCGGCCATCACCAAGGCGGCGCCGTGGATCTTCGTGGTGGCGGCCGTGGCCATCGCCTACTTCTCGAGCGGGCGCTGGGCGTCGGTGGCCACGCTGGTGCCGTTCGTCATGGTGATCGTGGCACTGCAGGCGCTCACCGGAAAGTACGGCGTGAAGCTCAGCATCAGCTACTTCCTCGGCATCGCCATCGGGCCGCTGGTGGCGGACCTGTTCTCGGTGATCTCGCCCGCGGCGCGGGCGCGCATGAAGCGCGACAAGGTGCGCACCTTCTCGCTCGCACCGGACGTGAAAGGCTGGACGGGCTACTTCCCCAATCCGTTCAAGGTGCTCGACCGCAGCCAGGTGAAGTGGACCTTCGCGACCGCCGCGATTTCCAGCGCCACCTTCGTGTTCAGCCCGGTCGCGATGACGGTGGTGCTGGGCGAACTGGTCGGCTCGCGCATCAAGCACGCGTACCACCGCCTGACCACCACGCTGGCCGCGCGCAACGGCGTGACCGAGGCGACCTACATCGCCGAGGCGCTGATCCCGCTGATCGCCATTGGCCTGCCGCTGAGCCCCGTCGCGGCCGGCCCGGCCGCGCCGCTCTTCAATGCGCCACCGGTGTTCACCATCGATTCGGCGACGGGCCAGACGCACAACCTGCACAACCTCCTGAACCACTGGGAGTTCCTGGGCTACGGCATGCTGGCGGTGGTGCTCGCGGCGCTGGTGGCCTATCCGTTCACGATGAACTTCGCGCGCCGCGCGGCGCTCTTCGTCTCGCGCAAGGTGAGCCACGAAGCGATCATCGCGACCTTCGTCGGCCTGATCGTGGTGATCAGCGTGTGGGAAGGCCAGTTGCTCGGGTTGCTGGTGATCCTCACGATGGGCCTGCTCGGGGGGCTCTTGTCGCGCGCCATCGGGTTCAACACCGGTGTGCAATTCATGGGTTACTACACGGCGGTGCTGACGGTGCCGGCGGTGATCAAGGCGTTTTCGTAGCCCTTGTCTGGATTGTTCAGGGCGGCGATCACGCCGACGGGGTACCTTGCTCCGCGAATGTCCCCCGGGGCTTCGCCCCTCCTCCTTGATTTCGCTGCGCAAGGCACCCCATCGGCGTGCTCGTTTTCAGTGCCGTCGTTGATCGGCCACGCACCGGCAGCGCGTCCAGGTGCACAGGCCATCGGGTGCTCCCCGCAGCGAAATCAAGGAGGAGGCCGCAGGCCGGGGGACATTCGCGGAGGGGAGCACCCGGTGGCCTGTGCACACGCCCTGAGGATTGCCGTGGGCATACTGGCACGATGCACATCCTCTGGACCTACCTGAGGCCGCACGCGCGCCTCGCACTGCTCGCCCTCTTGCTGGCGGGCATCAGCCAGGTGCTGGCGCTGGTCGACCCGATCATCTTCGGCAAGATCATCGACCGGTACGCCATTCACCGCGACGGCAAGACAGAGCAGGAACTGGTCTCCGGCGTGCTGCGCCTGCTGGCGCTCGCGGTGGGCGTGGCGATCGCGTCGCGGCTGGCGAAGGCGCTGCAGGAATACATCACGCGGCTGGTGGTGCAGAAGTTCGGCACGCAGATCTTCAACGACGGCCTGCGCCAGGTGCTGCGCCTCAAATTTCCCGAGTTCGAGGACCTGCGCAGCGGCGAGACGCTCTCGATGCTGCAGAAGGTGCGCGCGGACAGCGAGCGCTTCATCAACGCCTTCATCAACACCGCGTTCGCGGCCATCGTGGGCATCGGGTTTCTCATCTGGTACGCGGTGACCAAGCACTGGCTGCTGGTGCCGGTGTTCCTGATCGGCGTGCTGGTGCTGGGCGGGCTCACGGGCCTTCTGAGCCGCGAGATCAAGAGCCAGCAGCGCTCGATCACGCGCGAGACGAACCGCAACTCGGGCTTCATCACCGAGTCGCTGCGCAACATCGAACTCATCAAGAGCCTGGGGCTGACCTTTCCGGAGATCCGGCGGCTGCAGGCGCAGACCACGCGCATCTTCGCGCTCGAGATGCAGAAGGTGAAGCGCATCCGGCTCCTGTCTTTTTTGCAGGGCACGACGCTGAGCCTCCTGAAGCTGGCGGTGCTGTTCGCGTTGCTGTGGCTGATCTTTCGCGACGTGCTGAGCACGGGCGAGCTGATCGCGATGCAGTTCATCTCGGTCGCGATCTTCGCGCCGCTGCAGGAGCTGGGCAACATCATCCTGGCGTACCGCGAGGCCGAGGCATCGCTCCTGAATTTCGAGGCGCTGATGCAAAAGCCCATCGAGCGGCGGCCCGAGTCGCCGATCAGCATCGGGCCGGTCACGCACCTGCGTTTTGCGGACGTGAGCTTTCGCCACAAGGGCGCGACGGACAACGCGCTGGACGACGTGTCGTTCGAGGCGGGCCTGGGCGACACCATCGCCTTCGTCGGCCCCTCGGGCTCGGGCAAGTCGACACTCGTGAAACTGCTGGTGGGCCTGTACACGCCCGCGAGCGGCGAGGTGTTCTACAACGACATTTCCACGCGCGACCTGCGCTACAACCAGGCGCGCCGGCAGATCGGTTTCGTGACGCAGGAGACGCACCTTTTCGCGGGCACGATCCGCGAGAACCTGCAGCTGGTGAAGCCCGACGCGACCGACCAAGAAATCCTCGAAGCCATGCGGCAGGCCTCGTGCGCGTACCTGGCCGAGAAGTCGCCCGAAGGGCTGGACACGCCCATCGGCGAGCGCGGCATGAAGCTCTCGGGTGGCGAGAAGCAGCGGCTGTCGATCGCGCGGGCGCTGGTGCGCGAACCGCGCCTCCTGATCTTCGACGAGGCCACCTCGGCGCTCGATTCGCTGACCGAGGAGCAGATCACCGCCACCGTGCGCGAGATTTCGGCGCGCAGCACGCAGATCACCATCCTCATCGCGCACCGGCTCTCCACGATCATGCATGCGGGCACGATCCACGTGCTGGAAAAAGGGCGCATCGTGGAGAGCGGCACGCACGCGGCGCTGCTCGAAGGCAAGGGGTTGTACTACGCGATGTGGCGCCAGCAGATCGGCGAACGGCCGGTGCCGCGCGTGCAGGACATCGAGCCCGTGGCCATCGCGGAGCCGCCCGGCGAGCCCGAGCCCGCCTGACCCACAGCGTCAGCGCTGCGATGCCGGGGGCTTGCGCGGCTTGGGGACCGTTTTTTTGTCGGGCTCGCCGCCGCCGAACAGCTTCTCGACCTGCTGCCCCACGCGCGCGCCGATGGCCGTGCCCACGCCCGGCAGCACCGCGCTGCCGACCGCGGCGCCCGCGAGCGCGCCGCCGGTCAGCGACACCTC
Organism: Variovorax sp. IB41; assembly: GCF_016405905.1. GTDB lineage: Bacteria > Pseudomonadota > Gammaproteobacteria > Burkholderiales > Burkholderiaceae_C > Variovorax. The sequence continues at coordinate 256,906 of NZ_JAEFCB010000003.1, read as the reverse complement.
GGGATCGCTCACGCTGCCGCCGATCTTCAGCGGCACGCCGACCACGCCGTCGACCAGGTCCACCGCGATGTCGCCCTCCATCTTGCGATTGAAGAGCCGCAGGTTCCCGCTCGCGGTGAGCACGCCCGAGCGCGCCTTGAGGTTGGTGTAGCGCATCACGATGCCGTCCTCGGTGCCCTGGGTGTCCAGCGTGCCGGTGAGCTCGTCCAGCGGCGTGGTGCCGCCGCGGCTGATGCCGGCGGTGCTCACGGCCTTGGCGATGTCCAGCTTGGTGAGCGTGGCCGGCCGCACCGAGAAGGTGGTGCGGGTGTGCATGCTGCGCATCAGCGCGCCCAGCTCGTTGGCCTCGTCGGCCTCGGCCACGAGCGTGGAATGGCCGTTGACCTTGCCCGCCACCGAGGTGCGCCGCCCGAAGGCCTGCACCAGGCCCTCGATGTCGACCTGGCGCGGATCGAGCTCGGCCGACAGGCGCAGCTTGCCGCCGGCCGGCGTCTCGAACAGCGTCACGCCGTTCCACGTGCCGCCGCCCACGTCGATGCGGGTGCGCCAGCGGTCCTGCCCGGCTTCACGGTCCAGGCGCAGGCGCGCGGGCGGCGTCGCCCCCGCGCGCTCCACGCGGGCCTGGCGCGGGCGCCAATGGGCGTCGAAGGCGATCTCGCCGTCGTAGGCGAGCGCGATGTCGCGCCGGTCGATCCAGACCACGTCGCGCCAGCGCACCTGTTCCAGCGGAATGGCCGCGAGCGTCCAGGGCGCGGGCAGCGCGATGACGTTGCCGCCTTCGTGGGGCTTGGGCCCCTTGCCGCGGAAGGCGCGCACCGATTCGCGCGGCAGCACGAGGCTTTCGATTTCCAGCTCGTCCACGGCGATGACGCGGTGCAGCAGCTCCGAGAGCTTGAGCTGCGCCGTGACGCGGCGCAGGGTGACCGGGCGCGGCTGGTCGGTGGCGATGTCAGAGAGCACGAGCACCGGCGTCGGCAGCAGCGCCCAGTGGGCACCGCCGACCTTCAGGCCCACGCCGAAGCGCTGCTCGAAGCCCTCCGAAATGCGGGCCGCCACCTCCTGGTCGCTGGGCAGCCGCGAACTCACGAACCACACCAGCGCACCGATGCCGAGCAGGAGGACTGCGGCGATGCCGATGAGCCAGCGGCGGAGGGGGTGCTTCATCGGCCCAACTTAGCACGCAAAGGCGACTGCGGTTGTCAGCCGCCGTCGCTATAGTTTCTGCAAACCCTGTCCCCGAAAGAACCGAATGCGTATCTGGAAAAAAGAGATCTCCGTCGAAGAGCTGACCCGCAACCACGTCGGCACGGCCGTGTCCACGCTGGGCATGGAGTTCCTGGAGGTGGGCGACGACTTCATCCGCGCCCGCGTGCCGGTCGACGAACGCACCCGCCAGCCCTACGGCATCCTGCACGGCGGCGTGTCGGTGGTGCTGGCCGAGACGCTGGGCTCCTGCGGCGCGCACTACTCGGCCCCCGAGGGCGACCGCGCCGTGGGCCTGGACATCAACGCGAACCACATACGCTCGGTCACCAGCGGCTGGGTCATCGGCACGGCGCGGCCGGTGCACCGGGGGCGCAGCACGCAGGTCTGGCAGATCGAGCTCACGAACGAGGCGGGCGAGCTGACCTGCGTGTCGCGGATCACGATGGCGGTTCTGCAGCCGCGCTGAGCCGGGTGCGGCGGGCCAGTCCCTTCGGCTCCTTCTTGTCTTGCGGGTGTGTTCAGCGCGGGATTCATCGACCACAATCACGCCCCGGAGCGCGCGGGGCGCCCGCCACAACCAACAAGAGGAGACAAGCAATGTTCAACTGGACTGAAAAGCCGGTGTCCACCCTGGCCGACGGCGCGGTCATCGCGCCCGACGAACGGCTGCCCTGGCTGCAGACGGGCGCGATGGGCATCCAGCACGTGATCGCGATGTTCGGGGCCACGGTGCTGGCGCCGATCCTCATGGGGTTCAGCCCCAACATCGCGATCCTGATGAGCGGCATCGGGACGCTGATCTTCTATTTCGTCACCGGCGGCAAGGTGCCCAGCTACCTGGGCTCGAGCTTCGCGTTCATCGGCGTGGTGATCGCGGCCAGCGGCTACGCGGGCAAGGGGCCGAACGCCAACATCGCCGTGGCGCTGGGCGGCATCGTGGCCTGCGGGGTGGTCTACATCCTCATCGGGGCGCTGGTGCAGGCCATCGGCACGGGCTGGATCGAGCGCTTCATGCCACCCGTGGTCACCGGCGCGGTGGTGGCGGTGATCGGGCTGAACCTGGCGGCCGTGCCGATCAAGAACATGGCGGCCAGCAACTTCGATTCGTGGATGCAGGCCGTGACCTTCCTGTGCGTCGGGCTGGTGGCGGTGTTCGCGCGGGGCATGCTGCAGCGCCTGTTGATCCTGGTCGGGCTGATCCTGGCCACTGTCGTCTACGCGGTGCTGACGAACGTGCTGGGCATGGGCAAGCCGGTGGATCTGAGCGGCATCGCCAACGCGGCCTGGTTCGGCCTGCCGACCTTCACCACGCCGGTGTTCACGGCCAACGCGATGCTCCTGATCGCGCCCGTGGCGATCATCCTGGTGGCGGAAAACCTCGGCCACCTGAAGGCGGTGACGGCCATGACCGGCCGGAACCTGGACCCCTACATGGGCCGCGCCTTCATCGGCGACGGCATCGCCACGGTGGTGAGCGGTGCCGCGGGCGGCACGGGCGTGACCACCTATGCCGAGAACATCGGCGTGATGGCGGCCACGCGCATCTACTCGACGGCGGTGTTCGTGGTGGCGGCGTTCGTCGCGCTGGTGCTGGGCTTCAGCCCCAAGTTCGGCGCGCTGATCCAGGCGATTCCGCTGCCGGTGATGGGCGGCGTGAGCATCGTGGTGTTCGGCCTGATCGCCATCGCGGGCGCCAAGATCTGGGTCGATAACAAGGTCGACTTCTCGCAGAACAAGAACCTGATCGTGGCCGCGATCACGCTGATCATCGGCACGGGCGACTTCACGCTGAAGTTCGGCGACTTCGCGCTGGGCGGCATCGGGACCGCGACTTTCGGCGCGATCATCCTCTACGCATTGCTGGGCAGATCGCGCAACGCCTGAGCCTCGGAAAAATGAAACGTCGTGCAAGAAGTGTTGTCCCGGGCGGTTGAACGCGGGGCCGGTCACCGCCCGGAAGCCCGCGCCCGTTAGACTCCAACGCTTTTCGCACCGACGTTTTCCCAATGGCCGATGTCTCCGCCGCGCGCACCAAGGCGGTTTTCGAATTCAAGAGCGCCACGCTGCCGCTGATTGCAGTGATCCTCAAGACGTCCGACCTGGACGTGCTGGCCGAGGCGCTCGACGCCCAGTTGGCCGATTCGCCCGATTTCTTCGAGCAGGAGCCGGTGGTCATCGACCTCTCGCAGCTCCCCGAGCACGACGAAGAGGGCGAGGCCACCGCCCAGATCGACTTTGCGGCCCTGCGCAGCCTTCTCGCGCGCCATCAGACCCAGCCGATCGCGGTGCGCGGCGGCAACGACGCCCACAATGCCGCGGCCCGCGCCGCCGGCCTCTCGCTGGCGGCCATGCCTGCCGCTCCCGCGCCCCGGCCGCCGGCCCCGCCCGCCGAGGCGCCGGCCGAAGCCCCGCAGATCGTTCGCGAAGTGCCGGTGCCGGCCAACGGCACCCTGCTGATCGACAAGCCGCTGCGCTCGGGCCAGCAGGTCTATGCCCGGGGCGGCGACGTGGTGGTGACGGCGGTGGTGAGCTTCGGCGCCGAGGTCATCGCCGACGGCAACGTGCATGTGTACGCGCCGCTGCGCGGCAAGGCGATCGCGGGGGCGCGCGGCAACACCGAGGCGCGCATCTTCTCGACCTGCATGGAAGCGCAGCTGGTGGCCATCGCCGGCATCTATCGCACCAATGAAGTGCCGCTGCCCGATGCGGTGCTCGGCAAGTCGGCGCAGGTGCGGCTGGACGGTAAAAAGCTAGTGATCGACGCGATTGCCTGACGCACGCGGCGCTCTGAAACCAACAACAGAATCGAAACAAGAAGGAATGGCCATGGCCAAAATTGTGGTGGTGACCTCGGGCAAAGGTGGCGTCGGCAAGACGACCACGAGCGCCAGCTTCGCATCCGGCCTCGCGCTCGCGGGCAAGAAGACGGCCGTGATCGACTTCGACGTGGGCCTGCGTAATCTCGACCTGATCATGGGCTGCGAACGCCGCGTGGTGTACGACCTGATCAACGTCATTCAAGGCGAGGCCAACCTGAGCCAGGCGCTCATCAAGGACAAGCAGTGCGAGAACCTCTTCGTGCTGGCTGCCTCGCAGACGCGCGACAAGGAAGCGCTCACGCAAGAGGGCGTCGAGAAGATCCTGAACGACCTGGCCGCGATGGACTTCGAATACATCGTGTGCGACTCGCCCGCGGGCATCGAGACCGGCGCGATGATGGCCATGCACTTCGCCGACGAGGCGCTGGTGGTGACCAACCCCGAAGTCTCCTCGGTGCGCGACTCGGACCGCATCCTGGGCATGCTCAGCAGCAAGACCAAGCGCGCCAAGGATGGCGGCGAACCCATCAAGGAGCACCTGCTGATCACCCGCTACAACCCCAACCGGGTGGCGGGCGGCCAGATGCTCTCGCTGGAAGACATCCAGGACATCCTGCGCATCAAGCTCATCGGTGTGATCCCCGAATCGGAAAGCGTGCTGCATGCCTCCAACCAGGGCGTGCCCGCGATCCACGACAAGGACACCGACGTGGCGCAGGCCTACAGCGACGTGGTGGCCCGCTTTCTCGGCGAGGAGAAGCCCATGCGCTTCGTCGACGCCGAGAAGCCGGGTTTCTTCAAGCGGATTTTCGGGAGCAAGTAGGCATGTCGTTTCTCTCGTTCCTGCTTGGCGAGAAGAAGAAGACTGCAAGCGTCGCGAAAGAGCGCCTGCAGATCATCCTCGCGCACGAGCGCTCCAGCCTCAGCGGCAAGAAGCGCCCCGACTACCTGCCCGAACTCCAGCGCGAGCTGGTGGCGGTGATTTCCAAGTACGTGTCGATCAATCCCGACGACATCAAGGTGCACCTGGAAACCCAGGACAACCTCGAAGTGCTCGACATCAAGATCGAGCTGCCCGATCCGGCGCCTGTCCGGTAGCTCGCTAGACAGCCTGCCCGGCAGAAAAGAAGCGAAAGCGCACCGCCGGGTCCTGCAGGACCCGCTCGGCCAGCGCCCGCTCCCAGGCGAGGTACTCGGCCCAGGCCGCATCGCGGCGCGGGCCGAACACCCGCATGACCGAGCCCCAGTCGTCGTCGAAGGGGGTGAGCAACTGGGCCGGCACGAACGCGGTCGACAGCGGCCGCCCCGACGCCTTCCAGGCCTGCGTTCCGCCCTGGAGCCAGGTGAACACCGCCCCCGATCCCGGCCAGCGCTGCTGCGCATCGCGCGCGACGCGGCGTGCGGCCGCGCCGTCGGGCGAGGTGAAGACCAGCGTGCGGCCGGCCACGGCATGCGCGGCCAGCGGGCCCAGCGAGGCCGGCAGCATGTAGAGCGCGCCGGGCAGGTGCCCGCGTTCGTAGTCGAGGCTCGCGCCCACGTCGATCACCGTCACCGCGCCGTTCCTGCGCAGCTGTGCGAGCGCTTCGGGGCCGAGCGGCGGGGGCGCATCCGTCGCGGCCACTGCCGTCGCGGGAGGCGCCTGTTCGGGTGACAGCGCGCCGTCGTAGACGTACACCTCGGCCTGGTTCAGCTGCGTGAGCCAGAAGCTCGTGACCGCGGCGCGCAGGCGGTGCGCCGGATCGTCGACCAGCACGATGCGCGCGCCACGCGTGCCGACGAGGTTCTCGAAGTGCATGAACAGCTGGCCGCCGGGCACCTGCTGCACCGCCGTGCCCGCGAAGGCCGGGTCGGCGACGGGGCGCACGTCGAAGATGTAGAGCGTGCGCGTGTCGTCGGCGCGCCAGTTGGCGAGCTGCGAAGCGTCGGCCACGGGAAGGGCGAAGCGCTCGATCAGTTCGTCGGCGATGCGGCGCAGGACCTCGGGCGATTCGCGCGGCAGCTCGTCGTCGGGCGCCGCGTTCTGCACCGTCGGCGCGCCTTGCAGGCCCCAGGCCATCACGCCGTCCTCGACGAACACCGCATCGGGCGCACGGCCGAGCACCCGCAGCGTGGTGGCGCCGAGGATGCCGCGCGTGCGGCTGAAGCAGTTGATCGCCCAGACGTGCGCCGCATCGCCCGCCTCGAAGCGGCGCAGCGCGAGTTCGGTGCCGGCATGGTTGCGCGCGCCGGGCAGCGAGAGGAATTCGAACTCCGTGCGCGGCCGCGCATCGACGAGCGTGGTCGGCAGGCCCTCGCGCTGGCGTGCGCGCAGGGCGTCGACGGGCAGCGCCGGCGTGCCGTAGTGCAGCCGCGCGCGGTCGCCGAAGGCCTTGACCAGCGTTCCGTAGCCGTCGATGGCGGGCAGGCCCTCGGTCACCCAGCGCTGCAGGCCGCCGTCGAGCGTGCGCACATCGGCGTAGCCCAGGCGTTCAAGAAGCGCCGATGCGGCCTGCGCGGCGCCGTCGGGCGCGTTGTAGTCGTCGTAGAGCACCACGGACGTGGAACGCCGCGGCACGAGCGCGCCGATCTGCAGTTCGAGCCCGCTGAGCGGCGCGTTGCGCGCGAGGTTGGGATGGCGCTGCACGAACCAGCGGGTTTCGCGCACGTCGAGCAGCGCCAGTTCGACAACGGGGGCCGCCATGGGCTCGGCCAGCAGCAGGGCTTGCAGTTCCGCGGGGGCGATGGGTTTCTTCGGGGTCCAGCTCATGTCGATGTCAGTCCGGCAGGATGCCCGCCTGTTTCACGACGGCCGTCCACCTGACGGTTTCGCTCTGGATGAAGCGGCCGAACTCCTCGGGCGTGTTGCCCACGGTGAAGGCACCGAGGTCGTCGTAGCGCTTCCTGAAGTCGGGCGACTGCACGATGGCGCGCAGCTCGCGCGAGAGGCGCTGCACCAGCGGCGCCGGTGTGCCGCTGCGCACGACCACGCCGTACCAAGACGTGACTTCGAAGTCGGGCAGGCCCGCCTCCGCGGTCGTGGGCACGTCGGGCAGCCACGGCGCGCGCGTGCGGTAGGCCACGGCCAGCGGCTTCAGCGTGCCGGCCTTGATGAAGGGAATGGCCGTGATCACCTCGTTGAAGATGAACTGCGTCTGCCCCGCGAGCAGGTCGTTGATGGCAGGTGCGCTGCCCTGGTAGGGAATGGCGGTGAAGTCGGCGCCGGTCCGCGCCCTGAGGAGTTCGCCCGCGAGGTGCGAGTACGCGCCCACGCTGATGCCGTAGTTGACCTTGCCGGGATGCTTCTTCGAATAGTCGGCCAACTCCCGCGGCGTGCCGACGGGCAGCCTGGGGTTCACCAGCAGCACCTGCGGCGTCTGCACCAGAAGCGAGACCGGCGTGAAGTCGCGCGCGAGGTCGTAGCTCAGCTGCTTGAAGAGCGCGGGCTGCACCGTGAGGTTGGACGCGGGCGCGAGCAGCAGCGTGTAGCCGTCGGCCGGCTGGCGCGCCACGAAATCGAAGCCGATGTTGCCGGCCGCGCCGCTGCGGTTCTCGACCACCACCGCCTGCCTGAGCCGCTGCTGCAGCTGCTCGGCGACCTCGCGGGCGATCTTGTCGGCGATGCCGCCGGCCGGATAGGGAACGACCACGCGGATCGTCTTCGTCGGGTAGTCGTCCACAGTCGCTGCGTGGGCCTGGGAGACACCCGCCAGCGCGGACGCCGACAGCGCCCACCACAGCACGGCACGACGGGGGAAAGGGGCATTCATGGAGACGGGCGGGAGAACCGGCGCAGCAAAGCCGCCAAGCGTAGGCCGCCGCGGGCCGACGCGGGAACGAAATTTCGCGACCTTGCTTATGCGAAAAGCGCGCATGCAAACGGCTTCTTCATACCTAGGATCGCAGTCCTTTGAGTCGCCCGCCCATGACACCGACCGCCAAACCGCCCACCGCACCGACGCGCGCCCCGTCCGGCATGCGCCGGACGCATTGGTGGTGGCACTACGAAGTGCCGACGCTGCTGCTCGCCGCCGCGCTCTACGTTGCGTGGGCGGCGCTGCTGTGGTGGCACGCGGCGCTGCCGGGCTGGGCGCTGTTCCTCTTGGGCGGTTTTCTCGCGCAGCTGCATTTCTCGCTGCAGCACGAGAGCATCCACGCGATGCGACACCTGCCCCGGTGGCTGCGCCATGCGGTGGTGTGGCCGCCGCTGAACCTGTGGCTGCCGTATCCGTTCTACAACCGCGGGCACAGCGCGCACCACGTCAATTTCCACCTGACGCACCCGGAGCGCGACAACGAGAGCGCCTACCACTCGGCGCCCGCGTGGGCGGGCTATGGGCCGGTCTGGCGCTGGATCTACATGGCGAACCAGACGATCGCGTTCCGCGTGGTGCTCGGGCCGTTCCTGAGGCTGTGGAAGCTGGTGCGCTTTGAATCGCAGCAGGTGCTCGCGGGCAACTTCTCGCGGCTGCCGACCTGGGGCTGGCATGCGCTGAGCGTGGCACCGGTGCTGTACTTCGTCACCGTGGTCTGCGGCATGGGCATCGGCGAGTACCTGCTGTACTTCGTCTACCCGGGAATGATGCTGGGCTCGCTGCGCACCTTCACCGAGCACCGCTGGGCCGACACGCCGCACGAGCGCGTGGCCATCGTCGAGTCGAACGTCGTGTTCGGGCTGCTGTACCTCTTCAACAACCTGCACCACGTGCACCACCGCGCGCCGACGATGCCGTGGTACGAGATCCCGGTGTACTTCCGGCGCCATCGCGCGGCGGTGCTGGCGGCGAACGGCAATTTCTACTACCGCGGCTACGGCGAGATCGTGCGGCGGCACCTGTTCAGGCCCGTGTTCACGCCGGTGCATCCGACCTGGTGAGGGCCTTCTTCAGGGCTGCTGCTGCCGCTCCTGCTCCTGCGCCACAAAGCGCGTCACCTCGCCCAGCACCTCCGCCTCCTTGAGGATGCGGCGGTGGCCCCAGCCCTGCGTGGCGACGAGCTGCGCGCGAGGGATGGCATCGCGGTAGGCCTCGGCATCGGCAAAGCGGTTCACGCGGTCCTCGCGGTCATGCACGATCAGCGTCGGCTGCGCGATGCGCGGGCCGGCCAGCGCGGGTTCGAACTGCGGCATCAGCACGCCTTCACGGGCCTCGAACATCCGCTGCATCGCGGCGCGCGTCTGCTCGCTCAAGCCGAACGCGTGCGCGAAGTAGCGCGTGTATTCGCGCGGTGACGCGGGCGGCGCGAGCAGCACGATGCGCTCGGCCGGCAGCCCGCGCCCCGCGGCGTAGGCCAGCGCATTGGCGCCCAGCGAATGCGCGACCACGGCGCGCAGCGCCCGGCCGTCGGCGGCGAGCCGGGCGGTGACGTAGTCGATGGCGCGCGCGAACTGCGCGCCATTGGTCGCCGTGCCATCGCTGCGGCCATGGGCGGGCAGCTCGAGCAGCACCGGCCGAAGGCCCGCCGCGGCCACCGCCTGCGCGAGCGGCAGCAACTGGCCCGCATGCCCACCCCAGCCGTGCACCAGCAGCACGACTGGCGCCGATTCCGCCGCCGAGTCCTGCGACGCCAGGTGGTAGATGCCGACGCTCGCGTCCTCGAAGGACCAGGCCTCGTGGTGCCAGTCGGCGCCGGGGTGCTGCCCGCGGTACAGCCACTTGGGCGGCAGCGGCGTGCCGAACACGCGGTAGGCCGCGCGCACGCCCAGCGCGGGCCAGAGGCGCTGCGACGCGCCCAGGCCGAAGCGCATCGCGCGCATCAGGCGGCTGGCGCCGTAGTAGTTCGTGGGGGCGGGGGTGCTCGTCATGTGCGGGGGTCTTCGGTGGTTCGGTCGACTCAGTACCAGACCCAGTCCTGGTTGCTGCGGGGCAGGCTGCGCAGCGTGTCGCGGGCGGCTTCGACGCCGAGGGCGACGGCGTAGATGGCAAGGCAAAGGGCGATGATCAGCATGGCTGCTTCTCCTATTTTATCGCACGACTGTGCGAAATTCTGACAAAGAAGGACGGAACGAATCCACCTGTCCGATGGCTCAGGCGAGGTAGCTGGAAAGGAGCCGCTGCCAGGTCTGCGCGGCCCGGTCGGCGGTATGGGGATCGCGCAGGAAACGCGCGTCGTGCAGCTGGTTCATCATGATTCCGTTGATCTCGCTGACCAGCTGCGCGGGTTCGGTGTCGGCCTTGAGTTCGCCGGCCTCGATGGCGAGCGTCACGGTGCGTCGCAAGGCGGCGCGCCAGCGCGTGATCTCTTCCAGGAGCACGTCGCGCAGTTCCCCTTCACGGTCGTCGAACTCGAAGGCGCCGGCCACGTAGAGGCAACCGGTCTGGGCCTCGACGTCGCGGGTGCGGGTGATCCAGCGGGCCACGATGTCGTTCAGGCGCGCAAGGCCCTTGGGCTTCTGCATGGCCGGCACGAACACGTCGGCCAGGAAGCCGCGGCCGTACTCCTCGATGACCGCCTTCTGCAGCGCCTCGCGCGAGCCCACGCGAGAAAACACGCCGCTCTTGGAGAGCCCCAGGCGGCTCGCGATGACCTGCAGCGAGATTGCTTCCAGGCCTTCGGCCAGCGCGAGGTCCATCGCCGCGCCGACGATGGCGGCGCGGGTGAGTTCGCTTTTCTGGGTCTTGGCGTCCATGCGGCGGACTTTAGCACAGTCGTGCGAAATTACAAACGCGAGGCAAACGTCACACCGTAAAGATGTTTTGCTCATGTGGAACCAACAAACGCATCGTTCCCTGCATAAGCACTTGTGCAGAGAATCGCCGGTCGGTCCCCACTCCGGGGTCCTGATGACACCTCGGCGCCAGATGAACTTCCAACAACTGCGCTCGGTACGCGAGGCCGTTCGTTGCGGCTTCAACCTGACCGAAGTCGCTCACACCCTTCACACCTCGCAGCCCGGCGTGAGCCGGCAGATCCGCGAACTCGAGGAGGAGCTTGGCATCGAGCTCTTCGTGCGCGCCGGCAAGCGGCTCACGGGCCTCACCGAGCCGGGCGGACACGTGCTGCCGATCATCGAGCGCATGCTGCTGGAGAGCAGCAACCTGCGGCACGCGGGGCAGGAGTTCGTCGCGCAGCAAAGCGGGCTGCTGTCGATCGCGGCCACGCACTCGCAGGCGCGCTATGCGATGCCGGTGGCCGTGCAGGAATTTCGCACGCAATTCCCGAACGTGAAACTGCACCTGCACCAGGGCTCGCCCAAGCAGATCGCGCAGATGCTGATCGACGGCGAGGCCGACGTGGGCATCGCCACCGAGGCGCTGGGCGACTACCCGCAACTGGTCGCCCTGCCCTGCTACCGCTGGACGCATTCGGTGATCGTGCCGCCGGGGCATCCGCTGCTCGATGCGCCGCTGTCGCTGGAGGCGCTCACGCGCTATCCGCTGATCACCTACGACACGGGCTTCACCGGCCGTTCGCGCATCGACGAGGCCTTCGAGCAGCGCGGGCTCGCGCCCAACATCGTGCTGGCCGCGATGGACGCCGACGTGATCAAGACCTACGTGCACCTGGGGCTGGGCGTGGGCATCGTGGCCGGCGTGGCCTATGAGGCGGAGCGTGACACGCAGCTGCGCGCGATCGATGCGGGGCGCCTGTTCGGCATTAACCTCACCAAGCTCGCGGTGCGCCGCGGCAACTACCTGCGCAAGTACGTCTACGCCTTCATCGAGTCGTTCGCGCCGACCCTCACGCGGGCCATCGTCGAGAAGGCGCTGGGCGATGAAGCGAAGGGCTCGCACTACGAAATCTAGCCCCGCCGCGAGGGTGGTTCCGGGCGCTGTTGCGCGGCGGGCACTGCCAGAACGACGGGGGTCAAAAGAAAGCGTACGGCTTCACACAAGGGGCGTACATTCGGGTTAATTCCTTGGCTTCCGGAACGGATCAGCAATGGCATCGACCCCGCAGCAGCAGCAACAGCAAACCAGGGCCGCCCAAAAGGCGGCCGATGCAGCGGAGCGACGAGAGCGGTTGAAACGGGCACTGCCCGCCACGGTGGAGCTCCTGCAGAGCCGCCAGGCCGACCGCATCGACGACAACGACATCGAAGCGTATGTGAGCCTCAACTGGCTCGAATGGCACGGTGGGGGCCTGCGCCTGACCATCACCGGGCGCAACGTGTGCGCCCAATCGGCCTCCACCGCGCTGGCCTGACAAGCATCCCCCAAATAAAAAACCGCCACAGTGACCTGTGGCGGTTTCGCATGCGGCCGGGGGCGACTGTTTACTGGCCCGCGATGATCTGCGCGATCAGGCCGGTGGCAATCGCGGCGAGCACGTAGTCACCACCCACGCCGACCCACTGGTAACCGCGCGGCGGTGCCTGGAGGCGATAGGCGCGGTAGTCGTTCACCACGTAGTTGCGGCCACGGTACTCGGCCGGCACGCGGCCACCGCGGCGCCATTCGGCATGCGGCTGCGGGAAGCCGCGACGATCGAACTGGCGGCCGTCGCGGAAGTCCTGGTTGCCGCGGTAGTCGCGGTTCGGACCGCGGCGATCGAAGTTGCGATCGTCGTGCCGTTGCTCCATGCCGGGACGCCCGTCGCCGGGCCGTCCGTCGAAGCGGCGGTCTTGCGCGAAGGCGCTTCCTGCGGCCATGCACATCGCGAGCGCCGTAGCGGCGACGGCCATGCGCTTTGAATTGATGATCATCTGGAACTCCTTCATGTTGATGACGAGTCCATTGTGGGCCGCGGTTGTGTCTGCCCGGCGCACGTGAGGTCGCGGTCAGGTGAAATCAGGTAAGCGCTGGTATCGGCGCGGCGCGTTGTCCTTCACCGCGGGGCGTAGCGGTTGACCACCACGCCGCATTCGTAGCCGACCGACCCGAGCAAGCGCAGCGCGTGCCCCTCGCGCTGGTCGTGAAACACCGAGCGGCCGCCGCCCACGGCCATGGGGTTCACGAAGAACTGGAACTCGTCGACCAGCCCCTCGGTCACGAGCGACGACGCAAAGCCGACACCGCCGATGACGAGGATGTCCTTGCCCTCTTCCTGCTTGAGCGCATTCACCTCCTCGGCCATGCCGCCGCGCGCGATGACGGTGCGCTCCCAGCGCGATGACGGTGCGCTCCCAGCGCGATGCCTTCAGCTTGTCGGTGAGCACCACCTTCTGCGCATCGACCACCTTCTGCGCGAAGGCGAACTGCGGGTTGGCCGGATATTTTTTCGCCGCGCGGCCCCAGTGGTCGAGGTAGCCCTCTTCCACGATCTTGCGGCTCAGCAGGAGGGTGTCCACGCCCTCGAAGACGCTGTTGAAGTCAGCCTTCAGCTTGTCGTCCCAGGCCCAGCGGTCGCCCCATCCCCAGACCTGCCAGTCGAGGTTGCCGTTGGCGGGCGAGACGTAACCATCGACGGACATCTGCATCTGCAGTATGAGCTTTCGCATGGTGGCACTCCTTGGGATCGGTTCGAGAAACTGCTCTTGAAATGCAATCGGTTTGAAGTATTCAAAAACCGGTGCGAAAATGCAAGCGGTTTTTCAAGCACGCCGGAAATCCCGATGGCCACTCCACAGAAATCGCTCTGCCCGATCAACCTCGCGCTCGAAGTCTTCGGCGACCGCTGGAGCCTGCTGATCGTTCGCGACATGATGTTTGCCGGCAAGCGGCATTTCAGGGAGTTCCTGCAGTCCGAGGAAGGCATCTCCTCGAACATCCTGACCGAGCGCCTGGGCAAGCTCGTCGACTACGGCCTGCTCAGCAAGACCGACGATCCGACCCACAAGCAGAAGGCCATCTACAGCCTCACGCCGATGGGCATCGACCTGCTGCCGGTGGTGACGCAGATCGGCGCCTGGGGGCGCAGGCACGCGCCGGTCACCAAGGAGAGCGCGGCGCCCGCGGTGGCGCTCGAGAAAGGCGGGCCCGCCCTGCAGAAGAAGATGCGGGCGGCGTTGCGCAAGGCGCACCTGAACTAGCCGCGCGCTGCCTGCTCTCCGGGAGGACAAAGGATCAATCAAAGGGGCAAAAAGGGGCAATCGCCCGCGGGCGCACGCCCCGCGTTTAAGCTGCGCGCTCCATGAAGCGACGACACCTCCTCCACCTGATGTGCGGCGTGCCGGCCACGGCCGCTCTGACCGCCTTGGCAGCCTGCGGCAAGCGCAAGCCCTCCGCTGCAGCGCTCAAACCCGATGCGCATGTGCTGGCCATCGGCGACAGCCTCACCTTCGGCTACGGCGCGCCGCCCGATGCGTCGTGGCCCGTGAAACTGGGCGAGCTGACCGGCTGGCAGATCGAGAACGCGGGCGTCAACGGCGACACCTCGGCCGGCGCATTGGAGCGCTTGCCGGCCCTGCTAGCGGCGGGCAGTTACGACGCGGTGTTGATCGGCATCGGCGGCAACGACATGCTGCGCGGCGTGTCGGCTTCGGCCACGCGCAACAACATCGCAGCCCTCGTGAACCAGGCGCGCGAGCACACGCCGCATGTCGCGCTGCTGGCCACGCCTGCGCCCGATGCGATGCGCGCGGCCGTCGGCTCGCTCAGCGATGCGCCGTTCTATGAAGAGGTCGCGAAGTCGGGGCAGGCGCTGCTCGTTGCGAATGTGTATTCGAGCGTGCTGTCGGACGCGTCGCTGCGCTCGGACCGCATCCACGCCAATGCGCAGGGCTACGCGAAGGTCGCCCAGCTGCTCGCGGACCAGCTCAAGGCCGCGGGCTGGCGCTGAGGCTCAGGCGGCGGCCTGCAGCAGGTCGACGTAGGCGCCCTGCACCAGTTGGTCGGTGCCGATGCCAAGCTGCGCCATGAGCGCATGCGCCTCGGCCACGCCGGCCTCGGCGGACTCGCCCTCTTTCAGCACCACTTCGAGTTCGAGAAATTCGCCGAGCCCTTCGACGCGATCCAGGTGCACGCGCGTGCGGCCCACGAGGAACAACCTTCGCTGCTTGCGCACGCGACCCGCCTGACCCCAGGCGAGCGTGAGCGATTCGCGCAGTGCATCGGGCGTGGTGGTCGGCGTGATCAGGTAGAACGATTCCTTCGGGCCGCTGCTGTTGGCGCGGCGATAGAAGATCAGCTCGGCGCGGTCGGGCGCGAAGGTGCGCAGCTTGAGGCGATCGGCGCCGTTCTCGCAGCGGAAGAAAGTGTCGTCCTGCGCGATGTCGACGGGGCCTGAGTCGGCGAGCGTTGCGGCGATGAGTGCCACGCGTTCCACGCTGTCGATGCGGGCCTTGATCTCTATGTTTCTTGCCATGGTTGTCGTGTTGCGTTCGTGTTCAGGGCGCGTGCGCAGGCCACCGGGTACTCCCCTCCGCGAATGTCCCCCGGGCTTCGCCCCCCTCCTTGATTTCGCTGCGGGGAGCACCCGATGCCCTGCGCACACAGAGCGCTCTGCTTGTGCGGGCCAATCAACAAGTGCTTTGAAAGATCGCGCCGGCGGTGGGCCCTGTTTCGCGAAATCAAGGAGGAGGCGAAGCCGGGGGACATTCGCGAAACAGGGCCCACCGTCGGCGTGATCGCCGCCCTGAACAGAGCCTCAGTCGATCAGGGCGAGTTGCCCTGCGGCCCCACAGGCGGCGGCGCCGCACGCCCGCTGGAGCCCGGCGCGAGCTTGCGCCCGAAGGCCTCGCCCACGTTGCGCACCGGCCGGCTCGCGCGAGCCGACACGTTGTTGACGCCGCGCCGCGTGGCGCTGTCGGCGCGGTCGATGCCGCGGCCTGCTGCATTGGTGCCGCGCTGCACGCTGCTCACCACCGTGCTGTCGCGTGGCGGTGCCTTGAGCGTGTGGGCGCGCTGTGCCTTGGGTGGGTTGTCGGCGCTCTGCGCGTGGACGGCCACAGTTGGCAGCAGGAGGAACGCTGCTGCAAGCGCAAGGGTATGCGTGGGCATTTTCATGACGGGCTTCCTTCATCGTCGGCGGCATCGGCGGCTGCCGCGCGGGCCATGCGCTCGCTCTTCCAATAAACGTCATCGCCACCGTCCATGCGGTTGAGCACGCGCGCGAGCACGAAGAGCAAATCGCTGAGCCGGTTGAGGTACTGGCGCAATGCGTCGTTGAGTGCCGCGGTGGCACCGAGCGCCACCACCGCGCGCTCGGCCCGTCGCGCCACCGTGCGGCACACGTGCGCGAGCGAGGCGGCGCGCGTGCCGGCCGGCAGGATGAATTCGGCCAGGCGCGGCAAGGCGGCGTTGTGGTCGGCCAGGGCGTTGTCCAGTTGCAGCAGCGCCTCGGGCTTGAGCAGCGTGAAACCGGGCATCGAGAGCTCGCCGCCGAGGTTGAAGAGCTGGTGCTGCACATCGACCAGCAAATCGCGCACGGCCTCGGGCATGGGCTCGCAGAGCAGCACGCCGATCTGCGAGTTGAGCTCGTCCACATCGCCCATCGCGTGCACGCGCAGATGGTCCTTGGGCACGCGGGTGTTGTCGCCCAGGCCCGTGGTGCCGTCGTCGCCGGTGCGGGTGGCGATCTGGGAAAGTCGGTTGCCCATGGGCGCACTCCTGTTTATGCGGGGACGGTCGATGCGTCGATCTTGCCGGCCAGCCATTGCAGGCCCGCCAGATGCTGCTGGTCGTGGCTGCAGAGGTAGTGGACGAGGCTGCGCATGGTGAGCGGGCCGTAGCCCTCGAAGACGGCCGTGCGCGCCAGTTGCGCGTCGGTCAGGCTCGACACGATCTCCATCGTCTGCACGCGCGCGAGGCGGAAATCGGCCAGCACCTGCTTGGCGTCAGCGGCGCCGTAGTTGCGCGCGATGGCGAGCGGCTCGCTGTCGATCGAGGCCAGCGTCGGGCGGTTCTCCGTGAGCGTGCGGCGAAAGCGCACGTGGTACCCCTCGACCTCGATGTCGCGCACATGGCACAGCTGCTCGATGGCGGTGAAGGCCTCGCTGGGCACGCCCTCCCACGAGGGCGGCGCCCAATGCCTGAAAGCCTCGGGAATGGCCGCGTAGTGGGCCTCCAGTTGCGAGGGGAAGGCCGCGAGGGCGCTGAGGGTCGTGGGGTTCATCATTTTTTCCGAAGCGCATTATGGTGCTCGCTCCGTAAAATGACCGCGACGCCCCGCCCCCTGCCCCATCGTCCCCTCTGGAGAAGTCCGATGAACGCCCCCACCCAAACCTCGCACCTGATGCCGGCGCTTCATCTGCGCGACGTGCCCGCCAGTCTGATCGACGGCCTGAAGGCGCGCTTCGGCGCCAACTGTTCCACGGCGATGGCGGTACGCACGCAGCACGGGCGCGACGAATCGTCGTTCGACGCGCCGCCGCCCTCGGCCGTGGTGTTCGCCGAAAGCACGCAGGACGTGGCCGATGCCGTCAAGCTCGCGAGCGAGCACAGCGTGCCGGTCATCCCCTTCGGCGTCGGCTCCTCGCTCGAAGGCCACCTGCTGGCGGTGCAGGGCGGCATCAGCATCGATGTCTCGCGCATGAACAAGGTGCTGTCGATCAACGCCGACGACCTCACGGTGACGGTGCAGCCGGGCGTCACGCGCAAGCAGCTCAACGAGGAGATCAAGAGCACGGGCCTGTTCTTCCCCATCGACCCGGGCGCGGACGCCTCCATCGGCGGCATGACGGCCACGCGCGCGAGCGGCACGAACGCGGTGCGCTACGGCACGATGCGCGAGAACGTGCTGGCGCTCGAAGTGGTGACGGCCGCGGGCGAGGTCATCCGCACCGGCACGCGCGCGAAGAAGTCGTCCGCGGGCTACGACCTCACGCGCCTCATGGTGGGCAGCGAAGGCACGCTGGGCGTGGTCACCGAGGTCACGCTGCGCATCTATCCGCTGCCCGAAGCCGTGTCGGCCGCGATCTGCTCGTTCCCGAGCATCGAGGCGGCGGTGCGCACCACCATCGAGACGATCCAGCTGGGCGTGCCGATCGCGCGTGTGGAACTGATCGACGTGAACACGGTGCGCATGGTGAACGCCTACGCCAAGCTCCGCCTGCGCGAAGAGCCGATGCTGCTGATGGAATTCCACGGCTCGCCCGCAGGCGTGAAGGAACAGGCCGAGACGGTGCAGGAACTCGCGAGCGGCCATGGCGGCAATGCCTTCGAATGGGCCAGCACGCCGGAAGAACGCACGCGCCTGTGGACCGCGCGGCACAACAGCTACTTCGCGGCGGTGCAGTCGCGCCCGGGCTGCCGCGTGATTTCGACCGACACCTGCGTGCCGATCTCGCGCCTGGCCGATTGCCTGCTCGACTCGGTGGCCGAGGCCGACGCAAGCGGAATCCCCTACTTCCTCGTCGGCCACGTGGGCGACGGCAATTTCCACTTCGGCTATCTGCTGGACCCGAACGTGCCCGAAGAGCGCGTGAAGGCCGAAGCGCTCAACCACAAGCTCGTGACCCGCGCGCTGGCACTCGAAGGCACCTGCACCGGCGAGCACGGCGTGGGGCTGCACAAGATGGACTTCCTGGTGACCGAGGCGGGTGTCGGCGCGATCGACATGATGCGCACGATCAAGCGCGCGCTCGATCCGAAGAACATCATGAATCCGGGCAAGATCTTCAGCCTCTGATTCATCTGCGTCACACATGAAAAAGCCCGGCGGCTCGCGAGAGCGCCGGGCTTTTTCGTGGCCCGAAGGCCTGCGGTTCTTACTTGCGGCGGCGTGCCGGTGCCTGTTCCGGCGGCACGTAGGTCTGCGACGGCGCAGCGCCGCCGTCCACGCCGAGCCGGCCACCACCGCCGAGGCCCTGGCCGCGCACGGTCTGCGCCTTGTAGTTGCGCAGCGACCGAACCATCTGGTTGAAGGCGTCCATGAATGCGGCGGCAATCACCTTGCCCTGTGCCGTGTTGGTGTAGCCACCGAGGCCACCGGCGCCGCTGCGGCCGGCCAGGCCGCCGAAGGCGCCGAAATCGGTCTTGGAGGCGCTGCCTTCGGAGGCCGCGACCTGCACGCCCGAGCGGTTGTCGATGAGGGTCAGCAGCGCGCTGGCTTCCTTGGTCTGCATGCTGCCGCCGATGGCTGCGAGCGCGCGGCCACGGCCACCGCCCACGAGGCCGCCCAGCGCGCCGCCGATGCCGCCGGCATCGCTGTTGCTGAACACGATTTCGGGCGACAGGCCGTAGTCGGAGGCGACCATCTGGCCGCGGCCGAAGTTGCTGCCGCCGCGCATTTCACCCGACTGCTGCAGCGCGCGCTCGCGCGTCATCGCGTTCATGCCGGCCGCGCCGCGCTCGACCACGATGAAGCAGTTCGACTGCTGCACCAGCAAACGCAACAGATTTGCAGTAGGCGGCAGGCGGTATTCGCCGGTGAGGATGGTGTACCAGCCCGCGCTCTGGTTCTCGATCAGCGACACCGTGCCGAGCGGCGATTCGCAGCGCTCGAGCTGGCTGCTTTCGCCGGCGGTGGACGAACCGGCGGCGCTGCCCGTGGCCATGGTCTTGGCCGACTGGCTGCCCATCTGCATGTCGGTGGCCGCGCAGCCGGTGAGGAGAAGAGCGCCCACGGCAATGGCCGCGAGCGGGAACTTGGTGAACGTCATGACAGGGACTCCCTCTGTTATCAGATCTGGGGTTGGAAAAAACCAGCGGTCGAGGATACGCGCAAAGGATTACAGGAATCAATCAAACGAATGCCCCATGCCGATTTCAAAACTAGGCCGTTCGGCGGATGCGATCGATCAATCCATTGAGCGCTTCGATGGAGCCGAAATGGATCGCGAGCTCGCCGCTTTCGCCGCGTTTCGTGCGCTTCTTGATGCGCACCTCGACCTCGGCGGTGAGCAGGTCGGCCAGCTCTTCTTCCACGCGCTGCAGGTCGCGCGATTTCTCGCCGGCGTTGCCGCGGCGGGATGGCGTCAGGGTGAACTCGGCCGCGAGCTTCTTGACCAGCGCCTCGGCCTCGCGCACCGACATCTTCCTGGCGGCGATCTGGTTGGCCGCGGTGATCTGCGTGCCGCGGTCCAGCGAGAGCAGCGCGCGGGCGTGGCCCATGTCGATGTCACCGGCCATCAGCATCAGCTGCGCGGGTTCGGCCAGGTTCAGCAGGCGCAGCAGGTTGCTGGCCGCGCTGCGCGAGCGGCCCACCGCCTGCGCCGCCATTTCGTGAGTGAGCCCAAACTCGGCGACCAGGCGTTGCAGGCCTTGGGCCTCTTCGAGCGGGTTCAGGTCTTCGCGCTGGATGTTCTCGATCAGCGACATGGCCGCCGCGGCTTCGTTGGGCACGTCGCGCACCAGCACCGGCACGCTGTCCAAGCCCGCGAGCTTGGCGGCGCGGAAGCGCCGTTCGCCCGCGATGATTTCGTATTCGGCGTGCTTGACGGCCGCCGATTCGGCATCGAGCCGGCGCACCAGGATCGGCTGCATGATGCCCTGCACCTTGATGCTCTCGGCCAGCTCGTAGAGCGCGCCCTCGTCCATGCGCGTGCGCGGCTGGTAGACGCCGGCCACCATCTGATCGAGCATCAGCGTCGTCGGATTGGGCGGCGCACCGCCCTCTTCGGTGCCGGCGCCGTTGTGATCGGCGGCAGGCGCGGCCGTCGGGCCGAGCAGCGCTTCGAGTCCGCGGCCGAGGCCCTTGGGTTTCTTGGTCGCCATCAGTTCTTGTCTTTCGAAATGTCGTTCAGGAGTTGCCGGCCTTCGGGCCAGTCGCCCAGGCCGGATTCGGCGTTCAGATGGCCGCCCTTGCCGGCGTCGACGAAGCGCGCGCCCCAGTCGCGGGCCAGTTGTCGGGAGCGCGAAGCCTCGCAATATGGGTCGTCGTTCGCGGCGATCAGCACCGAGGGAAACGGAAGCGTCTGGCGCACGATCGGTGCCCAGCCGGGAATCAATTGCCGAAGATCGTCGCGCTCCAGATCGCCCGGCGCCACCAGCAATGCACCGCGCACCTTGTGCGTGTTGCGCGAATGCGCAGCCCAGGCGGCGATGAGGATGCAGCCAAGGCTGTGCGCGGCAAAGGCCACCGGACCGGGGGCGGCCAGCACTTCTTCCTCGAGCCGCGCGGACCAGTCGCCGCGCAACGGACGCATCCATTCATGCTGGTCGACGCGGCGATCGCCGTAGAGCGACTCCCAGAGGGTCTGCCAATGGCCGGGGCCGCTGTTCTGCCAACCCGGCAACAGCAGGATGCGGGAAACTGTCATTTGCTACGAACTTGATAGCGCCATGCCGATTCGGGGCAGGCGTCAGAGGCTTTTTTCGGGGGTCGAATCGGAGGCGGGCGCGGGCGCCAGCACGTCCTCGGGAATGGCCAGGTCCGGCGCGATGCGCTCGACCGGTGAGATCGGCGGCGCGACGGCACCCGAGGCGAAAGCGCTCGCAGGCGGCAGCTTCTCGACCAACTCCTGCGCGAAGGCAATGAACGCCTGGCTGCCCCGGGCGGCTGGATCGAACACCACGCCCGGCAGGCCGTAGCTCGGCGCTTCGGCCAACCGCACATTGCGCGGGATCACGGTGTCGAACACCTTGTCGCCGAAGTGGGACTTGAGCTGCTCGCTCACCTGCTGTTGAAGCGTGATGCGCGGATCGAACATCACGCGCAAGAGGCCGATGATCTGCAGGTTCTTGTTGAGGTTGGCGTGCACCTGCTTGATGGTGTTGACCAAGTCGGTCAGCCCTTCGAGCGCGAAATACTCGCACTGCATCGGCACGATCACGCCATGGGCGGCGCACAGGCCATTGAGCGTGAGCAGGCTCAGGCTCGGCGGGCAGTCGATCAGCACGAAGTCGTATTCGGCGCCAACGGCGGCCAGCGCAGTGCGGAGGCGCTTTTCGCGGCGGTCGAGCGCCACCATTTCCACTTCGGCGCCGGCCAGTTCGCGATTGGCGCCCAGCACGTCGTAGCTGCAACCGCCTTCGATCAACTTGTCCGACTGGACGCGCGCTTCGGCAACGGAGGCCGATTCGAGCAGCACGTCGTACACGGTCAACTCCAGCTCGCGCTTGTCGATGCCCGAACCCATGGTCGCATTGCCCTGCGGATCAAGGTCGATCATCAGCACCCGCTGCCCCACCTTGGCCAGGCCGGCGGCGAGATTGACGGTGGTGGTGGTCTTGCCGACGCCGCCCTTTTGGTTGGCAATGCAGAAAATCTTGGCCATGTCAGTTCTGGGAATCGATCAGCGCGAGATCGCGAGCTTGACGCCGAAGGCGATCAGGAAAACGCCGGCCAGCTTCTCGAGCGTGCCGGAAATGCGGCGATTGGCACGGATGCGCTCGGCAAGAAAATGCGTGAGCAGCGTCGAGGTCAGGCCGTAGAGGAAGGTCAGCGCCGCGATCGTCACCGCCATCGCACCGAAGGTGACCAGCCCCTGGTGACGGGTCGGGTCGACGAACAGCGGGAAGAAGGCCATGTAGAACACGATGGCCTTCGGGTTCAGCAAGGTGATCGTGAAGGCTTGGCGCAGAAAGTGGCTGGGCTTGATGTTGAGGATCGGTGCCGAGCCGGGCTTGGCGAGCAGCATCTTTATGCCGAGCCATGCCAAGTAGGCGGCGCCCAACCACTGAACCGCCTTGAATGCCGTCGGATACGCCGCCAGAACAGCCGAAACGCCCGCCACTGCGGCCCACATCAGGCATTGGTCGCCGAGGATCACGCCCGAAGTCGCTGCCAATCCACCGCGAATTCCGCCTTTGCTGGTCGAGGTGATCAGCGCCAGATTGCCCGGACCGGGAATCAGGAGGAACAGGATGATGGCGGCGACAAACGCGCCGTAGTCAGCGATGCCAAACATGGAATTTGCCTCGAAGAAGAGAGCCAAGGGGAGGCGTCGAGTCTAAGCGAGGCCGGCGCGCGGAGGGCCGTTCGAGCGCCCGCATTTGCCGGCGGCACCGCATCTTTTACGGAATCAGACCGCCTCTTTGCGCGCCCAGACGATGCAACGCTCGGCATCGAGGCCCGGAACCGTCAGTTGTTCCACGTGAAACACAGCCACTTCCGGAGGCAGAACGGCGAGTTCATCGCTGGGCGTCTTGCCCTTCATGGCGAGCCAGACGCCATCCGCCGCCAGCAAATGCTTCGAGCCATTGAAGAAATCCGGCAGCGAAGCGAAGGCTCGTGAGCTGATGACGTTGTAGCTGCCTTCCAGCAATTCGACCCGGGCATGCAGGCCGCGGAGATTGGGCAATTCCAATTCAACAGCCACCTGTTGAACAAAGGCAGCCTTCTTGGCCACGGCATCCAGGCAGCTCACCTCGATCTCCGGGCGCATGATCGCGATGATCACGCCCGGCAGGCCGGCGCCTGAACCCACGTCGAGCAGCCTGCCCTGCTCCGGATATTGCCGCTGCAGCGGTGCGATGACCGCCAGGCTGTCGAGCAGGTGATGCGTCATCACACCGGCCGGATCGCGCACCGCCGTCAGGTTGTAGACCTTGTTCCACTTGAGCATCAGCGTGCCGTAGGCCAGCAGTTGCTCCGCTTGCCGATCAGACAGGTGAACGCCGAGCGCTACCGCGCCTTCGCGCAGCGTATCGATGGGCGCGCTCATTCTGCAGACTGCGGCTCGGTGGCTGCTTCCGTCGCGGCGTCGCGGGCGAAGGCTTTGTGCCCGCCCTTGCGCAAATGGATCATCAAGAGCGAGATGGCAGCAGGCGTCACACCGGAGATACGCGACGCCAGTCCCAGCGTTTCGGGCCTGTGCTTGTCCAGCTTCTGGCGCACTTCGAAGCTCAGGGCCTTGACCTGCCCGTAGTCGAAGTCGGCGGGCAAACGCAGGTTCTCGAAATGCGCGGCGCGCTCGACTTCGTCGTGCTGGCGCTCGATGTAGCCGGAGTACTTGGCTGAAATCTCGATCTGCTCGATCTCGGTTTCGCTCAATGCCGAGCTGGTGCTGTACTTCCCGCCGTCCAGAGACATCAGCGTTTGGTAGTTCACATCGGGCCGGCGCAGCAGGTCGGCGAGGTTGTATTCGTGCTCAATGGCCTTGCCCAACACCCGCTCCGACTCCGCGGCCGGCAGGTTGCGCGGGTTCACCCAGATCGACTTGAGGCGCTCTGTTTCACGTGAAACAGCATCGCGCTTTCGGCTGAAAGCATCCCAGCGCGCGTCGTCCACCAAGCCCAGCTTGCGCCCTGCTTCGGTCAGGCGCATGTCTGCGTTGTCCTCGCGCAGTTGCAGGCGGAACTCCGCGCGGCTGGTGAACATGCGGTACGGCTCGGTCACGCCCTTGGTGATCAGGTCGTCGACCAGCACACCCAGGTACGCTTCGTCGCGGCGCGGCAGCCAAGCGTCTTCGCCACGGCATTGCAATGCGGCGTTGATGCCAGCGAACAGCCCTTGAGCGGCCGCTTCTTCGTAGCCAGTCGTTCCATTGATCTGCCCGGCAAAGAACAGGCCCTTGACTGAACGGGTCTCGAAGCTGCTCTTGAGTTCGCGCGGGTCGAAGTAGTCGTACTCGATCGCGTAGCCCGGCCGCAGGATGTGCGCGTTCTCCAGCCCCGGCATCGAGCGCACCAGCTGGTATTGGATGTCGAACGGCAGGCTGGTCGAAATTCCGTTCGGGTAGTACTCGTTGGTCGTCAGGCCTTCGGGCTCGAGAAAGATCTGGTGGCTTTCCTTGTCGGCGAAGCGATTGATCTTGTCTTCGACGCTCGGGCAATAACGCGGGCCGACGCCGTCGATCTTCCCGGTGAACATCGGGCTGCGGTCGAAGCCGGAACGGATGATGTCGTGCGTGCGCGCATTGGTGTGCGTGATCCAGCAGGCCATCTGGCGCGGATGCATGTCGGCGCGGCCCATGAAGCTGAACACCGGCATCGGCCCTGCCCCACCGGGCATGCCGTCGCCGGGCTGTTCGGTGCACTTCGAAAAGTCGATGCTGCGGCCATCCAGGCGCGGCGGCGTGCCGGTCTTCAGGCGCCCTTGCGGCAGCTTCAGTTCCTTCAGGCGCGCCGACAGGCTGATCGCCGGCGGATCGCCCGCACGTCCAGCCTGGTAGTTGTCCAGGCCCACATGGATGCGGCCATCGAGGAATGTGCCCGCGGTCAGCACCACAGTGCGCGCGCGGAAAGCGATGCCCACCTGCGTGACGGCGCCGACCACGCGATCGCCCTCCACCATCAGGTCGTCGACCGCTTGCTGGAACAGGCTCAGGTTCGGCTGGTTTTCCAGGCGGTGGCGGATCGCGGCCTTGTACAGCACTCGGTCGGCCTGGGCGCGGGTGGCGCGCACGGCCGGCCCCTTGCTCGAATTGAGAATGCGAAATTGGATGCCCGCTTCGTCGGTGGCAATCGCCATCGCGCCGCCGAGCGCATCCACCTCTTTCACGAGGTGCCCCTTGCCGATGCCGCCGATCGACGGGTTGCAGCTCATCTGCCCCAGCGTCTCGATGTTGTGGGAGAGCAGCAGCGTCTTGGCGCCCATGCGCGCGGCGGCGAGCGCGGCTTCGGTGCCGGCATGGCCACCGCCGACGACGATCACATCGAATTCTTCGGGGTACAGCATTTGAAAGAGGGGCGCACTACTTAAGACGCGTGCGCTGCGCAAAGGGGGCACCGATTTTAATCGGCGATACCGTCTTGCGCCTGTTGTGTGGGCAAGCTAGAGGGCAATGCCAAACCGCCCGCGCCGGCCCGTGGTTGCTGAATAGTTTGCTATATAATTAATAGCAAACTATCGTTGTCAGCCGGTGGTTTCCACCAGTTGCGTCACCGGAACCGGCTTTTCGATGCCGACCAGCGTGCCGCTCGGAGCCGGCGCGGCAGGCGGTGCGACGCTTTCATCCTGCAGTTCCCGCACCACGAGCTTCTTGTCCGTCATGCGCACCGCGCCGAAGATCGTGCAGAAGGCCACGTCCTTCGCGTCGCGCCCCGTGCCCACGCGCACCAGCCGGTCGACGGGCGCCATGCGCGTTGCGTCGAACAGCACCCACTGCCCGCCGAGCCAGGCTTCGAACACGGCGTGGAAATCCTGCGGCGGCTCGTCGAACCACACATAGCCCACTACCAGCCGCGCCGGAATGTTGAGCGCGCGGCAGAAGGTGATGCCCAGATGCGCGAAGTCGCGGCACACGCCCGCGCGTTCCACGAACACTTCGCGCGCCGTGGTGGTCGAGTCGCTGCTGCCCGGTTCGTAGGTGATGCTTTCGTGGATCCAGTCGACGATCGCCTGCACGCGGCCGATGCCCGGCGGCAGCTCGCCGAAGAGCTGCTGCGCGCAACGCGACATCAGGTCCGACTCGCAATAGCGCGTGGGCATCATGTAGTGCAGCACCTCGTCGGGCACTTCGCTGACCGGCACCTCGCGCAAATCCGGCGGCACATGGACGTGCGAACGCTGCACCGTCGCCCTGTAGCCGATCTTCAGCGGCCCCGGCTTCGCGTCGAAGCGGATGAAGCGATTGCCGCTGCCCTCGTCGCAGAACACCTGCATCTCGGTGGGCGGCTCGATGGTCAAGGTCTCCTCCACCACAGCCTGCGCGCCGGCGCGTGCGGCCTCGATGTTGAGCAGCATGTGCGCGGGCGCCGTCACCTCGTAGTCGAGTTGCGCGTTGATGTGGGAAATGTGCATGGGGAGTTTCTTCAGGCCCGTCGTCGCCGAGAGCGGTGTTCAGGCAATTGCCAATGCGTCTGCGTCACGAGCAGCACCCGCAGCACACGGTGCGCGGGGCTCTGCAACAGCATGTCGAGCGACCGCGCCTGCGGCCACTTCGTCTTCGGACGCTGCATCAGTCCAGCGCCTTCTTCACCGCGCCTACACCGAGGGCGGCGAGCACCACGAACAGCACGGCCAACACGAGGAACAGGCCGAACAACAGCTTGGCGATACCGGCCGCGCCCGCCGCCACGCCGCCGAAGCCGAGCAGGCCGGCCACGAGGGAAATGACCGCAAAAATGATCGCGTACTTCAACATCCGAAACTCCTTGCAGCAGGCCTCGCCCACCGTGCCGGGAGCTTAGAAAGCGCGCCGCATCGAACCGATAGTCACCGGCCCCAAGCGGCCGTAGGACAAAAACGCGACGCCGCCAGCCCCGCTGTCCAAACCCGCTAGCATGCGCCTCGGTTCCGTACAAAGATCACAAAGATCCAACCTCGATTTCCATTGGAGTCATTTCGCATGAAGCTGTATTACTCGCCCGGTGCCTGTTCCCTCTCGCCCCACATCGCGCTGCACGAGGCCGGCCTTGCCTTCGAACCCGTGATGGCCAGCACCAAGAGCCACAAGCTGCAGGACGGCACCGACTACTACGGCATCAACCCGCTGGGCTACGTGCCGATGCTCGAACTGGACGACGGCACGCGCCTGCGCGAAGGCCCGGCCATCCTGCAATACATCGCCGACCTCGCCCCCACCAAGAACCTCGCGCCGGCCGCCGGCACGCTGCAGCGCTACCGCCTGCAGGAGTGGCTCACTTTCATCGGCACCGAGATCCACAAGGGCTACAGCCCGCTGTTCAACCCGAACATGCCCGAGGAAGCCAAGACCATCTTCAAGGACAAGCTCAAGTCGCGCTACGAATGGCTCGACAGCCAGCTCGCCGACAAGCAGTACCTGATGGGCGAGCAATTCAGCGTGGCCGACGGATACCTCTTCACCGTGACCAACTGGACCAAGCCCACCGGCGTGGACATCTCGGCCTTCCCCAACGTGCAGGCCTGGCATGCGCGCGTGGCGGCCCGTCCGGCCGTGCAGGAAGCGATGAAGGCCGAAGGCCTGCTGAAGTAAACCGAAGCTCACAGAAGCAGCGAGGCGGCCGGGCCCTTTCAGGGAAAACCCGGGCCGCTTCAGCCACAAGCCGCACGATGCGGCTTTTTTTTCGCGTCACGCTACGGGCAGCACGCCAGACACCGAAGGAACCCAGCGCCATGGCCGAAACCCCTCCCACCGTCGAACTGCGCGAAGCGATGCGCGGGCCCGTGATGTGGCTCACCATCGACCGCGAGGACCGGCGCAACGCGATCAACGCCGCCGTGCTCGCGCGCCTGTCCAAGGCCCTCGCGCGCGCCAACGCCGACCCCGCGGTGCGCGCCGTCGTCATCACCGGCGCCGGCACGCGCGCCTTCTGCGCGGGCGCCGACCTGCAGAGCGGCACCGCCTTCAAGTTCGACTACGCGCAGCCCTACCAGGGCTTTGCCAACCTCTTTCGCCAGGCACGCCAGTCGACCGTGCCGCTCATCGCGCGCGTCAACGGCGCGTGCATGGCGGGCGGCATGGGGATCATGGCGATGTGCGACATGGCGGTGGCCAGCAGCAGTGCCGTGTTCGGCCTGCCCGAGGTGAAGGTCGGCCTCTTCCCCGCGCAAGTGCTCAGCGTGCTCGACGGCCTGCTGCCGCGCCGCGTGCTCGCCGAGATGTGCATCACCGGCGAACCCATCACCGCCGCAGAGGCGCTCGCGCATGGATTGATCAACCGCGTGAGCGACGACGTGGACGAGGGCGTCGAGTGGCTGCTCGGCCGGATGCTCGACAAGTCGCCCGCCGCCATCCGCCGCGGCCTCTACACGATGAAGAAGATCCAGGCGATGGCCTTCGAGGAATCGATGGCCTTCACCGAAAGCCAGATCGGCCTCTTCGCGCTCACCGAAGACGCGGCCGAAGGCCAGTTCGCCTTTCGCGAGAAGCGCAAGCCGCAATGGAGCGGCCGATGAGCAACAGCAAAGCCAGCAGCAGAGGCAGCAGCGAACGCATCGTCCGCATCGGCGGCGCCTCGGGCTTCTGGGGCGACAGCAGCGTGGGTGCGCCGCAACTGGTGGCCAGCGGGCAGATCGACTACCTCGTGTTCGACTACCTCGCCGAACTCACCATGTCGATCCTCGCGGGTGCGCGGCTCAAGAAGCCGGAGCTCGGCTACGCGACCGACTTTGTTTCGATCGCGATGAAGTCGGTGCTCAAGGACGTCGTGAAACAAGGCATTCGCGTCGTGAGCAACGCGGGTGGCGTGAATCCGCAAGGCTGCGCCGACGCATTGGCCGCACTCGCCAAGGAGCAAGGCGTCGAACTGAAGATCGCCGTCGTGAGCGGCGACGACGTGTCCGCGCTGCTGCCGCAACTGCGCCAGGCCCAGCCGCCCGTGCGCGAACTGCAGAGCGGTACGGCGCTGCCCGAACGCGTGCTCACCGCCAACGCCTACCTCGGCGCGCGGCCCATCCAGGCGGCGCTCGATGCGGGCGCGCAGGTGGTCATCACCGGCCGCTGCGTCGACTCTGCGGTCACGCTCGGCGTGCTGATGCATGAGTTCAAGTGGCAGCCCGGCGACCACGACCTGCTCGCCGCGGGCAGCCTCGCGGGCCACATCATCGAGTGCGGCTGCCAGGCCACCGGCGGCCTGCACACCGACTGGGAGACCGTGCCCGACTGGCCGCACATCGGCTACCCCTTCGTCGAGTGCAGTGCCGATGGCAGCTTCGTCGTCACCAAACCCGCGGGCACCGGCGGCAAGCTCACGCCCGCGGTAGTGGGCGAACAGATGCTCTACGAGATCGGCGACCCTGCCGCTTACCTGCTGCCCGATGTGACGGCCGACTTCACGCAGGTGCGCATCGAACAGGCCGGCGAACACCGCGTGCGCGTGCAGGGCGCGCGCGGCCGTGCGCCGACCGCGAGCTACAAGGTCAGCGCCACGTATGTCGATGGCTTCAAGACCGCGGCGCAGCTCACCATCGTGGGCTTCGATGCGGCCGCGAAGGCGCGGCGCACGGGCGAGGCGATCCTCGCGCGCACCGGCGAGCTCTTCGCGCAGTCCGGCTTCGGCGCCTACAGCGCCACGCATATCGAAACGCTGGGCGCCGAGTCCTGCTACGGCCCGCATGCGAACGCGCAGGCCCTGCAGACGCGCGAGGTGGTGCTGCGGCTCGCGGTGACGCATCCGCGCAAGGAGGCGCTCGAGCTCTTCGCGCGCGAGGTGGCGCCGGCCGGCACTTCGTGGTCTCCAGGCACCACGGGCGCGGGCGGCGGGCGAGCTTCCGTGTCGCCGTCGATCCGTCAGTACGCCTTCCTGCTGGACAAGTCGCAGGTCACAGCCAGCGTGACCGTCGATGGGCAGCGCATCGATGTGCCGCTTACGCTCGCACCCGCTGTCGTCGACGCGCCCCTGCAACGACCCGCCAGCACCACGCAACTCGAAGCGGCACCCGAGGCCCCCGACACCATCGAAGTGCCCCTCCTCCGCCTCGCCTGGGCCCGCAGCGGCGACAAGGGCGACACCTCGAACATCGGCGTCATCGCGCGCCACCCCGTCCTGCTGCCGCTCCTGCGCGCGCAGCTCACCGAAGCGCGCGTGGCCGAATGGCTCGCGCACCTCGTGAAGGGCCGCGTCACGCGCTACGAGGTGCCGGGCATCGACGCCTTCAACTTCGTCTGCGAGGAGGCGCTGGGCGGCGGCGGCATGGCGTCTCTGCGCAACGACCCGCTCGGCAAGGGCATGGGGCAGATCCTGCTCACGCTGCCGGTGCGCGTGAGCGCCGCGCTGCTGGCCTTGCTGCCCTGACGATCCATTAACACCAATCGGGACAACCGTGCGACAGCAGGGTTGAGGCCGGGCGCTTAGCCTTGCGCCTGTTTCAACTCTGCCCCTTCTTTCACGATGTCCACCCTCTTCGACCCCGTACAGGCCGGCGACCTGAAGCTCGCCAACCGCATCGTGATGGCGCCGTTGACGCGCAACCGATCGCCCAACGCCGTGCCGCCCGAGCTCGCCGCCACCTACTACGCGCAGCGCGCCAGCGCGGGCCTGCTGATCACCGAAGCCACCGCCATCAGCCACCAGGGCCAGGGCTATTCGGACGTGCCCGGCCTCTACGGCACCGAGCAGCTCGATGCCTGGAAGCGCGTGACCGACGCGGTGCACGCCAGGGACGGCAAGATCGTCGTGCAGCTGTGGCACGTGGGCCGCGTCTCGCACACCGAACTGCAACCCGATGGCGGTAAGCCCGTCGCGCCCTCGGCCATCACCGCCAAGACCAAGACCGTGCTCATCAAGGACGGCGTGCCCACCTTCGTGGAGACCTCCGAGCCGCGCGCGCTCGACGTCACCGAGCTGCCGGGCATCGTCCACGCCTACGCGGTCGCGGCCCGCAGCGCGGTCGAGACCGCGGGCTTCGACGGTGTCGAAGTGCACGGCGCCAACGGCTACCTGCTCGACCAGTTCCTGAAGGACGGCAGCAACAAGCGCACCGACGACTACGGCGGCCGCATCGAGAACCGCGCGCGCCTGCTGCTCGAAGCCACGCGCGCCGTGGTCGATGCGGTCGGCGGCGGCAAGACCGGCATCCGCCTGTCGCCCGTCACGCCCGCCAACGACGTGCACGACAGCAACCCGCAGCCGCTCTTCACCTACGTGGTCAAGCAGCTCGCGCAGCTGAACCTGGCCTACATCCACATCATCGAAGGCGCCACCGGCGGCCCGCGCGAAATCGAGGACCGGCCCTTCGACTACGAAGCCCTCAAGGCCGCCTACCGCGAAGCCGGCGGCAAGGGCGCATGGATGGTCAACAACGGCTACGACAAGCCGCTGGCCGATGAAGCCGTGAAGGAAGGCGACGACTTGATCGCCTTCGGCAAGCCCTTCATTTCCAACCCCGACCTGGTGCGCCGCCTGCGCGAGAACGCACCGCTCAACGAGCTCGACAAGGCCACGATGTACGGCGGCGGCGCCAAGGGCTACACGGACTATCCGGCGCTCGGCTGATCCGCAGGGCCATGGCAAGATGCGGCGGACATTTCCAGTCCGTCACAGGAGAGAAACGCCATGGCCCGCATCGAGCAACGACTGGCCGCGCTCGGCCTCGTTCTTCCCCCGCCAGTGACGCCGCCGCCCGGCGTCGTGCTGCCCTTCCAGTTCGTGCGGCTCATCGGCCGCCGCGCCATCGTCTCGGGCCACGGCCCGCTCAACGCCGACGGCACCATCGCTGCGCCGCTGGGCAAGCTGGGGCGCGAGGTGAGCGTCGAGCAAGGCTATGCGGCGGCACGTCTCACCGCATTGGCGATGCTCGGCAGCCTGCAGCGCGCGCTCGGCGATCTCGACCGCATCACCGCCTGGACGCGCGTGTTCGGCATGGTCGCCTCGGCACCCGGCTTCGACAAGCAACCGGCGGTGATCAACGGCTTCTCGGACCTCGTCCTCGAACTCTTCGGGCCCGACATCGGCGCGCACGCGCGCAGTGCCGTGGGCATGGCGGAGCTGCCGTTCAACATCCCGGTCGAGATCGAGGGCGAGGTGGAGTTCGACGCGTGAGCATCGTCGCACCGTGGGTGCTGAAACGGGCCGATGCGACCGATGCGGCATCCATCACCGCCTGCGCCGCCGAAGCCTTCCGCCACTACATTCCGCGCCTGGGCCTCACGCCGATTCCGATGACCAAGGACTACGGCGCGGCCATCGCGAACGCGCAGGTCTGGGTCGCCACGCAGCACGACGAAACCATCGCCGCGCTGGTGCTCGACGTCACCGATGAAGGCTTCGTGATCGACGTGATCGCGGTGCGGCCGCAGCACCAGGGCACCGGCGTGGGACGCGCCTTGCTCGAACTCGCCGAGCGCGAAGCACTGCGGCAAGGTCACGATTCGATCTACCTCTTCACCAACGAGAAGATGACCGAGAACCGCGCGCTCTACGAACGCATCGGCTATGTCGAATACAAGCGCCTCGCCTTCGCCGAGCGCACCCGCGTCTTCCTGCGCAAGCCCTTGAAGAAATGACCCCGATGCAGCTGGCCCGCATTCACCACATCGCGATCATCTGCGCCGACTACGCGCGCTCCAAGCGCTTCTACACCGAGGTGCTCGGCCTGCGCGTCGTCGCCGAAAACTACCGCGCGGCGCGCGATTCGCACAAGCTCGATCTTGCGTTGCCCGACGGTTCGCAGGTCGAGCTGTTCTCGTTTCCCGAGGCGCCCGCGCGCCCCACGCGGCCCGAGGCGCAAGGGCTGCGGCACCTGTCCTTCGAAGTGCACGACGTGCAGGCTGCGGCCCATGAACTCGCGGCGCAAGGCATCACTGTGGAGCCGCTGCGCATCGACGAATACACGGGCCGGCGCTTCACTTTCTTCGCCGATCCCGATGGGCTTCCGCTCGAACTCTACGAAGCCGAACCGGCCGAAGACCTCGATGCGCTGCTGTTGAAGCTCGAAGGCGCGCTGCATCTGCGCGAGGTGCGGTCCAGCGCCGCGCAGCTGGAGGAGTTGCTCGACGACGACTTCCGCGAGCTCGGCGTGTCGGGCATCGAATGGACACGGCCCGCGATCATCGAAGCGCTGCGCGACGAAGCCTTTTCGGAGCGAACGATCTCGGATTTTCGTGTGCAACGCATGGCGCCCGACATCGCGCTGGTCACCTACCGCGCGCACCGCGACGCGATACCGGAGCGGCCCGCAGCCGACTCGCTTCGCAGTTCGCTGTGGCGTCTTCGTCGCGGCAGATGGCGCATGGCGTTCCACCAGGGCACGCCGCTTTCGACACAGACCTAGGCGACTTCTCCGAACGCCACGCTCACGCGCAAGCCCGTGGGCTCGGCCGCTTCGAGCCGCAGCTCCGCGCCCAGCAGTTCGGCATAGCGCGACACGATCGACAGCCCCAAGCCCGAGCCCTGCCCCAGCTTCTGTCCCGCGGGGCCCTGCGCCCAGCGCTGCATCAGGTCGCGCTGCGCTTCGATCGGAATGCCGGGCCCGTCGTCGATCACGCTCAGCGTGCGCCCTGCGAGCTCCACCGTGATCGTGCGGCCGCCATAGCGCAGCGCGTTGTCGATGAGGTTGTCCAGGATGCCTTCGACCAGCGCTTCGTTGGCCATCACGACCACGCCGTCGTCCAGGCCGCGCGCACCGAGGTCCACGCCCCGCGCATCCGCGCGCGCCAGGTGGCGCAGCACCGTCTGCTCGGCCAGCGCATCGAGGTGCACCGGCGCGCGCGCCAGGCTCGTGCGTGCTTCCTCGGCCAGCGCGAGTGCGAGCAGCTGGTCGATCAGGTGGCTCGCACGCGCCTGGCGCTCCGACACGCGCTCGAGCTGCTCGCGCCAGACCGTCGTGTCGTGCTGCGCGAGGCCGTACTCGGCCAGCGCGCGGATGCCCGCGAGCGGCGTGCGCAATTCATGCGCCACGTTGCCCACGAATTCGCGCTGCGCCTGCACGCTGTGGCCCAGCCGCTCGAACAGCGAGTTGACCGCATTGCCCAGGCGCTGCAGCTCGCGCGAGGTCTGCGCCACCGCCACCGGAGAAAGATCGCGCACGTCGCGCCGGTCGAGCGCGCGCTGCAGATCGCCCAGGGGCCGCAGGTCGCTGCGGATGCCGTACCAGAGCCACACGGCCAGCAGCACCAGCAGCAGGATCTGCGGCGCCAATGCAAAGCCGAGCAGCTGCCGCACGAGCGCCGTGCGGCTCAGCGTGGTCTGCGCGATCACCACGCGGTAGGGCATGGCGATGCCCGGTTCCGCATCGTGTTCGAGCGTCACCGCGCGCATGGACTTGCCCTGGTAGGTCACGTCGGAGAAACGGTAGCGCGCGCCGCCCGCGGGCAACGGCGCCTGCAGTTCCGACTCGCCCGAGATCAGCGTGCCGTCGAGCCGCTGCACCGAGAAGTGGACCTTGTCGATCTGGTCGAAGAGCACCGTGGCCACTTCGCGCGGCGTGAGCAAAAGCTCGATGCCGCGCTCGCCCGCCTGCACGTTGGCCGACAGCGCATACGCATCGTCGAGCATGCCGCGGTCGAAAGCCTGTTCGGAAAAGTAGTTGGCGATGACCAGCGCGATCACCGCGCCGAGCATCCACGTGAGTGCCAGCGGCACCAGCACGTTGCGCAGGACGCGCCGCGTGAGCGACGGCGCGATCGGCCGCGCGATCAGCGAAGCGGTGCTGTCCGTCACACCTCGGCTTCGAGCAGGTAGCCGATGCCGCGCAGCGTGCGGATGCTCGCGCCGGTGCCCAGCAGTTTCTTGCGCAACCGCGAGATGAAGGCCTCGAGCGCGTTGTCGCCCAGCGACTCGTCGAAGCTGGAGAGCTTGTCGGACAGCGCACGCTTGCTCACGGTGCGGCCCGGCGGGCTCATCAGCTCCCACAGCACCTCGAACTCACGCGCGGGCAAATCGAGCGGGCCGCCCGCGGTGGAGAAGCGGCGCGCCTTGCGGTCGAGCTTCAACTGGCCGAGCAGCACGATGTCTTCGGTGCCCTTCGCGCGGCGCACCAATGCACGCAGGCGCGCCTCGACTTCGGCCAGATCGAAGGGCTTGCCCAGGTAGTCGTCGGCACCCGCATCCAGGCCCGCGATGCGCTCCTCGGTGCGGCCGCGCGCGGTGAGCACGAGCACCGGCGTGCGGTCGCCGCGTGCGCGGGCCTGCCTCAGCGCCGTGAGGCCGCTCGCCAGGCCGCTCGTGGGGCTCGCGGTGGCCGGCAGGTTGAGGTCGAGCAGCACCGCGTCGAAGGGCTGCACGCGCCAGAGGTGGTCGGCGTCTTCGACGTTGGTCGACACGTCGACCCGGTGGCCCGCGTCCGCCAGGCTGCGCAGCATCACATCGCGCAGGACGGCGTCATCTTCGACAAGCAGGATTCGCATGGTGGTGGGGGTGGTGGAAGTGTGAAGAGTTGCTGAATGGATGGGTCAGGGGCCGGTCAGTAGCTCCACACGATAGTCGTTGCATGAGCATACGACAGCAGCATGAAACAGGGGCCATTTTCGTGGCCGGCGCCACACGATGAGCGCCCGCGATTCCTCCGATCAGCTGAGCATGGTGCCGCGCGAGGTGCAACGCACCGCGGTGGTCCTGCTGCATGGTTTATGCAGCACGCCTGACGAGTTGCTGACCGTGCAATCGGCATTGCGCGCCCGGGGGTATGCGGTGCACCCGCTGTCGATCGACGGCTACTCGTTCGATGCCAGTGCGCCGCTGCAGCATGCCGCGCCTTACGAGCGCTGGCTCGATGCCATCCAGGCGCAGGTCAAGGCGCTGCGCGCGCAGCACGACCGGGTGATGCTGGTCGGCATCTCCGCCGGCGCCTCGCTCGCGCTGGGCGCGGCCATCCGCTGCGGGCGCGACGTCGATGCGCTGGTGCTCATGTCCACCACGCTGCGCTTTGACGGCTGGGCGATTCCGCGCACGCAGTTCCTCTTGCCGCTGGCCTTCTACACGCCGCTCGGACGCCTCTGGCAATACCGCGAACGCCCGCCCTACGGCGTGAAGAACGAACGCGTGCGCGCCTGGATCGAGCGCGAGCTGCGGCATCGCAAGATCTCGCGCGCCGGCAGCTCGGTGATCGGCGTGGGGCACCTGCGCGAACACGACCGGCTGATCCGCCATGTGCGGCGCAACCTGAACGCCGTGCAATGCGACAACGTGCTCGCGCTGCATGCCCAGCAGGACGAGGTGGCCAGCGTGGCCAACCTCGACATCCTCGCGCGCGGCCTTCGCTGCCGCGCCTTCC
The DNA here is from genome assembly GCF_016405905.1 of Variovorax sp. IB41. Lineage (GTDB taxonomy): Bacteria > Pseudomonadota > Gammaproteobacteria > Burkholderiales > Burkholderiaceae_C > Variovorax. The sequence goes on along the minus strand of NZ_JAEFCB010000003.1, from coordinate 220,685 downwards.
GCACCGTGGTCGTGGCCAACAGCTACCACATGATCACGATCGACAACGACCGCCAGCAGGTCGTGCGCGAAACCGTGTCGTTCGCCGACGCGGTCGCGCATGGGACGATGCCCGCGCATCCCCTGTACGCATGAGTTCGCAAGAACGCACACACCCGAAAGGAACACCGCCCATGTCCTCGCCCACCTTCAACAGCATCGCGACGATCCTGGAGACCGACTTCAAGCTCGATCGCAGCGCCATCTCGCCGGCCACCGTGCTGACCGACCTCGGCCTCGATTCGCTCGCGCTGATGGAGTTCGTCTTCGCGGTGGAAGACGCCTTTCACCTGCGCATTCCCGAGGACCGGCTCGACCCGCGCGAGGCCGGCATCACGCTGCAGCGCCTGTGCGAGGTGATCGACACGGAGAGCAGCGGCGTGGCCGCGCCTTCCGCCGAAGCGGCCCACGCATGAGCAGCGGTGCCGCGCACGCCGTTCTCGCCGCCTCCGCGGCACGTGCCGCATCGGCACCCGTTCGCGTGAGCGGCATGGGTTTTGTCACGCCCATCGGCCGCACCGTGGAAGCCTTCGACGCTGCGCTCTTCGCCGGCCGCTCGGCCGTGCGCGCACAGACGCTCGAGATCAAGGGCATGGACCCGATGTCGCTCGCCGTCGCCGCCTGCGATTTCGATTCGAACGGCGTGCGCAGCACCTCGCGCCTGCCGCTGGACCGCGGCACGGCGATGGCGCTGGCCGCCGCGCAGGACGCGGCTACGCAGGCCAGGCTCGGCGCCGGCAGCGTCGACCCCGAGCGCCTGGGCATCTTCTGGGGCAGCGGCCTGGCGGGCGCGGGCGCCTTCGACACCACGACCAGCGCGCTCTACGGCGAGCACAAGCGCATGCGCCCGACGACCGTGCTCACCGTGATGCCCAACGCCGCGGTCGCCGAACTTGCACTGCACTTCGGCGCGCGCGGCTCGGCCATTGCCTACGCGTGCGCCTGCGCCTCCTCGGCCATGGCCATCGGCGAGGCGATGCGCGCCATCCGCGGCGGCTGGATCGACGTGGCCATCGTCGGCGGCCACGACGCCATGCTCACGCCCGGCGTGATGGCCAGCTGGCACGCGATGCGCGTGATGGCGCCGCCGCCAGCCGATGCGCCCTCCGCCGCCTGCCGGCCTTTCTCCGGCGACCGCGCCGGCTTTGCCATCGGCGAAGGCGCAGCCGCGCTGGTGATCGAATCCGAAGCGCATGCACAGGCACGCGGTGCGCAAGCGTCTCCCTTCGTGCTCGCGGGCTACGCCACCAACTGCGACGGCACGCACATCACCAACCCCGACAGCGCCGGCCAGGTGCGTGCCATGCGCGCCGCCTTGCGCGATGCCGGCATCGAGGCCTCGGACATCGGCCACATCAACGCGCACGGCACCGCCACCTCGGCCGGCGACGCGGCCGAAGCCGCATCGATCCGCGAGGTGTTCGGCAACGCCACGCCCGTGAGCGCCACCAAGGCGATCCACGGCCACGTGCTCGGCGGCGGCGGCGCCATCGAGCTCATTGCAGCGCTGCGCGCGCTGGCGCGCGAATCGCTTCCGCCCATCGCCAACCTGCAGACGCCCGATGCCGCTTTCGATCTCGACTTCGTGCGCGGTGAGGCGCGCGAAGCCAAGGGCATCCGCTACGCGCTCTCCAACTCCTTCGCTTTCGGCGGCACCAACGCGGTGATCGTGGCCGGCCTTTCTTCGGATGCACCGGGCGGGTCGGGTCGCTGAAGATTCGCTGAAGGCCTGCTGAAAAAAAGAGCGCAGTGCATCGGCTGGTCGTTCTCGTCGTGCCCGTGTTCGCGCTGCTCATGGCGTGCGAATTCGCATGGGGCTGGTCGAAGCGCCGCAACACCTACCGCTTCAGCGACACGCTCGGCAGCCTGAGCCAGGGCCTCTTGAGCCAGGCGCTCGCGGTGTGCACGCAGCTCTTCCAGATCGGTCTCTACGCGATGGTCTATCCACTGGTCGCGATCTGGACGCGGCCCACCTTCTGGGACAGCGCCATCGGCTGGATCGCCGCGGTGCTGCTGTTCGACTTCTGCGACTACTGGCTGCATCGCGCGGGCCATGAGTCGGCGGTGTTCTGGGCCGCGCACTCGGTGCACCACCAGAGCCAGCAGTTCAACTTCTCGACCGCGCTGCGGCAAGAAAGCATGGTGGCTTTTCTCGGCTGGGCCTTCTACCTGCCGATGGCGGTCGTCGGCGTGCCGCCCGAGCAGTTCGGCATCGCGGGGCTCATCGTGCTGGTCTACCAGTTCTGGATCCATACCGAGCACATCGGCAAGCTCGGCTGGTTCGACCGCGTGTTTTCCTCGCCCTCGAACCACCGCGTGCACCACGCGATGAACGACGGGTATGTGGACCGCAACTACGGCGGCATGCTCGTGGTGTGGGACCGCCTGTTCGGCACTTTCGCCGAAGAGAACGAGCGCTGCGTCTACGGCACGCGCAAGGCACTCGCGAGCTTCGATCCGCTGCGGGCGATCCTCGGGCCGTATGCACCGCTGTTGCGCGACAGCTGGCACACGCGCAGGTGGCGCGACAAGCTCTCGGTGTGGTTCAAGCCGCCGGGGTGGCGACCGGCGGATGTGGCGGCGCAATTTCCGGAAGCGGCGTTCTCGCTCGGCGAGGCGATGCACATCCACGATCCGGCGCTGACCCGCGCGCAGGTGGTCTCGGCATCGATCCACTTCATCGGATGGATCGGCGTGACGCTCGCTTTTCTGTGGGACGCGGACGATATCGCGTTCCGGACCGGGCTTGAAATCCTTGCGCTGGCCGTCGCAGGTTTCTGGGCCATCGGCGCGGTGCTGGATTCGCGCATTCGCCTGCGATGGGCCTGGTGCATTCAATGCGCGTTGCTGGCGTTCTCGATGGTGCTGATGGCCTGAAGCGCAGTCGCTAAGCTCGGCGCTTCCATCGCTCCGGGACTTTCACCATGCGCAGGCTCGCCACGCCCGAAGACCTCCACGCCGTCTTCACGCTCTACATGCACGAGAAGGTCGTGCCCTATCTCGGCTACGACCCGATGCCGCTCGAGGACTTCCGGCCCATCTACCAGGAGATGGTCGAGAGCGGCCGCTTCTTCGTCTACGAACTGGACGGGCGGATCGCCGGCTTCTATCGCGCGACGCGCTATCAGGGGCGGGTGCGCCATGTGGCCAGCCTGGGCACGCTGGCCGTCGATCCCGCGCTGCATGGCCAGGGCGTGGCGCTCGCGATGGTGAGCCAGGCGATCGACGAACTGAAGGCGGCAGGCGTCAAGCGCATCGAGCTCTGCGTGGAAAGCGACAACGCGCCGGGCCTGCGCTTCTACGAGAAGCTGGGTTTCCAGCGCGAAGGCACGCTGCGCAAGTTCTACCAACGAGCCGATGACGCAGAAGCCATCGACGATCACATGATGGCGCTGCTGTTCGACTGAAAGCCCCTCAGGGCTTCCAGCGGCGCAGCAGCAGCGCATTGGCCATCACGCTCACGCTCGACAGCGCCATCGCCGCGCCGGCCACCACCGGGCTCAGCAGGCCGAAGGCCGCGAGCGGGATGCCGGCCACGTTGTAGGCAAAGGCCCAGAACAGGTTCTGCCGGATCTTGGCCACGGTGCGCGCGGAGAGTTCGAACGCCTGGGCCACCAGCGCGAGGTCGCCGCGCATCAGCGTGATGCCGGCCGCTTCCATCGCCACGTCGGTGCCACCGCCCGAGGGCGCCATCGCGATCCCCACGTCGGCCGCGGCGAGCGCGGGCGCGTCGTTGGCGCCATCGCCGACCATCGCCACCACGTGGCCGTCGCGACGCAAGGCGCTGACCTGCGCGGCCTTGTCGGCCGGCAGCACGTCGGCGCGCACATCCTCGATCGCGATGCCGAGCCGCGCCGCCATCGCCTGCGCCGCGCGCAGGTTGTCGCCCGAGATCATCACCACGCGCAGGCCTCGCGCACGCAGCGTGCGAATGGCTTCGGCAGCCTGTGGCTTGGGCTCGTCGGCGAAGCCCAGCAGGGCCTGCACATGTGCGGCACCTGCTTCATCGAAACGCAACAGTGCCGACACCGTGGCGCCTTGCACCTGCAGGCTGTCGATCTCGGCTTCCGCGGGCATCGCATCGAGCTCCCTGCACCAGCGCAGGCTCGCGATGGCCCAGGTGGCGCCGTTCACTTCGCCGCGAACGCCACGGCCCGGCATGGCCTGCATCGCGCCCAGGGGCAGCGCCTGCACGCCGCGCTGCGCAGCGGCCGCGAGCACCGCGCGTGCGAGCGGATGCTCGCTGCCGCCTTGCAGGCTGGCGGCCGTTGCCAGCAGTTGGTCTTCCGTGGCCTCGATGCCTGCAACCGGCAGCAATGCAGTGAGCACCGGCCGCCCCAATGTCAGCGTGCCGGTCTTGTCGAAGGCGACGGTGTCGACGCGGTGCGCGATCTCCAGCGAGCGTGCGTCCTTGATCAGGATGCCGTGCCGCGCAGCCACGCCGGTGCCGGCCATCACGGCCACTGGCGTGGCGAGGCCCAACGCGCAAGGGCAGGCAATCACCAACACGGCGACCGCATGGATCAACGCGGTTTCGATGCCCGCGCCTGCGATCAACCAGCCCATCAGCGTGACCAGCGCAATCACCAGCACCACGGGCACGAACACGGCCGCGACCTTGTCCACCAACCGCTGGATCGGCGCCTTGGCGGCTTGCGCATCCTCGACCAGGCGGATGATGCGTGCCAGCACGCTCTCGGCGCCGATCGCACGCACCTCGATCACCATCCGGCCATCGCCGTTGACCGCACCGCCTGTGAGCGCATCGCCCGGTTCCTTGGCCACCGGCAGGGGTTCGCCGGTGAGCATCGATTCATCGACTTCGGACTGGCCTTCGATCACGCGCGAATCGGCGGGCACGCGCTCGCCGGGCCGCACGGCGAGGCGGTCGCCTACCATCACCTCGGCGAGCGGCACATCGCTCTCGCCGCGCGCGCCCACCAGGTGCGCCACTTCGGGCCGCAATTGCTGCAGCGCACGGATCGCGGAAGTCGCCTGGCGCTTGGCACGCGCCTCGAGCCACTTGCCCAGCAGCACCAGCGTGATCACTACTGCGGCTGCTTCGAAATAGAGATGCGGCATCCCGCCGTGGCCCGCGTGTTCGCCGGTCGCCGCGCGCCACCACAGCCACAGCGACAGCCCGAAGGCCGCGCTGGTGCCGAGTGCCACCAGCAGGTCCATGTTGCCGGTGCGGGCCTTGGCCGCATGCCAGCCCGCGCGATAGAAACGCGCCCCGAGCCAGAACTGCACCGGCGCGGCGAGCAACAGCTGCAGCCAGGGCGGCAGCATCCAGTCCTGTCCGAACGGATCGCCGAGCATCGGCGCCAAAAGCGGAATCGACAGTGCCAGGCCGACGGCCACCGGGCCGAAGCCGTGCCACGGTGACAGGGCCGCCGCTTCGTCGGCCGCGCTGCTCGCCGCGCGCGGCTCGTAGCCGGCGGCCCGCACGGCGCGGCGCAGGCGCGCGTCCATGTCTTCGGCATCGGTGGTCACCACGCGGGCCGATTCGGTCGCGAGGTTGACGCTCACGTCCTGCACGCCGGGCACATTCTTCAAGGCGCGCTCCACGCGCATCACGCACGAAGCGCAGGTCATGCCGCCCACCGAGAGGTCCAGCGTGGCGGTGGTTGACGAGGGGAGTTGCTGCAAGGTTTCCATGTCCCGAAGACTAAAGCCTCACACCATGGCAAGGTCAAGGCCGGATCTGAAGTGCCCCTTCGCTGGACGTTGACATCGTGAGAGGGTTCAAACTGGCGGCTCATTGCATTCATTCATTCATCCATCCAAGAAGGAGTCAGAACGATGAGCCAGAAATTCCAGGTCTCGGGCATGAGCTGCGGCCACTGCGTGAGCGCGGTGCAGAACGCGGTGCAGACGGTCGATCCCGAAGCGCAGGTCACGGTGGACCTCGAGACGGGCCATGTCGACGTGCTGAGCGAGCAGCCGCGCAAGGACATCGTGGCCGCGATCGAGAACGCGGGCTACGGCGTTCAATGACGGGCCAGGTCGCCATCTGCGAAGCGGCGCGCCTGTCGGGCGTGTCGGCGCGCATGGTCCGGCACTACGAGGGGCTGGGCCTGTTGCCGGCGGTGGCGCGCACCGACAGCGGCTACCGCCAGTACGGCGAGGCCGATGTGCACACGCTGCGCTTCATCAAGCGCTCGCGCGACCTGGGTTTCTCGATGGAAGAAATCGCCGAACTGGTGGGCCTCTGGCACAACCGCCGGCGCGCGAGTTCGAGCGTCAAGCGGATCGCGCAGAAGCACCTGGGCGAACTGGAGCAGCGCATCGCGGACATGCAGTCGATGCGCAACACGCTCGCGCACCTGGTGCATTGCTGTCACGGCGATGCGCGGCCGGACTGCCCGATCCTGGACGACCTGAGCAAGGTTTAGCCGACTCTCTCCTCTAGAAACACCGCGGAACCGGCTTTGCCGGGCCGCTGGTGTTGCCCCCGGCGAGGGGGTTGGCGAAGCGACACGCAGTGCGCGAAGCCTGGGGGAGTGCCTGTTTCAGGCGCCTCGTACAAGCGACAGCACCTTGCCCGCATCCAGCGTGCGGGCCTTCTCCTGGATGGCCGGCAGGTATTGCGTCTGCAGGCTCTGCCCTTCCTTCACCACGCCGGAGAACGCGTCCTTGAGCATCTGCGTCGAGAGCGTGCGGCCGCCGGCGTAGTAGCGCTTGGCCACATGGCCCAGCGCGTAGGTCGAGGCGAAGCTCATGCCCGAACTCACGGCCTGGTTGCCGAGGCCCCGCAGCAGGCCGCCGCCCACCTTGCCGAGCAAGCCACCCAGCAGCTTGCGCCCGGCCTGCTCCAGATACTGCGAAGTCAGGCCCACGCCGACCGTGGCCAGGAAATCCTTGATGTGGCCGCTGTCGAGCTGGTAGCCATGGGCCTGGCCGATGCGGTAGACCAGCTTCATCTGCAGCGGAATGATCGCCATGGTCGAGAGCGTCTCGGGCAGCAGTTCGAGCGCGCCGTTGAGGATCGCGGCATTGAGGATCGACTTGTCGAGCTCGGCGCTGTCGGGCGTGTTGGGGGCGGCCACCGCCGTGACGGCGGTGCCTGCCGCAGCACCCACGGGCACCGCGGCAATCTCTTCGGCCTGCTGCGAGAACCGCGCCGCCGAGGCATCGAGGCCGAGCGAGGTGCGCACGTCCGCAAGGAACATGCGCTCCGCTTCCGATTGCGCGCCGTCGGCATCGCAGACGCACACCGCCATCTCATAGGCGAGCTGCTTCGATTCGTTGCTGGTCAGCTCACCCGCCACCGAAGCGAGGGAAACACGCTTCATCAGCACGTCCTGGTAGAGCGTCGGCAGGTTCAACCCGTCGGCTTGCGACAGGCCCTCCGCAATGCGCTTGATCTCGGCGCGTTCGCGCTCGTGTTTCTCGCCGTCGACAAAGGCAGCCAGCAGGCTCAGGGTCACGATGGCCTTGGTTTCTGAGGGTGTCATGTTCGAAATTTTTCGCAATGTGAAGGACGGCATTGGGTCGCCACGAGCCTCGAAGGTTCCTTTCCGCGTTGTCCCCGCAAAACTTGGGCAACTCTGTGGATAACGTCGGCACTTCTGTGTAGGGGTGTGGCAAGTGGTTGATTTCAAAAGGAAATCTACATATTGCCCAAATAAGAGGCAATGAATTTCTTGCGCCCAAAACCGTCTTTCGCAGATTTGTCGGGGACTGTCAAAGGACAACTCTGGGGAGAGTTTTGGCACAAGCCATCGGTTATCCACAGGGCCGGCGGGTTGCCCGATGTTGTCCCTTTTGCGGGTACATCCCGGAAGCAGGGCTGCGCACAGTGACGCAGCTGTGACAAGTCGTTGTCACATAACGAAAAAAGTGCCCTGTCCACAGAAGAGGGCTTCCCTTATCTACTACTACTAATTTGAATAAGAAGAATAAGAAATAGAAGACAGAAAGAGCGCCGCGCCAAAAAAAAGGCCGCGAACGGCCGCGCCGGTCCCCGGCGCCTCGGACGAAAACCGGCATCGCCGCCTTCCTTCCCCTCGCTAACATTCGCGGATGAGCTTCAAACCCCGGATCCTGATCGCCGAAGACGAATCGGGCATCGCCGATACGCTGCAGTACGTCCTCAAGAGCGACGGCTTCACGCCGGTCTGGTGCGCCACCGCCGAAGAAGCGATCGCGCAGTTCGCGCAGGAGCCGCCCGCGCTGGCCATCCTGGACATCGGCCTGCCCGATCTCAACGGGTTCGAACTCTTCAAGCGCCTGAGGGCGCTGAACCAGTCGCAGGGCGGTCCCGAGGTGCCGATGCTGTTTCTCACGGCCCGCAGCGACGAAATCGACCGCGTGGTGGGGCTGGAACTGGGCGCGGACGACTACATCGCCAAGCCGTTTTCGCCGCGCGAACTGGTCGCGCGGGTCCGCACGATCCTGCGGCGCAGCACGCGCAACAGCCCTGGAGGCCCCGGAACGGCCGCAGCGCAGGGAACCGGGGTACCCCCTCAAAATTCGACCGCAGCGCCTCCAGCGACGCCACAGGCCCCGCCAATGCCCTTCGCGGTCGACAACGAGCGGATGCAGATCCGGTACTACGGCCGGCTCCTGGAGCTCTCGCGCTACGAATACGGGCTCCTGCGGCTGCTCGTGCAGCGGCCGGGCCGCGTCTTCACGCGCGACGAATTGCTGGAACACGTCTGGGACGACGCGAGCGACAGCTTCGATCGCACGGTCGATGCGCACATCAAGACGCTGCGCGCCAAGCTCAAGGCGGTGGCGCCCGACGTCGAGCCGATCCGCACGCTGCGCGGTACCGGCTATGCGCTGAACGAAGAATTGCCGGCCAGGGTTTCGTGACCCGGCGCACGCGGATCTTCATCGGCATCCTGCTGATCTACACGGCGGGCATCGCCTTTCTGCTTTACCGCGTGGTGTCGGACATCGATCCGCGCTACCGCGAATCGGCCGAGGAATCGCTGGTCGAGACTTCGCAATTGATGGCCAGCCTGGTCGAGCAGGACGTGATCGCGGGCGCCATCAACACCGATCGGCTGGAGCCGCTGTTCCGCACGGTCTATGCGCGCGAGTTCTCGGCGCAGATCTACAACCTGCACAAAAGCCAGGTGGAACTGCGCGTGTACGTCACGGACCGCAGCGGCCGCGTGATGTTCGATTCGCTCGGCAGGCACCTGGGCGCCGACTACTCGCAGTGGAGCGACGTGAGCCGCACGCTCGCGGGTCTCTACGGCGCGCGCACCTCGCGCGACGTCGACGGCGATCCGCGCACCTCGGTGATGTACGTGGGCGCGCCGATCCGCTGGAACAACGAGATCGTCGGCATGGTCAGCGTCGGCAAGCCGGTGCAGAGCTTCGGCCAGTTCGTGGAAGACGCGCGGGCCCGCACGCTGTGGGTCGGCGTGGGTTCGGGCCTGGCGCTGTTGCTGCTGGCGCTGATCGTTTCGGTCTGGTTGGTGCGGCCGTTCGGGCTGATCTCGGACTACTGGACCTGGGTCCGCGCACAGCGCAGCCTGAGCTTCTCGCGCATGGCGCGGCGCGCGGTCGACGCAGTGCGCACCGGCTTCAGCGAAATGCGCGATGCATTGACGGGCCGCAACTACGTGGCCGACTACGTGCAGACCTTCACGCACGAAGTGAAGAGCCCGCTCTCGGCGATTCGCGGCGCGGCCGAGCTGCTGCAGGAGCCGTCGATGCCGCATGCGGAGCGCGAGCGGTTCTTGAAGAACATCGAGCGCGAGACGCAGCGCATCCAGGAAATCGTCGACCGCATGATGGAGCTCACCGCGCTCGAAACGCGGCGCGCGCTGGAGCGCACGGAGCCGGTGCCGCTGGCTTCGCTGATCGACGACATTGCCATCAGCGCGCAGCCCGCGGCGGCCAAGCGGAACATCCGCCTCCTGGTGAACATTCGCGCCGAAGCCAGCACGGAAGGCGATCCGTTCCTGCTGCGCCGCGCGATCAGCAACCTGCTGGACAACGCGATCGATTTCTCACCGCCCGACAGCGAAGTGCTGCTGACGCTGGAGACCACCGCGAAGCTCGCGCGCGTGAGCGTGCGCGATCACGGGCCAGGCATTCCAGAGTACGCGCAGGAAAAAGTCTTCCAGAAGTTCTATTCGCTCGCGCGGCCGCACAACCAGAAGAAAAGCACGGGGCTGGGGCTGGCGTTCGTCAAGGAAATCGCGGCGCTGCACCGCGGGCGCATCGAACTGGGCAATGCGGCGCGCGGCGGCGCGGTAGCGACGCTCACGCTGCCGCTGGCGTCACACCACTGATCGGGTCACTGGCCGATCACTGGCCAATCAGGGCGCCGTAGGCGCTGCGCGTCTCGGGGCTCACCGCATCGAGCAACTGCTCGTACGAGGTCTGGTGCCGCGCCAGCATGCGCGCCGATGCCACCGTCTTCGACTTGCAGAACCAGTGGCAGGTGTGCTGCATCAGGAAGAGCTCGGCCGACATGGTGAAGGCCTTGGACTTGGCCGGACGGCTCGATGCGTTCTTCATCACGCCGGCGATGCCGCGCGCGTGGATCTTCAACGCTTCGCGCAGGTCGAAGGTCGCGGACGGAAAGAGCTTGTGCGCGTAGGGAATGGCCAGGGGCAGCTTGCTCACGCGCGTTTCCGCTTCGGGAACGCGTGCGAACTCGGCCGCGAAATTGTCGAACTGCGCCGAGAGTTTTTCCTCGGTGGTATCGAGCAGGCTCCAGATCTGCTGGCGGCGTTCGGGATCGTCTTCGCCGAGGCACCGCAGGTAGCCCTGGGTCAGGCTCTCCATCAGCTTCTCGATCTGGTACTGGCCCAGGTGGCTTCCCAGCAGCGCGATGCGCTGGCGCTGGTCTCTGGACTTGAGGATGTAGGCGCCGACAAGAAGCAGCGCCACCAGCGTGAGGATTTCCATGAATGCGTTCGGCCAAAGCAAAAAAAGGGGACGGCACCGAGTGTAGAGACCCGGTGGCGTCCCCCTTCCGGCGCGGTTACCTGAAGAAGTCGAGGATGCGGCTGCGTTCTTCGGGCGGCGGCGGCGCGCCGATCGGCGCACCCGTGAGTTCTTCCACCGGCGGCGGCGCCTGCTCCGCGTTTTCCAGGCCCAGGCTCGCCACGTTGTGGCCCGGTGTGAAGTCGTCGAAGTACCACTCGCCGTCGATGTTCACCACGCCGGGCGGTTCGGCCGGCTGCGTCACCGGCACGCCCTGCAGCGCCGACTGCATGTAGCCGATCCAGATCGGCAGGCTCAGGCTGCCGCCGGTTTCGCCGCGCACGCCGAGCTGGCGCGGCGTGTCGTAGCCGATCCATGCGATGCCCACGCGCGTGGGCTGGAAGCCCGCGAACCAGGTGTCGAAGGAATCGTTGGTGGTGCCGGTCTTGCCGTAGAGGTCGTCGCGCTTCAGGGCCTGGTGCGCCTTGAACGCGGTGCCGCCCTTCACCACGCTTTGCAGCAGCGAATCCATGATGAAGGCATTGCGCTGGGGAATGGCGCGACGCGCTTCGTCGAGCACCGGCGGCTCGGTTTCCATGATGACCTTGTCCTTCATGTCGGTGACGCGCGTGACCAGGTACGGATTGACGCGGTAGCCGCCGTTGGCGAACACCGAGTAGCCCACCGCCATCTGCATCGGCGTGACCGAGCCGGCGCCCAGGCCCATCGGCAGGTTGGCGGGCTGCTTGTCCTTGTCGAAGCCGAACTTGGTGACCCAGTCCTGCGCATAGGGCGCGCCGATCGACTGCAGCACGCGCAGCGTCACCAGGTTCTTGGATTTCATGAGCGCGGTGCGCAGCGGCATCGGGCCTTCGTAGGTGCCTTCGAAATTCTTCGGCTCCCAGGGCTGGCCGCCGTTGGCGTTGGCATCGAAATACAGCGGCGCATCGTTCACCACGGTGGCGGGGGTGAAGCCCTTTTCGAGCGCGGCCGAATAGATGAACGGCTTGAAGCTCGAACCCGGCTGGCGCCACGCCTGCGTCACGTGGTTGAACTTGTTCTTGCCGAAATCGAAACCGCCAACCAGTGCCCGGATCGCGCCGCTGCGCGGGTCCATGGCGATGAAGGCGCCTTCGACTTCGGGCAGTTGCGTGATTTCCCACGTGCCCTTGGGCGTCTTCGCCACGCGGATCACCGCGCCGCGGCGGATCTTGATATTGGGCGGGGCCTTGGCCGCGAGGCCCGACTGCGCGGGCTTGAGGCCTTCGCCGGTGATCTGGATCGCTTCGCCGTTGGCGCGCACGGCGTTGATTTCCTTCGCGTTGGCATCGAGCACGACGGCGGCGATCACATCGCCGTTGTCCGGATGTTCTGCCAGCGCGTCGTCCACGGCTTCGTCGACTTCCTTTTGCTCGGTCGGCAAATCGACGAACTTCTCGGGGCCACGATAGACCTGGCGCCGCTCGTAATCCATGATGCCCTTGCGCAGCGACTTGTAGGCGGCGGCCTGGTCGGCCGCGACGAGCGAGGTGTAGACCTTCATGCCGCTGGTGTAGATGCTGTCGCCGTACTGCGCGTACATCATCTGCCGCACGGTCTCGGCCACGTACTCGGCGTGCAGCCGGTTCGGATCGGCCGCGTCGCGCAGGTGCAGCTCTTCCTTCTTCGCTTCGGCCGCCTGGTCGGCGGTGATGAAGCCGGTCTCCTGCATGCGGTCGATCACGTAGAGCTGGCGCGCCCGCGCGCGGCGCGGGTTGGCCACCGGGTTGTTCGCGCCAGGGGCCTTCGGCAAACCGGCGAGCATGGCGGCTTCGGCGATGGTCACGTTCTGCAAAGGCTTGCCGAAATACGCCTCGGAGGCGGCGGCGAAACCGTAGGCGCGATTGCCCAGGTAGATCTGGTTCAGGTAGATCTCCAGGATCTGGTCCTTCGTGAGCTGCTGCTCGAGCCGGAAGGCCAGCATGATCTCGTAGGTCTTGCGGCTGAGCGTGCGCTCCGAGCTCAGGTAGACGTTGCGCGCCACCTGCATCGTGATGGTCGAGGCGCCCTGCTTGCGGCCGCCCTTGAGGCTGGCCACCGCGGCGCGCATGAAGCCCTTGTAGTCGACGCCGCCGTGGTCGTAGAAGCGCGCGTCTTCCACGGCGAGCACGGCGTCTTTCATGATCTTCGGAATGCTCGCGAAGGGCGTGAGGTTGCGGCGCTCTTCGCCGAACTCGCCGATCAGCGTGCCTTCGGTCGAGTACACGCGCAGCGGCAGCTTGGGCCGGTAGTCGGCGAGCTCGGAAATGTCGGGCAGCTTCGGATAGATGGCGACCACCGTGACGATGGATGCGACCAGCACCACCAGTGCGCCGGAGCCCACCACGATGGCGCTCCATTTGCCGATGCGTTGCCAGCGCGCGTTGCGGTCGTCCGGCGTGGCGCCGTCTTCGGGTGGGGAGGAGCTTGAACGTTTGAACATAAAAAGGGGCTGCTAGCGAAAGGGTTGGAGCCGACGGGGGCCGCTGCGTTCCAGCATCGGCAGGTCGAGTGCGCCGCGCTGCGCGGCCTGCTGCGCGCAATGCATGGCGTCGAAATACTTGTCGTGGTCGAAGGCGATCAACAACAGGTCCACACCGGCATCGAGGGCGCGGACCGTGGCGTCGCACAGCCCGCGGTTGTAGGCCGCGCCCATCGTCAGATCGTCGGTGACGAGGAGGCCTTCAAAGCCCCACTCGCCGCGAATCAGCTGCTGCACGATTTTGCGCGAGAAAGAGGCCGGATAGACCGCGTCGAGTTCCGGAACGATCACATGGCCGAGCATGATCGCGGCGTTCGAGTTTTTCGACACGTCTTGAAACGGCTTCCAGTCATGTGTTGCAAGTCGGGCGACGGGCGTGCGCAGGGTCGCGGCGAAGTGGTGCGTGTCTTCGGTCACGCCCGCAAGGCCGGGAAAGTGCTTGAGGGTGCCGCGCACGCCAGCCGATTCGAGGCCTTGCTCGTAAGCGAGCGCCACCTGCGCGGTGAGTGCGGGATCGGCCGAGATGGCGCGTTCGTCGATGCGGGTGTGCAAGTCCCACTTGCCGGGCGCGCGGCCGGTGCGCAGATCGACCACGGGGCTGAAGTTGAGCGTGATGCCGAGCGCGGCGAGCGAGCGGCCTTGCTGCGCGCCGTAGGCATGGGCACGCTGCGCGAGTTCGGCTTCGGGCACGTCGGCATCGAGCAGCGTGGAGAGACCGGGCTGGCGTTCGATCAAGGGCGAGAGGCGGGATACCGCGCCGCCCTCCTGGTCCGTCGCAACGATCAGCGCGGGCAGGCCGGCTTCGCGGCGCAGCGCCTGCAAGTCGTCGATCTCCTTGCGCAGATCGGCGGCAGTGCGCCCCCTCACGTTGCGGCCCGTGATGAACACGCCGCCGATCAAGCCCTTGCGCGCGAGCTCGTGCAGGTCCTTCGCGTCGTCGTAGCCGACCATGAAGTGCGCGCCCAGCGTTTGCGCCACCGGCCCGGACGAAGTCGCCACGTCGGCACGGTGACGCCAGCCCGCCGCTTCGTTGCCGAGGGCCGTGAGCAACGCCGCGAACACCAGGCCCAGCGACACCGGGCGCAACACGCGACGCCCGAAACGCCATGCGGTCACCGCGCTCAGGCACAGCGCACTCAGCAACATCGGCAACTCCCCAGTGCGCATGAAGCGCAGATGCGGGTCCTTCAGGTGCCAGGCCCAGAACCACAGCGCTGCCAGGGCCAGCCAGCCCAGGGCGCCGAGCGCGAACCGCAGGAGTTTCATGCGCCTTGTGCGATGGGCGCGACGGGCACGGTGGGCTCCACGCGCCGCGACAGCGCGTACCAGTCGACCTTGCGCGTCACCAGCATCAGCGTGGCCAGCATCCCGAATATCAGCAGTGCGCCGAGCAACAGTGCATTGCTTTCGGAGGCGAGCAGCCCGTAGAGCGCGCCGTACAACAGCGCGATGAAAGCACCGAACGACAGGCCGCGTCGCCAGCCGCCGAGCACCGCGCTGAAGTACACGGCGAGCAGTGCGACGCTCGCGCTGGCCGCGCTCGCATAAGCGATCCAGAACGCGAACTTCTCCGACAGCGCGAGCAGCAGCAGGAAGAACAGCGCGATCGAAAGGCCCACCAGGCCGTACTGGATCGGGTGCAGCCGCAGCTTGCGAAAGAGCTCGAACATGAAGGCGGCCATCAGCACCAGGCCGATGAACAGCATGCCGTACTTGCCGGCGCGTGTGCTCATCGAATAGACGTTGATCGGCTGCGCGAGCGACACGTCGAAAGTCTGCAACGTGCCGAGGTTGCGTTGCGGCCGTGCGCTGCTTGCCGTTGCGGCTGCGGCTGCGGCGTCGCTCGCATCGCCGCGGCCGGAGAGCCCGGCGCGCACCTGCTCGCGCGCCGAGGTCACGAGCGACGAGATGCGCCATTGCGCATCGAAGCCCTGCGGCGTCACGTTGCGTTGCGCAGCGAGAAAGCGACCGCCGAAACTCGGGTGCGCCCAGGGGGAGGTGAGGCGCGCGGTGGTCTCTTCGGCGATGGGGGCGATCGCGAGGGTGTCCTGGCCGACCAGGCCGAGTTTCATCTCGAAGGTCAAGGGCGCGTTGGCTTGCCACGCCGCGAGCGCGGCGCCAGTGACCGGCGCGTGGATGCCGTCGGCGAACCAGGCGTCGTCGGCAATGCCCGGCACGCGCTGCTTGAAACGCAGCGCCTCGCCACCCATCACCAGCGCCGGCGAACCGTCGAGACCGCGCAGGTCGCTCACGTTGAAGGCGACGAAGGGCGCCTTGAATTCGATCTTCGAATCGGTTTCGCTGTGCGGCAGGACCCTGGGGTCGAAGGCCGCGAAACCACCGGTCAGCGTCGCGTTGAGCGTGTAGAACGGGATCTTGAAGATGCCGCGATAGCGCTCTTGCGGCGTCATCGAGCCGTCGATGTGCAGCTTGTCGGGAAACACCACGTGGGCCATTTCCTTGCTGCGCTGCTCCTGGCCGATCACCTTGCCTTGGGCATCGCGCAGCGGCTCCATCCAGCGCTCGACATACGGAACCAGCAACAGCGGCCCGACCATGGTCTGGCGGCTGGCATAGGTGGCGGCGAGCTCCTGGGCCGCTTCGCGCTGGCTCTCGCCGCGCTCGCGGTTGATCGAATCGATTTCTGCCAGCGGAATGCACAGCAGCAGCACCAGGAAGAACAGGCCGGCCACCTTGGCCAGCACGGACGCCTGAAGGGCTTTCAGGAACTGAAGCATGATTTTTTCTCCTCGTCTGTAGCGAAGCGGCGATGCTCTTCGCACGAGCCGAAGGCTGTGTGAAGCACCCGGGCGGTGTCACTTCACACAGGCTTCACAGAGCGCGACGTTCGCGGTCGGCGACTTCAAGGAGCCTTCCAACTGCCTTCTCGCGGGGTGCCGAAAGTTGCGGCCGTGCAAGTTCGCACGGACAAGGACCCCCGCCATGGATGCCACCATCACCCCACGTCCCGGCCGCTGGCTCTGGCTCGCCACCGTGAGCCTGGCGACCGCAGGCTTCATCGCCATGGGCCTGCGCCCGGTGCATGCGCAGGAAGCACCCGCCGGCCCGCGCCTGAAGACGGAGAGCCCCTACTTCTTCGTCAAGAGCGACGACCCCTCGGTCGATCGCCTGCCGCTCAAGGGCACCGAAGTCGCCGTGAAGATTTCGGGCGTGATCGCCGATGTCACGGTCACGCAGACCTACCGCAACGAAGGCCAGCGCGCCATCGAGGCCAAATACGTGTTCCCCGGTTCGACCAAGGCCGCGGTGAGCGGCCTCAACATTCGATTGGCCGACCGCCTGATCACCGCGCAGATCCGCGAGAAGCAGCAAGCGCAGATCGAATACGACACCGCCAAGAAAGAGGGCAAGACCGCCGCGCTGCTCGAGCAGCACCTGCCCAACGTGTTCCAGATGAACGTTGCCAACATCCTGCCCGGCGACGACGTGAAGGTGGAGCTGCGCTACACCGAACTCCTGGTGCCGCAATCGGGCAACTACGAGTTCGTGTTCCCGACCGTGGTCGGCCCGCGCTACAACAGCCCGCAATCGACGAACGCACAAGCCAAGTGGGTCGCCCAACCCACGCTGCAGGCAGGCGTCGCGCCGAGCACCAGCTTCAAGCTCAAGGCCACCATCGACACGCCGATGGGCCTGAAGGAAGTGCGCTCGACCACCCACGCGATCGACGTGAAGAAGAGCGACGAAGACCAGCACGCCGACATCACGCTCACAGCCGATGGCCGCCCCGCCGACAACCGCGACTTCGTGCTCGACTACCGCCTCGCGGGCGAAAAGATCGAGTCGGGCCTGATGCTCTACAAGGGCCAGGGCGAGAACGCCGAGAACTTTTTCCTCGCCATGGTCGAGCCCCCCAAGGCCGTGGCCGCCAGTGCTATCTCGCCGCGAGACTACATCTTCGTGGTCGACATCTCGGGCTCGATGCACGGCTTTCCGCTGGACACCGCCAAGACGGTGCTCGAACGCCTGATCGGGGGTCTCCGCCCGAGCGACACCTTCAACGTGCTGCTGTTCTCGGGCAGCAACAAGATGCTCTCGCCCAAATCCGTGCCGGCCACGCGCGCCAACATCGAGCAGGCACTCGCGACGATCAAGAACTACGACGGCAGCGGCAGCACCGAACTGATTCCCGCATTGAAGCGTGTCTACGCCGAGCCGAAGGAAGAGAACGTGTCGCGCACCGTGGTCGTTGTGACCGACGGCTACGTGACGGTCGAGCGCGAAGCCTTCGACCTGGTGCGCAACAACCTCTCGAAGGCCAACGTGTTCGCCTTCGGCATCGGTTCTTCGGTCAACCGCAGCCTGATGGAAGGCATTGCACGCGCCGGCATGGGCGAGCCGTTCATCATCACCGACCCGGTGCAGGCGCCCGAGCAGGCCGCGCGCTTTCGTCGCATGGTGGAGTCGCCGGTGCTCACCAGCGTGAAGGCCACCTTCGGCGGCCTCGATGTGTACGAAGTGGAACCGCAGGCCCTGCCCGACGTGCTCGGCGAACGCCCGGTGATCGTGTTCGGCAAGTGGCGTGGCGAACCCAGGGGCCGCGTGATCATCGAAGGCCAGAGCGCCAGCGGCCCCTACCGCCAGGAAGTGCGCATCGATGAGCGCACCCGCCTGGACACCGCGGCGCTGCGCACGCTGTGGGCGCGCCATCGCATCCAGAGCCTGAGCGACCAGGAAACGCTCGAAGGCAGTGCGGCTTTCAAGGAACGCATCACCGAGCTGGGGCTGAAGTACAGCCTGCTCACGCAATACACGAGCTTCATCGCGGTCGACAAGGTGGTGCGCAACGCGGCGCCGCAGAACAGCGTGGATGTGAACCAGCCGCTGCCGATGCCGCAAGGCGTGAGCAACCAGGCGCTGGGCGCCGAAGTGCCCAGCACGCCGGAACCGGAGTCGCTGGGCGCCATCGCCGTCGTGCTGTCGATGCTGGCCATGCTGCGCCGCCGAGCGCGCCGCAACGACGCACGCCGCTTCACCTCCTGAACGATCGAGAAGAACATGTCCTTGGCAACGCTCGCCCACCGTCATCCGCGCATCGTGGATTGGGGCATTCACATCGACCGCACGCCGGCCGCCGGCTGGCTCGCGCTGCAGTTCGCCGCGCTGACGCCCACGTGGGCATGGATGGTCCAGCGCATGCGCGACGGCTCGGACGATCCGCTGGGCCTGGTGGCGCTGGTAGCGCTCGCAGCATTGGCGTGGCAATGCCGGCGCGAGCTGCGCGCCTCCCCGCGGTTGGGCTGGCTGGCGCTCGCAGGCGCCGGCACTGTGCTCGCCACGCTGCTGCGCTCGGGGCTCGGCATCGTGCCCGCGCTGCCCCCGTTGGCGGCGGGATTGGTGGCCGTGCTGGCACTGGCCTGCGGCCTGCTGGCCTTCCTGCCGAGGCGCGTGGCTGCATTGCCGGTGGCGGGATTGGCGGTGCTTGCGCTGCCGCTGCTGTCGTCGCTGCAGTTCTACGCGGGCTATCCGCTGCGCGTGGTGACCGCCGAGGCCAGCCGCTGGCTGCTCGCGCCGGGCTTCGATGTGGCGCGTGAAGGCACGAGCCTGATGGTGGACGGCCGCCTGGTGATCGTCGATGCGCCCTGCTCCGGCGTGCAGATGGTGTGGCTGGGCTACTTCACGGCCTGCGCCGTCGCGCTGTGGGCGCGCCGCAGCGACAAGGCCTTCGTGCGGCGCCTGCCGATGGTCGGCCTGCTGGTGCTGGCCGGCAACATCGTGCGCAACAGCGTGCTCATCGCTTTCGAGGGCGCGGGCCATGCATTGGCGCCGTGGGCGCACAACGCGCTGGGCCTGGTCGTGCTGGCGGCCGTGTGCGGCGCCATCGCACGCCTGATGGTGCCCGCGCGCGCCGTGCCGGAACCTGGCGACCACCCGATCCCGGGCCTGATCACCACGCAAGGAGGCCGCCATGTCGACACCGTTCTTTGAACGCTGGTTCGCCAATCATTTCATCAACCGCATCGGCCACAAGAGCGCCTTCGCGCTGGCGATGCTGCTGTGCATGCTCTGGTCGACCGCGGCGGCGCTGCGCGCGCCGGATGCACTCGGCGAGACGGCGATGTCCCATGAATGGCCCAGCCAGTGGGACGGTGTTCCGTTGCGCCCGCTCGCGCTGAGCGAGGTCGAGCAGCGCTTCGCCGACCGCTTCCCCGGCGCCATCGGACGCATGACGGACGGCACCCAGACCCTCGTCATGCGCGAGGTGAAACAGCCCACGCGCATGCTCCATCCGGCCGCGGACTGCTATCGCGCGCTCGGCTACCGCATCGAACAGGCGCGGCTGGAGCGCGATGCGCAGGCGCGTTTGTGGCGCTGTTTTGTTGCGCAACGGCACGGCGCGCAAAAGTTCCGCGTTTGCGAGCGCATCGTCGATGCCCGAGGCACCGCTTTCACCGACACTTCAGCCTGGTACTGGTCGGCGGCCAGCGGGCAGTCGACCGGCCCGTGGCAAGCCGTCACCGTGGCGAGACCGATGTGAGAGCGTGTTTGTGAAGAAGACCTTGCGATTTGTGCTTTTCGGGCTGCTGGCCCTCGTGTTGACAGCGCTTGTAGCTATCTTTCTGATAGTGAAATTCGCGCTGGCACCGGCGGCGGGCGAATGGAGCACCTCGGTGAAAGCCGGCCCGCTCGATTTCGAGATCGGCGTGCCGACGGCCGTGCGCCTGGCCACATCGCCCTGGTTCGCGCCGCGCCTGGACGGCCACTCGCTCGACACCCGTTTCGGCACCGTGCGTTTCAGCTGGAAAGATGCGACGGGCCTGCAGGAGCTGCGTTGCGAGCCCTGCAGCGTCGAGGTGCCCGCGCTCGGCACGCAGCCGATCAAGGTCGAGCGCCTGGTGGCCACGGTGCGCCGCGACGGCAACACGCTGACCGGCACCTTCGAAGCCACCCCCAGGACCACCGAGACGGACATGCTCCAGGGCCAATGGGAAGGCCGCCTGGCGCCCAAGAACCTGCATCTGAGCGCCAAGGTCCAGGACGCGCCCATCGCCCGCTGGTATGCGGTGCTGCTGCCCACGCTGCCCGAGCTGCAGCGCGCGCGCATCGGCGGCACGCTCGCGCTGAGCGGCCAGCTGGTGCTGCCCGAAGCCACCTTCGCCGTGCAGCCGGTCATCAGCCAGTTCACGGTCCAGGGGCTCGGCACCGAGGCGATGCTCGGCGCCCGCACCAGCTGCGGCCCTTCCGCCAAGCTGGCCAACGACAGCTGGCTGGCGCGCGCCGTCATCGCGGCCGAAGACCAGCGCTTCTTCACGCACGCCGGCTACGACATCACCGAGATCCTCGCGTCGATCGACAACAACCAGAAGGAAGGCCAGACCAAGCGCGGCGGCAGCACGCTCACCCAGCAACTGGCCAAGCTGCTGGTGACCGGCAGCGACCGCACGGCCGAGCGCAAGCTGCGCGAAATGCTCTACGCGGTCGAGATGGAGCAGACGCTGGGCAAGGCCCGCATCCTGCAGCTCTATCTGGACAACGCGCCCTGGGGCGGCAACATCTGCGGCGCCGAGGCGGCGGCGCGGCGCTACTTCAAGCGCAGCGCGCGCACGCTGGAGCCCGCGCAGGCCGTGTGGCTCGCCGCGATGCTGCACAAGCCGCAGGCCGTGCTCGAACAATGGCGCCGCGACGGACGCATCGACGCGGACCGCACCAAGTGGGTTGCGGAAAGCGTGCGCGGCATCAGCCGCAACCAGCGCGAAACACTGCTCAAGAGCGTGGCCGCAGCCAAGTACACCGCACCGGAAGCCAGTACCCCATGACCACAGCGCCAAGCATCGCCGACATCGAAGCCATCGAGCGCGCCACCATCGCAGCGGTGTCGCCCGAGGCGTCCGAGGAGCTCGACGGCTGGCTGCTGCCTTTCGATGGCGGCACCGTCAAGCGCGCCAAGTCGGCAGTTCCCCTGCATCGCAGCGCGGTGGACGCGGCCACGCTCGACCGCATCGAGGACCGCTACGACAGCCGCCAGGTCGTGCCCGCGCTGCGGCTGGCCGACGTCGACTGCTTCGACGGCCTGCGCGCCGAGCTGGAGCGCCGGCACTACGTGCAGGACAACCCCACCTGCGTGCAGATCGGAACGGCGCGGCAGATGCGGCAAGTGGCGCCCGGCGCCGGTTCGATGGCCGATGTGGACCGTGCCCCCGACGATGCCTGGGCCGCGCTGTTTCTCGGCGAAGGGTTCGACCCGGTGGACGGCGCCCACCGCGTGCGCTCGCTGGCCCGCGCCAAGGGCTCGCTCTATGCCAGCGTGCGCGAGAACGGACGCACCGTGGCCGCGGGCGCCATGGCCTTCGGGCACGGCTGGGCCAGCGTGCACGGCATGCGCACCGACAAGGCGCACCGCGGCCGGGGACTCGCTGGGCGCGTGCTGGCGGGGCTCGCACAAGCGGCGTTGACGGCGGGCTTCGAACGCGTGTTCCTGCAGGTCGATGCGCAGAACCATCCGGCGCTGTCGCTTTACCGCCGCGCCGGGTTCACAACCCACTGGCAATACCGCTACTGGCAACGCCAGCAGTGGCCTGGATAAAGCCTCAGGGCTTTTGTTCAGGCGCCTCGCCTGCTTCGAAGCCGAAGCGCGCATCCCGCAGCGTTGCATCGACCAAATCGATCGGGCTAGCGAATCCGGGCGTGACCTGGAGGATGCCGCCCAGGCGCTGGTCGATCAGCAAAATCGCCAGGCCGTGCACGTAGCCCCACGCGGCGGTCATCCGCACGGCTTCGGTGTCGCCCAGTGACACCGGCGTTTCCCCCGAGGTTTCCGGCCTGCCGCCGATGATGGCGGCCATCACGCGCATCGCCTCGCGGGCGGATTCGTGCAGCGCGGGGCGGCGCATGTCGATCATCTCGTTGCGGAACATCAGGCCGAACATCGCCGCGTTGTCATGGGCGAAGTGCACATAGGCGCGGGCGATCGCATTGCGGCGCTCGCGCACGTCGGCCGTCTCGGGCGCGGCGCTGCGCATCGCCTCGGTCAGGCGCCGGAAGCCGACCGCGGCCAGCTCGCTCACCAAGCCCGTCGTGTCGCCGAAATGGTGCTTGGGCGCCGTGTGCGACACCCCTGCCTCCCGGGCGATGGCCCGCAGGCCCAGGCCGGGAATGCCGTCGCGCAGCAGCACCGTCTCGGCCGCGGCGAGCAGGGCCTCGGGCAGGGAGCCGTGGTGGTAGCGCTTGGGCGGGGTGTCGGTGGTCATCGGGGAGAAGAGCGAAGAACGGGAAGGAAGTCAAAAATCTTACCACTGGAAAAATCCCTTGACTTCATCGGCCGGTTCGTTGATATTTCCACTGGAAAGATATGCGAGCGATCTAACGAATTCCCAGGAGCCCCGATGAACGACGCCACCCTCCCCCGCACCCCGCCGCCCAACATGGGGCCGATCGACTTCGAGACGGAACTCGGTCCGCTGCCCCTGCAAGGCGCCCTGCCCGAAGGCCTGCGCGGTACGCTGGTGCGCAACGGCCCGAACCCAGTGGTGCCCGATCCCAAGGCGCACTGGTTCGCGGGCGACGGCATGCTGCATTCGTTCACCCTGGCGGACGGCCAGGTGGGCTACCGCAACCGCTGGGTGCGCACCGAGCTCTGGCGGGCCGCCACCGAAGGGCGCGACCTCGCAAGCGGCTTCCAGAAGGCACCCGCCGGCCAGGCGCCCCAGCCGACCGACGGCACGGCCAACACCAACGTGATCGGCCACGCCGGCCACATGCTCGCGCTGGAGGAGGCGCACCTGCCGATCGAAGTCGACCTGCGCACGCTCGACACCCTGGGCGCCACCGATTTCGACGGCGCCCTGCAGGGCAGCTTCACCGCCCATCCGAAGACCGATCCGCGCACCGGCGAGTTGCTGTTCTTCGGCTACGGAACGCCGGCGCGGCTGTCGAACGGCATGAGCTTCGGCGTGATCTCGCCCGAGGGCCGCGTCGCGCGCTTCGAGCAGTTCGAGGCGCCCTACGCCAGCATGGTCCACGACTTCATGGTGACCGACCGCCACGTGATGTTCCCCATCATGCCGCTCACCGCCAGCATGGAGCGCGCCCAGAGCGGCCGCCCGCCCTACGCCTGGGAGCCGGAATACGGCACCCGCGTGGGCGTGATGCCGCGGGGCGGCAGCACCGCCGACATCGTCTGGTGGCGCGGCGCGAGCTGCTACATGTTCCACGTCATGAACGCCTGGGAGGCCGGCGGCAGCCTGTTCGCCGACGTGATCCAGTTCGCCACGCCGCCGCTCTTTCCGAAGCCCGACGGCTCGCCCGCGAGCGAGACGACGCCGCCCAGCTGGCTGGCGCGCTGGCAGTTCGATCTGTCGATGCCGTCGCGCGAATTCACGCAGACGCGGCTGGAGGACATTTCGGGCGAATTCCCGCGCATCGACGATCGCTTCGCAGGCCTGCCGTACCGCCACGGCTGGTACGTGTGCCGGGCCGAGGCGCAGCCCGGCGAACCGCAGCGCCTCTATGCGGGCCTGCGCCACGTCGACCACGTCTTGGGTGGGCACGACATGTACGTGTTCCCCGCGCCCGACCTGGTGTCCGAGGGCGTCTTCGTCCCGCGCGCGCCCGATGCGGAAGAAGGCGACGGCTGGCTGCTGGCCACCGTGTGGCGCGGCGCGACGAACACCAGCGATCTCGTCATCTTCGACGCCCGCGCGCTGGCCAAGGGGCCGGTCTGCACGGCGTCGCTGCCGCACCGCGTGCCGGTGGGCTTTCATGGCAACTGGTTTGGAGAACGCGCATGAGCATGCTGCTGGCCTTCGTGCCCTTCATCGTCTTCGCGGTGTTCGACCGCGTCCTGGGCGTCGTGCCCGCGCTGTGCGCCGCGGCGCTGCTCTCGGCCGCCTTCCTCGCGCGCGACTGGTTGAGCCCCAAGCGCACGGTCAAGGTGCTGGAGATCGGCACCGTGCTGCTGTTCGGTGGCCTCGCCGTCTATGCCCTCGCGGCGCACACCGAGTGGTCGCTGCTGGGCGTGCGCCTGCGCGTGGACGCCGGCCTCCTGATCGTGGTGCTCGGCTCCATGCTCATCGGCCAGCCCTTCACGCTGCAGTACGCCAAGGAGCAGACGCCGCCCGAGGTGTGGACGCAGCCGGGCTTCCGGTGGGTCAACAACGTCATCACCGCCGCATGGGCCGTCGCCTTCGCGCTCATGGTGCTGGCGGACGTGGCCATGATCTACCTGCCCGCGCTGCCCCTGTGGGTGGGCATTGCGGTGACGGTCGCGGCCATCGTCGGCGCGATCCGCTTCACCCAGTGGTACCCCGAGCACATGCGGGCGAAATTCCAGGCTGCCGGCTGACACGGATGCGCTCGTCCCCACCGGTGGCGCGGTCGGGGGGTTAGTGACACCATGGGCCGATGAAGAAGAATGCCAACCACCCCACCGAACCCGTCACCACGCCGCGCAGCCTCGACCACATCGTGGCGGGCGTTTCCACCAGCGACGGCGACGGCGTCAAACTCACCCGCGTGCTGCAGCAGCCGCTGCAGAAACGGCTCGACCCGTACCTGATGCTCGACGCTTTCGGCAGCGACAACCCGGGCGACTACATCGGCGGCTTTCCGAACCATCCGCACCGGGGCTTCGAAACCGTCACGTACATGATCGCGGGCCGCATGCGCCACCGCGACAGCGCGGGCCACGAAGGGCTGCTGGAGAACGGCGGCGTGCAGTGGATGACCGCCGGCCGCGGCCTCGTGCACAGCGAGCTGCCCGAGCAGGAAGAGGGCCTCATGGAAGGCTTTCAGCTCTGGCTCAACCTGCCCGCCAAGGACAAGATGCGCGAGCCCTGGTACCGCGACATCCAGAGCGAAGAGATCCCCGAATACACCACCGCCGAAGGCGTGCACGTGCGCGTGATCGCCGGCACCAGCCACGGCATCGAAGGCGCGGTGCTGCGCGCGCACACCGAGCCGCTCTACCTGGACATCACGCTGCCGCCGGGCGCCGAGTTCGCGCAGCCGCTGCCCGCGGACCACAACGTGCTGGTCTACGTGTTCCGCGAATCGCTCTGGATTGCGGGAAGCGAAGTGCCGACGCGCCGCATGGCGATTCTTGCCAACGACGCGGGCAGCGACGGCGTGGTGCTGCGTGCCGGCGCCACCAACCACAGCCCGGCGCGCGCGCTGCTCATCGCGGGCCGGCCGCTGCACGAACCCATCGCGCAGTACGGTCCGTTCGTGATGAACACGCAGGAAGAAGTGAAGCAGGCGGTGCACGACTTCCAGAACGGCCAGCTCGGCTGAGAGGCTGAGAGGCTGAAAGGTCGAGAGGCCGAGCGCTGAGGCCAGGTTGTAGTCGCGGGCCTACCGAAAGTCGGCATCGCGGTGCAGGCCGCGTCGTGGCATCCGGCGCATAGATTGCGCACATGCCCCCCACGATCCGCAAAGGACAGGCGCCCGACACGCTGCAGCGCGCCCAGTTCCACAACCGCTTCATGCAGCCCTTCCAGGACCCGGCTTTCAAGGCCGAGTCCGATTCGCTGCAGCGCATCGAACTGATCGCGTGGGAGGCCTACCAGGAAGGCCGCAAGTCGCCCGTCACGCGCAAGGCGGGGCCCGGCTATGCGGACCCCGACTACGACCTCTCGGTCGACTGGCTCGAGGCCAAGGCGCGCATCGATGCCGCGCAGGCGGCGTGGGGCCAGCCGCAGACGCGCTCGCGCGTCTTGCTGATCAACGGCTCCCCGCGAAACGACGGCACCTGCCCCGGCGAGATCTCCAAGACCTGGCGCCTCACCGAGTTGGCGCGCGAAGTGCTCGAAGGCAGCGGCATCGAAACCGACGTGCTCGACCTGAGCCTCGTCACCTCGGAATACGGCCGGCAGATCCATCCCTGCAAGGGCTGCGTCTCCACCGCCATGCCACTGTGCCACTGGCCCTGCAGTTGCTACCCCAACCATTCGCTGCGCCAGACCGGCGACTGGATGAACGAGATCTACGAACGCTGGGTCGCCGCGCACGGCGTGATCCTGCTCACGCCCACGCACTGGTACCAGGCCACCAGCCCGTTGAAGCTGATGATTGACCGGCTCGTGTGCGCCGACGGCGGCAACCCCGACCCCACCAGCACGCACGGCAAGAAGCCCGAAGAGGCCAAGGCCCTCGAGCTCGAGGGCTGGGGCTATCCCAAGCACCTCGACGGCCGCGTCTACGGCGTGGTGGTGCACGGCGACGTGGCCGGCGTCGAAAGCCTGCGCCGCAATCTCACCGACTGGCTCGACTGGATGGGTTTGATTGATGCCGGCATGCAGGCGCGCCTGGACCGCTACATCGGTTACTACGAGCCCTATGCGACCAGCCACGACGCGCTGGACGAAGACGCCGACGTGCAGGAAGAAGTGCGCAACGTGGCGCGCGCCGTCGCTCGCGCCGTGGGCGAATTGCGCGCCGGCAAATTGCAGGCGCCCGATCGGGGCCTGAAGCACCCGCGACCCAAATAAGTCACACGCAAAAGGCGTGGCCCATCGCGCGATTCACCATTCTTTACGCAAGCTCACTCCAGGCTAACGGAGGCGATACAGAGGTCTTCCACACTTGCCCTCACCTGCTGCCCCTCGGTGGCGGGCTTCTTCGAAAGGAAGCACTTCTCATGATTTCTCTTCGCCAACGCATCGTCTGGGCGAGCCTCCTGGGCTCCGCCGCCCTCGCCTCTTCGGGTGCCTTCGCTCAAGCGCCGGCCGCCACCACCACGCCGGCACCTGCCGCCGCCGTGGCGCAGGCCGACACCACCGCCGCGCCCAAGGCGCAGCACAAGCGCATGGACCCGGCCCAGCGCATGGAGCGCATGAAGGAGCACCGTGCCAAGCGCCTCGCCGCGCTGAAGGACAAGCTCAAGCTGACCGCCGCCCAGGAAGGCGCATGGAGCACCTACACCACGGCCAACCAGCCGCCGGCCGGTGCCCGCCCGCAGCGCATGGACCGCGCCGAGTTCGCCAAGCTGACCACGCCCGAGCGCCTGGAACGCATGAAGGCCCGCCAGGCCGAGCGCAGCGCGATGTTCGCCAAGCGCGCCGATGCCACCAAGACCTTCTATGCCGCGCTGACGCCCGAGCAGCAGAAGACCTTCGATGCCGAAACGGTGCATGCCGGCGGCCACGGCCATCGCTTCCATCGCGGCCACGACGGCCATGACGGCCAGCGCAACGCAGCGCCCGTCAAGAGCTGAGCAACGGACCACCGCCGACGGTGGCCCCTGAAACAAAAGAGCCCGCAGCGCACAAGGCGCTGCGGGCTCTTTTTCGTTCAGGTGCGGTACCCGCTTACTTCGGCGTACCGGTCTTGTCGGTCGGATTGGTCGGCACTTCCGGGCGCTCGCCCTTTTCGCCGAAGCGCGGCTTCACCTTGCGCGCCTGCTGGCTGACCTCCGCGCGCGACATCTCGCCAGTCGGCTGCGGCATGGCGTTGGGCTGGTGGTTGATGGTGGTCGTGGCCTCGCCCTTGGGCACCATGCTGTTGGCGTTGTTGCGGTTCTGCACGCGCGCCTCGGCCTTCACGGCTTCGCGCGAGGCCGGCATCGAGTTGTCGGGGCGCTGCGGCGGATTGGCCACGCCGGCCGGCGTCATCGTGCTGGCCTCGCCGCCCACGGACGGGTCGGGCTGCGCGGGGATCGACGTGGCCTGGGCCATCGCGCCGCCGGCCGCGGCCATCAGCACGGCAAGCACCGTACTTCGAACAATGGTTTGCTGCTTCATGGTGTGTTCCTTTGCTTGTCTCGAATGAGTGATGGTTGGAGTGAATGGAGAAACTTGGGCCGCCTTGTTCGCCAGCCCTGAAATCACCGTAGGAGGCCCTTGAAGCGGCCCGTGTCGGGGCGCGGCAGGCGTGCCTGTAGGAGCCCGCCTCCCGCGCGCGAAGGTGTAGCGAAAACCGCGCGAAACGGTGCGCGGAACGGCACGCAAGAAGGTGGCGCGTTCCTACAGGCGCAGCCGGTGCGCCCACGTACAACCGGGTTGATGTCTTCCTCCCCGATCCCCGAGGCCGTGCCGGCGCCCGCGCCGACCTCGCTCAAGGTCATGACGGTGAACACCCACAAGGGCTTCACCGCGCTCAACCGCAAGTTCATCCTGCCCGAGCTGCGCGACGCCGTGCGCACGGTGGGCGCCGACGTGGTGTTCCTGCAGGAGGTGCTGGGCACGCACTCGCGGCATTCGCGCAAGGTGAGCAACTGGCCGGAGGCGCCGCACTACGAATTCCTGGCCGACACCATGTGGCCGCAGTTCGCCTACGGCCGCAACGCCGTGTACCCGAAGGGCCACCACGGCAACGCGGTCCTGTCGAAATTTCCGATCGTGCATTTCCGCAACCACGACGTGTCGGTGAGCGGCCCCGAGAAGCGCGGCCTGCTGCACTGCGTGCTGCGCCTGCCGGGCCGCACGGTCGATGTGCATGTGATCTGCGCGCACCTGGGGCTGGCCGAGGCGCACCGCCAGCAGCAGCTGGAGCTGCTCTGCCACATCGTGCGCGACGAAGTGCCGGCCGACGCGCCGCTGATCGTGGCGGGCGACTTCAACGACTGGCGCGGCCGCGCGCACGAGGTGCTGGAAAAAGGCGCCGCACTGCGCGAGGTGTTCGTGCATGCCAACGGGCGCGCCGCGAAGACCTTTCCCTCGCGGTTCCCGGTGCTTTCGCTGGACCGCATCTACGTTCGCAACGCCGGCGTGCACGCGCCGGTGGTGCTGCCGCGCAGGCCCTGGTCGCACCTGTCGGACCACGCGCCGCTGGTGGCGGACATCGATCTTTGAGCGGGGCGCAGCCATGAGCCAGAACCATTGGATTGGCGGGAACCGCATCGAGCTGCTGGAGAACGGCGAGGAGTTCTTTCCGCGCGTGTTCGACGCGATCCGCGCGGCAGAGCGCGAAGTGATCGTCGAGACCTTCATCCTGTTCGAGGACAAGGTGGGCCTCGCGCTGCACGCGGCGCTGCGCGAAGCCGCGCAGCGCGGCGCCAAGGTCGACCTGATGGTGGACGGCTTCGGCTCGCCCGATCTCTCGCGCGAATTCATCGAAGGGCTCACCTCGGTCGGCGTGAAGGTGCGGGTGTTCGATCCGGGCCATCGCTTCATGGGGCAGCGGCTGAATGTGTTCCGCCGCATGCACCGCAAGATCGTGGTGGTCGATGGCGAGCGCGCCTTCGTCGGCGGCATCAACTATTCGGCCGACCATCTGATGGACTTCGGCCCCAAGGCCAAGCAGGACTACGCGGTGGAGCTCGCCGGCCCGATCGTGGCGGAGATCCACCAGTTCGTGCTGCGTGCCATCGCCGTCGGCGGCAAGGGCGCGGGGTGGTTCCGCCGCCGGCTCAAGCAGGCGCCGCCGGTGCGCCACACCGTGGCCGGTGAGGCCGACGCGATCCTCGTCACGCGCGACAACCGCCGCCACACCAACGACATCGAGCGCCACTACCGCGCCGCGATCCGCTCGGCGCGCGAGCGCATCGTGATCGCCAACGCGTACTTCTTTCCGGGCTACCGGCTCATCAAGGAGCTCCGGCGCGCCGCGCGCCGGGGCGTGGACGTGCGGCTCATCCTGCAGGGCGAGCCCGACATGCCGATCGTGAAGACCGCGGCCAGCATGCTCTACCACCACCTGCTGCACGCGGGCGTGCGCATCTACGAGTACTGCGACCGGCCGCTGCACGGCAAGGTCGCGTTGATGGACGACCGCTGGAGCACGGTGGGCTCGAGCAACCTCGATCCGCTGAGCCTGTCGCTCAATCTCGAAGCCAACGTGGTCGTGCGCGACAAGGCCTTCAACGAGGTGCTGTGGAACCGCATGGACCAGCTCATGCAGAACAGCTGCAAGCGCATCGAAACGACAGACCTCGCGAGCGAATGGAGCGGCTGGCGGCTGGTGCGCAGCTTCTTCATCTTTCACTTCTTGCGCTGGTATCCCGCGTGGCTGGACCGCCTGCCGCGCCATGCGCCGCGGCTGACGCTCGCCGAGGCGACCGATCTGGCCGAACGGCAGAAGAACGAGAAGAACAACAACGCCCACAACAACACCGGCGGCGCCACGCCGACGGAAGCGGCATGAGGCTGGTGCGGCCCATCAAGTTATGACCGCGATGGCCCTCGCTCGCCAGTCCTGGTGGCCCTGGGCCCGCCGCGTGGTCGTGTGGGGCTTCTTCGGGCTCGTCGCCTGGCTGCTGGTGACCCAGGCGCGCGCCATCGACTGGAGCGAGGTGCTCGATGCGATCCGCGCGCTGCCCGCGACCACGTTGCTCGCGGCCGGCGCATTGGCCGCCTGCAGCTTCGCGCTCTACAGCACCTACGACCTGCTGGGCCGGCACTTGACCAGGCACAAGCTGGGCGCCGGCTCCGTGATGGGCGTGACCTTCATCAGCTACGCCTTCAACCTGAACTTCGGCTCGCTGGTCGGCGGCGTGGCCTTTCGCTACCGGCTCTATTCGCGCCTGGGCCTGGGCAACGCGACCATCACCCGCGTGCTGGGCTTCAGCATGCTGACCAACTGGCTCGGCTACCTGGTGGTGGCCGGCGCGGCCTTCTTTTTCTGGCCGATGACGCTGCCGCCCGAATGGAAGCTCGGCAGCGGCGGCCTGCGCGTGCTCGGCGCTGCGCTGCTGGCGCTGTCGGCGGGTTATCTGGCGCTGTGCGCCTTTTCGGCCGGGCGCGTGTGGCGTGTGCGCGGCCACACGTTCAAGACGCCGGGGCTCGCGATGGCGCTGCTGCAGCTGGCGATGTCGTGCCTCAATTGGTCGCTGATGGGCGGCGTGATCTGGCTGCTGCTGCAGGGTCAGGTCGGCTATCCGCACGTGCTCGCGGTGCTGCTGGTGGCCGCTGTGGCCGGCGTCGTCACGCACGTGCCGGCGGGGCTCGGCGTGCTCGAGGCGGTGTTCGTCGCGCTGCTGTCGTACCAGGTGCCCGAAGCCACGCTGCTGGGGGCGCTGCTGGCCTATCGCGGCCTTTATTACCTGCTGCCCCTGGCGGTGGCGCTGGGCGCCTACCTGGTCATGGAGATGCGCGCGCGCCGCCGTCGCCGGCTGGCCTAGCGCCCTGCCTCAGAAGCTGCCTCAAAAATGGTACGTGTAGCGCAGGCGCAGGAACGTCTCGCCCGGGTTGGGCTTCTTGATGCCGCCATTCGACACGTGCTGCACCCGCAGCGAGACTTCGTGCGCGCCGTTGTCGCCGAAGCTGCGCCCGATGCCCAGCACCTCGGTGAACTGGAAGGCTGTGCTGAAGCTGCGGTCGGGCGTGCGGTAGACATGGTCCATCAAGGTCGCGCCCACGCCGCCTTCGGCGAACCAGGGCGAGGCGCCGTCGCCGAAGCGATAGCGCAAGGTGTAGATCGCGCCGATCTGGACGAAATTGCGTGGGCCGTCGTCCAGCGGGCGCGCATGCCAGTTGCTCACGAAAAAGTCGAGGTACGAGCTGAGCGCGCCTCCCGGCGGCCTCTCGGTGATCGACCACGGCACCGTCATGCCGAGGGTGGTCGAGTTGGTGTCGCCCCGTTCCCCGTGCCGTGCGTGGCCGCCATCGATGTAGAAGCCGCGGGTGTCGTCTCCAAAAGCGTGAGCCGCCGTGCCCAGCAAGCCGAAAAGACCTGCGAACACGGCGGCCCGGAGGGGCGCGCAAGGATTTGATTTCATGTTGTGAGCGTCCGATGCGGATGGTGAGAGAAAGTCTGCATATTTACTTTCCATGACGTCCCGCGCGGCGACAGCACGTAATTTCCACATCCGAAGGTAGGACTTGTTCACCAAGAATGCGGATTGATATTGCTGCACTGCAGCAATCGAAACGGTCGAGGCCTATAGTGGTTCTCCTCCTCCCACGCATTGGCCCCCCACATGTCATCTCTCAGTTCCACCGCCCGTCTGGCCAATCCGTTCATGCAGTGGCTCGACCTGGCCCAGAAGACCAACGAGATGCTGCTGTCCTCCGGCTCGGTGATCCGCATGCGGACCGAGCGCATCGCCAAGGCCGGGCTCACGCCCACCGCGGCCGATCTGGCGGAGTTCCAGCTCATGGGGCACGAGAAGCTCGCCGCCGCGAGCGAATCGGGCATCGCGATGGTCAAGCAGTGGCACAGCAGCCATTTCGCGCTGGCCAACAAGGCGCTGCAGCAGTGGCTCCAGGGCACGACGGCCTTCTTCTCGATGGCCGGCAGCGTCACCCCTGCGCAGGCGGCCGCGCGCAGCGATGCCTTCGTGCAGACCGCGACCCGCTCGGCGAACGCAGCCAGCCAGCTCTCCGGCGTTGCTGTCCGCATCGCGCGCGAAGGCCTCAAGCCCATTCACGCCGCGGCCACGTCGAACGCGCGGCGACTGGCCGAACTGCAATCCTGAAGAGAAAAGAAGCGCGGCGCCGTCAGGGCCGCGCGGGCACCAGCGTCAGCAGCGTGATTTCCGAAGGCGCACCGAAGCGCTTCGGCGGTCCCCAGTAGCCGGTGCCCCGGCTCACGTAGATCCACATGTCGTGCAGCCGGTGCAGGCCCGCCGTGAAAGGCTGCTGCATCGGCACGAACAGGTTCCACGGAAAGAACTGGCCGCCATGCGTGTGGCCCGACAGCTGCAGCTGGTAGCCCGCCGCGGCCGCCACCGTCGCGCTGCGCGGCTGGTGCGCCAGCAGCACGCGCGTGTGCACCAGCGGCGGCGCATCGAACAGCGCCAGGTGCGGATCGCTCGCATGCGCCGCGTCGAAGTGCCCGGCGGTGAAGTCGGTCACGCCGGCCAGCACCAGGGCGCTTTCGAAGAGTTCCTCATCGGTCTGCGCGCCGCGCACGTTGCGCGTCTGCAGCACCACGTGCTCGTTGAGCAGCACCTTCAGCCCGAGCCGGCGCAGCTCGTCGATCCAGGCATGCGCGCCCGCGTAGTACTCGTGGTTGCCCGTGACCACGAAAGTGCCGTGGCGCGCGCGCAGGCCGGCGAGCGGCGCGATGTGTTCGCGCAGTTCGGGCACCGTGCCGTCCACGAGGTCGCCGGTGATCGCGATGGCGTCGGCGCCCAGCCGGTTCACCGCGTCGACGATGCGCTGGATGTAGGCGCTGCGGATCGTCGGCCCGACGTGGATGTCGCTCAGCTGCGCGATCGTGAAGCCCTCCAGCGCCGTCGGCAGCCCGCGGATCGGCACCTCCACGCGCTTGACGCCCGCCGTGCGGCGCGCGTTGATGAAGCCCACCAGCGACGTGCCCGTGGCCATCACCAGCACCGCCAGCGCGCTCCACGGCAAGAGCGCATTCCAGCGCACCTCTGCCACGCCCAGCGCGCTCGCGAGCCAGGTGAGCAGCAGGCCGGCATCGCGCAGCAGCGTCAGCACGAACATCGAGGAGAACCAGCCCATGCTGATGAGCCCGACCCACTTGAGCACCTCGCCCACCGATGCGTTGGGCGCGATGCGGCGCGAGACGAAAGGCAACGGGATCGTGAGCGCCGACACCACCAGCAGCGCCAGCAGCACCAGCGCCAGCGCCAGCGGCCACGCCGGCGTGAGCATGGCCAGCGCGGGCACGAGGCGCAGCGCGATGTAGACGTGCAGCAGCGCGGTCAGGGCGCTCAGGGGGCGGATCGGCATCGGGGCAATGGGTTCGGGCATTGCCCGGGATACACCACCTGCAAGGCGCATGCCGCGCATTCAAGACGCCCGAAGGCGTTGCCGTCGCTATTTTTTCTATAGCGCACGGCGCCCGGATAGCGGGCGCTGCGGGTTGACGATCGTCAAAATTTCGCCGCCGGACGGGCCTCGGCGAACTGTGCCGTCCGCCGGCGCCGCCGCGTCACTGCACCGTGCGCGTGCCGGCCGAGGCCATGTCGGTGCCCGCCGGCCATTCGAAGACGGCCTTCGCGGCCGCGCCCTGCAGCACATGCAGCGGCTGCTTGAGCACCTGGCTGCCGATGCGCGCTTCGACTTCGTAGTTGCCCGGCTCCAGCCGCGCCACCATGAACGGGCCGCCCGAGACCACGTTCTCCAGCAGCGCGGTGCCGCTGCTGTCGCGCACCGTGACGTGCACGCCGGCGGCGAAGTCGGCGCTGCCCTTGTGGTCCTTGACCGCGAATTCGAACGTGGCGGGCCAGCGCGGCGAGACCGTCTCCATCAGCTGCGCTTCATCGCTACCGATGCCGCCGCTCATGTATTCGACGCCGTGCGTCATGTAGATCGGCGGATTCACCGCCGCCTGGGCCGTCGAAAACGCCCCCAGCAGGACGGCGCCGCACAACAGGGCGGCCGCCAGCGGCCGCGTGCCCGGTGAAGAAGAAAAACGGGAGGTCATGGTCTTGAATCCTTTCCTGGTCGTGGTGGCGAGAAGCCACATCGCGAATGTGCGGCGCACGACTTAGAAAAGGCTGACCACAGGCCACGCATGCGGCCGTGGTGCTCTTGCCGATGAATGCTCAGCGGGCGGCGGAAGTCTGCGCCAGCGCCTGCGTCTGCGGCATCGGCGGCGTGACCGAGGCCATGTCGAAGTTCGACGGCCAGAGGAACGACGCGCGGGCCGGCGCGCCGGCAATCACGATCAGCGACTGGGTGAGCGTGAGCCCGCCCAGCGTCACGTTCACGTCGTAGGCGCCGGGGTTCAGGCGCGCCAGCATGTAGGGCGCGCGCGTTTCCACGTCCATCACTGCCTGGCCGGTGTACTTCTGGCGGATCTGCACCGAGGCCTTGGCCGGAAAGCCGGCCAGCTGCGCGCCCTTGCCATCGCTCACGCCCAGCTCGATCGTCGCGGCCCAGCGCGGCGCCACCATTTCCATGAACTCGGCCTCGCCCTTGACTGCGCCGCCGCACATGTACTCGATGCCCTGCGCCACCTGGATGGGCGGGTTCGAGAAAGCGTGGGCCGGCAAAACGGCGCCGAGGAATGCTGCTGTACCGCCCAGTACCAAAGCGGCCAGGGGCCGCCGGAGACGCGTAGGGTTCATTGCTTGTTGTCCTCGATCTTGCATGACGTGAAATCCGTCGAGGATTTTGCTTAGCAAGAGTCGGGCTAGATATAGCGTTTACGAGGAACGATCCTCGAATTCGAGTTGAACGCTATTGTTTTAATAGCTGATGACGGCTGTGTGACGGGCATCGCGGCCCGTTTCGGCTACCTACCTCACGGAAACCCTGATGTGCGACGGTCTGGAGGGCGGTCCGCGGGGGTGCATGGGCCGGGCCTACGGCGGTGCATGGCCGCGCGCCGGCTCGCGTCCGCGTGCCTTTATTCATGCCTCGATGAACACGAAAAGCCATGTCTCACGAGTTGTCATCGTCGAGCAGCAACACCAACAGCGCAATAGCCGGATGCAGCCAGCTAGATGAATACGTCAGAAGGCTCGATGTCGCCGCGCGGCGGCCGCAGGATTTGAATTCGCAGGATCGCTTGCGGAGCGAAAGAAAGGCAGCGCGGGACCGGCGGTTTTGGCTAGGCCGCCAATAGCGCGGTGCAAGAGCGAAGCAATTGAATAGGCAATTTAATTAGAACTCCCCCGGATTTTTTTGCTTTAGAAGTCAGGGGGAAGAAGAATATACGGCTGATAAATAAGCCAGCCAGTGATCGCCCGGAAGCCCCTGTTTATGCGGCTTCAGCCCAGGAAGGCCGGAGAAATTTCTGGCTCTCCCGCCGGTTGAAAGCCGAGAGATCATCCCGTCAAGACGCCACGGCGCAGGCATTTGAACGCCTCGGGCTATGGAATTTTCCAACGCACGTCATTCAATTCCTGCGCCAGGAATTGATAATTCGGTGAAGGTATTTTCGGTAAATTCCGGCCTATTGCGTCGGCGCAATAAAAATTGCCGCAATCCCCTCAGGAATTGCGGCAATCATTTCGGAAATTACGCGCTCCGCTCAAACGTCGATATTCGCCGCCCGCAATGCGTTCTGCTCGATGAACTCGCGCCGCGGTTCCACCTCGTCGCCCATCAGCATCGTGAACACGCGGTCCGCTTCGATCGCGTCGTCGATCTGCACGCGCAGGAGGCGCCGCACGGCCGGGTCCATGGTGGTTTCCCACAGCTGCTCGGGGTTCATTTCGCCCAGGCCCTTGTAGCGCTGGCGCGAGGTGGCGCGTTCGGCTTCGCTGATGAGCCACTTCATGGCCTGGCGGAAGTCGTCGACCTTTTCTTCCTTGGCGCGTTCGCCCTCGCCGCGCTTGACCACGGCACCTTCGGTGCTCAGGAGGCCGCGGAAGGTGTTGGCCGCTTCGGCCAGCGCGGCGTAGTCGGCGCCGTGCACGAAGTCCTGCGTGAGCACGCTGCTCTTGATGTTGCCGTGGTGGCGCCGGCTGATGCGCAAGAGCGGCTTGTCGGTGCGGGCGTCGAATTCGCTGCTCACCTCGGCCGGGATGCCGGTGGTGTTGAGTTCGCGCAGCTTGGCCTGCAGCGCCACGGCCGAGGCTTCGGCGGCGGGCGTGGTGTCCAGGTCGAGCGCCACGCCGTCGGCGATGGCGCGCAGGGCCTCGGCGTCCATGAAGTTGCGAAGGCGCGCGATCACGGCCTCGGCCACCTGGTGCTTGCGCGCCAGCTCGCCCAGCGTGTCGCCCGAGAGCGTGGTGGAGCCGGCGCCGCCGGTCTCGATGCGCGCGTCCTTCAACGCCACCTTCAAGAGGAACGCGTCCAGCGCGGGGCCGTCTTTCAGGTACTGCTCTTCCTTGCCGACCTTCACCTTGTACAGCGGCGGCTGCGCGATGTAGATGTGGCCGCGCTCGACCAGCTCGGGCATCTGCCGGTAGAAGAACGTGAGCAGCAGCGTGCGGATGTGGGCGCCGTCCACGTCGGCGTCGGTCATGATGATGATGCGGTGGTAGCGCAGCTTGGCGACGTTGAAGTCGTCCGCGCCGCCGCCCGAGGTCGTGGCGCCCGCGCGGCCGATGCCGGTGCCCAGCGCGGTGATCATCGTCAGGATTTCGTTGCTGGTGAGCAGCTTCTCGTAGCGCGCTTTCTCCACGTTCAGGATCTTGCCGCGCAGCGGCAGGATGGCCTGGAACTTCCGGTCGCGGCCCTGCTTGGCGGACCCGCCGGCGGAGTCGCCCTCCACCAGATAGACCTCGCAGAGGGCAGGATCTTTCTCCTGGCAGTCGGCCAGCTTGCCGGGCAGGCCCATGCCGTCGAGCACGCCCTTGCGGCGGGTCATTTCGCGGGCCTTGCGGGCCGCTTCGCGGGCGCGGGCGGCCTCGACGATCTTGCCGCAGATGATCTTGGCGTCGTTCGGGCGCTCCTGCAGGTAGTCGGTGAGCAGGCGGCCGACGATGTCTTCCACGGGCGCGCGCACTTCGCTGGACACCAGCTTGTCCTTGGTCTGGCTGGAGAACTTGGGCTCGGGCACCTTCACGCTCAGCACGCAGCACAGGCCTTCGCGCATGTCGTCGCCGGTGACTTCGACCTTCGCCTTCTTGGCGAACTCGTTCTCTTCGATGTACTTGTTGATGACGCGGGTCATCGCGGCGCGCAGGCCCGTCAGGTGGGTGCCGCCGTCACGCTGGGGGATGTTGTTGGTGAAGCAGAGCACCTGCTCGTTGTAGCCGCTGTTCCACTGCATGGCCACTTCCACGCCGATGTGCGTGCCGGGGATGCCGCCGTAGGTGTCGGCCGGCTTTTCGCCCGCCGCATAGAACGAGTTCGGGTGCAGGACGGTCTTGCCCTTGTTGATGAACTCCACGAAGCCGCGCACGCCGCCGGTGCCCGAGAAGTCGTCTTCCTTGCCGGTGCGCTCGTCCAAGAGGCGGATGCGCACGCCGTTGTTCAGGAAGCTCAGCTCGCGCAGGCGCTTGCTGAGAATTTCATAGTGGAAGTCGGCGTTCTCTTTGAAGATCTCGGTGTCGGGCAGGAAGTGCACTTCGGTGCCGCGCTTGTCGGTGTCGCCGATGATCTTCATGGGCGAGACCTCGAAGCCGTTCACGGTTTCCAGCAGGCGGTTCTGCACGAAGCCGCGGCTGAATTCGAGCTCGTGGATCTTGCCTTCGCGGCGCACGATCAGGCGCAGCTTCACGCTCAGCGCGTTCACGCAGGAGACGCCCACGCCGTGCAGGCCGCCCGAGACCTTGTAGCTGTTCTGGTTGAACTTGCCGCCCGCGTGCAGTTCGGTGAGGGCGATTTCGGCGGCCGAGCGCTTGGGCTCGTGCTTGTCGTCCATCTTCACGCCGGTCGGGATGCCGCGGCCGTTGTCGGTGACGGAGATGGAGTTGTCGCTGTGGATCGTGACGACGATGTCGTCGCAGTGGCCCGCGAGCGCCTCGTCGATGGAGTTGTCCACCACTTCGAACACCAGGTGGTGCAGGCCCGTGCCGTCGGAGGTGTCACCGATGTACATGCCGGGGCGCTTGCGCACGGCTTCAAGCCCTTCCAGGATCGTGATCGAGCCTTCGCCGTAGCTGGTGTCGGCCAGGATGACCTCGGGCGCGACGATCTGGACTTCAGGGGTGTAGACCGGCTCGGTGTGCGGGACTTCGGGCTTGTTTTCTTCTGCACTCATTCGATATTCCTCTATCTCTCTCACGGCATTGACGTGATTTTTCGGGCTCTCAAGAACTCAATTCGCCGCCTCTTGAAAGCGCAAACCCGCGGAGGGCCGCGGGTTGTGTGCGCAAGGCGCTTTGTGGTCTGTCTGCTAGATACGCATCGGCATCACGACGTACTTGAAAGATGCGTTCTCGGGGATGGTTAACAAGGCCGAGCTGTTGGAGTCGGCCAAGTCCAGCTTGACCATGTCCTGGTCCATGTTGGACAGCGCGTCGATCAGGTAGGTGACGTTGAAGCCGATTTCGATGGCGTCGCCGCCGTAGTCGATGTCGAGTTCGTCCTGGGCTTCTTCCTGCTCGGCGTTGTTCGATGCGATGCGCAGCGTGCCCGGCTCGATGTTCAGGCGCACGCCCTTGAACTTCTCGCTGGTCAGGATGGCGGTGCGCTGCAGGCTGGCCAAGAGCGGCGCGCGGCCGAGCGTGACGGTGTTCTTGTGGTTCTTGGGGATCACGCGGTTGTAGTCGGGGAACTTGCCCTCGACCAGCTTGGTGACGAACTCCATGCCGCCGAAGCTGAACTTGGCCTGGTTGTTGGCGAACTGCATCTCGATGGCGCCTTCGGCGTCGGACAGGAGGCGCTGCATCTCCAGCACCGTCTTGCGCGGAAGGATCACCTCTTGCCGCGGCACTTCGACGTCCAGCATGGCCGAGGAGAACGCCAGGCGGTGACCGTCGGTGGCCACCAGGCTCAGCTGCTTGCCTTCGGCCACGAAGAGGATGCCGTTCAGGTAATAGCGGATGTCATGCACCGCCATCGCGAACGAGACCTGCGAGAGCAGGTCCTTCAGCGTCTTTTGCGGCACGCTGAACACGGGGCCGAAATTGGCCGCTTCCTGCACCAGCGGAAAGTCTTCGGCGGGCAGCGACTGCAGCGTGAAGCGGCTCTTGCCGCCCTTGAGCACCAGCTTGCTCGCGCTCGATTCCAGGCTCACGGTCTGGTCGGCGGGCATGGTGCGCAGGATGTCGATGAGCTTGCGCGCGCCGATGGTGGTGGTGAAGTTGCCTTCGTCACCGCCCAGCTCGGCCGTGGTGCGGATCTGGATCTCGAGGTCGCTGGTGGTCAGCTGCAGCTGGCCGCCGGTCTTGCGGATCAGCACGTTCGCCAGGATCGGCAGCGTGTGGCGCCGCTCGACGATGCCCGACACCGACTGCAGCGCTGCAAGAACCTTGTCTTGGGTTGCCTTCAAAACGATCATGTCTTCTTCCTCTTCTCTTATCTCTTTGAATCAGCTTGTAAGACGCCATTCTCCGCTGTCGCGAGGGGCATTTTTGATGGCATCCGGCTTCAGCCCTTGAGCGTCTGTTCGAGGACGTGCAGCTGCTGGTTGAGCTCGGTGAGCTGCTGGCGCTCGCCCGAGATCTTGCGCACCGCGTGCAGCACCGTCGTGTGGTCGCGCCCGCCGAACAGCTCGCCGATTTCCGGCAGGCTCTTCTGGGTGAGCTCCTTGGCCAGGTACATCGCGATCTGCCGCGGCCGCGCAATGCTGGCCGGGCGTTTCTTGCTGTACATGTCGGCGACCTTGATCTTGTAGTAGTCGGCCACCGTCTTCTGGATATTCTCGACCGAGATCTGGCGATTCTGGATCGACAGCAGGTCGCGCAGCGCCTCGCGCGCCAGGGCGATCGAGATCTCCTTCTGGTTGAAGCGCGAGTAAGCCAGGATCTTGCGCAGCGCCCCTTCGAGCTCGCGCACGTTGGAGCGCACGTTCTTGGCGACGAAGAAGGCCACTTCCTCGGGCATTTCGGCCGATTCGGCGCGCGCCTTGTTGATCAGGATGGCCACGCGCATCTCGAGCTCGGGCGGCTCGATCGCGACCGTGAGGCCCGAATCGAAGCGCGAAACCAGGCGCTCGTGGATGTCGGCCAGGCCCTTGGGATAGGTGTCGCTGGTCATCACGATGTGCGACTTCTTGGCCAGCAGGGCCTCGAACGCGTTGAAGAATTCTTCCTGCGTGCGGTCCTTGTTGGCGAAGAACTGCACGTCGTCGATTAGGAGCAGGTCGAGCGAGTGGTACCGCTCCTTGAACTCATCGAAAGTCTTGCGCTGATAGGCTTTGACCACATCCGAGACGAATTGCTCGGCGTGGATGTAGAGAACTTTGGAATCGGGGCGATCGGCCAGGAGCCGGTTACCCACAGCGTGCATCAGGTGGGTCTTGCCCAGGCCGACGCCGCCGTAGATGAAAAGCGGGTTGTACAGATGGCCCGGCATGCCGGCCACGTGCATGGCCGCGGCGCGCGCCATGCGGTTGGCCGTGCCTTCGACCAGGGTGTCGAAAGTGAGGCCTGAATTGAGGCGATTCTTGAAGCCGGCGGCGGCCGGCTCCTCGCCCGGACCGGCCACGTCGCGCGGCACGTCGGTCTCGGTCATCACGGCCACGGGGGTAGAGCGCACGGGCGCTTCGCGAGGAGCAAGCGCTAACTCGACAGCCACCGGCTGGCCGTACATCTTCTCGGCCATGGCGGCGATCTTGCCGGCGTACTGGGCGCGGATCCAGTCGAGCTTGAAGCGGTTGGCCACGAACACCGTCATGCGCGACAGGTCGTCCGCAACCTGTGCGGTCAGGGGCTTGATCCAGGTGTTGAACTGCTGCTCGGACAGCTCCTGCGCGAGCTGGTCGACGCAGGCCTGCCAGAGGCTTTCGCCGATGCCGTCAGTCGACATGGGCGCTTTGAAAAGTGGTGAATCCCTCGGGCATTTCTTGGTATAGGTATTGTGGATATTCTCTGCTGGAAGGCGCCGGGCATTCTAACTTGTCAAAACCTTATCCACACGCTGTGGACGGCTGCGAAAGGCCCGCAAATCCAGTCGAAGATTGTTCCCCGGCCGAATGTTTGCGATAATTGCGGGTTTCCCTGAAAACCTCATTGCGTCTTTCGGGGGCCATCCGAAACACGCTCCCCAGCGCCCGCGCGCTTTTCGCATGCGGAAATCAGGGAATCTGGAACCATCATGAAACGCACATACCAAGCATCCAAAGTCCGCCGCGCCCGTACCCACGGCTTTCTGGTCCGCATGAAGACCCGCGGCGGCCGTGCCGTCATCAACGCACGCCGCGCCAAGGGCCGCAAGCGCCTGGCCGTCTGACGGCGGCTCACCTGCCGTTGCCAGCAGCCGAACCGCCCGCGCCAGCACCTTCAGCTGGCGCACGCGGCCCGATCGGTAACGACGGACGCGGCTCGGGTTCCATGCAGCGGCTCAAGACCCGCGCGCAATTCCAGGCCGTCCTCGCAGGTGCCACTGTGGCGCGCACTGCCCATTTCGCATTGCATCGCTGTGCGCTCGATCTCGCATCGAGCGCAGCGCCGCTGTTCGCGTCTGACGATGTCTGGCTGGGCGCCATGGTGCCCAAGCGCTGGGCGCGTCGTGCCGTCACGCGCAACGCCATCAAGCGCCAGATCTATACCGTGAGCGCCGCGCCCGACGTCGGCTTGCCTCGTGCTGCGCACGTGGTGCGGCTGCGGGCGGGGTTCGATCGCAAGGAATTCGTGAGCGCGTCCTCGGACAAGCTCAAGGGCGCCGTGCGCGCCGAACTCCAGCAGTTGCTGGCGCGCGCCGCGCGTTCACCCGCACCGGCACCGGCACCGGCACCTTCTTCTCCCTCCTCCTCATGAAACGCCTGCTGATCGGCCTCGTGAAGGGCTACCGCCTGCTGCTGAGCCCCTGGCTCGGCCAGTCGTGCCGCTTCACGCCGACCTGCTCGGTGTATTCGATCGAGGCGCTGGAGGTGCACGGTGCGCTCAAGGGCAGCTACCTCACTCTGCACCGCATCGCGCGTTGCCAGCCCTGGTGCCAGGGCGGCCACGATCCGGTTCCACCGAAATCACCGTGTCGCACTGACAAGTCAGGCTCGCTGTTTTCGTCTCTTCTCTCCTCCGACAAGAAGTCTTCGTCATGAACGATATCCGCCGCACGATCCTGTGGGTGATTTTTGGGTTCTCGCTGGTATTGCTGTGGGACCAATGGCAGGTCTTCAACGGCAACAAGCCGACCTTCCTGCCGTCGAGCAAGCCGGCGGCCGTGGCCGCAGCGCCGGCCGGCACCACACCCGCAACCAGCAGCAACGGCGTGCCGACGGCATCCGGCACCACCAGCGGCAACGCCGGCGCCGTGCCCACGCAGGCCGCGGCGGCCGCGCCCCGCGAGCAGGTCGTCGTGACCACCGACCTGTTCAAGGCCACGATCGACAGCGATGGCGGCACGGTCAACAACCTGGAGCTGCAGAAGTACGACGAGGCCGACCGCACCAAGCGCGTCGTGCTGTTCGAGAACGGCTCGCCGGCCACGCGCTACGTGGCGCAGACGGGCCTCCTGAACCCCGTCGACTCGGGTGAGCGCTTTCCCAACCACCTGACGCCGATGACGGCCAAGGCCGGCCCCCGCGAAATGGCCGACGGCCAGAACACGCTGGAAGTGAGCTTCGAGAGCGCCCCCGTCGGCGGCCTGAAGTACACCAAGACCTACGTGTTCCACCGCGGCGACTACGCCATCGGCGTGCGCCACGAAGTGGCCAACGTGAGCGACCAGCCGCGCGACGCGCAGCTCTACATGCAGCTCCTGCGCCACGGCACGGTGGCCAGCAGCACGATGTTCGGCACCAACACCTTCACCGGTCCGGCCGCCTACACCAACGAGAAGAAGTTCCACAAGCTCGACTTCAAGGACATTGCCAAGGGCAAGATCGAGCCGCCGCCGCCGGCCAACGACGGCTGGATCGCGATGGTGCAGCACTACTTCGCGTCGGCTTGGCTCCTCAAGGGTGACCCGGCCAGCGAGCAACTGCGCCGCGAATTCCGCGTGAAGGACCTGGGCGACAACCTCTTCACCGTCGCCATGGTGGCCACGCTGCCCAAGATTGCCCCGGGCGCCACGCAACTCGTGAACAGCGTGCTGTTCGCCGGCCCCGAAGAAGAAAAGAAGCTCGAAACCATCGCCCCCGGCCTGGACCTGGTGAAGGACTACGGCATCTTCGCGATCATCTCCAAGCCGCTGTACTGGCTGCTCACCCAGCTGCACGGCATCCTGGGCAACTGGGGCTGGTCGATCGTGGCGCTGGTGGTGCTGCTGAAGGCGGCCTTCTACTGGCTCAACGCCAAGGCCTACGCCAGCATGGCCAAGATGAAGGCCATCAATCCCAAGATCATGGAAATGCGCGAGCGGCTCAAAGACAAGCCGCAAGAGATGCAGCAGGAGATGATGCGGATCTACAAGACCGAGAAGGTCAATCCGATGGGCGGCTGTTTCCCCATCGTGATCCAGATCCCGGTGTTCATCGCGCTCTACTGGGTGCTGCTGTCGTCGGTCGAAATGCGCCACGCACCGTGGATCGGCTGGATCACCGACCTCTCGGCACCGGACCCCTGGTACATCCTGCCGGTCGTGATGACGCTCACGTCGCTCTTCCAGACCTGGCTCAACCCGACGCCGCCCGATCCGATGCAGGCCAAGCTGATGTGGATCATGCCGCTCGCGTTCAGCGTGATGTTCATCTTCTTCCCCGCCGGCCTCGTGCTGTACTGGATCACGAACAACGTGCTGTCGATCGCGCAGCAGTGGTTCATCAACAAGCGGCTGGGCGTGCTGGGCAAGTAAGCCGCCCACCCACCGGCGCTTCGTCGCCACCGCAAAGGGCCGCATCCGCGGCCCTTTTCCTTTTTGCTGAAAGAATCGCGCTGCCATGACCTTCGCCCGCACCACCGATCCCATCGTCGCCGTCGCCACCGCCTCGGGGCGCGGGGCAGTGGGCATCGTGCGGGTGTCCGGCGCCCGGCTGGCGCCGTTGATCGAGGCGGTCTGCGGGCGCGCGCTCAAGCCGCGCGAGGCGACGTACCTGCCGTTTCGGGACGCCGGCGGCGAGCCGGTCGATCACGGGCTGGCGATCCACTTTCCTTCGCCGAACTCCTTCACCGGCGAAGACGTGCTCGAGCTGCAGGCGCACGGCGGCACGGTCGTGTTGCAGCTGCTGCTGGCGCGCTGTCTCGAAGCCGCGGCCGAAGCCGACCCGGTCACCGGACGCCCGCGCCTTGTCGGCCTGCGCGTGGCCGAGCCGGGCGAATTCAGCCAGCGCGCGTTCCTCAACGGCAAGATCGATCTGGCGCAGGCCGA
This sequence comes from Variovorax sp. IB41, assembly GCF_016405905.1. GTDB lineage: Bacteria > Pseudomonadota > Gammaproteobacteria > Burkholderiales > Burkholderiaceae_C > Variovorax. The sequence continues at coordinate 175,692 of NZ_JAEFCB010000003.1, read as the reverse complement.
GGCCATCGCCGACCTGATCGACGCCAGCACCGAGGCCGCGGCACGCAGCGCCGGGCGTTCGCTCTCGGGCGCGTTCTCGCGCGAGATCCACACGCTGCGCGATGCGCTGATCCACCTGCGCATGCTGGTCGAGGCGACGCTCGACTTTCCGGAAGAGGAAATCGACTTCCTGCAGAAGGCCGATGCGGCTGGGCAGCTCGCGAGGCTGCAGTCGCAACTCGCCGCCGTGCAGCAGCGCGCCAAGCAAGGCGCCCTGCTGCGCGAAGGCATCAAGGTCGTCATCGCGGGCCAGCCGAACGCGGGCAAGAGCTCGCTGCTCAACGCCCTGGCCGGCGCCGAGCTGGCCATCGTGAGCGCGGTGGCGGGCACCACGCGCGACGTGGTCTCGCAGACCATCCAGATCCACGGCGTGCCGCTGCACGTGGCCGACACGGCGGGCCTGCGCGACAGCAGCGACGAGGTCGAGCAGATCGGCGTGGCGCGCGCCTGGGGACAAATCGAAAACGCCGACGCCGTGCTGTTCCTGCACGACCTGACGCGCGCCGAGCAGCCGGACTACGCCGCCGCCGACGCCGAAATCCTGCGCGGCCTGCAGGGCAAGCTGCCCGCGAGCGTGCCGGTGCTCGATGTCTGGAACAAGCAGGACGCTGCGCCGGGCACCGCTCCGGCTCAAGGCATCGCGCTCTCGGCGAAGACCGGCCTGGGCATCGAGGCCCTGCGCGATCAGTTGCTGGCCATGGCCGGCTGGCAATCCGTGCCTGAAGGCGTCTACCTCGCGCGCGCGCGCCACGTGCAGGCGCTCGGCCGGGTCGAGACGCACCTGGCGCTGGCCGCGAGCCACCTCGCGGCCCAAGCGCAGCTGCTTGATCTCTTGGCCGAGGAGCTGCGCCTCGCGCAGAACGCGCTCAACGAGATCACCGGGGAGTTCGGCGCCGACGATCTGCTGGGCGTCATCTTTTCGCGCTTCTGTATCGGGAAATAGCGACACATGGCGACGCGCCGCCCGGCGAAACGTAAACACTTGTAGCCGAAACGCGTGGCCTTCGCGGATACTTCGACTCACATGCGGGGGCCGAAAAAAACATGTCCATCCTGAACCTGAGCCGCGCCATCGCGGAAAACACGAGCACCGACGCCTTTGCGTTGACCTTCACCGTCCAGCAATGGGAAACGGTGGCCGGTTACCTGCAGCCCATCGACACCGGCGTGGGCGACGTGCTGATCGAGCAGAACACACCCGACCGGTCAGTGTTCTTTGTCGAGAGCGGCGCCATCAGCGTGCACCGCGTCAGCAGCAAGGAACAGATGCGCCTGGCGGTCCTCACGCCCGGCGCGGTGGTGGGCGAAGGCGCTTTCTTCTCGCGCCAGCCGCACTCGGCCAACGTGGTCGTCACCGGCGCGGGACGCGTCTGGCGCCTCACCGCGATCCGCTTTGCGGAAATGTCGAACCGCCAGCCCAACATGGCGCTGGAGATCGCGATGGCGCTGGGCGCCGTGATCGCCAAGCGCATGGCGCACCGCTCCAAGCGCGTGGCCGTGACCTGAGGCGCCTTCGGCGCACAGCCAGACCGATTCGCAGGCCGCACGCGCAGCAGAGTGTTTGTTCTTTTGGATTCCGAGAGTAGTCAGTAAGTAAGCCATGGCCTCGATCTGCCCGGTCTGCAGCACGGAAAACCGTGACGGCGCGAATTTCTGCAAGAGCTGCGGCACGACGCTGTCCGCGACGGCGAGCCGGATTCCTCCTGCCCCCAGCCCCCTCAATTTGGGCAGCCAGGCCGATCGCGAATGGGCCACCACCGCGCCCGCCCAGTTGCGCGCGCCGACGATCCCGGCGCCGCTTTTCGACCTCCCCGAGCCCGCGCCGTCCGCGCGCAGCTTTTTCGGCCGGGCGCCGGCCGCTGTACCGGGCGACGAGCGCACCGTGATCCTCGCGCCCGGCCAGCCTGTGCCGACGCCGTCTTCCATCAGCGAGCGGTCCGAACGCAAGCGCGCGCGGGTCAAGGTGCCTCGCACACCCGAGCCGCCTGAACCGGCGTTGCGCCGGCGTGGCCTCGTTCTCTGGCTGAGCCTGCTGGCGGTCGCGGTGGTGATGGTTATCGCCGGCTGGTATGGCTATGGCACGCGCAAGGCGGCGGAGCAGGCCGAGGCGCCGCCGCCGCCCGTCGCAGTGCCTGCTCCGGCACCTGCTGCCGCACCGCCGGTTGCCATGCCACCGCCCGCCGAATCCGCTGCACTCCCTGAGACGCCGGCTGTCGAAGCGACTGCGGCAGAAGCGGTCCCAGCCACGCCGGCCGCAACACCCAAGCCTGTGGCCAAGCCGCCGCGCAAGCAGGCAGCAGCCACGCCGCCGTCCGCAGCGCCCGAAGCCCCGGCACCCGCCGCCGCGCCGGCGCCGCCGCCCGCGGCTCCGGCCGCTCCCGCCGAACCGCAGGCCCTGTGCGGCGACCGCAACTTCATCGCCAAGGCCCAGTGCATGGCGGCGCAGTGCGTGAAGCCCGAGTTCAAGGCGCATGCGCAGTGCGAAGCGGTGCGGCGCCAGCAGCGGCTCGAAGAAGAAAAGCGCAACCCCACCCTGATCAATTAGCTCGCCCCCAGGCTGCGCGGCACTTCGTGTCCGCTTCGCCCACCCCCTACCGGGAGCAATACCTGAGGCCCGGCAAAGCCGGTTCCTCGGTATTCCCGAACAAGAAGCTAGCCTTTTTGAAGGCGTTCGATGGCGATGGCCAGGGCGGTGGGTTTGCCCGAGAGCACCAGCGTGTCGCCATCCGTCAGCACGGTCTCGCCGGTGGGCACGCGGGCCTGGCCGTCCTGGCGGCGCAGGGTGGCGACGCGCACGCCCAGGGTGTCCAGCGCCAGCTGCTCCAGGGTGTGGCCGATGGCGCGGGCGCCGGGGTTCAGGGTGAAGCTGTTGAGCCGCTCGTGGTCGATCTCGTCGGCGTTGTCGTCGTCGGCGCCGTGGAAGTAGCCGCGCAGCAGGTTGTAGCGCGCGTCACGCTGGTCCTGCACCACGCGGATCACGCGGCGCATCGGCACGCCGACCAGCGCCAGCGCGTGGCTCGCGAGCATCAGCGAACCCTCGATCGCCTCGGGCACCACCTCGGTCGCGCCGGCGGCCTGCAGCTTCTCCAGGTCGTGGTCGTCCTGCGTGCGCACGATCACCGGCACATGGGCAGCGTGGGCGCGCGTGTTGGCCAGCACCTTCATCGCGCCGGGCACGTCCAGGTACGTGACGACGACCGCGCTGGCGCGCGCGAGGCCCGCGGCCATCAGCGCCTGCAGCCGCGCTGCGTCGCCGAACACCACCGAGTCGCCGGCGGCGGCGGCCTGGCGCACGCGGTCGGGGTCGAGGTCGAGCGCCATGTACGGAATGCCTTCGCGCTCCAGGATGCGCGCCAGGTTCTGCCCGCAGCGCCCGTAGCCGCAGATGATCACGTGCCTGGCGGTGTTGATGGTCTTGCGCGCGATGCTGGTCATCTGCAGCGACTGCTGCAGCCAGTCGCTGGCCACCAGCTTTCGCACGATGGCGTTGCTGTACATGATGATGAACGGCGTCGCGAGCATCGACAGCACCATCGAGGCCAGCACCGGGTTCGCAAGCCAGGGCGGCAGCAGGCTCCTGTCCTGCGCGAGCGTCAGCAGCACGAAGCCGAACTCGCCGGCCTGCGCAAGATAGAGGCCGGTGCGCAGCGACACTCCGGAGGTCGCGCCCAGCACCCGCGCGAGCAGCGTCACCAGCGCTAGCTTGAAGAGCAGCGGCACCAGCAGCAGCACGGCCACCAGGAGCCACCGGTCGACCACGATGTGCCAGTCCAGCGACATGCCGACCGTGATGAAGAACAGGCCCAGCAGCACGTCGTGGAACGGGCGGATGTCGGTTTCGACCTGGTGCTTGTATTCGGTCTCCGACACCAGCATGCCGGCGATGAACGCACCCAGCGCGAGGCTCAGGCCCGCCAGCTCGGTGAGCCACGCGAGCCCCAGCGTGATCAGCAACACGTTCAGGATGAAGAGCTCCTCACTGCGCCGCCGCGCAACGATGGTGAGCCACCAGCGCATCACGCGCGGGCCGCCGTAGAGCAGAAGGCCGATGAGAACCGTCGCCTTCACCAGCGCCAGGCCCAGCGCCTTGGCCAGCGCCTCGGGCGGTGCGCCGAGTGCGGGGATCAGCACCAGCAGCGGCACCACCGCCAAGTCCTGGAACAGCAGCACGCCCATCACCCGCTTGCCGTGCTCGCTCTCCAGCTCGAGCCGCTCGGACATCAGCTTGACCACGATGGCGGTGCTGCTCATGGTGAGCGCGCCCGAGAGCGCGAGCGCCGTCTGCCAGCCCAGGCGCCAGGCCGGCGGCAGCTGCGTGGCGATGACCAGGGCGCCGGCCGTGGCGATGGCCATCGTGAGCAGCACCTGCAGGAGGCCGAGGCCGAACACGTGCTTGCGCATCGCCCGCAGCTTGGGCAGGCTGAACTCGAGCCCGATCACGAACATGAGGAACACGACGCCGAATTCGCCCAGGTGGCGGATGCCTTCGGAGTTCTGCGCCAATGCGAATGCATGCGGCCCGATCAGGACCCCCGCCGAGAGATACCCCAGCATCGGCGGCAGCTTGAGCGACCGGCAGACCACCACGCCGATCACTGCGGCCAGCAAATACAACAGCGTGAGATCGAACGAAGACATGGGTGCGGATGCTAGAGCAATGTCCGTGCCCCGGGCTTCCCCGGGGCAAGCCGCCAATCGACTCTGAGCGGCCCGTAAAATCGGCCGATGAGTTCCCGCCCCGCCCCGGCCCCCGTGGTCGACCCCGACGCCATCCTCGCTCGGGCACGCCTCACGTTCGACATCGAAGCCCAAGCCGTCCTCGGCCTGAAGGACCGTGTCGGTCCCAGCTTCGTGGACGCCGTGCGCAAGATCCTGGAGGTGCGCGGCCGCGTGGTCGTGATGGGTATGGGCAAGAGCGGCCACGTCGGCCGCAAGATCGCCGCCACCCTCGCCTCCACCGGCACGCCGGCGATGTTCGTGCACCCGGCCGAGGCCAGCCATGGCGACCTGGGGATGATCAAGGCGGTCGACCTGGTGCTGGCCATCTCCAACAGCGGCGAGGTCCAGGAACTCACGGTGATCCTGCCCGTGGTCAAGCGCCAGGGCGTGCCGCTGATCGCCATGACCGGCCGCGCCGACTCGACGCTCGGACGCCATGCCGACATCGTGCTCGACGCCGGTGTGTCCAAGGAAGCCTGCCCCCTCAACCTCGCCCCCACCGCGAGCACCACCGCGCAGATGGCGATGGGCGATGCGCTGGCCGTGGCGCTGCTCGATGCGCGCGGCTTCGGCTCCGAGGATTTCGCGCGCTCGCACCCCGGCGGCGCGCTGGGTCGCAAGCTCCTGACCCACGTGAGCGACGTGATGCGCTCGGACGCCGAGGTGCCGCGCGTCGCGCCCACCGCATCGCTGAGCGAGCTGATGCGCGAGATGAGCTCCAAGGGGCTCGGCGCCACCGCCGTGGTCGACGCCGAGGGCCGGGCGATCGGCATCTTCACCGACGGCGACCTGCGCCGGAAGGTCGAGACCGGCGCCGACCTGCGCGCCTTGACGGCCGCCGACGTCATGCATCCGGGCCCCCGCACGCTGCGCGCCGACGCGCTGGCCGTCGAGGCGGCCGAGCTGATGGAAAACCACCGCATCACCAGCGTGCTGGTGGTCGACGCCGCGGGCCTCCTGATCGGCGCGCTGAGCATCAACGACCTGATGCGCGCGAAAGTCATCTGATGCCGCTCGCGTTCCAGGCCGAAACATTGCTCGCCGCGCAGGATGTCCGCATCGTCTTCTTCGACATCGACGGCGTGCTGACCGACGGCGGCGTCTATTTCACCGAGCACGGCGAAACGCTCAAGCGATTCAGCATCCTCGATGGCTACGGCCTGAAACTGTTGCGGCTGGCGGGCATCGTGCCGGCCGTGATCACGGGGCGCGATTCCAAGCCGCTGCGCGTGCGGCTCGAGGCGCTGGGCATCGAGCATGTGCGCTACGGCACCGAAGACAAATTGCCCGCGGCCGAAACCATGCTCGAGCAACTGGGCTTCACCTGGGCGCAGGCCGCGGCCATCGGCGACGACTGGCCCGACCTGCCGGTGCTCACCCGCGTGGGCTTTGCGGCGGCGCCGGCCAATGCGCATGTCGAAGTGCGCGGCGTTGCGCGCTACGTCACCCAGGCGCGCGGCGGCGAAGGCGCGGCGCGCGAATTCTGCGACCTGCTGCTCACGGCTTGCGGCCAGTACCGGCACCTGCTCGACGCCGCGCGAGGCCCGAACCCATGACCAACCTGAAAAGCGCATGGGGCCTGGTGCGCGACGTGCTCGACCGCGCGACGATCTACCTGCCGATCATCCTGACGGCGGCCGTGGCGCTCGGCACCTACTGGCTGGTGCGCAACGCGCCCAAGCTGCTGGAGCCCACCGCCAAGGTGGCGCCCACGCACGAGCCCGACTATTTCATGCGCGACTTCGTGATCAAGAACTTCCTGCCCAACGGCGACCTGCGCAGCGAACTGCACGGCAAGGAAGGCCGGCACTATCCGGACACCGACACGGTCGAGGTCGACGACGTGCGCATGCGCTCGGTCTCGCCGCAGGGCTACACCACGCACGCGACGGCCAACCGGGGGCTCTCGAATTCGGACGGTAGCGAGATCCAGCTGTTCGGCAATGCGATCGTCATCCGCGACCCGTCGGTGGGCGCCAACGGCAAGCCCACGCCGCGGCTCGAATTCCGCGGCGATTTCCTGCACGCCTTTCTCGACACCGAGCGGGTGACGTCGAACAAGCCGGTCACGCTGATTCGCGGCGTCGACCAGTTCACCGCCGACAACCTCGACTACGACAACCTGAGCGGCGTGGCCAACCTGACCGGCCGGGTGCGCGGGCTGCTGGTGCCCTCGGCCGCCACGGCCGCGGGCGCTGGCAAGAAGCCGCGCTGAAGAAGACACCCACTCACGCATGACAACCACCTCCCCGCTCGTCTTCATCACCGGCGCATCGAGCGGCATCGGCCAGGCGCTGGCCTCGCGTTTTTATGACGCGGGCTATCGGCTGGCGCTGGTGGCACGGCGCACGGCTGAGATCGAATCGTGGGCGAGCGCCCGCCGACTGGACGCAGGCCGCTACCAGATCTACAGCGCGGACGTGTCGCAGACCGACAGCATCGTGGCGGCCGGCGCCGCCTGCATCGAGCACCAGGGGCTGCCCGACGTGGTGATCGCCAACGCCGGCATCAGCGTCGGCGTCGATACCGTGGAGCGCGGGGACATCGACGTGATGACACGCACCTTCGCGACCAACAACGTGGGGCTGATGGCCACCTTTCATCCGTTCGTGGCGGCGATGCGGCGGCGCGGCAGCGGGCGGCTGGTCGGCATCGCGAGCGTCGCGGCCATCCGCGGGCTGCCGGGGCACGGCGCCTATTGCGCGAGCAAGGCGGGCGTGGTCGCGTACTGCGAAAGCCTGCGCGGCGAGCTGCACAAGAGCGGCGTCAAGGTCGTCACGCTGTGCCCGGGCTACATCGACACGCCGCTCACGCATGGCAACCGCTACGGCATGCCCTTTCTCATGAAGGCCGAGGACTTCGCGGACCAAGCGCTGCGCGCCATCGAGGCCGGCACCAGCTACCGCGTGATTCCGTGGCAGATGGGCGTGATCGCCAAGATCATGCGCATGCTGCCGAATGCCGCGCTCGACCGCGTCGTCCAAGGCCGAGGACGCAAGAAGCGCAGCGGCGAAAGCTGAACAAGTCGGGCGATTCACCCATGAAAAAGGCTCCCGAGGGAGCCTTTTGTCTTTGTGTGCGCAGGGATCAGTAGCCGCTGTTGCCACCGCCGCCGTAGCCGCCACCACCACCGCCGGAGCGACCACCGCCGCCGCCGCCACGGGGGCCCGCGCCGTAGGGGCTGCGGAAACCGCCATCGCCACCACCGCCGCCACTGCGGCCACCGCCGCCGCCGTAGCCGCCACCACCGCTGCGCGGGGGACGAGCTTCCATGGGACGTGCTTCGTTGACGACGACGCTGCGGCCGCCCAGGGGCTGGCCGTTCATGCCACTGATGGCAGCTTGCGCTTCGGCGTCACTGCCCATCTCGACGAAGCCGAAGCCCTTCGAGCGACCGGTGTCGCGTTCCATCATGACCTTGGCGCTGGTCACTGCGCCGAATTGTCCGAATGCCTGTTCGAGATCACCGTCGCGCACCGAGTAAGGCAGGTTGCCGACGTACAGTTTGTTGCCCATCAAGGGACTCCTATAAACACATCAAGAAAAGCGATGGAGTCCCGAAAGCATCACTCAAACGAGAGCCGTCGAGTCGCGCGAAACTGACCGATCACCGAACTACCCCCCGACCAGAAATGAAGAGGGAGGCTCGTGCATTATGGGTGAAATATGCAAAAAGCAAGCGGGAAATTGCTTCTTGGAGTAGCACTTGTCAAAACCCAGGAAAGCTAGCGCACGCTTACCGGAACGGAATGAGGCGGTTGGCGTTACAGGTAGAATCCGCCCCGTCATTGGGGAGTAGCCGCCTTCCGTTTTTCGAGAAGGGCCCGCGTCAACAGACTTGTCCTGCCCCACACAGGACATGGCGCGTGCAGTGAACACACCTGGCGAGACCTTTGACCGTGCAACTTCGGGAATATGGCCGAAGGTGTTGCACGGTCAATTGCGTCCTTCGGCCCAAGGAACCCCACGTTCATCATGGAAGCTTTTCTCGTAGCAACGGGCGTCGTCGCGCTCGCGGAAATGGGCGACAAGACCCAGCTCCTGGCCCTTCTCCTGGCCGCGCGTTTCAGGAAACCCTGGCCCATCGTCCTGGGCATCTTCGCCGCCACCATCGTCAACCACGCGCTGGCGGGCGCCGTCGGCAACTACATCACGCGCTGGCTCGGTCCCGAGGTGCTGCGCTGGATCCTTGGCGGCTCCTTCATCGCGATGGCCGTCTGGATGCTGATTCCCGACAAGCTCGACGATGACGACGCGCCCGGCGCCTCGCACTTCGGCGTCTTCGGCACCACGCTCGTCGCATTCTTCCTGGCCGAGATGGGCGACAAGACCCAGATCGCCACCGTCATGCTCGCCGCCCGCTTCACGCAGGACTACTTCTGGGTCGTCGCCGGCACCACGCTCGGGATGATGCTGGCCAATGCGCCGGTGGTGTGGCTGGGCGAGAAGATCGTGCGGCGCGTGCCGATCAAGCTCGTGCATGGCATCTCGGCGGCGATCTTCCTGGTGCTGGGCATCGTGATGATCGTCGGCTGGTAGAAAGGATTCCTTCCAGAAACACCGCGGAACCGGCTTCGCCGGGCCGCAGGTGTTGCCCCCGAAGGGGGTTGGCGAAGCGACACGAAGTGCGCGCAGCCTGGGGGATATACTTTGCATTGCGCCGATTTGCTACAGCTTGCGGGCGCTTTATAAATTCAGCTAAAGACGGCACCGGAACCCGGCTCGTTTTTGGCGAGGCCGGGTTTTTTCATTCATGTCGTCACCTCCTTTGGTCGTCAGTCCGCAGTCGATGCAGTTCGCAGGCCCGCTGGCCCTGCGCAGCGGCGCATCGATCAGCGACTACACGCTCGCCTACGAAACCTACGGCACCCTCAACGCCGACCGCAGCAACGCGGTGCTGGTCTGCCATGCGCTGAACGCCTCGCACCACGTGGCGGGCGTCTACGAAGGCCAGGCGCGCTCCGAGGGCTGGTGGGACAACATGGTCGGCCCGGGCAAGCCGGTCGACACCGACCGCTTCTTCGTGATCGGCGTCAACAACCTCGGTTCCTGCTTCGGCTCGACCGGCCCGATGCACGTGAACGCCGCGACCGGCCGCGTCTACGGCGCCGACTTCCCGGTGGTGACCGTCGAAGACTGGGTCGATGCGCAGGCCGTGCTGCTCGATGCCTTGGGCATCCGGACGCTCGCCGCCGTGATGGGCGGCAGCCTCGGCGGCATGCAGGCGCTCTCGTGGACGCTGCAGTACCCCGACCGCGTGCGCCACGCCGTGGTCGTGGCCAGCGCGCCCAACCTCACGGCCGAGAACATCGCCTTCAACGAAGTGGCGCGCCGCGCCATCGTGACCGACCCCGACTTCCATGGCGGCCACTTCTACGAGCACGGCGTGATCCCCAAGCGGGGCCTGCGCATCGCGCGGATGATTGGCCACATCACGTACCTGAGCGACGACGTGATGAACGAGAAGTTCGGGCGCATCCTGCGCAGCGCCGTCGAGGGCGAGGCCGCGGGGCTGGACTACCGCTACTCCACGCAGGACGTCGAGTTCCAGATCGAGAGCTACCTGCGCTACCAGGGCGACAAGTTCAGCGAGTACTTCGACGCGAACACCTACCTCCTGATCACCCGCGCGCTCGACTACTTCGACCCCGCGCGCGGCCACGGCGGCCAGCTCAGCACCGCGCTCGCGAAGGCGACTGCCAAGTTCCTGCTCGTGAGCTTCAAGACCGACTGGCGCTTCTCGCCCGCGCGCAGTCGCGAACTGGTGAAGGCGCTCCTGGACAACCGCCGCAACGTGAGCTACGCCGAGATCGACGCGCCGCACGGCCACGACGCCTTCCTGCTGGACGACGTGCGCTACATCGGCGTGGTGCGCTCCTACTTCGAACGCGTCGCCAAGGAAATCCAATGAGCGACCTCGACAACCAGAAACTGATCGCCGCGCTCGTGCCCGAAGGCGCGCGCGTGCTCGACCTGGGCTGCGGCGACGGCGCCCTGCTCGACCTCTTGCAGCGCGAGCGCGGCTGCACCGGCTACGGCGTGGAAATCGCCGATGGCAACGTGCTGCAGTGCATCCGCCGCGGCGTCGACGTGATCCAGCTGAACCTGGACGAAGGCCTCGCGATGTTCGACGACGCCTCGTTCGATGTGGTGCTGCAGATCGACACGCTGCAGCACCTGCGCAATGCCGAAGTGATGCTGCGCGAAACCGCGCGCGTGGGCCGCATCGGCATCGTCGCCTTTCCCAACTTCGCGCACTGGCCAAACCGCCTGAGCATCGCGCGCGGGCGCATGCCGGTGACGCGCCGCCTGCCCTACCAGTGGTACGACACGCCCAACATCCGCGTGGGCACCTTCAAGGACTTCGAGGTGCTGGCCGGCAAGAACAACCTGCGCGTGCTCGATGCCTTCGGCCTGCAGAACGGGCGCGACGTGCGCTGGCTGCCGAACGCGCGCGCCAGCACCGCGGTCTTCAAGTTCGAGCGCGGCGGCTGAACACCGCGCCGCAGCGCACCGGATGAGCTTCACGCTGGCCCAGCCGGTTCACAGCGAACTGGTCATCAAGAAGAGCCGGTTCATCGGCTGCGTGCAGCCCGTGGCCGACCGCGCGGCCGCTTTGGCCGTCGTCGCATCGCTGCGTGTCGAGCACCCCGTGGCCGCGCATGTGTGCTGGGCGCTGATGGCCGGCGGCCAGTCGGCGGCCAACGACGACGGCGAGCCCGGCGGCACGGCGGGACGCCCCATGCTGGAAGTGCTGCGCCATCAACAGATCGAAGGCTCGCTCGCGACGGTGGTGCGCTATTTCGGCGGCGTGAAGCTCGGTGCCGGCGGCCTCGTGCGCGCCTACACCGACGCCATCGCGCAGGCCCTGCTCGGCGCCACGCTCGTGCCGCTGGTGCGCCAGCGGAACCTGCGCTGCGCCGTGCCCTATGCGCTCGAAGGATTGGTGCGGCGAGAGCTGGCCGCCGTCGGCGCGGTGCTCGACAGCGTGCAGCACGCTGACGACGTGCACTTCGCCTTCACGCTTGCCGAGCCCGAGGCGAATGCCTTCATCGCCCGCCTCGACGATGCTGCGCAAGGGCGCGTCGTCTGGCAGCCGGCGTGAGCCGCCGCGGCGGTGCGGCAGGCGGCGTCATCGCGAGGATGCCGCGCCCGGCCAGCGGCATCACTTCGTCGTCGGGTCCACGCCGCGCCATCTCGGCGGTCACGATGCCGGTGGGCACGGCCAGCACGCCCCAGCCCAGCAGCATCATCACCGAGGCGATCGCGCGGCCCAGGTCGGTCTTGGGCACGAGGTCGCCGAAGCCCACCGTGGCCATCGTCGAAATCGCCCAGTAGATCGCCACCGGAATGCTCGTGAAGCCGTGCACCGGCCCCTCGACCACGTACATCAGCGTGCCCATCACCAGCACCACCAGCATCACGAAGCCCACGAACACCGTGATCTTGCGCCGGCTCGCCGCCACGGCCGACACCAGCGCGCGGTACTCCACCGAGTAGCGCGAAAGCTTGAAGATGCGGAACACGCGCAGGAGCCGCAGGATGCGCACGTCGATCAGGTAGGCCAGCTCGGGTGCGAAGGCCACGAGAAAAGTCGGCAGCAGCGCGAGCAGGTCGATCACGCCATAGAAGCTCAGCGCGTAGCGCAGCGGCTTGTTCACGCAGCTCAGCCGCGCGATGTATTCCAGCGTGAAGAGAATGGTGAACACCCATTCGAGCGCGCTGAACAGCGGCCGCCAGTGCTCCCGAATCGACTGCACGCTGTCCAGGATCACCACCAGTACGCTGGTCACGATCACCGCGATCAGCGCCAGGTCGAACATCAGGCCCGCGCGCGTGTCGGCCTCGAAGATCACCGTGAACAGCGTGCGCCGCCAGCCGTGCGCCGGTTTGTCGAAGCGCGCGTCGGTGACGGAGGACATGGCGCGCGAGGCGAGTGCAGGATGTGCGGAGGACAGGGGCTCGGCGTTCGGACGGGTCATGGCGCACATTGTCATGTCCACGGTCGATTTATTCAGTTACGCTTCTTGCGCAATGAAGTGCCGCGGTCCGTGAGTGCGTTCTTACGATAGTCCCTTTCTTGAGGAGCTCCCCATTGGCTACACAGTCCCCCTTCTTCGGCAAGCGCGATCGTGACACCGACTCGTTGACATCCCGCCCCGCACCGCTGGTCGGTTCGGGCACCAATCTGTCGGGCACGCCCGTCAATCCCTCTTCGTTGACCGCGCAGCAAGGCGGCCTCAACGCCGCCGCAGCGGCAGCACCCGTCGCCAAGGAAGGCGGCAGCAAACTCACCGTCGGCCCCAACATCAAGCTGAAGGGCGTCGAGATCACCGATTGCGACACGCTCGTGGTCGAAGGCCTGGTCGAAGCGACCATGGACTCGCGCCTGATGCAGATCGCCGAACAGGGCGAGTTCAAGGGCTCGGCCGAAATAGACATTGCCGAAATCCGCGGCATCTTCGACGGCAACCTCACGGTGCGCGAGAAGCTCGTGATCCATTCGACCGGCAAGGTCACCGGCAAGATCCGCTACGGCAAGATCGTGATCGAAGAAGGCGGCCAGCTGTCCGGCGAAATCAGCTTCGGCGCCAAGCCGTCGCTGCAAGCGGCAGCCTAAGCCTCCACGGGGGGCTTCCACCCCAAGCGCTCCAACAAGGCACCGGCCGCGGCCGGTGCTCTTTCTTTGGCGCCGTTGATGAAGTAGACGAACACATCGCGCTTCTTTGGTGACTCGGTCCAGCCCTGCGCGCGCTCGGCCCAGGTATCGAGCGCCTTCGGTCCATACCCCGTCTTGAGCTTCGCGTCGGCCATCATGAGCCGCGCATAGGCCACGTCGCCCTCGGGCTCCTCGAACGACGGAAACTTGTCCGCGTCGGTGAACACGGTCGAGACCTTGTGCTTCTTCGCGAGCGCCTTGTACGCGGGCGTGATGAAGCTCTCGTGCCGCACGTCCATCACGTGCCGCAGCACGCGGCTGCCCTCCTTCTTCGGCAACAGTTCCAGAAACGCCTCGAAGTCTTCCGCATCGAACTGCTTGGTCGGCATGAACTGCCATACGATCGGCCCGAGCTTGTCGCCCAGTTCGCTCACGCCGCTGTCGATGAAGCGCTGGATCGATTCGCCCGCGGTCGCCAGCACCTTGCGGTTGGTGGTGAAGCGCGAGGCCTTCATCGAGAACATGAAGTCCTCGGGCGTGTCGTCGTGCCACTTGCGGAAGGTCTCGGGCTTGAAGGTGCTGTAGTAGGTGCCGTTGATCTCGATGGCGCTCACGTGGCGGCTCGCGTAGTTCAGCTCCTTGGCCTGCACGAGCCCCTTGGGATAGAAGTTGTCGCGCCAGGGCTCGTAGGTCCAGCCTCCGATGCCCACCTTGATCCGAGTCGTCGTTGCCTTGCTCACATTGCGCTCCGGGTTGAGATCGCCCGCACTCTACGCGCGCTCGCCGCGAGGCGCAAAATGCGTTTTTTTCGTCCCACGCGGAGAACCCACCGATGAACGCCCCCCTGCACCGCGAAATGCCTGCCGGCACGCTCGACGCGACGCGCGCCCTCTCCGATGTCACCGCCCAGTGGGACGGCGACATCGTCAGGCAGCTCACCGACTACATCGCCATCCCGGCCAAGTCGCCCGGCTTCGACAAGGACTGGTCGGCCCACGGCTACCTGGAGACCGTGCTGCGCAACGCCGCCGCCTGGGTCGAGGCCCAGAAGGTCGAAGGCCTGAAGCTGGAGATCGTGCGCCTCGATGGCCGCACGCCGGTGCTGTTCTTCGAAGTGCCGGCCACCGGCACCGACATGGGCGAGACCGTTCTGATGTACGGCCACCTGGACAAGCAGCCCGAATTCACCGGCTGGCGCAACGACCTCGGCCCCTGGACGCCCAAGTACGAGAACGGCCTGCTCTACGGCCGCGGCGGCGCCGACGACGGCTACGCGGTGTACGCGAGCGTCGCCGCGCTGCAGGCGCTCAAGGCGCAGGGCGTGGCGCATCCGCGCATCGTCGGGCTGATCGAGACCTGCGAGGAAAGCGGCTCCTACGACCTCTTGCCCTACGTCGACGCGCTGCGTCCGCGCCTGGGCAATGTCGAACTCGTGATCTGCCTGGATTCCGGCGCTGGCAACTACGACCAGCTGTGGCTCACCACGTCGCTGCGCGGCATGGCCAGCGGCACGCTCAAGGTCGAGGTGCTGACCGAAGGCATTCACTCCGGCGACGCCTCCGGCCTCGTGCCCTCGAGCTTTCGCATCATGCGGCAGGTGCTCGACCGCCTGGAAGACAGCGCCACCGGGCGCCTGCTGCCCGCGAGCTTCCACTGCGAAGTGCCGGCCGACCGCCTCGCGCAGGCCAAGGCGACCGCCGCGATCCTCGGTGAAGAGGTCTACAAGCGCTTTCCGTGGGCGCACTACGACTGCGGCGGCTCGACGATGTTCGCGCTGCCCACCACCACCGACCCGGTGGAGGCGCTGCTCAACCGCACCTGGAAGCCCACGCTGTCGGTCACCGGCGCCGAAGGCTTTCCGGCGCTGAAGGACGCGGGCAACGTGCTGCGCCCCTACACCGCGTTCAAGCTCTCGCTGCGCCTGCCGCCGCTGGTCGATGCGGCCGAGTCGGTGCAGCACCTCAAGAAGCTGCTGGAAGACAACGCGCCCTACCAGGCGCGCGTCACCTTCGAGAGCAACGGCGGCGCGACCGGCTGGAACGCGCCGACGATCACCCCGTGGTTCGAGGACGCGCTCAACAAGGCCTCGCAGGCGCACTTCGGCGCGTCCTGCGGCTACATCGGCCAGGGCGGCACCATCCCGCTGATGAACATGTTGAGCGCCGGCTTCCCCAAGGCGCAGATGATGGTCTGCGGTGTGCTCGGCCCCAAGAGCAACGCGCACGGACCCAACGAGTTCCTGCACGTGCCGTATGCCAAGAAGCTCACGGCTGCCGTGGCCGAGGTGATCGCCGCCCTGCCGGTCGCGCACCGCGCTGCCGCCGTGGAGCCGGCGGCCGCTTGAGCGACGCGCCGGGCCGCCCCAGGCAAGCTCGCTCCCGCTTGGCGGGTAGGCGCGCAGCGCCAAGGGTGCACCAATGAGCGACGCGCTGCCGCTGCCGCAGCGCGTGGCGCTACCCACTCCGGATGGCGAGACGCTCGCCCTGCGCCGGCTGCCCGTTGCCGCAACGCCCCGCGCCGTGGTGGTTGTGGTCCACGGGTTGGGTGAGCATTCGGGGCGCTATCACGGCCTCGCGAAGCGGCTGCACGAATGGGGCTTCGCTGTCTGGGCGCACGACCACTACGGGCACGGCGAATCGACCGGTGCGCGGGGCGGCCTGCCGAGTGAACTGCGATTGGTCGACGACCTCGCGCTGGTGATCGACGACGCGCGCCGCGAAAACCCCGGCGTGCCGCTCGTGCTGCTGGGGCACAGCCTCGGCGGGCTGGTCGCGGCCAGCCTGGTGGCGCGCGGCGTGCGGCCGGTCGATGGCCTGGTGCTCTCGTCGCCGGGGCTCGACCCGGGCCTGAGCGGGTTCCAGAAGGCGCTGCTCGCGGTGCTCCCGCGCATCGCGCCGAACCTGCGCGTGGGCAACGGGCTGGACGACAACTTTCTCTCGCACGACCGCACCGTCGTGCAGGCCTACCGCGACGATCCCCTCACGCACGACCGCATCGGCAGCCGGCTCGCGCGCTTCCTCGCCTACGAAGGCGCCACGGTGCAGCAGGCGGCAGCGCGCTGGCCGGTGCCCACGCTGCTGATCTACGCGGGCGACGACCGGCTCGTGAAGCCCGCCGCGAGCCGCGCATTCGCTGCTGCCGCGGCGCCCAGCGGCATGGTCCAGGCGCAGTGCTTCGAGACCCTGTACCACGAGATCTTCAACGAGCTGGACGCCGAGCCCGTGTTCGCCGCGCTGCAGCGCTGGCTCGACCAGCGGTTCCCGTCGAACTGATCGCGCCGCGTCAGACCGCGGCCGAGCGCCGCCGCGTCCGCGCGAGCCACAGCAGTGCCGCGCCGGTCAGCACCACCGGCACCAGCGAACCGTAGTTCAGCAGCTGCCAGCCTTGCGTCATGACCAGCACGCCCGAGGCGAACGAGGTCAGCGCCAGCGTTGCGAACACGCAGAAATTGAGCGCGCCCTGGGCCCGGTCGCGCTCCTCGGCCGTGTAGGCCGTGAGCGAGAGCGTCGTGCTGCCGGTGAAGAGAAAATTCCAGCCCACGCCCAGCAGGCACAGCGCCACGAGGAAGTGCTGCAGTTCCACCCCCGACAGCGCGACGGCGATGCAGCCCAGGTTGAGCGCGAGCCCCACACCCATCACGGGGAGCGCGCCGAAGCGGCGGATCAGGTGGCCGGTGAAGAACCCCGGCGCGAACATGCCGATCACATGCCATTCGAGCACCAGCGCGGCGTCGGAAAACGGCAGGCTGCAGATCTGCATGGCGATCGGCGTCGCGGCCATCAGCAGGTTCATCACGCCGAAGCCCAGCGCACCCGCGGCGGCGGCGACGATGAACACGGGCTGCCGCACGATTTCGGAGAGCGGCCGTCCGCCCAGGGCCTGCTGCCGGGTCAGGGGCGCGGGGAAGTCGATGAAGCGCATCACCGCCATCGAGAGCAGCGCCACCGCGGCCAGCGCGATGTAGGCGCCCGCGAACGGCACGGCGAAGAGTTCGCGCGTCGCGGACGCGAGGTTGGGACCGGCCACCGCGCCGATCAGGCCGCCGGCCATCACCAGCGACACCGCCTTCTCGCGCCATTCCGGCGCAGCGAGCTCGGCAGCGGCAAAGCGGTAGAGATTGGCGTTGGCGTTGTAGTAGCCGGCCACGACCGTCGCGAAGCACAGCAGCCAGAAGTTCCTGGAGATCGCCGCATAGGCGCACAGCAGTGCCGAGCCCAGCGCCACCGCCAGTCCGATCTGGAACGACCCGCGGCGCCCGAACCGTTGCTGCGTGCGCGCCACCAGCCCGGTGGTGAGCGCGCCGCCCACCACATAGCCCATCACCGGCAGCGTCGCCATCCAGCCGCGCGGCGCGATGGCCAGGCCCACCAGCCCGTTGATGGCGATGAAGGTGACGTTGTTGGTCAGGAAGAGGCCCTGACAGATGGCCAGGAGCCAGAGGTTGCGGTTCATGGCAAGGGTTCTACGGGATTCGTTGTCTAGGCGCCAGCCAAGGATCGGCCATGAGCCGGCCAAAAAAAAAGCGCCCTCGCGGGCGCCGGAATTCTGGTGAGGCAGGCCTCGTTCAGGACTGCTTGCCTTGCAGCAAGCCGCTGAGCGAACCCAGCAGGTCGTCATGGTTGCCCAGGCCCTGGTCGGGCACCTTGCCATGCGGCGTGAGCTGGTCGATGAGGGCCGGCAGCATGGTGGCGAGCATGGGCAGCAGCGTTTGCGCATTGATGCCGAGCTTGGCCGCGATGTTCGCGATGGTGTCGCCACCGAGCGCGTTTTGCAGCTGGTCGCCCGACACCGGCTGGTTGTCCCCCTTGCCGATCCACGAGCCGATGACATCGCCCATGCCGGCCTGTTCGAACTTGGAGACCAGGCCACCCAGGCCGCCTTGACCGCCGTTGTTGGCGAGCAGGCCACCCAGCGCGCCGGCCAGGCCGCCGAGATCTCCCAATCCCCCGATGCCTCCGCCTTGCGGTTGCTGCTGTTGGCCAGCGCCTCCGAGCACTTGACCGAGCACCGAATCGAGCAATCCCATGGTCATTTCCTTGGTGTGTGACAGAACCGTCGCATTTTCCGTGTGACGGACCGCAAGCCGTAAGTGGAGCGCCCACTTTCGAACTTGCAACGTGACAAATTACTTGGTACGTGCCGGGCGTTTGGGCAGCAATGCGGGGGTGACCCCCTGCACGCCGACGAGCCCGAGCACGGTCACGAGCGAATTCTGCGCGCCTTTCCATGCATCTGTCACGTCGATCGACTCACTCAACGCATGGGAACCGGAGGACTTGCCGCCGCCCCCGATGATGATGGCCGGGATGCCCAGCGAGATCGGCACATTGGCATCGGTGCTGCCGCCGCGCAGCAGCGTCTTGTGCCCGAAGGCGGTGTTCGAACGCGTGGCCGCTTCGACGATCACCGAGTCGGTCGGGGTGCGTCCGCCCGGACGGTCGCCGATCAGCTTGTGGCTCGCGCTCAGCGTGGTCACGTTCCAGCGCTTGTTCTCTTCCACCACCGCTTCGTCGATGGCCGCGAGGATCTTCTTCTCGGTCTCCAGCAGCGAGGCCATGTCGTCCGAGCGGATGTCGATGGCCATGCGCGCATCCGGCGCGATAGTGTTGACCGAGGTGCCGCCGCCCACGGTGCCGACGGTGAAGGTGGTCTTGGGAAAGCTCGGCGTGCGCACCTCGGCGATCCTGGCGATCGCGCGGCCCATGCCGTGGATCGCGCTGGGCACCTGGCCGAACGCACCGAAGCTGTGGCCGCCCGGGCCCTTGAAGTTGACCTCGTAGCGATGGCTCGCGGTGCCCAGCACCAGCACGTGGCCGTCGGGCGATGGCTCCAGCCCGACCATGCCGTCGATGTCCAGGTGGTCGCGAAAGATCGCCTTGATGCCGCGCAGGTTGCCCAGCTCTTCTTCCCCGACGTTGGCGACGATCAAGAGGTCGCCCGCCGTCTGCACCTTGTTGTCGTTGAGCACCTTGAGCCACGACAGCAGCACCGTGAGGCCGCGCGTGTCGTCCGCGATGCCGGGTGCATGGAGCCGGCCGTCGCGCTCTTTCACCTTCACATCGGTGCCGGCGGGGAACACCGTATCGAGGTGCGCGGAGATCAGCAGCTTCGGACCATTGCCCACGCCCTTGCGCAGGCCCACGACGTTGCCTTCGGCGTCGATCTTCGCGTCGGCGAGGCCCAGGGCCTTCATGCGCGCGAGGAAGGCCTCGGCGCGCTTCTGTTCCTTGAAGGGCGGCGCCTCGATTTCCGTCAGCGTCTTCAACTCATCGACCGCGCGCTCGTGGTCGGCCTTGACCGCGTCCAGCAGCTTCTGGATCGCGGGCGAGGCCATCAGCTGGGTGTAGGTCCTGTCGACTTCAGGGCTGACCTGCGCCGGCGTGGGCGCGACGGCGTTGCTCTGGGCGTGGACGCTGTTCGCGGCGCACAGCGCGGCGAGAAAGAGAGGGGCAAAAGGCGCGAGACGGAGCGAACGGGACATGGGCGGAGGGTCCTTCTTGGTCGTGATGAACGGGTGAGGTACCCATTCTTCCGCAGCCTGTCCGCGCGCGCGTCGCGGAAAACACCCCCTAGGCGCCGCCGAGCAACACCAGGGCCGCGAGCGCGGCGGTTTCGGCGCGCAGCACGCGCGCGCCGAGCGTGACCGGCGCAAAGCCGCGTGCGATCGCTTCCTGCTCCTCGGCGGCGCTGAGGCCGCCTTCGGGGCCGCTCAGCACGCGCACGTCGCGGTGGTCGGGGGCGTGCGCCGCAACGGCCGCGGCGATGTCCTGCGTGCCCTCGGCCAGGCTCAGCACGAAGCGCGCCGCGGCGCCTGCTTCGCCCTGCGCATCGATCCATCCCGAATTTCCCGAGAACGACCGCACCGGATGAATCACCGGCACGCGATTGCGGCCGCACTGCTCGCACGCCGCGATGGCGATGGCTTCCCAGTGCGCCCGTTTCTTCTCGGCGCGCTCGCCCGAAAGACGCAGCACGCCGTGCGCCGTGGCCAGCGGCTGGATGCTCGCGACGCCCAGCTCCGTGGCCTTCTCGACCAGCCAGTCCATGCGCTCGTTGGCCGGCATGCCGACGGCCAGGTGCACCGCGCGCGCCGCCTCGCGCTCGATGGGGTGGTGGGCGCCGACCGTCACCGAGACGTCGCTGCGGCCCATGCGCTCGATCGTGGCCTCGTACTCGCCGCCCGCGCCGTCGAACAGGGTCAGCGCATCGCCGGGCTGCATCCGCAGCACCTGCACGTGGCGCGCGGCCCCGGGCGGCAGCGCGAAAGCGGCGCCGGCGCTCAGCGGCACGGAGCAATGGAAACGGGGCATGCTATGAAATGTGGAGCAAGGAATGCAGCCGTGGCGTGGGCATCCCGGGCGGTTTTTTATAAATTTCGCTTCAGACCCGGCCGTAGGCAAAGCCGGTGAGCGCCGAGGTGCCCTCGACCTCGTCGATCACCCGCACGAGCGGCGTGAGCTCCATGTAGCGGCTGGCGGTGGCGCGGATGTAGGCGATGAAGCGCGGCGTGTCGGCCAGGTACCGGGGCTTGCCGTCGCGCAGCGTGAGGCGCGCGAAGATGCCGGCGACCTTCAGGTGGCGCTGCAGGCCCATCCATTCGACCGCGCGATAGAAAGCGCCGAAATCCTCGTCCACCGGCAGCCCCGCCTTGCGCGCCGCCTGCCAATAGCGCACGGTGACGTCGAGCACGAACTCCTCGTCCCAGCTGAGGAAGGCGTCGCGCATCAGGCTGGCGATGTCGTAGGTGATGGGGCCGTAGACGGCGTCCTGGAAGTCGAGCACGCCGAGGGCGGTGCCGTTGCCGATCATCAAATTGCGCGGCATGAAGTCGCGGTGCACGTAGACGCTGGGCGACGCCAGGTTGCTCTCCACGATCAGCTTGAAGCTGCGCTCCAGGCGCTCCTTAAGCTTTCCTTCGATGGCCACGCCGCGGTGGCGGCCGATGTACCACTCGGGAAAGAGCGCCAGTTCACGCTCCAGCAGCGCCCGGTCGTAGGGCGGCAGCACACCGGGCTTGGAGGCCAGCTGCCAGCGGATGAGCGCATCGATGGCCTGGTCGTAGAGCGGGCGGCTGGCGTCCGGCTGGGCCGGGTCGATCACCTCGAGCATGGTCTGGCGGCCCAGGTCGTCCAGCAGCAGGAAGCCGTTCGGGCGGTCCCATTCGAGCACCTGCGGCGCCGTGACGCCGGCCTCGGCCATGAGCCCGGCCACCTGCACGAAGGGATCGCTGTTCTCCTTGTCGGGCGGGGCGTCCATCACGATGCGCGTCGGCGTGCCGGGGATGCGCGTGTCGACGCGGAAATAGCGGCGAAAGCTCGCATCGGCCGAGGCCAGGCGCACGGTGTCGGGCAGAAGATGCTGTGCGGCGGCGATGCCCGACAGCCAGCCCCGGAACACTTCGGCGCGCTGCGGATCTGTCCAGAGAAGGGCCTCGGCGGGGCGTGGGGCCAATGAGGCCGGGGGCAGGGGTGCTGTCATGGATAATCGATTCTACAAATCCGCCTGGCGCGGCAACCCCCTCCGGTCGGCCACCGATCGAACAGAGGTTGCTGCCGGCCCCTGCAACCCGCCGGCCTGCCGCGCCGTCTCCCCGACGATCTTTCGTTCCGAACCGATGCCTACGACCCAAAGCCCCCACGCTTGGCACCTTGTGCGCTCGCTGCTCTCCTCGGGGGGGCCGCGGGCTTTCCTCGGAACGGCCTGGCGGGAGGCTTGATGAGCCGACGTGTTGCCCTGCGACGCGCCAGCCCGCCGCTGAAGCTGGCCATGCTGTCGCTGGCGCTCCTGCAGGCGCACGGCGCCTTCGCACAGCCCGCCGGCGGCCTGGACGGCCCGTTGACGCTCAAGCGCACCCCGCTGCTCACCGAAGTCATTCCGCCCACCGAGCGCGGCCAGCTGCCCAGCCTGGTCACCGGCGACCGGATGTCCGGCCGCCCCGACCTGGAGACCGTGGTCGAAGGCAATGCGACGCTGCGTCGCGGCCCGGTCGCCATCACCGCCGACCGCCTGGAGTACTACCAGCCCGACGACCGCGCCAAGGCCAAGGGCAATGTGCGCGTCAACCAGGGCGGCAACGTGTACGAAGGCCCCGAGCTCGAACTCAAGCTGGAGACCTTCGAGGGCTTCTTCAACAACGTGCGCTACCGGTTCCTGGCGAACGGCGGCCACGGCGATGCGGAGCGCATCGATTTCGTCGACGCCAACGTCTCGATCGCCCGGCGCGCCACCTACACCACCTGCCGCCGCGAAGACTTTCCGGGCTGGATGCCGGCGTGGCTCCTGACCGCGGCCACCATCACCACCGACACCGAAGAGAACGAGGGCGTGGCCACCAACGCGCGCCTGAGCTTCATGGGCATCAGCACGCCGCCGATCCCGAGCGTGAGCTTTCCGCTGTCCAACGCGCGCAAGAGCGGCCTCCTGCCGCCCACCATCGGCGTGGACAACACCAACGGCATCGAGATCTCGCAGCCGTACTACTGGAACATCGCACCCAACCGCGACGCCACGATCACGCCGACGATCATGAGCAAGCGCGGCCTGAACCTGGGCACCGAGTTCCGGTACCTGGAGAAGGACTACAGCGGCAGCATCCGGCTGGACCTGATGGGGGCCGACCGCCTGGTGGGCCAGCGCTACAACGAGCTGCGCGCCTCGCAGCTGCAGCAGCTGGCCAATGGAGAAATCCAGGCCAAGGACCTGACCGCGCCGCCCGGCAGCACCAAGCGCTGGGGCATCTGGGCGAACCACCACCAGGACTTCGACGCCAAGGCGCTCGGCCTGGATTCGCTGTCGGCCAACATCAACATCAACCGGGTCAGCGACAACGACTACTGGCGCGACTTCACGCGCACGCCGACGCTGGCGCAACGCCAGCTGCCCAACGAGGCCTCGCTCAACTGGAGCAAGGACGACTGGAGCGGCGCGGTCCGCGCGCTGCGCTACCAGACGCTGCAGTACAACCTGTCGCCCATCGTGCCGTCGTACGACCGCATGCCGCAGATCACGGCCAACTACAACAAGTACGACTGGCACGGCTTCGACGTCTCGCTGAACCTGGACTACACGCGCTTCCGGGTCAACACGATCCTGAGCGGCCAGCCCGGTTTCGATCTCATCCAGCAGTCGCAGCCCGATGGCGACCGCGCCTTCGCGCTGGCCACGATCAGCCGGCCGTTCATTACGCCCAGCTCCTTCGTCATTCCGAAGCTGCAGCTCAATGCGACGTCGTACAGCTTCTACCGGCCGCAGTCGGACATTCCGAAGCTCACGATCAACGGGGTGCAGTACGTCAACGGCGTGCCCTACAACCCGAATTCGCTGTACTTCTTCCCGACCTCGGCCAACCGCACGGTGCCGACCTTCAGCCTGGACAGCGGCCTGATCTTCGAGCGCGACGCCAGCTACTTCGGCCGCGCCTTCCGCCAGACGCTGGAGCCGCGCGCGTACTACGTCTACACGCCGTACCGCAACCAGAGCATGCTGCCGAACTACGACTCGGCGGCCAACGACTTCAGCTTTGCGACCATCTACACCGAGAACGCGTTCTCGGGCAACGACCGCATCTCGGACACCAACGCACTCACGCTGGGCGTGAGTTCGCGCCTGATCGACCCGGACACCGGCGTCGAGGCGGCACGCATCGGCATCGCGCAGCGGCTGCGCTTTGCCGACCAGAAGGTCGTGCTCCCCGGCGGCCTGCCGGTGACCGACCGCGCGAGCGATTTCCTCGTGGGCGGCCAGATCAACTGGACGCCCAAGTGGAGCACCGACGCGCTCGTGCAGTACAACCCCGACACGCGCCGCTCGACCCGTGCGGCGCTCAGCGCGCGCTACAACCCCGAGCCGTACCACAACCTGAGCGTGGCGTTCCGCTACCAGGCGCCGAGCGCGGCGTACCAGGCCGCGCTGCTGGCCAACCCGAACACCACCGCGGTGAACGACGGCAACAAGTCGATCGACGTGGGCTGGCAGTGGCCGCTGAACGACCTGTGGGGCGACAAGGGCAAGAACCTGGGCCCGGGCAAGGGCCAGGGCGGCGGGCGCTGGTACGCGGTGGGCCGTCTGAACTACGACCTGCAGGACAAGAAACTCACGGACGGCGTGCTCGGCTTCGAGTACGACGGCTGCTGCTGGATCGGGCGCGTGGTGCTGCAGCGCATCACCACCGGCCAGGTGACGGCCAACACCCGCATCATGTTCCAGCTCGAATTTGTCGGCTTCTCCAGCATCGGCTCCAGCCCGATGCAGGCGCTGCGGCAGAACATCCAGCGCTACGAACCCCTGCGCCAACCTGGCGAGGCGCCGAGCCGCTTCACCAATTACGACTGAGACGACTGACTGAGCAACGCCATGAAACACATCCGTTCCATCATCACCCTGGGCTGCCTTGCGGCAATGGCCGCAACGTCGGGTGCGCAGGGCTTTCGCTCTGGCAGCGGCATCACGGACATCATGCGCGCCGGTCCGCGACTGGGGCCCCCGCCGGTGCAGCGCGCCCCGGCCGCGCCGACGGCGGCGCCCGTGCAGCGGGCGGCTGAATTCATCGTGGCGCTGGTCAACTCCGAGCCGATCACCAACACCGACGTGCAGTCGCGGGTGACGCGCCTGCTCAAGGAGAACCCCGATGCGGAACGCGTGCCGCGCGGCGAGCTCACGCGCCTGGTGCTGGAGCGCCTGATCTCCGAGCGCGCGCAGCTGCAGCTGGCCAAGGAAGGCGGCATCAAGGTCGACGACGTGGCGATCGATCAGGCCGAACAGACCGTGGCGCGCCAGAACGAGATCAGCCTGGTCGAGCTGCGCCGCCGCGTGGCGGCCGAGGGCATCGCGCTCGCGGACTTCCGCAACGACCTGCGCGACCAGCTGCTGCTCACGCGCCTTCGCGACCGCGAAGTCGAGTCGAAGGTCAAGATCAGCGACACCGAGGCCGACGAGTACCTGCGCGACCAGCGCAACTCGACCACCAAGAATGCGGCCTTGCAGAACCTCAATCTCGCGCAGGTGCTCGTCGCCCTCCCCGAGAACGCCACGGACGCCCAGGTGGCCGCCGCGCAGAAGAAGGCGCAGGGCATCGCCGATCGCGCCCGTTCGGGCGAGGACTTCGCCAAGCTGGTGCGGGAGAACTCCGATTCGCCCGACCGCGCCAACGGCGGCGCCATCGGCATGCGCACCGCCGATCGCTACCCGCCGCTGTTCGTCGACGCGGTGCAATCGACGGGGCTGAACGGCATTGCCGGCCCGGTCCGCTCCAGCGCCGGCTTCCATGTGCTCAAGGTGCTGGCCAAGGCGCAGATCGGCTCGCTGGACGCAACCGTCACGCAGACCCAGGTGCGCCACATCCTGCTGCTCAACGACCCCAAGCGCACCACGGCGCAGGCGGTGGCGCAGCTGGCGGAATTCAAGCGCCGCGTGCAGGCCGGCACGGCCGACTTCGCGGGCCTGGCGCGCGACAACTCGCAGGACGCGAGCGCCAAGGAAGGCGGCGATCTCGGCTGGTCGCGCCCCGGCCAGTTCGTGCCCGAGTTCGAGGAAGCCATGGACCGGCTGTCGCCGGGCCAGATCAGCGATCCTGTCGTGTCGCGCTTCGGCGTGCACCTGATCCAGGTGGTCGGGCGCCGCGATTCCAAGCTCACGCAGACCGAGCAGCGCGAGGCCGCGCGCAATGTGCTGCGCGAACAGCGCGTCGAGGAAGCCTTCACCACCTGGGTGCAGGAAGTGCGCGCGCGCGCCTACGTGGAATACCGCGACCCGCCGCAGTCCTGATCCGATGGCACACATCGCCAGGAAGCGGTTCGGGCAGCATTTCCTGTCCGACGGCGGGATCATCGATGCGATCGTTCACGAGATCGCGCCGCAGCCCGGCGATGCGATGGTCGAGATCGGGCCGGGGCTCGCGGCGCTCACGCAGCCGCTGGTCGAGCGGCTCGGGCGCCTGACGGTCATCGAGCTCGACCGCGACCTGGCCAAGCGGCTGCGCGAGCACCCGCAGCTGGAGGTCATCGAATCCGATGTGCTGAAGGTGGACTTCGCCGAACTCGCGGCCAAGGCCGCGCCGAAGCCGCTGCGCGTGGTGGGCAACCTGCCCTACAACATCTCCACGCCGATCCTGTTCCACCTGCTGGGCTTTGCCCACCTGATCGCGGACCAGCACTTCATGCTGCAAAAGGAAGTGATCGACCGCATGGTGGCCAGGCCCGCCACGTCGGACTACAGCCGCCTGAGCGTGATGCTGCAGTGGCGCTACGACATGCAAAACGTGCTCTTCGTGCCGCCCGAGAGCTTCGATCCGCCGCCGCGCGTGGACAGCGCCGTGGTGCGGATGGTGCCGCTGGCGCAGCCGCCGGTGGTCGATGCCGCGCGGCTGGGCGAGATCGTGCAGGTGGCCTTCAGCCAGCGCCGCAAGATCCTGCGGCACACGCTGGGCAAATGGCTGGAGACGCATGGCTTCGAGGGGGCGTTCGACCCCCAGCGGCGCGCCGAGGAAGTGCCGGTGGCCGAATACGTCGCACTGGCCCAGGCCGTTCCCCCATGAAAAAAGCCCGTCGTCGACGGGCTTTTTTCATTCAGGCGGTTGCTGCAATCAAGCGGCGGCCAGCCAGTACCCCGCGTTGAAGGGGCTGCTCATGCGCAGCGCCAGCGGCGACACGTCGACCAGTTTGTCGGTCGGCATTTTTTCGCCGGCCGGCTCGGTGCTGGCGGCGGCCGTTGCGGCGGCGTTGGGGTTCACTTCGATGCCATCGAGGGTTTCAGCGTTC
This sequence comes from Variovorax sp. IB41, assembly GCF_016405905.1. GTDB lineage: Bacteria > Pseudomonadota > Gammaproteobacteria > Burkholderiales > Burkholderiaceae_C > Variovorax. The sequence continues at coordinate 148,521 of NZ_JAEFCB010000003.1, read as the reverse complement.
GGCTGAGCCTCGTTCGCCCGTTCTGCTTGGCTGGTAGATGCAGAACGGGCTACAGAAAAGAATAGAAGCACCGGAAGGGGACCTTGCGGTCGCCCCAGTAATCCGAAGCGTCCCGGAAGATGTCGAGCAGCTGCTCGCGCGCTTCCTTGTCGAACTTGGCGTTGGCCGGGATCTGCTCGAGCACGATGACAAAACCTGGCTGCGGGCCCGATTTATGCAACGGGTCGGTCATGCAGTCGTACAGCGCGTCGAAGTTCTTGCCGAAGTGCGCCGGGAAGGTGAACTGCTGGGCGATCAGGTCGAGCACGTCCTGCTTGGTCTGGGCGTTGCCCAGGTTGGCGTACAGGAAGTGCTGGCCGGCCGCGTTGGCGGCGTCCTGCAGGTCGTTCACGCGGAACGCGCGGATCGATTGCACGATGTTCGGGCGTACGGCACGAAGGGATAAGGTCATCTCCGCTGGTCTTTCCATAGTCATCATCATTTCTTCGGGGCGCTTGGGGGCGCCGCTCAGGTCGTTTTCATCGCTCATGGCGCAATCCGTCTGAAACTTGCATAGTGGTCTGCCGTGTACCAGCAGGCCTCGGGTGTCGTGCGCTGCTCGCCGCCGCAGATGATTCGCTGGGCACCCCGGTTGCGAGCGCCCGGTGTCGTCACCGTGTACTCCCGGTAGTGGCCGCGCCGTGCCGGCGGCAGAAGACGCTCACGATTGCCAAATACGGTGCCGTCCTTTTCGTACCGGAAGGGGCCACCGTTCAAGATGGCCTGATAGGTTCGCTGGCCCTGTACCGGAAGGTCGGTCAGTGCAATCGATTCCTCAGCGGACGTTTTTCCTGCGCCGAACCATCCGCGAGCCTCGGCCCCGGTCGTCAACGCCAACAGCATCAAGCTGGTGAGCGCAAACTTTGAGACAGAGGACGTGATCGAGGCGTAAGCCGCCATGGGACACCACAAGAGAAAAGAGCGGGGGGTTCGAATTGCGCTCAACCTCGGGGTTAACCCGCAAATTCAAGCCCGCGAGTGTGCACCACGCTGGCCAAAATAGCAAGCGACTGCCCAAAGTTTGAGCAGTCGCAAGAAGCGAAAGTGGGCCGCTAAGTCAGCGTCCACTTTCGCCGAATGGCCTATCTCTCGGCGTTTGCGTCGGCCACTGTCAAGGCTGTCATGTTCACGATGCGCCGAACAGTCGCGCTGGCCGTGAGAATGTGCACAGGTTTGGCCGCGCCGAGCAGGACCGGGCCGATGGCGATGTTGCCGCCTGCTGCAGTTTTGAGCAGGTTGTACGAAATATTGGCCGCGTCGATGTTCGGAAAAACCAACAGATTGGCATCGCCCGCCAGCGCGCTGTGCGGCATGACGACCGCGCGCTGCTTGCTGTCCAACGCCACGTCGCCGTGCATTTCGCCGTCCACTTCGAGCCAGGGCGCCTGGACGCGCAGCAGGTCGAGCGTCTTGCGCATCTTGATGGCGCTGGGCTCGTTGCTGGTGCCGAAGTTCGAATGCGACAGCAGCGCCGCCTTGGGCTTCAAGCCAAAGCGCATCATTTCCTCGGCCGCCATCGTCGTGATCTCGGCCAGTTCCTCGGGCGAGGGGTCGTAGTTGACGTGCGTGTCGACCAGGAACACCTGGCGGTCCGGCAAGAGCAGGCCGTTCATGCAGGCGTACACCGGCACGTCCTGCGGGGTGCTCTCGCAGCCGCCAGGGCGCTTGCCGATCACCTGGTCGATGTAGTGCAGGTGGATCAGTGTGGTGCCCCAGGTGCCGCAGATCATGCCGTCGACCTCGTCCTTGTGCAGCAGCATCGCGCCGATCAGCGTGAGGCGGCGGCGCATCTCGATCTTGGCGGTCTGCACCGTCTGGCCCTTGCGCTCGGTCATGCGGTGGTAGGTCTGCCAGAAATCGCGGTAGCGGTGGTCCTGCTCGACGTTGACGATGTCGTAGTCCAGCTCTTCCTTCAGGCGCAGGCCGAACTTCTCGATGCGCTGCGCGATGACGGCCGGGCGGCCGATCAGTGTCGGGCGCGCGATGCCTTCGTCGACCACGATCTGCGCGGCGCGCAGCACGCGTTCTTCCTCGCCCTCGCAGTACGCCACGCGTTTTTTCTGCGCCCGGCGGGCCGCTTCGAAGATCGGCTTCATCGTCGTGCCCGAGGCATAGACGAAGTTCTGCAGCTTGTCGCGGTAGGCATCCATGTCCTTGATCGGACGCGTTGCCACACCGCTTTCCTCGGCCGCCTTGGCCACCGCCGGCGCGATCTTCATCATGAGACGCGGATCGAAGGGCTTCGGAATCAGGTATTCGGGGCCGAAGGACAGCTTTTCACCGACGTACGCGGCAGCCACGCGTTCGCTCTGCTCGGCCTGCGCCAGATCGGCAATCGCGTGAACCGCGGCGATTTCCATCTCGTCGGTGATCGTGGTCGCGCCGGAGTCGAGCGCGCCGCGGAAGATGTACGGGAAGCACAGGACGTTGTTGACCTGGTTCGGATAGTCGGTACGGCCCGTGGCCATGATCACGTCGGGGCGCACTGCGTGCGCGTCTTCGGGGGCGATCTCGGGGTTCGGGTTGGCCAGCGCGAAAATCACCGGCTTGGCCGCCATGCTGGCGACCATCTCGGGCTTGAGCACGCCACCGGCCGAGAGGCCCAGGAACACGTCGGCACCGACGATCACCTGCGCGAGCTTGCGCAGCTCGGTTTTCTGCATGTACTGGCGCTTGTCGTCGTCCATCAGCTCTTCGCGGCCTTCGTAGACCACGCCGGCCAGGTCGGTGACGAACACGTTCTCGCGCTTGAGGCCCACCTTGAGCAGCAGGTTCAGACAGGCCAGCGCCGCGGCGCCCGCGCCCGAGGTGACCAGCTTGACGTCGGCGATGTTCTTTCCGGCCACCTTCAGGCCGTTGACCATGGCTGCCGCCACGGTGATGGCCGTGCCGTGCTGGTCGTCGTGGAACACAGGGATCTTCATGCGCTTGCGCAGCTCGCGCTCCACGTAGAAGCAGTCCGGGGCCTTGATGTCTTCCAGGTTGATGGCGCCGAAGGTGGGCTCCAGCGAAGCGATGATCTCCACCAGCTTGACCGGGTCCTTCTCGTCGATCTCGATGTCGAACACGTCGACGCCGGCAAACTTCTTGAAGAGAACGCCCTTGCCTTCCATCACAGGCTTGGACGCCAGCGCGCCGATGTCGCCCAGGCCGAGCACCGCGGTGCCGTTGCTGATGACGCCCACGAGATTGCCGCGCGAGGTGTACTTGAAGGCGTTCAGCGGGTCCTTGACGATTTCCTCGCAGGGCGCGGCCACGCCGGGCGAGTAGGCCAGCGACAGGTCGCGCTGGTTGACCATCTGCTTGGTCGCCGCGATGGCGATCTTGCCGGGGACGGGAAACTCGTGGTACTCGAGGGCGGCACGGCGCAGCTCGGCGCGCTTGTCTTCGGGCGTGGGAGTCGATGAGGTCGAAGGGGTCGAATCGGACATGTGCCTGTAGCTCCTGGTGGCGCTTCTTCTGGGGGCGCCGATTGTAGACCTCGGTTCGTAAAGCCATACGCCGCATGGCCGGTGCGAGGCATGACCAAAAGCACGGGGCGCTGTCAAGACGATGTGGCAATATCCACCGCTCGGACAAAACCTGAAAAAACTCGTAGAGGAGCAACCATGGCCCTGATGGATTTCATCAAGAAACAGTTCATCGACATCATCCAGTGGACCGAGACCGGCGATGGCACGTTGGCCTGGCGGTTCCCGATGGCCGAGATGGAAATCCAGAACGGCGCCTCGCTCACCGTTCGCGAGTCGCAGGTGGCCGTGTTCGTCAACGAAGGCAAGGTGGCCGACGTGTTCGGCCCCGGCATGTACAAGCTCACGACGCAGACGCTGCCCGTGCTCACGTACCTGAAGAACTGGGACAAGCTCTTCGAGTCCCCCTTCAAGAGCGACGTCTACTTCTTCAGCACCCGCCAGCAGGTCGACCAGAAGTGGGGCACGCCCCAGCCGATCACCATCCGCGACAAGGACTTCGGCGCCGTGCGCCTGCGGGCCTTCGGCAACTACAGCTTCCGCATCGGGGATGCCAAGCTGTTCCACACCGAGATCTCCGGCACGCGCGACATCTACAGCGTGGCCGACCTGGACGGCCAGCTGCGCGGCCTCGTGCTGCAGAACATCAGCAATGCCATCGCGTCCAGCGGCGTGCCCTTCCTCGATCTCGCGGCCAACCAGATCCAGTTTGCGCAGGCGCTCGCCGCGCAGCTCGTGCCCGAGTTCGAGAAGATCGGCATCAAGCTCGAGAACATCACGGTGCAGAACGTCTCGCTGCCCGAAGAGCTGCAGAAGATCCTCGACCAGAAGATCGGCATGGGCATGGTCGGCAACGACATGGGCAAGTTCATGCAGTACCAGACGGCGCAGGCGATTCCGAAATTCGCCGAAGGCGCGGCCAACGGCGGCGGCATCGCCGGCGACGCGATGGGCCTGGGCGCCGGCGTGGCGCTCGGCCAGGTGCTGGCGCAGAACCTCGCCCAGGGCCTGAGCCCGAATGCGGCCGCCCAGGCCGCGGCAACGCAGCAGCAACCCGCCGTGGCCGTGGTGAGCCCCGTCGACGTGATGACCACGCTCGAGAAGCTCGGCGAGCTCAAGACCAAGGGCATCCTTACGCAGGAAGAGTTCGACGCCAAGAAGGCCGAACTGCTCAAGAAGCTGGTCTAACCCCCAGGCTTCGCGCACTTCGTGTCGCTTCTCCCTCCCCCTTGCAGGGGGCAATGCCTGTGGCCCGGCGCAGCCGGTTCCACGGCATTCCCCTTAACTGCATCTGCTGCCGGCGGCCGTGATGGCTGAGGAAACCGGCAACCAACGCTACTACCGCGCGCCCTGCCCCGGCTGCGGCGCGCCGGTCGAATTCCGCTCGGCGCAATCGACGCACGCGGTCTGTCCCTACTGCCAGAGCACCGTCGTGCGCCAGGGCGAGACGCTCGCGCGCACCGGCAAGATGGCGGAGCTGTTCGACGACTTCAGCCCGCTGCAGCTCTTTGCCATCGGCCGCATCCAGGACAAGCCCTTCACGCTGATCGGCCGGCTGCAATACACCTACCCCGGCGGCCGCTGGACCGAATGGATCGCCGCGCTCGACGACGAGCGCACCGCCATCCTGAGCGAGGACAACGGCGCCTACGTCTTCGCGCTGCCCTTCGACCTGCAGCGCACCGCGCCGCCGCCGGTCGACCTGCGCGTGGGCGCCACCAGCGCCTTCGCCGGCCAGAGCTACACCGTCACCTCGAACGAGCAGGTCGCGCTCACCTCCGCGCAGGGCGAGCTGCCGCACCTGCCCGATCTCGGCCGGCCGTTCGCGATGGTCGAGCTGCGCAACGACAAGGGGCTGGTGCTCAGCATCGACTACGGCACCGCCAAGCCCAGCGCCTACCTCGGCCGCTCGGTGCAGCTGGAAGACCTGCAACTTGCAGGCCTGCGCGAGGAGTCCGCGAAAGACGAAAAGGGCCGCAGCTTCAACTGCCCCAACTGCGGCTCGCCGGTCACCGTCAACCTGGCCGACAGCAAGAGCATCACCTGCCGTTCGTGCAACAGCATCATCGACTTGTCGCAGGGCATCGGCGGCGAACTCAAGCACGCGACACAGGAAGAGCCGGTGCGACCGCTCATCGCCCTGGGCACCATGGGCCAGTTGCAGGGCGCGCAGTGGCAGGTGGTGGGCTTCCAGCACCGCATGGGCGTGGAGCCCGGCGACGACGAGCACTTCGGCTGGGACGAGTACCTGCTCTTCAACCAGAAGCGCGGCTTCAGTTTCCTGGTCGATGCCGAGGACGGCTGGAGCATGGTCAAGCCGACCACCGGCGCGCCGGTGATGGCCGAGAACGGCAGCACCGCCACTTATCTGAGCAAGCGCTACCAGCAGCAGTACGCCTACAACGCCGAGACCACCTACGTGGCGGGCGAGTTCTACTGGCAGGTCGAGCGCGGGCAGAAGACCTTCAACCGCGATTTCGCCAGCGGCCCGGCGCTGCTGTCGATGGAGCGCTCGGCCAACGAGCTGACCTGGTCGTCGGGCATCAAGCTGGACAGCGGCGTGGTCGCGACCGCCTTCAAGCTCGATGCCAAGAAGGACATGTTCAAGCGCGGCGACGCGTTGCCGGTGAGCGCCGCGTCCGGCATGGGCTGCGGCACGATCATCCTGATCATCGTCGTCATCATCATCCTCTTGATCATCCTGAGCACCTGCAGCGGCCGTGGCGGTTCCTCGAGCGGCTACCGCAGCTCGGGCGGCTCGTACGGGGGCTATTCGAGCGGTGGCGGCCACAAATGACGAAGATGCGCTCGCCCATTGCAATTTCACTTATGACTGCTACGACTGGAGGTCCCCATGGGATTTGAATGGCTGAAACCGGGCGTGGTCCTCGGATCGCTCGTGTACGCACTGATCGGCGTGATCATCTTCTGGCTGTGCTTTCTCATCATCGACAAGATCACGCCCTATGACCTGTGGGGCGAGATCGTCGAGAAGCAGAACGTGGCGCTCGGCCTCGTGGTCGCCGCGATGAGCCTGGGCATCTGCATCATCGTCGCCGCAGCAATCCATTGAACGAGGAGGCGGCACTGTCCGCGCGCCCAGCCGACGCGCGCGGGCCGCAGCCCATCGAGATCGCCCTGCTCGCCAGCGTGTTCGTGGTCGCGGCCTGCGGGCTGGTCTACGAACTGAGCGCGGCGGCGCTGAGCTCCTACCTGCTCGGCGATTCGGTGCTGCAGTTCAGCACCATCATCGGCACCTACCTGTTCGCGATGGGCGTGGGCTCCTGGTTCTCGCGCTATTTCGACCGCCAGCTGCCGGCGCACTTCCTTCGCATCGAACTGCTCGTGGCGCTGATCGGCGGCGCGCTGCCGGCGATCCTGTTCCTGGCCAACGCGTACGTTCCGAGCGCGTTCCGGCTGCTGCTCTACGGCCTCGTGATGGTCGTCGGCACGCTGGTGGGGCTGGAGATCCCGCTGGTCATGCGCATCCTGAAGCGCAACATCGTGCTCAAGAACCTGGTCTCGCAGGTGCTGACCTTCGACTACCTGGGCGCGCTCGCGGTGTCGGTGGCGTTTCCGCTCATCCTCGTGCCGCAGCTCGGAATGATCCGCACCGGATTGCTGTTCGGCGTCATGAACGCGGCGGTGGCGGTGTGGGCGCTGTGGCTCTTTCGCCATGAACTGCGCCGCGTCGGCGCGCACGCGCTGGCCTGCTTTCTCGCGCTGGCCGCGCTGATCGGCGCTTTCGCCGGGGCCGACCACATCACTACGCTGGCCGAAGACAAGTTCTATCAGGACCGCATCGTCTTCAGCGCCACCTCGCCCTACCAGCGCATCGTGGTCACGCGCGGGCAACTGGGTCATCGCCTCTTCCTGAACGGCAACCTGCAGTTCGCCGAGCGCGACGAGTACCGCTATCACGAAGCGCTCGTGCATCCGGTGATGGCCGCACAGGGCGCGCCGAAGAAGGTCGCCGTGCTCGGCGGCGGCGACGGCATGGCGGTGCGCGAGATCCTCAAGTACCCCTCGGTCGAATCGGTCACGCTCGTGGAACTCGATCCGAACATGACCAAGCTCTTCACCGAGCACGAAACGCTGGCCGCGCTCAACGCGCATTCGCTGTCGTCGCCCAAGGTGAAGATCGTCAACACCGACGCCTTCCAGTGGCTGCAGCAGCCGGGCGACATGTTCGATGTGATCGTGGTCGACTTTCCCGATCCGACCAACTTCGCGATCGGCAAGCTCTACACCAACAGCTTCTATTCGCTGCTGGAGAAGCGCCTGTCGGCCAGCGGCTACGCGGTGATCCAGACCACCTCGCCGCTGGTGGCGCGCAAGAGCTACTGGACCGTGGCGACGACCATCGAATCGGTGGGGCTGCGCGCGACGCCCTACCACGCGCATGTGCCCAGCTTCGGCGAATGGGGCTACATCATCGCGAGCCGCCGGCCCTACCGGATGCCCGATGCGCTGCCTTCGGGGCTGCGCTTCCTCTCGCCTTCGACACTGCCTTTGATGTTCGACTTTCCGCTCGACATGGCGCGCGTGCCGACCGAAGTGAATCGCCTGTCGAATCAGACCCTAGTCACCACTTATGAACAGGAGTGGGGCAAGGTAATGGCGCATTAGCCTCGAGACCATGCAACGGCGCGACTTCCTCGGCGTGGCAGGTGCGGCGAGCGCCCTGGCGCTGGCCGGCTGCGAGGTGCCGCCGCCCATCGAAGGCGGCTTCACCGGCATCGACGTCGCGCGCGGCCATGCGATGCGCGACGGCGCGCTCAGGAGCCAGGCACCCGCGATCGTGAAGCGCACGCGCGTGGTGATCGCCGGCGGCGGTGTCGCGGGTCTTGCGGCCGCGCGCGCCTTGCGGCTCGCGGGCATCGAAGACTTCACCCTGCTCGAACTGGAAGACACCGCCGGCGGCAATGCGCGCGGCGGCATGGTCAACGGCATTGCCTGTCCGCTCGGCGCGCACTACCTGCCGGTGCCTGGCGACGACGCGCGCGAGGTGCAGGACCTGCTCGAGGAACTGGGCCTGCGCCAGCGCGTGGCGGGCCGCTGGGCGTACGACGAGCGCAACCTCTGCCACAGCCCGCAGGAGCGTCTCTTCTTCCACGGCGAGTGGCAGGACGGCCTGCTGCCCATGCACGGCGTGGGCGTGGACACGATCGCGCAGTACCGCAAGTTCGCGCAGCGCATCGACGCGCTGCAGCACGCGGCGCACTTCGCCATTCCGACGCTCAAGGTCGCGGTCACGCCCGAGCTGCTGGCGCTCGATGCCATCGCCTTCTCGCGCTGGCTCGACAGCGAAGGCTTCAGCGACGCGCAGCTGCGCTGGTACCTGGACTACTGCTGCCGCGACGACTACGGCGCGGGCATCGAGCAGGTCTCGGCCTGGGCCGGCATCCATTACTTCGCGAGCCGGCACGGCTTCCATGCGCCCGGCGACCCGAGCGGCAGCGCCAACGACGCGAACCCCGAGCGCGATGGCGTGCTCACCTGGCCCGAAGGCAACGGCTGGCTCACGAAACAACTGGCCGCGCCGCTCGGCGAGCGCCTCTGCACAGGCCAGGTCGTTACGCGCATCGCCGAGCTGCGCGGCGGCGTCGAGGTCGATGCGTGGGATGCCGCATCGAAATCGATGGTGCGCTGGCAGGCCGAGCGCTGCATCGTCGCGCTGCCGGTGTTCATCGCTGCGCGCGTGGTCGAGAATGCGCCCGAGGTGCTGAAGCACGCCGCCGCGCACGTGCGCTATGCGCCCTGGCTGGTGGCCAACGTGCATTTGCGCGGTCCGCTGGCCGACCGCGTGGGCGCCGCGCCGAGCTGGGACAACGTCATCTACGGTACGCGCGGCTTGGGCTACGTCGATGCGCGCCACCAGACGCTCGACCCCACGCCGCGCGGCACAGTGCTGAGCTGGTACCGGCCGCTGGGCCCAAGCAGCTACGACACCGCCGACGGCCGCAAGCTGCTGTTGGAGCGCCCCTGGACCGGCTGGCGCGACGACCTGCTCGCCGAGCTGTCGGTGCCGCACCCGGACCTGCCCTCGCTTGCCACGCGCATCGAGATCACGCGCTACGGCCATGCCATGTCGATCCCCCGGCCCGGGCTGCTGGCCGAGATCGGCTCGCAACGCACCGCGCCGGACGATGCGCATCGCGGCAGCGTCATCGCGGGACGCCTGTCGTTCGCGCACGCGGACTGGTCGGGCTACTCGATCTTCGAGGAAGCGTTCACGCGTGGCCACGTCGCGGGCGCGAGCCTGGCATGAAGACGCTGGTGCTCGGCGGCTACGGCAATTTCGGCGCGCGCATCTGCCGTGCGCTGGCGGCGGATGCAAGCATCGAACTGCTGATCGGCGGGCGCGACCTGGAGCGCGCGACGGCGTTTGCGCAATCGCTGGGCGGCAGTGCGCGCGGCGTTCGCGTCGATGCGCAATCACCCGATCTCGCGCAAGGGCTGGGGTACCTGGGCGTCGATCTCGTCATCCACACGGCGGGCCCGTTTCAGAACCAGGACTACCGCGTGCCGCAAGCCGTGGCGGCCGCCGGCGCGCACTACATCGACCTGGCGGATGGCCGCCGCTTCGTCTGCGACTTTCCCGTCGCGATGGATACCACCTTCCGCGATGCAGGGCGAACGGCCGTTGCAGGCGCCAGCACCGTGCCGGCGCTCTCGTCGGCGGTGGTCGACCATCTCACGGCGGGCTGGCAAGGCGTGCGCAGCATCGATATCTGCATCGCGCCCGCGCAAGGCGCGCCGCGCGGCGAGGCCACGTTGGCGGGCGTGCTCGCGTACTGCGGCGCGCCGATCCGCGTCTGGCAGGACGGCCGATGGACCGAGCAGCCCGGCTGGTCGAATCCCGTGAAGGTGCAGTTCGCGCGCATGCGGCCGCGCCGCGGTGCGTTGTGCGACATCCCCGATCTCGAACTCTTTCCGTCGCGCTATGCGGGCGTGCAGTCGGTCATGTTCCGCGCGGCGCTCGAAGTCGGCATCGCGCAGCAGGCCTTCGCCTTCATGGCGTCCATGCACCGCATCGGCCTGCTGCGCGCGCCGCAGAAGCTGGCGCCGCTGCTGCACTCGACGGGCGGCGTGTTCGATGCGCTCGGCACCACGCTGGGCGGCATGGTGGTGCGGGTCGAAGGCATCGATGCGCAAGGCGCCGAAGCGCGCCGCGCCTGGCACATCGCCGCCGACGACAACCACGGCCCCGAGATTCCCTGCATGGCCGCGATCCTGCTGGCACGACGGCTCGCGCGCGGCGGTGCGCTCGCTGTCGGGGCGCATGCCTGCGCCGGGCTGCTCACGCTGCCGGAATTCGAGCCCGAGTTCGCGCGCTGGGGGATGGTGACCGACGTGATCGACGAGACGTTGTCCGCCTCATGACGCGACCGGCTGACGACGATCGCCTGCTGCGCCTGAGCCTCGTCGCGGTCTGGCTGTTCACGGCCTTCGCCAGCATCGTCGAATTGAATGGGCAGAGCCGCCAGGTGCTGGCAGATGCCGGCATCGCATCGCCGCCGTGGCTGGTGCAGGGGCTGATCTTCGGCGGTGCGGCGGCCGATCTCGTCATCGGCTTGGCGCTCTGGCTGCGGCCCGGTCGCGCGAGCTATCTCGCGGCCCTCGGCCTGATGCTGCTCATGACCGCGGTTGCGACCTTTCTGCAGCCCGCCCTGTGGCTGCATCCGCTGGGCCCGCTGCTCAAGAACCTGCCCATCGCCGCGCTGCTCTGGCACCTGTACCGGCGCTCCGTGCCATGAACACTTACCTCGTCCTCAAGTGGCTGCACATCGTCTCCAGCGTGCTGATGGTCGGCACGGGGCTGGGCTCGGCCTTCTACATGTTCTTTGCCAACCGCAGCGGCAGCGTGCCGGCGCAGGCGGTGGTGAGCCGGCTGGTGGTGCGCGCGGACTGGTGGTTCACCACGCCCACGGTCATCCTGCAGCCGGCCACCGGCTTCGCGCTGGCGCACATGGCGGGCTGGCCGCTGTCGACGCCTTGGCTCGCTGTGTCGCTGGGCCTCTTCGTGTTCGCGGGAATCTGCTGGCTGCCGGTGGTGTGGCTGCAGATCCGCATGGCCACGATGGCCGGGCGGGCGCATCACGACGCCATGCCGCTGCCGCCGCTGTACGCGCGCTACCAACGCTATTGGGAACTGCTCGGCTACCCGGCTTTCGTGGCCATGGCCGCGGTCTTCTGGCTCATGGTGAACAAACCCGCGCTTTCGTTCTGATTCGAGACGGGCCGGTGCGCGGGCCTGTGCGGTTTTCACGCAGACTTCACACACAGCGCCATTGCTTCACAGGCAGTCGGGAGACTGCCAGGCGCCAACAAAAACACCGGGGGAGCTTTCATGCTTCAAATCGCCAATCGAAAACTCGCGTCGCTCAGCGACGTGCTCTTCACCGGACTGGGCCGTGCGCTCGGTTTTCTGCGGCCGCTGGCACGCGGACTCGTCGGTTCCTGGCGACCTCCGGGGTGGCTGCGCATCGTGGGCGCCTTTGTTCTCTTCGCACTGCAGTGGTTGCAGCAACGGCTGGCCTGGCTGGTGGTGCTGGCGCTGCTGGTGCTCGCCGGCTGGTTCGCCAGCCCGCATGTGTTGAAGTGGTGGCACGGCCTCACGCCAGATCGCGTCGAGCCGGTCGTTTCGACCGCGCAGATCGTGCCGCCGCCGCGCACGCAGATCGAAAACGACAAGGGGCCCAACCCGGTCGTCATCAACTTCACCGCCTCGGTCGCGCCGATCGCGCGCATCGGCCAGGAGGCGACCGGCGTCACCATCGAGCCCGCCATCGCCGGCCGCTGGACGTGGAGCAGCCAGAAGAAGCTCGAATTCCTGCCCGCGCAGGATTGGCCGGTCGGCCAGCCCTACAAGGTGCAGCTCGCGAAGGATGCGCTCGCGCCGCACATCGAGATCGAGCAGCGCAAGTACGAATTCACCTCGCCCGAATTCAACGCGCGCATCGCGGGCGCGGAGTTCTATCAAGACCCGGTGCAGGCCAACGTGCGGCGCGCGCTCTTCCAGGTGCGCTTCTCGCACCCCGTCAACACGGCAGAGTTCGAAAAGCGCCTGGTGCTCACTTATGACCAGGCCTGCGGCACCTCGATCTTCAGCGTGGGCAAGTGCGCGAGCGAGAAGTTCACCGTCAGCTACGACAAGCTGCGCCTCACCGCGACGCTGCAGTCCGAGCCGCTGCCCATTCCAGAGAAGACGCGCCCCGTCGTGCTGAGCCTCACGTCCGGCGCGGTCGCGCAGAAGGGCGGCCCCGCCCAGCGCAGCGACATCTCGCGCGCGGTCGACATCCCCGGCCTCTTCAGCCTCGACATCGCCAGCATCGACCCGACCATCGTCACGGGCGAGAACGGCGAGCCCGAGCATGTGATGCACGTCACCGCATCGATGCCGGTGCACGAACGCGAAATGGCGCGCGTGGTGCAGGCCTGGCTCCTGCCCGCCACCGAAGAAGCCAAGGGCGACCCGGAGGAAAAATTCGACTGGTCCGCCGATCCGTCGAAGGTGACAGACGCCGTGCTGCGCCGCGCGAAGAAGATCACCCTGCAGCCCATCGCCAGCGAGCGCGAAGTGACCGAGATGGTCAGCTTCCGCCTCCCGCAAGCCGAGGGCGGCCGCTACCTCCTGGTGCGCGTGGCCAAGGGCCTGAAGACGCCCGGCGGCTACCAGCTCGGCGCCGCGCGGCAGGACGTGCGCCTGCTCAAGACCTTCGCGCCCGAACTCACCATCATGAGCCAGGGTTCGCTGCTCGCGCTCTCGGGCGAGCGCAAGCTGCCGATCCTGGTGCGCGACCTGCCCGGCATCCGCCTGGAAATCGGCCGCCTGCTGCCGCAGCAGCTGCAGCACCTGGTCACGCAGACCAACGGCGACTTCGCGCATCCGCAGTTCTATGGCGGCCTGCAGTCGGACAACCTCGTCGATCGCTTCCAGAAGGAGATCCCGCTCAGCATCCCCGCCGGCAAGGCGCACTACGAAACCGTCGACTTCGCCGAGTACCTGCGCAGCGACGTGGCTGACCGCCGCGGCGTGTTCTTGCTGAAGGTGCAGGGCTTCGATCCCAAGGCCAAGAAGAAGCCCGAAGGCGATGCCACCCAGGCGCAGCCCGAGGAAGAGCAGCAACAGTACGAGGGCGACGGCAATCCCGAAAGCGGCAACCCCGAAGACCAGAAGGACCAGCGCCTGGTGCTGGTCACAGACCTGGGCATCGTCGCCAAGAAATCGCTCGACGGCACGCGCGATGTGTTCGTGCAGAGCATCGCCAACGGCCAGCCCGTGGCCGGTGCGCTGGTCGAGGTGTGGGGCCGCAACGGCATGATCGTCGCGTCGCAATCCACCGATGCCACGGGCGCCGCCAAGCTGCCCAACCTCGCCGGCTACCAGCGCGAGAAAGCGCCCGTGGTGCTGGTCGTGCGCAAGGACGGCGACCTGAGCTTCCTGCCCTTCAACCGCAGCGACCGCACGTTGGACATCTCGCGCTTCGACGTCGGTGGCCTGCGCGCGGCCGGCGTGCCGAACCAGATGACGGCCTACGTGTTCAGCGACCGCGGCATCTACCGCCCGGGCGACACGATGCACATCGCGATGATGGTCAAGGCCGGCAACTGGGCCACGTCGCTGCGCGACCTGCCGCTGGAGGCCGAGATCATCGATGCGCGCGGCCTGAGCGTGCGCCGCGAAAAGCTCAAGCTCGGCCCCGGCGGCGCGGCGGAAATCGCCCACACCACGCAGGACACGTCGCCCACCGGCAACTACACCGTCAACCTCTACCTGCCGCGCGAGTCGTCGCCCGGCAACCCCGAGGTGGAAGGCCTGCTGATCGGCAGCACCACGGTGAAGGTGCAGGAGTTCCTGCCCGACCGCACCAAGGTCGTCGCCAAGCTCAGCAGCGAAGTCGCCGAGGGATGGGTCAAACCCAAGGACCTGAAGGCGCTCATCGACGTGCAGAACCTCTTCGGCACGCCCGCGCCAGACCGCAAGGTCGAAGGCACGCTCACGCTGAGCCCGGCCTTCCCGGTGTTCCGCGCGTTCGCCGACTACGCCTTCTTCGATCCGCAGCGCGCCACCGAGAAGCAGGTCGACGACCTGGGCAGCGTGCAGACCAGCGCCGAAGGCAAGGCCGAGTTCGACCTGCGCCTCTCGCGCTTCGATGCAGCGACGTACCAGGTGCATGTGCTCGCCAAGGCCTTCGAGCCCGAGGGCGGCCGCAGCGTCTCGGCCGAAGTACAGACGCTGGTGAGCGACATGCCCTACCTCGTGGGCGTGAAGGTCGACGGCGACACCAGCTACGTGAGCAAGGGCGCCGCGCGCAACGCCACGGTGATCGCGATCGACCCGCAGGCGAAGAAGACGGCCGTGGACGACCTCAAGATCGAGCGCGTGGAGCGCAAGGTGCTGTCGGTGCTCGTGAAGCAGGACAGCGGCCTGTACCGCTACGAGTCGCGCAAGAAGGAAATCGTGATCGACGAGAAGCCGCTGGCCATCGCCGCCGCGGGCAACACCATCGCGCTGAACACATCCACGCCCGGCAACTTCGCCTACGTGGTGCGCAATGCGGGTGGGCTGGAATTGAACCGCGTCGAATACAGCGTCGCGGGCAACGCGAACGTCTCGCGCTCGCTGGACCGCAACGCCGAACTGCAGCTCACGCTCGACCGCAAGGACTACGAGCCGGGCCAGGAGATCGAGGTGAGCATCCGCGCGCCGTACGTGGGCGCGGGCCTCATCACCATCGAGCGCGACAAGGTCTACGCCCACGCGTGGTTCAAGACCGACAAGACCGCCTCGGTGCAGAAGATCACGCTGCCCAAGGACTTCGAGGGCACCGGCTACATCAACGTGCACTTCGTGCGCGACCCGGCCTCGGACGAGGTCTACATGAGCCCGCTGTCGTACGGCGTCATCCCCTTCGCCACGAGCCTTGCCAAGCGCACCGCGAACCTGCAGCTCACCAGCAGCGAACTCGTGAAGCCCGGCCAGACGGTGAAGATGAAGCTCACCAGCGACAAGCCCACGCGCGCCGTGCTGTTCGCGGTGGACGAGGGCATCCTGCAGGTGGCGCGCTACAAGACGCCCGACCCGCTCAAGCACTTCTTCCAGAAGCGGGCGCTCGAAGTCGGCACGCTGCAAACGCTCGACCTGATCCTGCCGGAGTTCAAGAAGCTCATGCAGGGCGCAGCCCCCGGCGGCGACGGTGAAGGCGAGCTCGGCAAGCACCTGAACCCGTTCAAGCGCAAGCGCGACAAGCCGGTGGCCTACTGGTCGGGCCTGGTCGATGTGAACGGCAGCCGCGAATTCAGCTACACCGTGCCCGAGAGCTTCAACGGCAGCCTGCGCGTGATGGCCGTCGCGGTGAACGACGAAACCACCGCCGCCAAGAGCACCCGCACCGTGGTGCGCGGCGACATGGTGATCCTGCCGAACGCGCCGCTCGCGATGGCGCCGGGCGATACCGTCGAAGTGGGCGTGGGCTTGGCGAACAACATCGTGGGCTCGGGCAAGGACGTGCCCATCGCGCTCACGCTCACCGCTTCGGGCGGCCTCGAAGTGGTGGGCGACGCGACGCAGACGCTCAAGGTCAACGAGCGCGGCGAAGCGAGCACCAAGTTCAACGTGCGCGCCAAGCCGGGCGAGCAGGCGGTGCTGGGTTCGTCGGCGCTGGTGTTCACCTCCACGCACAAGACCTTCAGCGCGCGCCTGTCGACCGAAGTGAGCGTGCGGCCCGCGTCGCCGTTCGTCACGATGGTGCAGGCGGGCAGCTTCCAGCGCGCGGGCGAGCTCGCGAGCAAGGCCGACCTGTACCCGAACTTCCGCAAGAGCGACGTGGCGGTATCGGCGGCGCCGTGGGCCTTCGCGACCGGCCTCATGCAGTACCTGGAGGTCTACCCGCACGGCTGCACCGAGCAGATCACGAGTCAGACTTTCCCGGCCGTGCTGCTATCGAGCCGCCCCGAGCTGGTCAAGGAAATGGCGCGCGGCCGCACCCCCGAGCAGGGCCCGATGCCCGAGGCGCGCAAGACCTTCGAGCGCTACCTCGTGCAGCTGCGCGCACGGCAGACGGCCGACGGCGGCTTCTCGCTGTGGCCCGGCGCGGGCACCGATGCCTTCGCCACGCTCTACGCGGTGCACCTGCTCATCGAAGCCAAGGACCACAAGCTGCCCGTGCCGCAGGACCTGCTGCAAAAGGCCAACACCTACCTTCAGGGCTGGCTCGGCAGCGCCGACACGTCGCTCGATGGCTGGCGCCAGCGCACGCAGGCGGCGTACCTCCTCACGCGCCAGGGCATCATCGCGCCGGCCGCACTGGCCAACCTGCGCGAAGCCTGGCGCAACAAGCAGACGCAAGGGTGGAGCGACGACCTGGGCGCCGTGTACCTCGCCGCGAGCTACCAGCTCGTGAAGCAGGAGCAGGTGGCCAACGAGCTGCTGAACGCCGTGTGGTCGGACCTGCTCGCCCGCACCGAGAAGAAGCAGCGCCGCAACGTCTGGGGTGCCTACTACGACCCGCTGGTGCACGACAGCATGACGCTGCACCTGGTGGGCCGCCACTTCCCCTCGCGCCTGAAGACGCTCAAGCCCGAGGTGTGGGAAGGCATGGGCGCGATGGTGCGCGACGGCTGGTACAACAGCCTGTCGTCGGCCTCGATGCTGCTCGCGGTCGATGCGTACTTCGAGGCGGTGGGCCAGAACGTCGAAGGCAAGCTGACGGCGCAGAGCGTCAACGCGCAAGGCCAGGCCGCGGCGCTCGCGCTGGGCGCGGTGAACCCGATCACGCGCGCCGCGGTGCCGGCCGGAACGGCGAAGCTCAAGCTCTCGAACGACAGCGACTTCAACCTCTACTACAGCTGGGCCGAACAGGGCTTCGAGCGCAACGTGCCCGCCACGCCGGTGAACCAGGGCCTGGAGATCTTTCATGAAGTGCTCGATGCCAAGGGCAATCCGATCACCAAGGCCCGGCTAGGCGAAGAGGTCACTGTGCGGGTGCGCGTGCGCAGCCTGGAGCGCGCGCAGCTCAACGACGTGGCGCTGGTCGACCTGCTGCCCGGCGGGCTGGAGCCGGTGCTGCAGGCCGTGGGCGACGATGAGGACGCCAATGCCGATGCGCCGATCTGGAAGAAGCGCCTGGGCGGCGGCGGTTCGTGGAAGGTGCAGTACGCCGACATCCGCGAAGACCGCGTGGTGTTCTACGGCGCCGTCGACAAGAACCTGCTCGAAGTGACCTACAAGGCGCGCGCCACCAACGTCGGCGACTTCGTGGTGCCGGCCGCGTATGGCGAAGCGATGTACGACCGGCGCGTGTATTCGCGCTCGGCGGGTGCGCGCTTCCAGGTGGTCGCGAACTGACGCGAGGCAGCGAGACCGTGATGCGCTTCAGCGTGAAGTTGGGAAGGCTCCGCAAGCCCGCGCTGTGGGCGCTGGCGGTTGCCTTCCTGCTCGCGCTGTTGCGCTTGTGGCCGCACGCGCCCCTGAGCGAAACCGTCGGCAGCTCGCGTGCTGTGTACGCGCAAGGCGGCGAGCTCTTGCGCCTCACGCTCGCGGGCGATGAGCAATACCGCCTCTGGGTGCCGCTCGATCGCATCTCTCCAACGCTGGTCGATGCGGTGCTGCTCTATGAAGACCGCCGCTTCTACGCGCATCCGGGCGTCAACCCGGCCGCGCTCGCGCGCAGTGCCTGGCGCATCGCCAGCGGCGAGCGCAGGCAGGGCGGCTCGACGCTCACGATGCAGCTCGCGCGGCGCGTCTACGGCATCGACAGCCGCACGGCGCTGGGCAAAATCGCGCAGATCGGCGCGGCGCTCTGGCTGGAGGCGCGCTTCGGCAAGCGCGAGATCCTCGAGGCGTACCTGAACACCGCGCCCTACGGCGGCAACATCGAAGGCGTGCAGGCCGCGAGCCTCATCTACTTTCGCAAGGACGCCGCCAAGCTGAGCCTCCCCGAAGCGCTGACGCTCGCGGTGATTCCGCAGAACCCGGTCAAGCGCATCGCCGAGCGCGGCCGCAATGCCGAACTGCAATCGGCGCGCGAACGGCTGTGGGCGCTGTGGGCCGAGCGCGACCCGACCGCGAAACAGCACGCGCCCGATGCGCAACTCGCGCTCTCCGCACAGTCGCGCGGCAGCCTCCCCTTTCTCGCGCCGCACGCCACCGACATGCTGCTCGCGCAGGAGCGCGGCGAGTCCGCCGCCGGGCCGCCCCAAGGCGGGCGGCGCCCCCTCGGGGGGCAGCGAGGACACGAAGTGCCGAGCGTGGGGGCTCCACAGAACGAGGTGCGCACCACCATCGACCTGCGCATGCAGGCCACGCTCGAACGCGTGATGGGCCAGTACCTGCGCACGCACGCCGACGTGGGCATGACCAATGCGAGCGCGCTGCTGCTCGATGCCTCGACCATGCAGGTGCGCGCGCTGATCGGCTCGGCCGATTGGCACAACGATGCGATCGCCGGGCAGGTCAACGGCACGCAGGCCAAGCGCTCGCCGGGCTCCACGCTCAAGCCCTTCATCTATGCGCTCGCGCTCGACCAGGGGCTGCTGCATCCGAAGACCATGCTCAAGGACGCGCCGACATCGTTCGGCCCCTACACGCCCGAGAACTTCGACCATCGCTTCGCCGGCCCCCTGCCCGCGCAGGAGGCATTGATCCGCAGCCGCAACATCCCCGCGGTGGCCATCGCCGCGAAGCTCTCGAAACCCGGGCTCTACGACTTCATGCGGCTCGCGGGCGTGCAGAAGCTGCAGAGCGAATCGCACTACGGCCTCGCACTGGTGCTGGGCGGTGGCGAGGTCACGCCCGAGGAGCTCGCGGGCCTCTACGCGACGCTGGCCAATGGCGGCATCTCGCAGCCGATTCGCTACACGCAGCCCGCGCCCGACGAGCGGCCCGCGCAGCCGCTGCGCCTCCTGAGCGAAGAGGCATCGTTCATCACGCTGGACATGCTGCGCCACACGCCGCGCCCCGACACCACGCTGCCCGCGCGCCCCGCCATCGCATGGAAGACGGGCACTTCGTGGGGCTTTCGCGATGCGTGGACCGCGGGCGTGTTCGGCCGCCATGTGCTGGTGGTGTGGGTCGGCAACTTCGACGGCACGAGCAACCCCGCGCTGGTGGGCGTCGATGCGGCCGCGCCGCTCTTCCTGCGCATGGTCGATGCGCTGCGCGCCGAGCGGCTCGACCCCGGCGAAGTCGCGACGCGGCAGCCGGCGGATCTGCGGCAGGTCGAGGTGTGCACCGCGACGGGCGGCCTGCCCGATGCGCTGTGCCCGGTGCGCACCACGACATGGTTCATCGCCGGCAAGTCGCCGATCCAGGTCAGCAACCTGCACCGCGCGGTGTGGGTGGACGAGACGACCGGCAAGGTGGTGTGCGGGCCGCAGCCCAACGCGCGCCAGCAGGTGGTCGAGCAATGGGGCAGCGACATGCGCCGGCTGTTCCGCCAGGCCGGCCTGCCGCGCGCGAGCTTGCCGGCCGATGGCTGCGAGAGAGGCGATGCCTCGGAGACGGCGCCGCTCATCACCTCGCCCCTGCGCGGCGTGCGGCACACGCTGCGCGTGAAGAAGCCCGAGCCGCTCGTGCTGCGCGCCGAAGCAGCCGCGGGCACGCAGGCGATCTACTGGTTCGCCGACGACGCGTTGATCGGCAAGGCGTCGCCCGGCGAAGGCATCACGTGGATGCCCGACATGGCCGACTCGGGCCGGCGCTACGTGCTGCGCGCAGTCGACGACCAGGGCCGCGCCGAGTCACGCGAAGTGACGGTGGACATCGCACCGTAGCGGTCGCATCCCTGGTCTTCAACGACAGAGCCGTTCTCGCTGAGCTTGTCGAAGCGCGGCGCGAGGCTTCGACAAGCTCAGCCCGAACGGTTTTTGTGGACTGATCGCAAACGCACATCGGGCGTCACGGATGTCATGGCCACGTCATGCATCGCCGGCATGGTCACGCGTTTTCGACTTGGACTTTCCCGCTCATGACGCGTCTTGCCTCCCTCTCCTTCATTGCCCTTGCCACCGCACTCGCCTGCGGCGGCACGGCCGCACAGACCGCCTTCCCCGCCACGCTCGCCGGCCACGCGGTGCTGCCCGCGCAGAGCTTCGTCGCCGCGCCCAAGGACGCGCCGGCCGACCTGCAGGCGAGCGGCAAGTTCACCTCGGGCAAGCGCGTCGAGTCGCTGGGCACCGTCGAAGGGCTCTCGGGCGGCCGCGGCACGGGCGTCTCGGTGCCCTTCAAGGGCCAGCCGCTGCAGGGGCACTCGGGCATCAAGAAGATGGACGACGGCTCGTTCTGGATCCTCACCGACAACGGCGCCGGCGCGAAGGCCAACTCGCCCGACTTCATGCTCTACCTGAACCACTACAAGGTGGACTTCAAGAGCGGCAAGTTCAATCGCCTGAGCACGATCTTCCTGCACGACCCGGACAAGAAGGTGCCGTTTCGCATCGTCCACGAAGGCACGAAGCAGCGCTACCTGACGGGGTCGGACTTCGATCCCGAGAGCTTCCAGTTCGCGGGTGGCGCGCTGTGGATCGGCGAGGAGTTCGGTCCCTTCCTGATCATGGCCGATTTGAAGGGCAAGGTGCTCGCGGTGTTCGACACGCAGGTCGATGGCAAGGTCGTGCGCTCGCCCGATCATCCGGCAGTGACGACGCCTGGCGTGCCCGGTGGCGCGGTCGATTTCCAGATCAAGCGCTCCAAGGGCTTCGAAGGCATGGCCTCGTCCAAGGACGGCAGCAAGCTCTACGCGCTGCTCGAAGGCCCGGTGTGGAACGCCGAGACCAAGGACTACGAGAAGCTCGACGGCAAGGAGGCGCTGCGCGTTCTGGAGTTCGACGTGGCGTCCGAGAAATGGACGGGCCGCCATTGGAAGTACCCGCTCGAAGCCAACGGCAACGCCATCGGCGACTTCAACATGATCGACGGCGCCACGGGTCTCATCATCGAGCGCGACAACGGCGAAGGCACGAGCGACAAGGCCTGCCCCGAAGGCCAGAAGCGCACCGACTGCTTCCACGACATCGCGAAGTTCAAGCGCGTCTACAAGATCGAGCTGAGCGATGCGAACGTGGGCGGCGCGGTGCGCAAGATCGGCTACATCGACCTCCTGAACATCGCCGACCCCGACAAGCTCGCGCGCAAACCGCTGAACGACGGCGTGCTGAAGTTTCCGTTCTTCACGATCGAGAACGTCGACGTGATCGACGCCACGCACATCGTGGTCGGCAACGACAACAACCTGCCGTTCTCGAGCAGCCGCGAGCCGAACAAGGCGGACGACAACGAGCTGGTGTTGCTTGAAGTGGGGGCGTTGCTGCAGGCGAAGTAAAAGCCGGGGGCGTCGGCACGGGGTTGGACGAAATCGCGATGCGCGGGCGACGCGCCGCAGCTCAGCCGATGGCGCCGCCGGCGCCGATCACCAGCCGCTTCACGCCGGCCGCCGCACCGAAGCGCCGCCCGACAGCACGCCCTGCGTCGTCGGCAGCGCCATGAAGTCGTGCGGAAAGCCCAGCTTGATGGCGCTGACCGCGTCCAGGCGCTGCAGCGCCGAACTGTCGAGCGTCACGTCGAGCGCGCCCAGGTTGTCCTCGAACTGCGCGAAGGTGCGCGCGCCGATGATCGGCATCACCGTCGGCGCACTGCGGTGCAGCAGCCAGGCCAGCGCGATCTGCGCCGGCGAGCGGTCCTGCTCCTTCGCGATCTGCGCGACCACGTCCGCGATGTCGAGCGAGCGCGCATGCAGCGCGCCGTTGCCGGCCGCCACGTCCTTGCGCGAACCGGTCACGCCGGCGGCGGTGCTTTGCGTGTGGTCGAGGTCGGCGCGCGTGTACTTGCCGGTCAGCACGCCGCTGCCCAGCGGCGACCACGCCATCACACCCAGGCCGAGCTCGTGCGCCATCGGCAGCAGCTCGCGCTCCACGGTGCGCTCGATGAGGCTGTGCTCGATTTGCAGCGCCACCAGCGGCGCCCAGCCGCGCAGTTCGGCCAGCGTCTGCATGCGCGCGACCTGCCAGGCCGGCGTGTCCGAGATGCCCGCGTAGAGCACCTTGCCCGAGCGCACGAGGTCGTCGAAGGCGCGCATCACTTCCTCGAAGGGCGTGAGGTCGTCCCAGATGTGCAGGTACAGCAGGTCGATGTAGTCGGTGCCCAGGCGCTGCAGGCTCGCCTCCACCGAGCGGACCATGTTGCGGCGGTGGTTGCCGCCCGCGTTGGGGTTGCCCGGCTGCATGTTGAGCGAGTACTTGGTGGCGACTACCACCGACTCGCGCCTGTCCGCGATGAACTGGCCGACCAGGCGCTCCGAGCTGCCGTTGGTATAGAAGTTGGCGGTGTCGATGAAGTTGCCGCCGCGCGCCACGTAGGCGTCGAACATGCGGCGCGATTCGCCGGCATCGGCGCCCCAGCCCCACTCCTGGCCGAAGGTCATGGTGCCCAGCGACATGGGGCTGACGCGCAGGCCCGAGCGGCCGAGGGTGAGGTAGTTGTCCAGCTTCATGGTGAATGTCCTTTTCGAGGTGGGCGGCGAGGCGGCTGCATCGCCATGGCCTCGAAGGTAGTGCCGGCATTGATTCGGAAAAAGCCCGCCTGGGCGGATGCTTTGTGAAGCCAGTCTTCATAATTGCAGGCATGTCGCCCGAACTGCTCCCCGCCATCGCCGCCTTCGCGCGGGTGGCCCACCACGCCAGCTTCACGCGCGCCGCGCAGGAACTGGGCGTGTCGCCCTCCGCCCTGTCGCAGACCGTGCGCACGCTCGAGCAACGCCTGGGCGTGCGCCTCCTGGATCGCACCACGCGGCGCGTCGGCGTCACCGAACTGGGCCAGCAATTCCTCGCGGGCGCGGCGCCGGGGCTGGACGCGCTGGCGCAGGCGGTGGAGGGCATCGACGAGGCGCGCGACAAGCCGGCCGGCCTGCTGCGCCTGAATGCCGCGCGCGTGTCGGCCGAGCTGCTGCTCTATCCGCACTTCGGCGACTTCGCGCAGGCCTATCCCGACATCACGATCGAGCTGGTCTGCGACAACCGCATGGTCGACCTGGTGGAAGGCGGCTTCGACGCAGGCATCCGGCTCGGCGAGAGCCTGGCGCAGCACGTGGTGGCCGTGCCCGTGGGCGGGCCGCAGCGCATGGTGACCTTCGCATCGCCGCGCTACCTCGCGGGCCGCACGCTGCCCAGGTCACCCGAGGACCTGCGCGCGCACCAGTGCCTGAACTACCGCCTGACCACGGGCGGCCTCTACCGGTGGGAATACGCACAGGACGGCCGCGCGCTCGATGTCGAGGTGGCCGGGCCGCTGGTCAGCAACGACAGCGACGTGCTGCTGGCGGCCGCGCGTTCGGGCGCGGGAATCATGGTGGCGTTCGAGGACGCGGTGCGCGCCGACTTCGAGAGCGGCCGCCTCGTGCCGCTGCTGGAGCCCTGGTGGCCGACCTTTCCGGGCTTCTATCTCTATCACCCGAGCCGCGCGCAGGTGCCGCGCAAGCTGCGGGTGTTCATCGACTTCCTGCAGGCACGGCATGCGCCGCCGCCGGTGTCGCAGCGCGCCGTCAAGCCCGCATCAACGCCTCGATCTCGTCCGCCTTCACCGGCACGCCGCGCGAAATGAGTTCGCAGCCTGTGGCCGTGACGATCGCGTCGTCCTCGATGCGGATGCCGATGTTGTGGAACTGCTCGGGCACGCCCTCGGCGGGCCGCACGTAGATGCCCGGCTCCAGCGTGAGCACCATGCCCGGCTGCAGGATGCGGCTCGGGCGGTTCTTGATGACTTCGTTGGAGAGCGGATCTTTCCGCTCGCTCACCTCGCCCACCTGCGTGGGCTCCACGTAGCTGCCGCAGTCGTGCACGTCCATGCCCAGCCAGTGGCCGGTGCGGTGCATGTAGAACTGGAAGTAGGCGCGCGAGTCGATCACATCCTGAACGCTGCCGACCTTGTTCGCATCGAGCAGGCCGAAGTCGAGCATGCCCTGCGCCAGCACCCGCACCGCGGCGTCGTGCGGGTCGGTGAAGCGGTTGCCGGCCTTGGTGGCGGCGGCCGCGGCATCCTGGCTCGCGAGCACCAGGTCGTACAGCGCGCGCTGCGGACCGGTGAACTTGCCGTCGGCCGGAAAGGTGCGGGTGATGTCGCTCGCGTAGCCGTCCAGCTCGCAGCCCGCGTCGATCAGCACCAGCTCGCCCGGGCGCAGCGGCGCGGCGTCGGCGCGGTAGTGCAGCACGCAGGCGTTGGCGCCGGCCGCGACGATGGAGTAGTACGCCGGGTACTGCGAGCCGCCGAAGCGGAATTCATGCAGCAGCTCGGCATCCAGGTGGTACTCGCGCACGTCCTTGCCCTCGCGCAGCATGCGCGACGACAGCTGCATCGCGCGCACGTGGGCACGGGCGCTGATCTGCGCGGCGCGCCGCATGATGTCCTGCTCGTGCGCGTCTTTCACCAGGCGCATCTCGTCGAGCGGGCCGCACAGGTCGCGCTGCTCCTCGGGGCACAGCGCGCCGTAGCGCACGCGCGCGCGCACCGACTGCAGCCAGCCGTCGATGCGGGTCTCCAGCCCCTTGTGGATGGCGAACGGAAACCAGACGGTCGAGCGGTTCTCCAGCAGCTTGGGAAGCTTCGCGTCGAGGTCGGTCACGGAGAACGCTTCGTCCACGCCGAGCGCCGCTGGCGCCGCCTCGGGGCCCAGGCGGTAGCCGTCCCAGATCTCGCGTTCCAGGTCTTTCGGCGCGCAGAACAGCGTGGCGCGGCCGTCGCCGGCCAGCACCAGCCAGGCGTTCGGCTCGGTGAAGCCGGTCAGGTAATAGAAGTAGCTGTCGTGGCGGTACAGGAAATCGGTATCGCGGTTGCGCGGGCGCTCGGGCGCGGTCGGGATGATGGCGATGCCGTCCTTGCCGAGGTGCGAGGCGAGGCGCGCGCGGCGCTCAGCGTAGATCGTGGTGGTGTCTGCGGAGGTCATCTTGGCGTGGTGTTCAGTTGGGCAAGCCGTTCGGGGGTTCCCACATCGGTCCAGGGGCCGGTGTAGAGCTCGGCGCTCACGCGTTCATTGTCCATCGCGGCCCGCAGGATCGGCGCCAACGGGGCTTTCACGCCGGCCGGATTGCCGGGCGGGATGCCGCAGTACGGCGGCGCGAACAGGGCGGCGCGGTAGAGGCCGATGGTCGAGAAGGTGTGCTTCTCGGCAGCCTGGTTCAGCGCGAGCCCTCCGGCGGAGAGACCGAAGTCGCCTTTGAGGTTGTGCGCGGGGTTCGGCACCAGCCACAGGTGCGCCAGCTTGCCGCTGGCCAGGAAGCGGTCGACCGAGGCCTGCGTGAAGCGGAATTCCGGCGCGAAGACGTCGCCGGCCGCGACCCAGAACACCTCGCCAAGCAAAGGCAGCGCACGCACGATGCCGCCGGCTGTTTCGAGGGCGCCGCCGAAGTCATGGCCCTCGTCGGAATATGAAATCGATAGCGCGCCATGCCCGTCCAGCAAGGGCGTTGCGCCGAAGCGAGTCGAAATCTGCGCGCCCAGCCAGTCGGTGTTGACGACCAGCTGCGTGAACCCGCCGTCGGCCAGCGCCTCCATCGGCCACTGCATCAGCGGCTTGCCGCGCACTTCGAGCAGGGGCTTGGGTGTGGCGTCGGTCAGCGGCCGCATGCGCTCGCCGCGGCCTGCGGCCAGGATCATCGCCCGCACGGGAGAAATCGCCGTGCTCACGCTGCGATGCGGCCGCGCTGCAGCTCGTTGCGTTCGCTGTGAGTCGGCTGGAACAGCGAGACCAGGCACTCCATCAGCGCATGCGCTTTTGCCGAATGGTCGCCCCCGAAATTGCACACGTACACGTCCAGCGTCACGCCGCGCTGCTCGGGCCAGGTGTGGATGCACAGGTGCGATTCGGCCAGCAGCACCGTGGCCGTCACCCCGCCCGGCCCTTGCGGCGTCGCGGGAAAAGAATGGACGATCTTGCCCACCGCCTGCAGCCCCGCGGCCGATACCGCCTTGAGGCAGACCGCCCCGAGGGCCGCCCCGTCGGTGAGCCATTGGAGACCGCATCGGCAGTCGTGGAGATCGGCGGTGAGGTGCAACCCATGCATGGGTGGCAACTCTAGCAGCCGGCCCGGTGCACAAGAGAACATCGGAAGGGTGTTCTGGGCGTATCGAGGCCGGCCGGGGCTCGCCCGGTAAAATCGCGGGTTCTCCCGCCCCCAACCTTTCCTTTTCCCTCCGAAAGTCCACCGCACATGGCAAACCACGCCCTGATGGCCAACGCAATCCGCGCTCTGGCTATGGATGCCGTCCAACAAGCAAATTCCGGACATCCCGGTGCACCGATGGGCATGGCCGACATGGCCGTCGCACTCTGGGGCGAGCACCTGCGCTACAACCCGGCCAACCCGCACTGGTTCGACCGCGACCGCTTCGTGCTGTCCAATGGCCACGCCTCGATGCTGCTGTATTCGGTGCTGCACCTCACGGGCTACAACCTGCCGATGGAAGAGCTCAAGCACTTCCGCCAGCTGCACAGCAAGACCGCCGGCCACCCCGAGATCGACGTGACCCCCGGTGTGGAAACCACCACCGGCCCGCTGGGCCAGGGCATCACCAACGCGGTCGGCTTCGCGCTCGCCGAGAAGCTGCTCGCGGCCGAATTCAACCGCAAGAGCCACGACATCGTCGACCACCACACCTACGCGTTCCTGGGCGACGGTTGCATGATGGAAGGCATCAGCCACGAAGCCTGCGCCCTGGCTGGCGCCTGGCACCTGAACAAGCTGATCGCGCTGTACGACGACAACGGCATCAGCATCGACGGCCAGGTCAAGCCCTGGTACATCGACAACGTCGCCGAGCGCTTCCACGCCTATGGCTGGCACGTGATCGGCCCGATCGACGGCAACGACGCCAAGGCCGTGTCCAAGGCCATCGCCAAGGCCAAGCAGTCGACGGACAAGCCCACGCTCATCAACTGCAAGACCGTCATCGGCAAGGGCAGCCCGAACCGCGCCGGCACCTCCAAGGCGCACGGCGAGGCGCTGGGCGCCGAAGAAATCAAGCTCACCCGCGACGCGATCGACTGGCACTACGCGCCCTTCGAGATCCCGGCCGAGGTGTACGCCGACTGGGACCACAAGGACGCCGGCGCCAAGACCGAAGCCGCCTGGAACGAGAAGTTCGCCGCCTATGCCGTGGCCTTCCCCGACCTGGCCGGCGAGTTCACCCGCCGCATGAAGGGCGAGCTGCCCAAGAACTTCCACCAGGTCGCGTTCGACACCGTGGTCGCCGCCCACACCAAGGGCGAGACCGTCGCCAGCCGCAAGGCCAGCCAGCTCGCGCTGGAAGCCTTCACGGCGGCGCTGCCCGAAATGCTCGGCGGCAGCGCCGACCTGACCGGCTCGAACCTCACCAACACCAAGAGCACCGCGGCGCTCCGCTTCGATGCGAAGACCGGCGCCGTGGTCATGAACGTGCCGGCCGTGCCGCCCAAGCAAGGCGCCGAAGACGAAGCCAAGCCCGAAGCCCCCGCCGAAGCACCGCACGGCACCATCGGCCGCCACATCAACTACGGCGTGCGCGAATTCGGCATGGCCGCCATCATGAACGGCGTGGCGCTGCATGGCGGCTACATCCCCTACGGCGGCACCTTCCTCACCTTCAGCGACTACAGCCGCAACGCCATCCGCATGGCCGCGCTCATGAAGCGCCGCGTGATCCACGTGTTCACGCACGACTCCATCGGCCTGGGCGAAGACGGCCCGACGCACCAGTCGATCGAACACGCCGCGTCGCTGCGCCTGATTCCGAACCTGGACGTCTGGCGTCCGGGCGACACGGCCGAAACCGCCGTGGCCTGGGCCGTGGCGCTGCAGAACCAGTCGCGCCCGACCGCGCTGCTCTTGAGCCGCCAGAACATCGCCTACGCGCCGAAGAAGGAACTGGGCGACATCAGCCGCGGCGCCTATGTGCTGTCCGAGCCCGAGACCGTGGGCCTCAAGAGCAAGAAGACCGCCGCCGTCATCATCGCCACCGGCTCCGAAGTGCCGCTCGCGCTGGCCGCCCAGAAGCTCCTGGCCGACAAGAAGATCGCCGTGCGCGTGGTGTCGATGCCCTCGACCACCACCTTCGACCGCCAGGACGTCGCCTACAAGAAGGCCGTGCTGCCCAAGAAGATCCCGCGCATCGCCGTCGAGATGGGCTGCACCGGCGGCTGGTGGAAGTACGGCTGCGCGGCCGTCGTGGGCATCGACACGTACGGCGAATCGGCACCGGCACCGGAGCTGTTCAAGTATTTCGGATTCACGGCAGAGAACGTCGCCGCCACCGTGGAAGCCGCTCTGCGGGACTGATCGTCCCCGGCGTTCTTCTTCCCGTCCGATCACGAATTTTTCAACCTTAGGAGCAAGTCAGATGGCTATCAAACTCGGTATCAACGGCTTCGGCCGCATCGGTCGCAACGTGCTGCGCGCAGCGGTGCAGAACTTCAAGAACGACATCGAGATCGTTGCCATCAACGACTTGCTCGAGCCCGATTACCTCGCCTACATGCTCCAGTACGACTCGGTGCATGGCCGCTTCAAGGGCGAAGTGACGGTCGAAGGCAACACGCTGATCGTCAACGGCAAGAAGATTCGCCTCACGCAAGAGCGCGACCCGTCGCAGCTCAAGTGGAACGAAGTCGGTGCCGACGTCGTGCTCGAATCGACCGGCCTCTTCCTCACGAAGGAAACGGCGCAAAAGCATATCGACGCGGGCGCCAAGAAGGTGATTCTTTCGGCACCGTCCAAGGACGACACCCCCATGTTCGTCTACGGCGTGAACGACAAGAAGTACGCCGGCGAAGCCATCATCAGCAACGCCAGCTGCACCACCAACTGCCTGGCGCCGCTGGCCAAGGTGCTGCACGACAAGTGGGGCATCAAGCGCGGCCTGATGACCACCGTGCACGCCGCCACCGCCACGCAGAAGACCGTCGACGGCCCGAGCAACAAGGACTGGCGCGGCGGCCGCGGCATCCTGGAAAACATCATTCCCTCGAGCACCGGCGCCGCCAAGGCCGTGGGCGTGGTGATCCCCGAGCTCAACAAGAAGCTCACGGGCATGAGCTTTCGCGTGCCGACCTCCGACGTGTCGGTGGTCGACCTCGTGGTCGAGCTCGAGAAGGAAGCCACGTACAAGGAAATCTGCGCCGAAATGAAGGCACAGAGCGAAGGCGCGCTCAATGGCGTGCTGGGCTACACCGAAGACAAGGTGGTGGCCACCGACTTCCGCGGCGACCCGCGCACCTCGATCTTCGACGCCGAAGCCGGCATCGCGCTGGACAGCACTTTCGTGAAGCTCGTGAGCTGGTACGACAACGAATGGGGCTACTCGAACAAGTGCCTGGAGATGGTGAAGGTCGTGTCGAAGTAAGGCTTCGCGGCTTCAATGAAAAACGCGCCCTCGGGCGCGTTTTTTCATGGGTCGGATGACAGGGCCGCTCAGCGCAGCTTCTCGTTCCTGGCGATCTCGCTGCTGAGCTCGGTGGCCACCTTGGTCGCAGCGCGCTTTGCGGAGAGACCGAACTCGCCCTTGAACTCGCTGAACTCCGCTTCTCCCCGGCCCGATGCCTTGACGCGGGTGATCTCGGCGCCCGACGGGTCGGTCACGACGCACGACACCTCGGTCGTGAAGTACGTGGGCGGCCAGGTGAAGGGCGACGGCGAGCCCGAATCGGTCTTGATCTCGGGCGTGAACACAAGCGAGGCGCCCGACGTCTGGACGGCACCGGCGTCCGCGGTGGACTTGAGGACAACCACGTCCTGGTAGACCGCGCGCAGCGCATCGCGGATCGACTTCTCCAGGTCACGGTACGGGTAGTAGCTGATCCGGTCGCCGCCGCCGCCTGGCGTCACGGCCTGCAGGGCACGCTGGGCGTCGGTCATGGTGTAGGCCACCTTCTTTTGGATCAGGTTGGCTTCCACGCGCGGCGGCGAGGTGTCGGTGCCGACATTGATGGGATGCGCGCAGCCTGCGAGCACGGCCACCACAGCGAACGCCGTGGCGACGCGAAGGATTCTGGAAACGATGGACATGAAATTTCTTCTCCGGGTTCTGTTTTTTTAGGAAGCGAGGGCGGTGGCGAACTGGGGGTCGGCATACACCTGCCGCAGCAGCGTGCGCACGAGATCCGAGTAGGCGGCCTGCCCTGCAGGGATGGCCACAATGCCCGCGAAGCTCGACTCGAAGCTGGTGTTCGCCTTGTAGGTTTTCTTCAGGCGCTGCACACCTTCGCGCGTGACCTCGATCTGGACCTCCATCACACCTGTGCCGGTGACGATGTTCCCCACGCTGATCTCGTTGTTGAGGATGCGTGCGTCGATTCGCGTGCGCGATTTCGCGTCGTACGCCGACACTTCCTTGAGGTCATTCACCAGCGCGTCCTCGAGATACTTGGCGAATGTGCCGCTGGGCGAAATCAGGCGCGCGCCGCGCAGCGAGAGGTTGTTGACCGGATCGTTCGGATCGGTCGGCTGCACCTTGACCACTGCCACGGGGGCCGGCTTGCTTGCCTTGAGCCGGTCAAGGGCTTCGTAGTCCGCCGCGTAGGGCGGTGCCTTCAACTGTGCGCACCCTGTGGCCAGGACGGCCAAGGCGCAGAAGGCAAATCCATGCATGCGAGTTACTGTCACGCTCTCCTCCTCTATGGGTTGTTTTGGAGACGGAACGGTAACACGGTGCTACGACCGAAGCGCGGTATTTCGTCACACAGACTGCCGCTGGGCCCGACGCGGCAACGCACTCAGCGCAGCTTCTCGTTCCTCCGAATCTCGCTGCTCAGCTGCGAAGTCATCTGCCTGGCCGCACGTCGCGCGGCCAGCCCGTAGTCGCCATTGAACTCGCCGAATTCCGCCGTGCCGTTGCCGCTCGCGCGCACACGCGTGACCTCGGCGCCCGCGGCGTCCGTCACCACGCACGACACCTCGGCCGTGAACGCAGTGGGCGGCCAGGTGACCCATGAGGACGAGCTCGAATCCGTCTTGATCTGCGGCGTGAACACCAGCGAGACGCCCGCTGCTTCGTTGGCCTTCGCATCGCTCGCGGTGCGAACGACGATCACGTTGCGGTAGACCCCGCGCAGCGCATCACGGATGGATTTTTCCAGGTCGCGGTACGGGTAGTAGCTCACGCGGTCGCCGCTGCCGCCGGCGGTCGTGACCTGCAGGTCGCGCTGCGCATCGGTCATCACATACGCGACCTTCTTCGGGATAAGGTGTGCGACGGAGCGCGGCGGCGCCGTCTCCGTGATCATCGTGATCGGGTGGGAGCAGCCGGCCAGGAGGGCAGCGGTTGCCAGCGCGGCAGCCAGGCGGGGCATCGGAGAAGAAAGAAGAAACGACATGGTGCTTCTCCGGCTTTATGGCGCTGACGTGGCGATGGCCGCGACGAATTGCGGATCGGCATACATCTGCCGCAGCAGCGCGCGCACCAGCCTCGGATACGCGGCCTGCCCGGCGGGCACCGCCACGATGTTCGCGTAGCTCGAATCGAAGGCGATCTCGCCGCGGTAGGTCTTGCGCAGCTTCTGCGCCGCATCGCGCGTGACGGTGACCTCCACGTCCATGCGGCCGGTGCCGTTGATCACGCCCAGGTCGAGTTCGTTGACGACGATGCGCGCCGCGATGCGCGTCGGCGCCTTCGGGTCGTAGACCGCGATCTCGCTCAGGTCGCGCATCAGCGCGTCTTCGAGGTACTGCGCGAAGGTGCCGCTGGGCGACACGAGTTTTGCGCGGCGCAGGCTCAGCGTGTTGATCTTGTCGCTGGGGTCGGTCGGCTGCACCTTGGCGACCGCCACCTTGCCGGGGTTGTTGGCCTCCAGGCGATCGAGCGCTTCGTAGTCGGCGGCATAAGGCGGCGCGCCGAGCTGCGCGCAACCGGCCGCAAGCAGCATCGCGGCGCATGCGCCGAGCCTCGCGGCGAAAGCGTGCAGGCGGAAACCATGCGGTCTGAAAACGATCGCCATGTCTCGAGTCCCCTCGTCCGAGATGTCTTCTGCTCCCGGCGCGAAGGTAGCACGCCCCGCGCCGCGCGCGAAGGCCGCTAAGGGAAGAACCTAGACGGGTTCTAGCACGTGGATCAGCTTGCTCTCGACCAGCTCCTTGGTCTTCTCGCCATGGGCTTTCATGTGCGGCGCGACGGCGTGCGCCTGCAGGTGGGCGAGCGTTTCCCACTTCTCGACGACGACGAAAGTGTCGGCCCCGAAGCTCGCCTTCGAGGGAGGAACGCCCTGCGCATCGATCGTCGCGCCGTACTCGATGCAACCCTCTTCGGCCAGCACGGCCGCGCGGTTGGCGGCGAAGGCTTCGAGCAGTTGGGCGCGCTGGCCGGGCTTGGCGTTGATGACAGCGACTACGTGAATCATTGGAATGGCTCCGGATGGTTGTGATGTTGTTGAGTGCGAACGTCGAATCTAAAAGATCCGGCGCCGCGGCGCAGGTCTTGCACGAGACCCGGTGCCCCACCCTATCATCGCGCGCATGTTCTTCCCGCTCCCCCGCACGGCCACTGCGCCCTTCTGCCCTTCCGAAGTCAAGGGCAGCGTGGCGGTTCCGCAGGACCTGCCCTTCGGCAAGAAGCTCTTGCGCTACGCGGGTCCGGGCCTCCTGGTTTCTGTGGGCTACATGGACCCGGGCAACTGGGCGACCGACATCGAGGCGGGCTCGCGCTTCGGCTACGGCCTGCTCTTCGTGGTGCTGCTCGCGAGCCTGGCGGCGATGCTCTTGCAGACGCTGTGCGTGCGGCTCGGGCTGGTCGCACAGAAAGACCTCGCGCGCGCCTGCCGCGAGCACTATTCGCCGCGCGTGAACCGCTTCCTCTGGCTCGGTGCCGAACTGGCCATCGTGGCCTGCGACCTCGCCGAGGTGCTGGGCAGCGCGCTCGCGCTGCACCTGCTGTTCGGCGTGTCGATCCCGGTGGGCATTGCCATCACGGCCTTCGACACGCTGCTCGTGCTGGGCCTGCAGGGCGCGGGCTTCCGGCGCGTGGAGGCCATCGTGCTCGGGCTGGTGGGCACCATCGCGGGCTGCTTCATCGTGGAGCTCGCGATGTCGCAGCCCAACTGGTTCGGCGTGGCGATGGGCTTTGCGCCGAGCTTCGAGCGGCTGCAGCAGCCGGGCGCGCTGTACCTTGCGATCGGCGTGGTCGGCGCCACCGTGATGCCGCACAACCTGTACCTGCATTCGTCCATCGTGCAGACGCGGCTCATCGCCGACACCGATGCGGCGCGCCGCGAGGCGGTGCGCTTCTGCACGCTCGACGCGGTGGTGTCGCTGTCTCTCGCGCTCCTGGTCAACGCGGCCATCATGGTGCTCGCGGCCAGCGCGTTCCACGCGACCGGCCACCAGGACGTGACCGAGATCGACGATGCCTACCGGCTCATCGAACCCATCGTGGGCAGCGCGTTCGCGGCCACGCTGTTCGGCATCGCGCTGCTGGCCTCGGGCCAGAGCTCGACCTTCACCGGCACCATCGCGGGCCAGATCATCATGGAAGGTTTTCTCGACCTGAAGATCCCCTGCTGGCAGCGGCGCCTCCTCACGCGCGCGCTGGCGCTCGGCCCGGCGTTCTTCGGTGTCTGGTGGTTCGGCGATGGCGGCGTGGGCAAGATGCTGGTGCTCAGCCAGGTGGTGCTGAGCTTCCAGCTGCCCTTTGCGATGTGGCCGCTGATCCGTTTCACGAGCAGCCGCAGCATGATGGGCGGCTTTGCCAACGGCCCGGTGGTGAAGCTGCTGGCCTGGGGCCTTTTCGGTGTGATCGGCGCGGCCAACGTGTGGCTGATCGGCTCCGTCGTCCTCGGCAAGGGCTGAGGACAAAGCGCAAGGTCAGCGGCGCTTGCCCGCGTCCTTCCACAGATGCACCAGCGCCGCGGGCGCCTCGGTCTCGGGCACGTCGAAGCTGACCGAACTGGCGGTGGCCGTGTTCTCCATCACCACCTCCACGCGGTAGACGCGCTGGTCGCCGCCCGGCGATGTGGCGCCGCTTTCCTCGGCATGCGGCATGGCGCTTTGCAGCGCGTCGTCGATCTGCCGGCGCAGCTCCTCGGTGCAATCGCCCAGCTGGAAGCTGCGCGGCCGTGCGAGGCCCGGCATGTAGGCAATGCCGCCCTCGCGCGTTACGCGCACGACGGTGGCTTCGGTCAGGGGCGGCAGGTGGATCATGATGCGGTGACTCCCACGGTGTTCCATGCGGCGATGACCGCCTTGTGCGCCGCGCTGCCGGCGCCGAAGCGTTTGGCCGCGGCGCTCACGGTCAGCTCGGCGAAGGCGGCGAAATCGGCGTCCTGCTTCAACCGGCGGTCGCACACGGTGTCGTACCAGATGCGCCCGGCCGTCTCCCACGCCGGGCCTTCGATGGCGGTCGCGGCGAGATGGAAGGCGCGGTTCGGAATGCCGGAATTGATGTGCACGCCGCCATTGTCCTGCCGCGTGACGACGATGTCTTTCATGTGCGCGGGCTGCGGGTCCTTGCCGAGCACCGGGTCGTCGTAAGCGGTGCCGGGCTCGGCCATCGAGCGCAGCGCGCGCGCCTTCACCGTTTCCTTGAAAAGCCCCGCGCCCACCAGCCAGTCGGCCTGCTGCGCGGTCTGCTGGAGCACGTGCTGCTTGACCAGCGCGCCGAACACGTCGCAGATCGATTCGTTGAGCGCGCCCGACTGGCCCTGGTAGACCAGCCCGGACTCGTGATCGATCACGCCGTGCGTGAGCTCGTGGCCGATGATGTCCACGGCAATGGTGAAGCGGTTGAACACCTCGCCGTCGCCATCGCCGAACACCATCTGCGTGCCGTTCCAGAAGGCGTTGTCGTAGTCGTTGCCGTAGTGCACGCTGCCCGTGAGCGGCATGCCGGCAGCGTCGATGGAGTCGCGCGCGTAGATGTCGTGGTACAGGCGCCAGGTGGCGCCCAGGGCGTCGTAGGCCTCGTCGACCGCGAGGTCCTTGCTGGCCGCCTGGCCTTCGCTGCGGATCAGCTTGCCGGGCAGTTGCGTGGTGTTGCCCGCGTCATGGATCTTGCGCTCGGGCGAGCCGCGTTTCGCGTACTGCGGCGCGGGGCTCGACGACACCTTGGGCGCGAGGAATTCGCGCAGTCCGCGGTGCTCGCGGTCGATCATCAGCGTGTTGGCCGCGCGCGCGCTGACCGGTGCATCGGCGTGCGCCGCGAGCCGGTCCAGCAGGTACGGCGGTACGAAGCTGGGCGGCAGGATCGGTGGCGGGCGAAGCGGCATGAGCAGGTCTCCGGTGAGCGGTCGGCGATGAAAAATACGGTAGCAGAAAGCCGCAGGCGCGGGCCGTGGCGGTTTCTCTTTCCAGTTGTCAGCGAACCGCTCGCCGCAGAACATGACCCACCAGATCCGCGAGGAAACCGCCAGATTCGCGAAGTTGCTGAAAGAAGGCGGCGTGGCGATCGAATAGCGCGCAGGCGTTCGGTTACGCACGCGCACACTCTCGCGCGGTGGGTACCCCGCCAAGGCATAGGATTGGGGCTTTCCGTATTCACGCCATCCTGCCCATGTTCATCGTCACCCTCACCTACACCCGCCCCCTGGCAGAAGTCGATGCGCTGATGGACCCGCACATGGTCTGGCTCAAGAAGCACTACGAGAGCGGCCTCTTCGTGGCGTCGGGCCGGCAGGTGCCGCGCACGGGCGGCGTGATCCTCGCGCGCTCAGGCGACCGCGAGGCGCTCGAAGCGGTGCTGGCGCGCGACCCGTTCGTGCAGGGCGGCGTGGCGCGGATGGACGTGACGGAATTCGTCCCCAGCATGACCGCCCCGAGCATCGAGGTCATCAAGACGTTCTGATCGACCTCGCCCCAGAACATCGAGCTCGCCCCCAGGCTCCGCGCACTTCGTGTCGCTTCGCCAACCCCTACCGGGGGCAACACCTGCGGCCCGGCGAAGCCGGTTCCGCGGTGTTTCGCGACAAGACCCCCGGGTCTTACGTCGCTGCCGGCACTTCCTCTCGGCCGCCCGGGTGCCGCGCAAAGCGCGCGGCCTTGGCGTCGTGCACCGGCGCCGAGTCGTCCCAGGGCCAGCCGCCGAACTGCGTGCGGCGGTAGTCGGCCATGGTCTGGCTGATCTCGGCCTGGGTGTTCATCACGAAAGGGCCGTACTGCGCCACCGGCTCGGCAATCGGGCGGCCCTGCAGCACGAGGAACTCGCTCTCGTCGTCGCCGTTGACCAGTTCGACAGCCGCATCCGCGCGCAGCTCGACCGCCACCGGCCCTTCGATGCGCTCGCCGCCGATCTGCGCGGCCGCGCCCTTGAAGAAATAGAGCATCCGCCGCGTGCCCTCGCCCGTGGCGGGCGGCAGCGTCCATTGCGCGCCGGGCGTCATCTTGATCGTCCAGATCGCCACGTCGGCATCGGCCTCTGCAGCCCATGAAGCGGGCGGCGGCGCGAGCGGCTGGATCGGATCCTGGCCGTTGCCGGCGTCGCCGAGCCGGCCCGCGATGACCGCCACCTCGGTGCGCCCGCCCTTCGCGTCGTCCGAGGCGAAGCGCGGAATCGCGTCCGACCAGAACATCGTGAAGTGCGGCTCGGCCATCTTGTTCTTGGCCGGCAGGTTGAGCCAGATCTGGAAGAGCTCCAGCGGATTGGGCGCGGCCGCGTCCAGCAGCGGGAACATCTCCGAATGCACGATGCCCTTGCCGGCAGTGAGCCACTGCACGTCGCCGCCGCCGAAGCGCGCGGTGGCGCCCAGCGAATCGGAGTGATCGACCAGGCCCTTGCGCACGATGGTCACCGTCTCGAATCCGCGGTGCGGGTGCGAGGGAAAGCCCGGCACCGTGTCGCCGTGGTACATGCTCCAGCCGTCCTTGCGGCTGAAGTCCTGGCCGATCTGGCGGCCCGCGAGCGAGGCCTCGGGGCCCATGCGGCCGTTGGCCTTGGGGTAGGCGTCGTCGTGATAGACGCAGAACAGGAACGGGTCGATCGTCTGCCAGGGAAAGCCGAGCGGCTTGACCTGGACGATGGGACCCTTGTTGTTGTTGTTGTCGGACATGCGGCTATTCCTTTCCATGGGGGGCTCGGCCGATGATGCCGTGCCAATGGATGGAATATCGGGGCGCCTGCGCCTTCCGGTAGGGGCCTTCCCTGCAACAGTGAAGAGCGCGTATGGAACGATGGGCATGGCTCTTGTTCCTCAGCGCCGGGGCGTCAGGGGTTCTGGTGCTGGACGACCGCGTTCGGGTCCATGTACATCAGCTCCCAGAGGTGGCCGTCGATGTCCTGGAAGCCGTGGCCGTACATGAAGCCGTAGTCCTGGGGTTCGCGCGGCGTGGTGCCGCCGGCGGCCACCGCCTTGGCGACCAGCGCGTCGACCTCGGCGCGGCTCTCGCACGACAGGCACACCAGCACCTCGGTGCTGGTGCTCGTGTCGGTGATGCTCTTGGTGGTGAAGGTCTTGAAGAAGTCCTCCACCAGCAGCATCGCGAAGATGCTGTCCTTCTCGATCACCATGCAGGCGGCATTCGCATCGGTGAACTGCGCGTTGAAGGTGTAGCCCAGCGCGGCGAAGAACGTCTTGGTCTTCTCGAGGTTCTTGACGGGGAGGTTCACGAAGATCTGCTTGTTGGCCATGATGTTTCCTGTGTCGATGAAGGGTTGGATCTGGAGGTTTGCCGGTGTGTTGTGTACACCGTCCACAAACGATAACAAAGAAAATGGACGGCGTCCACATGATTTTTCGAATCTTTGTTTTTGCCCGGTCGGGCCCTCGGGAGATTGCGTGGCGCCCGAAGAAGGCGGGGCATCATGGCCGCCATGGAAATCGAGTTCAAGTTTGAGATTCCGGCCAACCGGCTGCAGGCCGTCGAGGCGGCGCTGCGGCGCGGCACCGTCGTGCGCACCCGCCTGCAGGCGCGCTATTTCGACACCGCCGACCAGGCGCTCGCCGCCGAGGGCATCGTGCTGCGCCTTCGCAAGGAGGGGCGGCGCTGGGTGCAGACCGTCAAGGCGACGGGCGACAACGCGCTGCACCGTCTGGAGCACAACGTCGAACTCGGCACCGCCGCCGCATCACCGAGCATCGACCCGCAGCGCCACCAGGGCACGCTCGTGGGCGACCGGCTCACCAAGGCGCTGGCCGCGAGCGGCGCGCCGCTGGTCGAGCGGCAGTCCACCGACATCGTGCGGCTCACGCGCGACGTGCGCGTCAGCGGGCCCGGCGCCGCGGTCGTGGAGATGGCGCTCGATGTCGGCAAGGTCGTGGCGCACGCCGGCACGCCCGAGCAGTCCGAATCGCCCGTGTGCGAACTGGAGCTCGAACTCAAGCGCGGCGACGTGCAGGGGCTCGTGGCGCTCGCGCGCCGCTGGTCGCACCAGCACGGGCTGTGGTTCAGCACCGTGTCCAAGGCCGAGCGCGGCGCGCGGCTGCTGGCGAAGGTGGAGGTCGTGGCGGCCGTGAAGGCCGAGACACCGCGCTTTCCCGAAGGCAAGGACAAGCTCGACGGCCGCGCGATCCAGCAGGCCATCGTCGCGTCGTGCCTCGCGCAGATGCTGCCCAACGCCAGCGAGATCGCGGCGGGCAGCACCGATGAAGAGCAGATCCACCAACTGCGCATCGGCATCCGGCGCCTGCGCACCGCGCTGCGCGAACTGGCGGGGCTCAATGCGGGCAGCGGCCATTTCGACGCGGCCCGATGGGAGCCGCCGCTGGTCGACGCCTTCCGCGCGCTCGGCGACCTGCGCGATCGCGAACAGGTGGTGAAGCTGGCGCAGCCGCAACTGCGCGAAGCAGGGGCGCCGGAGTTCGATCCGCTGGCGGGCGGTGACGCGGCGGCGGTCGATGCGCCGTCGTCGGGCGACATCGTCCGCGCGCCGGCATTCCAGTCGGTGCTGGTTTCGCTGATCGGCTTCACCGCTGCAGCGCCGGAGCCAGAAGCCGCGCCGAAGGCCTCCGACGCCGAAACGACCGACGAAACCCCTCCGGCGCCGGCCCCGATGAGCCTGAACGACGCCCGCCGCTTCCTGCGCAAGCGCCTCCAGCACCTGCACAAGCAAGCGGTGCGCGACGGCAAGCGCTTCGAGTCGCTCGACACCGAAAGCCAGCACCGCGTGCGCAAGCGGCTCAAGCGCCTGCGCTACCTCGCGGAGTTCGTCGCCCCGCTGTTCGATGCCGATGAAAAGTCGTCGTCAGCCGCCGAGCGCTACCTGAAGCACCTGCGCCCCGCGCAGGACGCGCTGGGCGAATTCAACGACGAAGCCGTCGCGCTCGCGCTCTACCGCGAAGCCACCGAGCGCGATGGGCGCGCGTGGTTTGCGGTCGGCTGGTTCAGCGCGAGGCATGCGGTCCATGCAAAGACATGCCGCAAGGCGCTGAACGGGATCGACGAGGCGCCGCGGTTCTGGAAGTAGCCGGCGCGCGCCCGCCGAGCTTCGATCTCAGTGATGGTGCCCGTGTGCACCATGCACATGCCGGTGCTCGATTTCCACCGGCAGCGCCGCGCGCACGTCCGTCACCTGCAGGCTGAACTTCAGCGCCTTGCCGGCCCACGGGTGGTTGCCGTCGAGCAGCACGACCGGGCCCTTGATCTTGGTCACGGTGAAGACGTGCTCGGTGCCGTCGTCGAGCCGGCCCTGCAACTGCCCGCCCACCTTCACGCCCGGAGGAAATTCGGTCTTGGGGATGGTGCGCACCAGCGCCTCGTCGCGCTGGCCGAAGGCGTCTTCGGGGGCGAGGTTCAGCACGGTCTGGAAGCCCTTTTCCTTGCCGTCGAGCGCTTCCTCGATCTTGGGCAGCGTGTTTTCGTAACCACCATGCAGGTAGGCCATCGGCTCGGGGCTGGCTTCGATGAGCTTGCCCTGGGCGTCGGAGACTTTGTACTTGATGGTGACGACGGTGTCTTTTTCGATTTTCATCGGGGCATTTTCTGTGGAAATCGATTCGCCGTTGGACCCAGGTTTTCCCACGACTTGAACGCCGCCGGCAGCGTCTCCTCCGTGCTGAGCTTCTCCATCACCATCCCGATGAACGCCGACACCGCCAGCGGCAGGTGCTTGCGGCTCGGATACAGCACGCTCAGCCCATGCCCCGTGCGCTGGTACTGCGGCAGCACCGGCACCAGCCGACCAGCTTCCACATCGAGCCGCCCCATCGATGGCGGCAGCAGCGCGATCCCCAAACCAGCCACCGCGGCCTTGCGCAACGCCTGCGCCGTATTCCCGCTGAAGCGCCCGGTGACCTGCACTTCCTCGTCCACCCCATCGGGCCCGGTCACGCGCCAAGTCGCCC
This sequence comes from Variovorax sp. IB41, assembly GCF_016405905.1. Taxonomy (GTDB): domain Bacteria; phylum Pseudomonadota; class Gammaproteobacteria; order Burkholderiales; family Burkholderiaceae_C; genus Variovorax. The sequence continues at coordinate 107,789 of NZ_JAEFCB010000003.1, read as the reverse complement.
GGCCGCTCGGATGCGCCGCCGTCACGCAGTCGTGATCCGCCAGGTCCTGCAGCGTCAGAGGCGCGCCGCGCGCGGCGATGTACGCGGGGCTCGCCACCATCCCGTCCGTGCGCGGCCCCAGCAGTTTGCGGCCGACGAAGCCTGAATCGGGCAGCGCTCCGCCGCGAAACGCCACGTCGATCTGGTCGGCGATCAGGTCGGCCTTCGCGTCGCTCAGCACGAAATCGACGCGCACCAGCGGATTCGCCGCCAGGAAATCCGCCACCCACTCCATCGGAAAGAAATCGAAGAAATCCGCCGTCGCCGCCACGCGCACGAGCCCGCTGGGCTCCTGGCTGCCGGTGATCAGCTCCTGCCCGGCGTCGATCAGCCCGTCGACGGCCCCCGCGCAGCGTTCGTGAAACGCCTCGCCCGCGCTCGTGAGCGTCAGCTTGCGGGTCGAGCGCTGCATCAGCCGGGTGCCCAACTGCGCCTCGAGCTGCTGGATGCGCCGGCTCACGGTGTTGGGCGGCAGGCCCAGGCGCCGGGCGGCTTCGGCAAAGCTACCGTGGCGCACCACCTGCACGAACATGGCGATGTCGTTGAGGTCGAGCATGGGTGGATTCCTTCCAAGAATGGACGAGTGCAATCCGACTCTACCGTCTAGTCGATCAATGGGTGTGACCCTAATCTTCAGGTCATGGCTTTTCCAGCCTCCAGCCCACCCCCATTCAGGAGCACTCCATGACCCAGCAAAAACCTCTCATCGGTATCGTCCTCGGCTCGACCCGCGAGGGCCGTTTCGGCGAGAAGCCTGCGCAGTGGATCCACGACATCGCAAAGCAGCGCACCGATCTCGCCTTCGAGCTGGTCGACCTGCGCGACCATCCGCTGCCCTTCTTCAACGAAGCCGGCGCGCCCGCCTGGGGCCCGGTGAAGAACGAGGCCGCGCAGCACTGGCAGGCCAAGCTGGCCACCTTCGACGGCCTCGTCATCGTCACGCCCGAATACAACCACGGCCCGAGCGCCGTGCTCAAGAACGCGATCGACTGGGCCTACAAGGAGTTCGTGCGCAAGCCGATCGGCTTCGTGGGCTACGGCGGCGTGGGCGCGGCGCGCGCGGTCGAGCAGCTGCGGCTGGTCGCGGTCGAGATGCAGATGGCGCCGGTGCGCAACGCGGTGCACATCGGCATGGTCGAGTTCATGGGCATCTGGCAGCAGGGCAAGAGCTTCGACGACTTTCCGCACCTCGCGCAGGCCGCCACCGGCATGCTGGACGACCTCGCGTGGTGGACCCGCGCGCTGAAGACAGCAAGGGAGGCCGCATGACCACCGCAATTGAAGTCGCCACGCAAGCCCGCGCCATCGTCTACCGCACGCGCGGCGCGCAGCACGGGCCGATCACCCGGCTCATGAGCCCGGGCGACCTGGGCGAATTTTTGAAGCCCTTCGTGTTCCTGGACCTGTTCGGCTTCGATGTCGGCGGCGGCCACAAGGGCTTCGGCATGCACCCGCACTCGGGCATCGCGACGCTGACCTGGCTCATCGAGGGCGACACGCTCTACGAAGACACGACCGGCAAGGAGGGCGAGCGGGGCGTGCTGCGCGGCGGCGGCGTCGAGTGGATGCGCGCGGGCAACGGCGTGTGGCACACGGGCGCGCCCGCGCCGGACGTGAAGCGCGTGCGCGGCTTCCAGCTCTGGGTGGCGCTCCCGGCCTCGGAAGAAAACGCGCCGGCGCAAAGCATCTACCTCGCGCCTTCGCAGGTGCCGCAGGAGGGCCCCGCGCGCGTGCTGCTCGGGCGCTACGGCGCGGCGCAGAGCGCCATTCCGGCGCCGGCGCCGATGAACTACCTGGCCGTGCAGCTGAAGGACGGCGAGCATTGGCGCTACACGCCGCCGGCCGGCCACACGGTCGGGTGGGTCGCGGTCAATGGCGGCGCGCTCGATGCGGGCGACAGCACCGGCGGGCCGATCGGCACCGGCGAGCTGGCGGTGTTCGAGGAGTCCGGCGAGGCCATCGATTTCACGGCGCGCGGCGACACGTCGTTCGTGCTGGGCTCGGCGGTCAAGCACCCGCACGACCTCGTGATGGGGCACTACTCGGTGCACACGAGCCGCGCAACGCTGGAGCAGGGCGAGGCGGAGATCCGCCGCATCGGCGCGAAGCTGCGGCAGGAAGGCCGGCTGGGCTGATTCGGCCACAGCAGGCCAAGAGCAGACCCAGCGCAAACCAGCGTGCGCCCGGCGGGCGGCTGCGCCAGAATCGTTCGCTTCGAACGACTCCCGCAGCCCCACCCGCCATGAACCTCGTTGACGCCTTTGCCAGCAACGCCGCCCGCTTCGTAGACATCCGACGCGACATCCACGCCCACCCCGAGCTGGGCTTCGAAGAACACCGCACCTCCGAGAAGGTGGCCAACCTTCTGGCCGAATGGGGCATCGAGGTGCACCGCGGCATCGCGGGCACCGGCCTCGTGGGCGTGCTGCGCAAGGGCACGGGCAGCCGCACCATCGGCCTGCGCGCCGACATGGACGCGCTGCCGCTCAACGAAGCCAACGACTTCGCCCACAAGTCCACCCACCCCGGCCGCATGCACGCCTGCGGCCACGACGGCCACACGACGATGCTGCTGGCCGCCGCCTGGCACCTGTCGCAGCAAGGGCCGGATGACTTCGACGGCACCGTGCATTTCATCTTCCAGCCCGCCGAAGAGATGGGCAAGGCCGGCGCCAGGAAGATGATCGACGAGGGCCTCTTCGAGCGCTTTCCGTGCGACGCGGTCTTCGGGCTGCACAACTTTCCGGTCGGCGACGTGGGCCGCTTCGCGCTCAACGAAGGCGCGCTGATGGCCTCCAGCAACACCTACAGGATCACCGTGCACGGGCGCGGCACGCACGCCTCGATGCCGCACACGGGCATCGACCCGGTGGCCGCGGTGGTCACGCTCGCGCAGCAGCTGCAGACGATCGTGGCGCGCACCATTCCCAGCACCGAGCGTGCACTGCTCGCGGTCACGCAGATGCAGGGCTCCGATGCGCCCAATGTGATTCCCGATGTGGCGACGGTCGGCGGCACGATCCGCACCTTCTCCATCGAGGCCATCGACAAGATCGAGGCACGCCTGCGTGAAGTGGCGGCCGGCGTGGCGGCGGCGCATGGCTGCACGGCCGAGGTGTACTTCAACCGCTCCTCCCCGCCGACGGTGAACCATCCGGCCGAGGCGCGCTTTGCCGCCGGCGTGATGCGCGAGGTCGTGGGCGACGACATGGTCACCGACGACTTCCCCGCAGTGATGGGCGCAGAAGACTTCGCGCACATGCTGCTCGCGCGGCCCGGCTGCTATGCATTTTTGGGCAACGGCGACGGCGACCACCGGCTCGACGGCCACGGGCCCGGCCCTTGCATCATTCACAACACCTCGTTCGATTTCAACGACGAGATCATCCCGATCGGTGCCAGCTATTTCGTGAAGCTGGTGCAGCGCTGGCTGCCGTCGGGCACCTGAGTTCCTTTCCTGTTGACGATGATGAAAGTGGCCACAACGATGACTTCCACCCTGTTCACCCGGCGTTCGCTGGCTGCGGCTGCAGCCGCCGTGGCCTTCTGCGGTTTCGGCAGTTTCGGCGCTGCCCACGCGCAGCAGCGCGTGATCCACGTCATCGTGCCCTTCGGCACCGGCGCCGTGCAGGACACGGTGGCGCGCGCCTTCAACAACGAGCTGGGCGCGGCGCTCAATGCGAGCGCCATCGTGGAGAATCGCGCGGGCGCGGGCGGCACCGTGGGCGCGGCCATCGTGGCGCGCGCGCCGGCCGACGGCAACACGCTGGTGCTGGCGGCCGCGAGCCACAACATCGCGGCGTTCCTCTACAGCAAGCTGCCCTACGACCCGCTGAAGGACTTCGTCGGCGTGGCCAACGTGGGCAACGCGGGCTACGTGCTGGCGGTGGCCAGCGGCATGAACGTGTCGAACACGGCCGACTTCATCAAGGAGGTCAAGGCCAACCCGGGCAAGTACAACTACGCCTCGGCCGGCAACGGCAGCGCCACGCACCTGGCGATGGCGTCGTTCCTCGCGAAGGCGGGCCTGCAGATGACGCACATCCCGACCAAATCGACCGGCGAGGCCGTCAACGAAGTGCTCGCGGGCCGGGTGCAGGCGGTGATCTCCTCGAGCATCGGCGTGATGGGCTTCCAGGACGATGCGCGCATGAAGCTGCTCGCCTCCACCGGCCAGTCGCGCAGCCCCTTCCTGCCGAAGCTGCCGACCGTGGCCGAGAGCGGCTTGCCGGGCTACGCCTTCGATTCGTGGATCGGCCTGCTCGCGCCAGCCGGCACGCCCAAGGCCGAGGTCGAGCGCCTCAATGCCGCGGCCAACAAGGTGCTGGCCGATCCGGCGATCCAAGAGCGCTTCAAGCGCCTGGGCGTGGAGCCGCGCAGCCAGAGCGCGGAAGAGTTCCAGAAGCTGCTGCGCGCGGACTGGGATGCGATGGGCGTGGTGGTGAAGGCGTCGGGCGCGAAGATCGACTGAGCGCGGCCGGCGCGGCGTGTAGGACGCCGGTCAATTGACAACGCGCCCGCCGCGCTCATGCTCCTTGGTGAGTTCCGGTGCATCCGCCCCGGACCGCAAGGGGACTTTTCATGGACTCGATTTCGCCACCCAACCTGCCTTCGGGCGCACCCGCGAGCAGGCTGCCGAAGGTCCTGTGGCCGGTGATCGGCGTGCTGGCAGTGGCCGTCGCCGCGCTCGGCGGCGTGTTGCTGCATCGGCAGGATGCGGGCGCGCCGCCGGCGATAGTGGCCGCCGCGCCGGCCGCGGGTTCGCCCACCGCACCGGACGACTTCAAGCCTGAAGCGATGCCAGTGGCGCCAGCGCCGGCCGTGCCGCCGGTGACGACCGGCGCGGCGCCGCAGGCCATGACTGCCGCACCTGCGCCGTCCCCAGGCCCCGGCGCCGCCCCGGTCGCTGCGGCCGCACCCGTCGCTCCGGCCCCACCACCCTGCGCCGTCTGCGGCCATGTCGAATCGGTGCGCCCGGTGCAAAAGCGCGCGCAGAACACCACCGGCGTGGGCGCCGTGGCCGGCGGCGTGGTGGGCGGGCTTGTCGGCAACCAGTTCGGCCATGGCAACGGCCGCGTCGCGACCACCGTGCTGGGCGCGGTCGGCGGCGGCTTCGCGGGCAATGAGGTCGAGAAGCACGTGCGCACCGTCACGGTCTACGAGGTCGCGGTGCGCATGGACAACGGCTCGCTGCGCACGGTCGAGACGAAGACCGCGCCGCCGATCGGCAAGCCGGTCACGCTGCGCAAAGGCCTGCTGCGCCCGGCGGACGGCCGCAAATAGGCGCCGGCGCCGCGCCGGCGCGCGATCCGCCCGGCGATATCACACAACCCACCCGCTACGGAAGAGCGCTTGCCCCACGCGCAGCTTGACGATATATCCTTAATATATTTAAAGTGCGGACCTTTCCCACCGTCATCCCCTGAGGAGCAACCCGTGAGCAATCCCCGCTGGCAAGGCATCTTTCCCGCCATCACCACCAAGTTCCACGCCGACGAAAGCATCGATGCCGAGGGCACCGCGCGCCACATCGACTTCCAGATCCGCAACGGCATCCATGGCCTGGTGACCTGCGGCTCGCTCGGCGAAGCCAGCACGCTGACGCTCGAGGAAAAACTGCAGGTCGCCAAGATTGCGCTGGAGGCCGCCGACGGCCGCATCCCGGTGCTGGCCAACGTGTCGGAGACCAGCACGCGTGAAGCGCTGCGCTACGTGGACGGCGCCAACAAGCTGGGCGTGGCCGGCTTCATGGTGATGCCCTCGGTGATCTACGTGGCCGATGCGCGCGAGGCGATGCTCAACGTGCGCACCATCGCCAACGCCGCGCAGCAACCCATCATGGTCTACAACAACCCGGTGGCCTACCGCGTGGACCTGAAGCCCGAGCACATGGTGGAGCTGGCCGACTGCGAATGGATCGCCGCGATCAAGGAGAGCACCGACAACATCCGCCGCATCACGGACCTGCGCAACACGGTGGGCGACCGCTACCAGCTGTTCCTGGGCGTGGACGACTTGGCCTACGAGGGCCTGGCGCTCGGCTGCGATGGCCTCCTGGCCGGCGTGGGCTGCGCGTTCCCGCGCGAGACCGTGGCGCTCTACGACCTCATGAAGGCCGGCAAGTTCGCCGAGGCGCTCAAGCTCTACCAGTGGATGACGCCGATGCTGCACCTGGACGTATCGACCAAGCTGGTGCAGAACCTCAAGCTCATCGACCTCCTGGTCGGCGTGGGCACCGAGCACATGCGCCGCCCGCGCCTGCCGCTCATCGGCGATGAGCGCGCCTTCATCGAAGGCATCGTGAAGAAGGCGCTCGCGACGCGGCCGGCGCAGTACCAATCGGTTGTGTAATAACCGCCCTTTCATTGTCCCAACCTAGGAAGAAACATGAAGACAAAAGCAGGCATGGTTCCCTTTTTCGGTCTCGTCGGCCTCGCGGCATTCGCCCTCGCGGGTCATGCCAATGCGCAGGAGCAGGTCGTCAAGATCGGCCACAGCGGTCCCCTCTCGGGCCCCAACGCGTTCGCGGGCAAGGACAATGAAAACGGCGTGCGCCTGGCCATCGAGGAGCTCAACGCCAAGAAGCTCAGCGTCGGCGGCAAGACGCTGAAGTTCGAGCTGGTTTCCGAAGACGACCAGTGCGATGCCAAGACCGGCGTGAGCGTGGCGCAGAAGTTCGTGGACGACGGCGTGAAGTTCGTCATGGGCCCGTACTGTTCGGGCGTGGCGATCCCGGCCTCGCGCATCTACAGCGACGGCGGCACCCTGGTCTCCACCGTGGGCACCAACCCGAAGGTCACGCAGGGCGGCTACAAGAACCTCTACCGCATCATCGCGAGCGACAACCAGATCGGCTCCAGCATGGCCGTGTACGCGGCCAAGGAGCTGAAGGTCAAGAAGGTCGGCGTGATCGACGACCGCACCGCCTTCGGCCAGGGCCTGGCGGAAGAGTTCACCAAGGAAGCGCAGAAGCAGGGCCTCACGGTCGTGGGCAAGGAATTCACCACCGACAAGGCCGTGGACTTCACCGCCATCCTCACCAACATGAAGGCCAAGGCGCCCGAGGCGATCTTCTTCGGCGGCTACGCGCCGCAGGCCGCACCGATGGCACGGCAGATGAAGCAGCTGGCCGTGCCCGGCAAGCTCCTGGGCGGCGACACCGTCTGCAGCCCCGCCACCGGCAAGCTCGGCGGCGACGCGGTCAACGACCTGGTGTATTGCGCGCAGGGCGGCTCCATCCTGGAGAAGGCGCAGAGCGGCCCGGCCTTCAAGGAGAAGTTCAAGAAGCGCTTCAGCGCCGATGCGGATGCGTACGCCGCCTCGTACTACGACCAGGTGCTGTTCATCGGCGAATCGATGAAGAAGGCCAACTCGATCGACCCCGACAAGGTGGGCGCGCAGCTCTACAAGGACACCTACAAGGGCGTGGCCGCGACGTATGCGTACGACGACAAGGGCAACATGAAGCAGGCGCCGATCACGGTGTTCACCTTCAAGAACGCCGCTCCCGTTCCCATCGCCAGCTACTGATCGGACGACGCCCATGCAACGCATCCAGATCGTCGACTCGCACACGGGCGGCGAGCCCACGCGCCTTGTGATCGGCGGGTTTCCCGACCTGGGTGGCGGCAGCATGGCCGCGCGCCGCGCGCTGCTCGCGGACCAGCACGACAAATGGCGCGCGGCCACCGTGCTCGAGCCGCGCGGCAGCGACGTGGTGGTCGGCGCGCTGCTGTGCGCGCCGGTGTCGCGCGACGCGGCCGCGGGCGTGATCTTCTTCAACAACGCCGGCTACCTGGGCATGTGCGGCCACGGCACGATCGGGCTGGTCGCGAGCCTGGCGCACATGGGGCGCATCGGCGTGGGCGAGCACCGCATCGAGACGCCGGTCGGCACGGTCACCACCACGCTGCACGACGACGGCTCGGTGAGCGTGCGCAACGTGCCGGCGTACCGGCACCTGCACCAGGTGGCGGTCGAGCTGCCGGGCCATGGCGTCGTGCGCGGCGATGTGGCGTATGGCGGCAACTGGTTCTTCCTGGTGAGCGAGCACGGCCAGCGCGTGGCGAGCGACAACCTCGCGGCGCTGACCGACTACACCGCCGCATTGCGCAAAGCGCTCGCGGCGCAGGGCATCACGGGTGCGGACGGTGCGGAGATCGATCACATCGAGCTCTTCGCGAATGACGACGATGGCGCGGACAGCCGCAACTTCGTGCTCTGCCCCGGCAACGCCTACGACCGCTCGCCCTGCGGCACCGGCACCAGCGCCAAGATCGCGTGCCTCGCCGCCGACGGCAAGCTCGCGCCGGGCGAGACGTGGACGCAGGCCAGCGTGATCGGCAGCCGCTTCGAGGCCAGCTACGCGATGGACGGCGACAAGGTCATCCCGACGCTGCGCGGCCGCGCGCACATCAGTGCCGAGGCCACGCTGCTGGTCGATGACAACGATCCCTTCGGATGGGGCATCCGGCTCTGAGAAGGTGTGAACGAACCCGCCATGCCCGCTCATCCCGCCCAAGCACACCCGCTCGGCGTTGCAAATGCTCGCCATAGCCCGAGCTATGGCTGTGCTTTGCGCCTTGATCGGGCGCGCCTGGGCGGGCTGCTCGGGCACGCCGGATTCATTCACACCTTCTGACGCCGCTGGCATGAACGCGGATGTGATCGTCATCGGCGCCGGCATCGTCGGCGCCGCCTGCGCCCATGCGCTGGCGCAGGCTGGCCGCCGGGTGCTGGTGCTCGATGCGCGCATCGGCGGCGCTACGGGCGCGGGCATGGGCCACCTCGTGGTGATGGACGACAACCCGGCCGAGCTTGCACTGAGCCGCGACTCGACCGCGCGATGGCGCGCCCTCGCGCCGCACATGCCCGAGGACTGCGCGTACAGCGCCTGCGGCACGCTCTGGATCGCCGCGAACGCAGAAGAAATGGCCGAGGCCGAACGCAAGCAACAGCGCCTGCGTGAACACGGCATCGATGCCCGCATGCTCGACGCAGCCGCACTGGCGCGCGCCGAACCCGCATTGCGCAAAGGCCTCGCGGGCGCGCTCGAAGTGCCGGGCGACGGCATCCTCTACGCGCCGAACGCGGCGCGCTGGCTGCTCGGCCAGGGTGGCGATGCAATCCGCATCGAGCACGCGAAGGTCGAGGCGATCGAAGACGACGGCACGCTGCGTCTGGCCGACGGCACCCGCCGCACCGCGCCGCAGATCGTGCTGGCCAACGGCATCGAGGCGACGACGCTCTGCCCCGAGCTCCCCATCCGCCCGAAGAAAGGCCACCTGCTGATCACCGACCGCTATCCGGGCACGGTGCATCACCAGCTCGTGGAGCTCGGCTACGTGACCAGCGCGCATCACAGCGACGGCGACTCGGTGGCGTTCAACGTGCAGCCGCGGCCGACAGGGCAGTTGCTGGTCGGCTCCTCGCGGCAGTTCGACACGACCGATCCGGCCGTGGAAGCGCCGATGCTCGCGCGCATGCTGCAGCGCACGCTCGACTACCTGCCGGGGCTCGGCAATCTCAATGCGGTGCGCGCGTGGACCGGCATGCGCGCCGCGTCGCCCGATGGGCTGCCGCTGCTGGGCAAGCACCCATGGCGCGAGAAGCTCTGGCTCGCCGTCGGCCACGAAGGCCTGGGCGTGACCACCGCGCCGGGCAGCGCGCATGTGCTCGCGGCGCTGATGACCGGCGCTGCACCTGAATTCGATGCGGCGCCCTATGCGCCGCGCGGCCTGCTGGAGATGGCATGAGCAGCCACACCTTGCTGCACATCGACGGCAACCTCGTGCGCGTGAAGGCGGGCAGTTCGGTCGCCGCCGCGTTGCGCATCGCAGGCGGCATGGGCGTGGCGCGAACCTCCGTCACGGGCCTGCCGCGCGCGCCGTTCTGCGGCATGGGCGTGTGCCAGGAATGCCGTGTGCTCATCGACGGCCGGCGCCGGCTCGCGTGCCAGACGGTCTGCGCCGAAGGCATGCGCGTGGAGACCTCGGAATGACCGCGCTCGAACACTGCGATGTGTTGATCGTCGGCGCGGGCCCGGCCGGCATGGCGGCGGCGGTTGCTGCCGCGCCGAGCGGCGCATCGATCGTCGTGATCGACGACAACCCCGCGCCTGGCGGACAGATCTGGCGCGACGGACCCGGCGCCTCACTGCCTGCCGCTGCGCGCAAGTGGCGCGATGCGCTCGCGCGCCACGCCAACATCCGCGTGTGCAGCGGCACGCGCGTGATCGCCGCGCCCGCGCGCAACGAACTGCTGCTGGAAGACGCCGAGCGCGGCTGGCGCATGCAGTGGAAAAAACTGATCCTCTGCACCGGCGCGCGCGAATTGCTGCTGCCGTTTCCCGGCTGGACATTGCCTGGCGTGACGGGTGCGGGCGGCCTGCAGGCGCTCATCAAGGCGGGCATGCCGGTCGAAGGCGAACGCATCGTGATCGCAGGCAGCGGGCCACTGTTGCTCGCCGCGGCTTCTACTGCGCGCGCTGCCGGCGCAAAGGTCGTGCGCATCGCCGAGCAGGCCGCGTTCGCGTCGGTCGCGGGTTTCGCCGCGAACCTGTGGCGCTGGCCCGGCAAGGCCGCGCAGTCGGTGACGCTGGCCGATCCGCAGTACCGCACCGCGTCGCGCATCGTCTCGGCGCAAGGCGGCGCGCAGGTCGAATCGGTCCGGCTTTTTCAGGGCGGCCGCGAAGTGGAAATCGCCTGCGAGCGCGTGGCCTGCGGCTTCGGCCTCACGCCCAACACGCAGCTCGGCCGTCTGCTCGGCTGCGCCCTCGCGTCCGAAGGCGCGCAGGCGCTGGCCGTCGATGCGCGGCAGCTCACCAGCCTGCCCGACGTCTACGCCGCCGGCGAGTGCACCGGCTTCGGCGGCAGCGAGCGCGCGCTCGCGCAAGGCGCCATCGCCGGCTACGCGGCGGTCGGCAACGAGCGCGCCGCAAAGCAGCACGAAGGCGAACGCGCCCGCTGGAACGCCTTCGCCGCGCAGCTGCACCGCAGCTTCGCGCTCGCCCCCGAGATCAAACAGATGCCGCAGCCCGACACCCTCGTGTGCCGCTGCGAAGACGTGCCCTACTCCGCGCTCGCCGACTGCATCGGCTGGACCGATGCCAAGCTCCATCGCCGCTGCGGCATGGGCGCCTGCCAGGGCCGCGTGTGCGGCGATGCGGCGCAGTTCCTCTTCGGCTGGACGCCGCCCGCGCCGCGCCCGCCGCTGTCGCCGGTGCGCATCGCGACGCTGGCCGGCCTGGCGAACCTCGCGGAAGGGAGCGACGCCCGACAATGAGGCCCCATCCGAAGACAACCATGGCCGCCCCGAAAACCGCCCTCCGCCCCCCGCCCAAGCGCCGCGCCGCCGACGTGGCCTACGACGCCATCGAGACGCTGCTGTCCACCATGCAGCTGGAGCCCGGCAGCCAGATCGTGGAGGCCGACCTCGCCGAGCGCACGGGCCTGGGCCGCACGCCGGTGCGCGAGGCGCTGATGCGCATGGTGTCGATCGGGCTCATCGTGCAGCAGCCGCGCCGCGGGCTCCTGGTGTCCGCGATCGACCTGGCCGACCACCTGGATGTGATCCAGACCCGGCGCGTGTTGGAGCGCCTGATCGCGGCGTGCTCGGCGCGCCGCGCGACCGCGCTGCAGCGCAAGGACATCGTGCGCTGCGCCGAGGCGATGGTCGAGGCCGCGGGCCGCGGCGACCTGGCCGACTACATGCGCGCCGACCACGCGCTCGACCTGGTCAACCACCAGGCGAGCCACAACGATTCGGCGGTGAAGGCGGTGATCCCGCCCATCGTGCAATGCCGGCGCTTCTGGTACGCCTACCAGCACGAAGGCGAGATCGTCGAAGGCGCGAACGCGCACCTCGAATTGGCGCAAGGCATCGCGACCGGCGACGAGGCGGCGGCCATTGCAGGTGCCGAACGCCTCATGGATTACCTGGAGCTTTTCGCCCGCAAGATCATCGACAAATAGGTCGAAGGACTACCGGGGAATTCCGAGTGGTTTGCCGCGGCCCGCGGCGCATACTGGCCCGATGGCCGTCGCACCCCGCGCCCAACCCGAGGACTTCTTCACGCCCGAGGAGTGGCAATCGCTCACCCGCCGTTCGTCATGGAAGGGCCTGTGGCTGGTGGCGCATTGCTGGGGCGTCGTCGGCGCCGCGATGCTCGCGGGCAGCGTGTGGCCGTGGACCGTGCCGCTCATGGTGCCCATCGTCGGCGCGCGGCAGCTGGGGCTCTTCATCCTGATGCACGACGCGGCGCACGCGGGCCTGCACCGCAGCCGCAAGGTCAACGACTGGGTGGGGCACTGGCTGTGCTCGTCCACGCTGCGCGATTACCGGCCTTATCACCTGCAGCATCACCGCTTCGTGCAGCAGACCGAAGACCCGGACCTCGTGCTCTCGGCGCCCTTCCCGATCACGCGCGAATCCATGTGGCGCAAGGTCGTGCGCGACCTGAGCGGACAGACCTTCTACAAGCAGCGCTTCGGGCACATCGCCGAGGGCATCCGCCAACGCGCGCCGGGCGAATCGGCGCTGAAGGTGTTCGGCCGCGAGATCGCGAAGGACAGGCGATTCCTCGTCGGCAACGGCCTCGGCCTGCTGGCCTTTGCGTTGGCCGGCTACGGGTGGGCCTGGGTGCTGATGTGGCTGCTGCCGATGGCGACGTGGCTGCCGCTCGTGAGCCGCGTGCGCAACATCGCCGAGCACGCGCTGGTGGCGCAGAACGAGGCCGATCCGCTGCGCCAGGCGCGCACCACGCATGCCAACCTCATCGAGCGCATCCTCATTGCGCCGTACTGGGTCAACTACCACTGCGAGCACCACGTGTTCACCAGCCTGCCCTGCTGGGCGTTGCCAGAGGCGCACCGCCTGCTGCTGCGCCGGGGCATCACCGAGCGGATGGAAGTTCAGCCGGGTTATCTGAGCCTTCTGAGGCAGGCGACGGCCGCAGCGCCGGCGTAACTCGCCGACCGTTCAGCAGCGTGCCGACGGGCGTGTAGCGCACCAGCAGCTGGTAGCTCGCGAGTGCCACGAGCGAAGTGGCCGCGATGTTGAGGCCCATCTTCGCGAGCGCGCCCAGCGGCGCATCGAACAGCAGGATGCCGAAGCCGATGGTGCCGAGCATGTGCACCAGGTACACCCAGTACGAGCTTTGCGAGAGGTACGCCAGCACCGCGTTCTGGCGCGGCAGCCAGCGCACGAAGGCGCCGATCAACGCCAGGCTCCAGAGCCACGAAGCCGCGTTGTAGGCGAAGGCGATCCAGAACTCGGGATGCGGCAGGCGGTGCGCACCGGGCCCGTGCAGCGCGCCCAGCAGCGCGATCGTCGCGATGAAGAACACCAGCCCGGCCAGCGCATGGCCCTTGCAGCGCGCAGCGAAGCGCGAGAGCAGGCGCTCCTGGTCGCGGTGCAGGTACCAGCCGAACACGAAGAACAGGCCGCTCTGCACCCACTCGGAGAACGAGGGCAGGAACGCGCTGCTTTCCATCACGAAGCCGGACGGATGAAAAGCGCCCGTCACCGCCAGCGGCAGCGCGAGCACCACGAAGCCCCAGCGGCGTTCCGCGAGCACCGCGAAGCCGCGGGCGACGGCATCGCGCACCGTCATCGGAATGAAGCGCTGCAGCCGCACGCCGGCCCATGCCACGACGCTGAACCAGAACAGCTGGTAGAGGAACCACAGGTGCATCGTGTTGAAGGGTGAGCCGCCGGGCTGCCGCGCGGGCGTGAGCGCGGTGTCGATGCCCGGCACGCCGCGCGCGGTCAGGTGGATGTAGACCATCGCAAGCACCGTGGTCAGCACGAACAGCGGCGGCCAGAAGATCGCAAACGGCAGCGCGAGCCGCAAGCCGCGGTTCTTCAGCATGCCGTCCGCCCCGCGCCGCGCGACCAGCAGCGCGACGAAGAAGCCGGCCAGCACGAAGAACACCGGCATGCGGAAGCTGTGGATGAAGAGCAGCAGCAGGTCGGCCACATGCGATGTCTTCGGGTCGCGCCAGGGCAGCGGCGAATCGACGGTGAGGTGGTTGATGGCCACATGCAGCACGATGCCGAGCCACATCATCAGGGCGCGGAGGTTGTCGAGCGCGTGGAGCCGTGGTTGGGGGTGTGGGGTGTGTGCGTTGTTCATGAGGCCGACTGTTGGGCCTCACGCAACGTCAGGGTCAAGGGGGTTTCGGACCTGGCGCCGGACTTTTTGGCGGAAGCGCGGCGATGGCCTGCAGCAGGTAACCGCGCACCGCGGGGCCGACCACGGCGGCCGCCTGCAGCACCGGCTCCGCGGCGATTGCCGCCGACAGGCGGGCCGCGAGCGCGGGGTCGTGGTCCGTGAACGCCTCGAAGAGCTGCAGCCACGATTGCGCGATGGCCTGCGCGGCCGGGTCGTCGGGACGCACGCCACCGGCCTGCAGCGCGGCCAGTTCCGCGCCGAGGCGGTGCCATTCGTCTTCGGGCGGCCTGCCCAGGCGCGCGAGGTCCTCGGTGTCCAGGTGGCGCAGCAGCGCCGCCATCCGCAGGCCGATGGCCTCGCCGATGTAGTCGATCAGTTCGGCCGGCGGCCCGTCGTCGCGCCGCGCCACGGGCTCGCGCCGGTACATCTCGCCCCAGCGCGTGATGAGGTCGTAGTTGCCGTCCATCCACTGGCCCATCAAGGTCATCCAGCGGGCGGCGATCGGCTGCACCTCGAGCGCATCGGCAGGCACGCCGCGCGTCATCAGCGCGGCCGCGTCGGCGATGAGCGGGGGCCACTGGCCGGCCACGGCGCGCCAGTTGGCCATGAGCGACTGGATCTCGGCGGGGCTGAAGTAGCGGCCGTAGGTGGTCATCTGCTCCAGCGTGACGAGCCAGTCCTTCATGTCGGGCTGGGCGCCTTCGGCGAGCCGCTGCGCGAGGAGGCCGAGCCGCTCGCGCAGGGCCGTGGCCTGCGCGATCTGCTGGTCGAGCGATGCGATCTGGCGCTGGATGATCGGGGGCAGCGCGCCGCTTTCGGCGCCCAGCAGCCCGCCGATTTCCGCCAGCGGCAGCCCCAGCAGCCGCAGCGCCTGGATGGCGTGCAGCCGGCCGATGTCGGCGGCGTTGTAGAGGCGGTAGCCGGCGTCCGAGCGCGCCGAGGGGGCGAGCAGCCCGATGGCGTCGTAGTGGTGCAGCGTGCGCACCGTGAGGCCGGTGTGTTTCGCGAGTTCGCCGACCTTGAGCAGCATCGCGCGCCTCTTTGTTTTTTATTCGCCGGCCGGTGCCGGGGCCGGTGTGGGCTCGGGGCCGGGCCAGCCCAGCAGCTCGGCCAGCCGCTGCACGATCCATTCGGCCTCGGCGGGCGACACGCCGGATTCCGGCGTCGCGAGTCCGGCGTGGATGCGCCGCAGGATTTCGCTCTCGACCGGCACCTCGGTGTGGTGCTGGATCTGCGCGTGGCCCACCAGGTGGCTGGCCAGGTCCTCGCAGATCTCGTAGCGCTCGCGCACCACGCCGATCGGTTCGCTCAGGCGCTGGCGCGCGTCGCTGTAGACCGCGAAGAACGAGGGCGGGATGAAGATCTGGTTGTCGTCGGACATCGCTGCTTTATAGCTGGCCCAATGACAAAACGCGCCCGGGGGCGCGTTCGTCGTGGCTCCAGAGGAGCCGCAGGGGCTGGATCAGCCGCCCTTCTTGGCGCGCTTGCCAGGGTTCTTCTTGCTGCGCGTTGCGGTGCCGCGTTCCAGGCTGACCTTCTGGCCACCGCCGGTCTTGGGCAGGGCGTAGCCGGGCAGCGGCGTCGGCTTCGGGGTGGCAACGCGTTCGGCTTCGGTACGGAATGTCTTGGGCATGAAAAGCTCGGGTAAAAGTAATGTTCGAACCTGCAATTAGGCCACATCGAGGATTTCATATGCCAATAACCGAAACGGCGGGTGCCGTCGAGCGTCCGCGCTTCGTTTCGGGCTCGCTCCTGCGCCATGTTTGCGTGATGGCGGGCACCGGTGCCATCGGGCTGATCGCGGTGTTCGCGGTCGACCTGATCAACCTCTTCTACATCTCGCTGCTCGGGGAGAAAGAGACGGCGGCGGCGGTCGGTTTCGCGGGCGTGGTGGGGTTCTTTCATGCATCGCTGTGCATCGGGTTGACCATCGGCATCGCGGCCGTGGTGTCGCGCACCGTGGGTGCCGGCCGCGCGATGGATGCGCGCCGCATCGCCACCTCCAGCCTCGTGCTGATGACGGCCGCGTCGGTGGTGGTGGGCAGCGGCACGGCTTTTTTCCTGCACCCTGCCCTGCACGCGCTGGGCGCCGAGGGCGAGACGGCGCGACTCGCGCAGCGCTATCTCTCGGTGACGGTGCACACGCTGCCGCTGCTGGGCCTGGGCATGGCGTGCTCGGCGCTTTTGCGCTCCATCGGCGATGCGCGCCGCTCGATGACGGTCACGCTCGCGGCGGCGTTCGTCACGGCGGTGCTCGATCCGATATTGATCTTCGGCTTCGGGCTGGGGCTCGACGGCGCGGCGATCAGCGCGGTGGTCTCGCGCATGGCGCTCGCGGCCATCGGGCTGCACGGCGTGATGGTGAAGCACCGCATGCTCGGGCGCTTCGAGCCGCCGCGGCTGGCGGGCGACGCGCGCGCCCTTGCGAGCGTGGCGGGGCCGGCGGTGCTGACGAACCTCGCGACGCCCGTGGGCGCTGCGTTCGTCACGCATGCGATCGCGCAGTTCGGCCCGTCGGCGGTGGCGGGTGCGGCGACCATCGACCGCCTGAGTCCCGTGGCCTTCGGGCTCGTCTACGCGCTGAGCGGCGCGGTCGGGCCGATCCTGGCGCAGAACCTCGGCGCGGGCCAGTACCGCCGCGTGCAGGAGGGGCTGCGCGACAGCCTGCTGTTCATGGTGGCCTCGGTGGCCGTCGCCTGGCTCGTGCTGGCGCTGGGACAGGGCGTGCTGATCCGCGCGTTCTCGGCCGAGGGGCAGGCGGCCGAATTGATCGCGCTCTTCTGCACGTGGCTCGCGGCGAGCTTCTTTTTTGCGGGCGGGTTGTTCGTGGCGAACGCGTCGTTCAACAACCTCGGGCATCCGCTGCTGTCGACGTTCTTCAACTGGGGGCGCGCCACGCTGGGCACGATTCCGTTCGCCTGGTGGGGCTCGCACTACGGCGCGGCCGGCGTGCTCGTCGGGCAGGCCGTGGGCTCGTCGATCTTCGGATTGCTGGCGGTGGTGGTGGCGTTCCGGCTGGCGTCGAAACTGGCGCGGCAGGAGCCGTCGGCGAAAGCGCCCACTCCCGTGCTCGATGCGCCGGTGGCGCCGACTTCGGCGCATGGCGATGCTGCGGCGCTCGCCACGCCGCAGCCTGTGGCCGCTACTGGTCCTGCAGCGTCAGCAGCCGCACCTTGACCGACTTGCCCTTGACGCGGCCGCTGCCGAGCTTGTGCGCGGCCTCGGCGGCGATGGCGCGATCGACGGCCACATACGTCGAGAACTCGTTGACGTTGATCTTGCCGACCTGGTCCTTCGTGTAGCCGCAGTCGCCCGTGAGGGCGCCCAGCACGTCGCCGGCGCGGATCTTTTCCTTGCGCCCGCCCACGATCTGCAGCGTGGCCATCGGCGGCTGCAGCGGCGCGCCCTTGGCCGGCGTGAGCTCGGCCAGTTCGTGCCATTCGGACTCGCGGCCCTGCAACTGCTCGATCTTTCCGACGCTGCCCATCTCGTTCATGCTCGCCAGGTTCAGCGCGAGGCCTTCGGCATCGCCCGACTGGCCCACGCGGCCGGTGCGGCCGACGCGGTGGATGTGGATCTCGGAATCGGGCGTCACGTCGACATTGATCACCGCTTCGAGGTGCGAGATATCGAGGCCCCGCGCCGCCACGTCGGTGGCCACCAGCACCGAGCAACTGCGGTTGGCGAACTGCACCAGCACCTGGTCGCGCTCGCGCTGTTCGAGTTCGCCGAAGAGCGCCAGCGCGCTGAAGCCCTGCGCCTGCAGCACTTCGACCAGGTCGCGGCACTGCTGCTTGGTATTGCAGAAGGCCAGCGTGCTGACAGGGCGGAAATGGTCCAGCAGCAGGCTCACGGTGTGCAGCCGCTCGCTGTCCTTCACCTGGTACCAGCGTTGGCGGATCTTGCTGCCTTCGTGCTGCGCCTGCACCGTGATCTGCTGCGGGCTCTTCATGAACTGCTGCGCGAGCTTGGCGATGCCTTCGGGGTACGTGGCCGAGAAGAGCAGCGTCTGGCGCTCCTTCGGGCACTGGCGCGCGACCTTCACGATGTCCTCGAAGAAGCCCATGTCCAGCATGCGGTCGGCTTCGTCGAGCACCAGCGTGTTGAGCGCCGAGAGGTCCAGATTGCCGCGCTCCAGGTGGTCCATGATGCGGCCCGGCGTGCCCACGACGATGTGCGCGCCGTGCTCAAGGCTCGCAATCTGCCCGCGCAGCGCGACGCCGCCGCAGAGCGTGACCACCTTGATGTTTTCTTCGGCGCGCGCGAGACGCCGGATCTCGGTCGTGACCTGGTCGGCCAGCTCGCGCGTCGGGCACAGCACCATCGCCTGGATGGCGAAGCGGCGTGCGTTGAGGTTGGCGAGCAGCGCCAGGGCGAAGGCGGCGGTCTTGCCGCTGCCGGTCTTGGCCTGGGCGATCAGGTCCTTGCCCAACAGCGCCGGCGGCAGCGCGGCGGCCTGGATGGCCGTCATCTGCGTGTAGCCCAGCTGGGTGAGGTTGGCCAGCATCTGGGGCGAGAGCGCCAGCGTGGCAAAGCCGTTGTCGGTCGAAACCTGGGCGTTGGAGCCGTCGGCTGTGGGATTGGTCGTGGTCATCGTTTCAGCAGCCGGGACCCGGGAAAAACAAAGGCCTTGCCGGCACCCTTCGCGGGGTGCCGCAAGGCCTCTTGTCCGTCGCGGATCAGCGGCGGGGGGAGTTGTTGCCGCCGGTCGGCGGCGGGCCGCGACGTTCCAGGTGGCGGAAGGTGATGCGACCCTTGGTCAGGTCGTAGGGCGAGAGTTCGAGCGACACCTTGTCACCCGCCAGGATGCGGATGTGGTGCTTGCGCATCTTGCCGCCGCTGTAGGCGATCAGCTGATGGCCGTTGTCCAGCGTGACACGGTAGCGCGAGTCGGGCAGGACTTCGGTCACTGCGCCGTTCATTTCGATCAGTTCTTCCTTGGGCATGTGTGATTACCTCTGAATCTCGTTCGATGTGTGTTGGATATGAAGATGGGCGTGATTGTTTCAGCCTGCGCACGGCAAGGCGAGCGGGGCGTTGCGCGTGTTGCGCTCGCGCACCCAGCAAAGGCCCTGGTCGATGGCATAGCGCAGGGCGGCGGCGTGGCTCGCAAAACGCGGCGTGAAGCGCATCACGCGGTCGTGCATGCCGCTGCCGTGGCCGGAGCGGATCGAGACGGAGGCGGCGAAATGGCCGTCGTCCTGGTGTCGAATGAGCGGGGAAACAAGGTACTTGCCCACCGCGATACTGTGTTGAATGATGTCCATGGAGCCTTGGCACAGCGCGCGAATGTTGGACGCGAAGTGCCTGAAAAATAATTGAAAACGGGCGTGGGCCGGCCGCAATGGCGCGGCGAACGCGCTATTCGCTTCAACAAGAACGAAGGCAGTGGTGGCAATCATGGGCGCCCGGTCTGGCGCTCCAACACACTGTGAAGCCGGCTGAAAGTGTGGGGGCCTGAAGAATCCAAGGGACAGTGCAGGTCAGCCGGCAATATGACGAAGTGCTTCGTCGTGGTATCGAAACGAACCCGTCATTATAGCTTGACGGGCATGACAGTTGCTCATCTTCAAAGCAAGCCGGGGCCCGATGGCCCCGCGAAGGACGGTCGCTCCTGCGAAGTCTGCTATTGAAAATATAGCAAAACACGCCGCAATCAGGCAGCCAGCGGCGATGTCGGCAAAGAAAGCGCCGTCCGCGACCTGTGGGCCGCGCGCAACATCAGGCCTAGCCCCACGATTTGGCTGGCGGCGCCCGCCCAGCCAACCGCGCCGACGCCGAACAGGTCGATCACCACGCCGCCCAGCGCCGAGCCCGCCGCGATGCCCAGGTAGATCGCCGAGGCGTTGAGCGACAGCGTCATCGGCGCGCGATCGGGTGCCAGGCGGATCAGCCGCACCGCCTGCGCCGGGCCGAACCCCCAGCCAGCGAAGCCCCAGAGCGCCGACAGGCCCACGATCAGCGGCAGCGCCAGCTCGCGCGGCAGCATCTGCGCCGAGAACGACAGCCCGCCGAAGATCGCCACCAGCACGAGCGCGAAGGCCTGCGCCACGCGGTCGGCGCCGAAGCGGTCGGTCGCCCAGCCGCCGGTGGCGGTGCCGAGGGCGGCCGCGACGCCGATCGCGCAGAACACGGCGCTCACGCCCTGGGCGCCGAAGCCCACCGTGCCCGACAGGAACGACGCGATGTAGGTATAGAAACTGAAGCCGCCCGTGGTCCACAGCACGGTGGTCAGCAGCGCGGGCAGCACGCCGGGCGCGCGGGCCACCGAGAACGACGGCGCGCGCGCGGCAGTCGCCGGCGCCGAAGAAGCCAGGCTGCGCGGCAAACCGACGGCCACGCCCCAGGCGGCCAGCGCCGCGACTGCGGCCACCAGCAAATAGGCCGTGCGCCAGCCGCCCCAGCCCGCGATCCACGCGCCCAGCGGCACGCCGACGGCGACCGCCACCGTGCCGCCGCCCGTCACGATGGCCAGCGCCCGTCCGCGCAGCGCGGGCGACACCATCGACGCCGCCACCGCGCTCGCTGTCGGCAGGAACACGCCGGCCACCAGTCCGAGCGCGATGCGCGCCAGCGCCAGCTGCGCGAAGCCCTGCGCCATCGAGGCGGCCAGCGTGATGCCCGCGAATGCCGCAAGACTCGCGACCAGCAGCGGCCGCCGGCCGAAGCGCGCGAACAGTGCGGCCATCAGCGGCGAGCCGATCGCATAGCTCAGCGCGAACAGCAGCACCAGCTGCCCGGCGCGCGTGGCGCTCACCTGCAGGTCGGCCGCCAGCATCGGCAGCAGGCCGACGACCATGAAGCTCTCGGTGCCCAGGGCAAAGGCGCCCAGCGCCAGCCACGCCAGGCCGAGGGGCAGGCGTTCGGCGGGTTGCGCGGGCGCGGCGGCGAGAGGTTCGGTGTGCATGGCGAGACTCCGGTGAGCGTTCTGAGGCCTTCAGAATAGGCTTGCGATTGGCTCTTCAAAAGAACCACAATCGGCGAACTTCATGGAGCCACTTTTCGAACTCGCCATTCGCCTGCCGGGCACCGGCTCGCGCGACCTGCTGCGCGAGGTGCACCGGCAGTTGCGCGACGCCATCCTCGACGGCCGGCTGCAGCCCGGCGCGCGGCTGCCCGCCACGCGCGCGCTCGCCGGGCGGCTGGGCGTCTCGCGCAACACCATGCTCGCGGCCTACGACCTGCTGTTGAGCGAGGGCTACCTGCTCGCGCGCCCCGGCGCCGGCACCTACGTGGCCGACACTCTGCCCCGGTCGCGCCGCGGCCGCACGTCCAAAAAAGGCGCACCGGCCCGGCGCGATCCGCGGCTGGTGCCGCTGAACGTGCCCGGCGCCGACCTCGCGCCCACGCTGCAGCCGCCACGCGCACGCGACGATTTCCGCGTCGGCCTGCCCGACACCGGCGCCTTTCCGTTCGATATCTGGCGGCGCCTGTCCGACCGCGCGCTGCGCCGCATCGCACGCGAGCCCGCCGACTACGCCCAGCCGCAGGGCCAGGCCGCGCTGCGCGAGGCGATCGCCAGGCACGTGTCGTTCACCCGCGCGGTCGGCTGCACGGCCGACGACATCGTGGTCACCGCCGGCGCGCAGCAGGCCTTCGGGCTGCTCGCGCGCATCCTCGTCGTGCCCGGGCGCACGGTGGTCGCGGTGGAGCAGCTTTTCTATCCGTCGCTGCGCGAGGCCATGACCGCCGCGGGCGCGAAGGTGGTCACCGTGCCGACCGATGTCGAGGGCCTGTGCGTCGAGCGCCTGCCGCCCGAGGCGCGCGTGATCTGCGTGACGCCCTCGCACCAGTTCCCCACAGGCGTCGCGATGTCGCCGCAGCGCCGCGCGGCGCTGCTGGCCTTCGCGCGGGCGCGCAACGCGGTGGTCATCGAGGACGACTACGACAGCGAATTCCGCTTCGCCGGCCGCCCGCTCGACGCGCTGCAGACGCTCGACCGCGCCGAATCGGTCTGCTACGTCGGCACCTTCTCCAAGAGCCTGTTCCCCGCGCTGCGTCTCGGTTTCGTGGTCGCGCCGCCCTGGGCGCGCGCGGCGCTCGTGCGGGCGCGCGAGCTGGCCGACTGGCACGGCCCGGTGCTCGGGCAGGAGGCGCTCGCCGCCTTCATCGCCGAGGGGCACCTCGCGCGCCACATCCGCAAGATGCGCAAGGTCTACGGCGCGCGGCGCGCCGCGCTGCTCGAGGCGCTGGCCAGGCACTGCGCGGGGCGGCTCGAGGTGATTCCGTCCGATGCGGGGCTGCACCTGTCGGCGTGGCTGCGCACGGATTCGCGCGACCACGCCGCGGTCGAACGCGCGGCCGCGGCCGGCATCACGCTGCCGCCGCTCTCGCGCTTCGCATTCGATCCGAACGCGCCCGGCGTGCCCAACGGCCTCGCCTTCGGCTACGGCCTGATCGACGAATCGCAGATCGACGGCGCGATCCGCCGCCTCGCCGCGCTGCTCTGAGCGCCGCCCTTCGCGCACGCATTGGCGCTGCGCTCCTACACGGCGCCTCGCGGGCGCGCCGGATCGTGGGTTTCAGTCCCACGCAGAAGAAAGACCGCCGATGAACACCGCCACGCTTTCCGCCACCCCCGTGCGTTTCGACCCGTCCGTGGAGACGCTGGTTGACGACGAGCTCCACACCCAGGCCGAACTCGTCGCCACGCTGCTGGGCATGTCCCGCACCATGGCTGACCACACCGGCCATGCGGCGCGCAGCGTGCATGCCAAGAGCCATGGCCTGCTGCACGGCGAACTGCGTGTGCTCGACGGCCTGTCCGAGCCGCTGGCGCAGGGCCTCTTCGCCGCGCCGGGCCGCCATGCGGTCGTGATGCGCATCTCCACGCCGCCCGCCGAGATGCTGGACGACCGCGTCTCGCTGCCGCGCGGCATGGCGCTCAAGGTGATGGACGTCGAAGGCGAGCGCGTGGAAGGCTCGGAAGCCCACACCACGCAGGACTTCCTGTTCGTCGACGGACCCGTGTTCCTCGCGCCCGACGCGAAGGGATTTCTCAAGAGCCTGAAGCTGCTGGCCGGCACCACCGACAAGGCGCCCAACGCCAAGCGCGTGCTCTCCAGCGTGCTGCAGGGCGTGGAAAAGGCCGTCGAGGCGGTCGGCGGCCAGAGCGGCAAGCTGATCGCGATGGGCGGCCACCCCGAGGTCCATCCGCTGGGCGCCACCTTCTTCACGCAGGTGCCGCTGCGCTACGGCAACCACATCGCGAAGCTGCAGTTGGCGCCGGTCTCGCCCAACCTGTTGGCGCTCGAGGGCCAGCCGATCGACCTGGACGACAAGCCCGATGGCACGCGCGAAGCGGTCATGGACGTCGTGCGTCAGCAGCCCGCCGAATGGGAACTGCGCGTGCAGCTGTGCGTGGACCTGGAGCGCATGCCCATCGAAGACGCCTCGGTCGAATGGCCGCAGGACCTGAGCCCCTTCGTGCCCGTGGCGCGCATTACCGTCGGCCCGCAGGCCGGCTGGAGCGATGAGCTCGCGCGCGAGATCGACGACGGCATGGCCTTCAACCCCTGGCACGCGCTGGCCGCGCACCGGCCGCTGGGCCAGGTGATGCGCGCGCGCAAGGCCGCGTATGCCGCCTCGTCGAACTACCGCAGCGAACGCAACGGGTGCCCGTTGCACCGCTGAGAAGGTTCAGCCGAGGCCGAGCATCTTCCGGTTCGACGCCACGTCCACGCCGCCCGCCGCGAAGTCGTCGAAGGCCCGGTCGGCCACGCGGATGATGTGATCGGCGATGAAGGCCGCACCCTCGCGCGCGCCGTCTTCTGGGTGCTTGATGCAGCACTCCCATTCGAGCACCGCCCAGCCGGGGAAGTCGTACTGCGCCATCTTCGAGAAGATGGCCTTGAAGTCCACCTGCCCGTCGCCCAGCGACCGGAAGCGCCCGGCGCGGTTGATCCAGCTCTGGAAGCCGCCGTACACGCCTTGCTTGCCGGTCGGGTTGAACTCGGCGTCCTTCACGTGAAAGATCTTGATGCGCTCGTGGTAGTGGTCGATGTACGCGAGGTAGTCCAGCTGCTGCAGCATGAAGTGGCTCGGGTCGTACAGCAGGCAGGCGCGCGGGTGGTTGTTCACGCGCTCCAAAAACATCTCGTAGCTCACGCCGTCGTGCAGGTCTTCGCCGGGGTGGATCTCGTAGCCCACGTCCACGCCCGCGGCGTCGAAGGCATCCAGGATCGGGCGCCAGCGGCGCGCGAGCTCGTCGAAGGCCTCTTCGATGAGTCCCGGCGGGCGCGGCGGCCACGAGTAGAGATACGGCCACGCCAGCGCACCCGAGAAGGTCGCGTGCGCCGTGAGCCCGAGATGGGCCGAGGCTTTCGCCGCGAAGTGCAGCTGCTGCACGGCCCATTGCTGGCGCCGCACCGGGTCGCCGCGCACCTCGGGCGCCGCGAAGCCGTCGAAGCCCGCGTCGTAGGCCGGGTGCACGGCGACCAGCTGGCCCTGCAGGTGCGTGGAGAGCTCGGTGATTTCCAGCCCGTGATGGGCGAGCGTGCCCTTCACTTCCTCGCAGTAGGTCTTGCTCTCGGCGGCTTTCTGGAGATCGAACAGGCGCGCGTCCCAGCTGGGGATCTGCACGCCCTTGTAGCCCAGGCCCGCGGCCCAGCCGGCGATGGCGTCGAGCGTGTTGAAGGGGGCGGTGTCTCCGGCGAACTGGGCCAGGAATATGGCGGGGCCCTTGATGGTCTTCATGGCTTGTCTTCCTTATACGCCGTGGCGGCGTTGAAAGCATACTTGGCGTGTCGTCCGACCCCGTGCGAGAGGCCAACGAGCCACAATGGACTTTCCTTTTCGCACCCTCCGATCAGTTCGCGCTGACAGTCCCGCGATGACGCAACCCGTTTCCGCCCGGCTCAAGATCGGCCTGTCGGCCTGCTTCTCGCACGCCGACCCGGCCCGCTCGCTCTTCACCAACAAGACGCTGCAGTACGTCGAGCAATCGATCGCGCACTGGCTCATGTCGGCCGGCGCGATGGTGGTGATGGTGCCCTGCCCCACCGGCGAAACTGCGCGCGGCGACACCAAGCTCTCGCACTACGCGGAGTGGCTCGACGGCGTGGTGATGCACGGCGGCGCCGACGTCTGGCCCGGCAGCTACGGCGAGGTGCCGCTGAAGGACGCGTGGATCGGCGACCAGATCCGCGACCTCTACGACCTCGCACTGGTCGAGGCCTTCGAGCAAGCCGGCAAGCCCGTCTTCGGCGTGTGCCGCGGCCTTCAGCTCATCAACGTGGCCTTCGGCGGCACGCTCTACCAGGACATCGAGGAACAGCACGAAGGGGGCCTGCGCCACCGCGACCCGGTGACCTACGACCAGAACTTCCACGAGATCGAGATCGTGCAGGGCACGCGCCTGTCCAAGCTCTACCCGCAGGTGGAGACCGCGCGCGTCAACAGCATCCACCACCAGGGCATCAAGGGGCTCGCCCCGGGTTTCGAGATCGAGGCCTGGAGCCTGCCCGACCGGGTGCCCGAGGCGATCCGCCGCCGGCCCGAGCGCGGCCGCAGCTACATCGCCGCGACCCAGTGGCACCCCGAATTCCACAAGTACGGCAGCACCGAGACGGTCGACGACACGCCGATCCTGCATGACTTCCTGTGGGCCTGCGCGACCGCCAAGGTCGCGCCGAAGACGCCGCCGCGTTCGGGCTCCGGCAAGATCCGCGACCGTGCGGCGCGGGTGCTGCGCCAGGCGCTGCTGCGGCGCTGAAGGATCAGCGGCGGTCCGAGCGGCTCGTGCCGCCGCTGACGCTGGCGTCGATCGTGCCGAACACGGTGACGCCGCTGCCGGACGAGGCACCGGGCGCGCCGCTGGCCGAGCTCGTCGAACCGGTGCCGGCGCAGCCCGCCACGAGGGCGCCCATCGCGAGGGCGAACACAGCTGCAATGAATGACTTCACGGAAAACTCCAGGAATGGGTGGGACTGCGGACCACTATAGGCGCGCGCCCCGCCCGCTTCTGTAACAACCCACGCGCCGCCGGGGCCCTTGCGGCCCGGCCTGCTATTCGGGCTTCGCGCCCGAGGCCTTCACCGCCGCGCCCCAGACCCCGATCTCGCTCGCCACGAAGCGGTCGAACTCGGCACCGCTCGTGGGCGCGGGTTCGGCGCCGCGTTCGCGGATGAAGCGCGCCATCTGCTCGGTCTTCAGGATGTCGGTCACCTCGTGGTTCAGCCGTTCCACGACCTCGGGCGGCGTGCCGCGCGGCGCCATCAGGCCGAGCCAGCCGACGGCCTCGAAATTCTTCGTGCCCGCCACGCCGCTCTCGCGCACGGTGGGCACCTCGGGCAGTTGCGACGAGCGCGTGGCGGAAGTCACCGCCAGCGCAACGGCCTTGCCCGACTTGATGTGCGGCAGCGCGGCCGTCACCGAATCGACCATCAGCGGCACCTGGTTGCCCAGGAAATCCGACTGCGCCGGCCCGCTGCCGCGGTACGGGATGTGCGTGATGAACACATGCGCGGCCGATTTGTACATCTCGCCCGACAGGTGCTGCGTGCCGCCGATGCCGGCGCTCGCGTAACTCAGCTTTCCCGGCTCGGCCTTGGCGCGCGCGGTGAGCTCGGGCAGCGTGCGGATGCCGCTCTCGGGCGTGGCGAGAAACACCAGCGGCACCTTCGCGACGAGCGAGATGCCCACCAGGTCGCGGCGCGGATCGAAGCCGGGCTTGGCATAGAGCGTCTGGTTCACCGCCATCGCGCTGCCGGCCACCACCAGCGTGTAGCCGTCGGGCGGCGCGCGCACCACGAACTCGGTGCCGATGTTGCTGCCGGCGCCGGCCTTGTTGTCGATGATGACGGGCTGGCCCAGCCGCTTGCCCAGTTGCTCGGCGAGCGCGCGGGCGAAGATGTCGGTGGCCTGCCCCGGCGGGAAAGGCACGACCAGCTTGACGGGCCGGTCGGGCCACGCGGCGGCGTTGGCGAGGCCCGCGCCGGCCAGCAGCATCGCTGCAGCCAGTGCAACGGCCAGTGGTCGGCGCTGCATCTTCATCAGGCCGCGTCGGGCGCCGAGAGGTGCTTGCCCACGATGCCCGCGAGTTCGAACATCGTCACCTGGTCCTTGCCGAACACGGGCTTCAACTTCGCATCGGCATTGATCGCGCGCTTGTTGGTCGCGTCCTGCAGGCCGTTGGCCTTGATGTAGTCCCACAGCTTCTTGATGACCTCGGTGCGCGCCACCGGTTCGGCGCCGATCACCGCGGCCAGCGAGTCGCTGGGCTTCAGGCCCGCGCCGGGCTTGCGCGGCGCGGCGGCCTTCTTCGCGGCCGGTGCTTTCTTGGCGGCGGGCGTCTTCTTCGCCGCGACCTTCTTCGCGGCCGCGGTCTTGGCCGCGGGCTTGCCGAAGGTCTTGCGCGGCGGGAACTTGCTGCCGCCTTCGCGCGGCGCGAATTCGAAGGTCACCTTGCCTTCTTCGGCGTTCCACGTGAGGAAGGCCTTGAAGGCGCGGCGCGTGCGCATGCTCACGAACTTGTCCAGCAGGTCGGTCTTGCCGGTGGCCAGCAGCTTTTCCATCTGCGCGCGCTCCACGGGCTGCTGCAGGATGATCTTGCCGGTCTTGAAGGTGCAGCTGGGTGTGGGCTGCGCGTTGGTCGGCACCGACTTCTCGCAGACGTAGTTGCTGCCGTGTTCGAACACCGGCGCGCCGCACACCGGGCACGGGCCCACGGTGTCCTGCTCGCTGAAGTCGACGATCTCGCCGGTGTCGCCGTTCTTGTCGTCGCCGAAGTCGAACTCCAGCTTCCAGTTCTTGGATTCTTCCTCGTCGTACTTGAGGATGATCTCGGCGGTGAACGGCCAGCCCGCCTTGGAGCGAAAGCCCTCCAGCGGACCGATGTGCTTGTCGCGCAGGAGCGCCTCGGCCTCGGCCACCTCGAAGGTGCGCCCGGCCGGCGACTTGCCGAACGAGAAGCCGCAGGCGTCCTCGCCCGTGCCGCTCTTGCCCACGCAGCCGTAGCGGCGGTAGTTTTCGCGCACGACGCCGCCGCAGTTGGGGCACGGCGTCGCGAGCGTGGCGTAGTCGCCCGGCACGGTGTCGCGGTCGTACTCCTTGGCCTTCTTGACGATGTGCTCGGTCATCTGGGCGATCTCGCGCATGAAGGCATCGCGGCTCAGGGCGCCCTTCTCCATCTGCGCGAGCTTGTATTCCCACTCGCCGGTGAGCTCGGCCTTGGAGAGTTCTTCCACGCCCAGACCGCGCAGGAGCGTCATGAGCTGGAAGGCCTTGGCCGTCGGAATCAGCTCGCGGCCTTCGCGCAGCATGTACTTCTCGGTGATCAGGCCTTCGATGGTGGCCGCGCGCGTGGCTGGCGTGCCCAGGCCCTTCTCCTGCATGGCTTCGCGCAGCTCGTCGTCGTCGATGGTCTTGCCGGCGCCTTCCATGGCGCCGAGCAGCGTCGCTTCCGAATAGCGCGCGGGCGGGCGCGTCTTCAGGCCCTTGGTGTCAGCCGACTCGGTGTTGACGATCTCGCCCGGCTTCACCGGCACGAGGCGCTTGCCGTCCTTGTCGTCTTCCTTCTCGTCGTCCTGGGCTTCCTTGCCGTAGATGGCGAGCCAGCCCGGCTTCACAAGCACCTTGCCGTCGGTGCGGAACGGGTACTTCTTGCCGCCCTCTTCCACCGTGCTGATGCGCGTGGTCACCTGGTGCTCGGCGCTCGGGAAGAACACCGAGAGAAAGCGCCGCACCACGAAGTCATAGAGCTTCTGCTCGGCGTCGCTCAGGCCGCTGGGGGCCTGCAGCGTCGGGATGATGGCGAAGTGATCCGACACCTTGGCGTTGTCGAAGATGCGCTTGTTGGGCTTGACGTAGTTGCCGTCGACCGCCTGCTTGGCGAACGGCGCCAGGTGCTTCATGCCGCTGTTGGCCAGCATGCCCATGGTGTCCTTGACCACCGGCAGATAGTCTTCGGGCAGCGCACGCGAATCGGTACGCGGATAGGTCAGCGCCTTGTGGCGCTCGTACAGGCTCTGGGCCAGCGCGAGCGTGGTCTTGGCGCTGAAGCCGAAGCGGCCGTTGGCCTCGCGCTGCAGCGAGGTCAGGTCGAACAGCATCGGCGAGGCCTGCGTGGTGGGCTTGCTCTCCTCGGTCACCGTGGCGGGCTTGCCGCGCGCGGCGTTGGCGATGGCAATGGCCTCCTGCTCGTTCCAGACGCGGTCGGCGCGCTGCTCGGCATCGGGTTCGCCGTTGGCCAGGAGCGGCGCGTTGGCCTTCTTCCAGTCGGGGTTGAACCACTTGCCCGGGTACTGGCCGGCCTCGGCCGCGAAGCTGCCGTGGATTTCCCAGTAGTCGCGCGAGACGAACTTGCGGATCTGCTCCTCGCGCTCCACGACGACGGAGAGCGTCGGCGTCTGCACGCGGCCCACGGTCGTCAGGAAGAAGCCGCCGTCGCGCGAATTGAATGCCGTCATGGCGCGCGTGCCATTGATGCCCACCAGCCAGTCGGCTTCGGAGCGCGAACGCGCCGCGTCGGCCAGGCCCTGCATCTGCTTTTCGGTGCGCAGCGCATCGAAGCCGTCGCGGATCGCCTGCGGCGTCATCGACTGCAGCCACAGGCGCTTGACCGGCTTGCCCAGCGGGCTCTTGCCGCCGGCGTACTGCTCGATCAGGCGGAAGATCAATTCGCCCTCGCGGCCCGCGTCGCAGGCGTTGATGAGTTGCGTCACGTCCTTGCGCTTGGCCTGCTTGACCACGGCGTTCAGGCGCGTCTTGGTCTTGTCGACGGGCTTCAGGTCGAAGTGCGGCGGGATCACGGGGAGGTTGGCAAAGCTCCACTTGCCCCGCTTGACGTCGAACTCCTCGGGCGCCTGGATTTCGACCAGGTGACCGACAGCGCTGGTCACGACATAGCTGTCGTTCTCGAAATGCTCATCGTGTTTGTCGAATTTGCCGGCCACGGGCGTGAGTGCGCGGACGATGTCCTGCGCCACCGACGGCTTTTCTGCGATTACCAACGTCTTTGTCATCTAAGGGCTCTCTATACTCTGCGGCTTCCCGCGTGCACACGCGCACACGCGCATGTGTGCATATTCAAACTAACAGACTTCGGCGATGCCTTCCAAATCCCCACTTTCCGCCGGCCGCCGCATCCAGATGCGACGCTCGGATGTCCACGGCAACGGCGTCTTTGCCCTGCAGGACCTGGCCGAAGGCGAAACGCTGATCGAATACAAGGGCGAGGTCATCAACTGGAAAGAGGCGCTGCGCCGCCATCCGCACGACCCGGCCCAGCCGAACCACACCTTCTATTTCCACATCGACGACGGCCGCGTGATCGACGGCAACGTCAAGGGCAACGACGCCCGGTGGATCAATCACTCGTGCGAGCCGAATTGCGAGGCCGACGAAGTCGATGGGCGCGTTTATATCAAGGCACTGCGCAACATCGCTGCAGGAGAAGAGCTCAATTACGACTACGGCTTGATCATCGACGAGCCGTACACGGAAAAGCTCCTGTCCGAATTTCCTTGCTGGTGCGGCTCCGAGCAGTGCCGCGGCACGCTGCTGACTCCCAAGGATGAGGACGAAGAAAAGAAAAAAAAGAAGAAGGCCAAAAAGAAGGCCGAAAAGAAAAAGGCCGAGAAAAAAGAGGCCAAAAAAGCCGACAGGAAATCGGACGCCAAATCCGAAAAGAAGGCCGAAAAAAAGGCCGATAAAAAAACCGACAAGAAGAAGTCCAAGAAGGACTGAGCATGGGCAACACCACGGTCGACTGGCACGAAGACCGGATTGCCGCGTCGGTGGCGCCGCTGCTGCCCGGGTTCGCGGTCGAGGCCGTGGCCGAGATCGATTCCACCAACACCGAGTTGATGCGCCGCGCGCGCGCCGGCCGCACAGAGCCCGTGCTGCTGGTGGCCGAGCGCCAGACCGCGGGCCGCGGCCGCCTGGGCCGCGCATGGCAGAGCGCGCAGCCGGGCGACGCGCAGGCATCGCTCCTGTTCTCGCTGGGCCTGCCGCTCGCGCCGGCCGACTGGTCGGGCCTGTCGCTCGCCGTCGGTGTCAGCGTGGCCGAGGGGCTCGACCCGTCGGGCGCGCACAAGGTCGGCCTCAAGTGGCCCAACGACATCTGGGTGAACGACCGCAAGCTGGTCGGCATCCTTATCGAAACCGCATTGCCGCACGCCGGCGGGCCCGCTGCGCAGCGCTACGTGGTGATCGGCATCGGCATCAACATCGGCGCGCGCGAATCCGACGGCATGCGCACGCCGCCCGCATGGCTGCACCAGTGGCGCCCCGAGGCGGCCGCGCCCGAGGTGCTGCGCGAACTGGCCGAGCCGCTGGTGCGCAATGTGTTGGCCTTCCAGGCGCAGGGCTTCGCGCAGTTCGCCGAGCGCTTTGCGGCGCGCGACGTGCTGCGCGGCCGCGAGGTGGTGCTCAGCGACGGCACGGCCGGTGTCTGCGAAGGCGTGGCCTGGAGCGGCGAGCTGCAGGTGCGCACGGACGCGGGATTGCAGACCATCACGAGCGACGAAGTGAGCGTGCGCCCTCGCGGCATGGCTTTCTGAACATCACCCATGAAACTGCGCCTGGCACTCATCGTCCTGCTGCTGGCCAACGCCGGCTACTTCCTGTGGGCACGCGGCGACCTGGTGGGCTTCGGCCTCGCGCCGGCGAGCCTCAACGAGCGCGAGCCGCAGCGCATGGCGCGGCAGATCAAGCCCGAGTGGGTGCAGGTGCGCAAGGACGTGAAGGCGGGCGCGCCCGCGCCCTGACCGGCCCGCTCGCTCTTACGGCAGCGCCCCGCTCTCGAAGCGCACCGTGAAGCGCGCACCCGGTGGATGCTTGCCGGGGTGCGCATCCTCCAGCTTCACCTGTGCGTGGTGCTGGTTCGCGATCTCCCGCACGATCGGCAGGCCCAGTCCCGAGCCGTCGGCCTCGTTGCCCAGCACGCGGTAGAAGGGCTCGAACACCAGCTCGCGGTCGGACTCGGCGATGCCCGGGCCGTTGTCCTCCACCTGCAGCAGCAGCACGTGGCCGAAGGGGTCGGCCAGCACGCGCGCGGTGATCACGCCGGGGTGATCGGGCGTGGAGGGCGTGTAGTTGATCGCGTTGTCCACGAGGTTGCGCACCAGCTCCTTCAGCAGCGTCGGGTTGCCTTCGAACATCACGCCGGGCGCGCCGGCCTCCGCGCCGTCGTAGCCCAGGTCGATGCGCTTTTCGATCGCGCGCGGCACCGCTTCGCGCACCACCTCGATCGTGAGCCGCGCGAGGTCGCAGGGCTGGCGGTGCGTGTTGGCGCTGTTGCCCTCGGCGCGCGCGAGCGACAGCAGCTGGTTGACCGTGTGCGTGGCGCGCACGCTGGCGCGGCCGATCTGCTTGAGCGATTGCTTGAGCTCATCGGCGTTGGCGCCCTCGCGCTGCGCCAGGTCGGCCTGCATGCGCAGGCCCGCGAGCGGCGTCTTGAGCTGGTGCGCCGCATCGGCGAGAAAGCGCTTCTGCGTGTCGATCGAATCGTTGAGCTTGTTCAGCAGTTCGTTGACCGACGACACCAGCGGCACCACTTCGAGCGGCACCGACGATTCATCGAGCGGGCTCAGGTCGCCGGGCCGCCGCTCGCGGATGCGCGCTTCCACCACCGACAGCGGCTTGATGCCGCGCACCAGCGCGAGCCAGATCAAGAGCACCGCGAGCGGCAGGATCGCGAACTGCGGCAGCAGCACCCCCTTGATGATCTCGATGGCGAGCACCGACTGTTTCTCGCGCGTCTCGGCCAGCTGCAGCAGCGTGGGCGGCACGTCTTCGACGCCGCTCGCGATCCACAGCGAGGCCACGCGCACTTCCTTGCCGTGCAGGGCGCTGTTGTGCAGGAAGACCTGGCCGGGGGGCAGCGGCTCGTCCAAGCCGGGCATCGGGAGTTCGCGATCGCCGCTGAGCAGCGTGTCGTGGCCGTCGAGCAGCTGGTAGTACACGTGGCCGGCGTTGTCGGCGCGCAGGATCTCGCGCGCGGGCTGCGAGAGCACGAACTGCGTCTGCCCGTCCTTCACCGTCACCAGTTCGGCCAGCGCCTTCACGTTGTGTTCGAGCGCGCGGTCGAACGGCGCGTTGGCGATGCCCTGCGCCACCAGCCAAGTGACGCCGATGCTCACGGGCACCAGCAGCAGGAGCGGCGTGAGCATCCAGTCGAGGATCTCGCCGAACAGGGAGCGCTGCGCGCGCTGGAACAACTTCATCGGGCCGAGCCCTTCGGCATGCCGCGCACGTCCCGCATGTCGCGCACGTGGTGCATTCGGCGCATGCGGGGCGGCTGCGCCACCTTCACTGGATCTTTTCGAGGCAGTAGCCCAGGCCACGAACCGTAGCGATGCGCACGGGGCCCTTCTCGATCTTCTTGCGCAGGCGGTGGATGTAGACCTCGATCGCGTTCAGGCTCACCTCTTCGCCCCATTCGCAGAGGCGATCGACCAATTGGTCCTTGCTCACAAGGCGGCCGGCGCGCTGCAGCAGCACTTCGAGCAGGCCGAGCTCGCGCGCCGAGAGTTCGATCATCTTGCCGTCGATGGTGGCCACGCGGCCGGCCTGGTCGTAGACCAGCGGGCCGTGGCGGATCGCGTTGCTGGTGGCGCCCATGCCGCGGCGGGTGAGGGCGCGCACGCGCGCCTCCAGCTCCTGCAGGCTGAAGGGCTTGGCCATGTAGTCGTCGGCGCCGTGGTCCAGGCCCTTGACGCGTTCTTCCACGCTGTCGGCCGCGGTGAGCACCAGCACGGGCAGTTGCGAGCCGCGGGCGCGCAGGCGCTTGAGGATCTCGATGCCGTGCAGGCTGGGCAGGCCCAGGTCCAGGATCAGCAGGTCGAACTCGCTGTGGGTCATGAGCGCGGTGTCGGCCTGCGAGCCGTTGGCCACGTGGTCGACCGCCGCGCCCGAGGTGCGCAGGCTGCGCAGCAGGGCATCGGCGAGCACCTGGTCGTCTTCGGCAATCAGTATTCGCATGAGCCACCTCCGGCCGGTTCGGGCGCCATGCCGGCGCCGTTCACATTTGTCTCTCCGGGCGAGTCTAGCCCGCTGTGTAGGCCTCCAGACCGATGGTTACCACGGTGGCGATCTCGTCGCCGACGCTGCTGCGGAACTCGCGCTCGGCCTGGGTCACGGCGCTGCGAAAGGCGTCGAGCCAGGCCAGGCCGTCGGCGGTGAAGAGCACGCGCCGCGCGCGCGCATCGAGCGGGTCGGGCCCGCGCGTGACCAGCCCCCAGGCCTCGCACTGGTCCACCAGCGCGCCCATCGCCTGCTTGGTCATGCCGGCGCGCTCGGCCATTTCGGTGAGGCGCGAACCCTCGCGCGCGAGATGCCGGGTGATGTGGATGTGCGCGGCGCTCACCTGGGCGCGCGCGGCGAGGTTCGAGAGGGCGAGCGGCACATCGACGTCGTGCGCCATCAGCTCCAGCACGCGCTCGTCGAAACGGCGCATCGCATGGCCCAGCAGGCGGCCCAGGTGGGTCTGGCGCCAGGCGTCGGGATCGGTCGGGAAAGCGGCTTCGGCCATGGCACCAGATGGTAAATCAAACTGACTAAAAAATGGGTTTACGGAAACCCATCAACCCCTACACTACTGTTCAAGCATCCAGCCTGTGATTAAAAGCAGATGGATTGAAACCAGACACAAACCGTTGATTTTCAAGGAGATTTCCACATGGACGCAGTCGTCAAGGGCGCAAGCATCTCGGTCGCCAACAGTGAAAAGGCCAAGGCTCTTCAAGCCGCGCTGGCCCAGATCGAAAAGCAATTCGGCAAGGGCACGATCATGCGGCTGGGTGAAGGCGAGGCGCTGGAAGACATCCAGGTGGTCTCCACCGGCTCGCTCGGCCTGGACATCGCCCTGGGCGTCGGCGGCCTGCCGCGCGGCCGGGTGATCGAGATCTACGGCCCGGAATCGTCGGGCAAGACCACGCTCACGCTGCAGGTCATCGCCTCCATGCAGAAGCAGGCCGGCACCTGCGCTTTCGTCGACGCCGAGCACGCGCTCGACGTGCAGTACGCCCAGAAGCTCGGCGTGAACCTGTCTGACCTGCTGATCAGCCAGCCCGATACCGGTGAACAAGCGCTCGAAATCGTCGACTCGCTGGTGCGCTCGGGTGCCGTGGACCTGATCGTCATCGACTCGGTCGCCGCGCTCACGCCCAAGGCCGAAATCGAAGGCGAAATGGGCGACTCGCTGCCCGGCCTGCAGGCTCGCCTGATGAGCCAGGCGCTGCGCAAGCTCACGGCCACGATCAAGAAGACCAACTGCATGGTCATCTTCATCAACCAGATCCGCATGAAGATCGGCGTGATGTTCGGCTCGCCCGAAACCACCACCGGCGGCAATGCGCTGAAGTTCTACGCCTCGGTGCGCCTGGACATCCGCCGCATCGGCACCATCAAGAAGGGCGACGAGGCCATCGGCAACGAAACCAAGGTGAAGGTGGTGAAGAACAAGGTGAGCCCCCCGTTCAAGACGGCGGAGTTCGACATCCTGTTCGGCGAGGGCATCAGCCGCGAAGGCGAGGTCATCGACATGGGCGTGACGGCCAAGATCGTCGACAAGTCGGGCGCCTGGTACGCCTACAACGGCGAGAAGATCGGCCAGGGCCGCGACAACGCCCGCGAGTTCCTGCGCGAGAACCCCGAGCTGTCGCGCGAGATCGAGAACAAGGTGCGCGAGTCGCTGGGCATTCCGCTGCTGGCCGCCGACGCAGGCTCGGAGCCCGAGAAGGCCGAGAAGCCCGCCAAGGCGCCCAAGGCCGACAAGGCGGCTGAGTAAGTTCGAGCGCGCGGCCTTTCATGGGCCGCGCGAGCGGTCCTGGTCCTTCGAATGGCTTTCGGTGCTCCTTCCCTCAAAGGCCGCGCGCTGCGGCTCCTGAGCCAGCGGGAGCATTCGCGCGCGGAGCTGGAGCGCAAGCTCGCGAAGCACGAAGAAGAGCCTGGCACGCTGGCGAAGGCGCTCGACGAACTGGTCGCCAAGGACTTCATCAGCGAGCCGCGCGTGGTGGCCTCGGTGCTGAACCAGCGTGCCGCCCGCTCGGGCGCACTGCGGGTGCGGCAGGAACTGCAGGCCAAGGGCATTGCGCCAGAGGCCATCGCCGAGGCGGTGGCCGGCCTGCGGGACACCGAGGTCGAACGCGCCACGGCCCTCTGGCGCCGCCGCTTCGACGCGCCGCCGGCCGACGCGAAGGAGCGGGGCAAGCAGATGCGATTCCTGATGGCGCGCGGTTTCTCGGGCGCCGTCGTGTCCAAGGTGCTCAGGAGCGATTTCGATGAACCAACAGCAGACGAATGAAGACCGCGGCGCGCAGTCGCGCGTCATCGTGCAGCGCGTGGCCTGCGAATGGCGCCGTGCCTACCGGGTCGCCGCCGATCCGGCGCGCCTGCCCGACTGGGCCAGCGGCCTCGCCAAGAGCGCGCTGCTGCCGCAGGGCGACCACTGGATCGTGCGCACGCCCGAGAGCGGCGATGCCCGCATGCGCTTTGCGCCCGCCAATGACCTGGGCGTGCTCGACCACTGGGTCGCGCCCGAGGGCGTGCCCGAGGTCTATTTGCCGTTCCGCGTGATCGGCGTTGCGCCCGATGCCTGCGAGCTGCAGTTCACGCTGCTGCGCCAGCCGCACATGGACGATGCGGCCTTCGAGCGCGATGCCGCCTGGATCGCGCGCGACCTGCAGTCGCTCAAGCGGCTGCTCGAAGCGGAGCCGATCGCGCCTGCGGCGAGGTGGGGCAGGGCGGCGATGGCATGATCTGCGGCGGCCGGCGTCGCATGCGCCGGTTTTCCAAAAAAATCCCGGAGGAGCCCCCATGCCATCTGAACCTGTCAGCCAACCGTCTCTCGTCCGCACCGGCGCCAAGGCCGGCCTCAGCTTCGCCGGCTCGGTCATCAAGGGCGTGCTGCTGGGCATCGTGCTCGGTGGCGGTGTCTTCTTTTTCTACCTGAGCCAGCTGAACGGGCCCGGCAATCCGGCGGCGCGGGCCGGCGGTGCGGGCGCCATCGTGGCGCTCGTCACCTCGCCGCCGGTGCTGGTCGCGGTGCTGCTGCTGCTGTTCGTGGTCGTCTACGCGATGCTGGGCGTGCAGCAGGGGCGCGCCAAGGCGATGCAGCACCTGGTCGCCGCGCGTGGCGAGGCGGTGTCGCAGCGTCTGGCGGGCGCCGTCGCGGGCCGCATCGAGGCGATGCCGCGCACGCACGGCGCGCTGCAGCGCACGGCCGACTGGCTGTCGGTCGATGCGTTGACCAAGCAGCTCGCACCGGTGCTGGGCGAGGGCAGGGCGGTGCGGTCGGTGGTGGCGTTCGTGGTGAACCGCCTGCCGCTCAGCGACATGCTGGCCGAGTGGCAGCAAGGCCGCGTCGAACATGGCGAGCCGGTGGCGGGGGAGGGTGCGGCGCAAGACCCGGCGCTTCGCGCGTTGCTCACGCGCCGCATCAACGAGACGCTGCAGGAGATGTCGACGCCTTCGCGCAAGCCGCTCTACATCGCGTTGGGCGCGCACGCCGTGTTGCTGGGCGTGGGCCTCTGGCTCGTCAGGTAAGACGGAAAAGGTGCGTGGCGCTCAGAGCGCCAGCATCAGCTTCAGGTTCTGCACCGCGGCGCCGCTGGCGCCTTTGCCGAGGTTGTCCAGGCGCGCGATCACCACGGCGTGGCGGTGGTCTTCGTTCGGGAACACGCGGATATCGAGCTCGTTGGTGTCGTTGAGCGCCAGCGCGTCGAGCTTGCCGTTCTCGGTGGGCGGCAGCACCTTCACGAACTGCTCGGGCGTGTTGCTGCGCGCGTAGTGCGCGGCGAGCGCATCCTGCAGGTCGCCGGACTTCGGCTTGCCGGGCAGAAGGTCCAGATGCAGCGGCAACTGCACCAGCATGCCCTGCTTGAAATTGCCCACCGAGGGAATGAAGACGGGGCGGCGCGTGAGGCCGGTGTACTTCATGATTTCGGGAATGTGCTTGTGCTTCAGGCCCAGCGCGTAGGTCTCGAACAGCGGCGCCTTGCCGCCCTCGTACTCCTCGATCATGGCCCGGCCGCCGCCCGAATAGCCGCTCACCGAAGGGAGCGATACCGGGAAGTCGACAGGCAGGATGCCCGCGTCGACCAGCGGACGCACGATGGCGATGGCGCCGGTCGCATAGCAGCCGGGGTTGCCGACGCGGTCGGCCTTCGCCACGGCCTGCCAGTGGCCTTCGACCAGTTCGGGGAAGCCGAACACCCAGCCGGGCGCCACGCGGTGCGCGGTGGAGGCGTCGATGATCTTGGGTTTCTTGGCCGGCAGCTGGTCAATCAGCGCGACCGATTCGCGGGCCGCGTCGTCGTGCAGGCACAGCACCACGAGGTCGACGCCGGCCATGAGTTCGCGCTTGGCGTTCACGTCTTTTCGAAGCTCGGGCGCGATGCTCACGAGTTCGATGTTCGGCATCGTCTGC
Source organism: Variovorax sp. IB41 (assembly GCF_016405905.1). Classification (GTDB taxonomy): domain Bacteria; phylum Pseudomonadota; class Gammaproteobacteria; order Burkholderiales; family Burkholderiaceae_C; genus Variovorax. The sequence goes on along the minus strand of NZ_JAEFCB010000003.1, from coordinate 69,207 downwards.
AACCGCTCGCGAATCTGAAGGCCGGTGGTGCCGGCTTCGCCGTCGATGAAAACCTTGGCCATATCGGAGTGTGCGTAGAGTGACTAGAAGAAAGTACGTATTGACCGCAACCGCACGTCGAGTATTGGTGCGGCGCACCATGATACAGTCCGCGGTTGTTCGCCGCCCCCAGCCGTCAGGCTGCCGTCGCCCGCGAGCAACAGAGCCAAAGAAGCCTCAGACCCCAGATCTCCCGTTCTCAACCTCCTCCTTCCGAGAGACATCCCTCATGAAGATTCACGAGTACCAAGGCAAGGAAATCCTTGCCAAGTTCGGCGTGCCGGTGCCGCGCGGCATCCCGGCCTATACGGTTCAGGAGGCTGTCGAAGCCGCCCAGAAGCTTGGAGGCCCGGTCTGGGTCGTCAAGGCCCAGATCCACGCGGGTGGCCGCGGCAAGGGCGGCGGCGTCAAGGTCGCCAAGTCGATCGAAGACGTCAAGAAGCTCGCCGGTGAAATCCTCGGCATGCAGCTCAAGACCCACCAGACCGGCCCCGAAGGCCAGAAGGTGCGCCGCCTCTACATCGAAGATGGCGCCGACATCAACAAGGAATACTACGTCTCGGCCGTGACCGACCGCGCCACCCAGAAGGTGGCCTTCATCGCTTCGAGCGAAGGCGGCATGGACATCGAGGAAGTGGCCCACTCCTCGCCCGAGAAGATCATCACGGTGTTCGCGGACCCCGAAAAGGGCCTGACCGACGAACAGGCCAAGCAGATCGCCGACGGCATCGGCATGCCGGCCGACTCGACCGCCCAGACGGTCGACATCCTCAAGAAGCTCTACACCTGCTACATGGAGACGGACGCCTCGCTGGTCGAGATCAACCCGCTCAACCGTGACAGCAAGGGCAACGTCATGGCCCTGGACGCCAAGTTCAACTTCGACAGCAACGCGCTGTTCCGCCACCCCGACATCGTGGCTCTGCGCGATCTGGACGAGGAAGACGCGGCCGAAGTGGAAGCCTCCAAGTTCGACCTGGCCTACATCTCGCTGGACGGCAACATCGGTTGTCTGGTGAACGGCGCGGGCCTGGCCATGGCCACCATGGACACCATCAAGCTGTTCGGCGGCGAGCCGGCCAACTTCCTGGACGTGGGCGGCGGCGCCACCCCCGAGAAGGTCACCGAAGCCTTCAAGATCATGCTGAAGAACAAGAACGTGGAAGCCATCCTCGTGAACATCTTCGGCGGCATCATGAAGTGCGACACCATCGCCACCGGCGTGATCGCGGCCTGCAAGGCCGTGAACCTGCAAGTGCCGCTGGTCGTGCGCATGAAGGGCACCAACGAAGTCGAAGGCAAGAAGCTGCTGGCCGATTCGGGCCTGCCGATCATCAGCGCCGACACCATGGCGGACGCGGCCCAGAAGGTCGTCGCAGCAGTCAAGAAGGCCTAAGGAACAAGTCATGTCGATCTATATCAACAAAGACACCAAAGTCATCACGCAAGGCATCACCGGCAAGACCGGCCAGTTTCACACCGAGAAGTGCCAGGAATACGCGAACGGCAAGAACGCCTTCGTGGCGGGCGTGAACCCGAAGAAGGCCGGCGAGTCGATCTTCAACATCCCGATCTTCGGCTCGGTGAAAGAAGCCGCTTCGCAGACCGGCGCCACCGTCTCGGTGATCTACGTGCCGCCGGCAGGCGCCGCGGCCGCCATCTGGGAAGCCGTCGAGGCCGATCTGGACCTGGCGATCTGCATCACCGAAGGCATCCCGGTTCGCGACATGCTCGAAGTGCGCAACAAGATGAAGGCCAAGGAAGCGGCCGGCGGCAAGAAGACGCTGCTGCTGGGCCCGAACTGCCCCGGCCTCATCACGCCCGACGAAATCAAGATCGGCATCATGCCCGGCCACATCCACCGCAAGGGCCGCATCGGCGTGGTCTCGCGCTCGGGCACGCTGACGTACGAAGCCGTGGCTCAGCTGACCGAAATCGGCCTCGGCCAATCGTCGGCAGTGGGCATCGGCGGCGACCCGATCAACGGTCTGAAGCACATCGACGTGATGAAGGCCTTCAACGACGATCCGGACACCGACGCCGTCATCATGATCGGCGAAATCGGCGGCCCCGACGAAGCCGATGCAGCCCGCTGGTGCAAGGAACACATGAAGAAGCCGGTCGTCGGCTTCATCGCCGGTGTCACCGCCCCTCCCGGCAAGCGCATGGGCCACGCTGGCGCGCTGATCTCGGGCGGCGCCGACACGGCCGATGCCAAGCTGGCCATCATGGAAGAGTGCGGCTTCACCGTGACGCGCAACTTCTCGGAACTGGCCAAGCTGCTCAAGGCCAAGCTGTAAGAGACGGCTGCAGGACACCGGCCACAGAGCCGGGTCATGCGAGGACCACAGAAATAAAAAAGCGCCCGCACTCGATTGCGGGCGCTTTTTTCAAATAAAACACAGTGGGATCAGAGACATGGAACTCCTTCAAAGCACAGATTTCTGGATCGGTCTGGTCAAGATCATCTGGATCAACATCATTCTTTCGGGCGACAACGCCGTGGTGATCGCCATGGCGGCGCGCTCGCTGCCGCCTGCGCAGCAGAAAAAGGCCGTGCTGTTCGGCTCGGGCGCGGCCGTGGTGCTGCGGATCGTGCTGACGGTGGTGGCCGCCAAGCTGCTGGCGCTGCCGTACCTTCAGGTCATCGGCGGCATCCTGCTGCTGTGGATCGGCCTGCAGCTCCTGGGCGAAGAAGACGACGGCGACGGCGAATCCAAGGAATACGGCAGCATGATGGCCGCGGTGCGCACCATCCTGCTGGCCGACCTGGTGATGAGCCTGGACAACGTGATTGCCGTGGCGGCCGCCGCACAGGGCAGCATGGTTCTGCTGATCCTGGGCCTGGCGATCAGCATTCCCTTGGTCATTTTCGGCAGCACCCTCATGATCAAGCTCATGGAACGCTTCCCGATCATCGTCATGCTGGGTGCCGCGCTGATCGGCTGGGTCGGCGGCGAAACCATCGTGAGCGACGTCGCGCTGCGCGACGTGCTGGTGGCCAACCCCTGGTTGCACTATGCAGCGGCTGCGGCCGGTGCGGTGTTCGTCGTGGCCGTGGGCCGCCTGCTGCAACGGCGCTCCCACGCCGCTGCCCACTGAGCGTTCGCTCGGCCGACGCCTTCAGACCATGGCGAGCGTCGGCGCTTCCCTTTTCTCGAGCCGCCCGGCGCTGTGCTGGGAGTTCGCGGCGCTGACCGACACCGGGCGCGTGCGGGCCCACAACGAAGACGCCGTGCACGTCGACCCGGAGCTCGGACTGTCCGTGCTGGCCGACGGCATGGGCGGCTACAAGGGCGGCGAGGTGGCCAGCGCCATGGCCGTCTCGCTGCTGCACGCCAGCTTCGCCCGCTGGTTCGCCCAGGCCGGGCTCCAGGCGCCGGCGCGCGTGGTTCGCCGGGCGCTGCAGGCCGCCACGGACGAGGCCAACGCATCGATCCTGCATGCCGGCACGACCAACGCGGAACTGCAGGGCATGGGAACGACGCTGGTGCTGGCGGCTTTCCGGCCGCAGCGCGTCTTGGTCGGTCACATCGGCGACTCGCGCTGCTATCGCCTGCGCAACAACAAGCTGGAATTGCTCACGCGCGACCATTCGCTGCGCCAGCAGCAGCTCGATGCCGGCGCGATCACCCCCGAGGAAGCGCTGAATTCGCCCACCCGAAACCTCGTGACCCGGGCGGTCGGCGTGGAGGCCCAAGTCTTGCTGGAGATGCATGAACACACTGCAAGACCCGGCGATCTCTATATGCTTTGCTCCGATGGGCTGAGCGAGATGATCACGGATGCGCAGCTTTTCACGCTTTTAGGACACGATGTCGGCCTTCAGAAAAAAGCACAACTTTTGGTTGCAATTGCAAACGACAATGGCGGCCGGGACAACATTTCGGTTGTTCTGGCAAGGGCGGACGTTGGCGACACGTCCCGGATGGCCAGGTAGCAGGCCTCGGCGGCAACCAGCCGCCCCGCTTGCGCTCGATACAGTTTTGCACTTGGGGAGCCGGCAATGCCGAAGATGATCATTTCGGTCGATGGCGTGGTCATCGGACAAGTGGCGCTCGCCAAGGACCGCACGACGCTGGGCCGGCGCGCCTACAACGACATCGTGATCGACAATCTGGCGGTCAGCGGCGAGCATGCCGTGCTGCACATGAGCGGTGGCGAAGTCCAAATTGAAGATCTCAACAGCACCAACGGCACCTACGTCAACGCGCTGGCCGTCCAGAAGCAGACGCTCAAGGACAACGACGTCGTCGAGGTCGGTGGTTGCCGCATCCACTTTCGCGCCCGCAGCAACCTGGCCATCGGCCCGGGCTCCGCGCGCAGTGCCCCGGGCGAGTTCTCCACCGCCATTCCGCTCTCGTCGGCGCCCACGGAATCGGGCGCGCTCATCGAGCTGGGCATCCCAATGCTTCGCGTACTCTCCGGTAGCGGTAACAACCCGGATGGCCAGGACGCGCAGGACGTGCCCCTGCAGAAGGTGGTCACCACCATCGGCAAGCCCGGCGTGGCCGTCGCGGTCGTCACGCGACGCCGGCAGGGCTACGTGGCGGCCAGCGTCATGGGCAACGTCACGCTCAACGGCGCGGTGCTCGGCACCGACGCCGTCGCCTTGCAGGAGCGCGACGTGCTCGAACTCGGCGGCGCCACGCGCATGCAGTTCGTCCGGGTCTGAGCCTTTTCCTTCTTCCCGGCGCAACGCAGGCCGTCTGAGCGAGACCGCATGAACGCGCTGCGGCGGCACTGGCCGCGCATTGCCATCACGCTGCTGCCGGTTCTGCTGGCGCTGGCGCATGCCACCGGCATCTGGCCGCTGACGGCGCTGGAGCGCCTCGATCACCTGATCTACGACATCCGCCTGCGCGCCACCATGCCGCGGACGCTGGACACGCGCGTGGTGATCGTCGACGTCGACGATGCGAGCCTCGCGCGCCAGGGGCAATGGCCCTGGGCGCGCGACACGATGGCTCGCCTCACGACCGAGCTCCTGGTCCGCCAGCAGGTGGCGGTGCTCGGGTTCGACGTCATGTTCCTGGAGCCCGATCGCAGCTCCAGCACTGAGCGGCTGCGCCAGATCGCGAACGGGCCGCTGCGCCACATGCCGGGGCTTGCCGCCGAAATCGAACGGCTTGCGCCCACGCTGGACCACGACATCACGTTCGCCGGGGCGCTGCGCAACCGGCGCGTCGCGCTCGGCTACTACTTCACCCGGACACCGGTGCCGAGCGCGAAAGGGCAGTTGCCGGCGGTACCGCTGCTGCCGCCTGACACCTTTGCGGCAGGCGCCGCCTACGCCACGGGCTGGAACGGTTTCGGCGCCAGCCTGCCGATGCTGGCGCAGGCCGCGCCCGCCGCGGGGTTCCTCAACACGCTGGTCGGCGAGACCGGCGACGGCGCCATTCGCAGCGCGCCGCTCATCGCGCGCTACGAGGGCGACCAGGCGCAGCCGGGCTACTACGAATCGCTGGGCCTGGCCGTCTACAGGCTCGCGAACGGCTCGCCGCCGGTGCGCCCGCTCCTGGCGCCGGGCGCCGCGCCGCAGCTCGAATCGCTCGCGATCGGGCGCCTGCGCATCCCTGTCGACCAGACCGCCAGCATGCAGGTGCCATTTCGCGGACCCGGCGGCGCGAACGGCGGCTCGTTCCGCTACGTGGCCGCCGCCGATGTCGTCGAAGGCCGGCTCGCGCCCGGCGAGCTGAAGGACAAGATCGTGCTCATGGGCGCGACCGCGCCGGGCCTGCAGGACCTGCGCGCGACGCCCGTCGGCGCGGCGTTTCCGGGTGTCGAGGTGCACGCCAACATCGTCTCGGGCCTGCTCGATCACCGCCTCCTCGCCGTGCCGGACTACGCGCCCGGCTACGAGGTGCTGACGGTGCTCGTCGCGGGGCTCGTGCTGGCGCTCGGACTGTCGCTGCTGTCGGCACCGCGGGCCGTGCTGCTGGGCGCGGGAACGGCCGCGGTGCTGGTTGCGCTCAACACCTGGCTCTATGCGAGCCACAGCCTCGTGCTGCCGCTCGCGTCGGCGCTCGTCATGGTGGCGCTGGCCTTCGCGCTCAACATGAGCTGGGGCTACTTCATCGAGTCGCGCACGCGGCGCGGGCTGGTGCGGCTCTTCGGCACCTACGTGCCGCCCCAACTGGTCAACGAAATGCTCCAGCGCCCCGGCCGCTACAGCATGCGCGCCGAGAGCAAGGAAATGACCGTGCTGTTCTGCGACATGCGCGACTTCACGCGCCTGTCGGAGCAGATGACGCCGGCTGAACTGCAGGCCTTCCTGAACACCGTTTTCAGCCGCCTCACCAACGTGATCAGTGCGCACCGCGGCACCGTCGACAAGTACATGGGCGATTGCGTCATGGCCTTCTGGGGCGCGCCGATCGACACGCCCGACCACGCCGCGCTGGCCGTGCGCGCGGCGCTCGACATGACCGATGCCGTGCGCGACATGAACCGCATCCACCGCGCGGGCGGGCGCCCCGAAATCAGCGTGGGCATCGGCATCAACAGCGGCGTGATGAGCGTCGGCGACATGGGCTCGGCCGCGCGCCGCAGCTACACGGTGGTGGGCGACGCGGTCAATCTCGCGTCGCGCCTGGAGGGCCTCAGCGGGCACTACGGGGTGGAGATCGTGGCCAGCGGAACGACGCGCGACCTGACCCCCGACTACACCTGGCAGGAACTGGACAGCGTGCTCGTCAAAGGCAAGGCACAAGCCGTTGCCGTTTTTACGCCGCTCACCACAGAAGCGGCCATTGCCGCGCAGCGCACGGGGCAGCTCCAGCGGTGGGCGCAGGTGCTTGCCGCTTACCGCCGGCAGGATTGGGCCATGGGCCGGAACTTGCTCGCGCCCCTGCTCGCCGCGGATGCGAAAAAAGTCCTTTACCAGCTCTACGCGCAGCGATTAGCCTCGATGGCGTTGCGTCCGCAAGACCCGAGCTGGGACGGCGCAACCCGGTTCGAAACCAAATGACGACAGACACAGACGAGGGGTCTCTCACAATGCAGGTTCGTGTGCTGGGTTGCTCAGGCGCCATCGCCAAAGACTGCCGCACGACCTCATTCCTGGTCGACACGGACCTGCTCGTCGATGCGGGCACCGGCGTCGGCGATCTCACCCTCGACGAGATGGCGCGCATCGACGACGTCGTGCTCACGCACAGCCACCTGGACCACATCGCCGCCCTGCCCCTGATGCTCGACGCCGTGGGCAGCCGGCGCACCCAGCCGCTGCGCGTGCATGCGCTGCGCGCGACCATCGAGGCCCTGCGCGCGCACGTGTTCAACAACGTCATCTGGCCCGATTTCGAGAGCATCCCGAGCCCCGAGGCGCCGTTCGTGAGCTTCCACGACATCTCGGTCGGGCAGATGCTGCAACTGGGCACCGTCGCCCCCAAGCTGATCGAGGTGCTGCCGGCCGTGCACACCGTGCCGGCCTGCGGCTTCGCCGTGCGCCGAGCGACCGGCGGCCCCCATTGGGTCTTCAGCGGAGACACCGAACGCAACGCGCCCTTCTGGGACCGCGTCAACGCGCTCGACGTGGCGATGCTGGTCATAGAGACGGCCTTCAGCAGCCGCGAGCAGGCGCTGGCCGAGCGCAGCCTGCACCTGTCGCCCGCGGTGCTGGCTGACGAACTGGCGCACATCGATCCGGGCAAGGAATACCCGATCTACATCACCCATACCAAGCCGGCGGAAACCGAAGAAATCATGAGCCAGATCGAGACGCTGGCCGGGCGGCAGGTGGCGGGGTTGGCGCAGCGAGATATTCGCTGGCTGAAGGCGGATGGGATCCTGACTTTCTGATGCCTAGCCGGGTGCGCGGCATGACAAATTTGTCACTGCTTGTAGCATCTTGAAGCAAGTTGTGTCACTTGCTGTAACGCGAATGTGATCAAAGGTGACGCATTCGGTCACTGCAGGGGTGGGAAACCGGGTGGCACAGATGCTGCGGAAGGTACTCCGCTCCGGGCTGGTTCCCGGGCTTTAACAAACCAACCTGGAGTTTTCTCATGAACGTTCGCAAGATTGCCCGCCGCGCACAGGCCGGCTTTACCCTTATCGAACTGATGATCGTTGTGGCGATCATTGGTATCTTGGCTGCTATCGCGATTCCGCAATATCAAACCTACATCGCCAAGTCGCAAGTTTCGCGTGTTGTGTCGGAAACCGGCTCGCAAAAGACTGCTGTGGAAGACTGCCTGAACAATGGCCAAATTAACACTGGCAAGGCGACCGATGCAACGACGTGCGGTGGCACCGCCACCGGCTCGAATCTGCTCGCTGACGGTGGTAACACCGTCAACGGTGTCGCGCCCGCCGCGAACTCCGGTGCTCCGGTCCTGGTTATTGACTCGGCCAAGAACACCGCCACTTTGACGTCTACGTTTGGCAACTCCGCATCTGCAGCACTCAAGGCTGCAAAGGCTGCAGTGCAATGGACTCGTGATGACACCGGCAGCTGGAGCTGCGTTACCTCCGCTGACGCAAAGTATGCGGCGGCCGGTTGCCCGAATGGCACTGTCAAGTAATCAGTGAACTCAACCAAAAGGCCGCCTTCGGGCGGCTTTTTTGTACCCCAAACCCCTCGAGCAGTAGTCATGAACACCTCAAACGCCAGGGCTCGCGGATTCACTCTGATCGAGTTGATGGTTGTGGTTGCGATCGTCGGGATTCTTGCTGCTATCGCTATTCCTCAGTATCAGACGTACGTTTTTCGATCCCAAGTACAGCGCGTGGTCGGCGAATCGGGAGCAATCAAGCCAGCCATTGAAATCTGCTTGTCGAATGGGAAGATCAAGATAGGGGATCCCGCCTTAACCGAAAACTGCGATCCCCAAGCTACCGGGTCAAACATGCAAGCGACCGCAGGCAATGCAGCGCCCACAATTGCCGAGACTTGGGCTGCAGCGGGGACTGGGGTGCCACAAGTCACTCTTTCTGATAGCGTCCCTTCAAAGATTGTCGCGACCTTCGGAAATCTCGCAGGATCTCCATTGCAAGGCGCAACCGCTGGAACAATCACTTGGTCCCGCGACTTGAACGGCTCCTGGAGTTGCAAGGCAGCCAATATTGACGCCAAGTACGTTGCCCCGGCCTGCCCGCTGTAGTGAGGTGCCTGCCTTGGCCCACGAGCCAGAGGCAAAATCACCTGGATGAGCCCCTCCGCAACGCACGCCAGCGCTGACGACCATTCCAAGCAAAACCTCTCCCCCCGGATCTGCAGCGCGTTGATCGCGTTGCCCTTTCTCTTTCCCATCACCGCAGGCCCGTCGGTCAACATCTGGCAACAGCTGGCTTCCTGGATGTGTGTTGCGGCGCTCCTTCTCTTGACAGGGGCCAAGCAAATCGAGCCACGCCCGTCCGTTCTCGTGTGGCTCGCAGCGAGCGCGGCGCTCGTTGCGGTTTTCCGCAGCCCTCTTCTCGAACCCACCCCTTGGCTCTGCGCCGCTGCAGTTGTCTTCGCCACGTGCATGGTCGCTTTCGTCGGCGCCGGGCTCGCGCAGCAAGATCGCGCCCGGATGCAGGCCGCATTGGCTCACGGCCTCATATGGGCAGGCGCCCTCAGCGCGGTGCTGGGGCTGCTGCAGTACTACGACCTCGCGGGCTTTCTCCATCCGTTGACCACCGAACCCGGCGCCGGCCAGGCCTTCGGCAACCTGCGGCAACGCAATCAATTTGCGAGCCTCATCAGCATGGCGCTCATCGCGGCGCTGTGGCTCTACGCGAGCCACCGAAGCGCAGCTTTGCCGCGACGTTTGCTATGGGCGGCCGTCGTCGCACTTTTATTGACTGCCGCTGCTGCCTCCACATCACGCACCGGCCTGCTCGAGGTTCTCGCCATCGTCGGAACGGCCGCCTTCATCGCCCGGCGAGAACGGCAGGCACAGCGCGCCGGCTCGGTATTCGCGACGCGACTGCCGTCCCCCCTTGTCGTGCTTTCGTGGATACCGCTGTACTTCGCCATCGCCTGGCTCCTGCCCCAACTCGCAGGCAGCGGTGTCGACAGCATGATGCAGCGTCTGAGCGAGGGCGCGCCTACCGGACACAGCCGGCTGATCCTCTGGAGCAACGTACTGACCCTGATCGCCGAGCGCCCATGGACCGGTTGGGGATGGGGTGAGCTGAGCTTCGCACACTACATGCACAGCGGGCTTTACCCGGGACAGCGCTTCGTCGAAATCCTCGATAACGCGCACAACCTCCCGCTGCATCTGGCCGTAGAGCTCGGCATCCCCGCGGCCGCGTTGATCTGCGGAGGTTTCCTCTGGCTGGTGGTTCGCGCCCGGCCGTGGCGCGATCGCAATCCGTTCCGGATCATGGCCTGGGCTCTGCTCGGTGTGATCGTGTTGCACAGCCTTCTTGAATACCCGCTGTGGTACGGCCCCTTTCAACTGGTGTTCGGTCTGTGCCTCGGCATTCTCTGGCCCGCAGAAGATCGCAACGAAACAGCCGCGTGTCCCTGGGCTCGCAGGCTCCCGGCGATGGCAGCCGCTCTACTGGTTGCCGTCGTCGGCTACGCAGGCTGGGACTACATCCGCATCAGCCAGATTTATCTGCCGCGTGACGAGCGTCTGCCTGCGTACGAGGACGACACGCTTACGAAAGTGCATGGCTCCTGGTTATTCGCAAACCAAGTCCGCTTCGCGAAGCTCACGCTAACGCCCGTTACCACGGCCAACGCGGCGGAGGTGCATTTATTGGCCCAGCGCATCCTGCATTTTTCCCCCGAGCCTCGCGTGATCGTCAAGTTGGTCGAAAGCGCGCAACTGCTCGGCCTCCACGAAGAAGCCCGTACCGAAGCGGAGCGATTCAGCATCGCGTTTCCGCTCGAGTACGGGCTCTGGCTGGAAGGAAAGCCGATCGATTCATCGGCTTCCTGACCTCAGCGTCTGCCGCTCATCGCCAGGCCATCACTGGTTGACGAGCTCGCGCCACGACACGCGGCGGGTACCAGGGCCACCTGCGCCCGGAGGCAACTCGACGTTCTCCAGCTTGCCGGTCGAGAGCTTCACGCTGCCGATCAGCTGGCTGCCCTTTCGCGCAAAGACAGCTGCCGAAGCCCCCAACCCATTGCCGCCTGCGAGGAGGGTGCCGACGACCTGGGCCTTCGTTGCCGCAAACAGCGAGAGGCCCGTCTTGTAATCCACGTAGTTCAGGTAGCTCGATCCGCCGATGCCGCACGCGTTGGCATTGTTCGGAATGTTCGAGACGAACACCAGCACGCCCAACTGCAGCGTCGAGTCGGTGTTGATCCGCTCGCCGGTATTCGGCAGGTCGATGAACCAGCCATTCATGTTGCTCAGGTTGGTGGCATAGCTCATCGTGCTGGACACGGTGCGCACGCCGTCCTTGTCGGTGAACGTCTGCTTCATGAAGCAATTGGTCTTCAGCGTCGTGGTGCAAGCCGTGGTTCGCGGGCTGCCGTACAGGCTGGTGACAGCGCTGCTGCCGGTCAGCGGATCCTTGATGGCGTAGATGGTCTGGACCTGCTTGCCGCGATCGCTGTTCGGGTCGAGGTCCGAAACACCCAGGTAGCTCCCCGTACCGACATAGACGACGTGGCTGCTGGCGGTAAAGCCAAGCTCGATCCAGCTGGTGATGGGCTGTGGGTTGTTGGTGGCGTCCTGAAGCGTCGCGAGCAATTGGACGGTCGAGGCGCCCGAGCCGTCGGACTTCAACTTGCTCAGATCGAAGCGCCACACGTTGCCATAGAGGTCGCCGCTATACACCTGGGTCAACGTGTTGTTGAGGTTGATGTTGTCCATCCACGCGCTGATGCGCGACAGCCCGCTGGGACACGGAGCGACGGTGCACCCCGAACCCGCGACTGCGGCGGTGGCACTGCCCACGCCGGTGTTGATCTTCTTGATGACCGCGCCCGTCTTTGCATTCAGCACCCAGAGGTGCCCGCCGCCGCCGCCAGGCGAGACGTTGTTGTAGCCCGAGGTCACGAGCACGACCCAGGTGCCGTCATTCAGCTTGGAGATGACCGGGATGCCGTAGGTGTAGCCGAGGTCGTTGTCGTTGTTGACGTTGAACTCCCACAACACCTTGGGCGTGTCGGGCGTGGTGACGTCCAGCGCGTAATAGCCACGGCCGCCGGCAGCAAGGCCGCCGACCAGGAGCGTATGCCACGCACCGTCGAAATACGCTTCGCCTTGCTGCGGCGAGCCGTTCACGAAGTACGCGTGATTGCGGCTGTAATTCTTCTCTGCGAGCTTGTAGAGATTGGGCAGCAGGGTCGAGGGGATGTAGGCCCAGCTCTCGGCGCCGGTGTCGGCGTTGAACGCGTGCAGCATGCCGTCGTTGGCGCCCACGTAGAGCATCCCTTGCCGCGTTTCGTTGTTCTTCTTGAAGAGCGCGTAGCCGGTGTCGGTGTAGTTGAAGTTCGACTTCTTCACGTAGGCCGATTGCGATCCGACAACGTCGCCCAGTACGTGCGTGCGCTTGAAGTAGTACTTGCCGCCGCCGTCGCCTTCATTGCTGCGATCACCACGCAGGAAGTTGACCAGGTTCGTGCCGGCCATACCGGTGTCCGCGCCCGCTGTCGTGCTGTTGATCTGCTGGGCCACGGGTACGCAAGCGCTACCTGCTGCGCAGACCTGCGACAGGGAGCCGATGGCCGACATCTTGAAGTAGTTCTTCATCGCGTCGCTCAGCGTGTTCCAGGTGAAGTCTGTCAACGTGGTGCCGTCGTTGGTGTAGATCTTGCGCGTGGCCCAGGCCCGGTTGTCCAGCAGAGGAGTAGGCGGCGTTGCAGACGTCGTCTGGGCGGTGCCCGATTGCGACCAAGCGGGCACGGTGCCGGGCGTACCCGTCACCGGATCGATGGAGTACCGAGCCACTTCGCCGAACCATTGCACCGAGGTGAAGCCCGAGTCGAACAGGAAGTTGTCGCTGCTCGTCACGTTGGCCGTGCTGGGCGACACAGCAGCGCCGGCACTGTTCTGTGCGTCGACGTTGTTCAGGAAGTTGGTGATGCCGTCTTTCACGGCCACCGGATCGCCGGCGCTGTAGTAAGTGCCCCGGCCGTTGACCGCGGCATGCCACAGGTCGTCCACGGTGGTTTGTGAGCCACTCACGGGCGTGGGCCAGTTGCACTCGCCCGAACTCTGCCAGCGGCACTTCGTGTTGGAGGCGGTCGTGCCTTTGAGAACGTCGTAATAGTCACCGCTGGTCGCCGTCTGGTAGTCCGGCTGGTATTGCATGTAGCCGGACACCCCGAGGCCGATCGTGTATGTGTACATGCGTTGCTGGCCGGCCAGCGTGTTGTCGGCTCCGACGTCCGTGCCGCCGGTGTTCTTGTCGGTACCAAGGATCGACGAGCGAATGTCGGTGGTGTAGTAGTACTGCGCGACGTCGGCCAGCGTGTTCGACACCTTCGCGCTTTCGTAGTACGGCCGGAGCACGGTGCTGTCGCTGTCCTGGTCTCCGATTGCGGTCGTACCATCGACGCGCGTGATCGTGTTGCTGGTGACCTTGTTGCGCGTCACCGTTTCGGACTCGTTCCAATAGCCGTCGGTCGAGAGCATCGTGTAATTGCGCTGGCAGGCGTACTGCATCGGGTCGTCGACGCTCACGGCCGTCGTGTTGCCGCTGGAGGCGTCTTGCCACAGTTTCTGGCTGCCCTTGAGTTTGCCTGCGTACATGCGGCCCGCCGTCGAAAGGGCCACGCGAAGGCCGGTGCCGTTGTTCGGCTTGGACGCCGTCAGTTTGCGGTACCAAAGATCCTTCTGCCCATCCTTCGCGGTGGTGATGTCCGCAATGTTGAGGAAGTCGGAGTTCGTGTTGTTGTTCAGGCTCATGTAGCCGATGCGATAGCTGCTCGTCAGACCGGAGAAGCCAAGGCCCGCGGCCGTCTTCGTCATCTGCATTCGCGTGCGGTAGTACGCCCACCAGTTCGCGAAGTTGGTCATTTCCTCCGTGTAAGTGCACGAGGTGGTGCTGACGCAGTCGGCACGCGTGCCGGTCTGCGGATAGCTGCCGCCGTCCGCAATCGTCGTGAGCACGGTTTGGCCGGGCACGTAGACGCCCGTCACGCCGCCGCTGAAAGCGCTGGGAGTGATCGTCATGCTCCCCGACTTGCTCGCAGTGGGCGAATCGGTGATGGCGCCCAGGGAGCTGGGGGCGACGATCGTCACTGTGGAGCCTGACGTCACCGCGCTGTAGCCCGCGACCGCGCAATTGCCGGTGACGCTCGCCGTGCACTTGTTGATGCTGTCTGCAATCGACTGCGCCAGCGTGCCGCGAACGGTGGTGGCTGCCGTGGCGTTCGCCATGATCTGCACGCCGTTGACCGTAACTCCGCTGACGGACGACGAGCCCGAGCCGCCGATGGTCAGCTTTCCTGTCGCGCTTTTGGGCCCGGTGACCGTCTGGCCCGGATAGCGTGCGTAGGTGTAGGAACTGCCTCCGGACGGTGCCGTGTCGATTCGCGTTGCCTGGCAGTCGGCCAGGGTGTTGCTGGTGCACCAGCGCAGGGTGGCGAGCACGGGGTTTGCCGTCGTCGGCGCGGTCTGTGTGGTGCAGCTGCGCTGACTCTGGTCCGTGCAGTACTCGCCCGCTACGAACGTGTAGTAGTAGGCGTTGCCCACCAGGTTCTGTGTGACGCCGGAGTTCTTGGTGGTGAAGAGCTGCGCCAGGCCGCCGGGATTGCCGGTATCCGCCACCTGGACGCCATAGCCGTCATATGGCACAGCGGCCCATTTGTCCGACGTCATCGAGGGATAGCTGCTGCCGTCGTACTTGACCGGCGGGGCATAGGTGTTGCGCGGGTTGTAGTAGATCTTGTTGTAGCCGCTGTTGCGAACAAGCCCGGGCGTGCCGGTGTAGTCGGTGTCGCTGCCCGCCCAGTCCGGCAAAAAGTCCCAGGTCATACTGCCCGAGTCGTCGAGCACGAAAAACAGGTTGGGCTTGACCAGCGTGGGGCTCGAGGTTTCGAGCGGCGCCGAGGCCAGGTCGGTTGGTGCTGCGATGGCGGTGTACATCGCCGCCAGCAACGGCACGATGCAGAAAGTCGCCTGCAAGAAATGGGTGGTGCTGCGTTTCATGGATATGTCTTCCTGTTGCGGCGACTAGATCGCCACCATGGCCTGGACCATGCTCTGGGTGTTGCGTGGGCCGTTGACGATCACGGTGATGCGGTAGTAGGTCTGCTTGGGCGAGTCCACATTGCTGCCCGTGCCGCCGCGGCCGCCGCCGCCCGTGCACGACGTGCCTCCGGGGCAACTGCCTGCAACGGCGCGCGGCGCAGTGGCGCACACGTTCGCACTGGTATTGGCTTCCCCGGTGGTCTCGCACATGCGTTGAATGATGTAGCTCACCTTGTTGCCCGTTGACGCGTCGCTGATGTCAACGGGCGTGGCCTTGGTGATGAGCGCTTTTGTCCAGAATTCGCCCCAGCTTTGCTTGCTCGCCGTGTCGGGATCTGTCCTGGCAGCGAGGTAGCCCTTGGCTGTTTGGTCGCATGCCACCGCACTGCCGGAGCTGCAGCCTGTGGCCTCGTTGACGTTGTCCTCGAGCCATTTCACGGCGGCTTCGACGCCGCGGTCGGCGGAATGCGTGGCTGCCTGCTGGAATGCGAGATTGCCCGCAATGGAGTTGGAGGTCCCGACCGAACGCGTCAGCGCAACGGCCGCCAGTGTCAGCGCGACCAGAACGATCAGCGCAAGGATCAGCACGACGCCGCGTTGGCGCGATCGATGGCCGGGCGCGCGCCCTTTGCTCATGCCCGGACGCCCCATTCGAAATTCATTGCTCAGCATCCGCCGGTCCCTCCTTGCGCTGTGGTCTGCGACCCTTGCCAGACCAGATTGCGGACCGGGATCGTGGTTTGCAGTGTCTTGTAGCGATAGTTCTTCCAATCCCCCTCGCCGCTCAGGTCGATGGGCGCGGACGACGTGCCCGCCCATGTGGGCGCCGTGCTTGTCGACGGTGCCTCACCGGCTGCTGCGTCGTACTTGGTGTACTGGCCGCTGCGTGCCACCAGTGCCACGCGCAATGCGAGCGTGCGTGCCCACGCGCATTGCACTGCCAACCCGCTCGTGTCCGCTGTGCTGCCGGGCGTGATCTGGTCGTAGGTGTCCACGATTCCGGACAATTTGTTGGAAGAGATGCCGGAGGTGTCGCGCCCGTATTGCGCGCGCATGCCGGCGATGTTGGAGGCGATCGAGACCCAGACTTTCGGATCGACTTTCTTGGGCGTCGCGTAGGTCGCGTCGGCGCAGTTGTAGGCGGTGTAGTCGCATACGGTGAGGTTGCCGTCACGCACCGCGTAGGCGCGAACCACCAGCCCCTTGCCCATGTTGTAGACCATGCTGCCCAGTGCCAGGCCAGTGGAGTCACCCGGGTCCACGGTGAGCGTGGTGCCGCTGATGGCCGTGACCTTGTCGAGCGTCAAATCGCAGGGCGTCGGCCTGGCCGAGGGCTGGGCGATCACATAGTCGGCAACGGCGAAGGACTTGGCCGTGGTGATCGGATAGGTCTTGGTCGAAGGGGCCGTGGCAATCAGGTCGCCTTCGGAAGGACTGTCGCTGGTGCCGAAGATGACCAGGAGGGTGTCGGTGCCGGCCGTGCCCGCCGGAACGACGGTCGTCGCGGGGTTGACCACCACAGGCGCGAGCGCCGCAAGCTTGACTGTCTTCGTGTCCTCGCTTGTCTTGAAGCTCAGGCTGCAGCCGAGCAAGCTGAAGGTATTGATGCCGTAGCCGGCTTCGCGCACGTCACGTTCGATGCCATACAACGCGACGGTGCCGTTGATCTGCGCGTCGTCGCCGCCGGTGGTGGTGCGCTTGTTGCCTTCGAAGACGCCGAAGACCTGCATGATGACGATGACGGACAGCATGCCGATCAGCAGGCCGACCAGGATCTCGATCAGGCTGAAGCCTGAGGCCGCCTGGCATTGGCGGGAGCGGATAGGTTGATTCATCGCTGGGCTTACTTCTGCGGTTGGTCGAGCTGCGCGACCAGAACGTACTTGCGCGTGTCATCGTCACTGGGTGCTTTCCAGTAGATGGTGACGGTGACGGTGTTGGTGCCCAGAGACGCCGTGGCACCCTTGTCCTCGCTTTTGATCACGACCTCGGGCGGGTTGGCGGCCGCTCCCGGAAGCGCAGCGACCCAGGCGTCTTTCCAGGCCTTGTACCCGTCGCCGGTGGCGGCGAACTGAGCTTTCAGAATCGCGTCGGAGCGGTCGCTGACCCACATGCGGCTTATCAGGTCGTTGGCCTGCAGCACGGCGGTCGAGCGGTACTCGGCAGCCGATGCCTGCTTGACGGATGTGGCCTGCAAACCGATCAGCCCGAGCACGCCAACCGAAAAGATCAGCAGTGCGACAAGTGCTTCCAGCAGCACGATGCCGCGTTGGTGCTTGCGCTCACGAGCGACAGGGGCGCGACGAGTGCTTCGATGGTGAAGAGTGGCGTTCATGGTCTTCGTCAGGGAATGCAGGCCATCGGATCCCCGCTGCCTCGCTTGGGATCGCACATGCGGATCTGCCCGCCGGCGGATACCAGAATCCGCAGGCACCGCAAGTTGCCACCGTCGGCGGCGCAGGTGCCTTTGCTGGACTGAATATTGATGACAGCGTCTTCCACCTTCGTGTCGGGAGATGTTGTCGGGGTCATGCGGCCCAGTCCGTTGAAACCGAAAACTCCCGAATGGTTGCTGTCGATCGTGCTGCTCGTGCGTGCTGAAACGGACTGCCCGACCTGAGAGATGTCGGTGTTACTGAGGCAATTCGAGGCCGGCGACGCCGTGCTCACAGCCCAATTCGGACCGGCCGTCGCGATGGCGCAGGAGTTGTCCAGCGAAGTGACGAGCTGCATTCGCACGGGGGTGTTGCGGCGTACTGCTTCGGCGCGCGCCAGCTGCAAGCCGTTCTGCACCGACTCCGCCGTGCTGCGGATCTGCGAGTTGTAGATCCACTCGCTAAAAGAAGGAGCGCCGATGGCTACTGCGATCGCGATGATCGCGATGCCGACGAGTAGCTCGATCAGCGAGACGCCCCGTTGGGCCATCGCTGAAGGCGATCGAAGAGGTTGGAGGGCCGGCATTCAGCACCCGCCCTTGTTGGTGATCCAGCAGTTGGTACCGGCCGTCCAGCCAGTCTTGCCCTTGGAAGTCTTGATGCCCTTTTGATCGAGCGTGAACTCGAAACCGGGCATGGTGTTTGTCCTGCCCGTGGCCGTGATCTTGAACGTGTCGGGCGCGGCTCCAGCCAGGCACTTGAACTCGAAACTTTTGTTCGTATTGTTGAGCTTGACGATGTCCCCTGTGGTCGCATCGTCGACCAAGCACTTGGTCGTGGAGCCGGTCAAGTTGTAGGTGCGATTGTCCTGAAAGCCCTGCTCCATCTTCACCGCCAGCGCCGACAGATTTGCCGTTGCGTCCGGAATGCGCCCACGCAGTACGTATTCGCCGTACAACGGCACTGCAATGGCCGACAGCACCCCAATGATCACCACCACGATCATGATCTCGATCAGGGTGAAGCCCCGCTCGAGGCGGCGGAAGGCAAGGATGCGGCTGCTGGAGGGCAAGTAATTCACGGCGGGCTTTCCTGAGGTGTTTCCCGCTCGTTCGAGGGGAAGCAATCTAGTGACAGTGGTCACAGATTGTCACCAATCGTTAGCAAACCGCAAAAACCGCCTGTCAGGGACGATATGCCGCTCGTCCCTCAATTTCGGCCCATTCAGAGGCCTTTAGCGCTCTTTTCTATGTTTATTCTTAGCTTGAGAGTCACCCCGCCACCCAACTCCCCGACTTCCCCCCATGCTTCTCCAACACATGCACATCGGTGATCCGCATCCCCCGGTCCACCGCCTTGCACATGTCGTAGATCGTCAATAGCGCCACCTGCACAGCAGTCAACGCCTCCATCTCCACCCCGGTAGGCCCGACCGTCTCTACAGTCGCCGTACAAGCCACCTGCGGCGCCCCCCCGCCTTCAGCCAGCGCAAACCCGATCGCCACCCGCGTCAACGCCAGCGGATGGCACAGCGGAATCAGGTCGCTCGTCTTCTTCGCCGCCTGAATTCCCGCGATCCGCGCCACCCCCAGCACATCCCCCTTCTTCGCCGTCCCCGATTCGATCAGCGCCAGCGTCGCCGCCTGCATCTCGATGCGTCCGGTGGCGACGGCCACGCGGTGGGTCGCCGGCTTGGCGGCCACGTCGACCATGTGGGCCTGGCCCTGGGCGTCGAAATGGGTGAGTGTGCTCATGGAGATACCTTCGTGCTTCGCACCGCGATGCCCGGCTTGCTAGGGGCAGCGGCCCGGCGCGGCGCTCATGGGTGAACGTTCGTTTTGAAGATGCATCATACGAGCCCGAGCCATGGACGAGGAATGCTGCGCTTGACTCCCTCCGCAAAGCCAAAGACCACCGCAACGCCCGCCCTGCGCGCGATATGTGCTTCCGTTTTGATAGCGGCACAGGCCCTGATGCCGATACCCGCCAGCGCGCAGATGCAGCAGATCCTGCCCGGCTTGGGCGACGGCGGCGAAATGACCGCCAGCGCCGAGCGCAGCCTGGGCGACCAGATCGCCCGCGAGCTCTACCGGGACACCGACTACATCGACGATCCGGTGATCGCCGCCTATGTGCAGGAGATCTGGCAGCGCCTCCTGACCGCCGCCCGCGCGCGCGGCGAGCTCACGCCCGAGCTGGACGAGCGCTTCGCCTGGACCGTCCTCCTGGGCCGCGACCGCAACATCAATGCCTTCGCGCTGCCGGGCGGCTACCTGGGGCTGAACCTGGGGCTGGTGGCCGCGGTCGGCAGCCGCGACGAACTGGCAACGGTGCTCGGGCACGAGCTCTCGCACGTCACGCAGCGCCACATCTCGCGGATCATGAGCAAGCAGGGCAAGCAGATGCCGCTCATGATCGCGGGCCTCATTCTCGGGATGATCGCGGCCAGCAAGAGCCGCAACGGCGACGCCGGGCAGGCGGTGATCATGGGCAGCCAGGCGCTCTTCATGCAGAACCAGCTGAGCTTCTCGCGCGACATGGAGCGCGAGGCCGACCGCATCGGCTTCGGCGTGATGACGCAGGCGGGTTTCTCGCCGCAGGGGGCGGCGGCCATGTTCGAGAAGCTGCAGTACGCCTCGCGCCTGAACGACAACGGCTCCTACCCGTATCTGCGGAGCCATCCACTCACGACCGAGCGTATCTCCGACATGCAGGGGCGCTTCCAGTTCCGCATGGACACCGCCCCCGCGCTGCCGCTCGCAATGGACCACGCGATGATCGCCTCTCGCGCCCGCGTGCTGACGCGGCCGGGCGTCGATGTGCTGCGGCTCTGGATCGACTCGGCCGGCAGCGGCGAATTCGCCCGGAGCACGCCGGCCCAGCAGGCCGGAACGCTCTACGCGGCGGCGCTCGCGGCCAAGGAGCTGCGCGACTACAAGGCCGCGCGCACGCTGGCCGAGCGGCTCGTGGCACGCACCGCGGAAGACCCGGCCGCGGCGAAGCAGGCGCGCTGGCTCAGTGCCGAGATCGAACTGGCCGCCGGCGCGCCGGCCAAGGCCGCCGCGCTGCTCGATGCCAGATCGAAGGAACGTCCCGAGATGATCCTCGCGGCCGAGGCCGCAACCGCCACGCGCCAGCCCGCGCCGATGATTCCTGTGCTGCGCGATTGGGTGGCCGCCAATCCGCGCGACGCCACGGTGTGGCGCGCGCTGGGGAACCTCTATGGCGCGCAGAACGACACGCTGCGCGCGGTGCGCGCCGATGCCGAGGCCAACGTGGCGATCCTCGATTACCCCGCGGCGCGCGACCGCTTCAAGGCGGCGCAGGAGCTGGTGCGCAAGTCGGGCGGCCCCATCGATCACTACGAGGCGTCGATCATCGACACCCGCGCGCGGGCCGTCGATGTGCTGGTGAAGCAGCAGGCCGAAGAGCCGCCGCTGAAGTAGCGGCAGCGGCGCGGGTGATGCTCAGCGCTTGGAGAGCAGCCCGCCCAGCGCGGTCTCGATGAGAAGGCCCAGCAGCGAGTAGATCAGCGAGCCGATCAGCGCGGCCACGAAGCCGTTGACGTGAAAGCCGCCGAGGAGCCCCGACGCGGCCCAGAACAGCAGCGCGTTGATCACGAACAGGAACAGCCCCAGCGTGACGATGGTGACCGGCAGCGTCAGCACCACCAGCACCGGCCGCACGATCATGTTGAGCAGCCCGATCACCGCGGCCGCGATGAGCGCGGAGCCGAAGCTCGCAACCTGGACACCGGGGTAGAGATAAGCCACCGCGAGCAGCGCGACAGCGCTGAGCAGCCATTTGATGATGATGCGCATGCGGCGCAGGATACCCCAGAGCCCTCAAAACAACGAGCCCCGGAGCGTTGCCGCGCCGGGGCTCGTCGGGGAGTGTCTGCCTTGCCTATTCAGCCAGTTCGTTCGCCAGCACCAGCAACGCGCCCATGCCCATCACCGCGCCGGGAAAGGCCCAGCCCGACTGGTGGGCCGGCGTCTGCTCGGGCGTGACCGGTTCCAGGTCGACGCCGATCTTCGGGCGGCGCGCATCGACCACGTGGGTGGCCGCGTGCTCGCGCTTCAGTTGCTGCGTCAGCTCGGCCAGCGGGCCCTTGGCCAGCACCGCCGTCACCTGCCCGCCGTTGCGCTCGAGCAGGGGCAGCATCTGTGCCTGCACCTTGCTGAACCACTTGGCGCGCCAGTTCTCGCGCGCGCTGTGGCTCACCCACTTGCTGATGCGATGCGTCATGCGCGGCGCGCAGGCCACGAGCACCCAATGGCGCGCCACGACGCTGTTGGCGTCCGGTGCGAGTTCGGCGAACTGCTCGCTGGCATACACGGCGTCGTCGACATAAAGAATGATCTTTTCCATGAGTGCTCCTTCGGATAGTTAGAGTGGCAGAGACTGGTTTGGACAGGAAAGTTTCTCAGCGAAGCTTCGGGCGATCAATGGGGTAAGCCAGTGCTCAACCGGTCGTCACGGCCGCAGCCGGCTTGTTGCGGGCCTGGCGCATGGCCACCCACTTGCCGACCGCGAGCACCAGCAGTGCGCCGCCGATGCCGGCTGCGTACTTGATCGTGTCGGTCTGCGGCACCTTGGGCACCCAGGTCCAGTTGGCGGGGTTCGCGAGCGCCGGGTCCGAGACGGCCATCGTGCCGGCGATCCAGCCCAGCAGCATGCCGCCCAGCGTGATGATCAGCGGGAAGCGGTCCATCAGCTTGATGACCAGCTGGCTGCCCCAGACGATGATCGGAATGCTCACGAGCAGGCCGAAGATCACGAGCGGCATCTGGTGGCCTTCGCCCGCACCCTGTGCGGCGCCGGCAATGGCGATCACGTTGTCCACGCTCATCACCAGGTCGGCAATGATCACGGTCTTCACGGCACCCCACAGTTTGTCGCTGCCGGTGATGTTGCCGTGCGCGTCGTCATGCTCGGGCGCCAGCAGCTTGATGCCGATCCACACCAGCAGGATCGCGCCCACCAGCTTCAGGAACGGAATGGCCAGGAGCGTGAGCGCGAAGAAGATCAGGATCACGCGCAGGATGATCGCGCCGGCGGTGCCCCACAGGATGCCCTTGGTGCGTTGGGCCGGCGGGAGCTTGCGGCAAGCCAGCGCGATGACGACGGCGTTGTCGCCACCCAGCAGGATGTCGATCATGATGATCTGACCGACAGCGACCCAGAACTCCGGGGTCATGAACAGTTCCATAGTTTCCTCTTTGTCTTCGCGCCGTTCCTGCCGCTCCTTGTGTGGATCACGACGGACAGGCGCATACCGATGCGTTTCGATTCATCCCGCGCGGGGCTGGTCGAAAGCGAAGAAACGAAGACGCCGGAGACTCCGGGGACTTGGTGAACGCTTCGACCAAACCTGCACAGGTTCAAATCGAAGGTCTTGCTCGACAGCGCCTGCGCCAGTGCGCATGCGTTGTCCGAAAGGCCGGAAGTGTTGTGCTTCGTATTGACGACCTGTCGATGTCCGCCGTTGTCCACAGCGGTCGGGAGCTACTCCCCTTCGTGGGCGGAATTAGAGCATCGAAGGCCGCGGCGTGGCAACCGAAAGTTTTCAGCGATTTAAAAGGAACCGCCCGGCAGGGCCCGTGAACAGGGGCTCTCGCGCTATGTTTTTTGTAGCACTCATGTCCCTTCGCGGCCGCGGGACATTGGCGGACTATGATCGCCGCTCGCTGCTTTTTCACTCTCCCATGGCCGCCATCCACATCACCGACATCGAGGCCGCCATCAACCACTGGCGCGCCAAGAGTCCTTCGCCCGACGGCGTCACGCTGGCACCCGAATTGCGCGCGCTCGCCGAGGTCTACGCGCTCATGGTGTACCACCACGAGGACGAGGTCGACGAGGTCGGCTTCCCGCCCAAGGCCTGGGCCGCCTGGCTCGACTGGTACCACAGCACCCCCGACACGCCCTGCATCGCGATCTGCTCCACCAGCCAGGGCGACGACGAATGCAAGGGCTGCGGGCGCAGCTTCGACGAAGTGCAGCACTGGCCCGCCATGACGCCGGTCGAGAAGCGCGTGACCTGGCGCCGCATCACGATGGAAGACTCGGCCTGGCGCTTCAACAAGTACGCCGAGCGGGCGCGCGAAGCCGAGCCGCCGCAGTGGCCCGATGACCCCGCCGAGCCTCTCGGCCCCGACGACGCGCCCTGAGAGGCAGCCCATGCGTCGCCTCGCCCAAGCGCCCAATCTCGCGATCGCGACGCTGTGGGTTCACGCCTTGCGGGAGGACGGTGTCGAAGCCTCGGTGCAGCGCGAATTCCTCGGTGCCGTGATGGGCCAGCTGCCGCCCGACCAGTGCCTGCCCGAAATCTGGATCGAAGACGACGCCCAGTTCGAGCGCGCCAAGGAGCTGCTGCACGCAGCGCAGCACCGGCCGCAGCGCAACTGGCAGTGCGTGTGCGGTGAGCGGATCGAGGGTGGTTTCGAGCAGTGCTGGCAGTGCGGCGAGATGATGCCGGCCGCCTAGCGCTGCGGGGGCGAGGCGCTACTTCCAGCGCAGCAGCTCGACGTCGATGCTGTTCGTGCCATCGCCCAGCGTGAGCGTGTTTTCCTGGATGGTCGCCTGCAGCTGCATGCTGCGCTGCGCGAGCGCGGCCAGCGCCTGCGAGGCTTCCGTCGGCACGCGGTAGACCTTCAGGTTCTGCGGCCGCGTGAGCTTGTTCTCTATGCCGCGCCACCAGATCTCGGCCGCATGGTTGAAGCAGTAGACGATCACCTCGTCCGCCTTGCCGCAGGCCTTGATGATGGGCTTGTCCTCGGGCTGGCCGACCTCGATCCAGATCTTGGTCTCGCCCGTGAAGTCGCGCAGCCAGACGTCGGGCTCGTCCACGTTCGAGAGGCCTGCGCCGAACGCGAGCGTGCCGTCGCCCTGGCAGATGTCCTGCAGCTGGTGGGCGTTCAGCGCGAGCGCGACCAGGCGGATCATCATCCGCTCGTCGGTCTCGCTCGGGTGGCGCGCCAGGGTCAGCGCATGGTCGGCGTAGTAGCCGTGGTCGATGTCGGCCACCGCGAGGGCGACCTTGAAGATGGTGGATTTGAGGGCCATGGGTGCGCGAGTATGCCTGCCGCGCACGTCCACGACCGCCCGCGCACGACGGCCGTCAGAACGCCACCGACGCCTGCAGGTACACCGTGCGCGGCTGGCCGACGTACTTGCCGCCGTTGTTGTCCACCGAGCGGTTGTAGTAGCGGCGGTCGAACAGGTTCTTCACGCCGACGGCCAGCTTCAGGTGGCTCATCGACGGGCCGAAGTCGTACGCGGCGCGCAGGTTCATCGTGGTGTAGCCCGGGATGTTGCCGAGCCGGCCGGTCGAATCTTCCAGCGTCACGTACTGCGCGCCGTCGTCCGGCGAGCCGGGCGAGCGCTGCTTGGATTGCGCGTACACGTCGGCATTGAGCGTCCACGGGCCGCGCTCGTAGCGCGCGCCGAGCGTCAAGATCTGGCGCGAATAGAACGGCAGGTCGCGCCCGGCGAAATTGCCGGCCTTGGAGGTGGCCTGCGTGTACGTGTACGTGCCCGACACCGACAGCCCCTTGAGCGATGCGCTCAGGTCGCTCAGCTCGTAGCGCAGCGCCGATTCCACGCCGCGGTGGCGCGTGGCGCCCAGGTCGGTCCACTGGCCGACGTCGCCGGTGATCGAGCGCGCCAGCAGCAGCTCCTTGTCGAAGTTGATGTTGAACAGCGTGAGCTCGCCGCTCCAGGCCTCGCCCTTGTAGTGCGTGCCGATTTCGTAGGTCTTGGCCTTCTCGGGGTGCAGGCTGGTGGTGGACTGCGCAAGCTGCGCGTACTGCTGCGGGCCGAAGGACACGCCGGCATTCGCGAACAGCGACCAGCGCTCGTTCATGCGGTAGAGCACCGACAGCGTGGGCAGCACTTCGTTGGAATCGATCGTCGGATAGATCGCGTTCGTGATGCGGTTGTTCGCCACGGTGAACACGTCGTTGTGCGAACGGAACGATTCATAGCGCACGCCCGGCGTGATCGTCCAGTTGCCGATGTCGATGCGGTCGTCGATGTAGAACGCGTGCGCCACCGTGCCGCCCTTGCTGGTCTGGTAGGCCGGGTTGGCCAGACTGTAGGCATCGAAGCCCGGGCGCGGCGTGTAGTAGGCGCTGCGCGTCGCCACCTCGGAGGCCTCTTCGCGCAGGTAGCGGAAACCGACGCTCACTTCCTGCACCACGTCGCCCGAATCGATCAGGCGCGAGTAGCGCGGCTCGATGGCGAAGGTCTTGTAGTTGCGCGGCGCGCTGGTCAGGCGGCGCTTCCCGGCATTGGCGCCGGTGCCTTCCTGCTCCAGGTGGCTGCCGCGGAACGAGTCGGTGTAGTAGCCCAGCATCTCGAACTTGTTCACGCCGTCGTTGTGCGTGTACTTGATCGAGCCGTCGGTGCGCCGGCCGGTGAATTCGTCGAAGGGGCGGTCCGACTGGAACGGATTCGCCGCGAACTGCGCCGTCGTCAAGCCACCCGGCATGCGGCCGCTGCCCTCGAAGTGATGCAGCGACACCGCGATGTCGTCGGTGCCGGAGATGCGGTAGGCGCCCTTGAGCATCAGGTCGTCGATGCTCGTGTGGTCGTTGCTCTGGCGAAAGCCGTCGCCGTGCGTGCCCGAATACAGCAGCGCGAGACCCAGGCCCTTGTCGTTGGTGCCGCCGACGAACAGCGTGGGCGTCGTCTTGGTGCCGCCGCCGTGGCCGGCGCTCTCCAGGCCCACGCCCACCTCGCCCGAGAACTGCTTGGGGATCGCGCGCGTCACGAAGTTGATGATGCCGCCCACGTTCTGGGGGCCATAGCGCACCGAGCCCGCGCCGCGCACCACGTCGACCGTCTCGATGCTGCCCAGAGACAGTGGCGCCAGCGACAGCTGCGGCTGGCCGTAAGGCGCGTAGGCGAGCGGCACGCCGTCCAGCAGGATCGTCGAGCGCGGCGACAGCCGCGAGGTGAGGCCGCGCACGCCCACGTTCAGCGAGATGTCGCTGCCGCCGGTGCCGTTGCTCTCCTGCACCTGCACGCCCGGGATCTGGCGCAGCACGTCGCGCACGCTGGAGGCGCCGCTTTCCTCGATCTGCTTGCGCTCCACGATGCTGCGCGCGCCGGCGTGCTCCAGCACCTTCTTCTCGTTGGGGTTGGCGAGCCAGTCACCGGTGACGGTGATGGTGTCCAGCGACGACTTGGACGGATCGGCCGCGGGGTCTGCGTCGGCGGCGAAGCTCTGCAGGCTCAGGGGTAACAGCGCCATCGCAATGGCTGTGCGTTTGTGCGGGAACAAGGGGACTCCTCCGGGAATGAAAAAAACAGGAAAACCGTGCGCGGGACGTGGGGCGTCTTCTTCGGGTTCGAGGATGGCCTCGGGCCTCAGGACGTCGTCCGGCTGGACAGCGCGTTGTTGTTGCGAGCCGCGGCGGCCATCGCGCGGCGGCGCCACCAGAGCCAGATGCCGCTGAAGCCCAGGCCGCCGAGCGCCAGGCCCAGCAGCGCGGTGACGACCTGGTGGGCCACGCCGCCCAGCTCGCCCGTGTGCAGCGGAAAGATCACCGCCACCGCGCCGTTGCCGGCGTCCAGCTCCTGCCACTTGCGCGCGGCGAGCACCTCGCCACTGACCGGGTTCAGCCACACGGAGCTGATGCCGTTCGGGTGCGGATCGTCGGGCAGCCGAAAGCGCACGCGAATCGGTCGATCCGCCTTGCCGGGCACCAGCAGGTAGCCGATCGGCTGGCCTGGGTACACCTGCTGCGCGCGGGCCACGAGTTCGTCCAGCGGCATGCGCGGGCCGCTTGCGCTGCTCTTGGGGATCGTCGGCGCCTTGACCGGCTTCTGGCCCACGGCGGCGGAGATGAAGCCGCCCAGCGGCCGCCACGCCATGTAGGCGCCCGTGGCCACCGACACCGCGATCAGGAGGCCCAGCACCGCGCCGCCCGTGCGGTGCAGGTCGAACAGGCCGCGCAGCAATCCGCGGTCCAGCACGATGCGCAGCGACGGCGGCCAGCGCGTGGGCCACCACAGCACCAGGCCCGTCACCAGGAGGAACAGGTACGACAGCGCCACGAACGCCAGGATGCCCTTGCCGGTGCTGCCCAGCAGCAGGCTGTTGTGGACCTTGTAGGCCAGGTTGTAGAAGCCCTCTTCGGTGCCGCGCCGGCCCTGCTCGGCGCCGGTGGCCGGGTCCAGGTAGAGCGTGCCGTCCCACTTGCCGCGCACCAGCACCCAGAGCGTTTCGTCGGGGTGGTGGGGTGGGCGCAGCGTGAAGCTGGTGTCGGGGCCGAACTCGGCCACGATGCGCTGGCGCAGGGGCTCCAGCGGCAGCGCAGCCGTGGCCGCGATGGCATCACCCGCGGTGCGCGCGACGAAGAAATCGGAATGGACCTGGCGATCGATCGGCCGGGACACCACCAGCACCGCGCCCAGCAGCGCCGTGAGGGCCAGGATCGGGCCGAGCGTGAGCCCGGTCCAGCGGTGGATCTTCAGCCAGAGACGTCGCAGCGGAGCGCGCAGCATGAATCACGGGGACCTCGAGGAGTCCCGTCATGGTTGTTGGCTGGCGCGCCCGCGGCGGGGTGCGTTGGCTGGGAAGTCGGGGTCTGTGTGCGGACCGCGCCAACCGCTCGCCGCGGTTGGTAGATCGATGCACAAGCGCGTCAGATTCTACGGGCGAGCTCCGCAGCCTTGCCGACGTAGCTGGCGGGAGTCATGGCCAGGAGGCGGGCCTTTTCCTCTTCCGGAATGGCCAGCGAGCGGATCAGCCCGTGCAGCGCCTCGGCCGTGACGGTCTTGCCGCGCGTCACTTCCTTCAGCTGCTCGTAGGCGCCCTGCACGCCGTAGCGGCGCATCACGGTCTGGATCGGTTCGGCCAGCACTTCCCACGATGCATCGAGGTCTTCGGCCAGCGCCTCTTCGTTGAGCTCCAGCTTGCCCAGGCCCGTGGCCAGGCTCGCGTAGGCGAGCGTCGCGTAGCCGAAGGCCACGCCGATGTTGCGCAGCACCGTGCTGTCGGTCAGGTCGCGCTGCCAGCGGCTGATGGGGAGCTTCTCGCTCAGGTGGCGCAGCACCGCGTTGGCCAGGCCCAGGTTGCCTTCGGCGTTCTCGAAGTCGATCGGGTTGACCTTGTGCGGCATCGTCGAGGAGCCGATCTCGCCCTTCTTCAGGCGCTGCTTGAAGTAGCCCAGGCTCACGTAGCCCCACACGTCGCGCGAGAAGTCGACCAGGATCGTGTTGGCGCGCGCCACCGCGTCGAAGAGCTCGGCCATGTAGTCGTGCGGCTCGATCTGGATGCTGTACGGCTGGAAGCTCAGGCCCAGGCCGAGCGGCGCCGGCGTCTCGATGACCTTGCGGCTGAAGGCTTCCCAGTCGAAGTCGGGCCAGGCGGCCAGGTGGGCGTTGTAGTTGCCGACGGCGCCGTTCATCTTGCCCAGAAGCTGCACCGAGGCGATCTGCGCGCGGGCCTTCGACAGGCGCACCGCCACGTTGGCGATTTCCTTGCCCACGGTGGTCGGGCTGGCGGTCTGGCCGTGGGTGCGCGAGAGCATCGAGACGTCCGCGAACTGGTGCGCCATTTCGCGCAGCTTGGCGATCAGGCCGTCGATGGCCGGCAGCACCACCTTTTCGCGCGCGGCCTGGATCTGCAGGGCGTGGCTGGTGTTGTTGATGTCTTCGCTGGTGCAGGCGAAGTGCACGAACTCGGCGGCGGCCAGGAGCTCGGGCCGGGCTTCGAACTTGGACTTGATCCAGTATTCGACGGCCTTCACGTCGTGGTTGGTGGTTTTCTCGATCTCCTTGATGGCCAGTGCATCGGCCTCGGAGAAGTGGGCGACCAGGCCCAGCAGGTACTTGCGGGCGCCGCCGGTCAGGGGCTTGAATTCGGCGAAGCCGCAGTCGGACAGCGCAATGAACCACGCCACCTCGACCTGCACGCGCCGGTGCATATAGCCCTGTTCGCTCATCAGCGGACGCAGCGCCGCGAGTTTGGCCGCATAGCGGCCGTCAAGGGGGGAGAGGGCGGAGACGGTGGAAAAGCTCATGCCCGAATTTTAGGCGGCCGGCGGTTCGTGGGGCGGTACCGACACATTGGGGTGGATCCGGACCTGCGGTTTTCCCGTTCACCTAAAATGATTATGAACAAGTGTCATACAGCCAAGAGCAAAGGGAGAGAGCCTTCATGAAACTGATCGGATCCGCCGCCAGCCCCTATGTGCGCAAGGTGCGCGTGGTGCTGGCCGAGAAGCGGCTCGACTACCAGTTCGTGATCGAGGACGTCTGGTCCGCCGACACCACCATCTCCAACTCCAATCCGCTGGGCAAGGTGCCCTGCCTGATCATGGAAGGCGGGGACGCGATGTTCGATTCGCGCGTGATCGTCGAGTACCTGGACACCCTCTCTCCCGTCGGCAAGCTCATTCCGCAGCAGGGCCGCGAGCGCGCCGAGGTCAAGACCTGGGAAGCGCTGGCCGACGGCGTCATGGACGCCGGCGTGCTCTGGCGCCTGGAGGCCACCTGGACCGGCCGCAACGACCACGAGCGCAGCGCCAGCTGGATCGAGCGCCAGCGCACCAAGGTCCTGGACGGCGTGGCCGCCATGTCCAAGGGCCTGGGCGACAAGCCCTTTTGCAGCGGCATCCACCTGAGCCTGTCGGACATTGCGGTGGGCTGCACGCTGGGTTGGCTCAGCCTGCGCTTTCCCGACATCGACTGGCGCGACGAGCACGGCAACCTGGCCAAGCTCTACGACAAGCTCATGCTGCGCCCGAGCTTCATCGACACGAAGCCCTGAGACGGCACAGCCCCGAAGAAAGGCGCCACGCGGCGCCTTTTTCTTTTTCAGAGCCCGGTGAACCTGGCGACCGCCGGAAAGTAGAGCCGGTACGGCAGCAACCGCATCAGCTTCATCCAGAACGTGAAGCGCCGCGGAAAGTGGATCTCGAACGCGCCGCGGCGCCAGCCGTCGAGCATGGCCTCCGCCGCCTGTGCAGGCGTGATCAGCGCCGGCATCGCGAAGTCGTTCTTCGCGGTGAGCGCCGTGGTCACGAAGCCCGGCTGGATCACGCTCACGCCGATGCCGCGCGCATGCAGGTCGATGTAGAGCACCTCGGCCAGGTGGGTCAGCGCGGCCTTGGTCGGGCCGTAGGCCAGGCTTTTCGGCAGGCCGCGAAAGCCCGCGACGCTGGCCGTGAGCGACACGTGGCCCGCGCCGCGCGCCACGAAGCCGGGCAATACGGCCGCCAGCACGTTCAACGCGCCGACGTAGTTGACCTCTTGGTGCGCGAGCATTTCGTCGAGCGCGAAAGCGTCGGCGCGCAGCACGCCGTAGGTGGCGGCGTTGAAGAGCACCAGATCGACGGTGCCGGCCATCGCCTGCAGCTGTGCATACGCCGCGGCGACCGCGGCGGCATCGCGCACGTCCAGCGGCAGAACGATCACGCGCGGCGGCAGCGCGGCGTCGTTGTGCAGCGATGCAAGTTCTTCGAGTGCGTCGCCGTTGCGCGCCGACACCGCGACCCGCGCGCCGCCTTCGAGCAGCGCCAGCGCCGTCGCGCGGCCGATGCCCGAGGAGGCGCCGACGATCCACGCCGTCTTGCCGTGCCAGTCGGCGAGCGGCGGATTGAAGGGCTTCACGGTGCAGCCTTCGCCGGAAGCGGCACGGGCGGCGCGGAAGCGGGTGATCGAATCACCAACGCCCACAGCGCCACGCCCGCGATCACCTTGAGCACGCAGGGCAGCAGGCAGTAAGCGAGCGACAGCGCCTGCAGTGCCGACGCATCGCGCGCGCCGGGCACGTAGCCCGCCAGCCCGAGCAGCGGCAGTGCGAGGCCGGCGGCCAGCGCGAGGTTGAGCTTGGTCGCGAAATTCCACCAGCCGAAGTACGCGCCGGCGTGCGGTTGGTCGCCGGCCTCGGCAATGATTCCGGCGAGCAGCGCGCTCGGCAGCACGAGGTCCGAGCCGATCGCGAAACCCGACAGCGCGCAGACGACGAGAAACGGTACCGCATCGCCCGCGCCCATCGCGCCGGCCCATGCGAACACCGCCACCGACATGCTCATGCCGCCGAGCCAGCTGCGTGCGAGCCCCCAGCGGCGCACGATGCGCAGCCACGCCGGAATCGACGCGGCGGCCACCACGAAGTAGAGGCCGAGGAACGCGGGCTCCATCGCGGCCGGCGCGCGCAGCCGGTCCTGCACGAAGAACAGCACCAGCGTGGCCGGCACCGCACTCGCGATGCCGTTGAGCACGAACACCGCGAGCAGGCGGCGAAACGGCGCACGGCGCAGCGGCAGCCGCAGGTCCATCGACGCATGCGGCGCGGCGGCGCGCACCGGCCGTGGCGCCTGTGTCCAGAAGACCCATCCCACCACCAGCAGCACGCCGAACAGCGCGACCATCGCGGGCAGTCCCGCCAGCGTCGGCACGACCGAGGCCAGCACCACGCCAACGAGGCCCATGCCTTCGCGCCAGCCCACGATGCGACTGCGCTGCGAGGCGTCGCCGCCCAGCATCGCGCCCCACGACTGGTGCGCGATGCTCAGCATGCTGTAGCCCGCGTAGGTCAGCGCGAGCAGCACGGCGGCAGCCACGAGCAGTGCGCCATGGCGCGCGGGATCGACCAGCAGTTGCGGAAAGAAGAGCAGCCCGAAGCCCAGCAGCAGGACGCCCGCGGCGACAGCGCCGAAGCCGAGCACCGCTTGCGCCGAACGCGCATGCAGCCGGTCGCTGAGCCGCCCGAGCAGCGGATCGATCAGCGCATCGAGCAGCCGCGCGCCCAGCAGCACCGCGCCCAGCGTGGCGAGCGGCACGCCGAAGGCGCGCGCGTAGTGGTTCGGCAGCAGCACATAAAGAGGCAGCGCGACGAACGCGAGCGGCAGCCCGAGCAGCCCGTAGCGCACGCCGGCCAAAGGTCCGAAGGTGGACACGAAGGGCTAGCGCTTTTGCAGCGTGTACTGCACCACGTCGATGTTGGCTTGCGAGAACGCCGCCTCGCAGTAGGCGAGATAGAACTCCCAGATGCGCATGAAGCGCTCGTCGAAACCGTGCTGCAGGATCTGACCTCGCTCGGCCAGGAAGCGCTCGCGCCAGCGGCGCAGCGTCTCGGCGTAGTCGGCGCCGAAGGCGAATTCGTCCACCACCGCGAGGCCAGCCGCCTCGGCCTCGCGCCGGAACTCGCGCGGGCAGGGCAGGCAGCCGCCCGGGAAGATGTACTGCTGGATGAAGTCGGTGGAGTCGATGTAGCGGTCGAAGAGCTGGTCGTCGATCACGATGCTCTGCACGCAGGCGCGGCCGCCGGGTTTGAGGAGGCGGCTCACGCTCTGGAAATACGTCGGCCAGTACTCGCGGCCCACGGCCTCGACCATCTCGATGGAGCAGACGGCGTCGAACGGCGCGTCGTCGATGTCGCGGTAGTCCTGCAGGCGCAGGTCGGCCGAAAGGCCCGCGGTGCGCTGCCGGGCGAAGGCGAGCTGTTCGGTGGAGAGCGTCACGCCCGTCACCGAGGCGCCGAAATCGAAGGCGGCCATCTCGGCCAGCGCGCCCCAGCCGCAGCCGATCTCCAGCACGCGGTCGCCGGGCTTCACGCCCGCCATGTCGAGCGCGCGGCGCACCTTGGCGCGTTGCGCGTCGGGCATGGGCTTGTCGAAGTTGCCCTCGAACCAGGCCGACGAATAGTTCATCGTCTCGTCGAGCCAGAGCTTGTAGAACGCGTTGCCCAGGTCGTAGTGCGCGTGGATGTTGCGCGAACTCCCGGCCTTGCTGTTGCGGTGCATCAGGTGCCGCACGCGGTACACCAGGCGGCCGAACCAGCTGCCGTAGACCACGTCCTCGATCGCGCGGCGGTTGGCGATGAACACCTTGATGAGCTCCACCAGGTTCGGCGTGGTCCAGTCGCCCGCGATGTAGCTCTCGGCAAAGCCGATGTCGCCCGATTTGAGCGCGGCCTTGCAGACCTCCCAGTTGCGCAGCGTGAGCGAGGCCGTGAGGTTGCTGCTGCCGGGCGCGGCGCCGAAGTGCCGCACCGAATCGTCGGGCAGGCGCACCGTGAGCGAGCCGTGGGCGAGGCGCTGCAACAGCCCCAGCACCGTGCGCGCGGCGCCGGGGGCGTCCTGCGGCAGCGAAAAGCGCGAAACCTGGGGGGCGGTGGTGGTCGGGGTCATGGGTTCGCCTGCTGCTGGTGCGGATGGTCGCTGGACACGAAATGGCGGGGCGGCGCGGGCTTGGCGACGAAGGGAACGCGCTTGAGCCAGAGCCTGGCGGCCTGCCAGTGGATGCGCGCGATGAGCCCGAAGGTCATGGCGGGATAGCGCCAAAGTGCGCGCCGTGCGCTGGCGGCGGTGAGCAGTGCGAGTTCGCCGCTCACGCTGGTCTGCAGCAGGGGGCCGTCGGCGTCGTCGTGGTCGATGCGCACCACGGTGTGGGCGAATTCCGCATCGACGAAGAAGCGGAAGCGGTAGCCGCCGCTGACCTGGCAGAACGGCGAGACGTGGAAAGCCTTGGTGGCCTTGAGCTCCTGGCCGTAGACCGGGTGGTCCAGCAGGTAGCAGTGGCGCTCGCCGAAGGTGTTGTTCACCTCGACCACGATGGCGCGCAACGCGCCCTCGGCCGTGTGGCAGTACCAGAAGCTCACCGGCTTGAAGGTGTAGCCGAACACGCGTGGATAGCAGTGCAGCCAGGCCTCGCCGGTCGCATCGTGGATCTGGTGGGCGGCCAGCAGGTCGTCGAGCCAGGCCAGCGCGCCGCCTTGCGCGGGCGTGCGGCCGTCGCCGTGGTCGATGTCGTGGAAGGAGAGGGCGGCCCTGCGGTTGAGCGCGAGCGCGTCGCTGCCGTTCGCGCGCAAGGTGCGCATCGGCAGCATGAGGAAATAGGTCGGGTAGACGAAGGCGTTGCGCGCGGGGCGCAGGCGCGTGTGGCGCACGTCGCCGAAGCCCATCAGCGGAAGCGGATGCGCCTGGCTCATGCCGCGGGCCTCGCGGCGCGGAGCCCTGCGGCGGCGGCCAGGCCGGCTTTGAGGCCGTCTTCGTGGAAGCCATAGCCCATCCACGCGCCGGCGAACCAGGTGTTGCGCTGGCCTTGCAGGGCGGAAACCTCGGCTTGCGCGCGGATCGCGGCAAGGTCGAGCACCGGGTGGTCGTAGTCGTATTCGGCCATGACCTGACTACGCTGGATCTCGCGCACCGGATTCAACGAAACGACGACCGGCTGCGCCCAGGGCAGCGGCTGCAGCTTGTTCAGCAGGTAGTGCAGGCAGACGCGGCCCGATTCGCGCTCGCCGGCGGCCGCGCGCTCGTAGTTCCAGGCAGCCCAGGCCGATCGGCGCTGCGGCAGCACCGAGGCATCGGTGTGGAGCACGGCGTGGTTCGGCTGGTATCGGATCGCGCCGAGCACGGCGGCTTCGGCGGGGCTCGCGTCGCCGAGCATGGCGAGCGACTGGTCGGAATGGGTGGCCAGGATCGCGTGGTCGAAGCGCTCGGTGCCGGCGTCGGTGGCGACGAGCACGCCTTCGCTTGTGCGGGTGATGCGGCGTACCGGCGTGCGCAAGCGCTTGTCCTCGATGCCCGCGACGATCTTCTCGACGTAGTGGCGGGAGCCCCCGCGCACCGTGCGCCACTGCGGCCGGTTGGCGATCTGGATCAGCCCGTGGTTGTGGCAGAAGCGGATCATGGTCGCGACCGGGAACGCCAGCATCTGCGTGGTCGAGCAGCTCCAGATGCAGCCCATCATCGGCAGGAAGTACCAGTCGCGGAAGGCGGCGCCGAAGCGGTGGGTGGCCAGGAACTCGCCGAGCGGCTGGGCCAGTTCGCCCTCGGTGCCGGCCTGGGCGATGCGCGTGGTCAGGCGGTTGAAGCGCAGGAGGTCGGCCAACATGCCGAGGAAGCGCGGGTCGGCGAGGTTGCGCCGCTGGGCGAACACGGTGGAGAGGTTGTTGCCGCTCCATTCGAGCCGGCCGCCGCTGTCGCGGGTGGCCTGGACGGAGAACGACATTTCCGACAGCGCGGTCTCGACGCCGAGGTCGGCGAACAGGCGGATCAGGTTCGGGTAGGTGCGGTCGTTGTAGACCAGGAAGCCGGTGTCGACGCCGTGGGCGACGCGGGTCGGATCGCTCGGGGAGCGCGGCAGCTCGATCGTGGCCGTGTGCGCGTGGCCGCCGAAGTAGTCACTGGCTTCGAAGAGGGTGATGCGGGCCGCGTCGCGCAGGGCGTGCGCTGCGGCCAGTCCCGAGATGCCGGCGCCGACGATGGCGACGCGAGGGGGCTGCGTCATCGCGAGCCCCCGTTCCGGCGGGAATACAAAAATGCTGCGAGGCGCCCCGACGCGAAGGAGGGAGGGAGGGAGGAGGAGAAGAATCGCCTCGGGATTTCGACCAGACGACAAGCGCCTGGAAGACCTCGCAACATGAAAACCGGTGGGCTTTTACCGCCCACGCAAATTATGAGCACGCCCTCGCCGGACCGGTTCCCTGTGCAGTGGTAAGCGTTTGTGACGTTCAGTTCACGATGATATGGACGCATCGGTAAATAATATTACCGATTCGTATTTTTGTGAACTGATCAGTCTTAATTTGTCCCGAGCTGCTTCTCGATGACGTTCACGAAGCCGTTCTCGTCCGGCGCGGTCATGCTCGACCAAGCCTGCACGACCTTGCCGTCGCGCCCGATCAGATACTTGTAGAAATTCCATTTCGGCGTGGTGCCGGAGGCTTGTGCGAGTTGCTTGAACAGCGGATTGGCGTCCGTTCCGCGCACCGACGACTTGGCGAACATCGGAAACTTCACGCCGAACGTGCTTTCGCAGAAGTCGGCAATTTCCTTGTTGGAGCCCGATTCCTGGGAGAAATCGTTCGACGGAAAGCCCAGCACCACGAGACCGCGGTTGCGGTATTTCAGGTCCAGCGCCTCCAGGCCCTTGTACTGCGGCGTGAACCCGCAAAAACTCGCCGTATTGACCACCAGGACCACCTTGCCCGAGTACTGGCACAAAGTCTGGGGCTTTTCATCCTGCAGGCGCGGGAAGGTGTGTTGAAGAATAACGGGGCATCCGGCAACCTCGGCCGGAGCGGGCACGGCGGGCGTCGTCTGGGCGCTCGCCGGCAGCGCTGTAAACAGCCCCACCACGAGGGAAACAGCCGGTGCGCAGCGCCAGAGCGTCGACAATAAGAAAAGGGTTCGCATGGCGGGCTCCTGGTTCAAAAAGGGGGGTGTGCATCCGTGCCGCCACGGCGCACGTATCCGCATCATCGCGCGTCTGTCATGGGCGCGCCAAACGGGCCGACTAAAATCGGCGGCCATAGAAAGACTTTGATGCTCTATCCGGAACTCTTCAGACAACTCGAATCCGTCCGCTGGGACATGGACAAGGACATTCCCTGGCAGTCGTTCGATGCTTCCTTGCTGACGGAAGAGCAGGCCCAGACCATCAAGATGAATGCCATCACCGAGTGGGCAGCGCTGCCGGCCACCGAGATGTTCCTGCGCGACAACCGCCACGATAGCGATTTTTCCGCTTTCATGTCGATCTGGTTCTTCGAGGAGCAGAAGCACTCCCTGGTGCTGATGGAGTACCTCAAGCGCTTCAGCCCCAAGCACGCTCCCACCGAAGCCGAATTGCACGAAGTGCGCTTCGATTTCGACCCGGCGCCCCCGCTGGAGACCCTCATGCTGCATTTCTGCGGCGAGATTCGCCTCAATCACTGGTACCGCCGCGCCGCCCAGTGGCACACCGAGCCGGTCATCAAGCATATCTACACCACGCTGAGCCAGGACGAAGCCCGCCACGGCGGCGCGTACTTGCGCTACATGAAGCGCGCGCTCGAGAAGTTCGGCGACGAGGCCCGTGCCGCGTTCACCAAGGTCGGCGTCCTGATGGCGAGCGCCCGCCGC
Source organism: Variovorax sp. IB41 (assembly GCF_016405905.1). Lineage (GTDB taxonomy): Bacteria > Pseudomonadota > Gammaproteobacteria > Burkholderiales > Burkholderiaceae_C > Variovorax. Next base: position 31,830 of record NZ_JAEFCB010000003.1, on the reverse strand, counting down.
ACCGCCCAGGCCCTGCACCCGACCAACCTGCACGTGAACAAGGCGCTGTTCCCGAACGACACCATCCAGAGCCGCATGCCCGATCCGGACTGGCTGGAGCACTGGCTCGACAAGCAGATCAAGTTCGATGCCGTCTGGGAAACCAAGGTCGGCGAGCGCATCCTGCACAACCTGAGCCTCCTGATGAACCGCAGCTTCAAGACCGTGCAGGAACTGAACCGCTACCGCAAGGAAGTCGCCGCGACGCTCGGCCCCAGGCCTGAGTACCAAGGCGCTTGAACAGAAACTTCGCCCCGCCATCCGGGGCGATTTTTTTTGGGCGTCCGGTGTCACAACCCGCGGGCGCCGAACGTCTAATCGGGCATGGACGACCCGACCCTCACCTTCGACAGCCACCGTCGCCGCCTGCAGGGCATCGCCTATCGCATGCTCGGCTCCGTTGCGGAGGCCGAAGAGGTGGTGCAGGACGCCTGGCTGCGCTGGCATGAGGCCGACAAGGCCAGTTTCGACAGCGCCGAAGCCTGGCTCGTGACCGTCGTCACGCGCCTGTCGATCGACCGGCTGCGCACCGCCAAGGTCCAGCGCGAGCACTACATCGGCGCCTGGATGCCCGAACCGACGCTGACCGAGTCGCCCGACACGCCCGAGGAATCGCTCGAGCGCGCCGACAGCATCTCCGTCGCGTTCCTCGCCGTGCTCGAGCGCCTGGCGCCCGAGGCGCGCGCCGCCTTCCTGATGCGCGAGGTGTTCGACGCCGACTACGACGAAGTGGCGCTCACGCTCGGCAAGAGCGAAGCCGCCTGCCGCCAGTTGGTGCACCGCGCCAAGGCGCAGGTGCAGGACGCCCGCCCGCGCTACCAGGTCTCGCGCGAAACGCACCAGCGCCTGTTGCGCGCCTTCGCCGACGCCGCCGCGCGCGGCAGCATGCAGGACCTGAAGGCGCTGATGACCGAAGAGGTCGAACTCATCGGCGACGGCGGCGGCAAGGTGCAGACCTTCAGCAAGGTCCTCACCGGCAACCAGCGCCTCGCGCAGCTCTACTTCTCGCTCTGGCGCCGCATGGGCCCGGTGGTGCGCATGGAGCTGGTGGAGATCAACGGCGAGCCGGGCCTCTTGCGCTTCATCGACGGCGAACTCGAATCGGCGCAGACCTTCGAGATCGAGGACGAACGCATCGCGCGCATCCGCGTGCAGCGCAACCCGGACAAGCTCGCGCGCATCGCGCAGATCGTTGCCTCGAAATAGTTCGCGCGGCGTGTCACAGGGCCGATGGCTGGCCCGTCTTCAGTGGGTAGGAAGCAGATTTTTTCAACCCCCCCACTGGAGTCCTCTCATGAACACGACCCCCCGCCTGAACTGGTTCAAGACCATCCCCAAGACCTTCGAAGCCATCCTGGCCGTGAGCGCCAGCATCGACGCGAGCACCGTCGGCAAGACGACGCTCGACTTCGTCTTCGCCCGCGTCTCGCAGATCAACGGCTGCGCCTATTGCCTCGATATGCACGTGCGCGACCTGCGCAAACAGGGCGAAGGCTGGCAGCGCATCAACAGCCTGGCCACATGGCGCGAAGTGAGCTTCTTCAACGAGCGCGAACGCGCGGCGCTGGCCTGGGCCGAATCGCTCACGCGGCTGGCCGACGACCACGACGAGCGCGAAGTCGAATTCGCGGCCCTGAAGGCGCAGTTCAGCGACGTCGAGATCGCCGAGCTCACCGTGGCGGTCGCGCAGATCAACACCTGGAACCGCATCAACGTCGGCATGCGCGTGCCCGTCGCCGTCAAGGCGCTGGACTGAGCGTCCTCAGCGGCGCTCGACCACCATCGGCGCGATCCGCAGGCTCTCGCGCAACTGCGTGACGGCTTCGCCGGCGGCATTGCGCGAGGCGAATGGCCCGGCCTGCAGCCGGTGCGTGCCGGCCTCGCTGAACACGCGCAGCTGCGGCGCCAGCGAAGGCAATCCGCGCGCGGCCTGGCCCCGCATGGTCTCGGCGCCGTCGCGTTCGCGGAAGGCGCCCAGCTGCACCCAGAAGCCCGCCACCGCGGCGGAAGACGGCGCAGCGCCCGGCTCGACGGCCGGCGGCGCTGCCTGTGCAGCAGGCAACTCCGCAGGCCCGATCGGCGCCACGGGTGTCGTCGGTGACTGGGGCGCCACTGGCATCGTCGACGCCACCGGCGCACTCATCGCCACGGGCGCCACCCATGCCGAAGGCACAGGCACCGACACCGCCACGGCGCCCTGCGGCTCCGACGGGGCAGCGGCGGCATACGCCGTCCCCGAATCCCGCCGCCATGCGCCGGTGCGGATGTCCTCGTTCGTGATCCGCTCGATCTCCACCGGCGCCACGCCGCGCAGCAGGTCCAGCTTGAGCGCGGCCGTGTAGCTGAGGTCGATGATGCGGCCGTCGACGAACGGCCCGCGGTCGTTCACCCGCACGATCACCTCGCGCCCGTTGGCCGGGTTGCGCACCCGCACGTAGCTGGGCAGCGGCAGCGTCTTGTGCGCGGCCGTCATCGCGTACATGTCGTAGGGCTCGCCGCTCGCGGTCGATGCCGCATGGAACTTGCGGCCGTACCACGAGGCGATGCCGGACTCCTGGAACGGCCGATCGTCGGTGATCGGCTGGTAGGCGCGGCCCAGCACCGTGTAGGGCTTGCTGGTGCCGCCGCTGCCGCGGATGGGCTCGATGCGTGGCTCGGCGTCGGGCACGCGGTCCAGGTCCGAGGGGATGTTCGTGCCGGGGCCGTCGCGGCCGCTGGCCACGCCGCCGCCGCTGCGCGGGCCGCTTGCACAGCCGGCCAGAAGGACGGCGACTGCCACTGCGCACACCCCCGCTGCTTCTAGATACGGCCCACGCCAGAAACACCGAGGAACCGGCTTTGCCGGGCCTCCGGTGTTACCCCCGGTGAGGGGGTTGGCGAAGCGACACGAAGTGCGCGAAGCCTGGGGGAGAGCCAGTTCAACCAAATACGGCCTTCCATAGCGCCAGCATGGCGTCGCGCTCGGCGGCCAGGGCCGGCGGAGTGACTTGCGTCGGCTCCTCATTCAGCCGCGCGCGATGCTGCACGCGGCGCAGCTCGCGATACGCCCGCGCCGCGCTACGGCCGATGCCTTCGGGCAGCAGTCCGGCCAGTTCGGCGCGCAACAGCAGCGCGATGTTGCCCACGTTGGGGATCAGCTCCGGGTGCTCGCCCGCGGACGACAGCACCAGGAACTGCACCGCGAACTCGGCATCGACCATGCCGCCGGGGCTGTGCTTCACGTCGAAGCGGTCGGCCTTCACCGGCCGCGCGCCGCGCAGCTTGTCGCGCATCGCGATGATCTCGGCCTTGAGCGCCTCGCGGTCGCGCGGCGACACCAGCACCGCCTCGCGCACCTGGTCGAAAAGCGCGCCCAGTTCGGCGCCGTGGTCCGCGCTCCCGAGCACGAAGCGCGCGCGCGTCATGGCCTGGTGCTCCCAGGTCCATGCGGTGTTGCTGCCGCGTCCGAGCTGGTACTTCTCGTAGGCCTGGAAGCTCGTGGTGAGCAGGCCCGAATTGCCGTTGGGCCTGAGCGCCGTATCGATCTCGAACAGGTCGCCCTCGCGCGTCTTCACCGTGAGCCAGTTGATCAGCTTGCGCACATAGGCCGCATAGACCTCGCCGGCGCGCTCGTCGTCATCGTCGTAGACGAACACGATGTCCAGGTCGCTGCCGTAGCCCAGCTCTTTGCCGCCCAGCTTGCCGTAGCCGATGATCGCGAACTGCGCCACCTCGCGGTGCCGGTTGCGCACATGCGGCCAGCACCAGCGCGCGGTCACGCGCAGCGTGGTGTCGGCCAGCGCGCTCAGGTCGTCGGCCACCTGCTCGACGGTGATGCGGCCATCGACGTCGCGCGCCAAGGTGCGGAACACCTCGGCGTGATGGGCATGGCGCAGCAGGTTCAGGAGGCGCTCTTCGTCGGCCTCGCCGGTGCGGGTGAGCGATGCGTGGCGCGCCTCGAGCTCGCGCTCGAATTCCTCGGCCACGAAGCGGCCGGAGAGCATCTCGTCGCTCGCCAGTTCGTCGATCACGCCCGGGTGCTGCATCAGGTAGCGCGCGGGCCATTTCGCCGCGCCCAGGAGGCGCAGCAGGCGCTCCTGCACGGCGGGCCGCTCGACCAACAGCGCCAGGTAGCTCTCGCGGCGCATCAGCGGCTCGATCCAATCGGCCCAGCGCATCGCGGCATCGACGTGGCGCGGCGTCTGCCCTGCGCCATCGCCGTCGGGTTCCTTCAGCCATTGGCCGGTGCGCTGCACCAGCTGGCGCAGCCGTCCGCGTGTCTCCTCGCGCAGGGCGAGCACGCGCGGCGTCTCGCACCAGTCGCGGATGCGATCGGCGAAAACCGGCGGCAGGTCGTCGAGCAGGTCCGCCAGGTCGGTGGGCGCCGCGGCCTTCTTGCCGTTGCACTTGCCGTTGCAGGGCTTCTCGCCGCCCAGCAGCTTGTCGAACTCCTGCGCGACGAACTCGCGGTGGGTGTCCAGCTGCGCGAGGAAGGGGCAGCAGTCGGCATAGCCCATCGACTGCGCGATCCAGCGCAGGTCGTCGTCGGCCACCGGCAGCACGTGCGTCTGCTGGTCGTCCAGGTACTGGATGCGGTGCTCCACGCGGCGCAGGAACTCGTAGGCCAGCGCCAGCGCGTCGGCGGTTTCCTGCGGCATGAGGTTGGCGCGCGCCAGGCGCTGCAGCGCATCGAGCGTGGGCCGCGTGCGCAGTTCGGGGAACTGCCCGCCGCGCACCACCTGCAAGAGTTGCACGGTGAATTCGATTTCGCGGATGCCGCCGCGCGAGAGCTTCACGTCGTTCGCGCGCTCGGGCCGCCCGGCGCTGCGGCGCGCCGACTGCTCGCGGATCTGCCGGTGCAGCGTGCGCAGCGAGTCGAACACGCTGTAGTCCAGGTAGCGGCGGAACACGAAGGGCAGCACCGCGCCGCGCAGGCCTTGCGCGTGGCCGCCGAGCACGATGTCGCGCGGCGCCACCACCCGGCTCTTCATCCACGCGAAACGCTCCCACTCGCGGCCCTGCACCTGGAAATACTCTTCGAGCGCATCGAGCGAGACCACGCTCGGCCCCGAGTTCCCGTTGGGCCGCAGGGCCAGGTCGACGCGGAACACGAAGCCGTGCTCGGTGGTGTCGCCCACCAGCGCATAGATGCGTTTGACGGCGCGCGAGAAGTACTCCTGGTTGGCGAGGCGCCCGCGCCCGTCGGCGTCGCCCTGGGTCTCGCCGTCCAGGTCGTACAGGTAGATGAGGTCGATGTCGCTGGACACGTTGAGCTCGCGCGCACCGAGCTTGCCCATGCCGATCACCCAGAGCTGCGCGCGCTGGCCCTCGGGGCCGAGCGGCGCGCCGTGCACGGCATCGAGTTCGTGGCAGGCGTCGGCGCAGGCGATGTCGAGCGCGAATTCGGCCAGCTCGGTGACCGCGGTGGTCACCACGGCGAGCGGGGCCTGCTGGTCGCAATCGAGCGCGACCAGCCGCTCCATCACCAGCTGCCTGACAATGCGCAAGGCATCGCCCACCGCGTCACCGCGCTGGCGCAATGCCTCGAAGGCCACGGCCATCGATTCGCGCCGCGGCTCGCCCGGGGCAAGCAATGCAAGCTCGGCCGCATACCTGCGGCGAAGGCGCTGGACGAAACGGGAGTAGGAAGAGAACGCGATCTGCGCGGTCTGCGTCGAAGTGGCTGGCAACTGGTTCACACTGCTATCGGTTTCCGTGGAACCCCTCTGAATGCTGGCGGTCATAATTCCCGACACAGCGCGATCCTCAATGAACGACACGGCGTCTACCCCTTCACGTCTGCTCAAAATCACCGCTGTGACGGCGCGCTGGCTGTTGGGTTTGCTGATCGCTGCATGGCTTCTGCTGGCGCTGTCAGTCGTTGTCCTACACGCGTGGATTGTGCCGCGAATCGGTGATTTTCGCGGCGCACTGGAGGCACAGGCTAGCAAGGCCATCGGCGTGCCGGTGCGCATCGGCTCTATCACCGCCCGCCCCGAGGGGCTTTTCCCCGCCTTCGAACTGCGCGACGTGGTGCTGCAGGATGCCGACCAGCGCGAGGCCCTTCGCCTCGTGCGCGTGGTGGCCAGCGTGTCGCCGCGATCGCTCTGGCGCCTGAATTTCGAGCAGCTCTACATCGAGGGCCCGCAGCTGGATGTGCGCCGCGATGCTCAGGGAAAACTCCATGTGGCTGGATTGCACATGGACACCGACACGACCGGAGAGACCCGCGCCGCCGACTGGTTTTTCGCGCAGCGCGAACTCGTCATCGAAGGCGGCACCGTGCGCTGGACCGACGAGCAGCGCCAGGCCGAGCCGCTCCTTCTGACCGACGTGCGCTTCGTGGCGCGCAACGGCGGCCGCCGCCACGGCCTCCGGCTCGACGCCACGCCGCCGGCCGGCTGGGGCCAGCGCTTCACGCTGCGCGGGCAGTTCCGCCAACCGCTCCTGTCGGTGCGCACCGGCCGCTGGCAGACCTGGGACGGCCAGATCTACGCCGACCTGCCCTACATCGACGTCACGCGCCTGGGCCAATACGTCTCGCTCGACGCGCGCATCCGCGAAGGCAACGGCGCGGTGCGCCTCTGGGCCGACGTGGAAGACGGCCAGCTCGTGGGCGGCGCGGCCGACCTGGGGCTCGACCGCGTCGATGCCTCGCTGGGCAAGGGGCTGCAGCCGCTGGTGCTGCGCTCGGTCACCGGCCGTCTCGCAGGCCAGCTGAACGACGACACCTTCGAGTTCTCGACCACCGCGCTGCAGTTCGACACCTCCGACGGTCTGCGCTGGCCCGGCGGCAATCTCTGGCTGCAGCACACGCCGGCCAAGGGCCGCACGCCCGAGAAGGGCGCCCTGCGCGCCGACCGGCTCGACCTGGCCGCGCTCGCGCTCATCGCCGACCGGCTGCCGCTGGGCGAAGCCACGCACCGCGTGCTCGACAGCTACGCGCCGCGCGGGCTGGTCGAGCACATCGACCTGAACTGGCAGGGCTCGCTGGGCGCACCCGACAAGTACCAGGCGCGCGGCCGCGTGAGCGGCATGCGCGTCGCCTCGCAGCCGGCGCCGCCCACGCCCACGCCGGCACCGGCACCCGCAACGCCCGCCTCCGCGACGGCCACCGCAACGCCGCCGCACGCCCATCCCGGCACGCCCGGCCTGAGCGGCGCCACCGTCGACTTCGACGCCACCCACACCGGCGGCACGGCCACGCTGGCCATCGCGCAGGGCACGCTCGAATTCCCCGGGGTGTTCGAGGAGCCCGTCATCCCGATCGACCGGCTCTCCACCCAGGTCCAGTGGAAGCTCGACAACGGCAACGCGCAGGTGCAGGTCTCCAAGCTGCGCTTCGCCAACACCGACGCCGAGGGCGATGCCGAAGCGACATGGCGCACCAGCGATCCGGCCGTCTCCAGAGGCAAGGGGCGCTTTCCGGGCGTGCTCGACCTGCAGGGCAAGCTCACCCGCGCCGACGGCACGCGCGTGTTCCGCTACCTGCCGCTGGACATTCCCCAACACACGCGCGACTACGTGCGCGATGCCGTCACCAAGGGCACCGCCAGCACCGTCGATTTCCGCGTGCGCGGCGACCTGCACGACATGCCGTTCATGGACCCGAAGCAGGGCGATTTCCGCATCGCCGCCAAGGTGGCCGACGTCAACTACGCCTACGTGCCGCAGACTGCCACCGCCATCCCCGCGCGCACCGGCACGCCGGCGCCGGCGTGGCCCGCGCTCACGGGCCTGTCGGGCGAACTGGTGTTCGAGCGCGCCGGCATGCTGGTGCGCAATGCGCGCGGAAAGCTGGCCGGCGCCAACGGCGTGGAGGTGACCAAGGCCGAGGCGCAGATCGCCGACATGTCGCATCACGCCTCGCTGCTGCGCGTCGATGCACAGGCCAGGGGGCCGCTGGGCGAAGTGCTGCGCGTCGGCGCGCCGCTGGCCGGCGAAACCGGCGAACTCATGCTGAAGGCGCGCGCCACCGGTTCGGCCGACTACAAGCTGCACCTGGAGCTGCCGCTCGCGGCGATGGACAACGCCAAGGTGCAGGCCAGCGTCGCGCTGGCCGACAACGAACTGCAGCTCGTGCCCGAGGCGCCCTCGCTCACGCACAGCAAGGGCACGCTGAACTTCACCGAGACCGGTTTTTCGCTGGCCGGTGTGCAGGCCAGGCTGCTCGGCGGCGACATCCGCATCGAAGGCAAGGGCCGCTTCACCGGACCCAACCGCGAGGTCGCGCTCAAGGCGCAGGGCACGGCCACCGCCGAGGGCCTGCGCGGCGCGCGCGAGGCCGACTGGCTCGCGCGCCTCGCAGGCAAGGCCACCGGCAGCACGCCATACGCGGCCACGTTCTCGGTGCGCGACGGCGCCTCCGAACTCCTGCTGACGAGCAGCCTGCAAGGCCTTGCGCTGCAGCTGCCGGCCCCGCTCGTGAAGACGGCCGAGGAGCAGATGCCGCTGCGCATCGAGAAGAAAGTGCTGGCGCGTGAAACCCGTCAGGGCGGCGTCACGGTGGCCACGCAAGACCAGCTCTCGCTGGAGCTGGGCCGCGTCGGTTCGGTGCAGTTCGTGCGTGACATCTCGGGCGCCGAGGCGCGCGTGCTGCGCGGCGGCATCGGCGTCGGCCTCTCGGCCGGCGAGACCGCTAGCCTGCCCGACAAGGGCGTGTTCGCGAATGTCAACGTCGCCAAGCTCGACATCCCCGCATGGGACGCGCTGCTGGGCGCCGCCGCGAGCAGCACCCCGAGCGAAACCGCCGGCGCCGGCGACGATGCCGCGCAGGCCTACCTGCCCACGCGCATCGCGGTGCGCGCGCAGCAGCTGAACGTCGCCGGGCGCACGCTGCACGATGTGGTGCTGGGCGGCACGCGCGAGGGCGCGCTCTGGCGCGCCAACATCGACGCCACCGAACTGAGCGGCTACGCCGAGTACCGCCACACGCAGGCCGGCCGGCTCTATGCGCGGCTCGCGCGCCTGAAGATCGCGCCGTCCGAGGCGACGCAGGTGGAGGCCCTGCTCGACGAGCAGCCGGGCACGCTGCCCGCGCTGGACATCGTGATCGACGACTTCGAGCTGCTCGGCAAGCGCCTGGGCCGCGCCGAGATCGATGCGGTCAACCGCGGCGGCGCGGGCCGCGAGTGGCTCCTGAACAAGCTGACCTTCACCATGCCCGAGGCGAGCTTCGCGGCCAAGGGCACCTGGGCCGCCGTGCCCGGCGCCGCGGCCGGCCAGCGCCGCACGGCCATGACCTTCAAGCTGGACATCGCCGATGCCGGCGACCTGCTCGCGCGCTTCGGCATGCCCGGCGTGCTGCGGCGCGGCAAGGGGCGGCTGGAAGGCGACGTCAACTGGCGCGGCTCGCCGTTCTCGCTCGACTACCCGAGCCTGGGCGGCAATCTGCAGGTCGATGTGGAATCGGGCCAGTTCCTCAAGGCCGACCCGGGGCTGGCCAAGCTCCTGGGCGTGCTGAGCCTGCAGGCGCTGCCGCGCCGGCTCACGCTCGATTTCCGAGACGTGTTCAGCCAGGGCTTCGCCTTCGACTTCATCCGCGGCGATGCGAAGATCAACAAAGGCATTGCGAGCACCAACAACCTGCAGATGAAGGGCGTGAACGCCGCGGCGCTCATGGACGGCTCGGCCGACATCGTGCGCGAGACGCAGAACCTGCGCGTGGTGGTGGTGCCCGAGATCAACGCCGGCACCGCCGCGCTCGTGGCCACCGCCATCAACCCGGCCATCGGCCTGGGCACTTTCCTCGCGCAATGGGTGCTGAGCAAGCCGCTCGCCGCCGCCGCGACGCAGGAGTTCCACATCGAAGGCACCTGGGCCGACCCCAAAATCGCCAAGGTGCCGCGCACGCTGCAGCTGCCGGGTCTCCCCGGCCAAGGCGGCCAGACGGGTTCCTCGACCGCGGAAGAAGGCAGAAAAACGGAGACCACGCAATGAAAGTCGCAGCCATCCAGATGGTGTCGGCCATCGCCCGCGAAGCCAACCTCGCGCGCGCCCACGACCTGCTCGCAGAGGCGGCCGCCGCGGGCGCCGAGCTCGCGGTGCTGCCCGAGTATTTCTGCATGATGGGCGCGCGCGACACCGACAAGCTGGGCCTGCGCGAGACGGCCGGCGCGGGCACGGTGCAGGGCTTCCTGGCCGATGCGGCGCGCGAGTTCGGCCTGTGGATCGTGGGCGGCACGCTGCCCATCGAGAGCACCGATGCCGAGCACGTCTTCAACAGCTCGCTGGCCTTCTCGCCCGAGGGCCACTGCGTGGCGCGCTACGACAAGATCCATCTTTTCTTCTTCGACAACGGCACCGAGCGCTACGACGAGCGCCGCGTCATCGCACCGGGCGCCCAGCCGGTCGTGTTCGACCTGCCTTCGCGCGACGGCCACAGCTGGCGCATCGGCATGAGCGTCTGCTACGACCTGCGCTTTCCCGAGCTCTACCGCGCGCTCGCCAGGCAAGGCGCCGACCTGCTGCTGGTGCCCAGCGCCTTCACCCGCACGACGGGCGCCGCCCATTGGGAGGTGCTGCTGCGCGCCCGCGCCATCGAGAACCTCGCGTGGGTGGTGGCGCCCGCGCAGGGCGGCACGCATGAAAACGGCCGCCAGACCTGGGGCCAGTCGCTCGTCATCGACCCGTGGGGCACGGTGGTGGCGCAGCAGGCGACGGACGAAGGTGTGGTGCTGTTCGACATCGACGCCAGGCAGATCGAGCGCACGCGCACGCAGTTGCCGGTGCTGTCGCACTGCGTTCTCTAGCGATGCCCGATGCGTTGACCGTCGCACCGCCGCGGTGGGCGCGCTCCGCGTTCGTGCGGCTGCGCTCGCTGTGGCAGCGCTGGTTCCTGTGGCTGCTGCTGGCGGTGCTGGTGTCGGTGCTGCTGGTCACGGTGGTGTGGCTCGCGGGACGGCACGAGGTCGAGCAGATGCAGGTCCAGATGGACCGCGACACCGCCGATGCCGTCTCCGACCTGCGCAGCGGCTTCCAGCGCAATGCGCAGAGCCTGCGCGCCACGCAGCTGCCGGGCACCGACCGCGCGCAATGGAACGATGCCGCGGCCGCCCTGCTGCGCGAGCACCGCGAGTGGCTGCGCCTGGAATGGCGCGACGCTGCGTTGCGGCCGCTCGAGGCGGTCAACACGCCCTACCGCATGCGCATCCTGGACGAGACCAGCCGCGGCCCCGAGCAGTCGGACGTGATGCTGGCCTGCGCGGCCGCGCGCAAGCTCGGCGCGGGCGCGTACTCGCCGAGCCACTACGTGCCGATCGCCGGCGGCGGCGGTGTCGAGGTGCTGGAGTTCTGCGTGCCGATCGACGCCGGTGGCTTTCTCGTGGCGAGCTATTCGCTGCGGGACGCCCTCATCGAGCTGGTCGGCCCCACGCTCACGCGCGGCCAGGAGGTCTCGTTCACCGAGGCCGACGGCACGCGGCTGGTGGCGCTGGGCAGCTCGCGCCGCGTGGGCACGCGCGTCTTCACCTCGCAGCAGCTGATCGACCTGCCGGGCACCGCGCTGATGCTGCGCGTGGATGGCTGGCGCGCCGCGCCCGACCTGTTCCCGAACATGCTCACGGCGCTGGTCACCGCCATTTCGATCGCGCTGGTGTCGGTGCTGGTGCTGCTCGCGCGCGACACGCGGCGGCGCCTGCGCGCGGAGCGCGACCTGGCCGATGCGCTCGCCTTCCGCAAGGCCATGGAAGACTCGGTCATCACGGGCCTGCGCGCGCGCGACCTGCAGGGGCGCATCACCTATGTGAACCCGGCCTTCTGCGAGATGGTCGGCTTCACCCCAGAGGAGCTCATGGCCGACATCGCCGATGCGCCCGAAGCCCCCTACTGGCCCACCGAACTCGCGCACGAATACCAGCAGCGCCAGGCGCGGCGCCTGGCCGGCGGCATGCCGCCGCGGGAAGGGTTCGAATCGGTCTTCATGCGCAAGGACGGCACGCGCTTTCCGGTGCTGATCTTCGAGGCGCCGCTGATCAACGCGCACCGCGTGCAGACCGGCTGGATGAGCGCGTTCATCGACGTGAGCGAGCAGCGCCGCATCGAGGAGCTCTCGCGCGCGAGCCAGGAGCGCCTGCAGGCGAGCGCCCGGCTGGCCACGGTCGGCGAGATGGCATCGCTGCTAAGCCACGAACTCACGCAGCCGCTGGCCGCGATCGCCAGCTACGCGAGCGGCTCGCTCAATCTGCTCGGGCCGAACGCCAAGGGCGACCAGGGCGAGGTCGCGATGGCGGTCAGGCGCATCGCCGAGCAGGCCGACCGCGCGGGCCAGGTGATCCGCAGCGTGCACGACTTCGTGCGCCGGCGCGACCGCACGCGCGAGGCCGTCGCGCCGCAAGCGCTGATCGACGCGGTGCTGCCGCTGGTGCGGCTGCAGGCGCGCAAGCTCGGCGTGATCATCGAGGTGGTGCTGGAAGACCGGCTGCCCGCGGCCATGTGCGACCGCACGCTGGTCGAGCAGGTGCTGCTGAACCTCGCGCGCAATGCCATGCAGGCGATGGACAGCCCCGACAACGTCGGCAGCCGCGTGCTGCGGCTGCGCGTGGCGCGCGCCGTGGCGGTGGGGGGCCCGGGCACCGAAGACGCGCGGCGCTGGCTCGAGTTCTCGGTGGCCGACCTGGGCTGCGGCATCGGCCAGGACGTGGCCGAGCGGCTCTTCACGCCCTTCTTCACCACCCGCGCCGACGGCATGGGCCTGGGCCTGAGCCTGTGCCGCACGGTGGTGGAGCAGCATGGCGGCGCCTTGATGCACGAACCCAACCGGCCGCGCGGCACGATCTTCCGCTTCACCCTGCCAAGTACATGACTCACCCCCAGGCTTCGCGCACTTCGTGTCGCTTCTCCTCCCCCCGCGCCGGGGGCGACACCTGTGGCCCGGCGAAGCCGGTTCCGCGGTGTCCCTGGAAGGGGACACGCTTGTTTTGGAAATGGATATGCAACCGCTGATCGATGGACTCATCTATATCGTCGACGACGACGCCAGCGTGCGCGAGGCGCTGGCCTGGCTGCTGCGCTCGCGGCGCCTGGCCAGCGAGCATTTCGGCAGCGCCGAGGCGTTCGAGCAGCTGCTGGCGCAGGGCCCGCTGCCCGATCAGCCGCGCTGCCTGCTGCTGGACGTGCGCATGCCCGGCACCAGCGGGCTCGTGCTGTTCGACCGCCTGGCCGAGCGCGGCCTGCTGGACGCGATGCCGGTGATCTTCCTCACCGGCCATGCGGACGTGCCGACGGCGGTCGATGCCGTCAAGCGCGGTGCCTTCGATTTCTGCGAGAAACCGTTCTCCGACAACGCGCTGGTCGACCGCATCGAGCAGGCGCTCGGTGCGTCGCTGCGGGCGCTGGAGGTGCAGAGCGTGCGCCGCGGTCTTGCCGGGCGCATTGCCGAACTCACGGACCGCGAGCGCGACGTGATGCGGCTCGTGGTCGAGGGACTGCCGAACAAGCTGATCGCCGACCAGCTGGCCATCAGCGTGCGCACGGTGGAAGTCCACCGCGCGCGCGTGTTCGAGAAGATGGAAGTGAAGTCGGCCGTCGAATTGGCGAACCGACTTCGGGATCTCTAGGAGATCAGGCCTTTTCCGCGACGAAGATCTCGACGCGGCGGTTCTGGGCACGGCCAGCGGGCGTGCCGTTGTCGGCCAGCGGTTCGCGCGAGCCGCGGCCGTCGGTCGTGATGGCGGTGGTCGACACGCCGCGGCCCACCAGGTGGTTGCGCACGCTGTCGGCACGGCTCACCGAGAGGCGCTCGTTGCCTTCTTCGCTGCCGGTGTTGTCGGTGTGGCCGACCACGCGCACGCTGGCGGCGGTGGCGGTCTTCAGGCCTTCGGCGACCTTGTCGAGCACCTGCGCGAGGTTGCGCTTGACGTTGGCGCGGCCCGTGTCGAACGAGAGCTCATTCGGAATCACCACGTGCAGCTGGTTGTCGGCGGTCTGCTCGATCACCACGCCCGTGCCCTTGGTGGAGGCTTCCAGGTCGGTCTTCAGGGCTGCCAGGCGCGCGGTCCAGCTGTTGGCGGGCGGTGCCGGCTGTGCGGCCGGCGCGGGTGCCGGCGGCGGTGCGGACTGCGAAGCGCAACCTGCAATGAACATCAACGCAGCCGCTGCTGCTGCACCCGAGACAAGAAGCTTCCTCATGAGATTTCCCTCTAATGGACCATTGAAAAAACGGTGAGGGGAACCGGCCGTTCGACGCGGCCGGTTTCCCCGGTGGATGGGCCTCAGCCGCGCGGGCCGCGCTCACCCACGTAGATTTCGACGCGGCGGTTCTGCGCGCGGCCGGCGTCGGAGTTGTTGTCGGCCACCGGCTCGTGCGAGCCGCGGCCTTCGATGCGGAAGGCCGCCGCGTTCACGCCGCGTGCAACCAGGTAGTCGCGCGTGCTGGTGGCACGGTCGACCGACAGCGGGTTGTTGATGGCGTCCGAGCCGGTGCTGTCGGTGTGGCCGATGATGCGCACCTCGGCGTTCGGGTTGTTGCGCAGGCCGCTCGCGAACTGGTCGAGCACCGGCGCGAAGTTCGGCTTGATGTTGGCGCGGCCCACGTCGAACGACACGTCGCTCGGAATGGCCAGCTTCAGCTCGTTGTTCTGCGTTTGCGTGACGGCCACGCCGGTGCCCTGCGTGGCGGCTTCCATCTGGCGCTTCTGGTTTTCCATGCGCTGCGACCACAGGTAGCCGCCGAGCGCGCCGGCTGCCGCGCCGACCACCGCGCCCGTGCCGATGGCACCGCGGTTGCCGCCGGTGGCCGAGCCGATGGCGGCGCCGCCCAATGCGCCGATGCCGGCACCGATGCCGGTGTTGCGTTGCGTGTCGGTCATGCCGCCGGCGCAGCCGGACAGGACGATGGCGGTGGCGCAGGTGGCGAGTACGAACTTTTTCATGGCGATCCCTTTCGATGTTGAATCAAGCGGGCCAGAGCTTAGCCCCGGGAGAGTACGCGATGGTACGGGCTCAAGGCCCTACGGAAAATAAGAAAACCTTCGCCGTTCCGCATGTTTGCTGCGATGATTGCTACTAAAGTAATAGCGACAAGGTGCTTCTCCGACATGCGCGCGCGGCCTGCGGCTACACAAGCAATTCACGCTTTCGGCGGCGGGTCCCGATCATCGGCGGCGCGGTCGGCTTCGGGCTCGGCGTCGTCGTGCAATTCGCCCTTGCTGCGGCCGGAAAACATGGTCCACCAGATGATCAAGATGAACACGAGTCCCGCGGCGAGGGCTTCAAGCAGAATCAAACCCATGAGAAATGGACTCCAGTGGCTGGTCGGGCTTGCGATCGTAGCAACGCTTGCCGGCTGTTCCGTCGGCCCCCGCGTGCCCGACGCCCCCACCCGCCCCGCCGCCACCCCGCCGCGCGAGCTCGGACCGCTCACCGGATCGCTCGCGCACCCCAAGAGCCGCTGGGTGCCCGTCGGCTGGGCGGAGCTTCCGGGCTTCGGCGAAGACCCGCTGCACGAAGCCTGGATCGCGCTCCTGGCCAACTGCGCGCGCCCCAACGCCGCCTTCGCGCCGCTGTGCCGCGAGGTGCGCCAGCTGGCCATCGCCACGCCCGAAGAGCAGCGCCAGTGGATGACCGACCGGCTGCAGCCCTACCGCGTCGAATCGCTCGCGGGCCAGAGCGAAGGCAAGCTCACCAGCTACTACGAGCCGGTGTACGAAGCCTCGCGCGTGCCGAACGCCACCTTCAGCGTGCCGCTCTACCAGGCGCCCGATGGCCTCGTGCCCAAGCGCCCCTGGTACACGCGCCAGGAAATCGAGACGCTGCCCGAAGCGCAAGCCGCCCTGCGCGGCCGCGAGATCGCGTGGATGGCCGACCCCATCGATGCGCTGATGCTGCACATCCAGGGCTCCGGGCGCCTGCGCATCACCGAGGCCAACGGCTACCAGCACACCGTGCGCGTGGCCTTCTCGGCCACCAACGAGCAGCCCTACCGCAGCGTGCAGCAATGGCTCATGAGCCAGGGCGTGAGCAAGGTGGGCAAGTGGCCCGACGACACCAAGGCCTGGGCCGTGCAGAACCCGCAGCGCGTGTCGCAGCTTTTGTGGAGCAATCCGCGCTACGTGTTCTTCCGCGAGGAAACGATGAGCGAGGTGGACGCCGCCTTCGGCCCGCGCGGCGCGCAGGGCGTGCCGCTCACGGCGGGGCGCTCGATCGCGGTCGATCGCGACAGCATTCCGTACGGCACGCCGGTGTGGCTCGCCTCGAGCGGGCCGGCGGCGCAGCTGCAGAAGCTGGTGGTGGCGCAGGACACCGGCAGCGCGATCCTCGGCGCGGTGCGCGCCGATTACTTCGCAGGCACAGGCCCCGATGCGGGCCGGCTGGCCGCGAGCATGAACCAGCCGCTGCGCCTGTGGGCGCTCTGGCCGAAATAAGCCGCGCCGTTTTCCTTTTTCCGCCGGCGAGCGCTTTCAGGGCGCGGCGTCATCGTTCTGTCATGGGCGATGCACAGATTCGTCACGGGCGCCTCTTAAGGTCCACGGTCTGACGGGAGGCTGACTTTTGGCCTCACCGCAACCACCCCACGATCTGCGGAAAACAAAATGACTGATTCCACCAAGGCCCCCACGGCCTCCCGCCGCCACGCCCTCAAACTGCTGGGCGCGGCCCCGATGCTGCCGCTGGGCGGCGTCGCCTTCCTCACCGCCTGCGGCGGCGGTGGCGGCGGCGGCCAGGCCTTCCCGCCCATCGTGCTGCCGCCTGCGCCCCCGCCGGCACCGCCCGCACCGACGCCCGCCGTCAACTTCGTCTCGGCCGAATTCAGCAGCATGGCCGCACCGTCGCTCACCGACGCCGCCGCCATGGCCACCACCACCGTGGGCTCCACGCTCAAGGTGTCGTTCGACAACGGCAGCTCCACCGAATACAAGCTGGCCTACCAGCCCTTCTTCCTGACCGGCGACATGGTGTCCGACGGCAACGGCGGCAAGGTGCTCGCCGGCGGCTACGTCGACATCAACAACAAGCCGATCGTCGACGCCTCCGTGGTCGGCAAGGAGCGCCAGTTCTTCTCGGACGCACCCGACGGCAGCTCGCTCTTGAGCCTGCCCAACGCCAGCGTGCCCGGCGTCAAGGGCAAGCCGGTGTTCGCCGTGGTCCAGTTCGAATACACGACCAAGAACCAGAAGGGCGACAGCACCTACGGCCAGCTGCCCTCGCCGATCGCCGTGCTCACGCTCGACCAGGACCAGGCCACCGGCAAGCTGAGCCTGGTGAAGTACCACAACGTGGACATGTCCAGCGCCCACGGCCTGTGGATCACCTGCGGCGCGAGCCTCTCGCCCTGGGGCACGCACCTCTCCAGCGAAGAGTACGAGCCCGATGCCTTCACCGCCTCGACCAACGCGCAGTTCAAGGCCTACAGCAAGAACGTGTTCGGCAGCGAGACCGCGGCCCGCGCCTACCACTACGGCCACCTGCCTGAAGTCACCGTGAACCCGGACGGCACCGGCAGCGTCAAGAAGCACTATTGCCTCGGGCGCATCTCGCACGAGCTGATCCAGGTGATGCCCGACAACCGCACGGCGCTCATGGGCGACGACTACACCAACGGCGGCCTCTTCATGTTCGTGGCCGACAAGGAGAAGGACCTCTCGGCCGGCACGCTGTACGTCGCCAAGGTGGGCACCGGCTTCTCGATCGACCCGGCCGCCGCTGGCGCCGAGCTCACCTGGATCAAGCTGGGCCACGCCACCAGCGCCGAGATCGAGACGCTGGCCAACACCATCGCCCCGACCGACATCATGGATGTGAAGTTCGCCGACCCGCTCGATGCGAGCTACACGAAGATCTTCGCCGACGGCGTCGCGCAGTGGGTCAAGCTCGTGCCCGGCATGGAGAAGGCCGCTGCCTTCCTGGAGACGCACCGCTACGCCAACCTCGTGGGCGCCAGCATGGCCTTCACCAAGATGGAAGGCACCACCGTCAACGCCAAGGACAAGGTCGCCTACTCGGCGCTGGCCAACATCCAGGACTCGATGGTCAAGAACGGCAAGGCCTGGCGCGCGGAGATGAACGTCTCGCTCGACAAGCTCCTGAAGGCCGGCGGCGTGCTGGCCCATTCGATGGCCGGCGGCAAGAAGGACATCGGCGGCACCGCGATCAACAGCGACTGGGTGCCCTTCTCGACCAAGGCGCTGATCGTGGGCGAGGACATCGCCGCCGACGCCCTGGGCAACACCGCCAACCCCGACAAGATCGCCAGCCCCGACAACATCAAGTTCTCGGAAAAGATGCGCACTCTCTTCATCGGCGAAGACAGCGGCAACCACGTGAACAACTTCCTGTGGGCCTACAACGTCGACACGAAGAAGCTCAGCCGCATCCTCTCGACCCCGGCCGGCGCCGAGTGCACGGGCCTGCATGCCGTGGACGAGATCAACGGCTGGACGTACATCATGAGCAACTTCCAGCACGCGGGCGAATTCATCGGCACCACGGTGCAGGGCGTGAAGGACGCGGTCGGCCCGCTCATCAAGACCAACTACAAGGACGGCTTCAGCGCCGTCGTCGGCTACCTCACGGCCGACCCGATCCAGCCGAAGCTCAAGAAGTAAGCCGGCCTTCGGGCTGGCCCGGATTTCAGGACGGCGCTGCTGGCAACGGCAGCGCCGTTTTGTATCTGACCTGCTTGAGCGCAAAGCTCGAGCGGATCTTCTCGATGCCCGGAATCGGCGTGAGCTGTTCCATGATGAACCGCTCCAGCGCCGCCATGTCGGCCACGGCGATGCGGATGAGGTAGTCGCTGTCGCCCGTCATCAGGTAGCACTCCATCACCTCGTCGTGCTCGGCGATGCGCTGCTCGAAGTCGGCCAGCGACTGCTTGCTCTGCGTCGTGAGGCTGATCGAGATGAACACGTTGAGCCCGAGGCCCAGCGCCTTCGCGCTCGCGAGCGCCACGTAGCGGTCGATCACGCCGTTCGCTTCGAGCACCTTCACGCGCGCCAGGCATGGCGAGGGCGAGAGATGCACGCGGCGCGCGAGCTCCACGTTCGACAGCGCGCCGTCGCGTTGCAGCTCGTCGAGAATGCGCAGGTCGATGGCATCGAGTTGCATGAAATGCTTCGAAATCAAAAGATGGCGGAATTTTATGCTGCGATGCCCGCGTGGGCTTGCGTGCGCCGGTAGCTAATTTTCCGCATGTCGGCTTAAAGTGCCGTCATGAACGCCCCGATTTCCGCCGACCAGATGCGCGCCCTGTTGCTCGACAGCCCCATGTCGCACGACCCCGATCCCGCAGAGACCGCCGAATGGCGCGACGCCTTCCTCGCGCTCGCGCAGACGCACGGCCCGCAGCGCGCGCGACAGATGCTGGTCGAACTGGCCCGCGTGGCGCGCCAGCAGCGCATCGGCTGGCAGCCCGAGCTGGCCACGCCGTACGTCAACACCATCGCCGCCGAAGACCAGCCGCCGTTCCCCGGCGACCTCGCGGTGGAAGAGCGCCTGGCGTCGCTGATGCGCTGGAACGCGCTCGCGATGGTGGCCAAGGCCAACCAGGCCTATGGCGAACTCGGCGGCCACATCGCCAGCTACGCGAGCGCGGCCGACCTGTTCGAGACGGGCTTCAATCACTTCTTCCATGCGCGCAGCGAGCAGCACCGCGGCGACCTCGTGTTCTTCCAGCCGCACAGCGCGCCAGGGGTCTATGCGCGCGCGTTCCTCGAAGGGCGCCTGAGCGAAGAAGACCTCGCGCACTACCGCCAGGAACTCACCGCGCCGGCCTTCACGCAAGGCCGCGGCGCGCGGGGCCTGAGCAGCTATCCGCATCCGTACCTGATGCCGGACTTCTGGCAGTTCCCCACCGGCTCGATGGGCATTGGCCCCATCAGCTCGATCTACCACGCGCGCTTCATGCGCTACCTCACGCACCGCAACCTCCTGAACTGCGAGGGCCGCAAGGTGTGGGGCGTGTTCGGCGACGGCGAGATGGACGAGCCCGAATCGATGAGCGCGCTCACGCTCGCCGCGCGCGAAAAACTCGACAACCTCGTGTGGGTCGTCAACTGCAACCTGCAGCGCCTGGACGGCCCGGTGCGCGGCAACGGCCGCATCATCGACGAACTCGAAAAGCTCTTCGCGGGGGCAGGCTGGAACGTCGTCAAGCTCGTATGGGGCAGCGACTGGGATGGCCTCTTCGCGCAGGACGTGAGCGGTGCGCTCGCCCGCGTGTTCGCCAACACCGTCGACGGCCAGATGCAGACCTTCGCCGCGAAGGACGGCCGCTTCAACCGCGACAATTTCTTCGGCCAGAACCCCGAACTCGCGCGCCTGGCCGAAGGCATGACCGACGAGCAGATCGATCGCTTGAAGCGCGGCGGCCACGACCTCGTGAAGATCCACGCCGCCTATGCGGCGGCCGCCAAGCACAAGGGCCAGCCCACCGTGATCCTCGCCCACACCAAGAAGGGCTACGGCATGGGCAGCGCCGCGCAGGGCAAGATGACCACGCACTCGCACAAGAAGATGGGCGACGTGGACCTCCTCGAATTCCGCGACCGCTTCAACCTGCCGCTCACCGACGCGCAGGCCACCGCGATGGACTTCTACCGCCCGGCCGAAGACAGTGCCGAGATGCGCTATCTGCGCCAGCACCGCGAAGCGCTCGGCGGCGCCATGCCGCGCCGCGAGACCGCGTGCGACGTGGTGCCCAAGCCCGACATCGCGGGCTACGCGCAGTTCGCCACGGCCGCGGCCGGCAAGGAGATGAGCACCACCATGGCGTTCGTGCGCATGCTGGGCAACCTCATGAAGGACAAGGCCCTGGGCCCGCGCATCGTGCCCATCGTGGCCGACGAGGCGCGCACCTTCGGCATGGCGAATCTCTTCAAGCAGGTGGGCATCTATTCGAGCGTGGGCCAGCGCTATGCGCCCGAAGACATCGGCTCGGTGCTGAGCTACCGCGAAGCCACCGACGGGCAGATCCTCGAAGAGGGCATCAGCGAAGCCGGCGCCATCGCGAGCTGGACGGCCGCGGCCACCAGCTACAGCGTGCATGGCCTGGCGATGCTGCCGTTCTACATCTACTACTCGATGTTCGGTTTCCAGCGCGTGGGCGATGCGATCTGGGCCGCGGCCGATCAGCGCGCGCGCGGCTTCCTGCTGGGCGCCACGTCGGGCCGCACCACGCTCGGCGGCGAAGGCCTGCAGCACCAGGACGGCAGCAGCCACCTCGTGGCCGCGACCATTCCGAACTGCAAGGCCTACGATCCGGCTTATGCGGGCGAGATGGCGGTGATCGTCGATGCGGGCATCCGCGAAATGATGGTCGAGCAGAAGGACGTTTTCTATTACGTCACGCTCATGAACGAGAACTACGCGCAGCCCGATGTGCCCGCGGGCGCGGAAGCCGACATCCTGCGCGGGTGCTATCGCTTCGGCACCTATGCGCCCGCCGCATCGGGTTCCGGCAAGGCCAAGCAGAAGGTCACGCTGATGGGCTCGGGCGCGATCCTCACCGAGGTCGTGAAGGCCGCGCAGCTGCTGGCCGACGAAGGCATCGAGGCCGAGGTGTTCAGCGTCACCAGCTGGAGCGAGCTCGCGCGCGATGGTCTTGCATGCGAGCAGCGCGCCATCGCGGGCGAAGAAGCCGGCGAGGCATTCATCGCGCAGCAGCTGGGCAAGGGCAAGGCGCCGATCGTCGCCGCCACCGACTACGTGCGCGCCGTGCCCGAGAGCGTGCGCGCCTTCCTCCCCGAAGGCCGCCGTTACCTCACGCTCGGCACCGACGGGTTCGGGCGCAGCGACACGCGCGCCGCGCTGCGCGCGTTCTTCAGCGTGGACGCGGCGAGCATCGCGCGGGCCGCGCGCTACGCACTCGGCACCGCCTCTTGAGCTCCTCCGGCGCGCCGCTGGCGCGTCGGTTGCGGCCTTCTTCTCCGGGCGAAATGCGAGTTGTGAAAAGACGATCGCCGCGTTCTCTCAGTCGAGAGACTGCGCGTGGGCGCGGCCCGAATGCGAGTATCTAAAGCGAGTCTCCGCTCATATTATTTTCCTGACGACACAACGAACAGGAGTCACCATGAGCGTCGAGAAAATCGCATCCACACAGCGCATGCACGCAACCGCCGGCGCTGCGCACCCTTACGCGCAGCTGGTCGCCATGAAGCGCTGGGCCGATCGCGGCCTCTACGAAGCCGCGGACCGCAATCTCGGGAAACTGAGTCCGCAGGACGCTGTCCTCATGCGGCGCGTTCTCGACCACATGCATGCGGTCGACCGGATCTTCCAGCACCACCTGCAAGGGTTGCCCCACACGTTCCGGGCGGCACGCTCCGAAGAACTGCCCGAGATCGGCGCGCTCGCGAGCGGCACCCGCGAAATCGACGACTGGTACGTCGCCTACGTGGACGGCCTCGCGGCCGGCGATGCCGACGAGCCGGTCGACTTCGTCTTCACCAGCGGAAAGCCCGCGCGCATGACGCGCGGCGAAATCATCCTGCATGTGTGCCTGCACGGCAGCTACCACCGGGGCAATGCCGGGGCCCTTCTGCAACTGAGGGACATCACGCCGAGCCGCGATGGCATCACGGACTTTCTCGAAGCCGAGCCCTCCCGGGCGAACGCCTATTGAAGGTAGCCGACCACGAAGCGCGTGGTCTCGTCGGTGAGCTTCTTCAATGCCTTGTCCGACAGCATCTCCGCGCGGTGCAGCACCGCGGTGTGCGCCAGCGCTTCGATGGCCGTCACGCACATGAAGGCGGCCAGCTCGAGGTCGGTCACGCGAAGCTCATCGCGATGGGCTTCGAGATAGCCGACGAAGAAGGAGTGGCTCTCGCGAACGAGGCCCACCGCGTTCTCGAAGCGGCCCGTGTGCGGAATCTGCTCGGCGAGGGCGCGGTGCAGCTTGGGATCGATGCGGTGCGCCTCGATGGCCACCGCAACGAGCCTGCGCACCGCCTTGGCCACCGGCTGCGTGGCGACCTCCGCCATGGCACCGCGCACGAGCTGCGCGATCTCCTCGTTGTGGCGTTCGATGACGGCCGCCACGAGCGCCTCCTTGCTCGGGAAGTACTGGTAGAGCGAGCCGACGCTGACGCCCGCCGCCTCGGCGATCCGGTTGGTGCTGGCCTTGTCGAAACCTTCCTTCACCAGGATGCGGGCCGTTGCTTCGACCAGCGCATCGACGGTCACTCTGGAGCGCTCCTGCGTGGCGTGCTTTCGGGGTCGGGTGATGGCCTTGCGTGGCATGTCGGCGTTCCTGAAGACGAATGAAAAAATGCGGGCCGTCGCTCATGCTAGCGGCTGCGGCCCGCACGGGTCCATCGATCCGTGCGGGCCTCGCGCGTGGGCGGCGGGATCAACCGCCGAACAGGAGCGGCAAGCCCGGCTTCATCGTCATCAAGGCCGCGACGACGCCGAAGAGGGCGATCACGCTCACGCGCGCAGCGAGGGCAAACTTTTCGCTCGCGAACGCTCCGATCTGCGCAACCGAAGCCTCGCCGCCGAGCGCCGATTCGACCCGCAACTCCCAGGGGGCGACGAATCCGTGCCGCACCGCCATGGCAACGGCGATGACGGCGAATGCCGCGAGCAGCCACGGTGTCCACAGCGGCCAGCCACCGAGGAACACCAGGACGATGCCGGCGAGCACCCCCAGGTTGAGCAGCAAGTGCGCGGAGCGGCCGGCGCGCAGCGCCATCCTCGCGGGCCGCCATCGGCCTTTCCGGGCCATGGCAAAAAGCAGCTCGCCGGCCATGAACGAAAGAATCGCCGCGAGCGTCGCGCCGGTGTGGATCATCAGGGCAGTCGTGTACAGCATCGGCGTGTTCAGGCAGTGCCCGCCTCGCGGGAATGAGGGCGGTCCTTGAATTGGGTTTCCATGCGTTCGATCTCCAGTCACATCGTTGAATGATTCGGGTGTCGAAAGAATACGAGCGCAGGCTCGCATTGGTCTACTCGCATTCCTGAAACCTGCTGCACGCCACGCGGACCGGCCTTCACGGGGCGTGAGATGCGGCGCGGGCTCGCATTTACGGCGCGCAATTCGGTGCTGCGCGAAGGCCGGCCCGTGAGCCAGCAGGGGGAGCGAAGTGTTCCCTGCGGGTTTGCCCCGGCTGAACGAATGGGGTCTCAACTTGTATGATGACCCGACAAATCGAGAGAACCGAACGGGATGCCGGCACGCGACCTCGCTTCCCTGCATTTGCCTCCTTTCTGCGCCCTGCGCACCGGAGTCGCTCCGCGAATTTCCTCCCCGGAGCAGCGCCTGCAAAGCCGGTCCTCGCGGAAATTCCTGAACTTCAAATTGCGTGTTGTCCAACCTTTCAAAAAACCCGATGGAGCCCGAGCCAATGAACCAAGACAACACCCCCGTCGTCGGCCTCGTGGGCCTGGGCGCCATGGGCAGCGGCATGGCGCAATCGCTGCGCCGCGCGGGCCATGCGCCGCATGTGTTCGACGTGCGCCCGGGCGTGGCCGAGGCCTTCGCGCGCGACGGCGGCACGGCATGCAACACGCTGGCCGCGCTCGGCGCGCAATGCGACATCGTGGTCAGCGTCGTCGTCAACGCGGCGCAGACCGAGTCGGTGCTCTTCGGCGACGGCACCACGCCCGGCTGCGCGGCGTCGATGAAGCCCGGCAGCCTCTTCGTGATGTGCTCCACCGTCGATCCGAACTGGTCGGTCGCGCTCGAGGCGCGGCTGGCGGCAGAGGGCATCCTGTACCTGGACGCGCCGATCTCCGGCGGCGCCGCCAAGGCCGCGAGCGGCCAGATGACGATGATGACCGCTGGCACCCCCGCCGCTTATGCGAAGGCCGGCGGCATGCTCGATGCGATGGCCGCCAAGGTCTACCGCCTGGGCGATTCGGCCGGTGCGGGCAGCAAGGTGAAGGTCATCAACCAGCTGCTGGCCGGCGTGCACATCGCCGCGGCCGCCGAGGCGATGGCGCTGGGCCTGCGCGAAGGGGTGGACCCGGACGCGCTCTACGAAGTCATCACGCACAGCGCGGGCAACAGCTGGATGTTCGAGAACCGCATGGCGCACGTGCTCGCGGGCGACTACACGCCGCTGTCGGCCGTCGACATCTTCGTGAAGGACCTGGGGCTCGTGCTCGACGTGGCGCGTGCGAGCAAGTTTCCGCTGCCGCTCTCGTCCACCGCGCACCAGATGTTCATGCAGGCATCGACCGCGGGCTTCGCGCGCGAGGACGACAGCGCGGTCATCAAGATCTTCCCGGGCATCGAACTGCCCACCCCGAACAAGAAAGCCTGAAGAAGGAATCACCCGACCATGCACATCCTCATCACCGGCGGCTGCGGCTTCCTCGGCGCACGGCTCGCGCGCACGCTGCTCGCGGGCGGCCCGCTCGCGCTGGCCGGCGGCGCTGCCAAAGAAATCGCGCGCATCACGCTGGCCGACCGCGTGCCGCCGCCTGCCGATCTCGCGTCCGACGCGCGCGTCCAGTTCGTGCAGGGCGACCTGTACGAGCAGGCCGGCAACGGCGCGCTGCCGCTGGCCGACACCGACGCCGTCTTCCACCTCGCCGCCGCCGTGAGCGGCGAATGCGAGGCCGACTTCGACCTGGGCATGCGCAGCAACCTCGACACCACCCGCGCGCTGCTCGACGCCTGCCGCCGCGCGGGCCATGCGCCGGTGTTCGTGTTCTCCAGTTCGGTGGCGGTGTTCGGCGATTCGCCCGAGCAGCGCCTGCCCGCGGTGATCGAGGACACGACGCTGCCGACGCCGCAGAACAGCTACGGCATCCAGAAGTTCATCGGCGAGCAGCTGGTGGCCGACTTCACGCGCAAGGGCTTCGTGCAGGGCCGCAACGTGCGGCTCATGACGGTGTCCGTGCGCCCCGGCCGCCCCAACGGCGCGGCCTCCAGCTTCCTGAGCGGCATGCTGCGCGAACCACTGGCCGGCGAGCGCGCACGCTGCCCGGTCGCGCCTGAAACGCCGGTCGCGCTGGCCTCGCCCGGCAACACCGTCGCGGGCCTCGTGCGCGCCGCCACCGCGAGCGCGGCCGAATGGGGCGCGCGCACCGCCATCAACCTGCCCGCGCTGACCACCACGGTGCGCGAGATGGCCGATGCGCTCGAGCGCCTCGCGGGCAAGGACGCCACGGGTTTGATCGACTGGACGCCCGACGCGCAGGTCGCCAGGATCGTCACCAGCTGGCCGAGCCGCATCCACGCCGCGCGCGCCGGGGCGCTGGGCCTCGCGGCGGATGCGAGCTTCGACGCCATCCTGCGCGATTACGTGCGCGAGAACCCGCAGGCGGTGAAACTGCCTGTCCTCTCCATTGCCACCAAGGACTGACCCATGGGCAAGCTAGTGCTCGGCTGCATCGCCGACGATTTCACCGGCGCGACCGACCTCGCCAACAACCTCGTGCGCGCAGGCATGCGCGTGGTGCAGGCCATCGGCGTGCCCACCACGCCGCTCGATGCGGATGTCGATGCCGTGGTGGTCGCGCTCAAGTCGCGCACCATCGCGCCGGCCGAGGCCATCGCGCAATCGCTCGACGCGCTGCGCTGGCTGCAGGCGCAGGGCGCGCGGCAGATCTACTTCAAGTACTGCTCCACTTTCGACAGCACGCCGCAAGGCAACATCGGCCCCGTCACCGAGGCGCTGATGGACGCGCTGCAATGCGACTTCACCATCGCCACGCCCGCCTTCCCCGACAACAAGCGCACCGTCTTCAAGGGCTACCTGTTCGCGGGCGACGTGCTGCTCAACGAGAGCGGCATGCAGAACCATCCGCTCACGCCGATGACCGATGCGAACCTCGTGCGCGTGCTGCAGGCGCAGTGCACGCGCAAGGTGGGGCTCATCGATCACACGGTGGTGGCGCGCGGCGACGCGGCCATCACCGAGCGCATCGCGCAACTGAAAGGCGAGGGCGTGTCGATTGCCATCGTCGATGCGGTGTCGAACGACGATCTGCTGCGCCTCGGCCCGGCGCTCGCGACGATGCCGCTGGTCACCGCCGGCTCGGGCGTGGCCATCGGGCTGCCCGCCAACTTCGGGCTCGCGCCTTCTTCGCAGGCCAGCGCGTTGCCGGCGGCGAGCGGGCTGCGCGCCATCGTGTCGGGCAGCTGTTCTCTCGCCACCAACCGGCAG
Source organism: Variovorax sp. IB41 (assembly GCF_016405905.1). Classification (GTDB taxonomy): domain Bacteria; phylum Pseudomonadota; class Gammaproteobacteria; order Burkholderiales; family Burkholderiaceae_C; genus Variovorax. Next base: position 4,765 of record NZ_JAEFCB010000003.1, on the reverse strand, counting down.
GTGCTCGACTTCATCCAGCGCGGCGGCGCGGCATTGGCGATCGATCCGCTGCGCATCGCGGCGGGCGTCGATGTCGCGGCCGAAGCGCTGGCATGGGCCGCGCCGCTGGTCGGCAAGCAACCGGTGCTGGTCTATTCCACCGCCGAGGCCGGCGCCGTGAAGTCGGTGCAGGGCCAACTCGGTGTGGAAGAGGCCGGCGCGATGGTCGAGCGCACCATCGCCGCCATCGCGCGCGGCCTGGTCGACCAGGGCGTGCGCCAGCTGGTCGTCGCGGGTGGCGAAACCTCGGGCGCGTGCGTGCAGGCGCTGGGCATCGCGCAGATGCAGATCGGCCCGCAGATCGACCCCGGCGTGCCGTGGTGCCACGCGCGCGCCGAGGCCGCCAAGGCCGCTGGTGGCGCGGGCGTGCACATCGCGCTCAAGTCCGGCAACTTCGGCGGCGACGATTTCTTCACCAAGGCCTTTACAGTGCTGGCATGACCGAGAACCAAGCACGCGAAGAAATCTGCCGCGTCGGCCGCAGCCTGTTCGAGCGCGGCTACGTGCATGCGACGGCGGGCAACATCAGCGTGCGGCTGGACGATGGTTTCCTCATCACGCCGACCGATGCGTGCCTCGGGTTTCTCGATCCGGCGCGGCTCGCGCGGCTCGATGCCGATGGCAAGCAGACCGGCGGCGACCGCGCCAGCAAGACCATCGCGCTGCACACGCGCATCTACGCGGCCGCGCGCAGGTTCGACGCGCAGACGGCCTGCGTGATCCATACGCACAGCACCCATTGCGTCGCGCTCACGCTGAACGCATCGGGCGACGAACTGCTGCCCGCGCTCACGCCGTACTTCGTGATGAAGGTCGGCCACGTGCCGCTCATTCCGTACCACCGCCCCGGTGCGCCCGAGGCAGCAGAACTGGTGGCGCAAGCCATCGAACACTTCGGTGCGGCGGGCACGCCCCTCCGCGCCGTGATGCTGGAGCGCCTCGGCCCCAACGTGTGGCACGAGACGCCGGCCGCCGCCATGGCCGTGCTCGAGGAACTCGAGGAAACCGCCAGGCTCCAGATGCTCACGAGCGCCGCGAGGCCCGCGCCGCTGGATGCCCAACAGATCGATGAACTGCGCACCACCTTCGGTGCGCGCTGGTGACAGAAGCAAGAGAAACAAGCCATGCCCCAATTCGCCGCCAACCTCTCGATGCTCTATCCCGAGCTCGATTTCCTCGACCGTTTCGATGCCGCCGCCAAAGACGGCTTCAAGGCCGTCGAGTACCTCTTCCCCTACGCCTTCGCGAAGGAAGACATCGTCGCGCGCCTGAAGCACAACGGCCTGCAGCAGGTGCTCTTCAACGGCCCGCCCGGCGACTGGGAGGGCGGCGAACGCGGCCTGGCGTGCCTGCCCGGGCGCGACGCCGAGTTCCGCGACGGCATCGCGAAAGCCATCGACTACGCCGTGGCGCTCGACTGCCCGCGCATCCACGTCATGGCCGGCCTCGTGCCCGCGGACCTGCAGCGCGATGCGGTGCAGCCCGTGTACCTCGACAACCTGCGCTGGGCCGCCGAGGAAGCCGCGAAGGCGGGCTGCGACGTGCTGATCGAGCCGATCAACACGCGCGATATTCCCGGCTTCTTTCTCAACCGCCAGGACCACGCGCACGAGATCGTCGAGACTGTCGGCGCGCCCAACCTCAAGGTGCAGATGGACCTGTACCACTGCCAGATCGTCGAGGGCGACGTGGCGATGAAGATCCGCAAGTACCTGCCCGCCGGCCGCGTCGGCCACCTGCAGATCGCCGGCGTGCCCGAGCGCCACGAGCCCGACATCGGCGAGCAGAACTACGGCTATCTCTTCGACGTGATCGACGAGGTGTCGAAGCAAAGTGGCTGGCAGGGCTGGGTCGGTTGCGAGTACCGGCCCAAGCGCGGCGCCGAACCCGGCGGCACGTCCGCGGGCCTGGCTTGGCTGCGCGCATTGCAGCAGCGCGCATGAAGCTCCAGGCGCTGCGCATTCCGGCGCCGCTGCGCGGCTTCGCGGCGGGCGATGCGCAGGTCTTCGACGTCACGCTCGATGGCGACAGGGTCGCGGCCATCGCGCCCAGCGCCTCGCAGACGCAGGCGCGCGGCACGCTGTTGAGCGCGCTGGTCGAGGCCCACGCGCACATCGACAAGAACTACACGGTGCAGGAGGTGGGCGCGGCGCAGGGCAACCTGTTCGCGGCCATCGAGCGCATGGAGAAACACCGCGCCGGCTGGACCGGCGAAACGCTGCGCCTGCGCATGGAACGCGCGCTGCACGACGCCTGGCAATCGGGCACGCGCGCGCTGCGCACGCACATCGACTGGGTGCAGCCCGAGCCGCCGGCCGCGCTGGCCGTGTTCGAGGCGCTGCGGGAGGAATGGCGCGGCCGCGTCGAGCTGCAGTTCGTCTCGCTCACCCCGCTCGACGTGTTCGCGGACCTCGCGGCCGGCGAGCGTATCGCCAGCGAAGTGAAGCGCGCGGGTGGCGTGCTCGGCGCGTTCGTCTACCGCAACGAAGGCATCGTCCACAAGCTGGGCCGCGTGTTCGACCTCGCGCAGCAGCACGGCCTCGCACTCGACTTCCATGTGGACGAAGGGCTCGATGCCGACGCCACGGGCCTTCGCAGCATCGCCCAACTGGTGCGCGCGCGAGACTTCAAGCGGGGCGTCGTCTGCGGCCACTGCTGCTCGCTCTCGGTGCAGGACGACGCGGTCGCCAACGAAACGCTCGCGCTCTGCGCCGGGGCAGGCCTGCACATCGTCGCGCTGCCGACCACCAACCTCTACCTGCAAGGCGCCTGGGACCGCACGCCCGTGCCGCGCGGCATCACGCGCATCCACGAGGCGGCGGCACGGGGCTTGCGTGCGAGCCTGGCCACGGACAACGTGCAGGATGCCTTCTATCCCTACGGCAGCTACGATCTTCTGGAGACCTTCGGCCTGGGCGTGCAGATGGCGCACCTCGCGCCCGCGGGCGACTGGCTCGATGCGATCACCGTCAGCCCCGCGAAGGCGCTCGGCCTCGCGTGGGACGGCCGCATCGCGCCGGGCTGCCCCGCGGACCTGGTGCTGCTGGCGGCGACCGACGAGCATGAGCTGGTCGGTGCGCGTGGGCGCGAACGCACGGTCATCCGTGCCGGTCGAATTCTGGAGAAAACTAAATGAGCATGGGCAAGCCAATGGCCAACTACGCCGCCGCGAAACGCGTCGGCGATTTCGTCTTCATGAGCGGCGTGGTCGCGGTCGATCCGGCCAAGCGCCGCGCGGTCGCGGGCTACGACGACATCCCCGAAGAAGCCCGCACTGCATTGCAGGGCGTGGGCTACGCCACCGGCCAGATGTCGGTCGATGTGTTCGAAGCCGCCATCGTCGCGCAGAGCTGGTTCGTGCTGGAGCGCATCCGCCAGATCGCTGGAGAGCATGGCGGCACGATGGACGATGTGGTCAAGCTGGTGCAGTACTTCCGCCATCTGCCGCACTACGCGTTCTACAACCGCGTGCGCGGGCTCTTCTATCCGGGCGAGCCGCCGGTGAGCACGGTGGTCGAGGTGTCGCGCTTCCTGCCGGGGGACGAGGTGCTGGTGGAAGTCGAAGCGACGATGTATCTGCCGCAGAAGCGGTGAGCGGGCCATCTGCGAAGAACCGTTCGGGCTGAGCCTGTCGAAGCCTTGCGCGGCGCTTCGACAGGCTCAGCGTGAACGGATGATGGACACGATTCCCTCCCGTTCGGGCTGAGCTTGTCGAAGCCTTGCGCAGCGCTTCGACAAGCTCAGCGTGAACGGATGGGGCTCGGTGTGAATGGATGGGGAGAGGACAGGCCCCGGCCGGCTACTTGACCCCCGCCCCCTTCAGCAGGAACTCCGTCACCTGCGCGATCAGGTAGCGCCGGTCCTTGTCGTCGCCGTCCTGCGCGACGTTGCGGAAGTACGCGGCCTGCGTCGCGTGGTCCGCGTAGAACTGCGTCACCGCCCAGATGTGGAACAGCACCAGCATCGGATCGGCCTCGTCCATCAGCCCCTGGTTCATCCAGTTCTGGATCACCGCAGCCGCCTGGTCGGTGCGCGCCTTGCTCGTGTCCATCATCGTGTTGAGCACCGGCGCGCCGCGCATCATCTCGGCGGTGAAGATGCGCGAGCGCAGCGGGTGCTGGAACGAGAAGACCATCTTGCGGTGGATCAGATCGCTCAGTACCTTGCGCGGCCCGAAGGCCTCGTCGCTGAAACCGAACACCACGATCCAGTCGTTGAGGATGTCCTGCAGCACCAGCCGGTAGAGCGCCTCCTTGCTGTCGATGTAGTAGTGCAGCTGCGCCTTGGAGAGCCCGGCCTTGTCGGCGATGGCCTGTGTCGTGGCGCCGGCCAGGCCCTCGCTCGCGAACACCTCGATGGCGGCCTGGTAGATGACGCCCAGCACCTGCGTGTACTTGCGGGAGCGCCCGCGCGTGGCCGGTGCTTCGCTGTCGGCTTCCTCGACGCTCACAGCTGCAGCACCAGTTCCAGGCCCTTGGCGCGCGAGCAGCACAGTGCCACCTTGCTGCGCCGCTCGGTGCCCGTGAGGCAGAAGTCGCGGTGCTCCGCGGCTTCGCCGTCGCCCTCGACCACGCAGGTGCCGCACAGGCCCTGCTGGCACGAGACGGGAATGTCGATGCCCACTTCGTGCAGCGCATCGACGGCGGTCTGGTCGGCAGCGACCGGCACCGTGATGCCGCGCCGCGCGAGCTTCAGCGTGAAGGGCAGGCCGGTGGTGGTGTTGGCA
>NZ_JAEFCB010000039.1 GCF_016405905.1 Variovorax sp. IB41 | reverse complement strand
CCCGCAGCGAAATCAAGGAGGAGGCCGAAGGCCGGGGGACATTCGCGGAGGGGAGTACCCGGCGGCCTGCGCACCCGCCCCGAAATGCCCTCTAGGGCACCAGCGCGGCAATCGCCAGCGTGTAGCCCTTGACCCCCAGCCCCACGATGATCCCGCGCGCCGCCGGCGAGATGTACGACTTGTGGCGGAATTCTTCGCGCGCATGCACGTTCGAGATGTGCAGCTCGATCAGCGGCACGCTCGCGCCCTTGATGGCATCGTGCAGCGCGATCGAGGTGTGGGTGTAGGCGCCGGGGTTCATCACCACGCCGAGCATGTGGCCGGCGGCCACTTCGCGGCCCGCTTCCTGGATCCAGTCGATCAGCACGCCCTCGTGGTTCGACTGGCGGCATTCGATCTCCACGCCGAGCTTCGTACCCGTGTCCTGGCACAGGCGCTCGACATCGGCCAGCGTGTCGCGGCCATATTGCTCGGGCTCGCGCGTGCCGAGCAGGTTGAGATTGGGGCCGTTGAGGACGAGGATTTTCTTCATGATGAATGAGGGTCTGGTCGAGGCGGAGACGACAATTATGGTCGCCCCACGGCCTCGTGAAATCCACACCTCATGAACACTGACGACTCGTCTCGCTGGCACCCTGTGGCCCGTTCGGCCGACCTGCGCCCCGGCGCCAACATCGTCGCCGGCTTCGCACAGGGCCAGGAGCTCGCGCTCTGGCGCTCCGCCGGCGGCGCGGCGCAGGCCTGGGAGAACCGCTGCCCGCACCGCAGCGTGCGCTTCACGCTGGGCCAGGTCATCGAAGAGCGCCTGGCCTGCGCGTACCACGGCTGGCAGTACGCCGCGGGCAACGGGCAGTGCGTCGGCATTCCCGCGCACCCGGCGATGCAGGCGCCGCGCAACGTCTGCGCCAAGGTGTTCGGCGCGGTCGATGCGGCCGGCATGCTGTGGGTCAGCCTCGCGCAGGACGCATCCGCCGCGCCGCCATCGCTGGCCAGTGCCGTGCCGGCTGGCTGGCACTTCTGCCGCACGCTGACGCTGCGTGCCGGTGCACAGGACGTGCGCGATGCGCTTGCACGGCGCGGCTTCGCAAGCGATGAAGCGCCGGATGCATTTCAAGGCGCGCTCGACGCGGTGAAGACCGCCGCCCTCGTGCTCGACGCGCAACCGCAACTCACCTTCATCCACCTGTGGACCGACGCGCCGCCCGGCTCCGACGCGATGAAGTCCCTCCACGCGGCCGCGCGCAACCTGCGCAGCACCATCGAAACTCAAGGCTGAAGGAACCGCGATGCCCTTCGTCACCGACGATCCCAACATGCTCGACGACTGGCTTGTCATTGGACCTGCAAGCGCGCTCGGCGGCGCCTCCGAACAACGGCCGCACACGACCCGCCTGCTCGGCGAAGCGCTGGCGCTCTGGGCTGATGCCGACGGCGCGCCGCAGTGCCGCCTCGCCGCACAGCCGCTGGCCGTGCAATCGCGCTACGGCTATCTCTGGGTCTGCCCCGGCGGCCGCCCAGCGCGCCCGCTCTTCGCGTTCCCCGAATACACCGAGCCTGGCCGCCGCACCGTCGATTGCGGCGGCATCGGCGTCGCGGTGTCGGGCCTGCGCGTGATCGAGAACTTCCTGGACATGGCGCACTTTCCCTTCGTGCATGCCGACTACCTCGGCAAGGTGCCGCACACCGAAGTCGCGCAGTACCAGGTGAATGTCGACCCCGCTACCGGCGAGATCTGGGCGACCGACTGCCGTTTCTGGCAGCCCCGCGCCTCGGCCGCGCACGACAGCGGCGCCGACGTGCGCTACACCTACCGCGTGATGCAGCCCTTCTCGGCCATGCTCTACAAATCGAGCATGCGCCCCGACGCGCAGGACGCCATCGCCCTCTTCCTGCAGCCGATCGACGACGAGCACGTGATCGCCCACACGATGCTCGCCTGCTTCGACGATGTGTCCACCGACGCCGAACTCATCGCCTTCCAGCAGACCATCTTCGGGCAGGACAAGCCGATCCTGGAGAACCACGCCTTCAAGCGCATGCCGCTCGAAGGCCGCGCCGAGACGCCGACGCGCGGCGACACCTCGTCGGTCACCTACCGCCGCTGGCTGCGCGAGCGCGGCATGCGCTTCGGCACGAGGGCGGCCGCATGACGGCGGTGCTGAAGCTCTACGAACACCCGCTCTCGGGCAACTGCTTCAAGGTGCGGCAGATGCTGGCGTGGCTCGGCGTTGCGCACGAAGCGGTGCCGGTCGATTTCCACCCGGGCCGCGCGCACAAGTCGGCCGCGTTCATTGCGAACGTCAACCCGCTCGGGCAGATCCCGGTGATCGACGACGACGGCTTCGTGCTGCGCGATGCGCAGGCCATCCTGGTCTATCTCGCGAGCCGCCACGACGCGCAGCACCGCTGGTACCCCCATGACCCGAAGCTGCGCGGCCAGGTCGCGATGTGGCTCGCCACGGCCGACGAGATCACCCGCACCGCCTCGGCGGCGCGGCTGCACGATGCGCTCGGCTACCACCACCTGGACATCGACGCCTGCCGCAGCGGCGCGCGCGCGGTGTTCCGCGTGCTCGACGACCACCTCGCCGAACAGGCGAGCGCCGGCCTGCGCTGGCTCGCGTCGGCGCCCGGGCCGACGATCGCCGACCTCGCCTGCTTCCCGTATGTCGCGCTGGCCGGCGAAGGCGGCATCGCGCTCGACGAGTTTCCGGCCCTCCGAAACTGGGTCTGGGATTTCCGACACCTGCCCGGGTTCATCGGGATGTCGGGTATCTTCCCTGCTGGCCCTGCCTGAGTATTCTTGGGCTCCTCGCCCCCTACACCCCTCTTTTCCCCTCTTCCCCCCGAAACCGCCATGAAAACCAAAGCCGCCGTCGCCTGGAAATCCGGAGCCCCCCTCACCATCGAAACCGTCGATCTCGACGGTCCCCGTTTCGGCGAAGTGCTGGTCGAGATCAAGGCCACCGGCATCTGCCACACCGACTACTACACGCTCTCGGGTGCCGACCCCGAAGGCATCTTCCCCGCGATCCTGGGCCATGAAGGCGCGGGCATCGTGGTCGATGTGGGCCCCGGCGTCACCACGCTCAAGAAGGGCGACCACGTCATTCCGCTCTATACGCCCGAATGCCGCCACTGCAAGTTCTGCCTTTCGCGCAAGACCAACCTGTGCCAGCTGATCCGCGGCACGCAGGGCAAGGGCCTGATGCCCGACGGCACTTCGCGCTTCAGCATGGACGGCAAGCCCATCGCGCACTACATGGGCACCTCGACCTTCAGCAACTACACGGTCGCCCCTGAAATCTCGCTGGCCAAGATCCGCGAAGACGCGCCCTTCGACAAGGTCTGCTACATCGGCTGCGGCGTCACCACCGGCATCGGCGCGGTGATCTTCACGGCCAAGGTGGAAGCCGGCGCCAACGTGGTGGTGTTCGGCCTCGGCGGCATCGGCCTGAACGTCATTCAAGGCGCGAAGATGGTGGGCGCCGACAAGATCATCGGCGTGGACCTGAACCCCGAGCGCGAGGCCATGGCCCGCAAGTTCGGCATGACGCACTTCATCAACCCCAAGGACACCGAAAACGTCGTCGATGCCATCGTGCAACTGACCGACGGCGGCGCGGACTACAGCTTCGAGTGCATCGGCAACACCAAGGTGATGCGCCAGGCGCTCGAATGCACGCACAAGGGCTGGGGCCGCAGCATCATCATCGGCGTGGCCGAGGCGGGCGCGGAGATCAGCACGCGGCCGTTCCAGCTGGTCACCGGCCGCAAGTGGGAAGGCTCGGCCTTCGGCGGCGCGCGCGGCCGCACCGATGTGCCCAAGATCGTGGACTGGTACATGGAAGGCAAGATCAACATCGACGACCTGATCACGCACACCATGCCGCTCGAAGACATCAACAAGGGCTTCGACCTCATGAAGCGCGGTGAGTCCATTCGCGGCGTGGTCCTGTACTAAGCACTGCGAGGTACCCGCCATGAATCGCATGGAGCCATTGCGCAAGATCGAGGCGGGCGTCCTCGAAATCGCCTACCACGAAGCCGGCCCCGCGGACGGCCCGCCCGTGCTGCTGATGCACGGCTTTCCGTACGACATCCACACCTACGCCGAAGTCGCGCCGATGCTCGCGGCGCAAGGCTGCCGCGTCATCGTGCCGTACATGCGCGGCTACGGCGGCACGCGCTTTCTGAGCGATGCCACGCCGCGCTCGGGCGAACAGGCGGCGTTCGGCGCCGACCTGCTCGCGCTGCTCGACGCGCTGGAGATCGAGCGCGCGGTGCTCGCGGGCTACGACTGGGGCGGCCGCGCCGCCTGCGTGGTCGCGGCGCTGTGGCCCGAGCGCTGCGCGGGGCTGGTCTCGCTCAACAGCTACAACATCCAGAACATCGCCAAGGCGATGGAGCCCGACACGGCCGAGAACGAGCACAGCCTCTGGTACCAGTACTACTTCCACAGCGAGCGCGGCCGCGCGGGCCTCGCGAAAGACCGCAAGGCCATCGCGAAGCTGCTGTGGAAACTGTGGTCGCCGACCTGGCAGTTCGACGACGCCACCTTCGATCGCAGCGCCGCCGCGTTCGACCACCCCGACTTCGTCGACGTGGTGATCCACTCGTACCGCCACCGCTTCGGCCTCGTGCCCGGCGACCCGGCCTATGCGGACATCGAACGCCGCATTGCCGCGCAACCGGCGATCACCGTGCCCGCCATCACCTTCGACGGCATCGACGACGGCGTGCGGCCCCCGGCCGATGCCGCGGCCCACGCGCACCGTTTCGGCGGACCGCGCTCGCACCGCCTCGTGCCCGGCGCGGGCCACAACCTGCCGCAGGAAGCGCCGCGCACCTTCGCCGATGCGGTGCTCGAACTCGTCCCCGCGCTGCGCAACCAAAAACCATGACCGACCACACACCCAAGACCCTGTCCGAACACCCGTGCTTCGGCGGCGTGCAGAGCTTTCACGAGCACGCCTCGCAAGAGATCGGCTTGCCGATGCGCTTCTCGGTCTACCTGCCGCCGCAGGCCGCGAACGGCCCGGTGCCGGCGCTGCTCTACCTTGCGGGCCTCACCTGCAACGAGGAGACCTTCGCCATCAAGGCCGGCGCGCAGCGCATGGCCGCGAGCCTGGGCCTGGCGCTGATCGCGCCCGACACCAGCCCGCGCGGCCCCGCCGCCGAGGCCGCGCCCGGCGCGAAGGACGACTGGGACTTCGGCATCGGCGCGGGCTTCTACCTGGACGCCACGCGCGAGCCCTGGGCTACGCACTGGCGCATGGAAAGCTGGATCGTCCACGAGCTGCTGGCGCTGATACCGCAGCACTTCGCGATCGACGGCCAGCGCATCGGCATCTTCGGACACTCGATGGGCGGGCACGGCGCGCTCACGCTGGCGCTGCGGCATCCGGGCCGCTTCAAGTCGCTCTCGGCCTTCGCGCCGATCTGCGCGCCCACGCAGTGCCCATGGGGCGAGAAGGCATTCGACGGCTACCTGGGCGCGCCGGGCGTGGACCGCGCGCAGTGGCTCGCGCACGACGCGAGCGCGCTCATGCGCTCGCAGACCGTCGCGCCGTACCCGCAAGGCATCCTCATCGACCAGGGCCTCGCCGACAAATTCCTCGCCGAGCAGTTGCACCCCGAGGCCTTCGAGGCCGCGTGCTTTGCCGCCGGCCAGCCGCTCACGCTGCGCCGCCACGCGGGCTACGACCACGGCTACTACTTCATCCAGAGCTTCATGGCCGACCACATCGCGCACCACGCGCAAACGCTGCACACCTGATCGACTGCGGCGTGACTGCGGGATGCACGCGCCGTATCATGAAACGCATGTCCGCCGCCCAAATCCCCGCCTTCCACCTGCGGTCGCGCGATGGCACCGCCCAAGAGAGCATCGTGCTGGCCGGCATCTGGCGGCGCGCATGGATCTCGGCCAACCGCAACGCGGCCTTCACCGAACCGATCGCGCACTGGCTCAAGCGCGTGCAGACCGAATTCGTGCCGCCGGCCGAAGTGGTGCTCGCGGAGCGCGACGGCCAGGTGCTCGCGTTCATGGTGCTGCTGGAGCGCCGCGAGTACGTGGCGCAGCTCTTCGTCGAACCGCACCTGCGCAACCAGGGCCTCGGGCAGGCGCTGCTCGACGAGGCGTGCGTGCGCATCCCGACCGGCTGGCGCCTGCACGTGGCCACCACCAACACCGCCGCGCAGCGCTTCTACGAACGCTACGGCCTCGTGCGCGGCACGGTCGACCACCACCCGACCAGCGGGCGCGAACGCATCGCCTACCATTGGTCGCCCTCGCGCCCGCCCTGGCGGGTGGACTGAGCAGCCCCACCTTTTTCTTGTCATGCGCATCGACCACATCGCCCTCTGGACCACCGATCTCGAACGCTGCAAGCGCTTCTATGTCGACTACTTCGGCGCGACCGCCGGCGCGGGCTACGTCAATCCGGCCAAGGGCTTCGCCTCGTGCTTCCTGAGCCTGGGCGACGGCGCGCGCATCGAGGCGATGACGACCACCACGCTCGCCCCCGTCGCGGCCGAAGCCGGCGCGCAGCGCATGGGCTGGACGCACCTGGCCATCAGCGTGGGCTCCGACGCCGCCGTCGACGCGCTCACGCAGCGGCTGAAGGCCGACGGCTATCCGCTGCTCGACGGCCCGCGCCGCACCGGCGACGGCTACTACGAGAGCGTGGTGCTCGACCCCGACGGCAACCGCATCGAGATCACGGCCTGAACCCCGCGGAGACACCTTCATGCACTACCTCCTGATCTACGACACCGCGCCCGACTACCTCCAGCGCCGCGGCGAATTCCGCGACGTGCACCTGGCCTTCGCGTGGCAGGCCGTCGAGCGCGGCGAGCTGCTGCTCGGCGGCGCCACCGGCAACCCGCCCGACGGTGCCGTGCTGCTCTTCGAGGCCGATTCGCCCGAAGTGCCCGAAGCCTTCGCCAAGGCCGATCCGTATGTGCTCAACGGCATCGTCACGGGCTGGCGCGTGAAGGCATGGAACACCGTGGTCGGCGCAGAAGCATCGACGCCGGTCAGGCCGAACGCCGCGCGATGAGCGATTTCGTCCAGAGCCTGCACGAGGTCTTCGAGCGCCTGGGCCGCATCCAGACGCGCCGCATGTTCGGCGGCCACGGCGTGTGGCACGAGGGCCGCATGATCGCGCTCGTCGCGAAGGACACGCTGTACCTGAAGTCCGATGCCGGCAGCGCCGAACATTTCGACAGGCTGAACCTGCCGCCCTTCACCTACGTGCGCCAGGGCAAGGAGATGCCGATGTCGTACCGCCTCGCGCCGGCCGATCTTTTCGAAGATCGCGAAGAGGCGGCGCGCTGGGGCCGTCTGGCCTATGAAGCCGCCCTGCGCTCGGGCCAGCCGCCCAAGCCGCCCAAAAAGAAGGCCGCGGCGAAGAAAGCTCCCGCCAAGAAATCACCCGCAAAGAAAGCCCCAGTGAAGACCAAGAAAGCATCCCCTCGGTGAGCGACAACACATCGACGTTGCAGCCCCTGCCCGAACGCGAGCAGATCGCCCTGCTCGAGGCCTTCGAGGGCCTGGACCTGAAGGACATCGTCGTCGTCACCACGCTGCAGGAAGCCGAGCACGCCGCCGCCACGCTGCTGGCCGCGGGTGTCGCGGGCTTCGACACCGAATCCAAGCCCACCTTCGCGAAGAACGAGGTGTCGGGCGGCCCGCACGTGGTGCAGTTCTCCACGCGCGAGCGGGCCTGGCTCTTCCAGCTGCACCGCACCGAATGCAACCCGGTGGTTGCCGCGCTGATCGCCTCGACCGAGTTGAAGAAGGTCGGCTTCGGCCTCTCGACCGATCTCACGCTCATCCGCAACCGCCTGAACATCGAGCCGGGCGCGGTGTACGACATCGACAGCGAATTCCGCCGCCGCGGCTACCGCAAGTCGGTGGGCGTGAAGACGGCGGTGGCGCTGGTGTTCGACCGGCGCTTCATGAAGTCGCGCAAGGCGACCACGTCGAACTGGGCCAACAAGCAGCTGACGGAATCGCAGATCCGCTACGCGGCCAACGATGCCTATGCGTCGATCCGCGTGTACGACGCGCTCTTTGCCGGCATCCCACCCCTGCGCTGATGGAGCGGGGACTGGCGCTACCGCAACAGCCTGTTGGGCAAGGGCGACTTGCAACGCGGGTCAGCCCTCTACTCCGCTCTTTGTAGCGTCGGTCACCCGCTCGCAGCACAGCGGAATCTGCAAACTACTTCGCACTCTTGCCGGCTTTGTCCGGCCGAAGATGCCGTGCGACCATTGTTTGCAATGGTGCTGGGCACGCAGGCCTCAGACTTTTTGGAAGGTCATTCCTCAAGGTCCATCGCGTGTCTTTTT
>NZ_JAEFCB010000038.1 GCF_016405905.1 Variovorax sp. IB41 | reverse complement strand
CCCGAAGCAGGGCGCGCCGGTGTCGGACGTGCTGGGCCGCGTGGAGCTGATCGAGGCGCTGGGCGCGGACACGCTGATCCACGTCGACGTGGGCGGCGTGCCGCTCATCGCGCGCCAGAACGACCGCACGCCGTTGCAGGCCGGCGACGACGTGGCGGTCGAGCTCGACCCGTCGGTGCTGCATCTCTTCAACCGCGAAGGCCGTTCGGTCTCCGCGTGATTCCTCCCATTCTTTTCGGACATTTCCCGTGACTCTCGCAGCAGCGTCTACCGCGCACACACCACCGGCTCCTTCGGAGTTCACGGTGCTTCACCTGGGCCTGGGTTCGTTCCACCGCGCCCACCAGGCCGTCTACCTGCAGCGGCTGATCGAGGCGGGCGATACCCGCTGGTCGCTGTCGGGCGCCAACATCCGGCCCGACATGGCCGAGGTCGTCGCGGCGCTGCGGGCGCAGGGCGGGCGCTACACGCTGGAGACGGTGTCGCCCGCGGGCGAGTACCGCTACGAGCAGATCGAAGCCATCCGCGAGGTGCTGCCCTACGAGCCGTCGCTGGCCGCGGTGATCGCGCGCGGCGCGGCGCCTTCGACCCGCATCGTCTCGTTCACCGTGACCGAGGCGGGCTACTACCTCGACGCGAAGGACAACAAGCTGGACCTGTCGTTCGCCGATCTGGCTGCCGACATCGAACGCGCGCGGCGCGGCGAGGCCGGGGAGACGATCTATGGCGCGGTGTGCGCGATCCTGCGCGCGCGCAAGGCGGCGGGCGCGGGCCCGGTCACGCTCCTGAACTGCGACAACCTGCGCCACAACGGCGACCGCTTCCACGGCGGCCTGCTCGAATTCATCGAGCGCGCGGGCGACGCCGACCTGCTGGCCTGGACCGTCGCCAACACCCGCTGCCCGAACGCGATGGTCGACCGCATCACGCCCCGGCCGCCGCCCGAGCTGCGCGCGCGCGTGCTCGCAGCGACGGGCCGCGACGATGCCGCGCCGATCACGGGCGAGAGCTTCATCCAGTGGGTCATCGAGGACAACTTCATCGCCGGGCGGCCCGACTGGGGGCGCGTGGGCGTGGAGTTGGTCGAGTCGGTGCAGCCGTACGAAGAGGCCAAGATCCGCATCCTCAACGCGACGCACAGCTGCATCGCGTGGGCCGGCACGCTGATCGGGCTGGAGTTCATCCACGAAGGCACGCATGACGCGGCCATCCGCAAGATGGCGCATGACTACGTGACCGACGACGTCATTCCCTGCCTGAGCCCCAGCCCCATTGACCTCGCGACGTACCGCGACGTGGTGCTCGACCGCTTCGGCAACCCCGCGATCCGCGACACCAACCAGCGCGTGGCGGCGGACGGCTTCTCCAAGATCCCGGGCTTCATCGCGCCGACCGTGCGCGAGCGCCTGGCCGCGGGGCAGGGCATCGACAGCGTGGCGACGCTGCCGGCGCTGTTCCTGGCCTTCCTGCAGCGCTGGCACCGCGGCGCGCTGCCCTACGCCTACCAGGACCAGAGCATGGATGAGGCGGTGGCGCACGCGATCTGCGATGCGGCCGATCCGGTCGCGGCGCTGTGTGCCGACGCGGGCCTGTGGGGCGACCTCGCGGGCGATGCGCGGCTGGTCGAGGCAGTGCGCAAGGCCTGCGCGCGCGTCGTGCGCTTTGTCGAAGGCGACGTGAAATGAGCGGACGCCTGCAAGACCGCCATGTGCTGCTGACCGGTGCGGGCGGCGGCATCGGTCTTGCGGTGGCCGAGGCCTGCATCGCCGAAGGCGCGCGCTGCAGCGTGATCGACCGTGCCGGCAGCGCGCCCGACGCGGTGCGCGCGGTGCAGCAGCGCCATCCCGATCGCCTTGTCTACATCGCGGCCGACGTCACGCGCACGCAGGACATTCAACGCTTGCTGGCCGGGGCGATCGCCGCGTTCGGCCCCGTGCATACGCTCTTCAACAACGCAGCCGTGTTCGATCTCGCCCCGCTGCTCGAGAGCGACGAGGCCTCGTTCGACAAGCTCTTCGCCGTCAACGTGAAGGGCATGTTCTTCGTGATGCAGGCGGTGCTGCGCCACATGGTCGGGGCCGGCACGCAGGGCGCGTCGGTCATCAACATGGCCTCGCAGGCGGGGCGCCGCGGCGAGGCGCTGGTGTCGCACTACTGCGCGACCAAGGCAGCCGTCATCAGCTACACGCAGAGCGCCGCGCTCGCGATGGCGCCGCATGGCATCCGCGTGAACGGCATTTCGCCGGGCGTGGTCGACACGCCGATGTGGGACCACGTCGACAGCCTGTTCGCCAAGGCCGAAGGGTTGCCGCTTGGGGAGAAGAAGCGGCGCGTCGGGCTCGAAGTGCCGCTCGGGCGCATGGGCATGCCAAGCGACATCGCGGGCGCGGCCGTGTTCCTTGCCAGCGACGAGGCCCGCTACATCACGGCGCAGACGCTGAATGTCGATGGCGGCAACGTCATGAGCTGAAATGAGCCCGGCTAAGAAAGTATCGGCACCGTCCCCTTTTGGGCGGTGCATCGCGACCGGCACGGTGAGAAGATCGGCGTCCCTTGCAGCCTGCGGCCCATGAACGACGATTTCCATCTCTACCTCGACAGCGCCGACCTGGCGGAACTGAAGACCTGCCTGCCGCACCCGGTGGTCCATGGCGTGACGACCAACCCGACGCTGCTCAAGCGCGCAGGCATCGGCCGCGGCGAGGTGCCCGGCCTGCTCAAGCGCTGCCTCGACCTGGGCGTGCGGCAGGTGCAGGCGCAGGTGTATTCGAGCGACGTCGACGGCATGCTCGAGGACGCCCAGGCGCTGCTCTCGCACTTCGACCGCGGCCAGCTGGTCGTGAAGATTCCCGCCACGCGCCAGGGCTTCGATGCCGGCGCGCGGCTCATCGCGCAAGGCGTGCCCGTGACGTGGACGGCCGTGTACGCGCCCGAGCAGGCGCACTTCGCGGCGCAACTGGGTGCGGCCTATGCGGCGCCGTATCTCGGGCGGCTCGATGATTCAGGTGTCGACGGGCTGGGGCTGATCGCGCAGATGCAGTCGCTGGTCGCGCAGCGGCCGTCGTCGGGCACGCGGCTGCTGGTGGCGAGCATCCGCTCGCGCGAGGCGTATCTGTCGCTGCTCGCGCTGGGCGTCGGCGCCATCACGATTCCACCGCGCCTCTTTGCCGAACTGCTGGACCACCCCGCCACGCTGGCCGGCGAACGCGGCTTCCTGGACGATGCCAGCGAACTGAGCTGACCTACAAGATTCAAGCACCATGCGCATTGCACTCACGGGCGAAGCCCTGATCGATTTCACCGCCAGCGAGGCGGGCACCCTGGCGTTCCTCGGCCACGAGGGCGGCTCGCCGCTCAACACGGCCGTGGCTTGCGCGCGCCTGGGCGTGCACACGGGGTTTTTCACGCAGCTGTCGACCGACCTGTTCGGCGAGCGGCTGATGGAATTTCTCGCGCGCAATGGCGTGGACACCAGCTTCATCCTTCGCAGCCACGCGCCCTCGACGCTGGCCTTCGTCGAACGCACGCCCGAGACCAACCGCTATGCGTTCTACACAAGCGGCAGCGCCGATGCGACGTGGTCGCCCGAGCCGCTGCCGCAGTTGCCGGCGGAGTGCCGCTTCCTGCATTTCGGCTCGATCTCGCTGCTGCAGGAACCGGCGTCGACGCGCATCGCCGACCTCATCACCGCCAACGCCGGGCGCTGCGTGATCGTGTTCGACCCCAATGTGCGGCCGAGCCTGATCCCGGACATGGCGGCCTTTCGCCAACGCGTGACGAACTGGCTGGCGATGGCCGACCTGGTCAAGCTCAGCGACGAAGACGCGGAGTTGCTCGCGCCCGGTCAGCCGGTCGATGCGCTGGCCGCGGAGTGCCTCCAGGCCGGCGCGCGCGCGGTGATCGTCACGCGCGGCGGCGCGGGCGCCACGCTCTGGCGAACGGGGCGCGAACCGCTCGCCGTCGCGGCACCGCGCATCACCGTGGTCGACACCATCGGCGCGGGCGACACCTTCACGGCGGGGCTCTCGGTGTCGCTGCTCGCGCACGGCGTCGAGCATCCGGCCCAGCTCGGCGAACTGAGCGACGAGGCCTGGATCGAAGTGATGCGCTTCGCCGCCACCGCCGCCGCCCTGAACTGCACCCGCGAGGGCGCGGACCCACCCACCCTGGAAGCCGTTCACAACGCGCTCGCCCAGGCGGACAATTGAGGCTGCTTCCAGGCCTTGCCCTTCTGCCGCCATGACGACGTCCCCACGCAAACGTTCGGTCCCCCGTCAGCGCCAACCCGAGCTGGAGCGCGACTTCGCGCGCTCGCCCTCGCTGGGCTACGAGGCGCCCGAAGAAACCGGCCTGGTGCGATGCCTCGCGCACGGCTTTCCGAGCCCGCTGGTGCGCTGGCACTTCCATGAAGACTACGAGCTGCACCTGATCACCGAGACCTCGGGCAAGGCCTTCATCGGCGACTGGATCGGGCCGTTCCAGCCCGGGCACCTGGTGCTGTGCGGGCCGCGGCTGCCGCACAACTGGATCTCGCTCGACGTGCCCGAAGGCGGCGCCGCGGGGCGCGACCGGGTGATCCAGTTCCGCCACGAGCCGATCGAGCGGGCTGCTGCCGAGATTTCCGAGCTGCGCGAAGTGATGCAGCTGCTGGAGCGCGCGCGCCACGGCATCGAGTTCTTCGGCATGTCGCAGCAGGCGCAGGCGCACTGGGACAACATCAAGGCCGCGCGCGGCGTGCGCCGGCTCGGGCTGTTCCTGGAATTCATGGCCGACCTCGCGCAATGCACCGACTACCGCCTGCTCTCGAGCGTGCAGATGCAGGGCGTGCAGGGCAGCGACGGCGATGCGCAGGTCGACCAGATCAACGACGTCGTCAACCGCATCACCAACAACATGGCCGAGCCGATCTCGATGTCGGACGTGGCGGCCGAACTGGGCATGAGCGAGAGCCGCTTCAGCCGCTTCTTCCGGCGCTCCACGGGCAACAGCTTCACCGATTTCGTCAACCGCGTGCGCATCAACAGCGCGTGCCACCTGCTGATGCAGACCGACCACTACGTGACGGACATCTGCTACCAGGTCGGCTTCAACAACGTGGCGAATTTCAACCGGCGCTTCCTGGAGATCAAGGGCATGACGCCCAGCGAATTCCGGCGCCAGGCCGATACGCGCTTCGGCTCGGGCATTTCTTCGTAGTCAGAAAAGCAGGGAGCTCATCTTGTATCTGGGACTCGACCTCGGCACGTCCGAGCTCAAGGCGCTGCTGCTCGCGGGCGATCACCGCATCGTCGGCGTGGCGCGCGCGGCACTCACGGTCGAACGGCCGCAACCGCTCTGGTCGGAGCAGGCGCCCAGCCAATGGTGGCAGGCGCTCGAAGAGGTCATGGCGCAGCTTCGGGGTTCGCATGCGGAAGCGCTGTCGGCGGTGCGCGCCATCGGCCTGTCGGGCCAGATGCATGGCGCGACGCTGCTCGATGCGGCGGGCGAGGTGCTGCGTCCTGCCATCCTCTGGAACGACGGGCGCAGCGGCGCGCAGTGCGAGGCGCTCACACGCGCCGTGCCGCGCCTGGGCGAGATCACGGGCAACCTCGCGATGCCCGGGTTCACGGCGCCCAAGCTCCTGTGGGTGCGCGAGCACGAGCCCGAGATCTTCCAGCGCACGGCGCGCGTGCTGCTGCCCAAGGACTGGCTGCGCTTCATGCTCAGCGGCGAGGCGGTCAGCGAGATGTCGGATGCGGCCGGCACGCTGTGGCTCGATGTGGGTGCGCGCGACTGGTCCGACGAACTGCTCGAGGCCACGGGGCTCACGCGCGACCACATGCCGCGGCTGGTCGAAGGCAGCGAGGTGTCGGCGCAGCTCAAGCCCGAGTTGGCCGAGCGTTGGGGCGTGGGCAGTGGCGCCGTGCTCATCGCGGGTGGCGCGGGCGACAACGCGGCCAGCGCGGTCGGCATGGGGCTGGTCGAGCCGGGGCAGGGCTTCGTGTCGCTCGGCACGTCGGGCGTGGTGTTCGTCTCCACCGATCGTTTTTTGCCGAACCCCGCGCAGGCGATGCATGCCTTCTGCCACGCGCTGCCCAAGCGCTGGCACCAGATGTCGGTGATGCTCTCGGCCGCGAGCGCAGTCAGCTGGGCCGCGAAGACATTCAAGTTCGCCGACGAGGCCGCGCTGCTCGAAGCGGCGGCATCGGTGGCGCCGGCGGACCGGGCGCGCTGCCCGCTGTTCCTGCCGTATCTGTCGGGCGAACGCTCGCCGCACAACAACCCGAATGCGCAGGGCGCGCTGTTCGGCCTCACGCACGCGCATGGCCCGGCCGAGATCGCCTATGCGGTGGTCGAGGGCGTGAGCTTCGGACTGCGCGACGGCTTCGACACGCTGCGCCTGCCAGCCGACATGCCGTTGCGCGAAGTCGCATTGGTGGGCGGTGGCGCGCGCAGCATCTGGTGGGGGCAGTTGCTGGCCGACATCTTCCAGGTGCCGCTGACGCTGTATGCGGGCAGCGAGACGGGCGGGGCGCTCGGCGCGGCGCGGCTCGCATGGCTGGCCGATGGTGGCGCGGTGGCCGAGGTGTGCACGCTGCCGCCGGTCAAACAGAAGCTCACGCCTTCGTCCGAAGGGGCCGATGGGCACAGGACGCGGCATGCGCGATTCCAGGTGCTGTACATGGCGCTGCGCGATCAGTTTCGATAGATCCGCAGTACCGTTCGCCCATGAAAAAAGCCCCGCCGAAGCGGGGCTTTTTTCTGTTTCGCGAAACACCGCGGAACCGGCTTTGCCGGGCCGCAGGTGTTGCCCCCGGTAGGGGGTTGGCGTAGCGGACACGAAGTGCCGCGCAGCCTGGGGGCGAGCGAAATTACATGCCCATGCCGCCCATGCCGCCCATGCCACCCATGTCGGGCATGCCGCCGCCGGCGCCGGACTCGTCCTTCGGTGCATCAGCGACCATGGCTTCGGTCGTCAGCAGCAGCGAGGACACCGAAGCGGCGTTCTGCAGTGCGGTGCGGGTGACCTTCGTCGGGTCCAGGATGCCCAGCTCGAGCATGTCGCCGTACGTGTCGTTCGCAGCGTTGAAGCCGTAGTTGCCCTTGCCGGCCAACACAGCGTTCACCACCACCGAGGCTTCGCCGCCGGCGTTGTTCACGATTTCGCGCAGGGGCGCTTCGATGGCCTTGAGCACCAGCTTGATGCCGGCTTCCTGGTCGGCGTTGTCGCCCTTGACCGACTCGCCCACGGCTTGCTTGGCACGCAGCAGCGCCACGCCGCCGCCAGCCACGACGCCTTCTTCCACGGCAGCGCGGGTGGCGTGCAGTGCATCTTCGACGCGGGCCTTCTTTTCCTTCATTTCGACTTCGGTGGCAGCGCCGACCTTGATCACTGCAACGCCGCCGGCCAGCTTGGCCACGCGCTCTTGCAGCTTTTCACGGTCGTAGTCGCTGGTGGCTTCTTCGATCTGCACGCGCACTTGCTTCACGCGGGCTTCGATGTCGCCGGCAGCGCCGGAGCCGTCGATGATGATGGTGTTTTCCTTGCCCACTTCGATGCGCTTGGCTTGACCCAGGTCGGCCAGCGTCACCTTCTCGAGCGTGAGGCCCACTTCTTCAGCGATGACCTTGCCGCCCGTGAGGATGGCGATGTCTTCGAGCATGGCCTTGCGGCGGTCGCCGAAGCCAGGCGCCTTGACGGCCACGACCTTCAGGATGCCGCGGATCGTGTTCACGACCAGCGTAGCCAGGGCTTCGCCTTCGACTTCTTCGGCAATGATCAGCAGCGGACGGCCAGCCTTGGCGACTTGCTCCAGCACCGGCAGCAGGTCACGGATGTTGCTGATCTTCTTGTCGAACAGCAGCACGAAGGGGTTGTCCAGCAACGCCGATTGCTTCTCGGGGTTGTTGATGAAGTAGGGCGACAGGTAGCCGCGGTCGAACTGCATGCCTTCGACGACGTCCAGTTCGCTGTCCAGCGACTTGCCGTCTTCCACGGTGATCACGCCTTCCTTGCCGACCTTGTCCATCGCGTCAGCGATGAGCTTGCCGATGGTTTCGTCGCTGTTGGCCGAGATGGAGCCGACTTGCGCGATTTCCTTGGAGGTGGTGGTGGGCTTGGAAGCCTTCTTCAGCTCGGCGACCAGGGCCGTGACAGCCTTGTCGATGCCGCGCTTCAGGTCCATCGGGTTCATGCCGGCAGCCACCAGCTTGAAGCCTTCGCGGACGATGGCTTGTGCCAGGACCGTGGCGGTCGTGGTGCCGTCACCAGCGTTGTCGCTGGTCTTGGAGGCCACTTCCTTCACGAGCTGGGCGCCCATGTTCTGCA
This sequence comes from Variovorax sp. IB41, assembly GCF_016405905.1. Classification (GTDB taxonomy): domain Bacteria; phylum Pseudomonadota; class Gammaproteobacteria; order Burkholderiales; family Burkholderiaceae_C; genus Variovorax. The sequence goes on along the minus strand of NZ_JAEFCB010000038.1, from coordinate 72 downwards.
GCTTGTCCTTGAGTTCGATTTCCTTGGCCACGGACACACCGTCCTTGGTCACCGTGGGGGCGCCGAACGAGC
>NZ_JAEFCB010000037.1 GCF_016405905.1 Variovorax sp. IB41 | reverse complement strand
GAACAGCCCCGGCCCCGCGGAGCCGGCCCAGCGCTGGATCTCGTAGAGCGGCGTGTGCTCGTGCTCGCGCACGTCCAGGTTCTGCGCCTGCAGCTCGCGCAGCCAGCCACCCACGGCCTGGCCGGGCTGCGGCGTGCAGATCACCGGCAGCGTGTTGATGAAAAGGCCCACCAGCTGCTCCACGCCCGCCAGTTCGCCGGGGCGCCCGGACACGGTCGAGCCGAAGGCCACCGCGCGCTGTCCGCTGTAGCGCTGCAGCAGCAGCGCCCAGGCCGCCTGCACCAGCGTGTTCATCGTGACGCGCTCGCGCTTGGCGAACGCCACGAACCGCCCGGTGGCCTCGGCATCGAACGCGTGGCGCAGGTTGTCGTAGCCGGTCCCTGCGACGGCTGGCTTGGGCAACGCATCGACCAGCCGCGTCGGGCCTTCGAGGCGGCTCGCCTCGCGGCGCCAGTGCGCTTCGCTGGCCGCGGCGTCCTGGGCCTGCAGCCAACCGATGTAGTCGCGGTAGCGGCCCGCGAGCGCGGGTAGCGCCTGGCCGCCGTAGTGGCGCAGCACTTCGCCGAGCAGCTGCGAGGTGCTCCAGCCGTCCAGCAGCACGTGGTGCACCGTCCAGATGAAATGATGGCTGCGCGCGCCGGTGCGCACGAGCACGAAGCGCGCGAGCGGCGCCTCCGCCAACGCGAAGCCGCGCGACTGCTCGGCCTGCGCCAGCGCGGCCATGTCCTCGCACGACGGGTTCCGCTCGCGCCAGTCTTCTTCGCGCCACGGCAGTTGCGCGTGGCGGTCGATCCATTGCAGCGGACGCCCTTCGCGCTGCAGGAAGCCGGTGCGCAGCACGTCATGGCGCTTGAACACGGCCTCCCAGGCCGCGCGGAAACGCGCGGCGTCGAGGTCTTTGAAATCGAGCCGCAGCTGGTTCTGATAAGCCCCGCCGCCCTGCTCGAGCAGCGTCTGGAACAGCATGCCCGACTGCATCGGCGACAGCGGATACAGGTCCGCCAGGCGCGCGGCCGCCACCGGCAACGCGTCGAGCGCCTGCTGGTCGAGCCTGGCCAGCGGAAAGTCCGAGGGCGTCACGCCGAGGGGCCCGCCTGCGCAGTGGCGCACCAATGCCTCGAGTTCCTCCTGGAAGCGCCGCGCCCAACCCAGCACTGCTTCGGCATCGTGGCGCGCGCGGCTGAAGCTCACGCTCAGCCGCAGTTGGCCGTCGAACACCTGGCCGTTGACCGAAAACTCGTGCGTAAGCGGTGCGCCGTCGTCCACCTGCGCGCCGCCCTCTTCCCGCGCGGGAGTCCACTGCGCGCCTTCTCCCGCATCGTCACGGAAAGCGCCGTCGAACTGGCCCAGGTAATTGAACACCACCTGCGCCTTCGGCAGCGCCCGCAGCGCCTTGCGCTGCGCGGCATCGCCCGCATGCTTGAACACGCCGTGGCCCACGCCCTTGTTGGGAACGCGGCGCAGGCTCTCCTTCACGCGCTTGACGGCCTCGCCGATCTCGCCCTGCGGCGCGAGCGCCACCGGGAACAGCGCGGTGAACCAGCCGACGGTGCGCGACAGGTCGATGTGCGCGAAGAGGTCCTCGCGGCCGTGGCCTTCGAGATCCACCAGGACTTGCGAATGCCCGCCCCACACGCACAGCGCGCGGCCGAGCGCCGTGAGCAGCAGGTCGTTGGCCTGCGTGCGGTAGGCCGCGGGCGCGTCCTTCAGGAAGGCCTCGGTCGTCGCCCGGTCGAGCTGCAGCTCGATCGTCTGCTGGTCCTTGACGGTGTTCGAGGCCTGCGGATGCGCGCAGGGCAACGCCGCCGGCACCTGCGCGAGCGTGCGCCAGTGGTCCAGCTCGTCGGCATGATCCGCCGCGTAGCCCTGCAGGGAGAGCGACCAGTCCTTGTAGCTGCTCGTCTTCTCGGGCAGCAGGATGGGCGAGCCCGCGAGGCTCTGGCGGTACGCCAGCTGCAGGTCTTCGAGCAGCACGCGCCACGACACGCCATCGACCACCAGGTGATGGATCGCCAGCAGCAGCCGCGCCTGGCCGCCCGGCAGCTCGACGGCCAGCGCGCGGATCAGCGAGCCGTGCGCGATGTCGAGGCTGCGCTGCGCTTCGTCGCACAGCGCTTCGAGCTGCGCGGCATCGGCCGCGCGACGCACCCAGAGCAACTCGTCCAGCTCGCTGCCGGATGCGATCTCGTAGCCCTGCTGCCACGTGCCCGCCGCGTCCTGGCGAAAGCGCAGGCGCAGGCCGTCGTGGTGCTGCACCACGGCGCGCAGCGCCTGGCGCAAGGCCGGCAGCTGCAGCGGCTCGCGGCTTTGCAGCAGCACCGACTGGTTCCAGTGGTGGCGCGCGGGCATCGCCATCTCGAAGAATTCACGCTGGAACGGCAGCAGCGGCACGGCGCCTTCCGCGGCGCTTGCAGCCGGCCGTTTCACATCGCCCGCGGGCTCGATCGCGCCCGCGAGCAGCGCCACCGTCTGGCGCTCGAAGATCTGCTTGGGCGTGGACTTCCAGCCCGCCAGGCGCAGCCGCGCGACGATCTGCAGGCTCAGGATCGAGTCGCCGCCGAGCTCGAAGAAATTGTCGTTGCGCCCGACCTGCGCAAGGCCCAGCACTTCGCACCAGACTTTCGCGAGCGCCTCTTCGGCGGCACCCTGCGGCGCCTCGTAGGCACGCGCCGCCTCGGCCGCGGGTTCGGGCAGCGCATGCCGGTCGACCTTGCCGCTCGGTGCGAGCGGCAGCGTGTCGATCACCATGATCACCGCGGGCACCATGTAGTCGGGCAGCGCGCGCGCGAGCCGCTCCCTGAGCACGGCCGCATCCGCGCGCTGGCCGGCACGGGGCGACACGTAGCCCACCAGCCGGGTGCCGTTCGGCCCGTTCGGCCCGTTCGCGGCGTTCACGGCGTTCACGGCGACCGCGACGGCCTGGCGCACCTCGGGCTGCGCGAGCAGCAGCGCCTCGATTTCGCCCAGCTCGATGCGGAAGCCCCGCACCTTCACCTGGTGGTCGATGCGGCCCAGGTATTCGAGCTGGCCGTCTTCGCGCCAGCGCACCCAGTCGCCGGTGCGGTAGAGGCGGCCGCCCCCTTCGGGTGTCTCGTCGAACGGGTCGGCCACGAAGCGTTCGGCGCTCAGCCCCGCGCGCTGCAGGTAACCGCGGGCGAGGCCCGTGCCGCCCAGGTACAGCTCACCAGCCACGTTGCGCGGCACGCGGTTGAGGTCGCCGTCCAGCACATAGGCCTTGCGGCCTTCCACGGGCCGGCCGATGGGCGCATAGCCTTCGGTGAAGCTCGCATCGGCGGCCACCTTCCACAGCATCGGCGTCACCACGGCCTCGGTCGGCCCGTAGCCGTTGATGAGGATCTTCGGCTTGAGGTACCGGCGCACCGCGTCGAAGCTCTCGCGCGACATCGCCTCGCCGCCGAACGAATACAGCTGCACCGGCGGGCAGCGGCCGGTGTCGCGGGCCCAGTCGGCCAGCTGGCGCAGGTAGACCGGCGGAAAGCCGGCGTTGGTCACGCCGTGGTGCGCCATGGCGTCGAGCGTCTGCTCGGCCGTCCAGAGCGAGGCGTCGCGCAGCAGCAGCGAGGCGCCGCAGCACAAGGCGGTGAAAAGCCGCTCGTGCGCGCCGTCGAACGAGAACGACAGGAAATGCAGTTCGCGCGAACGCGGCCCCATCTCGTAGAGCACGGCCGTGTCGACGCAATGCGCGGCGAAGGGCCCGTGCGCGACCATCACGCCCTTGGGCATGCCGGTGGAACCGGAGGTGTAGATGATGTAGGCGAGGTTGCCGGCATGCACCGGCACCTCGGGTGCGAAGGCGCTCTCGCCGTCGAGGTTCGCGGTGTCCAGCTCGAGCACCTGCACGCCGGCGTTCACCGGCACGCGCGCGCGCAGATGGCTTTGCGTCAGCAGGAGCGCGATGCCGCTGTCCTCGGCCATGTAGGCCAGCCGGTCCACCGGGTACTCGGTGTCCATCGGCACATAGGCGCCACCCGCCTTCAGGATGGCGACGAGGCCCACCACCATCTCCATCGAACGCTCCACCGCGATGCCCACGCGGGTCTCGGGCTTCACACCGAGCGCGACCAGCCGGTTCGCCAGGCGGTTGGCGCGGCGGTCGAGTTCGCCGTAGCTCATCGTGCGGTCGCCGAAGATCAGCGCGGTGGCGTCGGGGCGCTCTTTCGCATGCCGCGCCATGAGGCGGTGCACCGGCTCGGCGTTGCCGTCGGCGCGCAGGTTGACGCCCCATTGCACGAGTTGGCGCGTTTCGCCGGCGGCCAGCAGGTCCAGGTCGCCGATGCGGCAGTCGGGGCGCTCCGCAAGCGCGGCCAGCACGGCGACGTAATGCGCCGCCATGTGTTCGAGAGTCTGTGCATCGAACAGCTCGCGCGCATAGTCGAAGTTCAGCCGCACCTGGCCCGCGCCGTCCTCGGTGCCGCTGAGCGTCAGTTCGAAATGCGCCGGCTGCTCGCCCAGCGCGTAGTCCCGCAGCGCGAGGCCGGGCAGGTTTTCGAGGGCGCCGTGGTCCTGCCGCTGGTGGTTGAACATCACCTGGAACAGCGGCGCCGTGCTCAGGCTGCGCTCGGGCTGCAGGGCCTCGACCAGCTGCTCGAACGGCAGGTCCTGGTGCGCCTGCGCACCCAGCGCCGCCTCGCGGGTGTGCGAGAGCGCCTGCCGCAGGCTGGTGCGGCCATCGAGCTCGTTGCGCAGCACCTGGGTGTTGACGAAGAAGCCGATGACGCCTTCGGACTCCACGCGGTGGCGGTTGGCGATCGGCACGCCCACGCGGATGTCGGGCTGCGCGGTGTAGCGGTGCAGCAGCACCTGGAAGCCCGTGAGCAGCACCATGAAGAGCGTCGCGCCCTCGGCCTGCGCGCGCTTGCGCAGCGATGCGGCCAGTGCCGGCGTGAGCGCGATGTCGTGGCGCGCGGCGCGGTACTTGCCGTCGGCGCGGCGCGGATGGTCCGTCGGCAGTTGCAGCACCGGATGGGCAGCCCCCAGCTGCGCATTCCAGTGTTCCAGCTGGCGGTCTTTCTCGCCGGCTTCGAGCCAGTGCCGCTGCCACAGCGCGTAGTCGGCGTACTGGATCGGAAGCGGCGCGAGCGCCGGCACCTGGCCCAGCACGCGCGCCCGGTACTGCGCGACGAACTCGTCCACCACGACGCGCATCGACCAGCCGTCGGACACGATGTGGTGCATCACCACGACCAGCACGTGTTCGTTCGCGCCGAGGCGGACGAGCCCGACGCGCAGCAGCGGGCCGGCGGTCAGGTCGAAAGGCGTGTCGCAGATGCGCCGCGCTTCCTCGGCGGTGCGTGCCTCGCGCTGCGCGCCATCCAGGGCTGCGAGATCGACGAAGGAGATGTCGAATCCCGCGTCCGGCAAGACGCGCTGCTCGACCACGCCTTGCGCATCGGCCGCGAACACCGTGCGCAGCGATTCATGGCGCGCGACCAGCGCGGCGAAGCTCGCCTTCAGCGCCTCGACATCGAGCCGCCCTTCGAGCTGGAGGCCCCCCGAGACGTGGTACGCCGAACTGCCCGGCTCCAGCTGCCACAGGAACCATTGGCGCATCTGCGCATACGACGGCGCGCAGGCCGCCTGCGCGGCCTCTTCGCGCGGGGTGATCGGAAACTGTCCGATGGTGAAGCCCTCGGCGCGGATCTTCTGGTACACCGCGCGGCGCTGCGCCGCGTTCAGCCGCGAGAAGCGCTTGCCGATCTGGTCGTGGGTGGTGGCGGGAACGGGACTGGGGGTGGTCATCTGAGATGTGATCCGTACGGTGGCTTCGCGTTGCCGGGGTTCATGCAGCTTCTTCCATGCTGTCCATGAAGGCATCGATATCGGAGAGGGCATCGGCGAGCGGCTTTCTCTGGCCGGCGCCGGTGATCAGGGCGGCCATGCCGCCCAGGGTCGGGTGCTGGAAGATGTCCTTGATCGACAGCTGCGCATGCATCGCGCTCTCGACGCGAGCCACCATCTGCACGGACATCAGCGAGTGGCCGCCGAGCTCGAAGAAATCGTCGTGGCGGCCGACGCGGGCCATGCCCAGCACCTCGCACCAGATTGCTGCTAGCGCCACTTCGATCTCACCTTGCGGCGCCTCGTAGGCCCGCTCGCTGGCCCGCTCGGGCTCGGGCAGCGCCTTGCGGTCCACCTTGCCGTTGGCGTTCAGCGGCAAGGTCGCCAGCACCACGAAGGCCGCCGGCACCATGTAGTCGGGCAGCACCGCGCCCAGCCGCGTGCGCAGGCCCGGCGTGTCGATGGATTGCCCTGCCTGCGCCGACAGATACGCCACCAGCATCGTCGCGCCCGCCTGCTCGCGCGCGATGACCGTCGCCTCGCGCACCTCGGGCTGCGCCAGCAGCTGCGCCTCGATCTCGCCCAGCTCGATGCGGAAGCCCCGCACCTTCACCTGGTGGTCGATGCGGCCCAGGTAATCGAGCTGGCCCTGCGCGTTCCAGCGCACCAGGTCGCCGGTGCGGTACAGGCGGCTGCCGTCTTCGGCCGCGATGAAGCGCTCGGCCGTGAGGCCGGCACGGTTCAGGTACCCGCGCGCCAGGCCCTCGCCCGAGACGTGCAACTCGCCCGCCACGCCCAGCGGCACGGGGTTGAGCTGCGCATCGAGCACGCGCAGGCCCAGGTCGGGAATCGCGATGCCCACGGGGCTGCGCTGCGGGCCGATGTCCGCGGCGGTGATGCGACGGTAGGTCACGTGCACCGTGGTCTCGGTGATGCCGTACATGTTGGCCAGTTGCGGCTGCTGGTCGCCGTGGTGCTCGATCCATGTGCGCAAGCGCTGCGGCTCGAGTGCTTCGCCGCCGAAGATCACGACGCGCAGGTCCAATGGTTCTGCCAGCGCCTGCGGCAGGCTGGCCAGTTGGCCGAATGCCGAGGGCGTCTGGTTGAGCACCGTCACGCGCTGCGTGCGCAGCAGCTGCAGGAAGTCCTCGGGCGAGCGGCTGACCCAGTAGGGCACCACCACCAACTTGCCGCCGGTGCACAGCGCCCCGAAGATCTCCCACACCGAGAAGTCGAAGGCGTAGGAGTGGAACAGGGTCCATACGTCCTCGGGGCCGAAGTGAAACCATGCGTCCGTCTGTGACAGCAGGCGTGTCACGTTGCGGTGGCACAGCTGGGCGCCCTTGGGCCGACCGGTGGAGCCGGAGGTGTAGATCACGTAGGCGAGGTTGTCCGGGCTCAGCGCCACCGTGGGATTTGTATCGGGGTAATTGCTGAAGTCCGTGGTGTCCAGCGGCAGCACGACCACGCCGGCGGGCAGCGCGACCGACGCCTGCAGGTGGCTCTGGGTGAGCACCAGCGACAGGCGGCTGTCTTCCACCATGTAGGCGATGCGATCGGCCGGGTACTCCGGATCGAGCGGCACATACGCGCCGCCGGCCTTCAGGATGCCCAGCAGGGCCACCACGAGCTCGATGCCGCGTTCCACCGCGACGCCCACGCGGGTCTCGGGGCCAACGCCCAGTTCGATCAGGTGATGCGCCAGCCGATTGGCCCTGCGGTTGAGTTCGCCGTAGCCGAGCGTCTGTGTCTCGAAGGACAACGCAGGTGCCTCGGGGTGCAGCGCCGCCTGGCGTTCGATCAGCCGGTGCAGCGGTTCCGCATCTCCACAGTCTTGCACGCGCGCGCTCCACGCCGCGAGCTGTTGCTTCTCCTGCGCGGGCATCGGATCGATCTCGCAGACCGGCCGCGCGACCGGCTTCGCCAGCGCATCGACGATCCCTTCCAGCGCCGAATGCACCAGCCCGCAGACATACGCGGCCCCCACCGGCTCGTGGATCTGCGCCACGACCTCGAAGCCCTCGCCCAGGTCGTCGATCGACAGGGTGAGCGGGTAGTTCGTGCGCTCGTCGGCACCGAGAACTTCCATACCTTCGAGGAGCAGCGTGCCTTCGGCCTGCTCCTGCGTGTAGCGGTAGTTGAGCAGCGCCGAGAAGAGCGGCGCGCCGCCCGGCAGCGCCGTGCAGCGCTGCGCCAGCGCGAGGCTCGCGTGCTCGTGGTGCAGCAACTGCGTGAGCGCGTCGTGCGTCTGCTTCACGCAGTGCGCCACATCGCGCGCGCCCAACTTCACGCGCACCGGCAGCGTGTTGATGAACATGCCCCAGGCCCGGTCCGTGCCCTGACCGCCCTGCATGCGCCCGAACAGCACCGTGCCAAACACCACGTCGTCCTTGCCCGTGGCCTTGCCAAGCACCAGCGCCCACGCCAGATGGAACAGCGTCGCCGCGCCCACCCCATGGCGCTGCGCCTCGCGCCGCACCTGCTGCGCCAGATCGGGCGCCAGCTTGAGCTTCGCCTCGTGCACCTGCGTGCCATCGCCCTGCACGTCCAGCAGGTTGAACGGCGCCGTCGGCTCGTCCAC
>NZ_JAEFCB010000036.1 GCF_016405905.1 Variovorax sp. IB41 | reverse complement strand
GCCATGACCGCCCGGCCACTCGCGCTCGCCGCGAACAACGCCACGGGCTGAACGCCGCCGCTCCCAGGCCGGCAACCCTCGCCCAACCGCTGCTCCTGCCGGCCGCCGCCGAGCAGCCCATCCGCTCTCGGGGACGTGTCCCCGCGGGTCCCGCTTCGACCAAAAAAAGGAGACACCCTTGAAATCGTCCAGATCATTTCTCTTCGGCCTTGCATCGACCGCGGCGCTCGCGCTGGCGGTGACCGCCTGCGGTGGCGGCAGCGGCGGGGGCTCGTCGTTCGCGGGCTTTCCGATCCAGCCCGTCGCACCGGCCGCGCCCACCTCGCCCACCGCGCCGACCGACGAAGTGCCGGCGCAGCCCACCGACCCCGTGGCCGAGGCGGACGACAGCTTCGACACCTACTACAACGTGTGCCGCGGCACCAACCCCAAGTGCTACAACAACTGGGGCGCGTTCGACACCACGCCCGATCGCGTGCTGGTCTACTCGCGCACCGCGGGGCCGCGCCACGCTGTGCTCGGCACGCCGATGGGCACGGGCCTCAACCCGGTGATGAACCCCGACAACATCATGCAGGCCGGCCTCGTGCGCATGCTCACGGCCGAAGGCATCACGGTCGACTGGACCGAAGACGTCGCGGTGCTCGGCAGCCGCATCAACAACTACAAGGCCATCATCTTCGCGAGCTCGAACCGCGACACCTTGTGGAACGGCGCGGTCACCACGAGCCAGGACGCCGCGCGCACCGCGCTTCGCAACTACATGCGTCGCGGCGGCGGCTTCGTCGGCCTGCACAACGCGTTCGGCGCCGAGTACAACTGGCCGTACTACGAAGGCCTCCTGGGCAACGCGAACTTCTACAACCACGGGCCGAACCGCGCGGGCGATGTCGAGATCGTCTCGGACGACCCCTCCACGAAGGACGTGCCCAAGCGCTTCTCTTTCCAGGACGAGTGGTACAACCTCACGCCCTTCCCCACGAAGGTGAAGTTCCTCGCCAAGGTCGACACGTCCACGCTGAAACCCTTGACCTCCGCGCCGCACCCCGGCCACGCGGACTTCCATCCGGTCGCCTGGTGCCAGTACTACGACGGCGGCCGCGCATGGCTCACGACCCTCGGCCACAACGCGCACTCGTTCACCGCGGACCTCTCGGGCGTCGGCGCCATCGAGTTCCAGAAGCTGGTCGTGCAGGGCGTGAAGTCCGCGATGGGCCTCACGCCTTTCTGCACCGAGTAACGGCGCAACGGCGACCGCCCACGCTCGACCCCATCCGTTCCACCTTCACCGAGTAGAGACATCCATGAAGAAAAAATCATTGGTCACGCTGCTTATTTCCTGCGGCGTGCTCGCATCGCCGTTGCTGATCACCGCGTGCGGCGGATCGTCGGGCGGCGGCGCGCCCGCGTTCCCGGTGGTGCCCGCGCCGCCCGCGCCGCCGCCTCCGGGGCCCGGCACGCCGCCACCCCCGCCGCCCGCACCCGCCACGCCCTCGGCCAACCTGTCGGACTGCTGCACGGCAGGCGACAAGGACTTCCCCAAAGTCGGCGGCAACCTGGGCAACCAGAACTACTCCAGCCTCGCGAAGATCGACAAGGCCCAGGTCGCCAGGCTCGGCGGCGCCTGGGTCAACCAGATCGAAGGCGGCATGGCCACCGGCAACAACCAGAGCACGACGGTGGTGGTCGACGGCACGATCTACATCGAGTCCGCGGTGGGCAACGTGATCGCGGTCGATGGCAAGACCGGCCTCACGAAGTGGAAGTGGACCACGCCCTACGGCGCGATCACGCGCCGCGGCGTGGCGGTCGCGAAAGACCTGGGCCTGGTGTTCACCGTCGCCACCGGCAACCGCTTGGTGGCGCTGCGCACCGACACCGGCGCCATCGCGTGGATCAAGCAGTACCCCAGCAGCGCCACCGACCCCGACTACCAGGGAGCGCTGCAGAAGGTGGCGCTGGTCTATCACGACAAGCGCCTTTTCCTCGGCACCAACGACGGCAACCGCGGCGCCGCGTTCTCGGCCGATGCGCTCACCGGCAAGGTGCTCACGTCGTTCTGGGGCGTGCCGCGCGCCGGCGAGATCGGCTACGACACCTGGGGCGGCGCGGCCGAGTCGGACCGCGCGGGCGCCACGCCGTGGATCCACCCCGCGGTGGACCCGGAGCTGGGCCTCATCTACTGGACCTTCGGCAATGTGCGCGGCGGCTCGTCGCAGAACGGATCCACGCGGCCGGGCCTGAACCTGTTCGCCAACTCGCTCGTCGCGCTCGACCTGAAGACCGGCGAATACAAGTGGCACTTCCAGTCGGTGCACCACGACATCTGGGACATGGACAACGTGATGTCGCCCGTGCTCGCCGACGTGAAGATCGACGGCAAGGACCGCAAGGTCGTCATCTATGGCAGCAAGACGGGCATGTACTACATCCTCGATCGCAAGGACGGCAGCGCGCCGTTGGGCATCGACGAGGTGCCCGTGAAGCAGGACGCCCGCCAGGCCAGCTGGCCCACGCAGCCGCTGCCGCGCCAGGGCGCATGGACCGAGACCTGCATCGTCGACCAGCCGCTGGGCACCGCCATTCCGGGCGACCCGAACCGCGCCGTGCCCAACTACGTGAAGGGGTGCTTGTACGACGCGCACTGGGACGTGCCGATCCTCTCGATCCCCGGACACGGCGGTGGCGCGAACTGGAACCACCAGGCCTTCAGCCAGCACACGGGCCTCGTGTACACCGGCATGGGCTACGTGTCGGCCGCGCACTCGCTCACCGAGTCGAGCAACGGCCTGCGCCCGCCGGGCACCTACATGACGGGCGCGGTGGTGGCGGTCGATCCGAGCACCAACCTCGTGAAGTGGAAAAAGCAGATGCCGTACTCGCTCGCGCACGGCAACGGCATCCTCACCACCGCATCGGACCTGCTCTTCATCGGCCAGCCCGACGGCAACCTGCTCGCGATGGATGCCAACGACGGCAGCGAACTGTGGCGCTTCCAGACCGGCGCTGCGATCAGCGCGAGCCCGATCACCTACGAGATCGACGGTGAGCAGTACGTGGCCGTGTTCGCGGGCGGCACGAGCATTCCGTACGGCGATTCGGCGCCGCGCGGCGACCGGTTGTGGGCCTTCAAGGTCGGCGGCACGGTGATGCCACCCGCAACGCCGGCACCGCCCGTCGTGCGCCGTCCGGTGTCCGGCTCGGCGGTGGAGGGCGCGGCGCTGCCGACGCCCAACACCGTGTTCCTCGCGCGCGTGCAGACGCCGGCGAACGCGCCCGGCACGGCCGAGTCGACGGCGGTGAATGCGATGACGCCGACCTTCATGCGCGTGCCGGCGAACACCACGGTGACCTTCACCAATCCAGCCGCCAACGCCAACACGCACTGCGCGACGCAGTTCTTCGAGGGCAGGTTCGATTTCAGGTTGGCCCCGGGCCAATCGGCGACCCACACCTTCGACACACCCGGCGAGTACTTCTACAACGACTGTCATAGCCCGCGTCCTACGGGCAAGATCGTCGTATATTGATACCGTCCCTCAACCCCAACCACTGAAGGAGCAATGCGATGAAATGGTGCAAGCCTGAGTTCGAAGAGCTGCGTTTCGGCTTCGAGATCACGATGTACATCTCCGCTCGCTGAGAGCGGACCACAACGGCACCGGCCTCCACCGGTGCCGTTTTTCTTTGGGTCGTATGAAGCTATTGGTTCTAGGTTCAGGGGCGGGCGGCGGCTTCCCGCAATGGAATTGCAACTGCCGCCTGTGCGCGGGCCAGCGAACCGGCCAGGTGCGGGCGAGCCCTCGCACCCAAAGCTCCATCGCGGTGTCCGCCAACGGCGACGACTGGGTGCTCCTCAATGCATCGCCCGACATCGGCGCACAGTTGCGTGCGTCGAAGGCACTGCAGCCGCGCCATGGGGTGCGCCACTCGCCCATCCAGGCGGTGGTGCTGATGGACTCGCAGATCGATCATGTCGCAGGCCTTCTGAGCCTGCGCGAAGGACCGCGGCTGCAGCTCTACTGCACGCCTGAATCCTACGAAGACCTCACCGGCAGCCTGCCGCTCCTGAACGCGCTCGACAAATACTGCGGCGTGACCTGGCACCCGATGCCGCTCGAGGCCGGCGGCGGCGCGTGGCACGAGATCGCCGGCCTGCGCTTGCAGGCCGTGCCCGTCCCCGGCAAGGCGCCGCCGTATTCACCACGCCGCCAGACCGAGGCACGCAGCGACAACGCCGCCGTGCTCATCGAAGACCCGTCCACCGGCAAGCGCGTGCTCTACGCGCCGGGCCTCGCGCAGGTCGGCGATGCCGAACGCAAGAGCCTCGATGCCTGCGACTGCGTGCTGGTCGACGGCACCTTCTGGACCGAGGACGAGATGCTCACCGCGGGCCTCGGGACCAAGCGCGCGGCCGACATGGGCCACCTGCCGCAATGCGACGGACCGCACGGGTCCGGCATGCTGAAAGCACTCGACGCCTGCGCCGCAAAACGCAAGGTGCTCATCCACATCAACAACAGCAATCCCATCCTCGACGAAGACGGCGCGGAGCGCGCGGAGCTCACGCGCCGCGGCATCGAGGTCGCCTTCGACGGCATGGAACTGGAGATCTGAACAAGTGACGCAGCAACAGCACCAGGAGCCGTGGTCCCCGCAGGTCTTCGAAGCGAACCTGCGCGCGATGGAGTCGCGCTACCACAGCCATCATCCGTTCAATCGCCGCCTCAACGCGGGCGAACTGCAGCCGTTCCAGGTGCGCGGCTGGGTGGCCAACCGCTTCTATTACCAGTGCCGCATTCCGGTGAAGGACGCGGCCGTCCTCTCCAACTGCGACGACCGCGCGACGCGCCGGCGCTGGGTGGTGCGCATGCTCGACCACGACGGGCATGACGGTCACGAAGGCGCCAACGCGGGCGGCATCGAGATCTGGACGCGCCTGGGCATCGCCACCGGCCTCGCGCGCGAGACGCTCGAATCGCATGCGCTGGTGTTGCCCGGCGTGCGCTTCGCGGTCGATGCGTACGTCAACTTCGCGCGCACCGCGCCGTGGCAGGAGGCGGTGATCTCCTCGCTCACCGAGATGTTCGCGCCGCGCATCCACAAGGACCGGCTCGCGGGCTGGCCCACGCACTATCCGTGGATCGACACCTCGGGCCTGGATTACTTTCGCAGCCGCATCCCGCTGGCCGACCGCGACGTCGAGCACGGCCTGGAGGTCGCGATGCAGTGGTGCACCACGCGCGAGCGGCAGGAGCGCGCGCTGCAGATCCTGGGCTTCAAGCTGGACATCCTCTGGGCCATGCTCGATGCCATCGAGCGCGCCTATCCCGACGATCTTGCGAAAGAGCAGCAGCCATGACGCAATGGACCGACAGCGCGCAACCGTCGCTTGCCACGATGTACCGGCTGCAATGGGAGGACGCGCAGCAGTGCCACGTGCTGCTGTTCCCCGAGGGCATGATCAAGCTGAACGGACCGGCCGCGGAGATCCTGAAGCGCTGCGACGGCAAGACCTCCGTGGCCGCGCTCGTCACCGACCTGGAGACCACCTTCGGCGAAGCCGACCTGCGCGCCGACGTGATCGAGTTCCTGGAGCAGGCCCATGGACGCCACTGGGTCCGGTGACCTCCAGCAGCGCGCGGTGGCCGCGAAGCCGCCGCTGTGGCTGCTCGCGGAGCTGACCTACCGCTGCCCGCTGCATTGCGCGTTCTGCTCCAACCCCGTCGACTACACGCAGTACAGCAACGAGCTCGGCACGGACGAATGGATTCGCGTGTTCCGCGAAGCACGCGCGATGGGCGCGGTGCAGCTGGGCTTCTCGGGCGGCGAGCCGCTGGTGCGCGACGACCTCACGGAACTCGTCGCGGCGGCGCACGACCTGGGCTTCTACACCAACCTCATCACCTCGGGCGTGGGCCTCACGCCGCAGCGCGCCAAGGCACTCAAGAAGGCGGGGCTCGACCACATCCAGCTCTCGTTCCAGGACTCGAGCCGCGAGCTCAACGACTTCCTCAGCTCGACCAAGACCTTCGACCTCAAGCAACGCGTGGCCCGCACGATCAAGGACCTCGGCTATCCGATGGTGCTGAACTGCGTGATGCACCGCTACAACCTGCCGCACGTGGGCCGCATCATCGAGATGGCCGAGTCGATGGAGGCCGATTTCCTGGAGCTCGCCAACGTGCAGTACTACGGCTGGGCCTGGCGCAACCGCGAGATGCTGATGCCCACGCGCGCGGCGCTGGCCACCGCCGAAGCCGTGGTCGACGAACACCGCCCGCGCCTGGACGGCCGCATGAAGATCCTCTGGGTCGTGCCCGACTACGCCGAGGGCAAGCCCAAGCCCTGCATGGCCGGCTGGGCCAGCGTGTTCCTCGTGGTCGCGCCCGATGGCGTGGCCCTGCCGTGCCACAGCGCGCGCATGCTGCCGGGGCTCGACTTTCCGAGCGTGCGCGATCACTCCATCCGCGAGATCTGGCAGGAGAGCCCCGCGTTCGGCGCCTACCGCGGCACCGGCTGGATGAGCAGCACCTGCCAGAGCTGCGAAGACAAGGAGAAGGACCACGGCGGCTGCCGCTGTCAGGCGTTTCTTCTCACCGGCGATGCGGCCGCCACGGACCCGGTGTGCCCGAAGAGCCCGCAGCATGCAGAGGTCGAGGCGATGGTCGCCGCGGCGGCGGACCCGCGCGATGCCGGCACGCCGATCCGCTTCGTGCCGGGCGCGCGGCGTGCGGGCGAACTCGTTTTTCGCACCGATGCCAATGCGCGCGGCTGAGCCGGCCCGCACATGACGATCGTCCATCGGTTGCCGTTGAGCGGTGGCCATGTCATGCACGTCGAGGAGCACGGCAATCCGCGCCGGCTGCCCGCGCTGGTGCTGCACGGCGGGCCCGGCTCGGGGAGCTCGCCGCTGCTGCGCAGCCACTTCGATCCCACGCGCTACCGCATCATCTGTCCCGACCAGCGCGGCGCGGGCCGCAGCACACCCGCGGGATCGATCGCACACAACACGCTCGCCGATCTGCTCGATGACCTGCGGTGTCTTCGCGATCATCTGCAGGTCGATCGGTGGCTGGTGGTCGGCGGATCGTGGGGCGCCACGCTGGCGCTCCTGCATGCGCTGGACCAGCCTGCCGCAGTCGCCGGGCTCCTGCTGCGCAACGTGTTCCTCGCACGCGCTTCGGACGTCCACGATTTCTTCGCAGAGACCGCGAGGCATGGCGGCGCCGAGTGGCGCGTGCTGTGGGACGAAGCAGGGCGCCGGCAATGCCCGATCACGACGGTGCTCGCGGACATCTTCGCGCACGGAACGTGGGAGCGGCAGCGGGATGTCGCGCGCTGCTGGTTCGACTGGGAGCAGCGCATGTCATGCGGGAGCGCCGTACCGCTGGGCGATGACGCTGCGTTGCAACGGCTCGTGTCGCGCTACCGTGTGCAGAGTCACTACCTGAGCCACGGGTGCTGGCTCGGCGCGCCCACGCTGCTCGAGCGATGCGCCGCGCTGCCTGCCGTCCCCACGCTCATCGTGCACGGGACGCGCGACGCCCTGTGTCCACCGCAAGGCGCTCAGGCGCTCGCGGACATCCTGCGCGGCCGCGCCGCCCTGCAATGGGCAGAAGGCGCGGGGCACGACCCCACGCATCCCGCGCTCGCCGCCGCGATGCAGCAGGCGTTGCGCGACTACGCGACCACGCAGGCCTTCAGCGCAAGCGCTCCTTGAGCGGATCGCCGATCAGCGCCACGCGGCCATCCTTGCGGCGCGTCCACAGCCGCTCGTTGCCGTGGCCGTCGTCGGCGGCGAAGAGCACCGCATCGCCGAGCGCGCGAAAGCCCAGCGGCAGCGCGTTGCGCGCACCGGCCGCCACGTCGGCCACCGCACGCGTGCCGGCCGTGGTGCCGTCGCTGGTCCACGGCTCGACGCCCATCGCGCTGCCGCCGTTCGCGGAGAACCACAGCGTCGAGCCGATCACCGCGAAGCGCGCGGGCGATCCGCTCTCTGGTCCCGGTGCGATGTTCTTCACCCGCACGGTGCCCTTGGCGGTGCCGTCGCTGCGCCACAGCTCCGCGCCGGACGCACCATCGGTCGCAGCGAAGTAGACGCGGCCGCCCATCGTTGCGAACGGGCTGGAGATGGAGCCGCCCGAGCCAGCGCGGATGTCCTTCACCAGCATCGTGCCGCCTTCGGTGCCGTCGCTCTTCCAGAGCTCGGTGCCGTGCACGCCATCGTCCGCCGCAAAGTACAAGGTGCGGCCGACCGCGACCAGGTGCGAAGGGCGCGAAGGCGATGCGCCTTGCCGGATGTCTTTCACCATGCGCGTGCCGCGTTCGGTGCCGTCGCTCTTCCACAGCTCGATGCCGTGCTCGCCATCGTGCGCGGTGAAGTAGAGGTCGTCGCCCATTGCGGTCAGCGCCTGGATGCCCGCGTCCTCGGGGCCCGCACGAACGTCCTTCACCACGCGCGTGGTCTCCGGCGTTCCTTCGGTGACCCAAAGCTCGTGGCCGTGCTCGCGTGTGGTCGCGGTGAAGAAGAGGCGCTTGCCCGCAACCGTGAGCTGCCGCGCCACCGCGCGAGGCCCTGCGTCGATCGACGACACGCGCGTCGTCGTCTCCGCCGTGCCCGATGTCTTCCACAGCTGGAACCCCGTCTTGCCGTCGTCCGCCACGAAGTACAGCGCGTCGCGGAACACCGTGAGTTCGCTCGGCATCGCGCCTTCCTCGCCGGGCCGCAGGTCGATCACGCGCGTGGTGCCCGCGGCCGTGCCGTCGGTGCGCCAGAGTTCGAGGCCGCTCGCGCCGTCGGTGGCCGTCGTGTAGACGTGGCCCTTGAACAGCGTCTGCCCTGCAGGGAAAGAACCGCGGAAGCCCGGACGGATGTCCTTCAGCATGCGCGTGCCGGCGCCGCTGCCATCCGTGACCCACAGCTCCTGGCCCGATGCGATGTGGAAGGCGCTGAAGAGCATCTTCCCGTTGAGCGGCACGAGGCCGGTGGGCGAGACGAAGGCCAGCGCCTGGCGCTGCTCGGGCAGCACTTCGCGCTCGGGGTCTTGCGCGACGGCGGGCAACTGCACCCCCACCAGCAGCGCGAGGGCGGCCAGCCACGCGGGCCGCATGGCGCACAGAGGGACGCGCCGCATCTCAGCCTCCGAACCACCGCGCCGGCGCGATCACCAGCTGCGGAAACGCCACCATCACGAACAGGATCGCGAACTCCGCGATCATGAATGGCACCACGCCGCGCGTGACGTCGTCCATCGATATCTTCCCGACGCCGGCCACCACGTTGAGCACCGTGCCCACCGGCGGCGTGACCAGCCCGATCGAGTTGTTGATGATGAAGAGCACGCCGAAATACACCGGATCGATCCCCGCCGCCTTCACCACCGGCATGAGCACCGGCGTGAGGATCAGGATGGTGGGCGTCATGTCCATCGCGGTGCCCACGACCATCACGATCACCATGATCGCCACCATCAGCAGGATCTGGTTGCCCATGAAGGGCTCCAGCAGGCCGACGATCTTGGAGGGCAGGTCGGCCACCGTGATGAGCCAGGCGCTCACCATCGCCGCGGCGATCAGGAACATCACGATCGCGCTGGTCTTGGCCGCGCTCACGAAGATGCCGTAGAGGTCGCGCCAGGTGATCTCGCGGTAGATCACCGTCGAGACGAAGAGCGCATACACCGCAGCCACCACCGCGGCCTCGGTCGGCGTGAAGACGCCCATGCGCAGGCCCACGAGGATGATCACCGGCAGCATCAACGCCCAAGTCGCCTTGCGGAACGTGGCGAAGATCTCGGCCGACGATTTGCGCGGCGGCGGCACGATCTTCTCGCGTCGCACGAGCCACGCCCAGGTGAACCACAGCGCCGCGCCGATCAAGAGGCCCGGCACGATGGCCGCGAGGAACAGCTTGGAGATCGACACGTTGGCCGCCACCCCGAAGATCACGAGGCCGATGCTCGGCGGAATCACCGGCCCGATCACGCCCGTGGCCGCGATGAGGCCCGCCGCGCGCGGCTTGTCGTGGCCGGCCTTCACCATCATCGGCAGCAGCAGCGCGGTGAGCGCCGCGGCGTCGGCCACGGCCGAACCCGAGAGCGCCGAGAGCAGGCAGCCGGCCATGATGGTCACGTAGCCCAGGCCGCCCTTCACATGGCCGACCACCGCGAGCGCGAAGTCGACGATGCGTTTCGAAAGGCCGCCCACGTTCATGATCTCGCCGGCCAGCATGAAGAAGGGCACGGCCAGCAGCGGAAAGCTGTCGGCGCCGCCGATCACGTTCTGCGCGAGGATCTGTGCGTCGAAGAGGTCCAGGTGCCACATGAGCGCCACGCCGCTCGCGAGCAGCGCGAACGCGATGGGAATGCCCATCGCCATGGCGAGAAGGAGAGAGCCGACAAAGACGAGGATGGTCATTTGCGCGCTCCCGGCGTCTCGTCCTGCTGCGAGCCCAGGATCTGCTGCAGCTGCACTGCCTCTTCCGATTCCTGCACCATCACCAGATCGCTCTCGGCGATGCGGCCCATGAGCAGGCGCAAGAGGTCCAGCGCGAGGATGAAGCCGGCCAGCACCGAGAACACCACGCCCGAGGCGTACACGATGGCCATCGAGGCGCCGGTGACCGGTGCCGTCACGTCCCAGTTGATGCGCGCCTGCGCGACGCTGCCCTGGAACAGCAGCCACACGATGTAGAGCATCACCACGTGGCCCACGGCCAGGCAGATCTTCTTGCCGATGGGCGGCAGCTTCTGCACCACCATGTCCACGCCCAGGTGGCCGTGCTCCTTGAGCGCGACCACTGCGCCCAGGAAGGTCATCCAGATGAAGAGCCAGCGCGAGACTTCTTCGGACATCGTGATGCCTGAGTTGAAGCCGTAGCGCAGCACCACGTTGCCGAACACGAGCACCACCATGACCGCGAGCGCGGCCGCGATCAGCGCCTCGATGCCGGTGCAGCAGCGATCGATCCAGCGGTTCATGGCGCGGCCGCGGCCAAGGCTGTTCTTTGCATCTCCACCAGCGCGCGCAGCGCGGCCAGGTACGACAGCGGGCCGAGCCCCTGCACCGTGCCCTTGACCGCCGGCGAGATGATCGAGTGCGCGCGCCACGCCTCGCGCGCGGCGATGTTGGACATGTGCACCTCGATGGTGGGGAAGGGCATCGCCTTGATCGCGTCGTGCAGCGGCACGCCGTGCTGCGTGAGGCCCGCGGGGTTCACCAGCGCGCCCTGCGCATCGTCGATGTGCGTGTGCAGGAAGTCGATCAGGTCGCCTTCGTGGTTCGACTGGATCGTCTCCAGCGTCACGCCGAGTTCGTCCGCGAGCGCCTGCAGTTGCGCGTTGATTTCGGCGAGCGTGGTCTTGCCGTAGATGTGGGGTTCGCGGCGGCCGAACAGATTGAGGTTGGGGCCGTGGAGGACGAGGATCTTCATGGGGAGCTTCGGTGAGGGGCTTAT
>NZ_JAEFCB010000035.1 GCF_016405905.1 Variovorax sp. IB41 | reverse complement strand
TGATCTCGCGGTTCAGGTTGGCCAGCTTCTCGAGCAGCCACACGTCCTGCATCAGGACGGGGCCGCGGGGGCCGGCGGTGAGGCTGTTCTGGTTGTCGACCACGGGAGCGCCGAAGGCAGTGGTAAGCGGGGTCTTGCGCGGGGTGTCTGGTGAATCGCTCATAGGCTTTCTGAACGCAGGGAAAGGGAGCGCCGGTGCGAGTGTGGCGCGGGTGTCTGGATACCTAGGCCGCCAATGCCACGATGCTCGTGATGCCGTTGCGCGCCATCTTGGCGTAGGGGCAGAACCGTTCCGTGTTGCGCACCAGTTCTTCGGCCACGCTTTTCTCGACATCGGGCAAGTGAATCCGGACATCGGCCGTGAGCATGAAGAGCCCGTCGACGGGGTCGCGTCCGAAAGTGACGGACATCTGCACGTTGGCGTCGTGAACCGGAATCTTGTTTTTCGCTGCCAACAGGTTCAAGGCTCCATGGAAGCAGGCGGCATAGGCCGCTGCGAACAGCTGCTCCGGGTTGGTGCCGCCACCGTCACCGCCCAGAGCGGTGGGAAGCCGCAGCTGCACGTTCAGGTTGCCGTCGTCGGAGCGCGCCACGCCCGACGCCCGACCGTGTTCTGCTTCGCCGCCGCTTACCGTGACGACCGTCGAATAGATCGGCTCGAATTCCTGCCCCTTGTACTTGTCGAGCAGCGCGATAGGTGGCGGTTGCAATGGGCCTTGTTGTGCGGCTTCGGGTGCGAAGGCGATGGCTGTACTTTTCTGCGCGGGCATTCCAGGCTTCCGTTCAATTCAATGAGGGGGAACGGTGTGCTCAGGCGGCTGAAACTTCGAGTTCGAAGGCTGCGCTGATGATGAGGCTGAGTTCGTCGCCGATCATCGGGAGCGCGGCGGTGACGCCGTACTCGCTGCGGCGGATGCGGCCCCGAATGTCGAATCCGATCGTGTAGACCTGCTTGGCTGGATTCATGCCGGCGCCGACGAAGCTCACATCGAATGTGACGTTGCGTGTCACGCCGTGCAAGGTGAGCGCCCCGTTCACCTGAAACGAATTTTCGGCAAGGGAAAGAGGTGCCGCGAAGTCGAAGGCGATCGATGGAAACCGCTCGCCGTCGAGCCATTCGCGGCTCCTGAGTTCGTCGTCCAGGATCCGGCTCGTCGTTTTCACGTTGGCGACCGGTACAGACACCGCCAGGCGTGTATGACTGCCGCTTGCTGACAGCGGAATGTCGAGCGTGCCGCCAGGCGTGGTGAACTCGCCGTAATAGGTCGAGATGCCGAAGTGCGAAACGCTGAACAGCACATGCGAATGCACAGGATCGATGACGTAACGCCCACGGCTGACGTCGGCCAGGTTCGACGAGGCCAATGTGGAGGGTTGGGAGCTGTCGGGCATGGGATTCACAAGGATGAGGAGAGGGGACCTGGGGCAGGAGCCCTCGGCCGCACCAGGAGGCGGCCGAGAGCGCGCTTCGTGTCAGCGCGCTGGCTTGGGCAGTGCGAACCAAGCCTCGAAGCCGAGCGCGCCGATGCGCGGATTGGCGCCCGGCACCAGCGTGTCGTCCTTCAGCTCCGCGCCGAAGTAACGCGCGTGCACGTCCTGGACGACCTTGCGCGGATCGTTGGTCTTGGCGAGAAAACGCTGTACCAGATCGGACAAGCGAACGCGCTCGGGGCCCGCAATTTCGACTACACCATTCACCGGGCTGCCCAGTGTGTAGTCCGCCACGGCGGCCGCGACGTCATCCGATGCAATCGGCTGCACGAAGGCCGGCGAGAGGTGCACGGTGTCACCGTCGGTGCCCGATTGCGCAATGCCGCCGAGGAACTCGAAGAACTGCGTCGAATGGACGATGGTGTAGGGAATCTTCGATTCGCGGATCAGCTTTTCCTGTGCGATCTTGCCGCGGAAGTAGCCGCTTTCGGAGAGGCGGTCCGTGCCGACCACCGACAGCGCGACGTGGTGCTTCACGCCGGCCACGGCTTCCGCGGCCAGCAGGTTGCGTCCGGAGGTCTCGAAGAACTCGAGCACAGCCTTGTCCTCGAACGAGGGCGAGTTCGCCACGTCGAGCACGACCTGAGTGCCTTGGAGGGCCTCCGCCAGGCCTTCGCCGGTGATGGTGTTGACGCCCGATGCTGGCGATGCGGCAACGACTTCATGGCCGGCTTCGCGAAGCTTGCTGACGACCTTCGAGCCGATAAGGCCCGAGCCGCCGATGACAACGATCTTCATGATGATTTCCTTGTAGCCCGCAAGGGGCCGTGTGGATGACGGGGTGAGTTCTGGCAGCGCGGATCAGGCGAGCTTTGCCTTGTCCAGGCCGAACACCTTGTCGGAGGCGCCGGGCACGCTCTTGAAGCCGATGTTCAGGCGGCTCCATGCGTTGGTGGACATGATGAGGAAGGTGAGGTCGGAGATTTCCTTTTCCGACAGTTGCGTGCGCACGCGCTCGTAGATGTCGTCAGGCACGCCTTGTTCGGGCAGCCTGGTCAGCACTTCGGTCCAGGCCAGTGCGGCGCGCTCGCGCGGGATGAACAGCGTCGACTCGCGCCACGCGGCCAGGTGGTACAGACGCAGCTCGCGCTCGCCCTGGATCTTGGCCTGCTTGACGTGCATGTCCAGGCAGAACGTGCAGCCGTTGAGCTGCGAAGTGCGGATCGACACGAGGTTGCGGATCGGTTCTTCGATGGTGCTTTCCTTGATGGCGTTGAGGAACTCGACGAACTTCTTGAAGAGCTCGGGCGATTGCTCGACATAGTTGACGCGTTGGGTCATGACTACTCCTGGAATTGGGGGCAGATGCCTGGACTCAGAGGCGGCTGAGTCATCCGTTTGCGAAGATCGCGTAGACAGGACGTAGCGTAGGTTTGGGAGGCTGCCGCCGGTAGCCATGCACGAGGCTTCACGATGTTGCCCAACGCGCAACAATCCGGTCCCGGACTCGGCATGTTTCCGAAATGACACCAGTCGAAAGTGAAAACCGGCGAGGCCGCACCCTAGAATTTTTTGGGACGCTTGCGGCAACGCGCGGTGTCATCCCACTCACTTTCGGAAAGCCAATCCCATGTTCAAGCACATCACCGTCATGACCGCCGCCTTCCTGGCCGCGACGAGCGTCTTCGCACAATCGGCTGAGAACCAGGTCATCACCGACAGCAAGCCCCAGGCGCGAGCGCAAGCGAAGGTGTCGGCGAAATCGCAGGGCAAGCTTGCCGCACCCTCGGGCGACACGGTCAAGACCGCCGAAGGCGGCGCGATCGGAACCGACAGTGCCGCCGTTGTCGGCGAGAAGCGCCACCAGACGCGCGACGCGCGCAAGCCGAATCGCCGCAAGCCCGTTCCCGGCGGCACGCCCAACTGAGCAGCGAATTGCCGAGGCCCATGCGACGAAGCCCGCCAGTCACTGGCGGGCTTCGTCGCATGGGCCGCTGCAGGCGCTAGCTGCCGCCCACCGCGAGGGCGCGGCCGCGGACCAAGCCTTCGATGACGCGCAGCACATCGGCCGGCTCCGCACGCTTTCGGATGTCTTCCTCAATGTGGGCGAAACGGATGCGGCCTTCCTCGTCAATCACATAGGTCGCCGGAACCGGCAACACCCAGAGGCCGTTGCCATTCAGAACGGGAATGTCAGTGCCCACCGAACCGTAGAAGCTCACGAGTTCGGGAGGAAGCGTGAAGGCCAGTTCGAAGCCATTGGCGGCGTCGAGGTTGGAATCGCTGAGTACGGTGAACGCGAGCTGGTTGTCCTCGGCCGTGCGCATCGAGTGGTCAGGCGTCTGCGGAGAGATCGCTAGAAGCGTGGCGCCGAGGCGTGCGAGGTCATCCGCTCGCTGGTGCCAGGCCCGCAACTGGAGGCTGCAGTAACCGCACCAGCCGCCACGGTAGAAAACCAGCACGAGCGGTCCCTTGCGCCACTCGTCCGACAGACGAACCGGCCGGCCGGAACCGTCCGGCAATGTCGCGTCAGGCGCAAGGTCGCCGGCGCGCTTGGCGCGGGCAGCGATGCCCGTGGCATCGAACACCGCATCGGCGGCGTCGTTGTGGTCGAAGGCTGAAAGTTGCGGGCTCATGGCAAGGCTCCGAAAAGTGGGGGAGGTCGATCGCTGGGTGCAGGACGCTGCATCGCACCCGAGGCTCAGACGAGCTGCTTGTCGACATAGCACCATCGCCAGTATTCGCCGGGCTCCGCGGACTGCACGATCGCGTGGCCGGTCTGGTGGAAGTGACCGGTCGCGTGCTTTCCCTGCGACGAGTCACAACATCCGACGTGACCGCAGGTCAGGCACATGCGCAGGTGAACCCAGCGGCCGCCGGACCGCAGGCATTCCTCGCACCCGTTGGTTGTCGGTGTGACCGGGTGGACCTGGTCCAGGTGCGTGCAGCTGGTGGTCATGCGCGCACCTCCGCACGGGACGGTGAAAGTGAAAGCGAAGGGGCGGTAGTCTTCATGGCATTCTTTTCTTGGTGTTCACCAGCGGCGAACGGGTGAGTGGCGCGAAGAGAGCTCGTGCCGGCTTCCTGTCGCAGGAAACAAGGGATGCCTTCCACCCGCAGCGTCGCCGTGTTGCTGGTCGGATTTACGCGGGGACACCGCGCCGACGTGAGTCTGTCCCGTGCACGAACGGGTGGAAAGTGCACGCCTCATTACAGCCGCCTCGGCGATCTGACACCCGTCATCTTCGTTGCGGCGGGTGGAATGCAACCGGTGGGTTATTTCACTGGAATGAAGAACTCGGCGCCCTTGTTCTTCACGAGCGTGACGACGAACTTCGCGGGCTTGGTCTTGCTGGCGTTGCGCCCGACGGTGTGGATGTCGTCGGGGCCTTCGTAGAAGGTGTCGCCGGCCTTCAGCGTCACTTCCTTGCCGCCCTTCACGCCCATCACGATCGAGCCTTCGAGCACGTACACGAAGCTGTGGGCGTCGTGGCGATGCACCGGGTCGACGGCGCCCGGCGGGTAGTCCACCGTGATCATCAGCACTTCCTTGCCGGGGATGTCCTTCATCTCCTGGGTCAGAAGCGGCGTGACCTTGGCGTCCTTGGGCCCGCCGTGCGATGCGGTGTGCTGTGCCATGGCAGCGCCTGCGGCGAACAGAAATGTCAGCCCGAGGCTTCTTGCAATCTTGGTCATGGTCTTCGTCTTGCCTTCGTTGATGCGATGGATGAATCGTAGGATCGGGTGCCGGGGCCCGGTAGGCCTGCGCGATGGACCATGGTGTTGTCCACAAGGCACCAATCTCGCGTTCGCTGCATGGGCCAGCGCGGCGCTCATGCGGGTGGCTCGCCTTCCACGGGCTCGAAGCGCGCGCCGGCTTCGAGCGTTTGGTGAACGGGGCATCGCTGCGCCATGTCCAGCAATTGCGCGCGTTGTGCCTGCGTGAGGGTGCCGTCGATGGACACCCGGCGGCTGAAGACATCGGGCGGGGACGTCGCCTTGTCCTTTCGGTGGCTCACCGCGGTGCGGATGCGCGTGACCGGCCAGCCCTTGCTGTCGGCGTAGTGGCGCAGCGTCATGGTCGTGCAGGCGGCGAGCGCGGACGACAAGAGGTTGTAGGGCGTGGGGCCCGAACCGAGCCCTCCCACCGTTGCGGGTTCGTCAGCGAGCCAGCGCGAGCCACCCGAGCGCAGCGCGAGCTGAAATTTCCCCAGCCCCGTTTCTTCCGCCTCGGCATCCGCCGCGATCGGATGGCCGGAGGGTGGCTCGGGCAGGTAGCGGGCCGCCCAGGCCGCGATGAGGTGCGCGACGTGTTCGGCGTCTTCGCGCTGCGACAGCAGGTGGTCCGCATCGTCGAGCGAGACGAAACTCTTGGGATGCCTCGCCGCCAGAAAGATGCGCGTGGCGTTTTCGATATCGATCGTCCGGTCCCGCGGCGCATGGAGCAGCAGCAGCGGCCGGCGAAGGACCGCGATGCGTGCGCCTTGGTCGTGTGCGCGCAAGTCGTCCACAAAGGCCTTGCCGACCGCCATCGGCCGTCCGACCACCTGGACCAGCGCCTGCCCCTCGGCTTCGAGGCGCGCAAGACCCGCCGGGTCCAGCAGGTGCAGCACGTGGGCCACGTCGAACGGTGCGGCAATGGTCGCGATGGCGCGCGCGCTTGCAATGCCGCCTGCCGCGGCGAGCATGGCGGAGCCGCCGAGGCTGTGGCCGATGAGCAGGCGCGGCGGCATGCCGACCGCCTCCATGGCGTCGGCGGCAGACACGAGGTCCTGCACGTTCAGCGAGAAGCTCGTGTCGGCGAAGCTGCCATCGCTGTCGCCCAGCCCGGTGAAGTCGAAGCGCAGCACCCCGATGCCCGCACTGGCCAGCGCCCGCGCGATGCGCATGGCCGCGAGGTTGTTCTTGCCGCAGGTAAAGCAGTGCGCAAAGAGGGCCCAACCCCGATGGATACCCTCCGGCATTTCGAGGCTGCCTGACAGGCGGTGTCCACCGGGGTTGAGAAATTCGAAGGAGCGAGTGGGCACGGGGCGTGTTCCTGTGTCTAGGCCAGATGCGTACGGATCGGGATGCTCGTCTTGAGCGTCAGCGTCACCGGTGTCCGCTCGGCGATGTCGGCCAGGCGTGCCTTCTGCGTGTCGTCCAGGCCGACGATGCGCAGCGATCTTTCGATCAGCATGGCGTCGTCTTCCCGGGAAAGATGAAGGTCCACCTGCACCGATTCGAGCGGCCAGTTCTTCAGGTCCGCATACATGCGCAGCGTGATGGCCGTGCATGCCCCAAGCCCGGCAAGCACCAGTTCGTAGGGCGTGGCGCCCGCGCCTTCGCCGCCGAGGACGGAGGGCTCGTCCGAGACGAGCGTGTGGCCGCTGGCAAGGTCGATCTGCGTGCGGTAGCGGTCGCGCCCGATGCGCGCGGTGCCCTGGGCCATGGTCGAGCCTCTCTCTTGTGCCGGGACCGATGGGGTGCTCAGGCGTCGGGCGTGGTCGAGTCGCGCCAACACAGCACGGAGAGCACGGCGCCTTCGCCGTCGATCTCGAACTCGTCGGGCAGCGGCCCGTCGATGCGCTCCAGTTGCACAGCGCCGGCCAGCCGTTCACGCAGGTCGCGCGCCCATCGGCTGCCATGTGCCATCCAGGCGGGACTGATCTCGTCGCCGTCCAGCGAGGGTTCCAGCATCACGATGACGCGCAGCATGGGCCCGTCCGTCGCCTGGATGGCCCACAGGCGCCGAACGGCGGGCTGCTCCGCGTACCAGCGGGCGAGCGCGCTCGACGTGGCGCAGACCGGTTCGGGCGCTTCGAGAGAGGATGTCAGCGACAGTCTCATGACATGTCCGGGGTTACTGCGGTATGCCGCTCTCGGCAGCCAGCGCGGCCTGTACACCGGCGTTGCCGTCCATCATCCGGACGAAACGCGCGAGGTTGTCCAGGCCTTGCATGTCGATCTCCTTGGCCGCCGACCAGCGCGAGATCACGAACAGGTACGGGTCCGCGATGGAGCGCTCGCCGGTCAGCCAGTCGCGTCCGTCGAGCTGGTCGTCCAGCCGCGCGAGATATTCACGCACGTGGCCGCGCGCGTTGTCCGCAAGCACGGGCGCCATCGCCGCGTCTTCCAGGAAGCGCTGCGGCACGAAGATCGGTTTGAACGCCTTGTGCACATCCGAGTTGAGAAAGCCCAGCCATCGCATGACTTCGGCGCGCGCACGCGGCGACCCGTCGCCCAGCAGGCGGGCTTCGGGATACAAGTCGGCCAGGTAGCCGAGGATGGCGACGTTCTCGGTGAGCGACAGGTCGCCGTCCATCAGCAGCGGCACCGTGCCGCCCGCGTTGAGGGCGAGATAGCCGGGCGACTTGATGCTTTCCAGGCTCATGCGCACCGGCTCGTGGTCTGCGCCGATCCACTGGAGAACGATCAGGTCGGCGAGGGAGCAAGCGCCGGGCATGTGATAGAGCTTCATGAGGTATTCGTTGGGTTGAAGCGAGTCGTTCGCTTTTTGGCGGAACGTTTGGCTTCGCTTTGTGAAGAAGAGGCTTGCGAACGATTCGATGCTAGGCAGGCATGCGCGGCGACGGAAGGCATGTGTGGGGTTGCACTGTGTTGTCGCGAGCGCACCAATCGCGGTGTCGTGCCCGACACCTTCTTGCGCAGTGCCACTAGAACCTGCGTGCGTACCGCAGCTGAATGAAGTTCTCGCCGGGGTTCGGATGCTTGATGCCCGCATTCGAGAAGTGTTCGAGGCGCAACGCGATCTCGTGCTGGCGTTGCGCACCGAAGCTGCGGCCGACCGCTAGGTGGGTGCCGAAGTTGAAGCTCGTCGAAAAGCTCTTCTCACGTGTCCTGTAGACCGACGAGGTAGCGGTCACCCCCACCCCGGTTTCGAAGAACCACGGCGAAGCGCCGTCTGCGGGGCGGTAGCGCAGCACCGGGACCAGCGCGAACTGCGACAGGTGCGAAAGCCCGGCCCGGTCCGCCGACTGGATTTGCCAGTACGCGTAGGAGGCTTCCAGATAGCTGCTCAGCTCGCCCGGGCCCAGCTGCCATCGATAGGGCAGGTCCCAGGTCAGCCCCGCGGTCAGCGTGCGGGTACCGTGCGCCGAGCCGAACTGGGTGAAGAGGGACGAGGGTTGATACGAAGGGGTGTCGGCGCGCGCCACCTGCGACATGCAGGCGCCGATGGCGAGAAGGACCGTTGCTGCGCCATGTCGCTTGAGACGGAGTTGCGGTAGCCGGAGGTTGAAGGGGAAAGTTCGATCGGACATTGGATTGTTGGATGCATCGAGCAGCACGGCTCTCGCGGTGTCGTCGAATGCATCGGATGCTCAGGAGTTCAGGGGCGATGCTTGCTGGCCGATGACGAGGCCGAGCCCACGGTGAATGCAAGCGCGGCATCGGTGGGCGCAGAGGCCGGCGTAGCCGCAGGTGTTTCGAAGCGCCCGCCGAGGCGATTCCCTGCCGGGTCTTCGAGGGTGCCGCGCGCGATGAGCCGGTATTCGCCTGCGCGCCACGGGGCGTGCGGGGTGAAGGCCCAGGTGCGCTCGCTGTCTTTCAGCAGGGCTTGACCATTCACGCGCCGGCCGTGCGGGTCTGCGATCGCGATGTAGTCGACTTCCCGGCCGTCGATGGCGTCGTCCAGCGTCACGACGAGCGCTTGCCTCGACCCGGCATGCACGGACGACAGGCGCCATGCCGACACCGCCGGACCGCGCGTGTCGACGGGCCCGACGCGCCAGTGCTGGATGGGATGGTCGTCGAGCGTCAAGGTCACATCGTCTCCGTCGACCAGGATCGGCCCGAGGACCTCACGCGCGTTCAGGCCGGTCTTGACGCGGCCTGGATGCAGCAGCACGGTCAGGATTCGGCCGCTGGGCGACCAGAGTTCCTGCTCGAGAAACGGCTGCTCGAGCGGCTTTCCATCGGGGCGCAGCAGCGCGAGCCTCGGCAGCACCGGGCCTTCGATCCGTGTCGCGAACTCGATGGACAGGCGCAGCAGGTTGGCCGGCACCTGACCAGCGGATGGCTGGACGCGCACCATTTGCGCAGCTGCGGGGGATGGCGCGGGCGGTCCGGCGTGCGACGCGCCCAGCGTCACGGCGAGCGCCACGGCGCCGCACAGTCGGCGAAGACGCACGGCTTACTCCGATGCCTTGATCAGGTCCGGGAAGCCTTCGTCCTTCAGCAGCATGTCCTGCCGGGGCTTGATGTTCTGCAACTGGAAGTTGTCGCCCTTGAAGCTGTACTCCGCGAAGGCGTACTCCGAGACGTGGTCGGTCAGCCGGAAGCTCAATTCCTTGCCGATGGAAACGAGCTGCAGCGCGTCCTTCTCGAGCCGGCGACGCACGACGACGAAAGATTTCTCGTCGAGATTGTCCAGCCGCAGCGTGCCGGCCAGCGGAGCTTGCATGACCTCGACGCCCGCGAGCTGCCCGAACGGCACCTGCTTATCGATGCCGGGACGCGAACCCGTCGCCTCCAGCTGCGACACGGGAATGACGTTCGACACGCGGTCGAAGTTCGCCAGCAGCAGGAAGTCCTCGGTCTTGCCCTGCTCTGTTCGCGAGTAGGCAATCATGTCCGCGGGCGTGTTGCCGTAGCCGAGTTCAGCGACGGTCTTGCCGCGGATGTGTGCGCCGTCCTTCAGGTCGTCCAGCGGGATCGTCACCAGCGGCGTGCACGTGTAGGCGGCCACCAGGTAGGGCTTGCCGCCCCAGCTCGCGAAACTCATTGCGCGGATCGGCGCGCGCGTCTCGATCAGGTTGTGGCCCGCGTGGTAGATCTCCACCGAGGTGACCGACTGCTTCGCGTCGAACGGGTACTTCACCCGGCGCAGCGTCGAGGCAAAGTCCTGGTTGGAAAGGCCGGCCACAAAGAGTTCGCCTTCGCGCCACTTCATGTCGGTGACGGTGAAGCTGCGCTCCGGCGTTTCCTTCCAGAAGCTGTAGTCGGAGGTGGGTGCGTCGCGCAGCGCAACGGACGTGGAGGCGGCTGCCTTCAGGTCGATGCGCCGCGCTTTCTTGTCGCTGGTGACGAGGATGAGCGCTGGCGTCTTCGCGGCGCCGTAGCTCACGGCCACGTACACCTGCGCGGTGCCGGGCCTCACAACCATGTCCTCGACCGTGACCCTGGCGCCGCCGACTTGGGCGGAGAGCAGGCTCTCCAGATCGAGGATGTTGAACGCGGTGCCTGCCGGCTGCTGTTGTGCCGCGGGCAGTGAGATCGCGTGGACGCGGGCGGCTTTCCAGTCGGCGACGAACAGGATGTTGCCGGGACCCGCTGCAAGGCGGGAGATGGACTTCACGTCCGCCGCGGCGGCGTTGAGGGAAGCACCGAGGCAGCAGGCGAGGGCGAGGGCAGTGGTGATGGTGCGCAGACGCATGGGAAGCTCCTTGAAGGGTGGGATGGACCCCATCGATCCTAGGAACGGCCCGCCCTCGGCGGTAGGTATGCGCGAGGGACCATGGCGTTGTCTGCGAAGCACCAATGCGTCCTCAGCCAGGCGACTACCGGGCGCTCATCAAAGGCTCGCCAAGGGCTTACCAGAGGCTCTCGAGCAACGCGTCGAGCTTGACGCTCGCGTTGTTGCCCAGGTCGGCTACTTCGTTGGGGTAGTTCTTCTTCAGCAGGCGGGCGACCTCGGGGAGCTTGGCCCGGTCGAGATCGAAGGCACCGATGCGGTCGGGCAAGCCGAGCGACTTCACCATCTGCGAGATGCTGTCGGCCAGGTGTGCGGCGGCATCCACGTCGCGCGAAGCGGCGCCGTTGTCTGCAAAAAAGATGCCGAGCTTGTCGCCGTAGAAATCCGCGCAGGCGCGAATCACCGGTGCCAGCGTGATGCAGGAAGTCGCGCTGTGCGGCAGGCCGAAGGTGCCGCCCAGGATGTGGCCGATGCGGTGGCTCAGGCCGTAGATGACCGAAGCGGGCGAGAAGTAGCACTGCCAGGCTGCCAGCTGGAGCTGCAGCAGGTCGTCGGGTGTCACCAGTCCCTTGTCCAGCGCCTCGCGCGTGGTCATGGCTTGCGGCCACTTCCGCAGCACCGTCATGAACCGTGCAAGCCCGCTCGCCGCCATGATGGCGTGCGGATGCTCCTTCGTGACTTTGCGCATGCCCTCCACCGCATGGTCCATCCCCTTGATGGCGGACGACAGCAGCAGCGCGCGCGGCGTGTCGAACACGAGCACGGGGTCGATCACGACCACCTTGGGCACCGTCTCGCGCACTGCATGGCTGCGCTTGAATTTCTCGGGGCCGTCGGTCTCGGTGATGCCGAAGTAGTGAGAGAACTCGGAGCCCGAGAGTGTCGTCGGCAGTGCCGCGATGGGCAGGTAGCGCCCGGTCCTTTCATGGTGCAGGTAGGACACGGCCTTGGCCGCATCGAGCACCGAGCCGCCGCCCAGCGCCACGATCGACTCGGCCCCGGCGCGAAGACAGGCGTCGAGGCCGGCCTGAACCGCCACGTCCGGCACGTGCGCCGGCAGCTCCATGAAGCTGCCCACAGCCTGCTTCAGGTTGGACCGCACGCAATCCTGGTAGAGCTTTGTCAGCGGTTCGACGGTGAACGTCATCGGCCGGTGGATGCCGTGTTCGCCGAGCCGTGCCACGGCGCCTTGCAAGATGTGCTGGCCCCAGAAAATGCCGTCTTGCGGCAAGCAATTCAAATGATTCATCTCGATCGGCCTTGTGGAAGTCAAGGCCGAAAAGATAGGTCGTCCACCCGCCGCTCACAAGCCGCTCTTTGCAGGATGCAGCGTTCATGTTCGTGGACGACACGGCCTTGCCGCCCGGCCGCTTCACTCGAAGCTGCGGGGGTGGTCGAAGGCCGTGACGACCGGCATCTCCACGGCGAGGAAGTCGACCAGCGAACGCACCGCGGGAAGCAGCCCGGTGCGAAACGGGATCAGCGCCGAGATGCGGGCATCCGCCGCCGACCAGTCGGGCAGGAGTTGCTGCAAGGTTCCGTCCCTCAGCTCCGACCTGCAGATATAGCCCGGGAGTGCAGTGATGCCCAGGCTGGCGCAGGCCGCCTCCTTGAGCGCGACCATGTTGTTGCTTTGAAAGCGCGGGTCGATGGGCATGACGAGTTCCTCCTCGTTCGGCCCCTTCAGCTGCCACTGCTGCGTCCCGTTGCGCACCATCGCAATGGTGGCGTGCTGCGCAAGATCCGCGGGGTTTTCGGGCACCCCCCTTTGCGCGAGGTACCCGGGGCTGGCGAACAGGTACCAGGGAACGTTGGCAAGAGCGCGCTGCACCAGCGTGGAGTTCTGCAGCGACGCCGTATGCCCGCGTATCGCAAGATCGAAACCTTCGCCCACGATGTCCACGTACCGGTCCGTCGCGATCTCCACGACGCGCACCTTCGGATACCGGTTCATGAAGACGGGGAGGATTTCGCGGAGGGCGAACTGCGCGATCTCCACGGCCGTCGTCAGCCGGATCACCCCGCTGGGTTCGGCCAGGCGCTGGCGCACCGCTTCTTCGGCGACGTCGGAGCTGTGCAGCATCGCGACCGCGTATTGGTAGAACTCCTTGCCGATGTCGGTCATGCCGAACTGGCGGGAGGTTCGGTTGAGAAGCCGTACCCCAAGGTAACCCTCGAGCTCCTGGACGCGGTGGCTCAGTGTCGATTTCGGCAGGCGAAGGGCCGACCCGGCAGCGGTGAAGCCTCCGCGGTCGACGACCTGGACGAAATAGAAGACATCCTTCAGATCCAGCATCGCGATCCTGGTGAGAGAGCAGAGAGGCCGTGCAGCAGCGACAGCGCTGCCGCCGAGGATAGCGCTGCAACTCTCTGGTCGCTATCCCCCGTCTCAGGCGGCTTCTGCCACCGGCTGCGCCACGCGCAGCGACCGCGCCACCGATGCGACGCGCCGGCCTTGGTAGGTCGCCACGGCAAGGTCTTCGGCACCCGGCATGACCGAGTCCCTGTTCGAGACGTGAGTCGCGCCGTAGGGCGTGCCTGCCGCGAACATCGCGGGATCGGCATAACCCAGCGGCACGATGATCAGGCCCAGGTGCGCCATCGGGCCGTAGAGCGACAGCAGTGTTGCCTCGTTGCCGCCGTGCCTGGAAGAAGTCGAGCCGAACACCGAGCCGGCCTTGCCGTTCAGCTTGCCCTGGAACCAGAGGCCGCCGAGCGAGTCGATGTAGGCCTTCAGTTCGGCCGAGATGGAGCCGAAGCGCGTCGGCGTGCCGAAGACGATCGCGTCCGCCCACTCGGCATCGGCCTCGGTCGGGGCTTCGTACTTGGCGTTCATCTCGCTGGCGCGCTCGGCCCATTCGGGCACCTGGCGCATGACCTCGGGCGCAACGAACTCCCGCGCGCGTCGAAGCCGCACTTCGGCGCCCTCGGCCAATGCGCCTTGCGCGACGGCCTTGGCCAGCAGCTCGGTGGAGCTGTTGCGGGAATAGAAAGCAATGAGAACCTTGGGTTTGGACATGGGTTGACCTGTGTGTGGATACGAAAACAAAAAGGGGGAGGCGTGCTGGCAGCCGTCAGACGGCGATGGGCTCCAGGCGCCCGAGGAGCTCGTCCTTGCGGTCGCGCAGCCACGGCGGCAGCTGGAACTCGGCGCCGAAATGGCCGGGCTCCTCGTCGATGGCGAAGCCGATGTCGGTGGTCGCCGCCTCGAACATCACGCCGCCCGGCATCTTGAAATACATCGAGCGGAAGTAGTTGCGGTTGACGGACTCGGAGGTGTCGATGTGGCCCATCGACATCAGCTTCTCCTTGATCTGCATCTGCTGCTCGACGCTGTCCACCGCGAAGGCCACGTGGTGGATCGTGCCCTCGCCGTAGATCGACGAGCCCTGCAGCCGGTCCGGCTCGTGCACGAATTCGACGATGGTGCCGGGCTTGCCGTCGGCGGTTTCGAAGCGGTGGTGCGGGCCCGATTGGCCGGCGTAGTGGAAGTCCAGCGCCTCCTTCATGAAGATGATGGATTCATCGACCTCGCGCAGCGACAGCGTGATGCTGTGAACGCCGCGGATCGCGAACTGCGCCGGAATGTCGTGCGCGGTGCAGGGCGGGCGCGTGTCGTTGCCAGAAGCCACGAGGTCGAACTCGATGCCGCAGGGATGCTGGAAGCGCTGGCGTTGCTCGCCGAAGCGCTCGACCACGGTGTCGTCGAAGGTCACGCCGCGGGCGCCGAAGCGCTCGCGCCAGAAATCCAGCGAGCCCGACGGCACCGAGTAGTTGATGACCTTGATCTGCCCCGAGCCGCGGCGGCCCTTCACGCCTTTCTGCTTGAACGGGAACGAGGTGACCAGCGTGCCGGCATCGCCCTCGGCGTTGCCGTAGTAGAGGTGGTAGACCGGCTCTTCGCCGTCCAGCAGCACCGTTTTCTTGACCAGGCTCTGGCCCAGCAGCTTGACGTAGAAATCCACGTCTTCCTGCGCGCCGCTGACGCAGGCGGTCAGGTGGTGAAACCCTTTGATGATCGACATGTGCGTAACCCTCTATGGATGCAGTTGCCTGCTAGTGACTGAATGAAGCGAAGTGTTCGAGCGGCAGTTTCTGCAAGGTCATGCAGTTCTCCGGCATGCTGTTGTTGGCCCAGCCCATCGACATGCCGGCAATTACCATCTCGTCCTGGGGAATGCCCAGTTCCGCGCGGAGCACGTGGTGCTGCAGCGACCAGATCTGCTGCGGGCAGGTGTCCAGGCCCCGGGCCTTGGCGGCCAGCATGATGTTCTGCAGGAAGCAGCCGTAGCAGAGAAAGCTGGCCCATTCCAGGCGCCGGTCCATCGTGAAGATGATCCCGACCGGCGCATCGAAGAACAGGAACTGCCGCTCCACGTCGCGCAGGCGCCCGCTCTTGTCGCTGCGATGCACGCCTTGCGCATCGCCCAGCTGGCCGCGGAAGGTGTTGAAGCGGCCGGCGTACGGATCGTGCAGCGGCTGCGGAAAGAAGGGGTACTCCGGCGCCAGCGTCGCGTGGTTGGCGCGGAACTCTGCCACCGCCGCCTTGGTGACGCGGTCGCGGGTCTCGCCGGTCACGACATAGCAGCGCCAGGGTTGTGTATTGCTCGAGCTGGGGGCATAGCTCGCGGTCGACAGGATGTCTTTCACCATGTCGAGCGGAACGGGCCGCTCGAGAAAGCCGCGCTTGCTGCGCCGCTCTCGAATGAGGTCGTCGATGGCCGGTGTCGCATTCATTTCCAGGATCTCCATCAGTAGGTTGGCTGACATGGTCGTCTCTCAAAGTTTGGTTTTGAAATTAACTGAATACCGCAGAATCGAGGGAAATCGTAGGGATGCAATGGGTGCCTGAGAAGACCTCGATTCCTGCACGCTCGGTCCGGGAATCGCGAACGATCAGGGCGTTCATTTCCCCTGTCGGGCCATGTGCGGGCACACCGGCGGCGGGTCGCCGATGAAGGTGCGCGCCGACCAGAGTTCGGGGAACGGGATCTCGTCCATCGTGGGCGCGAGCCACGCGACGCCCTCGGTGCCGAAGTACGCCGGCCGCGCGCCGAAGGTGCGCCGCGTGGCCATCAGGTGCCGGAATTTCCAGTTGCAGAAGCCCTCGGCAATGTCGGCCAGGGTCTCGCCCAGTTGCTGGAACTCGATGTTCGCGTCGGGGTCGGCGTAGACCTGGCGCCAGACCTGCTCGACGTCCTTGCTGGGCTTGTAGGGGGCGCTCAGGTCACGCGCGAGCACCTCCGCCGGTACGTTCATCCCCTTGCGCCGGAGAAAGGCGAGCACGTCGTCGTAGAGGCTGGGTTCGGCCAGCGCCTTGCCCAGCTGTTCACGGCGATGGGGCTGCGGCTCGAAGTGCTGCAGATGCTCGGCCTGCTTGATGCCCAGCAGGTAGACCATGTGCCGGTAGGTCCATCCCTGCAGCGCCGTGTCCTTGCCGTGCGTGGCGACGGCGCGCGAAAGAATCGCGAGCAGGTCGTTCGGCGTCATCCAGTCGATCGATCGCCAGATGGCGTCCAGGGGCGCGTGGTGCGCAACGACGCGCAGAAGCGTGCGCCAGGCCTGCGGCAGGTTGTCCGCGCGCAGGAACGCCTGGGCCGTCT
This sequence comes from Variovorax sp. IB41, assembly GCF_016405905.1. GTDB lineage: Bacteria > Pseudomonadota > Gammaproteobacteria > Burkholderiales > Burkholderiaceae_C > Variovorax. The sequence continues at coordinate 28,881 of NZ_JAEFCB010000035.1, read as the reverse complement.
GGATCTCCTTGATGATGAGCATCCAGTAGAGCTCGGAGACCTGCACGTGAACGATCCAGGCGTGCTCGCCCGGATGGTCGCTGACGGTGCGCTGTAGCGAGTGCAGCGTGTCCGTCTGTATCCATGCGCTATAGGGTGTCTGGCCGGCGGCGGTGCCGGCAGGCACAGGACGTTCGGCGTTCTTCAGGGTGGGGGTGTCGTTCACTTGGTGCTCCTGGTTGTGGTGGGGTCTGTCAGCGTGTCTGATGGGTCGAGTGGATCGCGGACACCGGGCGCAGCAGATGCTCCATCTGCTGCGCGGTCTGCAAGAGGACCGCGTCGTGACCGGGCTTCGCCACGATCTGCAGCGCCGCCGGAAGCAGGCCGTCGCGCGCTGCGAGAGGGATCGAGATCGCCGGAAAGCCCGCGACATTGAAGGGCGCGGTGTAGGTCATCAGCGCCTCCCGGACCGTACCCGACCAGCTGCCGATATCGATCGAGGCCTGGGTCACTCGCGGCGCGGTGCAGGGACAGGTCGGCAGCACAAGGCAGTCGACCGCCGACATCGCGCGATGCAGCCGGGCGGTGAACTCGCGCCGCGATTGCTGCGCGCGTGCGTAGTCGCCTAGCGTCATCGTCTTGGCACGTTCCAGCCGTTCGATGGTCTCGCGGCCGTAACCGGCCGCGATGCGATCGGCGTCGTTGCGCCTGAAGTGCTCGACGCCGCCTTCGGTCAGGACGATGTGCGCGAAGGCCTCGAAGACACCGTCGAAGAGTTCCGGCGCATCGAGCGTGGTGCAAGCAAAGACCCCTTCGAGTGTTGCGACGGCGGCGTCGAACGCGGCAGCGACCTCGTCGCTCAACGGCACGGGCGCGATCTCGCGGATGACGCCCAGGCGTGCGTGTGGATGTGCGGCGTTTCGCGGCACCTCGACGCCGAAGGCGTTCGCGAGCATTGCGATGTCGTCGACCGTCTCGCCAAGAAAGCCGGGATGGTCCAGCGTCGGGGCCAGCGGAAAGATGCCGCGGGTGGACAGCGCGCCGAAGGTCGGCTTGAAGCCGACGACTCCGCACAGCGCGGCCGGAATCCGCACCGAGCCGCCGGTGTCCGTGCCCAGGCCCGCCGCCACGGCGCCGTAGGCGATGGCCGCGGCGGCACCGCCGCTGGAGCCACCGGGAATGCGCGTGCGGTCCAGCGGGTTCAGCGCATCGCCGAAAGCGGCGCTGGCCGTGGTCACGCCCCAGGCGAATTCGTGCGTGGTCGTCTTGCCGATGGGAATGGCGCCGCGCTCGATCAACGCGCGCACGATGTCGGCGTCTACGGCCGGAAGGTGCCCCAGGTAGGCGGTCGAGCCGTAGCTGGTCTCGATGCCTTGGGTGTCGATCAGGTCCTTGACGCCGATGGCCAGCCCCTCCAGCGGCCGTTGCCGGCCTTGCGCATAGCGTCGTTCGCTTTCCGCCGCAGCCCGGAGTGCGCCGTCCCAGTCGATGGCGGCGAATGCATGCAGCTCGCGCTTGCCGGCCTCTGCCGCATCGAGCGCCTGCTCGATCAGGCCCGAGACCGTGATGCGCCGCGTGGCAAGGGCTTCGAGCGCACGGCGAAGACCGGGGGCGCGTGGGACCACGCGGGTTGGCTGGCGAACGGCGTTCAAGGCTTGGCTCCGTGTTCACGAAAGTAGGACGAATTCGCCCGCCATCACGACGTGACGGGTGACCGGATCGGTGGCTAGAAGCTGCGGCGGGCGGTAGATCGCGCCATGCCGCGGAAAAAATCAGGCGACGGCTTCGGCCGTGCAGTCCGCCACGGCATCCATGTAGCGTGAGTGCGGCATCGAATCGAGCGACGCCCGGATTGCTTCCTTGCACAGCGATGGCCGCCTGGCCAGCACGTCGAAATAGCGCGTGACGTGGGGCAGCGCGTCCCACATCGACGCCAGCCCGAGGTAGTTCAGGCGCACCAGGTTCACACCCCAGAGAACGTCCGCGAGCGAGAAGCCGTGCCCGTTCGTGCAGCCGAACGAACCCGCGGCCAGATCGCGCTCCAGGTCGCTCAGCAACTGCCCCGTCTTCTGGCGCGCAGCACGCTGAAAGGCCGCGTCATGGCACACCTTCTTGCCGCCGCTCTCCTTCACGATCTTGGCGCGGTAAGCGGCCACCAGCTCGGGTTCACCGGCGTTGTCGGCCACCAGGCGTTCGAGCGCCATGACCTTGTAGTCGTAGACGGTCTGCATCGACGCCTTGAGCACCTCGGGCCGCAGATCCGCATCCGGATGAAAGCCGTAGAGCAGGGCGCCGTTCGGAATCCTGTCGACGATGCCGACCTGGCGCATCACCTCGGCGCGCGCATCGGGCGCGTCGGGAACGAGCAGGAGCGGCGCGCGCGATACGCCGTCGAGGTAGATGCAGATGCGCTGCGAATCGGCAATCACGCGGCCGGCCTCGTGATCGACGAGCAGGGGCACGACACAGGGGTCGAAGCCTTCGGTCTCGACCGAGGTGCGCCCGCTGTAGCCGCTGACGAATTCCCGGTTCAACTCGCGCGCGGAGACCAGGCGCAATCGGATGTAGGCGGGGCTGTAGTGTTCGGCCGGAATTAAGCCTTCGCTTCCCATGGTGCTCAGGATCAGCATGTCGTTGGAGCGATACGAAAGCGCTTTCTCGTGCAGCACCGTGCGCACCTTCTGTGAGCACAGCGAACTCGCCGCATGGAAGAGTTCGAACCTGGGTTCCGGGAGCCCGCCCACGAGGGTGATGCGGGAAGGGTCCGCAATGGCAGCGCGCGCGGCGGCGGTCATTTCGATCAGGGAGGCACGACTCGTCATCACATTCCTCTTCAGCCTGCGCGGCAGGCACACCAGCAAACAACAATGAGCGGGGTTTGCGTCCGGTCCGGTTCAGGATGGACGCAGGCAAATCGTAGGGAGCCCGCTGGGGGTTGAGAAGGCGTCGGAGCTTGTACGCACGGTCCCGGAAATTCGAACGATCGATGGCGTGGCCGCAGTGATTGCCGCGGCCGGAGCTCGATGCAGGCGCGCGTCAGGCGCTCGCCGCGGGGCCGTCTTCGGGAATCAGCTGCACCCAGCCGCGCTGGCCTTGCACGCGCGCCAGCCAGCCGCGGATGCCGGCGAAGCGCGCCATGTCGTAGCCGCCTTGCCCGGCCAGCGACACATAGGCCGAGAGTGCGAGGTCCGCGATGCTGTAGTGCTCACCCACGAGCCACGTGCGCGCGCGTAGCCACTGGTCCAGCTTTTCGAGGCCGGGGTATCCGTCGGCCTGGAACCGGTCGATCTCCTGCCGCTTCCCCTCCGCAAGGCCGCGCAACTGAAGCACGCGCGGGATGGCGATGGCTTTCTGCAGGTCGGCCTGCTCGAAGAAAAGCCAGGCCATGACTTCGGCCCGCAGGTACGGGTCGTCGGGCAGGTAGGGCGTGCCCTCGGCGAGATGCAGCAGGATCGCGCCCGATTCGACGATCGGCCGACCGTCCTCCAGCACGAGAACCGGTACGCGCGCGAACCGGCTGATCTGGAGAAATGCGGGTTCGCGGCTCTCGCCTTTCTGCAGGTCCAGCGTGATGCGTTCGTAGGCCAACCTCAACTGACTCAGCAGGATGCGGATCTTCCATGAGTTGCCCGATAGACGACTGTCGTAGAGACGCAGCATGGTTGACTCCATCAAGTGAGGCCCGCGGGACCGGAATCGGAATGTCAGCTACGGCCCGGAAGATTCGCCGCCACGGCAAAGCCGTCTCGGGCCGTCCGCCGATTTTCATCCTGGAAAGCCGGCGCTGCCGTCGGCCCGCCGGAGCCTCAGTCGCCTTGCAAATGCAATGCCAGGAAGGCGGCTGTCCTGCCGTTTGCCAGTGCAGCGGCTTCGGCGTCGTAGTTGATGCCACGATGGCGTGCGAAGGCGTGGCCGCAAGCGGGGTAGTCGTAGGCCTGCACCTGCGGATGGTTCGCGAGGGCGGATGAAATTTTCCTCTGCGCATCGATCGGAATGTATTCGTCCTTCTCCGCGAGATGAACGATTAGCGGGCTGGCGATGCAGCTCGCCTCGTCGATGTATTTGTCCGCGTTGCCGGGGTAGTAGGCCGCCACCGCATCGGCGCCCGCACGCGCGGCCGTGAGGAAGGCCAGCAGGCCGCCGAGGCAGTAGCCGACGACACCGACCCTGCCCGTAGCACCCGGCATGCCGCGGGTGGCCTTCACGACGGCGGCGATGTCGTTCACACCGGCATCGATGTCGAAGGCGTTGTACAGCGCAAGGGCCTGCGCGCGCTCCGCCTCGGTTTGGTCGGTGAGTTCGACGGCCGGGGCGATCCGCCAGAACAGGTCGGGGCAAACGGCCAGGTAGCCTTGCGCCGCAAGCTCTTCGCATGACTGGCGCATGTCGGCATTGACGCCGAAGACTTCGTGGACGACCACGATGGCCGGCGCGGGGAGCCTCTGCGGACGTGCGATGTACGCGGGGATGTTCCCGCCGGGCGTGGTGATTTGCAGCGAGTCGTGCATTGGTCTTTTTTCTTGGAGCCTGCTCAGGCGTTGAGCCAGAAGGCGACGTTGCGCACGTACTGCTTCGTCGAGCGCAGCGCTTCGGAAAAGCGGGCGATCCCGTCTCCGGCGGGCTCGGCCACGAAGGAGGGACAGCCGGCCGAGGGGTCCCAGTTGTAGTCCGCGAAGTGGTGGAAGGTCGACTGCGCGATGGCCTTGCCGCCGTGTTCGGAGCGCTCGAACGCGACCGCGATGTTGTAGCGCCTGCCGGACAGCGAGCTCTGCCCTTCCATGACGACGCGGCAGCTCGAATCGCCGGGCGGTACCCCGACGGTGCCTTCGTGCGGATGCGCGGGCAGGTACTGGATCACGCCGGTCGCCGAGCGCCTGTCGCGCATCACCGGATGGATGCTGCCGACCGAGCGGATGCGCTGGTAGTCGCCGTTGGCGCCCGAGTGGTAGTTGGGCCAGGAGATCGGGCCCGAGAACGGGTTGTCGAGGCAATGGCGATTCGTGTCGGGCTCGCAGTTGCGGCTGTGGAAGTGGTGCGCGGCGCCGACCCCGCTGAGGTTGCAGATCGAGCTGCCCAGGTCCATGTGGTCGCGCGTGACCATGAGGCCGCCGCCGCGATGGCGGAATCGGCTGATGCTCGCGCAATCTTCCGGCGTCAGGCCGTCGCCGGTATCGACGGCAAAGAGCCAGAGCTGGTCGAAGTCCGATTCATCCAGCGTCGACAGCACCGGATCGGGGGCCGCCCGCGGAGCGCGGTTTCGCGCGGTCACCTGGAAGGCGGGCCGACCGTCGTCGTCCTGCAGCTGCGAGAGAAACGAACCGAGCTGACTGAAGCGCGAAATGTTCCAGTCGTCCGGGTCTCCTTCGATCGTGGTTTGCAGCAATAGATTCAGCATGGTGCGAGGGCGGGGTCGGTCGGTCGTCTACGCGGTTCAGCTCTTGAGGAAGGCAAGCAGGTCTGCATTGATCTTGTCTTGCATCGTGGCGGTGAGCCCGTGCGGCGCGCCGGGGTAGTAGATCGCCTTGGCGCCCTTGACGAGCTGCACGGACTTCTTCGCCGAGTCTTGGATGGGCACGATCTGGTCGTCCTCGCCGTGCATGATCAGGGTAGGTACATCGATCTTCTTCAGGTCTTCGGTGAAGTCGGTTTCGGAAAAAGCCTTGATGCATTCGTAGGAATTCTTCTGGCCGCATTGCATGCTCCAGAGCCAGAACTGGTCGAGGATGCCTTGCGACACTTTCGCGCCCGGGCGGTTGGCGCCGAAGAACGGGACGGCGAACTCCTTGTAGAACTGCGAGCGGTCGCCGGCGACGCCGGCGCGAAGGCCGTCGAACACCTCGATCGGCAGGCCTTCGGGGTTTGCCGCGGACTTCAGCATGACCGGCGGCACCGCGCCGATGAGCACCGCCTTGGCCACCCGCTTGCTGCCGTGGCGTCCGATGTAGCGCGCCACCTCGCCGCCGCCGGTGGAGTGGCCGACCATCGTGGCCTTCTTCAGGTCGAGTGCCTCGAAGAGAACCGCGAGATCGTCGGCGTAGCCATTCATGTGGTTGCCCGACGAGGACTGGCTCGAGCGGCCATGCCCGCGCCGGTCGTGCGCGATGACGCGGAAGCCGTTGCGCGCCAGGAAGAGCATCTGTCCGTCCCAGGCGTCGGCGTTGAGCGGCCAGCCGTGGGAAAAGGTGACGACGGGACCTTCGCCCCAGTCCTTGTAGTAGATCTGAGTGCCATCGGGGGTGGTGATGGTGTTGTTGGTCTTGGAAGGGCCTGGGTGCGGGGCCGAGCTGCGGGTTGCTGCGCCGGCGGCCTCCTGCATGCCGAACGCGAGGGTGCCGGTGGCGACGGCGGCGCCGGTCGCCATCAGGTGTCGGCGCGAAAGGTTCTGTGTGGTCTTCATGGTTTCCTGCGGTTGATATCGAGACGTCGGGCCACGGTGCGCGAGTGCTGCGGAAGAGCCGTGGAACGGTTGAAATGCTAGGTTCGCCGAGGGCGCGGGGGTAGGCCCGCGCAGGGACTCATGCTGTTGTCGCCTCGGCACCAATCCCGATGTCGGCCTGCTGCTTCGGGCCGAGGTCGCTGAGGCAATCCAGGTCGGCCGCCCGGATCTTCAGCGTCATGAAATCGATGAATACGCGCATGCGTGAAGGCAGGTGCTGCCGGCTCAGGTAGCAGATGTAGTGCCCGCTGTCGTCGGGTGCGTACTGGGTCAGGAATGGAACCAAGGCACCCGTCCTCAGCGATTCGCAGGCCAGGTACCCGGGCAACTGGGCGATGCCATGGCCGTCGAGCACGGCCTGCAGCACCAGGTCTGCGTCGTTGTAGGTGAGCTTGGCCTGTGGCACGAGCTTGCGCGGTTGGCCTCCGACCTTGAACTCCCACTCGGAGATGCGGCCGGATGAAAAGCGGAAGTTGATGCACTCGTGCTGGGCCAGCGCTTCCACAGTGGCGGGCAGCCCGTGGGCTTCCCGGTAGGTGGGGGAGGCGCACAGCATCAACTGCATGGGGATGATCTGCTTGGCGATGATCTGGGCGTCTTCCATGCGGCCGTTGCGAAACGCGATGTCCACGCGGTCCGAGGTGAAGTCGGTCGGCTTGTCGTTCAGCAGCAGGTCGATGGTGACCTCCGGGTAGGTCGCGCGAAATTCGCCCAGCAGGGGCGCGACGACCCGGCGGCCGAACCCGACCGCGGCGTTGATGCGCAGGTGCCCGCGGGGCGGGCCTTGCCGCAGGTCGCGCATTTCTTCCACGGCCTGGACGATCCGGTCGACCCCCGTGTGGCAATTGGCATAGAAGAGGTCGCCTTCGCGCGTGAGCGTGGTGCTTCGCGTGGTGCGCAGGAAGAGCCGGACGTTCAGCTGGTCTTCCAGCTTCTGGACGCTGCGGCTCACGGCGGAACGGCCGATGCCCAGGCGATCGGCGGCCCGTGCGAAGCTGCCTTCCGTGACGACGGCAATGAAGGCGACCACGCCCGCATAACTGGTGGCGAAGCTGGAGGCCAGCGGGTCCGCGCGCGGCGCGAGGGGGATGGAAGAGGGCGAAGGGAGGGCAGAGGTTGTCATGGGTCGGCTTCTCGGTTCGAGGGATCAGGTGTTCTGGATCCCTCCATGAAAGCGAAGCGGCCACTCTGCGCGCAAAGCCATGCCGGGGCCAGTTAAGCCCTGTCAAGGTTTGTTATGGGCGGCCGTCCGGCGCCGTACCGATGCGCCGGATGCGGCGAGGGGTCTTTCGGGTCCGCAGGAGTTCGCTGCGCAGCGCGCGGGCTTGCGCAAGGCCGGGGTGCTCGTCGCGAGGCGCAGCGCGCGCGCAGATCTCGTCCAGCAGGTCGAGGGCGTCCGTCGCCTTGCCCCGGCGCATCCACAGCCTGGCGGTGCTGACCGCCGCACGGAACTCCCATCCAAGCGCGCCTTGCTGCCTGGCGGTGTCGATGGCACGCCGGTAGAACGTCTCGGCTTCATCGTCCAGGCCGCGCTGCTCGCAACGCCGGCCCGCAGCGCGCCAGGTCTCGGCCGCGCTCCATTGGCCGTGTCCGGCGCCCGCCCGCGCGATCGTCTCGTCGTCGATCCAGTCGGCGCAGAAGGTCACGAGCATTTCCTTGCGTGGCGCGTCGAACGCGTCGAGCTGCTGCGCAACCTGGCGAACATGGCGCTCCCGGTCCTCCGCGGTGGACGCCTGCAGGCCCAGTGCATAGCAGTGCGCCCACTGGTGCCAGTACACGAGGCCTCTGCGCTCGGTCTCGTCCAGCAGCATGCGAACCCATTTGCGCGCCAGTTCCAGCTCGCCAGACCACAGGGCGACGGGGCATGTGCCGAACAGCGCGAAGCACAGCGACAGCGCATTGCCGCCGGCCTCGGCGAGAGCCACTGTGCGGGTAGCGGTGTCCATGGCCTTCGCCGCATCGCCCTGGAGCCAGAGCGTGCGGGCCAGCAAGGCGTTCGATGCGACGGCGGCATCGACCTGGAACAGGTTGACGGGCGTCTGGCGCACCGTGCCGCCGACAAGGATCGCCGCTTGGGCACCGGTGCTCGCCGCAGAAAAATCCCCACAGAAGTGACTCGCGAGCGCCGTCATTCGATGCGCCAGGTTGAGTGCAGCGGGGTCGGGGGTCGATTGCGCGAATTCGAACAGCACCTGCGAGTGGTGCAGCGCGGCCGCGTATTCGCCGCGAATCGCATGCAGCACGCAGATGCCCCAGCGAGCCTGAAGCTCCAGCACGACCGACCTGGCCGACATGGCTACAACGAGCGCTCGATCGTAGGCGGCGCCCATTTCCGGGACCGGTCCCCGGGTGTGCCACAGCGCATTGCCCAATGCGATCTGCAGCCAGGCCTCCGTCTCCGTGTCGGTGCCCGGCTGTTGCGTGAGGCACGCGAGCGCGGCCGTGACCCGGTCGCGGTACTCCTCGACCTGCGAGACGTGAAACCATAAAGGCGCCGAAGCGATGGTGAGCGCGGCGCCGGTCTCCCAGTCGTCCTGCGGCGCGAGGCACGCGTCAAGTGCGCTGCGCACATCGTCCAGCCGGTGCGCGTAGCGCGCGTTCCAGGCCTGCCCGGTGAGTTCGCCCGAATCCGAGGTCGCGGCATTCATCAGCTCTCGCATGAGGAGCGCATGGCGCCGCCGCAGCGCCGGGCCCTCGTCGGTTTGCGCGAGAAGTGCGGCGGCGTAGCTTCGCGTCGTGTCGAGCAGGCGGTAGGGCGCGATGGCATCGCTGTTGTCGAACGAGACCAGCGACTTGTTGGCCAGCGAGATCAGTGCATCGAACGCCACTTCGGGATCCATGTCCGCCCGCGTGACGCTCAGTGCCGACTCGACATCGAAGCGCCCCCGGAAGACCGAGAGCCCACGAAAGAGCCGCAGCTCCGCATCGTCCAGCAGCGCGATGCTCCAGTCCAGCGCCGCCGCGAGCGTGCTGTGCCGCGGCAGAACGGCCCGGCTGCCCGCGGAGTAGAGCCGCATGTGGTCATTCAGCCGGAACGCGAGATCGCCGATCGGCTGGACGCCCAGGCGTGCTGCCACCAGCTCGATGGCCAGCGGGATGCCGTCCACTTGCCGAGCGATCGTGGCGAGCAAGCGGCCGTCGGAATCCTCGAACGCGCGGGCACCCACGGCCTTTGCGCGCTCGACCAGGAGTTCGACCGCCGGCGACGCCATGGCTTCGGCGAGGTCGGCGCATTCCGCGTCGGGCACCGCGAGCGGAGACAGCCGCTCGACGTGTTCTCCCTCGATGCGAATGGCCTCCCGGCTGGTGGCGAGGATGCGCAAGCCGGGCAAGGCACCGAGCAGTTCGGTGATGAGCAGCGCCAGTTCATCCAGCATGTGCTCGCAGTTGTCGATCAGCACGAGCACATCGCGGTCCGCCAGCCGCTGGAGAATGGCTCGCGTCGTGTCGGCGGTGTCCGCAGGTGCGCCGAGCGACCGGGCCACCGTGCTCGCTAAATGGGTCCGAGAGACCAGCGGCGAGAGGTCGATGAAGGCCAACTGCATGGCCGTGCGTTCCGCATGGCGTTCGGCCGCATGGATGGCGACACGGGTCTTGCCGATGCCACCCGCACCGACGATGGTGACCAGCCGTCGCGTGTCGAGTGCCGCCAGCACGCGCTCCATGTCGGTGTCGCGGCCCACGAGGCGGGTCAGGCGCTCCGGCAGCTTTGCGAAGGACGGCGCGGGCAGGGCCACCGCCAGCGATCGGTCCTGAGGCGGCGTGCCGACCTGCTCGCGAAAAGCCGTTCCGTTGAACCGGTAGCCGCGCAAGGGGATGTTCGAGATCCATTCCTTGCAGTTGTCCCCATCTTGCGGTTCGCCCAGGGCCTTGCGAAGCGCGGAGATGTGGACCCGGACACTGGACTCCTCGACCACCACGCCGGCCCAGACGGCGGCGAGCAGCTCGTCCTTGCCCACGACCTCGCCCCCGCCCCTGAGCAATTGCAGCAGCAGCTCGAACGAGCGGGAGCCCAAGCGCACGCTGTGCCCGAGTCTTTCGAGCCGGCGCTGGGTTTCCCACAGGATGAACGCGCCGAAGCGCCAGCGGACCTCGCCCGGTCCCTGCGCGGCGCCGGCATCCGCCTGCGATGGCGCGGCGCGAGCCGCGATGTCGTACATGTCACCCAATCGCCGGCCCCTGCAACGTGGGCGCTCCAGGCCGGCCCCCGCGGCGTGTGATGGCGACGGTCCGCTCGCCCGCAATGGGAAATGCCTCAAGCGCAAATTTTTTCATTGGACGATCCAGTCAAGAAGATGAAGGCGGCAGTCATTCGGGCCGCACGATGCGGCGGAAGAACTGTCTGCCGGACCTTGGGGACGTGCCCCTTCTGGATGCAAGACGGTCGGCCACGGGCTTTTGTGACAGGGATTCGCGTTTTGCGCCTCGCATGCGCTGCAACTGCCGCTGTCGGTGGTGTTGAGCTATTGGATGCGAGGCGGGGCCGTTCAGCAGTCCGGCCTGCTTGAACGAAACGTCCGGAAATGGCGAACGATCTGCCGCGGACACACTCGGCGATTGGTGTGTGGCCGGCAACACGGTGCGCCGCCGCAGCGGCCTTCTGCAAGGGGATGCGGCTGCCTACGATTCCGTTCTATCGCGAGAACCGGAGAACAACGTCGTTCATCACCGAGGCCCCCTGTCGCGATGAATCCGGGGTGGCCGCATCAAGAAGCACGGATTCCTCGTGAAGCTTTATCCCAACGGGGGCGCGCCATCCGCCCTCCAGACCCCGCACGACATTCGCGCTGCGACGAACTTACGCTGCGCGACCCGGGACCGGGCGCTGGCCGTCATCTCGCACGAACTCAGGCAGCCGCTGAACGTCATCCAGATGAACGCCAGCCTGCTCCAGCGCCTGCCCGCATCCGCGGTGCCCTTGCAGCTGCAGGGCATCGCCCAGGCGATGCAGCGCGCGATCGAAAGTCAGACGCGGCTGATCGACGACCTGCTCGATTTCTCGCGCGTGCGAACCGGCAAGCTGGCGCTGCGCCGCACGGAGGTCGACTTCGGCGCGCTCGCGCTGGACCTCGTCGCCGCATTCGGTGCACGCTGGCCCTCGGGGTGCTTCTGCGCAGAGGTGCAGGCGGCCGATCCGTTGATCTGCCATGCCGACCCGGTGCGGCTGGAGCAGGTCGTCGGCAACCTGCTGGACAACGCGATCAAGTTCTCGCCCATCGGCGGGGAGGTCCAGGTGCGCCTTTCCTCGGAGGAAGGCTTCGCCCGGCTTGCGGTGGCGGACAGCGGCTGCGGCATCGCGCACGAGTTCCTGCCGCATGTGTTTGGCCTGTTTAGCCAGGCCGGGACCGGGGAGGGCGGCTCGCGCGGTGGGCTGGGCATCGGCCTCGCGCTGGTGCATGGCCTCGCGGTCGCTCACGGCGGTTTCGTGAAGGCAACCTCCGCGGGGCCGGGACGCGGCGCCGAGTTCAACGTGTGGCTTCCTCTTCATCGACGCGCCTGACGGTGCGCCGCACATTGATGCCGGGCGGGCAACACGGCAGTACCTCCTGCATGCCTACCGCAACCCAGATGCGAAAACTAGCATTCGAATCATGCCGCGATGTTCGCGAAACGGAGCCCAGCCGTCCTGAGGCCAGGGCGATAGCGCCCTCTATGAACCACCATGACGCAGCGCATTCATTCCCTCGCGCAATCGGGCGCACCACGCCGCACACGCAAGACACGCAAGGCGCGCGAGCAGGCCTTGCAGGCGGCCGCCGACGCCGCACCGCGGGGTGCGATGGACCGCGTCTGGAGCGCGGGATACATGACCGCCTCGCTGCTGGCCATCGCGGCGGCCTTCGCGGTCGCGGGCGGTGAGGCGGCGAACGCGGAGCTGCGCTTTGCCACCGTGGCCATCAGTGCGATGCCGCTCGCGCAGGACGTCTGCTCCGCAGGCGTGGCGCCGCATGCCAGCCCGCTGGCGCAGGCATGTGCTGGCGCCCTCGCGCATGGGGGACACCCCTCTGGCGCGTGTTGAGTCGCAGCCCACCGTGCACGCCGATTTTCAGAAACGAGCGAAGGCCGATGCCTGTGCCTGCCGCTCGCGATGCATCCCTCACGGGTGCGAAGCATTCAAGTCCCGCCACTCATTCACCAAAGGAAATCAGCATGAAGAATTTCTCCAGCCTCGCCCGCGCATTCACAGCCATCGGTATCTTGGCATTGCATCTCTCGGCCCCTGCAAGCGCGGCCACATCGGGCGTGCGGCCGGCTAGGCCCACCGTCGTGCTGGTTCATGGCGCGTTCGCCGAATCGGCCAGCTGGAACGAGGTGGCGCGCGACCTTCGCGCACGCAGCTTTCCCGTTGTCGCGGCTGCCAATCCGCTTCGCGGCGTGAAGTCCGACGCGGACTATGTGGCTGCCCTGGTGGGCTCGATCCCCGGACCGGTCGTGCTGGTCGGGCATTCGTATGGCGGTTCGGTGATTTCCGTTGCGGCAGTTGGAAAGCCCAATGTCCAGGCGCTGGTCTTCGTTGCGGCATTCGCGCCTGAAGTGGGCGAATCGGCGGCCGACCTGTCGGGCAAGTTTCCCGGCAGCACGCTCGGCCCCACGCTGGCCGCACCGGTGCGCCTGCCGGACGGCGGCAAGGACCTCTACATCCAACAGGAAAAATTCGGCCAGCAATTCGCCGAAGACGTGCCGCCGGCGGTGGCCCAGTTGATGGCTGTGTCGCAACGTCCCATCGCCGAGAGCGCCTTAGGCGAGGCGGCGCCCGCCGCCGCCTGGAAGGACGTGCCCTCGTGGTTCATCTATGGCGACCGCGACAAGAACATTCCGCCTGCAGCGCTGGCCTTCATGGCCGAGCGCGCGAAGTCGATGAAGACGGTCGTGGTCAAGGGGGCTTCGCACGTGGTCATGATCTCGCGGCCGAAGCTGGTGAGCCGGCTGATCGCCGAAGCCGCCCAAGCTGCTGATGCGGTCGCGACGGCAAAGCCCTGAGGCTGCGCGCCGCTCGCGTCCCGATGCTCCGCACCCATGAAGGTGTCGCTGCCTCCTCGCAACGTCTGGTTGGAATGGCTCAAGAACGCTGCCTGCGCTGTGGCCCTGACGTTCGCAGTCGGCGCCGGCGCGGTGATTGCCGCCTCCGAGTCGCAGCAGCCCATGGCCGGCAACGCCATCGTCGTGCTCTGCGGCGCGATCGGGCGTTGCCGGGGCGCAGTGAATCCGGAGGTGTCCGTCCCTCGGGGGACCGTCGTGCAGTCCCTGACGCATTCGGAGCCTTAACAAGGCTTGACACGGTTTAACTGGCGACGGGTTCGCCAACTGCACAGACTTTCACCCATGACTTTCAGAAGGACTTGAGCCCATGACCGCGCCGACCCAGGCTAGGCAGATCCATGTGGCGATCGCACACCGCGACCCGTATGTGGCCGCCGGCATCGCATCGCTGCTGCGCTCCCGCGCCGACTTCGTCGTTCGATCCGGCCTCCCCGACGCCGACGCCGATGGCGACGCCGTCGACGTGCTCGTGACGGACTACGCAACCGGCGTTCACAGGGCGACGAACCTCCCTTCCGGCCGCGGGCGTTCCACACCGAAATCTTTTCTCGTGGTCACGGACCAGAGCACCGGGTGGCAGATCCGCCGCGCCGTGGACGCGGGCGTGCGCGGCTATCTTCTGCACGATTGCTCGGCGGCGGAACTGTCGGACGCGGTGCGCTCTGTTGCAGAGGGTCGCAGGTACCTGTCCTGCCCCGTGGCCGACCAGCTGCTGGAGAACATCTCGGCCGCCGCGCCGACCGCCCGCGAATTCGAAGTGCTCCAGCTCATCGCACAGGGCCTGCCGAACAAGGAGATCGGCCGACGCCTGGGCATCGGCGAAGGCACCGTCAAGACCCATGTGAAGGCGATCCTGCGCAAGCTCGAAGAGCCGACGCGGACTGCCGCAATCGGCGAAGCCTTTCGCCGCGGACTGCTTCTGGAGGCATCGCCATGACCGGCGCCGTCGATCTGCGTGTGCGTGTGTGCCATGGCGATCCGCTCGTCATGGCCGGCCTCGTCGCGCTCATCGGCCAGGAACCGGGTTTCCACGTGCAGGCGGGGAATGCGCCCGCGCAGGGCATCGTGGACGTGGTCGTGGCCGACCACGCCAGCGCGTTGCGCCTGCTCGCTTCGGCATCGGACCGGCCTGACGCGGCAGGCGGTGCTCGTGTGCCGCGCGTCATCGTCGTGTCCCGGCGGGACAAGGAACGCGAGCTCATGCAGGCGATCGACAGCGGAGCGCACGGCTATGTGCGCCAGGAAGCTAATCCGGCCGAACTGATGGATGCCATTCGCCACGTGGCGCGAGGAGGCTCTCTCTATCTCTGCAAGCGCACGAAGACGCTTTTCAGGTACGGCAGGCCGGGCGCAGGGTTCACCGCCAGGGAAGAGGACGTGTTGCGCTTCCTGGTGAAAGGCGATTGCAACAAGGGGATCGCCCGCAAGCTGAACATTTCCTCCAATACCGTCAAGGCACACGTCTCCAGGATCTGCGAGAAGCTGCACGTCGGCTCGAGGGTGCAAGTGGCCGTCAAGGCGACACAGCGCGGGCTGGTCCGTGTCTGAGATTCGCCGGTGGCGCTTCGGCGTCTTCGCGCTGTGGGAAGCCGAAGCAAGGCTCGAGCGCAACGGGCAGCCGGTGCGGCTCGGATCGCGCGCCATCGGCCTGCTGGTCGCGCTCGTGGGGCGCGCCGGCGAAGTGATCGGCAAGGACGAGCTGCTCGCGGCGGTCTGGCCGGACACTGTGGTCGAGGAAGCGAGCGTCCGGGTCCATATGTCGATACTGCGCAAGGCCCTGGGTCCGCCCGGCGCAGAAGATGGATGCCTGGAGTGGATCGCCAATATTCCGCTGCGCGGCTATCGCTTCCTGGGGCGCGTGCATTGCGAGTTCGTGCCGTCTGCCGTCGCCGCGCAAGTGGCGCACGCATCGCTGCCGGATGCGCCCGCCGCGCTGCCCGTTCGCGTCTCCAGGCTCGTGGGGCGCGAGGTGGAGATCGAGCGCGTGCTCGGCATGCTTGCGGCGAGCAGGCTGGTCACGGTCGTCGGGCCGGGGGGCGTCGGAAAAACCAGCGTTGCCATCCGCGTCGCCGCGCGTTATCGGGAACGGCTGCAAGTCCCGCTCGGTTTTGTCGATCTCGCACCCCTGACGTCGCAGGACCACGTGCTGACGACGATGGCGCGCGCCATCGGCGTGCGAGGCGGCGTGCCGGACATCGAGGAAGCCATCATCCAGCGTCTCGAAGGCCAGGCGATGCTGCTGCTCGTGGACAACTGCGAACATGTCATCGAGAGGCTGTCGCCGCTCTTGGGCAGGTTGCTCGCGGCGTTGCCCGGTCTGCGGGTCCTTGCAACCACCCGGGAGGTGCTTCGCGTGGGAGGCGAGCATGTCTTTCGCTTGATGCCCCTGGCGGTCCAGCAGTTCCAGCCCGGAACCCTGGCGCATGCCTTGCGCTCGCCGGCGGTGCAGTTGCTCGTCGAGAGAGCCCAAGCCGCGGGCGCCGGGGCATTCGATGACGCGAGCAGCGGTCCGCTGACCAGGATCTGCCAGCAGGTCGACGGAATCCCGCTGGCGATCGAGTTGGTCGCGGCCCGTCTGGGGGCCCAGTCCGCGAGCGACCTGGCATTCGGGCTCGACGATCACATGCGCCTGCATTCGGCGGCCAGGCAGGCTGCTCTGGCGAGACACCGCACGCTAGCTGCGACGCTGGACTGGAGCATCGGCCTGCTGGGCGAGGCCGAGTTGCTGCTGTTTCGCAGGTTGTCGGTGTTCCGTGCCCACTTCGGCATCGCAGCGGCGCTCAGCGTGGCGGCCAGTGCGCTGGACCCGGACGTGGCGTCCGACGCGTTGCTGAACCTCGCCAGCAAATCGCTCGTCGTGTACGACACCGATCAGGTGGCGGACTCGCCATACCGCCTGCTCGATACCACCCGCAGCTATGCGCATGTGCTGCTCGTGCGGGCGGACGAGAAAGACGCGGTATCAAAAAGCCATGCCCTTTTCATGCTGGACCTCATGGGCGTTGCCACTGCGGACCTCGTCTTGCTGGACGCCGATGCCTGGGCGCAGCGCTACCGCGGCTGCCTTGACGATGTTCGCGCGGCGCTGGATGCCTGCATGGAGCGCCACGGCGACATGACGATCGCGGGCGCGCTCACTGTCGCATCGGCGCCGCTCTGGTTCCGCTTGTCCGAAGTGAGTGAATACCGCGATCGCGTTCGCGCGGCGCTGGACCAGGTCGATGCGCTGAAGGCCCCCGACCGCCTGATGGCCGGGCGGCTGGAGATCGCGCTCTACAACGCGCTGTGGCACACCGGCGGCACGGTGCCGGAGATGACGCAGGCGTGCGAGCGGGCGCTGGCCTGCGCGCTGGAACTCAAGGTGAAGACGCTCGAATTCCAGGCGCGATGGGGCCTTTGCGCGCTGAACGTCACGCGCGGCGCGTACACGCCGGCGTTGCGGCATGCCGAGATCCTGCGCGAGTTCGCGAGCCACTCGACCAACGCCGTGACGCGCAACCTGTCGCACCGCATGCTGGCGCTCGCCAGTCACTTCTGCGGCGCGTTCGCCGAGGCCAGGGCGCATGCCGAAGCAGCGGCGGACGTGGACGACGCGATCCGGCGCAACCACGCCAACGCGTTCCAGCCGGACGCGCGCACCACTGCCATGGCCATCCTCGCCAGGACGCTGTGGATCCAGGGTGAGAGCCGCCTTGCCATGGTCACTGCCACCCGATGCGTGGAGGAGGCCGAGGCGCTGGGTCACGCGCTCTCCCTGTGCGTTGCGCTCTTCTGGATCTGCCCCATGGCCATATGGGCCGGCGAACAAAGCGCCGCCCGTGCCTGGACTGACACGCTGCTGCAGCAGACCGGGTCCAAGGGGTTCGCCTACTGGCATGCCTGGGCCCTTTGCTACGACGACGCGATGAAGCTCGGCGAGGCCGACGATGCCGACGCGCACATCGATGCCGTTGCGGCAAAGGTCCTGGCCATGGACGAGCCCCGCAGGGAAATGATGGCCACCTTCTGCGACCGGTGGGTTGACGATGACCTGGTCGCGCGCGCGATGCGGGGCGAAGGGCAGTGGACTGCCGCCGAGGTGTGCCGTGCCGCCGGGCGGCGCATGGAGCTGCATGGCAACGACGCCGAAGCCGAGGCGCTCTATCTGCAAGCCCTTGCCCTTGCACGTTCGCAAGGTGCAATCGCTTGGGAACTGCGTGCGGCCGGGATGCTGGAACGACTGCGCGCCAGGACCGGTCAGCGTTGAAGCGCCCGCGCGCCCAGCAGACCAACCCGCGCCAGCGCGGCGCGCTGTTCCCACGCGACGGCACCCTGTCGCCCGGCGGTGTCGATCGCCCGCAGGTAGAAGGCCTCTGCCTCGTCGCTCGCAGCGTTTTGCTC
Source organism: Variovorax sp. IB41 (assembly GCF_016405905.1). Taxonomy (GTDB): domain Bacteria; phylum Pseudomonadota; class Gammaproteobacteria; order Burkholderiales; family Burkholderiaceae_C; genus Variovorax. The sequence goes on along the minus strand of NZ_JAEFCB010000035.1, from coordinate 11,045 downwards.
CGCGCGCCAGCCGGCGGCGCGCCAGACCTCGGCAGCGACCCACGGACTCTCTCCGCGCGACACGCGTTCGATCAGGTCGTCGTCGACCCATTCGATGCAGAAGGTGGCGAGCATCTCTCTGTGGGGTGCGTCATAGGTTGCGAGCTGGCCGGCCACTTCACGGACATAGAGGTCCCGGTCCGGCGCGATGCTCAACTGCAGGCCCTGGGAGAACCACTCGGCATAGCGCAGCCAGCCCACCAGGCCCTTGCGCTGTGCTTCGTCCGTCATCAGGTGAATCCATCCGGCTGCGAGCTCGAGCTCGCCGGCCCACAGCGCGACCGGGCAGGCGCCATACAGCGCGGAGCACAGCGAGACGGACTTCCCGGCCGCTTGCGCCCGGCCGACCGCATCGCTCGCCTCTTCCAGGGCCCTGGCCGTCTCCCCTTGCACCCAGAGGGTTCGGCTCAGCATGGCTTTCGCGGCAACGATGGCGTTGACCCCCACCATGTTGGCGCGCGCATGTCCGAGGCCGCCGCCCACGCGCACGGAGGCTTCACTGTGCATCCTTGCCAAGCCGAAGTGGCCGCAGAAGTGGTTTGCCATCGCCATCACCCGGTGAGCGAGATTGAGCGCGGCAGGGTCGGACCAGGATTGCGCGGCCGTCATCAGCGTTTGCGCCTGGTCCAGGGCCGCCGAATACTCGCCGCGGAACATGTCGTGCGTGCACCGCCCCCAACGGGCCTGCAGTTCCAGCACGGGAATCCTGACGGCAAGCGCGCCGGCCAGCGCCTCGTCCGCAGCGGCACCCAAATCGGGCGTGGACCTGCCGGTGTGAAGCAGGGCGCTGACCAGGGCCGTGTTCAGCCAAGTCGCCGTTTCGGTGTCGCGCGCGGGTTGCCGCTCGACCAGCGCCAGCGCTGCGGAGACCCGGTCGCGATATTCCACCACCTGGGCCAGGTGAAACCACAGTGGCGCGGAAGCCGTCACCAGCGATGCGGCCATCTTCGCGTCGGGCTGCTGCGTCACGCAGACTTCGAGCGCGAAGCGGACGTCGTCCAGGCGGTGCGCGTAGCGGTCGGCCCAGGCCTGCTCGGTCAGGTCGGAGAGTTCCGCTGCCGCAGCCTTCATGAGGTCGCGCATGAGCACCGCATGGCGCCGCAGCAATGCCGGTCGTTCATCGCTCTGCGCGAGAAGCGCCGCGGCATAGCTTCGCGTCGTGTCCAGCAGCCGGTAGGGCGCGACGGCGTCGTTGCTGTCGAAGAAGACCAGCGACTTGTTGACCAGCGAGATCAGGGCATCGAACGCGACCTCGGTGTCCATGCCGCCGGCGCTCACGCCGAGCGCGGATTCGACATCGAATCGGCCGCGGAACACCGACAGCCAGCGAAAGAGCCGCAGTTCTGTATCGCTCAGCAGCGCGATGCTCCAGTCCAGTGCCGCGGCCAGCGTCCGGTGCCGCGCGAGTGCGGCGCGGCTGAACGCATAGAGGCGCATGTGGTCGTCCAGCCTGCGCGCCAGGTCGGCAACCGGCTGGACACCCAGGCGCGCGGCCACCAGCTCGATGGCCAGGGGGATGCCGTCGATCTGCCTGGCGATCTGTGCCAGCAGGGGCCCATGCGATTCGTCGAACGCACCCGCGCCCGCGGCCTTGGCGCGCTCGACAAGCAATTCGACGGCGGGCCAGTGCAGTGCCTGCGTGAGCGAGATGTGCGCGGTGTCGGGGATCGCAAGCGCCGGCAACCGGAAGACATACTCTCCCGTCACGCGAAGCGCCTCGCGGCTGGTCGCGAGGATGCGCAGGCCGGGCAGCACGGAAAGCAGGCCGGCGATCGGCAGCGCCAGGGAATCCACCACGTGCTCGCAGTTGTCGATCAACAGCAGCACGGCGCGCCCCGCCAGGCGCTGCGTGACGGCCTCGACGATGTCGGGCAGGTCGGCGGGAATCCCCACGGCCCGCGCCAATGTGCCGAGCACGTGATCCTGGGAGATCAGCGACGACAGATCGATGAAGGCGATCTCGGTGCCACACCTGTGCTGATGGCTCTCCGCCACGTGGATCGCGAGGCGTGTCTTGCCGATGCCGCCAGTGCCGACGATCGTGACCAGACGGTGCGTCTCGAGCGATCCGAGAACGCTCGCCACATCGGCTTCGCGACCGACAAGCTCGGTCAACCGGACCGGCAGCGGGGTGAAACCCGGATCGGGCAGAAGTGTCACGGGTTTGGTCGAGATGCCGGTCGCCTCGCGCCGGACACGCCCATTGAAGCGATAGCCGCGCAACGGAACATTGGAGATCCACTCCTTGCATTCGTCGCTCTCGCCCGGCTCCCCCAGCGTCTTGCGCAGCGTGGACATGTGGACGCGCACGCTGGCCTCTTCGACCACGACGCCGGCCCAGACCGCAGCGAGCAGGTCGTCCTTGCTCACGAATTCGCCGGCCCGCTTGATCAGTTGCAGCAGCAGATCGAAAGCGCGTGGCCCCAGCCGCATGGCCTCGCCGGCCCGCTCGAGCCGACGCTGTGCCTCCCAGAGAACGAAAACGCCGAAGTACCACCGGACTTCCGCCGACGCCAGGTCAGGTGACTCCTCGGGCTGCATCTGCATGATCGGGTCTGCTTGCGGCCCGACTCACGCGGCCGCGAGCCAGGTGCGAGCAGCGCAGGGTGGTCGGCCGGGAGTGCGGATCGGGTGGACGGTTTTCATGGGCGGAAACTCAAGTATCCATTTGATCGCAGCCCGGGGCTGCGCGACATCGGGCTAGGCCCTGCTTCCCATGGGTCATAGGCCGTGCAGCCCGAAGCCGCCGCCGAGATTCAGCGCCGCTTCCTCGCGCAGCTCGCGCGCCTCCCGCAGCGTGCGCAAGGCACCGGCAAGTGAGACATGGAAAAAGCAAAGGGACTGCGAGGCCCGCCCGGCCGGCAATGCAGGCCGGTGCCCGACGACAGCCAAAAGACATCCGGCCGAGGCGCCATCGATTTGTACGAAGGTCCGCCTTGGGCGTGCAATGTGTCGGCCGCCCGGCAGCCGCCCGCTATCGCAGCGTCTTCAGGTACCTGACGAGCTCCGCCACCTCGCCCGGATCGGGAACGCCCGCAAACGGCATGCGGTTGCCCGGCACGGCCTGTTGCGGATCGCTGAGGAAGGCCGCCAGGGATTTTTCGTCCCAGGTGATCTGGGCATTCTTCATGGCCCGGCTGTAGCCAAACCCCGGCGACGAGCCGGCCTTTCGCCCCACCACGCCGGCCAGTGGCGGCCCGATGGCGGCTGCGCCTTGCGCCGTGTGGCATGCCGCGCAGGTCGTCCATGTCTTGGGCGGCTGCACGGCCGACTGGCCATGCGCCAAGTTCAAGAAAGCTGCAGCGCAGATGGTGAGAAGGAGTGTTCGCATTTCGGTCTCCTCAAAGCATGCGTGGCTGCTTTGCGTAGCGCACCAGGTCATCGCCCAGGCGCAGCGCCATTGCCGCGAGCGGGCCGGTGGGGTTGTATCCCGCGTTGTGCGCATAGACTGAGGCGCCGACCACGAAGAGGTTCTGCGCATCCCAGTGCTGCAGCCGCGGCGACACCACGCTCGTGGCGGGATCGGCACCCATGATCGTTCCGCCCGTGGTGTGCGTTGTCTGGTACTGGCGCGCATCGAAGTCGCCTTGCCGCGGTTGTGGCGCGCCCACTGCAGTGGCACCCATGGCGCGCGCGATCCCGGCAGCCTTGTTCGTGACGTACTCGCTCATGCGATGGTCGTTCTCGTGGAAGTTGAAGGTCATGCGCAACAGCGGCGAGCCGTAGGCGTCGCGGTACGTCGGATCGAGGTCGAGGTAGTTCTGGCTGTGCGGGTAGTTGCTGCCATGCACCGCGACGTTGAAGGCGTGCGCGTACCAGTCGGCGTTGGCCTGCTTCCATGCCGATCCCCAGCGCGGCGTTCCGGCCGGATGCAGACGCGCATTGATGGGCCGGCCGTTCGTCACGTTCGAGTAGATATAGCCGCCGCCGAAGAAGCCGAGCCCGGCGTGGTCGAAGTTGTCGCCGTTAAATTCGTCCACCACCATTTGCGAGGCGCCCGAGGCCATGAACGGATTGATGAAGCGGTCCTTGAAGAACACCGGCACCGACGACATCACCTGGTAGCAGAAGTTCTTGCCGACCACGCCCTTGCCCGTCTTCGGGTCGTAGGGGTGGCCGATGCCGCTCGTGAGCAGCAGCTTGGTGTTGGTCATGGTGAAGCCGGACAGCACCACGACATCGGCCGGCTGCTCGTACGTTTGCGCGGTCTGCAGGTCGATGAACTGCACGGCCGTCACGCGCCTGGCGTGCTTGTCGTAGACGAGGCCGGTCACCTGCGAGTGAAGACGGATCTCGAAATTGCGTTGCTTGTGCAGCAGGGGATACAGCAGCACCGCCGGGCTGGCCTTGGCATTGGCCTCGCAGATGAAGCGCTCGCAATGGCCGCAGTACTGGCACGGCGCAAGGCTTGCGCCATCGGGGTTGGTGTAGGCGCGCGGCGAGTTGGCCGCGGGCAACGGGAATGGCTTGTAGCCGAGGCTCTGCGCGGCGGCCTTGAAGATTCGGCCCGACTCCAGGATCTCGAGCGGCGGCTGCGGGAAGTCGCGTTTTCGGGGCGCCTCGAAGGGATTGCCGCCTTCGATCAGTTGCCCGCCGACATTGCCGGCTTGCCCCGCGATGCCGAAGAGCTGCTCGAACAGGTCGTGGTACGGCTCCATCTCTGCGTAGCTGACGCCCCAGTCCTGCACCGTCATCTCGCGCGGGATCGCGGCCTTGCCGTAGCGCGATTCGAGACGGGTGCGCAGGGCGGGGTCGTACTCGGCCCAGCGCCAGGTCTGTCCGTTCCAGTGATTGGCCGCGCCGCCCATGCCTTCGCCGGGGAGGAAGGCTTCCATGCGGCGCACGGGCAGTGCGCTCTCGCTGGTGGCATGGCGCAATGTGTAGGTTTCGTTGGCCCAGTTCTGCACCAGGCCGTTGCGCACGCCCCAGCGCAGTTCGTCGCGTTGGTTGGGCAGTGTGGCGGCGGCGCTGCCGGCGAGATCGCTGCCGCGCTCGAGAACCAGCACGTCGATGCCGGAGTTCATCATCTGCCGCGCGGCCAGGCCGGCGGTGAGGCCGCCGCCGACGAAGACGACGGCGCGTTTGGGAAGTTTGTGGGTCATGGGGATGGATGGGTAGGACGCCTTCAACTGAAGTCCTCGATCGACTGCGGCTTGGCCGCACCAGGGAAGGACAGGCCGCGGTACTGGACCACGTTGCGCCCGTGAAAAGCGGGCAGGCCGGGGAAGCCGACGGCGCGCCAGAAGGCCTTGTCCCGATTGCCGCCGTACATCGGATCTGCAAAGCAGGCCTGCACGAACAGCGGATAGAAAAAGTCGTTGAACCACGCACCGAGTGCATAGCGCTCGTCGTCCATCCGGCTGGCGGCGACGTCCTGCATCAGGGCGTCGAGTCTGTTGGCTTCGAGCTGCTCGATGGCCTTGCCTGTGCGTTGCTGGGCTTCGCGGCGCAGCACCGCGAGGCCGGCCTTGAAATGCTGCTCGGGTGTGAGGGGCGACTGGTAGCCATGCTGCGGCTTGCCGGGGTGCCAAGGACCTTGTCGATAGAGCTGGTCGCCACGCCCCCAACCGCCGGCCAGCTGACGATCGATGTACAGATGCAAGCCGCAATCGACACCGCTCGGTGTCAGCGCATCGGCCGGGCACATCACGTTGACGAGGGCCTCGACGCAGGCGGCCTCCTGCGGACCCAGAGACAGGCAGCCCGAGGAGCACGTATTGCCGTTCGGTTCGGCTGCGCTGCCCTGCGCCGAAGCGAGCGGGCTGGCGAGGCCGCCCAGCAATGCGGGCGCCGCGAGCGCCGCGACGCTGGAAGCGCCGCCGATCTGGCGCAGGAAGAGTCGCCGCGCAGGCGGCTCTCGGTCATTCAGGGACATGGAAGTCTTTCTTCTAGGGGCAGAGTTCGTGCGGTGAGGAAAAAGGGCGGCACACGTCATGCGCCTGTCGCACTCGAATCTATGTTTCGACAGGCCGATGCGGTAGCCCTGCCGAGCGAAACGCCGCAGTGAGCCAACGGCATCAATGGCGACGCGACGCCGCTTCAGCTCGAGAGACGGCGCGCTCTGGAAACGCACGGCTGTGCCACTCGCAACGCGGCGAGAAAGAACCCGAAGCAAAGGAGGGGCGGACGCTGGATCTGCGGAGGCGCAGCCACTGCTGGCGAGGGAGGGCCACGCTCCCAATTCGCCGTCGCAACCCGACGCGAAGAAGGCAGCGCCACTGGGCAAAAGCAGCAAGCAGGCGCAGGCACCGCCAGAGGCGATGCCTGCGCCTGCTGCGAAGACTCAGGCGAGGTTCGCCTTGTCCAGGCCGAAGGCCTTGTCGGACGATCCGGGCACAGTCTGGAACGCGATGTTCACGCGGTTCCATGCATTGATGGCCATGACGCTGAAGGTCAGGTCTGAGAGTTCTTTTTCGGACAGTTGCGTGCGCACGCGCTCGTAGGTGTCGTCGGATACGCCTTGCTCGGGCAGCTTGGTCAACGCTTCGGTCCAGGCCAGGGCCGCGCGCTCGCGGGGAACGAACAGCGTCGATTCACGCCATGCGGCCAGATGGTGGATGCGCAGTTCGCGCTCGCCATGGATCTTGGCTTCCTTGATGTGCATGTCCAGGCAGAACGCGCAGCCGTTGATCTGCGACGCACGGATGGCGACGAGGTCCCGGATCGTTTGCTCGATGGTGCCGTTGTCCACGAGCGTGCTGAATTCGATGAGCTTCTTGAAGAGCTCGGGCGATTGCTTGATGTAGTTGAGGCGATGAGTCATGTGTGGCTCCGCCCTCAGTGCGGCTGAGGTACCCGTTCGCGAAGACCGCGGGAGAGAAGAAAATCCTGTGCATTGGCGATGCGGCGCAACCGGCAAATGGCCTGCTCGCGCGCCGCAGGCTGTGCTCAGTAGTCCCAGATGATCGGAACCCAGCGAAAAATCTCGCCGTCGATCGCCACCCGGCCGATGGAGGGGAAGGGCAGGTGAGCGGCTACCAGCAGTCCGCGGGTCTGCGCCAGTTCGCGGAAAAGGGCGAGGCGAACCTGGGTCGCTTTCGCGGGGTCGTGCTCGAAGCCGTTCTGCCAGTCCGGGTGATCGAATCCGACAGGGAACATGGCGTCGCCGGCGAACATCAGGCGCTCACCGCCCGACACCAGGTCGACCACGCTGTGCCCCGGTGTGTGGCCGCCGGTACGGCGGACCACCACGCCCGGCGCCACCTCGTGTTGCTCCTCGAAGGTCTGCAACCGGTCGCGGTATGCGTTGTAGAAGCTCTTGGCTGTCGAGCGGAGCACCTCCGGCACCGGGTTGGGCATCACGGTCTGGGAGAAATCGGGCGAGGTCCAAAAATCGACTTCGGCCTTGGCTACGTGGATGCGTACGTTGGGGCGCAGGCGTTCCTTGATGCCGGGAACGAGCAGCCCGCCCACGTGGTCCATGTGCATGTGGGTAAGGATCACGTCGGTGACGGACTCGAGCTCGATGCCGGCCGCGGCCAGGCGCTGGGGGAATTGCCCGGCGCGCGGGAAGCCCGGAAACTGGCCGCCCAGACCGGCGTCGATAAGGATGGTTTGGTCGCCGCTGCGGGCCACCATCACGTTCAGCGGCCAGTCGTACTTGTCGGGCGGCATGAACATCTGGCCCAGCCAGTTCGCCAGGTCCGCCGGGTTGGCGTTGGTGGCCATGGTCGAGGTGGGCAGCGGCAGCACGCCGTCGCTGACCACCAGCGCCTCGATATCGCCGATGCGCAGCGCATAACGGGAAGGCACCGGATCTTTGGGTTTCTCGCTCGCGGGTTGCAAGCTTGCATCTGTGGGGGACATGGCGGAATCTCCAAAAGGGCGGCCCGATCGCGCGGGCCTGAACTGCCAGGCGACTGGCAGCAAGTTGCCGTTCAACTCACAGGGGTTGTCAGGCACGGATCACGGCAGAAGGCCGTATGCCATTGATCGTAGGGAGGCCGGGGAGGCGCCGGTAGGCTCGCGAACGGACGCACAGTGGTGCCTGATACGCACCAAACACTTGAGTCTCTTGATTGGGGGGTGACGGTCTTCGGTCACCCGGTGCAAGGCGACACTGGCGAAGCCGCGTCGACGTGCGAAACGTCTACGCGCGCAGCCCGAGGGCTTTTGAGTTTTCTTCGCAGCCGGGTCCCGTCAGCCTGCTGCGTGTCGCAATCAGTCTTCGATCAAACCGAGGAAGTCCTTCGAGCGCTGGCTTGCGGTCGGTCCGAAGAAATGATCGGGCTTGGCGTCTTCCACGATCACGCCGCCTTCCATGAACACGATGCGGTCGGCGACATCCCTCGCGAACCGCGTCTCGTGCGTCACCACCAGCATCGTCATGCCTTTCTCGGCAAGGTCGCGCATCACCTTGAGCACCTCGCCGCGCAGTTCGGGGTCGAGCGCGGAAGTGGGCTCGTCAAGAAGGCCGTAAGCGCAGCTGCGCGCAAGAAGGCTCCGCCCGCCAAGGTGACGAAGAAGAAGGCGGCACGATCCGCTCGAGTAGGTCCAGCACCAGCATCCCAACCTGCGCAGCTCGTAGGCACTGACCTGCAGCAGCGCTTCGTTGACGAGTACCTGGTGGACCTGAACGGCACGCAGGCATCTAGCTGGCTTGGCGCACCGCCGCGCATAGCTTGGCGCGCCGATTCTCAAGTGGGATAATCCTGTCTCGACAGCCCGTTTGTCTCTGGTGTGATGCCTGAAACTCGGGGCTGCTTCCGGCAGTTTTGGTGTACCCAAACGTGTACCCGGCAGATTGGACGAATTGGTGAAAGCGAGTGCTGGTGCGGGTTGCAGGCGATTTTAAGATTCCGCCCCAGCCACCACCCATCGCTGCGCAGGCTCTTCCAAAGAGTTCTGCGAAGCCAAAAAGCCCTAAGCAAATCAACTGCTTAGGGCTTTTTGCATTTCTGGCCGGCCGAAAGCTTTGGCAGGAAAGCGTCCCCCGTCACTCGGGCCGCACATGCACCCGCCCCAGAAAATCGCGCACCAGCGCCACCACTTCGTCCAGGTGCGTCTCCAGCAGCCAATGCCCGCCGTCAAGCAGATGGAACTCGGCATCCGGCAGGTCCCGTAGATAGGCGCGCCCCGATTTCTCCGGCATGTAGTGATCCTGCGGCCCCCACATGATCAGCGTCGGCGGGCGGTGCGCGGCGAGGTACTGGCGGTGCTGCGGGAACCAGGCGCGGTTCTCCTTCAGCCCGGCGATCAGGCTGATCGCGATCTCCTTGCGCTCCGGCGTGACCAGCGACCAGTGCAGCTTCCACAGATCCGGAGGAATGCGCTCGGCAAGCTCGGGCCTCACCGCGTTGAGGAACTCCTCCTTGAACACCTCTTCGCTGATCGCCTCGGCCAGCTTCGCGCGCATCTGCGCCACCGGCAGCGTCCAGGTGCTCTCGATCTCGGCGTACTTCGGTCCCAGCGCATCTTCGTAGGGGATGTCTCCGTTCTGGATGATGAGCGCGACCACGCGCTCGGGCGCCTGGATGGCCAGGCGCGCGCCGATCGGCGATCCGAAGTCGTGCAGATAGAGAGCGAAGCGATCGATGCCGAGCGCCTTCACGAAGCGATCGAGAAATTCCGCATAGCCATCGAAGCTGTAGTCGAAGTCCTTTGGCGTTGCGCTGTAGCCTGCGCCGGGATAGTCCGGCGCGACCAGCCGCCAGCGGTCGGCCAGGCGCGGCATCAGGTTGCGAAACTCGTACGACGAGCACGGGTAGCCGTGCGGCAGCAGGAGGACGGGTGCATCGGCCGCGCCCGCCTCGCGATAAAAGGTTTCGACATCGCCAACCCGGATGCGGCGGTGTCGCATGTGCGTGTCCATGCGCTTCTCCTGTTCGTTGGCCGACCGGACCCCTGTCCGGCGCGGCATGGCAGGAGGTTAAAAATTCTTTGGCGCGTGTCGACGGTCGGCGTGCGCCGACGGATTCCGTAGGTCGAGACTGAGAAGCCGCAGGCGTGCCGCGCCTCAGGCCCGCTTCTTGAAATGCATCGACGCGCCGCTCGCGCGCGCCAGCGCTTCCGCCGATTCGAGCAGCACCGGCCCCAGCGCCAGCATGCGTTCCTCGGTCAGGCGCACCAGCGGCCCCGCGATCGTGATGACGCCGATCACCGCGCCGTTGCTGCTTCGCACCGGCGCGGCCATGGCCGTCATCGCGGGGGCGAACACCTCGCTGATCATCGAGAAGCCGCGCTTGCGCGCCGCGCGCAAGAACGCCAGCAGCGCCTTGACGGTGGTCGGCGCCTTCGGGCCGAAATCCTCGGGCTGTCCGAAGCCTTGCCGGGCGACCAGTTGGAGTGCCTGTTCGTCCGTCATCGTCGAGAGCCACGCGTGCCCCGCGGAACTGCTCGAGAGATTGACCGACAGGCCCATGTCCGGGTCGTAGCGCAGGCCGCGCGTGGCGCCTTGCGCCTTGGCCACGAAGGTCAATTCGTCGCCATCGACGACGGCCAGCCGCACCAGTTCGCCCGAGTTCGCCGCGAGCTTGTCGAGCAGCGGCTGGGCGATGTCCACGATGCCGCTGTTGCTCAAAAAGCTCAGGCCGAGCGACACCAGCTTGATCGTGAGCATGTAGTCGCCATGGCTCTGGTCCTGCCGCACGTAGCCGCAGCGGACCAGTTCGCTCAGCAGCCGATGGGTGGCGCTCAGGGGCATCTGCAGCTCGGCGGAAAGCGCCGACAGCGCGCGGCCTTCGGGGTGGCCGGCCAGGTGTTCAAGCACCTTGAAGCTGCGTTCGAGTATGGCGGTCATGCAGGCAACTTTAGCATTTTGCCAAGTGTTTTCACTAGTAGAAAGATTTTCCACTAGCCGATTAAGATCGCGCCGCCAGAGGTCGGGGCGCCAGTGAATGGCCCCGACATGCACCCCTCACATCGAAGCTGGAGATCCAATCTTGAGAACGCTTTACCGCTCGCTGGCCACCGCCGGCCTCGCCCTCGCACTGGTCGTTCCCGCCTTGGCGCAGGCGCAGCAGGACCGCGTGATCCGCTTCGGCCACCTCAATAACGCCGACCATCCC
>NZ_JAEFCB010000034.1 GCF_016405905.1 Variovorax sp. IB41 | reverse complement strand
CGGGGGACATTCGCGGAGGGGAGTACCCGGTGGCCTGTGCACGCGCCCTGAACAACACCCGTCGGCAAGACGCTGAACTGAAAAGATAAAGGGTACGGACATGACCGACCACTACGACAAGCTCGAGATCCGCGACCCCGCCGAACGCGAGCGCGACCTGCTCGCCGCGTTGCCCAAACAGATCGCGCAGGCACAGTCAGCAACCTCCGCGTTCAAGAAGATCCTCGACGGCGTGAAGCCCGCGGACGTCACGACGCGCGAAGCGCTCGCCAGACTACCGGTCACGCGCAAATCGGAATTGCTCGACCTGCAGAAGCAACGCCGCGCCGACGACCCCTTCGGCGGGTTCGCATCGATCGTGCGCGGCCCGCGCATGCCGCGCATGTTCGCCAGTCCCGGCACCATCTACGAACCCGAAGGCGAAGCGCGCGACTACTGGCGCACCGCGCGGGCGTTGCATGCGGCGGGCTTTCGCAGCGGCGAGCTGATCCACAACAGCTTCAGCTACCACATGACCCCCGCCGGCTCGATCATGGAGAGCGGCGCGCGCGCCATGGGCTGCACCGTGTTCGCGGGCGGTACCGGGCAGACCGAGCAACAGCTCGAGGCCATCGTCGACCTCAAGCCCGAAGGCTATGCGGGCACGCCGAGCTTCCTGAAGATATTGCTGGAGAAGGCCGAGGAGAAAGGGCAGAAGCTGCCCTCGCTCACCAAGGCGCTGGTCTCCGGCGAAGCCTTTCCACCGAGCCTGCACGACTGGATCGCCGCGCATGGCGTGAAGGGCACGCAGTGCTACGCCACCGCCGACCTGGGCCTCATCGCGTACGAGACGAGCGCGCGCGAAGGCCTCGTGATCGACGAGGGCGTGCTGGTCGAGATCGTGCGCCCCGGCACCGGCGACCCCGTGCCCGACGGCGAGGTGGGCGAGATCGTCGTCACCAGCTTCAACCCCGACTACCCGCTGGTGCGCTTCGGCACCGGCGACCTCTCGGCCGTGCTCGCGGGCACCTGCCCGAGCGGCCGCACCAACAAGCGCATCAAGGGGTGGCTGGGCCGCGCCGACCAGACCACCAAGGTGCGCGGCATGTTCGTGCACCCGTCGCAGGTGGCCGAGATCGCGCGGCGCTTTCCGGAAGTCCAGCGCGCGCGCCTGGTGGTCTCGGGCGAGATGGGCGACGACCAGATGACCTTCAGGCTCGAATGCGCCGGCACGCCGGCCGGGCTCGATGCGCGCATTGCCGATGCGGTGCGCGAGGTGACCAAGCTGCGCGGCACCATCGAGCTGGTGGCACCGGGCACGCTGCCCAACGACGGCAAGGTGATCGAGGACGCGCGCAGCTACAAGTAGCGGCGATAGAACCGGCGCGTCATGGCGCGCGTGATCGCCACCACCAGCGCCGCATAGACCAGCGCGAGCGCCACGGTGAGGCCGATGGCCCCGAGTGTGTTCGAGACGCGCAAGGAGCTCGCGTAGGCAATGAAGAACCATGCGATCGCGATCACGAGGCTCATCACCTGCACCAGCAGGAAGGCCGACACGGACGCGGCCACGGCCCTGAAAGGCCGCGCCGGCGACATGCCGGCGCGCGTACCGAGCCAGGCGCCCCAGAAAGCGAGCGCGAAGGCCGCGAGCCACGGCAGCACCAGGGTGAGCAGCAACCTGAGCGTGTTGTCATCCGACCGGAAAAGCCAGTTGGACACCGCAAGGCTGCTCCACAGTTGCATCGACGCGAACAGCGCGGCGATCAGCCACATGACGGCGCGGCGCGGCGGCGCGCCGGAAACCTCGAAGGCCGCATCCTCCGGTGCGCGAACCGGCACCTCCTGGCCGCCGCTGCGACTGCGGCTCAGCGCGAGGCGTGCTGCAAGCCACAGGCCGAGCACCAGCACCGTCAGCTGGACAACGGACTGCAACAGCATGGCGGCGCCCATGCCGAGATAAGGCGAGTAGCCGGAGAACTCTTCGAAGCGGCCGCCGAGCATGAACAGCGTCCTGATCTTGAAGAACAGCGGTGTCAGGCCGTAGTAGCTGAACGCGACCACGAGTGCCCACACCGTTGCGAAGCGCAGCCTCGCATCGTGCGCCAGCGCCACGTTCGCCGCGCCGAGTCTTTCGAGCGCATTGCGCGCATGGCTCCAGGCGAGCACGGCCGACAGCGTCCAGGGCACCGCGAGGCCGGCCAGCATGCTGATCCAGACCTCCGGTTGCGCGTAGGCACTGCGGATCTGCTCGACGTCGGGCGTGAACCGCGTCAGCAGCACGACGGTGCTGATGACGAACATGGCCACATCGAGCCCCACTGCGATCAGCGCGAAGTCGCGGGGCAAGCGCAGCGCGCGCTCGTCGGAAGGGTTCACCGTCATAGGAATACTTTCGGATTGCGTCATGCATGCCGAGGTCGGCATGCGAAGACAACGAGCGTACCGGATGACGGTGCGAAGGCGCGCGGGCCTTGCGCTTGCCTCTTCGGGCTCAGTGCACGAGCGCGGCTTCGGCGGCTTCGGGCGCGGGCCCGATGTACACCGACTGCGGACGAATGAGCCTGCCGTTCTTCACCTGCTCGCGCGCATGCGCCACCCATCCGCTCACGCGGCCCGCGGCGAACACGCAGGTGAAGCTCTCGCGGCCGAAGCCCAGCGCTTCGAGCAGCAGCGCGGTGTAGAACTCGACGTTGGTCTCCAGCGCGCGGTCGGGCTTCTTCTCGCGCAGGATCGCGAGCGCGGCCTGCTCCGCCGCTTCGGCCAGTTCGAAGCGCGCGGCATTGACGCTGCCCTCGGCGCTCAGCCGGCGCAGCGCGCCCTTGAGCGCATCGGCGCGCGGATCGCGCACGCGGTAGATGCGGTGGCCGAAGCCCATCAGGCGCTGGCCGCCGGCCACCGCGCCTTCGAGCCAGTGGCGCGCATTGGCGGCGGTGCCGATGGCATCGAGCGCATCGAGCACCGGGCCGGGCGCGCCGCCGTGCAGCGGGCCTTTGAGCGCGCTGATGCCGGCGAGCACCGCCGATGCCAGGCCCGCGCCCGTCGATGCCACCACGCGCGCCGCGAAGGTCGAGGCGTTGAGGCCGTGGTCGCACACGGTGACCAGGTAGGTGTCGAGCGCGGCGGCCTGCGCGGCCGTGGGCGTGCGGCCGTGGAGCATGCGCAGCATGTCGGCGGCATAAGGCAGCGATTCGTCAGGCGCGAGGGCCTGCACGCCGAGGCGCCAGCGCATCACGGCGGCCGTGTAGACCGCGGGCGCGGCGACCAGCCGCAGCGCGGTGGCGAGTTCGTCGCCATCGGGCAGCCGTGCGAGCAGCGCGCGCACCGCTTCGATGGGCGGCATCTTGCGCAGCACCGCGTCGTCGTTGGGCTGCAGGCGCTCGAAGGCTTCGCGGCGTGCGCGGCCGAGGGCACCGCGCAGGGCCGCGGCATTCGGCACGGTGTCGAAGAAGCCCTGGAACAGCAGCGCCACCACGTCTTCGTAGCGCCAGCGCTGCGCGATCTCGTCGAGCTGGTGGCCGCGGATCACCAGCCGGCCGGCCGCGCCGTCCACTTCGGACAGGACCGTGTGCGCGGCCACCACGCCTTCGAGGCCATCGTTGTTGTTCATCGTTTCGTACTCCTGGGTTGTCACGATGACGTTGATTCTGTCGGCGCTAACATTGACGTCAATCTTGATCCATTCCATCAACATGACCAAGGCACCCCTCTGGCTCCCCGCCGCCGAAGCGCTCGACCTGATGCAGGTGCGCCCGCAGACGCTCTACGCGAGCGTGAGCCGCGGGCGCATCCGCGCGAAGCCCGACGCGGCGGACCCGCGCCGCAGCCTCTACCACCGCGACGACGTGCAGCGCATCGCCGCACGCACGCGCGGGCGGCGCAGCAGCGAGACGGTGGCGAGCGAAGCGATCCAGTGGGGCGAGCCGGTGCTCCCCTCGGCGGTGTCGACGGTGGCCGAAGGGCGGCTCTGGTATCGCGGGCAGGACGCCTGCGAGCTGGCCGGGCACGCCACGCTCGAAGAAGTAGCGGGCCTGTTGTGGGAGAGCGCAGCGCCGCGCTTCGTGGCCACTGCGTCCGGGCCTGCGCATGCCAAAGCCGCAACGCCGTTGCAGGCGGGTTTGGTCGCACTCGCTGCACGCGCGGCGACCGATCCGCCTTCGCGCGGCCGCTCGCGCAGCGTGCTGCAGGCCGAAGCGGCCGACGTGATCGGCACGCTCGCCGATGCGCTGCTGGGCCCGTCGCCCTCGCACGCGGCGCACCTGCACACGCGGCTGGCCGCGGCGTGGCGACGTCCGCGCGCTGCCGACGTGCTGCGCCGCGCGCTCGTGCTGATGGCGGACCACGAACTCAACGCCTCGACCTTCGCGGCGCGCGTGACCGCCTCCACAGGCGCTTCGCTCGCGGCCTGTTTGCTCACGGGCCTCTCCACGCTGACCGGCCCTCTGCACGGCGGCGCCGCAGCGGCGGTGCAGGCGTTGATGCGCAGCGTCGCGACGCTGGGCAGCGAAGCCGCCGTGCGCGAATGGCTCGCGCACGACCGGCCGCTCGCGGCCTTCGGGCACCCGCTCTATCCCGCGGGCGATGCGCGCTGCGCCGCGTTGCTCGAGGTCATCGAACTGCCGCCCGCCTTCGCCTCGCTGCGCGCCGCCGGCGAGAAGCTGCTGGGCGAAGCGGCGAACATCGATTTCGCGCTGGCCGCGATGGCCGCCGTGCACAAGCTGCCGGTCGATGCGCCGCTGATTCTGTTCGCGCTCGCGCGCACCGTCGGCTGGACGGCGCACGTGCTCGAGCAGCAGGCCACGGGCCAGTTGATCAGGCCACGCGCCCGCTACACCGGGCCCGAACTCGCGCGCTGACGCGGTCTAGTGGATGGCCGCTTCGTAGGCGAGCTCGAACAGCTTGGTCATCTCGCGGTTGAAGGCCGGCAGGTCGTCGGGCTTGCGGCTGGTCACCAGGTGGCTGTCGACCACGACCTCCTTGTCGCTCCACTGCGCGCCCGCGTTCTGCAGGTCGGCGTGCAGCGAAGGCCACGAGGTCATCTTGCGGCCCTTGACGCCGCCCGCATCGATCAAGGTCCACGGGCCGTGGCAGATCGCGGCGATCGGTTTGTCCGCCTCGACGAAGGCGCGCACGAAGGCCACGGCCTTCGGGTCGATGCGCAAGGTGTCGGGGTTCACGACGCCGCCGGGCAGCAGCAGCGCATCGAAGTCTTCGGGCTTCGCGGCGTTCAGCGGCACGTCGACCTGGAAGCTGTCGGCCTTGTCGTGATGGTTCCAGCCGCGCACGCTGCCGTCCATGGGAGAGACGATCTGCGTCTGCGCGCCGGCGCTGTCCAGCGCCTTGCGCGGCTCGGTCATCTCGACCTGCTCGAAGCCGTCCGCAACGAGGATGGCGACTTTCATTCCGTCCAGTGATGAGGTGGTGATAGGCATGGGAAGGTGCTCCTTTAGGGGGTGTGAGTGGGTGAATTTCGGCGCGACGAAACTTCACCCTAGGGCCCCCGCCCGCGGCACGCATCGGCCTGCGCCGGGTCCGCCTGTCGGACAGTTCGACGGGCGGCAACCTTCTCTTACGACGCTTTACTGTCGAGCTACCGTCGAACCTCTTTGCGCAGCGCCAACTACTTGCGGCAGGCGACCGGCAGCGCCTTGGCGGGCAGGCCGTCGCCGGCCGTGCAGTGCCAGTCGATGCCGTCGTCGGTGGCCGACGGCTCCATCTGCAGCGTGCCCTTGGAGGTCTTCACCTCCAGCACCATCGTGTCGGAATCGAGCTTCAGGACCGATCCGTCGGGCAGGGTGTCCGGCGCACCGGCGGCCTCCAGGGATTCGGGGATCTCCTGCTTGTCCTTGTAGTAGGTGCCGAGCGTCTCGCGCACCGGCGCGGCCTGGTACCACGCCTGCGAGACGACGGCGCGCGCCTGGTACTCCTGGTAGGCCGGAATGGCCACCGCCGCCAGGATGCCGATGATCGCCACGACCATCACCAGGGCGAGCGCACCGCCACCCGCGCGGCCGGTGTTGGGCACGAAGATCGCGAGCACGTAGGCCAGCGGGTTGCGCCCCGGCAGCTTCGCGGCCGGATCGATGGCGCGCGCCACGCGCTTGGTGAGCCACGGGTAGCCGCCGATCAGTTCGTGGAACGAGGCCCAGAAGCCGCTGTTGCCCGCCGACTGGCCGGCATAGCGCTGCAGGTCGACGTTGCGCCACTGCTGCGCGCCGGCGGCCAGCGCCACGAGCGCGCGGGGCGCCGAGTCGGGCTCCTCGCAGCAGGCGGCGCCGTGCAGGTCGCAGGTGTATTCCTGCGCCCGCGAATAGGCCGCGCCCAGGAGCGGCAGCCAGAGCACCGGCATGCGCCAGACGTGGCCCGTGAGGTGGCGCTGCTTGATGTGGCCCAGCTCGTGGCCGATGTAGAAGTTGATGCCGTCGGGCTGCGTTTCCATCGCATCGACCACATCGGACAGCAGCACCACGAAGTCGCGCCCGAAGAAGCGGGTGGCGAAGGCGTTGAAGATGCCGTCGCCGTGCAGCAGGTAGGCCTCGGGCGGGTTCTCGATGCCCAGGTACCCGCAGCAGGCCTTGAAGCGCGCATGCAGTTCGGGCAGCTGGGTGGGCGAGAGCTTCACGGCCGTGCCCTTGATCCAGGCGATGACGGCCGACTGTGCGAACACATAGGCGATGAAGCCCAGCAGCACGTAGACGAGCGCGATGCCCAGGGTGCCCAGCACCAGCAGCCCCCAGATCAGCACGCCCAGGCCGAGCGTGATGTTGCCCAGCCAGCGCTCGCGCGGGTAGACCAGTGGATCCATTGGAATTTCCTCCTCGATGCGGCCCCTGGGGACCTGCGTTGTTGTGGTTGTTTTTCGCGCCCCCCGGCGCGATCTGCGAGCGCCGATCATGCCCGAGGAAGGGGTGGATTTCGTCACGAACCTAAGGGCTATTCGGTATAGGTCAGGCCGTGGTCAGCCTATAAGATCGCGGCCGATTTTCAAACTCAACCGTCCCGGAGACTTCATGAAGAAATTGCTTGCCCTTACCGCGATCGCCGCTGCCGGCGTCGGCGCTCACGCCCAGGATTTCCCCGCAGGCAAGACCGTCACCCTGGTGGTGCCTTTCGCCGCCGGCGGCCCGACCGACCGCGTCGCCCGCGACCTGGCCGAAGCCATGCAAAAGACGCTGGGCACCACCATCGTGGTGGACAACACCGCCGGCGCCGGCAGCTCCATCGGCACCGCCAAGGTGGCGCGCGCCAATCCGGACGGCTACACGCTCCTCTTGAACCACATCGGCATGTCCACGATGCCGGCGCTCTACCGCAAGCTCCCGTTCAACGTGGAGACCGACTTCGAATACCTGGGCATGGTCAACGAAGTGCCGATGACGCTGATCGGCAAGCCCTCGCTCCCGGCCAACAACTACAAGGAACTGACGACCTGGATCGAAGCCAACAAGGGCAAGATCAACCTGGGCAACGCCGGCCTGGGCGCCGCCTCGCACCTGTGCGGCCTCCTGTTCCAGAGCGCGCTGAAGGTCGAGATGACGCCGGTTCCCTACAAGGGCACGGCGCCGGCCATCGCCGACCTGCTGGGCGGCCAGATCGACCTCCTGTGCGACCAGACCACCAACACCACTTCGCAGATCGAGGCCAAGAAGGTCAAGGCCTACGCCGTGACCACGGCCAAGCGCCTGACCACGCCAGCCCTGAAGGACCTGCCCACGCTGCAGGAAGCGGGCGTCAAGGGCTTCGAAGTGTCGATCTGGCACGGCATGTACGCCCCCAAGGGCACGCCGGCGCCGGTGCTCAAGAAGCTGAACGAAGCCATCACGGCCGCCATGAAGGACCCGGGCTTCATCAAGCGTGAAGAGGCGCTGGGCGCGGTGATCACCACCGACAAGCGCACCGAGCCGGCCGAGCACAAGAAGTTCGTCTCGGCCGAGATCGCCAAGTGGGGCCCGATCATCAAGGCCGCCGGCGTGTACGCCGACTGATCTTCCCGATCGCCAGATAAAAAAGCCGCCGGCCCTTGGGACCGGCGGCTTTTTTCATGGCGGTGACAGCGGGAGAAAACTCAGGGCGTGACGGTCCAGACTTCGAAGTTCTTGCGCACGTCGACCTGGCGCGCGGTGCGTGCCACGAAGGTGAACGTGCTGAGCGAAGAGCCTTCGGCGTACTGGTAGCTGTTGTTGTTGGCCGGTGCGCAGTGCGCATCGGGAAGCGGCGCCACCGGCACGCAATAGACGATCGCCTTGCGGTTGGTGTTGCGCACGGTCACGGTCTCGCTGAAGCGCGCGCCGCTCGGGCCCGGCGCGCGGCCGAACACGCTGAACGAGGTCGGCGCGAGCGCGCCGTTGGGCACCACCCAGGCGTCCAGGTTGCCGTCGGCGCTGAAGTCGGCGTTGTTGGGGTCCACCAGGCTCGTCGGTCCGAAGACGATGCCGCGCGCGCTGCCCTGGCTTTCCGCCAGGAGGTCGGCGCGCACCGCGGGCACCAGCTCCACCAGGGGCGTCTGCACGGCCTCGGCGATGGTCGGCACGCGGGAGAAGGTGCGCACGTACTGCACCACGTTCGGCGTCACGCCGTCCGCGCGGAAGAACTCCAGCTTCCACACCGTCTGGTCGGGGATCTTGCGCAGATCGTCGTCGCCGATGAACGGGCTGGCGAAGAGGTTGGCGTTCTCGAAGTCGTTGGGGCTGCCCGTCTGCGCCGGATCGAGGTAGCGCGCCGACATGCGCCAGATCGACGAATTCAGGCCCGAGGCGATGGTGCCGTCCGGCGTGAGCACCAGCGAATTCAGGCCGCTCTTGGGCACCAGCACCAGTTGCCGGCCGGGCAGCGATTCGGTCGTGGCCACCACCTTCGCCAGGATCGGGTTGCCCATGCCGTCGCGCACGTTGTCCACCGAGAGGGCGTAGCCCACCGAATGGAACACCAGGTTCTGGTGCTTCAGGTAGTCCTTCTTCTCCAGCTGCGGCCGAACGAAGGCGCGGTAGGTGTCCGCGTTGCCGGTGAGCTTGAGCGCGCCGTCCACGACCCTCGCGTTGAAGACGTCGTTGTCGGTGTTGCCCAGGATGTCGGTCCAGCGATAGGTCAGCGCGATGTCGCCGTTCTTGTAGAAGTACTCGAAGTTGCCGCGGTCGTGCTTGAGGTTGGTCGGGCCGAAGCGGAACAGGCTGTCGAACGAGCGGCGCGCGCCGCCGGCCACGCGGCCGATGGGAACGCCGGCCGCCACGAAGTTCTCCGGGCTGTCGCCCACGAAGAGCGTGCGGCATTCGGGCGCGACCACGTTGGCCGCGGTGCCGAAGGCGTTGCCGTCCTGGTTGATCGGGCTGTTCACGCGCTGGTTGAGCGGCAGCGCATAGCAGGCGTTGATGCGCTCCAGCAGCGCCTGCACCATGGCCGGCGTGGGCGGTGCCGTCCCCAGCGAGATGGTCGCCATGCCCTGGACCGGCTCGATGGTGGCATCGTCGCTGCGAAAGACCAGAGACACCGGCTTGCTTGCGTCGTCCGTGGGCTGGCCCTTCACGGTGATCTCGATGTTGGCGGCCGCGCCATCGGGACGCACGGAGACGCTGATCGTGTCCAGCACGCGGTCCTGCCCCGAGCCGTTGGCCTGGAACTCGCCGCTCATCGGATCGATGCTCATGTTGAGCGCGTCCAGCAGCGGCTGCAGCGCCGCCACGAGCTTGGCGACCTTGTCGCTGATCGATCCGGCCGTGACCGCGCCGGCATCGGCTTGGATCGCCGCGGCCAGCTTCGACGGATCGCCGTTGGGCGCGAGCTGCGCCACGATGATGGTGGTCAGCGGCGTCACGTTGGTGGTGCCGGTCGCGGTGCTCGCGGTGGTGCTGTAGAGCGTCAGGTCGTCGCGCACGGCCTGGATCACCAGCGGCGCCTTGGTGCCCGCGGGCAGCGTGCAGGTGTAGGTGCCTTCGGGCGTGGTGGTCACTTCGCAGACCTTGGCGCCGGTCTGGTCGAACACCGTGAGCGCCGCGCCCGCGAAGGCCGCGCCGGTGGCGACCGTGCCGCTCAACGTGGTGCTGGCGGCCGCGGGCGGATCGCCGCCGCCGTTGCCGCCCGAGGCCGGCGGAATGAAGCCGAAGCCCCCACCGCCGCCGCCCCCGCCACCCCCTCCGCATGCAGCGAGAAGCGCCAGGGTGACGATGGACAGGGCATGGGGGATCTTGCGGGTGAGATGTGGCATTTGTGGGCTCTTCGAAAAAGTTGAAAACTCCGGACCTCCCGGGGTTCCGCAAACAATAGCTTTCACTTTTCGAAGAAAAAATGATGCAAATGCACCATTCTTGAAACACAAGGGCCTTTGCGCGGGCCGCAAACGAATCACCGGAACATGGGATGCGGTACCCCACCGCTGCGGGAAAACTCGGCCCATGCACCGTCCGGAACTGCACGACTTCAGCATGCTGCTGCTGCAGCTGTACCGGCTCTCGCACGAGTTGCCGATCGACGCTTTCCAGGACGCCGCGCTCGAACTGGTCAAGCCGGTGCTGCCCTTCGACGCGTCGATGTGGGGCACGGCCACCACCGCCGCCGAGGGCATCGACGTGCACACGCTGCACCTGCACCGCAAGACGCCCGAGATGATGATGGAGTACGACAACTTCAAGCACCTCGATTCCGCGGCTGCGAGCTTCTTCGGCAAGGGGCACGGCACGCAGGGCTTTCATTCGAAGAGCTGGTGGAGCGGCCCCGAGTACGCGCCCTTCCTGGACTACGTGCAGCGCTACGACCAGAACAACATCTTCATCACGATGGACAGCGACCCGCGGTCCAACTTCATGCACTGGTTCTCGCTGTTCCGCGCCGACCCCGACGCGCACTGCAAGCCCGAGGAAGTGAACCTGCTGGCGAGCCTCTCGCCGCACCTGATGCAGGCGCTGGCGCTCAACCGCATCGTGCACCTCGACAGGCTGGAGGCCGGCGGCCAGGCGCCCAGCGGCTCGGCCATCGGCGACCTGCGCGGCGTGCTCTATCACGCCGACAATTTCTTCGAGACGACGCTCAAGACCGAGTGGCCGTCATGGCACGGCCGCACGCTGCCCGACGTGCTGCTCAAGCACTTCCTGCACGGTCACGCGCGCTACAGCGGGCAGGCGATCGTGGTCACGCACCGCGTGGAGCAGCGCCTGCTGTTCCTCAAGAGCCGCATGCGCTGCCGCGCCGACAGCCTCACGCCGCGCGAGCACACCATCGCCGAGCTGCTGGCGCGCGGCGACACGCACAAGGACATCGCCGCCATCCTGAGCCGCTCGCCGGCCACGGTGCGCAACCACATCCAGTCGATCTACGACAAGCTGCAGGTGAGCAACGTGGCGGGGCTGATCCACGAGCTGCGGCTCGCGGGCTGAGGCTCGCCCCCAGGCTCCGCGCACTTCGTGTCGCTTCTCCACCCCCTACCGGGGGCGACACCTGCAGCCCGGCGAAGCCGGTTCTGCGGTGTCCCGCAACTGGATCACACCAGCTGCATACAGTGCGCCTTACTTCGGCCGGACCGCGTCCGCCGTCCCCTGGATGAACGCCTTGATGCTCTCGATGTCCTCGCCCGAGAGCTTGCCCGTGAAGTCGGGCATGCCGCGCGCCATGGCCGGGCCCTTGAGGATGAACTTGTCCAGGTTCTCGATGTAGGACGCGTCCATGTAGCCCAGGTTGGGAATGTTGCCGCCGCGGTCCACGCCCGGCACGCCGTGGCAGAAGACGCAGTTGCTCACGTAGAGCATCGTGCCGGCCTGCACCTTGGCGGGGTCGTACTTCACGCCCTGCACCAGCTTGCTCATGCGGTACTGCACGAAGTCCGGCATCTTCGCGGTGCCGCCGACCGCGAAGGTGTAGACCGTGCCCGGCCCCTGCTTCTCGGTGGCGCGCTGCGCGAGGCCGTACACGCCGCCCCAGCCCACGGCCACCGACACGTACTGCTTGCCATCGACCATGTACGTCGAGGGCGCCGCGACCACGCCGGTGCCGGTGGGCGTTTCCCAGAGCTTCTCGCCGGTCTTCGCGTTGTAGGCCAGGAGCCGCCCGTCGGCCGTACCCTGGAACACGAGGTTGCCCGCGGTGGTGAGGGTGCCGCCGTTCCAGGGCGAGGCGTAGTCCACGCCCCAGGCCTCCTTCTGCGTCACCGGGTCCCACGCGACGAGGCGGCCGAACGGCTTGCTCGTGGGCGGCTCCACGTTGGCGAACTTGCCGGTGTTCCAGCCGAGCGCCGCGTGCGGGCGGCCCGGTGCGTTCTGGTCGAACTTCCAGTCCTTGTCGTCCATGAGGTTCAGCGGCACGTGCTGCGCGGGCAGGTAGGCCAGGCCCGTCTGCGGGTTGAACGACATCGGGTGCCAGTTGTGCGCGCCGAACGGTCCGGGCACGCTGTCGCCGGGCTTCTCGTTCTGCCGCGCGGCGGCGATCTCGATGGGGCGGCCGTTCTTGTCGTAGCCGGTGGCCCAGTTCACGTCGACGAAATTTTTCGCCGAGATGAACTTGCCGTTGGTGCGGTCGATGACGAAGAAGAAGCCGTTCTTGGGCGCGTGCAGCAGCACCTTGCGCGCCTTGCCGCCGACCTTGACGTTGGCCAGGATCATCGACTGCGTGGAGGTGTAGTCCCAGTTGTCGCCGGGCGTCTCCTGGTAGTGCCACACGTACTTTCCGGTGTCCGGGTCGAGCGCGACCACCGAGCCCAGGTACAGGTTGTCGCCGCCCTTGGGGCTGCGCGCCTTGTGCGCCCAGGGCGAGCCGTTGCCGGTGCCCACGTACATCAGGTTGAGCTCGGGGTCGAAGGCGAAGCTGTCCCACGCGGTGCCGCCGCCGCCAGCCTCCCAGTATTTGCCGCTCGGGTCCCAGGTCCTGGCGGCGCGCGCCATCGATTCGTCCTCGAAGGGCTTGGCCGGATCGCCGGGCACCACGAACCAGCGCCATTTCTGGTCGCCGGTCTTCGCGTCGTAGGCGGTGACGTAGCCGCGCACGCCGTACTCGGCGCCGCCGTTGCCGATGATGACCTTGCCCTTGAAGACGCGCGGCGCGCCGGTGATGGTGTAGCTGCCCTTCTGCCCTTTGATGGTGTTCTTCTCCCACACCTTCTGGCCCGTGGCCGCATCGAGCGCGATGAGCCGGCCGTCGTAGGCCGCCACGTAGACCTTGCCTTCGTGGATCGCCACGCCGCGGTTCACCACGTCGCAGCAGCCCCTGAAGCCTTTGGACTTATCGACCTGCGGATCGAAGGTCCAGAGTTTCTGCCCCGTGCGGGTGTCCACGGCATGCACCACGCTCCATGAAGCGGTGACGTACATGATGCCGTCCACCACCAGCGGCGTGGATTCCACGCCGCGCGTCGATTCGAGGTTGTACGACCAGACCAGCCCGAGCTCTTTCACGTTGCCCGCGTTCACCTGGTCGAGCTTGCTGAAGCGCGACTCAGCGTAATCCAGGCCCACGCTGGGCCAGTCGGGGGTTTTCTGCGCCGCGTTGGCGCGGATGAAATTGCCGTCGACTTTCTTCGCAGCGGCAGCAGCGCGGTCCTGCGGACTCCGGGTTTGGGTCTGGGCCGTGGCCATCGACGCGCCCAGGCACAGCAATGCGCCGGCCAGCAGGCGCAGCCCGGTGGTGGTTTTTTTCATCGTGGGTCTCCTTGTGCCGCAAGGATCGTTCGCGCAACGCCGTCGTTCACCTTCGGGATTTCCCCAATCGAGCCTTGTTCCATTGCGGAACACATTGGGCGGGGTTCCCGGTTCCAGGGAGGCATCGAACACCATGACCATCGAGACGTTCGGCACGGCGGATGCGCCGCGCCAGCTCTTCGCCAGCACGCCCGCGCAGCGCGTGGCGCTCGCGCGGCAGCAGTTCTTCGAGGAAGGCGTGCGGCCCTCGGGCCTCATCGGCGAAGCGGTGCTGCAGTCGTGGATGCGCTGCACCCGCACCCATGCCGACCGCCAGCGCATCGTGCCCTTCGATGCCGTCACGCCCAGCCGCCTGCACGCCACGCTCGCGCGCAACCGCGAACTGCTCGACGTCGCGCGGCAGGAGCTCGGGCAGATGGAGCACGCGCTCGCGGGCACCGACTGCCGCGTGATCCTCACCGACCGCGAAGGCGTGGTGGTGCACGTCACGCAGCAGCCGTGCGCCGGGCACCAGCCGGTGCTGCGCAAGACCGCACGCGTGGGCGTGAACATCTCCGAGCGCATCGTGGGCACGACCGCGCCCGGCATCGTCGCGAGCACCGGGCAGGCCTGCACCGTGGATGGCGCGGAGCACTACTTCGACGTGCTGCGCGAGATGCAGTGCGCGGCCGCGCCGATCCGCGACGTGACGGGGCGATTGGCCGGCGTGCTCGACCTCACGATCGAGGCACGGCGCTTCGGCTTCGATGCGGCGTCGATGGTGGCGCTGTATGCGACCACGATCGAGAACCGCTTGCTGCAGGCGCAGTCGCGCGACCACCTCATCCTGCGTTTCCAGGCGAGCCCCAAGCTGCTGGGCACGCCGCTCGAGGCGCTCGCGGGCATCGCGCCGGACGGCACGATCGCCTGGCTCAACAACGCGGGCGCGCGATTGCTCGGGCGCTTGCCCGAGGCGGCGGACGAGCGCGATGTCGAATGCCTGCTGGGGCACGACCTTGCGAGTTTGCTGCGGCTGGGGCGCCGCGAATCCGCGCAGCCGTTGCGGCTCGCGAGCGGCCTGGGCGTATGGGTGCAGGCGCATCTGAAGCGCGCGGACGGGGTGGACTTCCAGCATGCGGTGGCGATGTCCAGCGTGCAGGCGTCAACGCCCGTCGCGCATTCGGTGGATGCAGCGACTGCGCCAGCGCTCGAGGCGGCCACCGATGGGCCGCACGCCGAGACACTGCAGGAACACAGCCGCAAGCTGATCGAGGAAACGCTGGCCGCGCACGGCGGCAACGTGTCGCAGGCCGCGCGCCAACTCAATGTGTCGCGCGGCACGCTGTACCGCCGCATGCGCGGCTGGACGTCCTAGCGGCCCGCGCAGGCCGGCGGGTCAATCGCCATCGCGGCCCGACGACGGCGCCGCCGACTTGGCTTCGAGCAGCACGCAGATCGCACGCACCTGCTGGTGAATGATCTTGGCCACCTCCGCGCGCCGCGCCGGCCCCATGCGGCTGGAAATGGCCGCCACGCTCACCGCTGCGATCGGGTTGTCGGGCGGAAAGGCCACGCCGATGGCCGCCGCGCCGGGCGTGGCCGCGCTGTCCAGAAATGAATAGCCCTGCGCACGCGTCTGCGCGATGGCCTCGCGCAGGAAGCCCGGCTCGAACGCACCGAACTTGGCATAGCGCGCCTCGTTGGCCGCGACGATCAACTCCGCTTCGGCCTCGGGCAGCGCGCTCAGGATCGCGAGGCCGCCGGCGCCCACGCCCATGGGCCGGCGAATGCCCACATCCAGCGTCAGCGCCTTGATCGGGTAGGCGCCCAGCGCGCGGCTGGTGCAGATGGATTCGGGGCCACGCCGCTCGCTCAGGTAGACCGTGTCGTGCGTCTGCTCGGCGATGACGCGCAGCGCCTCGTCGCACAGCTCGCTCAGCTGGTAGTGCGGCTGGGCCAGCATGCCCAGCTCGTACAAGAGCGGCCCCAAGTGGTACTTGCGGGTGAGCAGGTCACGCACCAGGAGCCCTTCCACTTCCAGCCGCTGCAGCATGCGAAAGCACGTGGACATGGGCAGGCCGCTCAGGCTCACGACATCGGCAATGCGCATGCCGCGCCGGCCGCGCGAAGCCACCACGCGCAGCATGCCCACCACGCGCTCGATGCTCTGCGTGCCCGAGCGCGCGCCGCTGGCGGGCAGGGGCTGAGGCGCGGCGTTCTTCCCAGGGGTGGCTCGGCGTTTAGTTTCCACAATGCGGCAGTAATTGGGGTTGTTCCCCAAGAGCGGGGAAAGTCGCTCGAATGTAATAGGTATCTCGAACCCACCGAACTCCCATATCGTGGAAGTGAAGAAGATGCCCCAGACGATGACAGAGAAGATCCTCGCCCGTGCCGCCGGCCGGCCGGGCGTGGTGCCCGGCGAGGAGATCACGGCGCGGCCGGACTTCGTGATCGCATACGACTTTCCCGGCTACACCGACGTGTTCTTCAAGGAGACGCGCGAGGACTTCGGGATCGAGAAGGTGTCCAGCCCCGAGCGCTTCGTGCTGTTCATCGACCACATGGTCCCGGCCACCGCGCCCAAGGAAGAGGAGCTGCACAAGATCACCCGCGCCTGGGGCAAGGAACAGGGCGTGCCGGTGCACGAACGCGAGGGCATCGGCCACCAGGTGGCGGCCGAGCTGGGCTATGCCACGCCGGGCGCCTTCGCCGTTCACTTCGACGGCCATGTGAGCCAGCTGGGCGCCTTCGGCACCTTCGCCTTCGGCGCGCGAAAAGGCGTGCTCGAATCTTTCGTGACAGAGACGCTCACCATGACCGTGCCGCCGACCGTGAAGGTCGAACTGACAGGCGCGCTCCAGCCTGGCGTGATGGCGCGCGACGTCTTTCACCACATGGTCCGCGTGATGGGCCCGGCCTCCTGCCGCTTCAAGGTGGTGGAGCTGTGCGGACCGGTGATCGACGCGATGAGCATCGAAGGGCGCCAGACCATCTGCGGCCAAGCCATGTTCCTCGGCGCGACCACCATGCTCATCGCGCCCGATGCGAAGACGCTGGCCTATGTGCAGGGGCGCTCGAAGATCGCGCTGGACCCGGTGTACCCCGATGCCGATGCGCACTACGACCAGGTGGTGACGATCGACGTCTCGGCGCTGGAGCCGATCGTCGTGATTCCGCCCAGCCCCGCGAACACGCGGGACCTGAAGGATTTCACCGGCGTCGAAGTGCACACCGGCTACCTCGGCTCGTGCGCCAGCGGCCGGCTCGAGGACCTGCGCATCGCGGCCGAGGTGCTGCGCGGGCGCCACATCCAGCCGGGCTTCCAGCTGCATGTCGTGCCGACGTCCAAGGCCATCATGGCCGCTGCCGCGCGCGAAGGGCTGATCGAGGTGCTGGTCGAGGCGGGCGCCTTCATCAGCTCGCCCAGCTGCGACTATTGCTTCGGCCGCATCGCCACCATGACCGACGGCCAGCGCGCCGTGTCCACCGGCAC
The DNA here is from genome assembly GCF_016405905.1 of Variovorax sp. IB41. Taxonomy (GTDB): domain Bacteria; phylum Pseudomonadota; class Gammaproteobacteria; order Burkholderiales; family Burkholderiaceae_C; genus Variovorax. The sequence continues at coordinate 33,011 of NZ_JAEFCB010000034.1, read as the reverse complement.
GCTGAACACGCCGGGGCGCATGGGCAGCGTGGATTCGGAGATCTACATCTGCAATGCGGCGGTGGTGGCGGCCTCCGCGCTGGAAGGCCGCATCGCCGATCCGCGTCCTTATCTGATGCAAGCGGCGGGAGCGCTCGCATGAGCCTCGCGAACCTGCGCGGCCGCGCGGCCTGGGTCTTCGAGGAAGACGACTACGACATCGACCTCATCGTCGGCGTGCGCAACATCAAGATCACCGACGTGAAGGAGCTGGCCGCGCTGGCCATGGCCGACTACACGCCGGGCTTCGCGGCCACCGTGCACAAAGGTGACCTGCTGATCGGCGGCCACAACTTCGGCTACGGCCACCCGCACTACCCGGCCATGCGCGCGATGCGGCACCTGGGCATTGCCGCGGTGATCGCCGAATCGTTCTCGCCCGGTTTTTTCCGCGGCGAGACCAGCATGGGCTTTCCGCTCGTGAGCTGCCCGGGCATCTGCGCAGCGACGGCGCGCGGCGACGAGCTCACGGTCGATTGGGGCACGAGCGAAGTGAAGAACCTGCGCTCGGGCCAGACCTTGATGCTGCAACCCTTCTCCGATTCCGAGCGCGGCATGCTGGACGCGGGCGGGCTCATTCCGTATCTGAAGCGCCGCACGGCCTGACCTTTTTTCTGCAAGCCCATGGCGCAGCGCCCATGCCGGGCCGCGGCGCACTTTTTTTCAGGAGACAAACGATGACCTCATCTCGCCAGGCACTGCGCCAGCGCATCACCCACGGCCCCACCCTCTGGTGCGGCGGCGCGCAGGACGCGCTGTCGGCACTGCTGGTGGACCAGTCGGATTTCGACGGCATCTTCAGCACGGGCTTCGGCATCTCGGCCGCGCTGCTGGGCCAGCCCGACATGGAGCTGTACACGCTCAGCGAAAACGTGGCCACCGTGAACCGCATGGCCAACGTCGTGCGCAAACCCATCTTCGTGGACGCGGACACGGGCTACGGCAGCGTGCTCAACGTGGGCCGGGCCGTGCGCGAGTTCGAGAAGGCCGGCGCCGCGGCGCTGCAGCTGGAAGACCAGGTCAGCCCCAAGCGCTGCCCCGCCGCCGCGGCGCCCTCCACGCTGGTGTCGATCGACGACGCGCTCGCGCGCATCAAGGCCGCGCTCGATGCGCGCACCGACCCCGATCTTTTGATCGTCGCGCGCACCGATGCACAGGACCCCGGCGAGGCGCTGGAGCGCGCCGCCCGCTACGCGGAGGCCGGCGCCGATTTGATCCAGCCCATCTCGCGCACCTTCAACAGCTTCCAGCAACTCGTGCAGCTGCGCGAAACCTGCGGCCGGCGGCTGTCGCTGATGCTGATGGCCGACACCTGGATGACCGCGCTCACCCGCGAGCAGATCGAGAGCGTGGCGGCGTTTACCAGCTATCCGATCGCCGGCCTGCTGACCACCGTGCATACGGTGCAGGCCAACCTGCGCGAGCTCGCGCGCCGCCGCTCGGGCGATTTCGCCGACCTGCCGTTTGCGCAGACATCGATGACGGACTTCAAGGACCTCATCGGCTGGCATGCGCTCGAAGAGCGGCAGGCCCGCTACGAGACCGGCGGCGCCCGCTGAGCTCGGGCCCATCGTTCCCACAAAGAAAAACCAGGAGCAAAACGTGCGTACTCTCACCCTCATCGGCCGTGCCGTCGCGGCAGGAACACTGGCCCTGGGCCTGGGCACTTTCGCCATGGCGCAAGGCGACGCCTATCCGACCAAGCCGATCCGCTTGGTCGTTCCTTATCCGCCGGGCGGCGCGACCGACGTGGCCGCGCGCATGCTGAGCCCGCGCCTGCAGGAAGAGCTCGGGCAGACCGTCGTGGTGGAGAACCGCCCCGGCGCGGGCGGCAACATCGCCATGATCAACGTGGCGCAGAGCGCGCCCGATGGCCACACCCTGGCGGTGACGCTCACGGGCATGCTGTCGATCAACCCGGTCATCTACAAGAAGGCGGGCTTCCAGGCCGCGGACTTCGTGCCGGTGTCGCGTGTATCGCTCGCGCCGCTGCTGCTGGTGGTGCCCGAGAAGTCGCCCTACAAGAACGTGCAGGAGCTGCTGGCCGCGGGCAAGAAGGCCGGCAAGGGCGGCCTGCCCTACGGATCGGCCGGCGCGGGCGGGCTGTCGCACCTGGCATCGGAAGCCTTCAACGCCAACGCCGACGGCAACTTCACGCACGTGCCCTACAAGGGCGGCGCGCCGCTGGTGCAGGCCTTGATGGCCAGCGAAGTGACCTGGGGCCTGCTGGGCACCGGCGACGTGCGCAGCTTCATCCAGTCGGGCAAGCTCAAGGCCATCGGCCAGTTGCGCAACGGCCGCTCCGAGCTGTGGCCCGACGTGCCGACGCTCACCGAGCAGGGCGTGCCTGGCGGCGTGGACTTCGATGTGTGGTTCGGCGTCGTCGCTCCCGCGAAGACGCCCGCGCCGGTGGTCAAGCTGCTGGGCGAGAAGATCGCAAAGATCACCGCCGAGCCGGCCTTCCGCAAACGCCTGAATGAACTGGGCGGCGTGGCGCCGGCGACCGGCAACACGCCCGAGGCTTTCGCCGCGGTGCTCAAGCGCGAGCTGGCCATCCTGCCCAAGGCGGCGCAGGAGGCGGGATTGCAGCTCGACTGAGCGCCGGTCCGGGCGCGGGTCGCGCGGGCCGCGCCTATCGCTTGGGCAGCGCGTAGGCGATCACATGGTCGCCCGTGCGCGTGCCGAGCGAGCCGTGTCCGCCGGCCGCCACCAGCACGTACTGCCGGCCGTCGCTGCCGCGGTAGGTCATCGGCGTGGCCTGCCCGCCCGCGGGCAACCGGCTGCGCCAGAGCTCCTTGCCGTTGCCCACGTCGTAGCCGCGCACGTACTGGTCCAGCGTGCCCGAGAGGAACGCGACGCCGCCCGCGGTCATCACCGGTCCGCCCAAGTTGGGCACGCCCATCGCGAACGGCAATGGCAGCGGCGAGCTGTCGCGCACCGTGCCGTTCTTGTGCATCCAGATGACCTTGCCGCTGCGCAGGTCCGCGCCCGCCACGTGGCCCCACGGCGGCGCCTGGCACGGCAGGCCGAGCACCGAGGTGAACGCGCTGAGCTTGATCGCGAACGGCGCGCCGAAGTTCTCGTTGAGCGCGGGCAGGCTGTCGTTCGGACGGTCCTTGCCTTGCACGTACAGCGTGGTGTCGTCCGCGCGCGGCACGAGCCTGGAGACGAAGGCCAGCGACGCGGGCGTGGTGAAGGCGATCTGCCGCTGCGGATCGACCGCGATGCTGCCCCAGTTGAAGACGCCGAAGTTGCCCGGATAGATGAGCGAGCCCTGCGTGGACGGCGGCGTGAAGCGGCCTTCGTAGCGCAGCCGGTGGAACGCGATGCGGCAGGCCAACTGGTCGAAGATCGTGCCGCCCCACATGTCCGATGGCTTCAGCGCGGGCGGATCGAACGAGAGCCCCGACACCGGCTGCGTCGGCGCGGTGCGGTCGCCCGTGGCCGCGCCCTGCGGCGCGGGCCGCTCGTTCACCGGCACGATGGGCTTGCCGTTGCGCCGGTCGAGCACGAAGAGCTCGCCCTGCTTGGTCGGCTGCACCAGCGCCGGAATGGTCTCGCTGCCCACGCGCAGATCGATGAGGCTGGGCTGCGCGGGCACGTCGTAGTCCCAGAGGTCGTGGTGCACCGTCTGGAAGCTCCAGCGCACGCGGCCGCTCGCCAGATCGAGCGCCACCACCGACGACGAATAGCGCTCCGCGCCCTCGGTGCGCTTGCCGCCCCACTGGTCCGGCGGCTGGTTGCCCGTGGGCACGTAGACCAGCCCCAGCGCCTCGTCCACGCTGGAGATCGACCAGCTGTTGGGCGAGTTGACGGTGTAGGTGCGGTCGGCCGCGATGGGCGCGGTCTCCTCGGGGTTGCCCGAATCCCAGTTCCACACGAGCGCGCCGGTGTTCACGTCGAAGGCGCGGATCACGCCCGAGGTTTCCTTGGTCGAGACGTTGTCCAGCACCGTGCCGCCCACCACGATGAGCGAGCGCGTCACCACCACGGGCGAGGTCGAGTAGTAGGAGCCCGCCTTGACGTTGGGCATGTTCTTCCAGAGATCGATCTGGCCGCTGCCGCCGCCGAATGCCATGCAGGGCTTGCCGCTGTCGGGGTCGAGCGCGATGACGCGGCCATCGGCGGTGGGCATGAACAGCTTGGCGTCGCACGCGCCTGCCGGTGCCGGTGCCGAAGGTGCAGGCGATGGCGATGGCGTCGCTGCGGCAGCAGGTTGCGCCGCGCTCCCCGCGTAGTAGGAGAGCCCGCGACAGGTCAGGTGCTGCAGCGCGAGCGACTTCTGAACCTCGGGCGTGTAGCGCCAGATCTGCTCGCCGGTCGTCGCGTTGAGCGCGATCACCGCCTGGTGCGGCGTGCAGAGAAAGAGCCGCTCGCCGATCTTCAGCGGCGTGACCTCGAAGGTCGTCTCCTCCGGGTCGCCGGGCTGGCCTCGCACGTCGCCGGTGCGGAAGTGCCAGGCCTCTTCGAGCTGCCCGACGTTGGCCGGCGTGATCTGGTCGAGCGCCGAGTAGCGCTGGCCGAAGCCGGTGCCGCCGTAGGCGGTCCAGTCGTCCTTGGGCGCGGGCGGGCTGGCGAGAGCGGCGGCCGTTGCGTTGGCTGTTGTGTTGATCGATACATCGGGCAACGGCGCGATGCCTTCGACGCGCCCCGGCTCGCGCGTCCACGAGAACACCGCCGCCAGCAGGAAGGCCGCGAGCACCGCGCCGAGCACGGCGCGCGTGCGGCCGATGCCCGTCGCATCGCGCCGCGCGAGCGCGCGCGCCACCCAGGGCGTGAGGAGGAACAGGCCCACCACAAAGAACACATCGCCGCGCGCGGCCAGCGGCCACCAGTCGAAGCCCACTTCCCACAGCGCCCACACCAAGGTGAGCAGGACCACCGCCGCGTAGAACAGCAGCCCGACGCCGCCGCCGCGCTTGAGGAGCAGCGCCGAGGCGATGAGCCCGAGCCCCGCGACGAGGTAGTACCACGAGCCCCCGAGCGCGATGAGCCATGCGCCGGCGACCGCGAGCGCAAGGCCCGCAAGGCCCAGGAGCACCGCGATCACGACAAGCAATGTGGAGGGCGACGAGGACTCGGCGGGCTGGGTGAACTGGGCGGAGGAACGCGTCATGGTCTTGAACTCCCGACAGGCAGAGTTCAGACGTTAGGGCATCGATCGCGCGCCGCGCGTAGGCCGAAGGCTCAGGCGGCGGCGAGAACGCGCGCGGCGCGCGCGCGCCGCGTTCGCGCATCGGGTTGCAGCGGCCTTAAGTATTCGTGTAATGCGAGCGCCGCGGCGCCGACCGCGGGCGCGAGTTCTTCGTAGCGCGCGGTGCGCAATTCGGGCGCCGGCATGCCCGCGCCATCGGCATGGCGCTTCACGGCCTCGAACGCGGCCTGCACGAAGCCGCGATGCGCCGCGCACGACTTGCCGCCGAGCACGATCGCGCGCGGATTGAAGGTCACCCACAGGTTCTGCAGCAGCACGCCGAAGAAGGCCGCGGCGCGTGGCATGTCCACGCCTTCGCGCTCCAGCGTGCGCGAGCCGAAGAAGGCTTCGGCGCAGCCGCGGCGGCCGCACGAGCACAGCGGGCCGTCCAGTTCGAGGATGGTGTGGCCGATCTCGCCGGCCATGCCCTGCGCGCCGGTGAAGAGGCGGTCGTTCAGGATCACGCCCGCGCCCACGCCGACGTCGCAGCTCACGAAGATGAGCGGGTCCTCGCCCTCGCCCGCGGCGAATTCGTATTCGCCGAGCACGGCCGCGTCGGCATCGTTCTGCAGTTGCACGGTGACGCCGGGCAGGCCCGCGGCGGCGAACGATTTTTCGAGCGCGGGCAGGAGGCTCACGTTGCGCCAGCCGAGGTTGGGCGCGAAGCGCACGACGCCGGTGCAATCGTCCACCGCGCCCGGCACGCACACGCCGATGCTCGAGAGGCGCAGGCCCAGCGCGTCGAGCTGCCTGTGCGCGGCCGACGCCATGCGCGCGACCTGCGCGCACACGCCGGCGGGCGAGCCGTCGGTGAGCGCGTGGGTGTTGGAATACAGCACCTCGCCCTGCAGCGAGACGCACACGAGCCGCACGGTCTCCACCGCGATCTCCACGCCCATCAACGCGCGCACGCCGACGTCGATCTGCAGCGGCGTGGAAGGCCGGCCGAGCCCGTCGTTCACGGCCGCATCGGACTCCTTGAGCCAGCCTTCGTCGAGCAGCTCCCGCACCAGCAGGCTCACGGTGGATTTCGTGAGGCCGCTCTCGGTGGCCAGCCGCGCACGCGAGAGCCCCGGCTGCGCGCGCAGCAGCCGCAGCAGCACGCTGCGGTTCATGCGCTTCAAGAGCTGCTGGTCGCCGATGGTCTTCATGTCGCGAGTCGGGTCGGGATCAGACCGCGGTCACGGCTGCGGCCGATGCCGCGTGGTGCGCCTGCGCTTTGCCTTCGGGGCGCTTGCCCGCGATGATCATCCCGAGCACTTCGTCCTCGGTCACGTCTTCGGTGCGGTAGGTGCCCACGAGCTTGCCGTTCTTCATGACCGCGAGGCGGTCGCTCAGCGAGAACACGTCGGGCATGTCGTGCGTGATGAGGAAGATGCCCACGCCGTCGGCCTTGAGCTGCTTCACGAGGCCGCCGACCATCGCGGTTTCTTCGGGGCCGAGCGCCGCGCAGGGCTCGTCCATGATGAGGATGCGCGCGTTGAAATAGAGCGCCCGCGAGATCGCCACCACCTGCCGTTGCCCGCCCGAAAGGCGCCGCACCGGCACGCGGATGTTGGTGAAGTTCTTGTTCAGGCGGTGGAACACCTTGCGCGCCTGCACTTCCATGAAGTGGTCGTCCAGCGTGTTCCAGCGCGTCATCTTCTCGCGGCCGAGAAAGAGGTTGGAGACCGAGTCGAGGTTGTCCGCGAGCGCGAGCGTCTGGTAGATGGTCTCGATGCCCTGCGCCTGCGCTTCGGCGGGCGTGCGGATGTTGACCTTCTCGCCCGCGATGAGCGTGTCGCCGGAGTCGATGGGGTAGGCGCCCGCGAGCATCTTCATGAGCGTGGACTTGCCCGCGCCGTTGTGGCCCAGGAGCGCCACCACTTCGCCGGGGTAGAGGTTCACGCTCACGCCGTCCACGGCCTTCACGCCGCCGAAGGCCTTGCGGATCTCGCGCAGTTCGACGAGGGGCTTGGAGGTGTCGATGGTGTCCATGTCAGTTCTCCCCGAACTTGCGGCGGTAGAGCACGTCGAACACCACCGCCACGATCAGCACCTGGCCGATGATGACCATGCGCTTGCCGATGGGCACATCCAGCAGCAGCATGCCGCTGTCCAGCGACTGCATGATGAGCGCGCCCAGCACCGAGCCGAAGATCGAGCCGCTGCCGCCCGCGAGCGCCGTGCCGCCGATGACGGCCGCCGCGATCACGTAGAGCTCCATGCCCGTGCCCAGCGAATTGGTGCCCGCATTGAGCCGCGCGATCGACACGATGGCCGCCACGGTGACCAGCACCGCCAGCAGCGCGAAGAGCATCAGCGTCACGCGCTTGACCGGAATGCCCACGAGCGCGGCCGCATCGGGGTTGCCGCCCATCGCGAACACATAGCGCCCGAAGCGCGTGCGGTGCACGATGAACGACAGCACGATGGCCACCACCGCCCAGATGAGCACCGGAATCGGAATGCCCTGCGGCTCGGACTTGGACGAGATCTGGTAGTTGTTCATGACCGCCGCGAAGCCGACGACCACCGCCACCGGCACGGCCGTGATGAGCACGTCCAGCCACAGCGGCTCGGTGGGCATTTCGTAGCGCTGGCGCGCGCGGCGCTTTTGCACCATGCGCCCGAAGAGCACGAGCGCCACCAGCGCGGCGATCACCCAGCTCGCGGTGGTGCCGACGCCGCCGTCGTAGCCGCCGCCCAGGCGCTGGAAGAATTCGTCGTTCACCGGCTGCGTCTTGCCGTCGGCCACGAGGAAGGCCGCGCCGCGGAACGACATCAAGCCGCCGAGCGTGACCACGAACGAGGGCACGCCGAGCACCGCGGTGAGCCATCCCTGATAGATCGAAACGAGCAGCGCGACCGCAAGCCCCGCGAGGCAGGCCGTGGGCCACGACCAGCCCGAGGTGTATTGCAGGTACGCGATGAGCACGCCCACGAAGCCCATCACCGAGCCGACCGACAGGTCGATGTGGCGCGCCACGATGATCAGCACCATCACGGTGGAGACGATGCCCACCACGGCGGTCTGCTGCGCGACGTTGTAGAGGTTTTCGGGCGAGAGAAACACGCCGCCCGACATGACGCTGAAGGCCACCGCCATGACCACCAGCAGCACGCACATCAATATCAGGCGCAGGTCGACGCCCGTGCGGCGCCACCATCCCGGAGTTTCATTGCTCATTTCTTGGATACCCCCTCAAAGCCGATCCAGCGGATTCAGCGGATTCAGCGAATTCAGCAGATGCGCGAGGGCGTCCCGGCCGGGCCTTGGGAGCCCGGCCTGACGCATGCATCGCGCGGATGGACGACTGGCTCGGCTTGCCTACTTGCAGGCCGCGGGCGCGCTGGCGGCCGGGACGCCCTTGCAGAGCTCGTCCTTCTTGATCCAGCCGGCCTTGACCACGACGTCCAGGTTGTCGCGCGTGACCGGCACCGGCGTGAGCAGGCGCGAGGAGAGCGCCACCTTCTTCGGGCCCGAGTTCCACTGCGCGGCCTTCTCGACGGGCTTGCCCTGCGAGAGCGCGATGGCCGCGCTGGCGGCTTCGCGGCCGAGCTCGCGCGAGTCCTTGAAGATGGTGGCGGTCTGCGTGCCGAGCGCGATGCGGTTGAGCGCCGCGAAGTCCGCGTCCTGGCCCGACACCGGCACGCCGCGCAGGCCCTTGGCCGTGAGCGCGGCGACCGCGCCGCCGGCGGTGCCGTCGTTGGCAGCCACCACCGCGTCGACCTTGTTGGCGTTCTTGGTGAGGATCTGCTCCATGTTCTTCTGCGCGACCTCGGGCTTCCAGCCTTCGGTGTATTCGTCGCCGACGATCTTGATGTCGCCCTTCTTCACGGAAGGCTCCAGCACCTCCTGCTGGCCCGCGCGCAGGAAGTCGGCGTTCGGGTCGCTCGGCGAGCCCTTGATGATCACGTAGTTGCCCTTGGGCTTGACCTTGAGCACCTCGCGCGCCTCCATGCGGCCGACCTCGACGTTGTCGAAGGTGATGTAGAAGACGCCGGGCGCCTCGATCAGGCGGTCGTACGCGACCACGGGCACCTTCTGGCGCGTGGCCTTGGTGATGGCCGGCAGGATCGCGTCCTTGTCCATCGCGAGCACGATGAGCGCCTTGGCGCCCTTGGACATCAGGCCCTCGATGTCGCCCAGCTGCTTTTCGGGCGAGCCGCCCGCGTCGGCGCTGATGTACTTGGCGCCGAGCTTTTCAAGCTGCGCCTTGATGGCCGCCTCGTCGGTCTTCCAGCGCTCTTCCTGGAAGTTGGACCAGCTCACGCCGACCACGGTCTGGGCCAGTGCGCTCACGGCGGTGAGGCCGAAGGCCATGGCGGCCAAAGTTTGTTTGAGTTGCATCGGTGTCTCTCCTGCCGTGTAAGAAAATAGTTAGTTTGAAGGGCGAACTAACTATCCCATCGAGGCCCGAGGATTGCATCGGGGAATTCCCCGAGCGGCGCCGTCCGACAGGCACGCGGCGCGAAAAACGGTAAATTGATGTTTCAGCGGCCGGCCGGCAAGGTCGGCTTTTTTTGAGCCCGGCACGCACCCGTGCCCTTCCTTTCGGAGCGATGGCGTGAAGTACTGGTTGGTGGCAATCGGCCTGCTTGGCGGCATGGCCCATGCGCAGTCCGCGTGGTTCACGGTGGTGGGCGATCCGCTGGACAAGGCGACCGACACCGTGCAGGTCGATCCGTCCGGCGCCGCGTCGGCCGAACCCGCGCGGCAGGGCATGAACCTGCGCGTGAACCGGTCCACGCCGCGCACCAACTGGGACGGCGTGCCCTACCGCTCCTACGAATCGCGCGTGGTGTTCGACTGCCAGGCGCGGCGCGCCTCCTACGTGGCCGCGCGCTTCTACATCGAGCCCCTGTGGCAGGGCGAGCCGCACCACGTCGCGGACTACGGCAATGCGCCCAAGCCCATGCTCTTTCGCGACATGAAGCAGAACCCGACGGCGCGCATCGTGCGCGCCGCATGCCGGTCGAGCTAGATCCGTCCTGCCATTCGATACTGATACGATTTTTGTCACGCGCCCATTCCAGAGGCGCTGGAGACAAGATGGACTCGAGCACATCCGGCGCCGGTGAGGCGCTCTACCGCACGATGGTGCGCATCCGCGCCTTCGAGAACGCCGCCGAGACAGCCAGCCAGGGAGGGGTGAGCGCCTACGGCCAGCAGGCGGCCGGCGCCGCCAAGGTGCGCGGGCCGCTGCACCTCTCGACCGGACAGGAGGCCGTGCCCGCAGGCGTCTGCGCGCACCTGCGCACGAGCGACTACCTCACCTCCACCCACCGCGGCCACGGCCACACGCTGGCCAAGGGCGCGGACCTCACCCGCATGATGTGCGAGCTCTTCGGCAAGGCCACGGGCTTCAACGGCGGCAAGGGCGGCTCGATGCACATCGCGGATTTTTCCGTCGGCATGCTGGGCGCCAACGGCGTGGTGGCGGCGGGGCTGCCGATCGCGGTCGGCGCGGCGCATGCGCAGAAGCTCATGAAGGCGGCGCAGGGCCGCTCCCAAGCCGCCTTGCCCCCCTCGGGGGGAGGTCCCGGCTTGCCGGAGCCAGGGGGCCACAGTGTGGGCGACGACATCACGGTCTGCTTCTTCGGCGACGGCGCGATCAACCGCGGGCCCTTTCTCGAAGCCCTGAACTGGGCGCGCGTGTACGCGCTGCCGGTGCTCTTCGTCTGCGAGGACAACCGCTGGAGCGCCACCACCGCGAGCGGCCCGATGACGGCGGGCGACGGCGCCTCGGCGCGCGCCATGTCGATGGACATCGCGGCCACGCAGGTCGATGGCAACGACGTGTTCGCGGTGCACGAGGCCGCCGCGCGGCTGGTGGACGAAGTGCGCGACGCCGCCGGGCCGCGCCTGCTGCATGCGCTGACGTACCGCGTGAAGGGGCATGTGTCGGTCGATCTCGCGGCGTACCGCGACCCGGCCGAACTGGCCGCGGCGCTGGAGACCGACCCGATCGCGCGCACGCGCGGCCACCTGCTCTCGGCCGGCGTGAGCGCGGCCGCGCTCGATGCCATCGAGAACGCGGCGCGCGACGAAGTCGACACCGCGCTGGCCGTCGCCGATGCCGCGCCCTGGCCGGAGGCGAGCGCCGCCTTCACCGACGTGCAGACCACCGGAGCAGGCCAATGGCATTGAGCAAGGAACTGAGTTATTCCGAGGCCGCCGTGCTCGCGGTGCAGCGCGAGATGGAAGCCGATGCGCACGTGGTCGTGCTCGGCGAAGACGTCGGCCGCGGCGGCATCTTCGGCCAGTACAAGGGGCTGCAGGAACGCTTCGGCGCCGAGCGCGTGATCGACACGCCGATCAGCGAGGCCGCGATCATGGGCGCCGGCGTGGGCATGGCGCTCGCGGGGCTGCGGCCGGTGGTGGAGATGCGCGTGGTCGACTTCGCGCTCTGCGGCATGGACGAGCTGGTGAACCAGGCCGCCAAGAACCGCTTCATGTTCGGCGGCCAGGGCCGCGTGCCGCTGGTGGCGCGCATGCCGGGCGGCATCTGGGACGCGTCGGCCGCGCAGCATTCGCAATCGCTCGAAGCCTGGTTCGCGCACCTGCCGGGCGTGGTGGTGGTGAGCCCCTCGACGCCGCAGGACAACTACGGGCTGCTGCGCTCGGCGCTGCAGTGCGGCGACCCGGTGGTCTACATCGAGCACAAGACGCTGTGGGGCCTGCGCGGCGAGGTGGACGAAGACATCGCCGTGCCGCTCGGCAAGGCGGCGCGCGTGCGCGAAGGCAACGCGCTCACGCTCGTGAGCTGGAGCCGGCAGATGCAGGCCTGCGCCGCGGCGTGCGGTGCGCTCGCGGCCGAAGGCATCGCGGTCGATCTGATCGACCTGCGCACGCTCTGGCCATGGGACCGCGAGACGGTGCTCTCGTCGTGCGCGCGCACCGGGCGATTGCTGGTGGTGCACGAGGCGGTGCAGGCCGCGGGCTTCGGCGCGGAGATCGCGGCGAGCGCCGCGGAGGCCACGGGCTGCGGCATCGCGCGGCTCGGCGCGCCGCGCATTCCGGTCGGCTATGCGCCGGTGCTGGAGGCGCAGTCGCGCATCGGCGCGGAGGCCATCGTGGCGGCCGCGAAGAAGCTGCTGGACTGAGCTTGCGGGTCTGACCTCAGGCGGCGAAGCCGCCGTCGATGTTCAGGCTCGCACCGGTCACGAAGGCCGCTTCGGGGCTGGCCAGATACGCCACCATGCTCGCGATTTCGTCGGGGTGGCCGTGGCGGGGCAGTGCCATCAGGCCGTGCATCGCGGCGGCGTTCGGGCCGTCGACCGGGTTCATGTCGGTGTTGACCGGGCCGGGCTGCACGTTGTTGACGGTGATGCCGCGCGGGCCGAGGTCGCGCGCCAGGCCCTGCACCAAGCCCTTGAGCGCCGACTTGCTCATCGCATAGGCCGCGCCGCCGGGCCAGGGCATGCGTTCGGCGTTGGTGCTGCCGATGTTGATGACGCGACCGCCTTCGCCCATGTGGCGCGAGGCCGCCTTGGCCGCGACGAACACGGCGCGCACGTTGACGTCGAGCGTCTTGTCGAAGTCTTCGAGCGAGAAGTCGTCCAGGGCACCGCCCAGGAACACGCCGGCGTTGTTCACCAGGATGTCGATCTTGCCGAGCGTGCGGGCCGCTTCGTCGATGCCGGCGGTGAGGGCCGCGGCGTCGGCGCTGTCGATCTTCAGCGCGAGCGCGCGGCCGCCTTCGGACTGGATGCTGCGGACCAGCTCGTCGGCCGGGGCAGCGGCGCTGCTGTAGCTGAAGGCCACGGCCGCGCCGTCGCGCACCAGGCGCCGCACGATGGCCGCGCCGATGCCGCGCGAACCGCCGGTGACGAAGGCGACCTTGCCGGCCAGGACAGGGGAGGAAGAAGAAGTGGTGGAAGCCATGATTTTTTCCGTGTGTTCAGTGGAGGAATGACTTCAGTGTCGGGATTCCACTCCTTCTCCGGTAGCCATCAATCGGTGCAATCAAATTCAACCCAAAGTTGAAGATGAGATCGAAAATAGGCGCATGGAACCCCTCAATCACCTCGAATCCTTCGTGCAGAGCGCCGAAAGCGGCAGCTTCTCGGCGGCCGCGCGGCGCCTGGGGCTCACGCCGGCGGCGGTCAGCAAGAACGTGGCGCGGCTCGAAGCACGGCTGGGCGTGCGGCTGTTCCAGCGCAGCACGCGGCGGCTCACGCTGACCGAGGGCGGGGAGCGCTTCCTCGCGCAGATCGGCGGGCCGCTCGCCACGCTGCAGGAGGCGGTGGCGGGTCTCGCGAAGGACGACGGCCAGCCGGCCGGCACGCTGAAGGTGAGCATGGGCCAGGCCTTCGGGCGCGAGCACGTGTTGCCGATGATGGGCGACTTTCTCGCGCGCTACCCGGCCATCCTGCCCGACTGGTACTTCGACAACCAGCAGGTGGACCTGATCGGCGAGGGCTTCGACGCGGCCATCGGCGGCGGCATCGAACTGTCGCCCGGCGTGGTGGCGCGGGAGCTCTCGCGCATCCACGTGGTGGCGGTGGCGTCGCCGGCCTACCTGGCGGGCCGCGAGATGCCCGCGCAGCCCGCGGACCTCGCGACGCTCGACGCGCTGCTGCGGCGCTCCTCGCCCACCGGGCGGCTCCGCAGCTGGACGCTGCAGCACGCGAACGGCCAGCAGGCCACGGTGGAGCTGCCGCGGCCGCGCGCGATCTTCAACGACCCCGAGGCGATCGCGCAGGCGGCGATGCTGGGGCTGGGCGCGGCGATGCTGCCGATGCCTTTCGTCGAGCGGGGCCTTCGCACCGGCGAGCTGGTGCGGCTGCTGCCCGAATGGCATTTCGATGCGGGCGTGGTGTGGCTCTACTACCCGAGCAAGAAGCTGCTGCCGCCGAAAACGCGGGTGTTCGTGGACTTCGTGCTGGAACGATTCCACAGCGAACGGTTTTCGCAGCGCATGCAAGTGTCCTGAAGGCGTCGATTCCCGGGGTTTTCACTCGCGGCGGCGGGCGGGGTTCACCTGTACAAACACGCGCATGAACTTATCTTTCAAAACGAATCGCCGGGCCGCGCTGACGGCGTCGGCCGCTGTCGCAGCCATCGCCCTCGCGGCGCCCGCTGCCTGGGCCCAGGGCACCTGGCCGACCAAGCCCGTGCGCATCGTCGTGCCCTTCGCGGCCGGCGGCACCACCGACATCCTGGCGCGCGCGGTTGCGCCCGAGCTCTCCAAGGCCTTCGGCCAGCAGTTCATCGTGGACAACCGCGCGGGCGCGGGCGGCAACGTGGGCGCCGAGCTCGTCGCGCGCGCGCCCAACGACGGCTACACGCTCCTGATGGGCACGGTGGGCACGCACGGCATCAACCGCGCGCTGTACCCCAAGCTGCCCTTCGACCCGATCAAGGACTTCGTGCCGATCACGCTGGTGGCGGCGGTGCCGAACGTGATGGAAATGAACGCCGAGAAAGCCAAGACGCTGAACATCCACAACGTGCAGGACTTCATCAAGTACGCCAAGGCGAACCCCGGCAAGCTGAACATGGCTTCGAGCGGCAGCGGCACCTCGATCCATCTGGCGGGCGAGCTCTTCAAGAGCATGACGGGCACCTTCATGGCCCACATCCCGTACAAGGGCTCGGGCCCGGCGCTGCTGGACATGGTGGGCGGCAATGCCGACGTGATGTTCGACAATTTGCCCTCGTCGATGGCGCAGATCAAGGGCGGCAAGCTCACCGCGCTGGCCGTGACCAGCGCGCAGCGCTCGCCGGCGCTGCCCGACCTGCCGACGGTGGAAGAAGCGGGCGGACCGACGCTCAAGGGTTTCGAGGCGAGCTCATGGTTCGGCCTGCTGGCGCCGGCCGGCACCTCGCCCGAGATCGTGAACCGGATTCAGCAGGAAGTGGCCAAGTCGCTCGGCACGCCCGCCATCAAGGAGAAGATGCTCGCGCAGGGTGCGATCCCGAGCGGCAATTCGCCGGCCGACTTCACCAAGCTCATCGCGAGCGAGCACGTGAAGTGGGCAAAAGTCGTCAAGGACTCCGGCGCGAAGGTGGACTGACGCGCCGCTTCAGGTGCTCCAGGTCACATCCTTGTTGTCGGCCTGCGAGTCCTTGAGCATGTGAAGCAGGGGCGCTGCACGCTGGTGCAGTCCTACATGCTGCTTCTCGGCATCGCTGGTGTGGCCTTCGACGGCGTAGTCGTCGTTGTTGTGGCTGTTGCTGCCCTCGCGCGTCAACGCGGCCTCGAGCGCGGCGATGGCGCCGGGAATCTGCTCGACCGTGATGATGCCCTGCGGCGCCGGCGACTTGCCGACGATGTCGAGCAGTTGGCGCGCATGCACTTCGAGCATCACGAAATCAGGAGAGGCCCGGGACTTGAAACGATAGAGCATGTTTTTTTCACTCACTTGTAGATGTAGTCACGGGCAAAAGGGTACACCGATTGCGCACCGCGCAAGACGCCCGCGCGCCCTACATTGCCGTCAGGCTTTGTCGACAACATCTGATGCAAGGAGATCCATCCCTGCTCGAAGCTCATGGCCGAGCCCGCCAGATACAGGCGGTAGGCGCGCAGCACGCGCTCGGCGTTCTCGCCCTGGCGGCCGCCGCTGCGCTGCAGCACCTCGCGCGCGGTGTCCAACTGCGCCTCGAGCGCATCGGACCAGGCCCAGAGCGTGCGCGCATAGTGCGGGCGCAGGCTCTCGGTGTCGACCATCTCCAGGCCTGCAGCGGCCGTCTCGCGCAGCACGTGCGTCACGTGCAGCAGCTCGCCGCCGGGGAAGATGTACTTCTCGATGAAATCGCCCATGCCCGCGCCGAGCTGGCGGTAGTTGAGCTCGCCCGAGGTGATGCCATGGTTGAGCACCAGGCCGCCGGGCTTCAGGAGCGAATGGATCTTGCGAAAGTACGTCGGCATGTTGGCCGCGCCCACGTGCTCGAACATGCCTACGGAGGAAATCTTGTCGAAGGGCTGCTCGGCCGAGAGCTCGCGGTAGTCGCGCAGCTCGACGCGCACGCGGCCCTGCAGGCCCTTCTCTTCGATCAGGCGCTGCACGTAGGCATGCTGGTTCTTCGACAGCGTGATGCCGGTCGCATCGACGCCGTAGTGCTCGGCCGCCCACAGGAGGAGCGCGCCCCAGCCCGAGCCGACGTCCAGGTAGCGCTCGCCCGGCTGCAGCATGAGCTTCTTGCAGATGTGGTCGAGCTTGGCGTCCTGCGCCTGGGCCAACGTAAGTTCGGGCGTGCGGAAGTAGGCGCATGAATAGACCCGGCGCGCATCGAGCCAGAGCGCGTAGAAGTCGTCCGATACGTCGTAGTGGAACTCGATCTGCGCGGCGTCCTTGCGCAGCGAATGCGAGCCGTGCGATTTCGCCCGGTGCTGCAGGCGGCTCCACCAGCCGGTGTCGGTTTCGGCCGGGTTGCCGGGCAGCATGCCGACGGTGGCGTCGATCAGGTCGCGCATGGCGCCTTCGATCTGCACCTTGCCCTCGACATAGGCCTCCCCGATGGCCCCGACCTGCCGGGCGGCCAGCTTGGCCAGCACCGTCCATTCCTTGAAAGCCAGCGTGACGCGGGCTCCCGCCTGGGCAACGCGCCGGCCATCCGGCAGTTCCAGCGCGATGGGGACAGGCAGCGAAGCCAGCTGCGACTCGATCTTGGGTATCAAGTTTTGCATGGGGCCCATGGTATTGATTTTTGCAAGTGTTTGCATCCCTCCCCGCGCCGGCATCCCGGGGCCCGTTACGAAACCAGCATTGACAGCAGATTGTTTATGTCTAAACTATTCAACCATGAACAGCCTCAGCCCGGTCAAACCCGCTCCCGCCGCGGACCTCCAACGCATCCTGTGCATCGGCGGTGGGCCGGCAGGCCTGTATTTCGCCCTGTTGATGAAGGCGCGCAACCCCGCGTTGCAGATCACGGTGGTGGAGCGCAACCGGCCCTTCGACACCTTCGGCTGGGGCGTGGTGCTGAGCGACCAGACGCTGGGCAACCTCCGGGCCGCCGATGCCGACACCGCGGCGCTGATCGGCAACGAGTTCCATCACTGGGACGACATCCAGGTCTTCTTCAAGGGCCGCCAGGTGCGCTCGGGCGGCCACGGCTTCTGCGGCATCGGGCGCAAGCGCCTGTTGAACATCCTGCAGGAACGCTGCCTCGCGCTGGGCGTGGACCTGGTGTTCGAGACCGACGCCACCGACGACCAGGCGATCGCCGCGCAGTACAAGGCCGACCTCGTGATCGCGAGCGACGGCCTCAACAGCCGCATCCGCCAGCGCTACGCCGATGTGTTCAAGCCCGACGTGGACCTGCGCAACTGCCGCTTCGTGTGGCTGGGCACGCACCAGACCTTCGACGCCTTCACCTTCGCCTTCGAAGAGACCGAGCACGGCTGGTTCCAGGCGCACGCCTACCAGTTCGACGACAAGACCTCGACCTTCATCGTCGAGACGCCAGAGGCGGTGTGGAAGGCCCACGGCCTGGACCAGATGGAGCAGCCCGAGGCCGTCGCCTTCTGCGAGAAGCTGTTCGCCAAATACCTGGGCGGCCACGCGCTCATCAGCAACGCCACGCACCTGCGCGGCTCGGCCAACTGGATCCGCTTTCCGCGCGTGGTGTGCGAACGCTGGACGCACCGCATCGACGTCGAAGGCCGCTCGGTGCCCGTGGTGCTGATGGGCGACGCGGCGCACACGGCGCACTTCTCGATCGGCTCGGGCACCAAGCTCGCGCTGGAAGACGCGATCGACCTCGCGAACGAGTTCGAGCAGGGCGGCACGCTCGACCATGTGCTCGAAGGCTATGAGGCACGCCGCAGCGTCGAGGTGCTGAAAATCCAGAACGCCGCGCGCAACTCCACCGAATGGTTCGAGAACGTGCCGCGCTACACCGGCATGCAGATCGAGCAGTTCGCCTATTCGCTGCTCACCCGCTCGCAGCGCATCAGCCACGAGAACCTGCGCGTGCGCGACACGCAATGGCTCGGCGGCTACGAGCAGTGGCTCGCGGGCGGCAAGGCGATGGCGCCGATGCTCATGCCCTACAAGGTGCGCGGCCTCACGCTGAAGAACCGCATCCTGGTCTCGCCGATGGCCACCTACAGCGCGGTCGACGGCGTGCCGCAAGACTTTTTGCTGGTGCATCTGGGCGCGCGCGCGCTCGGCGGCGCCGCGATGGTGTTCGTCGAAATGACGAGCCCGACGCCCGAAGGCCGCATCACGCCGGCCTGCACCGGCCTCTACAACGACGCGCAGCAAGCAGCCTTCAAGCGCATCGTCGATTTCGTGCACACGCAGTCGAGCGCGAAGATCGCGATGCAGCTCGGCCACAGCGGCCCCAAGGGCTCCACGCGCGTGGGCTGGGAAGGCACCGACGAGCCGCTCGAAGACGGCAACTGGCCGGTGCTCGGCGCAAGCGCGCTGCCCTATGGCGAACACAACCAGCTGCCCGCCGCCATCACGCGCGCCGAGATGGACACGCTGCGCGACCAGTTCGTCGATTCGACCCGCCGCGCCGTCGAGTGCGGCTTCGACTGGCTCGAGCTGCACTGCGCGCACGGCTACCTGCTGTCGGCCTTCATCAGCCCGCTGACCAACCAGCGCACCGACGAGTACGGCGGCGACATCGAAGCGCGCTGCCGCTATCCGCTCGAAGTGTTCCGCGCGATGCGCGCCGTGTGGCCCGAGGACAAGCCGATGAGCGTGCGCATCTCCGCGCACGACTGGGCGCCCGGCGGCAACACCGATGCGGACGCAGTCATCGTCGCGCGGCTCTTCAAGGGAGCCGGCGCCGATTTCATCGACGTGTCGTCGGGCCAGACCACGCGCGCCGCCAAGCCGGTGTATGGCCGCATGTACCAGACGCCGTTCTCCGACCGCATCCGCAACGAGGTCGGCATCGCGACCATCGCGGTGGGCGCGATCACCGAGGCGGACCAGGCCAACAGCATCATCGCGGCCGGCCGCGCGGACCTCTGCGCCATCGCGCGCCCGCACCTCGCGGACCCCGCATGGACGCTGCACGAAGCGGCCAAGCTGCAGAGCCGCGATGTCGACTGGCCCAAGCAATACCTGAGCGGCCGCGACCAGATGTACCGCGAGATCGCCAAGCAGCAGCAGATCGCCGCGGCGAATGCCGCGATGGCCGCCGCGCCGAACCCCGAGGAGACACACTGACATGGACCTCGAAGCGCGCGCGCACAGCGAACATCCCGAAGCCTTGCGGCTCTGGCTGCGGTTGCTCACCTGCACCCAGTTGATCGAGAAGCAGGTGCGCAACGAGTTGCGCTCGCAGTTCGCCACCACGCTGCCGCGCTTCGACCTGATGTCGCAACTGGAGCGCTCGCCCGAGGGCCTGAAGATGAACGAGCTCTCGCGGCGGATGATGGTGACGGGCGGCAACGTCACCGGCATCACCGACCAGCTGGTGACCGAAGGCGTGGTCGAGCGCATCAACGTCGAAGGCGACCGGCGCGCCTGGCGCGTGCGGCTCACCGCGCGCGGCCGCAAGCTCTTTCACGAGATGGCGCAGCAGCACGAAGACTGGATCGTCGAGGCCTTCGCGGGCCTCAGCAGCAAGGAGATCGCGCAGCTGCACAAGCTGCTCGGCAAGGTGAAGCAACACTCACACAACCAATCGATGGCGGAGACCCCATGAAGCACTACATCGGCGCAGGCAATCCCATGCGCGCCCAGTTCGAGGCGAAGGCAGCCTACAAGGCCGAGCACTTTGCATGGAGCTACGAGGCCGGCGTCGGCACCGTCACGCTGAACCGCCCCGAGCGCAAGAACCCGCTGACCTTCGATTCGTACGCCGAGCTGCGCGACCTGTTCCGCGCGTTGAACTACGCGACCGACGTGAAGGCGATCGTCGTCACCGGCGCGGGCGGCAACTTCTGCTCGGGCGGCGACGTGCACGAGATCATCGGACCGCTCACGGGCATGCGCATGCCCGAGCTGCTCGAGTTCACGCGCATGACGGGCGACCTGGTGAAGGCGATCCGCGCCTGCCCGCAGCCGATCGTGGGTGCCATCGACGGCGTGTGCGCCGGTGCCGGCGCGATGATCGCGCTGGCCTGCGACCTGCGCTACGGCTCGCCGGCCACGCGCACCGCGTTCCTCTTCACCCGCGTGGGCCTGGCCGGCGCGGACATGGGCGCATGCGCACTGCTGCCGCGCGTGATCGGCCAGGGCCGTGCGTCGGAACTGCTCTTCACGGGCCGCGCGATGACGGCGCAGGAAGGCCACGCGTGGGGCTTCTTCAACGCGCTGCACGAAAGCGATGCGCTGCTCGAAGCCGCCACCAAGATGGCGCGCGAACTGGCCGAAGGCCCGAGCTTCGCGCACGGCATGACCAAGACGATGCTCGCGCAGGAATGGTCGATGAGCATCGACCAGGCGATCGAGGCCGAAGCGCAGGCGCAGGCGATCTGCATGCAGACCGAGGACTTCAAGCGCGCCTACGAAGCCTTCGCGGCCAAGCGCAAACCCGTGTTCGGTGGGGACTGAAGCCATGATGACGAAGATTCCCGCGCCGCCTTCGACCGCGCACCTCGCGCTGCCCTTCTTCGACGAAGCGCATCGCGCGCTCGCACGCGACCTGCTGCCGTGGTGCGCAGAACAGGAGATCGACGAGCGCGACGACCGCGCGGCCTGCCGCGAATGGGTGCGCCGCCTGGGCGATGGCGGCTGGCTGCGCTACGCGGTGCCCGGCAGTGCAGGCGGTGCGCTGGAGCGCCTCGATTCGCGCGCGCTGGTGCTGCTGCGCGAGACGCTCGGCTACCACTCGCCGCTGGCCGACTTCGCCTTCGCGATGCAGGGGCTGGGCAGCGGCGCGATCACGCTCGCGGGCACGCCGGAGCAGCAATCTCAGTATCTGACTGCGGTCGGCAAGGGCGAGAAGATCGCGGCCTTCGCATTGAGCGAACCCGATGCGGGCTCGGACGTGGCCGCGATGGCCATGCGCGCCGAACCCACGGCCGATGGCTGGCTGCTGAACGGTACGAAGACCTGGATCAGCAACGGTGGCATCGCCGACTTCTATTGCGTGTTTGCGAAGACCGATCCGACGGGCGGCACGCGCGGCATCACGGTGTTCATCGTCGATGCGACGACGCCCGGCCTGGATACCTCCGAGCACATCGACGTGATGGCGCCGCACCCGCTCGCTACGCTGCGCTTCGAGAACTGCGTCGTGCCGCGCACCGCGCAGTTGGGCGAGCTGAACGGCGGCTTCAAGCTCGCGATGCGCACGCTCGACATCTTCCGTGCATCGGTCGCGGCCGCGGCACTCGGCATGGGCCGTCGCGCGCTCGCCGAAGCCATCTCGCACGCGAAGAACCGCCGCATGTTCGGCCAGACGCTCGCGGACTTCCAGCTCACGCAGGCCAAGCTCGGCGAGATGGCCGCGCTGATCGACAGCGCTGCACTGCTGACCTACCGCGCCGCATGGATGCGCGACGACGCCGAGCAGCGCGGGGCAGCGGCGGTGGGCGATGTGTCCGCAGCCGCCGCAATGGCCAAGATGTGCGCCACCGAAAACGCGAGCCGCGTGATCGACATGGCGCTGCAGATGCACGGCGGTCTCGGCGTGAAGGTTGGCACGAAGATTGAAAGCCTCTACCGCGACATCCGTTCGCTGCGCATCTACGAAGGCGCGACGGAAGTCCAACAACTGATCATTGGCAAATCCGTTCTGCGGGGATAAATACCGTGTCTGCCCAAGTCGACCGCTTCGTTCACGACCGCCTGCCGCCTGCCGCGCAGTTGCCGGTGTTTCGCTATGACCTGCCCGAGCTGCAGTTGCCCGACCAGCTGAACCTCGTGGAGGAGCTGCTGGACAAGGCAGATGCCAAGGGCTTCGGCGACAAGCCGATGCTGCGCTCGCCGGCCGGCACGCTCACGTACAGGCAGGCCGCCGTCGAGGTCAACCGCATCGCGCAGGTGCTGACCGAAGACCTTGGGCTCGTGCCCGGCAACCGCGTGCTGCTGCGCGGCGGCAACTCGGTGGCGATGGCGCTCGCGTGGCTCGCTGTGGTGAAGGCCGGATTGATCGCGGTGGCGACGATGCCGCTGCTGCGCGCGAAGGAACTCGGCGACATCATCGAGAAAGCGCAGCCCGTGGCCGCGCTGTGCGACGGCCGCCTGCTCGATGAATTGGTGACCGCGCAGAAAGAGCATCCGGTGCTTGCGACGGTGATCGCATTCAACAAGCCCGATGCGGCGGAGTCGCTCTCCGCGCGCGCGGCCGGCAAGAGCGGCGTGTTCACCGCATGCCCCACGGCGGCCGACGACATCGCGCTGCTTGCGTTCACGTCGGGCACCACGGGCAAGCCCAAGGCACCCGTCACCACGCACCGCGACGTGCTCGCGATGTGCGAGACCTGGCCGCGCCACGTGCTCAAGGCGCGCAGCGACGACATCGTGGTGGGCTCGCCGCCGCTGGCCTTCACCTTCGGGCTCGGCGGGCTGCTGGTGTTCCCGATGTGGGCTGGCGCTTCGGTGTATTTCGCCGATGCGCCGTTCACGCCCGAGGGGCTGGTCAAGCTCATCAACGAAGTCGGCGCGACCCTCTGCTACACGGCACCCACGTTCTACCGCCAGATGGCGCCGTTCGTGAAGCAGCACGGCATGCCGAGCCTGCGCATCAGCGTGAGCGCGGGCGAGGCCCTGCCCGATGCGACGCGCCAGCTCTGGAAGGACGCCACCGGCATCGAGATGCTCGACGGCATCGGCGGCACCGAGGTGTTCCACATCTACATTTCCGCCGCGGGCGCCGACGTGCGCAAGGGCGCGGTCGGCAAGGCGGTGCCCGGCTTCACCGCGAAGGTGGTGGACGACAAGGGCAACGAAGTGCCGCATGGCACCGTCGGCAAGCTCGCGCTGCAGGGGCCGGTCGGCTGCCGCTATCTGGACGATCCACGCCAGGCCGACTACGTGAAGAACGGCTGGAACTACCCCGGCGACTCGTTCGTGCAGGACGACGACGGCTACTTCTTCTACCAGGCGCGCGCCGACGACATGATCATCACCGCCGGCTACAACGTCGGTGGCCCGGAAGTCGAGGATGCGCTGCTCAAGCACCCCGCGGTGGCCGAGTGCGGCGTGATCGGCAAGCCCGATGCGGACCGCGGGATGATCGTGAAGGCCTTCTGCGTGCTCAAGCCCGGCAACGAAGGCGATGCGGCGCTCGTGAAGGCGCTGCAGGACCATGTGAAGGCCAGCATCGCGCCCTTCAAATACCCGCGGGAGATCGAGTTCGTGGCGGTGTTGCCGCGCACGGAAACCGGCAAGCTCCAGCGATTCAAACTGAGACAACTCAACGGCACCACATCATGATGAACAAACTCCTGCAGCCCGAAGGCTGGCTGCCCCCCAAGGGCTATGCGAACGGTGTCGCCGCGCGCGGCACGATGCTGTTCATCGGCGGACAGATCGGCTGGAATGCGCAGCAGCAGTTCGAGTCGGACGACTTCATCGACCAGTGCGGCCTGGCGCTGCGCAACATCGCCGAGGTGCTGCGCGCGGGCGGCGCGGGCCCGGAGCACATGGTGCGCATGACCTGGTACGTGACGGACCGCGACGAGTACAGCCGCCGCTTGGCCGAGCTGGGCCCGGTCTATCGCGATGCGATGGGGCGCAACTTTCCGGCGATGAC
Source organism: Variovorax sp. IB41 (assembly GCF_016405905.1). Taxonomy (GTDB): domain Bacteria; phylum Pseudomonadota; class Gammaproteobacteria; order Burkholderiales; family Burkholderiaceae_C; genus Variovorax. Next base: position 9,177 of record NZ_JAEFCB010000034.1, on the reverse strand, counting down.
CTGCGTGCAGGTGGCGGCGCTGGTCGAGCACCGCGCGAAGGTCGAGATCGAGGTCACGGCGGTCATTCCGGACTGATCGTTTCTTTTCGCCATGCCGTCAGCCGACGGCGTGCGCGTAGCGCTTGCGGTACTCCGCCGGCGTGATGCCGACCTGGCGCTGGAACGCGCGCCGCAAGGTGTCGGCATCGGCGAATCCGCATTGGGCCGCCACCTGTTTCGGCGCGGCATCCCCGGCCTCGAGCAGGCGCCGTGCGGCGGAAACTCGAATGCCCTCGACCCAGGCTGCGGGTGTCGCGCCGACCTCTTGCGTGAAGAGCCGCGCGAAGTGGCGAGGGCTCAGGCTCATGCGCCCGGCCAGGTGGGCGACGCTGTGGTCTTCCGCGGGGTTCGCCGCGATCCAGCGCTGAACTTCCTGCAAAGCCGATCTGCCCGTGGGCGCGGCTTCGCCCTTGCGGCTGAACTGCATCTGGCCGCCCGGGCGCTTGAAGAACATCACGAGCTGGGCGGCGACTTTCATGGCGACCTCTCGGCCGAGATCTTCCTCGACGAGCGCGAGCGACAGGTCCAGGCCCGCGGTCACGCCGGCGGCGGTGCGCAGTCGCCCGTCGCGCACATGGATGGCATCGGCATCGACCTGCACTGCGGGGAAAGCTTGTGCCAACTGATCGGCCACCGCCCAGTGTGTGGTGACCCGCCGGCCATTGAGCAACCCCGCTTGCGCCAGCACGAAGGCGCCGCTGCAGACCGAGCCGAACCGGCGCGCCTTGGGCGTGAGCTTGCGGAGCCACGCGGTGACGTCAAGGTTGGTCGCCGCGCTCGCGGCATGCGGCGTGCCGGCCACCAGGAGCGTGTGGATCGGCTCGTCGATGTCTTCGCCGATGACAGCGTCGGGCATGAGCCGAACGCCCGATGAACTGCGGATCGTGCCGGGCTGGCTGGCGATGACGCGCAGCCGGTAGGCCTCGGTGCGCGCCTGCACGTTCGCCTCGGCGAACACGTCGAGCGGGCCGGAGACGTCCAGCAGCTGGACGCCGGGCATGGCGAGGATCGCGATGGTCTTCGTGGTGGGCATGGCTGTTCTCCGTGTCTCTTTCGGGGACGCAATGGCAGAATTTGCCGCCTCACGTCCATTGAAGACACTGTAGCCGACTCCTAAAGTTGTTCTCACACTCACAGGAGAAATCCACATGGCTTTGACGACGACGATCGACGGGGTCCGCATCCCCGACAGCAAGCTCGCGCGCGAGATCACCGAAGTGGTTCGCGACACGGTGCCCTCGCTGCTGTTTCACCACTCCAGCCGGGTCTATTACTTCGGCGCGCTGGCCGGCAAGCGCCGCGGCCTCACGTTCGATCCGGAGCTGCTCTACGCGGGCGCGATGTTCCACGACATGGGGCTGGTGAAGGCGCACAGCAGCGCGAACGAGCGCTTCGAGGTCGATGGGGCCAATGTGGCGCGCGATTTCCTGCGCGGCCACGGGATCTCGCAGCAGGATGTCGACCTGGTCTGGACGGCGATCGCGCTGCACACGACGCCGGGGATTCCGCAGCACATGGACCCGGTGGTGGCGCTGGTGACGGCTGGGGTCGAGATGGACGTGCTGGGCCTGACTTACCCGGAGTACAGCGAGGCCGAGCGCACGCAGGTCGTGCATGTACACCCGCGCACCGAACACTTCAAGGAGGACATCATCCAGGCCTTCTACGACGGCATCAAACACAAGCCGGAGACCACCTTCGGCAACGTGAAGGCCGATGTGATTGCGGACAAGGAGCCGCACTTCCACCGCGGCAATTTCTGCAGCGTGATTCGCTGCTCGGCTTGGCACGGCTGAGAAATCGGGGAAATCCGGGACATAAAAAAGCCCTCATTGCGAGGGCTTGGTTCATTCAATTTTCCGGCCAAAGAAAAAAGGCCCTTTGAAATTCAAAGGGCCTTTTAAATTGGTTGCGCGAGCAAGATTTGAACTTGCGACCTTTGGGTTATGAGCCCAACGAGCTACCAGGCTGCTCCATCGCGCGGCAAGATGGAATTATAACTTATTCTGCAGCGCCTTGGTCGGCATCTGCTTCTTTAATTTCAGGACGGTCGACCAGTTCGACGAGGGCCATGGGTGCATTGTCGCCAACGCGGAAACCCATCTTCAGGATGCGCGTATAGCCGCCCGGACGTGCCGCGAAACGCGGGCCCAGATCGGCGAAGAGCTTGACGACGCTGTCGCGGTCGCGCAGGCGGTCGAAGGCCAGGCGCTTGTTGGCGAGCGTGGGCTTCTTGGCGAGCGTGATCATCGGTTCGATGACGCGGCGCAGTTCCTTGGCCTTGGGGACCGTGGTCTTGATGACTTCGTGCTCGATGAGCGAATTCATCATGTTCTGCAGCATCGCAAGGCGGTGCGAGCTGGTGCGGTTGAGTTTGCGAAGTCCGTGTCCGTGACGCATGGTGCTTTTCCTTTACTTTATTAAACAGGCAGCCGTATCAGGTACTGCCCGGGCACGAGCCCTCAGGGGCTCAATTCAAAAAACAAAAATCAACGCTTGTCGAGACCGGCCGGCGGCCAGCTTTCGAGCTTCATACCCAAGGTCAGGCCGCGCGAAGCGAGGACTTCCTTGATTTCGTTGAGCGACTTGCGACCCAGGTTCGGGGTCTTGAGCAGCTCGTTCTCGGTGCGCTGGATCAGGTCACCGATGTAGTAGATGTTCTCGGCCTTCAGGCAGTTGGCCGAACGCACGGTGAGCTCGAGCTCGTCGACAGGGCGCAGCAGGATCGGATCGAATTGCTGTGCGCTGCGCGGTGCCGGTGCATCGAATGCAGCCAGTTCGCCGCCTTCGAGTTGTGCGAACACCGCCAGCTGTTCGACCAGGATTTTAGCCGAGGCGCGAACCGCATCTTCAGCGGTGATGGCACCGTTGGTTTCGATCTCGACCAGGAGCTTGTCCAGGTCGGTACGCTGTTCGACGCGGGCGCTTTCGACCGTGTAGCTCACGCGCTTGACGGGCGAGAACGACGCGTCCAGAACGATGCGGCCAATCGACTTGGTCGGCTCGTCGGCATAGCGGCGCATCGTGCCGGGCACGTAGCCGCGACCCTTTTCGACCTTGATCTGCATGTCGAGCTTGCCGCCTTGCGACAGGTGCGCGATCACGTGGTCAGGATTGATGATCTCGACGTCGTGCGGCGTCTGGATGTCCGATGCGAGGACCGGGCCTTCGCCGTCCTTGCGCAGGCTCAGCGTGACTTCGTCGCGGTTGTGGAGCTTGAACACCACGCCCTTGAGGTTCAGAAGGATGTTGACGACATCTTCCTGCACGCCGTCGATCGACGAGTACTCATGCAGAACGCCAGCGATCGTGACTTCGGTGGCCGAGTAGCCGACCATGGACGACAGCAGAACGCGACGCAGCGCGTTGCCGAGCGTGTGGCCGTAGCCGCGCTCGAAAGGCTCGAGCGTCACCTTGGCCTTGTTGGCGGCAAGTTGCTCGACCTGAATGGTCTTGGGTTTCAGCAGGGTGGTTTGCATGCAGACTTCCTCTCAATACCCCCGGCTCGTTACACCGGTAAGGCTGGTGAAGCACCTGACCCGCAACAAAGCACGGGGCAGGAACGTGAACAACAAAAACTTGTTGCCCGCACACGCCAGGTGTGCGGGAACAAAAAAATCAACGCGAATAGAGTTCGACGATCAGCGATTCGTTGATGTCGGCTGCGAATTCGTCGCGATCGGGCACCTTCTTGAACGTGCCTTCGGCCTTGTCGGCGTTCACATCGACCCATGCCGGAATACCGACTTGCTGGGCGAGTTGAAGCGCTTCGACAATGCGGTTCTGCTTCTTGGACTTGTCGCGCACGGCGATCACGTCGCCGGTCTTGACCAGGTACGACGGGATGTTGACCGACTGACCGTTCACCGTGATCGCCTTGTGCGACACGAGCTGACGTGCTTCAGCGCGGGTCGAGCCGAAGCCCATGCGGTAGACGACGTTGTCCAGGCGCGATTCGAGGATGAACAGCAGGTTGGCGCCGGTGTTGCCACGGCGGCGATCGGCTTCTTCGAAGTAGCGGCGGAATTGCTTTTCCAGCACGCCGTACATGCGCTTGACCTTCTGCTTTTCGCGCAGTTGCAGGCCGTAGTCCGACGTGCGCTGACCCGAAGTGCGGCCGTGCTGGCCGGGCTTGGAATCGAACTTGGCCTTGTCTTGAATCGAACGACGGGCGCTCTTCAGGAACAGGTCGGTGCCTTCACGGCGGGAAAGTTTGGCCTTGGGGCCGAGGTAGCGTGCCACGAGTATTCCTTTGTGTCATCTGCCGCAGTTGCCTGCGGGAGCCATCAGCGGGACGCGGATGGCGGTGGGCTTAGTTAAAAAACAAATGCGCAGCCGCTCGAAAGCTGGCTGCGCCTTGCGGACTGACGATCAGATGCGGCGACGCTTCTGGGGACGGCAGCCGTTGTGCGGAACGGGCGTCACGTCGGCAATGGAATTGATCCGGATGCCGAGCGCAGCCAGTGCGCGCACCGACGATTCGCGACCGGGGCCCGGGCCCTTGATCTCGACGTCGAGGTTCTTGATACCTTGTTCGACAGCAGCACGGCCGGCCACTTCGGAAGCGACCTGCGCAGCGAACGGGGTCGACTTGCGCGAGCCCTTGAAGCCCTGGCCACCCGACGAAGCCCACGACAGGGCGTTGCCCTGGCGATCGGTGATCGTGATGATGGTGTTGTTGAACGAGGCATGCACGTGGGCGATACCGTCCGCAACGTTCTTGCGAACCTTCTTGCGAACGCGCTGTGCGGCGTTGTTTGCAGGTGCTTTAGCCATGCTGGTCTATCCTTATTTCTTCAGGGACTGCGCAGCCTTGCGCGGACCCTTGCGGGTGCGGGCATTGGTGCGCGTGCGCTGGCCGCGCATCGGCAGGCCGCGACGGTGACGGAAGCCGCGATAGCAGCCGATGTCCATCAAACGCTTGATGTTCATCGTCGTCTCGCGACGCAGATCGCCTTCGATCGTGAACAGAGCGATCTGATCGCGGATCTTCTCGAGATCGGCGTCGGTCAGATCCTTGATCTTCTTGGAATATTCGATGCCGCTCGCTTCGCAGATTTGACGGGCGCGGGTGCGACCGATACCGAAAATGGCGGTCAGGCCGATTTCAGCGTGCTTGTGCGGCGGGATGTTGATGCCAGCAATACGTGCCATGTGCGTCCTCTAATACTCTTCAATCAACCCTGGCGCTGCTTGTGGCGCGGGTCGGTGCAAATCACACGCACCACACCTTTACGGCGGATGACCTTGCAATTACGGCAGATGGTTTTGACCGAAGCCGAAACTCTCATTTCATTCTCCTAAAACTGTTTAACGTGGCGGTCTACCGCCCGGACTCAATACTGAAACTCACAGCCCTACGATGTCTTGAAGTTCGCCTTCTTCAGCAGCGATTCGTACTGCTGGGACATCATGTAGTTTTGCACCTGGGCCATGAAGTCCATCGTGACGACCACGATGATCAGCAGGGAGGTACCACCGAAGTAGAACGGCACGTTGTACTTCAGGATCAGGAACTCGGGCAGCAGGCAGACGAAGGTGATGTACACCGCGCCGGCCAACGTCAGGCGAACCAGAATCTTGTCGATATAGCGAGCGGTCTGGTCACCCGGGCGAATGCCAGGAATGAATGCACCACTCTTCTTCAGGTTGTCGGCCGTTTCCTTGCTGTTGAACACGAGTGCCGTGTAGAAGAAGCAGAAGAAAACGATCGCGGCAGCGTACAGCAGCACGTAGATCGGCTCGCCCGGACGCAGCGCGCCGGCAATGTCCTTGATCCAGCGGAAACCACCTTCACCGGTACTGAACCAGCCGACCACCGTTGCGGGCAGCAGGATGATCGAAGAGGCGAAGATCGGCGGAATCACACCGGCCATGTTCAGCTTCAAGGGCAGGTGCGACGATTGGCCGCCATATACCTTGTTGCCGACCTGGCGCCGCGCATAGTTCACGAGGATCTTGCGCTGGCCGCGTTCGACGAACACCACGAAGTAGGTCACCAGGACCACCACCGCGATGATGAAGAGCGCAACGATCGGGTTCATCGCACCGGTGGTCACCAGCGAGCCCAGACCTGCAACGGCGCTCGGCAGACCTGCCGCGATGCCCGCAAAGATCAGGATCGAGATGCCGTTGCCCAAGCCGCGTTCGGTGATCTGCTCGCCGAGCCACATCAGGAACATCGAACCTGCCGTCAGGCTCACCATGGCGGTCAGGCGGAAGCCGAAACCAGGGGCGATCACCAGACCGGCCGACGATTCGAGGGCCACTGCGATGCTGAACGACTGGAACAGGGCCAGACCGAGCGCGCCATAGCGCGTGTACTGCGTGATCTTGCGGCGGCCAGCCTCGCCTTCCTTCTTCAATTGCTCGAAGGTCGGAAGCACGTAGGTCATCAGCTGCATGATGATCGACGCCGAGATGTACGGCATGATCCCCAACGCGAACACGGTGAAGCGCGACAGCGCCCCGCCCGAGAACATGTTGAACAGGCTCAGAATGCCGCCCTGCTGGCCCTGGAAGAGCGCCGCCAGCTGGTCCGGGTTGATACCCGGCACAGGGATGTGCGCGCCAATCCGGTAGACCACGAGCGCGAGCAGCAAAAAGACGAGCCGACGACGGAGGTCGCCGAACTTGCCTGTTTTTGCGATCGTTGCCGCGTTAGTTGCCACGAAGAACTTCTTTCAGTCCGATGGTGATCAGGCGACGCTGCCGCCAGCTGCTTCGATCGCAGCCTTGGCGCCAGCCGTTGCACCCACGCCCGTCAGCTTGACGGCCTTGGTGAGTTCACCGGTCTTGACGATCTTGACGACCTTGGCGAGCTGGCCCACGAGGCCGGCTTGCTTGAGTGCCAGGACATCCACTTCGGCCAGGCCGAGCTGCTCGAGGGCAGTCAGCGTGACTTCGGCGTTGAACTTCAGCAGGTGCGACTTGAAACCACGCTTGGGCAGGCGACGTTGCAGCGGCATCTGGCCGCCTTCGAAACCAACCTTGTGGAAGCCACCAGCGCGCGACTTCTGGCCCTTGTGACCGCGACCTGCGGTCTTGCCGATGCCCGAGCCGATACCGCGGCCAACGCGGCGCTTGGCGTGCTTGGCGCCGGCTGCCGGCTTGATGCCATTGAGTTCCATATCAGTCTCTCTTACAGAACTTTGACCAGATAACTGATCTTGTTGATCATGCCGCGCACCGCCGGGGTGTCTTGCAGCTCGCTCACGCTGTTGAGCTTGCGCAGGCCGAGGCCACGCACGGTCGCGCGATGCGATTCCTTGGTGCCAATCGGGCTCTTGACCAATTGCACCTTGAGGGTTTGTTGTTGCGTCGTCATTTGAATGCTTCTTTCGGCTTGCGCTTAAGCGAAGATTTCTTCGACGGTCAGGCCACGCTTGGCAGCCACTGCGGACGCGGTCGTCGAGTTCTTCAACCCGTCGAGCGTGGCGCGAACCATGTTGTAGGGGTTCGACGAACCATGGCTCTTGGCCACGATGTCGGTGATGCCCATGACTTCGAACACGGCGCGCATCGGGCCGCCGGCGATGATGCCGGTACCCTTCGGGGCGGGGATCATGACGACCGAAGCGGCGCCATGGTGACCCGTCACGCGGTGATGCAGCGTGCCGTTCTTGATCGAGATCTTGGCCAGGTTGCGGCGGGCTTCTTCCATCGCCTTCTGCACGGCAGCAGGCACTTCCTTGGACTTGCCCTTGCCCATGCCGACGCGGCCGTCGCCGTCGCCCACGACGGTCAGTGCTGCGAAACCGAGGATACGACCACCCTTCACCACCTTGGTGACGCGGTTGATCGCGATCATCTTCTCGCGCAAACCGTCTTCAGGGCCTTCGTTCTGCGTTCTTGCTTGAATCTTTGCCATTTTGAATCTCGTGTCCGGTTAGAACTGCAGACCGGCTTCGCGAGCCGCCTCGGCCAGCGCCTTGACGCGGCCGTGGTACGCAAAACCTGCGCGGTCGAAGGCGACCTTCTCGACGCCGGCTGCCTTCGCCTTTTCAGCGATGCGCTTGCCGACGGCGGTGGCTGCAGCGGCATTGCCGCCCTTGCCCGAACCGCCGAGCGAGGTACGCACTTCGGCTTCGGCCGTCGATGCGGTTGCGATCACCTTGGTGCCGTCGTCGGAGATGACGGTGGCATAGATGTGCAGGTTGGTGCGGTTCACCGTCAGACGGGCCACGCCCTGCGTCGCGATGCGAATGCGGGTCTGGCGCGAGCGGCGAAGACGCTGTGCTTTTTTGGTCAACATCATTTTGCTGCCCCTTACTTCTTCTTGGTCTCTTTGATCACGATCTTCTCGTCCGAATAACGGATGCCCTTGCCCTTGTAAGGCTCAGGCGGACGAACAGCGCGGATCTCAGCGGCGATTTGACCAACGCGCTGACGGTCAGCACCCTTGATCACGATTTCGGTCGGGGTCGCGGTGGCCACCGTGATGCCCTGGGGCATTTCGATGTTGACCGGGTGCGAATAACCGACTTGCAGGTTCAACTTGTTGTTGGACGCTGCGGCCTTGTAGCCGACGCCGACCAGATTGAGCTTCTTCTCGAAGCCCTTGGTCACGCCAACCACCATGTTGTTCACCAGCTGACGGATCGTGCCGCTCATCGCATTCGCTTCACGCGATTCGTTGGCCGGTTCGAAGTTCAGCTTGCCGTCATTGCTGACGACCTTGACCAGGGGGTTGCGTGCAAGATTGAGCGTGCCGCCCGTGCCCTTGACGCTGATCTGGTCTTCCTTGATCGACACATCCACGCCTGCGGGGATGGTGATCGGCATTTTTCCTACTCGGGACATTTCAGTAACTCCTCGATGTCTCGGTTAGGCGACGTAGCACAGAACTTCGCCACCGACACCGGTAGCGCGGGCCTTGCGGTCGGTCATCACGCCCTGGGGGGTCGTGACGATCGCAACGCCGAGGCCGTTCTGGACTTGCGGGATGGCTGCGCTGGCCTTGTAGACGCGCAGGCCGGGGCGGCTCACACGTTCGATACGCTCGATGACCGGGCGGCCAGCGTAGTACTTCAGCGTGATGACGAGTTCGGACTTGCCGGCTTCGGTCTTCACTTCGAAGCCGTCGATGTAGCCTTCGTCCTTCAGGACCTGTGCAATCGCGGCCTTCACCTTGGAAGA
>NZ_JAEFCB010000033.1 GCF_016405905.1 Variovorax sp. IB41 | reverse complement strand
CTCACGTTTCGCGGGGTCTCGCCGAACTCGCTGCGCTCAGACAGCGGCGAGCCCTTGTCCGCGAAACGCTGCGCTCCTCGGCGCAGCCAGAGGGGAGGGGGCACCTGACGCGCCATCGCTGCGCTCGGCTTGGGGTCGGGCCTTTGCTTCGCTCGGCTTGGTGAGGGTCGGGCCTTTGCTTCGCTCGGCTGCGGTGCCCCCACCCCGGCCCTCCCCCAGGGGGGGAGGGAGAAGGACAAGACCTTCAATACAGGGCCTTGATGCATTGCTCCTTCCCCCTCTGGGGGAAGGCTGGGATGGGGGCACGACGGCCCTCGCTACACGACAGTGCTTCAACGAGCGCCGCGTGCCCCCACCCCAACCCTCCCCGGAAGGGGAGGGAGCCAATCCAAGCCGAGCGAAGCAAAGGCTCGTGAGGTGTCCAGGCGCCGAGCGCAGCGATGGCCCGCTGGTTCCCAAACCCCTTCTGTCTGCGCCGAGGAGCGGAGCGTTTCGCGGACAAGGGCTCGCCGTTGTTTGAGCGAAGCGAGTTCGGCGAGACCCCGCGAAACGTGAGCACCGCAGGTTGCCCGTAGCGAAGCGAAGGGTCGCAGACAGCAGGGTCGCCTTTCTTTTGCCTACCTTTCTTTGGCGAAGCAAAGAAAAGTAGGTCGCCCGCCGGGGCGAGACCCGGCCTCGGAAAAAAAAACAAAGCACATCCCTCATCACCCCCCCGGATGGCCGGGGAGGCAAGGGCGACGGGCAATGCCCAATGCCCCGTCTAAGTGCCCCATGCACCAGAACAAGGGTATTTACGGACAAGCTGGCTCCATCCCCCCAACCTCGCTGGTACTTCCTGGCTGCACCCGTTGCGTGCAAAGTCGCAGCCGAGATTCACCTATTGGAGAAACCCGATGACCACGTCCCGCCGTCTCCCCCTTCAACTCGCCCTGCTGGCCGCCACCCTCACGCTGTGCGGCATGTCGAACGCGCAAACCAAGGAAGTCACCTTCGCCCACCAGGACATGCTCGTCCCCCTGCGCCTGGTCATGGAATCGGGTGAGGTCGAAAAAGCCACCGGCTACAAGATCAACTGGCGCATGTTTTCCGGCGGCGGCGACGTCATCCGCGCGATGGCCTCGGGCGACGTGCAGATGGGCGAGACCGGCTCCAGCCCGCTCACCGCGGCGGCCAGCCAGGGCCAGGACATCAAGCTCTTCTGGATCTCGGCGGACATCGCCAACGCCGAGGCGCTCATCGCCCGCAATGCCTCGGGCATCAACAGCATGAAGGACCTCGCGGGCAAGAAGGTGGCCACGCCGTTCGTCTCGACCGCGCACTACCAGCTGATGGCCGGCATGAAGATGGACGGCGTCGATCCCAAGAGCGTCAACGTGATGAACATGCGCCCGCCCGAGATCGCCGCCGCCTGGGAGCGCGGCGACATCGACGCCACCTTCATCTGGGACCCGGTGCTCTCCAAGATCAAGGGCTCGGGCAAGACCATCGCCACCTCGGGCAGCATCGGCAAGCGCGGCGCGCCCACGTTCGAGGGCATCGTCGTCAACGCCAAGTGGGCCGCGGCCAACGAGCCTTTCATGGTCGCGTTCGTCAAGGCGCTGAACCGCGCGAACGAGGAATACAAGGCCACCGGCAAGAGCTGGACGCCCGATTCCCCGCAGACCAAGGCCATGGCCAAGTGGACCAAGGCCGACCCGAAGGACGTGGGCGCGGCCATGTCGCTCTACACCTTCCCGACCATGGCCGAGCAGGTCTCGCCCACGTGGCTGGGCGGCGGCGCGGCCAAGGCGATGGCGGGCACCGCGGCGTTCCTGAAAGAGCAGGGCCGCGTGCAGGAGGTCAAGCCCGACTACGGCGCCTACGTGACCACCGTGTACGTCGACAAGGCGATGGGCAAGTAAGCGCGGGCGCACATCCGATGCCTACGCTCGACATCCGCGACCTCACGGTCAACTACGCCGTCAAGGGCGGCACGCTGCAGGCGCTCGCGCCCGTGAACCTCACGATGCACGACGGCGATTTCGTCGTCGCGCTCGGCGCCTCGGGCTGCGGCAAGACCACGCTGCTCAACAGCATCGCGGGCTTCCTGCCGCCATCGACCGGCGAAATTCTTCTGGACGGCAAGCCCGTCGTCGGCCCCGGCGCGGACCGCGGCGTCGTGTTCCAGAAGCACGCGCTCATGCCCTGGCTCAACGTGCGCGACAACGTGGCGCTGGGCCTGCGCCTGGCCGGCACGGGCAAGGCCGAGCGCGACCGCATTGCCGAAGACAAGCTCGCGCTCGTCGGCCTGCAGCAGTACGCGGACCGCGCGGTGTACGAACTCTCGGGTGGCATGCAGCAGCGCGTGGGCATTGCGCGCGCGCTCGCGAGCGACCCGGCCGTGCTGCTGATGGACGAGCCCATGGGCGCGCTCGATGCGTTCACGCGCGAGCAGGTGCAGGAGATATTGCTCAAGGCCTGGTCCAAGTCGAACAAGATGGTGTTCTTCATCACCCACTCGGTGGAGGAGGCGCTCTTTCTCGCGACGCGCCTCATCGTCATGAGCCCGAGCCCGGGGCGCATCTCGCACGTCTACGACAACGTGCCGTTCTCGCGCCAGTACTTGTCACACGGCGATTCGCGCAAGGTGAAATCGGAGCCCGAATTCATCCGCATGCGCGAGGAGGTCTTGTCGATCATTCATCATCGCGAGGCCGCCCATGCCTGAGGTCACCATCGCATCGCCTGCTGCCGTTGTTGTTGCCATGACGCCGCCATCGAAACCCGCCGCATCGCCGCCGCCTGCCCCCGGCACCAAGCTCAAGACCAGCGCCTTCAAGGTGCCGGGCGAGGGCTCCAGCGTCGTCATCAGCGTGGTCACCGTGGTGTCGCTGGTCGTGCTGTGGTTCGTCGTCACCAACATGGGCTGGGTCAAGCCGCTGTTTCTCCCGACGCCGCAGGCGGTGTTCCAGCAGTTCTACGAATACCTCACGGGGCAGGCCAACGACAAGCCGCTGTGGCAGCACTTTCTCGCGAGCATGTTCCGCGTGTTCTCGGCCTTCTTCCTCGCATGCGCCACGGCCATTCCGGTGGGCATCGCGATGGGCATGAGCCGCTTCTGGCGCGGCATCTTCGATCCGCCGCTGGAGTTCTACCGGCCGCTGCCGCCGCTCGCGTACCTGCCGCTCATCATCATCTGGTTCGGCATCGACGAGCTGCCCAAGGTGCTCTTGATCTTCTTGAGCTGCTTCGCGCCGCTGGCCCTCGCCGCGCGCTCGGGCATGCGCAGTGCGTCGCAGGAGCAGATCAACGCCGCGTACTCGATGGGCGCGAGCTACATGCAAGTGATCCGCCACGTGATATTGCCCTCGGCGCTGCCCGACATCCTCGTGGGCATGCGCATCGCCATCGGCTTCGGTTGGACCACGCTGGTGGCCGCCGAGATGGTCGCGGCCAACATGGGCCTGGGTCAGATGGTGCTGAACGCGTCGAACTTCTTGCGCACCGACATCGTCATCATGGGCATCATCGTCATTGGCGTGGTGGCGTATCTTTTCGACCTGCTGATGCGCTGGCTCGAGCGGCGCCTGGTGCCCTGGAAAGGGCGCATGTAGCCTCGGGCGCGGCCACAGGCGAAGGCGAAGGTGCAGCAGGTGCGGCAGCAGTGACGATGACAGGCCGCGCCACCGGCAAGGCCGGCGGCATCGGCGGCATGGCGGGCGGGTCGCCGTGCTGCGCCATCGACTGCTCCAGGAAGTCGAGCATCGCGCGCATCGCCGCGCTGTTGTGCCGGCGCTGCGAGTAGGCCGCATACAGCCAGTGCTCGTGCGGCATGTGCTCGCGCAGCACCGGCACCAGCGCGCCGCGCTCCAGGTGCGATTGCGCCAGCGGCTCCGGCACATACGCCACGCCCACGCCGCGCAGCGCGAGCTCGATGAGCGCAACGGCGTCGTTCGCCTCCATGCGGCTGTGCACCGCCACATCGTGCGCGCGGCCGTCGGTCTCGAAGGGCAGGTGCGTGGTCGGCATCGCCGAATAGCTCAGCACGTCGTGCCGCGCCATGTCCTCGGGCACCTGCGGAATGCCGCGCCGCGCCCAGTAGGCGGGCGAGGCGCACACCACCATGTCGTACTGCACAAGGCGGCGCACGATGAGGTTCATGTCGTCGATGCGCCCGCCCGTCAGGTGAATGTCGATGCCTTCCTCGATCAGGTCGATGGCGTTGTTGGTGAACACCAGGCTCACGTACACATCGGGGTAGCGGTTGATGAACTCGGCGATCACGTCGGACATCCAGCCCGCGATCAGCCCGTTCGGCGCGCTCATGCGAAGCCGCCCGCGCGGCGTGGCGCCGTGGCCCTGCAGGTCGTTGAGCGTGTTCTCGGCCATCGCCACCAGCTCGGTGCTGCGATCGAGCAGCACCTGGCCCGCATCGGTGAGGCTCAGCGCGCGCGTGGAGCGGTTCAACAGGCGCACGCCGCTGCGCGCTTCGAGCTCGGCCACATAGCGGCTGACCGTGGCCTTGGACATGCCGAGCGAATCGGCCGCGCGGGAGAAGCTGCGGCGGAAGGCAACTTCGCGGAAGGTTTTGATGAGGTCGAGGCCGTCCATGGTGGCGCGGTCGCTTCAGTGTTGAACCCGGCGCATCGGGCGGCTGCAAGGCACCGTCATGCCAGCACCTTCAGGCCGTGCTTCTCGACCACGGCCAGCAGCTTGAGCGCCATGCCGCTGGGCCGCTTGGTGCCGGCCTCCCACTTCTGCACCGTCGATTCGCTGGTGTTCAGATAGCGCGCGAACACCGGCTGGCTCACATGCGCGGCTTCGCGGATGTGCTTGATCTGCTGGGGCGCGAGCACCGGCGGCGCGACGAGACAACTCTCGTCGAACTGGCGTATGGTGGCCTTGTCGATCGCGCCGATCTTTCTGAGGGCGCTCGCCGAGGTATGGATGGCCGCGAAGGCATCGCTCTTGAATTTAGGCCGTGTCGTCATGGCATATCTCCACAAAATGGTTGGCGCGTACCAGTTGCGCTTCTTGGCGAACAGGTACTCGTAGACCCAGTAGCGCCCGGGCTTGGCGAGCACGCCACCGCCCAGATCATCGGCCTGTCAGGCCAGCACCTGGCGGATGGCCTCGCACAGTCTAGGTCACTGATTTTGCGTTTGAGCGCGTGGCTATACTGCGCCGGTCACGTAAAAAAAGGACGTGGCCGGGATTGGACTCCCGAAGCATCTCTGCGACGAAAGCCGCAGTCACCCCCGCAGGGTCTGCGGCTTTGTCATTCGTGCCCCAACAAGTTTTGGCGGCTCGACGGGCGGGCGCAAGCCCGGCCGGTTCTCGCAAGAGGTGCCCGGTAGTCCAACTCGTCGAGTCGCCGCCTCCGATTGGACTCGGGAGCGGCGGTTTCAGTAAACCGCACCTCTTGGAGGCCATGCATGGCTCACGTTCCCTCGTTCCCCGGACCCCCGGACACCCCCAACGTTCAATCGCTCGCGCTGCAGGCATGCGATGACGTCGAAAGTCTTCACGTCGTGCAGCGCGCTTATGCGTGCCTCGAAAAGCTCATCGGTCCGCAGCACCTGTGCGACATGGAAGAGATCGCGCCCGACCGCGCCGAAATCAGCGCGCTGATGGGGCTGGTCAATGACGAACTGCAGCAACGGATCGACGCGGCCGGAGCGACAACGCGCGCGTTGCGCGCTCTGCTCGGCGAGCACCTCGTGCAATGACGCCTCGACGTTGAAGCGCACCGGCGCGTTTTATAAAGAATCCGCTGATGCTTGAGTCGACGTGGCCCGCTGCACCGCAATGGCCGGTGCATAGGGCGAAAGAGGTTCGCCAGCATCCAAGGAGAGGCAGCCCGCTGTAGTGGCATACGGTCAACCGAGACCGGCCATCGTCACTTCGACCGGCGCAGGCGTATCGGTCCGCCCGGGGACATCGCATCGACCTCGTCCGCGCCGCGTGTGACCCGCAGCGATCCGCGCTCTGCCAGCACCGCGGCCACGCGGCGCACGGCGGGCATGAGCGCTCGCCACGCAGGCGCCTTGCTTGCCAGCGCGCGTGCGACATCCGATGGGCAGATCGACGCGGCCGCATCGCGTTGGCGCAGCAGCGCGAAGATCGTTCGTTCGATCTCGTCGTCGGTGGTGGGTGCGGGCTCGTCGTCTGCCATCGTGGAAAGGCCTGGCGTTTCGATGCCTACAGCAACTCCGGCCGCTGGCGCATCCGCTGCGCAGTGCCCCGAATCGCCGCGAGCTCCTCGGCACTGAGCCTGCGCAGGTTCTGCGTCATCACGTTCGTGCGCGGATTGTTCTCGAGCATGCGCGCGTGGCGCGCGACGAAGTCCCAGTACATCACCGTCATCGGGCATGCGCCTTCGCCGCTGCGCGTGCCCGGCTTGTAGCGGCAGCCGTCGCAGTAGTTGCTCATGCGGCGGATGTAGGCGCCGCCTGCGGCGTAGGGCTTGGTCACGAAGCGTGCGCCGTCGGCGTAGAGCGACATGCCCACCGTGTTCGGCAGCTCCGCCCACTCCACCGCATCGACATACACCGACAGGTACCACGCATGCACCTGCGCGGGCGCAACGCCGAAGGTGAGCGCGAAGTTGCCCGTGACCATCAGCCGCTGGATGTGGTGCGCGTGGCCGCGCTGCAAGGTCTGGCCGACGGCCTGCTTCATGCAGTTCATGCCGACCTCGCCCGTCCAGTACCACGCGGGCAGGTCTTCGTGGTGGTCCAGCGCGTTGGCATCGAGCAGCTTGGGCATGCGCCACCAGTACACGCCGCGCATGAACTCGCGCCATCCGAGGATCTGCCGCACGAAGCCCTCGACCGACTCCAGCGGCGCGGCGCCCGCGCGCCACTGTGCGACGGCCGCAGCGATCACCTCGCGCGGGTCGAGCAGCTTCAGGTTCAGCGATGACGACAACAGGCCGTGATAGAGCACCGGCTCGTCGGTCCACATCGCGTCCTGGAAGCGGCCGAAGTCCTGCAGCCTGTGGGCCATGAAATCGTTCATCGCCACGAGCGCCTGCTCGCGCGTGACCGGCCAGTCGAACTGCGCGGCGCTGCCGTAGTGGTCGCCGAAATGCGTTTCGACATCCGCGAGCACCTCGCGCGTGATGGCGTCGGGTGCGAAGAAGGGCGGCGGCGGCAGCATGCCCGGACCGTTGCGGCCGAACGCGTTGCGGTTGTCGTGGTCGAAGTTCCACTGCCCGCCTTCGGGCTCGCCGCGCGCATCGAGCAGCACCTGGTGCTTGAGCCGCATGCGGCGGTAGAAGTCTTCCATCACGAGGCGGCGCTGCCCGTGCGCGTGCTCGGCGAACTCGGCGCGCGAGGCCATGAAGTGCAGGTCGTCGCGCACCACCAGGCGCACCTGTGCCGCCTCGCAGACCTTGGCGATCGCCTGTTCGAGCCGCCATTCGCCCGCCTCGATCATCACGACCGCGCGCGGGCGGTGGTGCGCCAGCGCGTGCGCGAGCGCCGATTCGATCGATGCGAACTCGTGCGTGCCCAGCTTCAAGTAATCGATGGGCAGGCCGCGCGCGGCGATGGCCTCGGCGAAGTGGCGCATCGCGGACAGGAAGATGGCCGTGCGCATCTTGGTGCTCGGCACATGCTCGGACTCCTCGCGCACCTCGGCCATCCACACGCGGTCTTGCGTGGCGTCGAAGCCTTCGAGCGCGACGCTGGTGGGGCTGAGCTGGTCGCCGAGGACCACGATGAGATTGCGCATGGGCACGTGTCGATGGGAGGTGCTGGAAGGGTCGGGCGGTTGCGGGCCTGGCGATGTCAGCGCGGGGCTGATCTTGCTGTGGTGCGTGGCTATACTGCGCCCGTCACGTCAAAAACAGGCGTGATCGGGATTGGCGTCCCGAGTAACTGCTGCGACGAAAGCCGCAGATTCCTCCGCAGAGACCTGCGGCTTTCTTCGTTCGTGCCTCCAGTTTTGGCGGCTCGAGCAGGGAGCCGCGAGGCTCGCCGGTTTGCGCAAGCAGTTCCCGGTACGCCAACCTGTTCGAGCTGCCGCCCTCAATTGGCGTTGGGTGCGGCGGTTTATACAAACTGAACTGCCTGGAGGCCATTGATGGCTCACGTCCCTTCGTTCCCCGGATCTCTCGAAACCCCCAATGCGCAATCGCTCGCGCTGCAAGCATGCGATGACGTCGAAGCGCTTCACGTCGTGCAGCGCGCCTATGCGTGTCTCGAAAAATTCATCGGTCCGCAGCACCCGCGTGATGCGGAAGACACCGCGCCGGACCGCACGGAAATCAGCGCGCTGATGGCGCTCGTCAATGAAGAACTGCAGCGGCGCATCGGGGCCGCGGATGCCACGATGCAGGCGCTGCGCGTGGCGTTGAGCGGGGGCGCGCTGCCTGCTTCTTGAAGGCAAGGGCAGCGTCCGTCCGAGGAGGCTGCTTGGAGGTCGCAATCGGTGGCCCCAAGCGCCTGCCTCCTCGCCGTGAGTCCTAGAACGTCTCCCGCCCCGGGCAGCTCGGGGAAAAAACATAGAAGCGCAGCATCCAGATGGCGACGAGCGCGAGCCCTGCCCAGACAGAGAGGTGGATCTTTCGCTGCCGCACCGAAAGCGCAATTGCCGCCACCAGAAATGGAATCAGAAATACAAATGAAATGACTTCGGACGATCCTTCGCCGTCATCGAGCGGCAGCGTACAGAAAGTGATTGAATCTGCTCGCAGCGCGGGGTCGTCCAGCATCCATTCGTATCTGTTTCTCGGCAGACCGAAAATCAGCAAGATGCATAAGGCGGAATAAATCGTTCCCAAGGCAAAGAGAATTTTGCGCATTGTCAGTAATTCTTGAGAAGGTAGGCAATATGCTGTTTGTGCCGCAGCATGGTCCGACCGTACGAGGAATAAATTCTTGCTGGATTTCCGGGCGCTTGGCGATTTGAGTTGATGATCTCCCCCAAGGCCCGCCGAATTCCTCTGTTATAGCGCGAGCCCGCAACAATGAATTGCTCATCGGACAGGTTGGCAGTGTCGACGTCCGGGTAGTCGTAAAGAATCAAGCCATGCAGGTGTTTCGCCACGATGTCCAGATTGAAGGCATCTTTCTTCAGGCACGAAATGATGCGCAGCGAATCTCCAAAGCTCAGCGTCGCAGGGTCCATGTCCAGTTCTTTTGCGACGGCTCGCAGTTGAATGCTCACCCCGCCGAAGGAGGTTTCGAGCGGTGATTTGCTGAAGATGGTCAGGTGGCGGTTCGCCCAATCCGAGCCGCTCCAGTCGATGGCCCTGAGAAAGTACGCATAGTCCTTCCACCCATCCGGCTTTCCGCCAACCTCAATCCAGGCGACGCTTGCTAAAAGCTGCGGCGAAATATTGTGGCGATTTGCTGAACTGATAATTCTTTGGCGATTGAAAACAATCCAGCTGTCTTTGTATTTATTAAGTGATGGTGCGCCTCCGCCAATTTTCCATATCAAAGCATTGAAGGATGTCCACTTCGGATAGGAAATTTCTTCTGGCGCGCAATAATTCAATGGTTTCATTATTTCTCCCCGATGGCCCGTAGTAGACGATCGCATTTTTTGTCGCGATCGCACAGTCAAGAAGCTGGAATTTTCGATTGTTGCGAAAATTGCCAATGCTCCTGGGCCAACGGTACAGCGGGGCATGAAATTGCAGTTGATGTCGAATGCCTTTGTCAAATATCTGCGGGAGACATCGTGATTTTTTTGGAATTTGCTTGATTGAAGAACGGAAAAGTCAAAGGCGACGCACACGCTTGGGAACGAGGGCATCGTCATTCAGAATGTCGATGGCCTTTGCGACCCTTCCATCCAACCGATGCCACGCACCTCATGAGCGAAGTACCCTCCGACGCGCCGCTGCAGCCCCGCATCGAAAGCCGCATCCTCTCGCTGCGCGAACAGCGCGTGATGCTGGACTCCGACCTCGCGGTGCTCTACGACGTGCAGACCAAGGTGCTGGTGCAGGCGGTCAAGCGCAATGCCGAGCGCTTTCCGGCCGACTTCATGTTCCAGCTCTCGCCCAAGGAGTGGGCGGCTTTGAGGTCACAAATCGTGACCTCAAACCCCGGCCGCGGCGGCCGCCGCACGGCGCCGTATGTGTTCACCGAGCAGGGCGTGGCGATGCTGTCGTCGGTGCTCGGCAGCCCCCGCGCGATCGCGGTGAACATCGAGATCATGCGCACCTTCGTGCGCGTGCGCGCGCTGATCGCCACGCACCAGGACCTGGCCAAGCGCCTGAGCGAGCTGGAGCAGAAGACCGAGCAGATCGATATGCGGCAGGACGCTTTCAGCCGGAATACGCGCAACCAGCTGCTGCAGGTGTTCGAGGCGATCAAGGCGCTGACGGTGCCGGATGATCCGCCGAAGCGGGCTATCGGGTTTGGGACGGGGGAGGAGAAGAAGGGGAAGGGGCGGGGGGAGAAATAGGCGAATCGCAACGAGTGGCGGCCAACGGGGGCTTGCGATGCAGAAGCCGCAACCTGGCTCGTCGAGGTTGAACTCATGGTCACGACCGACCAGACGCTTTGAGCTCATCCAAACCTCATCCCACTGCGTACATCTCCCAACCGCACACCCTTCCACCGTGCCCGCCGAGGAGAACCCCCCATGCCGCAGAACCTCACCTCCGCCCTCCACTGGGCAGAAAAAGGCCTCATCCCCGACCCCTTCCTCCGCCGAGGCATCCGCCGCCTCCTGAAGGACCGCCTCACCGAGCTGCAAGCCGGCAACCCCCTGGCCATCGCCGACTTGACCCAGGCTTTCCTCACCCAGATGCGCTCGTCGAACCTCGCGCCGCTCCCCGAGAAAGCCAACGAACAGCACTACGAAGTCCCCGCCGCCTTCTTCGCCCAGGTCCTGGGCAACCATCGCAAATACAGCAGCTGCTACTGGCCAGAAGGCACGCAGACGCTGGAGCAAGCCGAGTCCGCCGCCCTCACAGCCACCTGCGAACGCGCCGGCCTCATCGACGGCCAGGACATCCTCGAGCTGGGCTGCGGCTGGGGCTCCCTCACGTTGTGGATGGCCGAGAAGTACCCGAACAGCTGGGTCACGGCGCTTTCCAACTCCAATTCCCAACGCGAATACATCGAAGCCCAGGCCGCGCAGCGGGGCCTGGCCAACGTGCGCGTGCTGACCCGCGACATCAACGCCTTCGACACAGACGAGCGTTTCGACCGCATCGTCTCCGTCGAGATGTTCGAGCACCTGCGCAACTGGCCGCAGGCCTTCGCGAATGTCGCGCGCTGGCTCAAGCCTGAGGGCCGCTTCTTCATGCACGTCTTCGCGCACCGCGAGGCGCCGTACCCGTTCGAAGTGCGCGATGCGAGCGACTGGATGAGCAAGTACTTCTTCTCCGGCGGCATGATGCCCAGCGACGATCTCGCGCTGCACTGCCAGGACGACCTGCGCCTCCTGCGCCGCTGGCGTTGGGAGGGCAGCCACTACCAGCGCACGGCCGAGGCGTGGTTGCGCAACATGGACGCGCGCCGCGACGAGCTGCGCCCGCTGTTCAAGGCCACCTACGGCGCGGAGGCCAACGTGTGGTGGACGCGCTGGCGGCTGTTCTTCATGTCGGTGGCGGAGCTGTTCGGCTTCGATGGCGGGCAGCGCTGGTGGGTCAGCCACTACCTCTTCGAGCGCCGCGCATGACAGCGGGAGCGACCGGCATCGCATTCGCAGGATTGGCATGGACCGCGCTGGTCGTCGTCCTCACCTGGCTCGCCAGCCTCGCGCGCCATGACGTGAGCCTCGTGGACCGCGTGTGGCCCGTCTGCATCGTGGGCGCGGGGCTTGTCTACTTCGCGCTGCTGCCGGGGCATACGCCGCGTGGGCTGTGCATGGCGGTGCTGGGCGCGGCGTGGGCGGTGCGGCTTTGCCTCTACATCACCTGGCGCAACTGGGGGCATGGCGAAGACCGCCGCTACCAGGCCATTCGCGCGCGCAACCAGCCGGGCTTCGCGTTCAAGAGCCTGTACCTCGTGTTCGCGCTGCAGGCGGTGCTCGCATGGATTGTTTCCGCGCCGTTCCTGCCGGGCATGGCGGCGGTGCAGCCGCTCGGGTGGCTCGACATCGCCGGCATCGCGCTCGGGTTTTTCGGCCTCTTCTTCGAAGCCGTCGGCGATGCGCAGATGGGCCGCTTCAAGGCCGATTCCGCGAACGAAGGCAAGGTGATGGACCGCGGGCTCTGGCGCTACACGCGCCACCCCAACTACTTCGGCGAGGCCTGCGTCTGGTGGGGCCTGTGGCTCATCGCGGTGGCGGGCGCGGGCTTCGGTGGCGCGTGGACCATCGTCTCGCCCATCCTCATGACCTGGCTGTTGTTGCGCGTCTCTGGCGTTCGCATGCTCGAAGCCGACATCGGCGAACGCCGCCCCGCCTACCGCGACTACATCGCGCGCACCAACGCCTTCGTGCCCGGACCGGTGCGCGGCAACCATCGCAAACCCACATGAAGAAAACGCTCCTCTTGCTGGCCGCGCTCTGGTGCGGCGCCGCCTTTGCAACCGGCCCCGGCAGCGGCGACTGGAACTTCCGCGTGTTGCTGGACGACGCGCCCATCGGCGAGCACCGCTTCGTGCTCACCGCCGTCAGCGCGAACGGCGACGAGCGCAAGCTCGCGAGCGAAGCCTCGTTCGCGGTCAAGCTGCTGGGCCTCACGGTGTACCGCTACCGCCACTCGGCCACCGAGCTCTGGCGCGGCGATTGCCTGCGGCAGCTGACCTCCAAGACCGATGACGACGGCACGCCCGAGAAGGTGAATGCCGATGCGGCCGGCGACGGGGGCCTGTCGGTCGCCGGGCCCAAGGGCACGCAGTCGGTCGATGGCTGCGTGATGAGCTTCGCCTACTGGCACCCGGGCATCCGCCAGCAGGAGCGGCTGCTCAACGCGCAGAACGGCAAGCTCGAAGCGGTGCAGGTCAGCCGCGCGGGCAGCGGCACGGTGGAGGTGCGCGGCCAGCAAGTGGCGGCCACGCGCTGGCGCATCGCGACGCCGGCCCAGCCCATCGACGTGTGGTACTCGCAGCAGGGCGAATGGGTGGGGCTGGACTCCACCGTCAGCGGCGGGCGCAAGCTCAGCTACCGGCTGAAGTAGCGCGGCCGCTTCGTCGTCTGAGGTTATGGATGGGGATTTATCTTTTCCCCGGAAC
The DNA here is from genome assembly GCF_016405905.1 of Variovorax sp. IB41. Lineage (GTDB taxonomy): Bacteria > Pseudomonadota > Gammaproteobacteria > Burkholderiales > Burkholderiaceae_C > Variovorax. Next base: position 39,387 of record NZ_JAEFCB010000033.1, on the reverse strand, counting down.
GCCCTAGAGTCCCGGCCTCGGCATCAACGAAGGAAACGCACATGAGCAGCAGCAGCGAAGTGATCAAGGCGGGCCAGCTGGAAATCCGCTACCTGGTCGATGGCACCGCCACCGGTGGCCTGGGCGTCTTCGAGCTCACGCTGCCGCCGGGCGCCAACGTGCCGCCGCCGCACAGCCACCGGGACAACGAAGAGTTCTTCTACGTCGTGGAGGGTTCGGTCACCTATTCGGTCGATGCGCAAACGCGCGAACTCCAGCCCGGCGAATGGATGTCGACGCCGCGCGGCTCGGTGCACGGCTTTCGCAACGTCGGATCGCAAACGGCGCGCGCCCTGGTCGTGCTGACGCCGGACATCGGCGCGGCGTACTTCCGGGAGGTCGCGGCCGTGGTCAATGCGGGCGGGCCGCCCGACCGGGCGGCGCTGGTCGCGGTGATGTCGCGCTACGGGCTCACGCCGGCAGCGCCGCCGCAGCCCGCACCAGCCGGCTGAGGCGGCTGAACTGAATCAACGCGATGCGACCGCTCCGGGCGCATCGACGGCATCAGCGGGTGATGGGCTGCGCCCGATCATCCAGGCGCACAGCGCCGACACTGCCCCCGCGAACAGCACGTACATGCAGATCTGCCACGGCTCGCCGCCGCCCGATTTGAGCAATGCGGTCGCGATGATCGGCGTGATGCCCGAGGCGAAGATGCCCGAGAACTGGTAGACGAAGCTGATGCCCGTGTAGCGCACCTTCGCATCGAAGAGGTCACAGAACAGCGCCGCCTCGGGCCCGTACACCGAGGCATACAAAATGCCGAAGGGCACGATGATCGCGAGCCACACCAGCAGCACATTGCCCCCGCTGTGCGTCATGAGCCAGAAGCCGGGGAAGGCCGATACGGCGGTGATGAGCGACCCCCACATGTAGACCTTGCCGCGCCCCATCTTGTCGGAGAGCCGGCCGAAGAAGGGGATGAAGAAGATCATCACGATCGCCGCCGCCATCACTCCCAGCAGCGCATCGGTGCGGCTGATCTTGATGGTGCTGGTGAGGTAGTTGATCGAGAACACGCCGAAGATGTTGAAGAACACGCCGTCGATGTAGCGCGCGCCCATGCCCTTGAGCACATTGCCCGGGTAGCGGCGGATCATGTCCATGAACGGAATGCGCAGTTCCGCGTTGCGCGCCTTCACGGCCGCGAACTCGGGCGTCTCCTGCACGTGCAGGCGGATGTACATGCCCACCAGCACCATCACGCCCGAGATGAGAAACGCGATGCGCCAGCCCCACGCCATGAACTGCTCGTCGGTGAGCAGCGACGACAGGAGCGCCACCACGCCCGACGCGAGGCACAGGCCAATGGCCAGCCCGATCTGCGGCAGCGATGCGTAGAAGCCGCGCTTGTCCTTGGGCGCGTACTCGTACGCCATGAGCACCGCGCCGCCCCATTCGCCGCCCAGGCCGATGCCCTGCGCCACGCGAAGCAGCAACAGCAGCACGGGCGCCGCGATGCCGATCTGCGCATAGGTGGGCACGAGGCCGATGAGGAAGGTGGCCACGCCCATGATCATCAGCGTGATGATGAGCATGCTCTTGCGGCCGATCTTGTCGCCGAAGTGGCCGAAGATCACGCCGCCCAGCGGCCGCGTGACGAAGCCCACCGCGAAGGTGGTGTAGGCCAGCAGCACCGACACCACCGGGTCGCTGCCCGGAAAGTACAGCTTGCTGAACACGATGCCGGCCACCACGCCGTACAAAAAGAAGTCGTACCACTCGATGGTGGCGCCCACCAGGGCGGAGATGACCACCCTGCGAATCGCTTTCTCGTCGGTTGCGCTCATGTGTTTGTCTCCAATGAGTTGTTGTCTGTCGCGGTGGCCTCTCCGGGCCTCTTTCTTCGGGCTTTTTTCAGTTCGCCCTGGCGTCCTCTCTGATCATGTCGACGGCCTTCTCGGCCATCATCACGGCGGGTCCGTTGGTGTTGCCCGACACCAGCGTCGGCATCGCCGAGCAATCGATGACCCGAAGGCCCGCGATGCCGTGCACGCGAAGGCGCGCATCGACGACCGCGAGCGCATCGCTCCCCATGCGGCAGGTGCCGGTGGGGTGGAAGATCGTGGCGCCGTTGTTGCGGCAGAACTCGAGCAGGTCTTCGTCGCTCGCGGCCGCGGGGCCGGGCTTCACTTCGCGCTTCACGTAGGGGCGCATTGCGGGCGCATCGGCGATGGCGCGCGCGGCCTTCACGCCGGCCACGGTGGTCGCGCGATCAAGTTCGGTGGCCAGGTAGTTGGGCTGCATCTCCGGCGGCTCGGCGGCATCGAGCGAGCGGATGCGAATGTGTCCGCGCGACTCGGGCCGCAGCTGGCACACCGACATCGTGAAGCCCGAGTACGGATGCACCTTGCCGCCGGCCATGTCGGCCGAGAGCGTGGCGACGTGGAACTGGATGTCGGGCGTCGCGGCGACGGGGTTGCCGCGCTCGTCCTTCAGCGCGCGCATGAAGCAGCCGCCCTGGTTGATGCCCACGGCCAGCGGGCCGGTGCGGTGCATGAGCCACTCCATGCCCATGCCGATCTGCCCGCCCCAGGAGTTGAGCTGGTCGTTGGTGGTGATGGGCTTGGTGCACTCGTAGCCGAGGCGGATCTGCAGGTGGTCTTGCAGGTTCTCGCCGACGCCCGCGAGTTCGTGCACCACCGGAACGCCGAAGCGATCGAGCAGCGCGCGCGGCCCGATGCCCGAGAGCTGCAGGAGCTGCGGCGACTGGATCGAGCCGGCCGAGAGCAGCACCTCGGCGCGGCAGCGCGCGGTCTTCAGTTCGCCGCCTTGGCGGTAGGTGATGCCGACCGCGCGGCGGCCTTCGAACACGAGCTTGCCCGCGAGCGCATCCGTCTCGATGCGCAGGTTCGGGCGGTGCTTCGCGGGCGTGAGGTAGGCCTTCGCGGTGCTGCAGCGCCAGCCCTTGTGCGTGGTCAGCTGGTAGTAGCCCGCGCCTTCCTGCGCAGCGCCGTTGAAGTCTTCGGTGCGCGGCACGCCGGTCTGCTGCGCGCCGCCGATGAAGGCCTCGATGAGCTCGTGCTTCGCTGCGATGTTCGACACCTTCAGCGGCCCGTCGCCGCCGTGGAAGGCATCGCCGCCGCGCTGGTTGCCTTCGGACTTGATGAAGTAGGGCAGCACGTCGTCGTAGCCCCAGCCCGCGTTGCCGAGCGCGGCCCAGTGGTCGTAGTCCTCGCGCTGGCCGCGGATGTAGATGAGGCCGTTGATCGCGCTCGATCCGCCCAGTGTCTTGCCGCGCGGCCAGTAGATGCGGCGGCCGTTCATGTTGGGGTCGGGGTCGGTCTCGAAGCGCCAGTTGTAGGTGGGGCTCCACATGGTCTTGCCGTAGCCGATGGGCAAATGGATCCAGAGCGACCGGTCGGGCGGGCCGGCTTCCAGCAGCAGCACGCGCGTGGCGGGGTCTTCGCTCAGCCGGCCCGCCAGCACGCAGCCGGCCGATCCGGCGCCGACGACGATGTAGTCGAACTCTTCATCACGCATGCAAGGCACCCGGGGAGTGGAACAATCGCTTCCGATCCGCCGCATCCTAGGTTATTGTTTTTCGGAACGCAATGTTCCATTTTTAAGGTTTACCCGCATGCCACGAGCCGCGCGCGCGCCTGTTGAAGTGATTCCCGCCCCTCCTGCGGTGCCTGCCGTCGAGGAGTCGGCCTCCGGTTCGTCTGCCGAGCGCAGCCTGCGGTTGCTGGCGCTGCTGGCCAATGAAGGCCGCGCGCTCACGCTCGCCGAACTGGCCGCGCAGCTCGGGTTGCCCAAGGGCACGGCGCATCGCATCTGCACGCAATTGCTGGCGACGGGGTTCCTCGCGCGCGATGTGGACGAGCGCTCGTTCAGCGTCGGGCCTGCATTGCGCAAACTCGCGTTCGATACGCTGAACCACGGTGTGGTGCGGGGGTTGCGGCACGAGGTGCTGTCCGAGCTCGTGCGCAAGGTGGGCGAGACCTGCAACCTCACCACGCTCGACGGTGCGCAGGTGCTGTACCTCGACCGCGTCGAGGCGCAGTGGCCGCTGCGGCTCACGCTCGACGTGGGCTCGCACGTGCCGTTGCACTGCACCGCGAGCGGCAAGCTTTTTCTCGCGCAGATGCCCAAGGCGGCGCGCGATGCGTTCATCGACAACCTGCCGCTCGAACGCATGACGGCCAACACCATCACCAAGGCCGATGCGCTGCGTGCCGAGTGCGATGAGATCGCCAAGCGGGGCTATTCGCGCGATCGCGAGGAGTTCATCGCGGGGCTCGTGGCGGTGGCCGTGCCGGTGCGCGATGCGGCGGGCGAGGTGCGCGCGGCGCTTGCTGTGCATGCGCCTACGGCGCGGATGTCGATGGAGGATGCAGTCAAGCGCATCGATGCGCTGAAGGCGGCTGCGGGGAAGATGAGCGGGTTGCTTTGAGTGGCGGTTCGACGGTTCGGGGCGCGTGCGCAGGGCATCGGGTGCTCCCCTCCGCGAATGTCCCCCGGCCTGCGGCCTCCTCCTTGATTTCGCTGCGGGGAGCACCCGATGCCCTGCGCACGCCGGGCGCTGTCGTTGTGCGGGGCGATCAAGCGCTGCGGCGATCGAACGCGTGGCTCATTGCTCGTAGCAGATGTCCAGCCTGACGAGGGCGCCGCGGCTGTCGATGCGGTCGGCGCGGAAGTAGTAGCGGCCGCGGTAGCTGTCCAGGTGAAGGGGCAGGGCGACGGGGTCGCCCCAGCTCGTCAGTGCAAAGCCGTGGTCGCGCAGCCATTGCAGCAGGGCGTTCAGGCGCTGCGGGTCGGCGTCTGCGCGGATGTCGGCGTCTGCGGGGGGTGTGCCTTGCGGGTCTTGCTGCCATCGCGCGAAGCTGCCGAGCAGCGTGAAGGCATGGCCTTGTGCGCGCAGGGCGTCGAGCAGCTCGGCGGTGGCTTGCAGGTCGATGCGCTCGCGCTGTTTGCGGAAGACCAGTGCGTATTCGTGGCGCCGGTCGGTGCGGGCATCGGCATCGGTTTCTTCGCTCGCGTGCGGGTAGATGAGCACGCGCTCTTCTTCCATGACGAAGAGCGAACCCAGGATGCGCGCGAGGTCGAAAGCGAGGGGCAGCACGCGGTCGCCGAGGCGGATGTTCTCCACCATCGCGATGCAGGCGCCGCCTTCGCGCAGGCCCGCGCGGACGCGGTAGAAAACATCGCGCAGGCCGTCGAGGTGTTGCGCGTAGCTTTGGCTGTCGTAGAGCTGCGAAGCCGCGGGCGCACCGGGCCAGCGGCAGCCGAAGTAGGGCACGTTGGTGAGGCACAGGTCGAAGGGCGGCACGCCGTCGAGCGCATCGCAGGAGCCGTGCAGGAGCGTCGTACCCTGCGCGAGTTCATGGCGCGCGAGCCGCTCGCGGATGAGGCCGATGCGGCCTGCATCGACCTCGCAGCCTGAGGCCAACCGGCCTTCGAGACGCGCCGCCAGCAAGGTCGTGCCGAAGCCCGCGAACGGATCGAACACCGTCTCGCCCGGTTGCGAGAACTGCCGCACGAAGGGCAGCATCTGCTCGACCCATCCGCAATCGCGCCCGGCCATCGGGTCGCGTGCGCGCAGGTCGTCGGGCAGCCGGTAGCGCGGCGATTCGTGGTCGAGCATCAACCAGCTGTGGCTAGGCATGGACCAAGCCCTGTTCGGTGCGGGTGTCTAGCAGCACGTCGTGCCCCGGCTCCCAGCCGGCGCACAGCTGGCCGTCCGCGAAGTAGACGAGCTTGTAGATATCGCCGGTCGCGTGGCGTTCGTGCATGGCGCCGTAGTCGGCGCTCTCGAAGACGACGTTCAGCCCGCTCGCGGTGCACAGGCGCAGGTTCCAGAAGTAGTAGCCCTCGGTGAGGCTTTCGAGGGCCCATCCGCGCGAGACCTCGCGGTCGTCGAGGCAGGCGGTCAGCAGCGCGTCCATCGACACGCGCTCGGCGCGCAGGTAGCGCGCGGTGGCGTTGTCGCGGTAGCCGTCGTCCAGGCGCGAGAACTCGCGGAAGACGACGGTGCCGGCGCCGCACTCTCGCGCCCATGCGAGGTAGGCGGCCACGTCCTGTGGTTGCGCGACGCCGCCGCGCTGCAGGATGCACACGAGGCGCAGTGGAAGGGCATCGGCCAGGTGCCGCGCGGTGCGTTCGAACACGGTCTGGTCGCCGATCGTTATCTCGGGGCGGAACCGCATGATGGACTGGTTGATGGCGCCGTCGTGGTGATGGCGGGACAGCTCCAGCCAGCTCAGGCCGAAGCTCTGCAGCGCGTGCCGCAGCACCTCGCCCTGCGGTGCGGCGAAGCCGGCGCCGTTGGTGTAGAGCACGCGGTCTTCGATGACCGGGCCGTCGCTTTCGCTCGCGGTCAACGTGGCCAGGAGCCGAAGCATCCAGTCGGCATCGTCGCTCGTCTCCAGACCCGAGAGCGACCACGAGAGCGGCACGCCGCGCAGGGCGCGCAACGCATGCGAGAGGCCATCGAAGTAATCAGTCGCGGGCCGCAGCCGCGAGGCTGGCGTTCCGCCCTCGGTCTTGCGCAGGTTCTCCGAGCAGAAGCTGCAGCGCGCCGAGCAGGGCCGCACCGATGCATACGGCGTGAAGGTGATGGGCTGCGCAAAGCGTCGCTCGGCGCCGCCGATGGTGTGCGTGTGCCAGCGCGCGGCTTCTTGCAGGGGCGGTGCGCGACGGATCACCTGGCCGACCGATGCGCGCAGCCGCTCGAACAGGGGCGAGCCCGCGCTGCGCGGCAGGTCCGCAAGGGCAACTTCAAGGAGATTGGCAGGGCGCATGGCGGGCGTGGGGGGAGGGCGAAAATCGCAGCACCCGCAACGATACGACAGCGCCGCCGCCGATTGGGAAATAGCGCGCAATCTGTTAGAACCGCCTCATGCGCACCTCCCTCGTCCTCATCCCGCTCCTGTTCGCCGCGCTGGCCGCGAATGCGGACGTGGTGCGTTGCACCGATGCCAACGGGAAGATCTCGTACACCGACGGCAAGTGCCCGTCGGACAGCAAGCAGTCGCGGCAGGTGGCGATCGACGAGACGCCGCCGCCGCCGGTTCCCATGCCGAGGCCGCAGGCCGAGGCGTCTCGGCAGCCGACCTACACGCCACCGCCGGTCACCGCGCCGTCGGGCCCGGCCATCATCCCGCGCAACCCCGTCGCCGAGGCGCCGCCGACCGACCCGCCGGTGTACATCCTCGGGCCCGATCCTTACTACGACGGACCGCAGCGCCACGCCAACCGTCCGCCCCGCGTGAGCGATCCGGGGCCGCCGCCCGGGCAGCGGCCGTGCCAGAACCTCGCGGGCATCAAGCGCGGCAACTGCTGAAGACCGGCAGGCCGAGAGGCCACGCTTCCCATTCCATGACCCTTCCCGCGCCTGCCGCAGCGTCCGTACACCCGCGCCACTGGACCATCCATTGCGACGGCAGCGCCATGCCCAACCCGGGCCGCATGGGCATCGGCGCGGTCATCACGCAGCCCGACGGCACGCGTCACACGCTGTCGCTGGCCACGCACACGACCGGGTGCAACAACGAAGCCGAGCTGCGCGCGCTCACGCTCGCGCTGCAGGAAGCGCGCGACCGCGGCGCCAGCGCCGTGCTGGCGTACAGCGACAACAGCATCCTGGTCGAGCAGCTCGGCGCGGCCGATGCGCGGCCGATCGCGCGGCTGGCGCCGCTCTACGACGACGCGCGCGCACTGCTCGGCACGTTCGACGAAGCCCGCGTGCAATGGATTCCGCGCCATCGCAATGGCGAGGCCGATGCGCTCGCGCGCGCCGCCCTCGGTGCGGGGCCGAAGCCGCCGCCCAAGCCCTGGAAAAAGCGGCTTTAAAAAGCGGCGTAAAAAAGCCGCCGGTACCGAGGTCCTTATCATTCGGGTCGTTCCCGAACCACAGACTCCCATGACCGAAGAAACAACCCGTCCGCCCCTTCCCGACCGTCTCTGCACCGATGCGCGCAGCCCGCACCACGTGGCGGCCGTCTTCGAATTCCCCATCGGCATCCGCTTCAACGGCAAGGAGCGGCTGGACGTGGAGGAGTACTGCATCAGCGAAGGCTGGATCAAGGTGCCGGCAGGCAAGGCGGTGGACCGCAAGGGCTACCCGCTGCTGCTCAAACTCAAGGGCACGGTCGAGGCGTACTACCGCTGAGGCCAGTCCTCAGCCCCCCAGTTCCTCAACGCCACTGCAGCAACAGCGACCACGGCTGGCGGCTCATGTGGCGGTCGATGCAGCCGGCCGCGCCGGGCGTGCATCCCTCGGGCCGGTAGCTCGGATCCAGCAGCCGCGTGCCGGGCGCGAACGCCAGGCGCCGCAGGGTGACCGACTGGATCACGTTGCCGCCCACGGTGTCGAAGCCCGTGGCATCCACGCCCACCACCACATCGCAATGCATGGGCAGCGCCTCGCCGCCCGTGGGGCGCGCGGCCAGCACCTCGCCGATGCGCTCGAAGGTGTCGTAGCCCGCGCCGGTGCCGCGCGCCTGGCAGACGAGGTCGCCCACGCGCGGCGGCGTGCGCATGAGGTCGCAGGCGCGCATCGCGTAGCGGGTCGCGCGGCCTGCCGCTTCCTCGATGCCGGCGCGCCACGCGGCACCCGCGTAGTCCGCATGCGCTTCGGAGAAAACGAATTCGTCCGCACCGAGGCCGGCGCGCTGCGCGAGCCAGCTGATGAAGGCGGCGGACCACGGCGCATCGATCACTGCGGCGCGGCTCAATGCGGCGTCGATGGACTGCGGCTCCGATGCGTCGGGTGCCGCATCGGGGTCGGTGCCGCGAAGGCGCACGCCGGTCGCCTTCCAGTAGCCGAGCACGCGCTGCCAGGGCGCGAGGTCTTGTGCGGTGGCGCGGAAGTCCTCGGCCTCCCAGGCGCCTGCGTAGGTGAGGCGGCCCTCGGCGTCCATGGTCTGCGCGCCGAAGGCCTGGTGCTCCTGCTGGGCGAAGGCGGCCATCGCGAGCGCGCGGGAGGGTGGTGGAACGTTGGTGGCGGTGTCCAGGCACGCTGCGGCCGACGCGCTGGCGGGCACCGCGAGCCACAGGGCCAGCGCGCCGATGGCCAGTGCGGCGCGCCAGGGCGAGGATGCGGAGGTGTCGGACTGCGGCATGTGGCGCCGAGCATAGCCCGGGCGATGCCGGCGCTGGCGTCGCGCCGCCCGAAGGCCCGCGCCGAAAGCGGGGCGCAAGAAGGGCGCGCGCCTGCCGCAGTCAGCCCAGCAGGCTCAGGAGCGAGCGCAGCACGCTCACGGTGGCCAGCGCGATCAGCAGGTTCAGCACGTGCTTCCTGAACTGCTCGGGCGACACGCCCTTGAACGAGCGCTGCCCCCACCAGATCCCCGCGAGCATCGCGGGCGCGAGCCACACCGCCCACTTGAGCGTGTTCGGCCCCAGCAGGTTGCCCGATCCATGCGCGGACGAAGGCATGAGCGCGGCGGCGACGAGCGACACCACGTCGCTGAACAGCAGCAGCGCGATGAGCGTCGCGCGCAGCGCGGCGGGCGCCATCTTCGCGGTGCTCAGCAGCACCGCGATGGCGATGCCGCCGATGGCCGCCACGCCGTTGATGAAGCCCGAGGCCAGCCCCGCCGCGAGCCGCACGCCGCGCGTGGGCACGAGCGTGACGTGCGCGCCGCCGCGCAGCAGCAGCGCAGCGGCCATCAGCAGCGCGCCGATCAGAAGGCGCAGCGGCGTCTCGGGCAGCCATGCAAGCAGCGCCACGCCGAGCGGAATGCAAAGGAGGTTGCCCACCATCAGCCAGCTGAGCCAGGGCATGTCGACATCGCGCGCGATGCCGCGCAGCTGGCTCAGGCTCGCGAGAATTTCGAGCATGAAGATGGCCGGCACCACGAGCGCGGGCGACACCACCAGCGACAGGCCCGCCACCGTGATCGCCGAGAAACCGAAGCCCGCGAAGCCGCGCACGATGCCGGCTGCGAACACCACACACAGGCTGTAGGCAAGCAGGGCCGGCGCGAGCGGCGGCACGAGCAACTCAGCCGCCGTCATCCCTCGAAGAGCGGCAGCAGCTTCAGGCGCTGCACCTTGCCCGAAGGCCCGCGCGGCAGGTCGGTGACGAAGCGGTAGTGGCCCGGCGTCTTGTAGCGGCCGAGCGCGGTGGCGCTGAAGGCGCGCAGCTCGTCCTCGGTGCAGGCGCAGCCTTCGCGCAGCACGATGCACACGCCGATCTCCTGGCCGTAGTGGCGGTCGGGCACGCCCACGGCCGCGGCCTCCAGCACGGCGGGGTGCTGCAGCAGCGCCTCGTCGACCTCGCGCGGGGCGATGTTCTCGCCGCCCTTGATGATCAGCTCCTTGATGCGGCCGGTGACGAAGAAGAAGCCGTCCGCATCGCGGTGGCCGAGGTCGCCGGTGCGCAGCCACCCGTCGGGCGTGAAGCTCGCGCGCGTGGCTTCGTCGTTCTTGTAGTAGCCGAGCATCACGTTCGGCCCGCGGATCACCAGTTCGCCGGTCGTGCCGTCGGGCACGGCCGCCAGCTGCGCATCGACCACGCCGGCCATGCAGCCCGAGGCACGGCCCACCGATCCGAGCTTGCGCGCGGCCGGGTCCATGGGGTTGGAGAACGAGGGCGCGGCCGTTTCGGTCAGGCCCATGGTCTCGACGATGCCGATGCCGAACATCTGCTCGAACGCGCGGTGGTGCTCGGGCGGCAGCGCCGCCGAGGCCGAGCGGCAGAAGCGGATGGCCAGCGTCTGCGCGAGCGGCGGCTTCGTGCCTTCGAGCAGGTACGAGATCATCGTGGGCACCACGTTGATCCAGCTGCACTGCGTGAGCGTCGCCTGTTCCCAGAAGCGGCCAGCCGAGAACTTCGGCGGCATCGCAAGGCTGCCGCCGTGCGCGAGCGGCGCGAGCATGGTCACGGCGAAGGCATTGATGTGATAGAGCGGCAGCACCGCGAGCACGCGGTCCGCGGGCTTGAGCGCGTGCTCGGCGCTGATGGCGTGCGCATTGGCCGCGAGGTTGCGCTGCGAGAGCATCACGCCCTTGGGCATGCCGGTGGTGCCGGAGGTGTACATCAGCAGCGCGACGGCATCGGGTGCCGGCGGCGACGCATCGACCGTGGCGTCGGTTTCGCCGGGCAGCGTCTCGGCTTCCGGATCGACCACGATCACCGTCACCGGGCGCTCGAAGGCCTGCACCAACTCGCGCACACGCGCTTCCCACTCGGGCGCCACGCAGACCACGCGGCAGTCGGAGTGCGCGAGCACGTAGCGCATCTGCTCGGGCTGCGACAGCAGGTTGACCGGGTTCACGCAGTAGCCCGCGTGCATCGCGCCCAGTAGCAGGCGCAGCGTCTGCAGGCCGTTGGGCATGACGACGGAAACCGTCTCGCCGGGCGTTGCGCCGTGCCGCGCCAGCACACCCGCCACGCGACGGCAGCCGCGCGCGAGTTCGCCGTAAGTGACGTGGCGCTCGCTCTCGGTGCTGCGGGCGTACACCGCGTGCGGCTGCAGCGCCGCCTGGCGCTCGATCAGCGCATGGACGGTGGAGGCCGAGGCCGTCTCGCCGCTCATTTCGCTCCGTGCCGGGCGAAGTACGCGCCGAAGATTTCGTCCTCGCTCGGCACCCTCTCCGGAATCGGCCGCGACACGCGCGTGATGTTCAGGTAGTGCCGGTAGTTCATGTTGTCGGAGAAGTTGTTCTTGCCCCAGGTGCCGCAGCCCATCGAGAGCGAGAAGGGCAGGCCGTTGTCGAAGCTGCCGCCGGTGGCGATGCAGTGCGCCTGGTCGACGATCACGCGCGACACCGGGAGCGTGAGGCCCAGCACCGTCGCGCGTTCGGGCACGGCGCTGTGCAGGCCGACCGAGTGGCCCGCGCCCTCGTAGGCGTAGATGCGCTCGACCGTGGCTGCGGCTTCATCGAAGTCGCGTGCGGCGTAGATGGCGAGCACGGGGCTGAGTTTTTCGCCCGAGTACGGGTGGTCGTGGCCCACGCCGTCTTCGGCCACCATGAGGATGCGCGGGTCGGTGGCCGCGATGGCGAGCCAGCCATCGCGGTTGGCGCCATCGAGTTCTGCGGCGCGCTCCGCGATCGTGCGCGCCGACTGGCCGATGACGGCGGCCGAGAGCTTGCCCTCGGGCCACATCAGCGATTGCAGCGTGGCCTTCTGCGCGGCCGCGAGCATCACCGCACCGCGGTCCTTGAGCGCGGCGAGCATCGAGGCGCGCACCGCATCGACGATCACCAGGCTGTTCTCCGACGAGCAACTGGTCGCGTTGTCGAAGGTCTTGGAGCGCACGATGCGCTCGGCCGCCGCGTTCACGTCGGCCGTTTCATCGACGATGCCCGCCACGTTGCCCGCGCCCACGCCGAAGGCCGGCGTGCCGCTCGCGTACGCGGCGCGCACGTTGGCCTGCGAGCCGGTCGCCACCACGAGGTCGCACAGGCGCATCAGCTCGGCCGTCGCCTGCTTGTTGATCGGCAGCGGCAGCAGTTGCACCAGGTCGCGCGGCGCGCCGATGCGGTCGAACTCCGCGTGGATGAACTCGATGAGCCGCGCCGCCGTCGACCAGCCCTTGGGCGAGGGCGCGACGATGACCGCGTTGCGGCCCTTGAGCGCATTGATGATCTTGTTGGCCGGCGTCGCGCCCGGGTTGGTCGAGGGCGTGACCGCGCACACCACGCCCACGGGCCGCGCGATTTCCACGATGCCGCGCGCCGGGTCTTCGCCGATCACGCCGACCGAGCGCGCGCCGTGCAGGTCGCGCAGCAGGCCGAAGGTCTTGCGGTAGTTCTTGCGGACCTTGTCCTCGACATTGCCCACGCCGGTGTCGGCCACGGCCAACTCGGCCAGCTCGCGGTTGCGCGCCGGCTCGATGATGGCCCAGCCGGCCGCGACCACGGCGGTGTCGACCTGTTCCTGCGACCAGGTTTCGTAGATGCGCTGCGCGGCGCGTGCGCGCGCCACGAGTTCGGCGATGGGGGAGGAAGAGGGGGCTGCGTTTTCCATGGGGCTGTCTGTCTGTCTGCTTGTCTGTCTATGTCGGTCAGTCGACTTTGATGTGGGCTTCTTTCGCGAGCTTCTGCCAGCGCACGAGCTCGGTCGTCACGACCTTGCCCAGTTGCTCGGGCGTGCCGCCCACGCCTTCGCTGCCTTGCGCCAGCAGCTTCTCGCGGATCTCGGGCTCTTTCACCACGGTGTTGATCACGCGGTTGAGCTTGTCGATGGCCGGCTGCGGTGTCTTGGCGGGCACGAACACGGCGTACCACGAGTCCACGTCGAAGTCGGGAATGCCGGCCTCCTGCATCGTCGGCACGTCGGGGAAGGCGGCGCTGCGCTTGGTGGTGGAGACCGCGAGCGCCTTGAGCTTGCCGGCCTTCACGAACTGCGCGGCCGCGGGAATCGACACCCACAGGAGCGGCACCTGCCCGCCCATCACGTCGGTCACGGCCGGGCCGCCGCCGCGGTAGGGGATGTGCGTCATCTGCGTGCCGGTGCGCAGCTTCAGGAGCTCGCCCGCCAGGTGCCCGGGCGAGCCGTTGCCCACCGAGGCGAAGGAAATGCTGTCGGGCTTGGCCTTGGCCAGCGCCACGAGTTCGGCCACGGTGTTGGGCGCGAACTGGTTGTTGGCCACCAGGATCTGCGGCAGCGAGGCCACGAGGCCGACCGGCGCGAAGTCTTTCGCGGTGTCGAAGCTCAGCTTGGTGTAGATGGCCGGGTTGATGGTGTGCGAGGAGAGCGTGAAGAGCACCGTGTAGCCGTCGGGCGCGGACTTGGCCACGACTTCGGTGCCGATGGAGCCGGCCGCGCCGCCGCGGTTGTCGATCAGCACCTGCTGGCCCAGCAGCGTGGAGAAGCGCTCCTGCACGATGCGCGCGATCACGTCGGTGCCGCCGCCGGGCGGGTAGGGCACGATCAGCCGGATCGGCTTGTTCGGGTAGTCGCTGCCGCTCTGGGCTTGCGCTGCGAAGGGCGCGGCCAGCGTCGAGAGCAATGCGGTGGCCAGCAGCCCGGCGCGCAGCCAGGGGGCGAGGAACGGGGTCATTCGAGTCTCCTTCTCTTTGTGGTGGATATCGGCAGCGCGCTCGCGCGGTAGCCCAGCGTCACGCTCGCATCGCGCGCGCAGGCCATGAGACGGTCGGCCAGGCCCCGCGCCTGCGTGCGCGCGAAGCGGATCGAGGGCACGCTCATGCCGACGGCCGCGACCGCTTCGCCGCGCGCGTTGAACACGGGCACGCCCAGGCCGCAGACGCCCAGGCGCCATTCCTCGCGGTTCTCCGCGTAGCCGCGGGCGCGCGTGCGTTCGAGTTCGAGAAGGAGCGCATCGAAGTCGGTGATGCTGTTCTTCGTGTGGGCCGCCAGCGTGCCGAAGCGCTCGTGCAGCGCGGGCACGGTGGGCGCCGACGCGGCCAGCAGCGCCTTGCCCGATGCCACGCAGTAGGCCGCGGCCCGGCCGCCGATGCGGGAGTAGGCGGCCACCGGCAGAGGGCTGTCGAACTTGTCGAGGTAGACGATCTCGGCGCCGTCGAGCACCGCCAGGTGGATGGTCTCGCCCGTCTGCTGCGCGAGTGCCGCCAGGTGCGGCCTCAGCAGCGCGCCGACGTCGGCCGCATCGGCCACCAGGGCGCCCAGCTCGAACAGGCGCAGGCTCGGCCGGTAGGCGCTGGTGTCCGGGTCCTGCACGGCCCAGCCGCAATCGACCAGCGTCTGCAGCGTGCGGTGCGCGTTGCTGCGCGCCATGCCGAAAGCCTGCGCCAGGTCGGTGACGCGGCAGGGGCGTTGCTGGCGCGTCATCCATTCGATGGCGACAAGACCTTTGGCGAGCGTGGAATCCATGAGACTTTCAGAAGTGTTCCAAATATCGGAACACCGTTCCCGGATGTGGAACCCAATGTAAGAACCATGGGCGCCCTTTGTCAATCAGGGACTTGGATGTAATCCAAAACGTCTCAGCCTTTACGTCCGCCTTGCTTCAACGCCGGTGGCGCCCCGCCATGAGGTCGATCACCTCGCGAAAGATGGTGTTGCCGGTGGACGTGGCCAGGTCGAGCACGTGGCTGCGGCTGTAGTACGGGCTCAGGTCGAGCCCGACGCCGATGCCCGCGATCTCGATATCGCCGCGCTGCTCCTGGCGCGCGACCACGTCGCGCAGGTGGTGATCGAGGTAATGCGCGTCGTTCGCCAGGTGCGTGGCGCTGTCCATCGGCGAGCCGTCGGAAATCACCAGAAGCAGCTTGCGCGCCTCGGGGCGCTGGCGCAGGCGCTGGCACGCCCAGTCGACCGCCTCGCCGTCGATGCCTTCGCGGAACAGGTCGGCCTTCAGCAGCGCGGCCATCGCGGGGCGCGCGCGTCGCCATGGCGTGGCCGCGGCCTTGAAGACGAGGTGGCTGCGCTCGTTGAGGCGGCCCGGATGCAGCGGCTTGCCCGCGCGCACCCACTCGCGCTGCGGGCGGCCGCCGGTCCACGCGCCGGTGGTGAAGCCGAGCACCTCGCTGGTCACGCCCGCCTGCTCGAGCGCGCGCGCGAACACATCGACCATCATCGCGACCGATTCGGCGTGCTCCTTCATCGAGCCCGAGCAGTCGATGAGAAAAGTCACCATGCAGTCGGCCACCGGCTCCATGCGCTCGGTGCGAAAGAGGCGCCGCTCGGTCGGCGAAGCGACGAGCTGCGCGAGCCGGCGGCCGTCGATGAGGCCTTCTTCCTGCCCGCCGTCCCAGCCGTCGCGCGTGGGGTCCGCGAGCAGCGCGCGCAGTTCTCGGGCGAGGCGCGCGATGTTCACGCCCTGCGCGGCGATGCGGCGGTCGAGTTTTTCGCGGTGGTCGGCGAGCACTTCCTTGCGCGCGAGCGTGGCCGCGTCGTGCTCGCGGTCGTAGGCGGTGGTGAAGACGCGGTAGGTGCCGCCCGCCTCGTCGATCACCGCGCTGCGGCCCGATTCGGCGGTGGTGAAGCGCTCGATGATCTCGCGGTCCATGTCGGCCACGAGCATGAACACGCTGCGCTTGTCGTCCACGTGCGGGTCGCGCGCGTCGGGGCTTTCTTCGCCGGCCTCGTGCAGCATCGCGGCGACGGTGCGCGCGATGGCGAGCGCGTGCACGGCGTAGGGGGCCTGGTCCGCGCGATCTCGGCGCAGGCCCGCGAGCGCATGGCCGATCAGCGGGGCGAGATGGAAGCGCGTGGCCTCGAGCATGTCTTCGGTTTCTTCCACCACCTGCTGGCCGCTCACGCGCGCCCGGCAGATCTGCGCGACCGCATAGAGCAGCAGGCCGCGCGCGGTGTCGGTCAGGCCCGAGTGGTGGAAGGCGAGCGACCACTGTTCGTGGCGGTGCCGCAGGTTGTGGCGCATGCCGGCCATGACCTCGGGCGCGAGCGCTTCGACGCGGAACTGCTCGAGCATTTCGAACAGCATGCGTTCGACGGGCTCTTCGGGGCGCAGGCTTTCATGCAGCGCCGCATCCGAAGCAGTGAGCCGCAATGCGAGCCCATCGGCCACGCCGCGGAACGAGGCGAAGTCGTCGGTGTCGGCCGATGGATGCAGGTGCGGCGCGAACCACGGCAGCGCCACGCGCCCGCGGTGCAAGCGCTTGCCGCGAAAGTGCAGGTCTCGCTCGCCGCTGAAGGCCCGCACCACGCCCGCGCAGAGTTCGGCGACCTGCTCCTCCTGCCGCACGCGGCGCTGGGCATCACTCATACAAGTGGGTGTTTGGAACGATAAAAACCAAGCCGTTCACGCTGAGCTTGTCGAAGCGCTGCGCGAGGCTTCGACAAGCTCAGCCCGAACGGTTCTTGGAGATTGGCAGCAAGTCCACATCATGCGGGACGGCCGAGCTGGTGCGACTCCGCAAGCTCCTGGTCGAAGCAGCGCTGGAAGTACTCGGCCACGAGCGGCCGCTCCGCGTCGTCGCACTTGTTGACGAACGAGAGGCGGAACGCGAGCGCCGGGTCCTTGAAGATCTCGACGTTCTCGGCCCAGGTGATGACGGTGCGCGGCGACATCAGTGTCGAAAGGTCGCCCGCCGCGAAGCCCTTGCGCGTGAGGTCGGCCACGGCCACCATCGCCGCGACGAGCTTGCGGCCCGCATCGTCGGCCAGAGAGGGCACGCGCGCCTGCACGATCGCGATTTCTTCATCGGCGGGCAGGTAGTTGAGCGAGGCGACGATGTTCCAGCGGTCGATCTGCGCATGGTTGAGCCGCTGCGCGCCGTGGTAGAGGCCGTTGAGGTTGCCCAGGCCCACCGTGTTCGCGGTGGCGAACAGGCGAAAGAACGGATGCGGCCGCAGCACCTTGTTCTGGTCCATCAGCGTGAACTTGCCATCGCGCTCCAGGATGCGCTGGATGACGAACATCACATCGGGCCGGCCCGCGTCGTACTCGTCGAAGATGAGTGCGACAGGACGCTGCAGCGACCACGGCACGATGCCCTCCTGGAACTCGGTGACCTGCTGGCCTTCGCGCAGCACCACCGCGTCCTTGCCCACGAGGTCCAGGCGGCTGATGTGGCCGTCCAGGTTCAGGCGCACGCAGGGCCAGTTCAGGCGCGCGGCCACCTGCTCGATGTGCGTCGACTTGCCGGTGCCGTGCAGGCCCTGCACCATCACGCGCCGGTCGCGCGTGAAGCCCGCGAGGATCGCGAGCGTCACGTCGGGGTTGAAGCGATAGACAGCATCGACCTCGGGCACGTGGTCATCGCGCTCGCTGAAGGCGGGCACCTGCAGGTCGGTGTCGATGCCGAACACCTCGCGCACGCTCAGCATCCGGTCGGGTCGCAGGTCTGCGGTATCGGTCACGGTGGGCTTTCGAAAAATGGGGATCAGGCCGTGGCGCGGTCGTTGCCCGCGTCGGTGTCGATGCGGCTCAGCGCGAGCGCGGCGCGTTGCAGCGCGGGCAGCAGCGTCTTCGCCTTGGCGGCGTCGAGCCGCATGATCGGCGCCTGCACCGCGATGCAAAGGTTCGAGGGCGCCTCGTCGCCCGAGGGCACCAGTGCGGCGATGCAGAGGAGGCCTGGAAGGAATTCCTCGTTGTCGATCGCGAAGCCGTCCTTGCGCACGCGCTGCACTTCCTTCTCGAGCGCGGCGGGGTCGGTCAGCGTCTTGGCGGTGTAGGTTTCGAGCGGCGCGTTGGAGAGCAGGCGGCGGCGCTGCGCCGCGCTCATCTGCGAGAGAAAGATCTTGCCGCTGGCCGAGCAGTGCACCGGCACGCGCGAGCCCGGGTGCAGGTAGAAGCGCAGCGGCGCGGCGGTCTCCACGCGGTCCAGGTACACGACCTCGCTGCCCGAGAGCGAGGTGAGGTTGCAGCTCTCGCCGATCTCCTCGCCCAACTGGCGCAGCACCGTGTGGCGCGCGCCGTGCAGGCTGTCGTTGAAGAGCAGGTTCTCCGACAGGCGCCGCAGCCGCGTGCCGATGCCGTAGTGGCGCCCGTCGCCTTCGCGCTGCAGGAGTCCCGCGCCTTCGAGTTGCTGCAGCATGCGGTGCAGCGTGGGCTTGGGCATGCCGGTCTCTTCGACGAGGCCTTGCAGCGAATAGCGCTGGTCCTTGGCGGCCATGACTTCGAGCAGGCCGAAGAGGCGCATGGTGGGCGTGTCGCCCGCCGGTTCTGCGGCTTCCGGCGAGGCTCCGAGGGAAAGGCCTTTGACGATCTTCATGCGGCGGATCATAGTTGTTTTGCAAAAAACAAGACAAGGCGTACCGATTTTTGTACATTGTTTGACGCCAGCGCCTTGCCGTCCTATATTCCGCCGGAAAGAAATTCGGAACAAGTGGTTCCGACTTTTTGAGCTGCAGCATTCGCCCGACCCCCGCCCCATTCCTATCAGGAGACGCTTCCATGAGCCAGAAGAAACCCACCGCACCCGCCCGCGAAGCCGTCACCGGCGTGCAGAAGATGACCCCCTCCGAGGCCTTCGTCGAGACCATGGTCGCCAACGGCGTGACCGACATCTTCGGCATCATGGGCTCGGCCTTCATGGACGCGATGGACATCTTCGCGCCCGCCGGCATCCGCCTGATCCCGGTGGTGCACGAGCAGGGCGGCGCCCACATGGCCGACGGCTATGCGCGCGTCTCGGGCCGCCATGGCCTCGTGATCGGGCAGAACGGCCCCGGCATCAGCAACTGCGTGACGGCGATTGCCGCCGCCTACTGGGCGCACAGCCCGGTCGTGATGATCACGCCCGAGACCGGCACCATGGGCATGGGCCTGGGCGGCTTCCAGGAAGCGAACCAGCTGCCGATGTTCCAGGAGTTCACCAAGTACCAGGGCCATGTGAACAACCCCAAGCGAATGGCCGAATACACGGCGCGCTGCTTCGACCGCGCCATCTCCGAGATGGGCCCGACGCAACTGAATATTCCGCGCGACTACTTCTACGGCGAGATCACCACCGAGATTCCCAAGCCCATGCGCGTGGAGCGCGGCGCGGGCGGCGAGAACAGCCTGAACGCGGCGGTCGAACTGCTGGCCTCGGCCAAGTTCCCCGTGATCCTCTCGGGCGGCGGCGTGGTGATGGGCGATGCGGTCGAGGAATGCAAGGCCCTGGCCGAGCGCCTCGGCGCCCCGGTGGCCAACGGGTACCTGCGCAACGACTCGTTCCCCGCGAGCCATCCGCTCGCCGCGGGCCCGCTCGGCTACCAGGGCTCCAAGGCCGCGATGAAGCTCATCGCTCAGGCCGACGTGGTGCTCGCGCTCGGCTCGCGCATGGGCCCGTTCGGCACGCTGCCGCAGCACGGCATGGATTACTGGCCGAAGGACGCGAAGATCATCCAGGTCGAGGCCGACCACACCAACCTCGGGCTGGTCAAGAAGATCACCGTGGGCATCCACGGCGATGCCAAGGCCACCGCCAAGGAACTGCTCAAGCGCCTGCAGGGCAAGACGCTTGCGTGCGACGCCACCAAGGCCGAGCGCGCCGAGAAGATCAAGAGCGAGAAGGCCGCGTGGGAAAAAGAGCTCGACGAGTGGACCCACGAGCGCGACCAGTTCAGCCTCGACGCCATCGAAGAAGCCAAGGGCGAGAAGACGCCGACGGGCGGCAGCTACCTGCACCCGCGCCAGGTGCTGCGCGAGCTGGAGAAGGCCATGCCGCCGCGCGTGATGGTCTCCACCGACATCGGCAACATCAACGCGATTGCCAACAGCTACCTGCGCTTCGAGGAGCCGCGCAGCTTCTTCGCGCCAATGAGTTTCGGCAACTGCGGCTACTCGCTGCCCACGATGATCGGCGCCAAGTGCGCCGCGCCCGACCGCCCGGCCGTGGCCTATGCCGGTGACGGCGCCTGGGGCATGAGCATGTCGGAAATCATGACGGCGGTGCGCCACGACATTCCGGTGACGGCGGTGGTCTTCCACAACCGCCAGTGGGGCGCGGAGAAGAAGAACCAGGTCGACTTCTACAATCGCCGCTTCGTCGCGGGCGAGCTCGAGAGCGAGAGCTTCGCGGGCATCGCCAAGGCGATGGGCGCCGAGGGCATCGTGGTCGACAAGCTCGAAGACGTGGGCCCCGCGCTCAAGAAGGCCATCGACATGCAGATGAACGAAGGCAAGACCTGCGTGATCGAGATCATGTGCACCCGCGAGCTGGGCGATCCGTTCCGCCGCGACGCGCTCTCCAAGCCGGTGCGCTTCCTGGACAAGTACAAGGACTACGTCTGACCGAATCGCTGCTCACGCTGAACGCCGGGTCGTCGTCGATCAAGGTCGCGCTGTTCGCGGCGGCCGGCGAGGGCGATGCGCTGCCGGCCGCGCGCTGGTCGGGGCAGGCCGATGGGCTCGGCGCCGGGCTGAAGGCGCGGCTGCGCGTTCGCGATGCAGAGGGGCGCACGCTGCACGACGCGGCGCTCGATGGCGACCGGCGCTCGCACCAGGGCGCGCTCGCCGCGCTGCTCGAATGGCACGCGCAGCAGGGTGGTGGCGATCGCATCGCCGCGGTCGGCCATCGCATCGTGCATGGCGGCGTCAACTTCGTGGCGCCGGTGCGCATCGACGATGCGGTGCTCGCCGAGCTGGCCGCGCTGGAGCCGCTCGCACCGCTGCATCAGCCGCACAACCTGGCGGGCGTGCGCGCCGCGATGAAGGCGTTCGACGGCGTGCCGCAGGTGGCGTGCTTCGACACCGCTTTTCATTCGACGCAGACCGAGGTCAATCGCCGCTTCGCGCTGCCGCGTGCGCTGCACGATGCAGGCGTGCGGCGCTATGGCTTTCACGGGCTTTCGTACGAATCGATCGTCGCGCAGTTCACGCGCCTCGCGCCTGATCTCGCGGACAAGCGCGTGATCGTCGCGCACCTGGGCAACGGCGCCTCGATGTGCGCGATGGCAGAGGGCCGATCGGTCGCGACGACGATGAGCTTCTCGCCGCTCGATGGCCTCACGATGGGCACGCGCTGCGGTCACCTCGATGCGGCCGTGGTGCTGTACCTCATGCGCTCGCACGGCATGTCGGCCGAGCGCGTCGAGACGCTGCTGTTCCGCGAATCGGGGCTGCTGGGCCTCTCGGGCGTGTCGAGCGACATGCGCGAGCTCGAAGCCTCCGCCGCACCCGAAGCGGCCGAAGCGATCGCGCATTTCACTGAGCAGGTCGTGCAGCACATGGGCAGCCTCGCGGCCGCGTTGCGCGGTGTCGATGCGGTGATCTTCACGGGGGGCATCGGCGAGAACGCGGCCGCGTTGCGCGAGCGCATCCTCGAAGAGTGCGACTGGCTCGGCGTGCACGTCGATGCCGCCGCCAACGGCGCGTGCCATGCGCGGCTCACGACGCCCGAAAGCCCCGTGAGCGCCTGGATGCTGCGCACCGACGAAGAGGCGGTCATCGCCCGCCACACCGCGCAGGTGCTGCGCGGCTGAACGCTAGCTCGGCTGGATGTCGGCCGCCTTGATGACGTGCGCCCAGCGCGCGATCTCCTCGGTGAGAAAGGGCGCGAAGCGCTCCGGCCCGCGCGCATCGATCACGAAACCCTGCTGGCGCATGCGCTCTTCCAGGCCGGGCTGCGCAAGGATCTTCAGCACCTCCGCGCCGAGCTTCTGCACCGCGGCATCGGGCATGCCGGCGGGCGCCATCATCCCCGTCCAGTTCTCCACCTGCAGCGTCGGCATGCCGGCCTCGGCCGTCGTCGGCACGTCAGGCAGGAGCGGATAGCGCGCCTTGCTCGCGATGGCGAGCGCGCGCAGCTTGCCGCCCTTCACATGCGGGATCGACTCGGGGATGTTGGAGAACACCACGTCCAGCTGCCCGCCGATGAGGTCGGTCATGCAGGGCGCGCCGCCCTTGTAGGGCACGTGCTGGATGGCGGACTTGTTCAGGTCGTTGAAGAGCGCGAGCGTCAGGTGCGGCGGCGTGCCGCTGCCGCTGGAGCCGGCGTTGAGCTTGCGCTCCTTCGCGGACGCGATCAGGCCCTTCAGGTCCTGGATCGGGCTGGCCACCGGCACCACGATCAGCATCGGGCTGCCGGCGATCAGCGCGACCGGGCGCAGGTCTTTCTGGAAGTTGAAGGGCGACTTGGGGAACAGCGTCACGTTGGCCGCATGCGTGAGCGTGATCGCCAGCAGCGTGTTGCCGTCGGGCGCCGCCTTGGCCACGAGGTCCGCGCCGATCTGGCCGTTGCCGCCGGGGCGGTTGTCCACCAGCACGCTGACCTTCCAGCGCTCGCCCAACTGCTGGCCGATCTGGCGCGCCATCACGTCGGTGAGGCCGCCCGCCGGAAAGGGCACCACGTAGCGCAGCGTGGCATCCGGCTTGGGGTAGTCGCCGCCTTGCGCCCTGGCGAGCGTGGGGACCAGCGCACCGAGCGATCCAGCCGCCGCCAGCGCGCCGGCACCTTGCATCCATTCGCGTCGTTTCATCGTGTTGTCTCCTGTTGTTGTGTTCGGGGGGAGTGACGCTCTTCGGCGCCTACCGTTGTCGCCACTGCGCGAGCAGCGCATCGGGCACCTCGATGCCCTCGGCCTCCGCGCGCCTTCGCAGGTCTTCGCGCCGCGCGCCGGGCAGGCGCACGCCGTCGTCGCGCAGCATCTCGGCCACCAGCACCTCGACGCGGTCCAGGTAGCTGGCCGACCCCGCGAGCGCGCCGGGGTCGATGACGATGAAGGCCTGGCCGATGCGCGGCCGGTTGCCCGCATCCTCGAAGAAGCTCGAGGCCTCGAAGCCGAACTGCGCGCCGACGAGCGCCGTGACCAGCAGCTCGACCACCAGCGCCAGCATCGCACCCTTGGGGCTGCTCGCGGCGCCGATGGGCAGCATCGAACCTTCGAGCGCGGCCTGCGCGTCGGTGGTGGGCCGGCCGTCGCGGTCCACGGCCCAGCCGAGAGGAATGGGCTTGCCCTGTTTCGCTGCGACCATCACCTTGCCGCGCGCCACTTCGGAGAGGCTCAGGTCGATCATCAACGCCAGCGCGCCGCGGCGCGGGAACACCGCCGCCACCGGGTTGGTGCCGAAGATGGGGTGGCGCCCGCCCGCCGCCGGCATCGCGGCCGGCGAGTTCGCAAAGCCCAGGCCGACCATGCCCGCGTCGGTCACCGCGCGCAGGTGGTCGACCACCACGCCGCAGTGGTGGCTGTCGGTCACGCCCGCGATGGCGATGCCGAAGTCGCGCGCGCGGGCGATGGCTTCGGCCACCGCCATCTCGCACGCGGCGAAGGCCAGGCCCTCGTGCGCATCGACCAGCGCGGCGGCGCCTTTCTCGCGGCGCAACGTGGGCACCGCGTCGCCGTTGACGCGGCCGTTGCGAAGGTGCGTCGCGTACTGCGCGACGCGGCTGAGGCCGTGCGAACCCAGGCCTTGCGCCTCGGCCAGTACCAGCGCGCGTGCGGTGGCCGTGGCCATGGCTTCGTTGGCGCCGGCTGCGCGCAGGGTCTCGGCCACGACATGCCGCGCTTCCTGAAGGCTCAGTGTCGTCATGATTCCAGCGCCTCCAGCACCTTCTGCGCGATGAGGCTGCTCACGCGCTCGTTCGATTCGGCCGTCACGCCCGCGATGTGCGGCGTCAGCAGCAGGTTGGGGCAGCCCTCGAAGTGCGTGCTGGCCGTGAGCGGCTCGGCATCGAACACGTCCAGCGCCGCGCCGCCGAGCCGGCCCTCGCGCAGTGCGAGCGCCACCGCGGATTCGTCGACGATGCCGCCGCGCGAAGTGTTCACGAGCACCGCGCCGCCCTTCATCGCCGCGATGCGCGCCGCGCCGAACAGGTTGCGCGTGCCATCGACCAGCGGCACGTGCAGGCTCACCACGTCGGCCTGTGCCACCAGTTCATCGAGGCCTAGTGCTTGGGTGCCGTTCTCCGCGAACGCCGGATGGCCCGAGTCCAGCATCGCGTCGAACGCCACGGTGCGCATGCCCAGCGCCTTCGCGAGCCGCGCCGTCAATTGCCCGATTGCGCCGAAGCCGACCAGCCCGAGCGTCTTGCCCGAGAGCTCGCGTCCGCTGGAGAGCGCATTGCGCGGCCATCGTCCCGCGGCCACCTCGGCCGTCGATGCGTAGGCGCCGCGCAGCAGCAGCATCGCGCTCGCGATCACGTACTCCGCCACGCTCAGCGCATTCGCGCCCGTGGCCGGAATCACGCGGATGCCGCGCGCCTCGCAGCCGGCCACGTCGATGTTGTCCAGCCCCACGCCCAGGCGTCCGACCACCGTGCACTGGGCCAGCGCATCGAGCAGCTCGCCGCGCACCTGCGTGCGGTTGCGCACGATGAGGGCGTTGGCCCACTTCGCTTCGCGGTAGAGGCGGGCGCCGTCGTCCACCAGGGCCACGTCGTAGAGAACGTCGTGCCGCGCGCGCAGCTGCGCGACCGCGGCGGCGTCCATGAACTCCGCAATGACGATGCGCTTCATGGCGCGCTCAGGCCGATTCGTACAGGCGCGTCATCACGAACTCGCGGTGGCCCAGCGCTTCGGCCGCGGTGAGCCGGCCGTTGGCGGTGCGCAGCATGCATTCGAGCAGCTGGTCGCCGGCCTGGTCGAGCGTCATCTCGCGCTGCAGGAGGCCCGAGGTGTCCACGTCGACGTGCTCGCTCATGAGGCGCACGGTGCGCGGGTTCGCGCAGATCTTGATGACCGGCAGGATCGGGTTGCCGATCACGTTGCCCTGGCCCGTGGGGAAGAAGTGCACCGCGTAGCCCGAGGCGGCGCACAGCGTGACCATCTCGGCCGCGGCGCTGGACGAATCCATGAACCACAGGCCCGGGCCGGTGGGCACCTCGGCCTTGTCCAGAACGCCATCGACCAGGCACTTCTTGCCGATCTTCTGGATGTTGCCCAGCGCCTTTTCCTCGATGGTCGTAAGGCCCCCCGCGATGTTGCCCTTGGTGGGCTGCGAGTCGGAGAGGTCGCTGGTCTTGTGGCGGTTGATCATGTCCTGGTAGCGGTTGAACATGAACATGAAGCGCTCCTTCACGTCGGGCGTGCGGCAGCGGTCGGCCACGATGCGCTCGCCGCCGGTGATCTCGGAGGTCTCGCCGAACACCAGCGTGTTGCCGGTCTCGTAGAGCTTGTCGAAGGCGTTGCCCACGGTGGGGTTGGAGCCGCAGCCCGAGGTGGTATCGCTCTCGCCGCACTTGGTGGAGACCCACAGCTCGTGGATGCCGCAGGGCTCGCGGCGCTTCTCGCTCGCGTTCTGCACGAACTCGCGCGCCACCTTGCTCGCGCGCAGGATGGTGTCGTGGTCGCCGTGGCCCTCGATGCCGAAGCCGGCCACGGGCTTGCCGGTGGTGGCGATGCCATCGACCACCTTTTGCGTCCAGCTGTCCTCGATGCCGATGACCACGACGGCCGCCACGTTCGGGTTGCAGCCCGCGCCGATCAGCGTGCGGAAGTGCAGCTCCAGGTCGGCGCCGAACTGCAGCCGGCCATAGGGGTGCGGAATGGCGAGCGCGCCCTTGATGTTGTGGGCCACGGCTTCGGCCGCGGCGTTGGACAGGTCGTCCAGCGGCAGGATGATGACGTGGTTGCGCACGCCGACGCGGCCGTTTTCGCGGCGGTAGCCGAGGAAGGTGGTGTCTTTGGAAATGATGGACATGCTGTGCTTTCGGATTCGTGGGTGATGAAGGTGGGCGAAGCAGTGGGGCGGATGCCTACCAGCGCTTGGTCTTGATGTTCTGGACGTGCGCGTGCTCGCCGGCCTTGATCGGCGCGACCACCTTGCCCATGTCGATGCCGTACTTCCACACCGTATCGCCGGTGGCCATGTCCTTGAGCGCGACCTTGTGGCCGATCGGGATGTCCTGGCGCGCATCGACGCTGGTCATCCGGTCCTCGTCCATGATCCAGCCGGTGAGCGACATGCCGGCCTTGACGCCTTCCACCACCACGACCGCGACCGTGTCCTTGGCGTCGTGCAGAACGAAATGAATCATCGTTGTCTCCTGTTGTGACTCGCTGAGAATTTGCAGCGGGGCCAGTGTCCGAGTGCGTGTCTCCGGGTGTCAAACAGGTCATATGAATGACTTGAATGAATCGCGATGCGGCCGAACAATCGCGCCATGCCGCGACCGACCGACCCTTCCGTGTTCGAACCGATTCCCGCCGATGCCGCGGGCGCGCCGCTCTACCGGCTGGTCAAGCGCTCGCTGCTGCGCGCCATCGAGTCGGGGCGCTGCGCGGCCGGCAGCACGCTGCCGAGCGAAAGCGAACTGGCGGCGGCGCTCGGCGTATCGATCGGCACGCTGCGCCACGCGACCGACGACCTGGTGGCCGAGCACATCCTCGTGCGGCGACAGGGGCGCGGCACCTTCGTTGCGGTGCACAACGCGGACCGCTTCATGTTCCAGTTCTTCCACGTCGAGCGCAGCGACGGCCTCCGGCAAGCGCCGCAGGTGGAGTTCGTCGCCTTCGAGCGCGTGCGCATGGAGGAGGAGCCCGCGCAGGCGCTGGGCCTTCGCACCGGCGAGCCGGCCATCCAGATCGACAACCGCCTGCTGCTGCAGGGCAGGGCGGTGATCCACGACCGGCTCACGCTGCCCGCGCTGCTCTTCAAGGGCCTGACCGAGAAGCGCTTTCGCGAGCGGCCGAGCACCATCTACCACCTCTACCAGACCGAGTTCGGCATCACCGTGACGCTGGCGCGCGAACGCGCCCGCGCGATGTCGGCCGACCGCAGCATGGTGCGCATCCTCGGCGTGGCGCCGGGCGCGCCGGTGATGGAGGTGCGGCGCACCGCGCTCACCTTCGGCGACAAGCCGGTGGAGTACCGCGTCTCGACCATCAACACGGCGCAGTACGAGTACGTGCACCTGCTGTCGCGGCCGGCCTGACCGCGTGGGTGGACGCTAGCGGGCGGCCGGCATGCGCGGCACGGTCGCGCCGCAGTGCCGAAGGAAATCGGCGGTCGCGCGCCCCAGCAATTTGTCGCGGTGCATCACCGTCGCGAGCCGGCGCATGCCCGCGGGCAGCCGCGTGCGCAGCTCGACGAGGTGCCCGTCTTCCAGCGCCTGCGCCACCGTGTAGCGCGAGAGGCAGGCCAGGGCCGTGCCCGAGGCCACCACGCGCTTGATGGCCTCGGTGCTGCCGAGCTCGAAGCCCACGTGCACCTGCTCCAGGTTCTGGATCAGCCACGCATCGGTGACCTGCCGCGTGCCCGAGCCCAGCTCTCTCAGGACCCAGGTGGCTTGCGAGAGCTGGCGGTGCGTGGCTATGCGGTTCGCCAGCGCATGGCCCGGCGCGGCGACGATGACCAGTTCGTCTTCGCGCCAGGCGCGCACCACGAGGTCGGGGTGCGTCTGCGGGCCTTCGATGAAGCCCACATCGACCTCGAAGCCCGCCACCGCCTCGATCACGTCGCGCGTGTTCGCGATGTGCAGGTGCACCTGGCTCTGCGGATGCAGCGCGGTCCATTGCGACACGCGCTCGGGCAGCAGGTATTCGCCGATGGTGAAGCTGGCCGCCACGCGCAGCGGCGCCGCATGCTCGCCGCTGAAGAGCGCCTGCACCTCGCCCGCCTGGTCCAGCAGCGCCTGCGCCTTGGGCAGCAGCGCGCGGCCGTTCTCGTTGAGCACGAGGCGCCGGCCGATGCGGTCGAACAGCAGCGCGCCCACCGAGGTTTCCAGGTCGGCCAGCGCGCTGCTCGCCGCCGACTGGGAGCGCGCCACGCGGTCGGCCGCCGCGCGGGTGCTGCCGCCGCGCGCGGTGGCCACGAACACTTCGAGATGGCGCAGGTTCAGGCGCAGGCGCGGCGAGAGCTGTTGATCTGTTTTTCCGGTCATGGTGAGCGATATTCTCCGCTTTTCCGATCGATCACGGCTCCCTAACATCGGCGCTGCCACGCCTGAAAACAAAGGACCGCCAGTGTTCAGTTTCCTGTCCAAAGAGCCCGTGCACGATCCGCTTACCGCGCCGACGCCCACGGCGGACACCGAGGTCAAGACCACCACCTGCTACATGTGCGCCTGCCGCTGCGGCATCCGCGTGCACCTGCGCGAGGGCGAGAAGGGCCCCGAGGTGCGCTACATCGACGGCAACCCGAACCACCCGCTGAACCAGGGCGTGATCTGCGCCAAGGGCTCCTCGGGGATCATGAAGCAGGTCTCGCCCGCGCGCATCACGCAGCCGCTCCTGCGCAAGGCCGGCAGCGAGCGCGGCGCGGGAGAGTTCGAGCCCATCAGCTGGGAGCGCGCCTACGACATGCTGACCGAGCGGCTCGGCAAGATCCGCGCGACCGATCCGAAGAAGTTTGCGCTCTTCACCGGGCGCGACCAGATGCAGGCGCTCACCGGCCTCTTCGCGCGGCAGTTCGGCACGCCCAACTACGCGGCGCACGGCGGCTTCTGCTCGGTCAACATGGCCGCGGGAATGATCTACACCATCGGCGGCAGCTTCTGGGAATTCGGCGGGCCGGACCTGGAGCGCGCCAAGCTGTTCGTGATGATCGGCACGGCCGAAGACCACCACAGCAACCCGATGAAGATCGCGATCAGCAAGTTCAAGCGCGCGGGTGGACGCTTCATCTCGATCAACCCGGTGCGCACCGGCTATTCGGCGATTGCGGACGAGTGGATTCCGATCAAGCCGGGCACCGATGGCGCGCTGTTCATGGCGCTGCTGCACGAGCTGATCGGCAACGAGCTGGTGGACCATGCGTTCCTCAAGCGCTTCACCAATGCGCCGCAGCTCGTGGTGCTGGACGACTGCGACCGCGAAGGGCTGTTCGCGTTCGACCCCGAGCGCGGCGTGCCCGGCGACGGGCGCAACCCGCACAACAAGCTGGTGTGGGACATGGCCAGCGGCAGCGTGAAGCCGGCTTACCCCGAGGGCATCGCCGACGGTTGCGACCCGGCGCTCGAAGGGCACTACACGCTGGCCGACGGCACGCGCGTGGCGCCCTCGTTCCAGCTGCTGCGCGAGCGCGTGGCGCTCTGTACCCCCGAGTGGGCAGAGGGCATCACCGGCATCGATGCGGCGCGCATCCGCAAGCTCGCGCGCGAGATGGGAGAGACCGCGCTCAAGCAGGCCTTCGAGCTGCCGATTCCATGGACCGATGCCTGGGGCAAGAAGCACCCGACGACGCAGGCGCGACCCGTGGCCTTCCATGCGATGCGCGGCCTTGCGGCGCACTCCAACGGCTTCCAGACCGTGCGCGCGCTCGCAGTGCTGATGAGCGTGCTGGGCACCATCGATGCGCCCGGGGGCTTCAGGCACAAGGCGCCGTACCCGCGCCACATCGTGCCGAACTACCGCGCGTTCAACGACCCCGGCATGATCCAGCCGAACACGCCGCTCAACGCCGCGCCGCTGGGCTTTCCGGCGAACCCCGAAGAGCTCGCGATCAACCCCGACGGCTCGCCGATCCGCATCGACCATGCGTTCTCGTGGGAGCACCCGCTGTCGGCGCACGGGCTCATGCACAACGTGATCACCAATGCGGTCAAGGGCGACCCCTACCGCATCGACACGCTGCTGATCTTCATGGCCAACATGGCGTGGAACTCCAGCATGAACACCATGGGCGTGCGCGAGATGCTCAACCGCAAGGACGAGAAGGGCGAGCACATGATCCCCTTCCTCGTGGTGTGCGACGCCTTCCAGAGCGAGACCGTGGCCTTCGCCGACCTCGTGCTGCCCGACACCACGTACCTGGAGCGGCACGACGTGATGGGCATGCTCGACCGGCCGATCTCGGAGTTCGACGGGCCCGTCGATTCGGTGCGCGTGCCCGTGGTGCCGCCGACCGGGGAGTGCAAGCCCTTCCAGGAGGTGCTGATCGAGCTGGCCTCGCGGCTGAAGTTTCCGGCCTTCACCACGCCCGAGGGCGGGCGCAAGTACACGGGGTATCCGGACTTCGTCGTCAACTTCGAGCCGCAGCCGGGCATCGGCTTTCTCATGGGCTGGCGCGGCAAGGACGGCACCGAGTACCTGCGCGGCGCGCCGAACCCCAAGCAGTGGGAGGCGTATGCAGAGAACAACTGCGTGTTCCAGTACCACATGCCCGAGACCATGCACTACATGCGCAACTGGAACCGGGAGTACCTCGATTTCGCGAAAGACAAGGGCTGGCGCCAGCGCAACGACCCGGTGCAGCTGGCGCTGTACTCCGACACGCTGCAGAGCTTTCGCCTCGCCGCGCAAGGCAAGAGCGCGGGGCGGCAGCCGCCCGATGCGCTGCGCGAGCGCATCGAGAAATACTTCGACCCGCTGCCGTTCTGGTACCCGCCGCTCGAAGAGGAGGCGACCGACCTGAAGGCCTATCCGCTCAACGCGCTCACGCAGCGGCCGATGGCGATGTACCACTCGTGGGATTCGCAGAACGCGTGGCTGCGGCAGATCCACAGCCACAACTACCTGCATGTGAACCCGCTCACCGCCGAGGCCGCGGGCATCGCGGATGGTGGCTGGTGCTGGGTCGAGAGCCAGTGGGGCAAGGTGCGCTGCATGCTGCGCTACAGCGAGGCGGTGGAGCCGGGCACCGTGTGGACGTGGAATGCGATCGGCAAGGCCGATGGCGCCTGGCAGCTCGCGCCCGGTTCGGACGAGGCGCGCAAGGGCTTCCTGCTCAACCACCTGATCAGCGAGGAGCTGCCGTGCGAAGGCACGGCGAGCGGGCGCATCAGCAATTCCGATCCGATCACCGGGCAGGCGGGCTGGTACGACGTGCGCGTGCGCATACGGCCTGCCGAACCCGGTGAGCCCGAGGAGAGCTTTCCGCAGATGGCGAGCATGCCGAGCCCGCCCGGGGTGCTGGGCAAGGCGGCGAGTGTGTTGACGTACTTTGCGGGGAGGGGCAAGAGATGATGCAGTGGCTCAAGGACCTGATGGGCGGCACCACCGCCAGCGCCAGCTTCGCGGAAACGCAGCCGAGCCTGCGCGCGGAGCAGGGCGAGACGCTGGCCAAGCAACTCGCCCTGGTCATCGACCTCAACGTCTGCGTCGGCTGCCATGCCTGCGTGACCTCATGCAAGCAATGGAACACCTCCGGCAGCGCAGGCCCGCTCGCCGATGAGCGGCCCTATGCCGCCAACCCGACCGGCACCTTCTTCAACCGCGTGCAGACCTACGAGGCGGGCGCCTTCCCGGCGACCGAGACGGTGCACCTGCCCAAGAGCTGCCTGCACTGCGAAGACCCGCCCTGCGTGCCCGTGTGCCCCACGGGCGCGAGCTACAAGCGCAAGGAAGACGGCATCGTGCTCGTCGACTACGACAAGTGCATCGGCTGCAAGTACTGCGCATGGGCCTGCCCCTACGGCGCGCGCGAGCTCGATGAAGAGCGCCAGGTCATGACCAAGTGCACGCTCTGCGTGGACCGCATCTACGACGAGATGCTGCCCAAGGAAGACCGCAAGCCCGCGTGCGTGAAGGCCTGCCCCACGGGCGCGCGGCTCTTCGGCGATGTGAAGGACCCGGACTCCGAGGTGTCGAAGGCGATTCGCGAACGCGGCGGCTACCAGTTGATGCCGGAGTGGGAGACCAACCCGGCGAACCAGTACCTGCCGCGACGCATCACAAAGTCGACCGACGCACAGGGCCAACAGGGGTAAGGGCATGCATCCCGCGTTCTCGATTCTTTTCTTCACCACGCTGGCCGGCGCGGCGCAGGGCCTTGTGTTCACGCTGGCGCTCGGCGCGCTGTTCGGCCTGGAGATGGCGCCGGGCTTCCTGACGATCGCATTGGGCGTGGCCGAAGTGCTGCTCGTCGCCGGTCTTGCCGCATCGTTCATGCACCTGGGGCGCAAGACGCGCGCATGGCGCGCGGTGCTGATGTGGCGCACCTCGTGGATGTCGCGCGAGGTGATCGTGCTGCCGGGCTTCATCGCGCTCGTGGCGCTGTGGTGGCTGTCGTTGCATTCCGGTCAGGGCGTGGGCGTGGGCGCGCCGTGGTCGTGGCTGCTGCCCGTGCTGGTGCTCTTCGGCGCGGTCGCGCTCTGGTACTGCACCGCGATGATCTATGCGTGCCTGCGCTTCATCGAGGAGTGGGCGCATCCGCTCACCATCGTCAACTTCACGCTGATCGGGTTGTCGTCGGGGCTGGTGCTGGCCTGCGCGATGGCGGCGCTGGCCGGCGAAGCGCGCTTCGTGCAGGTCTTCGGGCCGTGCGCGCTCGCCGCAACGCTCGCGGCGTGGGCCGCGCGCGGACAGGCCTTGCGGCGCAACGCGGGCATCCGCCACAAGTCGACGCTGCAATCGGCCACCGGCATCCGCACCGAGAAGCTGGTGCAGAAGTCGATGGGCATGTCGGCCGGTTCGTTCAACACGCGCGAGTTCTTCCATGGCGCATCGCTGGCGGCGCTGAAGAACATCAAGCTCGGCTTTCTGCTGCTGGCCTTCGCGCTGCCCGCGCTGCTGCTGGTGTGGGGCCTCGCGAGCGCGGCCGTGCTGCCGTGGGTGCTCGCGGTGCTGGTGCAGGCGCCGGGGCTGCTGGCCGAGCGCTGGTTCTTCTTCGCGCAGGCCAAGCACCCGCAGAACCTGTATTACCAGGTCGTGTCCTAGGCCTCGCTGCAGGCCGCCTGCACGGGTTTGCAGCCACCCGGGGGCCGCGTGCCCGTGGCACGATTCCCCACCATGAACTTTCGTCAATTGCGCTACTTCTGCGAGGTGGCCGACAACGGCACCCTCGCGCGCGCCGCCGAGCGCCTGTTCGTCGCGCCCACGGCCATCAGCATGCAGATCGCGCAGCTGGAGGAAGGCTTGGGAGGAATGCTGTTCGATCGGACCGCCAGGCCCATGAAGCTCACCCCGCTGGGGCTTTTCTTCCTGCCGCGGGCGCGAGAACTGCTGGCCAACGGCCAGCGGCTGGAAGAAGAGACCCGCGACGTGGCCAGCGGAAAGAGCGGCTGGCTCGGCATCGGTTTCGTCCGCTCGCTGCTCAACTCCGTGCTGACGGATGCGGTGCGCGCTTTCCGGCAGAGGCATCCCGACGTCAAGCTCGACCTGGTCGAGCTGCTGTCCGAACACCAACCGGCGCAGCTGCGCAGCGGCCGCATCCATATCGGCCTGTCGCGTTTCGCCGGCCCCCAGGAGCCGCCCCCGGACCTGCGCCATGAACTGCTGTTCGAAGACCCGTTCGTCGTCGCGCTTCCCGCGGACCATCGCGCGGCGAAGCGAGGCAAGGTCTCTCTGGCCGAGCTCGCGGGGCTGCCGCTCATCAGCTATCCGAAAGACCCGCAGAGCTCCTTCGCGCAGCACGTCATCGGGCAGCTTCGTGCGTTGGGCATGCAACCGCGCGTGGGGCACGAGGCCATCGAGATCCACACCGCGCTCGGGCTCGTCGCGGCGGGGCTGGGCTATGCGGTGGTCGGCGCTTCGGTGGCGCAGCGCGCCCAGAGCGACGTGGCCTTCGTCAGGCTGCCCGCGCTCAAGGCGCTCACCACGGTGGTCGCCGTGACACGCGCCGACGAGGAAGGGCCGCTGGTCGCCGCCATGCTCGCGGCGCTGGCGGCCGCGCGCAAGGCCCCGCGGAAGCTCTGAATATCTGAAGTTATCTCCAGAAATCGGCACTGTCGTTCAGGAGTTCATCGGGTGATCATCCGCACCCATGAGACAACAACTGCAGAACCAGGCGCTTGAAAGCCTGCGCCTCCTGGGCGCCGCCACCGTGTACGAAGCGCAGGGCGCCTGTGGCGCGCTCGACAGCGGCCTGAAACCGCTCGATGCGGCCAGCCGCCTCGTGGGGCCTGCGCTCACCGTGGACATGCGGCCCGCCGACAACCTCATGCTGCACTACGCGCTGCTCAAGGCGACGCCGGGCGACGTTCTGGTGGTCGATGCGAAGGGCTTCATGGAAGCGGGCCCCTGGGGCGACGTGCTGACCGAAGCCGCCATGGCGCGCGGCGTGGCGGGGCTGGTGCTGCACGGCGCGGTGCGCGATGCCGACGCCATCGTGCGGATGGGCTTTCCCGTGTTCTGCCGCGGCCTGTCGATCAAGGGCACCGGCAAGCACCAGCCAGGGCGCCTGAACGTGCCCGTGTGCATCGGCGACGCGGTGGTCCGGCCCGGAGACATCGTCGTCGGTGACCGGGACGGCCTCGTCATGGTCGAAGCAGACGCGGTCGAGCGCGTGCTGGCGAGCGCACAGGCGCGCGAGGCAAAAGAAGCCGGCTTTCGCCGCGCGATTGCGAACGGAAGCTCCACGGTGGAACTGCTCGAGCTGGGCGAAACGCTGCACCGGCTCGGCCTGCATTGAAAGCCTGGCCCCACGACGCCGCCTGAACGGCAAACAACCAAAGAAGAGACAAGACCCATGAACAATCACAAGCGAATCTTCCTCGGGCTCTGCGCGTCTGCCGTCGCGCTGGCCGCCACCTTGCCGGCACCGGCTGCGTGGGCGCAGGCCTATCCGCAGAAGCCGATCCGCCTGATCGTGCCGTGGCCCGCGGGCGGTGCGACTGACTCGGTGGGGCGCGCGGTGGCGGAGGCCCTGCGGGTGCAACTGGGGCAATCGGTCATCGTCGACAACATTGCCGGTGCCGGCGGCAACATCGGCACGCAGCAGTTCATTCGCCAGCCGCACGACGGCTACACGCTGCTGCTGGCCACCAGTTCGACCAACTCCGCCAATCCCTATCTCTACAAGCGCACCGGCTTCGATCCGGTCAAGGACTTCACGCCGGTCGCGTCGCTGGCCATCATTCCGAGCGTGATGGTGGTGGCGGCCGCGTCGCCCTACAAGACACCCGCCGACATCGTGAACGCCGCGAAAGCCAAGCCCGGCACGCTTTCGTACGGATCGGGCGGCGTCGGCAATTCGGCGCACTTGGCGGGCGAGCTCTTCAAGTCGGTGGCGCACATCGACGCGATCCATGTGCCCTACAAGGGCAGCTCGCCGGCACTGACCGACGTGATGGCGGGGCAACTGGACTACATGCTCGACACCGGGGCGTACGGGCAGGTCAAGGGCGGAAAGATCCGCGCCATCGCCGTCGCCTCCGACAAGCGCCATCCCATGTTGCCGGGCGTGCCGACCTTCGACGAGCTCGGGATCAAAGGCATGCACATGAACGCCTGGTACGGCCTTGCCGCCCCCGCGGGCACGCCGGCGGTGGTGGTCGACCGGCTGAACGCAGCGGTGCAGGCGGCTTTCAAGACAGGCGACCTGGGCAAGCGGCTCGCCGACATCGGTGCCGAGGTGCGCACCGGCGATGCCGCCAGCTTCGCGGCGTTCTGGAAGGCCGAGCTCGGCCGCTACGCCGACCTCGTGAAGCTCACCGGAGCATCGCTGGACTGACTGCGCTTGCCGCGGCCTGAGCGCGAAGTGGCTCAGGCTTCGCAGTTCAACGCGAGCCCGGGCGTGGGCCAGTCGTCGATCGCGATCAACCGGCCGCTGCCCGAGAGCGTGACGTAGGCCGTGCGCCGGTCGCGCCCGCCGAAGCAGATGTTGGTGGTGTAGCGGTCGGGCAGCGGCACGTGCTCGACGGTGCTGCCATCGGGCGCGACGATGCTGATGCCGCCGTGCAGCAGCGTCGCCACGCAGAGGTTGCCGAGCGCATCGACGGCCATCGAGTCGAAGCGCTGGTAGTGCCCGCCGGGCGAGGCGCACAGCATGCGGCCGCCGTGCGGCGAGGGCCAGCCGTCCTTGCGCACGCGGCCGGCCGCGGTGATGTCGAAGGCCCAGAGGCGCGCGCCTTCGGTCTC
The DNA here is from genome assembly GCF_016405905.1 of Variovorax sp. IB41. Classification (GTDB taxonomy): domain Bacteria; phylum Pseudomonadota; class Gammaproteobacteria; order Burkholderiales; family Burkholderiaceae_C; genus Variovorax. The sequence goes on along the minus strand of NZ_JAEFCB010000033.1, from coordinate 3,401 downwards.
GGCGTAGTAGAGCGTGTCGCCGTCGGGCGAGAGGGCGATGCCGTTGGGCGTCATCACCGGGCGCGCGATCACGCTGGGCGCGCTGCCGTCGGCGCGGCCATAGAAGAGGCCGCCGCGGTCCATGTCGCGCTCGCGGGTCTTGCCCAGGTCGGTGAAGTAGAAGCCGCCGTGCGCGTCGAACACGATGTCGTTGGGGCCGCAGAGTGCGCCACCTTCGACCGTGTCGAACAGGCGCTCGGCACGGCCGGTCGCGAGATTCACGCGCTCGATGCGGCCGCCTGAATAGTCCTCGGCCTGGCCCACGGGGCGGTGGCATCCATCGGCCTCGGTGTGCCATTTGAAGCCGCCGTTGTTGCACACGTAGACCGCGCCATCGGGCCCGATGGCCGCGCCGTTCGGGCCACCGCCGAGGTCTGCCACCACCTGCACCAGCCCGTCGTGCCGCACGCGCGTGAGCGTGCCGCGCGCGATTTCGACCAGCAGCACGGAGCCGTCGTCCATGGCGATCGGGCCTTCGGGGAATTGGAGGCCGGTGGCGAGTTCGCGGATTTGCATGAGGGCTCCTTGCGGCTGCTTGTTGCCGTGCGCCATTCTGTGACCTCGCGGCGTTGGCGGAAAGGATCTTCGATCGAAATACGGTGTGTCGAAAATAATCAACAGAAGTTGTTGACGGTGGCGTAAAGACTATTTACAGTCACACCCAATTCGCGGTTCAGGCCGCACAACCATCGACTCATACAAGTCGCATCCAACAGGAACCATCGTGAAAGCAGCAAGCCTCCGCACCCACAGCATTCGACCCGCATCGGGCCGCGCGCTCGTGTGCGTCGCGCTGTGCGATGGCCCCGGCATGCTGCTGCCGCAGCGGCTCGATCAATGCCCGAATTCCCTCCAAGCGCCGCAGGCCAACCTGTGGGATTGCGCTTATGAGGATCAGGTGTCACCGGGTGGAGGAAGCGCTTGAGCGCGTAACTCCCAAGCTCTCTCGCAGAGGCCCGGACACCGCAAGGTTTCGGGCCTTTTTGTTTTTTCAACTTTCAAAAATGCGCAGTGATCGCACTGCATAACACCGCGCCTCGGCCCGGTGAACGCTCATTAAAAAGTCAGCAGCACATTCATCGCCCCGGTGACGGAACCGGCATACGTGTCCGCCTTAGAAGCGGAATTCTGGGAGTTCGAATCTCCCCTGGGGCACCAATCGATTTTTCTCTGGGTGTAGTGTCAATCTGGTAGACGGCCTGCCTTGGAAGCAGGAGGCTGCAGGTTCAAATCCTGCCACTCAGACCATTCTTTTTTTCATCACGCGTGTGTAGCTCAATTGGCAGAGCACTGGACTCCAAACCCAGCGGTTGAAGGTTCGACTCCTTCCGTGCGCGCCATTCTTTTTTCTTCTTCAACGTCTCGTTCGTCTAGCGGTCAGGACCCCGGGCTTTCATCCCGGTGATCGTGGGTTCGAATCCCACACGAGGCTCCAGTTCGATGGCCCTTCGCCTAGTGGCCCAAGGCACCGGGTTTTGATCCCGGCATCCAAGGTTCGAATCCTTGAGGGTCTGCCATCTTTTAGATTTCTTCGTTCCGCTAACTCAGTGGCCAGAGTGCCTCCCTGTCCAGGAGGAAGCCAGGGGTTCGACTCCCCTGCGGAACGCCACGGCGCGGTAGCAAAGCGGCCATGCAGCGGATTGCAAATCCGCAGACCCCGGTTCGAATCCGGGCCGCGCCTCCACTCCCTTTTTCCCCGGTAGCTCAGCTGGTAGCAGCGGCGCACTGTTAATGCGCAGGTCACACGTTCGATCCGTGTCCGGGGAGCCAATATTTCAGGCCGTCAGGGGCCTTGCAGGACATCGTTGTGTGTCACGCCCCACAGTTATTTCGCTGCGATGCGGCGATCGGTAATCTGAAAGTATCAGTGCAGCGCGGCCGGGTCCGCGCTGCGCGCGCTGGGCCTTTGCCGAGGGGAATGCGCCGGATATCATTTGCAAACTGCATGCAGCCTACGGCTGTGCAGGCGCGCATTCGTGCATCAATAAACACAACAGACCGGCCTGGGCTTCGCCCATCAAAAGGCCGGCAGAGACAAGAGCGACGGATTGCGCCGAAGGATCACGGGGGAGGCGCCGCGGCACGCGGCGGCGGATCGAGAGTCACAGGGGAGAGAGAACAACATGTCGGACTTCAACGCTGCGTCGCTGAGCGCGCAGTTGCGTGCGGGCGCCGCAGGCACGCTGCAGCGCGATCGCTTGCTGGTGCTGCACACGCCGTTGGGTGCGAACAAACTGCTGGCGGAACGCCTGGACGGTGTGGAGTGCATCGATGGAGGCGGCTTCCGCTTCGAACTCACAGCGCTGAGCGACGACGCGCACATCGAACTCAAGACCCTGATGGGCCAGGGCGTGCGCCTCGATCTGCAGACCGCACAGAGCCGCACCGAACTGCGTCCGTTCCATGGGCACGTGACCGAAGCCGAGTGCGTCTCGAGTAACGGCGGCATGGCGCGCTACCGGCTTGTCATCGAGCCGTGGCTCGCGTTCCTGCGCCATCGCCAGGACAGTTGCCTCTTTCAACACCAGAACGTGTTCGACATTGTCGATGCCGTGTTCGCGCGGTACCAAAGCCAGGGTAAGCTGGCCGTGCAATGGCGCTGGGAGATCGCACAGCGCGACATCTATCCGGTGCGCGGCATCACCACGCAGTACCAAGAGAGCGACTTCGATTTCGTTGCGCGCCTGCTGGCCGAAGAAGGCCTCTTCTACTGGGTCGAACATGCAACGGGCAAGGACGGGAATATCGGCAGCCACACCCTCGTCATCGCCGACCACAACGGCGCCTTCCGCGCCAATGCGCAAGCGACCATCCGCTTCCACCGCGCCGATGCGAGCGAGAGCGAAGACACCATCCAGCAATGGCGCGGCAGCCGCCAGTTGCAGACCAACAGCCTGGCGCAGCAGAGCTGGGACTACAAGAGCGTGAGTGCGCGGCCCGTGCAGCAGCAAAGCCGGGGCTCGGATTCGGATGCAAGCGCACCCACATCGTCCAACAAGCACCGCGTACTCCAGTGGAGCGATGACCCCGGTGTCTACGGCTGGGAAACCTCGGCCCAAGGCGAGCGGCTGTTGTCCAACGCCCTGCAGGCCCTGGAGCTGCGCAACAAGCGCTTCGAAGGCCAGAGCGCCGTGCGCACGCTGGCACCTGCCACCACCTTCACCCTGACCGGTCACGAGCAGCACGACAAGGACAGCGAAGAAGACCGCCGCTTCGCCGTGCTGGCTGTTCGCCACATCGCGCGCAACAACTTCGACGAAGACCTCAGGGCCGGCGTCGGCGAACGCCTCGGGCTGCCCGACATCGGCACCGTGTTCGATGCACCGGAGGACAGCGGCAACGCGGCTGCTGGCCCCGACACC
>NZ_JAEFCB010000032.1 GCF_016405905.1 Variovorax sp. IB41 | reverse complement strand
GGACGGCAACTACGGCGGCATACCGCACTACGAGCCCAACAGCTTCGGCCAGTGGAAGGAGCAGCCAGACTTTCGCGAGCCGCCGCTCAAGCTGCGCGGCGATGCGGACTTCTGGAATTTCCGCGAGGACGACGCCGACTACTACAAGCAACCTGGCGACCTGTTCCGGCTGATGAAGCCCGAGCAGCGGCAGGCGCTGTTCGACAACACGGCGCGCGCCATGGGCGATGCGCCGGATTTCATCAAGCGCCGCCACATCGACAACTGCACCCGGGCCGATCTGGCATACGGCGCGGGCGTTGCGAAGGCGCTGGGTCTCTGAGGCCGCACGGTTTGCAGCTCAGGACAGCCGCCCGAGTTCAACCGCGAGGAACTCGATGAAAAGCCGCGCACGCGCCGGCGCCTGACGCCCGAAGGCGTGCAGGGCCGAGATCGCCACGAGCGGCAACGGCTGGGACGGCAGCACGGGCACCAGCCGGCCGACGTCGATGTCGTCCTGCACGAACAGCCGCAGGATCTGCACGATGCCCAGGTCGCCGAGCGCCGCGATGCGTAGCGCGACGCTGTTGTCCGTGTCGAACACGCCGGCGGGGTTCAACACCGTGCCATCCGCAAAGCGGATCGGAAAGGCCTTGCCGCCCAGCATGTAGCGCACATGCGCGTGGCTGTGCAGGGCGTCGATCGACGCGGGCGTGCCGCGACGCGCCAGATAGCCGGGCGACGCCACCAGCACGAGCGGCAGGTCGGCGAGGCGTCGCGCAGTGAGGTCGGAGTCGGCCACCTGCCCCGCGCGAACGGAGATGTCGTAGCCCTCGCGGATCAGATCGACATGACGGTCGGCAAGGCTCATCTCCAGCTTCAGCTCAGGATGCGAGGGCAGAAACTTGCCGACCACCGGCTCCAAGAGGATGCGCCCAAGATCGCCGGGTGCCGTGATGCGCAGCACGCCCTGCGCGACGCCGGCGGGCTGCATCACGTCGCTGGCCTCGTCGAGCGCGCGCAGCAGCGGCGCGACGCGTTCGTAGTACGCGGCGCCCTCCTGCGTGAGCGACAGCACCCGCGTCGAACGCTGGAAGAGCCGCACTCCGAAACGTTTCTCCAGTCGCGCCACACTTTTGGAGACTGCCGATGGCGATGTCCCGAGCGTGCGCGCGGCCGCACTGAACGAGCCTGCCTCAACGGCGCTGGCAAAGGCCACCAATCCGGGTGCGTGGTCGAGAACATTCATTGAAGACTCCGGGGCACAAGTGTTTCCATTTTTCCCCACTACCGAAGTGCAGGTGGACGACCTAGATTGAAGACTTCTCTCTTCGTTGAACAAGGAAAAGCATCATGCAAAAACTCTCCGGCAAAGTGGCCGTGATCACCGGCGGCAACAGCGGCATCGGCCTGGCATGCGCACAGGCTTTCGCGGCGCAAGGCGCTCGCGTCGTCATCGTGGGACGCCGCCAGGACGCCGTGGACACGGCATTGGCGAGCATCGGCACGGACGCGATGGGCTTCGTCGGCGATGTGGCCGACCTGGCCGTGCACGACCGCCTGCTCGCTGCGGTGAAAGCGCGATTCGGCGCCATCGACATCTACGTGGCGAATGCGGGAACGGCCATTCTCGAACCATCCTCCGCCGTCACCGTGGACACCTACGACGCGCAGTTCGCCACCAACACGCGCGCGGTGTTCTTCGGCGTGACCAAGGCGCTCGCGTTCATGCGCGATGGCGGCTCGATCATCCTCACGAGTTCGATCGCCGGCAGCAAGGTGATGGACAACCACGCGGTCTACGCAGGCAGCAAGGCCGCCATCGAGGCCTTCGCACGCAACTGGGCACTCGAGCTCAAGGAACGCCACATCCGGGTCAATGTGTTGAGCCCAGGGCCAGTGGATACGCCGATCCTGGCGAAGCTGGGCATCACGGAATCTGCGCGACCCGAGTTCGACAAGAGCATGGCGGCAGCGATCCCCTTGGGGCGCCTCGGCCAGCCGAATGATCTGGCGCAGGCGGCGCTGTTCCTGGCGAGCGACGACAGCGTGTTCGTCACCGGCGTCAACCTGAAGGTCGACGGTGGCATGGCGCTGACCTGAAGGCCACACCACGCCTCGATCTGTGGCCTTGGCCGTCAGGCCTGAGCCACTGTGCGCGGAGGAAGGAACCCCTTCGCGTTGGCCAGGTCGGGCCACGGCAGCACGGTTTCGCCGGCGACCAGCCACTTGCCATTTGTCCGGCGAAGCCGCAGTTCGTAGAGCGCGGGGTCGGCGTTCTGGCTCATGCGCCGAAACAGGATCGCCGTGGCCTCATCGCCCTGCTCCTCGATGTGCAGGATGCGCTTTTCCGTCGACAGCGGTGCTTCGCCCGCGTCGCGGCGGCTTCTGAACTCGGCCATCATTTCCGGCTTCGAAAAGCGTGCAACGTCTCCTTGCGGCGTCAGTACCAGGAACCCGAGGTCTTCGGTGTAGAGCGCTTCCATTTCATCCATCCGGTAGTGGCTTCCGGTGTCGGCGAGCACGTCGATGAAGGCAATGATTTCGGGGTTGTGAGACTGAGGCATGTGAAGCTCCTGGGGCTGGGATGCGGAAAGAGCCTCAGCGCACGCAACGAATGCGTTCCTGCGATGGAAGCTCGGGCTTTAATCGTAGGCAGGGGACCCTCGTTTCGGTAGATCCGCAAAAGGACGCGCGCCGGTTCCGATTCGGCATCAATGCCGCGTGCTCAGACGGCGCTGCGTGCCTCCGGCCACGCCTTCTGGCGCCATCTCCTGAGCGGCATGTCCACCAGATGCAGGCAGATCGCCGCCATCGTGAACGAGAACGCAAGGGTCACGCTCAGCGTGATCCACAACGGCTGCGTATCACGAAGCAGCAGCACCAACGGAAAGTGCCAGAGATAGACGCCGTAGGACAGTCTGCCGATGTAGACCAGGGGTCGCGACGCGAGGATCTTCGCTCTTCCGTGCTCCGCGGCAAAGCAGATCAGCACGAAGGCTGACAGCTCAGCCAACGTGATCCGCAGCGTTACCGCTTCGGTCTGGTGGCTCGTCGGCAGCGAAGGCAGGGCCATGAGGACCAGCAGTGTCATGCAAGCCACGGCAAGCGCGCGCTTCGATACCTTGAAATGGGTCAGCGCCGCAATGGCTCCGAGCAGGATGCCGCTCATTCGCGTGTCGAAACGGAAATACGCCTGCGGCCAGGTCCAGTTCATGGCCACGAAGTATCGCCAAGCAGTCACTGCCAGGAAGACCGATACCAGCCATCGGACGGGATGCCGCGCTCGCAGAAACAACGGCAGCACGAGAGGCCACAGCAGGTAGAACTTTTCTTCCACGCCCAGGGACCATGTGTGGCCGATGGTGTAGGCCAGTTCCCTGAAGGCCAGCGCATAGTCGTAGACGTAGAGCGCGGCGAGAACGGCGGACAGCCAGCGGTCGTCTGCCGGCCAGAGGATGGGAGCCAGCCCCACATAGGCCGCAACCATGAGCAGCAGCGTCGGGTACAACCGCAGCGCCCGGCGGGCGTAGAAGCGACCGATCTCGATGCCGCCATGACGGTACTGCTCCGTCAGCAGCGACGTGATGAGATAGCCGGAAAGAACGAAGAAGATGTCCAGTCCCATGAAGCCGCCATGCGCGCCGGGGACTTCGCAGTGGAACAGGACCACCGCGAGGATGGACAGCGCGCGAACGCCGTCGAGCGCGGGGTTGTAGGGCAAGGACATCCGTCCGCGCTCAACGGATCGCCAGCGGGTCCGGCCGGCACGGCTGCAGGATCGTCGCACCGCATACAGGATAGCCTGCCGGCCCCTTGACGTCCTTCAGCACGCCGAGGCGCACCACGGAGTCGTACCTGGCGTTGTGCAGCACATGGAGGCGCTGCTTCTGCGTGAAGGTGTCGAACACCAGGCCGCCGGTTTGGGCGGGTGTATCGATCCAGATTCGCAGCCGCGAGCCGCTGCGAAAGTAGTGGCCCATCTTGTGGATCTCGACGCGGGCGAGGACCGGCCGGCCCGGCAGCAGTGGCATCGGCTGCTCTGGCCGTTCGAGCCGAATGGGCAACAACGGCGTCGAGTGCGCGGTGTCCAGGGCACGGTTCGACAAGCGCAGCCAGCCACGCTGGACATAGGTTTCCTGCCCATCCGGGCGGAGTTCCGTGACGGTAACCTGCAGGTCGGCGTCGCCGGCGCCGGCCGTGACCCAGAGGTCGGCGCTGCCCGGCCCGTAGACCATCATGTCTTCGCCCAACGGCGGCGATGTGTAGGAGACGCCCGCGGTCTTCCAGTCGCCGGGCAACGGGCCCCAGAAGCCCCTTCCCGCAATGTCGTTGACGACCACACCGGCGCCGGGATAGTCGAAGCCATCGGCGGCTCCGGAGCCAGGCGCATCGGCGAGCGTCCGGCCCGCATCCAGGTGGAACGCCTTGACGGCCAGGTCGTCGCTGCGGATCGGCCCCCTTTGCACGACCCAGCGAGGTTGGGGAGAAACGCGCCGCTCCAGCGCATTGCCGCTTGCGCTCGCTTCGGCGGTTTCCATCCATACGGTGGTGCGTGGTGTGTCGCGCTCGAATCCGTTGTTCTCGCCTTTGACGAAGCGGTCGAGAAAACGCACGGCCAATGCCTGGAAATCCGCGGCCAGGTACATGTCGTGCCGGCCGTTGGTCTGCACCGACCACAGCTTGGCCGGATCGAGCCGGGACTGGTAGTAGCCGCTGCGCGGTGTGATGGCCTGGTCCTGGAAGGCTTCGAGCGACAGCACGGGAACCTGCACGCGATCGGCATGCTGCGCCAGGTCGAAGCTCTTCATGTGATCGTCCCGCAAGGGATGCGACAGGAACAGGTGCATCACCGAGTTCGTGTCTTCAGCCGCGAGGTTCTTCGGGATCTGCGCCAGGCAGGCAGCGTCTCCCTCTTCGGTTGCGGTCTGCGCGACCACCTTCTCCCAGTAGGCGCGCATGGAGCCGCGCAGGGGCGTGATGAAGCCGGGCGCCGGCACGCCACCGGGCATCAAGGCGTCGCGGAAGTCCGTCAGCACCATGCCGGGCACGATGGCCCGGAGATGCGGCGGCCGGTGCTGCGCCGTCGCCAGTTGCGAAGCGCCACCGTATGACCAGTTGACCATGCCGACCCTGGCGTCGGACCAGGCTTGCGACGCCGCGAATTCGACGGCTTCGGCACCGTGCCTTCCGAACTGCGGCCGCGTGTACTCGAGCGGGCCTGTGGAGCATCCGCTGCCTGCGGCGTTGACGCCCATCACCGCGTAGCCAGCCTCGACGAGGCGTTTGTCGAGCTCGACCGACATCGACGTCTTGTATTGGAGATAGGGCGTTCCGCCGATCGATCCGGCGTCATAGCCGTTGATGCTCAAGATGACGGGGAACCTGCCCGATGCCTTCGGCAGCAGCACGCTGTAGCGCAGTCTGACCCCGTCCGAAGTTGTGAGGTAACCGGTGAGGCGCTTGGCCCAGAACGGTACGGCCGGCCCCTGCGCGGGGAAATCAAAAGGCTGCGACGCCGGCAGACCTGTATCGGGGTCCAGTGGGGCATCCTGCCCGTGTGCTACGAGCGACGTGGAGAACGCCGTAATGAGCGTGATGACGGCGACGATGAACTTCTTCATGGTTCCTGTACTCGGGACTTGCTGGATCGGCGGCGGCTGGCGATGTTAGGGCATCGCTGCGTTGTCGGCAGTCCTGCGCACGACAAACCCTGGCGCCAGAAAGTACACACCGGCCGACGCTGTCTTGCGACCTCGACCGGCGACTGCGTATCACGCAACGAACCCATTGATGTCCATCGCTCAACATGGTGCGGCCTTACGCGTGGCTAGTGGCAGGCCGCGCCCGAACCTACGATCGACTCGGCCTTCAATATCCCCACACACGCACCCGATCGAAGGTCAAGGCCATCGACTTCATGTGCGACTCGACGATGGAAAGATTCAGATCATGGATTCAGCGACCCCATTGAAAGACTCAGGCCGGGAGGTTGGATGCGCCATTGCGTTTCACTGCGGCAGCGGCGGGATGAACTCGGTATGAACGATCGTGTGGATTTCCTGCGGCGCGGCCTGCTGCGCGGCACCGTGGCGGGTGCGGGCATCGCCGGACTGAACCTGGCGCTGTATGGCAAGTTGGCGTCCGCCAGTGGCATCGGATCACCCGAATTGGCGCTGGCGCACTTGAAGAACGTCGATGCCGGTGTCTTGAACATCGCTTACTACGAAGCAGGCCCGGTGGATGGGCCCACCGTGGTGCTTCTGCACGGGTTCCCGTACGACATCGAGGCGTACGCAGAAGTCGCCCCCATCCTGACGGCCGCGGGTTGCCGGGTGATCGTTCCCTATCTGCGCGGCTTTGGCCCCACGCGCTTCCTGAACGCGGGCACGCTTCGTTCGGGCGAATTTGCGGCGTTCGGTGCGGATCTGCTGGCGCTGCTCGACGCGCTGGCATTGCCGCGCGCTGTGCTGGCGGGATACGACTGGGGCGGCAAGGCGGCCAGCGCTGTCGCAGCGCTCTGGCCCGAACGCTGCGCGGGGTTGGTGTCGGGCAACGGCTATGCGTTCGCGGATCCGGCTGCGACATTGACTCCGGCGAAGCCCGAAAACGAGATCCCGCTCTGGTGGCAGTTCTACTTCCAGACCGAGAGAGGACGCGCCGGCTACACAAAGTACCGCCGCGAGTTCAACCGGCTTTTCTGGAGGCAATGGTCGCCGACCTGGCGCTTCGACGATGCGACCTTTGCACGCACCGCCGCATCGTTCGACAACCCCGACCATGTCGAAGTCTCCATACATTCATTCCGCCACCGATTCGGCGCGGCTCAGGGAGACCCCGCCTACGCCGAGATCGATCGCAAGCTTGCGTCGCTGCCCGCGATCCCCGTGCGAACGGTGACGCTGGACGGCGGCGATGATGCAGCCCATGCACCGACCGACGGTTCGGCCCAGGCGGCGAAGTTCACGGGGCCACGCACACACCGCGTGATCCCCGGGGCGGGGCACAACCTCCCGCAAGAGGCGCCGAGCGCGTTTGCGGACGCAGTGCTCGAGCTCGTTCGTGCGGACCGTCAAGCACCTGGCCGTACTCGTTGAAGCGGGTTCGTTGCCTCCCAAAAGAGCGGCCGCGTGCGCACTTACACGGCAGAGCCCAGGGCGCTCGATACCATGGAAGCGTAGGTCGCAAAGCGCAAGACGCTGCTCCACGCGAAGTTCGACCAATTGCCTATCTGGCCGAGCAGAAAGGCAAGTCATAAAGCACATCCCGGCCGCACACGCCGACTTGGTCATCGAACGCGAGTTCCCGCTTCGCCGCGAGGCCAAGCAACCATCTCCATCAGAAGTTTCTGCTTGCAAGAGAGGCCGCTTTGAAGGCGAGAAATGGAAGCAAGCCCTTCTTAAGGAAACTTGGAATCGAATCACAAACCGTGACTCGCAGCGGTAAGCCATTGATTCTTGGAGACCGGCCGAGCGTCCAAAGCCGCAACAAAGCTGGGGCGGAATCGAAAAATCGTTCGCGACCTGCGCCAGTACTCGCTTTCAGTCTCTGTTCCGGTTCTATGGGTACAACTTCGGGTACACCCAGACCATCTAAGACCTGTGCAATGCAAATTTGCAGGTAGCGCACTTGATTGGTCTGGAGAGATTATTGCGCGATTCGGCGGCGAGGACGCTAGCCTAGTTCGCATTTTTTCGATAGCGATGTTGGCTTTGCAGCGATTGCCGACATCCCCCGGCCTAGCGCGAATAGGTACTATCGGCCAGTTCCGGACATTGCCGCCTGCTTGCCAATTTGCCCATTGACGCCAACAGCATGACCATCGAAGCTGACCTCAACATTGCCGAGATTCCATACGAGTCGGGAGCCATCAGGTTCCGGTATGCGAGGGTGGCTGCGTGAATCATGGGCGACCACTACCTCCCGCGCCATTTGCTCAACGGCTTCGCCAAGCCTGCGATTCAGTCGAGGCGCTCTGCAGCTATTTTCAGGTACGAGGTTCCTTCGGCTGGTGCCGCTCAGAACCTTACTGTCGCCACCGTGGCGAACGAGACAGGAATGTACGGCGACATGGAGCCCGTTCTCCAGAGCGAGATCGAGCAGCCAGCCAATCCCATCATCGAGAGGTTGCGACGGCACCTGGGGCCCGTGCCCGCAGCGGACCATTCCGTTCTCGCACGCTACGTCCTGACGGCGATTCGCAGAGTGCCGGACGGTCGCGCTCGAACGGTTGCTTCATTGCCCGCAGTGGCGGCATCGGTACGGCAGAGCTATGCCGAGCAGCTTGACCAACATCGGCAGTTTCCCGACCGTGTCGAACAGGCAGATGCGTTTGAAAAGAAGCTGGACGCGGCCTTTGAAAAAGTCCTTACCGAGCCGGTCCAATGGCTGTGGAAGAAGACGTTGCTTCCCGAGCATTTTGAGCGGACCATCCGCGCGCTCTCTGTGATGACTTGGTTTGTGCATGCTGCGCCCGCAGGCAAGCAATTGCTGATCGGAGATGTGCCTGTGATCTGGAATCGCCGCGTGGGATTGAAGGAGAAGGAGGCCATGTGGCTCATGCCGATTGCCTCCGACCGACTCCTTTCGGTTTCCTATCAACGAGCTGCTGCATTGAGGCAGACGCTGCCTGCGCCAACGGTTCGGAACCACAACGCGAACACGATCGTCCAAGCGAGCCGATTCATCTTTGCCCGCGATGCCGAGGCATGGATCACCAAGGCGATTCAGGAAGAAACGCAGAGACGCAATGCTGCAGGTCCAGCACGCGAGGCTAAGGGACTTTGACAGCCGTACGGCCTCGGAAGAACGGCAACTGCGGGGTAGCCGCCGCCAAAGCTTTCCCGCAAGATGTGCGCCGGTCCGCGAGGCCCTACAAGCGTTCGATCAGACTTGAGGCATACGTCACCCCTACTGAACGGCCGGTTCCAAGCAAGACCAACTTCTGCACCGGGTCCGTTCACGACGGCGGTGCGACCGGCTAAAGTCGGCCAGAACCAGTTGTTCGAGGATCCTTCGGAATCCATCCGAAACCAGTCGTTCACGAGTAGACGAACAGCATCAAGATCAATCTCGTGCGGCATCGATTTCCCTTCACCAAGAGCAGCACGTTCCAATGACCGTTCGGACACATCTAGCCTCGATGGAGCGTCGTGTGATTGCGTTTGCCGTCGGCTTCTTGATACTGCTTGCGGTGGTACTTGTTTTGACCGTGGCCATAGAAGGTCATTCATACGCAGCCATTATCACGATGACGGTGTCCCTCTTGCTCTTTGTCGCATATCACTGGGTCGGACTCTCCAATAGAAACTACGCAATTGGCCGAGTGATCACTTCCATCACCGTGATCTCTTTGAAGTCTGGTCCGGAACTCTCCGCCCTGCAGCGCATAGCAAGACCCAGCATAAGACTGCTCTGGCTTTTGACAGGAGGGCTAGTAGCTGGCTTCACTCGCCAGCCTATGTTTCTCTTCCTTCCCCTTGTCATCGACACGGTCCTTCTGTCTTTTCACCCGCTGCGGCAGACCGTGACGGACATAGTGTGCAGTACAACGGTGGTGAATTCGCCGCCGCTACAACCTCACCGCGCGCCGGCTGGTCCGATGTTTAGTTCGGGTGATGCCGAATTCGGACCCAAACCACGCAAGCATTTTTTTTCACTGGTTGCCCAACGATTTCGCCGTGCTTACACTCGATGAGGAGGTGTCATGCCGCCGGACGAAGAAGAAATCCATCGAAACAAGCGGTCCGACAAGACCTACATCAGCCGTGCCCTGCCTGCCGTGGGTGGTCTATTGCGCATTGCCTCCAAGGTGTTCGATGCAGAAGGGCTGCACAACGCTGTAGTCAAGAAGGAAGTCGTCCTCAAGACTACCCCCACTCGCCGGACGGAAGTCGTGGCCAAATTCTTCGACGACGGGCGAGCGCTTCGAGTGGTGACGATCCAGTCGTTCAACGGCGAGACAGGCAAGCCGCAGCGTACGCACTTCTCCTTCGTCGGGACACAAATCCACAAGCTCTTGGCGTTCTTTCAGGACATCGCCACGATCGACTTGACGAGCATGGACAAGGTGAACATCACGGACGCCGAGTTCCGTCGCCTTGCGCTATCCAAGGAACAGGCAGCCGGCCTGGTCAAAGACAACCAAGACATCTTCTTGGATGTCCTGCAGTCAGAGGTGACTAAGGAGGATGTCGTTGCTTTGGGATACCGCAAGCATCAGCTTCGCACCTTTGAGCGAATGCTCAATGAGCCGGACTACTTTGAGCAGATCAGGGAGAAGAAAGGCGCGCGAGGGACTGAGGCCTTGTGGCAAATGTTTTTCGAAAAAAACCAATGGGTGTTCGGGTACGGCCTGAGCTACTTCTTCGTGACGGGCTTCGACAACCGCAAGCTCGAACAAGTGGTGCAAGGCCACGATCTGCTCAACCGAGGGAAGCGAGCCGATGGCGTCATGAAGACGCGGGGCATTATCAATGCTATGTGCTTTGTCGAAATCAAGAAGCACGACACACCGCTACTCGAGTCAGGTTCTTACCGGCCGGGATGCTGGGCACCGTCCAGTGAGCTTGCAGGGGCGGTGGCACAGGTCCAAGCGACGGTGGCGTCCGCCATGCACAACCTGTACGGACTGGTCCGCCCACAGGATGAGGCAGGGGATCCGACCGGCGAAGAGGTGTTCAACTACAGGCCCAAGTCGTTCCTGGTGGTCGGCTCCCTCTCCCAGTTCGTGGCCGAGCACGGCGTCAACCACGACAAGGTTCGGTCCTTCGAGTTGTATCGCAACAGCTTGGCCGGTATTGACATACTGACGTTCGATGAGCTTTTCGAGCGGACCAAGTTCATTGTCGATGCCGCCGCATCTGCGAAGTGAATAGCATTTCCTCGTGCTTTTCGGGGCAGTATTTCCCTGCAATCCTGAACGCCAGACGTTCAGTCAACGGCTGCTTGCGAGCGGTACGTACAGTCGGTATGGGCCCACTGCGTTCCGTCGCCCTCGATCGCTCGACGACAGGAATACCAGCGGAAGCGGGCATTCGTGCAAAAGTGGAAAAGCCTGAAGAAACGCCGATGTGCTAGATGGCCGCCTCTTGCTGGTCAACGTTTGAACGCTTGAAGGCCTTCGCGTATACAAGAAGGCGGTGATTTATGTCGTCGCGATCGACTGCGAAGTGCGCCTCACGATGACAGTTCGGGCAAAGTGCAACGCAGTTCCATACGCGGTCACTTTTTTCTATGCCAAGAATGTGGTGGACGTCGAGGAAACCTGGGTATCGCCGCGTGTCAGTACAGGAAGCGCGCTCGCAGCCGTTTGAGGCCCGCTTGATTACCTCGCGCCGCACGTTGCGGTCCCTTTTTACCTCAGACCGAGTTGTTGGGATCCGTGGTGCGCCGTCGGACCCGTACAGGGAGAAGTCAATGGTGGGCAAGTCGTCAAAGGTATCGTCAACCTCTTGAATATGCACGACAGTTAGCTTGACAACGTCCTCGACGCCAGGCCAGGACCAAAGAACATCGGTAACTGACTTCCCACCAGGCGATCGCTCGTCCTTTAGCCATATCGTCGGACTGTCGCCATTCTCGGAATGATTCTGCTTGAGGCGCCCCATCTTCCCACGCGCGATGCCCTCGATGCTGACATCGCGCTGCTTGAGCCAGATGGGCCGCAATTGATTGATGGGTATAAGTGCGGCCATCAAAATCTCGACCTCATCGCCTTGCACAACAAGGCTGTGAGTGACACCTTCGGCGGCGTCACGTGCGGTGATTCGATCCAGGCCACCAACCCAATCCCCATTCACTCGTGCGGTGATCTGCGAGGCCGAGGTCTTTCTCTTCGCAATCGGCACATGTGCCCACTTCCAGCAAAGGCGCACGCGCATTTTGATCTGTTGGCCTGAAGGATCGGTGGCGGTGACCAACTGTGATTGCCCCTCACCGCCAACAGCCCTTCGTTCATCGATCACATTGGCGAAGCCTCGGCTTTCGAGAAGATTCTTGATGCAATTTCGAGTGAATCGCTCCGCCTCATAGCTCTCTGGTTTCCGAAACGGCCTCTTCCCATCTGCCATGTTGGTCTCCTCAGTTTTGTATGTTGTGTGGCATAGGCATGCGGCGACGCCGCATCCGGTGACTAGATCACGCTTCGATTGCTAGGCCAGTTTCAGGGCGGCTTACAGTTTTGCGAGACGAGTGACCGCAATCAGCCGATTGTGTTGAAAAACTCGCCTTGAATCTAGCCTGCACTGGCGATCCCACAGGATTTGTGATCGAGTTGGCGATGCAAGGGCACGTGGCAAGCGTTGCAGGCTCACCTCACGCCGTCTTCATTGCCGTACCCGCTTCAGATGGCATCAACCACTTCGCCATTCGCCTGAGTGCCCGGCAATCACAGCCAACCCGGCGCCCTCTAGACTCGTCTTCCGCATGGATTTGCGCGGAGCGTGCGACGACTCAGAGCTTCTGACAACTGGCAGTTTTGACAGGAGTCAACAGCCTGGCCCGGGCCCGTCGACGACCACGCTCAGACGACAACACCGTCACAGTATCAATGCGGCAACCCTGCAGAAGATCGCCGAACGACATACGTCGCTGTTGTGAGCCACATCACCGCCCGGCCAATCGCAGCGATACGCGGACGAGAAGCAGGCATCCAAGCTCACCATCCTGCGCGCAAATGCTTCGAGAACGTCCAAGGTCGCTCGACGCAAGACGATATCGACTACGGGGTGCTCAATAAGCCCGGACATCGCATTATTCGCATGCGTTCCGCATGATCCTCGTTCGACATGCAGTGAAGTTGACCGCCCCGCACCCGGCGGCCCACACACCACTGGATCGCGACCCGCTATGGCTCGACGACTCCACCCATCATCGGACACGTGGTCTAAACGAGTCGGCATCCGCGCGCTCCGGCGTTCGACTTCTCTCTGTCTCCCTCCATCGATCCGCCAATCGCTGCGCATCAGTCTGCACAGCCGGCATGCGCGCGACGAAGCGCTTCACCCGGTCGGCCAACTCGGCCTGGCCCTGACTTCGAAGCGCATCCGTAACTGCGTGCCAGCCCGCCATCACCTCCTGCCGCGTGCGCTGCATGGTCTCTTTGCCGGCATCCAGGGTGCCTTGCTTTGTCTTTAATTCCTGAAGCACGTTGTCCAGCTTGGCGCGCATGAAGGTCGAAGTCTTCGGCGGCCGAAGCTTGGCCCGGTCGCTGGCCGGCAGTTGCCCGAACGCCCGCAGTTCTCTAAGCCGATGGTGGATCGCGTCCCTGTACGGCTTGCGGGTCTGCCCTCGCACTTGGCGCGGTGTGGCATTGGCCGCCACGCCCTGCTCACGCATCAGCGCGGCGAATTGCTCGCGCCACTGGCGCAGCGTTTCTTTTCGGATGTAGAGGCGCTTGTCGGGCTCGAACTCGTGCTCGCACTTGACCACCAGATGCACATGCGGGTGCGGCTGATCGGTGTGCAGCACCATGGCGTAGCGATATTGCAGCGCGAAGTTCTCGCGCGCGAACACGCGCGCCGCCGCCAGCACCTTGTCCGGCGGCGTACCGGCGGGCATGGACATGACGATGTTGTGGACCAGCTTCGCGCGCGTGTCCTTCTGCCCCTGAGCGGGTTTCGGCTTGTACTGGCTTCTGCAAAGTTCGAGCTGCCAGTCGGTCACGATTTCCCTGGCCGCCCCTCGGCCCTGTTGCGCCAACCCCTCGTCGGTCTCCAACTCCAGCTTGCCGTGCCGGCCGATGTAGCGCAGATGGGCCTCGACGCCGCCAACGTCCCGTCCGCCGCCGGAGACCTTCACCATCACCTCGGGCGTACGGCCCACCGTGCGCTGGATCTGCGCGATCTGGTCGGCTCCGAGGCGCAACCTGCCGCCGGGGCCCCGCCGACCGTAGCTCACGATGTCCAGCGCCATGTCGCGCGGCACACCGGCGGGGCCACGGCTGCTTTGGCCTGCGCGCGCTATATGTTCAGACATGAGAACTCCCACCGCCGGTCTCCCAACTGATGAGGTTGCGGCGCAAGACAGCTGCCATGGCTTCGCGTGCCTTCTCGACTTCCCGCCGGACCGTCGCGATGGCTTCGCCCAGGTCCGGTGCCACCGGCTCCGGCAGAGTGTTCGGCATGCCGAACGTTCGAAGCTGCCGTCCCAGCGCAGCCAGCCGGGCGTTGGTCACTTTGATGTGATCCAGTTCGTTCGGGGGCAGCACTGCGGCGTCACGCACATGGTTGTGGATCAGCAGGGCCAGGTAGCTGCCTGTCTTCATTCCACGCGAACGGGCTCGTCCGGCCGCAAGCGCTCTATCGCCCCTGCGAAGCCGCAGCGTGATGCGATCCGCCACGCCAATGCCGCTTTCGGTTTCGCGTAGGGAGCGTTGGACACCCGAGCCCAGCGAGATTTCGGCGTTGGTCTTGAGTACCTCGTCGACCATCTTCGCGAGCAGAGTCGACGCACTGAGATGATGCCGCGCCGCCAGTGCGGCGAAGCCCGCCCTCGTCTCGGGTGGTACCCGGGTGGCTATCACACGGCTTGATAGAGAGGTCTTGGTCATTGCAACTCCGTTGCAGTAAACAATGTCTGACGTCAGTCTATCCTGCCCTCATCACCGCACAAGGACTCTACCCCGGGAATTTCGGCGTCTAGCTCGACGCATCCTGTTGTCGCCCCAAAAGCTGCCGCCGATTTGCAGTTCCGAGATCTCCATCGATGTTCGGCACGCCGAACATTGATGAGGCAGGCAAAGCGGACCAAGTGCAGCGAATTCACGAGCGATCATCCAACCAAACCCCAGTCTCGCCCGAACGCGAAAGCGTCAAAACTTCGCAGATTGCCCTGAACAGCGCCGCGGGACTTGTACGATGCGCGCAGATCTTGCTGCGGTGGGCGGGTGCGAAATCTCTACCTGGCTCGTCGGTGTCAGTCGTCAAAGGGTGCCGCATGACCATTGAGCTTCGACTGAAACGCCGGCTTCAGCACTCACTCCCGCAGCGTAAACACCACTGACAGGTAGGACACTGGACGCACCCGAATCGTCTCGATGCCGTGAAGCGCAGTCGCATCGAACAGCAACGAATCCCCAGCCGCCACCGCGACTGTCTTTGCGCCGTAGCGGTAGGTAACCTCGCCGGACAGGAAGTACAGGAACTTGAGGCCCGGATGCTGAAAGGTCACGTAGGGATCAGCCCCGGGCAGCAGCGTAACCATGTAGGGCTCGACGAACAAATTGCCCGACAGCAAGTGGCCCAGCAACTCGTAGCGGTAGTCCGCCACCGCACCGATGCGGTCGACCACCGCCCCCCGCCCTGCGCGCACGTGGCAGAAGTCCGCGCGGCGCGCTTGGTCACTGAAGAAACGCGACGTCGGCACATGCAAGCCCTGCGCGAGACGCTCCAAGGTCTCCACCGAAGGTGAAACCAAACCTCGCTCGATACGCGAGAGCAGCGAGGGGGAAATCCCCGAGACCTTTGCCAGTTGGCCGGCGGACACGTCGGCCGCCATGCGCAGCGCCCTCACCTGCACGCCAATGCGCGCGGCGGACAGGCTGCGCACGACAGGTGCGGGTTTCCTCGGCCGACTGCGCGTCACCGAGATCGGCAACCGCAGGGGGCGGGCCGTGGGCAAGGGCGAGGCGGCCTGTTTGCGCGTCATACGCCCCCGCTGGTCACGCGCAGACCGCCGTTAAGACGTCGCTGGTGACGTTGAATGGGAAGGTTGCTGATCTGGTTCCACATAGTTGCTGCACTGTGTTCTTAAAAACATGCACAGCAAGATTATGTGTCGTTTAAGACGTTTCCTCCATAAGCACATTCGGCGAGCCTGCAGTGAGCATGACTGCAGGCATACGAACCAAGACGCCATCTGGCATTGCGCGGGGCACGTTGCCCAACGCAGTGACCCTGGCTCTCGGGCGAAACCTGAGGTATTTCCGCGAACAGGCGGGACTCACGCAAGTTGAACTGGCCTTCGATGCGGAGGTGGAGCGCTCGCGCATCTCCAAGATAGAACGAGGACACATCAACCCTTCGCTGTTGACGCTGGCCACGCTGTGCTTTTGCTTGAAAATCACTCTCCCCACTCTGTTCGAAGGAATCAAGGAGACGTTGGCGCCCTCGTGGAAAGGCGGCGAGTTGCGACGCTCAAATCAGGCAGTTCTTGGCGCCTCGTCGGAAAAACCCCGTAGCCACCAATAACGCGCAGAGGCCTCCGCAACATGCTGCCGGTGCTGCAATGGGCTTCGCTGATCTCAAGGACACTTTGTCAAGTAGTGAAATTAAATCGGACGCGGCTCATGAAGGAGAGGGCAATTCAGCCGAAAGTTCAAGCTTGAAGCACTCAAGTGGTGAAGGGAACGGGGGCGTGCCGGTGACGCAGTCTGCACGCGACCTCGATGTGCACGAGAACATGTTACGCAAGTGGGTGCTCGAGGCTGCGGTCGAGCCACAGCAGGCCTTTGCTGGACGGAGCGTGTGAAGCCCTAACAACTGCGTTGCAGTGTTTGAGGAAGAAGAACGCAAAGCCGCGCATGGAGCGTGACCTGTTGAAAGAGGCGGCAGACTGCTTGGCCAACGGAGTCGGTGTGAAGTTCAGATTCGTTGCGATCACCGAGGGAACCTTGCCATTGGCAATGATGTGCGAGGCGCCCTCTGTCTCGCGAAGTGCTCTATGGTCAGCAGGCCCCAAACCAGACGCAGTTCGTGGTTGGGTGCTGTGCGGCCGAATCGGCTTTTTCTGTGAGTCTCGCAACCCGGCACTTTACTGCTTGGTCGCCTTCGACATCCATTCCTGAAGCCCGAGGTAGTCCTTCAAACTGATCTGATTTGAGAGGCGCTCTTGAAACGCTTTCGCTCCCCGGGTGAAGAAAGAGGTTGTCGCAAGAATTCCAGCTGTTGCACGCTCCGCCTGCACTACTCCGTTGAGTTCTCGGATCAGTTTGACGCCCACCCTATTGTCCGGCGCGTACTTTTTGCATTCAACAAAGTACAAGAACGTGCCGAGGTCGTCCTTTTTCGCAGCAAAGATGTCTTTGCCGCCATCCTTTGAGGCCGGGGTGAGCGTCACCTTGTATCCCAAACGTTCAAGCAGGTCTGCAACGAACTCCTCAAATCGCCGCGGCGAAATATCGTACAGCAATTTGGGATTGGCATGTGCTCTCGCAAGAAGGTCGCCCGAGACAGATCGAAGGTCGGAGACGATCTGGATCTCTCCACTAGTTCCCTCACCGAGGGACCGACCATCCGGCCCAAGCAAGCCAGAGTAGTAGAAGGCAGTCAGGCGCTCGATCACCTCACGCGGGCTCATTGTTGTCGTCTTAAAACTGTCTGCAACCATCTGCGCAAAAAGTGGACTGCCTCCGAAGCGATCAGTCGTTCCGCGAGCAACGTCTGACGGAAAGCCGAGCTTTTCCAGCAACTCATGGAGATCGGAATCGATCAGGCCTCCCAGTCGTAAAGTGAGATCTGCTTGATCGGACCAATCCAATCCTCTTGCAATGCAGATGAATCGGGCTGACGGTCGAGTTCGACGAAGTTCAGCAAGTTCTTGGTATTGCTGGTGCGCCCGTTGGCCCGCCATTTCATCAAGTATCAAAAGATACGGAGACGAAGGATGTGAGACATGAGAGTCAACGGTGTTTCTGAGCGGCTCGAAAGGAGAGGTATGTATGTGATATGTGCCCGCAGGAAACGCCTTGATATGGGTTTGCGCAAACATCATCGCCAACGCCGTCTTTCCGATGCCGAGGCCTCCCGTGATCGCGACTACTCTCGACCCAGCGTTGAAAAATTCCTGCGCAAGCAGATCAAGTTCGCGTCTGCGGCCGGTGAACCGACGATCGACTGCGTATGCGGACCAGTCCATGGTGTAAAGCCCAGCGCCAAAGAAAATGTCAGATGGAAGCCGGAGGCTACTGTAGAGGATCGAATCGGACTACCTGCCGGTGTTGGCTCCTAGCCGAAAAATAGAAGTCTAGCCTCCAACCCGGGCAACTACTCTTCTTCAAGGAATGACTGACCCGCAGATCAGTTGTCGGAAGAGCAACATGGCGGGACTTACGTAGACCTCGGAAAGGGTCGACCAAGATCTTCGTTTTGTCGGCTCGACCGAGTGGGCTTACTCGCGAGGGGCGCAGTCACGAAGTAAGCGGAGATCCAACTGGGGACAAGGGCTAGCGAAGGCCAAGAAATCTCCGATTCCTCCCTCGCCCGTCCGCCACGCGTGCGCCAGGGAATCGGGAAGCGCCGGTGATGGCCAGGGGTCTCCTCGAGACGTCCGCTGCATTCAACATCTACTTATCGACCCCAAAGTCTAAATTGCATTGAAACAAGTCAGCACAAGTTTTCGGAATAAATGTTTTTCCTCTCAAAAAGTAATCCCATACGCCTCGCTTCACCCGAGCAGCTAAATGCAGGCAACCGACCCGACCGAGTACCAAAATCCGCGCAATAACAATCAAATTTTAAGTCCGCCCCGAAATAAACAGTGCTATCTTTTCAGCTGCGAGAAATCGATTTGCCCTGCGCGCCAACACCAACGCTCGTTGCAAAGTTTCAGAACTGAGTTGGCGTTCACCGCGCGTGCGCACTTCTGCAAAAATCGACCCACTCGGACCAAAGCGAACTGAAGGAAATCCAAATTGATCTCCGGTCAAGTCAACGTCAAACAACTGAGACTCGAAATAAATTCGATTGAACCAATGACTTTGCCCGTGTACGTTCGCGCTGACAAAATCGCCGCCGAATTCCGCTCGAACAATGACGGCGACGGCGGCGCAGTGCCCTGCGCTAGGCGTCTCGCCACCGGAACCCGGCACCGCAGTGTCTGGACGGAACACCACGGCCAAAGCGTCTCGCAAGAGAGTTAGACCTTGCACTAAATGGGATGGGAGTTCGGTAGACATGCGGTATGATTTTACACTTATTAGAATTTTCTACAAACTGCAGTCAGCGAAGTGATTTCAGTATTAACACACCAAATGCTTGGCTGCGAAATAACGAAGTTCTCATGAAAACACTCAGCCCCATCGACGGCTTATCCACCTTCAACCTCGCACCGGGCGTGCATGTTATTGGATTAATGGAAAAAGGAGTCACTATATATAATCAACAGGTCCGCGCTCACAACTTTGCGTGGGCTCTACACCAAAAATGCGAAATGGAAGGAGAATTTCCATCCAAAATCGCAATTCTTGGCGGCGGCATCACGGGCCTAACCACTGCAGCGTGTCTGCTAAATAAATTTCCGAGCAAAACAAAGATAGTTTTGTTTGAAAAAAGATTGGACCTGTGTCCCATTCAGCAAGGCGCAGACCATCGTTGGATACATCCACATATATACGAATGGCCAGATAAAGGAAGTGATCAGCCAAGCACTGGCCTTCCATTAATGCGATGGGAAGCCGGCAGGGCATCGGACGTAGTGGGGAAAATTCTCGCACAATTCCGCATTGTCCATAAAAATCACAGTGCGCGACTTGATGTAATCGTAGGCGTCGAACACACTAAACTTTCAGTGTCCGACCGCAGAATAGAGTGGGTTGGGAAGAAGACCAAAGAAGTTGACGGTTTCTATACGGTTCTCCACGGCATTGGCACCACCGAAACGTTTGATGAGATCGTCATCGCGACCGGCTTCGGGTTAGAAAAAGCACCTGAAGGGAAGTCGAGTATTTCTTACTGGCGCAATGAACAGGTGTCTCAACCAATCCTAGGGAATTCAGCAAATAGGATTTTGCTCTCTGGTTATGGCGACGGCGCGCTGACCGATCTATTTCGTCTCACAATCGAGCGATTTAGACAAGAAACAATCCTAAAAGAAATTTTCAAAAACGTCAACGAGCTAAGAGCAGCCGAATTAAACTTGTTGTCTATTAAGTCGAATAAAACGGGCATCGCGGAGCTATTCAACACCTTTGAGCAAGAATTTGGCGATGTTTCCGAGGTTGCAAAACAATTATCTTATCGGCTGCGAAAAGACACAAAAGTGTATCTACATCTGGGCGGACCTAACGGCACAAATAGAAGCATAAGAGACGCCTTTGGGGCTACCAGTTCATTTCTCAATCGCTTTATGCTGTTTTTGCTTTACAAATGCGGCGCGTTTGTTCCTGTCTTCGGAGAACTCGAACATCGGGTTATAGATTTAAACATTTTGCCAAGCAACGTACTGTGTCGACATGGAACCTCCACGACGCAGGAATTTGAAAATCTTCTAGGCGGAAGTGACGTGAGTAACCGAATGAGCGCATTAGAACAAATGAAAATTAATCAGCACCAAAGCCCCATACCATGGTTTAAACCCGGATTTTTTCAACCAGATGATTGGAGAAACAAGTGAATCCAAGTTTGCTCGGCGAGGAACCCGTACCCGAAGTAACTCAATTTTCTCTATTGGCTTTTTTATCGGCACTCGTTGGGTATCTTCACTCCGACACGCCCCAATATAGCGATTTTAAATTAACCATCCACCGCATTGTCGTCCACGCAGAGACCGCCTTCCTACAGCAGGCCTGTGGATATTTGTCCCCAAGCGAATATCAACCAACTATGGCTGGCCGGATATTCAAAGGAAACCACGGAATAACCGGAAAAGCTTTGATGGAGAAAAAAACTTGGCGGACAAGACGTTATGCTTCGCAAGCACTTCTTGAGCAAGATTTGGTTCTAGACATCACAGATAGCGGAGATTTTCATGCCATCGAAGACTTACCGCGATCCTGGCTCGCCGTGCCATTACTCAATATAAAAAATGAAGTAGTTCTCATCGTTTTCGGCGAATCGAAGCACTTTAATTTTTTCGCAGATGACGGCAGAGTAGTTGCAATTCAAAATATGGTGACAGCTTTTGGAAATATGAATGCGAGGATGGAAACAAGCTTAATGGAGAGAGTCAAGAACTTTTCCGTGGAAAGAACTCCGTTCACATACGAAAACGCCGATGCCTACAGAAGAATCCACGAAGATTTTGGAAATAGTGCCGCGTCCCTAATGGAGGCTGGCTTTTTCAACGTTGAATGTGCGCCTGCCTAGGACAGATTTGATTCCGCCTTTGAAGACCTGCCGACTTTCACAAGCAACTAATCGAGAGGGTCGTGCACGCCTCCGCTACAGATTGAACCCAACGTCGTTGGGCCGGCTTGTCCAAATAGATAAAGAGAAGGGGTGATGGGCTAAGTAGAATCGAAAAATACTGCCGACGAACGCAGAATGCCGGCCTGGACTTCCTCAAGTGCTAATTTGGCCCTCGCCGGTCCTACCCATATTCCGCTTTGATCTAGTCCTCGCTGGGCGAGTTCCTCTCTAGCGAGCCTGTTGAGATCTAGATCACCGCGCGAGCACGCGACCAACAAGCGAGTGGCTATATGTTGCAAAAAATCAAGCTCATCGACCGCGAAGCCACCTGTCGTGTACTTCATTTTTCAAAATCCTTTGCTCCAATTCACAAATGCCGAGCGGGATCGGTTCTGACGATGCTCGGCGATCGATAACGGTTTGGGGGATGCGCGAAATAATAAACTTTTCCTGCGACCTCGACGTCTTTGGTCAACTGTCGGATGAAGTTGGTGGCAATGGCCGAATCTGTATGCGACGAGCTCTTGACGATGACCGGTCTCTTAAATAGCCGTCGCCCCGCCCTTTGAGACTGGTGAGCGCGTCCGGGTCCATATGTACGTTGGGCGCGTTCTTTTTCGCTTCTTTAATGTCCATGGGCTTCAAAACCAACCAAGTTGCTGCATTGGCTTTTACCTCGGAGCCGAAATGATCACTCATTTGCGATGCCAATATCATTCCCAACCCGAATTTTCGCGCCTCGGTGAATAGCAAGTTCAAAATCCGGTCCGGCGCGTCAGGATCGCCTGCACCTGTGCTCAATATTTTGGCTTCGTCAATGATTACGAATAACCGGAAGCGTTGCCCGTCGTCAGTTGGCTGGACTGGAATCGGCCCTTTCAAACGCAACACGCGAAATAGTTTTCGGAGTAGTGTTTCTGCCGTGATGTAACGCACCTCATCCGTCAGCTTGCTTAAATCCAGGCGAATGTTCGATGACAAAATTTCGTCTGTCGAAACATGCTCAGTTCGGTGAAAAATCGGATGTTCGAAGATCTCTCGTACCGCCGCCAAACACCCCTCGATCGCCGAACGCTGACTCTTTCGGCCGTCGTCAGCAACCCACCCCTCCAAGATCCTTTCAACGTCGGCAAAAGTCGGCGGGGCATTGCGCCAAGTACTCGGATCGGAGTCATCGAAACCAGCGCCGGTGTAGGCGTCTTCTAAAGCTTCGCGCAGGATGGCATTCTGCCGGTGGCCAAGCGCAGGCACAGCATTGCGGATCATGTCTCGCAAAACTTTTCGCTGGTCGTACAACCCAGTCTCTTCCGCGCTTTGAGAATCTAACTCCATGGGATTGACCCCTGCGGTACTCGACGTTCCCGAGGACAGCAAAACCGACCGCAGCCCGGGGAATTTCACATCCCCGTGGAAGTCCAGTACCAGTACGGGCACTCCGAAGTCACCGATGCTCTTGCCAACAACTTTCAGTGCCTCCGTCTTCCCCGAACCCGATGAACCTAGTATCAAGAAGAAGCCATTGCTTTGCTTTCCCGGACTCCAGCGAACTACGGATTTGGCATTCGCAGTTTCGGCACCCAGTTCAATTTCCAGCAATCCGGGGGGAGAAGTCGGCGTGGCCGCTTCCAGATCGCGCGAATGGGTTTGCCCTGCACGGGGAAGACTATCAACAGTTCGCGCACCAAGGCCTTCATTTGGCGAGATTGAATCGCTCGCATCTTGATCGTGGTCTGCGGTGGATGCGGCTGGCCTCGTCAACCGCCGGAAAACGACACTAGGTTCCAAACCCTTTGAGGCGTTACCCCCGCCGCTCCCATGGCCGCGGCCAGAAAGTGGAAGTTCCTCCTTGGCAATGCGTGTCGCGGTCAACGCGAGACCGACATCCGTTGCTGCGAGGGTGTTGATCTCGACGGGGATGCCGAGGTTGGTCATGACGCTCAAAGACTCCGTGGTAACGACGCTAGCAAGTTGGACATGCACGATGCGCGCAGCTAATTTGACGGAAATACTCCCGTTAAACAAATCCTGCAGCAAACCATGCCACCGCTCGATGTACTGTGCAT
Source organism: Variovorax sp. IB41 (assembly GCF_016405905.1). Classification (GTDB taxonomy): domain Bacteria; phylum Pseudomonadota; class Gammaproteobacteria; order Burkholderiales; family Burkholderiaceae_C; genus Variovorax. Next base: position 30,086 of record NZ_JAEFCB010000032.1, on the reverse strand, counting down.
CGAGGTCTCTCAGGAGGGCCGTGTACAGATGCTCGCGGACAACCTCCCTGCGCGGCTTCGCGAGCGGCGACAGATTGGGGCCGCCGAACACTTCTGCGAGGGCATGCAGGGTCGCAACCACCTGGTCCACCGCGTGCCCGGTCACAATGCCCTCTCTCACGGTGTATGGCGTGCCTTCATCGTGCGTCTTCACCTCGATGACGTCGATGATTAATTCACCGTTTTCCTCGCGCAGCCCGATCAGATCGGCCTTCTCGTTCGAGTGCCCTCCTGCGGTCAACCATCTCCTGGCGTTCTGCGTATCCAAACTGACCGCCAAACCGCTCGGATCTCGGCGCCGGTACCACCGCATGGCAATAAGCTTGCCAAGCGCACCCTTGACATGCTTGGTTTTCTCGCCACCCACCAAACCGAGAATGCCGTTTGGTTCCATTGCCACCAAGTCGCGAACCAGTTCCTCCAATGTGTTTGGGTCCGCAACAAAGTGAGTTCTACGCAACTGTTGATCCAAACGACGTATGAATGGGCTCAAGTCGCGGCCAAAGGTCGTGAGTTGGCGAGTCCCCTCGACTCTTCTATCGACGACTTCGGCATCCCCAAGCCGCGGAACCAGCACTCGATGGGGGTCGGCTATTAATGTCCAGGTGCTGCTCTCCGCAAGTTGATCCAGCCAACTCTTCACCGAGGCAACCTGTGGTTGATGCGTCACGGTGCTCTGGCGCAGTTCACGGTGCACAAGCGTTGCCGTCGCAAAGTAGGTTGCGAAAACCTCCTCTTCCGCCACCGGAATGATGGTGATCTGCTTCTTGAGTTTGTTGTAACGGTACTCGCAACTCGGCATCCATGGACTCAGGGCATGCAGGCCAGCTCGCGCGACCAGCGCAGTGCGCACCTCGAAGGGATCGAAGACAACACTTAGATGGGCTGGCAGTCTGCGGATCTCCTCGATGACTTGTGGCCACTTCCTCACTTCGGGGTCCACCGACAGGCTAATTAAGCCGCGTTCCTGCCCAGCCTTGATGCGATCCTTGAGTTGATCGTCCATATCTTCCAATTCACCCGTCCACCCACGCGTGTCCTCCGAGGTGTAGCGCAAGCGGATATGCACACCCCAGAACGTGTCTTCGGTTCCTTGATTGTCGAGATCGAGCACATCAAGGATCGCCTCAACAAAGCGAGCAGGTCGAGGAACATTGACGAAGAGAATCTGCAAACCCGGCCTCGCAAACGGTCGAAGTTGTGCCGCCAACGCCGCCAGGAAACTAACTGACTTCAAGCCGTCGGGTTCCAGCACCCCACGCGGAGCCTCTTTGAAGAGCGGCAAATGCGCCACGGTACCAGCATGCCCCAACAGCGAAGGTTGCCCAGTCACGGATTCGATCTTCGGAAGAATAAGGACGTTGAGCAATTGCAAGTCCTCTGCGGACGCCGCGATGAGCGTGTGCCTCTCGGCTTCTGATAGCCGGCCGCCGAGGGCTTGCAGATCGCGAACAATCGCGACGCTACGCCAGAGATTCAGCGGATGCAGCGGGGACAGAAGAACCTCTGGAACACCTTCTCTGCGGTAGACATACAGTTCCATCGAGAGAAGCCAATGCACCACGCGTTCGGCTTCGTCCATGGCCTGCGAATACATCTCCTGGAACGCTGACTGAAGTTGCTTGAGTAGTTGATCATAGGCTTGCAGATATTCATTCGCCGCACTAAGAGCGTCTGGACGCCCGGCCAGGACAGCAACGGGTGATACCGTGAGTTCCGCGGCATGAGCCAGCAATCGCCCCCTCGCACTCGCTAGAGAGGTCGCCAGATCGAGGCAAGCAGACGGCGCCAATTCGGCCTCTACAAACTCCTCAAGCCATTGACGAAACTCCTGGAAAACGAACGGCCGCCAAGCCTTGAACGCGGCAACCTCGGTTAGCGCATCAACACGGTCGGACTCGATGTCGATTACGCCTCCCCAGTCGGAATGAGTGGAGCGCGACTTCACCAGCGCGATGACATTGGCATTCACGCTGGTCACGGTTTGGGTGAGCAATGTGCCATCGTTGCCTTTCCCCTCAACTCCACCGAGCGGTTCATCTTCACCGACGGTTTGCTCATTCTCCGCTTGCTCGGTCAACACCGACACCTGCTCGGCAATGTCCGCCAACCTCTCTTCGCCGCCATCCAACAGCAGTTCGGCGACTACTGACTCCACCGGGATCCGTCCTCCATCCTTCTTCACGCCGCCAAGTTCGGCATCGGGATTTGCTGGCGTGAGTTTTCCGCGCCACAAGGTCATAACGTCCGAAAGTTCTACCCCAGTTAAGGTATCTGCACTTCGATCGTTGATGGACCTTAGACGCTTTCGAATGGCGTTGAACTTCGCTTTCTCTGCTTTGGGCAATGCACGGCAGAAGATCGCAATCCGATCCCAGTCGTCAGGTGCACCATTGCTCACGGTGGCAAGAGTCTCTGCGTTCGATTTCAGGCGCCGAACCACCCGTCCCTCGGTCGATTCATCAGCAAGATGCGAATCTGGAAACAGGCCCAGTGCGTGCAGCGCAGCGGGTGCTCGGACAGACCGATCCAGCGGGTTGAATCCCTTCAGTACATCGGCATAGTTGGCAATAGCCCGCAGCGACAAACTCGGACCTCGGGTGGACTTCAACGCATCCCACAGCGTTCGCAGCCAAAGCACCTCTGCCTTGTCACGCTGTTCGTCACACAAGCGACCAATCAAGGTGTTTTCGCCTAGGACACGGAAATCCTTCAACGATGCCTGCTTATTGAGTGGGCCGTCCGCAATCACCACAATGGTCTTGAGTTTCTGGTTCCGCCATTGCACCGCCGTCTCTTCATCGTACGCCACCAATTCCGCGTACTTAGGGTAGGCTGACTGGAATTGCTGGACGGCGCTGCGCTGTCCCACCAGTGATACTCGCAGTCTCCCCTTCTTCTGCCCTAAAAGATCAGGTAGCAGTGCTAGGAAATGATCCCGATCAAATCCCGCTGTGTCTTGAGCCACAACACCAAAATCTTCTCGCGATGCAGCGGCTTCAAATTCGGCGAGCAGCAAATCCGCAATATGCCGATTAACGTTCACTGCGACCTCACTCATGGTTTGCCTCCAACAAGCCAACCACTGCAACACTGTCGGCCAAGCGACGTGCAAGCCCGATCGACTCCAAGCGACTCAAGAAGCGCTCGCTGTTCTCGCTCAACGCACGAGCAGGAACCGTCGCCCCGATTTCCGCAAGCAACACCCCGTCATCGACGCGACCGCCTACCACGATAGACCACTTCTGTCGAAGCAACTCAAGAAAATCGCGATACTCCAATGGAGGTTGATTGACATCGATCGTCGACGCGACCAAGACCTCTAGCGTGCGATCCGCTGGGTTCAAGCGCTTGTTTGGATTCTTCTGGGCAGGATAGAGAAAGCCCGCACGAATCCCAAGCAAGCGGAGATATCCGTCCAAGCCGCGGCTCGAAGAACCCTCGGCTTGCCGAATAATTTCTTCCGTAACCTCTTGAACAATCTCATTTGGATCGTCGTGCTCTTTCACGATGTCCTGCAGCCGGCGTGCGATCACGTTCGAATCCTCCAGCGGAGCGATTCCTGAATTTTGGAGAATGCCGTTAAGCGCACTGACGGGGTCCGCATGCCAATCTGGTAGTTGCGCCGAAAGCAGATCACCGACCACTAGTGCCATGTAAGTCCTGGCATCGCTGATCAGTTGCGCAATGCACCGGGTGCTTGCGAGAACCGTGGGCGATGAGTGGTCGCCCGAAGCATCCAGCAACAACACCCGCTCGGGCATACCGGCGCGCTCCCGTGGTCGGCTGGCAGCGTGCATGAAAACAGACAAGGCAGCCAAAAGAACCACGCGCTGCAAACTGGCAATTGGATTGGGATTGAGTTTCCGTTCGTACGCATCGAGATTGTTGGCCGCGTCGCGTAGGGCCGTCTCGACCGGGGAATAGCCATCCCGCAGGTCCTCGCTGTCTACTGCGGAAATAACCCTTTTCCGTGTCGAATCCACCAAAGGAGACAGCAGGGCCGACAAGTCGTCCATGTCAGCGGGACTCTTCTCCGGATTCGTCAGATCCGACAAGAGTTTGAGGATATCCAGACGCAGCGCCGGGTCATGTCCTCCCCACAAGCGATGGATGAACAGGCCGGCGCCATCATCGGATGGGTCCCCGGTCACAGTCAGCGCAGTTGGAGAAGAGAACGACGAGAACTCCGGGGATCTCCCGAACACCGCACCGTCTGCGCCAAGCAGCGTGCGAATCAACGGCAGTACCTTAGTCATCAAAGCAGATGATTTCAGATCCGCCGCCTCACCAAGCGCGCCCCAACGATCACGTTGCCCATCTACCAAAGAGCGTACCGCTGCTACGCGTTTGTCGAGGCTGTTCTTCGTCAGCGTCGCCTCGAAAAGTTGTTCTAAGACCGACATTCGTCCGACACCCTGATGTTCCGCACGCATCAGTGCGTTAGCAATGTGAACCGGCTTAATTTTGGCTTCCATCACTTTGTAGCCATGCCGGCGCTGAACTTCCTCAGTGATCACCTTGCGAAGTTGAGTGCTCATAATTGCTTTCAGGTGGCAGAGTCGAACCGGCGATTGATAAGGTCGACGACAACTGTCGTACGCAGTTCGCTTTGCGGATCCACAACATCCACTGTTCGCACATCGGGACTCTTTTCACCGTACTGGGAGAGCGTGTCATTGAACTGACTCAACCGCCGAGCAACTTCACTCTGCCCATCGGCGAGTGAGCCATGAATCAGCCCTTCCAGCAATTCCGGATCCACTACGAGCCGCGCAAACCGCGGATCATCCGCAGATGCGAGAAGAAGATGGTTTGTGGGTTGCTCGCCAAAAGCCTTGCGTAGGACCGGAGCCAGTTCCGGCTTGTAGAGTCGCAGACGATTCCGATTCACAGCCAAGCCCGATACCATTGCTTGGCTGCGTGCGCGCGGCTGATAGGACAGCCTGGTCCAAAGCCGAAGCGCGTCCGACTTCATTTCTCCGCCTCTGTTCCACCAGCGATTGATGAGTGTAATAAGGCGGCTCAGACGAATCGCCATGGCAATCGAAGTGTCCTGCAGTTCAACGAATAATTTGTTCGCATCTGAGAAGTCGAAAAGTTGTCCATTCGTGTGCTCGAAATACCAGCGGCGCTTCAACGCCGTGAACTCATCAGCAAGGTTGCGCTGCTCTTTTTCGGCGACTTCGTCCAAATTTCGCTGAAGTACCGGCAACTGACCATGTCCAACAAAATCGGTCGGATCGACAGTCCCTCTCCACAAGTGCTCGTCGACTTGCGGATTGGTCTGCTTCATCGGATCGATCCCGCGATTTAACAGTTCGAAGATCGCACCTTCTCCTTCGAAAGCGTTCCAGTAATACCGGGCGAACTCACTGGTTCCGGACTCTCTTAACTCTTCGCATGACTTGCCGCTGAAAATGCAGTACGAAACGAACGCAAGCGCCTCGCGGAAAGTGATCTTTGCGCCAGAGCGCCCAACCGTAGTTAACAGTTTCACCATGCGCTCGCGCGGCAGGGGCGAACGAAGTGTGGTCCGGTTGTAAGTGATAACGCAGTTTTCTTGGCCTGTGCAAGCCGAGCAGGCGTCGTACCAATGATCGTCGGTCAGTTTGTCGATGATCTCCCCCGCTAGGTCAGGCGACAGTACGCGGCGGTGACTTAAATCAAGTATGACCGTCTCACCCTTTTGCGGCTTCCAGGCTTCGCCGTCATCCACTGTGGCTGCTTCCAACGGCTTGTAGTTGACTAACCGCAGCAACTGCGCCCGAATATCCTCAAGCCATTGATGCTTGCCCCTGAATTCGCGTACCAAATCAACCAGCGGCCCCTCGTTGATCGCGATGCAGAAGGGCCTCTTCTCGTCGCGAGCTGCCTGCCAGCGACGCACGATCTCCGCGGACGAGAGTTCGCTTGCATCAGTGACCACCTCCGCATCCTTGAGCTCTTTCTTCATGAGAAGAATCGCGTGCGTTTTTCCATCACCGGCGTTGCCTGTGATTACGACAGAACCGCCGCTGCGGACCACTTTGCGAACGACCTCTTCAAGGTTGGTCTTGATGTTCAGTTCCTTCAGTCTGCTAATGCTCACGTGATCGCTGAACGCGCTTTCGTTGCGATACAGCAAACGGATAAATTGCAGACGTTCGTCCGCCTTGGTGTCGCTTTGCATTTCTTTCCTCTCTCCGATGGCCGACTTCAGCGATAGTTGTTTTTGTGGCCCGCCTTCTGCTGGCCGCTCGGGAACGAGACGCGACACCCGCTCGGTGAGCGGGGTCGAACGAGTTACCGCTTCGAAGGCCGGCAGATAGTCGAGACGAGAGGCGAGCCATCTCGCTGTCCAATAATTCGCGATCGTGCGCTCCGCGGACGCCAGTGAAGGATCGATGCCGTACCGAGGTTCTGTATCAACACCGAGCAACACGCGCTTTAGATTGGTCACCAAAGGAACGCCGTAGATGATGCGAGGCGCCCCGTGCTGAAGAAGGTTCGTTTGATTCAACCCCAGGTGAGTGAAGCCTTCGCGCAGTTGCCGCAGTTTGGGGCTCTGCCCCTCACCAAATACGAAATTGACGTTCCGGAAACCACTTGCCGCTTCAGCGATCTGAGCCAACCCTAGTTCCGTAGTTGCGGACAGATTCGGTGAGCCGAACCCCTCTGTTCTTCCGAGTTGCTCATACGCAATCTCAGCAGTCTGCCCCTCCACCGTGTTCCGAGGAAGTTTGACTCGGTTGTACTGCGATGAATGGTCGGTATACAGGCTGGTGGTTCCGAGAAACGCCAGATGTGGTTCCTTGGTAATCGGCCGACCAGCCATCTGGCTAGCGATGATGCTGACCGTACCCCCGTATCGTTCACGGTAGTCGTTCACCACACGCGGGCTCATCATCAGAAGGCACACCAACTTTCCACCAAGCAGATGGTTATAGGGTGCGACAGCGCCGCAAACCGTCAACTCCATCATGCTGGTTGCAGAAAAGCGCTTCTTCAGTTGTTTGATAACCAAGTTGAGCGCCCAAGCACCGTGATCAGTCGCCGCCAGGTCACGGAGCCCCGAATGCCAGATCGCGATGGTCCGGTAGGCGCGCAAGATCTCCCTTGCCGCCCGCGCACGCTTTGAGCGGTAGAGCGGCGTCTTGGTGAGTTCCAGCAAACGCTTTGGCGTCAGGTCGTCCGGTCTTTTGGGCGCGTTGTCTTCGTCGCTTCTCAAAGCGTCTTCGCGGTCCTTCAGCGCATCCTGTTCAATCACAGACAACCTGCTCAGCGTTTCGTCATCCACGCTGTGATCGATCCGTCGATCGACCGGCAGATCATCACGATATATCTGATCGAAGTCTTCTTCAAGACGTGCTCGAAAGGCACGAAGGACCTCGACATCCGAAATCACGCCTTGTTCCACAAGGTCGAGCAAACCATCGACCGTCCACCCAAGTGCCTTGTCTCGCGGCGTCAGTTGCATCACAGTGTTCCCTAGGGCTGTGATCCCGATGACAGGATGGCTTGGTTGCGCGGCGTCGCGGATGAGATAAAAAAGGTTCCGACCCGGACTTGAACGATAGCGGGTGCTCCAACTATGGCGGAAGTATCGCCAGATATCGATCAATCGCAGATTTGTGAATTCATCGCGTTCATCGCTGACCAACTGCGCGTACGGCTGGCAAACGCTGTGAAGTAATTCGGCCCGTTTCTCCAGAGGGGCGGCAACGATGGGCCTGAGTTGTTCAGACAATCGGCGACCGTCGGCAATAAGGTCTGTTACTGGCCTGCTTGAGGAGTGCTTCGAGGGCCGCTCCATGGAGTAGATGAAGCGGCGGTGAGAATCCTCCGATAGTTGGTCATCCCGACCAAAAAGCAGTTGTTGACGAATGAGAGCTTTTCTTGAAATCGGGTCCGAGTGCTTCGAAGGCCTGACGTGGATGTGATGAGCTGAGGTATGGGCTTCCCATCCGATCATCAACAGATCGCGGAGCAGGGTCGCAGCCACCTTGGCCTTGAGAGTTGGTAACGTCGAAACACCGAGGGTTTGCGCGAACTCTGTCAGTTTGCTAATGGCTCCAGCCACCGGTAGCTTGGAAAAACGGCGAAGAGCCGCATAGACCGAACCGTCATCATCGATCTTCGGATTGAATAGCCGCCAATCTTCGTCTTTTGTCACGGCAATGAAAGACCGCTCGTTTGGTTTGAGTCGGTTAGAAATAATGCGCTCCATTTTGTTTTTCTGTACGGCCTGTCGCTTTGCCTTACGCGTTCTCGAAGGGGTTGAGAAGAGGCACTTGGAACCGTTCGAACTCAGGCACATTGCGCGTGATGACCGTGAGGTCATGCCGCTTTTCGGTCGCTGCAATCACGGCATCTTCGGACGCCGCATCCGGATCTCTATGCATGAGGCGGGACCACACTCGAAACGTCTCTGCATCCATTGATAGACCGTTATAGGCGCCGGTCAAAAATCGATCCACCTGTCCATCTCAGTTGCCTCAGCGGCATCCTGATCTTGGACAAGTTCGATGGTTGCCTGGATTTCACCGAGCGTGGCGGCTGACAAATGCAGATCAGCATCAGCGACCGAGTCAAGCCATCGGACCAAACACGCGGCCGGACCGGGCCGACGAAGTTCGGACACCATGTCCGTATCAAGCAGGTACACGGGCCTGCTCACCGTGTGGACGGAATAAGTCGAACGCGAACGGCGTTACGCGTCGAAATCAAGCATTCTGTACGCGCTACATGAGACAGCAATAATTCTTTGAGTAATGGTTTCGCTAAGGCTTGACGCCGCCGCCCCTCAGCAGCAGGCACCAGCACAATTGCTTCCACCCCGCGCTTGGCCATCTGAGGGCCGGTCGTAGCGCAAGCCTCTAGGAACTCGCTTAGTCTCGCTTTGGCATCCTGGACAGGCCAAATCTTCATAGCGCGCTGCTCCTAGACTAGTTCGCTGACTAGCCTACCATAGGCATGTACATTTAGATACGACGGTCTTGCGACGGCAAACTGCGTGTCATTTCGCACTTGCATCCTACTAATGACCCTGTGTCCGTCGAGCCGAGGAGGTGAACTTTGAATTTCAGGGGTGTACCTCGCCAGTGCGTGCCCTTGTGGGCGCAGAGGATCAGACCGAGTGGCGAGTTTTCGTCGGGCAATGTCCGGTTCTCTCTGGCGTAGTTGCAGTACAAATGCATTTGTCTCACGTCCGCATGGGTAGACCGCCAAGTTTCAGGCCGATGATGACGAGACAGCGCAGGCGGCGATGAAAGAACAGCAGATCCACCCGATACCAAGTCCGGTCGATGCGTAGCCTCCGCTGCCGCCCGACGAAGTTGAAGTCCCCGCCAAGTTTGAGCAGGAAGTCTTCCAGCCGGTGGATCAGGGGCTTCCAACTCGGATTCCGAGTATTCGTCCTTGAGTTTCAAGAATTCCAACACATAGGGATCCTGACCGCCTCGTCGGGCAATACCGTATCCTCCTTGGCCGGCATCGCCCCCTTTTCCAGCATCGCGGCCTTGTTTCGTGACAAGTGCCGTACGCCCGCAAAACTGGCTACCGATATGGCGATCAAGTTGGCGCACGCTCCAACCTCCGCGCAAAGCCTCAGATTCACAGAACTGGCGGGCGTTACTGTCCCTGACCGAGAGCAGGCGAACATAAGCAGACCAAGGCAGTGCGAAAAGCGGCGTCAACTCCTCAAGTCGCTATGGCCGAGTTGGATCGGCAAAACTGATCTCGGTTGCGGGACGTGTGTCCGGCGACTGCCTCCCGGAGGCGGGTTCTTGCGCCAACAATCCGGGAGATTCGCCAGACACCGTCTGGCGAATTGGCCAAGCGAGAAAGAACAAGCGCATCTGCTGCAAGTTCTAACGGCTGCACCCTCGGCCGAATTGCCCTATCAGGTCCAACGAAAGCCGCTCGATCAGTTGCTCGCCATAGCCCGCTCGCCGCCTGCCTTTCTGCTCGGCCTGGAGGATGCGGCGACCGAGCACCCAATAGCTCGACGTCGTCAATGAATTGACGCTCCGAGCAGCTGCGTGCCTTCCGGCATCGAGCAACTCGACGATGCCACCTCGGATACCGGCATACCCGCTCGGCAAGGTCGCAGCGCTCTCCTTGGAGGAAGAAATTTCTTTCCTCATGACTTGATGTCGTCCGATCGAGATCCAGCGGGGGTGTGCGATTGCAACGTGCCCACACTGTTCCCGGAATCGGTAATCAAGATCGGCAACGTTCCGGCAAAAGAGCGCGCCTGCACCACGCTCATCTCGCCTCCCCTTGCTGTCGCGAACTCCGTATCTGAAAGCATTTCCAACGTCTTCCCCGCAGCCAGGTCATCGAGCAGATCCGCCCACAACTGGATCATCTTGCGCCGCTGATTCAGGAAAGTGGCGCGGTCATAGGCGCTACCCAGCTCTTCATCGGAGCCATGCGCCAGGTGCCGCTCGATCACCTCACGGTCCGCCCCAAGCAGTTCGCGAATCAAGGTCCGCGCCGTGGCGCGGAACCCGTGGCCTGTGATCTGTTCCTTTGTGTCGTACCCCAACGTGCGCAACGCACTGTTGATGGTGTTGTCGCTCATGTACCGCGTCTTCTCGGAGCGCTTCGACATGCTGCGAAAGATCGGCCCACGGGGACCGGTCAGCGGATAGATGTCGCGCAGGATCTCGACCGCCTGCGTCGGTAGCGGCACGAGGTGAGCCGGCGTGCGTACATCGCGCTTCTTCCACTCCCGCAGCTTCATCTTCTCGGGCGGGCAACGCCACAGCGCCTGGTCAAGATCCACATCTTCCCAGTGCGCCAGCCGCAACTGACCAGGCCGCTGGAAGAGCAAGGGCGAGAGCTGCAGGGCCGCGCGTGTGATGACGTTGCCGTTGTAGGCACGCATGTCGCGCAGCAACTGGCCGAGTTTCTGCGGGTCCGTGATGGCTGCATAGTGGCGCGTGCGAGGTGGCGGCAGCCCGGCAGTACGGCTATTCACGAAGTTCTTTGCCGGCTCCAGCGCCCCCACATCGACGGCGTACTGAAACACGTGCTGTACGGCCTCGCGAACGCGCTGCGCCGTCTCCAGATTGCCGCGCTCCTTGATGCGGTGAAGGCATCGGACCACCTCAGTCGGCAAGATGGCCTCCATGGCCAGCGCACCGATCCAAGGGAAGATGTGCAATTCCAGGTGGCGCATCACCTTCTCGGCATAGCCGGCGGACCATGTGCGGTCTTTCCACGCCTGCGCGTGCCATGCACGGGCAGTTCGTTCAAAGGTATTGAGGCGGGCAACGCGAACACGCTCTCCCTCCACCCGCCGTGCCTCGCGGGGATCGACGCCTTCGGCGCGCTTCTCGGCCTCGGCACGCGCCTTCCTGCGCGCCGCCGCAAGCGTCACCACCGGGTAGTGCCCGATGCTGAGCTTGGCTTCCTTGCCATGCCGTTTGTAGCGATAGACCCACGCCTTGCCGGTCGGCCGTACGCGAAGGTACAGACCGTCGCCGTCCGCCAGCAAATATTCCTTGTCCCGCGGCGCTGCCGCCTTGATCAGAAGCTCGTTGAGTTGCCCCATGGTGTACCCAAAATCGACTGCAATTGAAAAGCAGTCTGGGGTACACCGTGGGGTACGCGCAAGAACGGGACTTTGTGAGATTCGGTGATGCCGCTTGAGCCGCCTTTTTGAGGCTAAGTCCTTGATGTACAAGGGCTTTTGAGCTGTCTTGGGATCTACCGAGAAAGAAAAATGGTGGCCTGGGGCGGAATCGAACCACCGACACGCGGATTTTCAATCCGCTGCTCTACCAACTGAGCTACCGGGCCATTGTGTGCAGCCCTAGATTATACAGCGCTTCTGCGCCCTCTTGAAAGATCGACGCCAAGTTGTTTGAGCTTGCGATAAAGATGGGTGCGTTCCAGCCCGGTTTTCTCGGCGACGCGGGTCATCGAGCCGTTCTCCATCGCCAGGTGGAATTCGAAGTACGCTTTCTCGAAGCCGTCGCGTGCGTCGCGCAGCGGGCGGTCGAGGTCGAAGCTCTGGGTCGATTGCGGACCGGCATCGGGCACCGGCACCGAGGCCAGCGATGCCATCAGCAGGCTGTCGCCCGTGGTGGTAATCGCCGCTGCCTGGTGGCCGCCGGCCGGCGCGGGCACCACGCCCGCCGCGGCGCGCCGTGCGCTCTCGCGCGCCAGGCCCTGCTCCACGGCCTTGAGCAGCTTCTGCAACGTGATCGGTTTTTCGAGGAAGGCGAAGGCGCCGATGCGCGTCGCGTCGACCGCGGTGTCGATGGTGGCGTGGCCGCTCATCATGATGACGGGCATGCTCAGGAGGCCGGCGGTGGACCACTCCTTGAGCAGCGTGACGCCGTCGGTGTCGGGCATCCAGATGTCGAGCAATACGAGATCGGGCCGCGCGCGTTGCCGCGCGGCGCGTGCCTCGGCGGCGTTTTCCGCGAGCTCCACGTTGTGGCCTTCGTCATTGAGAATTTCGAAGAGCAGGTCCCGGATGCCCAGCTCGTCATCGACCACGAGAATGTTTGCCATGAGTGCTGCTTGTTGTATGCGCTGGTAGGTGTTGGTCCGCTGGCCCGTCCAGCGCCCTCGCGCTGGATTTTGTTGGCGCTCAGGCGGTGGAAGACTTCGAGTCTTCGGTGTGAGCGGCCGCTGCCCGCGGCTCGCCTGCCAGCGCGAATGATAGCGAGACTTGCGCCCCTGCCACAGCCCCGTCGACAACGCGGTTGGAAAGCTCGATGCGCGCGCCGTGCTCATCGGCGATCTTCTTCACCACCGCGAGCCCCAAACCGGTACCTTTTGTTTTCGTCGTGACGTAGGGCTCGAACGCGCGCTTCAGGATATTTTCTGCAAAGCCCGGGCCGCTGTCCTGCACCGTGAGGCGCACGCGCTGGCCCGAATCGCCCAGCCGGGTGCGGATGACGACCTCGCCCGCCCGCCCCGTGCTGCTGGCGGCGGCCTCGGCGGCGTCCTGCGCGTTCTGCAGCAGGTTGTGGATGACCTGGCGGATCTGCTGCTCGTCGCCGCGGATGGGCGGGCAGCGCACGTCGAGCTCCGAGCGCAGCACGATCGGCAGGTTCTCCGCGTGATAGAGCTGCAGCACGTCGGCCAGCAGCGCGTTCAGGTCGACGGGCTTCAGGTCGGCCGCGGGCAGCCGCGCGTAGTCGCGGAATTCGTTCACCAGCCGCTTCATCGCATCGACCTGGTCAACGATGGTCTTGACCGACTTCACCAGGATCGCCTGCTCGGGCGCCGCCACCTTGCCCGAGAGCTTCATCTCCAGGCGCTCGGCCGAAAGCTGGATCGGCGTGAGCGGGTTCTTGATCTCGTGCGCCAGGCGCCGCGCCACCTCGCCCCAGGCCTGCGCGCGCTGGGCCGAGACGATCTCGGAGATGTCGTCGAACACCAGGAGGCGCGCCGCGCCGGGCAGCTCCGCGCCGCGCGCCACGATGTTGATCGCGCCGTCCTGCTGCGGCAGGTCCATGCCGGTGGCGTGCAGCTCGAAGGCGTGCTGCCAGTGGTCCAGGCCGTGCTGCATGCGCTCGACCTGGAACTCGTCGAACTGCTGCTGCACCTTGGCGCCGAAGTCGGCCAGGCCCGGCACGTCGATGAGCGCCTGGCCTTCGTAGGCGGCCAGCGGCGCGCGCAGCACGCGGGTGGCGCCCGGGTTGGTCGAGAGCACGGTGCCCTTGGCGTCGAGCACGATCACGCCCGAGGTCAGGTTGTCCAGGATGGTCTGCAGGTTGGCGCGGGCCGCGTCGAGCTGGCCCATGGTCTTTTCGACCGCGCCGCGCGCGTCGGCCAGCTGCTGCGTCATGACGGCGAACGAGCGCGTGAGGCCGCCCAGCTCGTCCTTGCCCTGCAGCACGGCGGTGGGCCGCAGGTCGCCGGCGGCCACCTGGCGCACGCCGTCGGCCAGCACGAGCAGCGGACGCGCGAGCTGGTTGCCGAACAGCACGGCCAGCAGCACCGCGCCGAACACCGCGAGGAACAGGCTCAGCGTGAGCGTGCCGATGTACATGCGGCGAAGGCCGCCGCGCGCAAGCGCCCGCTCCTGGTATTCGCGATTGGCTTCCTGCACGTCCAGCGCGTTCTTGACCACGGCCGGCGGCAGCGGCCGCGTGACCTGCAGGTAGCGCGGCGCGGTGTCGAAGTCGAAGCCGGGCCGCTGCACCATGGCCAGCGCGCGCACGCTCGCCACGGGCGGCGTCGCGCCGGGCGCGGCGGTTTCGTCCAGGCCCTCGACGTGCGCGAGCGGCCGGTCCGGGCGCACCTGGCGGAACTGCTGCGCGGTCGGCCGATCGGGGTTGAGCTGGAAGCGCGAGGTGCCCGCGCCGGCGATGAGCTGTCCGGTGCCCGTCCACAGCACCACGTCGCTCGCCTCGAGCTGGTCGCGGATGCGCTCCAGCGCGAGACCGGCGCTCGCATCGGACACCGACGACAGCTGCGCGCTCGCCACGCGGGTCTTGGCCGCGAGGTCGTCGGACAGCGAATCGAGCGTGGCGCGCCCCAGGTTCAGGCCGGCGTCCAGCGCGCCCTCGACCTTGACGTCGAACCAGCTCTCGATGGAGCGCTCGACGAACTGATAGGACACGACGTACACCAGCGCGCCCGGCACCACGCCCACCAGCGCGAAGATGGCCGCCAGCTTGATCAGCAGGCGGCTGCCGAACTTGCCCTGGCGCAACCGCCGCAGCAGCCGGAAGGCGACCCAGCCGATCACCAGCACCAGCAGCACCGCCACCACGACGTTGATGCCGAACAGGCGCACGTAATAGCGCTCGTACAGCTCCCGGTTGTTGGTGGCCTGGGCCAGCAGGAACATCAGCACCAGGCCGATGGCCGTGACCATCGCCGCGCCGACACCCACGGCCCAGCGCATCGCGCGCGAGCGGCGTGCGGCGGGTGTGGCCGCTGCGCCGCTGCGCGGTTTGCTGCTCACCGCTGCTTCTCCAGCGCGAGCTTGGCGGTGCGCTCGGCCGAGATGTTCCAGTCGGCCTGCCCGACCACGCCGATCTGGAACGGCCGCGGCAGCTGCGAGGTGTCCAGGCGGAAGCGGAACGTCACCTGGTGCAGCGGGTCGTCGCCGATCTCGGCGGCGTCGCCCATGCGCAGGCGGCCGATGCGCTTGATGGCTTCGAGCGCGTCGCCCAGGCTGTCGAAATTCTGGTTCAGGGAGATGCCGAAGCCCGCGGCGCCGGTGATCGGCACCGGCGACACGTTCAGGCGCCAGCGGCGGGTGAGCGGCTGGTAGGCGAGCCGCATGTGGCGCGTGACCTGGGCGACCTTGCGGTCGGTCCAGTACCAGCGCTCCTGGTACATCTCGGCCTCGGCCACGAAGTAGATGGCGATGCCCTTGTCGAGCACCTCCTCGACCAGCGAGGGCAGCTCGAACTGCACGCCGGCGCTGAGATACACGCCGTCGTCGGCCTGCTCCAGTCGCATCTGGGTGATCGCCGCGCCCGGCCGGTTCTGCGCAGCCGCCGGGGCCGGAAGCCACGCCAGCAGCAGCGCCCAGACCAGCAGGAACACGGCCATCAGGACCGTTCGGCGCGGCCGAGCGGACTCAGCGTTTTTCAAGCAGGGCGTAGAAGAAGCCGTCGTGGTCACCTGAGGGATTGTCCGGGACGCCACGGACATTCCCCCCGCTTTGGGGCAGCAAATGGCCCGGGGACGGTTGCAATCGTGCGTCAGTGTTGTGTGCAAGGAACGCATCAATTTGTTGCGAGCCCTCTTCCCGGAAGACGGAACAGGTGCAGTAAAGGAGCCGACCGCCGGGCCGCACGAGCGGCCAGAGCGCCGCCAGGAGCGCGGCCTGCTGGGCCGCCAACTGGGCGGTGTCGCTCTCGCGGCGCAGCCAGCGAACGTCGGGATGGCGGCGCACGATCCCCGAAGCGGTGCACGGTGCATCGAGCAGGATGGCGTCGAACGGCGTGCCGTCCCACCAGTCGGCGGGGCGCGCCGCATCGGCCACCACCACCTTGGCCTGCAGGCCGAGACGGCTCAGGGTTTCGTCGATCCGGCGGCTGCGCAAGGCGTCGACCTCCAGGGCGATCACCTCGGCGGCGCCGGGGCCGGCCAGTTCGAGCAGGTGCGCGGTCTTGCCGCCGGGGGCGGCGCAGGCGTCGAGCACGCGCAGCGGCGCGGCGCCGGGCTTCACCGGGAGCAGGCCATCCAGCAGCAGGGGCGCCGCCATCTGCGCGGCCGCGTCCTGCACCGAAGAGGCGCCCTCCGCGAAACCGGGCAACTGCTGCACGGGCCGCGCGCGTCCGAGCTGGAGGCCGCTGGCGCCGACGCGCGTGGCCGGGAGCCCTGCGGCTTCCAGCGCCAGCAGATAAGCAGCGGCCGTGGATTTCTGGGTGTTGACGCGCAAAGTCATCGGCGCCTGCGCGTTGTCCGCGTTCAGGATCCGCTGCCAGTCGCGGGGGTGGTCGCGCTTGAGCTTCTCGATCCACCAGCGCGGATGGTTCCATTGCGCGACCGGCTCCTGGTCAGTGATGGCGACGAGTTCGTCGCGCTCGCGCAGGAACCGGCGCAGGCACGCGTTGATGAAGCTGGCCTGCGCCCGGGTCGCCGGATTGCGCTTGGCCGCCTCGACGGCCTGGTCGACCAGCGTGAAGGGTTCGTAGGGCGCGCGTTCGGCGTCCCAGGCGAGACCCAGCGCGGTGCAGAGCAAGGCGTCGGGCAACGGCGGCGGCGTGCGCTTGGCCAGATGGCGGCGCAGCGCCTCGGCGCGGCCGAGCCAGCGCAGCACCTGGAAGCCGAGCGCCTGCACGCCGGGCCGCAGCGCGGGCTCGACGGCCTCGAATGCGACGGAGCCCGAGGTGCCGGCGCGGATCGACGCGAGCGCGCCCGCCGTCAGTTGCAGCTGGCGCCAGAGCGGCGGCTGCAGCGAGGGCGCTGCGTTGCCGGGGGAAACGGAAGGTAGTTCTGACAAGTTGGGGCGGATGGTAACGGGCGGGCCAAAGGCACTACGCCGTGCAATGTAAAGAAGGAAAAGGCGTCCAGGCGTCCTGTCAGCGCAGGGGCGCGGCGGGACGCAGACGCACGGCCCATGCCACCAGCAGCGCCGGAAACTGGACGATCGCGTCGTTGTAGTGCCCCACCGCCATGTTGAACTGGCTGCGCGCGATTTCCGCGGCCGCCGAGGGTTCGGGCCAGGCGATCGGCTCGGCCGCGTTCGGCGCGGCAACGGCACCGGGCTGCGCCGGCATCGGGCGCGACAGCGTCCCGTCGGCATCGAAGACCGTCACCGCATCCGGATGCTGGCGCTGCCAGGCGGAGACCAGAACCTGCAGCGCGGTGCCCAGCGCGGCCATGCCGCCGGCATCGAGCGGGTGCAGCCGTGTTGCGCCCAAAAGGGTCGCCAGCTGGGTGGTGGCCGCCTGCAGCGGCGCGATTGACGACAGGAGCTCCTGCGACGGTGGATTGGCTTGCGGCGCCGCGGTGATGCTGGCCTGCACGAAATCCAACTGCCTGCCCAGCGCCGCGTCCAGCGTCGCATAGGCCTGCAGCACCGCCGCGCGCAGGCGCACCAGCCGGTTGTAGGCGCCGACAAACCAGAACAGCAGCACCGCAATGACGATCCAGCTGGCCAGCGATTCGGGCAACACGCTCATCGGAAACGACACCTCATCCAAGCACAAAGAAAAACGCCCCCCAACCGGGGGCGGTCGGGGGGCGTGGGGTACCGGTCATGGCCGGTGATGCTAGCCGCTTATTCGGTCGCTGCGCCTTCGCTGGCGTCGGCCGTGCTCGTCGCATCGCTCGAGGAACCCGCCAGTTCGGCGGCTTCGGATTCGGCAATGGCGCGGCGCTCGGCGTCGTCCATCGCGTCCTTGGCCCTGCGTGCCTGGTGGTAGGCCATGCCGGTGCCTGCGGGAATCAGGCGGCCGACGATGACGTTTTCCTTCAGACCGCGCAGCTCGTCGCGCTTGCCCATGATCGCGGCTTCGGTCAGCACGCGCGTCGTTTCCTGGAACGAAGCAGCCGAGATGAACGAGTCGGTCGACAGCGACGCCTTCGTGATACCCAGCAGCAGGTTCGTGAACGTCGCGGGGATCTTGCCTTCGGCGCGCAGGGCGTCGTTGGTGTTGAGCATTTCGCTGCGTTCGACCTGTTCGCCGGAGATGTAGCTGGTCTCGCCGATGTTGTCGACCACGACGCGGCGCAGCATCTGGCGAACGATCACCTCGATGTGCTTGTCGTTGATCTTCACACCCTGCAAGCGGTACACGTCCTGCACTTCGTCCACGATGTAGCGCGCCAGTTCTTCCGAACCCAGGAGGCGCAGGATGTCCTGCGGGTCCGCCGGACCGTCGACCACGGACTCGCCCTTGTTCACCACCTGGCCTTCGTGCACCAGGATGTTCTTTTCCTTCGGCACGAGGTCTTCGTAGACGCCGCCTTCGGGATCGGTGATCTGCAGGCGGATCTTGCCCTTGGTCTCCTTGCCGAACGACACGGTACCGGTCATTTCGGCCAGCATGCCCTTGTCCTTCGGCGAACGGGCTTCGAACAGCTCGGCAACACGCGGCAGACCGCC
Source organism: Variovorax sp. IB41 (assembly GCF_016405905.1). Classification (GTDB taxonomy): domain Bacteria; phylum Pseudomonadota; class Gammaproteobacteria; order Burkholderiales; family Burkholderiaceae_C; genus Variovorax. The sequence goes on along the minus strand of NZ_JAEFCB010000032.1, from coordinate 11,524 downwards.
GGTGATGTCGCGGGTCTTCTGGCCTTCGACCGGAATACGCGCCAGCACTTCGCCGGGGCCCACGTCCTGGCCGTCGCGGATCTGCACCAGCGAGCCGATCGGGAAGCCGATCGTCACCGAGTGGTCGGTGCCCGGGATCTTCACTTCGGCGCCCGAGGCGTCGATGAGCTTGACCTGCGGGCGCACGACCTTGGCAGCGCCGCGGCGCTTCGGGTCGATCACGACCAGGGTCGACAGACCGGTCACTTCGTCCACCTGCTTGGCAACCGTGAGGCCTTCCTCGACGTTCTCGAACTGCGTCTTGCCGGCGAACTCGGTGATGATCGGGCGCGTCAGCGGATCCCAGTTGGCGAGCACGTGGCCGGCCTTGATCTGCTGGTCGGCCTTGACCGCCAGGATCGCGCCGTACGGCACCTTGTGGCGTTCGCGCTCGCGGCCGTGTTCGTCATGGATGACGATCTCGCCCGAACGTGCAATCACCACCAGCTCGTTCTTGCTGTTGGTCACATAGCGCATCGTGGCGTTGAAGCCGATCACGCCGTTGGACTTGGCTTCGACGCTCGAGGCCACCGCTGCACGCGATGCCGCGCCACCGATGTGGAACGTACGCATCGTCAGCTGCGTGCCGGGTTCGCCGATCGACTGCGCCGCGATCACACCGACGGCTTCGCCGATGTTGATCAGGCCGCCGCGGCCCAGGTCGCGGCCGTAGCAGGTCGCGCAGATGCCGAAGCGGGTTTCGCAGGTCAGCGCGGTGCGGACCTTGACTTCGTCGACGCCCTGGGCTTCCAGGACTTCGATGTTGTCTTCGTCGAACATCTCGCCGGCCTTCAGCAGCACCGAACGGTTTTCCGGATGCAGCACGTCGTCCGCAGCCGAGCGGCCCAGGATTCGGTCGCGCAGCGACTCGATCACTTCACCGCCTTCGACGATGGCGCGCATCAGGTAGCCGCCGTGCGTGCCGCAGTCCTGCTCGGTCACGACCAAGTCTTGCGTCACGTCGACCAGACGACGGGTGAGGTAACCCGAGTTCGCCGTCTTCAGCGCCGTGTCGGCCAGACCCTTGCGGGCACCGTGGGTGGAGATGAAGTACTCCAGCACGTTCAGGCCTTCGCGGAAGTTCGCGGTAATGGGCGTCTCGATGATCGAGCCGTCCGGCTTGGCCATCAGGCCCCGCATACCGGCCACCTGGCGAATCTGCGCTGCGGAACCGCGGGCGCCGGAGTCGGCCATCATGTAGATGGAGTTGAACGACTCCTGCTCGACTTCCTTGCCGTGACGGTCGATGACCTTCTGCTTGGACAGCTTGGCCATCATGACCTTGGACACTTCGTCGCCGGCCTTGCCCCAGATGTCCACCACCTTGTTGTAGCGCTCGCCGGAGGTCACGAGACCGGAGACGTACTGCTGTTCGATCTCCTTCACTTCCTTGGCCGAGCGCTCGATGATGCCGTGCTTCTCGGCGGGCACCAGCATGTCGTCGATCGCGATCGAGATACCGGCCTTGGTCGCCAGGCGGAAGCCGTTTTGCAGCAGCTTGTCGGCGAACACGACGGTCTCTTTCAGGCCGCACTTGCGGAACGAGACGTTGATGAGCTTGGAAATTTCCTTCTTCTTCAGCGCCTTGTTGATGTTCGAGAACGGCAGGCCCTTGGGCAGGATCTCGGACAGCAGCGCGCGGCCCACGGTGGTGTCCACGAGCGAGGTCGACGGCGTGAAGACGCCGGTTTCCTTGTCCTTGGTGTATTCCGTGATGCGCACTGCCACCTTGGCGGTGAGCTCGACCTCGTTGGCGTCCAGCGCGCGCTGCACTTCACCGATGTCGGAGAAGATCAGGCCCTCGCCCTTGCCGTTGATGCGGTCGCGGGTCGTGTAGTACAGACCCAGCACCACGTCCTGCGAAGGAACGATCGACGGTTCGCCCGACGCCGGGAACAGCACGTTGTTGGAGGCCAGCATCAGCGTGCGGGCTTCCATCTGCGCTTCCACCGACAGCGGCACGTGAACGGCCATCTGGTCGCCGTCGAAGTCGGCGTTGAAGGCCGCGCAAACCAGCGGGTGCAGCTGGATCGCCTTGCCTTCGATCAGGATCGGCTCGAACGCCTGGATGCCCAACCGGTGCAGCGTGGGCGCACGGTTCAGCATGACCGGGTGTTCCTTGATCACTTCTTCCAGGATGTCCCAGACCACCGGCGTGCCCGATTCGACTTCCTTCTTGGCAGCCTTGATCGTCGTCGCGATGCCCATGGCTTCCAGGCGCGAGAAGATGAAGGGCTTGAACAGCTCGAGCGCCATCAGCTTGGGCAGGCCGCACTGGTGCAGCTTGAGCGTCGGGCCCACCACGATGACCGAACGGCCCGAGTAGTCCACGCGCTTGCCCAGCAAGTTCTGGCGGAAACGACCGCTCTTGCCCTTGATCATGTCGGCCAGCGACTTGAGCGCGCGCTTGTTGGCGCCCGTCATGGCCTTGCCGCGACGGCCGTTGTCCAGCAGCGAGTCGACCGCTTCCTGCAGCATCCGCTTTTCGTTGCGCGCGATGATTTCCGGAGCCTTCAGCTCCAGCAGGCGGCGCAGACGCGAATTGCGGTTGATGACGCGGCGGTACAGGTCGTTCAGATCGGAGGTCGCGAAGCGGCCGCCGTCCAGCGGCACCAGCGGACGCAGGTCCGGCGGCAGCACGGGCAGCACCTCGAGCACCATCCACTGGGGCTTGATGCCCGACTTGCGGAAGGCTTCCAGCACCTTCAGGCGCTTGGAGTTCTTCTTGACCTTGACTTCGGAGCCGGTCAGGTCACCGCGCAGGCGCTCGATCTCGCTGTCGAGCTCGATGCCTTCCAGCAGGTCCTTGATGCCTTCGGCGCCCATCTTGGCCACGAATTCGTCGCCGAATTCCTTGCGCTTGGCGTCGTAGTCGTCCTCGGACATGATGCCGAACTTCTTCAGCGGGGTCATGCCGGGGTCGGTGATCACGTAGGCTTCGAAGTACAGCACGCGTTCGATGTCGCGCAGCGTCATGTCGAGCACGAGGCCCAGGCGCGACGGCAGCGACTTCAGGAACCAGATGTGGGCGCAGGGCGCGGCCAGGTCGATGTGACCCATGCGCTCGCGACGCACCTTGGTCTGCGTGACTTCAACGCCGCACTTCTCGCAGATCACGCCGCGGTGCTTCAGGCGCTTGTACTTGCCGCACAGGCACTCGTAGTCCTTGATGGGGCCGAAGATCTTGGCGCAGAAGAGACCGTCGCGCTCGGGCTTGAACGTGCGGTAGTTGATCGTCTCGGGCTTCTTCACTTCACCGAAAGACCACGAGCGGATCTTCTCGGGCGAAGCCATGCCGATCTTGATGGCATCGAAATGCTCATCGGGCGTGAATTGCTTGAACAGGTCGAGTAGCGATTTCATAAGACTCTTTCCCTTTTCAAATTAAGAACGCTCGAGCTCGATGTCGAGCCCCAGCGAACGAATTTCCTTGACCAGCACGTTGAACGATTCCGGCATGCCGGCTTCGATCGAGTGTTCGCCCTTGACGATGCTTTCGTACACCTTGGTACGGCCTTGCACGTCGTCGGACTTCACGGTCAGCATTTCCTGCAGGACGTAGGCGGCGCCGTAAGCTTCCAGCGCCCACACTTCCATTTCCCCGAAACGCTGGCCGCCGAACTGCGCCTTGCCGCCCAGCGGTTGCTGCGTGACGAGCGAGTACGGGCCGGTCGAACGGGCGTGCATCTTGTCGTCGACCAGGTGGTGCAGCTTCAAGAAGTGCATGTAGCCGATGGTGACGGGACGCTCGAACTGGTCGCCGCTGCGGCCGTCGTACAGGTACGCCTGGGTGCGCGTATCGGTCAGGCCCTTGAGCTTGGCGATGTCGTCCGGGTAGGCGAGCTTCAACATGCCGCGGATTTCTTCTTCCGAGGCACCGTCGAACACCGGCGTGGCGAAGGTCGCGCCGCTTTGCAGGTTGGCCGCCATGGCGAGCACGTCGCTGTCGCTCAGCTGGGCGAGGTCTTCCGGACGGCCCGAGCCGTTGTACAGCTGCTCCATGAACTTGCGCACTTCGGCCACCTTGGCCTCTTGCTGCAGCAGGTCGCCGATGCGCTGGCCGATGCCCTTGCCGGCCCAGCCCAGATGCACTTCGAGCACCTGGCCCACGTTCATCCGCGAAGGCACGCCCAGCGGGTTCAGGCAGATGTCGCACGGCGTGCCGTCGGCCATGTGGGGCATGTCTTCGACCGGAACGATCTTGGACACCACGCCCTTGTTGCCGTGACGGCCGGCCATCTTGTCGCCCGGCTGCAGGCGGCGCTTGACGGCCAGGTAGACCTTGACCATCTTGAGCACGCCCGCGGGCAGCTCGTCGCCCTGCGTGAGCTTCTTGCGCTTTTCTTCGAACGCGAGGTCGAAGCTGTGGCGCGTCTGCTCCAGCGAGTTCTTGATCGACTCGAGCTGCGTGGCCACTTCGTCGTCCGCCGGGCGGATGTCGAACCAGTGGAACTTCTCGACCGACGCGAGATAAGCCTTGTCCAGCTTGGTGCCCTTGGCCAGCTTGTTGGGGCCGCCGTTGGCGACCTTGCCGGTCAGGAGCTTCTCGATACGGTCGAACGCGTCGGCTTCGACGATGCGCAGCTGGTCGTTCAGGTCGAGGCGGAAGCGCTTGAGTTCATCGTCGATGATCTGCTGCGCGCGCTTGTCGCGCGTGATGCCTTCGCGGGTGAACACCTGCACGTCGATCACGGTGCCTTGCGAGCCCTGGTCCACGCGCAGCGACGTGTCCTTCACGTCGGAAGCCTTCTCGCCGAAGATGGCGCGAAGCAGCTTCTCTTCAGGCGTGAGGGTGGTCTCGCCCTTCGGCGTGACCTTGCCCACCAGCGTGTCGCCCGGTTGCACTTCGGCGCCGACATAAATGATGCCGGATTCGTCCAGGCGGTTGAGCTGCTGCTCGGCCAGGTTCGGGATGTCGCGCGTGATTTCTTCGGCGCCCAGCTTCGTGTCGCGGGCCATCACCACCAGTTCCTCGATGTGGATCGAGGTGTAGCGGTCTTCGGCAACGACGCGTTCGGAGATCAGGATCGAGTCTTCGAAGTTGTAGCCGTTCCAGGGCATGAACGCGATCAGCATGTTCTGGCCGAGGGCCAGCTCACCCAGGTCGGTCGATGCGCCGTCGGCGATCACGTCGCCCTTGGCGATCTTGTCGCCGCGCTTGACGATCGGACGCTGGTGGATGTTGGTGTTCTGGTTCGAACGCTGATACTTGATCAGGTTGTAGATGTCCACACCGACTTCACCGGCAGCCGCTTCGGCGTCGTTCACGCGCACCACGACGCGCGTTGCATCGACGTAGTCGACGATGCCGCCGCGGGTGGCCGTGACCACGGTGCCCGAGTCGACCGCGGAGACGCGCTCGATACCGGTACCGACCATCGGCTTTTCGGGGCGCAGCACGGGCACGGCCTGACGCTGCATGTTGGCGCCCATCAGCGCGCGGTTCGCATCGTCGTGCTCCAGGAACGGCACGAGCGAGGCAGCCACCGACACGATCTGCGCGGGCGACACGTCCATGTACTGGATGCGTTCGGCACCGACCAAGATCGATTCGCCGGCTTCACGCGCCGAGACCAGGTCGCCGGTCAGCACGCCGTCCTTGTCCAGGGCCGCATTGGCCTGGGCGATGACGTACTTGCCTTCCTCGATGGCCGAGAGGTAGTCGATCTCGTTGGTGACCTTGCTGTCGGCCACACGACGGTACGGCGTCTCGATGAAGCCGTATTCGTTGAGGCGGGCGTACAGGGCCAGCGAGTTGATCAGGCCGATGTTCGGGCCTTCAGGCGTTTCGATCGGGCACACGCGGCCGTAATGGGTCACGTGCACGTCGCGCACTTCGAAGCCTGCACGTTCACGCGTCAGACCACCCGGGCCAAGGGCCGACACGCGGCGCTTGTGGGTGATTTCGGACAGCGGGTTCGTCTGGTCCATGAACTGCGACAGCTGCGAGGCGCCGAAGAATTCCTTCAGCGCGGCCGAGATCGGCTTGCTGTTGATCAGGTCGTGCGGCATCAACGGCTCTTGCTCGGCCTGGCCCAGACGTTCCTTCACGGCCTTCTCGATACGTGCGAGACCCGTGCGGTACTGGTTCTCGGCCAGTTCGCCCACGCAACGCACGCGGCGGTTGCCCAGGTGGTCGATGTCGTCGACTTCGCCGTTGCCGTTGCGCAGGTCCACGAGGATCTTGACGACAGCCAGGATGTCTTCGTTGGTCAGCACCATCGGGCCGGTGGATTCGTCGCGGCCGACCTTGGCGTTGAACTTCATGCGGCCCACGCGCGACAGGTCGTACGTGTCTGGGTTGTAGAACAGGCGTTGGAACAGAGCCTGCACCGCGTCTTCCGTCGGCGGCTCGCCGGGGCGCATCATGCGGTAGATGGCCACGCGGGCTGCGAATTCGTCGACGGTTTCGTCGATGCGCAGCGTCTGCGAGATGTACGCGCCCTGGTCCAGTTCGTTCGTGTAGATGACCTGGATGTCCTGCACGCCGGCCGTGCGCAGCTTCTTGAGCAGCGCTTCGGTCAGCTCGTCGTTGGCCTTGGCCAGGATTTCGCCGGAGTCGGCGTCCACGATGTTGCGGGCGATCACGCGGCCGACCAGGAAGTCTTCCGGCACGCTGATGTGCGTGGTGTTCGACTGCTCCAGTTCACGCGTGTGGCGCGCGGTGACGCGCTTGTCCTTGGCGACCACGACCTTGCCCGACTTGTCGGTGATGTCGAAGCGCGCGACTTCGCCGCGCAGGCGCTCGGAGACGAACTCCATCTGCGCGCCGCTGTCCATCAGGCGGAAGTTGTCGTTCACGAAGAAGTTCGCGAGGATCGATTCCGGGTTCAGGCCGATGGCCTTGAGCAGGATCGTGACCGGCATCTTGCGGCGACGGTCCACGCGGAAGTACAGCATGTCCTTCGGGTCGAACTCGAAGTCCAGCCACGAGCCGCGGTAAGGAATCACGCGGGCCGAGAACAGGAGCTTGCCCGAGCTGTGCGTCTTGCCCTTGTCGTGTTCGAAGAACACGCCGGGCGAGCGGTGCAGCTGGGACACGATCACGCGTTCGGTGCCGTTGATGATGAACGAACCCTTCTCGGTCATGAGCGGCACTTCGCCCATGTAGACCTCTTGTTCCTTCACTTCCTTGACCACCTTGGACTGCGACGTCGACGACTCGCGGTCATAGATGATGAGCTGCACCTTGGCGCGCACGGCCGAGGCGAAGGTCAGACCGCGGGTCTGGCACTCGCGCACGTCGAACGCCGGCTTCGCCAGGTTGTACTCGAGGAACTTCATCTCGACGAAACCGTTGTGCGAGACGATCGGGAAGGCGGCGTCGAACGCGGCCTGCAGGCCTTCGACGGTGCGTTGTTTGGGGGCGATGCCGGCTTGCAGGAACGCGGTGTACGCGTCTTTCTGCATCTGCAGCAGGTAGGGGATTTCGACGACGCTGTCGCGATTACCGAAACTTTTTCGGATGCGCTTGCGTTCGGTGTAACTGTACGCGGACGATTGGGCCATGAGAGCTCCGGAGCTTGAGATCTTCAGCGACTTGTCAGCAATGCCGGACGAACGGCACCACTGCTTGGCGGCTGGCCACTACCAGCCGTTGGCGGACAGCGATGCGTTGCACATCGCCCGAACCAAGGGGTCTTCTGCAGTCGGGGTCAGAAGACACTCGAAAAACGCATCGGCATGGCGTCTTTCGGGTGCGCTCTGAAAGCGGCAAAGGCTGGAGGGCCTTTTCAGGCGCCTCCAGCCCTCTAGGGGGTCTGAATTACTTCAGTTCCACCTTGGCGCCGGCTTCTTCCAGCTTCTTCTTGGCGGCTTCAGCGTCAGCCTTGGACAGGGCTTCCTTGACAGCCTTGGGAGCGGCTTCCACCAGGTCCTTGGCTTCCTTGAGGCCCAGGCCGGTGATTTCGCGCACGGCCTTGATGACCGACACCTTGTTCGCGCCGACATCGGCCAGCACGACGTTGAATTCGGTTTGTTCTTCGGCCACTGCGGCGGCGGGGCCGGCAGCTGCGGGACCTGCCATGGCGGCAGCGCTCACGCCAAACTTCTCTTCGATGGCTTTCACCAGTTCGTTGAGTTCCAGGACCGTCATGCTGTCGAGCGCGGTCAGAAATGCGTCTTTATCGAATGCCATTTTTGTTTCCTAACAATTGGGTTGAATATTTCAAACGCAAGCCGGCTTATGCGGGCTGCGCCTCGGCTTCTGCCGGTGCATCGGCTGCGGGTGCTGCTTCGCCTTCGCCACGCTTCGCGGCCAGCGCCGCGAGAACGCGTGCCGTACGGGAAATCGGGGATTGCATCAAGCCCAGCAATTGCGCCAGCAGCACTTCCTTCGAAGGGATGCTTGCGAGTTGCTTCACGCCGTTCACGTCCAGGACCTTGCCGCCAAACGCACCGCCGCGAATCACCAACTTGTCGTTGGTCTTCGCGAAGTCGGCCACCACCTTGGCGGCGGCCACTGCGTCTTCGGAAAAGCCGTAGATCAGCGGGCCGGTCATCTGGTCGCCAATGACTTCGAATGCGCTACCAACCACAGCACGGCGTGCCAGCGTGTTCTTGAACACGCTGAGAGTCACACCCTTGCTGCGTGCTTCAGTACGCAGTTTGGTCATATCGGCAACCGTGATGCCACGGTATTCCGCCAGCACGAGCGTTTGAGCTTTTGCGGCGAGGCTGGTCACATCACTGATGACCGCTTCTTTCTCACTGCGATTCAGACTCAAGGTCTACTCCTTTTAATGCGACCGTCGGCCGGGGCCTCGGATCGCGCTTTCATGCAGCGACCAACTGTTTCGGAACAAAAACAAATTCCTTGCAGCGGGGTCGCCATCTGCGCTGATGGCCGGACAAAAGGTCCGGCAATTAAGTGCAGGCACCCTGCACACCAGCGGTCTTGGATGGCTCACGGCAACCGAAGCTGCCGCGACCCACCACATTCGCCCTGCGCCTTTCGGCGCCGGGCCAATCTCTTCTCTTAGCTTGCCGAGATGGTTTGCGTGTCCACGCGGACACCCAGACCCATCGTCGACGAAACTGCCACCTTGCGCAGGAACACGCCCTTGCTGGTGGCCGGCTTGGCCTTGACCAGCGCGTCGATCAGCGCAACCAGATTGCCTTGCAGCTTGTCGGTGTCGAACGAACGACGGCCGATCGTGCCGTGGATGATGCCGGCCTTGTCGACGCGGAACTGGACCTGGCCAGCCTTGGCGTTCTTCACGGCCGTGGCGACGTCCGGGGTCACGGTGCCAACCTTGGGGTTGGGCATCAGACCGCGCGGGCCGAGGATCTGGCCGAGCGTACCGACGACGCGCATGGCATCGGGGGCAGCGATCACGACGTCGAAAGGCATGTCGCCAGCCTTGACCATCGCGGCGAGGTCGTCCATGCCGACGATGTCGGCGCCGGCGGCCTTGGCTTCTTCAGCCTTGGCGCCTTGGGCGAACACAGCCACGCGCTTGGTCTTGCCCGTGCCGTTGGGCAGCACGACGGCGCCACGCACGACCTGGTCCGACTTCTTCGCGTCGATGCCCAACTGCACGGCCACGTCGATCGATTCGTCGAACTTGGCAGTGGCGGCTTCCTTGACGAGGCCGATGGCTTCAGCCAGGGCGTACAGCTTGTTGCTGTCGACCTTGCCTTCGAGCGCTTTTTGCTTCTTGGTGATCTTGGACATTTACACGCCCTCCACATTCACGCCCATCGAGCGGGCAGTACCGGCGATGGTGCGAACCGCGGCGTCCATGTCGGCGGCCGTCAGGTCCTTCATCTTGGTCTTGGCGATTTCTTCGAGCTGAGCGCGCGTGATCTTGCCGACCTTGTCCAGGTGCGGACGGGCCGAACCCTTGTCCAGCTTGATTGCCTTCTTGATCAGCACGCCGGCGGGCGGCGACTTGATGATGAAGGTGAAGCTCTTGTCGGCGAACGCGGTGATGACCACCGGCAGCGCCAGACCCGGCTCGTAGCTCTGCGTCTGCGCATTGAACGCCTTGCAGAACTCCATGATGTTCAAACCACGTTGGCCCAATGCGGGACCGATCGGTGGTGATGGGTTGGCCTTACCAGCTGGCACTTGCAGCTTGACGAAGCCGACGATTTTTTTCGCCATTTTTTGCTCCTTGCGGGTGATATCGCCTTGGCTTTCGCCGCAGCTCCCCGGGGTTAGACGACTCTTCTGCTCAAGGCCGCGCACCGAGTCGGATAGCGCGCAGCCGGAAATCGTTCAGGCCTTTCGGCCTGGGGCTCAGGTCTTCTCGACCTGGCTGAATTCGAGTTCGACGGGCGTGGAGCGGCCGAAAATCATGACCGACACACTGACCTTGCTCTTCTCGTAGTTGACGTCTTCCACCGTGCCATTGAAGTCGGTGAACGGGCCTTCCTTGACGCGCACGAATTCGCCGACGGTGAACTCGACCTTGTGACGCGGCTTCTCGGTGCCCTGCTGCATCTGGCTGACGATGTCCTCGACCTCTTTCTGCGAGATCGGGGCCGGACGGTTCTTGGCGCCGCCCACGAAACCCGTCACCTTGTTGGTGTGCTTCACCAGGTGCCAGCTCTCGTCGTCCATGATCATTTCGACCAGCACGTAACCGGGGAAGAAGCGGCGCTCGGTGGTGCGCTTCTGGCCATTCTTGATCTCGACCACTTCTTCGGTCGGGACCAGGATGCGGCCGAACTTGTCCTGCATGCCGGCGCGGTTGATGCGCTCGGTGATGTTGCGCTCGACGGCCTTCTCCATGCCCGAATAGGCATGCACCACGTACCAACGCAGATCGGGGTTGGCGGCGGGAGCCAGGATCGGAGTGTTCTCCTCTTCCGGCGTGGTTTCAACTACGTCGTCGGTCATTGCTTATTTTCTCCAGCCCAGAATGAGGTCGAAAAACACCCATTCGAGCGTCTTGTCGGTGAGCCAGAGGAAGACGGACATGATCGCCACGAAAGCGAACACATAAGCCGTCATCTGCATCGCTTCCTTGCGGGTCGGCCAGACGACCTTCTTGACCTCGCGCCACGAGTCGCGGCCGAAGGCCCACAACTGACGGCCATTCTCCGAGCTGCCGAAGGCACCCACGGCCGCGGCCAGGCCGACCAGCAGCGCAGCCCATTGCACCAGCGAGCCCTGGCGCGACAGCAGGTAGAACGCCACGATGGCGCCCACTGCCAGCACCACGGCCGCGGCCAATTTGGCCTTGTCGGCGCCCGTGCTCACGGTTTCGATTTGAGAAGTGGCCATGTTTGGCTGATTTCCTGTGGTCTTTCGACCTTCAATTCAATGCGTCTCTTGAGACGCCGAAGCCCGTCGGGACACGACGGGCTTTTTTCGGAGTGCCACCTAGGTGGCAGGGGCAGTAGGAATCGAACCTACAACCTTCGGTTTTGGAGACCGACGCTCTGCCAATTGAGCTATACCCCTCCGGTACTCTTTTCGCTCGGCTTAGATGTCGAGGATCTTTGCCACGACGCCCGAACCCACGGTACGGCCGCC
>NZ_JAEFCB010000031.1 GCF_016405905.1 Variovorax sp. IB41 | reverse complement strand
GTGGTCACGACGCTCGCAATCGCGAACGAGTGGAAGACCCTCACCGCCACCTTCGCCGAGATCGGCATTCCGGTGCTGCTGTTCAACCTCGTGAGCCTGCTCGCGGGCTATTACTTGAGCCGCGCCGCGGGCCTGGACAAGCCGCTGGCCACCGCCATCGGCTACGAGATCGGCATCCACAACTCCACTCTCGCCATCTTCATCGCGGTGAGCGTGCTCGCGAGCTTTCCGCTCGCGCTGCCGGCCGCGATCTATTCGGTGGTGATGTACATCACGGCCCCTCTGTTCGGATGGCTGTTGCTGCGGCGCGGCCAGCCGGCCGCCGTGCCTGCGCGATGATGCGCGCATGGAACTGAGGCAACTGCGCTACTTCGTCAAGGTCTGCGAGCTGCGCAGCATGGGCCGCGCGGCCGTGGAGCTGGGCGTGGTCACCTCGGCGCTGAGCCAGCAGATCAGTCGCCTTGAAAGCGAACTGGCCACGCGCCTCCTGCAACGCAGCTCGACCGGCGTCACGCCCACCGATGCGGGCCTGGCGTTTTTGCAGCAGGCGCAGCTCACCTTGCGCCATGCCGACGACGCGGTGCGCGCCGCGCAGCAGGCGCGCCTGTCGGGCCATGTGAGCGTGGGCCTCGCGCCCACCACCGCCACCGTGCTCGGCGTGCCGCTGATGCGCGCGATGCAGGAGCGCTACCCCGAGGTGCGGCTGCACATGGTCGAGGCGCTCTCGGGCCACCTCACGACGATGCTGCATGCGCGCCAGCTCGACCTGGCCGTGCTGTTCCAGACCGACACGCCGCGGCGCTGGAGCGTCGCGCCGCTGCTGGCCGAAAAGCTCTTCGTGGTCGCTTCGCCCACGCTGGCCGAACGCCCCAAGGGCACCAAGGTGCGCCTGTCTCAATTGGCCGATGTGCCGCTGATCCTGCCGAGCGGCAGCCACGGCCTGCGCGCCACGCTGATGGCCGCGTTTCTCCGGGCGCGCGTCACGCCGCGCATCGTGGCCGAGGTCGATGGCCTCGCGCTCCTGATGGACGCGGTGCGCGCCGGCTACGGCGCCACCGTGCAGCCTGGCGCCGCCACCGCGCGGCACGACCGCGACGACCTCGAACTCACGCAGATCAGCGACGCCCACGTCGGCCGCCGCAACCTGCTGGTGAGCCTGTCGGACGACGAGCTCTCGCCCGCCGCACTGGCCGCGCGCGTGGTGGTCGCCGACACCGCCCGCGCCCTCGTTCGCGAGGGCCGCTGGACCGGCGCAAGTCTTCTCGAAAACTGAACACCCGTTGCCTGTTCGGGCCTTTCGCGTGAAGGCCATGCTCCCTAAAGTCTCCTGGATTCCAAGGAGACCCACGAGTGATGGATGTACTGGCAGACGTAGTGGTTGTTGGTGGCGGCAATGCCGCGCTGTGCGCCGCGCTGATGGCGCGCGAGGCCGGCGCTTCGGTGCTGCTGCTGGAAGCTTCGCCCAAGGAATGGCGCGGCGGCAATTCGCAGCACACCCGCAACCTGCGCTGCATGCACGACGCGCCGCAGGACGTGCTGGTCGATGCCTACCCTGAAGAGGAGTACTGGCAAGACCTCCTGAAAGTGACCGGCGGCCTCACCGACGAGCACCTCGCGCGCCTGGTGATCCGCGCCTCCTCGAACTGCCGCGACTGGATGCGCAGCCACGGCGTGCACTTCCAGCCGCCGCTGTCGGGTGCGCTGCACGTGGCGCGCACCAACGCCTTCTTCATGGGTGGCGGCAAGGCACTGGTGAATGCATATTTCCGCAGCGCCGAAAAGCTCGGCGTGCAGATCCGCTACGACACGCCCGTCGCCTCGGTCGAACTCGACGGCGACCGCTTCGTGGCCGTGCGCACCGAGGCCGGCGAGCGCATCGAAGCCAAGAGCTGCGTGCTCGCCTCGGGCGGCTTCGAATCGAACCGCGAATGGCTGCGCGAGGCGTGGGGCCAGAACGAGCGCGGCGAGTGGCCCGCCGACAACTTCCTCATCCGCGGCACGCGCTTCAACCAGGGCGTGCTGCTGAAGTACATGATCGCCGCGGGCGCCGACAGCATCGGCGATCCGTCGCAGGGCCACATGGTGGCCATCGATGCGCGCGCGCCGCTGTACGACGGCGGCATCTGCACGCGCATCGATTGCGTCTCGCTCGGCGTGGTGGTCAACCGCGATGCGCAGCGCTTCTACGACGAGGGCGAAGACTTCTGGCCCAAGCGCTATGCGATCTGGGGCCGGCTCGTGGCGCAGCAACCGGGGCAGATCGCCTGGTCGATCATCGACCAGAAGGCGGTCGGCCGCTTCATGCCGCCGGTGTTCACCGGTACGCAGGCCAGCACGCTCGGCGAGCTCGCGCAGAAGATCGGCCTGGACGAAGCCACGTTCGTGCGCACCGTGCAGGACTACAACGCGGCCTGCCACGTCGGCCGCTTCGACCACACGGCCCTGGACGACTGCCACACCGAAGGCATCGCGCCCGCCAAGACGCACTGGGCGCGCCCGCTCGATACCGCGCCCTTCTACGCCTACCCCGTGCGCCCCGGCATCACCTTCACGTACCTGGGCCTGAAGGTGGACGAGACCGCGGCCGTGCGCTTCGGCGGACGCGCCAGCCCCAACCTCTTCGTGGCCGGCGAAATGATGGCCGGCAACGTGCTGGGCAAGGGCTACACGGCCGGCGTGGGCATGAGCATCGGCACGGCCTTCGGCCGCATCGCCGGAACGCAGGCAGCGAAGGCCGCGAACGCGGCAAAGAACCTTTCGAAGAATTCCCCGGAGACCGCCCTTGCAGCAGCTCACTGATCTCGTCGCACGCGCCCGTGCGGATGCCGACGGCATCGGCAGCGCACCGCCCTCGCAGCGCGTGATCCCGATCCAGCCCGCCCTTCCTTTGACCGCCAGCGAGGGCGAGGTCGCGCGCATCCTGCAGATCTGCAACGCCTGCCGCTATTGCGAGGGTTTCTGCGCGGTGTTCCCCGCGATGACGCGCCGGCTCGAATTCGGCAAGGCCGACACGCACTACCTCGCGAACCTCTGCCACAACTGCGGCTCGTGCCTGCATGCCTGCCAGTACGCACCGCCGCACGAGTTCGCGGTGAACGTGCCGCAGGCGATGGCGCAGGTGCGCATGCAGACTTACCACGACTACGCGTGGCCGCCCGCGATGGGCGCGCTCTACAAGAAGGCGGGGCTCACCGTCGCGCTGGCGCTGGCCGGTGGATTGGCGCTGTTCCTCGTGCTGGCCGTCGCGATGTCGGGCTCGCTGCTGCACGAGCCGCTCGCGGGCAATTTCTACGCGATCTTTCCGCACAACTTCCTCGCGCTGGTGTTCGGCGCGGTGTTCCTCTTCGTGATGTTCGCGCTGGCCATGGGCGTGCGCCGCTTCTGGCGCGAGGTGTCGCCCGCGAACGATCCGGGCAACGCGCCCTCGATGCCCGGCGTGCGCGGCCCCGCGAGCGCCGAGGTCGCGCACGACGCGCTGCGCCTGAAGTACCTGGGCGGCGGCCACGGCGAAGGCTGCAACAACGAGGACGACCGCTTCACGCTCTGGCGCCGGCGCTTCCACCACTTCACCTTCTACGGCTTCATGCTGTGCTTCGCCTCGACCTGCGTGGCGACGCTCTACCACTACCTCTTCAACCTGCATGCGCCCTATGCGCTCACGAGCCTGCCGGTGCTGCTGGGCACTGCGGGCGGCATCGGCCTCGTGATCGGTCCCATCGGCCTCCTGTGGCTCAACCTGCGGCGCAACGCCGCGCACGGCGACGTGGCGCAGCGGCCGATGGACCGCGGCTTCATCGCGCTGCTGCTGCTCACGAGCATGACCGGCCTCGCGCTCCTCGCATGGCGCGACACGACCTTCATGGCGCTGCTGCTCGCGGTGCACCTGGGCGTGGTGATGGCGCTCTTCCTCACGCTGCCCTACGGCAAGTTCGCGCACGGCATCTTCCGCTCGGCGGCGCTGCTGAAGTTCGCGATCGAGAAACGCCTGCCCAGCCGCCTGCAACTGGGCGCCGACTGAATCGAATCAATCGAATCCTCCCCTCGAAAGGAAATCCGCGATGACAACCCCTGGCGTGCTCCAGATCCCTTCCATGAAAGACAAGTGCTCGCCCGCCGAATGGCAGGCCCGCATCGACCTGGCCGCGTGCTACCGGCTGGTCGACCTGTACGGCATGTCGGACATGATGGCCAACCACATCTCCTCGCACGTGCCGGGCGAGCACGGCGCGTTCCTCATCAACCCCTACGGGATGATGTACGAGGAGATCACCGCGTCCAGCCTCATCAAGGTCGACGCCGACGGCCGCATCCTCTCCTCGCCCGACTTCGGCGAGCTGAACTACGGCATCAACAAGGCCGGCTACGTGATCCACAGCGCCGTGCATGCCGCGCGGCCCGACGTGGCCTGCGTGATCCACACGCACAGCTGGGCGTCGATGGCGGTGTCCTCGCTCGAATGCGGACTGCTGCCGCTCACGCAGACGGCCATGCGCTTTTTGAAGATCGGCTATCACGAGTACCAGGGGGTGGTGCTCAACACCGCCGAGCAAGAGTCGCTCCTGGCCGACCTCGGCCAGAGCGAGGCGGTGATCTTTCGCAACCACGGCGCGCTCGTGGTGGGCCGCAGCGTCGGCGAAGCCTTCAACTGGATGCACCGGCTGGAGCTGGCCTGCCGCGCGCAGATCGGCGCGATGTCGTGCAACACGCCGCTCAAGGCCGTGCCGCAAGAGGTGCTCGAAGAGACCTGGAACAACTACCAGCCCGGCACCCGCCGCCCCTACGGGCTCATGGAGTGGCCCGCGCTGCTGCGCAAGCTCGACCGCATGGACCCGGGCTTTCGCGACTGAACGAACACACCGAAGAACAGCAGAGACAACGCCCCATGAAGAGAAGATTCCTCCCCGCCGTGCTCGCGGCGCTCGCAGCCGCGAGCTTCGCGCTGCCCGCGCTCGCGCAAAAATTCCCGCAGAAGCCGGTCACGCTCGTCGTTCCGTTCGCGCCCGGCGGCAACCTCGACGTCGTCGCGCGCACGCTGGCGCCGGCGTTGGGCCAGATCCTCGGCCAGTCGGTGATCGTGGACAACCGCGCGGGGGCCGGCGGCGCCATCGGCGCCTCTTACGTGGCGCGTGCGCAGCCCGACGGCTACACGCTGCTCGTGAGCACGCCGAACGCGCTCGTGGTGCTGCCACTGATGACCAAGACGACCTATGCGCTCGACAACTTCGCCCCCATCGGCCTCGCGGCCACCACGCCGCTGGTGATCGCGGTGCGCGGCCAGGGCCCGTACAAGGACATCGACGCCGTGCTCTCGGCCGCGCGCAGCAAGCCGGGCCAGGTCACGGCCGGCCATGCAGGCCCGGGCACCACCAACCACATCGCGCTGCTGCAGCTGGAGCAGGCCGGCAAGCTGAGCCTGAACACCGTGCCGTACAAGGGCTCGGCGCCTGCGCTCACCGACCTCCTGGGCGGGCAGATCGACCTCGTGGTGGACCAGCTCACGAGCTCGGCCGCGCACATCCAGTCGGGCATGTTGCGCGCGGTCGCCGTGATGTCGAAGGACCGCGACCCTGCGTTGCCCAACGTGCCCACGCTGCGCGAGGCGGGCCTGAAGGATTTCGACGCGACCACCGCGACCGGCCTGCTCGCACCCGCCAGCACACCGCCGGACGTGATCAACGCGCTCAACGCCGCGCTGCGCAAGGCCCTGGCCGACGAGACGGTCAAGCGCCGCCTCGTCTCCGTCGGCAGCCCTGGCAAGGCCTCGTCGCCCGACGAATGGCTCACGACGCTGAAGAAGGAAGACGCGAGCGCCCGGCTGCTCGCCAAGAGCGGCAAGCTCAAGGTCGATTGAGGAGACGCACGCACCATGACCCGCCACTGCCTGCCTCCCCACGACGCATTCACGCCCGTCTCCTTCGCGCTGCCGCCCGGCGCATGCGACAGCCACGCGCATGTCTTCGGCCCCTTCGACCGCTTTCCGCTGGCCGACGACCGCAGCTACACGCCGGGCGAATACCCCGGCGCGGCCTTCATCGCGCACCTCGACCGGCTGGGCCTCACGCGCGGCGTGCTGGTGACCGGCAGCGCGAGCGGCACCGACAACGGTGCGGTGCTCGCCGCGCTCGCGCAGTACCCCGACCGCCTGCGCGGCATCGCCGTGCCGCAGGCGGACACCACCGACGCGGAACTCGACCGCTGGCATGCGGCGGGCATCCGCGGCGTGCGCTTCAACCTCTTCAAGCGCGACGGCCATGCCGTGTACCGCAACGGCGTGGGCATCGAGGTGCTCGAAGCGCTGGCGCCGCGTCTCGCGGAGCGCGGCTGGCACGCGCAGATCTGGATCCATGCGCCCGACCTCGTCGAGCTCGCGCCACGGCTTCTCGGCCTCGGCCTGCCACTGGTCATCGATCACATGGGCCGCATGGCGGCCTCGCGCGGCATCGATGATGCGGGCTTTCGCACGCTGTGCCGCCTGCTCGCGGAAGGCAAGGCATGGACCAAGATTTCGGGCGCCGACCGCAACACCGGCATGGGTCCGCCCTACAGCGACATCGACCCCTTCGCCGCCGCGCTGCTCGAGGCCAACGCCGAGCGCGTGGTGTGGGGCACCGACTGGCCGCACATCAACTACTTCGAAGCGCAGCAGGTGCCCGACGACGGCGCCCTGGTGAACCTCCTCGCGCGCTGGCTGCCCGACGAAGCGATGCGCAAGCGCGTGCTGGTCGACAACCCGGCGGCGCTGTACGACTTTCCCCCGCCCAAGTAGAGACAGAGACGACAGAACCCAAGGATCAGAAAAATGAATCGAGACAAGCCTTCCTCCTCTTCCTCCTTCCTGCTGCGCAAGCTCATGGGCACGGCCACCGCCGTGCTGCTGGCCGCGGGCCTGGCCGCCGCGCCGCGTGCCAATGCGCAATCCGCGTACCCCAGCAAACCCGTGCGCGTGGTCGTCGCCTTCACCGCGGGCGGCACCACTGACATCCTCGCGCGCGCCGTGACGCAGCAGATGTCCGAGAAGCTGGGTCAGCCCTTCGTCATCGACAACAAGCCCGGCGGCGGCGGCAACATCGGCACCGAGTTCGTGGTGCGCGCGCCAGCCGACGGCTACACGCTCATCGTCAATTCGGTGGGCCCGATGGCCGTGAACCAGACGCTCTACAAGAACATGACCTACGACCCGCTCGCCGACCTCGTGCCGGTGGTGCAGATCGCCGACGTGCCCAACGTGCTGGTCGTGAACCCCGAGGTGCCCGCCAAGACGATGGAGGAGTTCATCGCCTACGCCAAGGCCAACCCCAACAAGCTGAACTACGGCTCGACGGGCATCGGCACCTCCTCGCACCTGTCGAGCTACATGCTCAGCAAGCGCATCGGCGCCGAGACGCTGCACGTGCCCTACAAGGGCGCCAATGCGCTGACCGACCTGCTCGCGGGGCGCATCCAGTTCATGTTCGCGACCATTCCCTCGGTCATCTCGCACATCCGCGCGGGCAAGCTGCGCGCCATCGCGGTGAGCAGCCTGAAGCGCTCGCGTTCGCTGCCCGACGTGCCGACCGTGGCCGAGAAGGGCTTCGCCGGGTTCTCCGCGGGCTCGTGGTTCGGCTTCTTCGCGCCCAAGGGCACGCCGGCGCCGGTGATCGCGCTGCTCAACAAACAGGTGAACGACGCGCTGCCTTCGCTCGAAGCGCAGATGATCCGCGAGGGCGCGGACCCGGTCGGCGGCACGCCCGAGCAGTTCGGCAAGTTCACGCGGCAGGAGTACGAGAAATGGAAAGTGATCGTGCGCGAGTCGGGCGCGACGGCCGAATGAGTTCCCCGCTGCGCATTCTGATGACGCCCGCGGCCGCGCAGCAGGCCGGCGCGGGTCTTGGCGAAGCGCTCGGCGGCCGCGCGCACGTGGTGGTGAAGCCGGGAGACGATGCGGACGTCGCCTTCGTCTCGCGCGACGTGACCGGCCTCTCGACCAAGCACCAGGTGCTGCCGCACACGCAGCAGTTTCACGATGCCCTGCGCGGCGCGCCATCGCTGCGCTGGGTGCATGCGCATTCGGCGGGCGCCGACCGGCCCGTGTACGGCGAACTGCGCGCACGCGGCGTCGAAGTGACCACCTCGTCGGGCGCCAACGCGGGCGTGGTCGTGCAGACCGCGCTGGCCGGCGTGCTGATGCTGGCGCGCAACTTTGCGCAATTGCTCGCGGCGCAACGCGAGAAGACCTGGGCGCCGCTCGTGGGCAGCGGCCTGCCGCGCGACCTGGCCGGGCAAACGGCGGTGATCGTCGGCTGGGGGCCGATCGGGCAAGGCCTCGGCGCGCTGCTCACCGCATTGGGCCTGCGCGTGATCGCCGTGCGCAGCAGCGCGGGTGCCGACAGCGTGCGCTTCGAGGACATCCACACCGTGCTGCCGCGCGCCGACTGGCTGTTGCTCGCCTGCCCGCTGACCGATCGCACGCGCGGCCTCGTCGATGCGGCCGCGCTCGCGTTGCTGCCGCCCGGTGCGCGGCTCGTGAACGTCTCGCGCGGCGAGGTCGTCGATGAACCTGCGCTCATCGCGGCGCTGCGCAGCGGCGCGCTCTCCGGCGCCTACCTCGACGTGTTCGCGCACGAGCCCCTGCCGGCCGACTCGCCGTTGTGGGACATGCCGAACGTGATCGTCACGCCCCACACCGCCGGCCACTCGGACGGCAACGAGGCGCGCGTCGCCGCGCTCTTTCGCGACAACCTGAAACGCTGGAACGAAGGCCAGCCGCTGCTGAACCGCGTGGCCTGACGCCATCCCCTTCTCAAACAACAACAGCAAGACACGACCATGAACCGAAAGAATTTCCTCCGCACCGCCATCGCCACGCTGATGCTCGCGGCCGGCGCAGCCTCCGCCGCCGACTGGCCCACCAAGCCCATCACCCTCATCGTCCCCTTCGTGGCGGGCGGCACCACCGACATCGTCGCGCGCACCATCGGCCAGAAGCTCTCCGAGGCGCTCAAGCAGCCGGTGATCATCGACAACCGCGGCGGCGCGGGCGGCACCGTGGGCGCGACCATCGCCTCGAAGGCGCCGGCCGACGGCTACACGCTGTTCCTGGCCACCATCGCGCATTCGATCGCGCCGGGCCTCTACAAGAAGCTCGCCTACGACTTCCAGCGCGACTTCGATCCGGTCGCGCTCGCGGCCTCCACGCCCAACGTGCTGATCGTCAACGACAAGGTGCCCGCGAAAACGGTGGCCGAGCTCGTGGCGTACATCAAGGCGAACCCCGGCAAGGTCAATTTCGGCTCGGCCGGCAACGGCAGCACCGAGCACATCTCGGGTGAGCTCTTCCGCTCGATGACGAAAACCGACATCGTGCACGTGCCCTACAAGGGCGGCGCGCCGATGATGGCCGACCTCATGGGCGGGCAGATCCAGATGGCCATCGAGACCAGCCCCTCGGCCTC
The DNA here is from genome assembly GCF_016405905.1 of Variovorax sp. IB41. Taxonomy (GTDB): domain Bacteria; phylum Pseudomonadota; class Gammaproteobacteria; order Burkholderiales; family Burkholderiaceae_C; genus Variovorax. The sequence goes on along the minus strand of NZ_JAEFCB010000031.1, from coordinate 45,198 downwards.
GCCGCACGTCAAGGCCGGCAAGGTGCATGCGCTGGCCGTGACGACGAAGACGCGTTCGCCCGCCTACCCCGGCGTGCCCACGCTGGACGAGGCCGGCCTCAAGGGCTACGACATGACGACGTGGTTCGCATTGATGGCCCCGCACGGCACGCCGCCCGAGATCGTGCAGCGCCTGAACACCGAGCTGGCGCGCGCGGTGCAGCAGCCCGATGTGGTCAAGCGCTTCGAGGAACAGGGCGTGACGGCCGGCAACATGAAGCCCGCGGAGCTTTCGAAATTCATTGCGAGCGAGACGACCAAGTGGGTCAAGGTGGCGAAGGAAGCCGGCGCGACAGCCGAGTAACGGAGCCGAGTCAGACATAGCCCTACGGCGACGACGGAAACCCGCTTGCCGGGGGCGGGGCCCGTTGTCTGCAGAATAGGAGGCCATGCATGTTCGAAAAGCGGCGCTCGCCGCCCTCCCCCTCCTCCTTTCCCTTTCCGGCTTCCTCCCCCCCGCTTCAGCCGCCTCGATGCCCGATGACCCCGCGGCCTCCGCCGCCGCGGATGCGCGCGTCGAATCGCTGATCGCGCGCATGACCGTCGAGGAAAAGGCCGGCCAGCTGAGCCTCTACGGCCCGGCCGACATCAACATCCCCAACAACCCGCAGGACGCATGGCGCAACGGCCAGCAGGAGACGGCCGACGTGCGCGCCGGGCGCCTCACCGGCCTCTTCAACAACGCCGGCCTCGAAGGCAAGCTGCGGCTGCAGCAGATCGCGGTGCGCGAATCGCGCCTCGGTATTCCGCTGATCTTCGGCGCCGACGTGATCCACGGCTTTCGCACGATCTTTCCGATGCCGCTGGCCGAGGCTTCCAGCTGGGAGCCGGCGCTGGCCGAACGCACCACGCGCGCGGCGGCGGTCGAGGCCACGGCCGACGGCTTTCGCTGGACCTTCGCGCCGATGGTGGACATCGCGCGCGACGCGCGCTGGGGCCGCGGCCTCGAAGGCGTGGGCGAAGACCCGTTCCTCGCACGCCAGTTCGCGGCCGCGCGGGTGCGCGGCTTCCAGGGCAGCAATCTCTCGAACGCCGATTCGATGCTCGCCACGCCCAAGCACTTCGCGGCCTACGGCGCGGCCGAGGGCGGGCTGGACTACAACGCGAGCGACATCTCCGAGCGCACGCTGCGGGAGGTGTACCTGCCGCCATTCCGCGCGGCCATCGACGCGGGCGCGCTCTCGGTCATGAGCGCCTTCAACGAGATCGGCGGCATTCCCTCGACTGCGAACCCGGCGCTGCTCACCGGCGTGCTGCGCGACGAATGGAAGTTCAAGGGCTTCGTGGTCTCCGACTTCACGGCCGACGAGGAACTCATCGAGCACGGCTACGCGGCCAACGGCCGCGAGGCCGCCAAGATGGCCTTCATGGCCGGCACCGACATGAGCATGCAGAGCGGGCTCTACATGCGCCACCTGCCCGACCTCGTGGCCTCGGGCGAAGTGCCGATGGCGCGGCTCGACGAAGCGGTGCGCCGCGTGCTGCGCGTCAAGCAGAAACTGGGCCTCTTCGACGATCCGTTTCGCGGCCTCGATGGCCCGCCCGCCGCCCAGCGCACCGAGAACCCCGAGTTCATCGCGCTTGCCCGCGAGGACGCGCGCCGCTCCATCGTCATGCTCAAGAACGAGGCCAAGCTCTTGCCGCTGCCCAAGGCCGGTACGAAGATCGCGCTGATCGGCCCGTTCTCCGAAGGCACGAAGGACCTGATGGGCTCGTGGAGCCTGTTCCCGGGCCAGTCGGCGCCGGTGGGCATCGACGAAGGCCTGCGCGCCGCGCTCGGGCCCGATTCCTCGGTGACGATCGTTCGCGGCTCGAACGTCGAGTCGCCGCTGCCCGGCGGCATCGAGGCCGCGGTGGCCGCGGCGCGCAACGCCGACGTGGTGGTGCTGGCCATCGGCGAGAGCCAGAAGATGTCGGGCGAGTCGCGCTCGCGCAGCGACATCGGCCTGCCGCAGCCCCAGCAGGACCTGGCCGAAGCGGTGGCCGCGACCGGCAAGCCAGTCGTCGTGCTCCTGAGCAACGGCCGCGCGATGGCGCTCAAGGGCGCGGTGCGCAATGCGCGCGCCATTCTCGTGACCTGGTTCCTCGGCGTGCAGACGGGCCACGCCATCGCCGACGTGGTGTTCGGCGACTTCAACCCTTCGGGCCGTCTGCCGGTGAGTTTTCCGCAGACCGCCGGCCAGGTGCCCTACTACTACGCCCACAAGCGCACCGGGCGCCCCACGCCCGAAGGCGCGCCGGGCACGTCGTTCAAGACGCGCTATGTCGATGCGACGAACGAGGCGCTCTACCCCTTCGGCTTCGGCATCGGCTACGCGCCGGTGCGCTACGACAACGTCGAGCTGAGCCAGGAGCGCATGACCCTGGGCGACACGCTGCGCGTGCGCGCCACCGTCACCAACACCGGCATGCGCGAGGCCGAGGAGGTGGTGCAGCTGTACCTCTCGGAGCGCGCCGCGAGCGTGACGCGGCCGGTGCGCGAGCTCAAGGGCTTCCAGAAGGTGCGCATCGAGCCGGGCACCTCGAAGGTGGTCGAGTTCACGCTCGCCGCGGCCGACATGGCCTTCATCGGCCGCGACATGAAGCCCGTGGTCGAGCCGGGCGAGTTCGACCTGTGGGTGGCGCCTTCGGCCGCGAGCGGCATCCGAAAGCGCTTCGTGCTCACCCGTGAATGAACCGCGAATGAAACGCGGGTGACCCGCCAGTGAGCCGCCAGTGAGCCGCGCGGCTTACTCGCCGCTGCCAGTCGCGGAAGGCAGGTTCGCCGACGCCACCGGCGGCTGCACCTGCGACTCGAGGATCTCGGTCGGGTGCATCGCGTTGTTGGCGCGCACGGCCTCGGCCTGGACCTGCGCGCGGTCGGCGCCCGACACCGGCCGCTGCACCTGCGATTCGAGGATCTCGGTCGCGTGCATGCTGTTGTTGGCACGCATGGCGTCCTCGGCCACCGCGTCGCGCGACTGGGTGGAGTGCGACATCTGCGGATAGTCGGGGTCGCCGCGCCCGCCCGCGTGCGCGAGCGAGGCCAGCACCAGCGCCGGTGCGGCGGCAATGCAAAGGACTGCGGTACGAACTCTCATGGGTGTCTCCTGGAGTGGTTGGTTTTTTCACTCTAGGACGACCCACTTAGGCGCCGATGACGAGTTGCTTAGACCCGCGTGAGAAGGCGCGCCGGCGTGTGCGCCCTCCCGCGCGTTGCCGGCCTCAGTCGAACACGCCCGTGAACGCCACGCGGCTCACCGCGCCCGAGCTGCTCACGCCCACGCCCAGTGTGACGCTGTAGCGGCCGTCTTCGGAAGTGCGGCGCAGCGACCCGCCCATCGCGCTTTCGCTGCGGAAGTTGCCCAGGCCCACGGCATAGCTGACCTTGCCGGGCACGAGGGGTGCGGCTTCCATCGCCGCGACGCCCGCGATGCCCGCGAAGGCGCGCCGCGAGTTCTCGTCCAGCTGGTTCTGCAGGCGCGCGGCCGTGAAGTCGGTGTAGGCCTTGCCGAACGGCAGGCCCTGCGCGGCGATGGTGTCGGTGTAGGCGTTGGCCGAGGCCACGCCGTTCTGCACCATGCCCTGCACCTGGCCCACGTTGGTCGCGTCGGTCGGCACGCTGCCGGGCGCCACGCCGGTGAGCTGGCGGTTGCCCAGCGCCACTTCGCCGGCCGACGACTGCAGGCCCGCCATGCCCGTGGCCAGGTAGTTGGTTTGCGCGCCGCGCGTGGTCACGCTGCCCGCGCCCAGCGCCACGCTGTTGGCGTGCTGCACCACCGCGTTGGCACCCAGCGCGATACCCCCATCGGCCTGCGCCTGCGCGCCGCTGCCGATGGCCATCGCGTTGTCGGCGTTGGCGCGGGCCGAGGCGCCGATCGACAGCGTCTGGTTCGCGTTGACGTACACGCCCGCATCGTTGCCGATGGCGATGTTGGCGTTGCCGCTCACGTGCGCGCCGGCGCCGTTGCCCTGCGCCGCGTTGTCGTTGCCCGTCACGCCCTGCCCGGCGGTCGCGCCGAAGGCCTGGTTGCGGTTGCCCTGCACGCCGCCGCCCGCGCCCTGGCCCATCGCCAGGTTGTTGTTGCCCGAGACCTGCGCGCCGGCCATCTGGCCCGAGGCCTGGTTGCCCGAGCCCTTGACGCCGCCGCCCGCGCCTTCGCCGGTGGAGATGTTGTTGCTGCCGTTCACGTCGCGGCCCGCGCCGTTGCCGTAGGCCTGGTTGCCATTGCCCGTGACGTTGCCCCCGGCGCTGGTGCCGTAGGCCTCGTTGTCGGAGCCGGTGACGTGCTGGCCGGCGTTGGAGCCGGTGGCGTCGTTGCGGTTGCCGGTGACGAACTGGCCCGCGGCATATCCGTTGGAGTTGTTGTAGTCGCCGGTGACGTTCTCGCCGGCGCTGCGGCCCATGGTCTGGTTCCAGCCGCCGACCACGTCGGTGCCGGCGTAGTAGCCGATCGCCTGGTTCGCGTTCTTGCCCGACACGTTGGTGCCCGCGCCTTCGCCGATGGCCAGGTTCCAGTTGGTGCTGACGTTGTTGCCCGCGCCGTTGCCCATCGAGATGTCGCTGCTGCCGGTCACGTTCTTGCCGGCGTTGGTGCCGATGGCCGTGTTCTCGCTGCCCGTGACGTTGCTGCCGGCGCCGTTGCCCATCGCGTTGTTGTTGCTGCCCGCGACGGCCATGCCGGCGTTGGTGCCGGTGGAGTTGTTGTCCGAGCCGGTCACGCCGCTGCCGGCGTGAAAGCCCGTCGCGTTGTTGTGGTTGCCCGTGACGTTGTCGCCGGCGCTGCGGCCGAAGGACTGGTTCCAGCCGCCCTTCACGTCGGTGCCCGCCTGGAAGCCGATGGCCTGGTTGGCGTTGTCGCCGCTCACGTTGGTGCCCGCGCCGTCGCCGATGGCCAGGTTGTACTTGGTGCTGACGTTGTTGCCGGTGCCGGTGCCCATCGCCTGGTTGTTGGTGCCGGTGACGCCGGTCGTGCCCGTGCCGGTGCCGATGCCCAGGTTGGACTTGGCCGGGTCCCAGGTGATGGTCTGGGCATGGGCCAGGCCCATACCCATGCCCATGCCGGAGCCGAGCGCGACGGCCAGCCCGACCAGGGCTGCGCCGCGCGTTGCGCGCTTGTGTTTCATGCTTCTCCTCTGTGTTGTCGTTGCGGGCGCGTTCAGACCGCCGCGAGATGCAGCGCCATCGCCGGATCGCTCACGCTCGGCTTGCCGGTTTCGACGCGGCCCGAGAAGCGGCGCTCGAAGTTGTCGGCGGCGACGGTGAAGTCGTACCAGTGGCCGCTGTCTTCCAGGTTCCAGTGCAGCAGGCCCGTGGCGCCCGCGGCCACGTCGAGCGACCAGGGACCGTCGGCGCGATAGGCGTTGGCCTTGACCGAGACGGTGCCGCTGCCCGTGCCGGTGTTGTGCACCTTCACGTAGACCTGGCCCGCGGCCGGGTCGTAGCAGACCTGCACCTCGGGCTTGAAGGCCGCGGTGTCGGTGGCCAGCGCGTCGCCCTTGAAGGTGCGCACGAAGCCGTTGCTGCTGTACACCCACAGCTCGTACTTGCCGCTGTCGGTGGCGCCGGCGTTCCAGAAGTCGGTCAGCTGCTTGCCTGCTTCCACGGTGTAGCGGCGCGGGATGCGGTCCAGGTGCAGCTTGTCGTAGACGTGGAACACCGCGCCCTGGTCGCCGGTGTTGCTGAAGATCAGCGACACGAGGCCGCGCGTCTCGATGCGCGCGCTGGTGTGCAGTTCGTAGGGCAGCGCGCGCGAGAAGCGCGTGCCGGTTTCCTGGAAGAGCGGCTGCGGCGTGACCGGGGCCTTGGTGATGACGCCCGTGTTGGCCAGCGCCTTCTGCGCCAGGTTGATCGCGGGATAGCCGCTCGTGTCGGGCAGCTTGGGCACGACCGGATCGTTCGGGCTCACGAAGTCGAAGCACGAGGTGAGGTCGCCGCTGACCGCGCGGTGCCACGGGCTGATGGCGTCGATCGTGATGCCGAAGCGCTTTTCCAGGAAGCGGCCCATCGAGGTGTGGTCGAACACCTGCGAATCGACCCAGCCGCCCTTGCTCCACGGCGACACCACGTACATCGGCACGCGCGCGCTCAGGCCCCAGGGGCGCGTCTTGCCGCTGGTGGTGTCGGCGGCGTTCAGGTAGCTGCCAACCGAGGCGTCGAAATACTCGCCGTCCAGCGGCACGGTGGACTTGCCCATCAGCTCGCCGCTCGCGCTGTACGACGGCACCGACGGCATCGCCATGTGGTCGAAGAAACCGTCGTTCTCGTCGAAGGTGACGAAGAGCGCCGTCTTGCTCCACACCGCGGGGTTGGAAGTGAGCGCGCTCAGCACGTCCGAGACGAAGTCGGCCGCGCCGGCCGTGCCTTCGCTGCTGCCCGGGTGCTCGGCCAGCGCCTGCGTGGGCAGCACCCATGAGACTTGCGGAAGGGTGTCGTTCATCACGTCCTGCTTGAGCTGGGCGAGGAAGTTGACCGCGCCGTCGGCCGCCGCGGGGCCACCCGTCAAGCCGTGCTCATAGATCGGCGAGCCCGGCTGCGCGGTGCGGAAGCTCTCGAAGGCCAGGCACCCGTTCATGGCGCCCGTCCAGTTGTTGTTCATGTTCTGGTAGATGTGCCAGGTGATGCCCGCCTTCTGCAGCACGTCCGGCAGCGTGTCCCACTTGAAGGAGTTGTTGACGTACTTGTAGTTGTAGGCACCCGAGGTCGGGTCGGTCTGGCCCGTGCCGTCGGTCTTCTGCGCGCGGCCCGCGACCCAGTTGGAGGGGCTGGGCCAGCAGCGCGAGTTCACCGGCTCCGAATCGGTGTCCGTGCTGTTGATGCCCTTCTTGCGCAACTCGGGGTTGAAGTTGGAGCCCGACCAGAAGATGACGCGGTTCGGATCGGTGCCGGTGAGGATGGAGCAGTGGTAGCTGTCGCAGAGCGTGAAGGCATCGGCCAGCGCGAACTGGAACGGGATGTCTTCGCGCAGGTAATAGCCCATCGTCACCTGGTTCTTGAACTGGATCCAGCGGTCCATCTTTCCCTGGTTCCATGCGCCCTGCATGTCGGGAAAGCTGTGCGGCGCGCCCGAGCCGATCAGCGCATTGGCGATCGTGGAGTCGCGGCGGAAGGGCTGGATCTCCGGGCCGCCGACGACGGTGTTGGGCTGGAAGAACACCGGCTTGCCGTTGGCCAGCGGAATCGGGAAACGGTCGCCGAAACCGCGCACGCCGCGCAGGGTGCCGAAGTAGTGGTCGAAGCTGCGGTTCTCCTGCATCAGGATCACGATGTGCTTGATGTCGTTGATGGTGCCGGTGTCGACGGCGGCCTCGATGGCCAGCGCCTTGCGGATGACGGGCGGCAGCATCGTCATTGCCGAGGCGGCGCCGATGGCGCCGGCCGACTTGCGGAAGAAATCGCGACGGTTGGGGGTGTTCATGGGTGGTCTTTCAACGCGGGAGAAAAACAAGGAGCGAAGGAGCGGATCGGTGGGCGGGCGGCGCTGTCAGGGCGCGCACTTCAGGGCGGGCGCGGGCTGCTGGGGCTGGTCGCCGCCGGGCTGCTGCGGGCCGCTGCCGGCGGGCGGCGTCTGGCCCGGCGGAAGAATGGGCAAGCCACCACCACCGCCGCCGCCACCACCACCACCACCGCCGCAGGCAGCGAGGCCAAGGCACAAGACGAGGCCCGCCGCAGCGAGGCCGTACCGGGAAGAAGCTGATTTCATGGGTGTGTCCTTTGGAACGAAAGATCGAGGGCGAAGCGATCCCCTGCGGGCCCGCGAAGGGCTCGCATCGGAATCGAAGGAAAGTCGGGATGGGTGCGGGGGCTAGCGCTCAGGCATAGCGGCTGCGCAGGCGGGCTGCGACCCTGTCGAGCACGAGGACCGTGAGGAAGATCGCGATCAGGATCGTTCCGACGTGCGCGTAGTTGTACATGTCGTAGCGGCCCTTCAATTCCTGCCCGATGCCGCCCGCGCCCACCAGGCCCACCACGGTGGCCATGCGCACGTTGCGGTCGAGCACGTAGAGCGTGTAGGCGATGAACTGGGGCATCACCTGCGGCAGCACCGCGAAGCGCATCACCTTCAGCTTGTTCGCGCCGATGGCGCGCAGCGCCTCCTGCGGCTTGTCGTCGGCGGTCTCGATGTCTTCGGCGTAGAACTTGCCGAGAAAGCCCGCCGAGTGCAGCGCGAGAGCCAGCACGCCGGCGATCGGGCCGAAGCCGTAGGCCAGCACCAGGAAGAGCGCGCTCACGAGTTCGGGCACCGCGCGGAACATGCCCACCACGCTGCGCGCGAGCGTGTAGACGGCGCGGTGGGGCGTGTAGTTCTTGGCGCTGCACCAGGCCAGCGGCGCGCTCAGCACGATGGCCAGCAGCGTGGCCCAGATGGCGATCTCGAAGGTCTCGAGCATCTTCACCGCCACGTGCCAGAGGTAGCCGAAGGGCTCCACCAGCACCTCGCGCTGGTCGACCACCTCCTCCATCTGCAGCGTCTGCGGATTGAGCTTGGGCTGGCGCGATTCCTCGGACTCCACGTGCGAGAACCAGGGCAGCCGGTTGCGGTCGAAGCCCTCGATGCGCGCGACCTCGGTGCGCTCGGACACCTGCGGCGGAAACAGCGAGCGCGCGATGGTGCCCAGCCCCGAGAGCACCTGCGACTGGTCGCGCAGGCCCACGGCGGCGAGCACGCCTTCGCCGGTGAGCGAGAGCATGCGGCCCATCTCCACGCGCTGGCCGGCGAAGAAGCCGACGACGATCACGAGAAACAGCACGACGAGGCTGCGGGTGCCGAAGGGGCGCGGCAGCTCCCAGGCCGACGAAGGGCGGGATGCGGGCTGGTTCATTGCGCCATCTCCAGCAAGCCCGCATGGCCGGCGTGCAGCGGCAGCACGGCCTCGGGTTCGTTCAATGGAGCCGGTGGTTGTGCGGCCGCCGCGGGCCGGCCGTAGATCGCATCGAAGACCTTCGGGTCGAACGCTTCGGGCGCGCCGTCGAACACCACCGCACCATGGCGCAGCGCCACGATGCGGTCGGCGAATTCGCAGGCCAGCTCGATCTGGTGCAGGCTGCACAGCACCGTGGTGCCGCGCTCGCGCGCCTCGCGCCGCAGCAGCGAGAGCACGTCGTGGCTGGTCTGCGGGTCCAGGCTCGCCACGGGCTCGTCGGCCAGCACCAGCGGCGGATCGAGCATGAAGGCGCGCGCGATGCCCACGCGCTGCTGCTGGCCGCCCGAGAGTTCGCTCACGCGGCGCATGAGGTGCTGCTCGTGCAGGCCCACCGATTCGATCAGCGCGCAGGCCTTGGCGCGCTGCGCGTCGGTAAAGAGGCCCAGCAGCGCGCGCCACGTCGGCATCGCGGGCAGCGCACCGGCCAGCACGTTCTCGGCCACGGTGGAACGCAGCACGAGGTTGAACTGCTGGTGGATCATGCCGATGCGCGGGCGGATGCGGGCGAGCGCAGCGGCCACGATCGGCACGCCCTCCACCTGCACCGCGCCGCCGGTCGGCCGCACCAACCCGTTGGCCATGCGCAGCAGCGTCGACTTGCCGGCGCCCGAGGAGCCCAGCACCACGCAGAACTGGCCGGTGGGCACCGCGAGCGAGACGCCGTCGAGCGCGCGCGTGCCGTCGGCATAGCGCATGGCGACCGAATCGAAATTCAGCATGGCCGTGCTCAACGCTCCGCGGCCTTGGAGAGGATGCGGCCCTTGAGCTCGTCGGTCAGCAGGCCCAGCTTTTCCGCGGCGACGTTGAACTCGTCCTCCGAGAACTTGGTGTCGTAGCCGTCGATCTTGCCGCCGCCGTAGCCGCGGATCATGTCGGGCGTGATGCCGGGGGCCTTGTTGACCGTCTGGAAGGCGTCCTTGAGCTTGGTCTTGAGTGGCTCGGGCAGCTTCGAATTGAGCGCGAGCGGCGGGTACGGAATGGCGATGCTCTTGGCGATGACCTTCATGGTCTTGGGATCGACGGCGCCTTGCTTGACGGCCTTCTCGTACGAGTCGAACGAGAGCGAGGCCACGTCGACCTGGTCCTGCACGAGCGCGGCCAGGCTGCTCGCGTGGCTGCCGGTCATGCGGATGGCCGAGAGGTCCTTGGCCGGGTCCATGCCCGCGTCCATCAGCATCGCGACCTGGAAGGTGAAGCTGGAGGCCGAGTTGACGTCGCCGAAGGCCACGCGCTTGCCCTTGACGTCCTTGATGGTGGCGATGGGCGCATTGGCCTTGGCGAACATGCCGGCGTAGTACACCGAGGCGCCCTTCTCCACGCCCACGGCCAGGAGCTGCGCGCAGCCGCGCTTGTGGGCCTGCACATACGACACGGGGCCGAAGAAGGCGATGTCGGCCAGCTGGTTGCACATGCCCTCGACCACGGCGCCGTACGACTGGCCGACCTTCAGGTCGAAGTTCAGGCCCGTGGTGCGCGTGATGGCGTTGAAGACCGGCGCGTAGTCGGCCTTGGTGCCCGACTCGGTGCCGCCGTCGGCGGGAATCAGCAGCACGCGCAGCGGGTGCTCGCGCGAGCCGTCGGCCACGGATTGCGCATGCGCCGGGAAAGAGAGTGCTGCGGACAGCGTGAGTGCGGCGGCCGCGACGGCCAGGAGCTTGTTCATGATCGGTTCCTTCGTTTCGGATCTGTGGGCAGAGCGGGAGCGCTGGAGGGGCGGGTTCATCGCTCGGATGCCGGTGAGCTTAGAAACGAAAGATGACAGGAAAATGAAATTAGCTCAGTACAAAACCAACAATTAATTGAGCAATGTTCAATACAATCCGGCGCCATGGCCGAGATACCGGTCGGCCGATACCGGAGATCCATGAGCACGAATTTCAAGACAGCGACAGTGAATGGCAGCAAAGCAACAGCGAACGGCGAATGGCTCACCCGGGCCCGCCACCTGCTCGTCGACCTGGACGGCACGCTGGTGCGCCAGCAGGAAGCGATCGAGGGCGCGGCCGAACTGCTCGCGCACTTTCACGACCGCTACGCCATCGTTTCCAACAACTCCACGCACACGGCGCAGGGCCTGGCGCTGCGGCTGCGCCGGCTGGGCCTGCGCGTGCCGCCCGGGCGCATCGTGCTGGCCGGCGAACTGGCGGTGCGGCAGCTCGCGCAGCAGCACCCCGGCGCGCGCGTGCTGCTGATCGGAAGCCAGTCGCTGCATCGGTTCGCGCGGGCCGAAGGCTGCGAGCTGGTGCAGGCGAATGCGGACTTCGTGCTGCTCGCGCTGGACATGCACTTCAGCCACGCGCGGCTCGCGCTCGCCGCCAACGAACTGCTGCGCGGCGCCAGGCTGATGGTGACCAACGCCGACGCCACGCACCCCGGCCCGCAAGGCCGCGTGGTGCCCGAGACCGGCGCGCTGCTCGCGGCCGTGCTCGCCGCGAGCGGCGTGCAGCCCTGGCGCGTGATCGGCAAGCCCGCGCCGCTGCTGTTCGAGGAAGGTTTGCGCCGCCTGGGCGCGGAGCCCGCGAGCACGGTGGTCATCGGCGACAACCCGCTCACCGACGCCGAAGGCGCCGCGCGGCTGGGCATGGCGTGCCTCCTGGTGGGCCAGGCGCCGGGTGCCGTCGCACCCACCGTGGCGGGGCTCTTCCGCTCCGCCGCGTTCGCGGCCGAAGAAGCGCCTCAGTACCTCTTGAGCGAGAGCACGTCGAAGGTCTGGCGCAACGTGCGCACCGAGGTGTCGTAGTCCGAGAGCGCCAGGCACGCGATCAGCACGTCGATGATCGCCAGCTGCGCGAGGCGGCTGGTCATCGCCTCGGTGCGAAAGCTGGTCTCGCGCGCCATGGTGAAGAGCACCACGTCGGCGAAGGCCTGGATCGGCGACTTGCCGAAGTTGGTGATGCACACCGTCGAGGCGCCCGCCTCTTTCGCAAGCCGCGTGGCCGTGACCGTCTCGTGCGTGCTGCCCGAGTGCGAGATGGTGAGCACCGCCACCTTCGCATCGGTGAGCGAGGCGCTGATGGCCTGCACGTGCGAATCGACCACCACCTTCGCATTGAGGCCGATGCGCAGCATGCGGTAGTGGGCGTCTTCGGCGATGGTGGCGGAGCTGCCGATGCCGTAGATCTCGATGCGCTCGGCGCGGCGGAAGAGCTTGACCGCGCGCTCCATCGCCTTCGCATCGAGCGTGGCCTGCGTGTCGTGCAGCGTCTGCACGTTGCTCTGGAAGATCTTGCGGATCACCGCATCGGCCTTGTCCTGCGGGTCGAGGTCTTCGTGGATGAACTGCACCGGCCGCACGATCTCCTGCGCGAGCGCGATCTTGATCTGCTGGAAGCCCGTGGCGCCCAGGTTCTTGCACAGGCCCACGATGCTGCCTTCGCTCGAACCCGTGCGCTCGGCCACTTCGCTCACCGACATGTGGACCACCTCGCGCGGGTTCTTCACGATGAAGTCGGCGATGCGCTGGCCCACGGGGCCGAGCGACGACCACAGCGTCTCGATGCGCGCGAGCACCGCCGAGACCTGGCCGTCCGGCAACTGCGGCGGCGGCATGCCGGCGGCCTTGGGGCTGGCGGATCGGGGGGTGCTGGGGCTGCTGTTGCGCTTCATGGGCCGCGAGCTTACCCGCCCACGATGGCGGTTTGATGCGGCGGCGCGCATACTGGGCCTCCTTCGCTTTGCCTCGAGGCCTCGCCCGCGAGGCCCCGCCCCCTTCCGATGCCGGGCTACCAAATCAAGCTGGAGCGCATCGCCATCGCGGGTGCGGACGACCTGGTCATCCGGTCCCTGCTCGACCGCCAGCAGTACGCCGATCCGCAAGGCGCCGCGGCAGCGCAAGGCATCTCGTCGGCGGCATGGCCGATGTTCGGGCTCTTGTGGCCCTCGGGTGCGCAACTGGCCGCGCGGATGGCGATACACCCCGTCGTGATCGGCGCCCGCGTGCTGGAGATCGGCTGCGGCCTGGCGCTCGCGAGCCTGGTCGGCCACCGCCGCGGCAACGACATGACCGCGAGCGACTGCCACCCGCTGACGGCCGGCTTCCTGCTGGAGAACCTGCGGCTGAACGCGCTGCCGCCGATGAAGTACCGGCGCGGCCACTGGGGCATGGGCGGAGTGAACACCGAAGGCGACGTGCAAGGCGCGTTCGATCTCATCATCGGCAGCGACCTGCTCTACGAGCGCGATGCGGGCGGCCTGCTGGCCGCCTTCATCGGCCGGCATGCGAGCCCCGCCGGCGAGGTGTGGATCGTCGACCCCGACCGCGGCAACCGCCCCGCCTTCAACCGGCAGATGGCCGACGAAGGCTTCGGCATGTGCGAGGAGCGGCTCGACCAGCGCGCGGCGGTGGGCCGCGTGGCGTACCGGGGGCGGCTGCTGACCTACCGGCGCACTGCTTCAGGATGACTGTCGGCCGTTCCGCACGGCCAGCACGGCCAGCACCACGATGCCCACCGATGTCGATCAGGTGCCGCCGACCACTTCGATCTCCACGCGGCGGTTGGGCTGCAGGCACTTCACCAGGTCCGGGGTGGCGCGCGTTCCTTCGCAGTCGCTCACCACGGGCTGGCGCTTGCCCATGCCCGATGCGCGCACCTTGGCCCGGTCGATGCCGGCCTGCACGAGCAGGTCGCGCACCGTGTTCGCACGGGCCTGCGAGAGCGCCTGGTTGTAGGCATCGGTGCCCAGGCGGTCGGTGTGGCCCGTGACCGTCACGTAGTGCAGCGCCTTGAAGTTGGCCTGGATGTCGCCCGCCAGGCGCGCCACGCGCTCGCGGCCTTCGGGCAAGAGGTCGCCAGGCCCCGCGCCGTCGAAGCGGAACAGCCCGTCGGCATTCAGCGTCACCTTCTGGGGCGGCAGCAACGTGGGCACGCTGCGAACCGGAACGACCTCGGGCGGCTGCGCGAAGAGCGCGCAATCGGGGTCCTTCCAGTGCGTCGATTCCACGCGGTACTGCCCTTCGTCGCGCTTGAACTTCACCTTGAACTGGCACGTCACGTAGGCGTCGGCCTTGCCCGTGTAGAAGTTGAACGCGTAGTCCCACGCCGAGACGCCGAAGATGCCTTCGCTGAAATGCGGATTGCCCAGCTCGAGGCGGACCTGGTCCTTGTTCAGGCCCGGCCGCACGCGCCGCACGTGATCGGGCCCGACGAAATCGCCGGTCTTCAGGTAAGAGCTCTGCAGCTCGGGAAACCGGATGTCGTCGTTCGCTGCCGCTGCTGCGGCGGCGGCTGACAAGGCGCCGGCGCACAGCATCGCTGCGGCGGCCGCGCGGAAGATGAATCGTTGGGGCATGTGTATGGCCATGAAGGAGTTGAGGGAGGAGGCGTTCGGTCCTGGCATCGCTCAGTCCCAGACACCGCCGATGCCGACGCGAAAGCCGACGCTTCCCCGCGTGGTCGCCGATGCGCCGCCGGTGACGCTCCAGCGGCCGTTGTCGGCGGTCTTGCGCAGCGACACGCCCACCGCGCTCTGCTGCTCGTAGTACCCCATGCCCGCCGCATAGGTCACCTTGCCGGGCACGTAGGGCGCGCTCTCCATCGCCATGGCGGCGGCCACGCCGGCGTACGCCTTCTTGCCGATCTGGTCGATCGACTGGCCCATCTGGTTGACCCGTGCGTCGGTGTACGCGGCGCTGTTCGCCACGCTGCCCTGCAGCTGCTGCACGTTGACCGCATCGGTGGGCGCGACGCCCGGCGCCACGTTGCGGATCGTGGTCGGCCCGGTGTTGTTGCCCAGCGTGATGCTGTTGTGGTTGACCGTGCCGTCGCCGTTCGTGTCGTACTGCACGCTGCTGTTCTTGACGGCCTGCAACTGGCGCACGTTCACCGCGTCGGTGGCCTGCGTGCCGCCGGCGACGTTGGTGATCTGGCGTTCGTTGCCCGTGCTCCCCACCGAGACCGCGCCCTGCGCCGAGTTCACGACGGCGTTGGAGAACAACTCCTTCTGCCCGCTCATGCCCGCGCGGTCGGCCGTGGCGTTCGCGCCGAGCGCCACGCCGTTGGTCGCCGTGGCGATCGTGCTGTTGCCGATGGCGATCGAACCGGCGCCCTGCGACACGGCCTGCGGGCCGATGGCCACGCTCTCCGCACCGGCCGCCTGCGAATCGGCAGCCTGCGAATTGGCGTGGAAATACTTGATGCCGCCGCCGCCCTGGATGTTGTTGACCGCCTGGTTGGTCGCATACAGCTGGCTGCCGTTGACCGCATCGGTGCTGGTGGCGCTGAGCTGGCCCGCGGCCACGTTCTGGATCTGGCGTTCGGCACCCGGTGCGCCCACGCTCACCACGCCGACGGGGTTGGCGCCGGCGAAGTTGTAAGTCTGCCCCTGGATCGTGGTGCTGGCCGTGGGCGTGGCCGCGGTGGTGGTCGAGCCGTTGCCCAGGGCCACGCTGTTGGCGGTGCTGGCGGTGGCGTTGGAGCCCACCGCGACGCTGTTGGCCGCGCTGGCCGTAGCCGCGTTGCCCACCGCGACGGCGCCGGCACCCGAGGCGCTGGCCCCCGCACCGGCCGCCACCGAATTGGCGCCGCTGGCGCCGTCGTTGGCGTAGTTGCCCTGCTTGGTGCCGCCGTCGTTCACGCTGTAGTAGTGCGTCTGCGCGTTGTTGACGATGGTGGTGATGCTGCCGCTGAGCGTCGTGACGGCGTTGTACAGCTGGCTGCCGTTGATGGCATCCGTGCTGGTCGCGGTGATCGCGCCCGGCGCCACGTTGACGATCTGGCGCTCGGCCCCTGCCGCACCGACGCTCACCACGCCCGTGGCGGTACCGGCGAAATTGCCGTAGGTGACGGCCGGCCCGGCGCTGTAGCTGACGGTGCCGTCGGGGTTGAGCGTGGCGATCACGGTCGGGACGGTGGCGCTCGTCACCTGCACCGCCGCCTTGTCGGCGCTGTTGTTGCCGAGCACGACGTTGTTGGCGTTGGTCACCGAGACGTTGTTGCCGAGCACGAAGCTCTGGTTGGCGCCGGCGGCGATGGTGTTGTTGTTGCCGATGGCGTAGCTGTCGTCGGCGTTGATGAAGCTCGGGTCGCCGATCGCGCCCGAACGCGCGCCGTTCACCGTGTTGCCCGTGCCGATGCTAATGCTGCTCACGCCCAGGGCCTTCGCGTCCGAGCCGATCGCGATCGCGCGATCCGCGGCAGCCCGGCTGCTGTCCCCGATCGAGATGGCGTAGTCCGCATCCAGCGGCGTACTGGAACTGCCGCTGCCTGCGTTTCTTCCCAGTGCGACGTTGGAATAACCCTGGACGTAGGCCCCGGCACTCACGCCCAGCGCCACGCTCAGGTCGGTCTTCGAATAAAAGCCCGCACCCGTGCCGAAGGAGGCGTTGTTCGAGCCCTCGATGCTCAGGCCCGCGTTGTAGCCGACCGCCGAGTTGTAGTCGCCCCTGACGGAGTTGCCGCCGGCGTAGCCGATGCCGATGTTGGTCGACCCAAGGACGCCCGAGCCGGCGCCAGCCCCCATGGCCACGTTTCTGGTGCCTGTGATGAGCGCGCCAGACTCGCGGCCTATCGCGATGTTCTCGTCGCCCCTTACGGCCTCCCCGGATCTTTGGCCCATCGCCAGGTTCGTACTGCCCACCACGTCCCGGCCGGCCGTCGATCCGAAAGCCGCATTTCCATAACCTTCGACGCCGCCGCCCGCGCTGCCGCCGACGGCGAGATTGTTGCCGCCGTTGACGTACTGACCGGCGTTGTTCCCGAAGGCGGCGTTGGAGTCGGACTGGACCGTGGGACCTCCGCTGTAGGAGGTGCCGGTGTTCTGCCCTGCCTGGTAGCCGATCGCGAGATTGCCCATGCCCTTGCTGTTGATGCCGGCTCCATCGCCGATGACGATGGTCTGGTCGCCGCCGCCATCGCTCGCCTGTCGGCCGATCACGATGTTGCCTTCATAAGACGAGTGCGCCTGCACGCCGACCGCGACCGAACCCGTCGCGGCCGCCAGGCTGTTGTTGCCGATGGCAACCCCGCTGCCGCCGGCGGCGTTGGCGCGCAAGCCGATGGCGATCGACGAACCGCCGGCCGCGTTGGCAAAGGTGCCGATGGCGATCGCGCTGGCCGCCGTTGCCTTGCCGCCATTGCCGACTGCGATGCTTGCGTTGCCAGTGGCCACGGTGGCCGTGTCGCCGAGCAGAAGCGCATTGGTCCCGACACTGGCCGCGGCCGCATTCGCCACGGCGACCCAGTCCGGCGACGATCCGTTCCCGACGTCGGGCAGGCCCTTGATGATCGCGAACCCGCCCTTGCTGTTGGGCACATGGCAGGTCCAGGTTTGGCCCGGCCCGCTTTGGGACATGCAGAGCGTTCCGTCGTTGACGGCCTGCGCGCCCCAAGCCACGTTCGCCACGTTGGCCCCGCCCAGCAGCGTGGCCGCGGCCACGACGCTCGCACGGACACTGCCGCGCCGGCCCCGGGCACGGCTCGTTTCGGCGGTGGCGACCCACGCACCCAAGGATTCGCTCCAGACGGAGCGGAAGATTCTGTTCATGACGAAGATCCAGTTGGAGTGGATCGATCGGCCGTCGGCTGTCGATCCTTTTGCTAGTTTTTTGCTCCCTGGCTATCGGCGCGTTGCAACGGCCTCGACCCGGAGCGGGGACGGCGGATGATTCGTCACGAGGTCGAACCCACCTAGCCGGTTGCGACATTTCGCGAGAATATTTGTATATTTCTGCGTCAAAATGTGAACGTTTCCCTGCTTTTCACAATGTCGTGACAGGTGTGAATTCATCAGATTCCGGCGCAGGCCATCGACCAGAATCCAGCGTTTTGGAGACACCAAGGTAGCCAATGCGCATCGCGATCGTCGAAGACGAACTCTCTCAACAGACCCTCCTGGTCCGCACGCTGGAGCAGCAGCTCGAACGCGACGGACCGGTGAACTGCCAGGCGTTCTTCGATGGCGTCGCGCTGCAGAACGTGCTGCGCAAGGAGTCGTTCGACCTGGTCATCCTGGACTGGTCGATCCCCAGCATGGACGGGCTGGAGCTCTTGCGCTGGCTGCGCGTGTGGAAGGGAGACGCCGTGCCGGTGCTGATGCTCAGCTCCAAGGGTTCCGAAGAGGACGTTGCACATGCGCTGAACTCCGGCGCCGACGACTACATCACCAAGCCCTTTCGCCCCATCGAGCTTCGGGCGCGCGTGCTGCGGCTGCTCAAGCGCGGCAAGCCGCAGTCGCCGGACGGGCCCCTGCACATCGGCCGCTGGACGCTCGATGCGGTCGGCCACCTCGTGCTCTACCGGGAAACGCCGGGGGCCGAGCCCGAGCGCTACACGCTGACCAGCCGGGAGTTCAGCCTGACGCTGCTCCTGTTCAGCCGCCTGGGCCAGACGGTCTCGCGCGCCCACCTGCTCGAATCGGCCGGCTACGAGACCGATGAGTCGCCCTCGCGCACGCTGGACAGCCACATCTACCGGCTGCGCAAGAAACTGCTGCTCGATGCGCGGCGCGGCATGGTCCTCAGGACGGTCTACGGGCAGGGCTACCAACTGGGCTGGGCAGCGGAAGAAAACCCGTGAACCGCGCGCTCGGCCGCAGGGTTCTCTGCATGCTGGCCCTGGGGCTGTGCGCGCCCTTCGGCTACGTCGCGGCCCAGTCGTCGCATGTGGTCCGCCCGGGCGACACGCTGTGGGGCATCTCCGGCCAGCACTATCGAAAGCCGGGCCGGTGGCCTGAAATACAGCAGCGCAACAGCGTGGACGAGCCGCGACTTCTGCAGCCAGGCACGGTGCTGTACTTCGCGGACGGCCGGGCCCTGGGCGAAGACGAGGCGATGGTGCTGGCGGTGACCGGCCAGGCCTGGCAGCGCCGGCCCGGTGCACCCGAGGTGCGCGTGGCCGCCGGTGCCGCCGTGAAGGTCGGCGACACGCTGGCGACGGACGCGGGCTCTTTCGTGACGCTGGGCCTTCCCGACGGCAGTCGCTCGGTGATTCCGTCCCACAGCGCGATCGCGCTGGAGGCCGTCGACCGTCGCCGCATCGGCTTCCGGCTGCTGGACGGCAGCATCGAATCGCAGGTGCGAAAGCAGCACCCCGACCAGGAGTTCAAGATCCGCTCGCGCTCGCTGGTGCTCAGCGTGCGGGGCACGCGGTTCAGGGTGCGCGCGCAGGACGGGCAGGTGGTGAGCGAAGTGCTCGAAGGCCGCGTTGCCGCGAGCCAGGGGAGCACGCAGGCCGAGGTGTCGATCGAAGCCGGCCAGGGGATCGTGCTCGGCGACGCGGCCGATCGCCCCACGGTTCGTGCCCTGCTGCCCGCGCCGCAGTTCGCGAGCCAGCCGCCGTCCGCGGATTCGCCCGGCGTGGAGGTCACGCAGGTTGCCGGCGCGCAAGGCTATCGCTGGCGCATCGCGCAGGACGAGATGTTCCTCGCGCCCCTCGTGGAAGGCGACAGCGCCGGCACTTCGCTGGCGCTCCCCACGGCGCTCGATGCGGGCTTCTATCACCTACAGGTGGCCGCCGTGGACGAAGCCCGGCTGGAAGGCATGCCGGGGAACCTGCTCTTCTACATGCCGCAGCCGGGCGGCACCTCGCAGTGGAAAGAGGACGGCCGCATCGAGCTGCGATGGGCCGGCTCTTCGGCGCGGAACTACCGGCTCGAACTCTCGCGCGATCCCGATTTCGCAGTCCTCGTGACCGACCAGAAGGGCATGCAGGCCAGCAGCGCCATCGTCGGCCCGTTCGTCGTGGGCGGGCGCTACCACTGGCGCGTGAGCGAAACACAGGACGGCGAGCACTACGGGCCGCCCTTCACGGGCGGGAGCATCGACGTGCCGGCCCGATGAGTCTCCATCGGCACCTCCATCGATACCTCCCGCGGCTGCGAACCCTGGGGCCGGCGCTGGTCGCGCTGCTGCTGCTTCCCGCCGTGTTGACGTGGCTCGCCCAGCGCCCCGGCCTCGAACAGCTGGACCTGCTGGCCTACGACCGCGCACTCCCGCTGGTGGCGCAGACGCCCTCCTCCGACATCCTCGTCGTCGCGATCGACGAGACGAGCCTCGCCGCGCTGGGCCAATGGCCGTGGTCGCGCGCGACGCACGCCGAGCTGCTCGAACGTCTCGCCGGCGCGGGCGCGCGGTCCGTGATGCTGGACCTGCTGCTGATGGAACCCGGCGACTACGCGGCGGACGATCGCCGCCTCGCGCGCGCCATGGCCGAGCTGCCGGTCTACCTGCCTCTGCAGGCGAACCGCGCGCCGCAACCGCATGCCGGACAGGACGATTTCTTCGCGCCGCTGCCGCTTCTCAAGGAGCGCGCCAGGGGGGTGGGGCATGTCGAACTGCTGCTCGATGCGGACGGGATCGCGCGCAGCCTGTTCATGCGCATCGGCCCGCCCGGCAATGACGAGCCCTACATCGGGCTGCAGATCGCGGGCGTCGGGCCGCCGCACTCGTCGGCCACGTCCGACGGCGCGGGTTGGCGCTACGCCGATCCGCTGCGCATTCCCTTCGCCGGCCCGCAAGGCAGCTATCGCACCGTGTCCTATGTGCACGTGCTGCGCGGCGAAGTGGCGCCGGAATTTCTCCGCGACAAGATCGTTCTGGTGGGCAGCACCACGCCGGGACTCGGCGACCAGGTCGTGGCGCCGATCGCGGGCCACACGGAGCCGCTCGCCGGCGTGGAGGTGCATGCCAACGTCATCGACCAGCTGATGCACAAGCGCTCCATCCAATCGCCCGGCTGGGCAGGCATCTACGCGTGGATCGCGCTGCCCCTCTGGCTGGCCGCATGGTTTCTGCGGCGGCGCGAAGGCATGGACCTGGCCATCGTCTCGGCCGTGGCCATCACGTGGGTCCTGGGCAGCATGGCATCGCTGCGCGTGCTGCATTGGTGGCTGGCGCCAGCCACGCCGCTGGTGGGGCTGCTGGTGCTCTACCTGGCCTGGAGCTGGCAGCGCCAGCGCAGCCAACTGCGCTATCTGCAGCAGCGCGCCGGGCAGTTGCAGGCGCTGCCGTCGGGGGCGTTCGAGCTGCCTTCGTCCGAGGTGCAACGGCAGCCGCCGCATGCGTCGCCTTCGAACAGGGCGCTGGACCACGCGATCGCGCGCATGGTCGACCTGCAGGTGCTCGCCGATTCCACCATCCAGGCCATGCCGGTCGGCGTGCTGCTGTGCGATGCACAGGGCCGCATCGTCGGGAGCAACGATGCGGCGCGCGAACTGCTGCCGGAGCTCGCGCCATCCGCGGCGCGGCAAGACCTGATCGCGCTCCTGCAGCCCCTGCAGCCGCAGTCGCGCGCGCTCGCGCAGGTCAGCGGAACCCCGCCCGCATGGATCGGACAGATCCACGCCGAATACCTGACGAAGCACCAGCGGCATGTGCAACTGCTCGTGGCATCCGTGGCGCCGCATGCGACCCAGGCGCCCTCGGGCTATCTCGTCGCGCTGGCGGACCTCACGACCGAGCGCCGCGCGCAGCGGCAACGGGAGCAATGGCACCGGTTCCTCTCGCACGACCTGCGCAACCCGCAGGCCAACATCCTGGCGTTGATCGACCTGGAAGCGCTCGACACGGGCGCAGATGCCTCGCCGCTCGCGGCCGCCGTGCGGCGCGAGGCGCTGCGCACGCTGGAACTGGCGGAGACATTCCTCGACGTCTCGCACGCCTGGACGGGGAACTACCGGTTCGCTCCCGCGCACCTGGGCGCGCTGATGCTCGACGTGCATGACCAGGTGCTGGCCTATGCGAACCGCAAGCAGGTGGCGCTGGTGCTGCGGGTCAGCGAGCACGACGAAGAGATCGAACTGAATGCCGATGCGGCCCTGCTCGCGCGCGCCCTCGTCAACCTGCTCAACAACGCGATCCGCCACAGCCCCGCCGGAAAGACCGTGCAGCTGTGCCTCGGTGTCGATGCGCGCGAAGTAACCATCGCCGTGGCCGATGAAGGCGAAGGGATGCGCGAGGACGCGCTCCAACGCCTGCTTTCGGCGCCGCACGAAGCCTCGGTCGGCCGCTCGTCCGGTGAAACCGACGAACCCGGCGTTCGCTCCCATGGCCTGGGCTTCGAGTTCGTTCGCACCGTGGTGGCGCGCCATGGCGGCACGGTCGATGGCCACGCGGCGCCCGGTTTCGGCGCCACCTTCTGCATCACATTGCCGCGCGAGCGATGACACTGCAAAAAGTGTGAACACCTTCACGGCATTCGCGTGAATCCGGCGTGCAACGCGAATGAATGTTGACCAAATCTCGCATTCGACTTTCCTCGGCGCCTCCGCTCGGAGACGATCCGCTCCATGTCATTGTTGTCGCACTTGGGTGGTTGCTCTTCAAGCGGCCAGATGACTGTGTGGTCCCGAAAGGGACCGGATGCCAGCGGGCATTCGCGCATCAACGGAGCAGCGCAATGCAGTCGCCCATGAGGGGGAGGAAGTCGGGATGGAAGAAGAAAAAAAGCACGGCCGGTCTACGCCGGATGGCCCTGTGCCCGTGCAGCACGGTGCTCGCGGGGCGCTTCGATGGAAAGGATTCGAAGGCCTCGCCTGTTCCCGCTCCGGCCCGTGGTTTTCAGCTCTGAAGAAACGCGTATGAAAACCCAACCCGGGGACGCGCTGTCCCTGGCGCTTCTCGATGGCGAGGAACCGCGGAGAACCGCGCTTCGCACCAGGCTTCGGCAACTGGGGCACGAATGCAACGCGTTCGCCAGCGCCAACGAACTGATCCTGGCTTTGAGCAGCGGTCAGCGATACGGACTGCTGCTGGCAGTGCCGCAGGACGAAGCGTCGCTCGGCGGCCTGCCCGCTGCATGCCAGGTGCTCGGAATGCCGGTGCTCGTGGTCATTGCGGACGGACACTGGACGCCACTGTCATCGCAGGGCAAGGGCTTCGAGTCGGGCGGCACGCTCGGTGCCGACGTGTCCCGGATGGCGGATGCGGAGCTCGACTGGCTGGTCCGCGCGATGGTCCAGCGCCAGAGCACCACGGCCAGCATGGCCCGCCCCCAAGGAGCGACGATATGGGGCGATTACCACTTCTACGAAGGCAGCCGCCATGTGCAATTCAACGGACGCGAGATGCGGCTCCAGCCGCGCCAGTTCATCCTTGCATTGCAGCTCTTTCGCCACGTCGGCCGCGTGGTGGAGCGGGAGTGGCTGTGGAAGGTGCTGTGGCGGGTGCCCGTCCTCACCGAAGGCAAGCGGGCCCTGGACGCCTGCGTCTCCAACGTGCGCAAGCGCCTCGAGCTGAACGGCGAGCACGGGTTCCTGCTGCGCGCCGTGTACGGACAGGGCTACCAGCTCATCGAGGTGCACGCCCAGGATGCTGTGCCGGTCGCCATCGCGGCGGCGCAAGGCGCGGCGCCCGCCTCGCCCGCGCACCAGCACGGCTAGTACTCCCGCAGGACCCAGCTGCTGACAAAGGCGAAGTACTCGCGCAGCCAGATGTTGTATCGCAGGTAGAGGGGCGTCTCCGCGCCCAGGGTGGTGACGGCCGGATAGCCAGCGCGCCTGGCGATCAGCCCTGCGCGCAGCGTGTGGAAATCGCTCGTCACGAGATGGATGGGCGCATCGGCGGACACCCCTGCGGCGGCCAGCAGGGGGCGGCTGAAGGCCAGGTTCTCTTGCGTGCTGGTGCTGAGTTCTTCCTTGACGATGCGACGCGCCGACAGTCCGCGCTCCTGGAGGTAGGCGGCCATCACTTCGCCTTCGCTTTGCGCCCTGAAGCTGATGCCCCCGCTCACCACAACCAGCGCGTCCGGATAGCGGGCCGCATCGCGCAAGGCGAGGTCCAGCCGGGCGACGAGTGTGGGCGACGCCGTAACACCCGGTGATCCCGATCCCAGGACCACGATCGCGGCCGGCGCGGTCGCGGGGAGGTCCGTCGATGCCCTGCTTGCCAACACGGCCCAGAAGACAGCCACTGTGGCAAGCCAGAGCAACACGCCGTACCAGAACCAGCGCCAGAGGGCGGCACGTCTCGGGGCGGCGCCCAGCCAGCGTTTCATCGGCACCCACCAGAGTGCAAGGCCGCAAAGCGCGAGCCCCATCACCACAGGCAGCACGACGCCGAGATTAAAGTAGCCGGTCGCCAGCAGGACCAATCCGTCAGACAGCAGCACGAGTCCGAGGACACCGGCCACCGCACGCTTCACGTTATGCATTGCAAGGAAATTCATCGGTCCGAACTCTATCCTCGTCACCGACGCAGGCATCGCGTCCTGGCGGAAGAAAGAGTCCACACGCGATCCACCTTCAAACGACCAACGGACCATGACCACACCCATCTCTCCCATCCCGATCGGGCGGCGCCTGGCCCTCGTCTCGGAGACCGAGATCGAGACCTACCGGTTTCAAGCGGCGGGCCATGTCGCCGCAACGCTGGGCACGACGAATGGACCGGTGTGCGCACCGCTTCTCGCCTACGACGTGCTCTCGGCCGACAGCATCCGGCTGGTCCACAGCGATGACGTCGCCATCACCTGGACAAACATCGAGATCGATGGCGATGTGCTGCGCGCCGAGTGCGATGGGCGCACCAAGACATTCACCATCGAATGACGCAGCAGCCGCGAAAGCGACCGGGCCAGCAATGAAAAAACGGGCCCTCGGGCCCGTTCTTGATGGTGCCGATCAACGACCGGCTCAGCGCGTAGCTTGGCGCGTGAACGACACGCTGGGCTTCTTGTAAGCCTGCGGCACTTCGTCGCGGTAGAAGGCGCGGCGGTCCAGGCTGGCGTACGGATCGTGCGCCTTGGCGACGGCTTCGGCCTGGATGGTGGCGCGGTCGGCGGTCGAGGTGAACGCTTGTGCGCCGGCGCTGGCACCTTCGCCGTATTCGTTGCCGGCGCGAGCGGCGGCAGCGGCTTGCGGCGCAACTTCCGCACGCGACACCGACGAGTTCACGGTGTGCACGCCGTCATAGGTTTCTGCTTGCGCACCGGCGGCAGCCAGGAGCGAGAGAGCAGCAGCAGCGAGGATCTTCGAGGCATTCATTTCAATCTCCTTCAATCGGTTGGTTGGTGAGATGAAGTTTGATCCTGAAGGCCTTGAAAAAACCGCGGCAAAAAGAATCGCGGCGTTCACAGGATTGAAACAATCGTGAATTGCTCCAACTTGCTACATGACCGCGACCCTGCGTGCAGCATCAATGCGAAATCATCCACGGCCGCTTCGATGGCGCCGACTTCGCACCGCTCGGCGCGGTCACCGTTGCGCTCCGGCGGGACGACCCCGAGCAGCAGCCGCAACCAGAGGGATGCTTGAAGCGCGCGTAGTCCCGCGAACTGCCGGGCTCGTGCCGCGCGCGCTCGTTGGTTTCCATCGCGCTGCGCGTGCCCGAAGCCATCAGCGCAAGCCGCGGCGCGGCCGAAAGTACACGCGGCGATGCGCCGCCGCAGTCGGGGCACGCGGCCGGTTCGTCGCGCTGGCCCGAAGGCCGCAGCGCGTCGAAACCGCCGCATTGCCCGCAGGCGTAGTCGTAGGTCGGCATGTCTGTGTTTTCTTCAGCGCAGGTCGTGCGACAGCGGCATGTCGATGCTGCCGTCGATCATCTTCACCGGGCCCGAGGCGTTCGGGTTGATGTCGAAGTCGAAGATGCCCGTGGGCAGCCACAGCGTGGCACATGAATTCGGCACGTCGACCACACCGCTGATGTGGCCTTGCACCGGCGCCGTGCCCAGGATCGAATAAGCCTGCGCGCCCGAGTAGCCGAACTTCTTCAGGTACTCGATGGCGTTCAAGCACGCCTGGCGATAGGCCACGTTCACGTCGAGGTAGTGCTGCTTGCCGCTTTCGTCAACGGAGATGCCTTCGAAGATCAGGTAGTCGTTGTACTGCGGCGTGATCGGGCTGGGCTTGAAGATCGGGTTCTTGATACCGTACTTGGCCATGCCGCCCTTGATGAGCGTGACCTTCATGTGCACCCAGCCCGCCATCTCGATGGCGCCGCAGAAGGTGATCTCGCCGTCGCCCTGGCTGAAGTGCAGGTCGCCCACGCTCAGGCCCGCGCCGTCGACGTACACGGGGAAGAACACCTTCGAGCCGCGCGACAGGTCCTTGATGTCGCAGTTGCCGCCGTGCTCGCGCGGCGGCACGGTGCGCGCGCCCTCTGCTGCTGCCTTGGCGCGCGCGTCACCGGTCATCTTGCCCATGTGGGCGGTGCCGGCAAACGGCGGGTTCGCGAGCCCCGGCACGCGGTCCGGGTCTGTGGCGATGAGCTTGCCCTCGCGCTCGTTCCACATGTCCAGCATCGGCTTGTCGGGCAGGCAGCCGATCAGGCCCGGATGGATCAACCCCGCGAAGTTGACGCGCGGAATATGGCGCGAGCTCGTGAACATGCCCTTGAAGTCCCAGATCGATTTCTGCGCTTCGGGAAAGTGATCGGTGAGGAAGCCGCCGCCGTTCTTCTTCGAGAAGAAACCGTTGAAGCCCCACAGGCTGTCCTGCTTGGCGCCGATGTCCAACAGGTCGACCACCAGCAGGTCGCCGGGCTCTGCGCCCTTCACGCCCACCGGGCCCGAGAGGTAGTGCACCGTGCTCAGGTCGATGTCGCGCACATCGTCGGCGCTGTCGTTGTTCTTGATGAAGCCGCCGGTCCAGTCGAAGGTCTCCAGGATGAAGTCGTCGCCCGGGTTGACCCAGCAGGCCATCGGAATGTCCGGGTGCCAACGGTTGTGGATGTTCTCGTTCTCCGTGGGCGACTTGGTCAGGTCGACCTTGATCAGCGTGTCCGTCATTTGCAGTGGCTCCTGGGGTTGTGGTTAGACAGAGAGATAGGCTTTGATGTGATCCACATCGGTCTTGTCGCGCGCGGTCTCGTGCACGAGCCGGCCGCCTTCGATGACGAAGAGCCGGTCGGCCACGTCCATCGCGAAACTGAGCACCTGCTCGGACACGACGATGGTGATGCCGCGCAGCTTGCGGATCTCGTTGAGCGCCTTGGCGATGTCCTTGATGATCGAAGGCTGGATGCCCTCGGTGGGCTCGTCCAGCAGCAGCACCTTGGGGTCCGTGACGAGTGCGCGCGCGATGGCGAGCTGCTGCTGCTGGCCGCCGGAGAGGTTGCCGCCCTTGCGGCGCTTCATGTCCCACAGCACGGGGAAGAGCGCGTAGATCTCTTCGGGAATGCGCCGGGTCTTGGAGTTCTCCAGGCCCGTCTGGATGTTCTCTTCCACCGTGAGCGTCGGAAAGATCATCCGGCCCTGCGGCACGTAGGCGATGCCCTTGGCGACGCGCTTGAAACTTTCGTCGCGCGACACGTCCTGCCCCGCCACCTCGATGCGCCCGCTCTTGATCGGCAGCACGCCCATCAGGCTCTTGAAGAGGGTGGTCTTGCCCATGCCGTTGCGGCCCATGATCGCGACGGTTTCGTTGGCATGGCCCACGAACGAGATGCCGTGCAGTGCCTCGCTCTGGCCGTAGGCGGTGTGCAGGTCGTCGACCTTCAGCATGATGTTGCTCATCTCGATGGCTCCGGGGTGTTGCTTGCTTGGCTTTGTTGTTCAGGGCGGGTGCACAGGCCACCGGGTACTCCCCTCCGCGAATGTCCCCCGGGCTTCGCCCTCCTCCTTGATTTCGCTGCGGGGAGCACCCGATGCCCTGCGCACTTGGGCACGCTCTGGGTGAACGGCCGGTCAACGACTGCACCGGATAACGAGCACGCCGATGGGGCGCCTTGCGCAGCGAAATCAAGGAGGTGCCGAAGGCGGGGGACATTCGCGGAGCAAGGCACCCCGTCGGCGTGATCGCGCCCTGGAAGACGGCGCTTCATTCAATGCCCCAGGTACACGTCGATGACCTTCGGGTCCGCCTGCACCTTCTCCATCGGCCCTTCGGCGAGGATCTTTCCCTGGTGCATCACGGTGACCTTGTGCGCGATCTGCTTGACGAAGGCCATGTCGTGCTCGATGACGATCACCGCGCGGTTCTGGCAGATGCGCTTGAGCAGCTCGGCCGTGAGCTCGCGTTCGCGCGCGCTCATGCCGGCGATGGGTTCGTCCAGCATCAGGAGCTCGGGTTCCTGCATCAGCAGCATGCCGATCTCCAGCCACTGCTTCTGGCCGTGGCTCAGAAGCCCCGCCTCGGTGCGCAGCTTGTCCGCGAGGCCAATGTCTTCGGCCACCGCCTGCACCTTCGACTTGACCTCGTCGTCGCACTTGAACGCGAGCGCGCCGAACACCGAGCGCCCCTTCGGAAAGGACACCTCCAGGTTCTGGAACACGCTCAGGTTTTCGTAGATCGACGGCGTCTGGAACTTGCGCCCGATGCCCAGCCGCACGCGCTTGTGCTCGGCCATCTTCGTGAGCTCGGTGTTCTTGAACTTGATGCTGCCGCCGCTGGCGCGCGTCTTGCCGCAGATCAGGTCGAGCAGCGTGGTCTTGCCGGCGCCGTTCGGGCCGATGATCACGCGCAGTTCGTTCTTGTCGATGTAGAGCGTCAGGTCGTCGATGGCCTTGAAGCCGTCGAAGGAGACGGTGAGGTCTTCCACGGCGAGCGCGAAGTCGGTGTTGCTCATGAGAGATGTGCTCCGGTGTTCTTCAGGCGCGCTGGCTGCCGACACCGTCGGGCAGCTGCGGCTCGGGCATTGTTGTGGGTGCGGCCGGCGTCGATGGCGTCATCGGCATGGCGGGCGGCGGCTGTACTGCGGCCTCGCGCAGCGCCGCGCGGCGGCCCTTCCACCAGGGCCTGATCTTCTCGTCCCACAAGCCCGCGAGACCCATCGGAAACGCCATGGTCACACCGATGAAGAGGCCCGCCATGAGAAAGAGCCACAGGTCTGGAAAGCTCTCCGAGAACAGCGTCTTGCCCGCGTTCACCAGGAGCGCGCCGTACACCGCGCCCACCAGGCTCATGCGCCCGCCGACCGCGCAGAAGATCACCATCTCGATGGACGGCACGATGCCCACGAAGCTCGGCGACATGAACCCCACCTGCAGCGCGAACATCGCGCCGCCGATGCCCGAGAGCCCCGCCGCGAGACAGAAGATGAAGACCTTGAAGTTCGACACGTCGTAGCCCGAAAAGCGCACGCGGTCCTCCTTGTCGCGCATCGCGAGCAGCAGCGTGCCGAGCTTGCTGGTCTGGATGAAGCGGCACAGCAGGATGCTTGCGACCAGCAAAGCCACGCACACGTAGTACAGGATGTACTTGGCCCCGTCGGTGCGCGTGTCCCAACCCAGCATGGTCTTCAGGTCCGTCATGCCGTTGACGCCACCCGTGTACCCCTGCTGCCCGATGATGAGCACCGTGCAGATCAGCGCCACCGCCTGCGTGATGATCGCGAAGTACACCCCGCCCACGCGCCGCTTGAACATCGCGAAGCTAACGAGCCAGGCCAGCGCCATCGGCGCCAGCACCACCAGCGCGAGGCTCAGCGGCAGGCTCTTGAACGGCAGCCACAGCGCGGGCAATTCGGTGATCTGGTTCCAGTCCATGAAGTCCGGGATGCCGGGCGTGGACTGGATCTTGGTGGTGATGGGGTCCGAGGCTTCGAGCTTCAGGAACATCGCCATCGCATAGCCCCCGATGCCGAAGAAAACGCCCTGTCCCAGGCTCAGCACGCCGCCGTAGCCCCACACCATGACGAGCCCCACGGCGACGAAGGCGTAGGTGAGGTACTTGCCCACGAGGTTCAGGCGAAAGATGTCGAGCGACAGCGGCAGCACGACCGCCAGTAGCAGCACCAGCAGCAAGAGGCTCCCGAGCTGGTAGCGCAGGATCGAGGCCTTGATGAAATTCATCGGAACGTTCTCCAGGAAGAAATCGGGTTCATCAACGACGCACCTTGACCGCGAACAATCCCTGCGGCCGCATCATCAGGATCAGCACGATCAGCGAGAGCGTCAGCACCTTGGCCATCGAGCCGGTCATGAAGAACTCCGAGATCGACTGCGTCTGCGCAATGCCGAAGGCCGAGACCACGGTGCCAAGAAGGCTCGCCGCGCCGCCGAAGGTGACGACCAGGAACGCATCGACGATGTAGAGCGAGCCCGAGGTCGGCCCGGTCGAGCCGATGGTGGTGAAGGCCGCGCCCGCCATGCCGGCAATGCCGCAGCCGATGGCGAAGGTCAGGCGGTCGGTCTTCATGGTGTCGATGCCGGTCGCGTTGGCCATCGTTCGGTTGGCCACGGTGGCGCGCACGCGCAGGCCCCAGCGGCTCTTGTGCAGCGCGATGAGCACGCCGGCCGTGACGAGCCCTGTGAGCGCGAGCACGAAGAGGCCGTTGATCGGAATGTCCAGGCCTTCATGCGGCGTCCACGAGCCCATGATCCATTCGGGCAGTGTGGGGCTCACTTCCTTCGGGCCGATGAAGGTGCGAAAGATCTGCTGCAGCCCCAGGCTCACGCCCCAGGTGGCCAGCAGCGTGTCGAGCGGGCGCTTGTAGAGGTGGCGAATCAGCACCCACTCCACGATCCAGCCCACGATGAAGGCGAACACGAACGCCAGGCCGATGGCGATCGGAAAGTAATACGGCATGAACGCGGGCGCCATGCTTTCGGTGACGCGCGCGGCCAGGTAGATCGAGTAGGCGCCGATGGTCATGAACTCGCCGTGCGCCATGTTGATGACGCCCATCTGGCCGAAGATGATCGCCAGGCCCAGGCCCATGAGCAGCAGCACCGCGAAGAGGCTCAGCCCCGCGAAGCCCTGCATGAGGCCGATGTTCATCATGTCCGACAGAGTCATGGCGGAAGTCCCGGAGAGTTGGATGTACCCCCTCTCCCGCACGCGGGAGAGGGTTGGGGTGAGGGCCGGCGGCCTGCTTACTGGTAGCCCTTGGGGAACGGATCGGGCTTGATCAGTTCGGCCGACTCCGCAACCACCTTGAACGTCCCGTCGAGCTGTCCCTG
Source organism: Variovorax sp. IB41 (assembly GCF_016405905.1). Taxonomy (GTDB): domain Bacteria; phylum Pseudomonadota; class Gammaproteobacteria; order Burkholderiales; family Burkholderiaceae_C; genus Variovorax. The sequence continues at coordinate 14,485 of NZ_JAEFCB010000031.1, read as the reverse complement.
CCCGATGCGCGCCTTGCTCCACAGGTGGTGGTTCGCGTCCAGCTTCACGTAGCCTTCGGGCGCCGTCTTCAGTTCGATGCCCGGCGAACCCGCGACCACCTTGTCGACGTCGAAGCTGCCCGCCTTCTCCACCGCGGCCTTCCACAGCCAGGGGCCGAGGTAGCCCGCCTGCGTCACGTCGCCGATGACCGCGTCCTTGCCGTACTTGGCCTTGAAGGCCGCCACGAACTTCTTGTTGTTCTCGTTGTCCAGCGACTGGAAGTACTTCATCGACGAATAGAAGCCCGCGAAGTTCTCGCCGCCCACGCCGGTCATTTCGTCCTCGGTCACGGCCAGCGTCAAGAGGAACTGCTTGTCGCCGGTGATGCCCGCGGCCTTCAGCTGCTTGTAGAACGCCACGTTCGAGCCGCCCACCACCGCCGCGAAGATGCAGTCGGGCTTGGCCACCTTGATCTTGTTGATCAGCGAGTTGAAGTTGGTGTGGCCCAGCGGGTAGTACTCCTCGCCCTTGACCGAACCCTTCTGGAAGTTCTCGATGTGCTTGCGCGCGATCTTCATCGAGGTGCGCGGCCAGATGTAGTCGGAGCCGACCAGGAAGAAGGTCTTGGCCTTCTTCTCCTTGGCGCCCCAGTCGAGGCCCCAGATGATCTGCTGCGTGGCCTCCTGGCCCGTGTAGATCACGTTCTTGCTCTGCTCCAGGCCTTCGTAGAAGGTGGGGTAGTACAGGAGGCCGTTCTCTTTTTCGAACACCGGCAGCACGGCCTTGCGCGAGGCGCTGGTCCAGCAGCCGAACACCGCGGCGCAGTGGTCGTTGACCAGGAGCTTCTTCGACTTCTCGGCGAAGGTGGGCCAGTCGGAGGCGCCGTCTTCCTTGATGACCTTGATCTTGCGGCCCAGGATGCCGCCCATGGCGTTGATCTGGTCGATGGCCAGCTGCTCGGCCTGGATGGAGCCGGTCTCCGAGATGGCCATCGTGCCGGTGGACGAATGCAGTTGGCCCACCGTGACTTCGGTGTCGGTCACCGCGAGCTTGGTGGTGTTGACCTTGGCGGTGGGGAACTGCGACTGGCCGAAGCTCAGGCCGGAGAGGCCCATCACGGGCAAGGCGGCGGCGCCCTGCAGCAGGCGGCGGCGGCGCAAGGCCAGGGCATCGAGAGAGGGATCGGAATCACGCGGCATCAGGAACTCCAGGCAGGTTGAAAAATGAGGTGGCCGCGCACCATCGCAGTGCATCGGACGGTGCCCCGAGCACCATGGCTGGTACTTTAGAAATCAGTTCCCTTCCCGCGAATACGTCATTCAACGTAGCGGCGCGAACCCGCCCTGCCCGCAGACTCCCGAGCCAGACATCGGTGGTCCGTCGGTGGCAAGCGGCACAGGGAGCGCTTCTTGCTGTACCTGCCCATGCCACCGCCGCCGCCGCGAGAACCCGCCATGACATCCGTCTCCGGACAGAAGATCTTTCGCATCCGCCGCGACTACAACGCCTGGGTCGCGAACGAAACGCTGGAGGACTACGCGCTGCGCTACACGCCGCGCAGCTTTCGCAAGTGGTCGGAGTTCCGGGTGGCCAATGCGGCGTTCGGCGCCACGTCGTTCCTGGCGCTGGAGGCCATCGGCGGGGCGATCGCGCTGAGCTACGGCTTCTCGAACGCGCTGTGGGCCATCCTGGTGGTGGGGCTCATCACCTTCCTCACGGGCCTGCCGATCTCGTACTACGCGGCGCGCCATGGCGTGGACATGGACCTGCTCACCCGCGGCGCGGGCTTCGGCTACCTGGGCTCCACGCTCACCTCGCTGATCTACGCGAGCTTCACCTTCATCTTCTTCGCGCTGGAGGCGGCCATCCTCGCGCTGGCGCTGCAGATGTACCTGGACTGGCCGCTGTGGCTGCTGTACCTGGTGTCGTCGATCGTGATCATTCCGCTGGTGGCGCGCGGCATCACGCTCATCTCGGGGCTGCAGCTGTGGACGCAGCCGATCTGGATCGTGCTTTTCGTCTGCCCCTTCGTCGCGGTGCTGGTGAAAAAGCCCGAGCTCTACGCCGACTTCACGGGCCTGGTGGGCCGCACCTCCGACAGCAGCGGCTTCGATCCGCTGATGTTCGGCGCGGCCGCCACGGTGGCCTTCTCGCTCGTGGTGCAGATCGGCGAGCAGGTCGACTACCTGCGCTTCCTGCCCGAGAAGACCGCCGCCAACCGCGGCCGCTGGTGGACCGCGGTGCTGGTCGCGGGGCCGGGCTGGATCGTGCCCGGCATGCTCAAGATGATGGGCGGCGCCTTCCTCGCGTTCCTCGCGCTGCAGCACGAGATACCGGCCGCGCATGCGATCGAGCCGACGCAGATGTACCTCACGGGCTTTGCGTACGTGCTGCGCGATCCGGCGTGGATTCTGGGTGTGACGGTGCTCTTCGTGGTCGTCTCGCAGATGAAGATCAACCTCACCAACGCCTATGCGGGCTCGCTGGCGTGGTCGAACTTCTTCGCGCGGCTCACGCACAGCCACCCGGGGCGCGTGGTGTGGCTGGTGTTCAACGTGGTCATCGCGATCCTGCTGATGGCGCTGGGCGTGTTCGCCGCGCTGGAGCACGTGCTGGGCTTCTACAGCAACATCGCCATCGCCTGGGTCGGCGCGCTGGTGGCCGACCTGGTCATCAACAAGCCGCTGGGCTGGAGCCCGAAGACCATCGAATTCAAGCGCGCGCACCTGTACGACATCAACCCCGTGGGCCTCGTCGCGATGCTGGTGGCCGCGGCGCTCGCGATGCTCGCGTACTCGGGCGCGCTGGGCCAGTGGGCGAAGGCCTTCTCGCCCTTCATCGCGCTGGCCACAGCCATGGCCGTTTCCCCGCTGCTCGCCTGGCAGACGCGCGGCCGCTACTACCTCGCGCGCACCGACATCGACCGCTGGGCGCCGGGCCAGAGCGTGAAGTGCTCGGTGTGCGACAACAGCTTCGAGTCCGAGGACATGGCGCACTGCCCCGCCTACAGCGCGCCGATCTGTTCGCTTTGCTGCACGCTCGAATCGCGCTGCCACGACCGCTGCAAGACCGACTCGCGCGCGGCCGAGCAGATGAGCGGCTGGCTGCAGGCGCTGCTGCCGCCGGCGCTGTCGGCGCGGCTTAATTTCCGCGTGGCGCACTACCTGCTGATCGCCACCTCGCTGATCGCGCTGCTGGCCACGGTGGTCGGCGTGGTCTATGCGCAGGAGGCCATCGCGGGCACCAGCGACCCGACGCTCGCCACCGCCTTCCTCAAGGTGTTCGCGCTGCTCTCGGTGGTGGCCGCGGTGGCCGCGTGGTGGGTGGTGCTGGGCAGCGAGAGCCGGCAGATGGCGCAGGAGGAATCGAACCGCCACAACAACCTGCTGGCCCTGGAGATCGAGGCCCACCGCCGCACCGACGCCGCGCTGCAGACCGCCAAGGAAGCCGCCGAGGCCGCCAACCAGGCCAAGACGCGCTACGTCGCGGGCATGACGCACGAGCTGCGCACGCCGCTCAACAGCATCCTGGGCTATTCGCAGATCCTGCTCAAGGGCGATGCCGCCGCGCCGCCGCGCGAGGCCGTGCAGACCATCCACCGCAGCGGCGAGCACATGCTCGGGCTCATCGACGGCCTGCTCGACCTGGCGCGCATCGAGGCCGGGCGCCTGCAGCTGGAGCCGGCGCCGCTCGCACTGCCGGCCTTTCTCGACCAGCTGGTGCACATGGTGCGGCCGCAGGCCGAGAGCAAGGGCCTGGCCTTCGCCTGCACGCACGCGGGGCAACTGCCGGCCTGGGTGCATGCCGATGCCAAGTGGCTGCGGCAGATCCTCATCAACCTGCTGACGAACGCGGTGCGCTTCACCGACAGCGGCACCGTCACGCTGCATGTCGATGCGCGGCGCGAGGTGCTGCGCTTCGACGTGGTGGACACCGGCATCGGCGTCGCGCCGCAGGACCACCTGCGCATCTTCGAGCCCTTCGAGCGCGGGGCCGCGGGACGCCGGCGCGGCGAGCCGGGCACGGGGCTGGGCTTGACGATCACCGCCCTGCTCACCTCGCTGATGGGCGGCGAACTGGTGATGGCCCACACCTCGCCCGCGGGCAGCACCTTCAGCGTACGCGTGTACCTGCGCGAAGTGGCCGACCCCGGCCCGCAGGCCAAGGGTGGTGCCCTGCGGCAGCCGGTGTCGGGCTACATCGGCGCGCGCCGCACGCTGCTCGTGGTGGACGACCAGCCCGTGCAGCGGCAGATGCTCGCCGGCATGCTCATGCCGCTGGGCTTCGAGATCCGCGAGGCCGCCAGCGGCACCGAGTGCCTGGACAGCCTGCGCGAAGAGCTGCCCTCGGCGATCCTGCTGGACCTCACGATGGACGACATGGATGGCTGGCAGACCGCCACCTCGGTGCGCGCCTCGGGCTTCGAAAGCATTCCGATCATCATCGTCTCGGCCAACATGTTCGAGAACCAGGCCGAGCGCCTGCGCGCCGCGGGCTGCCAGGCCTTCGTCGGCAAGCCCGTGATCGAGTCGGTGCTCATCGCCACGCTGGAGCGGCACCTGGGCCTGGAATGGCTGACGGCCGCCGACGCGATGCCGCCCGCGAGCGACGAAGAAAGCGCGCCGCGCCCGCCGCGGCTCGTGCTCTCGGAAGACGACCGCGCCGAGCTCATGCGCCTCGTGCAGATGGGCCACGTGCGCGGCCTGCAGACGGCGCTCGACCGGCTGGCCGCCGCATCGCCCGCGGCGGCCGCGACCTGCACGTGGCTGCGCGGCATGGTCACGCGCTTCGACCTGGACAACCTCCGCAACGCACTGGCAGAAGATGCAGACACTCCTCTCGGTCCCGTCCTTTCGTCCTGAATCCGAACGCCCCGTGGTGCTGGTGGTGGACGACGCCCCCAGCAGCCTGGGCATGCTGTGCGACACGCTGGAGGCCAGCGGCTACACCGTGCTCGTGGCGGCCGACGGCGAGGCCGCGCTGCAGCGGCTCGAACTGGTGGTGCCCGATGCGATCTTGCTCGACGGCCTGATGCCGGGCCTCTCGGGCTTCGAAACCTGCCGGCGCATCAAGGCCAACCCGGCGCTCGCGCACATTCCGGTGCTGTTCATGACGGGCCTCTCGGAAACCGCGCACGTGGTCGAAGGCTTCGAGTGCGGCGGCGTCGACTACGTGGTCAAGCCGATTCGCGCGCAAGAGGTGCTCGCGCGCCTGCACACGCATGCGCGCAATGCCCGCATCACCCGCATGGCGCGCGATGCGGTCGACGTGGCCGGCATGGGCGTGGTGTTCGTCGACACGCACGGGCGCATCGCGTGGCGCTCGCCGCAGGCGGCGCTGTGGCTGCATGCGCTCGAAGACCCGGTGTCGCCGGGGCTGTTGCCGCAGTCGCTCGAGGCGGCGCTCGTGGCGGGCGCGGCGATCGCCGTCGGCACGGCGACGGGCATGCGGCTGTCGGTGCGCAACCTGGGCGCGGCGGCGCTCGGCGAGACGATGCTCCTGTTCGCGATGCAGCGCGATGGCGCCGGGGGCGCCGCGGGTGCTTCTTCGGCGCGGCTGGCCGAGGCGGCCCTCACGCCGCGCGAGACCGAGGTGCTGTCGTGGCTCGCCAAGGGCAAGACCAATCGCGACATCGGCGAGATCCTGGGCACCAGCCCGCGCACGGTGAACAAGCACCTGGAACACATCTTCGAGAAGCTGGGCGTGGAGACGCGCGCGGCTGCGGCCGCGCTGGCGAGCGGACAACTGGCCTGAGGGGGGTAGGTACCCACCCCCCGGGTTTTCCGGTCATTGAATACGCAAGCATTGGTCTGCAGAATGACCGCATCACCGGAGATCAAGATGCTCTCGAAACTGCTCCCGTTCTCTTCCCCCGAAAGCGCCTACCGGCACAAGTTCCTGAACAACCAGGACGAGAACCTGTTCATGGGATCGTTCGAGAGCTTCGCCGCGGCCGAGGCCGGCGCGCCCGCCTCCAAGGCCGTGGGCTACGACCACGCCGAGGCCGCCAGCCTCTACAGCCCGCAGATCTATTTCTACGACTACCCGGGCCTGTTCTGGCTGGGCCGCTCGATCGACGCGGGCCTGGCGCGCATCTTCGATCTCGGCGGCCACATCGGCATCAAGTACTACGCGTTCCGTCGCGTGCTGAGCTACCCCGCGGACCTGCGATGGACCGTGTGCGACGTGCCCAGCGTGGTCGAAAGCGGCCGCGCGCTGGCCGTGCAGCGCGAGGCCACCGAGCAGCTCGCCTTCACCACCGACTACCGCGACGCCAGCGGTTGCGACGTGCTGTACGCCTCGGGCAGCCTGCAGTACCTGCCGGTGCGCATCGACGAGATCCTGTCGTCGCTGGCGGCCAAGCCGCGGCGCATCGTGCTGAACACGACGGCCGTGCACCCCGAGCGCACGCTCTTCACGCTCAACAGCATCGGCGTGGCGGTGTGCCCCTACCGCATCGAGCACTACGACGAACTGCTGGCCATGCTCACCCGCTCGGGCTACCGCAAACGCGACGCCTGGCGCAACGAGGGCAAGCCGATCGAGGTGCCCTTTGTCGACGGCGGCGACAAGACCTACTACGCGGGCGGGTGCTTCGACCTGATCTGAAGCGCGTCCGGCAACCGGACGCTGCGCGCCTCAGACCGCGAACAGCGCATCCAGGTTCGCGAACGACTTCATCTCGATCGCGTTGCCCGAGGGGTCGAGAAAGAACATCGTCGCCTGCTCGCCCGGCTCGCCCTTGAAGCGGATGTAGGGCTCGATCACGAACTTCGTCTGGCGGGCCACGAGCTTGTCGGCCATGGCCTGCCACTTTTCCATTGGAAGAATCGCGCCGAAGTGCCGCACGGGCACGTCGTGGCCGTCCACCGCGCTCAAGGCCTTGTGGCCGCATTCGTCGGGCGCGAGGTGGGCCACGATCTGGTGGCCGTAGAAATCGAAATCGACCCACTGGGGTGCGCTGCGGCCCTCGGGGCATCCGAGCAGTTCGCCGTAGAACGCGCGGGCTTCGGCGATGTCGCGCACGGGGAATGCGAGATGGAACGGGATGCGTGTTTGTTGGTTGCTCATGGGCGTCGTCGTGGTGTTGAGGGAGTCTGGCCTGCCCGGACTCTAAGCAATTGGCTGCATCACCGAAAACGATATATTTCTTCTCTGAGCACCAATAATTTCGTTGGATTCCATGATCGACGAACTCAAGACCTTCATCACCGTCTGCCGCCACGGCACCTTCGCCGCGGCGGGCGAGCGCATCGGCCTCACGCAATCGGCGGTCAGCAGCCAGATCAAGCGGCTCGAGGAAAGCCTGGGCTTCGCGCTCTTCGATCGCACCGGACGCTCCGCCACGCTGAACGCGGCGGGAGAAACGACGCTCGCACGCGCGGAAGAAATCTGCACGCTCTACGCCAGGCTCGGCGACCTGCCCGACGACGCCACCAACCGCGGGCTGCTGCGCATCGGCGCCATCGCCTCGGCGCAGCCGACGCTGGTCGCGCGGGCGCTCGCGCGGCTACGCCAGAGCCTGCCGCTGCTGCGCGTGCACGTCTCGCCGGGCGTATCGATGCGGCTCATGGACGACCTTGACGCGGGCAGCATCGATGCAGCGGTGATGATCCGGCCGCCCTTCGGCCTTCTTCCCGACCTGGCGTGGCGGCCGCTGGTGCAGGAGCCGTATGTGCTGATCGTGCCGGCCGATGTGGCTGGAAAGAACTGGCGCACGCTGCTGCAGGAACAGCCGTTCCTTCGCTACGACCGCGCCTCGTTCGGCGGTCGCATGGTCGAGCGGTTCCTGCGGCGCGAAGGGCTGCAGGTCAGCGACTCCATCGAGGTGGACGAGATATCCGGCCTCATCCACATGGCGGCCAAGGGACTGGGCGTGGGCCTCGTCCCGCTGGTCGAAGCCCATCTGCCGCTGCCACCGGGCGTGCGGACGCTGTCGCTCGGCGCGCACACGTTCCACCGCGAGGTCGGGCTGCTGCAGCGCAAGCCGCGCGCCAGTCCGCCCGTGGTCGCGCAACTGGCGCTGTGCCTGCAGGAAGCGGTTCGAAGCTCACGCACGGGGCGGCCGAAGAAAGCTTGATCGCATCCGAAAGGAAACATCATCCGGAACGCCGCGCCGGTTGCAGCCCCGTCGAGAGGAGCGCGCCGCGCGTCAGCGACCCCACGCGGTGGCCCGATGGGCCGGCGCAGTCACTGCCTGAGTTCTTCGCAGCGGCCGGCCTCGCACTTCACCAGAAGCGCATAGCCGTCCGTGCAGGCGACGGTGTAGGTCTCCACGCCCGCGCCCTTGCCGACCAGCGACGCGCGCGGATCGGTGGTGCAGCGCTGTGCCCTGGCCAGTCGTTCGGCATCCATCGCGTTCTGGCCCACCGGTTGCAGCTCGGCCTGTGGCGATACGGGTATCGCTAGGGCCACCGGTGCCGGTTCCGCGGCCGGTGCAGCCGGAACGATGGGCCTCTCGATGCGCCGGTACTCGGCCATGGCAAGGCGACCGCGCGCGGGCACTTCGCCGATCCACTGGGCGGGCCGCGCGAAGTTCAGGTTCTGCGCGCTGCCGCCGATCGCGGCGGTGGTGATGCCGATCAGCCGCGCCTGGTCGTCGAAAAGTCCGCCGCCGCTGGAGCCGGGAGAGATCGGCGCGGTGGCCTGGATGTACTCCACCTCACCCGCGGCATTGCGCCGCAGCGCGGAAACCAGGCCGTCGCTCAGGGTCTGCTCCAGCCCGCGCGGTGCGCCGATCGCATAGGCCTTCTGCCCCACCTGCAAGGCGGCCGTGGGCACGACGGCCGGCGCCGTCGTGGACGACGGCAGGCCGTCCGCCTTGAGCTGGCAGAGGTCGCGCTCCGGGTCCGGAAACTCGAGGCTCGCGGGCAGCTCTTCGCGCTCGCGCCGCAGCGTGACCGACACGGCCCTGCGAAGCACATGGCAGTTGGTGACGAGGCGGCCGGGGCCCACGACAACGGCGCTGCCGCTGCCGAGCGCACGCCCCTGGTCGTCGCGCGGCACCACGACCCACACGGCCGGCGAGACCTTCCGGAAGATCTCCTCGGGCGTCAGCGCGCTCGCAAGGCTTGGCCACAGGGTGCAGAAAGCCGCGGCCGCAGCCAGGCGTGTCGTTGTTGTTTTCATTGGAGGTTCCGCGAGAAAGATGAACGCCCTGCCCGGCTACTTCGGCAGCAGCCCACTGAGATCCCTCATCTCGACGCGCCCTGCGCCGCCGCCCGACCACGGCACCGAGGCGGGCTGCACTTCGGTCACCGGATCGGGAAAGGTCACCGCGCGCCGGACGATTTCTTCCGCGGTCAGCGCGCCGCTTCGGCCCTGGCTGGTGACGAAGGGCTTGAGCGCGTCCATCACCGCGCTCGCGCGCAGCGAGTAGCGCGCACCGGGCTCGGTCGAGGTCTTGAACATCAGGATCGTGGCCTTGCTGGTCCAGGTGGTGATGGTTCCGCCACCGCCGGGCACGTAGATGTAGGTCGGCGCCCGGTAGCCGCCGCTGCCGCCCCCGCCGCCGCCCTTGAGCTCGATCCACTCGGGCGCATCCGCCTCGTCTTGCGCCAGGCGAAAGTCCGCCTGGTCATCGGGTGCGGAGGCGCTGGCCTTGGGCAGCGCGATGAAGTAGGCGTAGCCCTTTTGCACCGTCAGGTCCGCGCACCGGTAGAGCCAGTAGTTCCACACGGCCTCCTTGGAGGTGTTGCCGTTGCCCGAGAACTCGACGATGTAGCTGTTGTCGGTGAGGCGCGTGTCGGTGTAGCCGCCGGTGGCCCCCTTGGGCTGGTACACCGTGGTGCAAGCGGCCAGGAGACTGGCGGCCGCGACGGCTGCGAGTGCAGCCATGGTCCTGAGGGAGATTCGTGCGTGCAGCTTCATCGTCTTCTTCTTGTTCAAGTGGGAAACCAACACGACGATACAAACATCGACGTGAAAGCACAACGACAGCTTCGGTCCGCCTCCGACCGGTGCAACGGAAACTCCGGCCGCCGTTGCAAAACCGCCGAAACCCGTCACACGGCATCCCCGCCCCGCCCGCGTCGGTAGTAACCCCAAAATCGATGAAGGCGGATTGACAGCCCCGGCCTCTACGATGGCAACGACGAGCAGCGGCCACGCTGCCACCCGCCCCTTTTTCCAGGAGACACCGTGAAGACCCTTTCCCTTCTCACCCGCCGCGCCGCACTCCCCCTCGTCGCGGCCCTCGCGCTCGCCGGCTGCGGCAGCTTCGGCAACGACACCAAGCCGGCCGCGGGCGACGACATCCACGTCATGACCTCGGGCGGCTTCACCGCCGCGTACAACGACCTGCGCCCCGCGTTCGAACGCAGCAGCGGCCGCACGGTGAAGACGGCCTACGGCGCCTCGATGGGCAACGCGCAGGACTCGATCCCGAGCCGGCTCGCACGCAACGAGCCCGCCGACGTGGTGATCCTCGCGCGCCCGGCGCTGGACGACCTCGTCGCGAAGGGCAAGGTGGTGCCGGGCAGCCAGGTCGATCTCGTGCGCTCGGCCATCGGCTTCGCGGTGCGCAAGGGCGCGCCGAGGCCCGACATCGGCACCGTCGAGGCACTCAAGCGCACGTTGATCGCGGCGCCGTCGATCGCCTACTCGGCGAGCGCGAGCGGCACCTACTATGAGACCGAGTTGCTCAAGAAGCTCGGCATCGAGGACCGGGTTTTGCCCAAGAGCAAGCGCATCCTGAGCGAGCGCGTGGGCACCGTCGTCGCGCGCGGCGATGCGGCGCTGGGCCTGCAGCAGGTGAGCGAGCTGTTGCCGGTCGCGGGCATCGACTACATCGGCCCGCTGCCCGCCGAGGTGCAGCAGAACACGGTGTTCTCGGCCGGCATCGCGACCGCATCGAAGCAGCCCGATGCGGCGCGGCAGCTGATCCGCTATCTCAACTCGCCGGCCGCCGCGCCCACCATCACCAAGACCGGGCTGGAGCCGCTGACGGCGCGTTGAGGCGAGGCGCCGACAGCCCCAGCTCAGCTTGAGGCCTCAGGGCGACTCGATCAGCGCCTTCACCCGCCGCGCGAGCACGTCCATCTCGAAGGGCTTGGTCATCACGTGCATGCCGCGGTCCAGGTGGCCGTGGCTCAAGACCGCGTTCTCGGCATAGCCGGTGATGAAGAGCACCTTGAGCCCCGGTCGCGCGGTGCGTGCCGCATCGGCCACCTGCCGCCCGTTCATGCCGCCGGGCAGGCCCACGTCGCTCACCAGCAGATCGATGCGCTGGCGCGACTGCAGGATGCGCAGCGCGCCCGCGCCGTCGCCGGCCTCCAGCGTGGCGTAGCCCAGGCTGCGCATCACCTCCACGATGATCATGCGCAGCGCGGGCTCGTCGTCCACCACCAGCACCGTGTCGCCCTGGTCGGCGCGCGGCGCGAGCGTGGCCTCGGCCGGTTCGCTCGCGGCTTCTTCCTGCTCGTCGTGGCGCGGCAGGTACAGGCTCACCGAGGTGCCGTTGCCCGGCTCCGAATAGATGCGCACCTGCCCGCCCGACTGCTTGGCGAAGCCGTAGATCATCGACAGGCCCAGGCCCGTGCCCATGCCGATCGGCTTGGTGGTGAAGAAGGGGTCGAAGGCGCGCGCCACCACCTCGGGTGTCATGCCCACGCCGTTGTCGCTCACGGTGAGCGACACGTACTGGCCCATGGGCATGTCGCGTTCGCTCGCGGTGCGCGCATCGACCCAGCGGTTGGCGGTCTCGATCACCAGCTTGCCGCCCTCGGGCATCGCGTCGCGCGCGTTGATGCACAGGTTCAACAGCGCGTTCTCCAGCTGGCTCGGGTCGGCATGCACGTTCCACAGCCCCAGGGCCGCAACCACCTCCAGCGCGATCTGCGGGCCCAGCGTGCGGCGCAGCAGCTCTTCCATGTCGGCGACCAGCCGGTTGGCGTTCAGCGGCTTGGGCTCCAGCGTCTGGCGCCGCGAGAACGCGAGCAGCCGGTGCGTGAGCGCGGCCGCGCGCTTGACCGCGCCCTGCGCCACGCCGATGTAGCGCTCCAGGTCGGCCGGCTGGCCGTCGATGGCGCGCCGGCGCATCAGCTCCAGGCTGCCGCTGATGGCCGCCAGGAGGTTGTTGAAGTCGTGCGCCAGGCCGCCGGTGAGCTGGCCCACGGCTTCGAGCTTCTGGCTCTGGCGCAGTTGCTCCCGCGCGGCCTCCAGCTCGGCGGCGCGCTCTTCCACCTGCCGCTCCAGCGATTCGGCAAAGGCCTGCAACTCGATCTGCGCCTCGCGCCGCGCGATGGCCGAGCGCACGCGGTCGCCGGTCTCGCGCACGAAGTCGAGCTCGTCGCGCGTCCATTCGCGCGCCTGCCCGTGGTTCAGGTACAGCAGCCCGACCAGGCCGCCGCGCTCGGTGAGCGGCATGTTGACCACCGCGCGCGCGGTGATGGCGTCCAGCGCATCGGCGGTGTCGCGGGTGCGCGGATCGGTGCGCGCATCGGCGAAGGCCACCGTCACACCGCGCAGCAGGTCCTCGATGTAGGAGCCGTAGTCGCGAAAGTGCAGCACGCCCGCCAGGCTCGCGACGCCGGGCGCGGTCCAGTCGCGGTCGATCGAGATCGTCTCGGCCGCCTTGTCCACCAGGCCGTACCCCGCGCGGTCCACGCGCAGGCGCTCGCCCAGCATCGCCGAGGCCACGTAGGCGATTTCCGCCGGCTCGTCGATGTCGCGGATGCGGTCGCCCAACTCCATCAGCGCGAGCCGGCGCGACTCGGCTTCGCGGAAGGTCTCGTTGGCCACCTGCAGCTGGAACTGCGCCACGCGCTTGGCGCGGCGGTCGGCGGCTTCCGTCAGCGCGCGCTCCAGCACCACCGGCAGGCGCGCCAGGCGCCCCTTGCTCACGTAGTCGGTCGCGCCGCGCTTCAAGAGCTCGACCGCGTTGTCCTCGCCGATGACGCCCGAGACGAAGATGAAGGGCGTCTCGGGCGCCAGGCGCCGCGCGATCTCCAGCGCCTCTTCGCCCGAGAAGCCCGGCAGCTCGTAGTCCGAGAGGATGAGCGCATGGCGCCGCTCGCCCAGCGCCGCGACGAAGCCGCGCTCGTCGCGCACCACATGCGTTCGCGCACCGGGCAGCGCCGCGGAGAGCGCCTCGCCCAGCAGTTCGACGTCGAAGCGCGAGTCTTCCAGGATCAGGACCTCGACCGCGCCGGGCGTTGCGGCATCCATGACCGCGATGCCGCCCACGCCATCCGCGCCATCCGCGCCATCCATGGCGCCCATGGCGGCAGCGGCACCCGCGGCCGCGGCGACCGCCGCGTCCTTCCCGTCCGGCACGCGCTCGACGCCCGGGCTATTCATGTCTGCGCGTCGCCTTCAGCGAACCGGGCGGCGGCTCGTTGAGCACCGCCCAGAAGACCCCGAGTTCGGCGATGGCCGAGACGAACTGGTCGAACGCCACCGGCTTCACCACATACGCGTTCACGCCCAGCTCGTAGCTGCGCAGCACGTCCGACTCTTCCTGCGAGGAGGTGAGCATCACCACCGGAATGCTGCGCAGCCCGGCGTCCGCGCGCACCGCCTGCAGCACCTCCAGGCCGGTCACCTTGGGCAGCTTCAGGTCCAGCAGGATCACGGCGGGGTTGCCCTCGGCGCGCGCGGCGTATTCGCCCTCGCGCCGCAGGTAGTCCAGCGCCTGTGCCCCGTCGCGCAGCACGATCACGTCGTTCGCCAGCTGGCTGCGCTCCAGCGCGATGAGGGTGAGTTCCAGGTCTCGCTTGTCGTCTTCGACGAGCAGGATCGGCTTAAGCATGTCCTTCTCCGTTGTCTGGCGGCGTGCCCGCCGCGTTGTCGTTGCTGTTGTTGTTACCGGTTCCCCGGTTGGGCAGGATGAAGCCGAAGGTCGCGCCCTCGCCCATCGCTCCCTTCGCCCAGACCGTGCCGCCATGGCGCTCCACGATCCGCTTCACGTTGGCCAGGCCGATGCCCGTGCCCTCGAATTCCTCGGCCTGGTGCAGCCGCTGGAACACGCCGAACAGCTTGTCGACGTACTTCATCTGGAAGCCCACGCCGTTGTCCTGCACCTCCAGGCCAATGCCCAGGTCATTGCGAACGGCACGCACCGCGATGCGCTGCGGATCGCGCGTGCGCGAGTACTTCACCGCATTGGCCAGCAGGTTGCGCACCGCCACCTGCAAGAGCAGCGGGTCGGCGTAGAGCACGGGCAGGCCGGCATCGACCTGCCATTCGATGCGGCGCGCCGGCTCCAGCCGCACCAGCTCGCGCACGAGCCCCTCGACCAGCGAATCGGTATCGACCATGCGCTGCTTGAGCGCGGCGCGGCCCATGCGCGAGAAGTCCAGCAGCGCATCGACCATCTGCCCGGCGAACGCGGCCGCGTCCTTCACGTGGCCCAGGTACCGGTGCGCGCGTTCGCTCAGCTGCTTGCCCTCGGTCTGCGCGACCAGGTCGACGTAGCCCGCGATATGGCGCATCGGCGCGCGCAGGTCGTGCGACACGGTGTACGAGAAGGCTTCGAGCTCCTTGTTCACGCGGCCCAGTTCGGTG
>NZ_JAEFCB010000030.1 GCF_016405905.1 Variovorax sp. IB41 | reverse complement strand
TTTGCTGCTGCACGGGCCGCGCACTCACGCTCTTGTAGTCCCAGCTCTGCTGCGCGAGGCTGTTGGTCTGCAGCTGCCGGCTGCCGCGCCATTGCTGGATGGTGTCTTCTGCTTCGCTCGCATCGGCGCGATGGAAGCGGATGGAGGGTTGCGCGTTGGCGCGGAAGGCGCCGTTGTGGTCGGCGATGACGAGGGTGTGGCTGCCGAGATTGCCGTCCTTGCCGGTCGCGTGTTCGACCCAGTAGAAGAGGCCTTCTTCGGCGAGCAGACGCGCAACGAAATCGAAGTCGCTCTCGTGGTACTGCGTGGTGATGCCGCGCACAGGATAGATGTCGCGCTGCGCGATCTCCCAACGCCATTGCACGGCGAGCTTGCCCTGGCTTTGGTACCGCGCGAACACGGCATCGACGATGTCGAACACGTTCTGGTGTTGAAAGAGGCAACTGTCCTGGCGATGGCGCAGGAACGCGAGCCACGGCTCGATGACGAGCCGATACCGCGCCATGCCGCCGTTGCTCGATACGCACTCGGCTTCAGTCACGTGGCCATGGAACGGACGCAGTTCGGTGCGGCTCTGTGCAGTCTGCAGATCGAGGCGCACGCCCTGCCCCATGAGGGTCTTGAGTTCGATGTGCGCGTCGTCGCTCAACGCCGTGAGTTCGAAGCGAAAGCCGCCATCGTCCAACGACTCGATGCCGTCGAGGCGCTCGGCCAGCAGCTTGTTATCACCCAAGGGCGTATGCAACACCAGCAGCCGGTCTTGCTGTGTCGTCCCCGCACGCAACTGCGCGCCGAGCGAAGCCGAATTGAAGTCCGTCATGTCTCTGGTTCTCCCTTTGACCCGAACCGCCGCAGCGCCTAGGTGATCCTGTAGCGGAACTCGCCGCTCTTGGCGCAGCTGGCCTTGATCTTCGCGAGCGGCGTTTCGTCGGCCATGCGCGTGAGAACCGCTTCCGCGATCTCGGGCAGGAGCGTGCCGTTCAGGATGTGATCGACGTTGCGCGCGCCCGAGTCGACCTCGGTGCAGCGCGCGAGCACGGCCTCCACCAGCGCGTCGTCCCACTCGAACACGGCCTTGTGGTTGGTCGCGATGCGGTCGCGGATGCGGCCGAGCTTCAGCGCAATGATCTGCTCGAGCACCGCATCGGTGATCGGATAGAACGGCGCCACTTTCATGCGGCCGAGAAAGGCCGGTTTGAAGGCCTTCATGAGCACGGGGCGCAGCGCCTCGGCCAGCGCGTCGGGCGCGGGGCGCTCGTCGTCGGCCTTGTTCAGGCACGCCTGCATGATCTGCGACGAACCGATGTTCGAGGTGAGGATGATCAGCGTGTTGCGAAAGTCGATCTCGCGCCCTTCGGCGTCGTCCATCATGCCCTTGTCGAACACCTGGAAGAACATCTCCAGCACGTCGGGGTGCGCCTTCTCCACTTCGTCCAGCAGCACCACGCTGTAGGGCTGGCGGCGCACGGCTTCGGTCAGCACGCCGCCTTCGCCGTAGCCCACGTAGCCGGGCGGCGAGCCCTTCAGGCCCGAGACGCTGTGCGCCTCCTGGTACTCGCTCATGTTGATGGTGATGAGCTTCTTCTCGCCGCCGTAGAGGATGTCCGCGAGCGCCAGCGCGGTCTCGGTCTTGCCCACGCCCGAGGGGCCGACGAACATGAACACGCCGCGCGGCTTGTTGGGGTCTTCCAGGCGCGCACTCGCAGTGCGCACGCGCTGCGCCACGGCAGCGAGCGCGTGGTCCTGGCCGATCACGCGTTCGGCCAGCAGCGTATCGAGGGCGCGCACGGTCTTGATCTCGTCCTTGACCATGCGGCCCAGCGGCACGCCGGTCCAGGCCGAGACGATCTCGGCGACGACGTGGCCGTCGACCTGCAGCGGCACCATCGGTGTGGTGCCTTGCAGTGCGCGCAGTTCGGCGAGCAGGGCGTCGAGCTGGTCGCGTTCGGGGTCGGCGGCGGCAGCGGTTTTCTTGCGGCCGGCGGCGCGGGCCGGTGCGGCTTTCTCCGTGGGCGCGGCCTCGGGTTGCACCGCCGACTCATCGCGTTGCGCACGCAGCGCGCGGATGCGTTCGACCAGCACGTTCTCTTCGGCGAGGCGTTGCTGGCTCGCGGCCAGCTCGGCCTGCAGCGCGGCCTTCTGCTCCGCGAGTTCGGCCTGGCGCGCTTCATGGCGCCCGCCGGCCGCGGTGTCGCGCACCAGCGCGGCGCTCTCGGCCTCGATGCGTTCGAGGCCGCGGTTGGCTTCTTCGATGAGGGCCGGCGTCGCGCTCTGGCCGAGCGCCACTTTCGCGCACGCCGTGTCGAGCACGCTCACCGCCTTGTCGGGCAGCTGGCGCCCGCTGATGTAGCGGTGCGACAGGCGCACCGCCTCGGTGATGGCTTCGTCGAGCACGCGGATATTGAAGTGCTTCTCCATCAGCGGCACCATGCCGCGCAGCATCGCGGCGGCCAGCGTTTCGCTGGGCTCCTCGACCTTCACGACCTGGAAGCGCCGCGCGAGCGCCGCGTCCTTCTCGAAGTATTTCTTGTACTCGCCCCAGGTGGTGGCGGCGATGGTGCGCAGCTCGCCGCGCGCGAGCGCGGGCTTCAGAAGATTGGCCGCGTCGCTCTGCCCGGCCTGGCCGCCCGCGCCGATCATGGTGTGGGCCTCGTCGATGAAGAGCACGATCGGGTGCGGGCTTTTCTTGACTTCGGCGATCACGTTCTTCAGGCGGTTCTCGAACTCGCCCTTCACGCTCGCGCCGGCCTGAAGGAGCCCCATGTCCAGCGTGTGCAGCGCCACCGCGCGCAGCGATTCGGGCACGTCCTGCGCGGCGATGCGCAGCGCGAGCCCCTCGACCACCGCCGTCTTGCCCACGCCGGCCTCGCCGGTGAGGATGGGGTTGTTCTGGCGCCGGCGCATCAGGATGTCGATGACCTGGCGGATCTCGGTGTCGCGGCCGATCACCGGGTCCAGCGCGCCGTCGCGCGCGCGCTGCGTGAGGTTGGTGGTGAACTGGTCGAGCGCCGGCGTCTTGCCCGGTACGCCCGCGGCCAATGCATCGGCCGGCGGCTGCTGCGCGTCGCCGTCGGCGGCCGCGCCCGAGGCGCCGGCTTCGGCCGCTTCGCTCGAACCGTCGGTGAGCTTGTCGAAGTCGTGCTTCAGGTCTTCGAGGCGGATCTTCGCGAACAGCGGCGAGCCGCGCTGTGCGAGCTGCGCGAGGTCGGGCTCGGTCAGGAGCGCGAGCAGCAGGTGGCCCGAGCGGATCTGCGCCACGTGCGCATCGAGCGAGGCCAGCAGCCACGCCTGCTGGAACAACTGCTGCAGGTGCTGCGAGAACACGGGCGTGCGCGTGTTGCCGTTCTTGAAGGTCTGGATCTCTCGCTCCAGGTCCGACTGGATCGCGCTCGCGCTGATGCGGTTGGCGCGCAGCACGCGCGCGAGGTCGTTGTCGGTTTGCTCCAGCAGGGCCAGGAACAGGTGCTCCAGGTCCACTTCGTAGTGGCCGTTGGCCAAGCACAGGTTGGCCGCGCGCTGCGTGGCCATGCGTGCGCTGCCGTTGAGCTTGGTGATCAGTGTTTTCAGCGATGTGCTCATGAACGGTGGTTGTCTTCTGTCGGTCTTGTCTTCGTTGAAACGGCACTGCGGCTACTGCAGGGGCTGCAGTTCGTACTGGGTGTCGCTGCGGTCGCTCTCGGCCTCGCCGGTGGCGATGAAGCTGTCCCAGCCGAGGTGGCTGCCGCCGCTGTCGCTCAGCTGCACGGCGGCCACTTCCTCGCGCGCGAGGATCAGGCGCACTTCGTATTCGCAGGTCACGCCGGCCAGCAGCGCCAGCATTTTTTCGAGCGCCTTCGCATGCGCGCGGCCCGGAAAGAATTCGCGCAGCGCGCTGCGCTTGAGCGGGCCGATCCACAGGCGGATGCGCAGGTCGCGCTGCCAGATGCGCTCGCCCGCCATCGCGTTCTGCCCGAGGCTCACGTTGCCTTCGCCCAGGCGCGAGCGCTGCTGCACGGGCATGTCGTACCACTTGCCCAGGAACTGTTCGATGCGGATGTTGCTGCGAAAGTAATCGGACAGCACGCGCTGCAGATAGGCGGCCGACATCGGCCGATGCCGCACCGCGGCCGCATAGCCGGCCACGGTTTCGTCGAACACCGTGCCCGTGCCGTCGGTGAGCGGATCGCGCTGCGCGGTGTGCTCCAGCCCCGCCATCGACAGCAGCACCGGCAGGTAGGCGCGGCTGCGTTCGTGCTCGTAGTGCAGCGGCAGGCGGTACTTGCGCCAGGCCGCATAGAAGAGCGCGGTGGCGCGGTTGGTGAAGACGTCGAGGAACGCGCGCGCCGAGCTGTCGCGCAGGTGCTGCTCCCGGCGCATCAGCATCTCGGTGTAGACGATGGGCAAGGCACCCGAGACGCCCAGCATGCCGAAGGAGGCGGGCGTGAGCTCGATGCGGCCGAGGCCATGCGCGTCTTCGCCCTGCGCCGAGGGCTCGCACAGCTCGGCGCTCGACACCAGCTGGCCCACCGCATCGCGCACGGCCAGCGCCTCGATCTCGCTGGGCGGGAAGGTGAGGCTCGTCGAGCTGCGAAAGCGCAGCCAGCGCGGCACCATGCGCTCGCCGGGCACCAGGCGCTGGTGCACGTCGCGCTCCTGCCTTCGCAGCAGCACGAGCTCGAGCAGCCGCACCGCCTGGAAGAACTCGAAGCGGTACGGTTCGCGCAGCAGCCGGTCGGCTACAGCAGGATCGATTCGCCGCTGCGGGGTTTGCATCGCACCAGCTCCTCCTTGTCGCGCGCCGAAACGATCACCAGCTGGGTGAAGCTGTTCAGGTGCACATAGAGACCGAAGAAATGATCCATCACGCGCGCGAAAGCCTGCAGGCTGCTGCCCACGAAGCCGGCCTCGTCGACCGTGAGCTTGAGCTCGATGCCGCGCACGAAAGTGGCGAAAGGCTTGCCCGGCAGCCACTGCGTGGTGGCCTGCTGGTCGATGCCGGTGATGGCCTCGATCTGCCGCGCCGAGACGGCCGAGCGGCCGAGGTCGTACAGGCGCAGCATTTCCTTCAACGCCGGCAACCCGCTGGTGGCCAGCGACAGATGGTTGAGCGACAGGTGCGACACCAGCCGCCACTGCACGCCCTTGCCGCGCGGCATGCGCAGCGTCTGCGTCGGGCGGCGCAGCATGCGGATCGAGCGCGCCACCGAGTTGCCTTCGATGAAGAGGTCACCGCCCGGCAGCCCGAAGGTCAGCGAATGCGGCAGGTCGCGGTTGGTGCAGGTGAGGTCGATGCTCAGCGTTTCGGTCTGCGGCAGCGAAGGCTGGAAGTCGATGTCCACGATCGAGAGCTCGGTCTCGTAGCCGGGGCTCCTCTGCGCGACAAGTTCGTTGCGCCGCGCGAACCAGTAGTGCTCGGCCTCCTTCGGATGCTCGCCGTGGTGCAGCGAGTAGAAGGGGCGGAATTCGATGTAGGCGTCGCCCTCGGCGGTCTGCTTCACGAGCTTGACCGCGTCGATGCTGTAGACCTCGAAGCCGAAGGCGCGGCGCGCATCGGCCACCACCGGGTAGGCGGCCGCGGCATGCGTGACGCGGATCGGATCGCTGCGCTGCTTGAAGAGGTTGATGACGGGCGTGCAGCCCAGGCGCAGGTTCCGGCTGGAGACGCCTTCGAGCAGCCGCGCCGCGGGCGAATCGGCGCGCACGCCAGTCATCACCAGGTGCAGCGTGATCGAGCGGCACGAGCCGATGTGGCGCAGCGCGTTCGCCAGGTCGATGTCCACGAAGTTGAACTTCTCGGGGAACGCGAAGTACTCGCTCAGGAGGCGGTACGCGGGGTGCGAGCGCGGCGGCAGTTCGATGAGCGCATCGGCCTCCTCGAAGCCGACGGGGTGCAGCGCCTCGCCCTGCACCAGCGTCCATTTGCCGCTGCGCTCGGGCTCCACGAAGACGGCGGCCGTCTTCAAAAAGATCGCATCGGCCAGCGCGGTGGCCAGCGAAGGCTCGGCATCGATGAAGGTGCGAAGGCGCGCCATGGTGAGCGCGAGCGTGCCGAGCGATTTCTGCTCGCCGGTGGCTTCGAGCGTGACCGACAGGCACCCGGTGGCGTTGCGCGGCAGCGAGGCATGCGCGGGCGCGTTGACCACCGAATGGAACACCACGTTGGACACCTGCACCGCCGCCAGCGTCACGTCGTAGACGCTGCGAAAACGGCACGCGCCGCCGCGCACCGGCTGCGAGGTGAGCTCGGTGCCGCGCGCGATGGTGACGGGCTTGCTCAGCTTGGCGAGCGCCGCGCCGCCGGCATCGAACTGCGCGATGGAGCATGACGGAAAGGGCCGGAGGTAGTGCGGATACAGCACCTCGAGCAGCGCTTCGGTGAGCTCGGGGTAATCGTCGTCCAGCTTCTTGCTGATGCGCGCGGTGAGCAGCGCAAACGACTGGATCATCCGCTCGACGTGCGGGTCTTCGCTGCTGTCGGCGGAGATTGCGAGGCGCGCGGCGATCTTCGGGTAGCCCTTGGCGAACTCCTGCGAGTAGCTGCGCAGGAAGGCGAGCTCGCGTTCGTAGAAGGGCAGCAGTTCGTCCATGGTGTCCTAGGCGGAGCGGCTCTTGCCGGTGCCGCGCGTGATCGAGTACTGCAGCGTCGTGGGCTGCAGCATGGCGTCGAAGTTCACCGGCTCGGCGAGCTCGGGCAGCACGAGGAGCGCGGTGATTCCGAAATAGAGCATGTTGGTGCTGGTCTGGCCGTCCACCTCGAGCGACACCACGACGTCGCGCAGGCGCGACTCGTGGCGGGCGATGGCCTGCTCCAGCGAGCGGCAGATGAACGAGCGGTCGTAGTGGCTCGCCAGACTCAGGCCCGAGAAATCGCTCAGGCCGTAGGTCATGACGGAGCGCCGGCACTCGGGAAACGCGGCGAGCTTCGCGTCGTCGAAGACCATGCGCGTGTTGAGCAGGGATTCGAGGTCGCGCGCGACCATGTTCTTGACCTCTTCGAGCGACAGGTGGCGAAGCACCGGCGAAGCCGGCCCGCGCCAGTCGTCATCGAACAGTTTGTCGAGCAAGCCCGGTTCGAATCCATTCATGGGTCTGCCGCCTCGTGCATTGGATATCGGGCAAGGACGCCGCGCGCGGGGGCGCGGCGCCAAAAAGAAACCGCGGCCTCGCGCCGCGGTCGACATTGCCCGACGGGCGTCAGACCGAGTAGGTCTTGTCGTTCTTGGTGAGGCTCCAGGCGCCTTGCGAGTTGCCGCCCTGGTTGCCACCGATCTTTTGCTGCGTGTACTTCCACTGCACGGCGGCGTACTTCAGCGAGAAGGTCTCGCTCGGCACGCTGGCCACGTCGGTGCTCATGACCTTGGGGTTCACGCTGGCGATCAGCACGTACTTGAGCTTGATCTCCATGTACTGCACGCGCTTGCCTTCGCCGTCGGCGCGGTAGAACTGCACCGTCACCTCGTCGAAGGTGGTGCCACCCGATGCGTGCTGATAGAGCAGCGGGCTCACCACGTCCATGTCCTTGGTGAAGATCATTTCGCCGTGCTCGCAGCGCTCGGCGGTGTGGCCGCCGGCGGTCGATGCGGTGGCCGAGCGCGGCTGCACGATGCTGTGCTGCCAGGAGCTCACTTCGACCCAGTCCTTGTGGTCCTTGTCCTGCGACTCGCCGTTGATGGCTGGACTACCGAATTTGACGTAGATATCTTTCATGTTTCTTCCCCTTCTTGATTGATTGAAACGACAGTTAACGTGTTGATGCGCGGCCCCTCGGCCGCGCTTCGCGATCCGCCTCGACTGACTCTTCTTACTTATTCACTGACTTCGGCAGATCGGCGACCAAGCGCAGTGAAATCGACAGCTCATCCAGTTGGAAGTGCGGGCGCAGGAACGCGACCGCACGGTAGACACCAGGCCGGCCGGGCACTTCACCCACCTGGATGGACGCTTCCCGCAGCGGGAATTGCGCCTTCTGTTCCTGCGTCGCGTTGTCGTCCAGCAGCACGTACTGCGCGATCCAGCGGTTGAGGAACTGTTCGACGTTGTGTGCCGAGGCAAAGCTGCCGATCTTGTCGCGCATCATGGCCTTGAGGTAATGCGCGATCCGGGACACGGAGAAGATGTACTGCAGCTGCGCCGAGAGCACCGCGTTGGCGTTGGCGCTGTCGGTGTTGTACTTCTTGGGCTTTTGCAGCGACTGCGCGCCGAAGAAGGCCGCGTAGTCGGAGTTCTTGCAGTGCACCAGCGGAATGAAGCCCAGGTCGCTCAGTTCCTTCTCGCGCCGGTCGGTGATGGCGATCTCGGTCGGGCACTTCAGCGCGATCTCGCCCTCGTCGGTCTTGAAGGTGTGCGTGGGCAGGTCTTCGACCAGGCCGCCGCCTTCCACGCCGCGGATCGCGGCGCACCAGCCGAAGTCGTCGAACGCGGCCGTCAGGCGCGTGGCGAACGCCCAGGCGGCGTTGCACCAGAGGTACTTGGAGTGGTCGGTGCCGTCGACGTCTTCCACGAAGTTGAAGCTGTCCACCACCGTGCCTTCGCGCGGGTGGTACGGCAGGCGGCCGAGAAAGCGCGGCAGCGTGAGGCCCACGTAGCGCGAGTCTTCGGAATCGCGGAACGACTTCCACTTGGCGTATTCGACGGTGTCGAACACCTTGGCCATGTCGCGCGGCTTGCCCAGGTCGTCGAAGCTCTCCAGGCCCAGCAGCTCCGGCGAGGCGGCGCCGATGAAGGGCGCGTGCGCGGCAGCCGCCACGTGCGCCATCTGGTCGAGGAAGTACATGTCCTCGGGCTGGCGCGTGACGGCGAAGTCGCCCACCAGCGCACCGAACGGCGCACCGCCGAAGGTGCCGAATTCTTCTTCGTAGACCTTCTTGAACATCGCGCTCTGGTCGAACTCGACGGCCGCCTTGAAGTCGCGGATCAGGTCGCGCTTGGTGGCGTTGATGACCTTGATCTTGAGCATCGTGCCGGTGGGCGTTTCCTTCACGAGGTATTCCAGGCCTCGCCAGGTGCTCTCCAGCTTCTGGAACTCGGGCGCGTGCATCACGGCGCTCAGCTGCGCGGAGATGACGGCGTCCAGGTCGGCCACGCGGGCGTCGATCATGGCCGAGACGTTGTCCGAGACGATCACCGAGCCTTCGAGCACTTGGCTCACCAGCTCGCCGATCAAGTCCTTGGCGCGCGTGTGCTCGGCGTCGGACTTGGCGACCTTGCTCTTCTCGACGATCTGGTCGAGCAGGTCGACCGAAGCCTCGGGCGAGGCACCACTCGATGCCGATAGTGCTTGCGCAGTCATGTTCAGCTTTCGTCCTTCTTGCCGGCGCCGTGGCCCAGGCGCTGGAGTTGCTCGGTGTTGTTCAGCACGTCGGCCAGCAGGTCTTCCAGCTTGCTGTTGCCGGCCATCTTGTTGCGCAGGTCCGCCAGCTTCGTGCGCGCATCGAGCAGGCGCTTGAGCGGCTCGATCTGGTCGACCACGGCCTCGGGCGAGAAGGCGTCCATCGAGTTGAAGGTCAGGTCCACGGCGAAGGTGCCGCCGCGCGCATCGAGCTTGTTCTCCACCTGGTAGGCCGCGCGCGGGGCCAGGCCCTTCATCACGTCGTCCAGGTTGTCGCGGTCGACATTGACGAACTTGCGGTCCTTCAGCTTGGGCTGCTCCACCTCGGACTGGCCGGCCAGGTCGGCGACCACGCCGACGACGAACGGCAATTCCTTTTTCTCGATGGCGTCACCGAGTTCGACGTCATAAGTGAGCTGCACGCGCGGGGGGCGCACTTTCTGGAGGCGCTTTTGCACGCTCTGTCTTTTGGTCGCCATGGCTTCGATACCTTCCGAATAAGACTGCGAGACGAATTACTACTTTGTGCGTCCTATTGGGAAGGACGCACGCATTTGAATTACTACTTTGGTTTAATCAACCAATTCAAAGCGTCAAAAAGAATTACTTGAGCGCGTCGAATGGATTGGCGCTTCCGCCTGCGCGCGGGGCCGGGGCAGGTGCCGGGCGGGCCGCGGGTGCCGGCGCCGGGCGCACGGCGGCAACCGGGGTCGGCTGCGAGGCGCTCGAGGTCGAAGGCGACGGTGCGGGCGACGGGTTGGACGCCACGGGACGGCGCGCTGGCGTCGTCTTGGCTTCGGCGCCGCCGGGCACCAGGACCGACAGGCCCAGGGTTTCGCGCAGCAGCGCAGCGAGGCGGTAGGCGTCGGCGTTGGCATCGCCGCTCAGGGTGCTGTCCTTGCCCAGGTCCTCGATGGAGCGGGCTGCCAGGCGCAGGCCGCCCACGGCGGTGATGCTCTTGGCCTGGCGGCTGGCGGGGTCGCGGCGGAGCGTCTCCTCGGCGGCCGAGATGGCCAGGCTGTAGCGGCCTTCGTTGAAATAGATCTGCGCGATGCGCGACCACGGCTCACCGCGGGTCGGGTTGTCGGTGGCGATCTTCTGGTATTGGCGGATGGCGGCGGACTTGTCGCCGGTGGCAGCGGCGGCGGCGGCATCGGCTTCCGCCAGGCTCTTGTTGAAGGCTTCGGTGGACTGCGCGACGGCGGCGTCCGGTGTGGTGGTGCAGCCCGACAGAAAGGTGGTGGCCGCAATGGCACCAGCAATCATCGTGCAAGTCATGTACTTTCGAATCAACACAATCCCTCCGCTTGGATCTGACTTTTTTTGGCAGGTCGCAATCATTCATTAAGTTGCGACCAATGACAATACACGATACTACATATTCGCTTACGTTCAATAACAGAAGTCATGTAATGCGAACTGCTTAATTGGCAAATTCCACGGCCAATTATTTAAGCCTAATGACAACTATTTGAATTCGGTTACATCCGCTGTTCCAATGAAAATATTAATCACAATTAGCGCCTTGCTGATGACGCTGTTGCTTGGCGGATGCAGTTCTCCAGCCCTCACGATCGCCAACATCGCCCTGGAGGCGAGCGGCCTGAAGA
The DNA here is from genome assembly GCF_016405905.1 of Variovorax sp. IB41. Taxonomy (GTDB): domain Bacteria; phylum Pseudomonadota; class Gammaproteobacteria; order Burkholderiales; family Burkholderiaceae_C; genus Variovorax. The sequence continues at coordinate 47,583 of NZ_JAEFCB010000030.1, read as the reverse complement.
AGCCCGAGTTGCCCGAATCGCAGAAGCCGCCGCGCAAGGTGTCCATGTCGATCGCGGCGGGCAAGAACCTCAACGCCGACAGCCGCAACCGCCCGCTCGCCGTGGTGGTGCGCATCTACAAGCTGAAGGAAACGACGGGCTTCTACCAGTCGTCGTTCGATGCCTTCGTCACCCCCGGCCGCGACAAGACGCAGCTGGGCGACGACCTCGTCGAGAGCCGCGAGATCACGCTCATTCCCGACCAGCAATACACCTGGACCGAGACCGTGCCGCGCACGGCCAACGCGGTGGGCGTGGTGGTGCTGTTCCACTCGCCCGACGCGCAGCGCTGGCGCTTCGCCTTCAACGCCGTGGACGCGGAGAAGACCGGCATCGTGATGGGCGCGCACGCCTGCGCCTTGACGGTGACGCAGGGTGCGGTGGTCGGCCAGCAGAACGCGCAAGGCGGCGCCGCGAGCGGCGGCGCGCTCAACCTGCTGGGCCCGGTGACCTGCCGGCCCTCGCCCGCGTGATGCGTCCGATGCACGGGGTGCATTCGCCCTTGTCCGTGCGCGGACGACGATGCGATACTGCCGAAAAATTTAGGGGAGCTGATCCGACGTGAGCTATGCCGCCAAGGTCCTCTGGGGAGAGGGCTTGTTTCTACGCCCCCAGCATTTCCAGCGCCAGGACGCGTACCACGAGGCGCGCCTGCGTGCCACGGCGCAGACGCTGCATCCGTACTTCTGGGGCGTGCGCTCCATCAGCTTCGACCTGGACGCGCTTGCGAGCGGCATGCTCCGCGCCTCGCAGCTCTCGCTGGTGTTCCCCGACGGTGAGCCCTACTCGGCGCCGCAGGCCGACGCGCTGCCCCCGCCCATCTCGCTGGACACGCTCAACCCGGGCCAGAACGAGATCACCTTCTACCTGGTGCTGCATCCGGTGAAGGAACTGGGCAAGAACTACACCGACCCCAACGAAGAAGGCTTTGCCGCGCGCTACACCAGCGACGCGACGCAGTCGCTGGACCTGTACACCAACGCGGTGAGCGCCGAGGTGGTGTTCCTGCGCAAGAGCGTCAAGCTCCTGGCCGACACCGAGCCGCGCGAGCAGTTCGTCTCGATCCCGGTGATCCGCATCCGCCGCACCGCCGCGGGCGGTTTCGAGATCGACCGCAGCTTCGTGCCGCCCTGCACCTCCATCGATGCCTCGGCCACGATCTTCCAGCAGCTGCGGCGCCTGCTCGATGTGCTGCAGGCCAAGGTCAATTCGCTCTACGGCATCCACCGCGAGCCGAGCAAGAACATCATCGAATTCCGCTCGGGCGACATCGCCTCGTTCTGGCTGCTGCACACGGCCAACTCGGCGTTCGCGTCGCTCTCGCACCTGTTCCATCACCCGTCGCTGCATCCGGAGCGGTTGTTCCAGGAGCTGCTGAGCCTGGCCGGCGCGCTGATGACGTTCGCGAAAACCTATTCGCTCAACGACCTGCCGGTGTACGACCACGAGAAGCCCGGCCCCGCGTTCGCCGAGCTCGACCGCATCGTGCGCGACCTGCTCGACACGGTGATCTCGACGCGCTACTTCGCGATCGCGCTCACCGAAACGCGCAACGCCTTCTACCTGGGGCGCCTGGACTCCGGAAAGATCGACGAGAAGACCGTGTTCTACATGTCGGTCACCGCGAGCATGCCGGCGGCCGAGCTGGCCGAGGCGGTGCCGCAGCGCTTCAAGATCGGCGCGCCCGAAGACGTCGACAAGCTGGTGCTCTCGGCCATGCCGGGCGTGCGCATCGTCTACGCGCCGCAGGTGCCGCCGGCCATTCCGATCCGCGCGGGCGCGTGCTACTTCTCCATCGACAGCAAGAGCCAGCTGTACGACCGCATGCTGCAGGCGCAGAGCGTGACCATCTATGCGCCGGCCGGCATTCCCGACATGCAGCTCGAACTGATTGCCGTGACCGGCTGATCACCTGATCGCAATGAACACCACCACCATCAACAAGGCCCCTTCCCTGCTGGGCGCCGACGCGCCCGCCGCGTCGTTCACGCCCACGGGCGTGGCGCCCGATGCCGATGCGAGCCTGCTCGATCTCTTGTACGACGGCTTCGTGATGCTGTTCCTGCTGAAGAAAAAGCAGCAGCCCGCCACCACCGAGCAGTTCCTGGCCGGCATCCGCAACTACCTGGGCGAGTTCGAGCGCAACGCGCGCAAGCTCGATGCGACCGCCGAGCAGATCCACGCGGCCAAGTACGCCTTCTGCGCGACCATCGACGAGTTCGTGCTCTCGGCGCCCGAGTTCGCGATCCGCTCGGAGTGGGAGCGCCGGCCGCTGCAGCTCACGCTCTTCGGCGACCAGCTGGCGGGCGAGAACTTCTTCAAGATGCTGGAAGTGGAGCGGGCGCACGGCGCCACGCGCATCCAGACGCTGGAGGTGTTCTACATGTGCCTCTTGCTGGGCTTCCAGGGGCGCTATGCCATCGACGGCACCGAGAAGCTGGCCTACCTCACCGCGCGCGTGGGCGACGAAATTGCCAATGCCCGCGGCAAGCGCACGCCGTTCGCGCCGCACTGGCCGCTGCCCGACCTGATCTCGCACTCGCTCAAGCGCGAGGCGCCGCAATGGGTGGTGGCGGCGCTGTTCGCGCTCATCGGATTGCTCGGCTTCATCGGCCTGTCGGCGCACCTGGGCAGCACGACGCAGGGCACGCTCGCGAGCTACCAGGACATCGTGAAGCTCGGCCCGCGCCAGGCCAACCTCACGATCTCGCTGCCATGACGACGCGGCTCGACCTGCCGGCCCTCCTGGCCCCGATTTCGGAAGCCTCGCCCTGCGGCGAGGACATGTTGTTCTCGCGCCAGTTCGACGCCATCCAGGAAGCACGCAAGCACGACGACCCGTCGCTCGAACAGGGCGAGTGGGTCATCGAGTTGAAGGAGGCCAACTGGCCCTTCGTGATTTCCGAGTGCGAGAAGCTGCTGCGCGAATCCACCAAGGACCTGCGCCTGGGCGTGTGGCTCACCGATGCCGCAGCCAGCCAGCGCGGCTTCGAGGGACTGGCCGACGGCTACCGCCTGCTCACGGGCCTCTGCCAGCAGTACTGGGACCACCTGCATCCGCTGCCCGAGGGCGGCGACATCGAGATGCGCGTGGGCAACGTCGCGTGGCTGATCGCGCGTTCGGTCGAGCTCCTGCAGCGCGCGCCGATCGTGAGCGATGCCAACACCGGCTACAGCGCGCTGGTCTGGGAGACGGCGCTCGCGCTCGACCAGAGCATCCGCCGCACGCCCGCGCAGGCCGACGAGCTGCAGCGCAACAAGGTGACGGTCGAACAGTTCGACCGCATCCGCCGCGCGACGCCGGCGAAGTTTTTGCAGAAGACGCACCGCGATGTGCAGGCCTGCGAACAGGCACTGGCCGAATTCGAAGCCGTGTTCGACGAGCGCACCGCATCGAACGGCCCGAGCTTTCGCGCCGCGAAAGATGCGGCCGCGGCCATCCGCCAGACGGTCGAGCGCTTCGCGCGCGAGGCCGGCGTGCCGATGGACAGCGGCGCACCGGCAGCGCCCGCCGCCGCGCCGGTGGCAGGCACGCCCGCGCCCTCGCCCTCGCCCTCGCGCATCGAGCCGGTGTTCGACTCGGGAGTGCCGCACCATCACGCGCCGGCAGCGGCCGCGCCCGCCGCGCTGCCGCCCGGCATCCACAGCCGCGCGCAGGCCATCGCGCAGCTGAAGGAAGTGGCGGCATATTTCGAGAAGACCGAGCCTTCGAGCCCCGCCGCCTACATGGCGAACAAGGCCGCGCGCTGGGCCGACATGCCGCTGCACGCGTGGCTGCGCAACGTGATCAAGAACGAGCAGGAACTGGCCCAGCTGGTGGACCTGCTCGACCTGCCCAAGAGCGACGACGAATCGCGCTGAAGCACGGCGAACGGCCTACGCGCGCAGGCCAGGCGCTCGCTCAATTGGTCAGGTGCGCCCGACCCGGAACTCGATGCGCCGGTTGCGGGAGCGCCCATCGTCGGTCGCGTTGCTCGCCACCGGCTGGTCCGGCCCGACGCCCGATGTCGTGAGCGTCATCGGATCGATCCCCTTGCCCACGAGATAACCCTTCACCGCCTCGGCGCGCGACTGGCTCAGGGCCAGGTTCGACGCCCGGCTGCCCGCGTTGTCGGTGTGGCCGACCACCGCCACCGACTTGTTCGTGAGCCGCTGCAGGATCGGCGCCATCTCGTCCAGGATGTCGCGGCCCTTGCGCGTGAGCGTCGCGCTGCCCAGCTCGAACTCGATGGTGCGGTTGGCCAGCGCCTGGTCCACCGTGATCTGCTCCGAGACGGGCACGCGCAGGCTGTTCTTGATGGTGTAGGTCGGGTTCAGCGCGCTCGCCATGTCGCTCACGATCTTCTGGCGCAGCGCCTCGTTGCCGACCTCGCCGCTCAGCGCCATCTGCGTGCCTTCGATCTGGAACTGGCCGCGGTGGATGTCCTTGAGCGACGGCGTGATCAGCCGCTGCACGTTGGCGGCCCAGTTGGCCGGCATGCTCACGCTGTTCACCACCTCGATCTTGTCGATCACGCTGGCGGGGCCGTAGATGCGGCGCAGCGCTTCGATGACGGCCACGCGCGTGGCCTCGTCGGGCACCTGCCCCCCGGCCACCACCTGCTCGCCCCTGGCACCGGCCGCGGGCGTGGTTTCGACCAGGGCGCCGGGGGCGCCCGCTGTCTGGGCCTGTGCGGTGGCGGCGCCAAATACGAAGCCGAGGCCGAGCGACAGAACGCGCAAAGAACTTTTCATGACCGTGTCATTCCCCGATGAAGACTTCGCGAAAGGCGGTGAGCACGATGTCCAGCGGCAGCTGCGGCTGGTCGAGATAACTCACCAGCTTGAACATCGCGTAGTTGCTGTGGATGGTGTCCTCGACCCACTCCGGGTTGTCGATGTCGATGTTGTGCTCGGTGTAGACCTGCGGGTGCAGCACACTCTGCAGGCTCCGCGGCGACAGGCCGTTGAAGCCGATCACCAGCCGCGAGCGGCCGTCGATCTCGGTGGCCATCAGCACCAGTTCGAAGTCGGCCTTCGCGAGGAACTGCGACACCAGCTCGAGCCAGAAGGTGGCGATGAGCGAGCGGTCGATCGGGTCGCGCGGCAGCGGCAGCGTGAGCCCCTTCTCCAGGTGCGACACCGCGCTGGCCATCACCGGCTGCAGCAGGAGGCCCAGCGCCAGGATCGCGCGGCGCAGCGACACCTTGTGGCCGTCGAAATTGAGCATCTGCTCGATGCGCAAGAGGCTCGTGTCGCGCGTGAAGGCCGCGTAGGTGGCGCGCGAGGCCGACTTCTTGAAGCCCGTCTCGATGCCCGGGTCGAGCGCCTCGAAGCGCTTGAGTTCGCTGTCCAGGTCCGTGCCTTCGGCCAGCGCGTTGACCTGCACCGCCATGCGGTCCCAGTAGGGGCCGACGAGCATCGGCGCGCCGCGCATGAAATCGAGCGCCTCGTCGACTTCCACCGAGGTGGCCGCGAGAAACGGGTAGCGGCGCGACGACTCGTCGCGGCTGGCCTTCAGGTGCCCCGCGATCGCCACGCGGCTGCGCGAGCCCAGGCACACGAAATGGATCGGCGCCGCGTTGTCGTAGATGATCTTCCAGCGCGGGTCTTCCGACAGCATCTCCATGGTCTGCGACAGCCAGTTGTCGAACACCTTGATGAGCTGCGGGTTGTAGAGCCCCTTCACGAAGTCGCCGCGGCCGGGCAACTTGCCGAAGTAGCACAGCTGTTGTGTCTGCAGCGCGCTCATTTGCCGACTCCCGATGCTGGTGCCACTGGTGCTGTGGTTGCGGCCGCCGCGCGCGATGCCGCGGGCACGCCGATCTCCGCCACCGTCGAAGGCAGCACCGTGCCGCGCAGCCCCTTGCCCTGCGGCGAATCGCCGCCCGAGCCGCCCGACTGGGTGTTCTGGATCACGCGCAGCTTGACCGTCACGCTCGCGTTGTCGCGCGCCCAGGTGAGCTCGAAGCTGCCGTCGGGCAGCCGCGTGCGCTGCGCCGTGCTGAGCAGGCGCTCCAGGCCGAAGTTGCCCGGCTCGTTGATGAGCTCGACGGTGCGCCCGTCGAAGGTCACCGCCGTGATCCGCGCGCCCGGCGTGCCCTGCGCGTTGGGCCAGACGAAGTTGGACCACTGCGGCGGCGTGTTGCGGTAGCGCAGCTGCTGGCCGTCGATTTCGACCATGTATTCGGTCAGGCCCGAGACGGGCTGCGGCAGGATCTGGAACAGCGTCTGCGGCTGCGCGGCACCGCCGCCGCCGCTGGCCGCGGCGCCCGAGAGCGGCGCCACCCATTGCGAGAAGCCGTTCACGAAATCGGGACTCAACGTAAGGCCCTGGTCGCCCCAGGCGCGCGGCGAGAGCAGGTCGCCGCGGCGGATGACCAGCGAGCCGAGCGTCGTGGTCACGAACTTGCCGATGGCGCCTTCGGGTCCGAAGAACTGCGCGATCTCCGCGGGCGAAGCCTCGATCTTCGCGCCCGCGGCAAACGGGTACTTGGTCGCGAGCGACTGCTGGAACGGCTGGTGCACCTGCGCGCTCCAGATCTTGTTGACCTCCACCGCCGTCGGCTGGATCGTCACCGCATAGGCCTGCAGCAGCGGCCGCACCAGCAGCGGCCGCAGGGCCTGGCGCTGCGACGCGTCCATGCCCGTGAGCATCTGCTCGTCGACATACTTGAGCGCATCGGCCAGCTCCGAGCCATTGCCCTCCAGCGTCTGCTGCATGAGCTGGCGCGCGCCCGGACCGGGGTCGCCCTGGTTCTTGATCTGGTTGAAGCGCCCGCGCAGCTTCGAGAGCGTCGCGAGGTAGCCGCGCAGCAGCGAAGTGTTGTCGCGCTCGACCACCAGGCGCGCGACGCCCGCGAACTCGCGGCCGATCGGGCCCATCGGAATTTCGGTGCGGTTGCCGCTCGCGTCGATGTTCACGTTGACCTGCGAGGGCGTGGCGCGGCTGAAGAGGTTCTTGAACCAGTTCAATGCGCCGGTGCGCGCCTGCTGCAGGCCGGCGTTGACCAAAGACGGGTTGTCCCATGAGGTCTGGTCGTAGACGGTGTCGAAGACCTTGCGGATCGGCGAATTCTGCGGATCGCCCAGAAGGTTCATCGCCACCACGGCCTGCTCGAAGCTGCCCATGTCCTTGACCGCGATGCCCTGCAGGAAGCGCTGCCACTCCTTGGCGTACTCCAGCTTGTACATGGTGGCCAGCGTCTTGCGGATCTGCTCGGGGCTGCCTTCGAGCGTGAGGTCGTCGTTGCCCGCGACGTTGAGCACCCAGTCCTTGCTCGATGTTTCCTTGTTGGCGGCATCGCGGATCGCGTCGTCCACGTACTGCTGCCAAGCCTCGCGCGTGAAGGCGCCCGAGATGGCGACGCTGCCGGCGATGGTGCCCTCGCTCTCGGCGCCGGCCGTGGCGCCCAGGATGCGCGCCACCGTCATCGGCGCGAAGCGCGTGGAGGCGCGCGCCTTGATCTCGGCATAGACGCGCTCGCGCGCCGGCATGCCGCGCACCACGCGGCGCAGGTTGTCGCGCGTCTGCTCGACCAGCGCGAGGTTGGTGTCGGCCAGTGCGGGCCAGTTGTCGTCGCCCACGCGGCGCAGGTAGAAGGTGATCATGCGTTCGGCATCGCGGATGACCGCCGCGCGCGGCATGTCGCCGCGGTTGCTCTCGAGCCAGCCGCGCCAGAAGCGCGAGATCTGGTCGGTGAGGTGCGCCGTTTCCACCTGCCGCTTGTCGGACAGCATGAGGTAGGTCTTGAGCGCGTTGTAGGTGTCCTGCACATCGGCCGGCGACGAGCCCGCATAGAGGCCGCCGCTCTCCGCCGCGGGCGGCGCTGCCGGCGTGGCGGCCGACACGGCGACCGGCGCGGCCGGGTTGCCCGCCGCGTCGGCACGCTTCAGGCGCTCCGGATGCGCGTTGACCTCGCGCAGGAACGCCTGCAGGTTGTCGGACACCGGCGCCAGCATCAGCTGCTTCACACCACCGTAATACTCGGCCACGAGCTTGTCTTCGAGCTGGTTGCCCTGGTAGAGGCCTAGCGAGAGCGACAGCGGCCGGTCATTGCGGAATTTTTCGAGTTGCTCGATGCGGTCCTGCAGGATGCCCAGCGCCTCGAAGCGCGTGCGCAGGCCGTTGTCGCTGGCCTGCAGCTTGACCACCTTGTCCAGGTCGGCCTGCACGTTCTCCACCAACTGCCGGTTGCCAAGATAAGACCAGGTCCAGCCGCCGAGCAGCAGCCCCAGCACGGCGACGAAGGCGAAGAAGCTCACGTAGCGCACGCGCGCCTTCACGGGGCTGGAGAACTGCCGCACCGTCTTCTTGTCGGCGAAGATCACCTTGGAGAACAGGTCGCGCAGGAAGAATCCGTTCTGCGAATAGATTTCCTTGGACTTGGTGGCCGCGTTGTTCAGCGTGAGCCCGAAGCGCTTGGCGATGCGCTCGGTCGAGAGGCTGCGCATCGTGCCCTCTTGCAGCGCGCTGGTGAAGTAGAAGCCGCGGAACACCGGCTTGTGCTGGAACGGATTGCTCTCGAACAACGTGGCCAGGAACGCGCGCAGCGCGGGCTTGATGGCCGCGAACTCGAGCGGAAAGATCAAAAGCTCGGGCGACGGATCGCTGCTGCGGTGGTTCGCGAAGTGCGAGACGCTGATTTCCTTCAGGCCCATGTAGAGCTCGTCGAAGCGCTTGTCGAACTGGGCGACGGCGTCCTGCTTCTCGTCGCCGTCGTAGGGCAGCGACGCGCCCCACACGCGGTCGCGCTCCATCTTGTCGCTGTCGCCGAAGAACTCCGCAAAGCCGGTGATCAGGTCGGCCTTGGTGAACATCACATAGACCGGCGCGAACACCTCCAGCCGCTCGGTCAGCTCCTGCATGCGCTGGCGCAGGTTCTTTGCCAGCTGGATCGCGAAGTCGGGCCGGCTGCCGATCAGCTCGGGAATGCTCGCGGTGATGATGATCCCGTTGATGGGCGCCTTCGGGCGGTACTTCTTGAGCAGGTCCAGAAAGCCGAACCACTCCTTGCGGTCTTCCTGGTGAATGGAATAGCGGCCCGCGGTGTCGAGCACGATGCCTTCGGTGGTGAAGAACCAGTCGCAGTTGCGCGTGCCGCCGATGCCCTGGATCACCGCGTTGCCCTTGTCGGCGAACGGGAACTGCAGGCCCGAGTTCAGGATGGCGCTGCTCTTGCCCGCCGCCGGGTTGCCGATGACCATGTACCAGGGCAGCTCGTACAGCGCCTCGCTGCCCGACATCTGCCCGATCTTGGAGGTCTTGATGGTCTTGACGGCCTCGACCATGCGGCCGCGCAGCTCGTCGATCTCGGCCTTGCGCTCGGGGTCGCTGTCGCGCACGGCGGCATCGGCCTGGTCTTCGAGCATGTCGCCGAGCTTGCGGTTGGCCGAGCGGGTGCGCATGCGCCGCACGAACCACACGACGAGCCACAGGAGCAGCAGCACGGCGAAGATGCCGACCGCCCAGATCGCGCCGATCTCGAGCGTCTGCGCGCCGATCAGGAGGAACGCGCCGAGCGCGATGGCGCCGATCACCGAGAGGGTGCGCGGATCGGCCAGGAAACTGAAGAATCGCCGCATAGATGTTTCTGGAGTCGGTCCGGTTTTTAAGTGGCTTGTGGCACAGGGCTCGCGGGGCTCGGGAGGCCGGCCAGCATGGCTGTCCGGGCGCGCGCGTCCTGCACGGACAGCGCGAGCACGTGCCGTGAATCTCGCACGGCCAGGTGACACGCGAGTGCCACGGCGGTCATGTCCGCGGCGGCGCCCAGGTGGCCCAGGCTCGCGCAGACGGAAAGGTTGTTTTCGAAGGGCAGGTGCGGCAGCCGCTGCTGCACGAGCTGGGCCACTTCGGTGACGCGGCTCGTGCGGTGGTCGGCATCGCTCACGACCCAGTCGACCGCCTCGGGCTGCAGCGCCGACGCCGACATCAGGCGCTGGGCGAAGAGGTCGAGCAGGCTCGCGTCGGGCACGCGCGCGGTGTCGGCGGACCCGTCGCGCTGGCCGTTCGCGCTGCGCGAGAGCAGCACGCCGTGGGGCTGCGCGAACAGCGCGTCGCCGGCGCGCGCCAGGAGCAGGCCCGCGGCCGCTTCGCCGGGCACGCGGCCGTTGCGGCGCGCGGACGAATACAGGAGGCCTTCGGCGTCCCAGCGCGCGACGCACTCGCTGGAAATCGCGGAGTCGGCGGCCAGCGCCATCCACAGCGCGGGACGTTGCTCGCGATGGAGCGAGACATTGATGCGGTCGAGCAGCGCCATTGCGCAGACGCCGGGCTCGCTCTTGAAGCAGTCGACGCTCCAGTGCTGCGACGGGTCGGCTTCGCGCGCCAGCTGCTGCACCCATTGCGTGGCGATCGCACGCTCGCTCTCGCTCCACGCCCCCGGCAACAGCAGCGAGATGCACAGCTGCGGCGCGGATGCGGAGCCGGGCACGATCGTGCCGCTCGACACGAAGCGCCCGGGCGCGCGCACCGAGAGCGCGTCGCCGGCATGGAGCAACGCATCGGTCGCCGAAGCGAGCAGCTCCTGCAGCACGTCGGACATGAGATGGATGGCGCGCAGCCGGTCGTCGGTCAGCGCGTCGGCATTGAAGGCGTCCGGCGCGGGCCGCAGCGACTCGCGCAGGTGCTCGCGAAGCTCGTTCGGATCGATGCCGGCGACACAGCCCGCGAGCATGGGGAAGCCTTCGCCGTCGCGAAGCTCGGGCACGAGGTCGGGCGCCTGCGCCTGGCCGACGGCGGCGGCCACCGCATCGGCATCGCTGCCGCGCGGCGTGCGAAGCGCGAATGCGAGCACCGACATCTGCAGGCGCTCTTGCGGCGCATCGGGCGTTGCTCCCGTCGATGCGGCACCACCCGTTGCAGCGGACGCACCGCGCGCGGACGAAGGCAGTGCAGCGGAAGGCGGCGCGCCCGTGAAGATCCGCCGCAGCAGCAGATAGAACACCACCAGCGCCAGCGGCAGCACGACCAGGTAGAGCGCGATGTCGCTCGTGCTCGGCATGCGCGCCGTGTAGTTCCAGTAGACGACCACGATCACCCACACCGTGATGAACACGGCAGAGAACATGAGGGTGGGCTTGACCAGTCGCGCGAGCATCAGGAGTTCGTCGATGCCTTCGTCATGCGACGGCGCACGCGGCTGCCGTGCCGCATGCCGTGCGTGCAGCCGATCGGTTGGCCTTTGTCATTCGGATGCGGAAGCGATCTGGCTGGACAGCAACGTGCAGCCGCAGCGGGCCTTGTCGCCGTGCCGCGCAACGTAGCGGCCATCGAGCGTGACGTAGCGGCTGCCGGTCACGATCGGGTTGATGCCGTGGCCGATCCGCGGGCACGACACCAGGTCACCGACGCGTGCCACGCGGCGCTCGTCGATGCTCGTGTTCTCGGACGCGGTGATCACGCGGCCGCCGTGGTCGGTCTTGTCGTGCAGGACGATCCACGGACGATCGTCGTCCGCGGCGGGTTGATCCTCTTCCATTCGAACTCCCCCTTGCTTGCCTCGTTGGTTTGTCGATGCGACCGATGCCGTGCAGGCATTCATTCAGTCGCGTGGCAATTTGAAACCGGGCTTGCGGTACTCCACGTGACCGTAATCCTTGAAGGACCATCGACCACCCCACACCAGCCCCACGGACTCGGCCACTTCGCCATAAAGACGGTAGCCCTCCATGGCCCACGGGTCTCTTTCCGAGATCACCAGCTTGCCATTGCGAAAGAACGCATTGTCTGCCGCAAGTCCATATTGATGATAGCTTTGATTCGCCTTGGCGAGCGTCACCGTGTTGCCCAACGCGGCGAGTTTGGCCTGCCGTTCGGGGCTGCGATAACCCTCGAGCAACGCGAGGTCGTAGCCGTGTTTCTCTTTCATGATCTTGTAGACCAGCAGCAGCCGATTGCGGAAGTCCGCATCGAGCACGGCCCAGTCGCGGCTGCCTTCCTTGGTGAGCGGACGCACCTGCTCGACCTCTGCCGTCGCGAAGATTTCAGGCGGCAGTGCAGGCGGCGGCACGAGCTGCTCGCCCTTCAACAGCGCCTCGATCTTCGGGTCGCTCGTCGGTGCCCAGTCGTCGAAAAAAAGAACGCGGCCGGTTCCGAAGGCCACGCTCAACATCACCGGAACGACCAGCAGGCCCATGCCCGACAACAACAGATAGCGATGACGTACCGCGAAAGTACGCACACCCGATCCGCCATCGCGCACCAACTGAAAACTTGCTTCGGACACCAGGCCGAATCGATGACCGATCTTGATGAAAAAGACTGCAGTTGCAGTCGTCAAAGCGATCGTGGTTCGCAACACACGCTCGCGAAAAGAAGGGAACAAGAAGATGGCAAGCGCGACCACCATCAAGGCAAAATAACAAAAGAGAGCAAAGAAGATCAACGGTGTTCGAAGAGTGCAATTCATTGTATGAGTGGCACAACAATTCGAACCACTCGTACGCAACAACTGCATCCAAGTTGCAACGTTGCGTCGGTCACACCATAAAGCCGCGGGGAGAAAAAACATGCCTGCTTTCGGGACCACCCATCCATGATGGGCGCGCCAGATGCCAACAAGGGACGGCCGAGCCTGCTCGGTTCGAGCGCACCCGACGCGGCCGCGTCGTCCGCTGCAGCCGGTGGGGAATCCACGCGCGTGCTTGCACAGTTCGGCGGCCGCGATAACGGCAAACGCTCTTTCATCAAAAGGCCCGGCGTGTGGGCAGCACTGGCATTGCTGATCGGCGTTGCGGGTGCCACGACCTACCAGTTGCAAGCCAGGCGCACCGATGCGTCGATGAACATCGCGGCCGCCGCGCCCGCCAAACCCGCACTTGCCGTCGCCGCCGCGCCTGTCGCGCCACCGGCGCCCGAGACGCCAGCGCCCGCGATCGTTGCGACGGCACCTGCGATGCCCGAGCCGGCAACCGCGCGCATCGTCGAAGGCGATACCGCCCCGCTTCCTCAACAGCAATCCACGCCGTTCGCAGCGATCGGCGCGCAGCCCATGGCGGTGCCGCCCGCGGCCAAGCCGGCGCGTGTCGCGGCTGCGAATCCACCACGCGCCGAGAAGATGTCGACGAAGACGACAACGACTGCCGCGGCGAAGAAGCCGGAGCATGTCGCGTCGTCCAAGCAACCCGCACGCGCCGCGAACAGCAAGCCCGTGAAGACCGCCGCCAACGCATCGAAGACGCCGCGGCGCGCCAACGACAACACGCAGACCGCGGCCCGCTCGGGCAAGCCCGACCCCGACACCGACCTGCTGACCGCCCTCCTTCGGCGCAGCAAGGCGCCCGACCCCGCACCGCAACCTGCGGCGCTGGCCGAGGTCTCGGCGGACTGCAAGTCCGGCCAGCGATGCAAACCATGAGCCCCCGTGCCAACGCGAATCACGATGCCATCCGCTGACCGCAGCACGCTCTGGGCCGAGCTCAGCCAGACCAACCGGCTCTACCGTCTCGAGGCTCCAGGCACATCGGCCAACCCCAGCATCGACGCCCTGCGCGTCGAAGGCTGGGTGCAGCGCGAGGCCGTGTCGCAGCTCTTCGAGATGCGCATCGTCTGCCTGAGCCTGCGCGCCGACCTTGCGCTCTCGTCGATGATCGACCAGCCCCTCACGCTCGTCACCGTGCTGGCCAACGGCGCGACCGGCAAGCGCACGGGCCTCATCCGCGCGGTGGAGTCGCTCGGCTCGGACGGCGGCCTCGCGCGCTATCGCCTCACGCTCGTGCCGTGGCTCTGGCTCGCCACGCAGCAGGGGCGCAGCCAGGTGTTCCAGCAACGCTCGGTGGCCGACATCATCGAGCGCGTGCTCGCGCCGTATGCCGATGCGGGCAACTGGGCTTTTTCTTCCGAGGCGAGCGGCTTCCTGGCCGATGCGCCGGTTCGCACCTACTGCACGCAGTATCGCGAGAGCGACTTCGATTTCTTCTCGCGCCTGCTCGCCGAAGAAGGCCTGGCCTGGCGCATCGAGGAAGACCAGGCCGCGCCCATGGGGCACAAGCTCGTGATCTTCTCGGCGAACGATGCGCAGCCCGCGGACCCGGGCTCGCCCATCCGCTTTCACCGCAAGAGTTCGCAGGAGCGCAGCGACGCCGTGCAGGCGCTGGTGCGCCGCATGCGGCAGTCGGTGGCGCAGGTGCACCTGAGCGCATGGAACGTCGATGGCAAGCGCCAGCTGGCGGGCAGCGCCGCCGCGCGCTTTGCGGTCGGCGGCAAGAACGCGCCGCGCATCGAGTACGACGACGTGCTCGGCCTGAACGACCGCAGCCGCGGCTGGGACAGCAACCGAACGCTCGAACGCTATGCCGGCCTCATGATGGAAGCGGCCGAGTGCCGCGCCGACGTGATGCTCGGCCACAGCACCGTGCGCACGCTGCGCGCGGGCACGCGCATCGATGTCGACGACGCGCCCGCGCTCGGCTTGCAGGCCAAGCCCACGCTGCTGCTGGACACCGTCGAGCATGTGGGCATCAACAATTTGCCGAAGGACACGGCGGCATCGATTGCCGCGCAGCTGGGCGACCTGTCGGAGCACCTCGTGTTCGACAGGCCCTGTGCGTCCGTCATTGCCGAAGACGATGTGTTCGGACTGGTGCCGACGGCCACGGGTTCGCACGACGGCGTGAACGATGTCCGCCCGCAGGCGCAGAGCCTTGCCGCCGCGAAGACGCTCGGGTACGCCAACAGCTTCTCGGCCGTGCACGTGAATCGTCCATGGCGGCCCGTGCTCGCGGCTGCCGACGGCGCGCGGCTGCATGCGAGACCCACGGCCAGCGGCGTGCACAGCGCGATCGTCGTCGGACCCTCGGGCGAGACTTCGCCGAACGGTGCGGACGAGCTGTATTGCAACGACCGCGGCGACGTGCGCGTGCGATTCCACTGGCAGACCGAGTCGGCCGGCGGCGACGCGCAGAACAACAACAGCGGCGGCAGCGATGCGAAGGACAACCGCAGCACGCGATGGATTCGCGTGGCCCAGCGCCAGGCCGGCCCCGGCATGGGCTGGCAGTGGCTGCCGCGCATCGGGCAGGAAGTGCTGGTGAAGTTCGTCGACCTCGATGTCGACCAGCCGGTGATCGTCGGCGCGCTCTACAACGGGCGCGGCGACGGCGGCATCGAACCGACGCCCGGCGGTGCATCGCGCAGCCAGGAACGCTCGGGCCAAGGGCAGGAGGCCGATGTCTTCGCGCAGGCGCGCAACGCATCGCCGAGCGCGCAGGCCAACCTTGCCGCCGGCCACGCGCCGGCCTGGCACGGTTCGAGCGCGGACGACAAGGGGCACCGCAACGCAGCTGCGCTGAGCGGCTTCAAGACGAAGGAGTTCGGCGGCGAGGGGTTCAGCCAGTTGGTGTTCGACGATTCGAACCAGCAGCTGCGCGTGCAGTTGCATGCGAGCACCGCGCACAGCCAGTTGAACCTGGGGCATCTGATTCATCAGGCCGACAACTTCCGCGGCAGCTTTCGCGGGCAGGGGCTTGAGTTGCGTACCGATGGCTACGCTGCGTTGCGTGGCGGCAAGGGCGTGCTGTTGAGCACGTACCACGGGACGGGCGGGAAGCAACTCGAACCTGTTGGCGACTTTGCCGCGGGCATGGCGTTGCTCAAGCAAGTGCAGCAGCTGGGGCAGGCGCTGAGCGAGGCTGCGATGAAACACGAGACCGTGCATCTGGCCGGGCACATCGGCGCTGACAAGGCCAACGCCTCACAGCTCGACAAGGAGCGCGCGCCGTACGCGGCGATGGAGCACGCGGCGAGTGGCATGGTGACGGGCGATGTGCTGGAGACGGCTTATTCGGATGCGTCGGACAAATCGATTGCGACCGGCGATGGCAAGGTGCCGCACACGACCGATGCCGTCGTTGCGCTGGCCGCGCGCGGCGGGCTCGCGATGGTAGCGGGGCAGCAATTGCAGATCGTGGCGGGGGAGACTGCGACGTTGGCCAGTGGCGGGGATATCAACCTTGCGTTGGCGGATGTGCTGAGGGTGCACAGCGGGCAGGCTATTGGCCTGTTGGCTGGCGCGCAAAAGGCGGATGCGGAGTCGGGCCTGTCGATCATTGCGGGCAGCGACGATCTGGACTTTCAGGCGCAGCACGATGAGTTGCGGGTGCAGGCCAAGGATGCGCTGAAGATCGCGAGTACGGACAAGACGGTGGAGTTTGCGGCGCAAAAGAAGATTCGCTTCGCGACTGCACAGGGTGCCTCGATCACGCTGCAGAACGGAGACATCACGTTCGAGTGTCCAGGAAAGATCACGTATCACACGATTCAACGGAAGCTGGCAGGCCCAGTGCAGCAGAGCTATCCGCTTCCGCAGTTTCCGAGCAGTGTGTGCGTGGAGTGCTTGCTCCATGCGATGCAATCAGGACAAGCGTTGGCGGCGAAGAATGGCTAGCGTGGAATGGATAGATCCGCCGCAGAACGGCTCGGCCGCGCTGATCCAACAGCGGCTGGCTACGGAGCCCTTGGCATCGGGCGCCTACGCGCTACTGGACATGGCTTTTGCTCCAGAACTGGCGCCGCAATTGAAGCAAGTGGCCAGCGAACAATCACGTGTTTCGCTTTACGCGGATCTGTACAGCGGGCCGGGCCTCGATGCCATTGCACCGGTTTTGTTGGTGCTCCCTGCAAATAACGATGATCGGCTTTCGCTGCTGCAACGGCTCCTGCGTCTGACCAGTGGCAAGCCAATGTTGAGCATCATCGCCTCCGATCTACCCGTAGAAGCGCTCGCTCTGCATCTGCAGCAGCAGATGGAAGCCGTGACATCGGACGAAAAGGCCTGGATGCTGCGCTTGGCAGACACGCGGTCGTTGCACTCGCTACTCGAGGTATTCACCCCGTCTCAGCGCGAAAGGCTGCTTGCGGGAATGAGTTGCTGGCATTACCTCGGACGCGATGGGAAACTCGTGTCTGTCCCCGGCACATTTTCAAATACGGTGTCAGATACGAAGCCGTACGAATTGGACAATCGCCAGCACCAGCGATTACAACGCATCGCGCTCCCAGATACTCTGCTCTTCAACATCGTACGGCGCCCCGATCTGTTCGGGCAGTTGCACGGGCAGGTCTCTATTGCGCATGCGTGCATTGAAGACGCGTTGAAACGATTGCCAACGACGATCGATCTTCACGACGCAAAACTCTATGGCGCAGTGATCTCAGCTCTATCCGAACAACGGCTGATTGTGGATGAAGTGGTCTGATTCATGCGGAAAATCCAAGCGTTGAAAACGTTGCTACGCATGTTGCTCGCCGCGCTTTTAATTGGTGCTTCAATCGCGGGTTGCGATGCCAAGGACACGTCGCCTCCGCAATCTGCGGAGAGCGAAATCATCGGCTTGCAGGTCGAGGGACTGAACTACTCGGGCACCCCGATTGGCGTGTTCTATGTTAACGACCAGTGGGGTGGGAACGTCGGCACCTATGCCGGTGGAGGTGGAACCGCGACCGCCATTGGCTTGCCCGCGCTTTGGCGTCCTGATTTGAAGGTAACTATAAAATGGCGCAATGACGTGTTGTATGCAAAGGACCCAAAAGGCCTATACACCAATGTCATTGACATTCCTAGGTACGACGGGTTGAAGGGGGGCGTTTTCTGGGTCGCGTTTTTGCCCAACGACCAAATCAAAGTCTTTGCGTCGCAATATGCGCCGGGGCATCCGCAGTTTCCGGACCGGGAACTCATCAATCCGCGTCAGTACTGCCTGATCCGTCCGGATTGCCACGACAAGTTTTACCCGGAAGAGCGCGTTCCCGAGGCGTGGGAGACCTTGCCAATTGCATTACAGCCCTCGCCTCCTCCAGTTCCTGCTGCGGTCACTGCGCCGTCGAAAGAACGTGAAGAAAGACCCGCGCGATGACTACCAGCAAAGTACTAGAACCTATTGGTGAAGACCCGTTGGCCCTGACCAATGCGCAAAAAGCGCTTTGTCTGGCACAACAGTCTTCGACGGCGAGTCTCCCGTGCAGCAAGGAATTGCACTACAGCTTTTTCTTCGACGGCACCAATAACAATCGCTTGCGCGACACACCGAACCAGAGCCAGAGCAATGTCGCACGGCTGCACGATGTTTTTGACGCCAACCCCGCAGAACATCGCCGCATTTACGTTGCTGGCGTGGGCACGCCATTCCTGGCCGAAGTCGGCGACAGCGGCTTGGGCGCGGCAGCCAACGCGGGACTCGGTGCGGGATGGGGGGGCGAAGCCCGCATCAACTGGGCGTTACTGCAACTGCATGACTCCCTGTACAGGCACTTCTTCGGTGCGAACTTCAGTGCATCACTTGGCACCAGCGACATCGCTACGGTCAAAAAGATGTCCGCCGACATCAACATGTCTCCCGGCGCCATCCGCAATCTCGGCAAGAGCGAAGTGCAGATGTTGCGCGACGTGGGGCTGACCGATAAGTTAGGGAATATTTTTGATACGACCGTCACGCCGGTGCGAGACACGGTGCGCGGTGACGTCCTGCGGGAGCGTCGCCAACAGCTGTGGAGCAAGCTGAGCAGTTTGGTGCAACGCAAACCAAAACTGGAGAAGCTAAAGATCTCGGTTTTCGGCTTTTCGCGTGGCGCGGCCGAAGCGCGCGCCTTCTGCAATTGGTTGAATGACGCGGTAGACCCCGATTTCACTCTCGCCGGACTCAAGGTCGAGATCGTTTTTCTTGGCATTTTTGACACGGTTGCATCGGTCGGATTGGCGCAAAGCGCGTTGATCCGCGACGGGCATGATGGGTGGGGTCGCCCCAAGGATCTTGCCGTTCCGAGCTATGTGAAACGGTGTGTGCACCTCGTATCAGGGCATGAAGTGCGCGGCTCGTTTCCGCTGGACTTGGCGGGCGGCGACGGCATTGAAGTGGTTTACCCGGGAGTGCATTCGGACGTCGGTGGCGGCTATCCACCCGGAGAACAGGGTCGAGGTTGCGCGACAGGCCCAACGCTTAAAGCGAACGACAATGCAAAACTCTCACAGGCGCCGCTATGTCATATGTTTCGCGAGGCGGTCACTGCCGGGGTGCCATTGAATCCCAATGCACCGGGCGTGACACAGGAAATGCGCGACGCTTTCAAGGTGGCGCCCGCTTTGCGTGACGCATTCAATGCCTACGTATCCGCCGTCAAGCCGCTGCTTGGTGACGGCATTAGTACACCAGCAGCCATGCAAACCCACTACGGGCTCTATGTACGCTGGCGTCGTCTACGCTTGGGCCCGACGGGAGCGGAGGCACTCGAGACACAAGACTTTCTCAAGCGCGCCAAACAGTTCAAGTATGGCCAGGACTACACCGACTTGACGCTTGCCAACGCCGAACTCCGGGACGAATGGAAAGCCGTCAAGAAGGACGAGAACAACCCTTTGTATGAGGACACTTGGCTAGGCAAGCTCTTGAGGAACAGTTCTGTCTCGACATACCTGACCGACTGGGTGTGGGGAGAGAAAGTGCGGCAATGGAACGACGTTCGACGACACTGGAACAGCCCAGATCCTCTGCCGTCAGCCGTCGTTCGATTGCTGGACGACTATGCCCATGACTCACGTGCTTGGTTCAAGCCGACAGGAGAAACCAATGAGTCGACTTGGCGCGCAAAGGAGACAGAGCGCATGACGCAACTCGAAGCCAAGGACGCTGCCAACAAGGAGGGGGAGCGCAAGAACCGCGAGATTCTCAATACCTTGCAAGAAGAAGCACGCAAGGGCCGCCCAGTTTATGCCCCCATGCTTTCGCCGCCGCCACCGGCTCTAACCAAGCAAGAGCTTGCCGATCTGACGGCCTATCGGAAGGACAAGACCCTTCCAACCGAAACGGGCAGTCGCGAACCCAGTTCGATCTGGGGCTACCTGCGCTGGCGCACGCTGTACCGAAACGGCGTGGCACTGACGAACAAGGAACGTCTTGACGCCTACATTTCGGCTCAACCGCCGATGGAGCCGCCACCCATGGATGCAGAAGGGATGCGGCAGATCATGAGTACCAAGGGCATCGGGGACATATTCAGCGGTATGCGGTAAAGGGTGATAACCACTCCTGAGCTGCAAGCTGGTCAACGCCACGCACGATGCTACTTTGTAAGCCAGCAGCGATAACACTTGCTGGGGCTTGTGCAGTTGTGGCCCACGCCGCCTGCAACAACCCAACGAACTGGCTCGAATCACCGAAAGACGGCGTCAAGGTCTTGATCGGCTACGAGCAAGACTTGGGAGGACGCTTCGCATCGCAACCAGCCAACGGACTCGACACGCCTGCTTTCGCACCGCCCCTGCCGCAAGACATGCAGGCCAAGAGCGGACAAGGCACCTTGCCCAAAGGTGAAGACAAAAGCGTCGTGTCGTACTACGAGCCCGACGCCAAGGGTGGCTGGCGCGTTTGCCGCAAGGAGGACTGGTTCCGACGCAACGAAGGCACTCGTCCGGCCAGCATCGCCAGGACCGAAAAAAACCAGTCACGCAACGCCAGCGTCGCGCCCCTTTTGCGATCCCATGTGATGGGAGCCGCACGGGTCTATCTCTATGACCCGAAAGGAAGAGTTCAAGAAACGTTCGCGGCGGCTGTTTATGAGCCGGAGAAGAGCGAGCGCGTGACAACGCACGAGCGTCAGTGCTTCCGCTTCAACGATCAGAATTTGCTGCAGCTGTACGTCTCCGCCACCACGACCAACGCTTGCCCGCTTGGCGATCCCGATCCGAGGGACACGTGGCGCAGGTTCCGCTACGGTGCATTCAAGAATGACCGTGACCAGACCGAAAACGGCAGCCTCTGGATTCAGTGGCACTACGGCAAGGAGGACGGCCGCTGGAGCGAGTCCATCGTGTTTCGCGACTCACCCAAGCCCAGCCCTGAGCGCCATGGCGGCAATGCGAGCGTCGACTCCAGCAAAGGCGTCACGCAAATTCTCGGTGGCTTCAACATCGGCCTGCGAGACCGCAGCGACGGCCCCGCGCTGAAGTACACCGACGCAAGCAGCAAGCCGATCGAGTACTACTTCACCAAGCCCCCGGTGCCGGTCTCGATCCTTGACGACGTCGACCAGATGTACCGCCATGACCGCCGGCGCGAGACACAGGTGCTCTCGGGCATCAAGCTGGTCGAGTTCTACCCCGCTGGCGCGCACCAACCGCGCGACCGCTTCTACATCGCGGCCGGCCGAACCCTCCGCCAGGAACAGTACGACGACACGGGCAAGCTCAAGCGCGCCATTAATCTGGGCTTCGTCGGGTTGAACAAGAAAGACGGCGGCTTCTACGCAGAAGATCTGCGCGGCAAAGTCGGCCTCAAACTCAAGGACAACACGCTCGTGTACCGGGTGTGGGACTACGACGCGGGAGGCAACGCCAGCTTGGCAGCCATCGGCTGGGACACCAGGTTCGCCTCGGCCATGCGCGAAGAGCCCCTGGACCTCGCACAACTGGCTTTCGGATTGCCCGACGGCACGGTGCGCTGGAAGCGTGAAGAGGATTTCTTCAAGGCCTTCGACTTCGACCCGATGGCCAGCCGGGCGTATCCCGATTCGGTTGCCAATAGATAGTTACGGTATTGCCTGGACGAATGAAGCGAATCTCCGGTCTGGCACTTTGCACGGCAACGCTGCTCATCCTGCCGCTGACGGCTTGTATCAACAAGGAACGAGCACCCGAAAGCTACAGCGCCAACATCAGTCCCTACAACCACACCGGTGACTACATCCATCAGTTCTACGTAGACGGGGCGGGCGGTGGCAACTCGCGGCCGTATGGCGGCGGAGGCAGCTTTGTTTGTTGCATTGCCTATCCGGCCCAATGGCATCCTGGCCTCAGCGCCCAGGTGAAGTGGACGACGTCCAGCGGAAACCCCAGAGATACAAGCCCGCAAGCAGCCGTTGAACATTGGCACGAAAAGACTGTACCGATCGATAGGTACGACATGCCGGGTGGCGCGCTCAATGTGCATTTTCTTCCCGGAGGTGAGATCCAGCTGATCATCTCCAACAAGGGCGCGGGCGCCAAAGATTACCCCGGTCCCGCCTATCCGGTGAAGCCGTCGAACTGAGATGGCCGACCGAGACGGGTTGGAACCGCCAATCCACGAAGCCGTGGTGGAAATTCCAGAGTATCCAACAGGCGGCCTGGCAACGTTCACGTGCACTTCTACAAGAACCACCAAGTCAAGGTCGTTGTTGCCCGTTAGGCATCGAACATCCGCGCTATCCAATGAGCGCGCAAGACAAGCTTCCTTGAGAAATCAGTCAACAGTTGATCGAATACGAGAAACAAGGGACTCTCCCGGAATGAGCACCGCTGCCGAGCCCATCTGCCGTCCTCACCCCCGCGTCGCGTTCTCCTTCATCTTCGCCAACGCAATCGCCAACACAGCCCCACCCAGCGTCTTCACCAACCCCGAGTGCTGCGCATAGAACCGGCTCACCTCGTCGATCACCCCCGCATGCTGCTCTTCCGCATGCGCCGCGATCTCCGTCACCTGCGCGGGTGACAGCTGCGAGGCCTGCTCCGGCGTGAGTTGCGTCTGGCCGGGCTGCAGCATCCGCCCGAGCACCCCGCCCGCCAGCATCGATGCCGCGGCCGGGCCCAGCGTTGCCAGGATCTGGTTGAGCACGCCGGCCTGCTGCATCGGCGAAGACTGGCCGAACAGGCGCCCTACCGTGTCGCCGAACGGCGGCGTCTGGTCCGAGCGCATTGCCGCTGCGAGCCCCGCGCCGATCGCGTCGGGCGAGGCGTGTTGCGCGACCTGGTCCACATGCGCAGCGGTGTCGCCGCCAATGGCTTCTTGAAGAATGTCGAGCAGTCCCATGTCGGAGCTCCTTCCTGGGTATAGAAGAAACGCCGATCCTCGGCCTGCACCCCTGAGCGGTGGCTGACCGACTGACTGACTGACTGAATGAATGGATGGCTGCGCCCCGGCCGTCGCGCACGGCTCACCGGCTGCGAGGCTTCTTCGCTATCCTGCCGTCTGGCCAAGACGAAGGATTCGATTTTGCAAACGCACCCCGCCTTTCAAGCCGCGATGGAACGCGATTTCGGCGCCATTGCCGACCTGGTTCGCCTCCACGCCCAACACACCCCCGATCGCCCTGCGCTCGCGGACGCGCAATCCGCGCTGAACTACGGCGCGCTCGACGCGCTGATGGACCGCATCGCCGCCAGCCTGCAGCGCGACGGCCTCAAGGCCGGCGACGCCATCGCGGTCTGCGCCACGTCGTCGGTGAACTACGCGGCGGTGTTCATCGGCGCATTGCGCGCGGGCGTCGCCGTCGCGCCGCTCGCGCCCGGCTCCACGCCCGCGAGCCTGGCCCGCATGATCCAGGACGCCGATGCGCGCATCCTGTTCACCGATGCCTCGGCCGCCGACGTGGTCGGTCCCGCAACGGAAGGCGGCATTGTGCGCGTCGCGCTTGACGGCTCTTCGGCGGGGCGCGACTTCGCCGCCTGGCTCGCACCGGTCGGCGCCCGGCCCGAGGCCGTCGAGGTGCAGCCCTCGTGGGCCTTCAACATCATCTATTCCTCGGGCACCACCGGCGAGCCCAAGGGCATCGTGCAGGGGCACGGCATGCGCTGGTCGCACGTGCAGCGCGGCGCCAAGTACGAATACAGCGCCGACACGGTCACGCTGCTGTCGACGCCGCTCTATTCCAACACCACGCTGGTGGTGTTCTTCCCCACCATCGCCTTCGGCGGCTGCGTGGTGCTGATGCCCAAGTTCGACGCCGCGGGCTACCTGCAGCTGGCCGAGCAGCGGCGCGTGACGCACACGATGCTGGTGCCTGTGCAGTACCAGCGGCTGATGGCGCACCCGCGCTTCGATGCGCACGACCTCGCCTCGTTCCAGTTCAAGTTCAGCACCAGCGCGCCGTTCAGCGCCGCGCTCAAGGCCGACGTATTGAAGCGTTGGCCCGGCGGGTTGATCGAGTTCTACGGCATGACCGAGGGCGGCGGCACCTGCATCCTGGAAGCGCATCTGCACCCGACCAAGCTGCACACCGTGGGCCAGCCCGCGCCGGGCAGCGACATCCGCCTGATCGACGAGGAAGGCAACGAACTGCCGCGCGGCGACACCGAGGTGGCCGGCGAAGTGGTGGGCCACTCGGCCGGCATGATGACCGGCTACCACCGCCAGCCCGCGAAGACACGCGAGGCCGAGTGGTTCGACGCCACGGGCAAGCGCTTCATCCGCACGGGCGACGTGGGGCGCTTCGATGCCGAGGGCTTTCTCACGCTGTTCGATCGCAAGAAGGACATGATCATCAGCGGCGGCTTCAACATCTACCCGAGCGACCTGGAAGCCGTGGTGCGCGGCCATGCGGCGGTGGCCGACGTGGCGGTGGTGGGCGTGCCCTCCGAGCAATGGGGCGAGACGCCGATGGCCTTCGTGGTGCGCCGCGAAGGCGATGCCACCAGCGAAGACGCACTGCTGCAATGGACAAACGACCAGCTCGGCAAGACGCAGCGCCTGGCGCGTCTGCACTTCATCGACGAGCTGCCGCGCAGCGCGATCGGCAAGGTGCTCAAGCGCGAGTTGCGTGACCTTGTCGGCCGCTGAAGCCAAAGCGGCGTCGCCGTCCGAGGAACAGGGCGGCGGCAACGGCCTCTTGTGGGTGCTGGTCGCCGTCGCGGTGCTGTTCGCGTTCCTGCGCCCGCGCGCGCCGATGGCGTGGCTCCAGCTGGTCGACTGGCAGACGGTCGGCGCTCTCGCCGGCCTGCTGGCCATCACGCAGGGCGTGGAGAAGAGCGGCATGTTGCAGGCGACCGCGCAGCGCCTGCTCGCGCGCACGCACAACCAGCGCAGCCTGGCGATGCTGCTGACGGCGAGCGCGGCGCTGCTCTCCGCGCTGGTGACCAACGACGTGAGCCTGTTTCTCCTGGTGCCGCTCACGCGCGTGCTCGCAACCCAAGCGCACCTGCCGCTCGCGCGGCTCGTGGTGCTGGAGGCGCTGGCGGTGAATGCGGGCTCGGCCCTCACGCCGATCGGCAATCCGCAGAACCTTTATCTGTGGCACCGCTCGGGCGAGAGCTTCTTCGCGTTCATGGGGATGATGGGACCGACGGTGGCGGTGATGCTGTTCTGGCTCTTCGTCGCGGTGTGGCTGCTGGTGCCGCGCACGCCCATCGCGCTCAAGCCCGCGGCCGAGGCGGCACCGGTGCAGCCGCGCCTCCTGGCGCTGGCGGGGGTGCTCTTCATCGGCTTCGTGGTCGCGCTCGACCGGCACTGGCTGCTGGCCGGGCTGGGCGTGGTGTTCGGTGTGTTGCTGGTGACGTACCCGCGCGTGCTGAAGGGCATCGACTGGGCGCTGCTCGCGATCATCGCGCTCATGTTCGTGGACCTGCGGCAGCTGGCCGAGCTGCCCACCATCACCGCGCTGCTTGGGCACTGGCCGATCACCGAGGGATGGCGCGCCTACCTCGCGGCCATCGTCACTTCGCAGTTCATCAGCAACGTGCCGGCTGCCATCCTTCTGGACGGCCACGTACGCGACCTGCCCGCGCTGGCGGCGGGGGTGAGCGTGGGTGGCTTTGGCTGCGTGCTGGGCTCGCTGGCCAACCTGATCGCGCTGCGGCTCGCGAAGCTGCCGAACGGGCTGCGCGAGTTCCATCGCATCAGCATTCCGTTCCTGCTGGTGTGCGCGGCCTCGGCGCTGCTGCTGCGGCTCGCGTGACGGGCGGACCATCGCGCTTTCCCGCATGCACGCATCCGCCACCCACACCCTTTCCTTGCGCGACTACGGCACGTCGCGCCGCAGCCATGCGCACGATCACTTCCAGGTGCTGATCGGCCTGGATGGCGTGCTCGACATCGAAGTCGAAGGCCGGGGCACGGGCATCGGTGTCGGCCAGGCGCAGGTGGTCGCGCCGGGCGATCGCCACGACTTCGCGGCGCGCGGCCAGGGCAGCGTGTGCCTGGTGCTCGACACCACGCATGCGCCATGGGCCCGTTGCGCCGAGCGCGCACCGGCCGACGCGCCGCGGCTGCACGCGCTGGCGCGTTACCTGGCGCATTGCATGAAGCAGCCGCAGCATGCGGCGCTCGCCCTGCAGCACGGTCCCGCGCTGCTGCTGGAAGCGTGGAGTCCCGTGCACTCGCCGTTGACGGACACGCGCCGCCGCCGCATCGACTGGCAGGCGCTCACGGCCTGGGCCGGGGCGCGCTGGCACGAGCCGCTGGGCGTTGCCGACCTCGCCGAGGTCGCCTGCCTGAGCCCCAGCCAGTTCGCGCAGCGCTGCCGCGAGGAGCAAGGCACGAGCGCGATGCACTGGCTGCGCGGGCTGCGGCTGGCGCATGCGCGTGAACTGCGGCTGGACGGCGTGAGCGTCGCGGAAACGGCACGGCGCACGGGCTACCGCTCGCCGTCGGCGCTCACGGCCGCGCTGCGCCGCCGGGGCGTCTGACAAGACCGTCGCCGCGCGACGACGGGCCGGCGTTGCGCGACGACGCCATCGCGTAGGCTCGCCGCCCATGTCTTCCACCGTCTACGCCCTGCTCGCCATCGCGCTGTGGACCAGCCTTGCCTCGCTCGGCACGGCGCTGTCGCACCTGCCGCCCTTCCTGCTCACGGGGCTTGCGCTGATCATCGGCAGCGTGCCCAGCTGGCCGCTCGTGCTGCGCGACCGCCGCGCGTGGAAGGTGCCGCCGCGCACGCTGGCCCTGGGCATCTACGGCCTCTTCGGTTATCACTTCCTGCTGTTCATCGCGCTGCGGTATGCGCCGCCGGTCGAGGCCAATCTCGTCAATTACCTTTGGCCGCTGCTCATGGTGGTGCTGGCGCCGGTGTTGCTGCCGCGCATGTCGCTGCGGCCGTTGCACGTGATCGCGGCACTGCTGGGGTTCGCGGGCGCGGCGATGGCGATCCTCGGGGCGCGCGGCGGTGCGGCGCCGGCCGCGGGGGCCTCTGCCACGTATTGGGGCTTCGTGCCTGCGGCGGGCTCGGCGTTCATCTGGGCGAGCTATTCGCTGTGGACGAAGCGGGTGCCGGCGTTTCCGACCTCGGCGATCGGCCTCTTCGGGCTGGTTTCGGGCGCCTTGGCGCTGGTCTGTCACGCCCTGCTGGAACCCTCGGTGGCGCTGTCGGCCCGCGACTGGCTACTGCTCGCGCTCTGCGGCCTCGGCCCGTTGGGCGCGGCCTTCTTCCTCTGGGACATGGCGCTCAAGCGCGGCGATGCGCGGCAGATCGGCATCCTGAGCTACATCACGCCGCTCGCCTCGACGGCGTTGCTGCTGACCGTGACCGGCCGCCCGCTCACCTGGAGCATCGCGCTCGCGGCCGGGCTGATCATCGCGGCGGCCATCATGGGCACTCGTGCACGCTGAAGGGCGCCGAGGGCGCGAATCACGCCCATGTCCGACGGATCGGCGCGCATTTTCTGGCTAGAGTGGAGGCTCAGAAAAAAGGAGCCGAACCCATGGACGACAAGAACAAGAACGACGACTTCGAAATCACGCCCAAGCTGGTGTTCGACCTGAACCTGGCGCTGTACCTGGACCTGGTGGCCGCGCTCGAGGGCGCCGGCGCCATCACCTACCGCCAGATGGCGGCCCGGGTGCTCAACATCAGCATGGACGCCCGCGCCGATGGCGAGGCGGGCCTCTCGACGGTGCTGGAGGGCATCGCCAAGGGCTTCGCGGGCCATGGCGACGGCCTGTCGATCGAACTGCTGAAGGCCGCGCGGGGCCTGCGCGATGACGACGCGCTGGGCGACATCCCGATGCGCCCCAGCGAATCCTGAGCCGCCCTCAGTCCTGGGCGACCTGCAGGACCAGCTTGCCGAAATTCTCCCCGGCGAACAGCTTGTTGAGCGATTCCGGGAAGGTGTCCAGGCCCTGCACGACGTCTTCCTTGCTCTTCATGCGGCCCTCTTTGAGGTAGCCGGCGAGTTCCGCGATGGCGATGGGGTAGCGGTCGGCGTAGTCGAACACCACGATGCCTTCCATGCGCGCCCGGTTCACCAGCAGGCTCAGGTAGTTCTTCGGGCCGGCGCCCGGCATGCTGTTGGCGTTGTTGTACTGGCTGATCGCGCCGCAGATGATCACTCGGGCCTTGCGCGCGAGCCGCGCGAGCACCGCATCGAGAATCTCGCCGCCGACGTTGTCGAAATAAATGTCCACGCCCTTCGGGCAATGCGTCTTCAGGCCTTCGCGCACCGCGCCGGCGCCGGCCTTGTAGTCGATGCAGGCGTCGAAGCCCAGCTCCTTGACCACCCAGTCGCACTTGGCCGCACCGCCGGCAATGCCGATCACGCGGCAGCCCTTGATCTTGGCGAGCTGCCCCACCGTCTGCCCCACGGCGCCGGCCGCGCCGGAGACGACGACCGTCTCGCCCGCCTTGGGCTGGCCCACGTCCATCAGGCCGAAGTAGCCGGTCATGCCCGGCATGCCCAGCACGTTGAGCCACTGCGTGATCGTGCCCACGCGCAGGTCGATCTTGACCAGGCCGTTGCGCTTGAGCTGGTCTTCGGGGATGAGGATGTATTCCTGCACGCCCAGCGTGCCGTAGACGGTGTCGCCCACCGCGAACTGCGGGTTCTTGGAGGCGATGACCCGGCCGACGCCGCCCGCGCGCATCACCTCGTCGATGGCCACAGGCGCGATGTAGCTCTTGGCGTCGTTGAGCCAGCCGCGCATCGCGGGGTCCAGCGACAGCGACAGCGTCTTGACCAGCACCCCGCCCTCGGCCGGCTCGCCCACGGGCTCGGTGGTGAACTTCCAGTTCTCGCGGGTGGCCGTGCCCTCGGGACGCTTGGCGAGGCGGACCTGGTGGTTGGTGATCGAGCTGCTCATGGTGTCTCCTTGATTGACCGACGCTGGCCTGGAGGCGCATCGTAGCCGCGCACCCCGCGGCGCCTGGTAGCGCAGGCGACAGGGCCGGCATCGGGGAAAAACTCAGAGCCGCACGACGATCTGCAGACCTGGATTGGCGTTGCGCACGGTCAGCGAGCCCCCGTGCGCCTCGGCGACCAGCCGACACAGGTACATGCCCAGGCCCACGCCGCCGGTGGCGCGCGCCCGGGCGCCGTCCGTGCGGTAGAAGGGCTCGGTCAGCCGCCCGAGCTGCGTTTCGTCGACGCCGGGGCCATGGTCGCGCACCTCGAGCTCGATGCCCTGCACCTGCCCGTCCACCACCGCGCGCAGCGATACGCACGGCGGCCGGGGCGCCTCGGTGCTGTAGCGCATGGCGTTGTCCAGCAGGTTGCGCACCAGGAGGCGGATGCGCATGCGGTCGATCGAATGCGGCGGCAGGCCTTCGGCCAGGTCCAGGTGCACCTTCTCGGCGCCGGGCATCTCGGCCACGGTCTGGCGCACGAGCGCTGCGAGGTCGACCGGCTCGCGCTGCAGCGCGGCGTGCGGGCTCGCGAGGCGTTCGCTCTCGAGCAGGTCGCTGATGAGGTCGCGCATCTCGTTCAGGTCGCGCAGCAGCGCCTCGCGCTCGGCCTGACCCTCGGGCGTGGCGGGCAGCAGCTCGGCGTTGAGGCGCGCGCGGGTGAGCGGCGAGCGCAGCTCGTGGCTGAGCGCCAGCAGCAGGCCGCGCTTGGCATCGAGCATGGCCTGGATGTCGTCGGCCATGGTGTTGATGCGCTGCGCGAGGTCGCCCAGGTCGTCGTTGCGGCGCACCGGGATCGGCTCGGTGAACTCGCCCCGGCCGAAGCGCTGCGCGCCTTCGCGGATGTCGATCAGCGGCCGCAGCAGGCGGCTCACGTAGGCATAGCCCAGCAGCACGCACGACAGCAGCAGGCCGAGCGTGGCCCAGCCGGTCGCGCGCGGCGCGAGCTGCCAGAGCTTGGGCGCCCAGCCGAAGATCACGCGGTGGCCGTCGGGCGTGGGGCGGATGAACCACTTCTCGCCGCCGAACACGTCTTCGCGGTCGTGCATCCAGCCACCGGGGCTGTTCGAGCCGCCGGGGTTGGAGTCCCAGTTGACCGTGGGGCCGACGATGCGAATGGTGATCGGCAGCCGCGCCACCAGCGCCTGCGCGCGCGTCACGTCGGGCGGTGTGCCGATTTCGGCGACGAGCCGGTCGGCGTAGTCCACCAGCATCGGCTTGGCGGCCTCGGCCCAGCCGGTGGAAAACGCCTTCTTCATGCCGCCCATGAAAACGCCGGCCATCACCAGCGCGAGCAGCACGAACATCATCACGAGACGGATGCGCAGCGACCGGCGCCAGCGGCGCTTGCCCTGCACCTTTTCGTGCCACTGGGCGTGCCACTGCTTGCGCATTTCGGCGCGGCGGCAGGCCATCTCGCGCCACGCCTCGCGGTGGTCCCGTCCGCCGAACCTCATGCAGGCTCGCTGCGTGCGACGGCCAGCGCGTAGCCCGCGTTGCGCAGCGTCTTGATGCAGTCCAGCGGCTCCAGCTTCTTGCGCAGGCGGCTCACCACGATGTCGACCGCGCGCGTGTAGAGCTCGGCCTCGTGGCCGCGCAGGCGGTTCAGGATGTCGTCGCGGCTGAAGACCTTGCCCGGCTCGGCCGCCAGCAGCGCGAGCAGTTCGAACTCGGTGCCGGTGAGCTCGATGCGCTCCCCCTGGCGCAGCACCTGGCGCCGGTCGAGGTCGATCGAGAGGCCGTCGAACACGCGCAGTTGCGTGCTGTTGCCATGACCATTCGCCGCCGCCACCGCCGGCGTGCTGCGCTGGCGCCGCAGGATGGTCTGCACCCGCGCCACCAGTTCGCGCGGCTCGAAGGGCTTGGGCACGTAGTCGTCGGCGCCCAGTTCGAGACCCACCACGCGGTCCATCACCTCGCCGCGCGCGGTGAGCATGACGATGGGGATGTCGCTT
The DNA here is from genome assembly GCF_016405905.1 of Variovorax sp. IB41. Classification (GTDB taxonomy): domain Bacteria; phylum Pseudomonadota; class Gammaproteobacteria; order Burkholderiales; family Burkholderiaceae_C; genus Variovorax. Next base: position 16,818 of record NZ_JAEFCB010000030.1, on the reverse strand, counting down.
TCCTTGCGGATCTCGCGGCACAGCGCGAAGCCGTCCATCTCGGGCAGCATCACATCGAGGATGGCCGCGTCGTACTGGCCGGCGCGCAGCTTGGCCAGGCCCTCGCTCGGGCGCACGGCGCTCTCCAGCGTGCAGCCGAAGCGTGCGAAGTAGGTGGTCAGCGGCGCGGCGAGGTGTTCGTCGTCGTCGATCAGCAGGATGCGCGGCATGGCGGGATTGTGCCTCCTGGCAAACATGTGGCGAATGACTTCGCTGGCCATCAGACCGGTCGGCATCGCACCGCCACTGCCGGCTTCGGCATCGCTGTCCGGGCGCACGCAGCCGCCGCGAGGGTGTGGTTGCGCATCGTCACCATGGATCGGCGCGGCCGATGCGGCCCAGGTGCGTGAGGCCGAAACCCGTGGCGTACTTCAGGCCGTAGCCCAGGGCGCGGTCCAGCCCGATGTGGGTGAACCAGATCAGCGCGCCGGCCACGGCCCACGGCATCGCCGCGAGCACGCCGAGCACGAGCAGCGCGACGGGGCCGATGTACGAATGCGCCGCGTTGTAGAGCGCCGCGCCCACGCGCGGGCCCGCGAGGTAGCCGAGCAGCGACAGGTCGGGCACCAGCAGCCAGAGCGCGAACACGCCCCAGCCGAGGCCGAACTGCGTGTAGGCGGCCAGCGCCGCGGCCAGCACGAACGCGCCTTCGAGCCGCAGCAGCATGCGAACGCCGCCTGCGGCCGCGCTCGGCGCGTCAGCCGCGGGCGCGATGCGCGTCGCCCATGGCACGGCGGCCGGCGCACGCTGCGCCACGAGCCCGTGCGCGGAGACCGACTCAGCCACGGTGGCTCCAGCGGCGGCCGCCGCGGTCCATGAAGTCGCGGACCTTCTGTTGCTGCGCGGCGTTCAGGCTGTCGAAGAAATCGGCAGCGGCCGCGATGATTTCAGGGCTGCCGTTGCGCACCGCCGTGGTCTTCTCGTCGATGAGGCGCGTGGCGCCGGCCTGGTCGAGCTTGTTGCCCGCGAACAGCGCCTTGAACTGCGAGCGCGGATCGCCCGAGCCGCCCGCGCCGCGCATGGCTTCACGCTGCGCCTGCAGCTTCTCGGCGAGCGCGGTGAGCTTCTGCTTTTGCGAAGCGTCGAGCTCGAGCTTGCTGCCCACGCGCTCGACCATCTTGCTGCGGAACTCGGCGCTGTCGCCGCCCCAGCCATGACGTTGCCCTGCACAGCCGGCGATGCTGCCGGCCACCATCGCCGCGCCGGCGAAACCGAAGAGAGTGCGCTTGATCCAGTGTTTCATTGGAGATCCTTGTGTTGTCTGAAGAAGAGGAAACTCGATGGTGCGATTCGCGCGCTCCGAAGTCTTCTCACCGCGGTTTCGGTGTGTTTCGTTTGATTGCGACGGGCGAGGCAACAACGCGAGATGTGGTCGCCTTGTCGCTCAGAGCTTGCTGCTGTTGCTGCGCGCGGCTTCGGCGCGTGCGTCGACGGGGTTCTGCATGGTCGAGATGACCTTGCTGTTCACGCGCGAGCCGGAGGACACGTTCTGGTCGGGCGCTGCGGCGGTGCGCACGGCTTCGGCCACGACGCGGGCGCGATCGGTCGACGCGGCCATGGTTTCGGCGCCGCGCGAGCCGCGTACGACGTTCTGGTTCGGGGCCGATGCGGTGTTCACGGCTTCCGCGCTGACCTCGGCGCGGCTCTTGGCCGACACGGCCGACTGCACGCCGTTGTAGCTCTCGGCCTTGGCGCCGGCGGCGGCGAGCATGACGAACGAGCCGACGGTGATGACTTGGGTCAGGGAGAGGGACTTCATGATGCAGGCCTTTCAGGGGTTGTTGAGGAGCCCTGATCGTGCTTGCGCAGGCGCAGCAAGTCCTTTCGCCGCGGTTTCGGCGTGTTTCGTTTTATTGCAACGAGGCTTCTCGCTCGCCCCCAGTCTTCGCGCACTTCGTGTCGCTTCGCCAACCCCCTACCGGGGGCAACACCTGAGGCCCGGCAAAGCCGGTTCCTCGGTGTTTCGCGAAGTGGCGGACTCGCTGCGCTGCGCCGCCGCGGCCGTCAGCCCGTGAGCGCGGCCGAGGGGTCGTCCGACTCGAGCACGCCGCGTGCCCAGGGCTCCAGCTTGCTGGTGTCCGCGCGCAGCACTTCCTGCTTCACGGCCAGGATGCGCGACGGGTGCATCGAGAAGCTGCGCAGGCCCAGGCCGAGCAGCAGGCGGGTGAAGGCCACGTCGCCCGCCATTTCGCCGCACACGGCCACGCCCTTGCCCTGGCGGCGGCACTCGGCGATGGTGTCGGCGACGAGCTTGAGCACCGCGGGGTGCGCGGGGTCGTAGAGGTGGGCGACCGACTCGTCGGCGCGGTCGATGGCCAGCGTGTACTGGATCAGGTCGTTGGTGCCGATCGACAGGAAGTCGAAGTGCTTGAGGAACGTCTTGAGCGTGAGCGCGGCGGCCGGAATCTCGATCATGGCGCCCAGCTTCACGGTGCCGTGCACGGCACCGCGGTTGTCCAGCTCGGTGCGCGCGAAATCGATGAGCGAGAGCGTCTGGCGGATCTCGCTCGCGTGCGCGAGCATGGGGATCAGCAGGTGGATCTCGCCGTGCGCGGCGGCTCGCAGGATGGCGCGCAGCTGCGTAAGGAACATCGCCGGATCGGCCAGGCTCCAGCGGATGGCGCGCAGGCCGAGCGCGGGGTTCAGGTGCTCCTGCTTGCTGCCGGACTTGTTCTCCAGCTGCTTGTCGGCGCCCACGTCGATGGTGCGGATCGTGACCGGCATGCCCTGCATGCCCTCGACCGCGCGCTTGTAGGCCTGGTACTGCTCTTCCTCGTCGGGCAGGCGCGTCTGGCGCGCCGACGATTCGCGGCCCATGAAGAGGAATTCGCTGCGAAAGAGGCCCACGCCCACCGCACCGGCCTTGACGGCGCCCACGGTGTCCTCGGGCATCTCGATGTTGGCGAGCAACTCGACGCGCTGGCCGTCGAGCGTGACCGCGGGCTTGTGGCGCAGCCGCGCGAGCCGGCCGCGTTCGAGGTCGCCCTGGCGCTGCTTGAAGCCGTACTCGGCCAGGATGATCGGCGAAGGGTCGATGATCATCACGCCGGCATCGCCGTCGATGATGACCCAGTCGTCCTGGCGCACCAGCTGGCTCGCGGTGCGCGCGCCGACGATGGCCGGGATGTCCATGCTGCGCGCGACGATGGCGGTGTGCGAGGTGCGCCCGCCCACGTCGGTCACGAAACCCGCGAACACGCTCTTCTTGAACTGGAGCATGTCGGCCGGCGAAAGATCGTGCGCGATCAGCACCAGCGGCACGTCGATGCCGTCGCCCGCGGTGGGGTCGTCGTCCTCGTCGTGGCTGGCGGCGCGCTTTCGGCGCGGCGGGCTGGGCGCGAGAACGGCGGCCGTGCCCTTCATGCGGTGCAGGAGGCGCTCGACCACCTGTTCGAGGTCGGCCTTGCGCTCGCGCAGGTACTCGTCCTCCATCTCGTCGAACTGGCGCGCGATGATCTCCAGCTGCGTGGTCAGCGCCCATTCGGCGTTGTAGAGCCGGTCGGTGATCCAGTGCTTGACGCCGCCGGTGAGGGCCTCGTCCTGCAGCAGCATCTGGTGCACTTCGAGCAGCGCGGCGAGCTCGTGCGGCGCGTCGTTCGGGCCCATCTGCGCGACGCTGGTCTGCAGCTTGGCGAGCTCGTCGGCGACGGCGTTGCGCGCGGTGCGCACGCGGTCGATCTCGGTCTCGATTTCCTCGGGCTTGATGAAGTAGTGGGCGACGTCGATGCGGCTGGACACCACCAGCACCGCACGGCCGATGGCAATGCCACGGGCGACAGGGAGGCCGTGGACTGCGAAGGTCATGGACGTGGACCGAAGGTCATCGGTCGCCGCCGGGCCGCCCCAAGGCGGCCGAGCCCCCTCGGGGGGCAGCGACGACACGCAGTGCGGAGCGTGGGGGCCACATTCATTCGCCTTCGCCGAACTTGTCGTCCATCAATTGGACGATGGCGTTCATCGCTTCTTCTTCCTGCTGGCCGTTGGTCTCGAGCTCGACGGTGGAGCCCAGGCCCGCGGCCAGCATCATGACGCCCATGATGCTCTTGGCATTGATGCGGCGGTCGCCGCGCGAGAGCCACACCTCGCAGGGGTAGCTGCCCGCGAGCTTGGTCAGCTTGGCCGATGCGCGTGCGTGCAGGCCCAGCTTATTGCTGATGGTCACGGATTTCTTGATCACTGTGCTTTCTTTTTGCCTGGTTCTGGGGAGCCGCCACCGCCACCTGCATGACGCCCGCGGTGCCACCCGCGATGGCGCGCTGCACGAGCGTATCGAGCGGTTCATGGCGGTAGGTGACGGCGCGCAACAGCATCGGCAGGTTGACGCCCGCCACCAGCTTGGAATGAACGCCGTCCACCAGCTTCTGCGCCACGTTGCAGGGCGTGGCGCCGAACACGTCGGCCAGCACCAGCACCTGCGAGCGGGGGGCATGCAGTTGCTGCTGGAGCGTGATGCGTGCGGCAGCCAGCGTTTCCTCGGGCGACACGTTGGGCAGCACGTCGAGCGCGACGACGGCCTGCTCGCAATCGGGAAACACATGCAGCGCGCACTGCCGCAGCGCCTGCGCGAACGGTGAGTGGGCGATGATGAGGATGCTGTTCATGCGGCTCTGAGGACGACGCTTCGATTATGCGGGGGCGCCCAGGGGAAGTAGCGATACGACAACAACGCGGCAGCCTGAAAAGACGGACAGTGCGGCACGGGGTTCCTCCGGCGCCACAGCTATCAGAACAGTAGCAACCGCCGCCGTTGCGGCTGGCGGGAGCGGGGTCATGGAAGGCGCAAGCCCTCAAAAAAAGTCTTCGGCGCCTCGGGGGACGACGGCTTGCCGAGCACGGTGGCCTGGTAGAGCGCCACGGTGCCGTTTTTCTGCGATTGGGCGAACCAGAGGACCTGGACGGGCGCGGCGCCTTGCTGCGCCGGTTGTGCATCGAGCCGCACCGGTGCAGGCGTCGCGGTCGCGCGCTGCAGGGTCGCGGGGGCTTCCGTCACTTTCGCCTCACCCAATTGATTGCGCGTGGCCGTGCGCCAGGCGTTGAGCCAGGCCTCGGCCTGCGCCGGACCGTCGGCGGAGGCGTGGGCAATGGCGAAGGTCGCGCCGCCGGTCTCGCAGCCGGCCATGTCGACCTGCACGGATTCGGCGCCCAGCGGCAGCGCGCGGTTCGCGCGGTCGGGCTTGCAGGGCAGGAGCGCGACAAGGCCCGCATCGGCGATCGGCACCTCGCGCCAGTTGAAAGTCGGGCTGCAGGCGGCGAGAAGGGCGGCCGTGGCTGTCAGTGCAAGCCAGGGGCGGGGAGCGAACGATGGCATGGGAGGGCGATTATCGAGCCACAAAATACCCGATGGGCCCTCGCCAGCACGGTCGCGCAGGCGGAACTAGAATCGCGCCGCCCCCTCTCACCGCTTCCCTCTCCCAGTCGCTGCCATGAAAAAATACATCGCTGCCGCCGCCGTCGCTCTTGCATTGGCCGTCGGCGTGGGCGTGTACCTCGGCTCCGGCAACACGGCGGCCCCGGCCTCCACCTTCGTGCTGCTGGACGGCAGCCAGAAGACCACCGCCGACCTGAAGGGCAAGGTCACCCTGGTCAACTTCTGGGCCACGAGCTGCGTGACCTGCGTCGGGGAGATGCCCAAGGTCATCGCGACCTACGACAAGTACAAGTCCAAGGGCTACGACACGCTGGCGGTGGCCATGAGCTACGACCCGCCCAGCTACGTCGTCAACTTCGCCGAAACCCGCAAGCTCCCGTTCAAGGTGGCGATCGACAACACCGGCAGCGTCGCCCAGGCCTGGGGCGACGTGAAGCTCACGCCGACCACCTACCTGGTCAACAAGCAGGGCGAGATCGTGAAGCGCTACGTGGGCGAGCCCGACTTCGCCGAGTTGCACAAGCTCATCGAGAAGCTGCTCGCCGAAGCCTGAAGCTTCTTCAACCCTTATAAAAAAAGGCGCTACCAGGTAGCGCCTTTTTGCTTTCTGCAGCCGCCCTTACTGGTTGCGGAAGCTGTCGTGGCAGGCCTTGCAGCTCGCGCCGGTCGGGCCGAACTGGGCCTTGAGGGCATCAATGTTGCCGGCCTTGGCGGCGACCACCAGCTTGCCGGTTTCCTCGATCAGCTTTTGCTGGCGTTCCTTGAACTTGGCGTCTTCCTTCCAGACTTCGGGCTTGGCCTTGCCGCCCTCGGTACCGGGGCCGAAGGCGGCCCAGGGCAACTTGGCCATCTCGGCGACGACTTCGGCGTTGGCTGCGGCCGCCGCTGCGTCGTAGGGCACCCGGCCGTTGGCCATGGCGCCCAGGCGGCCGAAATGCTGGCTCATCACGAACAGCGCGCTCTGGCGGTACTTGATGGCGTCCTCGGGCTTGGCGAACTGGGCGGCGGCGGGCAGGGACATCGCAGCGCAGGCGGCTGCAAGGGCGAACGAGGCGAGTCGGATCATCGTGGGTCCTTGTGGGTGGGCAACGCCGTCGAACGCAGCGCTGCGGCCGAGTGTAGGGGCAGCCCATGCCGGGCGCATAGCAACAACCCGAAGCAGCCTTGCGCCCGGACTTTGCTAATCTGCGCCTTCCGCAGCCTCGCGCATCCGCGCCCCCATCGATGACCGACACCTCCGTGGCCGCCCTCCCGGCGACCGCCAGCACCGCGGCCCGCACGCGCGTCTGGGACCTGCCGACGCGTCTTTTTCACTGGGCGCTGGCCGTCGCCGTGCTGGGCCTGATCGGAACGGGCCTGGGCGGCATCATGGAATGGCATTTCCGCCTCGGGTACACGGTGCTTGCACTGCTGCTGTTCCGGCTGCTCTGGGGCTTCGTGGGCGGGCGCTGGTCGCGCTTCGCGGCGTTCATCTACGCGCCGGGTTCGGTCGTCAACTACCTGCGCGGGCGGGCGCATCCGGACCACCTGATCGGGCACACGCCGCTCGGGGCACTCTCGGTGTTCGCGGTGCTGGCGATCCTGGCGTTCCAGGTCGCCACCGGGCTGATGGCCGACGACGAGATCTCAGCCTCCGGCCCGCTCACCAGCTTCGTCTCGGGCACGGTCGTGAGTTTCGCCACCGGCTGGCACAAGGCGCAGGGCAAGTGGATCGTGATCACGCTCGTGAGCCTGCATGTGCTGGCGGTTCTGTTCTATGTGCTGGTCAAGCGCCACCGCCTGGTGCGGCCGATGGTCTCGGGCGACAAGCTGGTCTCCAGCGCGAATGGCCAGGTCGCCGAGAGCCGTGACGACGCGGCTTCGCGCGGGCTGGCGCTGGTGCTGTTCGCGCTGTGTGCGGGCGTGGCGTACTGGGTGGCGTCGTTGCGGATATGAGCTCCTCGGTTTCACGCCCCCTGCCGCTGGCGGACACGCCGGTCGTCGTGCTGCTCACGCCCGATGAAGCCCACGAGATCGATGCGACGCGCGCGATCTTTCGCGACTATGCCGCCTCGCTGAACATCGACCTGGACTTCCAGAATTTCGACGGCGAACTGGCCGACCTGCCGGGTGAATACGCCGAACCGCGCGGCACGCTGGTGCTGGCGCTCGTGGACCCGGCGAACATCAAGGAAGAAGCGGGCCGGCAGGCTCCGACGCTGCAGCGCGCCGATGGCACGGTGGCGCACGTGGCAGGCTGCTGCGCCCTGCGGCCCCTGGACAACGCGGACTATGTGAATGCGGCGGAAATGAAGCGGCTGTTCGTGCGGCCCGGTTTCCGGGGCCTCGGGCTGGGCCGGCAGCTCGCCGAAGCGATCCTGGACGCCGCGCGCGCCGCGGGCTACGGCTGCGTGCTGCTCGATACGCTCGACGACATGGAATCGGCGCGGGCACTCTACGAAGACCTGGGCTTCGTGGAAGTGCCGCCCTACTATCACAACCCCATAGCCGGGGCTCACTACCTCAAGGCCGATCTTTGATCGGTCAGCCGCGAGCTTGCGCGAGCAGCGTGTCCGCGTCGCTGACTTCGAACTTGCCCGGTGCCTCGACGTTGAGCGTGGCGACCTTGCCGTCCTTCACGAGCATCGAATAGCGGTTGCTGCGCAGGCCCATGCCGCGGCCCGCGAGGTCGAGCGTGAGGCCGGTGGCCTTGGCGAAATCGGCGCTGCCGTCAGCCAGCATGCGCACCTTGGCGCCGGTCTTCTGGTCGCGCGCCCAGGCGCCCATCACGAAGGCGTCGTTCACGCTCACGCACCAGATCTCGTCCACGCCGGCGGCCTTGAAGTCGTCGAAGTGCTGCACATAGCCCGGCACGTGCTTGGCCGAGCAGGTGGGCGTGAAAGCGCCCGGCAGCGCGAACAGCGCGATGGTCTTGCCGGCCGAGGCCTTGGCCACATCCACGGCGTTCGGGCCGATGCTGCAGCCTTCGCCTTCCACTTCGGAATATTCCTGCAGGGTTGCTGAAGGAAGGGTGTCACCGACTTTGATCATTGAATGCTCCTGAAAAAGAAAAACGGCCCACATTGTGGGCCGTTTCCGGTTGAGTCGTCGGACTCGAAGATCAGACCAGCACGGCCTTCTCGACCAAGCGGGTCACGACCCAGTTCTTGGTCTTGGAGATCGGACGGCTTTCCGTGATCTCGATGGTGTCGCCCAACTTGTACTCGCCCTTTTCGTCATGGGCGTGGTACTTGCTCGTCTTGGCCACGATCTTGCCGTAGAGCTCGTGCTTCACACGGCGCTCGACCAGCACGGTCACGGTCTTGGCACGCTTGTCGCTGACCACCTTGCCGATCAAGGTGCGCTTGAGGGATTTTTTAGCTTCCGTCATGTTCACTCCTTACTTGGCGGCTTGGGTTTCTTGCTGCTTCTGCGCAAGAATGGTCTTGGCGCGCGCGATGTCGCGGCGCGTCACGCGCAGCGTCGAGGTGTTCGACAGCTGTTGCGTGGCTTTCTGCATGCGCAGACCGAAATGGGCCTTCTGCAGGTCCTTGATTTCGGCTTCCAGGCCTGCGGTGTCCTTCGTGCGAAGGGTTGCAGCCTTGGTCACCTTGGCCGGAGCCGCGGTTTCTTTTTTCTTACGTGTTGCCATGGATGTTCTCCTCTCAGGCGCCGAGCTGGCGAGCGACGAACGTCGTGCGCAGCGGAAGCTTGGCGGCGGCCAGGCGGAACGCTTCGCGGGCGAGTTCTTCGGGCACGCCGACGATCTCGAACACGATCTTGCCAGGCTGGATTTCAGCGACGTAGTACTCGGGGTTGCCCTTACCGTTACCCATCCGCACTTCGGCGGGCTTGGTAGAGATCGGCTTGTCCGGGAACACGCGGATCCAGATACGGCCACCGCGCTTCACGTGACGCGAGATCGCGCGACGAGCGGCTTCGATCTGGCGCGCCGTGAGGCGGCCGCGGTCGGTGCATTTGAGACCGAAGTCACCGAAGGCAACCGAGTTACCCCGGGTTGCGATGCCGGTGTTGCGGCCCTTTTGTTCCTTGCGGAACTTTCTGCGTGCAGGTTGCAGCATTTTTAATACTCCGTAGTTCTAAGACCGATCACTCGGTCTTGGCACCGTCAGCTGCTGCAGCTGGCGCGGCTTTGCGGACGCGCTTAACGGCGGGTTTCGAGTCTGCACCCGGGGCAGCGGGAGCTGCGCCGGTGGCTTCTGCGGGCTTGTCGCTGCCATCGGCCGGCGCGGTGTTGCCACCGATCGGGCCACGGCCACCGGCGCGGGGGCCGGGACCACGACGGTCGCCACCCGGACGGTCGCCAGGGCGACCATCACGGCGGGGACCACGCGGGCGGCGCTCTTCGTCCGGACGCGGCGTTTCGACGGCCGGCAGGTCGTTGCGACCCAGCGTGTCGCCCTTGTAGACCCAGACCTTGACGCCGATGACGCCGTACGTGGTCTTGGCTTCCGAGGTGCCGTAGTCGATGTCGGCGCGCAGGGTGTGAAGCGGCACGCGACCTTCGCGGTACCACTCGCAACGAGCGATTTCGATGCCGTTCAGGCGGCCCGACGACATGATCTTGATGCCCAGGGCACCCAGACGCATGGCGTTTTGCATGGCGCGCTTCATGGCACGGCGGAACATGATCCGCTTCTCGAGCTGCTGCGTGATGCTGTCGGCGATCAGCTGCGCATCGATTTCGGGCTTGCGCACTTCTTCGATGTTGACCGCAACCGGCACGCCGAGCTGCTTGCCCAGTTCGCGCTTGAGGTTCTCGATGTCTTCGCCCTTCTTGCCGATCACGACGCCCGGACGTGCCGAGTAGATCGTGATGCGAGCGTTCTTGGCGGGACGTTCGATCATGACGCGCGAGACCGAAGCGTTCTTCAGCTTCTTCTTGAGGTATTCGCGAACCTTGATGTCTTCGGCCAGCATGCCCGCGAAATCGCGGTCGCTTGCGTACCAGCGGCTGGACCAGTTACGGGTGACCGCAAGGCGGAACCCGGTTGGGTGGATTTTCTGTCCCATATTTCTTCCAGGCCTTCTTAGTTGCCAACCGTCACGTACACATGGCACGTGGGCTTGCTGATGCGATTGCCGCGACCCTTGGCCCGCGCCGTGAAGCGCTTGAGCGTTGCACCTTGCTCGACGTAGATGGTCTTGACCTTCAGCTCGTCGATGTCGGCACCGTCGTTGTGCTCGGCGTTGGCAATCGCCGACTCGAGCACCTTCTTGATGATCACAGCGGCCTTTTTCTGCGTGAACTGCAGAACGTTGAGCGCTTGATCGACCTTCTTGCCGCGGATGAGGTCCGCGACCAGACGGCCCTTGTCGACCGAGAGGCGGACACCGCGGAGGACTGCACGTGTTTCAGACATGGTCGTTCCTTACTTCTTCTGGACTTTTTTGTCCGCGGGGTGCCCCTTGAACGTGCGCGTGAGCGCAAATTCGCCGAGCTTGTGGCCGACCATCTGGTCGGTGATGTACACAGGCACGTGTTGCTTGCCGTTGTGCACGGCGATGGTCAGACCGATGAACTCGGGCAGAACCATCGAACGACGCGACCAGGTCTTGATCGGCTTCTTGTCCTTGGTCGTCACGGCCTTGTCGGCCTTGGCCACCAGATGGTGGTCGACGAAAGGACCCTTTTTGAGAGAGCGAGTCATGGGCTATCCCTTACTTCTTGCGACGCGACACGATGAAGACCTGCGTGCGCTTGTTGTTACGGGTGCGATAGCCCTTGGTCAGGTTGCCCCATGGGTCGACAGGGTGGCGGCCTTCGCCAGTCTTGCCTTCGCCACCACCGTGCGGGTGGTCGACCGGGTTCATCACCACGCCGCGAACGGTCGGGCGGATACCCATGTGACGCTTCGCACCGGCCTTGCCGAGTTGGCGCAGGCTGTGCTCTTCGTTGGCCACTTCGCCGATGGTCGCGCGGCATTCGATGTGGATGCGACGCACCTCACCCGAACGCATGCGGACCTGGGCGTAGACGCCTTCGCGAGCCAGCAGCGTGGCCGACGTGCCGGCCGAACGCGCGATCTGCGCGCCCTTGCCGGGTTGCAGTTCGATGCAGTGGATCGTCGAGCCGACCGGGATGTTGCGGATCGGCAGGGTGTTGCCGGCGCGGATCGGGGCTTCGGCGCCCGACAGCAGCGTTGCACCGGCTTCCAGACCGCGCGGGGCGATGATGTAGCGGCGCTCGCCGTCGGCGTAGCAGACCAGAGCGATGTGGGCGGTGCGGTTCGGGTCGTATTCGATGCGTTCGACCTTGGCCGGGATGCCGTCCTTGTTGCGCACGAAGTCGACAACGCGGTAGTGGTGCTTGGCACCGCCGCCACGATGACGGATCGTGATGTGGCCGTTGTTGTTACGGCCGGCCTTCTGGAACTGGGGTTCCAGCAGGGCTGCGTGAGGGGCACCCTTGTGCAGGTGGTCACGCGAAATCTTCACCGCGCCGCGTTGGCCCGGCGAAGTGGGTTTCATCTTGATGACGGCCATGATTAAGCGCCTTCCCCGACGAGGTTGAGCTCTTGACCGGGCTTCAGGGTCACATAGGCCTTGCGAACGTTGTCGCGGCGGCCGATGGACTTGCCAAAGCGCTTGGTCTTGCCCTTGGTGTTGAGCACCGACACGCCCTGGACTTCGACCTTGAACATCAGTTCGACAGCGGCCTTGATCTCGGGCTTGGTGGCGTCTTGCAGCACCTTGAAAGTGACAGCGTTCGACTTCTCGCCGACCATCGTTGCCTTTTCGGACACGATCGGGGCGACCAGCACCGCCATCAGGCGGCCTTCTTCGAACGTACGTTCAGCGGCGGTAGGGTTCACGCGGCTCATGCGAACATCTCCTTGAGCTTGTCGACGGCACCCTTGGTGACCAGCACCTTCTTGTAGTGAACCAGCGACACCGGATCGGCGTAACGGGGTTCGACCACGAGGATGTTGACCAGATTGCGCGAGGCAAGGTACAGATTTTCGTCGACTTCTTCGGCGATCACGAGCACGGACTCGAGATTCATTGCCTTGAAACGGGCTGCCAGCGGCTTCGTCTTGGGCGAATCCACGGTCAGCGAATCCACCACGGCCAGACGGCCTTCGCGAGCGAGCTGCGAGAAGATGGCGGCCATGCCGGCGCGGTACATCTTCTTGTTGATCTTCTGCGAGAAGTTTTCGTCAGGCATGTTCGGGAAGATCCGGCCACCCCCGCGCCACAGCGGCGAGGACGTCATACCGGCACGGGCGCGGCCCGTTCCCTTTTGCTTGAAAGGCTTCTTGGTCGAGTGCTTGACCTGTTCGCGGTCCTTCTGGGCGCGCGTGCCTTGGCGGGCGTTGGCCTGGAATGCAACGACGATCTGGTGGACCAGGTCTTCGTTGTAGTCACGGCCGAACACGGTCTCGGGGGCGTCGTACTTCGACGCAGCTTGGCCTTGTTCGTTCAGGAGTTCGAGTTGCATTACTTCGCTCCTTCAGCCGCTTGCGGCTTGGCCTTGATGGCGGGACGCACGGTGACGAAGCCACCCTTCGAACCCGGGATCGCGCCCTTGATGAGCAGCAGTTGACGCGCTTCGTCGATGCGGAACACGTCGAGGTTTTGCGTGGTCTTGGTCACATCGCCGAGGTGACCCGTCATGCGCTTGCCGGGGAACACGCGACCGGGGTCTTGTGCCATGCCGATCGAGCCGGGAACGTTGTGCGAACGGCTGTTACCGTGCGACGCGCGTTGCGAGCTCATGTTGTGGCGCTTGATCGTGCCTGCGAAACCCTTGCCGATGGAGGTGCCTTGCACGTCCACCTTCTGGCCCACGGAAAACACGCTGCCCGCTGCGATCACGCCGCCAGCCTTGTGCTGACCTGCGGTTTCTGCGGTAACGCGGAATTCCTGGATGATTTCGCCTGCTTCGACACCTGCCTTGGCAAGGTGGCCGGCTTCGGGCTTGGTCACGCGCGACGCTTTGCGCGAACCGAACGTCACCTGCAGGGCGACGTAGCCATCGGTCTCTTGGGACTTGATCTGGGTCACACGGTTGTTGGACACATCCACCACCGTGACAGGAACTGCGTCCCCGTCATCGGTGAAGAGACGCATCATCCCCACCTTGCGGCCCAGCAACCCGAGGGAGTTGCTCAGACTCATTTGTTTTCTCCAAAAATGGAAGCTCCCTTCGCCGCTGCCACTTCAATTGGCGACAGCGTTTGGCTGGTTTCCCAGCCTGCGGAAGGAGGTTGATAAATCTCTGCTCGAACTACACCCGAATGGACGCACCAAGGGCAGAGCCAGCGATTATAGCCCGCGATGCGGGCGCCGTGCAAGCGGTGTTGCGGGCCGGATTTTCGGAGGCGTTCCGGCCCTTTTCGCCTGTTTTTCTGGCTATTTGGCAGGCATCGTGATGATGTTTTCCCCGTCCGGCGTGGATTTCAGCTCGCCGGAGGACTTCAGGGCCGGGGCCGCCGCCCCGGTCTGGATGGGAATGGAAATGGCGCTCATGGCGCCCTTCTGCGTGATGAAGACATTCAGGTAGGCGAGGCCTTCGCGCTCGCTCACCACGGTGACGGTCGCGGAAGTGCGCCTTGCCGTCGGCAGCGACAGGGTGTCGCTACCCGAAATCGTCAGGCCGGCGTCGGCGCTGAAGCGCACCGTGGCACCGTCCGGATCGGTCACGCCGCCGAACTGCAGCACGACGGGCGTGCCGCGGCCCACCTGCGGCACGGCATCGAGCCGGAATTTCAGCGTCACGCCGGAGTCATTCGGCTTGCGCGTGGCAGTCGTCATGGGCGCCTCACGGTGCGCAGTGGATTTGCCATGGCGTGCACTTGGTACGCCGTCGGCCATGGCCGGTACCGGCAACGCAGCCAGGGCGAGGCATGCCATGGAGATCATCGAGCCTGATCGGATGTTCATGACGGCCTTCCCTATTGAATGGTGACGTTGAAGCACGTCGGTGATCCGGAATTGTTGAGATCGCTCACGGCCAGAACATAGTCGCCGGCACCCAGGCTGACCTTGTTGCTCGACCGGGGGACGAGGCCGCCCCGGAAGATATCGAAGTCGGGATTGGCGCCCGCGGGGCCGCCGTTGACCGTGAACTGGTAATCGCGATTGGCAGGTGCGTTGAAGCGAAGGTAGGCGAAGCTGCCGAGCTTGTTGTCGTCCCCCTCGACATTGGAGACGCATGCCTGGGTCGTCGCACCCACGGCGGCGGGCCGGTACATCGGTTGCACCACATTCGGAACCGTTGGCAGCCCGCCGCTGTTCGTCTCGGTGTCGCCGTAGGGATCGTTGGCGGTCGTGCTGATGTTCTGGCCCGAGAGCAGGCCGGCCAGCGCGGAAGCACTCCCCGGCGCAGTCGTATTGAAGGCCGCGGTGAAGGGGTGGATCGACGAGACCGGAGCGCCACTGCGAAACAGGATGCCCGTCATCGCGTCGTGGATGGGCTTGAAGCCGACCTGTTGATTGAGATTCCAGAAGATCGTCTGGATTGACCCCTCCCGATACCACCCTGGATTGGTCGTCGGCCCCGCCGAGAGATTCACGTTGCCGCCCCTCGACTGCTGGGGGCCGACCGAATCCACATAGTTGTTCCGCCCGAGCGCAATGCCCGACCAGCCATTGCCCCAGCCCTCCGAGAATGCGAGCCGCCGGTCGATCCGCTCGTCCAGCGAATGGGAGCCACCCGGCGAGTCGTCGCGGCTGAAGGCCGACTGGTAGTAGTGGCCCCATTCATGCGCGATCACGGGCGAATCGTATTCGTCCGTGTCGACGTTCTCCTTGCCCAGCACGTAAATTTCGCGGCCGGTGCTCCGGTTGATGAAGAACGTACTGCCGATCTGGCCCGCGGCGACGGTGCCTCCGGCCGGAACGTTGTTGGGACTCCAGAACACCCGCAGGACGGGGAACGCCGTCGCCGGAGCAACCGACAGCACTTTCTGCATCGCCGTATAGACGGTATCGAGCACCGCGAAGGGCGCGGCCACGCGCTGGCTGGTGTAGCTGGAGCCGCCCCATCCGGACCCGGCGCGCAGATCGCGCGTCAACGCGGCGGCGCCAGACGAGAAAGCAGATGACTGCATGGAATACAAGGCGCTGCTCTGGGTGTTGTCGCGCACGCTCACGTCCCAGGTCGGTCCGGCGCCAGTACGCGTGAGTTGCGCTCTGACGCGCACGACGATCGACGTGTTTGCAGGCACGGACACCGAGTACGCACCGCTGTCGTCGGTGGTGCTCACCGCGAGTTGCGCGGAGGAGGTCGCGTCGAGCACTTCGAGCATCGCGCCGCGCACCGGCTTGGCCGTTGTTGCGGCATAGACGAGGGGGCCGTTCGTGTTCGGAACGGAGTCATAGGTGGCCGTGCCGGTCAGGGTGACCGAACTTCCCGGCGGCGGCAGGATCGGGAATCCCCCTCCGCCGCCTCCACCCCCACCACCGCCGCAGCCCGCCAGCAGTACCGCGGCAATGCACGCCGCGCCCAACGCAAAAGAGAACTTGTGACTCATAGCTTGTGCTGCCCTCGTTTCAGCCGCGGCCGATGCTTGAAAGAATTAGCGCTGCGTGAGGATGCCATAGCCGCACCACAAAAAACAAAGCCCGCCTGCATTTCTGCAGGCGGGCTTTGTCAAAACGCGACGCGAGGAATTCTTACTGCTTACTGCAGCTTGATCTCGACGTCCACGCCGGCCGGCAGGTCGAGCTTCATCAGCGCGTCCACGGTCTTGTCGGTCGGGTCGACGATGTCCATCAGGCGCTGGTGCGTGCGGATCTCGAGCTGGTCGCGCGACGTCTTGTTGACGTGCGGCGAACGCAGGATGTCGAAACGCTTCATGCGGGTCGGCAGGGGCACGGGGCCCTTGACGATCGCGCCGGTGCGCTTGGCGGTGTCAACGATTTCGGCAGCCGATTGGTCGATCAGCTTGTAGTCGAACGCCTTCAGGCGGATGCGGATTTTTTGCTTGGTTGCCATGGTGATTCCTTTTGTCCGGCTTAGATGTCGAGGATCTTTGCCACGACGCCCGAACCCACGGTACGGCCGCCTTCACGGATGGCGAAGCGCAGGCCTTCTTCCATCGCGATCGGGTTGATCAGCTTGACGGTGATGCTGACGTTATCGCCAGGCATGACCATTTCCTTGTCCTTGGGCAGCTCGATCGCGCCGGTCACGTCCGTCGTGCGGAAGTAGAACTGCGGACGGTAGTTGTTGAAGAACGGCGTGTGACGGCCACCTTCGTCCTTGGACAGCACATACACCTCGGCGGTGAAGTGCGTGTGCGGCTTGATCGAGCCGGGCTTGCACAGCACTTGGCCGCGCTCGACTTCTTCGCGCTTGGTGCCGCGCAGCAGCACGCCGACGTTGTCGCCAGCTTGGCCTTGGTCCAGCAGCTTGCGGAACATTTCCACGCCGGTGCAGGTGGTCTTGACGGTCGGGCGAATGC
>NZ_JAEFCB010000002.1 GCF_016405905.1 Variovorax sp. IB41 | reverse complement strand
GCGATCTGCATCACGCCGTCGTCGATCCATTTCTTGATGCGCCCGACCTGCGAGACCACCGAGGTCTTGTTGTAGGTGAACTCGGTGTCCAGGCCCTGGTAGCCGTTGGCCTTGGTGGCGTAAGGCAGGTCGTTGATGGCGCTGTAGTTCTCCAGCAGGCTCCAGTGGTAGTCGCCCGCGAGCACCGAGCCGCAGGCCGAGATGCCCTTCTGCTTGATGGCGTAGAGCTGCTTTTCCAGCTCCTGCCAGGTCTCGGCGGGCTTGGCGAAACCGGCCTTCTCGAAGTGCGTCTTGTTGTACCAGAGGATGGGCGACGACGAATTGAAGGGCATCGTCATGAGCTTGCCCTTGTAGCTGTAGAAGCCCGCCACGGGCTTGACGAAATCGGCCCACTCGACCTTGTAGCCGCGCTGGTCGAGCAGGTCCTGCACGGGCATCGTCGCGTCCGAGAGCAGCATGGTCATGAAGCCGCGTTCGTAGATCTGCACGAGCGCGGGCGCGCGCTTGGCGCGGTAGGCGGCGATGGTGCCGTTGATGACCTCGTCGTAGTTGCCCTTGTTGACGGCCACCACCACGTACTTCTGCTGCGAGGCGTTGAAGTTCTTCACCAGTTCGTCGACGCGCTCGCCGAGCGCGCCGCCCATGGCGTGCCACCACTGGATCTGCACGGGTTGTGCCGCTGCCGGCATGGCGCTCGCGAGCCATAGCGCGGATGAGATGGCCAGCGTGGCCAGGGTGCTGCGTCGTTCGAGATTCATCGCTGTCTCCTGTGGATCGTGGGTGCAGGTTCAGGCGGACCAGAAGCCGCCGGGGCTGAAGAGATCGGTGATCGCGGCATCGAGCCAGCCGAGGTCATCGAGCAGGTCGAGCACCGTGTAGCGGCGCCGGATGAGGCGCGCGCGGCGGTAGTCGGCGGCCAGGCGCGCGGCGGCGATGCCCAGGTCGTCGGGGTGCGCGGCGCCGCCGAGGGTGCGCAGGCGCTGCTGCATGTCGGCTGCGCCGATGAGCTGGTGCGCGAGTTGGGCGCGCAGGTCGGGCCAGAGGGCGGCGAGGTTTTCGATGCGCGCGCGGCGGCCGCCGGCGGCGCGCTTGGCTTGCATCTCCTCGCGTGCGGCGGTGCGGAATTCTTCGCGGTCGAAGGCGGCCTCGATCTCTTGGGCGAGTGCGCTGTCGTCCCAGCCGTCTTGTGCCTGTACTGCGGCCGATGCGAAGGCGGCATCGGGCCGCGCCAGCAGCCATTCGTACATCGCGAGCATCGCGACGCAGCCGACGCCCACGCAGGCGCCGTGCGCGGCGGGTTCGCCGTCGATCTGCAGGTTCTCCATCTCCCACAAATGGGAGAACTGGTGGTCGCTGCCGCTGGCCGGGCGCGAGTTGCCGTGGGCCTGCATCGCGAAGCCGCTGACCAGGAGGCCCGCCATGAGATCGCCCGTGGCCTCGGGGTCGCGCGCGGCGATGCGGCCGGGCGCGCCGAGCCAGTCGCGCAGGTGCGCCTGCACCATGTCGTAGGGGCGGCGGCTCAGGGCCTCGACGCCCAGCGCATCGGCCAGCAGCCAGTCGGCGCCGGCCACGGTCTTGCCCGCGAGATCGCCGTAGCCCCACGCCGTCATGCGCGCGGGCGCGGCGCCCAGCACGCCCAGGTCAGCGAGCACCGCAACGGGCGGCGGGCACGCGAGCGTGCGCTTGAAGCCGTCTTCATCGAGAAGCGCCGCGCCGGAAGCGGCATAGCCGTCCATCGAAGCGGCGGTGGCGAAGCAGACGTAAGGCTTGCCCGCGATCGACGCCGCATGCTTGACCAGGTCGCTGATGACGCCCGAGCCCACCGCCACCGGCGTGAGGTCGTGCGCGGCCAGCTGGCGCGCGATGGTGGCCGAGGCCGACACGCGCGGTTTGAGGCGCGGCCGCGCGGGCAGCATGAGCGGCGGCGCGAGCGCGATGCCGCGCGCTTCGAGCAAGGCCTGCGCGGCCTCGCCCGCGACGTCCCAGGTGGTCTCGTCGGTCACGAGCATCCAGCGCGCACCGGGGGCGGCGCGCTGCAGCACGTCGGGCATCGCGCGCACCGCGGCACGCTCGACGACGACTTCTTTCGTGACCGCGGCATCGCGCAATGCGGCCCGCAGCGGGGATGTCTGTTCGCTCATGTCTCCAGGGATTCTTGCGCCGGATTCGCCGGCGATGAACAAGTGTATATTCTGAAATGCATTTGTTTCAAGCAGGTGACTACCCGGTGTTTTCACCATCACGCGGCAGAATCGGCACACAACAACGGAGCATTCGGATGGCTGAGGAAGATCAGGTGGCCGTGCGCGTGGCCTGGCTCTACTACATGGAGGGGCTGACGCAAGACGGCATCGCCACGAAGCTCGGGCTCACGCGGCTGCGCGTGAACCGGCTGCTCGGCGAGGCGCGCGAGAGCGGGCTCGTGAGCATCAAGATCAACTCGCGCCACGAGGGGTGCCTGAGGCTCGAAGAGGAGCTGCGCACGGTGTGCGGCCTGCGCGAAGCGGTGATCATTCCGACGCCCGAGAGCCCCGACCTCATTCCGGTGCTGCTGGGCCGCACGGCGGGCGAATACCTGTCGCGGCTGCTGGAAACGCAGCGCGTGCGGGGCCTGGGCGTGGGCTGGGGCGCGACGCTGCGCGAGGCGATCCGCCACGTCACGCCGGGGCAATGGCCGAACCTGCACGTCAACTCGATCATGGGCGGGCTCACGCGCGGGCTGGAGATCAACACCTTCGAGACCGCGAGCGCGTTCGCCGCGCGGCTCGGCGCGCAGTGCAGCTACCTGGCCGCGCCGCTGTACGCGGGCAGCGCGAAGTCGCGCGACACCATCGTCTCGCAGGATGTGTTCAAGGAGGCGTTCAGTCAGATCGCGGCCAACGACGTCGCGCTGCTGAGCGTGGGCGACCTCAGCACGCGGTCATTGCTGGTGCGCTACGGGCTGCCCAAGGACGTGCCCGTGGCGGGCCTGAAGCAGGCCAAGGCGGTGGGCGACATCATCGGCCAGTTCCTCGACCGCCACGGCAAGCCCGTGAAGCACGCGCTGAACCAGCGCGTGGTGGCGCCCTCGCTCGAAGAGCTTGCCCGTATTCCGACGGTGATCGTCGCCTCGGGCGGCGAGAACAAGGCGCCGATCATCGCGGCCGTGCTGCGGGCGAAATTGCTGTCGGTGCTGATCTGCGACGAGCAGACGGCGCGCGCGGCGCTGAAGCTCTACGAGGCGCTCGGCGCGCGCTGAGCCGAAGACGCCGCGGCGCGCGACGGCGCCGCCACCACCGTGACCCGCGCCGTCATGTACGGGTGCACCGAGCAGGCGTAGTCGTACACGCCCGGCTTGTCGAAGCTGCGCGCGAAGGCCTTGCCGGGCAGCAGCAGGTCGATGCCGGCCGAACCGTCCTTGAAGACCACGCCGTGCGGCGCGCCGTCGTCGTTCTGCCACGTCAGGGTCTGGCCGACGCTGACGGTGACCTGCGCGGGCTCGAACGCGAAGTTGCGGATGGCAACGTGGGCCGAGCCGCCGGCGTGCGCGCGGCCCGGGCCGGCCATGCGCTGCACGGCGATCTTGCGCGGCGCATTGCCCACCGCCACGGTGTGCGCCGGCCCGCCCGCCAGGTCGATCACGCTCACGTCGTTGGAGCCTTCGTTGCTCACCCACAGCTTCTTGCCGTCCGCCGAGATGTCGAGCCAGTGCGGCTGCTTGCCCACGCCGATGCTGCGGCCCGGCGCGCGCGCCGCCGGGTCGAACAGCATGACCTCGCCCGGCCCCTGCACGACCACCACGCCGCTGGCCATGCCGGCGAAGTGCTGGGCGATGTGAGGCGAGACGCCCGTGGCGACAGGCGTCTGCCACTGGTTCGTCGCCGCATCCAGCACCTGCACGGCGGCCACGCCCGCCAGCGTCAGGTACAGCGCCTTGCCATCGTGGCCGAACTCCAGGTCGCGCGGCGCCTTCTCCAGCGGGATCTCGGCCACCGCCTTGCGTGTCGCCAGGTCGATGACCACCAGCGCGAAATGCCCCGGCTCCTGTGAGGCGACATAGGCCTGCCGGCCGTCGGGCCGCACGGCGATGGTGTGCGGCTTGGGCACGGGCACGGTGGCGCTCACGGCGTGCGTCGCGGTGTCGACGAAGGCCACGCGGTCGTCGCCGTTGACGGCCACCAGCACCCAGCGGCCGTCAGCCGTCGCAGCCAGTCCCTGCGGGCCCTTGCCGACCTCGATGGTGTGCGCGACGCTGTCGGTCGCGGCATCGATCTCGCTCAGCGCGGAAGCGCTGGCCCCGCTCACGAACACGCTGCGCCCGTTCGGGGAGATGACGATGCCGTCCGGCCCCGCGGCCACCGGCACCGTGGCGAGCACCCGCTCGGTGCCGGTGTCGATCACGCTGACCGTGCTGTCCTTGAAGTTGCCGACGTAGGCCTTGGGGCCCGCGGCCAGCGCGGTGAAAGCGAAGGTGCTCGAGGCCGCGAGAACGGCGAGGATGCGCGCAAGCCGGGGAATGGCGATCATGATGAAAGACTCCAGACAAAGAGTGGAAAGAGAATCGACGCAAGGCATGACGCACGGCGCGCCCCGCTTATTCCCCGCAGGCCTCGAAAAAAAAGATGGAATAAAACGCGCGCTCGCCGCGTCATGCAGGAAGAACCAATCCATTGACCGATCTGACCGACCGCACCCGCCAGTTCGAAGCCGCCGCGCTGCCGCATCTCGATGCGGCATGGAACCTTGCGCGCTGGCTGTTGCGCGACGACCAGTTGGCCGACGACGCGGTGCAGGAGGCGTACCTGCGGGCCTTTCGTTTTTTCGAGAGCCTGCGCGGCGAGAACGCGCGGCCCTGGCTGCTGGGCATCGTGCGCAATGCCTGCTACGACTGGATGCGGCAGAACCGGCAGCTGGCCGACCAGCTGGAATTCGACGAGCTGCGCGACAGCGAGGCAGCGGCATCCCCGGCCTCTTCGGATGCGGGCGACCCGGCCCGGCAGTGGGAGCAGCGCGTGCAGGGCGAGCGCATCAATGCCGCCATCGACGCCCTGCCCGCGGTCTATCGCGAGGTGATCGTGCTGCGCGAGCTGGAGGAGATGCGCTATGAAGACATCGCGCGCATTGCCGGCGTGCCGCTGGGCACGGTGATGTCGCGGCTCTCGCGCGCCCGGGCCCTGCTGCGCGAAAGCCTGCGCGACGAACGCCCGGGCAACACGGCGGAAAGGACACACCATGCCAATTCCTGACGACGAGCTGGGGCTGATGGTCCGGCGCCACGCCGTGCGGCACACGCCGCCGGCGGCGCTGGCCGGGCGCATCGCGCAGGCGCTGCGTTCCGAGGCAGGCACGACGGCCGCTGCCGCGCCTGCCGTCCCCGTGCACGGCCGACGCAACCGGCGCGGCTGGTGGCAGGGGCTGGTCGGCTTCGGCGCCGGCGCGGCCACGGCCTGGGGTCTTGCGCTTGTTCTGCTGGCAGCCCCGATGGCGCCGCAGGACGCGTTGGGCGAGGCCGTCGCGGCCAACCATGTGCGCTCGCTGATGGCCTCGCATCTGGCCGACGTGGCCTCGACCGACCAGCACACGGTGAAGCCGTGGTTCGCCGGCAAGCTCGACTTCTCGCCGCCCGTGGTCGACCTGGCCGCCGAAGGCTTCGCGCTCACCGGCGGGCGGCTCGACTACCTGGATGGGCGCACGGTGGCGGCGCTGGTCTACCGGTCAGGCCCGCATGTCATCAACCTCTTCGTCTGGCCCGCGGCCGATGCGAAGGCGCAGGCGCCCGCCTTCTCCACGCGGCAGGGTTACCAGCTCGCGCACTGGGCGCAAGGCGGCATGCAGGCATGGGCCGTGTCGGACCTGAACGCGGCCGAGCTGCGGAACTTCACGACGCTGCTGCGCGAGAGAACGGCGCCACCGGCCGCGCAGTAGGCCGGCGACGCGGCAGCTGGCCCGGAGCGCGAAAGATCAGGCGGCCATTTGCGGGCGCCGCGCATCGGCGCGCGCGCTCATCACACCCCAGCCGAAGATGCCGATGCCGGCGAGCGCGAGCAGTGCGCCGACCCAGCCGGTCGAGGTCCAGCCCAGGCCCGCGGCAATCGCCACGCCGCCGAGCCACGCGCCCAGTGCATTGGCCATGTTGAAGGCCGAATGGTTGAGCGCGGCGGCGAGCGTCTGCGCATCGCCGGCCACGTCCATCAGGCGGATCTGCAGCGCCGGGCCGATGGCCACGGTGGTGCCGATGAGGAACACGCCGATGGCGGCCGTGACCACGTGCTGCGCCGCGAAGGTGAAGAGCGCGAGCACCAGCACCGCGTACACGAGCACGCCGGCGATGGTGCGCATGAGCGACTTGTCGGCCATCCGCGAGCCCACGATATTGCCGGTGACCATGCCCAGGCCGAACAGCGCGAGCACGAAGGGCACGTTGTGCACCGACAGGTGCGCCACCTCGGTGAGCGTCGGCTTGATGTAGCTGAACACCGCGAACATGCCGCCGAAGCCGATGGCGCTGATGCCCAGCGTGAACCACACCTGCTTGCGCTTGAGCGCGCCGAGCTCGCGCCACGGGCTGGCGCCGGCCGCGGCGGCGATGTCGGGCACGTCGCGGCGCAGGAGCACCACGGCCACGAGCGCGATCACGCCGACGAACACGAAGGCCGCGCGCCAGCCGAAGAGCTGGCCGAGCCATGCGGCGATGGGCACGCCGACCAGCGTGGCGCCGGTGAGCCCGAGCATCACGAGGCCGACTGCGCGCGCGCGGCGCCCGGGTGGCGCGAGCGTCGCGGCCACGAGCGCGGCCACGCCGAAGTAGGTGCCGTGCGGCAGGCCCGTGGCAAAGCGCAGCAGGTTGAGCGAGAGATATCCCGGCGCCATCGCGCTGGCAAAATTGCCGGCCGCGAACACGGCCATCAGTGCGATCAGCAAGGCGCGCCGGCCCCACCCTGCCGCGAGCACGGCCAGCACCGGGGCGCCGACGACCACGCCGAGCGCATAGGCGCTGATGACGTGGCCGGCCTGCGGAATGCTGACGTCGATGTCGCGCGCGACTTCGGGCAGCAGGCCCATGATGACGAATTCGCCCGTGCCGATGGCGAAGCCGCCGACCCCGAGCGCGAGCACGGCCCGCACGAAATTGACGGGCTTCGACGACGGCGAAGTGACGGAAACAGTGGTGTCCGCGCTGTCCAGCGCGGGTGGGGAGGCGTTCAAGGCCAGGCTCCTGGGAGGGCGCCCGGCGGCGACGGGCAAGGGTCAATTTTAGGGTAAACCCTGAATCGAGACCGATACGCAGATGCCAAGACCCCGCGGTGCCGCAACGTTGAACGGCTGCATGTCCGTAGCCAACCCCTGAACTCTCATGCGGTGCCGTCGGGAATTCATTCCAGGAACACCGCGGAACCGGCTTTGCCGGGCCGCTGGTGTTGCCCCCTGCAAGGGGGTTGGCGGCCACACGAAGTGGGCAAGCCTGGGGGTGTGCCTAAATCGCCACGAGCTGGCGCACGCCCTGCGCTTCCATGTCCTTGCCCAGGCCGCGCGCGATGACCTCGCCGCGCTCCATCACGAGGTAGTCGTCGGCCAGTTCCTGCGCGAAGTCGTAGTACTGCTCGCACAGCACGATGGCCATGTCGCCGCGGTCGGCCAGCATGCGGATGACGCGGCCGATGTCCTTGATGATGCTCGGCTGGATGCCTTCGGTGGGCTCGTCCAGGATCAGCAGCTTGGGCTTGGGCGCGAGGGCGCGCGCGATGGCCAGTTGCTGCTGCTGCCCGCCCGAGAGGTCGCCGCCGCGCCGGTTGATCATCTGCTTCAGCACCGGGAAGAGCTCGAACAGCTCCGACGGAATGGGCGTGCTGCCGCTCTTGTAGGCCAGGCCCATGCGCAGGTTCTCTTCGACCGTGAGCCGCGCGAAGATCTCGCGGCCCTGCGGCACGAAGCCGATGCCCGCCCTCGCCCTGTCGTACGGCGTGGCCTTCTGGATCGGCTTGCCCTCCAGCTCGATGCTGCCGCTCTTGATGGGCACGAGGCCCATCAGCGACTTGAGCAGCGTCGTCTTGCCCACGCCGTTGCGGCCCAGCAGCACGGTGACCTTGCCGAGCGTCGCTTGAAAGCTCACGTCCCGGAGGATGTGCGAGCCGCCGTAGTACTGGTGGATGTTCTTGACTGTCAGCATGGCTTCGGTTCCTCAGCGGCCCAGGTAGACCTCGATCACGCGCTCGTCGGCCTGCACCTCGTCGAGCGTGCCCTGCGCGAGCACCGAGCCGTCGCACAGCACCGTGACGATCTCGGAGATGGTGCGGATGAAGCTCATGTCGTGCTCCACCACCATCAGCGAATGCTTGCCCTTGAGCGTGAGAAAGAGCTCGGCGGTGCGCGCCGTTTCCTCATCGGTCATGCCGGCCACGGGCTCGTCGAGCAGCAGCAGCTTGGGGTCCTGCATCAGGAGCATGCCGATCTCCAGCCACTGCTTCTGGCCGTGGCTCAGGTTGCCCGCGAGACGCGACACGCTGTCGGCCAGGTGAATGGTCTCGAGCACTTCGGCCAGGCGATCGCTCTGCGCCGAGTCGAGCCTGAACAGCATCGAGGCGCGCACGCCCTTGTTGGTCTTCAACGCGAGTTCGAGGTTCTCGAACACGGTGAGGTGCTCGAACACCGTCGGCTTTTGGAACTTGCGGCCGATGCCCAGCTGCGCGATGTCGGCTTCTCGGTGGCGCAGGAGGTCGATGGTGCTGCCGAAGAACACGGTGCCCGAATCGGGCCGGGTCTTGCCGGTGATGATGTCCATCATCGTGGTCTTGCCCGCGCCGTTGGGGCCGATGATGCAGCGCAGCTCGCCCGGTGCGATGTCCAGCGAGAGCTTGTTGATGGCCTTGAAGCCGTCGAAGCTCACGCTCACGTCTTCCAGGTACAGGATGCGGCCGTGCGTGACGTCGACCTCGCCCGGCGTCGCGATGCGGCCGAAGCCGGCCTCGCGGCCGCCCGATTCGGTGCTGCCGCTCACATAGTGAATGCCGCTGGCGCGCGCCGCGCGCTCGGCGCCGGCGTCCATCAGGTCGGGCGTCATGCGCGGGCTCCCTTCACGTCGGCGGCCAGCGGCGCGTGCAGCGCCTCGGGCTCCATGCCCTGCCCTGCGGCCATGGCGCGCTGCGCCTCTTCACGGCCTGCGCTCGGCGCGGCCGGTGCCGCCTTCTCCCTGGACAACCACTTCTTCACCAGACCCACGATGCCGTTCGGCAAGAACAGCGTGACAGCAATGAACAAGGCGCCCAGGAAGTACAGCCAGTACTCCGGGTACGCGACGGTGAGCCAGCTCTTGGCGCCGTTGACGATGAAGGCGCCGATGATCGGCCCGATCAGCGTGGCGCGCCCGCCGACGGCCGCCCAGATCGCGATCTCGATGGAGTTGGCCGCGCTCATCTCGCCCGGGTTGATGATGCCCACCTGCGGCACATAGAGCGCGCCGGCCACGCCGCACATCACGGCCGAGATGACCCAGATCGTGAGCTTGTAGGGCAGCGGGTTGTAGCCCGAGAACATCACGCGCGTTTCCGCATCGCGAATGGCCTGCAGCACGCGGCCGAATTTGCTGCCGATGAGCCACCTGGCGAAGAGGAAGAAGCCCAGCAGCGTGAGGCCGGTGAGCGCGAAGAGCGTCATGCGCATTTCCTGCGTGGCGATCGGGATGTTCAGGATGCGCTTGAAGTCGGTGAAGCCGTTGTTGCCGCCGAAGCCCGTCTCGTTGCGAAAGAACAGCAGCATCGCCGCGAAGGTCATGGCCTGCGTGATGATCGAGAAATACACGCCCTTGATGCGCGAGCGGAAGGCGAAGAAGCCGAACACGAAAGCGATCACGCCCGGCACCGCGACGATGAGGATCAGCGTGGCGATGAAGCTGTCGCTGAAGGTCCAGTGCCAGGGCAGCGTCTTCCAGTCGAGGAACACCATGAAGTCCGGCAGGTCGCTCTTGTAGTTGCCGTCGCGGCCGATCTGGCGCATCAAGTACATGCCCATCATGTAGCCGCCGAGCGCGAAGAAGAGGCCGTGGCCCAGCGAGAGGATGCCGGTGTAGCCCCAGATCAGGTCCATGGCCAGCGCGCAGATGGCGTAGCACATGATCTTGCCGACCAGCGCCACCGCGTAGTCGCTCATGTGCAGCGGGCTGTCCGCCGGCACCACGATGTTGAGCACCGGCGCCACCGCGCACACGACGATCAATGCGACGAAGAAGGCCGTCCAGCCCTTGCCGCTCAAGAGCGGCCCTTTGGTTGGCAAAACGACTTTGCTCATGCCTCTGCGCTCCGGCCCTTCATCGCGAAGATGCCTTGCGGACGCTTCTGGATGAAGATGATGATGAAGACAAGCACCGCGATCTTCGCGAGCACCGCGCCCGCCCAGCCTTCGATGAACTTGTTGAGAATGCCCAGCCCCAGCGCCGCATACACGGTGCCCGCGAGCTGGCCGACGCCGCCCATCACGACCACCATGAAGCTGTCCACGATGTAGCTCTGGCCGAGGTCCGGCCCGACGTTGCCGATCTGGCTCAGCGCGCAGCCCGCCAGGCCCGCGATGCCCGAGCCGAGCGCGAAGGCGTAGGTGTCGATGCGCGCGGTGTTCACGCCCATGCACGAGGCGATCGGGCGGTTCTGCGTCACGCCGCGCACGAAGAGGCCCAGGCGCGTCTTGCCGATGAGCCAGCCAATCGCGAGCAGCACGAGCACCGCGAAGACGATGATGCAGATGCGGTTCCACGGCAGCGTGACGTTGCTCAACATCGTGAAGCCGCCGCTCATCCAGCCGGGGTTTTCCACGCCGACGTTCTGCGCGCCGAAGAGCGTGCGCACCAGCTGCTGCAGCATCAGGCTGATGCCCCAGGTGGCCAGCAGCGTCTCCAGCGGCCGGCCGTAGAGAAAGCGGATGACGCCGCGCTCGAGCACCGCGCCCACGAGCGCCGAGGCGAGGAACGACACGGGAATCGCCGCGACCAGGTACCAGCCGAACGCCGCCTCGGGCATGTACTTCTGGAAGATGCCCTGCATCACGTAGGTGGCGTAGGCGCCGATCATCATCAGCTCGCCGTGCGCCATGTTGATGACGCCCATGAGGCCGTAGGTGATCGCCAGGCCCAGCGCCGCGAGCAGCAGCACCGAGCCCAGGCTGATGCCGCTGAACACGGCGTTGATGCGGTCGCCCCAGACCAGCGCGCCGTCGATGTTGGCGATGGAGGCGGCGATCGCCGTCTTCACGTCGGCCTCGGTCTCGTCGGCCAGGCGCTGGTTCAGCAGCAGCTTGGTGTCGGGGTTGCGGTTGCTGCCCAGCTCCTTGGCGGCCGCGAGGCGCTTGGCCTTGTCGGCGCTGGTGAGCATGCCGGCGGCGCGCACGAGTTCGAGCTGCGCCTTGATCTTCGGGTTGGTCTCGGCGGCCAGCGCCTTCTCGACCATCGGAATGCGCGATTCGTCGGGCTCCTTGAAGAGCGCCTGCGCGGCTTCGGCGCGCACCGCGTCGTCCTTGCTCGTGAGCTTGAGCGCGGCCTGCGCGGCATCGAGCGCGCCGCGCATGAGGTTGTTGTTGACGACGTCTTCGGCGGTGTCGGGCACCTTCAGCTCGGTGCCCGTCACAGGGTCGTAGCCTTTGTCGTCCTTCATCACGAAGACCTTGTCTTCGGTGTACTTCACGGCGTCGTCGGACATCGCCTGGATGAACGCGGCGGTCTTCTCGTCGGCGGTGAGCACGGCCTTGTTGAGCGCGGCGATGCGGGCTTCGGACTCGCCGGAGGCGATGGCCCGGGCTTCGTCGGCGGTCAGCGCGTGGGCGGCCGTTGCCATGAGCAGCATGGCGGCGAATGCGCAGTGAAGGGTTCGTCGAAGCATCATGAACTTGGAAGTTGGGTTGGCCCCCTCCCCTTCCGGGGGAGGGTTGGGGTGGGGGCACGCGGCGCCCGGACAAGCGCGATGCTCGATCGACCGCCGTCAGCCCCCACCCCTGCCCTCCCCCAGAGGGGGAGGGAGAAACACACTTACATCGACTTGCCGGCGGGGTAGTCAGGCTTCTTGTCGTTGCCTTCGATGTACGGGCTCCAGGGCTTGGCCTTCACCGGACCCGGCGTCTTCCACACCACGCTGAACTGGCCGTCGGCCTTGATCTCGCCGATGAACACGCTCTTGTGCAGGTGATGGTTCTTCTCGTCCATCTTGGAGACGATGCCCGAGGGGGCCGTGAAGGTCTGGCCGGCCATCGCCGCGATCACCTTGTCGGTGTCGGTCGACTTGGCCTTCTCCACGGCCTGCTTCCACATGTGGATGCCGATCCAGGTGGCTTCCATCGGGTCGTTGGTGAGCGGCTTGTCCTTGTGGCCGGCGATGTTCTTGGCCTTGGCGTAGTCGCTCCACTGCTTGATGAACGCCGTGTTGGTCGGGTTCTTGATCGACATGAAGTAGTTCCATGCCGCCAGGTGGCCCACCAGCGGCTTGGTGTCCACGCCGCGCAGTTCTTCCTCGCCCACCGAGAAGGCGACGACCGGCACGTCCTTGGCCTTCAGACCCGCGTTGCCCAGTTCCTTGTAGAAGGGCACGTTGGAGTCGCCGTTGATGGTAGAGACCACCGCCGTCTTGCCGCCGGCCGAGAACTTCTTGATGTCGGCCACGATGGTCTGGTAGTCGCTGTGGCCGAAGGGGGTGTACTTCTCGTCGATATCGGTGTCCTTCACGCCCTTGCTCTTCAAGTAGGCGCGCAGGATCTTGTTGGTCGTGCGGGGGTAGACGTAGTCGGTGCCCAGCAGCACCCAGCGCTTGGCGCCGCCGCCTTCCTTGCTCATCAGGTAGTCGACGGCCGGAATGGCTTGCTGGTTGGGCGCGGCGCCCGTGTAGAACACGTTCTTGGAGAGCTCTTCGCCCTCGTACTGCACGGGGTAGAAGAGGAGACCGTTCATTTCCTCGACCACCGGCAGCACCGACTTGCGCGACACCGAGGTCCAACAGCCGAAGATCACCGAGACCTTGTCCTGGCCGAGCAGCTGCTTGGTTTTTTCAGCGAAGAGGGGCCAGTTGGAGGCCGGGTCGACCACCACGGGCTCGAGCTGCTTGCCCAGCACGCCGCCCTTCTTGTTGATGTCGTCGATGGCCATCAGCACCGTGTCTTTCAACACGGTTTCCGAAATGGCCATCGTGCCCGACAGCGAGTGCAGCACGCCGACCTTGATGGTGTCGGCGGCAAATGCGGGCGCAGCAGAAATGCTGGCCAGCGCGACGGCGGCGGTGAGCGCCTTGAGTGTGAAACGACGTTGCATGTGGACTCCTGCTCCGGTTGGGTTGAACCTTGTCGACAGCACGCGGCTGGCGATGGAGAGGAGTCTGCGGAATGCACCAACAAGGGGAAATACGCCGGGTGGCGTACACGGAGGTACTCAGGCGGGTGGATCGATGGGCGCCGGATATTTCTGCGCGTTGACGAGCATCTTGCTTCGCGCCGCGTCGACCAGATCGATGCCGAGCTTGTCGGCGAGCTGCAGCAGATAGAGGAACACATCCGCCATCTCGGCGCCGACCTCCGCGCGCTTCTCGGCGTCGAGCGATCGGCTCTGTGCTTCGGTGAGCCACTGGAAATGTTCGAGCAGTTCGGCCGCTTCGACCGAAAGCGCCGAGGCGAGGTTCTTGGGG
Organism: Variovorax sp. IB41; assembly: GCF_016405905.1. Taxonomy (GTDB): domain Bacteria; phylum Pseudomonadota; class Gammaproteobacteria; order Burkholderiales; family Burkholderiaceae_C; genus Variovorax. The sequence goes on along the minus strand of NZ_JAEFCB010000002.1, from coordinate 382,235 downwards.
GAGTGGTAAGGCTCCCAGGCCCGGGCCTGCGCGAAGTCGCGCAGGGCCTGGACCAGCGATTTGAGTTCGGATTCCATGGGGCACCTGAGGTTCGGCGAGCCGCTGGCGCAGCGGCTGCACAGGGGAAAGCCATCCTAGCCGCAGGCGCTGGCGGCTCTTCCCTTCCACGCGCACACGGTCACAGCCGCGCGGACATCCGATGCAGCTGCGGATCTACGTCCCCCGGCGAAGGCCCTGCAGCGCCCTCGTCATCGCATCCACGATCCCCGCATTGGCCGCATCGTGCAGCCTCACCACGCCCACGGGCGGCAGGTTCCATTGCAGGCGCTGGGGCATCACGCGGGCGCCGCTCGCGTCGGCCACTTCCTGCGCGATGTCGTCGGGCAGGATGGTGACCGCGTCGGGCATGTGCCGCAGCACCGAGACCAGCGTTTTCTGCGCGTAGGCCTCCAGCAGAGGCACCGGCACCGGCTGCCCCGCCGAGGCGAAGATCGAATGGATCATCTGGCGGATCGGCGTGTCCTCCGGCGGAAAGATCCAGTGCAGGGAAACAAAGGCTTCCCAGTCCAGCCCGCGCCGCGCCAGCCGCTGCGCGGCCGCGCGCGACACCACCAGGCGCGGCTCCTGCGTGTAGAGAAACTCCTGCGCGAGCCCGGCTTCGGCGCTGGCCGAGGTGAAGCGGCAGATCGCGCAGTCCAGCGTGCGCGCGCGCACGGCCTGCACCAGCGCATGCGTCGTGGCCTCCTCGACCACGAAGCCCAGGCGCGGCCGCACGGCCAAAAGGTGCTGCCAGACCGCGTCCTGCGTGGCGCGCGCGAGAAACGGCAGCACGCCGATGCGCAGCCGCCCCTGCAGGCCCGTGCCGAGCGCGGCCAGGTCCTGGCCCAGCGATTGCGCATCGGCCAGCGCCACGCGTGCCCGCGCCAGTACCAGGAGGCCCGCGGGCGTGGGCTCCAGGCCGCGCCGGCTGCGGGTGAACAGCGGGGTCATGAAGATGTTCTCGATCTCGCCGAGCGCGCGCGTGACGGTCGGCTGACTGAGCCCCAGGTGCTCGGCCGCGCGGCTGACCGAGCGCTGCCGTTCGAGTTCGGCCAGAAGCGCGAAATGGCGCAGCTTGAGCCGCGGCGTGAGGTGCTGGAGCGTGGGCGCTGACATGCCGGGATGCTAAATCAGAGCCATAGCAATCGATGCATGCATTCATCAGCAAATATGTGCTTCCGGCTATCCGATGTTTTTACACTCGGCCGCATGTTCACCACCCGCCCTGAAATCGCCGGCACCTTCGGCGTCGCCTCATCGACTCACTGGCTGGCCTCGCAGACCGCGATGGGCGTGCTCGAACGCGGCGGCAACGCCTTCGACGCCGCCGTGGCGGGCGGCTTCGTGCTGCAGGTGGTCGAGCCGCACCTGAACGGCCCCGGCGGCGAGGCGCCGATCCTGCTGTGGAGCGAGCGCGAGCAGCGCATGCACGCCCTGCGCGGACAAGGCTGCGCGCCGGCCGATGCCACCGCCTCGGCCTTCCGCGCACTCGGCTTCGAGCAGGTGCCGGGCATCGGCCTGTTGGGTGCGACGGTGCCGGGCGCCTTTTCGGCCTGGCTCACCATGCTGCGCGAGCACGGCACCTGGTCGCTGGCCGAGGTGCTGGCACCGGCGATCGGCTATGCGCGCGACGGCTTTCCGCTGGTGCCGCGGGTCGCAGAGGCGATCCTCGCGGTGCGCGGGCTCTTCATCGAACACTGGCATTCGTCGGCCGAGGTGTGGCTGCCCGGCGGCAGGCTGCCGCAGCCCGGCTCGCTGTTCCGGCTGCCGGCGCTGGCCGCGACCTACAGCCGCATCGTGGAGACGGCCGAGCGCGAAGGCAGCGGCCGCACCGGCGTGATCGACGCGGCGATCCGCACCTGGCAGCAGGGTTTCGTCGCGCGTGAGATCGATCGCTACTGCCGCAACACCTCCGTGCGCGACAGCAGCGGCGAGGCGCACGCGGGCCTCTTGCGTTTCGACGACATGGCCGAATGGCGCGTCGCCACCGAGGCGCCGCTCACGGCCGAGTTCGGGCGCTACACGGTCGCCAAGTGCGGCTTCTGGAGCCAGGGGCCGGCTTTCCTGCAGCAGCTGGGCATGCTGCGCCACGCCGGGCTCGAACATCACGTGCCCGGCTCGGCGGGCTTCGTGCATCGCATCACCGAAGCCGCCAAGCTCGCGCTGGCAGACCGGCTCGCGTGGTACGGCACGGCATCCGGCGCGCGCGGCGATGCACAAGAGGCGCTGCTGTCGGAGGCCTACCTGCGCGAACGCTGGGCGACGGTCGATCTGCAGCGCGCCTCCGAAGTCCTGCGGCCCGGTACGCCCCTGGGCCTCGCGCCGCGCCTGCCCGACCTGGACGTGAGCGCGCGAACGCTGCGCACCGCCGACACGCGCTTCGGCATCGGCGAGCCCACCTTCGCCGCGCTGCCGCCGGTCGCCGAATGGGCCGAGCGCGAGATCTTCGTGGGCGACACCTGCCACATCGACGTGGTCGACCGGCACGGCAACATGGTCGCGGCCACGCCCTCGGGCGGCTGGCTGTCGTCGAGCCCGACGATTCCGGCGCTGGGCTTCGCGCTGAACACCCGGCTGCAGATGAGCTGGCTCGACGAGGGCCTGCCCGGCTCCGTGGAGCCACGCGTCGCGCCCTGCACCACGCTCTCGCCCTCGATGGCGCTGCGCGACGGCGAGCCCTACATGGCGTTCGGCACGCCCGGCGGCGACCAGCAGGACCAGTGGTCGGTCGGCTTCTTCCTGCGCCATGCGGTGCACGGCATGAACCTGCAGCAGGCCATCGATGCGCCGGCCTGGCACGTCAAGCACGCGCCCAGTTCGTTCTGGCCGCGCCAGACCACGCTCAACACGCTCACGCTGGAATCGCGCTTCGAGCCCGAGACGATCGACGCGCTGCGTGCGATGGGCCACCGCGTGCAGGTCGGCGATGCCTGGTCCGAAAGCCGCATGTCCGCCTGCAGCCGCGAGCGCGATGCGCAAGGCCGGCTCGTGCTGCGCGCCGGCGCCAATCCGCGCGGCATGCAGGGCTACGCGGTGGGCCGCTGAGGCGCTTTCGCTTTGTTCAATTTCGTTCCAAGGACTTCATCACCATGTTCCAACGTGTCTTGCGGGGCCTGCTTGTGCTGGCCCTCACCTGCACCGCACAGGCCGGCTTCGCCGCCTATCCCGAGAAGCCGATCACGCTGATCGTTCCCTGGGCCGCGGGCGGCTCCACCGACATCCTGGCGCGCGCCATCGCCGAGCAGCTCACCAAGTCGATGGGCCAGCCGGTGGTGGTCGACAACCGTGTCGGCGCCTCCGGCAACATCGGCTCGAACTTCGTCGCCAAGGCCAAGCCCGATGGCTACACGCTCCTGATCGGCTCGATGAGCACGCACGCGATGAACCCGGCGCTCATGCCCGGCATGCCCTTCAACGGCACGGACGACTTCACGCCCATCGCGCTGGTGGCCAACGTGATCAACACGATGGTCATCAACCCATCGGTGCCGGCCAAGAACCTTCGCGAATTCATCGCCTACGCCAAGGCCAACCCGGGCAAGCTCGCGTATGCCTCGGCCGGCGGTGGCTCCACCAACCACCTGAGCGCCGAGATGTTCAAGAAGGCCGCGGGCATCGACATGCTGCACGTGCCCTACAAGGGCGGCGCGCCGGCCGTGCTCGACACCGTGGGCAACCAGACGCAGGTGCTGTTCTCCGCGGGCACGCAGACGCTGCCGCACGTGAAGGCGGGCAAGCTGCGCCTCCTGGCCGTGACGGAGCCCAAGCGCTCCTCGCTGCTGCCCGACACGCCCACCGTCGCCGAGACGCTGCCCGGCTACGAGATGAGCGTGTGGTACGCCGCGTTCGGCCCGGCGGGCATGCCCGTCGAACTGGTGACGCGCCTGAACACCGAGATCAACAAGGCGCTGGCCGTGCCCGAAGTGCGCGCGCGCATGGATTCGATGGGCGTCGAGCTGGTGAAGAGCACGCCCGAGCAACTGGCCACGTCGCTGCGCAGGGACACCCAGCGCTACGACAAGATCATCAAGGACCTGGGGATCAAGCTTGACTGAGGTCGACGCGGACGTGGACGTGCTGCCGCTCTCGGTCTGCCTGCCGCTCTGCGACGCGCTGCCGCGCGCCGCCACCTTCGAGGCCGCGATGGCGCACATCGAGGCGGCGCGCCTCGCGCTGCTCGGCCCGGGCCTGCTCACGGTGAACCTGAACGCGACGACGGCGGACGATCCGCCGGACGAAGTGCAGCTGCAGCGCCTCTGGTCCTCCAACCCGCGGGCCTATCCGGTCGCCGGCCGCAAGCGCAAGACGCTCACGCCGTGGACGCGGCAACTGCTCGTGCGCGCCGAGGTCTTCATCGGCGAGGGCGACGCGGCATTGGCCCAGGTGTTCGACGACCACGCGCTCATCGCCGCGCTGGGCCTGCGCGCCGTGGTGAACGTGCCGCTGCTGGAGGACGGCCGGTGCGCCGCGACCTTCAACGTGCTGGGCACCAGGCCGCACTGGACGCCCGAGGAGATTGCGCGCGTGCGGCTGCTGGCGCTGCTGGCCACGCCGTGGGTGCTGCGCGCCCGCCGCGATGCGATGGGCGCCTGAACGGGGAAAGACGCGCTCCAAGGGCCGCTCCAAGGGCAAACCCTCGGGCGGCCCGAAAGTCATGCGAATGGCATCGCCGGGATAGGACCGGCGGCGCCGGGTCGTCCAAGAATCTCCATGTCCAAGGCGCGCGCCGCCTCGTTCGGGCCGGCCGGCCCGAAGGGCGTGCGCTGCAGCGCAGGACAGGAGACAAAAAACCATGACAACAAGACCGACGCGCGCGCCGATGCGCATTTCCCGACAGATGCGCCTGGCCGGTTCGACGGCCAGCCTGTCCCTGCTGCTTGCCGCTTGCGGCGGCGGTGGTGGCGGTGGCGGGTTCCCCTGGAACTTCGGGAACGGCGGCGGTGGTGGCAACGGCGGCGACGGCAGTGCCACCGGCCACATGGAAGTGCGCACGCTCTCGACCCGCGCCGACCTGGTCAGCGACGGCGACGTGCTGGTCGAGCTGGTGCCCGAAGGCGGCAATGCCGGCGGCCTGAAGGTCACGCTGAACGGCAAGGACATCACCGATGCGTTCGCCCGGCGCGCCGACGGCCGCATCACCGGGCTGGCCACGGGCCTGGCGGTGGGACCGAACACGATCAAGGCGAGCACCAAGCTCAACCGCGAAGCCACGCTCACGGTCGTCAACGCGCCGCGCAGCGGGCCGGTGCTCTCGAGCACGCAATTCACGCCGTACGTCTGCGCCACGCCGGCGCCCACGGCCGGCGCGGGGGCGACGCCCGCATCCAACGCCAGCGGCCTCTCGACCAGCGCCACCGATGCGCAGTGCAGCATCGCCACCGAGTTCAAGCTCTTCTATCGCACGCTCACCCCCGTGACGGCGGCACCGGGCGACGGCGGCTGCGCATTCGTATTGCCCGACCCCAGCCCCGCCACCGCGGGCGGGCCCGTTCCCCCGACGCCGGCCAACTCGTGCCTGCAGCCTTATGTGGCGGGCACCACGTCCGCATCGGCGGTCGCGAGCACCACCACGACGACCGGCGCAAAGGTGCCCTACATCGTTCGCGTGGAGCGCGGCACGATCAACCGCGGCATCTACGACATCGCCGTGCTGTTCGACCCGGCCGCCCCCTGGACCGCGACCGCTCCGCAACCGCAGTGGAACCGCAAGCTCCTCTATTCGTTCGGCGCGGGCACCGGCTTTCCGCGGCTGCAGTTCCGCTCGTCGCAGAACTGGGCCGACGATGCGGCGCTGTCGCGCGGCTTCATGGTCGTGGACAACAGCATGACCGACTCCCAACTCAACGGAAACCGCTACCTGGTGGCCGAGACGACGCTGATGATGAAAGAGCACGTCATCGACAGCTACGGCGAGGTGCTCTACATGATGGGCAACGGCGGCTCGGGCGGCGCGATCAACCAGAACAGCGTGGCCTCGCTGCTGCCCGGCGTGATCGACGGCACGCAGCTGGGCGTGGACTTCGCCGACTCCGAGACGACCGCCATGGAGGTGATGGACTGCGTGCAGCTGGTCAACTTCTACCAGTCGCCTGCGTGGACGGCCCTGCAGGCGGGCGCGACCCCGGTGCAGGTCAACGCGAAGAAGAAAGCGATCAACGGGCACCTGGACCACACCGCCTGCCACGGTTGGCTCACCTTCTTCGGCGGCCTCCTGAAAGCCGGCAACTACACGCCGCTGGCCGTGGCCGACAACGCCACCGGCGCGATCGTGCCGAGCGGCGCGCCGACCAACAACTGCCAGCTCCCGGCCTCCCTGGTCTACGACCCCGCGGGCAATCCCACGGGGCCGCGCTGCGGCATCACGGACGGCGCATCGAGCGTCTACGGCACGACGGCCAACGCGCTCGCGCCCAGCGGCGTGCGCGGGCTGAGCAACCTGGACAACGTGGGCATCCAGTACGGCCTGAAGGCGCTGAAGTCGGGCGCGATCTCGGCGGAAGAATTCGTCACGCTCAACGAGAAGGTCGGCGGCCAGGACACGGACGGCAACCTCTCCACCGCGCGCGCCGTGGCGGATGCCGATTCGCTCTCGATCGCCTACCGCGCCGGGCTCGTCTCGCCCGGCGGCAATCTCGCCAAGGTCGCGACGATCGACCTGCGCGCCTACGACGAGACCTACAACCTTCCGATCGGCCAGGCCGGCATCCACCAATACTGGCGCAGCTACGCGCACCGGGCCCGCATCGATGCGGCGGCCGGCGGGCATGCGAACCATGCGCTGTGGCGCTTCGGTCCGGCGGGCACGCCGCCTTCCATTCCCGTCGAAGCGTTCCTCGCGATGGATGCGTGGCTCACGGGCCTGGTGACGGCGAGCCCGAAGGAGTGGACCAACGCGGAGCGCACCCAGCAGCAGGTGGCCGCCGCGAAGCCGGCGGCCGCATCGGACCTGTGCTACCTGTCGGCCGACACGACGTTCTCCACCAAGGTGCTGAACACGGCGACCTGCGATGCCGACCCGGTGCTGCTGCCACAGGGTTCGCCGCGCCAGATCGCCGGTGGACCGCTGACGGAAGACATCCTGAAGTGCCAGCTGAAGCCGCTGGCCGCGGCCGACTACGCGCCCGTCACCTTCTCGCCGCTCCAATGGTCGCGCCTGCAGGCGGCCTTTGCGCAAGGCGTGTGCGACTGGAGCAAGCCGGGCGTGGGGCAGGTGCAGACGGCAGCGCCGATGACCTTCAGGGGCGGTGCGGGCGGCAAGCCGCTGGGGCCGCGGCCGGCGAGTTCGTGACCTTCGTGACTTTCGCGATCAGTCGCGCGCCGCACGCCTGATTCACGCGGCGTGCAGCCGCGTCACCAGGCTGCCGGCGGCCTTGCGCAACGCCGGCAGGAAGGTTTCGCGCACCTCCGCCAGCGTCATGCGCTCGGCGCGCACGGCGATGCTCATCGCCGCCATGACCTGGCCCGCGCGGTCGAACACGGGCACGGCCATCGAGCGCACGTCCAGTTCGAGTTCGCCGTCGTTGCTGGCGTAGCCCTCCTCGCGGCAACGCGCGACGAGCGCCAGCACCTCATCCGCATCGGTGACGGTGCGCGGGCTCAGGCGCGGGCGCGGCATCGCATGCACGCGTCGCGCCGCTTCATCGGGCGGCAAGCCCGCGAGCAGCACGCGCCCCAGCGCCGCGCAGTACGCGGGCAGCCGCGAGCCGATGCCCAGCCCCGTGCTCAGGCTGCGCCGCGCGGTGGAGCGCGCGATGATGATCGCGTCGTCGCCCTGCAGCATGGCCAGCGACGCCGACTCGCGCGTGCGCTCCGACAGCGCATCGAGCAGCGGCTGCGCGAGCGACGGCGCGGGCCGCGACGCGAGGTACGCGTGCGCCACCAGCAGCGCCTTCGGGAGCATCCAGAAGCGCTTGCCGTCGCTGTCGAGGTAGCCCAGCGTCTGCAGCGTGAGCAGCGAGCGGCGCGCCGATGCCGGCGAGCTCTGCGTGAGCCGCCCCACTTCCGACACCGTGAGGCGGCTGTGCTGGCGGCCGAAGCAGATCAGCACGTCGAGGCCCTTTTGCAGCGAGGCCACGAAATTCTTGTCGGGTGTGGCCTCTTCGCTAGGAGAACTCGCTTGGTTTTTGCGCATTGCGCAAATCTAGCTTGTTGCGCACGCCCTGGCAAAGAGACACTGGAATCCCCTCGATGCACGAAGAACACGGAGACAACCAATGTTCCAGAGACTCACCCGGCGCACGCTTGCGCTGCTGGCCTGCGCTTGCCTGACAGGCTTGCTCCAGGCGCAGGCCCACGCACAGAACGACAACAAGATCGCACGCCTCGTGGTGCCCTTTCCCGCCGGCGGCACCGCCGACATCCTGCCCCGCGTGGTGGCCGACAAGCTGCGCGATTTGTACCCCGCGGGCGTGGTGGTCGAGAACCGCACCGGCGCGGGCGGCAACATCGGCGCCGACGTGGTCTACCGCGCCGAGCCCGACGGCAAGACGCTGCTGGCCTCGCCGCCCGCGCCCATCGCCATCAACCAGCACCTGTACAAGAAGCTCGCGTTCGACCCGACGCGCTGGGTGCCCGTGACCGTGCTGGCCACCGTGCCCAACGTGCTGGTGGTCAACCCCAAGCTGCCGGTGCACAACGTGGCCGAGTTCATCGCCTACCTGAAGGCCAACCCCGGCAAGGTGAGCTTCGCCTCGCAGGGCAACGGCACCACCTCGCACCTGACGGCCAGTCTCTTCATGCAGCTCACGGGCACCGAGATGACGCACGTGCCCTACAAGGGCACCGCGCCCGCGCTGGTCGATCTCATCGGCGGGCAGGTGGACGTGTTCTTCGACAACGTCTCCTCGTCGCTGCAGTTCGAGCGCACCGGCAAGGTCCGCATCCTCGCGGTGGCTGACGAGCAGCGCTCCAAGGCGCTGCCCAACGTGCCCACCTTCGCCGAGCAGAAGCTGCCGGCCATGAACGCGGTCACGTGGTTCGCGGTCGTGGCGCCGCCGGGCACGCCCGCGGCCACGGTCGATGCCACGCAGAAGGCGATGGCCGCGGCGCTCGCGCTGCCCGATGTGAAGCAGAAATTCGCCGAGCAAGGCGCCGAGCCGCGCGGCTGGGACAGCGCCCGCACCGGCCAGTTCATCCAGGCCGAATCGGCCAAGTGGCACAAGGTCATCCAGGCCGCCAAGGTCACCATGGAATAAGCGACCCAGCGAAGAACCCTCATGCACAACGACATCCAACCCCAACCGGTCCACTGGTCCGGCCCCGGCCTCACGCGCATTCCGTTCGCGGTGTACAGCGACGCGCAGCTCGCCGCCGACGAGCAGGTGCGCATCTTCCGCGGCCCGGTGTGGAACTACCTCTGCCTGGAGGCCGAGCTGCCCGACGCCGGCAGCTACCGCACCACCTTCGCGGGCGAGACGCCGGTGGTGGTGGTGCGCGACGACGACGGCGAGATCTACGCCTTCGAGAACCGCTGCGCGCACCGCGGCGCGCTGATCGCACTCGAGAAATCGGGCCGCAGCGACAACTTCCAGTGCGTGTATCACGCATGGAGCTACAACCGCCAGGGCGACCTCACGGGCGTGGCCTTCGAGAAGGGCGTCAAGGGCCAGGGCGGCATGCCCGCGAGCTTCTGCAAGGAGGCGCACGGCCCGCGCAAGCTGCGCATCGCGAGCTTCTCGGGCCTGGTGTTCGGCAGCTTCAGCGACGACGTGCCCTCGATCGAGGAGTACCTGGGCGAGGAGATCTGCCAGCGCATCGAGCGCGTGTTGCACAAGCCGGTGGAGGTCATCGGCCGCTTCACGCAGGCGCTGCCCAACAACTGGAAGCTCTATGTGGAGAACGTCAAGGACAGCTACCACGCGAGCCTCCTGCACATGTTCTTCACCACCTTCGAGCTCAACCGCCTGTCGCAGAAAGGCGGCGTGATCGTGGACGAGACCGGCGGCCACCATGTGAGCTTCTCGATGATCGACGCGGCCGCCGAGAAAGACGCCTCGTACAAGGAGCAGGCCCTTCGCTCCGACAACGACCGCTACCGCCTGAAGGACCCGAGCGTCTTGGCCGGCTTCAAGGAGTACGACGACGGCGTGACGCTGCAGATCCTCTCGGTGTTCCCCGGCTTCGTGCTGCAGCAGATCCAGAACTGCCTGGCCGTGCGCCAGGTGCTGCCCAAGGGCACCGCGCGCACCGAACTGAACTGGACCTACATCGGCTACGCCGACGACACCCCCGCGCAGCGCAAGGTGCGCCTGAAGCAGTCGAACCTCGTGGGACCTGCGGGCTTCATCTCGATGGAAGACGGTGCGGTCGGCGGCTTCGTGCAGCGCGGCATCGCGGGCGCCGCGGACCACGAGGCGGTCGTCGAGATGGGCGGCGATGCGGCCGTCTCCGGCGAAGGCCGTGCCACGGAGGCCTCGGTGCGCGGCTTCTGGAAGGCCTACCGCCAGCACATGGGTGCCTGAGCCCCTGAGCCGCATCCGAAGAACGAGGACTCCCACATGATCGACCTGCTGGCGCTGTGCGCCTTCAACGCGGCCTACGCCGATGCCATCGACAGCGATGCGCTGGAGCAATGGCCCGGCTTCTTCACCGAAGACTGCCACTACCGCATCACCCACATCGAGAACGAGCGCGAAGGCCTCGCGGCCGGCATCGTCTACGCCGACTCGCGCGCGATGCTCGAAGACCGCATCGCCGCGCTGCGCGAAGCCAACATCTACGAGCGCCAGCGCTACCGGCACCTGCTGGGCATGCCGCTGGTGCAGCGCGCGGACGCCGAACTCGCGGAGGCGCGCACGCCCTTCCTCGTGGCGCGCATCATGGCCACGGGGCAGACCGAGGTGTTCGCCACCGGCGTCTACCAGGACCGCTTCGTGCGGCAGGACGGGCAACTGCGCCTGCAGTCGCGCGTGGCCGTGTGCGACAGCACCGTGACCGACACGCTGCTCGCGCTGCCGCTGTGACCATGCAGGCCCGCTCTCGCCAACTCGCGCTGGCTGCCGGCGACCCGAACGGCATCGGCCCGGAGATCGCGCTGAAGGCGCTCGCCGCGCTGCCCGAGACCGACCGCGCGCGCCTCACGCTCTACGGCCCGGCCAGCGTGTTCGAACGCACGGCGGCAGCGCTGGGCATGGCCGCGCTGCTGCGCGACGTGCGGCTCGTGAACGCCGGCGAACTGCCCGCGAGCGCCGCGGTACCCGGCCGCATCGATGCGGCGGCAGGCGCCTCGGCCGTCGCTTCCGCCACCGCCGCGCTGCAAGCGTGCCGGCGCGGCGAGGTCGATGCGGTGGTGGCCTGCCCGCACCACGAGACCGCCATTCACCAGGCGGGCATCGCGTTCAGCGGCTACCCGTCGCTGGTCGCCCGCGTGTGCGGCGTGCCCGAAGACCGCGTGTTCCTCCTGCTGGTGGGCGGCGGGCTGCGCATCGTGCATGTCACGCTGCATGAAAGCGTGCGCACCGCGCTCGACCGGTTGACACCCGAACTGGTCGCGCATGCCGTTCGCGCGGGGGCCAAGGCCTGCGCGCTGCTGGGCGTGGCCGATCCGTCGATCGGCGTGTTCGGCATCAACCCGCATGCGTCGGAAGGCGGACTGTTCGGGCCCGAGGACGCAGCCATCGTGGTGCCCGCTGTCGAGACGCTGCGCGCCGAAGGCTTCCGCGTAGACGGGCCGGCCGGCGCCGACATGCTGCTGGCGCAACGCAGTCATGACCTCTACGTCGCGATGCTGCACGACCAGGGCCACATCCCCGTCAAGCTGCTCGCACCGCAGGCGGCCAGTGCGCTCAGCATCGGCGCCGACGCGCTGCTGTCGAGCGTCGGGCACGGCAGTGCCATGGACATCGCGGGGCGCGGCATCGCCGATCCGGAAGCCCTGCTGCGCACGATCGCGCTGCTGTCTGGAGGCCGGCCATGAACCATCGCATCGCCATCGCGGGCAGCGACGTCGCCTTCGAATGCGCCGGCAATGAAAGCGTGCTGGACGCCGCCGCGCGCGCCGGCATCGAACTGCCCTACTCGTGCCGCAAGGGCGTCTGCGGCAACTGCGCCGGCGCGGTGGTTCGCGGCGAGGTGGCGGCCATCGGCACGGGCGCCCTCACCAACGAGACCTGCCTGCCGGACCAGGTGCTGTTCTGCATGTGCGCGCCGCGCGGCGACATCGAGATCGCGCCGACGGCGATGCGCCGCATCGACCCCGCCGCGCGCAAGCGCTTCACGGCGAAGGTGTTCCGCAACGAACTGGCCGCGCCCGACGTGTCGGTGCTGCAGCTGCGCCTGCCCACGGGGCAACGCGCCAAGTTCAGGGCCGGGCAGTACCTGCAACTTTCGCTGCCCGACGGCAGCACGCGCAGCTACTCCATGGCCAACGCGCCGCATGAGAGCGATGCCGTCACGCTGCATGTGCGCCACGTGCCGGGCGGCGCGTTCAGCGCGCGCGTGCCGCGGCTGACGGCTGGCGAGCTCGTCGACATCGAGCTACCCTTCGGCGCGTTCTCGCTGCAGGAGGAACAGGCGCGGCCCGTGGTGTTCGTGGCGGGCGGCACCGGCTTCGCGCCGGTGAAGTCCATCCTGGACGACATGCTCAAGCGGCGCATCGACCGGCCCATCACGCTGATCTGGGCGGCGCGGCAGGCCGACGGCATCTACCTGCGAACGGCGGTCGCGCGTTGGCAGAAGCAATGGCCGCAGATGCGCTTTGTCAGCGCGCTGAGTGACGACGGCGCGGCAGGTGACGGTGACTTCGCGGGTCGTGCCGACGAAGCGTTGCTGGCCACCTGTCCGGACCTGAAGGGACACGAGCTCTATTGCTGTGGCTCGCCGGCGATGGTGAACGCAGTCCGCGACGCGGCGCTGCGGCATCGCGGGCTCGACGCGGGCGACTTTCACTCGGACGTGTTCGTCGAAGGACCGGCCGCCCGCTCCTGAGGATGAGAGACGGAACCTCGACGCTTCCGGGCAGCCGCTACCGCACGACTCTGCGATACAGCACCGCCACCAGCAGCGCCGAGGCCGTCAGATAAACCAGTGCAACGCCGAACGCAGCGGCATAGTTCGCCCCATCGGTCGAAGCGCCGAGCCGCCCATAGAACAGGATGCCGATCAGCGCGACCCCCAGCGCGTTGCTCGCCTGCTGCACCATCGACACCACACCCGACGCCACGCCCGCATGCTGCGGCGGCAGCCCGGCCAGCACGGTGGACACCAGCGGCGCCATCACCATGCCGAGGCCCGCGCCCTGCACCAGCAACACGGGCGCCATCCAGGCGAGCAGGTGCGCATGGCCGGGCCATCCCGCGACGTTGACGAACTGCAGCGCATGCCCCGCGGCCAGCACGAGCGCGCCGAGCGCGATGGGCGGCTTGCCGCCGAAGCGGCGTGCGATGCGCGCGCCGGCCATCGAGGTCGCGAAGAAGCCGATCGCCAATGACGTGAAGACGATGCCCGAAGTCAGCGGGCCCAGCGCCAGGCCCTGCTGCAGGTAGAGCGCCAGCACGAAGTACAGCGACGCGTTGCCGACGTAGAAGGCCAGCGTGGTGAACAGCCCCATGACGAAGCGGCGGTTCGCGAGCAGCGCGGGCGCCACCAGCGGCGCGCCGCCTGCCGCGGCAAGACGGCGCTGCTGGAACCCGAAGGCGGCCAGGAGCGGCAGCGCGGCCGCCAGGCACAGCCAGCTCCACAGCGGCCAGCCTTGCTCGCGCCCTTCCACCAGCGGCAGCACCACCGCGACGGAGCCTGCTGCAACGAGCAGCATGCCGACCAGGTCGAGCTTGCTGATGCTTGCGTTCCTGAGCGGCGGAATGACACGCGGCGCCAGCGCCAATGCCAGGAGGCCGATGGGCACGTTGATGAGAAAGCACGCGCGCCAGCCCAGCCCCGCCAGGTCGGCATGGATCAGCAGCCCGCCCACCAGTTGCCCCAGCGTGGCGCCGAGCCCCAGCGTGAGCCCGTAGGCCGCGAAGGCGCGTGCACGGTCTTCGCCGGTGTAGGCCAGGCCGATCATCGCGAGCACCTGCGGTTGCAGCAGCGCGCCGGCCAGGCCCTGCAGCACGCGGGCGGCCACCAGCCACTCGGCATTCGGCGCGATACCGCAGGCGGCCGAGGCCAGCGTGAACAGCAAGAGGCCGAGCATGAACATGCGGCGCCGGCCGAAGAGATCGCCGAGCCGGCCGCCGGTGACGAGGCCCGCGGCCGTGGCCAGGCCGTAGCCGGCCACCACCAGCTGCAAGGTCGCTGTGCTCGCAAGCAACTCGCGCTGCATCGAGGGCAGCGCGACGTTGACGATGAAGAAGTCCAGCACGACCAGGAAGGTGCCGCTGAGCATGACCCACAGGGCGAGCGGGCCGGGCTTCGCCGCGACCGCGCCGTGAATGCCCGGGGAAGAAAGCGATGCCGTGGAAGCGGCGGGGTTGGAAGGGGTCATGTCGGGCTCGAGTGTTGGGGTGACGGCAACTGGCGGCAATGACCTCCGAGGTCATGGCCGGGCGTTCTTCGGACGATCGGGCGATCAGACGGCGGGCGTCGGCAGGATGAACTGGTAGTCGATGGCGATGCGGCCGTCTTCGGCCAGCAGCAGGAACTCCAGCCCGACCGCAGCGACCGAGCCGCCCGCGGCAGGGACCATCTGCCAATGGAACATCACGGTGTCGCGCAGCATCTGGGCATCGCCGGTGGCGCGAAAGACGAAGCCGGCGTCGCGCACATTCTTTTCGTGCGAGCTGGTGACGCGCTGCACCAGCGCCTCGTAGCCCTTGGCCTGCAGGGTGCGTACGTAGTGCTCGCCCTGCGGCACCCAGAGGCTGGCGATGGCGTCGCGGCGGGCGCCTGCGTCCGTCAGGTTCCAGAGGGCGACGTAGCGGTCGGCGAGTTCGGCGAAGTTGGTGTTGGCATTCATGGTCTGCTCCGGGGCTGAGAGAGTGAGACTGCAGTTTCTGCCTCGGGTGGTGGACAGTGAATGCCTGCAAAGCCGACAATCTTGTCCATTCGTCCACTGCCACAGGAGCCTTCATGGACCCGCTCGACGACGTTTTCGCGGCCATGCGCGTGCGCAGCGCCCTGTATGCCCGGCTCGAAGCCGGCGCGCCCTGGGGCGTGAGCCTGGCCGGCGGCGAGAGCGCGCGTTTCGGCCTCGTGGTGCGCGGCGGTTGCCTGCTGGAAGTGGAGGGCGTGGACCAGCCCGTCGCGCTCGCCGCGGGCGACTGCTATGTGCTGGCGCACGGCACGCCCTACGTGCTGCGCGACCATCCGAACACGCCCACGGTGAGCTGCGCATCGGTCATTCGCGACCGCATCGGCGGCCTCGTCGAACTCGGCGGAACGGGCACCGCGGCTTCGGTGATCTGCGGCTGGTTCCACTTCGACCAGCGCGCCGCGCGCCCCCTGCTCGACCTGCTGCCGGTTCTGCTGCACGTGAAGATGGAACAGGCCCGCGCCCTCGCGCTGCAGGGCACGCTGCAGTTGCTCGCGATGGAAACCGGCGAGCCCGGCCTTGGCTCCGGCCTGCTCGTGAGCCGGCTGGCCGACATCGTGTTCGTGCAGGCGGTGCGCGCGCACGTCGCGGCCGCCGGCGATTCGCAGACGGGCTGGCTGGCCGCACTGGCCGACGTGCGCATCGGCCCCGCCCTGCGCGCGATGCACAAGGACATGGCGCGCGACTGGACTGTTGAAGCATTGGCCGCCGCCGCGAGCCTGTCGCGCTCGGCCTTCGCGCAGCGCTTTCGCGAGCGCGTGGGCCAGGCGCCGCTGGAATACCTCACGCAGTGGCGCATGTTCAAGGCCGGCAACATGCTGGGCCAGGGCAACGCGGCGCTGGGCACCATCGCCGGCGCGGTGGGCTATGAATCGGAAGCCGCGTTCAGCAAGGCCTTCAAGCGCGAGAAGGGCATGGCGCCCGGTGCGTGGCGCGCGGCGGCGCGCGAAAGCGTCGCGGCCTGAAAGGCTTCTTCAGGCCGCCTTGGCCGCGTGCCTGAACTGCGTGGTCGCAAAGGCCCAGGTCATGCGCGTGGCATCGGGCCCGGCCGCGTCGCTGAACAGCAGCCTGGACGCGCCGCCGCTCCACGCATGCCCGAGCCCCGCGATTTCGCACAACGACACCACCGTGCGGCCCTTGCGCTTGAAGTCGGTCACGCGCATCGGGCGGCGCTTGCCGCGCTGCACGTCGCGCGGCAGCCCGGGCCGCGCGCCCACGGCCGTCGCCCACACGGCGGCGCTGTTGACGGCGTTGCTGGGCGCGACCACCGCATCGGCATCGCCGTGCAGCACGAGCATCGGCGGCAGCGTCGCGAAGACGGCCGCGGCGCCCATCGCCTTGCCGACCGCGGTGACGGGCATCGGCGGCACGTTCTGGCCGCGCATCGCGCCGAGCGCGGTGGCCGACGATTTCGCGGCGCCGGGCGCCACGCCCGAATGCATGACGACGGCGCGAAAGCGCTGCGGATAGCGCGTGGCCACCAGCGCCGCCATGCTGGCGCCGGCCGAGAGTCCGGCCAGCGCGATGCGCTCGCGGTCCACGGGGTAGAGCATGCAGGCCTGGTCGACCGCGGCCATCAGCGTCGCGGCCTCGGCGTCGGCCTTGCCGGAGCGGCGCTCGTACCAGTTCCAGCAACCTTGGGGATGGGCGAGGCGGTCCTGCTCGGGGTAGAGCACCAGGAAGCGCTGGCGCGCCGCAAGCGCGTTCATGCGCGTGCTGGCCGCGAAGTCGCGCCCGGTCTGGCCGCAGCCGTGCAGCATGACCATGAGTGGCAGCTTCTCTCCGGGCTCGAGTTGCAGGCCCGCGGGGCGAAACAGGTGATAGCCGCGCGCCCCGCCCGCGCCGATTGCCATGCCGCTGAGCCAGTCGCCCTTGCCGGGCGGCGGCTTCAGGCGCTTGGCGGTCGCGCGATGCACCTGGCCCGCCACGCGCTTGCTGTTGCTCAGCGTGATCTTCGTGAGTGCCTTCAGGTTGCGCTGGTAGGCGCGGGCGAAGACGGAAGCGGTGGAACGACGGGCCATGGCGCAGTGTGAAGGCAAAGCGCCGGGCGGCCAAACGAGAGTTCAATCCAGGAACACCGCGGAACCGGCTTTGCCGGGCCGCTGGTGTTGCCCCCTGCAAGGGGGTTGGCGTAGCGACACGAAGTGCGCGAAGACTGGGGGTTAGTAAATCTCCGGAACGATCATGTTGGCGGGCACCGGCTGGCGCAGGTAATCGTCATGGCGCACGCGCGCCGGCAGTTCGACCGGCGCATGCGCCACTTCCTGGTAGGGCAGCTGGCCCAGCAGGTGGCTGATGCAGTTCAGGCGCGCCTTCTTCTTGTCGACCGCCTGCACCACCCACCACGGCGCCTCGGGGATGTGGGTGCGCTCCAGCATGATTTCCTTGGCCTTGGTGTATTCCTCCCAGCGGCGGCGGCTCTCCAGGTCCATGGGGCTCAGCTTCCATTGCTTGAGCGGATCGTGGATGCGGCCGAGAAAGCGCATGTGCTGCTCGTCGTCGGTGATGGAGAACCAGTACTTGATGAGCTTGATGCCCGAGCGCACGAGCATCTTCTCGAACTCGGGCACGGTGCGAAAGAACTCCTCGTACTCGTCGTCGCTGCAAAAACCCATCACGCGCTCGACGCCGGCGCGGTTGTACCAGCTGCGGTCGAAGAGCACCATCTCGCCGGCGGCCGGCAGGTGCGCGGCATAGCGCTGGAAGTACCACTGTGTGCGTTCGCGGTCGTTGGGCGCGGGCAGCGCGGCCACGCGGGCCACGCGCGGGTTCAGGCGCTGCGTGATGCGCTTGATGACGCCGCCCTTGCCCGCCGCATCGCGGCCTTCGAACAGGATGACGACCTTCTGCTTGCTGTGCTGCACCCAGTCCTGCAGCTTGACCAGTTCGCCCTGCAGGCGGAACAGCTCCTTGAAATAGGCCTGGCGCGCGGCCTTGTCGGTCGCGACCACGGCGGCGGGGTCGAGCCCGTCGATGTTGCGGTCTTCGATCTCCAGCTCGAGCTCTTCGTCGTAGCTGTCGATCAGGTCGCGGGCGATGCGTTGCATCAGGTCGTCGTGGTCGGGAAGGGCGCTCGGCAGCATGATGAGGAAGAAGGAAGTGGGGGGAAGAAAAAAGCATGCTGCACGCCCCGTATGACTGCGGCGTGACGGTTTGGCGGCGGCTTTTCGTAGGCCGACACGCCGTTGTCACACGGCGCGAACACCATGTGCAGCCACTCCAACACCCTAAAAAAACCGCCCATGAACACGCTCGCCGCCCCGAATACGGAGATGCCGGCCGCGCCCACAGAGGCGCACCGGCCCAAGCTCGATGCCAAGCCCGGTCCGGTCACGCTGATCACTTTCGTGGGCCTGCTGGCCGCGGGATTGCTCTTCACGGCGTGGAGCCTGGTGGGCGACGTCACGGCCTCGGGCGCGCCCATGACGACCTGGGTGCCCTACATTCTTTTGGGCGTGGCGCTCCTGATCGCGCTGGGCTTCGAGTTCGTCAACGGCTTTCACGACACGGCCAATGCGGTGGCCACGGTGATCTACACGCACTCGCTGCCGCCCAACTTCGCGGTGGTGTGGTCGGGCTTCTTCAATTTCCTGGGCGTGCTGGCGTCCAGCGGCGCGGTGGCCTTCGGCATCATCGCGCTGCTGCCGGTGGAGCTCATCCTGCAGGTGGGCTCGGGCGCGGGCTTCGCGATGGTGTTCGCGCTCCTGATCGCCGCGATCATCTGGAACCTGGGCACCTGGTGGCTGGGGCTGCCGGCGTCGTCGTCGCACACGCTGATCGGCTCGATCATCGGCGTGGGCATTGCCAACGCGCTCATGCATGGGCGCGACGGCACCAGCGGCGTCGACTGGGGGCAGGCCACCAAAGTGGGCTATTCGCTCCTGCTCTCGCCGATGGTGGGCTTCGGCTGCGCGGCGCTGCTGCTGCTGGCGCTGCGCGCCTTCGTGAAGAACCGCGCGCTGTATGAAGAGCCCAAGGGCAACACGCCGCCCCCGTGGTGGATTCGTGGTCTGCTGATCCTCACCTGCACCGGCGTGTCGTTCGCGCACGGTTCCAACGATGGACAGAAGGGCATGGGGCTGATCATGCTGATCCTGGTCGGCACGGTGCCGATGGCCTATGCGCTGAACCGCGCGATGCCCGCCAACGAGACGGTCAAGTTCGTGGCCGTGGCCGAGATGGCGCAGAACGCGCTCAACCGCAGCGTGCCGACCTCGCTGCCCGCACTGGCGGCGACAACGCCGGCGGCTTCGCGCGATGCGCTCTCCACCTATGTGCGCACCCGCGAGTTCAACGACAAGGTCTTGCCCGCGCTGGCCGCGACCGCCGGCAGCATCGGCCAGCAGGTGCGCGAGCACGGCTCGCTCGCCGCGGTGCCGGCCGAGGCCGTCGCCAACGTGCGCAACGACATGTACCTGGCCTCCGAGGCCATTCGCCACCTCGACAAGAGCGGCGCCGCGAAGTTCGACGAGGAGACCAAGCTGCGGGTCAACGCCTTCCGCCAGGAGCTGGACGATGCGACGCGCTTCATTCCGCTGTGGGTCAAGATCGCCGTGGCCATCGCGCTCGGCCTGGGCACGATGATCGGCTGGAAGCGCATCGTGGTCACCGTGGGCGAAAAAATCGGGAAGACGCACCTGAGCTACGCGCAGGGCGCATCGGCCGAAGTGGTGGCCATGCTCACCATCGGCGCGGCCGACATGTATGGCCTGCCGGTCTCGACCACGCACGTGCTCTCCTCCGGCGTGGCCGGCACGATGACGGCCAGCGGCTCGGGCCTGCAGATGTCCACGCTGCGCAACCTGGCGCTCGCCTGGGTGCTGACGCTGCCGGTGGCCATGCTGCTGTCGGGCTCGCTCTACTGGCTCTTCACCCGTCTTTTCTGATCACGCACCTTGTCGGCATTCCATGATCTCGCCGCCCAGTCCTATGGCGGCGACGAAGCCGGGCTGATCTGCGGCTACCTGTTCGACGCCGCGGCGCCCGAGCCCGCGCGCGCCATCGATTCGGCAGAGGCGGCGGCGTGGCTCGGCGCGCAGCCCGAAGACGCTGCTGTCGATGACGGCGGTGGCGCGTATGTGTGGCTGCATTTCAATTTGAGCCACGCGCAGGCCGAGCGTTGGCTGCTGCGGCACGCGAAGCTCTCCGATACCTTCTACGAGACGCTGCACGACGGCCTGCCCTCCACGCGCATCGAGCGCGCGGACGACTCGCTGATCGCGGTCATCAACGACGTGCACTTCGAGTTCAGCTTCGAGCCTTCCGATATCTCCACGCTGTGGATCAGCGTGGGCCCGCGCCTGGTGGTCACGGCGCGCACGAAGCCGCTGCGCTCGGTCGATGCGCTGCGCACGGCGGTGAAGGCGGGCGATGCGCCGCGCTCGAGCACCGAACTGCTCGAGCACCTCTTGCGCGCGCAGGCCGACGTGCTGGTGAAGATCGTGCGCGGCGTCACCTCGCGCATCGACCACATCGAAGACGAACTGCTTGCCGGCCGGCTCGACCACAAGCGCGCGCGCCTCGGGGTGCTGCGGCGCCTGCTGGTGCGGCTGCAACGGCTGCTGGCGCCCGAGCCGGCCGCGCTGTTCCGGCTGCTGCAAGGGCCGCCTTCGTGGATGTCGGAGCCCGATGCGCAGGAGTTGCGCGGCTCGACCGAGGAGTTCTCGGTGGTGCTGCGCGACATGCAGGCGCTGCAGGAGCGCATCAAGCTCCTGCAGGAAGAGATCGCGGCCAACGTCAACGAGGACAACAACCGCAGCCTCTTCGTGCTGACGGTGGTGACGGTGCTGGCGCTGCCGATCAACATCCTGGCGGGCCTGTTCGGCATGAACGTGGGAGGCATTCCTCTGGCCGAGCACAAGCATGGGTTCTGGATCGTGGTGGCGATCGTCGCGAGCTTTACCGCGGTGGCGGCATGGGCGGCATTCCGCAAGAAGCGCTGACGAGGTGCGAATAAACCTGCTGCGCGCCTCGATCTCGCACCTGCGGTCCTCACCGTACGGAGTACGGTTGCGGTCCTCGCTGCGAGCTCAAGGCGCTCGCTACGGTTTCTTCACACCTCGCGAGCCCGCATCCCGTGTCACGTTAATGCTATTTATTTAGTAGCGTCTCACATAGCATCCATGCGCCCGCATCAGCGTTCCAGACCCCCTAGAATGGCGGGGTGTCCTCCATTCTCAATGCCGATCTTCACTGCCACTCCGTGGTCTCCGACGGCACATTGACGCCCGAAGAACTGGCTGCACGCGCAGCCGCCAACGGGGTCGAGCTGTGGGCCCTCACCGACCACGACGAGGTCGGCGGCCAGCACCGCGCAGCGGCCGCGGCGCGCGACAACGGCATGCGCTACCTCACGGGCACCGAGATCTCGGTGACCTTCGCGAACGAAACCGTGCACATCGTCGGCCTGGGCTTCGACCCCGACGACGCCGCGATGACGCAGGGCCTCTACGACACGCGCGGCGGCCGCGGCAAGCGCGCGCAGGAAATGTCCGAGGGGCTGGCCAAGGTCGGCATCCATGGCGCGTATGAGGGCGCTCTCAAATTCGTCGGCAATCCCGAACTCATCTCGCGCACGCACTTCGCGCGCTTCCTGGTCGAGCAGGGGCACTGCCGCGACACCTCCGAGGTGTTCCGCAAGTTCCTCACCGAAGGCAAGCCGGGCTACGTGCCGCACCGCTGGGCGTCGCTCAAGGACGCGGTGCACTGGATCACCGCCGCCAAGGGCATGGCCGTGATCGCGCACCCGGGCCGCTACAAGTTCTCGGCCAACGAGGAGTACGCGCTGTTCCTCGAGTTCAAGGCGCATGGCGGCCAGGCGATCGAGGTGGTCACCGGCAGCCACACCCCGGCCGAATATGTCGAGTACGCCGACAAGGCGCTCGAGTTCGATTTCGCCGCATCCCGCGGCAGCGATTTCCACAGCCCCGACGAGAGCCACTGCGATCTCGGCAAGCTGCCACCGTTGCCTGGCGCCTTGACGCCGGTGTGGGAACTGCTCGGCCACCGCATCCAGCAGTGAGCCAGAGCCCCGGGCCCGGCATCGACGGCGCGGCCAGCGCTGCGCTGGCGAATGCACGCGCGGCGCAGCAGATGAGCCGCAGCAAGGAGTCCGAACGCATCCTCGCGGGCATCGGCATGGTGATCGTTGCGGTGGCCTGCTTCGCCACGCTCGACACGGCCACCAAGGCATCGACGGCCGGCGTGCCGATCCTGATGGGCGTGTGGTTCCGCTATGCGTTTCAGGCCGTCGCCACCACGGCGGTGCTGCTGCCGCTGCGTGGCACGGCATTGCTGCGCACCCGGCACCCGCGCTACCAGCTGCTGCGCGGCGCGCTGCTGCTGGTGTCGAGCACGCTGGCCTTCCTGAGCCTGCGCTACATGCCGCTGGCCGAATTCACCTCGATCGTGCTGATCGCGCCGCTGGTGATCACGCTGCTCGCGGCGACCACGCTCAAGGAGTACGTCTCGCCGCTGCGCTGGGCGCTGGTGGCGGGCGGCTTCATCGGCACGCTGGTGATCCTCAGGCCCGGCGGCGATGCGTTCAGCTGGGCCATTCTTCTGCCGATCGGCCTGGTGTTGACCAACGCCTGGTTCCAGGTGCTCACCAGCAAGCTCGCGCAGACCGAGAACCCGCTCACGATGCATTTCTATACCGGCTGGGTCGGCGCGCTCATCGCGTCGCTCGCGCTGCCTTTCGCATGGACCGCGCTTCCCTCGTGGGAGTGGTGGGCGCTGCTGTGCCTCATGGGGTTCATGGGCACTGTGGGTCACTTCATCCTGATCCTGGCCTACCAGCGCGCGCCCGCCTCCACGCTCACGCCGTACCTCTATGCGCAGATCGCCTTTGCCATGCTGGGCGGCTGGCTCATTTTTTCCCAAGTGCCCGACCGCTATTCGCTCATCGGCATTTCGATGATCGCGGTCTGCGGCGCCGCCGGTGCATGGCTCACGGTGCGCGAGCGCCGCGTGCCGATCGAACCGGCGGAATCCTGATCAGAGGAGACAGCTCTATGGCCCAGTACTTCGAAGTCCACCCCGAGAACCCGCAGCAGCGATTGCTCAAGCAGGCCGCCACGCTGCTCGCGCGCGGCGAGATCGTGGCGGTGCCCACCGACTCCAGCTACGCGCTGGCCTGCCACCTGGACGACAAGGACGCGGTCGACCAGCTGCGCCGCATCCGCCAGGTCGACGAGAAGCACCACCTGACCCTCTTGTGCCGCGACCTGAGCGAGCTGGCCAACTACGCGCGCGTCGACAACAAACAATACCGCTTGCTGAAGGCCGCGACGCCCGGCCCCTACACCTTTCTGCTCGAAGCCACCAAGGAAGTGCCGCGCCGCGTGAGCCATCCGCAGCGCAAGACCATTGGCCTCCGCGTACCCGATCACAAGGTGCTGCTGGAGCTGCTCGCGCTGCACGGCGCGCCGCTCCTGGCCACCACGCTGATCGCGCCCGGCGAAACCGAGGCGCTGAACGATGCGCAAACTATTCGCGAACGCTTCGAAAAGCAGATCGGCGCGGTCATCGATGCGGGCGCCTGCCCGTCGCAGCCGACCACCGTGGTGGACCTCACGCCCATGGGCACGGGCGACGATCCGGTCGTGGTGCGGCAGGGACGCGGGACGCTCGCGGTGCTCGGTCTGTAGAAAGAAGTTGGAACCGATAACTAATGCTCGTCTGACACAATCGCCCAGTGGATATTTCCAATCTCATACAGACCGTCCTGATCTACGCACTGCCCGTGATCTTCGCGATTACCGTGCACGAGGCGGCCCACGGCTATGTGGCTCGCCACTTCGGCGACAACACCGCCGAGTCGATGGGCCGGGTCACCCTCAATCCGATGAAGCACATCGACCCCATCGGGACCATCCTGATGCCGTTGATGCTGTACTTCGCGACCTCGGGCGCGTTCCTCTTCGGCTATGCCAAGCCGGTGCCGGTGAACTTCGGGCGGCTGCGCCATCCCAAGCGCGACATGATCTGGGTGGCGCTCGCGGGGCCGGTGTCGAACTTCATCCAGGCCATCCTCTGGGCGCTCGTGCTGGTGGCGCTGGTCGCGGCCGGCGTCGATGAAACGTTTTTCATCAAGATGGCGCAGGGCGGCGTGCTGGTCAACCTCGTGATGTGGGCCTTCAACCTGTTTCCGCTGCCCCCGCTCGACGGCGGGCGCGTGCTGGCCGGGCTGCTGCCCAGCGGGCCCGCACAGAATTTCCTCGCGCGCATCGAGCCCTATGGGTTCTTCATCGTGATGGCGCTCGTGCTCGCCGGTGTCGTCAGCACCTTCTGGCTGCGCCCGCTGATGGACGTCGGCTACTTCGTCATCAATCTGCTCATCACGCCGCTCAAGGCATTGCTGCTCTAAGTCTGTCGTTCCATGGCCTCGTCTTCTTCCGCTCCCCTGCGCGTCCTGACCGGGATCACCCCGTCGGGCACGCCCCACCTCGGCAACTACGTCGGCTCGATCCGCCACTCGGTGCGGCAGAGCGTCGCGCCCGGTGTCGAGAGCTTCTTCTTCCTGGCCGACTACCACGCGCTCATCAAGGTGCAGGACCCGGCGCTGATCCAGCGCTCCACGCTGGAGATCGCCGCGAGCTGGCTGGCCTGCGGGCTCGACCCGGAGCGCGTGACCTTCTACCGCCAGTCGGACATCGCCGCGATTCCCGAGCTCACCTGGTTCCTCACCTGCGTCACCGGCAAGGGCGTGCTCAACCGCGCGCATGCCTACAAGGCGCAGCTGGACAAGAACATCGCCAAGGGCGAGGACCCCGACGCCGACGTGACGGCCGGCCTCTTCATGTACCCGGTGCTGATGGGCGCGGACATCCTGATGTTCAACGCCCACAAGGTGCCCGTGGGCCGCGACCAGGTGCAGCACATAGAGATGGCGCGCGACATGGCACAGCGCTTCAACCACCAGTACGGCGAGCACTTCACGCTGCCCGAGGCCGAGATCGACGATGCCGTCGCCACCCTGCCCGGCCTGGACGGCCGCAAGATGAGCAAGAGCTACGGCAACACGATCCCGCTGTTCGCGTCGCGCGCCTACCTGCAAAAGCAGATCGCCAGCATCGTGACCGACTCGCGCGCGCCCGGCGAGCCCAAGGAGACCGAGGGCTCCGCACTCTTCCAGATCTACCAGGCCTTCGCCGACGCCGACGAGACCCAGATGCTGCGCAAGGCCTACGCCGACGGCATCGGCTGGGGCGACGCCAAGCAACTGCTGTTCGAGCGCATCGAAGTCGAAGTGGCGCCGCTGCGAAAGCGCTACGAGGCACTGATGAGCGAGCCGGCGGAGATCGAGCGCATCCTCCTCATCGGCGCGGAGAAGGCCAGCGCGCTGTCGCAGCCCTTCATGACGCGTCTGCGCCACGCGGTGGGCCTGCGCAACCTCGCGGCGGGCCGCGACAAGGGCAGCGCCAAGGCGGCCAAGGTCGCCAAGCCCAGCTTCAAGCAGTACCGCGAGCGCGGCGACGGACTTTTCTATTTCAAGCTGCTCGATGCGCGCGGCGAAACCCTGCTGCAGAGCCGTGGATTCGCCTCGCCGCAGGAAGCCGGCCGTACCATCGCGGTCTTGCAGGCCGAGCGCGGTGCGGCGCTGGCCGCGTTGGCCGCGTTGGCCGAGCAGTTGGAGCCCATCGACACAGAACAAACACGCGCCGTGACAGAGGCGCTGGAGGCATTGGCGGAAGCAACGACCACGACAGATGGCAGTTGAACCGGCAAGGGCCCATCGGCTTATCCGCCGGTGAGCGAGACGAGAGAAGACGGTGCGATCACAAAGGAAGAAAACATGAGCATTTATGTCATCGACGACCACCCCCTGATGCGCGACGCGATCGTGATGGTGTTGCGACGCCTGCGACCCGCCGAGAACATCGTCGAGCTCGAGCGGCTCGACAAGCTCGCAAGCTCGGTGCAGCAGCGTGGCGCGCCTACCCTCTTTTGCCTGGACCTGAAGCTTCCGGACACGAATGGCGTATCGGGCGTGATCGCGGTCAAGCAGGTCTACCCCAACGTGCCGATCGCCGTGTATTCGGCGGCACCGGCCGCGGACATGGAAGACGCCTGCATCGAAGCGGGCGCCGACACCTACATCGAGAAGTCGGCCAGCTCCAATGAGTTGGCAGCCGCCCTGCGCGGCCTGCTGATGGCGGGCTCCGAAGAGGCCGACGAGCCACCGCTGGCGAGCAGCAAGCTCTCCAAGCGCCAGACGCAGCTGATCGCCATGCTCGACAAGGGCATGAGCAATCGCGACATTGCGACCGACCTGGAAATCAGCGAGCACACGGTGAAGGTTCACCTGTGGCGCCTGTTCCGTCGGCTCGGAGTGAAGAGCCGCACGCAGGCGCTGCACTACGCCCGCACCAACGGATTGCTCTCGGGCTGAACAGGCTCGCCCCCAGGCTGCGCGCACTTCGTGTCGCTTCGCCACCCCCCCACCGGGGGCAACACCTGCGGCCCGGCAGAGCCGGTTCCGCGGTGTTCCTCGAACGGACCCGCGCCTTTGTGCGCGGTTTTTTTTCGGCTCAGCCGCCCGAGGCGCTCACGCGCGCCTGGGCCACGGCTTCGTCGGCGTCGTGCAGCGCCACGCGGAACACGCTGCCGCTGCCCAGCCGCGAGCGCACACTGATCGGGTGCCCCAACACGTGCGAGAGCCGTGCCACGATGGCCAGGCCGAGGCCGAAGCCGTCGGACGTGCCGGCGTGGTCGGCCACCTTGTAGAACTCCAGGAACACATCGCGCAGGTGCTCGGGCGCGATGCCGATGCCCGTGTCCCACACCTCCACGCGCATGCCGTCGCGCGTCTGCCGCGCGGCCAGCAGCACGCCGCCTTCGGTCGTGTACTTGATGGCGTTGGCCAGCAGGTTGCCGATCATGCGGCGCACGCGGATCGGGTCGGTGAGGAACGAGCCCTCGGCCACATGCACGCGAAAGTCCAGGCCGCGGCTTTCGGCCACTGGGCGGTACTGCAATTCGAGGTCGTGCAGCAGCTCGGAGATGTCGACGCGCTCGATGTGCAGCCGCACCTGGCCCGAATCGATGCGCGCGAGGTCGAACATCGAATCGAACAGCGCATTCACCGCGTGCGTGGCACGCACGATCTTGGGCGCCAGCTCGAGCACCAGCTCGGGCTCGTTGCGCAGCCAGTCTGCGTAGAGCGACAGTGCGAGCACCGGCTGGCGCATGTCGTGCGCGGCGCTGGCCAGGAACCGGTTCTTCATCGCCACCGCCGAGACCGCCGCCTGCCGCTGCTGCGTGAGCGACTTGATCAGGATGTGGTTGTGGAACAAGAGCTCCAGGCTGTTGCGCGCTGTCTCGTGGATGTGGCGCCCCGCCCGCAGCAGCAGGAACCAGTGCAGGATCGGCAGGATCGGCATCAGGTAGCCGTACTGGAACTGCGGCTGGTGCAGGTTGATGGTGATCAGGCGCAGCAGCACCGCGCCCAGCATCGTGATGAACAGCGTGTTGACGTAGCGCTTGAGCAGCGGCGGATGCAGCGCGAGCCCGTTGAGCGGAAAGGTGCCCACCCCGGCCACGATCAGCCAACTCATGAACTGGTTGACCTGCGGCGTGCGCTCGAAGAACAGCAGGATCGACAGCCCCCACACCACCGCACTGGTGCTCCAGATGAAGCCGTAGCGTTCGGTGAACTGCTGCTGCGCCACCGAGCTGCGGCCGGCGTAGCGCACCGCGTAGACGCGCGCCCCCCAGGCGCGGCAGGCCGTGGCGATGAAGCCGGCCAGGAGCCACGTGAGCAACTCCCAGCGCGGCACGTAGGCCCAGTTCAGGCCCACCATGGCCGGCATGAGCGCCGCGGACACGATGTAGGAGCCGCGCGCGGAGCGCATCAGGCTGCGGATGAGTTCGCCGCGCACCCACGATTCGGCCTCGTCGGCCGAGGCCGGTGCCGGTGTCAAGCTCGCGATCGACGGATTGGCCATATGGCGCAGGCCCCTTGTTCTTGTCCGGCCATTGAAGATGGGCCCCATGCAGAGGCACCGAGAGATGGCGATATTAACGGGCCGCCAGCCATTGTTTCCCAAGGTAACCGCAGAAGATCGATCGCCATAATCCGCAGAGATCCGGGGATTCACCGAACAAGAAGGAACCCACCCGCGTGCTGCCCCATGTTTTCGTCGGCGTGAGCGACTTCGAGCGCGCCTTCGGTCGCTACACGGCGCTCATGGGCGAGCTGCGACGGCGGCACCTGCGATGGTCCGCCAGGACCGATGCTCCACCACCACGCGGACTACCATGGCGCCTGCTTCCGCGATCCGGACGGCAACAAACTCTGCGTGTGCTGCCACACCCCACCCGACACCTCACCCGACACGCCACCGACATGCTGAACAACATCACCCCCTTCCTCGTCCACTGGGCCATCACCGGCGTCTCGCTCTGGGTGGCCAGCCTCCTGTTCCGCGGACTCAGGTTCGACAGCACCGGGGCGCTGGTGGTGTCGGCGCTGCTGCTCGGGCTGGCCAACGCGATCGTGAAG
This sequence comes from Variovorax sp. IB41, assembly GCF_016405905.1. Classification (GTDB taxonomy): domain Bacteria; phylum Pseudomonadota; class Gammaproteobacteria; order Burkholderiales; family Burkholderiaceae_C; genus Variovorax. The sequence continues at coordinate 353,727 of NZ_JAEFCB010000002.1, read as the reverse complement.
CCGCTGCTCATCGTGCTCACGCTGCCGCTGACGCTGGTGACCTTCGGGCTCTTCCTGCTGGTCATCAATGCGCTGATGATCCTGCTGGTGGCCGGGCTGGTGAAGGGCTTCCGGGTCTCGGGCTTCTGGACCGCGCTCTTCGCGAGCATCTTCATCTCGCTACTGAGCATCGTGATCGGCTCGTTCGTCACCAGCGACGACCCGGCTGAAAAGGTCCAGATGCCGCAGAGCGGCAACTGGCTCTGAGCTTTGAGGACGCCGCGGCAAGGCCTGCAAGGGCCTTGCCAGGCCTCCGATGGAATCGCGTTCCATACGGTCGACAACATCGACCAATTCGCGGCCTCAGCGCGGCTATTGCTCTCTTTTACGCGCCAAAGCATTGCCGGCATGCGCTGCTTCGTCCAAGATGGGCTACGGCTCCGCGAGGCGCCGCGTGAAAGCAAGGGGATGGAATGCGCATAGCAATACTCGACAACGAGCGGGATCGGCTGCGGCTGGTCTGTCACACCGCAACGAGCCTCGGACACGAGTGCCATGAATACACGGACGGAACCGCGCTCCTGCAGGCGATGCAGGCGCAGCGTTTCGATCTGTTGATCTTCCACTGGCGCCTGCCGGGCATCGACAGCCCGGCGCTGGTGAAGACGATACGGCGCGCCGCCGCCAACCGCCTTCCGATTCTTTTCATGACCCCCAGGGCCGACGCCGCGGACATGGCGATGAGCCTTCATGCCGGTGCCGACGATTTCCTGATCGCGCCCATCTCCGGCGCCGAACTCGAAGCGCGCATCGGTGGACTGCTTCGCCGCTCCTATCCCGCGCTGCACGAGCCCCAACTGGTCTTCGGGCCCTACCAGTTTCTTCCGGCATGGCGCACCGTCAAGGTCCGCGGCCGGCGCGTCGAACTGCGGCACCGCGAGTACGACCTGGCGCTGTTTCTCTTCCGGAACATCGGGCGCCTGCTGTCGCGGGAGCACCTCTACGAAGAGATCTGGGGGGCCGACTTCGAAGTGCATTCGCGCTCGCTCGACACGCACCTGTCGCGCGTGCGGGCCAAGCTGGACCTGCGGCCGTCCAATGGCTTCATGCTGGTGGCGCTGCGCAGCTTCGGGTACAGGCTCGACGTGATCGAGGGCGCCGCGCATGCGGAGGCGGCACCGACAGCGCGGCAGCCACGGGCTACGATCCAGGCGCGCACCGCGCAGATGCCAGACATCGTCGCCGGGCCCGCGCCTTAGTCCGGCAGACGCCGCCCCCGGCTGCTTGGGTCGAGGGACATCCCTGTCTTCGTTTTTCGCCCCGCTGCGTTGTGAAGGTCCAGTCATAACAAAACGGGACTCTCATGAGGATCACGCACATCCTGCTGGCCGCCACGATGGCCGCAACGACCTTGCCTTCACTGGCGCAGGTGTCCGTCAACATCAACGTGCCCGGCATCGTCCAGCTGCCCCCGCCTGCCCCGCGCTATGAAAGCCTGCCGCGCCCCCGCTCCGGGCAGGTCTGGGTGCCGGGACGCTGGCAATGGAACGAACGCGCCTACGCCTGGCGCCCGGGCTACTTCGTGGCCGCGCGTCCGGACTACGCCTATGCGCCGGGCCAATGGGTGCGCGCCGATGGCGGCTGGCGCTGGAGGGATGGCGACTGGCGCCGTGCGGAACGCCGCGACAGGCGCCATCGCGATGATCGCTACGAGCGCCACGACCGGCACCATGGCCACGACGACGGCTACCACTGCCCGCCGGGACAGGCGAAGAAGGGCCGCTGCTGAGCGGGCCGCCGCACCTGTGAACAGGCAATAAAAAAGCGCCCAGGGGGCGCTTGTTTATTGGAGGAGAGGGAGGGATTCGAACCCTCGGTACTATCGCTAGTACGCCTGATTTCGAGTCAGGTACATTCGACCACTCTGCCACCTCTCCGGTGCTGTCGAGCCTGCGATTATAGCGGATAAAAACGGGGCTTTTGAAGCCCCGGCCCTCAGGCTTTCAACCGCGCAACAGTTCCAGTCCGCCCAGATACGGCCGCAGCGCGGCAGGCACATTGATCGAGCCGTCCTCGTTCTGGTGGTTCTCCAGCACCGCCACCAGCGTGCGCCCCACCGCCAGGCCCGAGCCGTTGAGCGTGTGCACGAGTTCGTTCTTGCCCTGCGCGTTCTTGAAACGCGCCTGCAGCCGGCGCGCCTGGAAGGCTTCGCAGTTCGACACCGAGCTGATCTCGCGGTACGTGTCCTGCGCCGGCAGCCAGACCTCCAGGTCGTAGGTCTTGGTCGCGCCGAAACCCATGTCGCCGGTGCACAGCAGCACCACGCGGTACGGCAGCTCCAGCGCCTGCAGCACGGCTTCGGCATGGCCGGTCATCTGCTCGAGCGCGTCGTAGCTCTTCTCGGGGTGCACGATCTGCACCATCTCGACCTTGTCGAACTGGTGCTGGCGGATCATGCCGCGCGTGTCGCGCCCGGCGCTGCCGGCTTCGGAGCGGAAGCACGGCGTGTGGGCCGTGAGCTTGATCGGCAGTTGCGCCTCGGGCACCACCTCGTCGCGCACGAAGTTGGTCAGCGGCACTTCGCTGGTCGGGATGAGGTACAGCGCCGAGTGATCGGGCGCGGGTTCGCCGTCCTGGCCGCCCTTCTTCGCGGCGAACAGGTCGCCTTCGAACTTGGGCAACTGGCCGGTGCCGCTCAGCGTGGCGGCGTTGACGATGTAGGGCACGTAGCACTCGGCGTAGCCGTGCTTCTCGGTCTGGGTGTCGAGCATGAACTGCGCGAGCGCGCGGTGCAGCCGGGCGATCGGCCCCTTCATCACGGTGAAGCGGGAGCCCGCGAGCTTGGCGCCCATCTCGAAATCGAGCCCCAGCGGCGCGCCGAGGTCCACATGGTCCTTCGCGGCGAAGGCCAGCGGCGTGGCGTTGGCACCGGCGCCGCCCTGCGGGCTCCAGCGGCGCATCTCGACGTTGCCGGTCTCGTCCTCGCCGATCGGCACGCTGGCGTGCGGCAGGTTGGGCACGGCGAGCAGCAGCGCCTGCAGCTCGGGCTGGATTTCTTCGAGGCGCTTGGATTGCGATTCCTGCTCGGCCTTGAGCGCGTTGACCTCGGCCATCAGCGCATCGGTCGATTCGCCCTTGGCCTTGAGCGGACCGATCTGCTTGTTCAGCGCGTTGCGGCGCGCCTGGATTTCCTCGGTGCGGGTCTGGACCGTCTTGCGCTCGGCCTCGAGCGCAGTGAACGCCGACACGTCGAGATAGGGCTGGTTTTTCTTGCGTTTTTCGAGGCCGGCCACAGCGGAGGCCAGGTCTTTTCGGAGCAGGGTGATGTCGAGCATGAGGGGATTTTAGGTGGGCGCGACGCGCGCGCCCTCCCCCGGCCCGAGGACCTCAGGCGACCGTGGCCGGATCGACGTTCGCCCCGCAGATGATCAGGCACACCTTCTCGCCCTCGCGCGGCACATAGGCGCCGGTCTGCAGCGCCGCCAGCGGCAGCGCGGCGGCCGGCTCCACGGCGAGTTTCAGTTCCTTCCACAGCCACTGCTGCGCGGCGCGGATGGATTCGTCGGACAGCAGCAGCGCATCCTGCACCTGCTGCTGCGTGATCTCCCAGGAGATCGCGCCGATGCGCCGCGCGCCGAGCGAATCGGCCGCGATGCCGCCCACGTCGACATCGACCTGCTCGCCGGCTTCCCGCGCGCGGAACAGCGTCGGCGCCTTCTCGGGCTCCAGTGCCACCACGCGGGCGCGCTTCTCGAACCAGCCGGCGAGGCCGCCGATCAGGCCGCCGCCGCCCACGCTCACGAGCACCGAGTCGGGCAAGCCGCCCTGCGCTTCGATCTCATGGCCCAGCGTGCCGGCGCCGGCCACGACTTCGGGCTGGTCGTAAGCGTGCGTGAGCAGCGCGCCGGTTTCCTTCTGCCGCGTGAGGCACGCGGCCAGCGCATCGGGATACAGCTCGCCGACCACGACCACTTCGGCGCCCAGCGCCCGCAGGCGCGCGCGCTTGGCTTCGGGCGAAACGCCCGGCAGGAACACCTGGCAGCGCACGCCCAAGGCTTTGGCAGCGGCCGCCGTGGCGATGCCGGCATTGCCGCCGGACGCCACGACCACGCCGCTCTCGGGAATGTCGTTGGCCAGCAGCCGGTTCATCATGCCGCGCGCCTTGAAGCTGCCGCTCACCTGCAGGTGTTCGAGCTTGAGCCACACCTCGACGCCCGGCGCGGTGCCCAGGCCGAAGGCGGATGCGGGCAGCTTCCACAGCGGCGTCTCGCGCAGGAATTCGCCGGCGCGCTCGCGCAGCCTGCGGGAAGCGCTCTCGATCTCGGAGCGCCAGTGGGTCGTTTGCATGTTCAAGAGATGTGTCCCGGAGGCGGAATGTCGTCGAGCTTGAGGCCCTTGGGGAGCGGAAACTTGATCGTCTCCTCGATGCCGTCCATCTTGCGCACCGACACCGCGCCGAAGGCCCGCACGCGGTCGATCACCTCGCGCACCAGCACCTCGGGCGCCGAGGCGCCGGCCGTGAGGCCCACGCGGCCCTTGCCCTCGAACCACTCGGGCTTGAGCTCGTCGGCCGAGTCGACCATGTAGCTCTCGGTGCCAAGGCGCTGTGCGAGCTCGCGCAGCCGGTTGCTGTTGGAGCTGGTGGGGCTGCCCACCACGATCACGAGGTCCACCTGCGGGCTCATGATCTTCACCGCGTCCTGGCGGTTCTGCGTCGCGTAGCAGATGTCCTGCTGCTTGGGCTCGCGCACGCTCGGAAAGCGCGCGCGCACCGCGGCGGCGATCTCGGCGGCGTCGTCCACGCTGAGCGTGGTCTGCGTGACGACCGCGAGCTTGTCGGTCTGCGCCGGCGCGACATTCGCGACGTCGGCCACGTCTTCCACGAGATGGATGCCGCTGGAGAGCTGGCCCATCGTGCCCTCGACCTCGGGGTGCCCCTTGTGGCCGATCATGATGAATTCGTAGCCCTCTTTGGCGAGCTTGGCCACCTCCACGTGCACCTTGGTCACCAGCGGGCAGGTGGCATCGAAGATCTCGAAGCCGCGGTCGCGCGCCTCCTGCTCCACCGCCTTGCTCACGCCGTGCGCGCTGAACACCAGCGTGGCGCCGGGCGGCACGTCGGACAGTTCCTCGATGAAGATCGCGCCCTTGGCCTTGAGCTCGTTCACCACGTAGGTGTTGTGCACGATCTCGTGGCGCACGTAGATCGGCGCGCCGAACTTGGCGATGGCGCGCTCGACGATCTCGATGGCGCGGTCCACGCCCGCGCAGAAGCCGCGCGGCTCGGCGAGGATGACTTCCTCGATACCGGGGTTCATTCGGCAACCTCCGCGCTACGCGCTGCGGCATTCGCCTTGGGAGCGGCCCGGCGGCTCATAGCACCCCGATCAATCGGACTTCAAAAGTCACGGGTTGTCCGGCCAGTGGATGGTTGAAGTCGAAGCGCACCGCGGTCTCGCTCGATTCGATCACCGCGCCCGCATAGCTGCCCGTGCCATCGGGCGTGGGGAACTGCACCACGTCGCCGACCGCGTATTTCTCGTCGGGGTCGCCCATCTGCGCGAGCAGCTTCTTGGCCACCCACTGCTGCATCTCGGGATTGCGGTCGCCGAAGGCCTCGCCGGCGGGCAGCTCGAAGGTGGCGTGCGTGCCCTCTTTTAGGCCCATCAGGCGCTGCTCCATGGCAGGCGAAAGCTCGCCGGTGCCCAGCGACAGGGTCGCGGGCTTGTCGGCGAAGGTGTTGATGATGTCGCCCGCCGGACCGGCGAGCCGGTAGTGCAGGGTCAGGAAGGAGCCGGAAGTCACGACGTGGGACATGAGAGCAACGGAGGTAGGCAAAGACAAGGTGGGTGTCCCGATAAACTGGACTGCATTTTACGGACGGGGCGCTTCCACCCGTTCCGCCCAAGGTTTCCCCGGCTTTCCCAACATTCCCCCCAGGTTCCGATGGCTTTCAAGGATCTCCCCGCCAACGCCCGCCCGCGCGAAAAACTCATCGCCCGAGGTGCCGCCGCGCTGGCCGACGCCGAACTGCTGGCGCTGCTGCTGCGCACCGGCGTGCCGGGCAAGAACGTGCTGCAGATGGCGCAGGAGTTGCTCGAGCGCTTCGGCGGCCTCTCGGGCCTGCTGCACACCGGTCCCGAGGAGCTCAAGCTCGTCAAGGGCATGGGGGGCGATGCCAAGCGCGCCGAGCTCATCGCGGTGCTCGAGCTGGCGCGCCGCGCCATGGCCGAGCAGCTCAAGGAGCGCACGGTGTTCGATTCGCCCGAGGCGGTCAAGCAGTATGTGCAGCTGCACATCGGCTCGCGGCCGCACGAGGTGTTCGCGGTGCTGTTTCTCGACGTGCAGCACCGGCTGATCGTGCTGGAGGAGCTGTTTCGCGGCACGCTCACGCAGGCGAGCGTCTATCCGCGAGAAATCGTCATGCGCGCCCTGCACCACCAGGCCGCGGCCGTGGTGCTGGCGCACAACCACCCGAGCGGCGCCATCGAGCCCTCGCGCGCCGACGAGTCGCTCACGCAGACGCTCCGGGCCGCGCTCTCGCTGGTGGACGTGCGCGTGATCGACCATGTCATCGTGAGCCCAGGCCAGAGCTTCTCGATGGCCGAAAAAGGATTGCTCTGATGGCCTCGCGTCCCCCTTCGATCAAGAACCTCGCCGACCTCAAGCAGGTGCAGCGCGTGCTGGCCGAGGCGCGCGAGCGCGAAGCGGCCGAGGCCGCGGCCAAAGCCGCCGCCGAGCGCAAGCGCGCGGCCGAGAAAGACCTGTTCGCGCGCGCCATCGGCGCCACCGAGCCGCTGCGCCGCAAGGCCGCGGTGCCGCTCGCGCCCGAGCCGCCCGCGCCGATCCCGGTGCAGCACCAGTTGGACGAGCAGCGCGTGCTGCGCGAATCGCTCTCCGACGAATTCGACGTGACCACGCTGCTGGACGTGGACGACGCCATGAGCTTTCGCCGCCCCGGCATCGGCACCGACGTGACCGCGCGGCTGCGCAAGGGCGACTGGTCGATCCAGGCGCAGGTCGATCTGCACGGCCTGCGCAGCGACGAGGCGCGCGAGGCGCTCGGCGCTTTCATCCGCACGTCGCACAAGCAGGGTCTGCGCTGCGTGCGCGTGGTGCATGGCAAAGGGCTGGGCTCGCCGGGCAAGCAGCCGGTGCTCAAGACGAAGACGCAGCGCTGGCTGATCCAGAAGAACGAGGTGATCGCGTTCGTGCAGGCCAAGCCGGCCGAAGGTGGTGCCGGGGCGCTGGTGGTGCTGCTGGCGCCCGTGCGCCGCTGACTTGCTCCTTCCCCTTCCGGCGGAAGGCCGGGAGGGGGGCGAGCGGCCTTTGAACAGGCTGCGGCGCATCGATCGCCATCGTGCCCCATCCCACCCCTCTCCCCACCGGGGGAGCAATGCACTACGCCAGGTGATTCTTCAACGGTATTGACGCATCCGCAATCGCCACCGGGTCAGGGCTGCGGCCCGCTTCAAGGAGCTTGCGGCTCATCATGTGATCGACCGGCGCATTGACCGATTCGACGCACGCGAGCTGCCCGTCGACATAGTGGAACAGCGAGAACGCTTCGGGCTTGGGACCGGGGCGGCGCACGCTGGTGAGACCCGGCGTGCCTTCGGCCGGCATCAACCCCACCATCTGCAACCGCATGGCGCCCTGGTCGGACCAGAACCACGCGACGGCATCGTGCGGTCGCGGCGCGCCGGTCAGCGTGGCGACTGCGGTGCGTGCCTGGTCGTTCGCGTTTTGCACCGATTCGAGCCGCAGCGCGCGGCCCGCGCGGCGATCGGGAAAGCGCGTGCAGTCGCCCACGGCGAGCACGTCGGCGGCGCTGGTCTGCATGTGGCCGTCGACCACGATGCCGTCGGCGCACTCGATGCCCGCGGCCTGCGCCAATGCGGTCTCGGGCACGGCGCCGATGCCGAGCAGCAGCAGGTCGACCGGCTGCTTTGCGCCGTTGACCTGGACCGACACCAGCCGATCGCCCTCGACCTCGAATGCGCCGGTCTGCGCGCCGAGCACGATGTCGATGCCCGCTGCTCGGTGCGTCGCGAGCACGTGCGCCGACAACTCGGGCGAGACGGCCCGGCCCAGGAGGCGCGGCGCGCTCTCGATCACCTGCACCCGCTTGCCGAGCGCCTTGGCGGTGGCCGCCACTTCGAGGCCGATGAAGCCGCCGCCCAGCACCGTGACCTGCTCCGCATTCGCAAGACGTTCGCGCAGGCGATGCGCCTCGTCGGCGGCGCGCAGGCTCGCAACGTTTTCAAGGCCCTGCTTCAGGTCGGGCATCTGGCGCGCGCGCGTGCCGGTGGCGAGCACCAGCCGTTCCCACGGCAGCACCGCGCCCGAGCGCAGTGTGACGGTGTGCGCCTCGCGGTCGATGGCCACGGCCGCATCGCCCAGGTGCAGCGTGATGCCCGCTTCGCGGTACCAGTCGGCGGCCTTGTGCGGCTGCGTGGTTTCCTCGGCACTCTTGAGGAAGGCCTTCGACAGCGGCGGCCGGTGGTACGGCTCGCAAGCCTCCTCGCAGACGAGGTGCACGCGCGCGCCCTGCCCGGCTTCGGCCAGGCCCGCGCAGAGCTGGGCCGCGGCGTGGCCGCCGCCGATGATGACGATGGGGTTCATGAGGGAGAGTCTTTCGGAAGTCGGGGTCTGTTTTATTCGCCGCGGTTGCGCATCCAGTCGGCGGTCTGGAAGAAAGACGTACGCAAGCGCGCGCGCAAATCATCGGGCACGCCGGTCTCGCCCATCGCCTGGTCCATGCACGCGAGCCACTGGTCGCGCTCCTTGATGCCGATGCTGTGGCCGCCAATGCTCTGCGGCAGGTGGCGCGCGCGCAGCATCGGATGGCCGAAGCGGTCGGTGTAGTGCTGCGGCCCGCCGAGCCAGCCGCACAGGAACCAGAAGAGGCGCTGGCGCGCGTTGTCCAGGCTCGTGCCGTGCACGGCGCGCAGTTGCGCGTACGCGGGTTCGAGGTCCATCAGGTCGTAGAAGCGCTCGACCAGCGCTTCCACCTTCGGTTCGCCGCCGATCCACTCGAAGGGCGTGCCGGCGGGCGGCTTTTCTTGAATCTGCATGGGCGGGAGTATGGGATATCGAGGGGCGGCGAAGGTGCGGGCCCTCGCCGCGAATTTAACCCAGCCTTGGAAGCCGCAACGGCACAATGCCCTTCGGTGCGGCGAGCCGCCTCGCCGACGAAACCGGCCGGCAAAGGAAACCAAGCCATGGGGAGCTATGCGGAGCTGTATTTCACGGATGCCGGGATCAAGCCGGCACAAGGAGAGCTTTCCGATGACGCGCCGTACCTGCTGTCCGGGCACCACCTTCCGCTGCTGTGGCTCTCCCTGTTCCAGCGCGAAGACATCATCGACCTGCCCGACCCTGACGAACCCGACAGCCCGTGGCCTTACCTGGTGGCGCCCCGCACGCAGGCCATGGCCACGCTCGCCGCAAGGCGCGCGCTGTTGAGCACCCGCTTCCCCGGCTTGAAGCCGCTGTGGTTCGACCAGTTCGCGGCGATGCTGGCGCAAGCCCCTTTCGCCTTCGTTCATCTGGACACCATGGAGATCGGCTCGATGATCGCCACGGGCCCCGAGTGGCGGCGAATCCTCGAACGACTGCTGGGCGTGTTCGACACCGACGCTGCCCGCGCGGAAGCTGGCTGGCGCCAGTTCGACGCAGGCTTCATCGGCCCCTACCAGGGAAAGGATGCCGACAAGCCATGGACCTATTGCGGCAGCGGCGGCGCGGGCTCGCCGATGCCGTGGGACCCGCCCGAATGACTCACGCGGGTCTGTTTGAAACCACGATGAATGCGTCCGGCCATCGGCATCGCCGTGCGTATATGCATATCGCGATTGACGATTTAGTATCCCCAGCGCTTCTTGTTATGGTTCGGCCCTGAATTTCCATCCGGAGAGAGAACAACCATGCGTCACACCCTGCTCGCCGCGGCCCTTGCCGCTTCCACCTTCCTCTTGGGCACCGTCGCCCACGCGGACCAGCTCGCCGACATCAAGAAAAAGGGCGAGCTCGTGGTCGGCGTGCTCGGCACCGACGAGCCCGCCACCTTCGTCGATCCGAAGACGCGCCAGATCGTCGGCTACGAAGTCGACCTGGTGAACGCCATCGCCAAGAAGATCGGCGTGAAGCCGGTGCTCAAGCAAATCGCCGTGGCCGCGCGCATTCCCGAGCTGCAGCAGGGCCACGTGGACCTGGTGGCCGCGGGCCTCACGCACAACAAGGAGCGCGAGGCGCAGATCGACTTCTCGCTCACCACCTTCGTGACCGGCCAGAAGGCCATCGTGAAGAAGGACAGCGGCATCGCCGACATTCCGCAACTGGGTGGCAAGAAGGTGCTGACCATCCGCGGCGGCACGCAGGAGCCCAACATCCGCAAGGCCGTGCCCACGGCCGAGGTCGTGACCTTCGACACGAGCCAGCAGGCCTTCCAGGCCCTGCAGCAGGGCAAGGGCGTGGGCTACGTGGACGACGAGGCCGCGCTGCTGCGCAGCTACGCCAAGCTCGGCCCGGCCAAGGCGCAGTACGTGGTGCTCAAGCAGAACCTGAGCACCGAGGCGCTGGCCATCGGCATCAAGAAGGGCGAGAGCGGCCTGAAGGCGGTGGTGGACGATACGCTGCGCGAGCTCGAGAAGTCGGGCGAGGCGCAGAAGATCTTCGTGAAGTGGTACGGCCCGACGACCGCCTCGGGCTTCGAGACGCGCGACTTCAAGTTCGATAGCGACAAGATCGACTGACCCTGCCTTTGCATTTCTCCTTCCCCTTCCGGGGGAAGGCCGGGATGGGGGCAAGCGGCCTCTGAACACGCCGCGGCGCATCGATCGCCGCCGTGCCCCCACCCCAACCCTCCCCCAGCGGGGGAGGGAGCTTGAGCCCCACCCTCCGCGACGGTGATACTGTCGCCCCCCATGCCCCTGTTCGACTATTCCTTGCTGCTGACCGGCAAGTACCACGACATGCTGGTCGCGGGCCTCCTGCTCTCGCTGCAGTTGCTGGCGGCCTCGCTCGTGCTGGCGCTGCCCATCGCGCTGGTGGTGGCGCTCCTGCGCCTCTCGCCAATCGCGCCGCTGCGCTGGCTCGGCTTTGCGTACGTGGAGTCGATCCGCAACATCCCGCTGCTCGCGCACATGCTCTTCTGGTATTTCGGCGCGCCCGAGCTGCTGCCCGATGGCATCAAGCAATGGCTCTATGCGGGGCACATCGAGGCCTACAGCGCCATCGTCGCGCTCGCGCTCTACACGGCCGCCTTCATGGCCGAAGACATCCGCAGCGGCATCCGCGCGATCCCGACGGTGCAGTTCGAGGCAGGCCGCGCGCTGGGCTTCAGCTACCTGGACACCATGCGCCGCGTGGTGCTGCCGCAGGCGCTGCGCGTGACGGTGCCGCCGCTCATCTCGCAGACGCTGAGCCTCTGGAAGAACACCTCCATCGCCACCGTGATCGGCGTGGCCGAGCTCATGTACCAGGCCGGGCAGGTGGAGAGCGCGACCTTCCGCAGCTTCGAGTCGTTCGCGTTCGCGAGCGCGGCGTACCTGACGGTGTCGCTGGCCATCACGGGCTTGGCGACCTGGTACCACCACCGCTTCCCGGTGCGAACGATCTGAGGACGCCCGCGCGATGCTGCAGATCATCAACGACTACTGGGTCTACTTCCTCATCGGGCAGTACCCGAACGGCCCGCTCGGCGGGCTGGTGCTCACGCTGCTGCTGGCCTCGTGCGGGCTCGTGCTCGCGCTGCCGCTGGGCATCGTGCTGGGTCTTGCGCGCGTGAGCCCGTGGCGGTGGCTGCGCTGGCCGGTGACGGGCTTCGTGTTCGTGGTGCGCGGCCTGCCCTTGCTGATGGTGATCTTCTGGGCCTACTTCTTCCTGCCCAGCGTGACGGGCGTGAAGACCGACCAGTTCACCACCATGCTGATCGCGCTGGTGATCTTCGATGCCGCCTACCTCGCCGAGATCGTGCGCGCCGGCATCCAGGGCCTGCCGCGCGGGCAGATGGAGACCGCGCGCGCATTGGGCCTCGGCTACTTCCGCGCGATGCGCCTGGTGGTGCTGCCGCAGGCGCTGCGCAGCATGCTGCCTTCGCTCGTGAACCAGTTCGTCTCGACCATCAAGGAGACGTCGCTCGGCTACATCATTGGCCTCGCGGAAGTGTCGTTCATCGCGACGCAGATCAATACGCAGGTGTTCACCAAGCCGGCGCAGATCTACCTGATTTTGGGTGGCACGTATTTCGTTCTTTGCTTCGGGCTGTCGCGCTTCGCCTATTGGCTGGAGCGCCGGCTCGCGCGCCGCGGCATGTCCACCATCGCTTCCACTTCCTCCTCCGCCTCGGCCCCCAAGGTGTCCGCATGATCGAACTGCAGAACGTCAACAAGTGGTACGGCAGCTACCAGGCCCTGGTCGACATCAACGAGACCATCCACAAGGGCGAGGTCGTCGTGGTGTGCGGGCCCTCGGGCTCGGGCAAGTCGACGCTGATCCGCACCTTCAACCGGCTGGAGCCGATCCAGTCGGGCCGCATTCTTTTCGACGGCCAGGACATCCATGCGCCCGGCACCGACGTGAACGCGTTCCGCTCGCGCATCGGCTTCGTGTTCCAGCAGTTCAACCTGTTCCCGCACCTCACGGTGCTGCAGAACTGCACGATGGCGCCGACGCAGCTGCGCGGCCTCACGCGCAAGGATGCCGAGGAGCGCGCGATGGCGCTGCTGCAGCGCGTGGGCCTGGCCAACAAGGCCAATGCATGGCCGAGCGAACTCTCGGGCGGCCAGCAGCAGCGCGTGGCGATCGCGCGCGCGCTCGCGATGCAGCCGCCGCTGATGCTCTTCGACGAACCCACCAGCGCGCTCGACCCCGAGATGGTCGGCGAGGTGCTGCTGGTGATGCGCGACCTCACGCGCGACGGCATGACCATGGTCTGCGTGACGCACGAGATGGGCTTCGCGCGCGAGGTGGCCGACCGCGTGATCTTCATGGACGAAGGCAAGGTGCTGGAACGCGCGACGCCCGACGACTTCTTCAACCGGCCGCAGCATCCGCGCGCGCAGCAGTTTTTGTCCGACATCCGCTCGCCTTTCTCGAGAGACGCATGACCGACGCATCCCTTCCCCTCATCGACGTCGCGCCGCTCGTGGCCGGTGCGCCCGGGCGCGACGAGGTGGCCGCGCAGATCGGCGCCGCCTGCCGCGCGCACGGCTTCTTCTACGTCACGGGCCACGGCGTCGATGCGGCGCTGGTGCAGCGACTCGAAGTGCTGAGCCACCAATTCTTCGAGCTGCCCGAGGAAACCAAGATGCAGTGGCGCATGGCCCTCGGCGGGCGTGCGTGGCGCGGCTTCTTCCCGCTCGGCGGCGAGCTGACTTCGGGCCGGCCCGACTGGAAAGAAGGGCTTTACCTCGGCACCGAGTTGCCCGCCACGCACCCGCTGGTGCAGGCGAAGACGCCGGTGCATGGGCCCAACCTCTTTCCCGACGTGCCGGGCTTTCGCGAGACCATCCTCGAGTACATGGCCGCGGTGACGCAACTCGGCCATCGCCTGATGGAAGGCATCGCGCTGAGCCTCGACCTGCCCGCTGCGTACTTCGCCGAGCGCTACACGGCCGATCCGCTGATCCTCTTCCGCCTCTTCAACTACCCCTCGCAGCCCGTGCCCGAAGGGCTCGACGTGCAATGGGGCGTCGGCGAGCACACCGACTACGGGCTGCTCACGATCCTGCACCAGGACAACGTCGGCGGACTCGCGGTGCATACGCCGGGCGGCTGGATCGACGCGCCGCCGATCGCCGGCTCCTTCGTCTGCAACATCGGCGACATGCTCGACCGCATGACCGGCGGGCTCTACAAGTCGACGCCGCACCGCGTCAAGCGCAACACCTCGGGGCGCGACCGGCTGTCGTTTCCGCTGTTCTTCGATCCGAACTTCGAGACGCGCGTGCAGCGCATCGAGGGCCTCGCGGGCGCACAGGCGCTGGACGACAGCGCCGAGCGCTGGGACCGCGCCAACGTACACGCCTTCAGCGGGCGCTACGGCGACTACCTGCTCGCGAAGGTCTCGAAAGTGTTTCCGCAGCTGCGCGACGAAGTGCTCTGAGCCGGGCTCGCGCGAGCGGCGCTCGGAGATTGCGCACACCGCTGGATTTCTTGCCTGTTCCTCTGAGGGCGCACGCTTTTTGTGGATCGCGCACGGGCCCGCGGGTAGAGTGCTCGCGCAAGCCTCGCCGACATGACGCCCGGTCCTCACGACACCCTCGCTCCAAGCACATCGCCGCATGAAGCGATGGCGCGGATCATCGGCGCGCGCATGCCGCGCATGGGCGACTGCGACACGCCGATCGCCGGCCTGAGCTTCTTTCGGCGCGACGCGCCCGCGCCGCCGGTCGTCTGCATGATCGAGCCCAGCATCGTGCTCGTTGCGCAGGGCGCCAAGCAGATGTGGGTGGGCGGCGCGGCCTACCCGTACGACACCTCGCGCTTTCTCGTCACCTCGCTGGACATGCCCGCCAATTCCGAGGTGCGCAGCGCGAGCGCGGCGCAGCCGTGCCTGGGCATGGTGCTGAAGCTGGACGTGCGCACGCTGGCCGAACTGGCCGCGCAAGGCAGCCTGCAGCCGCCTCGTGGCCGCCGCGCCGAGCTGGGCGTCGGCGTGGGAATCGGCACGGCAACGCCCACGCTGCTGGCGCCCATCGCGCGGCTGCTGGACTTGCTCGATGAACCCGACGCGATTCCGGTTCTCGCGCCGTTGATCCACCGCGAAATCCATTACCGGCTGCTCATGAGCGACCAGTCCGCCAAGCTGCGCCAGATCGCCGCGGTGGACGGGCAGGGCCACCGGATCGCCAGGGCCATCGACTGGCTCAAGCTGAACTACGCCTCGCCACTTCGCGTGGAAGACCTGGCGGGCCGCGTGCAGATGAGCGCGCCCACGTTTCACCATCACTTTCGCCAGCTCACCGCGATGAGCCCGCTGCAGTACCAGAAGTGGCTGCGATTGAACGAGGCCAGGCGCCTGATGCTGAACGAACACTTCGACGCAGCCACCGCCGCCTTCAAGGTCGGCTACGAAAGCCCGTCGCAGTTCAGCCGCGAATACAGCCGGCTGTTCGGCGCACCGCCCAAGAGAGACGTCGAGGTGCTGCGGGGCGGGACAGCGAGCCCCGCGGTGGCGGCGCACGGCGTTTCGAGTTCATCGGAATAGGCAAGAAAAGGAGCGAAATGCGCTATCGATGCGCGACCCGCTCCAGAAGAATGCTTTGAAGGGCCCGCGCCCAGCCGCGCCCCACGATGTCGGCAAATCGACCGGCAAGAGCAGCCGGTCTCCTATTGCCATCGCAGCAGGCTCGCGATATCAGCAGTGATTGCCGACGCGCATCCGCCCCCTCCGAACCCCGAACGACAGGAGCCCCCATGGAAAGCCCCACGATCCCCTTGATCTCGCGACGCAACGCCCTCATCGTCAGCGCCGCGACCGCCACCGCGGCCGCGGTGTCGTCGCCCACGCCCGCCGTGGCCGCGCCGGCCTCGAGCGCGCCACCGGCGGGCCCCTCGCCCCGGATGAAGCTGTCGCTGAACGTCAACGGCACCGCGCACCCGCTGGAGCTGGACACCCGCACCACCTTGCTGGACGCCTTGCGCGAGCACCTGCACCTGAGCGGCACCAAGAAGGGCTGCGACCACGGCCAATGCGGCGCCTGCACGGTGATCGTGGACGGGAGGCGGATCAATTCGTGCCTCACGCTCGCGGTCATGCACGACGGCGCGCAGGTCACCACCATCGAGGGGCTGGGCACGCCGCAGAACATGCACCCGCTGCAGGCCGCCTTCGTCAAGCACGACGGCTACCAGTGCGGCTACTGCACGCCGGGCCAGATCTGCTCGGCCGTAGGGGTGATCGACGAGGTCAAGCGCGGCGTGCCGAGCCATGTGAGCGCCGACCTCACTGCCAGGCCGATCCTTTCGGCCGAGGAGCTTCGCGAGCGCATGAGCGGCAACATCTGCCGATGCGGCGCCTATTCCAACATCGTGGAAGCCATCACCGAGGTGGCCGGGAGCCGGGCATGAAACCTTTTACCTACGAGCGCGCGCAATCGGCCACGCAGGCCGCGGCGGCGATTGCCGCGAACCCCGGCGCCAAGTTCATCGCCGGCGGCACCAACCTGCTGGACCTGATGAAGCTGCAGATCGAGGCCCCGGTGCACCTGGTGGACGTGAACGGCCTGGCGTTGGACCGGATCGCGCCGACGCCCGAGGGCGGCCTTCGCATCGGCGCCCTGGTGCGCAACACCGACCTGGCCGCGGACGAGCGCATCCGGCGCGACTACGGCATCCTCTCGCGGGCCCTCCTGGCGGGCGCCTCGGGCCAGCTGCGCAACAAGGCCACGACCGCGGGCAACCTGCTGCAGCGCACGCGCTGCGCCTACTTCTACGACACCGACCAGCCCTGCAACAAGCGCCGCCCCGGCAGCGGCTGCAGCGCCATCGGCGGCGTGACGCGCCAGCTCGCGGTCGTCGGCGGCAGCAAGGCCTGCATCGCGACGAACCCGAGCGACATGGCGGTGGCGATGCGCGTGCTGGACGCGGCCGTGGAAACGGTTCGACCCGACGGACGCACGCGCGTGATCCCGATCGCCGACTTCCATCGCCTGCCCGGCGACACGCCGCACATCGAGACGGCGCTCGAGCGGGACGAGCTCATCACCGGCGTCACGCTGCCCAAGCCCATCGGCGGCACGCACATCTACCGCAAGGTCCGCGACCGGGCCTCCTACGCCTTCGCGCTGGTTTCGGTCGCGGCCATCGTGCAGCGCGACGGATCGGGACGCGTTGCGCTGGGCGGTGTCGCGCACAAGCCGTGGCGCGTGGAAGCGGCGGAGGCCGCGATGCCGCAAGGCGCCAAGGCGGTCACGGCCACGCTGCTCGCGGACGCGCAGCCCACCCACGACAACGCATTCAAGTTGCCATTGGCCGAACGCGCGCTGGCCGCGGCGTTGGCACAGGCCAGGAGCTGAGCATGAAATTCGACACACCCGCCACCACCAACCCGATCGACCAGCTGAAGGTCATCGGCAAGCCGACCGACCGGATCGACGGTCCGCTCAAGACCACCGGCACCGCGCGCTACGCCTACGAACGCAACACCGAGGTGCCGCGCGCGGCCTACGGCTATGTCGTGGGCGCAGGCATCGCCAAAGGCCGCATCGCCTCGATGGACCTGGCCGCAGCACAAGCCGCGCCCGGCGTGCTGGCGATCGTCACCGCGCGCAATGCCGGCAAGCTGGGCAAGGGCGACTTCAACACCGCCAAGCTGCTCGCAGGCCCCGAGGTCGACCACTACCACCAGGCGGTGGCCTTGGTGGTCGCAAACACCTTCGAGCAGGCGCGCGCCGCGGCGCAGCTGGTGCGCATCGCGTACGAGCGTTCGCCCGGCCGCTTCGACCTGGCCGCAGAGAAGGAGGGCGCGCAGATGCCCAAGCCCAATCCGTTCTCGGGCGAGCCGCAGACCAAGACCGGCGATTTCGCGGGCGCATTCGCCGCGGCGCCCGTGCAGTTGGACGCCACCTACACCACGCCCGACGAATCGCACGCGATGATGGAGCCGCACGCCTCCATCGCGCAGTGGCAGGGCGACAAGCTGACGATCTGGACCTCCAATCAGATGATCGCCTGGGGCGTCGGCGACGTCGCCAAGACGCTGGGCATCGCGAAGGACAAGGTGCGCCTGGTCTCGCCCTTCGTGGGCGGCGGCTTCGGCGGCAAGCTCTTCGTGCGGGCGGACGCGGTGCTCGCCGCGCTCGGCGCACGCGCGGCCAAGCGCCCGGTGAAGGTGGCGCTGCAGCGGCCGCTGATGATGAACAACACCACGCACCGGCCGGCCACGATCCAGCGCATCCGCATCGGCGCAGCGCAGGACGGGCGCATCACCGCCATCGCGCACGAAGGCTGGTCGGGCGACCTGCCCGGCGGGCAGGCCGAGACGGCGGTCAACCAGACCCGGCTGCTGTACGCCGGCGCCAACCGCCTGACCACCACGCGCCTGGCCGTGCTGGACCTGCCCGAGGGCAATGCCATGCGCGCGCCCGGCGAGGCGCCGGGCCTGATGGCGCTGGAGATCGCCATGGACGAGATGGCCGAAAAGCTCAAGCTCGACCCGGTGCAGTTTCGCGTGCTCAACGACACGCAGGTCGATCCCGAGAAGCCCGAGCGCCCCTTCTCGCAACGCCGGCTGAACGAATGCCTGCGCATGGGCGCCGAGCGCTTCGGCTGGAGCCAGCGCAATGCGGCGCCTGCGCAGCGGCGCGACGGGCGCTGGCTCGTCGGCATGGGCGTGGCCGCCGCGTTCCGCAACAACCTGCTCACCAAGTCGGCCGCGCGCGTGCGGCTGGACAACCGGGGCATGGTCACGGTGGAGACGGACATGACCGACATCGGCACCGGGTCGTACACCATCATTGCGCAGACCGCGGCCGAAACCATGGGCGTGACGCTGGACAAGGTGTCGGTGCGGCTGGGGGATTCGGCCTATCCGGTCTCGGCCGGCTCGGGCGGGCAATGGGGCGCCAACAACTCGACCTCGGGCGTCTATGCCGCGTGCATGAAGCTGCGCGAAGCGGTGGCGGGCAAGCTGGGCCTGCCCGTCGGCGAGGCGCAATTCTCGGACGGCATGGTGCGCGCCGGCGGGCGCTCGGTGGCGCTGGCCGAGGCCGCGGGCGCCGAAGGCCTCTCGGCCGAAGACGGCATCGAGTACGGCGACCTGGACAAGAAGTACCAGCAGTCCACCTTCGGGGCGCACTTCGTGGAAGTCGGCGTCGATGCGGCGACCGGCGAGATCCGCGTGCGGCGCATGCTGGCGGTGTGCGCCGCGGGCCGCATCCTCAACCCGAAGTCCGCGCGCAGCCAGGTGATCGGCGCGATGACGATGGGCGTGGGCGGCGCGCTCATGGAGGAGCTGGCGCTCGACAAGCGCCATGGCTTTTTCGTCAACCACGACCTGGCCGGCTACGAGGTGCCGGTGCATGCCGACATCCCGCACCAGGACGTGATTTTCCTGGACGAGACGGACCCGATCTCTTCGCCGATGAAGGCCAAGGGCGTGGGCGAGCTGGGCATGTGCGGCGTCGCGGCCGCGGTGGCCAATGCGGTCTACAACGCGACGGGCGTGCGGGTGCGCGACTATCCGATCACGCTGGACAAGCTGCTCGCCGGCCTGCCGCCGATGGCGTGAGCGAGGACGCGGCGGCCTGTGCTGCGCACGCGGCTCGGCGCAGCGCGCGCCGGATCACGGCTGCAGCAGTTCGCCGGGGAACCAGCGCGGCAGGTGCGGCGTCGCGTCGTGCAGCGACGCGAGCACATGGAACGCCCGCTCGACGATCGACGCGGGCGGGTGCTTCAGGTCCGGCACGATCACCACGCGCAGGCCCGCGGCCAGCGCGGCCTTGGCGCCGTTCTCGCTGTCCTCGAAGGCGATGCACTCTGCCGGGTCCACGCCCAGGCGCGAAGCCGCGAGCAGGTAGAGCGCCGGGTCGGGCTTGGCGCGTGCCACTTCGTCGCCGCCCGCGAAGGCATCGAAGTGATGGAGCACGTCGAGACTGCCGAGGCAGGCCTGGATCTGCCCGCTGGTGGACGACGACGCCACAGCGCAGCGCGTGCCGCGCTGGCGCAATGCGGCCAGGAACTCCGCCGCGCCGGGCTTGATGGGAAAGAGCGGTGTGCCGTCCGAGCGCTCCAGCTGCAAGAGCTTGCGAACATGCGCGATCGCATGGCGGTAGGCCTCGGGTCCGCCGAGCAGCGTGCCGAGGATCACCTCGGACTCCACGGTGGCGAGGCCCACGACCTGCAGGTACTGGGTGTGTGAAAGCTCGATGTCGAGCGTGCGGGCCGCTTCGATCCAGGCGGCCATGATGGGCCGCTCCGAGTCGATGAGCAGCCCGTCCATGTCGAAGATGGCGGCGGCGAACATGGGCGAATCCTAAGCCACCACGCGCCCCGATCACGGAAAAGAAAAAGGGGCCGAGCGGCCCCTTTTCATCGACAGCTTCGGCGAGGTCAGTCGCGCACCAGCGCCCGGTTCAGCCCCAGCGCCGCGAGCGTGCCGGCCGCGCCCGAGAGCAGGTAGACGCTGACGTACGCCAGCCCGAAGTGCGCCGACAGACCCAATGCCACCAGCGGCGCGAACGCGGCGCCGATGAGCCAGGCCAGGTCGGCCGTGAGCGCTGCGCCGGTGTAGCGGTACTTGGGCTCGAAGTTCGAGGTCACGGCACCGGCCGCCTGGCCGTACGAGAGGCCCAGCAGCACGAAGCCCAGCAGGATGAACACGTCCTGCCCGAGGCGGCCGCCATCGAGCAGCGTGGGCGCGAAGCCGCTGAACACCGCGATCAGCGCGGCCAGGCCGCCCAGCGTGAAACGGCGTCCCACGCGGTCGGCGATCAGGCCCGAAGCCACGATGCCGCCGGCGCAGAACACCGCGCCGATCATCTGCACCACCAGGAATTCGGTGATCGACTGGTCCGAGTACAGCGTGATCCACGAGAGCGGGAACACGGTGATCAGGTGGAACAGCGCGTAGCTCGCGAGCGCGGCGAACGCGCCGATCAAGAGGTTGGTCCCCTGAGAGCGGGTCAGCTCGACCACGCTGGTGGGCTGCAGTTCGCGCTCTTCGAGCAGGCGCGAATACTCTTCGGTGGCCACCAGGCGCAGGCGCGCGAAGAGCGCCACCACGTTGATCGCGAAGGCCACGTAGAAGGTGTAGCGCCAGCCCCAGTCGAGAAAGTCCTTGATCGACAGGCTCGCATAGAGAAAGGCGAACAGCGCGCTGGCGATGAAAAAGCCGATGGGCGCGCCCAGCTGGCCCAGCATGGCGTACCAGCCGCGGCGGTTCGGCGGGGCGTTCAGCGCCAGCAAAGAGGGCAGGCCGTCCCACGAGCCGCCGAGCGCCAGGCCCTGGCAGAAGCGGAACACCGACAGCAGCACGATCGCGGTGAAGCCGATGCTGTCGTAGCCCGGTAGGAAGGCGATGCCGGCGGTGGAGGTGCCCAGGAGGAACAGCGCGATCGTGAGCTTGGTCTCGCGCCCGAATCGTCGCTGGATCGCCATCGAGATGACAGTTCCGAACGGCCGCGCGATGAAGGCGAACGAGAAGACCACGAACGCGTAAAGGATTCCCTCCAGGCGCTGCTCGAACGGGAAGAATACGTACGGGAACACCAGCACCGAGGCGATGCCGTAGACGAAGAAGTCGAAATACTCGGAAGCACGGCCGATGATCACGCCGACCGCGATCTCGCCCGGGGCGATGTGCGAGTGATCGGCGTCGCCACTCTGGTTCAGGCTGGCGCCGTTTCCGGACGTGTTCGGCACAGGCTGTGCGCCTTGCGGACTGATGCTGGACGTCGTCGTCATTGCGTTTTGTAATTCGGGTGTCACCGGCAGTGACAAAGGTAGACCATTGAACAGAGGCTCCAAGCGTCTCACCGAACGGGGATTCCCGCCATAGGACAAAACGTCCAATAGGCGGCCAGGCCCTTTGGTCGTAGATTGTGGAGTCTTTGCGCAGCCCACGCACCTCTTTCTTTCTCTTCGGCATGCCCACCCTCCACTCCCTTCGCCGATGGCTCGTCTTGCTTCCCCTCGCCTTCCTGGCGGGCTGCAACACGGTGCTCATGAACCCCTCCGGCGACATCGCCAATCAGCAGGGACGCCTGATCGTCGTCTCCACGGTGCTGATGCTGATCATCATCATCCCGGTGATCGGGCTGACCATCTTCTTCGCCTGGCGCTACCGCCAGTCGAACAAGGAGGCCACCTACAGCCCCGACTGGGACCACTCCACGCAGCTCGAGCTGGCGATCTGGGCGGCGCCGCTCCTGATCATCATCGCGCTGGGCGCGATCACCTGGATCAGCACCCACACGCTGGACCCCTACCGCCCCCTGAGCCGCCTGGACGCCAAGCGCCAGATCTCGCCCGAGACCAAGCCGCTGGTGGTCGAGGTGGTGGCGCTGGACTGGAAGTGGCTCTTCATCTACCCCGAGCAGGGCATCGCCACGGTCAATGAACTGGCCGCGCCGGTGGACGTGCCGATCAGCTTCAAGATCACCGCCTCCTCGGTGATGAACTCCTTCTTCATCCCCGCGCTGGCCGGCCAGATCTACGCCATGCCGGGCATGGAGACCAAGCTGCATGCGGTCATCAACAAGCCGGGCGAATTCGAAGGCTTCTCGGCCAACTACAGCGGCGCGGGCTTCTCGGGCATGCGCTTCAAGTTCCACGGCCTGAACAAGGAAGACTTCGACAAGTGGGTCGAGAAGGCCAAGACCTCCAAGGAGGGCGAGCTCACCCGCGAGGGCTACATGAAGCTGGAAGTGCCCAGCGAGCGCGAACCGGTGCGCCACTACGCCACCGTCGACGCCGACCTGTACAACGCCATCCTCAACCGCTGCGTCGACCGCAACAAGATGTGCATGAGCCAGATGATGGCCATCGACGCGGACGGCGGCATGGGCAAGCCCGGCGCCTTCAACGTCGCCACCGCGGCCCTCCCGAACTGGCAACCCGACACCCTCAACTCGCCCCGGCGTAAGTACGTCACCGCGATGTGCACCACCGAAGAATGACACGATGCTTGCGAACCTTGACCTGACGAAGCTCGTCTTCGGCCGCCTCACCTGGGAGGCGATTCCCTATCACGAGCCCATCCTGCTCGTGACCTTCATCGCCGTCGTGCTCGGCGGCATCGCCCTCCTGGGCGCGATCACCTACTTCAAGGTGTGGGGCACGCTGTGGCGCGACTGGATCACCAGCATCGACCACAAGAAGATCGGCATCATGTACATCATCCTGGGCCTGGTGATGCTGCTGCGCGGCTTCTCCGACGCCATCATGATGCGGGCCCAGCAGGCCTTCGCCTTCGGCGACAACGCGGGCTTCCTGCCGCCGCACCACTACGACCAGGTCTTCACCGCCCACGGCGTGATCATGATCTTCTTCGTGGCGATGCCGCTGGTCACGGGCCTCATGAACTTCGTGGTTCCGCTGCAGATCGGCGCGCGCGACGTGGCCTTCCCGTTCCTGAACAATTTCAGCTTCTGGATGACCACCTTCGGCGCGGGCCTGGTGATGGCGTCGCTGTTCGTGGGCGAATTCGCCAAGACCGGATGGCTCGCGTACCCGCCGCTGTCGGGCATTCTCTTCAGCCCCGACGTGGGGGTGGACTACTACATCTGGTCGTTGCAGATAGCGGGGGTCGGTACCTTGCTCTCTGGCGTCAACCTGCTGGCGACCATCGTGAAGATGCGCGCGCCCGGCATGACGATGATGAAGATGCCCGTCTTCACCTGGACGGCCCTGTGCACCAACGTGCTGATCGTCGCCGCCTTCCCGGTGCTGACCGCCGTGCTGGCCCTCCTGTCTCTCGACCGCTACGTCGGCACCAACTTCTTCACGAACGACCTGGGCGGCAACGCCATGATGTACGTGAACCTGATCTGGATCTGGGGCCACCCCGAGGTGTACATCCTGATCCTGCCGGCCTTCGGCATCTTCTCGGAAGTGGTCTCCACCTTCTCGGGCAAGCGCCTGTTCGGCTACGCCTCGATGGTGTACGCCACGGTCGTGATCACGATCCTGTCGTACCTCGTGTGGCTGCACCACTTCTTCACCATGGGCTCGGGCGCCAGCGTGAATTCGTTCTTCGGCATCACGACGATGATCATCTCGATCCCGACGGGTGCGAAGATCTTCAACTGGCTCTTCACCATGTACCGCGGCCGCATCCGCTACGAGCTGCCCATGATGTGGACCATCGGCTTCATGATCACCTTCGTGATCGGCGGCATGACCGGCGTGCTGCTGGCCGTTCCCCCGGCCGACTTCGTGCTGCACAACAGCCTGTTCCTGATCGCCCACTTCCACAACGTGATCATCGGCGGCGTGCTGTTCGGCATGCTGGCGGGCATCACCTACTGGTACCCGAAGGCCTTCGGCTACAAGCTGGATCCGTTCTGGGGCAAGTGCTCGTTCTGGTTCTGGATCGTGGGCTTCTGGTTCGCCTTCATGCCGCTGTACATCCTGGGCCTGATGGGCGTCACGCGCCGCATGAGCCACTTCCAGGACATGTCGCTGCAGATCTGGTTCCAGATCGCCGCCTTCGGCGCCGTGCTGATCGCGCTGGGCATCGCCTCCTTCATCATCCAGCTGGTGGTGAGCTACATCCGCCGCGAGTCGCTGCGCGACACCACGGGCGATCCGTGGAACGGCCGCACGCTCGAATGGTCGACCTCCTCGCCGCCGCCGGCCTACAACTTCGCGTTCACGCCGCGCATCCATGACAACGATGCCTGGACCGACATGAAGCGCCGCGGCTACGAGCGTCCGCTCGAGGGCTTCACCCCGATCCACATGCCCAAAAACACCAGCGCCGGCTTCATCATCGCGGCCCTGGCGGCGCTCTGCGGCTTCGCGTTGATCTGGCAGATGTGGCTCGTGGCGGGCGTCGGCTTCGTCGCCATGCTGGTCGCCGTGATCACGCACACCTTCAACTACAAGCGCGACTACTACATCCCCGCGGAAGACGTCGTTCGCACCGAAGGCGAACGCACGCGCCTCCTGGGTGTCTCGGGAGTCTCGGGAGCTGCCCATGTCTGATACCACCGCTCTCCAGACGCCCGCGGGCGTGCACCCCCACAGCGACCACACCGGCAAGCCGCCCGTGTTCGAGCTGTTCCACGTCGGCAACGACCACCACCCCGAGAACGGCACGCTGCTGGGCTTCTGGCTCTACCTGATGAGCGACTGCCTCATCTTCGCGTGCCTGTTCGCGGTGTACGGCGTGCTGGGCCGCAGCTACGCGGCCGGCCCCTCGGGCGCTGATCTCTTCGACCTGCCGCTGGTGGCGATCAACACCTCGCTGCTCCTGCTGTCGTCGATCACCTACGGCTTCGCGATGCTCGAGATGCAGAAAAAGCGCATGGGCGGCGTGCTCGTGTGGCTGGCCATCACGGGCCTCTTGGGCGCGGGCTTCATCGGCCTGGAGCTCTATGAATTCGCGCACCTGCTGCACGAAGGCGCGGGCCCGCAGCGCAGCGCGTTCCTCTCGTCGTTCTTCGCGCTGGTGGGCACCCACGGCCTGCATGTGAGCTTCGGCATCATCTGGCTCATCGTCCTGATGATCCAGCTGCCCAAGCACGGCTTCACCGCCGCGAACCGCCGCCGCCTGATGTGCCTGTCGATGTTCTGGCACTTCCTGGACGTCGTGTGGATCGGCGTCTTCACCTTTGTGTATTTGATGGGATCGATGGCATGAGCGCCCACACCGACACCGCAGCCGCGCACGGCCACGGCCATGGCGCACACGATGGGCACGACGCCCATCACGACGACGGCCCCGTGAGCCACAGCACCTTCAAGGGCTACATGACCGGCTTCGTGCTGGCCGTGGTGCTCACCGCGATTCCGTTCTGGCTCGTCATGGGCAAGGTGATCCCCAGCGCGAACACCACCTCGCTGGTGATCCTGGGCTTCGCGGCCGTGCAGATCGTGGTGCACATGATCTATTTCCTGCACATGGACGCCAAGTCCGAGAGCGGCTGGAACATGCTGGCGCTGATCTTCACGATCGTGCTCGTGGTCATCACGCTGGCCGGTTCGCTCTGGGTCATGTACCACATGAACACCAACATGATGCCGATGTCGGTGCACGACATGAAGAACATGCCCTGAGGTGATGAAAACCGCTCGCCCTGAGCCTGTCGAAGGGCTGCTTCCGGCGGGCGCGAGGCTTCGACAAGCTCAGCCCGACCGGGTGGCGAAGACCGAAGGCCTCGCATCGTGAAACGGTTCGCGCTGGCAGCCCTTGCCTTGCTGGCCTTTGCCGGCTTCTTCGCGCTCGGCACCTGGCAGGTCGAGCGCCGAGCCTGGAAGCTCGATCTCATCGCCCGCGTCGACCAGCGCGTGCACGCCCCGGCCGCCGAGCCCCCCGCGCGCGCCGACTGGCCGAAAGTGAGCGCGGCCAATGACGAATACCGCCACCTGCACGTCACCGGCACCTTCCTGCACGACAAGGAAACCCTCACGCAAGCCAGCACGCGGCTCGGCGCAGGCTTCTGGGTGCTGACCCCATTGCAAGCGGCCGACGGCACGGTGATTCTGGTCAACCGCGGCTTCGTGCCACCCGAAGTGCGCGAACGCGCGAGCCGCGCGGCCACCGAGGCCAAGGGCGAAGTCACCATTGCCGGCCTGCTGCGCATCACCGAGCCCAAGGGCGGGTTCCTGCGCAAGAACGAGCCCGCCGCGGACCGCTGGTTCTCGCGCGACGTGCAGGCCATCGGCGCGGCACGCGGGCTGAGTGACGTGGCGCCCTACTTCGTCGATGCCGAAGCCGATCCGTCGCTGTCTGCCGAGACAGTCGACTACCCGGTGCGCGGCCTCACGGTCATCGCCTTCCCCAACAGCCATCTCGTCTACGCCCTCACCTGGTACGGCCTCGCGCTGATGGTGCTGGGCGCCGCATGGTTCGTCTGGCGCGACGGGCGCAGGCGCGCCGCAAGGCTTGCCGGCGGCAGCGGCGAAAATGCGGCCCATGCCGACCCCCGCCCCCGCCCCGATGCGCATCGCGACTGAAACCGTGGCAGCGGTCGCGGGCGAGCTGCACGCCCCGCGCGCCGGCGTGGCGAGCCTGGACAACGCCACCGGCCACAAGAACATGCAGCAGCTGATCCAGCTGCGCTGGTTCGCGGTGGTCGGGCAGGTGGCCACCATCCTGGTGGTGCACTACGGCTTCGGCATCCGGCTGCCGCTGGACAACATGCTGCAGGTGCTCACCTGTCTCGCGCTCTTCAACATGGTGAGCCTGCTGCGCTCGCGCACCCACCGCCGGGTGACCAATGGAGAGCTGTTCCTCGCGCTTCTGGTCGACGTGACCACGCTCACGGCGCAGCTCTACCTGAGCGGCGGCGCGACCAACCCGTTCGTCTTTCTGTATCTGCTGCAGGTGATCCTGGGCGCTGTGCTGCTGAAGGCCTGGTCGACCTGGACCATCGTGGTCATCACCAGCCTGTGCTTCGCGGGGCTGGCGCTGTTCTCGCGCCCGCTCGCGCTGCCGCTGGACCACCACCGGGGCCTCTGGAGCCCCTACATCCAGGGCATGCTGGTGTGCTTCGCGCTCAACGCGGCGCTGCTGGTGATCTTCATCACCCGCATCAGCGGCAACCTGCGCGCGCGCGATGCGCGGCTGGCAGACCTGCGCCAGCGCGCCTCGGAAGAAGAGCACATCGTGCGCATGGGCCTGCTCGCCTCGGGCGCCGCGCACGAGCTGGGCACGCCGCTGGCCACGCTGGCGGTGATCCTGGGCGACTGGCGCCGGCTGCCGCACTTCAGCTCCGACCCCGAGCTGCTGACAGAAGTGGCCGAGATGGAACTGCAGATCCAGCGCTGCAAGAGCATCGTGAGCGGCATCCTCCTGTCGGCCGGCGAGGCGCGCGGCGAATCGTCGGAGGAAACCACGGTCAGCACCTTCCTGGACGACCTCGTGGAGGAATGGCGCGCCACGCGCCCGGTCGAGGAGTTCGACTACGACAACCGCTTCGGCCAGGACCTGCCCATGGTCTCCGACTCGGCCTTCAAGCAGATGATCTGCAACGTGCTCGACAACGCCCTGGAGGCCTCGCCGCACTGGCTGCGCCTCGAAGCGTCGCACGATGCCGACGCGCTGACGATCGCGGTCACCGACGCCGGCCCGGGCTTCCTGCCGGCCATCCTCAAGGAATTCGGCAAGCCCTACCAGTCGAGCAAGGGCCGACCGGGCGGCGGGCTCGGGCTGTTCCTTGTCGCCAACGTGGCGCGCACCCTGGGCGGCCGCGTCGCGGCGCGCAACCGGCCCGAGGGCGGGGCGATCGTGACCGTCACGCTGCCGCTCGCGGCCATCGTGCTCGAAGAAGAGGAAGGCGACGACGAAGAGGTCGCGCCGGCCGAGCCCCTCGAGCCCATCGCCAAAGCAAAGCCATGACCGAAACCGCCGAAGCCCCACGCCAGTTGCTGATCGTCGAGGACGACGGCGCCTTCGCGCGCACGCTCAGCCGCTCCTTCGAGCGCCGCGGCTATGCGGTGGTGCACGCGAGCAATGCCGACGAGGTTCAGGCGCTGCTGGAAACCCGGTCGCCCGATCAATCACCAGGCTACGCGGTGGTCGACCTGAAGCTCAACGGCGAGGCCTCGGGCCTGGCCTGCGTGCAGATGCTCCACCAGCACGATCCGAAGATGCTGATCGTGGTGCTCACGGGTTTTGCCAGCATCGCCACCGCCGTGGAAGCCATCAAGCTGGGCGCCTGCCATTACCTGGCCAAGCCCTCGAACACCGACGACATCGAGGCCGCCTTCGGCCGCGCCGCCGGCACCACCGAGGTGGAGCTGACCAACCGCTCGACCTCGATCAAGACGCTCGAGTGGGAGCGCATCCACGAGATGCTGGCCGAGACCGGCTTCAATATCTCCGAGACTGCAAGGCGGCTCGGCATGCATCGGCGCACATTGGCGCGCAAACTTGGCAAACAGCAGGTCAAGTAACATGATCTGCCGGTTTCGCGCGCATTGCGGAACCAAAACCGATTCCAGAGGTTCTGTTCCTGATGACGAATAGCCCGCCCGTGCAGCCGCAGCCCTTTCCCGCCGACTCAAAGAAGCCAGCCTCCGCGGCCCGCGACCAGACCGCGATGGAAGAACTCTTCAACGCCCTGAGCCACGGCCTCGGGCTGGCTCTGGCGATCGCCTCGCTGCCGATCCTGGTCTACAGCGCCGCGCAGAAGGGCCAGGCCGCGAGCGTGGTTGGCGTCTCGCTCTTCGCGGGCACGGCCATCGTGCTGTATCTCATCTCCACGCTGTACCACGCGCTGCCGATCGGCCGCGCCAAGGCCTGGTTCAATCGGCTGGACCACGCGGCCATCTACCTGTTCATCGCGGGCAGCTACATGCCTTTTTTGTTCGGCGTGCTGCGCGGGCCGTGGGGGTGGACGCTGTTCGGCGCGATCTGCGCCGCCGCCGCGCTCGGCGTGGGCGCCAAGCTCTTCAACCGGTTGCAGCATCCGCTGTGGTCGACCGGGCTCTATGTGGCGATGGGCTGGATGGCGCTGATGGCGGCGGTGCCGCTGTACGAGCGCATGTCACCGGCGGGGCTGGGTTGGCTCGTGGCCGGTGGGCTTTTCTATACCGCGGGTGCCGTCGTCTTCCTGTTCGACAACAAGGTGCGCTTCGCCCATTCGGTGTGGCACCTCTTCGTGCTGGCCGGCAGCACCTGCCATTTCTTCGCCGTGCTCTGGCACTCGCACGGCTGAGCTTTCTCTTTCAATAGTGCGGCGGCAGTTCGTCGCGCAGGTTACGCGCCGCGCCATCCTGCCCCGCGTTCTGGCTCTGCTGCCGCAGGTGCGCCACCTGCTGGATCAGGCTGTCGATCTGCTGCTGTTGCCGGTAGATCGTCATGTTCAGCTGCTCCAGCAGGTCGTCGGCGTAGCTCGACTTGATTTCGAGTTCGGTCAGGCGCTCCGCGAGCTCGTTCGGTGGATAGTCCATGCCGCTATTGGACAGGAAGATCCACCGGATTTTCGTGACGCCCTCCCCGGCTTTCAGCGCTTGATCTTCGCTTCGAGCAGGTCGCCCATGCCGATGCGGTGCGCGAAGTCGATGCGCACGCGCTCCGACACCTCGAACACTTCCTTGGCGCCATCGCCCACGAAGTCGATCACCGAGCGCATCGGGCGCTGGCCGGCCGGCAGGCCCACGATGCGCACGATCTCGTCGGCCACAGCCTGCGGATCGGCGTCGTCGGGCATCAGCGCCGAGAGGCTCTGGCCGATCCGGTCCATCACGCCGTCGTAGCGGCCGTAGGCGGCCGTGGTGGCAGCGTCGGCGGGCTTGCCGGCGCTCGGGAAGTGGTCGGTGCCCTGGGTGAAGGCGCCGGGCACCATGATCGAGGTCTCGATGCCGAAGCGCGCGATCTCGTAGGCCAGCGTGACGGCCAGCGAATCCATCGCCGCCTTGGCCGCGCCGTAGGGGCCCATGAACGGCGGGAAACCGCCCTTGGTCGTGCTGCTGCTGATCCACAGCATCAAGCCGGACTCTTGCTTGCGCAGGTACGGCAGCACCGCGCGGTTCACGCGCTGGGCGCCGAGCACGTTGGTGTCGAACACCTTGACGATCTCTTCCGGCGTGAAGGCCTCGGTCGGACCGACCACGAGGTGGCCGGCGTTCTGCATCACCACGTCGATGTGGCCCTGCTCGCGCACGATGGTGGCGGCGGCGGCATCGGCCGATGCCTGCGAGAGCACGTCGAGTTCGAGCGGGTGCAGCTGCAGGCCGTGGGCCGCGGCGTAACTGCGCATCTCGGCGGCGCGGCCACTGTTGCGGCCCGCGATGTCGCGCATCGACGCGTAGACCACATGGCCGGCTTCCGCCAGCGATTGCGCGCTGAGCTTGCCGATGCCGGTGCCTGCGCCGGTGACCAGGATGATTTGCTTTTGCATGGTGTTTCTCCGAGAGATCGGGTTGGGTCGAACAGGTGAATGAATGAGCGGATTCAGGCAACGCCGCCGTTGGCGCGCAGGATCTGGCCGTTGACCCAGCCCGCATCGGGACCGGCCAGGAAGGCCACCACCGAGGCGATGTCCTCCGGCTGGCCCAGGCGCTGCAGCGGCGGCATCTTGGCGAAGGCCTGGATCTGCTCGTCGGTCTTGCCGTCCAGAAAGAGCGAGGTCGCGATCGGGCCCGGCGCCACGGCGTTCACCGTGACGTTGCGGCCGCGCAGTTCCTTGGCGAACACGTGCGTGAAGGCCTCGACCGCCGCCTTGGTGGCGTTGTAGATCGCGTAGCCGGGCATGTTCAGCGCGAGCGTGGTGCTCGAGAAGTTGACGATGCGCCCGCCCTCGTTCAACCGCGTGGCCGCTTCGCGCAGCGTGTTGAAGGTGCCGCGCACGTTGATGTCGAAGGTCTGGTCGTAGAGCGCGTCGGTGTGGTCGGCCAGCGGCACGGTCTTGAGCACGCCGGCGTTGTTGACCAGCACGTCGACCTTGCCCAGCTGCGCCTCGACGGTGTCGAACATGACGCGCACTTCGTCGGCGCTGGCCACGTCGGCCTTGACCGCGATGGCCTTGCCGCCGGCTGCCGTGAGTTCGGCGACCAGCGCATCGGCCTGCGCCGAGCCCGTGGCGTAGTTGACGGCGACGGCGAAGCCGTCCTTGGAGAGGCGCTGCGCGACGGCGGCGCCGATGCCGCGCGATGCGCCGGTGACGATGGCGACCCGGGCGTTGCGGATGGTGTTGCTGGTGGTGGTCATGGTGCGATTCCTTTGCAGTGGTTGGTTGGTGAGACGAATGATCGATCGTTCCGTCCAAAAGATAATCACCCGCAAATCGCCAATACAATTCCATTCACTTAAACAATAGCCAGCACGCGCGCCCCCATGGACCGCTTCCAGGAAATGCAGGCCTTCGTGCGCATCGCCGAGCGCCAGAGCTTCACGCAGGCCTCCGAAGACCTGCAGATCCCGCGCGCCACCGTCACCACGCTCATCAAGCGCATGGAAGAGCGCATCGGCACGCGCCTGCTGGAGCGCACCACCCGCACCGTGCGCCTCACGCAGGACGGCGAGGCCTATTACCGCCGCTGCGTGCGCCTGCTGGCCGACATGGAAGAGGCAGAAGGGTCGTTCCGCAACGAGGCGCCCAAGGGCCTGCTGCGCGTGAACCTGCAGGGCACGCTCGCGCGGCACTTCGTGGTGCCGGCGCTGCCGGAATTTCTCGCGCGTTACCCGGAGCTGCAGTTGCACATCGGCGAGGACGACCGGCTCGTCGACCTCGTGCGCGAAGGCGTCGACTGCGTGCTGCGCGCGGGCACGCTGCAGGACTCGTCGATGGTCGGGCGGCGCGTCGCGCTGCTGCCGCAGGTGACGGTCGCGAGCCCCGACTACCTCGCGCGCTACGGCGAGCCCGACAGCATCGAAGCGCTGGCCTCGCACCGCGCGGTCAACTACATCTCCAGCGGCACGGGCAAGGTGGTGCCGCTCGAATTCACGGTGAATGGCCAGGTGACGACCGTGGACCTGCCGGCGACCGTCTCGGTGACCGGCACCGATCTCTACACGGGCTCATCGGTCGCGGGGCTCGGGCTGGTGCAGGTGCCGCGCTACCGCGTGGCCGCCGAGCTCGCGGACGGCCGGCTGAAAGTGCTGATGCCCGATTTCGCGCCGCCGCCGATGCCGGTGACAGTGCTGTATTCGCAGAACCGCCAGCTGTCGGCGCGCGTGCGCGTGTTCACGCAGTGGCTGCGCGACATCTTCGAGGCGGCCGGACATGAGCCATGACGCTGTACGCGGCGTTCAGCAGGAGAAAACCGAATTCAGACCATAACCAGTCCGATCAACCACCACAGGGAGAGCGCAATGAATTTCTCCACGCAGGTCAAACCCATCAGCTATCTCAAGAGCCATGCCGCGGACATCGTGAAGACCCTCTCGGACACCCGCGAGCCCATGGTCATTACCCAGAACGGCGAGGCCAAGCTCGTGGTGATGGATGTGCGCTCTTACGAAGAACAGGAAGCGACCCTCGCCCTCCTGAAAGTCCTGGCGCTCGGCAATCGCGAAATTGAGCAGGGCCAATTCCGGCCTGCGGACGAAGTGTTCGCCGACCTGGACCAAGAACACACCCCATGAAGGTTGTGTTCCTGCGGTCCGCCGAGGCCGACCTGAAGGACCTGCGGCGCTACAACTTCAGCACGGAAACCTGGGCGGCGAGCTACGAAAAGATCAAGCAATCCGTCGCGATGATCCAAGCGCATCCCCTGGCGGGCCGAATTCCGGAGGAGCTGGAAAATCTGAACGCGGCCCAGTACCGGCAAGTCATCTCGGGCATGAACCGCATCATTTACGAAGCACGGGTGGATGTCGCCTACAACCACCTCGTCTGCGACACGCGAAGAGACTTGAAGGGCCTGCTCATGCGGCGCATGGTCGGCGCCGTTTGAGATCGAACGTATCCGCCGCCTGAGAGGTGCGACGCAGGCTTATGCCACGTACGCCAGCGGGCTCTCCGCCTGCTCGCCGGCTGTTCCCGATGGTGCCTCGACAGGCGCTGCATTCGCCCGAGCCAGCGCGATCGCCGCCTTCAACGGATAGAGCGTCCGCGCATCGCCTTCGGCCTTGTTGCTCACCGTCGTGCCCGCGGCCTCGCTCATGCTGGCGGTGCGCACCGCATCCAGCCGGTGCACGGGCACCATGAACGGCGAGTGCGTCGTGTAGACGATCTGGTTGCCGAAGTCGTGTTCGAAGTGTGCGAGCA
Source organism: Variovorax sp. IB41 (assembly GCF_016405905.1). Taxonomy (GTDB): domain Bacteria; phylum Pseudomonadota; class Gammaproteobacteria; order Burkholderiales; family Burkholderiaceae_C; genus Variovorax. The sequence goes on along the minus strand of NZ_JAEFCB010000002.1, from coordinate 320,419 downwards.
GGTCGGCCTGCGAGTGCGCATGCAGGTGCAGGCCGGGCTCGTCCAGCAGCAGGATCGCGTCGCCCGCGCCCCGCGTGTCCGCAAAGAACGTGATGTAGAACGAGAAGAACCACTGGAAGCCGCGGCTGCGCTCGTCCAGGTTCACCTCCACCTCGTAGGCGCCGTTCGGGTCGGACACCAGCGTGTCCATGTACGGGCCGTCGAGGTTGAAGCGGACCTTGAGTTCGCGGTCTTTCCATACGCGGCGGATCTCCGACGTGACGACCGAGCCGGCGCGGTTCGCGAGCTGGTTGCGCGTGGCCTGGTCGTTCTTCTCGAGCAGGTCCTGCAGTTGCTGCGGATCGAGCCCCGCGACCTTGCAGAGCTTCTCGAAGCTGCGCTGCTCGGGCGTCGCCTGGCCCCAGCCCTTGCGCACGAGGTGGTCGGCGATGTTCTGGCGGCCGGGCAGCGCGGGGTATTCGTCCACGTACACGAAGCGCGGCAGTTTCTCGAGCACCCATTGCCTGGCCTTCGCGAGCGCGGGCGTGTCGTTGGCGATCGCGCGGGCCATGTCCTCCAGCTCGGCCAGCATCTGCTCCTGCTTGTCGCTGAGCTCGGCATCGGCCGCGGCCATCGCCTTGCGCAAGGCCTGCAGCGCCTTCACCGCGCCTTCGGACCACCTGATGTAGTCGGGGCTCGGGATCATCGCGGCATCGAAGGCATCGGCTTCCTGTTCCAGCGTGGCGCGGGCGCCTTCCGCGACCTTCTCGGCAGCGGCCTTGACGGCGGGCACGATCTTGCGGACCTTGCCCTTGATGTCCGACACGTCGAGCGAGAGTTCGCCGAGGCCCTCGAAGCCGGTCCAGCGCATCGCGGCATAGCCACGGCCCGCGGTGACGTGGCGCACGTCCGATGCACGCGGAAGGATGGCCTTGAGTTCGGCGCGTTCGCTCTCGTCGAGCGCCCAGCGCGTTGCGACGACGGGCGTGTCGCCCTGGCATTCCTCCAGGCGCCGGTGCCGCGGAAAGTCCTTGATCGGACTGAGTTCGATGAGGCCTTCGGCCGGGTTCAGGCTGTGCAGCGCGCGCAGCAGGTTCGACTTGCCGCTGTCATTTCGACCGAGGATCGCCGTGATCTGTGGGGAGTCGATGGGGCCGCTGTCGTTGATCGAGCGAAAGTTGGTGATCTGGAATGACGCCAAGCGCATGCAGGAATTTCTCTTCTTGAAATGGATACGGGGCCGGGGAATGTATTGCATCCCCGGCCCCGTCTTGCCGATCGCGAAAGAAAAAAACTGTACGTCGTTGCCGGTGCCTATTCGGCCGCGCGGCGCAGCGTGTCGACCACCGGCCGGCGCAGCACGTCGCGCAGGCCCCACCACCCCGCCGCCAGCGCGAGCACCGCGCCGGCCAGCGCGCCCGCGACGGGCACGAGCGGCGATGCGGTCCAGGTGAACTCGAACACGTAGCGCGCGAGCCCCCAGCCGATCACCGAGGCCACGATGCTCGCGAGAAAGCCCGCGAGCAGGCCCACGCCGATCAGCTCGGCGCGCTGCACCTGCCGCAACAGACTCGCGCGCGCGCCCACCGCGCGCATCACCGCGAACTCGCGCGCACGTTCTTCGCGTGTCGCAGTCACCGCGGCGAAGAGCACGACCAGCCCCGCCGCGAGCGTGAAGCCGAACAGGAACTCCACCGCGCGGATCACCTGGTCGAGCACGCGCTGCACCTGGTTGATGGTCGCGCTCATGTCCACGTTGGTCACGTTCGGGTAGCTGCGCACCAGCGCGTTGTCGAAGCCGCGCGTCTCGGGCGCGCGGAAGGCGCCCATGTAGGTGACCGGCACGTCGGGCAGCGACGCCACCGTGTACATCACGAAGAAGTTGGCGTGCAGCGAACCCCAGTCGACCTTGCGCAGCGACGTGATGCGCGCGTCGTTCTGCATGCCGCCGATGTCGAAGCGCAGCGTGTCGCCCAGCTTCAAACCGAGCGTGTCGGCCAGGCCTTCTTCGACGCTCACTTCGCCCGCCGCACCGGGCTTCCACGCGCCCGCGGTGATGCTGTTGTGCGCAGGCGCCTCCATGGCGTTGCTCAGGTTGAACTCGCGGTCCACCAGGCGCTTGGCGCGGTCTTCCACGTAGTCGTCGGGGGTCACCGGCTTGTCGTTGATGGCGACCAGGCGGCCGCGAATCATCGGGTACCAGTCGAACTTGCCCACGCCCGCATCGCGCAGCGACTTCTGGAACGCATCGCTCTGGTCCGGCATCACGTTGATGACGAAGCGGTTCGGCGCATCGGGCGGCGTGGCCTTGCGCCAGCTCGCGACGAGGTCGGTGCGCAGCAGCACCAGCAACACCAGCGCCAGGAGGCCGACCGCGAGCGCGCTGACCTGCACCACGGCATAGGCCGGCCGCGCCGAGATCTGCCGCGTGGCCAGCACCAGCCAGCGCGGCGCGGTGGTCTCGTTGACGCTGCGGCGCAGCACCTTCACCGCGAGCCAGCTGAGCAATGCGAACACGGCCACGGCACCCGCGAAACCGCCGACCGCGATGAGGCCCAGCTTGATGTCGCTGCTCGCCGCCATCAGCAGCGCGGCGAAACCCGCCACGCCGATCCCCAGCACCGCGAGCGATGCGGGCTTGAGCCCGCCCACGTCGCGCCGGATCACTCGCAGCGGCGGCACGCGCGCCAGCTGCAGCACCGGCGGCAGGCCGAAGGCGAACAGCAGCGTGAGCCCCATGCCGAGGCCGAACGCCACCGGCCACAACGTGGCGGCGGGCAGCGCGGTCTCCACCAGCCCGGCCAGCAGCAGCACGAACACGTAGTGCACCGCGAAGCCGATCGCCACGCCGATGCCGCTCGCCACGAGGCCGATCACCGCGAACTCGAAGGCATAGGCCATCGCGATGGTGCGCTGGCTCTGGCCGAGCACGCGCAGCATCGCGCAGTCGTCCAGGTGGCTGGCCGCGAAGCCGCGCGCGGCCAGCGCCACGGCCACGGCCGAGAGCAGCGCCGCGAGCAGCGCGACGAGGCTGAGGAATTTTTCGGCGCGGTCGAGCGTCTGGCGCATCTCGGGCCGGCCGCCCTCGAAGGAGTCGAGCCGCACGCCGCGCAACTCGCCCTTCTTGATGCTGGCCTCGGCCCAATCGGTGAAGCGCTTGACCGCCGCATCGCTGCCCGCCACCGCATACCGGTAGCCCACGCGGCTGGCCGGCTGCACGAGGCCGGTGCGGGCCACGTCGGACTGATTGAGCATCACGCGCGGCGAAAAGCTCATGAAGCCGGCGCCGCGGTCGGGCTCCAGCGTGATGATGCGGCCCACGCGCAGGCTCGTGTCGCCAAGGAGCAGCGGGTCGCCGATCTTCAGGCCCAGCGAATCGAGCAGCGAGGCATCGACCCACGCCTCGCCGGCCGGCGGGATGTCGCGCGTGATCGCGCCCGGCCCGGCGAAGGTGGTCGAGGTCTGCAGGTTGCCGCGCAACGGATAACCCGCGGTCACCGCCTTCAACGCCACCAGCTTGCTCGCGCCGCCTTGCACGTCGTCGGCCCGCGCCATGGTGGGAAAGCCATAGGTGGCGGTGCCTTCCAGGCCCAGCGATCTGGCCTGCGCGATGAAGGCCTCGGGCGTCGGGTTGTCGCTCACGATCACCGCATCGCCGCCCAGCAACTGCCGCGCATCGCGCTTCAACCCGCCCTGCAGCCGGTCGGCGAAGAAGCCGACGGCCGTGAGTGCGGCCACGGCCAGCAGCACGGCAACGATCAAGAGGCGCAGCTCGCCGGCGCGCAGGTCGCGCCAGAGGGTGCGCCAGCCAAGGCGGAGGGAGTCGGTCATGGCGCGAACGATAGCCGACGCCTAACGCGACAGGCGGATTCAAGGGTTATTGCGCCCTCCGAGGCCCTTGATCGCGGCGGCATGCTGTCGCATGATGCGAAAAAAGCATCTTGTTGCCAGTGTCGGCAACACCAGAGGCCATAAAAACAGCCGGACCGCCTTCCCCCACAAGGAGTGTCGATGTCACGATGTCAGCGCTTGCAAACCGTCGGCCTTTGCCTGGCCCTGGGTTTGCTCCTGAGCGCCTGCGATCCCAAGCCCACCGCGGCTGCGGGCGGCGCGGCGCCCTCTTCCAGCACCGGCGCCAGCCCGAGCGGCGTCAAGCCCGCCGACTCCGGCGACAAGGTCGATCCCACCTCCGCCCACAAAGGCCCGTCCGAAGGCGGCGCAGCCGTGGGCGGCATGAGCGGCCAGGGCGGTGCCTCCTCCGGCGGCACGCCCGCGCCGAGCGGCGGCGACGGCACGGCACCCAAATAGCGGCCGCATGGCCGGCCCCGCTTTTTTCGTTTTCCCGTTTTTCTTTCCCACGTAAAACAGAAGAAGACCCCGATGAAACAACCGACTTCACCGATGCAGGAGGCCATGTCATGGACATAAGCCGCCGGCAATTCTTCCGTGTCAGCAGCGCGGGCCTGATCGGCTCGAGCATCGTGGCGCTCGGCTTCTCGCCGACCGCGGCGCTGGCCGAGGCGCGCAACTTCAAGCTCGCGCGCACCACCGAGACGCGCAACACCTGCCCGTACTGCTCGGTGGGCTGCGGGCTCATCATGTACAGCCTGGGCGACAAGGCCAAGAACGTGGTGTCCGACATCCTCCATATCGAGGGCGATGCCGACCACCCCGTGAACCGCGGCACGCTGTGCCCCAAGGGCGCGGGCCTGCTGGACTTCGTGCACAGCCCCATGCGGCTGAAGTACCCCGAAGTGCGCGAGGCCGGCAGCACCGAGTGGAAGCGCATCGGCTGGAACGAGGCGCTGGACCGCATCGCCAAGCTGCTCAAGGCCGACCGCGACGCCAACTTCCAGACCACCAACGCCGACGGCAAGACCGTCAACCGCTGGACCAGCTCGGGCATGCTCTGCGCCTCGGCCTCGTCCAACGAAACCGGGTACATCACGCACAAGGCATTCCGCTCGACCGGGATGCTGGTGTTCGACAACCAGGCACGCGTTTGACACGGACCTACGGTGGCCAGTCTGGCCCCGACGTTCGGACGCGGTGCGATGACCAACCACTGGCAGGACATCCAGAACGCGGATGTCGTGCTGATCATGGGCGGCAACGCCGCGGAGGCGCACCCGTGCGGCTTCAAGTGGGTCATCGAGGCCAAGAAGCAGAACAAGGCGCGCCTTGTCGTGGTGGACCCGCGCTTCACGCGCTCGGCCGCCATGGCCGACTACTACGCACCGGTGCGCGCGGGCTCGGACATCGCGTTCCTCGCGGGGGTCATCAACTTCCTTTTGAGCAACGACAAGATCCAGACGGAGTACGTACGCAACTACACCAACGCGACCTTCATCGTCGGGCCTGACTACAAGTTCGAGGACGGCATCTTCAGCGGCTACAACGCCGAGAAGCGCAACTACGACCCCAAGTCGTGGAACTACGCGCTGGACGAAGCCGGCATGGCCAAGGTCGACATGACCATGCAGGACCCGCAGTGCGTGCTGCAGGTGATGAAGCGCCACTATTCGCGCTACACGCCCGAGCTGGTGAGCCGCATCACCGGCACGCCGCAGGACAAGTTCCTGAAGGTGTGCGAGTACATCGCGAGCACCAGCGTGCCCACACGCACCATGACCATCATGTATGCCCTGGGCTGGACGCAGCACAGCCAGGGCTCGCAGATGATCCGCACGGGCGCGATCGTGCAGCTCTTGCTCGGCAACATCGGCGTGCCCGGCGGCGGCATGAACGCGCTGCGCGGCCACAGCAACATCCAGGGCCTGACGGACCTGGGGCTCTTGTCGAACTCGCTGCCCGGCTACATGTCGCTCGCGCGGGACAGCGAGCAGAACCTGCCCGACTACTACAAGACCCGGGCGCTGAAGGCGCTGCGTCCCAACCAGATGAGCTACTGGCAGAACTACCCCAAGTTCTTCGTCAGCATGCAGAAGTCGTGGTGGGGCGACGCGGCCACGGCCGAGAACGAGTGGGCCTTCCACTACCTGCCCAAGATCGACAAGCTCTACGACATCCTGCAGGCCTTCGAGCTCATGAGCCAGGGCAAGCTCAACGGCTACATCTGCCAGGGCTTCAACCCGGTGGGCTCGTTCCCGGACAAGAAGAAGATCATCGAGGGGCTCTCCAAGCTCAAGTTCCTCGTCACCATCGATCCGCTGCAGACCGAGACCAGCGAGTTCTGGCGCAACTTCGGCGAGTTCAACGACGTCAAGACCACCGACATCCAGACCACGGTGTTCCGCCTGCCATCGACCTGCTTCGCGGAAGAAGACGGCTCGCTCACCAACTCCAGCCGCTGGCTGCAGTGGCACTGGAAGGGCGCGGAGCCGCCGGGCGAAGCCAAGGGCGACATCGAGATCGTGGCGGGCATCTTCAGCCGCATGCGCCAGGCCTACATCAAGGACGGCGGCGCCTTCCCCGACCCGATCGTCAAGCTCACGTGGCCCTACAAGATCGCGCACTCGCCCTCGGCGCAAGAGCTGGCGATGGAATACAACGGCCGCGCGCTCACCGACCTGCTCGATCCGAAGGACCCGAGCAAGCCGCCGACGGCCAAGGCCGGCGAGCAGCTCTCGGGCTTCGGCCTGCTGCGCGACGACGGCTCGACCGCCTCGGGCTGCTGGATCTACGCCGGCGCCTGGACGCAGGCGGGCAACCAGATGGCGCGGCGCGACAACGCCGATCCCTACGGCATCGGCATGGTGCAGAACTGGGCGTGGGCGTGGCCGGCGAACCGGCGCATCCTCTACAACGGCGCCTCGACCGATCCGGCGACCGGCAAGGCGTGGATCGCGCGGCGCAGCCTCGTCGCGTGGAACGGCAAGGCATGGACAGGCGCCGACGTGCCCGACATCCGGCCCGATGCGAACCCGATGGAAGCCGAGGCGGTGCGCCCCTTCATCATGACGGCCGAAGGCGTGGCGCGGCTCTTCGCGCCCACCGGCATGGCCGAGGGACCGCTGCCCGAGCACTACGAGCCCTTCGAGTCGCCGCTGGTGAACAACCTGATGCACCCGAACAACCCGAAGGCGCGCGCCAATCCCGCGGCGCGCATCTTCAAGGGCGACCTGGAGCGCCTGGGCGTGCCGAAGGACTTCCCGTACGTGGCGACCAGCTACCGGCTCACCGAGCACTTCCACTACTGGACGAAGAACGTGCGCACCTCGGCCATCATCCAGCCGCAGCAGTTCGTGGAGATCGGCGAGGAGCTTGCCAAGGACAAGGGCATCGCCAACGGCGACATGGTGAAGGTCTGGAGCAAGCGCGGCTTCATCAAGGCCGTGGCGCTGGTGACCAAGCGCATCGTCGGGCTGCAGGTCGATGGCCGCACGGTGCACACGGTGGGCCTGCCGAACCACTGGGGGTTCGTGGGCATCGCGAAGCCGGGGTACCTGGTGAACACGCTCACGCCCTTCGTGGGTGATGCGAACACGCAGACGCCCGAGTACAAGTCGTTCACCGTGAATATCGAGAAGGCATAAGCGATGTCATCCCTCCAAACCCTGGACATCGCCGCCCGCTCGGCCACGACCACGCCGTCGCCCGACATCCGCAGCCGCCCGCAGGTGCAGGAAGTGGCCAAGCTGATCGACGTGTCGACCTGCATCGGCTGCAAGGCCTGCCAGGTCGCGTGCATGCAGTGGAACGACCTGCGCGACGAGGTCGGCACCACGCATGGCACCTACGACAACCCGAACGACCTCACGCCCGCCTCGTGGACCGTGATGCGCTTCTCGGAGGTCGAGCCCGAGGCCGGCAAGCTCGAATGGCTGATCCGCAAGGACGGCTGCATGCACTGCGACGACCCCGGGTGCCTCAAAGCCTGCCCGGCGCCGGGCGCGATCATCAAGTACAGCAACGGCATCGTCGACTTCATCAGCGAACACTGCGTGGGCTGCGGCAACTGCGTGACGGGCTGCCCGTTCGACGTGCCGCGCATCAGCAAGGCCGACAACAAGGCCTACAAGTGCTCGCTGTGCTCCGACCGCGTGGGCGTGGGCCTGGAGCCGGCGTGCGTGAAGGCCTGCCCCACCGGCGCGCTGCACTTCGGCACCAAGGAGGACATGCACGAGTACGCCTCGGAGCGCATCGTCGACCTGAAGGACCGGGGCTTCGCCAACGCCGGCGTGTACGACCCGGCCGGCGTGGGCGGCACGCACGTCATGTACGTGCTGCAGCATGCCGACCGCCCGGGCCTGTACGCCAACCTGCCGAAAGACCCGCACATCAGCCCGCTGGTGTCGCTCTGGAAGGGCGTGGCCAAGCCGCTCGCGATGGTCGCGATGATCGGCGCGGTGGTCGGCAGCTTCTTCCACTACATGAAGACCGGGCCGATCGAGCCGAAGGACGAGCACCCGGATGCCGACCTCGATGGCCGGCCCGACGACGTGGTGGTGATCGAGGAGCCGCCCGCATCGGCTGCCCGGCCCGTCGAACCGCCCCGCGACGCACCCCGTGCATGAGGAGAACGCGATGACCCGCTACTACCTTCGCCGCTACCGCGACGCCACGCGCATGAACCACTGGTTCGTCGCGATCATGTTCTTCGCGGCCGCGCTCTCGGGCCTGGCCTTCTTCCACCCGAGCCTGTTCTTCTTGAGCACGCTCTTCGGCGGCGGCCAGTGGACGCGCATCCTGCATCCCTTCATGGGCCTTTTGATGGTGCTGGGCTTCGCGTTCCTGTTCTTCACGATGTGGCGCGAGAACCTCATGGACCGCGGCGACCGCGACTGGATCAAGAACGCGCCCAAGCTGCTCAAGGGCGACAAGTCCAGCATGCCGCCGGTGGGCAAATACAACGCCGGGCAGAAGCTGGTGTTCTGGGCCTTCGGCATCAGCCTCTTGCTGCTGCTGGTGACGGGCTTCATGTTCTGGAGCCCGTGGTTCGTCGGCTTCTTCCCGATCCTCGTGCGGCGCATCGCGGTGGTGGTGCATGCGGTCTCGGCGGTGGTGCTGATCCTCTCGGTCATCACGCACATCTACGCCGCGCTGTGGGTCAAGGGCAGCATCCGCGCGATGACGCGCGGCACTGTCACCGAGGGATGGGCCAAGCTGAACCATCCCCTGTGGCATCGCAAAATGACGCGCGGTGAGTGATACTGCGCCGATGACGAGCCCCACCGGTACGCCGCCACCGATCCGAACCACGCGCGTCCTCGACCCCGAGCAGATCGCCATGCAGGCGGGGCGGCAGATGCCGTTCCTGCGCCTGCCGGTGCGCGCGGCCGTGTTCTCCGACCGGCAGCTGCGGCTGCGCCAGCTCGCGGCCTCGCATCCGATGCGCGAGTACCTCCTCTTCATCGCCGATCTCGCGCAGGCGCAGCACCAGGTGCTGCAGGACCATCCGGCCGTCGCGCTCCCCGAAACCGAAGCGCTCGAAGCCGCCGCGAAAGTGCTCAAGCCGCCGATGCCCGCCTTCGGCTGGACGCGCGATGCGGTGTGGCGCACGCAGCTGCGGCGCCTGCTCGGCCTCTTTCGCGCGCGCCTCCCGGAAGGCCCGGCGCGCGACACGCTCGACCGCGTGGTGGCCGCCGACGACGCCTGGCTCGACCAGCAGGCCGACCTGCTCTCGCGCCGCATCATGTTCGGCCTCGACCTGGCCGCTGCGCCGCTGATCGCCTCCGGCTTGCAGGCCTACTGGACGCAGCTCGTGCTGCAGGTGGCCGAGCGCAACGGCGAGAACATTTTCGGCCGCACCGATCCCGGCAACGAGTGCCCGTGCTGCGGCAGCGCGCCCACCGCGAGCATCACGCGCATCGGCGCGGACGAAGCGGGCTTTCGCTACCTGCACTGCTCGCTGTGCAGCACCGAGTGGCACTACGTGCGCATCAAGTGCACGCACTGCGAAAGCACCAAGGGCATCCACTTCGAATCGCTCGCGCCCGAACCCGGCATCGAGCTGCCCGCCACCGGCGCGCGCGAAGGCGCAGTGAAGGCCGAGTGCTGCGACAGCTGCGGCCACTACCTGAAGCAGATCGCGATGGAGCGAGACCCGGAGGTCGAACCTGTGGCCGATGACCTGGCGAGCGTCACGCTCGACCTGCTCGTCTCCGAAGCCGGACATCAGCGCAGCGGCCACAACCTGATGCTGCTGTTCGGCGACCCCGAAGAAATCCTCGACGACGGCGGGGGCGGCTGATGGCAGCGCCCGAAGAGTCCGTGGTCCACGGCTCGACGGCAAGGCCCCAGGATCTGCCTTCTGTCGATCAACTGCTGCGCGCCGATGCGCCGCGTGCCCTCTTGGCCGAGCACGGCCGCACCCTCGTTGTCGGTGAAGCGCGCGCGCTGCTCGAAGGGCTTCGCGCACGTGCGGTGGCCGGCAAGCTCGCAGCAACGGAAGTACAGCCGCAAGCACTGAGCGATGCGCTCGCCGTCCGCGTGCAAGGCCGCCTCGCGCCGCGCATGCGCGCCGTGCTGAACCTCACCGGCACCGTCATCCACACCAACCTCGGCCGCGCGCTGCTGGCCGATTCGGCACTGCAGCGCTTGCTCGCGGTGATGACCTCACCCAACAACCTCGAGTACGACCTGGCCACCGGCAGCCGCGGCGACCGCGATTCACTGGTCGAGGAGTTGCTCTGCACCATCACCGGCGCCGAGGCCGCGACGGTGGTCAACAACAACGCGGCCGCGGTGCTGCTGACCATCGCGGCGCTCGCGCGCGAGCGCGAAGTGATCGTCTCGCGCGGCGAACTGGTGGAGATCGGCGGCGCCTTCCGCATGCCCGACGTGATGGCCAGCGCCGGCGCGCGCATGGTCGAGGTGGGCACCACCAACCGCACGCACCCGCAGGACTACGAGCGCGCCATCAACGCGCAGACCGCGCTCGTGATGAAGGTGCACACCAGCAACTACGCGGTGCAGGGCTTCACGGCGGCGGTGGATGAAGCCACGCTCGCCGGCATCGCGCACGCGCGCGGCGTGCCGCTGGCCACCGACCTGGGGAGCGGCTCGCTCGTCGACCTGGCGCACTACGGCCTGCCGCGCGAGCCGCTGCCGCAGGAGATGCTCGCGGCCGGCTGCGACGTGGTCACGTTCTCGGGCGACAAGCTGCTGGGCGGCCCGCAGGCCGGGCTCATCGTCGGCAGCAAGGAGGCCGTGGGCCGCATCCGCAAGTTTCCGATGAAGCGCGCGCTGCGCATGAGCAAGCTGCCGCTGGCCGCGCTCGAAGCCACGCTCTCGCTGTACCTGCGGCCCGAGCGGCTCGCCAAAGACCTGCCGACGCTGCGCCTGCTCACGCGCCCCGCCGATGCGATCCGCGAAATGGCCGAGGCGCTCTTGCCAGCCGTGCAGGCGGCCGTGTCGCCGCGCTTCACCGTCGAAGTGGTGCCGCTGCTGGGCCAGATCGGCTCGGGCTCGCTGCCAGTGGAGCGCCTGCCTTCGGCCGGCCTCGCGCTCGCACCGGCCGGCACCGCGAAGAAGGGCCTGGGCACGGCGCTCGACAAGCTCGCCACCGCCCTGCGCGGCCTGCCGCTGCCGGTGATCGGCCGCATCGCGGAAGACCGCCTCCTTCTCGACCTGCGCTGCCTCGAAGACAGCGCCCCCTTCACGGCCCAGCTCGGCGAATTGCGCGAGCGGCTGGTGTAGTTCCCTTCCCCGACCTCAACCCTCAACCCTTAACCCCTCAGGAGAAGCGATGAATCCCCTCGACGTGCTCGCCGGTATCGAAACGGAAACGCTGCAGCCCTTGGCCTTGCGCACCGACAGCGAGGCACGCTTTCCACGAGAGACGATCCAGGCGCTGGGCAAGGCGGGCCTCCTGGGCCTGGTCTCGGCCACGTCGGTCGGCGGCCAGGGCCTGGGCCTGAAGGAAGCCGCGCAGGTGGTCTCGCGCATCGCGCAGACCTGCCCTTCCACCGCGATGGTGGTGTGCATGCACTACTGCGCCACCGCCGTGCTCGAGCAGCAGGGTCCCGAGGCCGTGCGCAAGGCGATCGCCGAAGGCAAGCACCTGGGCACGCTCGCTTTTTCCGAAGCCGATTCGCGCAGCCATTTCTGGGCGCCGACCGGCACCGCCCGCGCGGACGGCGCGAACGTGGTGCTGGATGCGCGCAAGAGCTGGGTCACCTCCGCCTTCGAGGCCGACAGCTACGTCTGGTCGAGCAAGCCGCTCGCGGCCGAAGGCGCGAGCACGCTGTGGCTGGTCGATGCGAAGTCCGACGGCCTCACCCAGCCCGGCCGCTTCGATGGCCTGGGCCTGCGCGGCAATGCCTCCACGCCGATCACCGCGACGAACGTGCGCATCGGCGCCGACGCACGCCTGGGCGAAGACGGCAAAGGCTTCGACACGATGATGGGCGTGGTGCTGCCCTGGTTCTCGGTGCTGAGCGCGGCGTGCTCCGTCGGGCTCATGGAAGGCGCATTGAGCCGCGCCATCGGCCATGTGAGCCAGACCAAGCACGTGCACCTCGATTCGTCGCTGGCGGACCTGCCCACCATCCGCGCCTACCTCGCGCGCGCCCGCATCAAGACCGACATGGTGCAGACGCTGCTCGACGACACCGTGGCCGCCATCGGCGCGGGCCGTGCCGACACCATGCTGCGCGTGCTCGAAGTGAAGGCGGGCGCGGCGGAAACCGCACTCGAAGTGACCGACATCGCCATGCGCGTGTGCGGCGGCGCGGCGTTCCGCAAGGAAGCCGGCATCGAGCGCCTGTTCCGCGATGCGCGCGCATCGAGCGTGATGGCACCCACCTCCGACGTGCTCTACGACTTCATCGGCAAGGCCATCACCGGCCTGCCGCTTTTCTGAAAGGCGCCCCGATGTCCGAACCGACGTTGATCATGGGCGCGGTCGCCTACGCGCCCAAGGTCGTCACCATCTGGGAGGGCTTCAAGGCCTTCTTCGCGAAGAACGGCCTGGCCTTCGACTACGTGCTGTATTCGAACTACGAAAAGCAGGTCGAGGCGCAGTTCGACGGCACGCTGCACCTGGCGTGGAACTCGCCGCTCGCGTGGGTGCGCGCCGACCGCATCGCGCGCAGCCGCGGCCAGCAGGTGCAGGCCGTGGCGATGCGCGACACCGACTGCGACCTGCGCTCGGCCATCGTCGTGCGCGCCGACAGCCCGGTGCAGACGCTGGCCGACCTGCGCGGCAGGACGGTGGGCATGGGCGCGCTCGATTCGCCGCAGGCCACGCTGATCCCGCTGGACCACCTGCGCAGCGAAGGCCTCGTGAAGCCGCGCGACTTCTTGCTGCGTTACTTCGACGTGCTCGGCGGCAAGCACGGCGACCACATCGGCGGCGAGCGCGATGCGGCGGTGGCGCTGATGGCGGGCGAGGTCGATGCCTGCTGCCTCATCGACGGCAACCACCTGGCCTTCGGCCTCGATGGCACGCTGCCTTCGGGCAGCACGCGCGTCATCGCGCGCACCGGTGCCTACGACCACTGCAACTTCACCACCAGCCCCGGCGCGCCCGCCGCGCTGATCGATCGCTTCGTCGCGCTGCTGATGGCGATGCGCTGGGACGATGCGCAGGTGCGGCCGCTGCTCGAGCTCGAGGGCCTGCGCGAATGGCGCGCCGGCCGCACCAGCGGCTACGCGCTGCTCGAGCGCGCGGTGGACGACGAGAACTTCTACAGCCGCGATGGCGCCATCCTCAACGCCGACTATCGATATTGAGTCGCTGGGCCTGGACCAGGGCGCCCTGCTGCTCATTCGCCGCGCGCTGGCCGAACGGCCGGTGGGGGGCGAGCTGCAGGTGCGCGGGCGCTCGCCGGACTGGGAGATGCACCTGCAAGCGTGGTGCCGCAGCCAGGGGCATCCGCTGCGCTTCGACACCGTGGAGGGACGGTCGCAAGCCCGCATCACGCGCGGCCCGCATGCCGAAGGACGTTGGCGCGATGCGCAGGCGACGGGTACCGCGCTCGGCGACATCAACGGCGCGCCCGCCGACGATGCCGAAGCAGGCTGGGGCCTGGCCGCACGCGGCGCCACCGTCGAGGCGGGCAGCCCGAACTTCTTCTTCGCACTGCATCGCCGCCACGAGCTCTGGGCCGCGACGGCGGGCGAGCTCTACCGACAGGCCGCGGCCGCGCAGTGGGACCCGGCGACCGCCATCGACTGGGATGCCGCGTTCGACCTGCCGCCCGCCATCGAATCTGCCGTGGTGCAGGTGATGACCTACCTCATCGAGAACGAGAACGCCGCGCTGCTCGTGCCCGCGCGGCACCTCGGGCAGATCCACCCGCACTTTCGCGAGGTGCTGCAGCTGCTTGCCCTGCAATGCGCCGACGAGGCGCGGCACGTCGAGGTGTTCACGCGGCGCGCCACGCTGCGCGGCCACGAGCCCGCGCTCTCGACGGCGGGCGGGCAGGCGTCGCTGCGCACGCTGTTCGATGCGCCGGATTTCTCGGTCGCCACCTTTTTGCTCGCCGTGCTGGGCGAAGGCAGCTTCGTGAACCTGCTGAATTTCCTGCAGGCGAACGCGCCCGACCCGGTGACGCGGCAGATCGCGCGGCTCACCGCGCGCGACGAGGCGCGGCACGTGGCCTTCGGCATGGCGCACCTGGAATACCGGCTCTCGGTGCAGCCCGACTACCAATCGAAGTTGCGCAACGCGATCGAGGTGCGCTACGACGCGCTGGCCAGCACCGCGGGGCTCAACGAGGAAGTGTTCGATGCGCTCGTGCTGCTCGCGGCGGGCGAGCTGTCGCCGGCCGCCATCGCGCGCGGCCACGCGGCCGTGCAGCAGTTGCAGCGCGACATGGCCGCGGGCCGGCGTGCGCGCCTCGCGCGGCTGGGGTTCGAGCGCGACGAGGCGGAGCGGCTCTCCGCGCTGCACACGCGCAACTTCATGTGACGGGGCCGACGCGATGATCATCGGCACCGCAGGCCACATCGACCACGGCAAGACCACGCTGGTGCGCGCGCTCACTGGCGTGGACACCGACCGGCTGCCCGAGGAAAAGCGGCGCGGCATCTCCATCGAGCTGGGCTACGCGTACCTGCATGCGCCCGATGGCGTGTCGCTCGGCTTCGTCGACGTGCCGGGCCACGAGCGCCTGCTGCACACCATGCTGGCCGGCGCGACCGGCATCGACCATGCGCTGCTCGTGGTGGCCGCCGACGACGGCGTGATGCCGCAGACGCGCGAGCACCTCGCGGTGGTCGCGCTGCTCGGCGTGCGCGATGCCACGGTGGCGATCACCAAGGCCGACCGCGTGGACGCGGCGAGGATTGCGGAGGTGCGCGTGGAGGTCGCGGCACTGCTCGCGCCCACGCCGCTCGCGAACGCGCCGATGCTCGCAGTGTCGGCCACCACCGGCGAGGGCATCGAGACGCTGCGCGCGCGGCTGCTCGACGTCGCGCGCGAGGAGCGCACGCGCGAAGACGGCCTCGCCTTTCGCCTGGCCGTCGATCGCGCCTTCACGCTCGCGGGCGTCGGCACCGTCGTGACCGGCACGGTCTTCAGCGGCACGGTGCGCATCGGCGACGAACTGCGGCTCGGGCCCGGCGAGCGTTCGGTGCGGGTGCGCGGCATCCACGCACAGAACCAGCAGGCCGAATCGGCGCATGCCGGACAACGCTGCGCGCTCGCACTGGCGGGTGTGACGAAGGACGAAGCGCACCGCGGCGACTGGGTCTGCACGCCGGCCATCGCGCTCGCGACCGATCGCATCGACGTGCTGCTCACGCTGTGGCCCGACGAAGCCAAGGCGCTGCGCTCGGGCGCGACGGTGCATGCGCACCTCGGCGCGAGCGACGTGATGGCCTCGGTCGCGCTGCTCGACCGCGACGCGCTCACGCCCGGCGAAACGGCGCTCGCCCAACTGGTGCTGCGCGAGAAGGTCGGCGCATGGCACGGCGACCGCGGCGTGCTGCGCGATGCCTCGGCCACGCGCACCGTGGCCGGCGTGCGCGTGCTCGACCCCTTCGCGCCGGTGCGCTACCGGCGCACGCCCGAGCGGCTGCGCACGCTCGCGGCCTGGGCCATCGACGAGCGCGCGCCGCGCGTTGCAGCGCTGCTGCAGAACGCGCCGCTCGGTGTCGATGCCGCGCAGCTGGCGCGTGCGCTCTCGCTGGCCGACGAGGCCGCGCTGCCGCTCCCGGGCGATGCGGTGCGCATCGTGCACACGGCCATCGCGCAAGAACACCTGACCGCGCTTGAAGCGCAGATCACCGGGCGCCTCGCGGAATTCCATCGCACGGCGCCCGACGAGGTCGGCCCCGACGCGCGCCGCCTCAAGCGCCTGGCCGGCCCGCGCACCGACGATGCGCTGTGGCGCCACGCGCTCGATGCGCTGGTCGCGCGCGGCGCGCTGGTGCGCAGCGGCACCTGGCTGCACCTGCCCGACCACGCGGCGCGGCTCAACGAGGTGGAGCAAAAGCTCGCGCAGAAGCTGCTGCCGAAACTCGCCGACGGCGGCTTCGATCCGCCCTGGGTGCGCGACCTCGCCAAGGACAGCGGCGCGAGCGAGGCGATGGTGCGCCAGACCCTTGCGAGCCTCGCGCGGCGCGGCGAGACCTTCCAGGTGGTGAAGGACTTGTACTATCCGCTGGCGACCGTCGAGCGGCTGGCCGTGCTGGCGCGCGATTGCCTCGCGCAGCCCGAGGGCCTGCAGGCCGCGAGTTTTCGCGACGCGACGGGGCTGGGGCGCAAGCGCGCGATCCAGCTGCTGGAATTTTTCGATCGTGTGGGCTATACGCGGCGCGTGAAAGACACGCACCTGCTGCGGCCCGATACGTCGCTGTTCGGGGCGGGGCCGTGAACAGCGCTCATGGGAGGGGATCGTCCCTGGTGGGGCGGCTGGGCTTCAAACCCAGTGGGTGGCGCCATGCGTCGCCGGGAAGGTTCGACTCCTTCCCCCTTCCGCCGTCGAGCGGGCATTCGCCTGCTGCGCGGTCCGATCTTGCACCTGCGATGCTCGACGTACTTATGTACGTCTGCGCTTCTCGGCACAAGCTCGAACCGCTCGCGACGGCGACTGCCCACTCGACGCGCCGGCGTGGGAACGCCCTCGATTCAGGACACGACGCGCAGCGCGGGCCTTCCGGCTTCGACACGGCCGATCACAGCCGCTTGCGCAAACCCTTCCTTGCGGAAGATCTCCAGCACCGCATCGACCGCCTCGGGCGCGCAGCTCACGAGCAGGCCGCCCGATGTCTGCGGATCGCTCAGCAGGTTCTGCGTGGTGGGCGGCAGGCCCGCGGCCAGTTCCACGTCGGCGCCGTAGCCCGCCCAGTTGCGGCCCGACGCGCCGGTGACGAAGCCCTCCGCGGCCATTGCGGCCACGTTGTCGAGCAGCGGCACCTTCGACCATTCGACGACGGCGGTGAGCTTCGCGCCGCGCGCCAGTTCGAGCGTGTGGCCGGCGAGGCCGAAGCCGGTCACGTCGGTCAGCGCATGCACGCCGTCGAGCGCCGCGAGCGCGATGCCGGGCGTGTTGAGCTTGGTGGTGTTCTCGATCAGCTGGCGGTAGCCGGCCTCCGACAACTGCTCCTTCTTGAGCGCCGCCGACAGCACGCCCACGCCGAGCGGCTTGCCCAGCACCAGCACGTCGCCCGCCTTCGCATCGGCGTTGCGGCGCACACGGTCCGGATGCACCAGGCCCATCGCGACGAGGCCGTAGATGGGTTCGACCGAATCGATGGTGTGGCCGCCCGCGATCGGAATGCCTGCCGCGCGGCACACGTCCTGCCCGCCGCGCACGATCTCGGCGATCACCTCCACCGGCAGCTGGTTGATCGGCATGGCCACGAGCGCCAGCGCCATGATCGGGCGGCCGCCCATCGCGTACACGTCGCTGATGGCATTGGTGGCCGCGATGCGCCCGAACTCGTAGGGGTCGTCCACGATGGGCATGAAGAAGTCGGTGGTGGCGATCAGCGCCTGCTGGTCGTTGAGCCTGTAGACTGCCGCGTCGTCGGCGGTCTCGATGCCCACCATGAGCTCGGGCGGGATCATTCCCCCCGCGTGGTTCTTCAGGATCTGCGACAGCACGCCGGGCGCGATCTTGCAGCCGCAGCCGCCGCCGTGCGAGAAGCTGGTGAGCCGCAGCGGCGCGAGCGGGTTCAGGAGCCTGGAGGATGCGGCATCGGTCATGGCAACGCTTCGTTCGAATGAGACAAGCCGCGATTATCGAAGCCCTGCCCGCGCTGCGCCCATCACTGCCGATACACCCCTTTTTTTCCGTTTTCACCACAGGTCATTCCATGAAAAAGCTCTCCCGGATCGCGCTCGCGCTGACCGTCTCCCTCGCTGGCTTCAGCGCCCTCGCCCAGGGCGTGCTGCGCGTCTCGGCCATCCCCGACGAGGCGCCCACCGAACTGCAGCGCAAGTTCACGCCGCTGGGCGACTACCTCAAGAAGGAAACCGGCATGGACGTGCAGTTCACGCCCGTGACCGACTACGCCGCCGTGGTCGAGGGCCTGGCCACCAACAAGATCGACATGGCGTGGCTCGGCGGCTTCACCTTCGTGCAGGCGCGCATCCGCACCAACGGCGGCGCGGTGCCGATCGTGCAGCGCGCCGAAGACGAGGTGTTCACCAGCAAGTTCATCGTGCCCATCGACAGCACCGCGAAAACGCTGGCCGACCTGAAGGGCAAGACCTTCGCGTTCGGCGCGCCCTCCTCCACCTCGGGCAGCCTGATGCCGCGCTACTTCCTGCTGCAGGCGGGCATCAACCCCGAGAAGGACTTCAAGACGGTCGCGTTCTCCGGCGCGCACGACGCCACCGTGGCCTTCGTGGCCGCCTCGCGCGCCGAAGCGGGCGTGCTCAACGCCTCGGTGTGGGACAAGCTCATCGAATCGAAGAACCCGAACGCCGCCAAGGTGCGCGTGCTCGCGACCACGCCGACCTACTACGACTACAACTGGACGGTGCGCCCGGGCATGGACCCCGCGCTGCAGAAGAAGCTGACGGATGCGTTCCTGAAGCTCGACCCGGCGAACCCCGCGCACAAGGACATCATGGCGTTGCAGCGCGCGAGCAAGTTCATTCCCACGAAGTCGTCGAACTACGACGGCATCGAGACGGCGGGCAAGTCGGCCGGCCTCATCAAGTAAGCGGGAACGCGCGGATGGGTTTTTCGCTCGACGGCGTGGGCGTGGTGCATCCCAACGGCCAGCGCGCGCTGGCCGGGGTGACGCTGGCCGCGCGCGATGGCGAGCGCATCGCCGTCATCGGCCCTTCGGGCGCGGGCAAGACGACGCTCTTGCGCGTGCTCGGCGCTGCGCTTCGGCCCGGCGAGGGCGAGGTGCAGGCGCTCGGTGCGCGGCCCTGGCAGCTGCCGGCCGGCGCACTGAAAAAGCTGCGCGCGCGCATCGGCACCGTGCACCAGGCGCCGCCGATCGCGCCTCGGCTGCGCGTGGTCACCGCGGTGCTCGCGGGGCGGCTGGGCGAATGGTCGGTGCTGCGCGCTCTGGGCTCGCTCTTCCACCCCTCAGACATCGCGGGCGCACACGAGGTGCTCTCGCGCCTCGCGCTCGAAGACCGCCTCTTCGACCGCTGCGACCGCCTCTCGGGCGGGCAGTTGCAGCGCGTGGGCATCGCGCGCGTGCTGTACCAGCGCCCGGGTCTGCTGCTGGCCGACGAGCCCGTCTCCGCGCTCGACCCGACGCTGGCCGACGCCGCCATCGGGCAGCTCGTCGCGCAGAGCGAAGCCACGGGCGCGACGCTGGTCGCTTCGCTGCATGCGGTGGATCTCGCGCTGCGCTGGTTTCCGCGCGTGGTCGGCATGCGCAACGGGCAGGTGCTGTTCGATTTGCCGACCGCCGAGGTCACGCCCGCGATGCTCGATGCGCTCTATTCAAGCGAAGGCGGCGTGGCGGTGCAGCGGGCACCGCAGCCTGTCGCTGCCGAAGCCGCTTTCCAGCGCCCGGACTGTCCGTGAGCACGACCACCACCGCCGCCCCTGTTGTCCACCGCGATCCGCAGGCGATGCGGCGGCTCGCCGGCTGGCTCGCCGCGCTCGTCATCGCCTGGCCGATGCTCGCGCTCTCGGAGTTCAAGCCGTGGGCGCTGTTCGGCAGCGGCAACCTCGCGGTGATCGGCGGCTTTCTCGCGGGCTTCTTTCCGCCCGCGGGCTCGCCCGATTTCCTCGCCTTGCTCGCCAAGGCCACCCTGGAGACGCTGGCCATGGCCACGGCCGGCACCGCGCTCGCGCTCCTGATCGGCGCGCCGCTCGCGTTCCTCACGACGCGCGCGCTCTCCATCTCGCGCATCGGCCCGGGGCCGGGCCGCGTGCAGGCCGGCATCGTGCGGCAGGCGGCGCGCTGGCTGCTGATGGTGCTGCGCGCCATTCCCGAAATCGTCTGGGCGCTGCTCTTCGTGCGCGCGCTGGGCCTCGGCCCCGCGGCCGGCGTGCTGGCGCTGGCCATCACCTACGGCGGCATGCTCGGCAAGGTCTACGCGGAGATCCTAGAATCGACCGACACGCGCCCGGCGCGCGCGTTGCTCGAAGGCGGCAGCGGCCGGCTCGCGGCGCTGTGCTACGGCCTCTTGCCGCACACCGCGCAGGAGCTGGCCTCGTACACGGTGTACCGCTGGGAATGCGCGGTGCGCGCCTCGGTGGTGATGGGCTTCGTCGGCGCGGGCGGCCTCGGCCAGTTGATGGACCAGTCGATGAAGATGCTCAACGGCGGCGAGGCGAGCAGCATCCTGCTGGTGTTTCTCGCGCTCGTGCTGCTGGCCGATGCGATGAGCAATGCGCTCCGGAGGCTGCTCGCATGAACCTCCCGCCGCGTCCGCCTGCGTGCCTGCGCTGCTGGTTCGCCGTGGGGCTGATCGCGGTGGCGGTCGTCGCGAGCTTCGTCTATCTCGGCATCGACTACCGCGCGCTGGGCTCGGCCGAATCGCTGCGGCTCATGGGCAAGTTCATCGCCGAATTCTTCCCGCCCGATGTGTCGCCGGACTTTCTCGCGAAGGCCGGCAACGGCGCGCTGCAGACGCTGGCGGTGTCGGCGTTGGGCACCGTGCTCGCGGCCATCGCGGGCGCGGTGCTCGCGCTGCCTGCGTCGGGCCGCGCGGGATGGGTGCCGCGGCATGTCGCGCGCTTCATCCTCAACTTCCTGCGCAGCGTGCCCGAGCTGGTCTGGGCCGCGCTGATGGTGCTGGCCGCCGGGATCGGCCCGTTCGCAGGTGCATTGGCCCTCTCACTGCACACGACCGGCGTGCTGGGCCGCCTCTTCGCCGAGGCGCTGGAAAACGCGCCGCGCGAGCCCGAGCACGCGCTCACGCTCTCGGGCGCCGGCCCGGTCGCCGCATTCAGCTACGCGAGCCTGCCGATCGTGCTGCCGCAGTGGGTGGCCTACACGCTCTACCGCTGGGAGATGAACATCCGCATGGCCGCGGTGCTCGGCTTCGTGGGCGGCGGCGGACTGGGGCAGCTGCTGTACTTTCACCTGTCGATCTTCCAGCAGCAGCAGGCGATGACGGTGCTGATCGCGATGTTCGTGCTGGTGGCGCTGGTGGACTTTGCGAGCGCTCGCTTGCGCCGGGGATTGGGCCCGGCCTACGCCTGAAGCCTCAGAAGGTGTGAATGAATTCGGCGTGGCCGAGCAGCCCGCCCAGGCGCGCCCAATCAAGGCGCAAAGCGCAGCCATAGCTCGGGCTATGGCGAGCATTTGCAACGCCGAGTGGGTGCGCCTGGGTGGGATGAGCGGGCATGGCGGATTCGTTCACACCTTCACAGGGCGACAATCGGGGCATGAGGTTCCTGCCATGAGTCATCGCCAGCCCGTGCGGGTCGGCGACCGCCACGCCTTCGACACGATCATCGACGCCCGCTCGCCGGCCGAGTTCGCGCTCGACCGCATTCCCGGCGCCATCAATTGCCCGGTGCTCGACGACGAGGAGCGCCGCATCGTGGGCACCGTCTACGTGCAGACCGGCGCCTTCGAGGCCCGGCGCATCGGCGGCGCGATGGTCGCGGCCAACATCGCGAAGCACCTGCGCGACACGCTGGCCGACCGGCCCGAGAAATGGAAGCCGCTGGTCTACTGCTGGCGCGGCGGCATGCGCAGCGGCTCGATGGTGACGTGGCTCAGGCTCGTCGGCTGGGACGCGCAGCAGCTCGCCGGCGGCTACAAGAGCTTTCGCCGGCACGTGATTTCGCAGATCGATTCGCTGACGCCGCAGCTCGACCTGCGCGTGATCTGCGGCGCCACGGGCAGCGCCAAGACGCGCGTGCTGCACGCGCTGGCCGAGCGCGGCGAGCAGACCCTCGACCTGGAGGACTTCGCGAGCCACAAAGGCTCGCTGCTCGGTTCGCTGCCGGGCGTGCCGCAGCCTTCGCAAAAGCATTTCGAGACACGCATCGCGACCGTGCTCGAAACCATCGACCTGAAGCGCCCGCTGTACGTGGAGGGCGAGAGCATCCGCATCGGCCGGCTCTCGCTGCCGCTGTCGCTGGTGGCGCAAATGCGCGCGGCGCCCTGCATCGAAGTGGCGGCCACGCCAGAGGCGCGGCTCGACTACCTGCTGCGCGACTACGCCTACCTCGGCGACGACCGCGATGCGCTGGCCGACAAGCTCGGCGTGCTCAAGGAAATGCAGGGCAAGGAGACGGTGGCGCGCTGGCAGCAGTGGGCGCACGAGGCGAACCTGCCGAAGCTCTTCGCCGAGCTGATGGCGCTGCACTACGACCCGCATTACCAGAAGTCGCAGGAGCTGCACTTCAAGGCCTGGGAGCGCCGCCGCAGCGTGGCGGCGGCTGATCTCAGCGATCAGGGCATCGAGGCCGTTGCAGACGCGGTGCGCGCGACGGAGGCAGGCGCCAGTCCGTCCGCATAGAGCACGCCGCGCGGCGCGCGGCACAGCCCCCAGAAACGCAGGCCGCTGAGCTCGGCCATGCGCACGCCCATCGCGGTGGGCGCCGAGATCGTCGCCATCGCCGCGATGCCCAACCGCCCGCACTTGCGCACGAGCTCGTGGCTGCCGCGGCTGGACATCAGCACGAAGCCCGGCTCCTCGAGCCGCCCCGCACGCGCGAGCCGGCCCAAGAGCTTGTCGAGCGCGTTGTGGCGGCCCACGTCTTCCATCACGTCGGTGAGTTCGCCCTCCACCGTGGCCCAGCCCGCGGCGTGGATGGCGCCGGCTTCGGCATTCAGCACCTGGCGCGCGGGCAGTGCGGCGAAGGCGCGCAGCACGGTTTCGAGGTCGATGCGTTCGATCCACTCGCGCGGCGGCACCGGCTGCGGCGTGATGTCGAGCCCCGCGAAGCTTTCGACGCCGCACACGCCGCAGCCCGTGCGGCCCGCCAGGCTGCGGCGGCGGCCCTTCAGGCGCTCGAAGCTGCGGGTGGAAATGTCGAGCCGCACCTCGATGCCGGGCATGCCTTCGGGAAGGCCCGCCGAAACGGCGTCGATGGTCTGCACCTCGATACCGCGGCAGTCGGCGGCGCTGTCCAGGATGCCTTCGCTCAGCGCGAAGCCGAGCGCAAAGTCTTCCAGGTCGAGCGGCGTGGCCATCATCACCGCGTGCGAGACGCCGTTGAAGACCAGCGCGACCGGCACTTCGGCCGCCAGCGTGTCATCGCGCACGGCGCCTTCGGGGGGCACGCCACGTTCGCCGAACACGCGCACGGCATGGCGGGAAAGCGATGGCAGGGTGTCTTCGGAATCGGCGAGGTCTGGCTGTGGCATGGACAGGGTGGCTCCGGGTCGGCCGGCCATTGTCCGCTCAGCCGACGGTTTCGTCAGCCGGGGGCAGCGTTTGAACCTGCGCGCGGCCGGGGGCTTCCAGGTGCGCGACCCAGCGGTCGTCCTGCTGCTCCACGCGCACCCAGCCCGGGCCGCGCACGCCGCCGATGGCCGCATCGCCCATCAGCGTGAGCCGGCGCATCAGCACGCTCGCGCCCTGCCCGAGCCGCTTGCCCAGGCGCGGCAGCGAGACGCCGCTGCCCGCCGGCTCCTGCGCGAGCATGCGCAGGATGGCGACCGAGAGGCTGTCTTCGAGCAATGCGCTCATTCGACAACCTCCGCGCTCCGCGCTGCGGTATTCGCCTTGGGAGCGGCCCGGCGGCTCATGCCGCTGCAACCATCCCGTCCGCCGCATCCTCCGACAGCTTCTGGATCGGCAGCTCGTGCGGCACCAGCACCACGGGAATGGACTTGGACGTCGGCGTGCCCGCGTTCTCGGCCACGGCCGACAGCGGCACCAGCGGATTGGTCTCGGGGTAGTAGGCGGCGATGTTGCCGCGCGGGATGTCGTAGGCCACCAGCTTGAAGCGGTCGGCACGGCGTTCCTGGCCGTCGTTCCACACCGTCTGCAGGTCGACCCAGTCGCCGTCCTTCATGCCGAGCGCGCGGATGTCCTCGGCGTGGATGAAGACCACGCGGCGCTGGCCGAAGACGCCGCGGTAGCGGTCGTCCATGCCGTAGATGGTGGTGTTGTACTGGTCGTGCGAGCGCGTGGTGAAGAGCGTGAAGACCTGCGTGTCGCGGATGCGCGCGCGCGCGCGGTGCGAGGGCGTGTCGCGCGGCACGGCGTGCGTGAAGAACACGGCCTTCTTCGAGGCGGTGGCCCACACGCGCTCGCTCGCGGTGTTGCGAAGGCGAAAGCCCCCGGGCACGGCGACGCGGGCGTTGAAGTCCTTGAAGTCGTCGAACACGGCTTCGATCTTGTCGCGAATGCGCGCGTAGTCCTCGATGAGCCAGAGCCACGGCGTCTTGCTGCGCGCGCCGATGGTGGCGGCCGCCAGGCGCGCCACGATGGCGGGCTCCGACAGCAGGTGCTCGGACGCGGGCGGGTTGATGCCCATCGAGATGTGCACCATGCTCATCGAGTCTTCCACCGTCACGCCCTGCGGGCCGTTGGCCTGCATGTCGATCTCGGTGCGGCCCAGGCACGGCAGGATCAGCGCCTCGCGCCCGTGCACGATGTGGCTGCGGTTGAGCTTGGTGGTCACGTGCACCGTGAGGTCGCACTGCTGCAGGCCCTTCCAGGTCTGGTAGGTGTCGGGCGTGGCGGCCGCGAAGTTGCCGCCCAGCGCGAAGAACACGCGGCCCTTGCCGTCGAGCATCGCCTGGATCGCCTCGACCGTGTCCAGACCGTTCCGGCGCGGCGGCTCGAAGCCGAACACCTCTTGCAGCCGGTCGAGCAGCGCCACCGGCGGCTTTTCCCAGATGCCCATGGTGCGGTCGCCCTGCACGTTGCTGTGGCCGCGCACCGGGCAGGCGCCCGCGCCCTCGCGGCCCATGTGGCCGCACAGCATGAGCCAGTTGACGATCATCTGGATCGTCGCCACCGAGTGCTGGTGCTGCGTGATGCCCATGCCCCAGCAAGCGATGACCTTCTTGGCGCCCAGGTACACCTCGGCCGCGGCGCGCAGCTGCTCCTGCGTGAGGCCCGACTCCTGCACCAGCACGTCCCACGATTCGGCGCGCAGGTCATCGGCCAGCGATTCGAAGCCGGTGGTGTGCGTGGCGATGAAGGCGTGGTCGAGCACCGAGGCTTCGCCGCGCGCGACGAGCGCGTCTTCGCGCTCGATGACGTGCTTCATCATCCCCTTGACGGCCGCGAAGTCGCCGCCCACGCGCAGCTGGAAGTAGTGCGTGCTGATGGGCGTGGAGCCCAGCGTGGCCATCTCCAGCTTGTCCTGCGGATCGGCAAAGCGCTCCAGCCCGCGCTCGCGCAGCGGGTTGAAGCTCACGATGCGCGCGCCGCGCTTCGAAGCCGCGCGCAGCTCGCCGAGCATGCGCGGATGGTTGGTGCCGGGGTTCTGGCCGAAGATGAAGATGGCATCGGCCTTCTCGAAATCCTCCAGCGTGACCGTGCCCTTGCCCACGCCGATCTGCGGGCGCATGCCGCTGCCGCTGGGCTCGTGGCACATGTTCGAGCAGTCGGGGAAATTGTTGGTGCCGTACTCGCGCACGAAGAGCTGGTAGAGAAACGCGGCTTCGTTGCTCGCGCGGCCCGAGGTGTAGAAGATGGCCTGGTTCGGGTCGGGCAGCGCGTTCAGGTGGCGCGCGATCAACGCGAAGGCGTCGTCCCAGCCGATGGGCACGTACTTGTCGCTGGCCGCGTCGTAGGCCATCGGGTGCGTGAGGCGCCCTTGGTCTTCGAGCCAGAAGTCGCTCTGCTCGGCCAGTTGCGCCACGGTGTGCTTGGCGAACAGGTCGGGGCCGGCGCGCCGCGCGGTGGCCTCGGCGGCCACGGCCTTCACGCCGTTCTCGCAGAACTCGAAGGTCGAGGCATGGTTGCGGTCGGGCCAGGCGCAGCCGGGGCAGTCGAAGCCGTCGGGCTGGTTGGCCGAGAGCAGCGTCTTGGCGCCCTTGAGCGGAATGTCCTGCCGCAGCAGCGCGTTCGTCACGCTGCGAAGCGCGCCCCAGCCGCCCGCGGGGCCCTTGTAAAACTCGATCTTCTGCTCACTGCTCATGCTGGCGAGTGTTCGCCGCGGGCATGAGGAGCGTCAAATTGAATCGGGACATGCGCCGATTCAAAAAGGAAATGACGGCAGCCCCGGCAGCAGCTTGTCCAGGGTGATCGGGTAGCTGCGCACCCGCACCCCGGTCGCGTTGTAGATGGCGTTGGCCACCGCCGCGCCCGAGCCGCAGGTGCCCAGCTCGCCGATGCCCTTGGACTTGATCGGGCTCGCCAGGTCGTCCGCGTCCTGCAGGTAGACCGCGTCGATGGCCGGGATGTCGGCATGCACCGGCACCAGGTATTCGGCCATGTCGTGGTTCACGAAATACCCGTGGCGCACGTCGACCACGGCCTCCTCGGTCAGCGCCGCGCCCACGCCGAACACCATGCCGCCGATGGCCTGGCTGCGCGCCATCTTCATGTTGAGGATGCGCCCGGCCGCGAACACGCCCAGCATGCGGCGCACGCGCGTCTCGCCGGTGTCGATGTCCACGCCCACCTCGCAGAAGTGCGCGCCGAACGCGGCCTGTGCATAGCGGCGGTGCAAGTCGCCGGGCTCGACCGTGCCGAGCACCTCCAGGCCTTCGGCACCGGCCAGGTCGCCCAGCGCGCGCGACTGCCGGCCCGAGGCGAGGCGCCCCGCCTCGAAGCGTGCGGTCTTCGCGTCGAACCCCGCGCGCCGCACGAGCGTGGCGCACAGTTCCTCGCAGCCATGGAAGACCGAGGCGCCCGCGCTCGATGCGCCGATGGAGGCGATCGAGCCCGCGCCGGCCGGAAAGGCCGTGTCGCCCAGCCGCACGCCGATGCGGTCCATCGGGATGCCGGTCATTTCCGCGGCGATCTGCGCGAGCACGGTGTAGGTGCCGGTGCCGATGTCGGTCATCGAGGTCTCGATGGTCAGGCGCCCTTGCGCATCCAGCCGCAGGCGCGCGCTCGACGGGCGCACCGAGTGGTGGTGGATGGCGCTCGCCACGCCCATGCCGACCAGCCAGCGGCCGTCGCGCACCCGGGCCGGCGTGGCGCTGCGGCGCGCCCAGCCGAAGCGGCTCGCGCCTTCGCGCAGGCACTCGATGAGCTTGCGGCCAGAGTAAGGCCGCGAGGGCCCGCGCTCGGGGTCGCACGGGCTGTCGTTGAGGATGCGCAGTTGCACCGGGTCCATGCGCAGCTTCTCCGCGAGCTCGTCGAGCGCGACCTCGAAGGCCAGCTGGCCGCTGGCGGTGGCGGGCGCGCGCATCGCGGCGGCCTCGGGCAGGTCGAGCGGCGCGAGGCGGTGCGCGGTCATGCGGTTCGGCGCGGCATACAGGAGCCGCGTCTGGCGCGAGGCGCCCTCGTAGTAGCTGCGGCCGGGCAGGTTGCTGGTCCAGGTCTCGTGGCCGATGGCGATGAGGCGGCCGTCGGGCGTGGCACCCAGGCGCACGCGCTGCAGCGTCGCGGCGCGGCGCGTCGTGTGGTTGAGCAACTGCTCGCGGGCCAGCGCCGTCTTCACCGGCCGCTGCAGCGCGCGCGCGGCGAAGGCCGAGAGCACCGCATCCGCATGCGTGCGCAGCTTGGAGCCGAAGCCTCCGCCGACGAAGGCCGAGATCACGCGCACCTGCTCGGCCGGCACATCGACCATCGCGGCCACGTCGCTCGCGGCCCAGTTGGCCATCTGGTGCGAGGTGTAGAGCGTCAGCCGGTCGCCGTCCCAGCGGGCGATGGTGGCCTGCGGCTCCATCATCGCGGGGTGCTGGTCGGGCGTGGCGTAGTTCTGGTCCAGCTGCACGGGGGCCGCGTCGTAGGCGCCCTGGAAGTCGCCGACCGCCGTGTCGGCGGCGCTCTCGCTGCCGGCGCTCGGGTCGTCGCCGGGCTTCACCGCGGTGGCCTGCGCGGCCGCCAGGTCGAAGCGGCCCGGGGTGCTTTCGTAGTCGATGCGAATCTGGTGCGCGGCGGCGCGCGCCTGCTCCAGCGTCTCGGCGACGACGAAGGCCACCGCCTGCCCGTGGTGCTGCACCTCGGGCCCCGAGAGCTGCGACACCAGGTTCGCGCGCCCGCGCGGCACCATGCGCGGCACGTTGGCATGGGTGTAGACCAGCAGCACGCCCGGCGCGCGCCGCGCCTCGGCCGTGTCGATGCGGACGATGCGGCCCTTGGCGATGCCGGCCAGCACGATCCAGCCGTAGGCCGCGTTCGGCACTTCCTCGTGGTATTCGTAGCTGTAGCGGGCGCGCCCGCAGACCTTCAGCGGGCCGTCGATGCGGTCGACCGGCTTGCCCAGGATGCGCTCGCGGTCCAGCGGGCTGGGTCCGGCGGCTGTGGTGAATTGCATGGTGCTGCCTTCTTCCGCTCAGGCGGTTGCCATTGCCTGCGCCAGCGTCACGTCGAGCGTGCGGCGCAGCAGGGGAATCTTGAAATCGTTGTGGCCGTGGCCGCGCGCGTCGGCGAGCAAGACGTCGGCGACGGCACGGCGGGCGTTCGCGCCGCCATCGGTGCCCACGAGGCGCTGCTCCGCCTCTTCGTTGCGCCAGGGCCTCGCCGCAAGGCCGCCGAAGGCCAGGCGCGCCTCTCTGACGGTGCGGCCTTCGCGCACGACCACCGCCGCCACCGACACGAGCGCGAAGGCGTACGACGCCCGATCGCGCACCTTGCGATAGAGCTGCCGCCCGCCGAGCGGCGCGGGCAGCACCACGGCGGTGACGAGCTCGTCCGGCGCGAGCGCGGTCTCCACGTGCGGCGTCGCACCGGGCAGGC
Source organism: Variovorax sp. IB41 (assembly GCF_016405905.1). Lineage (GTDB taxonomy): Bacteria > Pseudomonadota > Gammaproteobacteria > Burkholderiales > Burkholderiaceae_C > Variovorax. The sequence continues at coordinate 291,387 of NZ_JAEFCB010000002.1, read as the reverse complement.
GATGGAAGTCGGCAATCGGAATCTGCCGCGCGCCGCCGCCGGCCGAGACGGTCTCCACGCGCGCATCGAAGGCGCGCATCGCCACTGCCATGTCGGACGAATGCACCGCGATGCACTGGTCGCTGGCGCCCAGGATCGCGTGGATGCGGTTGAAGCCCTCCATCGCCGCGCAGCCGCTGCCGGGCGTGCGCTTGTTGCAGGGCTTGGTGGTGTCGTAGAAGTAGAAGCAGCGCGTGCGCTGCAGCAGGTTGCCCGCGGTGGTCGCCTTGTTGCGCAGCTGGGCGCTGGCGCCCGAGAGCAAGGCGCGCGCGAGCAGCGGATAGCCCTGCCGCACGCGCAGGTCGGCCGCCAGGTCGCTGTTGCGCACCAGCGCGCCGATCTTCAGGCCCCCCTCGGGCGTGGCCTCGATGCGGTCGAGCGCGAGGCGGTTGACGTCGACCAGATGCGGCGGATGCTCGATGTCCAGCTTCATCAGGTCGAGCAGGTTGGTGCCGCCCGCGATGAACTTCGCGCCGGGCTGGCGCTGCACGGCCGCGGCGGCTTCGGCTGGGCTCTGCGCGCGTTCGTAGGTGAAGGCTCTCATGCTGTTTTTCCTGCTACCTCGCGGATGGCCGCGATGATGTTCGGATACCCCGCGCACCGGCAGATGTTGCCGCTCATGCGCTCGCGCAGCTCCTCGTCGCTCAAGAGCGGGCGCACCGCGATGTCGCGCGTCACGTGGCTGGGCATGCCCCGGCGCATTTCGTCGAGCATGCCGACCGCCGAGCAGATCTGGCCCGGCGTGCAGTAGCCGCACTGGTAGCCGTCGTGCTTGACGAAGGCGGCCTGCATCGGGTGCAGCGCCTTCGGATCGCCCAGGCCTTCGATGGTCGTCACCGCGTCGCCGTCGTGCATCACGGCCAGCGTGAGGCAGCTGTTGATGCGGCGGCCGTTCACCATCACCGTGCAGGCGCCGCACTGGCCGTGGTCGCAGCCCTTCTTGGCGCCGGTGAGGCGCAGGTGCTCGCGCAGCAGGTCGAGCAGCGTGACGCGCGGATCGGTGGCCAGCGCACGCGGCTGGCCGTTGATGCGCAGCGTGAGCTGCGCGAGCGGCGCGCCGTCGTCGACCGGCGCGGCGCCGCCGGCGAGCGGCAGCGTCGCCGCCACCACGCCGGCCGCGCTGGTGAGGAGGACGGTGCGGCGCGTGCAGCCGTCCTGGATCGCCGGGTCCGTCGCGTCCATCGCGTCCGTCGCATCCATCACGTGCTTTCGCTCAGAAGCGCGTGGCCGGCGCGATGGACGCCTGCGCCTTCGCTGGCGGCATCGTGGAGACCACGACGCTGTTCACGCGCGAGCCGCCGGTCACGTTCTGGTCGGGCGCATGGGCGGTGAGCACCGCGTCTTCGTAGACCGCCTCGCGCGACGCGGTCGAGGTGAACGGGTCGGCGCCGCGCGAGCCGCGCGTCACGTTCTGGTTGGGGGCGTGGGCCGTGGCGACGGCCTCGGCCGCCACCGCGTCGCGCTCGCGCAGGTTCGCGCCCTGGTGCACGCCGTCGTAGGTTTCGGCATGGGCCGAGGCGGCGAGGCTGGCTGCAAGGCTGGTGGCGAAGACGGCCAGCAGGTGAGTGATGTTTCGCATGTGAGCTCCTGTTGAGAACCGAGGAAGACCCTCGAGAGGCGGCCGCTGTGTCGGCCTGGGCTCACTGTAGAAACCGCGCTTTATGTGTCCTTTAAGCGAGAGTTAACTGGACGTTAAGCCGCGTGCCGCGGCGCATTCAGGTTCAGCCGCGCGTCGCGGCGCGTGCAGGTGCAGCAGGTGCAGCCGCGCGCTCCGGCGCATGCAGGTGCACCCGCGCGAGCAGCCCGAGGACCGCGCCGCGCTCGTCCCTGCGGTTGTCCAGCACGATGCGCATGCCGTTGCGCTCGGCCGCCATCTGCGCGATGGCCAGGCCCAGGCCGCTGCCTTCGGCCGCGGTGCCGGGCACGCGGTAGAAGCGGTCGAAGGCGCGCTCCAGCGCCTCGGGCGGAATGCCGGGGCCGTTGTCCACCACGTCGACCACCGGCCGCCCGCCCGCCGCATGCAGCCGCACGTCGACGACGCCGCCTTCGGGCGAATGGCGCAACGCGTTGTCGATCAGGTTGCCGAAGATGCTGCGCAGCTCCGCGGGCGGTGCGTTCACCGTCGCGCTCGTCTCACCGTCGAAACCGATGTCGATGCGGCGCCGGTCGGCAATCACCATCAGCTGCGCGATGCTGTCGCGCAGCACCGAGGCCACGTCCAGCGGCACCGCCGGCTCGCGCGGTGCGTGGCTCTCCTGGTGCGACATGCGCAGCAGCTGCTCGATGAGGTGCTGGGCGCGCGTCACGCCGCCCTTCAATTGCGTGTAGTGCTCCGCGGCGCGTTCGCCGGGCACCTCGGCGCGCATGTTGTCCAGCTGCAGGCCGAGGGCGGCGATGGGCGTGCGCAGCTCGTGCGCGGCGTCCTGCACGAAGCGCCGCTGCGCGGCGAAGGCCTGGCGCAGGCGCAGGAGCAGGCTGTTGAAGGCTTCCACCAGCGGCGCGATCTCGTCGGGCACGTGGGACACCGAGAGCTCCGACAGGCTGCGCTCGTCTTTTGCCGCCACATCGAGCGCCACGCTGCGCAGCTTGCGCGACGAGGTCCAGACCACCAGCCACAGCACGGCCAGCGACAGCGGCAGCAGCAAGGCGATGGGCGCGGCCGACTGCAGCGCGCGTCGCTCCACCAGCGCGCGCACGAAGCCGCCGTTCTGGATCACCTGCACGCTGAAGCGCCCGCCTTCGGCCACCGGGCCGGTGGAGTAGACGCGCCATGTCTCGTGGTCCCCGGGGCCGAGCCGCACCACATGCACGCCCTCCCCCGGCTGGCGCCCCACGGCCAGCGACGGCCAGGAGGTGGCCAGCAGCTCGCCCCGCGCGCTCCAGATCTGCACGATGAAGGCGCCGCGCTGGTAGATGCCCTGCCGGTCGCCCGGCTTGAGCACCGGCACATTCTCGTTGCTGGCGTAGGAGTCGGCCAGCGTCTGCATCTGGTCGTCCTTGAAGGTGACGATGAGGCGGTCGTAGCTCGTGTAGGTGAACCACGCCACGCCGATGGCCGCGAGCACGTGCACCAGCACCAGCCAGAGCAGCAGCTTGTTGCGCAGGGACCCCGGCGAATACCAGCGGCGGCTTGACTGGACGCTCATGAATCCACCACGCGCCACCCCAGCCCGCGCACGTTGCGGATGGTGTCGGCACCGAGCTTGCGGCGCATGTTGTGGATGATCACGTCGACCGCGTTGCTCATCACCTCTTCGCCCCAGCCGTAGATGCGGCTCTCCAGCTGCTCGCGCGAGAAGATCGCGCCGGGGCGCTCCAGCATGGCGTGCATCAGCGCGAATTCGCGGGCGGTGAGCACCTCGCGTGTGCCGTTGTGCAGGATCTCGCGCGTGGTGAGGTCCAGCTGCACGTTGCCGCTGCCGATGACGGAGTTCGAGGCGCCGTGCCGCCGCCGCACCACCGCGCGCATGCGGGCCAGCAGTTCGGGCAGTTCGAAGGGCTTGAGCAGGTAGTCGTCGGCGCCCAGGTCCAGCCCCTCGACCCGCTGGCCGAGGCCGTCGCGCGCGGTGAGGATGAGGATGGGCGTGTCGTCCTTCAGGCCGCGCGCGCGGCGCAGCACCTCCAGACCATCCGCCTTGGGCAGGCCCAGGTCGAGCAGCACGCAGCTGTAGTCGCCGTCGGCCATCGCACTCTGCGCGAGCAGGCCGTCGCGCACCCAGTCCACGGCCCAGCCCGACCGCTCCAGGCCGCGGACAAGGCTCTTCCCGATCATTTCGTCGTCTTCGACAAGCAGCGTGCGCACACCGGCCCCCTTTTGTTGGTGCGAGGCGGAAGGTAGCTCAGAACCGTTAGGTCAACGTTAACGCCGAATCGGCCGGGGGGCGAGCCCCCGGACAGCCCCCGATCCAGTTCAGGACTGCACGTCCTGCATCAGGAGGCCGCGCAACTTGCTGCGCAGCGGCGTCTCTTCGACCACCGGCACGCCGGCCACTTCGCGCAGCGCGATGTCGCGGCTCTGGGCGGTGTGCAGGTCGATCTCGCGCACCACCTGGCCGTCCTTGTAGACGAAGGCGACGTCGGCGAGCGCCAGAACGTCCTCGATGTCGTGCGTGATCATCAGCACCGGAATGCCCCACTGGCGGCGCACCTGCGCGAGCTCGTTGCGCAGTTCGTTGCGCAGCATCGGGTTGAGCGCGGCGAAGGGTTCGTCCAGCAGCAGCACCTGCGGCTGGCAGGCCAGCGCGCGGGCGAGCGCCACGCGCTGCTGCTGGCCGCCGGAGAGGTTCTGCGGCCGGCTGTCGGCCAGGGCAGCGAGGCCGAAGCCTTCGAGCAGGGCCTGCACCGTCTCCGCCTCCTTGGGCGGCAGCCGGCGGCGGCGCCATGAGGTCAGGCCGAAGGACACGTTCTCGCGCACCGTGAGGTGCGGGAACAGCGCGTAGTTCTGGAACAGGTAGCCGATGCGCCGCTCGGGCGCCGGCACGTCGATGCGCTGGGCCGCGTCGTAGAGCGTGCGGCCATCGAGCCGCACGTGGCCCGCCGAGGGCTGCAGCAGGCCGGCGATGGCCTGCAGCGTGAGCGACTTGCCCGCGCCCGAGGGGCCGTAGAGCGCGGCGAAGGGAACGTCGGTCTGAAAGCGCGCGGCCAGGTCGAAGCGGCGCGCCCCGTCCTTGACCGTGAGCTTCAGATCGACGTCGATCATGGCTTGCCGAATCCGTAGCGGGCGAGCACTTGCTGCGCGGCGTCGGTCGCGAGGAAGGCGAGGAAGTCGCCGGCCACGGCCTTCTGCTTGCTCTCGGCCACCACCGCGATCGGGTAGGTCACGGGGCTGCTGCCCGAGGGCGAGAGCACGATCCTGACCTTGTCGCCCGCGACCGCCGCATCGGTGCGGTAGACGAAGCCGGCCTCGACCTCGCCGCGGCTCACGTAGTCGAGCACCTGGCGCACGCTGTCGGCCTGCACGAACTTGGGTTCGAGCACGGTCCAGAGGTTCGCACCATCGAGCACCTGCTTGGTGTAGCGGCCGACCGGCACGGTGGCGGTCTTGCCGACCGCGATCTTCTTGACGCTGGCGCCGGTCAGGTCCTGCAGCGACTTGACACCCACGCCGTCTTTGGCGGGCTCGATCAGCACGAGGCTGTTGGTCACGAAGTCCTTGCGGGTGGCGGTGTCGATGAGCTTCTGTTCGACGCCGCGGTTCATGGTTTCCTGGTCGGCGCTGGCGAACACGTCCACCGGCGCGCCCTGCCCGATCTGCTGCAGCAGCACGCCCGAGGCGGCGAAGTTGAAGCGCACGGTGGCGCCGGGCTTGGCGGCCTCGAACTTCGGGCCGATTTCCTTGAACGCGTCGGTCAGGCTCGCGGCCGCGGACACGGTGATCTGCTGCGCGGCGGCGGCCAGCGGCAGGGCCAGAGCCACCCCTAGGGAAAAGGCGACGGACAAGAGGCGGAATGAGCGCATGGGTATCTCCCGGGATTATTGAAGAACGAAATCAGCGAAGCGAGAAGAAACGGTTCGACAGCACGAGCACCGTGATCGACAGCACCGAAGTCACGATCACCAGCAGCAGCGCGAGGTCGTCGTGCCCGGCCTGCACCGCGTCGTAGATGGCCATCGAGAGCGTCTGGGTCTGCTTGGGGATCGAGCCGGCCACCATCAGCGAGGCGCCGAACTCGCCCATGGCCCGCGCGAACGCGAGCAGCGTGCCGGCCAGGATGCCGGGCCAGGCGAGCGGCAGCGTCACGCGCAGGAACACCGAGAACGGCGACTGGCGCAGCGTGCTGGCGGCGGCCTCGAGCGAGCGGTCGACGTTCGCAAACGCCGCGCTGGCCGACTTGAGGACCAGCGGCAGCGCGACCACAGCGGAGGCCACCACGGCGCCGTGCCAGCTGAAGATGATGGTGTAGTCCAGGTGCTCGCGCAGCCACGCGCCCAGCGGGCTGCGGCGGCCGGCCGCGACCAGGATGGCGTAGCCGATCACCGTGGGCGGCAGCACCAGCGGCAGCATGAACACGGCCTCCAGCACGGTGCGGCCGAAGAAGCGCTTGCGCGCGAACACCCAGCCCAGCGCCACGCCCGCGATCAGCGCCAGCACGGTCGCGACCGCCGCGACCTTCAGCGACAGGACCAGGGGCGACCAGTCGGTCGAGGCGATGAGTGAGCTCGTCGTGTTCATGAAAATACGGCGCGATTGTTACACGGTGAGCCCTAAGGTTCTCACGGGGGTGCGCGAATCGCGCAGTCTTCATATACTGGTGAACATAGCGTTGCACACCTGTCAACCTGCAAGCCCATGCGCCCTTCCCCCCACGACACCGTCGTCCGTTCGATCTCCGGCAGGCCGGAGCTTCGCCACGTGACGCAGGTGCAGGAATGGCGCATCGAGCGCGCGATGGACTCCGACGGCTTCGTGATCTCCATCATCGCGCCCGGGGGCGAGAGCCAGTCTTTTCTCGTCGCGCAGGCCGATGCGCACGACATCGGCGAGGTCCTGCGCCGCAAGGCCGTGTGGGTCGACCGCCAGGAGCAATGACTGCGATGTGGCGGCACATGACGGGTGCGGAGCGCATCCTCGAGGTCCTGCTGACGCGGCGCTCGGTGTCGCCGCGCCGGCTGCAGCAGCCCGGCCCCAACCCCGACGAGCTCGACGGCATCCTGCAGGCGGGCCTGCGCGCGCCCGACCACGGCGGGCTGCATCCGTGGCGCGTGATCGAGTTCCGCCCGCAGAACCGCGAGGCGCTGGCCTGGTGCTTCGAGCAGGAGAAGCTCAGGCGCGATCCGCTCGCAAGCCCCTCCGACCTCAAGCGTGCGCGCGAACACGCCACGCGGCCGCCGCTGTTGCTGGGCTTCGTGGTGTCGCCGCGCGAGCGCAGCAAGATCCCGGGCCGCGAGCAATGGCTCTGCGCGGGCGCGGCGCTGGGCAACATCCTCGCCGCGGCGCACCAGTTGGGCTACGGCGCGATCGTGCTGAGCGGCGAGCGCTGCTTCGACCAGACGCTGGCACGGCAGGTGGGCGTGCAGCCCGGCGAATACCTGGCGGGCTTCGTCAGCGTGGGCACCATCCAGGAAGCGCCGCCGCAGGCGCGCGAGACGCTCTCGCAGGACGTGTGGTCGTGCTGGCAGGGCACCGACCTGGCGACGGGCCAGGACGCCCTCCCGGCCCCGCCTGATCAGCCCATCCTGCCGTCGGACCGGATGCCCGGCAGCTGATCGAGCCTGGCGCCGAACCAGCCGACGCGCTCGGTCTCGCGCACGTCGAAGCGCGGCACGTAGGGCTTGATGTCGAGCACGGGCGTGCCGTCCATCATGTCGTTGCCGCTGAAGTGCAGCGTCGTGCCTTCCACCGACACCAGCCGCACGATCGACAGGCCCAGCCGGTTCGGCCGCGCCGGCGCGCGCGTGGCGAAGACGCCGTGCGATGCGTCGTCCAGAAAGGGCACCACCTCCAGCCGTTCGTGCGCGCACCGGTGCAGGTGGGTGATGAGGATCAGGTAGTCGAAGCCCTCGATGTCCCGAAGGCCCGGGGCGAACTCTGCGAAGACCTCCAGGTGCCCCGGCTCGTCGGGCGCGCCGGCCGTCTGGATCGGCATGCCGGTGGCCTCGGTGAAGCGGCTGCGCACCACGCCGACGGGGCGGCAGACGACGGGGTCGGCGGAAGCGGTCATGGCGCCAGCAGCCGCGTCAGCGCGCGGATGTCGGCCGCGGTGGCCAGCTTGGCGGCGTTCTCGATCGCCCGGTAGTGCTTGACGATTTCCTCGCCCACCGGCGTGAGCGCCGTGCCGCCGCCGCGCGAGCCGCCGGCGGCCGTGTTCACCGCGGGCGAGGTCAGGGCCTTGTTCATCTCGTCCACCAGCATCCAGGCCCGGCGGTACGACATGCCCAGCAGGCGGGCGGCCGCGGAGATCGAACCGGTCTCGGCCACGGCCTCGAGCACGGCGATCTTGCCGGGGCCGATGGCGATGGTGTCGTCCCGATAGACGCGCAGGCGGAACTGGACTTTGGATTTCATCGTGGCGCGAAGGGTAAACCATCCGCCACCATCAGCGCTATGTCGGCCGGGAAACGGCGATGCGGCCGGCGGGTGTGAACCCGGCCGGCCGCATCGTCAGCGGGAAGCCGCGTGTCGGCTCGTCACGGAGAGCCGCGTGTCGGCTCAGTGGAAGAACTTCGCCGCGCTGATGAGCGTCTTGTAGACGCCCCACGCGAGCGGAATGCCCACGGCCGCCCAGGCCAGCACCACGACTGCGGGGCTCACCGTGTCGGCGCGGCCCGAGCCGCTGCCCACTTCGGCCGCCGAGGCCTTCTCGTGCGCGAGCTTCTTCTCGATGGCCAGCTCGGCCTCCGTCATGAAGTGCTTGTCGGCCACCGGGCGCACCAGCAGGTTGGCGATGAAGCCGATCGCCAGCATGCCCACCAGGATGTACATGGTCTGGTTGTAGACCTGCTCGCGCGGCAGGCCCAGGCCCAGCTGGTATTCGCGCATGTAGTTCACCACCACCGGGCCGAGGATGCCGGCCGTGGCCCACGCGGTGAGCAGGCGGCCGTGGATGGCACCCACGAACTGCGTGCCGAAGAGGTCGGCCAGGTACGCCGGAACGGTCGAGAAGCCGCCGCCGTACATCGACACGATGATGCAGCACGCCCCCACGAACAGCAGCTTGCTGCCCGCGCCGGCCGACGAGGGAATGCTCGCGTACAGGATCGCGCCGAGCACGAAGAACACCGTGTAGGTGAGCTTGCGGCCCAGCTTGTCCGAGAGACTGGCCCACACGAAGCGCCCGCCGATGTTGAAGAGCGACAGCAGCGCGGTGAAGCCGCCGGCCACCACGGCGATCGCCGCGAGCTGCACCTTGTCGAGTTCGCCGAATTTCTGCGACACGCCGATGAGCGCGCCGCCGAACACTTCCTGCAGCATCGGCGAGGAGATGCCGATCACGCCGATGCCGGCGCTCACGTTCATGCACAGCACCAGCCACACGAGCCAGAACTGGGGAATGCCCCAGACCTTCTTCACGTGCACGTGGCGCTGCGTGATCATGGCGTTGCTGCTTTGTGCCACGGGCGGCGTCCAGCCGGCCGGCTTCCAGCCCGAGGGCGGCACGCGGTAGCCCAGCGCGCCGGCCATCATGAAGACGAAGTAGCCCAGCGCCATCACGACGAAGGTCTGCATCACGCCCACGTCGGTGGGGGTGGAGAAACGCTTCATCAGGTCGACTGCGAGCGGCGAGCCGATCATCGCGCCGCCGCCGAAGCCCATGATGGCCATGCCGGTGGCCATGCCGCGGCGGTCGGGGAACCACTTGATCAGCGTGCTCACCGGCGAGATGTAGCCCAGGCCGAGGCCGATGCCCCCGATCACGCCCGAGCCGAGGATCATCAGCCAGAACTGGTGCAGGTGGATGCCCAGCGCCGACAGCAGCATGCCGCCGCACCAGCACACGGCCGACACCACGCCGGCCTTGCGCGGACCCGCGCGTTCGAGCCAGCCGCCCCACAAGGCCGCCGAGCAGCCCAGGAACACGAAGAACAGCGTGTACATCCAGCCGAGCGTGGCCACGCGCCAGTCGCAGGTGGTGGTGAAGAGTTCGGCGAAGAAGCTCACGTCCTTCGCGCAGGCGGTGCCGGTGCCGGCCGTGCCGAGCGTCTTGGACAGCGGCAGCCAGAACACCGAGAAGCCATAGGCCATGCCGATGCACAGGTGGATGGCCAGTGCGGCCGGGGGAACCAGCCAGCGGTTGAAACCGGGGCCCGCGATGATGCGTTCTTTATCGAGGAAGCCGGGTTGCTGCTGCACCCCGTCTCCAGCCATGCGTTCTCCATCGAGAACGCCCGCAGTTGAGCCTGCCATATTTCTCCTTGTTCGCCGGACGAGTAACTTTTGTGTTGAATCCGGGCCGCGGAGTGTGTCTGAACGTTTTACACGCCGTCAAATTCGATCGGCGCATGAGTCGATTCAATAACTAAATGCCCGGCCCGGAGATGGAGAGGGGCGCGCTCAGTCGCCGCCGAGCGTCCCGCTGTGCAGGCGCACCTGCTCGGCCCATTCGGGCGTCTGCAGGAAGGCCAGCGCCGCATCGAGCGCGCGCGAAGAGCGCACGCCGTCCTGCGTCATGAAGCCGATGGGCGTGCGCACCTCGGGCGCCACCAGCGGCAGCGCCTCCAGCTCGCGGTGGCTGCGCACGGCCGCGACCATCGCGCCCGGCAGCACGCTGCTGACAGTGCCGGCGCTCACTGCGAGCGTGAGCGTGAGCACCGAGTTGGTCTCGATGGCCGGCGTCACCGGCACGCCGGCCTCGCGCAGGGCCTGGTTCATGATCGCGCGGTTGTGCATGTCGGTGGTGAGCAGGCACAGCGGCAGCTTGCCGGCCTCGGCCCAGGTGATGGGCTGGCCGATGCGCAGCTCGTCCGTCGACGGCGTCCTGGCGCGCCGCAGCAGGAAGTAGTGCTCGATGCTCTGCGGCCACGCCGTGAGCTTGATGCCCGGCAGGTGCATGCGCTCGGTGTAGCCGAGGGCCAGATCGATCGAGAGGCTTTCGAGCCCGGTCTCCAGCTCCTGCGAACTCATCGACAGCACCGCCGGCACGATGCCCGGGTGGCGCTGGTGCAGCATGGCCGCGAAGCGCGACAGGATCGGAATGGCGGTGGGCACCGCGGCCATGCGCAAGCGGCCGTGCGGGTTGTCCACGTCGCTGCGCAGCTCCTGCAGCAGCACCTCGTTGTCGCGCAGCATGCGCTGCGCCGTGGCGAGCACGCGCTCGCCCTCGTGCGTGAGGCCCACGTACACGCGGGCGCGCTTGACGATCACCACGCCGAACTCGGTCTCCAGCGCCCGCAGCGCGTTCGACAGCGCGGGCTGCGTGATGTGGCAGGCCTGCGCGGCGCGGCCGAAATGCTTGTGCTCGCTCAGGGCGACCAGGTAGCGCATCGAGGCGAGCAGGTTCATTCCCGGCCCTCCGAACGACGCACCTCAGACACGACCGGGCGAATCAAAGGCAAACGCAAACGCAAACGCGCATTCCGGGTTTCAGGTGTTCTTGCTGATCGAGATGGTCGGGAACTTCGAGGAGAAATCCTTCGCCTTCTCCGAAATGCCCACGGCCACCTGGCGCGCCACCGCCTTGTAGATGCCGGCCACGTCGCCCTCAGGGTCGGCCACCACGGTGGGGGCGCCGCTGTCGGCTTGCAGGCGGATCTTGATGTCCAGCGGCAGCGCGCCGAGGTATTCCATCTGGTATTCGGCCGCCATCTTCTTGCCGCCGTCGCTGCCGAAGATGTGCTCGGCATGGCCGCAGTTCGAGCAGATGTGCACCGCCATGTTTTCCACGATGCCCAGGATCGGCACGCCGACCTTCTCGAACATCTTGATGCCCTTCTTGGCATCGAGCAGCGCGATGTCCTGCGGCGTGGTGACGATCACCGCGCCGGTCATCGGCACGCGCTGGCTCAGCGTGAGCTGGATGTCGCCGGTGCCCGGGGGCATGTCGACGATGAGGTAGTCGAGGTCTTTCCAGTTGGTCTGGCGCAAGAGCTGCTCCAGCGCCTGCGTGGCCATCGGGCCGCGCCAGATCATGGCCTGGTCCTGGTCGACCAGGAAGCCGATGGACATCACCTGCACGCCGTGGCGCTGCATGGGTTCCATGGTCTTGCCGTCGGGGCTGTCGGGGCGGCCTTCGATGCCCATCATCATGGGCTGGCTCGGGCCGTAGATGTCGGCGTCCAGGAGGCCGACGCTCGCGCCTTCCGCGGCCAGCGCCAGCGCCAGGTTGGCCGCCGTGGTGCTCTTGCCCACGCCGCCCTTGCCCGAGGCCACCGCGATGATGTTCTTGACGTTGGGCATCAGCTGCACGCCGCGCTGCACCGCGTGGCTGATGACCTTGGTGACGATGTTGACCGACACGTTCTCCACGCCCGGCACCGTCCTGGCCGCGGCCACCAGCGCCTTGCGGATGGCCGCGTGCTGGCTCTTCGCGGGGTAGCCCAGTTCGAGGTCGAACGACACGTCGCCGTCGGCGATCTGCAGGTTCTTGAGCGAACGGGTCGCCGCGAATTCTTTGTGGGTGTTCGGGTCTGTGACGCTCTTGAGGGCGCCCATGATCGCGTCTTGGGTGATGGCCATTGATCAAACTCCTGAATGGCGGGTAGTCTAAGGTGCTCCCCAAGCCCTCACCGAACAGCCTGCCAATAACCAAAATGACAGAGACAAGCCCCGCCACCGGCCTTCTGCTCACCGGAGGCGGCGCACGGGCGGCCTACCAGGTCGGCGTGCTCGAAGCCATTGCCGAAATGCGGCGCGCCGCGGGGCCGGCCGCCGGCACGGGCAACCCCTTTCCCGTCATCACCGGCACCTCGGCCGGCGCCATCAACGCGGCGGCGCTCGCTTGCGGCGCGGACGACTTCGACCGCGTGGTGGCGCACATCGCCGAGGTCTGGCGCGGCTTTCGCGCCGAGCAGGTGTACCGCGCCGATTCGCTCTCGGTCATCGGCAGCGGCGCGCGCTGGCGCATGCTGCTGGGGTTCGGGCGCTTCGCGGCCAACTGGATGCGCGTGAAGCCCAAGTCGCTGCTGGACAACACGCCGCTGGCCGACCTGCTGCAGCGCATGGTGCCGCTGGACCGCCTGCCGCAGTTGATGCACGAAGGCCACGTGAAGGCGCTGGCCGTCACCGCATCGAGCTACAGCTCGGGCGAGCACGTCACCTTCTTCGAGGCCGCGGTGCCGATGGAGCCGTGGGTGCGCTCGCAGCGGCTTTCGGTGCGCGACCGCATCACGCACCACCACCTGCTCGCGTCCTCGGCGATTCCCTTCGTGTTTCCGGCGACGGCGCTGCCGATGCAGGGGCACACCGAGTACTTCGGCGACGGCTCGATGCGCCAGTCGGCGCCCATCGCGGCGGCGATCCACCTGGGCGCCGAGCGCATCCTGGTGATCGGCGCGGGCCGCATGCACGAGCCGCGCGAGACCGACGCGCCCAACACGCACAGCGGCTACCCGACGATGGCGCAGATCGCGGGCCATGCACTCTCCAGCATCTTTCTCGATGCGCTGGCGGTGGACATCGAGCGGCTGCGCCGCATCAACCACACGCTGGGGCTGATTCCCGAGGAGGTGCGCGCGTCGAGCGCGCTGCGCCCGCTGGACCTCTTGGTGATCTCGCCCTCGGAGCGCCTGGACGTGATCGCGGCGCGCCATGTGGATTCGCTGCCCGGCGCGGTGCGGCACCTCCTGGGCGGCTCGAAGGTCGCGGCCGACGTGAAGGGCGGCGCGCTCGCGAGTTACCTGCTGTTCGAATCGGGCTACACGCGCGAGCTGATGGCGCTCGGGCGGGCCGATGCGATGAAGCAGCGCGACGAGGTGCTGCGGTTCTTCGGCTGGAACGCGGCTTGAAAAACTAGAGCCGCGTCGGCGCACCCTGCCTGCGCAAGACATCGTCGGCATCGAGCCCGACGAGATCGCGGTACACCGAAGGCGCGGTCGCGCCCTCGGTGCTGATCAGCAGCACCTTCGAGCGCACATCGAGACGCACCTTTCGCCACAGGTCGTCCGACAGCGTGAGCACACGCAACGCCGCGATGCCCGCCGCGCCCGATTCGCCGCTCACGATGGGGCTGTCGTGCGCCGAGCCCCGGGCCAGCAGGCACATCGCCTCGACCGCGTCGCCGTCCTCGATGGTGAGGAAGGCATCGACCGAGGGCGCGAGAAAGCGCCAGGCCAATGGCGATGTTTCGCCGCACGCGAGGCCCGCCATCACCGAATCGACGCTGCCCGTGGCGTTCGACGCATGGCCGTTGAGCGCGCTCTGCATCAGGCAGTCGGCCTGGCGCGGCTCGACGACGATGAGGGTCGGGCGCTTCTCGCCGTACTGCTCCCACAGGTAGCTCGCCACGCCCGCGGCCAGCCCGCCGACGCCGCCCTGCAGGATCACGTGCGAGAACATCGCCGTGCCCTCCTGCTGCTCCATCACCTCGTCGGCCAGGATGCCGTAGCCCTGCATCACGTCGCGCGGAATGTCTTCGTAGCCTTCGTAGGAAGTGTCGGAGACGACCTGCCAGCCGTTCTCCTTCGCCAATGCGGCCGCGTGCGCGACCGAGGCGTCGTAGTTGCCCTCGATGCGCACGATCTCCGCGCCGAAGGCCGCGATGGCGGTTTCGCGCTCCACGCTCACATGCCGGTGCAGCACGATCACGCAGCGCACGCCGATGCTTTGCGCCGCGGCGGCCAGCGCGCGGCCGTGGTTGCCGTCGGTGGCGCTGATGACGACCAGCGACTGGAGCGCAGCCGCATGCGCGCCGCGCAGCACGGCCACCGGGTCCCACGCGGCGTGGGCCCGCAAAATGAGCCGCACCAGCGCGGCCGGCGCGCCCAGCGCCTTGAAGCTGCCGAGCGACGAGCGCTTGGATTCGTCCTTCACGAAGATGCCCGCCACGCCCAGCGCCTCTGCCATGTCGGGCAGTTGCCAGAGCGGCGTGGGTTCGGGCGCGAGCAACGGCCAGCGCGAGAGCCAGGCGCGCGTGCGCCGGGCCTCGGCGATGCTGAGGATGTCGCGAAGCTCGCCGGGATAGGCGCCGCGGGTGGCGTTCTTGTTGATGACCAGCATGGGGAAAAAGAAAAAGGGGTTGTCCTGTCGGTCAGCGCGGAAGGCGCAGGCGGACGATTTCCGCGAAGTAACGGGCGCCCGTCGCGAGCACCTCGTCATTGAAGTCGTAGCTGCCGTTGTGCAGCGGCGTGCTCCCGGGCGCGCCCTCGGCGCCGTTGCCCAGGAACACGAAGGCGCCGGGCACCACTTTCAGGAAGGCGCCGAAGTCCTCCGAAATCATCATCGGCGCCACGTTGGCATCGACGTTCTCCGCGCCAACGACCGCGGTGGCTGCGGCCACCGCGACGGGCACGCAGTCGGCCCAGTTCACCGTGGGCGCGAACTCGTGCGTGTAGCTGAACTCGCAGCCGGCGCCGTGCATGCGGCAGATGCCTTCGCTGATCTCGCGCATGCGCGCGGCCAGCATCTTCTGCACCTGGGGGTCGTAGCTGCGCGTGTCGCCCTTGATGACCACGTTCGAGGGAATCGCGTTGCGGATGCCGTCGGTGATGAACTCGGTGCACGAGACCACCGCCTGCGCGCCCGGGTCGAGCGTGCGCGAGACGATGGCCTGCAGCGCGAGCACGATCTGCGCGCCGATGACGATGGGGTCGATCCCCATGTGCGGCCGCGCGGCATGCGTGCCGCGGCCCTTCACGTGGATGACGAAGTTGTCCTCGCTGGCCATGAGGCCGCCCGTGCGCGTGGCGATCGTGCCCGCGCGCATGCCGGGCATGTTGTGCAGGCCGTAGATCTCGTCGACCGGAAAGCGCGTGAAGAGGCCGTCGTCCATCATGGCTTTCGCGCCGCGGCCGTGCTCCTCGGCCGGCTGGAAGATGAAGCGCACGGTGCCGTCGAAATCCTGGCGCTCGCGCAGGAGGCGCGCCGCGCCCAGCACGATCGACATGTGGCCGTCGTGGCCGCAGGCGTGCATCTTTCCGGGGGTGGCCGAAGCGTAGGCGCGGTCGGTCGGCACCTCGGTGATGTTCAGCGCGTCCATCTCGGCGCGCAGGCCGACGACGCCCCGGCCGTTGCCGACTTTCAGGTTCGCCACGAGCCCCGTGCCGCCGATGCCGGTGTGCACCTCCAGGCCCAGCGCCTTCAGCACGCCGATGACGAAGGCAGAGGTCTTCGCTTCCTCGAAGCCGGTCTCGGGCATCGCGTGCAACTGGCGGCGCCATCCCGCAAGCTGGTCGCGCAGGGGCTCATCGGGGAATTTCATGGCGCGATGCTATTGACAATGCCGCGATACGGGCACGCAAAATCGGGCCCTTCCACGCAACGTTTTTGCGTCACACACCGCCATGCCCTCTCTCGACGCCCAGGACCTTCGCCTGCTGGAGCTGATCCAGGCCAACAGCCGCATGTCGCAAAGCGAACTCGGCGAGCGCATCCACCTGTCGACGGCCGCCGTCAACCGGCGGCTCAAGCGCATGCGCGACGACGGCGTGATCCAGCGCTACGGCGCGGTGCTGGCGCCCGCCGCGCTGGGGCATCCGCTGTCCATCGTGGCCGAGGTGGAGGTCGAGAGCGAGCGCATCGACCTGCTCGATGCGATGAAACAGAGTTTCAGGGACTGCCCGCAGGTGCAGCAGTGCTACTACGTGACGGGCGAGTGGGACTTCATCCTGATCCTCGTCGTGCAGGACATGGCCCAGTACACGACGCTGAGCCGAAAGCTCTTCTTCCAGAGCAACAACGTCAAGCGCTTTCGCACGCTGGTGACGATGGACCCGGTGAAGGTCAGCGTGGACGTGCCGGTGCGGCCGGAGCCGGTGGCGTAGGCCGCGACGCTGCCGCGCGCGTCAGGAAGAGAGCCCCAGGAGCACCGCGATGCCCGTGATGAACCAGCTCGCGGTCGTCGCGTGGGCCGCGCTTTCCCTGGAGATCGGCCACAGCTTCGCGCGCTTCCATGCGCGCAGGTTCGAGGCCACGGCCAGCACCAGCCCGCAGAGGAAGACCACGGCGGAATAGGACGAGGGCCAGCCGACGGCGGCGATCAGCGAGACCACGAGGATCAAGGCCCCTGCTGCCCAGATGCCGCTGGTAGTGCTCGCAAGAACATGGCAAAGACCGCCGCAGGCTTCGCACGTCGCAGGCGCGGCGCGGCTGGACCAGCGTTTGGCGAGGCCGGTGATGCCGGGCTTCTTGCAATGCGGGCAGGTGTACTTCATAGGAAGACGAGCGCCACGATCACTGTCAGGATGATGGCCAGCGGGATGAGGCCACCCAGCCGCGTGAGGCAACCGAGCATGAACAACGGCACCCATCCCGCAAATTCACGGAGGTGACCGGCCAGGCGATGACCCCGGGGCAGCGTGGCGGCAACGGCCAGCGAGACCACGATGAGCCCGACGCCCGCGGCAAGAAAAATAGCCAGGCAGGTGAAGATGAGCGAGACCGGAGGTTTCATGTGCTGCGCAAGATAACGCAGTTCAAGTGCAACGCAAAACCGGCGCGGTCAGCCGGCCTCGGAAATCCCGAGCTCCGAACACACCCGCCCCACCAGCGCCTTCAGCGACGCCAGTTCGGCTTCGAGCCGCGCCACATTGGCCTTGAGTGCCGCGACTTCGCCGAGCGATGCATCGTGCGAGCCGTACGAACCGTCGCCCGATGCGCCGGCCGGCCCCGCGACCTCTTCCGCCAGCTGCCCGCTCAGCAGGTGCGCCCAGCGGCTCTCGCGCGCGCCGGGCAGCCGCGCCAGCTTGACCACCAGCGCGCCGGCCGGCCGCTCCGAGAGCTCGTCGAGAAAGCCCTCGACCGAGGAGATGTCCGCGAAGTTGTGCATGCGGTCGCAGGCGATGCGCAGTTCGCCGGCCGTCTGCGGCCCGCGCAGCATCAGCACGGTGAGCAGGATCACCGACTGCGAGGGAATGCGCAGCACGCGGTCGATGTTGTGCTCGTAGCGGAACGCGCGGCCGCCGCTGCTTTCGGCCACGAGGCTGTAGCCCTTGAGGCTGTCGATGGCCGACTGGATCTGCGACTCGGTGAGTTCGAGCACCGGGTTGCGGCTGGTCTTCTGGTTGCAGCCCGAGACCAGCGAATTGAGCGTGAGCGGATAGCTGTCGGGCACGGTGCGCTGCTTTTCGGCGAGCACGCCGAGCACGCGGGTTTCGAGGAGGGACAGGATGGGCAGCGGTGTGGACATGGCTCAACGACAGGATTCGAAAGTGAAAACACAAGGGGCCGCCGACGGGTTCATGGCGACACCACGCCGAGTATCGGCCCCAGGTCGCGCACGAAGTCGCTGCGGCCCAAGGCCCTGGAGTGCAGCGCCGAGACGGTGCCGTCCAGGTACAGGGCATCGCGGCAGTGCAGCACGTCGCGGAAATAGACCGCGAAATCGTGGAAGTTCACCGGCGTCTCGCTCATCACGAAGATCGCCGTGGGGCCCGATGCGCAGACGCCGTTGCGGATCTTGCGCGAGTCCGAGTCCGGAATGAGCGCCGGGTGCAGCACGCCATGGCGCAGCAGCAGCGGGCCCGATTGCGTGGCCAGCCGCACGCCGCCGCGCCTGGCGAGCGCCGGGTACTCCGAGGATTCGATCACCCGGGGTCCGTCGTCGGTGACGAGGAAAACGCCGTTCGGCTTCAGGAAGAAGTTGCCGGCGCCGCTCGCCAGGTTGAGCGGCGCCTCTTCGCGGCCGTCGCGCACGAAGAGGCCGACCGGCGAAAAGTCCGCGTGGTACATGCCGGCATTGACCGCGAAGACCAGCTGCCGGCCCTGCCCCTTGAGCCAGGCCTCCAGCCGGTCGAAGCGCTTGAACGCGACGCCCGTGTCGTCGTTCAGGAACAGCGCGAGCTTCTCGGTGCGAAGGTCGACCTTCACCACCGTGTAGCGCGGGTCCGCCGCAACGGAGGCGCAGCTCGCAAGGACGACAGCCAGCAGAAGCAGGAGCTTTCTCATGGCCGCGCCTTGCGTCCTCGGATCAACCGCCGTTGATGCGGCTGACCAGCGCCTTCGTGAAGGCCGCGGTGTTCGCCGTGCCGCCCAGGTCGCCGGTGCGCACCTTGTCGATGTTCAGCGTCTGGTCGATGGCCGTGCGCAGGCGCGTGGCCAACTCGGGCATCCTGGTGTGGTCCAGCATCATCGCGGCGGCCAGCAGCAGCGCCGTGGGGTTGGCGATGCCCTTGCCGGCGATGTCGGGCGCCGAGCCGTGCACCGCCTCGAAGATCGCCGCATCGGTGCCGATGTTGGCGCCGGGCGCCATGCCCAGGCCGCCGACGAGGCCCGCCACGAGGTCCGAGAGGATGTCGCCGAACAGGTTGGTCGTCACCAGCATGTCGAACTGCCAGGGGTTGAGCACCAGCTTCATCGCGCAGGCGTCCACGATGATCGAATCGAGCTCGAACTTGCCCTTGTACTTTTCCGCGTAGAGCTGCTCGCCGGTCTCCAGGAACAGGCCCGTCAGCACCTTCATGATGTTGGCCTTGTGCACCAGCGTGACCTTCTTGCGGCCGGTGGCGATCGCCGTCTCGAACGCGTACTCGAGCACGCGGCGGCAGCCCTGGCGGGTGTTGATGCCGGTGGCCATGCCCACGGCGTGCGGGTCGCCGTCGATGCGCACGTAGTGCTCGTGGCCGATGTACAGGCCCTCCAGGTTCTCGCGCACGATCATGAGGTCGATCTTGTCGAAGCGCCCGCCCGGGATGATGGTGCGCGCGGGGCGCAGGTTGGCGTAGAGCTGGAATTCCTCCCGCAGCCGCACGTTCGAGGAGCGGTAGCCGCCGCCCGAGGGCGTCTCCAGCGGGCCCTTCAAGGCCAGGCGCGTGGTGCGGATGCTGTCCAGCGTGGCCTTGGGCAGCGGATCGCCCGAGGCCTTGACGCCGCCCAGGCCCGCGATCTGCGTGTCCCAGGTGAAGGGCGCCTTCAGCGCATCGAGCGCGGCCAGCGTGGCGTCGACGATTTCGGGGCCGATGCCATCGCCGGGAATGAGGGTTGCGGGAATGGGAGTGGTCATCGGCTGCGGCTCGCTTTCTGGCGTTCTGTATCGGGGGTCGAAGCATACGTCGCGCGCGAGACACCCCGCGCTTTCGTGGGTCACTCGCGCCCTCAAACACGGGGCCGGGCACGGGCCGCACGGGGCCACCTAAAATGCCCGGTTCCCGGATGCGCGGCCGCTGGCCGCCTCCGATGCCAGCCAGCCACTCCCGAAAGCGCCCTCCCCGATGTCCGCCCCGCGCAAGCTCTTCGTCACCACCGCCCTGCCGTATGCCAACGGCAAGTTCCATATCGGCCACATGATGGAGTACATCCAGGCCGACATCTGGGTGCGGAACCAGCGAATGAATGGCGCCGAGGTCAACTTCGTCTGCGCCGACGATGCGCACGGCGCGGCCATCACCATCGCGGCCGACAAGGCCGGCGTGACGCCGCAGGCCTTCGTGGCCGAGATCGCCGCGGGCCGCAAGCCTTACCTGGACGGCTACTACATCTCGTTCGACAACTGGCACTCGACCGACGCGCCCGAGAACCACCAGCTCGCGCAGGACATCTACCGCGACCTGCGCGCCGCCGGCCTCATCGAGACCAAGAGCGTGGAGCAGTTCTACGACCCCGAAAAGGGCATGTTCCTGGCCGACCGCTTCATCAAGGGCGAGTGCCCCAACTGCCATTCGAAGGACCAGTACGGCGACAACTGCGAGGTGTGCGGCGCCGTGTACGCGCCCACCGAGCTGATCAACCCCTACTCGGCCCTCTCGGGCGCCAAGCCCGAGCTGCGCAGCTCGGACCACTTCTTCTTCAAGCTCTCGGACCCGCGCTGCGAGGCCTACCTGAAGGAATGGACCGCCGCGCCCGGCCACGTGCAGTCTGAAGTGCAGAACAAGATCCGCGAGTGGCTCTACAAGGACGACGAGGGCAAGGGGGGCCTGGGCGACTGGGACATCAGCCGCGATGCGCCCTACTTCGGCATCGAGATCCCCGATGCGCCGGGCAAATATTTCTACGTGTGGCTCGACGCGCCCGTGGGCTACCTCGCATCGCTCAAGAACCTGCTGGACAAGCGCTGCATCGAACTGGGCGGCGACGGCATCTCGTACACCGAGTACATGGCCGACCCCGACCTGGAGCAGGTGCACTTCATCGGCAAGGACATCATCACCTTCCACACCCTGTTCTGGCCCGCGATGCTGCACTTCAGCGGCCGCAAGGCGCCCGACGCGGTGTACGTGCACGGCCACTTGACGGTGAGCGGCGAGAAGATGAGCAAGAGCCGCGGCACCGGCATCGATCCGCTCAAGTACCTGTCGATCGGGCTGGACCCCGAGTGGCTGCGCTACTACATCGCGGCCAAGCTCAACGGCCGCAACGAAGACATCGACTTCAACCCCGAGGACTTCGTCGCGCGCGTCAACAGCGACCTCGTGGGCAAGTACATCAACATCGCCAGCCGCGCCGCCGGCTTCATCGGCAAGCGCTTCGGCGGCAAGCTGGGCGAGGTGTCGGCCGACGGCGACGCGCTGCTGTTCGCGCTGCGCGATGCGGCCGGCCAAATCCACTCGCTCTACGACGGCCGCGACTACGCCCGTGCGCTGCGCGAGGTGATGGCGCTGGCCGACAAGGTGAACGAATACGTCGACCAGAACAAGCCCTGGGAGCTGGCAAAGAAGGAAGGCGCCGAGGCGCGGCTGCACGACGTGTGCACGGTGTGCATCGAGGCCTTCCGCCTGCTCACGCTGTACCTGAAGCCTGTGCTGCCGGCGCTCGCCGTGAACGTCGAGGCGTTCCTGAAGATCACTCCGCTGGTGTGGTCCGACGCCGCCGAGCCGCTGCCCGTGGGCCATGCGATCGGCGAGTACAAGCACCTGATGCAGCGTGCCGATGCGAAGGTGGTCGACAAGCTGTTCGATGCGCCCGAACCGGTGGCCGCCGCTGCCGCGGAAGCCACGGCGGACGCATTGCCCGGCGGCGAAGCCATCGCACCCACGATCACCATCGACGACTTCGTGAAGATCGACCTGCGTATCGCGAAGATCGTGGCCTGCGAGAAGGTCGAGGGCTCGACCAAGCTGCTGCGCCTGACGCTCGATGCGGGTGAGGGAAAGACCCGCAACGTCTTCAGCGGCATCGCCTCGGCCTACCAGCCCGAGCAGTTCGTGGGCAAGCTCACCGTGCTGGTCGCGAACCTCGCGCCGCGCAAGATGAAGTTCGGCGTGAGCGAAGGCATGGTGCTGGCCGCGAGCCACGGCGACGAAAAAGCCAACCCGGGCATCCACGTGCTCGAACCCTGGCCGGGCGCAACGCCGGGCATGCGCGTGCGCTGAAGCGCTAGCCGAACTTGTTGTTCAGCACGAGGTCGGCAAACACCTTGCCGCCCACCGAGATGTGGTCGCGCATCGCTTCCGCGGCGTTGTCGGCGTGGCCCTTGAGGATCCACTCCACAACCCGTTCGTGCTCCCGCTGTGAGGCGGCCAGGCGCCCCGGCTTCTCGAACATCCGCCCCCGGTAGGCCGCGATGCGCAGGCGCACCGTCTGCGCCTGCTCCACGATGAACGGATTGCCGCTCGCGCGGTAGATCACGTCGTGCAGCGCGGCATTGGCGCACTGGTAGCCCTCTGCATCGTCCGCCTGTGCCACGGCGGCCGTGCCTTCCAGCGCGCGCTGGAGTTCGCTTCGCAAGGCCGGTCCGATGCGCAATGCCGCCAGACGCGCCAGCACCCCTTCGAGTTCGCCGAGCGCTTCCATCATCGCGACGAGCTCGTTGGCCCGCAGCTGGCGCACATAGATGCCGGTGCGCGGAACGATGTCGACCAGCCCGCGCGCGCTCAGCAGCAGCAACGCCTCGCGCACCGGCGTTCGCGAGGCGTTGAAGCTCAGGGCCAGCGCCTTTTCGTCGATGGGCATGCCGGGGGACAGCATGCCTTCCAGGATGTCGTGTTCGAGCCGGCTGCGGATCTGGTCTTGCAGGCTGCTGGTGTCGAGGGTTTTCGCGGGTTGCATGGGAATCCGGATATTAGCTAACCTTACAGATATATCAATTCATCTGTTTGGTACATCAATGCTCCCCTCCCTCGAGATCGACGGCCGCGTCGCCTGCCTGACGCTGCGCCGCCCCAGCGCCGCCAACAAGCTGACGCCGGAGGATCTGCCCGCGCTCATTCGCCACGTGGAGACGGTGAATCGCTCGCCCGACGTGCTGGTGTTGGTCTTGCGCTCCGAAGGCAAATACTTTTCCAGCGGTTACGATATATCAGAGGTGGCCGCCAGCAGCCAGACCGAGGGCAGCAGCTTCGGCGACATGGTCGATGCGCTGGAAAACTGCCGTGCCGTGACCATCGCGGCGGTGCATGGCGGCGTCTTCGGCGGCGCCACCGACCTGGTGCTGGCCTGCGACTTCCGCGTGGGCGTGCGCGCCGCCGAGATGTTCATGCCCGCCGCCCGGCTCGGCTTGCACTACTACCAGAGCGGCATGGAGCGCTATGTGTCGCGGCTCGGGCTCGATATGGCCAAGCGGCTCTTCCTGACCGCCGAAAAGCTCGACGGCCCCGCGATGCGCGACTGCGGATTCCTCACGCAACTGGTCGACGACACGGCGGCGCTCGATGCCGAAGTGCTGCGCCTGCGCACCACGCTCGCCGGCATGGCACCACTCGCACTGCTGGGCATGAAGAAGCACCTGAACCAGATCGCGCGCGGCACCGCCGATGCCGCCGCGATCCTGCGCGAGGTGCAGCGCACCGTCGCCTCCGAAGACCTGGCCGAGGGCGGCCGCGCCTGGCGCGAGAAGCGCCCGCCGGTCTTCAAGGGCCGCTGAGCGCGGCCTCCTCTTTGACCCGACACAGGAGACAACAAGTGAACCCATCCCGAGCCATTTCCTTCGCAGCCGCCGCCCTGCTCGCCTCGGCCGGCGCCTTCGCGGTCACCTACCCCTCGCGCCCGATCACCCTGGTGGTCGGCTTTCCCGCCGGCGGCGGCGCCGACACCGTGGCGCGCATCGTGAGCGACAAGCTCGCCAAGATCCTCGGGCAGCCCGTCATCATCGACAACAAGCCCGGCGCGGGCACCACCATCGCATCGGACCAGGTCGCGCGCGCGGCGCCCGACGGCTACACGCTGCTGCTGGGCAGCGGCAACCTCTACGGCAGCGACAAGCTGCTCTACAAGGCCGTGAAGTACGACGGGGCGAAGAGCTTCGTGCCGATCTCCCGCTGGAGCTCCGCGCCGATGCTGCTCGCAGTCAACAAGGACGTGAGCGCGAAGACCGTGCAGGCGCTGATTGCACAAGCGCGACAGAACCCGGGAAAGCTCGCGTATTCGTCGTCGGGTACCGGCGTGGTGACGCACCTGGCGGGCCTGTCGTTCGAGAAGGCGGCCGGCGTGACCATGCTTCACGTGCCGTACAAGGGCGGGGCTCCTTCGATCCAGGCCGTTGCCGCCGGCGACGTGCAACTGACCTTCGGCACGCCGCCCTCGGTGCTGCCGATGGCTCAGGGCCAGAAGCTGCGCGTGCTGGCCGTCACCTCGGGCCAGCGCTCGCCGCTCTTTCCCGACGTGCCCAGCGTCGCCGAGGCCGGCGTGAAGGGCTATGACTACACCTTCTGGTTCGGCCTTTTCGCTCCGGCGGGCCTGCCGCCGGAGATGGCGCAGAAGCTGTTCGACGCGAGCGTGGCGGCGCTCGGCGATCCCGATGTGAAGGCGCGGCTGGAGAAGTCGGGCAACGAGTCGGCGCCTTCGAAATCGCTCGCGGAATTCCGCGCCTGGGCACTGGCCGAAGGCGCGAAGTCCAGGGAACTCACCGAGCGCTCCGGCGCGAGCGTCGAATGACGCCGGGCACATCTGAGGGCACACCGCAGGGCGGCCCGCTGCGGGGCTTCACCGTGATCGACCTGACGCGCGTGCTCGCGGGCCCCTACTGCACGCTGCTGCTCGCCGACCTGGGCGCGCGCGTCATCAAGGTGGAGCAGCCCGGCCTGGGCGACGACGCACGGCAGATCGGCCCGTTCGTGGAGGGCGACTCGGCCTACTTCATGTCGGTCAATCGCAACAAGGAGTCGATTGCGCTGGACCTGAAGGCGCCGGCCGACCGGGAGATCTTCGAACGGCTCCTGGCCACCGCCGACGTGCTGGTCGAGAACTTCCGGCCCGGCACGATGGAGAAGCTGGGCTATGACTGGCCCACGCTGCACGCGCGCTTTCCGGGGCTCGTGTTCACCTCGGTCTCGGGCTTCGGCCAGACGGGCCCCTACAGCAGGCGCCCCGCCTACGACATGGTGGTGCAGGCGATGGGCGGCATCATGAGCCTGACCGGCCACCCGGGCGCGCCGCCGACGCGCGTGGGCGTGTCGATCGGCGACCTGGGCGCCGGCCTCTACGCGGCCATCGGCACGCAAGCCGCGCTGTTGCAGCGCGGGCGCACGGGCCTGGGCGACCGCGTGGACGTGGCGATGCTCGATTGCCAGGTCGCGCTGCTGGAGAACGCGATATCGCGCATGGAGGCCGACGGGCGCGCGCCGGGCCCCATCGGCTCGCGGCACCCGTCGATCACGCCGTTCGACGTGTTCCGCGCGGCGGACGGCTGGTTCGTGATCGCGGCGGGCAACGATGCACTGTTCCAGCGCCTGTGCACCGCGCTCGACCTGCCGGCGCTGCCCGAAGACGCGCGCTTTGCCACGAATCCCGCGCGCTGCCAGCACCACGAAGCGCTCAAGCAGCTGCTGGAGCAGCGCCTGGCCTCGGCGCCCTGCGCGCACTGGCTGGCGATCCTGATGGCTCACAACATTCCGACCGGCGAGTACAACGACGTCGCCGCGGTGGTGAAAGACCCGCAGGTGCAAGCGCGCGAGATGCTGGTGCAGGTGAAGACGCAGGGCGGCCGGTCGCTCACGGTCGCGGGCAATCCGGTGCATGTGGGCGGGCACCGCACCCAGGTGCTGCGGCAGCCGCCGCGGCTGGACCAGGACCGGGAGGCGATCCTGGCGGAGCTGGCTGGGCTGGTGCAGGACTAGGTTCGAGCGCCGACACGGGTGCAAAATCCGCGCATGCAAAGCCTCCGCCCCCGCTTCCGACTTCTCGTTCTTGCGCTGCTCGGCGCCATGCTGTCGAGCGGCTGCGCGGTGGTCACCGTCGCGGGCACCGCGGTGAGCGTGGGCGCGAGCGCGGTGGGTCTCGCGGCCGACGCGGCCATCGGCACCGCGCGCATCACCGGCAAGGCTGTGGGCGCCGCCGCGGACGCGGTCATTCCGGACAGCAAGTAAGCAGCTGGAATTCAGCGCGGCAGGCCCAACTGCGCGACGTGCGCGGGCGTGTGCTGCGCCTTTTCCTTGCGCACGAACGCCGATCGCAGTGCCGCATGCGGCTCGCTGCGGTCGAAGAAATTGCGCCGCATGTGCATCAGTTCTTCATCGCGGTAGTGCTGCAGCGGTTTCACCGATTCGTCTTCCGCGCGCTTGGCCTGCTTCTTCGCGATGCGGGCGGCCAGATCGGGCGAGGCCGCCAGCTGCGTGGCCAGCCGCATCACTTCATCGCCCAGCTCTTCCGGTGCGGCCTGCAGCACGCGCTCGGCCATGCCGAGCTCGACCGCGCGCTTCGCGCTCACCGGCAGTGCCGATTGCGTGAGCCGCTCGGCCTCGCCTTGGCCCACTCGGCGCGGCAGCGTGTAGGTCCAGTATTCGGAGCCGTAGAGGCCCATGAGCTTGTAGTGCGGGTTGAGGATGGCGCCGTCCCTGCACCACACCTCGTCGGCCGCGAGCGCGAGCATCACGCCGCCGGCCGCCGCGTTGCCGCCGAGCGCGGCGACGGTGAGCCGGTCGGTGGTGGTGATCACCGCCTCGACCAGGTCGTTCATCGCGTGGATGTTGGCCCACGATTCCTCGGCCGGATCGGGCGCGGCCTCGATCACGTTCAGGTGGATGCCGTTCGAGAAAAAGTCGCGCAGCCCGCCGAGCACCAGCACCGAGGTCGGCCGGGTGCAGGCGAAGCGATAGGCCTCCAGCAGGCGGCGGCATTGCACGCTGCTCATCGCGCCGCCGGGGAACGAAAAATTCAGCACCCCGACCGGGCCGTGCTCGCTGTAACGCATGTCGGTCCAGGTGCGGCGCGCGGCCGGCAGTTGCAGCGGCGCAAGCACTTCGGGCAGGCCGGCTGGCAACAGGTCGCCGAGCGCATCGACGGCCGGCAGCTTGAAGCTGGCGAGGCCCGAGCCCGGCGCGCGCCAGGGACGCAGTTGCACGATCCAGACCGCGCCGTCCGTCGTGGCGCGGCAGACGGCGCCGGCGCGGGTGGCGATGAGTTCGCCGGGCGTGCCGCGCAGTTCGTCTTCGGGGTGCGCGCCGTGCAGGAACCACGGCGCGCCGAACAGGTCGTCGAGCACGCCGGGCTGCGAATCGGCGGCGCGCAACTGGCGCAGCACCGATTCGGTCGAGTCGCGGGTCCAGTCGATGCGGCGCTCCGCCTGCTTCAGGAACGGGCGCCAGCCGGTCGCGAGATCGACCGCCTTCTGCCGCTTGGGCTTGTACGTGCCCGAGGCAAAGCGCTCGACCGCGAGCAGCACCGCGTCGATGGCGGCATCGGCCACCTCGCCGCGGTAGAGATCGCTCTTGCCGGCCAGCGGCGGCACCTTCAGCGGCGACCACGCCCAGACGTCGCCCGCATCCATCTCGGCGACGGCCGCGAGCACGGTCACGCCCCAGCTTTCGGCGCCGCCGCGCAGCGTCCAGTCGAGCGACGATGGCCCTCGATCGCCCGGCGGGCCGGGGTGGACGATCAGGCAGGTGTGGGCGCGCCAGATGTCCTCGGGGATCGCGGTGGTGAGCATCGGCGCCACGATGAGTTGCGGGGCATGCACACGCACCGCGTCGCGCAAGGCATCGTCGTTGCCCAGGGCCAGCTCGACCCCGACGGTGTGGCCGCGGTCCTGGAGTTCGGCCAGAACCCTCTGCGTCAGGCTGTTGAACGCGCTTGCGACAAGCAGGATGTGCATGGGCCCTTCTCCCTCGGTAATGTTGGTTTCAAAATGTCAATTAATGTGAAAACTGTATCTGCATCCTTCGTTTTGGATAAGTTGATCGAAAGTACGCACGAGAGCCGGCGGCGCTCCCGTCGGAGCACGCAGGCCACAATCGGCCATCCATGCCTTCTCCGCTGAACTTCACCCGTTTCCGCCCCCGCCTGCTGGACGCGATGGCGGACTACAGCAAGGAGCGGTTCTTCAAGGACCTGGGCGCGGGCGCCACCGTCGGCATCGTGGCGCTGCCGCTCGCGATGGCCTTCGCCATCGCCTCGGGGCTCAAGCCCGAGGCCGGCATCTGGACGGCGATCATCGCGGGCTTTTTGATCTCGCTCCTGGGCGGCTCGGCGGTGCAGATCGGCGGGCCGGCCGGCGCCTTCATCGTGATCGTTTACGGCATCGTCGAGCGCTACGGCGTGGCCAACCTGCTGATCGCGACCGCCTGTGCCGGCGTGCTGCTGTTCGCCGCGGGGCTCTTCGGGCTCGGGCGGCTGGTGCGCTTCGTGCCGCTGTCGATCGTGGTGGGTTTCACCAACGGCATCGCGGTGCTGATCCTGCTGTCGCAGCTGAAGGACCTGCTCGGGCTTTCGGTCGAGAAGATGCCTGCCGACGTGTTCTCGCAGCTGCACGCGATGGCGCTGCGGATCGGCACCTTCAACCCTTATGCCTTTGCGCTCGGCGTGGCCTGCGTGGCCGGGCTGGTGCTGTGGCGGCGATTGCCTCGCCTGCCATTGCACATCGCGCAGACGCGCGCGGTGCAGATGGGCGCGCGCGTGCCGGGGCCGATCGTCGCGCTGGTCACGCTCACGCTGGTGTCATGGGGTTTCGCGCTGCCGGTGGAGACCATCGGCACGCGCTTCGGCGGCATTCCCGAGGGCGTGCCCGGTTTCGCGCTGCCCGACTTCTCATGGGAGACGGTCAAGCAGTTGGTCACGCCGACGCTGACCATCGCGCTGCTCGGCGCCATCGAGTCGCTGCTGTGCGCGCGCGTGGCCGACCAGATGAGCGGCCAGCCGCGCCACGATCCGAACCAGGAGCTGATGGCACAGGGCATCGCGAACATGGTCACGCCCTTCTTCGGCGGCATGCCGGCCACCGGCACCATCGCGCGCACGGTGACCAACATCCGCTCGGGCGCAAGCTCGCCGGTCGCGGGCATCGTGCATGCGGTCACGCTGATGGCCGTGGTGCTGCTGGCCGCGCCGCTCGCACGCCACGTGCCTCTCGCGGTGCTGGCGGGCATCCTGGTGTTCGTGGGCCTGAACATGGGCGAATGGCGCGAGTTCACGCCCGGCCAGTTGCGGCACTTCAGCCGGCACTACCGGCTGCTGATGCTCGGCACCTTCTTTCTCACCGTGGTGTTCGACCTCACGGTGGCGGTGCAGGCGGGCATCGTGCTCGCGTGCGCGCTGTTCATCCGGCGCATGAGCGGGCTCTTCAGCGTCGAGCTGGAGACGCTGCAGCCGCCGGTGCTCACCTACCGCATCTACGGCGCGCTGTTCTTCGGCGCGGCCGCCAAGCTGGATGAGGCGGTGAACGCCGCCGAGCGCGCGCCGCGCGGCATGACGGTGGTGCTCGATGCCACGCACCTCATCTACCTGGACGCCACGGGCATCGATGCGCTGCGGCAGTTGCACCGCGCGGTGCTCGCGCGCGACGGGGTGCTGCGGATCGAATCGCTGCAGCCGCAACCGCGCGAGGTGATCGAGCGCTCGGGCTTTGCGGAAGAACTGGCGGCCGGAAGGCCGCACGCGGTGGAAGGCTAGTTGGCCTCGGTGGCGCGGTCGGGCGACGAGCCGCTGCGCACCACGCGCTGGTCATCGTTCAACGTCGCGGTGAACACCATCGGCGAATTCGGCGGCTGCACCCAGCGCCATTCCCATTCGGTCTCGCGCTTGAGCGCATAGGGCGTGACCTTGGCGGGTTTGCCCAGGAGCTTGCGCAGCTCCTCCATCATCATCCCCGGCTTCACCCTGGCGAAGTTCTCGGGCGTGAGCACCTGGCGCAGCGCACTCATCTTGCCGTCGCGGCCGATGGTGATCATGTAGTTCTTCTGGCCCTGGGGCTGGCGGTTGTATTCGAAGATCCGGCTGCCGTCCGGGGCGTCCCAGATGTTCTCGGGCTGGCCGAATTTCGTGCGCACATCGGCTTCCGTGGCAACGCCTTCCTCGAGTTCGGCGATGCGCTGGTTGTCGCAGCCTGCCAGGCCAATCACCACCGCCAGCAACGCCGTTGCCATACCGATCTGCCACTGTTGCCGATGTCCCATGCCGTCCCCGGTAAAATTCTGGCTACAAAGGTCCAGTCTATGTCCATCTTCCGCCGCCCCCACTACTCTTCCGAGATCACCAATTTCATCGAGGAGATGAAAGAAAAGAAGCCGACGCTGGAAGCCGAACAGCGCGCCGGCCGCGCCCTCCTCTGGGACAAGAACCTCGACCGCGGCCTGCTGGAGGAGTACAGCGAAGCCCGCGTGCCGATGCAGCCGTACGTCTACCAGACCCAATCCAAGTAAATGGTGCCAGTTCGGCATCCGGGCCCCGTCTGCATTGCGTCGATAGCTATTGAATTGATAGCGATCGCGCCATGAGAAGAGACGAGGACAACGACACGCCGGTGATGGCCATGCCCGAGGTGGTCGACCAGGTCGCGCTCGCCAGGCTCTATGGCGAGCCGCTGTTCGCGATGCCCAAGGACCTGTACATCCCGCCCGAGGCGCTGCAGGTCTTTCTCGAAGCCTTCGAAGGTCCGCTGGACCTGCTGCTGTACCTGATCCGGAAGCAGAACTTCAACATCCTGGACATCCCGATGGCGGGCCTCACCCGCCAGTACCTGAGCTACGTGGACGAGATTCGCCAGACGAACCTCGAACTCGCCGCCGAGTACCTGCTGATGGCCGCGATGCTGATCGAGATCAAGTCGCGCATGCTGCTGCCGCCCAAGAAGGTGGCCGACGGCGAAGAGGCCGAAGACCCGCGCGCCGAGCTCGTGCGCCGGCTGCTCGAGTACGAGCAGACCAAGCTGCAGGCCGCCGCCATCAGCGCGATGCCGACCTATGGCCGCGACTTCTGGAAGGGGCAGGTCTACATCGAGCAGTCGCTCAAGCCGCGCTTTCCGGACGTGAACGTGATCGACCTGCGCGATGCGTGGGCCGACATCATGAAGCGCGCCAAGCTCGTGCAGCACCACAAGATCTCGCGCGAAGAGCTCAACGTGCGCGAGCACATGAGCATCGTGCTGCGCCACCTGCAGGGGCAGCGCTTCGTGGAGTTCGAGAAGCTCTTCGACGTGTCGCGCGGCGCGCCCGTGCTGATCGTCACCTTCATCGCGATGCTGGAGCTCGCGAAGGAAACGCTGATCGACATCACGCAGGCCGAAGCCTTCGCGCCGATCTACGTGCGCCTGGCGTATTCGCCCGCGTAATGGCTTACCCCCAGTCTTCGCGCACTTCGTGTCGCTTCGCCAACCCCCTTTCAGGGGGCAACACCTGTGGCCCGGCAAAGCCGGTTCCACGGTGTTCCCCGAAGTAAGCCGGCGCCCCACCAGACCTTCGCTTCATGGCTTCGCACGATTTCGACGTCCTCATCGTCGGCAGCGGCCTCGCCGGCCTCTCCGCCGCGCTGCACCTGGCGCCCACGCACCGCGTGGCCGTGCTCACCAAGCGCGCGCTGAACGACGGCTCCAGCGCCTGGGCGCAGGGCGGCATCGCGGCCGTGCTGGCCGCGGGCGACAGCTTCGACGCGCACGTGGAAGACACGCTCGTCGCCGGTGCCGGCCTGTGCGACCCCGAGGCGACGCGCTTCGTCGTCGAACACGCGCCCGAGGCCATCGGCTGGCTGCGCGAACTGGGCGTGCCGTTCTCCGAAGAAGGCAAGGAAAAAGGTGGTGGTCTGCACCTGACGCGCGAAGGCGGCCACAGCCAGCGCCGCATCGTGCACGTGACCGACGCCACCGGCGCGGCCGTGCAGCAGGTGCTGATCGAGCGGGTGCGCCGCACACCGAACATCACGCTCTTCGAGCACCACACGCTGGTCGACCTGGTCACCGGCACCAAGCTCGGACTGAAAGACCCGGCCTGCGTGGGCCTCTACGCGCTGGACGACGCCACCGATGAAGTGCTCGCCTTCCGCGCGCCGCACACCATCCTGGCGACGGGCGGCGCGGGCAAGGTGTACCTCTACACGACGAACCCCGACACGGCCACGGGCGACGGCATCGCCGCCGCGTGGCGCGCGGGCTGCCGGGTGTCGAACATGGAGTTCATCCAGTTCCACCCGACCTGCCTCTACCACCCGCATGCCAAGTCGTTCCTGATCAGTGAGGCGGTGCGCGGCGAAGGCGGCCTGCTGAAGTTGCCCGACGGCACGCGCTTCATGCCGACACACGACGAGCGCGCCGAACTCGCGCCGCGCGACGTGGTGGCCCGCGCCATCGACTTCGAGATGAAGAAGCACGGCCTGGACTGCGTGCACCTCGATATCTCGCACCAGCCCGCGGCGTTCCTGAAGGAGCACTTCCCCAACATCCTCGCGCGCTGCGCGGAGCTGGGCATCGACATCACGCGCGAACCGATCCCCGTGGTGCCGGCCGCGCACTACACCTGCGGCGGCGTGCTCAGCGACCTGGCCGGCCGCACCGATGTGCCGGGCCTGTACGCCATCGGCGAGACCGCCTGCACCGGCCTGCACGGCGCCAACCGGCTCGCCAGCAATTCGCTGGTCGAGTGCATGGTGTTCGCGCGCGCCGCGGCGGGCGCGATCGCCGGCGCCGGCGCGCCCGCTCACGACGGCGCCCACATCCCCGCGTGGGACGAGAGCCGCGTCACCGACGCGGACGAGGCCGTCGTCATCTCGCACAACTGGGACGAGCTGCGCCGCTTCATGTGGGACTACGTGGGCATCGTGCGCACCAACAAGCGCCTGGAGCGCGCGAGCCACCGCATCGCGCTGCTGCAGGCCGAGATCCAGGAGTTCTATGCGAACTTCCATGTCACGCGCGACCTGCTGGAATTGCGCAACCTGGTCCAGGTGGCCGAGCTGATCGTGCGATCGGCCCAAGCCCGCCACGAGAGCCGCGGGCTGCATTTCAGCCGCGACTATCCTTCGCTCGGCGAGCCGACGGCACCCACCGTGCTGGTGCCGCGGACGGACTGACGACCCACCCATCTCGCGTTTTTCTTCACTCAAGGATGCCCGGCCACCGACGCCCGCAGGGAGAAACCCAACCATGTCGAACAGCACCACCACCCCACCGCCAGAAACCACGTCCGCCTCGCCGGCGTCCCCCTACGGCACGCTGCCCCCGGCCTCCACGCCCGCCTCGCGCAAGCCCGTGAGCCTGCCGCGCCTGGCCGACATGCACGCGCGCGGCGAGAAGATCTCGATGCTCACCGCCTACGACGCGACCTTCGCGGCCATGGCCGATGCGGCGGGCGTCGATTGCCTCCTGGTCGGCGATTCGCTCGGCATGGTCTGCCAGGGCCTGGCCAGCACCGTGGGCGTGAGCCTGGAGACCATGCGCTATCACACCGACAGCGTCTCGCGGGGCCTGCGCCGCGTGCAGGGCACGGCCTGGCTGATCGCCGACCTGCCCTTCGGCAGCTACCAGGAATCGCGGGAGCACGCCCTTCGCAGCGCGACGGTGCTGATGCAGGCGGGCGCGCACATGGTCAAGCTCGAAGGCGGCGGCTGGACGACCGAGACGGTGCGCTTTCTCGTCGAGCGCGGCATTCCGGTGTGCGCGCACCTGGGCCTCACGCCGCAAACCGTGCATGCGCTGGGCGGCTACCGCGTGCAGGGCAAGGGCGACGCGGGTGCGCTCCTGAAACAACACGCGCATGCGCTGCAGGACGCGGGCGCCACGATGCTGGTGCTGGAAATGGTGCCGGCCGCGCTCGCGGCCGAACTCACCACTGAACTCACGCACTGCGCCACCATCGGCATCGGCGCGGGCAAGGCCACCGCCGGCCAGGTGCTGGTGTTGCACGACATGCTGGGCATCAACCTCGGAAAGATGCCCAAGTTCGTGCGCAACTTCATGGCCGATTCCTCCAGCATCGCCGAGGCCCTCGCGGCCTATGTGCGCGCGGTGAAGGACGGCAGCTTTCCCGACGATCGACTCCACGCCTGGTAAAAAAAAAGGACCGACTCCATGTACATCGCACACACCATCGCCGAGCTGCGCGAGCACCTCTCGACTTTCAAGCGCCCCGCGTTCGTCCCGACCATGGGCAACCTGCACGACGGGCACATCGCGCTCATCGCGCAGGCCAAGCCGCTGGGCGACGTGACGGTGGCGAGCATCTTCGTGAACCGCCTGCAGTTCCTGCCGCACGAGGACTTCGACACCTACCCGCGCACCTGGGAAAGCGATTGCGCCAGGCTGCGCGATGCCGGCTGCGACGTGCTGTTCGCGCCCAACGAAAAAGAGCTCTACCCCGAGCCCCAGACCTGCAAGGTGCACCCGGACCCGGCGCTGGCCGACATCCTCGAAGGGCACTTTCGCCCCGGCTTCTTCATCGGCGTGTGCACGGTGGTGATGAAGCTCTTCACCTGCGTGCAGCCGCGCGTGGCCGTGTTCGGCAAGAAGGACTACCAGCAGCTGATGATGATCCGCCACATGGTGCGGCAGTTCGCGCTGCCGATCGAGATCGTGGGCAGCGAGACTTTCCGCGCCGACGACGGCCTGGCGCTGTCGTCGCGCAATGGCTACCTGAGCGAGACCGAGCGCGCGGAGGCGGTGCAGTTGTCGAAGGCATTGAAGGCGATGGCGGCGGCCGTGCAATCGGGCGAGCGCGACCTGGCCGCGATCGAGGCGCGCGCCATGCAAACGCTGACGGAACGCGGCTGGCAACCGGACTACCTGGTGCTGCGCCGGCGCGCCGACCTGCAGGCGCCCTCGGCCGGCGAACCGCTCGTGGCGCTGGCCGCGGCGCGCCTGGGCAACACGCGTCTCATCGACAACCTCGAGATCGACGCGACCGCGCCATGACTTACAGCGTCAAGGAAATCTTCTACACGCTGCAGGGCGAAGGCGGCCAGGCGGGCATGCCGGCCGTGTTCTGCCGCTTCGCCGGCTGCAACCTCTGGACGGGCCGCGAGGAAGACCGCGCCAGTGCCATCTGCCGTTTCTGCGACACCGATTTCGTCGGCACCGACGGCACGCTGGGCGGCAAGTTCAAGACCGCCGACCAGCTCGCCGACACCATTGCCGCGCAGTGGCCCGCGAACGACGCCGAGCACCGGCTGGTGGTGCTCACCGGCGGCGAGCCGCTGCTGCAGGTGGACGCGTCGCTGGTCGACGCGTTGCACGCGCGGCGCTTTCGCATCGCGGTCGAGAGCAACGGCACGGTCGCCGCGCCCGAAGGCATCGACTGGCTCTGCATCAGCCCGAAGGCCGGCGCGCCGTGGGTGCAGCAGCGCGGGCAGGAGCTCAAGCTGGTGTGGCCGCAGACCGCGTTCGACCTCGACACGATGGCGCGCACCGGCGAATTCGCCCACCGCTTCCTGCAACCCATGGACGGCCCCGACCGCGTGGCCAATACCGAACTCTGCATCGCCGAATGCATGCGCCAGCCGGCGTGGCGCCTGAGCGTGCAGACCCACAAGATCACCGGTATCAGATAGCCGCTCGTTTTTATGCGCTTCACCATCAGCCAACGCTTTTTCTTCGACGCCGCTCACACGCTCAAGCGCGAGATCGAAGTGGAAGGCAGCCGCCGTATCCACGGCCACACGTACCACGCCGAAGTCTGGCTCGAGGGCCAGCGCGATCCCGTCACGGGCATGGTGATCGACCTCGGGTTGCTGAGGCGGCGGCTCGAAGACGTGCGCGAGCTGCTGGACCATCACCTGCTGGACGATGTGGCGGGGCTGCACCCGCCGACGCTCGAAAACCTCTGCCTGTTCATTGCGGATGCGCTACCGGAGTTCCGCGCGTCGCTCGCGCGGGTGCGCGTGTGGCGCGAGGCGCTGGGCGACAGCTGCACGCTGGAGTTCTAGGCTTTGCTCCCTCCCCTTCCGGGGGAGGGCTGGGGTGGGGGCAAGCGGCGTATCCATCGAGCGCTCTGCCTGCCCCCATGCCAACCTTCCCCCAGAGGGGGAAGGAGCCATGCGGAATCAGGCCGCGCCGATGCCGGCGACGAGGCTGCCGGGCGCCTGCCCGTTCTTCAGGCCCGCGGTGAACGCCAGCATCCGGTCGATCGGCAGCCGCGCGCGCAGGCCCAGTGCCGGATCGACATGGATTTCGCCCGCGCCGGTCTCCAGCGCATTCGCCAGTTCGACCAGCCCGTTCATCGCCATCCACGGGCAATGCGCGCAGCTCTTGCAGGTGCCGCCGTTGCCGGCCGTGGGCGCCTCGATGAAAGTCTTGCCGGGGTTCAGCGTGCGCAGCTTGTGCAGCATGCCGGTGTCGGTGGCGACGATGAATTCCCTGGCGTCCATGCGCTGCGCGGCGTTCAGGATCGCGGAGGTGGAGCCCACCGCATCCGCCAGCGCGATCACGTCGGCCGGCGACTCCGGATGCACCAGCACCTTCGCCGACGGATGCGCTTTCATGAGCAGATCGAGTTCGAGTGCCTTGAATTCGTCGTGCACGATACAGGCGCCGTTCCAGCTGACCATGTCCGCGCCGGTCTGGCGCTGGATGTAGTCGCCCAGGTGGCGGTCCGGTCCCCAGAGGATCTTGCGCCCCTGCGCATGCAGCGCGCTCACCACGTCGAGCGCGCAGCTGGAGGTGACCAGCCAGTCGGCGCGCGCCTTCACGGCCGCGCTGGTGTTGGCGTAGACGACCACGGTGCGGTCGGGGTGCTGGTCGCAGAAGGCGCTGAATTCCTCGACCGGGCAGCCCAGATCGAGCGAGCAGTTCGCGTCCAGGTCGGGCATCAGCACGCGCTTTTCGGGCGAGAGGATCTTGGAGGTCTCGCCCATGAAGCGCACGCCCGACACCACCAGCGTGGTGGCAACATGGTCGCGGCCGAAGCGCGCCATCTCGAGCGAATCGCTCACGATGCCGCCGGTTTCCTCGGCCAGGTCCTGCAGGTCGGGATGCACGTAGAAGTGCGACACCATCACCGCATTGCGCTCGCGCAGCAGGCGGCGGATGCGTTCCTTGAGCGCGACGCGCTGGTCCGCCGAGGGCTCGACGGGCACGCGGGCCCAGGCATGGCGGGTGTCGCAGACCGCCCCTGCCTTCGCTGCGGGTTGCTCGTAGTCGACGTCGATGACCGGGGACGACATGGGCGGATCAGCTTTCCTGGAAACGCATCGAGAAATCGATGGCCTTGACATCCTTGGTCAACGCGCCGACCGAGATGCGGTCGACACCGGTCTCGGCCAGGGCGCGCAGGCCCTCGAGCGTGACGCCGCCCGAGATCTCCAGCACGGCCTTGCGGTCGGCGCCCGCCTCGTCGTTGATACGGACGGCTTCGCGCAGCGTGGGCAGGTCCATGTTGTCGAGCAGCACCATGCGCGCGCCGGCGCCGAGCGCCTCGCGCAGCTGGGCCAGCGTTTCGACCTCGACCTCGACGAAGGCCGCCTGCGAAGCCACCGGCACCACCGCGCGCAGCGCCGCGGCGACACCGCCGGCCGCAGCGATGTGGTTTTCCTTGATGAGCACCGCGTCGTAGAGGCCGATGCGGTGGTTCACGCCGCCGCCGGTGCGCACCGCGTATTTCTGGGCGAGGCGAAGGCCGGGCAGGGTCTTGCGGGTGTCGACGATGCGGGCGCGCGTGCCTTCGACGGCGTCGGCGTACAGCGCGGTCTTGGTGGCGACCGCGCTCAGCAGCTGCAGGAAGTTGAGCGAGGTGCGCTCGGCCGTCAGCAGCGCGCGGGCGGTGCCTTCGATTTCCAGCACCGTCTGGTCGGCGGCGCAGCGTTCGCCTTCGGCGCAGAGCCAGGTGATGCGGGCCTCGGGATCGAGCTGCCTGATCGTCGCCTCGACCCAGGGCGCGCCGCACATCACGGCCGACTCGCGCGCCAGCACGCGGGCGCGGGCGCGGCGGGCGGGATC
Source organism: Variovorax sp. IB41 (assembly GCF_016405905.1). Classification (GTDB taxonomy): domain Bacteria; phylum Pseudomonadota; class Gammaproteobacteria; order Burkholderiales; family Burkholderiaceae_C; genus Variovorax. Next base: position 253,825 of record NZ_JAEFCB010000002.1, on the reverse strand, counting down.
GACCAGTGAGGCGGTGAGGTCGCCGTCGGCGACGTCTTCCTGCAAGGCGCGGGTGGCATCGGCGAGGGCCAGCGCGGCCACGGCCGACGCTGAAAAATCGAAGCGAAGGCTCATGGCGCTTTGTCTCTGTTTTTTTTAAGGGGATTGACGAGGGGAAGCCGTGGCGCCGGGCTGTACCGATTCGGGCACCGGGTCGCGGCCCGTGAGCGCGGCGACCGCGTCCTGGGGGTTCACGCGGCCGTCGAGCAGCGCGACCACGCCCTCGGCGATGGGCATCTCCAGCTCCAAGCCTCGGGCGCGCTGCACCACGGTGCGCGCGCAGTACACGCCTTCGGCCACGTGGCCGAGCGAATCGACCGCCTGCGCGAGCGTGCGGCCCTGGGCCAGCAGCAGGCCGACCTTGCGGTTGCGCGACAGGTCGCCGGTGGCGGTCAGCACGAGGTCGCCCAGGCCCGACAGGCCCATGAAGGTTTCGGCGCGGGCGCCGAGCGCGAGGCCGAATCGGGTCATTTCGGCCAGGCCGCGGGTGATGAGCGCCGCGCGCGCGTTGAGCCCGAGCGCGAGGCCGTCGCACAGGCCGGTGGCGATGGCCAGCACGTTCTTGACGGCGCCGCCGACTTCGACGCCGACGATGTCCTCGTTGGCGTAGACGCGCAGGGCCGGTCCGTGGAAGGCATCGACGAGCGCGTCGCGCACGGCGGCATGGGGGCTGGCGGCGACCAGCGCGGTCGGGCGGCCTTCGGCGACTTCCTGCGCGAAGCTCGGGCCGCTGAGGACGCCGGCTGTCAGATCGGGAGCGACCTGCGCCCATATTTCGTGGGCGAGCAGGCCGAAGGATGTGGCATCGAGCGCGGGCTCGACGCCCTTGCAGAGCCACGCGACCGGCGCGGTGCAGCCCCGCAGCGCGACGAGCTGTTCGCGCAGGGCCGCCATCGGCGTGGCGACGATGACGAGATCGGCGCCGGCATGGGCCTGGCCGATATCGCCCGCCCGCACCGCGAGCGAGGCCGGCAGCGCCAGCCCCGGCAGGTAGCGGGTGTTCTCGCGGGCCTTCGAAATGGCATCGGCCTGGGCGGCGTCGCGCGCCCAGAGCGTGACCTCGTGGCGGGCAGCGGCATTGACGGCCACTGCCGTGCCCCAGGCCCCGGCGCCATGAACGCAGATCTTCATCGGCGTTGGCGGCAGTTGTGCAGGCTTACTGCGCGAGGGTCGGCGCAGGCTGGCCGGCGGCCTGTGCCTGCTGCTGCTCGTACATCGCCTGGAAGTTGATTTCGGCCAGGTGCACGGGCGGGAAGCCGCCGCGCTGGATCACGTCGGCCACGTTGCCGCGCAGGTACGGGTAGACGATCTGCGGGCAGGCGATGCCCAGGATGGCGCCCATCTGGTCTTCGGGCAGGTTGCGGATCTCGAAGATGCCGGCTTGCTTGGCTTCGACCAGGAACACTGTCTTGTCCTGGATCTTGGTCTGCACGGTGGCCGAGACGGTGATCTCGAAGATGCCTTCGGCCACGGGCTGGGCGTCCACGCCGAGCTGGATGTCGACGGTGGGTTGTTCCTGCTCCAGCAGGATCGCGGGCGAATTGGGTTGTTCGAGCGACAGGTCCTTGAGGTAGACGCGCTGGATCTGGAACACGGGATCTTGGGCTTGCTGGTCGGCCATGGCTGAACTTTCGAGGATCAAAACAATGCCCGCCGGGGAGAGGTTCCCGCAGCGGGCTGCAGATGGATGAGCAGACGATTATCGCCCGGTCACAAGACGGTTCCGGCTGCTTTGTGTTTCAGGCGCCCTGCAGCAGCGGCACGAGGCCGCCGCGGCTGTCCAGGGCCATCAGGTCGTCGCAACCGCCCACGTGGGTGTCGCCGATGAAGATCTGCGGCACCGTGCGGCGCTGGGTGATCTCCATCATGGTGTTGCGGGCCTCGGGGTCGCTGTCGATGCGAATTTCTTCGATCTGCTCGACGCCCTTGGATTTGAGGATCTGCTTCGCGCGAATGCAATACGGGCAAACGGCGGTGGTGTACATCTTGACTGCTTGCATACGCTGTATCTCGGGGAGGTTTCAGGCCTTTTCAACCGGCAGATTAGCGTCTTTCCAGGCCTTGAGCCCGCCGGCGACTGCTTGGGCCTGCTCGTAGCCGAGTTTCTTGGCCATGGCCACGCCGCGCTGGGCGCGGGCGCCGGTGGCGCACACCAGGAGGAGCGGCACGTTCTTGTTCTTGACCGTGCTGGCCAGCTTTTCGTCGAGCTGGTTCAGGGGCACGTTCTTGGCGCCGATCATGTGGCCGGTGGCGAACTCTTCGGGTTCGCGCACGTCGACCAGCACGGCGCGTTCGCGGTTGATGAGCTGCACGGCGCCCTGGGCCGTGAGCGTTCCGCCGCCAGAACCCCGGATCAGCGGCCAGGCCAGCATGCCGCCCGAGCTGAGTGCGATCAGGATCAGCATCCAGTTCGCGGTGACGAATTCGATCAATTTCACGGGGGTTCCTTGGATGGCAAACCCGGGATTTTAGAATGCTGGTTTTCCCAAGCGCTTCCAAAGGCCTCCCACATGCACAAACTGGTACTGATCCGCCACGGCGAATCGACCTGGAACCTCGAAAACCGCTTCACCGGCTGGACCGACGTCGACCTGACCGAGACCGGCGTGGAACAGGCCAAGCAGGCCGGCCGGCTGCTCAAGGCCGAGGGCTACGACTTCGACGTGGCCTACACCAGTGTCTTGAAGCGTGCCACCCGCACGCTCTGGCACACGCTGGACGAACTGGACCGCACCTGGCTGCCCGTGGTGCACTCCTGGCGCCTGAACGAGCGCCACTACGGCGGCCTGCAGGGCCTGAACAAGGCCGAAACCGCCAAGAAGTACGGCGACGAGCAGGTGCTGGTCTGGCGCCGCAGCTACAGCACCCCGCCCCCGCCCCTCGAAGCGGACGACCCGCGCAGCGAACGCAGCGATGTGCGCTACGCCAAGCTCTCGCCCGAGCAAATCCCGCTGACCGAGTGCCTGAAGGACACCGTGGCGCGCGTGCTGCCGTTCTGGAACGAATCGATGGCACCGGCCATCCGCACCGGGCGCCGCCTGGTGGTGGCGGCCCACGGCAACTCGATCCGGGCGCTGGTGAAGTACCTGGACGGCATCTCGGACGACGCCATCGTCGGGCTGAACATCCCCAACGGCATTCCGCTGGTCTACGAGCTGGACGACGACCTGAAGCCCCTGCGCCACTACTACCTGGGCGATGCCGCAGCCGCCGAAAAGGCGGCAGCCGCGGTGGCTTCGCAAGGCAAGGGCTGAAAAGAAAACCCCCGCTTGCCGGTCCCCCCGTGGAACCCCGGCAAACAAATTGCTTCCAAGCTGTGTATATTGGTTCGACAGCCGCCGACAAGGACAACCACTCATGATGGGCCAGAAACTGAAGATCACCGGCTGGGTCGCCGCCGGCGCCGTAGCTGGCGTCCTGACCACCGTCTCCCTGCAGACGGTCGCACGCGGATCGCTTGCGCCGCTCCCGCTGGAGGAATTGCAGCAGCTCGCTGCCGTGTTCGGCATGGTCAAGAGTGACTATGTCGAGCCGGTCGACGAGAAGAAGCTCATTTCCGACGCCATTTCCGGCATGGTCGCCGGGCTCGACCCGCATTCCCAGTACTTCGACAAGAAGTCCTTCAAGGAATTCAGGGAAGGCACGACGGGCCGCTTCGTCGGCGTGGGCATCGAGATTTCCCAGGAAGACGGGCTCATCAAGGTGGTCTCGCCCATCGAAGGCTCGCCGGCCTTCCGTGCGGGCTTGAAGCCGAACGACCTGATCACCAAGATCGACGACACCGCCGTGCGCGGCCTCTCGCTGAACGAAGCCGTCAAGCGCATGCGCGGCGAGGCCAACACCAAGGTGCTGCTGACCATCTTCCGCAAGGACGAGAGCCGCACCTTCCCGGTCACGATCACGCGCGAAGAGATCCGTACCCAGTCGGTGCGCGGCAAGATCATGGAGCCGGGCTACGGCTGGATTCGCCTCTCGCAGTTCCAGGAACGCACGGTCGACGACTTCGTCAAGAAGGTCGAAGACCTGTACAAGGAAGACCCGAACCTCAAGGGCCTGGTGCTCGACCTGCGCAACGACCCGGGCGGCCTGCTCGACGCGGCGGTGGCGGTGTCCTCGGCGTTCCTGCCCGAGAACGTGACGGTGGTGACCACCGACGGCCAGCTGGCCGAGAGCAAGTCGATCTACAAGGCGGCGCCCGAGTTCTACCAGCGCCGCTCCGGCAGCGACCCGCTGCGCAACCTGCCGGCGGCGCTCAAGAACGTGCCCCTGGTGGTGCTGGTGAACGAAGGCTCGGCCTCCGCCAGCGAAATCGTGGCCGGCGCCCTGCAGGACCACAAGCGCGCGATCGTCATGGGCAGCCAGACCTTCGGCAAGGGCTCGGTGCAGACCGTGCGCCCGCTCGGCCCCGACACGGGCCTGAAGATCACCACGGCGCGCTACTACACACCCAGCGGCACCTCGATCCAAGCCAAGGGCATCGTGCCCAACGTGCTGGTCGACGAAAGTGCCGAGGGCAGCCCGTTCGCGGCCCTGCGCATGCGCGAGGCCGATCTCGAGAAGCACCTGGCCAGCGGCCAGGGTCCGGAAACCAAGGACCCGGAACGCGAAAAGGCCCGCGACGAAGCCCGCAAGCGCCTCGAAGAAGAAGCCAAGAAGCCGCCGCAGGACCGCAAGGCGCCCGAGTTCGGCACCGACAAGGACTTCCCGCTGGTGCAGGCGCTCAACCGCCTCAAGGGCCAGCCTGTGCTCGTGAGCAAGACGCAGATCATTGTCGAGAACAAGGACGAGAAGAAGGAAAACTGAAGCCGGCGAGCGGGGCCGCACGCAACGTGCGGCTCGCGCCGGCAGCAGCTTCTTCATTCGCGAGGAACGGGGCGCGCATGGACGATCACGACCTGCTGCGCTACTCGCGGCACATCCTGCTTGAGGAGTTCGGCATCGACGGCCAGGCGCGCGTCAGTGCCGGCCGCGCATTGGTCATCGGCGCGGGCGGACTGGGTTCTCCCGTCGCGCTCTACCTGGCGGCGGCCGGCGTCGGCCACATCACGCTGGTGGACGACGACGAGGTCGATCTCACCAACCTCCAGCGCCAGGTCGCGCACACCAACGCCCGCGTGGGTAGCCCCAAGGTCGAATCCGCCGCACAGGCGATGCGCGACATCAACCCCGACATCGCCATCGAGACGCACGCGCTGCGCGCCGACGAGGCCCTGCTGTCGCGCCTCGTCGCGGCGGCCGACGTGGTGGTCGACTGCTGCGACAACTTCGCCACGCGCCATGCGGTCAACCGCGCCTGCGTGGCGCACGGCAAGCCGCTGGTGGCGGGTGCTGCCATCCGTTTCGACGGCCAGCTGAGCGTGTACGACACCCGCGACGCAGTCTCCCCCTGCTACGCATGCATCTTCCCACCCGACGCGGCTTTCGAGGAAACGCGTTGCGCGGTGCTGGGTGTGTTCGGCCCGGTGGTCGGCACCATCGGCACGCTGCAGGCCAGCGAGGCCTTGAAACTGCTCGCGGGCATCGGCCCTTCGCTCGCCGGCAAGCTGCTGATGTTCGATGGGCGCAGCACGAGCTTTGACACCCTGCGCGTGGCGCGCGATCCGCACTGCGGCGTCTGCGCGCAGCGCCCTGCGACGCCCCAGTCCTAGCCGGAGTTAGGGCTGCTTCGCGCCCTTGGCCCGGGCCGCGCCCTGGGCCGCGGCACCCGCGGTGGGCTTGTTGGCGTCCGACACCACGTCCTTGCAATCGGCGTCCTGCCCCGGCCCGGTCTCGATGGTCGCGGCCAGCGCGAGCAGCGGGTTGACAGCGCCCAGCGCGAGCGCGGCGAGCCCGCGTCCGGCCAGCGGCCCGACCTCGACCCCACCCGACGGCGCGCCGAACGTGCCGCGCACCACCAGCGGCGTGCGCAGCGAGAGGATGTTCTTGGACTTGGGCTCCGGCCGCACGACGAAGTCGAGCGTCTCGTTGGCCAGGCTGGCCTGTCCGGTGGCGGTGAAGACGGCGTTGGTCGTGTCCACCACCAGCGTGCGCCCGGTCATCAGGCCCTTGTTGACGTCGAACGCCACGGCCGCGCAACGCAGCTCGACATTGCGGTCGCCGCGCAGCAGGAACTTGATGATGTCCCCGCCCACCAGCGTCGCGAACACCGGCAGCAGGTTGCCGAACTGGCCCCGTCCCGCCATCACCGCCACATCGCCCGACGATCCGCCCAGCCACGTGGCCACCGAACTGCCCGAGCCCGAGAGGTTCAGCCGCCCGTCCAGGCGCCCGACGCTGTTGCCCGTGGTTTCCAGCTTGGGGAACAGGCGCGCGAGCTGCATGCCGCGCAGGTCGAGCGAGGCGCGGATGTCCGCCGGATTCTTCGCTGCGTCGATGCGGATCGCGCCGGCCAGCTTGCCGCCGCCCACGCCCAGGTCGAGTGGGTCGAGTGTCAGCACACTGTCCTTCAGCTTCACCTGCACGCTGCCGCGGTCGAGCGGTATCTCGCGCACGTTCTGGATGCGGTCGGCCGTGTACTTGACGTCGGCGTTCATGGCGCGGAGGCGCTCGAAGTCCAGCGGCGCCGTCGGCAGCACCTTGGCGCCCGCCGGGCGCTTGACCTGGGTGATGCTCGGCGGCGGCGCCACGCCCTCGACCGCGGTGGCCGATCGCGCCGTGGGCGGCAGGCCGATGAGCGGGCCGAGATCGTCCATGTCCATCACCTTGGAGCGCAGGTCGCCGGCCAGGTGCGGCACCTGGGTGGCCTGGTCGAATTTCATGTCGCCCGCGATGTCGGACAGGCCCAGCTTGCCCTTGAGCCCGGCCACCTGCCAGAGCGTGCCGCGCTTGCTCAGGTCGCCGCTGAGCGCATAGGGCGAGGTTTGCGGCAGCGCGATGCCCAGCAGCGGGAACAGCGCGCCCAGCGTCTGGCCCTTGAGCTGGAACTTCGCGTCGATGCCGTCGAGGCCCGCCAGTCCGGACACGGTGCCAGATGCCTTCAGCTTGGTCTGGCCGGCGGCCGCATTGATCTCGAGCGGGAACGGCGGCGCCCCCGCCGCGTCGATCTGCAGCACGTTGCCCGTGCGGCCATCGGCCGTGAGCGGCTGGCCCTTGTAGCGGCCCTTGATGCGGTAGCTCAGCGGCATCTCGCCCAGGCTGGTGTCGTAGTTCACGTCGGCGTGCAGGTCGACGCCCAGATGCTTGGCCAGGAAGTCGATGGCCCCGCTGTCGATCTGCATGAGGCCGATGCTCGGCACCGTGCCGGCGTCGGAGGTGTCCTTGCCGAACGCCCAGGTGCGGCGCCCGTCCTGCTCCATCTGCAGCCCGAGGGTGGGCGAGAACAGCGCCAGGCGCGGAATGACGATCTTGCTCGCGACCAGCGGCCAGATGCGGATGTCGAACTCGGCGCGATCCGCCTTCACGAGATACGGGTCGCGCGCCCAGGAAGGGTTGGCGAACTCGATGCCGTCGAACTTGACGGTGGCGGCGCGCCAGCCCAGGTCCACGTCGAGCCGCCGCGTGATCTCGAACTTGCGCCCGGTCTTCTCGCTCACATAGCGGTTGACCGGCTCGCGCAGCACGTCCCACGGAAAGAACATGAGGACGATCAGCAAGGCGACGAACAGCAGCACGAGCGACGCCAGCAATTTCTGCCACAACGGGCGGCGGCCGAGCGGGCGGGGGCCAAAGATGTTCGTAGCCATGACTGCGTGGATAACCCTCTTGAAGTCCTTCACGGGTCGGCAACGGACCGCACCGACCGTGCGGTATTGCCTACGGACGACGCGCCGCAGGCGCCGTCGTCGGAACACGCCTACAACACGCGGACCATGAACCCTGCATGATGCGCTTCGGCGAAGCCTCAAGGTCCACGTGCAGGCATTCCTGGCAGCAGGACGTCAGGAATGCACCCCGCCAACGTGAGAGGAAGCGCGGTTCGGCATGGACTCCAGATTGCAGACATACGTCGTCGAAGACAACCTCACGATCCGTGAAAACCTCATTGGCACCCTGGAAGAACTCACTTGCGCCACGGTCGTCGGATTCGCCGAGACCGAAGACCACGCACGCGCATGGCTGCTGGACACCGGCAACCAGTGGGACCTGGCCATCGTCGATCTTTTTCTCAAGCAGGGAAGCGGGCTGGGCGTGCTGCAGGCCTGCAAGTCGCGCAAGCCGACCCAGATGCTGGTGGTGCTCAGCAACTATGCGACGCCGGACATCCGGCGGCGCTGCGCCGAGTTCGGCGTCGATGCGGTGTTCGACAAGTCCAACGAAATCGACGCGTTGGTCGATTTCTGCCTGCAGCAGGCGAAGGCATTGCGCGCTTCGCCTTCAGGGTCCTAGACGCTCAATCGATGAGCTTGTTCTTCAGCGCGTAGTACGTCAGGTCGCTGTTGGAGGAGAGGTTCATCTTCTCCATCAGGCGCGTGCGGTAGGTGCTCACCGTCTTGACCGACAGCGACAGCGTCTTGGCGATGTCGCCCGCGGTCTCGCCCTTGGCCAGCTTCAGGAACACCTGGAATTCGCGCTCCGAGAGTTGCTCGTGCGGTGCGGCGTCGTCCTTGCGATCCAGCTGGCGCGCGAGCAGTTCGGCAACGGCCGGCGTGATGTAGCGGCGGCCCAGCGAGATGGTGCGGATGGCGTTCACGATCTCGATCGGATCGCATTCCTTGTTGAGGTAGCCGCTCGCGCCCTGGCGGATCAGGTTCATCGCGTAGTGCTCTTCGGGATAGCCGCTCAGGATCAGGATCCCGACGTCCGGCGCCTTGGCGCGGATCATGGCGAGCGCATCGATGCCGCTCTGGCCGGGCATGGAAAGGTCCATCACCAGCACGTCGAGTTCCGTGGTGCGCACCAGCTCGATGGCTTCGCGCCCGCTGGCTGCCTCGCCCGCCACGCGCAGGTCCACGTGCTCGGAGAAGAACTGCCGGAGCCCCGATCGCACGATGGCGTGGTCGTCCACAATTCCAATTTTGATCATCTGTTACTTTCGTCGTTGTGTTGCGCGCCACCTAGGCCGCAACATGCCGGTCCCTGAATGTTGTCAATTATTCACGAACTTGCGCCGAACGCAGCCTTGAAAGTTTCATGCACTGGTTAGCCCCCCCTCGAATGGCCTTGAGCCTCCTGCTCGCGGCACTGGCTGCACTGGCCCTGATCGGCATCAACGAGGCCGGCTTTCGCCAGTCCACGCGCTCCCTGGCCGACATCGACGAGGCGCAGAAAGGCCGCGGCGTGGTCAACCAGATCCTGCAGAACATGCTGGACGCCGAAACCGGCCAGCGCGGCTACCTGCTGACCGGCGAGGCCAGCTACCGGCAGCCCTACGACACGGCGATCAAGGAGGTGGACGGCAATCTCGCGACCCTGCGGCAGCTGTACGCCGACCGGCCGGCCGAAATGGCCCAGATCGGCGAACTCTCCAAGCACGTGCTGCGCAAGGTGGCCGAGATGGACATGAGCGTGCGGCTGCGCCAGGACGGCAAGGAAGACGCCTGGAAGTTCGTCATCACCACCGACGTGGGGCGCGAGGAAATGGACGCCATCCGCGCCACCGCCCTGCAGCTGGTCAACGTGAGCAACAAGACCCTGCACGACGGCCAGGTGCAGGTGCTGCGCTCGCTGCAGCTCGCGCGCATCGGCACGGCCATCGTGGCGCTCGCGGCGCTGATCGCTTTCTTCCTCTACCTGCGCCAGACGCATGCCTTGCGCTCCATCGGCGAGCGCCAGCAGGAAGCCCTGCAACGCGAACGCAATGCGCTCGAAGACGAGGTGCGCGAGCGCACCGCCTCGCTGGCCGAGCTGGCCACCCACCTGCAGGACGTGCGGGAAAACGAGCGCGGGTATCTCGCGCGCGAGCTGCACGACGAGCTCGGCTCGCTGCTCACCGCCGCCAAGCTGGACGTGGCGCGCCTGAAGTCGCGGCTGGCGGAGTCGCCCGACGCCATCCAGCGGCTGCAGCACCTCACGGACCTGCTCAACAGCGGCATCGCGCTCAAGCGCCGCATCATCGAAGACCTGCGGCCCTCGTCGCTCTCGAACCTCGGGCTGGTCGCCTCGCTGGAGATCCTGGGACGCGAGTTCGCCGAACGCTCGGGCCTTCAGGTCGAGATGGCGCTGGAGCCAGTGACGCTGGACGAATCGCGCCAGCTCACGATCTACCGCATGGTGCAGGAGAGCCTGACCAACATCGGCAAGTACGCCGAGGCCGGCGAAGCGACGATCGTGATGAAGAACTACGAGAACCACGTGATCGTGGAAGTCACGGACAACGGCAAGGGCTTCGACACGCAGCGCATGCGCCCGTCCACGCACGGCCTGGCGGGCATGCGCCACCGCGTGGAGGCCGCGCGCGGCAAGCTCACGATCTCCTCGACGCCCGACAGGGGCACGCGCCTGAGCGCGATGCTGCCCGTGGTCAAACCCGCCTGAGCGCGGTTCGCAAGAACTGCATTCGCGGCATTGCGTCACACCCCGGCGCGGGTGGACTCGGTCGTCTCCTACGCTCCCCGCCCCCGGTCGCTGACAGGGTACAGAGGGGGCCCCACTTAAGGTTGCTCCTGTGCCATCCGATGCTTCCCATGAAGACCGGATGCGCCGTTCTCAAAAACAACGAGGGAAAGCCTCGAAGGAGTTCCGCATGTTGCATTACGCCGTGGTGTTTCTGGTCATCGCCCTCATTGCCGCCTTGTTCGGCTTCGGTGGGATCGCGGCCAGCGCAGTCGGGATCGCCAAGATCCTTTTCGTGATCTTCGCCGTGCTTGCCATCGCGAGTTTCCTGGCCGGCTTGCTCCGACGCAAGTAGCGTAGTTACGATCAACAGGCTCCCGCATTTCATCTTCCCGGAAAGGACTTTCACATGAACACGACGACCAAGACTCCCTCGCAACTCGCCGACGACGCGCGCCAGACCGCCAACGACGCGGTCGAATCGACCCGCGCCTACGCTCAGAACGCGGTGAATGCGGCGGGCGAAAAGGTCCGCGAACTGCGCCGCGATGCCGAGCCTGCCGTCGAGCAGCTCGCAGCCCGCGTGCAGCAAGCCGTTCAGCGCGGCCTGGACGCTGCATCGACCACCAGCGCACGCGCGCAGCGCCGCCTCGAAGCGGCCGCCGACGTCACGGGCCGCTACATCTCCGACCAGCCGGTTCGCTCGGTGCTGCTGGCTGCTGCCGCCGGCGCCGCCATCACGGCGCTCATCGTGCTGGCCAGCCGCCGCAGCCGGGACGACTACTGATCCGCTGAGTTTTCTTCGTTCCCTCGATCCCCGGCACCATGCTTCATCCGATCTTCTCCACGGTGCTCGGGCATCCGGATCTCGTCGCTGAACACCTCGCCAACTACGCCGCCCTCGTCCGCCAGGAATCTGCACAGGCGGGGCGCGGTCTTGTCGCCCGCATCGTCGCGGGGGTGCTGGCCGCCGCCAGCGTCATGCTGGCCCTCGGGCTGATCGGCGTGGCCGTGCTGCTCGGCGTGCTGCACGGCAGCTTTCACTGGGTGCTGGTGGCCGTGCCCGGCGTGGCCGTGGTGATCGCGGCCATCTGCGGCTGGTACGCGACGCGCCCGAGCCCGGGCTACGGTTTCGAAGACCTTCGCTCGCAACTGGAGGCCGACCTGCAGGCCTTGCGCACTGCTGGAGCTGACCATGACGCGCGATGAACGCCCCTTGCTGACCCCGCAACAGCGCCTGGCCATTTCGCGCCGCGCGCTCGTGAGGCAACTCCATGGCGGCGATTACGCGCGCGACGAGCGCCATCCGGCCTCCGAACCCTACGACGACGACGACCTCGAATACGCGCACCACGACGCCTCGACCGCGCCGCCCCACGATGCCCGCCCGCACGGCAGGGGCAACGTCTGGGGTGCGGTGGCGCGCAGCGTGGCGCAGCGCTGGTGGCGCCGTCACCCGGCCCATGCGATGGGCCAGCTCGCCCGCCCCTTGCTCGAACACTACGCGCGCAAGGAGCCGGCCAAGCTCATGGCCGCGGCCGCGGCCACCGGCGCATTGCTGGTGCTCGTGAAGCCGTGGCGGCTGCTGTCGGTCACTGCCGTGCTGGCAGCGGTGCTCAAGACATCCGACGTGGCTGACGTCGTCAACACGTTGATGCAGAAGACCTCAAGCCCCCCACGAAAGGACCCTCCATGAAAGCCGATGCTTCCTCCGCCAAGGCAGCGGATTCCCACCAGCGCCTGGTGCTGGACCAGAGCGCCATCGACGCCGCAGGCCAAAGCCTGGACGAAGGCGCCGTGACGCCCAGCTACGGGCCATGGCGCGACGACGTCGTCAAGCTGCTGAACGACGCGCTCGCCACCGAGCTGGTCTGCGTACTGCGCTACAAGCGCCATTACTTCACCGCCAGCGGCGTCTCCTCGCCCGCGATTGCCGACGAGTTCCTTGTGCACGCCAACGAGGAATCGGCCCACGCCGACCGCATTGCCGAGCGCATCGTGCAGCTGGGCGGCGAGCCCGACTTCGCGCCCGGCCATCTGCTGGAGCGCAGCCACGCGGGCTACGACGAATCGACCGACCTGCAGGCCATGGTGCGCGCCAACCTGGTGGCCGAGCGCATCGCGGTGGAGTCGTACCGACAGATGATCGTGCTGATCGGCGACAAGGACCCGACCACCCGCCGCATGCTCGAGGACATTCTTTCCGACGAGGAAGAACACGCCGACGAACTGAAGGACTGGCTCGGCCACTGACCGACCGATCAACCGGGCCCAAGCGGCCCGTCCATGAAAAAAGCCCGGACGAACCGGGCTTTTTCATTGGGAAGAGAAGAACGATCAGCTCTTTACTTCGAGCTCGTTGCTCACCGAAGTCACGCCCTGCACGCCCTTGGCGATTTCCTCGGCGCGGGCCTTCGCCGCTGCCGTGGGCGCCGGGCCCTTCAGGCTCACCGCGCCGCCCTTGGTGTCGACGTTGATCTTGATCGCGCTCAGGTCCGGGTCCTTCGCCAGGCCCGCGGACACCGACGCGGTGATGGCCGCATCGTCCACGGTCGCGCTCACGGCGGCGCCGGCGTCCTTGGCGGCTTCCTTCACGTTGGCCATGCCGTCCTTCACCTCGGAGGTGGTGCCGGAAGCATCGACCTTCGCCTTGGCGTCCTTCATGGCTTCGCCGGTCTTGGCGGCGGCGGTTTCGGCAGCCTGCTCGGTCTTGGCGACCGCGCTGTCGAGCTTTTCGCCAGCGGTGCGGTTGTCGGACTTGTCGCAAGCGGCCAGCGTCAGCATGGCGCCGGCCACAAGCACGGCGAGCCATGCGCGCGAAGACGGCATGGCGATGGGTTGTCGGGGTTTGTTCATTGGAATCCTCCAGTCAATCGTTCGCATGGAAATGGAACGAGAAAAGGGTTGCGCCCCTTGCAGTGCTTGCGGCGCAACCTGGGTCGGTCACAGTTTGTCGGCGCCCGACTTGATGGCGTCCTTGGCCTTTTCCTTCACGTCGCCGTAGGTCTTCTGCACCTTGCCGGCGGCCTGGTCGGCAACGCCCTCGCCTTCGAGCTTCTCGTTGCCGACGACCTTGCCGGTCACTTCCTTGAGCTTGCCCTTGGCTTCGTCGACGCGGCCTGCCACTTGGTCCTTGTTCATGTCGCTTCCTTCCTGTGTGGATGAGATGCGTGGGCCGGTATGACCCACTCATTTCAATCTAGTCGCCGCCCGTCGCCCCGGAACGTGGCCGGAGGCCCGAAGCGGCGTAGGACAAGAAGGCTCAAGCCGTGACGATCCATCCTTCAAGCGGATCGAATTGCAGGGGCAATCCGTAGCCGGGGCCGGGGCTCGCGGCCCGCTGCAGGCCCCAGGCGGCCTGCACGAGGCACAGCACCGCGTCGATGTGGTCGCCGCGGGCGTCGGCCAGCAACTCGGCCCGCTGGGCAGCGCCGAGCTCGAGCCGAAGGCCGAGCCGCGTCGCGCCCGCTTCGAGCGCGGCGAGCAGGTCGGTGCGGGCCGCGAGGCGCTCGGGCGTCTGCTTGGCGAGGTCGTCGCTCTTGTAGCTGCGGCGGCCGATCAACTCGCGCGCCAGCAGGCCCGGATAGGCCTCCAGCGCGATGCGGTCCGTGCGGCTGCCCACGTGCAGGCCCGGCAGGCTGGCACCGGCCGCCAGCAGCGGCGGCACGCCCGCATGCAGCATGAAGGCGACTGGCGGATTGACCCACTTCATCGAGGGGCTCGACCCCGCGGGCGCATCGGCCGCCCGGTGCGCGAACTTGCCGCCGACGGGCCGCGCGGCGCAGAAGGCGGCGAAGGTGTCGCGGATCTCGGCGCGGCCGAGGCTCGCGTAGTGCGCCATCAGCGGCGCCCATTCGAGCGGCCATTTCAGGTGCTCGACCAGATCGCGCGGCAGGCTGAAGGGAAAGTCGAAACCGCCGACCCATGCGGGCGTGTCGCGCAGCCATTGGCCCCAAGCCTGGAGCGTTGCAAAGCGATGCAGCCCGGTCAGCGCGACGCTGCCTGCGCCGGCCATCTCGCCGGTGGCCCCGATGGTCCCGATGTCCCCGATGGCCACCACGATCGGCTTGCGTGCCGTCGGCGCGCTCGAGAAATCGCAGCCAAAGAGCATGAGGTCAGCCCAGCGCGAGCGCCACGACGCCGGCCGCGATGAAGAGCGCGCCCAGGAGCCGCAGCAGCCGGTCGCCTTCGCGCAGCAAGTGCCCGCCGATCAGCGCGGCGAACAGCATCGACACCTCGCGCGCCGGTGCGACGTGCGAGATCGGCGCCTGTTGCACCGCATAGAGCACGAGCACATAGGACACCGGGCTCACCGCCGCCACCAGCAGCGCGTATTTCCATTGCGCGCGCCACATGCGCGCGGTGGTCGCACGGTCTTTCAGCGCCACGGGCGCGAGCAGCACCATGCGCACGAGATTGCCGAAGTAGTCGAGCAGGATCGGCGACATGGCCAGGAACTTGACCGCATAGCTGTCGGCCACCGTGTACGCCGCGATGAAGCCGCCGGTCAGCACGCCGTAGCGAATGCCCTTGAGCACGCGCTCGCGCTGCACCGGGTCATGCGCCTTGCGCCAGAGCTTGGGGCCGCCGGCAACCAGGAACACGCCGCCCACCACGCCCGCGATGCCCGCCACGCCGATCGCGCTGATCCGCTCGCCCAGGAACAGCACCGCCGCGAGTGACGACAGGAGCGGCCCCGAGCCGCGCGCCAGCGGATAGACCACCGTCAGGTCGGACCTGCGATAGCCGCGCAGCAGCACGATGAAATAGAAGATGTGCAGCACGCCGCTGAGCACGACGAAGCCCCATTCGGTGAGGCCCCAGCCCGGCACCACGTTCCAGCCCAGCGTGATGCCCACGGGCGCCCAGATGAGCATGTTGAACACGCTCGTCTGGAAGCTGAAGCGGACGTCGCCGTTCGCCTTCTTGGCGGCGATGTTCCAGCCGGCGTGGATGATCCCTGCGAGCAGGATCAGCGCGAAGGCGGAGAGCGGCACCCCTCTGGAGGATCAGTGGCGGCCGACGATGGCAGCCGTGGCCATCAGTTCTTCCAGCAGCGCCAGCGAGACCTTGCCCGACACCTTGTACGGATCGAGCTCGGGCTTCTCGGAATACTTCAGCAGCGTCGAGGCGTTGAGCTTCGAGAGATTGACCTGCCCCATCGTCCAGCCGCCGAAACGGCGCTCGGAGATTTCCTCGTAGTGCAGCAACACCACGTCCTTGTGGCGCGCATCGCGCTGGATGTGGCCGTAGAGGTCGCTGATGGCGTCGCGCCCGCCCTCGATCGCCTGCAGGAAGGTGCCGGCGCCGTAGCAGAGGATGCCGGTGATGCCGCACGCCGGGTTGTGCGTGCGCGATTTCGTGAGGATCGCCTCGATGGCCGCGGGGCTGGTGTCGACGGCGCGGCTCGCGTAGAGAAGACGGACCAGCATGTTCAGCTCTTTCTGGGCAACAGGGAAAGGAATTCGCGGCGCAGGCTCGGGTCTTTGAGGAACACGCCGCGCATCACGGAATTGATCATCTTGCTGTCCATTTCCTTCACGCCGCGCCAGGCCATGCAGAAGTGCTCGGCTTCCATGACGAGCGCAAGGCCGTCGGGCTGCGTCTTTTCCTGGATCAGGTCGGCCAGCTGCACCACGGCCTCTTCCTGGATCTGCGGACGGCCCATGACCCACTCGGCCAGGCGCGCGTACTTCGAGAGGCCAATCACGTTGGTGTGCTCGTTGGGCATCACGCCGATCCACAGCTTGCCGATGATCGGGCAGAAGTGGTGCGAGCAGGCGCTGCGCACGGTGATCGGGCCGACGATCATCAGCTCGTTCAGGTGCTCGGCGTTGGGGAATTCGGTGAGGGCGGGCGGCGGCACATAGCGGCCGCGGAACACCTCGTTCAGGTACATCTTGGCGACGCGGCGCGCGGTGTTGTCGGTGTTGTGGTCGTTCGCCACGTCGATGACCAAGCTCTCGAGCACGGCCTTCATCTTGACCTCGACCTCGTCGAGCAGCGACTCCAGCTCGCCCGGCTCGATGAACTCGGCAATGTTGTCGTTGGCGTTGAAGCGCTTTCGCGCTGCATTCAGGCGCTCGCGGATCTTGACGGAGACGGGCGTGCCCTCGTCATCGTCTTTTCGATCGGGGAGCGGTTCGACGTCGGTTTTCCTCAGCATGGCGGGGATCGTACCAGTGAATGACTCCAGGGCATTCAGGCTGCAACGCCCGCCCCTTCTCGGAGAGATGCTATCAATTAGGTAGCGAGAAATCGGCTACCAGCGGCAGGTGATCGGACATGCGGGCCCAGATCGGACCGCGCGGCACGGAGCACGACACGGGCTCGAGCTTGCGGCCGTAGACGAAATCGAGCTGCGCCACCGGCAGGCGCGAGGGGTAGGTGAGCGTGCGCGGGCCGCGCAGGTCGCTCGCGTCGCGCAGGCCCATCGCGTTCATCGCGTAGCGCATGCGCGCGCCCCAGTCGTTGAAATCGCCGGCCACCACCACGGCCTCGCCGGCCGGCACTTCGCGGTCGATGAACTCGCGCAGGCGCGCGATCTGCCGCACACGGCTGCCCTTGATGAGGCCCAGGTGCACCACGATGGCATGCACCGGCTGGCCTTCGACCTCGATCACGACGTGCAGCAGCCCGCGCTGCTCGAAGCGGTGGTCGGAGATGTCCTGGTGGCCGGTGCGGATCACGGGCCAGCGCGTGAGCAGCGCATTGCCGTGCTCGCCGTGGCGCGTGACGGCGTTGGTCTCGTAGACCGCGGTGTAGCCCTCGGGCGCGAGGAAATCCGCCTGCGGCAGCTCGGGCCAGCGCGCAAAGCGGGCGGCCGCCTGCCGGTTCATCTTGCGCACTTCCTGCAGGCAGATGATGTCGGCGTCGAGCTGTTCGATGGCGTGGCCGAGGTTGTGGATCTCCAGGCGCCGGGCGGGCCCGATGCCCTGCACACCCTTGTGGATGTTGTAGGTCGCGACCCGGAGGCTGTGCGCTGCTGCTGGTGCTGCCGGCTGGTTCATCGCGCAAATTCTGGCAGCAACAGAATGGCTTCGGCGTTCGACGGGGAAAAGCACGCATCGGCCGCCTCCTGGTACGGCAGCCATTGCCAGTCGGTGTGTTCGCGCGGCTCGAGCGTGGGGGTCAGGCGTTCGGGCACGCAGAGGCCGAACAGGTGCTCGGTGTTGTGCGTGACGCCGGGTTCGTAGCGCGTGCGCCAGCCGGGGTAGATCTCGTAGATGTTGCGCAGTTGCCAGTCGACCAGCTGCGAGGCGAGCGCAGTGCCCTCGCCGCATTCGATGCCGGTTTCCTCTGCCACCTCGCGCGCGGCGGTGAGCGCGAGCGGCTCGTCGGCCGCGTCCTTGCTGCCGGTGACCGATTGCCAGAAGTCGTTGGCATCGGCGCGCCGGATCAGCAGCACGTCGAGCGCCGGCGTGTGAATGACGACCAGCACCGACTCCGGGATCTTCCAGGGCCGGGGGCTCGTCGTCATGGGCGCATCACACAGCTTGGGGGGTGTTGCGCAGCTTGATGTGCAGTTCGCGCAGCTGCTTCTCGTCGACCGGGCTCGGCGCCTGCGTCAGCAGGTCTTGCGCGCGCTGGGTCTTGGGGAAGGCGATCACGTCGCGGATCGACTCGGCGCCGGTCATGAGCATCACCAGGCGGTCGAGGCCGATGGCGATGCCGCCGTGCGGCGGGGCGCCGTACTGCAGCGCGTCCAGCAGGAAGCCGAACTTGAGCTGCGCGTCCTCGGCGCTGATCTTCAGCGCGCGGAACACCTTGCTCTGCACTTCCTCGCGGTGGATACGCACCGAGCCGCCGCCCATCTCGATGCCGTTGAGCACCATGTCGTAGGCCTTGGCGATGCACTTCTCGGGGGCGGTGTCCATGAGGTCCTCATGGCCGTCCTTGGGTGCGGTGAACGGGTGGTGCACGGCGCTCCAGCGCTGGCCTTCCTCGTCGAACTCGAACATCGGGAAATCGACCACCCAGAGCGGCGCCCAGCGGTCGTCGAACAGGCCGCTCTTCTTGCCGAAGGCACTGTGGCCGATCTTCACGCGCAGCGCGCCGATGGCGTCGTTGACGACCTTTTCCTTGTCGGCGCCGAAGAACAGGATGTCGCCGTTGCGCGCACCCGTGCGGGCGATGATCTCGGCCAGCGTGGCGTCGTCCAGGTTCTTCACGATCGGGCTCTGCAGGCCTTCGCGGCCGGCTTGCGCGTCGTTGACCTTGATGTAGGCCAGGCCCTTGGCGCCATAGATTTTGACGAACTCTTGGTACGCGTCGATTTCACCGCGCGACAAGCCGCCCTCGCCGCCGCCGCCAGGCACGCGCAATGCGACCACGCGACCGTCCTTTTGCGTCGCGGCGTTCGAGAACACCTTGAACTCGACCCGCTTCATCAGCTCGGTGAGCTCGGTGAATTCGAGCTTCACGCGCAGGTCGGGCTTGTCCGAGCCGTACTTGAACATCGCGTCGCCGTACGTCATGGTCGGGAACACCGGAAGGTCGATGCCCGCGGCGTTGCGGAACACGGTGCGGATCATCCCTTCGAACATCTCGCGGATTTCCTCTTCGGCGAGGAACGAGGTCTCGATGTCGATCTGCGTGAATTCAGGCTGGCGGTCGGCGCGCAGGTCTTCGTCGCGGAAGCACTTGACGATCTGGTAGTAGCGGTCGTAGCCGGCCACCATCAGCAATTGCTTGAAGAGCTGGGGCGACTGCGGCAGCGCGAAGAAGCTGCCGTCGTGCACGCGGCTGGGCACGAGGTAGTCGCGCGCGCCTTCGGGCGTGGACTTGCCCAGCATCGGCGTCTCGATGTCGATGAAGCCGTTGGCATCGAGGAACTTGCGCGTCTCCATCGTCACCTTGTAGCGCAGCATCATGTTGCGCTGCATGGCGGGGCGGCGCAGGTCGAGCACGCGGTGCGTGAGGCGGGTGGTTTCCGAGAGGTTGTCGTCGTCCAAGAGGAACGGCGGCGTGACCGACGGGTTGAGCACCTTGAGCTCGTGGCACAGCACTTCGATCTTGCCGCTCTTCAAGCTGTCGTTGGTCGTGCCTTCGGGGCGCGCGCGCACGAGGCCGGTGATCTGCACGCAGAACTCGTTGCGCAGGTTCTCGGCAACGGCGAAGGTGGAGGCGCGATCGGGATCGCACACCACCTGCACGTAGCCTTCGCGGTCGCGCACGTCGATGAAGATCACGCCGCCGTGGTCGCGGCGACGGTTGACCCAGCCGCAAAGGGTGACGGTCTGGCCCATCAGGGCTTCGGTCACGAGACCGCAATAGTGAGTACGCATGGCCATGGAGATGACTTCCGGCGCCGTCGTGGCGCGTTCGTTTTTATGAGTTGGATGGCTTGATCGCCACCGTGGAGGGGCCGCCTGGAACGACCACGCCCATCGAGACGATGTACTTGAGCGCTTCGTCCACGCTCATCTTCAGTTCGATGCAGTCGCTGCGCTTGAGCATCACGAAATAGCCGCCCGTGGGGTTGGGCGTGGTCGGCACGTAGACGCTGAGGAATTCCTCGGTGCCTAGGTGCTCGGCCACCTCGTTGCCCGGCGCGCCGGTCACGAAGGCAATGGTCCACACGTTCTCGCGCGGCCACTGCACCAGCACCGCCGTGCGGAACGCGTTGCCGTTCTCGGAGAACAGCGTGTCGGAGACCTGCTTGACGCTCGAATAGATGGAGCGCACGACCGGAATGCGCCGCACCACGGCGTCGCCCCAACCGAGCAGCCGCTTGCCGACGAAGTTGCTCGCGATGGCGCCGACCACCAGCAGGATGGCCAGCGTGAGCAGCACGCCCAGGCCGCGGATGTTGTTCTCGAACAGCCACTTCTGCCACATGACCGGCAGCACCCAGAGCGTCTGGTCCAGCGTGTCGATGATCCACTTGAGCACCGCCAGGGTGATGAACAGCGGAACGATCACCAGCAAGCCGGAGAACAACCATTTGCGCAGGGCGAGCATGGGTGTGATCTCAGTCGCCGCTCTTGGCGGCTGGGGCGGGGGCAGCGGCGGGAGCCGGCGCAGGCGCGGGGCTCGGCGCGGCGGCGCTGGAGGAAGAGGAGGAAGACTCGGCTGGCTTGGCGCCTTCGCTCGCCGCGGGGGCGGTGGCCGGCTCGGCCTTCTTGCCGCCGCCTTCGCGGAAATCGGTCACGTACCAGCCCGAGCCCTTGAGCTGGAAACCGGCGGCCGTGACCTGCTTTTCGAAGGCGCTGGCGCCGCACGCCGGGCACACCGTGAGGGGCGCGTCGGACATCTTCTGCAAAGCGTCCTTGGCAAAGCCGCAGGCGCTGCACTTGTAGGCGTAGATGGGCATGGGGAAATAGGGTCCGGAAAGCGGCGCAGCTGCCGCTCGCAAAGCCCTCGATTATAAGGGCCCACCCTGCCGCCGGGGCGGTTTCAGGCCGGCTCGGTGGCCAGCGGCCGGTGCGGCGTGTGAGTGTTCGCTACCCACTGCGGCAGCAGCGAGCCGGCCACCATGCCCGTGAACGAGGCCAGCACGCCCGCCAACTGGGCCGGGAACACGGCGCCCCAGGGCATGGCCAGGAACAGCAGCCAGGTGCCGACGCCCAGAAGAATCGACGCGATCGCCCCCTGCGTGGTGGCGCGGCGCCAGTAGAGGCCGCACACCAGCGGCACGAACGCCCCCACCAGCGGCACCTGGTAGGCGCCCGAGACCAGTTCGTAGATCGGCGTGCCCTGCATGCGGATCGCGTAGGCCAGCACGGCCGCGCTGAACAGCAGCACCGTGATGCGCATGGTCCGGAGGTTCTCGCGGTCGGTGCCCGCGGGGCGGAACTGGCGCCAGATGTTCTCGGTGAAGGTGACGCTCGGGGCCAGCAGCGTGGCCGAGGCGGTCGACTTGATGGCCGAGAGCAGCGCGCCGAAGAACAGCACCTGCATCACGAACGGCATCTTCTGCAGCACCAGCGTGGGCAGCACCTTCTGCGGATCTTCCTTCAGCAGCACGGCGACCTCGTCCGGCATGATCAGGAGCGCGCTGGCCACCAGGAACATCGGCACGAAGGCGAAGAGGATGTACGCCACCCCGCCGATCACCGGCCCGCGCGTGGCGGCCTTCACGCTGTTGGCCGACATCACGCGCTGGAACACGTCCTGCTGCGGAATGGAGCCCAGCATCATCGTGATGGCGGCGGCGAAGAAGAACACCATGTCGTGCCAGTTGGGCTCGGGCCAGAACTTGAAGAGGTCCTTGCTGACCGCGAAGGCCACCACCTTGTCGGCGCCGCCGGCCATGTTGCCCGCGAACATGGCGATGATCGCCAGGCCCGAGACCAGGATGATCATCTGGATGAAGTCGGTCACCGCCACCGACCACATGCCGCCGAAGAGCGTGTAGGCCAGGATCGAGATCACCCCGATCACCATGCCCAGCGGAATGCTGATGGCGCCGGCCGACAGCACGTTGAAAACCAGCCCCAGCGCCGTGACCTGCGCCGAGACCCAGCCCAGGTAGCTCAGCATGATGATGAGCGTGCAGGCCACCTCGACGCTGCGGCCGTAGCGCTCGCGGTAGTAGTCGCTGATGGTCAGGAGCGTCATGCGGTAGAGCTTGCCCGCGAAGAACAGGCCCACCAGGATGAGGCAGGTGCCCGCGCCGAACGGGTCCTCCACCACGCCGTTGAGGCCCCCCTCGATGAACTTGGCCGGGATGCCGAGCACCGTTTCGGACCCGAACCAGGTCGCGAAGGTGGTCGTGACGATCATGAAGAGAGGCAGGTGCCGCCCCGCGATGGCGAAGTCGGTGGTGTTCTTCACCCGCTTGGCGGCATAGAGCCCGATGGCGATGGTGACCAGCAGATAGACGACAACCAACGTCAGCAGCACGGGGAATCTCCTCTAGAACAACTTCACACGCACCAGCAATTGCATGGCGAGCAACCCCAATACAAAACCTATGCCACCGTAGATGATGGTCTGCAGCAACTTGTTGGTGCGCTTTTGCGCGGCCAGCAGCTCCAGCAGTTCGCGGCGGTGATCGGGTGGCCGATTCTCAAGGAAATCGTGAAGCAATCGAGGTAATTGCGGCAGCAATTTTGCGTAGCGTGGCGCTTCGGCCTTGAGTTGCTGGAACAGCTTCTTCGGCCCGATCTGGTCGACCATCCATTTCTCGAGGAAAGGCTTGGCGGTGTGCCAGAGGTCGAGCTCGGGGTCCAGCTGGCGGCCAAGGCCCTCGATGTTGAGCAGCGTCTTCTGCAGCAGCACCAGCTGCGGCTGGATCTCCACATGGAAGCGCCGCGAGGTCTGGAAGAGGCGCATGAGCACCATGCCGAGCGAGATTTCCTTCAGCGGCCGGTCGAAGTACGGCTCGCAGACGGTGCGGATCGCCGCCTCCAGCTCGTCGATGCGCGTGCCTTCGGGCACCCAGCCGCTTTCCAGGTGCAGCTCGGCCACGCGCTTGTAGTCGCGCCGGAAGAACGCCACGAAGTTCTGCGCGAGGTATTCCTTGTCCGACTCGGTGAGCGTGCCGATGATCCCGAAATCCAGCGAGATGTAGCGCCCGAAGGTCTCGGGCGCCAGGCTCACCTGGATGTTGCCCGGGTGCATGTCGGCGTGGAAGAAACCGTCGCGAAACACCTGCGTGAAGAAGATCGTGACGCCGTCGCGCGCGAGCTTCGGAATGTCGACACCGGCCGCGCGCAAACGGTCGAGCTGGGCGATGGGCACGCCGTTCATGCGCTCCATCACGATCACCTCGGGGTGGCAGAAATCCCAGAACATCTCGGGGATCAGCACCAGGTCCAGCTCGGCCATGTTGCGGCGCAGCTGGGCCGCGTTGGCGGCCTCGCGCACCAGGTCGAGCTCGTCGTGCAGGTACTTGTCGAATTCGCCCACCACCTCGCGTGGCTTCAGGCGCTTGCCGTCGGGCGAGAGCTTCTCGACCCAGCCGGCCATCATGGCCATGAGCGCCAGGTCTTTTTCGATCACGCCGCGCATGTTGGGGCGCAGCACCTTGACCGCGACATCGCGGATCTCGCCCTGGTTGGTGCGGATGGTCGCGAAGTGCACCTGCGCGATCGAGGCGCTCGCGATCGGCGTCTCGTCGAACTGCACGAAGACGTCGCCCACCGGGCGGCGGAACGCGCGCTCGATGGTCGCCACGGCCACGGCCGAAGGGAACGGCGGCACGCGGTCCTGCAGGAAGGCGAGTTCGTCGGCGATGTCGGGCGGCAGCAGGTCGCGCCGGGTCGACAGCACCTGGCCGAACTTCACGAAGATGGGGCCCAGGCGCTCGAGCGCCTCGCGCAGCCGCTGGCCGCGCGGCGCATCGAGGTTGCGGCCGACGGAGACCACGCGGGCCACCACGCGCAGCCAGGGCTTCTGGAAGCTCGTGAGCACGAGCTCGTCCAGGCCGTAGCGCAGCGCGACCCAGACGATGAACAGGCCGCGGTAGAAGCGCCTCATTCGGCCGAGCCCGCCGAACCGCCGGCCTTGGCCGTGCGGTCGCCGACGAACTGGCGCAGCGCGGCGGCGACACGCCGCACGCCGTTGCCCAAGGTGTGCGCGGGCACGTCGCCGATCACGCGTGCGAGGTCGTCCTCGACGTCCCAGCGCACATGGTCCACCAGCCAGTTGACCTCGGCGGCCAGCTGCACGTCGCCGACGATCTGCACCGAGGGCTTGTCGCCGCGCAGCGTGGCGCGGGCGATCTCGAAGGGGGATTCGTCGGTGACGGTGAGCGTGAGTTCAGGGGTGGAACCGGGCGGTGCCAGGTCGAGCAGGCCGGCCGGCGTGGCCACCAGCTCCATGGTCACGAAGCGCCACTGGAAGCGCACCACCCTGCCCTGCTGGCGCAGCAGCCGCTGCTGGGCCTCGGGCTCCTGCTGCAGCACGTGGTTGAGGAACAGGACCGCGCGGTGCTGGACCTCGTGGACCGCCCAGTCCGGCGGCTGCAGGCGCTCGCCGATGCGGTTGAAGAGGTCGCCGAGAAAAGAAAAAGGGGACGATGGTGTGGCCATGTCCCCATTATCGTTTCTGTACGCGGCCCGGCGGCCGCGAACGTCTGCCGTTTACTGCAGCGCCTGCACGCCGGCAACCAGCCAGCCGCCACCGCCGCTGGTCGGCTTGGTCATGTTCCACACTTCGCGGAACGGACCCGGGCCTGCCGAGGCGTCCTCGCGGATCATGCCGGAGAACTCCACGCTCGCCATGTAGGCGTCGGGCAGCTCTTCGATGCCGAGCAGCTTGGCGTCGAGCATCACGACTTCGGTCTTGTTCGACGCGCCACCGGTGTGGCTCGCACGGTCGGCCAGCTGGGTGCGGATTTCCTCGACCATCTCGTCGGTCATCATCGAGCGCAGCATCGACACGTCGGCGCGGTCCCATGCGTCCTGCAGCGTCACGAAGTTGCGCTTGGCGGCGCCGAGGAAACCGTCCACATCGAAGCCCGCGGGGATGCCCCAGGACTGCGAACCGCCCAGCGCCGAACCGATCATGCTGCCACCGGCTGCGGCGCCTGCCGCAGAGAGGCTGCTGCCATGGCGGTCACCGTCGGCCGGCGTGGCATCGAAGGCCGTTGCCGAACGCTCCCATGGACGTGCCGACGCATCGTTGCCCACGTTGGCCGGGCTGTACTGCGCCGGTGCGCTCGCGTTGGCGGGGTTGCCGCCGGCGCCCTGGAACGCGAAGCCGCCTTGGCCATTGGCACCGTTCGAAGCAGCCGAACGCGCCTTGAAGATGCGCCACACCGCGAAGGCGGCGAACACCAGCAGGCCGATCAGGAGGATGTTGCCGAAGCCGGCGCCCAGGCCCAGCGAATGTGCGAGCCATGCGAGGCCCAGGCCCGCGGCAAGACCGCCGAGCATCGCGCCCCACGGACGCTTCGGTGCGGCGGCTGCGGGTGCGGGCGTCGCGGGCTTGGCGGCCGAGTTGGTCGCGTTCTGCTGCGCGGGGGCCGCAGGCGGCGTGGACTGGCGCTGCGTCACGTTGGACGACTGGCGGCCGAAGGACTTGCCGCCACCCACACGGGCGGCGTCGGCCTGCACGCTCACGAGCACCAACGCAGCTGCCAGGAACAAAGAACTCAAACTTTTCATGTCGTCTCCTCTAGAGCGAAAAATTCGCCTCATCAACACTTGATTCCAACATGCAGGGCAGCGATGCCACCCGTCATGTTGTGATAGTCCACATGTCCGAAACCGCCCTCTTTCATGAGGGTCTTGAGCTCCTCTTGCGAGGGATGCATGCGGATCGATTCGGCCAGGTAGCGATAGCTCGCGTCGTCGCCGGCCACGAGCTTGCCAAGGCGCGGCAGCACGTTGAAGGAGTACCAGTCGTAGGCCTTGGTGAGCGGCTTGGCGATCTTGGAGAACTCGAGCACCAGGAGCTTGCCGCGCGGCTTGAGCACGCGGTTCATTTCCTTGAGCGCGGCGTCCTTGTGCGTCATGTTGCGAAGACCGAAGGCCACCGTCACGACGTCGAAATGGTCATCGGGAAACGGCAGCTTCTCGGCATCGCACACCAGCGTGGGCAGCGCGACGCCGGCATCGAGCAGGCGGTCGCGGCCGGTGCTCAGCATGGCTTCGTTGATGTCGGTGTGCACCACCTGGCCGGTGGCGCCGACCTTCTTGGAGAAGGCGAGCGCGAGGTCGCCGGTGCCGCCCGCGATGTCCAGCACGCGTGAGCCTTCGCCCACGTTCGCCACCATCACGGTGTAGGCCTTCCACGCGCGGTGCAGGCCCACCGACATCAGATCGTTCATGACGTCGTAGCGCGAGGCCACCGAATCGAAGACGCCGCGAACGCGTTGCGCCTTCTCGCTTTCGTCGACTTTCTCGAAGCCGAAGTGGGTTGTACTCATGCAACCGATGTTAGGCCGGAAGCCCACACATCAAGGCGACGACCCCGCGCCTACGGCGGGCATTTGTTGCTTTTTCTTCAAATGAAGAGACGCTGCAGCGCGCGCCGCTGCTGCCTCGAGGGCTATCGTTTCAATAGCACCGGAGATTTTGAAAGCGTCAGTGGCTGCTGCACGCAGACCCGCCCTTGTCGATCATCGGCGCATCGCGATCGATGCCCGCTTCGGCCAGCCGGCGCTCGTACTGCGCCCACAGGTCGGCCTGGTTCGCGCCCAGTTCGTAGAGCAGGTCCCACGAGTAGATGCCGGTGTTGTGGCCATCGCTGAAGGTGGGCTGCACGGCGTAGTTGCCGACCGGTTCGAGGTCGGCAAGTTCGACATCGCGCTTGCCCGTCTGCAGCACTTCCTGGCCCGGGCCATGGCCCTGCACTTCGGCCGAGGGCGAGTAGATGCGCATGAGCTCGAACGGAATGCGGAAGGTCGCGCCGTCCGAGAAGCCCACCTCGAGCACGCGCGACTGGCCGTGCACGGTGATCGATTGCGGCGTCGGTGCGCCCGGTTTCAAGCCTGCCATAGCGGTATTCGGTGTTCCGTTCGAAAAGATTTTCGGAGTGGCGCAGTATGCCGCGCAGCGGCGCGGCCTCGCGTCAGCCCTGCAGCACTGCCAGCCGGCGGACCATCTCGGCCTCCACCTTCGGCAGCAGCGCCTGCAGATCGGCCACGCGATCGATCGGCGCCGCGCGCTGCGCGGCCGCCCAGAACGGCGCGGGAAAGTGGCTGTCCCAGTCGAAGCGCGCGATCACGTGCCAGTGCAGGTGCGGCACCATGTTGCCGAGCGCGGCAAGGTTGATCTTCGTGGGCTTCAACTGCTCGCGCAGGCACTGCTCGACCGCCGTTACCGCTTCCATGCACAGCACGCGGTCCGCGGCATCGAGATCGGAAAACTCCGGCGCATGGTCGCGCCAGATCACGCGGTAGAAGGCCGGAAAGCCCGCCTCTTCCGCATGGATCACGCGCAGCTTCGCGCCCTCGAACACGACGCGGCCACCGGGGCCCTCGCAGAACGGGCAGCCCTGTTGCGCCGTCACACCAGCACCCGCTCGATACCGCCCTGGTTGGCCGCGGCCACGTACTCGGGCATCCAGTTGTCGCCCAGGATCTTGTTGGCCATCTCGACCACGATGTAGTCGGCTTCAAGGAGGCCGTTGTTCAGGTCGTTGCCGTAGCGCGAGAGGCCCTGCAGGCAGCTCGGGCAGCTGGTAAGGATCTTCACGTTGTCCTTGGCGCCGACGGCGCCGCTCTCGCGCAATTCGGCTTCGCCCTTCTTGAGTTCCTCTTCCTTGCGAAAGCGGATCTGCGTGGAGATGTCGGGCCGCGACACGCCCAGCGTGCCCGACTCGCCGCAGCAGCGGTCGTTCTTGAGCACGTTGTCGCCGACCAGCGCCTTTACCGTCTTCATCGGGTCCTGCAGCTTCATCGGCGAATGGCAGGGGTCGTGGTACAGGTAGCCGCCACCGCCCGCACCGGCGAGCGTGATGCCCTTCTCGAGCAGGTACTCGTGGATGTCGATGATCCGGCAGCCCGGGAAGATCTTGTCGAACTGGTAGCCCTGCAGCTGGTCGTAGCAGGTGCCGCAGCTCACCACCACCGTCTTGATGTCCAGATAGTTGAGCGTGTTCGCGACGCGGTGGAAGAGCACGCGGTTGTCCGTGATCATCTTCTCGGCCTTGTCGAACTGGCCGCTGCCGCGCTGCGGATAGCCGCAGCACAGGTACCCCGGCGGCAGCACCGTCTGCACGCCCGCGTGCCAGAGCATCGCCTGCGTGGCCAGGCCCACCTGCGAGAACAGGCGCTCCGAGCCGCACCCCGGGAAGTAAAAGACCGCCTCGGTCTCCGAGGTGGTCGCCTTCGGGTTGCGGATGATCGGCACGTAGTCCGCATCCTCGATGTCCAGCAGCGCGCGCGCCGTCTTCTTGGGCAGGTTGCCCGGCATCTTCTTGTTGATGAAGTGGATCACCTGCTCCTTGAGCGGCGCCGGACCCAGCGTGGCCGGCGGCGCCGCGGTCTGCTTCTTCGCCAGGCCGCGCAGCAGGTCGTTGGCCAGGCGCTGCGCCTTGAAGCCGATGCCCACCATGCCCGCGCGCACCGCCTTGATGGTCTGCGGATTCGTCGCGTTCAGGAAGAACATCGCGGCCGCGTTGCCCGGGCGGAAGCTCTTCTGCCCCATCTTGCGCAGCAGGTTGCGCATGTTCATCGACACGTCGCCGAAGTCGATCTTCACCGGGCAGGGCGTCAAGCACTTGTGGCACACGGTGCAGTGGTCGGCCACGTCCTCGAACTCTTCCCAGTGCTTGATGCTGATGCCGCGCCGGGTCTGCTCCTCGTAGAGGAAGGCTTCGACCAGCAGCGAGGTCGCCAGGATCTTGTTGCGCGGGCTGTAGAGCAGGTTGGCGCGCGGCACGTGCGTCGCGCACACCGGCTTGCACTTGCCGCAGCGCAGGCAGTCCTTCACGCTGTCGGCGATGGCGCCGATGTCGCTCTGCTGCATGATCAGCGACTCGTGCCCCATGAGGCCGAAGCTCGGCGTGTAGGCATTGGTCAGATCGGCGTGCAGCGTGATGGCTTCGCCCGCAGGCGCGCGCAAGAGCTTGCCCTTGTTGAAGCGGCCTTCGGGGTCGACCCGGGCCTTGTATTCGGTGAAGGGGCGCAGCTCTTCGTCGCTCAGGAATTCCAGCTTGGTGATGCCGATGCCGTGCTCGCCCGAGATCACACCATCGAGGCTGCGCGCCAGCGCCATGATGCGCACCACCGCGGCATGCGCGGTCTGCAGCATGTCGTAGTTGTCGCTGTTCACGGGGATGTTGGTGTGCACGTTGCCGTCGCCCGCGTGCATGTGCAGCGCGACCCACACGCGGCCCTTGAGCACGCGCTTGTGGATGGCCGTGCACTCGGCCAGGATCGGCGCGAACTCGGCACCCGAGAAAATTTCCTGCAGCGGCTGGCGCAGCTGCGTCTTCCAGCTCGCGCGCAGGCTGTGGTCCTGCAGTTGCGGGAAGAGCGCGTCCACGTTCTGCAGCCAGCCGGCCCAGAGCGCGCGCACCTCATGCACCAGCGCCACGGCCTGCGCCACGCGGTCTTCGAGCAGCTCGGCCGCGGGGATCTCGTGCGCGTCGTCGGTCTTGCCCAGCGGCAGGTTGCCGCGCGTGAGGAACACTTCGAGCTCGTCGGTCAGCGCGAGCTTGTTCTGCAGCGACAGCTCGATGTTGATGCGCTCGATGCCGTCGCTGTACTCGGCCATGCGCGGCAGCGGAATCACCACGTCTTCGTTGATCTTGAAGGCGTTGGTGTGCTTGCTGATGGCGGCCGTGCGCTTGCGGTCGAGCCAGAATTTCTTGCGCGCCTCGGGGCTGATGGCGATGAAGCCTTCGCCGCTGCGCGAGTTGGCGATGCGCACCACTTCCGAGGTGACGCGCGCCACCGCATCGGCGTCGTCGCCCGCGATGTCGCCGAAGAGCACCATCTTCGGCAAGCCGCCGTGCTTCTTCGACTTGGTGGCGTAGCCGACGGCCTTCAGGTAGCGGTCGTCCAGGTGCTCCAGGCCCGCCAGCAGCACGCCCGAGCGCTTCTGCTCGGCGAACATGAAGTCCTTGATCTCCACGATGCTGGGCACCGCGTCCTTCGCGTTGCCGAAGAATTCGAGGCACACGGTGCGCGTGTGCGAAGGCATCTTGTGCACCACCCAGCGGCAGCTGGTGATGAGGCCGTCGCAGCCTTCCTTCTGGATGCCCGGCAGGCCCGAGAGGAACTTGTCGGTCACGTCCTTGCCGAGACCTTCCTTGCGGAAGGTGCGGCCCGGAATGTCGAGGCGCTCGGTGCGCAGCTTGGTCTTGCCGTCGGCCGCGTAGTACTGCAGCTCGAACAGGGCGCTCTCGGCGTCGTGGATCTTGCCCAGGTTGTGGCCGATGCGCGTGACTTCGAGCCATTCGGCCTGCGGCGTCACCATGCGCCACGAGGCGAGGTTGTCGAGAGCCGTGCCCCAGAGCACGGCCTTCTTGCCGCCGGCGTTCATCGCGACGTTGCCGCCCACGCACGAGGCTTCGGCGGAGGTCGGGTCGACCGCGAAAACGAAGCCCGCGCGCTCGGCCGCATCGGCCACGCGCTGCGTGACGACGCCCGCCTCGGTCCAGATGGTCGGCACCGGGTCGGCAAGCCCGGGTAGCGGCATGTGCTCGACCTCGGTCATCGCCTCGAGCTTCTCGGTGTTGATGACGACGCTGTTCCAGGTCAGCGGAATCGCGCCGCCCGTGTAGCCGGTGCCGCCCCCGCGCGGAATGATGGTCAGCCCCAGCTCGATGCAGCCCTTCACCAGGAGCGCCATCTCGGCCTCGGTGTCGGGGCACAGCACGACGAACGGGTACTCCACGCGCCAGTCGGTCGCATCGGTCACGTGCGATACGCGCGAGAGCCCGTCGAACTTGATGTTGTCCTTGGCGGTGAGCCGGCCCAGCACGCGCGTGGCCTTGCGGCGCAGCGCCGCGACGTCGCGGAACTTGGTGTCGAAGGCGGCGACCGCATCGCCGACCAGCGCGGTGAGCTCGCCCACCAGCTGGTCGCGCGGCATGTCGCTGTCGGGGGTGCGGCGCTTCTGGACTTCGGTCAGGCGGTGGCGCAGGGCCTCGACCAGCTGGCCGCGGCGGCGCGGGTTGTCCAGCAGGTCGTCCACGAGGTAGGGGTTGCGCTGCACCACCCAGATGTCGCCCAGCACTTCGTAGAGCATGCGCGCCGATCGGCCGGTGCGGCGCTCGGCGCGCAGGGTCTGCAGCAGTTCCCAGCCACGTTCGCCCAAGAGGCGAATCACGATCTCGCGATCGGAGAAGCTGGTGTAGTTGTACGGGATCTCGCGCAGTCGGACAGGCTCTGCGGCCTGTGCCAACAGCGTGTTCAACGCGGTCGGAGCATTCATCGGGTGGGGCCCTTGGCCAGGCGCTGCGCGCCCATGTAGCCGGGGGGTCGATTTTAGGGCAGGCCTCGGGGTCTTGCCTCGTGACCCGGGTCTTGCCCTTGTGCTAGGTGCGCGGCCCCACCGCCGCGCCCCGCAGGCCCGTCAGAACAGCACGCGGCTGCGGATGGTGCCGTTCACCTTCGCCAGCTTCTCCAGCGCCAGGTCCGACGAGGCGGCGTCGATGTCCGTCACCACGTAGCCGACCTTCTCGTTGGTCTGCAGGAACTGGGAAGAGATGTTGATGTTGTTGTCCGAGAAGATCTTGTTGATCTCCGACAGCACGCCCGGCACGTTGCGGTGGATGTGCAGCAGCCGGTGCTTGCCCGGGTGCGCGGGCAGCGCCACCTCGGGGAAGTTGACCGACGAGGTCGAGGTGCCGTTGTCGCTGTACTTCACCAGCTTCTCGGCCACTTCCAGGCCGATGTTGGCCTGCGCCTCCATCGTCGAGCCGCCGATGTGCGGCGTGAGGATCACGTTGTCCAGGCCCCGCAGCGGCGACTGGAACTCGTCCTTGTTGCTGCGCGGCTCCACCGGGAACACGTCGATCGCGGCGCCCAGGAGCTTCTTTTCCTTCAGCGCGGCGGCCAGCGCGTCGATCTCGACCACAGTGCCGCGCGAGGCGTTGATGAGGATCGAGCCCGGCTTCATCGCCGCGATCTCGGCCGCGCCGATCATCCATTGCGTGGCCTGCGTCTCGGGCACGTGCAGCGTGACGATGTCGCTCTGCGCGAGCAGTTGGTGCAGGTCGCGCACCTGGCGCGCGTTGCCCAGCGGCAGCTTGGTCACCACGTCGAAGAACGCCACGTGCATGCCCAGCGCCTCGGCCAGCACCGACAGCTGCGCGCCGATCGAGCCGTAGCCCACGATGCCCAGCGTCTTGCCGCGGATCTCGAACGCGTTGTCGGCCGACTTGAGCCAGCCGCCGCGGTGCGCCACCGCGCTCTTCTCGGGCACGCCGCGCAAGAGCAGGATCGCTTCGGCCAGCACCAGCTCGGCCACCGAGCGCGTATTCGAATAGGGGGCGTTGAACACCGCCACGCCGTGTTCGCGGGCGGCTTCCAAGTCGACCTGGTTGGTGCCGATGCAAAAGCACCCGGCGGCCACCAGCTTGTGGGCTGCGGCAAACACTTCGGCCGTCAGTTGCGTGCGCGAACGGATGCCCAGGAAATGAACGTCGGCGATCTTCGCCTTCAATTCGGCGTCGGGCAAGGCACCCGGCAGCGACTCGATGTTGGTGTAGCCGGCGGCGCGCAGCACCTCCACGGCCGAAGGGTGGATGCCCTCGAGCAAGAGGAACTTGATCCTGCTTTTGTCGAGGGAGGTTTTGCTGCTCATGGCGGTCTCGCAAAGGGCCCTGGCCGTGGCGAAAAGCTGGGCCGAAAAAGGGAGGGCGATGCTAGCATGGTGCGGCGCAGCATGCAGGCCCCCAGCCCGCGCCGGGCTTGGTCCCAAAGGGGTTTCCCCGATTGGAAGATGACAGCGGTCCGTGCGCCAATGTGACCCGGCTGTGTCATCCACATGCCCTAGCATCCGCGCTTTCATTTTCCCTTCAGGAGTCTTCATGCGATTCAAGACGCTCGCGCTGGCCTCGGCGCTGGCCGCCACGCTGTTCAACGTGGCACAGGCACAGACCGAGATCCAGTGGTGGCATTCCATGACCGCCGTCAACAACGAGTGGGTCAACGACCTGGCCAAGCAGTTCAACGAGAGCCAGAAGGAATACAAGATCGTGCCGACCTTCAAGGGCACGTACGACGAATCGATGACGGCCTCCATCGCGGCCTTCCGCTCGGGCAACGCACCGCACATCCTGCAGGTGTTCGAGGTGGGCACCGCCACCATGATGGCCAGCAAGGGCGCGATCATCCCGGTCGGCCAGGTCATGAAGGACGCGGGCGAGAAGTTCGACCCGGCCGCCTACATCCCCGCCGTGGCCGGTTACTACACCGCCCCCAACGGCCAGATGCTGAGCTTCCCGTTCAACAGCTCCACCACCATCTTCTATTTCAACAAGGACGCCTTCAAGGCGGCCGGCCTTCCGACCGACAAGGCACCCTCGACCTGGCCCGAAGTGGTCGCGGCAGCGGCCAAGCTCAAGGCGAGCGGCCACAAGTGCCCGTTCACCACCGCCTGGCAGAACTGGACGCAGGTGGAGAGCTTCTCGGCCTGGCACAACGTGGAGTTCGCGAGCAAGGCCAACGGCCTGCAAGGCCTGGACGCCCGCCTGAAGGTGAACTCGCCGCTGCACCAGCGCCACATCGAGAACCTGGCCAGCATGGCCAAGCAGGGCCTCTTCATCTACAAGGGCCGCGGCAACGTGCCCGAGGCCTCGTTCGTCTCGGGCGAGTGCGCCATGATCAACACGTCTTCGGGCTTCTACGGCAACGTGGCCAAGAACGCCAAGTTCGCCTACGGCCTGGCGCCCCTGCCCTACTACCCGGACGTGCCCGGCGCACCGCAGAACACGGTGATCGGCGGCGCGAGCCTGTGGGTCATGTCGGGCAAGAAGCCGGCCGAGTACAAGGGCGTGGCCAAGTTCTTCAGCTTCATCTCGACGCCTGAAGTGCAGTCCGCCAGCCACAAGCGCACCGGCTACCTGCCGGTGACCACCGCCTCGTACAAGCTCACCGAGGAATCGGGCTTCTACAAGCAGAACCCCGGCACCGACGTGGCCGTCACGCAGATGATCCGCAAGGTCACCGACAAGAGCCGCGGCATCCGCCTGGGCAACTACGTGCAGATCCGCGCCATCGAGGACGAAGAGCTCGAACAGGTCTGGAACGGCAAGAAGACCGCCAAGGAAGCCCTGGACGCCATCGTCACGCGCGGCAACGAGCAGCTCGAACGCTTCCAGAAGGCGAACAAGAGCTAACGATTGACGGCCGGGCCCTCGGGTCCGGCTAATATCGCCCGCCCCCGTTCGCTCTTGCACAAGGGCGGGCCGGGCGGGATTTTTTATTCAGAGGGATCATGGAAAAACGCGTTTTCTTTCGCTCGGGCTGGCTGCCCTGGCTGTTGCTGACGCCGCAGATGGCGGTGATCCTCGTGTTTTTCTTCTGGCCGGCGGGGCAGGCCATCCTGCAGTCGCTGCAGCAGCAGGACGCGTTCGGCACCTCGGTCGAATACGTCGGGCTGCAGAACTTCAAAGAACTGTTTCACGACCCGGCGTATGCCGAGTCGTTCAAGACCACCGCGCTCTTCTCGGTGCTGGTGGCCGGCATCGGCATCAGCCTGTCGCTGATGCTGGCGGTGTTCGCCGACCGCATCGTGCGCGGTGGGATGTTCTACAAGACCATGCTGATCCTGCCCTACGCCGTGGCGCCCGCGGTGGCGGCCGTGCTGTGGGTCTTCATGTTCTCGCCCTCGCTGGGCGTGGTGGCCTATGCCCTGGGCAAGATCGGCATCAACTGGAACCACCTGCTTGATTCCGGCCACGCCATGACGCTGATCGTGATGGCCTCGGTGTGGAAGCAGATCTCCTACAACTTCCTGTTCTTCCTGGCGGGCCTTCAGTCCATTCCGAAGTCGCTGATCGAGGCGGCCGCCATCGACGGCGCGCGCCCGTGGCGCCGCTTCTGGACGGTGCAGTTCCCGCTGCTGTCGCCCACCACCTTCTTCCTTTTGGTGATCAACGTGGTCTACGCGTTCTTCGACACCTTCGCGATCGTCGATGCGGCCACGCAGGGCGGCCCGGGCAAGGACACGACCATCCTGGTCTACAAGGTCTACCACGACGGCTTCAAGGGCCTGGACCTGGGCGGCTCGGCCGCGCAGTCGGTGGTGCTGATGGTGATCGTGGTGGCGCTGACGGTGATCCAGTTCCGCTACGTCGAGAAGAAAGTGCAGTACTGATGAAGCAACAAGAAAAAATCAAACTCGGCGGAGCACGGCATGGTTGAGAAGCGCGGCACCCACGGCATCCTGGCCCACGTCATCATGATCCTGGGCGTGCTCATCGTCGCCTTCCCGCTCTACCTGGCGTTCGTGGCCTCCACCCACACCGCGCAGGAGATCGTGCAGGCGCCGATGCCGCTCCTTCCGGGCTCGAACATCGTGGACAGCTACAAGGGCGCGCTCTTCGGGCGCGAGAACAGCGCGGGCTCCAACGCCCCGGTGGCGCACATGATGTGGGTGAGCTTCGTCACGGCCATGGTCATCGCCATCGGCAAGATTTCCATCTCGCTGCTGTCGGCCTTCGCCATCGTCTACTTCCGCTTTCCGTTCAAGAAGATCTGCTTCTGGGCCATCTTCGTGACGCTGATGCTGCCGGTGGAGGTGCGCATCCTGCCCACCTACAAGGTGCTGTCGGACCTGAACATGCTGAACACGTACGCGGGCCTGACGGTACCGCTGATCGCGTCTGCCACGGCGACCTTCCTGTTCCGCCAGTTCTTCCTCACGGTGCCCGACGAGCTCACCGAGGCCTCGCGCATGGATGGCGCAAGCCCCATGCGCTTTTTCTTCGACGTGCTGCTGCCGCTCTCCAAGACCTCGATCGCGGCGCTCTTCGTGATCCAGTTCATCTACGGCTGGAACCAGTACCTCTGGCCGCTCCTGGCGACCACGAGCGAAGACATGTACCCGGTGGTGGTCGGCATCAAGCGGATGATTGCCGGCGGCGACGGGCAGAACGAATGGAACGTCGTGATGGCCACCGCCATCCTGGCGATGCTGCCGCCCGCGCTGGTGGTGGTGCTGATGCAAAAGTGGTTCGTCAAGGGCCTTGTTGATACCGAGAAATAGGCTCGCCCCCAGGCTGCGCGCACTTCGTGTCGCTTCGCCACCCCCCTACCGGGGGCACCACCAGCGGCCCGGCAAAGCCGGTTCCGCGGTGGTTCTGGAAAATAACAGTGCCTCGCGATAGAGGCCGCAATCGAGAAGAACATGGCTGCACTTTCCCTACGCAACGTCATCAAGCGCTACGGCCACGGGCCGAAAGCCAACCAGGTCATCCACGGCGTGAGCGCCGAGATCGCCGACCATGAGTTCATCGTGATCGTCGGGCCCTCGGGCTGCGGCAAGTCCACGCTCTTGCGCATGGTCGCGGGCCTGGAGGAAATCTCGGCCGGCGAAATCGCCATCGGCGGCAAGGTCGTGAACCAGCTGGAACCTTCCGAGCGCGACATCGCCATGGTGTTCCAGAACTACGCGCTCTACCCGCACATGAGCGTGTTCGCGAACATGGCCTACGGCCTGAAGATCGCCAAGGTGCCGGTGCCCGAGATCAAGGTGCGCGTGGACAAGGCCGCCAAGATCCTGGAGTTGGGCCACCTGCTCGAGCGCAAGCCCCGCGAGCTCTCCGGCGGCCAGCGCCAGCGCGTGGCCATGGGCCGCGCGATCGTGCGGCAGCCGCGGGTGTTCCTGTTCGACGAACCGCTCTCGAACCTGGACGCCAAGCTGCGCGCGCAGACGCGCCTGGAAATCCAGAAGCTGCACCGCGAGCTGGGCATCACCTCGCTCTTCGTCACGCACGACCAGGTCGAGGCGATGACGCTCGCGCAGCGCATCATCGTGATGAACGGCGGTGTGATGGACCAGTTCGCGACGCCCGAGGAGGTGTACTCGCGCCCGGCCACCACGTTCGTCGCGAGCTTCATCGGCTCGCCGCCGATGAACCTGCTCAAGCACGCCCCGGGCGTGCGCGCGGGCCAGATCCTGGGCATCCGCCCCGAGCACATGAAGCTGGACGAAAGCGGCTGGACGGTGCAGGTCGAGCAGGTCGAACTGCTGGGCGCCGAGCGCCTGGTGTACGGCCGCATCGGCGACGAGCAGATCATCATGCGCACCGACGAAGGCGATCACCCGCCGGTCGCAGGCGACACGGTGAAGATCGCGGCGCGCGAAGACAAGCTGCATTGGTTCGACGCCGGATCGGGCAAACGCGCGGACTGAACAATGGCCGAACGCAGCCCCTGGCCGTACCCCCGCTGGGTCGCGCACCGCGGCGCCGGCAAGCTGGCCCCTGAG
This sequence comes from Variovorax sp. IB41, assembly GCF_016405905.1. Classification (GTDB taxonomy): domain Bacteria; phylum Pseudomonadota; class Gammaproteobacteria; order Burkholderiales; family Burkholderiaceae_C; genus Variovorax. Next base: position 216,569 of record NZ_JAEFCB010000002.1, on the reverse strand, counting down.
AACACGCTCGCCGCCTTCCGCTTCGGCGCGGCGCACGGCTACCGCATGTTCGAGTGCGACGCCAAGCTGAGCGCCGACGGCGTGCCTTTCCTGATGCACGACGCCACGCTCGATCGCACCACCAACGGCCGCGGCATCGGCGGCCAGCAAACGTGGAGCGCGCTCTCGCAGCTCGACGCAGGCGGCTGGCATTCGCGCGCCTTCGCGGGCGAGCCGCTGCCCACGCTGGAGAACCTGGCGCGCTTCTGTCTGGCGAACGATTACCTGCTCAACATCGAGATCAAGCCGACGCCCGGCACCGAGCGCGAGACCGGCGAAGTCGTGGCGCGCGAGGCGGCCCGTCTGTGGAAGGGCGCGGCGATCGCGCCGTTCCTCACCTCGTTCCAGGTCGAATCGCTCAAGGGCGCGGCCGCGGTGCAGCCCGAGCTGCCGCGTGGCCTGCTGCTCGATTCGCTGCGAAAGGGCTGGCTCGACACCGCGCTGGAACTCGGCTGCCAGGCGATCGTCTGCAACCACGCGCTGTGGAACGTCGACACCGTCGCGCAGGTGCACGGCGCGGGCCTGCGCTCGCTGAGCTACACCGTCAACGACGACTGGGCCGCGCAGCGGCTCATCGCGCTGGGCACCGACGGCATCATCACGGACCGGGTCGACCTCTTCAGCCCCGCGGGGTGACGCTGCTGCGACGCAGCACTTCTTACCCGTTCTTACGAAAATGGCGGCTTCTATGATGCGGCCATGAATCGGACCTCTCGCCTGGCGGGCTTGTGCCTTCCCGCCATCCTGGCCCTGCTGACCCTGTTGACCTGCGGCGGCGCCCTTGCGCAGCCGGACGCCAGCATGAACGCCGGCAACGGCAACCCCAACAACAGCGCCAACACCGCCGCCGCCGCAGTGCCGGCACCCACCATCGCCGAGCTGCGCGCGCAGTTCGCCAAGGCGGCGCCCGTGCCCGGTACCGCAGCCGCTGCCGCTGCTGCCGCCGGCGCCACCCCCGGCGGCGAGGACGATGCGCGCAAGCAGCTCGCGCAGATCAACGACATCGGCGTGCAGGCCGACAAGTTCGTCGCGGCCCGCACCGGCGACCTGGCCGACCTGAACGCGCGCCTGGGCGAACTGGGCAACCCGCCCGCCGCCGGCGCCACCGAAGACCCCAACATCACGCGCCAGCGCGCGCAGCTGACCAAGGAGCGCAACGCGCTCGATGCCGACATCCGCCTCGCAAAGCTGCTGTCGATCGACGTGCGCCAGCGCGGCACCGACCTCGTGCTGCAACGGCGCCAGCAGTTCGAGGCCGAGCTCACCAGCCGCGCCGCCTCGCCGCTCACCGGCACGTTCTGGAACGACCTGCGCGAGGCCTGGCCCGACGACCTCGCCCGGCTGCAGGCCATCGGGGCGGCGCTCGACGATGGGTTCGAGGAGGCGTGGCAGCCGGAGAGCCGCACGGCGGTGATCGCCGCGCTCGTCGGCGCGCTGCTGCTCGCGTGGCTCGGCGTCTGGGCGGCCGAGCGCGGGCTGACGCGCCTGGCAATGCGCGTGCTCCCCGCCGGGCGGCTGCGCCGCTCGCTGCTGGTGATCGCCATCGTCGCGAGCCACGTGCTCCTGGTCGCGGTGGCCGCGCACGGCTTCGTGGAGGTGCTCAAGGCCCATGCCACCTGGGATCCGCAGGCGCGCAAGGCACTGCAATCGGCGGCGCAGGCGCTGACCTTCATGGCGTTCGTCATCGGCCTGGGTCGCGCGCTGCTGGCCGCGGCCCGCCCATCGTGGCGCCTGCCGCCCATTCCCGACGCCACGGCCAGCCGCCTGTCGGTGCTGCCATGGCTGGTGGCGCTGGTGGCCGCGCTCGCCTGGACACCCGCGGAGATCAACGCCCTCATCGACGCCAGCTTCGCCGCCGTGGTGACCACGCACGTGCTCACGGCGCTGCTGCTCACCGCGCTGGTCGGCACCGTCATCTATCGCCTGAAGGCGCTGCGCGCCGATGCGCCCGAGGCCGGCCTGCCCGAGCGGCCGATGTGGGTGGGCCTGCTGGTCGCGCTGATCGGCGTGCTGGTCATCGCGATCTGGGTGCTGGTGGCCGTGGGCTATGTGGCGCTCGCGAGCTTCCTGGCCTCGCAGCTCACCTGGAGCGGCATCGTGGCGGCGGCGTTCTACGTGCTGTTCAAGTTCGCCGACGACGTGTTCATGGCGCTGGTGTCCTCGCGCAGCACCTTCGGCCAGAAGCTGCAGAAGAGCTTCAACCTCGCGCCGCAGACGCTGGACCAGACGGCCACGGTGCTCTCGGGGCTGAGCCGCGTGGCGCTCTTCTTCTACATGCTGATCGCGCTGGCCGCGCCGCTGGGCACGGGGCCGGGCGAGGTGTTCCAGCGCAGCGGCAAGTTCGGCACCGGCGTGAAGGTGGGCGAGTTCCAGCTGGTGCCCGGCGCGATCCTGAGCGCCATCGCGGTGGCGGTGGTCGGCTTCATCGTGCTGCGGGTGTTCAAGCGCTGGCTGGAGCGCAGCTATCTGCCCAACACCAAGCTGGAGCCGGGCATGCAGAGCTCGCTCACCACGCTCCTGGGCTACGTGGGCGGCATCCTGGTGATCGCGTTCGCGCTCTCGGCCATGGGCATCGGCATCGAGCGAATCGCGTGGGTGGCCAGCGCCCTGTCGGTGGGTATCGGCTTCGGGCTGCAGGCGATCGTGCAGAACTTCATCTCGGGGCTGATCCTGCTGGCCGAGCAGCCGGTGAAAGTGGGCGACTGGGTGGTGCTGGGCACGGCCGAGGGCGACGTGCGGCGCATCAACGTGCGCGCCACCGAGATCCAGCTGGGCGACCGCTCCACGCTGATCGTGCCGAACTCCGAATTCATCACCAAGACGGTCCGCAACATGACCCTGGCCAATGCCGAGGGCCGCGTGCTGATCCGCCTGCCGATGCCGCTGACCACCGACGCGCAGCGCGTGCGCGAGCTGATCCTGGAGGCCTGCCGCGCGCACGAGGGCGTGCTGGAAACGCCGGCACCCTCGCTCACGCTGGAAGGCATCGAGAACGGGCTCTTGATCTTCCAGGCCATCGCCTATGTGGCGAGCCCGCGGCTGGCGGGCGGCGTGCGCAGCGATTTGCTGTTCGTGATCCTCGACGAACTCCGCAAGGCCGCGCTGCCGATGGCGACGCCCACCACGTTCATGATGGCGCCCACCGAGCCCGCCGCGGCCGCGCCGGCGCCCGCGACGCAGAACTCGCCCATCCCGGGCATGCCGACCTGAGGTTCATTCCAGCGGCAGCGCCGTGGTGCACTTGATCTCGTTGAGACACACGCTCGAGCGCACGGCCGAGACTCCCGGCATGTGCATCAGCGTGTGCATCAGGAACTGCGAGAGCGACTCCAGGTCGCGCGCGACCACCTTGAGCACATAGTCGAAGTCGCCGGTCACCGAATAGCACTCCAGGATCTGCTTCAGGTCGGCGATCAGGTCCTGGAACTTGGGCAGTTCATCGACGTGGCCGCGCGCCATGGTCACGTGGATGAAAGCGATCACGCCCAGGCCGACGTGGCGCGCATTCAGGTGCGCCGCGTAGCCGTTGATGAGGCCCAGTTCCTCCAGGCGCCGATGGCGCCGCATGCACTGCGCGGGCGACAGGTTGGCCACCTCCGACAGCTCCAGGTTGGTGGCGCGGCCGTGCACCTGCAAATGGTCCAGAATCCGCCGGTCGATCCGGTCGAGTTCGATCTCGTGCAATTTCATCTCTTGCATCCTCCAATGGATGCAATTATGTTTCCTAAAGCGGGGTAAGCCCGATCCGTCCATGCACCTTAATTGTGCAAAGTACGATCTAGACTTCGAAGCTGCCGGGATTGCACGCGCAACGCCCGGCCCCGCTGAATTCCCCGCCCCGGCGCACGCCGGCGGCCACACCTCAGACCCCAGACGCACCCATCCCCCCATCCGGAGACCCTCACGTGAAAAAAGCCCTGCTTCGCACCCCCTTCAGCGCCGTCGCCCTGGCCCTCGGCATGCTGGCCGCCGCGCCCTCGTTCGCGGCCGACACCAAGTCGGTGGCCGTCACGGCCATCGTCGAGCACCCGGCGCTGGACGCGGTGCGCGACGGCGTGAAGGCCGAGCTCAAGGCGGCGGGCTACGAAGAGGGCAAGAACCTCAAGTTCACCTACCAGAGCGCGCAAGGCAACGTGGGCACCGCCGCCCAGATCGCCCGCAAGTACGTGGGCGATGCGCCCGACGTGATCGTCGCCATCGCCACGCCGTCGGCGCAGGCCGTGGTGGCCTCCACCAAGACGATTCCGGTCGTGTACTCGGCCATCACCGACCCGGTGGCCGCCAAGCTGGTGAAGAACTGGGATGCCACCGGCACCAACGTGACCGGCGTGTCGGACCTCTCGCCGCTGGAAAAGCACATCGGCCTCATCAAGCAGGTGGTGCCCAACGCCAAGCGCATCGGCGTGATCTACAGCCCCGGCGAAGCCAACTCGGTGGCGATCGTCGCTTCGCTCAAGAAGGCGGCCGCCGATGCCGGCATGACCGTCGTTGAAGCCGCCGCCGCCCGCACCGTGGACGTGCCGACCGCCGCGCAGAGCCTGGTGGGCAAGGCCGACGTGATCTACACGCCGACCGACAACAACGTGGTCTCGGCCTTCGAGGGCATCGTCAAGGTCGCCCAGCAGGCCAAGCTGCCGGTGGTGGCCGCCGACACGGCCACCGTCGAGCGCGGCGCCGTGGCGGCGCTGGGCCTGAACTACAGCGACATCGGCCGCCAGACCGGCAAGATCGTGGTGCGCATCCTCAAGGGCGAGAAGCCCGGCACCATCGCCTCGCAGACCAGCACCAACTTCGAGCTGGTGGTGAACCCCACCGCCGCCAAGGCGCAGGGCGTGACGCTGTCCGAATCGCTCCTGAAGAGCGCCAAGATCGTGGCCACCAAGTAAGAAGCCAGCTTCTTTATGTCGCTCATCGCTTCGCTGGGCGCCATCGAGATCGGTCTGATATTCGGACTGGTCGCGTTGGGCGTCTTCATGTCGTTTCGCATCATCAATTTTCCCGACCTCACGGTGGACGGCAGCTTTCCGCTGGGCGCCGCCGTGGCCGCGACGCTGATCGTTCTCGGCTGGAATCCGGTGGCCGCCACCGCGGTCGCCTGCGTGGCGGGCGCCGCCGCGGGCTGGGTCACGGCCTGGCTGAACGTCAAATTGAAGATCATGCAGCTGCTGGCGAGCATCCTGGTGATGATCGCGCTGTACTCGGTCAACCTGCGCGTGATGGGCAAGCCCAACGTGGCGCTGATCACCGAGCCGACCGTCTTCACCATGGTCGACTTCGGCGGCATGCCCGAGCAATGGGCCAAGCCGCTGTTGCTGCTGCTGATCGTGATCGTCGCGAAGATCGTGGTGGACATGTTCTTCGCCTCCGAAGCGGGCCTGGCGATGCGTGCCACCGGCGGCAATGCGCGCATGGCGCGGGCGCAGGGCATTTCGACGGACTTCCACACGATGGCGGGTCTTGCGCTCTCCAACGCGCTGGTCGCGCTGGCCGGCGCGCTCTTCGCGCAGAGCCAGGGCACGGCCGACATCTCGATGGGCGTGGGCACGATCGTGATCGGCCTGGCCGCGGTGATCATCGGCGAGACGCTCCTGCCCGCGCGCAGCATGGTGATCACCACGCTGGCCTGCGTGCTGGGTGCGCTGCTCTACCGCTTTTTCATCGCGATGGCGCTGAACACCGACTTCATGGGCCTGCAGGCGCAGGACCTGAACCTGGTGACCGCCGTGCTGGTGGCAGTAGCGCTGTTGATCCCCGCATACAAGCGCAAGCTGCGCGGACTCTTCAAGGGGAAGAACTGATGCTGCGCGCACAACAACTGGAGATGACTTTCAACCCGGGCACGCCGATCGAGAACCGCGTGCTGCGCGGGCTCAGCCTGGAGATTCCGACCGGCCAGTTCGTCACCGTGATCGGCTCGAACGGCGCGGGCAAGTCCACGTTCCTCAATGCGGTGAGCGGCGACCTGATCGTGGACAAGGGCAACATCGAGATCGACGGCAAGGACGTCACGCGCATGAACGCCTGGCAGCGATCGGGCATGGTGGCCCGCGTGTTCCAGGACCCGATGGCCGGCACCTGCGAGGCGCTGACGATCGAGGAAAACATGGCGCTGGCGTACAAGCGCGGCGAGCGGCGCGGCTTCGGCTTCGCGCTCAACCGGGGCCTTCGCGAGCTGTTCCGCGAGAAGCTGTCGATCCTGAAGCTGGGGCTGGAAAACCGGCTGGCCGACCGCATCGGGCTGCTCTCGGGCGGGCAGCGGCAGGCGGTGAGCCTCCTGATAGCGTCGCTCAAGCCCTCGCGCATCCTGCTGCTGGACGAGCACACCGCCGCGCTGGACCCGAAGACCGCCGCCTTCGTGCTGGAGCTGACCGCCAGGATCGTCGAAGGCAGCCAGCTCACCGCGATGATGGTGACGCACAGCATGCGCCAGGCGCTGGACTACGGTTCGCGCACCGTCATGCTGCACGAGGGGCAGGTGATCCTGGACGTGGCCGGGCCGGAGCGCTCGGGCCTCGATGTGCCCGACCTGCTGCGCATGTTCGAGCAGACGCGCGGCGAGAAGCTGGACGACGACAAGCTGCTGCTGGCCTGATGGTGGCCTTGGCGGAGGGCGCCGTCTTCGTGCGGGCGATGCGCGCGGACGACCTGGACGCAGTGCTCGCGATCCAGCTCGCCTGCTACGGCGCGGGCTTCGTGGAGGACGGCGCGCTGATCGCGCGGCGGCTGGCCGCGGCGCCGGAGACGGGGTGGGTGGCCGGGCACGCAGGAGAGGTCAGGGCCTATCTGGCGGCCTATCCCTCGATCGCCGGCAAGCTCACGGCGCTGCATGGCGAGTTCGAGGTCGCGCCGGAAGCCGACGCGCTGTACCTGCATGACCTGGCGGTGCATCCAGCCGCTTCAGGGCTGGGCCTCGGACCGCGGCTGGTGCGGCATGCGTGGGCGCACGCGGCGCAGGCCGGATGGCGGCAATCGACGCTGGTGTCGGTGCAGTCTTCGGTGGGTTTCTGGGAGCGGCAGGGCTATGCCGCGACGCAGCCGGCAGACCCGGCGCAGCAGGCCCGGCTCGCGACCTATCCCGGCAGGTCGGTCTACATGGTCCGCCGGCTGGGCTGACGCTGGATCAGCGGCGCCAGCCGCGCATCGCGAGCCATTGCACGGTGCCGCAGACGGCCACGAGCGCGGCGTAGGTCGTCATCACCCCGTCGCGCCCGAACACCACAAGGCCGACGACGAGCACCGCGACGCCGGCGCCGAAGGTGATCGCCCATTGCACCCACCAGCGCGGAACGCCCGTGCGGCGCCCGCCCAGGAACCGGCCCACGAGGGCCAGCACCAGCGCGATGAACGCGGCGGGTGCCACAAAATTAAGCAGGTGATCGAAGAGGGCCAGCAGGTCCATCGGGGAGCGTGGGAGAGGGGCGCCAGCATGTGGCGAAGGTTATGGCTGTGGTTATGGCTGTTATAGGGAAAGCCATTTGTCCCTCGGCAAGCCCCGGGTCGCTGCTGATTTTATAATCACGCCCATGTCTGTCTGGGCTCTAGGCTTGAACCACACGACCGCGCCGCTCGATCTGCGCGGTCGTTTTGCGTTCGCGCTCGACCAGATCGCCCCGACCCTGCAGAGCCTGCGTAATTCGTTCCCCAGCGGCCGCCATCCCCAGGTGGAGGCCGCGATCATCTCGACCTGCAACCGCACCGAGATCTACTGCGCCTCCGAACACATCGCGCTGGACCACACGGTCGGGTGGCTCGCCCAAAGCGGCGGCGTGGCCCCCACCCTGCTGCGCTCGCATGCCTACACGCTGCACGACGACGAGGCTGCGCGCCACGTCTTTCGCGTGGCCAGCGGGCTCGATTCGATGGTGCTCGGCGAGGCGCAGATCCTCGGCCAGATGAAAGACGCGGTGCGCGCGGCCGAAAACGTCGGCGCCCTGGGCACCACGCTCAACCAGCTGTTCCAGCGCTCGTTCGCCGTCGCGAAAGAAGTGCGCACGGCCACCGAGATCGGCGCGCATTCCATCAGCATGGCGGCCGCGGCCGTGCGGCTGGCGGGACAACTCTTCGAAGACCTGCGCAAGACGCGCGTGCTGTTCGTCGGCGCGGGCGAAATGATCGACCTCGCGGCCACGCACTTCGCGGCCAAGGAACCCAAGTCCATCGCCATTGCCAACCGCACGCTGGAGCGCGGCGAAAAGCTCGCCACGCGCTTCGGCGGCGAGGCGATGCGGCTGGCCGACCTGCCGGCGCGGCTGGCCGAATTCGACATCGTGATCAGCTGCACCGCCAGCACGCTGCCGATCATCGGCCTGGGTGCCGTGGAGCGCGCGCTCAAGGCACGCAAGCACCGCCCGATGTTCATGGTCGACCTGGCCGTGCCGCGCGACATCGAGCCCGAAGTGAAGGCGCTGGAGGACATCTACCTCTACACCGTCGATGACCTCGCGCACGTGGTGCAGCAAGGCCAGGCCAACCGCCAGGCCGCGGTGGCGCAGGCCGAGGTGATCATCGATGCGGGCGTTCAGAGCTTCATGCACTGGCTGGGCCAGCGCAGCACGGTGCCGCTGATCCAGCAGCTCAATGTGCAGGCCGACGAATGGCGCGCCGCCGAGATGGCGCGCGCGCGCAAGCTCCTGGCCAAGGGCGAATCGGTCGATGCGGTGCTCGAGGCGATGTCGCGCGGGCTCACGCAGAAGATGATGCACGGCGCCATGGCCGAGCTGCATTCGGGCGATGCCGCATCGCGCGAGCAGACCGCGCAGACGATCTCGCGCCTCTTCCTGCGCAAAGAGCGTTAGCGACGCTCGTCAGCGGCCCGGCCCCGCGTGCCGAGGTCTGCCTGCGCCCTGCCGCTGCTTGCGGCATTCGTCCCCCATTTTTTCGAGCCTTTTCTTCCGTGAAATCCTTTCTGCGCCACCAACTCGAACGCTACGTCCAGCGGCTGGGCGAACTCGACTTCCTGCTTTCGCGCGAAGACATCATGAGCGACATGGCGCAGTACCGCACCATCTCGCGCGAACACGCCGAGGTCACGCAGATCGCCGGCCGCTACGAGCGCTACAAGCAGCGCGAAGCCGACATCGCCGGGGCAAAGGAAATGCTCGACGACCCCGACATGGCCGAGATGGCCAACGAGGAAATCGCGGTCGCCGAGGCCGAACTGGTGCAGCTCGAGGAAGAGCTGCAGCGCCTCTTGCTGCCCAAGGACCCCGACGACGCGCGCAACGCCTTCATGGAAATCCGCGCCGGCACGGGCGGCGACGAATCGGCCCTCTTCGCGGGCGATCTGCTGCGCATGTACACGCGCTACTGCGAGCGCGCCGGCCTGCGCTGCGAGATCGTGAGCGAGAGCGCGAGCGAACTCGGTGGCTACAAGGAAGTGGTGATCCGCATCGTGGGCGACGAAGTTTTCGGCAAGCTGCGCTTCGAGTCGGGCGGCCACCGAGTGCAGCGCGTGCCTGCGACCGAGACGCAGGGCCGCATCCACACCAGCGCCTGCACGGTGGCCGTGCTGGCCGAGCCCGACGAGACGGTGGCCGTGCAGATCAACCCCGCGGACCTTCGCATCGACACCTACCGCGCGAGCGGCGCCGGTGGCCAGCACATCAACAAGACCGATTCGGCGGTGCGCATCACGCACATCCCGACCGGCATCGTCGCCGAGTGCCAGGACGACCGCAGCCAGCACCGCAACAAGGCCAAGGCGTTGCAGGTGCTGTCGGCGCGCATCCAGGAAAAGGACCGCAGCGAACGCGCCGCCAAGGACGCGGCGATGCGCAAGGGCCTGATCGGCAGCGGCGACCGCTCGGACCGCATCCGCACCTACAACTTCCCGCAGGGGCGGCTCACCGACCACCGCATCAACCTCACGCTCTACAAGCTGCTGGCGATCATGGAGGGTGATCTCGGCGACGTGCTGGAGGCGCTGCGCGCCGCGCGCGAGGCCGAGCAACTGGCCGAACTGGAATCGAGCCTGCCCGCGTGATGACCGAAGCCGCCGCACCGTCCACCGTGGCCGAGGCGCTGGCTGCGGCCTTGGCCCTGGGCGTCGATCGGCTCGATGCCCAGTTGCTGCTGCTGCACGCGCTGGGCCGCGCGCCGCACGACCGCGCCTGGCTGCTCGCGCACGACACCGATGCCATGCCCGATGCCGCATGGGCCGCGCTCGCGCCGCAGCTGTCGCGGCGCCTCGCGGGGGAGCCGGTGGCCTATCTGCTCGGCCAAAAAGAATTCCACGGCCTCGATCTGCAGGTCGATGCGCGCGTGCTGGTGCCGCGCCCGGACACCGAGACGCTGGTCGACTGGGCCCTGCAATGCCTCGAAGGCCGCAACGCGCCCCGCGTGCTCGACCTCGGCACGGGCAGCGGCGCGATCGCGCTGGCGCTGCAGCATGCACGCCCCGATGCGCAGGTCGATGCGGTCGATGCCAGCGCCGACGCGCTGGCCGTCGCAGAGGCCAATGCCCGGCGCCTCGGCCTCCCGGTGCGCTTTGCCCAGGCCCATTGGCTTGATGGCGCTGCCGGCGGCTACACGGTCATCGCCAGCAATCCACCGTACATCGCCGTCAACGACCTGCATCTACCGGCGCTGAAGCATGAGCCCTCCTCCGCGCTGGTCGCGGGCGCGGACGGGCTCGACGACATCCGCCAGATCGTCCAGAACGCCCCCGATCACCTCGCCGACAGCGGCTGGCTGCTGCTCGAACACGGCCATGACCAGGCGGCGGCCGTGCGCCAACTGCTCGAAAGCCGCGGTTTCGCCGAAGTCCAAAGCCGGGACGACCTGGCAGGCATCCAGCGCTGCTCGGGCGGAATCTGGCGCGCAGTGAAATAATCCCCCTCAGCCCCCACTTTTCAGGAGTCCCCATGTCCGACGCCCAGCAACGCATCGACGATCTCGTCAAGACCAACGAACTCGTGCTCTTCATGAAGGGCAATGCCAGCTTCCCGATGTGCGGTTTCTCCGGCCGCGCGATCCAGATCCTCAAGGCCGTGGGCGTCGACACCAAGACGCTCAAGACCGTCAACGTGCTCGAAGACGACGGCATCCGCCAGGGCATCAAGGAATACAGCAACTGGCCCACGATCCCCCAGCTCTACGTGAAGGGCGAATTCGTCGGCGGCTCGGACATCATGATGGAGATGTACGAGTCGGGCGAACTGCAGCAGGTGGTGAACGGCAGCCCCGCCTGATTCCGCAAGGCTTGCCATGAGCCACGATCACGCGGACCACGGCCATTCGCACGACCATCCAGGTGATGGCGGCGACGCCGCCCCGGCCTGGAAGCACGACGGCGTGCGCGTGATCGGCGCCAACCAGCTCGACGTCAACACGGCGCAGACGCCCGGCATGAACCGGGCCGCCGCCATCAACTTCGCCCGCGTGGGCGCGCAGAAGCTCTGGGCCGGCACGGTGACCATCCATGCCGATGCCAAGACCGGCGCGCATCATCACGGGCACCTCGAATCGGTGATCTACGTCGTGCGCGGCCGGGCCCGCATGCGATGGGGCGAGAAGCTCGAGTTCACCGCCGAAGCCGGCCCGGGCGATTTCATCTATGTGCCGCCCTATGTGCCGCACCAGGAAATCAACGCCAGCGCAACCGAGACGCTCGAATGCGTGCTGTGCCGCAGCGACGGCGAGGCGGTGGCCGTCAATCTCGACATCGAGCCTGTAGAGAAACCCGAATCGGTCCTGTGGGTCGACCCGACCCATCCGCACGGCGGCGTCTGAGGGGTTTTCGCCGGCCGAGTCATGGCACCATGGCACTCTTCGCCGTGCCACCATGAACCTCACCCAAAGCCTGCTCATCATCGTCTTGCTGATCGCGATGAGCGCGTTCTTCTCCCTTGCCGAAATCACGCTCGCCGCCTCGCGGCGCCTGCGCTTGCGCCAGATGGCCGACGAAGGCGATCCGCGCGCCGAGCGCGTGCTGCGCGTGCAGGAGCAGCCGGGCCACTACTTCACCGTGGTGCAGATCGGCCTCAACGCAGTGGCGATCCTCGGCGGCGTCGTCGGCGAGGGCTCGCTCAGCCCGTATTTCGCGCGTTTCTTCGAGAGCTGGCTGAGCGTGGAAGCGTCCGCGAACGTGGCCTTTCTCTGCTCGTTCGTGATCGTGATCGCGGTGTTCCTGGTGTTCGCGGACCTCTTCCCCAAGCGCCTGGGCATGAGCGATCCGGAGCGCATCGCGGTGCGCATGGTCGGGCCGATGCTGGTGCTCATCACCACCTTCAAGCCGCTGGTGTGGTTCTTCACGCGCTGCACCGACCTGCTGTTCAAGGTGCTCGGCATGCCGATGGCGCGCGACGACAAGATCACCTCGGCCGACATCCTCGCGATGACCGAGGCCGGCGCGCGGGCCGGCGTGCTCGCGGTGCGCGAGCAGCAGGTGATCGCCAACGTGTTCGAGCTCGACACGCGCCTCGTGAGCAGCGTGATGACGGCGCGCGACAGCATCGCCTGGTTCCTGCACGACGACCCCGAATCGGTGCTGCGCGCGCGCATCGTGGCCGAGCCTTTCTCGGCCTATCCGGTGTGCGATGGCGACATCGACCACGTGCTCGGTTATGTCGACGCCAAGGAGATGTTCCAGCGCGTACTCAGCGGCCAGCCGCTCGCCTTCGACCAGGGCCTCACGCTGCACAAGGCGCTGGTGATTCCCGATCGGCTCTCGCTGACCGAAGTGCTCGAGCAGTTCCAGCAGGCGCATGAAGACTTCGCGATCATCGTCAACGAGTACAGCCTCGTGGTGGGCGTGATCACGCTGAACGACGTGATGAGCACGGTGATGGGCGACCTGGTCACGATGCCCGACGAGGAGCAGATCGTGAAGCGCGACGAGAACTCGTGGCTGATCGATGGCGTGACGCCGATCCAGGATGTGCAGCGCGCGCTGCAGATCGACGAGTTGCCGCATGCGGACGAGTACGAGACGCTCGCGGGCTTTTTGATGGTGATGCTGCGCCGCGTGCCCAAGCGGACCGACAGCGTGACCTGGGCTGGCTATACCTTCGAAGTCATGGACGTCGACAGTTACCGCATCGATCAGGTGATGGTGACAAGAACCTAGCTCAAAGGCTTGGCTCGTCCCCGCTGGCCAAGCCGCTTTCGCATATTCGCGAAAGTGAGATTCAAGCTGCCGAACGGTCCTTTTCGCGTTCGCGATCCCTGTCGCGTTCGCGCGCCTTGTCGTCATAGGCCCAGAGCCGCTGGTTCGCGAACACGGCGTTCGGGTACGGCGACTTGCCGCGGCTGCCGTTGTAGCGGCCGAGGGTCATGTACAGGTCGCCGTTCTCGCGGTCGAGGTAGTGGCGCAGGATCACGCAGCCGAAGCGCAGGTTGGTCTGCATGTGAAAGAGCTTGGCCGAATCGCTGTCGCCGATCACGCGGGTCCAGAACGGCATGACCTGCATGTAGCCGCGCGCGCCGGCGCTGGACACGGCGAACTTGCGGAAGTTGCTCTCGACCTGCACCAGCCCGAGCACCAGGCTCACGTCGAGCCCCGAGCGCTTGGCCTCGTACCAGACGGTCTGCAGGAATTCCTTGCGCGTGGGCCAGTCGGCGATCTTCTTCTTGAGCCGCTCGCTCATTTCGCCGAGCCAGCGCAGGTAGGCCAGGCGCGCCTCGGTGGTGGTGAACTCCGGCACCGGCGGCGCCTTGTTGTGGATGGCCGAGCTCAGCGCGGTGCGCACCGAGTCGATCAGCGGCTCTTCGATCTGCGCACCGGCAAACGCGGCCTCCGGCAACGCGGCCAGAGACAGCACGCCCGAAGCCGCGGCGAACCCGATGCACCTGCGCCGCGAGATGGCCATGCCATCCGCCTCGGCGGTTGCCCCAGGGTCGTCGTTGCAACGGCCGGTGACGCTCATGCAGCGAGCTTGCCGGCGATGAAGTCGGCGATGCCGGCCGACGGCACCTTCGTGGCCGCCGTGTCGCGGCGGTGCTGGTATTCGAGCTGGCCTTCTTTCAGGCCACGGTCGGAGATGACCACGCGGTGCGGCACGCCGATCAGTTCCCAGTCGGCGAACATCGCGCCGGGGCGCTCGCCGCGGTCGTCCAGCAGCACGTCGACGCCCTGGGCGAGCAGTTCTTCGTAGAGCGCCTCGGCGGCCACCTTGACCTCGGGGCTGCGGTCCATGCCGATCGGGCAGACCACCACGGTGAACGGCGCGAGCGCGTCGGGCCAGATGATCCCGCGCTCGTCGTGGTTCTGCTCGATGGCGGCGGCCGGCAGGCGGGTGATGCCGATGCCGTAGCAGCCCATCTCGAGGAACTGCGGCTTGCCGCCTTCGTCCAGATAGGTGGCGTTCATGTCCTTGCTGTACTTCGTGCCGAGCACGAAGACATGGCCCACCTCGATGCCGCGCTCGATGGCCAGCACGCCCTTGCCATCGGGCGAGGCGTCGCCCGCCACCACGTTGCGCAGGTCGGCCACGACTTCCGGCTCGGGCAGGTCGCGGCCCCAGTTGACGCCGGTCATGTGGAAGTCGACCTCGTTGGCGCCGGTGATCCAGTCGGCCAGCACGGCGGCCTCGCGGTCGGCCACCAGCTTGACGGGCTTCTTCAGGTTCAGCGGGCCGAGGTAGCCGGGCTTGCAGCCGAAGTGCTCGTCGATCTCGGCGAGCGTCGCGAAGCGGAAGCCCTGGTCCAGGCCCGGCACCTTGCTGACCTTGATCTCGTTCATGTCGTGGTCGCCGCGCAGCAGCAGCAGCCAGACCTGCGAACCCTTCGGGTTGCCGGCCGCGTCCAGGATGTCGGTGGCCAGCACCAGCGACTTGACGGTGGTTGCGAGCGGCACGCCGAGCAGTTCGGCCACGTCGGCGCAGGTGCTCTTGCCGGGGGTCGGCGTCTTTTCGAGCGCCTTGGCGGCCTCGGGGCGCGGGCCGGCCGGGGCAAGGGCCTCGGCCTTTTCCATGTTGGCGGCGTAATTGCTGTCGGGGCAGTAGACGATGGCGTCCTCGCCCGTGGCGGCGATCACCTGGAACTCTTCGCTCAGGTCGCCGCCGATGGCGCCGCTGTCGGCCGCGACGGCGCGGTAGCGCAGGCCGAAGCGGTCGAAGATGTTGCGGTACGCCTGTGCCATCACCTGGTAGCTGGCCTTGGCCGCGTCCAGGTCGCGGTCGAAGCTGTAGGCGTCCTTCATGATGAATTCGCGCCCGCGCATCAGGCCGAAGCGGGGACGCCGCTCGTCGCGGAACTTGGTCTGGATCTGGTAGAAATTCTTCGGCAGCTGCTTGTAGCTGCGGATTTCCTGGCGCGCGATGTCGGTCACCACCTCTTCGCTGGTCGGCTGGATCACGAAGTCGCGGTCATGCCGGTCCTTGATGCGCAGGAGTTCGGGGCCCATCTTCTCGAAGCGGCCGGTCTCCTGCCAGAACTCGGCCGGCTGGACCACGGGCATTGCGAGTTCGACGGCGCCGGCGCGGTTCATTTCTTCCCGCACGATCGCCTCGACCTTGCGGATGACGCGCAGCCCCATCGGCATGTAGGTGTAGATGCCCGTGCCGAGCTTCTTGATCATGCCGGCCCGCATCATGAGCCGGTGGCTCGCGACCTCGGCATCGGCGGGCGCTTCCTTGAGCGTGGAGACAAAAAATCGGGAAGCTTTCATCGGGATCGGTGTGCTGGATTCGCTGGATTCGACGTTCGGAAGTGGGGGACTGCTCCCCCGGAGAGACCCTGAGAGACTGGCATCGCGCTTGCCGAGGGCAACCCGGCATGCATAATCGACTCAGTTCAAAAATTGGGGTTTGATTATGCTCGACCGGGACGGCTTCAGGCCCAACGTCGGCATCATCCTGCTCAACCAGAGAAACCAGGTTTTCTGGGGCAAGCGCATACGCACGCATTCCTGGCAGTTTCCGCAAGGCGGCATAGACCGCGGCGAAAGTCCCGAGCAAGCCATGTTCCGGGAACTGCACGAGGAAGTGGGGCTTCATCCGGAGCATGTGCGCATCGTGGCCCGTACCCGCGACTGGTTGCGCTACGAGGTGCCGGATCGGTTCATCCGCCGTGACGCACGGGGCCACTACAAGGGCCAGAAACAAATCTGGTATTTGCTGCAACTCGTCGGCCACGACTGGGATCTGAACCTGCGTGCCACCGACCATCCCGAATTCGACGCCTGGCGCTGGCATGACTACTGGGTGCCGCTCGACGTTGTCGTCGAGTTCAAGCGCGGCGTCTACGAGATGGCGCTCACCGAGCTTGCTCGCTACCTGCCACGGCAGGATTTCCGCAACCGCTTCCTGCGCAGCAACGTGCGTGCCCGAGAATTCGAGCGCCATCCGCTGGACGCCGGAGCGCCCGCGGGTCTGGACCTGCCGCCCGGCGGCAGTTTCGATCCGCATCCCGACATTCCTTCTGCGAGCGATGAACCTCCTCCTCTCAACAACAACGCGCCCTTCTTTCCGACGCAACGCTGAGCGCGTGCTTCTTCTGGCCTGCTTCGCCATCCTCGCCGGGTGCGCATCGGGCAAGCACGACACCGACAATCCCGACTGGGCGCAGGCCGGCTCGCCGCCTCCGCCCAAGCGCTCCGAGACGGACAAGGAGTGGGAAGAAACGGCAGCGCCGCCGCCGCCCGCCTTCAGCGAAAACCGCCTGCTGCCGATCGAGATGCCTCCGTACATGAGCCTGAAGTTCGGCATCGACCCGGGCACGATCACGATCACGCCCGACGGCATCGTGCGCTACGTGGTGGTGGCCAGCAATCGCAGCGGCGGCGCCACCAATGCCTTCTACGAAGGCGTGCGCTGCTCGACCGCCGAGGTGAAGAGCTATGCCCGCTACAACAACGGCACGTGGCAGGAAGTGACGAAGCAGGAATGGAAGCGCATCAACGACCTGAATTCGCGCTACACGCTGGCGCTGTCGGCACAGGGCATCTGCCGCGGCAACGCGCCGCGCAGTTCGGTCGGGGAGATGGTGCAGAACATCCGCAATCCGGTTCGCGAAGTGCAGTAGGCCAAGCGACGCCGGGATGAAGAAACGGGGCCCTGGGCCCCGTTTTTCTTTGCCGATCTGCCGGTCAGCTGGGCATCAGCACCATGTTGTCGCGGTGGACCATCTCCGGCTCCGCGACATAACCCAGCAGGCGTTCGAACTCGCTGGAGGGCTTGCGGCACAGCAGGCGCGCTTCCACGCTCGAATAGTTGGCCAGGCCCCGGGCCAGTTCGATGCCTTCGGCATCGCGCACCGCGATCACGTCGCCGCGCGAGAACTCGCCCGACACGCCCGTCATGCCGATCGGCAGCAGACTCTTGCCTTCGGCGCGCACCTTGGCCGCGGCACCGGCATCGACGATGACGGCACCGCGCAGCTGCAGGTGGTCGGCCATCCAGCGCTTGCGCGCCTGGTGCTTGGCGGTCTGCGCCACCAGCAGCGTGCCGATGGATTCGCCGCGCGTCAGGCGCAGCAGTGCGTCGGCCTCGCGGCCCCAGGCGATCACGGTCGATGCGCCCGAGCCGGCCGCGCGCTTGGCGGCTAGGATCTTGGTGATCATTCCGCCGCGGCCGAGGCTGGAGCCCGCGCCGCCGGCCATGGCCTCGAGCGCCGGATCGCCGGCTGCCGCTTCGTGCACGAACTTCGCGCCCGGGTCCTTGCGCGGATCGGCCGTGAAGAGGCCCTTCTGGTCCGTGAGGATGATCAGCGCATCGGCTTCGACCAGGTTGGCCACGAGCGCGCCGAGCGTGTCGTTGTCGCCGAACTTGATCTCGTCGTTGACGACGGTGTCGTTCTCGTTGATGACCGGCACCACGCCCAGGCGCAGCAGCGTGACCAGGGTCGAGCGCGCATTGAGATAGCGCTCGCGGTCGGCCAGGTCGGCGTGGGTCAGGAGCACCTGGGCGCTGCCGATTTCGTTCTCGCGCAGCTTAGTCTCGTACATCTGGGCCAGGCCCATCTGCCCGACGGCCGCGGCGGCCTGGAGTTCGTGAATTTCGTGCGGCCGGGTGCGCCAGCCCAGGCGCTTCATGCCTTCGGCGATGGCGCCGCTGGACACCATCACGACCTCGCGCCCTTCACGCACCAGCGCCGCGAGCTGCCGGCACCACTCGCCGATGGCCGCCTCGTCCAGACCGCGCCCCTCGTTGGTCACGAGGCTGGAGCCCACCTTGACGACGATACGGCGGGCATCCCGCAAGGCAGTGGATCCGGAATTCGAGGTCATGGAGGCGTGTCGCGGTCGTGAAGGCTGCTGATTTTGCTATCTATGGAGTCGCATCGATGCCGATGCCATGCCGCACTCAGGCCGGGTCGGGCGGCAGCTGGACAAAGCGCGGATCGACCTCGACCGGCTCCTGTTCCGCCACCTGCTGGGCCTTGACCTGCTGGTAGACGGCCTGCACCAAATGCTCGCAGCCCTCGCGCGTGAGCGCCGAAATCTCGAACACCGGGCCCTTGAAGCGCAGCCGCTTGACGAAGTCCTTGACCAGCGCCGCGCGCTCGTCGCCGGGCACCATGTCGAGCTTGTTCAGCACCAGCCAGCGCGGCTTGTCGTACAGCGCGGCGTCGTATTTTTTCAGTTCGCCCACGATGGCCTTGGCCTGGGCGACCGGGTCGACGGCGTCGTCGAACGGCGCCATGTCGATCACATGCAGCAGCAGCCGCGTGCGTTGCAGGTGGCGCAGGAAGAGGTGGCCGAGGCCGGCGCCTTCGGACGCGCCTTCGATCAGGCCAGGCAGGTCGGCCACCACGAAGCTCTGCTCCGGGCCGACGCGCACGACGCCCAGATTCGGATGCAGGGTGGTGAAGGGGTAGTCAGCGATGCGGGGCCGCGCGTTCGAGATGGCGCTGATCAGTGTCGACTTGCCCGCATTCGGCATGCCGAGAAGGCCGACATCGGCGAGCACCTTCAACTCGAGCTTCAGGCTCTTCTTTTCGCCGGGCCAGCCGGGCGTTTTCTGGCGCGGCGCGCGGTTGATGGCGCTCTTGAAGCGCATGTTGCCGAAGCCGCCGTCGCCGCCCTTGGCGATGGTGATGACTTCGCCTTCGGTCAGCAGCTCGTACAGCACTTCGCCCGTTTCGGCGTCGCTGATGATCGTGCCGACCGGCACCTTGAGCGTGATGTCGTCGCCCGCGGCGCCGAACATGTCGGAGCCCATGCCGTGCTCGCCGCGTCGGGCTTCGTGCCGGCGCGAATAGCGAAAATCGACCAGGGTGTTGAGGTTCGAGTCGGCCACCGCGAACACGTGGCCGCCGCGGCCGCCGTCGCCGCCGTTGGGGCCACCGAATTCCTTGTACTTCTCATGACGGAACGACACGCAGCCGTTGCCGCCATCGCCGGCGGCGATGTCGATGAAGGCTTCGTCTACGAACTTCATGGGATGTCCAGTCTACAAATGAAGAAGCCCCGGCAAAGCGGGGCCTCGGGCTGATCGAAGTGACGCGAGGCTTACGCCGCGGGGGTCACGTTGACCATGTGCTTGTTCAGCGCACCCTTGTGACCGAACGACACGTGGCCGTCGACCAGGGCGAAGAGCGTGTGGTCCTTGCCCACGCCGACGTTGACGCCGGGGTGGAACTGGGTGCCGCGCTGGCGCACGATGATCGAGCCTGCGCTGATCAGTTCGCCGCCGAACGCCTTCACGCCGAGCATCTTGGGCTTGGAATCGCGCCCGTTTCGCGTTGAGCCGCCGCCTTTTTTCTGTGCCATGGAATGTGCTCCTGTGCCGGATTAAGCGGCGATCGCGCCGATTTGCAGCTCGGTGAACTGCTGGCGATGGCCTTGACGTTTCTGATAATGCTTGCGACGGCGCATCTTGAAGATGCCGACCTTGTCGTGCTTGCCGTGCGACAGTACCGTGACTGTCACCGTTGCGCCGGACACCAGGGGCGTGCCAACCTTGATTTCAGCGCCGTTTCCGACGGCCAGAACCTGGTCGATCACGATTTCCTGGCCTACGTCCGCAGCAATCTGTTCTACTTTAATTTTTTCGCCGGAAGCAACGCGATACTGCTTGCCGCCGGTTTTTATGACCGCGTACATGTAAGACCTCTTAGAAATGAGTCTCCGCAGCGAATTCCGCAGAGCCCAAGATTATAGCGCGGTTTGTGTTCGCTAACACCCATCGCCTCGACCAAGCCCCGGCAAGCAGGCCGCCCTCCCTATAATTTGCGCCTTCCGGCCCCCGGGCCGCCTTCATCTTCAGCAGCGCCCCGCGCCTCCGCTTTGCCAGTCCCCGCCGCCGACACCTCCCCCACCGCCACCGTGCTGGACCTGATTGCCGGCGACATGGTCGAAGTCGACCGCGTGATCGCACGCCGCCTTAATACGGGCGTGCCGCTGGTCAGCCAGGTCTCCCAATACATCATCTCCGCCGGCGGCAAGCGCTTGCGGCCCGCGCTGCTGCTGCTGATGTCGGGCGCATTGGGTTACACGGGCGAACAGCGCTTCAACCTGGCGGCCGTGGTGGAGTTCATTCACACCGCCACCTTGCTGCACGACGACGTGGTCGACGAATCGACCCTGCGGCGCGGCCGCGCGACCGCCAACGAATCGTTCGGCAATCCGGCCAGCGTGCTGGTCGGCGACTTCCTGTACTCGCGCGCATTCCAGATGATGTTGGATGCAAACAACATTCGCGTGATGGAAATCCTGGCGGAAGCAACCAACGTGATCGCGGAGGGCGAAGTGCTTCAGCTGATGAACATGCATGACGCTTCGCTGGACGAGGCTGCGTACCTGCGTGTTATCCGTTCGAAGACCGCCAAGCTGTTCGAGGCCAGCACCCGCCTTGCTGCCGTGCTGGCCGGCGTCGCCCCAGAAGTCGAAGAAGCCTGCGCCACTTATGGACAGGCACTCGGCACCGCATTCCAGGTGATCGACGACGTCCTTGATTACGCGGGCGACGCCCAGGAAACAGGAAAGAACGTCGGCGACGACCTGCGCGAAGGCAAGACCACGCTCCCTCTGATTTTTGCCATGCAACGCGGCACGCCGGCTCAAAGCGCCCTGGTGCGCGCGGCCATCGAAGCCGGCGACACAGCTCAACTGGGCAAGGTCGTGGAGATCGTGCGTGAAACCGGCGCACTGGATGCGTCGCGCGCCGCCGCCGCCGCCGAAGCAAAACGCGCAATCGACGCATTGCGCGACTTTCCGTCCAATTCGCATGCCGCCGGTTTGCTACAATTGGCGGCTCAGTTGCTTGAGCGACGTGCCTGAAACACCTCATCAGAGTTGGCATCTAGGACGACTACTTTTTTCTTGCAACCAATCGGGGTGTAGCTTAGCCTGGTAGAGCGCTACGTTCGGGACGTAGAGGCCGGAGGTTCGAATCCTCTCACCCCGACCAGCCTTTGGCTGGCATAAATAATGGCCATGCCTGTTGCTGTGTAGCGATTTACAGCACAGGGGCGATGAGCGATGATCGTGAAGCACTTTCTCACATCTTTTGCATTCGCTGAATGGCCGCTGCCGAACTTCCAGTTAAAGAACTCTCGCAAATCGCCCTCCCGGGCTTGGCGCGCGCTCTCGTTTCGGCCGGCAAACTGCCTGCAAAGATCGCCGAGGACATCTACCAGAAGTCCCTGAGCGGCCGTACCAGTTTCATTGCAGAGTTGACTGGCACGGGTGCTGTGTCCGCAGCGGACCTCGCCCACACCCTTTCCACAGCCTTCGGCGCCCCGCTGCTCGATCTCGATGCCATCGATCACCAGCGCCTGCCCAAGGATTTGCTCGACCCGAAGCTGTGCCATGCGTACCGCATCGTTGTCCTGAGCAAACGCAATAACCGTCTCATCGTCGCAACAGCCGACCCTTCGGACCAGCAAGCGGCGGAGAAGATCAAGTTCGCATCCCAGATGGGCGTCGACTGGGTCATCGCGGAGTACGACAAGCTCTCGCGAATGATTGACGCTGCCGCAGCGAGCGCGGCAGAGACCATCAACAGCATCGTCGGCTCCGAGTTCGAGTTCGACGATGTGAGCGCCGAAACCGCAGGGGACGTCAGCGAACAGGCCATCGCCGAAGTCGAAGATGCGCCCGTCGTGCGCTTTCTTCACAAGATGCTGCTCGACGCAGTCAGCATGCGCGCCTCCGACATCCACTTCGAGCCCTACGAGCACCACTACCGCGTGCGCTTCCGGGTCGACGGCGAGCTGCGCGAAATTGCCAGCCCACCCACTGTCATCAAGGACAAGCTGGCGTCCCGCATCAAGGTCATTTCCCGGCTGGATATCTCCGAAAAACGCGTGCCGCAGGACGGCCGCATGAAGCTCAAGATCGGGCCGGACCGCGTGATCGACTTTCGCGTGAGCACGCTGCCCACGCTGTTCGGCGAAAAGATCGTGGTGCGTATTCTCGACCCGAGCAGCGCTCGCTTGGGCATCGATGCGCTCGGCTACGACGCGGTCGAAAAAGAGCGCCTCCTTCATGCCATCGGCCGCCCCTACGGCATGGTGCTCGTCACCGGACCGACTGGCTCGGGCAAGACGGTCTCGCTTTATACCTGCCTGAATCTCTTGAATCAGCCGGGTGTGAACATCGCGACGGCGGAAGATCCGTCCGAAATCAACCTGCCGGGCGTCAACCAGGTCAACGTCAATGAACGGGCGGGCCTCACCTTCGCCACCGCATTGCGCGCGTTCCTGCGCCAGGATCCGGACATCATCATGGTCGGCGAAATCCGCGACCTCGAAACCGCCGACATCTCGATCAAGGCCGCGCAAACGGGCCACCTGGTGCTCTCGACGCTGCACACCAACGATGCGCCCACCACGCTCACGCGGATGCGCAACATGGGCATCGCGCCGTTCAACATCGCCTCGAGCGTGATCCTGATCACCGCGCAGCGTCTCGCGCGGCGGCTTTGCACGGTATGCCGCGTGCCGGTCGACATCCCCCGAGAAGCGTTGCTCGACGCGGGCTTCAAGGAAACGGACCTGGACGGCACGTGGAAGCCTTACCGCCCGGTCGGCTGCTCCGCATGCAGCGGCGGTTACAAGGGACGGGTCGGCATCTACCAGGTGATGCCGATCACCGAAGCCATCCAGGAAATCATCCTGCGCGATGGCAGCGCACTCGACATCGCGCAGCAATCCGAAGCCGAGGGCGTGCGTTCGCTGCGCCAATCGGGCCTCGGAAAAGTCAGGCAGGGTCTCACTTCGCTAGAAGAAGTGGTGGCCTGCACCAATGAATAACGAACACTGAATACCGGAGATCGAATGGCAACAGTGGCATCCCCCCGCTCCTCCAAGATCATGCACAAGGAATTTGTCTTCGAGTGGGAAGGCAAGGACCGCAACGGCAAGCTGGTGCGCGGCGAGCTTCGGGCCGCCGGTGAAAACCAGGTCCAGGCCGCGCTGCGTCGCCAGGGCGTGCTCGCCAGCAAGATCAAGAAGCGCCGCATGCGCTCGGGCAAGGCCATCAAGCCGAAGGACATCGCGATCTTCACGCGCCAGCTGGCCACCATGATGAAGGCCGGCGTGCCCTTGATGCAGTCCTTCGACATCGTCGGCCGCGGCAATGCGAATGCGAGCGTTGCGAAGCTGCTCAACGACATCCGCAGCGACGTGGAAACCGGCACTTCGCTGTCGGCCGCCTTTCGCAAGTTTCCGAAGTACTTCGACAACCTGTACTGCAACCTGGTGGAAGCCGGCGAAGCGGCCGGTATTCTCGAAGAGTTGCTCGATCGTCTGGCCACCTACATGGAAAAGACCGAGGCGATCAAGTCGAAGATCAAGTCGGCGTTGATGTATCCGATCTCGGTGGTCGTGGTCGCGTTCATTGTGGTCGCAATCATCATGATCTTCGTCATTCCGGCTTTCAAGGAGGTGTTCACCTCGTTCGGTGCCGACCTGCCTGCGCCTACGGTGATCGTGATCGGCATCAGCGAATTTTTCGTCTCGTACTGGTGGCTGATCTTTGGTGGACTTGGCGGGGGGCTCTACTTCTTCATGCAAGCCTGGAAGCGCAATGAGCGCGTTCAGAAATTCATGGACCGCGTGCTCTTGCGCATTCCGGTGTTCGGCTCGCTGATCGAAAAATCCTGCATCGCACGTTGGACGCGAACGCTTGCCACGATGTTTGCTGCTGGCGTGCCATTGGTCGAAGCCCTCGACTCGGTGGGCGGCGCCTCGGGCAACACCGTGTACGGCGATGCGACGGCCAAGATCCAGCAGGAAGTCTCCACCGGCACCAGCCTCACCGCGGCCATGACCAACGTCAACCTTTTCCCCTCGATGGTGATCCAGATGACCGCCATCGGCGAAGAGTCCGGCTCCATCGACCACATGCTGGGCAAGGCGGCCGACTTCTACGAATCCGAAGTCGACGACATGGTTGCAGGCCTCTCCAGCCTGATGGAGCCCATCATCATCGTGTTCCTCGGCACGATCATCGGCGGCATCGTGGTGGCCATGTACCTGCCCATCTTCAAGCTCGGCCAAGTCGTTTGATGTCGGTTTCGCAAGGGTTCGACGCCGTCTTGGCCGGCGTGCTGGGGCTATTGATCGGCAGCTTCCTGAATGTCGTGATCTACCGGACCCCGGTCATGATGTACCGCGACTGGCTCTCCGACGCCGTCGCCAACCTGATGACCTCGAAGGACGCGCCCTCGCTGTGGTCGCTGGTCTTCGGTCCCAAGGCCGCGCCACCCGCAGGGCTCGAGGCCGCAGCAGACAAAGCCGCCGTTGCGATCGAAAATCTCCCGCCTTTCGACCTCACCCGCCCCGCCTCCCGTTGCGGCGCCTGCGGCCACAAGATCCGCTGGTACCAGAACATCCCCGTCCTGAGCTACCTGTTCCTGCGCGGCCGCTGCGCGTCGTGCAAGACCTCGATCAGCCCGCGCTACCCCTTGGTCGAACTCGTCACCGGCGCCCTCTTCGCCCTCTGCGGCTGGCGTTTCGGCCTCACCCCCACGGGCGCGTTGTGGGCAGCGTTCGCCGCGCTGCTGATCTGCCAGTTCCTGATCGATTTCGATACCCAGTTCCTGCCCGATTCGCTGAACTACACCCTCCTCTGGCTCGGCCTCGTCGGCGCGGCCATGGGCTGGACCGGCGTGCCCCTGAGCTCGGCCGTGTGGGGCGCGGTCTTCGGCTACCTGAGCCTCTGGCTTGTGTACCATGCCTATCGCCTGGTCACGGGCAAGGAAGGCATGGGCTATGGAGACTTCAAACTGCTCGCGGCGCTGGGCGTCTGGCTCGGGGCCGACTACCTCATCGCCATCATCCTCGTCTCTTCGCTGGTGGGCGCCGTGATCGGTATCACCCTGCGTGTCGTCGGCAAGCTGGCGCACAAGGACATCCCCATAGCGTTCGGTCCCTTCCTGGCTGGCGCGGGGCTCGTGTGCCTCGTGATCGGTCCTGAAGTCGTGCGGCAATGGGTGCCCTTCGCTTTCCCGCTCGGCGCGCTGATCCACTGAGACACCGGGCATGGTTCGGCGCATCGGCCTGACAGGCGGCATCGGCAGCGGCAAGAGCACCGTCGCTGGCCTGCTGGTTGCCCAGGGCGCCGTGCTGGTCGACACCGATGCGATCGCCCGCCGCATCGCGCAAGCCGGCGGCATCGCGATGCCGGCGCTCGAAGCCGCCTTCGGCCGCAGCGTCATCGCCCCGGACGGCAGCCTCGACAGGGCCGCCATGCGCCAGATCGTGTTCGCCGACGCGGGCGCCAAGCTCCGCCTCGAATCCATCCTGCATCCGCTGATCGGCACCGAAACCCAGCGCCAGGCCGCAGTCGCAGGTGACGACGCCGTCGTCGTGTTCGACGTGCCGCTTCTCGTCGAATCCGGGCGCTGGCGCGCCATCGTGGACCGCGTGCTGGTGGTCGACGCCACCGAAGCCACACAGCGCCGACGCGTCGTCGCGCGCTCGGGCTGGACGCCCGAAGCCGTAGACGCAGTGATCGCCCAGCAGGCCCCGCGCCGGCTGCGCAGGGCGGCTGCGGATGCGGTCATTTTCAACGAGTCATTGACGCTCGCGGAACTCGAAACCGAAGTGCAGGGTCTCTGGAAGCAGTGGGCTGCGGCCACCACGCGATAATCCGAGACCTGCCGCTGCCGCGGCTGCATAACGATTACGACAAAAAGGCGCTCGCCGCAGTGCCCTCCCCGAGATGCTTTTCAACTCGTATCCCTTCATTTTTGTCTTTTTCCCGTTGGTCCTGATCGGGTTCTTCCTGATCGGCAAACGCAACGCCCGCGCCGCCGCCGGTTTTCTCGCACTGGCTTCGCTCTTCTTCTACGGCTGGTGGAGCGTGCAGGCCCTGCCGCTGCTCCTGGGTTCGATCTGCGTCAACTACTGGTTCGGCCTGCGCCTGTCGCCCGCGCCGGGCCGCGACGACCGCAAGCGCAAGACGCTGCTGATCACCGCGCTGGTGGTCAACCTGGGTGTGCTGGCCGTCTTCAAGTACGCCAACTTCTTCCTGGAAAACGTCGATGCCGGGCTGGTCGCGGCGGGCCTCACGCCAGTCGACTTGGTGCACATCGTGCTGCCGATCGGCATCTCGTTCTATACCTTCACGCAGATCGCCTTCCTGGTCGACTGCTGGCAGGGCAAGGTGCACGAGCGCAGCTTCATCCATTACCTGCTGTTCGTGACCTACTTCCCGCACCTGATCGCGGGCCCCGTGCTGCATCACGCGCAGATGATGCCGCAGTTCGCGAACCCCTCCACCTACCGGCTCGACCCGAACAAGGTGGCGATCGGCATCGCGATCTTCGTCTTCGGCCTGGCCAAGAAACTCCTGATCGCCGACCCCCTGGGGCAGTACGCCGACATGATGTTCAACGGCGTGCACAAGGGCATCGAGCCCACGCTCTACACCGCGTGGTTCGGCGCGCTGGCTTACACGCTGCAGATCTATTTCGACTTCTCGGGCTACTCGGACATGGCGGTGGGCCTGTCGCTCTGCCTGGGCGTGCAGCTGCCGCTCAACTTCCGCTCGCCCTACAAGTCGACCAACATCATCGAGTTCTGGCGCCGCTGGCACATCTCGCTGTCGAACTTTTTGCGCGACTACCTCTACGTGCCGCTGGGCGGCAACCGCAAGGGCCCGGCGCGGCGCTACCTGAACCTGTTCCTCACGATGCTGCTGGGCGGCCTCTGGCACGGTGCCGCCTGGACCTTCGTGATCTGGGGCGCCCTGCACGGCATCTTCCTGATGATCAACCACCTCTGGAACGCCAAGGTGCGGCGCAACGCCACGCCCGGGCGCATCGCGCGCCTGCTGGGCTGGTTCCTCACGTTCCTTTGCGTGGTGGTGGCCTGGATCGTCTTCCGCGCCGATGGCATGCACACGGCCATGGCGATCTACAAGGGCATGCTCGGCCTGCACGGCGCGCCGCCGTCGGCGTTCAGCGAGCTGGGCCCGGTGCCGTTCCGCAAGCCCGAGTTCTTCCAGACCCTGCTGGTGGGCATCGTCATCTGCCTGGCGCTGCCGCCCACCATCACGCTGGAGCGCTGGATTCCGCATCCGAAGGCCGTCGCAGGCCGCCCGGTCATGGCATGGCTCTCGACCGCGGTGCTGGCCATCGGCACCTTCGCGCTGTTCGCCTGGTGCGTCTCGAAGCTGGGCAACTACAGCCCGTTCCTCTACTTCCAATTCTGATTCGACATGACGATGCCCGCGAAAGTCTGGCTGCGGTTCTTCTTCATCGGCTACATCGTGCTGATGGGGCTGTGGATCGTTTCGCTGACCAGCCCCATTCCCTACGGCGACCTCACGCGGATCGGGCGCCTGTCCGAGCGCGAGTTCGGCTGGACCGCGCCCCCGCCCAAGGTCGACCCCGCAGTGCTGAAAGGCACGCCGGTCGATCAGGCCGACATCATGGTCATCGGCGACAGTTTCTCCATGACCTTCCGCTGGCAGTCCAAGCTCGTGGCGGCCGGCTACCGCGTCTCGACCAGCTACTGGGGCCAATACGAAAACGCGCTGTGCGGCGACTTCGACCAGTGGGTCCAGCGCTCGGGCTTCAAGGGCAAGCTGATCATCATCGAGAGCGTCGAACGCCTCCTGGGCGACCGCACCAAGGACAGCGCGAAGTGCCAGAAGATGCGCATGCCCTACGACGCCATGACGCATTCGCTCGTCAAGCCCGACGAAACGGTGCCCGACCCTTCGCCCAACTGGAACGTCCAGTTCATGACCGGCATCACCACGTACTACAACACGTGGAAAGCGAAAAATTCTGCAACCGACACCTACTTCGACTGGAACACCTGGGTGCGCCCGGTGCCCAACGGCTGCAAGTATTTCTCGCACCACGCGTGCGACAAGATGCCGTTCTTCGCCGAAGACGAGGACAACGGCCCGCTGACCCTCGCGCACCTGGAGTGGATGAAGAATTTCACGGCGGCGCACACCGCCATCCCGATCATGTGGATGGTGATCCCCAACAAGACCACGGTGTACCTGAAGCCCGACTACTCGAAGGATTTCGAAACGGGCTTCCGCGAATCGAAGCTGACGGGGCCCGACCTCTTCGCTTTTACACGCGAGAAACACACTCAGGTTCGCGATTTCTATTTCTCGAACGACACTCACATGTCGATGCACGGACAGCTCCTGCTCGGCGACCGCATGCTGGCCGCCGTGCGCGAGGTGCTTCCGACGCCCCCTTCCAAATCACCCTGAAGTTATGATCCCGCGACAGGAAACCGATAAAAACGCGTGATCCTTTACGAGTACCCCTTCAACGAGCGCATCCGCACCTACCTGAGGCTGGAACACCTGTTCCGTCGCCTCGGAGAACTGGTGCCCTCGGAATCGCCGCTGTCCCATCACTTCGCCCTGATCACGATCTTCGAGATCATGGACGTGGCCGCACGCGCCGACCTCAAGGCCGATGTGCTGCGCGACCTGGACAAGCACAAGAACGTCTTCAACAGCTACCGGGGCAATCCGGCCATCGCCGAAACCGTGCTCGACCAGGTGGTCGGCCAGCTCGAAGGCAACTTCGCAGCCCTGAACGGCGTCGCGGGCAAGGCCGGCCAGTCGCTGACGGAAAACGAGTGGCTCATGAGCATCCGCAGCCGCGCCGGCATTCCGGGCGGCACCTGCGAATTCGACCTGCCCGCCTACTACGCCTGGCAGCACCGCGCGCCGGCCAGCCGCCGCGTGGACCTGGAGCGCTGGTCGAACACGCTCTCGCCGCTGGCCTCCTCCATCTACCTCTTGCTCAAGCTGCTGCGCGACGCCGATGTGCCCTACAAGGTCATCGCCACGAACGGGCAGTTCCAGCAGAACCTGCCGCAGGGGCGCAGCTTCCAGCTGCTGCGGCTGCGCATCGATCCCCGGCTCGGGCTGGTCCCCGAAATCAGCGGCAACCGCCTCATGGTTTCGGTCCGGCTCATGCGGCACGAGGCCGACGACCGTTTGCACCAGAGCACGGAAGACGCGCCCTTCGAACTGACGCTCTGCGCATGACGACCCGGGTGAACGACAAAGGCGAGCGGATCGTCCGTTGCCCCGCATGCGGCGGCGACAGCATCTACGCGCCTTCCAACCCCTACCGGCCTTTCTGCAGCGCGCGCTGCAAGGGCGTCGATCTGGGCGCCTGGGCCAGCGAAGAATTCCGGATGCCCGCCGAGGCACCGCCCGACGACGATCCGTTCGGCGATCCCAAGCTCCAGTAGAGCTTCGGCGCCGCCTAGCGGCCGCCGTCCCCGAGAAACACCTTGTCCAGATAGCCCGCGTGCGCCCGCACGTAGAAGGGCCGCAGGTGCTCGCGGTCCTTGTAGACGGGCGTGCCGTCCGGCATGGACCGCACGCACTCGCCCGACTTGCACAGCTGCGCCAGCACGTCGATGGCCTGCGCGCCGCTCGATGCGGCAATGCGCTTCAATCGCTCGTCCAGTTGCGCCTGCTCGGGCGGCAGCGGGCCGGTGGTGGTGCTGGTCAGCGCCGTCATCCGGCCCATGCGGCTGCCCTCGATCAGGCGGCGCGGCTCGAACTCCACGCTGCGCGCGTTGTCCAGCAGCAGGTACACCTTCTTCTTGCTCTGGACCAGCGTGGTCAGCAGCTTTTCGAGCGCATCGAGCGAACGGGCGAGCCCCGGGCCGCCGTTGTTGATCGGATAGGCCGAGGCGCCGTCCTGGAAGTAGAAGGCCAGCGGGAAATTACCGGTGAAGTAGCAGTTCCAGCAGGCCCCGACGACCACCGTGTCGATCCGCGGGTCGAGCGCCAGTTCGAGCATGCCGGTGCGCGCCTTGTCGCAGCCTTCGTTGCCATCGGACAGCACGCCCGGCACGGGCGGGCAGGCGCCATAGGTCGCGAAATACGCCGTGGCCATCTGCCCCGGTGCGTTGCGCGCCAGTTCCAGCGCGCGCGGCGCGTACTGCTGCACGTGGCTGTCGCCGATCAGCAGCACCTTGCGCGCGCCGCTGCCGGTGCGCTCGACCTTGTGCGCTCCGAGCTTTTCCTGCTTGAAGCCGTCGTAGTAGTTGTCGTCCACCGTGGCGTCGGTCACCTTGCGCAAGAGGTCGCTGCCGTTGCGCGGCGGCATGCCGCCCAGCGCCAGCACGCCGACGAGCGCGACCGCCACCCCGGAACCGGCCAGCGTGCGCAGCATGCCGACGCCGGTGCGCGCCCGCGTGAAGCGCTCGAGAAAACGGTACGTGGCCCACGCCAGCAACACGCTCGCGACCACCGCCCCTGCGCGCACCCAGGCCGACGGGTGGCCCTCCTCCACGATCCGCGCGTACACCAGCAGCGGCCAGTGCCACAGGTAGAGCGGATAGCTGATGAGGCCGATCCACACCATCACCCGGTTCGAGAGCAGGTACTTGTTGAGCACCCCGCCCGGCCCGGCCGCGATGCAGCTCACCGCCCCCAGCGTCGGCAGCAGCGCCCACCAGCCCGGGAAGGCCTTGTCGCTGCGCGTCATCACGAGCCCCAGCACGATCAGCCCCACGCCCAGCACCGACTGGAGATGGCTGCGCCACACGCTCGGCGCCGCAGGCTTGAGCCGCATGCACGCCAGTATGCCGCCCACCATCAGCTCCCAGAAGCGCGACAGCGGCGAATAGAACGCCGCCTCGCGAAACGGATGCACCGTCATCACGTTGACCAGGAACGACGCCACCGCGATCACCCACAAGAGCCGCACGACCGGCCAGCGCCGCCGCCACGCCACGCCCAGCAGCAGCGGCCAGAAAATATAGAACTGCTCCTCGATGCCCAGCGACCACAGGTGCAGCAGCGGCTTGGTCTCGGCCGCGGTGTCGAAGTAGCCCGACTCGCCCCAGAAGATGAAGTTGGCCACGAAGGCCGCGCCGCCCGCCGCCTGCTTGCCGAGCTCGGCGAACTCCCGCGGCAGCAGCGCATACCAGCCGAAAGCCAGCGTGGCCGCCAGCACCAGCATCAGCGCCGGAAAGATCCGCCGGATGCGCCGCGCATAGAAGTCGCGGTAGCTGAAATCGCTCGCCGCGTGGCTCTGCATGATGATCGTCGTGATCAGGAAGCCGGAGATCACGAAGAAGATGTCGACGCCGATGAAGCCGCCCGGCAGCGCATCGGGAAACGCATGGAAGGCCAGCACCGACGCGACGGCGACGGCGCGCAGGCCGTCGATGTCGGGGCGGTACTTGGGATGCATCTTCGGGGTCAGGCCTCGGGCCATGTGCGGCCGTCGTGCCGGCCGGTCGCCCGCATCAGGCCAGCGTCGAGACGGCCAGCGCCGCCGAAGCGGGCAGGCCGCGCTCCTGCACCAGCCACTCGAGCACCGGCAGCGCGCCCGGCAGCACCGGCGCCACGTCGAGCGGCAATTGCTGCCACGCCATGGCCTGGCCTTCGCGCATCTCGAATTCGCCGGTCCACGCGGTCACCTTGCACCAGTGCAGGCGCACCAGCGCGTGCGGGTAGTCGTGCTCGGTGACCTTCCAGACCGAGGCGCCTTCGATGGTGATGCCGAGTTCTTCCTGCAGCTCGCGGCGCAGCGCCTCTTCGACGGTTTCGCCGGCTTCGATCTTGCCGCCCGGAAACTCCCAGTAGCCGGCGTAGGCCTTGCCTTCGGGGCGCGTCGAGAGCAGCAAGGCGTCGTCGGCCAGGCGGATCAGCACGCCGACCGCGACCTCGGTGTGCTTGCGCGCGCCGTTCTCTTGCGCGCTCACGCGTTGCTCCGCCCCGCATAGTCGCGGGCGAACTGGTAGGCCACGCGGCCGCTGCGGGAACCGCGCTCCAGCGCCCAGACCAGCGCCTCGGGCCGCGCCGCCGCGATGGCGGCCGCATCGACGCCGAATGACGAGAGCCACTGCCCCACGATCGTGAGGTACTCGTTCTGGCTGAAGGGGTAGAAGCTCACCCAGAGGCCGAAGCGCTCGGACAGCGAAATCTTCTCCTCGATCACCTCGCCCGGATGCACCTCGCCATCGTCGGTGTGGGTGTACGTGAGGTTTTCCTTCATGTACTCGGGCAAGAGGTGGCGCCGGTTGCTGGTCGCGTAGATCAGCACATTGGGCGTCGATGCGGCGATCGACCCGTCCAGGATCGACTTGAGCGCCTTGTAGCCCGGCTCGCCCTCGTCGAAGCTCAGGTCGTCGCTGAAGACGATGAACTTCTCGGGCCGCTGCGAGACCACCTCGACGATGTCGGGCAGGTCGACCAGTTCGGCCTTGTCCACCTCGATGAGGCGCAGCCCCTGCGGCGCATAGGCCTGCAGGCAGGCGCGGATGAGCGACGACTTGCCCGTGCCGCGCGCGCCGGTCAAGAGCACGTTGTTGGCCGGCTTGCCTTCGACGAACTGGCGGGTGTTGCGCTCGATCTTTTCCTTCTGGACGTCGATTTCTTTCAGCGAATCGAGCGCCATCGTGGCCACGTGCTTCACCGGCTCCAGCACGCCATGGCCAGAGTTGCGGCGGCGGTAGCGCCAGGCGATGGAGGCGTTCCAGTCCGCCGGCGCCGACAGCGGCTGCGGCAGGATCGATTCGATGCGGGTAATGAGCTGTTCGGCGCGCTCGATCAGCTTCTGGAACTGCTCGTTCATGACCGGTAGTCGGCGTTGATGGTCACGTATTCATGGCTGAAATCGCAGGTCCAGACGGTCTCGCTGGCAGTGCCGCGACCCAAGCCGACGCGCACCGTGATCTCGCTCTGCTTCATCACGCGCTGGCCGTCTTCCTCGCGGTACGACGGGTTGCGCCCGCCCTTCACGGCCACATGCACGTCGTCCAGGAACAGGTCGATACCGGTCTGGTCGAGGTCGGCGATGCCCGCATAGCCGACGGCCGCCAGGATGCGGCCCAGGTTCGGGTCGCTGGCGTAGAACGCGGTCTTCACCAGCGGCGAATGGGCGATCGCATAGGCCACCTGCTTGCACTCGGCAGCGTCGCGGCCGCCTTCGACCTGGATGGTGATGAACTTGGTCGCGCCTTCGCCGTCGCGCACGATGGCCTGCGCCAGGAGGCGCGCCACGTCCTGCATGGCCGCCACGAGGGCCTGGCCTTCGGCAGATTCGAGCGAGGTGATGGTCGCGTGCGCCGCCTTCTGCGTGGCGATGACGACGAACGAGTCGTTGGTCGAGGTGTCGCCGTCGATGGTCACGCGGTTGAACGAGCCATCGGCCAGGAGTTTCGCGAGCGGCTGGATCAGCGACGGATCGATCTTCGCGTCGGTGGCCATGAAGCCCAGCATGGTCGCCATGTTCGGGCGGATCATGCCGGCGCCCTTGCTGATGCCGGTGATGGTGACAGTGGCACCGCCGATCTGCACCTTCTGGCTGAACGCCTTGGGGATCGTGTCGGTGGTCATGATGCCTTCGGCGGCACGTGCCCAATGGTTGTCCGACGCATCGGCCAGCGCGGCCGGCAGGCCCGCTTCGATGCGGTCCACCGGCAGCGGCTCCATGATCACGCCGGTGGAGAACGGCAGGATCTGCTCGGGCGCGATTTCCAGCTTGCGCGCGAGCGCGATGCAGGTGGAGCGCGTGCGCATCAGGCCGTCTTCGCCCGTGCCGGCGTTGGCGTTGCCGGTGTTGATCACCATCGCGCGGATGCCGTAGTTGGCCGCCAGGTGGTCGCGGCAGACCTGCACCGGCGCCGCGCAGAAACGGTTCTGCGTGAACACCCCGCCGACCGCCGAGCCTTCGTCGATCAGCACGACGGTCAGGTCCTTGCGGTTGGCCTTTCGCACGCCCGCTTCGGCCACGCCGATGCGGACGCCGGGCACCGCGAACAAGGCGGCGGGATCAGGGGCGGACAGGTTCACGGGCATGGGGTTCTCTCAATGAAAGGTTCGGGGCGTCAGCTCAGCTTGCCGTGGCACTGCTTGTATTTTTTGCCACTGCCGCAGGGGCACGGATCGTTGCGGCCGACGCGGGCGAAGGCGGCGGCTTCGGCGCTCAGGGCGCCGGTGCCGACGGCCGCAAGGCGGCGCTGGTTTTCCTCGTCGACGCGCACCTCGACCTCGCCGGTCTCGGTCGGCGCGCTGTAGGTGATGTTGGCCACGTTCTCGCCGCGGCTCTCCATGGCTTCGGCGGCTTCCTCGAGCTGCTCGCCCGATTGCACGCGCACCGTCATGAGCTGGCGCGTGACTTCGTTCTTCACCGAGTCGAGCAACTGGCCGAAGAGCTCGAAGGCCTCGCGCTTGTATTCCTGCTTGGGCTGCTTTTGCGCGTAGCCGCGCAGGTGGATGCCCTGGCGCAGGTAGTCGAGCGAGGCCAGGTGTTCGCGCCAGTGGGTGTCGATGCTCTGCAGCAGCACCATGCGCTCGAACTGGGTGAAGTTCTCCTGGCCGATCAGCGCCAGCTTGGCGTCGAAGGTCTCGTTGGCGGCCTTGACCACCTTCTCGAGCACGTCTTCGTCGGAGATGGCGTCGGACGCCTCGACCTCCTTCTTGAGCGGCATGTCTAGGCCCCACTCGGTGAAGAGCGTTTTCTCCAGGCCTTCCAGGTCCCACTGCTCCTCGACCGATTCGGCCGGCACGTACTGGCGCACCAGGTCCATGAAGCAGCCTTCGCGCAGCGCGGCGATCTGCGCGGTGAGGTCGGCCGCGTCCAGGATGTCGTTGCGCTGCTGGTAGATCACCTTGCGCTGGTCGTTCGACACGTCGTCGTACTCGAGCAACTGCTTGCGAATATCGAAGTTGCGCGCCTCGACCTTGCGCTGCGCGCTCTCGATGCTGCGGGTGACGATGCCCGCCTCGATGGCTTCGCCGTCGGGCATCTTCAGGCGGTCCATGATCGCCTTCACGCGGTCGCCCGCGAAGATGCGCATCAGCGGATCGTCCAGGCTCAGGTAGAAGCGCGAGGAGCCCGGGTCGCCCTGGCGGCCCGAGCGGCCGCGCAGTTGGTTGTCGATGCGGCGCGATTCGTGGCGTTCGGTGGCGATGATGCGCAGGCCGCCGAGCGACTTGACGAATTCATGGTCCTTGGTCCACTCGGTGCGCACGTGGGCGATGTCGGCTTCCTTGGTGGCTTCGTCGCGGCCTTCGTCGGTCTCGATCGCCTCGATCATCTTCTCGATGTTGCCGCCCAGCACGATGTCGGTGCCGCGGCCGGCCATGTTGGTCGCGATGGTGATCATCTTCGTGCGGCCGGCCTGCGCCACGATGTCGGCTTCGCGCGCATGCTGCTTGGCGTTGAGCACCTGGTGCGGCAGCCCCGCCTGCGTGAGCAGGCCGTCGATGATTTCGGAGTTCTCGATGGACGAGGTGCCCACCAGCACCGGCTGGCCGCGCTCGTAGCACTCGCGGATGTCCTGGATCGCCGCCTCGTACTTCTCGCGCGTCGTCTTGTAGACGCGGTCCAGCTGGTCTTCGCGCTTGCTGATGCGGTTGGGCGGAATGATGACCGTCTCGAGGCCGTAGATTTCCTGGAACTCGTAGGCCTCGGTGTCGGCCGTGCCGGTCATGCCGGCCAGCTTGCCGTACAGGCGGAAGTAGTTCTGGAAGGTGATCGAGGCCATCGTCTGGTTCTCGGCCTGGATCTCGACGCCTTCCTTGGCTTCCACGGCCTGGTGCAGGCCGTCGCTCCAGCGGCGGCCCGTCATGAGGCGGCCGGTGAATTCGTCCACGATGGTCACTTCGCCCTGCTGCACCACGTAGTGCTGGTCGCGGTGGTACAGGTGGCGCGCGCGCAGCGCCGCCGTCAGGTGGTGCATCAGCGTGATGTTGGCCGGGTCGTAGAGCGACGCGCCCTCGGGAATCAGCTTGAGCTCGCCCAGGATGCGCTCGGCGTTCTCGTGGCCGTCTTCGGTCAGGAACACCTGGTGCGTCTTCTCGTCGACCGTGAAGTCGCCCGGCACCGTGACGCCCTCGCCCGTGCGCGGGTCGGCTTCGCCTTCCTGCTTGGTCAGCAGGGGCACCACCTTGTTGATGGCCAGGTAGAGATCGGTGTGGTCTTCGGCCTGGCCGCTGATGATCAGCGGCGTGCGGGCCTCGTCGATCAGGATCGAATCGACCTCGTCGACGATCGCGTAGTTCAGCACGCGCTGGACCCGGTCGCCCGGCTCGTACACCATGTTGTCGCGCAGGTAGTCGAAGCCGTATTCGTTGTTGGTGCCGTAGGTGATGTCGCTGCCGTAGGCTTCCTGCTTTTCCTCGCGCGGCATCTGCGGCAGGTTGATGCCCACCGTGAGGCCCAGGAAGTTGTAGAGCCGGCCCATCCACTTGGCGTCACGGCTGGCCAGGTAGTCGTTCACCGTGACCACGTGCACGCCCTTGCCGGACAGCGCATTCAGGTACACCGGCAGCGTCGCGGTCAGCGTCTTGCCTTCGCCGGTGCGCATTTCGGAGATCTTGCCGTTGTGCAGCGCCATGCCGCCCAGCAGCTGCACGTCGAAGTGGCGCATCTTCATGATGCGCTTGGAGCCTTCGCGCACCGTGGCGAAGGCCTCCGGCAGCAGGGCGTCGAGCGATTCGCCCTTGGTCACCCGGTCCTTGAACTCCTGCGTCTTGGCGCGCAGCGCGTCGTCGCTGAGCTTCTCGAACTCGGGTTCGAGCGCATTGATGCGTTCCACCGTCTTGCGATACTGCTTGAGGAGCCGGTCGTTGCGACTGCCGAAGATCTGGGTCAGGAAGTTGGTTGCCATTGGGTGGAGATGGGCGGGCGCCTGACACGACAGGCACTGCGACCGGATTCCCTAAGATATGGTGAAAGCAGTTGGGCGCGCTCGTTTCGAAATCAAGTTCGAGGTTGAGCAGCCTTTTTTCCGGCGCGAACGCCGGCAAACCGGGCATTTTAGCTGTCTTGTTACGACCTACCGGATTACCCATGTATCGCCGCCTCGCCCCCGCCATCAGCCTGCACCAGGCTGCAGAAGGCTCGCCCACGCTGGGCGGCCTGATGGCGCGCGCGCGCGACAGCGCCGAGCGCCTGAAAGCCGTGGAAGGGCTCATCCCGCCAGCCATGCGCAGCGCCGTGCAGCCAGGGCCCGCCGAGGGCGATGTGTGGTGCCTGCTGGTCAAGGGCAGCGCCGCGGCCGCCAAGCTGCGCCAGCTGGCGCCGATGCTGGTCACGCGACTCAAGAACCGGGGCTGGGACGTGGCGACGATCCGCATCAAGGTGCACACCGGGCGCTGAGCCGGTCGTCGCCGCCTTCGATTGATTTTTTGTCTGGAAATAGATAATATTTCCAGATGACACTCCCCGCGTCGCCCGCCGACGCGTTGCTCCTCTTGCTCGACAAGCACCAGGTCAACGCCCTCCTCTCCCCCGACGATGTGCTTGAGGCCGTGCGCGAGGCCTTCGTGCTCCACAGCGACCGCGAAGGCCGCGTCTTCCCGGTCGTGCGCGAGCCGCTCGCGACGGGCGGCGTGTTCGGCATCAAGTCGGGCGACGTGCAGGCGCAGGGCCTGCTCGGCTTCAAGGCCGCCGGCTTCTGGCCCGCGAACCGGCAGCGCGGCGGCGAGCCGCACCAGGCGACGATCCTGCTGATCGACCCCGCCACCGGCCGGCCGCTGTGCGTGATCGACGGCAACGCGATCACGACCGTACGCACCGGCGCGGCTGGCGGCCTCGGCCTGCAGCAGCTCGCGCGGCCCGACAGCACGCGCGTGTGCATCTTCGGCACCGGCGTGCAGGCGCGCATCCAGCTCGACTTCGCGTTGCGCCTCATGCCCTCGCTGCGCGAGGTGCGCTACGTGAGCGCCGATGGGCAGCGCAACGCCGCGTTCGAAGACAACTTCGCGGCCCGCTGCAGCATCGCACCCGCCGCCGACCGCAACGCCGCCGTCGCGCAAAGCGACATCGTGATCACCGCCACGCCCGGCGGCGGCGCGCTGTTCGATCTGGACGCCGTGCAACCCGGCACGCACCTGAACTGCGTCGGCGCCGACACGCGAGGCAAGCGCGAACTCCCCGAAGGCCTGCTGCCGCGCGTGCGCCTGGTCGTCGACGACCGCACGCAGGCGCAGCAGATCGGCGAAACCCAATGGGCGCCCGATACCGTGACCACCGAACTGGGCGACCTGCTGAGCGGCAAGACTTCATTCGAGCGCGCTCTGGACGACATCACCGTCTTCGACATGACAGGCCTCGCGCTGCAGGACCTGACCGTCGCGCGCCTGCTTCACGAACGCGCGGCCGCCACGGGCACCGGCACGCGCCTCGCCTGGCCCTGGTAGATCAGCAGATCAGGCGGCAGCGCCGCCGAAGAGCTCGGTCATGAACTGCGTCGACTTCAGGCCCGTGCCGGTCAGCAGCACGACCGTGGTTTCGCTCGCCCGGATGTCGCCCCGCTGCGCCAGCACATCGATGGCCGCAGCCGCCGTGGCGGACGTCGGTTCGGCATAGAGCCCCGTCGAAGCCAGCCGGCGCACCGCCGCCGCGATCTGCTCTTCGGTCAGCGCCACCGTCTTGCCGTTCGTCTCGCGCAGCGCCTGAAGAATTTCCTGCAAGCGCACGGGCCGCTTGATGGCCGTGCCTTCGGCGATCGTCGGCTTCACGATGCGGTCGACCAGCGTGTCCACGCCCGCGACGAAGCTCGCATCGACCGGCGAGCAATTCAGCGGCTGCGCCACGAAGATCCGCGGCAGCTTCGCGATCTGCCCCGCGGCCAGGAGCTCCTTGAAGCCGATCCAGCATCCGAGCACAGTGCTGCCCGCGCCCGCCGGAATCACCACGTTGTCGGGCGCGGAGAAGCCCAGGTCTTCCCACAATTCATAGGCCAGCGTCTTCGTGCCCTGCAGGAAGAACGGATGCCAGTTGTGGCTAGCATAGAAGATCGATTCGGACTGGCGCACCGCCTCGTACTCGGACTCCTCGCGCGGCCCCGGCACCAGTTGCACCTCGGCACCGAAGGCGCGGATCTGCGCCACCTTGGGCGCCGGCGTGTAGCTGGGCGCGAGCACCTTCACCTTGATGCCCGCCGCCGCGCCCGCGGCGGCGATGGCCGCGCCGCCGTTGCCCGAGCTGTCTTCCAGCACCGCGTCGACGCCCAGCTGGCGCAGGAACGAAATCATCACGGACGCGCCGCGGTCCTTGAAGCTGCAGGTCGGGTTGAACCATTCGAGCTTGAAGTGCGGCTCGAGGCTGCCCCAGCGCTTCTGCACGAGCGGCGTGCAGCCCTCGCCCATGCTCGCGGGCTGGTCGATCGCCACGGGCAGCGCCGCGCGGTAGCGCCACACCGAGCGCTCGCGCGCATCGATGTCGTCGCGGGTGATGCCGGGCAGCGGCGTCACCATCATCGGATTGCCGTCGTCCGAGCGCCAGCGGCGCTCCGAGAGGTTGTGGTACCGGCCGGTGCGTGGATCGATATAGCGTGCGGGTTCCTTGCGTGTCATGCGCGGCTCCTGGAGGATCTTTATGAATCTGGATAATACATCCAAGTATAGACTTTCCGTACAGTCTGGATTCTTCGTCCAGAACTGGATACATTCCCCGCCATGAAGAAGAAGTCCGACAAGCAGGTCCTGGAGATGCTGCGCAACATGGCCGAGGGCCTCGGCGAGACGTTCGCGCCCTTCTGCGAAGTCGTGGTGCACGACCTGAGCAATCCGAAGAACGCGATCTACGCGATCCAGAACAACCTGAGCGGGCGGCAGGTGGGGCAGTCGGTCACCGAGCTGGGCCTCGCGCGCATCCGCGACCCCGAGTACCCGGCGGTGATCGCGAACTACGCCAACACCTTCGCCGACGGCCGCAAGGTCAAGAGCACCTCCATCGGCGTGAAGGACGAGA
This sequence comes from Variovorax sp. IB41, assembly GCF_016405905.1. Classification (GTDB taxonomy): domain Bacteria; phylum Pseudomonadota; class Gammaproteobacteria; order Burkholderiales; family Burkholderiaceae_C; genus Variovorax. The sequence goes on along the minus strand of NZ_JAEFCB010000002.1, from coordinate 176,481 downwards.
GCGGCGAGTACGTGGCCGCGCTGTGCCTGAACGTGGACCTCACGCTGTTCCAGAGCTTCCAGGGCGCGATCTCGCAGTTCACGCGCATCGACGACCGCCAAGTGCACGAGCACCTCGACACCGGCGCCAACCATTCCGACCGCATCCATTCGCGCATCGACGAATTCGCCGCCGCGCGCGCGACCAGCTCGCGGTCGTTGAAGCCCGCGGACCGCAAGCAACTCGTGCAGGAGTTGAAGAAGGCCGGCTTCCTGGAAATCCGCCGCGGCGCCGAGATCGCGGCGGCGCACATGGGCGTCTCGCGCGCCACCGTGTACAGCGACGCGAAGTAGCGAGCCGGGGCTTACTGCGGCTGCAGGCCGACCTCGCGCGCGACCTTCTGCCAGCGCTCGGCCTCCGAGCGGAGGAACGCGCGCAGTTCGCCAGGCGTCGAGCCCTTCATCTGCACGCCCAGCACCGCCATCCGCTCCTTCACCGAGGGGTGCTCCAGCGCCGCGATGGCCTCGCGCCGCAGCTTCTCGATCACCTCCAGCGGCGTGGTGGCCGGCGCGACCATCGCCCACCACTGGTCGATCTCCATGCCCTTCAGGTTGTTCTCCGTGAGTGCGGGCACGTTCTGCAGGCCGGTGATGCCCACGCGCTGCGTGCTCGTGACCAGCAGCGGACGGATCCTGTTGCCGCCCGCGAGGCTGGAGCCGCTGGCCAGCGTCGCGAAGTGGCCGGCCACCGTGCCGGCGGCCACGTCGGTCAGCGCCGGCGCGGAGCCCTTGTACGGCACCATGTTGAACTGGATCTTCGTGCGGCTCGCGAGCATCTCGGCCGCCAGATGGCTCACGGTGCCCGCGCCGCTGTGCGCGATGGCCGGCGGCGACGATTTGGCAGCGGCCGTCTTCAGGAAGGTCCTGAAGTCCTTGCTGTCTTCGTCCATGCCCGCGAAGAACACCAGCGGCGAGGTGCCGATCATGGTCACGGGCGTGAAGTCGCGCAGCAGGTCGTACGGCAGCTTCGCCGTCACCGCCGGCGCAATCGCGTGCGGCAGCTCGACGATGGCGATGGTGTAGCCGTCGGGCGCGGCCTTGGCGGCGGCGTCGGTGCCGATCATCCCGGCCGCGCCGGGGCGGTTGTCCACGATCACCGGGCTGCCGATGGTCTGGCTCATGCGCTGCGCCATGGCGCGCGCGATGGCGTCGGTGCTGCCGCCCGCGGCCCAGGGCACGACGAGCTTGATGGGCCGCTCGGGGTAGACGGCCCACGCAGGCTGCGTTGCAGCGAGCAGGGCTGTAGAGCCGGCGGCCAGAAAGGCCCGGCGATGCATCGTCGGCATGGTGATTCCTTTGGGGGGTTAGACGGGCGGATCGGGCCAGCTCGGATCGCTCGACGCGTTGGCGGTGAGCATCAGCACGACGTGCGCATCGGCGGCGATGGCATTCGTCTCGCGCAGCTGCCGCAGCGCAGCCAGGCCGCCGGCCGCGCACAACTCGGCGCTCACGCCTGCGGCGGTGAGAAGCCGACGCGCCGCACGCGCCTCGTCGTCGCTCACCACCACAGCGCCGCCACCGGTGGCCGAAGCGGCCTGCCACTGCAGGTAGGTCACGGTGGCGCCGGCGGTCGAGAACTGCGCGGTATGGCCCGGGTAGCTGCCGTTGATCGCGCCGCCCGCGAACACGCGCGCCAGGCGCGGGAACGGCTCCACCAGCCACAGCCGCGGCAGCCGCGCGATGCGCCCCGCGGCCAGCAGGTCGCGAAAGCCCGCGTAGATGCCCCAGGCGAGATCGCCGCGCGCGGTGGGAATCACGATGTGGTCCGGCACGCCCGCATCGGCCACGCACTCGGGGGCGATGGTCTTGTAGCCCTCGATGGCCAGCGGCGCGCTGCCCAGCGCGGGCAGGCGGTAGTTGGTGAGCGCGAAGTAGCCGGGGTACTGCGAGCGCTCGCGCACGAACGCCCAGCGGCCGGCGTTGTCGGCGAACACATAGCGCCGCGCGCCCAGCGCATCGAGCTGCCGCGAATAGGTGGCCGGCATGCCTTCATAAGTGGCCACCTCGCAGCGCAGGCCCGCGGCCCACGCGTAGTGCGCCGCCGACACCGCCGCGTTGCCCGACGACGCAAGCACCAGCGTGTGCGCGCCGAAGTCCAGCGCCTGGGCCACGCCCACCGCGGTCATGCGGTCCTTGTGCGAGCCGGTGGGGTTGCTCGATTCGTCCTTGAGGCCGAGCCGCGCGACGTCGAAGTGCCGCGCCAGCTCGGGCATCTCCTGCATCGGCGTGTGGCCCTCGCCGAGGGTGAAGCCCGGCTCGTAGGGCATGGGGATCGCGTCGGGCCTTTCCGTCACCTCGGGCAGGTAGCTCGCGCGCAGCGCGACATGAAAGCCCGCGCGCTTGCAGGCGGGGCAGCCGTCGTGCGTCAGCGTGACCGGATAGAGCGCATCGCAGCGCAGGCACTGCAGGCCCCGCAGGCGCGGATTGCGCACCGGCTTGAACGTCCGGGCCAGGGCGCTGCCCGTGGCGTTCCCCGGGTGGTGGGCCGAGGGGTCCGCGGGCAGGGCGGCGAACTTGAAGTCCAGAACTGGCGAGGGCGTCACGGGGAGGAGGTTTGGAAGTTGTGCGCAAATCTTATGCATTCGGAAATAAAATTACGCACCTCCAGATACTCAATCGATAAATAAACTTATCGGTGGCCATCGATGCGATTCGCCGAAATCGAGACCTTCCGGGCCCTGATGCGCGGCAGCTCCACCCGCAAGGCCGCCGCCTTGCTGCACGTGACGCAGCCCGCCATCAGCCAGTCGCTCAAGCGGCTGGAGGCGCAGGCCGGCATGCTGCTGTTCCAGCGCACGGGCGGGCGGCTGGTGCCCACGCCCGAGGCGCGCGCGCTGTGGATCGAGGTGGAGCGCGTCTTCATCGGCATGGACGCCATCGAGCACCGCGTGCGGAGCCTGCGCGACTTCGGCGTCACCCAGCTGGAGCTCAGCTGCTTTCCGGCCTACGGCCTGGGCTTCATGCCGCGCGCCTTGGCCCGCCTGAAGGCGCACCGCGGCGCGAGCCCCTGGCCGCAGGTGTCGTTGCAGGTGCTCAGCTCCAAGGACGTGCGCGACCGGGTGGCCATGGGCATCTCCGACTTCGGACTCATGGCCGACGAGCTCTCGCTCGAAGGCATCGACCATTCGACCTTCTCGCGCATGCCCGGCGTGGTCGTGATGCCCGAGGGCCACGCGCTCGCGCGCTTCAAGACCATCAAGCCGGAGCAGCTGGCGGAAGCGCCCTTTCTCGCGCTCAACCCCGAAGACCCCTCGCACCAGCGGCTGGAGGCCGCGCTCGCGCCCTACGGCGTGGCGCCGCGCGTGCTGGTGCAGACGCCCTACGCGGCCAGCGTGTGCGAGATGGCGCTGCGCGGCCTGGGCGTGGGGCTGGTCAACCCGATCACCGCGCTCGACTACGCCGAACGCGGGCTGGTGGTGCGGCGGCTCTCGATCGACGTGCACTTCACCTGCATCCTGGCGCTGCCGGCGGGCAAGGTGCTCTCGGCCACGGCGCGGGACTTTCTCTCGCTCATGCGCCTGCAGCTGGCCGAGGACGAGAAGCGCATGCAGCGCCATCTGCGCTAGGCATCAGGCGTCAGGCATCAGGCGTCAGGCCGGTTCACTTCCAGCTGAATTCGTGGTTCAGGCCGACCACGAAGCCGTTCACGCCGCGCCCGCCGGGCGGCCGGGTGCGCGAAGCGCTGATGTCCACGCTGATCAGCGGCGTGAGGCTGAAACGGCCGCCGATGCGCGACGTCCAGACGCTCGACGCGCGATTGCGCTCCGCGATCACCGACACCGCATCGTTGAGCGCCCATTCGGCGGCCAGGCCACCGCGCGGCGTGCGCAGACCCGTGCCGAGCGACCAGTCGGCGCCGAGGTTCGCGTGGACCTGCAGGCTGCCGGTCGGTCGCCATGTCACCGGCACCACGAACTGCCCGCCCATGCGGCCGCCGCGCTTCAGGTCGGAGATGGTGCCCATCGAGAGGGCCGCGCTGAGCGGCGCGTCCGCGGCTTGCCCGAGGAAGGTCCACTTGAGCTGCGGACCGGCGGTGACCGAGTGAACGCGCTGTGCGCCCTGCACCGAGAGCCGGTCGACGTTCAGCCCCAGCTCGACAGGCCCCACCCGGCACGACGGCCCGATGTGAAAGCCCGTGACCGGCTCGACGCCGGTGCGGCCCCACCAGGTCTCGTACTGGCATTGGCCGGGGTCGAGCGTGCCGGCATCGTCCACGTCGAAATGGCCGGCGGCCCGCGCGCCCGTGCCCGCCAGCGCGCAGGACGCGGCCAGCAGCCAGCCGCAACGCAGTCGCCGGATCGTTGTTTTCTGCCTGTTCTTCATCGCGCGCATCCCGAGGCCCTCGGACCATTCTAGGGAGACGGAAAGTCGGCGCGGTGACGCGCCGCAACAGGATGCAAGGCGCGACGGGGCCCGTTCAGATCTCGAACTGGGGCTGCAGCTCGCGGATGCGCTTGATGGCCACGCCGGCCGCGGCCGTGCGCGTCTCCACGCCCAGCTTCACGTACACCCGCTCCAGGTGCTTCTTGGCGGTGGCCGGGCTGCTGCCCAGGATCTCGCCGATGTCCTTGTTGGTCTTGCCCTTGACCACCCAGTACAGCACCTCGGCCTCGCGCGCGGTGAGCTTCAGGCTCAGGCTCATCGCCTCGATCACGCCGGTGTCGGACACCTCGCGCATGATGATCATCCACTCGTCGCCGTCGTCGTCCTGCCCGGTCTGCTGGTGCAGGCGCAGCGTGAGGCTGCTGGCGCCCTGCGCGATCGAGAGCGCGGGCGGCTCGATGCCGCGCTGGCGCGCATCGGGCGTGTGGCGCAGCAGCCATTCGAGCACCGCGGGCGGCGTCTCTGGCGCGCGCGTTTCGCAGTAGCGGTGCAGCAGGTCGCGCGCCAATGCGGTCTGCCAGATCAGCCGCCCTTCGGGCAGCCGCACGGTGATGCTCGCGTAGCCGAAGGCATCCAGCGCATTGCGCGCCTGGCCGGCCTGCCGCGCGTCCTGCCGCGCGCGTCGCGCGCCCTGCAGGTGCACGTTCATGCGCGCGAGCACTTCCTTGGGCTTGATGGGCTTGGTCACGTAGTCGACGCCGCCCGCCTCCAGCGCGGCCACGAGGTGCTCGGTTTCGGTCAGGCCCGTCATGAACACGATGGGAATGTGCGCGGTGGCCGCGTCGGCCTTGAGCCGCCGCGCCACCTCGAAGCCGTCGATGCCCGGCATCATCGCGTCGAGCAGCACGATGTCGGGCCGCGCCTGCGCGGCGCGCTGCAGCGCCTGCTCGCCGCTGGTGGCGATGAGCACGGTGTAGCCCGATTCGTCCAGCGCGTCGTGCAGCACCGCGAGGTTGTCGGGCACGTCGTCCACGATCAGCACGAGGTCGCTGTTGACGCCCTCGTCGCGCAGCGCACGGGCAAGCGGGGACGGTTCCATGGGAAAGGGTGGGGTCGAGGGGGTCGAGGGGGTCGAGGTCATGGCGCACTCACTGCTTCGGCCAGCGCCCGGCTCATGGCCTCGAACTGGAACTGGCGCGCCAGCACGCGCTGCGCCTCGGTCCAGGCCATGCACTCGGGCTGTTCGGTGTCGATGTCGTCCAGCTGGTTCATGATGCCGCGAAAGTAGCCCAGGCTCACCGCTTCGTCGAGTGCGCGCAGGCGCTCGCGCGAGGGCGGCTGCATCGTCCGGGGCGCGGCCGCCGGCGGCAACGCGGCGGCAGTGTCGGTCCACTTGAGGCCGAGCCGGCGCTCCAGCCAGTCGAGCAGCTCGGTGTGGCGCACGGGCTTCACGAAGAAATCTTCAGGCGCGATGCCCACGTCGTTGTCCAGCCCCTTGTCGAAGGCGTTGGCCGAGACGATGGCGACGGATGCATCGGCCAGGCCGAGCTTGCGCGCGCGGCGGATCGTCTCCCAGCCGTCGATGCCCGGCATCGCAAGGTCCACGAACATTGCGTCGGGCCGGTAGCCCGCGGCGATCAGGTCGAGCGCATCGTGGCCGCTGGCCGCCGTGCGCAGCTCGAAGCCCAGCGGCGCGAGCACGTGGTCGAGCAGGTCGCGGTCGGCCTCCTCGTTGTCGACCACCAACAGGCGCCGGCGCACACCTTCGTAGCCGCGGCGCGCCCGCGCGACCGGCACCGGCCTCGTCGCGCCCGCCGCCGTGTCGTGCACGCGCGGCAGGAAGAGCCGCACGCAGAACAGCGAGCCCACGCCCGGCGTGCTCTGCACCTTCATCTCGCCGCCCATCAGGTCGGTGAGCATCTTGGCGATGGTCAGGCCCAGGCCCGCGCCCGGCGCCGACGAGGCGGCCGCGTTGCCGCGGGTGAAGGGCTCGAAGATGCGCTCGATGTCCGCAGCCGTCATGCCCGGGCCGGTGTCCTCGATCTCGATGGCCGCGAACTCGCGCGCATAGGCCAGCCGCAGCGTGACTTGCCCCGCCGCGGTGAACTTGATCGCATTGCCCAGAAGGTTGATGAGGATCTGGCCCACGCGCTTCTCGTCGGCGCGCACCACCTCGGGCAAGGCGCCCGCCGCCTCGAAGCGGAACTGCAGCCCCTTCTCGGCCGCCTGCAGCTCGAACATGTCGGCCAGCTCCCGCACGGTGTCGGCAAAGCGCATCGGCCGCGCATGCAGCGTGAGCTTGCCGGCCTCGATGTGCGCGATGGCCAGCGTGCCCTCGATGAGCGAGAGCAGGTGCTCGCCGCCGCGCTTGATGACCGCCACCGCCTGCTGGCGGTGCGGCGGCACGGAGTGGTCTTCGCCCATCAGCTGCGCGTAACCCAGGATGCTGTTGAGCGGCGTGCGCAACTCGTGGCTGATGGCGCTGATGTAGCGGCTCTTGGCCTGGTTGGCCTGGTCGGCGGCGCGCTGGGCCTGCTCGGCCGCGAGCTTGGCTTGCTCGGCGACCTCCCTTGCCTCCTCGGCGGTCTGTTTCGCGGCCTGCAGGGCGCGATCGGTTTCGCGGTGCAGTTCGATCTCGCGCACCAGCAGGTGCGTCTGGCGGTTCGACTCTTCCTGCGCGACCTTGCGGCTCTGGTGCGCGAGCACCAGCCACCACGCCACGATGCCAGCGATGACCAGCAGCGCCATGTAGGCCTTGAGGAAACCCGAGCGCAGCGCCGACTGCTGCACGCCCGACCAGACCTCCGACGCGCGGGCCTGCGACGCGAGTTCGAGCGCGCTTTCGGCCAGCGCCCGCAGTTCCTGTTGATAAAGCACGCCGAACACCACGGCCAGCAGCGGCACGATGACCAGCATCAGCAGCAGGAAGTGCCCCAGGCCCGTGTCCAGGTAGCGCCAGCTGCGGCGCGGCAGCAGCCAGCGCAGCACGGCCGACCATTGCGACGACAGGCTCGCATGCGGCTTGCAGAGGTCGCCGCAGCGCGCATCGAGCGTGCAGCAGAGAGAACAGATCGCGCCCTGGTACGCCGGGCAATGCGCCATGTCCGGCCCTTCGTACTCGCGCTCGCAGATCACGCAGTGCTGCACCTTCAGGCGCTGGTAGCTGCCGGTATCGTCCGATTCGACGCGCGCCCAGCGCACCGCGCGCCCGCCCGCCGCCGGCGCGAAGGGCACGGCCCCGGTCGCGTCCGATGCCCGCGCCAGGTAGTACTTGCCGCCGGTGGCCCACGCCAGCAGCGGCGAGGCGACCAGCGCGGTGCCCAGCGCGATCAGCGCCGAGAACGCCTGCGCCAGCGGCCCGAACACGCCCAGGTGTGCGGTGATCGACAGCACCGAGGCGAGCGCCATCGCGCCCACGCCCACCGGGTTGATGTCCCACAGGTGCGCGCGCTTGAACTCGATGCCCGGCGGCGAGAGCCCCAGCGGCTTGTTGATGACCAGGTCGGCCACCACCGACATCATCCAGGCGATGGCGATGTTGGCGAAGAGCCCGAGCACATCGCCCAGCGCCTCGAACACGTTCATCTCCATCAGCATGAAGGCGATGAGCGCGTTGAACACCACCCACACCACCCGCCCCGGGTGGCTGTGCGCCACGCGCGAGAAGAAATTGCTCCAGGCCAGCGACCCCGCGTAGGCATTGGTCACGTTGATCTTGAGCTGCGAGATCACCACGAACAGCGCCGTCGCCGCCACCGCCCAGCCGTAGTTCGGAAACACGTACTCGTAGGCCGCCAGGTACATCTGGTTCGGATCGACCGCGCGCTCCACCGGCACCATGTGCGTGATGGCCAGGTACGCCAGGAGCGCCCCGCCCAGCATCTTGAACACACCCAGCACCACCCAGCCCGGGCCCCCGGCCAGCACACCGGACCACCAGCGCCCGCCGGTGGTGGCGGTGCGCGCGGGCATGAAGCGCAGGTAATCTGCCTGCTCCCCCATCTGGGTGATCAGCGCGATGCCGACCGTCAGGGCGGCGCCAAACAGGTGCAGATCGAAACCCTTGGTGGCCGCCTTGACCCCGTTGTAGTGCACGATGCCCGCGAACGCACCAGGATCGCGCACGAGCACGAACACAAACGGCACCACCAGCATCACCAGCCAGAGCGGCTGGGTCCACAACTGCAGCCGGCTGATGGCCGAGACGCCGTGCGTGACCAGCGGAATGACCACCAGCGCGCACACGAGATAGCCCCAGACCGGCGGAATGCCCAGCGCCAGCTCCAGCGCATAGGCCATCACAGCCGCCTCGAGCGCGAAGAAGATGAAGGTGAAGCTCGCGTAGATCAGCGAGGTGAGCGTCGAGCCGATGTAGCCGAAGCCCGCGCCGCGGGTGAGCAGGTCCATGTCCACGCCGTAGCGCGCCGCGTACACGCTGATCGGAAGGCCCGCCAGGAAGATGATGAGCCCCGTGACCAGGATCGCCCAGAAGGCGTTGGCAAAGCCGTACTGCACCAGCAGCGTGGCGCCCACCGCCTCCAGGATGAGGAACGACGCCGCCCCGAAGGCCGTGTTGGCCACCCGCCATTCGGACCATTTGCGAAAGCGCTGCGGCGTGTAGCGCAGCGCGTAGTCCTCCAGCGTTTCGCTCGCGACCCAGCTGTTGTAGTCGCGCCGGACCTTGACGATGCGCTGGGGGGCGTCGTCGGGGGTCGTGGTCGTGGCGTCTGGGTTCACACCGTTTCGGTGCATCTTTCGTGCCATCCGTACGACTTTTGGCGAACAGGGCACGACTGTTGCAAAGAAGAAGGCTTGCCCATAATGGCCGACTCTTCCCCCAGCCACCCGATGCCGCCCCCATGGAACTGACCCCGCGCGAAAAAGACAAGCTGCTGATCTTCACTGCGGCGCTCCTGGCCGAACGGCGCAAGGCCCGCGGCCTGAAGCTCAACTACCCCGAAGCCGTCGCGCTGATCTCCGCCGCCGTGATGGAGGGCGCCCGCGACGGCAAGAGCGTCGCCGCGCTCATGAGCGAGGGCCGCTCGGTGCTCACCCGCGCCGACGTGATGGACGGCATCGCCGAGATGATTCCGGACATCCAGGTCGAAGCCACCTTTCCGGACGGCACCAAGCTGGTCACCGTCCACCAGCCGATCGTCTGACCCGCCCTCGAAAAGAAGAACTGCCATGCGTCACACCACTTCCAAGACCCTCGCCCTGCTCGCCCTCCTGCTGCCGCTGGCAGCCAGCGCCCACACCGGCGTCGACGGCGGCCTGCACCACGGCTTCACCACCGGTTTCCTGCATCCGCTGACCGGCGCCGATCACCTGGCCGCCATGGTCGCGGTCGGCCTCTGGAGCGCGCTGGCCGCGCGACGCGCCTGGCCCGACCTGCTGTGGGCGCCGCTGGCGTTCGCCGGCATGCTGCTGGTGGGCGCGTTGATGGGCCTCGCCGGCATGCAGCTGCCGGCGGTCGAACCGATGATCGCGGCCTCGCTGCTGGTGCTGGGCCTGCTGGTGGTCACGCGCATTCACCTGCCGGCCGCCGTCGCGATGGCCGTGGTCGGCGTGTTCGCCGTCTTCCACGGCGTGGCCCACGGTTACGAACTCGCGAGCGAAGAAGGCGCCGCGCTCACGCTGGCCGGCATGGTGAGCGCGACCGTCGCGCTGCACCTGGCGGGCATCGCGCTCGGTTGGGCGCTGCGCCATGCCAACGCCTGGCTGCCGCGCGTGGCCGGTGCCGCCGTGGTGGTGCTCGGTGCAACGCTGCTGGCCCAGGCCGTCTGATCGCCATGACCCCCGGCGAACTCTTCACCGACGACGGCGAGCACACGCTCAACCCCGGCCGCCGCACGCTCACGCTGGTGGTGCAGAACACCGCCGACCGGCCGATCCAGGTCGGCTCGCACTACCACTTCGCCGAGACCAACGGCGCCCTCGGCTTCGACCGCGAGGCCGCGCGCGGCATGCGGCTGAACATCGCCTCGGGCGCCGCGGTGCGTTTCGAGCCGGGGCAGCAGCGCACGGTCGAGCTGGTCGATTACTCGGGCGATCGCATCGTTTATGGCTTTCGCGGCCTGGTTCAAGGAAAGCTCTAAAACATGGCCACCATCGGGCGACGCGCCTATGCGGAAATCTTCGGCCCCACCGTCGGTGACCGGGTCCGCCTTGCAGACACAGAACTCCTGATCGAAGTGGAGGCCGACTACACGCTGCGTGCCGGCGGCTACGGCGAAGAGGTGAAGTTCGGCGGCGGCAAGACCATCCGCGACGGCATGGCGCAATCGCAGCGCACCCGCGATGGCAAAGGCAGCGGCCCTACGGCCGGTGGCGCCGTCGATACGGTTCTGACCAACGCGCTCATCCTGGATCACTGGGGCATCGTGAAAGCCGACATCGGCCTGAAGGACGGCCGCATCGCCGCCATCGGCAAGGCCGGCAATCCCGACGTGCAACCGGGTGTCGATATCGTCATCGGCCCGGGCACCGAGATCATCAGCTGCGAAGGCAACATCGTCACCGCGGGCGGCATCGACAGCCACATCCACTTCATCTGCCCGCAGCAGATCGAGGAGGCGCTGTCCTCGGGCGTCACCACCATGCTCGGCGGCGGCACCGGCCCCGCGACAGGCACCTTCGCGACCACCGCCACGCCCGGCCCCTGGCACATCGAGCGCATGCTGCAGGCGGCCGATGCGTTTCCGATGAACCTGGGCTTTCTCGGCAAGGGCAACGCGAGCCTGCCCGATGCGCTGCACGAGCAGATCGAGGCGGGCGTCATTGGCCTGAAGCTGCACGAAGACTGGGGCACCACGCCCGCGGCGATCAGCAACTGCCTGGATGTGGCCGACGCCACCGACACGCAGGTGGCGATCCACAGCGACACGCTCAACGAATCGGGCTTTGTCGAGAACACCATCGCGGCCGTCGGCGGCCGCGCGATCTGCGCCTTCCACACCGAGGGCGCGGGCGGCGGCCATGCGCCGGACATCCTGCGCGTGGTGGGCGAGGCGAACTTCCTGCCGTCGTCGACCAACCCCACGATGCCCTACACGGTGAACACGCTGGACGAGCACGTCGACATGCTCATGGTGTGCCACCACCTGGACGCCGGCATCGCCGAGGACCTGGCCTTCGCCGAGTCGCGCATCCGCAAGGAAACCATCGCTGCCGAAGACGTGCTGCACGACCTGGGCGCGATCAGCATGTTCAGCTCCGACAGCCAGGCCATGGGGCGCGTGGGCGAGGTCGTCATCCGCACCTGGCAGACCGCGCACAAGATGAAGGTGCAGCGCGGCACGCTGCCCGAAGACAGCGAGCGCAACGACAACTTCCGCGCCAGGCGCTACGTCGCCAAGTACACGATCAACCCGGCCATCGCGCACGGCATCGCGCACGAGGTCGGCTCGCTCGAAGTCGGCAAGTGGGCCGACATCGTGATCTGGAAACCGGCCTTCTTCGGCGTGAAGCCCTTCACCATCCTCAAGGGCGGCACGATCGCGATGGCGGCGATGGGCGACCCGAGCGCATCGATTCCCACGCCGCAGCCGGTGCATTTCCGGCCGATGTTCGGCGCATATGGCGGCTCGCTCGCGAAGAGCTCGTTGACCTTCGTCTCGCAAGCCGGTCTGGCTTCGGGCATCAAGGAGCGCTACGGTCTGGCCAAGAACCTGAGCGCGGTGAAGAACATCCGCAATGTGCGCAAGAAAGACCTGATCCACAACGGCTACGCGCCGAAGATGGAGATCGATGCGCAGACCTACGCGGTGCGCGCCGATGGGCATCTGCTGACCTGCGAGCCGGCGAAGCTGCTGCCGATGGCGCAGCGGTATTTTCTGTTCTAGACGCCAGGTCAGCCGGAACGAGCCTTCAGGTGATCGCGAATCCAGGCGGCAAAGCTGTTTTCGTCGATGGCACTGGCCGCGACGTCGAGCATCACGAGCGTAGCCTCGGTTTGCGTGACAACCAGTCGTTGGCCGTTCAAGGCCAGGAACAAGCCGACGGCGAGAAAGGCTGCGCGCTTGTTGCCATCGACGAAGGGATGGTTCTTGGCAAGGCCGATGCCATAGGCGGCGGCAAGATCCGCGATGTCGGGCGACCCATAGGCCACGAGATTCAGCGGCCGCGCCAGGGCCGACTGGAGCAGACTTTCGTCGCGCAGGCCCGGTGCACCGCCATGCTCGGCCAGGCTTTCGTCATGCAGCAGAACGAGCGCGCGTCGGTCGATCCAACGCCACTCGCTCATTTGGCAAGCTGGTGGAAGGTATCGCGGTACTCGCGCATGAACTCGCGGCCCAGCTTGAGTTGCTCGTCCACTTCAGGGTCGTATGGCGTCAGGGTGACGCCGTTGGCCGCCTCGGTCATGAACACGGTGTCGCCCTTTTCCAGCTTCAGCCGGGCCAGGACTTCCTTGGGCAGGATCACCCCCACGGAGTTGCCGATCTGGGTCAGTTTGAGTGCCGACATTGGAACTCCAAAGTTATAACGATTGTTATATTATCGGCAACTTGCCGCTGAAATCAAGTCACCATGCTCACCGCCAACAAACTCATGCCGCAGGGCCGCGGCCTTGCGCCCGTGCTGCTCAAGCGCGCCGCCACCGTCGAGCTGGACTGGGACGTCCGCCAGAAAAGCCGCTTCGACGCCACCGATTCGCAGGGCCGGCAGATCGGCATCTTCCTGCCGCGCGGCACCGCGGTGCGCGGCGGCGATGTGCTGGTGGCCGAAGACGGCTCGCTGGTCCGCGTCATCGCGGCGCCGCAGCCGGTTCTGCGCATCACGCACTGCACGGCCCACGGCACGCCCTTCGACCTGACGCGCGCGGCCTATCACCTGGGCAACCGGCATGTGCCGATCGAGCTGAAGCCCGATCACCTGAAGATCGAACCCGACCACGTGCTGGCCGACATGCTGCGCTCGATGCACCTGATCGTCGTCGCGGTGGAAGAAGCCTTCGAGCCCGAGGGCGGCGCCTATGGGTCGCACGAGCACGGCCACGGCAGCCATGACCACCACGGCCATGACCACAGCCACGAACACGATCATTCGCACGCGAAGGGCCCCAAGCCGCTCGTGCTCGCGCCCGAGCTGCTCGATGACCACGACCATGACCATGCCTGATCCAGCGCGCGCGGCGCAAAGCTGACATGCCCGACCCGGCCAGCGCCCACAGCCTGCTGCAGCTCATCTGGCTCGCCTCCCCGGCCTTGCCCGTGGGCGGCTTCTCGTACTCCGAAGGCGTCGAGGCGGCAGTCGAATGGGCCGGCCTCGACTCCGAAGCCAAGGCCGCCGAATGGCTCGCCGACCAGTTGCACCTGAGCTTCGCGCGCGGCGACCTCGCGCTGGTCGCGCAGGCCATCCCCGCCTGGCGCGCGAACGACGCGGCGCGCATCCGCAAGCTCAACGCATGGGTCCTCGCCACCCGCGAGTCGGCCGAGTTCTTCCTGCAGACCGAGCAGATGGGCCGCTCCTTCGTCGAGTGGCTCAAGCTGCACCATGCGGACACGGCCGAGGTCTTCAAGGACCTGCCCGCCAGCTACCCCGTGGCCTTCGCCTTCGCGCTCGGCCGCACCGGTGCCACGGTGCACGACGGGTGCCTGGCCTTCGCCTTCGGCTGGGCCGAGAACATGGTGGCCGCGGCCGTCAAGGCCGTGCCGCTCGGGCAGAGCGCGGGCCAGCGCATCCTCGCGCGGCTCGCGAACGAAATCCCCGCGGCCGTCGAACGCGCGATGCGCCTGGGCGACGACGAACGCCAGGCCTTCGCCCCTTTGCTGGCCGTGCTGTCGGCCCGCCATGAAACACAATATTCCCGCCTCTTTCGAAGCTGACCGAACCGGACAACGCCCATGACCTCCGCCCTGCACCACATTCCCCACCGCACCAAGAGACTGCCGCCGCTGCGCGTGGGCATCGGCGGCCCGGTCGGTTCGGGCAAGACCACGCTGCTGGAGATGCTCTGCAAGGCGATGCGCGACAAGTACGACCTCGTGGCGATCACCAACGACATCTACACCAAGGAAGACCAGCGCCTCCTGACCGTGGCCGGCGCGCTGCCCGCCGAACGCATCATGGGCGTGGAGACCGGCGGCTGCCCGCACACCGCGATCCGCGAAGACGCGTCGATCAACCTGGAAGCCATCGACCGCATGCTCGAGGACTTTCCGGACGCCGACGTGGTGTTCGTCGAGTCGGGCGGCGACAACCTCGCGGCCACCTTCAGCCCGGAGCTGTCGGACCTCACGATCTACGTGATCGACGTGGCGGCCGGCGAGAAGATTCCGCGCAAGGGCGGCCCCGGCATCACCAAGAGCGACCTGTTCGTGATCAACAAGATCGACCTGGCGCCCTACGTGGGCGCGAGCCTGGAAGTGATGGAGCAGGACACGCAGCGCATGCGCCGCCAGCGGCCCTACGTGATGACGAACCTGAAGACCCACACGGGCGTGGCCGAGGTGGTGGCGTTCATCGAGGAACGCGGCATGCTCATCGCGGCCTGAGCAGGCACGCTCAGAGCTCGCTGCCGTCCCGCAGCTGCCGCGCCTTGTAGACCAGGCGCACGCTCGCGCGGCGCGGGTCGCTCACCTGCTGCACGTAGACATCGGTGTCGCCGCTCGTCCACGCCGCATAGGCGCTGCCCGGATCGCGCGACGCGAGTTCGTTGCCGAACACGCCGCGCCCCCACTGCACGAGTTGGCCGAACGCCGATGCGCCGCTGTCGGGCGCGGCCTGCGCCGTGGCCACGTATTCGACGCGCCGCAATTCCGAAGCCGCGAAGAAGAAGGTCGGCTCGAACATCAACCCCGCGATCTCGACAGGCGTTGCGCGCCAGCTTCCGAGCAAACCGCCGGTCAGCCGCTGCGGGCGCTGCACGCGCTCGACGGCGGGCAATGCAGCGTGCAGTTCGTCGGCCGTCATGCCCAGGCGCACGCCCGGCGGCAAGGCCTGGGCATGCAGTGCGCCGGTGGCGAAGAAGACCGCGCTCGCGGCGAGCGCACGGAGAAAAGAAACTGTGAATCGCACGTTCGGCATCGGAAGGAAAAGCGGCGGCACCGTGGGACCGCGAGTATGACGCGGAGTTCCACGGCGCGGCAGCCTACGCCCTTCAAGATCCGGCGGTGGACTCGTGCAATGGCAGCCGCAGCGTGAGGCCCAGCGCACCGTCGGCGTGCGGCGCCGAATAGATGCGCCCGCCGTGGCGGCTGGCAATGCGCTCGCAAACGCGCGCACTGGCTTGCGAGGCGGCGTCGAGCGCATCGAAGAATCGCGCGAGCGGCGGCCGCACGTCTTCCGCATCGAGATCGCGCCAGTGAACGACCGCATGCCCGCGTTCCACGCGCGCGGAGACCTGCAGCGTTGCGCCCGCGGACATCACACGTGCCGCGTGCGCCACGACCTTGGCGAGCAGGTCGCGCAGCTCCGCTTCGATGGCGAAGACGGGCACGGCATCAGGCGGAAGCTGGACATCGAAACGAATGCTCGCAGCATCCGGCGTCACGCCGAGCAGCGGCCGCAGGTCCTGCACGCTGCTCGCGCGCATCTTCTGCCGCGCATCGTCGCGTGCCTGTTCCGCCATGCCGCGCGCCTGTGCGACGGCGCGCATGTTCGCGATCAGCAAAGCGCCCATCATCACGACCACGCCGGCGAGCCCGAGCCCGATGACCGCAGCGATGCCGAGCCCGAGATTGCCGGAGTACATGCGTGCAATCCTTCTCTTCAGCGCGGCCCGGGCCCACGGTATTCCAGTGCACCCGAAGCACCGCGCTCGCAGGTGCCCGACAGTGCGTCCGCGCGCGGACCGGGCAGCGCAGGTCGCGCCCCTTCGGGCTGGCCCTCGCACACATCCCACCGCGCCATCGGTGGACTGCGATGCTCGAAGGACATCGGAAATGGTGGCCCGCCGCGCAACGCCGGTGGCGGCCTCGGGGGCATGGGTGGCGGCAGCATGATGCAACCCGACAGGCCGGCCGCCGCCAGCACGCCTGCGAGGTGATGGATTCTTCGCGTCATCTTTGAAAGCAACTCACGACGTTGAAAAAAAGCCGCCCGCGTGCGACAAGGCAAGCGCCCTGCCGCACCGGGCCGGGTGCGTCGTCAGAACGCGTGACGGATGCCGAAGTCGTAGCCCGTCGACGAACGCGGCAGGCCCGTGAAGCCCACGCCGCTGCTGCCGTAGCCGGTGGTGGCCGCGGCCGCCAGGCTGCCGGTGTAGGCCGCGTCGTTGCGGTTGTTCACGCGGGCGACAGTGGCATACAGCGCGGTGCGCTTGGAGAGGTTGTGCACATAGCCGATCGCGAACTTGTTCACGCGCGGGTCTTCGCCGGTGATGCCGACGGCGCCTTCGTTGTAGCGCACCGTCGAGTACGACGCGCGGATCAGGCCCGCGCCCACCGGCATGCTCGCGCCGATGAGGTAGCCGTTGTAGCTGTCGTGGCTGTTGCCCACGGCGAGCGCGAACTTGTTCTGCACGTTCGAGAGTTCGCCGAAGAGCTTGACCGGGCCGAAGTCGTACGACGCACCGAGGTTGACGGTCTGCACCTTGCGCGTGAGCGTGGTGGTGTCCACCGCAACGCTCTGCCCCACCGCCAGCGCGATGTCGAGCGGCCCGTTCGCATAGCCGAAACGGCCCCCGACATAACGGCCGGCGCTGCTGCTGATCTCGGCGGTCGTGTCGGTCGCGCTGGTCTTGGTGTTCTCGTTCAGGCTGTACTGCACCTGGCCATAGAAGCCACCGAGGTTGGGCGGCAGGAAGTAGCCGACCATGTTGCTTGCGCGCGCGTAGTTCGAGTTGGCAAGACCCGCGCCGCCACTCACCGAGTAGATCGCGCTGGAGCCCGAGCCGTTCGTGCCGAACGGATCGAACACCGTGTCGTTCCAGAAGGTGGCCGTGTAGTCGCGGCCCAGCCGCACTTCACCGAAGCCGCCGGAGAGGCTGACGGTGGAGCGGCGGTTGAAGTTGGCGATGCCGGTGGCACCGTCGTCGTTGCCGATCGGCGCTTCGAGCCAGAAGCTCGCCGCGAGGCCGCCGCCCAGGTCTTCGGTGCCGCGAAAGCCGATGCGGCTGGAGTTGTAGCCGGAGTTGGCCAGGCTCCATTGGCTCTGCTTGCTGCTCGCACCCGTGACCGGGTCGCGCGACGTGGCGCTCTGGTAGGTCACGCCGGCATCGATGACGCCGAACAACGTGACGGACGATTGGGCAGAAGCCAGGCCGGTGACGGCCAGCGCGGCGAGTGCCGTGAGGGATTTCTTCATTCAGGTTTCTCCGGGTTTTCAGCTGCTCTTCATCGAGCGGCTGAACGCATGGTCTCGTTCAAATTTGGAGGAATCTGGTGGATGCCGCGTGCTTTGCATGCGGTGTTGTTTTGAGCGCACGCGTCGGGGTTCGAGCGGCCGGCGGCATCGACGCACCTTTGAACGGCACGTACTAAAAGTCTCCCAAAAGCCCGGCAATGCTTCGGCCTTCCGAAGGAGTCCACATGACCATTGTTTTGCAAAGCACCGTCGCCGCATCGCTGGGCATACAGCAGCTGTCCAACGCATTCACGCCGGCCTTTTCGCACCTGCGCATTCTTCGCAACCTCATCATCCCGATGCCCTCGGGGTGCGCGGTTCCCACGGCGCGCATCGACGCGGTCATCGTGTGCGAGACCGGCGTCTACCTGTTCGAGATCAAGGCCTGGCGCAACGCCTTCGTCTACCGGAAGAAGTCCGGCGAAGCCCCGCCGCGCTGGTTCCTGCGGATCAACGGATGCACGCGCGCACGCGAAGTGAAAGACCCCGCATGGCAAGGCGGTCGCAAGACGACGCAACTGCGAAGCCTGCTGCCCGACGACCTGCGCCTTCAATACTTCGTGCTGCTGCCATGCGAAGGCGTCGAGCTCGAAGGCGTGATGCCCGCCGCCGTCATCACGCAGCAGGACCTGCCCTACATCGCGCGGCTCGTGCGCAACAACGGGCGCACCGCGCGCACCTATCCGCTGCTCGATGCGCATGCGGTCGAGCGCACCGTGCAGCGCCTGCTCGACATCCAGGGCGACCTGTCCATGGAGACGCACCTGCAGAACTGCCGCGAAAGAAGCGAGCAGCCTCTCTCGATGCAATGGCCCGCCGTGAGCGCCATGGGGTTGCAGTAACGCTCTTTACCGAACGCACCGGAGGGCGTCCCATATTTCTCCGACATTGGCGAAGACCATGCGGCGATGCAACTCCCCAAGTTCCTCGCGGCCATCGCTGCACTGTTCCTCTCGATGGCCGCTGCGCCCGCATGGGCCACCGATCCGTTCACCGTGCGCGACATCCGGCTCGAAGGCCTGCAGCGCGTAGAGCCGGGCACCGTCTTCTCCACGCTCGGCATCAAGGCCGGCGACAACTACAGCGACGAACGCGGCAGCGCCGCCATCCGCGCACTGTTCGAGCTGGGCCTCTTCAAGGACGTGCGCATCGATGTCGACGGCAATGTGCTCGTCGTCATCGTGGAAGAACGCCCTACTGTCGCCGACGTCGATTTCGTGGGCACCAAGGAATTCGAGAAGGCCGCGCTGCAGAAGGCGCTGCGTGAAATCGGCCTTGCCGAAGGCCGCCCCTTCGACAAGGCGCTCGCCGATCGCGCCGAGCAGGAGCTCAAGCGCCAGTACGTGAGCCGCAGCCTCTACAACGCCGAGGTGGTGACCACCGTCACGCCGCTGGAGCGCAACCGCGTGAACCTCACGTTCACCGTCGTCGAGGGCGAATCGGCGCGCATCAAGAGCGTGCGCGTCGTCGGCAACCAGGCCTTCAGCGAGGGCACGCTGCTCGATCTGTTCGACCAGGACAGCGGCGGCTGGCTCGCCTGGTACACCAAGTCGAACCAGTATTCGCGCAGCAAGCTCGCGGCCGACCAGGAAACGCTGCGCAGCTACTACCTCACGCGCGGCTACCTCGAATTTCGCATCGACTCCACGCAGGTCGCCATCTCGCCGGACCGGCAGTCGCTGGACCTCACGCTCAACATCACCGAGGGCGAGAAGTTCGCGGTCGCCGGCGTGCGGCTCGAGGGCAACTACCTCGGCCGCGAAGACGAGTTCAAGACCCTCGTGACGGTGCGCCCCGGCGCCCCGTACAACGGCGAGGACGTGGCCGCTACCACCAAGGCCTTCACCGACTACTTCGGCACCTTCGGCTACGCATTCGCGCGCGTGAAGGCCGAGCCCGAGATCGACCGGGCGAGCCACCGCGTCACCATGGTGCTGAAGGCAGAGCCCGCGCGCCGTGTGTACGTGCGGCGCCTGAACATCGGCGGCAACGCGCGCACGCGCGACGAGGTGATCCGCCGCGAGTTCCGCCAGTTCGAAGGCGCCTGGTACGACGGCAACAAGATCAAGCTCTCGCGCGACCGCGTCGATCGCCTGGGCTACTTCACCGAGGTGAACGTCGAGACCGCCGAGGTGCCGGGCAGCAACGACCAGATCGACCTCACGGTCAACGTGGCCGAGAAGCCCACCGGCTCGCTGCAGCTGGGCGCGGGCTACTCGTCGACCGACAAGATTTCGCTGAGCTTCGGCATCACGCAGGAGAACGTGTTCGGCTCGGGCAACTACCTCGGGCTGCAGGTCAACACCAGTTCGTACAACCGCTCGATCTCGCTCACCGCGACCGATCCGTACTTCACGAAGGACGGCATCTCGCGCACGGTCAATGTCTTCCACACCACCACGCGGCCCTACTACGAAGCCGACGGCAACTACAAGCTCGCGAGCGACGGCGGCTCGGTGCGCTTCGGGCTGCCGGTGGGCGAGCTGGACACGGTGTTCCTGGGTATCGGCGTGGAGCGCTATTCGTTCACGCCGGGCACCAACGGTTCGTACACGCTGGTCGACGGCTCCTACGTCTACACCGGCACGCCGCAGGCCTACCTGGACTACTTCAAGTGCACCGGCACCGCGCCGAGCGTGGTGTGCACCGGCAGCGACGTGGTGGGCATTCCCGCGACGGTGGGGTGGTCGCGCGACGACCGCGACAGCGCGCTGGTGCCGACCACCGGCCGCCTGCAGCGCGCGAACCTCGAAGTGGGCGTGGGCAGCGCGCTGCGTTATCTCAAGACCGACTACCAGTACCAGCAGTACTTCGCGCTCTCCAAGCAATACACGCTCGCCATCAACGGCCAGCTCGGCTATGCGAAGGCATTGAGCGGCAGCACCTTCCCGATCTTCAAGAACTTCTACGCGGGCGGGCTCGGCTCGATCCGCGGCTTCGAGCAGAACTCGCTCGGGCCGGTCGATGCCGTCACGGGCGGCTCGCTGGGCGGCACACGCAAGGCGATCTTCAACATGGAGTTCAGCACGCCCTTTCCCGGCGCGGGCAATGACCGCTCGCTCAGGCTCTACACCTTCCTCGACGCGGGCAACGTGTTCGCCGATCGCACGGCCAGCATGACCGATGCGCAATGGAAAGCGCAGAACCGCCTGCGCGCATCGGCGGGCCTGGGCATCAGCTGGATCTCGCCGCTCGGCCCGCTGCGCCTGGCGTACGCGGTGCCGCTCGCCTACCAGAAGGAGGACGCCGCCAACGGCATCGCGGCGGACCGCACGCAGCGCTTCCAGTTCCAGATCGGCACGTCCTTTTGAAAAGAAGCAAGGAAGGAGCCACGCCATGAGCCGCATCCTGATGGTGGAAGACGGGCGCGACAGCGCCTCGGCGCTGCTGGACCACCTCTGCAACGCCGGCCACGAGGTCGAGCACATCGGGGACGGCGCGGCGGCGCTGGACCGCATCCTGAGTTCACCGCCCGCGCTCACATTGCTCGACGTGGTGCTGCCGCAGATCGACGGCCTCCAGGTGCTGCAGAAGGTGCGCTCGCACAGCGACCATCCGATCATCATGCTGACGGCGCGCACGCGCGAGGTCGATCGCCTGCGCGGGCTCGACCTGGGCGCCGACGACTACGTCTGCAAGCCGTTCTCGCCGCGCGAAGTGGTGGCGCGCGTGCACACGGTGCTGCGCCGCCATGCGCAGCGGGACGGGGCTTGCGCGGCGCCGTCGAAGTCGGTGTCGTTCCGGGACGCGCACGGGGGCGCGCAGCTGGAGGGGCGCGCGCTCGACCTCACGCGCCGCGAACTGCTGCTGCTGCGCACGCTGTCGCGCGATCCGGGGCGGGTGTTCACGCGCTCGAAGTTGCTGGAGGCTGCGTTTCCGGAAGCGCTGGACGTGAACGAGCGCGCGGTCGACGGGCACATCAAGAACCTGCGCAAGAAGCTCACGGCCGCAGCGCCGTCGCACGGCTGGATCCGCTCGATCTACGGCGTGGGCTTCAGCTTCGCGGAACGGCCGGCCTGAGCGCGGCACGCGGCGTCGATCGGCGTGGCGGGGCCGGTGTGCATGATCGGCGCGAGGGTCGAAAGACTCGCGTTGCGCCCCTCGGCCGGATGGCGCTCGCTGCACCCACCGCGCGCGGCGATGAGAACACCGAGCGCGAGGCCGCTGAATGCCAGCAGACCCACGAGGCGCTGCACCAGCGGCGGCACGTCGGCTGACGGTGTCGCCGCGGGATGCACCCAGGCGGTTTCGCTGTGAGACGGCATCGCGGTCCGCAACGCTCAGCCTTCGGTGGATGGTGCGTTGCGGCTCATGCGCTTTCCTCCTCGGCTTCGTCGACCGGCGCCTGGGCACGCGTGGCGCGCGCCTCCGCCCAGACCACCAGCAGCGTCCACACATGCGTGACCACCCAGAAGATCGCCGTCAGCCACAGCAGGACGAGGTCCATGCCCGGGTCGGACCAGACATCGGCCCACGACCAGGCCGAGCGCGCCGGCGCGCAATGCCCGGGACTGGCCCAGGCCAGCGCGGCGGCCGCGAAGGCCGGGAGGAACTTTTTCGGTGAGCGAAGCGTGGCCGGGTTCATGGGCACGCATCGTGCGTTTCGAATCGGGAGAAATGTGGGAGCGAGTTCTCCCAGATTCCTCCCCATTTGGCCGCCATGATCCGCCGCTTGCCTATGACGCCCCCTGCCCGAAACGCATGTCGCAGAATGCCGCCATGCCTGCCCTGAGCCCATGCCGCGTCTGACCCTCTCCCGCAAGATCTTCCTGGCGCTGGCCGCCTTGCTGATCGTGCTGCTGCTCAGCTTCGTGGGCTTTTCCATCATTGCGCTGCAGCGGGGGCTGGGCGCCTACGTCGCCGAGATCGAGATCCGGCGCATGGACTGGCTCTCGCAACTCCTCCTGAAGCACTACGTCGCCAACGGCGACTGGAAGAAGCTGCGCGACAACGACGAGGCCTGGCACCGCCTGCGCATGGGCCAGCTGGCGATCGTGCTCGACGGCGCAGCCAGCCCCGACGACCGGCGGCTGCCGCCCTGGTACGAGCGCCGCACCGCACGCCCCGACGGCGACCCGGACAACGGTTCGCCGCCGCCGCTGCCGCCCGCCTCTTCTTCTTCTTCTTCTTCTGCTTCGCCGCAGCTGGACCTCTTGCCCCGGCGCTTCTCGATGCCGCCGCCGCCCTGGTTCTTTCCCGACCCGCGTTCGGCCGCCGATTCGATCTACCAGCGCCTGGCCGTGCTCGACGCGCAGGGCGCCCTCGTGGTCGGCGCCACCATCGACTTCGAGAACGCCGCGCGCATGCCGATCCGGCGTGGGCGCTCGGTCGTCGGCTACCTGGCGCTCGCGCCCGCGCAGGGCTTCGAAAGCGAGGCCGACCGCGCCTTCCTCGCGCGCCAGTCCGGCGTGATCGCGCTCACCGGCATGTGCGGCCTGGCCTTCGCGCTGGTGCTGTCGTGGCTGCTGGCGCGCCGCTGGTTCAAGCCCATCGACGCGCTGACGCAGGCGGCGCAGGACGTGGCGCGCGGGCGCCTGTCCACACGCGTGGCCGTGCATGGCTCGGACGAACTCGCGCTCTTGGGCAAGACCTTCAACGACATGGCGCAGCGCCTGGACAAGGTCGAGGCCTCGCGCCGCGCGTGGCTCGCCGATGCGGCGCACGAACTGCGCACGCCGCTCGCGGCGATGCGCGCGGAAATCGAGGCGCTGCAGGACGGCGTGCGCACCTTCGACGAACGCACCGCGCTGCGCATGCACCGCCAGGTGATCCGCCTCGGCCAGCTGGTCGACGACCTGCGCAGCAGCATGCGCGAGCCGCAGAACGATTTGCTCACCACCGCGGTGTTTCCGCTCACGCTGCTGAAGGAGGCGCTGGACCACACGCGCGACCGCTTCGCCCAGCGCGGCATCGCGGTCGACCGGGAGGCGATCGACCGCATCGCCGCGTCGGCCCAGCCGGTGATCGACGGCGACGCGCACCGGCTGCACCAGGTGTTCATGAACCTGCTGGAGAACACGCTGGCCTACACCGATGCCGGCGGGCGCCTTCGCATCGAGGTGACCGTCGAGGGCGCGTGGACCGGCAACTGCCTCACGCTGCTGTTCGACGACAGCGCGCCGGGCGTGTCCGAGGAAGAAATTCCGCGCCTCTTCGACCGCCTGTTCCGCGGCGAGACCTCGCGCAACCGCGCGCTCGGCGGCTCGGGCCTGGGCCTGTCGATCTGCCGCGCGACCATCGAGGCGCATGGCGGCAGCATCGAGGCGGCCGCCTCGCCGCTGGGCGGCCTGCGCATGACGCTGACCCTTCCGCTGGCGGCATCCGCATGACACGCATCGTCATCGTCGAGGACGAGATCGACATCGCCTCGGTGGTGCAGGACTACCTGCGCCACGTCGGCTACGAGACCGAGCACTTCACCGACGGACAGAGCGCGCTCGAGCGCATCGTCGCTTCGCCGCCCGACCTGACGCTGCTGGACATCATGCTGCCGCGGCTGGACGGCATCGAGGTGCTGCGCCGCGCGCGCGAGCACACGGCGCATCCGATCATCATGCTCACCGCGCGCATCGAGGAGGTCGATCGCCTGCTCGGGCTGGAGCTCGGCGCGGACGACTACGTGTGCAAGCCCTTCTCGCCGCGCGAGCTGGTGGCGCGGGTGCGCGCGGTGCTGCGGCGCACGGCGCCCGGGAACGTGGCCGGGAAAGTGCCCGGGCAGGCTCCGCAAGGCGATGCCCCGGGCCTCGTGCTGGACGATGTGCACTGGCGCGCCTCGCTCGAAGGCACGCCGCTGAACCTCACGCGCCGCGAGTTCGGGCTGCTGCAGGTGCTGTCGCGGCACCCGGGGCGCATCTTCTCGCGCGCGCGGCTGCTGGAGCTCGCCTACGACGACACGGTGGACGTGACCGAGCGCGCCATCGACAGCCACGTGAAGAACCTGCGCCGCAAGCTGGGCGCGGTGTCGCCTTCGCACGACTGGATTCGTTCTGTCTATGGCGTGGGCTTCGCGTGGGAGGCGCCGCCGCAGGGCTGACGCGATGGCCGGAGCGTGGCGGCGCCGTGGCATGCATCGTGCAAGATTGCAGCCATGCTCCCCCTGTCCCCCGATTCGCTGCGCCAGCGCCTGCGTTCCTTTGCCTCCCGCGCGCAACCGCTGCGCATTCTTCTCACGCTCGGCAGCCTGATGGCGGTGTGCGGCTACACCGGCCACCCCGATGCGGTGATTCCCCTTTTCCTCGGCGCCATCGCGAGCGCGCTCGCCGAGACCGACGACAGCTGGCGCGGCCGCTTTCGCGCGCAGCTCGTGACGCTCGCGTGCTTCGCGGTGGTGTCCTTCTCGGTGGAGGCGCTGTTCGGCCGGCCGGTGCTCTTCATCGCGGGGCTGGCGTTCGCGGCCTTCTGGCTCACGATGCTGGGCGCGGTGGAGGCGCGCTACAAGGCCATCGCGTATGCGACGCTGATCCTGGCGATGTACGCGACGCTGGGCATCGAGAACCAGGCCACGCACGGCCATGATGGAGGGCGCGAGCCGCTGTTGCTGCTGGCCGGTGCCGCGTGGTACGGCGTGTTCTCGGTGCTGTGGTGCGCGGCCTTTCCGGCGCAGCCGGTGCAGGCGCGGCTGGTCACGCTGTTCACGGTGCTGGGCAACTTCGTGCGCTTCAAGGCGTCGCTGTTCGAGCCGCTGCGGGGCATCGACATCGCGCAGAAGCGGCTCTCGCTCGCGCAGCTCAGCGCCGAGGTGGTGAGCGAGCTGAATGCCGCCAAGGAAAGCATCTTCCGCCGCATCGGCGCGCGGGCGCCGACCGGGCGCCTCTCGCGCTACCGCGGGCTCTACCTGATCGCGCAGGACGTGCACGAGCGCGCGAGCTCCTCGCACGACGACTACAACGCGCTGGCCGATGCGTTCTTCCACAGCGACCTGCTGTACCGCTGCCAGCGCGTGCTCGGCCTGCAGGGGCTGGCGTGCCAGCGGCTGGCCGGCTCGATCGCGCGGCGCGAGCCCTTCGAGGTGGGCGAGGAAACCGTGCAGGCGCTGGCCGACCTGCGCGGCGCCATCGAGCACGAACGGGCACGCGCCACCACGCCCGATCGCCTGGCATTGCTCGCATCGGTGGAAGCGCTCGCGCGCAACCTCGCGCAGCTGGACGGCCAACTCGCCGGTGCGAGCCAGCCGTCGGCGCGCGCCGGACGGACCGAGATGGGCCTTTTCAACCGCTCGCCGCGTTCGTGGCGCGATGCGGCCGAACGCGTGCGGCGGCAGCTCACGCCGCGCTCGCCGCTCTTTCGCCATGCGCTGCGGCTGGCGATCGCGCTGGCCGCGGGCTACGGCGTGATGCAGGCCATCCACCCCGCGCAGGGCTACTGGATCCTGCTGACCACGCTGTTCGTCTGCCAGCAGACCTTCGGCGACACCGTCTCCCGCATGGGCCAGCGCATCGCCGGCACGGCGCTGGGCGTGGTCGCGGGCTGGGCGCTGCTGCAGCTCTTTCCGCAGCCGCTGGTGCAGTCGGTGATCGCGGTCGCGGCCGGCGTGCTGTTCTTCGCGACGCGCGCCACGCGCTATCTGCTCGCCACGGCCGCGATGACGCTGCTGGTGCTGATGTGCTTCAACCAGGTGGGCGACAGCGGCCTCCTGCTCGTGCCGCGGCTGGTC
This sequence comes from Variovorax sp. IB41, assembly GCF_016405905.1. GTDB lineage: Bacteria > Pseudomonadota > Gammaproteobacteria > Burkholderiales > Burkholderiaceae_C > Variovorax. Next base: position 150,180 of record NZ_JAEFCB010000002.1, on the reverse strand, counting down.
GACACCGCCATCGGCAGCGCCATCGCCGGGCTCGCGGTGCTCCTGGTGCTGCCGCACTGGCAGGCGCGGCGCATCAACGAGCTGGCCGCCACCGCCATGCGCAGCCACGCGGGGTACCTGCGCCGGATCCTCGAGCAGTACGGCACCGGCCCGCGAGACCACCTGGACTACCGCCTCGCGCGGCGCAACGACCACAACGCCGATGCGGCGCTCTCCACCGCCGTGTCGGACATGTTCCGCGAGCCGGGCTATGTGCGGCCGCGCGCGGGCATCGCGCTGCGCTTCCTGATCCGCTCGCACACGCTGCTGAGCTACCTGTCGGCGCTCGGCGCGCACCGCGCCGCGCTGCCCGATTCGCCGCACATGGCGGTGCTGCGCGATGCTGCCGAGGGCGCTGCGGCGGCGCTCGATGCGCTGGCCGGCGGGCTGCAGGGCGGCGCGATCGCGGACGAGCCCGCCACCGAGCCGGCCGTGCGCGCGGCCCTCGCGGCGGCCGTGGCACCGGCCGGCGATGCCGGCGCTGCCGAACGCACCATCCACACCGAACTGGCCCTGGTCTGGCTGCAGATCGACGCGCTGCGCACCCATGCGCGCGAGTGGCTGCAGCCCGGCGACGAGGCGGCGCCCGCCACCCTGGAAACCTGAAACGTCCGGCCGTCCGGATGGGCGAAACAACCCGTAAAAAGGCCGGTCGGGGCGCGCCGGGTAAAATCGCGGCTTCATGTCACGCTGGTTCGCCGCTACTGTCCTCACCCTCATGTTGTCCTGCTACGGCCTTGCCGTGTTCGCGCAGGGCCTGATGGGCGCCGGGCATCCCGCGCATGCGGGCGCCGACATGCAGACCTGTGTGACGACCGGCATGTCGCTCTCCGATGCCTTCGTGAGCGACGCCATGGACCTGGCGGACGAGCTCCCCTCCCATGACGAGGCGGGCTCCGAGCACGTCGAACTGGTCGATGCCCGGCACCCCGTGCCGGTCGTGCTCTTTCTCTCGGAACAACCGCGCGGACTCGCCCTGACGCCCGCGCTCTCACCGCTCCTCGATCGGCCCAAGCGGCCACCCCGCGGCACCGCCCTGGTCGCCTAAGGCTCCGCCGCGACCTGGAGCCTTTGCGGCTCCCTCTTTGTCGATCCGACCGCGCCGCCGCATTCCGGCAACCGCTCGCATCGCGAAAACCCCGCTTTTTTCCCGTGCCACACCGCGTTCCCGCACCGCCGGGGCGCCCGATCAAGGAATCAGAATGAACAACGGTCAACCCATCTACCACCCCGGCTTCGACGCACCCGTTGCGTCGGCCCAGGAACGCAACCGCGTTCTTCGCAACACCTACTGGCTGCTCGCGCTGTCGATGGTGCCCACCGTGCTGGGCGCCTGGATCGGCGTGTCCACGGGCCTGGCGCGCGCCATGTCGCCGGGCATCGGCCTCATGGTGTTCCTGGGCGGCGCCTTCGGCTTCATGTACGCCATCGAGAAGACCAAGAACTCGGCCGCCGGCGTGCCGGTGCTGCTGGCCTTCACCTTCTTCATGGGGCTGATGCTCTCGCGCCTCGTAGGCTCGGTGCTGGGTCTCGCGAACGGCGCGAACCTGGTGATGACGGCCTTTGCCGGCACCGGCGCGATCTTCCTGGGCATGGCCACGCTGTCCTCGGTCATCAAGCGCGACCTGTCGTCCATGGGCAAGTGGCTCTTCATCGGCGCCATCCTGCTCTTGGTGGCCGGCATCGCCAACTTCTTCATCCAGTCGAGCGCGCTGATGATGACGCTGGCGGTCGCGGCCATCGGCATCTTCTCGGCCTTCATCCTGCATGACCTCAAGCGCGTGAAGGACGGCCTGGAGACCAACTACATCTCCGCCACGCTGGGCGTCTATCTCAGCATCTACAACGTGTTCCAGGCACTGCTCGCCCTTCTGGGCATGGGCGGCGGCCGGGACGAGTAACGCTCACCAAGTCACGAAGGGAGCTTTCCATGCGCCTCACCACCAAGGGCCGCTTCGCGGTCACCGCGATGATCGACATCGCCCTGCACGGCCGCTCGGGCCCGGTCACGCTGGCCTCCATCAGCCTGCGCCAACGGGTCTCGCTGTCGTACCTGGAGCTGCTGTTCGCCAAGCTGCGCCGCAACGACCTGGTCGAATCCACGCGCGGGCCGGGCGGCGGCTATTCGCTCAGCCGCAAGGCCGCGCTCATCAGCGTGGCCGACATCGTGCTCTCCATCGAGGACCACGGCAACGAGACCACGCGCCGCCGCGCCGGCGACGACGTGGACGACACCGGCCGCTGCGAGGTCGACGAGCTCTGGGCCTCGGTCAACCTGCGGGCGGTCGAGTTTTTGAAATCGATCTCGCTGCAGAGCCTGGTCGACGAGCAGAAGGCCAAGGGCGTGCAGGCCGCCACCAGCGTGGCCGGCAGCAGGCGCACGACCGTGGTCGGCACGCCCGCGCGCAAGCCCTTCGTCGTGGACGCGCCGAACTCGGTGTTCGCACTGGGCCGGCGCCAGCAGCGCGCCGGCTAAGGCGCGACCCGGCACCCACGCGAGTGGGCAGCCAACGATTCGGAGCGGTCCCAAGCCGCGCCGATCGTTGGCTTTTTTTGCGCCTTTTTTACGCGCGCTTCGATAGCCTTGCTGCTCCGGCCCGCCGCTCGAATCCATCGCGGCGTGGCCGTCGGAGCATCGACATGCAAGCAACAACAAGCCTCTGGTCCCGCTTCGCGGGATGGGCGAACGCGGCGCGGCAGCCGCAAGACATGAGCCTCGAATGGACCTGCTGCGGCACGCCCGGGCGCGACCCCACCGAGGCGTACCTCGGCCGGGTCGATGCGTACGAACTCGCGATCCAGGGGTGCGTCCATTGCGGCGCGCTCTGGCTGCAGGTGCAGTCCGTGGCCACGACGGTGGCGCGGTCCGAGCCGCTGTCCAGGGCGGATGCGGAAGCCTTTCTCGCGGCAGCTCCCGGCATCGAACGACGCACGATCATGCGGGCCTGGCTGCAGCGGCATCTGCAGCTGACTCGTTCGCGCGCTTCGTGAGCCGTCAGCCCTTGCGCGCCGCGGGCGATCGTCCCCGCAGGCCGGGCAAGGTCCACCCGAAGGTCATGCCCGCCGCCGCGACAAGGATGGCCGCTGCGCCGATGAGCTGCGCCGGCGTGAGCCGCTGGCCGAACGCGACGAAATCGACGCCGATCGCCACCAGCGGATAGATGAACGACAGCGCGCCGGCCACCGTCGTCGGCAGCTTCTGGATCGCGCCGTACAGCAGGATGAACACGAGCCCCGTGTAGATCACGCCCATCGTGACGTGAATGCCCCAGGTGGCCGCGTCGGTGGGCAGCGCGCGCAGGTGCGCGAACGGCGCGAGCATCGCGATGCCGACGCAGACCTGGATCAGCGCGATAAGGTGCGGCGCCATGTCGCCGAGCTTCTTCGCGACGATGGCGGCCACGGCATAGAAGAAGGCCGCGCCCAGTGCCATCAGCACACCCGTGAAGTAGTCCCCGCCACCACCGCCGGCACCACCACCTTTTGCCTGCGCCACCAGCACGACGCCCGCGAATGCGATGCACAGCCACCCCACCTTCATCGCGGTGAGCCGTTCGGAGAACAACAGCGCACCGAGCGCGACGAGCATGAAGGGCTGCGTGTTGTAGACCGCGGTGGCAATGGAGATCGATGCGCGCGAGAACGACGCGAAGATCAGCAGCCAGTTGGCCACCAGCGCCACGCCGCCGAACGCGGCCAGCGCGAAGGTGCGCGGCGTGAGGCCGCGGCGGCCCGCGCAGGTTTCCCGAGCGTGCTCAGGGCCAGAGCTGCCGCATGATTTCCGGCAGCATGCCGTCGACAAAACTCCGGGTGCCTTGCGCATCCGCGGGGCCGCCGAACTTCTCGTCGAGCGCCAGGTGCGCGAAGCCGTGCACGGTGGACCAGGCCGCGATCACGGCGGCCTGGGTCGCGTGGTCCAGCGGCCTGTCGCGGCCCCAGCGCGTGTAGTCGCGCACCACCTGCTCGAGTTCGAGAAAGGCCGCGTCGGCCGCGTGCTTGAGCCGCTCGTCCCACACGAGGCGGTCCTTGCGGAACATGAGCTGGAAGCGCCCCGGATGCGCCAGCGCGAACTGCACATACCCCACGCCCTGGCCGCGCAGCCTGCGCGCGGGGTCGTCGCCGCCGGTCGCCGTGCCTTCGCGCAGGCAGCGCGTGAGCTCCTCGAAGCCGAGGATGGACACCTCGGTCAGCAACCCCGCCGCACTGCCGAAGTGATGCAGCGGCGCGGCGGGCGACACGCCCGCGCGGCGTGCCACCTCGCGCAGCGAGAACCCCTCGATGCCGCTCTCGGCCAGCAGGCCTTCGGTGGCCTGGATCAACGCCGCGCGCAGATCCCCATGGTGGTAGGGCGCGGGGACTTGCACTGGTTTTTTTCTTGCCGCCATGGCTGCTCGATGTCCGGAGTCGTCGAAGCGTGAACTTTACACCGTTCAAATTGTGCTGGCATTTTTATCTAAACACCGTCAAGATAGCGCCCATCCTTTCTGATCCTGACCCCCTCATGTTCGATTCACTCTTCAGCGCAGGCGGCACCATCGCCCTTCCCGCCTGGGCGGCCCTGGGCGCAGCGCCCTGGCTCGGCCGCGCCAAGCCCGCCATCTGGGCACTGACCGGCATCGTCATTCCGGTCGGGCTCGGGCTGGTCTACTGGTGGCTGATGGCCACGTACTGGTCGTCGGCCGAGGGCGGCGGCTACAGCTCGCTGTCGGCGGTGCATGCGCTGTTCCAGCACCCGGGCCTGCTCACCGCGGGGTGGTTCCACTACCTGGCCTTCGATCTCTTCGTGGGCACCTGGATCGCGCGCGAAGGCGAGCGCGCCGGCATCGCGCCGGTGCTGCTGATCCCCTGCTTTGCGCTCACTTTCCTGTTCGGACCGGTCGGGTTGCTGGCCTTTCTTGCGCTGCGCGTGGCACCGGCCTCCATGCAGCTTGCGCGTGCGCTCCATGCACGCCAGCCGCAACTCGCGGAGTTCGGCGGCCTGCTGCTCGCGATCACGGTGCCCGCGCTGGTGGCGAGCTACTTCGATCCGCGCACGCTGGACGGCGTCAGCGTGTGGGTCAAGCCGCTGAAGTTCATGGCCTCGGTGAGCCTCTATGCACTCACCATGGCCTGGCTCGTCGGTGACCTGCCGCGCGAGCGCCGCAACTCGCCCGTGGTGCGCGCCATCGTCGCCGTCGTCATCGCGGCGGGCACGTTCGAGGTCGGCTACATCACGCTGCAGGGCGCGCTCGGACAGGCCTCGCACTTCAACAACAGCTCGGTCTTCCACACCGTGATGTACGCGCTGATGGGCGTGGGCGCGCTGGCGCTCAATGTCACGGCCTTGCCGCTCGCCTGGCAGTTCGCGCGCCACGGCGACGCGCTGCCGCCGGCCTACCGGCTCGCGACAGTGATCGGCCTCGTGCTGACCTTCGTGGCCGGCGCGGGCGCGGGCATCGCGATCAGCCAGCACGAAGGCCCGACCTTCGGCGCGCTCGCGGGCGGCGCGGTGCTGCCCGTGCTCGGCTGGTCGGCCACCGGCGGCGATCTGCGCGTGCCGCATTTTCTCGGCGTGCATGCGCAGCAGGTGCTGCCGCTGGCCGGCGCGCTGATCGCGATGTGGCGCGTGCCGTTCGGGCGCGCAGCAATCTGGTTGGTGACCGCCGGCTATGCGGCAGCCATCTTCTACGCGTTCAGGCTCGCGTATGCAGGCGTGCCGCTGCTTGCGCTCGCGAACTGATCAGGGCGCGAAGCCCGAGCGGCGCACCACCGGCTCCCATTGCTGGCGGTAGGCCTTGAGCATCTGCGCGGTTTCCGCGGCGGTGCTCACGACCGGCGTGATGTAGAGCGCATCGGCTGCCTTCTGCAGCCCCGGGTCCTGCATGACTTCGCGGATCTTCGTGGCCAGCAGCTGCACCTTCGGCTGCGGCATGCTGCTCGGGGCGAAGAAGGTGTTCCAGCCGTCGGCATCGATCTTCATGCCGGCCTCGCGGAAGGTCGGCACCGAGGGCGCGAAGCTCGCGCGCTTCTTGCCCGACACCGCCAGGATGCGGATCTTGCCGGCCACGTGCTGCGCATAGAGCGAATCGAGCGTGTCGATCGCGATGGGCAGTGAGCCGCCGCTCAGGTCCGCCGACAGCGGCGCCGAGCCGCCGTAGCCCTTGATCTGCGGCTGCACGCTCAGCGCATCGCCCACCATGAGGCCGAAGAAGTGCGGCAGGCTGCCGGTGGCCGGCACGCCGAAGACGGCCTCTTCCGGATGCGCCCAGAGGCGGCCCACCAGGAACATCGCGCGGTCCAGCTGCAGCTTGTTGCCCACGGCCAGCGCGAAGTCGTAGCTGCTGACCTGGGAGACGGGCACGAAGTCCTTGTCGGGGTCGTAGCCCGCGTCCTTGATGACGAGCGGCGCGATCAGCATCACGGCCGGATTGCCGAGCATCAGGATGTTCTCTGCGGCGGTCGCGCGCTTGATCTGCTTGGCCGCGAGCCGGCCGCCTTCGCCGGGGCGGTTCTCGACCGTCACGGCGACGCCGAGCTTCGGGCTCAGCCGTTCGGCGATGAGCCGCGCCATGCGGTCGGTGCTGCCGCCGGGCGCGTAGCCGACGACGAGCGTGAGCGGGCCGTCCAGGTTCTGCGCTTGAGCGGACGCGACGGCGGCGAAACCGGCAAAGGCGGCGATGCACCATGCGGTGAGCTTTCGCCGGGAAAAGACAATGGCCACGAGATCTCCTGCTTCCGGCGACAGGCCGGCTTTTGTTACTTTGTTTATACGTAGGTAACAAATAGTTGATCTAATCCATCATTGGCTGCCGAGGCGGCGCAGCCACAACCCCTTGCCATTTCCATGTCAGTTTTTCCCGATGCGGGCGCCCTGCGCGCTCCCCGTTCCCTGGACGACCTGCTCCTGTACCGGCTCTCGCGCGCCGCGCGTGCCGGCAGCGGCATGGCGACGCGCATGGTCGAAGGCGGCTTCGGCATCACGCGCCGCGAATGGGGAATGATCGGCACGCTCGCGGAGGTCGGCGAGCTCACGCCCTCGGCGCTCGCCGAGCGGCTCGACCTGGACCGCGTGCGCACCTCGCGGGGCCTGCGCAGCCTCACCGACAAGAAACTGGTGGAGCGCCGCCAGGACGCCGAGGATCGCCGCGAAGTGCATGTGCGCCTGAGCCCTTCGGGCCGGCAGCTTTACGGCGAGCTGTTCCCGCGCATCGCGAGCCTGAACACCGAACTGCTCGACGGCATGGATGCCGCGCACATCGAGATCTTTCTGCAGTGCCTGCGCCGCCTCGAATCGCGTGGCACCGAATTGAGCGCGCAGGGCGTGGTGCCGGAAAAGGCCGACCGCCGCGCGGGCGGCACGCGCCACCACTGGCCCAAGCGCGGCCCCTGAGCGCATCGCGCGCGCACCTCATGGGCTCGCGCACCCGCACATCCCGGTGCGGGTGCTGCGTTGGACCTTAGGCCGCGGCCTTGCCGAGCGCCGCCACCACCGCATCGCCCATCTCCGCGGTGCCCACGCGCGTGCAGCCGGGCTGGAAGATGTCGCCGGTGCGCAGGCCCTCGGCCAGCACGCGGCGCACGGCGCCCTCCACGCGCTGCGCATTCCCCGCCTGGTCGAACGAGAAGCGCAGCATCATCGCCATCGACAGGATCGAGGCCAGCGGGTTCGCGAGGTTCTTGCCCGCGATATCGGGCGCGGTGCCGTGCACCGGCTCGTACAGCCCGAAGCTGCCGGCCGCCATCGACGCCGAGGGCAGCATGCCGATGGAGCCGGTGAGCATCGCGGCGGCGTCCGAGAGGATGTCGCCGAAGATGTTGCCGGTCACGATCACGTCGAACTGCCTGGGCGCGCGCATCAGCTGCATCGCCGCCGCATCGACGAACAGGTGCGTGAGCTCTACGTCCGGATAGTCCTTGCCCACGCGCGTGACCACCTCGCGCCACAGCTGCATCACCTCGAGCACGTTGGCCTTGTCCACCGAGCAGAGCTTGCGGCTGCGCGCGCGTGCGGTGCGGAACGCGACGTGCGCGATGCGCTCGATTTCGGGCTCCGAATAGCGCATCGTGTTGAAGGCCTCGCGCTCGCCGTTGGCGTTGAGGCCGCTGCCGCGCGGCTCGCCGAAATACACGTCGCCGGTGAGCTCGCGCAGGATCATCAGGTCGAGCCCGTCGACCACCTCGGGCTTGAGCGTCGAAGCGCCGATCAGCTCGGGGAAAAGAAAAGCCGGCCGGAAATTCGCGAAGAGCCCCAGCTCCTTGCGCAAGCGCAGCAGGCTTGCGCCCGGCCGCATCATGAACGGGATCTCCTCATCGCCGGGCATGCCGGCCGAGCCGAACAGGATGGCGTCGGCCTTGCGCGCGATCTCGCTCGTGGCCGCGGGCAGCGGATCGCCGGCGGCGTCGATGCCGGCCTGCCCGATCGCCGCTTCCACCAACTCCAGGGATTGGCCGTGGCCCACCACCGCCTTGAGCACCTTCACGGCCTGCGCCGTGACCTCGCCGCCAATGCCGTCGCCCGGCATCACTGCAATCTTCATTTCAAACCTTTCAGGGTCACACTTCAAAGAGGAGCCGCGCCGCGCGCGCGGCCTTGCTCGAATGCGTCGATGGCCGCGTGCTGCGCCAGCGTGTAGTCGATTTCGTCCAGGCCTTCGAGCAGGCACTGGCGCGGGAACGGATCGATGCGGAAGGGCTCGACGCGCTCGTGCGGGCCGGTGACGGTCTGCGTGCGAAGGTCCACCGTCATGCGCGTGCCGGGTGCGGCGAGCAGGTCGTCCAGCATTCGCTGCACCACGGCTTCGGGCAGGCGCACCGGCAAGAGGCCGTTCTTCAGCGCATTGCTGAAGAAGATGTCGCCGAAGCTCGGCGCGATCACCGCGCGAAAGCCGCCGTCGTACAGCGCCCAGACCGCGTGCTCGCGCGACGAGCCGCAGCCGAAATTGGGCCCGGCCACCAGGATGCGCGCATCGGCATACACCGGCGCGTTGAGCACGAATTCGTCGCGCCGCCGGCCATGCACGTCGTGCCGCACGTCATGAAAAAGATAGTCGCCGAAGTTGTCGGAGCGCGGCTTCTGCAGGTACAGCGCGGGCACGATCTGGTCGGTGTCGATGTTGGCGCGCGGCAGCGGTGCCGCGAGCGCTTCGAGTCGTGTGAAAGCTTCCATGGGATGGCTGTTCGAAGGTTGTCGTCAGTGCGATGCGAGCAGGCTGCGCACGTCGGTGAGCCGCCCTGTGATGGCGGCGGCCGCGGCCATCGCCGGGCTCATGAGGTGCGTGCGCGAACCCGGCCCCTGGCGGCCGACGAAGTTGCGGTTGGAGGTCGAGGCGCAGCGCTGGCCCGCGGCCACCTGGTCGCCGTTGGTGCCCAGGCACATCGAGCAGCCGGCATGGCGCCACTGCAGGCCCGCCGCGCGGAACACGGCGTCCAGCCCCTCGGCCTCGGCCTGCTGCTTCACGAGGCCGGAGCCGGGCACGACCCAGGCCTCTACGCCCTCGGCCACGCGCCGCCCGCGCACCACCTCGGCGGCGCTGCGCATGTCCTCGATGCGGCCGTTGGTGCAGGAGCCGATAAAGACGCGATCGACCGCCACCTCGTCGAGCATCTGCCCCGCCTCCAGGCCCATGTAGGCGAGCGTGCGCTGCATCGACGCGCGGCGCTCGGCGGTGCTGGCGTCGGCCGGGTCGGGCACGCGGCCGGTGATCGGCAATGCGTCCTCGGGGCTGTTGCCCCAGGTGACCATCGGCGCGATGTCGCCAGCGGATAGGCGCAGCTCGGCGTCGAACACCGCGCCCTCGTCGCTCGGCAACTGGCGCCAACGCGCGACCGCTTCGTCCCACGCAGCACCCTGCGGCGCCTCGGGCCGGCCGGCGAGCCATTCGAAGGTGGTGTCGTCGGGCGCCACCATGCCCGCGCGCGCGCCGGCCTCGATGGACATGTTGCAAATCGTCATGCGCCCCGCCATCGAGAGCGCGCGGATCGCCTCGCCCGCGTACTCGATGACGTGCCCCGTGCCGCCCGCGGCGCCCAGCCGCGCGATGACCGCCAGGATGATGTCCTTGGCCGAGACGCCCTCGGACAGCCGCCCGTCGATCGTCACGCGCAGCGTGCGGGGCTTGCGCTGCCACAGCGTCTGCGTGGCGAGCACGTGCGCCACTTCCGAGGCGCCGATGCCGAAGGCCAGCGCGCCGAGCGCGCCGTGCGTGGCGGTGTGGCTGTCGCCGCAGACGATCACGCTGCCCGGCAGGCTCAGGCCCTGCTCCGGGCCCACCACATGCACGATGCCCTGGCGCAGATCGTCCAGGCCGAAAAATCGGATGCCAGCGGCCGCGCTGTCGTCCTGTAGTGCCTGCGCCATCGCGCGCTTCTCGGGGTCGGCGATGTCGGCGAGCGCGCGCGAACCGGTGGGCACGTAGTGGTCGGGCGTGGCGAAGGCGCGCTCCGGGCGGCGCACGGGAAGGCCGCGCTGGCGCAGCATCTCGAAGGCCGGCGCGGAGCCGTCCTGCACCAGGTGGCGGTCGACGTACAGCAGGCTCTGGCCGTCGTCGCGCTGCGTCACCACGTGCGGCTGCCAGATCTTGTCGAAGAGGGTGCGGGGAGCGAGGGACATGGAGAAGAGGAGAAATGAAAAGGGGATCAGTCGAGCTTCACGCCGGAGATGCGCACGATCTCCGCATAGCGCTTGGTCTCGCTCGCCATGAAGCGCCCGAAGTCCTCGGGCGTGCCGCCGCCGACCTCGGCGCCGAAGGCGGCCATGCGCTTTTGCAGCTCGGGCGACTTGAGCACCGCGTTGGCCTCGGCGTTGAGCTTGTCGATGATCGGGCGCGGCGTGCCGGCCGGCGCCGAGAGGCCGTACCACGACGAGGCGTAGACGCCCTTCAGGCCCACCTCGTCGAAGGTCGGCACATCGGGCAGCGCGGGGTTGCGCACCTTGGAGGCCACGGCCAGCGCGCGCATGCGGCCGCCGGCGATGAAGGGCAGGCAGGTGGTGGTGTCGAGCATCAGCGACACGTGGCCCGCCGCGAGGTCGGCCTCGGCCGGCGCGGTGCCCTTGTAGGGCACGTGCACGATGTCGATCTTCGCGGCGGCGGCGAACTGCACCGCGGCCAGATGCTGCGAGGAGCCGATGCCGCCCGAGCCGTAGTTCAGCTTGCCCGGGTTCGCGCGCGCCGCGTCGATCACGTCCTTGACCGTCTTGAACGGCGAGTTGGCCGGCACCACCAGGATGTTGGGCACGGCCGAGACGTAGACGATCGGCTCGAAGTCCTTCACCGGATCGAAGCCCAGCTTGGTGTAGAGGCTGATGTTCACCGCGTTCGGGCTGATCGAGGACATCAGCAGGTTGTAGCCATCGGCCTTCTGACGCGCCGCGAGCTCGGTGCCGATGTTGCCGCCCGCGCCCGCGCGGTTGTCCACCACGAAGGGCTGGCCCAGGCGATGGCCCAAGAGCTCGGACACGATGCGCGCGGTGGTGTCCACGCCGCCGCCCGCGGGCCACGGCACCATCAGCTTGATCGGCTGGGCGGGATAGCCCTTGGCGGCCGAGTCATCGGCCGATGCCGCGCCGTGCGCGCCGAGCAGCACCGCGGTCATCAGGCACGAATGCAAGCAGGCATGCAGTTTCTTCATCGTCATCGCGTGTCTCCTGTCTTTGTAATGAGCGCATGCTATGCCTCGACCCTCACGCTTCGCAATCACAATAAAGGCATGCAGGCATGAGTAAACTTCATACCCCATGACACGCAAACTGCCCCCGCTCAACGCCTTGCGCGCCTTCGAGGCGGCCGCGCGCTGCGGCAACTTCACGCGCGCCGCGCAGGAGCTGTTCGTGACGCAGGGCGCCGTCAGCCGGCACATCGCCACGCTGGAAGACTGGCTCGGGGTGCAGCTCTTCGAGCGCGGGCGGCACGGCATCCGCCTCACGCCCGCGGGCGAGAGCTATTTCGCGAGCATGCGGGTGGCCCTCGACCAGATCGAGCACGGCACCCGCCAACTGCAGCAGCAAAGCCCCGACGAATGGCTGCTGCGCATCAAGCTGCCGCCGACGTTTGCGATCCGCTGGCTGATTCCGCGGCTCGCGCGCTTTCATGCGCTGCATCCGCGCATCGACGTGCAGATCACCACCTCGCACAAGCCGACCGATTTCGAGCGCGACGACATCGACGTGAGCATCCACTCGGAGCCGAGCCCGCCGGTCGGCCCCGGCTACCGGCTGCTGTTCCGCGAGACGCTGCTGCCGGTGTGCGCGCCCGCGCTGCTGCGGCGCGAGCCGCCGCTGAAGGCGCCGGCCGATCTTGCGCACCAGGCGCTGCTCAGTTCGCTCAACCGGCCGCACGACTGGCAGACCTGGCTCGCGGCAGCCGGCGCGCCCGGCATCGACACGCGGCGCGGCCTGCAGTTCGAGAACGCCGCCATGGCCTACCAGGCGGCGGCCGAAGAGCTGGGCGTGATGGTGGGCCTCTTCGCGTTCGTGCGCGACGACCTGGCCAGCGGTCGGCTGGCGGCGCCCTTCGACCTGCGCGTGCCCACCGAGGGCGGCTACTTCATGGCCTGGCGCGCGGACCGGCCGGTGCCCCAGCGCGTGCGCGATTTCGAGAGCTGGATCGCAGCGGAAGCCGCGTCCAGCGAGGCCTGAACAAGACTTGTGCGACGCGTGCGCTACGACGTGATGCCCGGCGCCTTCATGTCGTACGAGATCCGCCCCGCCGGCAGATAGAACAGCGCGATGACCGCGCCGCCCTTGGCCTCCGGATAGTGATGGCTCCCCGGCGCGGGCGCGGTCCACCCGCCGTAGCACCACCCGTTGGGCCCCGCCAGCGCGGCACCGTCGTTCAGCGGCACCACCATGTTGAATTCGCCGTAGGGGTGCGCGTGGTAGTCGCCGCGAAAGCTCCCCTCGGGGTTGCCCTGCGTGTTGTCCGCGCTGTCCATGTAGACCGCGGTGATGCTGAAGCCGAAGGTGCGCGCCGACGGATCGCACAGCCGCGCGCGCCGGTACCTGCGTCCCTGGATCTCGACGTTGGCGGCCCAGCCGTCGCGCACGCCGGCCTGCACCAGCGCGGCCAGCGCGTCGTAGAGCGGCGAGCCCGGCGGATAGGTGGCGTTGAGCCACTGCTCCACCTCGGTGCCCGTGGTCATGTTCTGGATTTCCGCGAGGAACGGAAGGCTGGTCTCGATCAGTTTTTCCTGCTCGGTCATGGGGTGGTTTTTCCTTTTTTGCTTGAGGGGTTTTCTTGCTTGCCCGCCTTACTCGTCGGCCTTGAAGCCGGAGGCCGCGACCACCGGCTTCCATCGCTCCTGCTCGGCGGCGATGAGGCGCACGCAGTCGGCCGGCCCGAGGTAGGCCACTTCCAGGCCGATCTGCGAGAGGCCGGCGATGAGCGTGCTGTCGCGCGATGCGGCCTGCGTGGCTTCGGCGAGCGCGGCCGCCGTTTTCTCCGGCGTGGCGGCCGGCGCGTAGACGCCGTAGCTCTCCAGCCCGGTCACGGTCTCGAAGCCCTGCTCCGCGAAGGTCGGCACGTTCTTCAGAAAGCGCGAGCGGCGTTCGCTGGTCACGGCCAGGAGGCGCAGCTTGCCGCTGTCCAGGTACTGCAGGAAGTCGCCCACGAAGCCGAGGTAGGCGGGAATCTGGCCGCCCAGCAGGTCCTGCACCGCGGGCGCGGAGCCGCGATAGGCCACGTGCGTGAGCGGCACGCCCGCCGCCTGCGAAAAGCGGTAGCCCAGGAACTGCGCGAGCGAGCCGGCCGCGGGCGATGCGTAGGTGCGCCCGGTCTCGGTGCGCTTCAGCCAGCGCACGTAGTCGGCCAGCGTCTTCACTTCGGGCGGCACGGCGCTGCTCACGGCCAGGGCGCAGGCCGCGGAGGACAGCAGGGCGACGGGCCTGAAATCCTTCGCGGGGTCGTACGCGAGGCGGGTGTAGACGTGCGGGTAGATCGTCATGGCCGAGGTGTGCGTGCACAGGAGCACGCTGCCGTCCGGCTTCTCGCGCTTGAGCTGCGCATTGGCGATGCGCCCGGCGGCGCCCGGCCGGTTGTCCACCAGGTAGGGCCGGCCCTGCGTGCGCCACGCTTCGGTCAGGCGCCGCGCGGTCTGGTCGAGCGTGCCGCCGGGCGGATAGCCCACGATGAGCCGCCCCATCGCCGCATCGGCCTGCGCGAATGCGAAAGCCGGCAGCAGCGCCGCGCCCGGCACGAAACACGCAGCGCGTTTGGCGAAAGTCCGCCTCGAAATGTGATGCACCATGATTGCTCCAGTTGTTTGTCTCGGCCCTGTCTCGGCGCTGTTCCGGTTCGACGGCAACGCATGGGCGAACGGTGCCACCGGGCATCCGCCACTGGAAGCGATGAATCTGCAACACGACAATGCAGCGCGTGCAACATGAGGAGAACGAGATGGCGGTGAACCCGAGCCGGATGGACCTGAACCTGCTGCGCGTCTTCGATGCCGTCTTCGAGGACCAGAACCTGCTGCGCGCGGGCAAGCGGCTGCACCTGAGCCAGTCCGCGATCAGCCATGCGCTGTCGCGCCTGCGCGAAGCGCTGCAGGACGAGCTCTTCATCCGCACCGCCCGCGGCATGGAGCCCACCGCGCGCGCACTGGCCATGGCCGCGCCGCTGCGGGAGGCCCTGCGCAGCATCCACGACACGCTGGGCGTGCAGCCCTTCGATCCCGCCACCGCCTCGCGCACCTTCGTGCTGGCTGCGAACGATTACGTGACCTCGGTGCTGCTGGTGGACCTGAGCCACCGCGTGAACGCCCTCGCGCCAGCGGTGGACCTGGTCGTGCGGCCGTCCACGCGGCTCGATCTGGCCGAGCAGATCGACGTGGGCCGCATCGACCTGGCGATCGGCATCTTCGCGGAGGTGCCGGCGCGCTTCCAGAGCGGCCCGGTGTGGACGCAGGAGGACGTGCTGGTCATGCGCAAGGGCCATCCGCTGCGCCGTCGGCACCTCCGCGTGGAAGACCTGGCGGAATTTCCGCTGGTCACCGTGTCGCTCGGCGGCCAGGAGGAAGGCGCGGTGAGCGGCTACATCGTCGAGCGCGGGCTGGCGCGCCAGTCGGAGATGTTCGACCGGCAGGCGCTGGAAGACGCGCTCGCGGCCATCGGCCGGCGCCCGCGCTACCGCATTACGGTGCCGCACTCGCTCGCGGTGCCCGATCTGCTGCTGGGCACCGACATGGTTTCCATCGTGCCCGCGCCGCTCGCCGAAGCCTTCGTGCGCCGCGGCGACCTGCATGCGAAGCCCCTGCCCTACGAGGTGGCGAACGTGAGCCTGCGCGCGATATGGCACCGGCGCCACGAGCACGATCCGGCCCACGTCTGGCTCCGGGAGCAGCTCACGGAGCTTGCGGAATCCACGCGCGGCGAGGGCGCCTCGCGCAGCGTGAGCTAAGGGGTAACCCACCCAAATCCGACGGCGTGCATACCCATGCTGTGCAAGTTTCAATGGGCAGCCGCGCACCTGCGTGCGAGCATCGCGCCATGACGAAAACTCCCCCCAAGGACGACGCGGCGCGAGGCGTTGTCGACGAGGTCATCCGCTCGCGCGCGGCGGTTCGCGCCTTCCAGTCCACACCGGTTTCCAAGGCGCTGGTCGTTGAAATTCTCGAGGTCGCGCGCTGCGCGCCGAGCAACTCGAACACGCAGCCCTGGTCGGTGCATGTGCTCGAAGGCGACGCCAAGCGCCGGTTCAGCCAGGCGCTGCTGCGCTCGCACGAGCGCGACGACCTGCCGGCCTCGCGGCACTTTCCGGGCGACCTGCCCGCGCCGTGCAGGTCGCGGCAATCGGATTTCGGCGCGCGCTACTACACGACGCTGGGCATCGACCGCGCGGATGCGGCCGCGCGCTACACGCAGACGGGGCGCAACTACCTGTTCTTCGATGCGCCCATCGGCCTCATCTTCACGATCGACGATCGGCTGATGCCGCACAGCTGGGCCGACTACGGCATGTTCCTGCAGACCTTCATGCTCGCGGCCAAGGCGCGCGGGCTCGACACCTGCCCGCAGGTGTCTTTCGTGCGGCACGAACCGGTCATCCGCGAATGCCTGCAATTGCCCCCGGGCCAGACGGTGGTGTGCGGCATGTCGCTGGGCTACGCGCAGACCGATGCGGCGCTGCACCGCCTTGCGATGCCCAGGGACCCGGTGCAGGCGTTCGCGACGTTCCACGGTTTCGACGACGCGGCGTGAGGCCTCTGCGTGAGGGCGCACTCATCCTTTCGTATGCCACCGCGCTCTCCCTTTCGGGCAAGCGCCCCGCATGGCCATAGGGCGAGGTTGTGAACCGCCATCGAATGAACGTAGAGTGGCACCGCTTTCATCCCCAAAAGACGGACACCCATGACCAATCCCACCGATGACTCCAGGAAGACCCCGCTGACCACCGCCTTCGGCGCGCCCGTGGTCGACAACCAGAACAGCCTCACCGCCGGCCCGCGCGGCCCCGTGCTGATGCAGGACGTGTGGCTGCTCGAGAAGCTGGCCAACCTGAACCGCGAGATCATTCCCGAGCGCCGCATGCACGCCAAGGGCTCGGGCGCCTTCGGCACCTTCACCGTCACGCACGACATCACGAAGTACACGCGCGCCAAGCTCTTCAGTGCCGTGGGCAAGAAGACCGAGATGTTCGCCCGCTTCACCACCGTGGCCGGCGAGCGCGGCGCGGCCGATGCCGAGCGCGACATCCGCGGCTTCGCGCTCAAGTTCTACACGGAGGAAGGCAACTGGGACCTGGTGGGCAACAACACGCCGGTGTTCTTCCTGCGCGACCCGCGCAAGTTTCCGGACCTCAACAAGGCTGTGAAGCGCGACCCCAAGACCAACATGCGCAGCGCCACCAACAACTGGGACTTCTGGACGCTGCTGCCCGAGGCGCTGCACCAGGTGACCATCGTGATGAGCGACCGCGGCATTCCCGCGAGCTACCGCCACATGCATGGCTTCGGCTCGCACACCTACAGCTTCGTCAACGCGGCCAACGAGCGCTTCTGGGTCAAGTTCCACTTCAAGACGCAGCAGGGCATCGAGAACCTCACCGACGCCGAGGCCTCGGCCCTGGTGGGCGGCGACCGCGAGAGCCACCAGCGCGACCTGTTCGACTCGATCGGCCGCGGCGACTTCCCCAAGTGGACGCTGTACGTGCAGGTGATGGCCGAAGCCGATGCCGAGAAGGTGCCCTACCACCCCTTCGACCTCACCAAGGTCTGGCCCAAGAAGGACTACCCGCTGATCGAGGTGGGCGTGATGGAGCTGAACCGCAACCCCGAGAACTTCTTCGCCGACGTGGAGCAGAGCGCCTTCGCGCCCAACAACCTGGTGCCCGGCATCAGCGTGTCGCCCGACAAGATGCTGCAGGCGCGCCTCTTCGCCTACTCGGATGCGCAGCGCTACCGGCTGGGCGTGAACCACCACCAGATCCCGGTGAACGCCGCGCGCTGCCCGGTGCACAGCAACCACCGCGACGGCACGATGCGCGTGGACGGCAACTACGGCGGCATACCGCACTACGAGCCCAACAGCTTCGGCCAGTGGCAGGAGCAGCCGGACTACCGCGAGCCGCCGCTCAAGCTGCGCGGCGATGCGGACTTCTGGAACTTCCGCGAGGACGACGCCGACTACTACAAGCAGCCGGGCGACCTGTTTCGCCTGATGAAGCCCGAGCAGCAGGAGGCGCTGTTCGGCAACACCGCGCGCGCGATGGGCGACGCGCCGGAATTCATCAAGCGCCGGCACATCGACAACTGCACCAAGGCCGATCCGGCCTACGGCGCGGGCGTGGCGAAGGCGCTGGGCCTTTGAGCTGATGAGCTGATGAGCTGAGATTGGGCCCCGGCACGAACGCCGGGGCTTTCCCCGTTCGCTACGCGCCGCGAACCGCCGTCGCGATCGCCTTGTCGAGCAGCTCCAGGCCCAGATCGATCTCGCTGTCGCTGATCGTCAGCGGCGGCGCGATGCGGAACACGCCGCCCATCGAGGGCAGCTTCACGATGTTCATGCTCAGGCCGAGCTTCATGCACTCGCGTGTGACGGCTTCGCCCAGTTCGAAGGCGGGCTCGCGCGTCTCGCGGCTGGCGACGACTTCCAGCCCGAGCAGCAGGCCGCGGCCGCGCACGTCGCCGATGCATGCGTGGCGCGACTGAAGCTCCCGCAGTCCCTTTTCAAGACGCGCGCCCGCGACACGCGCGCGCTCGACCAGCCCGTCGCGCTCCACCACCTCCAGCACCTTCAGCCCGACCGCGGCCGGCAGCGGGTCGGAGACGTGCGTCGTATAGAACAGGAAGCCGCGCGCGTGGGCCTCCTCCTCGATGGCGGCGGTCGTCACCATCGCCGCGAGCGGCAGGCCCGCGCCCAGCGTCTTGGAGAGCGTGAGGATGTCGGGCACAACGCCGTCGCGCTCGCACGCGAACATGAGGCCGGTGCGCCCGACGCCGGTCTGCGCCTCGTCGAGGATCAGCAGCATGCCGCGCTCCTGGCACTTCTGCTTGAGCGCCGCCATGTAGCCCGGCGGCAGTTCCAGGATGCCGCCGCTGCTGAGGATGGGCTCGGCGATGAAGGCGGCCAGCGCGCCGGTGGACTGCCGGTCGACCTGCTCGAAGCCGTCGTCGAGCTCGCGGCGCCAGTCGAGCGCGCCGTCCGGCGTCGTGAAGCGCGGCCGGTAGGCGTTGGGCGCCGGTATGGCCAGCGAGCCTGCCGCGGCCGGCCCGTAGCCCTTGCGGCCGGCGCTGTAGGTGGCCGCGGCCGCGCTGCCCGTCATGCCGTGCCACGACTGCGTGAAGGCCACCACCTCGTGCCGGCCCGTCACCAGCTTGGCCATGCGCAGCGCCGCCTCGTTCGACTCCGCGCCGGTGCTCAGCAGGAGGCAGCGCTCCAGCCCCGGCGGCGCGTGCCGCGCGATTTCCGCGGCGAGCGCCACCACCGGCCGCGACAGCATGCCGCTGAAGAGGTGGTCGAGCGAGCGGATCTGCTCGGTGACCACCGCGACGATGTCAGGGTGCGAATGCCCCAGCAGCGCGCTCATCTGGCCCGAGGTGAAGTCCAGGATGCCGCGGCCATCGGCGTCGTAGACGAAGCAGCCCTGCGCGCGCTCGATGATCAACGGCTCGAAGGTGCCGCCGTAGCGCACCAGGTGCTGCCGGGCCTGCTGCCAGAACTTGGGTTCTTCATTGCTGCTCATGTCGATGCGTGCCGATCAAAATGACGCACATTACGCAGGGGCGCCCCCGCCGGGAAGCGAATTGTTTTGACATCAGCTATCAGGAGAATTCATGCCGTGAGCCAGTCGCTGGACATCGACCTCCTGCGCAGCTTCGTCGCCATCGCCGAGACCGGCGTGCTGGGCCAGGCGGCCCTGCGCGTGGGGCGCACGCAGTCGGCGCTGAGCATGCAGATGCAGCGGCTCGAAGGCATCGTCGAGCAGCCGCTCTTGCACCGCACCGGCCGAGGCGTCACGCTCACCGCGACCGGCGAGCGGCTCCTCGTGCGCGCGGGCGAACTGCTGCGCAGGCACGACGAGGCGCTGGCCGAGCTGCGCGGCGAGCAGCTGTCGGGCGTGCTGCGCTTCAGTTGCCCTGACGACTATGCGGTCGTCTTCCTGCCGTACCTCTTGCAGAGCTTCGCGAGCCTGCATCCGCGCGTGCAGCTGGAAGTGATGTGCGCGCCGACGCCGCGGCTGCACGAGCTGCTGGCGCGGCACGCGGTGGACCTGGCGCTGGTGTCGGTGGCAAGCGATGCGGCCGGCGACGTGATCCGCCACGAGCCGCTCGTGTGGGTGGCGCACCGCGACGGCGTTGCCGCGTCGCTGGACCCGCTGCCGCTCGCGCTGGGCGCACCCGATGCGCTGGACCACCGGCTGCCCAGGCAAGCGCTCGAAGCCGCGGGCCGCGCCTACCGGCTCGCCTATGCCAGCAGCAGCCTCTCGGGCCTGGTCGGCATGGCGCGCTCGGGCCAGGCCGTCATCGTGCTCACGCGCACGGCCGTTCCCGACGACCTGCAGATCCTCACCCCAGCGCAAGGGTTTCCCGATCTGCCGAGCGTCGGGGTCACGCTGGCGTTCGACCGCGAGGCGCCGACAGCGTTGACGGCTGCATTCGCGGCGCATGTCAGGAAGTTTCTTCCGGCGGCTTGAGCGGCCTAGCCCGCCCAGCCCCAGCCGCGGCCTAGCCCCTCTCGCGCATCAAGGTGTTCGACGGCAGCGTCTCGTCCAGCAGCTTGCGCGCCGTCTCGATGCCCGCCACCGGCAGCAGCTTCGCATCGAGCAGGCCCACCTGCACCAGCACGCTGGCCTGGTCCCAGTAGATGTGCTCGTGGTAGAGCTTGTCGCCGCGGAACTTGATGACCGCGAGCAGCGGGATCTCCACGCGCTTGCCGGTCGGCGGCACGCCCGGGAGCATCCACGGGATTTCGGTGGTGTGCGTGAAACAGAACAGCATCTCGTCGACCACCTGCGAGGCGCCCACGGTGCGCGAGATCGGCACCAGCGAGGTGTCGGGCGGATTGCTGTTGACGAAATGGTTCGTATAGAACGCGTGCAGCGCCTTGTAGCCCACGCCGCCCGTCATGGTCGGGATGTGGTTCACATACGGCTCGGCCACCATGGTGCCCATCGTGTCGTCGACGTTGCGCGTCCCGAACTCGTACTCGCAGTGCTTGTCCCAGAGTGCCGAGAGGTCGTAGTTCGGGCCGATCGCGCCCTTGAGCGCGGCGATGCTGCGCTCGTGCGCCATCAGCGCCGAGGGCTTGTGGAAGTGCTCGCCGCCGTTGCGTGCGAAGGCATGGTCCATGCCGGGGTACACGTAGAGCGAAACGCCGGGCCGGCCTTGCAGCGTCTGCACGATGCGGTCGCGCGCCTCGGGCGGGCAGAACTTGTCGAGCTCGGCGATGTGCAGCGTGAGCGGGCGCTTGATCTGATCGGCCTCGCCGAGCGCGGCGTCGATGCCCACGCCGTAGTAGCCCACGGCCACGTCCGCATCGGTGCGGCAGGCCGCCAGGTACGCGAGCTTGCCGCCGAGGCAAAAGCCCAGCACGCCGACCTTCTTGTGCTGCACTTCGGGCCGCTGGCGCAGCGCCGTGATCGCGGCCTGCATGTCTTCCATGCCCTTGGCCTCGTCGAAGCCGCCGTAGAGCGCGAACGCGCGCTGCCAGTCGGCCTCGCTGTAGCCGAGTTCGACATCGGGCTCCTGGCGCCAGAAGAGGTCTGGCACCAGCACGACGTAGCCTTCTTCCGCGTAGTAGTCGGCCACCTCGCGCATCGTGTGGTTGATGCCGAAGATTTCCTGCGCGATCACCAGGCCCGGGCCGCTGCCGGCCTTGGGCAGTGCGAGATAGCCGTTGAAACTGCCGCTGCCGTCGGTGGCCTGGATGCGGATTTTTTGCTGCATGTGAACTGCTCCGTGGGGTGAGGTGAGAGAGTGGTGCGGGGCCGCGTGCCTCACTGCATGCATTCGGGGTGCCTGGTCGTCACCTGGTAGTAGCCCGAATGAAAGACCAGCGGCTCGCCGTCCAGGCGATCGTAGCGCTCCACCTCGCCGATGAAAATGAGGTGGTCGCCGCCGTCGTACTGCTTCACGTTGCGGCAGACGAAGCGCGCGATGGCGCCCTCCAGCAGCGGCACGCCGGCCGTGCCCTCGCAGCAGTCGACGCTGGCGAACTTGTCCGCCTGCGGCGTGGAGAACTGCCGCGACAGGTGATGCTGGTTCGCCGCGAGCACATTGATCGCGAAGTGGCTGGCGCCGGTGAAGTCGGCCACGCTCGGCGCCTGCCGCGCGAGGCTCCACAGCACCAGCGGCGGATCGAGCGAGACCGAGGAGAACGAATTGGCGGTCATGCCCACGCGGCGGCCGTCGATGGCGCGGGTGGTGATGACCGTCACCCCGGTGCTGAACTGGCCGAGCGCCTTGCGGAAGTCGCGCCGGTCGAAGCGGTCCACGGCCGCCTCGCGCGCCCGGGTTTCGAGAAAACGGTCGGCCTCCGCGGCGTCGAACCACCACGGCGCGAAGACGCGCGGATCGTCGAAGCCATTGACGATGGTGCTCGCCACCGCGGGCATGTGGGTCGCACTCTGCAGCAGCTTCTGCAGGTGCGGGGTTGGCGGCGCGAGCAGGCTGTTCGTCCAGTCGGTGGCCCAGCGCGCGTAGCCCTCCCAGTAGCGGTCGAAGGTCTCCTGCATCCATGCGGCATCGAACGGCGCGTCGCCGTGTTCGAGGATGCGCTTGAAGTAGATGTCGGCGCACTTGGCCGCGTTGTTGGCGCCCTGCCCCGTGATCGGATCGTTGAGCACCACCGCATCGGCGAGACCCAGCACCTTGCGGCCCGAGGGCAATGTCGCGACGGGCTTGCGCACCGTCGGCGTGACGCGGCCCGTGAGGATGCCGTGGTCGTCGGTCAGCTCGATGTGCGTGCAGCGCTCGGCCTCCCACGGCAGGAAGGTCTCGAGGATCTGCTTGCTGCGCGCGAGATGCTCCTCGGGCGTCTTCACATCGGCCCAGCAATCCATCGGGCCGCCGGGCACGCCTTCGAACACCATGATCTCGCACGGCCCCGTCGTGGTCAGCGCCGGGAACACGAAGTACTCGCCCACGCCCGGAATCAGGTTGAAGCACACGCGTGCATACGGCTCGGCGGGCCTCATGCCCTTCACGTAGGTCAGCGCCAGCACGCGCTGCGACTGGTCGCACGGGGAGCGCGCATCGTCGCGCTCGAAGAGCTTCGAGATCTCGCCCTTGCCGCTCGCGACGATCACGAGATCGTGCGTCTGCGCGCAGGTTTCCAGGTCGTCGAGGCCCACGTCTTTCAGCACCAGTTGCCCGCCGCGCTTTTCGAACTCGGCCATCCACGCGGGGATCTTGAGCCGCTGGTCGACCGACTGCGCGGGCCCGTCGAGCCGCGCGCGCCATTCGATGGCCTTGCCGCCCTCGGGGTTGCGCACCGCGATGCCGATGCCTTCGATGGCGGGGCATGCGCCGGCCCACCAGTCCAGTTCCAGTTCGCGCTCGGTCTGCAGCGCGGTCTCGAACATGCACTGGCTGGACATCACCGGCCCTTCGAGAATCTCGCGCGCCGAGCGGTTGGAGAACACTGTTACCTCGCGCCCCGCGCGCTGCAGGCCGAGCGCGAGCTGCATGCCGGACTGCCCGGCGCCAACGATGGCCACGCGTCGCTGCTTCATGCACCCGCTCCGGGTTACGCGACGGCCGCGCAGGTGGCGATGTAGCGCTCCGACTCCGCGGGGTCCGCGAACCACGGGAAGAAGGTGCGCGGATCGTCGAAGCCGTTGGCGAAGGCGCTCGCCAGCGGCGGCACCCCGCCGGCGCTGCCGAGCAGGTTGAGCACATGGGGCGGCGGCGGCGCGAGCAGCATGTTGGTCCACTGCGTGACCCATTGCGCGTAGCCGAACCAGTAGCGGTCGAAGGTCTGCTGCATCCACGCCGCATCGGCCGCGCCCTCGCCGCGCGCGAGGATGCTTTTCAGGTACGTGTCGGCGCACTTGGCCGCGTTGTTCGAGCCCTGGCCCGTGATCGGATCGTTGAGCACCACCACGTCGGCCAGGCCCAGCACCTTGCGGCCCGATGGCAGCGTTGCCACGGGCTTGCGCACCGTCGGCGCGAAGCGGCCCGCGAGGATGCCGTTGTCGTCCGTCAGCTCGATGTCCTTGCAGCGCTCGGCCTCCCATGGTGTGAAGGTGTCCAGGATCCACTTGCTGCGCGCGAGATGTTCCTCGGGCGTCTTCACGTCGGCCCAACAGTCCATCGGGCCGCCGGGCACGCCTTCGAACACCATGATCTCGCACGGCCCCGTCGTGGTGAGCGCCGGGAACACGAAGTACTCGCCCACGCCGGGAATCAGGTTGAAGCACACTGCCGAGAACGGCGCGCGCGGCGCCATGCCCTTCACATAGGTGAGCGCCAGCGTGCGCTGCGGCTTGTCGTAGGGCGACCTGTGCGCGTCGCGCTCGAAGAGCTTGGAGATCTCGCCCTTGCCGCTCGCCACCAGCGTGAGGTCGTGGCTCTGCGTGCAGGCTTCGAGCTCGTCGATGCCCACGTCCTTGAAGACGAGCTCACCGCCCTTCTTCTGGAATTCGTCCATCCACGCCGGGATCTTCACGCGCTGGTCGACCGACTGCGCGCTCGCGTTCAGGCGCGCGGCCCAGTCGATGGCCTTGGCGCCCTTCTGCTCGGGATGCGGCACGGCCAGGCCGATGCCGTCCACCGTGGGGCAAACGCTCGCCCAGTGGTCCAGGCCCAGGTCGCGCTCGATCTGCAGCGAGGTGTCGAACATGCACTGGCTCGACATCACCTTGCCGCGGCGGATGTCTTCCCCCGTGCGGTTGCTGAACATCGTGACCTCGTAGCCTGCCGCGAGCAGGCCGAGCCCCAGTTGCAGGCCCGACTGGCCCGCGCCGACGATGGCGATTCGCTTCATTTCATTTCTCCTTGGTGTTCTGCGCAGAGCGCTGTTCAGTCCATCAGCTGGGGAATGGCGGGCACGGCCTGCTCGGGGCCCATGGCGGCGTAGCCGCCGTCCACCGCGTAGTCGGCGCCGGTCACGAAGCTCGCGTGGTCCGAGCACAGGAAGAGCACCACCTGCGCCACCTCGTCCGGATCGCCCACGCGCCCGAGCAGGTGAAAGGGCGCGGCCACGCGATCGGTCTTGGCGCGGTCGCCGCCGCTCAGGCGCTCCGTCACGGCCGACCACGTCCAGCCGGGCGAGACGCTGTTCACCCGGATGTTGTCCTGCGCGAGGTCCATCGCCATGTTGCGGGTGAGCTGCGCCATCGCGGCCTTGCTCACCGGATAGAGCCAGCGCCCCGTCTGCGCCACGCGCGCCGAGATGCTCGTGAAATTGACCACCGCCCCGCCCCCGGCCGCCACCATGTGCGGGTGCGCGGCCTGCAGCATCGCCACCGCGCTCGCCACGTTCACGTTGAACGAGGTGAGCCAGTCGGCGCGCGGCGACTTGAAGCCGTCGTCCACGTACGAGCACGCGAGGTTGACGAGAAAGTGCACCCCGCCGTGCTGCGCCGCCGCCTCGGCGACGCACGCCTTCACCTGCGCGTCGTCCGTGATGTCGGTGCGCACGAAGCGCACGCCCGCGCCCAGCGAATCGGCCAGCGCCTGGCCGTTGCCGGCGTCGATGTCGGCGACCACGACCTTCACGCCGGCCGCATGCAGCGCGCGCACGAGCCCCACGCCTATCAATGTGGCGCCGCCGGTGACGATGGCGCTCTTGCCTGCGAGTCCCTTGAACATGACGTTGGCTCTCCTCGGTAGGTCGATCGATGGATTGATCACGCAGGCCGGGCTGGCCTGTGGGGCGAACGTTACGAGGGGGCGGGCGTTGGAAGCGTCCCGCAAACGCAGGCGCTGTCCCTGGTGCGCAGGTTTTTGCCGAGGGGAGGTCCGAATTGTGGGCGGGGATGGTTTTTGCTACGGTGCCCTCGCCCCCATGGAAACCGTCACCACCCCCACGCTGCCTCTGCAGGCCCTGCCGCTGCAGCGCTACCGGCTGTTCGAGAGCCACGACATGGACGAGGCGCGCGAAAGCGTCGCGCGCGTGTTCTGCCCGCACGGGCTGGTGATGCTCAAGCCCCGCACCGAACTGGACGCCTGCCACCACAGCGCGCGGCTGCACCGGGACGTGAGCCTCAATTACGTGCAGTACGGGCCGGGCGTGCAGATCGATCCGGGGTATCTGCAGGACTTTTTCCTGCTCCAGATTCCGCTGCGCGGCGGTGCGGAGATCCGTTGCGGCGCGCAGCAGGTGGATGCGACGCCGCGGCTCGCGTCGCTCCCCTCGCCGACCGAGCCGCTCTCGATGCGCTGGGCCGACGACAGCCCGCACCTGATCGTGCAGCTGGCGCGCTCGGCGCTGCTCACGCGGCTCGAATCATTGCTGCAGGCGCCTGTCGGGCAGGCGCTGGTGTTCGATCTCGGCGTGCCGCTGGACAACCCCGCGCTGGCGCCGCTGGTGCACTTCATCGACTACCTGCGGCTGACGCTCGATGCGGGGAATGCGCTGCAGACTGGCAGCGCGCTGGGGGAGCATGCGGAGGCTTATCTGATGTCCAGCCTGTTGATGTCGGCGGGGCACAACTACTCGCGGGCACTTGCGGGGGATGCGCAGCGGCGGCTGTTGCCGCGGGTGGTGCGCAGGGCGCAGGAATACATGGCGGCGCATGCGCAGGAGCCGCTGTCGCTGGCCGATGTGTGCCGGGAAGTCGGGTGCAGTGCGCGGGCGTTGCAGATGGCGTTTCGCGCGCATGCGGGGCAAGGGCCCATGGAGTTCCTGCGCGAGATGCGGCTGGAGAGGGTCCGCGCCGAATTGCAGGCCTCGGCCGGCGCCGCAGGGAGCGGCGTGCGCGAGGCGGCCCAGAAATACGGATTTCTTCACATGGGGCACTTCGCGGCGCAATACCGTGCGCGCTTCGGGGAGCGGCCGTCCGAAACGCGGGTATCTCGAGGCCTTTGAAGCGGCGCGCGAGCACTCGCGCAGGCGCGGCGAAGCAATGCGGAGCCAGACTGCCGGCCTGGCAAGCCGATGCTCTTCGGACATCAAAGGCCGCCTCGACGGGGGCCGGTACGGCGTCCGAGGCCCTGCATTCCGCGCGCCGGCGCTTGCAACGCGAGGCCGCGCGAGCCGTGCGAGGCCGCGCGATCGTCAGCCGCTGGCCTTGATCGCGTCCACCAGATACCGCACGAAGGCCTTGGACGCATCGGGGAGCGACCGGCCGGCCATGGTCTCGATCTCCAGGTGCCGCGCGTTCATTTCGCGGTCCTTCAACGGGATGGCCACCAGCGCCTTGCTCTGCAGCAACGTGCGTATCGACAGCGCACCGTAGAAGGCGATGCCGCCGCCGGCCGCCGCAAAGCTCAGCAGCGCATTCGCGTGATTGCTGGACATGGCCTGCACATAGTGCAGGCCCTGCCGGGTGCAGCTGGCGTCCAGCAGGCGGCGTATCGAGCTGTCCTCCTGCGGAAGCCCGAGCGGGTAGCCCACCACCTGGCGCAGCGACAGCTGCCGCTGCGAGGCCAGCGGATGGGCCCTGGCCATCACGGCCAGGATGGGGCTCGGGTGCCGCAGC
Source organism: Variovorax sp. IB41 (assembly GCF_016405905.1). Classification (GTDB taxonomy): domain Bacteria; phylum Pseudomonadota; class Gammaproteobacteria; order Burkholderiales; family Burkholderiaceae_C; genus Variovorax. Next base: position 123,085 of record NZ_JAEFCB010000002.1, on the reverse strand, counting down.
TCGATCTCGATGCCGGGCTCGGGCACGGCGCTCAGGGTGATGCCCACGTCCGCTTCGCCATCGCGAACCCGCCTGGAAATATCGGCGAGCGAGCAGACCTCCAGGTGAAAGCGAATGCCCTCGTGCTTGCGGCGAAAGTGCGCGATCAGCGTGGGCACGAAATCGAAGGCGAAGCCCTCGGTGCTCGCCACGCGCACATGCCCGCTGCGCAGCCCGCGCAGGCTGGCGATGTCGTTCGCGACCCGCTCGATGTCCTGCTGCGCCCGCTTGGCATGCGCCGCCAGCAGCTCGCCCGCGGCATTGGGCTGCATGCCGCGCGCATGGCGCTCGAAGAGCAGCGTGTCCAGCTCGCGCTCCAGCCGCGCCACCTGCCGGCTCACCGCCGAGGGCGCCACGTTGAGCTTGAGCGCGGCCTCTTTCACCGAGCCGGTTTTCACGACCTCGAGAAAGTAGCGAACGGCGGTTTCCTGCAAGGCACGAAGCGGCATGAATCTCTCCTGTGACGCGAGGCGATGCGGCCTGCATCGATTGCCGATTCGGCAACGAAAAATTCTAAACATTGCGCTTGTGGCACCGGCCTGGCGCTCCTAGGATGAATCCGCCGGCCCCTGAAGTCCCCGCCGAAATTCCCCGTCGAAATCCCAGGAGTTCACGATGAATCATTTCTCGCGCATCGAGCGCATGACGCGCACGGCGCTGCTGTGCGGCCTCGGCTTGGGGCTCGGGCTCTGCGCCGTCGCGCCGGCCGCCGCAGCCGACTTTCCCTCGCATCCGGTCACGCTGGTCATTCCGTTCCCGCCGGGCGGCGCGACCGACGTCAACGGGCGGGTGATCGCGCAGCGCCTGGGCAAGGAGCTCGGCCAGCCCGTGGTGATCGAGAACCGCGCGGGCGCCGGCACGGTGGTCGGCGCAAGCTATGTGTCCAAGGCCGCGCCCGACGGCTACACGCTGCTGCTCAGTTCGGGCTCCACCTTCACCGTCAACCCGGCGATCCGCCCCAACCTGCCCTATGACCCGGTCAAGAGCTTCGAGCCGATCGGCATCGCGGGGCGCGTCGCGCTGATCCTCCTGGCCAACAGCGAGGTGCCGGTGCAGACGGTCCAGCAGTTCGTGGACTACGTGAAGGCCGCGCCGGGCAAGTATTCGTACGGCTCCTTCGGCACTGGCACCACCGCGCAGTTCGCCGGCGAAAGCGTGCTGCATGCGACCGGCCTGAAGATGACGCACGTGCCCTACAAGGGCAGCGCCCCCGCGATGACCGACCTCATGGGCGGCCAGATCCAGTTCAGCATCGACACGGTGAGCGCCGCGATGCCCCAGCTCAAGAGCGGAAAGATCAAGGCCATTGCGCTGACCACGGCCAGGCGCTCGGCGCTGCTGCCCGACGTGCCCACGTTCGCAGAGAGCGGCTACGCCGGCGTGGACATGGATTCGTGGCTGCTGCTGGCAGCGCCCAAGGGCCTGCCCGCCGATGTGAAGGCCAGGCTGGAGAAAGCGCTGGTCGCGACCATCGCCGACCCCGACACGCGCGCCAAGCTGCTGGGCCAGGGGCTCGAGCCGGCCTTCAGCAACGCCGCCGCGTCGAGCGAACTCATCAACCGGGAACTGCCCCTGATGCGCGCCGTTGCGGCGCGCGCGAACATCACCGCCGACTGATGAAGCCGAACACCACCTCTCACACCGCGGGCTGCGAGCTCGTGGAGAAATCCGCCGTCGAATTGCGCCGCCTGATCGGCAGCAAGGCCATCTCGCCCGTCGAGCTGCTGCAGGCGTGCATTGCGCGGATCGAGCGCGTGAACCCCTTCGTCAACGCGGTGACCGCGACGTGCTTCGAGCGCGCGCGCGCCGAGGCCGCGGCGGCCGAAAGCGCGGTGATGCGCGGCGACACGCTCGGCCTGCTGCACGGCCTGCCGCTGGGCGTGAAGGACCTGGAGCCCACCGAAGGCCTGCTCACGACCTGGGGCTCGGCGATCTACCGCGACCACGTGCCCACGCAGGACATCGAGCTGGTGGCGCGCCTGCGCCGCGCGGGCGCCATCGTGGCGGGCAAGACCAACGTGCCCGAGATGGGCGCGGGCGCCAACTCGCGCAACGACGTGTGGGGCGCCACGGGCAACCCCTTCGATCCGAACCTCAATGCCGGCGGTTCCTCCGGCGGTTCGGCGGCCGCGCTGGCCTGCGACATGCTGCCGGTGTGCACGGGCTCGGACACCGGCGGGTCGCTGCGCATTCCGGCGGCCAAGTGCGGCGTGGTGGGCTTCCGGCCCTCGCCGGGCATCGTGCCCAGCGTGCGCAAGCCCCTGGGCTGGACGCCCATTTCAGTCGTCGGCCCCATGGGCCGCACCGTGGAAGACGCCTGCCTGCAGCTGGCCGCCTCGGCCGGCCCGCACGCGGGCGACCCGCTGAGCTATCCGCTCGATCCGATGTCCTTTCTCGCGCCCCAGCAGGTCGACCTGGCCGGCCTGCGCGTGGCGTGGACCGAAGACTTCGGCACCTGCGCCGTGGACGAGCGCATCCGCGCCGTCTTCCGCCAGAAGATCGAGGCGATGCGGCACCTGTTTCGCCGCTGCGACCGCGTCGACTTCGAGATGGGCGAGGCGCACCGCTGCTTCGACGTGCTGCGCGCGGAAGCCTTCGTGGCGGGCATGCAGGCGGCCTACGAGCGCGACCCCGAGAGCCTGGGGCCCAACCCGCGCGCGAACTACGAAATGGGCGCGCGCATGAGCCTGCTGGACAGCGCCTGGGCGCAGGCCGAGCAGACGCGGCTCATCCAGCGCTTCCAGGCGACCTTCGCCGACTACGACCTGGTGCTCTCGCCCACCACGCCGGTGTCGCCCTTTCCATGGACGCAGCTGTATGCCGCCCACATCAACGGCGAGCCGCAGGCCAACTACTACCGCTGGCTGGCGCTCACCTACGTGGTCACGCTCACCACGCATCCGGCCATCTCGCTGCCCTGCGGGCTGGACCACGCCGGCATGCCGTTCGGCCTGCAGGTCGTGGGCGGCTTTCGGGCCGACCACCAGGTGCTGGGCGCGGCATCGGCGATGGAAAAAGCCTTCGCGGCCCACGCGCAGCTGCGCCGCCCGCGGCCCGACCTGGCGTCGCTGCGCGCGGCCGAACCCGCGCTGACTTCGATCGTCAGGACACCGCCGGTGTTGCGGGGCGGCGGCGGAACCGCGGCCTCTGCTTCCATTTCCGCCGTCTGAGGATGCGCGGCGTTCGCCGCGTCCAAAGCCCGGTCAATGCTCGTGAGGAAAGAGCCGTTCGATCGGGCAGTGCGTCTTGATGAACGGCGACTTGATGACGATGTAGCTGAAGTACTTCGAGATGCCGATGTTGCGCTCCAGCAGGCCCTCGATCACTTCCTGGTAATGGTTCACGCCCCGCGTGAGAAAGCGCAGCAGGTAGTCGTAGCCGCCGCTCACCAGGTGGCACTCCAGCACCTCGTCCACCTCGCGGATCGCGGCCTCGAAGCGCACGAAGTCCTCGCGGTGGTGGTCCTGCAGCGTGACCTCGGTGAACACCGTCAGCGTGTCGCCGAGCTTCTCCAGGCGCAGGTGCGCGCCGTAGCCGGCGATGTAGCCGGCCTGCTCCAGCCGCTTGACGCGGATCAGGCACGGGCTGGGCGACAGTCCGACTGCGTCCGCCAGGTCCACGTTGGTCATGCGCCCGTTCTTCTGCAACTGGGCCAGGATGCGCAGGTCCAGGCGGTCGATCTTGAAAGCTTCTGACATGGCGGTGCCTGATAACGGGAAAGGTCCGATTCTGCGTCGTCGCCCGGTGATGCCGGGGGCTTTTGCGCGCCGGCCCGTTCAGGCAGCCAGTGCGGCGCGCACGTCGGGCGCGTCGAGCACGTCGTCCAGCGTCTTCGCGAGCCGCGTGAACAGCTGCGCGAATTCGTCCTCGGTGAAGGTGAGCGCGGGCGCAAAGCCCAGGATGTGGTCGCCGAAGGAGCGGAACACCAGCCCGTTGCGATAGCCGGCGGCGAAGATGCGCTCGGACAGTCCGAGCGCCGGATCGAAACCGCGCTTGCTCGCCTTGTCGCTCACCAGCTCCAGCGCGCCCAGCAGGCCGCGGTGGCGCGCATCGCCCACCAGCGGATGGCCGCGCAGCGCATCGAGCCCGGCCGCGAAATGCGCGGCGCCGCGCTGTCCGTTGGCCAGCACGCCGCCTTCTTCGTAGAGCCGCAGCACTTCCAGCGCGACCGCGGCGCCCACGGGGTGCGCCGAATAGGTGGCGCCGTGGCCGATCGACGCGCCGGCGGGTGCGCCGTCGGCGATGCCGGCGTACACCTTCTCGGACATCAGCGTGGCGCCCATCGGCACATAGCCGGCGGTCAGCCCCTTTGCCATGGTCATGAGGTCGGGTTCCACCCCTTCGGCCTCGCACGCGAACATGGGGCCGGTGCGCCCGAAGCCGGTGATGACCTCGTCCACGACGAAGAGGATGTCCAGCTCGCGCGCGGCCTCGCGCATGGCCTTGAGCCAGCCCACGGGCGGCACGATGACGCCGCCCGAGCCCTGGATGGGTTCGCAGAAGAAGGCGGCCACGTTGTCGGCGCCCAGCTCGGCCACCTTGGCGCGCAGCGCCGCGACCGACGCCGCGATCAGCGCCTGCGGGTCGCCGCCGTCGGCGCGGCGGTAGGCGTAGGGCGAGGCGATGTAGTGCTGCGTGGGCAGCGGCAGGTCGAAGCCTCGGTGAAAGGCCGGCAGCGCCGTGAGGCCCGCGCCGGTGGACGAGGAGCCGTGGTAGCCGCGCTCCAGCGCAATGAACTGCTTCTTGGCGGGCCGGCCGGTCGCGTTGTAGTACTGCACGATGAAGCGCACCGCCGCATCGACCGAATCGGAGCCGCCCAGCGTCAGGTACACGCGGGTCAGCGACGCGGGGGTGATCTGCACCAGCTTCTCCGCCAGGCGAATGGCCGGCTCGCTGCTGAAGTGGAAGTAGCCGGTCGCGTACGGCAACCGGCGCATCTGCTCGGCGGCGGCCTGCACCACGCTCTCCTGCCCGTAGCCCACGTTCACGCACCACAGGCCCGCGAAGGCATCGAGCAATTCGTGGCCGCTGCCGTCGGTCAACCAGGCGCCGCGGCCCGAGGCCAGCACGGTCGGGCCGCGCTGCTCGTGCACGCGCCAGGGCGAGACGGGGTGGATGAGGTGCGCGCGGTCGATCGCGTCGAGCGCGGCATGGTGGGGCAATGCGGTGGGATGCGTCATGACGGTGTGTGTGTGGAAGCGAGAGCGAAGAAGGCTTTCGGTGCCCTCAGCTTAGGCGGCGCATCGCGCGAGGTGGTGCTGCTTTGGGGGTGCTGCGCGCAGCAGGCTGCGGTTGTGTGCGGCGCGCTCAGCAGATCGTGCGGTCGTCTTTTCAAGCCGACCGATCGCGCCCCTCAATACCCGCGCGCACGATCGACCAGGCCGACCATCGGCTCGCCGGATTCGAAGCGCGCGAGGTTGTCCAGCAGCGCCTGCGCGGCGCTCAGCGGCTGCGTCATGCTCGCGATGTGCGGCGTGAGCCGGATGCGCGGATGGCCCCAGAAGGCGTGCGCCGGCGGCAACGGCTCGGGGTCGGTCACATCGAGCACCGCATCGCCGATCTGCCCGCTGGCCAGCGCCGCGAGCAGGTGCGCGTCCACCAGTTGCGGCCCGCGCCCCACGTGCACCAGCCCCGCGCCCGCGGGCAGCAGCGAGAAGAGCCGCGCATCGAGGAAGCCGCGCGTCGAATCGGTCAGCGGCAACAGGCACACGAGGATGTCGGTGCGCGCGAGGAAGCCCGGCAGTTCATCGGCGCCGGCATGGCACCGCACGCCCTCGACCGCGTGCCGCGAGCGGCTCCAACCGGCGCAGTCGAAGCCCAGCGCGACGAGCTGCGCCAGCGCGGCCTGCCCGAGCGAGCCCAGCCCCAGCACGCCGATGCGCCGCTCGCCGGCGGGCAGCACCGGCAGCGGCTTCCACAGGCCCTCCGCCTGCTGGCGCTCGTACTGCGGCATGTTGCGGTGCAGGCCGAGCACCGCATGCGTCACGTACTCCACCATGCCGCGCACGATGCCGGGCTCGACCATGCGCACCACCGGCAGCGCGGGCGGCAGTGCCGCGAAGTCGAACTGGTCGACGCCCGCGCCCGAGGAAAACAGCACCTGCAGGTTCGGGAAGCGCGCCGCCATGTCTGCCGGCGGCTCCCAGGCGGCAAGAAAACGCACCTGCGCCGGATCGCCGATGTCGGGCCAGATGCGAAAGTCGATGTCGGGCCGGCGGCGGGCGAACACCTCGGCCCACTGGCGCCCGCGCACGGGGTCCGACTTGTAGAGGAATGTGGTGGTGGTGATGGTGGTGGTGGTGCCCATGGATCGCCCCTTCAGCCCACGGCCTGCGTGACGATCGCGAACAGCGTCGGTCCCGCCGGCGGCACGGCCAGCGGCGTGCCGCGCACCATTGTCGTGGGCGCGTCCACGCGCAAGAGGCCGATGCTCTCGAGCCACTCGGCCAGGCCGCTTGCGAAGTCGATGTCGATGCGCGTGAACTGGCCGGCATTCAGTCCCGCGAGGTGCGCGATCAGCGCCTTCGCGCCTTCGGCATCGGGGGCGACCACCGGGCCGATCGAATGCCCGCGACCGAAGCGCCGCAGCATCGCGAAGCCGACCGGTTCGTTGTCGCGATCGAGCACCACGCAGGCATCGGCGCTCTGCAGCAGATCGGCGATCAGCGCATCGCGCCGCATGCCGCGCGCCGCCGCATCGAGCGCCTGCAGCGCGGGCAATTCGTTCAGGCCCGCCGGGCGCAGGCGCCAGCCCGGCTTCAGCGCGACCAGCGGCGGCGGCAACGCGATGCCCTGGTGCTGGCGCATCTCGCCGGTGCGCACGAAACCCAGCCGCTCATAAAGGCCGCGCCCCTCGGCGGTCGCGTGCAGCAGCACGGTGCGCTCTTCCAGGCCTTCGAGCAGCGCACTCATCAGCCGGTGCCCGATGCGGCGGCCCTGGCACGCGGGCGAAACGATCACCAGCCCGATGGTGGCGTGGCCCTCGCCCCAGAGCCAGCGCTGGCCGGTCGCGACGATCTCGCCGTCGCGCTCGGCGGCGATGCCCTCGGCATGCGCGAATGTCTGCGCCCAGTCCGCGGGGCGATGCGGCCAGCGCAGTTCGGCGGACAGCGCATGCGCGCGCGGCAGGTCCGCGGGCGTCATCGGCCTGAGCACCACGCCGTCCATGGCGGGTGCGTTCGAAGTGGGTTCGGGCATCGGAAAAACTCTCTGTGGCGGTGGAAATTGCGCGTCCATCTTGGACGACATCGCCGCGCCGCACCAGAGCGAATCGGGCCTGCGCCGCAACTCGCAAGCTTCGCCCGCCGCGCGCCCCGGTTTTGCAATTCGCTGCGGTGGCGCGCCCGCATACGCACACAAATGCTGCGCCAACCTGCCTAGCATCGATCGCCATTCCCCACATGCCGCTTCTCTTCGCTCCATCGCTCCATCGCTCCATCGCCATGCAACGCTTCGCGCCACGACACATCCAGCAGCCGGCGCCGGCCCGCGCTTCAAAAGCGTGCTCGCCGGCTTTGGCGCGGCGCACCGAGGTGCATGGCCGCACGCACAAAGGGCAGACCGCACGGCATGCCGTCATCGGCCCTGCAAACCGCAGCTTCGTTGCGGCGGACGCCGTTTTTCCCTACATCCCCCAAGCGGCTGCGTGCTGCAATCACTTCGTAATGAGCTTGTCGCAATCACCATCTTTCCGCCACCGTTGAAAAAGGATTCGAGACCATGACCTTCCGTCCCAAATACGTCACCTTCGACTGCTACGGCACCCTCACCCGGTTCCGCATGGACGAGATGACCGCCGACCTCTTCGCCGACCGCATTCCGACCGAGCGCATGGCCGAGTTCGTCGCCAACTTCACCGCCTATCGCTTCGACGAGGTGCTGGGCGCCTGGAAGCCCTACGAGGTGGTGCTCAAGAACGCGGTGCGGCGCCTGTGCAGGAAATGGAAGATCCAGTACCTGGACAGCGACGCGCAGAAGTACTACGACGCGGTGCCCACCTGGGGCCCGCACGCCGACGTGGCAGCGGGCCTGGCCAAGGTGGCCAAGGAGATCCCGCTGGTGATTCTCTCGAACGCCTCGGACGACCAGATCCAGAAGAACGTGGCCATGCTCGGCGCGCCCTTTCACCGCGTCTACACCGCGCAGCAGGCGCAGGCGTACAAGCCGCGGCTGCAGGCCTTCGAGTACATGCTCGATTCGCTCGGCTGCAACCCGGAAGACGTGCTGCACGTGTCGTCCAGCCTGCGCTACGACCTCATGTCGGCGGACGACATGGGCATCGTCAACAAGGTGTTCGTGAACCGCGGCCACGGCCCGGGCAACCCGGCCTACCGCTACACGGAGATCAAGGACATCGGCGGACTTCCCGGCGTCGTGGGCCTCTGATCCGCCAGCGGTCCGCTCTTCTCTTCATGCCATGAAGCTCGATTCCTACTGGACCGATTCGGCACCGGCCTTCTCGCCCGCGGCGCACGCGCTGCCGGGGCAGGTCGACGTCGCGATCGTGGGCGGCGGCTTCACGGGCCTGTCGGCGGCGCTGGCATTCGCACGGCGCGGCGCCCGCGTGGCGGTGCTGGAGGCCGGCGCGCGGGTGGCGGCCGAAGCATCGGGCCGCAACGGCGGGCACGTGAACAACGGGCTGGCCATGGACTACGCCGATGTGGCGGCCAAGGTCGGCATCGAGAAAGCCCGCGCCTGGTACCACGCCTACGACGCCGCGGTGGACAGCGTGGCGCGGCTGGTGCGCGAGGAGGAGATCGACTGCGACTTCCTGCGCCACGGCAAGCTCAAGCTCGCCACGCGGGCCAACCAGATGGCCGCGCTCGAACGCAGCGCGCAGCGCCTGGCCGACGACGGCGTGGACACCGATGTCGAAGTGCTGGACGCGGCACAGGTGCGCGCCGAGGTGCAGAGCGAGCGTTTCCACGGCGGGCTGCTCTACAAGCGCAGCGGCCAGATGCACATGGGCCGCTTCGCCCACGGCCTGGCCACCGCCGCGCAGCGCCACGGCGCGCAGATCCACACCGCCACCGCCGTGGAACGCATCGAGCGCATCGGCCAGGGCCATGCGCACCGGCTGCACACCGCGCGCGGCACCGTCACCGCGCAGCAGGTGCTGCTGGCCACCGGCGCCACGCGCCATGGCGGCTACGGCAGCTTCGGCTGGCTGCGCCGGCGCATCGTGCCGATCGGCAGCTTCATCGTGGTGACCGAGCCGCTGGGCGCCGAGCGCGCGCAGGCGCTGCTGGCGGCGCGGCGCACCTACACGACGGTGGCGAACATCCATCACTACTTCCGCCTCACGGCCGATCACCGGCTGGTGTTCGGCGGGCGGGCGCGCTTCGCCGTCTCCAGCCCGCAGTCGGATGCGGCGAGCGGCGAGGTCCTGCGCGCGGGGCTGGCCCAGACCTTTCCGCAGCTGGGCGCCGTGCGGCTGGACTACTGCTGGGGCGGCCTCGTGGACATGACGCAGGACCGCCTACCCCACGCCGGCGAGCGCGACGGCCTCTACTACGCCATGGGCTACAGCGGCCACGGCACGCAAATGTCGGTCCACATGGGCGCGCGCATGGCCGCGGCGATGGGCGGCGATGCGCGCGCGAACCCCTGGCAGGGCCGCGACTGGCCCGCCATTCCCGGTCACTTCGGCCCGCCCTGGTTCCTGCCGGCGGTGGGCATGTACTACCGGCTCAAGGACAGGCTGGCCTGAGCGCCGCCGCCCGATCTGCGTTCCCCCTCGATTTCTTCCACCCCACGGCCTCCCAGGAGTACCCACCATGAGCGACAGCAAGAACAAGAGCCTCGAACAACTCGTCGGCCCCGGCGAAAGCCTTCGCATGATGGGGTCGCTGCAGCGCGGCGCCTCGCGGCGCGACATCCTGGCGATGCTCGTGGCCGGCGGCATGCAGGCCACGCTGGCCGGCAGCCTGGCGGGCATGGCGGTGTCGGCCCATGCGCAGACGCCGCGGCGCGGCGGGCGCATCCGGGTGGCGGGCGCCACGGCCGCGGCCACCGACACGCTCGATCCGGCCAAGCAGTCGAACCAGACCGACTACTCGCGCTGCAACATGGTCTACAACGGCCTGACCTCGCTGGACGGCAGCCTCACGCCGCAGCCCGCGCTGGCCGAATCGTTCAGCACCAAGGACGCCAAGACCTGGGTCTTCACCCTGCGCAAGGGCGTTACCTTTCACGACGGCAAGGCGCTCTCGCCGGCCGACGTGGTGTTCTCGGTGATGCGCCACAAGGACCCGGCCACCGCGTCCAAGGCCAAGGTGCTGGCCGACCAGATCGAGAGCGCCAAGGCCACGGGCGCGAACGAGGTGACCTTCGTGCTCAGCGCACCGAACGCCGACCTGCCGGTGATCCTGGGCACCTCGCACTTCCAGATCGTCAAGGAGGGCACCACCGACTTCAACGCGGGCATCGGCACCGGCCCCTACAAGCTCAAGGAATTCAAGCCCGGCATCCGCTCGCTGGTGGTGCGCAACGACGCCTACTGGAAACCGGGCAGGCCCTACCTGGACGAGATCGAATTCGTGGGCATCGGCGACGAGAGCGCGCGCGTGAACGCCTTGCTCTCCGGCGGCATGGACCTGGTGGGCTCGGTCAACCCGCGCTCGGTGGACCGCGTGAAGGGAACGCCCGGCTTCGGCATCTTCGTCACCCAGTCGGGCCAGTACTCCGACCTGGTGATGCGCAAGGACGTGGGCCCGGGCGCCAACCCTGATTTCGTGCTCGGCATGAAGCACCTGTTCGACCGCGAGCAGATGAAAAAGACCATCGCGCTGGACTACGCGGTGATCGGCAACGACCAGCCCATCGACCCGACCAACCGCTTCCACTTCGCCGGCCTGCCGCAGCGCCCCTTCGACCTGGACAAGGCCAAGTTCCACCTGCAGAAGGCCGGCATCACCGGCAAGGTGCCGATGGTGGCATCGCCGGCGGCGCTGTACTCGGTGGAGATGTCCCTGTTGCTGCAGCAGACGGCGCAGCGCGCGGGCCTGGAGCTCGACATCAAGCGCATGCCGGCCGACGGCTACTGGTCCAACCACTGGCTCAACAGCCACGTCGGCTTCGGCAACGTGAACCCGCGCCCGAGCGCCGACGTGCTGCTCACGCAGTTCTTCCAGTCGGGCGCGGCATGGAACGAGTCGCGCTGGAAGAGCGAGAAGTTCGACCAGCTGCTGCTGGCCTCGCGCGCCGAGACCGACCTGGCCAAGCGCAAGCAGATGTATGCCGACATGCAGACCATGATCCACCAGGACGCGGGCATCGGCATCCCGCTGTTCCTGGCGAGCATCGACGGCCACAGCGCCAAGCTCAAGGGCCTCGCGCCCATTCCGCTGGGCGGGCTCATGGGCTACAACTTCGCCGAGAACGTGTGGCTCGAGGCATGAGCCGCGCGGGCCGTCGCTCGATCGGATGTTCGCCATGAACCGCGTGATCCTCAAGCTCCTGGGCCAGCGCATCGCGCTCGCGCTCGTGTCGCTGCTGGCGGTGTCGGTGATCGTGTTCGCGATCACCGCGGTGCTGCCCGGCGATGCGGCGCAGGAGCAGCTGGGCCAGGACGCCACGCCCGAGGCGGTGGCCGCGCTGCGGGCCCAGATGGGCCTGGACGTGCCGGCGCCCCGGCGCTACGCGAAGTGGCTCCTGGGCATGCTCAAGGGCGACCCCGGTCTCTCGGCCACCACGCAGATGCCGGTGGCCGAGCTGATCGCGAGCCGCCTGCCCAACTCGCTGCTGCTGGCGGCGGTCACGGCGCTGTTCTCGGTGCCGATCGCGCTGGCGCTGGGCATCGCCTCGGCGGTGTGGCGCGGCTCGTGGTTCGACCGCGCCGCCTCCACCAGCGCGGTGGCGGTGGTGTCGGTGCCGGAGTTCCTGGTCGCGACGCTGGCGGTGCTGGTGTTCGCGGTCAAGCTGCGCTGGCTGCCGGCGCTTTCGTTCGTCAACGACATCGAGTCGCTGGGCCAGCTGCTGCGCGCCTTCGCGATGCCGGTGCTGGTGCTGTGCTGCGTGATCGTCGCGCAGATGATGCGCATGACGCGCGCCGCGGTGATCGACCAGCTGGAGGCGCCCTACATCGAGATGGTGCGCCTGAAGGGCGCCTCGCCGATGCGCATGGTGCTCGCGCATGCGTTGCCCAATGCGGTGGGGCCGATCGCCAATGCGGTGGCGCTGAGCCTGTCGTACCTGCTGGGCGGCGTGATCATCGTGGAGACGATCTTCAACTATCCGGGCATCGCCAAGCTCATGGTCGACGGCGTCTCGCAGCGCGACATGCCGCTGGTGCAGACCTGCGCCATGATCTTTTGCTGCGCCTACCTGATCCTGGTGACGACGGCCGACATCTTCGGCATCCTGGCCAACCCGCGGCTGCGGCATCGCTGAAGGAAACCTCATGGAAACCTCCACCTCTTCAGCCGCCGCGAGTGCCGCGGCGCCCGTGGTGCCCCTGGTGCCAGTGGTGCCCGCATCGCAGGAACGCAGGCGCCGCATGCTGCCGTGGCTCGGCGGCTTCGGCGTCTCGGGCCTGCTGGGCCTGGCGGTCCTGCTGTTCTGGCTGCTCGCGGCGCTGCTGGGGCCGTGGCTGCTCTCGCACGGCACGGCGGCGATGGGCACTTCCAACGTCTTCGAGCCGATGAGCGCGGCGCACTGGCTCGGCACCGACTACCTGGGCCGCGACATGCTGGCGCTCATCATCGAAGGTGCGCGCTACACGATCGGCGTCGCGCTGCTGGCCACGCTGCTGGCCAGCGGCACCGGCACCACGCTCGCGCTGCTGGCCGCCGCCAGCGGCCGCTGGACCGACACCTTGCTCAGCCGCGGCCTGGACACGCTGACCGCGATCCCGAGCAAGATGTTCGCGCTCATCATGGTGGCGGGCTTCGGCTCGTCGGTGGCGATGCTGGTGGTCACCGCGGCCATCATCTACGTGCCGGGCGCCTACCGCATGGCGCGCTCGCTGGCCGTGAACATCAATGCGCTGGACTACGTGACCGTGGCGCGCACGCGTGGCGAAGGCACGCTCTACATCATGCTGCGCGAGATCCTGCCCAACATCCTGGGCCCGATGCTGGCCGACCTCGGGCTGCGCTTTGTCTACGTCGTGCTGCTGCTGGCGAGCCTGAGCTTCCTCGGGCTGGGCATCCAGCCGCCGGCGGCCGACTGGGGGTCGCTGGTGCGCGAGAACATCGGCGCGCTGGCCATGGGCGGCGCCTCGGTGATCGTGCCGGCGCTTGCCATCGCGAGCCTGACCATCGCGGTGAACCTGGTCATCGACAACCTGCCCGGCCGTGCCGCGCGCGAACGAGGAGCACGCTGATGGGCGCCCCACTCACCGTCGAAGGCCTGTGCATCGTGGCCGGCGGCAGCACGCTGGTCGACTCCTTGAGCTTCTCGGTGCGGCCCGGCGAAGTGCTGGCGCTGATCGGCGAATCGGGCTCGGGCAAGACCACCACCGCCCTCGCGCTCATGGGCCATGCGCGAAGCGGCTGCCGCATCGCGGCCGGCCGCGTGCAGATCGGCGACATCGACGTGCTGGCGCTCGATGCCCGTGCGCAGCGCGCATTGCGCGGCCGCACCGTCGCCTACATCGCGCAGAGCGCGGCCGCATCGTTCAACCCTTCGCGCACGATCATGGACCAGGTGGTCGAGCCCACGGTGATCCACGGCCTGTGCAAACGGGCCGAGGCCGAGGCCAAGGCGGTGCAGCTGTTCCGCGAGCTCGCGCTGCCCGACCCGGAAGGCATCGGCGCGCGCTATCCGCACCAGGTATCGGGCGGCCAGCTGCAGCGGCTGATGGCGGCGATGGCACTGATCGGCGACCCCGACCTGGTGATCCTGGACGAGCCGACCACCGCGCTGGACGTGACCACGCAGATCGAGGTGCTGCGCGCCTTTCGCCGCGTGGTGCGCGAGCGCCGCGCGACCGCGGTGTACGTGAGCCACGACCTCGCGGTGGTGGCGCAAATGGCGGACCACGTGCTGGTGCTGCGCAACGGCGCCATGCGGGAGCTGAACGCGACCGCGCAGTTGCTGGCCGCGCCGGTCGACGACTACACCAAGAGTCTGCTGGCCGCCGCCCGGCCGGCGGTGCGCGCACCGGCCCAGGCCGCGAGCGACGATCCCGAGCTGCTGCTCGAGGTGCGCCAGCTCTCGGCCGGCTACGGCCCAGTGGACGCGCAGGGGCGTCCGGCCAAGCCGATCCTGGAAAGCATCGACCTGAAGCTCTACCGCGGGCAGGCCATCGGGGTGATCGGCGAATCGGGCTCGGGCAAGACCACGCTCGCGCGCGCGGTGGCGGGCCTGCTGGAGCCCAGCCATGGCAGCGTGCTGTTTCATGGCCGCGAACTGAAGCCGACGCTGCGGCAGCGCGAGCGCGACGAGCTGCGCCGCATCCAGATCGTGTTCCAGATGGCCGACACGGCACTCAACCCGTCGCAGACCATCGAGCGCATCCTGGCGCGGCCGCTGCAGTTCTACAAGGGCCTGCGCGGCGAGCCGCTGCGCAAGCGCATCCGCGAGCTGCTGGACCTGGTGAAGCTGCCGCAGACGGTGGCCGGGCGCCTGCCGGGCGGCCTCTCGGGCGGGCAGAAACAGCGCGTGAACCTGGCGCGCGCACTGGCGGCCGATCCGGACCTGATCCTCTGCGACGAGGTCACTTCCGCGCTGGACACGGTGGTCGGCGCGGCGGTGCTGGACCTGATGGCGGACCTCCGGCGCGAGCTGGGCGTGTCGTACCTCTTCATCAGCCACGACCTGCACACGGTGCGCGCGGTGTGCGACGAGATCGTGGTGATGCAGCACGGCAAGAAGCTCGCGCAGGTGGCGCGCGCCGACTACGACCGCGGCCCGCACCACCCCTACTACGAGCTGCTGGCGCGCTCCGTTCCCGAACTGCGCTGCGGGTGGCTCGACGAGATGGACCGCGCGGCGACCGCCACACCATGACAAGGACCGAGATGACCCCGACCTTTCGCATTGCGCTGATCGCCGGCGACGGCATCGGCAAGGAAGTGATGCCCGAGGGCCTGCGCGTGGTGCTGGCCGCGGCCGAGCGCTTCGGCTTCGAGCTGGACTGCCGCACCTTCGACTGGGCCAGCGCGGACTACCACGCCGCGCACGGCCAGATGATGCCGGACGACTGGAAGGCGCAGCTCAAGGGCGTCGATGCGCTCTTCTTCGGCGCCGTCGGCTGGCCCGCGACCGTGCCCGACCATGTGTCGCTCTGGGGGTCGCTGCTGAAGTTCCGGCGCGAGTTCGACCAGTACATCAACCTGCGCCCGGTGCGCCTCTTCGAGGGCGTGCCCTGCCCGCTGGCCGGCCGCAAGCCCGGCGACATCGACTACCTGGTGGTGCGCGAGAACACCGAGGGCGAATACACGTCGCTGGGCGGCGTGATGTACGAAGGCACCGAGCGCGAGATCGTGGTGCAGGAGTCGGTGTTCTCGCGCCACGGCACCGACCGCGTGCTGCGCTACGCCTGCGAGCTGGCCCGCGGCCGCGCACGCAAGCACCTGACGGTGGCCACCAAGAGCAACGGCATCGCGATCAGCATGCCGTGGTGGGACGGCCGCGCCGATGCCATCGGCCGCGAGTACCCCGAAGTGACGATCGACAAGCAGCACATCGACATCCTCTCGGCCCGCTTCGTGCTGCAGCCCACGCGCTTCGACGTGGTGGTGGCGAGCAACCTGTTCGGCGACATCCTCTCGGACCTGGGGCCCGCGACCACCGGCACCATCGGTCTCGCGCCCTCGGCCAACCTCAATCCGGAGCGCAAGTTTCCGTCGCTCTTCGAGCCGGTGCACGGCTCGGCGCCCGACATCTACGGCCAGAACATCGCCAACCCGATCGCGATGATCTGGTCCGGCGCGCTGATGCTGGACTTTCTCACGCAGGGCCAGGGCGCGGGCCGCGCCGCGCATGACGCGATCCTGGGCGCCATCGAGGCGGTGCTGCGCGACGGGCCGCGCACGCGCGATCTGGGCGGCACGGCTTCCACGACGGAACTGGGCATCGCCATTGCCGAGCGCGTGGCCGCGGCCTGAAGCGTTTCTTGCTCCAACTCCTCACCGACCTCTTCATTCCATGCCACTCACTCTCCAACGCCAGGACCTGCTGCCGGGCCGCCATCTCATCGGCGCCGAATGGCGCGACGCCAGCGATGCCCGCCGGCTCGACGTGACCGATCCCGCCACCGACGCCGTGTTCGCGAGCGTGCCCGACGGCACCGCCGCCGATGCGCGCGCCGCGGTCGATGCGGCACATGCCGCCTTCCCCGCCTGGCGCGCCGTGCCCGCCAAGCAGCGCGCGCAGATCCTCAAGCGCTGGAACGACCTGATGCTCGCGCACCAGGAGGACCTGGGCCGCCTCATCTCGCGCGAACAGGGCAAGCCGCTGGCCGAGGGCCGCGGCGAAGTGGCCTATGCGGCCAGCTATGTCGAATGGTTCGCCGAGGAGGCCACGCGCGCCAATGGCGAGGTGATTCCCGCACCGGTGAGCGGCCGTCGCATGCTCGCGCTGAAAGAACCGGTGGGCGTTGTGGCTGCCATCACGCCGTGGAATTTTCCGGCCGCGATGATCGCCCGCAAGATCGCCCCCGCGCTGGCCGCGGGCTGCACCGTGGTCTGCAAGCCGGCCGAGGACACGCCGCTCACTTCGCTCGCGCTCGTGAAGCTCGCGCAGGAAGCGGGCGTGCCGGCGGGCGTGCTCAACATCGTGACGGCTTCGCGCGAACGCACGCCCGACGTGGTCGACGTGTGGCTGGCCGATGCGCGCGTGCGCAAGATCAGCTTCACCGGTTCCACGCCGGTGGGCAAGCACCTCGCGCGCGCCTCGGCCGATACGCTCAAGAAGCTCTCGCTCGAGCTGGGCGGCAATGCGCCCTTCATCGTGTTCGAGGACGCCGACATCGACGCCGCGGTGGAAGGCCTGATGGCCGCCAAGTTCCGCAACGGCGGCCAGACCTGCGTGTGCCCGAACCGCGTGTTCGTGCAGGCCAAGGTGCACGACGCCTTCGTCGACAAGCTGGCGGCGCGCGTCGGCGCACTGAAGGTCGGCCCCGCCGGCGAGCCCGACTCGCAGATCGGCCCGATGATCAACGCGCGCGCCGTCGACAAGATCGAGCGCCACGTGCGCGATGCCGTGGCCCGGGGCGCGCGCATCGCGGTCGGCGGCGAGCGGCTGCGTTCGGCGCGCTGCGACGGTCCCAACTACTACGCGCCGACCGTGCTGGTGAATGCCGACGCCAGCATGGAATGCAGCTGCGAGGAAACCTTCGGGCCCGTGGTTCCGGTCACGCGCTTCGAGACCGAGGCCGAGGTGATCGCCGCCGCCAACGACACGCCCTTCGGTCTTGCCGCGTACTTCTATTCGAGCGACGTGCGCCGCATCTGGCGCGTGGCCGAGGCCCTCGAATCGGGCATCGTGGGCATCAACGAAGGCGCGCTGGCCGCCGAGGCGGCGCCCTTCGGCGGGGTCAAGGAATCGGGCTATGGCCGCGAGGGCTCGGTGCACGGCCTGGACGACTACATGCACATCAAGTACCTGTGCCAGGGCGGGTTGTAGGCGCGCTCGAGTCGGCCATCGGCGTTCATTCGGCCTCGTGTTCGACAAGACCGCGCAAGCCAGTGAAATCGCCTGAGCCCGCGTGCCTTGCCATGCGAACACGCCACCCGTTTTCCGGTGCCGGCACGATCCACCGATGGGCACTCGCAAACACGCATTTCACGCTTTTCGGGGTACATGGTTCAGCACCAACGCGGCAGTGCTTTCTCTAGCATGGAGCCACCATCCGATCCATGCGAACAAGGTTCCTCATGTCCAGACTTCTTGTGCCTTTCAACTTCGACGAACTCGGCGAGCCGCGCGAATACCGCCCGCCGGCAGAACGCGTGATCGAGGGCGATGTCGTATGCCGCAACTGGGACGTGGACAGCGCCAAGGACGGCAAGGTGCGCGCGGGCGTGTTCGAGTCGAGCGTGGGCGTGAACCATTCCATCAAGGGAGAGGCGTGGGAGTTCTGCCTGATCCTTTCGGGCGTGGTGGAAATCACCGAGCAGGGCCAGCCGCCCTCGACCTTCAAGGCGGGCGACTGCTTCATCATGAAGCCGGGCTATGTCGGGACCTGGCGCACCATCGAGACGGTGCGCAAGGTATGGGTTATCGCTTGAACCGAAGTTTGTCCGGCCGCGGCCGGACGCTCCATCGAATGAAAGTTTGGCATGGCAGTTAACCACCTCAGGCGCGACGACACCCGGCTCTACATCGATGGGGGCTGGCAGGACCGCGCCGGTGCCGCAAGCATCGCGGTCGTCGATCCGTTTTCCGAAGAGGTCATCGGGCATGTCGCGGCGGGTTCCTCGGCCGACGTCGACCTGGCCGTCGCCGCGGCACGGCGCGCGTTCGAGACGTTTTCTCGAAGCACCGTCCAGGATCGGCTGGCGCTGCTGGGCCGAATCCTCGCGCTGCTGGAGGAGCGCGCGGAATGGTTCGCGCAAGCCATCGTCGCGGAGATGGGCGCGCCGATCGCGTTCGCCCGCTCTGCCCACGTGCCCTTCGGCATCGCGCATGTTCGCACCCAGATGGAAGTGCTTGCGCACTACAGCTTTCTGTCCCGCAAAGACGGCATCGCCATTTCGAAGGAACCGATCGGCGTGTGCGCGCTGATCACGCCATGGAACTGGCCGCTGTACCAGATCACCGCCAAGGTCGCGCCGGCCATCGCCGCCGGCTGCACGGTCGTGCTCAAGCCCAGCGAGCTGTCGCCCTACAGCGCGCAGCTGTTCGCGCAGGTGATGCACGATGCGGGCACGCCCGCCGGGGTCTTCAACCTGGTCGGCGGCACGGGCGAAGTGGTCGGTGCGGCGCTGGCGGCGCACCCCGATGTGGACATGATCTCCATCACCGGATCGACGCGCGCCGGCGTGCTCGTGGCCCAGGCGGCCGCGGTGACGGTCAAGCGCGTGGTGCAGGAACTGGGCGGCAAGTCGCCGAACCTCTTTCTGGACGATGCCGATTTCGAGCAAGGCGTGGCCAAGGGCGTGTTGGCGGGCATGCGCAACGCGGGCCAGTCGTGCAGCGCGCCCACGCGCATGCTGGTGCCCGCATCGCGGCTGGCCGAGGTCGAGGCATTGGCACTGGCGGCGGCGGGGGGCATCGCGGTGGGCGACCCGCGCGACGAGAAGACATCGATGGGCCCGATCGCCAACGCCGCGCAGTACGCGCGGGTGCAGGCGCTGATCGCCAGCGGCATCGAGGAAGGCGCCAGGCTGGTCTGCGGCGGTCCCGGCAGGCCCGCGGGCCTCGCGCACGGCTTCTTTGCGCGGCCGACGGTGCTGTCCGACGTGACGCCCGCGATGCGGGTGGCGCGCGAAGAGATCTTCGGCCCCGTGCTGGTGCTCATGCCCTACCAAAACGAGCACGAGGCCATCGCGATGGCCAACGACACGGTCTATGGGCTCAGCGCCCATGTGCAGTCGGGCGACCCCGGGCGGGCACGGCGCGTGGCGTCGCGACTGCGCGCCGGCCAGGTGCACATCAACTACCCGGCGTGGAACAGCCGCGCGCCGTTCGGCGGCTACAAGCGCTCGGGCAACGGCCGCGAATACGGCGTGCACGGGCTCGAGGAATATCTGGAGACCAAGGCAGTCCTCGGTGACTGAGCTTGCCGCCGGGAACGATGGACGCGCGGAACCCCGCTGTCTTGCAGCCTTTCACTGAAGCCCTTACGGATATCTCCATGCCTGTACCTCTAGTTCCCGTCGAATCGAGCCCCGAGCTGCCCACGCACGCCGACGTCGTCGTGATCGGCGGCGGCATCATCGGCGTCTTTGCCGCGTACTACATGGCAAGGCGCGGGCTGAAGGTGGCGCTGGTCGAAAAAGGGCGCGTGGGCGCCGAGCAGTCGAGCCGCAACTGGGGCTGGTGCCGCCAACAGAACCGCGACGCGCGCGAATTGCCGATGGCCACCAGGAGCCTGGACCTGTGGGAACAGTTCACCGCCGAAACCGGCGAGATGACCGGGTTCCGCCGATGCGGCCTGCTCTACCTGAGCAACAGCGAAAAGGAACTGGCCGGCTGGGCCCGCTGGGGAGAATTCGCGCGCACCGTCGACGTGAAGACCCACATGCTGACCGCCCAGGAGGCCGCTCGCCACGGCCGGGCGACCGGCAAGCCGTGGAAGGGCGGTGTCTTTTCGCCGACCGACGGCACCGCGGACCCCTCGCTCGCGGCCCCTGCCGTGGCGCGCGCCTTGATGAAGCTGGGCGGCACGATTCACCAGGGCTGCGCCGCGCGCGGCCTGGAGACCGAGGGCGGGCGGCTCTCGGCCGTGGTCACCGAGCGCGGCACCATCCGCACCAAGGTCGCGGTGCTCGCGGGTGGCGCGTGGGCATCCTCGTTCTGCCGCCAATACGGCATCCGGTTTCCGCAGGCGGCGATCCGGCAGACGATGCTGTCGGTCACCACCGCCAGCAAGGAGCTTCCGCCTGCGCTGCACACGACCGGCGTCTCCATGACGCGGCGCCAGGACGGCCGGTACGCGCTGGCCATCAGCGGCCGCGGCCGCGTGGACCCGACGCCGCAGCTTCTGCGTTTTGCAACGCAGTTCCTGCCGATGTTCCAGCGGCGATGGCGCAACCTCGCACCCGGCGGCCTGGAAGGCGTTCGCTCGGGCCATGAAGGCCGCGCGCGCTGGCGGCTCGACCAGCCCACGCCGATGGAGCGCATGCGCGTTCTCGATCCGAAGGTGGACGCATCGGCCGTTCGCCTCACGTACAAGCGCGCCGTCGAACTGATGCCGGCGCTGGCGGACAGCACAGTCACCGCGACCTGGGCGGGCTACGTGGACAGCACGCCCGACGGCGTTCCGGGCATCGGCGAGATCACGAACCTGCCCGGGCTCGTGCTGGCGGCAGGGTTCAGCGGCCATGGCTTCGGTATCGGCCCCGGGGCCGGCCACCTGATCGCCGACATCGTGAGCGGCGCCGAACCGCTCGTGGACCCGCGCCCCTACCACCCGGACAGGTTCCTGTCGTCGGCGTGGGGCAAGGTCTCGGACTTCTAGGCCCAGGCGTTGCCATGACGTTCGCACCTCCGCGCGGCCCGAGCGCTTCGACACAGAAGACGGCGCCGCAGCTGACCGCGCTGCGCGGCCATCACCTGCCGGACGCGGTCAGGCAATCCGCAGCGCTCGGCTGGCCCTACCGCGAGGCCGACTGGCGCTTCGCCTTCGGTCTGGGCAGCGGCTTCGCGGCGGAAGTCGCGAGCCGCCTGGTGGGCACGGCGATGTGGTGGCCCTATGGCGACAGCCATGCCTCAGTGGGCATGGTCATCGTCGAGCCCGGCATGCAGGGGCAAGGCCTGGGCCGGGCCTTGATGGGGAAGCTGCTCGAAGAGGCGCGCGACCGCACGGTGTTCCTGAACGCCACCGAGGAAGGGCTTGCGCTCTATGCGCAGCTCGGGTTCGTCGCACGCGGACAGGTGTTCCAGCACCAGGCCGTGCTGCCCGCGGAAGCCCTTCGTGCCGCGACGCCCGCGAGCGTGCGGCCCCTGCGCGCAGCAGACGACGCGCGCGTGCGCCGGCTGGACCTGGCCGCCACGGGCATGGACCGGACTGCATTGCTGGATGCGTTGTTCGCGACCGGAACGGCGATGGTCGTCGAGCGCGGCGACGGTGTGTCGGCCTACGCCTGCGCGAGAGAGTTCGGGCACGGCGTGGTGATCGGCCCGGTGGTCGCATCGGGCGCGCGCAGTGCCGCCGATGCGATGGGCCTCGTCGCCGCACTCGCCGCCCGAGCCCGCGGCCGGTTCCTTCGCATCGACGTGACCGGGGACAGCGGTCTTTCGGCCTGGCTCACGGAAATGGGGCTGCCCTGCGTCGGCCACGCGGTGCCCATGGTGCGCAACCCACAGGCACGTTCGATCGATCCGGATGCGGACGCGCGCCTGTTCGCCCTTTCCAACCAGTCGTTCGGCTGACGCCCGGCCCTCCCCACCCACACGTCGCAGAGACGATGGACTCCACGCCATGAAATTGATGCCCTACTGGCTCGATACCGCCCCCAAATTCACCGCCGCGCAGACCGAAGCGCCGAGCGGCGATGTCGATGTGGCGGTGGTCGGCGCAGGCTTTACCGGCTTGTCCGCAGCGATCGCGCTGGCCAAAAAAGGCGCGAGCGTGGCGGTGTTCGATGCGGACGCCATCGGCAGTGCCGCCTCCGGCCGCAACGGCGGCATGTGCAACAACGGTTTCGCGCAGGACTACGCCGCGTTGTCGGGGAGGCTCGGCCGGGAGCGCGCCAACATGCTCTATCGCGCGTTCGACGCAGGCGTGTGCAAGGTGGAGTCGCTGATCGCCGAAGAAGGCATCGACTGCGACTTCAAACGGGTCGGCAAGCTCAAGCTCGCCGCCAAGCCGGAACACTACGACAAGCTGGCCCGCTCGCAGGCGCTGATGGCGAAGGAATGCGATCCGGACACCCACATGGTCACGCGGGCAGACCTGCGCAGCGAGATCGGGTCCGACCGGTATTTCGGCGGCATGGTCTTCGGCAAGAGCGCCGGCATGCACGTGGGCCGCTATGGCCACGGCCTCGCCGTTGCGGCGGCCAGGCGCGGTGTGCGCATCTACGAGAACGCGCCGGTCGTCGGCCTCAAGCGCCAGGCCGGATCGGCGCATCAGGTCGAAACGCCCGGTGGCAGCGTCCGCGCCAGGCAGGTGCTGCTAGCGACCGGTACATCGGCCATCGGACCGCTGGCATGGTTTCGCCGCCGCATCGTGCCCGTGGGCGCATTCATCATCGTGACCGAGCCGCTGCCGGTCGAAGTCCTCGACCGCCTCACGCCGCGGCGCCGAATGACGACGGACACGAAGAACTTCGTCAATTACTTTCGCGTCACGCCCGACAACCGCTTGCTGTTCGGCGGCCGCGCGCGCTTCGCGGCATCCAACCCGGCGTCGGACATGAAGAGCGGCGCCATCCTGCAGCGCTCGCTGGTAGAGGTTTTCCCGGAGCTCGGAGACACGCGCATCGACTATTGCTGGGGCGGCATGGTCGACATGACACGCGACCGATTGCCACGCGCCGGCGAGCGCAACGGCCTTTTCTATTCCATGGGCTACAGCGGGCACGGAACCCACATGTCGACCTACATGGGCGCGATCATGGCCGAGGTGATGGACGGCCGCGCCGACCTGAACCCCTGGCGCGATTTCGACTGGCCCGCGATTCCGGGGCATTTCGGCAAGCCATGGTTTCTTCCGATCGTGGGGGCTTATTACCGGTTTCAGGATTTGGTGCGCTGAATTTGGGGGGACCGGACTGATTGGCGGCGATGGCGCCGGGCCGATTCGATCTTCGGTCTGTCCGAACCAAGGCAATTCAACTGACCGCGAGTCTGTGCACCCCAAGACGTTCGAGGTGGACCGGGTCAGATACCGAGGGAATTCAATAAAGAGGCAAGGCCTTGCCCTGCGCGCATTGCCGAGCGGATAGGCGGCCTGCTGGCGGAGAGTGTGAGATTCGAACTCACGGACGCTTTCACGTCGGCAGTTTTCAAGACTGCTGGTTTAAACCACTCACCCAACTCTCCGGAACCGTCGATTTTATGCCGAGGCCGAGGCCTCGATCCGTTCAATCGCCATCGGGCAGGAACAGCGTCTGCAGGTCGCTCAGAAAATCCAGCCCGCGCTCGGTCGGCCACACGCGGAACAGGTCGCGCGCCACGAGCCCCTTGCGCTCGGCTTCTTCGAGCCCGCGCTGGATCGACGTCATTGCGAGCCCCGTGCGTTCGCTGAACTGAGGCAGCGTGAAGCCCGCCTTCAATCGCAGCGCATTGAGCATGAACTCGAACGGCAGGTCGGCCAGCGACACCTCGTCGCTCTGCGACACGGCCGCGCCCGCGCGCGCGTTCTCCATGTACAGCCGGGGCTCGCGGTAGCGCACCTGCCGCACGATGCGGTGCGCAAAGCTCAACTTGCTGTGCGCGCCGGCGCCGATGCCCAGGTAGTCGCCGAACTGCCAGTAATTGAGGTTGTGCGCGCACTGGTGCCCCTCGCGCGCATAGGCCGACACCTCGTAGCGCGACATGCCGAGCTCGCCGGTCCGCTCGGTGATGCGGTCGAGCATGGCGTAGGCGATGTCGTCTTCGGGCAGCGTCGGCGGAAACTTCGCGAACCAGGTGTTGGGCTCGATGGTGAGGTGATAGACCGAGAGGTGCGGCGGCGCGAGCGCCAGCGCCTGCGAGAGGTCGGCCTCCAGGTGCTCCAGCGTCTGGCCGGGGAGCGCGTACATCAGGTCGAGGTTGAAGGTGTCGAAGGCGCTCGCGGCCTCCTCCACCGCGGCGATGGCCTGGGCGCGGTCGTGCACGCGGCCGAGCGCCGTCAGGTGCTCGTCGTTGAAGCTCTGCACGCCCACCGACAGGCGCGTGACGCCCGCCGCGCGGTACGCGCGAAAGCGGTTGCGCTCGAAGGTGCCGGGGTTGGCTTCGAGCGTGATCTCGCAATCGGGCGCGAGCTTCAGGCGCGCGCGCACATCGCCCAGCAGGCGGTCGATGGCCTGCGGCGAGAACAGGCTGGGCGTGCCGCCGCCGATGAAGATGGTATGGACGGTGCGGCCCCAGATCAGCGGCAGCGCCGCGTCGAGGTCGGCCACGAGCGCATCGATGTACGCGGCCTCTGGGATGCCATCGGCATCGGCCGCGCTCGTGGCGCGCCATTCGTGCGAATTGAAGTCGCAGTACGGGCACTTGCGCAGGCACCACGGCAGGTGGATGTAGAGCGACAGTGGCGGCAGCGCCGCGAGCTGCAGCGGGCCGGGCCGCATCCAGTGCAGCACGTCGTTGGCCTGCGGCGCACCTGTGGACTGCGCCGGCTGGATCGGG
Source organism: Variovorax sp. IB41 (assembly GCF_016405905.1). GTDB lineage: Bacteria > Pseudomonadota > Gammaproteobacteria > Burkholderiales > Burkholderiaceae_C > Variovorax. The sequence goes on along the minus strand of NZ_JAEFCB010000002.1, from coordinate 98,158 downwards.
AAGACAGTGGCCATCTGCGGCCTAAAGCCAGCGCTCGCGCATCAGCGCGAGCATCGCCTGCGCGGCGCGGCCGCGGTGGCTGTTGGCGTTCTTGACCTCGGGCGTGAGCTGCGCGAAGGTCTTGCCGAAGGCGGGCAGGTACATCACCGGATCGAAGCCGAAGCCGTTGTCGCCGATGGGCGCGAACGCGATCTCGCCGACCACGCGGCCGACGGCGATGAGCGGCTCGGGGTCGTCGTGGCTGCGCAGCGCGACCAGCGTGCTGACCAGCGCGGCACGGCGGTTGACGACGCCGTCGAGTTGTTCGAGCAGCGCCTTCACGTTGTTGGCGTCGCCCTTGGCGTAGCCGAATTGCGTGGCGTAGTAGGCGGTGTCGACGCCCGGCAGGCCGCCGAAGGCATCGACGCACAGGCCCGCGTCGTCGGCGATGGCCGCGAGGCCCGTGGCGGCGCTCGCGTGGCGCGCCTTGGTGAGCGCGTTTTCGACGAAGGTGCGGAAGGGTTCTTCAGCCTCGCCCACGCCCAGTGCCGACTGCGGCACCAGGGTGACGGACAGCGCCGCGAACAGTTGCTGGAGTTCGGCGAGCTTGCCTTGGTTGTTGGAGGCCAGGACCAGTTTCATGGATCGATCAAAGTGGCTGTGACGCCCGGCGGGGCTGGCGAGCGTCAGTAGCTGTGGAATTTCAGTTCGAGAGAAGCGCTTGCTGTTGCAGCGTCACGAGCTCGCCGATGCCCTTCTCGGCCAGGCCGAGCAGCAAGTTCATTTCTTCGCGCGTGAACGCCACGCCTTCGGCCGTGCCCTGCACTTCGACGAAGTGGCCGGCGCCGGTCATGACGACGTTCATGTCGGTGTCGCAGCTGGAGTCCTCGGTGTATTCGAGGTCCAGCAGCGGCGTGCCACCGACGATGCCCACAGAGATGGCGGCCACGTGGCCCTTGATCGGCGAGGCCTTCAGCGTGCCGGCCGCGAGGAGCTTGTTGACGGCATCTTGCGCAGCGACAAAGGCGCCGGTGATGGCCGCGGTGCGCGTGCCGCCGTCGGCCTGCAGCACGTCGCAGTCCAGGTGGATGGTGCGTTCGCCGAGCACGGCGAGGTCGAACACCGCGCGCATCGAGCGGCCGATGAGGCGCTGGATTTCCTGCGTGCGGCCGGTCTGCTTGCCCTTGGCGGCTTCGCGGCTGCTGCGGGTGTGGGTGGCGCGCGGCAGCATGCCGTATTCGGCCGTGACCCAGCCTTCGCCGCTGCCCTTCTTGTGCGGGGGCACGCGCTCTTCGACCGAGGCGGTGCAGAGCACGCGGGTCTGGCCGAATTCGATGAGCACCGAGCCCTCGGCATGGATGGTGAAGCCGCGGGTCATGCGAACGGGGCGCAACTGGTTGGCGGCACGGCCGCCGCTTCGGGTGAAAGCAGTCATTGTGGAAACTCGAAAAGGAAAAAAAGCCAGCCGCTCTTCAGCGGCATGTTCGGGGAACACCGCGGAACCGGCTTTGCCGGGCCGCAGGTGTTGCCCCCTGGAAGGGGGTTGGCGCAGCGACACGAAGTGCGCGAAGACTGGGGGTCATCTAGCTTTTACGGGCGGCTGAACGGCGGATGGCTTCGTTGATCTCGGCGATCGAGCGCTCGATGGCGTCTTCGTCCATGTCGTCGATCTCGCTGTCCGAGGGCATGCCGGCCTGGATGGTCGAGGCGAACACGCCGTCGTCGATGGTCTCGGTGGAAATGCCGCGGTCTTCGCCCGGGGTCTCGGACATCTCCCACTCCAGCGCGATGAGCGTCACGTTGTCGCTGTGGGCGCCGCCCTTGCGCAGCGCCATCTCGGCGAGGTCGGGGGCCGCATCGGACACGGGCTTGCCGGAGGAGAGCGTGTGCACGATGAGCGCATCGTCCAGCACGCCCCACACGCCGTCCGAGCACAGCATGATGCGGTCGCCGCGCTGCAGTTGCAGCGGGGGCGCGATGTCGAACAGCGGCGTGGTCGGCGAACCGAGGCAGGTCAAAAGCAGGTTGCGGTTGACCGGCATGTCCGAGCCGTGGGGCTTGGGGCGCTCGGCGTGCGAGTGGTCGCGCGTGCGGGTCAGCAGGCGGCCGTCGCGCACGACGTACAGGCGCGAATCGCCGCAGTGCATCCAGGTGGCGGTCGTGCCCTGCAGCAGCGCCGCGACGACGGTGGTGCGGGGCGTGTCGAGCATCGCCTTGTGGCTCGCGTACCGCATGATCTGCTGGTGCGCGGCCATGGCCGATTCGGCGAGGAACCCCTTGACGTCCTTCACCGTGGGGCGCGCCTCGCGCTGGTAGAGCGCGGCGATGGTCTGCAGGGCCAGCTGCGCCGCGACCTCGCCCTCGGGGTGACCGCCCATGCCGTCGGCCAGCACGAAGAGGCCCGATTCCCGCGTGTAGCAATAGCCCATGCGGTCTTCGTTCTTGAGACGTCCGCCTTTGCGGCTGACCTGGAAGACAGAGAATTTCATGTCAAGCGGGGCGCGTGGTGGGGGCCGCAGCCCGGGGCAGACTCTTCTTGTCGAAGGAGCGGATGTTGTCGATCGACAGCCGCACCTTCTCGCCGACGGTGAGCTTGGTGTAGCGGCGCTCGCCTTCGCGGCTGAGTTCTTTCTGCAGCGCGAAGACCGACTGGGGGCGCGAGAGCGGATCGAGCGACATGCACCACTCGACCACCTCGATGAGGTTGTCGGAATACACGCCGCGAAGGCGCGAGAGCGACAGGCTCAGGCGGTCTTTCTCGATGCGGCGCGGCGCGTCGTTGGGCGGATAGCCCTGCATGCAGGCGTAGATGCAGGCGCCGATGGCGTAGATGTCGGTCCAGGGGCCCATCGACGAATCGCGCCGGTACATCTCGGGGGCGGCGAAGCCCGGGGTGTACATGGGTCGGATGAAGATGCCCTCCTTGCTGAGCACTTCGCGCGCGGCGCCGAAGTCGATCAGCACGGCGCGGTCGTCGTCGGTGACGAAGATGTTGGCCGGCTTGATGTCCAGGTGCAGCATCTTGTACTGGTGCACGATGCGAAGGCCCCGCAGGATCTCGTCGAAGAGCGAGCGGATGGTCGATTCGCGAAAGACCTTCTGGCGCTTCAGGTCGCGCGCGGTGACCACGAAGTCCTGCAGGGTCGCGCCCTCCAGGTAGTTCATGACCATGTAGACGGTCTCGTTCTCGCGAAAGAAATTGAGCACGCTCACCACCGAGGCGTGCGAGATCTGCGCGAGGGAGCGGCCCTCTTCGAAGAAGCTCTTGAGCCCCAGCCGGTAGAGGGACAGTTTTTCGGGCGGCACCTGCGGATGCAGCTCGCCGGGCCCGCGGGTGGCCAGCGAGGAAGGCAGGTATTCCTTGATGGCCACCTGCTGTCCGCTGGGGTCGATGGCGAGATAGACAACGCCAAAACCACCCGCCGAAAGCCGGCGAACAACGCGGTAACCGCCAATGACCGTATCGGGCAACAGGGGCGAAGGCTTGACCTTTGACATAATCCGGGAGTTTCGCCCGAAGGCGATGGTGCGGCAAGCGAACGCTGTACCGACGCCTCGGTGCATGCAAGCAAAACCACAGTGAGGCGCAATGCCAGTTTACAGCATGACCGGCTACGCCAGCGGCCAAAACGGGTCCGCAGGCAGCCACTCCGAAGCCGAAGCACGGCCTTCCGCCGCAGGCCGGCTCGGGGTAGAAATCCGCTCGGTCAACAGCCGTTTCCTCGACCTCACCTTCAAGTTGCCCGAGGAGCTGCGCCAGCATGAGACGGCGCTGCGCGAGCTGCTCACGGGCAAGCTCAAGCGCGGCAAGGTCGAGGTGCGCGCGGCCATCGAGAACACCGCCCAGGCGGGCGTCGTCGAGCCTTCCGTGAAGCTGCTTCAGCGGCTCAACGGGGTGCAGGACGGCATCAAGGCCTGGTTGCCCGGGGCACGCGAACTGAGCGTGGCGGATGTGATCCGCCTGGCCGGTGGCGACGGCGCCACCCGCGGCGACTGGGGCCCCGACCTCATCGAGGTGGCGGGCAAGGCGCTCGAGGCGCTGATGTCGGCCCGCCAGCGCGAAGGCGCCCGGCTCGCCAAGATGCTCGAGGCGCACCTGGCCCAGCTGCGCACCCTGGTGCAGCAGGCCGGGCCACTCGTGCCCCAGCTGGTCGAACAGCAGCGCAACCGCTTCCTGGAGCGCTGGCAGGAGGCCATGGGCCTGACCGCCGGCACGGGCGGCACGCTGCCCGAAGCCGCCCAGGATCGCGCGCTGACCGAAGCCACCGCCTTCGCGATCCGCATCGACGTGGCCGAAGAGCTCACCCGGCTGAATTCGCACCTGGACGAGATCGAGCGGCTGCTCAAGAAGGGCGGCGAGATCGGCAAGCGCCTGGACTTCCTGATCCAGGAACTGCACCGCGAGGCCAACACCCTGGGCTCCAAGTCGGCGGCCCTGGAGCTCACGCGCATCGGCGTGGACATGAAGGTGCTGATCGAGCAGATGCGCGAACAGGTCCAGAACATCGAATGACGAAGAAGACAAGCGAAAGAATGGATTACCCCGGCAACATCTTCGTGGTCGCCGCGCCCAGCGGGGCCGGCAAATCGAGCTTGGTCAAGGCGCTCATGGAGCTCGACTCGGCGGTCCAGCCGTCGGTGTCGCACACCACGCGGCCGCCGCGCGGGCAGGAAAAGCACGGCCGCGAGTACTTTTTTGCCTCGCCGCCCGAATTCGACGCGCTGATCGCGGCCGACGGCTTCGTGGAATGGGCCCATGTGCACGGGCACCGGTACGGCACCTCCAAGAAGGCCATCGAGGAGCGGATCGCCCAGGGGGCGGACGTGATCCTCGAGATCGACTTCCAGGGCGCGCTGCAGATCCGAAAGACCTTTGCCAACGCGGTGATGATCTTCATCCTGCCGCCCAGCTGGGAAGAATTGCGCTCCCGGCTCGAGCGGCGCGGCGAAGACAGCGCCTCGGTCATCGAATTGCGGCTGAAAAACGCCGCCGAAGAGATGGCCAGGGCCGGGGAATTCGACTTCGTTATAATCAACGAGTTATTCGAGCGGGCGCTTTTTGATCTCAAGGCGATTGTCCACGCTCAGCGGCTTCGGTATTCCGCACAGCGCCGTGCACGTGCCGACACCTTTGCCGCACTGAACATCCCCTGATCTCCTGCTCACCGACCGAAAGATACTCATCATGGCCCGCATCACCGTCGAAGACTGTCTGCTTCAGATTCCGAACCGCTTCCAGCTCGTGCTGGCTGCCACGTACCGTGCGCGCATGCTGAGCCAGGGCCACGCGCCCAAGATCGAGAGCAAGAACAAGCCCGCCGTCACGGCCCTGCGCGAAATCGCGGAAGGCAAGATCGGCATCGAAATGCTCAAGAAGGTGCCGGGCTGATCTGACGCAGCCCTGCAACGAAAAGGCACCGCAAAGCGGTGCTTTTTTTATGCCTGGACGCGTCTACAGAGCGGTCACGCTAAAGTGGTAGCCATGAGCGCGGTTGCCAAACATCAGTCCCAAGCCCCCACGGGCGTGCCGAAGCCGAGCCCGGCGGCACTGAATGCGGCTGCCGCAAGCTTCGCTGCATTGACCGCGCGCCTGGACTATCTGGGCGCCGAAGACACCGAACTCGTACGCCGCGCCTACCGCTTCGCCGACGAAGCCCACCTGGGCCAGTTGCGCAACAGCGGCGAGCCGTACATCACCCATCCCATCGCCGTGGCGGCGCAATGCGCCGAATGGAAGCTCGATGCCCAGGCGCTGATGGCGGCGCTGCTGCACGACGCCATCGAAGACTGCGGCGTGACCAAGCCCGAGCTGATCGAGCGCTTCGGCGCCCCGGTGGCCGAACTGGTCGACGGGCTCACCAAGCTCGACAAGCTGCAGTTCAACACCCGCGAAGAAAACCAGGCCGAGTCATTCCGCAAGATGCTGCTGGCCATGGCGCGCGATGTGCGCGTCATCCTCGTGAAGCTGGCCGACCGCACGCACAACATGCGCACGCTGGCCGACGCGCCGCGTGAAAAGTGGGCTCGCATCTCGCGCGAAACGCTCGAGATCTACGCGCCCATCGCGCACCGCCTCGGCCTGAACCAGACCTACCGCGAACTGCAGGAACTGTCGTTCCGGCACCTCAAGCCTTGGCGCTACGCGACGCTATCGAAAGCGGTGGCGAAGGCACGCGGGCGACGACGAGACTTGATCCAGAAGGTGCAGAAAGAAGTCGAAGGCGCCTTCTCCTCTGCCGGCATGACGCTGCGAATCGCGGGGCGCGAGAAGACGCTCTATTCCATCTACCGCAAGATGGAAGAAAAACACCTGAGCTTCGCCCAGGTGACCGACATCTATGGCTTTCGCCTGATCGTGCCGAACGTGATCGCCTGCTACACGGGCCTGGGCATCCTTCACCAGATGTACAAGCCGCTGCCCGGCAAGTTCAAGGACCACATCGCGATCGCCAAGCTCAATGGCTACCAGTCGCTGCACACCACGCTGGTGGGTCCGGCCGGCGTGAGCGTCGAGTTCCAGCTGCGCACCGAGGCGATGCACGTCGTGGCCGAATCCGGCGTGGCGGCGCACTGGCTCTACAAGGCGGCCGAGCCGAACGGCGCGAGCAACGATCGGCTGGGCACCAAGTGGCTGCAGTCCCTGCTCGACATCCAGGACGAGACGCGCGACGCCGCGGAGTTCTGGGACCACGTCAAGGTCGACCTGTTCCCCGATGCCGTCTACGTCTTCACGCCCAAGAGCCAGATCATGGCGCTGCCGCGCGGCGCGACGGTGGTCGACTTCGCCTACGCCATCCACAGCAACATCGGCGACCACACCTCGGCCGCGCGCATCAACGGCGACCAGGTGCCGCTGCGCACCGAGCTCAAGAACGGCGATGTGGTCGAGGTGATCACCGCACCGGTGTCGACCCCCAACCCCGCCTGGCTCGGCTTCGTCCGAACGGGCCGGGCGCGCTCGAAGATTCGTCATTACCTCAAGACGCTGGCGCATGCCGAGTCCGAAGGCCTCGGCGAAAAGCTGCTCGCGCAAGCGCTGCGTGCCGAAGGCCTCGGCAAGCTGCCCGACGACGACGAGGAGCACCAGGCGCTGTGGGAAAAGCTGCTGCGCTTCACCGGCAACCGCAATCGCGCGGAATTGCTGACCGACATCGGCCTGGGCAAGCGCATCGCGAGCATCGTCGCCAAGCGGCTCATGGCGCTGCTCGCCGAACTGGGCGAGCGCCCCGACGCCCTGCTGTTGAGCCGTGAGCGCTTCATCTCGCACGAAACCGTGTCGCAGGGCGCGGTCACGCTGGACGGCAGCGAGAACTCCTCAGTGCGCTTTGCGCTGTGCTGCCGCCCGATTCCGGGCGACCAGATCGTCGGCTACCTCGGCCATGGCGAAGGCCTGGTGGTGCACACCGAGGACTGTGGCGTCGGCCAACGGCTGCGCCACAAGGACAGCGAACGGTTCTTCGCCGTCGAATGGGCGGACGAGCCCACACGCGCCTTCGAGACCGGCGTCGTGATCACCGTGCGCAACGACAAGGGCGTGCTGGCGCGCGTGGCGGCCACGCTGGCGGATGCGGAAGCAGACATCACACACGTGGAAATGGCCGACGAGACCCCGCAGGACTCGACGGACCTTCGCTTCGTGATCGCCGTGCGCGATCGCACGCACCTCGACGCCGTGCTGCGCGCCGCGCGGCGGACCGCGTCAGTGCTGACCGCGGCGCGGACCGTTCCAGCGCCCTGAAGAAAAGCGGGCTGCGCCCGGCGTCGATCAGTCCGCGGTCGGACGCGGCGCCGGATAACTCACCGACAGTATTTCCACCTCATGCGCTCCGCCCGGTGTCACGAGCTTCACCACGTCGCCTTCGCGTGACTTGAGCAAGGCGCGCGCGATCGGAGAGATCCAGCTGACCTGCGACTGGGCGCTGTCCGCTTCGTCGATGCCCAGGATCGTGATGGTGCGCTCGTCGTCGCCCGTCTCGTCGACATAGCGGACCGTGGCGCCGAAGAAGATCTGGTCGCTGCCATGGTGCACCGATGGATCCGTGACCTCGGCGATTTCGAGGCGCTTGGTGAGAAAGCGAATGCGCCGGTCGATCTCGCGCAGGCGCTTCTTGCCGTAGAGATAGTCGCCGTTTTCCGAGCGGTCGCCGTTCTTGGCGGCCCAGTGCACCGCCTCGACGACCTTCGGGCGCTCCTCGTCCATCAGCTGGAGCAACTCGTCGCGCAGCCGTGCGTAGCCCGACGGCGTGATGTAGTTCTTGCTGCCGGCCGGCAGTGGCGGCGCCGCGCCGTCGGCACCGTCGTCATCCGCGTCGTTGTCGGTTTCCTTGGTGAATGCCTTGTTCAACGAAGAGCCCTTTGAAGAGGAAATGCGGTTTGTCGGTGCGGCATCAACCCAGGTCCGACCGCTTGCAGTCGAACGACAGGGTCGGCTCGACACTTCGCAAGGCAGGCACCTTGTTGACGAAGACAACCCCCACCCTGGCCAGTTGCCACTCGCCGGCCTTGAAAAGCTTGAAGAGGCTCGTGACCTCCTCCCCGGCTGCGGGAATGGAGTTGAAGAGATAGACGGGCTCGCCGGAGGATGTCCCCTCCATGTTCACCAGCTCGGCGCGCATCTTGCCCATGGTCTCGGAGTCCTTCGTCCTGGAGCGCACGATGTCCATGTTGACGGTTCGCGAGTGCTCGTCGATGGCGATGCGGCGAATCCAATGGAAAGAGCCGGCCGCGCCGCCCGGGCTCGGCACACATGCAATGGTCCCCGCAGCCGCTGAGCCCGCTGCCGACAGCAGCAGGAGCAGTTGGCATGCGAGCCGCGTGATTCGAGTGTTCATGACCGGGACTTTAGCGCCCCGACGCTGGGGCAACAGCAGCCAAGCGCGCATCGACTCTTGATCTGAACTCGGGCAGGCGGCGCCCCAAAAGAAAATGGCCTAGAAGGTAAACCTTCTAGGCCATCAAGAGAGTGGTGCGGCTGGCAGGAATTGAACCCACGACCCCTTGGTTCGTAGCCAAGTACTCTATCCAACTGAGCTACAGCCGCACAGCTTGCAATTATAGCATGCGTTTTTCACGCCTTCTGGGCCTGCATGATCGAAAGTTGAAAATGCAGTGTTGGTAGGCCGTGATGGGCTTGAACCATCGACCAACGGATTATGAGTCCGCTGCTCTAACCAACTGAGCTAACGGCCCACTGGGCCACGATTCTATTCGCCGCGGCAGCCTACTTGCGGTGGCTCAGCGCATTGCTCACCAACCGCGACGTGATGTCGACGATCTGGATCATGCGCTCGTAGGGCATGCGTGTCGGCCCGATCACGCCCAGCGTGCCCACCACCTGCCCGTCGACTTCATAGTTGGCGCTGACGATGGAGAGCTCCTCGAACGGCACCACCTGGCTTTCGCCGCCGATGAAGATGCGCACGCCCTCGGCCTTGCTCGACACGTCGAGCAATCGCATCAGCTGCGCCTTCTGTTCGAAGAGCTCGAAGGCGCGGCGCAGCTGGCCCATGTCGCTGGAGAAGTCCGTCACCGCGAGCAGGTTGCGTTCGCCGGAGATCACGACGTCGTCTTCCTGCGCCTCGGTCAGCACTTCGGAACTCACCTGGACCGCCGCCTGCATGAGCGCGGCAATTTCGCCGCGCAGTTTCTCGACTTCGGACCGCAGACGATCGCGCACCTGCTCGATCGTCAGGCCCGCGTAGTGCGCGTTGATGTAGTTGGAGGCTTCGACCAGTTGCGACTGCGAATAGTCGGCCTCCGGAAAGATCACCCGGTTCTGCACGTCGCCATCGGGCGAGACGATGATCACCAGCAGCCGGTTCTCGGACAGCCGCAGGAACTCGATCTGCTTGAACACCGAGGCGCGGCGCGGCGCCATCACCACGCCGACGAACTGCGACAGGTTCGACAGGATGTTCGCCGCATTGGCGATCACCTTCTGCGGCTGGTCGGGCGCGAGACTCGGCGTGCTCATCTGCTCGCGCTGCGCGGTCAGCATGGTGTCCACGAACAGGCGGTAGCCGCGGTGGGTCGGAATGCGCCCGGCCGAGGTGTGCGGGCTGGCGATCAGCCCCAGCCCCTCAAGGTCCGACATGACGTTGCGGATGGTCGCGGGCGACAGATCCAGCCCCGCGGAACGCGACAGCGTGCGTGACCCGACGGGTTGCCCGTCGGCGATGTAGCGCTCGACGAGCGTCTTGAGCAGCAACTTGGCACGGTCGTCCAGCATTGAAAGATTTTAGTGTTGTAATTTGTGAGATATGACCTCCCGCTTCCGTCACGTCGCCCTGATCGGCAAATACCAGGCTTCCGGCGCCAGAGCGCAGGCCGATGCGCGCGACGGCGTCATGGAGACCATCGGCACCTTCCTGGAATCGCAGGGCTGCAAGGTCTTCGTCGAGCGCTCGACCTGCGAAGAGGAAGACGCCGGCGCCCCCGCCCATGCGCGCTACGAGGCCCTCTCGGTCGAGGAAATCGGCCAGCGCTGCGACCTCGGCCTGGTGGTCGGCGGCGACGGCACCATGCTCGGCATCGGCCGCCAGCTCGCCAGCTACGGCATCCCGCTGATCGGCATCAACCGCGGCCGGCTGGGCTTCATCACCGACATCCCGCTGGACAACTACCAGGCCACGCTCATCCCGATGCTGGCCGGCGAATACGAGGAAGACCATCGCAGCCTGATGCACGCGCAGGTCATGCGCGACGGCGTCTCGGTGTTCGATGCGCTCGCCATGAACGACGTGGTGGTCAACCGCGGCGCCACCTCCGGCATGGTCGAACTGCGCGTGTCGGTCGGCCGCCACTTCGTGGCCAACCAGCGCGCCGATGGCCTGATCATCGCCACGCCCACCGGATCGACCGCCTACGCGCTGTCGGCCGGCGGGCCCTTGCTTCATCCGGCCGTGCCCGGATGGGTGCTGGTGCCGATCGCGCCGCACACGCTCTCGAACCGCCCCGTGCTGCTGCCCGATGCCGACGAGATCGTGATCGAGCTGGTCGGCGGGCGCGACGCCAGCGCCAATTTCGACATGCAGTCACTGGCCTCGCTGGCGATCGGCGATCGCGTGGTGGTGCGCCGCTCCGACTTCCGCGTGCGCTTCCTGCACCCGAGGGGCTGGAGCTATTTCGACACGCTGCGCAAGAAACTTCATTGGAACGAAGGGGGCTCCTGACATGGCGCTGCGACGCATCGCACTGCGCGACTTCGTGATCGTGCGATCACTCGAACTGGACCTGTCCGGCGGGTTCACGGTGTTGACCGGTGAAACCGGCGCGGGCAAATCCATCCTGATCGATGCGCTGCAACTGGCGCTGGGCAACCGGGCCGACGCAGGCGCCGTGCGCGAAGGCGCCGAGCGCCTGGACGTGAGCGCCGAATTCGACGCCGACCCGGCCCTGGACAGCTGGCTCGACGAAGGCGGCTTCGAAGCCGGCGACGCGCTGCTGCTGCGCCGCACCGTCGACCTGCAGGGCCGCAGCCGCGGCTGGATCAACGGCAGCCCGGCCACCGCCACGCAGTTGCGCGAACTGGGCGACCGCCTGCTTGACATCCATGGCCAGCATGCCTGGCAGAGCTTGACGCGCCCCGAGGCCGTGCGCGGCCTGCTCGACGCCTACGCGGGCGTGCGCACCGACGCGCTCGACGCCGCCTGGCAAGGCTGGCGCCAGGCCCTCTCCGCGCTCGAACACGCGCGCTCGGCGCAAGACTCGCTGCAGCGCGAACGCGAGCGACTGCAGTGGCAGATCTCCGAGGTCGCCAAGCTCGCGCCCGGCGCCGACGAGTGGGAAGAGCTCTCGACCAACCATTCACGCATCTCCAACGCCCAGGCGCTGATCGACGCGGCGCAGGGCGCGAGCCAGGCGCTCGAGGACGACGACAACGGCGCCCTCTCCGCACTCTCGCGCGCGGCGACGCTGCTGCAGAACTGCGAGCACATCGAACCCGAATTCCGCGCGCTGGGCGAGGTGCTCGCCTCCTGCGTGGCGCAGGCCTCGGACGCCGCCCACACCCTGCACGGGTACCTCCGCGACGCCGAGGCCGATCCGCAGCGCCTGGCCGAACTGGACGAGCGCATGGGCCTGTGGATGTCGCTCGCGCGCCGCTACAAGCGCACGCCGGGCGAGCTGCCCGCGCTGCTGGCCGGCTGGCAGGCCGAGCTGCAGGCGCTCGATGCGCAGAGCGATCTCGATGGCCTGGAGCGCGCCGAGCAGAACGCGCAGCAGGCCTACCTCAAAGAAGCCAAGGCGCTCGGCAAGGCCCGCAAGCAGGCCGCGCCGCGTCTGGCCCAGGCCGTCACGCAAGCCATGCAGGGCCTCGGCATGCAGGGCGGGCGCTTCGAGGTCGAACTGCAGCCGCTGGCGCAGCCCAGCCGCGCGGGCCTGGAAGACATCGCCTTCCTCGTGGCCGGCCACACCGGCAGCACGCCGCGCGCGATCGGCAAGGTGGCCTCGGGCGGCGAGCTCTCCCGCATCGCGCTGGCGATTGCCGTGACGACCAGCCAGCTCGGCGCCGCGCAGACGCTGATCTTCGACGAGGTCGATGCCGGCGTCGGTGGCGCGGTCGCCGAAACCGTCGGCCGCCTCATGAAGCAGCTCGGTCGCGACCGCCAGGTGCTGGCCGTGACCCACCTGCCGCAGGTGGCCGCCTGCGCCGACCATCACCTCGTCGTGGCCAAGCGCCAGACGGCCGGTGCCGGCAAGGACGGCCCGCGCACCGAGAGCGGCGTGTCGCGCCTCGACGACGACACCCGCGCCAACGAAATCGCCCGCATGCTGGGCGGCGAGAAGGTCTCGCAGACCTCGCTGGCGCACGCCCGCGAGATGCTCGGCCACAAGACCTCGGCGACCGCGCCATGAACCTGGACCTCGTGCTCATCACCGGCATGTCGGGGTCGGGAAAGTCCGTGGCGCTGCATGCGCTGGAAGACGCCGGCTACTACTGCGTCGACAACCTGCCGCCCGAACTGCTGACCTCGTTCATCGCGCTGCAGCACGAGCAGCAGGCCACGCGCGTGGCCATCGCGATGGACGTGCGCAGCGGCGTGTCGCTGCCGATCGTTCCACAGCAGCTCGAGGCGCTGCGCCGCGATGGCGTCTCGCTGCGCTCGCTGTTCCTCGATGCGACCACCGACGCGCTGCTGCGCCGCTATTCGGAAACCCGCCGCCGCCATCCGCTGTCGCGCCAGGAAGGCCGCACCGACGTGCCCGAGCAGCACCGCGTGCTGGTGCAGGCCATCGAACTGGAGCGCGAACTGCTGGCCGACCTGCGCGACGGCGCCGACGTGATCGACACCAGCCTCATCCGCCCGGCGCAGCTGCAGAGCTACATCAAGGCGCTGATTTCCGCGCCGCAGAGCGCGCTCACGCTGGTCTTCGAATCGTTCGCCTTCAAGCGTGGCGTGCCGCTCGATGCGGACTACGTGTTCGACGTGCGCATGCTGCCCAACCCGCACTACGTGCCCGCGCTGCGTCCGCTCACGGGCCGCGACGCGCCGGTGATCGAATGGCTGCGGGAGCACGAAGACGTGGCGCGCATGTACGACGACATCGAGCAGTTCCTGTCGCACTGGCTCGACGCATTGGCGCGAGACCATCGCAGCTACGTCACGGTGGCCATCGGCTGCACCGGTGGGCAGCATCGCTCGGTGTTTCTTGTCGAGCAACTGGCGCACACCTTCGGCGCACGCTGGGGTTCGCTCAAGCGGCACCGCGAGCTCGACGCGAACTAGGCCCTAGGCCCTCGGCGCTAGGCCGCGCCGCTGTTCTCCAGCAGCTTGCGCACGGGCGCGGGCAGGCCGAGCCGGCCCCACTCCTCTGCCTCGACCCAGCGCGCAACGTCGCCCTGAGGTTGCACGCCTTGCAGCAGCACCGGATGCAGGTGCAGGTCCTTGTGGGTCAGCACATGCACGAAGGGCGGGAGATCTTCCGCGCTGCGCTGTGCGGCGGGTGGCAGCGCCGCGAGCAGGTCGTCGCGACTGTCGAACACCGGCAGGCAATGCAGCCCGGCCCAGATGCCCTTGGCCGGCCGCTTCTCCAGCCAGACGCGCCCCTTTGCATCGCGCGCCAGCAGCACCCAGAGCGACTGCGCGCTGCGCTTGAGCTTGCGGGTCTTGACGGGATAGCGCTCGGGCGATCCTTCGCGCAGGCCCACGCAGGTCTTGTTGACCGGGCAGATCATGCAGCTGGGCTTGCGCGGCAGGCAGACGGTGGCGCCGAGGTCCATCACCCCCTGCGTGTAGCTCGCGATCGCTTCGCGCTCTTCGGCGGGCGGCAGCAGCTGCGTTGCCTGGTCCCACAGCGCGCGCTCCTGCGCGGAAGAAGACATGTCGCCGCCGAATCCGAGCACGCGCGTCAGCACGCGCTTCACATTGCCATCGAGGATCGCCACACGCTCGCCGAAGCAGAACGCAGCGATCGCCGCCGCGGTGGAGCGGCCGATGCCGGGCAAGGTCACCAGCTCCGCCGCGGTGTGCGGAAATTCGCCGCCGAATCGCTCGACGACTTCCTGCGCGCAGCGGTGCATGTTGCGCGCGCGACTGTAGTAGCCGAGGCCGCTCCAGAGCCCGAACACCTCGTCCTCGGTGCCCGCGGCCAGTGCCTTCACATCGGGAAAACGTTCGAGAAAGCGCGCGAAGTAGCCCAGCACCGTCGTGACCTGCGTCTGCTGGAGCATCACCTCCGACAGCCAGACGCGGTACGGATCGCGCGTGTTCTGCCACGGCAGCGCGCTGCGCCCGTGGCTGCGCTGCCAGCTGACGATCTGCGCGGCGAAATCGGGCGGCATCTGCAAAGCGGCTGCCGCCGTGGAAGCGGAACGCTCAGGCCGCACGCAACTCGCTGAAGGGGGTCGCAGCAACGGCCTGCGGCTTGCCTTGCTGCGTGATCAGCGAGGTGAATTCACGCAGGCGGGCATGCAGCTCGGCGAGGTTGGTTTCCTGCGCCGCCAACTCGAGCAGCCGCTCGTCAAGATTGCCTGCCGCGTTCTGGATGCGCTCGATCGCCTCGATGCGCTTGCTGAAGTTGCGGCGACGCTCCTTGAGCTGCGCATCGATTTGCGCGCTCGCGCCCTTGCTCCAGCGCTCGACCTCGGTCATCGCGGCCTCGTTGACCAGTCGCAGCCGGCTGGCCAGCGCGCGAACCAGCTTGTCGCAGAAATCGGCCTGCGCGAGCTTGAGCAAATTGCCCACGCCCAGGTAATGAATGTGGCTGCGCTCGATCTGGCTCAACTCCTGCTCGAAGCCCGTGAGATCGGGCTCGGCCGGCGCCTGCAGGGTGAAGCCCTGCTCGGCGTTGAGCTGGCGGAAGGTGGCGTGCAGCATCGACTGGATCTCGGCCGTCGTCGCCTGCACTTCGCGCAGGTTGTTGCGCAGCGAATCGAAAGTCTCGCCGTACACCTTACGCACATTGAGCTTGATGCCGGGGCGCTTGAGCGCGGCCGACAGCCGCACCATGTCGGCCTTGAGCGCGGTGCGGCCCAGCACGGCATACACCTCGCGCAGCAGCTTGCCCTGCACCGAGCGCAACGCCAGGATGCGGGTGTTGCTGCCCTCGAACTCGGCGTGTTCCTGGTCGATGCGCGAGCGCATGTGGCGGATCACCGAGACGTTCTTGCCGCGGAGGCCCTGCAGCTCGAGCGCCTGCTCCGACAGGTCGCGCTGGCGCACCTTCAGGATGCGTTCGGCCTCGGTGCGCAGCGCGGTCATGCCGGCATCGACGGCCAGGCGCAGCATGGTCTCGCGCTTGCCGAGCACGCCTTCGCCCAGCAGGGCTTCGAGCGCGGGCAGGCGGCTGGCTTCAAGCAGGCGCGCATCGTGCTGGATCTTCGCCTGCAGGCCCTTCTGCGCGGACACCGGCAGCACCTGCGCGAGCGGCACGTCGAGCAGCCGGGCCGCGCTGTCGCGCTGGCGCTCGATCTGCAATTCGATCTGCGCGTGGGTGCTCAGCGAGTCCCACATCGTGTCGATCTTGTTGAGCACGACGAAGCGCGTGTCGCCGCCTTCGTCCTCGGTGATGAGGTGTTCGCGCCAGATCGACAGGTCGGAACGCGTCACGCCGGTCTCGGCGCCCAGGATGAAGACCACGGCGTGCGCCTGCGGAATCAGGCTCACCGTGAGTTCGGGCTCGGCGCCGATCGCGTTCAGGCCAGGGGTGTCCAGAATGACCAGCCCCTGCTCCAGCAAGGGGTGCGGCATGTTGAGCACGGCATGGCGCCAGCGCGGGATTTCGACGCGGCCTTCGGCGTCCTGCACCGGGTTGTCGTCGGGCGTCTCGGGATTCCAGAAGCCGAGCGCACGGGCCTCGTCCTTGCTCACCCAGCGCACTTCGGCCACCTTGCCCATGGCCTGCGCCAGTTGCTCGGCGTTGCCGACCTCGATCGGGATCTCGGTCCAGCGGGTCGACTTTTCGCGCCAATGCGTCAGCGAATGCGGCTCCAGGCGGGTTTCGATCGGCAGCAGCCGCAGCTTGGGCGCGATGGCCGGGTCGTAGCCCAGCTCGGTCGGACACATCGTGGTGCGTCCCGCGCTCGCGGGCATGATGCGGCGCCCGTAGTCGGCAAAGAAGATCGCATTGATCAGCTCCGACTTGCCGCGTGAGAACTCGGCCACGAACGCGACCATCACCTTGCTGGTGCGGATCTGCAGTTCCAGGCCCCGCAGGCGCTCGGCCACGGCCTGGTCGAGCAGCTCGTTCTCGGTCAGCCAGCGGGACAGCCACTGCAGCCGATGGGCGAAGTTGCTCCGCCACGCACCGTGCTGATCGAGTTGTTGGTTGAAAGAGCGGCTCAAGGGAAATATGTAAGAAAGAGCTTACAAATATAGCATCGCAAACTGCGTAGCGCCTGTTTTCGGGGCATTCAATCGCAAGCGGAACCCTCTACTTTTGACAATTGGGACAAAAATAAGTGGAGCGCTGCCCTTGGCGCAGCAGCCGGATCGGCGTTGCGCAGACCCGACACGGCTCGCCGGCCCGCCCGTAAACGGTGGCTTCGAGCTGGAAATAGCCGTTCTGGCCGTCCACGTTGGAGAAGTCGCGCAACGTGCTGCCGCCCTTCTCGACCGCCCTGGCGAGAATTTCGCGCACCGCGGCATGGAGCTTGGCGGCCCGCGGCCGGCTGATGCGCGCGGCCGACAGGGTCGGGCGGATGCCGGCCTGAAACAGCGCCTCCGATGCATAGATGTTGCCCACCCCCACCACCACGTCGCCCGCCAGCAGCACCTGCTTGACGGCCGTCTTGCGCTTGCGCAGGCCCGCGTGGAAGGCATCGAGGTCGAAGGCGTCGCCCAGCGGCTCCATGCCCAGGCCACCGAGCAGCTTGATGGCCCAGGGCGCAGCCTCGTCGTCCACGTAGACCACGGCGCCGAAGCGGCGCGGGTCGTTCAGCCGCAGGGTGCCGCGGTCGGTGACGAGGTCGAAGTGATCGTGCGTGCCGGGCGGCGGCAGCGCCGCATCGAAGCGCAGGCTGCCCGACATGCCCAGGTGCAGCAGCAGCAAGCCCCGGTCCAGGTCGATCAACAAATATTTACCGCGCCGCCGCACCTCGCGCACATGCCGCCCGACCAGTGCCTCGGGCACCACCATCAGGGCCCAGCGCAATGGTTTTCCGATGCGCACGGCGTCGATGCGCGCGCCGGCGATGCGGTCGGCAAAACCGCGGCGGGTGACTTCGACTTCGGGTAACTCAGGCATGAAAGTAAAACTCCGGCGAAGACGTAGCCCCACGCGACGCTCGTTCAAAAGCCTCGATTATCATGATTCGATGATTCCATCGCCCCGCCGACACCGCCTTGCGGCGGCCGCATCTCTCGTGCTGCTGGCTTGCGCGGTGCACGCGCAAACCTCCGATCCCGCCGCCCCCAACAGCCCGGCGCCCATCATCGAGCGCAACGCGCCGCCCAGGCCCGCGGTCCGGCCCCGGGTCACGCCGCCGAAGCCCGCCAGCGAACCCGCTGCGCAACCGTCGGCGCTGACCGCCGACCTGTTCTACGAAATCCTGATGGGCGAGCTGACCGCCCGCTCCGGCGATCCCGGCTCCGGCTATGCGCTGGTGCTCAACTCGGCACGGCGGCTGCGCGACGGCAAGCTGTTCCAGCGGGCCGTCGAGATCGCGCTGCAATCGCGTTCCGGCGATGCCGCCCTGGCAGCCGCGCGTGCCTGGCAGGAGACCCTGCCCACGTCGCGCGATGCACGGCGCATCGAACTGCAGATCCTGATCGCGCTGAACCGCATCGGCGAGACGGTCGAGCCGCTGCGCGCCGAGGTGGCGGCCACTTCGCAGATCGAACGACCGCTCCTGATGGCGGTGATTGCACGCAACTACTCGCGCGCTTCCGACAAGAAACTGGCCGCCTCGGTGGTCGAGCGGGCACTGGTCGACGAACTCAAGAGCCCGACGACCGGCGGCCTGGCCTGGGCCACCGTGGGCCGGCTGCGCCTCAATGCCGGGGACGCGTCCGGCGCCTTGGAGGCCGCGCGCAAGGGGCAGGAAATCGATCCGGCCTCCGACGCGCCGCCCGCGCTGGCGCTCGAGATGGTCGATCCCGGCCAGCCGCTGGCCGAGCCGATCGTCACGCGCTACCTGGCCAGCAACACCAAGGCCACGCCCGAACTGCGCGTCGCCTATGCGCGCGTGCTGGTCGAGAACCGGCGCTACGGCGACGCCCAGACCCAGTTGCAGGCACTCACCACGGCGCGGCCCGAACTGCCCGAGCCCTGGCTGCTGCTGGGCAGCCTGCAGATGCAGGCCAAACAGGACGGCGCGGCAGAAACCTCCTTCAAGCGGTACATCGACCTCTCCGCCAACCAGGGCAAGGACGCCAAGAACGCCGACGACGCCTCCGACCGCCAGCGCGGCGTGACGCAGGCCTACCTCGCCCTGTCGCAACTGGCGGAACGACGCAAGGACCTCGTGGGTGCGGAGCGCTGGCTTGCGCGCATCGACAGCACCGAAGATCTCACCGTCGCCCAGACCCGCCGCGCGGGCCTGCTGGCGCGCCAGGGCAAGCTGCCGCAGGCACGCGAAGTCATCCGCGCCTTGCCCGAGCGCACGCCCGAGGACAAGAAGCAGAAATTCCTTGCCGAAGTGCAGCTGCTGCGCGACGCCAAGCAATACCAGGCCGCCTACGACATGCTGGCGCAGGCTTCCACGGCCGCGCCCGACGACAGCGACCTGGTCTACGACCAGGCGATGGTGGCCGAGAAACTCAACCGCCTGGACGACATGGAGCGGCTGCTGCGCCGGCTGATCCAGCTCAAGCCCGAGAGCCAGAACGCCTACAACGCCCTGGGCTACTCGTTCGCCGATCGCAAGATCCGGCTGGACGAAGCGCGCACGCTGATCCAGAAGGCGGTGCAGCTGGCGCCGGAAGACCCGTTCATCGCCGACAGCCTGGGCTGGGTCGAGTTCCGGATGGGCAACACGGCCGAGGCCATCCGCATCCTCGAGGCGGCCTACAAGACGCGGCCCGATCCCGAGATCGGCGCGCACTTCGGCGAAGTGCTGTGGAGCATCGGCCAGAAGGACCGCGCGGTGACGATCTGGAAGGAAGCGCTCTTGAGCGACGCCGAGAACGAAACCCTGCAGGAAACGCTCAAGCGCCTGCGCGTCAAACCGTGACGGTTATCGCCTGCGGGCAGTCCGCCGGTCGCCGCGCTTTTCTGGCGGCGGGCGGAGCGGCTCTTCTTTTGATAGCGGGCTGCGCCCAGCTGACGGGCGGCTCCTCGGCGCCGCGAGGCGCGGACAGCTGGAGCGGCCGCATGTCGCTGCGCATCGACAGCGAACCGGTGCAGACCTTTTCCGCGTTGTTCGAATTGCGCGGCTCGCCCGAAGCCGGCGACCTCACACTGACGACGCCGATCGGCAGCACCCTGGCCCAGCTGCACTGGGCCCCGGGTGAGGCCTTGCTGAAGAACGGCAGCGACACGCGCCACTTCGATTCCCTGGACGCGTTGATCGAAGCCGCCACCGGCGCGGCGATCCCGGTCGGCGCGCTGTTCGGCTGGCTCGCCGGGCGCAACGACAGCGTGCCCGGCTGGCGCCCCGACCTGGGCCAACTCGCGAACGGGCGCCTGCAGGCCACGCGCGAATCCCCGAGCCCCCGGGCGGACCTGCGCATCGTGTTCGAACGGTCATGAAGGCCCTCTACGACCTTCCCGCACCGGCCAAGCTCAACCTGTTCCTGCACATCACCGGCCGGCGCGACGACGGCTACCACCTGCTGCAGTCGGTCTTCATGCTGATCGACTGGTGCGACACGCTGCACGTCGAACTGCGGCGCGACGGCCAGCTGACGCGCGAAGACCTCACGACCGAACTGCCCGCCGACGATCTCGTCCTGCGCGCCGCGCGCGCGCTGCAGGCGCACGCCGCGCCCGGACATGGCGCGCACATCGGGGTTGCAAAGCATGTACCGGCCCAGGCGGGGATGGGCGGCGGATCGTCCGATGCGGCCACGTGCCTGCTGGCGCTCAATCGCCTGTGGAACCTGAACCTGCCCCTGTCGCGGCTCGCGCAGATCGGGCTGAAGCTGGGTGCCGACGTGCCCTTCTTCCTCGGCGGACGCCATGCGTGGGTCGAAGGCATCGGCGAGGAAATCAGGTCCGTCACGTTGCCGCCGGCGCGCTTCGCCGTGGTCAAGCCGACCGAAGGATTGGATACCCGCTTAATTTTTTCAGCGGATGATCTTGAACGCTCAACTCCTGTTGCTATAATCTCGGGCTTTGCTGCAGATAGCGAACAGCTTGAAGCCCCAAACCTAGGCAACCAGGTTTTCGACTTCGGCCACAACGACCTGCAGCCGGTTGCCCAGCGACTTTGCCCCGCGGTCACCGATGCCATCGAATGGCTCGGTGCCCAAGGATTGAAGGCCCGGATGACCGGCTCCGGAAGTTCGGTGTTCGCAAAATTGCCGCAAGGGCCGCATGAAGCGGAACTGGTCGAAGCCCCCGCGGGCTGGCAGGTTCGTCAATGCAGCAACCTGGCTGTTCATCCTCTGGTAGGTTGGGCAGCTTGAAAAATGGTCGGATCGTTTGTTCGGTCCGACGCGACATATATCGGTTGATGGTGCAAACCGTCGACCCGTGTAGGGGAGTCGCCAAGCTGGTTAAGGCACTGGATTTTGATTCCAGCATGCAAAGGTTCGAATCCTTTCTCCCCTGCCAAATCTATTGAAACTGCGGTCTAACCCCCGCAGTGCTTTTGAAACTGCGGTCTAACCCCCGCAGTGCTTTTAAAAACTGCGGCCTGATGGCCGCAGTGTTTCTTCTGCAGCACACCCGCTGCAATAATCGGCAGCCCACGGGCCGCCACGACTCAAAACCTTTTGGCGGCTTCCTCGAAGCCAATTTCGCACTGCCGGGACGCGCTCATGCAGGCTAATCACCCTGATTTCATGGTTTTCACCGGCAATGCCAATCCTGGCCTCGCCGCGGAAATCGCGCACAACCTCGGCACCTCGCTGGGCGCCGCACGCGTCGGTCGCTTCTCCGACGGAGAAGTCACTGTCGAGATCAACCAGAACGTCCGCGCACGCGACGTGTTCGTGGTGCAGTCCACCTGCGCTCCGACCAACGAAAACCTGATGGAACTGCTGATCATGGTCGACGCGCTCAAGCGCGCATCGGCCGAGCGGATCAGCGCCGTGATTCCCTATTTCGGCTACGCCCGCCAGGACCGCCGCCCGCGCTCGAGCCGCGTGCCGATCTCGGCCAAGGTGGTGGCCAACCTGCTGGAAACCGTCGGCGTCGAGCGCGTGCTCACGATGGACCTTCACGCCGACCAGATCCAGGGCTTCTTCGACATTCCGGTCGACAACATCTACGCCTCGCCAGTGCTCCTCGGTGACCTGCGCGCCAAGAACTACGAAGACCTGATCGTGGTCTCGCCCGACGTGGGCGGCGTGGTTCGCGCCCGTGCGCTGGCCAAGCAGCTGAACTGCGACCTCGCCATCATCGACAAGCGCCGCCCGAAGGCCAACGTCAGCGAGGTCATGAATGTGATCGGCGAAATCGACGGCCGCAACTGCGTGATCATGGACGACATGATCGACACGGCCGGCACGCTGGTCAAAGCGGCCGAAGTGCTCAAGGAGCGCGGCGCCAAGAGCGTCTACGCCTACTGCACGCACCCGATCTTCTCGGGACCGGCCATCGAGCGCATCACCAAGGGCACGGCCCTGGACGAAGTGGTCGTGACCAACACCATCCCCCTTTCCGATGCGGCCCTCGCATGCGGAAAGATCCGCCAGCTCTCCGTGGCACCGCTGATCGCCGAGACGATCCAGCGCATTGCCAAGGGCGAGTCGGTGATGAGTTTGTTCTCGGACCAGGACAACCTGTTCTGACCTGAGAGCCAAAGAGCGGGCTTCTTTTCGAAGAGGCCTTTTTGAACCGGAGTCGCACTGGTCGCGGTGGACTCTCACAGGAGCTAGTTATGAAATTCGTCGCTTTTGAGCGCGCCAAGCAGGGCACGGGTGCGAGCCGCCGTCTCCGCATCTCGGGCAAGACGCCCGGCATCGTCTACGGTGGTGAAGGCCAGCCCCAGCTGATCGAAATCGATCACAACGCGCTGTGGCACGCCCTCAAGAAGGAAGCCTTCCACTCGTCGATTCTGGAAATGGAACTCGGCGGCGCCACCAGCAAAGTGCTGCTGCGCGACGTGCAGTACCACCCGTTCCGCCAGCTGGTGCAACACATCGACTTCCAGCGCGTGGACGCCAAGACCCGCCTGCACATGAAGGTGCCGCTCCACTTCAAGGGTGAAGAAGAGTCCGAAGCCGTCAAGACCGCGCACAACCTGGTGAACCACGTGATCACCGAGCTGGAAATCAGCTGCCTGCCGTCCGACCTGCCCGAGTTCATCGAAGTGGACCTCTCCGGTCTCACGAAGAACGCCACGCTGCACGTCAACGACATCAAGCTGCCCAAGGGCGTGAAGTTCGTGAGCCACGGCAAGACGAACCCCGTCATCGTGTCGGCCGTGCCGCCGCTGGTCGCCGAAGAAGCAGCACCCGCCGCCGAAGGCGCAGCTGCTGCCGAAGGCGCCGCACCGGCTGCCGGTGGCAAGCCTGCCGCCAAGACGGCCAAGCCCGCCGCCAAGAAGTGATTCTGAAGAAGTAATTCTTCCCGTCCCCTGCAAAAAGGCCCGCCTCGTGCGGGCCTTTTGCTTTGGGGGCGGCGACATAATTCCCGCCATGATCAAGCTGTTCGTCGGCCTCGGAAACCCGGGCCCTGAGTACGAAGCCACGCGCCACAACGCGGGCTTCTGGTGGATCGACGCCCTCGCGCGCGACTGGAAACTCAACCTCGTGCCCGAGCGCGGCTACCACGGACTCGCGGCACGCGCGAGCATCGGCGGCCAGAGCGTCTGGCTGCTGGAGCCGCAGACCTTCATGAACCTCTCGGGCAAGTCGGTGGCATCGCTCGCGCGATTCTTCAAGATCGCGCCCGAGGAAATCCTCGTCGTGCACGACGAGCTCGACGTGGTGCCCGGCCAGGCCAAGCTCAAGTTCGGCGGCAGCCATGCCGGCCACAACGGCCTGCGCGACATCCACGCGCAACTGGGCACCGGCGATTACTGGCGCCTGCGCCTGGGCATCGGGCATCCCGGCGTGAAGTCGGAGGTCGTCAACTGGGTGCTCAAGAAACCGCTGAAAGAACAACGTGAACTGATCGAGGACGCCATCGTCCGCACGCTGCATGCCGCGCCCGCGCTCGTGGCCGGCGAGATGGAGAAAGCGACCATGGTCATCCACACGAGCAAACCGCCCCGGCCCAAACCGCCGCGGCGGGAGCCCGGCGACGGGGGCACGCCTGCCGCCACCTAGCCGGCAACCGGAGCGCAGGAGGGAGAGAAATAAAAAATGAAGACGAGAAGAAAAAGAGAAACGAGGGCGGGGAAATTCGGGATCGCTCTGCTTTTGATAGCGTCCTGTGCCTGTTCCGCCAGCGCAAACACCTGGCGATGCGGCAGCACCTACTCGGACCGCCCCTGCGAAGGCGGCAAGGCGGTAAAGGTCGACGATCCGCGCAGCAATGAAGACCGGCGCGCTGCCGAAGCCGGCGCGAAGCGCAACAGCGCGCAGGCCGACAAGCTGGAGCACTCCCGCCTCTCGCAGGAGAAAGCGGCCTATGACCGCGATCGCCAGTCGGCAAGGGAAGCCAGAAGTGCCGCACTGGCCGAACGGCGCATGGCCCTGTCCGAGCAGCAAGCGAGAGAACGCGCCACCAAGGCGGCCGGCGATCCGCGCAAATCCACCATGAGCTTCAACAGCGGTGGGCCAAGCAGCAAGTCGGGCAGCGACGCCCCGGCGAAGAAAAAGAAGCGGAAGTCCCGCGACTCAGACGCCGACTTAAGAAGAAGGCGAAACCGCCGTCACCTTGATCGCCGTGAGGCGCTGGTACTTCTGCATCAGCGTCTCGCGGCTTTCCACGTGCTCGGGGTTCAGGGGAATGCACGCGACCGGGCAGATCTGCACGCACTGCGGCTCATCGAAGTGGCCGACGCATTCGGTGCACTTGTGCGGATCGATCTCGTAGTACGCCGCGCCCATGTAGATCGCATCGTTCGGGCACTCGGGCTCGCAGACATCGCAGTTGATGCATTCGTCGGTGATCATGAGGGCCATCCCCCGATTATCGGCGGACCGGCCGGGCCACCCGTCCGTGAATGACAAAGGCCACATTCACGGCACATTTGTTGCAGCACTCGGGTTATGCTGCGCCCCGCCCCATGAGTCTGTTTCTATTCAAGCGCCTCGCCACGCTGATCGGCACGTTGATCGGCGCTTCGGTCATCGTCTTCCTCGTTCTGGAGATCCTGCCCGGCAACGCCGCGCAGATGCTCATGGGCCCCGACGCCTCGCCCGATGCCGTCGCGGCGCTGGCCACCAAGCTGGGCCTGGACCAACCGGCGTGGACGCGCTACTGGCACTGGATCGGGGGCCTTCTCACCGGCAACCTGGGCGACAGCTACGCCTACAGCTCGCCGGTGCTCGACCTCATCCTCGAGCGCCTCGCGCTCACCGTGCCGCTCGCCATGATGGCGATGGCCCTCACGGTGGTGATCGCGCTGCTGGTGGGCGTGACCGCGGCCGCGCGCCACAACAAGCTGGGCGACGTGGGCCTCATGGGCATGGCGCAGGTCGGCATCGCGATCCCGAATTTCTGGTTCGCGATCATGCTGATCCTGGTCTTCTCGGTGCAGCTGCAGTGGTTCTCGGCCGGCGGCTTCGAGGGCTGGGGCGAAGGCATCTTCGCGGGCCTCAAGTCGTTGCTGCTGCCGGCGCTGTCGCTCGCGGTGGTGCAGGCGGCGATCCTCGCGCGCATCACGCGCTCGGCCGTGCTCGAGGTGATGCGCGAAGACTTCGTGCGCACCGCGCGCGCCAAGGGCGTGTCGCAGCGCATGGTGCTGTGGACCCACGTGCTGCGCAACGCGATGATCCCGGTCATCACGGTGATGGGCATGCAGTTCTCCGAACTGCTCGCCGGCACCATCGTGGTGGAGAACGTGTTCTACCTCCCGGGTCTCGGCCGCCTCATCTTCCAGGCCATCAGCAACCGCGACCTGATCGTGGTGCGCAACTGCGTGATGCTGCTCGCCGCGCTCGTGGTCATCGTTAACTTCGTGGTCGACGTGCTCTATGCCGTGATCGATCCGCGCATCAAGGCGAGCGACATATGAGCAGCAGCGTCGCCGTCCCGAGCGCCGCCGCGCTCAAGGTGCCGGGCTTCTGGCGCCGCGCGCTGCACCATCGCAGCTTCGTCATCGGCGGCGTGCTCACGCTGCTGCTCCTGCTGGCCGCCGCCCTCTCGCTCGTCTGGACGCCCTGGTCGCCCTACGAGATGGACATGGCCAACAAGCTCAAGCCGCCGACCGGCGCGCACTGGCTGGGCACCGACACCTACGGCCGCGACGTCGCCTCGCTGCTGCTGGTGGGCGCGCGCGCGTCCATCCTCGTGGGCGTGATCGCGGTGGGCATCGGCCTCGTGGTCGGCACCGCGCTCGGCCTGCTCGCCGCCGCGAAGCGCGGCTGGGTCGAGGAAGCCATCATGCGGCTGACAGACTTTTCGCTCGCATTCCCCGCGATCCTCTCGGCGATCATGATGACGGCCGTGTTCGGCGCCGGCATCGTCAATGCCATCGTGGCGATCGGCATCTACAACATCCCGACCTTCGCGCGCATCACGCGCGCCTCGGCCAACGCGATCTGGTCGCGCGAGTACATCGCTGCCGCGCGCGCCTGCGGCAAGGGCGCGTTCTCGATCACGATGCAGCACGTGCTGCCGAACATCTCCGCGGTGCTGATCGTGCAGATCACGATCCGCTTCGCCATCGCGATCCTCGCCGAAGCCGCCCTCTCCTACCTGGGCCTGGGCACGCAGCCGCCGCAACCTTCATGGGGCCGCATGCTCAGCGAAGCGCAGACGATGATGTTCCAGTCGCCGCTCCTGGCCGTGTTCCCCGGCATGGCCATCGCGATGGCGGTGCTGGGCTTGAACATGCTGGGCGACGGCCTGCGCGATCTGCTCGACCCGCGCCTTGCGCGCGCAAGGTGAGCGACATGCCTCTCCTCCAAGCCAAGGACCTGCACATCGAACTGCAAACGCAGCGCGGCCCGGCCGAGGCCGTGCGCGGCATCGACTTCACGCTGGAGCGCGGCGAAACGCTCGGCATCGTGGGCGAATCGGGCTGCGGCAAGTCGATCACCGTGATGTCGCTCATGGGCCTTTTGCCCTCGAACGCGAAGGTCACCGGCAGCATCCGCTTCGACGACACCGAGCTCGTCGGCCGCGCCGAAAAGGACATGTGCCAGATCCGCGGCAACCGCATCGGCATGATCTTCCAGGAGCCGATGACGGCGCTCAACCCGGTGCACACGATCGTGCGCCAGGTCGGCGAGCCGCTCAGGCTGCACCGCGGTCTCTCGAAAGCCGAGGCGCGCAAGGAAGTGCTGGCGCTGCTGGAGCGCGTGGGCATTCCCGATGCCGCCTCGCGGCTCGATGCGTACCCACACCAGTTCTCGGGCGGGCAACGGCAGCGCATCGGCATCGCGATGGCGCTGGCCTGCGGCCCCGACCTGCTGATCGCCGACGAGCCCACCACCGCGCTCGACGTGACCATCCAGAAGCAGATCCTCGAGCTCATCCAGAGCCTGGTGCAAGAGCGCGGCATGGCGCTGATCCTGATCTCGCACGACCTGGGCGTGATCGCGCAGACCGTCTCCAAGATGCTCGTGATGTACGGCGGCAGCGTGGTCGAGAGCGGCCCGACCGAAGCTGTGTTCGCCCGCCGCGCGCACCCCTACACGCAAGGCCTGTTCGCTGCGCGACCCGCGCTCGGCGCGCCGCGCGGCGTGCGCCTGGCCACCATTCGCGGCAGCGTGCCCGAGCTGGTCGACCTGCCCAGGGGCTGCCCTTTCGCGGGCCGCTGCGGCTACACGATCGACGCGTGCCACATCACGCGGCCAGCGCCCGCGATGCTGCCGCACGACCATGCGGTGCGCTGCATCCGGCTCGACGACATCGCGGTGGAAGCCGCCGTTGCCCCATGAGTGAATCCACCCTCGCCTCGCCGCTGCTGGAGGTGACCGACCTCGTGCGTCACTACGACCTGCCGCGCGAAAAACTCTTCGGCCCGCCGCCCACCGTCAAGGCGCTCAACGGCGTGAGCTTCAAGGTCGAAGCCGGCCGCAGCGTCGGCATCGTCGGCGAATCGGGCTCGGGCAAGTCGACCATCGCGCGCCTCGTGATGGCGCTCGACACGCCCACCTCGGGCAACGTGAAGCTGCTCGGGCGCGACCTGCACACGCTGCCGAAGAGCGAACTGCGCACCGCACGTCGCGATTTCCAGATGGTCTTTCAAGACCCGTATGGTTCGCTCGATCCGCGCCAGACCGTCGCTCGCATCGTTGCCGAACCGCTCGAAGCATTGGCCGAAGCATCGCGCAAGGAACAGCGCGAACGCGCCGCCGAATCGCTCGCAGCCGTCGGCCTGCGCACCACCGACATGGACAAGTACCCGCACGAGTTCTCGGGCGGGCAAAGACAACGCATCGCGATCGCACGCGCGCTCATCACGCGCCCCAAGCTCATCGTCGCCGACGAGCCCGTGAGCGCGCTCGACGTCTCGGTGCAGGCCCAGGTGCTCAACCTCATGCAGGACCTGCAGCAGCAGTTCGGCGTGAGCTACCTGCTCATCAGCCACGACCTCGCGGTGGTCAACCAGCTGTGCGACGACGTGTGCGTGGTATGGAAGGGCCTCATCGTCGAACAGGGCCCGCCGGGCGAGCTGTTCCGCCACGCGCAGCACCCGTACACGCGCACGCTGCTGGACGCGGTGCCGCGCACGCCCACCGGCGGCACGCTGCTCGCGGCCTGACACCGAAGCGCCGCGCTCTCTTCGTAGGATGAGTGGGTCATAAGCATCTGGTTGCGCGATGGCACCCGTCTCGCGGATGATGCTTGCCCCCTCTTCCCGAGGACACAGAGGACACCGCTTCATGCTCCAACGACGCACCCTGCTCGCCACCGGCGCCGCCGCCCTGGCCCCGCTCGCACTGCCGCTCGATGCCTTCGCGCAAAAGAAAAAAGATTCGCTGGTCATTGGCCTCACGCTCGAGCCCACGGGCCTGGACCCCACCGCAAAGGCCGGCGCCGAAATCTCCGAGGTGGTGCTCTACAACGTCTTCGAGACGCTCACCAAAATCAACTCCGACGGCAGCGTGACGCCGCTGCTCGCCGAGAGCTGGGAGGTTTCGCCCGACCTGAAGACCTACACCTTCAAGCTCAGGCGCGGCGTGAAGTTCCAGAACGGCGAGGCCTTCAACGCGCAGAGCGTGAAGTTCTCGTTCGACCGCGCAGCCGCGGCCAACAGCACCAACAAGGACAAGCGCACCTTCGCCAACATCGCGACGCAGGTGCTCGACGAGCACACCGTGGTGCTGATCAACAAGGAGATCGAGCCCGACCTCTTGTTCCTGCTCGGCCAGGCATCGGCCATCCTCGTGGAGCCCAGGACGGTGGAGACCAACGCCACCAAGCCCGTCGGCACCGGCCCCTACCGCCTGGACAACTGGGCCAAGGGCTCGACCATCGTGCTCGCCAGGTGGGACGGCTATCGCCACGCCGAGGCTGCGCAGATCCGCAAGGTGAGCTTCCGATTCATCTCGGAGCCGGCCGCGCAGACCACCGCGCTGCTCGCGGGCGACGTCGACCTGTTCCCGCATGCCTCGGTGTCGCGGAGCCTTCCGCAGTTCCAGAACGACAAGCGCTTCCAGGTCGTCTTCAACGCCTCGCGCGGCAAGACCATCCTGGCCATCAACAACAAGCGCAAGCCCCTGGACGACGTGCGCGTGCGCCGCGCCATCTCCGCGGCCATCGACCGCAAGGCCGTCATCGAGGCGGCAGCGGACGGGCGCGGCATTCCGATCGGCAGCCACTACGTGCCGGGCGCGCCGGGCTACATCGACACCACGGGCATCAACGCCTACGACGTGGAGAAGGCCAAGAGGCTCCTGGCCGAGGCCGGCGTGAAGACGCCGCTCGAACTGGAGCTGGTGCTCCCGCCCCCGCCCTATGCGCGGCAGGGCGGCGAGCTCATCGCCGCGCAGCTGGCCAAGGTGGGCATCGTCGCGAAGATCCAGAACGTCGAGTGGGCGCAGTGGATGAGCGGCACCTACGGCAACAAGAACTACGACCTCTCGCTGATCCTGCACGTGGAGCCCTTCGACCTGGTGAACTACACCAAGCCCGAGTACTACTGGGGCTACCAGTCGGCGAAGTTCAACGAGGCCTTCGACAAGGCGCGCAACGCGCCGCGCGCGGCCGAGCGCCTCCGGTACCTCGGCGATGCGCAGCGCCTCCTGGCCGAGGACGCGGCCAACGTGTTCCTGTTCCAGCCGCAGTTCATCACGGTGGCGGGGCGCAACCTGCGCGGCCTCTGGAAGGACGCGCCGATCTTCGCGAACGACATCGCCGCCCTGTACTGGGCCTGACGAAACGGCCTGGCGAAGGGCATGCGCCAGGCCCCGGCATCCGGGTACGTCCCGAGGAAAAACCGCTCCCGGAGCCATTCGCCGGGCCACCCGCTGCGAGAGAATGATCCGCCGCGCACGTGGCATCTTTCGTGCTGCGTGCCTTGTCTTTCGTGGCGCCGCGCCTCCCTTCGGGGCACGGTGGGCGCCGAACCAGTCATTCGACCCTTGCCGTTTTCCGGAGATACCCAAGTATGTTGAACCGTCGCACCCTCCTCACCACCGCCGGCGCCACCGTCGCGCTGGCCACCCCGCTGGCCGGCATGGCCCAAGGGCGGAAGGACGCCATCGTGATCGGCATGGCGCTGGAGCCGCCGGGCCTGGACCCGACGGCCGGCGCGGCCGCCGCCATCGCGGAGATCGTGCAGTACAACATCCTGGAGACGCTCACCAAGATCAACGCCGACGGCAGCGTCACGCCGCTCCTGGCCGAGAGCTGGGAAGTCTCGCCCGACCTGAAGACCTACACCTTCAAGCTCCGGCGCGGCGTCAAGTTCCAGAACGGCGAGCCCTTCAACGCGGCCACCGTCAAGTTCTCGTTCGACCGCGCCGGCGGCGAGAAGAGCACCAACAAGGACAAGCGCACCTTCGCCAACCTCGCCACGCAGGCGGTGGACGACTACACCGTGGTGGTCATCAACAAGGAAATCGACCCCGACCTGCCCTTCGTGCTGGGCCAGGCCACGGCCGTGATCGTCGAGCCCAAGAGCGCCGACGCCAACGCCACCAAGCCCGTCGGCACCGGCCCCTACAAGCTGGACAGCTGGGCCAAGGGCTCCTCGCTCACGCTGAGCAAATGGGAGGGCTTTCGCAGCCCCGCCACCGCCAAGATCAACAAGGTGACCTTCCGCTTCATCGCCGACACCGCCGCGCAAGCCGCCGCGCTGATGGCGGGCGACGTCGATGTGTTCACCCGCATCGGCACGCGCGTGGTGCCGCAGTTCAAGGCCAACCCGCAGTTCCAGGTGATCCTGGCGGGCTCGCGCGCCAAGACCATCCTGTCGATCAACAACCAGAAGAAGCCCCTGGACGACGTGCGCGTGCGCCGCGCCATCCTCGCGGCCATCGACCGCAAGGCCGTGATCGAGGGCGCCGCCGATGGCCTGGGCGTGGCCATCGGCAGCCACTACGTGCCGGGCGCGGCGGGCTTCGTGGACACCACGGGCGTCAACCCCTTCGACATCGAGAAGGCCAAGAAGCTGCTGGCCGAAGCCGGCGTGAAGACGCCGCTCGAACTCAAGATGACGCTGCCGCCGCCGCCCTACGCGCGCCAGGGCGGCGAGGTGATCGTGGCCCAGCTCGCCAAGATCGGCATCGTGGTGAAGGTGCAGAACGTCGAGTGGGCGCAGTGGCTGAGCGGCACCTACGGCAACAAGGACTACGACCTGTCGATCATTTCGCACGTCGAGCCCTTCGACCTGGGCAACTACGCCAAGTCGGACTACTACTGGGGCTACCAGTCGAAGGCCTTCAACACGCTGTTCGACAAGATCAAGACCACGGCCAACGCCACCGAGCGCAACAAGCTGCTGGGCGACGCGCAGAAGATGCTGGCCACCGACGCGGCCAACGGCTTCCTGTACCAGCCGCAGTTCCCGACGATCGCCAAGAAGAACGTCAAGGGCCTCTGGAAGGAGAACCCGATCTTCGTGAACGACCTCTCCGCCCTGTCCTGGGGATAGGGATCGACGTGTCCTCCTCACCGTTGAACGAACTCTCCGCGCAAGAGCTCTCGGCCGCCTACCGCGACAAGCGGCTCTCGCCGGTCGAGGTCACGCAAGCTGTGATCGCGCACATCGAGCGCTGGGAGCCGCACCTGCAGGCCACCTGGCTCTTTCGCCCGGAGGCCGCGCTCGACCAGGCGCGCGCGTCGGAGGCCCGCTGGCAGCGCGGCGATGCGCTCGGCCCGCTCGACGGCGTGCCGGCCACCATCAAGGAAAACATCGCCACGCGCGGCGACCCGATGCCCGCGGGCACCGCCGCCGTCGACCTGAAGCCGGCGACTGTCGATGCACCGCCGGCCGCGCGCCTGAAGGAAGCCGGCGCGGTGATCGTGAGCAAGACCACCATGCCGGACTACGGCATGTTGTCCTCGGGGCTCTCGAGCTTCCACAAGCTGGCGCGCAACCCCTGGGACCTGGGCAAGACGCCGGGCGGCTCCAGCGCCGGCGCGGGCGCCGCGACCGCGGCCGGCTACGGTCCGCTGCACCTGGGCACCGACATCGGCGGGTCGCTGCGCCTGCCCGCGAGCTGGTGCGGCATCTTCACGCTCAAGCCGAGCCTGGGCCGCATCCCGATCGATCCGCCCTACATGGGCCGCGCCGCCGGGCCGATGACCCGCACCGTCGGCGATGCCGCGCTGATGATGCAGGCGCTCTCGAAACCCGATGCGCGCGACAGCATGAGCCTGCCGGCGCAGGACATCGACTGGGCGGCCTTCGACGTGTCGCCCGACCACCTGCGGGGCCTGCGCATCGGGCTGCTGCTCGACGCGGGCTGCGGCCTGGCGGTCGAGCCGGAGATCCAGACGGCGGTCGAGCACGCCGCGCGCCTCTTCGAGAAAGCCGGCGCGGTCGTCGAGACCATGCAGCCCTTCATGTCGCAGGCCATGCTCGACGGCATGGACCACCTGTGGCGCATGCGCTCGCTCGTGGACATGAAAGCCCTGCGCGCCGACCAGCGCGCCAAGGTGCTGCCCTACATCCGCGAATGGGCAGAGAGCGCGGCCGAATTCAGCGGCGAGCATGTGTTTCGCAGCTTCAGCCAGTTCCATGCGACGCGCGTGGCGGCGGTGCAGGCGTGCGCGCGCTTCGACTACGTGATCTCGCCGGTGTCGCCGAACATGCCCGCGGCGGCCGAGGCGCCCTCGCCGACCAACGATCCGCTGCGGCCGCTGGAACACATCGGCTTCACGGTGCCTTTCAACATGTCGGAGCAGCCGGCGTCGTCGGTGAACTGCGGGTATGCGGCGAGCGGGTTGCCGATCGGGCTGCAGATCGCGGGGCACCGCTTCGATGACCTCGGCGTGCTGCGCGTGTCGCGTGCGTTCGAGCAGATTCGCGAAGCGCAGCGGCCTTGGCCGGTGGTGCCTGGGGGCTAGGACATCGCGTTGTTCAGGGCTGCACTCACGCCGACGGTGGGCCCTGTTTCGCGAATGTCCCCCGGGCTTCGCCCTCCTCCTTGATTTCGCGAAACAGGGCCCACCGCCAGCGCGAGCGCTTCAGTGCGCTCGTTGATCGCGGTTCACCCAGAGCGTGCCCAAGTGCGCAGGGTGCCGGGTGCTCCCCGCAGCGAAATCAAGGAGGAGGGGCGAAGCCCCGGGGGACATTCGCGGAGGGGAGTACCCGGTGGCCTGTGCACACGCCCCGAACAAGAGCCCTCGAATTCAGGTCGCCGCGTAACGCCCCGGCTTGTGGTTGATCCACAGGAAGAGCCCCATCACCACCGCCGCCAGCACCGACCACCCCACGCGCTGCGGCGGAATCACGAACAGCGCGAGCAGCACCACCGTGCAGTCGATGCCGATCTGCACCTTGCCGGCGGGCCAGCCGCGCTTTTCCTGCAGGTACAGCGTCAGCACCGTCGCGCCGCCGAGACTCGCGCGATGGCGGGCGAGGAAGAGGCAACCCGTGCCCAGCAACAAGCCGCCGAGCACCGCGGCAAACGCCGGATGCAGTGAATCGATCGACAGGTAGCGCGGCGCCCAGTCGGTCATCACCGAGAGCAGCGCGATCGCGAAGAAGGTCTTGAGCGTGAAGGCCCGGCCCATGTGGCGCCAGGCGAACCAGTAGAACGGCAGGTTCACCAGGAAGAACAGCTTGCCGAAGCTCACGCCGGTCGCGTAGTGCAGGATGAACGCGACGCCCGCCGTGCCGCCCGTGAGGAGACCCGCCTGGCCGAACAGCATCATCGCGATGGCGACGAACAAGGTGCCCGAAAAGATGGCCTGCGCGTCATCGAAACGGGAATGGCGCAGCAGATCCGGCAGGTGGGTGGGTGGTGGCGCGTCCATGGCGGGGGTGACGCAAATCCCGCGCCACCCCGGCGGCTTCACACCAGATGGCTGGCCAGCATCTCGCGGGCGCGGGTCACGAACGCCGTCTCGCCCCGGCGCCCGGGCAGGAACTGGAATGCGACCTTGGGCAAGGCCGGCAGGCCGTGCGGTGCCGCCAGCCGGGCGACGCCCTCGCACACCGCCGATTCGTTCAGGCACGCGACGCCCAGCCCCGCGGCCAGTGCCGACTGCAACCCCGCCACGCCCGAGGCCACATGCGCGAGCACATACGGCACGCGCCGCCGCCGCAAGAGCGCCACGGTGAACTGGTGCAGCGAGCAGGTGTCCGGCAGCGCCAGCAGCCGCACCGGTTCGCCCCGCGCCACGCGCAGGCCGGTGGCGCCCAGCCACGCGAGCGATTCACGCCGGATGAGCGAGGCCTTGGCGCCCTGCGCCGAGGACGACGACGACGCACCCACGATGTCCATCGCCAGGCCCACATCGAAGTCGCCATGCGCATACGCGGCCCGCAGCGCGTCGCTCTTGAGGATGCTCACGTTCAGCCGCACCCGCGGATAGCTCTCGCCCAGGCGCCCGAGCAGCTGCGTGAGATCGCCGGGACGGAAGTAGTCGGTCACGGCCAGCCGCAGTTCGCCCTGCAGGGTTTCGCCGCGCAGGTCGCGGAACGCCTCGTCGCTGAGCGCGAGGATGCGCCGCGCATACGCCAGCAGCCGCGTGCCCGCCTCGGTGGGCGCGACGCCGGCCTTGCTGCGCGTGAGCAGCGACTGGCCCGCGCGCTCCTCGAGCTTGCGCATCTGCTCGCTGACGGACGACTGCGAGAGGAACACGCGCGGCGCGGCGGCCGTGAGGCTGCCCGCGTCGATCACCGCGGCCAGGGTGCGAAGTTGTTCGAGGTCGAAGGTCTGCATGGCGCTATCCATCCGTTGAACCGATGGATGCCATCATATCTTCCCGCTTTTCCGATGACCATCGGACTCCCACAATCACCCCATCGTTCATTCATTCCACAGGAGTCCACCATGCCCCACATCGTTGTCCACCTCTCCGGCGAAGCCGACGCCGGCCTCACCCGCAAGACGGTCGATGCCGTCGCCGAGCTCACCCAGAGCGTGCTCGGCAAGCAGCTGCCGGTGATCGCCATCACGGTGCAGTACATCGCCGCCGACACGTGGTTCATCGGCGGCCAGACGCTGGCGTCGCTGGGCAAGTCGGCCTTTCACCTGGACATCAGCATCACCGACGAGACCAACACCAAGGCCGAGAAGGCGCGCTACCTGCGCGAGGTGCACGCGGCCATGGCGAAGATCCGGCCGGACCTGCACGAGGTGTCGTACATCCACGTGATCGACGCGCGCGGCGCGGCCTACGGCTACGGCGGAAAGACCCAGGAGTACCGCCACCAGCAAGCCGGGGTCTGAAGCCCTTCACGGTGTCCCGGGGGCATGGCACCATGCCGCCATGCCCTCCGCCACCCCGTACGCCGCCGACAGCCTCGGCAATCCGCTCACCCTGGACAACCCTGCCAGCCTCGCGCTGGTCGACGACTTCGTCATGGGCTTCGTCTCGACCGAGTCGCGCGCCGTCAACCTCATCGCGCTGGCCGACACCGACCAGAGCCCGATCGTGCAGGCGTACTGCGCGACGCTGCACCTGTTCGCCGAATCGCGCGACGCCGTGGCGAATGCGCGGCCGTTTCTCGCGAAGGCCCGTGCCGGCGCCGCGCGCGCCACGCCGCGCGAGCAGCGCTACATCGCGGTCATCGAGGCATGGGCCGATGGCGACATCGCCCGCGCCATCGAACTGCATGCGGCGCAGGCGCGCGAATTTCCGCGCGATCTCGTCTCGGTCAAGCTGGGCCAGTACCACTGCTTCAACACCGGCGACTGCCCCGGCATGCTGCGGCTCGCGCTCGCGGTGCTGCCTTCGGCGGCCGACGTGCCCTACGTGCACGGCATGGCCGCCTTCGGCTACGAGCAGTGCCACCTGATGCGCGAGGCCGAGGCGAGCGCCCGCCTGGCCATCGCCATGTGCCGCAAGGAGCCGTGGGCGCACCACGCGCTCGCGCACGTGATGCTCACCGAAGGGCGGCTCGCCGAGGGGCTGGCGTTCATGGAGAGCGTGAGCGACACCTGGATCGGCCTGAACTCCTTCATGGTCACGCACAACTGGTGGCACGTGGCGCTGTTCCTCATCGACCTGGGCCGCGACGCCGAGGCGCTCGCGGTGTACGACGAGCATGCGTGGGGCGTGGTCAAGGACTACTCGCAGGACCAGATCGGCGCGGTGTCGCTGCTCGCGCGCTTGGAGCTCGCGGGCATCGACGTGGGCGGGCGCTGGAACGACGTGGCCGGGTATCTGCTGCAGCGGCAGGCGGACCATGTGCTGCCCTTTCTCGACCTGCAATACCTCTACGGCCTCGCGCGCGCCGGACGGCCCGAGGCCGATGGCCTGCTGCGCAACATCGAGGCCTTCGCGCCGAATGCACCGCGCTCGACGCGCGCGGCGTGGCAGCGCGTCTGCGTGCCGGCCGCGCACGGGCTCGTGGCCCATGCGCGCGGCGATTTCGCGGGCGCCATCGAAGGGCTCGGCGTCGCGCTGCCGCGCATGATCGAGATCGGCGGCAGCCACGCGCAGCGCGATCTGTTCGAGCAGGTGTACCTCGATGCGTTGGTGCGCGCGGGCAGCGAGTCGACGCTCGCCGCGGCGCAGGGCATCCTGCAGCAGCAGCTCAATGGCCAACCCGAGTCGCTGCGGCTGCGGCGGCAGGCGGGGGCTGTCTATGCGCGCCTTGGCCTCGGGCAACTCGCCGTCGGCGTCATTCCGGCAAGGGCCTGAGCGCGCGGGGCCTCAGCCCTTGCTCTTGAGGTGCCGCGTCTGGTCGTAGGTCGGCTGCGGCGGCAGGTCGGCCATGTGGCGCGTGTCGGCCCACTCGACGATCTCGATCGCATCGGGCGCCGCCGGGTCGGCGATGCGGATGCGGTTGAAGCCCGCATTCGGAATGTCGCTCTGGCGAGGGCCGCTCAGGCTCAGGCCCTTGGCGGTGCGCCACACCATGTCGAGCACGCCGCCGTGGGTGACGACGATCAGGTGCTGGCCCTTGTGGGCGGTGGCGATGGTGCCGAGCGCCGCGACGATGCGCGCATGGAATTCGCGTGCCGTCTCGCCTTCGGGCATGGCGTGGTCTTCGCGGAACTCCAGCCACTCTTCCCACGCGCGCGGGTGCAGGCTCTGGATCTCGTCGGAGCGCATGCCCTCGACGATGCCGAAGTACTGCTCCCGCAACGCCGCCGAGGTGACCACCGGCAGCGACAGCTGCAGCGCCGCCGGCGCGGCCGTCTGCTGCGCGCGCATGAGGTCGCTGCTGATCAGGTGCTGTGCCGTTTCGCCCGCCAGGCGCAGGCCGATGCGGCGCGCCTGTTCATGGCCGATGTCGTTGAGCGGCACATCCGCATGCCCCTGGAATCGCAGCTCGCGGTTCCAGGCGGTTTCGCCGTGACGGATCAGGATGATGTCGGTGGTGGTGTCGGGTTTGGGCGTTGGCATTGCCGCCCATTTTCCACCGTGCGCGTGACGCTCAGGCTTTTGCGGCCGCCAGCTGTTGCACAACTGCCACCGCCTGGCTTGCAAGCCCCAGGCCCGTGCCCATGCCGACGCGCGCGGGCGACGGCGTGAGCAGCGCCAGCACCCAGGCGATGACGAAGCCGCCGACGATGGCGCAGACCACCACCACCGCGGTGTACGCGATGGCCTTGTCGACCGGGCACTTCATCAGCACCGGCAGGCCCAGGTACAGGAGGTAGATGCCGTAGAGCGCGGCCACCGCGCCCAGCACCGACAGCGAAGGCAGCAGGCTGAAGATGCCGCCGACGAAGGCCGCGGTGCTCGAATAGGCCGAGAGCTTGAGTGCGCTGACCTGGCTCTTGGTGCCCTCGAAGGTCGGCGCCATCGCATCGATGATGAGAGCGAGCACGAACACCATCACCAGCGACAGCACGTAGCCCACGACCATGTTGGCCAGCCCCGCGACGACCGGCACGCGGAAGTTGACGCCGAAGACGCCGAGGCCGACCACCGACAGGCCGATGAAGCTCGCCACCGCCGGGATGAGCGCCAGGATCATCACGTAGTTCTTGTAGAGCGAGGCGGCATCGGCCGGCTCCGCGTCGATCACGGGCCAGGTGGCCCTGGGCTTGAGCAGGATGTCCTGCACGCGTTGAACCAGGTTCATTTTCTTGTCCTCGACATGAGCGCAGAAACGCGCGCGCACCATGCACACGCGCCATGCACTCGCACCATGCACTCGCAATGGCCGCGAGTATGCCGGGGCGCGCCCGGCGCGGGTGCCGGCCATCAAGCCTATGCCGTTCGCGGGCTTGCCGCGATCGCGCAAAATCGCCTCATGCCCCACCTTGTCCTGCTGCCCGGCCTCGCCTGCGACGAGCGCCTCTGGGAGGCCCAGCGGCCTGCCCTTCCCCCCGCCTTCGACGCCCGCGTGAGCGACGTCCAGACGCGCAACGATTCCATCGAGGCCATGGCCGCGGCCGTGTTGCGCGAGCACGCGGGGCCGCTGGTGCTCTGCGGCGCCTCCATGGGCGGCATGGTCGCGATGGAAGCGGCCCGCCAGGCGCCCGAACGCATCGCCGGGCTCGCCCTGCTGGGCACCAGCGCGCGGCCCGAGACGCCCGACATGTTCACGCTGCGCGAGGGCGCCATCGAACTCTTCGAGCGCGGCGAGGCGCGCGACGTGATCGAGGCGAATGTCTATTTCGCCTTTCATCCCACGCAAGCCGGCGACGCGGCGCTGGTGCAGCGCTATCTCGACATCGTGCTGGATGCCGGCACGGACCAGCTCATCGCCCAGAACCGCGCGGTGATGCGGCGCCCCGATGCGCGCACGCACCTGGCCGCATTGCGCGCGCCGGTGCTGTTGATGTGCGGCGACGACGACAAGCTCGCGCCGCCCGAGCACACGCGCGAGATGGCGGCGCTGCTGCCTGAGGCTGAGGTGGTGTGGGTGCCGCAATGCGGCCACATGCTGACGATGGAGAAGCCCGACTTCGTCAATGCGGCGCTGAACGCCTGGCTCGCGAAGACCTTCGCGTCGGCCTGAAGAGG
The DNA here is from genome assembly GCF_016405905.1 of Variovorax sp. IB41. GTDB lineage: Bacteria > Pseudomonadota > Gammaproteobacteria > Burkholderiales > Burkholderiaceae_C > Variovorax. The sequence continues at coordinate 59,023 of NZ_JAEFCB010000002.1, read as the reverse complement.
CTCAGCGCATCAGTGCCGCATCAGTGCCGCATCAGTGCCGCATCAGTGCAATTGGCCGCCGGTCTCGGCCACGTCCTGCTTCACCGCGAGCGCGGTGGCGACCGCGATGCGCAGCGCCTCGGTCATCGTGGCCAATGACATGCTCGGCGCGCCGGGAAAGCGCGCCGCCTGCTCGGGCAGGTACGGGATGTGGATGAAGCCACCGCGCAAACCTGGCAGGCCTGCCACCGGATGCGTCGCGATGCGGTGCATCAGCCCGTAGAAGATGTGGTTGCAGACGAACGTGCCCGCGCTGTTCGACACCGACGACGGAATGCCGGCCGCGCGCAGGTCGCGCACCATGGCCTTGATCGGCAGCGTCGAGAAATAGGCAGCAGGCGCGCCCGCCACCACCGGCAGGTCGATCGGTTGATGACCCGCGTTGTCGGCGATGCGCCCGTCGTCGATGTTGATCGCGATGCGCTCGGGCGTGATCTCCGAGCGTCCGCCGGCCTGGCCGATGCAGAGCACCAGTTGCGGCTTCAGTTCGTCCATGGCATTGGCGAGCGCTTCGATGGCGTCGCCGAACACGCAGGGCATCTGGCGCGCGTGCACCGTCGCACCGCCGGTCTTCCAGCCGTCCAGGGCGCGCACGGCCTCCCATGACGGGTTGATGGCTTCGCGGTCGAACGGATCGAAGCCGGTCAGCAGCACGTTCGTGCGTTTCGCTTCGGTCTTGCTCATTCGGCTCACGCCATCGCGCGCACGGCGATGCCTTCGGCCTGCAGGCGCTCCCGGATGCGCCGCGCAAAGGCCAGCGCATGCGCGCCGTCGCCGTGCAGGCACACGGTCTGCGCATTGACCGCCACGGTGCTGCCGTCGATGGCCGTCACCTGGTGGTCGCGCACGAACGCGAGGGTCTGCGCGATCGATTGCTCCTCGCTCTCGATCAGCGCGCCGGGCTGGCTGCGCGGCACGAGGCTGCCGTCGGGCATGTAGCCGCGGTCGGCGAACACTTCTTCCACGGGCGTGAGACCGGCGCGGCGCGCGGCATCGATCATGTTGCTGCCGGCGAGCCCGAAGAACTTGAGCGACGGGTCGAAGCGGCGCACCGCCTCGCACAGCGCATCGGCGAGCTCGGGCTCCTTCACCGCCTGGTTGTAGAGCTGGCCGTGCGCCTTCACGTGCGCGAGCTGGCCGCCTTCGGCCTTGACGATCGCGGCGAGCGCGCCGACCTGGTAGAGCACGTTGGAGACGATCTCGTCGGGCGGCAGGTGCATGGTGCTGCGGCCGAAGTTCTCGCGGTCGGGAAAGCTGGGGTGCGCGCCGATGGCCACGCCGTGTTCGATGGCCCAGCGCACGCACTGGCGCATGGTCTTGGCGTCGCCCGCGTGCCAGCCGCAGGCGATGTTGGCGGAGCTCACGAGGCCCAGCAGCGCTTCGTCGCTGCCCGCGCCTTCGCCGAGGTCGGCATTGAGGTCGATGTGCATGGGGAGGTTCCTTCTTCTTCAGCGGGACTGCACCGGCGCGGCCCGCTGGCGGTGCGCTTGCACAGTCTAGGGCCTGTTCACCCTACGCAAGGGGTCGCGTTGCTTCGCAAAGGGGCTGTGTGCAAGGCGCCCGTGCGCAGCAAGGCTTGCGCCTTGCAAGCGCGGGCAACGCCGCAGACAGCCCCTTTGCGAAGCAACCCGGAGGGAAGCTCGCCACAGCCCGCCCCTCGGCGTTGCGTTCCTTGTGCGTGCAGACGCACGCACGGCGTCACGCGCCTTGATGGACGGGCTGTGGCGAGCTTCGCGACCCCTTGCGTAGGGTGAACAGGCCCTAGGCCGCGCCCGGCCAGCCTGCCACGGCGAGGCCTTGTGCCACTTGCGCGAGGTAGCGCTGCTGCTCGGCCCACGCGGCGAGCGACCCTGCTATGTCGACCTGCACGAGGCGCAGCTTGCCGTTGAGCGGCGCCTGCGCGAGCTTCCACAGGTCGGCGCGGATCACCACGCCGATGCGCGGATAGCCGCCCGTGGTCTGCGCATCGCCCATCAGGATGATCGGCTGGCCCGAGGGCGGCACCTGGATCGTGCCCGGGATCACGCCCGAGGAGAGCATGTCGCCCGCGCGCTTGCGCTTGAGCTCAGTGCCCGCGAGCCGGCTGCCCATGCGGTTGCTTTGCGAGGTGATGCGCCAACGGTCGCCCCACAGCACCTCGCGCGCGGCGAGCGTGAACAGTTCGAATTCGGGGCCGGGCAGCACGCGCAGGGCGATGGCCGCATCGGCTTCGTCCGGGCCCCAGTCGGGGCCGCGCAGGCCGAAGGGTTTGCGGGTGCGCTGCGCCGCATCGAGCCGCGAGGCGCCCAGCGGCAGCTTGTCGCCCTTGCGCAGTGCGCGGCCTTCGTGGCCGCCGAAGCCGGCCTTGAGATCGGTGCTGCGCGAGCCGAGCACGGGCGTCACGTCGATGCCGCCCGCAATCGCGAGCCAGCTGCGCAGGCCCGCCTTCTTCGCGCCGGACGCGTTCGCGCCCTGGAGCTTGAGCACCTGCCCCGCGGCCACCGGTACGCTCCAGCAGGGCCAGAGCGGCACGCCGTCGAGTTGCGCGCCGAAGTCGTCGCCGGCCAGCGCGATGCGCGTGTCGGTCTCGAAGCGCAGTTCGCAGCCGCCCATCGTGAGCTCGAGGCCCGCGGCGCTGTCGGCGTTGCCGACCAGCCGGTTCGCGAGCGTGAGCGCCAGCACGTCGAGCGCGCCACCCGGGCAGATGCCCAGCTGGCGATGGCCGTGCCGCCCCAGGTCTTGCACCGAGGCCAGCAGGCCGGGCTTCTGGACGACGATCATGTCTCTACGCTCTCGACGACGAAGCGCACGCGGTCGCCCGGGCGCAGCAGGGTGGGCGATTCGGCCGCCGGATCGAACATCTCGAGCGACGTGCGACCGATCAGTTGCCAGCCGCCCGGCGACACCAGCGGATAGATGCCGGTCTGCTCGCCGCCGATGCCGACCGAGCGCGCGGGCACCGCGGTGCGCGGCTCCGCGCGGCGCGGCGTGGCGAGCTCGGGCGCGAGGCCGCCCACGAAAGCGAAGCCGGGGAGAAAGCCCAGCAGGTAGACCACGTACTCGCCCGCGCTGTGGCGCCGCACCACCTCGGCCGGCGTGAGGCCGGTGTGGGCCGCGACATCGCCCAGGTCCGGGCCGTGCTCGCCGCCATAGGCGACCGGAATCTCGACCAGCCGGCCTTCCACGGCCTTGGCCGAGAGCTTCGGCCACGCGGCGAGCACCTGCGCCATGAGCGCATCGAGCTCGATCGCCGTGGGGTCGAAGGTGAGCGTGAGGTTGTTCATGCCCGGCAGCACCTCGCCGACGCCGGGCCATTCGCGGGCCTGCGCGGCCAGTGCCCAGATGCGCTGCTGCTGCACCAGCGTGGCCGGTGCCGGCAACTCGCACAGGAGCGCTGCATCGCCGAGCAGATGCAGGCGGGGTGGCGGAGATTTATCGGTCATCTGGGTGAGACGGGCGCGGCGGGCGCCATTCGTGGAACACCGCGGAACCGGCTTTGCCGGGCCGCAGGTGTTGCCCCCGGCGAGGGGGAAGGAGAAGCGACACGAAGTGCGCGAAGCCTGGGGGAGTGCCTATTCACGGCCGAGGCTGCGGACCTTGGCGGCCAGCATGTGCTCGACGTTGGGCGAGACGAACTTGTTGACCTCGCCGCCGAGCATCGCGATCTCGCGCACAAAGGTGCTGGAGATGAACTGGTACTTGTCGCTGGGCGTGAGGAACACAGTCTCGACATCGGGCATCAGCGAGCGGTTCATGCCGGCGAGCTGGAACTCGTAGTCGAAGTCGGTCACGGCGCGCAGGCCCCGCACCATGGCCTTGCCGCCGCGCGCCACCACGAAGTCGCGCAAGAGGCCCGAGAAGCTCTCGACAGTGACCTGGTCGCTGTAGGGCTTGACGGCTTCGCGCGCCATGTCCATGCGTTCCTGCAGGGTGAACAGCGCCTTTTTGTGATGGCCCGCCGCGACGGCGACGATCACCTTGGAGAAGAGTTGGGTGGCACGGCGCACCACGTCCTCGTGACCGAGGGTGATGGGATCGAATGTGCCCGGATAAACCGCGATGACGTTGCTGGCCATGGTTGCTTCTTCCTCATGCAGCCGGTGCGGCTTGTTCGGCGGATTATGCAGTCCCCCCCGAGGCCAGCCGCAACAGGTGGGCATGCACCGCGCCGGCCTTCAGGTAACGAAAGCTTGCGAGGCCGAAGGCGGCCAGTTCCTCGTCGTTCCACTGGCGGGGCGCTTCCAGGTACGCGACGCCGCCGGGGCGCAGGGCACGCGCCGCGGCGCGCAGGGCCGGCTCATAGAGCGCCGCGCTCTCGAAAGGCGGATCGAGGAAGACGGCGTGCAGGCTCGCGGCCGTGGTGCGCTCCAGCGCCGTGACGCCGTTGCCGCGCTCGATGCGCACGGCCTCGGCCGACAGCTTGGTCTTGGTGGCCTGCAGTTGCGCGACCAGCGCAGCGTCCTGCTCGCACAGCAGCACGTTGGCCGCGCCGCGCGAGGCGGCTTCCAGGCCCAGCGCGCCGGTGCCCGCGAACGCGTCCAGGCAATGCCAGCCCGGCAGCTCGCCGCCGCCCGCGCCGGCCAGGCTCGCGAGCCAGTTGAAGAGCGTCTCGCGCACGCGGTCGGGCGTAGGGCGAAGGCCGGGCTTGTCGGCCACCGCGAGGCGGGTGCGTTTCCATTGGCCGCCGATGATGCGGACCTCGCTGGGCCGCGCAGGGCGCTTGGCTGCGGGCGGACGGGGAGCTGCGGTGGCTTTTTTCTGGGGCATGCGGCGAGCTTAACGCCGCCGCACCGGCGGCCGATCAGGCCCCGGTCAACGCACGCCGCGCCAGCATCGCGGCCAGCACGAGCATGGTGCCGCCGATCAGCGCATCGAGCATCTGCCAGGCCCGCGGACGCGCGAACACCGGCGCCAGCAGCCGCGCGCCGAAGCCCAGCGCGGTGAACCACAGCACGCTCGCCACCGAGGCGCCCGCGACGAACCAGACCTTGAGCGAGCCCGCGTACTGCGCGCCCGCGCTGCCCACCAGCAGCACCGTGTCCAGGTAGACATGCGGGTTCAGCAGCGTGAAGCCCGCCGCCTGCGCCACCACGGCCGCGCGCGAGAGCGAGACGCCCTGCGCCGTCGCCTGCAGCGCGCCCGGCTGGCGCGAACGCCACAGCGCGCGCAGGCCGTAGGCGCACAGGAACGCCGCGCCGAGCCCCGCGAGCACCGTCGCCAGCATCGGCCGCCCCTTCAGCGCCTCTGCCATGCCGGCCACGCCGGCGCCGATCAGCACCGCGTCGCTGGCCGCGCAGAACAGCACGACGGCAGCGACATGCTCCCGCCGCAATCCCTGGCGCAGCACATAGGCGTTCTGGGCGCCGATGGCGACGATGAGCACCAGGCTCATGAAGAGCCCGTTGAGGAAGGCGGTGGTGGCGAATTCGGCAGACATGGTGCGAGCTTGCCGCTCGGCGCGGATTAACTCAAACTAAACCTCCTAACTTCCATTCAGTTTGGCTAAATCACGATGCTCGACTACGCCGCCCTCAACGCCCTGGCCGCCGTCGTGCGCGAAGGCAGCTTCGAACGCGCCGCGCGCGCGCTGAACGTCACCCCTTCGGCCGTCTCGCAGCGCGTGAAGCTGCTCGAAGAGCGCACGGGCGGCGCGCTGCTGGTGCGCGGCCAGCCGTGCGTCGCCACGGAGGCCGGCCTTCAGCTGTGCCGGCATGTGGAGCGCGTGGGCATGCTGGAGCACGAGCTGCGCGATGCCCTCCCCGCCCTCGGCATGGGCGGCGAGGCGGACGAGCGCGTCACGGTGCGCGTGGCCGTCAACGCCGACAGCCTCGCGACCTGGTTCATGGCCGCGGCGGCCGCCTTCGCCGTGCAGGAAGAAGCCACGCTGCTCGACCTCACGGTCGACGACCAGGACCACACGGCCGAGCGCCTGCGCAGCGGCGCGGTGCTCGCGGCCGTGACCGCGCTGGCGCAGCCGGTCGCGGGCTGCAACAGCGAGGCGCTCGGCACGATGCATTACGTGGCGGCCGCGAGCCCCGAATTCGTCAAGCGGCACTTCGCCCAAGGCGTGGGCGCGCGGACGCTGGCCAGCGCGCCGAGCCTGGTGTTCGACCGCAAGGACCGCCTGCAGGCGCGCTGGGTGCGCCGCATCTGCCACCGCAACGTCGAGACGCCGCGGCACTGGATTCCATCGCCGAACGCGTTCGTCGAGGCGGCGTGCGCGGGCATGGGCTGGGGCATGCATCCGGCCAGCATGGTGGCCGATGCGATCCGCGAGGGGACGTTGGTGGAACTGGTGCCGGGGTCGACGCTGCCGGTGCCGCTCTACTGGCAGCAGGCGCGCGCGGCGCCGCAGTTGCTCAAGCGGCTCGGCGCGGCGGTGCGTGCGGCCGCGACGAGCGGCCCGCACGCGCTGGCATAGCCGTTACTTCCCGCCCACCACCACCGTCACCATCCGCTCCGGCTGCAGCTTGCGCGCAAACGCCGCCTTCACTTCGGCCGCCGTGACCGCGTTCATGCGCGTGGTCCAGGTGTCCAGGTAGTCCAGCGGCAGGTCGTGCCAGGCGATGTTCGCGACGTTGCCGATCAGCTTGCGGTTGCTGTCCAGCAGCAGCGGAAAGCCGCCGATCAGGTTGTCCTTGGCGGCCTTCAGCTCGCTCTCGGTCGGGCCTTCGGCCACGAACTTGGCGAGCACCTCGCGCGACATCTTCACCGCCTCTTCGGCCTGGTCGGGCCGGGTCTGGAAGCCGATACGGAACGCGCCCGCGTCGAGCCCCGGCGCGAAGCCGCTGTAGATGCTGTAGGTCAGGCCCCGCTTCTCGCGCACCTCGTTGGTCAGGCGCGAGACGAAACCGCCGCCGCCCAGCACGTAGTTGCCCAGGTTGAGCGCGAAATGGTCGGGGTCCTTGCGCGGGTAGCCGGGCTGGCCGATGAAGACGTGAGCCTGGGCGGAGTCGAACGGAATGCGCTCGTCCTTGGGCGCGGCGAGCGCGGCCACCGGCGCGATGGCGGGCAGCGGCGCGCAGCTGTCGGCCGCGGGCAGGCGCGACAGCAGCGTGGTCGCCACCGACTCGGCCTCGGCGCGCGTGACCGCGCCCACGATGCTGAGCTTGGCGCGGCACGGCACGATGAGCGCCTGGTAGCGCTGGCGCATGGTGGCGGTGTCGATGCGGGCGAGCGTTTCCTCGGTGATTTCCTGGCCGTAGGGGTGCGCGCCGTAGACGTCCTGGGCGAACGCGCGGCCGGCGATGGTCGCGGGCTTGGTGTTGGCCTCCTTGATGGCGGCGTTGATGCGTTCGCGCTCGCGCAGCCACACGTCGTCGGGGAACGAGGGCTCGCCGATCTCGCGCGAGGCGAGGGCCACGGCCTTGCCGAGCAGCGCCGGGTCGGAGAGCGTGCGCAGCGAATAGCTCATGCGGTCGGTGCCCGCGCTCACGTCGAAGCTCGCGCCCAGGTCGGCCCAGGCTTCGCCCAGGGCATTCTGGTCGAGCGCGGGCTCGCCGTTCTTGCCGGCGCGCACGCCCTTCTCGACCATCGCCGAAGTCACGCTGGCCAGGCCTGCCTGCGGCGCCGGGTCGCGGCGGCTGCCGGCGTCGAAGTCGACCTGCACGTCGACGATCGGCAGCGCGTTGGTCGCGACCAGGTAGATCTTGGCGCCGTTGGCGAGCGTCCAGTGCTGGATGGGGAGTGCAGCCTGTGCGCTACCGAGGCCGAGGACGGCGGTACCTGCAAACACGGCGCCACGCGCCAGTTTGGCCAGTTTCTTGAGAGTCATCATGTGTTCCGGATCTTTCAGCGCAGCTCGCCTGCGGGTGCCGCGAAACCGCGGCCGCGGGGCTTGGCTTCGAGCGGCAAGGGACGCAGCGTGGCCACCGTGAGCTGGTCGTCGCCGAAGTACTTGGCGGCCACGGCCTGCACCTGCGCGGCGGTGACGGCCTGCAGCCGGGCGACGATGCGCTCGCTCGCGTCCAGCGGCAGGCCCTGCACCCAGTTGCTGCCCAGTTCGCGCGCCTGCGCCATCACCGAGTCGCGCTTGTAGGTTTCGCTGGCCACCCACTGGGTCTTGACGCGGGCCAGTTCGGCCTCGCCGACGCCGTCCTTCGCGATGCGGGCCACCTGGGCGCGCAGCGCGGCTTCGACCACTTCGGCGCTCTTGCCGGCGGCAGGCACGCCGTCGAGCACGAAGAGCTGCGGGCCGCGGCCGATGAAGCCCGAATAGGCGCCGGCGGAATCGGCCACCCGATCGGGGCCTTGCGTGAGCGCGCGGTCCAGGCGCGCGCCGGCGTAGCCGTCGAGCACGGCCGAGAGCACCACCAGCGCCCACGAATCGCTGTTCGTGTCGTCGATGTTCGCCAGCTGCGGCACGCGGTAGGCGAGCGACACGTAGGCCTGCTCGGCGGGCGCCTTGAATTCGAGGCGGCGGATGCCGCGCTGCGCCGGCTCGACGCGCGGCTTGCGCGCGGGCACCGCGCCGGAGGGGATGCGGCCGTAGTACTTCTCGGCGAGCGCGCGCACCTTGGCCACATCGACGTCGCCGGCCACCACGAGCACCGCGTTGGCGGGCACGTACCAGCGCTTGTGGAAGTCGCGCACGTCGGCGGGCGTCATCGCGTCCAGGTCGCTCATCCAGCCGACCACCGGGCGGTGGTAGGGCGAGGCGGTGAAGACGGCGGCGTTCTGCTGCTCGCCGAGCAGCGCGCGGGGCTGGTCTTCAGTGCGCAGGCGCCGCTCTTCCTTGACGACCTCGATCTCGCGCTTGAACTCGTCGTCGGGCCACTGGTTGCCGGCGAAGCGGTCGGATTCGAGCTTCATGATCTGCTCGAGGCTGCCGACGGGAATCTGCTGGTAATAACCGGTGTAGTCGCGGGTGGTGAAGGCGTTTTCCTGCCCGCCCAGCTGCGCCACGCGGCGCGAGAACTCGCCGGGCTTGATGTCCTTGGTGCCCTTGAACATCATGTGTTCGAGCGCATGTGCGACCCCGGAGGTGCCGTCGACCTCGTCCATGGAGCCGACGCGCACCCAGACCATCTGCACCGCGGTCGGCGCGCGCCGGTCGGGCTGCACGATCAGCGTCATGCCGTTCGCGAGGGTGAATTGCTGGGGGCCCGGCGCGGCCGCGGTGGCGGCTGGAGATGCGGCGGGGGCCGGTGTGGACTGGGCCTGCGCAGGCATGGCCCCGGACGCCATCAGCGCCACCGCCAGCACCGCACCAGACGCAGCACTGCGTGGCGAGAGGTGTTTCATAGAATGGGTCGGATTGTAAAAAGCTCCTGATGTTCAGTTTCTTCAAGAAAAAACCGCCTGCCGAAACCCCGGTCGCGCCGGCGCCGACCCCGCCCGTCGCTCCGCCCGCCGCCCCTGCACCCGTTGCCGAGGCCGCCCCCGCGCGCTCGGTGTTCTCGCCTTCGAGCTGGTTTGGCGGGAAGCCCCCAGCCGAAGCGCCCGTGCCTGCACCGGTCGAAGTGCCTGCGGTGGTGGTCCCCGCGCCGGCCCCGGTGGCATCGCCGGCGCCCGCCCCGGCTCCAATCCCCACCCCCACATCGATTCCAGCGCCCGCGCCAACGCCGGTTCCAACGCCTGCCCCGGCTCCGGTTCCGCCCCCTGCGCCCGTCCCTGCCCCGACACCCGCCGTCGTCGAAGCGGCCGCGCCGCCCGAGCGCCAAGGCTGGTTCGACAAGCTCAAGACGGGCCTGCGCAAGACCGGCACCGGCATCCAGGCCGTGTTCGTCAATGCACAGATCGACGATGCGCTCTATGAAGAGCTCGAATCCGCCCTGCTGATGGCCGACACCGGCGTCAAGGCCACCGAATACCTGCTGGACGACCTGAAGGTCCGCGTCAAGCGCCAGATGGCCACCGACGCGGCGCAGGTCAAGGTGCTGCTGGCCGAGGCCATCGCCGATCTGCTGCGCCCGCTCGAGAAACCGCTGGTCATCGGCCAGTTCACGCCCACCGTGATCATGGTGGCCGGCGTCAACGGCGCGGGCAAGACGACCTCCATCGGCAAGCTCACCAAACACCTGGCCACGGAAGGCGCCTCGGTGCTGCTGGCCGCGGCCGACACCTTCCGCGCCGCAGCGCGCGAGCAACTGCTGGTCTGGGCCGACCGCAACACGGTGGAAATCGTGAGCAACGAGGGCGGCGACCCCTCGGCCGTGAGCTTCGACGCGGTGAACGCCGGCAAGGCGCGCGGCAAGGACGTGGTGCTGGTCGACACCGCCGGCCGCCTGCCGACGCAGCTGCACCTGATGGACGAGCTCAAGAAGATCAAGCGCGTGGTCACCAAGGCCGACGCCACCGCGCCGCACGAGGTGCTGCTGGTGATCGACGGCAACACCGGGCAGAACGCGCTCGCGCAGGTCAAGGCCTTCGACGAGACGCTGGGCCTCACCGGCCTGATCGTGACCAAGCTGGACGGCACGGCCAAGGGCGGCGTGCTGTGCGCCATCGCGCGCGAGCGGCCGATTCCGGTCTATTTCATCGGCGTGGGAGAAAAGCTCGAAGACCTGGAGACCTTCAACGCGCGCGAATTCGCGCAGGCGCTCCTGGGCTGATTTCGGCTGACCTCGGCTGACGTCGCTGATCCCAGTCGAAAAAAAAGCGGCCCCCGCTTGCGCCGGGGCCGCTTCTCACTTTCTTCTTCTCTCCCTTCCCCCTTGTTCTTGCTCCGCACGCTACCGAAGGCGTCGCGCGGAATGCAGTGAAGATATTCGGCGCAGCGGACGCTCACCAGTGCCGAAAGTCATGTCGTGGGCCGATCGATCCGGCGATCGATCAGGCGACGGGGACTCAATGACTACCAATGTTTTCAAGCATCGACGGCTGGCGCGGCGAAGCCGGCTTCGGCGCCGCCAGTTCGGCCATCGCCTGGAACAGCGCGGCCGCGACGACCGGCTTGAACAGCACCGGCACCTGCGATTCGCGCACGCGCTGCAGGCGGGCGGGCGAGGTCTCGCCGGTGATCAGCAGCAGCGGGGTTTCGACGGCGCCCTCGCCCCCCGGTCCCTGGCTCAGGCGCAGGCCGGCGTCCAGGCCGTCGGCACCATCGGCCAGGCGGTAGTCGCACAGCAGCAGGTCGAAGGGCCGCCCCTCGCGGCGAGCCCATTGCAGGGCCGCGGCGGCGCCGGCCTCGTTGGCCACGGCGTGCGCATCGATTGAATGGGAGCGCAGCAGGCCAGTCATGGCCTCGCGGATTTCCAGTTCGTCGTCCAGCAGCAGCACGCGGCCCGGCAGCGCCGGCGCGGGCTTGCGCAACGCTGCCTGCGCTTCGCCGGCGTCGGACGGAAAAGCCGGCACCAGCCCGCTGGACAGTGCATGCGCGGCCGGCAGCACGACGCGAAAGTGGGTGCCTCGCCCCGGGCGCGAATGCATCTGCACCGGATGCCCGAGCAGCCGCGACAGCCGCTGCACGATCGACAGGCCAATGCCCAGCCCCCGCGAGCGGTCGCGGCCCGGATTGTTGATCTGGTAGAACTCCTCGAAGATGCGGCCCGACTGCTCGGGGGCGATGCCGATGCCGGAGTCGCGCACCTCGACCCACACCGAATCGCCGCGCTCGCGCGCCATCACCGTCACGCCGCCATGCGCGGTGTACTTGAGCGCGTTGTCGATCAGGTTGGAGAGCATGCGGTGCAGCAGCTGCGGATCGCTGTGCACCCACAGGCCGCTCGCGCGCACGCGCAGCTGCAGCTGCTTGTGCTCGGCGCGGGCCGAGAAGGTGTGGTTGAGCGGCAGGAACAGCACGTCCAGCTGCACCGGCTGCGGCACCGCGGTGATCACGCCGGCATCGAGCCGCGAGACGTCCAGCATGGTGTCCAGCGACGCGCCCAGCGCATTCACCGCGCGCATCAGGCGCTCGGCGTTGCGGCCTTCGGGGCGGTCGCGCAGCTCGTTCTCCAGTGCCGCGCCGAAGAGCGCGATGGCGTGCAGCGGCTGGCGCAGGTCGTGGCTGGCGGTGCCAAGGAAGCGGGTTTTCTCTTCGCTCGCGCGCTCGGTGGCGGCGATCTGCTCGCCCAGGCGCGCGGCCAGCGCCTCGTTCTCGAAGCGCAGCATGAGCGATTCGGTCAGGAGCTTGTGCTGCCCGATGCCCGCGCGCAGCGTCAGCAGCAGGTAGGCCGCGCCGGCCGCCGCGAGGAAAAGATGCAGGCCGTCGCCCTGCCACGCCAGCGCGGTGATGAGCCCGAGCGACATCGGCAGCGTGTAGCCGAAGAGCGCCGACTTCAGCGGCCAGAGCGACTGCGCCGCCCGCGAGCAACTGCCCACGATCACCGCCATCAGCAGCGAGGTCATCGGCAGGTTGTTGTACGGCACCACCAGCCAGGGCACCACCGCCGTGATCATGCTCACCAGCGTGACCATGCGGGAGATCTTGCGCGCCCAGTACGCGCTTTCCCGCGCGGGCCGAAGGGGCGTCCAGCGCGGCGTGAAGAAGACGTAGATGTCGGCGCCCAGCAGGCCCGCCAGCCAGAACAGCAGGCTCGGGTTCTTCAGCTGCGAATAGATGATGCTGCCGAACACGACCACGAAGGCCATGTGGGTCAGCGTGGAGATGCGGTAGGTGTCGTAGACCGAGGCGACGTGCTCGCGCAGGACCCGCTGGCCGAGGGTGTGGTCGGCCGACGGGCCGCTGGACGCCACGGTCGGCACGGCTTCTTTAGTGCAGCGTGCTGATCAACTGGGCGCGCGAGCGCATGCCGAACAGCAGCAGGATGGTGGAGACGTGGTTCTTCACCGTGCCCTCGCTCAGGTTGGCGAGCTGGGCGATTTCCTTGTTGGCCTTGCCTTCGAGCACCCACTGCAGCACCTGCATCTGGCGCGGCGTGAGCTCCTGCCAGGCGCTGGCATGGGCGAATTCAGCGTAGCCGGTGAGCGCCTTGGGCACGGCGGGCCGCGAGGTGTCGGCGGCTTCGGCGTCGAGCAGGCCGCAGGCGCGGATGAAGCTCACCACCTCCTTGAGGTCGGCCGACTTGGGCAGGAAGGCGCTGGCCCCCAGGGCGAGCACGCCCTGCGCCAGCGTGCTGTTGCCGGTGCCCGAGAGCACCACGATGCGCGCCGCCGGAAAACGCCGCCGGAACTCGGCCAGGCCGCTCAGGCCGTGGGTGTCGGGCAACGCCAGGTCGAGCAGCACGAGGCCGATCGCCGCCTGGTGGGTTTCGTACAGCGCGAGGGCATCGGCCACGTTGGCGGCCTCGAAGACCTCGATGTGCGCGCCGGACGAACTGGCCTGCGCCTGCACCAGCGCGCAGACCCCCAGGCGGAGCAGGTCGTGGTCGTCCACGACCAGGATCGCGGTCGGCGCGCGAACCGGCAGGCCCGCCCCCGCAGTCTCGGGCGGCGGCGTGGAAGAAGAATCGAAGGGAGCCACGCGTTTGATCTTAGCTGCGCAATCCGCCGGCGACAGTGCCCTAAGTCATGACAAGGCGCGCCCAGCGGAGCGGAATTGCTACTTTTTCAGTAGCGCCTGGCGCACTTGCCATCCCCGGGTGCCGTGGGCACCATCGAAGTCTCGCCGCATCGAACGGCGCTTCAGGAGACTCACCATGATTCACACCGCCGCCGCCCCGCTGGCCACGAGCGACCGCAAGGTCGACCGGCTGCTCGCGCACTACGAGGAAAGCCACCGCAATCCGACCAACGAGCTGATCCACTACATCGCCATCCCCGCGATCATGCTGAGCATCGTCGGGCTGCTTTTTGCGATTCATCCGTGGGTGGCCTATGTTTTCGTGGCCGCGAGCCTTGTCTATTACGCGCTGCTGCGCGCGCCGGCTTTCCTCGTGACCATGCTGGTGCTCACCGCGCTGGCCCTGGCGCTGGTGCATGCGATGGGCAGCCTCGTGCTGCCGGTCTCGGCCGCGATCTTCGTGGTGGCCTGGATCTTCCAGTTCGTGGGGCACAAGATCGAAGGCAAGAAGCCGTCGTTCTTCGAAGACCTCCAGTACCTGTGGGTCGGGCCGCTGTTCGTGCTGTCCAAGCTGTTCCTGAAAATGGGCATCCGCTGGTAGCTGCCGGCCGGCTTCAGGCGACGGCGATGAAGTTGCGGCCCCGCGCGCCCGCCAGCGCCGCTGCGATGCGATCGTTCCAGTCCGCCTCGGGGATGCCGTAGGCCAAGGGGTCCACGCTGACGCCCAGGTCTTGCAGGAATGCGGACAGCGACGCGACCGCGTCGTCGATCCGCGCGACCTCGAAGACCGAGAGAAGCAGCCCGTCGAGCGCCGGATCGCGCCCGGCCGCCAGTTCCATGATCCGCGGAAGGCTGAACGAACACGCGATGCCGTGCGGCGTTCCGTGCTTGAGCGTGATGTCGTACGACAGCGAATGCGCCAGCGCGGTGCGCGTGTTGGAGAACGCCAGGCCCGCCTGCAGCGCGGCCGTTGCGAGGCGCTCGCGCAGGTCGGGCCGGTGCGGCTGTTCAAGCAGCTGCGGCAGCGTCGCGATGATGCTGCGCGCGGCGCTCACGGCCAGGCTCGCGGACACCGGATTGCGGTGCACGTTCCACAGCGATTCGAGCGCATGGGAGAGCGCATCGAGCCCGCTGGCCAGCGTGGCCGCGTGCGGCAGGCTCAGCATCAAGTCGGCATCGACGATGGCCGCCTCGGGCCAGGTCCACGGCAGCTGGAGCGAGAGCTTGCGGCCGCGCGCCTGGTCCCACACGGTGGCCCATGGCGTCACCTCGCTGCCGGTGCCGGCGGTGGTCGGAATGGCCAGGAGCTGGCGGTGCTGTCCGCGCGACGCCGGCTGCGCAGGCGCGCCTTCGATCATCGCCAGCAGTTCGCCGAACCCGCCGCCGGCCGGACGCGTCAGCATGACCTTCGCGCAGTCGATGACGCTGCCGCCGCCGAGCGCGATGACGCAGTCGACGTCCGCATGATCGCGCCACAGCCGCTCGTACATGGGCGCGAGCCATTCGACGTCCGGATTGGGGCGCACGTCGGTCTCGACGGCCACGAGCCGGTCGCCCAGCAGCTCACGGATGCGATCGACGAGCCCGAGCCCGGGCGCCTCGGGAAACGCGATCAGGATGGCGCGGCGTTGGCCGAGGCGCACGGGCAGTTCCTTCAGCGAGCCGCAGCCGGCGGTCACGTTGACGGGGTTGTAGTAGGTCCACATGTTTCGTTGGGAAAAGCTCGCACCGCGGCCGGGCGCGGCCGCGAGCTGTAAAGAGAAAAAAGAAAAATGCGCGCGAGCGCCGGGCAATTAGTGCCGCCCGCTGCGCTGGATGCGATGGCGCAGCTGGCTCGACAGCGTGTCGGCCACCACCACCATCACCGTGATCACGATGATGCAGGTGGCCGTCTCGGGGTAGCGAAAGAGCTTCAAGCTGCTCACCAGCTCGAACCCGAGGCCGCCCGCACCCACCATGCCCAGCACCGTGGCCGAGCGCAGATTCACCTCGAAGCGATACAGCACCACCGCGATCCAGGCCGTGACGACCTGCGGGATCACGCCGTAGACGATGACCTGCAGCGGACGCGCGCCCGTCGCACGCAGCGCCTCGAGCGGCCCCTGGTCGATCTCCTCGATGGCATCGGCGAAGAACTTGCCCAGCATGCCCGCGCCATGCAGCGCCAGCGCGAGCACGCCGGGAAATGGCCCCAGGCCCACCGCCGAGACGAACACCAGCGCGAGGATCAGCTCGTTGATGCTGCGCACCACGTTCAGCACCTGCCGGGTGCTCTGGTACACCCAGCGGTTGCTCTGCAGGTTGCGGGCGGCCAGGAACGACAGCGGAATCGCCGGCAGCACCGCCAGCAGCGTGCCCCAGACGGCGATCTGCACCGTCTCGAGCGCGGGGGCGACCAGGCGGCTCAGGATGTTCAGGTCCGGCGGCAGCGTGCGGCCGAGAAAGTCGAGGATCTGCGGCAGCCCCGCCGCGAGCTCCGACCAGCTGAGCTGGGCGCCGCTCGCGCTCCATTGCAGCGCCCAGCCCACGATGGCCGCGCCCACGATCAGGTTGAACCAGCTGCGGCGGCCTTCGGGGACCGGGCCGGTCCAGGCGTAGGAGGTCGATGGATTCTTCATGGTCATCCTTCGGTGCGGGCCATCAGCTGCAGGGGCCGGGCAACCGGGCTGGCCGCATCCCTGGTATCGCCGATGTCACTGGCGTCGTTGGCGGGTGGCGGCATGTAGATGCGATCGATGTCGCCCTGCCCCATGGCCTCGGGCGCGCCGTCGAACACGACGCGGCCCTGCGCGAGGCCGACGATGCGGTCGGCGAATTCGCGCGCGTAGTCCACCTGGTGCAGGTTGCACAGCACGGTGATGCCCAGGTCGCGCGACGCATCGCGCAGGTACTGCAGCACCTTGCGGGAAGTCTGCGGATCGAGGCTGGCCACCGGCTCGTCCGCCAGGATGACCCGCGGTTGCTGCGCGAGCGCGCGCGCGATGCCCACGCGCTGCATCTGCCCGCCCGAGAGCGAATCGGTGCGCGCATGCGCCTTGTGCGCCAGGCCCACGCGGGCGAGGCACTCGTGCGCGAGCGCGATGTCGGCGCGGCTGAAGAAGTGCAGCACCGAGGCCAGGGTCGACACGGCGCCCAGGCGGCCCGTCAGCACGTTCTTCAGCGCGCTCAGCCGGGGCACCACGTTGTGGTGCTGGAAGATCATCGCCACGCGCTGGCGCAGCGCGCGGGTGTCCGCGCACTGCACGGCGTCCATGCCGTCGACGTTCAACTCGCCGCCGTCGGCCACGGCCAGGCGGTTCACGCAGCGCAAGAGGGTCGACTTGCCGGCGCCCGACTCGCCCAGCACCACGACGAACTCGCCCGCGGCCGCCTCCAGGTCCACGCCGCGCAGCACGGCGTTGTCGCCGTACCGCTTGGTGAGTTGCCGGATGCGGATCACTTCATGCTCCGCAGATCCAGCTTGAGCACCTTGGCGGTGTCGCGGATCACGTTGTAGGCGGCGTCGTCGGTGGGCTGGAAGCCGTTGAGCACGCCCTGGTCGCCCCAGGGCAGGTCCTTGACGTTGGCCAGCGCCTTCGCGATCTTCGCCTTGAGCGCCGGATCGAGGTCCTTGCGCCAGACCATCGGCGATTCGGGGATCGGGTTGGACGACCAGACGATCTCCAGCTCGTCCTGCTTGACCTGGCCCTTGGCGATGGCGCTCGCCAGGATGCGGTCGGCCACCGCGGCGGCATCGACCTTCTTGTTGGCCACGGCCAGGATGCTGGCGTCGTGCGAGCCGGAGAAGATGACGCGGCCGAAGAAGCTCTCCGGGTCGTAGCCGGCCTGCAGCAGCCCCGACTTGGGGAACAGGTGGCCGGACGTGGAGGTCGGGTCGACGAAGGCGAAGGTGCGGCCCTTCAGGTCGGCGGGCTTGGCGATGCCGCTGTCCTTGCGCGCAATGATCACGCTCTTGTAGGAGCTCTGGCCGGTCTTCTTGGTGACCGCGACCGCGAAGGCTTCCACGTTCGCGACGTCGTGCGCCAGGACGTACGAGAACGGGCCGAGGTAGGCCACGTCCAGCTTCTTGGAGCGCAGCGCCTCGATCACGCCGTTGTAGTCGGTCGCCACGAACGGCTTGACCTGCATGCCCAGTTGCTGCTGCAGGCTGTCGAGCACCTGGCGGCTGCTCTCGATCATGGCCTGCGAGTCCTCGGCCGGGATGAGGCCGATGGTCAGGGGCTGTGCCGCCAGGGCCGGGAGCGTGGCCACGGCGGAAAGGGTCAGGGCGATCAGGCTTCTGCGCAGGCGAGAGAGGGTGTTCATGGTGGAGCTCGGGAAGGTGGGAGGGTTGCGGAGGGGGTGGGATGGAAGGAACCGGGCTGGCGGCTACCCCAAGGCTAAGAACGCCATGTGACACCGGCATATCAAATCGATCACGGATTTGTCACATGTCCATTCAAATAATCTATGGATGTCAGCCACCAAACTTCGCGCCTTCCTTGCCGTGGCCCAGCACGGCAGCTTCAGCGCGGCGGCGCGGGCCGTGGGCCTGAGCCAGCCGACGCTGACCACCCAGGTCCAGGCCCTGGAGCGCCAGCACGACGTGGTGCTGTTCCATCGCCAGGGCCACCGCATCGAGCTCACCAGCGTCGGCGAGCGCCTGCTGCCGGTCGCGCGGCAGCTGGCGGCGCTCGAGGTGGACGCCTACAACCTCCTGCACGACAGCGGCAACCTGCAGTCGGGCGAGCTCAAGCTGGGCGCGGTCGGGCCCTTTCACGTGATCGAGATGGTCGATGCCTACCGCAAGCGCTACCCGCGCCTGGATGTGTCGATCCGCATGGGCAACTCGTCCTCGGTGTTCAAGGACCTGGAGGAATACGCCGTGGACATCGGCGTGCTGGCCCGTTTCCACGAGGCGCCCGGGTTCAGCGCCACGCCGTATGCGCGGCATGCGCTGATCCTCTTCGTGCACCGCGATCATCCGTTTGCCGGGCGCGGGCAGATCCGGCTGGAGGAGCTGCACGGGCAGCCGATGCTGCAACGCGAAAGCGGCTCCAGCACGCGGCGCGCGCTCGACGAGGCGTTCGAGCGCGCGGGCGTGCGGCCCCGGCTCGCAATGGAAATCGGCAGCCGCGAGGCGATCCGCGAAGCGGCCGCGCGCGGCATCGGCATCGGCGCGGTGTCCGAGGCCGAATTCATTCCCGACACGCGGCTGCGCACCGTGCGCATCGAGGGCGATCCCGCGGTCACGCAGACCTATCTTTACTGCCTCCAGGTTCGGCGCGAAAGCCGCGTGCTGGCCTCCTTCTTCGACCTGGCGCTGACGCTGCGCAAAGGCGTCTTCGACGCCGCGCCCTGACGGCCCGACCTGACGAAAAAACCGACAGGACCCTCGAAAAACCCGTGGGCTTTCGTCTCTGGCACGTCACCCCGCTCTTCTGTAATTCGGCCACCCCATCACCAGAGGCCGCCGAAAATGTCTGTCGAGCAACGTTCACCCTACCCCGTTCCGGGCGCCGCCATGCAGGCGCCTCGGGCCCATGAAACTGCGCGCGGCCCGCGCCGGCGCATCACCACATCCACGCGCGCCTTCGCGCTTGCCGTGACCCTGGCCGCGGTCCTCGCCGGCTGCGGTGGCGGCAGCGGCGGCGGCGCCGGCTTTTCGCTCCCGCCGATCGTGCCGCCCGCGGGCGCGGCGCCTGACGCCCCGACCGATGTGCCCCCAGGCGGCACACCGCCCGCCGCGAACCGCACGCTGGTCATCGACCTGGACGGCGCAACCTACGCCGCCGTGCGCAGCGGCATCGCCGCGGGCACGCTGCCGAACCTCGCGAAGCTCACGCCGCGCCTGGCCTACAGCGGCGGCATGGCCGGCACGCCGAGCCAGCAGCCCACGCTGGACATGCCCGGCTGGGCGACGCTGCTGACCGGCACCTGGGGCGCGCGCCACCAGGTGATGTCGGAGGCGCCCAAGCAGGCGATCCGCGGCGCCACCGTGTTCCAGATGGCCAAGGCGAAGCACGCCGCGGCGAACGGCGCCGCCGTGGCTTCGGCCGGGCTGGCGCAGCTGCTGTCCTCCGACCACGACAGCGGCTACCTCGACACGCTGGCCGATTGCTCCAGGGACGCGGCCGCCACCGACTGCGTGACCACGCAGGCGGCCGGACTCATCGGCGGCGACTACGCCATGGTGCTGGCGCAGTACCGCGCGACCAAGGACGCGGCGCTGGACTTCGGCATCGGCTCGCCCCAGTACGCGGGCACGCTCGCCACGCTGGACAAGGCGGTCGGCACCCTCGTCGCCACCGCCGCCGCAAAGCATCCGAACGACCGCTGGCTCATCGTGGTGACCGGCAACCACGGCCTGAGCGCGAACAGCCAGGACGACGGCCTGCCGCTCGTGCCCGAATCGAGCACCTTCATCGGCCTGAACCAGCCCGCGAACATTGCGGCGATGGGCGTCGGCGCCGAAGTGCCGCAGCAACTGGCCGAGCTCTACGCGTTCCCCAGCATCGCCGACTTGGCGCCGACGCTGCTCGGCCACCTGGACGCACTGCCGGATGCCAAGGCCCGCCCCATGGACGGCGGCCGGCTGACCGGCGCGCAGCCCGTCTCGCGGCTCGCGGCCTCGGTCATCGACGACAACTCCGCCACCGTGGCCGTCGCGCTGAGCTGGGTGGCGCCCTCGGCGGGCGCGATCACCGTCCTTCGCGACGGCCAGGTCATCGCCGCGAACCTGCCGGCCGGCACCGCCTCGTACACCGACAGCCAGCTCGCGCAGGTGCTCGCGGCCAAGGGGACCTTCCAGTTCGACTACACGGTGCAGGCCGGTGACGGCGCTGCGGCGGCATCCCGGTCCATCCTGTCGCCGCGGCTCTCGTACGTGCCGCCGGTGCCGCTGGCGCCGACGCTGCGCAACGGCCTGGTTTCCTACTACCCGTTCAGCGCCACGCTGCCGCCGGTCGATGCCATGGGCCACAGCACGATGGGCCCGGCCGCGAGCGACCTGCCCGCGGCCGCCGGCCTGGTCGTGCCAGGTCCGTTCCCGGGCACGAACGGCCTCCTGGTCGACACCAACTTCGTCACCACCGCAGGCGTCGAGGGCTACCGACTCGTTCCGGCCGACGGTTTCGACATTTCCAAGGGCACCGCGCCGCAATTCACCATCGGCCTCTGGTTCAAGACGCCGTCGTGCGTGGCGACCAACAACGTGACGATCGTCTCCAACAAGAGCTACGTGAGCGGCGGCAATGCAGGCGTGGCGATCGGGCTCTTCGCCAGTTCGGGCAACCAGTGCGGCGTGGCGTTCAACATCGGCTCGGGCGGCGGCGTGCGGGCGGACGGACCGACCGGCCCCTACACGCAGATCACCGTCAACCGCTGGGTGTACATCGCCTTCTCGGTCGACGGCGTGGCCAAGACGATGAACATGTACGTGTTCGACCCGGTCACGGGCACGACCAACCGCGTGGCGACGGGCAAGTCGACCGGCTCGGTGGACCTCACGAAGCTCTCGCCCTTCCCACAGTGGGGCATCGGCGACGACGGCACGGGCACCTTCCTCATGAACAAGTGCAACGGCACGGTGACGCCGCCGTACTTCGCGGGCAAGTGCGCGACCGCGCCGACCTACCAGCACCACTTGGGCGACCTGGCGATGTGGAACCGCGTGCTGACCGACGCGGAGCTGCAGTCGATCTTCCTGTCGAACAAGCCGCTGTCGACGCTGCCGGCCAACTGAGAGGGACGCACGATGACAACGAATTTCCCTTCCGGATTCGGCGGTGCCGCGAAAGCGGTGCTGGCAGCCTGCATCGCGTGCGCGCTCGCCGCCGGTTGCGGCGGCGGTGGCGGCAGCGCGGGCCCGTCGTGGCCGGCGGTACCTCCTGCCGCATCCGCCGCCACGGGCGACGGCACCGCGGGGCCGCAGGTCCCGATCGTCGCGGCGCCCGCGCCCGGCAACGGCGCGCAGGCCGGCGCCGATGCGCCCGTTCCCAATTCGCGGCTCGACTGCGCGCCGTGACGGCGCCGGCGAAGCCCCCACCCCAACGCAGACCACAGCCATCATGACCTCATTGAATCGCCGCGCGCTCCTGCGCGCCGCCGCGGCCGCCGCCGCGCTCGGGCCCTTTCCGCCCGCCATCCAGCGCGCGCTGGCCATCCCGGCCAACAACGCGACGGGCACCATCAACGACGTGGAGCACGTCATCATCCTGATGCAGGAGAACCGCTCCTTCGACCACTACTTCGGCACCATGCCCGGCGTGCGCGGCTTCAGCGACCGCTTCACCATCCCCATGGCCTCGGGCAAGCCGGTGTGGCTGCAGCAGGGCACGGCCGACACCGTGCAGCCCTTCTACCTGGACGCCACCAAGGGCAACGCGCTGCGCGTGGGCGGCGCGCACGACTGGGGCGACCAGCAGGCCGCCTGGGACGGCGGGCGCATGGCCGCGTGGCCCAAGGCCAAGAACACCAAGATCTCGATGGGCCACCTGCGCCAGTCGGACCTGCCCTTTCACTTCGCGCTGGCCGATGCCTTCACGGTCTGCGACGCGTACCACACGTCGATCCATACCGGCACCTTCACCAACCGCATGTTCCTGTGGAGCGGCACGAACGGCGCCAACGTGGTCGGCCGCGCCTGCGTGACCAACGCCAACTGGGGGGGCCTGGGCCCCTCGGGCGACGGCCTGAACTGGAGCACCTACCCCGAGCGCCTGCAGGCGGCCGGCGTGCGCTGGAAGGTCTACAACCGCCCGGGCAACAACAGCAACAACAACCAGCTCGTCGCATTCGCGTCGTACCGCGCCGTCGACGAGCAACTGCGCGCGCAAGGTTCGCCGAACGCGACGTACACGCCGGCGATGGAGGCGCAGTCGCCGCTGTACAAGGGCTTTGGCAACACCATGCCCGACGGCGGCTTCCTGCAGGCCGTGGCCGACGACATCGCCGCGGGCACGCTGCCGCAGGTCAGCTGGATCGTCGCGCCCGGCGCCTACAGCGAGCACCCGAGCATGTCGGTGCCGCAGCAGGGCGCCTGGTACATCCAGACGCTGCTGGACATGCTCACGGCCAATCCGGAGGTCTGGAGCAAGACGGTGCTCATCATCAACTTCGACGAGAACGACTGCTTCTTCGACCACGTGCCGCCGCCCGCGCCGCCGTGGCGCAACCCCGACGGCAGCCTGGAGGGCAAGTCGACGGTGGACGTCGCGAACGAGTACTACACGATGCCCGCGCCGGCCGGCGACTCGAGCCAGCGCACGCCCGACGGCCGGCCCTTCGGCGCGAGCTCGCGCCTGCCGATGCTGGTGATCTCGCCGTGGAGCGTGGGGGGCTGGGTCAACTCCCAGGCCTTCGACCACACCTCGACGCTGCGCTTCCTGGAGCAGCGCTTCGGCGTGCGCGAGACCAACATCAGCCCGTGGCGCCGCGCGGCGTTCGGCGACCTGATGTCGTGTTTCGACTTCCGCAACCCGAATGGCGCGCGGCCCGCGCTGGTGCCCGCGCCCACCCGGGCGCAGGCCGACGCCACCTATACGCAGCAGGTGGCCTCGCCCGGCGTGCCGGTGCCCGCGGCGGGCTCGGTGCCGCTGCCGTCGCAGCCGCTCGCGATGCGGCCTTCGCGGGCGCTCCCCTACCGCCTGCACACCAGCGCCAACGTCGACCTCGTGGGCGGCCAGGTGTGGCTCACCTTCAGCAACACCGGCGCGCAGGGCGCCGTGTTCCACGTGTACGACGAGCTGAACCTCACGCGCTACCCGAAGCGCTACACCGTGGAGGGCGGCAAGATGATCTCCGACGCGTGGAAGGCGATGGCGGACAACGCGGGCAAGTACAGCCTCTGGGTGCTCGGTCCGAACGGTTACCACCGGCACTTCAAGGGCGACCTCACGGCGCTCGCGAGCGGGCCGAACCCCGAGGTGCGCGTGTGCTACGACCCCGAGCGCAATTCGGTCTACCTCACGGTGATGAACATGGGCGATGCCCCGGCGACCGTGACGGTGCGAGCCAACGCGTACCGCGGCGACGGCCCCTGGACCTACACCGTCTCGCCCGGCATGCAGGTGGAGCCCTCGTGGAGCCTGGCGGACACCCACAGCTGGTATGACTTCACGCTGGAGATGGGTACCGGCTTCGAGCGGCGCTTCGCAGGAAGGCTGGAGACGGGCAAGGACGGCGTGAGCGATCCGGCCATGGGCGTGGCGGCCGCATAGGCCATGGATCGGCCGTGGGCCGGCCGCGACGGATGCGGACCTACACACGGGCATCACGATCGGCCGGCATCATGGCGCGCTTCCACACGACCCGCTGACCCGGAAGGCCCCTCCCAGTGACGCTCAACCAGATTCGCGCATTCATCGCGGTCGCCCACGACGGCGGCTTCACCGCTGCCGCGCGCACGCTGGGCATGAGCCACAGCACGCTGAATTCGCAGATCCAGATGATGGAGCGGGCGTATGGCGCCGAGCTGTTCCACCGCCGGGGCCGGCGCGTGGAACTGTCCGCGCTGGGCCTGGAGATGCTGCCGCTGGCGCGGCGGATGATCGCGCTCGAAGGCGACATGAGCTCGCTGCTGGACGACAGCGGCAAGCTGCGCCGGGGCTCGCTCAAGGTGGGCGCGGTCGGCCCCTTTCATGTCACGGAGATGATCGAGGCGTACCACGCGGTGCACCCGCGCATCAAGATCTCGGTCACCCTCGGCAACTCCGAAGTCGTGCTGGACGCGCTCGACAAATACGTGAGCGACGTGGGCGTGGTGGCCAGCCGTTTCCCCGACGAGCGCTATCACATGCAGCTCTATGCGCGCTATCCGGTGATCGCGTTCGTGCACGTCGGGCATCCGTTCGCCAAGCGCGAGTCCATCGCGCTCAAGGAGCTGGCCGGGCAGCCGCTGCTGATGCGCGAACCCGGCTCGACCACCC
This sequence comes from Variovorax sp. IB41, assembly GCF_016405905.1. Classification (GTDB taxonomy): domain Bacteria; phylum Pseudomonadota; class Gammaproteobacteria; order Burkholderiales; family Burkholderiaceae_C; genus Variovorax. The sequence goes on along the minus strand of NZ_JAEFCB010000002.1, from coordinate 34,696 downwards.
GCAAGGCGCTGGAGGACGCATTGCTCAAAGAGGGCGTGACGGTCCAGGTCGCCATGGAAATCGGAAGCCGCGAGGCGCTGCGGGAGGCCGTTGCGCGCGGGCTGGGCATCGGCACGGTCTCGCAGTCGGAATACGTGCCCGATCCGCGGCTGAGGCCCGTGCCCATCGAGGGCGATGTCGTCTCCACCCACATCCACGTGTGCTGCCTGCGGGAGCGGCGCGAGAGCCGGCTGATCTCGTCTTTCTTCGAGGCCATCGAGGCTTCGCCCGCCCAGCGGGCGAAACTTCGGGGCGTCCGGCAGCCTCCGAAGAGGCTGGCAGGCGACTGAAGTAGTAGTTTTTGACTATCAAGCCGATACAAACCCAGGGGAACCCTTGGTTTAGCACTCCCTCTAACCGAGTGCTAATATGGCCAACACAAAGGAGTTTCCCCTGATGACAACGCTGTCTGGAGTCTCTGCCAACCAGCTGGCCGTCGCCAATCCATGGTCGATGGTCCCCCCGCTGGGCAACCTGGATGCTTACATTTCGGCCGCCAACCGCCTGCCGCTGCTCACGCTCGAAGAAGAGCAGGGCTTCGCTCGCAAGCTGCGCGACCAGAACGACCTCGAATCCGCCGGCGCGCTGATCCTCTCGCACCTGCGCCTCGTGGTTTCCATTTCCCGCCAATACCTGGGTTACGGGCTGCCGCACGGCGACCTGATCCAGGAAGGCAACGTGGGCCTCATGAAGGCCGTGAAGCGCTTCGACCCCGACCAGGGCGTGCGGCTGGTGAGCTACGCCATGCACTGGATCAAGGCCGAGATTCACGAGTACATCCTGAAGAACTGGCGCATGGTCAAGGTCGCGACGACCAAGGCCCAGCGCAAGCTGTTCTTCAACCTGCGCTCGATGAAGCAGGGCTTCAAGGCCGACTCGGCTGCGTCCGACAACGGCACGCACCGCGAAACGCTCAGCCCCGACGAGGTGTCGCAGATGGCGACCCGGCTGAACGTCAAGCCCGAGGAAGTGCTCGAGATGGAAACCCGCCTGTCGGGCGGCGACGTGCTGCTCGATCCGGGTCCGTCCGATGATGGCGACGAAGCCTTCGGCCCGATCGCCTACCTGGCCGACGCCACGCAGGAACCCACTGCCCTGCTCGAATCGCAGCAGCGCGACCGCCTGTCGAGCGACGGCATCGCCACCGCGCTCGAAGCGCTGGACGACCGCAGCCGCCGCATCGTCGAAGAGCGCTGGCTCAAGGTGAACGACGACGGCTCGGGCGGCATGACGCTGCACGACCTGGCTGCGGTGTACGGCGTGAGCGCCGAGCGCATCCGCCAGATCGAAGTCGCCGCGATGAAGAAGATGAAGAAGGCACTGGCCGACTACGCGTAAGCCACCCTCTTCCATCCAGCAAAAAGCCCGGCACTGCCGGGCTTTTTTCATGGGCCTTTGGACAGCGTCCGCAACGCCCGCTTCGCGATGTATCGCGTCGCATCGGTGTCCGATTCCGCGACCCAGCGCTTGCAGAGCTTGTCGACCCACTCCCCTTGCGTCTTGCTCGCGTCGTTGAGCCAGTTTGCCACCGAGTTCTGCACATAGCGGCTGCCGTCCGCCCGCAGCGGCTCGAGCAGCGGCAAGGCACGCCAGGGCTCGGCCTTGAGCGCCTCGATCTGCGCGCACCACACGCCGCGCGGCCGCGTGAGTTCGCTGGCGAAGCGGCGGATGTTCGGGTCGGCATCGAACACCCACGGCTGCAGCAGCGCGAGCGCCTCATCCAGCGAGGCGATGACCGCGTCGCGCACCGCCATCCAGGCGATCTCGCGCACGCCGAAATGCGAATCGGCGGCGAAGCGGCGCACGGCTTCGAGCTGTGCCGGCAAAGGCAGCCCGGAGAGGGTGACCCACTGCGCCGCCCAGCAGCGCGCCACGTCGCTCGCATGCGTGGCCAGCCGGTGCGCGACGGCATCGCGCTCGGCATGAAGCGCTGTCAGGTCATAGAGCGCGCGGGCGATGTGGGTGTGCCGCTGCATCGGCTTGAAGGCGCCGAGCATGGCGATGGTGTCGGCCAACCGTTCGCTTGCCCCATCGAGCCCGACATGGCCCGCGATGCTGCGCGCCAGCTGCGGCAACTCGAGCGCCATGAATTCGTTGAGATTGACCGTCTCGAGCAGCCCGTCGTTGAGGGCGCGCAGCACCTCGGGCGGAATGAGCGCGATGCGGAAGGCGCCCTTGCGCGCCTTCAGGTGATCGACCGATGCGACGACCACGCCAGCGGCAGCAGCAGCGTCCACGGGCCGGCCTCCTCAGGAACCGATCAGCGTCTTCAGGTCCGACACCATCGACGGCACGCCCGCGCCATAGCGCGCGTAGAGCCGCAGCCGGCCCTGCGGGTCGTAGATGAAACTGGCGGCCGAGTGGTCCATCGAATAGCTGGTGGGCGTCTTGCCGTCCACCTTCTTGTAGTAGACCTTGAAGTCCTTGGCGGTCGCGACGAGCTCGTCGGCCGTCGGGATCAGCGCGACGAAGTTCGGGTCGAACGCGCCCATGTAGGCCTTCATGACCTCGGGCGTGTCGCGCGCCGGATCGACGGTGACGAACAGCACCTGCAGCTTGTCGCCGTCCTTGCCCAGCTGCTGCTTGACCTGCGCCATCTCGGTCATGGTGGTCGGGCAGACGTCGGGGCATTGCGCGTAGCCGAAGAACAGCACCACTGCCTTGCCCTTGAAGTCGGCCATGGTGCGGACCTTGCCGTCGGCGTCCTTCAGCGAGAAGTCCCTGGCGTAGTCGGCGCCGGTGATGTCGACCGCATTGAAGCTCTGCTTGGTCTCGCTGCAGGCCGCGAGCCCCACGCCCAGCGCTGCCACGGCCAGGCCGCCGGCGATCAGTTTCAGAGCGTTGCGCTTGTTCATGGGACGAGGAGTGTTCAATTCAATGGAGGTAGTGATCCACGAGCAGCGCCAGGAACAGCACGCTCAGGTGGATCAGCGAAAACCGGAAGGTCTTGCGCGCGAGCGTGTCGGAGTAGTTGCGCCAGAGCGCGAACGCATAGCCCGTGAAACCGATGCTCACGGCCACTGCGACCGCCAGGTACAGCCAGCCGCTCATGCCGTAGATGAAGGGCATGAGGCACGCCGCGAAAAGAATGAAGGTGTAGAGCAGCACCTGCAGCCGCGTGAACTCGTTGCCGTGCGTGACCGGCAGCATCGGCAGGCCCGCCTTGCGGTAGTCCTCGACGCGGTAGAGCGCGAGCGCCCAGAAGTGCGGCGGCGTCCACAGGAAGATGATGAGAAAGAGGATCAGCGCCTCGGGGCCCACGTCGCCCGTCATCGCGGCCCAGCCCAGCACCGGCGGCATCGCGCCCGAGGCGCCGCCGATCACGATGTTCTGCGGCGTCAGCGGCTTCAGGATCACCGTGTAGATCACCGCATAGCCGACGAAGGTGGCGAAGGTCAGCCACATCGTGAGCGGGTTGACCGTGAACCAAAGCAGCGCCGACCCGGCCGCGCACAACAGGGCCGAGAACACCAGCGCCTGCATGTCGCTCAGCTGCCCGCGCGCGGTGGGCCGCCAGGCGGTGCGCTTCATCTTGGCATCGATGCCCTTCTCGACCAGGCAGTTGAACGCCGCCGCCGCGCCGGCCACCAGCCAGATGCCGATGCACGCGAGGACGGCACGCTGCACGTCGAACCACGAGGGAAGTCCGGGCACGGCGAGCACCATGCCGATCAGCGCGCAGAACACGATCAGCTGCACCACGCGCGGCTTGGTCAGCGCGTAGAACTGGCGCAGCACGTTCGCGGTGCTGGTGTGCTGAACGGGAATCGGGGTGCTCACGCAGGGGCTTTCTTCGAGGTGGGGGTCGTGGAGGTACCGCGTGCATTGTCGTCGGCACGCGCCGTGGCCGTTGCGGCGGCCTCGCGGCGGCTCTCGCACAGCGCCCAGGTCAGCACCACGGCCAGCGCCGCGGCACCGCCGGTGTGGAGCACCGCTGCGGCCAGCGGCCAGCCGAGCAGCACGTTGCCCAGGCCCGTGGCGAGCTGGAGCAGCGCCAGGCCGGCCAGCCAATGGGCCTGCGGGCGCAGCGTGTCGCTGCGGCGCAGGCGCCAGGCGAGCACGCCGAGCGCGACGAAGACCGCGTAGGCCATCAACCGGTGCGCGTAGTGAATGGCGGTGAGCGCCGAGAAATCGAGCGGCTGGCCGCCGCCGGTCACGCCCAGGTGGCGCCAGATCTCGAAGCCCTGCGCGAAATTCATCGGCGGCCACCAGCTGCCCTGGCAGGTCGGGAACTGGGTGCAGGCCAGCACCGCGTAGTTGGTGCTGACCCAGCCGCCGAGCGCGATCTGCAGCACGAGCAAGACGGTGGTCGCGATCAGGCCGTTGCGCAGCATCGGCGATACCGGGGTCGGCAAACGGTCTGCGGCAACCTGTCGATAGCGAACCGCCTGAATGCATAACAACGCGAGCAGCACGACGGCGCCGAGCAGGTGCAACGTGACGATCGCGGGGAAGAGCTTCCAGGTGACGGTCATCGCGCCGAAAGCGCCCTGCAGGCACACCCAGACCAACGTCGCCGCCGGCCACCATGCGCTGAGCGTGGCATGGTCGCCATCCGTCGGCGCCGCGGGCTGGCGCGACTGACGCCGCCGCACGATCCAGGTCGCACCGGCCAGCGTCAGGATCAGCACGCCCACGCCGGTCGCCAGATAGCGATGGACCATCTCCACCCACGCCTTGCTGTGCGTCACCGGCCCGGTCGGCTGGGCCGACTGGGCCATCGCGATCTCGTGCCGCGCGCCGACCGGGCTGGCATTGCCGTAGCAGCCGGGCCAGTCGGGGCAGCCCAGGCCCGAATCGGTCAGGCGCGTGAAGGCGCCGAAGAGCGTGAGGTCGAAGGTGAGGAACAGCGTGAGCACCGTCAGCGCATGCAACCGCCGCGCCGGGCCGTGCCCCGCGTTGCGGCGCCACACCCAGATGAGCGGCCCGAGCGCGATCAGCACGCCGGCCGCCATCAGCCAGGCGATCGGTGCGAGGTCGTACAGGGAGCTCGTGTCCGTCATGGGCAAGTCAGCGGCCGGGTTCATCCCACGACGAGGACGCGCGCAGCAGGCGATCGATGTCGCGTTTGGCGCGGCTCGCGCCGGCGGCGTCCATGCGCGCGGGGAAACGCATCATCCAGTTGCCCATCGGGTCGACCACATAGAGGTGCTCGGTGAGGGCGTGACCGGAAACGGGGGCGAGCCACTTGGCCAACTGGTCGGCCGGCACGCGCAGCACCGTCGCGCCATGCAGGCCGTTGTTCAGTCGCTCGGGGATGGGGGCGGCGTCGCTCACGAGCCAGACGCGGTCCATGCGGTCCTTCTCGCGGCCCAGGCTCTCGCGCAGTTGCCGCTGCAGGTACAGCTGCTGCTCGCACAGCGCGTCGCAGGCGGCATCGGCCACCGCGACCAGGAGCCACTGGCCCTTGAGCGTGGCGACGTCGACCGGCGCGCCGTTGCGGTCGGTGGCGGTCAGCCGGGGCAGTTCGCGCTGCGGGTTGATCAGTTCGCCGTAGACGCTGCGGCCCTCGGGGCGGATCACGTAGTAGGTGAAGTACGACGCGATGACGGGCGCCGCGCACATCAGCAGCACCGCGATCATCTTCCAGCGTCCGACAACCGTGCGCCGGCCCTCGGCGCCGTCGAGCGCCTGGTTCGGCGACGGCATCGAATGCACCGTCAGGCCCAGCGGTTCGTCAGAGGCGGCGTTCATCGCGTGCACGGCGCCGCGAGCGGCGGAAGGGGGTGATGAATTGGAACCAGACATAGAGGATGACGACGAGGGCCGAGAGGCCGAACCACTGGAATGCGTAACCGTAGTGCCTCTCCAAGCCCAGCGCCGGGGCCGGCCAGTCGCGCTGCAGGCCCTCGGAGGCCGGCCCGGTCTGCTGCAGCGACACATCGGTTCGCAGCGGCAGCTTGGTCTCGGCACGGAACGCCTCCAGGTCGAGATTTTGCCGGATGGACGAAGACCCCTCGGCGGCCGGTGCTGGCGCGGCAGCAGATGCCGCCAGAGCGGGCGCCGAAGCGGCGGCGCCCGACGGTGTGCCCAGCTCGAGCAGGTGGCTCGGCGGCGGCTCGATCAGCCCCGTGACCTCGACGATGCCGGCCGGCGTTTCGACCGCCCCGAGCTTCGTGCGGTCGACGAAATTGCGCTGCACCCAGCCGCGCTGGATCATCACCGTCTGCTCGGTGCCTTCGAGGGCGAAGGGCGTGAGCACGTAGAAGCCGGGCACGCCGTGCATCTGGCGGTTGTCCAGGTACACCGTCTGCGGCGTGAGCCAGAGGCCGCGCAGGCGCACCGGGCGGTGCAGCGAATCGCTGGCCTGCGGCAGTGCCAGGAACTCGGCCTGGTCGAGCGCGGGCTTCTGCTTTTCGGCGTCGATGCTGGCCTGCAGCGCTTCTTTCTGCGCGGCGCGCGAGAGCTGCCAGCGGCCCAGCGAGACGGTGGCGGCCACCGTCAGGACGGCCGCGATGGTGACGAGCCAGAAGCGGCCAGGGCGGCGCGGCGCTTCGCTGTTCAGGGGTTCAGGGATCACTGGAGAGGACGGGGCGTGCGGCCGATAATGCGGGTCATGAAATATTTCGTCGCCCTGGTGTTCCTGGGCATCTTCGCGAGCCTCGGATTTGCGCTGTACTTCATGCTGAAGGACGGGCGCAATGGGCGCGCCAAGAGCGGCGGCATGGCGCGCGCGCTCACCTTTCGGATCGGCCTGTCGGTGTTTTTGTTCCTCTGCATGCTGCTCGCCTGGAAACTCGGCTACATCCAGCCCACCGGGCTCCCGCTCGGCAAGTAGATGGTGCTCGTTCCACGAGAACCATGAAAAAGGCGCCTTACGGCGCCTTTTTTCTGGAATGCCGCGAGGTTCTTCGCTCAAAGCCAATAGACCAGCATGTAGAGACCCAGCCACACCACGTCCACGAAGTGCCAGTACCAGGCCGCGCCCTCGAAGCCGAAGTGGCGCTCGGGCGTGAAGTGGCCCTTCTGCAGGCGCAGCGTGATGAACAGCAGCATCAGCATGCCGATGAACACGTGCAGGCCGTGGAAGCCGGTGAGCATGAAGAAGGTCGAGCCGTAGGTGCCCGAGCTGAGCTTCAGGTTCAGTTCGGTGTACAGGTGGTGGTACTCGTAGCCCTGAACGCCCAGGAAGATCACGCCCAGGAGCACGGTGAGCCACATGAAGCGGATGGTCTGCGCACGATGGCCGGCACGCAGCGCGTGGTGGGCGATGGTGAGCGTCACGCCTGAGCTCAGCAGGAGCGCGGTGTTGATGGTGGGCAGCCAGAACGGACCCACGGTCTGGAACGGCTCGACGATGTCGGCCGGCGATGCAGTCGCACCGGCGGCAACGCTCGGCCACACGGCCTTGAAGTCCGGCCAGAGGATCGCGTTGTCCAGGCTACCGAGTGCCGGCAGCGAGTGGGTGCGGGCCCACCAGAGCGCAGTAAAGAAGGCGCCGAAGAACATCACTTCGGAGAAGATGAACCAGCTCATGCTCCAGCGGAACGAGAGGTCGACCTTGTGGCCGTACTGGCCGCCTTCGCTCTCGCCGATGGCCGCGCGGAACCACACGAAGAGCGTGCCGAGCCAGCCGAGCATGCCGGCCGCGAGCGACCAGGCGCCCCATTCGTGGCCGTTGATCCATTGCGCCGCACCGAGGATCACGAAGAACAGGCCGGTCGCCGCCATGACCGGATAGGCCGATGGTCCGGGCACGAAGTAGTAGGGCGTGGTGCCGTGGGTGGTTGAACTCATATCAGCTCCTGGCTTTCTTTCTTCTCTCGATTCAATGGATTCAGTGTGTCGTGGGTTTTCTTCAGGCCGTGCCAGCCACATGCCGCACCAGCAGCACCAGCCCGACGACGAAGACGATCACCAGGGCGAATGCCACCGCGATGATGTGCAACGGATTCAGCTTGCCCAGGTCTTCCCGGTAGGCGCTGTTCTTGCGAACGCCGAAGAACGACCAGCCCACCGCCTTCACCGTGTCCCACAGCGTGGCCTTCGGCTTGTTCGATGGCGCAGCGGCCATCACGAGCGCGGCTCATTGGCGGTGCTCGTGACTGCGGCCACCGGCGCCGCTGGCGTCTTGCCGCCCACCTCGAAGAAGGTGTACGACAGCGTGATGGTCTTCACGTCCTTGGAGATCTTCGGGTCGATCACGAACGCGACCGGCCACTGCTTCTTCTCGCCCGGATCGAGCGTGTACTGGTTGAAGCAGAAGCACTCGAGCTTGTTGAAATAGGGCGCGGCCTGCTGCGGCGCGTAGCTCGGAATGGCCTGCGCGGCCATGCGGCGGTTCTGCACGTTCTGGAACTCGTACATCACCGTGTTGAGCTGGCCCGGGTGCACCTCGATGGTCCGCTCCGCGGGCTTGAAGTCCCAGAGGCCGCCGCGCACGTTGGAGTCGAACTCGACCTTGATCGTGCGGGTCATGTCGACCTGCGTGTTGTCGGGCACGCGCACGTTCTTGCCGCCGCTCGCGCCGCCCGGCACCTCGAGCTCGGAGAGCGCCAGGATGTTGATGCCGGTCATCTCGCAGATCGCGCGGTACATCGGCACCAGGGCGTAGCCGAAGGCGAACATGCCGCAGGTCACGACGGCGAGCTTGCCGACCATGCGCACATTGGCGCGGCGGATGCGTTGGCCGAGACTCATGGATGCTGCTCCCGTTCGGTGGGCGGTCAGCGACCGCTGAAGAAGACCATGCGCACGATGAAGCCGATGAAGAAGATCACCGCGATGGAGGCCAGCGTGAGCCCCATGCGACGGTTGTTCTTTCTTTGTTCGGGTGTCGTCATCGTCGTGCCGTCGATCAACCGATCACCTTGGTGGCGGTCGGATCGAGCTTGGGCGGGGTCTCGAAGGTGTGGAACGGTGCCGGCGAGGGCACTTCCCACTCCAGGCCTTCCGCCGCTTCCCACGGCTTCTGCGAAGCCTTCTCGCCCTTGCCGCGCATGGTCGGCAGCACGATGAAGAGGAAGAAGTACACCTGCGCGAAACCGAAGAAGAAGGCACCGACCGACGCGAGCGCGTTGAAGTCGGCGAACTGCATCGGGTAGTCGGCGTAGCGCCGCGGCATGCCTGCGAGACCCAGGAAGTGCATCGGGAAGAAGGTCACGTTGAACGAGATCAGCGACCACCAGAAGTGCACCTTGCCGCGCGTCTCGTTGTACATCACGCCGGTCCACTTGGGCACCCAGTAGTAGAAGCCCGAGAACATGGCGAACAGCGAGCCGGCCACCAGCACGTAGTGGAAGTGGGCCACCACGTAATACGTGTCCTGCAACTGCGTGTCGATCGGCGCGACCGCCAGGATGAGGCCGGTGAAGCCGCCCATCGTGAACACGAAGATGAAGCCGACCGCGAACAGCATGGGCGTCTCGAAGGTCATCGAGCCCTGCCACATCGTGGCGATCCAGTTGAAGATCTTCACGGCCGTGGGCACCGCGATCAGCATCGTCGCGTACATGAAGAACAGCTGACCGGTCAGCGGCATGCCGGTCGTGAACATGTGGTGCGCCCACACGATGAACGACAGGATGGCGATCGACGAGGTGGCGTACACCATCGAGGCGTAGCCGAAGAGTTTCTTGCGGGCGAAGGCCGGCACCACCTGGCTGATGATGCCGAAGGCCGGCAAGATCATGATGTAGACCTCGGGGTGGCCGAAGAACCAGAAGATGTGCTGGTACATCACCGGGTCGCCGCCGCCGGCGGGGTTGAAGAAGCTGGTGCCGAAGTGGCGGTCGGTCAGCGTCATCGTGATGGCGCCTGCGAGCACGGGCATGACGGCGATCAGCAGGTAGGCGGTGATGAGCCAGGTCCAGCAGAACATCGGCATCTTCATCAGCGTCATGCCGGGAGCGCGCATGTTCAGGATGGTCACGATGATGTTGATCGAACCCATGATCGAGGAGGCGCCCATGATGTGCATCGCGAAGATGCCGGCGTCCATCGAGGGGCCCATCTGCAGCGTGAGCGGCGCGTAGAGCGTCCAGCCCGCGGCCGGTGCGCCGCCGGGCATGAAGAACGAACCCACCAGCATCAGCGCCGCGGGAATCAGCAGCCAGAAGCTGAAGTTGTTCATGCGCGCGAACGCCATGTCGGAGGCGCCCACCTGCAGCGGGATCATCCAGTTCGCGAAGCCCACGAAGGCCGGCATGATGGCGCCGAACACCATGATCAGGCCGTGCATGGTGGTGAACTGGTTGAAGAGCTCGGGGTTCACCAGTTGCAGCCCGGGCTGGAACAGCTCGGCGCGGATCAGGAGGGCCAGGATGCCGCCCACCATCAGCATCGTGAAGCTGAACAGCAGGTAGAGCGTGCCGATGTCCTTGTGGTTGGTCGCGAAGACCCAGCGGCGCCAGCCGGTGGGCGCTGCGTGATGCTCGTCGTGGCCGTCGTGTGCGTGGTCGCCGTGGGCGTGACCGTGGGGGTCGAGGACTGCACTCATTTCGTTGTTCCTTGCAATTTCTTCTTCGCGGGGCGCTGCCGTATCACTTGCCGCGCAGGGCCAGCACTTCGGCCGGCTGCACCAGCTGGCCCGTCTTGTTCGACCAGCTGTTCTTGGTGTACGTGGCCACGGCCGCGAGGTCGGTGTCGCTCAGCTGTTTCCAGGAAGGCATCGCGCCGTTGTTCTGGCCGTTGAGCAGCACCGTCAGCTGCACCTTGTGGTCGGCGTCGGTCACCTTGGGCGAGCCATCGAGCGGCTTGATCGGGCCCGCGCCCTTGCCGTTGGCCTGGTGGCAGGCGGCGCAGTTGGCGGCGTAGACCTTCTCGCCGCGCACCAGCATCTCGGGCAGCGCCCAGACCTTGGTCGGGTCGTCCAGCTTGGCCGCGGCTTCCTTGCGCTTGGCGGCAACCCACGTCGTGTAGTCGCCTGCCGAGACCACCTTCACGTGGATCGGCATGTAGGCGTGTTCCTTGCCGCACAGTTCCTGGCACTGGCCGTAGTAGTCGCCCACCTTCTCGGCGCGGAACCAGGTGTCGCGCACGAAGCCGGGAATCGCGTCCTGCTTCAAGCCCAGCTGCGGCACGGCGAACGCGTGGATCACGTCGTTGGCGGTGGTGATGATGCGCACCTTCTTGTTGACCGGCACCACCAGCGGGTTGTCGACCTTGAGCAGGTAGTCGTCGGGCATCACGCCCTTGGCGCCGGCATCGGACATCGCGCGCTGCGAGCTGTCCAGCGTGGAGATGAAGGCCAGGCCCTCGCCTTCGCCGTTCAGGTAGTCGTAGCCCCACTTCCACTGGTAACCGGTGGTCTTGATCGTGAGGTCGGCGTTGGTGGTGTCCTTCTGGGCCACCAGCACCTTGGTGGCGGGCAGCGCCATCACGATCACGATGAGGAAGGGAACGATGGTCCAGATGACCTCGACCACCACCGATTCATGGAAGTTCGCGGCCTTGTGGCCCACCGACTTGCGGTGCTTCCAGATCGAATAGAACATGACCGCGAACACGGCGACGAAGATGACCGTGCACAGGATCATCATGATCGTGTGGAGCAGATGCTGCTCCTGCGCGATCTTGGTCACACCGACCGGAAGATTCAACTGGCGAACCGAAGGGCCGCCGGGCAGATCGTTGACTGCGTGCGCCGCGCTGCTGAAAGCCGCGCCGGCCGCCAGCAACAGATTCGCCGGCCTGTACTTGTTGCGCCAAATGCTCTTCATCGTGTTCACGTTTCTTCAATTTTTTCGACAAACCCAACCGTGCAACGCTGCGCAAGCCGCTTCAAGCGCCACGCAACGCCATGCGAATCTCGCGCGCCAGTGCCGCACGCAACTCCGGGCGTACATAGCGCCCCACCCTGACTGATCGACCCTGCCCCGAGACCTCGATCAGCGAGCGATCGCTGGTCTGCGGTTCGATCCGCACCTGGTGCGGAAGAAATTCCGTGCGTTCGTAGCGCCCACCGTCCTCGAGCTCCACGACCAGCCGTCCGCCCTGCAATGCGATCCGTTCTCCATCGGTCGCATGCCGCGCGTACAGCATGAATGCGAAACCCACCGCGGCCAGCTCGAGCCAGGCGAATGGCAGCACCAGCGGCGCACCGTGCAGCCAGAACACCGTCCCGATACCGAGCGATACCACGCACAGCGACGCGTAGAGCCAGCCCAGCTGGCTCGGGGTCACCGAGCAGTTCCGCTTCAGGAACCAGTGAATGCTCTGGCCTGAAACGGTGGCAAAACGAAACACGGAATTCGACACGGGCGAGTTCAGCAAATCGGTGCGTCGATGGTCGCCAACTCCCTCGTACGCCCTCGTACAAACGGGATCCGACAGGCCCTCGATCGCGGGACAATACCCGCGAGTTTCACGCAACGGCGGATTGTAGCGGGTAGATACCGGCGCTCGCGAGGCCCCCGTGGGGCACCTGGGACGCCTACGGGTCACTACTACTAGGCAATCAGGCGCCTGGCCGACCTCGTTGCAGCATCGAGCGCATCTCGCGCAGCGACACCGCGCTTTCGGCCGCGAGCGACACGCGCGGCGCCGGCTTGAAGGCATGGCCGTAGATGACCTCGAAGGTCAGCGCGATGTGGCCGTTGCCACCCTCGGCCGGCGCCAGTTCGGGCAGCGCGCCCTTCAGCGCCTTGTGCCAGGTCTTGCCGCGCAGCGCCGCAAAGCGCGCCGGATGCAGGTTGCGCCCGAGCGTGCGCAGCTCGGCCAGCGCGGCCTCGGGCGTGGCCCAGGTGAGCACGATGCGCTCCATGTCCATCACGGGCTCGGCGAAGCCGGCGTGCACCAGCATGTCGCCCCAGTCGTGCATGTCGGTGTATTCGTGGCCGGCCGCGGGCCAGCCCAGGCGCGCATGCAGCGCGCGCAGTTCGCGCACGGTGTCGGGGCCCAGGCACGAGAACATCAGGAAGCCGTCGGTTGCGACCAGCCGGTGCCACTGCGAGATCAGCGCCTCGGGGTCGGCCGCCATGTGCAGCGACATGTTCGCCCAGAGCAGGTCGACGCCGTCCTCGGGCGGCGCATCGAACCGGGCCTTGCCGCCCTGCCAGCGGCGCGCGCTCCACCAGGGTGCGGCGAGCGCCTCGCCGGTCTTGCCGGCCAGCGACGGTTCGGGTTCGATCACATAGGAAGCCGCATCGCGGTAGCGGCGCGCCACCAGTTCGTGCGCCTCGAGGCCGCCGCGCAAGGGCGCCCAATCGGCCCAGGTGCGGGGCTGCGCCTTGATCCATTGCAGCCGGTCTTCCATGCGCCGGCCGATTTCTTCGTGCAGCCACGGCGAGCCCTCGGCGGGCGCCAGCCGGCGCCAGCGTGCGGCCGCCGTGGGATCGATGGTCGGCGGTCTTCTTGCGGGGTCGGTGGCCATGGGGCCGTGAGTATATTGAGCCCATGTTCAGCCACCGGGCCCTGAGGCCTTTCACCTCACTCTTTGCGGGACTCGCGCGTCTGCCCAGCCAGTGCGAGGTCTGCCGCGCCTGGCCTTCGCAACCGGTGTGCGATGCCTGCGTCGCGCGCTTCGCGCCGCCGGCCGCGCGTTGCGGCGGCTGTGCCCTGCCGGTGCCCGACGGCGTCGCCCGCTGCGGCGACTGCGTGCTGCACCCGCCGCCGCTGGACGCCTGCCTTGCGGCCTGCACCTATGCATGGCCCTGGCCCGATGCCATCGCGCGTTTCAAGTTCCGCGGCGATGCCGGCTGGGCCGGCCCGTTCGCAACGCTGCTGCGCAGCGCGCCCTGGGTGGAGCCGGCGCTGGAGCAGTGCGACATCGTGCTGCCGATGCCGCTCGCGCCCGGCCGGCTGCGCGAGCGCGGCTTCAACCAGTCGCTCGAGCTCGCGCGCCGCATGGCACCGGCCAAGACCGACGCGACGCTGCTGCTGCGCACCCGCGAAACCCCGGCGCAGAGCGGCCTGGCGCGCGCCGAGCGCCTGCGCAACCTGCGCGGCGCCTTCGCCGTGGAGCCATTGCGCGCGGACAAGGTGCGCACAAAGCGCGTCGTGCTGGTCGACGATGTGATGACCAGCGGCGCCTCGCTGTTCGCCGCGGCCGAAACGCTCCGGCTGGCCGGCGCCGCGCACATCACCGCGGTGGTCCTGGCCCGCACCGACCCGCCGCGCTGACCGCCCCACGCGCGCCGCCGACAATCGGCGCATGTTCCATATCGTCCTGGTCCACCCCGAAATTCCGCCGAACACCGGCAACGTGATCCGGCTCGCGGCCAACACCGGCTGCACGCTGCACCTGGTCGAGCCGCTTGGCTTCTCGATGGACGACCGCCTGCTGCGCCGCGCCGGGCTCGACTACCACGAGTACGCCAAGGTGAAGCGCCACGCCGACTGGCAGGCGCTGATCGATGCGGAAAGCCCCGCCGCCGATCGCATGTTCGCCCTGACCACCCGCGGCACGCGCGCCGTGCACGACGTGCGCTTCCAGCCTGGCGACTGGCTGGTGTTCGGCTCCGAGACCAGCGGCCTGCCGCCCGCGGTGCGCGACGGCTTCGCCGAGCCCCAGCGCCTGCGGCTGCCGATGCGGGAAGGCCAGCGCAGCCTGAACCTCTCCAATGCCGTGGCGGTGACGGTGTTCGAAGCCTGGCGGCAAAACGGATTCAGCTGACCCTTCGGGCGACAAGGGCGCATCCGGTCGGCGCGGCCAAGCGTATGGATGTCATGCCGGCGCGAAAAGCAGCTACTGCACCCGCTCCGGCATCGAGTCCCTCAACGCATTGCCTCAAGGAGTTTCATCATGAATGCCAAGTCGATTGCCCTCGCGACCTTCGCCACGCTCGCCCTCAGCACCGGTGCCCAGGCCTTCCAGGGTGAACAGAACCCGCTGCCGCCCGCGCCCTTCCAGTCGACGCTCTCGCGCGCCGATGTGCAGGCCCAGGCCCGCCAGCCCTTGAAGATCGGCAACGGCGGCACCGGCGTCGCCCAGCAGACCAACGGCAGCACCGACCGCGCCGCGGTCCGCGCCAGCGCCCTGGGCATCACGCGCCAAGGCGCCGCCACCTATGGCGAAGTGACCGACCGCCGGATGTAAGAAAGAAGAAGAAAGCCGCGCGCTCAGCGGTAGCGGCGCACCACCGACTCGGCGACGCAGGCCGGCTTGGCCGCGCCTTCGAGCTCGATGGCGGTTTCCCAGGTCATCTGGAGGCCGTCGTCGGGAATCGCCTCCGCGGTCAGCAGCTTCATGCGCGCCCGCAGGCGCTTGCCCACCGGCACCGGCGACATGAAGCGCACCCGGTTCAGCCCGTAGTTCACGCCCATGCGCGACTCGACCACGTCGATCGCCACCTCGAAGAATTTCGGCAGCAGCGAGAGTGTCAGGAAGCCGTGGGCGATCGGCCCGCCGAAAGGCCCGGCCTTGGCCCGCTCGATATCGACATGAATCCACTGGTGGTCGCCCGTCGCCTCGGCGAACTGGTTGACCTGCTCTTGCGTGATGGTGATCCAGTCGCTCACGGCGACTTCCTGGCCGACGCAGGCGGCGAGATCCTGAAGGGTCTGGAATGTCTTTTTGGTCATGCGGGGCATTCTGGTGCCGAGGATGCGGGCGCGGCTGTCGGGCTTGCGACAACCCGGGCTAGGGAAAACCGCGGGTTCAGTCCAGCCACTGGCAGATCGGCTGCCACTGCTCGAGATCGCGCTGCACGCGGCCCGGCGCGATGTCGAACAGCGTGAGCCCGCGCGCCGCGAGCTGCACGTAGTTCTGCGTGTCGCGCAGCTCGCCCAGAACGGGCACGCCCAGGCCGGCGATGAATTCGTTCAGCCGGTCGGCCGCCAGCGTGCGCGCATTCACGCGCATGCCCATCAGGCCGATCTTGGTCTTGTCGGCCTTGCGCTGTTCCAGCAGCCGGTCCAGGAAATCGCGCGTCGCGTAGATGTCGAAGATGCTCGGCTGCAGCGGCACGATCACCCGGTCGGCCAGCGCCAGCACCTCCTTGAAGCGCCAGCCGTGCAGGCCCGCGGGCGTGTCGAGCACCGCGTGCGTCGTGCCGCGCGGGGGCCGCACCACGGCGCTGTCGCCCGAGGCTTCCCAGGTGGAGATCGGCCGGGCCATCGGCGGGCGCAAACCCAGCCAGAGCCGCGAGGACTGCTGGCGATCCACATCGCCCAGCATCACGGCATGGCCGCGGCTCGCAAAGTAGCCCGCGATGTTCGTCGCGATCGTCGACTTGCCAACGCCACCCTTGGGGTTGGCGACCAGAACCACCGGCATGGGAATCTCCTCCAGAGCTGGATCAGGGCAGCATCGTAGTGCCTCGCCCTTTTGGGGCCGGTAAATCGCCGCCGGTTGCGCTATGTTCGCGGCATGACGACAACAACACTTCCGGGAAACCCTGCCGCCGACAGCGGCGGCATCTACGTGATCGCGGCCCATCCGCACTGGCGCGACTCGCGCGTCAACCGCCGCATGCTGGCCGCTGCGCGCGCGGTGCCGGGCGTGGAGGTCAACGACCTCTACGGCAGCTACCCCGATTTCGCCATCGACGTGGAGGCCGAGCAGGCCCGGCTCGCCAAGGCCCGGCTGGTCGTGCTGGTGCATCCGATCCAGTGGTATTCGATGCCGGCGCTGCAAAAGCTCTGGGTCGACGACGTGCTCACCTACGGCTGGGCCTACGGCCCGGGCGGCACCGCCCTGCAGGGCAAGGACTTCTGGCTGGTCGCCACCACCGGCAGCCCCGAGCCGAGCTACCACCCGCAGAGCTACCACCGCTATTTCTTCGACGCCTTCCTGCCGCCCTACGAGCAGACCGCCGCGCTCTGCGGCATGCGCTTTCTGCCGCCGCTCGTCTTCTATGGCGCGCGCAGCGCCGACGAGGCCGAGGTGACGGCGCATGTCGACACCTACGCCCAGCGCCTGGGCAGCTACCCCGACTGGCCCGAGATCGAGGAGATCGACGCCTGCATCGCCTGCCCCGTGCCCGAGGCCGACCGCCCCGCCGAGTCCGACGACATGGGCAAGGTGGTGGCCAGCACCTTCCATTCCGCGATGAGCCGGGGCATCGCCGCCATGTCCGCCGCCAACGAACCCAAGAACGACGACAACCACCGGGAAGGCACGGCCTGAGCATGGAACACGCACCCGCCTGGCTGACCAGCAGCCTGATCTACCTGGGCGCCGCTGTGCTGGTGGTGCCGCTGTCGAAGTTCCTCGGGCTCGGCTCGATCATCGGCTACCTCGTGGCCGGCATCGCGATCGGCCCCTGGGGGCTGGGCCTCGTGTCCAGCGTGGAGGACGTGCTGCATTTCGCCGAATTCGGCGTGGTGCTGATGCTGTTTCTCGTCGGCCTCGAACTCGAACCCAAGCGCCTGTGGAACCTGCGCCGGCCCATCTTCGGCTGGGGCGCCGCGCAGGTGCTCAGCTGCGCCGCGGTGCTGTTCGCCGCGGGCTGGGCCATCGGTGCCGACTGGCGCGTGGCGCTGGTGGCGTCGCTGGGCCTTGCGCTCTCGTCCACCGCCATCGCGCTGCAGGTGTTCGGGGAGCGCAACCTGCTCAAGACGCCCAGCGGCCAGGCCGGCTTCTCGATCCTGCTGTTCCAGGACGTGGCGGCCATCCCGATCCTCGCGCTGCTGCCGCTCCTGGCCGGCGCCACCGCCGCCGAGCAATCGCTCAGCGGCCTGGACCGCGCGCTGGAGGCGCTCAAGATCGTCGGCGTGATCGCCGGCATCATCCTGGGCGGCCGCTTGCTGCTGCGCCCCATCCTGCGCTGGATCGCGCGCAGCGACACGCCCGAGATCTTCACCGCCGCGGCGCTGCTCTTGGTGGTGGCCATCGCGGCGCTGATGCAGCTGGTGGGCCTGTCGATGGCGCTGGGCGCCTTCCTTGCCGGCGTGCTGCTCGCGGAAAGCGAATACCGGCGCGAGCTGGAGACCGACATCGAGCCCTTCAAGGGCCTGCTGCTCGGCCTCTTCTTCATCGCCGTGGGCATGTCGATCAACTTCGGCGTGCTCATCGCGAGCCCCTGGGTGATGGCCGCGCTGGTGATCGGCTTCATGGTCATCAAGCTGGTCGTGATCTACGCGCTCGCCAAGGCGATGGGCCTGGCCTACCAGGAGCGGCCGGTGTTCACGCTGCTGCTCGCGCAGGGCGGCGAATTCGCGTTCGTGGTGTTCCAGGCGGCGGGGCCCGACGTGCTGCCGCCCGAGATCACGTCGCTCCTGATCGGCGCGGTGGCGCTGTCGATGCTCCTGTCGCCGCTCTTGCTGGTGCTGCTCGACAAGTTCGTGCTGCCGCGCTACAGCCGCAACAACGGCCCGCAGATGGAAGAAATTTCCGAGCAGCAGGACGCCAAGGTGCTCATCTGCGGCTTCGGCCGCTACGGGCAGATCGTCGGGCGCATGCTGATGTCGCAGGGCCTGCGCGTGACGGTGCTGGACCACGACGCCGACACCGTCGAGGGCCTGCGCCAGTTCGGCTTTCGGGTGTTCTACGGCGATGCGACGCGGCTCGATCTGCTGCGCACCGCGGGTGCCGGCTCGGCCAAGGCCATCGTGGTGGCGGTGGACGACATCGAGCAGTCGCTCGACATCGTCGATCTCGTGACCGAGAACTTCCCGCAGGCCCGCATCATCGCGCGGGCCCGTAACGTGACCCACCTCTTCCAGCTGCGCGACCGCGGCGTGAAGGACATCGAGCGCGAGGTGTTCGAGTCGTCGCTGCGCAGCGCCCGCGCCACGCTCGAGGCGCTGGGCTGGCCCGCGCACGAGGCGCGCGAATCGACGATGCGGTTCCGCACGCGAAATATCAAGCTGAGCGACGAGATCTACCCGCACTACAAGGACCGCGCCAAGCTGATCGCGGCCAACAAGGAAGGCCGCCAGCAGTTCGAGGAGCAGATGGCGCGTGAGCGCGAGGAGCGGCAGCGGCGCTCGGGGCGCGATTGGGACCGGATCGACGAGAAGGAAGAGGCGGATTCGTAGGCCGCCTTCTCGGTATCGACCTTCTCTTCGTCAGCCTTCCAGCTTCAGCAGCCGGACCGCATTGCCCTTCAGGATTCCGGGCATCACCTCCGGCTTGAACCCCGCCACTTCGAAGTCCTTCATCCACCGGTCGGGCGTGATCAGCGGGTAGTCGCTGCCGAAGAGGATGCGGTCCTTCAGCAGCGTGTTGGCGTACTGCACGAGTTGCTTGGGAAAGTACTTCGGGCTCCAGCCCGAAAGGTCGATCCACACGTTGGGCTTGTGCGTGGCCACGCTCAGCGCCTCGTCCTGCCAGGGGAAGCTGGGGTGGGCCATGACGATCTGCATGTCGGGGAAGTCGATGGCCACGTCGTCCAGGTGCATCGGGTTGCTGTACTCCAGGCGCAGGCCCCCGCCGCAGCGCATGCCCGAGCCGATGCCGCTGTGGCCGGTGTGGAAGATCGCCGGCAAGCCGTATTCGGCGATCACCTCGTAGATCGGCCAGGCCATCTTGTCGTAGGGGTGGAAGGCCTGCACCGTCGGGTGGAACTTGAAGCCCTTCACGCCGTATTCCTCGATGAGCCTGCGCGCCTCGCGCGCGCCCATCTTTCCCTTGTGCGGATCGATGCTGGCGAAGGCAATCATCATGTCGCTGTTGTTCTTCGCGTGCTCCGCGATTTCCTCGTTCGGGATGCGGCGGCGGCCCATGTTCGACTCGGCATCGACCATGAACATCACCAGCCCGATCTTTCTCTCGCGGTAGTACGCCACGCTCTCGGCGATGGTGGGGCGGCCGCTCGAGCCGAAGTACTTGTCGGCGGCGCGGTCGTACTCCTCGCCATAGTTGTCGAACGGGTTCCAGCAACTCACTTCGGCGTGGGTGTGGATGTCGATGGCGATCAGGTTCCGGTGGTCCATCTCTTTGTCTCCAGTACGGGTAAGTCCCTAGTATTCGGCGGGCTCAAATGCCTTGAATTGATTATTTCTCATAACCATAATCGAACGCAACCCCCAACACATCATGACCACTCCAGACCTCCAACTCGACATTCGCGACGACGTCGCCATCGTTCGCCTCGCGCGCGGCGCCAAGCGCAATGCGCTGTCGGACGGCCTGATCCTCGCGTTGCGCGACACCTTCGAGCAGTTGCCCTCCACCGTGCGCGCCGCGGTGCTCGACGGCGAAGGCCCGCACTTCTGCGCCGGCCTCGATCTGAGCGAACTGAAGGAGCGCGACGCCGGCCAGGGCATGCAGCACTCGCGCCTGTGGCACGCGGCACTCGACGTGGTCCAGCACGGCCCGGTGCCGGTGGTCGCGGCGCTGCACGGCGCGGTGGTCGGCGGCGGGCTCGAACTGGCGAGCGCCTGCCACATCCGCGTGGCCGATCGCTCCACCTTCTATGCATTGCCCGAAGGCTCGCGCGGCATCTTCGTGGGCGGCGGCGGCTCGGTGCGCATTCCCAAGCTCATCGGCGTGGCCCGCATGACCGACATGATGATGACCGGCCGCGTCTACAACGCCGAAGACGGCGAGCGCGCCAACTTCGCGCAGTACCTGGTCGACGAGGGCGCGGCCTTCGACAAGGCCTTCGAGCTCGCCAAGCGCATCGCCACCAACGCGCCGCTGACCAACTACGCGCTGATGCACGCGCTGCCGCGCATCGCCGAGCAGTCGGCCGACCACGGCTTCTTCACCGAGGCGCTGATGTCCGGCATCGTGCAGGCCGCGCCCGAGGCGAAGGCGCGCGTGCGCGACTTCCTCGAAGGCCGCGGCGCGAAAGTGAGCAAGGGATGACCGCCATCCGCTACCGCCCGCTCGCCTTCGGCGTGACCCGCGCGGTGCTGCGCGACGGCGCGCCGGGCACGCAGTATCTGCAGGCCGAGACGCAGCTGGACGCCTACCGCGAGCGCATGACCGACCGCCTCGCGCACTGGGCCGAACACGCGCCCGACCGCACCTTCATCGCCCGCCGCGAACGGCTGGCCGACGGCAGCACGGGCGAGTGGCTGCGCGTGTCGTATGCGCAGGCGCTGCAGGAAGCGCGCGGCATCGGGCAGGCGCTGCTCGACCGCGGCCTGAATGCGGAGCGCCCCGTCGCGATCCTCAGCGAGAACGGCATCGAGCACGCGCTGCTCGCGCTCGGCTGCCTCTATGCCGGCGTGCCGTACTGCCCCGTCTCGCCGCCCTACTCGCTGGTGAGCCAGGACTTCGAGAAGCTGCGCCACGTGCTGGACACGCTCACGCCGGGCCTCGTGTTCGCCGCCGATGCCGCGCGCTACGGTCGCGCCATCGAAGCGGCCGTGCCGGCCGGCACCGAGGTCGTGCTCGCCGAGGGCGCCATCGAAGGCCGCGCCACCACGCCCTTCAGCGCGCTGGCCGCCACGCCCGCGACCCCCGCCATCGACGCCGCGATGCGCGCGACCGGCCCCGACACCATCACCAAGTTCCTCTTCACCTCGGGCTCCACCAAGATGCCCAAGGCAGTAATCAACACGCACCGCATGTGGTGCGCCAACCAGCAGCAGTTGCGCCAGTCGATTCCCGCGCTGGGCGACGAGCCGCCGGTGCTGGTCGACTGGCTCCCCTGGAACCACACCTTCGGCGGCAACCACAACGTGGGCATCGTGCTGGACAACGGCGGCACGCTCTACATCGACGACGGCAAGCCCACGCCGGCGGGCATGGCCGAGACGCTGCGGAACCTCCGCGAAATCGCGCCCACCATCTACTTCAACGTGCCCACGGGCTTCGAGGCGATCGCCAACGCGATGGAAAGCGATGCGGTGCTGCGGCGCAACCTCCTCTCGCGCGTGAAGATGTTCTTCTACTCGGGCGCGGCGCTCTCGCAGCCGATCTGGGACAGCCTGCACAAGACGCAGGAGGCCGAAGTCGGCGAGCGCATCGTGATGGGCACGGGCCTGGGCATGACCGAGTCGGGCCCGTTCGCGCTCTACGTGACCGGCCCCGAAGTGAAGTCGGGCGACATCGGCCTGCCCGCGGCCGGCATCGAGCTCAAGCTGATCGAGGTCGACGGCAAGACCGAGGTGCGCTACCGCGGCCCCAACATCACGCCCGGCTACTGGCGCGCGCCCGATGCCACGGCCGAGGCCTTCGACGAAGAAGGTTTCTTCTCGACCGGCGATGCGGTGAAGTGGATCGACGACGCGAACATCCACCGGGGCCTGCGCTTCGACGGCCGCATCGCCGAAGACTTCAAGCTCGCCACCGGCACCTTCGTGAGCGTGGGGCCGCTGCGCGCGAAGATCATCGCGGCCGGCGCACCCTACGTGCAGGACGCGGTGCTGACCGGCATCAACCTGAAGGAAGTCGGCGCGCTGATCTTCCCGACGCAGAAGGTGCGGCAGCTCGCGGGCCTGGCTGCCGACGCAACGATGCAGCAGGTGCTCGAAAGCGCCTCGGTGCAGGCGCACTTCCAGCAGGTGGCCAACGACCTGGCCGCCATGGGCACCGGCAGCGCGAACCGCATCGCGCGCCTGCACCTGATGGCTGAGCCGCCCTCCATCGACAAGGGCGAAGTGACCGACAAGGGCTCGATCAACCAGCGCGCCGTGCTCAAGCACCGCGCGGCGCTCGCCGAGGCGATGCACGCCGGCACGCTGCCTTTCACGCTGACGCCCCGCTAACTTTCTCCAGGAGACACACACATGAAGATCGAAGGACAAGCTGCCCTCGTCACCGGCGGCGCATCGGGCCTGGGCGAAGCCACCGCGCGCGAGCTCGCCCGCCTGGGCGCGAAGGTCGCGGTGCTCGACCGCAACGCCGCGCTCGCCGAGAAGGTGGCCGCGGACATCGGCGGCGTTGCATGCGCCTGCGACATCACCGACACCGACAGCGTCACCGCCGCGCTCGACAAGGCCGCGGCCGCGCACGGCCCCGCGCGCATCCTGATGAACGTGGCCGGCATCGGCAGCGCCAAGCGCATCGTCGGCAAGGACGGCAACCCGGCGCCGCTCGAAGACTTCGCGCGCGTGGTCAACATCAACCTCATCGGCGGCTACAACATGGCGCGCCTGTTCGCGGCGCGCTGCGCCAAGCTCGACGCGCTGCCCAACGGCGAGAAGGGCGTGATGCTCTTCACCGCCTCGGTCGCGGCCTTCGACGGGCAGGTCGGTCAGCAGGCTTACAGCGCCTCGAAGGGCGGCCTCGTCGGCATGACGCTGCCGATGGCGCGCGACCTCGCGCAGCACGCCATCCGCGTGTGCACCGTGGCGCCCGGCCTCTTCGCCACGCCGCTGCTGCTCGAATTGCCCGAGGCCGTGCAGCAATCGCTGGCCGCGTCGATCCCGTTCCCGCCGCGCCTGGGCCAGCCCTCGGAGTTCGCCGAGCTGGCTTGCCACATCGTGACGAACGGCCACCTCAACGGCGAAGTGATCCGCCTCGATGGCGCCCTGCGCATGGCGCCTCGCTGATTCCAGCCCCAGCAGCAAAACCAGGAGACAAACCATGACCACCCGACGCCAGTTCGTGAACCTGCTCGGCGGCACCGCCGCCATCGGTGCCCTGCACCCTCTCGCCGCGCTCGCCCAGCTGGTGCAGCAGCAGGTGAAGATCTACTACGGCTTCCCGGCCGGCAGCGCCGGCGACAGCGTGGCGCGCCGCGTGGCCGACAAGGTGGGCGAGACGCCGTTCACCAAGACGAACCCGGTGGTCGAGAACAAGCCCGGCGCGGGCGGGCGCATCGCGCTCGACACGCTCAAGACCTCGCCGGCCGACGGCTCGGTGCTGTGCCTCGCGCAGGCTTCGGCGCTGTCGATCTATCCGCACATCTACACCAAGCTGGCGTACGCGATTCCAGACTTCGCGCCGATCTCCATCGGCGCCGTGATGACGCACGGCCTGGCCGTCGGCCCGATGGTGCCGGCCAGCGTGAAGACGCTGAAGGACTACATCGCCTGGGCCAAGGCCAACCCCGGGCAGGCGAGCTACGGCTCGCCGGGCGCGGGCTCCACGCCGCACTTCCTGGGCGCGCTGCTGGGCCTGAGCACCGGGGCGGACCTGCGCCACGTGCCCTACCGCGGCTCGCTGCCCGGCATCAACGACGTGGTGGGCGGCCAGATCGCCTCGTGCCTCACGCCCGCGGGCGATTGCCTGCCGTTCGCCAAGGCCGGCAAGCTGCGCGTGCTCGCCACCTCGGGCGCGCAGCGTCCGGCCTACCTGCCCGATGTGCCTACCTTCACCGAGCAGGGCTTTCCGGAAATCGTGGCCGACGAATGGTTCGGCTTCTTCGCGCCGGCCAAGACGCCCGCGCCCGTCGTCAATGCCGCGAGCACCGCGATCCAGGCCGCGCTCAAGGACAAGGCCGTGGCCGACGGCCTGCTGTCGGTCGGGTTGATCGCGCACGGCTCCTCGCCCGACGAGATGAAGAAGTCGCTGCAATCGGAATACGAACGCTGGGGTCCGCTGGTCAAGAAGATCGGCTTCACCGCCGAGTCCTGAAGCAGCCGATGGATTACTGCCCCCGTCCCGACGACGTCTGCTTTCTCTTGAACGCGGTGCTCGACGCGCCCGCGCGCCTGCAATCGCTCGCGCCTTTCGCGGAGGTCGACGAGGCGCTGCAATCGCAGGTGCTCGAGGAGGCCGCGCGCTTCGTCGGCGAGGTGGTGGCGCCGATCAATCGCGAGGGCGATGAAGTCGGCTGCCGGTTCGACAAAGGCGAAGTCATTTCGCCACCGGGATTTCGCGAGGCGTACCAGGCCTTCGTCGATGGCGGCTGGCCCGCGCTTTCCGCCGCGACCGAAGACGGCGGCCAGGGCCTGCCCTCGGTGCTCGAGGCCGTGCTCTACGAATGGCTCAGCGCGGCCAACCACGGGCTCACGATGGCGCCGGGCCTGCTGCACGGCGCCTACGCCTGCCTCAAGCACCACGGCAGCGATGAACTCAAGAGCCGCTATCTGCAGAAGATCGCGACCGGCGAATGGCTCGCCACCATGTGCCTGACCGAAGGGCACGCGGGCAGCGACTTGGGCCAGGTGCGCACGCGCGCCGTGCCGCAAGCCGACGGGAGCTTGCGCGTGAGCGGCAGCAAGATCTTCATCTCGGGCGGCGAGCACGACCTGACGCCGAACATCGTCCATCTCGTCCTGTGCCGGCTGCCCGATGCGCCTGCCGGGCCGAAGGGCCTGTCGCTCGCGCTCGTGCCCAAGCTGCTGCCCGACGGCACGCGCAACGCGGTGCACTGCGAACGCATCGAGGAAAAGTTGGGCCTGCACGGCAGCCCGACCTGCGCGATGCGCTTCGACGACGCCACCGGCTGGCTGGTCGGCGAGGCCGGCCGCGGCCTCGCCGCGATGTTCGTGATGATGAATTCGGCGCGCCTGCATGTGGCGTTGCAGGGCATCGGCCTGCTGGACGCCGCCTGGCAGAAGGCCGACGCCTACGCCGCAGAGCGCCGCCAGATGCGCGCCCCCGGCGCCGTGCCCGCGAGCCGCGGCGGCGAGCCAGCCGACCTGATCGCCGAGCACCCCGCCATCCGCCGCATCCTGGACACCCAGCGCGCGTGGATCGACGGCGCGCGCACGTTGGCGTATCGCAGTGCGCTGATGCTCGACGTCGCCGCGCACGACGCAAACCCCAAGGCCCGCGAGCGCGCGCAGCGCTGGTGCTCGCTGGTCACGCCGGTGCTCAAGGCGGCCTGCACGCACCAGGCCTTCCACGGCGCGAGCGAATGCCTTCAGGTGTTCGGCGGCCACGGCTATGTGCGCGAATGGGGCATCGAGCAGGTGGTGCGCGACGCGCGCGTGACGATGATCTACGAGGGCACCAACGAGATCCAGGCCATCGACCTCCTGGTGCGCAAGGTGCTGCCCGATGGCGGCGCGGCCATGTCGGCCGTGCTGCTCGAGTTGCGCGACACGCTCGACGCATCGCGCGAGGCCGATGCCGACGTGCAGCGCCGGCTCGCGCAGTTGCGCTACCTCGGCACGACCATCGCCATGTCCGCGCACGCCAACCCCGTGCTGCCCTACGAAGTGGCCGACGACTACCTGCGCGTGGTGATGCTCACGATGATGGCGTGGGCCTGGGCGCGCATCGAGGCGACCGAGGGCGGCGCCTCGGCCGAACGCGTGCGCGCGGCGGCCGCGTTCCGCCGCTGGGTGCTGCCCGAATTCGAGATGCGCCTGGGCATCGTCAAGCGCGCCTGCGAGGGCATCGCCCTGTCGCACGCCGCGGCCGAAGGTGTCGCGCGGTAGATTCCCCGCGCCGCCACGGCCGGTTACGCTCGGGGCCATGCCTGCTCCCGCCAAGAAAACCTCCACGAAGAACGAGCCCGTTGCCGCCGCATCGGGCCGTTCGGACCGGCTCGATGCCCGCGTGCTCGAAACCCTGGTCGGCTACAACGCCCGCCGCGCCTGGCTGATCATCAGCGGCGTCTTCTCGGAGCGCATGGCGCCCTACGGGCTCAAGCAGATCGATTTCTCGGTGCTCTCGCTCTTGGCGCACAACCCGGGCGCCACCTCGCGGCAGCTGTGCACCACGCTCGACATCCTGCCGCCCAACCTCGTGAGCCTGGTGGCCACGCTGGACAGCCGGGGTCTGATCGAACGCCGCCCGCATCCGCACGACGGCCGCGCGGTGGGGCTGCATCTCACCGCCGCCGGCGAAGCGCTGGTGCGCGAGGCCGAACAGGCTGTGGTGCAGCTCGAAGCCGATGCGAGCGCGCAGCTCACGGCGCGCGAGCGCGAGACGCTGATCAAGCTGCTGCAGAAGATCTATCTCTGAGCGAGAAGAACCGTTAGGGCTGACACCAACCGTTAGGGCTGACACCAACCGTTCGAGTTGAGCACGAACCGTTCGGGCTGAGCCTGTCGAAGCCTTGCGCGGCGCTTCGACAAGCTCAGCGTGAACGGTTTTTTCTGATTTCGACGTGGCTTGAAATCGCGGGCGACCGCTACAGGCCGCGCTCCACCATGTCGATGAGCCGCTGCCCCAGCGCATGCGTGGTCTCCGCATCGAGCGTGCGCAGAGGCCCGTGGATGATGAGCAGCGCGAGCCCGTGCACCGCCGACCACGCGAGGAATTCGGCATTCGGGCGCCGCGCCGGATCGAGCACGCCGGCGTCCACGAGGCGATCGATCGCCGCGCCGAGCAGCTGGAACGGGCCCATGCCGCTCGCGCCCGCGGCCGTCGGGCCCACTTCTCCCTCCCCCTCTTCGGTCACCACGAACGCCGTGCGAAACAGGCCCGGCTCGGCCTGCGCGAACCGCAGGTAGGCCGTGCCGATGGCGCGCACCTGCGCGCGGGCGAATTCGGCGGGCGGCTGGTCGAAATGCAGCACGGCCAGTTCGCTTTCCATCGCCTTGGCCGCGGCCGAGAGCGCCTCGGCGCGCACCGCCAGGAGCAGCTCCTGCCGGCTGCCGAAGTGGCGGTAGGCTGCGTTGGGCACCACGCCCGCGCGCCGCGTGGCCTCGCGCAGCACCACCGCGTCCGGCCCACCGTCGCGCGCCAGTTCGACGCCCGCTTCCAGCAGCGCGCGGCGCAGGTCGCCGTGGCGGTAGGTGCTGCGGGCGGGCGGCAGGCTTTCGGGGACGTTGTTGAGCTTCATTGCAATTCCATGTGGACAGTGTCCATTATCCCTGCTATTCTTTGTGGACGGTGTACACAAAGTAGTTCCATCGTATTCGCGCAGAAGCCGCTGCGCATCCGTGAAACCTCGAAACCTCATCCGCGAAAAGGAATTGCCATGAAAGTCCAGTCTTACCTGTCCTTCGAAGGCCGTTGCGACGAAGCGATCGCCTTCTACAAGAAAGCGATCGGTGCCGAAGTCGTGCAGCTCATGCGATTCAGCGAGGCGCCCGCGGATGCCGGCATGGAAAAAGGCGATGGCTGCGCCGGCGCCATGCCCGACCCGCAGAAGGTGATGCACTCCGTGATCCGCGTCGGCGAAACCGAGCTGATGTTCTCCGACGGCCGGTGCTCCGGCCAGCCGGAATTCAAGGGAATCATGCTGTCGATCACCGCCGCCACCGACGCCGACGCCCGCAAGTGGTTCGATGCGCTGGCCGATGGCGGCATGGTCATGCAGCCGCTCATGCCGACCTTCTTCACCAGCAGCTTCGGCATGCTGGCCGACCGCTTCGGCGTGGCCTGGCTGATGGTGGTGGACGCCGCGAAGTAACCCCTACAGCCATCCGCCCGCCCTGCCCCAGGAGTCACTTCATGTTCAAGAAAATCGTCCTCGTCATCCTCGCGCTGATCGCGATCGTGCTCATCTACGCGGCCACCCGGCCCGACACCTTCCGCGTGGAGCGCACGGCGCGCATCGCCGCGCCGGCCGAGAAGATCTTTCCGCTGATCAACGACTTCCACCGCTGGGGCGAGTGGTCGCCCTACGAGAAGCTGGACCCGGCCATGAAGCGCAGCTTCGGCGGCGCTGCGGCCGGACAGGGCGCCACCTACGCCTGGGAAGGCAACGACAAGGCGGGCGCGGGCAAGATGGAAATCGCGCAATCGTCGCCTTCCTCGAAGGTCGCGATCAAGCTGGATTTCATCAAGCCCTTCGAAGGCCACAACATCGCCGAGTTCACGCTCGCGCCGCAGGGCGACGCCACCGAGGTCACCTGGGCCATGCACGGCCCGAGCCCCTACATCGCCAAGCTCATGGGCATCTTCTTCGACATGGACCAGATGATCGGCAAGGACTTCGAAACGGGCCTTGCCAACCTCAAGACAGCCACCGAAAAGTAATCACCTCAACCGCATTCCAAAGGAAACCATCATGTCCCCCATCCACGCCTACCTCACCTTCGACGGCAACGCGCAGGAAGCCATGCGCTTCTACGAAAAGACGCTTCGCGGCACCATGCAGATGATGATGACCATCGGCGAAGCGCCCGACACCGAAGAGATGCCGGCCGACGTCAAGAAGCGGATCATGCATGCCTCGCTCGCCTACGGCGAAGGCATGCTCATGGCCTCCGACACCATGCCCGGCCAGCCCTATGAAGGCATGAAGGGCTTCGGCGTCGCGCTCACGCTGGACACCGTCGCCGAAGCGCGCCGCGTGTTCGATGCCTTCGCCGAGGGCGGCACCGTCTCCATGCCCTTCGAGAAGACCTTCTGGGTCGAAGCTTTCGGCATGGTGACCGACCGCTTCGGCACGCCCTGGCTCATCAACGGCGGCAAGCCCCTGGTCTAAAAAAAGCAGAACGCCGCATCGGCGAATTTTCAGGAAACCACTCCATGACCGAAACCCTCGACAACCGGAAGCGCTGGCTCGCATTGATGGTGCTCTGCCTCGGCGTCCTGATGATCGTGCTCGACACCACGATCGTGAACGTGGCATTGCCCTCGATCCGCACCGACCTCGGCTTCACCGAGACCTCGCTCGTGTGGGTGGTGAATGCCTACATGCTGACCTTCGGCGGCTTCCTGCTGCTCGGGGGCCGGCTGGGCGACCTGTACGGCCACCGCAAGCTTTTCCTCATCGGCCTCGTGCTCTTCACCGTCGCGTCTCTCGCCTGCGGCCTGGCGAACTCGCAGGTGCTGCTGGTTGCCGCGCGCGCGGTGCAGGGGCTGGGCGGCGCGGTGGTCTCGGCCGTCTCGCTCTCGCTGATCATGAATCTGTTCACCGAGCCGGCCGACCGCGCGAAGGCGATGGGCGTCTACGGCTTCGTCTGCGCGGGCGGCGGCAGCATCGGCGTGCTGCTGGGCGGCCTGCTCACGAGCTCGCTGAGCTGGCACTGGATCTTCCTGGTGAACCTGCCGATCGGCGTGGCGGTGTACGCGCTGTGCGTGGCGCTCTTGCCCAACGCGCGCGGCCAGGCGCATGGCGAAAAGCTCGACGTGGCCGGCGCGGTCACCGTCACGCTGTCGCTCATGCTCGCGGTGTACGGCGTGGTCAACGGCAACGAGGCCGGCTGGGGCTCCACGCAAACGCTGGGCCTGCTCGGCGCGGCGGTGGTGCTGCTGGCCATCTTCATCGCCATCGAGGCGCGCGTGGCGCATCCGCTGATGCCGCTGGGCCTCTTTCGCCTTCGCAGCGTGTCGGTGGCCAACGTGGTCGGCGTGCTGTGGGCGGCGGCGATGTTCGCGTGGTTCTTCATCTCGGCGCTCTACATGCAGCTGGTGCTGAACTACACGCCGATGCAGATCGGCCTGGCGTTCCTGCCGGCCAACATCATCATGGCGGTGTTCTCGCTCGGCCTCTCGGCCAAGCTGGTGATGCGCTTTGGCATCCGCAAGCCGCTCGCGGTGGGGCTGTGGCTCGCGGCCATTGGCCTCGCGCTCTTCGCGCGCGCGCCGGTCAACGGCAGCTTCGTCGTCGACGTGCTGCCCGGGATGATGCTGCTGGGCCTGGGTGCCGGCATGGCGTTCAACCCGGTGCTGCTGGCGGCGATGAGCGAAGTCGATCCGGCCGATTCGGGCCTCGCCTCGGGCGTGGTCAACACCGCCTTCATGATGGGCGGCGCGCTGGGCCTCGCGGTGCTGGCCAGCGCCGCCGCGGCGCGCACCGGTTCGATGGAAGCGGCCGGCGCGCAGATGCCGCTCGCGCTCACCGGTGGCTACAACCTTGCATTTCTCGTCGGCGCCGTATTCGCGGCACTGGCGGGTTTGATCGGGGCCTTGCTGCTTCGCACCGCACCGCCGGCGCGGATCGAGATGCAGATGCAGAACAACGAAGAAGCGGCACCCCGCGGGGCGGCGAGCGAATCGGCATCGTGATGTGCACGACGCCATGCAGCCGCCGCTGTTTTTCCTCCAACGTTTTTATCTTTCTTTCAGGAGATCTCCCATGGCTCGCTATGTAGACGGTTTCATCGTTGCCATTCCCACCAAGAACGTCGAGGCCTACCGCAAGCTCGCGCGCAAGGCCGGCAAGGTCTGGATGGAGTACGGCGCGCTCGAATACGTGGAGTGCATCGCCGACGACGTGAAGCCCGGCAAGCTCACCTCGTTCCCGCAGAGCGTGAAGCTCAAGGCCGACGAGACCGTGGCCTTCTCGTGGATCGTCTACAAGTCGCGCAAGCACCGCGACACGGTGAACAAGAAGGTGATGGCCGATCCGCGCATCGCATCGATGGACCCGAAGACGATGCCGTTCGACGGCAAGCGGATGATCTTCGGCGGCTTCAAGTCGATCGTCGAGCTCTGAGCTCGCCCCCAGGCTACGCGCACTTCGTGTCGCTTCGCCAACCCCCTACCGGGGGCAACACCTGAGGCCCGGCAAAGCCGGTTCCTCGGTGTTTCACGAAGGTGCCTGGCCTGCGGCCGGCCTCAGCCGATGAAGCCGTCGTAGACCAGTTTCAGGCCTGTGAGCAGCATCCCCAGGTACACGAACCGATAGAACCACGTCGCATCGATGCGCCTGGCGATGCGGATGCCCACCCACACGCCCAGCGGCGCGAGGGGCATCAGCGCCACCGAGGTGGCCAGCGTGGTGAAGTCGATGAGGCCGAGCCACGCGTAGGGAATCCACTTGCTCAGGTTCACCACGAAGAAGAAGTACGCCATCGTGGCCGTGAACACCACCGGCTTGAGCCGCAGCGGAATCACGTAGGCATTGATCGGCGGCCCGCCCGCGTAGGCGATGAAGCTCGTGAAGCCCGAGACCACCGTGAGCGCCGCGCCCACGCCGCGCGAGGGCAGCGGATCGTCGGGCTTGGGCGGAAACACCAGCCGCTGCGCGAGGAACAGCAGCGTGAACACCCCGACGATGCCCGCCACCGTGTGCGCCGACAGCACGCGAAACAGCAGCGTGCCGACCACCGTGCCGATGAGGCCGAACGGAATCAAAAACTTGAGCAGCGACCGGTCGAAGTCGCGCCGGAACGCGGCCAGCCCCAGCACGTCCATCAGCAGCAACAGCGGCATGAGGATCGCGGCCGCCTGCGGCACGGTGACCGCGAGCGCCATCAAGGGCACCGCGAGCGAACCGAAGCCCGCGCCGAAGCCGCTCTTGCTGATGCCCAGCAGCAGCACGGCGGGGACGGCGACCGCATAGAAATGCGGATCGGTGATGAGGGGAAAGGCCATGGGGTGTGACGGGGCGCAGAAAAAAGCCTGCCGTCAGGGGGCAGGCTTGGCGAGCGTAGCAGGCCGGGGGCGCGGGCCAAGCTGCGGCTTCAGGCGGGCTGCTTCAGCGGATTCAGCACGAAGTCGAAATCGAGCCGCCAGCGGCCGTCGGCCTGCTTCTTCCACGGCGCGACCAGCGACTGGCGCACCGCGAACACCGCGTCGGAATCCAGCCACTCGTCGCCCTCGCGGAACACGTGGGTGATGAGGTTTTCGTAGCCCGGCGCCTCGATCTTGAAATGCAGGTGCGCGGGCCGCCACGGATGGCGCTTGGTCGCGCGCAGCAAATCGCCCACGGGGCCATCGACCGGAATCGGATAGGCCTGGGCCAGCACGCTCCTGAAATGCAGCGCGCCGTCGGGCCCGGTGCGCAGGCG
Organism: Variovorax sp. IB41; assembly: GCF_016405905.1. Taxonomy (GTDB): domain Bacteria; phylum Pseudomonadota; class Gammaproteobacteria; order Burkholderiales; family Burkholderiaceae_C; genus Variovorax. The sequence goes on along the minus strand of NZ_JAEFCB010000002.1, from coordinate 2,407 downwards.
CCCGCGGTTCTCGGCGTGGTCGAGCCCCGCGTGCTGCACGTCGTAGTGGCCGCCTTCGTCGGCCTGCCACACGTCAACGACCGCGTTGGCCACCGGCGCGCCATCGAGGCCGCGCACCGTGGCGTACACGTCGCACGGTTCGCCCGCAGCGCCGTTGGCCACGTCGTCGCCGTGCGCGTACTCGGGCGCGCCTTCGACGTAGAAGGGCCCGAACACCGTGGCCTCGGTGCAGCCGTCCGGCTTGCCGTTGTTCATCGCGATGGTGAGCATCGACAGGCCCAGCACGTCCGACAGCAGGATGAACTCCTGGCGCTTGTCGTCGCACATCTGGCCGGTGGCCGTGAGGTACTGGATGCCCTGGAACCACTCGGCCTCGGTGAGCTTCACCTCGCGCGCGAAGGCATGCAGGTGCTGCACGAGGCTGGTAAGGATCTCGTGCAGCCGGGGGTCGGGCGTGTCGGCCAGGCGCGCGAGCACGGCCTGGGTGATGTTGTCCTGGTTGAGGTTGCGCATCGTGGCTGTCTCCTTGTGCTGCCGTCGCTGTCTGCGTGACTGTCCGTCTCGGGGGGTGCTGCGGACTGTAGGCCGCGCACCGCGCCGCCGGAAGCGCCGCGGCGCAAATGATTTTTCCGCCCAGCGGAACGGTCGGGGCGCCGGGCATGTTTCATCGCCCATGAACGCGGCCGGCGTTCCGGGCGAAAAGCGCGCGGCGTTACGTAACGAATCGCGAAAGCAGCCTGTTTCGCCTTCCCGGGTTTGCCCCTCCCCGCGCGAAAAAACCTTTTCAAATCAACAACATAGATCGCGGGCAGTGGCGCGGCGAAGCGCAGGCGCGGAGGCGGCACGCATGTTGCGCTTCGTAGTCACTTATTCCCTCGAGGAGGCCGCCCATGATCACCCCCCAAGCACCCATCCTTTCGACCCCAGGCATGGCCGAGAACGGTGCCGCCCCCGTGGTCCTGGCGCAAGCCAGCACCACGCCGATCGCCCCCATGGGCTCGAGCGCGATGGCCTCGCCCTCGATGCCCGCGGGCCTGGGCTCGCTGTCCAACGCCACGCCCGGCACGGTCGTCGTGCGCGACGGCGTGCGCATTCCGGTGGACGGCACCCAGACCCTGATGGCGGGCGACCGCGTGATCGTTCCCGACGGCGGCCACGCCAACGTGCTCTTCCCCGGCTCGACGGCCAACAAGGCGCCGCTCGCGGGGGTCTTCGAGGGCGGCACCGACGCCACCATCGGCTCGACCAAGCTGCCCGGCGGCCTGGAACAAGTGAATGTCGATGTGGCCGCGGGCAACCTGGAAGTCACGCCGGCCGACAGCGATGCGGACGCAGCCGCCGTGGCCGTGACCAAGAAGGCCGCGGGCGGCAGCGGCATCGGCCTGGGCGAATTCGCCCTCGGTGCGCTGGGCGCCGTTGCGCTGGGCGCCGCGCTGAGCGGTGGCGGCGACGGCGGCGGCGGTGTTTCCTTCCTCGCGCCGGGCCTCGGCGACAGCGACGCGGACGCCGATGCGGATGCCGATGCCGACGCGGATGCGGACGGAGATGCGGATGCGGATGCTGATGCCGACGCGGATGCTGATGCTGATGCTGATGCCGACGCGGACGCAGATGCGGACGCGGATGCAGATGCCGACGCAGACGCCGACGCCGACGCGGACGCTGATGCAGATGCGGACGCAGACGCCGACGCCGATGCAGACCACCTGCTCGATCCAGGCGACGGCGCCGTCGGCCATCTGGTCGGCGCGCTGGACGACCTCCTCGGCCTGGGTGGCGCGAGCGGCGCGGCCGCCCGTGCGGCGGCCAGTTCCTCCGGCACGCTGGGATCGCTGATGCCCACGGTCGATGGCCTGACGGACCTGGTCGACAACGTGCTCTCGCCGATCGCGGGCAACGACTTCACGGCCAACGACCCGAACGAATTCGATCCGGTGGACGACGCCGTCGATAACCTGGTGGTCGACCTCGGCGGCGTCCTGACCCCCGTGGTCGACGGCCTGCTGGGCAACGGACTGACCGACGCGCTGGTCGGCTCGCTGATCGGCCAGGTCGACTACCTGACCGACGCGCTCGGCAACATCCTGGACAACGTGCTCGGCAGCGACGGCCTGCTCGGCGGCGTGACCACGGGCCTGGGCATCGACGGCCTGGTGGACGGACTGATCGGCGACGACGGCGTGGTCGGCCAGGTGCTCGAGGGCCTGCTGGGCGAAGACGGCTTGCTGGGTGGACTGCTGGGCGACGACGGCCTGGTCGGGCAGTTGCTGGGTGACGACGGTTTGCTGGGCGGACTGCTCGGCGACGGCGGCTTGCTCGGCGGTGTGCTGGGTGACGATGGCCTGCTGGGCGGTTTGCTCGGCGGCGAAGGCGGTCTCCTCGGCGGCGTGCTCGGCGACGACGGCCT
>NZ_JAEFCB010000029.1 GCF_016405905.1 Variovorax sp. IB41 | reverse complement strand
CAACACCCCCGCCGTCGAGGCGCTGGCCCAGCGCAAGGGCGTGTGCCAGGACTTTGCGCACATCATGATCGCGTGCTTTCGCACGCTGGGCCTGCCCGCGCGCTACGTGAGCGGCTACCTGCTCACGCAGCCGCCGCCCGGCCAGCCGCGCCTGGTGGGCGCCGATGCGTCGCACGCGTGGGTGTCGGTGTACCTGCCCGGCCACGGGGAAGAGGACGACGGCCCCGAAAGCGCCGGCGGCTGGGCCGATTTCGACCCCACCAACGGCCGCCAGCCCGGCGAAGACTACGTGACGCTGGCCATCGGCCGCGACTACTCCGACGTCTCGCCGATGCGCGGCGTACTGCATGGCGGCGCCAGGCACACGCTGAGCGTCGGGGTGACCGTGCAGCCCGTGGGGGAAGTGGTCCAGGCGCCGCCGCAAAGCCAGACACAATCGTCATCCCAAGACAAGGAGTCTCCATGAGCGTTTACGACAAACTTTCCAGCCTCGGCATCACCCTGCCCCCGGTCTCGGCCCCCGCCGCCGCCTACGTGCCTTTCGTGCAGACCGGCAACCTCGTGTTCCTCTCGGGCCACATCGCCAAGAAGGACGGCAAGGTCTGGGCCGGCCAGCTCGGCGTGAACATCACCACCGAGGAAGGCAAGCAGGCCGCCCGCGCGATCGCCATCGACCTCCTGGGCACGCTGCACGCGGCCGTGGGCGACCTGAACAAGGTCAAGCGCATCGTCAAGGTGATGAGCCTGGTGAACTCGGTCGGCACCTTCACCGAACAGCACCTGGTGACCAACGGCGCGAGCGAATTCTTCGCCGAGGTCTTCGGCCCCGAAAAGGGCGCGCATGCGCGCAGCGCCTTCGGCGTGGCGCAAGTGCCGATGGGCGCCTGCGTCGAGATCGAGCTGATCGCCGAAGTCGGCTGATCCGTCAGAAAAAAACGCCCCGCTGGCCGGGGCTTTTTTTCGAACCTTCGACCGTCATGAACACCGTCCTGCGAACCCTCGCCTCGACCGCGCTTCTGTTCGCCGTCCTGCAGCCCGGCGGCGCTTCCGCGCAATCGCTCAGCTGCGGCGGCTTTCTCGCGGGCGTTGGCGAATCGAAGTTCTCCGTCCTCAACAAATGCGGCGAGCCGGTGCTCAAGGACATCGTCTGCGTCCCCCGCCCGCAGGTCGAAGTGATCCTCGCGCCGGGCGTGCGCGGCGGCACGCGGCAGATCATCAGCCAGCAGTGCATCCCGATGGAAGACTGGACCTACCACCGCGGCCAGGGCAACTTCCTCGGGATCGTTCGCTTCTACAACGGCGCCGTCGAATCGGTGCGCGACGGCGATCGCGTCCAGTAAGAACTAGGGCGAGCTGCCGAAGCTCTCCTCCAGGAATTCGATCAACGCCTGCACACGCGCCGTGCGCCCCTTGCGCGTCGGCACCAGCAGCACGACCGGTGCGCTGTCGAACTCCCAATCTTTCAGCACCCGCACCAGCGAGCCTCGCGCGATCGCGTCGGCCGCGTCCCATTCGGAGCGCAGCACCAGCCCCATGCCCTGCTCGGCCCAGTGCCGCGCCACGCTGCCGTCGTTGGTGACGAAGGCCGGCGCGATGCGCAGCGTCTCTCGCGCGCCCGCGCGCCCGGGTGTCTTCGCGTTCGCCTTAGCCTTGGGCTTCGCGGCCCGGCGCACATGCCACAGCGTGACGTCCTCGTCGTTCTCGCGGATGACGATGCAGTCGTGCGCCATCACGTCGCGCGGAACGCGGGGCGTGCCGCGCGCGCGCAGGTACGCGGGGCTCGCGCACAGCCAGCGCGCGTTGGCGCTCAGCGTGCGCGCGACCCACGACGAATCGCGCACCGTGCCGATGTGGATGATCGCGTCGGCATCGTGCCGGTCGGGCCACGGCGTCTCGCGCAGGTCGAACTGGATGCGCAGGCCCGGGTGCAGCCGCGCGAAGCGCGCGAGCATCGGCGCTACGTACTGCCGGCCGTAGCCGAAGGGCGCGGCGATGCGCAGCGTGCCGGTGAGCCGGCGGTCGTCGCGCTGCATCGATTCGCGCAGCCCCTCGATCTGCCCGAGCAGCGCCGCGGCCTCGCGCGCGAAGCGCTCGCCCTCGGCCGTGAGGCTCAGGCGCCGCGCGGTGCGGGTGGCGAGCGAGAGGCCGAGCGCGGCCTCGAGCTTGCGCAGCCGCATCGACAGCGCGGGCGGCGTGACGTCGAGCGAACGCGCCGCGGCGCTGAGTGAAGGCTCGCGCAGCAGGGCCGCTGCCAGTTGCATGTCCTCGATCTGGATCATTAACCTGTGCTTAACGATTGATGAGTCCGCATTGAAGCACAACGACGGCTCGGGAACGTACAGTCCGTGACCATGCAAGCCCTTGTTGCCCCAGCCAGCGCCCACCCGCGCGCCAAGCTCCTCGACCTGAACGGAACGCTGCCATGAACGCCCCTACCCTCGCCACCATCGACACGCCCGCCGCCATCGTCGAGCGCCCGCGCATGCAGCACAACATCGCACGGATGCAGGCGCGCATGAATGCGCTCGGCGTGCGATTCCGCCCGCACGTGAAGACCAGCAAGTGCATCGACGTGGCGCGTGCGCAGCGCGATGCGGGTGCGCAGGGCATCACCGTCTCCACGCTCAAGGAAGCCGAGCAGTTCTTCGCCGCCGGCTTCACCGAAATCCTCTACGCCGTGGGCATGGCGGCGCACCGGCTGCCGCATGCGCTCGAACTGCGCCGCCGCGGCTGCGCGCTTTCGATCATCACGGACGGCGTGGCCTCGGCGCGCGCCATTGCCGAGTTCGGCCGCGCGAACGGCGAGGCCTTCGAGGTGCTGATCGAAGTCGACACCGACGGCCACCGCTCCGGCATCCGGCCGGACGACGACGTGCTGCGCGAAGTCGCCCACGTGCTGCACGACGGCGGCATGCGCCTGGCCGGCGTGATGACGCACGCCGGCTCCAGCTACGACCTCGACACGCCGGAAGCGCTCAAGGCCATGGCCGAGCAGGAGCGCAGCGGCTGCGTGCGCGCCGCACAGCGGCTGCGCGATGCGGGCCTGCCCTGCGCCATCGTCAGCGTGGGCTCCACGCCGACGGCGTTGATGGCCGAGGGCCTCGATGGTGTGACCGAAGTGCGCGCGGGCGTCTACGTGTTCTTCGACCTCGTGATGCGCAACGTCGGCGTCTGCAGCACGGACGAGGTCGCGCTGAGCGTGCTCACCACCGTGATCGGCCACCAGGTCGAGAAAGGCTGGGCCATCGTCGATGCGGGCTGGATGGCGATGAGCCGCGACCGCGGCACGCAGAAGCAGAAACGCGACTTCGGCTACGGCCAGGTCTGCGATCTCGACGGCGCAGTGCTCGACGGCTACGTGCTCAGCGGCGCGAACCAGGAGCACGGCATCCTCTCGCGCGAAGGCACGCCCGACACCGACATCGCGACACGCTTTCCGATCGGCACGCGCCTGCGCATCCTGCCCAATCACGCCTGCGCCACCGGTGCGCAGTATCCCGAGTACCAGGCGCTGGGCGAAGACGGCGCGCTGCAGACGTGGGGGCGCTTCCACGGCTGGTGATCAGCTCTTCTTCACTTCTTTTTTCACTTCTTCTTCGGCGCTTCCTTCGCCATGCCGTCGGCGTGGCGGTGCACCAGCTTCCAGTCATCGCCCTCGCGCCGGAAGACCTCGGTGATGCGCAGGTCCATCGGCACAGGTTCGCGCTTGCCCTCCATGTTCACCCTGGCGTGCTGGATGCCGACCCAATAGGCCACGCCGTCGCCAGCGCCCATCTGGAAGATCTCGAAGCTGCTTTCGCTGCCCTTGTCGAAAGAGGCGGCATCGAGCGTGTAGCGCGTGGCGACGTCCTCGGTGCCGTGCACATGCCCGCCGCCCGGCCCGAAGAAGGTGGCGTCGGACGTGCGCGCAAGCAGCGCGCCCAGGGGCTCCGCATCGCCGCACACATAGGCTTGCGCGGCCTGCTCGCGCTGCTTCATGAATCGCTCGAAGTGAGCGAGGTCCTTGCTGTCTGTCATGGGTGTCCTTTTCAACAGGGGAATGACCTGTTGTGCGGCAGCCGCCGGCCGCGGCATGCATGCCGATGCCCGATTGCGATGCAGGACACCTCCGACCCGGAGGGCGTTCAGGCCTTCGCGCGGGTCCCTGTGAGCGTCGGCAATTCGGTCGCGCTCGAGTTGACGTTCACGCTGCGGTCAAAGCGCATGTAAGGCCCCGAGAAGCGGCACTCCACCGTGTCGCGGAACGCCGACTCCACGAAGGTCCAGGTCATGACGAAGGTGCGCGCATCGCGCCACTCGCCGCTGGCCACCACGCGCATCACGTCGGGCTGGTACTCGTGGTGCAGCTTGTTGCCGGTGATGGTGGTGTCGCCCTCGAAGGGCTGCTTCAAACCGGCCTGCACCTTGTGCGTGCCGCGGTCGTCTTCCATCGTGAAGGTGCAGGTGTCGCCTGTGAAATCCAGGCGCATCGACTTGACCTTCTCAGCATTTTCCGGAAAGTCGAAGCGCACGCCCGAGACGTTCGCCGCGACGGGCGAACTCGTCGGCTTCACTGGTGGCAACAGTTGCAATGTGCGCGTGCGGTTCTTCAGCGCGGCGTAGTCCTTTTCGTTGGCCGTCGCCGTGCTGGCGAACGCTGCGGGAAAGTGCTTGTAGAGGATGCCCGCATTGAAGCCCGCCTTCGGCGGCAGCGCCGAGTTGAGCGCGAGCACCGCGTTCTGCTCGGGAAACACCACCGAGTACTGCCCGAACAATCCGTCGGCGTTGTAGGCGCCGTGCTGGCCCAGCCACCACTGGTAGCCATAGCGGTCCTTGGTGTGTGGCTGGTGCACCGAGGCGACCCATTCCTTCGTGAGGATCTGCTTGCCGTTCCACTGGCCGTTCTGCGCATGCAGGATGCCCAGCTTGAGCGAATCGACCGTCTTCCAGCTCAGGCCGTTGGCGCCGGGCGAGATGCCCTCGGGCCCCACGTCCCACTCGTAGCCGGTGATGCCCAGCGGATCGAAGAAGCGGGGCTTCAAGTAATCGGCCGTCGACTGCCCCGTGGTCTTCGTGACGATGGCCGACAGCATGTAGGTCGCCGCACTCGTGTAGACGAACTTGCTGCCCGGCGTGTAGACCACCGGGATCTTGAAGAACTCCGCGATCCAGCTCGTGCGGATCGGCCGCCACACCGAGCCCGACACCATCGACTCGTGGCCGGTGCGCATCGTCAAGAGGTCGCGCACGGTCATGGCCGCGAGGTTGGCGCTGACGGTGGGCGGCAGGTGCTCGGGGAAGAAGGAGACGACCTTGTCGTCGAGGCCGAACTTGCCGTCGGCAATGGCCATGCCCACGGCGCACACGGTCACGCTCTTGGTGAGCGAGTGCGTCATGTGCCGGCGCTCGGGCTTGTAGGGGTCCCACCAGCCTTCGGCCACCACATGGCCGTTGCGCCAGAGCATGAAGCTGTGCAGCTCGAACGCGCCGCGCTCGGCATCGTCGAGGAAGGCGAGGATCGCCGCGGGCGAGATGCCCTGCGCCTCGGGCCGGCTGCGCGGCAGGCCGTCGGCGAACACCGGTGTGGCGGTGCCGGTGGTGCCGGTGGCGGCCCAGCCGATGCCGGGGAGCCACGCCATGGCGGTGCCACCGAGGGAAAGCCGCAGCAGGCCGCGGCGCGAGATGGCGGAAGGGATCGTCGTTGTCTCTTGCATGTTGTTGGCTTCCTGGTCTTCCCTGTCTTGCTGGTGGACAGGTCGCCCCAGTTTGGCGCCGGCAGCTGTCAGTCGCCTGTCGGCTCCGGCAGGGGAAACCCGGCCGGCCCGAAGGGATGCACGCCGGCCCGGGCGGCGGAATCGATGATCTCGGTCCACGACTTTCCCGCGGCCCGCAACTGGTCCACCGAGGGCCCGAGGACGTTGCCGTATGCCTGCATCGTCCGGGCCTCGATGCGCGCGAGCAGGTCGGGCGGCGTCAGGTCGCGGTAGGCCTCCTTGAGGCGATTGCGCTCGGCCACGACCCAGCGGGCGACCTGCTCCTCGCCCGTGCCCGCAGCGCGCATTGCCGATGCCGACCGGGCGAGCGCATTCACTGCGGCTTCGTAGCGGGAACGCACATCGGGCTCTGGCATCGTGACTCCTCTCGAAGGCGGCGGCATCGGTGCCGGCCCTTGCGCGCCATCGTACAGTTCGGGCTCCCGCGGCAGAACACAACAACGACGGAGACATGCCATGGAATTCGACTACGTGATCGTGGGCGGAGGTTCGGGCGGCGCCACGCTGGCCTCCCGCCTCAGCGAAGACCCGGGCGTCACGGTCTGCCTGCTCGAAGCCGGCGGCGACGGCCGCGGCATCCTGGTGCGGGCGCCGGCTGCCACGGTGGCGATGCTGCCGGGCCGCCCGCGCATCAACAACTACGCCTACCAGACCGTGCCGCAGCCCGGCCTGAACGGGCGCCGCGGCTACCAGCCGCGCGGGCGCGGCCTCGGCGGATCGAGCGCGATCAACGCCATGCTCTACGTGCGCGGCCACCGCGACGACTACGACGATTGGGCGAACGCCGGCTGCGCGGGCTGGTCGTTCGACGAGGTGCTGCCGTACTTCAAGCGCGCCGAAGGCAACGAGCGCGGCGAGAGCGCGCTGCACGGCGCCGACGGGCCGCTGCAGGTCTCCGAGCAGCAGAGCCCGCGCCCGATCACCGAAGACTTCGTGCGCGCGGCGGCGGAGTGCGGCATTGCACGCAACGACGATTTCAACGGCCCCGAGCAGGAGGGCGCGGGCCTCTACCAGGTCACGCAGTTCCACGGCGGCGCCAAGAACGGCGAGCGCTGCTCGGCCGCCGCGGCGTACCTGCATCCGGCGATGAACCGCCCCAACCTCAAGGTGCTGACCGGCACGCAGGCCCTGCGCGTGGTGCTCGAGGACAAGCGCGCCACCGGCGTGGAAGTGCGGCGCGGCGGCACCACCGAAGTCATCCGCGCGCACCGCGAAGTGGCGCTGTGCGGCGGCGCCTTCAACTCGCCGCAGCTGTTGATGCTCTCGGGCATCGGCGACCCCGCCGAGCTGGCCCGCCACGGCATCGCGGTGCGGCATGCGCTGCCGGGCGTCGGCCAGAACCTGCAGGACCACACCGACTTCATCCTCGCCTACACCTCAAAGGACACCGACCTCTTCGGCATCGGCGTGAAGGCCGGGCTGAATCTGATGAAGGCGGTCTTCGAATGGCGCAAGAGTGGCAAGGGCCTGGTCGCGACGCCCTTTGCCGAAGGCGGCGCCTTCATCAAGTCATCGCCCGAGCTGCGCCGGCCCGACCTGCAATTGCACTTCGTGATCGCGATCACCGACGACCATGCGCGCAAGCTGCACATGGGCTTCGGCTTCTCATGCCATGTGTGCGTGCTGCGGCCCAAGGGCCGCGGCGACGTGCGGCTGAACGACGCGAACCCGCTGTCCGCGCCGCGCATCGACCCACGGTTTCTCTCCGAGCCCGAAGACATGGCGCTGCTGTTGCAGGGCGTGAAGAAGATGCGCGAGATCCTGCGCGCACCAGCGCTTCAGAAGTACCGGCACAGCGAGCTCTACACGGCCGATGCGCACACCGACGAAGAACTCACGCAGCACATCCGCGCGCGCGCCGACACCATCTACCATCCGGTGGGCACCTGCAAGATGGGCGTGGACGCGATGGCGGTGGTCGATCCGAAACTGCGCGTGCACGGCATCGAAAACCTGCGCGTGGTCGATGCCTCGGTGATGCCGACGCTCGTCGGCGGCAACACCAATGCGCCGACGATCATGATTGCGGAGCGCGCGGCCGACTGGATGCGCGGGCCGATCACGTTCGACCGCGCGGTGCAGGATGCTAGAGCGCCTGCGACGAACCCCGCACCATCAGCTCTCCCGGAAGCAGCAGCTGGCGCGGCGCCGAATCCAGCCCCCGCAGCCGCTCGATCAGGCATGTAGCAGCCGTGCGGCCGATGGCATCGGTGGGCTGAGCGACGGTGCTCAGGCCCGGCCCGATCAGCGACGCCCACTCGGGATCGTCGAAGCCGACGAAGCCCAGGTCGTCGCCGAACTGCAGGCCCAGGCGCGCCATGGCCTGCGCCACGCGCAGCGTGACCACGGCATTGCCCGCGACCACGGCGGCGCGACGGCCGCGCCTGGCGCGCTTGCGCAAGGCGGTCAGTGCGGCGTCCAGCGCATCGTTTTCGCCCTCGACCGATTCGAACACCTCGCCCGCCACGCGCGGCTCGTGTGCCGTCACGCAGGCACCGAACGCCGCGGTTCGCTCGCGCCGCGAGCTCACGCCCTTCTGCGGCTCGGTGACGTAGAGCAGTTCGCGGTAGCCGCCTTCGAGCAGATGTCCGCAGGTGGCCTGCATCGCTGCGTGGTTGTCGAGCGAGACGAAATCGGTGTGCATGCCGGTGTGGCGCCGGTCGACCAGCACCGCGGGCTTGCCGTGCAGCGTGACCGCATCGACCACGTTGCTGCCGCGGCCCAGCGTGTTGAGGATGAACCCGTCGACCTGGTAGCCCGCGAGCGCATCGATCGCTTCGCGCTCGCGTTCGCTCTCGTTGCCGAGGTTGAACAGCATCACGAGGTAGCCGGCGTCCTGGCAGGCCTTCTCGGCGCCGCGCAGCACCGCCACCGAATACGGGTTGGTGATGTCGGCCACGATCAGGCCGATGAGCCGCGAGCGTCCATGGCTCAGCGCCTGCGCCATCGGGCTCGGCGAATACGCGAGCTTGGCGATGGCCACCTCGACGCGCGCGGCGATGTCGGGGCTGAGCAAGCGCTCACGGTGGTTGAGGAAGCGAGAGACGGTGGCTTTGGAAACGCCCGCCGCTTCGGCGACATCGGCGATGGTGGCGCGGCCCGTGGGCTTCATGTCACGCGGCAGCGGTGTCGTACGGCGCCGTCGGCTTCTCGCCGGCCAGCACCTGCAGCAGATTGGTCGTCGCGAGCTCGGCCATCGCGTGCCGCGTCTCATGCGTGGCCGAGCCGATGTGCGGCAGTGGCGTCACGCGCGGGTGCGTGCGCAGCGGCGAATCGGCGGGCAGCGGTTCCTTCGCGAACACATCCAGGCCCGCAGCGCGCAGCGTGCCGTGGTCCAGCGCGTGCAGCAGCGCCGCTTCGTTCACGGTGGCGCCGCGGCCGCCGTTGATGAACGATGCGCCCGGCTTCATGCGCGCGAAGAAGGCGGCGTCGATCATGCCGCGCGTGGCATCGGTCAGCGGCAGCATCGCGAGCACGATGTCGGCGCGCGCGAGCAGGTCGTCCAGCGGCGTGTGCGTGGCGCGGCCCTGCAGCTCGGGCGCCTGCACGGCCAGGTCGACCGGGCGGCGCGCGTGATAGAGCACCGGCATGCCGAAGCCCAGCGCGGCGCGGCGTGCCACGGCCTGGCCGATGCGGCCGAAGCCGAGGATGCCCAGCGTCTTGCCATGCACGTCGGTGCCGAAGAGTTCTTCGCCGATGTTCTTCGTCCAGCGGCCTTCGCGCACGAGGTTCGAGAGTTCGACGACGCGGCGCTGCGTGGCCATGAGGATCGCGAACACCGTGTCGGCCACCGTCTCGGTGAGCACGTCGGGCGTGTGGCACAGCACGATGCCGCGCCGGTGCAGCTCGGCCAGCGGGTAGTTGTCCACGCCGACCGAGACACTCGAAATCACCTCGAGTTGCGGCGCCGCATCCAGCAGCGCGGCATCGACCGTGTGGCTCGATCCGATCAGGCCGTTCGCGGTCGCGAGCGCGGCGGCGAAGGCCTCTGGCTCCTTGCGCGGATCGGCCAGGGTGACGTGGTGCGCGGACTGCAGGCGCGCCAACTGGTCTTCGGGCAGGGGCCGGAAAACGAGCACGTTCTTTTTCGCCATGGTGTTCAGAGCCCCGCTGCTTCGAGTTCGGCGCGCGTCGGCAGGCCTTCGGTATCGCCCAGCACCTGCACGGCGCGAGCGCCGATCCAGGCGCCGCGGCGCACCGCCTCGGGCACGCTCCGGCCTTCGAGCAGCGCGCTCACCACGCCGGCCGCGAAGCCGTCGCCCGCACCCACGGTGTCGATCACTTCCTTCACCGGAAAACCATCGACACGGCCGGTGCCCGCCACGTCGCTGTCGTAGTAGGCGCCCTCGGCGCCGAGCTTCACCACCACGAGCTTCGCGCCGCGTTCGCGGTAGAAGCGCGCGACGGCCTCGGGCTCGCTGTGGCCGGTGAGCAGCAGCCCCTCTTCGATGCCGGGCAGCACCCAGTCGGCGCGCGAGGCGAGCTCGTTGATCCAGTGGCGCATCGTCTCGGTTGAAGACCACAGCGTCGGGCGCAGGTTGGTGTCGAATGAGATCGTGCGGCCCGCGGCGCGCATCACGTCCATGGTCTTGAGCGCGGCCTGCAGGCTGGTCTCGGAGATCGCGGCGAACACGCCGGTGGCGTGCAGGTGGCGCGCCGAGCGCAGCCAGGCCTCGTCAACATCGGCCGGGCCCATCTGGCTCGCGGCCGAGCCCTTGCGGTGGTATTCGACCGGCGGATCGCTGCCGTCGGTGACGCGGCCCTTGAACTGGAAGCCGGTGCGCTGCGCCGCGTCGCAGATGACGTGCGAGCAGTCGATGCCCTCGCCCTTCATCGTCGCGAGCAGCGCGCGCCCCATCGAGTCGGTGCCCAGGCGGCTGGCCCAGCCCACCTTCAGGCCAAGCCGCGAAAGGCCGATGGCCACGTTGGTCTCGGCGCCCGCGGTGCGCTTGTGGAACGCCTGTGCGTCCTCCAGCGGCCCGGGGCGGTCCGCCACGAGCAGCAGCATGGCCTCGCCGAACAGGGCGACATCGAAAGCGGTGGGTTCTGGCATGTGGGGTCTACGCCCGTGCGGCGCGGATGAATTCGATTTGCGTGCGGGTGACGGCCAAGAGGTCGTCGCCCACCAGAGGGTATTCGATGGCGTGGGGCACATCGGCGGGCAACGCGCGGAGCACCGCGCGCCATGGCGCGACCGAATCGCCCAGCGGCACCGCCACCCACTTGTGCGGCAGCCGCTGCGCGCCCTTGCAGTGCACATAGCGCACGCGATGGCCGAGCACCTGCGCGGCCTGCAGCGGGCATTCGCCGAGCCAGTGCCAGTTGCCCATGTCGAAGGTCATGCCGAGCGAGACGCCGGCGCGGTCGGCCGCGTCGAAGAAGGCCTGCAGCGCGGGCAGCGTGCCGGCGCGCACGGTCTGGTCGTTCTCGATCAGGAGTTCGACGCGGGTCTCGGCGAGCTCCACCTTCAAGCCCCAGAGCGAGCCGTGCGAGGACGCCTGGAAATCGCCGATGGACATCTTCAGCCGCTTCGCGCCGACGCGCGTGGCGGCGGCGATGCCGCGCTTGAGCGCCGCGCTGTCGAGCCAGCCGCCTTGGGCCCACAGGCCTTCGGGACTCGAATAGACAGAAGCAAGACCGTTGAGCGCAGGCAGTTCGGCCTCGGCATCGCGCAGCATCTCGCCGCGCACTTCCACCGAATCGGCGCCAGCCGTGCGCGCGAGCTGCGAGCACCAGAGCTGGCCGTGCCGCCCCACCTCGGCCGCGCCGAAGGAGGACAGGGAAATCAGGACCTCGAAGGACATCAATAGGCGATCAGTGGGCGATCAGTGGGCGATCAATGGGCTTGGTGGGAACTGAGGATCTGGCCGAGGAACTGGCGCGTGCGCTCGTCTTTCGGGTTGCCGAAGAATTCTTCGGGCGGTGCCTGTTCGACGATCTTGCCTTCGGCCATGAAGATCACGCGGTCGGCCACGCTGCGGGCAAAGCCCATCTCGTGCGTCACGCACAGCATGGTCATGCCGTCCTCGGCCAGGCCGATCATGGTGTCGAGCACTTCCTTGACCATCTCGGGGTCGAGCGCCGAGGTGGGCTCGTCGAACAGCATGATCTTGGGCGACATGCACAGCGCGCGTGCGATCGCCACGCGCTGCTGCTGGCCGCCCGAGAGCTGGCTCGGGTACTTTTTGGCCTGCTCGGGAATGCGCACGCGCGTGAGGTACTTCATCGCCACCTCCTCGGCCTCGGCCTTCGTCATGCCGCGCGAGCGCATCGGCGCGAGCGTACAGTTCTCAAGAATGGTGAGGTGCGGGAACAGGTTGAACTGCTGGAACACCATGCCCACTTCGGCGCGCACCGCGTCCACGTTCTTGCCGCCGGCGGTGAGGTCGATGCCGTCGACCACGATGCGGCCCTTCTGCACCGTCTCCAGCCGGTTGATGCAGCGGATGAGCGTCGATTTGCCCGAGCCCGAAGGCCCGCAGATCACGATGCGCTCGCCCTGGCGCACCGACAGGTCGATGCCGGTCAACACCTGGAATTCACCGTACCACTTGTTGACCGCTTCCATGCGGATGATCGATTCCGTCGTCATGCCAGGGTTTCCTTCAAGCGCTCTGGCTTATTGCATCTTCGGGAGGTCGGCCTGCAGCCACTTTTGATAGAGCTTGTTCAGCTCGCCGTTGGCGGTGTTCTTCTGCACGAACTCGTTCACCGCCTTGGTCAGCTCTTCCTGGCCCGGGCGCATCGCGATGCCCATCGACTGCTGCACCAGCGTGAACTTGTTTTCGTAGGTGCCGGCGGGCACGCGCTTGGCGATCTGCGCGGCGACGGTGACCGAGCAGCCGATCGCATCGACCTGGCCCGAGATCAGCGCCTGCATGGCCGAGGCGTCGTCGTCGAAGCGGCGGATCTCGGTGCCCTCGGGTGCGGCCTTGGTCACGGCCACGTCTTGCGTCGAGGCGCGAGCCACGCCCACGCGCAGGCCCTTCAGGTCGGTCGCTGCCTTGATGGGCGTCTTGGTCGCGCCGTACAGCACGATGGTGGCGGCCGCGTAGGGCTGCGAGAACTGCACCTGCTTGGCGCGCTCGGGCGTCACGGCCAGCGAGGCGACCAGCAGGTCGACCTTGTTGGTCAGGAGGAAGGGAATGCGGTTCGGGCCGGTCACCGGCACGATGTTGGCCTTCACGCCCCAGTCCTTGGCCAGCAGCTTGGCCACGTCGGCGTCGTAGCCGTCGGGCTGGTTCTTCGCATCGGTGGTGCCGTAGGGCGGAAAGTCGACCAGCATGCCGATGGTGATCTCGCCCTTCTTCTTGATGTCGGCCACGCTTTGCGCCGAGGCGAAAGGCGCGAACACGGTGAGGGCGGCACCGAGGCCAAGGGCTGCGAGCGCTGCGCGGCGGGTAGAGGTACGGGTCATGGGATGTGTCTCCTGAATAAAGAAAGGAAGCGACGAGAAAAACGGAAATGAATCAGCGTGCGAGGGCCCGGGCGCGCTTGCGCTCCATGCGCGCCGCGAGGAGCGACAGCGGCCAGCAGATCACGAAGTAGATCGCCGCCACCACCGAGAACACGATGAGCGGCTGGAAGGTGGCGTTGTTGATGATCTGCCCCGCGCGGGTGATCTCGGTGAAGCCGATGATGGCCGCCAGCGAGGTGCCCTTGATGATCTGCACGAGATACCCCACCGTGGGCGCGAGCGCGATCTTGAAGGCCTGCGGCAGCACCACGTCGCGCATGCGTGCGCCGTACTTCAGGCTCAGCGCCTCGGCCGCTTCCCACTGGCCGCGCGGAATGGCCTCGATGCAGCCGCGCCAGATCTCGCCGAGGAACGCCGCGCTGTTCAGGATGAGCGCCACGCCCGCGGCGATCCACGGGTTGATGTCCAGCCCCAGCACCGGCGCGCCGAAGAAGATGAGGAACAGTTGCAGCAGGAGCGGCGTGCCCTGGAACACCTGGATGAAGACCATCGAGGCATTGCGCGCCCAGGTCGAATCGGAGGTGCGCATGAGCGCGATGACCAGGCCCAGGACCGCGCCGCCGACGAACGCGATGGCCGACAGCGCCAGCGTCCACTGGGCCGCTTCGAGGATGAAAAGGAATTCGGGAAAGCCGAAGGTGCGCATGATGTTTTCTTCCGTTCGGCGCTCGTTACCGGCGGTCCGGATAGTTGAGCGTGCGCTTGTAGATGAGCTTGAACATCGCCGAGAAGGCCAGCGCCAGCGCGAGATAGATGGCGGCCACCACGATGTAGATCTCGAAGCTGCGGAAGGTCTGCGACTGCAGGTTGGCGGCCACCGAAGTGAGGTCGTCGGCCGAGATGACCGACACCACCGCCGAGCTCAGCATCAAGAGGATGAACTGGCTCGTGAGCGCCGGATAGATGGCCTTGAGCGCGGGCTTGATGATGACGAAGCGGAAGATCTCCCAGGGCTTGAGGTTGAGCGCGCGGCCCGCCTCGATCTGCCCCTTGGGAATCGACTCGATGCCCGCGCGGATGATCTCGGTGGCGTAGGCGCCCAGGTTCACCACCATCGCCACCAGCGCGGCCGTCTGCGGCGACCAGCGCAGGCCGATGGCCGGCAGCGCGAAGAAGAAAAAGAACAGCTGCACGAGGAACGGCGTGTTGCGGATCACCTCGATGTAGGCATTGACGATGAAGCGCAGCCACCCCGGCCCCGAGGTCTTGCCCCAGGCGCAGAAGATCGCGACCACCAGGCCCAGCACCGTCGCGATGAGCGAGAGCTGGACCGTGATCCACGTGCCCTTGAGCAAGAGCGGCCAGGCGGCGAAAACGGCGTCGAATTGAAACTGGTAGTTCATGGTTCGGCGTACACGGCAGGGCCGTGCGCAGGCCTCCAAAAGAATGCTTGCAGCTTATATGAAACCGGTTTCAGACTTGACTAGGGATTCCCCTAGGTGGGCGTTTTGACCTACCTTCTGCCTACACTGGCGCGATGCTGAACCCACCCGCGGCTACCTTGACCACAGAGGCGCATGCACCTGCCCCCGGTGCTCCCGTCGTTCAGCATTTCCGGCAGGCCCTGCTCTGGCCGCTGCGCCTCATGCCCTCGCCCGATGCGAGGTACGCGCACCACGGCCCCTGGCAGGTGCTGCGCGACATGGGCGATGCCTCGCCCTGGCGGGAGGAGGTCGACGAATACACCGGCGACAGCAGCCGCTTTCACGAGCGGCACTACAACGAGTTCGTGAGCTTCCTGCCGTATGTGCAGCGCTTTCTCTACGGCGAAGGGCGTTCGCGCACCAAGGGCGACGACGCCGCTTCCGGCAGCGATGGCGATTCGCCGATGCGCATCTTTCGCCGCCACGACATCGCCGCCGTGCGCGTGGTGTCGCAGCCCGGCGATGCGCCCATCACGCTGGACGTGGTGCACTGCGATCTCTATTTCTTCTTCGACATCGACGTGGTGCTGCTCAACCTCGAGGTCGGGGCGAACCACCTGAGCCTTGCGCAGGCGCAGGACATCCTCTACCGCTTCGGGCGCGCCTACCCCTCGGGCTGGGAGCCTGACGGCTCCGCGCTGCACTGCATGGCGAGCGTCGAGTGGCTGGGGGCCGACGGCCGCGTGCTCGCGAGTTCCGATGCGCAGCAGCGCGAGAGCTTTCTCTCGCACGTGGCGCAGCACCGCGCACCGCGCATCTCCTCGCACTGGGCCTACCTGATGCAGCCGCTGGTGAGCGACCATTCGGAGGACCCTGGCGCGCTGCGCTACCGGCAGATCGAGTACTACCGCATGCCGGTGATGGCGTACCTGTCGATGGACGATCCGCGCCGCCTCACGCGCGACGACTTCGTGCGCCTGGCGCTCGTGACGGGCGCGGGCACGACCGATGCCCACCTGCCCTACGCCGACCATCACCTCGCGGACTTCGAGCACAAGTACTGCTACGACCGCTTCTGGGTCGATGCGGGCGCCGCGCCCAACACGCGGTACCTGTGCAACGGCCACGCGCTGGTCGTGGTGGGCGATGCGCATTCGGAGTTCTTCTGCTGCCGCGACCGCGGCGTGCTCGCGCAGTTCAGGCACCAGCACTTCCTGCTGTTTCTCATCGCGCATTTCCAGAAGGCATCGCTCCTGATGTTCTCGGACCAGCTGGTCGAGGCGCTCAAGCGGCTCGATATCCGCAGCACGCCGAGCGTGAAGCAGTTCAAGCGCGCGATCCGTTCGAGCTTCGAGCGGTTCCTGCGCTTCACGCACCGCTACTGGTTCCACGAGATCTCCGAGCAGGCGCAGGTGCGCGCGCTCTCGCACATGTGCGCCGCGCACCTCGGGCTCGATCCGCTGTACGACGAGGTCAAGTCGCGCATCGCCGACATGAACACCTACCTCGATGCCGACAGCCTGCGCCGGCAAGCGAGCACCGTCGTGCGGCTCACGGTGGTCACGCTGTTCGGGTTGATCGGCACCATCACCACGGGCTTTCTCGGCATGAACCTGCTGGCCGAGGCCGATGCGCCGCTGTGGCGAAAGGCGATCTGGTTCGGCGTGGTGTTCGTCGCGACGACCTGGCTCACGATCTACACGATGGTGAAGTCGCAGCGGCTGTCGGACTTCATCGATGCGCTGTCGAACGACCGGCTGGGGTTCCGCGGCAAGATGGCGGCGCTCGCGCGGGTGTGGCGGCCGGGGGCGGATTAGGATTTAGAGTCGGCCGATGCGCATCGCCATCGTCTCGGACATTCACGGCAACCTCCCCGCACTCGAAGCCGTGGTCGAGGACATCGAGCGCCGCGGCGCGGATGCCATCGTCAACCTGGGCGACAGCCTCTCGGGCCCGCTGATGCCGCTGGAGACTGCGCGGTTCCTGATGGCGCAGGACTGGGTTCAGCTTGCGGGCAACCATGAGCGCCAGCTGCTCACCGTGCCTGCGGACCGGCGCGGCGCGTCCGATGCATTCGCGCATGCGCGCCTCGGCGCAAAGGAGTTCGCGTGGATCGCATCGCTCGCGCACACGCACCGCTTGAGCGCGGACGTGATGCTGTGCCACGGCACGCCGTCGAGCGATCTCGAATACTTCCTGGAGACCGTCGAGCCCGATGACTTCCGCGCCGCCACGCAGGCGGAGATCGATGCGCGGACCGGCGATGTCGATGCGGCGTTGATCTCCTGCGGCCACACGCATGTGCCGCGGGTGGCGCATGCATCGGGCGGGCAACTGATCGTCAACCCGGGCAGCGTCGGCCTGCCGGCCTACGACGACATCCATCCTTACCCGCACGTTGTCGAAACCGGCTCGCCGAATGCGCGCTATGCGATCGTCGAGCAGCGCGACGGCGACTGGAGCGCCAGGCTGATCTCCGTTCCGTACGACCACACGGCGATGGCAAGACTGGCGCAGGAGAACGGGCGGCCGGACTGGGCCCATGCGCTGGCCACCGGGCGCATGCCCTGAGGATCAATCGCCGAACGCGATCCGTGCGCTGTCGATGGCGCCGATGCGCACGCCGAAGCTCGTGATGTCCGCGAGCGTCGCGTTGTGGTGCGCGCGGATGAACGCGCCGGTGGCATGCGGCTTGTCGTGCGACGTGTGCGCATCGGCCGCGAGCACCACCTCGTAGCCGAGCGCCGCGGCGCGGCGGGCGGTGGTGTCCACGCAGAACTCCGACGAGTAGCCGCAGATCACCACGCGCCGCACGCCCTGCCCCATGAGCCATGCCTCGAGCGGCGTGCGCAGGAAGGAATCGGGCGTGGTCTTGCGGATTTTCGTGTCGGCCGCATCGACCTCGAGCGCATCGGCGAGCTGCCAGCGCTCGGAATCGAATTCCAGGTCGACCGCGTTCTCGTGCTGGATGAAGGCCACCGGCACGCCGGCCTCGCGGGCGCGCGCGGTGAGCGCGTTGATGCGCTCGATCGTTTCCTTCGCCTCGTGCGGCCGGGGCGGATCGTCGCAAAGCCCGCGCTGCACATCGATGACCAGAACCGCAGTTGTCATGGCGTCAGAAGGCAAGGCCCTTGACCGACCAGAGGATGGCGCCGGACAAGAGCGTGGAGATGAGTGCGACGACAGCGCTGGCACCGAACGAGGTGCCGATGCCGATCTGGAAGCCCAGTGTGTAGGCCACGAACAGCGCCGCCATCGCCAGCAGCGCCGGTGTGCCGTTCACGTGGTGAATGCCTGCCGCGGCGAAGAAGCTCATGTAGGCCAGCAGGGCCAGTGCCACGAAAAGAGATGCGTAGAAGACCGACTTGAAGGATTCGCCCAGGCTCGGCGACACGCCCGCCACCACCTGCGCCGAGATCTTCACCACCACCGTCACGAACAGCACCAGCGCACAGACCGCGATCGTGAGCTTGAGCGGCGCCATGAAGGCGAAGAAGACGAAGGCGCCGATGAAGAGGAGGTAATGCATGTGAGGTGCGATTGTGGGGCCTTCCGCACCGGCCAAGGTCTCAGCTCCAGGCGCTCACTTCCAGCCGCACCTTGCCCGTGATGCCGGGCGCCCCCGGCCCGGCGCCCAGGCTGGAGAGCGGCACGATGAACTGCTGCTTGCCGCCGGCCAGCTGCTTGGGGCTCATCGGCAGCGACGCCTGCCCCGCGGTGTCGGTCTGCCAGCCGTACTTGACGTTCCAGTTCTGCGCCGCGTCGCCCGCCTGGGGCGGCGCGATCTCGATGATGAGCGTGTCGCGAAAGAGCGAGCTGCCTTCGTAATGCCCGTCGAGCCAGAACTTCTTGTTCACCTGGTAGTCGGGCACGCGCACGCCCAGCGTCATGGCGTAGGCGAGCGTCGGGCGGTCCTGGTTGACGCGGGCCTTGTTGGCGAGGAACACGGTCGAGAGATAGATCGAGCGGCGCTCGATCGTCTTCGGATCGGTCAGCTCCTTGTGCGTGCGGCAGGCGGGCGAGTCTTCCTCGGCCACGCGGCGGCTCAGGTACCAGCGCTTGCCGCGCGGCGCGGCCAGGAGTTCGACCTGGTAGAGCGCATCGATGTCGGCGTCCTTGGGGAGATCGGGCGGCAGGGTCACGCCGTCGACGTCGAACCACAGGTCCACCCGCACGTCGCCGAAGAGAAAGCGCACCAGGTTCTGGTAGGCCTCCTCGGAATTGACGATGCCGAAGTAGCCCGAGTGCGAACGAAAGGCGTAGGCGGTGGCCACGGGCTGCGTCTTCTTGTTCGCGTCGATGGACCAGAGCGAGGCGTTCTCGATGCGCACCAGCCCGTCGCTGCCGTGGCCCGCGAACATGCGCGAGAGCCCCTTGGCGGTCTCGTAGTCGCCGCGGTTGGAGCCGACCATGCAGAAGACGCGCTCGGCCGGAAAGGCGGTGGCCGGCAGGTAGTCCATGCGGCCGTTGACGGCCGGCGTGGCGAGGAACTCGGACATCTTCTCGCGGTTGAAGGTGTTCATCTCGTTGGCCGTGAGCCAGGCCGGGATGTTGACGCCGCCCATGTCGATGCCGTTGTGCGGCGTGGCATAGGTGAACACTTTGTCGACGCAGGCCCGCGCGGCAGGGTCGCCCAGTGCCGGGTTCTGCAGGAAGGCGCGCACCACCAGCCCGCCCATCGAATGCGCCACGAGGTAGCAGCGAAAACCCGGTGCGGCGGCCGCCCCTTCGCGCTGCGCCACGAGGTCGCGCACCCGCAGGATCAACTTGCTCAGCCCCTGCGCATAGAACTTGATGTTGCGCGACTTGCCGTCGCCCAGGAGCTCCGAGCCGGTGTCGTAGTAGCGATAGATGATGACCGAGGCCGAGGGGATGCCGTCCACGTCCTTGCCGGTCTCGTCGGGCGAGGGCTTCCAGTCGTCGTCCAGGATGTCCAGACCGTTCTGGTAGACGCTCTGGTACTGGAAGTCGGCCAGCAGGCGCACCACCGGCGACTCGAAGACGAACTTCTGCGCGGGCGCGTCTTTCTTGACGGTGGCGCGGTAGACCGTGGAGCCGATGTTGAAGCCGCAGAAGGGGTCGGCCGCGGTCTCGTCGCGCTCCGATTCGGTCATGGCGTAGCCACGCACGTAGATGATGGGATAGCGGTTGCCGCTCATGTGTATCGCCTTCTCATGGCCATGAAGGGCCCGAGTGTGCCGGGGTGGCGCGCGGCGTGCCATAGAGCGCATGGCATAGGAGCGGGCCCGGCGGGCTCGGTGCGCCCGGTTGCGAATCCCCCTGCCGGCCGAATGTTTCTGTCGCTGAAACCATTGAAACATGCGCCCGGGATAGTCTCGCGCCCAACACAAACACACGTCCAGAGGTTCTTTCCATGGCTGACGATTCGGCTTCGCAGGGGTCCTACCTGCCCCAACTCCTGCGCCGGGGCACGGCGCTCGCCGCGGCCGGCTGCGCTTTCGTCGCGGGCTGCAGCGCCGCCGGCGGCGGTGAAACCCGCTACGAGAACTCGCCGCAGTTCCGCGACGGCGTCTTCCAGAACATGGCCAACCCCGACGAGAAACCCTCGGCCAGCGCCTGGCGCATCTGGT
Organism: Variovorax sp. IB41; assembly: GCF_016405905.1. Taxonomy (GTDB): domain Bacteria; phylum Pseudomonadota; class Gammaproteobacteria; order Burkholderiales; family Burkholderiaceae_C; genus Variovorax. The sequence goes on along the minus strand of NZ_JAEFCB010000029.1, from coordinate 44,732 downwards.
CGCGCTTCATCGTCGGCAGCAAGGTCGACACGGTGCCGGTCGATGCGATTCCCGTGCGCGAAATCAGCGCCAAGGACCTGGACGCGCTCGACGCCAAGGCCAACCACGTGGTGCGGCTGGGCCACTCGTCGCACCTGCTCAAACTGCGCGGCAAGTACTGGCTGATCGACCCCGTCTTCAGCGAGCGCGCATCGCCCGTGCAGTGGGCCGGGCCCAAGCGCTTTCACAAGCCGCCGCTCACGCTGGAGCAGTTGCCGCCCATCGAAGGCGTGATCCTCTCGCACGACCACTACGACCACCTGGATGTGGCGACCATCGAGTACCTCTCGAAAAGCGTCAAGCGCTACTTCGTGCCGCTGGGCGTGCGCTCGCGGCTGGTGGTGATGGGCGTGCCGGCCGAGCGCGTGACCGAGCTGGACTGGTGGCAGGACGCCGAGCACGACGGCGTGAAGCTCACCGCCACGCCGGCCCAGCATTTCTCGGGCCGCACGCTCTCGGACCGCGGCCGCACGCTGTGGGCTTCATGGGTGGTGCAAAGCGGCGAGCAGCGCATCTTCTACAGCGGCGACTCGGGGTACTTCCAGGGCTTCAAGCAGATCGGCGAACGCTTCGGCGGCTTCGACCTCGCGCTGATGGAAAACGGCGCCTACGACGCCTACTGGCCCGGCGTGCACATGACGCCCGAGCAGAGCGTGCAGGCCTTCGAGGACCTGCGCGGCAAGGTGTTCTTCTCGGTGCACAACAGCACCTTCGACCTCTCGTTCCACACCTGGCACGACCCGCTGGACCGCATCGCGAGCCTCACGGAAGCCAGGAAGATCGAGCTGGCGACGCCGGTGATCGGCGAGGTGGTGACGGTGGGGCAGGCCCGGACGAACACGCGGTGGTGGCAGGGGCTGCGCTAGCCACTGCCTGCGCGCCCCGCCCCTACTTACTTGCCGCTTTCGCGCCGCTCGCGCGCCCGGCGCACCTGCCGCGTCTCGATGGCCTGCGCCGCGGCGCGGTCCTTCTCGCGCCGCTTGGCCGCGCGCTTCATCCGGAAGTGCCGGCCCACCAGGAAGCTGGCGAGGCCGGTCACCACCGCGATGAAAAGGCCGATGACGCTGATGTCGATGCCGCCCATCACAACACCCGCACGATGCTGGCCGGCTTGAAGCCCAGGTCGGCCGCCTTGCCCTTGCGCGCACGGGTGCCGCGCGCGTTGTTGAGGGTGCGGATCTCCAGCGTCTCGTCGCGCTCCTTGCCGCCGCGGCCGATGCCTTCGATCTTCACGCTGCGCGTGTAGGCCGCGGCGCCCGCCAGGGTGTCCTTGGGTTCCAGGTCGATCAGCGTGAGGCCGCGGCCGCCCTTGGGCAGGCTCTTGAGCTCGGCGATGTCGAAGGTCAGGATGCGGCCGCCGGTCGAGGCGCAGGCCACGTGCGTGGCCGCGGGCATCGGTTCGGCGCCGCTCGCACCGCCCACGAGCGACGGGCGGCACAGCTGTTCGCCCTCGCCCACGTCGATGAAGGCCTTGCCGCCGCGCTGGCGCGACATCATGTTTTCCACCGTCGCGATGAAACCGTAGCCGCCGGTGTTGGCCAGCAGCACGCTCGCGCCCACCGGGCCCGCGAAGAAGTGCGTGACGTGCGTGCCGGCGTCGAGCTCGATGAGCGTGGTGACAGGCTGGCCGTCGCCGCGCGCGCCGGGCAGCGACGCCACGGGCACGGTGTAGACGCGCACCGACTTGTCCTTGGAGGAGCCGAAGACCAGCAGCGTGTCGACGCTGCGGCACTCGAAGGCGCCGTAGAGCGCGTCGCCGGACTTGAAGCTGTACTCCGGCGTTGCAGAACCGTTGCCGCCGTTCGCACCGGCCTTCTCGCTGGCCCAGCCCTTCTGCGCGCGGACCCAGCCCTTCTGCGACACGATCACGGTGACGGGCTCGTCCACCACCTTCACTTCGGCCACGGCGCGCTTCTCGGCCTGGATCAGCGTGCGGCGCGGGTCTTCGAAGGTCTTGGCATCGGACTCGATTTCCTTGATCAGCAGGCGGCGCAGCGTGGCCGGGCTGCCCAGGATGTCTTCGAGCTTCTTCTGCTCCGTACGCAACTCGTCGAGCTGCTGCTGAATCTTGATGGCTTCGAGCCGCGCAAGCTGGCGCAGCCGGATTTCAAGAATGTCTTCCGCCTGCACGTCAGAGAGATTGAAGCGCGCGATGAGCGCCGCCTTCGGATCTTCCGCCGCGCGGATGATCGCGATCACCTCGTCGATGTTCAGCAGCACCAGCTGCCGGCCTTCGAGGATGTGGATGCGCTCGAGCACCTTGTTCAGGCGATGCCGCGAGCGCTTCTCGACGGTGATCTCGCGGAACGCGATCCACTCGTTGAGCATCTGGCGCAGCGACTTCTGCGTGGGCTTGCCGTCGATGCCCACCATCGTGAGGTTGATCGACGAGGAGGTCTCCAGCGAGGTCTGCGCGAGCAGCGTGGTGATGAATTCTTCCTGGCTGATGCGCGAGGTCTTGGGCTCGAACACCAGGCGCACGGCGGCGTCCTTGCTCGATTCGTCGCGCACCACGTCCAGCACCGAGAGCATCGCGGCCTTCAGCTGCGTCTGGTCGGCCGAGAGCGCCTTCTTGCCGGCCTTGACCTTCGGGTTGGTGATTTCCTCGATCTCTTCGAGCACCTTCTGCGTGCTCACGCCGGGCGGCAGCTCGTTCACCACGAGCTGCCACTGGCCGCGCGCGAGGTCTTCGATCTTCCAGCGCGCGCGCACCTTGAGCGAGCCGCGGCCGGTGCGGTAGGCGTCGGCGATGTCGCTCGCGCCGCTGATGATCTGCGCGCCGCCCGGGTAGTCGGGGCCGGGCACGATGGCCAGGAGTTCTTCTTCGCTCAGCTTGCCATTCGACTTGATGAGCGCCACGCACGCGTCGGCGATCTCGCGCAGGTTGTGGCTCGGGATTTCGGTGGCCAGGCCCACGGCGATGCCGCTCGCGCCGTTGAGCAGCGTGAAGGGCAGCCGCGCGGGCAGGAGGCGCGGCTCCTCGGTGCTGCCGTCGTAGTTGGGAATGAAGTCGACCGTGCCTTCGTCGATCTCGTCGAGCAAGAGGCTGGTGATGCGCGCCAGACGCGCCTCGGTGTAGCGCATGGCCGCGGCGCCGTCGCCGTCGCGGCTGCCGAAGTTGCCCTGGCCGTCGACCAGCGGATAGCGCTGCGAGAAGTCCTGCGCCATGCGCACCAGCGCGTCGTAGGCGGCCTGGTCGCTGTGCGGGTGGAAGCGGCCGAGCACGTCGCCGACCACGCGCGCGCTTTTGACCGGCTTGGCGCCCACGGTGCCGTTGGTGCCGCCGAACCCCAGGCCCATGCGCGACATCGAGTACAGGATGCGCCGCTGCACCGGCTTCTGGCCGTCGGACACATCGGGCAGCGCGCGGCCCTTGACCACGCTGAGCGCGTATTCGAGGTAGGCGGTCTGTGCGTAGTCGGCCAGCGTGAGGGTGGTGTCACCGTCGGTGGGACCGGCGAGATCGAGCGGAGGTTGGGAGTCGTCCATGAAGAAGAGAGAAAGAAAAACAGTTGCTGCAGGCCGTGCGCTTGGTTTGCGCTCAGCCCAGTGTGAAAGCCTCGTGCACCGCGGACTGCACGGCACCGCCGAGCACCGCGCCGCCGCCGGCCACGTAGATGAAATCGCCGATCACCGCGGCGCCGACGGCATGGCGCGGCGTGGTCATCGGGGCATGGCGCTGCCAGGTGTCGTCCACGGGGTCGTAGCTTTCCATCTGGCCGAACACCTTGGCCTGGCGCGGCACGCCGCCCACGAGGAAGCCCCCCTCCCCGCCCATGGCGAAGAAGCGGCCCCGGTACACCACGAGGCCATGGCCCGAGCGCGCGGTGGGCAGCGGCGCGCGCAGCTCCCAGGTGTCGCGCGTGGGCAGGTAGACGTGGTGCAGGTCGGTGTTGTATTCGAAGGTGTTGAAGCGCCCGCCGATCACGTGGATCTGGTTGCCGTGCGAGACGCAACCCACGTGGTCGCGCGCGCCGGGCAGCGGCTTGCGTGCCGTCCAGCGGTCGGCCTTCGGGTCGTACACCTCGTGCCAGCCGACGCTCGCGCGCTCGACCGCGGGCTCCGAGGCGCCGCCGATCAGGTGCAGCGCGCCGCCGAGCATCACCGCGGCCGCCGCGCCGCGCGGACGCGGCAACGGCGCAATCGCGGTCCACCGGTTGGCCGCGATGTCGTAGACGTAGGCGTTGGTGTCCGAGCGGCGGTTCTGCTCGACGAAGCCGCCGAGCGCGTAGACGCGACCGTCCTCTGCCGTCACCGCGACGTGGTTGGCGCCGCGCGGCAGCGGCGCGCCGTCGAGCCAGCGGTCGGCCTTCGGGTCGTAGATGTGGTGGTAGTCGCGGTTGACCGCGCCTTCGCCGTAGCCGCCGACCACGTGCATGCGGCCCATCGCGGCGGTCGCCCAGGCCATTTCGCTGCGCGGGATCGGCAAGGCGGCGCGCGCCATCCAGCGGCCTTGCGGGCCGGCAGGCGCGGGGCTGTCGGTGACGCGTTGCGACTCCTGCTCGGGCGTCATGTGGTGCGGCACGCCGCCTTGCAATCGCGCGTAGGGTTCCTTCGACGAAGGCGCTGCCGGCAGCGTGTCGTGCGTGGCCGCATGCTGGGCGCGCGCGGCGCCGCCCACCGCGCAGGCGGCGGTCGCGAGGACGAAGCTTCGACGGTGCATGGCTGGCTCCTCTTCAGGACACGGGCGGCTCGACCGCGCCGGCCGGCACCTGCGGTTGCTCGGGAATGTCTGGCATCGCGGGCATGCCGCCGGGCGAATCGGGCGGCATGTTGCCACGGCCCAGCGCCCCGCCCTTGGGCACCACCAGCTCCATGCGGATGCGCCCCGGCGTCTTGCCGCCGCGCGCGCCGCCGCCGCCCGTTGCCACCGAGGGCTTGAGGTAGGCGTACAGCTGCAGCACGGTCTGCACGTAGTTCTGCGTTTCCTTGTAGTTCGGGATCTTGTTGCCCGCGCGCTGCACCGCGCCCTCTCCCGCGTTGTAGGCGGCGAGCGCGAGTTCGATCTGCCCCGGGAACATCGCGATCAGGTCGCGCAGGTACCGCGAACCCGCGGCGATGTTGATGCGCGGATCGAACAGCTTCTTCTCGATGGTGCTGCGCTTGTCCGCCGCGACGCCGTAGCGCTGCGCGGTCGCGGGCATGAGCTGCATGAGGCCCATCGCGCCCTTGGGCGAGACGGCCTGCGCGTCGAAGCCCGATTCGGTGGCGATCAGCGCCTGCAGCAGTTCGTAGTCGATCGAGTGCTTGTTCGACGCATCGCGCAATGCCGACTTGGCGGTCTTGTAGCTGGGCGAGGCCTCGAAGAGCGCGAGCAACGTTTGCGAGGCGGGCGGCACCTTGCCGTCGATCTTGCGGCCGTTGCGCCCAAGCGGGGAGATGCCCTGCGCCGTGTCGAAGCTCTGGCCGCCGCGAAAGAAGATCTGGTAACGCTCGTCGATCTTCTCGGAGGCGAAGTGCGCGACGCCCTTGCTGTCGATGTAGCCGTAGATGTCAGCGGCGTGCGCGCCCTGCTGCGACAGCACGAGGGCCGCACACAGGAGGAACGGACGAAGCCAGCGTGTCATGGCGATGCGGGCCCTTGCCTCAGAACCACCAGCCGTAGCGCTTGCGGCGCCCGGCGTGGACCGCGGCGTCGTCGCTCAGGCTGCGCACGCGCCCCGTGCCCTTCAGGCCGACCCAGATCAGCAGCACGCCCAGCATCACCGCGGCGAGGAAGAACGGCACCTGCCGCACTTCGATGCCATCGGCGAGCAGCCTCACGGCGACCGCGAGAAAGGCGGCGGCCGCGGTCCAGCAGACGATCCGGCGCATCCACAGCCACCCGGTGGCCACGGCGCGCTCCAGCCAGCTGGGTTCGGGGCCGTCGTTGGCCGCGTCGTCCCACCAGCCCATCCAGACGAACAGCACTGCCAGCAGGACAACGAGGCCGGCAAAGAGCATGTCCGGCGGCGTGACCACCGGATGGGCGCGCGCCACCATGAGGATCGCGCCCGCGGCGCAAGCCCATGCCAACGAACCGCAGATGATCTGGTGCCTGTTCATGCCCTGTCGTGAAGAATGCCTCGGGTCCGGGAAATCAGACGTCGATATCGACGTCGTCGGCGCGCAGTTCCATCAGCTCGCGCCGGGCGGCCGCTTCGCCCTTGCCCATGAGCTTGGTGATCTCGCCCTGGGTGGATGTGAAGTCGAAGCGTCCCAGCTGGACCTTCATCAGGCGCCGGGTATCGGGATTGAGCGTGGTTTCCCACAATTGTTCCGCGCTCATCTCGCCCAGGCCCTTGAAGCGGCTGATGCTCCAGGCGCCTTCGCGCACGCCGTCTTTACGCAGCTTGTCGAGCGTGGCGGTGAGTTCGCCCTCGTCGAGCGCGTAGACCTTGGAGGCCGGCTTCTTGCCGCGCGCGGGCGCATCGACGCGGAACAGCGGCGGCTTGGCGACATACACGTGGCCGGTTTCGATGAGTTTCGGAAAATGGCGAAAGAACAAAGTGAGCAGCAGCACCTGGATGTGCGAGCCGTCCACGTCGGCATCGGAGAGGATGCAGATCTTTCCGTAGCGCAGGCCGCTCATGTCGGGCGTGTCGCTCGGGCCGTGCGGATCGACGCCCACGGCCACCGAGATGTCGTGGATTTCGGTGTTGGCGAAGAGCCGGTCGCGCTCCACTTCCCAGGTGTTGAGCACCTTGCCGCGCAGCGGCAGGATGGCCTGGCTTTCCTTGTCGCGGCCCATCTTGGCGCTGCCGCCGGCCGAGTCGCCCTCGACCAGGAAGACCTCGTTGTGGCTGATGTCCTTGCTCTCGCAGTCGGTCAGCTTGCCGGGCAGCACGGCCACGCCGGAGCCCTTGCGCTTCTCGACCTTCTGACCGGCGCGCTGGCGGGTCTGCGCGGCCTTGATGGCCAGCTCGGCCAGCCTCTTGCCGTAATCGACGTGCTGGTTGAGCCAGAGCTCGAGCGCCGGGCGCACGAAGCTGGACACCAGCCGCACCGCGTCGCGCGAATTCAGGCGCTCCTTGATCTGGCCCTGGAATTGCGGATCGAGCACCTTGGCGCTGAGCACATACGAAGCCCGCGCGAACACGTCTTCGGGCAGCAGCTTCACGCCCTTGGGCAGCAGCGAGTGCAGCTCGATGAAGCCCTTCACGGCGGTGAAGAGGCCGTCGCGCAGGCCGCTCTCGTGCGTGCCGCCCGCGCTGGTGGGGATCAGGTTGACGTAGCTCTCGCGCACCGGCTGGCCGTCTTCGGTGAAGGCCACGCACCAGTCGGCGCCCTCGCCTTCGGCGAAGTTGTCGGCGTTCTTGTCGGCATGGCCGCTGCCTTCGAAGAGGGGGATCACCGGGTCGCCGTTGAGCGTCTGCATGAGGTAGTCGCTCAGCCCCCCCTTGTAGAGCCACTGCTGCGTGTCCTTGGTCTTCTCGACCGTGAGCGTGACGCTCACGCCGGGCATCAGCACCGCCTTGCTGCGCAGGAGGTGCGTGAGCTCGCTCATCGGGAGCGCGGCGGTCTCGAAGTACTTGGCGTCGGGCCAAGCGCGCACCGTGGTGCCTTGCTTGCGCTCGCCGGCTTCGAGCTTGCGGATCTCGAGCGGCTCGATCACGTCGCCGCCGCTGAAGGTGAGTTTGGCGATCGAACCTTCGCGGTGGGTGGTGACTTCGAGCCGCCTGGACAGCGCATTGGTCACCGACACGCCCACGCCGTGCAGGCCGCCCGAGAAGCTGTAGGCGCCGCCCGAGCCCTTGTCGAACTTGCCGCCGGCGTGCAGGCGGGTGTACACCAGCTCGATCACCGGGGCCTTTTCTTCGGGGTGCAGGCCGAACGGGATGCCGCGGCCGTCGTCCTCGATGCTCACCGAGTTGTCGGCATGCAGCGTGACCTTGATCTTCTTGCCGTGGCCGGCCAGCGCCTCGTCGGCGGCGTTGTCGAGCACTTCCTGGATGACGTGCAGGGGGTTGTCGGTCCGGGTGTACATGCCCGGGCGCTGCTTGACGGGCTCGAGGCCCTTGAGCACGCGGATGGAGCCTTCCGAGTAGCCGGAAGCGGAATCTGAGGAGGTCTTGGGGGAAGTCGCCATGGGGGCGGATTGTAGTCAGTCGCCGCCAAACAACTGGATACCCATACAGCAGGCGCTTTGATGCCGGATGCGCATTGAAACGCCCCCGATAAATCATCAATGGCTTCGGCCGCCCGCCCGCCTGCCACAGCACGCAAGTGGCTACATTCGACGGCATGCAAGCTCCAACGCCCACCCTATCGATCAAGCAAGTGCTCTTTTGCGGCGCCATGATCGTCACGCTCTCGATGGGCATCCGCCACGGCTTCGGGCTCTGGCTGCAGCCGATCACCCAGGCGCAGGACTGGAGCCGGCAGACCTTCTCCTTCGCTCTCGCGATCCAGAACCTCTCGTGGGGCATCTTCGGCGTGTTCGCGGGCATGCTGGCCGACCGGTTCGGCGCGTTCCGGGTGCTGATCGGCGGGGCGATCTTCTACGGGCTGGGGCTGCTGGGCATGGCGCATTCGCCGACGCCGCTGCTGTTCACCCTGAGCGCGGGGGTGCTGATCGGCGCGGCGCAGGCGGGCACCACCTACGCGGTGATCTACGGCGTGATCGGGCGGCAGATTCCGGCAGAGCGGCGCTCCTGGGCGATGGGCGTGGCGGCCGCCGCCGGCTCGTTCGGCCAGTTCCTGATGGCGCCCATCGAGGGGCGCCTGATCGGCCACCTGGGTTGGCAGACCGCGCTAGCGGTGCTCGCGGTGCTGGTGCTGGTGATCGTGCCGCTGGCCTTCGGCCTGCGCGAGCCGCGGCGCGAGGCCCTGGCCGGCCATCGTGAGCAGTCGGTGCTGCAGGCGGTGGGCGAAGCCTTCCGCTACCCGAGCTTCGGCCTCCTGATGGCGGGTTATTTCGTCTGCGGCTTCCAGCTGGCGTTCATCGGCATCCACATGCCGACGTACCTGCGCGACCGGAGCCTGTCGGCCGACGTGGCCGGCTATGCGCTGGCGCTGATCGGGCTCTTCAACGTGTTCGGCACGTACACGGTCGGCCTGCTGGGGCAGACGCTGGCCAAGCGCAAGATCCTCGCGGCGATCTACTTCGCGCGGGCGGTGTCGATCGCGCTGTTCCTGATCGTGCCGATCTCGCCGGTCAGCGTGTACGTGTTCTCGGCGGCGATGGGCTTCCTCTGGCTCTCGACCGTGCCCGCGACCAATGCGATCGTGGCGGGCATCTTCGGGGTGGCGCACCTGTCGATGTTGAGCGGCTTCGTGTTCCTGAGCCACCAGGTCGGCTCGTTCCTGGGCGTGTGGCTGGGCGGTTACCTGTACGACACCACCGGGAGCTACGACATCGTCTGGTACATCGCGATCGCGCTGGGCGTGTTCGCGGCGCTGATCAACCTGCCGGTCAAGGAACACGCCATCGCCCGCGGGACCGGACCGGCGGCGGTGCCGGGCTGATTGCGGACAATCGGACCATGACCTCGCAAATGCGCCACCACCTCGCCCACGCCGGCTGGCTCGCGGCCGTGCTGGCGGCGCTGGGGGGCGTGTTCATGCTCTATACCCATCCGGAATTTCTCGTGACGCTGGTCGACCAGGTGTGGTCGTGCTTCTGAGGCGGGTCGATCTGCCATGAAAGATGCAGCGCCACTGCACGGAACGGGTGCGCCTTCGGAATGGATCGTGCGCTGGTCGCACCTGCTGGCCACTGACGCGACCGTGCTCGACGTGGCCTGCGGCTCGGGCCGGCACATGCAGTGGTTTGCCGGGCGCGGGCATCCCGTCACGGGCGTCGACCGGTCGCCGGAAGCCACTGGGGCAGCACGCGCCTTCGGGCAGACCGTCATGGCCGACATCGAGTCCGGCCCCTGGCCTTTCACAGGCCAGACCTTTGGCGCAGTGGTCGTCACCAACTACCTGTGGCGCGACCGCATGGCCGACATCGTGGCCGCCGTGGCCCCTGGCGGCGTGCTGCTCTACGAGACCTTCGCCGCGGGCAACGAAACCGTGGGCAAGCCGTCGCGGGCCGACTTCCTGCTGCAGCCCGGCGAGCTGCTGGCCGCCTGCCGGGGTCTGCGCGTGGTGGCCTACGAGGACGGGTTCCTGGCCGAACCGGCCCGCTTCGTGCAGCGTATTGCCGCCATCCGCCCGTCGGCCCCGGTGACCGGCCAGCCCCCGCGCGCCCTCCTGAAGGGAAACTGAGGGGACAGGGCCGGCTGTCTTGGCGGGGCCCGGAGTAAGTAGAATCGGCGCTTTCGTCCACCGACAAAGAGATTCCCCCTTGGAGCAACTGACAGGCAGCATCGTCGCGCTCGTCACGCCGATGCACGACGACGGCAGTGTCGACTACCCCGCCCTGCGGCGACTCATCGACTGGCACATCGACGAAGGCACCGATTGCCTCGGCGTGGTCGGCACCACCGGCGAATCGCCGACGGTCGACGTCGAAGAGCACTGCGAAATCATCCGCGTCTCGGTCGAGCAAGCCAAGGGCCGCGTGCCCGTGATGGCCGGCTGCGGCGCCAATTCGACGAAGGAAGCGATCGAGCTGGCCAAGTTCGCCAAGGGCGTGGGCGCCGATTCGCAGCTGCAGGTCGTGCCCTACTACAACAAGCCGACGCAGGAAGGCCAGTACCAGCACTTCAAGGCCATCGCCGAGGCCGTGGGCGACCTGCCCGTCGTGCTGTACAACGTGCCCGGCCGCACCGTCGCCGATATGGCGCACGACACCGTGCTGCGCCTGGCGCAAGTGCCCGGCATCATCGGCATCAAGGAAGCCACCGGCAACATCGAACGCGCCCAGTGGCTCATTCGCGACCTGCCCAAGAACTTTGCCGTCTATTCGGGCGACGACCCGACCGCCGTCGCGCTCATGCTCTGCGGCGGCCAGGGCAACATCAGCGTCACGGCCAACATCGCGCCGCGCAAGATGCACGAGCTGTGCGTGGCGGCGCTTGCCGGCGACGTGAAGCGCGCGATGCAGATCCAGTTCGAGCTCATGCCGCTGCACCGCAACCTGTTCGTCGAGCCCAATCCGATTCCGCTCAAGTGGGCCATGGCCCGGCTCGGCCTGTGCGGTGGCACCCTGCGCCTGCCGCTCACCGAACTCGGTGAAGCCAGCCGTCCGGCGGTCGAGGGTGCGCTGCGCGCCACCGGCTTGCTCAAGGACTGAGCGCCCTCCCCGACACACGCCTCGCGATTTGATGTTTCCCTGGCCGCAACAAGGTTAAGCAACCTTTTGCCCGAACTGTGCTCAGAGATGGCGGGCACTGCGGCCCATAGATTGACCGAACCATTCCAACAAGGAAGACGACGTTGAAGAACCTTTCGCAACTTTCGCGATATGCACTGCTGGCCACCCTGGTTGCCAGCCTCGCCGCCTGCTCCGTGCTCGAGAGCGACAAGATCGACTACAAGAGCGCCGGCAAGGCCCCGACGCTCGAAGTCCCGCCCGACCTGTCGCAGCTCTCGCGCGACAACCGCTACGCAGTGCCCGGCGGCGCAGTCACCGCCAACGCCTACCAGGCCGGCGTCGCGAACGCACCAGGTGTTCCCACCGCCGTCTCCAACATCGGCGACGTGCGCATGGAGCGCGCAGGCACGCAGCGCTGGATCGTCGTCAACCGCACGCCCGACCAGCTCTGGGACCCGGTGAAGGACTTCTGGCAGGAAAGCGGCTTCCTCCTGACCACCGAGCAGCGCAACCTGGGCATCATGGAAACCGACTGGGCCGAGAACCGAGCCAAGCTGCCGCAGGACATCATCCGCGGCACGCTGGGCAAGCTGGTCGACTCGGTCTACTCGACCGGCGAACTCGACCGCTTCCGCACCCGCATCGAACGCACGACGAACGGCACCGAGATCTTCATCAGCCACCGCGGCATGCAGGAGGTCTACAACAACTCGCGCCAGGACCAGACCGTGTGGCAGCCGCGCCCGAGCGACCCCGAACTGGAAACCGAGTTCCTGCGCCGCCTGATGGTCAAGCTGGGCGTCTCGCAAGAGCAGTCGAAGATCCTGGCCGCCACCTCGGCACCGGCGAAGACCGCCACCATCGCCAGCGTGGGCAACCAGCCCGTGGTGCAGATCAGCGAAGGGTTCGACCGCGCATGGCGCCGCGTCGGCCTCGCCCTGGACCGCACCGGCTTCACCGTGGAAGACCGCGACCGCAGCGCCGGCATCTACTTCGTGCGCTACGTGACGCCGAACCCCGACAAGAAGGAAGAAGGCTTCTTCGGCAAGCTGTTCAGCAGCTCGTCCAAGGACGAAAAGCCGATCAAGTTCCGCATCCTCGTGAAGAGCCAGGGCGAATCGACCACCGTCTCGGTGCTCAATGAAGCCGGCGCGCCCGAAAGCTCGGCCAACGCGCAGCGCATCGTCAAGGTCATCGCCGACGACCTGAAGTAACCCGCATGCTCCGCTTCCGAAGCCTCGGCAGCGGCAGCACGGGCAATGCCGCGCTGGTCGAAGCGACCAGCGGCGGCCGCACCTCCAGGCTCCTGGTGGACTGCGGCTTCGGCATCCGGCAGCTCGACCAGCGGCTGGCCCTGGCGGGCCTCGCCGCCGCCGACATCGACGCGATCTTCATCACCCACGAGCACGGCGACCACATCGGCTGCGCCCACACGCTCTCGCGGCGCAACCGCATTCCCGTCTGGATGAGCGAAGGCACCTGGCTCGCCACGGGCGGACGTGATTTCGAAGGCCGGCTGAACCTGGCGCGCGATGATGCGGAATTCGCGGTCGGCGACATCGGCGTGCAGCCCTTCACCGTGCCGCACGATGCACGCGAGCCGCTGCAACTGCGCTGCACCGATGGCGCACGCACGCTCGGGGTGCTGACCGATCTCGGTCATGCCACCGCGCACGTCCTGAACCGCCTGGCCGGCGTGCATGCGCTGCTGCTCGAGTTCAATCACGACAGCGACCTCCTGGCCGGCTCGGCCTATCCGCCCTTCCTCAAGCTGCGCGTGGGGGGCAACTATGGTCATCTGTCGAACTCAGCGGCAGCCGACATCGCGCGCGCGATTCGTCATGAGGGCCTGCGCCACGTGGTCGCGGCGCATCTGAGCGAGCAGAACAACCGGCCCGACATCGTGCGGCGCCTGATGGCCGAGGCGCTCGGCGGACATGAGGCGGAAATGCTTACCGCCACCGCCGCCGAGGGCTCGCCCTGGCTGGATGTCTGACCGCCAGCTGACCGGTCAAAGATCCAAATAGAAAAGCCGCCCTGGGGCGGCTTTCTGCTGTGTGAAGACCCGGCTTATTGCTTGGGTGCTTCGTTCTTCTTCGCGGCTTCCGTCGCTGCGTTCGCGTTGTCCAGGGCCGACGAAGCGCCAGGCGACGGCGCGCTTGCGGCCGGATCTGCGGAAGGTGCCGGTGCGGCGGCGGGGGGCGGTGCCGCGGGCTCGGTCACGGGCGCGGGCGGCGGGGTCACGACTGCCGGTGCGGCGTCTTCTTTCTTGCCGCAGGCAACGAGTGCGGCAGCGGCGATCAACGAGGCAATCAGGACGGACGACGACTTCTTCATGAGAACTCCTTTGGCAAAGAATGTCTGGAACGAAAAAATTCTAGACCCGCATCTCCGCCTGAATGTGTCTCGCGGCCGCATTCGCGGCATTGGCTTACAAGCCGAGTGTCGATGCCGGAAATGCCGGCCGCGCGAGGCGCCAGCTCTCGTCGATGGCTTCGCGCAATTCGCGGCGCGCGCGCGGATCTGCGCCGCAGACGCCGCGGCTGCGCTCGGGGTCGATGCGGTGCGCGAACCACGTGGGCGTCCAGATCGCGCTGGGCACCTGGGCGCCTGGCGCCTTGCCGGTGGCACGGCATTCGATGATGTGGTCCCACATGCGGCGCCACGGCACGAAGCGCGCGTGGCCGCGCTCGATCACGTCGAAGCGCTGCGCCAGCAGCACGAAGCGCCGGCCGCTGGCCGACCAGGCCTGCAGCGCCTCGATGCTGGCGCGCTCGCCCAGGGGCCAGTCGGCGAAATCGGTGTCGCTGAAGACGATCTCCTTCCAACCTTCGCGCGCCGCGGCCGACAGTGCATTGCGCACGATCTCGCCGAACGCCTCGCGGCCGTCGAAGCGGCCTTCCAGCAGCAGTGGCGAAGTGTCATCAGCCGGCATGGACCCAGCCCGCCTCGCACCACTCGCCCAGCAGCGCCAGTGCGCCTTCGCTGGCCCGCGCCAGTTCGCGCGCGCCGAGCGCGCGCTGGTCGGCCAGCTTTCGCATCAGCGTCGCATCGGCACCGCCTGCGCGGAAGCTCTCGCCGTTGATGTAGATGTGGCGCGTGTCGTAGAGCATGCGCGTGCGGCGGTCGAGCGCCACGTGCTGCATCGCGCCGGGCATGTTGCCGCCTTCGTCGAACCAGATGTTCGCCTTGGGCTCGGTCAGCGATTCACCGAGGGCGCGGTCGATGGCGTCCGGGTCGCGCAGCGCGGCCTCGACGGCCTTGCGCGCGAAATCCCGCAGTGCGGCGGGCATCGCGGCCGGGGCGTCGACCGCGGGCTGCGCCGGGTCGCGGTAGCGGGCCAGTTCCGCGGGGCCGGCGTCCTCGAGGTCTTCCGAATAGGCCTGCGCCATGCGCGCGAGCAGGTCGGCGCCGAGCTCGCCCATGGCGGACGAACGCAGGCCGATGGAAAAGGTCATGCAGTCGTCGCCCACCGCGACGCCTTCATGCGCGTACTTCGGCGGCAGGTAGAGCATGTCGCCGGGCTCGAGCACGAAGGTTTCCTCGGGCTCGAAGTTCTCGAGGATCTTGAGCGGCACATCCGGCTGCAGGCTGAGGTCGCCCTGCTTGCCGATCGACCAGCGGCGCCGGCCCTGCGCCTGCAGCAGGAACACGTCGTAGCTGTCGAAATGCGCGCCGACGCCGCCGGTGTCGCTCGCATAGCTGATCATCAGGTCGTCCAGGCGCGCGTCGGGCAGGAAGCGGAACTGCCGCAGCAGGTCGTGCACGCCCCCGTGGTGCAGGTCGACGCCCTGCACCAGCAGCGTCCAGGCGGGTTGCTTCAGGGGCGGCAGGGCACGCCTTGGCAGCGGGCCGTGCTTGAGCGACCAGCCGGCCTTGCCGTGGCGGATGAGGCGCGATTCCACCTCTTCTCGCTCGGCCAGCGCAAACAGGGCGCTGCGGTCGATCGGTGGCACCATGGCGGGAATGGCCTGGCGGACCAAGAGCGGCTTTTTCTGCCAGTACCGCCGCATGAACTGCGCGGCGCTCAGGCCGCCGAGCAACGGCAGCGGTTGTGTAATCTCCATGGGAGAATTCTGCAATGGAAATCTCTGAACAATGCGTGGTCGGTTTGACCTGGACGATGAAAGACACGCTCGGCGACGTGCTGGACGTGCTCGACGAGCCGGTCGAATTCATGGTGGGCGGCGACGATCTCTTCGACGTCATCGAGGCGGCCTTGCAGGGCCATGAGCCCGGCGCCCGTGTGCAACTGCAGGTCGAGCCCGAACAGGGCTTCGGCGACTTCAACGACCAGCTGCTCTTCCTGGAGCCGCGCTCGCTGTTTCCCGAGGGCACGGAAGAAGGCATGACCTTCGACGGCTCGGCGCTGCCCAAGGGTGTGAGCGACGCCATCCCCAAGGATGCGATCTACACCGTGGCCGAGGTCTATCCCGACCACCTGGTGCTCGACGGCAACCATCCGCTGGCCGGCATCGCGATCCGCCTGGACATCACCGTGCGCTCGGTGCGCGAGGCGACGGAAGAAGAAGTCGGCCGCGGCACGGCCGGTACGGCCTTCTTCAAGGTGCCGCCGATGGCCCCGGGCAACCAGATGCTGCACTGAGGACTGCCGACGTCAAAAAGCCGGGCAGTGCCCGGCTTTTTTGTTTGTGCCCGCAGGGGCAGCCTACATGCGCGAAATCTGGCCGTTGTCGATGCGCACGCGGTCGCCGATGCGCAGGTCGCCCGGGCTTTGCACGTCGAAGGCCCGGAAACCGCCACGGTCGGTCTGCACCGACACGCGATAGCTTTCATAGGCACGCGGCCCGTTCTGCTGGGCCTCGATGGTGTTGCCCAGCAGGGCACCGCCCACGATGCCCAGCGCGGTGGCCGCCGCGCGGCCGTTGCCGCGTCCGAACTGGTTGCCGACCACGCCGCCGATGACGCCACCGGCGACAGCACCGCCGCCGGAGGTGCCGGTGCCGGCCGTTTCGCTGCGCAGCACCTCGATGTTGGCCACGTGGCCATATTCGACGTAGGCGGCCTCGCGGTACTGGATGGCCTGCGGCGGTGCCTGGTACGGGTAGCGCGAGGTCTGGTAGATCGGCGCCGGTGCAACGCAAGCGGTGAGCGTGGCCAGGGCCAGCACGGAGGCGGTGACGGATACGAAGCGCATTGAGATCTTCATGTTGAGAGGCTCTTCGAATAAAACTGCGCGAGAAAAGTGCGCTGCCTGTGAATAACGCCACAGCTTTCGCCGCGATGACGCAAGACACATGCTGAAACTTTCGAGAACGCCATGCCAGCCGGGTTCCGCTCTTTACCCCTCGCTTACCTCGCGGTTACTCAGGTTCGCTTCAGCTTGGGCGCTCAGTGCTTGCCCGTGGAGCCGTAGCCGCCCTCGCCGCGCTGCGACGCCTCGAATTCCGTGACCACCCGGAACTGGGCCTGCACCACCGGCACGATCACCAGCTGTGCGAGCCGCTCCATCGGCTCCAGCACGAAGGGCGTGTCGCTGCGGTTCCAGGCGCTGATCTTGAGCTCGCCCTGGTAATCGCTGTCGATCAGGCCGACCAGGTTGCCCAGCACGATGCCATGCTTGTGGCCCAGGCCCGAGCGCGGCAGGATCAACGCCGCGAACGCCGGGTCCGCCAGGTGGATCGCGATGCCGGTGCCCACCAGCTGCCATCCGTTGGGCTCCAGCGTGATCGGGGCGTCGAGGCAGGCCCGCAGGTCGAGGCCGGCGCTTCCGGGGGTGGCATACGCGGGCAATTGATCCACCATGCGCGGATCGAGGATACGAACGTCGACTTTCACTTGTTTACTTGCCTTGCTTTTGTTGCTGTTCTCTTTGCCTGCGGGCCGCCTCTTCGAGCACCTGCTGCCACTTGGCCACGCCCGGCGTCAGCTTCAGCCCCTTGAAGAAACTCTTGCCGAGCCAGAGCGCTGCGCCGACCGCCAGGACCAGCACGAAGAACGGCACGCCGGCCGCCCAGAGCACCAGGAACAGCAGCGCACCCACGCCGCCGAACACCTTGAGCATGGTGGGCCCGATCAGGGGCTTGGCCCCTTCGCCGTTCGACGACTCGCGCCGCTGGGCGGCCGTGGCCGCGGTGCCTTGGGCGCCGGGGCCTGGCGTCATGCCGACGTCCAGTCCGTGCTCGCCCGATTGCGCCACGCGCCCCGGCTGCGCGGCCCGTGCCGAGAGCTGCTCCACGTAACGGGCAAAGTCGCCATTGGGCGGTGTGTTCGATTCGGTGTTCATCAGACCCTCCAGTCGGGAAGTCGCGCGGCGATCTCGGTCATCAGTTCACGCGCCAGCGTGAGCTTGGATGCGCGGGGAAGCTCGCGCACGCCCTGGGCGTCCACGAGCAGCAGTGCGTTGTCGTCCTGACCGAAGGTCAGCGGTCCGATGTTGCCGACCAGGAGCGGAATGCCCTTGCGCTCGCGCTTGGCCTTGGCGTGCTCGACGAGGTTCTCGCTCTCGGCCGCGAAGCCGACGCAGAACAGCTTCTTCGCCTGCGCCCGCTCGCTCTTGGCAACGGTGAGCAGGATGTCGGCGTTCTCGACGAAATCGAGCACCGGCGTCTTGCCGCTGCCGTCCTTCTTGATCTTCTGGTCGCTGTGCGTCGCCGGGCGCCAGTCGGCGACGGCGGCCGTCGCTACAAAAATGCTAGCGCTCTGCGCCGCTCGGACGGTCGCTTCGAGCATGTCCTGCGCGGACAGCACATCGACGCGGGTCACGCCGCGCGGGGTGGCCAGGTGCACCGGGCCGGCCACCAGCGTGACCTCGGCGCCCGCTTCGCGCGCCGCCCGCGCGATGGCAAAGCCCATTTTCCCGGACGAGTGGTTGGTGATGCCGCGAATCGGATCGAGCGCCTCGAAGGTCGGCCCCGCGGTGACCAGCACCTTCTGCCCTGCCAGCAGCTTGGGCTGGAAAAACGCGGTGATGTCCTCGAGCAGTTGCGCCGGCTCGAGCATGCGCCCGTCGCCGGTTTCCCCGCAGGCCTGCCAGCCGCTGCCCACGCCCAGCACGGTCGCGCCATCGGCCGAGACCTGCATCAGGTTGCGCTGGGTGGCCGGGTGGGCCCACATCTCGCGGTTCATGGCCGGGGCGATCAGGAGGGGAATGCGGTCCATGGGACGCGCGAGGCACATGAGGCTCAACAGGTCGTCGGAGCGGCCCTGCACCAGCCGCGCGATGAAGTCGGCACTGCACGGCGCCAGCACGATCGCATCGGCCTCGCGGCTCAGGTTGATGTGCGGCATGTTGTTGGGCTCGCGGGTGTCCCACTGCGAGGTGTAGACGGTGCGGCCCGACAGCGCCTGCATCGTCACCGGGGTGATGAACTGCTCGGCCGCCTCGGTCATCACGACCTGGACCGTGGCGCCCGCCTTCACGAACAGCCGGCACAGCTCGGCCGACTTGTAGCAGGCGATGCCGCCCGTGAGGCCCAGGACGATGTGTTTTCCGGCGAGATCTTGCATGGGCCGTATTGTTGCTCATGGGCCGTCGAACCAATGCGAACAAGCCTATGGCGGCCGGTGTCGCAAAGGGCACACCTATAATCGGAATTTCCCACTGCCCGGATTGCAAAGTCCGGAACTGGCATGACCAAATTTGTCTTCGTCACCGGTGGTGTCGTATCTTCCCTTGGCAAGGGAATCGCCTCCGCCTCGCTCGCCGCGATCCTCGAATCGCGCGGCCTCCAAGTCACCCTCATCAAGCTCGATCCGTACATCAATGTCGACCCCGGCACGATGTCGCCGTTCCAGCATGGCGAGGTGTTCGTCACCGATGACGGCGCCGAGACCGACCTCGACCTCGGCCACTACGAGCGCTTCATCAACACGCGCATGCGCAAGGCCAACAACTTCACGACCGGCCAGATCTACAAGACCGTGCTCGAGAAGGAACGCCGCGGCGACTACCTCGGCAAGACGGTGCAGGTGATCCCGCACATCACCAACGAGATCCAGGAATACATCAAGCGCGGCGCCGGCATCGGCACCTCGCACGAGGTCGACGTGGCCATCGTCGAGATCGGCGGCACCGTGGGCGACATCGAATCGCTGCCCTTCCTGGAGGCCGTCCGCCAGATGAGCCTGCGCAACGGCCCGAACAATTCGGCCTTCGTGCACCTCTCCTACGTGCCCTGGATCGCCGCCGCCGGCGAGCTCAAGACCAAGCCCACCCAGCACACCGCCAAGGAACTGCGCGCCATCGGCATCCAGGCCGATGTGCTCCTGTGCCGCGCCGACCGCCCGATTCCCGACGACGAGCGCGCGAAAATCTCGCTGTTCTCCAACGTGCCCGAATGGGGCGTCATCTCGATGTGGGACGTGGACACCATCTACAAGGTGCCCCGCATGCTGCACGAGCAGGGCCTGGATGGCCTCATCTGCGACAAGCTGCGCATCAACACCCCGCCCGCCAAGCTGCAGCGCTGGGACGACCTGGTCTACGAAGTCGAGCATCCGCAGCAGGAAGTCTCGATCGCCATGGTCGGCAAGTACGTGGACCTCTCGGACAGCTACAAGTCGCTCAACGAGGCGCTGCGCCACGCCGGCATGAAGAACCATGCGCGCGTGAAGATCGACTACATCGACTCGGAAACCATCTCCGCGCAGGACGTCTCGCGCCTGGCGAAGTACGACGCCATCCTCGTGCCCGGCGGCTTCGGCCAGCGCGGCGTGGAGGGCAAGATCTCCGCCGCCCGCTTCGCCCGCGAAGGCAAGGTGCCCTACCTGGGCATCTGCCTCGGGATGCAGGTGGCCACCATCGAATATGCGCGCCACGTGGCGGGCCTGAAGAACGCCAACAGCACCGAGTTCGACCCTGAGACGCCCACCCCCGTGATCGCGCTGATCACCGAGTGGAAGGACAGCGACGGCACCGTGAAGACGCGCGACGCGAAGTCCGACCTCGGCGGCACCATGCGCCTGGGCGCGCAGAGCTCCGACGTCTCGCCCGGCACCCTCGCCCACAGCATCTACGGCGACGTGGTCACCGAGCGCCACCGCCACCGCTACGAAGCCAACGTCAACTACCTCGATGAGCTGCGCGCCGCCGGCCTCGTGATCTCGGCGCTCACGCAGCGCGAGCACCTGACCGAAATCGTCGAGCTGCCGCAGGACGTGCACCCCTGGTTCATGGGCGTGCAGTTCCACCCCGAGTTCAAGTCGACGCCGTGGGGCGGCCACCCGCTCTTCAACGCCTTCATCAAGGCGGCGCTCGATCACAAGGCCCAGAGCGCGGGCGGCGCGAAAAGCCTGAAGGCCGTGGCATGAAACTCTGCGGATTCGACATTGGCCTGGACCAGCCCTTCTTCCTGATCGCAGGCCCCTGCGTGGTCGAATCCGAGCAGCTGCAGATGGACACCGCCGGCACGCTGAAGGAAATCACCTCGGCGCTGGGCATTCCGTTCATCTTCAAGAGCAGCTTCGACAAGGCCAACCGCTCCTCGGGCACGAGCTTTCGCGGCCCGGGCCGCGACAAGGGCCTGGAGATCCTGGCCAAGGTCAAGCGCGAACTCGGCCTCCCGGTGCTGACCGACGTGCACACCACCGAAGACATCACCGAGGCCGCCAAGGTGGTCGACGTGCTGCAGACGCCCGCGTTCCTGTGCCGCCAGACCGACTTCATCCACGCCGCGGCGCAGTCGGGCAAGCCGGTCAACATCAAGAAGGGCCAGTTCCTCGCGCCGCACGACATGAAGAACGTGATCGACAAGGCGCGCGCGGCCGCCAAGGAAGCGGGCCTGGACGAAGACAGCTTCATGGCCTGCGAGCGCGGCGCGAGCTTCGGCTACAACAACCTCGTCTCGGACATGCGCTCCCTCGCGATCATGCGCGAGACGAAGGCGCCCGTGGTGTTCGACGCCACCCACTCGGTGCAGCTGCCCGGTGGCCAGGGCACGACCTCGGGCGGCCAGCGCGAGATGGTGCCCGTGCTCTCGCGCGCGGCCGTGGCCGTGGGCGTGGCGGGTCTCTTCATGGAGACGCACCCCGATCCGGCCAAGGCCCTGAGCGACGGCCCCAACGCCGTGCCGCTCAAGCACATGAAGGCCCTGCTCGAGACGCTCCTGGCGCTCGACCGGGTCACCAAGAAAAACGCTTTCCTCGAGGACATCTTTCAGCAATGAGCAGCGCCTACATCATCGCCAACATCGAAGTCACCAACCCCGCGCAGTACGAGGACTACAAGAAGTGGTCAACCGAAGCCATGAAGGCGCACGGTGCCGAGGTGTGCGTGCGCGGCGGCAAGATCGAAGTGCTCGAAGGCGACTGGGCCCCGCAGCGCATCGTTGTCCTCAAGTTCCCGAGCGTGGAAGCCGCCAAAAAATTCAATGAATCGCCCGAATACGGCAAGGCGCGCGCCTCGCGCCAGGGCGCCGCGATCATGCGCATGATCGTTGTCGAAGGTCTGTGATCCGTTTTATTTGAGAAAGACAAAAGATGAGTGCAATCGTTGACATCGTCGGCCGCGAAATTCTCGACAGCCGAGGCAACCCCACCGTCGAGTGCGACGTGCTGCTCGAGTCGGGCACCATGGGCCGCGCGGCCGTGCCCTCGGGCGCATCGACCGGCTCGCGCGAAGCCATCGAGCTGCGCGACGGCGACAAGAGCCGCTATCTGGGCAAGGGCGTGCTCAAGGCGGT
Organism: Variovorax sp. IB41; assembly: GCF_016405905.1. GTDB lineage: Bacteria > Pseudomonadota > Gammaproteobacteria > Burkholderiales > Burkholderiaceae_C > Variovorax. The sequence continues at coordinate 22,868 of NZ_JAEFCB010000029.1, read as the reverse complement.
GGAGAACATCAACACCGAGATCTCCGAAGCCGTGCTCGGCCTGGATGCCAGCGAACAGGCCTTCCTCGATCGCACGATGATCGACCTGGACGGCACCGACAACAAGGCCCGCCTGGGCGCCAACGCCACCCTGGCCGTCTCGATGGCCGTGGCCCGCGCCGCGGCCGAAGAGTCGGGCCTGCCGCTGTACCGCTACTTCGGCGGCATGGGCGGCATGCAGCTGCCGGTGCCGATGATGAACGTCATCAACGGCGGCGCGCACGCCAACAACAGCCTGGACCTGCAGGAATTCATGATCATCCCCGTGGGCGCCAAGAGCTTCCGCGAGGCCGTGCGCTACGGCGCCGAAGTGTTCCATGCCCTGAAGAAGATCCTGGGCGACCGCGGCATCAGCACGGCGGTGGGCGACGAAGGCGGCTTCGCCCCCAGCGTCGAGAGCCATGAAGCAGCGATCCAGCTGATCCTGGAAGCCATCGACAAGGCCGGCTACACCGCGGGCGAGCAGATCGCGCTGGGCCTGGACTGCGCAGCGAGCGAGTTCTACAAGGACGGCAACTACGTTCTGTCGGGCGAGAACCTCACGCTGTCGGCCGGCAACTGGGCCGACATGCTGGCCACCTGGGTCGACAAGTACCCGATCATCAGCATCGAGGACGGCATGCACGAAGGCGACTGGGACGGCTGGAAGCTGCTCACCGACCGCCTGGGCAAGCGCGTGCAGCTGGTGGGCGACGACCTGTTCGTCACCAACACCAAGATCCTGCAAGAGGGCATCGACAAGGGCATCGCCAACTCGATCCTCATCAAGATCAACCAGATCGGCACGCTCACCGAGACCTTCGCCGCCATCGAGATGGCCAAGCGCGCGGGCTACACCGCCGTCATTTCGCACCGCTCGGGCGAAACCGAAGACAGCACCATCGCCGACATCGCCGTGGGCACCAACGCCGGCCAGATCAAGACCGGCTCGCTCTCGCGTTCGGACCGCATCGCCAAGTACAACCAGCTGCTGCGCATCGAAGAAGACCTCGGCGACATCGCCAGCTACCCCGGCCGCGGCGCGTTCTACAACCTCAAGTGATGCCAGCCACCCGGCTCGCCAGGCCGCGTACTTCGCCGCTCCCTTCGGAACGGCAGCGCGGCGGCCTCGGCGTGCGGGTGGCGTAGACAGAGACGCCCATGCGCGCGCGCTTCGTTCCCCCCATCGTCCTGCTGCTCCTGCTGGCCGTTCTTCAGTGGCAGCTGTGGAACGGGCGCGGCAGCGTGCGCGACGTCACGCAACTGCAGACCAAGCTGACCGACCAGAAGGAAGCGAACGCCAAGGCCACGATCACCAACGAGCGCCTGGCCTCCGAGGTCAACGACCTCAAGGACGGGCTCGAGATGGTCGAAGAACGCGCCCGCGCGGAACTCGGCATGGTCAAGCCGAACGAAGTGTTCGTGCAGATCGCGCACTGAACAGGATGAACTCCCACCTTCGCGAGGCCTCGGCCAACCGAACCCCGCTCATTCGAGAAGTACCGCGGAACCGGCTTTGCCGGGCCGCCAGTACTGCCCCCGGAAGGGGGTTGGCGAAGCGACACGAAGTGCGCGTAGCCTGGGGGTGAGCCTTATTCCCCAGCTTCTCTCGGCCCCCGCTTTTGCGCTCTGGGGCTCTCCTGTCAGCTGGCTCGAACTCGTGGCCGCCGTCCTCGCGCTCGCCATGGTCGGCTGCAACATGCGAGAGATCCATTGGGGCTGGCCGCTGGCCATCGCCAGTTCGCTGCTCTACGTGGTGGTCTTCGCCAAGGCGCGCATCTATGGCGATGCGTCGCTGCAGGTGTTCTTCGCTTTCGTGGCGCTCTGGGGTTGGTCCCAGTGGCTGCGCGGCCATCGCAGCGATGGCACCGCGCTGCACGTGAGCCGGCTGTCGCAGCGCGGCATCATGCTCACCTTTGCGGCTTGCGCCATTGCGTGGCCCGCGATCGCCCTCTTCCTTCACCGCTTCACCGACACCGACGTGCCGTGGTGGGACGGTTTCTCCACGGGGCTGAGCCTCGTTGGCCAGTTCCTGCTCGGGCGCAAGTTCATCGAGAACTGGCTCGTCTGGCTGGCCGTGAACGTCGTGAGCGTGGGCCTGTTCATCCACAAGGGCCTGTGGCTCACGGTCGGCCTGTACGCGGTGTTCGCGGTGCTCAGCGTGGCCGGCTACCTGGCGTGGCGCCAGCGCCTGCCCGCGGCGGAGCGCGCATGACACCGGTGCTGCCCAGCGGCTGCGTCATCGCCGTGCTCGGCGCCGAGAGCACGGGCAAGACCGAGCTGGCGCGCGCCATCGCGCAGCGCCTGCAGGAGCGCGGCATTCCGGCGACGCTGGTGGGCGAGTACCTGCGCGAATGGTGCGACCGCGAAGGCCGCACGCCGCGCCCCGACGAGCAGCAGGCCATCGCCGACGAACAGACGCGCCGCATCGATGCCGCCGCGGCAGCGGGCGTGGTGATCGCCGACACCACCGCCCTCATGACCGCGGTCTACAGCGAGCAGCTCTTCGACGACCGCTCGCTCTACGCCGAGGCCCTCGCGGCCCAGCGGCGCTGCGCCATCACGCTGCTTACCGCGCTGGACATCCCCTGGGTCGGCGACCACCTGCGCGACGGCCCCCATGCGCGCCAGCCGACCGACACGCTCGTGCGCGCCGCGCTGACGGGCGCGAAGCTCTCGTTCACCGTCGTGCACGGCACCGGCGGCGAGCGCCTGGCCAACGCATGGAACGCCATCAATTCGATCGCCAGCGGCGAAGACCGCGAACGCCGCACGCGTGCGCGCGGCAAGGCCGACGCAAAGCCCGCCGCGTGGACATGGCCTTGCGAGAAATGCTCCGACCCGGAATGCGAACATCGCCTTTTCACAGACCTGATCGGGCGGCGCGAATAAGCAAGCCGCCGTTCTTCACGGAGATTCACGGAGACCTGATGCCCCTGCACCCCACCCCGCGCACCGCCTCCCTCCTGCCCCTCTTGCCCCTGTTCGTCGCCGCGCTGCTGTCGGCTGGCCCGGCCCTCGCGGCCCCCGTCGCCGCCACCGTCGAGAACGGCACCACGACCACCGCCTGCGCCGAGGAGGACAACGTCTCCATGGTGCTGCGCGGCGAGGGCATCCGCCACCTGCGCATCGAGGCGCTGCAGCCCGACTACCTCGAGAAGATCGGCAACGACGTCACCGCGCCCGATTTCTCGGGCTGCAACTTCGACGGCGGCGCGCACCCCACCGACCCGGCGCACCGCTTCAAGAAACGCACCGTCGTGCTGCTGGACAACGCCGACTGGCGCATCGTCGGCATGACGCTGCCGACCTTCTGGCGGCCGCAGCGCGTGCCGGTGCAGGTGGGTGCGCGCAGCGATCGCGGCTTTCACCTGCTGCAGGTGTTCAAGAAGGAAAACGGCAAGGCGCTCGAGGCGATCGTGCTGTATCCCTCCGACGGCTACTGGCGCCTGAAGCCGCTGCCCGAGGCGCGCTTCGGCGACGGCGTGTACGGCTCGTCGTTCCTGCTCGGCCCGGTCGAGCAGGCCGGGCGGCCGGTGGTGAACATCGCGTCGATCCGCGTGGTGCCCAAGCCGCTCGCGATCCACCTGCGCTTCACGAACGGCGGCAGCGCCGTCGCGCGCGTGGACGAGATCAGCCGCAAGCGCACCGCGCTGGACGTCAGCCTGTCCAAGCCCACCGCGAGCGCGCAACCCTTCGCGGTGCTGCGTTCGATGTACGTCGCGGCCGACAACGCCGACATGAGCGAAGTGCGCTGGCAGGCATCGCCGGACGCCGCGCCGCAAGCCATGCCCTTGCCCGAGGTGAAGTCGCTCAACGCCACGCAGGTGCGCTTCGGCCGCAGCCTGCCGTCCAAGCACAACACGAGCGCGCCCGACATCGCGTTCAGCGGCTTCGACGACGAAGCCCGCTAGGCGCGGCGCGCCTTACTGGACGATCGGGCTGCCCGGAATCTGGTCCGTGGGCGGCCTGAAGATCTGCGCCGCATCGATCGCATCGAAGCGGTACTGCTTGCCGCAGAAATCGCAGCCCACCTCGATGTCGCCGCGCTCGGCAAGGATCTCCTCGGCCTCTTCGACGCCGAGCCCGCGGATCATCTGCGCCACGCGTTCGCGGCCGCAGGTGCACGCGAAGTGCGGACCGAGCAAGCCCGCCTGCGGCTCGAAGCGCAGCAGCTTTTCTTCCCAGAAGAGGCGCCGAAGAATGGTCTCGATGTCCAGCGTGAGCAGCTCGTCGCGCGTGAGGCTCGAGGCCAGGATCGAGATGCGGTTGTAGTCCTCATTGCGGCCGATCTGGTCTTCGTTGGCCTGGTCGCGATCCTTGTCCGACGTGCCTTCGAGGTTGCCCTCGCCCTTCACCGGCAGGCGTTGGATCAGCAAGCCCGCCGCCACCTTGTCGTCGGCCGCGAGCACCAGCGTGGTGTCGAGCTGCTCGCTCTGCAGCATGTAGTGCTGCAGCACGTCGCTCAGCTTGCCGAGCTTCTCGCCTTCGTCCCCGAAGAGCGGCACGACGCCCTGGTACGGCGTGGCGCCCGGGAGCTTGTCCTTCGGGTCGAGCGTGATCGCGCAGCGGCCCTTGTTGCTCACATTGACCATGTCGGGCAGGCGCGCATCGGCCGGCAGGTCGCCGATCACCTTGGCGGTGGCACGCAGGCTCAGGTCGGGCTTGGCCTCGGCCACGGCCACCTTCACGGGGCCATCGCCGAAGATCTGCAGGATCAGCGCGCCGTTGAACTTGATGTTGGCCTGCATCAGCGTGGCCGCGGCGGTCATCTCGCCGAGCAGCTCGGCCACGGGCGGCGGGTAGGCGCCGGTGGCGGTGTTGGAGGCGCGCCGCGCGAGGATCTCCTGCCACGCATCTGTCAGGCGCACGATCATGCCGCGCACCGGCAGGCCATCGAACAGGAATTTGTGCAGCTCGCTCAAAACGGATTCTTCTTTCGCTGTGTTGGGCCTGCGCGGGGTCAGGCGATTTTCTTCAGGCCCTTCGCGTAGCGAATGGCGTTTTCGACATAGTGCTCGGCGCCGTGACGCAGGCGCGCAGCGTCTTCGTCGCTGATCGTGCGCATCACCTTGGCGGGCGAGCCGAAGATGAGGGAGTTGTCGGGAAACTCCTTGCCCTCGGTCACCACGCTGCCGGCACCAACGATCGAATTGCGGCCGATCTTGGCGTTATTCAAGACCACCGCCTGGATGCCGATGAGCGAGTTGTCGCCGATGGTGCAGCCGTGCAGCATGACCTGGTGGCCGATGGTGACGTTCTCGCCCACGGTGAGCGGGCTGCCGGGGTCCGAATGCAGCATCGACATGTCCTGCACATTGCTGTTGCGGCCGATGGTCATGGTCTCGTTGTCCCCGCGCAGCACGGCGCCGAACCAGATGCTCGCGTTCTCGCCCAGCTTCACGTTGCCGATCACCTCGGCGCTGTCGGCCACCCAGGCGCCGGGGGCGAGTTGCGGCGCAATGCCGTCGAGTTCGTAGAGGGCCATCGCAGGAGTCTCCGGGGGCAAAAACTAGAATTGTAGGGATGCACCCCCGATTGAGCGCGCTCGCCGCGCTGCGACTGACCGATCCTGAACAAAAGGTGGCGGCAACGCACGCCATCGCGGCGCTGACCGCTACCGATTCCATAGCAACCGAGCCGATCCGCACCGCAGGCGACGACCAGGGCGTGCCCGGCCGGCCCGAACGGCCCGTGCGCGTCTCGGCCACCGCGGTGCAAAAGCGCTCGCCTTTCACGCCCGAAGGCCGCGCCTCGCTGATCCATTCGATCTGCCACATCGAGTTCAACGCGATCAACCTCGCGCTCGACGCGGTCTGGCGCTACGACGGCATGCCCGAGGCCTACTACCGCGACTGGCTGTGCGTGGCCGACGAGGAGGCGCTGCACTTCACGCTGCTGCACGCGCACCTGCAGGACATGGGCTGGCGCTACGGCGACTTCCCCGGCCACGACGGCCTCTGGAACATGTGCGAGAAAACGAAAGACGACGTGCTCGCCCGCATGGCGCTGGTGCCGCGCACGCTGGAGGCGCGCGGCCTGGACGCCACGCCGCTGATCCAGGCCAAGCTCAGGCGCGTCAACACGCCCGATGCGCTGCGCGCGGTGGAGATCCTGGACATCATCCTGCGCGACGAGGTGGGCCACGTCGCCATCGGCAACCACTGGTACCGCTGGCTCTGCGCGCGCGCGGGGCTCGACGCCGAAGCGAACTACCCGGCGCTCGTGGCGCGCTACGACGCGCCGCGCATCCGGCCGCCCTTCAACATCGAGGCCCGCGAACGCGCCGGCTTCACCGCCGAAGAACTGCGCATGCTGGCAGCCGGCTCCGACACACCGACATGACCCCCAGCGCCTCCGTCATTTCCGACCAGACCTGGTCCCGCGCCGACCTGCTCGCCTGCCTGCAAGAGCGCGACGCTCCCGTGCATTTCGAGCGCTGCAACTTCGACGACGCGGACCTCTCCCGACTCGACCTGCGCGGCGCGCAGTTCACGCTGTGCCAGTTCGCCGAAGCCTCGTTCGAACGGGCGCTGCTGTCGGACACCCGCTGGGCCGGATGCCGGGCACGCCAGGCCGACTTCGGCCTCGCCGACCTCACGAATGCGCGCTTCCAGGACTGCGACCTCAACAACACCCAGTGGACGCGCGCCAAGCTGGCCTCCGCACATTTCGCGGGCGTGAAGCTCACGGGCGCGCACTTCGCCGAAGTCTCGGCGCTGGGCATCGTCTTCAAGGACTCGCTGCTGGTCGATGCGCACCTGCGCAGCCTGTCGTTCCGCAAACAGACGCTTTCGCAGCTGGACTTCTCCGAAGCCGACCTCTCGGGCTGCGATTTCCGCGAGGCCGTATTCCAAGGCGGGAGCCTGCGCAACGCGCACCTGAAGCTCGCGCGCTTCGAGGGCGCGGACCTGCGCGATGCCGACCTGGGCGGCCTGCGCCTGGCGAACGCGGCGCAGTTCAAGGGCGCGACCATCTCGCACCGGCAGGCCGCGTCGCTGGTCGAGGAGTTGGGCCTGCGCGTGGTCTGAGAAGCCGGGCTTCAGGCCGCCGGGGACCGGCTGTGCACCACCAGCTTCGGCGTGAAGTACTGGACCACCTCGCCGCGCTGGTTGCGCGTCTGGCAGCGCATGGTCACCATCGCGCGGCCGGGCTTGGAGCGCGAGGGCGTGATGTCGAGCACCTCGCTCACCACATGCAGCACGTCGCCGGGGCGCGTGGGCTTGGGCCACTGCAGTTCGCCGCCCGAGCCGATGATGCCGTCGGCCAGCGGCACGCCGCTTTCCACCAGCAGCTTCATCGTGAGCGCGGCCGTGTGCCAGCCGCTCGCCGCGAGGCCGCCGAAGAAGGTGTTTTTTGCGGCTTCTTCGTCGGTGTGAAAGGGCTGCGGATCGAACTGCAGCGCGAAGGCCTTGATCTGCGCCACGTCCAGCGTGTGCTCGCCGCTCTGGAAACGGTCGCCGACCGACAGGTCTTCGAGGTACAGCGCGCGCCTGGCGCCGGTGTCAGTGGGTGCGGTCATGGGGTCTCCTTGTGGTGGGTTCGCGCATGAGCGCATTCTCGAACTTTGCTTGGGTCAGACGCGTTCGAGGATCGTCGCGATGCCCTGCCCGCCGCCGATGCACTGCGTGGCCAGCGCGTAGCGGCCCTTCTCGCGGACCAGCAGCGACGCCGCCTTGCCCGTGATGCGCGCGCCGGTCGCGCCCAGCGGATGGCCGATCGAAAGACCGCCGCCGTCCAGGTTGATCTTCGCCGGGTCGAGGCCCAGGTCGCGGATGCACGCGAGCGCCTGCGACGAGAAGGCTTCGTTGATCTCGATCACGTCGAGGTCCGCCGCGGTCAGCCCGGCGCGTGCCAGCGCCTTGCGCGTCGCGGGAATCGGCCCGATGCCCATGATGGCCGGGTCCACGCCCACGGTCGCGAACGACTTGATGCGCGCGAGCATCTGCAGGCCGTGCTTCGCGGCGAAGGCGTCGCTGGTCACGAGCACCACGGCCGCGCCATCGGTGAGCGGCGACGAGGTGCCAGCCGTCACCACGCCATCGGGGCGGAACGCGGGCTTGAGGTTGGCCAGCGCTTCGGCCGAGGTGCTCGGGCGGATGCAGCCGTCCGCATCGACGATGTCGCCCGAGGCCAGGCGCACCGGCACGATCTCGCCCGCCAGGCGCCCTTCCGCGCGCGCAGCCGCGGCCTTGCGGTGCGAATCGACCGCGAACGCCTCCTGGTCGGCGCGGCTCACGTTCCAGCGCTGCGCGACGTTCTCGGCCGTCTCGCCCATCGAGATATAGGCATCCGTGTTCGCCAGCAGCTCGGGGCTGGGCGAGAAGTTGAAGCCGCCCTGCGGCACCATCGTCATCGACTCCACGCCCACGCACAGAAAGGCCTCGCCCATGCCCGCCTCGATCTGCGCCGCGGCAATGTGCACGGCCTGCATCGACGAGCCGCAGAAGCGGTTCACCGTCATGCCGCCCACCTCGTGCGGCAGGCCTGCCAGCAGGCCGACGATGCGCGCGACGTTGTTGCCCTGCGAGGCCTCGGGGTACGCGCAGCCCAGGATGATGTCTTCGAGCAGCACGGGGTCCAGGTCGGTGCGCTGCAGCAGGCCCTTGACCACGCCGGCGGCCAGCGTGTCGGGGCGCACCTCGGCGAGCGCGCCCTTCTTGGCGAAGTGGAACGGCGAGCGGGCGTAGGCGGAAATGACGGCTTTCATGAAGATGCTCCTTGAGGCAAAACCTACCATCCAATCGGTAGGCTATCGGGTCAAAAAATAAGCACGCCGATGCGTGCCTGCGATGCCGCCCGGCCGTCAGCCGGGCAATGAACTCCTGAGTTGCGCGATGGCTTCGTCGAAGTCCTCCACGCGCCCCGTCATGCGCGAGGCGAGCAGCGCGCCCTGGCACACCGAGAACACGTAGCTCGCCTGCGAAGCGACCGAGGCGCCCTTCTTTCGCGCGCCCACAGGCGACAGCGCGCCCAGCACGCCGGTGAGCCACAGCACCTGCGTGTGGCGCAGCTCCTGCACGGCCTGGCGCAACTCGTCGTTGATGCAGTCCCACCCCGGCGCCAGCGAGCCCGCGGGGCACATGCCCGAGCCGGCCCTCAGCGTGTTGCGGTACATGCGGAAATACGAGTCGAGCGCGTCCTTGGGTTTGCGCTCGCGGGCCGCGTCCCAGTCCTTGAAGTACTGGGTGGCCTGCCGGATCACCGCGATGCCCAGCGCTTCCTTGGTCGGAAAGTGGTGGTACAGGCTCGCCTTGCGGATGCCGACCGCGTCGGCCACGTCCTGGAAGCTGAAGCCCAGGTACGAACGCGTTTCGATCAGGCCGCGCGCCACCCCCAGGATCTGGTCCCGGGTGCTGCCGGCAGCGAGCGCGGCAGGGGTGGCGGTGGCGTTGGTCATCTACCTACTATAAGGTAGGGAAATTCGAACCGCAAGCCGAAGGGTCAATCATCAATCGGCCTTGATGTTCGCGGCCTTCACGATGCGCCCGTTGCTCTCGAACTCCGAGGCGATCTCCTTGGCGAAGGCCGCGGACGTGCCGCCCGTGGGCACGTTGTCGGTGGCCGTGAGCTTGGCGCGCAGCTCGGGGCTGGCCAGGGCCTTGTTGATCTCGGCGTTGTATTTGGCGATCAGCGCGGGCGGCGTGGCGGCCGGCGCGAACACGCCGAACAGCGAGTTGATGTTCGCCGCGTTGTAGCCCAGCTCGCCCAACGTGGGCACCTGCGGCAGGCTCTCCAGCCGCGCCGGCGCGCCCACCGCGAGCGGACGCAACTTGCCCGACTGGATGTGCGAGGTGAGCGTCGGGCTCGCGTTGGTCGAGAGGATCTCGAACTGCCCGCCCAGCGCGTCGTTGAGCTGCTGGCCGCCGCCCTTGTAGGGCACGTGCGTGATGTCCACGCCCGTCGCCGCCCTCACCTGCTCCAGCACGATGTGCCCGAGCGACGCCGGCCCCGAGGTGGCCCAGCGCACCGCACCGGGCTGCGCCTTGGCATCGGCCAGCAGCGCGCGGAAATCCTTCGCCTTGCTCGCCGGCGTGGCGATCAGCAGCACCGGCGAATACATCACGCTCGCGACCGGCGCGATGTCCTTCAGCGGATCGAACGGCAGCTTGCCCAGGTGCGGGCTCAGCACCAGCGGGCTGATGGCCGAGAAGCCCAGCGTCGCGCCGTCGGGCGCGGCCTTGGCCACGGCATCCATGCCGATGGCGCCGCTCGCGCCGGCGCGGTTGTCGACGACCACCGTCGCGCCCAGTTGCGCGGCGAGCCGGTCGCCGAGCGCGCGCGCGACGACGTCGCTCACGCCGCCGGCGGGGTACGCCACGATGAGGCGGATGGTCTTGGGAACGGTCTGTGCGTGCGCGCCGGCGGCGGCGCAGAGCGCAGCCGCGGCAGCAGCAGCAGCGAGGTGCCACGACGGCTTGAACTTGAAATGCATGTCTGTCATGAGAAAGGAATCGGTCGAGGATCAGTCCAGTTGCAGCTTGCGCTCACGAATGAGCCTGGACCACTTCTCATTGTCGGCCTTCACGAAGGCCGCGAACTCGGCCGGCCCGAGCGGATGCACCTCGGCGCCCGCGGTCGCGAACTTGGCCTTGATGTCGGGCTGCGCGAGCGCGCGGGCCAGCTCGTTCGAGAGCCGATCGACCACGTCCTTGGGCATGTTGGCCGGCCCCACCAGCCCCTGGAAGCCGACCGATTCCATGCCCGCAAGGCCCAGCTCCTTCACTGTCGGCACGTCGGGCAGTTGCGGATCGCGCACCGGCCCGGTCACCGCCAGCGCCTTGAGCTTGCCGCCCTTGACCTGTGGCAGCAGCACGCTGCCAGCATCGATGAGGATCTGCGTCTGCCCGCCCAGCAGGTCCTGCACCGCGGGCGCGCTGCCCTTGTAGGGCACATGGGTCATGTCCAGCCCCGTCACCTGATTCATCAGCTCGCCGTTCAGGTGCGTCGAGGTGCCGTTGCCGCCCGAGGCGAAATTGACCTTGCCCGGCTGCCCCTTGGCCCAGGCGACGAACTCCTTGAGGTTCTTGGCCGGATGGTCGGGCCGCGTCACCGCGATGTAGCTGCCCTGGCTGATCTGCCCGATGTAGGTGAACTGCTTGATGGGGTCGTACGGCGGCTTGCTCTGCAGGTACGGCGCGATGGCAAAGGGACCCGTGTTGGCCAGCAGCAGCGTGTAGCCGTCGGCCGGCTGGCGCGTGAGCTCGGTGGCCGCGATCATGCCGCTCGCGCCGGGCTTGTAGTCCACCACCAGTTGCTGCTTGAGCGCCTCCTGCAGCGGCACCTGCACCGTGCGCGCCGCGAAGTCGATGCCGCCGCCGGGCGGATAGCCGACGATCAGGCGGATCGGCTTGGCGGTGGGAAAGCCTTGCGCCGCGGCGAGTCCCGCAGCGAATCCCGCGGCGGTCGCCAGCGCAATGCCGGCACAGAGTCGGTGGAAGTTCATGGTGTTTGTCTCCTCGAATGAATCAGCGATTCTGAAGCAGCCGCGCCAGGGTCATCGCGTTGCCGACCGCCTCGCCGCCCGCCGTGTTGTCCAGGATGCACCAGCACGCGGCGCCCTCCTCGCGCGCCAGGCGCAGACGCGATGCGAGCCGCTCGAGCAGCGCGTCGTCGTAGGCCGACCAGTAGCGGCGCGGCGAGCCGTGCAATCGCAGATAGACGAGACCGGGCCACCCGCCGGGCGCCGCAGCTTCATCGAACAGCACCGGATCGGCCAGCACGCGCCCGACCTGGAAGCGCGACAGCAGCGATTCGGCTTCGGGCAAGAACCAACTGCGATGCCTTGGTTCCAGCGCCACAGGACCGGCGTGCCTCGTGCGCACATCGGCGAGAAAACGCCGGACCACGGGCGCGTCGAAGGCAAGGCTCGGCGGCAATTGCACGACCAGGCACCCGAGCCTGTCGCCCAGCCCCGCCACCTGCGCAAGAAATTCATCGAAAGCCGGCATCGCGGCGACGAGCCGCAGTTCATGCGTGACGGTCTTCGGCAGCTTGACCGCGAAGCGGAAGCCCTCGGGCGTGTTCGCGGCCCATCGCTCGTAGGTCTCGCGCCGGTGCGGCCGGTAGAACGAGGTATCGATCTCGACCGCATCGAAGCGCTGCGCATAGCGCGCGAGGTGCGAGCCTTCGGCCGGAAACGCCGGCCACAGGGCACGCGGCAGGCTCCAGCCCGCGCACCCGATGCGCGGCGTTGCGGGAATGATCGGCGTCATCCCCGCATCGTAAGCACTGCGTCGGGCTCAGCCCCAGGGCATCGTGAAGGTCTTGCCGTTGGTGAACGACTTGATCGCCTCCTGTACGCCTTCCTTGTAGCCCAGCCCCGAGTCCTTGATGCCGCCGAAGGGCGTGAGCTCGATGCGGTAGCCCGGCACCTCCCACACATTGACCGTGCCCACCTTCAGCTCGTTGGCGAAGCGCGTGGCGTAGTCCATGCGATCGGTGCAGATGCCCGACGAGAGGCCGTAGGCCGTGCCGTTCGAGATGGCGATCGCCTCGTCGATGCTGCCGAAGCGGATGATCGGCGAGACGGGGCCGAAGGTTTCCTCGCGCACCACCGTCATCTCGGGGCGCACGTTGTCCAGCACGGTCGGCGAATAGAGCGCGCCTTCGCGCCGGTTGCCTGCGAGCAGCCGCGCGCCCTGCGCCACGGCCTCGTCCACCAGCAGCTCGAAGCGGCGCGCAGCGGCCTCGTCGATCACCGTGCCCATATCGTTGCTCGCATCGGCCGGGTCGCCGTGCTTCCAGCGCTTCGTCTTCTCGACCACGCGCTCGGTGAATTCGCTCGCCACGTCCTTGTGCACCAGCATCCGCTTGACCGCCGTGCAGCGCTGCCCCGAGTTCTTGTACGAGCCCTGCACCGCGAGGTCGGAGGCGCGGTCCAGGTCGGCGTCTTCCATCACGATCAGCGGATCGTTGCCGCCCAGCTCCAGCACGATGCGCCGGTAGCCCGCCTTCGCCGCGATGTACTTGCCGATGGCCACGCCGCCGGTGAAGGTGACCAGGTCCACCTGCGCGTTCGTGATGAGTTCGTCGGCGATCTCGCGCGGGTCGCCCGTCAGCACCTGGAACATCTCCGGCGGCAGTCCCGCTTCATAAAGGATGTCGGCCAGGTAGAAGGCCGAGAGCGGCACCTTCTCCGAGGGCTTGAGCACCATGCGGTTGTTGGTCGCGATGCTGGGCACCACCTTGTGCGCGACCTGGTTCATCGGGTGGTTGAACGGCGTGATCGCGGTGATCACGCCCAGCAGCGGCTCGCGCAGCGTGATGACCTTGCGCTTCTTGCCGTGCGCCGTGAGGTCGCACGAGAACACCTGCCCATCGTCGCGCAGCGCCTCGGTCGCGCCGAAGGTCAGCACGTCGGCGACGCGGCCGATTTCATACAGCGCGTCTTTCTTGCACAGGCCCGATTCCATCGTGATGATCGCGGCGCCCTCCTCGGCGCGTGCGCGCAAGAGCGCGCAGGCCCGCTGCAGGATGCTCGCGCGCTCGTAGCGCGAGAGCGTCGAGTGGTACGCATGGCCGATGCGAAAGGCCTCGCGCACATCCTGAACCGAGGCGAGCGGCACCGTGCCCACGCGCTCGTTGCTGTACGGGTTGAACACGTCGAGCGTGCGCTCGCGCCGCACGCGCTCGCCGCCGATGCGAAGGGCTTCGGCGCGAAAGCCGGTGCTGTCGCGGTGGGGTGTCGAAACGTTCGTCATGCCTGGTTCTCCGCGAGGTCGTTGCCGATGAAGTTCTTGCCGCGCGCGCCGCCCTGCGCGTGCCGCAGCATCTCGCGGGCTTCGTCGTCGCCCACGCCGTAGTCGGCGAAGCGCGTCTTCACGCCCAGCGATTCGATGAAGGCCGCCAGCTGCTGCGGAGCCTCCGCGAGCGGCATGCCGAGGGCTTCCTGCAGCACCGCGTCGCGGTCGGCGCGCCGGCCGATGGCGCGCTCCAGCACCATCGGCAGCAGGAACGAGCAGGCGATGCCGTGCGGCAGGCCGTAGCGAAGCGTCATCTCGTACGAGATGGAGTGCGCGAGCGCCGTCTTGGTGTTGGAGAACGCCATGCCGGCCTTCAGCGCCGCAAGCGCCATGCGCCCCCGCAGTTCGACGTTGTCGAGCTGGCCCATCAACAGCGGCAGCACCTCGAGCGTGTCGCGCACAGCCGAGACGGCGAAGGTGTCCGAGAGCGGGTTCGCATTGACGTTCCAGATCGCCTCCAGCGCATGCGAGAGCGCATCGAGCCCGCTCTGCAGCGTGACGGCCGCGGGCAGCGAGAGCATCAGCTCGGGGTCGACCACCGCGTAGCGCGGCCAGGTCTCGGGCAGGTGCAGCGAATACTTCTTCTGCCGCTCGCGGTCCCACACCGTGGCCCAGGGCGTGACCTCGCTGCCGGTGCCCGCGGTGGTGGGCACGGCGATCAGCATCTTGCTGCGCGTGGGCACGAAGGGCCGCTCGCCGGCAAGGCCCGCCACGAGGTCGGCAAAGCTCGCCGCATCGTTTGCGACCATGAGCGCCTTCGCGGTGTCGATGGCGCTGCCGCCGCCGACCGCGATGAGCACTTCCACATCCGCGTGCTCCTTCCAGAACCATTCGTAGAGGCCGGCCAGTTCGGCGACGTCGGGGTTGGGCCGCGTCTGGTCGATGGTGCAGGCCAGCGCGCCCTGCAGCACCGACTCCAGCCGGCCCAGCAGGCCGATGGCGCGGGCCTCCGGAAAGGTCACCAGACCAGCGCGGCGGCCGTCGAGCAGCTTCGGCAGGGACGACAGGGCCCCTGCCCCGTACACGCTCTGTACGGGGTTGTGGTAGTTGGCGCTCATGGGTTTCTCGTCAGGTGGCGGCGGGTGCCGCGGGGACAGCGTGGTTCAGCGCCAGGTCGAAGATGTCGAAGTTGCGCAATCGCCGCTTCGGATCGACGCCCTGCAGCCGCCGGTTGAACAAGAGCGGCACCTTCTGCTCGGAGAGCCCGCCGTGCGAACGCAGCGGCACCGTGAGGCCGCTCAGGTCGTGCTCGGAGGCACGCGTGCCGATCACGGCCAGGTGGTCGGACACCACCACGAGATCGCCGATGCGGTCGGGCGGCAGCTCGAAGCGCTCGGCCGCTTCTTGGCGCGTGAGCACCTCTTCGATGCCGTCGGTTTCCCGCAGCGCTTCGACCAGCGCGGGCACGTCCACGCCCGGCTGCAGGTACACGGTCGCGAACGAACCGAGCGCGCCGTGATGCACCACGTACGGGTCGGTGATCGGCAGGATCACCCGGCCGCGCTCCGCACCGAGGCGCGCATCGAGCACCTCTTGCAGGAACACGATGCGCGGGTTGCCGGCCGCATCGGTCTTGGGGCTCATGCCGTGGTCGGCGGTGAGCGCGATGATCGCGCCCAGCGCGTCGAGCTGCGCGAGGTAGCCGTCCATCATCGCGTAGAAGTCGTTGGCGCCGGCCGTGCCGGGCGCGCACTTGTGCTGCACGTAGTCGGTGGTCGAGAGGTACATCAAGTCGGGCCGCTGCGTCTCCATCAACTTGACGCCCGCGGCGAACACGAACTCGCTCAGATCCGCGCTGTAGACCGAGGGCACGGGCTTGCCGACCAGCGCGACCACGTCGTCGATGCCGCCGTTGGCGCGCGTCGCCTGGTCGGCCTTCTCGGCCGAGAAGCAGATGCCTTCCATGCGGTGGCCCAGCAGCGTGCGCAGCTTGTCCTTGGCGGTGATCACCGCGACCTTCGCGCCGGCCTTGGAGAACACCGCCAGCAGCGTCTCGGCGCGCAGGTAGGCGGGGTCGTTCATCATCACCTCCTTGCCTTGCGCGGTATCCAGGAAGTAGTTGCCGCAGATGCCGTGCACCGAGGGCGGCGCGCCGGTCACGATCGAGAGGTTGTTCGGGTTCGTGAAGCTGGGCACCACGCAATCGCCCACCAGCGAGGTGCCCGAGCTGCTGGCGGCCAGCATCTTCTTCATGAAGGGCGCGACACCGGCCTGGATCGCCTGCGTGATGTAGTCGGGCTCGCAGCCATCGACGCACACCACGACCACGGGCTGCGAGGGCGACCTGTAGGTGCGGCCGTTCACCGCGATGCCCGGGAGGGTCGGCTTGTCTGTCATTGATGCGCTCCTTGTTGAATCCATGCGCGCAACTTGGTCGACAGGTAGTCGGCCGTCATCACCATGACGACGATCACCAGGATGCAGGTTGCGGTGTCCTGGTACTGGAAGAGTTTCATGCTCCCCACCAGCTCGAAGCCGATGCCGCCCGCGCCCACCATGCCCAGCACCGTGGCCTGGCGCAGGTTGGTCTCGAAGCGGTAGACGATGACGCCGATCCACGCGGTCACGACCTGCGGGATGACGCCGAAGATGATGGTCTGTATGGGCCCCGCGCCGGTGGCGCGCAATGCCTCGAGCGGGCCCTGGTCGATCTCCTCGATCGACTCCGCGAAGAACTTGCCGAGCATGCCCGCGCCGTGCAGCGCCAGGGCCAGCACGCCGGGGAATGGCCCCAGGCCCACGGCGGCCACGAAGATCAGCGCGAGGATGATCTCGTTGATGCCGCGCGTGATGTTCAGCACCTGCCGCATCGCATGGAACACCGCGAGGTTCGGCGAGATGTTGCGCGCCGCGAAGAAGCACAGCGGCACCGCGAGAATCACCGACAGCAGCGTGCCCCAGAGCGCGATCTGCACCGTCTCGATGGCGGGCTTCACGAGCCGCTGCATGAACTCCCAGTTGGGCGGCAGCATGCGGCCGAGGAAATCGGCGATCCATGGCATGCCCTTGACCAGTTCGCTGAAGCTGACCTGGCTGCCGATGGCGGCCCACCACATCACCGACAGCAGCGCCAGCGCGGCAAGCGCGTACTTCCACCAGCCCGGATTGCCGCCGCTCTTGGCGACCAGCAGGTTGTAGCGTCCGATGGCGATCATGATTGCTCCATGGCGAGTTGCTGGACGGGACGCACCGTGGCCGCGGGGACAGCGGCTTGCGATGCGACGGGTGCTGGCGCTTCGATCGGGCCGTCTTCCAGGCCGCCCGGGTAGATGCGTTGCAGCACCTCTTCGGTCAGCTCGTCGGCCCGCCCTTCGAACACCACGCGGCCGGCCGCGACACCGATCACGCGCTGCGCGAATTCGCGTGCGTAGTCCACCTGGTGCAGGTTGCAGATGACGGTGATGCCCGCTTCGCTGCTGGCCTGCTTCAGGTAGTTGAGCACCTTGCGCGAGGTCTTGGGGTCCAGGCTCGCGACGGGCTCGTCGGCCAGGATCACCTTGGGCTGCTGTGCGAGCGCACGGGCGATGCCCACGCGCTGCTTCTGGCCGCCCGAGAGCGTGTCGGTGCGCAGGTCCGCCTTGTGGTCCAGCTCCACGCGGCGCAGGCACTCGCGGGCAATGGCGATGTCCTTGGCGGGAAAGACCTGGAACCACGAGGCGATCGCCGGCATCGAGCCCAGGCGCCCCGTCAGCACGTTCTTGAGCACCGACAGGCGCGGCACCACGTTGTAGTGCTGGAAGATCATCGCCACGTCGCGGCGCACCTTGCGAAGGCCGCTGCGGTCGCCGCGCGAACGCTCGCCGTCCACATGGATCTCGCCCTCGCTCGGCTCGGCCAGGTGGTTGATGCAGCGAAGCAAGGTCGATTTTCCCGCACCCGATGCGCCCAGGATGACGACGAACTCGCCCTTGGCGACCGTGAGGTCGACGCGGTGCAGTGCGGTGAAGTCGCCGTAGCGCTTGCACAGGCCTCTGATTTCGATCATTTCATCTTCCTCAGGTCCAGGTTCAGCACCTTGGCCGTGTCGCGGATGATGTTGTAGGCCGCGTCGTTGGTCGGATGGAAACCGTTGAGCTCGCCCTGGTCGGACCAGGGGATGTCCTTCACCTGCAGGAAGGCCGCCTGCACGCGCGTCTTCAGGTCCGCGGAGAGGTCCTTGCGCCACACGGTGGGCGACTCGGGGATCGGGTCCGACTTCCACACCTCGACCAGGTCTTCGCGCTTGACGAGCCCCTTGGCCACGGCGGCATCCAGGATGCGGTCGGCGACGGCCGCGGCGTCCACCTTCTTGTTCTGCACCGCGATCGCGCTGGAGTCGTGCGAGCCCGAGAAGATCACGCGGCCGAAGTCCTTGTCGGTGTTGAAGCCCAGCTTCATCAGCCCGGCCTTGGGGAACAGGTGGCCCGAGGTCGAGCTCGGATCGACGAACGCGAAGGTCTTGCCCTTCAGGTCGGCCACCGTCTTGATGCCGGTGTCCTTGTGCGTGACGATCTGGCTGTAATAGAAGGTGCGCCCGGCCTTCTTGGTCTCGGCGACCGCGAAGGCCTCGATGTCGGCCACCGTCGCGCCCAGCACGTACGAGAACGGGCCGAGGTAGGCCACGTCAAGACGCTTGGAACGCAGCGCCTCGATCACGCCGTTGTAGTCGGCCGCCACGAAGGGCTTGACCGCGAATCCGAGGGCCTTGGACAGCATGTCCATCATGGCCTGGCTGTTGGCGATCATGGCGCGCGAATCCTCGGAAGGAATCAGCCCGACAGTGAGAACCTGCTGTGCCCGTGCCATCGGCACGAAGGCGGACGCTGTGACGGCGGCAGTGCCGAACAGCAACTTTCTGCGCTTCATCATGGTTGTCTCCAGTGGTCTGTGTTGCATGAATTCTTCGGTGCCGCCCAGGGTCGCGGCGGCTGGAAGATTCGGGACGTCCGGCGTTTTCTGTCGCTGCCTGGTCCGTCTTGAAGCGAAGTAAATCATTGCGCCAGGTATCGAACAAATTCAATTTTTTTCGATAATCTATATGCTGAACCTATAGATTCAAAGGGTCTTCCCTATGCGCCTCACACAGCTGCGATCCTTTTATGCCGTGGCCCGCGAGGGCAGCTTCACCAAGGCTGCCGAGCACCTGCACGTGAGCCAGCCCACCATCACCACGCAGGTGCGGTTTCTCGAAGAGGCCTACCAGGTCGAGCTCTTCCACCGGCGCGGCCGGCGCGTGCAGCTCACCGAGATCGGCGAGCAGCTGATGCAGCTCGCGCAGCAGATCTTCAGCCTCGAAGGCGATGCGGTCGCGCTCCTGGGCGATGCCGGCACGCTGCGCACCGGCCACCTGCGCGTGGCGGCCGTGGGGCCGTACCACGTGACCAAGATGCTGGTCGATTTCAGCCTGCGCTACCCCGGCGTGAAAGTGACGGTGAGCACCGGCAATTCGCAGGACGTACTCGACAGCCTGTTGGACTACAGCGCCGACGTCGGCGTGCTCGCACAGATAGTGCGCGACGATCGCTTTCTCTCGGTGCCGTTCAGCCAGCACCCTGTCGTGATGTTCGTGCCTTCAACGCACCGCTTCGCGCGGCGGCGCAACATCCGCCTGGCGGAGCTGCAGGGCGAGCGGCTCATCATGCGAGAAGAGGGATCGACCACGCGCAAGGCGCTCGAACTCGCGCTCGCCAGGGCGAAGGTCGAGGTCGATGTGGTGATGGAGATCAGCAGCCGCGAGGTGATCCGCGAAGCCGTGGCGCAGGGCCTGGGCATCGCGGCGGTGTCGAGCGTGGAGTTCGTGCCGAGCCCGGACCTGCGCATGGTCGGTTTCAGCGACACCGAGATCTTCACGTACGCGCATGTGCTGTGCCTGGCCGAGCGGCGCGAGATGCGCATGGTCAGCGCCTTCTTCGACACGCTGGTGCCGGCCATCGAGGCGCGCAAGCGCAAGGGCTGAACGCCCCCGGGCTCAGCCGCGCGGATGGTGCGCCGCGTGCAGTTGCTTCAGCCGCTCGCGCGCCACGTGCGTGTAGATGGTGGTCGTCGAAATGTCGGCATGGCCCAGCAGCAACTGCACCGCGCGCAGGTCCACGCCGTGGTTCAACAGGTGCGTGGCGAACGCATGCCGCAATGTGTGCGGCGACAGTGGCACGTGGATGCCGGCCGCTGCGGCCTGCTTCTTCACGATGATCCAGAACATCACGCGCGTCATGCCCGCGCCGCGCGCGGTCACGAAGAGGTCGGGCGTCTGCTGGCCGTCGAGGATCGCGGGGCGCGACTCGTCCAGATAACGCTCGATCCATCGCCGCGCCTCGCCGCCGAAGGGCACGAGGCGCTCCTTGTTGCCCTTGCCGAGCACGCGCAGCACGCCGTCGTTCAGGCTCATGTCGATGACCTTGAGCGCCACCAGTTCGCTCACGCGCAGGCCACTGGCATACATCACCTCGAGCATCGCGCGGTCGCGCAGGCCCAGCGGCGATTCGACGTCGGGCGCGGCCAGGAGGTCGTCGACCTGTTTCTCGGACAGCGTCTTGATGGCGCGCGGCATCTGCCGCGCGGGCGCGAGCCGGATCGTCGGGTCGGCCGTGATGCGGCGCTCGCGCAGCGCCCAGCGGTAGTAGCGCTTGAACACCGTGAGCCGCCGGTTGGCCGAGGTGGCCTTGCCCTTGGTCGAGAGGCGCACGCCCATGTAGGCCTGCACGTCGGACTCCTGTGCGCTGTCGAGCGCGACGCCGCTGCGCTGCTTGCCGAGCCACTGCGAGAACAGCGCGAGGTCGCGGCGGTAGGCGGCCAGCGTGTTCTTCGAGAGGCCGTCCTCGAGCCAGAGGGCGTCGATGAACTCGTCGATTTCGGGGGTGGGTGCGGCGGCGGCCTCGGTCATGCGGAGCAAGATAACAAAAAGAAAAAGCCGCCCGGGGTGCGGGCGGCTTTCGGGGGGCAGAGGCGGATCAGTCCAGCTTCAGGTTCTGCTTTTTCACGACCTGCTTGTAGACCTCGTATTCGGCCTTGATCTGCGCTGCGAACTGCTCGGGCGTGTTGGCCACGATCAGCGAGCCGGTGTCTTCGATGCGCTTCTTGACGGCCGGATCTTCCACCGCCTTCTTCACGCCGGCCGCGACCTTGTCGACCACGTCCTTGGGCAGGCCCTTGGGGCCGAGGATGCCGTAGTAGGCCATGCGGTTGACCGGCTCCAGGCCCACTTCCTTGAACGTCGGCACGTTGGGCAGCGCCGCCAGGCGCTGGGGCGCCGACACCACGATCGGGATCAGCCGGCCGCTGGTGATGAAGGGCATGGCCGAGGGGATGTTGTCGAACATGATCGGCACCTGGCCGGCCACCACGTCGTTCAGCGCCGGGCCCGCGCCGCGGTAGGGGATGTGCGTGACGAAGGTGTTGGTCAGGCTCTTGTAGAGCTCCATCAGGAGGTGGCCGATGCCGCCGGTGCCCGACGAGGCGTACGAGTATTTGCCGGGGTTCTTCTTCAGCTCGGCGACGAACTCGGCGTAGTTCTTGGCCGGGAAGCTCGGGTTCACCGCGATGATGTTCGGCGTGGCCGCGATGTTGGTGATCGGCGTGAAGTCGTTGATCGGGTCGTACGGCGTCTTCGGGTTGATGGCCGGGTTGGCGGCCGTGCTCGAGACGGTGGCCACACCGAGCTTGTAGCCGTCGGGCGTGGCGCGTGCGGTTTCGGCCGCGCCGACGATGCCGCCGCCACCGGCGCGGTTGATCACCACCACCGGCTGGCCCAGGATCTTGCCCAGCGGATCGGAGATCACGCGCGCCACGATGTCCGTCGTGCCGCCCGGAGCGAACGGCACGCTCAGTTCGACCGGCTTGGTGGGATAGCCCTGTGCAAAGCTCTGGCCCGCGACTGCGGCCAGTGCGACTGCCCCCATCAGGGCGCTCCATTGACGACGTTGCATCGAATAACTCCTTGATTTGACTGACTCCGCCCGGCGGATGTCGAAAAAAAGCGAAGCCCGGATGCTAGCGGCTCCAGCCGCCGCCCCATGCTCTGGATTACCCATGGTCCGTGCGGTTTATGCTCGAAACGGTGAACTACGCGCAGCTGCTCTTCCCCGACTTCTCCCTCATCGCCATCGGCTGGCTCCTGTGTCGCTACACCGCGCTGGACCGCCGCGTGTGGGACCAGGTCGAGAGCCTGGTCTACTACTTTCTATTTCCGGTTCTGCTGTTCCATTCGATCGTGCGCAGCCCGCTCGATTTCGGTGCCACCTCCAGCCTGCTGACCGCGGGCGTGGGCATCGGCCTGTGCGGCATCGCGCTGGCCTACGCCCTGCCCTATGTGCCGGGCCTCGGCCCGCACATCGACCGGCGCGACCATGCCGCAAGCGCGCAGGTCGCGTTCCGCTTCAACTCATTCATCTGTCTCGCGCTGGCCGACCGGCTCGCGGGGCCCGAGGGCCTCCTGCTCATCGCGGTGCTGATCGGCGTGTGCGTGCCGATGTTCAACATCGCGGCCGTGTGGCCGATGACGCGCCATGCGCAGACCGGCTTCGTGCGGCAGCTGGTGCGCAACCCGCTGATCGTGGCCACGGTGGCCGGACTGCTCGCGAACGTGCTCGGCCTCACGGTGCCCAACTGGCTCACGCCCACGCTCACGCGCATCGGCGCCGCCTCGCTCGCACTGGGCCTCCTGGCCGCGGGCGCGGGCATGCAGTTCGCGACGCTGGGACGGGGCAAGGTGCTGGCGGTGTCGGTGCTGGCGATACGGCACCTGATCCTTCCGCTGGTGGCATGGGGCCTGGCGCGTGCGCTGCGCCTGGACGGCGTGCAGGCGTCGGTGCTGATGGCGTTCTCGGCGGTGCCGACCGCCTCGAGCGCCTATGTGCTCGCGGCGCGCATGGGCTACAACGGGCCGTATGTGGCGGGGCTGGTGACGCTGTCGACCGTGCTGGGGGTGGCGAGCCTGCCGTTCGCGCTGGCGTTGCCGCGATAGCCTGACGGGGCGGCGGCGCCCCTCGCCCTGATCTGCAAACTACTTCGCACTCTTGCCGGCTTTGTCCGGCCAAAGGCGCCGTGCGACCATTGTTTGCAATGGTGCTGGGCATGCAGGCCTCAGACTTTTTGGAAGGTCATTCCTCAAGGTCCATCGCGTGTCTTTTT
>NZ_JAEFCB010000028.1 GCF_016405905.1 Variovorax sp. IB41 | reverse complement strand
GATGATAGTGCGGGTTCCCGTGTGAAAGTAGGTCATCGTCAGGCTCTTACAGCCCAGAAAACCCCAGTCAGATTACTGACTGGGGTTTTTTGCTTTGGGGAGTCGAAATCAAACCATTTGCTGCAAGCCCACAGCAAATAGACCCCGCAATAGATAGCGGCCGACTCGAAGCTCCACCAAATAAAAAAGCCCAATGGAATGCCATTGGGCTTTTTGCTTGGGCCAATCAAGGCCCGTCGAGCATCTATTTCTGGGCTATCAGGCCGCCAAACGCTGTTCAATCGCCGCCTTGGTCTCGGGCAATTCCTTCGGCAGATGGTGCGACAGCTGCTGGAACAGTTCCGCATGCAGCTTCAGCTCCGCCTGCCAAGCCGCCTTGTCGATGCTCGTCACGGTAGCGAATTGCTCGGCGCTGAATTCCAGCCCCGTCCAATTGAGATCTTCATACCGCGGGCTCACACCGGTGATGTGTTCGACACCTTCGGTCTTCTTGCCTTCAATGCGATCGATCATCCACTTCAGCACGCGCATGTTCTCGCCGTAACCAGGCCAGACAAACTTGCCATCGGCGCCCTTGCGGAACCAGTTGGTCGTATAGATCTTGGGCAGCTTGGCACCCGAGGCCTCGAGTTTCTTGCCGACGTTGAGCCAATGCTGGAAGTAGTCCGCCATGTTGTATCCCGCGAACGGCAGCATCGCGAACGGATCGCGGCGCACCACGCCTTGCTGGCCGCCGGCGGCAGCGGTCGTCTCGGAGCCCATCGTCGCCGCCATGTAGACGCCTTCGACCCAGTTGCGCGCCTCGGTCACCAGCGGCACGGTCGTCGAGCGGCGGCCGCCGAAGATGAAGGCGTCGATCGCCACGCCCTTCGGGTCGTCCCACGCGTCATCGAGCGCCGGATTGTTGGTCGCGGCCACGGTGAAGCGCGAGTTCGGGTGCGCCGCCTTGGCGCCGGTTTCCTTCGCGATCTGCGGCGTCCAGTCCTTGCCCTGCCAGTCGGTCAGGTGCGCGGGCAGGGTCTTGGTGTCCTGCTCCATGCCTTCCCACCAGACGTCGCCGTCGTCGGTCAGCGCCACGTTCGTGAAGATCACGTCGTTGTTCAGGCTGTCCATGCAGTTCGGATTGGTCAGCATGTTCGTGCCAGGCGCCACGCCGAAGTAACCCGCTTCCGGGTTGATCGCGTACAGGCGTCCGTCCTTGCCGGGCTTGATCCAGGCGATGTCGTCGCCGATGGTCGTGACCTTCCAGCCCTCGAAGCCGGCGGGCGGCACGAGCATCGAGAAATTCGTCTTGCCGCAGGCGCTCGGGAAGGCGGCGGCCACGTGGTACTTCTTGCCCTCGGGATTCGTCACGCCCAGGATCAGCATGTGCTCGGCCAGCCAGCCTTCGTCGCGGCCCATGTTCGAGGCGATGCGCAGCGCGAAGCACTTCTTGCCCAGCAGCGCGTTGCCGCCGTAGCCAGAGCCGTAGCTCCAGATCTCGCGCGTCTCGGGGTAGTGAACGATGTACTTGGTCTTGTTGCAGGGCCAGGACACGTCCTTCTGCCCGGCCTCGAGCGGTGCGCCCACCGTGTGCACGCAGGGCACGAACTCGCCATCGGCGCCCAGCACTTCGTACACGGCCTTGCCCATGCGGGTCATGATGCGCATGTTGACCGCCACGTACGGCGAATCGGAGAGCTCGATGCCGATGTGCGCGATCGGCGAGCCCAGCGGGCCCATGCTGAACGGCACCACGTACATCGTGCGGCCCTTCATGCAACCGTCGAAAAGCGGCTGCAGCGTCGCGCGCATCTCGGCCGGGGCCATCCAGTTGTTGGTGGGGCCGGCGCTCTCTTTTTCGTTGGAGCAGATGAAGGTGCGGTCTTCGACGCGCGCGACGTCGGTCGGGTCGGACACCGCGAGGAACGAATTGGGCCGCTTGGCCGGATTGAGCTTCTTGAAGGTGCCCGCGTCGACCAGTTGCTGGCAGAGGCGGTCGTACTCTTCCTTGCTGCCGTCGCACCAGTAGATGGACTCGGGTTTGCACAGCGCGGCCATGTCGGCCACCCAGGCAATCAGTTTCGCGTTCTTGACGTATGAGGGCGCCTGAATGGTGAGGCCCTTCATCGTGGGTGCGTTCATCGGAAATCTCCTAAGTTGAAAAATCGTCTTTCCGAACGGGACGCCGAGCCTGCATAGGCGCGGAGGTCCGTTTGAGAAAACGTTTCGCGAAGGGAGATTGCGCCGCCGCGGGCCGCACCGCCCGCGGACGACAGCCCAACAGGCTGTCAGGCCAAGTAGACAGCGATGGACGCCAGGAGAAGCATCAGCACGCCGCCAGCGAGCGGCAGGACGAGCGGCATCAGGTGAACGACCGATTCGACGGCGTCATGTTCGGTGGCCGCGGCGTGGCCGGGCTCGACGGGAGTGGGGTTGGACATCGGGAAGTACCTCGAATACACAAATGACAAAACTGGCGGCATTTTACCGGCGGGGCTCCGCAGAGCGGTCTAGGGGGTTGCGAGCCCCTCTCGTGTTCTCAATGTTGCTCCTCGGCCTCGAAGCCGGCGTCCTTCAACGCGGTCAGCACGCTGGCCAAGTGGGCCCGTCCCCGCGTCTGCAGGACCAGCTCGATGTCGACGTTCTGCGCCGCCAGCATGGTGAACGCGCGCTGGTGGTGAACCTCGTCGACGTTAGCGCCCGCTTCGGCCACAGTCGCCGTGATCTCGGCCAGCGAGCCCGGCACATCGCGCGCGCTCACGCGCACCCGCGCCAGCCGTCCGGCCCGCACCATGCCGCGTTCGATGATGGCCGCGAGCAGCAGCGGATCGATGTTCCCGCCCGAGAGCACCAGCCCCACGCGCTTGCCCTTGAAGCGCTCCGGATGCCGGATCAGCGCCGCGAGACCTGCGGCGCCCGCGCCTTCCACGAGGGTCTTCTCGATTTCGAGCAGCATCAGCACGCCCTGTTCGATGTCGCCCTCGTCCACCAGCACCAGGTCGTCGACCTTGCTCGCGATGATTTCCCGCGTCAGCACGCCGGGCGTGCCCACCGCGATGCCTTCGGCGATGGTGCTCTTGCCCTGCGCGTGGTGCGTGCCCTTGATGGCGTTGACCATGCCCGGAAAGCGCGTGGTCTGCACCCCGACGATCTCGATGCCGGGCTTGCGATCGCGCGCCGCGACCGCCATGCCGGCGATCAGCCCGCCGCCGCCGACCGCCACGACCAGCGTGTCGAGGTCGGGCACCACGTCGAGCATCTCCAGGGCCACCGTGCCCTGGCCGGCGATGATCGCTTCGTCGTCGTAGGGGTGCACGAAGGTCAACCCCTCGCGCCCGGCAAGCTCCAGGGCATGCGCACGGGCCGCGTCGAGCGTGTCGCCGTGCAGCACCACCTCGGCGCCGAAGCCGCGGGTGCGCTCGATCTTCACGCCGGGCGTGAAGCGCGGCATCACGATCAGCGCCCGCAGGCCCAGCCGCTGCGCGTGATAGGCCACACCCTGCGCATGGTTGCCGGCCGACATGGCGATCACGCCGCGCGTGCCCGCCTCCGAAAGATCGACCAGCTTGTTGCACGCGCCCCGCTCCTTGAAGGAGGATGTGAACTGCAGGTTCTCGAACTTCAGGAACACCTGCGCACCGACGATTTCGGAGAGCGTGCGCGACTCGACACAGGGCGTATTGAGCACCTGCCCCTCGAGGCGCGCCGCGGCGCGCCGGATTTCTTCGATTCCAACCATGGCGCGCATTGTGGGCTGGAATCGCCGGATCAGGGTTTTTACCCTTTCGGCGTCTTCCCGAAGCCAAAAGTCTGCGTTATGGTCTCTCCACGAAATTCCTCAATTGGAGGTTGCCTGATGGTCAAGCGTGCGGGTGTCGATGTAGTGGCTGCTGCGGTACGCGGGCAGGCATTGCCTTCGCCTGGACTGAAGGAAGCGCCGGTGCTGGAGCTCATGTGCTCGCACTTCGTGCTCACGCTCGCAGCCAAGCAGGGGCCGCGCTTCAACGTGCGGCGCGATATCAACGGATTGCTCTCGCTCACCGGCCGCCATCTCGTGTGGCCCGCCGCGGTCTTGCAGCGATTGCGCGAATTCCTCGGCCGTCGCTGCGCAGGCAACGAAGCGTGGAAGGGCGTCGAGAATTTCGATGGCCGCACGCTGCTCGAACGCCACGGCGTGTGGCGCGGGCCGTATGAAGAAGGCACGCTCTTCTTCTACCTGGACGAATACGCGAAGGACCAGCCCAAGGACTTGCTCTCGGTGCTCGCCGTCACGCGCGACTGGCTCACGCATGCGCTACGCAAGCAATCGACGCTCGTCGAGAAGAACATCGATGCGCTCGCGGGCCTCCTGCAACTCAACAAG
This sequence comes from Variovorax sp. IB41, assembly GCF_016405905.1. Classification (GTDB taxonomy): domain Bacteria; phylum Pseudomonadota; class Gammaproteobacteria; order Burkholderiales; family Burkholderiaceae_C; genus Variovorax. The sequence goes on along the minus strand of NZ_JAEFCB010000028.1, from coordinate 66,818 downwards.
GCCGAGCGCGCGCTGCTGCTCTACGGCACGCTCGCGCGCTACCAGCGCGACCTGCGCTCGCTGCTGGTCGAGTTCAAGGTCAACAACGCGCCCGAGGCCTACGCCGCCATCGCCGACATCGCGGGCGTCAACGCGAGCGAAGTGGGCGAGGCATTGCGTGCGGGCTCGCGCCTGGAGCGCATAGGCCTCGTGGAGAACCTGATCTCCGAGCACAACATCACCGACCTCGCCGACCTCATGAAGGTCAGCGAGAAGCTGCCGCCGGTGCTCATGCGCGAGTACCGCGACCACAACGAACTGATGGCCGTATTCACGCGCCCGTCGGCCAAGAGCGCGCTCACGCCGCACGATTTTTCCTTCGTCGAAGAAGACGCGCAGATGCTCGTCACGCTGCTGCGCGCCGCGGTCGCGCGCAAGGAGCCGGGCGTCAACGTGCTGCTCTACGGCCCGCCCGGCACCGGCAAGACCGAGCTCGCGAAAGTGGTCGCGCAGGCCGCGGGCCTGGAGCTCTTCGAGGTCGAATACGCCGACCGCGACGGCAACTCGCTGAGCGGCCGCGATCGCTACCGCTCGCTGCAGATCGCGCAAGTGTTCTTGAAGGGCAGCGCGCAGGCCGCACTGCTGTTCGACGAAGTCGAAGACGTGTTCCCACCGATCAGCACCGAGGCTGCGCAGTTCATGGCGCGCGCCGAGCAGATCCCCGCGCCCACCAGCGGCAGCGTGAGCGGCAAGGCCTGGGTCAACCAGATCCTGGAGGCCAACCCCGTGCCGACGCTCTGGGTCACCAACCGCATCGAGCAGATCGACCCCGCGTTCCGCCGCCGCTTCGCCTACCACCTGGAACTCAAGTCGCCGCCGCCCGGTGCGCGCGAGCAGCTCGTGAAGAAGACGCTCGAAGGCGTCGTGGTGTCCGAGGCATTCACCGCGAAGCTCGCCGAGCGCAAGGGCCTCACGCCCGCGCAGATCCGCACCGCGGTGCGTTTCGCGGGCCTGGCCAAGACCGACGACGCCTCGGTGGAGGGACTCATCGAACGGCAGTTGCGCAACGCCGACATGGCCCTCGGCACGCTGGACACCGGCCGCGGCGAGCGCCGCAACGTGACCACCTACGACCTGGACATGCTCAACGTGGAGACCCGCTTCGAGATCCCGCGCATCGTCGAGGCGCTGAAGGCGCGCGGCCACGGCACGCTGTGCTTCTACGGCGCGCCGGGCACCGGCAAGACCGCGCTGGCCGAGCACATCGCACGCGCCGTGGGCCGGCCGCTGATCATCAAGCAGGCCAGCGATCTCATGAGCAAGTACGTCGGCGAGACCGAGCAGAACATGGCCGCCATGTTCAAGGAAGCCGAGGCCGAGAAGGCCGTGCTGCTGCTGGACGAAGCCGACTCCTTCCTGCAGGACCGCCGCAGCGCGCAGCGCACCTACGAAGTCACCGAGGTCAACGAGATGCTGCAGGGCATGGAGCGCTTCAACGGCGTGTTCGTCTGCACCACCAACCTGCTCGATCGGCTCGACCAGGCGGCGCTGCGGCGCTTCACCTTCAAAATCAAGTTCAAGCCGCTCACGGCCGTGCAGCGCGAACGCATGTTCGTGACCGAGGCGCTCGCGGGCGATGCGGCATTGATGACCGGCGAAGTGAAAACGCGGCTCGCGCAATTGGCACAGCTGTGCCCGGGGGATTTCGCGGCGGTGAAACGCCAGACCGATATCCTCGCGGTCGAGTTTTCGGCGGCGGAGTTTCTCGACCAGCTCGAGGCCGAGCACCGCATCAAGCCCGAGGTCCGCGAATCGCGCGGCATGGGCTTCGTCCAGTAAAGATCAACAAGCGGGCGTGTCCGCGGGGGCGGGCACGAGGAGGAAATCCATGGGCTTTCGCAACACAGACCTGCGGCCATTACCGTGTCGAGCGCGTCCGCCACGCTCCGGCGCATGGGCCGCCGCGGCGGCGCTCCTCGTGGCCGGCCTGCTGGCGGGTTGCGGCGGTGGCGGCGGGGGTGGAGGAGGCGGCGGCGGCTTTCCGATCGGCGGGTTGCCGCCTGCCACCGGCAATCCGCCCACCGACGGCGGCGGGAGCGGCGGCTTCGCCCCTTCCTCGGAGACCGCGGGCCTCTGCGCCGCGCCGCGCCGCGGCATCAACCCCGAAACCGGCGCCGTCTACCCCGACAGCGCCGGCACCGTCGACAACGAAAAGACCTGGGTCCGCAGCTGGATCGACGAAACCTACCTTTGGTACAACGAGGTGCCGGCCACCCTCAAGGCGGCCGACTACGCGACGCCCGTCGCCTTCTTCAACGTGCTCAAGACACCGGCCACCACCTCGCCTTCGGGCCGGGCGAAGGACCGCTTCCACTACATCTACGACACCGAGGTGTACCGCCAGCTGTCCAATGCGGGCATCTCGCCGGGGTACGGGATCGAGTTCGCATTCGTGCGCAGCTCCCGGCCGCGCGAGCTGCGCGTGGCCTTCACCGAGCCGCATTCCAGCTCGCCCGCCGCGGCGAACGGCATCGCGCGCGGCGCGAAGGTGCTCGAGGTCGACGGCATCGACGTCGTCAACGGAACCAACACGACCGTCATCAACCGCGGCCTCTCGCCGCAGGCGGCCGGCGAGAAGCACACCTTCAAGCTGGAGCAGGACGGGGCGACGCGTACCCTGGAGCTCACCGCGGCCAACGTCACCCGCACGCCGGTGCAGAACGTCACGACCATCGGCGACCCCGGCAACCGCGTGGGCTACCTGCTGTTCAACGACCACATCACCACCTCCGAGGCGCAGCTCGTCGCGGCGGTGAACAAGCTCAAGGAGAACGGCGGCATCCAGGACCTGGTGCTGGACATGCGCTACAACGGCGGCGGCCAGCTCAACATCGCGAGCCGCCTGGCCTACATGGTGGCCGGGCCCGGCCAGACGGCGGGCAAGACCTTCGAGCTGCTGAGCTTCAACGACAAGAACCCGTTCCGCCTCACGCTCGCGCAGGCCCTCACGCCGTTCCTCGGAACCAGCCGCCTGAACCAGCCGCTGCCCACGCTCGGCCTCTCGCGCGTCACCGTGCTGACCAGCCCCGACACCTGCTCGGCCAGCGAGTCGGTGATCAACAGCCTGCGCGGCATCGGCGTCACCGTCAACCTGGTGGGCGGCACCACCTGCGGCAAGCCTTATGGCTTCTATCCGCAGGACAACTGCGGCACCACCTACTTCGCGATCCAGTTCAAGGGCGTGAACCAGGCGGGCTTCGGGGACTACGGCGACGGCTTTGCGCCCAACGCCAACTGCACCGTGGCCGACGACTTCGGCCACCAGCTGGGCGACCCCGCCGAAGCGCGGCTGGCCGCGGCGCTCGCGCTGCGCAGCGCCGGCGCGTGCCCGGTACCGGCCGCATCGGCCAAGGCCGCGCCGGGCATCGGCCTGGACAAGGCCGAGGTCGCGCCCGAGGAGCAGCCAGCCCTTTTCAACCGCTCGCCGCTGCGCGAGAACCGCCTGATCGATCCGCCGCCCACTGCGGGCTGACAGGCATCGACAGGCGCCCGGGGCCACTTCGCGCAGTCTCGCGCGGCCCCGCGGAAAACCCCTAGCCATAGCACCTTGCCATGCCTGGGCTTCGCCCTTTAGAGTTTGGCAAACGTTTGCGCAAAGGTTTGCGCAAACGTTTGTATTTCAGTGGCCTCGACTGAAAACCAAATTCTTAGGAGAAGCAGATGCGCAAATGGATCGGGACGGTGTTCACCCTCATCGTCGTCGCCGTACTGGCGGGTTGTGGTGGCGGCGGCGACGGCAACGGCGGCATCGGGCTCGCGCCCGGCTTCGGCGCCACGCCGCCGCCCGCGCAAAAGATCATCATCGACAGCGACTACAACACCATGAGTGACGACGGCCAGCTCGGCGTCATGGCCGCGCAGCTGCAAGCGCAGGGCAAGGTCCAGGTCATGGGCATCAGCGTGGTCTCGGGCAACCAGTGGCTCAAGCAGGGCGTGGCCGATGCGCTGATGTCGGTCGAGCGCCTGGGCGTAGGCGACCGCATCGGCGTGTACGTGGGCGAGAACTACGCGCTCAACCACACCTTCGCCGACGTGGAGGCCGAAATGGCCGCCGGCGCGGGCGGCGACGGCTACCTGGGCGCCTGGAGCGGCCCCGAGCCCAAGACCGACGCCGACCTGAAGCCCTCGCCCGACGGCTTTGCCACCCGCACGCTGGTGCAGCGCAAGAGCGCGGTCGACTTCATCATCGACACGGTCAAGGCCAACCCGAACGAGGTCACCATCCTGGCCATCGGCCCGCTCACCAACATCGCGCTTGCGGTGAAGAAGAGCCCCGACATCGTGCCGCTGATCAAGAAGATCATCTACATGGGCGGCGCCATCGACGTGCCGGGCAACACCACCAAGACGGCCGAGTTCAACTGGTGGTTCGACCCCGACGCCGCGCAGTTCGTGGTGCGCCTGCCGATCCCGCAGGTGATCGTGCCGCTGGACGTGACCGACACCGTGTTCCTCACCAAGCCGGTGTACGACCGCATCGCCCACCCGGCCAAGCCCACCGCCGTGACCGAGGTGTTCCGCAAGCTCAACGGCTTCGGTTTCAGCGGCACCAACGGCTTCGAGAACAACCCCGACTACACGCAGAACATCTGGGACACCCTCACGCTGGCCTACCTGATCGACCCCACCTACGCCACCAAGACGGTGGAGCGCTACGTCGACGTGGTGGCCAAGCCCGGCGCCGCGGACAACGGCCGCTCCATCGGCTACGCCTCGCAGCCCGCAGGCCCGACGCTGCAGAAGATGACGGTGGTGCAGCGCTTCGACAACGCGCGCTTCTTCGAGCTCTTCGTCGACCTGCTCACGCGGCCGGTGCCGATCACCCTGCCGCCGGCGAACTGAAGAGGCGCTGCTGCCCGGCTAGAACGCCGAGCAGACGCGCAGCACCTCGGCACCATAAGCCTCGAGCTTCTTGGTGCCGATGCCGCTGATGCCCTGCAGGTCTTCGAGCGTCGCCGGTGCGCGCTCGGCGATCGACGCCAGCGTGGCGTCGTGGAAGATCACATAGGCCGGCAGGTTGTGTTCCTTGGCCACCTCGCCGCGCCAGGCCTTGAGCGCCTCGAAGCGCTTCTTGCCGGTGTCGTCGAGCTTGGCGGCGGCCGGCGACGGCGCGCCCTTGGCGACCTTCTCGCGGCGGGGCTTGCGCTCGGCCGGTGACGAGATGGATTCGCGCAGCGTCACGTTCGCCTCGCCCTTGAGCACCGCGCGCGAGCCCTCGGTGAGTTTCAGCGTGTTGAAGGCCTCCGCATCGACCGCCAGTGCGCCCGTGGCGATCAGCTGGCGCAGCACGCCGCGCAGTTGCACCTCGCTGAACTCCGCGCCCAGCCCGAAGGTGCTGATGCGCTCGTGGCCGAACTGCTTGACCTTCTCTGTTTCCTTGCCGCGCAGGATGTCCATGATGTGCCCCGCGCCGAAGCTGATGCCGCTCAGCTGCTGCACGCGGTAGATGGTGCTCAGCAGCTTGCGCGCGGCATCGGTGCCGTCCCACACCTGCGGCGGGTTCAGGCAGTTGTCGCAGTTGCCGCAGGGCGTGCTCTTCTCGCCGAAGTAACCGAGGAGCCGCACGCGCCGGCAGTCGCTCGCCTCGGCCAGCGAGAGCAGCGCATCGAGCTTGCCGCGCATCACCTGCTTGAACTCCTCGCCGGCCGGGCTCTCGTCGATCATGCGGCGCTGGTTGACCACGTCGTTCAGGCCGTAGGTCATCCAGGCGTCGGCGGGGGCGCCGTCGCGGCCCGCGCGGCCGGTTTCCTGGTAGTAGCCCTCGATGTTCTTGGGCATGTCCAGGTGGCCGACGAAGCGCACGTCGGGCTTGTCGATGCCCATGCCGAAGGCGATGGTCGCGACCATCACGATGCCTTCTTCGCGCAGGAACCGGTCCTGGTGCCTCTGGCGCACCCCAGCGTCCAGGCCCGCGTGGTAGGGCAGGGCGTTGATGCCCGCGCCCTGCAGCGTCGTCGCGAGGTCTTCCACGCGCTTTCGCGACTGGCAATAGACCACGCCCGCATCGCCCTCGTGCTCGCGTTCGATGAAGCGCAAGAGCTGCGTGGTCGCGTCCTTCTTCTCGACGATGGTGTAGCGGATGTTCGGCCGGTCGAAGCTGGAGACGAACTGGCGCGCCTCTTCCAACTGCAGCCGCTCGACGATGTCCGCGCGCGTGAGCGCATCGGCCGTGGCGGTGAGCGCGATGCGCGGCACGCCCGCGTAGCGCTCGTGCAGCACGGTGAGCGCGCGGTATTCGGGACGGAAGTCGTGGCCCCACTGGCTCACGCAATGCGCCTCGTCGATCGCAAAGAGCGAGAGCTTGCCGCGCTCCTTGAGCGAATCGAGCTGCGAGAGAAAGCGCGGCGTGTTCACCCGCTCGGGCGCCGCGTAGAGCAGCGTGATCTCGCCGCGCAGCATGCGGCGCTCCACGTCCTGCGTCTGTTCCCAGTCGAGCGTCGAATTGAGGAACGCCGCATTCACCCCCGCCTCGTGCAGCGCGCCGACCTGGTCGTGCATCAGCGCGATCAGCGGCGACACCACAACCGCGACGCCGCGCCCCGCGCGCTGCCGCGCGATGGCCGGGATCTGGTAGCACAGCGACTTGCCGCCGCCCGTGGGCATCAGCACCAGCGCGTCGCCGCCGCCCACCACGTGATCGACGATGTCCTGCTGGGCGCCGCGGAACTGCGAATAGCCGAAGACTTCGTGGAGGATTTCGGCCGGTGCGGTGCTGCTGCCGGGGGCGTCGAGGGGGTGGGGTGCGAGGGAGGACACGGGCTGCGGAGGCGGACGTCGGAAGGGGGATGAAGGGCGGGGCGGTCGATTGTCCCCCAGCCACCGGGTTATGACTGTGGCACGAGGTTTGCAATGGAGACCTCCGTCCCGCCGCCCTATTTGTCTAGACAGCGATCTGGTGCATCTTCCTTAACGAAATGCACCGGAACGGCCCTCACGGGTTATCCTGTATATACAAGTTGGGGCGCTTGGCAACAATGCGAGGCGCGCGCAGCCCGGCCCCCCGGGGCGCATCGCCGAGCCATCTCTCAAGAAAACGGAACCAGGAGTACCCATGGTCAAGACGGTAGTTGTGAAAGTCGCTTCGCTGCTGGCAGCAGGTGCATGTGCAGCGGGCATGGCCGGCGCGGCCGCCGCCCAGGACACGAAGATTTCGCTCGGCATGTCCGGCTGGACCGGCTTCGCGCCGCTCTCGCTGGCCGACAAGGCCGGCATCTTCAAGAAGAACGGCCTGGACGTCGAACTGAAGATGATCCCGCAGAAGGACCGCCACCTGGCCCTGGCCTCCGGCGCCATCCAGTGCGCGGCCACCACCGTGGAGACGCACGTCGCCTGGAACGCCAACGGCGTGCCGATCGTGCAGATCTTCCAGATGGACAAGTCCTATGGCGCCGACGGCATCGCGGTGCGCAACGACGTGAAGACCTTCGCCGACTTGAAGGGCAAGTCCATCGGCGTGAGCGCCCCCGGCACCGCGCCGTATTTCGGCCTGGCGTGGATGCTCAGCAAGAACGGCATGAGCCTGAAGGACGTGAAGGTCGTCTCGCTCGAGCCGCAGCCCGCAGCGCAGGCCTTCGTCGCTGGCCAGAACGACGCCGCCATGACCTACGAGCCCTACCTCTCCACCGTGCGCGCCAACCCGGCCGCCGGCAAGATCCTGGCCACCACGCTCGACTACCCGATGGTGATGGACACCGTCGGGTGCGCGCCCACCTGGCTCAAGGCCAACCCCAAGGCCGCCGCCGCGCTCACCAAGTCGTACTTCGATGCGCTGGACATGATCAAGGCCGACCCGGCCAAGTCGAACGAGCTCATGGGCTCGGCCGTCAAGCAAAGCGGCGAGCAGTTCGCCAAGTCGTCGGCGTACCTGCGCTGGCAGGACAAGGCCGCGAACCAGAAGTTCTTCGCGGGCGAGCTCACCACCTTCATGAAGGAAGCCGCGGCGATCCTTCTGGAAGCCGGCGTGATCCGCAAGGCTCCTGAAGACTACGCAGTCACCTTCGATGCAAGCTACGTCAAGTAAGGCGATGCCGCCACAGGTGCCGCCTCGCGCGGCATCGGCGGGCACTGCTTCCTCCCAGCCGGTCGTGCCTCCCGTGCGCCGCCGCGCGTTCGCGCCGCTCGAACCCATCGGCGCGCGTGCGCGCGTGCTGTTGGGCCTGGGCTTCTTCGTCGTGTTCGTGCTCGTGTGGTCGCTCGCCACGCTCGGCGGTTTCGTCTCGCCGACCTTCCTCGCGAGCCCGCCGACCATGGTCAAGGAGGGCTGGCTGCTCTTCACCGAGTACGGCTTCATCGGCGACATCGGCATGACCGTGTGGCGCGTGTTCGGCGGCTTCCTGCTGGCCGCAGTGTTCGCGGTGCCGCTGGGCATCGCGATGGGCACCTGGAAAACGGTGGAGGCCTTCTTCGAGCCCTTCGTCTCGTTCTGCCGCTACCTGCCGGCCTCGGCCTTCATTCCGCTCTTGATCCTGTGGGCGGGCCTGGGCGAAATGCAGAAGCTGCTGGTGATCTTCATCGGCTCGTTCTTCCAGATCGTGCTGATGGTGGCCGTCACGGTGGGCGGCGCGCGGCGCGACCTCGTCGAAGCCGCCTACACGCTGGGCGCCAACAGCCGCGGCATCGTCGCGCGCGTGCTCATTCCGGGCGCCGCACCGGGCATCGCCGAAACGCTGCGCCTCGTGCTCGGCTGGGCGTGGACCTACGTGATCGTCGCGGAGCTGATCGGCTCGTCCTCGGGCATCGGCCACATGATCACCGACAGCCAGGCGCTGCTGAACACCGGCCAGATCATCTTCGGGATCATCGTGATCGGCGTCATCGGCCTTTTGTCCGACTTCGCTTTCAAGGCGTTGAATCGCCGTCTGTTCGCATGGGCCGCACTGTGAAGAACCAACTGTCTATCCAGGGCGTTTCGCGCGTCTTCACCGGTACCAAGGGCCAGAGCACGCAGGCATTGCTGCCCATCGACTTCGAGGTGAAGGAGAACGACTTCGTCACCATCCTCGGCCCCTCGGGCTGCGGCAAGTCGACGCTGCTGCGCATCGTGGCGGGGCTCGATTTCCCGACCACCGGTCAGGTGCTGCTCGACGGCGAGCGCATCGAAGGCCCGGGCGCCGACCGCGGCGTGGTGTTCCAGAGCTACACGCTCTTTCCTTGGCTCACGGTGGCGCAGAACATTCGCTTCGGCCTGCGCGAGCGCGGCATGAGCGAGGCCGACCAGAAGGAGCGCAGCGAGTTCTTCATCGCCAAGGTGGGTCTGCGCGGTTTCGAGAACCATTTTCCCAAGCAACTCTCGGGCGGGATGCAGCAGCGCACGGCGATTGCGCGCGCGCTCGCCAACGACCCCAAGATGCTGCTGCTCGACGAGCCCTTCGGCGCCCTGGACAACCAGACGCGCGTGCTGATGCAGGAGCTGCTGCTGGGCATCTGGGAATCGGCGCAGAAGACGGTGCTCTTCGTCACGCACGACATCGACGAGGCGATCTTCATGGCCAACCGCGTGGCGGTGTTCAGCGCGCGGCCGGGCCGCATCAAGACCGAGATCGCGGTGGACTTTCCGCATCCGCGCAGCTACACGATCAAGACCTCGCCCGAGTTCATGGACATCAAGGCGCGCCTCACGGAAGAAATCCGCGCCGAATCGATGGCCGCCGCGGAGCATTGAACACAACGATGAAACGCGACCTGCCGACCCTCGCGCTCTACGCGCAAGTCAAGGACCACATCTCCCGCAAGATCCAGGACGGCACCTGGCCGCCCGGCCACCGCCTGCCCTCGGAGCACGAGCTGGTCGCGCAGTTCGGCATGGCGCGCATGACGGTGAACCGGGCGCTGCGCGAACTGGTGGAGCAGGGCCGCATCGTGCGCGTGGCCGGCGTGGGCAGCTTCGTGGCGGAGAACAAGCCGCAATCGACGCTGCTGCAGATCGCCAACATCGCCAGCGAAATTCGCCAGCGCGGCCACGACTACCGCTGCGAGATGCTGGCCGTGGAGCGCATCGCCGCCTCGCCCGACGTGGCCGCGTGGCTCGACCTGCGCGCGGGCGATTCGGTGTTCCACAGCGCCTGCCTGCACCTGGAGAACGACACGCCCGTGCAACTGGAGGAGCGCTACGTCAACCCGCAGGTCGTGCCCGACTATCTCGAGCAGGACTTCACCCTCGTGCCGCCCAGCGAATACCTGGTGCGCAACGTGCCCTTCGACCAGATCGAACACGTTGTCGATGCCGTGCTGCCCAACGCCGAACAGGCCGAGCGGCTCGCGATGGAAGTGACCGACCCGTGCCTGCTGCTCACGCGCCGCACCTGGACGCGCAACACGCCCGTGACCTGGGTGCGCTGCCTGCATCCGGCATCGCGCTACAGCCTGGGGAGCCGCTTCAAGGCCGACGGCAACCCGAGCTTCGGTTAGCTTTTTTCGTCTCGCAGAACGATCGTTATCTCTCGCAACTACTTGTATAGACAGGTTCACATGCCAAGCCACACCACTGCTGCATCCGATGCCACATTGACCCTCACGCCCGGCAAGGTCGACCTTGCGATGCTGCGACGCATCCAGGCCGGCGGCGTTCGGCTCGCGCTCGATCCGTCGGTGCTGGACGGCATGCAGAAGGCCGAGGCGGCCGTGCGCCACATCGTCGAGAACGACCAGGTGGTCTACGGCATCAACACCGGCTTCGGCAAGCTTGCGAGCACGCGCATCGGCAACGACCACCTGGCCGAACTGCAGCGCAACCTCGTCGTCTCGCACAGCGTGGGCACGGGCGAGCCGCTGGCCGCGCCGGTCGTGCGCATGGTGCTCGCGACCAAGGCGGTGAGCCTCGCGCGCGGGCACTCGGGCGTGCGGCCCGCGCTGGTCGATGCGCTGCTGGCGCTGTTCAACGCGGGCGTCACGCCGAGCATTCCGTGCAAGGGCTCGGTCGGTGCCTCGGGCGACCTCGCGCCGCTCGCGCACATGGCCTGCGTGCTGATCGGCGAGGGCGAAGCGACGCTGGCGGACGGCAGGAAGGTCAGCGGCGCCGAGGCGATGCGCAGCATCGGCCTCGAACCCTTCGTGCTCGGTCCAAAGGAAGGCCTCGCGCTGCTCAACGGCACGCAGGTGTCGACCGCGCTGGCGCTCGCCGGCCTCTTCGGCGCGGAAGACGTGTTCGCCGCCGCGCTGATGTCGGGCGCGCTGTCGCTCGAAGCCATTCAAGGTTCGATCAAGCCCTTCGACGCGCGCATCCACGCCGCGCGCGGCCAGCCTGGCCAGATCGCCGTCGCAGGCGCCGTGCGCACGCTGCTCGAAGGCAGCGAGATCGTCCCCTCGCACGCCGACTGCGGTCGCGTGCAAGACCCGTACTCCGTGCGCTGCATCCCGCAGGTGATGGGCGCGTGCCTGGACAACCTCGCGCACGCCTCGCGCGTGCTGGTCATCGAAGCCAACGCCGCATCGGACAACCCGCTTGTCTTCTGCGACACGGGCGAGGTGATCTCGGGCGGCAACTTCCACGCGGAGCCGGTCGCGTTCGCGGCCGACATCATTGCGCTGGCCGTGAGCGAAGTCGGCGCCATCGCCGAGCGCCGCATCGCGCTGCTGCTGGACACCGGCCTCTCGGGCCTGCCGCCGTTCCTGGTGCGCGATGGGGGCCTGAACTCCGGCTTCATGATCGCGCAGGTCACGGCTGCCGCACTCGCCTCCGAGAACAAGTCGCTCGCGCACCCCGCCAGCGTCGACAGCCTGCCCACCTCGGCCAACCAGGAAGACCACGTCTCGATGGCCACCTTCGCCGCGCGGCGCCTGGGCGACATGGTCAACAACACGGCTGTCGTCGTCGGCATCGAAGCGATGGCCGCCGCGCAAGGCATCGAGCTCAAGCGAAAGCTCAAGAGCTCGCCGCTGGTGGAGGCGGAATTCGCCCGCATCCGCCAGAGCGTCGCCTTCCTCGAACGCGACCGCTACCTCGCCCCCGACATCGAAGCCATGCGCCAGTGGGCGCTGAAGGCCGAGCTGCCGGCCGCGCTGCTGAACATCCTGCCCAGTCACTCGTCAAACATCACTCGATAGGAGAACCACGCCATGAACGCTCCCGAAAAATTCGCCCTCAACAATCCCGATGCCACCGACCCGCGCCATGACCCGACGCGCGTGATCCGCGCCCCGCGCGGCAGCGAGCTCAACTGCAAGAGCTGGCTCACCGAAGCGCCTTACCGCATGCTGCAGAACAACCTCGATGCCGAGGTGGCCGAGCGTCCGCAGGACCTCGTGGTGTACGGCGGCATCGGCCGCGCCGCGCGCAACTGGGCCTGCTACGACCAGATCCTCGCGTCGCTGAAAGAGTTGAACGACGACGAGACGCTGCTCATCCAGTCGGGCAAGCCGGTCGGTGTGTTCAAGACGCACGAGAACGCACCGCGCGTGCTGCTGGCCAACTCCAACCTCGTGCCCAAGTGGGCCAACTGGGAGCACTTCAACGAGCTCGATCGCCAGGGCCTCTTCATGTACGGCCAGATGACCGCGGGCAGCTGGATCTACATCGGCAGCCAGGGCATCGTGCAGGGCACCTTCGAGACCTTCGTCGAAGCCGGCCGCCAGCACTACGACAACAGCCTCGCGGGCAAGTGGATCCTGACGGCCGGCCTGGGCGGCATGGGCGGCGCGCAGCCGCTCGCGGCCACGCTCGCGGGCGCGGTGTCGCTCAACATCGAGTGCCAGCAGACGAGCATCGACTTTCGCCTGCGCACGCGCTATGTCGACAAGCAGGCGCGCGACATCGACCATGCGTTCGAGCTCATCAAGCAGCACTGCGATGCGAAGGAAGCGGTGTCGATCGCGCTGCTGGGCAATGCGGCCGACATCCTTCCCGAGCTCGTGAAGCGCGCGAAGGCCGGCGGCATCAAGCCAGACTTGGTGACCGACCAGACCTCCGCGCACGACCTCATCAACGGCTACCTGCCCTCGGGCTGGACCGTGCCGCAATGGCAGGCCGCGATGAAGGATGTGTCGCAGCACGATGCGCTCAAGAAGGCGGCCGCGAAATCGTGCGCCGTGCACGTGCAGGCCATGCTCGACTTCCAGGCCATGGGCATCCCCACGGTCGACTACGGCAACAACATCCGCCAGGTCGCGTTCGACGAGGGCGTGAAGAACGCCTTCGACTTCCCCGGCTTCGTGCCCGCCTACATCCGCCCGCTCTTTTGCGAAGGCAAGGGCCCGTTCCGCTGGGTCGCGCTCTCGGGCGATCCGGAAGACATCTACAAGACCGACGCCAAGATCAAGGAGCTGTTCCCCGAGAACACCCACACCCACCGCTGGCTCGACATGGCGCGCGAGCGCATCGCCTTCCAGGGCCTGCCCGCGCGCATCTGCTGGCTGGGCCTGGGCGAGCGCCACATCGCGGGCCTGGCCTTCAACGAGATGGTCAAGAACGGCGAGCTGAAGGCGCCTATCGTCATCGGCCGCGACCACCTGGACACCGGCTCGGTCGCGAGCCCGAACCGCGAGACCGAGGCGATGAAGGACGGCACCGATGCGGTGAGCGACTGGCCGCTGCTCAACGCGCTGCTCAACACCGCGGGCGGCGCGACCTGGGTCAGCCTGCACCACGGCGGCGGCGTGGGCATGGGCTACTCGCAGCACTCGGGCGTGGTGATCGTGTGCGACGGCACCGACGCGGCCGCCAAGCGCATCGAGCGCGTGCTCTGGAACGACCCGGCCACCGGCGTCATGCGCCATGCGGATGCGGGCTACGACATCGCCGTCGCCACCGCCAAGAAGCAGGGCCTGAAGCTGCCGATGGTGCGTTGAGCGGGCCCCTGGCGCGCCAATCGGTAAGACAAAGGTAGAAGTAAAAATCCGGCCCATTCCCACCCGGTGGGAATCAGGGCTTGGAAGTGAGAACGGCCAGCAAGATACTGCCTGCGATGACGCCCCCGACCGATGCTTCCGCCCACAACGACCGCGCGCTGTTCGTGCTGTCGGTGCTGGCACAGAGCAAGGTCGCGATGACGGCCGCCGAACTGGCGCAGGCCACCGGCCTCGTCAAGAGCACGCTGTACCGCCAGATCGCCACGCTGCGCCGCTGGGGCTTCGTGATGGAGTCCGACGGGCGCTACTCGCCGGGCCCGGTGAGCGTGCAACTGGCGAGCGGCTTCGACGGCAACTCCGACCTCGTGATGGCCGCGCGCGCCGACATGCGCGCGCTGGTGCAGCAGAGCCACGAGAGCGTGGCGCTGGTCACCGCGGTGAACGACCGCGTGGTGTGCCTGGAGATGATCGACAGCGAACATTCGCTGCGCTGCTCGTTCGACCGGGGCCGCAGCGTCCCGGCCAGCGACGGCGCGAGTGCCAAGTGCCTGCTCGCGCACATGCCGCTCGACCAGCGCGATGCATTGCTCGACGGCCTCGGCGAAAGCGCACAGCGTCGCGCAGAGCGCACCACTGAACTCGATGCGATCCGCGAAGCGGGCCATGCCGTCACGCAGGGCGAGGTCGATGCCGGCGTCTGGGGCGTGAGCGCGCCGGTGCTGGCCTCGGGCCGGCGGCTGCGCGGCGCCATCACGCTCATGGCGCCGATCACGCGCGTGCAGGGCATGGAAGCTGCATTGCTCCACATGACCGTCGTCACAGCGGCGCGCATCTCGCGCGCGCTCCAGTAGCCAGTCGCTTCTACTTTTTTCAAACCCCATGAAAGCCTTCACCATGAACACCCGTCGCACCCTCGCCGCCGCCGCAGTCTCCGGCCTCGCTCTCTTCGCTCTCCTCGGTGTCGCCGGCGCCGCGCACGCGCAGGGCGAGCCGCTGCGCGTGGCCACCGATGCCACCTTCCCGCCGATGGAGTTCGTGGAGAACGGCAAGCGCACCGGCTTCGACGTGGAGCTGGTCGAAGCCGTCGGCAAGGCGATGGGCCGCAAGATCGAGTGGATCGACATCGACTTCAAGGGGCTCGTTCCGGGCCTCATTTCCAAGCGCTTCGACATGGCCGTCTCGGCCATCTACATCACCGACGAGCGCAAGAAGGTGGTCGACTTCACCGTGCCCTACTACGCGGGCGGCCTCGTGGTGATGGTGAAGGACGGCAACACGGCGATCAAGGCGCCGGCCGACATCAACGGCAAGAAGGTCAGCGTGCAGGTGGGCACCAAGTCGGTCGCCTTCACGAAGGAAAAGTACCCGCAGGTGCAGCTGATGGAGGTCGAGAAGAACCAGGAGATGTTCAATCTCGTGGACATCGGCCGCGCCGACGCGGCCGTCACCGGCAAGCCCGCCGCCTACCAGTACGTGCGCACGCGCGGCGGCCTGAAGGTGCTGCCCGAGCAGATCACCACCGAGGAGTACGGCATGGCCATCCGCAAGGACACGCCCGAACTCACCAAGGCGGTGAACGGCGCGATCGAGAAGCTGAAAGCCGACGGCACCTACGCGCAGATCGAGAAGAAGTGGTTCAGCACCACGGCCAAGTAAAAAAAGAAAAGTAACGCGCGATGGATTTCGATTTCTCGCCCGTCTGGCAGGGCTGGCCCGACCTGCTGCGCGGCGCGCTCGTCACGGTGGAGATCACCGCGTGCGCGCTCGCGCTAGGCTGCGTGCTGGGGCTCATCGTCGGCATCGGCCGGCTGAACCCGAAGCGGCGCTGGCTCTACGGCGTGTGCACCGCCTACGTGGCCGTCATCCGCGGCACGCCGCTGCTGGTGCAACTCTTCATCCTGTTCTTCGGCCTGCCGCACTTCGGCATCCTGCTGCCCGCGTTCCTTTGCGGCGTGCTGGGGCTCGGCGTGTACTCGGGCGCGTACGTGTCGGAGATCGTGCGCGGCGCGATCCAGTCGATCGACAAGGGCCAGACGATGGCCGCGCAATCGCTCGGCATGACGCCCGGCGTGGCGATGCGCCAGATCGTGCTGCCGCAGGCGGTGGTGCGGATGATTCCGCCGCTGGGCAACGAGTTCATCGCCCTCATCAAGAACTCGGCGCTGGTGTCGCTCTTGACGATTCATGACGTGATGCATGAGGGGCAGAAGATCATCAGCGTGTCGTACCGGTCGCTGGAGGTGTACCTGGCCATCGCGC
This sequence comes from Variovorax sp. IB41, assembly GCF_016405905.1. Lineage (GTDB taxonomy): Bacteria > Pseudomonadota > Gammaproteobacteria > Burkholderiales > Burkholderiaceae_C > Variovorax. The sequence goes on along the minus strand of NZ_JAEFCB010000028.1, from coordinate 50,738 downwards.
TCGTGTACTTCGTGCTGACCGGCACGATGACGCTGGTGCTGCGGCACTTCGAGCAGAAGCTGCGCCAGGGCGGGTTGATGCGATGAGCGTGCAACGTTTTTCGCGCGCCACGCTGCCCGCCATGCCGTGGAAGAACGGCGGCGGCACCACGCAGGAGATCGCGAGCTGGCCGCAGGGCGCGGGGCTCGAGCGCTTCGGCTGGCGCGTGAGCATCGCGACCATCGCGGCCGCGGGGCCGTTCTCGGTGTTCGCGGGCATCGACCGCAGCATCATGCTGCTGGAGGGCGATGGGGTGCGGCTCTTCACGCATGACGGGCGCGTGGAGCACAGGCTGGACGTGCCGCACCGGCCGTTCGCGTTCAGCGGCGACGATGCGATCGACTGCACGCTGCTGGGCAGTGCGTCGAACGACTTCAACGTGATGACGCGCCACGGCCAGTGGCGCGCCGACGTGCAGGTGCTGGACCACGCATCGGCCATCGAGGCCGCACCGCATGGCGTGCTGCTGGCCCTGCGCGGCGCATGGCGTGTGAACGACCAGGCGTGCACCGAGGGCGAGGGCCTGCACTGGGCCGACGCGCCGCTGGCGTGGCAAGCGGTGCCAGAGAGCGACGACGCGCGGCTGGTGGCGGTCCGCATCGTGCCGGCGTAATCTGCAGAAAGAGAACAAGACGATGAAACCCGCCAACGAATACCCATCGGCCGACGGCCTCTGGACCGGCCTGCGCCTGGCGACCGATGCAGGCACCGAAGCCGCCATCGTGGTTGCGGAAGGCACGATCCGCTGGGTCGGCGCACGCAGCGCACTGCCCGCCGAGTTCGCGGAGCTTTCTGCGCACGACGGCGGCGATGCGCTCGTCACGCCCGGCCTCGTCGATTGCCACACGCACCTGGTCTACGGCGGCCAGCGCGCCAACGAATTCGCGATGCGGCTCGCGGGCGCGACCTACGAAGAAGTGGCGAAGGCGGGCGGCGGCATCGTCTCGTCGGTGCGCGCCACGCGCGAGGCCGATGAAGACACGCTCTTCGCGCAGGCCGCACCGCGCCTCGAACAGCTGCTGGCCGATGGCGTCTGCGCCATCGAGATCAAGTCGGGCTACGGCCTCTCGCTCGAACATGAGCGAAAGCAACTGCGCGTGGCGCGGCGCCTCGGCGACGCGTATGGCGTCACCGTGCGCACCACCTTTCTCGGCGCGCACGCACTGCCGCCCGAATACGCGAACCGCAGCGGCGAGTACATCGACCTCGTGTGCCGCGAGATGCTGCCCGCGCTCGCCGCCGAAGGCCTCGTCGATGCGGTGGACGTGTTCTGCGAGCGAATCGCCTTTTCGCTTGCGGAAACCGAACAGGTCTTCCAGGCCGCGAAGGCGCTGGGCCTGCCGGTGAAGCTGCATGCGGAGCAGCTCTCGGACATGGGCGGCGCCGCGCTCGCCGCGCGCTACGGGGCGCTCTCGTGCGATCACATCGAGCACCTGTCGGCCGACGGCATCGAGGCGATGCGCCAGTCGGGCACCGTGGCCGTGCTGCTGCCGGGCGCCTACTACACGCTGCGCGACACGCACCTGCCGCCCATCGAGGCGCTGCGCGCCGCGGGCGTGCCGATGGCCGTGTCCACCGACCACAACCCCGGCACCTCGCCGACGCTGAGCCTGCTGCTGATGGTGAACATGGCGTGCACGCTGTTCCGGCTGACGGTGCCCGAAGCGCTGGCCGGTGTCACGGTGCATGCGGCGCGCGCGCTGGGCCTGCAGGCCACGCACGGCGTTATCGCCGAAGGCATGCCCGCGAACTTCGTGCTGTGGAACGTGCGCGATGCGGCCGAGCTCGCGTACTGGTTCGGTCAACGTCCGTTGCGCACCGCGGTGCGCCAAGGTCGCATTGCATTGGAAAACGCAGCATGACGCGCACGCTTTTCGCGGCCGATGCGCTGCTGCCTGCGGGCTGGGCGAAGAATGTGCTGCTCACGTGGAACGACGCAGGCCAGCTCACGCAAGTGCAGTCGTCCACGCAATCGCCCGCAGGCGCGCAAGTGGCGACCGGCCCCGTGATCCCCGGCATGCCCAACCTGCACTCGCACGCCTTCCAGCGCGCCTTCGCCGGCCTCACCGAGCACCGCGCCGAGCAGCACGACAGCTTCTGGAGCTGGCGCACGTTGATGTACCGCTTCGCCGCGCGCCTGGGCCCGCATCACATGGAAGCGATCGCGACCTGGCTCTATGCCGAAATGCTCGAGGCCGGCTACACGAGCGTCTGCGAATTCCAGTACGTGCACCACGACGCCGACGGCCGCCCCTATGCCGACGACGCGACGCTGAGCCTCGCGCTGCTGCGCGCCGCGCAGAAGACCGGCATCGGCTTCACGCTGCTGCCGGTGCTCTACCAGACCAGCGGTTTCGGCGACCAGCCGCCCAACGAAGGGCAGCGCCGTTTCGTGCGCTCGACCGAATCGATGCTGCGCCTGCTCGAAGCGCTCAAGCCCGCATGCGATGCGCAGGGCGCGCGCTTGGGGCTCGCGCCGCACTCGCTGCGCGCCGTGCCGCCCGAGGCGCTGCGCGATGCGGTCGCGGGGCTCGAGGCCATCGACCGCACGGCGCCGATCCACATCCACATCGCCGAGCAGACGAAGGAAGTGGACGACTGCGTCGAATGGAGTGGCCTGCGTCCCGTCGAGTGGCTGCTCGACCATGCGCCGGTCGATGCGCGCTGGTGCCTCGTGCACGCGACGCACATGAACGACGCCGAATACGAATACGCCGCGAAGAGCGGCGCGGTCGCGGGCCTGTGCCCGACGACCGAGGCGAACCTGGGCGATGGCATCTTCGATTTCGCCAAGTGGCGCAGCCACGGCGGCGCATGGGGCGTGGGCTCCGACAGCCACGCGAACGTCAACGCGGCCGAAGAACTGCTGATGCTCGAATACAGCCAGCGCCTGGCCAAGCGCCAGCGCAACGTCGGCGCGAGCGCGGCGCAGCCGCATGTCGCCACGGCGCTCACGCTCGAAGCAGTGCAGGGCGGCGCGCAGGCCTCGGGCCGCGCGACCGGCGGGCTCGCCGCGGGGCAGCAGGCCGACTTCATCGTGCTCGATGCGGCGCACGTTGCGCTGCAAGGTCTGCCCGCGCCCGACATGCTTTCGGCGCATGTCTTCGCGAGCCACCGCACCTCTGCCATCGACACCGTGTGGGTGGCCGGCCGCGAGCGCGTCTCGGCCGGACGCCACACGCTGCACGCCGAATCCGCGTCCGCCTTCGTGGCGGCGCGCACCCAACTCCTTCAGGACTGAAACCACCATGGCCTTCACCACCGCCGAACCGGCGTTCCGTTTCCGCCAGGGCACGCGCCCTCTGCTGATCTCGATGCCGCACGTGGGCACCCACGTGCCGCCCGCGCTGGCCGCGCGCCTCACCGACGAGGCGCGCCATGTGCCCGACACCGACTGGCACCTCGAGAGGCTCTACGACTTCGCCGACGAACTCGGCGCCTCGGTGCTCGTGGCCACGCATTCGCGCTACGTGATCGACCTGAACCGTCCGCCGGATGGCGCGAGCCTCTACCCGGGCCAGAGCGTCACCGGCTTGTGCCCGGTCGACACCTTCGACGACACGCCGGTCTACGCATCGAGCGACGACCTGCCGAACGACGAAGAAGTGGCCCAGCGCCGCGACGCGATCTGGCACCCGTACCACCGCCAATTGCAAGCCGAGCTCGACCGCCTGAAGGCCGTGCACGGCACCATCGCGCTGTGGGACGCGCACTCGATCCGTTCGGTGCTGCCGCGCTTCTTCGAAGGCAAGCTGCCCGACCTGAACCTGGGCACCGGCAACGGCACGAGCTGCGACCCGGCGCTGGCCGCCACGGTGCTCGGCATCGCCGAATCGGCCACGGGCTACACGGGCGTCCTCAACGGCCGCTTCAAGGGCGGCCACATCACGCGCCAGTACGGCAACCCGGCCGGCGGCGTGCACGCGGTGCAGCTGGAGATGACGCAGTCGAGCTACATGCAGGAGAAGCTGCCCTTCGACTATCTGCCCAAGGTGGCGGCCGGCGTGCAGCCGCATGTGCGGCGGATGATCGAGGCGGTGCTGGCCTTCGTCGAGGGGCCGGCAAAGCACTGACGGGCGGCAGGGCAAGCCTCCTTTTCTACAATCGGAGGTTATGAAGCCCGTCATCTACACCCGCGGCCAGGCATTGGCCGGCATCCTCGAAAAGCGCATTGCCATCCTCGATGGCGCCATGGGCACGATGATCCAGCGCTTCAAGCTCACCGAGGAACAGTACCGCGGCGAGCGCTTCAAGGACTTCGAGCGCGACGTGAAGGGCAACAACGAGCTGCTCTCGCTCACCCGGCCCGACGTGATCTCCGACATCCACGAGGGCTACCTCGCGGCGGGCGCCGACCTCATCGAGACCAACACCTTCGGCGCGACCACCATCGCGCAGGAGGACTACAAGATGGCGCACCTGGCGCGCGAGATGAACCTCCAATCGGCCAAGCTCGCGCGCGCGGCCTGCGACAAGTTCAGCACCCCCGACAAGCCGCGCTTCGTGGCCGGCGCCCTCGGCCCGACGCCCAAGACCGCGAGCATCAGCCCCGACGTGAACGACCCGGGCGCACGCAACGTCGATTTCGAATCGCTGCGCGCCGCCTACTACGAGCAGACCGAAGCGCTGGTCGAAGGCGGCGCCGACGTGATCCTGGTCGAGACCATCTTCGACACGCTCAACGCCAAGGCTGCGCTCTTCGCGGTGGACGAGTATTTCGACAACAGCGGCGAGCGCCTGCCGCTGATCATCAGCGGCACGGTGACCGACGCCTCCGGCCGCATCCTGAGCGGCCAGACCGTCACCGCGTTCTGGCACAGCGTGCGGCACGCGCGGCCGCTGGCCATCGGCCTGAACTGCGCGCTCGGCGCGGCGCTGATGCGCCCCTACATCCAGGAGCTCGCGCGCGTGGCGGGCGACACCTTCATCAGCTGCTACCCGAACGCGGGCCTGCCCAACCCGATGAGCGACACCGGCTTCGACGAGACGCCCGATGTCACCTCGCGCCTCTTGCATGAGTTCGCGGCCGAGGGGCTGGTGAACATCGTGGGCGGCTGCTGCGGCACGACGCCGGACCACATCGCGGCGATCGGCCGTGCCGTGGCCCCGGTGCCCGGACGCCTTCTGAACAACGCCGCCGGCTTCTACAGCGAAGCCGCCTGAACCGGCGCACCCGATGCGCGGTGCCGCCCCCCGCTTCGCGGGATTCGCGCTCCTGGTGTCGGCGCTCGCGGGAGGCTGCGGCGACACCGGCAAGCCGCCGTCGTGGGACACGCTGCTGTCCGACCGCATCGCCGGTGCGCGCCCCGACTGCAAGGTCAGCGTGCCGACCCCCGGCAAGATCGCCGTGGCCTGCCCGGATCTGCCGCCCGCCATCTTCGACGTCGCGCCGACGGCCGCCTACTGCCTGCGTGGCACGCGCGATTGCGAGTACGCGATCACGCAAATGGTGTTGATGCTGCCGCCACCGAAGCCTGCGCCCTGAGCGTTGTGAGGTCGGGGCGCGTGGGACGGATCGTTCAGGGCAGCGATCACACCGACGGGGTGCCTTGCTCCGCGAATGTCCCCCGGCCTGCGGCCTCCTCCTTGATTTCGCTGCGCAAGGCACCCCATCGGTGCGATCGCTTCAGCGCACTCGTCGATCACCCACTCACGGCGCCGAATCCTTCGGCGCGTGCGCGGCCGCCTGCCGGTCGCGCGCGATCAGCGCCACGAAGCGCTGCGCGCCCAGCCCCAGCGGGCGCTCCCTCGACCACACCACATCGACCCACAGGTCGAGGCCGTTGCTGAGGTTCTCGAACGGAATCTCGACCAGCGCGCCCGCCGCCACGTGCGGCCGCGCGAAATTGCGCGGGAGCCACCCCCAGCCGAGACCGGCGGTGATCAGGCTCAGCGCGGCCAGCGCATTGTCGGTGCGCCAGACGTGACGCGCGAACACGAAGCGCGGATCGCTGGTGGCCAGGTCGCGGCCGGCGACGACGATCTGGCGCGTGTTCGTGAGGTGCTCTTCCCGCAGCCGTTCGCCGGCCGCCGCGACGAGCGCCGGGTGATCGGGCGCCATCACGGTCACCATCGTGTCGCTGCCCACTTCCTGGAAACCCTCGCGGCCGTCCAGGCTCGGGCGCTCGAACACCAGCGCCAGCTGTGCGCGGCCGCTGTGCAGCAGCGCCAGCGCGTCGGCCTGCGGCGCGGCCAGCACCTCGACCTGCAGCAGCGGGTATTCCTGCGCGAGTTCGGCGAGCGGGCCACTCCAGGGCGCGGCCAGGAGCTCGGGCGCAATCGCCAGCGTCAGGCGGTTTTCCAGCCCCTGGGTCAGCGCGAGCGCCTGCACCTGCAGCTGCTTCAATTGCGCCGCGAGCATCCGCGCCTGCGGCTCCAGCGAACGCGCGGCGGCGGTGGGCTGGGGCTCGCGGCCCTTGCGGTCGAACAGGGGCAGGTCAAGCTCGGCTTCCAGGCCCGCGATGGCCATGCTCACGGCCGAGGGCACCTTGTGCAGCGCCCGCGCGGCGGCCGAGAAGGAGCCGTGGTCGATCACGGCCAGGAACACCTCGACGTTGTCGCTGGAGAAGGCCATGGCGTCCGATCTATCAATTTAATTGAAATAAGATGACTATTTATATCAGTAAATAGCAAATAAAGTCCATCCATCGTATTCAAGTTCAAGAGGAAAAGTCATGCAAGGGCTCCAGCGTCGTGTCGTCTACATCTCCCTGTACGAAGGGATCGCCATCGTGTGCGCCAGCGCCGGCCTGGCCCTGATGACGGACGCGGGGCTCGGCCATTCCGGCGTGCTGGCGGTGGCGGCCTCGGTCGTCGCGGTGATCTGGAACCTGATCTTCAACGCGCTCTTCGAGCGCTGGGAATCGCGCCAGGCCGTGCGCGGGCGCAGCGTGCGCCGCCGCATCGCCCACGCCATCGGCTTCGAGGGCGGGCTGATCGCGTTCCTGGTGCCGATGTTCGCCTGGGGCCTGGGCGTTTCGCTCTGGCAGGCGCTGGTGATGGACCTGGGCCTGGTGGTGTTCTTCCTGGTCTACACCTTCGTCTTCAACTGGGGCTTCGACCGGGTGTTTGGCCTGCCGCGTTCGGCGATGGGTTCGGCCCAGACGGCGTAGACCGTGACCCCCGCAGCGCCAGCGCGCCGGCCAGGCGCAGGCGCTCGCGTTCGTTGAAGAGCGATTCGCGCAGTTGCTCCTGCTGCTCCGGCGGCGCGTTGGCGTACTGGTCGAGGCGGCTGTTCCAGTCCCGGTTTTCCTGATCGAGCGCTGCCAGCTGGCGGGCCGCGTCGTAGCCGTAGGCGGCGCTGCGTTCGGCAAAGCGCTCCTGGGCGCTCGCGCCGCGCGCGTCCATGGCGTCGGTCTGGCGCTGCACGTCGACCTGTGCGGTGAAGGCGCGGCGCTGCTCGCGCTGTTCGGGCGTGAGCAGGGCCTCCTCACGACGCTGCGCGGCGGCCGCGCGCTCTTCGGGCGTGAGGTTGGCGTCGCGGGCGAGCGCCATCTTCTCGGCCATGAGGGTGTCCTGGCGGATCTCGTCGCCGAAGAGGCCTTCGATTTCCTCGGGCGCGAAGTACCGGCGCCGCACTTCGGCGCGCGCCTCGATGGTCTTGCGCAGCGCCGCCGCGTCGCCGGCGTCGGGCGGCGGCAGGGCCTGCATGGCCTCCTGCATGTCGACGTAGCGCTCCAGCAGGCCCATCGCGCGCGCGACCAGTTCGGCCGGCAGTCGCTTGGCGAGCAGGGCGGGCGCCATCGCCATGAAGGCCGCCTTGCCGGTGGCCTGCGCCTCGGCGAGCACGCTCTCGAAGACGAGGATGAGCGAGGGGTTCAGCATGGCGTCGGGGGCGGGGCGGGCGTCGCCGATCGGCTGCGCGGCCGGCACTGCGCCGACCGTTCCACCCGGGCCGGCGGCGGCGGAAGTCGCCACCACCGTCTCGGGGGCGTCGGCCGGCGGCAGACCGTCCACCAGCCACCATCCGCCAAGGATAGCGAGCGCCGCGGCGCCCGCCATCGCGCCGAGCTGCAGCGGTCTGGCCTTTTTCACGAGGAGGCGTGCCGCATCGTCAGAGGCCCGCGCTCTTCAAGCGCGCCGCCTGCTCCTGGAAGAGCTGCACCGGCTTCTTCTCGAACAGCGTCCACAGCCCGATGTAGGTCAGGCCGAAGAGCTGGTTGACTTCGTCCAGGTGGTTCTGGCGGTAGTCGCCCAGGTGCGTGCCCAGGCGGGTGGAGCACACCGCCAGGAGGCCATCGTTGGTCTCGCCCCCGAAGGCGATGAGGCTCAGCCCGCCCATGGCCACGTCGCTCGCGTCGAACGCGTTGGTGAGCGGCTGCACGCCGGACCACGAGTAGTAGCGCACGCCGTTCGCCTCGGCCGGGCCGCTCTTCACGTCGCACGAGGCGCCGGGGGCCGGGCGGCCCTGCGGAAATTTCTTGTCGAAGGCCGCGCCGCCCGCGGTGGTGAGCGAGCTGAGCGCGTTCAACGGCACCTCGGGCAGCTCGCTCGGGTCCTTGCCCGAGAGGGCGCCCAGCAGCAGCATCGCCAGGCGCAGCGTCTCGGCGACCACCGCCTCGGAGACGCTGCCTTCGGGAATCCTGCGCAGGATGTCGGCCACCTTCGAGCCGCCATTGGCACCGCCCACGGAGGTGACCGAAGCGACCAGCCCGGGCTCCACCGCCGCCACGTAGCGCGCGGTGGGCGCGCCCTGCGAATGGCCGATGAGGTTGAACTTGAGCGACGGGTTGCCCGAGAGCGCCCGCAGGTTCTTCAGCTCCTGGATCAGCTGCTCGCCGCGGATCTCGGAGCTGTTGGCGCCCGAGACCTGGGCCACGTACACCTTGGCGCCCGCGCCGGCCAGGCTTTCGGGGATGCGATAGAAGTAGTCGATGCCCAGCACGTTGTCGAAGCCGAAGAGGCCGTGCACCAGCACGATCGGGTTCTTCGTCTTCGCTTCGCTGGACGTCACCCGGGCCTGGACCTGCGTGGGGGTGTCGGTGATGGCCGCCTGGCTCAGCGTCGTCGTCCCCAAAAGGCCGAAGAGCAGTGCGGCGCAGACCGGGCGGGCGGTGAGGCGCAGCAGCCTCGAATTCCTCTTTCTTGGCATATGTTCATTCCTTTGTTTTCAAATAAAAACACGAACGTTCGTTCTTCGACGAATTGCGCGAGCGCATTCTGTGGGGGGTGCCTGCGGGGCCTGCATAGGGCTTTCCCGCGGGAGCGGGCGAACGCCCTTAAAATCCATCCCCTCCCAAGGAGCGTTGCAGCGGTCCGCCAGGCGGGCCGTCAGGCTTGGGATTTCAAAACGACGCTCGCCTGTTTGTTCCTTTCGCAGGTGAGCCCATGGCCCAGACCCCCCAAATTGCCGTTCCCCCCATGAAGCTGTCCGGCCTCGAGCCGGTCGCCATCGGCGCGGGGACGCTGTTCGTCAACATCGGCGAGCGCACCAACGTCACCGGCTCCAAGGCCTTCGCGCGGATGATCCTGAACGGCCAGTTCGAAGAGGCCCTGGCCGTCGCGCGCCAGCAGGTGGAGAACGGCGCCCAGGTGATCGACATCAACATGGACGAGGCCATGCTGGACAGCAAGGTCGCGATGGTCCGCTTCCTGAACCTCATTGCCAGCGAGCCCGACATCGCGCGCGTGCCGGTGATGGTGGACAGCTCCAAGTGGGAGGTGATCGAGGCGGGCCTTCGCTGCATCCAGGGCAAGGGCATCGTCAACTCGATCTCCATGAAGGAGGGCGTGGACAAGTTCAAGCACGAGGCCAAGCTCGTGAAGCGCTACGGCGCCGCCGCCGTGGTCATGGCCTTCGACGAGAAGGGCCAGGCCGACACCTACGAGCGCAAGGTCGAGATCTGCGAGCGCGCCTACCGCATCCTGGTGGACGAGGTGGGCTTTGCGCCCGAGGACATCATCTTCGACCCGAACATCTTCGCCATCGCCACCGGCATCGAGGAGCACGACAACTACGCGGTCGACTTCATCAACGCGGTGCGCTGGATCAAGGAGAACCTGCCGGGCGCCAAGGTGTCGGGCGGTGTGTCGAACGTGAGCTTCAGCTTCCGCGGCAACGACCCGATGCGCGAAGCGATCCACACCGTGTTCCTGTACCACGCGATCAAGGCGGGCATGGACATGGGCATCGTCAACGCGGGCATGGTGGGCGTCTATGACGATCTCGAACCCGAACTGCGCGAGCGCGTGGAAGACGTGGTACTCAACCGCCGGCCCGACGCCGGCGAGCGCCTGGTCGAAGTCGCCGAGACCGCCAAGAGCGGCGCCAAGGACGAGAGCAAGCGCCTCGAATGGCGCGGCACGCCCGAGCACCCGGTGCACGTCAACCAGCGCCTCTCCCACGCCATGGTGCACGGCATCACCGACTTCATCGTCGAAGACACCGAAGAGGCCTACCAGCAGATACTGGCCCGGGGCGGCCGTCCGCTGCACGTGATCGAAGGCCCGCTCATGGACGGCATGAACATCGTGGGCGACCTGTTCGGCGCCGGCAAGATGTTCCTGCCGCAGGTGGTCAAGTCGGCGCGCGTGATGAAGTCCGCCGTGGCCCACCTGCTGCCCTACATCGAGGAAGAAAAGCTGCGCGACGAGGCCGCCGGCCGCGACGTGCGCACCAAGGGCAAGATCATCATCGCCACCGTGAAGGGCGACGTGCACGACATCGGCAAGAACATCGTGACCGTCGTGCTCCAGTGCAACAACTTCGAAGTGGTGAACATGGGCGTGATGGTCCCGTGCCACGAGATCCTGGCGCGCGCCAAGGTCGAGGGCGCGGACATCGTGGGCCTCTCGGGCCTCATCACGCCAAGCCTGGAAGAGATGCAGTACGTGGCCGGCGAGATGCAGCGCGACGACCATTTCCGCATCAAGAAGATCCCGCTCATGATCGGCGGCGCCACCACCAGCCGCGTGCACACGGCCGTGAAGATCGCGCCGCACTACGAAGGCCCCGTGGTCTACGTGCCCGATGCGTCGCGCAGCGTGAGCGTGGCGCAGTCGCTGCTCTCCGACCAGGCCACCGCGTACATCGACGAGATCAATGCCGACTACGAGAAGGTGCGCACGCAGCACGCCAACAAGAAGCAGGTGCCGATGTGGCCGCTGGCCAAGGCGCGCGCCAACAAGACGCCCATCGACTGGACGAACTACGTGCCGCCCGTGCCGAAGTTCATCGGCCGGCGCGTGTTCAAGAACTTCGACCTCACCGAGCTCGCCAAGTACATCGACTGGGGCCCGTTCTTCCAGACCTGGGACCTGGCCGGCCCGTTCCCCGCGATCCTGAAGGACGAAGTCGTCGGCACGGAGGCCGTGCGCGTGTATGCCGACGGCCAGCGCATGCTCAAGCGCCTGATCGAAGGCCGCTGGCTCAGCGCGAGCGGCATCGTCGGCTTCTGGCCCGCCAACACGGTGAACGACGACGACATCGAGCTCTACACCGACGAGACGCGCAGCGAAGTCGCGCTCACCTGGTACGGCATGCGCCAGCAGACCGAGAAGCAGGCGATCGACGGCGTGATGCGCCCCAGCCGGTGCCTGGCCGACTTCGTCGCGCCCAAGGACAGCGGCTTGAAGGACTACGTGGGCGTGTTCGCGGTCACCGCGGGCCTGGGCGTCGAGAAGAAAGAGAAGTACTTCATCGACGACCTGGACGACTACTCGGCCATCATGTTGAAGGCCCTGGCCGACCGGCTGGCCGAGGCCTTTGCCGAATCGCTGCACCACCGCGCGCGCACCGACCTCTGGGGCTACGCGCACGACGAGAGTCTCAGCAACGAGGAAATGATCGGCGAGAAATACCGCGGTATCCGCCCCGCGCCCGGCTACCCGGCCTGCCCGGACCACAGCGTGAAGGGCCCGATGTTCGACCTTCTGAACTGCGCGGACATTGGCATGACCCTGACGGAAAGCCTCGCTATGATGCCCGCCGCCAGCGTCAGTGGTTTCTACCTGAGCCACCCCGATGCGACGTACTTCAACGTCGGCAAGATCGGGCACGACCAGTTGCAGGACCAGGCCGCGCGGCGCAAGGAGAGCGAGTCCGTCCTGGAGCGCCTGCTGGCGCCCAACCTTTGAACCTGCCGGCCGGCGTGGCCGACCGGCACCGGGAGTTGTTATTCAGAAGCTGATGTTTGCAGCCGCGCACTACGCGGCACTCGTGGTTTTCATCGTCAGCTGCTGGGGGTGGGGGCGCGGCGTGCTGGCCCGCCTGGCACCGCCGCCGCGCCGCGATGCATGGCTCGAAGGCGCGGTGGCCGTCGCGCTCGGCGTCGGGCTCTTCATCTGCGCGTTCCAGGTGCTGGCGATCTTCGGCGTGTTCAAGCTCGGCGCCACGCTGGCGGTGGTTGCCGCGGGCGTCGTCGTCGCCGCGTTGCAGCTGCCCGCCTGGCTGCGCGAGCGGCGCGCGCTGGGCGCGAGCGCCGTCGCCGTGCCGTGGACCTACTTCGACCGCATCGCGATGGTCGCGCTGGCTTTGGTCGCGCTGCCCGCGCTGGTCGCGCCGCTCGCCCCGCCGGCCGCCTTCGACGAGCTGATGTACCACCTGCCCTATGCGCGCGAAGTCGCGCAGCAGGGCTCGCTCGGCATCCACGGGTGGCTGCGCTACCCCTGGTTTCCGTACAACTACAACCTGCTCTACGCCGCTGCGTTGCAGGTGGGCGACGACGTGCTGCCGCACTTCCTGAACGCGCTGGCGGGCGGGCTCTCGGTGGTGATGATCTATCGCCTGGGCATGCTGCACGCCAACCGGCTCACCGCCTGCATCGGCGCGGCGATCTGGCTGGGGCTGGGCGATTACTCGAACGCGCTGATCGACATGGGCGTGGCGCTCTTCGTGCTCACGGCCTGCGTGTCGCTGTGGTGGTGGCGTGAATCGCAGCCGGTACACAGCGGCATGCGCTGGCTCGGCCTGGCCGCCTTCTGCCTCGGCGTGGCGGCGGGCTCCAAGTACCAGGCGCTGGTCTTCATGCCGCTGGTGGCGCTGTTCGTGGTGTGGCACGAGCGCCGGCCCAAGGCCTGGGCGCTCGCGCTCCTGTGCTTTCTCATTCCGTGCATCTACTGGTATGCGCGCAATGCCGTCATGACCGGCGATCCGTTCAACCCGATCGGCGCGCGGGTGTTCGGCTTCAGCGAGTGGATTCCGGCCGACTACGTGCAGCAGTTGGCCGATGTGCGCGACCACGCCGAGATGCCGAACGCGCTGATCTGGTCGGTGTTCCTCGCGCCCTTCGGCGCCTTGTGGAAGCGCTCGGCCGCGGTGCGCGCCGCGGGCTGGTTCTGTTTCTATTCGCTGGCCGTGTGGGTCGTGACCTCGCGCTATCCGCGGTATCTGACGGCCTCGTTCCCGCTGCTCGCGATGACGGCCGCCATCGGCTGGCAGGTGCTGTTCGGCTGGATCGCGGCGGGCGTGCGACGCCTGTTCGGCATGAAGGCGAGCCAGGGCGAGGGCGTGCCCGAACTCACCAATCGGCGCAGCGCGGCGCGCATCGGCGACTGGGTGGTCGTGCTGCTGCTGGCCGTGCTCGCGGCGGTGTCGGTGCGGCAGACCGCGGGCAAGGTCGCGATGGTTTCGCCCACGCCCGAGACGCGCGAGGCGTTCCTGCGCCAGCACGTGCCGGGCTACGCCGTCATGGATTACCTGCGCCGCAACCCCACGGGCCGCGTCTACCAGATCGCGCTGAACGAGGCGATCTACTACGGCCCGAATCCGATCTGGGGCGACACGCTCGGCCCGTGGCGCTATGCCGACTTCCTGCTGCTGCCGCCCGCCGACATGGCGCGCAAGCTCGGCAAGCTGGGCTTCACCGCCATCGTGATGCCCGACCACCTGGCGCCGACGCTGGCGACCCGCGCCGGCTTCGACACCCACTTCGCCCCGCTGTTCGCGCAAGACGGCAGCCGGGCCTACCGTATCCTTCCGACCGCACCATGAATGACGCCGACGACACCGTGAGCCGACCCCGCGCCGCGCCGCGCATTGCCGCGGTCATTCCGTGCTTCAACGAAGCGCTGGCCATCCGCCAGGTGGTCGAGGGGTTCCGCGCGGCGCTGCCGGCCGACGCCGAGATCCACGTGTTCGACAACAACTCGACCGACGACACGGCAGCCGTCGCGCGCGCGGCCGGCGCCATCGTCACGCACGTGGCGGCGCCGGGCAAAGGCAACGTGGTGCGGCGCATGTTCGCCGACGTGGAGGCCGACATCTACGTGATGGTCGATGGCGACGCCACCTACGACACGGTCGCGGCGCCGCGCCTCATCCAGCGGCTGGTCGACGGCAACCTGGACATGGTGGTGGGCAACCGCATCGACGACGGGCAGAACGCGCTCACCTACCGCGCGGGCCACCGCCTGGGCAACCGCATGCTCACGGGCGCCGTGGTGCAGCTCTTCGGCGGGGGCCTCACGGACATGCTCTCGGGCTACCGCGTGTTCTCGCGGCGCTATGCGAAGTCGTTCCCGGCGCTCTCGCGCGGCTTCGAGATCGAGACCGAGCTCACCGTGCACGCGCTGGAGCTGCGCATGCCCTGGGCCGAGGAAAGCACCGCCTACAGCACACGCCCCGAGGGCTCGCACAGCAAGCTCTCGACCTACCGCGACGGCTGGCGCATCCTGAAGACCATCTGCAAGCTCTTCGTGAGCGAGCGGCCGCTGCAGTTCTTCTCGATCATCGCGGCGCTGCTCGCGGCGGGCGCGATCGCGCTGGTCGTGCCGCTCGTGGTCACCTACATGCACACCGGCCTGGTGCCCCGGCTCCCCACGGCGGTGCTGGCCACCGGCGCGATGCTGGGCGCGATGCTCTCGATGGTGTGCGGCGTGGTGATGCACGCCGTGACGCTCGGCCGCAGGGAGGCCAAGCGGCTGCGCTACCTGGCGATTCCGGGCGTGCGCAACTGCACCACGCGATGAAGCTGGGCCGGGAGTTCCTGTCGTTCGCCGTGGTCGGCGCGGCGGGCTTCGTGGTCGATGTGGTGGTGCTGTACCTGCTCGCGCCGCTCCTGGGCTGGTATGGCGCGCGGGTGCTGTCTTTCCTGGCAGCCGCGACGGCCACATGGGCGCTGAACCGGCGCTACACGTTCAGCGCGCGGAGCAATAACGCCTCCGTGCTGCGCGAATACGTCGGCTATCTGGTGACGATGCTGGGCGGCGCCGTCGTCAACTACGGCGCCTATGTGCTGGTGCTGCATTGGGTCACGGGCCCTTGGGCCCCGGCGGCCGGCGTGGCACTCGGGAGCTGCGCCGGGCTGGTGGTGAACTTCCTGTCTGCGCGCTATCTGGTGTTCAGGGCCAGGTAGGGTTCCCGTCTTGCTCCCTCCCCCTCTGGGGGAGGGCTGGGGTGGGGGCACGCGGCGCATCCACCGGGCGCTCTGCCTGCCCCCATCCCGACCTTCCCCCAGAGGGGGAAGGAGAAAGAAAAGAGAAGCGCCGGCGCTTCAGTGCGCGCCCGACACCACCACCGGAATCTCCGTCGCGGGCGGCGTGTTGCGGCTGCGGCCGCAGCGCACGATGCCGTCGATCATCACCATGCCCACGCCCGGAATGTCGCCCAGTTGCACGCTCTCGAGGAGACCCGGCGCGGGCGAATGCTGCGCGCGGTCCATGAAGACGAAGTCGGCATCGCGGCCCACTTCGACAAGGCCGCAGTTCAGCTTGCGGATCTTCGCGGTGTTGCCCGTCGCGAAGCAGAACACCAGCTCGGCCGGAATGTTCGCGATGGACGACAGCATCGCCACCATGCGCAGGATGCCCAGCGGCTGCACGCCCGAGCCCGCGGGCCCGTCGGTGCCCAGGATCACGCGGTGCGGGCACTTCAGTTCGAGGGCAGCCTTGGCCGCCGCGATGGCGACCTTCTCGTTGCCGTTGTGCACGATCTCGATGGCGCGCGAGCTCTTCTCGCACAGCTCGCACACATGCGCCTCGGGCAGCGAGGTGTGGCCGCCGTTGATGTGGCCGATGATGTCGGCGTCGGCTTCGAGCACCACGTCCTTGTCGATCAGGCCCGAGCCCGGGATCGACGGGCCGCCCGTGTGGATCGTGCTCTGGATGCCGTACTTGCGCGCCCACGCCACCATCTCCTTGGCCTCGTAGCCGGCCTTCACCGAGCCCAGGCCCACTTCGCCCAGGAGGCCCACGCCGGCTTCGGCGAGTTCCTTGAAGTCGCTCTCGACCATGCCCTTCTCGATGACCGGCGCGCCGGCCAGCACCTTCACGCCGCCGGGGCGGAAGTTGTCGAACGCGCGCTGCGCGGTGATGGCCAGCGCCTTCAGGCCGACGATGTCCTTGGGGCGCCCCGGCAGGTGCACTTCGCCCGCCGAGATCATGGTGGTCACGCCGCCGTGCATCGTGGAATCGATCCAGCCGATCTGGCCCTGGCGCGGCGTCCAATCGCCGAACACCGGGTGCACGTGGCTGTCGATGAGGCCGGGCGCGACGCAGGTTTTCTTCGCGTCGATGACGGTCTTTGCGCCTTCGAGGTCGCAGTCCTTTTGCTTGCCGACCGCCACAATCAGGCCGTCGTTCACCACGATGGTGTCGGCGTCCAGGATGGGCTTGTCGATGTCGCCCGAGAGCAAAAGCCCGATGTTCTTTATGACGACCTTGCCCGACTTTGCGCCGGCTGCGATTTCTGCCATTTCGTGGTGTCCTCGTCGTGGGGTGGGGTGTTGTCTTGTATGTCGTCCGCGCGCACGGTGCGCAGCACGGTCTCGATCACGAAATCTTCCCAATGCGTGACCGCCTCGGGCGACTCCAGCGGCTCGCCGAGGAAGGCGGTGAGCGTGTGCCGGTTGGAGGTGTAGAAGTAGCCGGTGGAGGCGATCAGCAGATAGATGTCGCGCGCCACCAGGTCCCGGCGGAAGAGGCCCTGCGCCGAGCCGCTCGCCAGAATTTCCTCGATGATCGCCACCGCGCGCGACGAGTATTCGCGCGCCCGCAGCGACTTGGAAATGTGCCGGCCCTTGTGCAGGTTCTCGGTGTTCAGGAGCGTCACGAACTCGGGGTTCTTGCGGTAGTAGCCGAGCACGAAGCGGATGACTTCGGTGAGCGCTTCCACGGGGCGGCTCGCATCGAGCGCGATCGCTGCCTCTGCATCGTCCATGCGCTGGTAGATGCCTTCGAGCACCGCGATGAACAGGCCCTCTTTGCTGCCGAAGTAGTAGTAGATCATCCGGTCGTACGACTTGGCGGCCTTGGAGATCTTCTCCACGCTGCCGCCGTCGTAGCCGTACTTGGCGAACACCTTGGTCGCCGACTTCAGGATGCTGTCGCGCGTGGCCTGCGCCGCGGCCTCGCGCACGCCGGTGCGGCGCTGGGGCTTGGGCTTCGATGCGGTGCGGCTGTCGGCCATCGTGCGCGCGGCGTCTTCGGCTTACTTCTCGGCGAAGGCGCGTTCGACGACGAAGTCGCCGGGCGTGCTCGTGTTGCCTTCCTTGAAGCCGCGCTTCTCCAGGATGTGCTTCAGGTCCACCAGGAGGCCCGGGCTGCCGCACAGCATGACGCGGTCTTCCTCGACGTTGAGCGGCGGCAGGCCCAGGTCGTCGGTGAGCTTGTTGCTCTCGATGAGGTCGGTGATGCGGCCCTGGTTGCGGAACTCTTCGCGCGTGACGGTCGGGTAGTAGAGCAGTTGCTTTTCGATCATCTCGCCCAGGATCTCGTGCTTGGGCAGGTGGTCGGTCACCAGGTCGTGATAGGCCAGCTCGTCGACCTGGCGCACGCCGTGCACCAGGATGACCTGCTCGAACTTCTCGTAGGTGTCCGGGTCGCGGATGATGCTCATGAACGGTGCGAGGCCGGTGCCCGTGCCGAAGAGGTACAGGCGCTTGGCGGGCAGCGTGTAGTCGATCAGCAGCGTGCCCGTGGGCTTGCGGCCCACGATGATGGTGTCGCCCACCTGGATGTGCTGCAGCTTGGAGGTGAGCGGGCCTTCTTCCACCTTGATGCTCAGGAACTCCAGGTGCTCCTCGTAGTTCGGGCTCACGATGCTGTAGGCGCGCAGCAGGGGCTTGTTGTTCACCTTCAGGCCGATCATCGTGAAATGACCGTTCGAGAAGCGCAGCGCCGGGTCGCGCGTGGTGGTGAAGGTGAACAGGCGGTCGGTCCAGTGGTGGACGCTCAGGACGCGTTCTTCGCTGAATGCACTCATACGGAACTCAAGAGTTGGTTGATGACAGAAAGAGGGGAGGCTGGCTGCGCCGAGGTGCACACCCGTGGTGCGCGAGCCGTCGGCCGGCTGCGAACCCTCCATTGTCGTTGGTCGGAAAAACCCCGATGAACACCGCGAGAAAACACCATTGCAAGCATCGGGCCTGTTTGCTACATTGATCTTCAATGTAGTGAATGCAACATGAAAGTGTAGGGAATGCTACACAAACGGAAGGCGGCGCACAAGCGGGCAGACGGCACGTTTGTTGCAAACCCCGACTGGACCGGATTGCCTCTCCCACACAACCGAACACCGCCCACGAGATCGCCCCGATGACCGAACACACCAAGACAGACGGATTGCCCGGCATGGACATGCCGGTGGTCGCCGAAGCCGGCGCGAGCGCCTTCGGCAAGGCGCCGCCGCGCAACGAGAAGATGAGCACCGCCAAGGTCGAGTGCAACGCCTGCCCGGTGCTGTGCCAGATCTCCGACGGCCGCACCGGCGCCTGCGACCGCTATGCGAACCGCGAAGGCGTGCTGGTGCGCGTGGACCCGGTCGTGCTCTTGCGCCGCGAGATCGCAAGCGATGCGCCTGCGCTCGTGCCCTTCGACCGCCCGGCCGCGGAAAAGAGCGAAGTGATCGAGGCGGGTACCCCCGACTGGAATGGCGACCTGCTGCACGCCGACGAAGTGTTCGTCACCGGCGTGGGCTCCTCCACCACCTATCCCGACTACAAGCCCGCCCCGTTCATCGTGGCCTCCAAGGCCCGTGGCGTGGACATGGTCACCGTCGTCACCGAAGGCATCTTCAGCTACTGCAGCTTCAAGGTGAAGATCGACACCGACCGGTTCCTGGGCTCCGAGCAGGCCAACGTGCGCTACCGCGGCGAGGTCGTGGGCCACGTCACCACGGCCGAATACGGCTCGCAGATGTTGTCGCTCGGCGGCGTGCACCACCTCACCGGCGGCAGCAAGAAGGAAGGCCGCATGACGGCCGAGCTCATGCAGTTCCTGGGCAACAAGAAGGCGGTGGAGTGCACCATCGATGGCGGCTCCACGCTCGTGATCCAGGCGGGCAAGGCGCCCATCGTCAACGGCGTCGAAGAGCAGCGCATGCGCGTGGGCTGCGGCTCCGCGGCGGTCGGCATCTTCGCGCGCCAGTTCGCGGGCGTGGCCGACGAGGTGGTGGTGGTGGACGACCACATCACCGGCGTGCTCACCGAGCACCAGGCCGGCCGGTGCCTGGACATGGCGCCCTCGGGCATCCAGATGCTGGGGCGCAAGTCCACGCCGGGGCGCTACTTCCAGGTGGCGAACCCGGGCAACGGCTGGGGCGGCACCGACATCGCCGATCCGCTGGCGATCATCGAAGGCTGGGAAGAGGGCGTCGCGCGCCCGGGCCTTCGGCTCTTGATGACCTCGACCACCGGCGAGCACGCGCAGTGGTACGTGCTCGACGACGCGCTGAAACCCGTCGAACAGGAGATGCCCGCCGAAGTGAAGCGCATCGTCGATCGCATCGGCGAAAACTGCGAGCCGTCGCTGTGCACCGTGCTGTTCCTCGGCGGTGCCGGCGGGAGCCTGCGCGCCGGCGTCACCGAAAACCCGGTGCTGCTGACGCGCGCCATCAAGCGCGCCTTGGTCAACGTCACCTGCGGCGGCGCGCCCGCTTATGTGTGGCCCGGCGGCGGCATCACCGTGATGGCCGACGTCATGCGCATGCCCGACAACAGCTTCGGCACCGTGCCCACGCCGGCCATCGTGGCGCCCATCGAATTCAGCATGCGGCGCGACGACTATGAAGCGCTCGGCGGCCACATGGAGCACATCTTCTCGCTCGAGCAGGCGCTCGCGCGCGGTGCGTGGCAGGAAGACGGCGCACCGCTCGCGCGCCAGTGGCTCGTCATGGACGATGCCAACCCGTGGCCCCTGGGCCACGCACCCATGCTGGGCTGAACCATGTCCGCCCAACGCAGCCCG
Organism: Variovorax sp. IB41; assembly: GCF_016405905.1. Lineage (GTDB taxonomy): Bacteria > Pseudomonadota > Gammaproteobacteria > Burkholderiales > Burkholderiaceae_C > Variovorax. The sequence goes on along the minus strand of NZ_JAEFCB010000028.1, from coordinate 30,578 downwards.
CTCGACGGCGACCGCTGGCACTTCAACCACGGTCCGATCGACATCGTGGCCGAGGCCTACGGCGACCCGTACGCCGTCGCGGCCGCGCACGATGCCGCGTGGGCGCGCTTCGGCCATGTGCTGGACGAGTTGGTGCGCGAACTGCCGCTCTTGCGCCTGCCGGTGGTCGACAAGATGCGCCCGCGCGGCGTCGTCGGCCAGCGCATGTGGGATGCGTGCGCCGCGTTCTCGCCGATGTTCATCACGCCGATGGCGTCGGTCGCCGGCTCGGTGGCGCAGGAACTCATCGCCTTCTACGACCGCCCCGGCATCGAGCGCGCCTGGATCAACAACGGCGGCGACATCGCGCTGCACCTGGCGCCCGGCCACTCGGCGCGCGTGGGCGTGTTCGCCGACATCGCGCGCTTCGACTGGCAGGGCAGCGGCGTGCTCACCACCGACGGCCAGTTCGAACTGCATGCCGATGCGCCCGTGCGCGGCGTCGCCACCAGCGGCTGGCGCGGGCGCAGCTTCTCGCTGGGCATCGCCGACAGCGTGACGGTCCTGGCCGCCACCGCGGCGCAGGCCGACGCGGCGGCGACAGTGATCGCCAACGCCGTCGATGTGGACGACGGCCTCATCCAGCGCAAGCCCGCCAGCGTATGCAAGGACGACAGCGACCTGGGCGACACCCTGGTCACCGTCGACGTGCCGCCGCTCGCACCGTCGCAGGTCAAAAGCGCACTCGATACGGGCGCGATCTGCGCCAAGGTCCTGCAAAAAGGGGGGCTCGTCTGGGCCGTTCTACTCGTTTGTCAGGGGCAGTTCCGACTCGTCGAGCCCTTATGCTCGAAGTCGCTGCAGACCGTGCTGCCCAAAACAGTTGGTTCAGTATTTGCTTAATGAAAAAGCAAAGTTCTCAAGGTTCTTTTCCATGATCGAAATCCGCCGCGTCTTCACCCATGTCGAGCACATCCACCACGAGTTCGGACCGCGTGCCGACACCCCGTTGGTGCGCGGTGCCATCGGCGCGGTGCTGACCAATCCCTTCGCGGGCCGCTACGAGCCCGACATCCTGCCGATGATGGCGCTGCTCGACCCCGTGGGCGTGGACATGGCGCACCAGCTGCATGCCGCGATGGACGTGCCGCTCGAGCAGATCGCCACCTACGGCAAGGGCGCCATCGTCGGCGCCGACGGCGAACTGGAGCACGGTGCGCTCTGGCATGTGCCCGGCGGCTACGCGATGCGCGAACTGCTCGGCTGGAAGGGCAGCCGCGTGGCCTACACCCAGGGCGTTGCCGAAGAAAAAAGCGGCCAGCCCGCCAACGCGCTTTCCATCGTGCCCTCGACCAAGAAGGTCGGCCCGCCCGGCGCCGCGCTCGACGTGCCGCTCACCAACATCAACGCGAGCTACGTGCGCGGCCAGTTCGACGCCATCGAGGTGCGCGTGCCCGGTGCGCCGGCGGCCGACGAGATCGTCTTCATCCTCGCGATGAGCACCGGCTACCGCGTGCACGCCCGCGTCGGCGGCCTGCTCGCGAAAGACATCAGCAAGTGGGACGGCCTGCGCTGATCTCACGCACACAGAGACAAGACAAGGAACACACAGAACATGACCGCCAACATCCGCAAGCTCGTCATCCAGGTCGATGAGACCCGCAAAGAGATGGGCCAGGACGTGACGCCGCCCACGCGCCGCGCCGTCGCCATCGCCGTGATCGAGAACCCGTACGCCGGCCGCTTCAGCGAGAACCTGGACGAACTCATCGCCATCGGCGAAGAGCTCGGCGCACTGCTCGGCCAGAAGGCCGTGAAGGCGCTGGGCATCGAGCCCGGCCAGGCGCAGAGCTACGGCAAGGCGGCCATCGTCGGCGAGCGCGGCGAGCTCGAGCATGCGGCCGCGATCCTGCACCCCAAGCTCGGCGCGCCGCTGCGCGTGGCGGTCGAGAAGGGCGCGGCGCTCGTGCCTTCGGCCAAGAAGCAGGGCACGCTCGGCACCGCGATCGACGTGCCGCTCGGCCATAAAGACGCCGCCTTCGTGCGCAGCCACTTCGACGCCATCGAGGCCCGCGTGTCCGATGCGCCCCGCGCCAACGAAATCGTCGTGGCCGTGGCCGTCACCGACAGCGGCCGTCCGTTGCCGCGCATCGGCGGGCTGCAAGCCAGCGAAATCAAGGGCGAAGACGGCCTCCGCTGATCCGTCATCACCATCACCGCACACGTGTTTTCTGTTCGAACCCCTAGGAGCTTCCCGATGAATCCATTGCGCCATGTCTTCTGCGCCGCTTCCGTCGTCACGCTGGCCACCGCCGCTCTCGTCCCCGCGCATGCGCAGGGCGTGATCAAGATCGGCGAGATCAACAGCTACAAGGCGCAGCCCGCCTTCCTGGAGCCCTACAAGAAGGGCATGGAACTCGCGGTCGACGAAATCAACGCCAAGGGCGGCATCAACGGCAAGAAGATCGAGCTCATCAGCCGCGACGACAACGCCAACCCCGGCGATGCCGTGCGTGTGGCCGAAGAGCTCATCTCGCGCGAGAAGATCGACGTGCTGGCCGGCGCGTTCCTCTCGAACACGGGTCTGGCGCTCACCGACTTCGCCAAGCAAAAGAAATTCTTCTACCTGGCCGCCGAGCCGCTCACCGACAAGATCGTCTGGAGCAACGGCAACAAGTACACCTACCGCCTGCGCCCCTCGACCTACATGCAGGTGGCGATGCTGGTGCCCGAGGCCGCCAAGCTCAAGAAGAAGCGCTGGGCGATCGTGTACCCCAACTACGAATACGGCCAGTCGTCGGCCGCCACCTTCAAGACGCTTCTGAAGGCCGCGCAGCCTGACGTCGAGTTCGTGACCGAGCAGGCGCCGCCGCTGGGCAAGGTCGATTCGGGCAGCGTGGTGCAGGCGCTGGCCGATGCCAAGCCCGACGCGATCTTCAACGTGCTCTTCGGCGCCGACCTCTCCAAGTTCGTGCGCGAAGGCAACACGCGCGGCCTTTTCAAGGACCGCGAAGTGGTGAGCGTGCTGACCGGCGAGCCCGAGTACCTCGATCCGCTCAAGGACGAAGCGCCCAACGGCTGGATCGTGACCGGCTACCCGTGGAACGGCGTGAAGACGCCCGAGCACAAGGCCTTCCTCGACGCGTACCAGGCCAAGTTCAAGGACTACCCGCGCCTGGGTTCGGTGGTCGGCTACAGCGCGATCCACTCGATCGCCGCGGGCATCAAGAAGGCCGGCAGCACCGACACCGAAAAGCTCGCCGCGGCCTTCAAGGGCCTGCAGGTCGACACGCCCTTCGGCAAGATCAACTACCGCGCGCAGGACAACCAGTCCACCATGGGCGCGTATGTCGGCAAGACCAAGAACGACGGCGGCAAGGGCGTGATGGTCGACTACGTGTACCTGGACGGTGCCAAGTTCCAGCCTTCGGACGACGAAGTGAAGAAGATGCGCCCTGCGGACTGATTGTTGCTCGCCCCCAGGCTGCGCGCACTTCGTGTCGCTTCGCCAACCCCCTACCGGGGGCGGGCCGGCCGCTTCGGGCGGCCGCGCGCGGCGGCCCTCGCGAATGGATACCGCATCCACCAAGGATTTTTGAATGAGTTTCTCAGGCTTCGTTGTTCAGTTGCTCAACGGGTTGGCCGGCGCGTCCTCGCTTTTCCTCGTGGCGGCCGGTCTCTCGTTGATCTTCGGCGTGACGCGCATCGTCAACTTCGCCCATGGATCGTTTTTCATGGTCGGCATCTATGTCGCGTACACGCTCGTGGAGAAGCTGGGCTCGAGCCTGGGCTTCTGGCCCGCGCTTTTGATCGCGGCACTCGCGGTCGGCGTGCTCGGCGCGTTGATCGAGGTGCTGCTCCTGCGCCGCATCTACAAGGCGCCGGAGCTCTTCCAGTTGCTCGCCACCTTCGCGCTGGTGCTCGTCATCAAGGACGCGGTGCTGTGGCTCTGGGGGCCTGACGAGCTGCTCGGCCCGCGCGCGCCGGGCCTGAAGGGCTCGATCGAAATCCTCGGCCGCCAGTTTCCGTCCTACGACCTGTTCCTGATCGTCGTCGGCCCGCTCGTGCTCGGCCTCGTCTGGCTGCTGCTCACCCGCACGCGCTTCGGCACACTGGTGCGCGCCGCCACGCAGGACCGCGAAATGGTCAGCGCGCTCGGCGTCAACCAGGCCTGGCTCTTCACCGCGGTGTTCGCGCTCGGCGCGTTGCTCGCGGGCCTGGGCGGTGCGCTGCAGCTGCCGCGCGAACCCGCCACGCTGGAGATGGACCTCAACACCATCGGCGCCGCGTTCGTGGTGGTGGTCGTCGGCGGCATGGGCTCGCTGCCCGGTGCCTACGTGGCCGCATTGCTCATCGCCGAGATCAAGGCCGTGTGCATCTGGCTCGGCGTGGTGCAGATCTTCGGCATCGACGTGTCGTTTTCCAAGCTCACGCTGATGGTCGACTTCCTCGTGATGGCGATCGTGCTGGTGTGGCGCCCGTGGGGCCTGTTCGGCCGGCCGCAGGCGCCCAGCCGCTACGTGGGCATGCAGGAAGAGCCGCTGCGCCCGCCGAGCAACGCCTACCTCGTCGCCGCCGCGGTGCTCGGGCTGATGCTCGCGGTGCTGCCATTCCTGACGGTGAATTCGCCCTACACGATGGTGCTGATGATCGACCTGCTGATCGCCGCGCTGTTCGCCACCAGCCTGCACTTCATCATGGGCCCGGCGGGCATGCACTCCTTCGGCCACGCGGCGTACTTCGGGCTCGGTGCCTATGGCGCGGCGCTGCTGGTGCGCTCGCTGCACCTGCCGATGGAACTCGCATTGATCGTCGCGCCCGCCGTGGCCGCGCTCGGCGCGCTGGTCTATGGCTGGTTCGCGGTGCGGCTCTCGGGGGTCTACCTCGCGATGCTCACGCTGGCTTTCGCACAGATCACCTGGGCCATCACCTACCAGTGGGACAGCTTCACGGGCGGCAGCAACGGCCTGACCGGCGTGTGGCCCTCCGAGTGGCTCTCGAACAAGCAGGCCTATTACTGGCTCACGCTGGTGCTGGTCGGTGCCGGCGTGTGGTGGCTGCGCCGCGTGCTGTTCTCGCCCTTCGGCTATGCGCTGCGCGCGGGCCGCGATTCGGTGCTGCGCGCCGATGCCATCGGCATCGACGTCAAGCGCACGCAGTGGATGGCCTTCGTCATCGCGGGCACGGTGGCGGGCCTGGCCGGTGCGCTCTACGCGTTCTCCAAGGGCAGCATCTCGCCCGAGAGCCTGTCGGTCGGCAAGTCGGTCGACGGCCTCGTGATGGTGCTGCTCGGCGGCATCCAGACGCTGGCGGGCCCGGTCGTCGGCGCCGTCACCTTCACCTGGCTGCACGACACCGTCGCGCGCAACACCGACTACTGGCGCGCGATGCTCGGCGCCATCATCCTGATCCTGGTGCTGCTGTTCCCGCAGGGCATTGCAGGCTCCGTCAAGCAGCTGGCCGACCGCTGGCGCGTACCGAAGAATGAATCCGCGGATGCAGATGCCGATGCGGTCAAGCTCAAGGAGGTGAAGGCATGAGCCTCCTCAAAGTCGACAACCTCGGCAAATCCTTCGGCGGCGTGAAGGCCGTCGACGGCATCAGCTTCGAGCTGCCCGCGGGCGAACTGCTCGCGCTCATCGGTCCCAACGGCGCGGGCAAGTCCACGACCTTCAACATGGTCAACGGCCAGTTGAAGGCCGACCAGGGCTCGATCACGCTCGACGGCCACGAGCTCGTGGGCCGCAAGCCCCGCGAGATCTGGCGCAAGGGCGTGGGGCGCACCTTCCAGATCGCCGAGACCTTTGCCTCGCTCACCGTGGTCGAGAACGTGCAGATGGCCTTGCTCTCGCACGACCACAAGCTGTTCTCGATGTGGCGCCGCGCGGCCGACCACAAACGCGACGAAGCGCTCGCGCTGCTCGACCAGGTCGGCATGAAATCGCAGGCCGACCGGCCCTGCAGCGTGCTCGCGTACGGCGACGTGAAGCGCGTCGAACTTGCCATCGCGATGGCCAACAGCCCCAAGCTCCTCCTGATGGACGAGCCCACCGCCGGCATGGCGCCCAAGGAGCGCAACTCGCTCATGGCACTGACGAAAGACCTGGTGATCCAGCGCGGCATGGCCGTGCTCTTCACCGAGCACAGCATGGACGTGGTGTTCGCGTATGCCGACCGCATGATCGTGCTCGCGCGCGGCCGCCTCATCGCACAAGGAAAGCCGCTGGAGATCCGCGACCATCCGAAGGTGCAGGAGGTGTACTTCGGCAGTGGCAAGACATTCGAGAAGATCGCCGAGAAAGCCGCAGCGCTGGGAGTGACAACCGCATGAGCACGCACGAACCTCTCCTGCAAGCCAAGGCCCTGTGTGCCTGGTACGGCGCCGCGCAGATTCTTTATGACGTGGACCTCGAGGTGCGCCGCGGCGAAGTCGTCGCGCTCATGGGCCGCAACGGCGCGGGCAAATCGACCACGCTGAAGGCGCTGATCGGCATGCTCGGCAAGCGCCGCGGCGCGGTGCGCTTCCTCGGCCACGACATCTCCAAGAGCGAGCCGCACCACGCGGCGCGCCTGGGCCTGGGCTTCGTGCCGGAAGACCGTCGCGTGTTCACCGACCTCACGGTGATGGAGAACCTGGAAGTGGGCAAGCAGCCCGCGCGCCAATGGGCCGACGGCACCGAGGCGCCGCTGTGGACGCCCGAGCGTCTGTTCAAGCTCTTTCCCAATCTCGGCGAAATGCCCAACCGCCCGGGCGGCCGCATGAGCGGCGGCGAGCAGCAGATGCTCACCGTGGCGCGCACGCTGATGGGCAACCCCTACCTCGTGCTGCTCGACGAGCCCTCCGAGGGCGTCGCGCCCGTCATCGTCGAGCAGATGGCCAACATGATCCTGGAGCTCAAGGCGCAGGGCGTGAGCATCCTCTTGTCCGAGCAGAACATGCACTTCGCCGAACTCGTGTCCGACCGCGCCTATGTGCTCGAGAAGGGCCAGATCCGTTATCACGCCACGATGGCCGAGCTTTCGGCCAACGAAGAAGTGCGCCGCGCTTATCTCAGCGTCTGATCGTTGCTTTCCTTCAACCCACCGGAGTCCACACCATGCATCGCAGAACCGTATTGAAGTCCGCCGCTGCCCTCGGGCTCATGAGCGGCCTCGGGGGCTTCGGCCTCTCGGCCTTCGCGGCCGGCAAGATCAAGCCCGGCACCAAGGCCGCGCTGATCGTGGTCGATGTGCAAAACTGTTTTCTCGACGGCGGCACGCTCGCGGTGAAGGGCGGCAACGAGGTCATCCCGGTCATCAACGCGCTGGCGCCCGCCTTCGAGAACATCGTCGTCACGCAGGACTGGCACACCGCGGGCCATGCCTCGTTCGCGAGCACCTACTCGGGCAAGAAGCCCTTCGAGACCACCAAGCTCAACTACGGCACGCAGGTGCTGTGGCCCGACCACTGCGTGCAGGGCACCGACGACGCCGCGCTCGGCAAGGAGCTGAAGGTGCCGACCGCGCAGCTGATCATCCGCAAGGGCTTCCACAAGGAGATGGACAGCTACTCGGCCTTCGAGGAAGCCGACCACAAGACAGCCACGGGCCTGGCGGGCTACCTGAAGGCACGCGGCATCAAGACCGTGTTCGTCACGGGTCTGGCCACCGACTTCTGCGTGGCCTGGACCGCGATGGACGCGCGCAAGGCCGGCTTCGACGCCTACGTGATCGAAGACGCCACGCGCGGCATCGACCTGAACGGCTCGCTCGCCGCGGCCTGGAAGCAGATGACCGCCAAGGGCGTCAAGCGCATCCAGTCGGCCGACATCCAGGCCGCCTGACCCGATTTTTTCCCAGACAACAACTCCGAGACAAACGACGCATGAAGCTTTCGATTTCAAGGCGCGCCCTGGTGGCGGGCGGCGCAGCCCTGGCACTGGGCCCGGGCCTTCTGCGTTCGGCACGCGCAGAGAACGGCGTGACCGACAGCACCATCCGCATCGGCCAGTCGGCCGTCTTCAGCGGGCCGGCCAAGGACTTCGGCGTCGACTACCGCGCGGGCATCAAGCTCTTCTTCGACCGCACCAACAAGTCGGGCGGCGTCAACGGCCGCAAGATCGAACTGGTCACCTACGACGATGCCTACGACCCCGCCAGGACGGCCATCAACACGGCCAAGCTGATCGACGAGGACAAGGTCTTCGCGCTCACCGGCTTCGTGGCCACCGGCAACCTCGCGGCCGCGATGCCGCTGGCCGAAAAGGCGGGCGTGCCGATGTTCGCGCCGCTGGTGGGCACCACCTCGTTCCGCACCAAGGTCAACCGCAATCTCTTTCACGTGCGCGCGGGCTACGACCTGGAGCTGCGCAAGATCATCAGCCACCTCTCGACCATCGGCATCTCCTCGATCGCGGTGGTGTTCCAGGACAGCCCCTTCGGCAAGTCGAACCTCGCCACCTGCGAGCAGCTCGCGGCCGAGTACAAGGTGCAGGTGGTCAAGACGCTGCCGCTGGCCATCACCGCGGAAGATGCGAAACAGGTCGCCACCGACATCTCCGCGGCCAAGCCCGGCGCGGTCGTGATGATCATGGCCGGGCGCATGGTCGAGACCTTCATCCGCGACTACCGCGCGGGCGGCGTGGGCGCGCCGCTGTACACGCTGTCGGTCGGCATCACCGATGCGGCCGGTTCGGCCAAGCGGCTGGACGGCAAGCTCGCGGGCCTGGTCACGGCCAGCATCGTGCCGCCGCCCACGGCGCAGCGCGTGCCCATCGTGGCCGACTACCAGCGCGACCGCGCCGAGTTCGGCGAGAAGATCGACAGCTACACCACGCTGGAGGGCTACATCGTCGCGCGCGTGATGGTCGAGGGCCTGCGCCGCGCGGGCAAGACGCTCACGCGCGACAGCTTCGTGGCGGGCCTGGAGAGCATCGGCAGCACGCGCTTCGGTGACTTCCCCGTCGACTACAGCGCGAAGAACCACAACGGCTCGACCTTCGTGGACCTGGAGATGTACACCCGTGACGGCCAGTTGCGGCGCTGAGCCGCTGCACCTGCAGGTCAACGGCCAGGCGCAGTCGCTCGCGGGCGTGCCCCGCGAGGCGTCGCTGCTGCACTACCTGCGCAACGACCTCGGCCTCAACGGGCCGAAGTACGGTTGCGGACTGGGGCAGTGCGGCGCATGCACGGTGCACGTCGACGGCGTGGCCGCGCGCGCGTGCGTGATTCCCGCGCACGGCGTGGCGGGCCGTGCGATCACTACGCTGGAAGGCCTGGCGGATGTGGCCTCCACGCTCGGCACCTTCGTGTCCTCGCTGCCCCCCGAGGGGGCTGCCGCGCCTTGGGGCGGCCCGGCGGCGCGGCGCGGTCGCTGGCACCCGGTGCAGGCCGCGTTCGAAGACGCGCAGGCCGCGCAGTGCGGCTACTGCCTCAACGGCATGGTGATGCAGGCGGCCGCGCTGCTCGCACGCGATCCCCAGGCGAGCGAGGCGCGCATCCGCAGCGAGCTCTCGGGCAACCTGTGCCGCTGCGGCACGCACATTGAAATTCTCGACGCCGTGCAGCGCGCGGCTGCGCGCTTGAGCGCATCGCACGAAGACAAGGCCGCATGACCCGCCGCGCCGATCTGCCGCAGACCCGCGCGGAGTTCCTCGCTGCCGACGGCGTGCTGCTCATCGTGCGCGAGACGCCCGCCGCACCGGCGCCCGCCAAGGGCCAGCCGATGGCGGTCGCCGGCAACCCGATCGAAGGCGACGAGATCCTGCTCGCCGTGTGGGACGACGGCAGCGTCTCCGCGCTCAACGGCCACGTCGATCTGGGCACCGGCATCCAGACCGCGCTTTCGCAGATCGTGGCCGAGGAACTCGACCTCGGCATGCCCTGCGTGCGCATGATGCTCGGCGACACCGCGCGCGTGCCGAACCAGGGCGCGACGATCGCGAGCGCGTCGATCCAGATCCACGCGCAGCCGCTGCGCCTTGCCGCCGCGCAGGCGCGCGCATGGCTGCTCGCGCGCGCGGCCGAGCATCTCGGCGTCGCGATCGATGCGCTGCAGGTGCGCAACGGCGTGGTGCGCGTCACGGAGACGCCGGACCGCCACGTCAACTACGCGGACCTCGTGGCGCACCAGCGCACGGTGCTGCGCCTCGATCCCGCCGCGAAGCCCAAGGACCCGGCCGACTATCGCATCGTCGGCACGCGGCAGGCACGCGTGGACATTCCCGCCAAGCTCGCGGGCGACGTCGTGTTCGTGCACGACATGCGCGTGCCCGGCATGCTGCACGGCCGCGTCGTGCGCCCGCCGTATGCGGGCGCGGACCATGGCGAGTTCATCGGCAACACGCTCGAATCGGTCGACGAGTCGTCGATCGCGCACATCCCCGGCATCCTCGCGGTCGTCGTGGTCCGTGATTTCGTCGGCATCGTGGCCGAGCGCGAAGAACACGCCGAGCAGGCGCTGCGTGAACTGCGCGTCACCTGGAAGCCATGGCCCGGCATGCCCGACCTCGGCGACCTCGCGCAAGCGTTGCGCGACAACCCTTCGACGCAGCGCCTGCTGGTCGATGAAGGCGACGTAGATGGTGCCATTGCATCAGCAGCGCAGCCGATGCAACGCACCTACGTCTGGCCCTACCAGATGCACGCTTCCATCGGTCCGTCGTGCGCGCTCGCCGACTGGCAGCCTGCCGACGGCAGCGGCATGCAGCTGCGCGTGTGGGCGGGCTCGCAGAATCCGCACGTGCTGCGCGCCGATCTCGCGAAGCTCATGGGTGTGGACGACGTGCAGGTCGATGTGGTCCGCATGGAAGCCGCGGGCTGCTACGGCCGCAACGGCGCCGACGACGTGGCGGCCGATGCGGCGCTGCTTGCGCGCGCTGTCGGCATGCCGGTGCGCGTGCAACTCACGCGCGAACAGGAGCATGCGTGGGAGCCCAAGGGCGCCGCGCAATTGATGGAGGTCGATGGCGGTCTCATGGCCGATGGCCGCATCGCCGCCTACGACTTCGAGACTTCTTATCCATCGAACGGCGCGCCCACGCTCGCGCTCTTGCTCACGCGCACCATCGAGCCGGTCGCGCAGGCCTACGAGATGGGCGACCGCACCGCGCGCCCGCCGTACACCTACGACAACCTGCGCGTGAAGGTCAACGACATGGCGCCGATCGTGCGCGCCTCGTGGCTGCGCGGCGTGTCGGCGCTGCCGAGTTCGTTCGCGCACGAGTCGTACATCGACGAGCTGGCGACGGCGGCGGGTGTCGATCCGGTGCAGTTCCGCTTGCGCCATCTGAACGATCCGCGCGCGGTCGAGCTCGTGCAGGCCACCGCGCAGAAGGCCGGCTGGCGCATGCGCACGGGGCCGCAGGAAGACGCGGACGGCGGGCTCGGCGAGGGCGGCGACATCCTCTTCGGCCAGGGCTTTGCGTACGCGCGCTACATCCACAGCAAGTGGCCGGGCTTCGGCGCCGCGTGGGCCGCGTGGGTGGCCGATGTCGAGGTCAACCGCAAGACCGGCGAGGTGCATGTGCGCCGCGTGGTGGTGGGGCACGACGCGGGGCTGATGGTCAACCCCGCGGGCGTCGAGCACCAGGTGCACGGCAACGTGATCCAGACCACCAGCCGCGCGCTGATGGAAGAGGTGAAGTTCGCGCCGCAGCAGGGCGCCGCGACCGGCGGTGCGCAGTTGCCGGGCGTGTTGCCGACCGGCGTGGTGGCGAGCCGCGAGTGGGGCAGCTATCCGATCATCAATTTCCGCGACGTGCCGGTGATCGAGGTGATGCACATGCCGCGGCCGGGCGAGCCGTCGCTCGGCGCGGGCGAGTCGTCGTCGGTGCCGGGAACGGCGGCGATCGCGAATGCGATCTTCGATGCGACGGGGGTGCGGTTCAGGGCGCCGCCGTTCACGCCGGAGACGGTGCTGGCGGAATTGAATCGGGGCTTGCTTCCTTCCCCTCCAGGAGACGGCGGGGGTGGAGGCGAGCGGCGTTCGAGTGGTGACGCTGCCGTGCCCCCATGCCAACCTTCCCCCAGAGGGGGAAGGAGCCATGCGGGAGCCATCTGGCCGCGGCGCAAGGGCGCGTGGGCGACGGGCGCGGCGCTCTTCATCGGTGGCATCGGCGTCATCGCCGGGCTGCTGGGCTGGCGCTCCACCATCGCACCCATTTCGCTCACCGCGCCGGTCTACAGCGAGACCACCATCGAGCGCGGTCGCGTGCTCGCCGCGCTCGGCGATTGCGCGGTGTGCCACACCGCGCCCGGCGGCGCGCCCAATGCGGGCGGCCGCGCGATGGACACGCCCTTCGGCACGCTCTACACCACCAACCTCACGCCCGATGCCGACACGGGCCTGGGCCGCTGGTCGTTCAGCGCGTTCCAGCGCGCGATGCGCGAAGGCGTCTCGCGCGACGGCCATCACCTGTACCCGGCGTTCCCCTACACCGCGTTCGCCAAGACCAGCGACGACGACCTGCAGGCGCTCTATGCGTACTTCATGTCGATGCCCGCGGTGCGCGCGGAAACGCCGAAGTCCGAACTCAAGTTTCCGTTCAGCATGCGGCCGCTGATGGCCGGATGGAACGCGCTTTTTCACGACCCCGCGCCGCTGCAGCCTGTCGCCACGCAGAGCGCGGAGTGGAATCGCGGCGCGTACCTCGTCAATGGCCTCGGCCACTGCGGCGCCTGCCACACGCCGCGGAACGCCCTCGGCGCCGAGCAGGGCGGCAGCGCGTTCCTCTCGGGTGCGATGGTCGATGGGTGGGAGGCGCCCGCGCTCACGCACCTCTCGAAGTCCGCCGTGCCGTGGGACACCGAAGAGCTCTACCGGTACCTGCGCAACGGCCACACGCAGCGCCACGGCATCGCGGGCGGGCCGATGGCCGAGGTGGTGCGTGAACTCGGCCAGGTGCCCGATGCCGACGTGCGCGCGATGGCGACTTACCTCGGCTCGTTCAACCCCGCGCCGGCCGCCGACCCGCAGGCGCTCGCGCAGCGGGCCATCGCCAATGCGGCGCGCACGCAAGGCCAGTTGCTCGGCCCCGCGCAGCGCATGTTCGACAGCGCCTGCGCCGCGTGCCACCACGACGGCAACGGCCCCACGCTGCTGGGCGTGAACACGCCGCTCGCGCTCAACAGCAGCCTCACGAGCGCACGGCCCGACAACCTGCTGCGCACCATCCTCGATGGCGTGCGCGAGCCGGCGAACCGCGACATCGGCTTCATGCCGGCCTTCCGCGAAGCGCTCGACGACCGGCAGATCGCCGAGCTGGCCGGCTACATGCGCGCGCGCTTCGCGCCGCAGGAGCCCGCGTGGAACGACCTGCCCGCCGAGGTGGCGCGCGTGCGCGCCGCAAAGGCGCACTGAGCGGGTGTACCGGTGCGCACGCGTGCGCACCACCGAGGCTACGATGCGGCGTCGCGCATCGGCCTCGTCGTTTGCCGTTCGCGCGCCGCACCGAACACCCACAACGGAGACACACAGCACCATGGCCCTGAACCTCACGCCCTCGACCAGCCTTCCCAGCGACGCCGACCGCGCCACCCTGGTCGGCCGCATCTGGCAACCCGATGTGGGCCCGGTGCTGGTGGCCGTGCACGAAGGCGGCCTGCACGACCTGTCCAAGCTCGCGCCGACCATGAGCGACCTGCTCGAAGCCAAGAGCTCGCCGTCCGCCGCCGTGCGCGATGCATTGAAGAGCGGCAAGGCACTGCGCATTGCCGCGCTCGATGCCGTGCTCGCCAACAGCGACGAAACCGCGCGCGACAACGCCAGGCCGTGGCTCCTCGCGCCGTGCGACCTGCAGGTCATCAAGGCCAGCGGCGTGACATTCGTTGCGAGCCTGCTGGAGCGCGTCATCGAAGAGCAGGCGCGCGGCGATGCCTCGCAGGCCGAGGCCACGCGCGCGGCCATCGGCAAGGTGCTGGGCGACAACCTCGCGGACATCGTGCCCGGCTCGCCCGAAGCCGCCAAGGTCAAGGAGGTGCTGATCGCGCAGGGCGTGTGGTCGCAGTACCTCGAAGTGGGCATCGGCCCCGATGTGGAGATCTTCACCAAGGCCCCGGTGCTCGCCGCGGTGGGCACCGGCGCCGACGTGGGCATCCACTCGGGCTCGGTCTGGAACAACCCCGAGCCCGAGGTCGTGCTGGCCGTGAACAGCCGCGGCCAGACGCTGGGCGCCGCGCTCGGCAACGACGTCAACCTGCGCGACTTCGAAGGCCGCAGCGCCCTGCTGCTGGGCAAGGCGAAGGACAACAACGCCTCGTGCGCGATCGGCCCGTTCATCCGCCTCTTCGACGAACACTTCGGCATCGCCGAGGTGCGCCGCATCACCGTCGCACTCGAAGTGACGGGGCCCGAAGGCTTCGTGCTCGAAGGCGCGAGTTCGCTCACCAAGATCAGCCGCGATCCGCTGGACATCGTCTCGCAGGCCGTCGGCATTCACCACGACTACCCCGACGGCTTCATGTTGTTTCTGGGCACCATGTTCGCGCCGACACAAGACCGTCACGGCCCTGGGCAAGGATTCACCCACGTCGTCGGCGACCACGTGCGCATCGGCGCACCGGAACTCGGCGCGCTGTTCAACCGCGTCGTGCATGCCGATCAGGCGCCGCGTTGGACTTTTGGCGTAAGCGCGTTGATGCGAAATCTTGGCGGGCGTGGTCTTCTGTAGTCCTTCCGTTTAACGTTGAAAAGAAGCTGTACTTCTTTGGGTTTCATTGCCCGAGCGTTGCATTCGGTTGCGGTTGACCACCGTTCCTGTTCCCCTCAAGATAACCAAACGTTGATGATGGTTAACTCAAGGGGGACCGGTTGTTGCCGAGTGAGATCGATCTGTTGCAGTCGCCTGTCGAAGGCCCGCTTCCATGCGGCGAAGATCTGGAATACGACCCCGATTTCATGGCGTTGCAGCAAGCGACGACCGGCAAGCGGGAGCAGCAATTCGGCGCGACGATCATTCCGGCCGAACCGCCCGACTGGGCGCGCGTGGAGCGCATCGCCAAGCAGTTGTGCGAACGCACGCGCGACCTGCGCGTGCTGGTTCCGCTGACCCTTGCATGGACCGAAACGCGCGGCCTCTCCGGTTATGTCGATGGCCTCCGGCTGGTCGATGCGGTGCTGCAGAAATTCTGGAACGACGTGCATCCGCGCGTCGTCGACGACGGTTTCGAAGACCCGCTGCCGCGCATGAATGCGCTGGCCGCGCTGGCCGAAGCCGAAGGCCTGGGGCGCAGCGTGCGCGATGCGCGGCTGCTCGACGACGGCGGCTCGTCGGTGAGCCTGCGGCAGGTCGAAGCCCTGCTCGATTCGAGCAAGGCCGAGCAGATCGACTACCCCGGCGGCATTGGCCGGTTGCGTGAGGCGGCGCGGCGCGCGCACGAGAAAGCCACGCCGCAGGTGGTGGCCCTGCGCGCGGCGCTGGAGCTGCTGCAGCGCATTCGCGAGACGTCCGAGCGGGCGCTCGGGCAGAGCTGGGCGCCGGATTTTTCGAGGCTCGAGCGTTCGCTTCGCACCGTGGTGCAGCTGATGCCCGAGCAGGCGCCGCCCGAGCCTGCGGCGAGCGTTTCGCATGAAGGCGATGCGCATGCGCAAGGCGCTTCGCAGAGCACTGCCGCAGGGACAAGCACCGCCGTTCCCGGTACCGCAAATGTCGGCGCAGGCCTACGCGCAATAAGTATTAAAGAGATTGAAATATCGAGCCGTGATGATGTGCAGGTGTTGTTGGAGAAGGCTTGCCAGTTCATGGAGCGCACGGAGCCCAGTCATCCGGCGCCCATGCTGATACGGCGAGCGCAAAGACTCCTGGACCTGAACTTCTTCCAGATCATCGAAGAGCTCGTGCCCGAGGGATTGCAAAAGATAGAGAGCCTGGCCGGACGGCCGTTGAACGGCGGAGCCGCCCCGGAGTAGGCGGCCTTCGCCGCCGACAACGAGGGAGTCGAATTCAGCAAACACAGGCCGCCAGGTCCGACCCACGCATTCAGTTTCAAGAGGAAGCTTATGGCAGACAACCGTGTCAGAAACAGTGGTCAGAAGTTCATCGCGCGGAACCGGGCGCCGCGCGTGCAGATCGAGTACGACGTCGAGATCTACGGCAGCGAACGCAAGATCCAGCTGCCCTTCGTGATGGGCGTGATCGCCGACCTCGCGGGCAAGCAAATGGACCCGATGCCCGACCTGGCCGAGCGCGAATTCATGGAGGTGGACATCGACAACTTCGATGACCGCATGAAGTCGATCAAGCCGCGCGTGGCGTTCCAGGTCCCCAACACGCTCACGGGCGAAGGCCAGATGAACGTGGACATCACCTTCGACACGATGGACGACTTTTCGCCCGCGCGCATCGCGGGCCAGGTGGGCGCGCTGCAGCAGCTGCTGGCGGCGCGCACGGAGCTGTCGAACCTGCTCTCGTACATGGACGGCAAGAACGGCGCCGAGCAACTGATCGCGCAGGCGCTGCAGAACCCGGCGCTTCTCAAGTCGCTCGCCGCCGCGCCGAACCCGGCGGTCGCCAAGGCGGTCGATGCGGCGAACGAGAAAGCAACGGGCGCAACGAGCACCGCACCCGGCGGTTCTTCCGAGTAAGCGCCAAGCCACGCCAAGCCGAGCAACGCACAGCAAGCCGACAGGATCTCCACCATGAGCACCGCACCGAAACAGACAGCGCGCGCACAGGCCATCACGGTCGATGCGCTCGCGCCCAACGAGTTCTCCGACCTCCTGCAGCGCGAGTTCAAGCCCAAGACCGAGCAGGCGCGCGAAGCCGTGCAGAACGCCGTCAAGACGCTCGCCGTGCAGGCGCTGGAGAGCACGGTCACCATCTCCAACGATGCCTATCGCACTGTTCAGGGCATCATCACCGAGATCGACCGCAAGCTCTCCGAGCAGATCAACCAGATCCTGCACCACGAGGACTTCCAGCAACTCGAAGGCGCATGGCGCGGCCTGCACTATCTCGTGAACAACACCGAGACCGACGAGCAACTGAAGATCCGCGTGATGTGCGCCTCCAAGCGCGAAGTGGCGCGCTCGCTCAAGCGCCACAAGGGCATCGGCTGGGACCAGAGCCCGCTGTTCAAGAAGGTCTACGAGGCCGAGTACGGCCAGTTCGGCGGCGAGCCTTTCGGCGCGCTGATCGGCGACTTCCACTTCGACCACAGCCCGCCCGACGTGGAGATGCTCGGCGAGATGGCCAAGATCGCCGCGGCCGCGCACTGCCCCTTCATCGCGGGCGCATCGCCCACGGTGATGCAGATGGATTCGTGGCAGGAGCTGTCGAACCCGCGCGACCTCACCAAGATCTTCCAGAACACCGAGCACACCGCGTGGCGCAGCTTGCGCGAATCGGAAGACGCGCGCTACATCGGCCTGGCCATGCCGCGCTTCCTCGCGCGCCTGCCGTACGGCGCGCGCACCAACCCGGTGGACGAATTCGAGTTCGAGGAAGAAACCGATTCGGCCGCGCACACCCGCTACACCTGGGCCAACTCGGCCTATGCGATGGGCGTGAACATCAATCGCTCGTTCAAGCAGTACGGCTGGTGCACCTCGATTCGCGGCGTGGAGTCGGGCGGCGCGGTGGAGAACCTGCCCACCCACACCTTCCCGACCGACGATGGCGGCGTGGACATGAAGTGCCCGACCGAGATCGCCATCAGCGACCGGCGCGAGGCCGAGCTCGCCAAGAACGGCTTCATGCCGCTGGTGCACCGCAAGAACTCCGACTTCGCGGCCTTCATCGGCGCGCAGTCGCTGCAGCAGCCGGCCGAGTACTACGACGCCGATGCCACGGCCAACGCGAACCTCGCGGCGCGCCTGCCGTACCTCTTTGCGTGCTGCCGTTTCGCGCACTATCTCAAGTGCATCGTGCGGGACAAGATCGGCTCGTTCCGCGAGCGCGAGGACATGGAGCGCTGGCTCAACGACTGGATCATGAACTACGTGGACGGCAGCCCCGGCACGTCGTCCCAGGACACGAAGGCAATGAAGCCGCTGGCGGCGGCGGAGGTCCAGGTGGAAGCCATCGAGGACAACCCCGGCTACTACGCCGCCAAGTTTTTTCTCCGGCCGCACTATCAGCTCGAAGGGCTGACGGTTTCCTTGCGGCTGGTTTCGAAGCTGCCGTCCAACAAGAAGGACAGCAGCTAAATCAACGGTGCTCCACGAGGGCGCAAATAACTTTGGGGGTTACTCATGGCAGTAGACATGTTCATGCGCGTTGAGGGCGCGAACGGCGAATCCAAGGACTCGAACCACAAGGACTGGAGCGATATCAAGTCGTTCGCGTGGGGTGCGACGCAGCCTGGAAACATGGTCAGCGGCGGTGGCGGCGGTGTGGGCAAGGCGAGTTTCAACGACCTGCAGGTGCTCGCGCGCATCGACAAGGCGGCGCCTTCCATCATGAAGAACTGCGCGAGCGGCAAGCACCTGAGCAAGGTCGAGGTGTCGGTGTGCAAGGCCGGCGGCACGCAGATCGAGTACTCGCGCGTCACGCTGGAGGAAGTGCTGGTCACCTCGGTGCAGTACACGGCCGAGCAGGGCGGCGACGCGGTGCTCGTGCAGTTCGCGTTCCAGGCGGCCAAGGTCAAGCAGCAGTACTGGGAACAGACCGACAAGGGCGGCAAGGGCGCCGAGACCGTGCTGGCCTGGAACCTCAAGGAAAACAAGGAAGCCTGAGTCTTCCGTTGCAGTCATGCCGCGGGCAGGCCGCGCGAGCAACTCGCGCGCCGATGCAAAGAAGGCCCGCCTTCCGGCCGAGGATCGATCACAACCGCACGACCCGCGCGACCCGCGCGTCGTGTGCGAGTCAGTCAATGAGGAAGCTTCATGGGCGATGGGTTTGCAGTGCTGGGCGAGCGCTCCGTGGCCGAGCACACCGAATGGGTACAGCGGCAGATCCGCGCGAGTCCCCAGAACGCCAGCCTGCGCCTCGCCTTGTGCCATTTCCTCGCGCTGCGCGGCGACTGGCAACGGGCTGAAGACCAGCTCAAGCTCGCCGCGAAGATCGATCCCTCGTTCGCGCCGGCCAGCGCCACCTGCGCGATGGCGCTGGCGGCCGAGCGGCATCGCACCGATTTCTGGAGTGGGAATGGCGGCCGCGCGCCGGCCGTCGTTGCCGGCCAGGCCGGCTGGGTCGACGGGCTGATCGCCGCCGCGGCATTGCCGCCCGAGCAGGCCGACCAAGCGGCTGCCTTGCGCGAAGCAGCGCGGCAGGACGCGCCCGCATCGCCAGGCACGCTGAGCGTGGTCGACCGTTCCGATTCGCGCGCCGTCGAAGCCATCGACGGCGAACCGGTCGAGACCGCCGATTTCGCCTGGCTCTGCGACGGCGACGTGCGCATCGGCGCCGTGCTCGAACTCCTCACGCCTTCGGGCTATGCGTGGCTGCCGCTGCATGCGGTGCGGCGCCTGAAGTTCAAACGCCCGCAGCACCTGGTCGACCTCTTGTGGGCGCCGGCCGAGATCGTGCTGCAGGACGGCCGCGGCCTCAACGGCCTGGTGCCGGTGCGCTATCCCGGCAAGCTCGACGGGCTCGACGACGAAACCACGCTGGGCCGCCGCACCGACTGGCTGCCGCTCGCGGGCGAAGAGCAGTACGCGGGCGTCGGCCAGCGCACGCTCATCAGCGAGGCCGGCGACCATTCGCTGCTCGATGTGCGGCTCGTCGAATTCGACGCGGCAACCGCGGAGGACGCCGCACCGTGAGCACCCTGCTGCCCACGAGCCGCGTGCCCATGGAGGCCGACGGCGATCCGCAGGAAAGCGTCGCGCGCGACCGCCTGCAGCCCGTGCTGTTGGACCGCCTGACCGACAAGCAGCCGCAAAGCCGCCAGGAGCGCGCGGGCAGCTTCCTCATGAGCGGCAAGCTCCTGCGCGACTCGGTGCTGCGTGACCTGCAGTGGCTGCTCAACACCACCAACTTCGGCGCGGACCACGACATCAACGCCATGCCGCGCGCGCGGCGCTCGGTCGTGAACTACGGCGTGCGCGGCTGGGCCGGCGGACGCATGTCGGAGGTGGACTTCGCGGACGTCGAGGCGGCCATCCGCGCCTCGATCATCGACTTCGAGCCGCGCATCATGAAGGACAGCATCGACGTGCGCTGCGTGACCGATGCGACCGACCTGGAACACCACAACCTGCTCGCGCTGGAGATCCGCGGCACGCTGTGGTCGGTGCCTTACCCGATCGAATTCATCCTGCGCTCGGAGCTCGACCTGGAAAGCGGCCACATGATCCTGCGGCCCACGGGGGGCCTCTGATGGACGCAAGGCTTCTCGACTACTACAACCGCGAGCTCACCTACATGCACGAGCTCGGGGCCGAGTTCGCGCAGCGCTATCCGAAGATCGCGGGGCGCCTGGGCATGCGCGGCATCGAGGTCAGCGACCCGTACGTGGAGCGCCTGCTCGAAGGCTTCAGCTTTCTCACCGCGCGCATCCAGCTCAAGATGGACGCGGAGTTCCCGCGCTTCTCGCAGCGCCTCTTGGAAGTGGTGTACCCCAACTTCCTCGCGCCGCTGCCCGCGATGGCGGTGGTGCAGATCGACGGCAACCTCAACGAAGGGTCGCTGAAGGCAGGCTACGAGCTGCCGCGCCACACCATCCTGCGCGGCCGCATGATCAAGGGCGATCAGACGGCCTGCGAGTTCCGAACCGGCCATGCCGTCACGCTGTGGCCCATCCGCATCGCCGAGGCCAGCATCGGCCCGGTGCCCGCGGAGATCGGGCATGCGATGCCGATGGTGGCGCGCCAGGCCAAGAGCGCGATCACCATCAAGCTCGAAGCGGTGGGCGGTGCGCGCTTTTCCGAGATGCCGCTCGACAGGCTCGAGTTCTTTCTCTCGGGCGCCGAGCTGCACGCGCTGCGCGTGCTCGAACTGGTGGCGCACCACAGCGTGGGCACCGTGTGCCGCAGCGGCCCGGGCGCCCAAGGCGGGTCCTCGCGCATCGTGCCGCTGGGCGACGAGGCGATCCGCCACGAAGGGTTCGACCCCGATCAGTCGCTGCTGCCCTACGACGCGCGTTCGTTCCAGGGCTACCGGCTGCTGCACGAGTACTTCGCGTTTCCCGACCGCTACCTCTTCTTCAGCGTGAAGAACCTGCGCGCCGCGGTCTCGGCCATGAGCGGCAGCACGATGGAAATCGTGATCCTGCTGGACCGCGCCGACGGCGACCTGGAGCGGCTGGTCGATGCCAAGCATTTCTCGCTCTTCTGCACGCCCATCATCAACCTCGTGCCGCGCAGGAGCGACCGCATTCCGGTCGGCCCCGGCCAGCACGAGCACCACGCGGTGATCGACCGCACGCGGCCGCGCGACTTCGAGATCTTCACCGTCGAGCGCGTCACCGGCCACATGGCCAACGGCTCGGAGGAGCGGGAGTTCCGCCCCTTCCTCGGCTCGTTCGCGACCGACGACGGCGATTTCGGCGCGTACTTCTCGCTGCGCCGCGAGCCGCGCCTGGTGTCCGACCGCGCCCGCGCGCAGGGCACGCGCACCAGCTACACCGGCAGCGAGGTGTATGTGTCGCTGGTGGACCAGCACGACGCACCGTTTCCGCACAGCCTGCGGCACATCACGCTCGATGCGCTGTGCACCAACCGCGACCTGCCGCTGTTGCTGCCCACGGGGCTCGAATCGGATTTCACGCTGCGCATCTCGGCGCCCGTGCGCGCGATCCGCATCCTGCGCGGCCCGTCGCGGCCGTACCCCGCGCTCGCGGAAGGCGCGCTCACCTGGCGGCTCATCAGCCACCTGGGCCTCAATTACCTGAGCCTCACCGACGTCGATGCCGCGCAGGGCGCCGCCGCGCTGCGCGAGATGCTCGACCTGTACGGCAACCTCGCCGACCCCGCGGTGCGCCGCCAGATCCAGGGCGTGCGCTCGATGGCGCTCGCGCCGGTGTTCCGCCGCCTGCCCGAGCCGGGGCCGATCGTCTTCGGGCGCGGCGTGGAGGTGGCGCTCAAGATCGACGAGGTCGCCTTCTCCGGCGCGAGCCCTTATCTTTTCGGCGCGGTGCTGGAGCAGTTCTTCAGCCGCCACGTGTCGCTCAACGCCTTCACCGAGTTCGCGCTCTCCAGCCTGCAGCGCGGCGAAATCGCGCGCTGGACCCCACGGGTCGGGCGCCGCCCCGCCGTATGAGCGCAGCCGGCTTCTCGGGCGGAATGCCGCACGCCGAGCAGGCGGAGGGCGAGGAGGTGTTCGAGTTGCCTTCGGCCGATGAAACCGCTCGCCACGAGATGACGGAGATCGCGACGACGCCCCGCCGCGATGCGCTGCTGGCGGACCCCGCGCTCTGGGCCGGCCTGGTCGATCAGCCCTTCGAGCACGACCTCTTCATGCTGCTGCGCCGGCTCGATGCGCAAGGCGATCACCCGTTGCTGGGCCGCGCACCGCGCCCCTCGGACGAGCCGCTGCGCCTCGGGCAGGAGCCCTCGATGGCCTTCGCGCCGTCGAACGTGTCGGGCGTTGATGTCGATGGCGACGGGCCGCCGCGCATCTCGATCTACGGCTTCGGTTTGTTCGGCCCCAACGGCCCGCTGCCGCTGCACCTGACCGAGTACGCGCGCGAACGCAAGCGCCACCACAACGACCACACGCTCAGCGCCTTCGCCGACCTGTTCCATCACCGGCTCATCCTGCTGTTCTACCGCGCGTGGGCCGACGCGCAATCGGTCAACAGCCTGGACCGCCCCGACGGCCACCGCTTCGTCGACTACGTGGCGAGCCTCATGAACATGGGGCAGCCGGGCCTGAAGGCGCGCGACCGCATCGCCGACCATGCGCGCACCTTCATGGCGGGCCACCTCGTGCGCCAGACGCGCAACCCCGAGGGGCTGATCCAGATCCTGCGCCTGTACTTCGACGTGCCCGTGCGCGTCGAGGAATTCGTGAGCGACTGGGTAATGATCGACGAGCGGCAGGTGAGCACGCTCGGCCTCTTCGGGCGCAACCATCGCCTGGGCGGCGGCGCCACCATCGGTCTGGCGGTACGCGATGCGCAGAGCAAGTTTCGCCTCGAGCTCGGGCCGCTGTCGCAGCAGCAGTTCCGCGAATTCTTGCCGGGCAGCCGCAGGTTGCAGCAGGTGGTCGACTGGGTGCGGCAGTACGTCGGCATCGAGTTCGCCTGGGAGCTGCGCCTCGTTCTGAAGAAAGAAGAGGCGCGCGGCATGCAACTGGGCGGCGACCAGCGCCTGGGCTGGGGCAGCTGGGTCGGCACGCGCCTGGCGAACACCGACGCCGGTGACATGCTGTTCGCGCCCGAGGCGCTGTATCCACGCAACGCATCGGCGGCCGACGGGCCTGCCGAGTCCGCATCTTCCATGGCCCTATGACCGACATCCGCCGCGTCTCTCTTTTCTCCAAGCTCAATCCGATGCTCTACAAGGCATTGGAGACCGCCACCGCCTTCGCCAAGCTGCGCGGCAATGCGTACGTCGAGCTCGTGCACTGGCTGCACCAGATCCTGCAGCTGCAGGACAGCGACATGCTGCGCATCGTCAAGCGCGCGGGGCTCAACCTCGATGCGGTGGAGCAAGACCTCGTGCGCGCGCTCGACCGCCTGCCGCACGGCGCGACGTCGATCAGCGACATCTCCGAGCACGTGGACAACGCCGTCGAGCGCGCATGGGTGTATGCGAGCCTGCGTTTCGAGGCCACGTCGATCCGCGGCGCGTACCTGCTCGCCGGCATCATCAAGACGCCGGGGCTGCGCCAGGTGCTCTCGGGCATCTCGCGCGAGTTCGACAAGATCGTGCCCGACGTGCTGGTGGCGCAGCTCGCCGCGTGGACCGAAGGTTCGCCCGAAGACGACTACGACGCCGCGCCAGGCACGGGCACGGGCGGCGGCGCGCCCGCGGTGCAGCACCAGGGCGATGGCGCCCCGGCCGGCGGCTCGGCGCTCGCCAAGTACGCGAGCGACCTCACCGCCAAGGCGCGCGCCGGCGAGCTCGATCCGGTGTATGGCCGCGACGACGAGATCCGCCAGATCATCGACATCCTCATGCGCCGCCGGCAGAACAACCCGCTGCTCACCGGCGAGGCCGGCGTGGGCAAGACCGCAGTGGTCGAGGGGCTCGCTTCGCGCCTCGCTTCGGGCGACGTGCCACCCTCGCTCAAGGACGTGTCGCTGTGGGTGCTCGACCCCACGCTGCTGCAGGCCGGTGCGGGCGTGAAGGGCGAGTTCGAGCAGCGGCTGCGCCAGGTGATCGACGAGGTGGAGAAGAGCCCCAAGCCCATCGTGCTGTTCGTCGATGAGGTGCACACGCTGGTCGGCGCGGGCGGCACCGCCGGCACCGGCGACGCGGCCAACCTGCTCAAGCCAGCGCTCGCGCGCGGCCGGCTGCGCACCATCGGCGCGACCACCTGGTCGGAGTACAAGAAGTACATCGAGAAAGACCCGGCGCTCACGCGGCGCTTCCAGACCATCCAGGTGCATGAGCCCACCGAGCCCAAGGCGGTGATCATGCTGCGCGGCATTTCGGCGGAGCTGGAGAAGCACCACGGCGTGCTCATCCTCGATGCCGCGCTCGAGGCGGCCGTGAGCCTCTCGCACCGCTACATTCCCGCGCGGCAGTTGCCCGACAAGGCGGTGAGCCTGCTCGACACAGCCTGCGCGCGGGTCGCGTTGAGCCAGCATGCGTTGCCGGCCGCGCTGGAAGACTTGCAACGGCGCATCGAGGTGCTGGGCATCGAATCGGGCATCGCGGGGCGCGAGGCGGCGATCGGCGTGGGCGAGCACCAGCGTGTCGAAGACATCGCGGCCCAAGTGGCGGCGGCGCAGGCCGAACTCGACCTGCTGGAGCAGCGGCGCCTGGAAGAGGCTGCGCTGGTCGAGCGCATCGTGGCGCTGCGCAAGTTGCTGTCGCCCGCTGCGGTGCCGGTGCAGGCCGAAGCCGAAGAAGAGACAGAAGAAGAACGCGCCGACATCGAGCCCTCCGAGCCCGAGCGAACGCCCGAGGAAATCCGCGCCGAGCTCGACGAGGCGCAGGACAAGCTCGTGCAGCTGCAAGGCGAATCGCCGCTCATCCTCGCGGCCGTCGATGCGCAGGCCATCGCCACCGTCGTGGCCGACTGGACCGGCATTCCCATCGGCCGGATGGTGCGCGACGATGCGCAGTCGGTGCTGCGCCTGGGCGAGATTCTCTCGGCGCGCGTGGTCGCGCAACCCGATGCGCTGGAGACCATCTCGCGGCGCATCCGCACCGCGCGCGCGCGGCTGGACAACCCCAACAAGCCCGTGGGCGTGTTCCTCCTGTGCGGCCCTTCGGGCGTCGGCAAGACCGAGACCGCGCTGGCGCTGTCGGAGGCGTTGTACGGTGGCGAGCAGAACCTCGTGACCATCAACATGAGCGAGTTCCAGGAGTCGCACACCGTCTCCACGCTGAAGGGCGCGCCGCCCGGCTACGTGGGTTATGGCGAAGGCGGCGTGCTCACCGAAGCCGTGCGCCGCCGGCCCTACAGCGTAGTGCTGCTCGACGAAATCGAGAAGGCGCACACCGACGTGCACGAGATCTTCTTCCAGGTGTTCGACAAGGGCTGGATGGAAGACGGCGAAGGCCGCCACATCGACTTTCGCAACACCGTGATCATCATGACCTCCAACGTCGGCACCGACCTGGTCATGCAGCTGTGCGAAGACCCGACCCTGCGCCCCGACCCCGAGCCGCTCGCCGCCGCGCTGCGCGAGCCGCTGCTCAAGGTGTTCGCGCCCGCGCTGCTCGGGCGGCTGGTTGTAGTGCCTTATTACCCGTTGCAGGCCGATGCGTTGCATCGCATCATCCGTCTTCAACTCGACCGCATTGCCGCGCGCCTCGCGGCGAACCATGGCATTGCCCTGGACTACAACGACAGCGCCGTGGAGCTCGTGGCGCGCCGCTGTACCGCCATCGAGTCGGGCGGCCGGATGATCGATGCGATCCTCACGCACACCATCCTGCCGCGGTTGAGCGAGGAAGTCATCGGCGCCACGGTCAGTGCGCGCAAGCTCGCAGCCGTGCAACTGAGCGCGGCGGGCGACGATTTTCACTACGAATTTTCGGAACGCTAGTTCGAGAAAGGGAGTAAGTCATGGCCAGAGTCGTCAAAGCCCATACGCCGCTTGCAGAGGACCAGTTGCTGTTTCGCTCGATGCATGGAACCGAGGGGCTGTCGCAGCTGTTCGAGTTCGAGGTGGACCTCTTGAGCCCGAGCGCCTCCATCGACCTGAAGGCCGTGCTGGGCAAGCCGCTGGCGCTGGAGATCCAGACGGCGGGCGCGCCGCGATTCCTCAACGGGCAGATCGTGCGCTTCTCGATGATCGGGCGCGAAGGCGGCACCTCGCGCCACACCGTCTATCGCGCGACCGTGAGGCCGTGGCTCTGGTATCTCACGCGAACCAGCGACAACAAGATCTTCCAGAACAAGTCGGTGGTCGATGTGCTGGACAGCGTGTTCGGCGACTACGGCTTCGCGTTCGAGAAGAAGCTCAACGGTTCTTACCGGCAGTGGGAATACTGCGTGCAGTACCAGGAGACGGACTTCGCCTTCGTGAGCCGGCTCATGGAGCTGGAAGGCATCTACTACTACTTCAAGCACGACAAGAGCAAGCACACGCTGGTGCTCACCGACGACATCGGCGCGCACGAGCCGATGCCCGACTACGAGACGATCAACTACTTCGCGGCCGATCGCGACGTGACCGAAGACACCGAGGTCATCGATCGCTGGGAGGTCGTCGAGGAGATCCGCTCGGGCGGCTACGTGGTGGACGATTTCGATTTCACCAAGCCCAAGGCCGACCTGAGCAACGTGCGCAACCAGCCGCTGTCGAACGACCACGCCGACTACGAGATGTACGAATGGCTCGGCGATTTCACCGACCCGGGACAGGGCGAGCACTACGCGCGCGTGCGGCTCGAGGAGACGCAGTCCATGGCCCAGCGCAGCGCGGGCCACGCCACCGTGCGCGGCATGGCGCCGGGCTACCGCTTCACGATGCAGAACTCGCCGCGGAGCGACGACAACCGCGAGTACCTTGTCGTGGGCGTGTCGTACGCGCTGCGCGAAGGCGGCTACGCCACCGGCGCGGCCTCCAGCGACTACGGCTTCAGCTTCGTGGTCCAGCCCGCCTCGGTGCCGTTTCGCGCGCCGCGCCTGGCGACCATGCCGCGCACCAGCGGCCCGCAGACCGCCACCGTGGTCGGCCCGCCCGGCGAGGAAATCTGGACCGACCAGTACGGCCGGGTCAAGGTGCAGTTCCACTGGGACCGCTACGGGCAGCGCAACGAAAACAGCTC
Source organism: Variovorax sp. IB41 (assembly GCF_016405905.1). GTDB lineage: Bacteria > Pseudomonadota > Gammaproteobacteria > Burkholderiales > Burkholderiaceae_C > Variovorax. Next base: position 3,346 of record NZ_JAEFCB010000028.1, on the reverse strand, counting down.
GCGCTTCGTGCGCGTGTCGCACGTCATCGCGGGCGACGGCTTCGGCGCGGTCTTCACGCCGCGCATCGGGCAGGAGGTGGTGGTCGATTTCATCTCGGGCCGCCCCGACCGGCCGATCATCGTGGGCCGCGTCTACAACGCCGACCAGATGCCGCCCTTCAGCCTGCCGGGCGAGGCGAGCAAGAGCGGCTTCGTCACGCGCTCCACGCCGGGCGGCTCGCCGGCCACGGCGAACTCGCTGGTCTTCGAGGACAAGATGGGCTCGGAGTTCGTGGCGCTGCATGCCGAGCGCGAGCTCAATGTCTCGGTGGAGGCCGACGAGACGCACGACACCGGGGGGTCGAGAACGACCACCATCGAGGGGCCTGACGTCCTGACCGACAACACCCTGCGCGACGCGACCGTCAACGGGCCCGACACGCTGCTGGTCAACGGCGCGCAGATGGTCACCATCAACGGCCCCGAGACCTTCCTGGTCAACGGCATCGAGACCGCGACGATCAACGGCCCGCGCATCGACACCGTGACCGGCGGCGAGCTCAACACCGTGCTGGTCCAGCGCACGACCAACATCGTGGGTCCCGACACGGTGGACGTTGCCGGCGGGCCGCGCACCGAGAACATCCACGGCGCCCAGACCACGACCATCGACGCCCATTACAAGGAGTTCTCGGCCAGCAAGGACGTGACCGTGAACGCGGCCGAAACCTATTACGTGGGCGCCGGCAGCACGCGCACCGTGGTGGGCACCGAGGAGATCCAGGCCAGCGACCAGATGAACCTGCTCTCCAGCGGCAGCACCGCCATCACGGCCGCCGACAACATCGACATCACCGCCAAGAAGGTGACCATCAAGGGAACCGACGAGATCGTGCAGGACACGCCCAAGCTCACGCGCCTGGGCGCCAGCTTCTTCGATTTCCGCAGTTCGGTCTATGCGTTCCAGTGGTTCAGCGGCTCGACCAGCGCGCTCGCGATGTTCAACAACGGCGTGACGATGTCCAACGCGCTGGTGAAGATCGACTATTGCGCGTTCAACCTGAAGAACATCCCCGTGAAGATGGAGTTCTGCGACTACCTGTCGTACTGGACCGGTCTGGCCATGGAGGGTGCGGGCCTGAAGGTCGAATGGTAAGTACGCCCGCGATGCCATCGTTTGCGCGCTGCTTCGTCGCGCTGCTGTTGTTCGGCGGCGGCGCGCTGCTGTGGTATCTGGCCGAGACGCGGCACAACGAGCTGCTTTTCGTGCTGGGCGCGTTCGCGCTGTGCCTGGGCTTCGTGGCCGCGGCCTTCGGCGGCATGATTTCCAGCGTGGTTTCTTCGGCGCGTGCCACGCGCTTCGAGGGCATCCGCACGACGGGCCGCGTGGTGTCGTCGCGCTCGACCGGCGTCTTCGTCAACAACCATCCGATGCTCAGCATCACCATCGCCTTCCAGACGCGGGAGGGCGCGCGGCACGAGTCCGTCGCGCGCTGCGTGGTGCCGTTGCACCAGCTCGCGCGGGTCGAACCCGGGCGGGATGTGGTGCTCAAGTACAACCCGGCCGACCTCGCGCAGATCGCGCTGCTCGAAGTGGTCCGGCCCGAGGCGCGCAGCACAGCGCACTGATCCAGCGATGCGCACCGTCAAGCCATTTCGCCTGGGCTCGCTGACGCGGCCCTACAAGCACCGCGGGCAGTGCCGGCTGGGCATTGCGACGCTGGCGATGGTCTCGATGGAGGAGGCCAGCCAGCGGCTGCTGCCCGAGTCCGCGCTCTGGAAGCTGTTCGCGCAGGCAGCCGGCCCCTCGGTGATGCTGGACGCCGCCATTCCCAAGCTCGGCGGTGAGTTCCTGGTCTCGGGCATGGCGTTTCCGCGCGAGGGCTCGCAGCGCACGCAGTCGGCCGTCTCGGTGAACCTCGGGGGCAGGGAAAAGCGGCTGGGCATCTTCGGCGACCGCTACTGGATGTCGGGCAGCGCGAGCCGTCCGCTGCCTTTCGACGCGATGCCCATCGATGCGGCGCACGCCTTCGGCGGCGCGGCGGACGCGCGCAATCCGCTGGGCAAGGGGCTCGACGCGGTGCAGGTGAACGGCCTGCGCCTGGTGCCGCTGCCCAACATCGAAACGCCGGGCCGGCAGGTCGCGAAACCGGGCGATCGGCCGGAGCCGGCCGGCTTCGGGCCAGTCGACATCCTGGACCCTTCGCGCGCCCGGCGCGCCGGCACCTACGACGACCGCTGGCGCGAGTTCGACTTTCCGGGGTTCGCAGAGGACACCGACTGGCACTACTTCAACATGGCACCCGCCGATCAGTGGCTCGACGCTTTGGCCGCCGATGCGCCGTTCGAGCTGGTCGGCCTGCACCCGACCAGGCCGGTCATCCAGGGCCGCCTGCCCGGCCTGAACGCGCGCTGCTTCGTGCGCCGCGGCGGCAGCCAGGCGCTCGAAGAAGTGGCGATGCGGCTGACCACCGTGTGGTTCATCCCGCATGCCGAACGGATGATCCTGGTCTATCACGGTGCCGCCGACGTGGCCTACGACGACGCCGGCGACGTGACCGACCTGATGCACGCGATCGAGCGCAGCGACGCACCGCGCACGGCCGCCCACTATGCCGAGGTCCTGCGTCTTCGCATCGCGCCGCGCACCGGCGGCCTGGCGATGCTCAGGGAGTCGGACCTGGTGCCCGCGGGCACGTACGTGGACGAACCCGAGTGGGGTCTGTCCGCCAATCCGAAGCGCTCGCCCCAGCTGGAGGAAGCGAGGCGGCGCCATGCAACGGAGATGGCGCAGCTCGATGAGAAGCTGGGCTCCTACAAGGCCGACCCCGATACGCCCGCGTCCGCGCGCCAGCCACCCCGCCTGCCGGAAAGCTTCGACCAGCTGCACGACTTCTACATGGCGCACAAGGCGGATGCGGAACTCGGGCCGGACGGCGCGAAGAGCTCGCTGATCAAGCGCTCGCGCGAGCTGCGCGATGCGCTGTCCAAGGTCAAGCAGGCCGGCCATGTGCCGGGGCCGCGTCTGCAAGGCGGCCCGCCGAGCGTCGATCCGCCGCCGCCCGAGGCGCGGGCGCTCTATGCCGGCAGCCGGCCCGCGCCCGACATGCAGTCGCTCGCGATGAGCGGCTATCTGCAGACGGCTCACCTGCGCGCGGCGGCGCCGCGCGAGGCGAATGCCCGGCGCGCGCAGGTGCTGGAGGCGATCCGCACCGGCAGTTCGTTGGCCAATGCGGACCTGACGGGCGCGGACCTGTCCCAACTGACGCTCACCGACATCGACTTCGAAGGCGCCCAGCTCGAAGGCGCCGACTTCAGCGGCGCGACGCTCGAGGGTTGCCGTTTCAAGAACGCCGTGCTCTCTCGG
>NZ_JAEFCB010000027.1 GCF_016405905.1 Variovorax sp. IB41 | reverse complement strand
CTTGATGTCGTCGGCCTGCTTCTTCGCGGCGTCCGGCACCATCGGGCCGTAGGCGGACATCTTCACGTAGCCTTCCTTCAGGCCGCCGCGCAGGAAGTTGGGATGCGGCTTGCCGGTTTGCGCGGCTTCGATGGCGGTCTTGTACGCGGTGAGCCAGTTCCACTCGGCGCCGGTGAGGTACGCGTTCGGCGCGAGTTTGGCCTGGCTCGCGTGGTAGCCGCAGACCATCTTGCCGCGCTTGGCCGCGGTCTCCACCACCACCTTCGGACCATCGACGTGCATGGTGAACACGTCGCAGCCCTGGTCGGCCAGGCTGTTGGTGGCCTCGGCCTCCTTCACGGCCATCGACCAGTCGCCGGTGAAGATCACGCTGCAGGTGATGTTCGGCTTGACCGAGCGCGCCCCGAGCGTGAAGGCGTTGATGTTGCGCAGCACCTGCGGGATCGGCTTGGCGGCGACGAAGGCGATCTTGTTGCTCTTGGTCATGTGCGCGGCGATCACGCCGTTCAGGAACTGGCACTCGTCGATGTAGCCGAAGAAGCTGCCCGCGTTCTTGGGGTGCTTGCCTTCGGTCCAGAGGCCGCCGCAGTGCGAGAAGCGCACGTCGGGGTACTTGGGCGCGACGGCCAGGATGTGCGGATCGAAGTAGCCGAACGAGGTGGGGAACAGAAGCTTGGCGCCGTCCTGCGAGATCATGCCGGCCATGGTCTTTTGCACCGCGGCGGTCTCGGGCACGTTCTCTTCCTCGACCACCTTGATGCCGGGCAGCTTCTTGATTTCGGCGGCCGCCATGGCGTGCGCCTGGTTGTAGCCGTAGTCGTCGCGCGCGCCGACGTAGATCACGCCGACGGTGAGCGGCTTGGCCTGCGCGCTGGCCAGGGCGCTCCAGCCGCCGAGGGTGCCGGCGGCGCCGAGCGCGGCCAGGGACTTGAGGGAATCGCGACGATTGAATGGACTGGTCATGGCGTTCTTTCGGAAGAGTTGAAGGAGGTGCAAAAAATGTGCCGTGCGCGATGTGCCGCGTTCAGGCCGGCATGCTCACGTGGGCGGCGACGACGCGCCAACCCTCGGCCGTGCGTAGCCACGTCTGGCTCTGGCGGCCGACTTCGCGGCTGCCTTCGCGCCGGAACTCGACGTTCGCCGTCGCGAAGTCGCGGCCGTAGGTGGTGATGACCGTGCGCAGCAACTCGCGCGGCGGGCTCTGCACAGGCAGCGACGCGCGGAAGGCGCTGATATCGGCGTGGCCGTAGTGGTTCTCCGAGAAGCCGTAGCGCAGCGTGTGCGGGCTGTTCCAGAACAGCGCGTCGAGCACGTCTCGCTGGTTCGTCACCAGCGCTTCTTCGTAGCGCGCGAACACGGCGCTGACCTCGGCATGCACCTCGGGCAGGTTGATCTCCGGCGTCATCGGCGCACCTCGCGCTGGAAGATGTCCAGGCTCAGCTTCTTCGTCGCGACGAAGCTCTCGGTGCTCAGCGTCTCGATGGTGCGCGGGCGCGCGTCGCCGTAGCGCAGGATCTCGGCCACCTTGGTCGGGCGCTTGGTCAGCAGCAGCACCTCGTCGGCGAGGTACACGGCCTCTTCGAGGTCGTGCGACACCAGCAGCATCGTGGTGCCAGTCTGCATGAACACCTCCTGCAGCTTCTCGCGGATGAAGAGCGTCATCTCGAAGTCGAGCGCGGAGAACGGTTCATCCAGGAACAGCACCTCGGGGTTGGGCGCGAGCGCCCGCATGATCGATGCGGTCTGCTGCTGGCCGCCCGAGAGTTCGTAGGGAAAGCGCTTGAGGTCGAACTTCACGTCGAACGACGCCACCAGTTCTTCCATGCGCCGGTCCACCTCGGCCTTGCTGCGCCCTTCGAGCTTGAGCGGATAGGCGATGTTGTCGATGGTGCGCATCCACGGGAACATCGCCTCGCGGTAGTTCTGGAACACGTAGCCGATCTTGGTGTCCTTGCGCTGCTTGCCGTCGAAGAGGATCTCGCCCGCATCGATGGGCACCAGCCCCGCGATCATGTTGATGAGCGTGGACTTGCCGCAGCCGTTGGGCCCGAACACCGAGACGATGGCGCGCTTGGGAATGTCGAGGTCGAAGTTCTCGTACAGCGGCCAGCCCGCGAAGTATTTCGTGAGGCCCCGGATGGTGATGTGCGTGCCGGCCGGGCCGGGCTTGAAGACCGGCTTGGGCACGTCGGCGTACACCGGGCCGTTGACGACGATGTCGGGGGTGACTTTCATCGTCCGCTCCAGTGCACGATGCGGCGCTCGGCGACGAGGAAAAGGATGTTGAGCGCGTAGCCCAGCGCGCCGGCAGCCAGGATCGCCGCGTACATGCTCTTGACGTTGAGCACCTGCTGCGCATCGATGATGCGGTGGCCCAGGCCCGTGTCGGAGCCGATGAACATCTCGGCCACGATGACGATCACCAGCGCCATCGACACCGCCGAGCGCAGGCCGACGAAGCTGGGCTGCAGGCTCTCCCAGATCAGCACGTCCTTGAAGACCTGCCAGCGCGAGGCGCCCATGACCTTGGCTGCCATCACGCGTTGCTTCCTCGCATTGATGACGCCGTAGGCGCTGTTGAACACCACGATGAGGAGCGCACCGAACGCCGCGATGGCGATCTTGTTCACATCGCTCACGCCGAAGATCAGCAGGAACAGCGGAATGAGCGCGGACGACGGCGTCGAGCGGAAGAAGTCGATCAGGAACTCGACGCTGCGGTACGCCTTCTCGTTACTCCCGAGCAGCACGCCCAGCGGCACGCCGACCACCGCCGCGATGAGAAAGGCCTGCAGCGTGCGCCACACCGTCATCGCGAAGTCGGTGAGCAGCGGCCCGCCCGCCAGGCCCGTGATCAGCGCGGCGATGGTGTCGGCCGGCGTGGGCAAGAGGATGGGCTTGATGAAGCCCAGGCGCACCACCAGGTCCCACGCGATGAACAGCACCACGGGGCCGATGAAAGGCAGCAGGCGCTCGCGCAGCGGCGCCTTCGGCGGGGCGGCGTTGAGGCTGGCCGGCGGTGTCCACGGCGCGGCCGTGGTCGTGCTTGCGTCGGCCATGGTCATGCCTTGTAGAGAAGGCCGTCCACCAGCACCTTCTTCTCGAAGATGCCCTTCTCGGTGAACAGGTCGTAGAACTTCTGGAAGTACGCGACGTCGCTCGGCTTGAACTCGTTGTAGCGCATGTACGAGGCGAGCGGCACCTCGGCCGTGAGCTTGCCTTCGATGGCGGTGTAGCCCTTCATGTGCTGGCGCGCATCGTCGGGCTTGGTGCGCACCAGCTCCACGCCGCGCGCATACGCCGCGATGTATTTCTTCGCGACCTCGGGGTTCTTCTTGATGAACTCGGTGGTGAGGCTGGCCGCGCCGCCGTGCCACGGCGCCATCGGGTCGCCCAGGATGTATTTGGCGACCACGCCCGCCTCGATGACGCGCGTGGCGCCGTTCATGCGGCCGACGGTGCCGGTCGGCTCCAGCGTGTAGCAGGCATCGACCTGGCCCGCGACCAGCGCGGCCACATGCTGGCCGATGGGCAACTCGCTCACGACAGCGCCCTTGGCGCCGGCGCGCTCCAGCATGGTCTTGCAAAGCGTGACGTTCTGGATGCCGGGGCCCGAGGCGATCTTCTTGCCGGCGAGCTCGGCCATGGTCTTGACGGGGCTGTCCTTGGCGACGATGAATTCGTCGAGCACGAACTTGGCGTTGCTCGGGTTGGTGCAGAAGATCTTGAAGAGGCCGGGCTGCGCGATCTCGCCGATCGCGAGGTTGGCCGAGCCCGTGCCGTTGGCGCTGCCGTCGCAACGGCCCGCGAGCATCGCCTCCATCACCTGCTGCGCGCCGGCGAACTTGAGCGGCTCCATCTCGAGCCCCGCCTCCTTGAAGTACCCGCGGTCCACCGCCGCGAAGAACGGCAGGCCGGCCGCCACAGGCCAGAAGCCGATGCGCAGCTTGGGCGCGGCCTGCGCGCGCACGATGGCCGGCGCGGCCAGGACGGCCAGGCCCGCCGCGCCGATGCCGGCCTGCAGCAACTGCCGGCGCGATGCGGAAGATTTTTCGAGGATGCTCATCGGGACTCCTGGATCGGTCGGTCAGTTGGAAGAAACGGTTGTGGCGCGGCTCGCGACGTAGGCACGCCAGCCGCCGTGGTGGGTCACGTCCTGCGCGTCGGCCAGCGCGTGGCCCTCGCAGATGAAGCCGTTGACCCAGCTGCCGTCGGCCAGTTCGACGCTGCCAAGGCCGAGCGGCGGCGGGATCAATGCGAGGAAGCTGCCGACCTGCGCGATCGGCATGGCCCATATCTCGAGCACGATGGCGCCGCCGCCTTGTGCGCTGCGCTGCAGGCCGGGCTTGGGCGGCGTGGTGCCGGGGAGCGCGAAGAGGCGGTAGGCGGGCGATGTGGTGGTGGCACGCAGCAGCGTGGCGCCGCGCTCGGTGAGCTGGCCGTTGAGCGGCATGCCCGAGAGGTGCGCGCCGACCACCGCGATGGGCAACGTCTGCGGCGCCGGTGCCGCAAGGCCCGGCACGGGGCGCGGCGCGGGCAGCGGCTGGCCGGTCGCGCCCTGCGCAAGACCGGTCGCGTGGTGGTAGCGCTGGCCCAGGTCGGCCAGCGCGAGATCGCTGCCGCTCGGGGCGATCAGCGTGATGCCGAACGGCAGGCCGTCCGCGCGCAGGCTGCTGGGCACCGAGAGCGCCGCGTAGTCGAGCAGGTTGACGAAGTTGGTGTACGCGCCGAGGTTGCGGTTGAGCGCGATGGGGTCGGCGCGCATCTGCTCGCGCGTGTAGTGCGTGGGCGCGGTGGGCACGAGCAGCACGTCGATGTCGCGCCACATCGGCTCGACCTGTTGCGCGATGGCGCGCAGGCGCGTCTGCGCTTCGAAGACGTCGGCGGCCACGTAGTTCTTTCCGCTCGCGAGGATGCTGCGCACCGGCTCGATCACCTCGTCGGCATGCGCGTCGAAGAATTCGCGCACCGCGGCGTAGCGCTCGGCGACGAGGGCGCTTTCATAGAGCAGCGCGGCCGCTTCGGCGAGCGGCGCGTAGGGAATGGTGACGGCCGTGCCGCCCATCGCGACGAGCTTCGCCTGCGCATCGCGGAAGGCTTCTTCGGCCGCGGCGTCGCCGAAGAAGCTCAACGTGTCGGGCACGCCGAAGCAGAAGCGCGCAGGCAGCGGGCGGCGGCGCATGGCGATATCGCGCGAATACGGATCGCGCGGGTCGTGGCCGGCGGCAGCGAGCATCACGTCGACGGCCAGCGCGACGGTGCGCGCGAAGATGGACACGCAATCCGCGCTCTGCGCTGCCGGCACCACGCCGAAGGTGCTGAGCAACCCGCGCGAGGGCTTCAGGCCGACGATGTTGTTGAGCCCCGCGGGCACGCGGCCCGAGCCGGCGGTGTCGGTGCCGAGGGCGAAATCGACCTCGCCCGCGGCCACCACATAGGCCGAGCCGGAACTGGAGCCGCCGGAGACATAGCGCGCATCGAACGCATTGGGCACTTCGCCATACGGCGAGCGCGTGCCGTTCAGGCCGCAGGCGAACTGGTCCAGGTTGGTCTTGCCGGCCAGCGATGCACCGGCTTCGAGCAGCCGCTGCACCACGGCTGCGTGTGCCGTGGGCCGGCGGTCGAAGGCCGGGCAGGCGGCGGTGGTGGGCACGCCGGCCACGTCGATGTTGTCCTTGACCGCGAAGCGCAGGCCGGCGAGCGGCAGGGTCACGCCCGGGGTGTCGGCGGATTGCGCGCCGGCCACAGGCGCCGCGAATTTCGCGATCCAGGCAGCGGCGGTCAGCGGGTTGGGGTCATGCACCATCATCAGGCATCCAAACTTGTGTACAAGTCGAGATGCAAGCAATGTGCCAGCCGGCGGCGCCCCCAGGCGCTGCCGGTCAGTGCATGTCAGTCAGAAAGCGGATCAGCTCCGCTTGGCGTTGCGGTAAAGGCTTTCGACCTTGGGAATGTTCGCCTCGAGCTTGGCGATGCGGTCGGTCCCGCTCGGGTGGGTCGAGAGGAAGCTCAGCCCGCCCTGGTTCTTCGAGGCGGTCGCCATCTTGTTCCACAGCGACACCGAGGCCTTCGGGTCGTAGCCCGCGCGTGCCGCGAGTTCGAGCCCCACGAGGTCGGCCTCGGTCTCGTCGCCGCGGCTGAACTTGAGCGTGATGAGCTGCGTGCCGGCACGCGCCGCGAGATCGCCCACTTGCCCGAGGCCCAGCAACTGCGCGCCGATGGACAGCGCCGCGCCGGTGCCCGCGCTCTTGGCCATGCGGGCGCGCGCGTGTTCGCGCAGCGCGTGGGCCATCTCGTGGCCCATCACCATCGCGACCTCGTCGTCGCTCAGCTTGAGCTGCTCCAGGATGCCGGTGAAGAAGGCGATCTTGCCGCCGGGCATGCAGAAGGCGTTGATCTGCTTGCTGCCGATCAGGTTGACCTCCCACTTCCATTCGCGCGCCCGCGTGTTCCAGGGCGTGGCGAAGGGAATGAGCCGCTGCGCGATGGCGCGCAGGCGCTGCAGTTGCGCGTTGTTGTCGCCGGCCAGCGCGTTCTTGGCGCGGGCCTGTGCGAGCAGCTGGCCGTATTGCTGGACGCCGGCCGCCTCGATCTTGTCCGCCGGCACCAGGTTGCGCGCCACCGAGGCGTTGCCGACGTTGACCTGCGAAAGCGCCGGCCGGCTGAATGCCACGCCGGCCGCGATCAACAGGAAGGCCCTGCGCACCTGCCAGGGCGAGGCAATGGAAGTGGCGGAAATGGGGCGTTCGCAGCGTGTGCACATGGGGGCGGATCATAGGAACAAATGAAGACAAACGGGCCGGCTGATTCCCGCGGCGGCTCATGGACAATCCGGGGTTCATGTCCGCCCCGCCGCTCGAAACCCCCACCGCCCCTTCACCGCCCTGGCGCGACGTCCTGAAGGTCTACCTCGAGCCGGCCACGCTGCGCATGCTGGCGCTGGGCTTCTCGGCGGGGCTGCCGCTGCTGCTGGTGCTGGGCACCCTGAGTTTTCGCCTGCGCGAAGCGGGCGTGGACCGCACCACCATCGGCTACCTGAGCTGGGTGGGCCTGGCCTACGGTTTCAAGTGGGTCTGGGCGCCGCTGGTCGACCGGCTGCCGCTGCCGCCGCTGACCACGCTGCTCGGGCGGCGCCGCGGCTGGCTGCTGCTGGCCCAGTGCATGGTGATCGCGGGCCTCGTCGGCATGGCGCTGAACGATCCGCGCCAGGGGCTCACGCCGCTGGTCTGGTGCGCGCTGCTGGCGGCCTTCGGCTCGGCCACGCAGGACATCGCGCTGGATGCTTTCCGCATCGAATCGGCCGAGACGCGCAAGCAGGCCGCGCTCGCCGCCGCCTACCAGACGGGCTACCGCCTGGCCATGATCTGGGCCGGCGCCGGCGTGCTGTGGGTCGCGGCCTGGGCCGAGGTGGCGCCCGCCATGGCCGCAGGCGCAGCGAGCGGTGCCGCCGCCTACCAGAACGGCGCCTGGAAAACGGCCTACCTGGTGATGGCCGCCTCCATGGGCGTGGGCGTGCTCACGGTGCTGCTGTCGGCCGAGCCCGCGCCGAACGAGGGCCGGCATTCCGCCGCGGAAATCGCCGCCAGCCGGGCACTGTTCGCGGCCACTGGCGTGCCGGTGTACGGCGTGCTGATGTTCATCGGCACCTTCTTCTTCGTGGCCCTGTTCCGGCTGCGGCCGGCGGACACCGGGCTCCTCTTCTTCCTGGGCGCGGTGTTCCTTCCGGTGCTGGCGCTCTACGTGCTGCTGATGCTGTGGGCCGCCCGCAAGGGGCTGCGCGTGCCCGCCCCGCCGCAGCTGGTGCCCTTCGCAGCCTGGATCGACAAGGCCTTCTTCGACCCCTTCGCCGACTTCATCCGCCGCTACAAGTGGCAGGCCGCGCTGATCCTGGCGCTGATCGCCATCTACCGCATCAGCGACGTGGTGATGGGCATCATGGCCAATCCGTTCTACGTGGACATGGGCTTCACCAAGGACGAGGTGGCCACGGTCAGCAAGATCTACGGCGTGGTCATGACGCTGGCCGGCGCCTTCGTGGGCGGCGTGCTGTCGATGCGCCTGGGCGTGATGCGCGTGCTGATGCTGGGCGCGGTGCTCAGCGCGGCGAGCAACCTGCTGTTCGCCTGGCTGGCCTCGCGCGGCCACGACCTGACGGCACTCATCGCGGTGGTCTCGGCCGACAACCTGGCCGGCGGCATCGCCTCGGCGGCCTTCATCGCCTACCTGTCGAGCCTCACCAACATCAGCTACTCGGCCACGCAGTACGCCCTGTTCAGCTCGCTGATGCTGCTGCTGCCCAAGTTCATTGCCGGCTACTCGGGTGCTTTCGTCGATGCCTACGGCTACAGCCAGTTCTTCACCAGCACCGCGCTGCTGGGGGTGCCCGTGCTGCTGCTGGTGGCGCTGGCCTCGCGGCTCACGACGACGGCGAGCACGAGCACGAGCACGAGCACGAGCACGAGCACGACCACAGGCGCCGCCGACCGTCAATAGGGCCCGGGCCCTAGGCTGCATCTATGGGAAACAGCCGACGCTGAGGCGCGCGCACTGCTGGTAGGCTGCGTGACATTCATTGCGTGAAAATTACGCCTGTCGTCACACCGACGTTCTTTCGCTTGCCCCGCCAGCCCCAAGATTCATCGTGCTCTCCCGTATTTCCCCCCTACAGATCAGTGCCTACACGGCCACCTCGGCCGTCGGCGTCGGCAAGGCGCCGCTGGCCGAAGCGCTCGAACATTCGCGCAGCGGCCTGCGCGCCAACGATTTCGGCGATGCGCCGCTGCCCACCTGGATCGGCCGCGTCGATGGCCTGGAAGACATCCGCCTGCCCGAGGCGTTGGCCTCGTGGGACTGCCGCAACAACCGGCTGGCCTGGCTGGGCCTGCAGGCCGACGGCTTCATCGAGGCGGTGGCCGCGGCGCGCGAGAAGTACGGCGCCTCGCGCGTCGCGCTGATCCTGGGCACCTCCACCTCCAGCATCGGCGAGACCGAGCTGGCCTACACGCAGCTGGACGCGGGCGGCATGTTCCCGCAGGACCAGCGCCGCGCCGAAGTGCACACGCCCCATTCGCTGGCGATGTTCGTGCAGCAGGTGCTGGGGCTGGAAGGCCCGAGCGAGACGATCTCGACCGCTTGCTCCTCGAGCGCCAAGGTGTTCGCCTCGGCCGAGCGACTGATCCGCCTGGGCCTGGCCGATGCGGCCGTGGTGGGCGGGGCGGACACGCTCTGCGGCAGCGTGCTGTTCGGCTTCAACTCGCTGGAGCTGGTGTCCAAGGAGCCCTGCCGCCCGTTCGATGCCGGCCGCAACGGCATCAGCCTGGGCGAGGCGGCGGGCTTCGCGCTGGTCGAGCGCGTGCAGACCGGCGTGGGCCCGGCTGCGTCGCCGCTGCGCCTCCTGGGCTACGGCGAGGCGAGCGACGCGCACCACATGTCGACGCCGCACCCCGAGGGCCTGGGCGCCGAGCGAGCGCTCGACGAGGCGCTGGCCCGCGCGGGCCTCGCGCCCGAGGCCATCGACTACATCAACATGCACGGCACCGCGAGCCAGAAGAACGACGAGGTCGAAGGCGCGCTGGTGGCGCGCCGCTTCCCGGCCTCCACGCATGCCAGCTCGACCAAGGGCTTCATGGGCCACACGCTGGGCGCCGCGGGCATCGTCGAGGCGGTGATCAGCCTGCTGGCGATCGAGCGCGGCCTGAAGCCCGGCACGGTCAACACGCGCGCGATCGACGAAGGGTTCGGTCCGCAGATCCGCCTGGAGCCCGCGCATGGCGAGGTGCGCTACGCGCTCTCCAACTCCTTCGGCTTCGGCGGCAACAACTGCTCGCTGGTGTTCGGCAAGGCGGACGCGGCATGAGCGCCGCCGCAACGCCCCCCACCCTCTACATCGAAGGCCCCGCCTTCTGGACGCCGACGCTCCCCGGCTGGGACGCCGCCCGCGCCGCCTTCCGCGGCGAAGGCACGCTCGCCGACCCGCCGGCCAAGCGCCCGTCGCCGCAAGTGCTGGCCCCCGCCGAGCGCCGCCGCGCGCCCGACACCGTGGCGCTGGCGCTCGAGGTGGCCGCCGCCGCCATGACCGCCTCGGGCCGCAATGCGGCCGACGTGCCCTGCGTGTTCATCTCGGCGCACGGGGACCTCTCGATCAACGACTACATGTGCAGCACGCTCGCGACCGACCCCACGGTGCTGTCGCCCACGCGCTTTCACAACTCGGTGCACAACGCCGCCGTGGGCTATTGGACCATCGGCACGGGCTGCATGGCGGCCAGCAATTCGGTCTCGGCCTTCGAGTACAGCTTTGCGACCGGCCTGCTCGAGGCGGCCGTGCAGTGCGCGGCCGACCAGAGCCCGGTGCTGCTGGTGGGCTACGACACGCCCACGGTCGGCCCGCTGACCTCGGTGACCGACAGCCGCGGGCTGTTTGCGGTGGCGATGGTGATCGCGCCGGAACGCAGCGAGCGCACCGTGGCGGCGCTGGAGTGGTCGCTGGCCGGTAACCCTGGTGACCCTGGTAACGCCGGTGATGCGGTCTCCACCTACACGCCGCCGCGCTCGGAGGCTGCAAAGTCGCTCTCGGGCATCAACCCGATGGCGCAGGCGCTCGGCCTGTTCGAGGCGCTCGCGCACCTGAACGACGGCGCGGGCCCGCCGGTCGAGTTGCAGCTCTCGCCCACCCTGTCATTGCGGCTGCAACTGCGGCCGCCCCCCTAAAGCCCCAGGGCCTTCAAGGACCGACACACCATGACCGACGCTGCGCAGGATTCTTTCGACGCAGTGATCATGGGAGGCGGTCTGGCCGGGCTCACGCTGGCCATCCAGCTGCGCCAGCGCTTCGGCGACCTGAAGGTGCTGGTGCTGGAGCGCCGCACGCACCCGGTGCCGCACGCGGCCCACAAGGTGGGCGAGTCGTCGGTGGAGATAGGCGCGCATTACTTCGACACGGTGCTGGGCCTGAAGGCCCACATGGACGAGGCGCAGCTGCGCAAGTTCGGCTTTCGCTTCTTCTTCAGCGAGGGCCGCAGCGACATCGACAACGTCACCGAGATCGGCGCGAGCCGCTACCTCTCGGTGCCCAGCTACCAGATCGACCGCGGCATCTTCGAGAACTTCCTGGCCGAAGAGGCCGCCCGCTGCGGCGTGCGCTTCGTCGACGGCGCGCTGGTGCGGCGCATCGACCTGGCTGCCGACGCCGGGACACCGCACCGCATCGAATGGACCCGCGGCGAGGAGACTCACGCCACAGAGGCGCGCTGGCTCATCGACGCCTGCGGCCGCGTCGGCATGCTCAAGCGCAAGCTCGGCCTCGTGGAGCCCAACGCGCACGACGTCAACGCGGTGTGGTTCCGCATTGGCGAGCGCATCGCGGTGGACGACTGGAGCGACAACGTCGAGTGGCGCGAGCGCTGCGACCCGCAGGCGCGCTGGCTCTCGACCAACCACTTCGTGGGCGCCGGCTACTGGGCGTGGCTGATTCCGCTGGCCTCGGGCTCGCACTCGGTGGGCATCGTGGCCGACCCGAAGCTGCATCCGCTGGACACCATCGACACCTTCGAGAAGGCGATGGCGTGGTTCGCCACCTACCAGCCGCGGCTTTTCGAGGCGCTGGACGGCAAGCGCCACCTGCTGCAGGACTTCGCGTTCCTCAAGCACTTCTCGCACGGCTGCAAGCAGGTGTTCTCGGGCGAGCGCTGGGCGATGACGGGCGAGGCCGGGCTCTTTCTCGACCCCTTCTATTCGCCCGGCAGCGACTTCATCGCGATCGCCAACACCTACATCACCGACCTCGTCGCGCAGGACCGCGCGGGCCGGCCGCTTGAAGCGCGCGCCCAGCTCTACGACCAGATCTACCACTCGTTCTACGAGAGCACGCTCGCCCTCTACCAGGACCAGTACCCGCTCTTCGGCGACCCCGAGGTGCTGCCGGTGAAGGTGATCTGGGACTACGCCTACTACTGGGGCGTGCTCGCGCAGATCTTCTTCCAGCGGCGCCTGACCGACCTGCCGGCGCTCGGCGCCCTGAAAGACGAGCTGCAGCACTGCCAGCGGCTGAACGTCGCGGTGCAGCGGCTGATGCGCGACTGGTCGGCCTCGAGCGACAAGCGCAACCCGGCCGTGATGCTCGACCAGGCCGCGATGCCGTGGTTCGCCGAACTCAATCGCAGCCTGAAGGACACGCTGGACGATGCCGGCTTCAAGGCCCGCATCCGGGCGTCCACGGCCATGCTGCGGCAGCTGGCCGCCGAAATCCTGGCCCGGGCGCGCGCCGCCGATCCGGCCGTGGAAGCCGGCGCCCTGTGCGCGCTCCTCGAAGAGAATCTCCGGGTACCGCCCGCGGCAACAGTCCGCGGCGCTATGCTTTTCGCAGCACCTCCGGTTGACACGCACGCCTGAGGTTTACCCAACTTTACGGAGCGTTCAAGCCCGCTTGCTCCCTGTGGACGACCATGAAGCGCATGAGCACCCCCCAACTCCTGATGATCGAAGACGACGCCCGCCTGGCGCAGATGGTGGGCGAGTACCTGACGCAGTCGGGTTTCGCCTTCAACCACGCCGGTGACGGCGCAAGCGGCCTGGAGCAGCTGCAGCAGCACGCCCCCGACCTCGTGATCCTGGACCTGATGCTGCCCGACACCGACGGCCTGGAAGTCTGCCGCCGCATCCGCGCCCTGCCCGGCCCCATCTCCAAGGTGTCGGTGCTGATGCTCACCGCCAAGGGCGATCCGATGGACCGCATCATCGGCCTGGAGATCGGCGCCGACGACTACCTGCCCAAGCCCTTCGAGCCGCGCGAGCTGCTGGCGCGCATCCGCGCGGTGCTGCGCCGGCGCAGCGAGAACGCCACCGAGAGCGAAGCTTCCACCGTGATGCGCTTCGGCACGCTGGAGATCGACCGCAACGCGCGCACCGTGTCGGTGGCCGGCGCGCTGGCGGACCTGACCTCCTACCAGTTCGACCTCCTGGTCGCGATGGCCGAGCGCGCGGGCCGCGTGCTCACGCGCGACCAGATCATGGAGGCCGTGCGCGGCCGCGAGCTGGAGGCCTTCGACCGCTCGATCGACGTGCACATGGGCCGCATCCGCGCGGCCATCGAGGTGGACGCGAAGAACCCCAAGCGCATCCTCACCGTGCGCGGCGTGGGCTACGTCTTCGCCAAGCAGCAGGACTGAGCGCGCGATGCTGCGCAGCCTCTATTCCCGCCACCTCTACGTGCGCATCTGGCTCGCGGTGGTGGGCGGCGTGGTCATCCTCACGCTGATGGCCAACTGGATCGTGCGCGAGGCCGCCGAGGCCGAGCGCGAGCGCCTGGCGCCGGTGCCGCGCAACGTGGTCGTGCTCGATGCGCAGGACAAAACGATCGGCTCGGGCACCGCGTTGCGCGTGCCGGGCCAGGGCCTCGAATTCGACGTGACGCTCAGCGACGGCAAGGCCATCACGCTGCGCGTGGCGCCGCGCGAGCGCCCCACCGGCAGCGGCGGCTTCGCGCCGTGGCGCACGCCCTTCGGCCTGGGCTGGATGATCGCGCTGGTGGGCGTGGCGGTGGCACTGGGCGTCTACCCGATCGTGCGGCGCATCACGCAGCGGCTGGAATCGCTGCAGCGCGGCGTGCAGCGATGGGGCGAGGGCGATCTCTCGGTGCGAGTGACCGAAGAAGGGCAGGACGAAGTGACCGATCTCTCCAAACGATTCAACGCGTCGGCCGAACGCATCGAACAGCTGGTGCGCTCGCACAAGTCGCTGCTGGCCAACGCATCGCACGAACTGCGCTCGCCGCTCACCCGCATCCGGATGGGGCTGGAGCTGATGGGCGAGCGACCGAGCCCCAAGGCGCGAGAAGAAATCTCGCGCAACATCGGCGAGCTCGACCAGCTGATCGACGAGATCCTGCTCGCAAGCCGGCTGGACGCCAGCGAAGCCGACATGGGCACCGTCGAGGCGGTCGACCTGACGGGCCTGGCCGCCGAGGAGTGCTCACAGGTGAACGCCGAGCTCGACCTGGCCGAAGGCACCGACAACGCGACGCTCACCGTGCCCGGCGTCTCGCGCCTCCTGCGCCGCGCGATCCGCAACCTGCTGGAAAACGCCCGCCGCTACGGCGCCGGCGAGATCAGCGTCGAACTCGGTAGCGCCAACGGCTTCGCCACCGTGCGCGTGAACGACCGCGGCCCGGGCGTGCCGCCGGCCCTGCGCGAACGCATCTTCGAGCCCTTCTACCGGCTGCCCGGCGCGAGCGAGCGCAACGGCGGCGTGGGCCTGGGGCTCGCGCTGGTGAAGTCGATCGCCGAGCGGCACGGCGGCACGGTACGCTGCGAAGACGCGCCGCAAGGCGGGGCGAGCTTCGTGATCCGCCTGCCGGTCGCGGCTCCCGCTCACTGACTGCGCCGCGACGGCGCTCCGGGGAAAGTCAGGTAGGGGTGGCAGCCCCAACCTAAAATCCCGGCCCTATGCAGAGATCGCACATCGTTCGGCCCGCGGCCATGTTCTGGGGGCTGGTGGTGTTCATGCCGGTCGGCGTCACCTACCTGTCGGCCATCCTGTTGATGCTGACGATGGGGGTCGCCGGCGGCTACGGCGAACGCTTCGCGCGCCTGCGCGCCAACCCGCTGTGGTGGCCGGTGGTGGCCTACCTGGCCTGGACGCTCCTCGTGCTGGCCTTCGGGCGGCACTATCCCGAGACCGGCTCCAACCTCTTCCATGGCCTTCGCATCGGCCTCACGATCCTCATGGCGATGGCGCTCACGCGCGAAGAGGCGATCTGGGCGCTGCGCGGCTTCCTGCTGATCGCGGCGCTGAACATCCTGCTGATCGTCCTGCATTACGCCATCGGCTTTCCGGTCTGGTCGCCGCTGCGCGCGGTGGTGATGGAGGTGGGCAACAAGTCGATCAGCAACGCGCTGCTGTTCAGCGTGGTGGCCGCCACGGCCGCCGTGTGGGGCCTGGCGCAAATCGTCGCGCACAAGCCGCTGCGCGCCGTTGCGGCCTTCACGCTGGTGCTCGGGCTGGGCTTCGTGGTCGCGCTGCCGCTGACCTCGCGCACCTCGGTGCTCGCGCTGCTTCTGGTCATTCCAGTGGTGTGCATCCACAAGTGGCGCAGCCACCTGAAGATGCTTGTGAGCGCGCTGGTGCTCGGAGCCGTGGTCACGGGTGCTGCGCTTTACCAGTTGCCGCAGCTGCAGCACAAGGTCGAGACCGGCGTGCAGGAACTCGAGGAGGCGCAGGCCGGCGCGGTCTTCAAGGGCAGCTGGGTCATCCGCTACTACATGTACCGCGACACCGGCCGCATGATCGCCGACCGGCCGCTCACCGGCTGGGGCATTGGCGGCTGGACCGACCAGTGGCACAAGCGCGGCCCGGCCATGTTCGCGGAGTCGAACATGCCGCACAACGACTTCCTCTGGGTGGGCGCGCAGGGCGGGTTGCCCGCGCTGCTGAGCCTGCTCGTGATCATGGTGGCCGCCGTGTGGCAGGCCTGGAAGCGCCCCGACATCGCGGGCCGCTATGCCTTGGCCGCGACGCTGATAGCGCTGATCGCCTCGAGCGTGAACTCGGCGATGCGCGATGCGCAGATCGGCCTGGCGCTGCTCTGGATCGCGATGGTGTACCTGCGGCTCGCGCAGGAAACGCACGACCCCGCGCCCTGGCGCGACCTGTGGCCGTGGCAACGGCCGGACCTGAACCCGAACCCCACGGCATGACAACCATGCGACGCCTCCTCGCCTCCCTTCTCCTGGCCTGCGCTTTCGGCGCGCACGCGGCGCCGGCCGTCGTTCAGGGCCTCGTGCACGGCTCGGGCCCGGAAGCGCAGCGCTTTCCGTGGGTGCGCACCGACGACGCCAAGGTCACCGATCGCATCAACCAGTTCCTGTTCATCGACACCTTCGAGGCCATGGCACCGGCGCGCGCGGCGGAGGGCCTGCGCGGCGTCGATGCGCAGAACTGGCAGCGCATGCCGAACCTGGGCTACGCGGTGCTGCGCAACGACGCCCGCGTGCTGTCGCTGCGCCTGGAAGGCGAAGGCTGCGGCGCGTACTGCGAGAGCTTCACCGCCGGGCACGCGTTCGACGTGGCGACGGGCGCCATCTCTCGCCGGGCGACCTGTTCACGGCCGAGGGCCTTGCCGACATCGCGCGCAAGGTCCATGCGAACAACGCCTCAAGGTTGCGCAAGGAGATCGCCGCGCTCGGGAGCAAGGCGCGCAGCAAGGACGAGGAGCGCGAGGACAAGATCGAGCTCTACACCGAGTGCCTGACCTCGCGCCAGGACCCGGCCTACCAGAAGATCGAGCGCATGGGCCGCATGGAGATCGATGCGAAGGGCGTGCTGTTCACGCAGGGCCGTTGCAGCAACCACGCGATGCGCGCGCTGGACGACCTGGACGTCTTCAGCACCCGCTTCACGCCCGAGCAGCTCGGGCCGTCGCTCACCCCCTACGGCCGCGCGCTGCTGCTGGGCGAAGGCGCGGCGCCCGCGCCGGCATCGCCATTCGACCAGGTGCTGCACGGCACCATCGACGCGCGCCTGCCAGTCACCCTGCGGCTGGAGCCGCTGCGCAGCGACGGCTCCGCCGCCACCACGTATTTCTACGACCGCTACCGCCAATCGATCTCGGTGTTCGGCAAGTACCGCGACGGCGTGCTGCTGCTGGAGGAATCCAGCGACACGCGCCTGCGGCTCACGCCCGATGGCGCGGGCCTGCGCGGCGAATGGATCAGCGGGCAGAAGAAATTGCCGCTGGTGCTGGCGCCCTGAGCCATAGCACCGCGATGGCCGCGACTTTGCGACCATCGCGCACCGCGCGCGCCTACTCGAAGCGGAAGGTCTGCTTGCGCTTTGCGGCCACCTTCACGCGCTTGACGCTCCATTCCGACGCGGTGACCGTGCCGCTGTCGCCCAGCACCAGGATCGGGCCCCTGTAGCTCGCCCCGCAGACCGCGGGCGCCGAGCCCGGCAGGCCGGTGGTGCCGACGCAGGCCGCATCGGCCGCGGCATTGCGCGGCATGCCGCCGTCGCCGGTGATGCCGTCGACGATGCAGGCATCGGGATACGCGGTGTAGTCGAAGCCCGCGAGCGTCTCGTTGCCGCTGTACGTCGGGTTGACCGCCACCGTGCCCACCGGCGTGCCTGCCGAGATGCGCCAGCCCGGCGTGGCGGGCGTGATGGCGATGGACTTGAACTCGGTGGTCGAGATCGCGGTCGAGTTCTGGATGAAGTTGTAGAAGGTGTCGAAGATCAGGATGCGCCGGCGCGCGCGCACCTGGTCCAGCGTGGCGTTGGCCGCGAGCGGCGTGGCGTCGCAGTGCAGGTCCACTGTCATGTTCAGGTACGCGTACGGCAAGTTGATACCGATGCCCGAGGCGTTGCCCTTGAGCTCGAGCTCGATCTGCTGGAGGTCCTTGACCTTCACGCCCGCCAGGCCCGGCATCTGCAGGACGGCCTTGTTGCCGGTGCCGCCGCCCACGTAGGCGCCGCCCGGGTTGCCGCCGGCGTCGAGCTTCATCGACAGCACGCCCGCGGTGCTGCTCAGGTGCGCCTTGTTGAGCTGCGGCTGGGCCGCGAGCTCGGCGCTCGTGAGCGTGCGCGTGATCGGCAGGTCGAAGCCGTCGTCCTCACCCGCTGCCAGCAGCGCGGCGACGATGCCGTCCAGCGTGGTGTCGCCGTCGGCCAGCGACAGCGCCAGGTGTTCGAGCAGGTCGTCGTACGCATCGCCCGCGCTGGCCGTGAATTGCGCGGTGAACGGGTTCGACGCGAACGCGCCGTAGCCCGACTCGGCCAGCAACGCGACGATGTCGGCCTGGGCCGCTTCCAGTTTCGCGGCCAGCGCCGCGAGTGCGGCGGCATCGGCCGTCTCGATGCTGCCGGGCGCCGCGCCGGCGGCGCGCGCGAGGATCAGCTCGGTCAGCGGCGTGATGTTCACGTAGCCGGCCACGCGCAACAGCGAATGCAGTTTCTGGCCGGCGGGCAGCGAGCCGCCCGAGACCGTGGCCACGCACGGGAACACCGGTGCATCGAGCTTCGCCGACCACGTGCCGCCGGCGGCCGTGGTGGCCGAGGCGCCCACGCCGTTCGCGCAGCGCAGCGACACGAGGCTGCCGGCCGCCGGCGCGCCGGTGGCGGCGGTGCCCGAGACCGCAACGTTCGTATCGGCGGGGGGCGGGGCGACGCCCGAGGGAATGAACGGAAAACCGCCGCCGCCTCCTCCTCCACCGCCGCCGCAACCTGAAAGAGCGAGCACGAGCGCGCTCACGGCAAAACTACCCAAAGATTTCTTCATCGCAAATCGACTCCTATCTGGTCTGAACGCCAGTGGGTCGATGCTAGAAATGGCGCCTGTCTCGCACCATCACCGATACCGGTAGTAATGGCGCGCCGGCGCGGTGCTCAGCCCTTGCGCCGGGCCTCGGCCGCCGCGTGCTGCTTGCCGGCAAAGCCGACGAAGAACCAGATCACCAGCGCGTGCAGCACGCCGACGAAAAGCAGCACCAGCAGGGCCGGCCCCAGCGACAGGCCCGATGCGCCGGCGAAAAGGCCGATCGCCACCGTCACGACTGCCTGCATCGCCATGTCGATGGCGAGCATGCCGATGACGGCGCGCTGCTTTTCCTCGCGCGTGAAGTAGCGGCCATTCTTCTTGGCGAAGTCCATGCACACCCAGGTCACGGCGGCCAGCAGGGCGGCCACGTTGCCGCCCGTGCTGGAACTGGCGCCCGCGAGGTTCAGCGCGACGCCCACGACGATCAGCAGCACCAGGTAAGCCGCGGCAAAGCGCCACAGCAGGCCGCGAAGCGTCACGTCAGGTCAGTGGCGTGCAGAGACCGCTTCGCCGGCCTTCAGCCGGTACAGCGTGCCGCAGTACGGGCACTTGGCCTCGCCGGTGCGCGCCACGTCCAGGTAGACCTTGGGATGGTTGTTCCAGAGCTGCATGTCCGCCTTGGGGCTGGGGCAGAACACGCCGCCCTGGTGGTTGAGTTCCTTGGCCAGGAGTTCGACGACTGCATTGGTAGACATGGGATTCAGACTTTCGTGAGCCAGTGGGCGTACTTGGGATTCTTGCCGTTCACGATGTCGAAGAAGGCAGACTGGATCTTCTCGGTGATCGGGCCGCGCGAGCCGCCGTCGCCACGGTTGCCGATCTCGATGCGGTCGAGTTCGCGGATGGGCGTCACTTCGGCGGCCGTGCCGGTGAAGAAGGCCTCGTCCGAGATGTAGACCTCGTCGCGCGTGATGCGCTTCTGCACGAGCTCGATGCCGAGGTCCTTGCAGATGTGCAGGATCGTGTTGCGCGTGATGCCGTTCAGGGCGCCGGCCGAGAGATCGGGCGTGTAGACCACGCCGCCCTTGACCACGAAGATGTTCTCGCCCGCGCCTTCCGAGACGAAACCGCTCGCGTCGAGCAGCAGCGCCTCGTCGTAGCCGTCGTCCAGCGCTTCCATGTTGGCCAGGATCGAGTTCGTGTAGTTGCTCACCGACTTGGCCTGCGTCATCGTGATGTTGACGTGGTGGCGGGTGTAGCTGGAGGTCTTCACGCGGATGCCGCGGCGCATGCCTTCTTCGCCGAGGTAGGCGCCCCAGGACCAGGCCGCGACCATCGCGTGGATCTTGTTGCCCTTGGGGCTCACGCCGAGCTTTTCGGAGCCGATCCAGATGAGGGGACGCAGGTAGCAGCTCTCCAGCTTGTTCTCGCGAACGACCTGCTTCTGGGCTTCGTTCAGTTGCTCCTGCGAGAAGGGGATCTTCATGCGCAGGATCTTGGCGCTGTTGAACAGGCGCTCGGTGTGCTCGGCCAGGCGGAAGATGGACGTGCCGCCGTCGGCCGTCTTGTAGGCGCGCACGCCCTCGAAGGCGCCGCAGCCGTAGTGCAGCGTGTGGCTCAGCACGTGGATCTTGGCGTCGCGCCAGTCCACGAGTTCGCCGTCCATCCAGATCTTGCCGTCACGGTCGTCCAGCGAGGGGGGGATCGAGCTCATTTCCTGATTCCTTTGGGAGCGGTGTGGGGGTGCGACCGGGGGCAGTCGCAAAAGCTTTCGATTTTACGGCGGCGCCCGGAACGGGGTGCCCGACAATGGCCGGTTGTGCAAACCAGTGGAAAAAGGGTTTCCGTGTCCGTATTCAAGAACGTCATCGTCTATCGCATCGAACCTGCCTGGTCCCAAACGTTGGCCGAGGCGGAAGAGGGGCTGGGCAAGCACCGCTTCGAGCCCTGCGGCCCCTCGCAGGAAAAGTCCGCCGGCTGGGCCGAGCCCCGCGGCGAAGCCGGCGGCCCGCTGGTCGAATCCATCGACGGCCAGTGGCTCGTCGAATACATGATCGAGAGCAAGCAGGTCCCCGGCTCCGTGGTGCGCAGGAAGCTGGACGAGCGCTGCGCGCAGATCGAGGCCACCACCGGCCGCAAGCCCGGCAAGAAGGAAAAGAAGGAGCTCAAGGAAGACATCACCCTGGAGCTGCTGCCGATGGCCTTCACCCGCAGCGCGCGCGTGGCCGTGTGGATCGACAAGGCCGAGAACCGCCTGGTGATCAACAGCGGCAACGCCTCGCGCGCCGACGAAGTGGTCACCAGCCTGGTGAAGTCGCTCGACGGCTTTGCGGTGGCGCTCATCAACACGCAGATCGAGCCGGCCGCCGCCATGGCCAACTGGCTCTTGACGCAGGAGCCGCCGGCCGGCTTCACCATCGACCGCGAGTGCGAGCTCAAGGCCTCGGACGACTCGAAGGCCGTGGTGCGCTACGCCAAGCACCCGCTCGACATCGAGGAAGTGCAAAAGCACATCACCGACGGCAAGCGCCCCACGCGTCTGGCGCTCACCTGGGACGACCGCGTGTCGTTCGAGCTCACGCACGGCATGCTGATCCGCAAGATCGTGTTCCTCGAAGGCACGGGCGACGGCGCGGCCGGTGGCAAGAAGGAAGACAACTACGACGCCGACGTGGCGATCGCCACCGGCGAGCTCGGCCAACTCGTGCCGGCGCTGCTCGATGCGCTGGGGGGCGAAGCGGCGTTCGGCGCGGCACCGGCGGACGAAGCGCCGAAGCCCGCAGCCAAAGCGGCCGCACCCACCACCTCCACCCCGGCCGATGCCGCCGAGGAAGAGGAAGACGCGCCGTTCTGACCGACGGCGATCAGGCGCTCAGGCGACCAGGTAGGTCTGCGCCAGGCGCACCCAGCACGCCGCGCCCAGCGGCAGCACCTGGTCGTTGAAGTCGTAGCCGGGGTTGTGCACCATGCATCCGCCGAATTCGCCCTCCCCGTTGCCGAGCAGCACATAGCAGCCCGGCAATTCGGCGAGCATCCAGGCGAAGTCCTCGCTGCCCGCGAAGCCCTTGGGCGCCTCGGTGACGACGTGCTCCGCGCCCACGAGTTCTGTGCAGACTTGCTCCATCAACCGGCACTCGGCCGCGGTGTTGACCACCGGCGGCACGAGCTGGCGGTAGTCGATTTCCGCCTCCACCCCGTGGGCCTGCGCCGTGAGGCTCACGATCTTGCGGATACGCTGCTCGACCGCCGCGCGCGTCTCGGGCCGCGCGGCCCGCACATTGAGGCCGAGCGCCACCGACTGCGGAATCACGTTGTGCGTGGCCCCGCCGCGGATGAAACCGACCGACACCACGGCCGTGTCGCCCGGCGTCACGTTGCGCGCCACCACGGTCTGCAGCGCTGTCACCACCGCGGCGGCGGCCGGCACCGGATCGCGCGAGAGGTGCGGCATGGCGCCATGCCCGCCGACCCCTTTGATCGTGACGTCGGCCACATCCGAAGACAGCGTGACCGGCCCCTCGATCACCAGGAAGCTGCCGACCGGCACGCCCGGCGCGTTGTGCAGCGCGTAGACCGCATCGCAGGGAAAGCGCTCGAAGAGGCCGTCCTCGATCATCGCGCGCGCGCCGCAGAGGTTTTCTTCGTCGGGCTGGAAGATCAGGTTCAGCGTGCCGTCGAAATCGCGGCGCGCGGCCAGCGCCTTGGCCGCCGCGAGCAGGATGGCGGTGTGGCCGTCGTGGCCGCAGGCGTGCATGCGGCCGTGGGTCTTGCTCGCGTACGGCAGGCCGGTGGCCTCGACGACAGGGAGCGCATCCATGTCCGCGCGAATACCCAGCCGCCGCGTGCCGTTGCCGACCTTCATCTGCGCCACGATACCGGTCTTGCCGATGCCCGTGTGCACCTCGTAGCCCCATTCGCGCAGCAGGTTCGCGACCAGTCCGGCGGTCGCGCCCACCTCGAAGCCGAGCTCCGGGTTGGCATGGATCTGGCGGCGGATGTCGACGAAGGCCTGGGTGTCGACGTCGGCCTGCGGCAGCAATCGGGACAGGAGCCGGGTGGTCTGGAGACTGAGTTCGCGTGTCATGGAAGAAGCGTCCGTTTTTTTAACGAGTGGAAGATCGGCTTTGCGTTCGCGTGTCAGGCCGCCTTGCGCTCACGCAGGCTCAGCAGCGCGCCCAGGCTCAGCATGCCGCAGGCCATCATGTAGAACGCCGGCGACAGCGGGTTGCCCGTCTTCGCGAGCAGCCAGGTCACGATGAACTGCGAGGACCCGCCGAAGATGGTCACGCCCACGCTGTAGATCACCGAGATGCCGCTCGCGCGCACGCTGGGCGGCAGCATCTCCAGCAGCATCAGGAACATGGGCGTGGTGCCGATGTTCACGCTCGCGGTCAACAGCGCCGAGAGGGCCAGCACCAGGGGCACGCTGGGGTAGTGGCTGATGAGCCAGAACACCGGCACCACCGCGACCACGCTGAACAGCAGCGAACCGACCACCAGCGGCTTGCGGTTCGGAAGCCGGTCGGCCAGGCGCCCCGCCGCGAGCGACACCACGAAGAGCGTGATGCCCGTGACACAGCCCGACAGCAGCGAGAGCGACGGCGGCATGTGCAGCACGCGGATCATATAGGTGGGCATGAAGAACACCACCAGGTACATCGTGGCCGTGCCCGCGGTGGTGGCCAGGATGCCCTTGAGCACCGTGCCGCCATGGGCGCGCAGCAGGCGCACCACGGGACTGGATTCTTCGTGCCCCGCGACGTGCGTCTCGTCCAGCCTGGCGCGGATGTAGAGGCCGACCGGCGCGATCAGCAGGCCGAGCAGGAACGGCAGGCGCCAGCCCCAGCTCTCCAGTGAAGCCTGGGGCAGCGCGGCATAGAGCGCCGCACCCGTGAGTGCGCCCAGCAGCGCCGAGATGCCCTGGCTCGCGAGCTGCCAGCTCACGCGAAAGCCGCGGCCCTTCACGCCGCCGGCCTCCATCAGCATGGACGTGGCCGCGCCCACCTCGCCGCCCAGCGAGAAGCCCTGCAGCAGCCGGCCGGCCACGATCATCAGCGAGCCGAACACGCCGGCCGACGCATAGGTGGGCGCGAACGCGATGCACAGCGTGCCCAGCACCATGAGGCCGATGGTCAGGGTCATCGCGGCCTTGCGGCCCTTGCGGTCGGCGTAGTTGCCGATGATGACGCCGCCCAGCGGACGCATCACAAAGCCGATGCCGAAGGTGGCCACGGCCAGCAGCAGCGAGCCGTAGGCGCTGTCGGAGGGGAAGAACAGCTTGCCGATCAGGAGCGCAAAGAAGCTGTAGACCGTGAAGTCGTACATCTCCAGCGCATTGCCCAGCGAGCACGCCGCGATCAAGCGGAACTGGCCCTGCGGTGCCTTCGCCCTGGCGCCGGCCTCGGCATGGGAAGCGCTGGAAGAAGAACCCCGTATCGGGCTTGCAGGCAAGGTGGCTTCGCTCATCTAATCTCTCCAAGACTGGTTTGCACAGGAGCCCGGCAGGGCCCTTTGCGGCGCAGTATTCAGGCAAAGCGCAGCAGCGAAGAATCACAAATTTTCATGCCGATAACCAAACGGAATCCCCGACAGAAAGAGACCCGCGACGCCATCGGGGGAACCCCCCAGGCCGCGCTTTCGCGCCCTTTTTTCGAGAACGCGGCACCACGATGAAGCTGCAACAGTTGCGCGTCCTGCTGGCCGTGGCACAGCACGGCAGCATCCACGAGGCCTCGCGCAGCTTGCACACCACGCAGCCGGCGCTCTCCAAGACCATCTCGGAACTGGAGCGCGAACTGGGCGTGACGCTGATGTCGCGCTCCACGCGCGGCGTGAGCCTCACGGCCTACGGCGTGGCGCTGGTCAAGCGCGCGAGCCTGGTGGAGCAGGAACTGCGGCACGCGCTCGAGGACATCGAGGCGATCCGCGGGCACGACCAGGCGCAGCTCAATATCGGCTTCACCGCCGTCGCATCGAGCGGGCCACTGCCCGATGCGATCGCGTCGTTCCGCCCGCGCTTTCCCAATGTGGCCATGCGCTGCTTCGAATTGCGTCCGCAGCAGATCTTCGAGGGACTGCGCGAGGGGCGGCTGGACCTCGCGCTGATCTCCACCTGCAACGGGCCGGGCACCAACGCATTCCAATGGGAGCCGCTCTTCTCGGTGGCCATGCACCTGTCGGTGCGCGCGGGCCATCCGCTGCGGCGCGTGCGCAAGCTGCAGCCGCTGCTGGACGCCGACTGGCTGGTGCTCGACCCGATCGACGACGCGGGCAGCCCGCTGGTCAGCACGATGCAGATGCACGGCCTGGGGATGCCGCGGCGCATGGTGCAGAGCGCCTCGAACCTCCTGGGCCTGCAGCTGGCCACGCAGACCGACATGATCAGCATGTGGTCGGATTTCGTCTTTCACGGCGCGGGACCGCTGCGGCTGCAGCCCGGCCTGCTGGAGAAGCTGCCGATCACCGACGCGTTGCCGGACTTCGATGTGTTCCTGGTCTACCGCTCGGCCGACCTGATGACGCATGCCTGCGCGGAGTTCGCCAAGGAGGCGCGGCACCACGCGAAAGCGAATCCACCATGGCGCCAGCCGGGGCGCAAGGCGCGCGCGGGATGAAAAGCGAAGGACCGAAGCGCGCCGAGCCGATCAGGCTGCGGGCGTCTGCGGTTCTTCGTCGGGCGGCGTCTCGGGCCGCGTCATCGCCCAGCTCTGCAGCTTGCCGGCGTTGAACACGGCATCGACGTACGAGCCGCCCGTGTCGGTCCAGCGGTACAGCTCGGGCTGCGTGTCCGGGGGCGAACGCAGCTCGCCGAGCGCGCGGGTCATGGCGATGACGTGCATCAGCGTCGCGCCCTGCTTGAGCTTGGCGTTGAGCATCACCGCGCTGGCGACATAGCCCACCGGCCGGTCGGCAGCGCGCTTGAGCACCTGCATCGCGCGGTTGAAGTGCAGCAGCAGGAACATCACGATGACCCCGCCGGTGAGCGCGACACCGGCCCAGCCGTAGCTGCGCCACGCCAGGGCGAGAAGAACGATGCCGCCCACGGGCACCAGCAATTTCTGGAAATTCATGGGCCGCATTGTCGCCGCCCCGTGGTTTGTGCCAGGCCAGGTCATTCGAAAGTTCGCATCTGCATCGGCGATGCGATCTGCTGTATCGGCCGTGGCTACCAGCGGGAGCGAAAAACGGTACTCGCCCCGAAATGCACATGCCATGGTGGCGCAAGACGGCACATTTCACCGCACGGGCATCAACCCGGGCCACAGAAAAGCGTATGACCATTCCGCGTTCCGTCACCTTCGTTCGTCTCACTCTCGCCGCCACGCTCACGGCCGCCGTCCTCAGCGGTTGCTATGTGGTGCCCATCGCACAACCCGCACCCGCGGCGCCGCCTTCGCAGGCCTATGCCGTCGCACCGGGACCGATCGCGCAGAGCTTCAGTGCACGCCTGTATCCGTCGAACGCCGAAGCGGCGCGCTACGGAACCGTGGCAGGCACGGTGACCAACGACATGAACGGCCGCGGCCATTTCAACGCACTGATCGGCGGTGAACAGTTTCAGGGAGAGGCGACCCGGGTTGCCGGCTCGCGAAGCGCCGGTGTGGCAAACGCCAGCGGCAATCGCGGCGGCAACCTGAGTTGCCAGTACACGATGAACTCGGCCACGTTGGGCAGCGGCCAATGCGTGCTCAACAGCGGGCCGGCGTTCACGATGCACATCGGGGGATAGGGAGGGTGGCCCGGCGCGTCACTGACGCGCCGGGCATTTTTTTCCCGAGCTGAATCAATCGAGGCGGCGGACCACGTCCATCGCCTCTTCGATGCGTTCGACGGGGTGGATGGTCAGGCCTTCGATCTCCTTCGAACCCTTGCGCGGTGCGTTGGCCTTGGGCACCACCGCGATGCTGAAGCCCAGCTTGGCGGCTTCGCGCAAACGCTCCTGCCCGCGCGGCGCGGGGCGCACCTCTCCGGCAAGCCCCACTTCACCGAACGCGATGAAGCCCTTGGGCAGCGGCTTGCCGCGCAGGCTCGAGGTGATGGCCAGCATCACGGCCAGGTCGGCCGCGGGCTCGCTGATGCGCACGCCGCCCACCGCATTCACGAACACGTCCTGGTCCATGCAGGCCACGCCCGCATGGCGGTGCAGCACCGCCAGCAGCATCGCGAGGCGGTCGCGGTCCAGGCCCACCGAGAGGCGCCGCGGGCTCGGCCCGCCGTTGTCGACCAGCGCCTGGATTTCCACCAGCATCGGCCGCGTGCCCTCCAGCGTGACCAGCACCACGCTGCCGGGCACCGGCTCGGCATGCTGGCTCAGGAAGATCGCGCTCGGATTGGCCACGCCCTTCAGGCCCCGCTCGGTCATCGCGAAAACGCCGATCTCGTTGACCGCGCCGAAACGGTTCTTGATGGCACGCACGAGGCGAAAGCTCGAATGCGTGTCGCCCTCGAAATACAGCACCGTGTCGACCATGTGCTCCAGCACGCGCGGGCCCGCGAGCGCGCCCTCCTTCGTGACGTGGCCCACCAGCACCACGGCCGTGCCGCTGGTCTTGGCGAAGCGCGTGAGGTGCGCGGCGCATTCGCGCACCTGCGCCACCGAGCCGGGGGCGGAGGTGAGCTGGTCGGAGTACACCGTCTGGATCGAGTCGATCACCGCGATCGCGGGCCGCGTGGCGTCCAACGTGGCGATGATCTTCTCGAGCTGGATCTCGGCGAGCACCTGCACCTGCGAATGGTCGAGCCCGAGTCGGCGTGAGCGCAGCGCCACCTGCGCGCCGCTTTCCTCGCCCGTCACATAGAGCGCGTTCTGTCCCGCGCGCTGCAGCGCATCGACCGCCTGCAGCAAGAGCGTCGACTTGCCGATGCCCGGGTCGCCGCCGATGAGCGTCACGCCGCCCGAGACGATGCCGCCGCCCAGCACGCGGTCGAGCTCGTCGATGCCGGTGGGCGTGCGCGCGATGTCGGTCGCCTCGATCTCCGAGAGCGTGGCCAGTTCGGAGACGCCCGCCAGCGGCGAGAACTGCGTGCCGAAGCGGTTGTTGGCCGGTGCGTTGCTGCCCGCCACCTGTTCGATCAATGTGTTCCAGGCGCCGCAGCTCGGGCATTTGCCGAGCCACTTGGGGCTGGTGCCGCCGCATTCGCTGCAGACGAAAAGAGATTTGTCCTTGGCCATCCGTCGAGTTTAGGTGTCCGCACAAACCCTGATGGCCGGCAGCTTGAAAGAAACCGCCAATCATTTAACATGTTAAGTAATTTGCAGAATCGTAGAAGGCACCGTTCTTGAGCACCACGTTCACCCACCGCAATTTGCCGCGCCTGCTGCTGCAGGCCCGCGAAGCCGTGATGGCCCATACGCGGCCGAGCCTGCGCGAGCACGCCCTGTCCGACCAGCAATGGCGCGTGCTGCGCGTGCTCGGCGAGCACGGCGCGGTCGACACCGGCCGCGTCGCGCGCGAAGCCTTCATCCTCGGCCCGAGTCTCACCGGCGTGCTCGCGCGCATGGAGCGCGACAACCTCATCACCCGTGCCCGCGACCCCGCGGACCAGCGCCGCACCGTGGTCGAGGCCACGCCGCACGGCATGAAGCTGGTCAAGCGCCTGGGCAGCAGCATCGAAGCCCATTACGACTGGATGGAAAAGTCGCTCGGCAAGGCCAAGCTCACGCAGCTCTACGACCTGCTGGACGAACTGATCGCACTGGAGCAGCCCGCATGAGCACCGCGCATTTCCTTCCGACCGGCACCGTGTACGGCACGCTGCTGAACTTCCGCGCCGAGGTCGAGGCACTCGCGCCGCAGATGAGCGCACCGCCCCACAAGGCGCCGCCGAAAGCGCCGGTGCTCTATGTGAAGACCGCCAACACCTGGAGCCCGCACGGCAGCGCCATCGCGGTGCCTTCGTCGGTGCCCGAAGTGGAGATCGGCGCGAGCATCGGCATGGTGATCGGTGCCGAGGGCGACATCGAAGGCTTCGTGCTGATGAACGATCTGTCGATTCCGCATGCGAGCTTCTTCCGGCCGCCGGTGAAGTTCAAGTGCCTCGACGGCTTTCTCGCCATCGGCCCCGCGCTGCGCGATGCGCAGGACGTGGCCGACCCCGCGAACTTCCGCGCCGAGGTGCGCATCAATGGCGACCTGAAGCACTCGATCGACTTCTCGCAGCTCGTGCGCCCGGCGCGGCAGCTGCTCGCCGACGTCGGCGAGTTCATGACGCTCGCGCACGGCGACGTGCTGATGCTCGGCTGCGACGCGGGCCGTCCGCTCGCACGCGCCGGCGACCGCATCGAGATCTCCGCGACTGGCTTCGAGACATTGACCCACACGCTGGTGCAGGAGACCGCCGCATGAAGCACGCACGCGTCATCCACGAAGGCCGCGAACACACCGGCACCGCGCACGAATTCAACGGCCAGCCCGACGCCGCCGTGCGGCTCGACGACGGCCGCATCGTGCCGCAA
Organism: Variovorax sp. IB41; assembly: GCF_016405905.1. GTDB lineage: Bacteria > Pseudomonadota > Gammaproteobacteria > Burkholderiales > Burkholderiaceae_C > Variovorax. The sequence continues at coordinate 44,757 of NZ_JAEFCB010000027.1, read as the reverse complement.
GAGCAGCTCACCTGGCTGCCCCCGCTTGCACCGACCGCACGCCCGCGCACCATCCTCGCGCTCGGCCTCAACTACGCCGATCACGCGAAGGAACTGGAATTCAAGGCGCCCGAAGAGCCGCTGGTCTTCGTCAAGGGCCAGAGCACGCTGATCGGCCACCGCCAGCTCACGCACCGCCCGGCCGGCGTGCAGTTCATGCACTACGAATGCGAGCTCGCGATCGTCGTCGGCAAGACCGCGCGCCACGTAAAGCGCGACGACGCGTACGACTTCATCGGCGGCTATACCGTGGCCAACGACTACGCGATCCGCGACTACCTGGAGAACTGGTACCGCCCGAACCTGCGCGTGAAGAACCGCGACACCTGCACGCCGCTGGGCCCCTGGTTCGTCGATGCGGCCGATGTGCCCGACCCCATGGCGCTCGCGCTGCGCACCACTGTCAACGGCACCGTCACGCAACAGGGCAACACGCGCGACATGATCTTCGACGCGCCCTTTCTCATCGAGTACTTCAGCCGCTTCATGACGCTTTCGCCGGGCGACCTGATCCTCACGGGCACGCCCGACGGCGTGGTCGATTGCAAGCCGGGCGACGTGGTCGTCACCGAGATCGAGCACGTCGGCGCGCTCATGAACACCATCGAGACCATCCAAGGAAAAGCATGAGAGTCGACCACCTGATCAACGGCAAGAGCGTTGCCGGCAAGGACTACTTCGAAACCGTTAACCCCGCCACGCAGGAGGTGCTGGCCGAGGTCGCCTCGGGCGGCGAGGCCGAGGTGAACGCGGCCGTCGCGGCAGCGAAGGAAGCCTTCCCGAAATGGGCCGGCATGCCCGCGCCCGAGCGCGCGAAGCTCATCCGCAAGCTCGGCGACCTGATCGCCGCGAACGTGCCCGAGATCGCGCAGACCGAGACCAACGACTGCGGCCAGGTCATCGCGCAAACCGGCAAGCAGCTGGTGCCGCGCGCGGCCGACAACTTCTACTACTTCGCCGAGATGTGCACGCGCGTGGACGGCCACACCTACCCCACGCCCACGCACCTGAACTACACGCTGTTCCACCCGGTGGGCGTGTGCGCGCTCATCAGCCCGTGGAACGTGCCGTTCATGACGGCCACCTGGAAGGTCGCGCCCTGCCTGGCCTTCGGCAACACCGCGGTGCTGAAGATGAGCGAGCTCTCGCCGCTCACGGCCGCGCGCCTGGGCGAGCTCGCGCTCGAAGCGGGCATTCCGCCCGGCGTGCTGAACCTCGTGCACGGCTACGGCAAGGAAGCGGGCGAGCCACTGGTGGCGCACCCCGACGTGCGCGCGATTTCGTTCACCGGCTCCACCGCCACGGGCAACCGCATCGTGAAGAGCGCGGGCCTGAAGAAATTCAGCATGGAGCTGGGCGGCAAGAGCCCGTTCGTGATCTTCGACGACGCCGACCTCGAACGCGCGCTCGATGCGGCCGTGTTCATGATCTTCAGCAACAACGGCGAGCGCTGCACGGCCGGCTCGCGCATCCTGGTGCAGCATTCGATCTATGCGGACTTCGCAGCGAAGTTCGCCGAGCGGGCGAAGCGCATCACGGTGGGTGATCCGCTCGACGAGAAGACCATCGTCGGCCCGATGATTTCGCAGGCCCACCTCGCCAAAGTGCGCAGCTACATCGAGCTCGGGCCGAAGGAAGGCGCGACGCTGCTGTGCGGCGGCCTGGACGCACCATCGAACCTGCCGGACCGCGTTCAGCGCGGCAACTATGTGATGCCCACCGTCTTCGCCGACGTCGACAACCGCATGAAGATCGCGCAGGACGAGATCTTCGGCCCGGTCGCCTGCCTGATTCCGTTCAAGGACGAGGCCGACGCGATCCGCCTGGCCAACGACATCGCCTATGGCCTGTCGAGCTACGTGTGGACCGAGAACATCGGCAAGGCGCATCGCGTGGCCGCCGCCGTGGAGGCCGGCATGTGCTTCGTCAACAGCCAGAACGTGCGAGACCTGCGCCAGCCCTTCGGCGGCACCAAGGCCTCGGGCACGGGCCGCGAAGGCGGCACCTGGAGCTACGAGGTGTTCTGCGAGCCGAAGAATGTCGCGGTGTCGTTGGGCTCGCACCACATTCCGCACTGGGGCGTGGCGTGAACACCGGCCGCCGCGCGCTGCTGCAGGGCGCCGCCGCACTCGCGGCCCTGCCTTCGCTGGCGTCGTTCGCGCCATTCGCACACGCACGCGGCGACTGGCCCAACAAGCCGGTGCGCATCGTCGTGCCCTTCACGCCCGGCGGCACCACCGACTTCGTCGCGCGGCTCGTGGCGGTCGAGCTCGGCAAGACGCTGGAGCAAGCGGTGATCGTCGAGAACAAGCCCGGCGCGGGCACGGTGATCGGTGTCGATGCGGTCGCCAAGTCGGCGCCCGACGGCTACAGCTTCGTCTGCGTGGCCAACAGCTTCACGGCCAACCAGACGCTGGTGCGCAAGCTCCCCTACGACACGCAGAAAGACCTGCGCCCGGTCGCGCTCATGGGCATGTCGGAGCACGTGCTCGCCACGCATCCATCGAGCGGCCTGAAGACGCTGGCCGACCTGCGCAACCTGGCCAAGGCCAAGCCCGGCACGCTGAGCTTCGCCTCCTTCGGCAACGGCACCTCGGCACACCTCTCGGGCGAGATGCTCAAGCTGCAGATGGGGCTGGACATCGTGCACGTGCCCTACAAGGGCCAGGGCCCCGCCCTCACCGACCTGCTCGGCGGGCAAGTGACCATGATGTTCGGCAACTGGCCCGAGTTCCGCGGCCACATCCAGAGCGGCAAGCTGGTCGCGCTCGGCATGGCGACGGCGCAGCGCTCGCAGTACGCGCCCGCCATACCCACACTGGCCGAACAGGGCGTGGCCATCGAGTCCAATTCGTGGAACGGCCTGCTGGCGCCCGCCGGCACGCCCGATGCCATCGTGCTGCGCATGAACGACGAGGTGAACCGCGCGCTCGCGGGCCCTGCCGTGACAGAGGCCTTCCGCAAGGGCGGCATCGCGTCGCTGTCGGGCACGCCCGAGCGCTTCGCGGCCTTCATCCAGAGCGAGATCGCGAAGTACGGCGATGTGATCCGCAAGGCCAACATCCAGATCGAGGGCTGAACGATGAGCCTCTATGCGATGCAGAAATTCCTCTTCGCGCTGAACCGCGAAGCCGAAGTGCAGCGCCGCTACGCGGAAGGCGGCGACGCGCGTGCCGCGCTGCTCGCCGGCTACGACCTGGACGATGAAGAACGCGAAGCCATCGACAGCGGCGACATCGGCAAGCTCTATGTCTTGGGTTGCAACGGGCAGTTGCTGATGCACTTCGCGCCGCTGCTGGGCATTGCATGGGCCGACTATCTCGAAGCGATGCGCGACGGCGTGCGCAAGTACGGGCCCGTGCGCGCAGGCATCTACGCGATGACAACCGGCACAGACGAAAAGGTGGCAGGCGTATGAGTTTGGTTTTTGCAGGCGTGTGCAGCCACGCCCCCGGCATCACCGGCCGCGCGCATCTGGCGGACCCGGCAGTGAAGGACGCGTTCCACGCCCAGTTCCACCGCTTCGGCGAAGCCATGCGCGCGACGAAGCCCGATGCGGTGATCGTCATCGCCGCCGAGCACTTCGCCAACTTCTTCATGAACAACATGCCGGCCTACGCCATCGGCATGGCCGACAGCTACGAGGGCCCGATCGAGGACGCGAAGTGGCTGGGCATCGAGAAGACGAAGGTGCCCGGCGATGCCGCGCTCTCGCAGCGCCTGATCCGCGAGGTGATGCAGACGGTGGACGTGACCTATGCGGAAGAGTGGAAGTTCGACCACGGCATCATGGTGCCGCTGCACTTCCTCACGCCGGATTTCGACACCAAGGTCATCCCGGTGAACATCAACTGCCAGGGTCCGCCGCTCACGCCGCTGCACCGCGCCTGGGCCTTCGGCGAAGCGCTGCGCCGCGCCTGCGACAAGGCGCCCGAGCGCATCGCGCTGGTGGGCACGGGCGGCATCTCGCATTGGCCGGCCACGCCCGATTCCGGCAAGGTCAATGCCGAGTGGGACGCCGAGTTCATGCGCCGCTGGTGCGCCAACGACCGCGAGGCGCTCCTCTCGCAAGACGACTACAACGACGAGGCCACCTACCGCGAAGCGGGCCAGGGCGGCTTCGAGATCCGCACCTTCCTGAGCGTGGCCGCGGCCGCGCGCGGCAAGGGCGAGATCTTCCACATGCAGGCCATCCCGATCTTCGCGGTGACCTGCACGGCCGCGGTCATGTCGGTGGCCTGAACGAAAAACAAGAAGGAACGCGCATGCCGCACCTGGTGATCCTCTACACGCCCAACATCGAAGCCGAGACCGACATGTCGGCCCTGTGCCGCACGCTCGCCGACACGATGCTCAAGCAACGTGACGAGGCGGACAAGCCGGTCTTCCCCATCGGCGGCACGCGCGTGCTGGCCTACCCGGCCGCGCACTACGCGGTGGCCGACGGCAAGGCCGACTACGCCTTCGTGTACCTCAACATCCGCATGGCCGCGGGCCGCTCGGAGGCAGTGAAGAAAAAGGCCGGCGACGAATTGCTCGCCGACGTGCGCGCGCATTTCGCGCCCATCTTCGACAAGCGCCCCATCGGCATCACGCTGCAGATCGACGAGAGCCCCGGGCAGGTGTACGACGGCAAGCACAGCAACCTGCATCCCCTGTTCAACAAGTCGTAAGACACAAGAAGAAGCGAGCCGCCATGCTGCCCCAAGCCACCATCGCCCAACTGGCCGCCGAGCTGCACGAGAGCGAGAAATCGCGCGTGCAGGTCGAGCATTTCTCCAAGCGTTTCCCGGAGATGACCGTCGAGGACGGCTACGCCATCTCGCGCGAATGGGTGAAGCACAAGATCGCCCAGGGCCGCACGGTGAAGGGCCACAAGATCGGCCTCACCTCGCGCGCGATGCAGCAGTCCAGCCAGATCGACGAGCCCGACTACGGCACGCTGCTGGACGACATGTTCTTCGAGCAGGGCGGCGACATCCCGTTCGCGCGTTTCATCGCGCCGCGCATCGAGGTGGAGCTGGCCTTCATCCTCGGCAAGAAGCTGCAGGGGCCGAACGTGACGATCTTCGACGTGCTGGCCGCGACTGACTACGTGGTGCCCGCCATCGAGATCATCGATGCGCGCATCGAGCAGTTCGATCGCCACACCAAGGCGCCGCGCAAGGTGTTCGACACCATCTCCGACAACGCGGCCAATGCCGGCATCGTGATGGGCGGGCGGCCGGTGAAGCCCGACGCGGTCGACCTGCGCTGGGTGAGCGCCCTGCTCTACAAGAACGGCGTGATCGAGGAGACCGGCGTGGCCGCGGGCGTGCTCAATCACCCGGCCACCGGCGTGGCGTGGCTCGCGAACAAGCTCGCGCCGTGGGACGAACACCTCGCGGCCGGCGAGGTGGTGCTGGCCGGCTCGTTCACGCGCCCGACCACGGCATTGCCCGGCGACACCTTCCATGCCGACTACGGCCCTCTCGGCGCCATCTCGTTTCGCCTTGCCTGAAAGAAAGACGTTCATGCACACCCCCATCAACACCTTCAAGCAGGCCATGCAGGCCGGCGAGCAAAAGATCGGCCTCTGGGTCGGCCTGGCAGACAGCTACGTCGCCGAGATCCTCGCCGGCTGCGGCTACGACTGGCTGCTGGTCGACGGCGAGCACGCGCCCAACGACGTGCGCTCGGTGCTCGGGCAGCTGCAGGGCATCTCCAGCGCGTGGTCGGCGCAGCCCGAGGCGGAGCGCTCGCATCCCGTCGTGCGCATTCCGACCGGCGACACCACGCTGATCAAGCAGTACCTGGACATCGGCGCGCAGACGCTGCTGGTGCCGATGGTCGATACCGCCGAGCAGGCCGCGCGCATGGTGCAGGGCATGCGCTATCCGCCTGAGGGCATCCGCGGCATGGGCAGCGCGCTCGCGCGGGCCTCGCGCTGGCAGGCCTATCCGCAGTACCTGCACGAAGCGAACGCGCAGACCTGCCTGCTGGTGCAGGCCGAAACGGTCGAGGCGATGAAGAACCTGGACGCCATCGCGGCCACGCCGGGCGTGGACGGCGTGTTCATCGGCCCGGCGGACCTGTCGGCCTCGATGGGCTTCGTGGGCCAGCCCAACCACCCGGAGGTGCAGGCTGTGATCGCCGACGCCATCGCGCGCATCCTGAAAGCCGGCAAGGCGCCCGGCATCCTCTCGACCACCGAGGAGCAGGCGCGCAAGTGGCTCGCGGCCGGCGCGTTGTTCGTGGCGGTGGGCGTGGACACCATCGTGCTCACGGCCGCAGCCAAGCAGCTCGCGGCGAAATACAAGAACGCCACGAGCGCCACCACGCCCAACGGCTACTGAAGTCCTTTCACACCGGGAGCTCCTGATGAAACGCACGATCCTGGCCGCGACATTCGCAGCCGCCACCCTGTTCCTGGCGGCCTGCGCTCAGCCGGGCGGCCGCCCGGTCACGCAGACCCAGCAGGAGGCCAACCGCCAGGCCGTGCTCGCCTTCTACGAGAAGGGTCTGAACCAGAAGGACGCCGAGGCCGCGCTGCAGTACGTGGGCAACCGCTACGTGCAGCACAACCCCACGGCGGCCGACGGCCCCGAGGGTTTTCGCAAGTTCGTCGCCTTCCTGCGCGAGAAGTTTCCGAAGTCGCACAGCCAGATCAAGCGCTCCTTCGCCGAGGGCGACTACGTGATCCTGCATGTGCACGCGGTGCGCGAGCCGGGCACGCGCGGCAGCGCCATCGTGGACATCTTCAAGCTGGAGAACGGCAAGATCGTGGAGCACTGGGACGTGAACCAGCCCGTGCCCGAAACCGCCGCGAACGGCAACGGAATGTTCTGACCATGAGCTCTCCGGTCGGGAAAAGCGTGTCGCAACGTGTCGAACGTGAGGTAAACGCGGGGGTCTCGCGCCGCGCCTTGCTGGAAAAATACGCGCTCCCGAACCACCACCACCCGGAGAGAGACACATCATGAGCTTCACACGCCGCCAGATCCTTCAGACCACCGGCGCCTCGGCGCTGCTCGCGAGCATCGGCCAGCAAGCCTATGCGCAGGCGGGCATCGAGACCGCGACCATCGTCACCGGCTTTGCGGCCGGCGGCACGTCGGACACCATCTGCCGCCGCGTGGCGCAGAAGCTCAGCCCCGAATACGCCAAGGCGGCCGTCGTGGAGAACCGCACCGGCGCGGGCGGCCAGATCGCGGTCACCTACGTGAAGGGCCGGCCGGCCGACGGCGTGACCATCCTGCAGACGCCGACCTCGATCCTCACGATCTACCCGCACATCTACAAGAAGCTGCCGTACGACCCGATGGTGGACCTCACCCCGGTCACCATCGGCTGCATCTTCGACTTCGGCTTTGCAGTCGGCCCGTCGGTGCCGGCCAGCGTGAAGAGCGTGCCCGAGTTCCTCGCCTGGGCCAAGGCCAACCCGGCCGGCGCCAACTTCGGTTCGCCGGCCGCGGGCTCCACGCCGCACTTCATCGGCGCGCTGCTGGGCAAGAAGGGCGACGTGGAACTCAAGCACGCCGCCTACCGCGGCACGCAGCCGGCGATGCTCGACCTCCTGGGCGGCAACATCTCGGCCGTCTCGGGCCCGATCGGCGACATCACGCAGCATCTGCAGACGGGCAAGGTGCGCATCCTGGGCGTCTCCGGCGCCAAGCGCAGCCGCTTCGCGCCCGATGTACCCACCTTCGGCGAGCAGGGCATCAAGGACATGGCGCACAGCGAATGGTTCGCCTTCTTCCTGCCGGCCAAGGCATCGCCCGAGGTGGTCGCGCGCCTGAACACCGCGATGAAGAACGCGCTCGCGCAGAAGGACGTGATCGACGGCCTGGGCACCTTCGGACTGGACGCCATGTCGTCCACGCCCGCAGAGCTGACCGAGCTGCTGAAGAAAGACACCGCCAAGTGGGCGCCGATCGTGAAAGAAGTCGGCTTCACCGCAGAGGGTTAACCACATGAAGGAACTGCCATGAACACACCACTCGCCACCACGCCCTCGGCGCTGGTCCATCCCTCGATCCACCCCGACGAGCGCGCCGCGCGCGAAGAGCTCGCGGCCTGCTACCGCGTCTTCGCGATGCTGGGCTGGGTCGAGATGATCTACAACCACATCACGGTGCGGCTGCCCGACAGCGTGACCGGTGGCGAGAAGCAGTTCCTCATCAATCCCTTCGGGCTGCACTACAGCGAGGTGACCGCCAGCAACCTCGTGAAGATCGACCTGCACGGCAAGGTGCTCGATGGCTCGTCGTACCCGGTGAACCCGGCCGGCTTCACGGTGCACGCGGCCATCCACGACGGCCTGCCCGGCGCGCACTGCGTGATGCACACGCACACCACGGCCGGCGTGGCCGTGGCGTGCTTCGAGGGCGGGCTGCAGCAGACCAATTTCTATACTGCGCAGCTGCACGGCATGGTGGCGTACCACGACTTCGAGGGCATCACGATCCATGCCGACGAAGGGCCCCGCCTGTTGAAGAGCATCGGCAACCGCAACGCGGTGATCCTGCGCAACCACGGCCTCCTGGCCTGGGGCCAGACGCTGCCGCAGACCTTCGCGATCCTGTGGACGCTGCAGCGCGCCTGCGAGATCCAGATGGCGACCTTCTCGATGGGCGCGGCCATTCCGGTGAGCGAGGAGATCGCGCAGCGCTGCACGCGCGACGCGCTGCAGTTCAGCCCCGCGCACGGCGCCGGGCAGGACGTGTTCAATGCGCTGGTGCGGCAAGTCGACCGCATCGATCCGGGGTACCGGAATTGAAGAAACTGAAAAGATCGAGGCGAGCATTCCCATGAAGATTTGTATTTACGGCGCCGGCGCGATCGGCGGCTGGATCGGTGCCGGCCTCGCGCAGGCCGGCGAACGGCTCAACGTGGTGGCGCGCGGCACGACGCTCCAGGTGCTGCAGCAGGACGGCCTCTCGCTGATGCGCGGCGACGTGCGCACGCGCGTGCCCGTCAACGCCGTGGCCGACCCCGAGGCGCTCGGCGTGCAGGACCTGGTGGTGATCGCCGTGAAGGCGCCCGCGCTGGCGGCCGTGGCCGAACGCATCGGGCCGCTGATCGGGCGCGACACCCTCGTGCTGGTCGCGATGAACGGCGTGCCGTGGTGGTTTCTCGAAGGCGGCTTCGGCGGCGAGATCACGGGCCACCGGCTCGCCGCGGTGGACCCCGACGGCGCGATCGCCAAGGCCATTCCGGCGCACAACGTGATCGGCTGCGTGGTGCACGCGAGCTGCTCGCTCGACGGGCCGGGCGTGGTGCGCCATCACTTCGGCAACGGGCTGATCGTCGGCGAGCCTTCGGGCGAGGCCACGCCGCGCGTGCAGGCGCTGGTCGAACTGCTGACCCGCGCGGGCATCAACACCACGCTGTCGCCGCAGATCCAGAAGGACGTGTGGTTCAAGCTCTGGGGCAACATGACGGTCAACCCCATCAGCGCGCTGACCGGTGCCACCACCGACCTCATCATGGGCGACGACTATGTGCGCGGCTTCATCTCGGCCGTGATGCTGGAGGCCAAGGAGATCGGCCGGCGCATCGGCATCGAGATCACGCAGAGCCCCGAAGACCGGCACGAGGTGACCAAGAAACTCGGCGCGTTCAAGACCTCGATGCTGCAGGACGTGGAAGCCGGGCGCTCGGTGGAACTCGATGCGCTGGTGACCGTGGTGCGCGAGCTGGGCGAACTGACCGGCGTGGCCACGCCGTTCACCGATGCGCTGCTGGGGCTGGCGCGCCTGCGCACGCGCCAACTCGGTCTGTACTGAGGCGCAGCGCGCTCAGGCCGCGCGTGCGAGCGCGACGGCCTCCTGCCTGGCCGCCGCGCGCGAGGCGGTGTCCACCTCCGCGCCGAGCAAGGTCTTCTCGACCACGACCGTGTCGACCTGCTTCACGCCGATGAAGCGCAACCAGGTCTCGATGTAGGGCTTCTGGAAATCCATCGCATGGGCCGATCCGCCGTCGCCCAGCGGATAGTCCAGGCCGCGCGCGCAGACCACCGTGGCCTTGGGCGTCGCGAGCATGCCCGACATGCCGTTGGCATCGAAGCGAAAGAGCACGTCCTTGTGCGTCACCAGGTCGATGAACTGCTTCAGCCGGTAGGGAATGCCGAAGTTCCACAGCGGCAGGGCCAGCAGGATGTGGTCGGCCGCGTGGAACGGCGCGGCCAGCCGCTCGATGTCTTCCCACGCCGTGCGCTGCGCCGCCGTCCGTTCCAGCCCCTGGATGCCCGCGTACTTGGCGTCCATCATGTCCTGCGAAAGCTCGGGCAGCGGCGAGCCCCAGAGATCGCGCACGGTGACCTTGCAGCCCGGGTGCCGAACCTGGGCCGCGTCGATGAATGCGCGGGCGACCTCGATGCTGGCGGAGCGCGACTTGCGTGGCGAGGCCTCGATGTAGAGAAGTTCCTTCATGGTGGCGGTTGCCTCGGATGTTGACGGGCCCGCAGGCTAAGCTGCGCCCGTTCACAAGACAATCAACATAATTCACAACCATTCAGCATCATCGGCACTGAAACCCATGCTCGACTCGATCCTCCTACGCACCTTCATCGCCGTGGCCGACCACGGCAGCGTCACCCGTGCCTCCGGGGTGCTGCACCTGACGCAATCGGCCGTCAGCGCCCAGGTCAAGCGGCTCGAGGAGCAGGCCGGCTGCCGCGTCTTCGAGCGCACCACGCGCTCGCTCGCGCTCACGCGCAAGGGCGCCATCCTGCTGAGCTACGCGCGCAGCATCATGACGCTGCAGGAGCAGGCGGTGCTCAGGATGGGCGCCTCGCGCAAGCCCGCGACGACGCTGCGCCTGGGCTGCTCCGAGGGCTTCGCGGGCGAATGGCTCTACGCCGCGCTCGCGGGCTTTCGGCAGTCACGCCCGGATATCCACGTGGAGGTGACCGGCGACATCAGCACCACGCTGGCGCGGCAGGTCGAACTGGGCGCGCTGGACCTCGTGGTGGGCGCGTTCTGCGATGCGCAGATGCAGGGCGAGACACTGTGGATCGAGCCGATGGTGTGGGCCTACGCCGAAAAATCGCTGCTCGATCCGGAGCTGCCCGTGCCCTTCGCCTTTCTCTCGGAGCCCTGCCCTTACCGCGAGGCCGCGCTGGCCTCGTTGCAGCGCCATGGCACGAACTGGCAGGTTGTGCTGACGGCGCACAGCGCCCGTGCGGTGGTGGAGGCGGCGTGCGCCGGGCTGGCCGTGACGGTGCTCACGCCATCGGCCATGCCGCCGGAACTGCGCCCGATTCCGGCGGGCGGCTTCCTGCCGGATCTGCCGCCCGCGCACTTCGCGATCCGGTTCATCGAGAGCAGGGCGACCGAGCCGCTGCGCGAGCTGGTCCAGCTGATTCGGGAGGCCTGCTTTCGCTGGCGGGGCGCGGCGGCTGCGCGCTGAAGCTTCGGTTGGAAAAGGCTCAGTGCGTCTTCAGCAGAACGCGCACCGCCTCGGGCAACGAATTGACCTGCGGCATGAAGTGGTCGAGCAGCGCGCCCAGGATCACGGCGGAGATCACCGCGCCCAGCAGCGGCTTCCAGGTGAGCCGCACTGCAGCCACAAGCCAGCCCTCGCGCGCCACGCGCACCGCGGCGCGCGCCGACACATACGAGAACGCCACCTCGATGGCCACGGCCAGGAGCGCGTCCCAGCTGAAATACAGCAGCACGAGCGAGCCCGCGCCAAAGAGCACCGCCACGCAGATCAGGAAGATGGCGACCACCGGCACGACGATGATCGCGCCTTCGTCGGATTCGCCCGCCAGTTCGAGCGCGCCGCCGGCCATGTCGGCCGCGCCGCCGAAGCCGGTGTTGCTCGCGCTGGCGGCCACATCCAATGCGAGGTCGGCCGCGTCGATAGCGTCGCCAACGCCCACATCGAGATCGACGCCCACCCCGTTCTCGACGAGCCGCCGCGCCCACCAGCGCAGCACCAGCAGATAGCCGAGGTACCCCACGCCCAGCGTGAGGCAGTAGCGCACCGCCAGCGAGTCCACATGCAGCAGGTGCATCTGCAGTGCCGACACGCCCCACATCAGCAGCAGCATGAAGGTGCCGATCAGGATGCCGTGCGTGCGCAGGCTGTGGCTGCGGTGCAGGTCGCGCTCGATCTGCGTTTCCCAAAGGCGCATGGAGCGCCAGTTGGAAAGGACCTTCATTGCTGCGTGTCTGGGTCGGCCTCGGCGGGCGCGAACGGCACGCGTTGCGCCACGGCGCACATGAGTTCGTAGCCGACGGTGCCCGCCGCCTGCGCGACTTCGTCGATGGACAGCACCGCGTCGGTGACCGTCGAGCGGCCCCACAGCGTGACCTCGCTGCCGAACTTCGCATCGGGCACGGGCGTGAGGTCCACGGTGATCATGTCCATGCTCACGCGGCCCACCATGCGGGTGCGCACGCCGTTCACCAGCACGGGCGTTCCGGTGTTGCAGTGGCGCGGATAGCCGTCGCCGTAGCCCACCGCGGCCACGCCGATGGTGAGCGGCCCCTCGGCCGTGAAGTTGGAGCCGTAGCCGATGGTGTCGCCGGCCTTGAGCGTCTGCACCGAGAGCAGTTTCGTGGAAAGCGTCATGGTGGGCTGCAGCTGCCAGTGCGCCGCGTCGTTCACCGGAAAGTCGGGCGCGCTGCCGTACAGGATGATGCCGGGGCGCACCCAGTCGCCGCGCGTCTGGTCGGGGTGACGCAGGGTGGCCGCGCTGTTGGCGATGGAGCGCTCGCCCGGCAGGTCGCGCGTCGCGCGCTCGAAGGCTTCGAGCTGGTGCGCGATGCCGCGGGCGCCATCGGCATCGCTGAAGTGCGTCATCAGCGAAATCTCGTCGACCTGCGTCAATGCATTGAGGCGCGTCCAGGCCGAGGCGAAGCGCTCAGGCGTGAAGCCCAGGCGGTTCATGCCCGAGTTCATCTTCAGGAAAACACGTTGCGGCTTGAGGGTCTTGTGCGCAGCGAGCATGTCGATCTGCTCGTCGCAATGCACGGTGTGCCAGAGGTCCAGGCGCGAGCACAGCTCCAGGTCGCGCGCATCGAACACGCCTTCGAGCAGCAGCACGGGGCCGCGCCAGCCCAGGGCGCGCACGCGCTCGGCCTCGGCCAGGTCGAGCAGCGCAAAGCCGTCGGCGCCGCGCAGGCCCTCGTAGACCCGCTCGATGCCATGGCCATAGGCGTTGGCCTTGACCACCGCCCAGACGCGGGCGTCCAGGGCCGAGCGACGAACGCGCTCCAGGTTGTTGCGAAGGGCTGCGGTGTGGACGGTGGCGAGAATGGGGCGCGGCATAGGTGCTCTGTGCGGGCTGCGATCGGACTGCAAACGGATGAAGGGCAAATTCAGACCACGTTTTAGCATTTCCGGGAATGGGGTCGAATACGGAAGGGATGCCCATTTGCGCGTCGTACCCCCATGCTATAACCGCCCATTCGCTCCGGACGCGACACTTTTTCACTACCGCCAGCAGACCCTCTGGCCAGCCAGCCCATCGATGAAGCGCGGTTTCTACACGATCATGTCGGCCCAGTTCTTTTCGTCGCTGGCCGACCAAGCGCTTTTCGTTGTTGCCGTCGATCTCATGCGAAGTTCGGGCGCCCCCGAATGGCAACGCGCGGCCCTGGTGCCGATCTTCGCGGTCTTCTATGTGGTGCTCGCGCCGCTGGTGGGCGCCTTCGCGGATGCGCTGCCCAAGGGCAAGGTGATGTTCATCAGCAATGCGATCAAGGTGATCGGCTGCCTGATGATGCTGTTCGGCTCGCACCCGCTCTTGTCGTACTCGATCGTGGGCCTGGGCGCGGCGGCGTATTCGCCGGCCAAGTACGGCATCCTCACCGAGCTGCTGCCCGCCTCCCAGCTGGTCAAGGCCAACGGCTGGATCGAGGGGCTCACCATCGCCTCCATCCTCCTGGGCATCGTGCTCGGCGGCACGCTGGTGGGCCATGCGGTCTCCAGCCACTTGCTGGCCTTCGATTTCCCGATGATCGACACCGGCATCGATTCGCCGGCCGAGGCCGCGATCTCGGTGCTGATCTTCGTCTACGCGCTGGCCGCCTGGTTCAACACGCGCATCCCGCACACGGGCGTGGAGATGCGCCCGCTGCGCTCCAATCCCGATCACAGCTTCGTGCGCAACATCGCCGCGTTGCTGCCCGACTTCTGGCATTGCAACGCGCGCCTGTGGCGCGACCGCCTCGGCCAGATCTCGCTGGCCACCACCACGCTCTTCTGGGGCGCGGGCGGCAACCTCAAGTACATCGTGCTCGCGTGGGCCTCGCTCGCGCTGGGCTACAACACGACGCAGGCCTCGGCGCTCACCGGCGTGGTGACCATCGGCACGGCCGTGGGCGCCATCGTGGCCTCGATGCGCATGCGGCTGGACATGGCCACCCGCGTGATCCCGATGGGCATCGCGATGGGCCTCATGGTCATCTGCATGAACTTCATCGGCAACGTGTGGCTCGCGGTGCCGTTCCTCATCATCCTGGGCGGCCTCGGCGGCTTCCTGGTGGTGCCGATGAATGCGCTGCTGCAGCACCGCGGCCACAACCTCATGGGCGCGGGCCGATCGATCGCGGTGCAGAACTTCAACGAGCAGGCCTGCATTCTTCTGTTGGGCGGCTTCTACAGCGTGTGCACGGGGCTGGGTCTCTCGGCCTACGGCGCGATCAGCGCCTTCGGCCTCGTGGTGGCGGGCTGCATGTGGCTCATCAAGCGCTGGCACGAGAACAACGTGAAGAAGTACCCGGAAGAAGTCGAGCACCTCCTTGCCATCGCCCGCAGCGACAAACATCACTGACCTTGCGCGACTGCGTTGGTGAGACGGCCGGCGCGCCGAGCGCCGAAGCCTTCATTTTTCCAACGCCACCATGCCCGCGCTCGCACTGATCTTCAACGCCTTCGTCTGGGGGCTGTCGTGGTTTCCCTTCCGGCACATCGAGCGGCACGGCCTGCATCCGGTGTGGACCACCTGCCTCATCTACCTGGCTATCACCTTCGTGATGGCGCTCGTGATGGCCCTCGTGCGCCGCCACGCATGGAAGGGCTTCGCGGCCTACCCGATGCTCGCGGTGCTGGGTCTGGCGGCCGGCTTCACCAACGTGGGCTTCAACTGGGCGGTGACGCAGGGCGACGTGGTGCGCGTGGTGCTGCTGTTCTACCTGATGCCGCTGTGGAGCGTGCTGCTGGGCTGGCTGCTCCTGGGCGAGCGGCCCACGGGCGGCGCGCTCGCGCGCGTGGCACTGGCGCTCACCGGCGTGGTGGTGGTGCTCAAGGCGCCGGGCACCGACTGGCCCGTGCCCTCGAGCCTGCCCGACTGGCTGGGCCTTGCGGCCGGCTTCGGCTTCGCGGTGACCAACATCGTGCTGCGCCACCTGCGGCAAGCCCCGGGCGAATCGCGCGCGCTCGCGATGTTCTGCGGCTGCACGTTCGTGGCGGGCGTCGCGGCGCTCGGCGGCACCGCGATCGGTGCCATCGCTTCGCCGCTGCAGGCCACGCCCGGCTGGCTCGGCTGGGCCGCGCTGCTGGGCACGGGCTTCGTCGTCGCCAACGTGTGCCTGCAGTACGGCGCGGCGCGCCTCGCGGCGAGCGCGACCTCGGTGATCATGCTGTCGGAGGTGCTGTTCGCCAGCGTCTCGTCGGTCGCGCTCGGCGCCTCCACGATGGACCCGCGCATCCTCGTGGGCGGCGCGCTGATCGTGCTGGGCGCCGTCTGGGCCGCGTTTGCGCGAACGCCCGCGCGGGGCGATGATCGCGCCTCTGCGTCCACCTGAGGAACACCCATCATGACCAGCGTCTACGACTTCGAGGCCAACCAGATCGACGGCAAGCCGGTGAAGCTCTCCGCCTTCAAGGGCAAGGTGCTGCTGATCGTCAACACCGCGAGCAAATGCGGCTTCACGCCGCAGTTCGCCGGGCTGGAGGCGCTGCACGAGAAGTACGCCGGCCAGGGCCTCGCGGTGCTGGGCTTTCCCTCGAACCAGTTCGGCGCGCAGGACCCGGGCACCAACGAGGAAATCGGGGCCTTCTGCACCAAGAACTACGGCGTGAGTTTTCCGATGATGGAGAAGATCGACGTCAACGGCAGCAACGCCGCGCCGCTCTACCAGTGGCTCACCAAGGAGAAGCCGGGCCTCCTGGGCCTGACGGCCATCAAGTGGAACTTCACCAAGTTCCTCGTCGGGCGCGACGGCACGGTACTCAAGCGCTATGCGCCGCTCGATACGCCCGCCTCGCTCACGCGCGATGTCGAGGCGGCGCTGGCGGCCGGCTGAAGGCCGACGGCTCTCTTCAGAACCGGAAGCTGGCGGTCTTCGCGCCGCCGCCCACCGTCACCGCCTGGCTCTTGGCCTGCCCGCCGGGCGTAGTGACATCGATGGTGTAGCGCCCGTCGGGGATGTCGATCAGGCACACCGGGCCGCCGGCGCGAAAGGCCATGGCGGCTGACGAGCCGGCATCGCCGCCCTTGATCGTGACATCCACGCTGGCCATGTAGGCGCCGTCGGCGCGCGCGAACAGCAGCGAGAGCGGATGCTCCTTCATCGCCGCGCGCATGGCGTTCGATTCGTCGGAGCCGATGCCGCCGCACACGTAGCGCGTGGGGCCGGCGCCCTGCCACGCGGGCATCGCGGACTGGGCGTGCGCCGCCATGGCACCGGCCACGCAAGCGCAGGCCAGCAGAACGCGTCGCAGCGGAAGTTGGGTAACGTGGGACATGGCACAGGCTCCTTGCAGATTCGGTGCCGCCATGATGCGCCGCCGATGCCCGCCGCGCGAGTCGGACCGCGCCCTGCGCTGCTGTGCGATCAGGCCCTACCCTCGCGCGCCGAGTGCGGCGTCCAGCAGCTCCACCCAGTGCCGCACCGGCGTCTCTGCGCTGCCGCTTTGCAGGTGCGTGATGCAGCCGATGTTGGCCGAGGCGATGACGGTGGGCTGCAGCTGCTTCAGGTGCCCCAGCTTGCGGTCGCGCAGCGGATAGGCCAGTTCGGGCTGCAACACCGAATACGTGCCCGCCGAACCGCAGCACAGGTGCGATTCGTTCATGGCCACGCGCACGTCGAAGCCGAGCGCCCGCAGGTGCGTCTCCACGCCGCCGCGCAGCTTCTGGCCGTGCTGCAGCGTGCAGGGCGGGTGGTAGGCGATTACGCCTTCGGGCGCGCGCACGCGGGCCTTCAATGCCGGCACGAGATCGGGCAGCAGCTCGCTCAGGTCGCGCGTCAGTTCGCTGATGCGCGCCGCCTTCGCCGCGTAGGCCGCATCGTGCTGCAGGATGTGACCGTACTCGCGCACGGTGACGCCGCAGCCCGAGGCGTTCATCACGATGGCCTCGACCTCGTTGCGCTCCACTCGCGGCCACCACGCATCGATGTTGGCGCGCATCTGCGCCTTGCCGCCCTCCTGGTCGTTGAGGTGGAACTTCACCGCGCCGCAGCAGCCGGCCTCCTTCGCGATCACAACCTGGATGCCCGCCGCATCGAGCACGCGCGCGGTGGCGCTGTTGATGTTGGGCATCATCGAGGGCTGCACGCAGCCCGCGAGCATCAGCACCTTGCGCGCATGCATGGCGGTGGGCCATGCACCGGCCTCCTGCTTGGCGGGCACCTTGGCCTTGAGCGCATCGGGCAGGAGGCCGCGCACCGACTGCCCGAGCTTCATCGCGGGGCCGAAGAGCGGCGACGGCAGTCCTTCCTTCAAGAGCCAGCGCGTGGCCGATTCCAGCGCGGGACGCGGCACCTTCTCATCGACGATCTTGCGGCCGATGTCCACGAGGTTGCCGTACTGCACGCCGCTCGGGCAGGTGCTCTCGCAGTTGCGGCAGGTCAGGCACCGGTCCAGGTGCAGCTGCGTGCTGCGCGTCGGCGCCTTGCCTTCGAGCACCTGCTTGATGAGGTAGATGCGCCCGCGCGGGCCGTCCAGCTCGTCGCCCAGCAGCTGGTAGGTCGGGCAGGTGGCCGTGCAGAAGCCGCAGTGAACGCACTTGCGCAGGATCGCTTCGGCCTCGCGGCCTTCGTCGGTGTCGCGGAATTCGGGGGCGAGTTCGGTTTGCATCGCGGGGTGTCGTCTCTTTTTATTCGTCTGCGAAAAGCCGGCCGCGGTTGAAGATGCGGTGCGGGTCGAACTCGCGCATCAGCGCGCGGTGGATGCGGGCGATGGGGGCGCTCATCGCATCGAAGCGGGGGACGTCCGAGGCCGATGTCCTGAACAGCGTGGCGTGTCCGCCCGCTGTGTGCGCGATCTCGCGGATGCGCGCGGCTCGATCTGGCGGCGCCTTGTACCAGCGCTGTCCGCCGTGCCACTCGATCAGCGGCGCGATGCCATCGATGGCGAGCACGGGCGCGGTCTGCGGCACCGAGAGGCGCCAGAGTGCATGCGGCCCGTTGGCCGTATCGAACCATGGCAACTGCTGATCGCGCAGCGCCTGCCAATCGGCGGCGGCGCGTGCGTTGTCCTTGCGCTCGCCGCCGAGGTGCGTGCATGCCGCTTCCACGGCCGCGACCGCGCCGCGCAGCCGAAGGTAGAGCGTGCCCGTACCGACGTTCTCGAACCAGCAGCTCGCATTCAGCGGCAGCGGCCGGCCGCCCCATTCGTTGAGCAGCCGCAGCGCATCGGCCTGGCCGCAGGCGAATTCGAGCGTGGCCTCGGCGGGCGCGACGGGCAGCACCTTGAGGCTCACCTCGGCGATCAAACCGAGCGTGCCGAGCGAGCCGGCGAGCACGCGCGAGACGTCGTAGCCCGCGACGTTCTTCATCACCTGTCCGCCGAAGCTCAGCACTTCTGCGCGGCCGTTGACGAGCGTGGCGCCGAGCACGTAGTCGCGCACCGCACCCACGCTGGCGCGCGCGGGGCCGCTCAAGCCTGCGGCGACCATGCCGCCCACCGTGCCGCCGCTGCTGCCGAAGTGCGGCGGCTCGAAGGGCAGGCACTGCCCCTTCTCTGCCAGCGCGGCTTCGAGTTCGGCGAGCGGCGTGCCGGCGCGCACGGTGACGACGAGCTCGCTCGGCTCGTAGCTCGTGATGCCTGTGAGCGCGGTGGTGTCGAGGATGTCGCCTTGCAGCGCCTCGCCGTAGAAATCCTTGGTGCCGCCGCCGCGAATGCAAAGCGGCGCGGCATCGGCCGCCGCGGCGCGAATGCGCTCGACGATCTGTTTGAGAGCTGAATCCATGGTCTCTTTTTTTTGTTCTCGTCGTTCTCAGAAGCGCGGCAGATCCGGATGCGGCAACTGCCCGCCGCGCACCACCTGCTTGCCGTACTCGGCACAGCGCTGCAGCGTCGGAATCACCTTGCCCGGATTGAGCAGCCCGGCCGGATCGAACGCGCGCTTCACGCCGAACATCTGCTCGTTCTCGCCGGCGGTGAACTGCACGCACATGCTGTTGAGCTTCTCCACGCCCACGCCGTGCTCGCCCGACACCGTGCCGCCCATCGCGACGCTGGTCTCAAGGATGTCGGCGCCGAAGAGCTCGCAGCGGTGCAGCTCGTCGGGGTCGTTCGCATCGAACAGCACCAGCGGGTGCAGGTTGCCGTCGCCCGCGTGGAACACGTTGCAGCAGCGCAAGTTGTATTTCTTTTCCATCTCCTGGATCGCGAGCAGGATGTCCGCCAGGCGCTTGCGCGGGATGGTCGAATCCAGGCACATGTAGTCGGGGCTGATGCGGCCCGACGCCGGAAAGGCGTTCTTGCGGCCGCTCCAGAATTTCATGCGCTCGTCTTCGCTGTTGCTCACCGCGATGGCGGTGGCGCCGCAGCCGCGCAGCACGGCGGTCATGCGGCCGATTTCTTCTTCGACCTCTTCGGGCGTGCCGTCGGATTCGCACAGCAGGATCGCCGCCGCGTCGAGGTCGTAGCCCGCGCGCACGAAGTCCTCGACGGCGGCGGTCATGGGCTTGTCCATCATCTCCAGGCCCGCGGGAATGATGCCGGCCGCGATCACCGCCGCGACCGCATCGCCGGCTTTGCGCACGTCGTCGAAACTGGCCATGATGCAGCGCGCGAGCTGCGGCTTGGGCACGAGCTTGACGGTGACCTCGGTGGTCACGGCCAGCATGCCCTCACTGCCGATGACCAGCGCGAGCAGGTCCAGGCCCGGCGCATCGAGCGCCTCGCCGCCGAATTCGATCGCCTCGCCCTCTGCGGTGAAACCGCGCACGCGCAGCACGTTGTGCAGCGTGAGGCCGTACTTCAGGCAATGCACGCCGCCCGAGTTCTCGGCCACGTTGCCGCCGATCGTGCAGGCGATCTGGCTCGAGGGATCGGGGGCGTAGTAGAGGTTGAACGGCGCGGCCGCCTCGCTGATCGCGAGGTTGCGCACGCCGCACTGCACGACCGCCGTGCGGCTCACCGGATCGATCTTCAGGATGCGGTTGAACTTGGCCAGCGACAGCGTCACGCCCAGCGCATGCGGCATCGCGCCGCCCGAGAGCCCGGTGCCCGCGCCGCGCGCCACCACGGGCACGCCCAACTGGTGGCAGGTCTTGAGCACGGCCGCGACCTGCGCCTCGGTCTCGGGCAACGCCACGACGAGCGGCCGCTGCCGGTAGGCGGTGAGGCCGTCGCACTCGTAGGGCGTGGTGTCCTCGGCGTGCCAGATCAGCGCATGCGCGGGCAGGTGCGCCTGCAGCGCGCGCACGACCTGCGACTGGCGCTCCGTTTTCTGTAGCGAGCCGTGCTGGACGGCGGTGAGCGGCGCATTCATGCGGCGGCCTCGTCTTTCTCTTGTTCTGGCGGGATGTCTCGTGGTGTACCGCACTCTACGGAAATGCGGCGGCGCCGGGTTGAAGCTTTTTCGCGCGGCGCTTGAGAGAACTTCGCCGGCGAGCCGGGCTGGTCAGCGCAGGCTCTGCGCGAGCCAGTCGACGAAGGCCGCGCACTCCCAGCGCTCCAGCGTGCCGGGCTGCCAGCAGATGGTGTGCCGGTGCGGCGACGGCACGGCCCGGTCGGACAGCGCCACGAGCCGCCCCGATTCAAACCACGCGGCGCCCATCTTCTGGCGCACCAGCGCCACGCCGAAGCCGCTCGCGGCCGCGTCGTAGACGAGCCCCAGGTCATTGAACTGCGAGCCGACGTGCGGCTCGGGCTGGTCGATGCCGCAGTGCGCGAACCACGTGCCCCAAGGTTCGAGCGGACTGCGGATGAGCCGCGCGCTCGCGATCTCGGCCGCGGTGCGAAAGCCATCGAACGGGCCGAACTCGTTGAGGTAGCTCGGGCTGCAGGCGGGCACCACTTCTTCTTCGAGCAGCAGGCGGTGCTCGCAGTCGGCATACGCGCCGGTGCCGTAGCGCACTTCAAGATCGGCCTGCTCGGCCGTCACGTCGAGCAGCGGGATCGACACCTGCAGCACGAGTTCGATGTCCGGATAGATGTTGCGGAACAGCTCGAGCCTGGGCATCAGGAACTGGCGGCTGAAGGTGGGTGTGACGGCAATGCGCAGGCGCGTGGCGCGCGGTGCGGCGTTCGCGAGCGGCGTGGCCTGCAATGCGGCGAGGCCGGTGCGCACGTTCGCAAGATAGGCGGCGCCGTCGGCCGTCAGGCTGAAGTCGCTGCGGCCGAAGAGCTTGAAGCCGACGTGCGCTTCGAGTTGGCGGATGCGGTGGCTCACGGCGCTGGGGGTGACGCACAGTTCATCGGCTGCGCGGCTTGCGTTTCGCAAACGCGCCACGGCCTCGAAGGTGAGCAGGCACTGAATGGGTGGGATGTGTTGAAGGACCATGGGTCTACGCTCGGGCCTCTTGTTCAGGGCGCGTGCACAGGCCACCGGGTACTCCCCTCCGCGAATGTCCCCCGGCCTGCGGCCTCCTCCTTGATTTCGCTGCGGGGAGCACCCGATGCCCTGCGCACGCCGAGCGCTGTCGTGGTGCTGGCCGATCAGCGACTGCACTGGAAAACGAGCACGCCGATGGGGTGCCTTGCGCAGCGAAATCAAGGAGGAGCCGAAGGCGGGGGACATTCGCGGAGCAAGGCACCCCGTCGGCGTGATCGCGCCCTGAACGCCCCACTTCAGTCCTCGAAGAAATTGACAGGCAAGCCTGGCGTATCGACGCGCATCGAGATCACCGTGCCCGATGCCGGCAGCCGTTCGATCTCCGCGGCGGGACGCCCTTTGCGGCCGCTCGTGACGAAGAGCGTCTTGAGGTCATCGCCGCCGAAGCACGGCATCGTCGGGCATTGCACGGGCACAGGCACCGATGCCACGATGTCACCGGACGGCGCGAAGCGCAACAGCTGCGCGCCTTCGAACATCGCGACCCAGTAGTGCCCTTCTGCATCGACCGTCGCACCATCGGGGCGGCCTTCGTAGCGAACGGACGAATCGGGTGTCCAGCCTTCGGGCTTGGCGTCGAACTGGTGGAACACGCGGGCGTGCGAGAGCGCGTTGGCCTCGGCGTCCCAGTCCCATGCGCAGACCACGTGCGCGGCGGTGTCGGCCCAGTACAGGGTGCGCGCATCGGGGGAGAACGCGAGGCCGTTGGCGGTGGTGGACTCGTTGGCCATCTGCGAGAGCGTGGGCGAGATATCGGTGCCGGGGCGCGCATCGAAGCAATAGAGCGCGGCGTTGGCGCGGTCTTTCGCCTCGTTGAGCGAGCCGCCCCAGAACCGGCCGAGCGGATCGCACTTGCCGTCGTTGAAGCGCATGGTGCGCACGTCGTGTTCCACGCGCGCCATCGCGACCAGCTCGCCGCCCCATTCGCGCGCGCGGTAGATGCCGTCGCGCAGCGCGATCACGAGGCCGCCGCTTCGGGCCGGCGCCATGCAGCCGGGCTCGGTGGACAGGGCCCATCGCTCGACGGTGGCGGATGGCGTTCCGATCTCGCCGCGCGTTCGCAACACGGCGCGGCCGGGGATGTCGATCCAGTAGAGGGCGCGTTCTTCAGGGTGCCAGAACGGCGATTCGCCGAGCGCGCAGAGGCTGTCTTCGAGGGAGGTCCACATGGTGTGGCGATTGTGCCCCTCGCGATGGCGGCGACGGGCAAAAAAAAGCCCGCTGGCGCCGGAGCGCTCGCGGGCTGAACATCCAAAGGAGACCTCGCTTGAAAAACTCGTTACGAAGAATTGTTCTTGTGAAAAAAGAGGATGGTGGTCATCCGGCCGGGGAGCCCCGAAGGGCGTCCCCGTGGGGAATCAACGGTTGTATGCAGTTTCGCCGTGGGCGGAGATGTCGAGGCCTTCGCGCTCTTCTTCTTCCGACACACGCAGGCCGATGGTGAGGTCGGCGATCTTGAAGGCGATGAAGGCCACCACACCGGACCAGACGATGGTCAGCAGCACGCCCTTCAGCTGGATCCAGACCTGGGCACCGATGCCGTTGGACACGACGCTGGCCGTGACCCAGTCGCCCACGAGGCCGGGGCCGCCGAGCGCCTGGGTGTTGAACACGCCGGTGAGCAGCGCGCCGACGATGCCGCCGACACCGTGCACGCCGAACACGTCCAGCGAGTCGTCCGCGCCGAGCAGCTTCTTGAGACCGTTGACGCCCCAGAGGCAGGCGAAGCCGGCGATGAAACCGATCACGAGGGCGCCCATCAGGCCGACGTTGCCGGCGGCCGGGGTGATGGCCACGAGGCCTGCAACGGCACCCGAGGCGGCACCCAGCATCGAGGCCTTGCCGCGCATCAGCGCTTCACCGATGCACCATGCGAGCACGGCGGCGGCGGTGGCCGAGAAGGTGTTCATGAAGGCGAGCACGGCGCTGGTGCCCGCTTCCAGGGCCGAGCCTGCGTTGAAGCCGAACCAGCCGACCCACAGCAGCGAGGCGCCGACCATGGTGAGCGTGAGCGAGTGCGGCGTGAAGGCTTCCTTGCCGTAACCGACGCGCTTGCCGATCACGAAGGCACCCACGAGGCCGGCGACGGCTGCGTTGATGTGCACCACGGTGCCGCCTGCGAAGTCCAGCGCGCCCCACTGCCAGATCAGGCCGGCCTTGGCGTTGTTGGCGTCCACCACGTTGGCGGCGGTGTAGGCGTCCGGGCCCATCCAGAACCAGACCATGTGGGCCAGCGGTGCGTAGCTGAAGGTGAACCAGATCACCATGAACAGCAGCACGGCCGAGAACTTGGCGCGCTCGGCGAAGGCACCCACGATCAGGCAGCAGGTGATGCCGGCGAACGTGGCCTGGAAGGCGGCGAACAGCAGCTCGGGGATGTAGACGCCCTTGCTGAAGGTCGCGCCGGGTGCGAAGACGCCGGTGGCCGGATCGAAGATCCCCTTCATGAAGAGCCGGTCGAATCCGCCGAAGAAGGCGTTCCCCTCGGTGAACGCGAGGCTGTAGCCATAGATGAGCCACAGCACCACGATCAGCGAGAAGGTGACCATCACCTGCATCAGCACCGACAGCATGTTCTTGCTGCGCACGAGGCCGCCGTAGAACAGGGCCAGGCCCGGGATGGTCATCATGATCACGAGCAGCGTGGACAGCATCATCCAGCTGGTGTCGCCCTTGTTGAAGGACGGCGCGGGCGCTGCGGCGGGTGCGGCTTCAGCGGCAGCGGGTGCTGCTGCAGCAGCAGCGGGCGCAGCAGCAGCCGGGGCGGCCGCGGGCGCTGCTGCAGCAGGCGCCGATGCGGCGGGCGCTTCAGCAGGTGCGGCGGGAGTTTGCGCAAAGCCGGTCGTGCCGGCGGCGAGAACGCTCAAGCCGAGCGCAAGAGAGACAAGCAGTTTTTTCATAGTCGTTGTTCTTTCGGGCCAGACTCGATCAGAGGGCTTCGCGGCCCGTTTCGCCGGTGCGGATGCGTACGACCTGTTCGAGGTTGTAGACAAAGATTTTTCCGTCGCCGATCTTGCCGGTGCGGGCAGCACCTTCGACGGCTTCGATCACGCGATCGACCAGGTCGTCGGAGACGGCCGCTTCGATCTTGACCTTGGGCAGGAAGTCGACCACGTACTCCGCGCCGCGGTAGAGCTCGGTGTGGCCCTTCTGGCGGCCGAACCCCTTCACTTCGGTGACGGTGATCCCCTGCACGCCGATCGCCGAGAGTGCTTCACGCACCTCGTCGAGCTTGAACGGTTTGATGATGGCTGTGACCAGCTTCATGTGAACTTCTCCTTTGGATGGAAATGAAATGGTGCGGCAACTTGGGCCGCACCTCGTTGTTTTATTTAGAGCGTCTTCGTCAGCGTGAGGATGAAGCGCGCCTTGTTCGGCGAGTAGTACGTGGTGCCGAAGGTGCCGAAGTCGGGGATGTCGATGCCCGGGTTCGCGACGACCTGGTAGTTGGTCTTCTTGTTGGCGCCCTGCACCGAGCCGGTGAGCGACAGGCCGTTGCCGAAGTCATACGAGGCGCCGACGTTGTAGTCCACGTAGCTCTTGTAGCCGAGGCTCCGGATGTCGCTGGACATGTTCGTGAAGCCAACGGCCGCCTTCAGCGTGACCTTGGGCACGATTTCCTTGCTGTACGCCAGGTTCAGGTAGCCGGTGTTGCGGCCCTTCAGGCCCGAGCCGGCCTTGTTGCCGGCGTAGCCGAAGTAGTCCTTGGAAACCGTGTGCGAGTACTTGGCGGTGAACGAGCCGAAGGTTTCGTTGGCGTAGGTGGCGCCCAGGTACAGCTCGGTCGTGTTGCCCGCGGAGTTGCCCGGGTAGATGTAGGTCAGGGCACCGACGTCCATGTCGATCGGGCCGGCCTTGAACTTGTAGCCGCCGTACAGGTCGGTCTCGATGCTGTTGCCCTTGAGCCAGTTGACGCTGGAGTTCCAGTTGCCCACGTAGAAGCCGCTGTCGCCGAAGGCGTAGTCGAAGCCGCCTTGAACGGCGGGCTTAAGGCCCCGGGTCTTGGCGTAGTCGTTGCGGCCGATCATGTCCTGGTCCTGGCCGCGGAACTTGTAGTTCGTGGTCAGCGAGATATTGCCGGTCAGCGAGGGCGCCGGGGCGGGCGCCGGGTCTGCCGGTGCCGTCTGCGCCAGGGCGGCGCCCGACGCGGTCAATGCAGTGGCCAGAACGATCAGCGCCTGGACGGCGGAACGGTGCGTCATCGGGAAACTCCTCGCAAGTAAGAAAGTGTTGTGGGACCTGAACACCCTCAAAGCAGGGAGCGTGCCAAAGTGCACGAATACGGCCGCCCGAGAGGGAACGGGCGCCCGCCGATGAGCGCCAATTCGTTACAAGGAATGTTTCGATCGGTTGCAGGCACCAGCGTGCCGCGCGGCCGTGGGCCAACAAAAAGATGGACGCACCATCTTGGGGAGAGGGAGAAGAATGAGTCTGTCTTTGGTGCAAAGCCGTGCTTTGCTTGGGCTTGAAGCGGCCGATGTCACGGTCGAGGTGCATCTGGCGAACGGTTTGCCCAGTTTCACGCTGGTCGGGCTGGCGGAGACCGAGGTGAAGGAATCGCGCGACCGCGTGCGCTCGGCCATCCAGAACGCGGGGCTGGAGTTTCCGAACAACAAGAAGATCGTGGTGAGCCTCGCGCCGGCCGATCTGCCCAAGGACTCCGGCCGCTTCGATCTGCCGATCGCGCTGGGCATCCTCGCGGCGAGCGGGCAGATCCAGGGCGCGCGGCTCGCGGGACACGAGTTCGCGGGCGAGCTGTCTCTCTCAGGCGAGCTCAGGCCCGTGCGCGGCGCGCTGGCCATGGCGCTCGCGCTGTACACGCGCGGCGTCGCGACGAAGCTGGTGCTGCCCATCGAGAGCGCACAGGAAGCTGCGCTGGTGCCCGGCGGCGAGGTCTACGGCGCAAGGCACCTGCTCGATGTGGTGCGGCAGTTCCTTTCCGAGGACGACAAGGCCACGACCCCCGAGCCGCCCGACGATGGCTGGGCGCGAATCCATGTCACGCCGGACGTCGCCGCATCGCCGTACGCCGACCTCGCAGAGGTCAAGGGCCATGCCGGCGCCAAGCGCGCACTCGAAATCGCCGCGGCCGGCGGCCACAGCCTGCTGATGGTGGGCGAGCCGGGCTCGGGCAAGTCGATGCTCGCGCAACGCTTTGCCGGCCTGCTGCCGGCAATGAGCATCGACGAAGCATTGGAAAGCGCCGCCGTGGCCAGCCTGGGCGGTCGCTTCGCGACGGAGCGGTGGATGTGCCGGCCGACGTCTGCGCCGCATCACACCTCCAGCGCGGTGGCGCTCGTGGGCGGCGGCTCGCCGCCGCGGCCGGGCGAGATTTCACGCGCGCATCACGGCGTGCTCTTTCTCGACGAATTCCCCGAATTTGCGCGCTCCGCATTGGAGGCGCTGCGGGAGCCGCTCGAGACCGGCACCATCACCATCGTTCGCGCCGCGCGCCGCGCCGAATTCCCCGCGCGTTTTCAATTGATCGCAGCGATGAACCCCTGCCCCTGCGGCTACCTCGGTTCGTCGTTGAAGCCGTGCCGCTGCACGCCGGACCAGGTCTCGCGCTACCAGGGCAAGCTCAGCGGCCCCCTGCTCGACCGCATCGACCTGCACATCGAAGTGCCCGCCGTGTCGGCGCAGCAACTGCTCGACTCGCCCCTGGGCGAATCGACCGAAAGCATCCGCGGCCGCGTGGTGGCGGCCCGCGAACGCGCCATGCGGCGCCAGGGCTACGCGAACCAGAACCTGCAGGGCAACGCCATCGACACGCACGCGGCACTGGACGCCACGGCGCTCAAGTTCATCTACAACGCCGCGGCCAAGCTGGGCTGGTCGGCGCGCAGCACGCACCGCGCGCTGAAGGTGGCGCGCACGATCGCGGACCTGGATTCATCGGAAGCGGTGCAGATCGCGCACGTGGCGGAGGCGGTGCAATACCGCAGGGGGTTGCACGCCGTCGCGTGACCGACAGATTCGCGGCGTTTCGTTGATATGCCAATGGAACTGACGTCAAAAAATATCAATTTAACTTCGCGAATTATCCATTAGCTAAAAACCAGGGAAGTCGAATTGCAAACCACAGACGTGATTCTGAAGATATGCGAGCCACCATCCTCGTCGGAGTGCAATGGAATTGCCGAAATCTATAACTCCATCGGATGGGGCGGCAACTATTCCCATGGCGAAATAAACGCGATGTACGCCAGGGGCTATCACGCCATCTTGCGATCATCCGGGACGGTCGCGGGAGTTGTCAGAGCTTTTGGAGATGATTATTCCGTCACCTGGCTGGCGGAATTGGCCGTTCACCGCGATTTCCAAGGAAAAGGATTGGGGTCCGTCCTTATGCGCGAACTCTTGAATTCACACGGCCACACCGCAGTTTATGCCGACGTCCTTCCAGGGCAAGAAGGCTTTTTTGCCAAATTCGGGATTCTTCCGAGATCGACATTGACCACCTGCTCGCGCGCAGCCACCACGCGCGGCAGTCAAATTAAAGGTCAGTGAACAATTGCACGAGCCAATTGATCCCGGTGCGTGGCGATATCAAAAAACCGCCAACCTCAATTCATTTGGCGGAACTGAAATTCGACCCGCCCGCAATTCAGCTACTTGAATTCGTGCGCCACCACAGGCGCCGACCGGCTGTCCTGCACCGTCACCCGCTGCCGGTACGGCTCCAGGTCGCCATTGCGCACCTCGATGTTGTAGATCCCCGGCCGCAGCGACAGCGATTTGAGCGGCGGGCTCACTCCGCGGTCCGCGCCGTCGACCAGCACCTGGCCCCACGGCCGGATGTTGAACTGCACGCGGCCCATGCCCGGTGAGGCCGAAGCAGTCGGCGATGCGCTGCCCGCCACCACGGTCGGCACGTTGTTCGTCGAAGCCGCCGAGGTGGGCGGCGCGGGCATCGTCGGCGACAGCCGGTTCAGCTCGGCGATGGCGTTGCGCGCTTCCCGGGCGTGCGGGCCGCGCCGGTAGCGGCGCAGGTACGCCTCGTAGCCTTCGCGCGAGTTCTCGGCCTGCGCGAGGTTCCAGTCCTCGACCTCGCTGGTGGCCTGGGCGGCTTCGGGCGGCACGGTGGGCGTGGCCACGGCCATTGGGGGTTCGAGCGGCGGCGCGGCGGCGGGCGTGCTCTCGGGCGGCGGAGCCATCGGCGCCCCTGCCGCCGGTGCACTGGCAGGCGATGCGGGCGGCGTGGCGCCACCGGCGATGACCGTGGCCACACCGGTGGGCGTGCCATCGGCGATCGCAGGCGTTGTGCCTGGCGTTGCGCCGGGCGTTGTCCCCGACGATGCGCCGGGCGCGGCGCTCGTGCCCGGCTGCGGCATCGCGGCCGGCGGCGCGCTGGGGTCGGACATCGGCGCCGAAGGCGGCGGCACGGGTGCCATCGCCGTCGTCGTGTCGGGCTTGTCCGAGGTCATGCGCAGGCCGATCCACCAGCCCACGGACACCAGCGCGACCAGCAGGACGCCGACCACGCCCCAGCGCGGCAAGGCCGACGACTTCGCGCCCGCGACGGGCTTGGGGCCGGGCTTGCGCGGGCCATCGCCCTTCGGCGATGCGGGCGCCTTGGCGGCCTTCACCGGCTTTGCCACTGCCGCGGGTGGCGCAGCGAAGGCGGCCGTTTCGAGCGGCGCCGGCGCCGACACCGATGACAGCGGCGGCGGAGGCGGCGTGGCCGCCACCGGCGCGGACGGAATGATCACCGTCGGCGCCGCCATCGCGTTCACGTAGATGTCGCCCAGCTTCACCAGCCCCAGCTCGGCCGCGAACGCGGCCACGGTCTGCGTGCGGTCCTTGCTGTGCACGGCCAGCGTGTGGTCCACCGCGGCGCAGAAGCCCGGGCTCAGGTCGGCGCGGCCCATGGAGGCGAGCGGCACGTACGCGTCCTGCACGCTGCGCACCACGGCCGAGGGCGGCGGGTGGCCGGTGACCGCGCGGTACAGCACGGCGCCCAGCGCATACATGTCGGTCCATGCGCCCTGCAGCAGCGTGTTGTCGTCGGCGTACTGCTCGATGGGCGAGTAGCCCGACTTCACCATCACCGCCACTTCGTCGACCAGGTCGGCGATCGATTTGCGCGCCGCGCCGAAATCCAGCAGCACCGGCAGGTCATCGTGCTGGACGAAGATGTTGTCGGGCGCGATGTCGCGGTGAAAGCACTGGTTGCGGTGCAGCGTCTCGAGCGCGCCGAGCAGCGGGCCGAGCATGTTCAATAGCCACGGCTCGGTGATCTTCGCGGGCTCGTCGTCGGCCAGGCGCCGCAGCGTGCGGCCCTTGTAGAGCTGGATCGCCATGTAGGCGGTGGAGTTCGATTCCCAGAACCGGTGCACCCGCACCAGCGCCGGGTGGCTGAACTGCGCGAGCGTGCGCGCCTCGTTGATGAAGCTGCGAAGGCCGGCCTGGAAGGTGGCCGTGAGGCGCTCGGAGCGCACGTGCACGCTGTTGTCGCCCACGCGGCGCGCGAGCATGGCGGGCATGTACTCCTTGATCGCGACCTCGCGCTGCAGCGAGTGGTCGTAGGCGCGGTAGACGATGCCGAAGCCCCCTTCGCCGATCACCTCCAGCAGCTCGAACTCGTCCAGCCGGTGGCCCGTGCCCAGCGGGTGCGGTTTCTCCGATGTGTCCTGTGCATCGGACGGCGCACTTGCGCCGCCGCCGTTGCCAGTGCCGTGCGTCGTCATGCATCTCCTCCTGCCGCAGGGAGCTGGTTTTTCATGCCCATGGCACGTGCCCCTGCGAAAACAATTTCGAGAACAGCGGTGTGTTGAGGCCGCCGCCATGGGCCGCGGTCCGCAACGGTGACCCGTCGGCCTGGTTGGTCCACCAGTAGCTGGTGCTGCCGAAGGGGTCGAAGCACAGTGGAAGCTCGGGCCAGCCCAGGCGCTGTTGGGCGGCCGCGCCAGCGGCTGTAGGCCCCAGGATCGAGAGGATGTCGTCCGAGCCGCCGCTGGCCGTGCGAAAGCCCTCGCGCGCGGCGGCCAGGATCTGGCCGTCGAACTGGTCGGGCGCCACGCCGTGGCGAATGGCCTGCAGCAAGGCGCTGCCGCACTGCCAGTACCAGGCGGCCGAGCCTTCGAGCACGGCGGGGCGGTAGTTCGATGCCGACACCTGCAAGGTCACGCACACGGGGTAGTAGCGGCCCACGCGGTCGCAGCTGGGCGCGATGCAGCCGAACTGCACCGCGTCCACGCCGTGCGTCGCGGGAATGGCGAAGTTCCAGACCGGCGCGACCGCGTAGTGGCGCGTCATCGCGTCGGGCCAGCGCTTGAAGCTGCCCAGGCCGTTCTGCATCCAGCGGTCCCACCAGGCCTGCAGCTCGCGCGGCATGCGGCGGTAGAGAAAGTCGCCGGCGGCGGGCAGCTTGCCGTACCAGCCGATCTGCTCGTCGACGGGCACCCAGGCCTGCGGGGGAATGCTGCTGTTCATGGCCTATGACTTCCCGGGGCACGAGAACCCGCTCATCTGGTTCAGGCGCAGCGGGTTGTAGACGCTGTTGGCCGTCACCGCCAGCACCACCTTCTTGCCCTGCAGGTCGAACGTCGCGTTGAACGATTCGGGCGCGCCGCCCGCCGAGATCGAGGCCTTGTCGAAGAGCCGGTGCAGCGCCCACGGCCCCTCGGTCACGATGCCGCCGGCCGGCGTGCCGTTGGCGGTGGTCACCTGAAGGCGCACCTGGTTGCTGTTGCGCGGGCCCGGCCACTTGACGGTGCTGGGCGCCTGCGGGCCGTGGGCGTAGCGCACCGTCTGGCCGTCGACGTCGAGCGTGAACTGGGTGATGGCCGCATCCATGTCCTCGGGCCGCAGGTCGATGGTGAACGAGGGCGTGCGCCCGCCCGCCATGCCGGTGAAGAACACGTCGCGGATCGCCTGCGCGCGCTGGAACGAATCCAGGTACGCCGAGCGCCCCGCCGCGCTGCCATCCACGCCGCGCTTGAAGGTCCACGGGTTCACCGAGGTGTCCACCTGCGAGGCGAGGTTCTTCTGGAAGAAGTCGTCCATCATCCCGCCCGGCGCGAAGAGCTGCGCGAAATCGCCGGCCGCCACGTCGCGCGGCGAGCCGCGCGTGAACGGGTAGCGCCCCGCAATGGCCTGGTTGCAGAACTGCCCGATGGTCGCCGCCGCGTTCTGGCCGATGTTCTGCCGCGTCACCGCCGCGGCCTTGGACGACGCGGTGGCCGACAGGTCATTGAGCATCCCCTGGAACGGCACCGGCAGCCGGCCCGCCTCGGCCTGCACCTTGGTGACCGCATCGCTCGACGGGGGAATGTTGCCGCTGCGCAGCGCGGTGTCGGTGGCGGTGAGGAAGGTGTAGAGCTCGTTGATGAGCGCGGCCGTCGCATCCAGCGGCGTCTGCCCGCCGGCCTTGGGCGCGGTCACCATGCGGCGCAGCGGCTCGAAGTGGTTGTCCACCAGCGACTCGGGGCGGTCGGGCGCGGCGTTGCGGCGCTGGCTGCCGTCGGGCTGGCCGATGAGCTGCTCGATGCGCTCGCGCGTGCTGGCCACGCGGTTCTGCGCCTGGTCCAGCAGGCTGCGCGCGGCCTCGTCGTGGTTTCGCAGCAGGTCGGTCTCGCGCGCGGCGCCGCGGATGAGCCGCGACATCGGCGACTCGCCGGTGGAGAGCACGCGCGTCATCTGGATGCTCTGCAGGAGCGACTTGCTCTCGGCCAGCCGCACGTCGGCCAGGTACTCGTCCCACACGCGGATGTAGTCGGTGAGGTAGAGCCGCCGCACCTCGCGCAGCAGGAGCTCGCGCGAGGTGACGTCGGTGATGCCCGGCGCGCGGATCTGCAGCACCCAGCGGTCTTCCTGCTCCAGCGAGAGCGTGGTCTCGGCCATGCGCTTGTCGAAGATGTCCCAGTAGCCGCGGTAGGTGAAGAGCGTGGGGATGCCGTCGGTCAACGGCTTGCCGCTCGCGCGCCGGATCACCAGCGCCGACTCGGCCCCCGCCATCTCGGCGATGGTGAAGGCATTGGGCGGGCTGGTCTGCAGGAGGATGCGGCGCAGCCGCGCATACGAGCGCTGCGCGAGCGGCACGCCGGCCAGGCGCTCGCGCGTCTGGGTGATGAGCTTGTCGTCCTTGGCGAAGGGCGAGGCCACCACGCGACCCGCGAACAGCGCCTTCAGGTGCGATTCGAGGTTGGTGCGCTGCTCGCGCGTGAGCGAGGCGCCGATCTTGCGGTCCACGTCGGTCAGGAGCCACGCCTGCAAAAAGTCGGCGTCGTAGCGCTCGGCGTCGTACAGCATGAGGTAGGCCTTGAGCGCCTCGTAGCTGTACTCGGCATCGATCTTCGCGGCATCGCGCAGCGACTGCTCGATGCGCTGCGCCGCCTGCGGCAGCAGCACGCTCTCCAGCGCGCGCTGGTAGACGCCGTCGGTCGCGGCCTGCAGCTTCTCGCCCTGGTAGAGGCCGAAGCGGTGCGAGACGGGCGGATCGCCGATGTCGAACTGGCCCGACTTGGGCAGGTCGCGCAGGCGGTCCAGGATCAGCAGCGAACTCGCGAGGTCGCCGCTCGCATCGACCACCGTCGGCAACTCGCCGCGCGCCGCGGCCTTGTTGAAGGCCTTGGCGTTGTTGTCGACCTCGGCCACGTAGTCCTTGTTGTTGCGCCAGCTGTTCACGCAGGCGCCCAGCAGCACCACCAGCAGCACGCCGATGAGGCTGTAGCCAGCGATGTCGATGGCGCGGCGGCGCCGGTACCAGCGCAGGTTGGTGCCGGCCACGCCCGCGTCGCGGAAGATCACCTGCTGCAGCAGTTCCTTCAGGAAGTAGCTCTTGCCCGGACCCGGCGGCGGCGCGGGCGGCGCGTTCACTTGCAGGTAGCGCTTGATCGCGCCCATCACGCGGTCGAAGGCCGTGCCCTCCTGCGTGCCGCTGGTGAAGTAGACGCCCCGCAGCATCGAGGCGGCCTCGAACTTCGAGGGGTTGAACACGTCGGCCAGGAAGGTGCCCAGGATGTCCTCGAAGCTCGCGAACTGCTGGGGCAGCAGGTAGGCCTGAGCGCGGCGCATCGGGTCGGGCTCGGCCGCCATGAGCTCGGGCAGGCGCTCGTCCAGGCGCTGGTGCAGGAGCTTGTATTCCTGGTGGAAGCGCTCGCGAAGGTCGGCCTTCGCAGCTTCCGCCGGATTGCCCTCGATGGGGAAGGTAAAGCCCCACACCTGCGCGCGCTCGGCGCGGCCCAGCGAGCCGAAGTACTCGTTGAAGCCGGCCAGCAAATCGGTCTTGGTGACCAGCACGTACACCGGAAAGTCGATGCCCAGGTCGTTGCGCAATTCGAGCAGGCGCTTGCGCAATGCCATCGCGTGGCGCGCGCGCTGCGCGTCGTCGGCCAGCGGCAGGTCGGCGATGCTGATCGTGAGGATCGCGCCGTTGATCGGCTGGCGCGGGCGGAATTTCTTGAGCAGGTCGAGAAAGCCCTTCCACTCGCCCTCGTCGGTCTCGCGGTTGCTCTCGTGCGTGGTGTAGCGGCCGGCGGTGTCGATGAGCACCGCCTCGTTGGTGAACCACCAGTCGCAGTTGCGCGTGCCGCCGATGCCGCGCACCGCGGCCTTGCCCAGCTGGTCGGCCAGCGGAAAGTCCAGGTCGGAATTGACCAGCGCCGTGGTCTTGCCCGAGCCCGGCGCGCCGATGAAGATGTACCAGGGCAGCTGGTACAGGTACTGCCGGTCGAACACCGAGAAGCGGCTCGCGGGCTTGCCGTCGGCGCCCTGCCCGAAGCGCATGTTCTTCAGGATCGCGGTGGCATCGGTGAAGCCGCTCTGCAATTCCTTGATCTCGGGCGCGTCTTCGGGCCGGGCCTCTTTCTCCTTCTTCGAAGGCACGCGCAGTTGGTTGAGCAGCTGTGCGTTCAGGCGGCGCTCGCGCCACTTGCGATAGACCAGCCGCACGATCCAGATCGCGAACATCAGCGCGATGACGACGATGCGGACGAACTCGCTCTCCAGCGGCCGGTAGCGGCCCACCGCGATGACGGGGCCGATGACCCAGATCAGGAACGCCACGGCCAGCAGGCCGAGAAAAATCCACAGGTCGCGGCCGATGAGGAAACGGAAGATGGAACGCAGCATCAGCGGGTTCCCCCTTGTGGTGCCACCGGTGCTGCCGATGCCGAAGGCGCCACGGGCGCCACCAGCAGCGTGACCTCCACGCGCCGGTTGCGCGCGCGGTTGGCCGCCGAGTCGTTGGGCGCGAGCGGATCGGCATCGCCGCGGCCTTCGGCGCGCAGGCGCTCGGGCCGCGTGATGCGCGCGGCCAGCATCTTCTTGACCGAATCGGCGCGCGCCTGCGAGAGCTGCCAGTTGGAAGGAAAGCGCACGCTCCTGATCGGCTGGTCGTCGCTGAAGCCGCTGACCAGCACGTTGCCTTCCACCGAATTCAGCGCATCGGCCACGCGGCTCAACACCGGCGCATAGCGGTCGAGCACGCGGTCTGAGCCCGAGGCGAAGAGCCCGTCGCCGCGCAGCACGACCACGCTGCGGTCGGCCTCGTCGCGCACCGTCAGCAAACCTTCGCGGATCTCGGGCTCGAGAAAGCGCTGCAGGCGCGGCTGCGGCGCCTGCATGACCACCGCGCGCGCGGTCTGCGGCAGGCGCACCGCGTTGACGGCCGCGAACGCGCCATCGGAACTCCCCGCGAGATTGAAGGTGAGCACCGCGAAGGTCAGCACCAGCAGCACCGCGGCCACCGCGCCCACGGCCCACACCGGCAGCCAGTTGCGCGTGCGGCGCACCGGCGCGGTCGCGTCCTGCCAGTGCGGCGAGAGCGGCACCGCGATCTCGCCGCGCGTCTGGCGAATGATCTGCAGCAGGCGCTGCTTCAGGGTTTCCAGCTGCGTGCGGCCGTTGTCGATGACGCGAAAGCGCCCCTCGAACCCCATGGCCAGGCAGAAGTAGATGAGCTCGATCAGGTGCAGGTGCTGCTGCGGGTTCTGCACCAGGCGCGAGAGCAGCTGGAAGAACTTCTCGCCGCCCCAGGTCTCGTTGTGGAACATCACCAGGAGGCTCTGCGACGACCAGATGCTGCCGCCCCACGGCGTGAGCGCCGCAGCCTCGTCGACCGCCGTGCAGAGGCAATAGCGCGCGCCGATGATCACCTCGGGCGAGATGCCGCTTTGCTGCGCGCGCGTCTCGAAGCGCCGCACTTCATCGACCAGGTGCTCGCGCAATTGGGCGGGCGCATCGTGGTGGCCGGTGGCGCGGATCTGCGGGATCAGGTCGAGCAGCGGATTGGCGGCCGCCACCAGCGCGTTGTTGCCCGCGAGCGCGGTGTCGCCCGCGTGCGGGCGCCGCGCGTCGTGCCATGCGGTGAAGGATTCGGGCTGCTGGCCGAGGCCGCGCAGCGTGGACGGATCGCCGTTGTTGTTGTTGTTGCCGCCGCCCGGGTTCGGCGGCACGAAGCCGCCGGCACCGACGGCCATGTCGTTGACACCGTTCATAGGCTCCCTCACGGACGGATGGCCCAGAACTCCATGGCCAGACCCGGAAAGTCACCGGCCAGGTGCATCGCGACGCCACCCGATTTCTCGAGCTGGCGCCACATGTCGCCGCTCTTGTCGAGCTCGAAGTAGTGGTAGCCCGCGTTGTACGGAATCTGCCGCGGCGCCACCGGCAACGGCCGCACGGTAACGCCCGGCAGTTGCAGTTGCACGAGGTCGCGGATGCGCTCGACCGAGCCGATCTTGACCTGCGTGGGAAAGCGCTGCTGGATCGCATCGGCCGGCAGGTCCGCATGCACCGCGAGCACGAAACCGGCATTGCGCACCAGCACCGGGTCGGGCATGCGGCCCACGCGCACGCCGTGGCTGCGCTCCTCCAGCTCGATGGCGATCGCGCTCTGCTCGAGCACGGCCGAGAGCGAACGCCGGAGCTCCTCCATCAGCGGACGGATGCTCTCGTTCAAGTTGTCGTGGTCGTACACCGGCCACAGCACCGGGCGCCGCGTGGGCGAGGTGTGCGTGGCGAGATGGCAGGCCAGCTTGAGCCAGTCGGTGAAGAGCTGCTCGGGGTGCACCTGCACCGCCTGCTGCGCATGCCAGGTGGTCGCAAGATAACGGTTCACCAGTTCGAGCAGGAGGAAGTCGGACACCTCGCTCACGCCGCCGCGCCCCGGCTGCGAGAGCCGCGAAGCCAGCGCCTCGGAGCGCTGCGTGAGCAGGCCGTGCAACTCCGCGATCATGCTGCGCAGCATCGCGTGCGCCGATGCGTCGAGCACCGGCGGAATGTAGTTGGCATCGACCACCAGCTTGTGGTCGGTGCGCCGCTCGATCACGCGCACCGCGCCGATGGCCTGCCACTCCGCGGTGAGCGACGAGGCACGCGCGAGACGCAGCCGCGGCGCGGCCAGCTGCAGCACCGCAGGGCCGAGCGCCACCGCATTGCCGTCGGCCACCTCGCGCTCGATGACGCCGAAGCGCGCGGCCGAGCCTTCGTCGTCGGCAAAGATCACTTCCTCGCTGCCGGGCCTTCGCAGCGGCAGCGCGAGCACGATGAGTTCGTCGGTCAGGTCGTTGGGCACTTCGTAGGGCGGCGGTGCGTCCTCGATGCCGAAGGAGAACGGCGTGCCGTCGGGCAGCACGCCCGCGCCGCCGAGCAGCGACACGCGTCCGAGCGCATAGGCATCGCGGTCGATGTCCAGGTGCAGCCAGCCCCAATAAGCGCCCTGCAGGCCCGCG
Source organism: Variovorax sp. IB41 (assembly GCF_016405905.1). Lineage (GTDB taxonomy): Bacteria > Pseudomonadota > Gammaproteobacteria > Burkholderiales > Burkholderiaceae_C > Variovorax. The sequence goes on along the minus strand of NZ_JAEFCB010000027.1, from coordinate 7,317 downwards.
GTGCGGCGCGTGACGTACTGCTCGACGTAGCGCTCCAGTTGCTGGAAATGCTGGGGCCGCAGGTACATGCCTTCGGACCACACCACGCGATTTCCCAATGCCTGCGGATGGGCGCCCAAACGTGCGGAGCCCGAGTTGCGAACTGTCACCAAAGAACCTCCTGGGGAGTGCTCACACGGAAGCGGGAGATGCGCTGATGAACGGCCTCCCGATCGATCGGTCTGCTCTGATGCTACACGCCGCTTGTTGCGTTTTGCACCGCATTTCACGCGCCAATTCTTCGCACTTTTTGACTACCTTTGCCGGCCGGTTAACGACTTGGTAGTAATTCGATGCCTGTCTTCCGGATGGCGATGCGCACGGCCTGTTCGCTCGGCGAAAACTGCCACACCTTGTAGAGATTGGTTTGCTTGGGTTCCTTCAGCGGCAGCACGATGCGCCAACGCGCGGCCTCCAGCTTGCGATAGCCCGCGATGATGCCGATGGAGCGCGAATCAAGCCCCGCTTCCCGCTTGAAGACGCGCTCTTCGCCGCTTCGCATGATGGCCTGGTCCGCATTCACGAGTTCGGTCGCGAGCGTCTCGCGGTCGCGGTCCTGAAGTGCGAAGTAGTCTGCCGTCTCGAAGTTACCGGAAGATTTCAGTTCGAAGACCTTCACGAGAATCGGCGCCGCGTGGCCGCGACCATCGGGGTTCACGCCGTCGTCGATACGAACGGTGACCGCATAAGGTGTGGGCAGGGATTTCGCTGTTGAGGCGCATCCGCTGATGAGGCCCGCAAACAACGGTGTGGTTGCAAGTGCGCCTTGAAGCAAACTTCGTCGCTGCATGAGATCTCCCCCAGAGGTTCGCGGCCTATATTATCGAAGTCGTGCACATCGGCGACGACGCATCGTGTGCCGGTGCCGCGACTGTCGCAACCACTCGCAACCGCGCGGCACACCCTTTCAAGCATTGCCTTTCATTGCCCTTCGCAAGGTAGGAGAGAAGATTGAAGTCATGTCTGCCTGCTCTGGCGTTCACGCTCCTTTTGGTCACTGGTTGCCAGACCACGCCCGAGCCGCCACCGCAACCCGAACGCCTGAGCCAGAAGGTGGCGCGCGACACGCTCGAGCGCGCGCAGCAGGCCTATGACGAAGGCGACTACGCCAAGGCCATCACCACGCTCAAGAGCGGCGGCGTGTCGGTGTTCGAAGGCGCCGAGCCCGCCACGCGCCAGAGCGCGATGAAGCTGGAGGCCTTCAGCTATTGCGTGAGCAACCAGATCCCGGAATGCCGCACGCAATTTCGCAAGATCCTGGATGTATTCCCCAACTTCGAACTCAACGTCGCCGAGCGCAAGCACCCGGTGTGGGGCCCCGCCTTCGAGGCAGCCAAGCGAATGAAGCGCTGACCAGCGCGGCCGCCACGGCCGACACCGACACCATCGACGACGCTCGCCATCAACAGGAAGACGCCATGCGCTGGACCGTGATCGAACATGCCGGCAGGCCGGTGACAACAGGCCCTTCGGCACTGCTTGCAGCGCCCGGAGGCACCATCGGACGCAGCCCCGACAACCACCTCGTGCTGCCCGACGAGCAGCGGCAGATCTCGCGCCTGCAGGCCACCGTGCGCTTCGACGACGAAGGCGCCGCGGTGCTGCGCAACATGAGCGCGGTGCTGCCCATCAGCGTGAACGGGCGCACGCTCCTGCATGAAGAGGAGTCGCGTGTCGCGGATGGCGACCGCGTGGCCATCGGGAGCTATGTGCTGGAGGCTGCGAGTGCGCAGCGTGCGGCGAGCGTTGCAGCGATGCCGCCGCCTTCGCCGCCGACACCATCACCGCCGCCGCCGCCGCCGCCGCCGCCGCCGCCACCGCCACCGCCACCACCACCGCCGCCGCCGATCGATGTGCCGGCAACGCTGCGTCCGCCTTCAGTGCAATCGGCACCGCCGAGTTCGATGGATGCGCTGCTGCCGGAGACACCGGTCTCCGATGTGTTCTCGGACCTGTTCGGCGCGGGCGCGCTGCCCATCGGCGATGCGCCGCCGACGACCGTGGCGATGCCTGCTCCAGCACCGGCGCCGGCGCCGGTCGTTGCACCGCCGCCCAGGGAACAGTTCGCCGCGCCCGCGGTCACGACGGCACCGCCACCATCGCCGTTCGCGAAGCCGGCTGCACCGGTCACGTCGCAGATTCCTTCCGCAGCCGACTGGGACGCCATCCTTGCGAACGCGCCGCGCCGCGTCGACAGCACGCCGGCGCCGATGCCCGACCCGTTGGCGCACGAGCCCTTCGAGCTGCCGTCGCAGGCGCGAAGGAACCCGGCCGATCCGCTCGCGGAGCTGAACCCGGAGGCGGCGGACGGCATGTCCGACATCGCGCTCAAGCGCGGCATGGACCCGCTCTCGTTCTTCGCGGCCGACAGCAACGCGCCCTCGCCGCTGTCCGATCCGCGGCCCACCGCGCTGACCCACGAAGACCCGCTCAGCGACAGGCACCCGGCCCTAGACCTGCTGACGAATCCGCCCGCCGCGCAGGGGTACAACCACGCGAACCACGCACGCGAAGTGGGGGCACAGTTCAGGCCGCCGAATCCGGTGCCGTTCGATGCGCCGGCGGGGAAGCCGGTGAAGGTGGAGGCGAGTCCGCCGCCTGAACCACCGCCACCACCGCCTCCTCCTCCTCCGCCGCCACCTCCTCAAGCGGCATCGGCACCCGCGCCGGTTGTTGAACCGGAAACGCCCGCCGCTGTACGACCCGTCGCGACGGCACCCGCAGAGGTCGTTCCGCCGGTCGAGATCGCGTCACCGGAACCCGCCGAGCCCGAACCCGAACCGGTGTCCACCGCGCCGTCCGCCGTGGCCGCAGCGCTTCCGCCCACGACGGCGGCGTCGTCGCCCGCTTCTTCCGACGAACTCTTCAAGGCATTCCTCGAAGGCGCCGGCGTGCCCGACGTCGCGGGCCAGCAGCCGTTCGATGCCGACGCCATGCGCCACCTCGGCCGGCTGATGCGCGCGTTCACCGACGGCACCATCGAACTCCTGTCCTCGCGCGCGATGCTCAAGCGCGAAGTGCGCGCCGAGATCACGATGATCGTGGACGAGGAGAACAACCCGTTCAAGATCCTGCCCAACGGCCGCGCCGTGCTGATGCAGATGTTCGGCGCGCGCATGCCCGGCTTCCTCACGCCGGAGGCCGCCGTGCACGATGCGCTCGGCGACCTGCAGTCGCACCAGCTGGGCATGGTGGCCGGCATGCGCGCGGCCTTGCTCACCGTGCTGCAGCGCTTCGACCCCGCAACGCTCAACCGCACCACGCCGCACGACGGCAGCCTCGCCGAGAAGATGCTGCCCGGCGGCCGCGAGGCGCGCCTGTGGCGCGAGCTGCGGCAACTGCACGCGGAAACGACTGCGGCCGTCGAGGACGATTTCCAGGCCGTCTTCGGCCGCGCGTTCCAGCAGGCCTACGACCGGGAGATGGAACGCTTGAAGGAGGCGCGCCGTGCTTGAAGCCACCCGCGCCGCTTTCGCGGTTCCCATCTCGACCTCGCAGTTCTCCTGCGTAGGCGAACGCTCCGGCAACCAGGACGCCATCGGCTACCACCTCGATGAGCACAACGCCTGCTTCGTGGTGAGCGACGGCGTCGGCGGCAACGCGGGCGGCGAGCTCGCCGCGCGCATCGCGGTGGACACCGCGCTCAACACCTTCGTGGACCACCCCTCGGTCGCGGCCGACGACATCCGCCACGCGGTGAAGGCGGCCAACGACGCCATCCTCGCCAGGCAGCGCGAACTGGCCGACCAGAGCCGCATGAGCGCGACCATCGTCTCGCTGTTCGTCGACCGCGCGAGCGGCCAGGCCACGTGGGCCCACGTGGGCGACAGCCGCCTTTATTGGTTCCGCCGCGGCGCGCTGATGCAGCGCACCGAAGACCACAGCCTGTCGGAGCGTTCGGGCGAAGCCGCGATGGGCAACGGCGCGAATGGCGGCGAGCGCCTGGTCAAGACCAACCTCCTGTACCGCGCGCTCGGTGCGCGCGCGACGGCGGAGACCACGGTGTCCGCATCGCAGCAGCTGGCCGATGGCGATGCATTCCTGCTGTGCACCGACGGGCTCTGGCAGCTCATCTCGCAGCAGGTGATGGAGCGATCGTTGCAGCTGGCGGACAGCGCGGAGGAATGGCTCGCCCTCCTGCGCCGCGCGGCCGAGGCGAAGGCGGACAAGTCGCAGGACAACTACTCGGCGCTGGCGGTGTGGGTGGGGTTTCCGCAGCAGGTGACGTTGGCGGGGACGGCGCGGCCGGCCTGAAGTTTTTCTCGAGGCTCGCGCCGCGCGCGCAAGCCGCCGGTGAGGCTCAGGGCGCGCAGATCACGACCGTGCCCTGGCTCGGCGAAGACCGCACGGAGACCGTGTTGGTGCGGTTCGCGAGCGACACGGAGCCCATGCGCATCGCCGGCATTCCCTTGACGATGACCGTGCAGGCGCAGTTTGCGATCGGTTGGGTCGGCCCCATCACCGAGCCGGAGGCCACGCCCAGCGCGATGCCCGGGTTGTCGCCGTTGGTGAACGGAATCCGCGTGCCCATGTTGTGCTGGGGCATGCCCAGCACGAGGATGTTGGTGACGTTCGGAATGGCGGTCATGCCCGCCCCGATGTTGAAATAGGTCACCGGCACGGGCCCCGGCGGCGTCAGGCACACATCCGGGAATCCGGTGTCGAAGCCCATGAGCTGACAGCAGGCAAAGCACATGGTCTTGCTCCTAGCCCAGATGGACTTGTTCGCTGTCGAACTTGAGCAGCGTCTTGCCGCTCATGAAGGTGGCATGGCCGTGCATCTCGAGCACGCCCTCGACCTGGCAATCCAGGTGGCCTGCGCGCACGGTTTCGCTGATTTCGGTGGTGCGCACGGCCGTTGCTGCATGCGTGCTCACGTGCTCGTGCGCTGTCTCCATCTCCTTGCCCACCAGCCGGTACAGGCCGACGTGGCCGAGCCATTGCGCGCAGGTGGAGACCGCGCGCTCGCACAGCATGTTCAGCGTGGACTTCGCGCGCAGGCCGATCGAGTCCGCATCCAGCGCGATGTTTTTATCGCTCTGCAAACTCAGGTCGCCGTTGCGCACCACCAGCCGCGTGTCGCCGTCCAGCAGGAGCTGCTGCCCGGGGTTGCGGCTCTCGAGCACCGCGATGACCCACAGGCCCGTTTCGCGCGCGCCGCTCAACAGCACCTTGTCGCCCGGCATCGGCGCCACGAGGCAACTCACGGCGCGCCGTGCCGCGACCAGCTCGCTCGCCAGCCGCACCAGCAGCGCGTTGCCCTGGTCCTGCGCCACCACCTCGGCTTCGGCGTGCACCACGCCGGTGGGGCTCAGCGGCCTTTGGTCGATGTGCGCTGGAACATGGCCTGTCGGTGTTCGGGTTGCTTCCATTTCTCTGCCTCGCTGAGTTTGTCATCGGCCGGCAGGATGCCGGCGCGGTCCGAAAAGAGGGTCGCCTCCAGGGCGGCCTGGTGAAAGTTCGTGCGTCCGAACCTTGCGCCGCGAAAGTCCGCGGCGCGCAGGCCGGCATGGGAGAAGTCGCAGTAGATGAGCGATGCTTCCGCAAAAACGGTTTCGTGGCAAGTGGTGCGCCGGAGCATCGACTGGTCCATGTACGCGCCATGCCAGCGGCTGCGCGTGAGCGTGGCGCCGTCGAAGATCGACTGCGCGCACTGCACGCCCGTGGCATCGACGCCTTCCAGGTTCGCCCCGATGAAGAGCGCGTTCGTGGCCATCGCGCGCAGCAGCACCGCACCCGCGAGGTTCGCGCCCTTGAAGTTGGCCTGCCGCAGGTCGCAGCCGGTGAAGTCGCAGCGCCGCAGGTCGCTCTCGGTGAACTGGGTCTTCGCAAGCGCCATGCCGGCGAACGAAAAGCCCGCCGCCTCGATGGCGATGAGCACGCAGTTGTCGATGGTGCAGCCCGGCAGCACGCAGCGCACGAGCGACACGTGACGAAAGACGGTGCGCGCAAACCGCGTGCCTTGCGCGGACATCACGAAGTCGGCGCTGTCCATGAAGGCGCAGCGGTCGAACTCGCCGCCTTCGAAATGCATCTCGGCGACCACGCACCGGCTCCACACCGAATCGGCCAAGCGCGCATGCGCGAAGCCCAGGCGCCGCAGCTCGCACGAGACCATGGCCATGCCGCTCACCTCGAGCTGCGTCCAGGTGCAATCCTCGAAGACGCAGGAGATGAACTGCGCGCGCTCGAAACGCTGACGCTCGAAGACGACGCCGGCAAAGCGGCAGCGGATGAACTGCATGTCGCTCCAGCTGCTGCCGGCCAGCTGGGCCGCCTGGAAACTGCAGTCCTGCACGATGCCGCCCACCAGGGCCAGCCCCGCGGGCGCCGCGCCCTCGAACACGGCCGATGCGGTCGGCCTGCCCTGGCGGCATTGCTGTGCGAGTTCTTCCCATGATGTCATCGGCGTTGCTTCACTCCGCCCGGAACGCCGGCTTGGTGTTCATCCAGGTCGTCAATGCGGCCTCGAACGAAGTGCCCGCATTCGTGCGGACCATCGAGAAGTCGCTCTGGTACAGGCTCGCGCCGTCCAGGCAGGCATCGTCGAGCCGGGCCGACTTGAAGATCGACTGCGCCAGGTTCGCGGCACGCAGGCTGGCGCCGCTCAGGTCGGCGCGGATGAACATCGCCTCCTGCGCGGAGGCGCGCTCGAAGCTGCAGCGCATGAGCCGGGCCTCCGAGAAATCGAGCCCGTCGAGCACGGCGTCGCTGAAGTCCGAGCCCGACAGGTCCACGCCGCGCAGCGAGGTCTCGGAGACCCGGCAGCCATCGAAGCGCGAGCCCGCGAAGCCGCACTCGGGCGAGAAGAACGACTGGTGCAGGCGCGATTGCGAAAAGACCGTCGGCGCACATTTGCGCAGCATGCGAAACAGCACCGGCGCGAGATCGCAGTCCTGGAACGCGCATTGCTCGAACTCGGCTTCGACGAAGCTCGTGCGCTCGAGCCTGCACGCGCGCCAGCGCAAGGCCTTCATCGAGGCCTGCATGAAGGTGCAGTTGACGAAGCTCGTCCTGGTGAACTCCGCATCCTCGGCCCGCAGCGAGCGCCAGCGGCCGTGGACGAAGCGGCAGTCGTCGAAACGCGCGCGGCGCCAGCGCGACTGTTCGAAGATCGTGCTCTCGAAGGTGCACCCGTCAGCGCGCAAATCAGTGAACTCGCTCTTGCCGAGATTCGCGCCGTCGAAATGGCAGCGCGCCATCGAGGCGCCGGCAAAGCGCGCCCGAGAGAGCACGGCGTTCTTGAAACGGCAACCCTCGAGCGTCGCGCCGCTGAAG
>NZ_JAEFCB010000026.1 GCF_016405905.1 Variovorax sp. IB41 | reverse complement strand
GCTCATGCATCAGGGCCTGCGCAAACGCAGCGAGCTGCGGATGCTGGAACAGCGTTCGCACCTGCACCGACCACCCGAGCGCGCGCACGCGCTCCAGCAGCCGCAGCGCCAGCAGCGAGTGGCCGCCCAGCTCGAAGAAGCCGTCGTTGCGGCCCACGCGCGCCACGCCCAGCACATCCGCCCAGATCGCGGCCAGTGCCTCTTCCACTTCGCCTTGCGGTGCCTCGTAGGCGTCCGCGTTCTCCAGCCCGGGTTCGGGCAGCGCCTTGCGGTCGACCTTGCCATTGGCGTTCAGCGGCAGTGCGCCGAGCACCACCACTGTGGAAGGGACCATGTAGTCGGGCAGCACTTCGGCCAAACGTTGGCGCAGTTCGGCCGAGCCGATCTCGCGGCCCGCATGGGACGAGACGTAGCCCACCAGGCGCGCACCCAGCGGGCCCTCGCCGGCCACCACCACGGCTTCGCGCACCTCGGGCTGCGACAGCAGTTGCGCTTCGATCTCTCCGAGCTCGATGCGGAAGCCCCGGATCTTCACTTGGTGGTCGATGCGGCCCAGGTACTCGATCTGGCCTTCACCGTTCCAGCGCACGAGATCTCCCGTGCGGTACAGCCTGCCGCCGCTGCCGAACGGGTCTGCCACGAAGCGCTCTGCGCTCAAGCCGGGCTTGTTCAGATAACCGCGCGCAAGGCTCACCCCGCCCAGGTACAACTCCCCAGCCACCCCTCGGGGCACGAGGTTCAGCTCTGCGTCCAGCACATAACCCTGCGTGTCGCTGATCGGCTGCCCGATCGGCACCAGCGCCTGCCCGTCGTCCCGGCAGGTCCAGCGCGTGACGTGGATGGTGGTCTCCGTCGGGCCGTACAGGTTCTGCAGCGTCGCGCCGCCGAGGCGCTGCAGCGCTTCCCTCTGCGTCTCCGAGGGCATGGCCTCGCCGCCGCAGATGATGTGCTTCAGGCGCGTGCTCGCCTCGATGCCGGGGTGCGCGAGGAAGGCCTGCAGCATCGCCGGAACGAAGTTCAGCGTGGTGATCTGGTGGCGCTGGATCAACTGCACCAGCCGCTCGGGATCGCGGTGATCGCCCGGGTTGGCCACCACCAGACGGGCGCCTGCGGTCATGGGCCAGAACAGCTCCCAGCACGAGACGTCGAAGCCGAACGGGGCCTTGTGCAGCACGGTGTCTTCACGGCCGAGGCCATAGACCCTTTGCATCCACGCCATGCAGCTGTGCAGCGCATCGTGGCGGATGGCTGCGCCCTTGGGGCGGCCGGTGGAGCCGGAGGTGTAGATGACGTAGGCAAGGTGCTCGCCGTGCAGGGGAACCTGCGGATCGCTCTCGGGTTCGTCGGCGAGGTCCAGATGCTCGACTTCGAGCGCGACAAGGCCTTCGCACGCAGCGATGTGATCGCGCGTGGCGCGGTGGGTCAGCAGCAATCGGATGCCGCTGTCCTCGACCATGTAGGCCAAACGCTGCGTCGGGTATTCGGGGTCCAGCGGGAGATAAGCACCACCGGCCTTGAGGATGGCCAGGATGCCCACGACCATCTCCACGCTGCGTTCCATGGCGATGCCCACGAGTACGTCGGGGCCCACGCCCAGCGAGATCAGGCGATGGGCCAGGCGGTTCGCCCTTCGATTGAGTTCGAAGAAGCTCAGGGCTTCATCGGCGAACAGCAACGCCGTAGCCTCGGGCCGTGAGCGGGCGTGGCCTTCGATGAGGCGGTGCACGGGCTGCAAGCCGGGCTCGCGGTGCGTGTTCACGCTCCATTGCGCAAGCTGCGCCTTCTCGGAGGCTCCGAGCAGATCGACATCGCCAACGGCCTGCTCGCCGCGGCTGGCCAGCGCACCCAGGATCGCCACGTAATGCCCCGCCATCCGCTCGATGCTCTCCGCATCGAACAGTTCGGCCGCATAGATCAAGTCGAGCTTCAGCCGGCCATCGGGCCGCTCGCGCGCCTCGAGCACCAGTTCGAATTGCGCCTGCAAGTCCGGCAGCGCATGGTCGCTCACCGCGATGCCGCCGAGCCGCTCGAGCGCCCGGTGGTCTTCGAACAGGTGGTTGAACATCACCTGGAACAGCGGACTGCGGCTCATGCTGCGCTCGGGCTGCAGCGCCTGCACCAGTTGCTCGAACGGCAGGTCCTGGTGCGCCTGCGCGCCCAGCACGGCTTCGCGTGCCTGGGCCAGCGCACGCGCGAGGCTCGTGCGCCCGTCGATGGCGTTGCGCAGCACGAGCGTGTTGACGAAGAGGCCGATGACGTTCTCGAACTCCACGCGGTTGCGGTTGGCGATCGCGGTGCCGATGCGGATGTCTTGCTGGCCGGTGTGGCGGTGCAGCAGCACCTGCAGCCCCGCGAGCAGCACCATGAAGAGCGTCGCGCCGTCGGCCTGCGCGAGCCCGCGCAGCTGGCCGAGCAAGGACGCGGGCAGCTCGAAGGCGTGGCGCGCCGCGCGGTAGCTGGCTTCGGGCTGGCGCGGACGGTCGGTGCGCAGCTCGAGCACCGGATGCGCGTCGCCGAGTTGCGAGCGCCACCAAGCCAGCTGGCGCTCGCCCTCGCCGGCCGCGAGCCATTCGCGCTGCCACACAGCGTAGTCGGCGTAGTCGGCGTACTGCACCCGCGGTGCGGCAAGCACGGCCGCGCTGCCCTGCAGGCGCGCGAGGTAGCCGGCCGCCAATTCGTCGATCAGCACCTGCATCGAGGCGCCATCGGACACGATGTGGTGCATCACCACGGCGAGCACCTGGCCGTCGTCCGCGGTGCGGATCAGCGCGGCGCGCACCAGGCGGCCCTGCGCCAGGTCGAAGGGTGCGGACTTGAGGCGATGGGTTTCATGCGCCAATCGCGCGCCCTGTTCGCCGGCGGGCAGGCCACGCAGGTCGATCAGTTCCAGGGGCAGCGTGCCCGTGGCCGCGATCCATTGCGCGGCGGCGCCATCGGCCTCGACGCGGAACGCGGTGCGCAGCGATTCGTGGCGTGCGACCAGGTCGCCGAGCGCCGCTTGCAGCGCCTCGGCATCGAGCGATCCGGCCAGGCGCAGCGCGCCGCTCATGTGGTACGCGGCGCTCTGCGGATCGAGCTGCCAGAGGAACCACTGGCGCTCCTGCGCGTGGGACAGCGGCAGCGCCTGGTGCCTCCGCGCCGCGGGCAGCGTGGCGATGGGAACCGGGCGGCTGTGCGCGGCCTGCGCGCCCCGTGCGATCTGTTCGCGGACTGCGGCGGCGCACTCGGAAAGCCGCGGCCTCTCGAACAGCACGCGGGCCGGAAAAACGATGTCCCATTGCGACGAGATGCGCGCCGCGGCCTGCGTGGCGGTGAGCGAGCTGCCGCCGCGTGTGAAGAAATGGGCGTCGCGCGCAAACGGCTTGTCGGAGGTTGCTTTGAGCACCTCGCGCCAGATCGCATCGACCGCACGCTCGACCTCGTCGAGCACGGGTGCTTCGGCCTGCGCCTCGGCAGGACCGCCCTTGACGAAGACGCCGCGCTCGTAGATCGCGTAGGCATCCGCGCTGCGATCGCGCCAGCCCGCGCGGCAGGCGCTGCGCTGCAGCTTGCCGCTGGTGGTCTTGGGCATGCCGCCGGGGTTGAGCAGCAGCACGGCCGAGAGCGCCTCGCCGAACACCTCGCTGACCGCGGCGCTCAGCGCCTCGACCAGCACCTGCGGCGGCACCAGCTTCTGCATGCTGCGCGACACCTCGGCCGCGGCGCCGATGCCTTCGCCGTCGGGCCCATTGGCGGCGAAGACCGCCACACGCCCCTTGCGCACCGCGTCCACCTCGGCCTCGATGACGCGCTCGATGTCCTGCGGGTAGATGTTGTGGCCGCGCACGATGATCAGGTCCTTGATGCGGCCCGTGACGTAGAGCTCGCCGTCGCAGACGAAACCCAGGTCGCCGGTGCGCAGCCACCGCCGGCCCGCGTGCTCGACGAAGGTCTCGGCGGACTCGCGCGGCTTGCCCCAATAGCCGGCGCCGATGCTCGCGCCGCTCACCCAGATCTCGCCGATGCATCCGGGCTCGGCCACCGCCGACAGCGTGTCGGGATCGACGATCTCCACCACATGATCGACCGCCACCGCGCCGCAGCCCACGAGCAGCGTGCCGCCCTCGCGCGGCGCGCCCCTGCCCGCAGCAAGGCCGTCGGGGTCGAAACCGCGCGCGACCATGCCGGTGCCGCGTTTTCCGCCAGTCACGAAGAGCGTCGCTTCGGCGAGGCCGTAGCAGGCGTAGACCGCGCCCGCATCGAAGCCCGCGGGGGCGAAGCGTTCGATGAAATCGAGTTCGGTGTCGGCGCGCACCGGCTCGGCGCCGGTGTAGGCCACGCGCCAGCTGGAGAGATCGAGCTGCGCGATCTGCGCGTCCTTCACGCGCTCCAGGCACAGGCGGAACGAGAAGTCCGGGCCGCCGCTGAGCGTGGCGCGGTGGCGCGAGATCAGCTCCAGCCAGCGCACCGGACGCTCCAGGAAATAGCGCGGCGACGTCAGCACCAGCGGAATGCCGCTGTAGAGCGGCTGCATGAGGCCGCCGATGAGGCCCATGTCGTGATAGAGCGGCGCCCAGGAGACGAACTTGTCGTCCGGACCGATGCCCATGCCGGCCTGGATCGCATGCTCGTTGGCCATCAGGTTGCCGTGCGTGACGATCACGCCCTTGGGCGCCGAGGTCGAGCCCGAGGTGTACTGCAGGAAGGCGACGTCGTCGTCGCTCGGCGCGAAGGGCTGCCAGGCGTCGGCGAGCGCGATGTCGACCGCATCGACGGCAACGATCTGCACATCGCCGAACTGGTTGCCGGCCGCCGACATCGCGGCGCTCAATGCGCACGATGTGAGCACGCAGCGCGCCTGCGAATCGGTTGCCACGCCGGTGAGCCGCGCCAGGTGCTGCGGCCGGATGGACTCCGGCGGGAACACCGGCACCGCGATCACGCCGCTGTAGAAGCAGGCCAGCATGCTCACCGCGTAGTGGTCGCCGTTGTCCAGCATGACGAGCGCGCGGTCGCCCTTGGCGAACTGCTGCTGCAGGCGCGCGGCGAGCGCGCGCACGCGCCGCTCGAAGACGGCATAGGTGAAGGGCTGCTCGCTCAAGATGCCATCGACCTCGTCGACCACGGTGAGCCACACGTCGTGCGGACGCTGCTCGGCCAGCGCGCGCAGGTGCGCCACGAAATTACGCGGTTGCCGGCCGACGGATTCCGTCGCGAGCGGTTCAGTCATATCTACCCTTGATGCGCCAGCAGTGGCGCTTGATGAAGATGCGTCGGCAGACGCCGTGCGAGGGCCGCGAGAAAGGCGGGCTCGTGTTGCCGGAGAAAGAAATGGCCGCCCTCGAACCAGTCGAGCGTGAAGGCGTCGCGGGTCTCTTCGGACCAGGCCGCCATGGCCGGTGCCTCGATGTCGTCCTGGCGTCCCGCGAAGGCGTGGACGGGCAGCGGCAACGGCGGCCGGCCGGGCGTGTGAACGTGGCTGCGGCAGACGCGGCGGTCGGCGCGCAGCGTGTCGAGCGTGATGCGCATGAGTTCCTCGCTCGCGAACACCGCCTCGGGCGTGCCGCCCTGTTTGCGCAGTTCGGCTGTCAGCGCCGCGTCATCTTCACCGCCGTCGAAACGCCCGGGATCGCGCCGGGAAGGCGCCTGGCAGCCGGACGCCAGCAGCGCGCGCGGCAGGGGCCGCCGCAGCGACTGGAGCCGTCGGGCCACGCCATGGGCGAGCAACGCGCCCATGCTGTGACCGAAGAGCGCGAAGTCGCCGCGCATCGCATCGGCCTGCTCGGCGCAGATCCGCGCGACCAGCGCATCGAAGTCTTCGATGAAAGGCTCGTCCATGCGCGCGCCCCGCCCCGGCAGCTCCACCGGCACGATGCGGACCCACGGCGGCAGGAAACGCCGCCACCGCAGGTACATGGAGGCGCTGGCACCCGCGCACGGCAGGCACAGTAGCGCCAGGGGCACCTGGGGCACCTGGGCGCTCATCAACCGGCAGTGGTTTGCGTGGCCGGTGCGCCTGCTTGCTGCTGCATCCAGTCGCGCAGCGACCTGGGCCGCATGTCGGTCCAGTGGCTCTCGACGTAGGCGAGCACGGTCTTCTTGTCGCCCCGCACGCCCTCGACGGCGGTCCATCCGCCGGGAACGGCCTTCCAGTGGGGCCAGATGGAGTACTGGTCTTCGTGATTGACCAGAACGATGAAGGTCTCGTCTTCGCGGTCAAAACAGCTCGTCGACATCGGTGCGTCCTTGTGTGATTGAACAGAGAGAAGGAGCGCACCGCAGCCGATCGCGGACCGGACGGGATCTCGGCGCCCCTGCCAAGAGGACGCTTCAGAGACTGATCTGTTCATTTTTCACGGCGGGACGGCGAGCGCCGTGGACGTGCCGGTGCCGAACGCGCGCAGGGGGGCGCGTTCGCGATGGATACGGGGGTTTTACTTGCCGGCGCGAGGCTCGGCGTCGTCGTCAGGCAAGTCGTCGCCGAGGTCGTTGACCGGAGGAACGAAGCCCGCGAGGAGCCAGAGCCGAGCGGCTTTGTCGTAGGCCTGGCGGTGCGCAGGCTCTGCGAGGAGCCAGGCTGTCATTTCGGCGCGCGCGGCCTCGTCGAAGCTTTCGCTGTCGTGCTCGCGCTGCACCCAGTCCCATGCGGTGTTCCAGATGGGATCGCCCGTTTCCTGTGTCATTCGTGAAGCTGCTCGCGTTGTCCGTCGAGGCCAGGTCTTGAACGGACCCGGCCGGTCCAGCGCGCATTCTCGCGGGAAACGGGCGCGACCCCGCTGCGTAGAAGCCGCAAAAGCCGCAGCTAGCGCGCGTCGCTCTCCAGCAGCAGGTGGCCGCACGACTTGATCGCGTTGGCGGCTTCGGCAATCAGGCCGTTCACGAGGCCCAGCGCACAGCCCAGGCGCGCCGCGATCTCGCGCTGCGTGAGGCCTTCGAGACGGTAGAGCTCGAACACGAGGCGCGTGCGGGGCGAGAGGCCGGCGAGCACCTTGTCGATCGCGGTGATCACCTGGCGCTCGCACATCATGCGGTCGGGGGTCGAGGCGGTGGTGGGCATGTCGAGGAGTTCCACGTCGACGTCGAAGGTGCGATAGCTGGCTTCGACGCGGTGACGGCGGCAGTAGTCCAGTGCCATGTTGCGCACCACCTGGCAGCAATAGCCGATGGGACGGTCGGCCTGGCGGACGCATGGGCCGTCGGCGATTTTCAGGTAGGCGTCCTGCACGACGTCGTCGGCCAGGTCGGCCGTGTTGACGATCTTCCGGGCGACCCGCCAGAGCTGCGCCCGGTGGGCGATGAAAACCTCCGCGAGCGAAGGCTCGGACGAATGCGGCGACGGCATGTTCAACACCTCTTCCTCCAGTTCCAGTGGGCGAGCCGGGACGGGCCGCAGGTTCGATCTACTACTTTCGATGCACAAATCGAAATAAGAATCATTGCTATTTATAGGCGGATTTTGAGGCATTTCCATGACCCTTCCGGATCGACACTCAAACAAACGACATGAGGAGCCCCGAGAAAATCCGCTATGGCGGATCGGACGGCCAAGCGATCCGCGAGAGAACGCGGAACCCGGCACAGGGGGTCGCGATAATAGCCCACTTCGCTTCGTGCAAGCATCTGAAAAAAGTGATCGCGGCGAAGCGCTGCTGCCCACCATGCACCGCGCCGACCTTCTCCTCCCTTTGCCTGCGGGCGATATCCATCTCTGGTTCTGCCCCCATGGCGAGGCCGGCGATCCCGCGCTCGACGCCGCCTATCGCGCGCTATTGACGCCGCAGGAACTGCAGCAAAAAGATCGTTTCCACTTCGCACGCGACCGCTATCGCTACCTACTGACCCGGGTGCTGGTGCGCTCGGTGTTGTCGCGCTATGCGCCGGTGCAGGCGTGCGACTGGCGCTTTGCCAGCGGAAGTTTCGGCCGCCCTCGCATCGATGGAGAAACGCATGGCCTGGACTTCAACCTGAGTCACACCACCGGCCTCATCGTGCTGGCAGTTGCACGAGACATCGAACTGGGCGTCGATGTCGAGAACCTTCGCCGCTCCGCCGTGCTCGAAGCCGTCGATCACTACTTTGCCCCGTCCGAGGCCCAGTCGCTCAATGCATTGCCGCCCGCATCGCAACCGCATCGCTTCTTCGAACTGTGGACCCTGAAGGAAAGCTACATCAAGGCGCGCGGCATGGGCCTGCAGATCCCGCTCGATAGCTTCGCCTTTGCGCTTGACACCCCCCGCGACATCGGATTCACCCTCGCCGATCCACGCGACGACCCCACACACCACTGGCACTTCTTGCAACTGCAGCCCACCCTCGACCACATGGTGGCTATCTGCAGTTCCACCGACGCACGCATCGTGTGCCGCGAAACGGCGCCGCTGCAATGGGAGCGCCCGCTGCAAGTCCCCACGACGCGCGCATCTAAAATTTCGCCCCTTTCCCCGATCCCTCCCTCATGAACATCGTCGTCAACGAAGAACTCAAAGCCTATATCGATCCCATGTCTCCGGAGGAATACGCGGCGCTGGAGCGCAGCATCCTCACCGAAGGCTGCCGCGACGCGCTCGTGCTGTGGGGCGAGGTGCTGGTGGACGGCCACCACCGCTACGGCATCTGCCAGAAGCACGGCCTGCCCTTCCATACGGTGCAGAACACGCACTTCAAGACGATGGAGGACGTGCACCTCTGGATGATCGACCAGCACCTGGGCCGGCGCAGCATCTCGGACTACCAGCGCGGCGTGCTGGCGCTCCGAAAGAAAGTCATCGTCGACGACCAGCGCTCCCGCGCGCTGTCGGAAACCTCGTCGTCGGAAGACCCGCCTTTCGATGTCGACGCATCCGCCGGCGATTCTCCGGCCGACAACGCCAACGCCCTGCCCCCGCCCGCGCCGTTGAACAGCCGCGAATCCATCGCCAAGGCCGCGCGCCTGAGCAGCAGCCAGGTCGTGATGATCGAGAAGATCCAGAAGCAGGCCGCGCCCGAACTGGTGGCCGCCGTGAAGTCGGGTGTGATCTCGATCAACACCGCCGCAGCCGTGGCCAGCCTACCTGCAGAAGAGCAGGTCTCTGCGGCGAACGCAGGCAAGGACGAACTCAAGCAGGCGGCCAAGCGCGTGCGCGAGGCCAAGCGCAAGCCACGCGCAGAGTCGGCCGAGTCCGCATCGGACGATCAGCCCGCCAACCCCGATGCGGTCGAACTGCTGCAGCAGCGCGTGGCCGAACTCACGCGCGAGAACGACGCCCTGCGCAGGCAAGTCGCCGATCTGCAGGCGCAACTGTCGGAGCAGTTGGCCGGCTGACGACGGGGCGCAAGCCCCGCGTCGTCGTTTGCCTTACAGCTGGATCTCGGTGATCTTCGCGCCCGACAGCGAGACGCCGGCTTCCAGCCCCACATTGGTCAGCACGAAGCCCACCACCGGTTGCCGGATCGTGTTGGTATCGATGCTGCCGTTGGCACCGATGGTGGCAACAGCCACCGTGGCGTCGGCGCCGGCCGTCCAGCCCTTGCTGCCGCGGAACTTGTCGAGTGCCGCCTGCGTGGTGAACAGGTAGATCACGGCCTTGGACTGCGCGCCGGCCTGGAAGCCCACCGAGCCCGCGGTGGTGCTGTAGTACGACTGCGTGCGGCCGTTCACGCGCAAGGCGCCGCGCCCGTACTCGGCACCGACGCCTAGGCTGGCCCCGACCACGGCCGGGAACACCAGCACGCCGCTGGACTTGGCGACCAGTTCGCGCGAGCCCCTCACGGAGTCATACAGCTTGGAGAGCGACGCATCGACCTGCGCGTCGATGGACGTGCGCGACGACGCGCTGCTGGCCTGGTCCTGCGGGCGCGTCGTGGTGCATCCGACGAAAGCCAGGCTGCAGGCCGCAACGACGGACGAAAACGCAAGAGTGCGGAGGTTGATGCGGAGGTTCATGGTGTTCATGATGTTTCCTTTGCAATGACATGGATCGGCGGAAAAGCCTCTGCCAACGGTGGCAGATCGGGCCATGCTAAGACGGCACCGACACGAAAAAATACATGTGGGAAAACGACCTACGCGAAGTCAGGCCGCGAGCCTTCGCGGCGGGTCGTGCCGGGGGAAATCCGGCCGCGAACGCAATGTTCGTGCAATGCCGATTCATAGCATCACGACCAACCCCACAACCGCGTACTTCGATGACATCCAAGACCGTCCGGACGTTGCCCCTGCCGCCCGCGCACGCCGCTCGACTCACGCTGCCGGACGCATTGCGCGGCTTCTGCTTGTTCGGCACGCTGATGGCCAACCTGCTCGGCAGTCTTCCCGCCTTCGCGATGGCCGGACTGCTGGCGCTGACGGTCGCGAGCCTGTGGATCGGCCGCGCACCCGTGCTGCGTGAATCGATCGCGCATCGCCGCTTCTGGCGATACCTGCTGTGCGTGAGCCTTGGCATCGGCCTGATCGCCACGATGCGCACGGACGCTGCGCATGCCGCGCTGCTCGCTTGGGTCGCGTGGGTCGCGTTCTTCGCTGCAGCCTTCGTCCTTCTCTTTCAACAGGCCGCATGGCGCCGATGGCTGCAGAAGCTGGCGCCCACCGGTCGGATGGCGCTGACGAATTTCCTGGCGCAGGCGCTGCTCGGCTTATGCCTAGTGCATGGCACGAGCCTGCAACTCGACCTGGCGAGCCTGCTGCTCTGCGGCGCCGCAATCTTCGCGCTGCAGGCCATGGCCAGCTGCTGGTGGATGGCGCGCCACAATGCAGGCCCCGTCGAATGGCTGGGGCACAGCCTGGTCCGCGGCACGCGCCACTCGATGCGGCGCCCGACCGTGGATGCCGGTCGCCCCGCCGCGCTCAGGGAAGCAGCGTGATGCGGTCCGTCGCCGGCGGCGCGAGCGGGCTGTTCGCCTTGATGTAGGCCTCCAGCGCGTCCACGTCCTGGTCGCCGCCGAGCGTGTCGGTGCCCTGGTTGAACACGGTGAAGTTGTCGCCGCCCGTGGCCAGGAAACTGTTCATCGTCACGCGATAGTTCGCCGCCGGATCGATGGCCGTGCCGTTGAGCGCCATGTTGCTCACGCGCGCGCCGCCGGGCGCCGAGGCGCTATAGCTGTACGTCAACCCGCGCGAAGGCAGCAGCACCTTCGGCGCGGCCGGCGTGTTCGAGCCGCTGTTGAACTGCTGCTCCAGCACCGCCTTGATCTGCGCGCCCGTCATCGTCTTGACCACCAGGCTGTTGCCGAAGGGCTGCACCGCGAAGATCTGGCCGTAGGTCACGCTGCCGTCCTGTGCGGGCGCCAGGTCGGCGCGCACGCCGCCCGGGTTCATGAAGGCGATCTGCGCGGCGCCCTTGCCCGCCGGGCTGGTGGCGGCGAGTTGCGCATCCGCGATCAGGTTGCCCAGCACGCTTTCCTTCGATGGCGTCAGCGTGCGCGTGGCCGTGGCGGTGAGCGAGCCCACGACGCGCTGCACCAGCGGGCCGGCAATCGCGAGGTACTGGCTGATGAGCGCGGCCACCTCCTGGTTCTTGCCGAACACGGGGTACTGGTCGGTCAGTGCGACGGTGGTCGGGCCACTGGTGAAGGCCTCGCCCTGCACGATCACGTTGTCCGCGGCCTTGGCCGTCACCTTGCGGGTGCGGGTGTCGATGGTGAGGTCGATGTCCGTCAGCAGCGTGCCGTACTGGCCCGCGCTCGTCAGGAGGAACGGCTTGGCCGGGTTGGTCTTGCCGTAGTCGCAGACGTACGAGCGGTGCGTGTGGCCCGAGATCACCACGTCCACCGCCGCATCGAGCTTGTTCAGGATCGGCAGGATGTCGCCGCTCAGGCCCGCGCAGCTCTTGTCGTTGTAGCCGACGGTGGTGGTGCCGCCTTCGTGGATCACGACGACGACGGCGTCCGCGCCCTGCGCCTTCAGTTGCGGAATCAGCGCGTTGGCCGTGTCGGCTTCGTCCTTGAAGCTCAGGCCCGCGACGCCCGCGGGGGTCACGATGTTGGGCGTGCCTTTGAGCGTCATGCCGATAAACGCCACCTTCACCGTGGCGCCGTCCTTGGTGAAGCTCTTCATGCCGGTGGCGGGGAACAGCGTGTTGCCGTCCGTCTTCACCGTGTTGGCCGCGAGGAAGCCGAAGTTCGCGCCGGGGAAGGCCTTGTTCACGCGGCAGGGCTCGAGCGCCGTGTTCTTCGCGCAGCCGCCGTTCTTCATGCGCAGCAGCTCGGTCTGGCCCTTGTCGAACTCGTGGTTGCCGACGGCGTTGAAATCGATCTTCATCGCGTTCACGGCCTCGATGGTCGATTCGTCCAGGAACAGCGCCGACACCAGCGGCGAGGCGCCGATCATGTCGCCCGCCGACACCACCGCGTTGTTCGCGTTCTTCGCCTTGAGCGACGCGACGGCCGAGGCCAGGTAGGCCGCGCCGCCCGCGGGCACCGCGACCGTCCCGCCACCGGTGGCCGGTGCGGTGATCGAGAGCTTGGGCGGCTCCAGGTTGCCGTGCAGGTCGTTGAAGGCGATGAGCTTCACCTCGATGCTGCCGGGCGGGGCCGGCGCGGGGGGCGGCGGTGCGGACGCCGGGGCCGGCGGAAGAATGGGAAAGAAACTGCCCGAATTGCCGCTCCCGCCGCAGGCGGACAACATCACCAGAACTGCGCTTGCCAGCGCGACGTGCCTCAACGATGCATGCATGGATCTTCTCCTCCGTATTGGAATGCAGCGCATGCTGGCCACGCGACATGACGGCGGCGTGACCATCCCTCGACCGCGCGGGGGCTCAGGGAAGCGCCACGAGCTCGATCGAAACGTCGGCGCCGAAGGCACTGCGCAGCAGGGCGCGGGCCTTGGTGCTGCGCTCGTCGGAGAGCGACTGCACGGCCAGCCATCCGTCCGTCGGCCGCCGCTGCAGGTGCCAGCCTTCCTGTCCGAGACGGATGAGGTCAGCCAGCGCTGCGGCGTCCGCCACCGGCAGCGCGGAGGGCACGATGTCGAGCCAGTCCACGACTTGATCGGTCTCGCCGCCGAGCCGTGCCGCCGCGCCTTCGGCCAACGCGCGCTGCGTGGCCACATCGCGCACCGCGCCCTGCAGGACGATGCCGTTGCCGTGCCAGCGAATCTCCAGTGGCGGGCCTGCCGCCGCCGAGGTCTGCGCCGTGAAGTGCCATGCGGCGACCAGCGCCATCACGCAGGCAATCGCCAACGCGATGACGACGGGTCGCGAGTGAAGGCGGCGTTGTGTTTTCAAGGCCGCGAGCGTGCCATGCACAGCGTGACATGGCTGTGACCGCCGCCCCATCGCATGTAGACTGATTCGATGACCCCCGAAGCCGTACTCGCCCACTACGACAAGGCCGCCCCGTGGCCTTCGGACCGCCCCACGCTCGGCCGCACCGACGTCGCCGCCGCCTACCAGGACGCGCTCGCGCTGCGTGCCCTGCGGCTGCAGCGCGGCGAGCGGCCGGTGGGCTACAAGATCGGATTCACCAACCGCACGATCTGGCAGCGCTACGGCGTGTTCGGGCCGATCTGGGGCCCGGTCTGGAACACGACGCTCACGCGCTGCGACGGGCATGGAACCGTGGACCTCACGGGCACCGTCCAGCCCCGCATCGAGCCGGAAATCGTCTTCGGCATCGCCGCGACGCCGCCGCGCGATGCCACGCTGGCGCAGGTCTTCGACTGCATCGAGTGGCTCGCGCCGGGTTTCGAGATCGTGCAGTCGCACTGCGACTGGAAATTCACCGCCGCGGAAACCGTGGCCGATGGCGCCTTGCATGCCCGCCTGCTTGTCGGGCGCGAGACGCCGGTTCGCCAGTTCGCGCGCAACGGCGTCGAGCTCGACGACAAATTGGCGGCCACGCATCTCAAGCTGCTCAAGGGCGATGCGACGATCGACGAAGGCACCGGCGTCAACGTGCTCGACGGCCCGCTGCATGCGCTCCACCACTTCGTGCAGGAACTGCAAAGCTGCCCCGGCGCGCCCGCGCTGCAGCCCGGCGACGTGGTCACCACCGGCACGTGGACCGACGCCTGGCCCATCGTGCCCGGCGAAACCTGGCGCGCCGAGTTCGAGGCCCCATTCGATTCGCTCGACATCACCTTCCGCTGAACGGATCGATGCGGCCCGACCTCGACTCCCTCGCGCTCTTTTTGAGCGCGCTCGAATCCGGCAGCCTCTCGAAAGCGGCCGAAGAACATCACCTCGTGCTGTCGGCCGCGAGCCGGCGCATCCGCATGCTCGAGACCGAGTTCGGTGTGCCGCTCTTCCAGCGCACCTCCAAGGGCGTGACGGTGACCGGCGCGGGCGAGTCGCTGGCGATCCACGCGCGGCTGATCCTGCGCGACGTCGACCGCATGCGTGCCGACCTCTCGGACTACGCGCAGGGCGCGACCGGCCGCGTGCGGCTGCAGGCCAATGCATCGGCGATGGGCCAGTTCCTGCCCGACGACGTGGCGAGCTTCCGGCGCAGCTATCCGGAAATCCGCGTCGATGTGGAAGAGCACCGCAGCGTGTGGATCGTGCAGGCGATCCGCGACCGGCATGCCGACGTCGGCGTGATCACCGGCGACACCGCGGACACGACGCTCAATTTCATTCCGTACCGCATGGACAGGCTGGTGGCCATCGTCCACCGCAAGCACCCGTACCGCAGCCGTGAGGTGTCGTTCGCGGAGCTGCTCGATTTCGATTTCGTGGGCCTGGAGAACGACTCGGCCATCGCCCGCACCATCGAGGATGCGGCCGTCGCCGCGCGCAAGGTGCTGCGCCTGCGCGTGAAGGTCAAGAGCTTCGAGGCGGTGTGCCGGATGATCGAGGCCGGCATGGGCGTGGGTATCCTGCCCGAGGGCGCCGCCGCCACCTACCGCAAGGAAATGGGCCTGCGCTTTCTGAACCTGTCGGACGCGTGGGCGTCGCGCCGCATGTACCTGTGCACGCGGCAGGAGACGCTGACGTTTCCGCAGCGCCGCCTGGTCGATCACCTGCTCTCGCGCTACGCGCCTTAGCGCCGTATCGCGAGGTGGTGCGGGCGCCTTACTTCTTCAGCGCTTCGACCAGGTCGAGCACCATGCGGTCGGGACCGAAGGTGTCGATGCCCTGGGTCAGCAGCTTCTCCACGGCTTGCGCAATGCCATGGCTCGCCGACGATTGCTGCGCCATGTCGTTGTAGTAGCCCAGGTCCTTCTTGGCATTGGCCATCGAGAACTTCAACGAATCGGTGCTGCCGGTCAGCAACTTGGGCTTGACGCGTTCCAGCGCCACGCCGTTGCCGCCGCCCTTGGCGAGCACGTCCACGAACACATCGGGCGCCACGCCGGCGCGCTCCGCGCAGGCAGCCGCTTCGCACAGCAGCGCCACGGTGCCGAGCGAGACGAAGTTGTGCAGCAGCTTCATTGCATGACCGGCGCCGATGCCGCCCACGTGCGTGATGTTCTCGGCAAAGCAGCGCAAGAGCGGCAGGCACGAGACCAGCACTTCGGCATCCCCGCCCACCAGCAGGTTGAGCCGGCCTTCGGCGGCCTCCTTGGCGGTGCGCGTCATCGGCGCATCGAGGAACTTGCCGCCCTGGGCCTGCACGGCCTCTGCGACCTTGGTGGTGGAGTCGGGCACGGCGGTGGAGCAGTCGATCACCACGGTGCCGGCGCGCAGGCTGGCGAGCGCGCCCCCCTTTCCATCCTTGCCCAGCATCACGGCTTCGACCTGCGGCGAGCCGGTGACGCAGAGGATCAGCACATCGACGTCGGCAGCCAGCGCGGTCACGTCCGACACGGCCGTGGCGCCGGCCGCGAGCAGCGCGCCCACGGGCTGGTTGCCGGGGTGGTCCAGGATGGTCAGCTTGTGGCCGTGCTTGACGATGTTCTGCGCGATGCCGCTGCCCATCAGGCCGACGCCGACCAGGCCGACGCGGCGGGGCGCTTGTGCTTCTTGTGCGTTCGTGTTCATGGGTTCATCCGTGTTTGATGGCGATCGTCTTGAGGGTCGTGAAGCCTAGCAGGGCTTCGAAACCCTTCTCGCGGCCGAAGCCACTCGACTTGACGCCGCCGAACGGCAGCTCCACGCCGCCCGCCGCGCCGTAGTTGTTGATGAAGACCTGCCCGCAGTGCAGCTTGTTCGCCACGCGCAGCTGGCGGCCACCGTCGCGCGTCCAGACGCCGGCCACCAGGCCGAAGTCGGTGCCGTTGGCCAGGCGGATCGCCTCGGCCTCGTCGGCGAAGGGCATCACGGCCAGCACGGGGCCGAAGACCTCGCGCTGCGCGAGTTCGCTGTCCGCAGGCACATCGCGGAACAGCACAGCCTCCTGGTAGTAGCCGCTGGCCGAAGCGTTCGGCGAGACGGTGCCGCGCGCGGCCACCTTCACGCCGTTCGCCTCGGCGGTCGCGACCATGTCGCGCACCTGGCGGAACTGCTTTTCATTGATGAGCGGGCCCATGTCGAGGTCGTCGGCGGGCGGCCCCGAGCGCACGGCCGCAAAGCGCTCGGCCAGCCGTTTCACGACCTCTTCGTACACCGATTGCTCCACCAGCACGCGGCTGCCCGCCGAGCAGGTCTGGCCAGCGTTCTGGATGATCGCGTTGAGCAACACCGGCACGGCCGCGTCCAGGTCCGCATCGGCGAACACCAGCTGCGGCGACTTGCCGCCGAGCTCCAGCGTGACGGGGCAATGCCGCTCGGCCGCCGCAAGGCCGACGCTGCGGCCCGTGACGGTCGAGCCGGTGAACGAGATGTGGTCGATGCCCGGGTGCGCGCACAGCGCGGCGCCCGCCTCCTTGCCGTAGCCGGTCACCACGTTGAGCGCGCCCGCGGGAAAGCCCACCTCGGTCGCGATCTCCGCCAGGCGCAGCAGCGAGAGGCTCGCGTCCTCGGCCGGCTTGACCACGCAGGCGTTACCCGCCGCGAGCGACGCGCCCACGCTGCGGCCCGCGATCTGCATCGGGTAGTTCCAGGGAATGATGTGCCCGGTCACGCCGTGCGGCATGCGCACAGTCAGCACCGTGTAGCCGCGCTCGTAGGGCAGCGTGTCGCCGTGCAGCTTGTCGCAGGCGCCGGCGTAGTACTCGAAGTAGCGCGCGAGCGCGGTCGCGTCGTTGCGCGCCACGCGCAGCGCCTTGCCGGTGTCGCGCGCTTCGAGTTGTGCGAGCTCCTCGTGGTGCTGCATCACCGCAGCGCCGAGCTTGGCCAGCAGGCGGCCGCGCTCGAGGGCGGTCATCGCGCCCCAGGGGCCGTCGAAGTTCTCGCCCATGGCCTTGCGTGCGGCGCGGACGGCGGCGTCCACGTCGGCGGCGGTGCCGCGTGCGATTTCGCCGAAGCGCTGCCCGTCGCTCGGGTCGATCACGGCGATGGTCTCGGTGCCCTGCGAGGCCACGCGGCCGCCGTCGATGTAATGCGTTGCTGCTGTCATCTTGTCTCTCTTTGCGTTGGGTTCACTGGAGTTCGGGCCAGGGCTTCTGCGCGTCGCGGATGAGTTCGAAGGCGCGGCTGAACTGCAGCACGCCCAGGTCGTCGAAGCGACGGCCCGCCACCTGCAGCCCGATGGGCAGGCCCGCGTCCGAGTAGCCGCAGTTGACCGACGAGGCCGGCTGCTCCGACATGTTGTAGGGCACCGTGAAGCCGATGTGCTCCAGCGAGCGTAGCGGGTCGTTGGTCGGCGAGGCGTGCTCCGCGGGCGCGGGCATGTTGGGCGACACCGGCGAGATCACGAAATCGAAGCCCACGGTCGCGGCGACGGTGGCCGCGCGCGTGGCGACGAACTGGCTGTAGGCGTCGAAGATGTGCGCGCCCGAAAAGCCCGCCGCGCTCTCGGCCCAGGCATCGATGTAGGGCAGCATCTTCGCGCGGCGCTCGGGCGTCATGGCGCGCAGGTCACCCAGCGACCGCATGCGCCAGAAGTGGTCCATGCCCTGCAGCATCTCCGGCGTCATGAAGGGTTTCATCTCCTCGACGTGCGCGCCGGCCGCCTCGATCTTCTTCGCGGCGGCGAGCACCGCCTTGCGGATCTGCGGATCGAGCGGCAGGCCGCACCCTGCGTCCATCAGGAGGCCCACGCGCTTGCCCGCGAGAAAGGACGCATCGACGTCGAAGGCCAGCCAGTCGATGACCGGCGGCGGCAGCTCGGAGTAGTCGCGGCTGTCGGGCTGGGCGACGGACTGCATCATCAACGCGGCGTCTTCCACCGTGCGCGTCATCGGCCCGGCGCAGCGGCCCATGTAGGGCGTGCTCAGCGGGATGCGGCCGAAGCTGGGCTTGAGCGTGAAGATGCCGCACCAGCTCGCGGGCAGGCGCAGCGACCCGCCGATGTCGGTGCCCGCATGCAATGGGCCGTAGCCCGCAGCAGCGGCCGCACCGGCGCCCGCGCTGGAGCCGCCCGGCGTGCGCGACAGGTCCCACGGGTTGCGCGAGAGTTCGTGAAAGGTCGAGAGGCCCGACGACAGCATGCCGACGTCGGGCATCGTGGTCTTGGCCACGAGCACCGTGCCGTCTTGCTTCAGGCGTGCGGCCGGCGGCGAATCGTCCGCCATCGGCACGAGGTCGTAGGCCGCGGTGCCCAAGGGCATCGGATCGCCCGCGGTCGCAAGGTTGTCCTTGATGGTGACGGGCACGCCGTCGAGCGCGCCGCGCGGCGTGCCGGCCAGCCAGCGCGCTTCCGAAGCACGCGCCTGCTCGAGCGCGAGTTCGGGGCGGAAGAGCCAGGTCGCGTGCAGCTTCGGCTCGAGCGCGGCGATGCGCTCGTTGACCGACTGCACCACCTCGACCGGCGAGAGTTCCTTGCTGCGGTAGGCCGCGCCGAGTTCGGCCGCCGTCAGCGAATACAGGGGCTTGGTCATGGCATCAGCTCCAGGAAATGGCGGCCAGGTCGTTCACGATGATCGGCATGCTGGCCCACAGGCCCTTGACCTCCTTGCGCGCGATGGTGGGAAGCACCGCCTGGTAGAGAAAGCCGTTGACCGCATCGGTCGCCAGTTGCCGCTGCGCCTCGGCCAGCAGGTCGGCGCGGCGCTTCTTGTTCTCCTCGTTCTGGATCGCGACGAATGTGTCGCGAAACTTCTTCGAGTCGTAGCCCCAGTAGTAGTCGGGCTCGGTGTACTTCACCAGGTCGAAGGGCTCCACGTGCGCGACCATCGTGAGGTCGAAGTCGTGCGCGCCGCCGAAGGTGCCGCTCAGCCACTGCGCCCACTCGACGTTCTGGATCTTCACGTGGATGCCGATCTGCGCGAGCTGCGCGGCGATCATCTCGCCGCCCTGGCGTGCGTACGAAGGCGGCGGCAGCGTCAGGCGCAGCTCCAGCGGCGTCTTCACGCCGGCTTCGGCCAGCAGGCGCTTGGCCTTCTCGATGTCGTAGGGGTTCATCGCGGTCGTGTCGATGAAGCCCGGCGCGCCCATCGCGTAGTGGCTGCCGATGGGCTTGCCGAAGCCGTCGGCCGCGCCCTGGATGATCGTGTTGCGGTCCAGCGCCGCCAGGATCGCGCGGCGCACGCGCACGTCGTCCAGCGGCTTCTTGCGGTTGTTGATGGTGAGGATCACCTTGCCGCGCGTGCCCACCTCCAGCACCTGGAAGCGCGGGTTGCCCTTGAACTGCGCGACCGAGCGGGTGCCCGCGCGCGGGAAGATGTCGATGTCGTTGGCCATCAGCGCTGCGGTCTGCGCGGCCGTGTCGGACATGAAGCGAAAGACGAACTTCTCGACCTTCGCAAGGTTCGGGTCGCGGTACGTCGGCGACTTCACCAGCGTGCACGAGGCGCCGCGCTGCCAGGCGGCCAGCTTGTAGGGGCCGGTGCCCACAGGTGCGGTCGCATTCGTCTCGGCGCTCTTGGGCTCGACGATGCAGGCGGTGGATTGGCCGAGCATGAACGGCAGGTCGGGGTTCGACAGCGTGCTGTTGACGCCGACGGTGTACTCGTCGAGCACCACGGTGCCGATCTCGCTGAAGAAGCGCTTGTCCTTGTTCGTGCTCTTGGCGCCGCCGGCGCGGTCGAACGAGAACTTGACCGTGCCAGCGTTGAAGGGCTGCCCGTTCTCGAAGCGCACGCCGCGGCGCAGCTTGAAGACGAAGGTCTTCATGTCGGGCGACGACGACCAGCTCTCGGCGAGCATCGGCGTGACCGAGCCGTCGGCGTTGACCTTGGTGAGCGTCTCGAAGATGTTGTATTGCGTGATCTCGGCAATGGCCGACGCGGCGCCCGCGGTCGGGTCCAGGCCCGGCGGCTCCAGCGGCATGCCGATGCTCAGCATGTTCTTGCCCGTCTGCGCCTGCGCGAGCGGGAGAAAGGCGCCCGGGATTGCCGCGGCCATGGCGGTGCCCATGAGGGTGCGTCGCTTCAACATTCGTTATCTCTCCAGAAGTAAGGGAAACGACCCCGCGCGGCTCAGGCCGCGGGCGTCTGCAATACGGCGGACAGCAGCGTCCGCGTGTAGGGGTGCTGTGCGTGGCGGAACAGGTGGCCCGGCGCGCCCTGCTCCACGATCCGGCCCTTGAAGACGACGGCGACGTCGTCGCACAGGTGGTTGACCACCGCGAGGTCGTGGCTGATCAGGAGGTAGCTGATGCCGAACTGCTGCTGCAGGTCCTGCATGAGGTTGAGCACCTGGGCCTGCACCGACACGTCGAGCGCGCTCACGGGCTCGTCGGCGACGATGAGCTTGGGGCGCGTGATGAGCGCGCGCGCGATGGCGATGCGCTGTCTTTGTCCGCCCGAGAACTCGTGCGGATATTTGTCCATGTCGGTCGTGCGCAGGCCGACGGCTGCGAGCGATTCGGCGGCGCGTTCGCGTTGCTCTTTGCGCGAGACTTCGGCCAATGCTTCGAGCGGTTCGGCGACGATGCGTGCGACGGTCTGGCGCGGATCGAGCGAACCGTACGGGTCTTGAAAGACCATCTGAAAATCGCGGCGTGCGGTGCGCAGTTCGCTCTTGGGCAGTGTGTGCAGGTCGCGCCCGAGCAGCTTCACGCTGCCCGAGGTGGGCGTGTCGAGCGCCATCACGAGGCGCGCGA
Organism: Variovorax sp. IB41; assembly: GCF_016405905.1. Classification (GTDB taxonomy): domain Bacteria; phylum Pseudomonadota; class Gammaproteobacteria; order Burkholderiales; family Burkholderiaceae_C; genus Variovorax. The sequence goes on along the minus strand of NZ_JAEFCB010000026.1, from coordinate 55,361 downwards.
TGGTCGACTTGCCCGAGCCCGATTCACCGACGATGCCCAAGCTGCGCCCGGCTTCGACCTTGAAGCTCACGCCGTTGAGCGCCTTGACGGTCGGTGGCGGCGCAAAGAGTTTTTCGCGCGGCAGGTCGTAATGCCGCACGAGGTCGGTCACCTCCAGCAGCGGCTGGGATGTGGCGGACTTGCTCATGCCGGTACAGCGCTTTGCGCCGCGATTTCTTCGAGGCGAAGGCAGCGCACGGCATGGCCGCTCGGCTTCATCGCCAGCGGCGGCTTCGTCGTGTAGCACATGTCGGCCGTGAAGCTGCAACGCCCTGCGAACGCGCAGCCACGCGGAAGGTCCACGAGCTCGGGCACGCTGCCGCGGATGGTGGCCAGCCGGCCCGTGCGCGGCGCACCGAGCACCGGCCGTGCCGCGAACAAGCCGCGCGTGTAGGGATGCGCGCGCTCGGCGAACACGGCCTTCGTCGGCCCGCCCTCGACCATGCTGCCGCCATACATCACGAGCATGCGCTGCACGCTGTTGGCGATCACGCCGAGGTCGTGCGAGATCAGGATCAGCGCCATGCCCATCTCCGCGACCAGGCCCTGGATGAGGTCCAGCACCTGCTTCTGGATGGTCACGTCGAGCGCGGTGGTGGGCTCGTCGGCAATCAGCAGGTCGGGGCCGCAGGCCAGCGCCATCGCGATGCCGATGCGCTGCCGTTGCCCGCCGGAGAACTGGTGCGGATACGCATCGAGACGCGAAGCCGCATCGGGAATGCCCACGCGCTCCAGCAGGCCCAGCGCCTCCTGCCGCGCTTCCGCTTTGGAGAGCCCGCGGTGCAGCCGCAGCGGCTCGCCGACCTGGCGCGCGATGGTGTGCACCGGGTTCAGCGCGGTCATCGGCTCCTGGAAGATCATGCCGATGCGGTTGCCGCGGATCTGGCACATCGCTTTTTCGGGCAGCCCGACGAGCTCCTGCCCGTCGAGGCGAATGCTGCCGCCGACCTTGGCGCTCGAAGGCAAGAGGCCCATGAGCGACATCACGGTGATCGATTTGCCGCAGCCCGATTCGCCCACGATGCCCAGCGTTTCGCCGCGCTCCAGGGAAAAGGAAATGCCGCGCACCGCTTCGGCCGGGCCGCGCTGCGTTTGCAGGCCGATGCGCAGGTCGTTGACTTCGAGAAGAGGCATGGTTCAGCGGGCCCGTGCAAGGCGCGGGTCGAGCAGGTCGCGCAGACCGTCGCCGAGCAGGTTGAGGCCCAGCACCGCCAGCGCGATCGCCATGCCGGGGAACACGGCCAGGAGCGGCTGCTGGAACATGAGCGTCTGCGCCTCGCTGAGCATGCGGCCCCACGAGGGCTGCGGCGGCTGCGTGCCGAGGCCGAGGTACGAGAGCGCCGCTTCCGCGAGGATCGCGATGGCGAAGCGGATGGTGATCTGCACGATCAGCACGGCCGAGATGTTCGGCAGCACGTGCTGGAACGTGATCGAGAAGGAGCCCTTGCCGCAGGCGCGCGCCGCCGCGATGTACTCGCGCGACCAGATCGCGTTGGCCGAGGCCCGCGTGATGCGCGCGAAGGTGGGGATGTTGTAGATGCCGATCGCGACGATGGCATTGACGATGCCGGCGCCGAACACGGCCGTCATCATGATCGCCGAGAGGATCGCGGGGAACGCGAGCGAGAAGTCGGCGAAACGCATGATCGCCTCTTCGACCCAGCCGCGCCGGGCGGCGGCCAGCAGGCCGAGTGCCGTGCCGACCACGAGACCGATGCCGACAGCAATCACGCCCACGAGGATGGAGGCGCGCGCACCCACCAGCAGCAGCGAGGCCACGTCGCGCCCGAAGGCGTCGGTGCCGAGCCAGTGCGCGGCCGAGGGCGCCTGCATCTTGTTGGCCATGTCCATGTCGTAGGGCGACCACGGAGTCCACACGAACGAGACGAGCGCGGCGACGAGCAGCAGCAGCGCGAGCACGGCGCCGATGACGAAGCTGCGGTGGTGCAGCGCGCGGCGCCAGAAGCCCGGCACGGTGAGCGCGGCTGCGTTGGGAACGTTGGGAGCAACGATGGCGTTCATATGTCGCTCGCCTTGATGCGTGGGTCGATCACGGCGTACAGCACGTCGACCACGAAGTTCACGATGACCACGAGCGCCGCGAGCAGCATCACGCAGTTGCGCACCACGACGAGGTCGCGGTTGCTGATGGCCTGGAAGATCAGCCGGCCGAGGCCCGGCAGGTAGAACACGTTCTCGATCACGATGGTGCCGGCGAGCAGTTCGGAGAACTGCATGCCCATCACGGTGATGACGGGGATCATCGCGTTGCGCAGCACGTGCAGCCACAGCACGGCACGTTGCGACACACCCTTGGCACGCGCGGTGCGCACGAAGTCTTCGCGCATCACTTCGAGCACGGCCGAGCGCGTGATGCGCGCAAGGATCGCCGCCTGCACCACCGCAAGCGACAGCGCGGGCAGCAGCAGCGATTTCACGCCACTGAACACGCCCTCGCCCCACCCGTCGAAGCCGCCCGCGGAAAACCACTGCAGCTTCACCGAGAACACCAGGATCAAGAGGATCGCGAACCAGAAATTCGGAATCGCGATGCCCACCTGCGTCATGCCCATGAGGCCCACGTCGCCCATCTTGTTGTGGCGCGCCGCGGCCGTCACGCCGACCACGAGCGCGAGCACCGTGGTCAGCGTCATCGCGAGCACGGCCAGCGGCACGGTGAGCGCGAGGCGTTCGAGGATGAGGTCGAGCACCGGCGAGCCGTAGGCGTAGCTGTCGCCCAGGTTGCCGGTGAGGATGCCGCCGATCCAGTGCCAGTAGCGCGTCCACGCGGGCTGGTCCAGGCCCAGCTTCGTGGCGAGTGCAGCCACCGCGTCGGGCGAGGCGTCGGGCCCCATGAGCATCTGCGCGGCGTTGCCGGGCAGGATCTCCAGGACCAGGAACACGATGACCGACGCGCCGATCAGCGTGCCGACCAGCGTTGCCAGGCGCTTGAGCAGGAAGAGGCCCATCTAGCTGCCCCTGGGCCTCGCGTTGGGGCGGGTCATGCAATGCAGCTGGCGACGGCGCGGCCCACGTCGACCGTGCTCGCCGTGCCGCCCATGTCGCGCGTGCGCGGGCCTTCGCCCAGCACGGTTTCGACGGCCGAGATCACCGCGGCCGAGGCCTGTGCGTACACGGGGTCGCCGTTGCCCAGGTGATCCAGCATCAGCGCGGCCGACCAGATCTGGCCAATCGGGTTGGCGATGCCCTTGCCCGCGATGTCGGGCGCCGAGCCGTGCACCGGTTCGAAGAGCGAGGGGAACGCGCGCTCGGGGTTCAGGTTCGCCGATGGTGCGATGCCGATCGTGCCGGTGCATGCCGGGCCGAGGTCCGAGAGGATGTCGCCGAAGAGGTTGGAGGCCACGACCACGTCGAACCAGTCGGGGTGCTGCACGAAGTGCGCGCACAGGATGTCGATGTGGTACTTGCTCGTGGCGATGTCGGGATGGCGCTTGGCCATCTCGGCCAGGCGCTCGTCCCAGTACGGCATGGTGATCGCGATGCCATTCGACTTGGTCGCCGCCACGAGGTTCTTGCGCGGGCGCTTGCTCGCGAGTTCGTAGGCGTACTTGAGGATGCGATCCACGCCGTGGCGCGTGAACACGGCCTCCTGGATCGCCATTTCGCGCGGCGTGCCTTCGAAGAGGCGGCCGCCGACGGAGGTGTACTCGCCTTCGGTGTTCTCGCGCACGACGAAGAAGTCGATGTCGCCGGGCTTGCGGTGCGCCAGCGGCCCGGGCACGCCGGGCATCAGGCGCACGGGGCGCAGGTTCACGTACTGGTCGAACTCGCGGCGGATCTTGATGAGGAGGCCCCACACCGCGATGTGGTCGGGCACCTTGTCGGGCGCACCGACGGCGCCGAAGTAGATGGCGTCGTGGCCCTTGATCTGGTCGTCCCAGTCGGCCGGCATCATGAGGCCGTGGCGCACGTAGTGGTCCGAGCCCCAGTCGAAATGATCGAAGCTGAAGTCGATGCCGAACTTGCGGCTCACGGCCTCGAGCACGCGAAGGCCTTCGGGCATCACCTCGACCCCGATGCCGTCACCCGGGATGACGGCGATTCTGTGTTTTCGTTGCATCGGATACCTGCTTGAAGACTGTTTCACGAACAAGTCTAGAAGCAGGTGGCGTGCCACCGGATGGGGGTTCGCACGTACTTTGTCTTGCCATTATCAGAAGGCTCGACGGCACGACTCAAGAGCTAGATGGCACTTCCTGGCGGAGAGAAATGCGCCATCACCTTCTAATTTCGCGAAGGCTTCGGGCTCGGAAGAAGCGAGCTTGAACTGCTTTGAGTGCGGTGATTTCCAGGGTCGACGCGCTCGATGCATGTGGCGGACCCGGAAAGTGAAAAGCCCCTGCAACTCATTGAATTGCAGGGGCTTCTGACTGGCGGAGTGGACGGGACTCGAACCCGCGACCCCCGGCGTGACAGGCCGGTATTCTAACCAACTGAACTACCACTCCTGGTAGACAACGTTCACTCCTTGCGGAGCCAAGTGCTGACGACTTGTGCCTGCTTCACTTGCATGAAACTGGCGACCCTACGGGGATTCGAACCCCGGTAGCCACCGTGAAAGGGTGGTGTCCTAGGCCTCTAGACGATAGGGTCAAAACCTTAGGAACCGTGCTGCGATCAGCACTTATCTTCTTCTCGACACTTTTTGATGGTGGAGGTAAACGGGATCGAACCGATGACCTCTTGCATGCCATGCAAGCGCTCTCCCAGCTGAGCTATACCCCCATTTGACTTTCAGGTTCTTCTTTTCAGAATTACCGTGTGTCGGTGTCGAGCCTCAAATTATAGACCGAAAAATCAGGCCCTTTTCAAACGCTCCACAACTTTTTCGCGAGAAAAGAGTGCGAGCACCGAATCGAGGGATGGCGTCTGCGGTGTTCCCATCACGAGGACGCGAACCGGCATGGCCAACACGGGCATTTTCACAGAATGCGCGGCCAGAACTTCCTTGATGGCCGCGGCGATCGAAACTTTTTCCCACGTCACGTCCGCGAGCTTCTCTGCGAGCGTCGCGAGGACGGGCTTCACCGCATCGGTGACGTGCTGCGCGCGATCGGCATCGCTCGGCGTCACGTCGGTGTAGAACGCGGCGGCCCAATCGGCCAGCGCGACCGTGGTTTCGCAGCGGTCCTTGAAGAGCGCGCAGATGGCCGTGAGCCGGTCGTCCGCCTCGATGCCGCGCTTCTTCAGTTGCGCGGCCACGAGCGGCGCGAGTTCCGCATCGGCCTTCGCCTTGATGTACTGCGCGTTGACCCACGCGAGCTTGGCCGCATCCCATTGCGCAGGGCTCTTGGACAGGTGCGAGCCGTCGAACCAGCTGACCATCTGCTCACGCGTGAAGAGCTCGTCGTCGCCGTGGCTCCAACCCAGGCGCGCGAGGTAGTTCAGCATCGCTTCGGGCAGGTAGCCGTTCTCTTCATAGGCGGTGACGCTCACCGCGCCGCGGCGCTTGGAGAGCTTCTGTCCGTCGTCGCCCAGGATCACCGGCACATGGCCGAACTGCGGCAGCGGTGCGCCGAGCGCGCGGAAGATGTTGATCTGCCACGGCGTGTTGTTGATGTGCTCGTCGCCGCGGAACACGTGCGTGATGTTCATGTCCCAGTCGTCGACCACGACCGCGAAGTTGTACGTGGGCACACCGTCGGGCCTCAAGATAATGAGGTCGTCGATCTCGCGGTTGTTGATGGTGATCTCGCCCTTGACGAGGTCGTTCCACGTCACGTCGCCTTCGGGCGGATTGCAGAAGCGCACCACCGGCGGCACGCCTTCGGGCACGGGCGGCAGCACCTTGCCCGCCTCGGGGCGCCAGCGACGGTCGTACAGCGTCTTCTCGCCGCGCGCACGTTGCGCTTCGCGCATCTCGTCGAGCTCGGCCGGTGTGCAGTAGCAGTGGTAGGCCGTGCCGGCCGCGAGCATCTGCGCGATCACTTCGCGGTAGCGCTCCAACCGTTGCATCTGGTAGATCGGGCCTTCGTCGTAGTCCAGGCCGAGCCAGTGCATCGACGCGAGGATCTGGTCGGTCGAGTCCTGCGTGGAGCGGGCCACGTCGGTGTCCTCGATGCGCAGCACGAATTCGCCGCCGTGGTGGCGCGCGTACGCCCACGAATAGAGCGCGGTGCGGGCCGTGCCCAGGTGAAGAAAGCCGGTGGGAGACGGAGCGATGCGGGTGCGAACTTTGCCGGTCATGAAACTCGATTCAGGAATTCAGGGTGCTCAGGCCGCGCGAAAGATCGGCCGTGATGTCGTCGATGTACTCGAGGCCGACCGCGAGACGGATCAGCCCCTGGCTGATGCCTGCCGCCTGGCGCTGCACTTCGGTGAGCCGGCCGTGCGAGGTCGTGCCGGGGTGCGTGATGATGGTCTTGGTGTCGCCCAGGTTGGTGGCGATGCTTACCACGCGGGTGCTGTTGATCACGTGGAAGGCGTTGGCGCGCGCGGCTTCGGGCGTGTCGCCGACCACGTCGAACGACACCACCGCCCCGCCCTGCCCCGACTGCTGGCGCATCGCAAGCTCATGCTGCCCATGCGAAGCGAGGCCCGGGTAGTAGACGCGCGCGATGCCCGGCTGCTGCTCGAGCCATTGCGCCACGGCCAGCGCGTTCGCGCACTGCGCCTTCATGCGGATGCCGAGCGTCTCGAGGCCCTTGAGCACGACCCACGCATTGAACGGCGACAGCGCCATGCCGGCGGTGCGCACGATCGGGCCGAACACATCGACGATGAGCTTCGACGGACCGCAGATCGCACCGGCCATCACACGGCCCTGGCCGTCCAGGTACTTGGTGCCCGAATGGATGATGAGGTCCGCGCCCAGCTCGGCCGGCCGCTGCAGCGCAGGCGTGCAGAAACAGTTGTCGACCGCGAGCAGCGCGCCCGCGCCGTGCGCCAGGTCGGCGAGAGCCCGGATGTCGCAGACTTCCGTCAGCGGATTGGTCGGCGTCTCTGCGAACAGCAGCTTGGTGTTGGGCTTGATCGCCGCGCGCCATTCGGCCACGTCGGTCTGCGAGACGAAGGTGGTCTCGACGCCGAACTTGGCGAACTCCTTGCCGAACAGATTCAGCGTGGAGCCGAACACAGAGCGCGAGCAGATCACATGGTCGCCGGCCTTCAGCAGCCCCATGCACATCATGAGGATCGCGCCCATGCCGGTCGAAGCGCCGATGGCCGCTTCGGTGCCTTCGAGCGCGGCCAGGCGCTGCTCGAAGCTGGTCACCGTCGGGTTGGAGGTGCGCGAATAGGTAAAGCCCTGCTCGGTGCCGGCGAAGCGGCGTGCCGAGGTCTCGGCATCGGGCTGCACGAAGCCGCTGGTCAGGAACAGCGCTTCGGAATGCTCGCCATGCTGGCTGGGCGCCAACCCGGTGCGCAGCGCGAGCGTGTCGCGGTGCAGTCCGGGCGGCAGGGTTCTTTCGTCGGTCACTTCAGCTCTCACTCGCTGTGGTTGGGGAGCGCAAGGCGCGAAGAATCTTCTTCGGTCTCTTCGATGCGGGGGCGATTGCCGTTCATGCGCGAGATGGCGTCGGTGTCGATGTCGCCGGTCACGTAGACGCCGTCGAAGCACGAGGCGTCGAAGCCGTCCAGCTTGGTGTTGAGCGAGCCGATGGCGCGCTTCATGGCATCGACGTCCTGGTAGATCAGCGCGTCGCAGCCGATCAGTTCGCGGATCTCGTCGACGGTGCGGTCGTGCGCGACCAGCTCGTCCTTGGTCGGCATGTCGATGCCGTAGACGTTGGGGTAGCGCACCGGCGGCGCGGCGCTCGCGAGGTACACCTTGCGGGCGCCGGCGTCGCGCGCCATCTGCACGATCTCTTTGCTCGTCGTGCCGCGCACGATGGAGTCGTCCACCAGCAGGACATTGCGGCCCTTGAACTCGCTGGCGATCACGTTGAGCTTCTGGCGCACCGACTTCTTGCGCACGCCCTGGCCCGGCATGATGAAGGTGCGGCCCACGTAGCGGTTCTTCACGAAGCCTTCGCGGTACGGCACACCCAGGAGGTGCGCGAGTTGCGTGGCGCTCGGGCGGCTCGATTCAGGGATCGGGATGATCACGTCGATCTGGTTCGGCGGCACCGTGGAGACCACGCGCTTGGCCAGCGTCTCGCCCAGGTTCAGGCGCGCCTGGTAGACCGAGATGCCGTCGAGCACCGAGTCCGGACGCGCGAGGTACACAAATTCGAAGATGCAGGGGTTGAGCGTGGGCGACTCGGCGCACTGCATCGAATGGACATTGCCTTCCAGGTCGATGAACACCGCTTCGCCCGGGTTGATGTTGCGCTCGAACACATGGCCCGAGCCTTCGAGCGCGACCGATTCGCTGGCCACCATGACGGTGCCGTCCTTCGCATTGCGGCCCATGCACAGCGGGCGGATGCCGTACGGATCGCGGAAGGCGAGCAGGCCGTGGCCCGCGATGAGCGACACCACCGCGTACGAGCCGCGCAGGCGCTTGTGCATGTTCTTGACCGCGGCGAACACCTCGGCCGGGTGCAGCGGCACGCCGCGCGAGGAGCGCTCCAGTTCGTGCGCCAGCACGTTGAGCAGCACTTCGGAGTCGCTCTCGGTGTTGGTGTGGCGGTGGTCGGTGGAGAACAGCTCCGAGCGCAGCGCGTGCGCGTTGGTCAGGTTGCCGTTGTGCACGAGCACGATGCCGAACGGCGCGTTCACGTAGAAGGGCTGCGCCTCTTCCTCGCTGTAGGCGTTGCCGGCGGTCGGGTAGCGCACCTGGCCCAGGCCCACGTTGCCCGGCAGCCCGCGCATGTTGCGGGTGCGGAACACGTCGCGCACCATGCCCTTGGCCTTGTGCATGAAGAACTTGCGTTCCAGCAAGGTCACGATGCCGGCCGCGTCCTGGCCGCGATGCTGCAGGAGCAGCAGCGCGTCATAGAGCAACTGGTTGACGGGTGCGTTGCTGACAACGCCGACGATTCCACACATGAACGATTCCTCTCAGGGCAGGTAGCTTGCCAACTTTTCAGGCAGCGCGGGTTTCAGGCCCTGCAATGCCGCATCGAGAACACCGGCACTGAGCGAGTCGCGCCACCAGGCACTGTCGCTCAACACCAGCAAATGAACAACGACTGCCAGCACGAGCAGGGCCACTGCGCCCCGCGCCGCACCGAAGGCAGCTCCCAAAATCCGGTCCACGGGCCGAAGGCCCACCACGGTGATCAGCTTGCGCGTCAAGGCTGCCACGAGCCCCGCGCCGAACGCCACCGCCACGAACACCAGCACGAACGCCAGTGGATAACGCCACGTGGCCTGCGGCTCGCCGAACGGCAGCCACGCCGCCACATCGGAGGCCAGCCACTGGGCGGCGATGAAAGCGGCCACCCAGCCCACCAGCGAAATCACTTCGAACACCAGGCCCCGCATGAGGCCGAACAGCATCGACACCACGATGAGCGTGACGGCGATCCAGTCGAGCAGGGCCACGGCAGCAGGCGCCTGCGCTTACAACGTGAGGATCGCGGCCGACAAAGACAAGCCCTTGACCTTCTCCGCCGCCTTGTCCGCCTCGGCGCGCGACGCGAAGGGGCCGACACGCACACGCGTGCGCTCGCCATCGGCCGTCTTGGCGACGTTCACATAGGTCTTCAGGCCCGCGCGCTCCAGCTTCTGGCGCACTTCGCGCGCCTTGTCGGCATCGGCGAACGCACCGACCTGCACGATGAAGCGGCCGGCGTCGTCGCCGGCGGCCGGCTTGGGCGTGGTGCTGATGGGCTTGCCTTCGAGCAATGCGCGGGCGCGGGCGCCGTCGTCGGCGGAGGCGGCGGGCTTGGTCTCCGGCTTCGGCTTGGCCTCGGGTTTCGGCTCCGGCTTCGGCTTGGATTCCTTGGCCTCGGGCTTGGGTTCGGGCTTCGGCTTGGCCTCGGGTTTCGGTTCGGGCTTGGGTTCCGGTTTCGGTTCTGGCTTGGGCTTGGTTTCGGCGGCCGGCGGCGTGCTGGCCACCGGCTTGCCGGACTCGATCACGGTGCCATCGGCGGTCTCGGTGATCATGCCGCCGGCCGACGAGGCAGCCGCCACGCGGGCGCTGTTGTCGGGGGCAGCCGGCGCGCTGCTCGTTGCGGGCGCTGTTGCAGGTGCATTGGGCACGGGCAGCGGCTTGACCTTGTTGCGGTCCGGAATCTCGATGGGGATGTCGACCGACACGGGCCGCGGCTGCGTGTCGAACAGCAGCGGGAAGCCGATCACGCCCAGCAGCACCAGCACTGCGGCGCCCAGCAACCGATGGCGCGCGCGCCGACGCATGGTTTCGACACTTTCCGCGGGGACGGCCGCCGGGGCGTTGCGTCCTTCGTTGCCTTGTGGGCCGCGCGTGCGGAACTTGAAAAACGCCATGAAGTTCGATCCCTGAAGGAGTGCAGCGAGGTGATGCCAGGTGGTGCGGTCGACCTGTCGGTCAGCCGCCCGGCGACAGGTGTTTGGCTTGCAGCCGGGGGGTGCCGTTTTCGAGCACGCCACCCACGGTGAAGAACGATCCGAAGACCACGATTCTATCAGCGGGGTCCGCGTGCTCGATGGCTGCGCGCAGCGCGTCCATCGGCCCTGCATGCACGCTGCCGGAAGCATCGGCGCGGGTGTTCTGCGCCTGCCATGCGGCCAGCAGATCGGCCGCCTTGGCCGCGCGCGGCGTGGGCAGGTCGGTGAAGTACCAGCGGTCGATCATCGGGCCGATGCGCGCCAGGATCGGCGCGAGGTCCTTGTCGGCCATGACACCGAAGACGCCGTGCGTCGTCGGAAAGAAACCCATCGCGTCGAGGTTCTCGGCGAGCGCGGCGACCGCATGCGCGTTGTGCGCCACGTCGAGCACCAGCGCGGGCTCGCCCGGCACGATCTGGAAGCGGCCCGGCAGCTCGACCATCGCGAGCCCGTTGCGCACCGCCTGCGCCGTGATCGGCAATTGCGGACGAAGCGCCTCCAGCGCCGCAAGCACGCCCGCGGCATTGATGAGCTGGTTGGCGCCGCGCAGCGCCGGATAGGCCAGCCCGCTGTAGCGCCTGCCGCGGCCCGACCAGCCCCACTGCTGCTTGTCGCCCGACACGTTGAAGTCGGTGCCAAAGCGCCAGAGGTCGGCGCCGATGGCGGTGGCGTGGTCGATCACGCTCTGCGGCGGCATCGGATCGCTCACGATCGCGGCCTTGCCGGCGCGCAGGATGCCGGCCTTCTCGAAGCCGATGCTTTCGCGGTCGGGCCCGAGGTATTCCATGTGGTCCAGGTCGATGCTGGTGATGACCGCGCAGTCGGCATCGATGATGTTGACCGCGTCGAGCCGGCCGCCGAGGCCGACTTCCAGGATCGCCACGTCGGGCTTTTCCTGGATCATGCAGTGCAGGATGCCCAGGGTGGTGAATTCGAAATAGGTCAGGGGCATGTCGCCGCGGGCCTTCTCCACCACGTCGAAGCTTGCTATCAGTTTGGAAGCATCGACCGATTCGCCCTTCAGGCGCAGCCGTTCCTCGAAGCGCACGAGGTGGGGGGAAGTGAACACGGCGGTGCGGTAGCCCGCGTGCGTCAGGATCGACTCGAGCATGGCGCAGGTCGAGCCCTTGCCGTTGGTGCCCGCGACCGTGATGACGGGGCAGCCGAACGTGAGGCCCAGGCGCCCGGCCATCTCCTTGGCGCGTTCGAGGCCCAGTTCGATGTTCTTGGGATGGAGTTGCTCGGCGCGCGCGAGCCAGTCGTTAAGGGTTTCCATGGAGGCCGGCATTGTCGCCGACCCGCCGGGCGCGGCATCATGGCGGCCATGACAACCCTATACGGCATCCCGAACTGCGACACCGTCAAGCGCGCCCGCGCTTGGCTCGACGAACACGGCGTGGCCTACACCTTCCACGATTTCAAGAAACAGGGCGTGCCCGAGGCCGAACTGGACCAGTGGCTGAAAGAGCCGGGCTGGGAGGCCCTGGTCAACCGCCGGGGCACCACCTGGCGCAAGCTCGACGAAGCCACGCAGAACAGCGTGGTCGACGCCGCCTCGGCCCGCGCGGTGCTGCTGGCCAACCCGAGCCTCATCAAGCGTCCGGTGGTCAACTGGGGGGCCAAAACCGGCGTTACGACGGGATTCGACGCCCAAACCTGGGCTGTGAACGCCGTGTAAACCCCGGAACCCCGTCTCGCCGGCCGGCCTCCAACCTCGATCTGCAGGAGAGAACACCATGAACAGACACGTTTTTCGCACCCTCGCGGGGCTTTCGGTGGCCGGGCTGCTGGCGACGGGAGCAACCGTCGCGCAGGCCCAGCAGGTGGTCCAGGCCCGGGTGATTTCCGCCACCCCGATCCGCGAGACGACCGGCAGCGACGTCAGCTACAACGTCACCTACGAATACCAGGGCCGCCAGTACACGACCCGCACCACCAGCCGGCCGGGCGCCACGATCCCGATCCAGGCCAGCGCCTATGGCGTGACCACGACGGGCGCAACGAGCATGCCCGTGCAGCCACAGCCTCAGGTCTACCCGGTCGAGGCCAACAACGGCCAGCAGTACCAGCAAGACCCGCAGTACCAGGAACAGTACCAACAGGGCCAGCAAGGCGGCGGTTCCCCCTGGGAAAACGTCGTGCCGGAGCCCGGCGTGGTGGTCTCCGGCCAGGGCGCGCCGGTCTACGCACAGCCGGCCCCGGTCTATGCGCCACCGGTCTACGTGCAGCCCGCCTATTCCTACCCATATGCGCAGCCCTACGTGTACCCGCCCGTCGGCATCTCGCTGAACCTGGGGTATTCGCGCGGTTGGGGCGGCGGCTACTACGGCCGCGGCTACGGCGGCTACCGGGGTGGCTACGGCTATCGCGGCTACGGCGGTTACCGCGGCGGCTGGCACCGTTGAGAAGATGGGGGCCGTCGAGCCCCTAAAATCGAGGACTTTCCCAACCCTGACGGGTGCGCCGCCGGTGCGGTGCGTCCTCGATTAGCCGAACGCCCAGGCGCCGGCGCCACCCAATGACGACGACTACCGACACTCTGAACAGCGCCGCAGTGGCCACCAAGGCCAATGTGTATTTCGACGGCAAATGCGTGAGCCACAGCCTCACGCTCGCCGACGGCACGAAGAAATCGGTCGGCGTGATCCTGCCGTCCACCCTCACCTTCAACACCGGCGCGCCCGAGATCATGGAAGGCACGGCCGGCAGCTGCGAGTACCTGCTGTCCGGCACCACCGAATGGGTCGCTTCGGGCCCGGGCCAGAAGTTCAACGTGCCGGGCAACTCCAGCTTCCAGATCCGCGTGAGCGGCGAGCCCTACAGCTACATCTGCCACTTCGGCTGAACCGCGAACCCGGAACCTCTGACATGTCGACCATCCTCCAAAACGTTCCCGCCGGCCAGAAGGTCGGCATTGCCTTCTCCGGCGGCCTGGACACCAGCGCGGCCCTGCACTGGATGCGCAACAAGGGCGCGATTCCCTACGCCTACACCGCCAACCTCGGCCAGCCCGACGAGCCCGACTACGACGAGATCCCGCGCAAGGCGATGCTCTACGGCGCCGAAAACGCGCGCCTGATCGACTGCCGCGCGCAACTGGCCAACGAAGGCATCGCCGCGCTGCAGGCCGGCGCCTTCCACGTCACCACCGCGGGCGTCACCTACTTCAACACCACGCCGCTGGGCCGCGCGGTGACCGGCACCATGCTGGTGTCGGCCATGAAGGAAGACGACGTCAACATCTGGGGCGACGGCAGCACCTACAAGGGCAACGACATCGAGCGCTTCTACCGCTACGGCCTGCTCACCAACCCCGCGCTGAAGATCTACAAGCCCTGGCTCGACCAGGTCTTCATCGACGAACTCGGCGGCCGCAAGGAAATGTCGGAATTCATGCAGAAGGCCGGCTTCGCCTACAAGATGTCGTCCGAGAAGGCCTACTCGACCGACTCCAACATGCTGGGCGCCACGCACGAGGCGAAAGACCTGGAGCACCTGAACAGCGGCATGCAGATCGTGCAGCCCATCATGGGCGTCGCGTTCTGGAAGGACGAAGTCGAGGTCAAGCGCGAGACCGTCTCGGTGCGCTTCGAAGAAGGCGTGCCCGTCGCGCTGAACGGCGTGGCCTACCCGAACATGGTCGAGCTGATCCTGGAAGCCAACCGCATCGGCGGGCGCCACGGCCTGGGCATGAGCGACCAGATCGAGAACCGCATCATCGAGGCCAAGAGCCGCGGCATCTACGAGGCCCCGGGCCTCGCGCTGCTGTTCATCGCCTACGAGCGCCTGGTGACCGGCATCCACAACGAAGACACGATCGAGCAATACCGCGACCACGGCCGCAAGCTCGGCCGCCTGCTCTACCAGGGCCGCTGGTTCGACCCGCAGGCGATCATGCTGCGCGAGACCGCCCAACGCTGGGTGGCGCGCGCCATCACCGGCGAAGTGACCGTCGAGCTGCGCCGCGGCAACGACTACTCGATCCTGAACACCGAATCGCCCAACCTCACCTACAAGCCCGAGCGCCTGAGCATGGAAAAGGTCGAAGGCGCGTTCACGCCGCTGGACCGCATCGGCCAGTTGACGATGCGCAACCTGGACATCATCGACACGCGCGAAAAGCTGGCGATCTACACCCGCACCGGGCTGCTGTCGTCGAGCCAGGGCGCTTCGCTGCCCAAGCTCGCGAACGACGACGAAAGCGGCAGCAAGTAAGCGCCGCGCGCTTCAATGACGAACGGGCCCGAGGGGCCCGTTTTTCTTTGGCGCTGCGTCGCGTCGGTCAGTCGCCGCCGCCTCCGCCGCAGCCGCCTCCGCACCCGCCGCTGTCACCACCACTGTCACCGCCAGAGTCCCCGCTTCCGCTGTCGCTGCCCGACTCGCTGCCGCCGAAACCACCGGCATCGCCCGAGCCGCCGCCATCCGACGAAGACTCGCCGAACTCGCTGCCGCACTGCGCGGTCGAGCCGTTGTGCCGGTCGACCGCCTTGCAGTCGGGCACGTATTCGAAGCCGCCGGGAATCGCGAACTTGATGTCCAGCGCGAACAGCAGCGGCAGCCGCGCGGGCTTGCGCGGATCGATGCTCTCTTCCTTGCACGCCCAGTACCAGGTGCGGCGCAGGCCGTCGTTGCGCTTGGCGTCCTTGCCCAGCACCTCGGCCGGGCTGTGGTGCAGCATGCCGCCGAAGGCCGCCTTGCACCAGTTCTGGTAGCCCTGCGTGTGCAGGATGAACTCGTGCCAGGCGGTGTCGACCACCTTCGAGGGCATGGCGACGAACTTGCGGTCGCTGCGCAGGTGCGCCATGAAGAACTGGCGCAGGCCCCGCAGCACCAGCTCGGCATCGCGCCGGCTCAACTGCGGATGGGCTTCGCGCAGCTTGCCAACGAGAAAGGGCGGCAGCCGCGCCTCGCGGATGAACTGGCGGCGCAGGCTCACTTCGATGCGGCTCAGGAGCGCCGCGAAGCAGAAGGCCGCGATGAACAGCAGCGCCGATCCCCACCAGCGCGCCGGCACCAGAAACACCGAGGCGATGCCCGCCACGATGACGACCCGCTGCGCCCACACCAGCGTCGCGATGCGCCGCCGGAAATTCAGGTGCAAAAAGTCCAGATCCATCGCGTCAGACGACCACCGGCTCGGGCTCCAGGCGAATGCCGAAGCGCTCGTACACGCTGGTCTGGATGGCCTTGGCCAGCGTCATCACCTCGCCGCCGGTCACCGGGTTCTCGCTGCCGCCGCGGTTGACCAGCACCAGCGCCTGCCGCTCGTACACGCCGGCATTGCCGACCGACTTGCCCTTCCAGCCGCAGGCGTCGATGAGCCAGCCGGCCGCCAGCTTGATGCTGCCGTCGGCCATCGGGTAGTGAACGATCTTGGGGTCGCGCGCGATGATGTCGGCGCACTGCTCGGGCGTGACGGTCGGGTTCTTGAAGAAGCTGCCGGCGTTGCCCAGCACGCGCCAGTCGGGCAGCTTGGCGCGGCGGATGGCGCAGACCCAGTCGAAGACATCGACGGCGCTCGGCGTGAAGTTGCCGGTTTCTTCCATCTTGCGTTCGAGGTCGAGGTAGCCGACGACCGCTTTCCACGGCTTTTGCAGCCTGAAGCGCACCCGCGTGATCAGCGCCCGGCCTGCGAGGCCGAAGTCGTTCGGGCCGCTTCGCACGTGCTTGAAGACAGAGTCGCGATAGCCGAAGGCGCACTGGGCCGCATCGAGCATGAAGCTGCGGCCGGTGTCCAGGTCGATGGCGTCCAGCGATTCGAAGCGGTCCTGCAGCTCGACGCCGTAGGCGCCGATGTTCTGCACCGGGGCGCCGCCCACGGTGCCGGGAATGAGCGCCAGGTTCTCGAGGCCGGGATAGCCGTTGCGCACCATCCATTCGACGGCGTCGTGCCAGATTTCGCCCGCACCCGCCTCGACGATCCAGGCCCTGGGCGTCTCTTCGACCAGCCGCAGGCCCTTGATTTCCACCTTGAGCACCAGCGGCTTGACGTCGCCGGTCAGCACGATGTTGCTGCCGCCGCCCAGCACGAAACGGGGGGCGCCCGGCCAGTCGGGGCCGGCCAGGAGCTCGGCGATATCGGCCTCGCCCGTGATGCGCGCCAGGCGCTGCGCGCGCGCGACGATGCCGAAACTGTTGTACGGCTGCAGGGGGACGTTGTGCTCCACGATCATGGGAGAATTGTCGCATCCAGCACAAGTGACATCAGGAGAGCCCATGCCGTCTTTCGATACCGTCTGCGAGCCCAATCTGCCCGAAGTGAAGAATGCGGTCGAGAACACCGCCAAGGAAATCGCGACGCGCTTCGATTTCAAGGGCACGGCGGCTGCCGTCGACCTCAAGGACAAGGAAATCACCATGATCGGGGATGCCGAGTTCCAGCTCGTGCAGGTCGAAGACATCCTTCGCAGCAAGCTCACCAAGCGCAGCGTCGATGTGCGCTTCCTCGACAAGGGCGACGTCCAGAAGATGGGCGGCGACAAGGTCAAGCAGGTCATCAAGGTCAAGAGCGGCATCGAGAGCGAGCAGGCCAAGAAGATCACCCGCATCGTCAAGGACAGCAAGCTCAAGGTGCAGGCCGCGATCCAGGGCGACGCGGTGCGCATCACCGGCGCCAAGCGCGACGATCTTCAGGCCGCGATGGCCCTCATCAAGAAGGACGTGCCGGACATGCCGCTGTCGTTCAACAACTTCCGCGACTGATCGCACCATGAAATCCCCGGCCGCCCTCGCGGCAGCGCTGCTTCTGGCTGCCGCTGCGACGGCGCATGCCGCCAGCTCGGTGATGCTCACCGGCACCATCGGCAGCCGCGCGATCCTGATCGTGAACGGCGCGCCGCCCAAGACGGTGGCGGTCGGCGAGAGCTTCCAGGGCGTGAAGCTGGTGTCGCTGCAGGCCGAGCAGGCCGTGGTCGAACTCGAGGGCAAGCGCGTCAACCTGCGCATGGACACGCCGGTCAGCATCGGCGGAAATGGTGGAGGTTCCGGCGGTGGCAGCCGCATCGTGCTGCCGGCCGACAGCCGCGGCCACTACATGACGCAGGGCACCATCAACGGGCGCACGGTCACCTTCATGCTCGACACCGGGGCCACGTCGATCGCGTTGTCGGCCGCCGATGCGCAGCGCATCGGCCTGGACTACAGCAAGGCCCAGCGGGTCCAGATGAGCACCGCCAACGGCGTGACCGTGGGCTACAAGCTGCGGCTGCAGTCCGTGCGCGTCGGCGATGTCGAGGTCTACGACATCGACGCCATCGTGTCGCCCGAGCCGATGCCTTTCGTGCTGCTGGGCAACAGCTTCATCAACCGCTTCTCGATGCGCCGCGATGCGGACCAGATGGTTCTGGAGAAGCGCTATTGACCGTCAGGCCGCTGCGGCCGTGACGACGATCTCGATCTTGTAGGCCGCATTGGCCATCTTGGCCTGCACCGTTGCGCGCGGCGGCGTGTTGCCGGCCGGAATCCACGCATCCCACACCTCGTTCATCGCCGTGATGTCGGTGATGTCGGCCAAAAAGATCTGCGTCATGAGGATGCGCGACTTGTCGCTGCCGGCTTCGGCCAGGAGGCGATCGACCATGGCGAGCACCTGCGTGGTCTGGCCGCGGATGTCCTGCGAGGTGTCGTCGGGCACCTGGCCCGCGAGATAGATGGTGCCGTTGTGCACGGCCGTCTCCGAGAGACGCGGGCCGACGTGAAAGCGGGTGAGGGTTGCCATGGTGGTGTTCTAGCCTTCTGCTTCAAGCTTTTTTCTTCGAGCCGAGTTTCGACTCCGTGCCGGCCGCGAGCCGGCGGATGTTTTCGCGGTGCCGCCAGACCAGCAGCAGACTCATGATGATGATCGCAATCAGCACCGTGCGGTCGAGCGGCCACGCGATGTTGCCGCCCAAAAGGTAATAGGCCGGCGCGAAGAACGCCGCCACCAGCGACGACAGCGACGAATAGCGGAAGAAGACCGCGATGATCAGCCAGGTGACGCCGGTCGCCAGCCCCAGCCAGGGCGCAATGCCCACCAGCACGCCCGCCGCGGTCGCCACGCCCTTGCCGCCCTGGAAGCCGAAGAACACCGGGTACAGGTGCCCGAGGAAAGCCGCGAGGCCCGCCACGGCGGCCACGCCATCGCCCAGGCCCCACTGCGCGCCGTAGTGGCGGATCAAAAACACCGGCAGCCAGCCCTTGACCGCATCGAGCACCAGCGTGGCGAGCGCCGCGCCCTTGTTGCCCGAGCGCAGCACGTTGGTCGCGCCGGGGTTGCCGCTGCCGTAGCTGCGCGGATCGGCCATGCCGAGCGACTTGCTCACGATGACCGCGAAGGACAGCGAGCCGATCAGGTACGACGCCACGATGGCGATGAGGGACGGCAGGTGAAAGCTCAAGGCAGCGCTCCGCGGGATTGGTTGTTCTTATCGGCGACGCGCCAAAGTGCCGGCGCCGTCGCGGCGGCTATTCTGCCAGCGCGCACTGCACCGGCGTCGCGCCCAGCAGCGCCACGCACACCTGCGGATCGATGCCGATCAAGTAGCCGCGCCGCCCGCCATTGAGCACGATCCTCGGCAACTCGAGGATGGTCGATTCGACGTACACCGGCATCTCGCGCCGCGTGCCGAAGGGCGAGGTGCCGCCCACCATGTAGCCGCTGTGGCGCTGCGCCACCTCGGGCTTGCAGGGCTCGACGGACTTGGCGCCGATCTGCCGCGCGAGGTTCTTGGTCGACACCGTGCGGTTGCCGTGCATCAGCACGATGAGCGGCCTGGCGTCCTGGTCCTGCATCACCAGCGTCTTGATGACGGTGAAGGGGTCGAGCCCCAGCATCTCGGCGCCGCGCTGCGCGCCGCCGTGTTCCATGTACTCGTAGGGATGCTCGGTGAAGGCGATCTTGTTCGCCCGCAGCAGTTGCGTTGCGGGCGTTTCGGAAACGTGGACCTTCTTCACCATCTTGTCGTTCACGCAGCCGGGTCCCGGATGTCCCAGCGGATCTTGTCGATCTCGGCCAGGATTTCTGGCGACAGCGTGGTGCCGTACGCGTCGATGTCCTCGTCGAGCTGCTCGAGCGTGCGCACGCCGATGATCGTGCTCGCCACCTGCCACTTGGTGTAGCAGAAGGCCAGCGCGAGCTTCGTGGGCGTCAAGCCGTTGTCGCGCGCGAGCTGGTTGTACAGGCGCGCGGCCTTCAGTGCGTCGGGGCGGCCCCAGCGGAGCTTGCGCACCGATTCGTAGCGCGTGATGCGCGCTTCGGCGGGCGCGTCGGGGCCGGTGATGCCGCTCTGGTCGTACTTGCCGGTCAGGAGGCCGTAGGCCAGCGGCGAGTAGGCCAGCAGCGAGACGCCCAGCCGATGCATCGTCTCGTCCAGCCCGTTCTCGGCGCCGCGGCTCGCGAGGTTGTAGACGTTCTGCACCGTGGCTACGCGCGGCAGCCCGTGCTGCTCTGCCAGCCGCACGAACTCGTGCACGCCATAGGGCGTTTCGTTCGACAGGCCGATCGCGCGGATCTTGCCGGCCTTCACCAGCTTGCCGAAGGTCTCCAGCTGCTCGTGGATCGGCGTCTGCGTGACTTCCTTGGACGGGTCGTAGTAGATGTTGCCGAAGGCCGGCACATGGCGCTCGGGCCAGTGGATCTGGTAGAGGTCGATCGTCTCGGTTTTGAGGCGCTTCAGGCTTGCCTCGCACGAGGCCACGATGTCCGCGGCCGTCATGCCCACGCCTTCGCGGACCCAGGGCGTGTTGCGCAGCGGGCCGGCCACCTTGGTGGCCAGCACGAGCTTCTGGCGCGCGCCGGGGTTACCAGCGAACCAGTTGCCGATGATGGTTTCGGTGACGCTGTAGGTTTCCTTGCGGGTGGGCACCGAGTACATCTCGGCGGTGTCGATGAAATCGACGCCCCGCTCGAGCGAACGGCTCAGGATGGCGTGGGCGGTGGGCTCGTCCACCTGCTCGCCGAAAGTCATGGTGCCGAGGCAGATCGGGGTGACGTGCAGGTCGCTCTGACCGAGTTGGATCTTTTTCATGCGCGGGATGCTACCGCCCTCCCCCGCAACGCGCTGGCCGTGCGCCGAAAGCCCGAGCGGATGCGCTCCGCTGGTGTTCACAACTGTCGTCTGGCGGACTGCCCGAACGCGCCAGGCTCCTTATCATCGACGCCCATGTACCAAGCCCTCCGTCCCTCGCGCAGCGAATTCGTGCCCGTGCGCAACTTGAGCTACCACGTGCGCCTCTGGGGCGAGCCCTCGCCGGACCGCCCGCCACTGGTGCTGGTGCACGGATGGATGGACGTCGCGGCCTCCTGGCAGTTCGTGGTCGATGCGCTGGCCGAAGACCGCTTCATCATCGCCCCCGACTGGCGCGGCTTCGGCCTCACCGACGGCGGCGGCGTCGACAACTACTGGCTCGCCGACTACCTGGCCGACCTCGAATGGCTGCTCGACCACTATGCGGGCGAAGGCAACGATGCGCGGCCGGTCGACCTCGTCGGCCACAGCATGGGCGGCAACGTCGCGATGCACTACGCGGGCGTTCGGCCCGCGCGCATCCGCCGCCTCGTGAACCTCGAAGGCTTCGGCATGCCCGCGCGCAAGCCCGACGAGGCGCCCGCGCGCTACGGCCAGTGGATCGACGAGCTCAAGGGCCTGCACCGCGGCGAGAAGGCGCTCGCGGGCTACTCGGCCGTCGACGGCGTGGCCCGCCGCCTCATGAAGACCAACCCGCGCCTGACGCAAGACAAGGCCGACTGGCTCGCGAGCCACTGGTCCGCCGGCCACCCGCAGCCCGACGGCAGCATGCGCTGGCAGATCCTGGGCGAAGCGGCGCACAAGATCGTCAACGCGCACATCTTCCGCGTCGATGAAACCCTCGCGCTCTACGCGCGCATCACCGCGCCGACGCTGATGATCGAGGCCGCCGACGACAGCCTGCACGGCTGGTGGAAGGCCCGCTACACGCTCGATGAATTCCACGAGCGCCTGAAGTCCGTGCCCTCGGTGCGCATCGAGCGGCTGGACGACGCGGGCCACATGCTGCACCACGACCAGCCGCAGCGCGTGGCGCGGCTGATCGAAGACTTCCTGGCCTAGTTCGTCTGCGTCGCGCGGCGCAATGCCGCGCGTGCCAGCAGCCGCGTCGAATCGAGCGTCGGCAGCGGCGAATTCGCGTCGTTCATGATCAGCGGAATCTCGGTGCAGCCGAGCACCACCGCGTCGCAGCCCTCTTCATCTTTCAAGCGCTGCATCACGCGCTGGAAAGTGGCCACGGCCTCGGGCTTGAAGACGCCGTAGACCAGCTCTTCCATGATGATCCGCGCGATCTCGTCGCGCTCCTCGATGGTGGGGCGGACATATTCCAGGCCGCGCGCCGAGAGCTTCTCGGGATACACCTCGCTGTCGGTCAGCCATCGCGTGCCCGTGATGCCGATGCGCCGAAAGCCGCGCTGCGCCGCTTCATCGGCGACGCATCCGGCGATGTGCAGCCACGGCAGCGGCGAGCGACCTTCGATGAACGGCAGCGCCTGGTGGATGGTGTTGTCGGGGCACACCAGAAAGTCCGCGCCGATCTTCGCGAGCTTGTGCGCCGACGCGAGCATCACCTCGCCCACGCCGCGCCAGTCGCCCTGGTAGATGTGTTCCATGTAGTCCGAGAGCGATGGCGTGTGCATCGAGACCTCGGGGTGCGCGTGCGGGCCGAGCAGTTTCGCGCCCTCCACGCAAATGGTCTGGTAGCAAAGCGATGCGCCTTCGGCCGAGCAGCCGACGATTCCGATGTGCTGGGTCATGGCGGCATCCTACAAAAGGCGCGGACCGATGTCATTGCCCTGCCCCGCGATATCCGCCGACCGGATATCCAAGCGCACAAATCTTCGTTCGCGCATCAGGCACCGCCGCCTAGAGTGCCCAACTCCTTTCGCCGTCCTCCGGAGTTGCCGTCATGCCTTTCCCCTCGCGCGCGCCCTCGTGGCTGCGCCGCCTCGCCCCGCTGTCCGGCGGCCTCGCACTGAGCCTGCTCCTTCACATCTCCGCCCACGCCGATGACCTGCGCGTGGGCTTCATGCCCGGCCCGTACCGCGATGCCTTCACCCTCGGCATCGAGCCTCAGTTGAAGAAGCTGGGCTACACCGTCAAGTACGTCGAGTTCAGCCAGGGCGTGCAACCCAACGATGCCGTCGAGCGCGGGCAGATCGACGCCAACATCTTCCAGCACTCGCTGTACCTCAACGCCACCAACAAGCAGCAAGGCTTCGACCTCGTGCCCGTGGTGCATGTGCCGACGCCGCCGATGGGCCTCTATTCGCAGCGCCACAAGTCGCTGGACAAGGTGCCCGACGGCGCGACCGTCACGCTGCCGGCCGACCCGGTGAATGCGGCGCGCGCGCTCAACATCCTCGCGGCCATCGGGTGGGTGACGTTGAAGCCGGGCGTGAGCCCGCTGAGCGTGTCGGAGCGCGACATCGTGAACAACCCCAAGCGCCTGAAGATCGTTCCGCTCGATGCCGCGCAGGCCCCGCGCTCGCTGGCCGATGCCGACCTCGCCGCCGTGCAGGGCAACTTCGCCGTCGCCTCGGGCCTGAAGCTCACCGAGGCCCTGAAGCTCGAAGACATGACACTGCCCTACGTGAACGTGGTGGCCGTCAAGCGCAGCAACGAGAACGCGAAGTTCGCGAAAGACATCGTGGCCGCCTACCAGTCGCCCGAGTTCCAGAAGTTCTTCAGGGCCAACCCCGTGTGGGCCGGCTACCGGCTGCCGGACTACTTCAGCCAATGAGCAACAACCACAGCGCACCGCGCAGGCAACTGCACCTCAACGTCAACATCCTGCACTCCGGCTTCGTGCCCTCGGCGTGGCGCCTGCCGGAGAGCGACCCCTGGGCGTTCGCCGACATCCAGCACTACATCCGCACCGCGCAGATCGCCGAAGCCGCCAAGCTCGATGCGATCTTTCTCGCGGACAACGCGGCCATCGTGGACCAGATCCACTTCCGCCCGATCACCGCGCTGGAGCCCACCATCCTCCTGGCCTGCGTGGCCGCGGCGACGACGCACATCGGCCTCATCGCCACCGCCTCCACCAGCTACAACGAGCCCTACAACATCGCGCGCCGTTTCTCGACGCTCGACCATGTGAGCAACGGCCGCGCGGGCTGGAACATGGTGACCACCGCCGACCTGCCCTCGGCCCGCAACTTCGGCCTGGACACGACGCCCGACCACACCCAGCGCTACGCCCGCGCCTCGGAATTCGCCGACATCGTGAAGGCCCTGTGGGACAGCTGGGAAGACGATGCCTTCATCGGCGACAAGGCCTCGGGCCGCTTCATCGACCCGGCCAAGGTGCATGCGATCGCGCACCGCGGCGAGCACTTCGCGGTGCAGGGTCCGCTGAACCTGCCGCGCGCGCCGCAGGGCCATCCGGTGCTGGTGCAGGCGGGTGCCTCGGCCGATGGGCGCGAGCTCGCGTCACGCCATGCGGAAGCCGTGTTCTCGGCCTCGCAGTCGTTCGAAGAATCGCTGGCCTACGCACGCGCCCTCAAGACCCGCGCCGCCGAACTGGGCCGCGGCCCCGATGCGGTGAAGGTACTCGCCGGCCTCACCACCATCGTGGGGGGCACCGAGGCCGAGGCGCGGCGCCGGCGCGACGAGTTGGTCGATCTGATCCCGTGGGACTACAGCCTCACGCGCCTGGCCGGCACGCTGGGCATCACGCCAGATCGCCTGAAGCTCGACGAGCGCCTGCCCGACAACTTGCCGCTCCCGGGCAATGGCAACGGCAACCACACCTTCTTCAACGCGGTGGTCGCGGCCGGCCGCACGCATGGCTACACGGTGCGCCAGCTGATCCGCGAACTCGCTGGCGGCGGCGGGCATCGTGTGATCGTCGGTACGCCGGAGCAGATCGCCGATGACATCGAGCATTGGTTCAAAGGTGGTGCGGCAGACGGGTTCAACCTGATGCCGGATGCGCTGCCGCACGGGCTGCAGGACTTTGTCGATGGCGTGGTGCCGATCCTGCAGAAGCGTGGGCTCTTTCGCACCGAGTACGAGGGGCGCACGTTGCGCGATCACCTCGGGCTGGCGCGGCCTGGTGGACGGACTGCGCAGCGGCTGGCGGCTTGAGCGCTGTTCTGTTCAGGGCGACGATCGCGCCGACGGGGTACCTTGCTCCGCGAATGTCCCCCGGGCTTCGCCCTCCTCCTTGATTTCGCTGCGCAAGGCACCCCATCGGCGCGCTCGTTTTCAGAGCAGTCGTTGATCGGCCGCGCACCAGCAGCGCGTCCAAGTGCGCAGGGCATCGGGTGCTCCCCGCAGCGAAATCAAGGAGGAGGGGCGAAGCCCCGGGGGACATTCGCGGAGGGGAGTACCCGGTGGCCTGTGCACCCGCCACCGACCCGAGCCCTCGTCACTCCTCGTCGGCGTCGTTCCCCGTAAGGGACAGCACCTCTTCCACAAAGGCCTCGAAGAGCGGCAGCTCCGCAGGCAGCCCATCGAGAGACTCCGCCTCCCCCGCATCGAAGAAATGCGGCTTGTCAGAGGGAATCGAAACCCACTCGCCCCCTTCGAACAACAACCCCAGATAACCGTCGGCAGTAGGCAGATAAAACAGTCCCGCCCCATCGAGCGCGCGCTGCCCCTTCTTCGCCTTGCCGCGCCCCCAACTCACGCCCTGCGCGGCCAGATGCTCGGTGATCCATCCATCGCACACATGCGTGTCGCGCCAGTTGGCTTGGGCATCGAATACGGCGAGCACGGGCATGAGGGCGTCCTTCGTTGAGAGGTGATTACTGCAGGAAGCTGGGCTTGGCGTAGCCCTGGAACTTGGTGTCGACCACCGTCTTGAATTCCTTCGAATGGTAGGCCTCGACGATGTCCTTGGCCCAAGCGGAATTCTTGTCGCCGGTCTTCACCGCGACCACATTGAGGTAGTAGTCGGGCGTCTTCTCCAGCACCACGGCTTCGGTGAGCTTCAGGCCCGAGGAGATCGCGAAGTTGCCGTTGACGATGGCGTACTCGGTGTCGCCCAACGAGCGCGGCAGCTGCGCGGCTTCCAGCGGAATGAACTTGAGCTTCTTCGGGTTCTCGGCCACGTCTTTTTCAGACGCGCGGATCGGATCGACGCCGGCCTTGATCGTGATGAGCTTGTTCTGCTCCAGCAGCACCAGCGCGCGCGCCAGGTTGCTCGGGTCGTTCGGGAGCGTGACGCGGTCGCCCTCCTTCACGTCGGCCAGCGTCTTGCGCTTGGTCGAGTACACGCCCAGCGGCGCGATCGGGCCCTGCACCAGTTCGGCCAGGTCCAGCTTCTGGTCGGCCGAGAACTTCTTCAGGTAGACCTGATGCTGGAAGAAATTGGCGTCGAGCGAGCCTTGGGCGAGCGCGAGGTTGGGCTGCACGTAGTCGTTGAACTCGACCAGCTTCACCTTGTAGCCCTTCTTCTCCAGGAGCGGCACGATGCCGACCTTCAGCTGGTCGATGTTGGAGCCGGCGGTGCCGCCGATCACGAGGTTCTTCTTGGCGTCTTGCGCCTGCGCGAGCGAGAGGCCGCCGAACGACAGCGCGACGAGGGACAGGGCGAGGACGGAGCGGCGCAGCAATGCGGTTTTCATGAGATGACCAGCAGGAAAAAGGAAAGGTAGGAAAGGAAAGAAAAAGGAATCAACGCTTGTCCAGCCTGCGCGCCGTGGTGTTCCCCACGAATTGCAGGATCTGTACCAGCACCACCAGGAGCGCCACGGTGAGCACCATCACGTCGGTCTGGAAGCGGTAGTAGCCGTAGCGGATCGCCAGGTCGCCGATGCCGCCGCCTCCCACCACGCCGGCGATCGCCGAGTACGAGAGAAAGCTCACCGCCAAAACCGTGAGCGCGAGCACGAGGCCCGAGCGTGCCTCCACCACCAGCACACGCCAGACGATCTGCAGCTCCGAGGCGCCCATGGCATGCGCCGCCTCGATCACGCCGCGCGGCACTTCGCGCAGGCACTGGTCCACCAGCCGCGCGAAATACGGAATGGCCGCGAACGACAGCGGCACCGCGGCCGCCAGCGGCCCGATGGAGGTGCCTGCGATCACCCGCGTGAACGGCACCAGCGCCACCAAGAGAATGATGAAAGGGAACGAGCGCACCGTGTTGACGATCCAGTTCAGCACCAGGAACGCCGGCTTGTTCTCCAGCGATTGGCCCGGCCCCAGCAGGAACAGCAAGATGCCCAGCGGCCCGCCGATCAGCACCGCGGCCGACAGGCCGATGGCCAGCATCATGAAAGTCTGGCCCGTGGCGGTCCAGAGCTCGGGAAGGATCGGGGCGATGTTCTCAAACATAGGCCACCTCTTGTGCATTGCGCGCGGCGGATATGGGTCGCGGCTCGATGGGCAGGCGCGCCTCGCGCTCGCGGCGGCGCACCAGCTCGTCGATCTCGCGACCGAGCGCGGTCTTGCGCTCTTCGCTCGGCGCATCGACGGCGAACTGCTCCACCAGCCGGCCCTTCTCGAGGATCGCCACGTTGCGGCACAGCACCTCTACCACCGAGAGCTCGTGCGTGACGATCACGATGGTCACGCCGATCTTCTGGTTGATGTCGCGCAGCGTCTCCAGCAGCGCGCGGGTGGTTTCGGTGTCGAGCGCCGAGGTGGGCTCGTCGCACAACAGCACCTGCGGGCGCGGTGCCAATGCGCGGGCGATGGCCACGCGCTGCTTCTGGCCGCCCGAGAGCTGGGCCGGGTAGGTGTCGATCTTTTCAGCGAGGCCCACGAGGTCCAGGCACTCGCGCACCCGCGCATCGATCTCGGCCTTGGAATGGCGGCCGTGGATCTTCAGCGGGAAGGCCACGTTGTCGAACACCGTGGCGTTCTGCAGCAGGTTGAACTGCTGGAAGATCATGCCGATGTTCTGGCGCGTATCGCGCAGCTCGCGGCGCGAGAGCGTGGTGAGGTCGCGCCCGCCGACGAGCACGCGCCCCGCATCGGGACGCTCCAGCAGGTTGATGAGGCGCAGCAGCGTCGACTTGCCCGCGCCGCTCTTGCCGATCAGGCCGAACACGTCGCCCTGGTGGATGTCGAGCGAGAGCGACTGCACGGCGTCGAACACCTCGCCGCTGGGCAGGGCAAAAGACTTCTGCACCGATTGAAGACGGATGACCGGCTGCGCCGCGTCGCCGCGGGCCGTATCAGGCGAATGGTGGGTCATGGAGAGGAGGCGCGGCCCGCGTGAAGGCAGGTCGCGGAGTTCGCAAAAAGGTGCCGAGTATGAAAACAAGCGCCCCAAAAGGGAACGAACAAATCGGCGCTTGCTTATGCATGAAAACGCATAAGCATTTCAAAACGCCCGCGGCCAACGCCATATCGATATGCGCATTGGTTCGTTCGCGAATGCGGCCGGCGGTGCCACATTCGCGCCTTCATTTTTTGATTCGCACAACAACATGCACAGCACTTTTCGCCGCCGCACCCTGGCCCTTGCCGCACTGGCCACCGCTCTTTTCACCAGCGGCAGCGCCTTCGCACAGGACAACAAGAACACGCTGAAGGTCGGCGTCTCAGTCGGCAACGGCGAGCAGATCTTCGAGGTGGTGAAAAAGGTCGCCGCCAAGGACGGCCTGAACATCCAGGTCGTGGTGTTCAACGACTACCAGCTGCCCAACGCCGCGCTCGCCTCGGGCGACCTGGACGCCAACGCGTTCCAGCACCAGCCCTTCCTCGACAACCAGAACAAGGCGCGCGGCTTCGACATCGTGCCCGTGGGCCTCACGATCACCGCGCCGCTGGGCTTCTACTCGCGCAAGATCAAGGCGATCGACCAGTTGCCCGATGGCGCCTCGGTCGGCATCCAGAACGATCCGTCGAACGGCAACCGCGCGTTGCTGCTCTTGCAGCAGGCCGGCCTCATCACGCTCAAGCCCGAGGCGGTGAAGAACAACAACGCGACGCCGCTGGACGTGGTGACGAACCCGAAGAAGCTCAAGCTCGTGGCGCTCGATGCGGCGCAGCTGCCGCGCTCGCTCGATGACCTGACCATCGCCTCCATCAACAACGACTACGCCGAGAAGGCGGGCCTCTCGCTCGACAAGGACGCGGTGATCAAGGAATCGCCCAAGAGCCCCTACGCCAACCTGATCGCCGTGCGCCGCGCCGACAAGGACAAGTCATGGGCCAAGCGCCTCGTGGCGGCGTACCAGTCGCCGGAGGTCAGGAGCTTCATCGAGACCCAGTTCAAGGGCTCGCTCGTGCCGGCGTTCTGATCCGCGCGGACACAGACTTCCCCCTTGCCCCCTGGGTGCGCGCGGCGTGCCCAGGGGGCTTTTTCTTGACTTGCCCCCTCCCCCTCTGGGGGAGGGTTGGGGTGGGGGCGCGACGGCCTCGAAGACTGTGCCGGCATTGAAGCCGCCAGCCCCCAACCCCACCTTCCCCCAGAGGGGGAAGGCGCAATACAGGGGCTCTGCAAGGCAGGCCTCCCGAGCGTGAGAAAATATCCGGTTCCCCCGAACACCAACCCACACAGTCAGGACACCCCATGGACGCAGAACAGATCAACCAAATCGGCGCAATGCTCGCGGACCTGAGCGTTCGCACGGTCGATTTACGGAGGTATCTTTGACTACGATGCCAAAGCTGAACGACTGAGGACAGTCAACGCATCGCTGGAAGACCCCAACGTCTGGAACGACCCCAAGAAGGCCCAGGAACTGGGCAAGGAAAAGAAGTCGCTCGACGACGTGGTCGTCACGCTCGACAAGCTGACCAATGGCCTGTCGGACAACGCCGAGCTCTTCGAGATGTCGAAGGAAGAAGGCGACATGGACGGTTTGCAGTCCATCTCCGATGACGCCACCGCGCTCGAAGCCGACATCAAGCAGCTCGAATTCCGCCGGATGTTCAACAACCCGGCCGATCCGCTCAATGCCTTCGTGGACATCCAGGCCGGCGCCGGCGGCACCGAGGCTTGCGACTGGGCCAGCATGCTCTTGCGCCAGTACCTGAAGTACGCCGAGCGCAAGGGCTTCAAGACGCAGATCGAAGACGAGACGCCCGGCGACACCGCCGGCATCAAGGGCGCGACCATCAAGGTCGAGGGCGACTACGCCTTCGGCCTCTTGCGCACCGAAACCGGCGTGCACCGCCTGGTGCGCAAGTCGCCGTTCGACTCCTCGGGCGGTCGCCACACCAGCTTTGCATCGATCTTCGTGTACCCGGAAATCGACGATTCGATCGAGATCGACATCAACCCGTCGGACGTGCGCACCGACACCTTCCGCGCCAGCGGCGCGGGCGGCCAGCACATCAACAAGACCGACTCGGCCGTGCGTCTGACGCACATTCCGACCGGCATCGTCGTGCAGTGCCAGGACGGCCGCAGCCAGCACAGCAACCGCGACGTGGCGTGGAAGCGCCTGCGCTCGCGGCTGTACGACCACGAGATGCGCAAGCGCCAGGAAGAGCAGCAAAAGCTGGAAGACAGCAAGACCGACGTGGGCTGGGGCCACCAGATCCGCAGCTACGTGCTGGACAACAGCCGCATCAAGGACCTGCGCACCAACGTCGAAGTCTCGGCCACGCAGAAGGTGCTCGATGGCGACCTGGACGTGTTCATCGAAGCCTCGCTGAAGCAAGGCGTTTGATCCGATGACGCCAATGAGCTTGACGCACGGGAAGGTCGAAGCCTTCATCTTCGACATGGACGGCACCATGATCGACTCCATGCCCTGGCATGCGCGCTCGTGGGTGGAGTTTGTCGAGCGCCATGGCTTGAAGCTGGACGTGAGCGACATCCTCGCGCGCACCACGGGCCGCACGGGCGTGGAGTGCATGCACGAGCTCTTCGAGCGCAAGCTCTCCGATGAAGAAGCGCAAGTGCTGGTGCACGAGAAGGAAGAGATCTACCGCGCCATGTTCAGCGACAACTTCACCGAGGTCGCGGGCTTCACCGCCTTCGCCAAGGCCGCGGTTGCGCGCGGCCTGAAGGTGGCGGTGGGCACGGCGGGCGACAAGGGCAACATCGAATTCGCGATGTCGCGCCTGAAGATGGACCCGCTGCCGCTGGCGATCGTCGGCGGCGACGAAGGCTTCAGCGGCAAGCCCACGCCCGCGATCTTTCTGGAAGCGGCGCGCCGCATCGGCGTGGCGCCCGAGCGCTGCATCGTGTTCGAAGACGCGCCCTTCGGCATCGAAGCCGCCCGCCGCGGCGGCATGCGTGCCGTGGCCGTGTGCAGCACCCATACCGCCGCCGAGCTGGCCGGCCCCCATGTGATTGCCGCGGTTCGCGACTACGACGAACTCGCCCATTCGAATTTTCTGGAGACCCTCGATGATGCTGCGTGATGGCCAAGGCCAACCAATTGCCATTCGACGCGAAGACTATGCCGCCCCCGGCTACTGGATCGACACCGTCGACCTCACCTTCGACCTGGACCCCGCCAAGACCCGCGTGCTCAACCGCATGCGCCTTCGCCGCAACCCCGATGCGCCGATCCAGCCGCTGCGGCTCGACGGCGATGAGCTGAACCTCGCGCGCGTGCTGGTCAACGGCCAGGGCGCCTCGTTCCGCATGGAGGGCGACCAGCTCGTGATCGATGGCCTGCCCTACGCGGAAGAAGGCGACTTCGAGCTGGAGATCTTCACCACCTGCTGCCCCATCAAGAACACGAAGCTGATGGGCCTGTTCGTGAGCGAAGACACCTTCTTCACCCAGTGCGAGGCCGAGGGCTTTCGCCGCATCACCTACTTCCTCGACCGCCCCGATGTGATGTCGACCTACACCGTCACGCTGCGCGCCGCCAAGGCCGCGTACCCGGTGCTGCTGTCGAACGGCAACCTGGTCGAACAAGGCGACCTGCCCGAGGGCCGCCACTTCGCCAAGTGGGTCGACCCGTTCCGCAAGCCCAGCTATTTGTTCGCGCTCGTGGCGGGCAAGCTGGTGGCGCGCGAGCAGCGCATCACCGCGCGCAACGGCAAGGAGCATTTGCTGCAGGTGTACGTGCGCGCCGGCGACCTGGACAAGACCGAGCACGCGATGAACTCGCTCATCCACTCCGTGCTGTGGGACGAAACCCGCTTCGGCCTGCCGCTGGACCTGGACCGTTTCATGATCGTTGCCACCAGCGACTTCAACATGGGCGCGATGGAGAACAAGGGCCTGAACATCTTCAACACGAAGTACGTTCTGGCCAATCAGGCCACCGCCACCGATGCGGACTACAGCAACATCGAGAGCGTCGTCGGCCACGAGTACTTCCACAACTGGAGCGGCGACCGCGTGACCTGCCGCGACTGGTTCCAGCTCTCGCTGAAGGAAGGCCTCACCGTCTTCCGCGACCAGGAGTTCAGCCAGGACCTGTGCGCCGATGCGTCGGCCCGCGCCGTCAAGCGCATCGAAGACGTGCGCGTGCTGCGCACCGCCCAGTTCCCCGAAGACGCCGGCCCCATGGCCCACCCGGTGCGGCCCGACAGCTACATCGAGATCAGCAACTTCTACACCGTCACCATTTACGAAAAGGGTGCCGAAGTCGTTCGCATGATGCAGACGCTGGTCGGCCGCAAGGGCTTCGAGAAAGGCATCACGCTCTACTTCGAGCGCCACGACGGCCAGGCCGTGACCTGCGACGACTTCGCGCAGGCCATTGCCGATGCCAACCCCGATTCGGAACTCGCGCGCCTCTTGCCCCAGTTCAAGCGCTGGTACAGCCAGGCCGGCACGCCCCGCCTTGCGGCGCACGGCGTGTACGACGCACAGAACCGCAGCTACACGCTCAGCGTGGTGCAGAGCTGCCCGCCCACGCCGGGCCAGCCGACCAAGGAGCCCTTCGTCATTCCGCTGAACATCGGCCTGCTCGATGCCAACGGGCGCGAGCTGCCGATCCAGCTCGAAGGCGAAAGCGATGTGACGCGTGGCACGCGAACCATCGTGCTCTCGCGCGCCGGCGAACAGCTCACCTTCGTGGGCCTCGATGCCGAGCCCGTGCCTTCGATCTTGCGCGGCTTCAGCGCGCCCGTGATCCTCGACTTCGACTACACCGACGCCCAGCTGCTCACCCTGCTGGCCAACGACCCCGACCCGTTCAACCGCTGGGAAGCCGGCCAGCGCCTGGGCTTGCGCGCCGCGCTGCAGGGCATTGCGGCGCTCGCGACCGACACCAGCCCGGTGCTGAACGACGCCTACATCGACGCCATGCGCAGCGTGCTGCGCAACCCCCTGCTCGATGCCGCCTTCAAGGAGCTGGTGCTCACGCTGCCCTCGGAAACCTACATTGCCGAGCAGCTCGACGTGGTCGATCCGCAGCGCGTGCACCTGGTGCGCGAAGCCATGCGCGCGCAGCTGGCCACCGCCCTCTTCGCGGATTGGGAACAGGTGTACGAAGAGAACCACGACACCGGCGCGTACACGCCCGACCCGACCTCCTCGGGCCGCCGCGCGCTGGCCGGCATGGCGCTCAACTTTCTGTGCCTGGCGGCGCGCGCCTCGGGCGACACCGTGTGGCCCGGCAAGACGCTGCAGCGCTTCAAGGACGCGGGCAACATGACCGACCGCTTCAACGCGCTCAACGCGCTCGTGTCGTCGGGCCACACGCTCGCGGCGCAGGCGCTCGCGCGGTTCCACGCCATCTTCAAGGACGAGGCGCTGGTCATCGACAAATGGTTCTCGCTGCAGGCCGGCGCGAGCGACCGCGGCGGCGACATCCTGCCGCTGGTCAAGCAGTTGATGAAGCACCCGGACTTCTCGCTCAAGAACCCGAACCGCGCGCGCAGCGTGATCTTCAGTTATTGCAGCGCGAACCCCGGCGCCTTCCACCGCCCCGACGCGGCCGGCTACGTGTTCTGGAGCGACCGCGTGATCGAGCTGGACGCCATCAACCCGCAGGTGGCCGCACGCCTGGCGCGCGCGCTCGACCGCTGGAGCAAGCTGGCCGAGCCGTACCGCAGCGCCGCGCGCGAAGCGATCGCGCGCGTGGCCGCGAAACCGGACTTGAGCAAAGACACCCACGAAGTCGTTACCCGCGCTTTGGCCGGTAACTGATCACACACCCAG
The DNA here is from genome assembly GCF_016405905.1 of Variovorax sp. IB41. GTDB lineage: Bacteria > Pseudomonadota > Gammaproteobacteria > Burkholderiales > Burkholderiaceae_C > Variovorax. The sequence continues at coordinate 21,896 of NZ_JAEFCB010000026.1, read as the reverse complement.
CGATCAAGCAAGGAACACGAAAAGCACATGGCTCAACAACAGAAGATTTCCCTCACCCGCTACCTCGTCGAACAACAGCGCGCCGACGGCCTCATTCCGGGCCAGCTGCGCTTGCTGCTCGAAGTGGTGGCCCGTGCGTGCAAGAGCATCAGCCAGGCCGTCAACAAGGGCGCGCTGGGCGGTGTGCTCGGCACGGCCGAGAGCGAGAACGTGCAGGGCGAGATCCAGAAGAAGCTGGACATCATTGCCAACGAAGTGCTCATCGAGGCCAACGAATGGGGCGGCCACCTCGCGGCCATGGCCAGCGAGGAAATGGACAGCATCTACGTGGTGCCCAACCGCTACCCGCAGGGCGAATACCTCCTGATGTTCGACCCGCTGGACGGCAGCAGCAACATCGACGTGAACGTGAGCATCGGCACCATCTTCAGCGTGCTGAAGAAGCCCGACGACACCCCCGGCGTGCAGGAGGCCGACTTTCTGCAGCCCGGCACGCAACAGGTGGCCGCGGGCTACTGCATCTACGGCCCGCAGACCACGCTGGTGCTCACCGTGGGCAACGGCGTGGCCATGTTCACGCTGGACCGCGAGCAAGGCAGCTTCGTGCTGACGCAGGAAGACATCCAGATTCCGGCGGACACCAAGGAATTCGCGATCAACATGAGCAACATGCGCCACTGGGACGAGCCCATGAAGCGCTACATCGACGAGTGCCTGGCCGGCAAGGAAGGCCCGCGCGGCAAGGACTTCAACATGCGCTGGATCGCCAGCATGGTGGCCGACGTGCACCGCATCCTGATGCGCGGCGGCGTGTTCATGTACCCGTGGGACAAGCGCGAGCCCGAGAAGGCCGGCAAGCTCAGGCTGATGTACGAGGCCAACCCGATGAGCTGGCTGGTCGAGCAGGCCGGCGGCGCGGCCACCAACGGCAAGCAGCGCATCCTGGACTTGAAGCCCACCAAGCTGCACGAGCGGGTGAGCGTGATGTTGGGTTCACGTAACGAAGTTGAGCGTTTGACCCAGTACCACGCCGAAAAGGGCTGATGGAGTGGCTATAATCTGAGGCTTCGCCGGTGTAGCTCAGTCGGTAGAGCAGCTCATTCGTAATGAGAAGGTCGGGTGTTCGATTCATCTCTCCGGCACCAAAACTCAGGGTTCCCACAGTAACTAATTACTGACAGCGGAAATCCAGTGGTCCACCAGAAAATTTCTGGTTTGAAAGCCTCCCAACGCGGAGGCTTTTTCTTTGCCATAACGCGTCGCCATTGGGTGCAAAATTTGCGCAGGCGCAACTAGCTACTCATCACAGCGTTCTTCTGCGACGCTTGCAAGCACACATAACGATGGAAAGCGCATCGACGGTGCCAACTATGGATCTGATTGCTCTCCGAACGAAGCGTGATCGCTTGCAATTCGCAGTCGGCCGCAATCGCTCACAAAAATGGTGCCTCCGACTTTGGGGCAAGTTCATCAAAGCTAGAGATGGAAATCGCTGCGTGAACTGCGGCACCTTAACCACGATACACGCGCATCACGTTGTCAGGCAGACCCTCTATCCCTGGGGAAGATACGAACTCGGAAACGGGATCACGCTCTGCGATGAGTGCCATCGAAAGGTGCATGAGCAATTCAACGGAAGACCCGACCTTCAAAGGCCGCTCGGAGCTCTAGGTAGTGACGATCAGGACGAGTGGGCATATCTGTATGGCCTTCTCTCCGATGACGCTGTCGCTCGCCGGATCGACAGGGACGAGTTCTACTACTTGGGGGATTTCATGTTGATGTTCTTCATCAAGTGCCAGGGCTATGAGCAACTGTACGAACTGGTGGTGCAGAGAAAGCTCACTCGGATTCGTTTCGCGCATGAGATCTGGAAATCGATGCCGGAAGATTTCTACGCAAACGTTATCGAGCACATGCTCGCTCCAAACTCTCTTGAGATCAATGGTTGATCGACTCACTCCCGAAGGTCGCAGCCGTCTAATGTCGCGCATCAAGAGCAAAAACACGTTGCCCGAATTAACCGTCAGAAGAACGTTGCATCAGCTTGGGTATCGGTACCGACTGCATGCAAAAGGATTACCCGGGTCGCCAGATCTGGTCTTTTCTGGAATGGGGAAGATTATCTTTGTGCATGGCTGTTTCTGGCACGGGCACTCCTGCAAACAAGGGCGCGCCGCGTCGAAAAGCAACGTTCAGTTCTGGACTGAAAAGATCACTCGAAACAAAGCGAGGGATGTGCGAGTCTCGGCGCGCCTTCGGTCACGCGGATGGCACGTGCTCACGATCTGGGAGTGCCAGATCAAAAAAGATGTTTGGCTCAATCGAGCGCTTCGATTCTTGGCTAGGTGAATCTTCTAACCAAACATCTTCTTAGTTCTGTTACAAACGGTTCTCACATCACGATCAGCACAATGCGGTCATACAGAGGAGCGTGAATGGCAGATGAACAAAACGACCTGGCGATCAACGCATCGCCCACAAAAGAATTTTTCATCGACATTCTAGTAAGAGATATTAAATTAGCGGATGCAATTGCAGATTTAATCGACAATTGTGTGGATGGCGCTAGAAGACTTCGCCCCAATGGCGATTACAACGGTCTTACTATTGACGTTGAATTTGATGCCGGTCATTTTTCCATAATTGATAACTGCGGCGGCATTTCAATCGAAATTGCAAAGCACTACGCTTTTCGCTTTGGTCGTGCCTCTGGAATGCCAACAACGACCGGTTCTGTGGGGCAATTTGGTGTGGGCATGAAGCGTGCCTTATTTAAAATGGGTGAGCATTTTGTAGTCGAATCCGTTGATCCGGAAGGAAAATTCAAAGTTGAGGTTGATCTCCCGACATGGAAGACTGCCGTCGACAAAGATGGTCGTGAAAAATGGGAATTTGAATTTAGCGAATTAACGCGTGTTGCAGCGCCAGTCGCTCAATGTGGCACCATTGTCGAGGTAACAAAAATTCGCCCTCCCATTGCCGAAGAATTTTCGAGTCCTGTTTTTGAAAAGCGAGTACTTGATGTGATTCAGTCTGCTCACGAACAGAGCATTCATCGAGGCCTTCACATCGCAATAAATCAACACGAAATTAAACATCGGCTGTCAACCTTAATTGTCTCCAATAGCATTAAGCCAATAAAAATTGAGCGCACTTATGAGACCGAGGACCCTGATGCCGAGGGGGGGAAAATTCCCGTCCTTGTAACGATTTACGCGGGCATTAGCGAATCGTCGCAAGATCAAGCCGGATGGTATGTCATATGCAACGGGCGGCAAATTTTGAGAGCCGACAAGTCGAGAACGACTGGCTGGGATGACGTCGTTAATGATGAGAAGAAATTACCAAAGGCGCACAATCAATTTTCGCGTTTTCGAGGATTTGTATTTTTCGAGTGCGCAAAAGCAGCAGTGCTTCCTTGGAATACCATGAAGAATGCGGTTGATCCCGAATCGTCATTGTATTTAGCGGCCAAACTCGAAATGGCATCGGCTATGCGGCAGGTTATCGATTTTCTCAATAAGTTAGATGCAGAAGGTGAAGTTGAAACAACTGCGCTTTCTGATGCCATCAAAGCCGGCACGCCCCGAGCGCTTTCAGCCCTAGAGACATCGACCACATTTGTATACCCGCAAGATGATGGTTCTCGTCCAGCACCCACGAGCGTTCGAATTTCTTATACCAGGCCAATAGCTGAGGTTGAACTCGCGAAGCGCTTTTTTAATGTCACAGCAGCAAAGGCGGTTGGAGAGAAATCTTTCGAATACTTCCTTGAACGCGAGTCAACCTAATGGCTGCGAGTTATCGAAAAATCGATTACCGAGTTCGGCCCGCAAAATCGGTAGAGCGAAAAATGCTAGCCGAAATTCTACGGAAACTGGGTGAATTCGGCCGCCTGGAAGATTACAGGTATATAGGATTTGGCTCCTTGTATTTTAGCGACTTTAAATTGTTTCATCGCCTACTTGGCTTTGATTCAATGATCAGCATCGAAAATACAAATGAACCAAGTACGCGGCAGCGCTTTGATTTCAACATTCCATATCGCCACGTTAAGATGCAGTACGGCTTGTCGACGCATGTCTTAGCAAGGCTTGATTGGCATCAAAGAACGGTTTTATGGCTGGACTACGATGGCAATTTGGATCAAACCGTCCTAACCGATATTGAAACGGTATGCATAAAAGCGAAGCCCGGAAGTGCTATTTTTGTTTCCGTAAACGCTAACCCCCCGGTCGAGCATGACGAAGAGGGCAAACAGCTCCCGGTCATGGACGCACTAAAATCACGTGTCGGCGATGAGCTAATTCCCCTGGATACAAAGCCCAACGATCTTTCTGGATGGAATACGGCTCGCGTATATCGCACGATTATTCAAACAAAAATCGAAGAGACTTTGCGAAAATTTAATGGGGTACGCCCCGCTGGCTCGCGGCTTGTTTACCGGCAGCTGGCCAATTTTCACTACGAAGATGGTGCTCGAATGCTTACCGTCGGTGGCGTTTTATTTGAAGCGGACCAAGAGCATCACTTCAGTCGCTGTGACTTCCAAAAACTTCCCTTCGTGGCTCAAGGCGCAGACTCATATCTTATCGATCCACCATTTCTGACCTTTAAAGAAGTCCGTGCTATTGATGCATCGATCCCGCTGGCAGAAGCAGACTATGGAAACCTCTCCATACCGCGGGCGGATGTCGAAAAGTACATGAAGGTTTATCGTTACTTTCCGAATTTCATTGAATCTGAGGTTTAGGAAATCACCTCTTAGCTACGCAACAATTAGCGAAGCTTCTTTTTTATGGCAGAAAGTACATCTTCAGCGACTATTGGCGAAACGCTATTGCCGAGTTGTCGGAAGCTATGCCATTTTGTTCCATGAAGAGCAAACCAATCTGGAAAACCTTGAAGGCGTGCGGCTTCGCGGGGTGTTATTACTCTAGGTTGAGATGGGTGAATAGGTCGAACCGCCTGATAGCTACCTTTATCACTTCCAGTACCAGCCCGTAGCGTTGGGCATAGCCCTTTTACGTCAAGCCGCATCGCTTTTGAAATTTTGTCTACTTCTTTTGGCTTCAAACTTGAAAATCGCTTGACGACCCCAGGCGTATGAAGGGTCCCTAAGCATCCAGACGTGACGCCGAACTCAAAAAACGCATCAATTGCAAAATCGAAGCCAATATTTTTGGGCCGATGGCCTTGAGCCCTTTGAAAATAACTTGATGTATTACTGGATACCCGTTGCACCTCGCGCCATCCCTCCGACTCGTCCTGCCAAGCTGAATCAATCTCTTCCGGCAGCCCAGTCAAGGCAGTGCCAACCGTCACGAGTTCGCGTTTAATCGGAGGAACAAATATTTCTGAAGAAAGCTCGTTACAGCGCTTCGGATCAAATCCCACAAAAAAAACTCTTGTACGAGTCGTGGGAGCGCCAAAATCTGCCGCGCAGACTCGATGAGGCTTTAATAGCACGTAGTCTTTGGGTAAAAGCTTATATGCCGCTTTAACAGTTTCTTCGTTACGGATATCCAATATCCCCGGCACGTTCTCCGCAACGAAGAATGCTGGACGGGTTTCATGCACCAAACGCATGAAATGTCCGAAGAGCGAATTCCTAGAATCTTCAGGATTTCTTCTGCCCATATCACTGAAACCCTGACAAGGCGGCCCGCCGATAAGACCGGCTAGCTGACCCGCTTTTAGTCCTGAGTGAACAAGAAGGTCGTTGCCAGATAACTCAGCTACATCTACCCCGAGATGACGCGCTTTTGGAAAGTTCTTCTGGTGAGTTTCATTGGCAAAAGGGTCAATTTCGACCGATGCGGAGAGGTCGAACCCTGCGCGCGCCGCACCCAAAGAGAACCCACCGGCCCCAGCATAGAGATCCACTACCTTGCAGAGATCGGACACTACTCGCAACCTTCATTTCAAAATCCGTCGAGCTTAGCAGTGTGACGATGGTTTGTCGATCGAGGTCCTTGGCGCCTTACCACAATGAGTGGCTCGGTTAGTCGCTAGGCCGGCCAGTCGCCAAGCAGTTCGCCAACCCGCTCGACCGAACCGTAACCTGCTTGAATCAAGATTTCAGCGATGTCTCGCCCGCTGATGAAAACGATGGGATGGCGGTCGTCTCGCACCTCCTCGTATGCCTGCCTAGCAACGAGCGATGTGGTGACCAAAACTCCGAACTGTCGATTTCGAATCCGCGAGATTAGGCGGGCCACTTCGCGGACACCTACTGTCGTTGGGGTGACGCCCTCAAGTGCTGGGCGATAGCACTTAGCCTCTAACGCGAACTCCGCGTACACGGGGTCGATGCTTAGGCCGAGCAAGTACCTGCCAATTGCATCTCGTCCTCCGTCGACACTGCCTCTGGTGATCTCATCGATGATCACGCGTCGATCGGTCAGCTGATAGATCCTTGCGGCGAATGCTTCGAATGCATGAGGCGAGTCTTTGAAATGCATCCATACACGCTCCAAGATTGCCGCCTTAAGCGTCGTGTCCGGTTTCTGTTCACTCTCCGTGCGAATCACCTTCGTGGGCTCGGAGGTTAAAGGGCTATATGCACCTGATTCGATCCAAGAGCGCCATGCATTCGGCGGAGTTACCAGGGCTGCCTGCAAGGTCGATAGGCTATCGATCCACGCACGCGGGATGGTCGCTGCGTCGAGCACGGTGAACACCGACCGGTAGTTTTGGAACCTCTCACCCGCAGTCGTCTTCCATACGGCGACCAAGTCTTCCGTCATAGGGAGGCCTGGGAACCCTGGGGCCGCAAGGCCCTTGAACTGAACGGCTCGGCTGCTCTTTGCTGTGGGGCATTTCGTGAAAACAAAGAATGGGGGAACCTCCGACCTCCTCGCTGCGTCACCGTGCGCGTTCTCGAAGGTTGTCTTGAGGATCAGATTGCCTCGACGGGTGGTGTCGTGAAGATCGTGCCCCGGGGTTCGGTTGTCACCGTAGTAAACGAACTGACCGGTGTTTAGATCGAGGCGATCAGGCCAATCTCCTTCTTCGTCGCTGGAGTAGAGAACGACGAATTTCTTCCTTGCCCCTGCGCCGGATGCACGGAATCCGCCCTGATTGCCGGCGCCCGGAAGCAGCTTGGCAATCGGATCACTCCCCGCGTTGCCAGCGCTTCCACCCTCGTAGATCGCGTCAACGACAAGGTCGGCAGTCGGTAAATCCTCGAAGCTGAATATGCGGGTCATGGTCGAAGCGGAAGTCAAAAAGGGCAGCCAGAGCGACGTCGAGAAGCCTGGCCAGAACCATTCCTCGCGATATGCCTGCAGGCATGAGATTTAACAATCTTGACCGATTTCGAGCCGCGCTCAGAGATTTCTCAGAGGAGAGCCCGCAAATCGTGACTCAGCGCTAGATACACTCGTTTCATGAAATCCCGTTTGAACGCTCGCGCCCAGCTCCGCACGGGCTCGGGAAAACCAGGAGAACTTGTGTGACAGAGGAAGGCCGTTCGGGGCAAGACGCCCTCCTCGTCGATGTCACGCGACTCGCCGCGAAGCTCGATCAATTCGCCACCGAGCGCGACTGGGCCCAGTTCCACTCCCCAAAGAATTTGGTGATGGCCTTGACGGGTGAAGTCGGCGAACTGAGCGAGATCTTTCAATGGATGTCGGAGGCCGCGTCGAAAGAAGCCGGCCGAGACGCCCAAACCGCGAAGGCCGTGCAAGACGAGCTTGCGGACGTTCTGCTGTACCTCGTGCGCCTCTCGTCGGTCTTGGGCGTCGACCTCGATGCCGCGGTCCAGCAGAAGCTGAAGGACAACGCCATGCGCTATCCCGCGGACAAGGTCCGGGGCAGCAGCAAGAAGCACAGCCAGCCCGAAGCTGGCGAATCTGGGAAGGACTGAAGTGATCGTCTACGAGGCCGACAAGCAGCAATTTCTCAGCGACAACAACGACAGGGACATCGAAGACGTCATCCTCGCCAAGTACTTCAGCGCCACCGGCCGCAAGGTGCCTGCGGCGGAAATGAGGTCGTGGAGGGATTCGCTGGGCTACATGTCGCGGGTGCTCAGCGATTCGGAAATCCCGAACGACGTGGGCGTCGCCGTCGAGCTTCATATCCCGCAAAGCTCCAAGCGCATCGACATCAGCCTGACAGGCCGAGGTCACGACGAGTCAAAAAACGTCGTGATCGTGGAACTCAAGCAATGGGACAAGGTGAAGTCTTCGACCAAAGATGCGCTGGTCAGCACCTATCTCGGCGGAGGGCATCGAGAGGTGGTTCATCCCTCGTACCAAGCGTGGTCCTATGCCTCCCTCATGGAGGGCTTCAACGAAGCGGTCTATTCCGGCGGCATCTCGGTTCAGGCTTGCGCGTACCTCCACAACTACGAGCGCGACGGCGTCATCGACTCTGACCACTACGCCGGCTACATCGCAAAGGCGCCGCTGTTCCTGAAGGGCGAGGCCGAGCGAAGCATGCTTCGCAAGTTCATCAAGCAGCACATCAAGTTCGGCGACAAGAGCGTGCTCTACGAACTGGCGAACGGCCGCATCAGGCCGTCGAAGGCGCTCAGCGACAGCCTCGCGGGCTTGCTGAAGGGCAATGCCGAGTTCATCTTGATCGATGACCAGAAAGAGGTCTACGAGAACATCCTGGCCGCGGGTCGAAACGCATCGAGCGCGAGCCCCAAGGTGGTGATCGTCGAAGGCGGTCCGGGGACTGGCAAGACGGTTCTCGCCATCAATGCACTCGTCGCCTTGATGGGCGGTGGCTTGAACTGCAAGTACGTTTCGAAGAACGCGGCGCCGCGGCGTGTGTACGAGACCAAGCTCGCCGGCACGATGACGCGCACGCGTTACTCCAACCTCTTCACGGGCTCGGGTGGTTTCATCGAAACACCCGCCGACCAGTTCGACGTGCTGATCGTGGATGAGGCCCATCGCCTGAACGAGAAGAGCGGCCTGTACGGCAACCTGGGCGAGAACCAGGTGAAGGAACTCATCGCCGCCGCCAAGTGCACGGTGTTCTTCATCGATGAGGATCAGCGCGTAACGCTGAGCGACATCGGCACCAAGCAGACCATCCGCGACTTCGGCATCGGCAAGGGCGCGGAGGTGTCGGAGCACGAGCTGGCCTCCCAGTTCAGGTGCAGCGGCTCGGACGGCTACATCGCGTGGCTGGACGACACGCTCGACGTGCGAACGACAGCGAACAAGACGCTCACTCCGGCCGAGTTCGACTTCAAGGTCTTCGGCACGCCCGATGAGCTTCACGCATCGATCGCAGCGAAGAACACATCAGGCAGTGCGCGCGTCGTGGCCGGTTATTGCTGGCCGTGGACCAGCAAGAAAGACCCGAAGGCCTTCGACATCGTCATTGGTGACTATCGCAAGCGCTGGAACCTCGATGTCGACGGCAGCTTGTGGATCATCGCGCCGAACTCGATCAACGAAGTCGGCTGCATCCACACCTGCCAAGGGCTGGAAGTCGACTACATCGGAGTGATCATCGGGCCGGACCTGATCGTGCGCGACGGGCTCGTCAAGACCGTGCCAGCGGCGCGAGACCGCTACGACAAGACGTTGCGTGGCTACAAGGTTCGGTTCAAGGCCGATCCCAAAAAGGCCGCTGCAGAGGCCGACCTCATCATCAAGAACACCTACCGCACGTTGATGACGCGAGGCATGAAGGGGTGCTACGTCTACTGCAGCGACGAAGAAACCGCAGCTTATTTCCGCGCCCGGCTGTCACCCGGGGCGACGGCTGCGGTCCAGCCATGAGCATTTGAGGTGGGTTGCGATGCCCACCGTCGACGCTCTAGGCTTTCGGCTGCTCCAGCGCGATGAGCCGCTTCAGAACGTCTTGCGTGAGCCCGATGATGTCGTCCGTCAGGTCTGCGGCAAGCCACATGATGTGGTCCCGATGCCGCTCTCCGATCCCTTCGAACCATTCGCTCCAGTCCCCGTAGCAGCAACTCAGCAGAGATTGCATTTGGGTCAACTTGTTCTCAAGAATGTCCGCAGCGTCCGGCCCCTGGATTGCACGGTGGGATGGGGGCGTGTTGCGCCCGGTGATAATTTCGTCAGCCATTTGATGTGCTTTCTCTGAAAAGTTGGTGCACGTTGAGTGGTCAGACGGCCCTGGTGTTAGCGCACCTTGGCCGTCGCCTATCTGCCTCACATCGACATCGCTGCGGTGTGCATTTCGATGTCCCGCCGTGAGGCGCGGCGGTCGACAAATATAAGAACAGAAGCGCTTGAACAGAGCGCCCTCGCGGCGAACAAATCGCGCATCGCGCCAACTTTGCCCACATCGGCAAAGCAAAACAAAATGCCTTCTGTCGCGGCAATAAATGGCAATGAATTCACATATGCAAGACGCACTCGACACCCCTGCCAGCGCTGTCACTTTCGTCACCTCGGCCCTCGGCCCGGCGCTCAAGCGCTGGCGCCTGCTGCATCGCGTGAAGCAATCGCACGCGGCCGAGCTCTTCAACGTCAATCAATCGACCATCTCGCGCTGGGAGTCCGGCACGCAGGCGATGGAGCCCGCCGAGCGCGCACGCGCCGAGGCGCTGTTGTCCGCCCGGCTCGATGCGGCCGCCGACCATGCGCTCGCCAGGCTCGTCAACGAGAGCCCGCGGCCGGTGCATCTGGTGTGCGACATCACGCATCGCCTCCTGGCCTCGTCCGCGCGCAGGGCCGCCGAGTTCGGCGCGCCGCTCTCGCAGCTTTTGGGCCGCTCGCTCTGGCGCTATGCCACGCCGGAAATCGCGGGCAAGGAGGCGATGCTCGATGGCATCGGCTGGCGCGATGCGCTCGCGCCACCCTCGCTGGAGTTCGCGACGGGCACCAACAGTTCGCAGCTCGTGCCGATTGCGCAGAGCGTGTGCCGGTGGACGCGGATCACGCTGGCCGATGGCACGTCGGCGCGGTTGGTCGAAACGCTTTGACGATGGCGATGACGGCCCGCCCCATGAAAGCGCGTGCAAGCGCATGAAAGGGCTGGCCGTGATCGCGTGGCCCTCCCTGCCCGCTTCTGTGGCCTTTCGCATGGGCCTTCATGGGGATGCTGCAAACTCCTCTCCGGACTCGTCGGACGGCTGACTCTTCTGCCCTATGGGTCTGGCTTGTCTCGCTTGCATCGTCCGCCCCTCACCCCTCTTCCGGAGCCCGCATGGCGTCTTCCCCCTCTCCCGCCGCACCGCACCCCCACTACGACCGCCTGATCGCCGCCGCCCGCGCCCTCCCGCCGCTGCGCGTCGCGGTGGTCCACCCGGTCAACGCGGTGTCGCTCGAAGCGGCGCTCGCGTCCGCGGCGCTCGGCCTCATCGCGCCGACGCTGGTCGGCCCGCGCGCGAAGATCGAAGCCGCGGCGCGCGAGGCCGGCGCCGACATCTCGCACCTCACCATCGTCGATGCGCCCCACAGCCACGCCGCGGCCGATGCCGCCGTGGCCATGGCCTTGCGCGGCGAGGTCGATGCGCTCATGAAGGGGAGCCTGCACACCGACGAGCTGATGGGCGCTGTGGTGCGGCGCGAGGGGGGCCTGCGCACCTCGCGGCGCATCAGCCACTGCTTCGTGATGGACGTGCCGGGCCACGCGCAGCCGCTGGTCATCTCCGACGCGGCGATCAACATCGCGCCCACGCTCGAAGAGAAGGTCGACATCGTGCAGAACGCCATCGACCTCGCGCACGCGCTGCACATGCCCACCGTGCGGGTGGCGATTCTCTCGGCCACCGAAACGGTGAACGCCAAGGTGCCCTCCACGCTGGACGCCGCCGTGCTCTGCAAGATGGCCGACCGCGGCCAGATCACCGGCGCGCAGCTCGACGGCCCTCTGGCCATGGACAACGCCATCGACGCCGAGGCCGCGCGCATCAAAGGCATCGTCTCGCCGGTGGCCGGCCGCGCCAACGTGCTGATCGTGCCCGACCTGGACGCGGGCAACATGCTCGCCAAGAGCCTCACCTTTCTGGGCGGCGCCTATGCGGCGGGCATCGTGCTGGGCACGAAGGTGCCGGTGATCCTCACGAGCCGCGCGGATTCGGAATCGGCGCGGCTTGCGTCGTGCGCGGTGGCGTCGATGCTGGTGAAGGCGGGGAGGGATCGGTTGATCAAGGCGGTGGGGTGACGCGTCTCGCCTCGTCTCATCTCATTGATCGAATGAACAGACAAGTGAACGAAGGTGCCGCGCATATCTCATGCGTGGACACCCCCGCCCCGCCTGCCTACGATCCCGCCGATGAACATCGAGCAACTCAAGGGCAAGCTCGCCTTCCTGCGCGAGGCGGAAAAACTCAAGGACGTGCTGCGCAGCGGCCACACCTCCTCCGGTCGCGCGGAGAGCACGGCCGAGCACAGCTGGCGCCTGTGCCTCATGGCGATGGCGTTCGAAGAAGAGCTCGTCGGCCTCGACCTGCTGCGCGTGCTGAAGCTGTGCGTGGTGCACGACCTGGGCGAGGCGATTCATGGCGACGTTCCGGCGACGAGCCAGCATGCGCACCCCGACAAGAGCGAGCGCGAGCGCCGCGATCTGCTCACGCTGATGGCGCCGCTCGATGCCGGGCTGCGCGGCGAGCTGCTCGCGCTGTGGGACGAGTACGAAGCCGCCGCCTCGCCCGAGGCCCAGGCGGTGAAGGCGCTCGACAAGCTGGAGACGATCCTGCAGCACAGCCAGGGCGCGAACCCCGAGAATTTCGACTACGCGTTCAACCTGGGGTATGGGCGCAAGCACACGGGCACTGCGCCGCTTTTCAGCGCGTTGCGCGAGTTGCTCGATGACGCGACGCGGCGGCGGATGGTGCCTTCGGCGCCCGTGCATTAGCGCGTATCGGGCGGCGCCTCGCTCAGCCACTTCGCGGCCAGCGCGGGCACCACGTCCGTCGCCCTGCCCTGCAGGAAGGTGAAGCCGCGCGGCACGTCTTCGATCTCGAGCGCGACCAGTGCCTTCTGTGCATCGCGGTGCGCGTACTGCACGAGCGACGCCGCCGGGTTCACCGTGAGCGACGTGCCCACCACCAGCACGCGCGCCGCGGTGGCCACGTGCGCTTCTGCCTCGTCGAAGTGCCGCACCGATTCGCCGAACCACACGATGTCGGGCCGCAGCTGCGTGCCGTCTTCGCACAGCTGGCCGAGGACGATGGGCTCGCCGTCGATGCGGTAGCGCCTGGGCGTGGGCGACGTGCCGCGCGCATACGCGAGCTCGCCGTGCACATGCAGCACGTGACGCGAGCCCGCGCGCTCGTGCAGTGCATCGACGTTCTGCGTGACGATGACCACCTCGTAGGCGGCCTCCAGCGATGCGATGGCGATGTGCGCCGCGTTCGGCTCTGCCTGCCAGGCCTTCTGCCGGCGCTCGTTGTAGAAGGCCAGCACCGCCTCGGGATGGCGCTGCCATCCATCGGGGCTCGCGAGCTCCTGCCACGAATAGCTGTTCCACAGCCCCTTCGCATCGCGAAAGGTGGGCAGTCCGCTCTCGGCGCTCACGCCGGAGCCGGAGAGCACGACGATCTTGCGGGGCTGCAGTTGTTTCATATTTGTAAAAAGAATCGGGGTATGTGTCTAAATACGCACTAAACTTACATTTTCGATACATATCCTTTGGGGCAGATGCGCGCTCTTCTCTCGCTGGTTCGCCGGGCTTTTCCCTCTGGGGCCGCGCTCTTCTGCGGTGCATTGCTGGCCAGCCAGGCGGCGTGGGCGGGCCTCAACGATGTTGGCAATGCGCCACACAGTGTGCATCGCCTGAAGTTCTACGTCGACCCCGCGCTTTCCGACGAACTCGGCCCGCAAGAGGCCGGCCGGCGCCTTGCGCAGTACGTGGCCGACGTCAACACGGTCTTCACGCGCGAGACGGTGCGCAGCTTCGTCTTCGACCCGTCGAACGACCTGCAGCTGGTGGCGCCCGCCATGGCGCCGGCGTGCAGCCACAACGGGCTGGTGAACGGCGAGATTGCAGTGTGCATCTCGAAGTCGACCCGCGGCTACAGCCACGGCGGCCTCGCCGCGAGCTGGACCTTTCCGCAGAAGGGCGTGACCTGGAACCTGAACTGGATCGCGCTGCACGACCCCCTGCGCCTGTCGCGCGACATCACCAAGGCCGCGCCCGAATCCACCGAGAAAGACTACCTCGGCCGCCAACTGAAGACGCTGCTGCACGAGCTGGAGCACGTGTTCGGCGCGGGCGCGGGCGAGTACTACAACGCCTCGATGGTGAAGGACACCACCGGCACCGCGCCGCAGGCCGACCTGGCGCTGATGAGCGACACCGACCGCTACTGGTGGACGCGCCAGAGCTGGCGGCTCGACCCGCTGCTGGGCACGGTGTTCGAGCAGCGGCGCGACCCGGCGACCAACCGCGTCATCACGCTGAACATGATCCGCTTCACTGCGGGCACCAAGGCCAACATCAACACCGACTGGAGCGACTGGCCGAAGTACGGCACCTCGAAGTTCATGGCGGGCACGACGGCCACGCAGGTGCGCATCACCGACCGCGCGACGGGCACCGCGCTCGCGGGCGCGCAGGTGTCGGTGTGGCGCAATGCGGGCACGTCGACGGAGCAGCCGATGGTGCTGCTCGCGCAGGGCGCGGCCGATGAGGCAGGCCGCTTCGCGTTCGACTGGGCGTGCGGCTTCACGTGCTTCAACAGCGCGAAGTCGACGCTGCTGGTGAAGGCGTCCGCGCCGGGGCGCTCGCCCGCGGCGAGCTGGTTCACGATCTTCGATGCGTTCGAGCAGAAGGCGGTGAAGGGCCAATCGACCTTCACGATCGACATGGCACTGGGCGGCGTGGACAACGTGCCGCCGACGGTGTCGGTCTCGGCGCCCGCGATGGCGACCATCGGGCAGCCGGTGACCATTGCACCGGCCGTGGTGGACAACGTGGGCGTGTGGGGCGTGAAGGTGGCGGGCGCCGATGGCATTCCGATCTGCACCTTCGAAGCGCCGCCCTTCACCTGCACCTGGACGCCGATGACGCCGGGCATGCAGACGATCCGCGTGATCGGCGTGGACGCGGCCGGCAACTCGGCGATGGCGACTGCGAATGTGATGGTGACTGCGCCCGCGGATGTGGCGCCGCCTGTGGTGTCGGTCGCGGTGCCGGCTGCAACGGGGGTCAGCCGCACGACGACGCTCTCCGCTGCGGCGCAAGCGAATGCGGGGATCGCCGAGCTTCAGTTCATCGTGGATGGGAAGACGCTGTGCACTGTGAAGGCCGCGCCGTATACGTGCAATTGGACGCCCGGGGCGGCGGGGTACGCGAGCATCGAGGCGCGGGTTGTGGATGGGATGGGGAATGTTGCCAGCGTGTCGGCGAACATGCAGGTGAATGCGCAGGTCACGCCGTACCGGGCGTTGGCGATGAAGGAGGGGGAGAAGGATGTGGCGGAGCGGTTGATGACGCAGGCCGCTGCGCCGGCTGCGGCGGTGCAGAAGGTGCGGACGGCTGTGGCTTTGCGGGAGCGGAGTGGGTCTTGAGGGTGAGGTCGCCACGACATGGGTAACCGCCCTCGCCTGCACCTCCAGATCTTCACTCGGTCATTCGCTTACAGGCGTTGCTTGCGCAGTTCGTTCCTGCGCACGGCGCGCTGGTAGATCGCATCGTTCTCGGCAAAAGCGCCCATGAACTCGGGCTCGGGCCAATGGTGCGGATCGCCGGGCTCCATCGCACCTTCGGCCTGGATGTCGGCGGGCCACACGGGCTCTTTGCAGGTCTTGAAGCTCAGCCAACGGGTCAAGGTGAGCGCGCCGTACAGCGGAAACAGCACATGCCGCATCGGGAACAGGCTTTGCCCCAGGGCGAAGCACACCCACACGTAGCAGTTCTTCCAACTGGGTTTGAGCGAAAGGGTGATCACGCCGTCGAGCGGGTCGTCCACCACATGGGAGGGCCCTTGCTCCATGTAGCGGCGGATGAACTCCCACTGCTCCACGATGCGCAGATCTTCATCGGTGCTGTGGCCCACGGTGAAGGTGTCCTGAACCGATCGGCTCGCATCGAGCACATGGCAGCGCAGGTCGCGCAGCACCTTGTTCTGCATGCCATGGCCGATGTGGAAGTACAGACTGGGGTCGCCCCAAGGCACGCTCAGCACGCCGCCCGCGCCGTTATGGCGAAAGACGTGGATCTTGCCGGTCTTGCGATTGAAACGAATCGGGTTGTGCGTGTAGGCAAAGAGGTCGAAGCGGAGCAAGTTCTTCCACACGAAATAAGCGAGAAAAAGAAATGTGCTTTCTCCCGCGGCCACGATCAGATACGTCGCGAGTGTGAACTCTTGAGTCGATTCGACGGCCAGGTAAATTCCACCGAAGAAAGCACCGAGAACAATCAGTTCGCAAAACAAGAAGGCCAATGTCGCCGACATTCCCTTGAGCTTGAATCCCCTGTCTACGAACTCGATGAAGGTGGAGTTGAAATGAATCAATCCCACGCCGTCTTCGGGGATGACGTCCTGCTTGCGTCCAAACGGCAAGTGATCTTTTTCTTCTTGCGAGGTCAGCGGGCGATTCTTTGAAAATTGCGGGTACCAGCCTGTCAACATGGGTCAGCCCGCCTTGGCTGCGTCATGAGCGGCCTTTTGCGCTGCCTCGCGCAACGCCTTGATGGCATTTGCAAAAGCCAAGAACAGGATGGCGCCAAAGGTGAACACGACGCCGCTGGAAACCATGATTTGACTCGACCCCAAATTGAGTGAATCGTGAGATCGGACGAACGGACAGTGATCAGGTGCCGTCCTTCGTAGCCTCGCCTTCGGGTCGCAACTTGTGTGTTGGATCGGCCTTCAAGTCTTCTTCGGTAATCGCCACACCCAGCGCGTCCTTGACCTCTTGCGGCCAGCGCACCTTCTGCGCGGTCCACACCACGAAGCGATTGACGACGAAGAACACGGCGAACAATGGCAAGGCCAAGTGTTGCCACAGCTGGGTCCACGGCAACTCCTTCCAGTCCTGCCAGTAGTTCTTCTTGCGTTGCTTCAGCGCTTCGATCATGTCGAAGGTCGCACCTTTGTAAGGCGGCGCCTCACCGGCAATCAGGGGGGCGGCGTCGCGCTCCATATAGCGGCGGATGTACTCCCACAAGGCACTGGGAAAGTCGACGGGTCCGATCGGGTAGGCATCGGCGATGGTGGGATCGGTTTCGCTCTTGCGCATGAGAAACACCAAGTAGTGATCTCGAGAAACGCTGGCCGTGCTGGCACGGGCTTTGGTGTGATGTTCGGCATCTACCAAAGACCAATCGATGACACGAATCTCGACCGCCGAGGGGCCAAACAGGATGAAGCGCCTTCGGCCGGAGCGATGCACGTAGTAGACCCTGCGGCGGGCGCGATCGAAATAGATCGGCGATTCGCTTGGGCTGAACATCTCGAAGTAGATGCCGATGAAGAAAACACAGAACAAGCAGAGGATGCCTATTGCAGTGAGCACATAGTGGCCCTTCGCCAAGTCTCCGAAAAAGGATTCGCGAAAAAAATACAGGCCGAGCAGTCCGCAAATCAGGCCCAAGGTGGTTGCATATCCTCCCGCTGCCACCAATGAACCGCCGTTGATCTCGATCGCATCGCGATACACCCCAGACAGCCTCCCTTGGTGCCCCGCCTGCGCACCCGCAGCCCGCTTCTTGTCATAGCGCTTGGTCAGGCCAAAGACTTTGCCGTCGAGCCGTGTTTCGTCGGTACTCTCACCGCTGGTGTCAAAGCCGATCAGCTTCATGGTCGAACTCCTGGAACCGACAACTCAACCATAGCTTGCGGCCTCCGGTGCGAGATCGCGCTCCAGCAGCACGGATCCCTTCACTTCATCAGCCGACGCGACGCCCAATGCCTTGACGAGTTCGGCATCTTCTTCAGCTGCGGATTTGAATCGCGGCGCCTCGCCACTGTCTTTGCCAAAATAACTTCGCGCCGCCCAACGCTGCAGTTCGGTGCGAGTGGTCACGATGGCAAAGACGGTGGCGCCTATGCCCACGATCAGCAACACCAGCCCCACCCCTGAAACTACGGCCGCCACCGTGCCTGCGGTCGCGGCCAGGGCTTCGGCGGCGACGACACCAGCGGCGCGCAATACGACGCGGCGGGCAATAAAGCGACTGATGGCGGCTCCACTGGCGGCATCTCCCGCAACGTACGCACTCGTGAACGAAGTCCCGATAAAGGTCCATTGAGCAGTTCGATACCCAACAAACGCGGCCGTATCCCCTTCTTTTTCCGCCCCCTCTGCCTTGTATGCCGACATCACCGCATTCAGCGCACCACCCGCCACGCCCGCCAAGCCCGCCACTGTCTTGAGGACTGCCAGCTTCGTGCTCATCTGAATCAGCTGCCTGCCCGCGGCCTGCTCCATCAGCGCAGCCTTATGCGCCCCCGCCAGCATGTCAGCTGTCGCACCGGTGAAGCCGCTGACGCCATCGGCCACGCTCAGGGCCGCGTCACGCAGCTTTTCGCCGCCGGGGCCATTGAGTTCCTTGAACAGGACAGGCAACGCCTGATACAGCCCGATCGCCTGCACGATCATCCCGCCGATGCCCAGTCGCTGGTCGATCCGTCCTTCGGCTACGAGATTGGCGGCTTCAATCTTTCTGTATTGCTGCACCCGCTCGACGGCCGACTCGGTCGTGACGACGGCATTCAATGACTTGGCTCGCTCCTTGACGGCCTCGAAGGCCTTGGTGCTGGGCGCTCCTTTCGCGTAGCCTTGCATGCGAGGTGCCTCGCCCGGTCGCAATGTCACTGCGCCACTTTCGGTGTTCACGTCCGAAAGCTCCAGCACCAGCACTCTTTTGTCGTTCTGGTTGAAGGCGGTGCGGTCTCGCTGGGAATATTGATCCTTGGGTGCCGCTGCCACGCGCTTGATGGCTTGCGCCGCGGTCACACGGCGCTCCACCAGAATCGCCATGTTCGGCTCGCCCCCATTGACCGCTGTTTCGATGGCCATCAGCAGGGTGTTGTGTCCCACGGCCAACTTTGGCAGCTTCTGCAGATAGGTGGCCGCCTGCGCCGGGTTGCCGCGCAATAGCAGAAATGCCGCAGCACCCAACGCGGTTTGATGACCACCGGCAAAGGCAGCCACAGCGTCGGTCATCCAGGAGTATTTTTTCCCACCTTCCAACGTAAACAGACCCTTGAGCATGTCGTACGTCTTGTCGCGCATGTTGTCGCTGTTGCCGCGATCGGCATCGCCCGCGAGCAGCCCGTTGATCTGTTCGATCACCACCTTCTGGTTGCCGAACATGGCGCGCAACGCGACGGCCTGCTTGTCGGTGACGGGCTTGTCGAGCAGATGCTCCAGATATTCCTTGTAGTGGCGCTGGCTGCTCAGCGGCTGCGGCAAGTGCACTAGGCTGCTTTCGCTGCAATAGATCTCGCCCGGACTGACCGGCGCGATGACCCTGTTGGGCTCGTCTTCGTCGAAATGGCATTCGAAGTACTTCAGCGTCGAGATCGATTTCATGGCCTTGAGCCAATCGGCTTCATACGGCTCCAGTTTCCTGCCATCTTCCTCGACCCGGTTTCTGGCCCTTGCCACGAGTTGGTTGCGGCGCGCTTCGTCGAGCTGGCTGCCGATCTTGGCCCAGTCGCTTTCACCGAGTTTCTTGCCGCGCGCTGCAATGGCTCTTTCGCGGCGAGCATCAGGGGGATTGATGATCTGTCCGTTGAGACTCCCATCCGCGGCCTTGCTGCCGTCGGATGAAGGCTCCCACCGGTAGCCGCCTTCCGTGACGTAGCGCGAGTCCTTTATCTTGTTCCAAGCACTTTCCGAAGTGCTGCCATTGGCTTCGTTCTGCGCGCGCACGGCGGCCACCGCGCGGATCGCCTCCTCCAGGCCCCGCAATGCGGCATCGCTGGCCAATGCGCGCGCATCGGTCGAATTGGCCAATGCCTCTTTCAAAGCCTTGTCCTTCGCGATCCGGATGCCGTTGAGGTCCGCCGCCAAACCCGCCGGATCGGGGATCGCCAGCACCAGTTCCTTGTCTTTCGTGTCGGGGCTTGCCTCGGCTTGCTTGCGCATGACCATTGTCAGGCTGACTGCGGCAGCCTCGCCCGCCTTTGCCGGATAGAACGGCGTTGCGCTCTCGACGTTGGCGTGCGTGAAATCGGCGAGGACGTAGTCGGCCACGTGTTGTCCGATAAGTGCAGCTTCGGCCTTGAGGCCGCTTGGCTGCGTGGCCGAGCCGAGGTCGACCTTGACCATCCCGGCAGCACCTGGATCCTTGGCGACGACTGCTTTGATCTTGTCGCTCCACCAGTT
This sequence comes from Variovorax sp. IB41, assembly GCF_016405905.1. Lineage (GTDB taxonomy): Bacteria > Pseudomonadota > Gammaproteobacteria > Burkholderiales > Burkholderiaceae_C > Variovorax. Next base: position 1,668 of record NZ_JAEFCB010000026.1, on the reverse strand, counting down.
CATGCTGAAGCCTATCCAGACAGTGCCCACCTGCTTGGGTTCCTCGATGCAAATGGTGCGCAGGTCATGGGGGTGGGTGGACTTTCGGCTACACGCGGCCTCTGTCTTGTCGAAGACAAACTCCCCCTCGGGAAGCATCGCCCCCTGCGCCGAGACCCGATAGCCCTCCCAGCTTTTTCTCAACTTCTGCGGTCTGCCGGCCGGATAGTAGACATACACATAGCCGCCTTGGCGCAGGAGCCGCAATGCGTAACGCGACTGCTCGATCCGAGGCAATCGCAGAGCTTGGACGACGGCGTCATGAGTGAGCAATCTGCCGGCGTCAGCAGGTGCAAACGCACTGTCTTTCGCAATGGCGGTCGGACGCACCAGCAAGATCGACAAGCCGCTCTTGTCACAACGTCTGCATTGGGAGGAGGTTGCCATGGCGCGTCCAGAGAGAAAACAAAAAATCGGGGTGCTTCAGGTCAAAGCGCGAACCAATGCGCGCGCTGCTCTGAAAGCATGTCTTGCATGCGACCGCCAAACCGCTGCAACGATATCAATTGATCGTCCAGGCCCCGCCAGCTCTCGAATGCCTCATGGCACAGTGCCTCGACCGAATAGGCCGCCTGGTCCTGTGGGTTGACGATACCGCGGCGTTGAGCATTCGCCACCTTGCGCAACACCTGCACCGTGGCGTCAGCCGGCAACGGATAGCGCAGTTGCTGCCACGCCATCAGCGCGCGGTTGATTGCTTCAGCCTGCAATGGCAGCGTCCAATGCCGCTGCTCCAACTTGAGCGGAAGAATGCGCAGCTCGCCTGGAGTGCCCTGCAGGCTTTGCAGCTTGAAGTTCATGTCAAGATAAATCCAGTCGGTCACGCCCTTGAGCGCTTCGCGCCAATCGATGACCGGCATTGGCGATTGATTCTCCATATGCGGCATCTGATGCAGCAGCGCGAGCATTCGTCGGTCTGCGAGCCGCAGATAGCGCTTTGCATTCGGCGCTCCTCGCGCCCTGAACAGATGGCTCAATTGCCGTGCCAGCACTGCGCCTGCGCCGTTGCTTGTCTGCAGCCAGGCACCGATCCGAAAGGCGCCGCTCCCGACCGCGCACGCTACCAGATGCTCGCGCACGGCGATGGTCAGGCTCACGTCCAGCAAAGGGTCGTGCCTGTCCTCCAGTTCGATTAAATAAGGCGATCGATCCGGCGGCACATCGAAGGATGCGCCATCGATCGGGTATCTGGCGTGGCGGCCGTCCAGGCTTTTCTCATCGCCCAGGAATGGATCGATCAGGAGATAGATGGGACGACCCGGCGCAAAGCGGGACATCAGTTGCGCGGACAACGATTCGACCAGTGCGGCAGGCACGTCGTCCCAGGGCCAATTCGGCAAGCGCATCAGATCAGTCCTCCGCCACCGACTGCGGTTGTTTCTGCACCGGGGGCGCATCCCTTGAAGTCGCTGTTTGGCAGGCTGTTGCTCGCACTGTCCCCCTGCGGCCCGACGAAGTTGTGCATTCCTCGGAACGTCACCTTCCCCGGCGCATGAATCTTGATGCTCGCGCCTTCGAGCTTGATGTACGCGCCCGCACTGGTCAGCAGCACGTGTGTCGGTGCTTCCACCTCCACGTTCTTCGTCGTGCTCGCGATCGTCACCTTCTTGTCGGCCGCGATCCTGGTGG
>NZ_JAEFCB010000025.1 GCF_016405905.1 Variovorax sp. IB41 | reverse complement strand
CTGCCGTTGGCCAGCACCACGCGGTCCTGCCGCACGAGCACGGCCTTGCCGCCGGTGCTCTGGTGCGCGGTGAGCGCGGCGGCCTGCGGGTCGGCCGAATAGAGGATGACGGCGCCGTCGCACAGCGGCGCGAGGCCTGCCACGCGCGCATCGGCCGCGTTCAGCACGGCAGTGCCTTCGCCCAGCACCACGTCGACCTGCGTGCGCAGCACCTTGACCATCTGGTCGCTCTCGGTGATGTCGTAGTCGGCGAGCGCCTCGGCGCCTTCCAGGTCGGTCACGATGCCCACTTCGCAGCGGTCGTAGGCCAGGCCGTCGCGCAAGATGGTCTCGGCGCCGTTCTCGATCACCACGGCCTGCACGGCGCGGTTCACGAGCAGGCGGTGGCCGGCTTCCCAGTTGGCGCTGTTGCGCGCATCGACGCGGCGGCGCTCCAGGAACAGGCCGTCGCGGCAGGCCAGGCCGGTGTGGCGCCCGCCCAGGTTGATGAGCCAGGCGATCAGGCGCGCGAGCACCGCGGTGTCCTGCGAGCCGGCCACGCCGACCACGGGAATGCGGCCGGGCGCGTCGTTGGGGAAGAGGTGGTCGCAGATCGCGCGGCCCACCGGGCGCGGCGAGCCGACGGCCGGCTTCAGGTGCATGAGCAGACCCGGGCCGGCGTTGACTTCGACGATCGCGCCGCGCTGCGGGCCCAGCGGCTTGGAGATGTCCTGCGCCACGAGGTCGATGCCCGCGATGTCCAGGCCCACGACGCGCGCGGCCAGCACGGCGGCGTGCGCGACTTCGGGGTGGACCTGGTCGGTGCAGTCGTTGGCCATGTTGCCGTTGCGCTGGATCGTGACCACGCGGCCGGCGGCCGGCACGGCGGCGCCGTCCAGTTCCTGGCGCTTGAGCTCGAGCTGCAGCTTGGCGTCGGTGGCCAGCACGATCAGGTCGAGCGGGTATTCCTCTTCGGCGCCGCGGCGCGGGTCGCTGTTGAGCTGCTTTTCGATGAGCTCGGCCACGCTCGACTTGCCGTCGCCGGTCACGGTGATGATCTCGCCGCGCGCGGCCGCCACCACTTCGCCGCCCACCACCAGGAGGCGGTGTTCGTGGCCGCGGATGAAGCGCTCGACCATCACGTCGCTGCCTTCGGGCTCGGCGACCGCGAAGGCGGCCATGACTTCTTCGCGCGTCGTCAGCTCGAGCGACACGCCGCGGCCGTGGTTGGCGTCCGAGGGTTTCACGACCACCGGCAGGCCGATGTCCTCGGCGGCTTCCCAGGCTTCTTCGGCGCTGGCGACGATCTGGCCTTCGGGCACGGGCACGCCGCAGCTGGCGAGCAGGGACTTGGTCAACTCCTTGTCGCTGGCGATCGATTCGCCGATGGCGCTGGTGTAGTCGGTCTCGGCGGTCCAGATGCGCTGCTGGTTGGCGCCGTAGCCCAGTTGCACGAGGTTGCCGCTATTGAGGCGCATGTGCGGGATGCCGCGGTCGGTGGCCGCGGCCACGATGGCGGCGGTGCTCGGGCCGAGGTAGCAGTCTTCGACCTTGGCCTTGACGGCATCGACGGCCTTTTGCACTTCGGCGGCGGTGAACGGGTCGTTGTTGATCGCGGCCATCAAGAGGCGATGGCCCTCGGCCAGCGCCACCCGGGCGACCTGCTCGTCGCGCGCCCGGAACACCATGCGGTAGACGCCGTGCTCCGAGGTGCTACGGGTTTGCCCGAACCCGGTCGGCATGCCGGCCAGGTTCAAAAGTTCGATGACGACGTGCTCCAGCACGTGGCCCGACCAGGTGCCTTCGGTCAGCCGTTGGATGAAGCCGCCGCGCTCGCCCACGCCGCAGTGGTGCTCGATGAGCGCCGGGAGCAGGGCCGTGAGGCGGTCGGTGAAACCGTCGATCTTGTTGGAGGGGAAGTCTTCCAGCTGACCCAGGTCGAGCCAGACTTCGAGCACCGGACGGTAGGTCCAGAGGTTGGGACCGCGCAAATAGTTGATGCGCAGCAGGCGGATGTCGTCGAAACGGGTCATGAAAACGTTCGATGTGCTTTGGCCGAGCACCACGGCGCCTTCAAGCGCGCCCATGGTGATCAGTCAGAATCGGCGCCCGACAAAGGACGCCATGACGCGGTCCCTGCGGCCCGCGACGGGCAAGAGTCAAAGAAACACAATGCAACATCACGATCCAGTCGGCACCCGGGAGGGCGAAATCGAGGCGGCTTCAGGCGCGCTGAAAAACCGGCTCGCAGTCGCGGAAAACGTTCTGGTAACACTCGCGGTTGACCTTGATTACGAACTTCGTTTCGCTTCCGGCCTAGTTGCCCTGACTGACCAGCGCCTGATTGCGCTGGAGCCAGGCGGCGAATGGCGTGAGTGGCCACTCACCGAACCCGCGCTTCAATTGCTTCTGGCCGACCATTCAGGCGTCGGCACGCTCGACCTGACCGGCCCCGACGGCCGCCTGGCGCGCTGGCGCTACACGCTCGGCAGCCAGGCCAACGCGCTGCGCCTTCTCAAGCTGTTCGGCCAGCGCGCGGCCGGTGTCACGGAAGCGACACCCGAAGCCGCCGACGGCGAGGAGCCGGCCGACACCGAGCTGCAGACCCCGCCCTCGACCTGGGTTCTGCTGCGCCTGGGCCGCTTCGCCAAGCCGTACCGCAAACAGCTCTTTGCAGGGTTTTTCCTGACCCTGCTCTCGACCGCCGCCACGCTGGTGCCGCCCTACCTGACCATCCCGCTGATGGACGACATCCTGATCCCGTTCCAGAACGGCAAGGAGATCGATCCGGGCCGCGTGGGCCTATATCTCGGCGGCCTGCTGGGCGCGGCGCTCCTGGGCTGGGGCCTGGGCTGGGCGCGCACCTACCTTTTGGCGCTGGTGTCCGAGCGCATCGGCGCGGACCTGCGCACCAGCACCTACGAGCACCTCCTGACCCTGCCGCTGGACTATTTCGGCGGCAAGCGCACCGGCGACCTGATGTCGCGCATCGGCTCGGAAACCGACCGCATCAACGTCTTCCTGTCGCTGCACGCGCTCGATTTCGCCAACGACGTGCTGATGATCGTCATGACGGCGGCCATCCTGATCTCCATCAACCCGCTGCTCGCGGTGGTCACGCTGGTGCCGCTTCCCTTCATCGCCTGGATGATCCACGTGGTGCGCGACCGCCTTCGCACCGGCTTCGAGAAGATCGACCGCGTGTGGTCGGAGGTGACCAACGTGCTGGCCGACACCATTCCCGGCATCCGCGTGGTCAAGGCCTTCGCGCAGGAGCGCCGCGAAGCCGATCGCTTTCGCACCGCCAACGCCTACAACCTGCAGGTGAACGACAAGCTCAACCGCACCTGGTCGGTGTTCACGCCGACCGTGTCGCTCTTGACCGAAATCGGCCTGCTCGTGGTGTGGGGCTTCGGCATCTGGCAGGTCTCGCGCGGCAGCATCACGGTGGGTGTGCTCACCGCCTTCATCGCCTACATCGGCCGTTTCTACACGCGCATGGATTCGATGAGCCGCATCGTCTCGGTCACGCAGAAGGCCGCGGCCGGCGCCAAGCGCATCTTCGACATCCTGGACCACGTGAGCAACGTGCCCGAGCCGGCGAACCCGGTGAAGGTGGAGCGCGTGCAGGGGCGCATCGAGATGAGCGGCCTGGGTTTTCGCTACGGCTCGCGCGCGGTGATCCACGACCTCGATCTGGTGATCGAGCCGGGCGAGATGATCGGCCTCGTGGGCCACAGCGGCTCGGGCAAGAGCACGCTGGTGAACCTGATCTGCCGCTTCTACGACGTGACCGACGGCGCCATCAAGGTGGACGGCACCGACATCCGCCGCTTCGCCGTGGCCGACTACCGGCGCCACGTGGGGCTGGTGCTGCAGGAGCCGTTCCTTTTCTTCGGCACCATCGCGCAGAACATTGCCTACGGCAAACCCGACGCCACGCGCGAAGAGGTGGTGGCCGCCGCCCGCGCCGCGCACGCGCACGACTTCATCCTGCGCCTGCCGCACGGCTACGACTCGCTGGTCGGCGAGCGCGGCCAGGGCCTCTCGGGCGGCGAGCGCCAGCGCATCAGCATCGCGCGCGCGTTGCTGATCGATCCGCGCATCCTGATCCTGGACGAGGCCACCTCGGCGGTGGACACCGAGACCGAGAAGGAAATCCAGAAGGCGCTGGACAACCTCGTGCAGGGCCGCACCACCATCGCCATCGCGCACCGCCTCTCGACGCTGCGCAAGGCCGACCGGCTCGTGGTCATGGACCGCGGCGAGGTGGTCGAGGTCGGGCCGCACGACGCGCTCATGGCCAGGCAGGGCGCCTACTGGCGGCTCTACCAGGCGCAGCTGCGCCAGGGCGACGACGACGCGAGCGAAGGCGCGGCCGACGAGCGCGCCGGCGCCCAGTTGCCGCTCGTCAGCCACGCGGCACATCCGGCAGGCGACGCATGACCCCCGACAACACCACCACCATCACCATCGCCTTCGCCCTGGCGCGCGACGCCTTCGGCCGCCTCGTGCTGACCGACACGCAGGGCGAGCACCACGTGGGCATCACGCCCGTGCGCGCCTTTCCGCTCACGGCGCCCGGCGAGGGCATTTCGCTGGTCGGCGGCGACGGCCGCGAGCTGGTCTGGATCGACCGCGTGGAGACGCTGCCTTCGCCGGCACGGGCGCTGCTCGAAGAAGAACTGGCGGTGCGCGACTTCGCGCCCACGCTGCTGAAGCTGCACAAGGTCTCCAGCTTCGGCGTGCCCAGCACCTGGACCGTGAGCACCGACCGCGGCGACACCAGCTTCGTGCTCAAGGCCGAGGAAGACATCCGCCGGCTCGAAGGCGGCGCGCTGCTGATTGCGAGCGCGCACGGCGTGCAGTTCCGCATTCCCGATGCGAAGGCGCTGGACCGGCCTTCGCGCAAGCTGCTCGAGCGCTTTCTCTAGGCCGAAGCCTGGGTCAGAGCGGGCTGCGGCTCCTGGCCGGGTGCAGCGCCGCGGCCGCGTCGCAGCCCGGCAGCGGCGTCTTCGAAAGGGCCGCCTGCTTCACCGCCCGGGCCCAGCGGTGGCCCCAGTCGGTGATCGGCTTTTCGAACCAGCGGTAGAGCTGGTCGGAGAGCACCAGCGCCACGGCGAACGAAAGAAGGAGCAGCGTGCCGCCCACGATGGTGGGGCCCGGCAGCATCGCGATCACCGCGTGCGCGGCGGTGTACTGCACCAGGTACATCGCATAGGAGCGGTGCCCGACGAACGCCAGCGGCTTCGATGCCAGCGCCCGGGCGACCCAGGTGCGCGCGGCGAGCAGGGCCGGGATCAGCATCGCGATCAGCAGGCTGTACACCGCGATGGCCGACGCATCGCCGATGCGCCCGGCGATCACCGGAAAGCGCCGGTGCACCACCAAGAGCGCCAGCACGAGCGCGATGGCCGCGCCATGCGTCATGAGGCAGCGAACCCACCCGAAGGTGCGGCGCGAATTCATCAGGATGGCCAGCCCCGAGCCGAACAGCATGCCCACGTAGTTTTGCGGAAGCAGCAGCCTCCACTGGAAATCGCCGATGGCGACCATGGCCAGCGCCGCGAGGCAGAAGCCGACGGTTGCCAGGCCCGAGCGCAGCGTGGTGCCGAAGACCACGAGCAGCGTGGGCCAGAGGAGGTAGTACTTCCACTCCACGCCCAGCGTCCAGGTCATGTGCAGGGGCGCCATGTCGGCCAGCTCGTTGAGGAGGGTCAGGTAGTACGGCGTGGCCGCCTTCATCTGCTCCCAGGTGCCGTCCTGCGCGAGGCGGCTCATGCCCAGCACGGCCAGGAAGACCAGGAGGTAGAGCGGCAGCAGCCGGGTGGCGCGGCGGATGTAGAAGGCCTTGAGCGAGATGCGGCCGGTGCTGTCGCGCTCGCGCAGCAGCAGCGTGGTGATCAGGAAGCCGGAGAGGACGAAGAAGGCGTGGACGCCGAGCCAGCCCGAGAAGCGCGTCCAGCCGATGCCGCCGAAATGGTCACTGAAGACGAGGAAGACGGAGACGGCCCGCAGGCCATCGAGTGCGGCGAAATTGCGTGTGCCCTGAAAGTCTTCGAAGCTGATCGCGGTACCGCGCTCGCCCATCTTGTTGTCCCCTGCATCGTTGGTGCAGGATTTTGCCCTGACAAGGCGTTACAACCACCATGACTAAAGTCATAGTGTGGGACGAAATCAACGCCCGGCGTACCAGCGCAACGCCAGGGCGCCCGCCGCGGCCGCGACGCCGCTCACCAGCGTTCCCCAGGCAATATCGATGAACGACAGCCCAAGCGGCCAGTTGCGGATGACCGCCAGGTTGGTCAGGTCGTAGGTGCTGTAGCAGAAGAGCCCGAAGAGCCCGCCCAGCACCGCCGCCCGCGTGACGCTCTGCGCGTCGATGCCCGGCAGGATCGCAAAGACCAGGAGGCCGATGGGGTACAGCAGGTAGAACACCGCCGCGAAGGCGAGCCGTGGCTCGGGCGACATCAGGTCCCCCATCGCCTGCTGGTACATGTTCTTGGCGACGACGCCGAGCCAGAGCATGTCGATCACCAACAGCACGATGAAGGTGGCGGCCCATGCGACGAGGTGTTTGGTGCTCATCCGCGGGATCGTATCCGCGCCCCCGGCAGTGCCTGCGAAAATCGCGCCTTTGGACTACAGCGCCTTTCGCTGACGCACATGCCCCTGCACACCACCGCCCTCGTCCTGTTCTCCGGCGGCCAGGACTCGACCACCTGCCTGGCGGACGCGCTCTCCAGGTACCAGCGCGTGGAGACGCTGGGCTTCGACTACGGGCAGCGCCACCGCGTCGAGCTGGACGTGCGCGGCACCATCCTCGCGCAGATGCGCGAGCGCTTTCCCGATTGGGCGCCGCGCCTGGGCGAAGACCACGTGCTCACGCTCGCGGCGCTGGCCCAGCTGGGCGGCTCCTCGCTCACCGAAGAGGTCGCCTTCGCCATGCAGGCAGACGGCCTGCCCAACACCTTCGTGCCCGGGCGCAACCTGCTGTTCCTCACGCTGGCCGGCGCGCTGGCGTACCGGCGCGGGCTGCAGGTGATCGTCACCGGCGTCTGCGAGACCGATTTCTCGGGCTACCCCGACTGCCGCGACGACACCATGAAGGCGATGCAGCTCGCGCTCTCGCTCGGGCTGGAGCGCCGCTTGGTCATCGAGACGCCGCTCATGTGGATCGACAAGGCCGAGACCTGGCAGATGGCGCAGCGCCTGGGCGGCGAGCCGCTGGTCGAGCTGATCGTGGAAGAGACCCACACCTGCTACCTCGGCGACCGCGTGCACCGCCAGGCCTGGGGTTATGGCTGCGGCGAATGCCCCGCCTGCGATTTGCGCAAGAAGGGCTGGGAGCGTTACGCCAGCGACGCGGGTCAGGCCGCGGCGGGCTGAACCGCCGAGGCGTCCAGCCGGTAGCGCGCGCCGCCCGCTGTTCCTTCTTCCTGCGGCACCAGCGTCCAGCGCTGGTTGTGGAAATCGCCGACCGCCGCGCGGTGCGCGATCGACACCATCGCGCCGCCCGCCGCATGCACCGTGTCCGAGAGCCGCTTGTAGAGCTCGCCTTCGGCCTTGGCATCGAGCGCGCTGGTGATCTCGTCGGCGAAGAGCCATGCCGGTTTCTTCAGCAGCACGCGTGCGATGGCCAGGCGCTGCTGCTCGCCGCCGGAGAGCTTCTGGCTCCATGAGTCGCTGTCGTCCAGGCGGCCGGCCAGGTCGGGCAGCAGGGCGTCGGCCAGGGCCTGGCGCAGCTGGTCGTCGCTGAAGTTCGCGGCCGGGTTCGGATAGGTCAGCGCGTCGCGCAGCTTGCCGTCGGGCACGTAGGGGCGCTGGGGCATGAAGACCGCGTCGTCCGGCACCTGCACATGACCGCGCGAGAAGGGCCAGATGCCCGCGAAGGCGCGGAACAGCGTCGACTTGCCGCTGCCCGACGGGCCCTGCAGCAGCACGCTGTCGCCTGGCCGCACCGAAAACGCGGCGCCCGAAAGCAGCGGCGTTCCATTGGGCAGGGAGACCGCCAGGTCGCCGGTCTGCAGCACGGCCGCCGGGTCGCGTTGCAGCGCGTTCTCACGCGTCGCGTGGGCGCGCATGGCATCGTCGAAAGTGGTGAGACGGTCGGTGGTGGCACGCCACACCGCCACGCTGTCGTAGTTGTCGACGAACCAGCTGAGGGACTCCTGCACCTTGCCGAAGGCCGAGCCGATCTGCATCAGGTGGCCCAGCTGGAACGCCCCGCCGAAGTACTGCTGCCCCGCCACGAGGAACGGAAAGATCACCGCCGCCTGCCCGAAGAACGAGGTGAAGGTCACCAGGTTCTTCTGCTGCTTGATCAGCTGCAGGTAGTTGCGCAGCACGTCGCCAAAGCGCAGGTCGAGTTGCTCGCGCTCGACCTTTTCACCGCGGTCCAGCGCGATGGCTTCGCTGTACTCGCGCACGCGCACCAGGTGGTGCCGGAAGTCGGCCTCGTAGCGCTGCTGCCTGAAATTGAGCCCGATCAGCGGGCGGCCGATGAAATGGGTGACGACCGTGCCGGCAATCGAATACCCCAGCGCCACCCAGACCATCGCGCCGACGACCTGGTAGGTGGTGCCGCTGAACGTGAAGGAGAAATTGCCCGACAGCCCCCACAGCAGGCCGATGAAGCTCAGGAGCGTGACCACGGCATTGAGCAGGCCCATCGACAGCGACATCGTGGCGCTGGTGAACATCTGCATGTCTTCCTGGATGCGCTGGTCGGGGTTGTCCGGCGTCTGGCCGTTGTTGCCCGCATAGCGCGCGAGTTCCAGGTGATAGAAGGTGCGGTCGGCGGTCCAGCGCGCAAGGTAGCTGCGCGTCATCCAGGCGCGCCAGCGCAGCTGCAGCAGCTGGGTCACGTAGAACTTGAGCACCTGGACCGCGATGTTGGCGAACGCGATCCAGCCGAACACGCCGACCTCGCGCCAGAAGGTTACAGAGTCCTTGTTCTGCAGCGCGTCGTAGAAGCGCCCGTACCACTGGTTGCCCAGCACCGCCACGTACACATAGAAGAGATTGAGCGCCACGATGGCCAAGAGCATCGTGCGGGCGCGCCATTTCTCTTCCGACCGGAAATAGGGCGCCGCCAGTGTGAAGACGCGGCGCAGGACCTGGATGAACGAGCTCGCGCGCGCCGTGACGAATGAAGACATGCAGATTTCCTCGCAGGCGCAGGTGCGCCGGACATCATGAGGAAACCATAGTAGACAAATGTTTCTTAAACGGACCTGAAACCCGACCGCCGGGCAAAAAAAGCCTGGTCAGCGCAACAGCACCCGCGCAGCCGTCGCAAGAAAGTGCGCGAGCGGCGGCGTCTTCAGCCCCTGGGCCTTCGCCTCTTCATCCCACAGCCGCAGCCGCACCGCGTCGGCGGCCCAGCGGTGCTCGGCGAAACGCGCCGCCGTTGCCGCATCCATCACCCCGCCCTGCAGCGCGAGGCTGCGCACCGAATCGGGCGAGAGCTTCGAGAAATAGTCCGGCCGCGTCGCGCACAGGTAGCGCTTGGCATCCACATGCAGCCGGATCGGCTCGCGCACTTCGACGTCGAAGGCGCCGCGCAGCAAAGGCAATGCGATGTATTGATGACGGTCGCCGATGCCCAGCTCGGTGGGCGATTGCGCGAGCGTCTGGTGCTCGGCGATCAAGAGGTGCCCGAGGTCGTGCAGCAGCGCGGCCGTGACGAGCGCATCGCCCGCGCCCGCCTGCTCGGCGAGCCACGCGCATTGCAGCGCGTGCTCCAGCTGCGACACCGGCTCGCCCGCGTAGGCGACCCCGCCGCGTTCGGCGAACAGGCGGGCGATCTCTGCGAGGTCGAGTGTCATGGAAGTGAAACGGAAGCGCGTGCGACAGCCTGCGAAGCGTCGTCGCGCGCCATGACATCCGTGTGACGCATCTGACAAACCCCTGTCACACGGCGCTGCGAGCATCGCCGCGTTCACGGTCACGCCGTGCGTACTTTCGTCCGCGTACTTTCATACCTTCCCGAGGGATCTCCCATCATGTCGTTCCGCTTCATCCGCCGCGTTGCCGTGCCCGCCGCGTTGTTCTCGCTGGCTGTCGCCGCCTCCGCGCAGGGCCGCACCGAACTGCTGGTCTACACCGCGCTCGAAGCCGACCAGGTGCAGGCCTACAAGGCCGCGTTCGAAAAGGAAAACCCCACCATCGAACTGAAGTTCGTGCGGGATTCCACCGGCATCGTCACCGCCAAGCTGCTGGCCGAAAAGGCCAACCCGCAGGCCGACGTGGTGTGGGGCCTGGCCGCCACGTCGCTCATGCTGCTGGACAAGGAAGGCATGCTCCAGCCCTACGCGCCCAAGGGCCTGGAGGCCATCAAGGCCACCATGCGCGATCCGGCGAATCCGCCCAAGTGGGTCGGCATGGACGTGTGGTCGTCGGCCATCTGCTTCAACACCGCCGAAGCCACGAAGAAGAACCTGCCCAAGCCCACCAGCTGGGCGGACCTCGCGAACCCGGTCTACAAGGGCCAGATCACCATGCCCAACCCCGCGGCATCGGGCACCGGCTACCTGATGGTGTCGGGCTGGATCCAGATGATGGGCGAAGAAAAGGCGTGGAAGTACATGGACGCGCTGCACCAGAACATCGGCATCTACAGCCAGTCGGGCAGCAAGCCCTGCCGCCAGGCCGGCGCTGGCGAGTTCGCGCTCGGCATGTCGTTCGAATACCGCGCCAACAAGACCAAGCGCGACGGCGCGCCGATCGACATCGTGCTGCCCAAGGAAGGTCTGGGCTGGGACATGGAAGCCACCGGCATCATCAAGACCAGCAAGAAGCAGGACGCCGCCAAGGCACTGGCCGACTGGGCCGTCACCAAGCAGGCCAACGAGCTCTACGCGAAGAACTTCGCCGTGCTCGCGCTGCCGGGCATCCAGGAGAAGCTCGAGTTCGTGCCGGGCGACGTCGAGAAGCTGCTCGCCAAGAACGACTTCACCTGGGCTGCCGCGAACCGCGACCGCATCCTGACGGAATGGTCCAAGCGCTACGAATCCAAATCGGAAAAGAAGGCGCCGCTCTGATGCAACTCCGACGGTTCGGGCTGAGCTTGTCGAAGCCTTGCGCGTGCGAGGCAGCCCTTCGACAGGCTCAGGGCGAACGGTGATGGATTCAGTCCTAACGGCAAAAAGCACATGACGAGCTTTCTCTCCCTCCGCGGCATCGGCAAATCCTTTGGCGCCACCCGCGTGCTCGACGGCATCGACCTGGACATCGAGCCGGGCGAATTCGTGTGCCTGCTCGGTCCCTCGGGTTGCGGCAAGACCACGCTGCTGCGCATCGTGTGCGGCATCGAGCGCGCCGACAGCGGGCAGATCCTGCTCGGCGGCCAGGACATCGCGGGCCTGCCGCCCGCGGCGCGCGGCTTCGGCGTGGTGTTCCAGTCGTATGCGCTGTTTCCCAACCTCACGGCGGCGCAGAACATCGCCTACGGCCTGCATCCGACGGGCGCCCTCGCGCGCGAGATGGCCAAGCGCTCGCGCGAGATGCTCGACCTCGTGGGCCTCACGGCGCATGCCGACAAATACCCGGTGCAGCTCTCGGGCGGCCAGCAGCAGCGCATCGCGCTGGCGCGCGCGCTCGCGCCCAATCCGCGCCTGCTGCTGCTCGACGAGCCGCTCTCCGCGCTCGACGCGCAGGTGCGCGCGAGCCTGCGCAGCGAAATCCGTTCGCTGCAAAAGCGCCTGGGCATCGTCACCATCATGGTCACGCATGACCAGGAAGAAGCGCTCTCGATGGCCGACCGCGTGGTGCTCATGCACAACGGCCGCATCGAGCAGGCCGGCACGCCCGACGAGCTGTACCGCCAGCCGCGCACCCGCTTCGTGGCCGGCTTCGTCGGCCGCATGAACATGCTGCCCGCGACCGTATTGGCCGATGGCAAGGTGCGCGTGCGCGACAGCGAACTGTTCTGCGCGCCCGGCAACCTCAGCGTGGGTTCGCAGGCCACCGTGGGCATCCGTCCCGAGCACGTGGTGGTCAAGCGCTTCGGCACCGAGCTGGGCGCCAACAGTTTTGCGGCGCGTTTGCTCGACACGGAATTCTTCGGCAACCGCACCTCGGCGCGGCTGGCCTGCGAGCCGCTGGGCATCGAGATCGAGGCCGAGCTGCCGGCCGATGCGCGCTATGGCGGCGAAGAGCCGCTGGTGCCCAGCAGCATGGTGCACATCCAACTGCCCTTGAATGCGCTCTCGGTCCTCGCGCACTGAGAAGGTGTGAACGAATCCGCCATGCCCGCTCATCCCGCCCAGACACACCCGCTCGGCGTTGCAAATGCTCGCCATAGCCCGAGCTATGGCTGCGCTTTGCGCCTTGATCGGATGCGCCTGGGCGGGCTGCTCGGGCACGCCGAATCCATTCACACCTTCTGAGCCATGAGCAGTTCTCCCGACGCCATCGCCGTCGTACCGATGGCGATGCCGCGCAGCAGCGCGTTCGACCGCGAGCGCTGGCTGACGGGCGCGGCCGTCGCGTTGATGGTGCTGCTGCTGGTGGTCATCGTCGCGCTGCCCGTCGGCGCGCTGGTGGGCCAGAGCTTCTTCGACCGCGCGGGCGCGTTCGTGGGCCTGGCGAATTTCGCGCGCTATCTCGACAGCCCGGCGCTCGTGCAGTCGGCCTTCAACAGCCTGTGGATCGCCGCGGTCAGCGCGGTGATCTGCACGGCCATCGCCTACGTGTTCGCCTACGGGCTCACGCTCTCGTGCATGCCGGCCAAGGGCCTGCTGCGCGCGGTGGCGCTCATTCCGCTGCTGGCGCCTTCGCTGCTGCCGGCCATCAGCCTGGTCTACCTCTTCGGCAACCAGGGGCTCTTCAAGGGGCTGATGGGCGATGCCTCGATCTACGGGCCGCTGGGCATCGTGCTCGGCTCGGTGTTCTGGACGCTGCCGCATGCGCTGCTGATCCTCACGACCGCCATGGCCACATCGGACGGTCGTCTTTATGAAGCGGCGCAGACGCTGGGCGCTTCCCGCTGGCGCATCTTCCGCACCGTGACGCTGCCGTCCTCGCGCTACGGCCTCATCGTGGCCGCGATGGTGGTGTTCGTGCTCGTCATCACCGACTTCGGCGTGCCCAAGGTGGTGGGCGGGCAGACCGGCGTGCTCGCGACCGACATCTACAAGCAGGTGGTCGGCCAGCAGAACTTCCAGATGGGCGCGGTGGTCGGCCTCGTGCTGCTGATTCCGGCGGTGCTCTCCTTTCTCGTCGAGCGCTACGTTCGCAGCAAGCAGGCCGCGGCGCTCTCGGCGCGTGCCACGCCCTATCAACCGGAGCCCGTGGCAACGCGCGACCGCGCACTGCTCGCGTTCTGCGCGCTCACGGCCTGCGCCATCCTCGTGATGATCGGCATGGCGGTGTTCGCATCGCTCGCGACCTACTGGCCCTACCAACTCGCACCGTCGCTGAAGAACTACGACTTCAGCAACATGGACGGCGGCGGCTGGGGCAGCTATTTCAACTCGCTGCGTCTCGCGCTCTGCGCGGCGGTGGCGGGCGCGCTCGTCACCTTCGTCTCGGCCTACCTGGTGGAGAAGCCGCGCCACTTCGGCCTGTTGCGCGAGCTGCTCAACCTGCTGGCGAACCTGCCGCTCGCGGTGCCGGGACTGGTGCTGGGCGTGGGCTACATCTTCTTTTTCATCTCGCCATCGAATCCGCTGAACGGCCTGTACGGCGGCATGACGATCCTCGTGATCTGCACCGTGGCGCACTTCTTCTCGGTGGCGCATCTCACCTCGCTCACCGCGCTGCGCCAGCTCGACCGCGAGTACGAGCTGGTGTCCGAGTCGATGGGCGTGCCGTTCTGGCGCACGCTCTGGCGCGTGCACCTGCCGGTGACATTGCCGACCGTGCTCAACGTGGGCGGCTATTTCTTCGTCAACGCGATGACCACCGTGTCGGCCGTCGTGTTCCTCTACTCGCCGCAGACCACGCTGGCGGCCATCGCCGTGCTCAACATGGACGATGCCGGCGACGTGGCGCCCGCCGCCGCCATGGCCTCGCTGATCATGCTCACGGCCGCCATCGGCCGCGGCGTGTTCGCACTGGCCGGGCACTGGGCGCTCCAGCGCACCCAAGCCTGGAGAAACCGGTGATGCCCGGTACCCCCGAGAGCAAAGACAGTTTCGACCTCATCGTCGTCGGCGCCGGCATCGTCGGCCTGGCCCATGCCTACACCGCGGCGCAGCGGGGCCTGAAGGTCTGCGTGGTCGAGCGCGACGCGGCCGCCATCGGCGCGTCGATCCGCAACTTCGGCTTCATCACCATCACCGGCCAGGCGCCGGGCGACACCTGGCGCCGCGCGATGCAGGCGCGCGAGGTGTGGCAAAGCGTTGCGCCGCAGGCGGGCATCGACATCGTGCACCGCAACCTCTGGCTCGCGGCTTACCGGCCCGAGGCGCACGACGTGCTCGAAGCTTTCATGCGCACGCCGATGGGCGAGGCCTGCGAGCTGCTCGATGCCGCCGATGCACAAGCCAAGGCCCCGGCGCTGAGCCTGGCCGACGCGCGCTCGGTGCTCTTCAGCCCGCACGAGTTGCGCGTCGAATCGCGCACCGCCATCGGCCTCTTCGCGAAGTGGCTGGCCGAGGTGCACGGCGTGGTGTTCCGCTTCGGCGAAACCGTGCACGAAGTCGAGACGCCGCGCGTGCGCACCTCACGCGGCACGCTGCGCGGCGAGCGCGTGGTGGTCTGCACCAACACCGACCTGCACGGTCTCTTCGCCGACCGCATCGCCGCCCACGATCTCACGCTGTGCCGCCTGCAGATGCTGCGCGTGAAGCCCGAGGCGGGCTTTCATTTGCCGGGCTCGGTGATGATGGACCTGAGCCTCGTGCGCTACGAGGGCTACAGCACGCTGCCCGAGGCCGCCGCATTGCGCGCGCGGTTGCAGCAGGAGGAGGCCGCGTCGCTCGCGCACGGCATCCACCTCATCGTGGTGCAGAGCGCCGACGGCTCGCTCGTGGTCGGCGATTCGCACCACTACGGCGATGCGCCCGAGCCCTTCGCGATGGAAGAGGTCGACCAGCTCATCCTGCGCCACCTGCGCAGCACGCTCAACCTCGAGACCGCGCAGATCACCGAGCGCTGGACCGGCGTCTACCCTTCATCCCAGACCACGCCCTGCGTGATCGACGCGCCCGACGACGCCACGCGCGTGGTGCTGGTCACCAGCGGCAGCGGCGCGAGCACCGGCTTCGGCATCGCGCACGACGTTTTCGACGCATGGTGAGGCGCACCAGATGATTCATACCCGATCGCGTTCGGAAGATCCAACCGTTCGGGCTGAGCTTGTCGAAGCGCCGCGCGAGGCTTCGACAGGCTCAGCCCGAACGGGGTCTATCGATTGACCGATCGAAAATTCGTCCACTCCCCTCCATTTGTTGCCATGAACGCCCACAACCACTCCAAGCTCCAGGCCGTCGTCTTCGACTGGGCCGGCACCATCCTCGACTTCGGTTCCTGCGCGCCCATGGGCGCCTTCGTGAAGCTGTTCGAACAGTTCGGCGTGGACATCACCATCGCCGAAGCGCGCGGCCCGATGGGCATGGCCAAGTGGGACCACATCAAGGCGCTCGGCACACTGCCGCGCATCGGCTCGCAATGGGAAGCGAAGCACGGCCACGCCTTCAACGATGCGGATGTGGACCGCCTCTACGAAGTGTTCACGCCGATGAATGCCGCGAGCGCGCGCGACCATGCCGACTTCATTCCCGGCGCGATCGACGCGGTCAACACCGCGCGCGAGCGGGGCCTGAAGATCGGCTCGACCACCGGCTACAACCGCCCGATCATGGAAGTGGTCGTGCCCATCGCGGCGGCCGGCGGCTACGCGCCCGACAATCTCGTGTGCGGTGGCGACCTCGCCGAAGGCCGCCCGTCGCCGCTCATGATGTACCGCTGCTTCGCCGACCTGGGCGTCTGGCCGCCGCACACCGTGGTGAAGGTCGACGACACCGGCGTGGGCCTGCAGGAAGGCCTCAATGCCGGCAGCTGGGCCGTGGGCCTTGCCATCAGCGGCAACTCGGTAGGGCTCACGCTGGCCGAGTGGACGGCGCTCGACGAGGTGCAGCAGCAGGCCCTGCGCGAGATCGCGACCACGCAGCTCAAGGCGGCCGGTGCGCACTACGTGATCGACAGCGTGGCGGACCTCCCGAACGTGCTCGAGGATATCGAGCGCCGGCTGCAATCCGGCGAGCGCCCGGTACCTGCCTGATACCGCCGATAACGGCGCGGCATCGCGTCCGACTTGACGCGCAAGGCGGCGGGCATAGCATCCGCCGCATGAGAAGCACAGCACTCGCTCTTCTGTTCTGCATCGGCCTCGTTGCGGCCGGTTGCGACGACAAGCCAAAGCCGGGTGGGCCGATGCCCAAGGCTGCGGCGAACGTCACGCTGCCGGTCGTGTCGGTGAGCTGATCCGCTGATCCGCATCTGCGGCCCCGCGCCGCCGGACCGTGCTCGCTCGCATCTTCGCGCCGGAGGGTATCCTCGGCGAGGAGAAAAACAATGAAGACATCCGAGACATCCGAGACAACCGTCCACGCGGCGGATTCGCGCTACGCCATGCTGCGCCTGGCCCTCACGCTCCTGATCATGACGGTCGGCAGCAGCGGCATGTACGTGGTCTCGGTGATGCTGCCGGCGGTGCAGGCCGAGTTCGGCATCGACCGCGCCGCCGCCTCGCTGCCCTACACCTGGCTGATGCTCGGCTTCGGTTTCGGCGGCGTGCTCATGGGCAGGCTGGCCGACCGCTTCGGCGTGATGTGGCCGCTCCTCGGGGGCTCGGTCTTTCTCGCCGCGGGCTACATCGCCACGGGGCTGTCGGGCGGCATCGTCTCGTTCACCGTCGCGCAGGCCCTGCTGGTGGGCCTGCTCGGCAGTTCGGCGGCCTTCGCGCCGCTGGTGGCCGACACGTCGCTCTGGTTCGTCAAGCGGCGCGGCATTGCGGTGGCGGTCTGCGCGAGCGGCAACTATGTCGCCGGCGCCATCTGGCCGCCCATCGCGCAGCACTTCATCGAGACGGTCGGCTGGCGCCAGACCTACATCGGCATGGGCATCTTCTGCGGCATCGCGATGGCGCTGCTCGCGCTTTTCTTCCGCGCACGGCCGCCGGCGGTGGCGGCCGCACCGGTCAGCCATGCGTCGCATGCAGCGGCGCCGCGCGACATGACGCGGCCCTTCGGCCTGAGCATGGGCTCGGCCCAGGCCCTGCTGTGCGTTGCGGCGGTGGCCTGCTGCGTGGCGATGGCGATGCCGCAGGTGCACATCGTGGCCTACTGCGGCGACCTGGGCTACGGCCCCGCGCGGGGCGCGCAGATGCTGTCGCTGATGCTGGGCTTCGGCGTGGTGAGCCGGCTGGTGTCGGGCGCGATCTGCGATCGCATCGGGGGCCTGCGCACGCTGCTGCTGGGCGGCGTGCTGCAGTGCATCGCGCTGCTCCTGTTCCTGCCGTTCGACGGGCTCGCGTCGCTCTATGTGATCTCGGCGCTGTTCGGGCTTTTCCAGGGCGGCCTCGTGCCGGCCTACGCGATCATCGTGCGCGAGCACTTTCCGCCGAAGGAAGCCGGGGCGCGCGTGGGCACGGTGCTGATGTTCTCGCTGTTCGGCATGGCGCTGGGCGGGTGGATGTCGGGCAAGGTGTTCGACCTGACCGGCAGCTACCACGCAGCGTTCGTCAACGGCATCGGCTGGAACCTGCTGAACCTCTGCATCGCATCGTTCCTGCTCTTCAGGCTGTACCGCCTGCGGCTTCGGCCACCAGCCGGCCCAGTGTCCGCATAGCCTTCTCGCTCTGCGCGTTCCACGCGTGGCCGTAGTTCAGGCGCAGGCAATGGGTGAACGCGCGCGTCGCTGAAAAGATCGGCCCCGGCGCGACGCTGATGCCCAGTGCCAGCGCCTGGCGATGGATGTCCAGCGCGTTCACCTGCGGCGGCAGCTCGACCCACAGGAAGTAGCCGCCCAGCGGCCGCGTGGCGCGCGTGCCCTCGGGAAAGTAATGCCCCACCGCCTGCGCGAAGGTCGCCTGCTGCATCGCGAGCGTCTGGCGCAGCTTGCGCAGGTGCTTGTCGAGGCCGCCTTTCTCCAGGTACGCCGCGAGCGCCAGCTGCGCCGGCGCCGAGGTGCTGAGCGTGGACGTGAGCTTCTGCCGCGCCACCTTGCGCGCGAACCGCCCGGCCGAGGTCCAGCCGATGCGGTAGCCCGGCGCGAGGCACTTGGAGAACGACGAGCAATGCAGCACCAGCCCCTGCGTATCGAAGGCCTTGGCCGGCGCGGGACGCCGGTCGCCGAAGTAGAGCTCGGCGTACACGTCGTCCTCGATCAGCGGCAGTTCATGGCGTGCGAGCAGCGCGACCAGCGCCTTCTTCTTCGCATCGGGCATCAGGCTGCCGAGCGGGTTCTGGAAGGTGGTCATGAGCCAGCAGGCCTTGGGCTTGTGGGCCGCGATGGCCTGTTCGAGCGCGCCCAGGTCGATGCCTTCGCCCGGGTGCGTGGGTACCTCGATGGCTTTGAGGCCCATGCGCTCCAGCGCCTGCAGCGCGGCGTAGAAGGTGGGCGATTCGACGATCACCGCATCGCCCGGCCGCGTGACAGCCGCGAGACACAGGTTGAGCGCCTCGAGCGCGCCGTTGGTGACGACGATCTCCTCGGCCGGCACCTGCATGCCATCGGCGAGATACCGCAGCGCGATCTGCCGGCGCAGCGCCGCACTGCCGGGTGTGAGGTCGTCCACCGTGCTCCACGGGTCGAGCGACTTGGCGCTCGCGGCCATGAACTGGCCCAGGCGCGCGAGCGGGAACAGCAGCGGGCTCGGAAACGCCGAGCCGAAGGGCACGACCTTGCGCGACATGCTGGCCTCGAGGATGTCGAACACCTGGTCGCTCACGTCGAGGGACATGGGGCCCTCCGCCGGGCGCGAGGTGAGGGTGGATTCGGGCGGCGCGTCGCGCAGGCCCCCGCCGGTGACGTAGTAACCCGAGCGGTCGCGCGCCCGCACGAGGCCGCGCGCTTCCAGCAGGTAGTACGCCTGGAACACCGTCGAGGCGCTGACCCCGCGGCTCTGCCCGGTGTGGCGCACCGAGGGCAGGCGGTCGCCGGTCTTCAGCGTGCCGTTGCGGATCGAGGCCTCGATGTCGGCGGCCAGGGCTTCATAGCGCTTCATAAAGCTCCATCGCAGTCATTCGCCCGGACTTTATCTGCACCGGTGAATCGGGCGGGATCTGCATCTGTTTTTTTGGGGCTTTCTGGGGCACAGTCGGTGCATGTCCAATCTCATGCGCGCGGTGCGCGCCGTTCTCTGGAGCTTCATCGGGCTGGGCGGCCGCCGCGCCGACGCCGACAAGCGGACCGCGCAGGTCGGCATCCTGCCGCTGATCGGCGTGGCGCTGTTCGTGGTGCTGTTGCTGGTCGCGGGCCTGATCACATTGGCGCGCTTCGTGGCCGGCACATGATGGCCGGCCTTCGCTCCTTGGCGCTCGCGCTGCTGTTCCTCGTGCAAGGCGTGGCGAGCGCCGCGCCGCCGGCCACCGTGCCCGACACCATCGAGCAGCGCGTGGCCGCCTGCATCGCCTGCCACGGCCGCGAGGGCGCGACCACCAACGCGGGCTTCTTTCCGCGCCTGGCCGGCAAGCCCGCGGGTTATCTCTTCAACCAGCTCGTGAGCTTTCGCGACGGCCGCCGCTTCAACGCCGACATGGCGTACATGGTGCAGCACCTGTCGGACGCGTACCTGCGCGAGATGGCCGAGTACTTCGCGGGGCTCGACCTGCCTTACCCGCCGATCTCTTCCATCAGCGACGCCACGCCCGACCAGCTGCAGCGCGGCCGCAAGCTCGCGCTCGAAGGCGATGCGGCGCGCGGCATCCCGGCCTGCGTGCAATGCCATGGTGCGGCGCTCACCGGCGTGCAGCCGGCCATCCCGGGGCTGCTCGGGCTGCCGCGGCTCTATGTGTCGTCGCAGCTCGGTGCGTGGCTCACGAGCGAGCGGCATGCGATGGCGCCCGACTGCATGGCCGAGGTCGGCCGCCACATGACCACGGCCGACATCAACGCCGTCGCTGGCTGGCTGGCGGTGCAGCCGATGCCGGCCAACACCAGGCCCGCGGCTTCATTGCCCGCACCGCTGCCTGGATCGCAGCGTGTGGCCTGCGGCGGCATGCCGAAGTGAGCCCGCGATGAAACTGCGCCACCTCGGCTGGACCCTCCTGACGCTGATCGTGCTGGCCGCCGTGTGCGCCGGCGTGCTCGTGGCGATGAACCTGCGCGGCGAAGCCCCGCTGCCCGAACAAGCCCAGGCCTTCGACGCCACGCCCCAGCAGGTCGAGCGCGGCCGCTACCTCGCGCTGGCCGGCAACTGCGCGGGCTGCCACACCACGCGCGGCGGGCAGCCCTACGCGGGAGGCCTTCCGATCGAGACGCCGTTCGGCACCATCTATTCGAGCAACCTCACCGCCGACGCCAAGGCCGGCATCGGCGGCTGGAGCAGCGCGCATTTCTGGCGCGCGATGCACAACGGCCGCAGCAAGGACGGGCGCCTGCTCTATCCGGCATTCCCGTACCCGAACTTCACCAAGGTGACGCGCGAGGACTCGGACGCGGTCTACGCGTACCTGCGCACCGTGGCGCCCGCACCCGCGCCGAACCTCGCGCACCGGCTGCGCTTTCCCTACGACACGCAGGCCGCGCTGGCCGTGTGGCGCGCGCTCTCGTTCAAGCCCGAGCCTTTCGTGGCCAATGCGGGCAAGCCGGCCGAGTGGAACCGCGGCGCGTACCTGGTCGACGGGCTCGGCCATTGCATCGCCTGCCACGGCGCGCGCAATTCGCTGGGTGCGACGGAGACCAAGCTCGGTCTTTCGGGCGGGCTCATTGCGGTAGAGAACTGGTATGCGCCATCGCTCACCGACAAGCACCAGGCCGGCGTGGCCGGATGGCCCACGGCCGATGTGGTGGCGCTGCTCAAGACCGGCACCGCACCGGGCGGCTCGGTGATGGGACCGATGGCCGACGTGGTGTTCCGCAGCACCCAGCACCTGAGCGAGGCCGACCTCACGGCGATGGCGGGCTACCTGAAAGACCTGCCCGACGTTGCGAAGCCCGAAGAGCCAACACGCTCTGCGGCCCCCATCCGCCGCGATGCCGGCACGATGGCGCGCGGCGGCAAGATCTACGACCAGCGCTGCGCCTACTGCCATGGCGACCAGGGCCAGGGCGCGACCGGCGCCTACCCGCCGCTGGCAGGCAATCGCGCGGTGAACATGTCGCCGCCGACGAACCTCATCCAGGTGGTCTCGCACGGCGGCTTCCTGCCTTCGACGGCGGGCAATCCGCGCCCCTACGGCATGCCGCCGTTCGGACAGGTGCTCGATGCCGCGGAGGTGGCGGCGGTGCTCACCTACATCCGCGGTTCGTGGGGCAACGACAGCGCCCCCGTTACGTCACTGGACACCATGCGGCGCTGAGCGCCGTCAGATGTTCCCGAGGCTTGGCAATCGGGGTTCACGCGCAATGCAAAGGTGCGCACTCGGCATCGATCACTAGGCCGTGTGCGGATGCCGCGCGCCGTCGTACAGCGTGCGCGCCAGCGCGCGGTGCCTCGCCAGCAGGGGCGGCAATTCGAGCGCCGTGAAGCGTCCGTCCCGGATGCGGACTTCGCCATTGATCACGCTCAACGAGACTTCCCCCGGCGTGCAGAACACCAGCGCAGCCACCGGGTCATGCCACGCGCCCGCGTGCGCCACGCCGCGCATGTCGAAGGCCACGATGTCCGCCGACATGCCCGGCGCGAGCGCGCCGATGTCGTCGCGGCCGAGCACGCGCGCACCGCCGAGCGTCGCGATCTCCAGCGCCTCGCGCGCCGTCATCGCCGCCGGGCCGTAGCCCACGCGCTGCAGCAGCAGGGCCTGCCGCGCTTCGCCCAGCATGTGCGCGCCGTCGTTCGATGCGCTGCCATCCACGCCCAGGCCGACGGGCACACCCGCGCGGCGCATCGCTCCGATGGGCGCGATGCCCGAGGCCAGGCGCATGTTCGAGCACGGGCAGTGCGCCACGCCCGTGCCGGTGCGCGCGAAGAGCGCGATGCCGGCTTCGTCCAGCTTCACGCAGTGCGCGTGCCACACGTCGCGGCCGACCCAACCCAGGTCTTGCGCGTACTCGGCCGGCGTCATGCCGAACTTCTCGCGCGAATAGGCGACGTCGTTGTCGTTCTCGGCCAGGTGCGTGTGCAGCGACACGCCGCGCTCGCGCGCGAGTTCGGCCGACAGCCGCATCAGATCGCGCGAGACCGAGAACGGCGAGCAGGGCGCGAGCACGATGCGGCGCATCGAATGACGCGAGGCGTCGTGCCAGCGGCCGATGAGGCGCTCGCTGTCGCGCAATATCGCCTCCTCGGTTTCCACCACCTCGTCGGGCGGCAGGCCGCCGGCGCTGCGGCCCACGCTCATGCTGCCGCGCGCCGCATGAAAGCGCATGCCCATGGCATCGGCCGCCTCGATCGAATCGTCGAGCTTCGCGCCGTTCGGAAAAAGATAGAGATGGTCGCTGGTGGTGGTGCAGCCCGAGCGCATCAGCTCGGCCATCGCGGTCTGCGTCGAGACGCGGGTCATCTCGGGCGTGAGGCGCGCCCACAGCAGGTACAGGCTCGTGAGCCAGCCGAAGAGCTCCGCGTCCTGCGCCTCGGGCACGGCACGCGTGAGGCTCTGGTACATGTGGTGGTGCGTGTTGACCAGCCCGGGCATCACGACATGGCCGTGCATGTCGATGGCTTCGGCCTGTCCGTTGCGCAGCGCATCAAGGTACGCGGTGGGCAGTTCCGCGGTGGGTCCGGCCCAGGCCACCGCGGGCCCGTCGGTCACCACGGCGCCGTCGGCGATCTCGCGCCGCGCGGCGTCCATGGTGACGAGGATGTCGGCATGTCGAAGGATCAGCATGCCGGCATTCTGCGCGCGAGGTTGCGCGAGATCGCGCAAAGTCGCGCGGCCGCTCAGAGGTCGGGCATGCCCATCGCGGGGTCGCTCACCGTGTGCTTGCCGGTTTCCACGCGGCCGGCGAAGCGGCGGTAGTAGGCCGGGTCTGCATCGCAGGTGACCGCGAAGTCGTACCACTGCCCGCTTGCCTCGAGCTCCCAGTGCTGGTCGGTCGTCGCACCGCCGTTGACGGTCGCGGTCCACGGGCCGTCGCCGCGGTAGGCCTTGGCGCGAATGGTGAACTTGCAGGCCGCCTTGCCGTCGTTGCGCATGCTCAGGTAGACGTTGCCGTTGGCGATGTCGTAGCACACGCGCACCTCGGGCACCGCCGCATCGCCCGCGCGCACGGCATTGAGGTCGCCCTGGAAGTGGCGATGGAATCCGTTCGGCCCGAGCACCCACAGGTCGTACTTGCCCGCGTTGTCGGCGGCCGCAGCCCAGGTGTCGTCGAGCGACTTGCCCGCTTCCACCATGTAGCGGCGCGGCAGGCGATCGAGGTTGAGCTTGTCGTAGACGTGGAACACGGCGGCAGCCTTGCCGGTGTTCGCGAACAGCAGTTGCACCTTGCCGCCGGTCGTGTCGACCTTGGCGCTCGCATGCAGTTCGTAAGGCAGCGCGCGCGAAGGCCGCGTGCCCGTCACCTGCACGGGCAGCTTGCCGTCGCCCGGCGGCATGACTTGCGGCAGCGCGTCCTGCGCGGCGCGCACCTGGTCGGCCTCGGCCTTGCTGCGGCGGCCCGCGAGCGTGGGCAGCGCCTCTTCATTCGGCGTCGCGAAATTGAAGGCGCTCGTGAGGTCGCCGTTCACCGCGCGGCGGAACGGGCTGATGTTGGTTTCCTTCACGCCGAAACGCGCCTCCAGGAAACGCAGCACCGAGGTGTGGTCGAAGGTCTGCGAGTTGACCCAGCCGCCGCGGCTCCACGGCGAGAGCACGTACATCGGCACGCGCATGCCCGGCCCGTAGACGTTGCCGTCGGGCGTGGGCTGCGAGGCGGTCATGCCCGGCGGCTTGGGGTGGTTGAAATACTCGTAGCTCAGGTCCGCGTCCGACAGCGTGGTCTTGCCGGCGAAGATTTTCACGCCCGGGTCGGCCGACGGAATCGGCGAAGGCGCGGAGGCCGAGGGCACGTGGTCGAAGTAGCCGTCGTTCTCGTCGAAGTTGACGATGAACACCGTCTTGCTCCACACCTCGGGCACCGCGGTGAGCGCGTCCAGCACCTCCTGGATGTACCAGGCGCCCTGCACGGGGCTCGACGGACCGGGGTGCTCGGAGTACACGTCCGGTGGAATGACCCACGAGACCTGCGGCAGGCGCCCGGCCTTCACGTCGGCGCGGAACGCATCGAAGATCGCGCCCGCATCGAAGGCCGCCTGGTTCGCCACCGGCAGCGTGTTGGCCGTGCCCTTGTAGAGCGGGTTGCCGGCATCGTCGCCGGGCGCATAGGCAGGCGATGCGCCTTGCGGCAGCGAGGTGCTCACCGGCTTGGCCGAGGCCTCGTTCGCCTTGCGGTACGGCTTGAAGCCCAGGAGCGGATTGCAGCCGTAGTTGTTCGGAATGTTCTGGTAGACGATCCAGCTGACGTTGGCTTCCTGCAGGCGCTCCGCATAGGTCTTCCACTCGTAGCCCTCGGTCGAGGGACCGGTGGAGCTCCACGGGTTGACGTTGTTCACATAGGCCTGGTTGCCGCCAGCCGAACTGTTCGGGCCGTTGGTGCCGGTCCAATGGAACGAGCGGTTGGCGTGCGTGCCGGTGTGCATCGCGCAGTGATAGTCGTCGCAGATCGTGAAGGCGTTGGCCAGCGCGAACTGGAACGGCAGCTCGGCCTCCGCGAGATAGCCCATCGACTGCGTGAAGGGCGCCTTGTTGCTCACCTTCTTGTACCGCGGCCATTGGTAGAGGCGGCCACCGTCCCATGCGTTGTGCGAGTCGACCCAGGTGTGCGGCGTGCTGCTCACGCGTTGCGCGTTGCCCTTGCTCGCATCGAGGTGGTAGGGCACCACCTGCTTGCCGGCGTCGTCGAGCTGCTGCCACACCGCAAGGCCATTGGGCAGCGGAATGGTCATGCGGTCGCCGAAGCCGCGCACGCCCTTGAGCGTGCCGAAGTAGTGGTCGAACGAACGGTTCTCCTGCATCAGGATCACGACGTGCTCGACGTCCATGATCGTGCCGGTCTTGTTGTTGGCAGGGATCGCGAGGGCGCGGCGGATGCTCGGCGGAAAGGCCGAGAGCGCGAGCGCGGCGGCACCGGTGGTGGCGGTGCCCGTGAGGAATTTGCGGCGTGAGGTCATGGTGTTGTTCTGGGTGTTTCTCGTCGTGCGATCAGGGCGCGCAGCGCATCTCGGGCTTCACGCCCGTGTCGGGCGGCGTCGTGACGGGCGGGGTCGTCGTGGGCGGCGTGCCGGCGCCGGGCAGACCGCCGAAGAAGCCGCCGCCATCGCTGCCGCCACCGCAGGCGGAGAGCACGCAGGCCACGATCAACGCGGGTGCGAGCCGCATGGGATAAGAAAGAAGTTGCATCGGGAGAGATCCTCTTGGTGTTGTTGTGCGGGCACTTCACGCAGGTCGCGAAGGCCGCTGGACTCGAGGCTAAAAAATGCGCGTGACATCGCCATGAACGGGACGGGGGCGAGGTGTAAGCGTGCGAAACGCGCGGGGCGCTTTGCGACGTATTCGTGTGCGCGTCATGCGCTTGTTCAGGGCGGCACTCGCGCCGACGGTGGGCTCTGTTTCGCGAATGTCCCCCGGCTTCGCCTCCTCCTTGATTTCGCGAAACAGAGCCCACCATCAGCGCGAGCGCTTTCGGAGCGGTGGTTGATCGCCGATCACCAGCAGCGCGCCCAAGTGCACAGGGCACCGGGTACTCCCCGCAGCGAAATCAAGGAGGAGGGCGAAGCCCGGGGGACATTCGCGGAGGGGAGTACCCGGTGGCCTATGCACACACCCCGGAACCCCTTCGCAAAAGATCAAAGATCGGCCAACCCCATCGCCGGATCACTCACCGTGTGCTTGCCCGTTTCCACGCGCCCCGCAAAGCGGCGGTAGTAGCCCGCATCGGCATCGCAGGTGACAGCGAAGTCGTACCACTGGCCGCTCGCGGCGAGCTCCCAGTGCTGGTCGGTTGTCGCACCACCGTTGACAGTCGCGGTCCACGGACCGTCGCCGCGATAGGCCTTCGCGCGCACGGTGAACTTGCAGGCGTTCTTGCCGTCGTTGCGCATGCTCAGGTAGACGTTGCCGTTCGCGATGTCGTAGCACACGCGCACTTCAGGCACCGCCGCATCGCCGGCGCGCAGGCGATTGAGATCGCCCTTGAAGTGGCGGTGAAAGCCGTTCGGCCCGAGCACCCACAGGTCGTAGAAGCCGCTGTTGTCGGTCATCACCGTCCACGCGTCGTCCAGCGTCTTGCCGGGCTCCACCATGTAGCGGCGCGGCAGGCGATCGAGGTTGAGCTTGTCGTAGACATGAAACACCGCCGCCGCCTTGCCGGTGTTCGCGAACAACAGCTGCACCTTGCCGCCGATCGTGTCGGCCTTGGCGCTCGCATGCAGCTCGTAAGGCAGCGCGCGCGAGGGCCGCGTGCCGGTGAACTGGCGCGGCAACTGCGGATCGAGCGGCAGCGGCACCTGCGGCAACGCCTGCTGGGCGGTGCGCAGCTGGTCGGCATCGGCCTTCGTCGTGCGCCCCGTGAGCGTGGGCAGCGCCTCGCTGTTGGGCGTGGCGAAGTTGAAGGCGCTCGTCAAGTCGCCGCACACCGCGCGCCGGAACGGCGAGATGTTCGGCTCCTTCACGCCGAAGCGCGTCTCCAGAAAGCGCAGCACCGAGGTGTGGTCGAAGGCCTGCGAGCTGACCCAGCCGCCGCGGCTCCACGGCGAGATCACGTACATCGGCACGCGCGGGCCCGGGCCGTAGACGCGGCCGTCGGGCTTGGGTTGGCTGCCGCTGCCGGCCGGCGCCGGATGCGTGAAGTACTCGGCGCCCAGGTCCGCATCGGGCAGCGTGGTCTTGCCGGCGTAGGTGCCGTCGCCGTTGGGCGAAGGCGCCGAGGGCGAGGGCACGTGGTCGAAGTAGCCGTCGTTCTCGTCGAAGTTGATGAGCAGCACGGTCTTGCTCCACACCTCGGGCACGGCGGTGAGCGCGTCCAGCACTTCCTGCAGGAACCATGCGCCCTGCACGGGGCTCGACGGACCGGGGTGCTCGCAGTAGATCGAGGGCGCATTCATCCACGAGACCTGCGGCAGCTTGCCTTCGCGGATGTCGCGCTTGAACGCGTCCAGGTAGGTCTCGGGCGTCGTGCCCGGCAGCGTGTTGGCCACGCCCTTGTAGAGCGGGTTCTTCGCGTTGTCGGAGGCCGCGTCGTAGGCGTGGTACGGCAGCGCCTGGCCGGTCAGCGCATAGGGCTTTTGCGGCGCGCCGCCGCTGGAGACCGGAAAGCCCGAGGCGAGGTTTGCCTGGCGGAACTGCTGGAACGCGCCCAGCATGTTGTCGCCCCATTCGTCGGGCATGTTCTGGTAGCTGATCCACTTGACGCTCGCATCCTCCAGGCGCTCGGCATACGTCTTCCACGTGTAGCCGGTGTTGGCCGATGCGGGCAGGCCGTCGATCGCGTCCCACTCGTTGCGCACGAACGCCACGCCTTGCGCGGTCGGTCCGTTGGTGCCGGTGATGTGGAACGAGCGGTTCGCGTCGGTGCCGGTGTGCATGCCGCAGTGGTACGCGTCGCAGATCGTGAAGGCGTTGGCCAGCGCGTACTGGAAGGGGACCTCGGCCTCCTTGTGGTACCCCATCGCCTTGTTGGTCTTGTAGCGCGGCCACTGGTACATGCGGCCGTTGTCCCACGCGTTCTGGCTGTCGTTCCAGTCGTGCGGCGTGCCGCCGTCGCGCTGGGCGTTGCCCGTGCGGCTGTCGAAGTGGTACGGCAGGATGGGTTTGCCTGTCGCATCGCTTTGCTGCCACACGTTCAGCCCCTTGGGCAGCGGAATCGTGAATCGATCGCCGAAGCCGCGCACGCCCATGAGCGTGCCGAAGTAGTGGTCGAACGAGCGGTTCTCCTGCATCAGGATCACGACGTGCTCGACGTCCATGATCGTGCCGGTCTTGTTGTTGGCAGGGATCGCGAGGGCGCGGCGGATGCTCGGCGGAAAGGCCGAGAGCGCCAGCGCGGCAGCACCGGTGGTGGCGGTGCCCGTGAGGAATTTGCGGCGTGAATTCATGGGTCCGTGTTTTTCGGTAGGCATCACGCTCACAGGTCGGCCAGGCCCATGGCCGGATCGCTCACCGTGTGCTTGCCGTTTTCCACGCGGCCGGCAAAGCGCCGGTAGTAGGCCGGGTCGGCATCGCAGGTGACTGCGAAGTCGTACCACTGGCCGCTGCCGGCCAGCACCCACTGCTGCTCTGCCTTGGCGCCGCCTGCGACGGTGGCACCCCACGGGCCGTCGTCGCGGTAGGCCTTGGCGCGCACGGTGAACTTCGCGGGGTTCGTGCCGGCGTTGAGCATCTCCAGGTACACGTTGCCGTTGGCGATGTCGTAGCACACGCGCACCTCGGGGTTCGCGCCGCTCGTGCGCAGCGCATTGAGGTCGCCCTTGAAGTGGCGGTGAAAGCCGTTCGGCCCGAGCACCCACAGGTCGTAGAAGCCGCTGTTGTCGGTCATAGCGCTCCACGCGTCGTCCAGCGACTTGCCGGGCTCCACCATGAAGCGGCGCGGCAGGCGATCGAGGTTCAGCTTGTCGTAGACGTGGAACACGGCTGCGACCTTGCCGCTGTTCTTGAACAGCAGCTGGATCTTGCCGCCGACCGAATCGGCGCGCGCGCTCACGTGCAGCTCGTAGGGGAGCGCGCGCGAGGGGCGCGTGCCGGTGGCCTGGCGCGGCAGTTGCGGATCGAGCGGCAGCGGCACCTGCGCGAGGGCTTCCTGGTCGCTGCGCGTCTTGGTGGCGTCGGTGCGCGTGGTTCGGCCCGCGAGCGTGGGCAGCGCCTCGGTGTTGGGCGTTGCGAAGTTGAACGCGCTCGTCAAGTCGCCGCACACCGCGCGCCGGAACGGCGAGATGTTGGGCTCCTTCACGCCGAAGCGCGCCTCGATGAAGCGGATCACCGAGGTGTGGTCGAAGGCCTGCGAGTTGACCCAGCCGCCGCGGCTCCACGGCGAGACGATGTACATCGGGACGCGCACGCCGGGGCCGTAGACGCGGCCATCGGGCGCGGGTTGCCGGGTGGTGCCCGGCGGCTTGGGGTGCGTGAAGCGCTCGAAGGCGATGTCGGCTTCGGGCAGCGTCGTCTTGCCCGCGGCCGAACCGTCGGGGTTCAGCGAGGGCGCGGCCGGTGAGGGGTAGTGGTCGAAGTAGCCGTCGTTCTCGTCGAAGTTGATGAGCAGCACGGTCTTGCTCCAGACCTCGGGCACGGCGGTGAGCGCGTCCAGCACTTCCTGTACGTACCAGGCGCCTTCCACCGGGCTGGACGGTCCGGGGTGCTCCGAATAGGTGGAGGGCGCGACGATCCACGAGACCTGCGGCAGCTTGCCGTTCTTCACGTCGTTGCGGAAGGTGTTCAGGTACTCATCCACATTGGCGCCGGGCATGGTGTTGGCGATGCCCTTGTACAGCGGGTTGCCGACGTCATCGCTGGCCGGGTCGTAGGCCGGCACCGTGCCGGTGTTCGTGACTGGTTTGCCCGATGCCTCGCTGGCCTGCCGATACTGCTTGAAGCCCACGAGCGGGTTGTCGCCGAAGTTGTCGCGCATGTTTTCATAGACGATCCAGCTGATGCCGGCCGCCTGCAGGCGCTCGGGGAAAGTCTTCCACTCGTAGCCGGTGGTCGAGGGCGGCGTGTAGCTGTCGTCCCACTCGTTGGTGACCGAGGCCACGCCCGCGCCCGTGGGGCCGTTGGTGCCGGTCCAGTGGAACATGCGATTCGAGTTGGTGCCCGTGTGCATGCTGCAGTGGTAGCTGTCGCACAGCGTGAAGGCATTGGCCAGTGCGAACTGGAACGGCAACTCGGCCTGCTTGAGGTAGCCCATGGACTGGGTGTACGGCGCCGTGCCCGTCTTCTTGTATTTGGCCCACTGGTAGGCACGGCCGCCGTCCCATGCGTTCTGACTGTCGTTCCAGTCGTGCGGCGTGCCCGCAACGCGCTGCGCGTTGCCCTTGGTCTGGTCCAGGTGGTAGGGCAGCACGGGCTTGCCCGTGTCGTCGGCTTGCTGCCAGACATTGAGCCCCTTGGGCAGCGGAATGGTGAAGCGGTCACCGAAGCCGCGCACGCCCATGAGCGTGCCGAAGTAGTGGTCGAACGAGCGGTTCTCCTGCATCAGGATCACGATGTGCTCGACGTCCTGGATGGTGCCGGTCTTGTTGTTGGCCGGAATGGCGAGCGCGCGGCGAATGGCCGGCGGAAAGGCCGAGAGCGCGAGGGCGGCAGCGCCGGTGGTGGCGGTGCTCGTGAGGAAGTTGCGGCGCGAGTTCTTCATGGGCTTGTCGTTCTGCGGGTTCATGTCGCGGGAGTTCATGTCGCGCGGGGTCAGGGCGCGCAGCTCTTGACGGGGGCGACGCCGGTGTCGGGCGGCGTGGTGACCGGCGGGGTCGTCGTGGGCGGCGTGCCGGCGCCCGGCAGGCCGCCGAAGAAGCCGCCGCCGCCATCGCTGCCGCCACCGCAGGCGGACAGGGCACAGGCCACGACCAGCGTGGACAGCACGGGCACGAAGCGCGTGGCAAGGAATGGAATATTCATGATGGAGATCCTCTCGAGTCGTTTGTTGTCGGGGGGTGGTCAGGGACGGTTCAGGGCAGCAACATCAGCGGCTGGCCCGACTTGAAGATGCTCGCGAGCTCGTCGGTGGTGAGCGCGCGGTTCCAGATCGCGAACTCGTTGAAGTCCATCGCGCCGCGCGGCGAGCTGGTCTCGCGCTGGTAGTACTGGCCGGTGCCGTCTTCGTTGAGGCCGATGCCGTTCTTCAGGCCTCCCAGCTGCGCGACCAGCGCGCTCGTGAGCGTGGCGCTGCCGGTCTGCATGGCGCGGGCCGAATCGAACACGTAGCCGGTGAGCTGGAGGTTGGCCTTGTCGATCACGACCGCCACATAGGCCCACTGGCCCGCGCTGAGGCCGTAGCCGTTGCTGTCGGCGCGCGCGCTGCCGGTGCCCACGTTGAAGCGGATCTCGCAGCTGCCGAAGAGGCCGATCGCCAGGCCCGCGTTCGCGCCGGTGGTGTAGTTCTTGTTGGCGAGCATCGAGGCGCCGTTGCTTACGCCCTGGCTGCAGGTGGCGTCGGTGCGCACCCAGAAGCCGAGGGTGTAGGCGGTGACGGCCGGGTTGGTGGCCACGTCGGTGGTCTGCAGCAGGCGGTAGCCGGCCGAGCCGCCCGCGTTCTTCACCGTGCTGTCCACGCGCAGCGCCTTGACCTTGTAGGGAATCTTGAAACCGTCGTCGACCACGGTGCCGCCGTTGGCATCGGCCGCCCACGGTGCGAGCGTGGAGGCGCTCTTCAGGTCCGCGGCGGGCAGCGTGTCCAGCGGGTAGTAGTTCACGAGGCCGTTCGCCAGCGTGGGCGCGAGCGTCGCGGGCTTCACGTAGGCCAGCTGCGCGGCGAGCGCGAGGCTGGCTTCGCCGGAAACGACGGTGTACTGGTAGGTGTAGACGCCATCGGCATCGGCCACGATGGGATCGCTGTACGCGGTCGAGCCGGCCGGCAGCGCAGCCACCAGCTTGCCGCCCCGCAGCACCAGCACCGGCGCGCTCGCATCGCCCGAGAGCGTCCATGCGAGATCGATGCTGGTCTTGTCCGCGCCGGCCTTGGCCGAGAGATTGCGCAACGACGTCGCGGCCTGCAGCGCCTGTCCGTTGAAGGTGTAGGCCTGGGCGACCGGCAGCGCGCCGAGATGGCGCAGCACGGTCGGCGCGATGTCGGTGGCCGCGGCGAGTTGCAGCAACGCGGTGTCTGCTGGCGCTGCCGTGCCGACGCCCGGCAACGCGGCCAGCGTCTTGTTGCTGGCGATGAAGACGGTCTTGTTGTCGATCGCCTGCAGGCCGGTGGCGGTGCCGAAGGCATCCAGGCCGTGGCCGGTCGTGAGGATGACGAGCCAGTCCTCCTTCGCATCGTTGGCGGTGCGTTTGGCGATGCGTGCGAGCAACTGGCCGATGGCGGCCGAGGTGTCCGAGATTGCGCGCTGGTAGGCATCGCTCTTCAAGCCATTGCCGACGGCTGCGGCGGGTGCGCCGTATTGCGCGACCGTGAGGTCGTAGCCGGCATCGATGAACTGCGCGGTGCGCTCGGTCACGCAGGCATCGGCGCCCGCGCAATCGACGGCGCCGTCGACGGTGCCGTCGACGGTGCCGCTCTCGCTGGCCATGAGCTGCGGATAGAGCACATTGGCCGTGACCGAAGCGGTCTTGTAGCCGGCCGCCTTGTTCTGCTTGGCGAGCGCGAAGACCGAGGGCGCGAGCTTCGCGTCGATGCGCTGCTCGGCCGTGTCCCAGCGCACGCCGTGGCGCGGCACCCAGGTGCCCGTGAGCAGCGTGGCCCAACCCGGGCCGTCGGTGGTGCGCTGTTCGCTCGGCGTGCCGTTGGCGCCGCCGGTCCATGCCGGTGCGATGCGCAGTGACTGCAGCGCGGGCACCTTGTTCTGCGCGATCGCATCGCGCAGGGCGGCGTGCGTGAGGCCGTCGATCTCGACGACGAGTGCCTTGGGGCCGCTCTTGCCCTGGTTCGTGCCGGATGCCGGCGGATTGGCGCCGCCAACACCACCACCACCATTGTTGGCAGGTGGCACGTTGACGAGCGGGAACGCGGGGCCGCCGCCACCGCCGCCGCCGCAGGCGGCAAGCACGATGGACGTGGCAAGGGGCAGGAGCCAGCGCGTGGAAAGCGGGGCGTGCGAAGGTGTGATCGGGCGCATCGGAGTAAGCCGGTGGGTCTGTCTGTCGGAGGGATGGAAGCCGGCGCGGCAAAAAAAAAGTGCCACAAGGGCACTGCGCACCGAACAGACAGCGAGGCTAAGAAGCGCGCGTTACGCGGCAATGAATGCGCGATGACAGAGCGAAGTCGTGCGCGTGACGACGCGCGGATTCAGCACTTCAAAGTGGGCGGTATCGTTCAACGAATATCGCGGAACCGGCTTTGCCGGGCCGCAGATATTGCCCCCTGCAAGGGGGTTGGCGAAGCGACACGAAGTGCGCGAAGCCTGGGGGTCAGCCCTCGTTACTGATGCCGCTGGACACATGCCCCGCGGGCACATGCCGCGAAGCCGCATCGACGTGACCGGTCTGGTCGTCGAAGAAAAAATCAGGCTCGAACTCGCGCAGGAATTCGCCCTTGGGCAGGCCGCCGAGAAACATCGCTTCGTCCACGCGGATGTTCCAGTTCATCAGCGTGCGGATCGCGCGCTCGTGCGCCGGCGCACTGCGCGCGGTGACCAGCGCGGTGCGAATGCGCATCTGCGCATTGCCCGCCATCTGCAGCCGGTGCAGCGCCATCAGCAGCGGCTTGAACGGGCCTTCGGGCAGCGGCAGGTCGGCCTTGCTCAACTCGTGCGCCTGGAAGGCGTCGAGCCCCTCGGCCTGGAACACCCGCTCGGCTTCGTCGGAGAACAGCACCGCATCGCCGTCGAAGGCGATGCGCACTTCGTTGGGCCAGGCGTCGCTCGCCTTCACCGATTCGACCAGCACGCGCGCGGCCGGAAAGCCCGCGACCAGCGCCTCGCGCACGTCCTGCGCATTGACCGAGAGAAAGAGATGTGCGCGCAGCGGGCGCAGGTAGCCGAATGGTGGGCGGCCCTGCGTGAACACGCCGCGCTGCAGCTTGATGTCGGCGGCCGCGCTCGACTTGAAGATGCGCATGCCCGAGACCGGGTCGTTGCGGGAAAGGATCACCACTTCCACGCGCTGCACGCCATCGTCGTTGAAGCGCAGCAACTTGCGGATCAGCGAGTACGCGATGCCGGGGGCGGCGGGCACATCGAGCCGGTCCAGCTGCAGCTTCATGTAGCCCTCGTTGTCGCCGGCCTCGAAGATGCGGTTTTCTTCTTCGAGGTTGAAGAGGGCGCGCGAGGAAATCGCGACCACGAGCTTGTCTTCGAGGGTGACTGGCATGGGGTGATTCAGTTCGCTTCGTTGGGCGCGTCGTTGGGCGCGTCATCGGGCGCGTCATCGGGCGCGTCATCGGGCGCGTAGTAGAGCGTATCCGACCAGTAGCCCAGCCCCAGCTCGCGCAGGGGCGCCTCGATGCTCTCCTGCGACGGCGCGAAGATGCGCTCCCAGAAGTTCTTTTTCTTCGGCGCGAGCCGGGCGATGGCGGCTTCGATCTCCGCGTCGATGTCCTGCACGTCGCGCAGCAGGCTCGCGGCCTGCTCGCCCAGCGGCTCGTCGCCCATGTCGAGGATCTCGGCGCACTCCAGCACGAAGTAGCCGTTGCGGTCGGCGTGGCGGTTCAGGAAGTCCAGGGCCTCGTCCCGCAGCGGCGCGACCGAAGGGTGGTCGATGCGGGCCAAAAACTGCTGGAGCCGGCCGATGCCCGCGCCGGCGCGGCCCGCGAGCGCGGTCGGTTCGTCCAGGCTGGTCCAGATCATCGAGCGGCACAGCTGCACGTCCGCGGACACCAGCAGCTGGTAGACCAGCGGTATGTCGTAGTTGCGCTCCGAGATGCCCTTGACCTGCCGCGGATCGTCCTTCGCGGGATCGGGCCCCGGCACGAACGGGCTGGCGAACAGGTAGCTCCGATTGGCCATGGCGGCGAGGCTCCCTTGGGGTTATTTGACGAACTGGTTCAGCTGGATGATCGGCAGCATCACGGCCAGCACGATCAGCATCACCACGCCGCCCATCGCCACGATCAGGAGCGGCTCCAGGATGGTGGCCAGGCGCATCGCGCGCCGCTGCACTTCGGCGCCCAGCTGGTTGGCCGCGCGCTGCAGCATCAGCGGCAGCGTGCCGGTCTGCTCGCCCAGGCGCGCGAACATCGACACGAGGCCCGGAAAGCGTTTCTTCTGCGCGAGCGCCGAAGCGAGCGGCGCGCCTTCGCGCACCAGCACCAGCGCGTCGAGCGCGTCGGCGCGCATCGCGCGGTTGCCCAGTGTTTCGGAGGCCGCCTGCAGCGCGCGCAGGATCGGCACGCCAGCGGTGGCCAGCATCGCGAGCGTGCTGGCGAAGCGCGCCGCGTTGTAGCCGCGCGCGAGCTTGCCCACCAGCGGCAGCTTGAGCCAGGCCGCATCGAACTTCAGGCGGAACGCCTCTTGCGCGAGCGCCACGCGAACGCCGATGGCGGTGAGCACCACGCCGCCCAGCATCCACCAGCCGTAGTTGCGCACGCCCGCGCTCAGCGAGAGCATCACGGTGGTGAGAAAGGGCAGCGAGCGCTTGGTGCCCGCGAACACCTGCGCCACCTGCGGCACCACGTAGCTCACGAGAAAGATCACGATCACGATCGCCACCAGCGTGACGATGGCCGGGTACAGCGCCGCGCCGATCAGCTTCTGCTGCAGCGCCTGGCGTTCTTCCAGGTCGTCGGCCAGGCGATCGAGCACGAGGCCCAGGTTGCCGCTCTGCTCGCCGGCGCCGATCACCGCGGTGTAGATGGGCGAGAACTCGCGCGAGTGCGCCGACAGCGCGCGCGCGAATGGCGAACCCGCGTTGACCTCGGCGCGCAGCGACGCGACCAGGTTGCGCTGCGGTTCGGACTCGGCTTCGTCGGTGAGCGCCGTGAGCGCGCGTTCGAGCGGCAGGCCGGAAGAGACGAGGCCCGCGAGCTGGCGCGTCCACACCGCAAGGCCTGTGGAATTGAAGACGCGCTTGCCGCCGCCCAGCCAGCGACTCAGGCTGCTGCGCTGGCCGGTGCCGTTGATGTGGTCGCTGCCGACCGGCGTGACCGACAGCGGAATCAGCGCCTGCGCGCGCAGCAGGCTGCGGGCGCTGCGCGCGGTGTCGGCCTCGAGCACGCCTTCGCGCGATTGGCCGCTGGCGTCGATGGCTTCGAAGGAATAGGCGGGCATGGCGGGTGTGACGAGGTGGGGCGCTGGCCGCTAGTCGCGTGTGACGCGCAAGAGTTCTGCGCGCGAGGTGATGCCCGCCTGCACCAGCCGCTCGCCGTCTTCGCGCATGAGCCTGAGACCGCCGCGCGCGCCGGCCTGGAGCAGTTCGCTCTCGGCCGCCTTGCTGTGGATGAGGCCCTGCACGGTTTCGTCGGCCACCAGCAATTCGAAGATGCCGGTGCGGCCCTGATAACCCGTCTGGCCGCAGACGTCGCAGCCCGCGCCGCCGCAGCTGGTGCAGACCTTGCGCACGAGGCGCTGCGCGAGCACGCCCAGGAGCGACGAGCTCAGGAGGAATGGCTCGACGCCCATGTCGGTGAGACGCGTGACGGCGCTGACCGAGTCGTTGGTGTGCAGCGTCGCGAGCACCAGGTGGCCGGTGAGCGACGCCTGGATGGCGATCTGCGCGGTCTCGAAGTCGCGGATTTCGCCGATCATGATCACATCCGGGTCCTGCCGCAGGATCGCGCGCAGGGCCTTGGCGAAGGTGAGTTCGATCTTCGCGTTGATCTGCGTCTGGCCCACGCCCGGCAGCTCGTACTCGATGGGGTCTTCCACCGTCATGATGTTGCTGCGGCTCGCATCGAGCCGGGCCAGCGCCGCATACAGCGTGGTGGTCTTGCCCGAGCCGGTCGGCCCGGTCACCAGGATGATGCCGTGCGGCTGCGTGATGAGTTTCTCGAAGCGCTGCAGCGTGTCGCCCTGCATGCCCACCGATTCGAGCGTGAGTTTCGATTCGCTTTTGTCCAGCAAACGCAGCACCGCGCGTTCGCCGTGCGCGCTCGGCAGCGTGGAGACGCGCACGTCGACCGCGCGCGTGCCGATGCGCAAGCTGATGCGCCCGTCCTGCGGCAGCCGTTTCTCGGAGATATCGAGGTCGGCCATGATCTTCAGGCGCGAGATCAGCGCGGCGTGCAGCGCGCGGTTGGGCTGCACCACCTCGCGCAGCGTGCCGTCGATGCGAAAGCGCACGGAGGAGGTCCGCTCGTAGGGCTCGATGTGGATGTCGCTCGCGCCGTCGCGCGCGGCCTGCGTGAGCAGCGCGTTGAGCATGCGGATGATGGGCGCGTCGCCGGCGCTGGCCAGCAAGTCTTCGACCGCCGGCAGCTCCTGCATCATGCGCGAGAGGTCGGCGTCGTTCTGCACTTCGCTCACCACCGCGGCGGCGCTCGATTCGCCCTGCGCGTAGGCCGCGCTGATGCGCTGTGCGAGCGCCGCGTCGGCCAGCACCTCGAAGGCCTGCACGCTGTACTTGCGCGCCACCTCGCCGACCGCGCTGCGCGCGGGGTGCGAC
Organism: Variovorax sp. IB41; assembly: GCF_016405905.1. GTDB lineage: Bacteria > Pseudomonadota > Gammaproteobacteria > Burkholderiales > Burkholderiaceae_C > Variovorax. Next base: position 40,882 of record NZ_JAEFCB010000025.1, on the reverse strand, counting down.
GACATCCACAGCGTGTAGCGGCCGTCGTCGGCTTCTTCGAGAAGGAGTTGCTGGCTGCGTGCGAACGCGTAGGGAAGCGGGTAGCGCATGGACATCAAGGCAGTTCGCGCGCGCTGACCGGGTCGGCGGTGGGAGGCAGGGCGCCGCGCAGGGGGCTCGGGGCGAGCTTGCGGTTGTCGGCCGGCAACGCGGGCGGCGGGATCAGTTGCGTGCCCTGCTCGCGCAGGCTGCCGCTGCGGCCGGTCGTGGTGCCCAGCGGCGGCGAGGGCGGCAGGATGGGCGCCGCATCGACGGAGCGCAGCATCACGTTGTCGGCATTGGGCTGCACCACCTGCTGCAGGCCGCGGATCTGGTCGTAGCGGTCGTAGGCGAAGGCCTCGGTCGATGCGGCGTCGCGCATCACCACCGGGCGCAGGAACATCATGAGGTTCTTCTTGCTGCGCGAGCGGTTCTCGCTCTTGAAGAGGTTGCCCACCACCGGGATGTCGCCCGCGAGCGGCACCTTGTCGATGCTGGTGCCGTAGGTGTCCGACAGCAGGCCGCCGAGCATCACGAGGCCGCCGTCGTCCACCAGCACGCTCGACTCGAGCGAGCGCTTGTCCGTCGTGGGGCCGTTCGGGTCGGTGAGCGTGCCGGCCGCGACGCTGGAGATCTCCTGGAAGATCTGCATCTTCACGGTGCCGTTCTCGTTGATCGTGGGGCGCACGCGCAGTGTGAGGCCCACGTCCTTGCGCTCCACGGTGGTGAACGGGTTGATGCCCACAGAGCCCGACGTGCTCGCGTACGAGCCGGTGGGGAAGGGCACGTTCTGGCCGATCACGATCTTGGCCTCTTCGTTGTCCAGTGTCAGCAGGTTGGGCGTGGACAGCACGTTGGCGTCGTTGTCGTTGCTGAAGAAGTTGGCAATGGCGCCCAGGATGTACTGGCCGCCGATCTTGCCGGCAATGCCCAGGTTCAGGCCCTGCCCGAGCTGGATGCCGGCCGGGTTCTTGGTGGCGATGGCCTGCGTCAGCGCCAGGATGTTCGCGCCGCTGAGCGACGAGTTGGTGCCGATGAGCGCGTTGTTGCCCAGCGCGCTCTGCCATTGCACGCCGAAGCTGGCCGCCTTGGTGGCGTTCACCTCGACGATCAGCGCCTCGATCATCACTTGCGCGCGCCGGCCGTCGAGCCGGTCGATCACCGCGCGCATCTGCCGGTACTGCGGCTCGGGCGCCGTGATGATCAGCGAGTTGGTCGACGGGTCGGCCTGGATCTGGCCGCCGGTCGAAGGCTGGTTGGCGTTGTTCAGCGGCGCGTTGGCGGCTGCGGAGCCGCCCTGTCCGCTGTTGCCGCTCAAGCTGTTCTGGTTGTTTTGCTGGAAGCTGGCCTGCTGCGGCGCGGGGCTGCTGCCGCCGCCGCCAGCGGCACCGGGCGAGCCCGGCGTGGACTGCTGGTTGGCCGCCATCGCGGCGCGCAGCGTGGCTGCCAGGCGCACCGCATCGGCGTTCTTCAGGTAGACCACGTAGATGTTGCCGGCCAGGCCGTTGCTGCTTTCCGCGGGCGCGCGGTCGAGCTTCTCGACCAGCGTGCGCACCAGCTGCGCGCGCGCAGGGTTGGCCGCGCGCAGGATCAGCGAATTGCTGCGCGGATCGGCCAGCAGCGTGGTGCGGAACGACGCATCGACCGCGCCCGGCGCAGCACCCGGCGCCGCGCCCGAACCGCTGCCGTCGACCAGCCGCTGCACGAGCGGCAGCAGGTCGCTGGCCACTGAATGCTTGAGCTGGATGATTTCGATGTCCGACGCATTGGGCACGTCGAGCGCCGCGATGATGCGCGCCAGGCGGCGCATGTTGTCGGCGTAGTCGGTGATCACGAGCGAGTTGTTGCCCGGGTTCACGTTGATGGTGTTGTTCGGCGGAATCAGCGGGCGCAGCACCGGCAGCAGGCTGTTGGGCGATTCGTAGTTGAGCCGGAAGATCTGCGTGACGATCTGGTTGCTGCCCGACGATGCGGTGGCGCCGATCGAGGTGTTCACCGTGCTGCTCTGCAGCTTGGCGTCGGCCTCTGGCACCACTTTGTAGAGGCCGTCGGCCTCCACCACCGCAAAGCCCTGCAGCCGCAGCGCCGAGGCGAACTGGTTGAAGGCGGCGGCCGGCTGGATGGCGCGGTCGGTCACCAGGTTCATCGTGCCCTTCACGCGCGGATCGACCACCACGTCGCGCCCGGTGACCACCGCCATGGTGCGGGCCACGGCCTCGATGTCGGCGTTGGAGAAGTTGAGCGTGATCGGCTCGCCGCGGCGCGGCGCGTCGCCCTGCGCGAAGGCGGGCGGCAGCACCTGCAGGAACGACGCCGCGATCAGCAGGCGCGCCGCGAGCGCGACGATGCCCAGGCGTGCGCCGGGCGTGGACAGTGGCTTCATCATGGTCAACCCAGGGTGATGATCGAACGCGCGTTGTCGCGCCGTCCGATGATGTTCAACAAATTGGAAAGAGCGTCTTCGCGGCCGGCCGCGGCACTGGCTTCGCCGTTGAAGCGAAAGGTTGTGCCGTTCCAGCTGCCGCTGCCGTTCAGCTGCAGGCTGCCTTCGCGCGTGCTCAGCAGGAGCGTGGGGCTGTTGCCGCCTTCGAGCGAGAGCCGGTAGCTGCCCATCGGCTTGAGGGTCGACAGGCTGGAGGAAACATCCGTGGCATCGAGCGTGGCCTGGCCCGCGATGCGCAGCACGGGGCCGTCCCATTGCAGCGAGAAGGCCTTGGTGGAAAGGTCGAGCGCGCCGTCGAGCTTGAGCGTGTTCCACGGCGCGCCCAGGCCCGTGAGCATCGTGGCGGGCCAGCGCGAGCGGCCGTCCAGCCAGTCGACCTTCATGCCGTTGCCGCGCGGGCTGGCCTTGAGTTCGAGAGGGCGCGGGGCACAGCAGGGCAAATCGAGCGAGGCGAAGATGCCGCTGAAGCTGGGCCGCAGGCGCCAGTGCAGGAGGCCGGGGAGCGAGACGGCCTGCGCGCTGCCGGAGCCGCTGGCGAACACCACGGCGGCCGCGCCGTTCCAGACCGTGCCGCGCGGATTGACCAGCAGCAGCCGGCCCTGGCTCCAGCTGGACAGCGCCGAGGCGAGCCAGCGCGCGGGGGCGAAGAGCGCCACCGCGAGCACCGCGCCGATCGCGATGCCGACGAGGGCCCAGCGCCAGCCGCGCCGCGGCTTGGGCTCGGAGAGCGGGGAAAGAGGAGCGCGCGTCACCATGCCGGGCTGTTCATCGGGGGGCGGGCAACGCCATCACGACCGTGCCCTCCCAGCGCACCTGCGGAAGCTGCGGTGCGTCTTTGTTGCCCGGTGCCGGCGGGGTGGCGGGCGCGCGTGTCAGGTGCACTTCGCGCGGCACCGCATGCGCATTGCCACGCGCCTGCGCGAGCCACTGGGCGACCGTGCTGGCGGGCGTGGCGCGCAGCGTGACGGTGGCGCCATCGCCGCCGGCCGTCATGAGTTGCGCGTTGTTGACGCCGAGAACTTCTCGCACCGAGGTTTCGAGCGAGCGCAGCGCGTCGTCGCGAGCCAGGCGCGGTTGCGACTGCAGCGCTTTCGCGCGGTTCTGCAAGGTGGCCATCTGCTGCAATTGCGCATCGAGCTGCGCGTGTTCGGCCGGTGCCGCGGCCAGCGTGCGCAACGCGGGGGCGAGCGCAATCCACCAGAGCAAGGCCAGTGCCACGAGCGCGATGGCGCCGCCGACCATCTGGCGTTCGCGCATCGCGAGGGCGGCCCAGCGGGCCTTGAGTTGTTCGCTGAAGTTCATCGGGGGGTGGCCTCGGCCTGCACGAGCAGCAGATCGCCCTCGGTGCGCACGCTGTAGCCGCGCGGCGCCATCGCGCCGGTGATCTGCGAGACCTCCGACGGCTGCAGCCCGAGGCCGCGCAGGCGCAGCTGGCCACCGGTGTAGTCGACGGCTGAAGGGGTTCGGCCGGGCGGAAGGTTGGTGGCGAGGGCGCCGACCATGGGTTCGAAATCGGTTGCGGCCACGTCGCCCACGGCCTGCTGCAGCGCCGCGACTTCGCGCGTCATCTGCAGTTGCGGGTCGATCACGATCTTCACCGAGGGAAAGGTCTGCGTGAGGACGGTCTTGGCGGCCTGGCGCTTGGCCTCGAGCGCGTTGCGCTCCTTCCAGGCCCAGGCATTGAGGCCGATGAGCTGTGTCAGCAGCAGCACGACGACGCCCCAGCGCGCGGCGCGCCATTCGGGTGCGTAGCGCAGCGTCTGCAGCACCGAGGCGAATTTCTTGCCTGCGCGCGCGCGGCCCGTTGCGGCGAGGTCGAACTGTGCGAGCTCCCACGGCGTGCGCGCGGCGTTGAGCCAGCGCTGCGGCGCCTGCACGATCGGCACGCGGCGCTCCAGCAGGTGCTCGGCCGCCTCGGCGACCGCGGGTTCGGTGGTGATGACGGCGGTATCGAGCGGCAGGCCGCCCGACAGTGCGAGCCCCGCGCCGACCAGCGGCAGCGAGACCACGCCGTCGGCATCGCTCACGGTGAGCTGCGGGGCTTCGGGTTCGCCGGTGATCTGCAGCAGCGGCGGGCCGTCGGCCGTCTGCGGCGCGAATTCGGGGACGATGCGCACGACGCGGCGGCCGGCCGCTTCGAGCCCCTGCACGATGCTGCGCAGCCAGATGCGGTTGCAGGCGGCCACCCACACCGGCCCGCCGGCCTTCGCGTCGGGCTCCAGCGCGAAGTGCAGGGCCTCGGGGTCGTCCAGCAGGTGCTCTTCGAGCAGGCCGTCGAGCACGGCGCGCAGCTTCGAGGCGCTGCCCATGCTGCCCTTGGGCAGCGTGACGCGGTGCCACGACAGCGCCGCCGAAGGAATGCCGAGCGTGACTTCGCTGCCCGAGGGCAGGAGCGCCAGCAGCGCGCGGCCCTGGTTGCGCAATGCAATGCCGTCGTCGCCGGCCTGGGCCCAGTCGTACTCACCCGCGGCGTCGGCCGGAGGCAGTGGGGCAATGAGCAGCAGCGGGGTCATGGAGGGGGTGTCGGAAAAGCCGGTGATTGTAGGAGGGCGTCTGACAGTCAATTGCTATTATTTAAATAGCGTACTCGACAGATGTGACGGGCGTTATAAGGCGTTTTGATCAATATATGTAAACCACACTCAGGGTTTGACCGGAGTGGTTGTTGCGCCGGCGCCGCGGGTGCGCCAGACCGTCGTCACCGTGACACCGTTGCGCTGCAGGAGCGAGTGCTCCTCGACCCAGGTGCGGTCCAGGCGCAGGCGCCCGTAGACCTCGAAGAACTGGGTGCCCACGCCGTGCTGGGCCGCGTTGAAGCGGGAGCCGCCGCTGGGCAGCCCGGCGTTGGCCTCGTCGATGGTCTTGAAATAGGAGCGGGTGCGCCTGTCCACCAGCTGCCGCGCGCTGGCGATCGGCAGGTTTTCCATGCTGGCGCTGATGGCCTCGGCGCTGGCGGTGTTGAGGTTGAGCGTGGTGCGCACCGGCAGGATCGTCACGTAGGGCTCGATGGCGGCAGCGGTCGAGGGCGAGAGCCCGAGCCACACCAGTTGCGAGACCTCCTGCGGCATCAGCGGCGCATTGCCCGCATCGCCGCCGCCCGAGGCCTCGTCGGTGCCGGTGGACAGCGCCCTGGCGAGCCCCGTGGTCATCTGGCTGAGTTCCGAAGCCGGCAGGCCCAGCAGGTTGAAGAGCCGGGTGAAAGTGGCGACGCTGGCCGGCACCGGCTTGCCCGCATCGACCAGCGTCAGCACGTTGAGCCTGGACTGGGCATCGACGATGCGGCCCGAGAGAAACGCGTCGGGCAGGCCATCGAGGTTGTCGCTCGCCACGTTCTTCTCGGCCGAGAGAAAGCTGGTGAGGCGCGCCTCTTCAAGCGGCACGGCCCACGGTTCGCCCAGGTGGTCGGGGCCGCCGGCGCGGCCGTCTTCGGCCAGGATCAGGCGCGACCAATCGAGCGCGCCGATCAGCACCCAGGCCGCCTGCACGCGCGCGCGCTCGGCGCCTTCGACTTCGGCCGCGCGCCATTGCTGCCACAGCGCGGCCGCGGAGAAGGTGGCCACGAGCATCACCGTCAGCATCGCGGCGAGCAGGGCGGCGCCGGACTGGCGGCGTGCACCGCGTGCACCGCGTGTACCGCGTGCACCGCGTGCACGGCGCATGAATGCAGGAACGCGCTTCGTCATGACCGCGCACCCCCCACGATCGGCTTGACCCAATCGCGCGTGAGCGTGCCCGACAGCCCGTCGCCGGGCGGCAGGCTGATCACCAGGCGCACGCCGTCGGGCATGTTGACGATCGGGCCCGCGGGGTTGGCCGGCGTGGCCGGCGTCGTGGGCAGCGAGCTCGCGGGGGTCCAGGTGTTGTCGCGGAAGTAATAGAGCTGCCAGCCGCTGGTGGGCATGAGCGCCACGTCGTTGTAGCCGCCTTGCGTGCCGCCGCCGCCTTGCGCCCAGGAAGCCGCGAGGTTCCAGGCCTGCTGCCACTCGCCGCGCGTGGTGAAGGCCTGCGACTGCCAGCGCTGCCAGCGCGGGCCTTCGGCGCTTGCCCTGAGGGTCCAGGCCACCACCTGCATGCTGGGCGCCATCGGGTCGCTGCCGCGGCGCGTGAGCCGCAGCACGTTGCCGTCCCAGTCGATGGGGCGGGTCTGCGCGATCGAGGTCACCGCATCGAGGTCGGCGCCCCATTGGGCGAGCGTGGCCTGCAGGGTGAGGATGGCATCGGCGCGCTGCTGGTTCTGCGTGGTGGCGCGCGACATGCTGTCCAGCCCGCGCCAGCTCACGAGCGAGAGGAGCGCCATCACCGAGATGGCCACGAGCAGCTCGATCAGCGTGAAGCCGCGCGGCGCTTTCGCCTTCCTCTTCGTCTTCATCAGAAGCGCCCCACCACGGTCGAGATGCGCAGGATCGGCGAGTCGCCTTCGTCGCGCACCTGCACGTCCACGCGCCGGAAGTTCGGGTTGAGCGTGGGCACGGTCGAGGTCGTCACGTTGAACGAAACGCCCGCCTGCACGCAGATGGAGCCCGAGTCGCCCACGGCCGGCATCTGCCGCGCGAGCCGGGCCTTGGCGAGTTCGTTTTCGGCGCAGAGGTCGGCCAGCACCAGGTCGGACTGGCGCTGCGCATTGCGCGTGAGCGACATGGTGGCCTGCGAGCCCGCGGCCAGCGCGAGCGCGACGATGCCCAGCGCGATCAGCACTTCGATCAGCGTGAAGCCGCCGCTGGCCAACGTGCGCCGCAGTCTCATGGCACGGGGAGGACGGTGAAGGGGCGCAGGCCGTCGGTGGCGATGCGCAGCGCGCGCGCGGGCGGGCCGGCGGAATAGAGCGTGATCTGCTGCGCCGCGATGATCGGATCGGGCCCCAGCTGCAGCCCCGGAACCAGCGTGCCGTTGCCGAGCGCGGCCTGGGCGGTGATGCCTTCGGCGACCCAGCCGCTCGGGAGCGCATCGGCGGGAAGGCCATCGAAGACGAAGCTGCCTTCGACGGGGCGCCACCGCACGGCGACGCCGCTGGCCCGCGACTGGGCGCGGGCGGATTCGAGGAGAGCGGCGAGCCGGTCGGCTTCGCGGTCGAGCTTGGCCGCGTTGGTGTCGCGCATGGCAAAGCTCACGCTGGCGGTGGCGATCGCGATGATCGCGATCACGATGATCAGCTCGAGCAGCGTGAAGCCGCGCGATGTGCCGTTGCCGCTATTGCCAGCTGCCGATGTCGGCATTCTTGCCCTCGCCGCCGTTCTGTCCATCGGCGCCGAACGAGAGCACGTCGATTTCGCCCTTGATGCCCGGGTTCATGTACTGGTAGGGGTGGCCCCACGGATCGTTGGGCAGCTTCTCGACGTAGGGCTTCCAGTTCGGGGCGGCCGGGCCGACGGTGGGGCGCGTGAGCAGCGACTGCAGGCCCTGCTCGGCCGTGGGGTAGCGCTGGTTGTCCAGGCGATAGAGCTTGAGCGCCTGCATCAGGTTGTTGATGTCGGTGCGGGCGGCCGTCACGCGGGCGTCGTCGGCGCGCTCGATCACGTTCGGCACGATCAGCGCGGCGAGCACGCCGATGATGACCAGCACCACCATCAGTTCGATCAGCGTGAAGCCGCGCTGGGCGGTGCGGGAAGCGGCACGAAGGAATTTGTTCATAGGTTGGGCGACATGATTCGGAAAGCGCGCTGCATGATAATCCGCGCCCATGACAAGTCCTTACTCCGCTGCCCGCTGGCATGCCCCACTTGCAACGACGGGGCTTTGGGCGCTGGCCGCCGGTGCTGCGGTGTTCTGGGCCTTGCGCCTGTCTTCGCCGGTCGATGCCGTGGCTGCCGCGGCCGCGATGCCCAAGCCCTCGGTCACGGCGGATGCCGAGGCGGTCGGGCGGTTGCTCGGCGTGGTGTCCGCGCAGACGGCCGCGCCCGCAGCCCCCGAGGCGGCCAGCCGCTTTGCGCTGGTGGGCGTGGTGGCCGATCCGTCGAATCAGGGCGCTGCGCTGATCGCCATCGACGGCAAGCCGCCCAAGCCGTTCCGCGTCGGCTCGCGCGTCGGCGACAACTACATGCTGCAGTCGGTGGGCGTGCGCGCGGCGACGCTCGGTGCGCAGGTCGACGGGCCGCCGGCCTTCACGCTGCAACTGCCGGTGCGCGCGCCGATCAGCGCGGGGCTACCGCCGCCGCCGATCTCCGGCGTGTCGCCGATGCCCGCGACGGCCCAGGCGCCGGCGCAGCGCTCGGCTGGGGTGTTGCCGTCCACCATGCCGGCCGTGGCGATGCCGCCGCCGGCGCCCCAGCCCGACGCGTCGCAACAGCAGCAAGGTCAGGCGCCAGCAGCAGCGCAGTAGCCTGCTGCCGCAACAATGAAAAAAAGCCGGCTGTCACGCCGGCTCTTTTCGTTGCACGCGAACGTCGCCTCAAGCTTGCAGGAATAACCGGTAGGCCGGATTGGCCGTTTCCTCGACGCAGGGATAGCCCAGGTTCTCGAGGAACGCATCGAAGGCCGCGGCGTCGCCGGCCGGCACCTGCAGCCCGACCAGGATGCGGCCGTAGTCGGCGCCCTGGTTGCGGTAGTGGAAGAGACTGATGTTCCAGTTCGGCCGCATCAGGCTCAGGAACTTGAGCAGCGCGCCGGGACGCTCGGGGAACACGAAGCGCAGCAGGCGCTCGTCGTGCGCAAGGCCCGTGCGCCCGCCGACCAGGTGCCGCAGATGCTCCTTGGCGAGCTCATCGTGCGTGAGGTCGAGCGCGTCGAAGCCGTGGTCGCCGAAGCTCCTGGCGATGATGGCCGATTCGCCGCGCGCCGACGTCGTGAGGCCGACGAACACGTGCGCCTTGGCCGCGTCGCTGATGCGGTAGTTGAACTCGGTCACGTTGCGCAGCGCGCCGCCGGTCGATCCGGATTCCTTGGCATCGCTCGCGGGCAGTTCGCCGACCAGTTCGCAGAAGCGGCGAAAGCTGCCGCGCTCCTCGGGGATCGTGACGGCGAAGAGTGCTTCGCGCTCCTCGCCGACCTCGGCGCGCTCGGCCACGAAGCGCAGCCGGTCGAAGTTCATGTTGGCGCCGCACAGGATGGCGGCGTAGGTCTCGCCGTGGCGGCCGTGGTCGGCCGCGTACTGCTTGATCGCGGCCACGGCCAGCGCACCTGCGGGCTCGACGATGCTGCGCGTGTCGACGAAGACGTCCTTGATGGCGGCGCAGACCGCGTCGGTGTCGACGGCGATGTATTCGTCGACCAGTTCGCTGGCGATGCGGAAGGTTTCCTCGCCGACCAGCTTGACGGCGGTGCCGTCGGAGAAGAGACCCACGTCGGGCAGGTTCACGCGCTGGCGGGCCGCGACCGATTGCATCATTGCGTCGGAGTCGTTCATCTGGACGCCGATCACCTTGATCTCGGGACGCACGGCCTTGATGTAGTTGGCCACGCCGGAGATGAGGCCGCCGCCGCCGATCGCGACGAAGACCGCGTCGAGCGGGCCCTGGTGCTGGCGCAGGATTTCCATGGCGATGGTGCCCTGGCCCGCGATGACGTCCGGATCGTCGAAGGGGTGCACGAAGGTCAGGTTCTGCTGCTTCTGCAATTCGAGGGCATGCAGGTAGGCATCGGAATAGCTGTCGCCGTGCAGGACGATTTCGCCGCCGAAGCCGCGCACGGCGTCGATCTTCAGCCTGGGCGTGGTCACCGGCATGACGATCACCGCGCGGGTGCCGAGCTTGCGCGCGCCGAGCGCGACGCCTTGCGCGTGATTGCCGGCCGAGGCGCAGATCACGCCGCTGGCCAACTGGGCAGCACTGAGGTGCGCCATCTTGTTGTACGCGCCGCGCAGCTTGAAGCTGAACACCGGTTGCTGGTCTTCGCGCTTGAGCAGCACGGTGTTGCCCAGGCGCTCGCTGAGCGCGCTGGCCTTTTCGAGCGCGGATTCCACGGCCACGTCGTAGACCTTGGCGTTGAGGATCTTGCGCAGGTAGTCGGCGGGCGTGAGGGGAGCGAGGGGCGTCAGGGGCGCCGGAGCGGGTGCGGTGCGCACGGTTTTTTCCAGGGGAGTTTTCATTGGCTAGCCGGCGATGATAAGAGGCGCCCGGCTGGCCGGCACTCGCGCTGTCCTGGTTGGCCCGGGGCGGTCCAGAAAGAAAAAAGCCCCGAGTTTTGCAACTCGGGGCTAAATCCACCAATTGGAAGGGTGGAGGAGACAACTGTGAGCGCAAACGTATGCGCGATGAAATAAAGTATATCGACTGTTTGTTGCGTTGCAACAAGCGAGTGATGCTTTTCCCACACAAATTTCCCACACAAATCGATGCCAGCGTGCGTTTTTGCCCGGCATCCCGACTGGAATCCGAAAAATCATGGAATGCACAGTAAGTTGGACCGGCGACGCGGGAACGCGTTCGGCCATGGGTTTCGTCGCCGAAACGGGCAGCGGCCACGTCCTGATGATGGATGGCGCCCCCGACGCGGCCAAGCCGGAAAACGGCGGCCAGAACCTCGCGGCGAGGCCGATGGAAACGGTGCTTGCGGGCACGGGCGGTTGCACCGCCTACGACGTCGTGCTGATATTGAAGCGAGGCCGCCACCGCGTCGAGCGCTGCAGCGTCAAGCTGACCAGCGAGCGCGCGGAGAAGGACCCCAAGGTTTTCACCAAGATCCACATGCATTTCACCGTGGCCGGCAAGGGGATTCCGGCCTCTGCGGTGGAGCGCGCGGTCGCGTTGAGCCACGAAACCTATTGCTCGGCCAGCATCATGCTGGCGAAGACCGCCGAGATAACCACCAGTTTCGATCTGGTCGAAACCTGAGGCGACCCGCTTGCGCTTCTTCTAGATGCGGTGCGCCAGCGTGGTCATCACGCGAGAGGCCAGGCGCATGAGGCCCTTGACCGGCGCCGGGAGTTCTGCGGCGCCCGCATCGATGGCTTGCGCCGCATGGCGCGCCTCGTCGAGCTTCATCTGCTCGACCACGGCCCTGGAGGCGCTGTCGGCCGGCGGAAGCCGATCCAGATGGCTGTCGAGATGGGCTTCCACCTGACGTTCGGTTTCCGCGACGAAACCCAGGCTCAGCGGATCGCCCAGGCGTCCGGCGACAAGGCCAAGGCCGAAGGCGCCGGCATACCAGAGCGGGTTCAACAGCGAAGGCCGGGCGCCGAGTTCGTCCAGGCGTTGTCGCGTCCAGGCCAGGTGATCGGTCTCTTCGTGCGCGGCTTCAACGAATTGGGCACGCAGGGCTGGATCGCGCGCCACGGCGGCCTGGGCGGTGTAAAGCGCCTGTGCGCAGACTTCCCCGACATGGTTGACTCGCATCAATGCGCCGGCATCGCGACGCTGTTTTTCGTCCATTTCGCCGAGTGCCTGCGCCGGAGCGGGCATGGCCCGGGTTGCATGAGGACGGGCGAAAAGGGTGCGCAATGCCGCGTCTGCCGCGGTCAGGACGGGGTCTAGCAAGAGCGTCATGCAGCTATTTGACCGCACCTCGATAGCGCTGCAAAAAGTTACGGTTTTGTTCCGCATTGTGGTGTGGCGGATGGGCTAAGTCCTTTGTTGCAGGACTGCAACGAAACGCCGTGGCCATCCGAGATTTCGGGCGATTTGTTTTGCCCTGCCGAAGCGGCTCTGGTGCAATAGCAACAACTTCCCAAAAGGAGGTTGGCCCGGGGTCCGGTGGGAGCACAAAGTGCCAGTCACGGTGAGCCCTTCGCACCGGAGCCCTATGTTTAACCTTGGAGAAACTTGCAATGAAAAAATCTCTAGTTGCTCTGGCTGCCCTGGCTGTTGCCGGTGTTGCCTCGGCTCAGTCGTCCGTCACGCTGTTCGGTGTGGTCGACGCGTCGATCAGCGGCTACTCGTCCACCTCGCGTGACCTGAACGGTGCTACGTTCCTGAACCCGTTCTACGTGAACCAGGGTAGCGTCAAGGCAAGCCGCCGCGAACTGGCTAATTCGGGCTACAACTCCAGCCGTCTGGGCTTCCGTGGTACGGAAGACCTCGGTGGTGGCCTGGCAGCCAGCTTCTGGCTCGAAGCTCCGATCACCAATGACGACGGCCAGCAAGGCGTTTCGACGTTCGCTCGTCGTTCGACCGTGAGCCTGTCGGGTGGTTTCGGTGAACTGCGTCTGGGTCGTGACTACTCCGCCACGTTCTGGAACGACACCGTGTTCGATCCGTTCGGCACCAACGGCGTCGGCACCAACCTGGTCTTCACGGCTTCGTCGGCTTTCGCCAATTTCGCCGGTGCAGCTCCTGCACCTGTGATTGGCATCACCAATGTCAGCACCAGCAACTACACCCGCACGAGCAACAGCATCGGCTACTTCCTGCCGCCGAACCTGGGTGGTTTCTACGGCCAACTGCAGTACTCGTTCAGCGAAAAGACCAAGTACAGCCCTGGTACCGCTACGCCTGACGCCGCGAACAACTCGCGCGCTGGTCGTTACATCGGTGGCCGCTTCGGCTACGCAAACGGTCCTCTGGACATCGCAGCTGCCTACGGCAGCAGCACCGTTGGCGACCAGTTCTACGTCGGCACGACCAACAAGGTCAACACCTTCAACCTCGGCGCTTCGTACGACTTCGGTCCTGTGAAGCTCTTCGGTGAAGTGTCGCGCTCGAAGAACAAGCTGGACTACGAAACCGAACCGTTCCTGGGCGGCCGTCCTGACGTTGACCTGACCGGTTACCTGCTCGGCGTGACCGTGCCGGTCGGTGCTGGCCTGATCCGCGCTTCGTACTCGGCTGTCAAGTATGACGACAACGTCGCTGCAGATCCGTTCAACCCGTTCGCAGTGGCTCCGGCTGACCGCAAGGCCAACAAGCTGGCAATCGGCTACGTGCACAACCTGTCGAAGCGCACGGCTCTGTACGCAACGATCGCTCGTGTGAGCAACAAGAACGGTGCAGCTCTGACCGTTGGCGGCCCGTCGTTCGTGACCACCGGTGGCTTCACCCCGAAGACCTCGACCGGCTACGACTTCGGTATCCGTCACGCTTTCTGATTTGACGCTGGCGTAAGCCAGCATCAAAGCTAAAAGCTCAAAAGCCACTCGACGCAAGTCGAGTGGCTTTTTTCGTTTTGCCGCTGCAAAGAACAGAGTGTTGGCAATGAGCACCATGTGTGTGCACCCCCGGGGAACCCCCGTGCGGGCACGCACCTTGCACTGCTAGCATGCCCGATCACTTTGTTTGCTAATGATTGCCTTTGTACTGCGCCGCCTGATCCAGGCCGTGATCGTGATGATCGCGGTCGCGTTCATTGCCTTCCTCTTGTTCCAATACGTCGGCGACCCCGTCGTCTTCCTGCTGGGCCAGGACGCCAAGCCCGAGCAGATCCGTGAAATGCGCGCCGCCTTGGGGCTCGACCGTCCCTTCTTCGTGCAGTTCTGGCACTTTCTCGTCAATGCCTCGCAAGGCGAGTTCGGCCTGAGCCTGCGCCAGGGCGCCAAGGTGTCGCGCCTGATCGGCGAGCGGTTCCCGGCCACGCTGGAACTCGCGCTCGTCGCGGCCGCGCTGGCGCTCTTCATCGGCATCCCGATGGGCGTCTACACCGCTCTGCGCCGCGGCACGTTTTTGAGCCAGGTGTTCATGACGGTCTCGCTGCTCGGCGTGTCGCTGCCCACTTTCCTGATCGGCATCCTGCTGATCCTCGTCTTCGCGGTGCTGCTGGGCTGGTTCCCGAGCTTCGGGCGCGGCGAGACGGTGCAGTTCGGCTGGTGGACGAGCGGCCTCTTCAAGGTCGATGGCTGGCACCACATCGTGCTGCCGGCGGTGACGCTCGCGATCTTCCAGCTCACGCTGATCATGCGGCTGGTGCGCGCCGAGATGCTCGAGGTGCTGCGCACCGACTACATCAAGTTCGCGCGTGCCCGCGGCCTTTCGAACCGCGCCATCCATTTCGGCCACGCCCTCAAGAACACGCTGGTGCCGGTGATGACCATCACCGGCCTGCAGCTGGGCGGCCTCATCGCCTTCGCCATCATCACCGAGTCGGTCTTCCAGTGGCCCGGCATGGGCCTCCTGTTCATCCAGGCCGTGACCTTCGCCGACGTTCCGGTGATGGCCGCCTACCTGTGCCTCATCGCCTTGATCTTCGTCGTGATCAACCTCGTGGTCGACCTCTTGTACTTCGTGGTCGATCCGCGGTTGCGCGTGGGCAAGGCCGGAGGACATTGAACATGACGGCATCGGCTCCGCGCCTCACGGCATCCGGAAGGGCGTTCGCCCACATCGCGAGTTTCTATCCCGAGATCACGGCTTTCCGCCGCGACCTGCACGCACACCCCGAGCTCGGCTTCGAAGAGGTCTACACCGCCGGCCGCGTGCGCGAGGCATTGCGCGCCTGCGGCGTCGACGAGATCCACGAAGGCATCGGCAAGACCGGTGTGGTCGGCGTGATCCGCGGCAAGTCCACCGCCAGCGGCCGCATGATCGGCCTGCGCGCCGACATGGACGCCCTCCCCATGCGCGAGGACAACGATTTCGGCTGGCGCTCCGCCAACGACGGCCTCATGCACGGTTGCGGCCACGACGGCCACACCACCATGCTGGTGGGCGCCGCGCGCTACCTGGCCGAGACACGCGATTTCGACGGCACCGCCGTGCTGATCTTCCAGCCCGGCGAAGAAGGCTTCGCCGGCGCGCGCGTGATGATCGAGGATGGTCTGTTCGACCGCTTCCCGGTCAATGCCGTCTACGCCATGCACAACTGGCCCGCGATGCCGGCCGGCACCGTGGGCATCAACCGCGGGGCGATGATGGCCGCGGCCGACCGCATCACCATCCAGATCAAGGGCAAGGGCGGCCACGGCGCGCATGCCTACCAGACCATCGACCCGGTGGTGGTCGCCGCGCACATCATCACCGCGGCGCAGACCATCGTCTCGCGCAACGTGCGCCCCATCGATGCGGCCGTCGTCAGCATCTGCGCGGTGCAGGCGGGCGATCTCGGCGCGATGAGCGTGATCCCGGGCGAAGCCACGCTGGTCGGCACGGTGCGCACCTTCAGCGCGCGGGTGCAGGCCCAGGTCGAGCAGCGCCTGACCGAGCTGTGCACGGCGATCGCCGGCGGCTTCGGCGCCACCGCCACCATCAAGTACGAGCGCATCTACCCGGCCACCATCAACACCGCCCCCGAGGCGATGTTCGCGGCCGACGTGGCCGAGTCGCTGGTGGGTGCCAAGAATGTCGACCGCAGCATGGAGCCCAGCATGGGCGCCGAAGACTTCTCCTTCATGCTGCAGAAAAAGGCGGGCGCGTACCTGCGCATCGGCCAGGACGTGCGTGAAGGCGCGTTCCTGCACAACAGCCGCTACGACTTCAACGACGAGATCCTGCCGCTGGGCGCCGCGCTGCATGCCGGCCTCATCGAGCAGGGCATGCCGCTTGCTGCTACCCGCAGCACGCAGCCAGGGAAAGCAGCCGCCACCGCGGCATCGTGATGTGTTCGATTTCAACCCGAGGAGTGTCCCCATGAGTTTCAAGAAAAAAGTGGCCGCGGCCGCCGCCGTGTGCGCACTGGGCGCCGTCAGCCTGGTCGCGAGCGCGCAGACCATCCGGATCGCGAACCAGGGCGACGCGCTGTCGCTCGATCCGCACTCGCTCAACGAGTCGCTGCAGTTGAGCGTCACCGCCAACGTCTATGAAACCCTCGTGGGGCGCAACAAGGACCTGAGCCTTGCGCCGCTGCTGGCCACCAGCTGGAAGCAGACCTCGCCGAACGTCTGGCGCTTCGAGCTGCGCAAGGGCGTGGTCTTCCACGACGGCACGCCGTTCACCGCCGACGACGTGGTCTTCAGCTTCGCGCGCGCCCAGGGCGACGGCTCCGACATGCGCGCCACGTTGAGCGACATCAAGGCCGTGCGCAAGGTCGGCGACCTCGCCATCGAGATCGAGACCAACGGCCCCTTCCCGATCCTGCCCGACGTCATCTCGCTCACCATGATCATGAGCAAGAAGTGGTGCGAGGAAAACCAGGCCACCAAGCCCGTGGACCGCCGCAAGGGCATCGAGAACACCGCCTCCTTCAAGGCCAACGGCACCGGTCCGTTCCGCGTGCGCGAGCGCCAGCCGAACGTGCGCACCGTGTTCACGCGCAACGGCACCTACTGGGGCAAGATCGAAGGCAACGCGCAAGAGATCGTCTTCACTCCCATCGCCAATCCCGCCACCCGCGTGGCCGCGCTGGTCTCGGGCGAAGTGGACGTGATGGAGCCGGTGCCCGTGCAGGACATCGCGCGCATCAATGCCGCACCCACCGCCCGCGTCATCACCGGCCCCGAACTGCGCACCATCTTCCTGGGCATGGACCAGAAGCGCGACGAACTGCAGTACTCCAACATCAAGGGCAAGAACCCGTTCAAGGACAAGCGCGTTCGCCAGGCCTTCTACCAGGCCATCGACATCGCCGGCATCCAGCGCACCGTGATGCGCGGCGCCTCGCGGCCCACGGGCCTCTTGGTCGGCCCCGGCATCAACGGCTGGACCGCCGAGCAGGACAAGCGCCTGCCCTACGACGTCGAGGCCGCCAAGAAGCTCATGACCGAAGCCGGCTACCCCAACGGCTTCGAGGTCACGATGAACTGCCCGAACGACCGCTACGTGAACGACGGCCAGATCTGCCAGAGCGTGGCCGCCAACCTCGCGCGCATCAACGTCAAGATCAACCTGGCCGCCGAGACCAAGGGCACCTACTTCCCCAAGATCCTGCGCCGCGACACCAGCTTCTACATGCTCGGCTGGACCCCGACCACCTACGACGCGCACAACGCGCTGAGCTCGCTGACCGCCTGCCCCGACGACAAGGGCACGGGCCAGTTCAACCTGGGCGCGTACTGCAACCCGAAGCTGGACGAGCTGACCAAGAAGATCCAGTCCGAGACCGACAAGACCAAGCGCAACGAGCTCATCAAGGAAGCCTTCAAGCTGCATGCGGACGACATCGGCACGCTGCCGCTGCACCAGCAGTCGCTCGCGTGGGGCGTGAGCAAGAAGGTCGAGCTGGTGCAACTGGCCGACAACTTCATGTACTTCAAGTGGATGAGCATCAAGTGATTCCCCCGGCCGCCCCTCGGGCGGCCTGACGGCCCGACCATGGGCCCGCTTCTTGCGGGCCCATTCCATTTGCCACACGATGAAAATCAACCCCCACGCTCCCCTTGCTGCGCAATGTCCGCTGCCCCCCGAGGGGGCCGTTTTTCATCTTGGGGCGGCCCGGCGATGAAAAAAACACTCGCCCGCTGGCTCGACAGCGACGTCGGCTACAGCTTTCGCACCTCGCCCGTGGCGATGGTGGCGGCGCTCATCGCGCTGGCTTGCCTGTTCTGCGCGGCGTTCGCCGGATGGGTCTCGCCGCACAACCCCTTCGACCTCGCGACGCTCGAACTCGGCGACGCTCGCCTGCCGCCCGCATGGAGCGCGGAGGGCTCGTCCAAGTACCTGCTCGGCACCGATGACCAGGGCCGCGACATCCTCTCGGCCGTCATCTACGGCGCGCGCATCTCGATGATCGTGGGCGTCGTCTCGGTGGTTCTCTCGGTCGTCGTCGGCGTGGTGTTCGGCCTTTTGGCCGGCTTTCTCGGCGGCTGGCTCGATTCGTTCCTCATGCGCGTGTGCGACGTGATGCTGTCGTTCCCGCCCATCCTGGTCGCGCTACTCATCGCCGGCGTCGGCCGCGCGCTTTTCCCGGGCGCGCACGAGTCGCTCGCGTTCGGCGTGCTGATCATTTCCATCTCGCTCACGGGTTGGGTGCAGTACGCGCGCACCGTGCGCGGCTCCACGCTGGTGGAGCGCAACAAGGAATACGTGCAGGCCGCGCGCGTCACCGGCGTCGCGCCCGTGCGCATCATGCTGCGCCACGTGCTGCCCAACGTGATGGGGCCGGTGATGGTGCTGGCCACCATCCAGGTCGCGACCGCGATCATCACCGAGGCCACGCTCTCGTTCCTGGGCGTCGGCGTGCCGCCGACTTCGCCGTCGCTGGGCACGCTCATCAGCATCGGCAACCAGTACCTGTTCTCGGGCGAATGGTGGATCACGGTGTTTCCCGGCCTGATGCTGGTGCTCATCGCCCTGAGCGTGAACCTGCTCGGTGACTGGCTGCGCGACGCGCTCAATCCGCGCCTGCGCTGAAGAGAAAAGGAGAACGCCACCATGACGCTGCTCCAGGTCCAAGACCTCGTCGTCGAATTTCCGCACCGCCGCGGCACGCTGCGCGCGATCGACCGCATTTCCTTCGACATCGCGCCCGGCGAAATCCTCGGCGTGGTGGGCGAATCGGGCGCCGGCAAGTCGCTCACGGGCGCGGCCATCATCGGCCTGCTCGAGCCGCCGGGCCGCGTGGCCAGCGGGCAGATCCTGCTCGAAGGGCAGCGCATCGACAACCTGAGTTTCGATGCGATGCGCCCCATCCGCGGCCGCAAGATCGGCGCGATCTTCCAGGACCCGCTCACTTCGCTGAACCCGCTCTACACCGTGGGCCGGCAACTCATCGAGACCATCCGCGCGCACCTGCCGGTGACCGAATCCGAAGCCCGCAAGCGCGCCATCAGCCTCCTGCAGGACACCGGCATCCCGGCGGCCGAGCAGCGCATCGATCACTTCCCGCACCAGTTCTCCGGCGGCATGCGCCAGCGCGTGGTGATCGCACTCGCGCTCGCCGCGGAGCCCAAGCTCATCGTGGCCGACGAGCCGACCACCGCGCTCGATGTGTCGATCCAGGCGCAGATCATTCAATTGCTCAAGCGCATCTGCAAGGACCGCGGCGCGGCCGTGATGCTCATCACGCACGACATGGGCGTGATCGCCGAGACCTGCGACCGCGTGGCCGTGATGTACGCGGGCCGCATCGCCGAGATCGGCCCGGTGCACGAAGTGATCCACCAGCCCGCGCACCCCTACACCTCGGGCCTGATGGCCTCGATTCCCGACATGGCGAGCGACCGCGAGCGCCTCAACCAGATCGACGGCGCGATGCCGCGCCTGAACGCCATTCCGGCGGGCTGCGCCTACAACCCGCGCTGCCCGCGCACCTTCGCGCGCTGCCTCACCGAGCGGCCCGAGCTGCTGCACGCGGGCGCCACGCGCGCGGCCTGCTGGCTGCACGACGCGGCCGACCCGCATGCGGGCCAGGCGGAGATCGCCGCGAAGCACCACGACGCGCTGGCCGCAGGCGAACGCGCCACGCCCGAAGCGGCCGAACCCATCGCGGAGGTGACGCGATGAGCGCCGTGATCGAACCCCGCAAGGAAACAGCCGGCGAGCCCTTGGTCGTCGCGCACGATCTCGCGCGCACCTTCGACGTCTCGCCGCCCTGGCTCAACCGCGTGCTCGAGCGCAAGCCGCGCGTGCTGCTGCATGCGGTGGACGGCGTGAGCTTTTCCATCGAGCGCGGCAAGACGCTCGCGCTGGTGGGCGAATCGGGCTGCGGCAAGAGCACCGTCGCGCGCCTTCTCGTCGGCCTCTACGCGCCCACGCGCGGCGGCCTGCAGTTCGATGGACAGGACGCGCACGCCGCCTTCAAGACCCCCGAAGGCCGGAAGCTCCGCCGCCGCATCCAGATGATCTTCCAGGACCCCTACGCGAGCCTGAACCCGCGCTGGATCGTCGAGGACATCATCGGCGAACCGCTGCGCGAGCACGGCATCCTCAGCGGCAAGGCCGAACTGCGCGAGCGCGTGGGCGAACTGCTCAAGTCGGTGGGCCTCTCGCCGCTGGACATGAGCAAGTACCCGCACCAGTTCTCCGGCGGCCAGCGCCAGCGCATCTCGATCGCCCGCGCGCTCGCGACGCAGCCGGAGTTCCTGGTGTGCGACGAGCCCACCTCCGCGCTCGATGTGAGCGTGCAGGCCCAGGTGCTCAACATCATGAAGGACCTGCAGCGGGAGCAAGGCCTCACCTACCTCTTCATCTCGCACAACCTCGCGGTCGTGCGCCATGTGGCCGACCAGGTCGGCGTGATGTACCTGGGCCGGCTGGTCGAGGTGGCGGACAAAGAGAAGCTCTTCGCCGATCCGCAGCATCCGTACACGCGCATGCTGCTGGACGCGATCCCGCAGATGAAGCACACGGGCCGCCAGCGCACGCCGGTGCAGGGCGAGGTGCCGAATCCGCTGAACCCGCCGACGGGGTGCGCGTTCCATCCGCGCTGCCCGCATGCGAACGCGCGCTGCTCCGCGGACCGGCCGAAGCTGCTGAGCCTCAAGGGCGTGCAGGTGGCTTGCCATGCGGTGGAGGAGGGGCGCATCTAGCACCGCTCCTTATTCCGGGTCGGCGCCGCGTGTTCGGCTTTGGGTCTATAACTCCTTGGTGCTTTCGTAAAAATCACACCAAGGAGAACAGCACATGTGGGCCCTGCTCCTGTTGCCCTTCGTGGGTCTGTTGTGGCTTCCGTTCTACAACAGCCCGTTGCCCGAGTTGTTCGGCTTTCCCTTCTTCTACTGGTACCAGCTGCTGTGGGTGCCGATCACGGCGCTCTTGATCTGGATCGTGTACCGCAGCGGGTATGAAGAGGGAGACGAATGATGGACGGCCACATCAACTGGACCGCGCTCTCGGTCTTCGTGTTCTTCTTCCTGCTGGTCACGGTGATGGGCTTCTGGGCCTCGCGCTGGCAGAGCGGAGGCAAGAACAGCAAGGGCGCCCATCTGGACGAATGGGGCCTGGGCGGGCGCAACTTCGGCACCTGGATCACCTGGTTCCTCGTGGGCGGCGACTTCTACACCGCCTACACCGTGATCGCCGTGCCCGCGCTGGTCTATGCGGTGGGCGCTTATGGCTTCTTCGCGCTGCCCTACACCATCCTCGTGTACCCGATCGTCTTCGTGATCATGCCCAAGCTCTGGCATGCGGCGCACAAGGCGGGCCATGTGACGGCGGCCGACGTGGTGTACGGGCGCTACGGCTCGCGCGCGCTGGAACTGGCCATCGCCGTGACCGGCGTGGTCGCGACCATGCCCTACATCGCGCTGCAGCTGGTCGGCATGGAGGTGGTCATCAAGGCGCTGGGCCTCACGGGCGAACTGCCGCTGGCGGCCGCCTTCGTGATCCTCGCGCTCTACACCTATTCGGCCGGGCTGCGTGCGCCGGCGCTCATCGCGTTCGTGAAGGACCTGATGATCTACATCGTGGTGCTGGTCGCGGTGGTGCTGGTGCCCATGAAGCTCGGTGGCTACAGCAGCGTGTTCCATGCGGCCGGCGATGCCTTCGCGGCCAAGGGCGGCGCGACCGGCCTCACCCTCAAGCCCGCGCAGTACCTGCCGTACGCGAGCCTGGCGCTCGGCTCGGCGCTCGCGGCCTTCATGTATCCGCACACGCTCACCGGCATCTTCGCGGCCAAAAGCGCCAACACGATCCGCAAGAACGCCGTCTTCCTCCCGGCGTACACGGTGCTGCTCGGCCTCATCGCGCTGCTGGGCTACATGGCCTATGCGGCCCACCTCACGGTCAAGAGCAACAACGACGTGGTGCCCGCGCTCTTCAACGCGCTGTTCCCCTCGTGGTTCGCGGGCTTCGCGTTCGCGGCCATCGCCATCGGCGCGCTGGTGCCGGCGGCGGTGATGTCGATCGGCGCGGCCAACCTGTTCACGCGCAATTTCTGGAAGGCCTACGTCAAGCCCGACGTCACGCCGGCGGGCGAGGCCAAGGTCGCGAAGATCGTCTCGCTGGTCGTGAAGCTGGGGGCGCTGGTGTTCATCCTGTTCCTGCCCACGCAGTTCGCGCTCGACCTGCAGTTGCTGGGCGGCCTGTGGATCCTGCAGACCTTTCCGTCGGTGGTGTTCGGCCTGTTCTTCGGCTGGTTCCGCGCGCCGGCGCTGCTTGCCGGATGGGCCGTGGGGCTGGTGGGCGGCAGCTGGCTGGCGTTCTCGGACGGCATCAAGCCCGTGCACACCTTCGTGATCGGCGACGGCAGCTACACGCTGTACACCGGGCTGACTGCGCTGGTGCTCAACATCGTGGTGGCGGTGATGGTGCAGTTGGTGGTCAAGGGCGGCCCATTGCGGGAGCCCGTGCTGGCGAGGAAATGAGACCGTTCTGAAAAAGTGTGCGCAAAGGCACCGCCTTGCGCGGGAATCCGTTGCAGAGTGCGGGCCATGCCAATGACGACACTCGCTACCTCCGAACTGGGCCGCCGAGGCTTTCTGATGGGCACCGCCCTGGGCGCGACCGCCGTGCTGGCTTCCCTCGCTTGCACGGTGCAGGCGGCCGGCGCGCCGTCGCAGCGGATGCCGGTCATCTTCATCGGCCACGGCACGCCGATGAACGCCATCGCCGACAACGCATTCACACGCCGCCTCTCGGCCTGGGGCCGGGAGCTGCCGCCGCCCATGGCCATCCTCAGCGTGTCGGCGCACTGGTTGAGCCGCGGCGCGACCGGCGTCGGCATACAGGCGAAGCCGAAGACGATCCACGATTTCGGCGGCTTCCCGCAGGCGCTGTTCGACGTCGAGTACCCCGCGCCCGGCCATCCGGCGCTGGCCCGCGAAACCGTCGGCGCGGTGAAGCAGGCGCCGGTGATCGCCACCGAGCAATGGGGCCTGGACCACGGCACCTGGTCTGTGCTCAAGCACCTCTATCCGAAGGCCGACGTCCCGGTCTTCCAGCTCAGCATCGACTACGACAAGCCCGCCGCCTTCCACTATGCAGTCGGCCGTGACTTGATGGCCCTGCGTGACAAGGGCGTGCTCGTGATGGGCAGCGGCAACGTGGTGCACAACCTGCGCGCCACCGACCGCGGCACCGCCGACGGCCCGAAGGCGAGCCGCCCCTGGGCGCAGTCCTTCGACGACACGGTGAAATCAGCGCTCGCGGGCCGCGACGACCGCGCGCTGATCGGCTATGAAAAGCTGGAAGGCGCATCCACCGCGGTGGCCATGCCCGATCACTACTTCCCGTTCCTCTACGCGCTCGGCGCCGCCGGCGCGGGCGAGCGCGCAAAGACGGTCTACGAGGGGTTCCAGTCCGGCACGCTCAGCATGCGCTGCGTGCAGTTCGGCTGAAGGCGCGAATGAACCTGCTGCGCACCCCGATCTCGCACCTGCGGTCCTCGCCGTACGCCAGTACGGCTGCGGTCCTCGACGCGACCTCGGGGCGCTCGCGACGGTTCCTTCGCGCCTTCAGGGCCTGAGTTACTGCTCTTCGCCCCACGAGAAGCCGTCGCGCGCAATCATCGCGCTGGATGCGCTGGGGCCCCAGGTGCCGGCCGCGTAGGGCCGCGGGCCGCCGTCCGATTCCCAGCTCTCGATCAGCGGCTCCACCCAGCGCCATGCCTCTTCCTGTTCGTCGCTGCGCACGAACAGGTTCAGGCGCCCGTCGATCACGTCGAGCAGCAGGCGCTCGTAGGCGCCCACGCGCTCGACGCCGAAGCGCTTGTCGAAGTCCAGGTCCAGCTGCACCGGCGCGAGCTGCGCGGCGGCGCTCTGGTTGCCGTTGCGCTGCCGGTTGTCCTGCGCCTGCGCGAGCATGTGCAGCTCCAGGCCGTCCTTGGGCTGCAGGTTGATCACCAGCTTGTTGACGTTGCCCGCGGGCGCGCGGTAGATCGCATGCGGCGTCGGGCGGAAGTTGACCTCGATGCGCGCATCGCGCGAGGCCAGGCGCTTGCCCGTGCGGATGTAGAACGGCACGCCGGCCCAGCGCCAGTTGGCGATTTCGGTGCGCAGCGCGACGAAGGTCTCGGTGCGGCTGTCGGGGTCCACGCCCGGCTCGTCGCGGTAGCCCTGCACCCGCTCGCCGTAGGCGGTGCCGGCGGTGTACTGGCCGCGGATCGCGTGCAGGCTCAGGCTCTCGGGCGTCCAGGGCTTCAGGGCGCGCAGCACCTTCAGCTTTTCGTCGCGGATCGCATCGGCGTGCGAGTTGATCGGCGGCTCCATGCCGATCGCGCACAAGAGCTGCAGCGCGTGGTTCTGCACCATGTCGCGCAGCGCGCCGGTCTGGTCGTAGAAGGCGCCGCGCTTCTCCACGCCCAGGTCTTCGGCAATGGTGATCTGGATGTTGGCGATGTGCTCGCGGCGCCAGATGGGTTCGAAGAGCGCGTTGCCGAAGCGCATCGCGAACAGGTTCTGCACCGAGGGCTTGCCCAGGTAATGGTCGATGCGAAAGACCTGCTTCTCCTCGAGCACCTTGCCCACCGCTGCATTGATCGCGCGGTTCGAGGCGAGGTCGTGGCCGAGCGGCTTCTCCAGCACGATGCGGGTCTTCGGGCCATTCAGGCCGGCCGCGGCGATCTGCTCGACCACCTGCGTGAAGAGGGCGGGCGCCGTGGCCACGTACATCACGACCGTGGAGGCATCGCGCTGCTTGAGCAGCTCGGCGAGCTTGGCGTAGTCGTCGGGCTTGGACAGGTCCATGCGCAGGTAGTGCAGCATCGACGCGAACTTCTTGAACTCTTCCGGGGAGGGGCGCTTGGCGCCTTCGACCGCACTGAAGCGCGACTGGATGAGCTCCCGGTACTGGTCGTCCGACAGGTCGTCCCGCGCCACGCCGACGATGCGTCCGTCCTGCGGGAGGCTGCCGTGCCGGAAGGCCTGGAACAGCGCGGGCATGAGTTTGCGCCACGCGAGATCGCCAGTACCGCCGAACAGAACGAGATCGAAGCTCATGAGAAAACTTTCCTTTGTCTGAGTGCCTGGAGACGTCCGGGCCTGCCGGCGCGCCAGTCGCGATGGTACTTGTACCGATTCCCCCGACCTGTACTAAAGCTACGCTGCCCCCAGGCCGCAAGGCCTTTTTTTATGCACGAGGCAGGGAAATACCAAATGAAGAAGCTTTTTTGCGCAGCCGCGCTCGTGGGCCTGTCGGCCGCCGCATCGGCACAGACGGTGAACGTGATCTGCTCGGTCCAGGCCGAATGGTGCAACGTGATCTCCACCGTCTACGCCCGCACCACGGGCGTTCGCATCAACATGGCCCTGAAGGGCTCGGGCGAGGCGCTGGCCCAGCTGATCGCCGAGAAGGAGAACCCCAAGACCGACGTCTGGTTCGGCGGCACGGGCGATCCGCACCTGCAGGCGGCCGAGCAGGGCCTCACGCTCGAATACAAGTCGCCCACGCTCGCGCAGCTGCACCCCTGGGCCCAGCAGCAGGCCAAGCAGTCGGGCTACAAGACCGTGGGCATCTATTCGGGGCCGCTCGGCTTCGGCTACAACCCCGAGCTGCTCGCCAAGAAGAAGCTGCCCGTGCCCAAGACCTGGGCCGACCTGCTCAAGCCCGAGTACAAGGGCGACATCCAGGTGGCCAACCCCGCATCGAGCGGCACGGCCTACACCATGATCGCCACGCTGGTGCAGATGATGGGCGAGGACAAGGCCTTCGAGTACCTGAAGGCGCTGCACAAGAACGTCGGCCAGTACACCCGCTCGGGCACCGGCCCGATCAAGGCGGTGGCGCGCGGCGAGACCGCAATCTCCATCAGCTTCGTGCACGACGGCCCGGGCGAGAAGATGCAGGGCTTTCCGGTCGAAACCATCACGCCGAGCGACGGCACCGGCGCGGAGATCGGCTCCATGAGCATCATCAAGGGCGCGCGCAACCTGGACGCGGCCAGGAAGTTCTACGAATGGGCGCTCACGCCCGCCGCGCAGGAGCTGGGCGCTGCCAACAAGCAGTTCCAGCTGCCCAGCAACGTGGGCGCCAAGCTCGATCCGCGCATTCCCGACTTCAAGAAGATCAAGTTCATCAACTACGACTACGCCAAGTACGGCGCCAGCGCCGAACGCCGGCGCCTGATCGCGCGCTGGGAAAAGGACGTCAACTCGCTGCCGCGCTGAGCCAGTGGCTACCGTTGCTGCCGGCACCGGGCCGGTCAATCCGGCTTCAGTGGCCGCCGCCCGGCGCTCGCAGCGCTGGATCTGGGCCTGGGTCGCGCTGGGTTTTGCGGCGTATCTGCTGCTGCCCTGGTATGCGATCCAGGACGCGACCTGGTACGAGGCCGTTCCGCAGGTCTTCGGGCAGGCCGAGGGCGCCAACGGCCTGATGCAGGCCGCGACGCAGGGGCGCGGCTGGCTCTTCATCGGGCTGGCGGGTCTCTTGATGTGCGCGGTCGGCGCTTGGCTGCCGCCGGGCCGAGGCCAAGGGCGCTGGCTGCTGGCGGGCGGCGCGATCGGG
The DNA here is from genome assembly GCF_016405905.1 of Variovorax sp. IB41. Lineage (GTDB taxonomy): Bacteria > Pseudomonadota > Gammaproteobacteria > Burkholderiales > Burkholderiaceae_C > Variovorax. The sequence continues at coordinate 14,371 of NZ_JAEFCB010000025.1, read as the reverse complement.
GCCATCGGCCTCGCGGTCGCGGGCTTCACCATCGGCGCGCGCGGCTGGAGCTTCGCGGCGCTCAACACGCACTTCGGCGAACTGGCGATCAACCAGTTCGGCGTCGGCGCGGGCGGCTTCGTGGCGCTCACGGCGCTCGTGCTGCTGGCGGCCTTCGGCATCGCGCGGCTCGGGCTCTTCAAGGGCGATCTCTTCGTCGCGGCCGCGGTCATCGGCTGCGGCGTGCTGATGGCGTTGTTCATCGCCTACCCGGTGAGCAAGGCGCTCTCGGGCGCGTTCTTCAACGAAGACGGGCAGTGGTCGATCGGCGCCTTCGTCGCTCGCGTGTTCACCGAGCGCATCTGGGGCCTGGGGTGCCTGGCGGGAGGGGTGCGCTGCGGCGTGGCGTGGAACACGCTGGTGCTGGCCTTGCTCACGGCGGCAGGCACCACCTTCCTCGGCACGCTGATGGCGCTGATGGCCGAGCGCGGCAGCAAGCGCGGGCAGGGCGTGCTGCGGGTGCTGGCGCTGCTGCCGATCATCACGCCGCCGTTCGTGGTGGGCCTGGGGCTCATCCTCTTGTTCGGCCGCGCGGGCATCGTCAACCAGCTGCTGGAGAACGTGTTCGGCATCGAGCCGACGCGCTGGTTCTACGGCATGCCGGGCGTGCTGGTGGCGCAGCTCTTCGCGTTCACGCCCATCGCCTTCATGATCATGCGCGGCGTGGTGCAGGGCATCGCGCCCAGCCTGGAGGAGGCCGCGCAGATGCTGCGCGCCGACCGGCGCCGCACCTTCTTCACCATCACGCTGCCGCTGCTCAAACCCGGGCTGGCCAACGCCTTCCTGGTCGGCTTCATCGAGAGCATTGCCGACTTCGGCAACCCGGTGGTGGTGGGCGGGCAGTTCTCGGTGCTGTCGACCGACATCTTCTTCGCCATCGTCGGCGCGCAGTACGACCAGGGCCGCGCGGCCTCGCTCGCCTGGGTGCTCACGCTGTTCGCGCTCGGCGTGTTCGCGCTGCAGCGCGGCCTGCTGGGCAAGCAGAACTACACGACCGTGAGCGGCAAGGGCGACGCGGGCATCGCGATGGCGCTGCCCGACGGCGTGCGCCGCACCATCTACTGCATCGCGCTGCCGTGGATCGCCTTCACCGCGGTGGTCTACCTCTTCGCCTTCGCGGGCGGCTTCGTGCAGACCTGGGGCCGCGACTACAGCTTCACGCTCAACCACTTCAAGAACGCGTTCGCGCTGGAGTGGGGCCAGTTCGGGCTGGTGTGGGCGGGCACGGCGTGGAACTCGCTCATCACCACGCTCAAGCTGGCGGGCATCTCGGCGCCGATCACCGCGGCGCTCGGTTTGCTGATCGCGTGGCTCCTGGCGCGCAACGAGTTCAAGGGGCAGGGCATCTTCGAATTCGGCGCGCTGCTGGCCTTCGCGATTCCGGGCACGGTGCTCGGCGTGAGCTACATCCTGGCCTTCAACGTGCCGCCGCTGGAGCTCACGGGCACCGGGCTCATCATCGTGCTTTGCTTCATGTTCCGCAATTTGCCGGTGGGCGTGCGCGCCGGCACCGCGGCCTTCAAGCAGCTGGACCGCTCGCTCGACGAGGCCTCGCTGATGCTGCGCGCCTCGACCTCGCAGACGCTCTTCAAGGTGGTGCTGCCGCTGCTCAAGCCCGCGCTCGTGGCCGCGCTGGTCTACAGCTTCGTGCGCGCGATGACGACGGTGAGCGCGGTGATCTTTTTGGTCACGGCCGAGAACGAACTCGCCACCACCTACATCATCGGCCGCGTGGGCAATGGCGACTACGGCATCGCGCTCGCGTACTGCACGGTGCTCATGATCCTGATGTCGCTGGCGATCGCGCTGGTGCAGTTCGTGGTCGGGGAGCGCAAGCTGGGCCGGCGCGGGGCCACGCCCGATCACCAAGGGCATCACAAAATGGAAAGCCTCTCCGTATGAACGGCATCGAATTCCGCAACGTCACCAAGCGCTACGGCACCGACAGGAACGGGCCGATGGCGGTGAAGGGCATCAGCTTCGAGGTGCCGGTCGGCACGCTCACCACCATCCTCGGCCCCTCGGGCTGCGGCAAGACCACCACGCTGCGCATGATCGCGGGGCTCGAGTCGCCGACCGCGGGTTCGATCTTCATGGGCGGGCGCGATGTGACGACGCTCGGCCCCGCCGAGCGCAACGTGAGCATGATGTTCCAGAGCTATGCGCTGTTCCCGCACATGAACGTGATCGAGAACGTGGGCTACGGCCTGCGCATGAGCGGCGTGAAGAAGGACGAGGCCACGTCGCGGGCGCGCGAGGCGCTCCGGGGCGTGGGCCTCGTCGGCTTCGACGAGCGCCTGCCGAGCGAGCTCTCGGGCGGCCAGCAGCAGCGCGTGGCGCTCGCGCGCGCGCTGGTGCTCGAACCCGCGGTGCTGCTCTTCGACGAGCCGCTCTCCAACCTCGACGCGCGCCTGCGCCGCGAGATGCGGGAAGAAATCCGCGCGCTGCAGCAACGGCTGAAGCTCACCGTCGCCTACGTCACGCACGACCAGAGCGAGGCGCTGGCGGTGAGCGACCAGATCATCGTGATGGACCACGGCGTGATCGCCCAGCGCGGCACGCCCGAGCAGCTCTACGGCCGGCCCGAGAGCGAGTTCGTCGCGGGCTTCATGGGCGAGGCGATGGTGTTCCCCGGCGTGGCGGAGGCCGACGGCAGCGTCACGCTCGGCCCGCTGCGCCTCACGCCGCGCCACGCGGTCGCGCCCGGCACGGTGAAGGTGGCGGTGCGGCCCGAGGCGTGGGAAATCGGCGCGGCCGGTGGCCTGCCCGCCACCTTGCGCAAGGCCGCGTACCTCGGCAGCTTCTACGAATACGGCTTCGACACCACGCTGGGTCCGGTCTTCGTGGTCTCCACCGACCTGTCGCAACCCCTGGCCGCGGGCGCCGAGACCACCTTGTCCCTGCGAGCCCATGGCGTGAGCGTGGTGCCGGGCGCATGAAACAATGGCGCCATGAACGTGGTTTTCGATCTTGGCGCCGTGCTGCTCGCATGGGAGCCCACACGGCTGGTACAGGCCCATCTCGCGCCCCACGCGCCCACTGAAGCCGCCGCCGCGGCGCTGGGCCGGGCGATGTTCCATCACGACGACTGGACCAGTTTCGATTGCGGCACCCGCACGCTGGACGATGCCATCGCCCGCATGGCGGCGCGGCTCTCGCTGCCGGCGGATCGACTCGATGCCATGCTCGGCAACCTGGGCGAGCGCCTCGAAGCCATCGAGGTGACCGTCCACATGCTCGAGCAACTGTTCGCCCACCGCGAAGCCGGCCAGCCGCTGCGGCTCTACTACCTCTCGAACATGCCCGCGCCGTATGCGCGTGCGCTCGAGCGGCGGCACCCATTCATGCGGCGCTTCGACGGCGGCGTTTTTTCGGGCGACGTGAAGTTCATCAAACCGGATCGTGAAATCTTCGAAGTGCTGGCGGTGCGCCATGCGCTCGATGCGGCAGAAACGGTGTTCATCGACGACTCGGCCGCCAATGTCGAGGCGGCACGCGCCTTCGGCTGGCAGGCGATTCACTGCACCGCGCCGGACATGCTGCCGGCGCAGCTCTCGCGCTACCTGCCGGTGAGCACCACCTTGTCGGCGTCGAAGCCCAGGCTGCGCGCGTAGTCCAGCTCGACCTGCAGTGCCGCGTCGTCCAGGCGCGGCGCGCGCGACAGCACCCAGAGGTATTCGCGGTCGGGCGTGCCCACCAGCGCCACCTGGTAGTCGCGGTCGAGCTTCAGGATCCAGTAGTCCGCCCACACCATCGGCAGCCAGCCGAGCCACGCGGGCGCAAAGCGCACTTCGAGTCGGCCCGCGCCGGGCTGGCCCGCCACCGGCACCACGCGTGCCGCGCCGATGGCCTCGTTGAAATTGCCGTCGGCCCGCACGCAGCGGTTGACCACCTGCACCGTGCCGTCGGGCTGCGGCGTGTACTCGGCGGTGACGGGGCCCGAACAGGTTTTCTGGAAGCGGTTGGGCAGGCGGGCCTGCTCGTGCCAGATGCCGGCATAGCGTTGCAGGTCCACGGGCGCCACCACCTGCAGCGGGGCGCGCATCAGCGGTGCGCCGTCGGCCGGGCCGGCCGGCTGCGCGCGGGCGGTGCGCGCGGCCCCCAGCGCGAGCCAGGTTGCCAGGCCGCCGACGACAAAGGCCGTGGCCATCGCGCCGATCGCCTGGCTAGTGCGGCGGTCGTCGAAAGCGGGGCCGGCGGGGGCTGCGGCGGGGCGTCGTTGGCGAGGGGACATGGGGCACTCCTGGGGGTAAGACGTTCGGCGTAAATCGCTCGTAACACTCAGGGTAGCCCTCGCCGACAGGGCCGCGTCGTCAGTCACGGACCACAGCGCCTGTAGGGCAGGGCGGCCGACAACCCTGCGGGCAGAAGGCCGATGGATGTGCGCGAAAACCCGTGCTACGGTGCGCATGAAAACATCGGCCGACGCGCAACTGCGTGCAGGACTTGTCACAACCCGCACAGGATAATGATTTCATGAACCAACTCGATGCCCTCCGCCAGTGGACCACCGTCGTCGCCGACACCGGCGACTTCAAGCAGCTCAGCATTTCCAAGCCGCAGGACGCGACCACCAACCCGTCGCTGATCCTGAAGGCCGTTCAGAAGCCCGAATACCGCCCCCTGCTGGACCAGACCGTCAAGAAGCATGCGGGCAAGCCGCTCGATGAAGTCATCGATCGCCTGCTGGTCAACTTCGGCACCGAGATCCTCCAGATCATCCCGGGCCGCGTCTCCACCGAAGTCGATGCGCGCCTGTCGTTCGACACGGCCGCCACCATCGCCCGCGGCGAGCGCATCGTGGCGCTCTACAAGGCCGAAGGCATCGACACCGAGAAGCGCCTGCTCATCAAGGTGGCCTCCACCTGGGAAGGCATCGAGGCCGCGCGCGAACTGCAAAAGCGCGGCATCCGCACCAACCTCACGCTGCTGTTCTCGTTCGCGCAGGCCGTGGCCTGCGGCGCGGCGGGCGTGCAGCTCATCTCGCCCTTCGTCGGCCGCATCTACGACTGGTACAAGAAGTCGGCCGGCGCCAAGTGGGACGAAGCCGCGAGCGCGGGCGCCAACGACCCGGGCGTGAAGTCGGTGCGCGAGATCTTCGACTACTACAAGCAGCACGGCATCAAGACAGAGGTGATGGGCGCGAGCTTTCGCAACGTCGGGCAGATCCAGGCGCTGGCCGGCTGCGACCTGCTGACCATCAGCCCCGAGCTGCTGGCCGAGCTGGCCGCGAGCAACGAGCCGCTCGAACATGCCCTGGCCAAGTCCGCCCCCAAGCCCGACGCCGAGAAGCTGAGCTACGACGAGCCGGCCTTCCGTTTCGCGCTGAACGAAGACGCGATGGCCACCGAGAAGCTCGCCGAAGGCATCCGCGCCTTCGCGGCCGATGCCGTGAAGCTGGAGAAGCTCATGCAGGAAAGCGGCAAGTAAACATGGCAATGACCCAACGCTGCGACCGTGCGCCGGCCTGGGCGCAACTGCAGTCCGCCTTCGAGACGGCGGGCCGCCAGTTCGACGTGCGCCACGCCTTCGTGGACGACGCGGGGCGCTTCGAGCGCTTCAGCCAGGAGGCGCCCTTCGTCTTCGCGGACCTGTCCAAGAACCTGATCGACGCGCGCACCGAAGAGCTGCTGTTCACGCTGGCCCGCGAGTGCGGCCTCGAGGCGCACCGCGACGCGATGTTCGCGGGCGAGCACATCAACAATACCGAAGACCGCGCGGTGCTGCACACGCTGCTGCGCGCCCCCGCCGATGCGAAGGTCGGCAAGACGGCCGACAAGCTGCGCGAAGTGCACGAAACGCTCGACGCAATGCTGGCCTATGCCGAGAAGGTGCGCGGCGACCACACGATCACCGACGTGGTCAACATCGGCATCGGCGGCTCCGACCTCGGCCCGCAGATGGCGGTGCTGGCGCTCGCCGAGTTCGCCGCGCCGGGCAAGCGCTTTCATTTCGTCTCGAATGTCGACGGCCATGAACTGGCGGGCGTGCTGCGCGACCTGGCGCCGGAGCACACGCTGTTCCTGATCGCTTCCAAGACCTTCACCACCGCCGAGACGATGACCAACGCGCTCTCGGCCAAGCGCTGGTACGAGCAGTCGGGCGGCACGGACATCGCCGGCCACTTTGCCGCGCTCACGACGAATGTCGAGGCCGCGAACAAGTTCGGCATCGACACCACCTTCGGTTTCTGGGACTGGGTGGGCGGACGCTATTCGCTGTGGTCGGCCATCGGTCTGCCGATCGCGCTGGCGATCGGCGCCGACGGATTCCGGCGGCTGCTTGCGGGCGCGCATGCGATGGACGAGCACTTCCGCACCGCGCCGCTCGAGAAGAACCTGCCGGTGCGGCTGGGCCTGCTGGACGTCTGGTACCGCAACTTCCACAAGTTCACGAGCCGCAGCATCGCGCCGTACCACAGCGCCCTGAAGCGTGTGCCGGCCTACCTGCAGCAGCTGGAGATGGAGAGCAACGGCAAGCAGGTCGATGCGAGCGGCAAGCCCGTGGCGTTCGGCACCTCGCCGGTGCTCTGGGGCGAGCCCGGTACCAACGGCCAGCACGCCTACTTCCAGATGCTGCACCAGGGCACCGACGTGATCCCGCTCGAATTCGTGGCGGTGCGCGATGCGGCGCACGACCTCGAAGGCCACCACCCCAAGCTCCTGGCCAACGCGCTCGCGCAGGCGCAGGCGCTGATGGTGGGCAAGCTGGACGAGGGCGGCCACAAGAACTTTCCGGGCAACCGGCCGAGCACCTTCTTCGTGTTCGAGAAGCTCACGCCTGAATCGCTCGGCGCCTTCTTGGCGCTGTACGAGCACCGCGTGTTCACCAGCGGTGCGCTGTGGGGCATCAACAGCTTCGACCAGTGGGGCGTGGAGCTGGGCAAGGTGCTGGCCAGGGACATCGAGCCGCGCCTCGCCTCGGGCGACATCATGGGGCTCGACGCCTCGACGGCGGGCCTTCTGAAGCGCCTGAGTTCTTAAGGGGCCTCAGGCCGCGGCAGCCTCGGCGGGCACCTTCAGAGGCGCACCGCCGCTCGCCATCCGCACGCACAGATCGAATGCTTGTTGCAGCCCTTCGATCTGCGCGATGCCCTTGCCGGCAATGTCGAAGGCGCTGCCGCTGGCCGATGTGGCCACGGGCACGGGCAGCCCGCCGTGCAGCGTCACGCCCTGCTCGAAGCCCATGAGCTTCATCGCGATCTGGCCCTGGTCGTGGTACATCGAGACCACCGCATCCACGTCGCCGCGGCGCGCGCCGATGAACACCGTGTCGGGCGAGAACGGGCCGCGCGCGTCGTAGCCTTCGGCGCGCAGCTGCGCGATGGCCGGCGCGATGATCTCGATCTCTTCCATGCCGATGGAGCCGCCGTCGCCCGCGTGCGGGTTGAGCCCCGTCACCGCGATGCGCGGCTGCGCCACGCCCGCGCGGCGCAGCGCCTGCGCGATGATCTTCACCGCGTCGCCCACGCCCTCGACCGTGATGTGGCTCGCCACGTCTTTGAGCGGAATGTGCGAGGTGACGCGCGAGGTCCAGAGCGATCCGGTCAGGTTGAACTCGCAGACGAAGCCCGCGACCGCGAAGCGCTCCTGCATGTAGCGCAGCTCGTCCTCGTGCGTGAGGCCGCCCAGGCGCAGCGAATGCTTGTTGAGCGGCGCGAAGACGATCGCGTCGGCCTGCCCGCGCCGCACTGTGACCGTCGCGTACTCGAGCGCCTCGAACGAGGCCCGGCCCGAGCGCTCGTTCGATTCGCCGAGCACCGGCGCCTCGCCCTCCATCCAGTCGCGCAGGTACAGGCTCAGCCGCCCGTCCTCGAAGCGCAGGTCGTTCAGGCCCTCGACCTGCAGCGCATCGAGCTTCACGCCGGCCACGCGTTCGCCCTCGGCCAGCACGACCGGGTCGGCGATCAGCAGCACGCGCGCGGCGTCCAGGTTGCGCTGGCGCGCGAGCAGCTTCACGGCCATCTCGGGGCCGACGCCGCTGGGGTCGCCCAGCAGCACGACGATGCGGGGCTTGGCGGAGATCACGCGCGGGGTTTTCGATGAAGTGGACATGGTCGGGAGGTTCAAGTGAGTGAGATGGAGGGCGGCCTCATTCGGCCTTGATGTTGGCGTCGCGCACGAGCTGGCCGTAGTGGTCGAACTCCTGCCTGTTCATCGCCGCGAAGGGCTCGCCGGTGAGCGTGCCGGTCTCGCCGCCCAGCGCCTTGATGCGCGCCTGCACGTCGGCCAGCTTGAGCGTTCGCACGAGCTCGGCGTTGAGCTTGTCGACCGCGGGGCGGGGCGTTCCGGCCGTCACGTAGAGGCCGTACCAGGTGGACACGTCGGCGCCCTTGATCCCTTGCTCGGCGAGCGTGGGCACGTCGGGCAGCTCGGGCGAGCGCTGCGGCGCGCTCACGGCCAGCGCGCGGAACTTGCCGGCCTTGATCTGGCCCATGGCCGAGGAGGTGCTGTCGAACATCATGTCGACCTCGCCCGAGATGATGTCGATGTGCGCCTGCGAGCTGCCCTTGTAGGGCACGTGGATCGACTTCATGCCGGTGGCCAGGTTGAAGGCCTCGCCGCCCACGTGCTGCGTGCTGCCGATGCCGGACGACGCGTACTTGAAGCCGCCGGGCTTGGCGGCCATGGCGGCCACGAGGTCCTTCACCGATTTGTAGGGCGAGCTGGCCGACACCACCAGCACATTGGGCATCACGGCCACGAGGCCGATGGGCACGAGGTCCTTCAGCGGGTCGTACTTGAGCTTGAGGATGTGCGGCGCCACCGCCTGCGCGGTGTTGGTGGCCAGGAGCAGCGTGGCGCCGTCGGCCGGCGCGCGCGCGGTGAGTTCGCCGGCGATGGTGTTGGAGGCGCCGGGGCGGTTCTCCACCGTCACGGGCTGCTTCAAGACCGGCGCGAACTTGTCGGCCAGCACGCGCGCGAGGATGTCGGTGCCGCCGCCGGGCGAAGCGCCCACCATGATGCGCAGGGGCTTGTCGGGATAGCTGGGCTGGGCGCCGGCTGCCGTTGCGGCCAGCGCCAATGCGGCGATGCCGGCCGCGCGGGCCAGGGAAGAAAGGCTCATCGGGTTGTCTCCTGTTCTGTTTGGCCCGAGCCTACGGAGCTTCACCCTCGCAATCCAATCGTAAAAGCCCGAAGCTCCATATACTTTTGTGCATGACCGATGCAACCCCGGGCCTGACCGATGCCTCTCTGATGCTCCTCGTGCGGCCGCGCCAGTTGCTGCTGCTGGCCCGGCTCGACGCCCACCGCCACCTCGGGCGCGCGGCCGAAGCCATGAACATCAGCCAGCCCGCGGCCACCAAGCTGCTGCAGCAGCTGGAAGAGTCGCTCGGCGAAAAGCTCTTCGAGCGCCTCGCGCGCGGCATGGAGCCCACGCCCTACGGCGAGATCCTCATCCGCTACGCCCGCCGCGTGCTCAGCGACTTCGGCACCGCCCGCGAGGAAATGCTCGCGCTGCGCTCGGGCCTGAGCGGCGCGCTGCGCGTGGGCAGCGTGCCGGGTGCCGTGCCCGAGCTGCTGGCGCCGGCGCTGGTGGAGTACCACCGGCGTCATCCGCAGGTGGCTGTCTCGGTGGTGGTCGAGACCAGCGACGTGATGCAGGCGCAGCTGGAGCAGGGCGATGTCGATCTCGTGCTGGGCCGGCTCACCGACGGCCACGACGAGGCGAAGTACGCGAGCGTGCCGCTCTTGGGCGAGTCGCAGGTGGTGGTGGTGCGCGCGGCGCACCCGGTGCTCGAGCGCGCGAGCGCCGTCACGCTGGCCGAGATGGCGGGCTGGTCGTGGGTGCTGCAGCCGCCGGGCTCGCCGCAGCGCGGGCGCTTCGAGGCGGCGATGCGGGAGGCGGGCATCCAGGCGCGGCTGGACATCATCGAAACGGCATCGCCGATCGCCATCACGGCGCTGCTGGAGAACTCCGACATGGCGGCCGTGATGCCGGCCTCGCAAGCCAGTCACTACGCCCGGCTGGGCGTGCTGCGCACCGTGCCGGTGGAGCTGCCGGTGCGCGTGCCGCCCATCTGCCTCATCACCCGCGAGGACCGCGCGCTCTCGCCGGCGGCCGCGCAGTTCCGGCGCCAGCTGCTGGGCGGCGGTACCTGAAGTTCGCCTGAGGCCTTTGGCTTGCGGTTTTCCATGCTGTGTTGCACCAATTAGGGAATTCACTAGCCAACCAGTGCATGAAAGTACTGGAGGTAACCGACGAAGTACCAAAGCCGCAACTGAGTTTCTCCAGAATCCCCCCACGGCGACCCGACAACAGGAGGGCGTCGCTCACCTCTAGGAGACAACATGAAGCGTTTTCTGAAAGCGGGCCTCGTCCTCGCACTCCTCGGCACGGGGCTCGTGTCCCAGGCCGCCACCGAACTCGTGATCGCGACCGTGAACAACGGCCACATGATCGAGATGCAGAAGCTCACCCCCTTCTTCGAGAAAGCCAACCCCGACATCAAGCTCAAGTGGGTCACGCTGGAAGAGGGCACGCTGCGCCAGCGCGTGACCACCGACATCGCCACCAAGGGCGGCCAGTTCGACGTGATGACCATCGGCCTGTACGAAGCGCCGATCTGGTCGAAGAAGGGCTGGCTGCAGCCCATCGCCACCGACGCCGCCTATGACGCGGACGACCTGCTGCCCGCCATTCGCGCGGGCCTCTCGTACGAAGGCAAGCTCTACGCGGCGCCCTTCTACGGCGAGAGCTCGATGCTCATGTACCGCAAGGACCTGGCCGACAAGGTGGGCTTCAAGATGCCCGAGCAGCCCACCTGGGCGCAGGTGAAGGAGCTGGCCGGCAAGATCCATGACCCGAAGGCGGGCGTGTACGGCATGTGCCTGCGCGGCAAGCCGGGCTGGGGCGACAACATGGCCTTCCTCACGACGCTGGTCAACACCAACGGCGGCCAGTGGTTCGACATGCAATGGAAGCCGCAGATCGACACCAAGCCCTGGAAGGATGCGATCACCTTCTACGTGGACCTCATGAAGGCCTACGGCCCGCCGGGCGCCTCGGCCAACAGCTTCAACGAGAACCTGGCCCTCTTCAACGAAGGCAAGTGCGGCATGTGGGTGGACGCGACCATCGCGGCATCCTTCATCAGCGATCCGAAGCAATCGAAGGTGGCCGACAAGGTCGCGTTCGCGCAGGCACCCGTGGCCGTGACGCCCAAGGGCGCCAACTGGCTGTGGACCTGGAACCTGGCGATTCCCGCCAGCTCGACCAAGGGCGCCGCTGCGCAGACCTTCGTGAAGTGGGCGACCTCCAAGGAGTACGTCAACCTGGTGGCCAAGGAAAGCGGCTGGGGCTCGGTGCCCACCGGCACGCGCAAGTCGACCTATGCGAACCCCGAGTTCCAGAAGGTGGCCAAGTTCGCGGCGGCCGAGAAGAAGGCCATCGACAGCGCCAACCTGAGCGACAGCACGCTGCCCAAGTCGCCTTACGTCGGCGTGCAGTACGCGGCGATTCCCGAGTTCCAGGCCATCGGCACCGGCGTGGGCCAGCAGATGAGCGCGGCGCTCTCGGGCAAGGTCACGGTCGACCAGGCGCTCAAGACCTCGCAGACCTTGGCCGAGCGCGAGATCAAGAAGTCGGGCCAGTACAAGTAAGCGCCTGTTTCCCTCTCCCCCGCGGGGAGAGGGCCAGGGTGAGGGGGCGGCGTGCCCATGGGAAGCGCTGCACGCCCTCACCCCAACCCTCTCCCGCGCACGGGAGAGGGGGCAGCAGCCAGCAGCCAGTGAGGAACACACAATGAAAAGACTCCTGCCCCGGGCCCTCATGGCGCCCGCCGTGCTCACGCTCTTCCTCTGGATGATCGTGCCGCTGTTGATGACGTTGTACTTCTCCTTCGTGAACTACAACCTCATGCAGCCCGGCGAACGCACGTTCGCGGGCATCGAGAACTTTCACTACTTCGTCACCGACCCCGACTTCTGGCCCGCGACGTGGAACACGCTGCTGCTCATCGGCAGCGTGATCGTCATCACCGTGGTGTTCGGCGTGCTGCTCGCGCTCCTGGTGAACGAGCCCTTCCCGGGCCGCGGCATCGTGCGGGTGCTGCTCATCTCTCCGTTCTTCGTCATGCCGGCGGTCAACGCGCTGCTGTGGAAGCACATGATGATGAACCCCATCTACGGCGTGCTCGCCGACGTGTGGCGCTTTTTCGGCGCGCAGCCTGTGGACTGGCTCACCGACGTGCCGCTGCTCTCGGTGATCATCATGGTGGCCTGGCAGTGGCTGCCCTTCGCGTGCCTCATCTTCATCACCTCGCTGCAGTCGCTGGACCGCGAGCAGATGGAGGCCGCGCGCATGGACGGCGCGAGCTCGTTCCAGCGCTTTTTCTATCTCACCATTCCGCACCTGGGCCGCCCGATGGCCGTGGTGATCATGATCGAGATGATCTTCCTGCTCAGCGTGTTCGCCGAGATCGCCATCACCACCAATGGCGGCCCGGGCAACGAGAGCACGAACATGACCTACCTGATCTTCAAGCAGTCGCTGATGAATTTCGACGTGGGCGTGGCCTCCGCCGGTGCGCTCTTCGCGGTGGTGCTCGCGAACATCGTCGCGGTGTTCCTCATCCGCATCATCGGCAAGAACCTCGACTGAAGGAACGACCATGCAACCCAGCAACTTCCTTCCCCAGCTGCTGCGCACCGTCGGTGCGTGGGCCGTGGCGCTGCTCCTGTTCTTCCCGCTCGGCTGGCTGTTCCTCACGGCCTTCAAGACGGAGTTGCAGGCGATCCACGTGCCGCCGCTTTTCATCTTCGAGCCCACGCTGGACAACTTCGGCGAAGTGCAGCGCCGCAGCGACTACCTGCTGTACGCGCGCAACTCGCTCATCACCAGCCTGGGTTCGACGATCCTGGGCCTGCTGATCGCGGCGCCCGCGGCGTACTCGATGGCGTTCTTCCGCACGAAGAAGACGCGCGACATCCTCATGTGGATGCTCTCCACCAAGATGATGCCGGCCGTCGGCGCGCTGGTGCCGATCTACGTGCTCGCGCAGACCGCGGGCATGCTGGATTCGCTCACCGCGCTCACCGTCGTGTTCACGCTGTCGAACCTGCCGATCATGGTGTGGATGCTCTACAGCGCCTACAAGGACATCCCGAACGAGATCCTGGAGGCCGCGCGCATGGACGGCGCGAGCCTGTGGACCGAGTTCCGCCATGTCGTGATGCCGCTGTCGGTCGGCGGCCTCGCATCGACCGGGCTCCTGTGCCTGGTGCTGAGCTGGAACGAGGCCTTCTGGGCGTTGAACCTCACCTCCGCCAAGGCCGGCACGCTGGCGACGCTGATCGCCTCGTACTCCAGCCCCGAGGGCCTGTTCTGGGCCAAGTTGTCGGCCGCGTCGCTCATGGCCATCGCGCCCATCGTCGTGTTCGGCTGGTTCAGCCAAAAGCAGTTGGTGCAAGGCCTGACCTTCGGCGCCGTCAAGTAAAGAAAAGGGAGACATCTCATGGCCTACCTCGAACTCAAGAACATCAAGAAGAGCTTTGGTGACGTCAACATCATCAAGGGCGTCGATCTCGAAATCCAGAAGGGCGAATTCATCGTCTTCGTCGGGCCTTCGGGCTGCGGCAAGTCGACGCTGCTGCGGCTGATCGCGGGCCTGGAGCCGATCACCAGCGGCAACCTGATGCTCGACGGCAAGGACATCACCTGGGCGCCCTCGGGCAAGCGGGACCTCGCGATGGTGTTCCAGAGCTACGCGCTCTATCCGCACATGAGCGTGTACGACAACATGTCCTTCGCGCTCAAGCTCGCGGGCGTGGCCAAGGACGAGATCAGGACCAAGGTCGAGTACGCGGCCAAGACGCTGAACCTCACGCAGTACCTGGACCGCACGCCCAAGGACCTCTCGGGCGGCCAGCGCCAGCGCGTGGCCATTGGCCGCGCGATCGTGCGCGCGCCGAAGGTGTTTCTCTTCGACGAGCCGCTGTCGAACCTCGATGCGGCGCTGCGCGGCAACACGCGCGTGGAAATCCACAAGCTGCACCGCGCGCTCGGCGCGACCACGATCTACGTGACGCACGACCAGGTCGAGGCCATGACGCTGGCCGACCGCGTGGTGGTGCTGAAAGACGGGCTCATCGAGCAGGTCGGCACGCCCCTGGAGCTGTACGACCGCCCGGCCAACCAGTTCGTCGCGCAGTTCATCGGCATGCCGTCGATGAACATGGTGTCGGCAACTGCCATTCCGAGTTTCTCTGCGGCCACCGGCGGGCGCCTCCCGAACGACGGCTTCCTCGGCGTGCGCCCCGAGGGCCTGCGCGTGCACCCGAAGCAGGGCGCGCCGGTGTCGGACGTGCTGGGCCGCGTGGAGCTGATCGAG
>NZ_JAEFCB010000024.1 GCF_016405905.1 Variovorax sp. IB41 | reverse complement strand
CCGAACACGCTCTTCTCGCCGCCCTGCACGCTGTCTGCCGTGATGATCGTGTGGCGGCCGGACGTGATGCTGCCGTCGTTGGCCAGATGGCCCTTGACATCCACCGTGGTGTCGTTGGCGCCGCGCAAGCTGCCGGTGTTCGCGAGGCTGCCCGCCTGGACCCCAAGATCGGTCGCGGCGCCGATGTAGCCCTGGGCGTTGGTCAGGGCATCGGCCACGTCGAGTTTCGTGGCGGCCTGGACGGATTGGACCGAGCCCTTGTCGTTGTCCAGGGACGCCGCGGCGAGTGCGAGCGCCTGGTTGGCGACCAGCGTGCCGCCCGCGTTGTCCGCATCGCCCCGGATGTTCGCTGTCAGCGTGCCGTGGCTTGAAACGGTGCCGGCGCTGTTGTCGAGGTTGCGGGCATCCAGCACGACGCTGCCGTTCGCGGCGATGGTGCCGCCGTGGTTGCCGGTTGCTGCGCCGGTGGTGCTCGATATGTCCCCGGCGGCCGTGAGACGGCCCGCTTCGTTGTCGAGGGTGCCGGCGCGGACCGTGGCGTTGCCGCCTGAAGCGATGTCGCCCCGGCCGCTGTTTCGCAGCAGCCCGTTCACGTCGATGGACAGGTTCGCGCCCTCGCCCGTGCGCAATGCGCCGGCCTTGTTGTCCAGGCTGGCCGCGACGAACGCCATGTCGCCGTTGCTTGCGAGGGCACCGCCGCTGTTGTCGATGGCGCCGGAGGTCTGGATGCGCAGTGCGCCCTTGCCGGTCTGAACGATCTGGCCGCCGTTCGTGTTGGCGAGGTTCGAGAGCTTCAGATCGAACTGGTTGGCGTTGAGCTTGCCGGCGTCGTTGACGAGCGTCTGTGCAGCGTTGCTGTTGGCGGTGACGCTCAGGGTGCCCGGCGTGACGACTGTTGCCTTGCTCGTGGTGACGTCGCCTTGCATTGCGGTGATCGCGATGTTCGCGGCGCTGGTCTGGCTGGCCGACACATCCACGCTCGCGCCTTGCAGCGTGGCGTTGCCGGCTGCGAGGGTCGTGCCGTGCGCGACGAGTGCGCCGCTGGCGCTCACGCTCAGATCGCCTGCAGCGCCGAGCTTGCCGTCGCCCTGGATGCCCGCGCCCAGCACACCCGTGCTGCTGCCTTGCACACGGCCGGCCGTGACGGTGGTGTTGCGGCCTGCCGTGATGCTGCCGTCGTTGGACAGTTCGTCGTTCACCGCCACCGTCGTGTCGTTGGTGCCGCGCAAGGTGCCGGCGTTGGACAGGCTGCCGGCCTTGATGCCGAGGTCGGTCGCCGCGCCGACATAGCCCGTGGCGTTGTCCAGCGCACCACCCACGTTCAGTCGGCTTGCAGCCTGTATCGACTGGACCGATCCCTTGTCATTGGCCAGCGAACCGGCATCGAGCGCGAGTGCCTGGTTCGCGACCAGCGTGCCTGCGGTGTTGTCCACCGCGCCCTGAACATTCGCCGTCAGCGTGTTCGATGCGGAAACTGTGCCGCCCGCGTTGTTCAGGCTCCCGGCATTCACGGTTGTGTTGTCGTTCGCGGCGATGGTGCCGGCCTGGTTGCGGGTCGCGCCGCTTGTGGTGCTCGATGCATTGACAGCAGCGGTGATGCGTCCGGCATCGTTGTCGAGACTGCCCGCCTGGAGCGTGGTGTTGCCGCCCGCGCTCATCTCCCCTTGGCGGTTGTCCACGAGGCCCGTCGCGGTGACCGTGAGGTCCGACGACTGGGCGGCCCGCAATGTGCCGCCCCGGTTGTTCAGGCTCGCCGCGGTGAGGGCCAGGCGGCCGTTGCTCGCCAGCGTGCCGCCGCTGTTGTCGATGGAGCCCGAGGTCGCGATGTGCGTGGCACTGGCGCCGGTCTGGACGATTTCGCCGCCTTGCGTGTTCGCGAGGTTCGAGACTTTCAGGTCCAGCTGCTTCGCGTTGAGCTTGCCGCCTGCGTTGACCAGCGTCTGGACGGGCTGCGCATCGGCCGTCACGCTCAGGCTGCCCGGTGTGGCGAGTGTGGCTTTGCTTGTGGTCACGTTGCCCTGGGTGGCGGTGACCGCGATGTTGGCCGCGCCGGTCTGGCTGCCCGAGAGATCGATGCCTGCGCCTTGCAGCGTGGCGTTGCCGGCGGCGATGGTGTTGCCGTTGGCGATCAGTGCGCCAGAGGTCGTGATGCGCAGATCGCCTGCTGCACCCAGCTTGCCGTCGTTCTGAACGCCCGCACCGAGCACGCCGGTGCTGCCGCTCTGCAAGCTGCCGGCGGCGACTGTCGTGTTGCGGCCGGCCGTGACGCTGCCATCGTTGACCAGTACGTCATCGACCGAAATGCCGACGTCGTTCGCACCGCGCAGGCTGCCGCTGTTGACGAGCGAGCCCGCTTGAACATTCAAATCGGTGGCGGCACCCACGGACCCGCCCTTGCCATTGAGCAATTGGCCGGCCACCGCGAGTTGCGCGCGCGCTTGTGCCGACTGGATGCTGCCCTTGGTGTTGTCCAGGGTGCCGGTGTTGAGCGCCAGGCTCTGATTGGAGGCCAGCGTGCCCGCGTTGTTATTGGTGGCCCCCGTCACGCTGGCGGTCAATGCGCCCGCCGAGGAGATCGTGCCGCGTGTGTTGTCGGCCTTGCCACCGACCGTGAGCCTTGCATCGCCGCTGCTGGCAAGCGCGCCGTCGATGTTGATCAGGTCGCCGCTCGTGGCGATGTCCAGGGTGCCCGCGTTCAGCTTGCCCCCGGAGTTGTCGAACTGCCCGACGTTCGCGCCGAAGCTCTGGCTGACATTCAGCGTGCCGCCCGCATTGCTGAAGTTGGCGCCGGTCACGGCCATGGTGGCCACGTCGAGCGTGCCGCCCGCGTTGTCGATCTGCGGCGTCTTGAGAATGATCGGCGCGCCCGCGTAGATGCGGCCGCCATCGTTGTTTATTGCGCCAGCGGCGGTGATGCTCCCGGGAGCCGGAGCAACGTATGACGCGACCGGTGGTGCATCGCCAACCGAACCATTTGCACTTGGTGCGGATGTGCCTGCGGCGGGGGTCGCGGCACCGACGCTTGCGCTGCTTCCCGCTGCGCCCGCCGGTGCCACTGGCTCCACGCCGATCACGCCGCCACTCGTGTTGCTCAACGTCCGCGAATCGATCGTGAGGCCCGACATGCCGGTCTGCCGGATGGTGCCGCCGCGATTGCCGATGTCCGCGCTGCTGGCAAGCTCGATGCGCGATCCCTCGAGCGTGCCGGTGTTCTCGAGCCGGCCTTGTGCCGTCACGACGAGGCCGCCGGCACCCGCGCCGATGCTGCCCGCATTGCGCACACCCAGCCCGGCCTCGGAGCCGATGAGCGTGATCTTCTGCGCGTACATGCCGCCCAGCGCCGCGACATCGAGCGCGAAGGTGGGCGCCGCACCAGTGCTGGCCGTGGGGGTGAGGTTGCCGTGATCGGCGCTGACCTGGTTGGCGCCCGTCACCACCTTGAGTTCATTGGCCCAGATGCCCGCGTTGACCTGCACGGCCCGCGCAAGAATGGCCGCGTAATCCGTCCTGCCCAGGTCCAGCCCTGCGCCGTCGATGCGAACGGTGCCGCTGCGCACGACAAAGCTGTCGAGGCCGCCGAAGGCATCGAGCTGAGGCAGCCCGGTGGTCAGCGTGGCGCGCGATGCATTGATGAAGCCGCTGCCGTCCACCAGGATGCCCGCGGGGTTGGCGATAACCACCTCGGCGCGCTGCCCGGCCACTTCGATCTGGCCCCGCAGTTGCGATGGGTTGCCGCCGTTGATCTCGTTCAGGATCACGCGCGCAGGCCCACCGGCCAGCCAGGGATTGCCCTGCACCCAGCCGCCGAGCTGGCTCTGCACGTTGACGCGGCTGTTGTTCAGGATGACGCCGTTGCGCATCACGTCGAACTGGCTGTAGACATTGCGGCTGACGCCTGCCGCGGACGGCGTCTGGATGCTGACCAGCGGAACCCCGTTGGGCGCCACGAGAACGGTCGGACGCAGGCTGCCCGGAACCATGGGACTCGCGACGATCTGCGCCTGGCCGGGCAGTGCCACCAGCACGCCGAAGAGCACCGCCGCCGCTGCGGGCGCGCTCTTTCCGGTGGACCTGGATGCGCCCTTGCCGGTGCTGGCCGCGGTCTCCTGGACCACCATGCGCATGCCGCGCGCGGCGTTGAAGACGATGCGGTGAAGATGCTTGTTCATTTTCTTTTCTCCCTGACTGCCCATTCGGCCAAACCCCGGACGGGGCCGCAGGGGCATGGCGCGTCGCCATGCGCCCCCGCGGTCCCGGCATCACGCGCTTACTTGCAGCGGAACTTCGCGATGCCCTCGTAGCGCGCGCCGGATGCGAGCGTTGCCGCATAGCTCACCGCGATCGCATAGGCCCCGCCGCCGTGATCGCCGAGCGTGATGCCCGTGCCCGCTCCGCCGCTCAGGAAGTTGCCGGTGATCGCCATGCTGGAAGGCGTCTGGACCTTCGCGTCGAAGGCGACCGTGCCGGCCGCCTCGCCGGCCGCCACCTTCAGCGCGCCTGCCACGGCCGCGCCTTCGCTGCCGAAAGACAGCGTGGCCGAACCGGTTGCCGCGCCGCTGTCGGCCATGCCGCCGCTGCCGCCGCCCACGTACGTCGGGCTGGTGAACACGCCCGCGTCGCAGGTGGTGTTGCCGCTCGCGGGCAACGCCTTCAGCTCGTTCAACGCGATGTAGTGGTACGCGCGGTTGTCCGCGCCCGTGAGGGTCTCGGCGCCCGAAGTGCGCGTGACGGTGCCGGCCACCCAGCGGCCAAGGGCGAAGGACGCATCGCCGGCGATGTCCTTCGTGATGCTCGCGCCGGTCAGCGTCGTGTCGTCCAGGCGTGTCATGGCACCGCTGGCGGCCTGCTCGCTGCGGGTCAGCAGGCCGAACGACTGGGCGACGCTGCCGAGCAATTGATAGCGCGCGCGCGCGCCGCGAACGAACGGCGCCGAGACGGCGCCGGAATCCGCGTTCGCGGCGACCGGCGCGGCGGCGGCACCGGCGCCGGCCGGGGAAAACGCCATCGGCGATCCACCGCCACCGCCGCCTCCACCGCATGCGTGAAGGAGGCCTAGCGACAGCAGCGAGAGCGAATGAAGAATCTTGTTTTTCATGATTGGGTGTTGTTTCGTTGACTGGGTTCAGGGGGTGATGTCGGGTCTTCTTCGTCGGCGCGTCTCCCTCAAAAGCTGAAGTTGAGGTTCAGCCCGGCCGCGAGCCAGGCCGTGCGAAAGCCCGCGGGCTTGCTGACGGGCGCACCCGCGAACACGTCATAGCTCAGGCCCTTGCACGCGCCGCGCACGCCGATCACCGCGCCCGCCAGGTGATTGCCCGCCAGCGCCAGAGCCGACTTGCCGCCCACCTGCCCGTAGTCGATGCCCACGTAGAGCTCGGCGCCGCTCGCTCCCGCGGCCCAGCCGATGTCGCTGCGCAGCAGCCAGCCGCGATCGCCCAGCAGGCTGGTCTCGCCATCGAAGCCGCGCACGGTGTAGCGCCCGCCGATGGCGAAGCGGTCCTGGGGCGTGAGCTGGGTGCGGTTCCATTGCGCGCGCCACTGGCCCACGTAGCGAAACTTCTGCGCGCCGAGCTTGAAGGGCGCGTTCAGGCTCACGTCTGCGGTGACCAGGCGCAAGCGGCTGGTGCCTTCGTCGAACTGCTCTTCGGGCGCGCGCCGGGCGCCGAATGCGCCGGTGCCCTGGCGCCAGGCGAGCGTGCCGTCCGCCGTGGCCTCGCCGATGAACTCCTTGTGGCTGAGGCTGGCTTCCCAGCCGCCGGTCACGCGGTGCTGGATGGGGATTTCCGCGTCGTCGGCGAAGCTGCGCGACGCGCGCTGGAACGCACGGATCGCCAGCGTCGTTTTGCGGTGTTGGTCGCGATGGACGAGGCGCGAGAGCTTGAGTTCGGCGTTGCGGTTCTTGCCGGCATACACGATGCCTGCGTTCGCACCGGCCACGGTCTGCCGGTACTGGCTGTTCGATGCGGTCAGGCCCAGCAGCCAGTCGCCCCAGGGCAGCGAGTAGTGAACGGTCTGACCCTCGGTGCCGCGGCGCGGATTGCCGAGAAAGTAGCCGTCGACGCTGTGGTTGGCGTTGACGTAGAAAAGGTCGTTGAGGCCCAGGAGGTTGTCCGCCGAGACGGTGGCGCCCGCCTGGTACCTGCCGGTGGACTCGGTGCCGCTGTCGTCCAGGCTCAACGTGCCGCGCAGCGTGCGGCGCTGCATGTACTTCACGACGAGGTCGCTGTCGCCGGGGCGCGCATCGCGGGACGCCGACGCTTCGATCTGGATGTCGGCCTCTGCGGTGGGCACGCGCTTGAGGTTCTCCAGCCCCTGCTCGATATCGCGCAGGTCGAGCAGGTCGCCGGGGCGTGCGGGAATCGCGCCCAGCAGCAGCATGCGGTTGCTGCCGAAGCGCCCGCTCGAATCGGGCGTCGCGCGAATGGCGGCGACGCGGCCCGGCACGAGCGTGACGGTGAGCGTGCCGCTCGACAGGTCTTGCGGCGCGGCCAACACGCGGGTGGTGACGAAGCCCCTGGCGATGATGGCCTGCTGGAGGCGCGCCATGACGACGTCGATGCCTTGCGTGCCGATGCAGTGGCCGATCGGGCCGTCGTTCGCATCGGGGCCGCCGGCGGCGTCGAGCACCCACTGGAATTCGCCGGACCGCTCGCCCGACAGCACGAGGTGATCGATGCGAAAGCAGGGAGATTCGGAGGCCGGCAGGCGTTCTTCGTGCGCCTTCGCCTCTTGCTGCAGACGGCTGTCGAGCGACTTCTCCTGCTGCGCGCGCAGCGCTTGCTCGCGCTCCTGTTGGCGAAGCTGCTCGATGAAAGCGCGCGGCGAGGACGGGTTGGCTTGCGCAATCGCGCCGAGCGGTACGGCGAGCAGCAGGCAAGAGACAGGAATCGCGCGCAGGAATTGCGGCGCGCAAGAAGGCAAGCGCAAAAGCATGGAAGTAGGAAACACGCGGGTGACAGGCCGCAGCGGCGCCGATGTTGTCTCACGCAGGGCCGCGGAAATGTGGGCACATTGCAAACAGAAGAATTTCTATCGTGATCTGTCGAATACGCCACGAATCGCAATTCGATTGCGTTAACAAAGTGCGATGAAATGTCCGGTTTTGGCTTGCTTTTCGCGACGAGACACAATCGTGTCTCCATGCAATACATCCCGCCCAACTACGCCACCCTCTTCGTAGCCACCTGCAACCTGCTCAACCTCGCGAACCCCCACCGCGTGTATTACGAGAACCAGGACGCCTACAACGAGCGTGAGTACGAGCGAAAGATCGACTGGATCGGCGAGCGTTTCCATGCGCTCAATGCCGACGTGCTCGCGGTGCAGGAGGTGTGGGACGAAGCGGCGCTCAAGGCGGCCATCGCGCGCAGCGGCTTGCGCTACGACTTCGTTTCAGTGCCGGGCGCCGAGAACACGCCGCCGCCCGGAAGCGCGCCGGGCACGCCGCCCAGGCCGGGCGCGCAAGGCACGCCGCGCGTGGGCATCGCGACGCGGCTGCAGGTGGACCACGTGCAGTCCTTCATCGATTTCCCGCCGGGCTTCGGCGTGGACGTGCCGGGCCTCGGGGCGCATACGCGCTTCGAGCGCCCTCCTCTCCTGGCCACGCTGCGCATGAAGCACGGCCAGCAGGTGCATGTGCTGACGGTGCACCTGAAGTCCAAGCGCCCCAAGTTCCTGCAGGACGCGCAAGGCAACCACCTGGAGGACCGCGACGACCGCAAGGTGGGTGTGATGGCGTCGCTGCGTTCGCTGCTGATGCGCGGTGCCGAGGCCGCGGCCCTGCGCTGCATCGTCATCGACCTGCTGCAGGGCACCAACGTGCCGCTGGTGGTGATGGGCGACTTCAACGACAACCCGCACAGCGTGACCACGCAGCTCGTGGCCGCCACCTCGGAGGTGGCCTACGACAAGGCCGCGCGCGACGTGGCGCTGTTCAACGCCTACGAGATGCAGGGCGAGTCGGCACTGAAGAAGGACGTGGCCTATTCGCACATCCACCAGGGCTTTCCGGACGTGCTCGACCAGATTCTCGTGAGCGAGGAATTCATCGCGACGAGCCGGCACAGCCTGGGCGACGTGCGGCGCGTGGACTACTTCAACGACCACCTGCACGAAGGGCGCGACCGCTCGCGCTCGGACCACGGCTTCGTGCGCGCGCTGCTGCGGCTGCGCACGGACTGAAGCCCGCTCGGCGCTCCATGCGCCGAACGATCAGCCGGCCTTGAGCCTGGGCGCCGGCCGGCTGAGTTTCGGCAGGCGGCGGCGCGAGGCGAGCACGTCCTCGATGTCCTGACGCGCGCCGTCGATGAGGCGGACGACCGCGCGCTCGGCCTTGTCGGGGTTGCGCGCGATCACCGCGTCGAGCACCGCGCGGTGCAGCGGCAGCGAGCGCGCCGGGCCGTCGGGCTTGGCCGCCGATATCTCGAAGCTGGTGCGCAGCAGCGCGTTGAGTGCCTTGCTCATCTGCGCCAGCATGCGGTTGCGCGCGGCGACCAGCAGGCCGTTGTGAAAGCGCAGGTCGAAGGTGATGTAGTCGCCGCCGTGCTCGACGGCTTCCTTCATGCCGGCGAAGGCGCGCTCGATATCCTCGATGTCCTTCGCATCGGCCCGCTCGGCGGCCAGGCGCACGGCCGCGGGCTCCACCACGCGCCGCAGGTCCTGCAGATCGCGCAGGAACCCGGGCGTGAGGCCGGCGCGCGACTGCCAGGTGATGACGTCGGGATCGAACCAGTTCCACTGGTCCTGCGGCAGCACGCGCGTACCGACCTTGGGGCCCGTCGTGACCAGGCCCTTGGCCGCGAGCGACTTGATGGCTTCGCGCACCACGGTGCGGCTCACGCCGAGTTCTTCGCCGAGGAGCGGCTCGGGCGGTATCGACGCACCGACCGCATAGCGCCCGGCCGCGATGGCTTCGCCAAGCAGTTCGAGCGTGCGGCCGTGGATGTTCTTGATCATGCGTGCGATGCGAAATTTGCTATCCCTGCGGCCGAAAACATCAAGGCTCCGGCTCGCTCATCACGCCTATCATATGATGATTGAAACGCCATCCGGCAGGGCAAACCCTCGAGGTTTCGCACCGAATCCGGCAATCGAGAGAGACAACCGATGAGCACTCCCCCCCGAAAAAAAGCCAGCGAACTGCGCAGCCAGCAATGGTTCGGCCGCCACGACCGCGACGGCTTCATCTACCGCAGCTGGATGAAAGGCAAGGGCGTGCCGCACGACCAGTTCGACGGCCGCCCGGTCATCGGCATCTGCAACACCTTCAGCGAACTCACGCCCTGCAACTCGCATTTCCGCACGCTCGCCGAGCAGGTGAAGATCGGCGTGTACGAAGCAGGCGGCTTCCCACTCGAGTTCCCGGTGATGTCGCTGGGCGAAACCCTTTTGCGCCCCACCGCCATGCTGTACCGCAACCTCGCGAGCATGGACGTGGAAGAAAGCATCCGCGGCAATCCGCTCGATGGCGTGGTGCTGCTCATGGGCTGCGACAAGACCACGCCCGCGCTGATGATGGGCGCGGCCAGCGTGGACCTGCCGACCATCGGCGTCTCGGGCGGCCCGATGCTCTCGGGCAAGTGGCGCGGCCAGGAGCTGGGCTCGGGCACCGGCGTGTGGCAGATGAGCGAGCAGGTGCGCGCGGGCACGCTCAAGCTTCAGGACTTCTTCGAGGCCGAGAGCTGCATGCACCGGAGCCACGGCCACTGCATGACGATGGGCACCGCGAGCACCATGGCCTGCATGGTCGAGTCGCTGGGCATGGGCCTTCCGGGCAATGCGGCCTACCCCGCCGTGGACGGTCGCCGCAACGTGCTCGCGCGGCAGGCGGGACGGCGCATCGTAGACATGGTGCACGAGGACATGAACATGTCCAGGATCCTCACGCGCGAGGCGATCGAAAACGCGATCAAGGTGAACGCAGCCGTGGGCGGCTCGACCAACCTCGTGATCCACCTCCTGGCCATCGCGGGCCGCATCGGCGTGGACCTCACGCTCGACGACTTCGACCGCCTCGCCTCGGAGCTCCCGTGTCTCGTGAACCTGCAGCCCTCGGGCCAGTTCCTGATGGAAGACTTCTGCTACGCGGGCGGCCTGCCGGTGGTCATCAAGGAGATCGCCCGGCACCTGCACAAGGACATCCTCACCGTCACCGGCCAGAGCCTGTGGGACAACGTGAAGGACGCCGAGAACTACGGCCCGGAGGTCATCCGCCCGCTGGCCGAGCCTTTCAAGGACAAGGCCGGCATCTGCGTGCTGCGCGGCAACCTCGCGCCGAACGGCGCCATCATCAAGCCGAGCGCGGCCACGCCCGAACTGCTGGTGCACAAGGGCCGCGCGGTGGTGTTCGAAAGCGCCGACGATCTGCACAGCCGCATCGACGACGAGGACCTGGACATCGACGAGCACTGCATCATGGTGCTCAAGAACTGCGGACCGAAGGGCTACCCGGGCATGGCCGAGGCGGGCAACATGCCGCTGCCGCCGAAGGTATTGCGCCGCGGCATCACCGACATGGTCCGCATCAGCGATGCGCGCATGAGCGGCACGGCCTACGGCACGGTGGTGCTGCACACGGCACCCGAAGCGGCGGCGGGCGGCCCGCTGGCGCTGGTGCAGAACGGCGACATCGTCGAGCTCGACGTGCCGAACCGCAAGCTGCACCTGCACGTGAGCGACGAAGAACTGGCCAGGCGCCGCGAGAAATGGGTGGCGCCGAAAGCCCCGCTCGACTCGGGCTACTGGAAGCTCTACGTCGATACGGTGCTGCAGGCCGACCAGGGCGCGGACCTGGCTTTCCTGCGCGGCCGGCGCGGAGCGTTCGTCCCGCGCGACAATCATTGAATGACAAGACTG
The DNA here is from genome assembly GCF_016405905.1 of Variovorax sp. IB41. Lineage (GTDB taxonomy): Bacteria > Pseudomonadota > Gammaproteobacteria > Burkholderiales > Burkholderiaceae_C > Variovorax. The sequence continues at coordinate 77,512 of NZ_JAEFCB010000024.1, read as the reverse complement.
GTAGCAATCGACTGGGGCACGAGTTCCCTTCGCGGCGCACTGCTGGATGCAGACGGCAAGGTGCTCGAAGAACGCAGCGATGCGCGCGGCATCCTGAAGGTGCCTGAAGGCGGCTTCCCCGCCGTCTTCGAGGCGCTGTTCGGCGACTGGATGCGCCTTGAAGGCGCGCAGTGCCTCATCTCCGGCATGGCCGGCAGCAAGCAGGGCTGGGTCGAGGCGCCGTACTGCGCCTGCCCCGCGGGCCGCGTCGAGGTGGGCCGCAAGATCATCCACATCGACGCCATTCCCGGTGCGCGCATCGCCATCGTGCCGGGCCTCAGCGACGAGCACGACGGCGTGCCCGACGTGATGCGCGGCGAGGAGGTGCAGATCTTCGGCGCCATGGCGCTCACCGGCGCGAGCGACGGCCTCTTCGTGCTGCCCGGAACGCACAACAAATGGGCCACCGTGCGCAAGGGCCGCGTCTCGGGTTTCCGCACCTGCATGACCGGCGAGTTCTACGCGCTCTTGAGCCAGCATTCGATCCTCGCGCGCACGCTCGATGCCGCCGCGCCGCTGGACGAAGCGGCCTTCCTGCAGGGCGTGACCCAATCCGAGAACGGCCACGGCCTGCTGCACAACGCCTTCGGCGCGCGCACGCTCGCGCTGTTCGAGCGCATGCCGAAAGAAGAGCTGGCCAGCTACCTCTCGGGCCTCCTGATCGGCGAGGAGCTTCGCACCCAATCGCTGCAGGCAGTCGGCGAGGTGGTGCTGATCGGCTCGCCCGTGCTCACCGAGCGCTACACCCTGGCCCTGCGCGCCGCCGGCGTTGCCACGCGCACGCTCGGCGCCGAGGCCACCTGGGCCGGACTGCATGCGCTGTCCGGCTTTCTTGCAGCAGATACCAACAGAATCCAGCCATGACCACGCCCCTCGAAAAATTCAACGCCGCGATGCGCGACCTGCCGCTCGTGGCCATCCTTCGCGGCCTCGCGCCCGATGAGGCCGCCGATGTCGGCGACGCCATCGTCGAGCCCGGCTTCCGGCTGCTCGAAGTGCCGCTCAATTCGCCGCAGCCCCTGGACAGCATCGCGCTCATGCGCAAGCGTTTTCCGCAGGCGCTGGTGGGTGCGGGCACGGTGCTCGATGCGCAGCAGGTGCGCGAGGTGCATGCGGCCGGCGGCGAGCTGATCGTGTCGCCCAACTTCAATGCCGCGGTCATCGCCGAGGCCGTGAAGCTGGGCATGGTGTGCCTACCGGGCGTGATGACGCCGACCGAGGCCTTCGGCGCGCTCGCGGCTGGCGCCACGGGGCTGAAGCTCTTCCCCGCCGAGCTGGCCTCGCCCGCGGTGGTGAAGGCGCTGCTCGCGGTGCTCCCCACCGGCACGCCGGTGATGCCCGTGGGCGGCATCACGCCGTTGAACATGGGCGAGTGGCGCGCGGCGGGCGCCGCCGGCTTCGGCATCGGCTCCGCGCTCTACAAGCCGGGCAAGCAGGCCGCCGCGGTGCGCGACGATGCGAAGAAATTCATCGCGGCCTGGACGGGCCTCACCCACGCCTGACCGCACGCCTGACCGCACGCCTGATCCACTGCCCGATCCACAAGAAAAACGAAGGAGACACGATGTCCGCAGATTCCGACTACGCCAGCCCCGCCGTCCGCAAGCTGCGCGAAGACCTCGCGCTGGCCCTGCGCGCGGCCGCCCATCACGGCCTGTCGGAAGGCGTGTGCAACCACTTCAGCGTGATGCTGCCGGGCGCGCAAGACCGCTACCTCATCAACCCGCGCGGCCTGCACTGGAGCGAGATCGGCCCCGAGGACATCGTGCTGATCGACGTGCACGGCGAGGTGCTCGCCGGCCGCCATCGCGTGGAGCCCACCGCGCTCTTCATTCATGGCGCGGTGCACCGGCTCACCGGCCATGCGGTCGTGCTGCATTGCCACATGCCCTATGCCACCGCGCTCACGCTCACGGTGGACCGCGCGCTCGATGCGACCGCGAGCCAGAACGCGATGCGCTACATGAACCGCATCGCGATCGACGCGGTCTACAACGGCCTGGCGCTCGACGACGCCGAGGGCGAGCGCATCGCCCGCGCCATGACCGGCAAGGACATCGCGTTTCTCGCGAACCACGGCGTGATCGTGGCGGGCGCCACCATCGCGCATGCCTACGACGACCTGTACTACCTCGAACGGGCGTGCCTGCACCAGGTGATCGCGCAATCGACCGGGCGGCCGCTCGCGCCCGTCGATGCGAAGCTGGCCGCGCAGGTGGCCGCGCAGATCCAGGGCGAGCGCGAGCAGTCGGACCTGTTCTTCGAGGCGCTGCGCCGCATGCTGCCCGCCCCGCGCGCCTGAGCGCACAGCGGCACGGCCTCCCGGCCTACAACCAACGGCACACCTGCGACAGTGCCTCGCGCGTGCGAGAGCCCTTAGGATCAGGGCATGCCCACCTGACGTCACACCTCTACGGGCTGCTTACAGCTCTTCATCCGATTTCGCCTCAGCCTTACACAAGGTTCACACAAGGCAACGACGATGAGGCTTCCAACCACTCCACCGGAGTTGCCATGAAAAAGCTCACTTTCGCATTCGCCGCAGCCGCCCTGATGTCGCTGGCTGCACTCAGCGCACCGGCACAGGCCCAGACCGGCGGCCGCTTCATCCAGGCCCAGGTCTACGTGGTGCCCGCACCGCCGCCCCCGCGCCGCTACTACGCGCCGCCGCCGCCGCCGCGCCACTACCACCCGGGCTACTACCGCGATGGCCGCTACGATCACGGCCGCCGCTGGGACGACCGCCGCCACTACGGCGGCCGCCGCGACAACGATGGTGACGGCGTGCCCAACCGCTACGACCGCCGGCCCAACAATCCGTATCGCAACTGATCGACAAGAACGAAAAAACCCGGGCCGAGCGCCCGGGTTTTTTCTTGAGGGGTGCCGTTCAAACCTGCGCCACGCGGCGCAGCAATCCGGTGGGCGTGCGCGGCCAGCCCACGCGGCCGAACCAGGCGCCGCCCGCGATCGCCGAGGCGATCACGATGCCGTACACCACCAGCGCCACGCCCTGCGCCGCGAACACGCCGGTGAGCCCGCCGCCCCAGCGCAGCGCGAGCCAGCCGCCCGTGCCCGCCACGGCCAGGCGCGCGATGTTGCCGAGCACCGGCCACAGCAAACGACCCGCGCCCTGCGAGGCGAAATACAGGACAAGCCCCACGCCGAAGAAACCGTAGAGCGGCCCCACCACGCGCAGGTAGTGCGCGCCTGTCTCCAGCATCGCGGGGTCATTGCCGAACAGCAGCAGCCACGGCCGCGGGAACAGCGCGGCCGCCAGGCCGATGGTCTCGGTCAGCGCGAAGGCCAGCGCCGCGCCGGCCCAGGTGGCGCGCAGCGCGCGTTCGCGCTGCCCCGCGCCCATGCAGGTGCCGACCATCGCGACCAGGGGCGCGCCCAGGCCGAACACCAGCGGCACCAGCAGGTACTCCAGCCGCGACGCCGTGCCGTAGCCGGCCAACGCGCCCGAACCGAAGTGGCCGGTGAGTGCGGTCGCAATGCCGATCGACAGGTTGGTCGCCACCGTCGACACCGCGCCCACGAGCCCGATGCGCAGGATGTCGCGGAACAGCGGCCACTGGAGCTTCAGCGCCGCGAGCGTCGGCTTGAGCAGGCTGCGCGGCGAGCGCAGGTAGGCGATCAGCGCGATCGAGCCCAGCAGGTAGTACAGCAGCAGCGCGATCGCCCCGCCCGCAATGCCCATGCCCGGAATCGGCCCCCAGCCGAAGATCAGAAGCGGCGAGGCGGGAATGAGGAACACCACGCCCACCACCGTCACGTTGGCCGGCACCGACATGTTGCCGGTGCCGCGAATGATCGCGGCGAGCGAGTTGAAGAGCCACACCAGCACCGCGCCCGCGAACACCCAGTTGGAGTACGTGAGCGCCGCGTCGAGCGAAGCGCCCGCGCCGCCCATGATCCCGTAGAGCCAGCGCCCGCCGAACAGCAGCGCGAGCGTGAAGCACAGGCCAAAGCCCAGCGCGATGACCACCGCGTGCCACACCAGCGCATCGGCGGTGTCGCGGCGCCGCGCGCCGAGCGCGCGGGCGATCGACGAGGCGATGCCGCCGCCCACGGCGCCGCTGGAGGTCATCTGCATCAGCATCACGATCGGGAACACGAGCGCCATGCCCGCGAGCGCGTCGGTGCCGAGCTTGCCGACGAAGTAGGTTTCGATGAGCCCGACGGAGGCCTGCGCCACCATCACGAGCACGTTGGGGGCGGCCAGGCGCAGCAGCGTCGGCACGATGGGTGCCTCCAGCAGCAGGCGCGTGCGCGGGTCGAGGTCGGCGGTGGCGGAGGTGGTCATGGCGGGGCCTTCGGGTGATCAGGCGCGCGCTGCCGCCGTGGGCGTGACCGACGCGCCGGTCTTGGCTGCGGGGCGGCGGATCAGCATGACGATCGCGGCCGCGACGAGGCAGGCCGCACCGGCCGCGTACAGCGCCGGCGTGTAGGTCAGGAGCAGCGTGCGCGCAAAGCCCGCGCCGTAGGCGGCCGTGGCGGCGCCCAGCTGGTGCGCGGCGAAGACCCAGCCGAACACGAGGCCCACCTTGGCCGGACCGAAGGCCGCGCCCGCGAGCTTGACGGTCGGCGGCACGGTGGCGATCCAGTCGAGGCCGTAGAACATCGCGAAGAGGCCCAGGCCGTAGATCGTGAATTCCGAATGCGGCAGCCAGAAGAGCGACAGCCCGCGCAGGCCGTAGTACCAGAAGAGCAGCTTGCGGTTGTCGTAGCGGTCCGAGAGCCAGCCCGAGAGGATGGTGCCCACGAAGTCGAACGCGCCCATCATCGCGAGCACCGAGGCGGCCGGCACGGCGCCCATGCCGTTGTCGCCGCACAGCGAGATGAAGTGCGTCTGCACGAGGCCGTTGGTGCTCAGGCCGCAGATGAAGAAGGTGGCGGCCAGGATCAGGAAGGTGCGGTTGGTCGCCACTTCCCGCAGCACGCGGAACGGCGTGGCGAAGTTCATCATCGCCACGGGCGCGGCCGGCGCGGCGGGTTGCGTGCCGGGCACCTCGCCGTAGGGCAGCAGGCCGAGGTCGGACGGGCGATTGCGCATGAGGCACAGCGCGAGCACCGCGATCAGCACGCTGCCGATCACGATCGGCACGATGGCCGAGCGCCAGCCCCAGTGCTCGATCATCCAGGCCGCGAACGGCAGGAACGCCAGTTGCCCCGTCGCCGAACTGGCCGTGAGCATGCCGATGACCAGCCCGCGGCGCGCGACGAACCAGCGGTTGGCCACCACCGCGCCGAGCACCAGCGCGGTCATGCCGGTGCCCAGGCCCAGCATCAGGCTCCAGAGCACGAAGAGCTGCCACAGCTGCGAAGCCATGGTGACCAGCGCCATGCCCAGGCCCACCAGCGCGAGGCCGGTGCAGATCACCGCGCGGAGGCCATAACGCTCCATCAGCACCGCGGCGAACGGGCCCATGAGGCCGAAGAGCGCGAAGCGCAGCGCGAGCGCCGAGGAGATCTGCTCGGTGCTCCAGCCGAACTCCTTGGTGAGCGGCTGCAGCATCGCGCCCGGCAGGCCCAGCGCGGCCGACATCGTCAGCATCGTCAGGAAGGTGATGGCGGCGACGATCCATCCGTAGTGGATGCCGCGGCGCTGCAGCCATGCGGAAACTTGGGTGGCGAACATGGGGCCTCTGCTGTTGGAATAGGGTGTGGAGGAGGAGAGAAAGCGAGGGCCATGCGCGGCCATGCGCGCCGGGCGAAAGAGGTGGGGTCGGGTGTTGTGGGCGGTGCGGGTCAGTCGCTGCAGTCGGGCGCGTCTTCAACGCCGAACAGCTCCAGCGACTCGTCGATCAGCAGGTGCAGCGCCAGCACGCGCTCCACGCCCAGCAGTGCGTTGAGCTTCTGCTGCGCGATCTTCCAGTGGTGCTGGGCTTCCCGCCACTTGGCGTCGCCCTCGGGCGTGAGCGCCACCAGACGGCTGCGCGCATCGGCGCCGGCGCTCTGCGCGACCCAGCCGGCGGCGATCAGCGGCTGCATGTTGCGGCTCAGGGTGGAGGCGGTCATCTTGAGCTCGGCCGCGAAGTCCACCGGGCGGACGGCACCCAGGCGCTTGAGGTGCGACAGCAGCGAATACTGCGTGGTCTTCAGGCCGCTCTTTGACACCTCGGCGTCGTAGTGCGTCGACAGGCGACGCATGAGCTGTCGAACCTTGAAACTGGTGCAGCCGCGCGGCTTGGTCTGGATGTCCATGGGGTATTATTGTAGGTGCAACTGTTGCATATGCAACCCAATCATCCCGCCAAAGCCCCCAGGAGAAATACAGGCATGACGCAACCCACCAGCAAGCTCGACCAGCTCGACGCATGGATCGCCGAGGAGCGCGTGATCATCGAGCGCCTGGACAACGGCCCCGGCCCCGGCCTCGCCCGCCCCGAGCAGATCGCCGGCAAGACCGGGCTCGAAGTGATGCAGGCGATGCTGAACGGCGACATTCCCTACGCGGCCATCGCCAAGACGCTGGATTTCACGATCGTCTCCGTAAGCCCCGGCGTGGCCGTGTTCCAGGGCACGCCGCTCGCGCAGCACCTGAACCCGCTGGGCACCATCCACGGCGGCTGGGTCGCCACGATGCTCGATTCGGCGCTGGGCTGCTCGGTCCACACCATGATGCCCGCCGGCCGCGCCTACACGACCGCCGAGCTCAGCGTGAACTACGTCAAGGGCCTCACGCCGAAGGTGCAGCGGGTGCGCGCCGAAGGCAAGGTGATCCACTGCGGCAGGCAGCTCGCGACCGCCGAGGCGCGGCTCGTCGGGGCCGACGGCACGCTGTACGCGCATGCGACGACGACGTGCCTGGTGTTCGAGATTCCTGCGGCCCGGTGACGCACCAGTAGGCCTTCGGCTCGTAAGTCCAAAAGGCTCTTTTCCCTCCCTCCTGTTGATAATTGTTCTCATCGGCGCTGCATGCCAGCCGCCGGTGTCTCCCAAGAACACGTTACCGATCTGGAGGATCCATGACCCAACGCTCCGGCGCCACCACCCGCGCTGCGCACGCACTGATCGGTGTCACCACCGTCTGGCTCGCCCTCGCGGCCCTGCCCGCGCATGCCGCCGAAGAGCTCACGCTCTACACGACGCGCGAGTCCGCGCTGATCCAGCCGCTGATCTCCGCCTTCAGCGCGCAAAGCGGCATCAAGGTCAACACCGTGTTCGTGAAGGACGGGCTGCTGGAGCGCGTCAAGGCCGAGGGCGCGCGCTCGCCGGCCGACGTATTGATGACCGTGGACATCGGCAACCTCATGGACCTCGTGGACGGCGGCGTGACGCAGCCCGTGAAATCGCCCGCTCTCGAATCGGCCATTCCGGCCAACCTGCGCGGCGCCGACGGCCAGTGGTTCGCGCTTTCGCTGCGCGCCCGCGTGCTCTACGCCGACAAGGCGCAGCCGCTCACGAGCTTCCGCTACGAAGACCTCGCGAATCCGAAATACAAGGGCAAGGTCTGCATCCGCGCGGGCCAGCACCCCTACAACACGGCTCTCGTCGCGGCACTGATCGCGCATGACGGCGAGGCCAAGACCGAGCAGTGGCTGCGCGGCGTCAAGGCCAACCTCGCGCGCAAGGCCACGGGCGGCGACCGCGACGTGGCGCGCGACATCCTCGGCGGCATCTGCGATATCGGCATCGCCAACTCGTACTACGTCGGCCAGATGAAGAGCGCCAAGGAAGGCACCGACGCGCGCAAGTGGGGCGACGCGATCAAGGTCGTGCGCCCGACCTTCGCGAATGCCAGGAGCGGCGGCACGCACGTCAACATCAGCGGCGCGGCCGTGGCCAGGAACGCACCGCAGCGCGGCAACGCGGTCAAGCTGCTCGAGTTCCTGGTGTCCGAGCCGGCGCAGGCGCTCTACGCGCAGACCAACTACGAGTACCCGGTGCGCAAGGGCGTGGCGCTCGATCCGATCATCGGCCAGACCATCGGCGAGCTGAAGGTCGATCCGCTGCCGCTCACCGAGATCGCCAAGTACCGCAAGCAGGCCAGCGCATTGGTGGACAAGGTCGGCTTCGATCAGTGATGCGTGCAGGCAGGCACGCCTCGCAGGTGCCTGAAAAATGCAAATGACACGGCGCCAGCCACCAGCCCTGCAAGCCGCAGGACCGGCCTGGCGCCTTGCCTCGTTCGCGATCGCCATCGGCGTGCTCGCGCCGGTGCTCACGCTCCTGTGGCTCGCGTTCGGCACGGGCACCGGGCACTGGGGACCGCTGTTCGCGCACGTGCTGCCGCAGGCGGCGCTCAACACGGCGCTGCTGCTGGCCGGCGTCGGCACGCTGGTGCTGGTGATCGGCACCGGCTGCGCATGGCTCGTCACCGCGCATGACTTTCCGGGGCGCGGCGTGCTGCACTGGGCGCTGCTGCTGCCGCTCGCGATGCCGACCTACATCGTCGCCTTCGCGTACCTCGACCTGCTGCACCCCATCGGCCCGGTGCAGGGCGCGATCCGCTGGGTGCTGGGCTTCGACAGCCCGCGCCAGTTCCGCCTGCCCGACCTGCGCTCGATGCCGGGCGCGATCTTCGTGCTCGGCTTCGTGCTCTATCCGTATGTCTACATGACGGCGCGCGCGATGTTCATGACGCAGCCGGCGCACCTGCTGGAAGCCGCGCGCACCCTGGGCGAGAGCCGGCGCGGCGCGTTCTTTCGCGTGGCGCTGCCGCTCGCGCGCCCTGCCCTCGCGGCGGGCCTGAGCCTTGCGCTGCTCGAAACGCTCAACGACATCGGCGCCTCCGAATTTCTTGGCGTGAACACGCTCACGGTGGCGGTCTACACGACGTGGATCACGCGCTCGGACCTCGCCGGCGCGGCGCAGATCGCGTGCGCGATGCTGTTCGTGGTGGTGGCGCTGGTCTGGCTCGAACGCAACGGCCGACGGCACCAGCGCTTCGGCTCGGCGCAGCGCATGCGCGCGGTGCAGCCGCGGCGCCTGCAAGGCGGTGCCGGCTGGGCGGCAACCGCAGTCACGGCGCTGCCGGTGCTGATCGGCTTCGTCGCACCGGCGCTTTATCTCGTCTGGGAAAGCGCCAAGCGGCTGCGCCAAGGCGGCGGTGTTTCGCAGGGGCTGGTCGCGAGCCTCGGCAACACGCTCGCGCTGGCCGCGGGTGTCACGGTCGTGGCCGTGGCCGCGGGCTTGGTCGTCGCATGGGCCGCGCGCAGCCAGGGCTCTGGCATCAACCGCGCGCGCTGGCAGGCACGCGCCGCCACGCTGGGCTACGCGGTGCCGGGCACGGTGCTGGCCATCGGGCTGCTCACGCCCGCGCTGGCCTTCGACGCCGCGCTCGCCACCGCCTTCGGCTGGCAAGGCCTGCCGCTGATGGGCGCCGGCATCGTGCTCGTCGTGGCCTGCGCGATCCGCTTTCTCGCGATGCCGGTGGGCGGCATCGAGGCCGGCCTCGCGCGCATTCCGCCGGCCATCGAGCAGGCCTCGCGCCTGCTCGGCGAAACCACCGCGGGCACGCTGCGCCGCGTGCACCTGCCGCTGCTGCAGCCGGCCATCGCCGCGGGCGCGCTGCTGGTCTTCGTCGACGCGATGAAGGAGCTGCCCGCCACGCTGCTGCTGCGCCCCGCCAACTTCGACACCCTGGCCACCTGGCTCTACGCCGAGGCCGCGCGCGGCACTTACGAAGAAGGCGCGATCGCCGCACTCGCCATCGTGCTGGCCGGCCTGCTGCCGGTGGTGCTGCTCGCGCGCAACCAGCTGGGCGCGACGCCCGTGGCACCCGTTCCGGAAAACACATGAGCTCCGCGCTGCACCTCGAATCGATCCGGCTCGCGTACGACACGCCGCGCGGCCTGCACACCGTCGTCGACGACTTCTCGCTGTCGCTCGCGGCCGGCGACATCGCCTGCCTCTTCGGCCCCTCGGGCTGCGGCAAGACCACTGTGCTGCGCGCCATAGCGGGCTTCGAGCCGCTGCGCGTGGGCACGATTCGCCTCGATGCGGTGGTGCTCTCGTCCGCCCGCTCGCACCTGCCGCCCGAGCAGCGGCGCGTGGGGATGATGTTCCAGGAGTACGCGCTGTTCCCGCACCTCTCGGCCGCGAAGAACGTCGCCTTCGGGCTGCGCCGCCTCGGCCGCGCGGCGCAGCAGTCGCGTGTGACCGACATGCTCGCGCTGGTCGGCCTGGCCGATGCGGGCGAACGCTATCCGCACGAACTCTCGGGCGGCCAGCAGCAACGCATTGCGCTGGCCCGCGCGCTCGCGCCCTCGCCAGCTCTGCTGCTGCTGGACGAACCCTTCTCCAACCTCGACGGCGCCACGCGCGAGCGCCTCACGGCCGAGGTGCGCGGCATCCTGAAGCAGGCCGGCCAGACCGCCATCCTGGTCACGCACAACGAGGCCGAAGCGCATGCGATGGCGGACCGCATCGGGGTGATGCACAACGGCCGCATCACGCACTGGCTCGACACCACGGCCTAGCACAAGGCGCCGAATCGGCGAATGGGCTTTCCGGGAAAAGGTTGTTCGGGATCGCAAGAATCGCGGCGATCCAAGTACGCAACACAAGACGGAGAGCCACCATGTCCCCAACCTCCCAACCCCTCACACTCATCAGCCACCTGCTGTGCCCCTACGTCCAGCGCGCCGCCATCGCGCTCGGCGAAAAAGGCGTGCCCTTCGAGCGCGTCGTGATCGACCTGGCGAACAAGCCCCAGTGGTTTCTCGACATCTCGCCGCTCGGCAAGGTGCCGCTGCTGAAGGTGCAGCGGCCCGATGGCACCGAGGCCGTGCTGTTCGAGAGCAACGTGATCTGCGAGTACCTCGAGGAGACGCAGCCCGGCGCGCGCCTGCACCCCGAAGACCCGCTCACCCGCGCCGAACACCGCGCGTGGATGGAGTTCGGCTCGGCCATCCTCGCCGACCTCTGGGGTTACGAGACCACGCAGGACGCGGCCGTGTTCGAGCAGAAGCGCCTCGCGCTGGTAGCCAAGTTCGAGCGCGTGGAAGCCGCGCTCGGTGCCGGGCCCTACTTCGCGGGCAAGAGCTTCAGCCTGGTCGATGCGGTCTTCGCGCCGGTGTTCCGCTACTTCGAGGTGTTCGACACGCTCATCGATTCGCGCATCTTCGCCGCGCTCCCCAAGGTCGATGCCTGGCGCAAGGCGCTGGCCGCGCGCCCGAGCGTGCGCGACGCGGTGGTGCCCGAGTACCCGCAGCACCTGATGGAATTCCTGGAACGCCACGAGTCGCACCTGCTGACGGCGGCGGCTTGATCGGCGCGGCGGGAAGCCGACAATAGCGGCTTCCCCTTCCACAAAAACCACACGGTCCCACGAGATGCGATTCCTTCACACCATGCTGCGCGTCGGCAACCTGCAGCGCTCCATCGACTTCTATACGAAAGTGCTCGGCATGAATCTGCTGCGCACCTCCGAAAACCCCGAGTACAAGTACAGCCTCGCCTTCCTCGGCTTCGACAAGGGCAACCCCGACCAGGCCGAGATCGAGCTCACCTTCAACTGGGGCACCGAGAGCTACGACCTGGGCACCGCCTATGGCCACATCGCTCTCGGCGTGCCCGATGCCTACGCGGCCTGCGACAAGATCAAGGCGGCGGGCGGCAACGTGACGCGCGAGGCCGGTCCGGTCAAGGGCGGCACGACGGTGATCGCCTTCGTGACCGATCCCGATGGCTACAAGATCGAGCTCATCCAGCGCGCCGAATCCGCCGAAGGCGCCGGCCTGCGCTGAGCGTTCCACGCAACGCCATGGCTGCCGCGAAGAAGCCTGCAAAGGCTGCAAAGAAGTCGGCCGCGAAGAATGCGGCGACCCGTCACATCGCGCTGCTGCGCGGCGTGAACGTCAATGGCATCACGATCAAGAGCGCGGACCTGAAGGCGCTCTTCGTCGAGCTCGGCTTCGATGAAGTGCGCACGGTGCTCGCGAGCGGCAACGTGCTGTTCGACACCGGCGAGAGCGATGCCGGCGCGCTGCGCAAGCGCATCGAGCAGGCCCTGCGCGAGCGCTTCGGCTACGACGCGTGGATCGTGCTGCTCACGCAGAAGCAGGTGGCCGACATGGCCGCGGCCTATCCCTTCGAGCGCATCGACGAAGAGCGGCATCCGTACCTCGTGTTCGGCTCCGACGCCGCGATGCTCGACGAGGTGATGGAAAAGGCCGGCACCGTCGATCCGAAACTCGAACGCCTGAAGCGCGGCAAGGGCGTGCTCTATTGGCAATGCCCGCGCGGCGAGAGCACCGACACGCCCGTGGCCAAGCTGCTGGCCAAGACGCGCTACAAGTCGAGCACGACCGCACGCAACCTGCGCACGGTGGAAAAGCTGCTGACAGACTGAGCCTCTGTAAAGACGCCCGCACACCGGGAAAGCGAGAACTTTGGTGGCACGCGAGTTGCAATAAATTGAAAAGCCGTCCGGTACAGCGTCGGCGTTTTTCATTTCCTTCACGATGCACACCTCCAGACTCATTCCAGTCGCCGCCTTGGCCGCGCTGGCCGCGCTCACTGCATGCGGCGGCGGCTCCGGCAACTCGTTCAATTTCACCTCCCTGCCGATCACCAACGCGCCGCCGCCACCGGCAAGCCCGCCCGCCGGGCCGCCCGGCACCGATGCGCCGCCCGCCGTGCGCTTCGATCCCGCCCTGTGCACGCAGCAGGCCGGCGCGCCGCACGGCCAGACGGCCGGCATCACCGGCACCAACCTGATGGTGACCTCCGCGCACTACGAGGCCTCCAAGGCCGGCTGCAAGATCCTGGCGACCGGCGGCAGCGCCATCGATGCGGCGATTGCGGTGCAGGCCGTGCTGGGCACGGCCGAGCCTTTCGCCTCGGGGCTGGGCGGCGGCACGCTCATCACCTACTACGACGCGGCGAGCAAGAAGGTGCGCACCTTCGACGGTCTCTCCGCCGCGCCCTCGAGCACCGGCGGCGCGGCCGACGTGTACAAGGCCGTCGCGCAGGACGTGTCCACCACGCCGCCGTACAACCTGTGCAAATCGGGCCTCACGCTCGGCGCGAGCGTCTCCTCGCAGCAGGGCAACACCAACATCTCCGCACGCGCGGTGGGCATTCCGGGTACGGTCGCGGTGCTCGACCTGGTGCATCGCAGCTACGGCAAGAAGGCCTGGAACACGCTGTGGGACGACGCCATCGGCCTGGCCGAAAACGGCTTTCCGATGACCAAGTACATGTACGCGACGCTCTACGCAGACAGCGCAGAGTTCGACGACGACGGCAACCCGGTCTCCGCGGGCACCGGCGTGGCCGCGTGGGTGAACTCGGCCAACACGGTGCGGGGCGCGCCGCGCTGCAAGTACCCCGACATCGCCAAGCGCTACTGCGACCCGGCCGATGCCTCCAGGCAGAAGCCGCTGCCCATCGGCACGCTCATCACCAACCCCGAGCTCGCGCAGACCATGAAGCTCGTGCGCGACGGCGGCGCCACCGCCTTCTACGACCCGGCGCAGGACACGGTGAAAGCCATCGTGCAGCGCACCACGCTCGACAGCCTGCCGTGCAAGTCGATCCTTCCGAACTCGGGGCCGGCGGGCAGCCCGAGCACCGCGACGACCATCGCCTCGATCCCGAGCCTGATGGCGCCCGCCGACTTCCCGGCCTACAAGGCGGTGGAGCGCAAGCCGCTGGTCGGCACGCGCTTCGGCACCACCATCTACACGCAGCCCGCGCCCTCGTTCGGCGGCTTCGTCACGCTGTATTCGCTCGGCATCCTGGAGCGCAAGCACGTGCAGGACGAGAAGGCGCTGGACACGCCGCGCTTCGTCTATCTCGCGGCCGAGGCGAGCCGGCTCGCGAACGTCGACCGGCGCGCCGTGGTCGGCGACCCGGCCTACTCGAACAGCAACGCGCGCGCCTCGGTGCTGCTGAGCGACCTGGAGCTCGACAAGCGCGCCGCGCAGATCGGCGAGACCGCCTTCGCCACCGCGCCCGCGGGCAACATCGGCAGCTTCGTGGCGACGGACCCCGCCGGCTACGACACGATGGCTGCGCTGGCCAAGCCCCGCAAGACGATGCTCGCCAAGGCAGCGACCGGCGCCGCGCACGACGAAGACTGGAACACGACGAGCAACGTCGCCATCGTCGACGGCTACGGCAATGCGCTCTCGATGACCACCACCATCAACACGCACTGGGGCGCGCACATCGAGGCGGCCGGCATCATGCTGAACAACGTGATGTCGAACTTCTCGGCGGGCACGGCGCTCAGCGGCTCGGAGGTGAACGGCTATGCGGGCACCAAGCGGCCGCGCACCTCGATCGCGCCGGCCATCGCCTTCGACGGCGACGGCAAGCTGCGGCTGGTGTGGGGCTCGGCGGGCGGCGGGCCGATTCCCGACTACATCGTGAAGACCTTCATGGGCAACGTGGTGTACGGGCTGGACCTGCAGGCGGCCGTCAACGCGCCCAACTTCACGGGCCAGAACGGCAATGCGGAACTGGAGGCCGGCTCGGCGCTGGCGCCGCTCGCGGGCGACATGCGCACGCGCTTCGGCTACACGACGGACAACCTGCTGGTGACGGGGCTCCTGAGCGGCATCAGCGGCATCGCCGTGACGCAAAACCCGAACGGCAGCGCCACCTACAGCGGCGCCGCGGACAACCGCCGCTCGGGCGCCGCGAACGGCTATTGATCGGAAAGGCCGGGCTGCCGGTCAGCAGCCCAGCAGATCGGCCAGCGCGTCGATGTCGCGCGCGTGCAGGCTGTTCTCGGCCTGCGGCGAAACGTCTTTCGGCTGCGCGCGGCCGAACTCGTGGGGCCGCTCGATGTAGGCGGTCTTCAGGCCGCACACGCGCGCCGCGGCCAAGTCGTCGTGGTGCGCGGCCGCGAGCATCACCTGCCCCGGCGTCGCATCGAACACGCCGGCCACGCCGAGGTACGTGCGCGGATCGGGCTTGTAGGCCTTGAACACTTCGGCCGAGAGCACGCAGTCCCAGGGCAGGCCGGCGCGCTTGGCCATCTCGGTCAGCAAGCCGATGTTGCCGTTGGAGAGCGTGCAGATGGTGAATTTCTTCTTGAGCCGCGTGAGCCCCGCCACCGAATCGGGCCATGCCGGCAGCCGGTGCCACGCGCGGCTCAGGTCGCGCTTGGCGGCCGAGTCGAGGCGGTCGGCCATGTCGAAATCGCGCAGCACCTGCTCGAGCATGCTCAGGTGCAGTTCGTCGAGCAACGTGAAGCCGCCCTCGCCGGCCGCGATGCGCTCCATCACCGCCTTCATCGCGGGCTGGTAGCCGGCGCGCCAGGCGAGCGCGAAGGTCGCGCCCTCCACGCCCGGCAGCACGCGCTCGACCTCGGCCGCGATGCCGCTGTGCCAGTCGACCACCGTGCCGAACACGTCGAACGCGATGACCTTCAGGTCGCTCGCATCGAACCCGGTGCGCATGTCAGCGAGACAGCTGGCTCGCGGCGCGTGCCAGCTGTTCGATGCGTGCCCAGTCGCCGTCGCGGATCGCATCCGTCGGCACGATCCAGGAGCCGCCCACGCAGGCCACGTTCGAGAGCGCGAGAAACTCGGCCGCGTTGCCCGCATGGATGCCGCCCGTGGGGCAGAAGGTGACGTCGCCGAACGGGCCCTGCCAGGCCTTGAGCATCGGCAGGCCGCCCGCCTGCAGCGCGGGGAAGAACTTGAGCGCGGTGTAGCCGTCTTCCTGCGCCGTCATGATTTCGCTGCCGGTCGCCACGCCGGGCAAAAGCGGCAGGCCCAGGTCGTGGCAGGCCTTGCCGACCGAGCGCGTGTAGCCCGGGCTCACGCCGAACTTCGCACCAGCCAGCGCCGAGGCTTGCGCATCGGCCGCGCTGCGGATGGTGCCCGCGCCGGCCACGGCCTCGGGCACTTCCCTGGCGATGGCCTCGATGCACTGCAGCGCCTGCGGCGTGCGCAGCGTGACCTCGAGCATGCGGATGCCGCCGGCCACCAGCGCGCGCGCCAGCGGAATGGCGTCTTTCACATCGTTGAGCACGATGACCGGGATGACCGGTGCGTCGCGCATCACGTCGAGGGCGGTGAGTTTGTCGTTCATAGCCATGAGCAGGCTCCTTCTTCAGCAGTCAATGCGTTGCGGCGCATGCCAGCGAACAGTTCGCGGCCGAGGCCGTGTCCGTCGGCGATGCGCTGCGCGTCGGGCAGCGTCGCGGTTTCGCGCGCGGCCCATTCGTCTTCGGGCAGCAGGACGGCGAGCGTACCCGCTACGGCATCCAGGCGGATCACGTCGCCGTCGCGCACCTTGGCGAGGGGCCCGCCCGCGGCCGCTTCGGGCGACACGTGGATGGCCGCGGGGATCTTGCCCGATGCGCCGCTCATGCGGCCGTCGGTGACCAGCGCCACGCGAAAGCCCTTGCCCTGCAGCACCGACAGCGGCGGCGTGAGCTTGTGCAGCTCGGGCATGCCGTTGGCCTGCGGGCCCTGCCAGCGCACCACGCAGACCACGTCGCGCTCCAGCTCGCCGGCCGTGAAGGCCTTCTGCAGCGCGGCCTGCGAATCGAACACGCGCGCGGGCGCTTCGATCACATGGCGGTCGTCGGGCACGGAGGACACCTTGATCACGCTGCGGCCCAGGTTGCCGCTGAGCAGCTTCAGGCCGCCGGTGGCGCTGAACGGCTCGGCCACCGTGCGCGCGACCGCGTCGTTCTTCGACGGGGCGGCGGGCGTCCATGCGAGGCGCTGTTCGCCGCCTTCAACCAGCGTCGGGATGTTGGCGAACTCGCCGATGCCGCCGGCGCGCACGGTGAGCACGTCGGCGTGCATCAGGCCCGCACCGACCAGCTCGCCGATCACGAAGCCCGGGCCGCCCGCGGCCTGGAATTCGTTCACGTCGGCGCTGCCGTTGGGGTACACGCGGGTGAGCAGCGGAATGATGTCCGAGAGCTTCGAGAAATCGTCCCAGTCGATCACGATGCCCGCGGCGCGGGCCACCGCGACCCAGTGGATGAGGTGGTTGGTGGAGCCACCGGTGGCCAGCAGCGCGGCCATGGCGTTGACGATGCAGCGCTCGTCGACCATTTCGCCAATGGGCGGGCAGTTGAAGGCCGCATCGCTTGCCTTGCCGAGCACCGTGCGCACCGCCTCTCGCGTGAGCGTCTCCCGCATCGCATCGCCGGGCTGGATGAAGGCCGTGCCGGGCACGTGCAGGCCCATGGCCTCGAGCAGCATCTGGTTGCTGTTGGCGGTGCCGTAGAAGGTGCAGGTGCCCACCGTGTGATAGGCCGCCATCTCCGCATCGAGCAGGCCTTGCCGGCCCACGAGGCCCTGCGCCGCTTGCTCTCGCACCTTCGACTTGGCGTTGTTCGAGAGGCCCGAGGGCATCGGCCCCGCGGGCACGAACACGGTCGGCAGATGGCCGAAGTGCAGCGCGCCGATCAGGAGGCCCGGCACGATCTTGTCGCACACGCCGAGCAGCAGCGCGCCATCGAACATGTCGTGCGTGAGCGCGATGGCGGTGCTCATGGCGATGACGTCGCGGCTGAACAGGCTCAGCTCCATGCCGGGCGTGCCCTGCGTGACGCCGTCGCACATCGCGGGCACGCCGCCGGCCACCTGCGCGGTGGCGCCCAGGCGCCGCGCCTCCTGCTTGATGATGTCCGGATAGCCCTGGTACGGCGCGTGGGCCGAGAGCATGTCGTTGTAGGCGGTGACGATGCCGATGTTGGGGGCGCGCTCGGTCACCACCCTGAACTTGTCGTTGGCCGGAATGCCGGCCACCGCATGCGCCACGTTGGCGCAGCCCATGCGGTCGGAGCCGCGGTCGCGGTCGCGAATTTCGGCGAGCCTTGCGAGGTAGGCGCTGCGCGTGCCGTGGCTGCGCTCGCGGATGCGATCGGTGACGTCGCGGACGGTGGGGTGTGTGCTGCTCATGGGGGTCGTTGGCTCTTGCTGCGTGTCGCCGGAGCGACTGGGGGCCTGGAGGCCCATCGTACCAAGCCAGGCGCGCAGACCCGATGAAATCCGGGCGCCGAACGATACGAATTTACTCAGGCATGGGCCCCAGGGCAGCGGGCATGAAAAAGCCCGGCGTTACCGGGCTTTTTTTGCAGAGTGGACGGGGCTCAGTCCACCAGCCTGGCCTCGACGCGGCGCGCCTCGGCGTTGTTGCCCGAACCGGCCGTCACCTCGGGCTTCTGCAGGTCGATCTTGGCGGCCGGCACGCCCAGGCCCACGAGCACGTCGCGCACCATCTCGGCGCGCTTCTTGGCGAGCGATTCGTTGATCGCGGCATCGCCGGTGGTGTCGTGAAAGCCCGAGACCACCACCTTGCGGCCGCTCTCCACGCCCTTGATGACCGCGGCCAGCGCCTCGGCGGCGCCCGGTGCGAGGTCGGCGCTGCCGGTCGCGAAGTAGAAGTTCACCACGCCGTTGACCACGCGGATGCTGGCGCCGTCGGGGATCGTGACGGTGACCGTCTCGGTCACTTCGGCCAGCTTGGGCGCCTCGCCGGGCGGGGGCGACGAGATCACCACGGCCGGTGGCTTGCCCTGCGCCGCGACGGCGGCAGCGGCGGCCCCGGAAGCGCTGTGGCCCTTGTGCCAGATCACGATGCCCACCACGAAGAAGATCACCAGCGCGATCAGCGCCATGAGAAAGCCGAGGATGAAATTCTGCTGGCCGTCGTCGTCGCTCATGGGTGGGCGTGCTCCGTAATTGAGGGGTCGGTAAATAATGGTGCGGTGAACCATGACTCCGAAATTGTAGGCGGCGCTCCTGACAGGCCCGTGTCGGACCCCGCGCCGAATCCGGGACCGCCCGGCCTGGACCCCATGCCCAAGCCCTTGCGCGACCCGCAGCCCATGCTGGAGCGCGCGATCGCCGACTGGGGCGGGCACGACGACCTCTGGCTCTTCGGCTACGGCTCGCTGATCTGGCGGCCGGAGTTCGGCTTCACCGAGCGGCGCCCGGCCTGGGTGCACGGCTGGCACCGGGCCCTGAAGATGTGGAGCCGCGTGAACCGCGGCAGCGTGCACACGCCGGGCCTCGTGTTCGGGCTGCTTTCGGGCGGCAGTTGCCGCGGCATGGTGTTCCGGGTGCCCAAGGCCGAGGGGCTGGAGACGCTGCGCCGCCTCTGGCTGCGCGAGATGCCCACCGGCGTGTACGACCCCAAGTGGCTGCGCTGCGGCACGGCCGAAGGGCCCGTCGACGCGCTGGCCTTCACGCTCTCGCGGCGCAGCCCCAACTTCACGGGCGAGCTGAGCGACGAGCGCTACCGCCACATCTTCGCCAACGCGGTCGGCCGTTACGGCAGCTCGCTCGACTATGCGCAGCAGACGCTGCTGGAGCTGCGGCGGCATTCGATCCACGATGCGGCGCTGGCCCGGCTGGTGGCGCTGGCCGAGGCCAAACAGGCGGCGGAGGCATCCGAGGCGGCCGCCGATTGCGATGCGCCCCCGGCTCCGGTATATGTTCCGGGGTCTTCCGACAATTCGTCCCAACCTTCTTCGCAACTTTCATCCGGGCCTCCGTCCGGACCGTCCAAGGAAAAACCATGAACCATCGTCGTCTCTTCGCCACCGGCACCGCCCTCCTGGCCACCGCCGTGCTCGCCGCCTGCGGCAGCATGGGCGGCAAGCCGAGCACGGCCGTCGAGCTGGTGCCGACCGCCGCGATCACGCCCAACCCGACCCGCGGCACGGTCAAGCTCACCGCGCTGGACCACGGCGTGCGCGTCTCGGGCGAAGTGCGCGGCCTCGTGCCGGGCAGCGAGCACGGCTTCCACATCCACGAAAAGGGCGACTGCGGCGACAACGGCAACGCCTCGGGCGGCCACTTCAACCCGACCGGCGGCACGCACGGCAAGTTCGCCGCGGCGGGCAGCCATGCGGGCGAACTGCCGAGCCTGGTGGCCGACGCCGGCGGCGTGGCGCGCTTCAGCGTGGACGACCACTCGATCTCGCTGACCGATGGCGCCGTCAACAACGTGGTGGGCCGCGCGCTGGTGGTGCACCGCGACCGCGACGATTTCACGACGCAGCCGGCCGGCAATTCCGGCCCGCGCATCGCCTGCGCGGTGATTCCGAAGGGCTGACCGGCTAGCGGGCTTCGCGCTCCAGCCACAGCGCCTCGGCGCGCGCCAGGGCCTCGGGCGTGTCGATGTCGGTCACGATGCCGGCATCGTCCACCGCGAGGTCGGCGACCGAATCGATGGAGCGCATGGCGCGCAGCACCGGCGCCGCGCCCAGGTTCCCTTCCAGCGCCGTGAGTTGCGCGCGGCATCCGGCGGCAAAGGCGACCGGATGGCCGCGCTCTCCCATGAACTGCGGCTGCACGGCATTGACCCGCCCATTGAGCGCCGCGGCCACCGCCTGCAGCGTCTCGGGCCGCACCAGCGGCAGATCGCCCGGCAGGATGAGCCAGCCGATGGCATCGGGCGTGGCGCGCACCGCGGCGGCGATCGAGTCGCCCATGCCCGGATGACCCGCGTCTTCCAGGCGCCACGGCAGGCCGCTCGCGCGCACGGCATCGAGCGTGCGTTCGAGCACCGGCTTGCCCGCGAGCAGCGCCCGCAGCTTGGAGCCCGAGCCGCCGGCCGCGATGAAGCGCTCGCCCCGGCCCGAGGCCAGCACGATCACCGTGGGGGAGTTCACCTTTGTCGCCTTCGTCATCATGGTCCGAGTATGTGCGCAACAATCCCGGCATGACTTCCCCTCTCTCCAACGAAGCGCTCGCCGCGCTGCGCAAGAGCTACGAGCGCGCCGAGCTCGGCGAAGCCCACAGCGCGGGCGATCCATTGAAGCAGTTCGAGCGCTGGCTCACCGAGGCCATCGACGCGCGCGTGCCCGAGCCCAATGCGATGACGCTGTGCACCGTGGGCAGCGACCTCCGACCCTCCAGCCGCATCGTGCTGATCAAGGGCTACGACGCGCGCGGCCTCGTTTGGTACACCAACTACGAGAGCCGCAAGGGCCGCGAGCTCTCGGGCAATCCGTATGCGTCGCTGCAGTTCCACTGGGTCGAGCTCGAGCGCGTGGTGCGCATCGAGGGCCGCGTGGAGAAGGCCGGCGCCGACGAGAGCGACGCCTACTTCGCGAGCCGCCCGCTCGACTCGCGCATCGGCGCCTGGGCCAGTCCGCAGAGCGAAGTGATCAGCGGCCGCGACGTGCTGGTGAAGAACGCGGCCGTGGCCGCCGCCAGGCACCTGCTCTCGCCGCCGCGCCCGCCGCATTGGGGCGGCTACCGCCTGGTGCCGGACCGTTGGGAGTTCTGGCAGGGCCGCAAGAGCCGGCTGCACGACCGGCTGCGTTATCGGCTCGAAGGCGCTGACTGGGTGCGTGAACGGCTAGCGCCCTGATCATCCGTTCGCGCGCTGCATCGAGGGCCGCTCGTTCCCCGGCTCCAGGCCCGTGCGGCTCGTGTGCGCGATGAGAACCGAAGGACTCAGGGGAGCCACTGCACCCAGACCATCACGAGCGTGAGGGTGCCCAGCGCGAGCACGGTGGACACGGCCACGCTGGCCGTCACGAGGTCTTCGGCCGTGCGGTAGCGCTGCGAAAACAGGAACACGTTGGCGCCGATGGGCAGCGCCGCGGCCACCACCATCACGGTGAGCGGGATGCCGCGCACGCCGAGCAGCCAGCCGATGCCCGCGACCAGCAGCGGATGCAGCAGGTTCTTCACCAGCGCCTGCACCAGCGCGCCGCGCCAGTGCCGCCCGATGGGCGTGAGCGCGAGCGTGATGCCCACCATGACGAGCGCCACCGGGCCGAAGGCCTGGCCGAGCAGCTGGATGGGCTTGTCGATCACCTCGGGCATCGCGAGGCCGGTCTGCGCGAACAGCAGGCCCGCGATGATCGGCAGCGGCACCGGATGGACGATGGCGTTGCGCAGCGCCCGCAGCACGGTGCGTGCCATCGAGCGTTTCTCTTCGCCGCTGACCACCGCATGCTCGCGCGCGACGGCCAGCTCCAGCACGAGCGTGGCGCTGGTCATGAGCACCAGCGAGTGCAGCGAGATGAGCGTCAGCAGCACCACCATGCCCGCCTCGCCATAGGCGAGATCCACGAGCGCGATGCCGATCATCACGGTGTTGCTGTAGGTGTTGGCCAGCGCGATCACCGCCGCCGTGCGATTGAACCCGCGCAACGCGAGCGTGCCCGCGAACAGCAGGCCCGAGGCGATGAAGTACGCCGCGACGGGCTTCAGGCTGAGCGCCTGCACATGCACCGTGCTCATCGCGCGGAACAGCAGCGCGGGCGCGAGCAAGAGGAAGATGAGGTTCGACAGGTCCTTGACCGCATTGCCGCCGATCCACCGGCGCCTGCCGGCGAGATAGCCCGCGGCGATGAGGATGACGACGGGGAGCAGCGAAGAGAGGACGAAGGAATTCACCGCATCGAGGATAGCCGTTCAGGGTGCGTGCACAGGCCACCGGGTACTCCCCTCCGCGAATGTCCCCCGGGCTTCGCCCTCCTCCTTGATTTCGCTGCGGGGAGTACCCGATGCCCTGCGCACTGGGGCACGCTGCCGAGGTGCGGCCGGTCGACGGCCGCACCGGTGGATCAGAACGTCACGCGCAACCCGACCTTCAGCGACCGCCCCGGCAACGGCGCGTTCGGATACACCGTCGTCGTCAGGATCGACGTCGGGCTGTAGGCCAGCTTGTTGCCGATGTTGTCAATGCGCGCATACCAGGTGAGGTTCGCGCGCTGCACCTTCATGCGGTAGGAGATCGCGGCGTTCCACAGCGTGTAGGCATCGGTCTCGCGTGCGCCGACGCTGGGCACGTGGCGCTGCGCCGCGTTGTAGTCGAAGCCCAGGCGCGCGCTCCACGGGCCGTTGCCGTAGACCAGCGTGGCACCGGTGCGGAACGGCGCGATGCGCGGCAGCGGCTCGCCGGTGTCCAGGTTCTTCGCGCGCACCACGTCGCCGCGCCATTCGAGATCGAGCGTCGAGGCATCGGTCATCGGCGCGAAGCCGTCGGTGCCCAGGAGGCGCAGGTTGCCGCTTGCCTCGAGGCCGGTGAAGCGCGCGCGCACGCCGCTGTAGACGTACTCGGCCAGCGTGTCGGTGGCGGCCGGGTCGGTCACCACCTGGCCCTCTTCGTCGAGCGTGCGGCCAGAGGCGGTGAGGCCGATGTAGTTGCTGAAGCGCGTGACGTAGGCGTTCACGCGGGCCGTGTTGGGGCCGGACTTCCACTGCGCGCCGAGGTCCAGGCCGGTCGACTTTTCCTTCTGCAGGTTGGGGTCGCCGAGCTCCCATGCGGCCGTGGCCACGTGCGGGCCGTTGGCGAGCAGTTCGTAGTCCTTGGGCGCGCGCTCGGTGTAGGCGAGGTTGGAGGTCAGCTGCCACTGCGGCGTGAGGTTGAAGAGCGCGCCGAACGCAGCACTGTGCGGGTTGAAGGTGCGCTCGCCGACGGCGAAGCGGGTGACCGTCGGATCGTCCGGATAGCCCAGCGATCGGATGCGGACCTTCTCGGTGCGCGCGCCGAAGCTCAGCTTGCCCCACGAGGCGCCGTACTCTTCATAGAGGAAGAGCGCGTTCGAGCGCGTGCGGCTGTGCGGCGCGAAGGCTTCTTCACCGTCGGCGGCGAAGCGGTTGGTCTCGCTGCTGAAGCCCACGAGGCCTTCGAAGTTGCCGATCTTCTGGTGGCGCGCCTCGATACGCAGGTCGTTGCTCATGTTCGAGAACGTGGTGCCCGCCTCGGGGCCCTCGAACTCGGTGTGGCGGTAGTTGGTGTGGCTCAGCTTCGCGTGGATGCTGCTGATGATGCCGCCCGGGCGCCATTCGCCTTCGAGCGCGTAGCGGTCGGACTTCATGCGGATGGTCACGTCGTCCTCGGCCACGGTGCCGTAGTTGCTGCGGTAGGTGCTGGCGGAGGCACCGATCCAGCCCTGGTCGAAGAAGAGCGTGCCGCCGACCGCGCCGCCGTTCGCCTCGTTGGCCGAGTTGCAGATCTTGCGGGCGCGCCAGGGCGAGCCGGGCTTGCTGCAATCCAGGTCGATGGGCACCGAGACGTCTTTCGAGTCGCGGTTGAACGCGTCCACGTGCAGCGCGAAGCGGTCGTTGCCGCCTTCGAGCACCACGCCGCCGTTCTTCTCCTTGTTGCCGGTGGAAAAGCCCAGGTCGGCGCGGCCGCCGAAGCCGTTGATGGGCTCGGTGGGGATGCGGTTGTCGATCACGTTGACCACGCCGCCCACGGCGCTGCCGCCGTACTGCAGCGCCGAGGGGCCGCGCAGCACTTCGATGCGGTCGGTGACCAGCGCGTCGACCGGCACCGCGTGGTCGTAGCTCAGCGCCGAGGCGTCGGGCGCGCCGCCGCCGTTCTGCAGGATGCGGATGCGGTCGCCGTCCTGCCCGCGGATGATCGGGCGGCTCGCGTTGGGGCCGAAGTAGCTGCTGCTCACGCCGGGCAGGTTGTTGAGCGTTTCGCCGAGCGTCGAGTCGGAACGCAGCAGGAGCTTTTCGCCCGAGAGCGTGACGGTCGGCGCGATCAGGTCATTGGTGCCGAGCGGATTGCCCGTGACGGTGATGGCGGCGAGGCCGGGGGCATCGGCGGCCTGGGCCTGCGCCTGGGCAGCTTGTTGCGCATGGGACGCGCCGGCGAAGGCGAGCGAAAGAACGGCGACGCCGATGGCGTTGCGACGGAAATTGGGAATCATGGTGAACACTCGTTGAATCAATGGACGGCACGCCGTCACCCGCACAAGGCAGGCGCAGCGACCGGAACACGGGGGGATTCAGCGAGTGGAAGGCGGGCCGCGCGCGTCGAACAGCGCAACCCAGCGGGCGATGGCTTCGCCCTGCAGATAAGCGAACGTGGCCGAGGGCAGCAGCACCGGCAGCACCACCAGCGGCACGCCGGGGACGCTCGATCCGTGCGAGAGCTGGTCGTACAGCCGGCACTCGGCGTCGGTGTGGTCGCCGAAGAGGCTGACGACGCCGTGGCCCGCGTGGACGTGGGCGCCCTTTTCAGCCTTTGCCGCCTGGACCGTCGCCGCCGCCGAGGACGCAGAGGCCAGGCCGGGCACGTGCAGCGACCGGTGCATCACGCCCAGCGTGCCCGCGAACCACAACGCGATCGCCAGCACGACAAGGATCGCGCGGGTCGAGAACTGCGGGGATGGGCGGGCGGCGAGGTGCACGGAAACGGAGAGGATCAGGCTTCGATCAGGCCTTGACGCGGGAGGCGAAGGTCTTCTGGAACTTCTCGACCTTCGGGCCGACGACGAACGCGCAGTAGCCCTGGTTCGGGTTGTTCAGGAAATAGTCCTGGTGATACGCCTCGGCGGTCGAGTAGTTGGCGAGCGGCGCCACCTCGGTCACGACGGGCGCGCTGTAGGTCTTGCTGGCCTCGATTTCGCGGATCACGTCTTGCGCCACCTGCTTTTGCGCGTCGCTCGTGTAGTAGATGCCGCTGCGGTATTGCGTGCCGACGTCGTTGCCCTGGCGGTTGAGCGTTGTCGGGTCGTGCACGACGAAGAAGATCTCCAGGATTTCGCGCAGGCTGATCTGGGCGGGATCGAACTGGAGCTTCACGACCTCGGCGTGGCCGGTGCGGCCGGTGCAGACCTGCTCGTAGGTCGGATTGACCACCTGGCCGTTGCAATAACCCGACTCCACGTCCAGCACGCCCTGCACACGGTCGAAGACCGCTTCGGTGCACCAGAAGCAGCCTCCGCCAATCACGATGGTTTCGGTGGGCGACGGTGAGGAAGTCATGGGCACTGCTCCGGCAGGTTGGGAATCGGCGAACCCGATATTGTCGCGGCTTGACGTGACGGATGCCGGTCACTACATTACTAACCCGCGAGTCATTAACCCACATGCCCACTCCCCGTTCCCTTGTCGACAAATTCTGCCCGGTGCGCTCCAAGCGAGAACGCCGGAAAGAAGCGCGCCCCGGCGAACTGCTGGCCGCCGCGCTCGACCTGTTCGTCGAAAAAGGCTTTGCCGCGACCCGTTCGGAGGAAGTGGCGGCGCGCGCCGGGGTCTCCAAGGGCACCCTCTTTCTCTATTTTCCGAGCAAGGAAGAGCTCTTCAAGGCCGTGATCATGGAGAGCCTGGGCGGCCGCTTCACCGAGTGGAACGCCGAGTTCGAGGCCTTCGAGGGCACCACCGCCGAGATGCTGCGCTACTGCATGAACGTCTGGTGGGAGCGCGTGGGCATGACCAAGGCCTCGGGCCTGACCAAGCTCATGATGAGCGAAGGCGGCAATTTTCCCGAGTTGGCGGAGTTCTACCGTCAGCAGGTGGTGCGACCCGGCCACGACCTGCTGCGGCGCATCCTGCAGCGCGGCATCGACCGCGGCGAATTCGCGCCGGTCGACATCGAGCATGCGATCTATTCGGTGATCGCGCCCATGGTCTTCCTGATGCTCTGGAAGCACTCGGCCATGGTCTGCGTCGATGGGGAAAGCGCCCTGGACCCCGAGAAATTCCTCGCCACCCAGGCCGAAACCGTGCTCTACGGGCTCAGCGTGCGCCCCGGGGACAAGGCATGAAGAAGACTTTTGTATGGCCGAGCGGGCCGCTGGCGTCATCCGGGCCACCTAAAATTGAAGGTTTGTCCTGAGCCCACAAGGAAAGCCACGCCATGAACCCCACCCCCACCCTCGAGCGCTTGCGCTTCAACATGATCGAACAGCAGATCCGCCCCTGGGATGTGCTGGACCTGGACATCCTGGACCTCCTGGCCACCATCCACCGCGAAGACTACGTGCCGGAGGCCCACCGCACGCTCTCGTTCTTCGACATGGAGCTGCCGCTGCTCGACGGCTCGGTGCCTGGCGAATTCATGCTCTCGCCCAAGGTCGAGGCCCGGACGCTGCACGACCTGAAGGTGCAGAAACATGAGTCCGTGCTCGAAATCGGCACCGGCTCGGGCTTCATGGCCGCCCTGCTCGGTGCCCGCGCCGCCCAGGTGCTGTCGCTCGAAATCAACCCCGTGCTGGCCGCCCGCGCCGCCCAGACGCTGCGCCAGAACGGCGTGAGCAACGTCGAAGTGCGTCACGCCGACGGCGCCGTGCCCCTGGCCAGCGGCCCGAGCTTCGACGTGATCGTGCTGAGCGGCTCGGTCGCCCGCATTCCGCAGAACCTGCTGGGATCGCTGAAGGTCGGCGGCCGCCTGGCCGCCATCGTGGGCGAGGAGCCGATGATGCGCGCCCACTTCGTCACCCGCTCGAGCGAAAGCAAGTGGGACACGACGCAGCCCTGGGACACCGTGGCACCGCGCCTTTTGAATTTCCCCGAGCCTTCGCGCTTCTCGTTCTGAGCGGGCCGCACCCATGATCGACCAAGTCCGCCCCGCCGACCTCGCCGCCTGGTTTGCGCAAGACGCCGATGCCGCCCCCGTGCTGCTCGACGTGCGCGAACCGTGGGAGCTGCAGACGGCGAGCGTCGCGCCCGCGGGCTTCACGCTGGTGGCGATCCCGATGAATGAAATTCCCGGGCGCCTCGCCGAACTGGGCGAGGGACAACGCATTGCGTGCCTCTGCCATCACGGCGCGCGCAGCCAGCGCGTGGCCGCGTTTCTGAACCAGAACGGCTTTGACCAGCTCGCCAACGTGGCGGGTGGCATCGACGCCTGGTCCTCGCACGACCCTTCGGTCCCGCGGTATTGAATGACACCCCCAGGCTCCGCGCACTTCGTGTCGCTTCTCCTTCCCCCTTGCAGGGGGCAACACCGACGGCCCGGCAAAGCCGGTTCCGTGGTGTTCCTGGAATTGGCACCGCTTCGCTCGACGCGAGCGTACGACGCTGCTTGAGCGCGCAAAAAGACTTTCTCTTCCTCAAGGACGTTCAATGCCTCCACGGCCCCGGCTTCTGCCACTTTCCGCAGCACTCGCCAGCGTTATCGCGACCCTGCTGGCGCTGCCGGCCCAAGGCCAGACACTGAACGAACTCTATGACTCCGCCCGCGGCTACGACGCCACGTACCAGGGCGCGCGGGCGCAGTACGACGCGAACGTCGCGCGCGCCGCGCAGGCCAAGGCCGGCATCCTGCCGGCCGTCGGTCTCACGGCCGGCGTGAACCGCAGCAACCTGGACGTCGACACCCTCACGGGCGACAACCGCGGCGCCAGCGCCTCGCGCAACTTCAACACGCAGAACGTTGGCATCAACGCCACGCAGCCGCTCTACCGCCCGGCCAACTGGGCCACCTACGAACAGGGCAAGCGCCAGGCGGAGATCGCGCTGGCGGTGTTCACCACGGCCGAGCAGGACCTGATCGTGCGCGTGAGCCAGGCGTATTTCGACGTGCTCGCGAGCCAGGACAGCCTGGCGCTCGTGCGCGCGCAGAAGGTCGCCGTGGCCGAGCAGCTCGCCTCGGCCAAGCGCAACTTCGAGGTCGGCACCTCCACCATCACCGACTCGCGCGAAGCCCAGGCCCGCTACGACCTGGTGATCGCGCAGGAAATCGCCGCCGAGAACGACCTGCAGGTCAAGAAGATCGTGCTCGACCAGCTCGTCGGCCGCCCCGGCAGCGTGCCCGTGCCGCTGGCCGTGCCGGTCGTGCTGCCCACCGCCCAGCCCGCGGACATCAACGCATGGGTCGCGCAGGCCGACGAGGTGCACCCCGCGATCCAGCAGGCGCGCCTGGGCCTGGACGTGGCCGGGCTCGAAGTGCAGAAAGCGCAGGCCGGCCACAAGCCCACGCTGGACGCCAACCTGGGCTACAACGTCACGCGCAACCCGACGGGCACCAGCACCAGCACCGTGGGCACGCGCATCAACGCGGCCACCGTCGGCGTCACGTTCAACCTGCCGCTCTTCGCCGGCTTTGCCACCGAGAACCGCATCAAGGAAACCCTGGCGCTCGAAGACCAGTCGCGCAGCGTGCTCGACGGCACCCGCCGCAGCGTGGCGCAGGCCACGCGCGCGGCCTACCTGGGCCTCGTGTCGGGCGCGGGCCAGGTCAAGGCCCTGGAAGCCGCCGAATCCTCCAGCCAGAGCGCGCTCGATGCCAACAAGCTCGGCTACCAGGTGGGCGTGCGCATCAACATCGACGTGCTCAACTCGCAGAGCCAGTTGTTCCAGACCAAGCGCGACCTCGCGCAAGCGCGCTACAACGTGCTGCTCGGGAACCTGAAACTGCGCCAGGCCAACGGCACGCTGACGACGGCCGACATGGACGCGATCAACGCGACGCTGGCGAGCAATGGCAGCGCGCCAGCGGTGCCTTCACCCACGCCACCGGACCGTTCTTTCGCGCCTTCGACACCGGTGACGCCGCCCAGCATCCCGGTGGTGCCGCCGGTGCCGGTGCAGCCGTTCAATCCGACGCCGCCGACGATGCCAACGGCACCGGTGCCGCCGGTGATCGTGAATCCGCCGGTGCGCTGATAAAGAGGCGGTCGGCTCCGCTCAGGCTGCGACGGGCGGCGCCCGACCGTTCAATTCGCCCAGTTACAGCCGGCCTCTTCAAAGCCCGCTGCCGGGCGAGTCGTTGCGGCGCTAGCTCCCGAGAGAATCTGCAAATTCACCAATAGCATCGTCCCCAGAAATTTCTTGATTTTTTGCAGCGCTGAATTCAAATAGAAGGGCATCGGGATTGAATTTCTTCTTTGGAAATATACATTCTTCCTAGATCTTTTCTCCAGACGCTCATAGTCGATCCTGCCAACATCGCGCCCGAAATTTTCGTTGTCTTTCCAGCCTTCAGAAAAGAGAACCATTGGACTGTCGGACTGAAATGCGAAGTGCCGACCCGGTGGTACTCAGTCACATCCTTTTGTTTCAGTGGAATTTTCCCTATAGATTCGCCTCCGTAAATTTCGTGCAAACGAATACCAAAATACGTCGAAGGTCTTTGAAATTTGGAATCATCTGAATTGGGAGTAAGCAGAACTCCAAAATAGCGCCCCGACTCGTCGACATCTGGATAGACGTTGACTCGAACGTCATAGGCTGCAGTCGAAACTATTCGGCCCGTCGATGCGCAAATGTTGATGAAAGTCTGATCGTTTTCTCCCAGGAAAATCGTTATCAGTCGGTCATCGAAACTCATGTGGCCGATTTTTCTGGGAAATATGAGCGGCCCTTCACCTGGATTTTTCGCACCCGGTCTATTGATTGCGAGCCATTCTTCGACTGCCGTCTGCACGAGATTCGAACTCAATGCGACATCCCCCCAATTGCCCGATCGAACAATCTGCAGGTACCCTTCTTCTGTTTTAAACAGAAGAAAATTCCCACTGGCCGAAGCCAGAAATTCGACGGAAGACTTTGAGTAGACCTTCTTCATTCCGCCTCCGTCGAGGGTGTACGCAGTGAATTTTTCACCGGCATAAATACCGATCACATCCCCCTCGTTGCCGAGCCAGACTTCCTCGGGAAGATCGTCAATATATTGTTGAAATCTCAATTCTCGCGTTCTGGCTTCATAGATCGACAATGCGATTTTTTCATTTACCTTGCTCACGACCGCGAGGTAATTATCGTTGGCACTCATGGCGTATCGAGCGACGCCTTGCAGTGAAATGATCTCTTTCAATCCACCATCTCGAAAACGCGAAATTGAGAGTTTTCCCTCTCCTGTCAACGCTCCGACAAGAGATTTATCGCCCGATGCCTTGAACGATGTGTCGGTACTCTTCTCCGTGGACCGTGCGAGCGCGAAAAATCCGCTCAGGAGAAGAACAAGTACTGCTAATGATTTTTTCTTGAATTTCATCTCAGGGCACCTGGCGTTCAAAGCCCGCAGGCATGGGAACATCATTCAACACCGCCCACGCATAAGGCCCGGTGATGCGGCGAATGTCGCGCCCATTCCAGCCGCCATTGATGTTGTAGGTTATTTCATCCACATCGGCTTGTGCAAATCCTCGGTCTGCCAATCTGAGAATGCAGGACTCTCCTGCAAGGTGACCGGTGGAAGAATTTGCCAGCGCTTTCCACACCCAGAAGAAACCTCCGGAGTCCGATGCCATGCTGCTGTCTGTTGATACCGCCTCCACATTCCAGGAAGGGATCGGCTTTCCATCGAGAACGTATGTGCTTCGGCCATTTCGTTGAATCTGCGCCGCCGAGGGTCGCCCGTCATACCAATTGTTCCGGTACCGGGCGTGCCAATTGGGAAAATTCGCCGCGGTAAAAGGAATCGGCGGTGCATAGGATCTGAATTTTCCGTAGGCAATATAATTTTTTGCCCAGGTCAACTGCGTGAATCCCCTGCCGAAATAGGGCGCATAGTCCAAGGAAAGGCCGCCATACTCCTCCATGGTCCGCAGGTAGTCCGTCTCCTGAATGCATTGCCCAAAGAAATGAGCCCAACGCGCTGGGGTGCATATCCTGTACTTGCGCAATGCCTTGCTCAATTGAGGGTAATGGGCAGAAATTCTGGATTTTGCCTGCGCCCAATTTATCGGAATATGCGGCTGCGCCCTGGTTCTCCGGACAACCAGTTGCGCCAATTCGTCCCGCCCTAGCCATTCGCATTTCCTCATGTGCCCGACGAACTCTCTCGGGTGGAAGCGCCAATCGGCCTTCACGATCTCCGTGGGCAAGTCCAGGAAACTGATCGCGTTGGCGTGTTTCACGAAGCGGTCCCACTTCTGCGCGCCTGTGGCGTCGTCGTCTGTGGGTTTGAAGTCCTCGGTCTCCAGCCATCCGTAGCGCGCCTGCAGGCTTGTCTGGTCCCACTCGCTCGGAAACCGGCAGATGGCGCGTCGCAGTTTTCTTCTCACATCGACTTCTCCCAGCCGGCGAGCCAGTTGAACGGACTCCATGCGTCGTGCATTGGCAGGATCGGGGTCTCGGATCAGCGTCTTCATATGCAGCGAATCACACCGCTGATCGGCTGGCGCGGGATCGTCGTCGAAGCAGTTCCACCCCATGACGGGCAGGAAGTCGGCGTCGCTGAACTTGAAAGTGCCTTGCGCATTGAGGTCCGCCCAGACCTCCCCCGAGGTCGTGACGACCTTGCGCCAGTGGGCTGCGTTGGAAGGGAGCGGGTCGCCGCCCAGATTGCGCGCGAAACGCAGCAGTTCATACCAGCCGCTGGGACTGCTCACGGCCTGGGCGGCGGCGTCCAACGCGTCGTGACGGTCATTGGCAGCGGCGTACAGGTCGTACTCGAAGCTGTGGCCAGCGGCCGCAGGGGCATTGGCGCGGTGTATGTAGTCGTCCCGGCTGTCGTTCCTGGTCACGCCGATAGCGGTGCCGTGCGCGTCGTAGCTTGCCAGCGTCGCACCCCCGTTTTCATAGGTGATCTGCACCCACAAAGGCGTATGCAGCGTATTTGGCGGGAAGTGGTCCGAGGCGGCGCTTGCCGCGCCACCCACGTGGCCGCTTGCCCGCAAATGATGGGTCGGCTGACTGGTGCTCGTTGGCGTGCCGGCGGGCAGGTAGACGTAGAGACTGCCGAAGACGCTGTCGGTGCGGCCATCGGCGGTGGGTGGCGGCAAGGCCAATGGATCGACCCAGTCGGGTCCGCGTTGGGTCAGCAGCGCGAGGTTCGCCTTGTTGCAGCAAATCTCGAAATGGATTTGCCCGTCATGCCCATAGATCTGCCCCGGCGCACCGAGCTCCTCTTTCCGATAAACGGCTTTGCCAACTGACCACTCAAGGCCTGTTCTGGGGCAAGCGGCAATGCTGCTCAGATGCATGTAGACGCTGTAATAGACGACTTCCGTCACAACCGCCCCCGCGGCACCGATCTCCGTCCTGTGTTCGATGACGAGGAACCCGTCGCTGGTCCATGCGGCCGACGGCGTTTCTCCATGGAACGGGTTGTAGTTGAGCGGATGGTCCAGCTCGGCGTTCTGCGCAGTGGGAGCATGAACAAAAACTACCTTGCCATCGGCGACAGCGCGCACTGGCAAATACGCCCCGCCGGCAATGGGTGCCTGGATGTGGATGCCGTTGTGCCAAGCCAGTTTGAGACTCAGCGGGAACGAGCCTTCTGGCGCGTTGGTGCTCGCGAGGCGAGAGGCGGGTTGTGCCATGGCCGTGTCGAGCCATGCATCTTCGGATTGGCCGGCACGATAGGGCAGAAAGGGCGGGCTGATGATCATGTGCGCGTCTCGCAGGGAGATTTGCGAAGATCAAACCGGGCATCGCCCGATTCACGGGAAAGAAAGGGAAAGGAGAAAGGAAACGCGGGAGATCGGAGCGAGAACATGCAGGGCATCGACGGCTTCCATGACAAGGAAATAGGTCGATGCAGTTTGCGGGGACCGCTCTGCCAACACTGAGAACAATCGTCACCCGGACCGGGGTCCGGCGGCACCGGCTTTCAACTACCGGGCCGATCCGTGAAATAACGCCGGGGAGCTCAGTCCAGCGTCGGCTCCGCCCTGGTCTCTTCCAGCGGCACGCCTTCCTCCACTGCCACCGGCTCCGCCGCCTGCGCAATGGCCAGCACCGCAGCCGCCGTGCGTTCCGCAGCCCCGCGGTTCGACGAAGAAAACGCCAGCGCAGCCTGCGCCATCGCCGCACGCCGCTCGGGGTTCTCGACCAGCTTGAGCGCCGCCGTCACCGCCTGCTCCATGCCTTCCACGCGCAGCGAGGCGCCCGCGGCCAGCGACAGCTGCGCGGCCTCGGCGAAGTTGAAGGTCGAGGGGCCCATCACCACCGGGCAGCCGCACGCGGCCGGCTCGATGAGGTTCTGCCCGCCCAGCGGCTCGAAGCTGCCGCCCAGGAGCGCCACGTCGGCCAGGCCGTAGTACAGGGCCATCTCGCCGAGCGAATCGCCCAGCCAGATCTCCGCGTCCGTCGGCTGCCCGGCCGCGCTGCGACGCGCGACGGCGAAGCCTTGCGATTCGATCAGCGCGGCCACTTCGTCGAAGCGTTGCGGATGGCGCGGCACGATCATCCATTGCACGTCGTGCACGCGCTTGGCGATCGAACGGATCGCGCCCTGCTCGGGCGGCACGGGCGAGGTCGCGCCGAAGCGCTTGAGCACCTCGAGCAGCAGCCGCTCCTCGCCGTCGCGCGAGCTCGCGAGCACCACCATCGGCTTGGGCAGGCGCTCGCGCAGCGAGGTCGCGGCGGTGAGTTGCCGCGCGTCGGGCGTCGCGTCGAACTTGAGGTTGCCGTAGACGCCGGCCACCTTGGCGCCGAGCGACACCAGCCGGTGCGCGTCGGCCTCGGTCTGCGCCCACACGGCCGTGAGGGCCGAGTACGCGGGCCGCGCGAGCCAGCCCAGGCGCTCGGCCGCGCCCAGCGATTTCTCGTTGAGCCGCGCATTGGCCAGCACCAGCGGAATGCGGCGCTCGGCGCAGGCGGCGGCCATCACGGGCCAGACCTCGGTTTCCATCAGCACGCCGATGCGCGGCTTGAAGCGGTCCAGGAAGCGCGCGACGGCGCCGGGCGTGTCCCACGGCTGCCAGACCTGCGTGTCCCCGGGCTCCAGCAGCTTGGCGCCCTCTTCGCGGCCGGTCGCGGTGCCGTGCGTGAGCAGGATCGGAATGCCCGGGTACTGCCGCCGCAGTTCGGCAATGAGGATCGCGGCCGCGCGCGTCTCGCCGAGCGACACGGCGTGCACCCAGCACTGGGCCTCGCCGGTGATGGATTCGTCGTAGTGGCCGAAGCGCTCCTCGACGGCCACGGCATAGCCCGGCTCGGCCTCCGCGCGGCGCCGCAGCTTGCGGCGCACCAGCGGTTGCACGACGGTGGTGAAGGCGCCGTACAGGCGCAGCAGCAGGGAACGCACAGCTGTCAGTGAGAGGCTTCGGCCAGCTTGGCGTCGGGCTTGACCGTGCGCAGCAGCGCGAGCATCTCGGCTTCGATGCGATGCAGCGCCGCGTCGGTCTGGCCTTCGAAGCGCAGCACCAGCACGGGGGTGGTGTTGGAAGCGCGGATGAGCCCGAAGCCATCGGGCCAGTCCACGCGCAGGCCGTCGATGGTCGAGACCTTGGCGGGCGCGGCGAAGCTCGCGCTCTTGACGAGCGTGTCGACCACCGCATGCGGCTCGCCTTCGGCGCAGGCCACGTTCAGTTCGGGCGTCGAGAAGCTGGTGGGCAGCGCGTTGAGCACGTCGCTCGCGTCCGGGCTCTTGCTCAGGATCTCGAGCAGGCGGCAGCCGGCATAGGTGCCGTCGTCGAAGCCGAACCAGCGTTCCTTGAAGAAGATGTGGCCGCTCATCTCGCCGCCCAGCGGCGAATCGATTTCCTTCATCTTCGCCTTGATGAGCGAATGGCCGGTCTTGTAGATCATCGGCTTGCCGCCCGCGGCTTCGATGGCCGGCGCCAGGCGCTGCGAGCACTTCACGTCGTAGACGATGGTGCCGCCCGGCACGCGCGAGAGCACGTCCTCGGCAAACAGCTGCATCTGGCGGTCGGGAAAGATGTTCTGGCCGTCCTTGGTGACGATGCCCAGGCGATCGCCGTCGCCGTCGAACGCCAGGCCCAGCTCTGCCTCGCCCTTGGCCAGTTCGGCCATCAGGTCCTTGAGGTTCTCCAGCTTGCTGGGGTCGGGGTGGTGGTTCGGAAAATCGCCATCGACCTCGCTGAAGAGCTCGACCACCTCGCAGCCGATGGCGCGGAAGATGGCGGGGGCCGTGGCGCCCGCGATGCCGTTGCCCGAATCGACCACGATCTTCATGGGACGCGCCAGCTTGATGTCGCCCGCGATGCGCTTGACATACGCATCGGTCACATCGACCTTGCGCACGCTGCCGCCGGCAGCGAGCTTGGCGGTGCCGTCTTCCATGGTCTTGCGCAGGCCCTGGATCTCGTCGCCGTAGATCGCGCGGCCGGCCAGCACCATCTTGAAACCGTTGTAGTCCTTGGGGTTGTGGCTGCCGGTGACCTGGATGCCGCTCGTGCACAGCGTGTGGGCCGCGAAATAGAGCATCGGCGTGGTGACCGCGCCCACATCGATCACCTCGACGCCGGTGGCCACCAGGCCCTTGACGAGCGCCTCGGCCAGCGCGGGGCCCGACAGGCGGCCATCGCGCCCCACGGCCACCGTCTTTTCGCCGGCGGCGCGGGCGGCGCTGCCGAACGCGCGGCCGAGCGCTTCTGCCACCTCGGCATCGAGGGTGACGGGCACGACGCCGCGGATGTCATAGGCCTTGAAGATCGACGCGCTGAGCTGCATGAAAGGCGTTTCCCTGTTGGTTTTCGGAACGGGGCATTGTAGGCAACGGCCCGCCTGCCCACATGTCCGAAAACGGCCAGTTGAAACGAGGCGAAACCGTATCATTTGCCCATGCCTTCCACCCACGCCCCCTCTGAAGCGCTCGAGAGCGACGCCTGCTACCTGGCGATGAAGACGCACGATGCGCGCTTCGACGGATCGTTCTTCACCGCCGTGACCTCCACCGGCATCTACTGCCGGCCGGTGTGCCGCGTGAAGCTCCCGCGGCGCGAGAACTGCCGCTTCTTCGTGCACGCGGCGCAGGCCGAGGCCGAGGGCTTT
Organism: Variovorax sp. IB41; assembly: GCF_016405905.1. GTDB lineage: Bacteria > Pseudomonadota > Gammaproteobacteria > Burkholderiales > Burkholderiaceae_C > Variovorax. The sequence goes on along the minus strand of NZ_JAEFCB010000024.1, from coordinate 41,204 downwards.
CGCCCGTGCCTGCGCTGCCGGCCCGAATTGGCCCCGCGCGCAGCGAGCTGGTCCACCGAAGACGCCTCGCGCATCCTCGCGCTGCAGGCCGCGCGGCTGATCGACGAGCCCGATGCATGGGTCCACGGGGATGACAGCGGCCCCGGCGCCGCGCAGGTCGCGGCGCGCCTGGGCGTGAGCGACCGGCACCTGCGGCGCATCTTCGAGGCGCAGTTCGGCGTCTCCCCGCTCCAGTACCTGCAGACGCGGCGCCTGCTGGCCGCCAAGCAGCTGATCGCCGACACCCGCCTGCCGATGACGCAGGTGGCGCTGGCCAGCGGCTTTGCGAGCGTGCGGCGCTTCAATGCGGCCTTCGTGGAGCACTACGGCCTGAACCCGAGCGCACTGCGGCGCGCGGGCGGCGCCCAGGGCGGCACCCCAGGCCGAGAAGCGAAGGCGATCGAAGTGCGCCTGGGCTTTCGCCCGCCCTACGACGTGAACGCGATGCTCGGCTTCTTCGCGCGCCGCGCCCTGCGGGGCGTCGAAGTGGCGACCACGGCCGACGGCAAGGCGCCCGCCAAAGGTCAGACCCCGACATACGTGCGCCTGGCCCGCACGCTGCGCGTGCAGCAAGGCGCACAGGCACACGCCGGATGGCTGCAGCTGCGCTTCGACATCGAACGCGAGCAGATGCTGCTGTCGGTGAGCGATTCGCTCGCCGCGGTGCTGCCGATCGTGATCAGCCGCGCCCGCGCCATGCTCGATCTCGATGCCGAGCCGATGGCCATCAACGCCGCGCTGCATGACGCCTTTCCGCACGGCGACGGTCTTCGCGTGCCGGGCACGGTCGACGGCTTCGAGCTCGCGGTGCGCGCGGTGCTGGGCCAGCAGATCACGGTGGCCGCGGCGCGCACGCTGGGCTCGCGGCTGGTCGAGGCGTTCGGCGAACCGATCGCCACGCCCATCGACGGCCTGGACAAGCTGTTCCCCACGCCGGCGGCCATTGCCGCGGCCAGCGGCGATGCGCTCGGGCAACTGGGCATCGTGCGACAACGCCAAGCCGCGCTGCAGGCCATCGCCCGCGAAGTGGCGGCCGGCAAGCTGGCGCTGCATGCGGGCGCCGACGTGCCCGCGACCATCGCCGCGCTGCAGGAGCTCCCCGGCATCGGCGCCTGGACCGCGCAGTACATCGCGATGCGCGCGCTGCGCTGGCCCGATGCGTTTCCCGCAGGCGACATCGCGCTGCAGAAGGCGCTGGGCGTGACCACCGCGCGCGCGGCCGGCGAAGCCTCGCAGGCGTGGCGCCCCTGGCGCAGCTATGCGGTGCTTCGTGCATGGCACGCGCCCTCTTCCCCCACGGCCGTCGCACAAGCGCCGGCGGATTCTTCCAACATCACCACGGCAGGCCTCACCGCCTGAAATGTCATGAAGTTCAAGAGCAAGACCATCTACACCTCGCACATCGACACGCCGCTGGGCGGCATCACGATGGCGGCCACCGACCAGGGCCTGGCCGGCGTCTGGTTCGACCAGCAGCGCCACTGGCCCGACACCACCGGCTGGATCGCGAAGGACGACCATCCGGCGCTGGTCGAGGCCGGCACGCAGCTGCGCGATTACTTCGCCGGCAAGCGCGGCGACTTCGACATGCCGCTGGACCTCTCGCACGGCACCGCGTTCCAGCAGAGCGTGTGGCACGCGCTGCTCGGCATTCCCGCGGGCAAGACGATGACCTACGGCGCGCTCAGCGCGCACGTGGGCAACCCGGCCGCAGTGCGCGCGGTGGGCGCGGCCGTGGGGCGCAATCCGATCAGCGTGATCGTCCCCTGCCACCGCGTGCTGGGCTCCAATGGGTCGTTGACCGGTTACGCTGGCGGGCTTCATCGCAAGACCGCGCTCCTGGAGCTAGAGGGCGCGAGATAAAAAACCGAGAGACGCATGAGCACCACAACGCAAAACAACATCGCCACCAGCACCGCCAAACCCTGGCTCATCGACCTCGTGTTGCTCGGGGCGCTCTGGGGAGCGTCCTTTCTTTTCATGCGCATCGGCGCGGCCGAGTTCGGCGCGTTGCCGACGGCGGCGGTGCGGGTGGCCATCGCCGCGCTGTTCCTGCTGCCGATCGCGCTGCTGCGCGGGCAAGGGCCGGCCATCGCGACGCACTGGAAGGCCACCTTCGGCGTCGGCGTCTTCAACTCGGGGATGCCGTTCGCGCTCTTCTGCTTCGCGCTCTTGACCATCAACTCAGGCCTCGCCGCCGTCTTGAATGCCACCGTGCCGATGTTCGGCGCGCTGGTGGCATGGGCCTGGTTCCGCGAGCGTCCGAGCGGCTCGCGCATCGTCGGCCTCGTGATCGGCTTTGCGGGTGTCGCGATGCTCGCGAGCCGCAGCGCGGGCCTGCATGCCGGCGCTAGCAGCAACGCGGCGCTGTGGGCAGTGATCGCCTGCCTCGGGGCGTGCCTCTGCTACGGCATCTCGGCCAGCGCCACGCGCCGCTACCTGGTTGGCGTGCCGCCGCTGGCCACCGCCACGGGCAGCCAGCTGGGCGCCACGCTCTTCCTCGCGCTGCCCGCCATCTGGCTCTGGCCCGCGCAGATGCCGAGCCTGCGCGCGTGGCTCGCGCTGCTGGCGCTGGGCATCGCCTGCACGGGCGTGGCGTACATCCTGTTCTTCCGGTTGATCGAACGCGCCGGCCCGGCACGCGCATTGACCGTGACCTTCCTGGTGCCGGTGTTCGCGCTCTTCTACGGCGCGGTATTTCTCGGCGAGAACATCACGCAGTGGATGCTGATTTCCGCGGTGGTGATCGTGTGCGGCGTGGCGCTCTCGACGGGCATCGTCAGGCTCGGCCCCAAGCCCAAAGTTGCCTGACGACGGCGATCAGATCGCTCCAGCCACCACGTTGACGGAGAGCGCCAGCACCAGCATGTTGAACGCGAACGCCAGCACGCTGTGGATCAGCGTGATGCGCCGCATCTCGCGCGAGGTGGCCTGCACGTCGGACACCTGCGAGGTCATGCCGATCACGTACGAGTAGTAGAGAAAGTCGAAGTAGTCCGGATCGTCCTTGCCCGGAAAGTCGAGGCCGCCGTCGGGCGAGCCGCCTTTCTGGTCGATGTAGTAGCGGTGCGCGTAGTGAAAGGCGTAGATCGTGTGCATCATCAGCCACGAGCCGACCAGCGCGATCACGCCGAGCACGACGTGGCCGGCGCGCTCCCAGCCGGTCAGTTGTTTCACCTGCTGCAGCAGCATCGCGATGGCGATCACGCTCACGGCCACCACCACCAGCATCGACACCAGGATCATCAGGTTGGGCTGGTCCAGCGACTGCGCGCGCTCGCGCGTGCGGCGCGCATCGAAGGTCTCGATCAGCCACCAGGTGAGCACCTGGTAGACCAGCACCCCGGCGCACCACCCCGCCAGCCCGCGCGCCATGCCGCCGACGGGCCACGGCGCCAGCGCCACCGCGACACCGACCACCGTGCCATAGAGAAGACGCTGCGGGCCGGTGGTCGTGGAGAGGTGTTTGCGCATGCGGCACTGTAGCGCCGGCCCCAGCCCCAGCCTCGGCCATCAAGAAATTCCTACAAGAAGACCCGCATTCGACGCATTCGAAGCGCCGCTCGCCCTCCCTAAGGTACGGCTGGTTCAAGGGAGTCTGGCCGCGAGGCACCACGCGCAGCGAAAGACCGCTGCGCCACGCGATGTGCCCGGGGCCCTCATTCTTTTCTAAGGATTGTCATGCTGTCGCTTCGCACCCGCCCGTTCGACTGGACGGTCAGATTCGGCGCCCTCGGCGCGCTCGTCGGTTCCGGCTTTCTCTTCGCCACCGCACCGGCGCTGGCCGATCCTTCGCCGGCGCTGGACCGGTTCAGTTTCTCGGTGGGGGCCTTCAGCGCCGATCCGAAATTCAACGCCTCGGTGGCCACGCCCTACGGCTCGCTCGCCTCGGGCGACATCAAGCCCGGCCGGGTGACGATGCCGCGCATCACTGCCGACCTTCTGCTCGGTGACAGCCAGGGCATTTCGTTCGACTACTACCAGTACAAGCGCGACTACGACGGCCAGTTCAGCAACAACACCTCGCTCGGCCCGTTCGGCACGCTGAGCGCCATCGGCAACGCGAACTTCAACACCAAGCTGGATTTCGCCAAGCTCTCCTACAAGTGGTGGCTCGGTTCGGGCAACACCGTGTTCGGCCTGGGCGCGGGCGCCGCCTACTACCGCGCGACGCTGGGCGCGAGCGCGCTGGTCTCGGTGAACGGCCAGGTCGGCACGCTGAACCAGAGCTCGAGCGACAACGCCATCGCGCCGCTGCTGGAGATCGGCGTGCGCCACGCGATCACGCCCGACCTGCGCCTGTTCGCCGACGCTTCGGGCGTGTGGAAGAGCAGCGGCCGCTTCCACGGCAACATCTACAACGCCTCGGCCGGCGTCGAGTGGTTCCCGGTGAAGAACGTGGGCGTGGTGGTCTCGTACGGCGTGACCAACATCGACCTCACCCGCGACAGCGACTCCGCGGACTCGCGGCTGAAGGTGCGGCTGCAAGGGCCATCGGCTTTTCTCAAGGCACGCTTCTGACGCGCGTGTGAACCCGCAAGCAGCCCGCTTCGGCGGGCTTTTGCTTGCGTCGCCGCGCTACCGCGTCGCGGTGCTCACTGCGTGAAGTTGTCCTTGAGGAGGTCCACCACGTCCGACGACCGCCCGCTCAGCACCGCTTTCGCCGAATACAGCATCGTGCCCGCGACCTGGCTGAACTCCACCTTCGGCGGCATCACCAGCTCCGTGCGGTTGACCGTCACGTCCAGCAGCGCCGGGCCCGGGTGCGCGAGGAAGGCGCGCACCGCATCGGGTAGTTGTTCGGCGCGCTCCACCTTCTGGCCGTAGAAGCCGATCACTTCAGCCAGCCGCGCGAAGTCGGGGTTCAGCAAATCCGTGTAGTTGTCCAGCAGGCCTTCGACCTTCTGCTCGAGCTCCACGAAGTTCAGGCTCGCGTTGTTGTAGACCACGACCTTGATCGGCAGCTTCTCCTGCACCGCGGTCATCAGGTCGCCCAGCAGCATCGCCAGCCCCCCGTCGCCCGAGAGCGAGATCACCTGCCGCCCGGGATACGCCTTCTGCGCGCCCAGCGCCTGCGGCATCGCGTTGGCCATCGTGCCGTGCAGCAGGCTCACGAGCGTGCGGCGCCGGCCGTTCATGCTCAGGTGCCGCAGCGACCACACCATCGGGCTGCCGCCATCGGCGGTGAAGATGGCATCGTCGGCCGCCAGCTCGTCGATGACGCGCGTGAGGTGCTGCGGATGGATCAACCCCTCCTTGCCCGGGCGCTCGTCGCGCCGCAGCGTTTCGACCGCCTCCTGGCGATGGCACAGGCACTCGTCCAGAAAGCTGCGGTCGCTGCGCTCTTCGAGCAGCGGGATCAGCGCCTCGACGGTGGGCGCGATGTCGCCCACCAGCCCGAGCGCGACCGGATGGCGCCGCCCGAGGTGGCTGCCGTCGGTGTCGATCTGCAGGATGGTCGCCTTGGCCGGATAGAACTGGCTCCACGCGAAGTCCGCGCCGAGCAGGAGCAGCGTGTCGCATTCCTGCAGCGCGCGGTAGCCCGACTCCACGCCGAAGATGCCGGTCATGCCCATGTTGAACGGGTTGTCGTGCTCCACGAAATCTTTGGCGCGCGAGGTGTGGGCGATCGGCGCCTTCAGGCACTGGCCGAGCGCGAGCAGCATCTCGTGCGCGCCTTCGCAGCCATGGCCGGCATAGATCGAGATCTTCTTGCCCTTGCCGAGCAAGGCGGCCAGCTGCGCGAGCTCGCCGTCGTTGGGCCGGATCACCGGCGCGGTGCGGTGCACGGCGAAAGTCAGGCCTTCTTTCACCTCCGTCTGCGCGATGTCGCTCGGCAGAATGACCACCGCCACGCCGCGCCGGGAGAGCGCCGCCTGCGCCGCGAGCGCCACGACGCGCTGCGCCTGTTCGGCCGACTGCACCTGCTCGCAGAACACGCTGCAGCCGGCGTAGAGCGACTTGAAATCGACCTCCTGCGGAAACTCCATGCCGAGTTCGGCCGTCACGATCTGGCTGGCGATCAGCACCATCGGCGCGCGGTTGCGGTTGGCCTCGAAAACGCCGTTGATGAAGTGCAGCCCGCCCGGCCCGCACGAGCCGGCGCAGGCCGAGAGCTCGCCCGTGAGGTACGACTCCGCGCCCGCGGCGAAGGCGGCCGCCTCTTCGTGCCGCACATGCACCCATTCGATGTCGCTGCGGCGGATCGCGTCGGTGACGTGGTTCAGCGTGTCCCCGACGATGCCGTAGCAGCGTTTGACGCCGGCCCGCTGCAGGGTTTCGATGACGAGGTCGGCGACTTTGCGGTGGGCCATGCGTGCTTCCTTTGCTGCAAAGCGCAAAGGCTACGAGCCCCCCATCCCAAACCCGTGGGCGGGCTTCGGAAGCATCGGTAGGATTTCGCCTCGCGCGGCTTTCATTGGAGAAAGCGCGCGCGGGCCAGGCTCAAGGCGTCAGGGCGCCGCCGCGATCAGCGACGCGCGCACTTCCTTCTTGAGCACCTTGCCCACCTTGGAGCGCGGCAGGTCGGCCCACACCTCGACCTGCTTGGGCGCCTTCACGCTGCCGATGCGCGCCTTGACGAAGGCCTTGATGTCTTCCGCATCCACCGCGCGCCCGGCATGCAGCTGCAGCACCGCCACCACGCGCTCGCCCCACTTCTCGTCGGGCAGGCCGACGACGGCGCTGTCCTGCACGTCGGGGTGCTGCATCAGCACCTGCTCGACTTCGGCGGAATAGACGTTGAAGCCACCCGAGATGATCATGTCCTTGGCGCGGTCGACGATGTAGAGAAAGCCGTCGGCATCCAGGTAGCCGATGTCGCCCGTGTGGTGCCAGCCGAAGCGGGAGGCCTCTTCCGTGGCCTTGGCGTCCTTGTAGTAGCCCGCCATCACGAGCGAGCCGCGCACGACGATCTCGCCGCTTTCGCCGGTCGGCAGCAATGCACCGTCGCCGTTCATCACGCCGACCTGCACCAGCGGGCCGGGCCGGCCCGCCGAAGAAAGGCGCTGCCTTGCCACCGAACCATCGGCGTTGAAATGCTCCTTCGGCGACATCATCGAAATCATCATCGGCGCTTCGGTCTGACCGAAGAGCTGCGCCATGACGGGGCCGATCTTCTCGAGCGCTTCTTCGAGCCGCGCGGCCGACATGGGCGCCGCGCCATACCAGAAGCACTGCAGCGAATCGCGCTTCGTCGCGGCGAGCTGCGGATGCTGCAGCAGCATGTAGATCAGCGTGGGCGGCAGGAAGGTGTGGGTGATGCGGTGGCGCTCGATCAGCGCGAGGAATTCGGCGAGGTCGGGCTTGGGCATGATGACCACCTGCCCGCCGAGCGCCATCACCGGCAGGCACAGCACGCCGGCCGCATGCGTGAGCGGTGCGAGCGCGAGGTACGCGGGCCGGCCCTCGAAGGGGTAGCCCATCAGCGTGAGCGCCGACATGGTCTCCAGGTTGCGGCCCGAGAGCATCACGCCCTTGGGCTGGCCGGTGGTACCGCCGGTGCCGGCGATCATCGCGATGTCGTCGATCACGGGCACGTCGATCGGCCTGTCTTCCGTGTGGTCCGTGTGGTCCGTGTGGTCCGTGCCGTCGAGCCATTGATCGAGCGACGGCGCATACGGCATCGCCTGGTCCAGGCACACCAGCGTCTTCACCTTGGGCAGGTCGGCGCGCATCTGCTCGACCAGCGGCGCGTAGTTGCTGTGGAAGATGAGGCAGCTGCAGTCGAAGGCATCGAGCACGAAGCGGTTTTCGGCCGCCTCGTTGCGTGGGTTGATCGGGCACCACACGGCCGCGGCGCGCGACACGCCGAACACGCAGGCGAAGGCGACCGGGTCGTTGCCGGAGAGCACCGCCACCTTGCTGCCCGGCGCGACGCCGCTGCGCTGCAGCGCGCGGGCCACGCGGTGGCTCAGGCGCTGCACGTCGCCGTACGACAGCCGGGTGTCTCCCATGCACAGGCACGGCGCGTCGGCGCCCAACTGGGCGCCCTTGTCCAGGTAGTCGACGAGGCGCATCGCGCTCAACCCATCCGCGTGAGCATGGGCTCCTGCACCAGCCCGAAGCCGCGCAGCGCACCCAGCAGCTCGCGATGCCCGAAGGCCTGGCAGCCCGAGGCGAAGCCCGCGCGGCGCGGTGCCTGCTGCAGCAGCGAGGCCGCCGCATAGGCCTGCAGCAAGCCGGTTTGCTTGTAGTTGCAGTTGCCGAAGATCACGCAGTGCACACGGCCCAGCGGCCCCGATGCATGCACCGAATCGACGGACTTGTTGATGCGCGGGTTCTCGCGCGGCGGCATGGTGTTCATGACGCCCGCGGCCGTCTGCGCGAGGGCCGCGTAGCGGTCCTCCTCGTTCATGCCCTCGGTGGCCTTGAGCGCGGCGGCCACGATCTGCGGCACGCCCTGCATCAGCGCCTTGTTGAAGACGCCGCCGAGCACCTTCACGTTGGCCACGCGCGGATCGCGCTTGAACCACACCGGGTGCGAGGTGCCGCCCCAGGGCAGCGCAAGCGCCGCCTCGTGCTGGCCCGGAATCGACAGGTGGTAGAGGCCCGCGTCGGGCTGCCACTCCGCGTACTCGTTCTGCTCCAGGTAATAGGCCTTGGAGGTGGCCGCGTTCACCAGGATGGTCTGCGTGGACGCGATGGTCGGGCTGCCGCCCCAGAACACGGCAATGTCCAGCGTGTCGAGGCCGGGCGTCTCCAGGCACAGCTGCGCGGCGATCTCGCCGGTGGTGTACATGTGCGCAAGGCCGGGCGAAAGAAGGAGCCCCGCGTCGGCGAACTTGGCGCCGAATTTCTCCTCGAGCGTGATGAGCCAGTCCTGCTCGCCCGTGGTGTCCGTGTAGTGGCACCCGGCCGCGAGACACGCCTCGACCACCTCGGGCCCGAACTTGGCGAACGGCCCCACCGTGTTGAGCACCACCGAGGCGCCAGTGAAGAGCTCGGTGAGCGCGCTGACCGAATGCGCGACCTCCACCACCTCGTAGTTCGCGGTCTCGATGCCGGGCACGTGGGACTTCATCGCCGCGTCCAGCTTCTCCTTGCTGCGGCCCGCCGCGACGAAGGGGATGTTGTACTCGCGCAGGTACTCGCACACGAGGCGCCCGGTGTAGCCGGAGGCGCCGTAGACGACGACGGGTTTCTTCTTGCTGCTGCTCATGGTTGTCTCTCCTTTTTTTGCTTGATCACATGCCCATGCCGCCATCCACCGCGAGGCCCGCGCCGGTGATGAACCGGGCAGCATCGGAGCAGAGGAAGACCACCACGTCGGCCATGTCGCCGACTTCGCCCAGGCGCCCGAGCGGCGTCTGGCCGATCACGTCGCCGACCGCGGCCTCGACGCTTGGCGCGAGACCCGCGGCCACGATGTCGCTGGCGAGCTTCATGCCCATGTCGGTGGGCACGAGGCCCGGATAGATGCAGTTCACGCGCACGCCGTAGCCCAGCTTTCCGGACTCCATCGCGGCCACGCGCGTGGCGCGGTCGACGGCGGACTTGGTGGCGGAATAACCGGCGATCGCGGGGAACGCGATGGTGGCCGCGACCGATGCGATGTTCACCACCGCACCGCCGTTGCCCGCGCTGCCGCCGGGGCGCATCGCGCGGAACGCGTGCTTCATGCCCAAGAGCGTGCCGGCCACGTTCACGTCGAGCATGCGGCGCAGGTCGTCGCCGTCCACGTCGATCACCAGCGAGGTGATCTCGATGCCGGCGTTGTTCACGAGGATGTCGAAGCCGCCCAGCTCCTTCACCGTGGTCTCGGCGGCGGCGGCCCAGTCGCCGTCCTTGGTCACGTCCAGTGGGACGAAGCCCACCTTAGCGCCCGAGGCGGAGAGTCGCTGCGCCGTGCCGCGCCCCACGTCGGCGAGCACGTCGCCGATCATCACCGAGGCGCCTGCCTGCACGAGCGCTTCGGCAATGCTCGCGCCAATGCCGCGCGCGCCACCCGTCACCAGGGCCTTGCGCCCTTTCAAGTCGAACTTGGCCATCACTTGTCTCCTGTCGATATGTTGTTGAGATGGAAGGGGCATCCTAGAAATCGACTTGACGGGTGTCAAGGTTTCTTTTGACAACTGTCAAGATTTCATAAAATGGCATGCATGTCACAGGATGTGGGCCTTCTCCCGCATGCGTGCTATGGTTTGCAATCATCAGGAAACACGGCGGCCGGCATGCCATGCGGCCGGGCTCGAAATGACGTCACATGAACGGGTAAAGAAACACGCCGCGCGCGTACCCAAGACACGGGTGGACAAGTTCGCCGAGCGGCGCGCCGAACTCGGCGAAGCGGCCCTCACCACCCTGGCCACGCTCGGCTACGCACGCACGAGCCTTCGCGAGATCGCGCAGAACTCGGAGTTCTCGCACGGCGTGCTGCACTACTACTTCAGCGACAAGGTCGACCTGATCATCTGCAGCGTCAAGCAGTACAAGGCGCGCTGCGTCACGCGCTACGACCATGCGGTGGACAGCGCCACCAGCTACGACGAGCTGATGGAAGGTTTCCTGCAGAGCCTGGGCGACACGCTGCGCGACGAAGGCCACGTGCACCGGCTCTGGTACGACCTGCGCTCGCAGGCGCTCTTCGAGAAGGCCTTCCATGACGACGTGGTGCACATCGACAAGAGCCTGGAAGACATGATCTGGCGCATCATGAGCCGCTTCGCCGAGCTCTCGGGCGAAGCGCCCGGGCTGCCGCCTTCGGCCACCTATGCGCTTTTCGACGGCCTCTTCCAGCAGGCGCTGCTCAAGCACCTGTCGGGCGATGCGAAGGCCATCGAGGAAATGCAAGCGGCGGTGCGGCACTCCATCTCGCGGCTGTTCGCCGCCACCGCACCGGCACCTGTTCCTGCCGCCAAGGCCGTTGCGCGCAAGCGCAAGGCGTGAGTCCTGGGCGGCTAGGCCCGTTTCGGCTTGCCGGCCGGTGCCGCCAGCCGCGTGCCTTCCCACTGGCCGCTGGTGCACAGGTCGCGAATCACGTCGCTGATCAACGTGCAGATCGCACGCTTCGCATTGGTCGTCGGCAGGTGCACCGACACGCACAGCCCGAGCGTTCGGAACATCGCGGGCGAATCGATGCGGTGCGCCCGCAAGCGGTCTTCGCGCACCTCGCGCTGCGCGAGGCCGAGCGGCATGATGGTCGCGCCGAGCCCCGCTTCCACCGCGGCCTTGAGCGTGTAGACCGAGTTGATTTCCGCGGCAACGCGCGCCGCCGGCTGGCCCGCCGCCTCGAGCACCGCATCCACCAGCCAGCGCGTGCAGTGGCCATGCGCATTGGCGGGCCACACCAGCGGACGCGCCGTGGCCTGCGCGATGCTCACGTCGCCCGGCGGCAAGGCGCGCGGGTCTTGCGGCGATTCGAGAAAGACGAAATCCTCTTCGACGAGCGGCGTGAAGGCGATGTCTTCGGCGGGCATGGTGGGCGAGAAGATCGCCACGTCGACGCGGCCACGCAGCAGCTGGTCGGCCATGTTGCCGGTGAGCTCTTCGTTGAGGTGAAACACCACGTCGGGGTAGCGCCTGGCGGCCGCGCGCATGAGCGGCAGCGCGATCATCGGCGACACGCTCTGCGGCAGCGCGGCCACCACCGAGCCGACCACCGAATCGGCCGCCACATGCACCGCGGCCTTCGCATCGCCCACCTGCTTGGTGATGCCCTGCGCGTATTCGTAGAAGACCTTGCCCGCTTCGGTGACGGCCACGCCGTTGCGGCTGCGCAGCAGCAGCTGGGTGCCCAGCTCGCCTTCGAGCTCGGCCATCTGCTTGCTGAGCGCCGACTGCGCCACGAAGAGCTGCTGGGCCGCGCGCGAGAGGCTGCCGCAATCGACGATGGCGACGAAATACTTGAACTGGCGCAACTCCATCGGCGTGTCTCCGGCCGCACGCTGCGGGGGTGCAGGGGCGGCCGGTCATTCTAGGGTGACGGTTTTTCTGTGCGCCCCTTCAATTCACGCAATCGAAGCTCGCCGCATCGTTCACGTCGCCCGCGCCCTTGTAGCGCGGGTACGCGGGGTACTTGCACATCGGGCGCGCCATCGTGGTGGCGCCTGCCGCATCGACCTTGCGGTGCACCAGCTTCTGCGCCGAGGCGGGCACGCCCTGCTCCACCCAGGTGGACATCGCCTTGAGCAGGTCGACCTTGTCGGGCCCCGCGCCGCCGAAGCAATGGCCCACGCCGGGCGCAAGGAACAGCTCGACCGTCTCGTCCGCCTTCTGCGCGCCCAGGGTGCTCACCACCTGCTCGTAGTAATGCGCGTTGTCGCGCGCGCTCACCGAGGTGTCGTTGGTGCCGTTCCACATGATCAGCTTCGCGCCGTGCGCATGCAGCCGATTCAGATCCGGATCGGCCGCGCTGAACAGGCCGCCGATGACGCCCATGCGCGCGAGCCACTGGTCCGCATTCCAGGTGCTGGTGTCGAAGGCCGCATCGCGCGTGATGAACGAGCGCACGAAGCCATCGGAGAACAGGCCCTGCACCGACGCGCCGCCAAATGCCGCCTGCGGCCAGATGTACTCGCCCCAGCCCTTGGGCGAGTTCTCCGCGCCGAAGTTGTAGCCCGCGTGCGACCACGCGCCATCCGACGTCGCGACCGGCGAGGTGATGGTGTTGACGGTGGCGATCTGCGCATCCGACAGGCAACTGTCGCCCGTGTCCGCACCGGCCGCGCAGCGCAGCGCCGTCGCATCGAAGGTGCATGCCGCGGGCTTGGAGATGATGCCGTCCGCCACGCCGTCGAGCCCGTCGCATTGCGCGAGCACCGCGTTGGCCAGCAGCGTCTGCTTGGCCGGATTCAGCGTATTGGCCGGCACGCGCACCTGCTTGGCGATGCGGTTGAACTGCATGAACAGGCCCATGATGTTGCCGGCCGGCGCGCGCGCCACGATGCCGTCGAAGTCGTCGGGAAAGCGCTGGGCCTGCATCATCGCGTCGTGCCCGCCCATCGAGCAGCCTTCGAAGTAGCTGCGCGTGGGCGCGGTGCCGAAGAACTGCGCGATCACCTCCTTGCCCGGCGGCAGCGCGCGGTGCTCGGACTGCTGGGTGAAGTCAAGCAGCTTGGCATCGTCGAGCGCGAACTCGCCCTTGAAGTAGTTCAGATCTGTCGCGCCCGGGTAGTCATAGCCGCCGTTGGTGCCGACGGTCGCGTAGCGCTCGGTGAAGATCGATTCGCTGAACTGCGCCGCGGTGGCCGTGGGCATCTGGCCATCGAAGCCGCCGCCGCCGATGAAGGCGAGCTTGCCGTTCCAATCCGCGGTGGGAAGGCGCGCCTCGAAGCGCAGCGCGGAGCCCTTGAAGCTCGCGGTCACCACGCAGTACTCGGGCTGCGGCGCCGATGCGGCGACGAGCTTCGCATCGTCGATGGCGACCGCGCCGCCTGCCAGCGTCTGCCCCTTCAGCGTGGGGCATTTCTCGGCGAGCGACATGGCTGGCGGCGGCGGTGCAGCGGGAGGCGGTGCGGGAGGAGCGGCCGGAGGCAGCAGCGGCGAGAAGCCCCCGTTGGCCCCGCCTCCGCCGCAACCGGCCGCAAACATGACGACCGCGATCGCGGTGAGCGTGTGCCTGGTGTTCATTTTTCATGTCTCCTGGTGGGTGTGGACAGCCTCGGCCGGGCCGATGATCTTTCCGGGGTTGAAGATGTCATGCGGGTCCAGCGCCTGCTTGATGGCGCGCATCAGCCCGACGGTGTGCACGCCGTGTTCCTCGACGAGGTACTGCATCTTGTGAAGGCCCACGCCGTGCTCGCCGGTCGATGTGCCGCCATGGCGCAGCGCGCGCTGCACGAGCCGGTGGCTGAAGTCTTCGGCGGCTTCGTTCTCGGCCGCGTCGTTCGGATCGACCAGCACAAGGCAATGGAAATTGCCGTCGCCCACGTGGCCGAACACGGGCGCGAGCAGGCCATGCTCGGCGATGTCGGCCTGCGTTTCTTCCACGCACTGCGCGAGCGCCGAGAGCGGCACGCAGGCATCGGTGGTGAGGCTGCGGCTGCCGGCCTTCAGCTGCAGGCACGCGAAGTAGGCGTGGTGGCGCGGCGTCCAGAGGCGCGATCGCTCCTCCTGCAGATGGGCCCACTGGAACTCGCCGCCGCCGTGATTGGCCGCGATCTCGCGCACGATGTCCGACTGCTCGTCGATCTGCGTCTTGCTTGCGCCGAATTCGAGGAACAGCGTGGGGTTCTCGGCGAGCGCGGTGCGGCTGTGCGCGTTGACGGCGCGGATGGTGAGCGCGTCCAGCATCTCGGCACGCGCGAGCGGCACGCCCATCTGGATCGACTCGATCACGCAATCGACCGCAGCCGCCACCGTCGGGAAATGCACCACCGCCGCCGCATAGGCCTCGGGGTGCGGATGCAGCCGCACGGTCACCTCGGTGATGAGGCCCAGCGTGCCTTCGGAGCCGCAGTACAGCTGCGTGAGGTTGTAGCCCGCCGAGCTCTTGCGCGCCTGCGATGCGGTGCGCACCACGTCGCCGTTCGCGGTGACCACCGTGAGGCTCAGGAGGTTGTCGCGCATCGTGCCGTAGCGCACGGTGTTCGTGCCCGAGGCCGCCGTCGCGACCATGCCGCCGATGGAGGCGTCCGCCCCCGGATCGACGGAGAAGAAGAAGCCGGTCTCCAGCAGCGCCGCGTTCAGTTGCCCCCGCGTCACGCCCGCCTCGACCGTGGCCGTGAGGTCGCCGGGGCGGATGGCCAGCACCTTGTTCATCTGCGAGAAGTCGACGCACACGCCGCCCTCCACCGCGAGCAGGTGCCCTTCGACCGACGAGCCCACGCCGAAGCCGATGACCGGCACGCGCTCCCGCGCACAGGCCCTGACGACGAAGGCCACCTCGTCGGTGCTCTGCACGAAGACGACCGCGTCGGGCGGCTGCGGCAGGTACGCCGATTCGTCGGTGCCGTGCTGCAGCAGCACGGCCTGGCTGGTCGAGCAGCGTTCGCCGAAGCGGCGCTGCAGCAGCGCGAGCAGCTCGCTCGAGGGGGCGCGGCGTTTCGCGCGCGCAGGGGAACTCACAACCGCATCCATGGGGTCTTCTTTCCTGAACTCTGGAGAAGCACCGCGGGCGAATGCCGCGGTGCGGGGATCGCCTCAGCGCTTGAGGGACGAAGCGGCTGGCGGCTTGACGAAAAGCACGAGCACCGTGCCGATGACGAGCAGCGCGGCCAGCATGTGCAGGCCCGCGTCGGTGCTCTGCGTCGCGTCCTTGATCAGGCCGATCATGAAAGGCGCGCTGAAGCCCGAGAGGTTGCCGAAGGAATTGATGAAGGCGATGCCCGCCGCGGCCGCCGCGCCGCCGAGGAACGCAGTGGGCATGCCCCAGAAGATCGGCAGCGTCGCCATGATGCCCATCGTGGCGAGCGTGAGCCCGGCCATCGCATACACCGCGTTGCCGTGGAAGGCCACGCTCAGCACCAGCCCGACGGCGCCGACCACGGCCGCGATGGCGCTGTGCCAGCGGTACTCCAGGCGCCGGTCGGCACTGCGCGCCACCAGGTACATCGCGACGACGCCGAAGGCCCAGGGGATGGCGCTCACCAGGCCGATGTCCAGCGCACCCTTCACGCCGATCGCCTTGATGATGCTCGGCAGCCAGAACGAGATGCCGTAGAGCCCCGAGACGAACGAGAAGTACACCAGCGCCAAGAGCCACACGCGCGGGTTGGCGAGCACGGTGAGGATCTTCGCTTCCGGCTTGCCCGCGTCTTCGGCCGCGATGTCGCGGGCGATGAGCTCGCGCTCGGCCGGCGTGAGCCATTGCGCGTCCTTCACGCGGTCGTCCAGGTAGCGCCACACGACCACGCCGAGCGCCACGGTCGGCAGGCCCTGCAGCAGGAAGAGCCACTGCCATCCCGCCCAGCCGTGCACGCCGTTCATGCCCTGCAATATCCAGCCCGAGATCGGCCCGCCCAGGATGCCCGCGAACGGAATCGCCGCGAGGAACAGCGAGGTCGCCTTGCCGCGCCGCGCGGCCGGGTACCAGTAGGTGAGGTACAGGATGATCCCGGGGAAGAAGCCCGCCTCGGCCGCGCCGAGCAAGAAGCGAATGACGTAGAACGACATCGGCGAACTCACGAACATCGTGGCTGCCGACAGGAGGCCCCAGGTGACCATGATCCGCGCGATCCAGCGGCGCGCGCCCACGCGGTGCAGCACCACGTTGCTCGGCACCTCGAAGAGGAAGTAGCCGACGAAGAAGATGCCTGCACCCAGGCCATACACCGCCTCGCTGAACTGCAGGTCGCCCTGCATCTGCAGCTTGGCGAAGCCGACGTTCACGCGGTCCAGGTAGGCCACGATGTAGCAGAGGAACAGCAGCGGAATCAGGCGCCAGCTGACCTTGCGGTAGACCGCGTCGGAGGTGCTGTCGAAGCGGCCCTCGTAGGGCTGTGTCATTGCGGGAGTGCTCATGGGTGGTGTCTCGCTTTCGTTGTGCAGACGATGGTCGCGGCGCCACCCGGCCTCGCCGCAGCGGGTTAACGCGCAAGATTCATATGGATTGAAGACCTGCGTATCTCCGAACGAGATAGCTGCGGGCGTTGCGCGGTTGCCGCAAAACTGTTGCCCTTAGTACTAACCCGTGAGGCCGCCGCCCTTTCGGCTGTCTATGATCGGAACAAACATGTTGTAACAATCTGGCCACAATCCGAAAGAAAGCTCTCGATGCAACTCCGCCCCCTTTCCCCGTCGCTTCGCACGGCCGCGCGCGCTCTGGCGGCGCTCCTCGTCACGGCCGGCGCCTCGGCCCACGCGCTGGTGATCGGCGTGACCGAAGGCGTGAGCTACCAGGTCACCGAGGCGCAGATCGCGCCGCGCTTCGAGCTCATTGCCGAAGCCCTGAGCAAGGCGCTCAAGCAGCCGGTGACGGTGAAGGTGCTGATCTCGTACAACAGCGCGCGCGAGGCCATGAAGAAGAAGGAAGTCGACCTGGTCTTCATCCACCCCGCGCACGTGGCGCTGGAGGGCATCAAGTCGGGCAACTACAAGGCGGTGGCCTGGACCGCGGGCTTCACCGACTACAAGGTCTCGTTCCTGTGCAAGCAGCAGCCCATCTCCAACTGGAAGGACGTGGCGGGCAAGAGCCTGGTGCTGCCCGACGTGGACTCGATCACCTCGGTGATCACGCGCGCGATGCTGCGCGAGCACGGCGTGGCGGAGTCGGCGGTCAAGGTGACCAACACGCGCTTCCAGGACGCCGTGCCCTTCTACGTGACCAACGGCTTTGCCGCCTACGGCGCCACCGCGTCGGCGGGCGTGGTCAAGACCTGGACCGACGGCGGCGGCAAGGTCTGCGCGGAATCGCGGGCCGTGCCCGTCAAGCAGTGGCTCCTGTCCACCAAGACCGATGCCGCCGTCGCGGCCACGGTGCGCGAGACGCTGATCGGGCTCAGCCAGAGCGATGCCGGCAAGCGCGCGCTCGCCGCGGCGAACTACACGGCCTTCGTTCCCGCATCGGGCGATGCAGAGGCGGACACGATGCGCTGGCTGGGCATCTGAGGGCACCTGAGGGCACCTGAGGGCATCCGACACCGGGCACCTGAAACGCAGCGGGGGCAGAATCCCCCGCTTGCGCTTTTTCAGGAACACCCATGACCGATCTCTCGAGCTTTCCCATCACCAAGAAATGGCCAGCCCAGCACCCTGAACGCCTGCAGCTGTACTCGCTGCCCACGCCCAACGGCGTGAAGGTGTCGATCATGCTGGAGGAAACCGGCCTCGCCTACGAGCCACACCTGGTGAGCTTCGAGACGCAGGACCAGATGTCGCCGGAGTTCCTGTCGCTCAACCCGAACAACAAGATCCCGGCGATCCTGGACCCCGACGGCCCGGGCGGCAAGCCGCTCGCGCTGTTCGAGTCGGGCGCGATCCTCGTCTATCTCGCCGAGAAGACCGGCAAGTTCATGCCGCAGGACGCCGCCGGCCGCTACGAAACCATCCAGTGGGTGATGTTCCAGATGGGCGGCATCGGGCCGATGTTCGGCCAGCTGGGCTTCTTCAACAAGTTCGCCGGCAAGGACTACGAAGACAAGCGCCCGCGCGACCGGTACGTGGCCGAGTCGAAGCGCCTGCTCGGCGTGCTCGACAAGCACCTGGCGAATCGCGCGTGGATCATGGGCGACGACTACACCATCGCCGACATCGCCTCGTTCCCGTGGATCCGCAACCTGATCGGCTTCTACGAAGCGGGCGACCTGGTGGGCTTCAAGGATTTCAAGAACGTCGCGCGCGTGCTCGAAGCGTTCGTCGCGCGGCCGGCGGTCGTAGCGGGATTGAACATTCCCAAGCGCGGCTGACCGCGGCCGGCCTTCAGGGCCGCAGCGTCTTGCGCACCAGCGACGGATCGCGCGCGATGTCTTCCTCGCGGAAGGGAAAGCGCAGCCAGTCCTTCTTCGCATAGCGCGCGACCGGCGCGGCGCCCTGGCCGCCTGCCACTGCCGTTTCCTTTTCGCCGTGCGCCAGCAGCGTGCGCGCGTGCACGCCACGCCCGTCGAACCAGACGACCTGCAGGTAGCTGTTGCCGTGCGACGTGGGGCCCATGGTGTAGTCGCCCTTGTAGTCGCCGTCCGCGCTGCACGACACGGCGAAATAGCCCTCGGTGTCGCAGCCGCCGAACAGGGCGACCTCGCGGCCCCCGCTGCGCGCGAAGCGCTGGCTGCCCAGCGGCGCGTCGAGCGCCCAGCCCCGGCGCCGCATGTCGTCGGCCGCGCCCGCAAGGGCCTGCGCGACGCGCGGGTCCGCGGCGTTCACGTCGGCCGGCGTGCGCAGCGGCGCATCGGCCGAGAACGCCTTGGCGTACAGCTCGGCTTCCGGAATCTGCTGCAGGCGCGTCCAGAAGGCGTCCCACAGCAGCGCGCCGCGGTCCGCGGCGTCGGCGCGGTTCGGCCAGTTGCGAAGCACCTGGCAGGCCGGGCGCACATCCACCGTCCGCGCCCTGGCCTGGGCATCGGGCTTGAACTCGACGCGGCCCGGCACGCAGGCGCGGTCGAGCAGTGGCTTTTTGTACTGGTCCGCCGAATAGGCGCGCCCCTCGAGCGTCGTTCGCATCACGCGCTGCGCGAGGCTTTGCGCGGAACCGGCGCCCGCGCCGGCCAGCTCGGCCGCGATGCGGTGCCCTTCGCGCCCGCGCAGCGTGAGCGGCTGGCCCTCGCCGCCGAGGATCGACGCGAAGCCGGCCAGCGGCTGCGCCGGATTGGCCAGCCAGTAGCTGCCGTTCATGTTGGCGACGTAGTCCTCGCGCAGCAGGCCGGGCATCTGCGCCGCCGGCATCGCGCCGCGCTGCACGGCGGCCGCGTCGGTCTTCCATTCGCAGGCCGAACGGCTGCCATCGAGAAACGGCGTGCCGGGGTCGATGGCGGCGAAGGCCCTGGACATCGGCGTGGCGCAGGCCTCGCGCAGGTCGTCGGGCACGTTGGGCACGGCGCCCACTTCGGAGAACCACGCGCGGCCGTCACCGCGGCCGATGGCGGTGGTGGTGACCCAGGGCACCGCCGCTTCCTGCCGCTGGACCTCGATGAAATCGTCGAGCGAGCTGGCCTGGTCCCAGCGAAAGAAGTTGCGAAAGATGCGGTGGTTTGCCGCATTGACGTCGCGCATCGCGAGCGCGGTGCCGGCGCCCCAGCCCAGCGCCTCGTTCTGCGCGCCCAGGTCGATCACCGGACCGAAGCGCGTGCGGTAGAGCGTGCGGCGCACGGTGCCGGTGGTGCCGTCGGCGTGGCGCACCTGCACCGCCAGCGGCACGCCGCGCATCGGCTCGGAGACGCCATCGACGATGTAGCGCGTGGGGTCCTTCGCATCGAGGGCGAGCTGGAACAGGCCGAAGCGCCGCGCGGACGACACCGTGTGGCTCCACGCCACGTCGTTGTTGAAGCCGATCATGATCAGCGGAATGCCCAGGAACGAGACGCCCGCCACATCGAGCTTGCCCGGCAGCGTGAGGTGCACCTGGTAGAAGCGGTCCGGCCCGCCCCAGTACCAGTGCGGATTGCCGAACAGCACGCTGCCGCCGCGCTCGCCGGCCGCCGCCTGGCCGAAGGCCAGCACGTTGCTGCCGATGCCGCGCACGTCGCCCACGGGAATGTCCAGGCGCGATTGCAGTGAAAGCTTGCCGGCCGGCGCGGGCGATGCCGCCGCGGCGGTGGCAGCAGGCTTCGCATTGACGATCTCGGAGACGAAGCGCGCGTAGCCGCCCGCAAGACCGGCGGCGATCATGCGGCGATAGATGTCGTCCGGCTCGATGGCACCGACCCAGGGCGCCCCGGCGCACGCGTTCTGCGCGCGCGCCTTGCCGCCGCGCCGCGCTTGCGTCGCGAGCGTTCGCACGTAGCGGCTGTAGCCCTCGGCGTAGCCGGCGATGAGTTCGTTCAGCTCGGCCGGCTGTTCGCGACGAAACGCTTCGACGGCATCGGCGTCCGCGAAGGCCTTGAAGAAGAAATCGAGATCGATGTTCTTCGGCTGGCCGAAGGTCGAGCGCGTCGGCGGTTTGTCGTCGGGACCGAAGCGCAGCGAACGCTCTCCCCTGAACGTGACGAACTGGTCGGCCAGCGTGCACAGCGCGTCCTCTGCCTGTGCGTGGCCGTAGCCGATGCCCAGGCCGCGCCAGCTGTCGGCGCGCACGTGGGGAATGCCGTCGGCTGTACGGCGGATGTCGATCGAGGCTGCCGTCGATGCCGGTTCAGACGGAGCCTCGCGCCGGGCCCAGGCCGGCGCGCCCGCCATGAAGATGCCCGCGAAGGCAACGATGGCCGCGCTGCGGCGCCACGCATGTCTGCGCGATGGGGATGTGGTTCTCACGGTGTTCCTCGATGGGCATGACGGGCGAACGGCGCGGCGGAACGTGCCGCCGGCTGCCCTGCGTCGTGAAGAAAAAGAAAAGGCAAGGGATGCGCGGGCGCCGCGCCCCTCACTGCAGGTCGGGACCCGCGCGCAGCGATTCGTCGAGCACGGGCTTCATCAGCGCGGCGCCCGCGAGCGCCCACAGCGTCAGTGCCTCGTCCAGCGCGCGCACGTGGCCGGGACTCTCGGCCAGCCAGACGACGAGCTGGTCTGCATGCGCGCGCGAGGGCGTGTCGTGCAGCTGGCAGAAGAGCGCCCATGCCGTATCGAAAGCAGGATTTGCAGGAACATGGGTTCGGGTGGTCATCGTCGACTGCCTTCGTCTGTGGCCGGATTCGACCTCGTTCTGGTATTGACGAAGGAGCGCGGCATATGTTCATTCCGGACTGTTCCGAAGAAGCGGGCGCACACATGGGCAGGACGCAGTGCACGCGGTCCGGCGCCGTCAGGCCCCGCCCTGCGCCAGCGGCGCGGCCGCATCGCCGCGCCATCCGCCGCCGAGCGCGCGGTACAGCGCAACGCGCGCCTGCAGGCGCTGCTGCTGCAACTGCACGGCAAGATCCTGCGCGGCGTAGAGCGTGCGCTGCGCATCGAGCAGCACCAGCAGCGTCTCGGCGCCCGCGCGGTAGCGCGACTCCGAGAGTTCTGCGGCGCGGCGCGCCTGCAGCAACTCCTTCGCCTGCGCGAAGGCCTGCGCATCGGTGCCCGCGACGGCGTTCAGCGCGGTCTCCGCATCGGCCAGCGCGCCGAGGATCGCGGCCCGATAACCCGCGACGAGCTCGCTGCGCCGCGCTTCGGACAGGTCGCGTTCGCCGCGCAGCCGCCCGCCGTCGAAGATCGGCGCCACGACGCCGGCCGCGAGGCTGTAGAGCGGGTTGTCGATCAGCCGGCCCGGCGCCTGCCCCTGCAGGCCGATGGTGGCGCCGAGGCGCACGCCCGGCAGCAGCGCCGCGCGCGCGGCCTGCAGGTTCGCGTCGGCCGCCGCCAGGCGGGCCTCGGCGCGCGCGATGTCGGGGCGGCGGGTGAGCGCCAGTGCGGGAATGCCGGCATCGATCGAAGGCATCTTCAGCGATGCGAGACGCGTGGCGCCCTGCACGCCCCGTACGCCCTCTTGCCGCTCGGCGCGCAATGCAGGCGGCAGTGCCGGCGCACCCAGCAACAGCGCCAGCGCGGTTTCGGCATCGTTGGCCTGTCGCTGCAAAGCCGCCAGCTCGCGCTGCCGCGCGGCGACCAGTCCGCGCTGCTGCGCAAGGTCCAGCGGCGTGACCGCGCCGGCGCGGCTGCGCGCCTCCACCAGCTGCAGCACGCGCTGCGCGTTCGCCAGGTTGTCTCGTGCGATGGCTTCGCGCTCGCGCAGGCCGCGCAGTTGCAGCCACGACGAGGCGACCTCCGCCGCAACGCCCAGGCGCACCGCATCGCGGTCGAACTCGCTCGCGCGCAGGCCCTTCAATGCTTCCTGGTGCAGCGCGCCGCGGCGCCCCCAGAGGTCGAGCTCGTAGCTTGCCGCGAAGCCGATGAAGCTGGTGTTGCCGTCGACGTCCGCGCGGCCGCCCATGCGCGCTTCGCGGGCCGCATCGAGGCGGCCCGAGAGGTCGGGCGCGAGGGCCGCCCCGGCGATGCGGGCCTGCGCCCGCGCGGCATCGACGCGGGCCAGCGCCGTCGCGAGGTCCTGGTTGCGGGATTGGGCCTCTTCGATCAGCGCGTCGAGTTCGCCGCTGCCGAAGCTGCGCCACCAGTGCGCATCGACCGCGGCGGCGCCGTTCGCGCCGGCCTGGGCGTTGCGCCACGCCGCGGGGGGCTCCACGGCCTGCGGCTGCGAGTCATTCGCCGTCGCGGCGCAGCCGGACAACAGTGCGCACATGCACACGCTCAGCAGGGGCATGAAGCCGCGCGATCCGGTCGGGTGTGTGAATCGGTTCATTGCGACGCCAATGCCACGACCGGGTCCAGCCGCGCCGCGTTGCGCGCGGGCATGAAGCCGAACACGAGCCCCGTGAGCACCGCGCAGCCGAAGGCCCCGATGCTCGCGAGCAGCGAGAACACCACCGGCACGCCGGCCAGCATCAGCGCGGCGACGATGAAAAGGCCCACGGCCACGCCCACCGTGCCGCCCACGGAGGTCACCAGCACCGCCTCGGTCATGAACTGGCGCAGGATGTCGGTCTGGCGCGCGCCGGTCGCCATGCGGATGCCGACTTCGCGCGTGCGCTCGCGCACCGTCATCAGCATCACGTTCATCACGCCGATGCCGCCCACCACCAGCGAGATCGCGGCGATCAGGCCGAGCATCATCGTCATCGCGCGCGCGGTGGCCGACTGCACGCGGATCGCCTCGACCCGGTTCCACACGCGCACGTCGCGCACGCGGCGGCGCGCGGCCAGCTCGGTCTCGATCGCCTCGGCCGTCTGGGTGGCCTGCTCCATGTCGCGCACCTGCACGCCGATCCAGGTCGGGTTCTGGTGCCCGAAGAGGCGCGCGGCGGCGGCCGAGAACGGCACGACCACGCGGTCGTCCTGGTCCTCGCCGTCGCTGGTGCCCTTGGCGGCGAGCACGCCCACGACCTGGAAGGGCACCTTGTCGATGAGCACGTCCTGCCCGATCGGGTCGGTGCCGTCGGCGAAGAGCGCGCGCCGCACGGTCTGGCCGATGACCGCGACCTTGGCCACGCGCTGCTCGTCGGCCTCCTCGAACATGAGGCCTTCGCTCACGCCCCAGCCCAGCACGTGCGCAAAGCCCACGGTGGTGCCGCCGCCCTCGGACGCATGGTCGACGTTGCCGCGGCGCACGACCACGCGGTCCTCGATGTAGGGCGCCACGGCCTCCACGTTCGCCAGGCCCCGCACGGTGTCGACGTCGGCCAGCGTGAGCGGCGCGCCGGGCGCGCGCACGCTGCCCTCGCGCGCGGCCACGAACATGGTGCGCACGCCGAAGGTCTCGAACTGCGCCATCACCTGCTGCTGCGAGCCGCTGCCCACCGCGAGCATCGCGATCACCGAGGCCACCCCGATCACGATGCCCAGCAGCGTGAGGCCGGTGCGAAAGCGGTTGCTCCACATCACACGCCAGGCGGCGCGGGCCGCCTCGTGCAGGTCGGCGGCGAGCGAGGCCTGGGGCGCGTGGCGGGCGTTGCGCCGCGATGCGGCCGGTGCGGCCGGTGCGGCCGGCGCAGCAGTTGAAGCGGAAATGGCCGACGGGGCACCGCCCGAATCCGCCACGATCTGCCCGTCGCGGATCTCGATCACGCGCCGCGCCTGCGCGGCCACGTTCCGGTCGTGCGTGATGAGGATCACCGTGTGGCCCGCGTCGGCCAGCTCGTTGAGCAGCTTCATCACCTCGGCGCCGCTCTGGCTGTCGAGCGCGCCGGTGGGCTCGTCGGCCAGGATGATGCGCCCGCCGTTCATGAGCGCGCGCGCGATGGCCACGCGCTGCTGCTGGCCGCCCGAGAGCTGGCTGGGCCGGTGGTCCAGCCGCGCGCCCATGGCCAGCCGCTCGAGCAGCGCGGTGGCGCGCACGCGGCGCTCGGCCTCGGGCATGCCGGCGTAGAGCGCGGGAATCTCCACGTTCTCGCGCGCCGACTCGGTCGGCACGAGGTGGTAGCCCTGGAACACGAAGCCGAAGGCCTCGCGGCGCAGCCAGGCGAGCGCGTCGGCGTCGAAGCCGGCCACGTCCTCGCCCTCGAAGAGATAGCGCCCGCTGCTGGGCCGGTCCAGGCACCCCAGGATGTGCATGAGCGTGGACTTGCCCGAGCCCGAGGCGCCGACGATGGCGACGAACTCGCCCGCGAAGAGCTTCAGCGAGATGCCGCGCAGCACCATCGCCGGCGGCAGGGATTCGGCGTCATCAGTGCTTTCGCTGCTCGCGGGTCCGTAGGACTTGCGGATGTCCTGCAGCTCGATCAGCGGCACGCCCGCCGCAGGCACCTCGCGCGTCACGGCCTGGCCGCCTTGCGCTCGGCGGTGACGGTGACGATGCGCTCGCCCACCTGCACGCCGTCGAGCACCTGCGCGGCGACGCGGTTGCGCACGCCGATGCGCAGCTCGCGCGTCTGCACCGATCCGTCCGCATGCAGCACGCGCACCAAGGCCCGATCCGCGCGGTCGGCGCGGCCGCCCGCCACCGGCACCAGCGCGTTCGCGGGCACCGAGACCGCATCCTTGGCCGACGCCTCGACGAAGGCGACCTGCGCGGTCATCTGCGGCATGAGTTCGCCATCGGCGTTGTCCACGTCGAAGAGCGCCGTGTAGACCACCACCTTGCTCGCGGCCGTCTGCGGCGCGGAGCCGCCCTCGGCGCCGCCGGCCTTGGGCGCCGGCGTCGGCGGCGCGGGCAGCAGCTGGCGCACCTTGCCGTGCCAGCGGCGCTGGTCGGCGCCCAGCGTGGTGAAGTAGACCGGCATGCCGGGCTTGACGCGCCGCACGTCGGCCTCGGACACCTCGGACCACACCGTCATCGACGAGAGGTCGGCGATGCGCAGCACGTTCGGCGTCTGGTAGGTGGCGTTGAGGGTCTGGCCCTCGCGCGCCTCGACCGAGACGACCGTGCCGGCCATCGGCGCAAAGATGCGCGTGTAGCCCAGGCGCGCCTCGTCGGCCTTGAGCGTGGCCTGGGTCTGCGCGATCTGCGCGGCGAGGTTGTCGATGCGGGCGGCCGCCGAGGCGAGCGCGGCCTCGGCGCCCTGCACGTCTTCCTCGCGGGTGGCGCCGTCGGCGGCCATGCGGCGCTGGCGCGCGTGCTGCTGCCCGGCGAGCCGGTGCTGCGCGCGCTGCTCGGCCAGCTGCGCGCGCAGGCCCGCGAGCGAGGCCCGGCCCGCATCGACGGTCGCGCGCTGCACGCTGGGGTCGATCTCCACCAGCAACTGTCCCTTCTGCACGGCGTCGCCCGGCTGCACGAGCAGCCGCAGGATCTGCCCCGAGACCTGCGCGCCCACATCGACGTAGCGCCGCGGCTGCAGCGTGCCGAGCGCCGTCACGCTCGATTCGATGTTCGCGCGCACCACCGGCACCGACGCGACGTCGGTGGCCGGGCGGCGCGCCCAGAGATAGCCGGCGCCGGCGGTGACCGACAGCACGGCGAGAAGCAGGAGAGGAACGATTCGGCGCATGGGAAGAAGGCAAGGCGTGCGGGACGCGGACCGCACTTTCCCACCGCCAGTGAGGCGACGGGAAGGCGCGGTCCGGGCGGGACGCCGGTCGAAGGCGGATGGGCTAAGGCTAGATCTGGGCGAGCGTCGATTCGCTGCGCGCGCTGCTGCGCATGCGCGGCATGGCGGCCAGGAGCGCGTTGCCGATTTCGCCGGTGCGCACCGAGGTCACCGACAGCAGCGTGTCGCTGATGCCGTGGCTGTCTTCGCAGGCGCCCTGCAGGAAGATGCCCGGGTGAAAGTCGGGCGTGGCGGCCAGGCGGTAGTAGCGGTCGACCGAGAAGTCGCCCAGGTACGGCGCCAGCGGCCGCAGCAGGTCCTTGTGGTGCTCCCGCATGTAGCCGGTGGCGAGCACCACGGCGTCGTAGCGCACGCTGCTCTCGCGGCCCGCGTCCTGGTCGAACAGCTGCAGGTGCACGCCGTCGCTGGCGGCGCGCACCGCGCGCACGTCGTGCTGGCGCAGCATGCGCAGGCGGTTGCCGCGCGCCACCTTCTGGTCGTAGAAAACCTTGAAGATCTGCTGGATCAGGTCGAGGTCGGCCACCGCGTAGTTGGTCTGTGACACCTCATCGAGCAGCGCGGCGCGCTCGTCCTGCGGGCGGCTGTAGACGTAGTCGGTGAATTCGACATTGAAGACCTCGTTGACGAACGCGCTGTCGTCGGCCGGGCGGATCGAGCGCGCGCGCATGATGAGGTCGACCTGCGGCGCGTTGGGCCTGCCCTGCAGGTCCATGAAGATCTCGGCCGCGCTCTGGCCGGCGCCGATGACCGCGACGCGCTGGGCCTGGCCGTGGCGCGCGATGTCCTTCAGGTAGCTGTTGGAGTGGAAGACGCGGCCGTCGCCGCGCAGCGCGCGAAAGCCCTCGGGGATGTTGGGCGTGCCGCCCACGCTCACCACCAGGTTGCGCGCGAGGCGCTCCTGCACGCGCCCGTCGTCGCCGCGCGAGCGCACGCGCAGCAGCGAGACCTCGCCGCCCTGCTTTTCGGGCAGCACCTCGAACACCTCTTGCCCGTAGGCGCACGAGGCCTCGAACTGGCGTGCGGCCCAGCCCAGGTAGTCGTTGAACTCGTGGCGGCTCGGAAAGAAGCTCTTGAGGTTGATGAAGTCCGGCAGCCGGCCGCTCTCGTGCAGGTAGTTGATGAAGGTGAAGCGGCTGGTCGGGTTGCGCAGCGTGGCCAGATCCTTCAGGAACGAGATCTGCATGTGCGCCTGGTCCAGCAGCATGTGCGGATGCCAGGCGAAGCTGGGCTGGCGCTCGATGAACAAGGCATCCACCGGCTTGGCGCCATGGCGCTTCTCTTCGAGCGCTATGGCCAGCGCGATGTTCGACGGACCGAATCCGACGCCGATCAGGTCATGGATGTGTTGCATGGAATGTCGACTCCTGTGGTGATGTGCGAACGCCCGCGGATGCACGGCATCGAAGATTCGGGGCGGTGAACGAAACGGCGGCGTGAATGAAGCGCTTGGGCGCCTTCACGCGGCAAGGCCTTGCGGCGCGCGCGCGCGGTCTTCCGCGATGCGGCCCGACTTCATCGTGATGACGCGGTCGGCCAGGTGGAAGTAGCGGTCGTCGTGCGAGATGACCACCAGCAGGTGCCCCTTGGCGCGCAACTCGGGCAGGAGCTCGGTGTAGAACAGGTGGCGGAAGGTCGGGTCCTGGTCGGCGGCCCATTCGTCGAACACCAGCACCGGGCGGCCTTCCAGATAGGCGTGCACGAGCGCGAGACGCTTGCGCTGGCCGGTGGAGAGGTCCACGGTGCTGAACGAGCCGTCCTTCACGCTCACCTTGTGGGCGATTTCCAGGCGCTGCAGGTAGGGCAGCGCCGCCTGCGGCAGGGCCTGCGCGCTCTCCTCGCCCTTGTGGTTCGCGACCAGGTCCTCGAAGAGGTAGAAGTCGGAGAACACGGTGGTGAAGAGCTGGCGGTAGTCGTCGCGGGTCTCGGGCGTCACGACGGCGTCGTCGCGCAGCACCTCGCCCTGCTGCGGCGCGTAGAGGCCGAGCAGCAGCTTGATGAGGGTGGTCTTGCCCGAGCCGTTGTCGCCCACGACGAACACCATCTCGCCGCGGCGCAGCTGCAGGTCGATCGGGCCGAGCACGAAGGGCTCGCTGCCCTCGGCCGGCTCGAAGGCATACCGCACGCCGCGCATGCCGATGCCGTGCGAGAGCGCGGCGATGCTGGCCGGGTGCTCCAGGTGCAGGTGCGGCTCGGGCGTGGCAAAGCGCGCCGAGAGGTCGGCGATGCGCTGGAACGCGACCTTGGCGCGGCCCACGTTGGGCAGCGCGAGCGCGATGGAATCGATGGGGCCTTTCAGGAACAGCAGCACGAGCACGAAGCCGCTGAGCACCGCCGGGTCGGTGTTGCGGAACGCGGCCCAGCCCAGGATGAGCGCGATCAGCAGGAAGAAGAGGGCCGAGCCGAAGGCCGAGGCGATGACGTAGGTGTTGATCGCGCGGCCGTTGACGCTGCGGATGATGTCCACGATGCGCTCGACCTGGCCGCCGAACATGTGCGTGCGGCGCGCGCGGTGCATGCGCAGCTCCTTGGCGCCCTCGCTGATCGCGCGGTAGGCCTTGTGCAGCTGGTCTTCGTATTCGCGCGCCTTCCAGAAGCCGACTTCGGCGCGCGCCTGGGCCATGATCTGGATCGTGGCGCCGATCGCGAGCATCACCACCAGAAGGCCGAACAGCGGCAGCGAAAGGATGGCCAGGTAGACCAGGCAGCCGAGCGCGACGGCGATCGCGATCAGCGTGGACGAGAGCACGAAGGCCACGTCGCTGATCATGTCCACGTCCTGCGACAGCACGGGCATCAGGCGGTGCGTGCGGTAGCGCTCCAGCGCGTCGATGGGCGCCGCGAGGATCTTCTGCGCAAGGCTCTTGCGCACCTGCGCCACCAGGCGCTGGCCGACGAAGTTGGTCGACACGTCCGAGGCCATGCGGCCGAAGAGCGCGACGCCGCACAGCGCGATGAAGGTGAGCAACAGGCCGCCGGCCATGCCGCCTTGCTGGTTGAGCACCTGGTTGATGGTGCGCAGCAGCGCGACCGTGGCGACGCCCGCGGCGATGCCGGTGACCGCGGACAGCACGAACCAGGGTGCGAAGGGTTTCAGCAGGCGCCGGACCTCCGCGGCATTGCCACTGGCAGATGACATACGAGAACTCTTTCCGCCCGTGAAGGCGACACAGCGGCCGCGCGGCACGGACACCCGCCGCCGGACCGTAAAACGATTGGAGAACGCCCCTGCCCGAAGGCACGGCCCCGGCGGCATCACGCCGCTCCTTGCATAGACGATCCGGCCTCGCCGATGTTCACGCGGCCGGCGCCGTGGGCAGCCGGAACGGGATGGCGCATGAACATGCGGGCGGCTGGCGCGTCTTTCCTGGATGGACTCCGCGCACCGTCTCCCCGCCTTGCGGCCCACGCACCCATGATCCCGATCCTGGAGCCGCTCTTCGAGGGCGAGGACCTGCGGCCGTTCGGCGAAAGGCTGCAGTGCGCGCCTGTCGCACCGGCCGGCGCCGTGCGCGTGGCCGACCTGCTCGCGCCCGACGCGCTGATGGCCGTGATGCGCCGCAGCGCCCGCTTTCGCCGCAGCGACGGGCGCGACCTGCGCCCGATCGCCTCGGCCTGGAGCCTCGAATACCTGGCGGCGCTGCTGCCGCCGGTGATCGCGGCCGCGACGGTGCTGGAGCAGGTCTTTCCCATCGGCGCGGACGAGACATGGGTGGTGCTGGACGACGACGGCAATCCCGTGCGCTTTCACATCCTGCACATGGGCGCGCCGATGCCGGGTGCGCCGACGAGCGTGCGCTATGCGCCCTTGCTGTGGCAGCACCTGGCGCCGCTCTTCGAGACGCTGGCCCGGCTGACGCGGCTCGCGCCCAAGATCCTCTGGGGCAACGCGGCGCGCGAGTTCGACGTGGTCTTCGAGCAGGCGCTGGCGCTGACCGGGCTGCCGGCGATCGCCGAGGACTGGGCGCGGCTGGTGCGCGATCCGGTCTGGCCTTCGCGCCATTGCGGCGGCGAGCCGATGCCGGAACGGGGCTTCGACAACCCGCTGCACGGGCGGCAGCGCGAAGTGCGCATGTTCCACGACGACCACTACGACACGGTGAAGCTGCACCGCCAGTGCTGCCTCTACCACTTGCTGCCCGGCGAGGACTACTGCGGTGCGTGCCCGCTCGCGCCGGCGCACCGCGAGATCGAAACCGAAACCGAAACCGAGACGCCCGGCGCCTGACGCCCGACGCGGCGCATGCGCCGCGCACGGCGCAACGCCGGTGCGATGAACAGATCCGGCGCGATTTCGTCTCCCTTGGAGGCGCGCCCGCCCCACGGGGGTGCCGTGCCGATTTCAACGTCCATCCTTCATCCCACACCCATGCCCAAGGCAAAGCTCGTCTACATCCTGTCCCTGCGAAACGCCGCCGCCGACAAGGCAGGCCAGCACATCGACTACAAGGGCGCGCAGCGCTACATGAAGTCGCCGCTCGAATACCTGGCCGAGGCGCTGGACACCACGCCGCTGGGCGACGCCTATTCGCTCGAAGGCATCGTCTACGACGACGACGCGCAGTCGCCGCGCGACCAGGCGGCGCTGCAGGACTACGGCTTCGCCTGGCACCCCGAGCGCAAGTGGATCTTTCCGAAGGACCTGCGGGCGCAGGGGCGGCTTTTGCGCGACATGCTGCATCCGGTGCCCTCGGCATACCGGCGCCTGCCGCTCGACGCCAAGGCCGAGCGCGCCGCGGGCAAGAGCGCCTTCGAGCGCGCGCTGCTCGACAAGCTGCTCACGCTGCAGGCCGACGCGGTCGTGCTCGACGGGCTCCTGGTCATCCTGGACGAGCTGGTGCGACCCGGCGCGCACTTCCATCGCAAGATCGTCAACATCCATCCGGGCATCACCCGCATCGAGTCGCCGTATGAGCGCCGCGGCGCGTGCGCGACGCTCGATGCGCTGCACGGCGTGCGCGGCCAGAAGGTGACGAACTGGACCACGATGGAGAAGACGACGGTGCCGACGGTGCGCAAGACCGGCGCCTCGCTGCACTACGTGGACAACGGCATCGACTCGGGCGAGGTGATCTTCGACGTGCTCGGCACCGACATCGGCCCCGAGGACACGATCCTGGAGCTGCGCTGGAACAACTTCAACCGCAGCCTCTTCCCGGCCATGCACCAGGGGCTGGCGCTGCTGGCCCCGCACATCCGGCGCCCATCCGATGCACACGTCACGCGCGGCGCGCACGGCACGCACGGCGCACACAACACCCAAGGAGACCTATGACGCTCGTCACACCGCAGCCGGCCCCGGCTGCAGACACGGGACCGAAGACCCCGCTGATTTCGTACGCCGACGGCCAGGCGCACGACGTCACGCTCGAAGGCGCCAGCCTGATGGTGCGCACGCGCGCGACCGGCGCGCTGTCGCAGTGGAGGATCACCACCGTCGCCGCCGCGGCCGCTGCCCCGGGCCTTGCGCTCGCGCAGGTCGAGGGCGAGACCACCGGCCCGGGCGCGGCGACGCATCTGCTCGCGGCGCTGGAGGCCGCGTTCGCGCACCATCCGGCGAACCGCTCGATCGTCGTAGCCGACGCGGAACGCTTCGGGGCACTCGCGCAATCGGGCGTGCTGCTGCCGATCGCGGGCGGCACCGAGGCGCGCGCCTGGCGCGACATGCTGTGGCAGCACGCGCGGATGTGGCTGCCCGCAGTGCACACGCCCATCGCGCTGCAGTACGCGCTGACCCACGGCAAGCGCCATCCGGTGCGCCCGCCCAAGCCGCGCGGCGTGCTCTACCAGCGCTTCATTCCGTGGCTGGGCAAGACGTTCTCTTTTCGCAGCATCGACTTCGAGCGCGACCTGCCGCTGTTCAACCGCTGGATGAACGACCCCGACGTGGCCAAGATCTGGGAAGAGGAAGGCGACCTGGACAAGCACCGCGCCTATCTGGATGCGATCGACCGCGATCCGCACATGTACTCGATGATCGCGAGCTTCGACGGCGAGCCTTTTGCCTACTTCGAGATGTACTGGGCCAAGGAAAGCCGCATTGCGCCCTTCTACGACGTGGACGACCACGACCGCGGGTGGCATGTGCTGGTGGGCGAGCCCGCGTTCCGCGGCAAGGCGTACGCGACGGCCTGGCTCACCTCGATCTCGCACTACATCTTTCTTTGCGACCCGCGCACGCAGCGCGCGATGGGCGAGCCGCGCATCGACCACGTGCAGCAGATCCGCAACCTGGACAAGTCCGGCTACGCGAAGGTCAAGGAATTCGACCTGCCGCACAAGCGCGCGATGCTCGTGATGATGCTGCGCGAACGCTACTTCTGCGATGCGCTCTGGCTGCCGCGCGATGACGCGGTGGCGATCTCGGGGCGGCCGCTGTCGGCCACGCTTTGAAGCTTACGGGCCGCCCGCGTGCGGCCTGCATCCGGCGGCAAGAGAACGGGTCCTGTCGTGGAAATGCGTCATTTGTACCCATGTGATTCCACAGTCCGACCAAAATAAGAACCATTCTCATTAAAATCCGCGCGGTCTACCCATTCATCCACCATTTGTCCTACTCATGCGCACTCTTCCCCTGCCTCGCCAACGCCTGCTGAATGCCTCGCTCGCGGCGGCCTTCGGAACTGTCATCACCTTCTGGGGCCTGTCGGCTTCGGCCCAGACGGACGCGCAACCCACTCCGGCCAACGCCAGCACTGGCGCTGCGCTGCCGTCGGTCACGGTGACGCCCGATGCGGAAGAGAACGGCCACGTCAACGGCTACCTCGCGCGCCGCAGCACGGCCGGCTCCAAGACCGACACGCCGATCATCGAGACGCCGCAGTCGCTGTCGGTGATCACGGCCGACCGCTTCCAGGCCATCGGCGCGACGCGGCTGCGCGATGCGCTGGGCTACACGCCGGGCGTGAACATCGCGCCCTTCGGCTCCGACTCGCGCTACGACTGGATCGCCGTGCGCGGCTTCGATGCCTACAGCCCCGGCTTCTATGAAGACGGCCTGCCGCTGCGCAACGCCAACAGCTTCTCGGTCTGGAAGACCGAGAACTACGGCGCCGAACGCATCGAAGTGCTGCGCGGCCCCGCCTCGGTGCTCTACGGCCTGAGCAGCCCGGGCGGCGTGGTCAACGTGGTCAGCAAGCTCCCCACGGCCACGCCCATCCGCGAACTGCAATTGCAGGTCGGCACCAACAACCACCGCCAGGTCGCTGGCGATTTCTCGGGCGCGCTGGACGCCGACGGCAAGGTGCTCTATCGCCTGACCGGCGTGCTGCGCGATGCGCAACTGCCGGCCGGCAAGATGGCCGACGACCGCACGTACCTGGCGCCCTCGCTCACCTGGAAGATCACCAACGACACCACGCTCACGCTGTACGCGCAGGTCATGCGCAACCGCGCGGGCGTCTACACGCGCAACCGCCCGTGGGCCGGTTCGCTGGTGCCCAGCGCCATCGGCACGTTCATCCCCGCCAAGCTGTTCCAGGGCAACCCCTACTTCGATCACTTCAACCAGGACCAGGAACTGTTCGGCTACAACTTCGAGCACCGCTTCAACGACACTGTCACCTTCCGCCAGAGCGCGCGCGCCGGCCGCCTGAAGGTGGACTACCGCGGCCTGCAGGCGCCCAGCTTCGCCACGGTCAACCCCGACGACGAGTTCGATCCGGTCAACTTCCAGAACCTCTCGCGCAGCCTCTTCGGCAGCCGCGAATCGGTGCGCGCCTTCGCCATGGACAACCAGGCCCAGGTCGACGTGCGCTCGGGCGACTGGAAGCACAAGATCCTGGTGGGCGTGGACTACCAGCACAACAACTTCGAGACCAACAGCTACAGCGGCGGCACCGCGCCCGACCTGAACATCGCGAACCCGTACTACTTCAACGGCCCGTTCGAGATTCCCGACCCGTACGAGATGAACGCCACCCGTCTCACCCAGACCGGCGTCTACCTGCAGGACCAGATCAAGTGGCGCGACACGCTGCAGCTGACGCTGGGCGGGCGCTACGACACGGCCAAGAGCAGCGTCTTCAGCCGCCTGGACGGCACCTCGACCACCGTGTCCGACCACAAGTTCACCGGCCGCGCGGGCCTGGTCTACCTGGCGCCG
The DNA here is from genome assembly GCF_016405905.1 of Variovorax sp. IB41. Classification (GTDB taxonomy): domain Bacteria; phylum Pseudomonadota; class Gammaproteobacteria; order Burkholderiales; family Burkholderiaceae_C; genus Variovorax. The sequence goes on along the minus strand of NZ_JAEFCB010000024.1, from coordinate 7,079 downwards.
AACGGCTGGGCGCCCTACCTGAGCTACTCCGAATCGTTCCAGCCGACCGGCGTGGTCGACCCGGTCACCAACGAGCCCTTCAAGCCCGAATCGGGCCGCCAGTACGAGGTGGGCCTGCGCTACCAGCCGCCGGGCACCAAGAACAGCTTCAGCGCGGCCATCTTCGACCTGCGCCGCAAGAACTACATCAGCTACGACACCGAATTCCAGCCCAAGCAGACGGGTGAGATCTCCGTGCGCGGCCTGGAACTGGAAGCCACGACGCAGCCCACCGATCGCATGAACCTCACCGCGTCGTACAGCTACACGCCGCGCGCCATCGTCACATCGAGCGCGCGCCCCGAGGAAATCGGCAAGCAGGCGAACGCCGTGGCGCGCAATCAGTTGTCGGCATGGGGCGACTACCGCTTCACCAACGGCATCAAGGTCGGCCTGGGCGTGCGCTACACCGGCCCCACCCGCGGCAACGGCGGCGGCTCGCCGATCAAGGTGCCCGGCGTGACGCTGCTGGACGCGATGGTCGGCTACGACTTCGAGCACTGGAGCCTCGCGCTCAACGTGCGCAACCTCACGAACAAGACCTACATCGCCAACTGCGACACGCCCTCGCAGAGCTGCTACTACGGCGACCAGCGCAAGGTGCTCGCAACGGCGACCTACCGCTGGTAAGCAGCAAGCGCCAGACGGCAAAAAGGCCGGATGCCCACGAGGCATCCGGCCTTTTTTCATGCGACACCCGAAGGCGCCGAGAAAAGAAAAAACTACGCCGCGTCGGCGGCCAGCAGCCGCTGCTTCACGAGCGCGCTCAACCGCGGATGGCGAATGATGTCCAGGTGATCGGCGTTCTCGAGCACGTCGCTCGCCGCCACCGGCGCGTGGGCCGACCAGTCGCGCAGCCGGCCGTCCCTGCGCAGCGAACTGTCGGCCTGGAACACGTGCACCGGCCGCACCGACGATGCGTACGCATAGCGCATCGATTGCACGCGGCTGTCCAGCGTCGCCCACAGCAGGTATTCGGCGGCTTCGTCGCCCGCGCCGTCCGACGGAAACGCCTGCGCGGGGTCGAGCATCTGCTCGGCCACCCAGTCGCGCTCCCGTTCGTCCATGCGCGCCATCAACGCCTTCCACTGCGCGGCCATCTCCGAGCGCGCGAGCCACTCGGTCAGCGTCTCGTCGGCCCGCGCGCGCTGCGCTGCCGTGAGCGTGCCGGCGGGAACCATCGGCTCGGCCTCGAACACGTCCACCGCGCCGATGAACGCGACCTCGATGCGCCCTTCCAGCTGCCGCGCGACCTCGAAGGCCAGATCGCCGCCGAGCGACCAGCCCAGCAGCGCGCAGCGCCCGCCGGTGGCCGTCGCGAGGATGAAGTCCGCGTACTCGGCCGCCAGCTCGCGGATCGCGAAACCGCGCCAGCGCTTGGCGGTGTAGACGTGGCTCACGAAGCCGTACACCGGCCGGTCGCTCTCGAGCGCGCGCGCCAGCACCTGGAACTCGCGCGTGTTGACGATCAGCCCCGGCATGCAGAACAGCGGCACGCCCGCACCACCCGCATTGAGGCAGACCGCGTGGTGCGAATCGCCCAGGCGCTGCCGCAACCGGTCGGCCAGCGCGGCGAGGCTGCCCGCCTGCATCACGTCGGCCAGGCCCAGCTGGCTGCCGCCCGGCAGTTGCTGGCGGACCTTGGCGATGAGCTTGAGGCTCAGGATCGAATCGCCGCCCAGCTCGAAGAAGTTGTCGTCGCGCGCCACGCGCGCCACGCCCAGCACCTCGCGCCAGATGCCCGCCAGCGCCTCTTCGGCCTCGCCCTGCGGCGCATCGAACGCGCGCTCGCGGCCGAGCACTTCGGGATCGGGCAGCGCGCTGCGGTCGACCTTGCCGTTGGCGTTCAGCGGCAGCGAAGGCAGCGTGACGATGGCGCGCGGCACCATGTAGTCGGGCAGCACGCGCCCCAGGCGCTCGCGCAGCACGACGCTGTCGGCAGCCTGCCCGGCATGCGCCGCGACATAGCCCACGAGCGAGGCGCGGCCGCCTCCGGGCGCCTGCCGGGCCACCACCACGGCTTCCCGCACCTCGGGCTGGGACAGCAGCTGCGCCTCGATCTCCCCCAGCTCGATGCGGAAGCCCCGGATCTTCACCTGGTGGTCGATGCGGCCCAGGTACTCGATCTGGCCTTCACCGTTCCAACGCACGAGATCTCCCGTGCGGTACAGCCTGCCACCGCTGCCGAACGGGTCTGCCACGAAGCGCTCTGCGCTCAAACCGGGCTTATTCAGATAACCGCGCGCAAGGCTCACGCCTCCGAGATACAGCTCTCCTGCGACCCCTCGTGGCACGAGGTTCAGTTCTCCATCGAGCACATAGCCCTGCGTGTCGCTGATCGGCTGCCCGATCGGCACCAGCGCCTGCCCGTCGTCCCGGCAGGTCCAGCGCGTAACGTGGATGGTGGTCTCGGTCGGGCCGTACAGGTTCTGCAGCGTCGCGCCACCGAGGCGCTGCAGCGCTTCCCTCTGCGTCTCCGAAGGCATCGCCTCGCCCCCGCAGATGATGTGCTTCAGGCGCGTGCTCGCCTCGATGCCCGGGTGCGCGAGGAAGGCCTGCAGCATCGCCGGCACGAAGTTCAGCGTGGTGATCTGGTGGCGCTGGATCAGCTGCACCAGCCGCTCGGGATCGCGGTGATCGCCCGGGTTGGCCACCACCAGCCGGGCACCGGCGGTCATGGGCCAGAACAGCTCCCAGCACGAGACGTCGAAGCCGAACGGGGCCTTGTGCAAAACCGTGTCTTCTTTGCCCAGGCCATAGACCCTTTGCATCCACGCCATGCAGCTGTGCAGCGCATCGTGGCGGATGGCTGCGCCCTTGGGGCGGCCGGTGGAGCCGGAGGTGTAGATCACGTAGGCGAGGTGCTCGCCGTGCAGCGCAACATTCGGATCTGTCTCGGGTTCATTGGCGAGGTCGAGGTCCTCCACTTCGAGCGCGACAAGGCCTTCGCGCGCAGCGATGTGATCGCGCGTGGCGCGGTGGGTCAGCAGCAGTTCGATGCCGCTGTCCTCGACCATGTAGGCCAAACGCTGTGCAGGGTATTCAGGGTCCAGCGGGAGATAAGCACCACCGGCCTTGAGGATGGCCAGGATGCCCACGACCATCTCCACGCTGCGCTCCATGGCGATGCCCACGAGCACGTCGGGACCCACGCCCAGCGAGATCAGGCGATGGGCCAGTCGGTTGGACCTTCGGTTGAGTTCGAAGAAGCTCAGGGCTTCATCGGCAAAGAGCAGCGCGGTGGCCTGCGGCTGGTGGCGGGCATGGCCTTCGATGAGACGGTGCACGGGTTGAAGGCCAGGCTCGCGGTGCGTGTTCACGCTCCATTGCGCAAGCTGTGCTTTCTCGGAGGCTCCCAGCAGGTCGACATCGCCGACCGCCTGTTCGCCGCGGCTGGCCAACGCGCCCAGGATCGCCACATAGTGGTCCGCCATCCGCTCGATGCTCTCCGCATCGAACAACTCGGCCGCATACGCAAAGAGCACGCTCACCCGTCCGTCCGCATCCTCGCTGGTGTTGAGCACCAGTTCGAACTGCGCCGCCGGATCGCCGAGCGCATAGCCCTCGATCTCGATCCCCGGCAGTTGCGCAAAGGCCCGCCCATCGATCCGCTCGTGGTTGAACACCACCTGGAACAGCGGGCTTACGCTCAGGCTGCGGTCGGGCCGCAGGGCCTCCACCAGTTGTTCGAACGGCAGGTCCTGGTGCGCCTGCGCGCCCAGCGCCGCCTCCTTGGTCTGCGCCAGCACCTTCGACAGCGGGGTACGGCTGTCCATCACGTTGCGCTGCACCTGCGTGTTGACGAAGAAGCCGATCACGCCCTCGATCTCCGCGCGCGAACGGTTCGCCACCGGCACGCCCACGCGGATGTCGCGCTCACCGCTGTGGCGATGCAGCAGCACCTGGAAGCCCGCGAGCAGCACCATGAAAAGTGTCGCGCCGTTGCCGTGCGCGAGCTGGTGCAGCTGCTGCACGAGTTCGCGCGACAGCTCGACGGTGTGCCCCGCCGCCTGGTAGCGGCCGTCGGGCCGGCGGCTGCGGTCCGTCGGCAGTTGCAGCACCGGGTTGGCGGTGCCCAGCCGCTCGGTCCAGTAGGCGAGCTGCCTCTCCTTCTCGCCCGCCTCAAGCCAGTTGCGCTGCCACGCGGCGTAGTCGGCATAGCGCACCGGCAGCGGCGCCATCGCGGGCGTCTCGCCGCGCACGCGCGCGCGGTACTGCTGCATGAACTCGTCCACCAGGATCTGCTTGGACCAGCCATCCGAGACGATGTGGTGCATCACCACCACCAGCACATGCACGTCAGCCGCCAGCCGCAGGAGACCCACGCGCAGCAGTGGGCCGCGCGTGAGGTCGAAGGGCGTGTCGGTCAGGCGCTGCGCCGCATCGCGCGCGCCGTCCTCCGCGGCCTGCGGCGCGAGGTCTTGCAGGTCGATCGTCTCGATGTCGAAATCGATGCGCTCCAGAATCCGCTGCGCGCTCAGCCCCTGCCCGTCGGGACGGAACACGGTGCGCAGCGACGCATGGCGCGCCACCAGCGCCGCGAAGCTCGCCTTCAGCGCGGCCACGTCGAGCGCGCCGCGCAGCTTCAGCGCGCCGTTGATGTGGTACGCCGTGCTTGCGGGGTCCAGCTCCCAGAGGAACCACTGGCGCAGCTGCGCATACGACAGCGCCGCCGCGTCCTGCGCGCCGGCGGCCGGCACGATCGGCAGCCGCGCGAAATCCACGCCCTGCTTGCGCAACGCATCGAGAAAAATCTTCTGCTTGTCCCGCGGCAGCCGTGCGAAGCGGTCTGCAATGGCCTGTTTTTCGATCTGCATCAATCCTCCAGCTCTGCGAGCAACGCGGCCATCTGCGCAAGATCCGTGGCCTCTTCCTTTTCCACCGTGCGCGACATCGCCTGCAGCGCCTGCGCGAGCGCGGCCAGCGTCGGATGCTCGAAGTACACCTTCAGCGGCACCTGCATCGACGAGAACTGCCTTTGCATGCGCGTCTGTACGCTGAGCACCGACAGCGAATGCCCGCCGAGCTCGAAGAAGTCGTCGTGGCGGCCGACCTTCGCGACTTCGAGCACGTCGGCCCACGCGGCTGCGAGGGCAATCTCGATCTCCCCCTGCGGCGCCTCGTAGGCCCGCTCGCTGGCCCGCTCGGGCTCGGGCAGCGCTTTCCGGTCCACCTTGCCGTTGGCGTTCAGCGGCAGCGTCGGCAGCACCACGAAGGCCGCCGGCACCATGTAGTCGGGCAACACTTCGCCCAGCCGCGCACGCAGGTTGGGCGTGTCGATCGCGTGGTCTGCCTGCGCCGACAGGTACGCCACCAGCATCGTCGCGCCCGCCTGCTCGCGCGCGATGACCGTTGCCTCGCGCACCTCGGGCTGCGCCAGCAGCTGCGCCTCGATCTCCCCCAGCTCGATGCGGAAGCCCCGCACCTTCACCTGGTGATCGATGCGGCCCAGGTAATCGAGCTGGCCCTGCGCGTTCCAGCGCACCAAGTCGCCGGTGCGGTACAGGCGGCTGCCGTCCTCGGCCGCGATGAAGCGCTCGGCCGTGAGGCCGGCACGGTTCAGATAGCCGCGCGCCAGGCCCTCGCCCGAGACGTGCAGCTCGCCGGCCACGCCCATCGGCACGGGGTTGAGCTGCGCATCGAGCACGCGCAGGCCCAGGTCGGGAATCGCAATGCCCACGGGGCTGCGCTGCGGGCCGATGTCCGCGGCGGTGATGCGGCGGTAGGTCACGTGCACCGTGGTCTCGGTGATGCCGTACATGTTCACGAGCTGTGGCTGCTGGTCGCCGTGGTGCTCGATCCAGCCGCGCAGGCGCTGCGGCTCGAGCGCTTCGCCGCCGAAGATCACGACGCGAAGTGCCAGTGGTTCCGACAGCGCCTGCGGCAGGCTGGCCAGCTGGCCGAAGGCCGAGGGCGTCTGGTTGAGCACCGTCACGCGCTGCGTGCGCAGCAGCTGCAAAAAGTCCTCGGGCGAGCGGCTGACCCAGTAGGGCACCACCACCAACTTGCCGCCGGTGCACAGCGCCCCGAAGATCTCCCACACCGAGAAGTCGAAGGCGTAGGAGTGAAACAGGGTCCACACGTCCTCGGGGCCGAAGTGGAACCATGCGTCCGTCTGTGACAGCAGGCGCGTCACGTTGCGATGGCACAGCTGGGCGCCCTTGGGCCGACCGGTGGAGCCGGAGGTGTAGATCACGTAGGCGAGGTTGTCCGCGCTCAGCGCCACCTCGGGATTCGTGTCGGGACGAGCACTGAAGTCCATGGTGTCCAGCGGCAGCACGGCCACGCCGGCGGGCAGCGCGACGGAATCCTGCAGGTGGCTCTGGGCGAGCACCAGCGACAGGCGGCTGTCTTCCACCATGTAGGCGATGCGGTCGGCCGGGTATTCGGGATCGAGCGGCACATACGCACCGCCGGCCTTCAGGATGCCCAGCAGCGCCACCACGAGCTCGATGCCGCGCTCCACCGCGACGCCCACGCGGGTCTCGGGACGCACGCCCAGTTCGATCAGGTGATGCGCCAGCCGATTGGCCCTGCGGTTGAGTTCGCCGTAGCCGAGCGTCTGTGTCTCGAAGGACAGCGCAGGTGCCTCGGGACGCAACGCCGCCTGGCGTTCGATCAGACGGTGCAACAGCGTCGCCTCGTCTGCATCTTCGCGGCCATCGGCCTTGGCGCCCCACTGCTGCAACTGCGCCTGCTCCGCATCGTCCAGCAGTTCCAGCGTGCCCAACGCACGCGACGAATCCGCAACCAGGCCTTCGAGCAACTGGCTCATGTGCCGCGCAATGGCCGCAGCCTCGCGCTCGCCGATCACCGCCCGGTCGTGGTTGAACTGCAGCACCAGCGCGGGCGAGAGCACCACCTTCACCGTCATCGGATAGTGGGTCTCCTCGTGCTGGCCGATCACCTCGACCGTCATGCCGCCCGGCATGTTCTCGCGCAGCGCCTGGTCGGCCGGGTAGTTCTCGAACACCACGATGGTGTCGAACAGCCCCGGCCCCGCGGAGCCGGCCCAGCGCTGGATCTCGTAGAGCGGCGTG
>NZ_JAEFCB010000023.1 GCF_016405905.1 Variovorax sp. IB41 | reverse complement strand
GCTCGAGGCGATGAAGAGCTTCACCAACACCAAGACCTATTCGCTGCCCTGGTAAGTCCAAAGCTACTACCCAGAGTTCAGGAACCAGGACTATGTCATCCATGGAATCCAAAATCCCGGAGCATCGTGCCTTCCATCCTCCGGCTTCCTTCGCAAGAAACGCCGAGGTTGCAGGCATGGATGCCTATCACGCACTGTGCAACGAAGCCGAGCGGGACTACGAAGGATTTTGGAGTCGTCGCGCGCGCGATCTGTTGCACTGGAGCAAGCCCTTCACAACGGTACTTGACGAGAGCGACGCACCGTTCTGTCGATGGTTTGATGGCGGCACCCTCAATGCCTCTTACAACTGTCTGGACCGTCATCTGAAGAACGGAAACGCGCAGAAGGTTGCCCTCATTTTCGAGGCGGACGATGGAGCTGTTACCCAGATCACCTACGGCGAATTGCACGCTCGTGTCTGCCAGCTCGCCAATGGGCTGAAAGAACTGGGTGTGAGGCTTGGTGATCGAGTCGTCATTTACATGCCGATGTCGATCGAGGGAATCGTGGCCATGCAAGCCTGTGCCCGCATCGGCGCAACGCACTCCGTGGTGTTCGGAGGGTTCTCCGCCAAGTCGCTGCAAGAGCGGGTGGTGGATGTGGGCGCGGTGGCATTGATCACCGCCGATCAACAGGTACGTGGCGGCAAAAATTTGCCGCTGAAGGCCATCGTCGACGAAGCGCTGGCGATGGGAGGCTGTGCAGCCGTCAGGGCGGTAGTGGTCTATCGTCGGACCGGGGGCCAGATCGAATGGGTCGAAGGCCGTGATCGCTGGATGAGTGAGCTCGTGGCGAACCAGCCACAAAGCTGCGATGCAGAGCCCGTCGATGCAGAGCATCCGCTCTTCGTACTCTATACATCCGGCTCCACCGGTAAGCCCAAGGGGGTTCAACACTGCACCGCGGGCTACCTGCTGTGGGCATTGATGACGATGCAGTGGACGTTTGACCTCAAGCCTGACGACCTCTTCTGGTGTACAGCCGATATCGGATGGGTCACGGGTCATACGTACATCGCATATGGTCCCTTGATCGCCGGCGCGACGCAGGTGGTTTTCGAAGGCGTGCCAAGCTACCCGGATAGCGGCCGCTTCTGGGACATGATCGCGCGTCACAAGGTCAGTATTTTCTATACGGCGCCTACCGCGATCCGTGCGTTGATCAAGGCCGCGGAAACGAACGCGGACATCCATCCGAAACAGTACGACCTTTCCAGTTTGCGGCTGCTCGGCACCGTAGGAGAACCTATCAATCCTGAAGTCTGGATGTGGTACCACCGGAACATCGGCGGCGAGCGCTGCCCGGTGATCGACACGTTCTGGCAGACCGAGACTGGAGGGCATCTGATTGCCCCGCTGCCGGGGGCCACAGATCTGGTGCCCGGTTCCTGTACCTTGCCACTACCGGGCATTCAGGCTGCCATCGTGGATGAATCGGGCGTAGAGGTTCCCAATGGACAGGGCGGGCTCTTGGTGGTCAAGCGGCCCTGGCCTTCGATGATTCGAACCATCTGGGGCGATCCCGAGCGCTTCAGGAGCGCGTATTTCCCCGCCGAACTCGGCGGCAATCTGTATCTGGCTGGCGATGGCGCCATCCGCGATGAGTTCACCGGGTACTTCACCATCACAGGACGCATCGATGACGTGCTGAACGTGTCGGGACATCGCATGGGAACGATGGAGATTGAATCCGCGCTGGTCGCGCACCCGTTGGTCGCTGAAGCCGCAGTGGTAGGACGTCCTGACGACGTCACAGGCGAGGCGATCAGCGCGTTCGTGGTTCTCAAGCGAAGCCTGCCGAGCGGCGACGAAGCATTGCAGCTCATCAGCGAGCTGCGCAACTGGGTGGGCTCAGAGATTGGTCCCATCGCAAAGCCCAAGGAGGTCCGATTCGGAGAAAGTCTGCCCAAGACACGAAGCGGAAAAATCATGCGTCGTCTGCTCCGCTCGATCGCCAATGGGGAAGAGGTCAAACAGGACACATCGACACTCGAGAACCCCGCCATTCTTGAGCAGTTTTCGGCATCAGGCGACAGCACAAGTTCTCGGGGCGTTTGATGAAGCTGGTTTTACCTGGTCCTCCAGGCGCAGGCAAAGGCACGCAAGCCAGCCTGATCTGCCAAGAGTTCGCAATTCCCCAGATATCGACAGGCGACATGCTGCGCGCGGCAATCAAGGCCGGGACAGCGTTGGGAAAGCAGGTCGAGACGGTGATGGCTGCAGGCGCGCTCGTGAACGATGATCTGATCATCGGCTTGGTCGAGCAGCGCATCGCGAAAACCAAGGTGATGGCTCAAGACTGCGGCTACCCGGTCAAGGATTGCCGTCCGAAGCGCCCAACGATGGCATATGCAGTCGCAGCGAAATGGATCGAACGCTATGCACCTGCGCAGGCGAGCACAACATCGACAGGCAGCGCTTTCACGGGAAGGAATTCCTGCATCTCATCCAACGGCGCTCTCGAGGCGCGCTCATGATGGGAGTTGGTATGGAGACTCTCGTAGGTTGGCATCGCCAGCCTCGCGCCTGAGAAGCCGTGATATGTGCGTGCGTTCAGCTTCAATTCCGAGGTACATCTTGCGTTATTGGCTGCGGTAGTCGGGCGCGTCGTGCCGGCCTTCGATGGACCTGCTCAAGATCAAGCAGCGCGGGCAGATCTAAGGGCGCATGTGCTGCAGGTGCGCGTTCCGATGGTCCCTGAGCACCCATTCCGTTTTGACTTGAGCACTCATTCCAGTTCAACCCCAGAACCCGTGACACAGCAAGACTAGACGGTTTCGCGCTGCGCGAAGCCGTCGGGCGCATCGCTCGCGGGCGCGATCTGGTTCACATCGACCGCATCCACGCGCGCACCGGCCGGCCCCTGGCGCGCCCAGCGGATCAGCGCCTCGACCGCATCGGCCTCTCCGGCCGCGAGCGCCTCCACGTTGCCGTCGCGCCGGTTGCGCACCCAGCCGCGCACGCCGAGCCGCTGCGCAGCCTGCACCATCGACCAGCGATAGCCCACGCCCTGCACGAGGCCGCGGACGACGAGATGGCGGGTGACGATGGCGTTGAGGTTCATATGGACAGCGGTCAGTACGACTTGGGCAGCCCGAGCGCCTTCTCGGCGATGAAGTTCAGGATCATCTGCGGGCTCACCGGCGCGATGCGCGGGATGTAGCTCTCGCGCAGCAGGCGCTCGACATGGTATTCCTTCGCATAGCCCATGCCGCCGAGCGTGAGGACCGCGTTCTGGCATGCGTCGTGCGCCGCCTCGGCCGCGAGGTACTTGGCCGCGTTGGCCTCGATGCCGCAGGGCTCGTTCGCGTCGTACAGCGTCGCGGCCTTGAGCATCATCAGGTCGGCCGCCTCCAGGTTGGCCCAGGCGCGCGCGAGCGGATGCGCCACGCCCTGGTTCTGGCCGATCGGCCGGCCGAACACGACGCGCTCCTGCGCGTACTGCGCGGCGATGCGCAGCGCGGCGCGGCCGATGCCGATGGCTTCGGCGGCGATCAATATGCGCTCGGGGTTGAGGCCGTGCAGGATGTATTCGAAGCCGCGGCCTTCCTCGCCGATGCGGTCTTCCTCGGGCACTTGGAGGCCGTCGATGAAGAGCATGTTGGAGTCCACCGCCGCGCGCCCGAGCTTGTGGATCTCGCGCACCTCGACCTTGCTGCGGTCCAGCGTCGTGTAGAAGAGCGTCAAGCCCTGCGTCGGCTTCTTCGCCTGCTCGATGGGCGTGGTGCGCGTGAGGATCAGCATGCGGTCGGCCACCTGCGCGGTCGAGATCCATATCTTGCGGCCGTGCAGCAGGTAGCCGCCGTTCGGCTGGCGCACCGCCTGTGTCTTCAGGCGCGTGGTGTCCAGGCCCGCATCGGGCTCGGTCACGGCGAAGCACGCCTTCTCGGTGCCCGCGATCAGCGGCGGCAGGAAGCGCTGGCGCTGCGCCTCGGTGCCGAACACCACCACCGGGTTGAGTCCGAAGATGTTCATGTGCACCGACGACGCGCCCGACATGCCCGCGCCCGAGGCGCTGATGGCGCGCATCATCAGCGCCGCCTCGGTGATGCCCAGGCCCGCGCCGCCTTGCGCCTCGGGCATTGCGATGCCGAGCCAGCCGCTTTGGGCAACGGCGCGGTGGAACTCGTGCGGGAACGCGGCGCGCTCGTCGTGGTCGCGCCAGTAGTCGATGGGGAAGTCTTCGCAGAGCCGCTCGATGGCCGCGACGAGCGAGCGCTGGTCTTCGTTCAGGGAGAAATTCATTCGCTGTCTTTCGTGGGTTCCGGCTGCAGCGTGACGCCGCGCGCGAGCATGCGTTCGATGTCGTCGTCCGCGTAGCCCGCTTCGCGCAGCAGCTCCACGCTCTGCTCGCCGATGCGCGGCGCGGGGCGGCGGATCGACGCGGGCGTGGCGCTGTAGCGCCCGACTGGCGCGAGCGTGCGGATGCGGCCTTCGCTCGGGTGATCGAACTCGGGAAAGAAACCGACCGCGCGCAGGTGCGCGTCGTCGAGCAGGCTCTCGGTACTGTGCAGGCGCGCGACCGGAATGTCGGCCGCCTCCAGCACCGCCATCCATTCGTCGCTGCCGCGCGTGGCCATCACTTCGGCGACGAACGCATAGACCGCGCCGATGTTCGCGGCGCGCGCCGTGTGCGTGCCGAACATCGGCGAAGTGCGCAGCTCGGGCCGGCCGATCACGTCGAAGAAGGCCTGCCAGTGCTTGTCGTTGTAGATGAGCACGCTCAGGTGCCCGTCGGCCGTCGCATACGGCTTGCGATGCGGCGCGAGCAGCCGCGCGTAGCCGGTGGGTCCGAGCGGCGGCTCGAAGCTGTGGCCGCCGAGGTGGTCGCCCATCACGAACTGCGAGAGCGCCTCGAACATCGGCACCTCCACCGCCTGGCCCTTGCCGGTGCGCTGCGCGTTGAGCACCGCGGCGAGGAGCGCGATGGCCGCCTGCAGGCCCACGGCACGGTCGGCGAGCGTGACTGGCGCATAGCGCGGCGCATCGCCGCTTTGCTGCGCGAAAAGCGAGGCGACGCCGGCCGCGCCCTGGATCAGGTCGTCGTACGCGGGCTTGCCGGCATACGGGCCTTCTTCGCCGTAGCCGAAGGCGCCGAGGTAGACGATCTTCGGGTTGACCGCCGCCACCGCCTCGTAGCCGAGCCCGAGCCGCGCCATCGCCTGCGGGCGCGTGTTGTAGATGAGCGCATCGCAGCCCGCCGCGAGCCGCAGGCACGCCTCGCGGCCTTCGGGCTGCTTCAGGTCGAGCACGATCGAGCGCTTGTTGCGGTTCAGGTGCATCGCCATCGCGCCCATGCCCGCATGGCGCATCGGACCGACGGCGCGCAGGTTGTCGCCCGAAGGCGGCTCGACCTTGACGATGTCGGCGCCCAAGTCGCCGAGCGTCTGCGTGGCGTAGGGGCCCATCACCACGGCCGTGAGGTCGAGGATGCGCAGGCCCTGCAGCGGGCCGGCGGCGGGCGTGTCTTGCGAACTCATTCGGGCTGGATGCCGGCGGCCTGGATCAGCTTCTTCCACTTGGCCAGTTCCGACACGGTGAATGCGCCCAGCTCTTCCGGCGTGCTGCCGAACGCATCGAAGCCCAGCTTGCTCACGCGCTCGCGAAAGACCGTGCCGTTGGCCATCTCCGACAACGCCTTGTTGAGTTTCAGCACGATGTCGCGCGGCGTGCCGGCCGGCGCGAACACGCCGTTCCACGAAGTGATGTCGAAGCCCTTGAGCTCGGGCGTGTCCGCCAGCGGCGGCAGCTCGGGAAAGAGCTTGGTGCGCTCCTGCGTGGTGACCGCGATCGCGCGCATCTTGCCGGCCTTCACCGTCGCGAGCCCCGCGGCGAGGTCGACCACCATCATCGAGACCTGCCCGCCGATCAGGTCGGCGATGGCCGGCGGCGTGCTCTTGTAGGGCACGTGCAGCATCGGCACGCCGCTCATGCGCGAGAGCGTGGCGCCGCTCACGATGCCGGTGCTGTTGCCGCTCGCGTAGGTGAGCTTGCCCGGATGCGCGCGGCCCCAGGCCAGGAGCTCGGCCACGCTCTTGACCGGCAGGTCGTTGTTGACCACCAGCATGAACGGCAGGTTGCCCATGCGGCTGACGGGCGCGAAGTCCTTCACCGGGTCGTAGGGCAGGTGCTTCATGAGGCTCGGGTTGGCCGAGTGCGTGGTGTTGGTGGTCATGAAGAGCGTGTAGCCGTCGGGCGGCGCCTTGGCCACCGCTTCCGCGCCGATCACGCCGTTGGCGCCCGCCTTGTTGTCCACGATGACCGAGCCCTTGAGCGCTTCGCCGAGCATCTGCCCCGTGATGCGCGCCACCGCGTCGGTGCCGCTGCCGGCCGCGAAGGGCACGACCAGGCGGATCGGCTGCTTCGGATAGCCGCCGTCCTGCGCGAAGGCCCAGGGCGCGGCGCCGGCGAGGCCCGCGGCGGCGCCGATGGAAATGAAACGGCGGCGGCTTTCCACCGCGACTGTTTCTGTCGCGTTCTTCGTCTGCATGGTTTTTGTCTCCGGGTGGTTGTCGTTCAGGGCCGGATCACGCGCTCCGGCAGTTCCTCGTACGGCGGGCTGTAGATCACCAGCACGCGCACCGGCTCCTCGCTCACCACCGTGAAGGTGTGCATCGCGTCGGCCGGAAAAAAGCAGCTGTCGCCGGGGTGCAGCTCCTGCCGCTGGCCGCCCACCTCGGCGACCGCGCGGCCTTCGAGCATGTAGCAGACCTGCTCGATGCCCGGGTGCGCATGCGGCAGCGCGCCCTTGCCCTTCTGGATGTGGCCCACCAGCACCTCCAGCTGCCTGGCGCCCACGGTCTCGGGACCGATCAGGCGCTTGTTCAGCGTGCCGGTGTGGTTGGCCGGGTGGTAGCCGGCGATCTCGTCCTCGCGGACGAAGTAGCGTGCAGCGGTGGTGGTGGTGGTGGTGGTGGTCATCGGGGGCTTTCTGTCTTGGGTTCGATCGCCAGGCACGCCGAGCGCAGCATCGCGGCGATCTCCTCGATGCGCGGCTCCATGCGGTAGCGCGGGCCCGCGACCGAGATCGCATAGGCCTCGCCGCCGATGCGCAGCGGCCAGGCCAGGCCGATCAGGTCGGGAATGCTTTCGCCGAGGTTGCCGTACCAGCCGCGCGCGGCGGAGCGCTGCAGTTCGGCCTCGATGGCGTCGGTGGTGGTGAGCGTCGCGTCGGTCAGCGGCAGGAGCGCCGTGGCGTCCAGGAGCTTGCGGCGCGCCTCGGGCGCGAGCGTGGAGAGCAGCGCGCGGCCCAGAGAGTTGGCGTAGGCGGGCCGCGTCTCGCCCGACTCGGCCGTGTAGCGGATGCTTTGCGGCGCGCTCAGCACGTCGAGGTAGACCACCTGGGTCGCATCGCGGAACTTGCCGAACACCACGGTCTCGCGCGCGGCGTCGCGCAGTTCCTCGAGCGTGGCCTTTACCCGGTCGAGCACCGGGTCGTGCGCGGCGATGACCTGCGCCATCGCGAGCAGCCGGCCCGTCGGGTAGTAGCCCTGGCGGCGGCCGGTTTCGTACATGTAGCCCTGCTCTTCGAGCGTGCGGATGAGGCCGAGGCAACTGGACACCGGCATGTCGAGCAGCCGTGCCATCTCGGACAGCGCCAGCGGCTGCTTCTCCCGGGCGAAGAGCTCGACGATCTCGATCACGCGAAACGCTGTTTTCACAACCATGAATAAATTTTCGCGTATGTGAAAAACAAAAGCGTCAGGGTTTCCCCTTCATTCGCCTCCTTTCAGCGAGATCGCCGGTGGCGCATCGCGTCAGTAACCGCGGACGGGATCGACGATGCCGTTGATCGGCCGGCCCTCTTCCATCGCGCGGATCTTCCCGGCGATCTGCGCGATGGACTCCTCGCGCAGCGTGCGCGCCGAACCATGGGGCGTGACGGTGATCTTTGGATGGCGCCAGAAGGCGTGGTCAGCCGGTAGCGGCTCGACCTGGAACACATCGAGCGTCGCGCCCGCGAGCTCGCCGGCGTCCAGCATGGGGATCAGGTCCTCTTCCACGAGGTGGGCGCCGCGCGCGATGCTGATGAGATAGCCCTCGGGCTTCAACTTGCCCAGCGTCTTGCGATTGAGGATGCCGCGCGTGGCCTCGGTCAGCGGCAGCAGGTTGACCAGCACGCGCGTGGACGAAAGAAATTCATCGAACTGCGCCTCGCCGCTGAACACCTGCACGCCCTCGATCGCCTTGGGCGAGCGGCTCCAGCCCAGCACCGGAAACTCGAACTGCGCGACGGCCTTGGCCACGCGTTCGCCCAGCACGCCCAGGCCCATGATCCCGACCGGAAAGTCGCGCCGCAGCTTCGGCTTGCGGTAGCTCCATTTGCCTTCGCGCGCATCCGCCTCGTACACGTCGAACTCGCGGAAGTGGCGGATGAGCGTGTGGCACACGTATTCGGCCATCTGCACCGACATGCCCGCATCGTCGAGCCGCACGATGCGCGTGTGCGCGGGTACCTTGAGCTTGAGCAGCGCATCGACGCCCGCGCCAATGTTGAAGATGCCGCGCAGCGCGGGCTGCTGGTCGATGAATTCCTGCGGCGGCGCCCACACCACGGCATGGTCGGCCTGCGGTGCGCCGGGCTTCCAGGCTTCGATGACGGCATCGGGGAGTTCGGCCTTGAGGCCCTCGATCCAGGGGTCTGGGCGGTTGTCGGTGAGGTAGACGGTGATTCGCATGAGGACGAATCTTAGTGAGGCCGCTGACGCGGCGGGCATGGATGGCTATGCTCGAACACCAACCACACCCATCCCATCCCTTCCATCAGGAGACCCTCATGATCAAAGTCAGCGTGATGTACCCGTATACGGCCGATGCCCGCTTCGACCACGCCTACTACCGCGACAAGCACATGCCGCTCCTGAAGGCCCGCATGGGCGATGCCTGCCTCTCGTACACCATCGACAAGGGCCTGGCCGGCGGCGCCCCCGGAACGCCACCCACCTACGTCGGCATGTGCCACGTGTTCTGCGAATCGGCCGAGGCCTTCCAGGCCGCTTTCGGACCGCATGCGAAGGAGATCCTGGGCGACATCAAGAACTACACCGACATCGCGCCGGTGTTGCAGATGAGCGAAGTGGTGGTGGGCTGATCGCCCACCGCCCTTTCACGCCGCCCCTTCACGCCGCTTTTTCACGCCGCCTTCGCGCGGCGGCGGCGCCACACCAGCCGCACCAGCCACACCAGCGGCAGCCCCACCAGCAGCAGCCACGGCAACACCGCCGCCAGGAAGGTGATGAGCACGCCCACGCTCTCGGCCAGCACCGAGCCGGCCTCGCGCAGCGCCCGCATCATCGGGTTGTAGCTGCGGCCGCTCTGCACCAGCGTGCGGCTGGGCGTGAACTGGATCTGGATGTGCTGCTTGCTCGTCTGCTGCGCCAGCACCTTGCGCTGGGTGGCGATGGCGTCCAACTCGGCCTGCGTGTCCGAGAGCGTGCGCTGGATCGCCAGCAGGTCGGCCATGGTGCGCTTGGTGACCGTGTCGCGCAGCATCAGCCGCAGGCTGTCGCGGAACTCGGTGCGGTTCTTGATGCGCGCCTCGACGTCGATCACCTCGGCCGTCTTGTCCTCGCTCGTGGTGTTCTGCGACACCACCTTGGCCACGCCCGCGAGGCCATTGAGCAGCTTGTCGACATCGGCCGGCGCCACGCGCATCTCGAGCATGGCGTTGCCGGGCTGCTGCGGCGTCTCGCGCAGCAGCGACGAAGACAGCAGCTCGCACTGCAGCGTGCCGCAGAGGTCGCGCACCTTGCCCCAGGCGTCGGCCAGTTGCTCGGGCGGCACCTCGACGTTCAGGTCCTGGCGCACCGCGAGATAGCGCTGCAGCGGGGCCTCCTGGGCCTGGCCGGCGTCGGCCGCCTGCTCGGCCTGCGGCGCGCCGCGCGAGCGCTCCTTCATCGCCATGCCGCCCGCAAAGCCTGCAGGCGCCGACATGGGGGCCGGCGGCGGCGCCGCGTCGAGCGAGGCGACTTCGCTGCGCTGGCAGCCGGCCAGCGCGAGCGCGGCTGCCAGTGAAAGGATGGCGAAGCGTGGCGAAACCGAGAGCGTGCGATGCGTCATGAAAGATCCCTTGAAATGATGACTACCGCAGCTGATACGGGCGAGCCCCCGCAACGGGGTTAACGAATTTCGCGGGACCTCCGCGAAGCTCTTCAGGCCGTCGTCAGGCCGCGGCGGCCATCCGCAGCAGTTCTTCGCCTTCGGCCACCTGCTCGCCGGGCGAGAACATCAGTTCCTCGACCGTGCCGTCGGCGGGCGCTGCGATGGTGTGTTCCATTTTCATGGCTTCCATCACCGCCAGCGGCTGGCCGCGGCTGACCTTGTCGCCGGCCTTCACGGCGAAGGACACGACCTTGCCGGGCATCGGCGCGGTGAGCCGGCCGCCTTCGGACTGCGTGTCGCCCGCGTGGGCGAGGCGGTCGACGGCGGTGATCTTCGTGGCGCCCTTGGCGGCGAACACGTGGGCCGTGGCGCCGTCCAGGTGCACGTCGAGCGTCTGGCGCGCGCCGGCGAACTCGACCTCGAACTCGCCCGTGGGGAACTGGCCGATGACCAGCGGCCCGGCCGTGCCGCCGGCTTCGAGCCAGAGGCCGCCGTCGCGCTTGTAAGTCAGCACGGCCGTCTGCTCGGCGCCGCGGAATTCGAAATCGAAGTGGCGCCGGTACTCGCCCAGTGCGCGCCAGCCGTCGCGGCGGGCAAAGGGATCGGGCATCTTCGCGGGCCACTCGGTGACCAGCGTGCGCGTGATCGCGGCGGCGGCCGCCAGCGGCAGGCCGAGCGCCTCGCGGTCGAACAGCACGGCGCGCTCGCGCTCGATCAGCGCAGTGTCCAGGTTGGCCTTGGAGAACGATTCGGTCGCCAGGATGCCGCGCAAGAACTGCACGTTGGTCGCCACGCCCACGATCTGCACCTGCGCGAGCGCCGCGTCGAGCCGCGCGAGCGCCTCCTCGCGCGTGCTGCCGTGCACGATCAGCTTGGCGATCATCGAGTCGTAGAACGGCGAGATCTCCCCGCCCTCGCGCACGCCGTCGTCGATGCGCACGCGGCTGCGCTGGAACGCCGTCGCCTGGGGCTTGCGGTACACGCGCAGCGTGCCGGTGGCGGGCAGGAAGTTGTTGTCGGGGTTCTCGGCGCAGATGCGCGCTTCGATCGCGTGGCCGTGGATCTGCAGGTCCGCCTGCTTGGCGGGCAACGGCTCGCCCGAGGCCACGCGCAGTTGCCATTCGACGAGATCGAGGCCGGTGATCGCTTCGGTCACCGGGTGCTCCACCTGCAGGCGCGTGTTCATCTCCATGAAGAAGAAGTTCATCTCGCCGCCTTCGCGCTGTTCGACGATGAATTCGACCGTGCCAGCGCCCACGTAGTTCACAGCGCGCGCGGCAGCCACGGCCGCATCGCCCATTTCCTTGCGCATCGCCTCGGTCATGCCGGGCGCGGGCGCTTCTTCCAGCACCTTCTGGTGCCGGCGCTGCACCGAGCAATCGCGCTCGAACAGGTAGACATAGTTGCCGTGCGTGTCGCCGAACACCTGAATCTCGATGTGGCGCGGGCGCTGCACGTACTTCTCGATCAGCACCGCGTCGTCACCGAAGCTGTTGATGGCTTCGCGCTTGCACGAGGCGAGCGCGGCCTCGAAGTCCGCGGCCTTGTCCACCGCGCGCATGCCCTTGCCGCCGCCGCCCGCGCTCGCCTTGATGAGCACCGGGTAGCCGATGCGGTCGGCCTCGCGCTGCAGCAGCGCCGGGTCCTGGTCGTGGCCGTGGTAGCCGGGCACCAGCGGCACGCCGGCCTTTTCCATCAGCTGCTTGGACTCGGCCTTCAGGCCCATCGCCTTGATCGCCGAGGGCGGCGGGCCGATGAAGACCAGGCCCGCGTCGGCGCAGGCCTGCGCGAACTCCTCGTTCTCGCTCAGGAAGCCGTAGCCCGGGTGCACCGCCTCGGCACCCGTGGCCTTGGCGGCCTCGAGAATCCGTTCCCAGCGCAGGTAGCTTTCCTTGGGTGCGCTGCCGCCGATGTGCACCGACTCGTCGCAGGCGCGCACATGGTTGGCGTGCGCGTCGGCATCGGAGTACACGGCGACCGTGCGAATCGCCATGCGGCGGGCGGTGGCCGCGACGCGGCAGGCGATTTCACCGCGATTGGCGATAAGGATCTTCTTAAACATGGTGGACTTTCGCGGTGAAATCGCCTGAGCACGCTGCGCGTGTCATGCGATTTGGCTTCGCCGCTGCGCCGCTTTGCGGCTGGTCGCCACGGTTGGCAATGAGGATCTTCTTAAACATTCGGAGTGTCTCCCGGAGGATTCTTTTTCAGTTGAAACGCAGGCACGACGCCCGGATCGGGCCGGCCGCTGAAGATGCGGGCCACGCGGCTGAACAGCGCGCGCAGGAAACGCCAGCTCTTGCGGATGAGCCACACGCTGAGCACCAGCACGAGGGCGAACAGCACGAGAAAGACGAGCGGATGCGCGACCGCGAGCCACAGCCCGGCCGGCACCATCGTGTCTTCGACCAGCGAGGCGCCCACGTTGGAAAACGGTTCGGGCGAGGTGTTGATGGCCGCGCGCGTCGTGGCCTTGGCCGCATGCGCGGTGGCCGCGAAGCCGCCGCCGACCAGCGCGGCGACGATGGCCATCACGCCATGGTCCGCGCCGAACACGCTGGCCGCGAGCGCGGCG
This sequence comes from Variovorax sp. IB41, assembly GCF_016405905.1. Taxonomy (GTDB): domain Bacteria; phylum Pseudomonadota; class Gammaproteobacteria; order Burkholderiales; family Burkholderiaceae_C; genus Variovorax. Next base: position 78,508 of record NZ_JAEFCB010000023.1, on the reverse strand, counting down.
CCCGCGGGAATGCGGATCGCGGTGTGCACCACGTCCCAGAGCGAATCGAGGCCGGGGATCTTGTCGGCGAAAAACTCGATGAACACCATGAAACCGCTGGCCGCGATGACCACCGGATGCGCCAGCAGCTGCAGGCCGCTGGGCAACGGCACCCAGCCGAAATAGCCGACGATGCCCGTGAGCAGCACCACGAGGTACAACCGCACGCCGCTGGCCCAGCCGATGGCGGCGGCCAGTGCGAGCAGTTGGGGCATGTCGAGCGCGGTCATGGAGCGTCCTTGCCTGTCAGCCCGCGAGCCAGGAGGGTTTGCGTTTCTGCAGGAAGGCCTGCACGCCTTCGCGGCCTTCGTCGCTCGCGCGGATGTCGGCGATGCCTTCGACCGTCCTGGCGATGAGCGCGTCGTCGATCTCGCGGCCATCCACGTCGGCGATCAGTTGCTTGCAGGCGCGCACGGCGGCCGGGCTCGCGCCGGTCAGCGCCTTCAGGAGCTCATCGACCTTGGCATCGAGCGCATCGGCGGCCACCACTTCGTGCACGAAGCCGATGCGGTGCGCCTCGGCGGCGGTGAAGCGCTCGGCCGTGAGGAAGTAGCGCTGCGAGGCGCGCGTGCCCATCGCGCGCAGCACGTAGGGGCTGATGGTCGCGGGCACGAGGCCGATCTTGACTTCGCTCAGGCAATACCAGGCGGTGTCCACGCTCACGGCCATGTCGCAGGCCGCGACCAGGCCCATGCCGCCCGCATACACATCGCCCTGCACGCGCGCGATGGTGGGCTTGGGGCACTCGGCGATGGTGCGCAGCATCGCAGCCAGCTTGCCCGCGTCGGCGATGTTCTCGCCGCGCGTGTAGTCGGCCATGCGGCGCATCCAGTTGAGGTTCGCGCCCGCGCAGAAGGCCGGGCCATTCGCGCCGAGCACGATGGCTTTCACCTGCGGCGCGGCGCCGGCTTCGGTGAAGGCCTGCGTCAACTCGGCGATGACGATGTCGTCGAACGCGTTGCGCGCGTCGGGCTGGTCGAGCCAGATGCGCGCGATGGCGCCGTCGATGGAGAGATTCAGTTTGGTGAAGGTGCTGCTCATGCGGTGCCCCCTCTCACATGCGGAAGATGCCGAACTTCGGCTCGGGAATCGGCGCATTGCGCGACGCGGCCAGGCCCAGCGCGAGCACGCGGCGCGTGTCGGCCGGATCGATGATGCCGTCGTCCCAGAGGCGTGCGGTCGCGTAGTAGGGGTGGCCCTGGTCTTCGTACTGCTGGCGGATCGGCGCCTTGAAGGCTTCTTCCTCGTCCTTGCTCCAGCTGCCGCCCTTCAATTCGATGCCGTCGCGCTTCACGGTCGCCAGCACGCTCGCGGCCTGCTCGCCGCCCATCACGCTGATGCGTGCGTTGGGCCACATCCAGAGGAAGCGCGGGCTGTACGCGCGGCCGCACATGCCGTAGTTGCCGGCGCCGAAGCTGCCGCCGATGATGATTGTGAACTTGGGCACGTTGGCCGTGGCCACGGCCGTCACCATCTTGGCGCCGTGGCGCGCGATGCCTTCGTTCTCGTACTTGCGGCCCACCATGAAGCCGGTGATGTTCTGCAGGAACACCAGCGGGATCTTGCGGTGGCAGCACAGCTCGATGAAGTGCGCGCCCTTCTGCGCCGACTCGCTGAAGAGGATGCCGTTGTTGGCGATGATGCCGACGGGCATGCCCTCGATCTCGGCGAAGCCGCAGACCAGCGTGGCGCCGAAGCGCGCCTTGAATTCGTGGAACTCGCTGCCGTCCACGATGCGCGCGATGATCTCGCGCACGTCGAAGGGCTTGCGTGTGTCGGTGGGGATCACACCGTAGAGCTCTTCGCGCGGGAACGCCGGGGCATTCACCGCCGGATGCGCGGCCGGCTGCGGCGCCGCTGTCTTGGCGTTGAGATTCGCCACCGCCGAACGCGCGAGCGCCAGCGCATGCAGGTCGTTCTGCGCGAGGTGATCGACCACGCCCGACAGGCGCGTGTGCACGTCGCCACCGCCCAGGTCCTCGGCCGTCACCACCTCGCCGGTGGCCGCCTTCACGAGCGGCGGGCCGCCCAGGAAGATGGTGCCCTGGTTCTTCACGATGATCGATTCGTCGCTCATCGCCGGCACGTAGGCGCCGCCCGCCGTGCACGAGCCCATGACCACCGCGATCTGCGGGATGCCCTGGGCGCTCATGTTGGCCTGGTTGTAGAAGATGCGGCCGAAGTGGTCGCGGTCGGGAAACACCTCGTCCTGGTTCGGGAGGTTCGCGCCGCCCGAGTCGACCAGGTAGATGCAGGGCAGGCGGTTCTGCTCGGCGACCTCTTGCGCGCGCAGGTGCTTCTTCACCGTCATCGGGTAGTAGGTGCCGCCCTTCACCGTCGCGTCGTTGCAGACGATCATGCAGTCCACGCCGTTCACGCGGCCGATGCCGGTGATGATGCCGGCGCCCGGTGCCGATTCGGCCCCCTTGGCATCGAGGTACATCGCATGCGCGGCCAGCGGCGCGAGCTCCAGGAACGGCGTGCCCGGGTCCAGCAGCTCGGCCACGCGATCGCGCGGCAGCAGCTTGCCGCGCGCGGTGTGCTTGGCGCGCGCGGCCTCGCCGCCGCCCTGCTCCACTTTCGCGAACTGCGCGTGCAGGTCATCGACCAGCGCGCGCATCGCCGCGGCATTCGCCTGGAAGTCGGCCGACCGTGCGTTGAGTTTGGTTTCGAGTTTGCTCATGCTGTCTTTTCTTGGCTGAGACCGAGCTGCTCGGTCATGGCATCGCGGATCTTGAATTTCTGGATCTTGCCGGTCACCGTCATCGGGAACTCGGTGACGAACTGGATGTATTTCGGCACCTTGTAGTGCGCGATCTGGCCCTTGCAGAAGTCGCGGATCTCGGTGTCGGTCGCGCTCTGGCCGGGCTTGACGATGATCCAGGCGCACAGCTCCTCGCCGTACTTCTTGTCGGGCAGGCCCACCACCTGCACGTCCTGCACCTTCGGGTGGCGGTAGAGGAATTCCTCGATCTCGCGCGGGTAGATGTTCTCGCCGCCGCGGATCACCAGGTCCTTGATGCGCCCGACGATGTTGACGTAGCCCTCGGCATCCATGGTGGCGAGGTCGCCGGTGTGCATCCAGTGCTCGGCGTCGATGGCCTCGCGCGTCTTCGGCTCGTCTTCCCAGTAGCCGTGCATCACCGAGTAGCCGCGCGTGCAGAGCTCGCCCGACTTGCCCACCGGCATGACGGCGCCCGTCTCGGGGTCGATGATCTTCACTTCCAGGTGCGGCTGCACCGTGCCCACGGTGGACACGCGCTTGTCCAGCGGCGTGTCGGTGCTGCTCTGGCAGCTCACCGGGCTGGTCTCGGTCATGCCGTAGGCGATCGTGATTTCGCCAAGGTGCATCTCGTTCACCACGCGCTTCATCACCTCGATGGGGCACGGCGAGCCAGCCATGATGCCGGTGCGCAGCGTGGAGAGATCGAACTCCTTGAAGCGCGGATGGTCCAGCTCGGCGATGAACATCGTGGGCACGCCATGCAGGCCCGTGCACTTCTCGGCCTGCACGGTCTCCAGCACGGTGAGCGGATCGAAGCCGTCGTTCGGGTACACGATGGCCGAGCCGTGCGTGAGGCACGCGAGGTTGCCCAGCACCATGCCGAAGCAGTGGTACAGCGGCACCGGGATGCAGAGCTTGTCGATGGGCGAGAGCTTCATGCACTCGCCGATGAAGAAGCCGTTGTTCAGGATGTTGCGGTGCGTGAGGGTCGCGCCCTTGGGAAAGCCCGTGGTGCCGCTGGTGAACTGGATGTTGATCGGGTCGGTGGCCTTCAGCGTCGCCTGGACCTGCGCAACGCGCGGATCGGCGGCGTCGCCGCTCGCGAGCAGCTGGCTGAAGCGCTGCATGCCCGGCTCTTGCACATCGGCGGCGGCCTTGCCGTCGATCCAGAAGGTGTGCTGCAGCTGCGGCAGGCGCTGGGGGCCCAGCTCGCGCAGCATGCCCAGGTAGTCGCTGGTCTTGAACTGCGCCATCGTCACCAGCACCTTGCAGCCGACCTTGTTGAGCGCGTATTCGAGCTCCGAGGTGCGGTAGGCCGGGTTGATGTTCACGAGGATGAGGCCGACCTTGGCGGTCGCGATCTGCATCAGCACCCAGGGCGCGTTGTTGTGCGACCAGATGCCGACGCGGTCGCCCGGCACGAGGCCGAGATTCAGCAGCGCGCTCGCGAGCTTGTTCGACTGGGTCTGCAGTTCGCGGTAGGTGAAACGCTTGCCTTCGTGGCGGCTGATGAGGGCTTCGCGGTCGGGTTGCGCCCGGACCATGTCGTCGAAGAAATCGCCGATGGTTTGCTCGATCAGCGGGACGTCGGTGGTGCCCTTGCCGTAGCTCTCGGTCAACGCAGCAGTCATGCTCATGTTCCTTGTCTCCGTTTTGTCTTGCTCCTTCCCCCTGGGAGAAGGTTGGGATGGGGGCAAGCGGCGCATGTTCATCGCAGTGCTTCATCGAACGCCGCTTGCCCCCATCCCTGCCCTCCCCCAGAGGGGGGAGGGAGAAAACAGCTTATGCGGTTTCTGCGAACAGCTCGCGACCGATCAGCATCCGGCGGATCTCGCTCGTGCCCGCGCCGATCTCGTACAGCTTGGCATCGCGCCACAACCGCTCGACTGGAAAGTCCTTCGTGTACCCCACGCCGCCCAGCGCCTGGATCGCCTCGCCGGCCATCCACGTCGCCTTCTCGGCCGAGTAGAGGATCGCGCCGGCCGCGTCCTTGCGGAAGGTGCGCGCATGGTCGTTGCGGTCGCAGGCCTTGCCCACGGCATACACGTAGGCGCGCGTGGCCTGCCATGTCGAATACATGTCCGCGAGCTTGCCCTGCATCAGCTGGAACTCGCCGATGCTCTGGCCGAATTGCTTGCGCTCGTGGACAAAGGGCAGCACCGCGTCCATGCACGCGGCCATGATGCCGAGCGGTCCGCCCGAGAGCACGGCGCGCTCGTAATCGAGGCCGCTCATCAGCACCTTCGCGCCTAGGCCTTCGCCGCCGAGCACGTTCTCTTCGGGCACTTCGCAGTTGTCGAAGAACAGCGGATAGGTGTTGGAGCCGCGCATGCCGAGCTTGTCGAGCTTCGTGCCGGCCGAAAAACCTTTGAAATTCTTTTCCACGATGAAGGCCGTCATGCCGCGCGCGCCCATCTCGGGCTCGGTCTTGGCGTAGATGACCAGCGTGTCGGCGTCGCCGCCGTTGGTGATCCACATCTTGCCGCCGTTGAGCACGTAGCAGCCGTTCTTCTTCTCGGCCTTGAGCTTCATGCTCACCACGTCGGAGCCGGCGTTGGGCTCGCTCATGGCCAGCGCGCCGACGTGCTCGCCGCTCACCAGCTTGGGCAGGTACTTCTTCTTCTGCGCATCGCTGCCGTTGCGGTGGATCTGGTTCACGCACAGGTTGGAGTGCGCGCCGTACGACAGGCCCACCGAGGCCGAGGCGCGCGAGACTTCTTCCATGGCCACGATGTGTGCCAGGTAGCCCAGCTCGGTGCCGCCGAACTCTTCCTTCACGGTCATGCCATGCAGGCCGAGCTCGCCGAGCTTTTGCCAGAGGTCGTGCGGGAACAGGTTGTCGCGGTCGATGTCGGCGGCGCGGGGCGCGATTTCGTTCGCGGCGAAGTCCTGGATGGCGCTGCGCAGCGAGTCGATGTCCTCGCCCAGGTCGAAGTTCAGGCCGGGATCGTGCATGTGTGTTGTCTCCTCTGAGGGGTCGGCGCGCAGGGCTGCCCACGCGGAATGGCGCTTGGAACCATTGCAGCTTACGCCTCGTCGCGCCGCAATTGGCGCCACAATGGTTGCAAATTGCGCCACGTCTTTCCCCTTCGACCATGACCTCGCCCGCCTTCCTGAAGCCCGCCCGCGCCGTCACCCCCATGGCCTTCGTGAGAGCCATCGCGAAGGGCTACGAGCGCTACGGCATGGACCCCGCCGAGGCTCTGAAGGCGGCACAGATCACGCCGCGCGAACTGGCCCGGCCCGGCGCGCGGGTGACGGCGGCGCAGTTCGAGGCGCTCTCGGAACACGCCATGCAGGAGCTGGACGACGAGGCCCTGGGCTGGTTCTCGCGGCGCCTGCCCTGGGGCAGCTACGGCATGCTGTGCCGCGCCTCGCTGACCTCGCCCGACCTGGGCGTGGCCATCAAGCGCTGGTGCCGCCACCACCGCCTGCTGACCGAGGACATCGGCCTCGCGCTCGAAGTGGCAGGCGGCGTGGCCACGCTGCGCATCACCGAGAACCGCCCGCTGGACGAGGCCTTCCGCGAGTTCTGCCTGGTCACGAGCCTGCGCTTCATGCACGGCTACATGTGCTGGGCGATCGACTCGCGCATCTCGCTGCGCAGCGCCACCTTTCCGTTCGCGGCGCCCTCGCACCGCGATGCCTATGCGCCGATGTTCACGCCCGAGGTTCGCTTCGATGCGCCGCAGGCCACGCTCAGCTTCGACGAGCGCTACCTCGCCCTGCCGCTGCAGCGCGACGAGCGCGCGCTGCGCACCATGCTCAAGCGCGCGCTGCCGCTCACCATCCTGCAATACCGCCGCGACCGCCTGCTGGGCCAGCGCGTGTGCGAGCTGCTGCGCTCGCGCGCCGCCGAGGCCACCACCGCCGAGGCGCTGGCAGGCCTCCTGAACGTGTCGGGGCGCACGCTGCACCGGCAGCTGCACGAGGAAGGCACGTCGCTGCAGACGTTGAAGAACGAGGTGCGCCACGAGCTCGCGGTGGAGCAGTTGCGCCGCACCAACCGGCCGATCAAGCAGGTGGCGCTGGCGGTGGGCTTTCGCAACGAGAAGAGCTTCTCGCGCGCGTTCCTGCAATGGACCGGGCATGCGCCGCGGGACTTCCGGGCGCAGGGGCTCTAGCGGCTGCGAAGGGGGTCAGGCCGGCTGCGCGATCTTCGCGAGCGCGTCGGCGATGGACTGGCTGTCTTCCGGCCGCACGAGCTTGGCGACTTCCTTGCCGTCGCGCATGAACACCAGCGTGGGCCAGAGCCGCACGTTGAACGAGCGGCCAAGCGGGCGACCGCTGCCGTCCTCGACCTTGATGCGCGGGATGTCCGGGTACTGCGCAAAGGCTTCGGCGATGTTCGGTTGCGCGGCCTTGCAGATGCCGCACCAGTTGGTGCCGAACTCGACCACGGCGGGGCCGGTGCGTGCGTCGATTTCGGCGCGGTCGGGCTGTTCTGTCTTGTATTCGGAGGTCATGGGCGGGGTTCCTTCGTTCCTGCGAATGAGGTGAAAACGGTACCGACCATTCCACCAGAAACTCAGGCCGCCTGCAGGCCAAAGCCCGATAGCAACGCCGGCAATTCGGCCATGTCGCTGAACACCCGCACCGCGCCCACGCTCAACAGCGGACCCGGGCCGCTGTGGCCCGATTCGCCCGTGCTGTAGCCGAACACCGTCGCACCCGCGGCCACGCCGGCCATCGCGCCGGTGACCGTGTCCTCGACGACGGCGCAGCGCCGGGGGTCCACGCCCAGCGCTTCGGCGGCGGCGAGGTACACGTCGGGGTGCGGCTTGGAGCGCGGCATTTCATGGCCGCTGAAGATACGCCCTTCGAAGCAGTCGAGCAGCCCGACCTTGGCCAGCTGCAGCTCGACCTTGTGGCGGTCCGCGCCCGAGGCGCAGGCGATGCGGCCCTTGAGCAGCGCGTGGATCTGGCGGATGGCCGCGGGGGCGTGGGGGATCGCGGTGAGGTCGCGTTCGAGCGCCTCGTTGCGCCGGGCCCGGAAGGTCTTGAGCCACTCGGGCGTGATGGCGAAGCCGGTCTTCGCTTCGATGAGGGGCGCCTCGTCCTTCACGGCCTTGCCGGTGAAGGTGTTCATCGCCTCTTCGGTGGTGAGGTGCCAGCCCAGCTCGCCGAGCATGTCGGCGAGCACGCGGTTGGTGATCGGTTCGGAGTCCACGAGGACACCGTCGCAGTCGAAGAGGACGGCGGCGAAAGGAAATGGGGTCATTGCGCTGGAGGGGTTCGGGGGAGTCCCCCATGGTAGCAACGACCCCCGGCGCACTCAGGACACGGCGCGTATCGGTATGTAGATCTCGCCGCCGCCCGCCATGAACTCCTTGGACTTTTCCTCCATCCCCTCGGCCATCGCTTCGGCCTCGGCCACGCCCTTCTTCGCCGCGTACTCGCGCACTTCCTGCGTGATCTTCATCGAGCAGAACTTGGGGCCGCACATCGAGCAGAAGTGCGCCACCTTGCTGGAGTCCTTCGGCAGCGTCTCGTCGTGGAATTCGCGCGCGGTGTCGGGGTCCAGGCCCAGGTTGAACTGGTCCTGCCAGCGGAATTCGAAGCGCGCCTTGCTCAGCGCATCGTCGCGCGACCGCGCCCCGGGGTGGCCCTTGGCCACGTCGGCCGCATGCGCCGCGATCTTGTACGCGATGATCCCTTGCTTGACGTCATCGCGGTCGGGCAACCCGAGGTGTTCCTTCGGTGTCACGTAGCACAGCATCGCGGTGCCGGCCCAGCCGATCATCGCGGCGCCGATGGCGCTGGAGATGTGGTCGTAGCCCGGCGCGATGTCGATCGTCAGCGGCCCGAGCGTGTAGAACGGCGCCTCGTGGCAGTGCTTGAGTTGCTCGTCCATGTTGGCCTGGATCATGTGCATCGGCACGTGGCCCGGGCCTTCGATCATGGTCTGCACGTCGTGCTTCCACGCGACCTGCGTGAGCTCGCCCAACGTGCGCAGCTCGGCGAACTGCGCCTCGTCGTTGGCATCGGCGCCCGAGCCCGGACGCAGGCCATCGCCCAGCGAGAAGCTCACGTCGTACGCCTTCATGATGTCGCAGATGTCCTCGAAGCGCTCGTAGAGAAAGCTCTCCTTGTGGTGCGCGATGCACCACTTGGCCATGATCGAGCCGCCGCGCGAGACGATGCCCGTCATGCGGTCGGCCGTCAGGTGAATGAACGGCAGCCGCACGCCCGCGTGGATCGTGAAGTAGTCGATGCCCTGCTCGGCCTGCTCGACCAGCGTGTCGCGGAAGATCTCCCAGGTGAGGTCCTCGGCCACGCCGCCCACCTTCTCCAGCGCCTGGTAGATCGGCACCGTGCCGATGGGCACCGGCGAGTTGCGCACGATCCAGTCGCGGGTGGTGTGGATGTTCTTGCCGGTCGACAGGTCCATCACGTTGTCCGCGCCCCAGCGGATCGCCCACACGAGTTTTTCGACCTCTTCCTCGATGCTCGAGGTGACGGCCGAGTTGCCGATGTTGGCGTTGATCTTCACCTTGAAGTTGCGGCCGATGGCCATCGGCTCGACTTCGGGATGGTTGATGTTGGCGGGAATGATCGCGCGGCCGCGGGCCACCTCGTCGCGCACGAATTCGGGCGTGATGATGCGCGGAATGCTCGCACCCATCGGGTTACCGGCCACGCGCTTGGCGCGCTCCTCGTTGGCGAGGTATTCGGCCATCCACTCGCGCTTGCCGTTCTCGCGCAGGGCGACGTATTCCATTTCCGGTGTGACGATGCCGCGGCGCGCGTAGTGCATCTGCGTGACGTTGGCGCCCGACTTCGCGCGGCGCGGCGTGCGCTGCAGCGCCGAGGCGCCGGCGCGCAGTTCGGCCAGGCGCTGGGCGTCGTGGTCGTGCGCGTGCTTCAGGCCCTCGTCGAGCGCCTGGTGCGAGCGGCCGTCGTAGATTTCGGTGTCGTTGCGCTCGGCGATCCACGCATCGCGCACGCCGGGCAGGCCGCGGCGCACGTCGATGTCGACCTTGGCATCGGTGTACGGGCCCGAGGTGTCGTAGAGCGACACCGTCTCGCCGTTGGTCAGCAGCACGTCGCGCACCGGCACGTTCAGGTCGGGCCGGCTGCCCGGGATCAGGCACTTGTGCGATGCGGGAAAGGGCTCGCGCGTGAGCGAGAGCAGGGAGGTGAACTTGTCGGGGGCATTCATGCGGGGCACTCCTTGTTGAGGGAAAGGGTGCTCCGCAATCGCTCGGTGGACTTGGGGCCGTCGCGGAAGGTGGGCGACGGGACCTGGGTCAGGGAGTGCAGCTCTTCTTACGCCGGTATGACCCGGATCAAGTTCGCGGGTCGGCAGCTTTGCCATCTCAGCACACCACGTGTGTGCACCCCGGAGCGAGGCCGATTGTGCGAGCCCCGGCCGGGCGCGTCAACCCGTGTCAGGCCACGGGGTGTTGCAGATCGCCTTCCAGGTAGTACCAGCGTTCGCCCTCTCGCACGAAGCGGCTGCGCTCGTGCAGGCGCGCGGCGGTGCCCGTGCTGCTGCGCTGGCGCGCGACGAATTCGACCTCGGCGTGGTCCGCATCGAGCACCGAGCGCGAGCGGATATCCAGCCCCAGCCACTTGACGCCCGGCTCGAACTCGATCGAGGCCGGCCGTTTCGATGCGTGCCAGGTGGCCAGCAGGTACTCGGCGCGCTGCAGCACGAAGGCCGAATAGCGCGAGCGCATCAGCGATTCGGCGTCGGGGGCGGGCGTGTTCTCGAAATCGTCGAGATAGCGGCCACAGCACAGGGCGTAGCCGATGGGCTTGTCGCGGCGGTCGGTGCGGCCGCAGGGGCAAGGTCCGGTGGTGGGATCGATGGCGCTCATGAAGACCGCTATTGGAACACCTCGCGGCGATCCCTCCGATGGGGCAACCCCGGAGCCAGGAGAAGCTAGCCGATGCGGCTCGCGGCAATGGCGTCCTGCAGCGCCCTTGCATCGGCCGGCTTGTAGATCAGCGCATAGCCCGCGCGCTCGACCTCCATCCGGTTGGCGTGGGCGGTTTCGCCGGTCAGGATGACCACGTTGCGCGCCTTGCCGACCGCCTGCAGCGCCTGCGCGGCCGCCAGGCCCGAGAGGCCGCTGCCCAGGCGCAGGTCGCTCAGCATCAGGTCGAACACGCCGCCGTGCTGCAGCGCCTCGCGCGGGTTGGCGGCCAGCGCCACCTCGTGGCCCCAGCCCGAGAGCAGCGAGCGCATCGCCTCGCGCACGGGCTGCTCGTCGTCGAGCACCAGGATGCGGACCGGGGCGCCCGCCAAGGGCCCGGCGAGCGCCAGGGCCGATTCGGTGGGCACAACGCCGGTCGGTGCGGGCGCCTCCTCCAGCACCAGCGAAAAGGTGCTGCCGCGCCCCGGCGCAGAGCGCACCTCGATGCGCGAGCCCATCACCCGCCCCATGCCGGCCACCAGCGACAGGCCCAGCCCGAGGCCGCGGCTGCGGTCGCGCCCGGGGTTGTCGACCTGGAAGAACTCCTCGAACACCTGTTCGCGGTGCTGCGCCTCGATGCCCACGCCCGAATCGCGCACCTCGATACGCCAGGCCGGCACGCCGCCCGGGGCGCGCTGCACCCGCCGCGCGAGCACGAGCACGGTGCCTTGGGGCGTGTACTTGATGGCGTTGTCCACCAGGTTGCCCAGCACGCGCGCAAGCATGCGCGCATCGGCGCGCACCACCGCCCCGGTCGGGCGGATGCGCAGCACGAGTCCCTTGGCGTCGGCCAGCGCGGCGAAACGGCCGTTGAGCGACGTGAACAAGGCGTCGAGACGCAACGGCTCCAGCCGCACCGGCGCCACGCCGCCATCGAGCTGCGCGATGTCCAGCAAGGCGTCGATGGAGCCGCGCAGCGCATCGACGCTGTCGCGCATGAAGCGCAGGTTGTCGGCGCTGGGCGCGCTGCGCGTGTCGAGCGCGTCCACGAAGATCGCCAGCGCGTGCATCGGCTGGCGCAGGTCGTGGTTGGCGGCCGCGAAGATGCGCGCGCGCTGCGCCGCCATCTGCGCCACATGGTCGAGCTGGCGCGACAGGGCCTCGGCCAGGCGCGCATTCTCGAAGCCGTTCTCGATGGATCGCACGATCAGCCGGTTCTGCTTGCGCGCATAGTGCAGCGACGCGAGCAACTGCGACACCGCCAGGCACCCCATGATCACCGGCACGCTGCCCGGCTCCAGCACCAGCCGCAGCGCCAGACTCAGGAACACTGGCACGCCGAAGCACACCGCGGCCAGCCACCACTGCGCGAGCGCGGCGATGATCACGCCGGTGGTGCCGCTCACGAAGAAGTACATCAGGAGGATGTAGGCAAGGTCGCCGTGCGGAAAGAAGAGCCACGGCGCCAGCGCCCACACCAGCCCCGGGAACAGCATGCGCAGCTCCAGCTGCCGGCGCGTGCGGGCGGCCGAGGCAACGTCGATGGCGTCGGGGTCCAGCCGGTGCAGGTGGCGGTGCATGTTCCACTGCATCGCATGCACCAGCACGGCCCACACCAGCGTGCCGCGGTTGCCGGTCAGCACGAGGAACATGCCCCAGAACACCGCCGCGATCATGGCCGCCGACAGCGGCGTGTCGCGCGTGTCGACGATGTAGGCGCGGGCCAGGCTCTGGTCGACCAGCGGGTCGGCGTTCGGCGCCTCGACCCAGTAGGCGCGCAGCCGTTGCCACGGGGATGCGGGAGGGGGCGCTTCGGGCGAAGGGGAAGAAGACGGTGTCGAAGACATGGGCGTACAGCCCGCGATTCTGCGCGCTCCCCGTGACGGCCCCGGGGCATCCACCCTTGGCGCGGCGCTTGCTAAACGTTAGCCTTACATGGCGACAACCAGAGCGAGGCGGCGATGTACCTGACAGGCTCCGAACAGCAGGCACTGCGCGGCGTTTTCACGCTGCTGGCGCAGGAGCGCGGCGAAAGCGACATCCGCGAGCGCCTGGGCTGGGCGCTGCTGGACCTGCTGCATGCGGACCAGTTCGCCTCCTTCGTGTGGAACGCCCAGAGCGGCCGTTTCGACGGCCGCGTGGCGCTCAACATGGACCCGGCCAACCTCGACCGCTACGGCGAATGGCACCAGCACCACGACCCGATCACCTTCGTGCTGCAGTCGCACCGCCGCGCCACGCGCGTGACCGATGTGATGCCGCAGCGCGAACTGATGCGCACGGAATTCTTCACCGACTTTCTCTCGCGCGACGGGCTGCACTGGGGCATGAACCTGCACGCCTTCGAGGGCGACCGCGCACTGGGCGACCTGCGCATCTGGCGGCGCAAGGGGCGCGGCGATTTCGGGGACCACGAGAAGGGGCTGCTCGACCTGATCGAGCCCGCGTTCATCGGTGCGCTGCAGCGTGCGCAGCGCACGGCGGCTGCCGTGCCGATGCCTGCGGAGACTTCATGGCATGCGTTGAGCGCACGCGAGCAGGACGTCGCACGCGCCGTGTGCGAAGGCCTCACCGACAAGGAGATCGCGCGGCGCATGGCGGTGAGCGTGCCGACGGTGCGCACCTACCTGCGGCGCATCTTCGACAAGCTCGGGATCGAGCGGCGATCGGCGCTGGCCGGGCTGTCCAAGCGCTGACGCGATTCACGATCCAGACCCCCGCCGTTCGGGCTGAGCTTGTCGAAGCCCTGCGCGGCGCTTCGACAAGCTCAGCGCGAACGGCCTTTCATTTTTCGAGCGCTGGTCGGTACGAAGCGGCGGAAACGCCCTACTTCGTGGGTGCCGGCAAACGTCCCAGCACGCCTTCCACCGCCATGCCCACGGCGAGCAGCTTGTGGTCGCTGCCGGCGGGCCCGTCGAGCTCCAGCCCGATGGGCAACCCGCTGGTCGCACCGAGTCCCGAGGGCAACTGCACACCCGGAATGCCGGCGTTGCTGCCGGGGTCGGTGTTCTGGATCAGCGCGCCGAAGTTCTCGGGGCTGCTGGCTTCGGGCGCGGCGGCCAGGGCCACGCGCGGCACCGTCGGGAACACGAGCGCATCGAGCTTGTTCTTCGCGAAGGTGTCGCGGTAGAGCTTCTGCAATGCGGGCCGCGCGACGCGCATCGCGTTGTCGTAGGCCGGCTTCGCATCGACCGTGCCGTTCGGCGCGGGGAGCTTGCGCGGGATCACGAAGGCCTCGAAGGTGCCCTTGACGTCAGGGCTCGCGATGCCGGCGGTGAGCTGCGCGATGTCGATGCCGGTGCGGTACTTCGAGAGGTACGCGACCATGTCGTCGTGCGCTTCGTACAGCGCGAGCGGGAAGCCTATGGCGCCGTTCAAGTCCATGAGTTTGGGCATCTCCACGTCCACCAGCGTGACGCCTGCCGCGCGCAGCTTGGCGAGGGCCGCATCGGTGGCGGCGCGCGTGTCGGCATCGAGGTTCGCGTAGAAGGCCGGCACCACGCCCAGGCGCACGCGCTTGAGATCGGCGGGCTTGATCGCAGCGCCGCCCGCGATCACGCGATCGAGCAGCGCGACATCGGCCATCGACTGCGCCATCGGGCCCGCGGTGTCGCGCGTGTGCGAGATCGGCGCGATGCCCTGCTGCGAGTAGCGGCCCATGCTCGGGCGCAGCGATGCGCAGCCATTGAACGCGCACGGAATGCGCACCGAGCCGCCCGTGTCGGTGCCCAGCGCCGCTGGCGCCATGCGCGCGCCGAGCGCCGCGCCGTTGCCCGACGACGATCCGCCCGCGATGCGGCTCGCGTCGTAGGCGTTGCGCACGCCGACCTCGGGGCCGGTCTGGAACGCGGGGTTGTAGCCCGTGACGCCGAAGGCCAGCTCGTGCATGTTGGTCTTGCCGAGGATGACCGCGCCCGCCGCGCGCAGCTTCGCGACCACGGGCGCATCGGCCGCGGGCACGAAGCCCTTGAGCGCGGGCGAGCCGGCCGTGGCGGGCAGGCCCTGCACCTGGATGTTGTCCTTGATGACGACCGGCAGCCCAGCCAGCGGCTTGCAGGCGCCGCCGCGCTTGCGCTGCGCATCGGCGGCGCGCGCGGCATTCAGCGCGCCGGCCTCGTCGAGCGTGACGAAGGCATTGAGGTTCGCCTTCGCCTTGGCCTGCGCGAGGTAGGCCGAGACCAGCTGCTCGCTGGTCACCGTGTCGGCGCACAGCTGCTGCACCGCATCGCTCGCGGTCAGCGTGGCGATGTCCACGGCGGCGGGCTGCGCTTGCGCGGATGCGCCGAGGCACAACAGGGCCGCGGCGAGGGAAACGGGTTTGAAGATGGACATGGCAAGGACCTCCGACGAAGAGATCGCCATGCTGCGCCGCCCGCGTGATCCTGTCTGTCATCGAAACCGATGACACGGCAGGGCGGCGCTACCGGAACATCACCCACTCGGGCCGCATGTTGAAACGCACCGGCAGGATGCTCACGCCCAGCCCGCTCGTCACGTACATGCGCCTGCCCTTGTGCGCGATCCAGCCGTAGGCCCACTCGCGCGGCGCGCGGCCCGGCACCACCAGCGCGCCGTAGCCCGGCACGCTGATCTGCCCGCCGTGCGTGTGCGAAGCGACCACCAGCCCCTGCGTGCGCGGCATGGTCGCGAAGCTGAAGGGGTCGTGCATCATGACCAGCGTCGCGGCGCCCTTGGGCACGCCGGCCAGTGCCTTGTCCGCCTCCGAATGGCCGGTCGAGTCGTCGCCGATGCCGACCACCCAGAGGTCGTGGCCCGGCAATCGCACCGAGGCGTTCTCCAGCACGCGGATGCCCTGCGCGGACAAGGCCTTGGCGGTGCGTTCGCCGTCGTGCCACCAGTCGTGGTTGCCGAGCACCGCGTACACGCCCTGCGGCGCCTTCAGGCGGCCGAGCACGGCGGCCATGTCCTCGATGGAGAACGCCTCGTCGTCGCCCGATCCCGCGAGGAAATCGCCGGGCAGCAGGATCACATCGGGCCGCGCCGCGTTGATCTCGTCGACGATGCGCGCGGCGCGCTCCGCGCTGGTGACGCGCCACGCCGAGCGCGTGGTGAGGTGCCAGTCGCCCGCCATCGCCACCTTGAGGCCGGCCGGCGGCTGCCACTGCGCCGAGCCCAGCGGCTCAATGCGTGCGGCGACCCAGCGCGGCTCGATGACGAAGCCCCAGGCCGCCAGCGTCGCGAGCACGAGTGCGGCGGCGATCCGGCCCCACGGGCGTTTGCGGGCCGTCAAGGGCGCTTCAATTCGGGATAGATCGTCATCAGCTGCATGGCCACGCCGTTGGTCCAGCCGAAGCCGTCCTGCAGCACGTACTCGCCGCCGCCGGCCTCGCCGCTGTTGTCGATCACGTTGTATTTCTCGACCAGCTTGCCGCTGCTGCCGTAGACCTGTTGCACCTTGCCCATCCAGCGCGTCGCGATGTCGCGCGCGAGCGCGTGCTGGCCATAGCGCCGGAGGCCGTCCACCGCGACCCATTGCAGCGGTGCCCAGCCGTTGGGTGCATCCCATTGCTGGTCGGTGGGGGTCGGCGTCGTCACGAGGCCATAGGGCTTCAGCAGTTCCTTGCTTGTCCACTCGGCCACACGCGCCGCCTGCGCCGGTTCCGCGAGGCCGACGAACAGCGGGTACAGCGTGGCGGCGCCCGGCCGGCCGGTCGGCTGCTGCTTGATCCACTGGTAGTCCACGTAGTGGCCGCCGGCTTCGTTCCACAAGTATTTCTGCACAGCCAGACGCCGGCGTTCGGCACGCTGCGTGAAATCGGTGCTGCAGGCGGCGTCCCGCACGCGCTCGCAGCCCAGGCGGATCGCGTTCTCCAGGCCGTACAGCAGGCTGTTCAGGTCCACGGGCACGACCGCGGTGGTCTCGATGGTGGCCAGCGTCTTGCCGTCGGCGAACCAGCGGCTGCTGAAGTCCCATCCGCTCTCCGCGGCGGCGCGCAGGTCGCGATAGACCTCGGCGGGGGGGCGGCTGCTCTTCTTCGCCAGCGCGACATCTTCCGCATACGACTCGTCGCGCGGCACGGCGCGGTCGTCGTAGTAGCGGTTCAGCACGCTGCCGTCGGCCAGCGCCACCACGCGGCGGTGCGCGGTGCCGGGCTTGAGGCCCTTCGCGCCCTCCATCCAGAACGCGTACTCGCGCTGCAGTTGCGGCAGGTAGCGCGCATACGCGCCGGCCTCGTCCTGCGTGGACAGGAGGCCGACCATCTTGAAATAGAACGGCGGCTGCGAGCGGCTCAGGTAGTAGCTGCGATTGCCGTTCGGGATGTGGCCGTAGCGGTCGATCAGGCTCGCGAAATTGCCGACCATGTCGCGTATCGCGCGCGGCTCGCCGTTCTGCAGCAGGCCCAGCATGGTGAAGTACGAGTCCCAGTAGTACACCTCGCGAAAGCGCCCGCCGGGCACCACGTAGGGCCCGGGCAAGGGCAGCAGCGAGGAACCGGCGGCGGGCTTGCGCGGCTGCTGCGTCAGGTGCGGCCAGAGGCTGGCGATGTGCTGCGAGAGCGATTGCGAACGATCGCTGACGTAGGCGTCGCCGTTGTCCTGCGGCAGATTGAAATGCCGCTGCACGAAGGCGGACAGATCGAAACCGGGTCGGTCTTTTTCGCGCTTGTATTGCGCGGCGACGGCGGCGGGCGAACTCTTG
This sequence comes from Variovorax sp. IB41, assembly GCF_016405905.1. Lineage (GTDB taxonomy): Bacteria > Pseudomonadota > Gammaproteobacteria > Burkholderiales > Burkholderiaceae_C > Variovorax. The sequence goes on along the minus strand of NZ_JAEFCB010000023.1, from coordinate 61,221 downwards.
GGCACGGCATCGACGAAAGTCTTGCCGTCCTTGAAGACCTGCCCCAGCTGCACCGCGGCGAACAGCTCCGGATACAGCGCGGAAGGCGGCGCCGGGTACGCCGCGGCGGGCCTGGAAGCGACGAGTACTTCCGCATTCGCCGGCGCATCGAACGCGCCGAATGCGAGGCCGGCCGCCAGCGCCGCAGCCGCAACGATCGAGAAGCCCGGGCGACGGTGCGGCGTGGCCGCGACTGCCTGAGTCATGTCTGTCTCCCCTTGGTTGGTCAAGGGAAACTCTACATGACAGGTCGCGGCCCGCGACCGTCACCCTGCCGCGCGGCGGGGCTTCGTCAGGCCAGCGCGCGCTGAATCAAAAGCTTCTGGATGTCCGAGGTGCCTTCGTAGATCTGGCACACGCGCACGTCGCGGTAGATGCGCTCGAGCGGAAAGTCGTTCACGTAGCCGTAGCCGCCCAGCGTCTGGATCGCGGCGCTGCACACGCGCTCGGCCATCTCGCTCGCGAAGAGCTTGGCCATGGCCGCTTCCTTCAGGCACGGCAGGCCCGCATCGCGCAGGCTCGCGGCGTGCCAGATCAGCTGGCGCGCGGCTTCCAGCTGCGTCGCGCATTCGGCGAGGCGAAAGCCCACGGCCTGCTGGTCGAAGATCGAGCCGCCGAAGGCCTGGCGCTCCTTGGCATAGGCCAGCGCCACGTCGAACGCGCTGCGCGCCATGCCCACGCTCTGCGCGGCGATGCCGATGCGCCCGCCCTCGAGCGCGCCGAGCGCGATCTTGTAGCCCTCGCCTTCAGCACCGATGAGGTTTTCCGCCGGGATGCGGCAGCCGTCGAAGTTGATCTGCGCGGTGTCGCTGCTGTGCTGGCCGAGCTTGTCTTCCAGGCGCGCGACGGCGTAGCCGGGCGCGTCGGTGGGCACGATGAAGGCGCTCATGCCGCGCTTGCCCGCGCCCTTGTCGGTGACCGCGATGACGATCGCGACCTGCCCGTTCTTGCCGCTGGTGATGAACTGCTTGACGCCGTCGATCACGTAGCCGTCGCCGTCCTTGCGCGCGGTGGTGCGCAGGCTCGACGCATCGCTGCCGGCCTGCGGTTCGGTCAGGCAGAAGGCGCCGAGCATCTGGCCCTGCGCGAGCGGCTCGAGCCATTTCTTCTTCTGCTGCGCGTTGCCGTAGCGCATGAGGATCGCGTTGACCGGGCAGTTGGTCACGCTGATCGCGGTGCTGGTGCCGCCGTCGCCGGCCGCGATTTCCTCGAGCACCAGCGCGAGCGTGAGGTAGTCCAGGCCCGCGCCGCCGTGCTCCTCGGGCACGCAGATGCCGTAGGCGCCCAGCGCCGCGAGGCCCTGGTGCGCCTCTTTCGGAAAGCTGTGTTCGCGGTCCCACTTGGGGGCGTTGGGCCAGAGTTCGGCTTGCGAGAAATCGCGCACCGCGTCGCGGATGGCTTCCTGGTCGGCACTGAGCAGCATGGTGTGTCTCCTTCTTCTTTCTTCTTCGTGCTTACTTGCCCGAGCCCAGATCCATGATCAGGCGCGCGGCCATATACAGGCGGCGCGGAATGCTGCTGATGTCCACGTACTCGGCCTTGTCGCTGTGATAACCGAAGCCCGGCAGGCCCAGGCTCTCGATCACCGGCTTGCCCGAGAGCGCGGCATAGGCCGCATCGGTGCCGCCGCCCGTGCGCTCTTCCACGCCGAGGGTGCCGCCGGCTTCCTTGTAGAAGGCCACGGCCTTGTCGACCAGCTTCTTGCCGCCTTCGCCCGCATTGAAGGCCGGGCGGCCACGCGTGACCAGCACCTTGACCTCGGCCTCGGGCAGCTTCTTTTGCTGCGCCTTTTCTTCGAGCGTCTTCATCGCGGCGTCGAAGTCTTCGTTGCGCGCATAGCGCACGTCGGCATTCAGCGTGGCGCTGGCCGGGATGATGTTCGACACGTTGCCGGCCTTGGCGATGGTCCAGTTGAAGCGCAGGTTCTTCGCCTTGTCGTCGATGCTCATCGTGCGCAGCACGAGGTCCGACGCCTCGACCAATGCATTGACGCCCAGCTCGGGCGCCGCGCCCGCGTGCGAGGCCTTGCCGGTGATGTTGACCTGCACGTAGGCGATGCCCGAGGTGCCCAGCGAGAGCTTCTCGTCGCCCGCGCCGGTGGGCTCGAACGAGAGCACGTAGTCGGCGAGCTTGGCCTCTTCCTGGATGAGGTCTCGCGAGCCGAAGGAGCCCTTCTCCTCGTCGGTGTTGAAGAGCACGGTGATGGTGCCGTAGTCGCGCACGCCGTAGTCCTTCAGCAACTTGAGCGTGTGCAGGATGACCGCGTTGCCGCCCTTGTCGTCGGCAATGCCGGGGCCGTAGGCCTTGTCGCCCTCGACCTTGAACGGCGCCTTGGCGAGCGTGCCCTTCAGGTACACGGTGTCCATGTGCGAGAGCAGCAGCAGGTTCTTGCCGCCGCGGCCCTTGAGCTTGCCGATGATGTTGTCGCCGACCACGATGCCGGCCGACTTGCTGCGCGTGACGGTGAAGCCCAGCGTCTTGAGTTCGCCTTCGAGGTAGTTGCCGGCGGCCGCGATGCCTTCGGCGTCACCGGTGCCGGTCTCGATGTTGACGAGTTTTTCCAGCGTCTTGACGACCGCGGGCTGCTCGTCGGTGGCGGCCTGGAACAGCACGTTGTCGCGCTTTTGCGCCCAGCTGGCGGCAGGCGCCAGGAAGGCGGTGGCCAGCAGGGTGGCCAGGGCGGTACGGTGGATGGATGGGCGCATGAAATTTCCTGCTCTGACGCAATATCGATTGTTGAAATGCCGGATGGCGAAAGCCGGCGCGCCCTCCCTCGGACGCCGCCGGCCCGGTGCTGTTTAAAGCAATTCGAGGGCCACGGCGGTGCCTTCGCCGCCGCCGATGCACAGCGTGGCCACGCCGCGCTTCTTGCCGCGCGCCTTCAGCGCATGGATCAGCGTGACCATGATGCGCGCGCCGCTCGCGCCGATCGGGTGGCCCAGCGCGCAGGCGCCGCCGTTCACGTTGACGATCTCGTGCGACACGTCCAGCTCGTGCATCAGCGCCATCGGCACCACGGCGAAGGCCTCGTTCACTTCCCAGAGGTCCACGTCCTTGACGGTCCAGCCGGTCTTCTTGAAGAGCTTGGCCACGGCGCCGACCGGCGCGGTCGAGAACCACTCGGGCTCCTGCGCATGCGTGGCGTGGCCGACGATGCGGGCGATGGGCTTGGCGCCGATCTTCTTCGCGTGCGACTCGGTCATCATGACCAGAGCCGCGGCGCCGTCGTTGATCGACGAGCTCGATGCGGCGGTGATGGTGCCGTTTTCTTTCTTGAACGCAGGCTTGAGCGTGGGGATCTTGTCCAGCTTGACCTTGCCCGGACCTTCGTCGATGGAGATCACGGTGTCGCCGCCGCGGCCCTTCACCGTGACGGGGGTGATCTCTTCCTTGAACGCGCCCGATTCGGTCGCGGCCTTGGCGCGCTGCACGCTGGCGATGGCGAAGGCGTCCTGCTGCTCGCGGGTGAACTTGTACTTGGCCGCGCAGTCTTCGCCGAAGGTGCCCATCGAGCGGCCCGGCTGATAGGCGTCTTCCAGGCCGTCCAGCATCATGTGGTCATAGATCTTGTCGTGGCCCATGCGGTAGCCGCCGCGGCCCTTGAGCATGAGGTAAGGCGCGTTGGTCATGCTCTCCATGCCGCCCGCGACGATCACGTCGTGCGTGCCGGCCAGGAGCATGTCGTGCGCGAGCATCGCGGCCTTCATGGCCGAGCCGCACATCTTGCTGAGCGTGACCGCGCCCGCGCTGTCGGGCAGGCCGCCCTTGTACGCGGCCTGGCGCGCCGGCGCCTGGCCCTGGCCGGCCATGAGGCAGTTGCCGAACAGCACTTCGCCCACGCTCTCGGGCGCGATGCCGGCGCGCTCGACGGCCGCCTTGATGGCCGCGCCGCCCAGGTCGTGCGCGGAGAGGGAAGAAAAGTCGCCTTGAAAGCCACCCATGGGGGTGCGGGCGGCGCCGACGATGACGATGGATTCGGACATGAGGGTCTCCTTCTGGAATGTGAAAGTGAAGTGTTCGGCTGCGGCCCGTGCCGCAGCCGGTCAGAAATGGGTCGCGTGCCCCTCGTGCTGGAAGCGTTGCGATTCTTCGTACGGGAACACATCGAGCATCTGTCCCGCCTGGATGCGTTCCTTGTGGTGCTGCCAGAAGGCAGCGTCGAGCAGGTCGGCGTGGTGCGCCATGAAGGCCGCGCGCACGTCCTTGTTGCCGAGGAGAAAAGGCTCGAAGGTCTCGGGGAACACGTCCTTCGGGCCCACCGAGTACCAGACCTCGCCGCTCATCTCGTCTTCCTCGTTGCGCGGTGCGGGGACCTTTCGAAACTTGCAGTCGGTGATGTATTCGATCTCGTCGTAGTCGTAGAACACCACCTTGCCGCCGCGCGTGACGCCGAAGTTCTTCCACAGCATGTCGCCGGGAAAGATGTTGGCCGCGACCATGTCCTTGATGGCGTTGCCGTACTCGACCACCGCGTGCGCCAGCTGCTCCTTCGCGCGTTTCGCATGCGCCGGGCTCTCCGGGTCGGCCAGCGTGTCGAAGGCTTCCTGCAGGTAGATGTTCAGCGGAATCATGCGGCGCTCGATGTAGACGTGCTTGACCACGACCTCCATCTCCCCGTTGCCGTCGCGGTCGCCGATTTCCAGCTGGCTCGGCGCGAACTTCTGGATCTCCTCGATCAGCTCGGGCTCGAAGCGGTCCAGCGGAAAGCCCACGTCGCTGTACTCCAGCGTGTCGGCCATGCGGCCCACGCGGTCGTGCTGCTTCACGAGCATGTACTTGCCCTTGATCTGCTCGCGCGTGGTGTCCTTCTGCGGCGGATAGAAGTCCTTGATGACCTTGAAGACGAACGGGAACGAGGGCAGGTCGAACACCAGCATGACCATGCCCTTGATGCCGGGCGCGATGCGAAAGCGGTCGCTCGAATAGTTCAGGTGCGAGAGAAAGTCGCGGTAGAAGAGCGTCTTGCCTTGTTTCGCCAGGCCGAGCGCGTTGTAGATTTCGGCGCGCGGCTTGCGCGGCATGAGCGAGCGCAGAAACTGCACCCAGGCCGAAGGCACTTCCATGTCGACCATGAAGTAGGCACGCGCAAAGCTGAAGAGCATCTGCAGGTCGTCTTCGCCGAAGAGCGCCGCGTCGATGTAGAACTTGCCGGTGCTGTCGTGCAGGATCGGCAGCGAGAACGGGATCTCGGTGAAGCCGTTCATGATCTTTCCCACCACGTACGCGCCCTTGTTCCGAAAAAAGAGGCCCGAGAGCACCTGCAGCTGGAAGTTGGCGCGCAGCTTGACCTGGTGGAAGCGGTTGAGGATGACGTGCGCCACGCGCTCGGCATCGCGCCGCTTGTCGGCGTAGCTGCCCTGCAGCGCGAAGTCGTCCAGCATCTGCACGAGGGTGTCGGCCAGCGTGTCGTGCGCGGGGTAGTAGGGGCGATAAGTGGGCGCGCCGCGCGGCTCGATGTATTCGGTGCTGATCGCGGGGCGCACGAAGATGAAGTCGTTCTGGAAGTACGCGCGATGCAGGATCTTGGTGGTCACCGAGTTGAAGAAGCTCTCGGCCAGCTCGGGCTGGTGGTGGTCCACCAAAAGGCCGATGAAGTGCAGCTTGACCTGGTGCCACACCTCCATCGGCTGGTCGCCGGCCTTGAACTCCTTCTCGAGCCGGGCCACGGCCTCGTTCACGCGCAGGTCGTAGAACTCGATGCGCTCGCGCTGCGCGCGCTGCTGGCCGTGCCAGTCTGCGGTCTCGAAACGGTGCTTGGCGCGCGCCGATTCGGCGCGGAACAACCGGTAGTGCCGGTTGAACCCGTCGATCATCGCCTTGGCGATGTCGTAGGCCAGCGGTGAATCGAGGCGCTGCGGGAACATGGGCCCGGCCGGTTTACTTCGCGGCAGCGTCCGTGCCGTCGGCGCCCGCCTGCGCGCTCGGCGAGAGGCCCAGGGGCTTGCTCCACTTGTAGCGGATGCGCTGCACCGCGGCCTTGTACGCGGCATCCAGCGGCTTGGCGCCGTCCACGCTCAGGCCCAGGTCCTGCAGGAGGCCGTCGTGCACGCCGAAGGTCCAGCCGTGGATCAGCACCTTCTGGCCGCGCGCCCAGGCATCGACCATGACGGTGCTCACGGCCACGTTGACCACCTGCTCGGCCACGTTGAGCTCGCACAGCGCATCGACGCGCACTTCTTCGGGCAGGCTCTCGATCATCACGCTGTGGCGGTCGCGCACGTCCTGGATGTGGCGGATCCAGTTGTCGGCCAGGCCGATGCGCTTGCCGCTGAGCGCGGCCTTCACGCCCGCGCAGCCGTAGTGGCCCACCACCATGATGTGCTCCACCTTCAGGTGCTCCACCGCAAACTGGATCGCCGAGAGCGCGTTCAGATCGGAGTGCACCACGATGTTGGCGACGTTGCGGTGCACGAACACTTCGCCGGGCTCCAGGCCCGTGATCTGGTTGGCGGGCACGCGGCTGTCGGAGCAGCCGATCCACATGTAGCGCGGCGTCTGCTGCTTCACCAGGCTGGTGAAGAAGCCGGGCCGGTCGCGCTCCATCTGTGCGGACCAGGCACGGTTGTGGGCGAACAGGTCTTCGAGGTTGTTGTCGGACATAGGAGGTGATTGTCGATGAGTCGTGTACCGGTCAGGACGCCTGGGCGGCTTTGGCCGCTTTCTGGGCCTTCGCCAGGGTGGCGCGGCCTTTTTTCTCGTGCTCGCGCACTTCCGCGAGATTGGCCTGCAGCTCGGCCATCTGCGCCTCCAGCTGGGCCCGGTGCGCGCCCAGCACGCCCAGGAACTTCTGCAGCTGCGGCACGGTGTCGCGCGGGCTGTCGTACATGTCCAGGATGTCCTTGGCCTCCGTGAGGCTCAGGCCCAGCCGTTTGGCGCGCAGCGTGAGGGTGAGCCGCGCCCGGTCGCGCGCGCTGTACACGCGCTGCAGGCCCGCGCGCTCGGGCGTGAGCAGGCCCATGTCCTCGTAGAAGCGGATCGCTCTCGTGGTGAGGTCGAATTCCTTCGCGAGCTCGCTGATGGTGAAAGTTGGCGTGGGCATGCGGGGTGAAAAGACGTTCCGGAAAGCGCCAGGAATAGCAGCACAGGGGTGTTATGGGGGCGACAGCAGATTTCTGCCCCGCTCCCTACAATGATGCCACCAACACATGACGTTTACGTAAACGTCAATCTTACATGAACCTCCTCGAACGCGAACTCCACTACACCCTGGGCGACACCCTGCCCGGGCCCGGCGAAGCCCTGGAAGTCGCGCCCGGCGTGCGCTGGATCCGCATGCGGCTGCCCTTTGCGCTGGACCACATCAACCTCTGGCTGCTGCGCGACACGATCGACGGCGTGGAGGGCTGGAGCGTCGTCGACTGCTGCATCTCGCACGACGAGGCGCGCGCGCAATGGGAGCAGATCTTCGAGACGCAGCTGGAAGGCCTGCCGATCCTGCGCGTGATCGTCACCCACATGCACCCCGACCACATCGGCCTGGCCGACTGGCTCTGCAAACGCTGGGGCGCGCCGCTGTGGATCAGCGCCACCGACTACCACGTGGCCCGCGTGCTGAGCACCGCCGGCGACACGCTGGCGGGCGGCGATGCGGCGGCGGACTTCTTCGCCTCGCACGGCATGACCGACGCAGAAGGCATCGCCAAGATCCGCGCGCGCACCAACTACTACGCGAACATGGTGCCCGCGGTGCCCGACCGCTACGTGCGCATGATGGACGGCGACACCGTGACCATCGGCGGGCGCGCGTGGCGCTGCATCAGCGGCTACGGCCATGCGCCCGAGCACATCGCGCTGTACTGCGACGCGCAGAAGCTGCTGCTGGGCGGCGACATGATGCTGCCGCGCATCTCGACCAACGTGAGCGTGCACGCGGGCGAGCCCGAGGCCAATTCGCTGCGGCTCTTCCTGGACAGCATCGACAAGTTCAAGGCGCTGCCGGCCGACACCGTGGGCCTGCCCTCGCACGGCAAGCCCTTCACCGGCATCCACCGCCGCGTCGACCAGTTGCAGGAGCATCACCGCGACCGGCTGGCCGAGTTGCTCGAAGCCTGCACCGCGCGCGCACTGACCGCGGCCGAGGGCCTGCCGATCCTCTTCAAGCGCGAGCTCGACCTGCACCAGATCACCTTCGCGATGGGCGAGACGGTGGCGCACCTGCACCTTCTGTGGTTCTCGGGCCAGGTGAAGCGCGAGCTCGGCAAGGACGGCGTCTACCGCTTCGGGCCCCAAAGCGCATCCACCTAGGGATTTAGACTCGGCGGATGGACACACTGGCCGAGCTGCGCGCGGGTCGGCTGGCAGGCGCCACCAGGCTCGATCTCTCGTGCGGACTCACCGAGTTCCCGCGCGAGATCTTCGACCTTGCCGATTCGCTCGAAACACTGAATCTCTCCGGGAATGCGCTCGATGCGCTGCCCGATGACCTGGGCCGCCTGCACAAGCTGCGGGTGCTGTTCTGCTCCGACAACCGGTTCACGACGCTGCCCGAGTCCATCGGCGGATGCGATGGCATCGACATCGTCGGCTTCAAGGCGAACCGCATCGCACGCGTACCGGCCACTGCATTGCCGGCCTCGCTGCGATGGCTGATCCTCACGGACAACCAGATCGAGGAACTGCCCGACACGCTCGGCCACTGCACGCGGATGCAGAAGCTGATGCTGGCGGGCAACCGGTTGGGTCGGCTGCCTGATTCGATGGCCGCGCTGCAGCGGCTCGAACTGCTGCGCATCTCCGCCAACCGCTTCGAGGCGCTGCCCGAATGGCTGTTCTCCTTGCCGCGTCTCTCGTGGCTTGCGGCCGCTGGCAATCCGTTCGATACGCAGGCCGAAGACGCAGCCATCACAGCGCGGTCGGTGCCGCATGTCGATTGGCGCGACCTCACGCTCGGCAAGAAGCTTGGCGAAGGCGCATCGGGCGTGATCCATCAGGCGACGCTGAAGTCATCGCAGCAGGAAGTGGCGGTCAAGCTCTTCAAGGGCGCGGTCACCAGCGACGGCTGGCCGCACAGCGAAATGGCCGCCTGCATCGCGGCCGGCGCGCACCCCACGCTGATCGCTGCGCAGAGCCGCATCGACGGCCACCCCGATGGCACCGAAGGCCTCGTGATGGCGCTCGTGCCGCCCTCTTTCCGCACGCTCGCAGGGCCACCGAGCCTGGCCTCGTGCACGCGCGACGTCTATGCGGACGATGCGCGATGGACGGCGGAAGTCGCGCTGCGCATCGCACGCGACATCGCCTCCGCCATGCAACACCTGCACGCACACGGCATCCTCCATGGCGACCTATACGCGCACAACATCCTGTGGAACGCGCAAGGCGGCGGCCGGCTCGGCGACTTCGGCGCGGGGTGGATGACGGGCTCGCTCGATGCGGCGCAGGCTCAGGCCTTGCAGCGCCTGGAGATGCGCGCCTTCGGCTGCCTGCTCGAAGAACTGCTCGCGCGTTGCAGCGATGCGCCGCCCGCCACCATGTCCGCATTGAAGGACCGCTGCATGCATCCCGACGTGCCCTCGCGCCCTTCCTTCGCCGAAGCGCTGTCGGTGCTGCAGCGGGAAGCCGCGCAATGACCACCCACCGGCTGCCGCTGCCCACCCGCGACGGCGTCGGGCCGAGTTGCGTCGGGCTGCCCCACGGCGCCTGGCCGACCATCGCCGAATTCCTCATCGAGCGCTTTCCCGCCATCACGCGCGATGCATGGCTGGAGCGCATCGCGGCCGGCGACGTGATCGACGAGCACCGCGCGCCCATCACCATCGAGCGCCGCTACGAATCGCCGCTGCGCGTTTATTACTACCGCACGCTCGATGGGGAAGTGCACATCCCCTTCGAGGAGCAGGTGCTGTTCCAGGACAGCGAACTCGTCGTGGCCGACAAGCCCCCGTTCCTGCCCGTCACGCCGACCGGCAAGTACCTGCAGGAAAGCCTCCTGGTGCGACTCAAGCGCAAGCTGCAGATCGACGACCTCGTGCCGCTGCACCGCATCGACCGCAGCACCTCGGGCCTCGTGCTGTTCTCGGTGCGGCGCGAAACGCGCGGCGCCTACCAGCAGATGTTTCCGGAGCGCCGCATCGCCAAGCACTACGAGGCGGTGGTGCCGTGGCAGGAGGGCGTCTCGTCGGTGCCCGACATCTACCGCAGCCGCCTCGTGGACGACGAGCACTTCATGCGCATGCGCGAAGAACCGGGCGCGCCCAACTCCGAGACGCGCATCGAGGTGCAGGAGGTTCGCAGCGGCCGCGCGCTGCTGCGGCTCTCGCCCGTCACCGGCCGCAAGCACCAGCTGCGCGTGCATTGCCTCGCGCTCGGCATGCCGATCGAGAACGACCCGATCTACCCCGTGCTGCTGCCCGAGAACACCGACGACTTCGACAAGCCGCTGCAGCTCTTGGCCAAGTCGGTCGCGTTCCAGGACCCGGTCACGGGCGAGCTGCGCAGCTTCACCAGCCCCCGCAGCCTCTCGCTGGCACCAAGGTGACGCAGCGCGGACGCGCGCCGCACTAAGCTCGTTTCCTGAAGTTCTTTCAATTCAGGAGACACCCGCACCATGGACACCACCCAACTCTTCTCGCTGAAGGGCCGCACCGCCTTGATCACCGGCGGCTCGCGCGGCATCGGCCGCATGATCGCCGAGGGCTATCTGGCCCAGGGCGCGCGCGTGTACATCTCGGCGCGCAAGGCAGCCGCCTGCGACCAGACCGCCAAGGAGCTCTCGGCCTTCGGCCATTGCGTGTCGCTGCCGGCGGATGTGTCCACGGTCGAGGGCGCGCAGGCGCTGGTCGCAGCGTATTCAAAGCACGAAGACGCGCTCGACATCCTCGTCAACAACGCCGGTGCCGCCTGGGGCGCGCCGTATGCCGAGTTTCCCGAGAGCGGCTGGGACAAGGTGGTCGACCTGAACCTGAAGACGCCCTTCTTCCTCACGCAGGCGCTCACGCCGATGCTCACGAAGGCCGCGACCGATCACCTCTCGAAGGTCATCAACATCGCCTCGATCGACGGCATCTCGGTGAACCCGCAGGAGACGTATTCGTACGCGGCCAGCAAGGCCGGGCTGATCCAGCTCACGCGCCGCATGGCGCTGCGCCTGGCGCAAGAGCGCATCGTGGTGAGTGCCATTGCGCCGGGCGCATTCGCCTCGGACATGAACAAGGATGCGCGCGACCACGGCGACGAGGTCAAGGGCCGCATCCCCGCAGGACGCATCGGCACGCCCGAGGACATGGCCGGCGCCGCGATCTACCTGGCCTCGCGCGCGGGCGACTACGTGATGGGCTCCACACTCGTCGTCGACGGCGGCGTGACGCACGCGCGCTGAGCGCGTGGATCTTCCTGAAATAAAAATCCGTTCACGCTGAGCCTGTCGAAGCGCCGCGCAAGGCTTCGACAAGCTCAGCCCGAACGGTTGCGGTTCTTGCCAGAGCCGCCCGAACGGTCGTGGCTCTGCCCGCCTCAGTGGTTATCGCGCGGCACGCCGAAGGTGGCGTGGATCTTCTGGTACTTCACCGCCGGCTTGAGCACCATGCCCTCGGAGAGTTCGTCCACCACCGAGCGCTGAATCTCCTGCCACGGCGTCTGGCTCGGCGGGTATGGGTAACCGCCGGCGGCTTCGAGCTTCTGGCGGCGCTTGGCGAGTTCCTCGTCCGACACCAGCATGTTCGCGGTGCGCTTCTTCAGGTCGATGCGCACGCGGTCGCCGGTCTTGAGCAACGCGAGCGCACCGCCGGTCGCGGCTTCAGGTGACGCATTCAGGATCGACGGCGAGCCCGACGTGCCCGACTGCCGGCCATCGCCGATGCAGGGCAGCGCGGTGATGCCCTTCTTCAGCAGGTAGGCCGGCGCCCGCATGTTCACGACTTCGGCCGCGCCGGGGTAACCCACGGGACCCACGCCGCGCATGAACAGGATGCTGTGCGCATCGATCTTCATCTTCGGATCGTCGATGCGGCGGTGGTAGTCCTCGGGGCCATCGAACACCACGGCCGTGCCTTCGAAGGCCATCGGGTCGGCCGGGTCCTCCAGGTAACGGTTGTGGAATTCGGGCGTGATCACGCTGGTCTTCATGATCGCGGAGTCGAAGAGGTTGCCGCTGAAGTCCAGGAAGCCGGCGTTCTTCATCATCGGCTTGGCGTACGGGAAGATCACCTTCCGGTCTTCGGTGAAACGGCCTTCGCAGTTCTCGATGATGCTCTTGCCGTTGGCGGTGAGCGAGTCCTGGATCTTGCCCTTGGCGATCAGCTCGGCCACCACGGCGGGCACGCCGCCCGCGCGGTAGTAGTCCTCGCCGAGGTACTCGCCCGCGGGCTGCAGGTTGACCAGCAGCGGAATCTTGTAGCCGTGCTTTTCCCAGTCGCCGGTGGTCAGCGGCACGCCGATGTGGCGCGCGATGGCGTTCAGGTGAATGGGCGCGTTGGTCGAGCCGCCGATGGCCGAGTTGACGACGATCGCGTTCTCGAACGCGGCGCGCGTGAGGATGTCCGAGGGCTTCAGGTTCTCGCGCACCATCTCGACGATGCGCCTGCCGGTGAGGTAAGCCATCTCCTGGCGGTCGCGGTACGGCGCGGGAATCGCGGCGCTGCCGGGCAGCGTCATGCCGAGCGCCTCGGTCAACGAGTTCATCGTGGAGGCCGTGCCCATGGTGTTGCAGTGGCCGGTCGATGGCGCGGACGACGCCACGAGCTTCAGGAACCCGGTTTCGTCGATCTCGCCCGCGGCCAGCAGCTCGCGCGCCTTCCACACGATGGTGCCCGAGCCCGTGCGCTCGCCCTTGTACCAGCCGTTGAGCATCGGCCCGGAGTTCAGCGCGATGGCCGGAATGTCGACCGTGGCCACAGCCATCAGCTGCGCCGGCGTGGTCTTGTCGCAGCCGGTGGTCAGCACCACGCCGTCGAGCGGATAGCCGTAGAGGATCTCGACCAGCGAGAGATATTGCAGGTTGCGGTCGAGCGAGGCGGTCGGGCGCTTGCAGGTCTCCTGGATCGGATGGATCGGAAACTCGAACGCGATGCCGCCCGCGTCGCGAATGCCCTCGCGCACACGCTCGGCCAGGACGAGGTGGTGGCGGTTGCAGGGCGCGATGTCCGAGCCCGTCTGCGCGATGCCGATGATCGGGCGGCCCGACTGCAGCTCCTCCAGGCCGAGCCCGTAGTTCATGGTGCGCTCCAGGTACAGCGCCGTCATGTCGGTGTTGGCCGGGTTATCGAACCAGGCCTGCGAGCGCAGCTTGAGCGCGGCCCTCGCCTTTTCCGCGGCGGCGCGCTTCGGCTTGGACATGGGGGTGGACGTGGGGCTCTTCTTCTTGCTCATCAGGACATTCCCTTCAAGGTTTCGGCCGCATTCGGAAGCGCGGCGCAATCGGCGATGTATTGGCGAATGATGTCTGCGAAATTCTCGTGCGGGTGCAGGCCCAGCCGCGCCGCGCGTTCGGCCGTGGCGCCGGCGGGCCAGTTGGCCACGATGCCGGCAATGCGCTCGTCGCGCTCGAAGCGCACCAGCGCGCGCACCTTGGGTCCGGCCACTTCCTCCAGCGCATCGAGCACGTCGCTCACGCGCACGTTGAGCGCCGGCAGGTTGAGCGCGGCGCGCCCGCCGAAGGCCTCGCGGCTGGCTTCGTAGACGGCGATGAGGCCATCGACCGTGCGCGCCGGCGAGGTCATCGGATGCGACACATCGGGCGACACCGGGCAGACCGATTCCACGCCCGCGAGCGGCTCGCGGATGATGCCGCTGAAGAACGACGAGGCGGCGCCGTTGGGGCGGCCCGGGCGCACGGTGACGGTCATCAGCCGCGCGGCGCGGCCGTCGATGTAGCCCTTGCGCGTGTAGTCGGAAATGAGGTGCTCGCAGACCAGCTTCTGCGTGCCGTAGGAGGTCTGCGGCAGCGGCAGCGTGTCGTCGGCCACGAGCTTGGGCAGCGGCACCGACGGGTCGGGGCCGAACACCGCGACCGAGCTGGAGAACACCAGCCGCGTCACCTTGCCGCCCGCGCCGACGTTGGCACGCAGCGCATCGAGCAGCGCGCGCGTGCTGTCGAGGTTGGAGCGCAGGCCCAGGTCGAAATCGGCCTCGCATTCGCCCGACACGGCCGAGGCGAGGTGGAACACGCCATCGAAGGCTTCGGTCTTCAGCGCCTCGGTCTGCGCGAGCAGCGGGCCGGTGCGGGCCTCCACGCGCGCATCGGCCAGCAGGTCGGCCGGCGGCGGCGCGATGTCGGTCAGCACCAGCCGCTCGATGCGCTGGCCGGCCAGCGTGCCACGCGCGAGCAGCGCACGCGCGAGACGGGAGCCGACGAAGCCGCCGCCTCCGGTGATCAACAGTTTCATGGGGTGTCCCTCTTCTTCCTGGTTGTGCTTTTCGCGGTGACGGTGACGGTGGGGGCCGGTGGGGCGCCGCGCACGGCGCGCGCGGCGGCACGCCGGCGCTGGCCGGTGATGATCCCGCCCTCGACGAGCCGCTGCTCGCCGCGGATCAGGTGCTGCGTGGCGTGATGGCGCGCCGCCACGGGATCGCGCGCCGCGATGGCTTCGACGATCGCGCGGTGCTCGTTCTGCACCGCCTCCATGAAGTCGAGCCGCCTCGCCTCGTTGCCGCGCGTGATGCGCATGCCTTCGCGCAGGTACTGCTCGAGAAAGCCGAGCAGCAAGCGGAACTGCGGATTACCCGTGGCTTCGCCGATCACGCGGTGAAAAGCCAGGTCTTCGGCCACGCCGTCGTGCCCGGCCGCGGCCGCCATGTCGATGGCTTTCAGCGCGCGCCGCAGCGCCGCGATCTGGCTGCGCGTCGCGCGCTTGGCCGCGAGCGCGGCGATCTCGCCTTCGAGCACGCGGCGCACCTCGACCACATGCACCACCGCCTGCACCGACTCGAGCACGGCGGGGTCGAAAGCCAGCGGACGGTTGAGCGGCGCCTGCGCCACGAACACACCCAGCCCTTGCCGCGATGTGACCAGCGCCTGCGATTTGAGCTGGTGCACAGCTTCCCGCACCACGGTGCGCGAAACGCCGTGCGAGGCCGCGAGTTGCTGTTCGGTGGGAAGGCGGTCGCCGGGCCGCAGCGCGCCCGATTCGATCTGTGCCGCCAGCCGCAAAGCGAGCCGGTCAGACAGGCGGTCCGTGACCAGAGGAAAGGATTCTGAGAGGGCGGTGGCCTGCACGGCAGCGGAAAAGTGGAGCACGGTTATCGGGTCATCATACAAGTCAACCGGGATTTTCTCGTACCGGTTTGTCCTGATACCGGTTTCAAAACCGAGTGCCGATACTACGCGGGCTGCTGCGACGCGGAGGTCTCCGTGTTGCTTCCCTTCCCGCGATTTGTCAGGACTCCTTGCATGGCCAGTGTCACGATTCAGGCGGTCAAGAAGCGATTCGGCGAGGTCGCCATCCTTCACGGGGTGGACATCGACATCGCCGACGGTTCGTTCACGGTGCTGGTAGGCCCCTCGGGCTGCGGCAAGTCGACGCTGCTGCGCATGATCGCGGGGCTGGAAGAAGTCCATGGCGGCGAGATCCGCATCGGCGATCGCCGCGTGAACGACCTGCCGCCCAAGGAGCGGGACATCGCGATGGTGTTCCAGAACTACGCGCTCTATCCGCACATGACGGTGCGCGACAACATGGCCTTCGCGCTCTCGCTCGCGAAGATGGACAAGGCCACCATCGAGAGCAAGGTGACGCGCGCGGCCGAAATTCTTGCGCTCGCGCCGCTCCTGGAGCGCTATCCGCGCCAGCTCTCGGGCGGCCAGCGCCAGCGCGTGGCGATGGGGCGCGCGATCGTGCGCGATCCGCAGGTCTTTCTCTTCGACGAGCCGCTCTCCAACCTCGACGCCAAGCTGCGCGTGGCGATGCGCAGCGAGATCAAGGAACTGCACCAGCGCCTGAAGACCACCTCCATCTACGTCACGCACGACCAGATCGAGGCCATGACCATGGGCGACAAGATCGTGGTGATGCGCGACGGCCGCATCGAGCAGACCGGCAGTCCGCTTCAGCTATACGACCACCCGGCCAACCAGTTCGTCGCGGGCTTCATCGGCTCGCCGGCCATGAACTTTTTGCCCGGCACGCTGCGGCGCGCGGGCGGCGCGGCGCATGTCGAACTGCCCGACGGCACACGGCTCGATGCGCCCATCCACGCAGGCGGCACCGACGGCCAGAGCGTGGTGTACGGCACGCGCCCCGAGCATCTGACGCTGGGCGACAGCGGCGGCATTCCGTCCCGCGTGGTGGTGATGGAGCCGACCGGCATGGACACCTTCGTCGCCTGCCGCCACGAAGGCGCCGAGCTCTCGGCCGTGTTCCGCGAGCGCTACGACTTCGCGCCGGGCAGCACGATCCATCTCTTGCCCGATCTGGCGCGCGCCCACCTGTTCGATGCCGAAAGCGGCCTGCGCCTGGCCGCCTGAAAGCACGCCCGATTTTTCGCTTTGTCTTTGGTTCGCACCGTTCCGTTTACAACGAAGGAGACAGTCATGAGTGATTTCAATCGCCGCAAGTTTCTCGAGAGTTCGGCCGGCGTTGCCGCCGCCGCGACTGTCGGCACGGGCAGCGCCCTCTTCGCACCTTTCGCGCAGGCGCAGAACCTGACGTTCAAGCCCGAGAAGGGCGCCAAGCTGCGCGTGCTGCGATGGAGCCGCTTCGTGCAGGGCGACATCGACGCCTACATGGCCAACGTCAAGAAGTTCACCGAGGCCACGGGCGTGGAAGTGCGCGTGGACAACGAAGGCTGGGAAGACGTGCGCCCGAAGGCCGCGGTGGCGGCCAACACGGGCGCCGGCCCCGACATCATTTTGTCGACCAACGACGACGCCAACCTCTACCCCGACAAGCTGCTCGACGTGACGGACCTGGCCGAGTACCTCGGCAAGAAATACGGCGGCTGGTACCCGGCCGGCGAGGCCTTCATGCGCCCCGACGGCAAGAAGTGGCTGGGCCTGCCGCTGGGCGCCTCGGGCTCGCTCATCGTGTACCGCGAGAGCATGGTCAAGGCCGCGGGCTTCGCGACCTTCCCCAAGACCACCGACGACTTCCTCAAGCTCTACAAGGCGCTCAAGGAAAAGGGCACGCCCGGCGGCATGGCGCTGGGCAACGCGACCGGCGACAGCACCTGGTGCAACTGGCTCATCTGGTCGCACGGCGGCAAGCTGGTCGACAAGACCAACAAGGTGGTGATCGACAGCCCCGAGACGCTCAAGGCGCTGGAGTACGGCAAGGAGCTCTACGCCAACTTCATTCCGGGCACGCTCTCGTGGCTGGACCCGAACAACAACAAGGCCTTCCTGGACGGCCAGATCAGCGTCACCAACAACGGCATCTCGGTCTACTACGCGGCCAAGAATTCGGCCGACCCGAAGGTCAAGGAAATGGCCGCGGACATCAACCACGCGGTGTTCCCCATCGGCCCGGTGGGCGTGCCCACGGAGTCGCACCTGTTCTTCAACCAGATGGTCATGAAGTACACGAAATTCCCGCAGGCGGCCAAGGAGTTCCTGCGCTTCATGATGGAGAAGGAGCAGTTCGACCCGTGGCTGCAAGGCGGCGGCGGCTACGTGGCGCAGCCCCTGCGCTTCTACGAGAACAGCGCGATCTGGACCTCGGACCCGAAGAACATGCCCTACCGCGACTCGGTGAAGAACCTGCGCCCGGGCGGCTACGACGGCAAGCTGGGCTACGCATCGGCGGGCGCGGCGGCGGACTTCATCATTCCGAACATGGTGGCCGAGGCGGCCAGCGGATCGAAGACGCCCAAGGAAGCGGCCGAGCGCGCGCAGAAGCGTGCCGAGCGCTACTACAAGGTCTGACCAAGTCTGATCCCTTTCCCTCCAAGCCGCCCATCCCATGACACTTTTGGCCAGGTTCCAGAACAGCCGCAACGCCCTCGGCATCGCGTTCATGCTTCCGGCGGCGGTGCTGCTGTTGCTGTTCCTGACCTACCCGCTCGGGCTGGGCACCTACCTGGGCTTCACCGACGCCAAGGTGGGCCGCGCGGGCCAGTGGATCGGCCTGGAGAACTACGAGTACCTGTGGGGCGATGCCGTGACGAGGCTGGCCCTCTTCAACACGCTCTTCTACACGGCGGTGGCGAGCGTGCTGAAGTTCTTCCTGGGCCTGTGGCTCGCGATATTGTTGAACCGGAACATCCGCTTCAAGACTTTCTTTCGCGCGGTGATCCTGCTGCCGTACATCGTGCCCACCGCGCTCTCGGCCATCGCGTTCTGGTGGATCTACGACTCGCAGTTCTCCATCATCAGCTGGGCGCTGATGCGGATGGGCCTGATCGACCAGTACATCGACTTCCTCGGCTCGCCATGGAATGCGCGCATCGCGGTGATCATCGCGAACGTGTGGCGCGGCGTGCCCTTCGTGGCGATCACGCTGCTGGCGGGCCTGCAGACGATTTCGCCTTCTTACTACGAAGCCTCCGCCATCGACGGCGCGACGCCCTGGCAGCAGTTCCGCCACGTGACGATGCCGCTGCTCACGCCGATCATCGCAGTGGTCATGACCTTCTCGGTGCTGTTCACCTTCACCGACTTCCAGCTGATCTACGTCATCACCCGCGGCGGCCCGCTCAATGCGACGCACCTGATGGCCACGCTGTCGTTCCAGCGCGCGATCTCGGGCGGTGCGCTCGGCGAAGGCGCGGCCATTGCCATCGCGATGGTGCCGTTCCTGCTGGCCTGCGTGATGTTCAGCTTCTTCGGCCTGCAGCGGCGCGCGTGGCAGCAGGGCGGCGCAGACAAATGAGGACTTACAGATGAGCAATGCCGGCCAGGTCGACACCGTCGGCATGAGCTACCTCGACACGATCCCGCGCAAGGCGGTGACCGTGTACCTGCCGCTCGTGGTCTTTCTGATCGTGCTGCTGTTCCCGTTCTACTGGATGGCCATCACCTCGGTGAAGCCCGATGCCGAGCTGCTCTCGCGCGAGGGCAATCCGTTCTGGGTGATCAACCCGACGCTCTCGCATTTCTACAAGCTGCTGTTCGAGACCTCGTACCCGCAGTGGCTGTGGAACACGGTGCTGGTGTCGGTGGTGTCCACC
This sequence comes from Variovorax sp. IB41, assembly GCF_016405905.1. Taxonomy (GTDB): domain Bacteria; phylum Pseudomonadota; class Gammaproteobacteria; order Burkholderiales; family Burkholderiaceae_C; genus Variovorax. The sequence goes on along the minus strand of NZ_JAEFCB010000023.1, from coordinate 42,144 downwards.
TTCGTGTCGCTCGCGGCCTCGGTGTTCGCGGCGTATGCGATCGAGCGGCTGCGCTTCAGGGGCTCCAAGCACGTGGGCCTCTCGATCTTTCTCGCGTACATGGTGCCGCCGTCGATCCTGTTCATTCCGCTGGCGAACGTGGTCTTCAACCTCGGCCTCTTCGACACGCGCTGGGCGCTGATCCTCACGTACCCGACCTTCCTCATTCCCTTCTGCACGTGGCTCTTGATGGGCTACTTCCGCTCGATCCCGGCCGAGCTCGAGGAATGCGCGCTCATCGACGGCGCGAGCCGCTGGCAGATCCTCGTGAAGATCGTGCTGCCGCTGGCGGTGCCCGGGCTCATCTCGGCCGGCATCTTCGCGTTCACGCTGTCGTGGAACGAGTTCATCTATGCGCTCACCTTCATCTCGTCGTCGGAGGTGAAGACGCTGCCGGTCGGCGTGGTGACCGAGTTGGTGCAGGGCGACGTGTACCAGTGGGGGCCGCTCATGGCCGGCGCGCTGCTCGGCTCGCTGCCGGTGGCGTTCATCTACTCGTTCTTCGTCGAGTACTACGTCTCGGGGATGACCGGATCGGTCAAAGAGTAACGCCGGGCTTCAGTTCCAGCGCGGAACGGCTTCGTCCTTGAGCTGCTGGCGCAGCACGTCGTAGTCGGGCACCACGCTCTCGACGGTTTCCCAGAAGCGGTGCGAATGGTCCATCACGCGCAGGTGGGCCAGCTCGTGCGCCACCACGTAGTCGATCACCGGCAGGCGGAAATGAATGAGCCGCCAGTTCAGCCGCAGCGACCCATCGGCGCTCGCGCTGCCCCAGCGCGTGGCCGCATTCGACAGCGACAGCTTCTGCCAGCGCACGCCCAGGAGCGGCGCGAAATGATCGAGCCGCTCGATGAAGAGCTTGCGCGCCTGCCGCATGAGCCAGGCCTGCGCGGCATCGCGGATCTGCGAGGGCTCGGCGTTCTGCGCGACGGCCAGCCGCAGGATGCGCGGACCGCCCGCAGCCTCGGCCTCGTCGAGCGTGCCGCCGACGCTGGCAAAGCCATGCTTCGGATCGAGCCGGATCACGACCGGCTCGCCCATGAACGGAAATTCGGCGCCGTCCTTCCACTCGATGCGCGTCGCCTCGACGCGCGCGTGGCGCTGCTGCGTTTCCTGGAGCTTGCGCAAGATCCAGTCGGCCTTCTCGCGCACGGCGGCATCGACATCGCGCAGCGCGACCCAGCGCGGCGCGCGCACCGACAGCCCCTCGGCACCGACGAGAAAGCCGATGGTCTTGCGCTTGCCGCGCTTGAATTCGTAAGCCACGCGTGCCGAGCCCAGCACAAGCTCGCGCGTGGCCTGCGGATGGATGAAGCTCGCGAGCGTCAGCGTGTCGCGCAGCGGAATCGCGGGCAGCGCCGGACCGGTGTTCCTTGCCGCTTCCGGTTCCGGCACCACGAAGGGCAACGGCGTCGCGACGGGCGGCGCAGCCTTGCGGACTTTCTTCGGCCGCGGCGCGGGCGGCTCGGGCTTTGCGAACTCGCTGCCCAGCCCCTCGAACAGGTCCATCGTGAACTGCAGCAGCCCCTGCATCTGGCGTTCCTTCTGTTCCTTCCGGCTAGCGGTACGCCTCGGGGTCGAGCCGGTGCATCTCCGCCTCGATCCACGCTTCGACTTCGCGCATCAGCTCGTCGGGCTTGCGGCCGACGCTGGAAATCGCCGGCCCGATCGACACGTCGACCACGCCCGGGCGCTTGATGAACGCCTTGCGCGGCCAGACCTTGGCCGAGGTGACGGCAATCGGAATCACCGGCACGCCGGTCTCGCAGGCCAGGCGCGTGCCGCCGCTCTTGTAGGTGCCCTTCTGGCCGCGCGGAATGCGCGTGCCTTCGGGGAACATGATGATCCAGATGCCCTGCGCAAGGAGCTTGCGGCCCTGGTTCACCACCTTGTTGAAGGCCTGCGCGCGCTGGCTGCGGTCGATGTGGATCATGTCCAGCCGCGCCATCGCCCAGCCGAAGAAGGGCACGTAGATCAGTTCCTTCTTGAACACGAAGGCCAGCGGATGCGGCATCAGCGTGGGCATGAGGAAGGTCTCCAGCGTGGACTGGTGCTTGACCAGCAGTACCGCGCCGGCGAGCTGGTCGGTCGGCAGGTTCTCCATGCCGGTCACGCGCGTCTGGATGCCCAGCAGCACGCGCGCCCCGCCGATGGCCCAGCTGAGCCATTGCTCGGCCATCCAGTAGAGCGGAATGCCGCGCTTCCAGATCGAACTGACGCACATGATGATGCCCCACGGCACCACGGTGACAAGCATCCAGAGTGCGTGGACAACGGAACGGAAAAACGCCATCAGACAGCTACCTGCAGTGCAGCCCGCGCTTCGCGCACGAGCAGGAAATCGACAAAGGCGGCGAGGTTCTCGTGAACCATCGTGTTCGCCGGATATTCGGAGGGCAGCGGATCCACGCCGATGCACGCCGCGCCCATGCCCGTGAGCAGAAGGTGCGGCTCGCAGCCGGCGGCCGCGCCCGCCTGCAGGTCGCGCAGGCTGTCGCCCGCGGTCGGCACGCCCTTCAGATCGATGCCGTAGCGGTCGCCGATCTGCAGGAACAGGCCCGACTTGGGCTTGCGGCAGTCGCACCCCTCGTCGGGGCTGTGCGGGCAATAGAACACCGCATCCACCTTGCCGCCCACGGCCGCGAGCATCTTGTGCATCTTGGCGTGCATGGCGTTGAGCGAAGCCATGTCGAAGAGCCCGCGGCCCAGGCCCGACTGGTTCGAGGCGATCACCACGTGCCACCCCGCATGGTTCAGCCGCGCCACGGCTTCGAGCGCACCGGGCAACGGCGTCCACTCGATGTCGCTCTTGACGAAGTCTTCGCGGTGCACGTTGATCGTGCCGTTGCGGTCGAGGATGACGAGTTTCATGGAGTCCTTCCCGTGCTTGAGGAACGACGTTCGCCAGGTTGTACGGCACCTAGTCCCGCTGCAAGCCGAAGTTCGTCGCGCTCTTCCTGCGTGATGAGGATGCCGGCAGGGGACACACTGCGCAACACAACCGCATGGTCATCTGCACTGCATGTAGCCGCTTCGATGGCATCCACACCAGCCGCGAGCATGGTGCGCCACTCGGCCCAATGAGAGTCAGAGCGCGTCTCGCCGGATTGCATTTGCCACCGTTCCAGCGTCGCCGAGAGATCGACGATTCGAGTGGGATCGGCACGCAGTCGCTCTACAGCGAGGCAATGCGCCCGAAGCGAAAAATCGTCGATTTGCAACTGCCGGTTCATGGTGCGAAGTGCCGATTGCTGGAGTTCAGACAGCCAGCCGCTCGAGCTGCGCCACGCGGTTCATCGCGGCGTGCAGCGACATCAGGAGGCCCAGCCGGTTGAGCCGCAGGTCGGCCTGCTCGGCGTTGACCATCACGCCGTCGAAGAAGGCATCGACCGGCTCGCGCAGCGCGGCCAGCGTCTGCAGCGAGGCGGTGTAGTCGCCGGCTTCGAACTGGGCGTTGGCGGCGGGCACGACCTCGGCCATGGCGGCGTGGAGCGCCTTCTCGGCGGGCTCCTGCAGCAGCAGCGCGCTCACGTGCGCGTCGGCCTCGGGGGCCTTCTTCAAGATGTTGCCGATGCGCTTGTTGGCCGCGGCCAGCGCGGCGGCGGCGGGCAGAGCGGCGAAGGCGCGCACGGCGGCCAGCAGCTTGGGCACTTCGCCCAGGCGCTGCGGCAGCGGGGCCAGCACGGCGTCGACTTCCTGCGCGCTCGCGCCCTGCTCGCGCAGGCTCCCGGCGAGGCGATCGAGGATGAAGTCGCGCAGCTCGACCGTGGCCTTGCTGCTGTCGAAACCGGCGATGTCCTTGAACTGCGCGGCGGCGTCCTGCAACAGGGCGTCGAGCCCCAGCGCGAGGTCTTTCTCGATCAGCATGCGGATCACGCCCAGCGCATGGCGGCGCAGCGCGAACGGGTCGCGGTCGCCGGTGGGCAGGTTGCCGATGCCGAACATGCCCACGAGCGTCTCGAGCTTGTCGGCCAGCGCGACCACGAGGCCCACGTTGTTGCGCGGCAGCTCGTCGCCGGCAAAGCGTGGCTTGTAGTGGTCTTCGATCGCATCGGCCACAGCAGCGTCCAGGCCGTCGTGCAGCGCGTAGTAGCGGCCCATGGTGCCCTGCAGCTCGGGGAACTCGCCGACCATGTCGGTCACGAGATCGGCCTTGGCCAGTTGGGCGGCCTGCGTGGCCTGTGCGGCGACCTTCACATCGCCGAGCTTCTCTGCAATGCCGCGCGCGATGTGCATCACGCGCTGCACGCGTTCGCCCTGCGTGCCCAGCTTGTTGTGATAGACCACCTTGCCCAGCGACTCGACGCGCGAGGCCAGCGATTTCTTGCGGTCCTGGTCGAAGAAGAACTTGGCGTCGGCCAGGCGCGGGCGCACCACGCGCTCGTTGCCTTCGATGACCGCGCTCGCGTCGTCGGGGCTGATGTTGCTGACGACCAGGAATTTGTTCGTGAGCCTGGCTTGCGCATCGAGCAGCGGAAAGTACTTCTGGTTGGCCTTCATCGTGAGGATGAGGCATTCCTGCGGCACTTCGAGGAACTCGCGCTCGAAGCTGCAGACCAGCACGTTGGGGCGCTCGACCAGCGCCGTGACTTCATCGAGCAGCGCGTCGTCGTGGATCGGCACCGAGCCGCCGCCGACTTTCACTGCCGCGGCCGCGAGCTGCCGCGCGATTTCGGCGCGGCGGGCCTCGAAGCTCGCGATGACGGCGCCGTCGTCCTGCAGCTGCAGCGCGTAGCTGTTGGCATCGCGCAGCACGACCGGATCGACCGCCGCCTCGAAGCGATGGCCGTGCGTCTCGCGGCCGGCCTTCAGGCCCAGCGCCTCGATCGGCACCACGGTGTCGCCATGCAGCGCCACGAGGCCGTGCGCGGGGCGCACGAAGCTCACGCTGCTCCAGCCCGACAGTTCGCAGCCGCTCTCGAGCTGGTAGCTCATCACCTTGGGGATCGGCAGCTTGGCGATGGCTTCGGCCAGCGCTTTCTGCAGGCCCTCGGCCAGCGTCGCGCCCTTGGCGGTGCTTTCGTAGAAGAGCGCTTCGGCCTTGCCGTCCATCGCGCGCTTCAGGCCCGGCACGGCCGAGGCATCGGCACCGAGCGCGCCCAGGCGCTTGAGCAGCGCGGGCGTCGGCTGGCCCGAGGCATCGAGCCCCACGGCCACGGGCATGAGCTTTTGCGACACGGCCTTGTCGGCGGCGCCTTCGGCCACGTGAGTGAGGTGCGCGGCCAGGCGGCGCGGCGAGGCGTACGCGGTGAGCACCGAGCCGGCTTCGGCCAGGCCTTGCGCCACGAGCTGGTCGCGCAGCACGCCCGCGAAGGCGTCGCCGAGCTTCTTCAATGCCTTGGGCGGCAGCTCTTCGACGAAGAGTTCGACCAAGAGGGAGTTCTTGTTGTTCATGGGAGTCGTCGTCATCGCTCAGGCGGCTTTCTTCGGGGGCATCTGCGCAACCCATTCGCGCGGCGCCATCGGGAAGCCCAGGCGCTCGCGGCTGTCGTAGTAGCTCTGCGCCACGCTGCGCGCGAGGTTGCGGATGCGGCCGATGTAGGCCGCGCGCTCGGTCACGCTGATCGCGCCGCGCGCATCGAGCAGATTGAAACTATGCGCAGCCTTGAGCACCTGCTCGTAGGCCGGCAGCGCGAGCTGCTCGGTCATGAGGTGCTTGGCCTGCTTCTCGTGCGCGTTGAAGGCGGTGAAGAGGAACTCGGCGTCGCTGTGCTCGAAGTTGTAGGTCGACTGTTCGACCTCGTTCTGCTTGTAGACGTCGCCGTAGGTGAGGCCATCGGTCCACGTGAGGTTGTAGACGTTGTCCACGCCCTGCAGGTACATCGCGAGGCGTTCGAGGCCGTAAGTGATCTCGCCGGTGATCGGCTTGCAGTCGATGCCGCCGACCTGCTGGAAGTAGGTGAACTGGGTCACCTCCATGCCGTTGAGCCAGACTTCCCAGCCCAGGCCCCAGGCGCCGAGCGTGGGGTTCTCCCAGTCGTCTTCCACGAAGCGGATGTCGTTTTTCTTCAGGTCGAAGCCCAGGGCTTCCAGCGAACCGAGATAGAGCTCCAGGATGTTCGAGGGTGCCGGCTTCAGCACGACCTGGTACTGGTAGTAGTGCTGCAGGCGGTTGGGGTTCTCGCCGTAGCGGCCGTCCTTGGGGCGGCGGCTGGGCTGCACGTAGGCGGCTTTCCAGGGCTCGGGGCCCAGGGCCCTCAGGAAGGTGGCGGTGTGCGAGGTGCCCGCGCCCACCTCCATGTCGTACGGTTGCAGCAGCGCGCAGCCCTTGTCGGCCCAGTACGACTGCAGTTTGAGAATGATTTGCTGGAAGGTCAACATGAAGCTGGCCGGCACGGGCCGGACATTTGGACGGTAGCGCGGCGATGCGCCGCGAAAGCGGACGATTTTACGGGCGGAGGGCAACTCTCCCACAGCCGGCCGGGATGCCGGCCGCTCCCGCCGTCCGGCCGGACGTGCGACAACCACCGGCCGGCCGCACGCGGCAGCCCCTCACACAGCCCTTTCAGGGCCCGTCTTTCCCCGCCCCACAGACATGCAACCGCCCCACATCGGTCCGAACACTCCGTTTTTCATCGTGCTCAACGCCGGCTCCGGCAGCGAGAGCGCCGCCGAGGCCCGTCGGGTCATCGAGGAAGGCTTTGCCGCGGCCGGCCGCAAGCACCGCATCTTCCTGGTCGACGGCCCGGGCCGGCTGCAGGCGCTGGCGCGCGAAGCCGTCGAGCGCGCCCGCACCGTCGGCGGCGTGGTGGTGGCCGCGGGCGGCGACGGCACCATCAACGCGGTCGCGCAGGCCACGCTGGGCAGCGGCTGCGCCTTCGGCGTGCTGCCGCAGGGCACCTTCAACTATTTCAGCCGCACCCACGGCATTCCGCGCGACACGGCAGAAGCGATGCAGGTGCTGCTGACCGAGGCGCCGCGCGCCGTGCAGGTGGGGCTGGTCAACGACCGGGTGTTCCTGGTGAACGCCAGCATGGGCCTGTACGCCGAGCTGCTGGAAGAGCGCGAGACCTACAAGGCGCGCTACGGCCGCAGCCGCTGGATCGCATTCTTCGCGGGTCTCCTCACGGTGATGCGCGGGCGCCACCGGCACTGGAACCTGCGCATGGCCTGGCGCGGGCAGGAAAAGGACATCCGCACGCCGACCCTTTTCGTGGGCAACAACCCGCTGCAGCTCTTGCAGGTGGGCATCGAGCATGCCGATGCGCCCGAGCAGGGGCAGCTCGCGGCCATCGCGCTCAAGCCGGTCGGCGTGCTGGCCATGCCGGGGCTGCTGGTGCACGGCGCGATGGGCAAGCTCGGGCGCGCCGACCAGGTGCTGAGCTTTCCCTTCGAATCGATGACGGTCAAGGCCGGCCGCCTGCGGGCGCCCCGCCGCGTGAAGGTGGCGACCGACGGCGAGATCGCCTGGACCGACATGCCGCTGCTGTTCCGCGTGTCGCCCGAGCCGCTGTGGCTGGTGCGGCCCGACGTCGCGCCCGAGCTGGAGGCGGCCAAGCAATGAGCCCTTGCCTGCTGCAGATCTCCGATCCGCACTTCGGCACCGAACGGCCCGAGGTGCTGCGGGCGCTCGAGCGGTTTGCACAGGCGCTCGCGCCGCAGGTGGTGGTGATGTCGGGCGACATCACGCAGCGCGCCACGCGCGTGCAGTTCGCGGCGGCGCGCGCTTTCGTCGAGCGGCTCGCGGCGCCCGCCACGCTCGTCATTCCGGGGAACCACGACATTCCGCTGTACCAGCTCGCGGCGCGCTGCTTCTCGCCCTACGGCCGGTACATGGAAGCCTTCGGCGACGACCTGGAGCCGGTGTTCGAGTCCGACGAGTGGCTGGTCGTCACGGTCAACACGACGCGCTGGTACCGGCACGAAGACGGCGTGGTGTCGCCCGCGCAGGTCGAGCGGGTCGCCGGGCGCCTCGCGGCCGCATCGCCCTCGCAGCTGCGCGTGGTGGTGACGCACCAGCCGGTGATGGTCACGCGGCAGGAGGACATGTCCAACCGCCTGCACGGGCGCGAGCGGGCGGTGGCGCGCTGGTCCGAAGCGGGCGTGGACCTGATCCTGGGCGGGCACATCCACCTGCCCTACGTGCGCTCGCTGCACGATGCGTTCTCGGGCTGCAAGCGCACCGCCTTCGCCGTGCAGGCGGGCACGGCGGTGTCGCGCCGCGTGCGCGCGGGCTTTGCGAATTCGGTGAACGTGGTGCGCCTGGACATGGCCGGCGGCGCGCGCGCGTGCCGCGTGGAACGCTGGGACTACGCCGCCGCCGACAAAGCCTTCGTGTGCGCCAAAGTATTCCCGCTTTCGCTTGCCAGCAGCGCGACGCCCCCTTAGGGTGCAGCCGCATGCCGTTGGAAGCTTCCCCTCTCGCACCCCCGCTCGTTCTCCTTGCCCAGCACCTGGGCGCCCATGCGCTCGGCTGGTTTGTCTCGATCTGGACCGTGTCGGTGCTCGGCGCCGGCGCCCTTTGCTGGACGCTGCAGCGCCGCCACTTCAAGGCGCTCGATGCCGACGAGCCCAGCGAGCCGCGCATCGCCGCCGGGCTCGCGGCAGGGTTCCTGCTGATCCTGGCGGCGGCAAGCGTGTTCGCGTGGATTGCGTCGAATCTTTCCGACGGTCATTCGATGGGCCGGGCCGACCAGGCGCTGGCCGACGCCATCGGCACCCACGTGCCGTGGGCCGCGCTCGTCGCCTTCAGCTGGCTCACCCACCTGGGCGACTTCGCCTTTCTCGCGCCGGTGTGCGTGGTGATCGCCGCGGTGCTGTGGCGCAAGGCGCACCGGGGCCTGGCGCTCGGCTGGGTGATGGCGCTTGGCGGCATCGTGGTGCTGAATCCGGCGCTCAAGCACATCTTCGAGCGGGCGCGGCCGGTGCACGACCACGGCCTCGCGTTCGAGACGAGCTACAGCTTCCCGAGCGGACACAGCGCGGGCGCGATCGTGAGTTACGGAATGCTGTTGTACCTGGCGCTGCGCACGCTGCCGGCGCGCTGGCATGTGCCGGCGGCGATGGCCGCCGTGGGCGCCATCCTGACCATCGCGTGCAGCCGCATCTTCCTGCAGGTGCACTTCGCGAGCGATGTGGCGGCAGGCCTCTTGACCGGCTTCGCCTGGCTGCTCGTGTGCGTGAGCAGCCTGGAATACGCGCGGCACCGCAAGCGCCGCACCGCGCGCTGACCTGGGATCAGTACTCCCAGAAGATGCGTTGCAGCTCTTTGGTGTTGTTGGTCTTCGTGAGAGCCACCATCGCCAGGATGCGCGCCTTCTGCGGACGCAGGTCGTGCGCCACCACCCAGTCGTACTTGTCATCGGGCTGCTCTGCGTTGCGGATCACGAAGCCGTCGGGCACGCGCGAGCTGCGGATCACGATCACGCCGTCGGTGCGCGCCTTCTGCAGGTTGGGCACGATCCGGTCGGCCACCGAGCCGTTGCCCGTGCCGCCGTGGACGAGCGCCTTGGCGCCGCTCTTGGCGATCGCGTCGATGGCCACCGACGACACGCCTTCGTAGCCCATGGCGATTTCAACCGGCGGCAGCGCGTTGATGCTGTCGATGTCGAATTCGGAATTCATGGTGTGACGCTTGACCGGCGCGCGGAACCAGTAGTTCTTGCCCTCCACGATCATGCCGAGCGGGCCCCATTGGCTGGAGAACGCGCTGGTCTTGATGTTGACGTTCTTGCTCACGTCGCGGCCGCTGTCGATGTTGTCGCCCATCGTCACCAGCACGCCCTTGCCCACGGCGTCCTTGCTGCCCGCCACGTTCACCGCGTCGTACAGGTTGAGCGCGCCGTCGGCCGAGAGGGCCGTGCCGGGACGCATCGAGCCGACCACCACGATCGGCTTGTTGGTGTGCACCGTCAGCGTCAGGAAGTAGGCGGTTTCTTCCAGCGTGTCGGTGCCGTGGGTGATGACGATGCCATCGACGTCCGACTGCTTGGAGAGCGCCGAGACGCGCTTGGCCAGCGTCAAGAGGTTGTCGTTGGTGAGGCTTTCCGATGCGACCTGGAACACCTGCTCGCCGCGCACGTTGGCGACCTTGGCGAGCTCGGGCAGGCCGGCGATGAGCTTGTCCACGCCGACCTTGGCGGCCGCGTAGGTGGCGCTGTTGACGGCCGAGGCGCCGGCGCCGGCGATGGTGCCGCCGGTGGCGAGGATCACCACGTTCGGCAGCGCTTGCTGGGCCTGCGCAAGGGCACTGGCGGCCAGCAGGGCGGCGCCCGCGGCGAAGGCCCTGAAACGGGGAGAGAGGTACATGGAAGACTCCTTGGTCTGAGGTGAATGTCTGGAAGCGGCGAGGAAGATACATGAACCGTGCCCGCATGCGCCCTGCGGCCATGCCGGCACTGCATGCGGCCATGCCTTGCGGCACGGCGGGCGGCCATGCACCATGGGATTACCATCGGCCGGGCGCCCCGCCGCCGCCCTCCCAGCTGACCCCGCATGACCTCCGACACCGCCGCCCTGCCCCCCGCCACCGCCCAGGAAATGCCCGCCCCCGACGGCCCGCTGTCGCGCGCACGCCCGGGGCGCGAGCGCATCATGGCCGCCATCCGCACCGCGGCGGTGGCCGAGTTCAGCCTGCATGGCCTGAAGGGCACCTCGACGCAGGCCATCGCCGCGCGCGCCGGCCTCACCAAACCCCAGCTGCACTACTACATCGCCGGCAAGGAAGAGCTCTACGAAGAGCTGCTCATGCAGGTGCTGCACGCCTGGAAGGTGGTGTTCTCGTTCGAGGACGCGAGCGATCCGGCCACGGTGCTGGGCGACTACATCCGCAAGAAGCTGGACCATGCCATCGACAGCCCCGAGATGTCGCGCATCTTCACCCGCGAGATCCTGGACGGCGGCCGCAACCTGGACCGCTACTGGCCCAACGCCCGCGCGTGGACGCAGAAGAAGGTGGACATCATCAACGGCTGGATCGCGCGCGGGCAGATGCGCCCGCTCGATGCGCGCATCCTCCTCATGCACATCTGGGCCATGACCCAGAGCTACGCCGACTATGCGATCCAGACGCGCGTGATGCTGGGCCTGCCGCCCGATGCGCCCATCGACCGCGAACCCATCGCGCGCGAGCTGGTGGCGTTCGTGCTGGGCGGCTGCGGCATCAAGCCGACGCCCTGACCTCCCAGGCGCGGCCCGTCGGGTCGGCCATCGCCAGGCGCACCACCTCGATGAAGCGGCGCAGCCGCGCGGGCTGGAAGCGCGCGGGCGAATAGGTCAGGTACACGGGCAGCGGCGCCGCATGCCATTGCGGCACCAGCTGCACCAGCCGGCCTGCGGCGATGTCGTCGTTCATGAGCCAGGCCGAGCCGATGCAGGCGCCCAGCCCCATCACCGCGGCGCTGTGCAGCGCATAGAGGCTGTCGGTGCTCATGCGCGGGCGGATCGGCACCCGCGCGAGCTCACCGCTCGGCCGGTGCGTGAGCTGCACCTCGTTGCGATAGAAGGTGCGCAGCGCGATCCAGGGCAGCCCGGCCAGTTCCGACGCATGCGTGGGGGGCTTGCGGCCTTCCAGCACCGACGGCGCGGCGACCACCACGCGAGGCACCTCCGAGAGCTTGATGGCCACGGCCATGGTGTCGGTCACCTCGCCGACCTGGATCGCGCAATCGACACCCTCGGCGATGAAGTCGGGCCGCCGGTCGTGCAGCAGCCATTCGACGGCCACCCGCGGATAGGCGCGCAGGTACTCGGCGAGCGGCCCGACCAGCAGCCGCTGCCCCAGCGCATGCGGCGCCACCACGCGCAGCGTGCCCTCGGGCTCGTCGCCCACGCCGCGCAGGTCCGCCTCGAAGGCGCGCCAGTTGGCGATCAGTTCCTTGGCGCGCTCGTAGCAGCGCTCGCCGTCTTCGGTGAGCTTCATGGCGTGCGTGGAGCGGCGCAAGAGCCGCACGCCGAGGGAGCGCTCCAGCGCCTGCAGCCGGCGGCTCACGGTGGGCTGCGTCGCGCCCATCCGCAACGCGGCGGCCGAGAGGCTGCCAGCCTCCACGATGTGGACGAAGGTCTGCATCAGCTCGATGCGGTCGGTGGCGGGGGGTGAAATCGGCATCTCTTCGCTCTTTATGCGCATCGCGCATAGACATTGTGCAACCCGCAGGGCTACCAAGTACATCCCAAGAGGAGCACATTCCACCCCTAGCCAGAAAACCAAGGGTTATCACCATGTCTTCCATTCAAGCACTGCATGCCCACCCCGGCGTCGCACCGGACGGCCAAGCGCTGCCGGCTTCACTGGTGCTGCTGCTGGCCACCGCCGCGGGCCTGTCGGTGGCGTCGCTCTACTACGCACAGCCGACGCTCGGCGTGCTGGGCGCCGACATCGGCGCCTCCACCCGCGCGGTCGGCTTCATCCCCACGCTCACGCAGCTGGGCTACGCGCTCGGCATCCTCTTGCTGGCGCCGCTGGGCGACCGCTTCGACCGCCGCCGCATCGTGCTCGTCAAGGCGGCCGCGCTCTGCGCCGCGCTGCTGGTGGCCGGCGCCGCGCCGTCGATCGGCGTGCTGCTCGCAGCCAGCCTGGCCATTGGCCTCGCGGCCACGATGGCGCAGGACATCGTGCCCGCCGCCGCCACGCTGGCGCCCGAAGCCTCGCGCGGCAAGACCGTCGGCACGGTGATGACGGGGCTGCTGCTGGGCATCCTCCTGTCGCGGGTGGTGAGCGGGTTCGTGGCCGAGCATTTCGGCTGGCGCGCGATGTTCATCGCGGCGGCGGCCAGCATCGCGCTCATCGGCGCGGCCGCCTGGCGCGGGCTGCCGCGCTTCCGGCCGACCACGCACCTGGCCTACGGCGCGCTGCTCGGTTCGCTGGGCACGCTGTGGTCGCGCCACGGCGCGCTGCGCCGCGCGGCATTGGCGCAGGCGCTGCTCGCGGTGGGCTTCAGCGCGTTCTGGTCGACGCTGGCGGTGATGCTGCACGGCGCGCCCTTCCACCTGGGGAGCGCCGCGGCCGGCGCCTTCGGGCTGGCCGGTGCGGCGGGCGCGCTCGCGGCGCCGCTGGCCGGGCGCCTGGCCGACCGGCGCGGGCCGCAACTGGTGACGCGCCTGGGCGCCGGCCTGGCCGTGGTGTCGTTCGCCGCCATGGGCCTCGCGCCGCTGATGCTGCCGCACGCGCAGCTCTGGCTGCTGGCGATCGCGGCCGTCGGCTTCGACCTCGGCCTGCAGGCCACGCTGATCGCGCACCAGACCATCGTCTACGGTATCGAGCCAGGCGCGCGCAGCCGGCTGAACGCGGTGCTGTTCACCAGCATGTTCATCGGCATGGCGGCCGGCTCGGCGCTGGGCGCGCTGGCGCTCGCGCAGTGGGGCTGGGCCGGCGTGACGTGGCTCGCGACCGGCACGGCGGCAGCCGCTCTGGTGGTGCGCCTCTGGCCCGCGCCCCGCAAGCCCTGAGCGGACGCCCTCAGTCCGCGCAGCGGAACGACGCCGCGAGGTTGACGTCCCCCGCCCCCTTGTACGCCGGCCACTTCGGGTAATCGCACAGCGGCCGGGTGCGGCCGGGCACGCCGGCCGTGTCGGTCGTCACCTGCCCCGTGGGCGCGGTGTCCTTCTCGGCCCATTGCTCCAGCGCCGTGAGCGAATCCCACGTCGCGTTGAAGACGCTGCTCACCGCGTGGCCCAGGCCCTCGACCTCGTAGTAGCGCACGAACGAGTCGACTTCCGCGAGCCCCAGCCGCGACTGCAGCCGCTGGTAGTACTGCTCCGTGGCGCGCGTGCTCACCAGCACGTCGGCCAGGCCGTGGGCCAGCAGCAGCTTGCCGCCGCGCGCCTTGAACGCGGAGATGTCGGTGCTGACGTCCAGCTGCGTGCTCAGCGCGCTGATGCGATTGGCCCACGGGCCCGCGTTCTCCGGATCGAGCGAGAGCGAGTCGTACAGCGGATCGCGCGTCACCGAGTACTTGATCCACTGGTCGGTGAGCACGCTGACGTAGGGCGCGGTCGCGGGCATCGGGCGCCCCGGCTGCGAGGTGCCGAACGCGAGGAACGTCACCACGGGCTCCAGCGGCGACGTCCAGGTGGTGATGCCCAGGTCCGCGCCCCACACGTTGTAGCCGGGGTACTGCGTCTCCCCGCTCGCGAGCAGGTAGTTGAAGTTGGTCGGCGTATCGATGGTCTTCAGTGCCGTGATCTGCGCATCCGAGAGGCACGTGTTGCCCGTGTCGGTGCCGCCCGGGCAGCGCACCGCGACGCCCGCGAGCGTGGCGGTCGACGGATCGAAGCGCGCGTTGCACAGGTTCTGGTTGCTGATGAGGCCGTCGGTGGCGCCATCGAGCGCGTCGCAGGCTTCCATCGCGGCCTTGAACAGCACCTCGCGCTTCGCGACGTTGGGATAAGCGCCCGGCTGCGCGAGCGCGCGGCTCATGCGGTGCCCGGCCAGGAGCGCCGACGCGTCGTTCCACGCGGGGTACCACGCGATCGCGCCGTCCCAGTCCGCGGGCCAGCGCTGGATGGCCGTGAGCGCCTCGCGCCCGCCGGTCGAGCCGCCCGCGAAATACGCCTTCACCGGGCTGGCCGCGTAGCGCGCCTTCACCAGCGAGAGCGCGACGTCGTGCACCTTCTTGAGCACGTCGCCGCCGAAGTTGCGCACGGCCTCGTCGTTCAGGCCGAACGAGCCGTCCTGCGAGCCGAGCGCGCTGGCCTGGTGGCCCGAGTCGCTCGCGAAGGTGGCGTAGCCGCGGCCGAGCGGCGTCGGCTGGTCGACGGGGCCGTTGGGCACGTTGCTCTTGACGCCCGGAATGGTGCCGTTGAACCCGCCACCGCCGAACATGACGACCTTCTGGTTCCAGCGCGTGGGCAACGCCAGCTGGAAGAGGATGTTGGGCGCCGTGATGTCGACCGGCGCGATCTTGCCCGCGACTTCGCAGTACTCGGGCACGGCGGCGGCGCCACTGCCGCTCGCGGCCACGGTCTTCACCGACGTCACGGTGGCGCCGGAGGTCGGCAGGCCGATCGCCGATGCGGCGACGGTCATGCCCTGCAGCTGGTCGCAGGTGAGCGCCACGGGTTGCGAAGGCGGCGGCGGCGCTGCCGGGGGCGGCGCGGCGGGCGGTGGTGCGGCCGGGGGCAGGGCCACGAACGGGAAGCCCCCGCCGCCACTGCCGCCACCGCCGCAGCCGGCGAGCATGGCGGTCGCTGCGAGGCAGGCCGCGGCCACGAGGGCCAGGTCTCGATTACTGGATTTCATTGGGTCTGTCTCCGATGTCGTTGCAGGTTGCTTGCGCGGCCTTCTTGCGAGGCCCGACAAAGTCTCGCGCGCGACCCTCTCGAATCCAATGTGCGAACCCGACACCGCGGGGGCGAATCCGATGTGGTGCCCCCATGCAGTGAAAACCCTCGCCGCGCGGCGGCGTGCGCTCTATGCGCCGGGCAGCGCCATCTCGATGCCGGCCTTGGACAGTTCGAGCTGGTACTGCTCGAACCCCGTGCCGGGCACGCGCTCGTCCTGGCGGTCCAGGATCTCTTCCATGCGCGAACGGATCTGCGCCACCGGGTCTTCCGCGTCGCCGATGAAGATGCCCTGCGTCATCGTGACGTTGGCGCTCTCGAAGCTGCCGGCACCCGCGAGAAGGATGGTGCGCGTCGGCGCGTCCTCGCCCACCAGCGCGACGAGCCCCGGGCTCACGTTGGCCGGCGCGAGCCGGGCCAGCGCCTCCGGCGGCAGCACGCCTTCGGTCATGGCCGTCGCGGCCGTCGGTGCGAGGCAGTTGACGCGGATGTTCTGCCTGGCGCCCTCCAGCGCCAGCGTCTGCATGAGGCCCACGAGCGCCATCTTCGCGGCGCCGTAGTTGGACTGGCCGAAGTTGCCGTATAGGCCCGAGGAGGACGTCGTCATCACGATGCGCCCGTACCGGCGCTCGCGCATGTGCTCCCACACGGCCTTCACGCAGTTGACGGCGCCCATCAGGTGCACGTCCATCACCAGCCGGAAATCGTCGAGCGACATCTTGGAGAAAGTCTTGTCGCGCAGCACGCCCGCGTTGTTCACGAGGATGTCGATGCGGCCCCATTCGCCGATGGCGCGCGCCACCATCTGCTCCATCTGCGCGAAGTCGGTGACGTTGCCACCGTCGGCGATGGCAAGGCCGCCGGCCCGCACGATCTCGTCGGCGACCGCGCGCCCCGGCGAGCCTTCGTGCCGGCCCGCCACGTCGTTGACCACCACGCGCGCGCCGTGCCGCGCGAGCGCCATCGCATGCGCCTTGCCCAGGCCGCTGCCGGCCCCCGTGACGATGGCCACGCGGCCTTCCAAGAACTTGTTCATTGCTACTCCTGATTGATATGAATGGCTTGCCTGGGCCGGACGTTCAGAACGCGACCGCGTCCCGGCCCTTCAGCCCCAGCATCGCGCGCGCCTCGTCGGGCGTGGCGATCTCGAGCGACAGCTCTTCGAGAATCCGGCGGATCTTTCGCACCTGCTCGGCGCACGACTTCGCGAGCTGGCCCTTGGCCAGATAGAGGCTGTCTTCCAGGCCCACGCGCACGTTGCCGCCCATCACCGCGCCCATCGTCAGGAGCGGCATCTGGTGCCGGCCCGCGCCGAGGATCGAGAAGCGGTAGCCGTCGCGCCCGAAGAGCCGGTCGGCCGTGGTGCGCATCACCACGAGGTTCTCCGGGTCCGGCCCGAGGCCGCCCAGGATGCCGTAGATGCTCTGGATGAAGAGCGGCCCCTTGATGAGCCCTTCGTCCACGAAGTGCGCGAGGTTGTAGAGGTGCCCCACGTCGTAGCACTCGAACTCGAAGCGCGTGCCGCAGTCCTCGCCCAGCACCTTCAGGATGTGCTTGATGTCGCGGAAGGTGTTGCGAAAGATCAGGTCCTCCATGCCTTCGACGTAGGGCTTCTCCCACTCGTGCTTCCACTCGGCGATGCGCCGCGCGGCCGGGTGGATCGAGAAGTTCATCGAGCCCATGTTCAGCGAGCACATCTCGGGCTTGGCCTGCAGCGGATAGGCCAGGCGCTCCTCCAGCGTCATGCGCGTGCTGCCGCCGGTGGTGATGTTGATGACCGCGTCGGTGGCGTCGCGGATGCGCGGCACGAAGGCATCGAAGATCTTCGGATCGGCCGAGGGCCGGCCGTCCTTCGGGTCGCGCGCATGCAGGTGCAGGATGGCGGCGCCCGCCTCCGCCGCTTCGATGGCCTGCTCGGCGATCTGGTCGGGCGTGAGCGCCAGGTGCTCGGACATCGTCGGCGTGTGGACCGAGCCGGTGACCGCGCAGGAAATGATGACCTTGTCTTGGGTGGTTGTGGTTGCCATGTCGGGACTCGCAGCGGTGAATGAGAAAAAAGGGAGAAGGGTCAGACCGCGAGCCACTCGGCCACGAGCTTCTCGTTGGCCGCCAGTTCCTGCGGCGTGCCCTCGAAGACGATGCGCCCGTGCCCCATCACGCACACGCGCGTGGAGACCTTCAGCGCAATGGCCAGCTTCTGCTCGACCAGCACGACCGAGACGCCCTTTCGGTGCATGTCGCGGATGCACTCGGCCACCTGCGCGACGATCTTGGGCGCGAGGCCCTCGGTGGGCTCGTCGATCAGCAGCACCAGCGGATTGCCCAAGAGCGAGCGGCACATCGTGAGCATCTGCTGCTCGCCGCCGGACATGCTGCCGGCCTTGGTGTTGCGGCGCTCCTTCAGGCGCGGGAAGTAGTCGAACATTTCCTCGATGCGCCAGCGGTGCGCGCCGGCGACCGGCGTCTGCTCGCCCATGCGCAGGTTCTCGTCGACGGTGAGGTTGGCGAACACCTCGCGCTCCTCGGGCACGTAGCCGATGCCCGCGCGGCAGATCGCGTAGGGCCGCGCGCCCGCGAGCTCGCGGCCTTGCAGCCGGATGCGGCCGGAGGTCGGCGTGACCAGTCCCATGACCGCCTTCATGGTGGTCGAGCGCCCCGAGCCGTTGCGGCCCAGGAGGCTCACGACTTCGTTGCGCGCCACCTGCAGGTTCACGCCGTGCAGGATGTGGCTCTTGCCGTAGTGCGCGTGCAGGTCTTGCACGTGCAGCAGCGTTTCGGTCGCGGCGCTCATGCGGCCACCTCCTCGCCCAGGTAGGCTTCCTTCACGCTCGCGTTGGCGCGGATCTCGCCGGGGGTTCCGGTCGCGATCACCTGGCCGTAGACCAGCACGCTGATGCGGTCGCTGAGCGAGAACACCACGTCCATGTCGTGCTCCACGAGCATCAGCGCGCGGCCCTTGGTCACTTCGAGGATCAGCTCGGCGGTGTAGTGCGTTTCCTCGTTCGACATGCCTGCCATCGGCTCGTCCAGCAGGATCACCTTCGGGTCGGAGGCGAGCGTCATCGCGATCTCGAGCGAGCGCTGTTCGGAGTACGCCATCTCCCCCGCGATCGCGTCCGCGCGGGCCGCGAGCCGCACCAGCTCCAGCAGCCGGTAGGTCTCCTCGCGCACGCGCCGGTCGCTGTCGATGAATTTCCAGAACGCGTACGCGAGCCCGTGCGGGCGCATCACCGCGAGCCGGACGTTCTCGAACACGCTGAGCTTCGGGAAGATGTTGGTGATCTGGAACGAGCGCGCGAGCCCCAGCCGGTTGATGGCCTGCGGCGTGCGGCCGCCGATCGAATGGCCGTCGAAATGGATCGTGCCGGCGCTCGGCGCGAGGTGGCCCGAGATCAGATGAAAGAGCGTGGACTTGCCCGCGCCGTTGGGGCCGATGAGCGCATGCCGCTCGGCGCCGTGCAGGTCGAGGTCCACGCCGCGCATGATTTCCGTCGGGCCGAACGCCTTGCGCAGGCCCCGGATGCTGAGGATGGGCTCGCTCATGCGGCACCTCCCGCGCGCTCGGTGGCGTGCCTGAGCTTTCGCTGGCCGAACCATGCGAGCAGCGCGCCTGCGCCGATCAGCAGCACGGGCACTGCCCACGTGACCACCGCGGTCGGCGACCAGGTGCGCGCGAGCAGCGTGACCGGCGGCCACGCGCCGCCTGCGGCAAGTTTCGCCATCGCGCGGTAGTCCTGCGAGAAGACGCGCTGCAGCATCTCGACCGCGAATGCGCCGCCCATGCTCAAGAGCACCGCGGCGGCGATCGACAGCAGCACGAGCGGCACCAGCTGCGCCACGCCGATGCGCTGGCGCAGGCGGCCCGTGGTGCCGATGAGGCCCGCGAGCCCCGAGGGCATGAACATCATCACGAGCACGAACAGGATGCCCTGGTAGAGCAGCCACGACTGCGTGAGGTCCGACACGGCGTAGCCGAAGAAGGTCATGAGCGCCGCGCCGAACGCGGGGCCGAGGAACACCTTCACGCCGCCGATGTAGGTGTTGAGCACGACCGCGGCCGAGAGCGCCGGATCGAACACCACGTAGTTCGCCGATTCGTTGGACACCACCTGCAGGCCGCCCGCGATGCCCGAGAACATCGCCGAGATCGCGAACACCAGCATGCCCAGGCCGTGCACGTTGTAGCCGAGGAACCGCAGCCGGTGGCTGTTTTCGCGCAGGCCATAGGCCAGCCGCCCCATCGGCGTGCGCGTGAACAGGTACAGCAGCAGCACCGACAGCAGCACCCACGCGAGCGTGAGGTAGTACACCTGCGTGGTCGATCCGAAATCCAGGCCCCACGCGGGCATGCGCATGGTGGACACGCCGGCCTCGCCGCCGAAGAGGCCCTTCAGGTGCGGCGCGAGCGAGTGCACGAGCTCGGCGATCGCGAGCGTGATCATCGCGAAGTAGGTGCCGGTGCGCTTGGTTGCGAACCAGCCCGCGATGCCGCCGAAGACCAGGCCGCACGCGGCGCCCGCGAGCGGCATCAGGGGCGTGGGCAGGAGCCCCGCGCCGCCGATGGCGTTCATCGCGTGCACCGTGCCGAACGCACCGACGCCGAAGTACGCCGCGTGCCCGAAGGACAGCATGCCGGCCTGCCCGCACAGCAGGTTGTAGGCGCTCGCGAACAGCGCGGCGATGAGCATCTGGATGGCCGCGTTCAGCAGCCCCTGCGAGAGCAGGAACGGCAGCGCGACAAGCGCCGCGACGCCTGCGAGGACGAGGAGAAGACCGGTCTTCATCGCATCACGCCTTCTCGCCCATGAGGCCGCTGGGCCGCACGAGCAGGATCAGCAGCATCAACGCGAAGGGGATGGTCGCGGACAGGCTGGAGACTTTCAGCGTCATGAGGCCGCCGACGCTCGTGGCCCATTCGCCGGCGCCGAAGAGCGCAAAGAGGTCGGCAAGGCTGCGGTCCACGCCGACCGCCAATGAGGTGACGACGCCGATCAGCAGCGATGCAAGCATCGCCCCGCCGAGCGAGCCCAGCCCGCCGACCACGACCACCACGAACACCATCACGCCCAGTTCGAGCGCCATGTTCGGGTTCGTCGTGTAGAACGCGCCGGCCACCGCGCCGGCCAGGCCCGCGAGCGCCGCGCCCACGCCGAAGACGCCCATGAACACCAGCGGTACGTTGTGGCCCAGCGCCTCCGCCATGCGCGGCTTGTAGATGGCCGAGCGCACCACGATGCCCACGCGCGTGCGCGTGAGCAGCAGGTAGATGACCACGAACATCGCGATGGCCACGCCGCCCATCAGGAGGCGGTACACCGGGTACTGCGCGCCGCCGACGGTGAAGGCCGAGACGTCGAGCGCCGCGGGAATCCGGTAGTCGACCGGGAAGTTGCCGAAGAAGAGCTTGATCGATTCGGCCACGATGAACGAGAGGCCGAAGGTCAGCAGGAGCTCATGCGCATGCCCGTGGTGGTGCACCCGCCGAAGGAAAAAGCGCTCGACCACCACGCCCACCAGCCCCACGAGAATCGGCGAGACGACCAGCGCGAGCCAGAAGCCGATCGCGCCCTGCAGCGTGTACGCGAAGTACGCGCCGAGCATGTAGAACGAGGCGTGCGCGAAGTTGAGCACGCCCATCATTCCGAAGATGAGCGTGAGCCCGGCGGACACCATGAACAGCAGGAGGCCGTAGATGACGCCGTTCATGAGGGAAACGATGGTCTGGTCCATAGGTTTTTTCGGCAGCCGAGGCTGCGCCGCGCGGGACGCTCGCGTCCCGCCGGCTAGTTGAAGTTCAGCGGGGCGCGGGGCTCAGCCGGGCCGCTTCATCGCGCAGCTGGCCTGCGCGGGCGTCGAGGCTTCCTGCGCAGAGAAGCGCTTGACCGGCTTGAAGCCCATGTCGGTGTCGTCCACCTTGAACTTCGCATCCTTGGTGACCGTGGACACCACCATCGGCAACTGCGCCTGGTGGTCCGCCGCGCGCATGCTCATGTCGCCCATCGGGGTCTTGATGGTGGTGGCCTCCAGCGCCTTGGCGAATGCGTTCACGTTGAGCGCGCCGCCTTCGGGCTTGGTGCGCTTCAATGCATCGGCCACCATGGCCATGCCGAAGACGGTCTGCGGCTCGATGAAGACGGGCACGTGGCCGGTCTTGGCCTTGTAGTCGTTCACGAAGCGTTCGCCTTCGGCACCGCCCGCTTCGGGGTTGAAGGTCTGCACCACGAAGTGCCCGACGGCCAGGTCGCCGGCGTTGGCGAGGTTGCCCGGCTGGTCGAGGTAGACCGTGCCGAAGCGCGCCTTCAGGCCCGCCGACTTCGAGGCCTTCATCAGCAGCAGCAGGTCGTTGGACCAGTTGCCCGTGAGCACCGAGTCGGCCTTGGAGGCGGCGATCTTCGCAACATAGGGCGCGAAGTCCTGCACCTTGTTCACGTCGTGCAGCGTCTTCTCGACCACCTGGTAGCCGCCCGCCGCCGCGTTGTCGGCGATGGCCTTCTCCATGTCCTGGCCCCAGGAGTAGTTCTGGTTGATCGAATAAACCTTGGTGCCCAGCGCGTTGGCCTGCTTCATGGCGCTCACGAGCGCCTTGGTGCGCACCTGCGGATCGCCGCCGAAGCGGAAGTGGTGGAAGTTGCACTTCTCGCCGGTGAGCTCTAGCGCCTCGGCACCGACGTTGAGGTAGACCATTTCCTTGCCGGGATTGCGCAGGTTGTACTTGCGGATGTCCTCGGTGATCTGCCCGCCGATGGCCGACGAGGCGCCCTGCACGATCAGCTGCACGCCGTCCGCTGCGGCGGCCTTCAGCTTGTCGGCCGCGCCCGCGGGACCGCCCTGGTTGTCGTACTCCATCAGCTGCACGGGCTCGCCGTTCCAGCCGCCCGCGGCGTTGATCTGGTCGATCGCGTAGCGAACGGCTGCGCGGTACGCCTGGCCCGACGAGGCCTGCGGACCCGAGAGCGTTTCGAGCACGCCGATCTTGACCGGCGCGGCGGATGCGGTCGATGCGGCGCCGCAGAGAAGGCCCACCGCGGGAACGAGGGCGAAGGCGAGTGCGTTGAACTTGTGCATTGATGTCTCCATGCTTTTTATGAAAGGAAATCGAGAAAAGGGGCGCGGCGGCCGCGCGGGCGCTAGAGGTATTCCATGTTCCCGTCGACGCTGATCGCCTGGCCGGTCACGTTGCGTGCCGCGGGCGAGCAGAGAAAGAGCGTCATGGCCGCCACGTCGTCCAGCGTGACCATGCGGCGCAGCGAGATCTTCCGCAGGTACTCCGCGCGCATCGCGTCCACCGACACGCCCGCGGTGGCCGCGCGCGCGCCGATCACGCTGTTCATGCGCTCGCCCTCGACCGTGCCCGGAAGGATCGCGTTCACCCGCACGCCGTGCGGGCCGAGCTCGATCGCCAGCGACTTCATGAGGCCGACGATGGCCCACTTGGTCGCGGCATACGGCGTGCGGAATGCATAGCCCAGCCGCCCCGCGACCGAGCTCATCGCGATGAGGCACGGGCTCTGCGTGGACTGCCGCAGCAGGGGCACCGCGCGCTGCGCGAAATAGAACTGGCTGTTGAGGTTCACGGACACCGTGCGCTCCCAGTCGCCGCGGTTCAGGTCCTGGATCGCGCCGGTCGGCCCCGCGATGCCGACGTTGCTCACCAGCACGTCCAGCCCGCCGAGCGCGCCCTGCACGTCGTCGAAGACGAGGTCGACGTCTTCGGGCACCGAGGCGTCGGCCATGCTCGAGGTGATCTCGGGCGCTTCGTCGGCCAGGCGGTCGAGCGCGCCGCGGTCGATGTCGCAGACATGCACGCGCGCGCCCGTCTCGCGGAATGCGCGCGCCACCGCGGCACCGATGCCGGCGCCGCCCGCGGTGACCAGGACACGCAGGCCGGGCGCGGGCCGGAGTGAATCGATGATGCTCATGGTTGTCTTGTCGTGATGTCTCGTGAACGGTGCAGCACGGCAAGTGTCCGGAAGGCGCCCGCGCAAACCTATGTGCGGCAGACACACATCCGGGCCCCGCGCGATGTGATCCATGGCGCGCGCGGCGCGCACGCGCGGGAACTAGGGCCTGGGCCCATGCCCATGCGCGCATCGTTCTGCTAGCCTTCGCGCCCTATGCCGGCACCGACCCCAGAACGAAAGCGAACGATCGGCCCGTCGCTGGGCCAGACGGCCGACGAGATCGCCCCCGAGCTGATCGGCCTCCTGCACCGCAACGCCTCCGCCGAAGAGTTCGCCGCGTGCCTCGCGCATGTCGAGGCGCTGCCCGATGCGCTGCAGCGCAAGTCGGGCCTGGTGGAACTGGTGCGCATGGCGATGGCCCTGCGCAACCGGCTCGAACTCCACGAACAGCGCGAGCGCGGCATGCTCGCGGTGATCGAGTCGGCGCAGGACCTCTCCAGCCGCCTGGACCTCGCGGGCCTGCTCAAGGCCATCGTGAGCCGCGCGCGCAAGCTGATGGGCGCGCACCTGTGCTGGCTCACGATCTACGACGCGGCGAGCGGCGAGTTCCAGGTGGTGGTGGCCGACGGTGCCATCTCCGACCGCACCGGCAAGATGACGGCCGGCAGGAACCTGGGCGTCGCGGGCATCGTGATGTCCACGCGCCTGCCCTTCTTCACGCCCGACTACCTGCACGACAACCGTTTCGCGCACGACCCCGCGCTGGACGACACCTTCAGGGACGAAGGCGTCGCGGCGCTGGTCGGCGCGCCGCTCATGTGCGACGACAACGTGATCGGCCTGCTCTTCGTGGCCGACCGCTACCACCGCACGCACACGGCGCTGAACGTGTCGATCCTCTGCACGCTCGCCACGCACGCGGCCGTCGCCATCAACAACGCCAAGGCCTTCGCGGAAGCGAAGACGGCGCTGGAGAACGCGGACCTCGCGCGCGCGGAACTGGAGCGGCATGCGCGCGACGTGCAGGAGGCCGCCGAGGCGCACGAGCAGCTGACCTCGCTGCTCGCGAAGGGCGCATCGCTCGGCGCGCTGTGCGAGTCGGTCGCGCAGCTCCTCAACGGCAGCGTGCTGGTGCTCGACGAAGCCAGCGAAGTGATCGGCCGGGCCACCGCGCCGGGCTACGCCGGCACGGCCGCCGATGTCTACGCGCCGCACGATGAACACAGCGCCGCGCTCGCGCAGGCCCTGCGCGAAAGCCGCCAGGCCGGCCGCTCGGCCGTCGCCTACACGCGGGGTGGCGAACTGTGCCGCGCGATCGCGGTGATCGGCGGCAACGACGTGCTCGGCGCGGTGCTGCTCTTCCGGCAGGAGGACCTGCGCGACATTTCGCTGCGCACCTTCGAGCGCAGCTCGAGCGTCATCGGCGTCGTACTGCTGTCGCAGGAACGCGTGGAGGCGAGCAAGAGCCGCGACGTCTCCGCGCTGCTGCACACGCTCATCTCGCCGCGGCAGGACGAACCCGCGTTGACGCAGGACCGCGCCGAGCGCTTCGGCCTCGACCTGTCGCAGCCGATCTCGCTGATGGTGGTCGAGATGGAGCAGCCCCGGCCGGGCTTCTGGGCGCGGCGCCTGCGGGCGGGCGCGCCGTTGTCCGATCTCGTGATGGACGAGGTCGACGGGGTGCTGGTCATCGTGTGCGGCGCGACGAAGGCGCAGGACGTGCTGGCCCAGTTCACCGCGTTCGCCGGCAGCGAGCTCGGCGACGCCTACCGGGGCGTGCTGTCGCGGCCGGTGCGCACGCCCGCCGAGATGCCGGCGCTGTACGCGACGCTGCGGCGCGCGCTGTCAGTGCTGGGGCGGCTGGGCATGCGCGGCAACATCGTCGGGCAGAACGAGATGGCGCTGTACTCCGTGCTGTTCGAGACGCACGACCAGGCGAGCCTGAACACCTTCCTGAACGCGACCATCGGCACCGTGATGGGCCATGACAGGAAGCGCGGATCGGAACTGACCGCCACGCTCTTGGCCTATTTCGACAACAACCAGAACGCGAAGACGACCGCCGCGCGCATGGGCATCCACGTCAACACCGTGCGCCAGCGCCTGGCGAGCGTGGAGGAACTGCTGGGGCACTGGGGCAACGCGAGCCGGGCGCTGGAGATCCACGTGGCGCTGCGGCTCTGGAGCCTGGGCATGTCGGGCGACGCGCCAGTGCTCGAAGGCTGACCCGGCCGGGCCTGCCGGGGCCCTGACAGCGCAATCCGAGGAGAAATCACCAGTCCGGTGCATCCGGACTGGCACGTCGCTTGCATAACCTGACCACTTGCTCTGATTAAGCGGTCAAACACACCATGCGCGTGCTCGTCGTCTACTGCCACCCGGTCGAAACCAGCTTCCATGCGGCCCTGCACCAGGAGGTGCTGAAGAACCTGCGTGCGGCCGGGCACGAGGTGGACGACTGCGACCTGTACGCCGAGGGCTTCAACCCGGTGCTCTCGCGCGAGGAGCGGCTCGGCTACCACGACGTGCCGGCCAACCAACTGCCGCTCAAACGGCATGTCGAGCGGCTGCATTGGGCCGAGGGCATCGTGTTCTGTTTTCCGACGTGGTGCTTCGGGCTGCCCGCGATGCTCAAGGGCTACTTCGACCGGCTCTTCATGCCGGGCGTGGCCTTCGACATCAGCGATCCGGCGAACGTGAAGCCGATGCTCACGCACATCACGCGCATCAGCGCCGTGGTCACCTACGGGCGGCCGCGCTGGCTGGCCTGGTACATGGGCGATCCGCCGCGCAAGATCGTCACGCGCTATATGAAGCGGCTCACCGGGCAGCGCGCCCGCGTGGACTACCACGCCCACTACCACATGAACGTGGCGACCGAGCCCCAGTTGAAGCGCTTCATGGCGCGCGTGGGCCAGGCCATGGCGCGCTTCGCATGAACGCGCCCGTGCTGCTCGACAACGCGCGCTTGCCGCGCTGGTTGCTGCCCGCCGACTGGCCGCAGCGCGATGGCGTGCCGGTGCTCGCGCGCTTCGCGCTCGACGCCGGGCGGGTGCAGTCGGTGCGCCCCATCGACGATGCCGCGCCCTCGCCCCAAAGCTGGGACCTCGCCGGCACCCTCGTGCTCCCCGGCTTCGTCGATGCGCACACGCACCTGGACAAGGCCTTCACGCTGCCGCGCATGAAGCATGTGCAGCCGGGCCTGCTCGGCGCCATCGATGCGATGCTGGCCGACCGCGTGCACTGGAGCGCTGGCGACGTGCGCGAGCGCGCCGCGCGTGGCCTGCAGTGGGCCTGGGAATGCGGCACCACGCATGTGCGCACGCACGTCGACTGGTGGGAGCCCGATGCGGTGCCGCTGGCCTGGCCGGTGCTGGCCGAGCTCGCAGAGGAATGGGCGGGCCGGATTCGGCTGGAACAGGTGAGCCTCATCAAGCTGCCGCTGTTCGAAGACGCGGCGCAGGCGCTGCGCCTCGCGAAACAGGTGAAGGCCACGGGGCCGCATGCGCTGCTCGGCGGCTTCGTGCATTCGACCAACTGGAGCGAGAACGCGCTGCGCAACCTGCTGAATGCGGCGCAGGCCTGCGACCTCGACATCGACCTGCATGTCGACGAGGAACTCAACGCCGCGGCCGTCGGCCTCAAGACCACCGCGCGCATCCTGCGCGAGATCGGCTTCGAAGGCCGCGTCGTCTGCGGCCACATCTGCGCGCTCGCGGCGCAGCCTGAGGCCGAGGCCCTCGCCACGCTCGATGCGGTGGCGCGCGCGCCGATCACCGTCGTTTCGCTGCCCGCGACCAACCTCTTGCTGCAGGACGCGGTGACGGGCCGCACGCCGCGCCTGCGCGGCATCACGCTCGTGAAGGAAGCACGCGAGCGCGGCATTCCGCTCTTGTTCGCGAGCGACAACGTGCAGGACCCGTTCTGCCGGCTCGGCAGCTTCGACCCCGTCGAAGCGCTGGGCACGGCCGCGCTGGTCGCGCAGCTCGACGAACCGTTCGACACCTGGTCGCAGGCGCTGTGCCGCGGCGACTGGCTGCAGCGCGCGCCCGCCACGACGGCGCCCACGCTGGTGGGCGCGAAAGCGGATCTCGTGCTCTTCACGCAGGCCGACCGCCACGGCTGGCCCTCGCGCGCCGCCACCCGCGTGGTGCTGCGCGACGGCCGCGTGACGCACGGCGACGCGACGCCCTTCTTTCCCAAGTAAGCAAAGAACAAGGACTCCCATGCTCCACGGCTACATCCCGCCCCACCGCTTCCTGCCCTACCTGAGCTGGACCGAAATCGCGGCGCTCCCCGACCGCGAGAACACGGTCATCGTGCTGCCCTGCGGCGCCATCGAGCAGCACGGCCCGCACCTGCCGTGCTCGGTCGACAGCGTGATCGCCTCGGGCGTGATGGGCCGGGCGCTCGAGAAATTGCCCGCCGAGGTGCGCGCCTTCGCGCTGCCCACCATCACCTACGGCAAGTCGGAAGAGCACCTGCACTTCCCCGGCACGATGACGCTCACCGGCACCACGCTGCTCTCGACGGTGACCGAGATCGGCGAGTCGGTCTACCGCGCGGGTTTCAGGAAGCTCCTGTTCGCCAACGGCCACGGCGGCCAGCCGCAGGTGCTGGAGATGGCGGCGCGCGAGCTGCGGCTTCGGCATGGCGACTACGTGGTGGTGCCGCACGGCGTGTCACGCCTGCCGAACGCGTCGAGCAAGCAGATCA
Source organism: Variovorax sp. IB41 (assembly GCF_016405905.1). GTDB lineage: Bacteria > Pseudomonadota > Gammaproteobacteria > Burkholderiales > Burkholderiaceae_C > Variovorax. The sequence goes on along the minus strand of NZ_JAEFCB010000023.1, from coordinate 14,269 downwards.
GCGAGCAGGAAAAGCGCTTGTCGATGCACGCCGGCCATTCGGAGACCGCGCTGATGCTCGCGCTCGCGCCCGACACGGTGCACATGGAGCGCGCGGCGGCCAACTTTCCGCCGCCCTTCCCGATCAAGCTGCTGTCGGCCGACGGCCGCCCGGCCTGCGCCTGGACCGCGCGCGACTTCGGACCGAGCGGCGTGATCGGCGACCCGACCAGCGCCACGCGCGAGCAGGGCATCGAGATCCTGGAGACGCTCTCCGACAGCTGGGTGCAGGCGCTGACCGAGCTGCATGCGCTGCGCTGGGTGGTGCGTGAGGAGCCCACCTGGGAGCGCGGCCACCAGCAGGGCTTCATCCAGCAGTCGTTCGCTCCCGCCTGAGGCGCGCGGCGCACGTCTTGCATCGGCTTTCTTCTTTTTCATCCAGCCTTCGAGAGGTCCCCACCATGCGTTCCTTCGCTCTTTCCCTGGCCGGCGCCGCCGCGCTGTCGCTGTTCACCGCGGTCGCACCCGCGCATGCGGAAGACAAGTTCACCTACATGACCAACTGGTACGCGCAGGCCGAGCACGGCGGCTTCTACCAGGCGGTGGCGCAAGGCATCTACAAGAAGTACGGGCTGGACGTGACCATCAAGATGGGCGGCCCGCAGGTCAACATCACGCAGATGATGGCGGCCGGCCAGGCCGACTGCATCATGGGCTCGAGCGACATCCAGATGATGCAGGTGCGCGAAGGCGGCGTGCCGGTGGTCAACGTCGCGGCCTTCTTCCAGAAGGACCCGCAGGTGCTGATCGCGCACGAGGACGTGAAGAAGTTCGAGGACCTCAAGGGCAAGACGCTGCTGATCGGCGCGCAGGCCAATCGCGGCTACTGGCCGTGGCTCAAGGCCAAGTTCGGCCTCACCGACGAACAGACGCGCCCCTACACCTTCAACATCCAGCCCTTCGTGGCGGACAAGAACACCGCGCAGCAGGGCTACCTGACGTCGGAGCCCTACGCCATCCAGAAGGCCGGCGTGAAGAGCACGGTGCTGATGTTCAGCGACCACGGCTTTCCCGCGTATGCGACCACGGTGTCGTGCATGGAGAAGACGGTGAAGGACCGCAGCAAGCAGGTCGCCGCGTTCGTGAAGGCCTCGGCCGAGGGCTGGAAGAGCTACCTGGCCGACCCGGCGCCGGCCAACGCGCTCATCAAGAAGGACAACCCCAACATGACCGACGACCAGCTGGCCTACAGCGTGGCCAAGCTCAAGGAGATGGGCATGGTCACCGGCGGCGACGCGGCCAAGCTGGGCATCGGCGTGATGACCGATGCGCGTGCCAAGGCGAGCTACGACTTTCTCGTGACCTCGAAATTGCTCGACCCCGCGAAGGTCCAGTTGGCCAAGACGTACACGACTGAATTCGTCAAAGACGCCAAGGTTCTGCCCTGAATTTCGCCGCGCCATGAATCGCATCGAACCCCACACCCTCGCGCCGCCAGTGGCGCCTGCCGTGCCCGCGGTGGAAGTGCTCTCGGCCGAGAAGACCTACCCCAACGGCACGCAGGCGCTGCTGCCGGTGGACCTGTCGATCGCCGAAGGCGAGTTCGTCACGCTGCTCGGGCCCTCGGGCTGCGGCAAGAGCACGCTGCTCAAGATGGTGGCGGGCATGCTGGAGCCGACCGACGGGCGCCTCCTGGTGTGGCGCAAGCCCGTGAGCCAGTTGCACGACAGCGCGCGGCGCATGTCCTTCGTGTTCCAGTCGCCCACGCTGATGCCGTGGGCCAGCGTGCAGACCAATGTGCGGCTGCCGCTGGACCTGGCCGGCGTGCCTCGCAAGGAGGCCGATGCGCGTGTGACGGAATCGCTCGCGCTCGTGGGCCTCGAGAAGTTCGCCGGCGCGCTGCCGCGTGCGCTCTCGGGCGGCATGCAGATGCGCGTGTCGATCGCGCGCGGGCTGGTCACGCAGCCCGACCTGCTCCTGATGGACGAGCCCTTCGGCGCGCTCGACGAGATCACGCGCCACAGGCTCGATGCCGACCTGCTGGAGCTCTGGCGCAAGAAGAAGCTCACGGTGATCTTCGTGACGCACTCGATCCATGAGGCCGTGTTCCTGTCGAGCCGCGTGGTGATGATGGCCGCGCGCCCTGGCCGCGTGGTGGAGCAGTTCCAGATCGATGAGCCCTATCCGCGCAGCGCCGATTTCATGGTGACGCCCGAGTTCGCGAAGTATGCGAAGCGGCTGCAGGACAGCCTGCTGCGCGCGAGCCAGGGCGACGAGGAGCACGCGCGATGAAGCGCACGCCGCTCCTGAATCAACCGCGCGTGCAGCGCGTGCTGTACCCGGTGCTGATCGGCGTGGTGCTGGTCGCGCTCTGGCAGTGGATGGTGGTGGCGATGGAGCTGCCGCCCTATCTCGTGCCCTCGCCTTACCTCATGATGCAGACGCTGGTGACCGACTGGGCGCCGCTGGGCAACGCGCTCCTGGTCACGCTCAAGATCACCGTGCTGTCGTTCGCGCTGGCGACGGTGGCGGGCGTGCTGATCTCGTTTCTCTTCGTGCAGAGCAAGCGCATCGAGACCGCGCTCTTTCCGTATGCGGTGCTCTTGCAGGTGACGCCCATCGTCGCGGTGGCACCGCTCATCATCATCTGGGTGAAGAACCCGGTGGCGGCGATGACGGTGTGCGCGGCGCTGGTGGCGCTGTTCCCGATCATCAGCAACACGACGCTGGGGCTGCGCAGCATTGACCCCGATCTGCAGAGCTATTTCAAGCTGAACCGCGCGACGCGCTGGCAGCAGCTGGTGCGCTTGCGCATTCCGAGCGCGCTGCCGTATTTCTTCGGCGGGCTGCGCATCTCCAGCGGCCTCGCGCTGATCGGCGCGGTGGTGGCGGAGTTCGTCGCGGGCACCGGCGGCTCGGGCGCGGGGCTCGCGTACCAGATTCTGCAGGCGGGCTTCCAGCTGAACATTCCGCGCATGTTCGCGGCGCTCTTGCTGATCTCGCTGACCGGCGTGGCGCTCTTCGTGCTGATGGCCTGGCTCACCAAGGTGGCGCTGGGCTCGTGGCATGCGAGCGAACTTTCCCAAGATTGACATTGCTGACATTGACGAATTGACGAATTGACGACGACCATGAACGCTCCCGCCTCCGCCATCGAGCAGTTGCTGCTCGAACTGCCCGACCTCGACTGGATCACCGACGAAGGGCGCGTCACGCGGCTCTCGCAGGACTTCTCGTGGTTCAGCCCCGTGCTGAATCGCCAGCTCAAAGACAAGCGCGCCGACGTGGTCGTGCGGCCGCGCAGCGAGGACGAGATCCGCGCCGTCGTGGGTGCGTGCGCGCGCCGCGGCGTGCCGATCGTCATTCGCGGCAGCGGCACCGGCAACTACGGCCAGACCACGCCGCTCGCGGGTGGCGTGGTGCTCGACATGACGGGCTACAACGCGTGCCTGTGGGTGCAGCCCGGCGTGGCGCGCGCGCAGGCCGGCATCCGCCTGGGCGAACTGGAGAAACAGACGAAGCCCTCGAGGCAGGAGATGCGCTGCGTGCCGTCCACCTACCGCAGCGCGACGCTCGGTGGCCTGTTCGGCGGCGGCTTCGGCGGCGTGGGCTCGATTAACTACGGGCCGCTCGGCGCGCCCGGCAACGTGCTCGGCATCCGCGCGATGACGATCGAGCCTGAGCCGCAGATCGTCGAGCTTCGCGGCGCCGAGGCGATGCGCATGCACCACCTGTGGGGCACCAACGGGCTCGTGCTGGAGCTGGAGGTGGCGCTCGCGCCCGCGCATCCGTGGCTCGAGACGCTGGTGACTTTCGACAGTTTCGAGAACGCGCTGCACTTCGCCGACAAGCTCGCGAACGGGCCGGGCATCGTGAAGCGCGAGATCGCATTCTTCGCGGCGCCCATCTCCGATCACCTCGCGCAGCTCGCGGCGCACCTGCCCAAGGGTTGCCACACGGTGCTGTCGCTGGTCGCCGAATCGTGCGAGCCGGCGCTGCTGCAACTGGCAGAGGCGCACGGCGGCACCGTGGGCTATCGCAAGACCGCGGCCGAGGTGCAGAAGAGCAACCGCACGCTGATGGAATTCACCTGGAACCACACGACGCTGCATGCGCTGAAGGTGGACCCCACGCTGACCTATCTGCAGAGCGGGTTCATCCCCGGCAGGCACGTCGAGCAGATCGTCGAGATGGAAAAACTGCTGGGCGGCGAGGTGATGATGCACGTCGAGTTCATCCGCAACGTCGCGGGGCTCATGACGTGCAGCGGGCTGCAGCTGGTGCGTTTCAGCACCGAGGCGCGGCTCGCGGAGATCATCGACATCCACCGCGCGCACCATGTGCACATCAACAACCCGCACGTGAACATCGTGGAAGACGGCAAGGCGGGCGGGCCGCTGCCGCCCGAGATCATCGCGGTGAAGCAGCGCTTCGATCCGATGGGTTTGCTGAACCCGGGCAAGCTGCGCGACTGGCCGGTGCGGCCCGCGAGCTGAAGGCGCTCAGCGCTGGCGGCGGCCCATCGCGAAGGCGATGGCGACGACCGCGAGCATCGCGATCCACAGCGGCCACAGGCCGAACGGCGCCACCCAGCGCGCATAAGGCGTGAGCCCGGTGCGGCCTTCGACCGTGGCTTCGAGCACGCCGCGCGTGAGGCGCGGCAGCTGGTGCGTCACGCGGCCTTCGGCATCGATGACGACGGTGGCGCCCGTGTTCGTGGCGCGCACCATCGGCCGCGCGAATTCGAGCGAACGCATGCGCGAGATGGCCAGGTGCTCGTCGATGGCGACCGAGTCGCCGAACCACGCGATGTTGCTCACGTTGAGCAGGATGGTGGGCGCGCTCGCCGCGTCGCGGAAGTTCGCGCCGATCTCGTCGCCGAACAAGTCTTCGTAGCAGATGTTGGGCGCGATGCGCTGGCCCTGCCAGACGAACGGCGCCTGCGCGAGGCCGCCGCGCTGGAAGTCGCCGAGCGGGATGTTCATCATCTGGATGAACCAGCGAAAGCCCGGCGGAATGAATTCGCCGAAGGGCACGAGGTGGTGCTTGCTGTACCGGTACGGCTGCGTGGCACCGGGCTGGAAGCCGAGCACCGCGTTGCTGTAGCCGGCGCGGTCGCCCAGCGGGAGGCCGACGATGGCGGCCTGCGTGCCGCTGCTGTAGCGCGCCTCGATCGCTTCTAGGTAGCCGGCCGGCAATTGCTGCGGCAGCAGGGGCACGGCGGTTTCGGGCGTGACGACGAGCGAGGCCTTGGCGTCGCGCAGTTGTTCGCCGTACCAGCGCAGGGCGGTCTCGATGCCGCCGCCGGGAATGAATTTCTCGTCTTGCGGGATGTTGCCTTGCAGGAGCGCGACCTGGAGGCTGCCGGTGCTGGCGCCGCGCAGTGACGGCGTGATGTGCGGGAATGCGAACACGAGCGCGACCAGCACCAGTGCCCCGACGGCTTCGGTAATGCGTGACAGGGACAGCAGCGCGATGAGCGCCATCGCGAACGCGGCGACAGCGCCGATGCCATAGACGCCGATCCACGGCGCCCACGCGGCCAGTGGACCTTCGACGTGCGCATAGCCGCTGGCGCCCCACGGAAAGCCGGTGAACCAGCTGCCGCGCACGAGCTCGGCGAGCGTCCAGAGTGCGGCAAAGACCAGCGCGCCAGTGATGCGCCCCTTCGGCCCGCGCACCACGAACCATGCGGCCGCGACGGCGTAGTACAGCCCGAGTGCCGCCGCGAGCGCGAGCACGGCAATGGCCGCGAGCGGCGCCGGCATGCCGCCGTAGGTGTGCATCGAGATGAAGAGCCACCAGAAGCTGCCGGTAAGCCAGGTGGTCGAGAAGAGCCAGGCGTGAAGGCCGGCGCGGCGCCACCCGGCGCCCTCGGCGCGCAGGCTGCCGAGCAGCCAGACCAGGGCGCCCATCGAAAGGAGTTGAAGCCACCACAGCGGCCTGCCGTCGAGCGGCCAGGCGATCGACAGCGCCTGGGCCATTCCGGCCAGCACGAGGCCGGGCAGTCGAAACCGGGCAACCGCGGGGGAGGCGCGCAAGGCGTGAGAGGGGCGCGCCGTCGCTGCTTGAGGCAGCGGCATCAGTCGGCCGCGTCGCCGCCGCGCGCCGGCGACACCTTGAACCAGCGCACCGCGCCGCCCTTGGTGTGCAGCACCACGAAGTCGAAGCCGCCCATCGCATGGTGTTCGCCGCGCTTGGGCACGTGGCCCATCTCGTGGGCGATGAGGCCGCCGATGGTGTCGAAGTCTTCGGAGAGCTGCTCTTCGTCGAACACGATGCCGAAGGCCTCGGCCACGCGCTCGATGGGCGTGTCGCCCGAGACGCGGTAGGTGTGGTCGGCCAGGCCGAAGATGTCGCCCTCGTCCTCGGCGATGTCGAACTCGTCCTCGATCTCGCCCACGATCTGCTCGAGCACGTCCTCGATGGTGATGAGGCCGGCCACGCGGCCGAACTCGTCGATGACGATGGCCAGGTGGTTGCGGTTGCCGCGGAATTCGCGCAGGAGGTCGTTCAGGCCCTTGCTCTCGGGCACGAAGGTGGCCGGACGCAGCAGCGCGCGGATGTTCAGGCCCGGCGCGCGCTGCAGCTTGAGCAGGTCCTTGGCGAGCAGGATGCCGATGATGTTTTCTTTTTCGCCCTCGTACACCGGGAAGCGCGAGTGCGCCGTGTCGATGATGAGGTGCAGCAGCGCATCGAAGGGCGCATCGATGTTGATGGCATCCATGCGCGGCGCGGCGACCATGACGTCGCCGGCGGTCATGTCGGCCATGCGCAGCACGCCTTCGAGCATCACGCGCGACTCGGCGCCGATCACCTCGTTGTCCTCGGCGTCCGCCAAGGTTTCGATCAACTCGTCGCGCGAGTCGGGTCCGGGGTGGATGAATTCGGCAAGCTTCTGGAGGAAGCCGCGCTTGTCTTCCCGTTCTACGGGTGCGCGTTCAGGGTGAGGTTCGGCCACTGCGGGAGGGCGTAGTTGAAGAGAGGCAAGGATAACGGATTGCGTGTGACACGCTCTACCGCACAGGCGTCACAGGCCGTTTCATTGGCCTTGGGGACGCTCAAGGCGCAGATTTACGTCGGGCGTCTCTCATGCCGCTGCGCACTTCCTGCAGGCTGGCCAGGAAGGCCCAGAACTGCTTGGCGCGGCTCTTGAGCGCGAAGTCGACCGCGGCGTAGTGCTCCAGGGCGATTTCACTCATGCGGCTGTCGAAGGTGGCCTCAGGCAGCTGCAGATGCGCTTCGGCTTCGGCGCCGCTGCGCACTACGGTGGCGCCGGCGTTGCGGGCGATCTTGAGCATGGCGGCGTTTTCGCTCAGCGCATGGATGAAGAGCATGCCCACGCCTTCGTTGCGGGCCACGACCACCGCGCGCTCGAAAAGGCGCGCGCCGTAGCCGCGGCCACGGGCGTGCGCCGAGACCGAGACGCCGAATTCGGCGCAGTCGCTGTGCTGGTCGCCGGGCGCGAAGGCCAGGTGGGACATCGCGATGAGTTCGAGACGGCGGTTGTAGATGCCGAACATCTCGTCGCGCTCGAAATCCAGGTTGTCCACGTAGCGCTGGATCTGCTCGTCGGCCGCGGCGTAGCCGAAGCGCAGGTACCGGTCGTGGGGGGTGAGCGCAAAGAGATGCTGCGCGATGCGCTCCCGCTCGCGGGGGCCGATCGAGCGGATCGGCACCATGACGGGCTGGGGCGACGAGACGGCGCGTGGCTGGGTCTCAACCATCGGCGCTTTCAGGAAAGAGCCGAGGCCGAGAGACGCTTTGAGAAGGGTCTTGGCGGTAAGCATGGGTTGAATGTAAGGGTTTTCCCTTAATCAACAAGCCCGCAAGGACACTTCTGGGACACATTCGTGACCCAATACCAAAGCCCGTGGCGCCCGAGCAACCTTGTGTGGCTAAACGGGAACAGCCGTTGTGGCCTTGACACGGTCCAGCACGAAGCTGGTCTTGCAGTCTTCCACGCTGGGGTGCTTGAGCAGGGTGTCCATGATGAAGCGGCTGTAGTGCGCCATGTCGGCCACCACCACGCGCAACAGGTAGTCCATGTCGCCCGTGAGGGCCGCGCATTCGACCACCTCGGGCCAGGTCTGCACGCTGGCGCGGAACAGGTCCATCGGGTTGCGCTTGTGGGTCTCGGTGTGCTTTTCGAGCCGCACGTTCAGGTAGGCCGTGAGGCCCAGGCCGATGACCTCGGGACGCACGAGGGCCACGTAGCGGTCGATGACCCCGCTCTCTTCCAGGCGCTTGACCCGCCGCAGCACCGCGCTGGGCGACAGGCTGACCTGCTCGGCGAGCTGGTCGTAAGTTGCGCGCCCGTCTGCTTGCAGCGTGCGCAAAATGAGCCGATCTATCTTGTCGAGTGCTTCCATTCTTCTATTTTTGCAGTTTTACTGCGCATTTGCCATCCAACGCGCCCAACAACGCTGAAAACTTGAGCGGCATCCAACCTACATTGCAGCACTGGCGTTTTTCGCCTATCCCTTACCTATTCGATCCCCCACTTTCTGGAGACCGCACATGAGCCAAGCCGACGCACCCGCCTTCACCCCTTGGGAGAACCCCATGGGCACCGACGGCTTCGAATTCATCGAATACGCGGCACCGGACCCGGTCGCCATGGGCAAGGTGTTCGAGCGCATGGGCTTCACGGCCGTGGCCAAGCACCGCCACAAGAACGTGCTGCTGTACCGCCAGGGCACGATCAACTTCATCCTGAATGCCGAGCCCGATTCGTTCGCGCAGCGCTTTGCGCGCGAGCACGGCCCGAGCGTCTGCGCCATCGCCTTTCGCGTGCAGGACGCCAAGCAGGCCTACGAGCGCGCCACCGCGCTGGGCGCCTGGGGCTTCGCCGACAAGGCCGGCCCGGGCGAACTGAACATCCCCGCCATCAAGGGCGTGGGCGACAGCCTGATCTACCTGGTGGACCGCTGGCCCGGCAAGAACGGCGCGCAGCCGGGCGACATCGGCAACATCGGCTTCTACGACGTGGACTTCGAGGCGCTGCCGGGCGTGTCGCCGCAGCAGGCGCTGTCGCCGGTGGGCAATGGCCTCACCTACGTCGACCACCTGACGCACAACGTGTACCGCGGCCGCATGAACGTGTGGGCCGGCTTCTACGAGAAGCTCTTCAACTTCCGCGAGATCAAGTACTTCGACATCGAAGGCCAGGTGACGGGCGTGAAGAGCAAGGCCATGACCAGCCCCTGCGGCAAGATCCGCATCCCGATCAACGAAGAGGGCAAGGAGCAGGCCGGCCAGATCCAGGAGTACCTGGACATGTACAAGGGCGAGGGCATCCAGCACATCGCGATGGGCTCGGACAACCTGTACGACACCGTCGATGCGATGCGCGCCAAGGGCGTCGTGCTGCTGGACACCATCGACACGTACTACGAGCTGGTCGACAAGCGCATCCCCGAGCACGGCGAGAGCGTGGCCGAGCTGAAGAAGCGCAAGATCCTGATCGACGGCAAGAAGGACGCGCTGCTGCTGCAGATCTTCAGCGAGAACCAGCTGGGCCCGATCTTCTTCGAGTTCATCCAGCGCAAGGGCGACGACGGCTTCGGCAACGGCAACTTCAAGGCGCTGTTCGAGAGCATCGAGCTCGACCAGATGCGCCGCGGCGTGCTGACCGCCGCAAAATAAGGGCCCCTTCAACCGCCCTTGTTCATCAGGAGCCAGCATGCGCAGCAGCACGTCTTCGATCGGTTTGACCTTCATCGCGGCGGCTGCCGCCGTTCTCTCGGGTTGCGCGATGGCGCCGGCGGCCACGCCCGCGGCCACGGCAGCTTCGCACCTGGACGCGGTGCAGAAGGCCGCCGTGCTGCGCATCTGCACGCCGGGCGACTACAAGCCCTTCAGCTTCCAGAAGACCGATGCCTCGTTCGAAGGCATCGACGTCGACCTGATGACGGGCTTCAGCGCGAGCCTGGGCGCCAAGCCCGAGTGGATCAAGACCACCTGGGCCAACCTGCTGCCGGACCTGGCAGCGGGCAAGTGCGACATCGCCGTGGGCGGCGTGTCGGTCACCACCGACCGGCAAAAGCGCGCGTTCTTCAGCGCGCCCTACATGGTCAACGGCAAGACGCCGATCGCGCGCTGCGCCGACGTGGCCAAGTACCAGAGCGTCGCGGCGATCGACCAGCCTTCGACGCGCGTCATCTTCAATCCGGGCGGCAGCAACGAGCGCTTCGCCCGCACCAACTTCAAGCAGGCCAAGCTCACGCTGCACGGCGAAAACGTGACGATCTTCGACGAGATCCTGGCCAACCGCGCCGACGTGTTCGTCACCGAGGCGGCCGAGGCCATCACGCAGCAGAAGCTCAAGCCGGGCCTGTGCGCGGTGAACCCCGACAAGCCGCTGCAGTACGGCGAGATGGCCTGGATGCTGCCGCGCGACGACGTGGCCTTCAAGTCGTACGTAGACCAGTGGCTGCACCTGCAGCAGGCCGGCGGCGACTTCCAGCGCACGATGGACCGCTGGCTCAAATAACCCGAGAAACACGATTCCCATGGATACCCCCGCCGCCGTTGTCATTCCCGCCGTCTATGGCGCCTCCGATCGCCCGCCGCGCGGCGACTACTCGCGCGGGGGCTCGGTGCAGGCCGACTACACCTGCCCGCAGGACTGGGCCAGCTACACGGCGGCCGACCACGACACCTACAGGCGGCTCTACGAGCGGCAGGCTGCGCAGTTGCCGGGCCTGGCCTGCGATGCGTTCATCCACGCACTGCCTTCGCTGGGCGTGAAGGACCGCATCCCGCACTTCGACGAAATCAACGAGCGGCTGCACAAGGCCACGGGCTGGGAGATCGTCGCGGTGCCGGGGCTGATTCCGGAGCTGCCGTTCTTCACGCTGCTGGCGAACCGCAAGTTCCCGGTGACCGACTGGATCCGCAAGCCCGAGGAGTTCAACTACATCGTCGAGCCCGACGTGTTCCACGACCTCTTCGGCCATGTGCCGATGCTGTTCGATCCGACCTTCGCCGACTACGTGCAGCGCTATGGCGCGGGCGGCATCAAGGCGCACGAGCTGGGCGCGGGCGAGAAGCTCTCGCGGCTGTACTGGTACACGGTGGAGTTCGGCCTGATCCGCCAGCCGGACGGACTGCGCGCCTACGGCGCCGGCATTCTGAGCTCGGTGGGCGAGCTCCAGCACGCGGTGCTCAGCGACGAGCCGCGCCGGCTGCCGCTCGACCTGCTGCGCGCCATGCGCACGCGCTACAAGATCGACACCTACCAGAGCAACTACTTCGTGATCGAAGACTTCGCGCAGCTCTTCGATCTCACGGCGCCGGACTTCACGCCGATCTACGAGGCGCTGGAGGTCCAGGCCGACATCGAGCCCGGCGTGCTGCTGCCGGGCGAGACCGGCAAGGCCTGACGCACGGTCGTGATCTATCGCCTGCGCGACAGCGCGCGCAGGCACCCTAGGACAAGCCCGCTGGCGGCTGGGAGCACCTGGCTCCCACAATCCGCGCCAAAGGAGCTTGCATGCAGACATCCGCGCGACAGAACTATCCGGCCGGTGTGCCTCAGGAGATCGATCCCGAGCAATACCGGTCACTGCCCCACATGTTCGAGGAGGCGTTCGGTCGCTACAAGGACCGGCCGTTCTCGGTCTGCATGGAGCGCTGGATGAACTACGGCGAGCTCGATGTGCTGTCCAAGGCGCTGGGTGCCTGGCTGCAATCGAAGGGGCTGGAGCCCGGGGCGCGCGTGGCGATCATGCTGCCCAATATTCCGCAGTTCGCGGTGACGATGTGCGGCATCCTGCGCGCGGGCTATACCTGCGTGAACGTGAATCCGCTCTACACCGCGCGCGAACTGGAGCACCAGCTCAAGGACTCGGGCGCGACGGCGATCGTCATCCTCGAGAACTTCGCGTCCACGCTGGAGCAGGTGATCGAGCGCACGCCGGTCAAGCACGTGGTGATGACCTCGATGGGCGATCTGCTCGGCGGCCTGTATGGCGCGTGGATCACGATCGCCGTGCGCCACCTGGCCAAGATGGTGCCGCCGTACAAGCTGCCGCTGAGCGACGGGCGCACGGTGACGCCGTTCACGCAAGCCATCGCCGAAGGCCGCGGGCGCACGCTGGCGGCGGACCAGAGCACGCTCGATTCGATCGCCTTCCTGCAGTACACCGGCGGTACGACCGGCCTGTCGAAGGGCGCGGTGCTCACGCACCGCAACATCGTCGCGGCGACGCTGCAGGCCGAGGCGTGGTTCACGCCGGCGCTGTCTCGCGCCGGCGACCTCGCGAAGGTCAACAGCATCGCGGCGCTGCCGCTGTATCACATCTTCGCGCTGACGCTGTGCCTGCTGGTGATCCGCCAGGGCTCGCACATGACGCTGATCCCGAACCCACGCGACTTCGACAAGTTCATCGCGGTGCTCAAGAAGCGGCCGTTCCACATGCTGCCGGCGGTGAACACGCTGTTCAATGCGCTCTTGATGCATCCGGAGTTCAAGTCGATCGATTTCTCGACGCTGTTCGTCTCGCAGGCGGGCGGCATGGCCGCATCGGAAGGCACGGCGCGCAAGTGGTTCGAGGCGACGGGCTGTCCGATGATCGAAGGCTGGGGCATGAGCGAGACCTGCGCGATCGGCACGAACAACCCGGTGTCGAACACCAAATTCACCGGGACGATCGGGTTGCCGCTGCCGAGCATCGAGATCGCGATCAAGGACGACGACGGCAACTCGATGCCGGTGGGCGAATCGGGCGAGCTGTGCATCAAGGGCCCGAACGTGATGACGGGCTACTACAACCAGCCCGCGGAGACCGCTGCCGCGTTCACCGCCGATGGCTTCATGCGGACGGGCGATATCGCCGTGATGCAGGAAGATGGCTACAGCCGCATCGTCGATCGCAAGAAGGACATGATCCTGGTGAGCGGCTTCAACGTGTTCCCGAACGAGTTGGAGAACGTGATTTCGCTGTGCCCCGGTGTTGTCGAATGCGCGGCGGTGGGCGTTCCCGACGAGAAGCAGGGCGAGGCGATCAAGGTCTTCGTGGTGCGCAGGGACCCGAACCTGACCGAAGACGCGGTGCTGCAGTACTGCAACGGGCAACTCACTGGCTACAAGCGGCCCAAGCACATCGAGTTTCGCGATTCGCTGCCGAAGACGAATGTCGGGAAGATCCTGCGGCGCGAGCTTCGCACCAGTGCGGGTGCCTGAATGAACCAGGCCGCGGCGAGCGCCGGCTTGCCGGCGAATGTCGTCGTGTTCGAGCGCGGGTGGCTGTCGTCGAACAACATCCTGTTCGTCGGGGCGGACGAGACCGCGCTGGTCGACACCGGCTATGCCACGCATGCCGAGCAGACGTTGGCGCTGGTCGAGTCGGCGCTGGGCTCCCGGCCGCTGGACCGCGTGCTGAATACGCATCTGCACAGCGACCATTGCGGCGGGAACGCGGCGTTGCAGCAGCGCTATCCGGCACTTCGAACGGATATTCCCCCAGGGGAAGCGGCGCTGGTGGAGCGATGGGACGAGAGCGCCTTGAGTTTTCTTGCGACCGGGCAGGTCTGTCCTCGCTTTCGGTTCACCGGATTGCTGCGGCCGGGGACGGAGTGCCAGCTTGGTGACAGCGCGTGGGAAGTCCACGGTGCGCCAGGCCATGATCCGCACTCGATCATTCTGTTCGATCCGGCTTCGCGGACGCTGATCTCGGCCGACGCGTTATGGGAGAACGGTTTTGGTGTTGCATTTCCCGAACTGGCGGGGGAGCCGTCTTTTGGCGATATCGCGGCGACGCTCGATTGCATTGAGGAGCTTGCGCCGTTGCGGGTGATTCCTGGGCACGGCCGAGTGTTCAACGACGTCGACGGTGCGCTGATCACTGCGCGTCGTCGTCTGGCTGGGCTGCAGCGCGATCCGGTGAAGCATGCGCGGCATGCGATCAAGGTGTTGATGAAGTTCAAGCTGCTGGAAGTGCAGCACATCTCGCGCGAGGACTGGTCGGCGTGGCTTCGAAGCACACCTTACCTGGACGCTATTCGTCTTCGTTTCTTTGCTGACGAGGCGTTGGATCAATTGACCGAAGATATCTTGGGCGAATTGATTGCCGCTGGTGCAGCGGAGATGGACTCCTTGGGTATTCGCAATACCTGAATCCGGCTTCTCCGAATAAGAAAAAGCGCGCCATCTAAGATGTCCGCGCTTTTTATTTACTTTCCGATTCCCCAAAGCAAAAAACCCCAGTCAGTAATCTGACTGGGGTTTTCCGGGCTGTAAGAGCCTGACGATGACCTACTTTCACACGGGAACCCGCACTATCATC
>NZ_JAEFCB010000022.1 GCF_016405905.1 Variovorax sp. IB41 | reverse complement strand
CGATGTAGCCTTCGTCCTTCAGGACCTGTGCAATCGCGGCCTTCACCTTGGAAGACGGGATCGACACAGTGGGCTTCGCCACCATCTGCGCGTTACGGATACGCGTCAGCAGGTCGGCAATGGGATCACTCATGCTCATGTTGTTTGCTCCTGCCTGGCTTACCAGCTGGCCTTGGTGACACCGGGGATGTCGCCAGCGAAAGCCAGTTCACGGATCTTGGCGCGGGCCAGACCGAATTGACGGAAGGTGCCACGCGGACGACCGGTGATGGCGCAACGGTTGCGCTGACGGGTCGGGTTCGCGTTGCGCGGAAGCTTTTGCAGGCCCAGGCGGGCAGCTGCGCGTTCTTCGTCGCTCTTCTTCAGGTCGTTGGAAGCCGCCTTCAGTTCTGCGTGCTTCGCAGCGAACTTGGCAACCAGCTTGTCGCGCTTGAGTTCGCGCTGGATCAAAGATTGTTTAGCCATGGTTCGCCTCAGTTCTTGAACGGGAAACGGAAACCAGCAAGAAGCGCCTTGGCTTCTTCATCGGTCTTGGCCGTCGTCGTGATGCTGATATTGAGACCGCGCAGGGCATCGACCTTGTCGTACTCGATCTCAGGGAAAATGATCTGTTCCTTGACGCCGATGTTGTAGTTGCCACGGCCGTCGAACGCACGGCCGGAGATGCCGCGGAAGTCGCGAACACGCGGCAGCGCGATGGTCACGAAACGGTCCAGGAACTCATACATCTGCACGCCGCGCAGCGTGACCATGCAGCCGATGGGCTGGTTTTCGCGGATCTTGAAACCGGCGATAGCCTTCTTCGACTTGGTGACCACGGGCTTCTGGCCGGCGATCTTGGTGAGGTCGGCGACAGCGTTGTCGAGAACCTTCTTGTCGGCGACTGCTTCACCCACACCCATGTTCAGGGTGATCTTGGTGAGGCGGGGGACCTGCATCGGCGACTTGTAGCCGAACTTTTCCGTCAGGTCTTTCGCGATCTTTTCGCGATAGTGTTGTTGGAGACGTGCCATGTGAGTACCTCTTAGGCGAACTTGATTTCGTCGCCGCTGGACTTGAAGACGCGAACAGCCACGCGCTTGCCGTCAGCACCCTGGGAGATCTTGATGCCCACGCGATCGGCCTTGCCGGTCGCGGCATTGAAGATCGCCACGTTGGATTGGTGAATGGGCATGGACTTCTCGACGATGCCACCGGTCGTACCCTTGAGCGGGTTCGGCTTGGTGTGCTTCTTCACGAGGTTCAGGCCTTCGATGACGATGTGCGAGTCGTCCTTGCGGAGCGACACGGTACCGCGCTTGCCCTTGTCACGACCGGCCAACACGATGACCTGGTCGCCTTTGCGAATCTTGTTCATGGCGTTGTTGTCCTTAGAGAACTTCGGGTGCCAGCGACACGATCTTCATGAACTTCTCGGTGCGCAGCTCGCGCGTCACCGGTCCGAAGATGCGGGTGCCGATAGGCTCCAGCTTGGCGTTGAGCAACACTGCTGCGTTGCCGTCGAACTTGACGAGCGAACCGTCGGCGCGACGGATGCCCTTGGCGGTGCGGACCACCACTGCGCTGTAGATCTCGCCCTTCTTGACGCGACCACGCGGAGCGGCTTCCTTGATGCTGACCTTGATGACGTCGCCCACGCTGGCATAACGCCGCTTGGAGCCACCGAGCACCTTGATACACAGGACGGATTTCGCGCCCGTGTTGTCGGCCACTTCGAGCCGGGATTCAGTTTGGATCATTTCTTGATATTCCCAACTTGTACCGATGAGCCTCCAGGAGGGAGACACCGCGGTCAGTCTTGGGCCCGTCGTCCATGCCTCGAACCACTCGAGGCACTTCCGCTTTGGGCTGAAAGCTTCGCCTTTTGGAAGCGAAGCCCGCGATTATTGCAGGCACTTGTGCCGATGTCAACCGACTCATTACACCATCACGTGCTGGCACTAGACTCCGAGGCGTGCGCGCCACTGCCAGAACCCATCTTTCGCCCCCGCTCCCCACCCGCCGCAGCCTGCTGGGAGGCGCGGCTGCCGCGCTGGCGCTGGGTCTCGCCGGCTGCGGGAGCGCAACGCCGACTCCGGGCACCGGGCGGCTGCGTCGCATCGCCGAGGCGCGCTGGGCGCACAGGCTGCATATAGAAGACACCACGGCCGGCGGCCTCTCCGGCATCGACTACGACGCCGCACGAGGTGAGTACCTGCTTATCAGTGACGACCGATCAGATCTGGCGCCTGTTCGCTTTTACACGGCGCGCTGGCCCCAACCGCAGGCCGCCCCGCCGGAGCCGACGGGCGTTGTTCGACTGCAACGCCCCGGTGGCGGCCCTTGGCCCGACCGTCGCCACGCGGTCGACGGGCTCCCGGTTCCCGACCCCGAAGCCCTCCGCCTGCGCCCATCCACCGGCACCCTGCTCTGGACCAGCGAAGGCGACATCGCCCGCGGGTTCGGCCCCGCGCTGTATGAATCGGCGCGTGACGGCCGCTTTCTGCGCGAATTCGCCCTGCCCGCGATGTTCACGCCCGATCCGGCCCAGCGCCGCGGCCCGCGCGACAACCTGACGTTCGAGGGCATCGCCCTCACGCCCGACGGCCGTTTCGCCTGGGTTTCGATGGAAAACGCCCTGATCCAGGACGGCCCCATCCCCACCACGCGCGCGCCCGGCGGCCCCTGCCGCTTCACCCAGGTCGACCTGGAGACCGGCCATGCCACCCGCCAGATCGCCTACGTCCCCGACGCCATCCCCCTGCGGCCCCTCATCCCCGGCAGCTACGCCGACAACGGCGTGAGCGAGGTGCTGATGCTCGATGCGCACCGCATGCTGGTGCTGGAGCGCGCGTATGCCGCGGGCAGGGGCAATTCGCTGCGCCTCTACGAGATCGACACCCGCGCCGCCGGCGACGTGCTCGCCATCGATGCGCTGGCGCCGGGCAATCACCAGCCCGTCGCCAAAACCCTGGTGGCCGACTTCGCCGCGCTCGGCCTCTCGCGCCTGGACAACACCGAGGGCATGTGCTGGGGACCGTCGCTGGCCAACGGCAACCGCCTGCTGGTGGTTGTGAGCGACGACAATTTCAATCCGCTGCAAGTGACCCAGTTCGCCGCCTTCGAATACATCGACCGACCATGACCATCGCCGTGACCTTCCTGCCCCGCACCGCCCCCGCGCCGCTGCCGCCCATCGCCTTCATCGGCGGGGGCAACATGGCCAGCGCCATCATCGGCGGACTGATCCAGCAAGGCACCCCGGCCGCCGCGTTCGAGGTGGTCGAGCCCTTCGAGGCGGCGCGCACGAAGCTTGCGCAGTCCTTCGGCATCACGGCGCAGGCCGAGGCGAGCGAAGCGCTTTCGCGCTGCGGCGTCGTGGTGTGGGCGGTCAAGCCGCAGGCCTTCGCCGAGGCCGCCAAGCCGGTGCGCGCATTCGCCGGGGACGCACTGCACCTGAGCGTGGCCGCGGGCATTCCGTCCGACAGCATCGCCCGCTGGGTCGGCACCGAGCGCGTGGTGCGCGCCATGCCCAACACGCCCGCGCTGGTCGGCCAGGGCATGACCGGCCTGTTCGCGCGGCCGGACGTCACCAGCGCCGACCGCGCACTCGTCAGCCAGCTGCTGACGCCCACGGGCGAACTGCTCTGGGTCGATGCCGAACCGGCGCTCGATGCAGTCACCGCCATGTCCGGCTCGGGCCCGGCCTATGTGTTCTATTTCATCGAGGCGATGACCGAGGCCGGCGTCGAGATGGGCCTCACGCCCGACCAGGCCCAGCGCCTGGCCATCGGCACCTTCACCGGCGCCTCGGCGCTGGCGCACAGCGCGACCGAGCCACCCTCGGTGCTGCGCGAGCGCGTGACCTCCAAGGGCGGCACGACCTACGCGGCGATCACGTCGCTGGAAGGCGCGGACATCAAGGCGCAGTTCAAGATCGCCATCCGCGCCGCGCAGAAGCGCGCGGCCGAACTGGGCGAGGAATTCGGGCGCGGTTGAAGCTGGTCAGCCCGCCAGCGCGCGCGGCCCGAGGAAGAACAGCCACTCGGCCGCCAGCGTGACGGTGCCGTCCTCCAGTTCGAGCAGCACTTCTTCTTTCAGCAGGAAACCATCGTCGCCCTTGGGCGTCGCGCCGAGGATGCGCACCCGCGCCCTGAAGCGCGCGCCCACCGGCATCGGCCTCACGAAGCGCAGGCGGTCGAAGCCATAGTTCAGCGCGTGGTTCGCATCGAAGGGCAGCAGCGTGCGCATCGCCTCGCCGGTCAGCCGGATCAGGTGCGAGACCTGGAAGAAGCCCGGCACGATCGTGCCGCCATAGTCCGCCTCGCGGGCCGCGCGCTCCGGGTCGAGGTGAATCCACTCGCCTTCGCCATCGCCCGACAGCACCGCGTACCGGTCGACCATCTCCTGAGTGATGACGTGCCATTCGGACAGCCCTTCGTGGCCGATCTTCTGCGTCAGGCGGTCGAGCATGAGCTCTCCTTCAGCGAACGAAATAGCCGGCCACGACGCCGGCAAACACCGTGAAGCCCAGCCAGTGGTTCAGCCGGAAGGCCTTGAAGCAGCCGTCGCGCGTGCGCTCGCGGATCAACCGCCAGTGCCAGAGCGCCTGCCCCGCGGCAATGGCGATCCCCGCGAAGAACAGCACGCCCAGCGACCGGCTGGCACCCGCCCACGCCCAGACCGCCAGGAAGATCGCGTAACTCAGCATCACGGCCGCAACGTCGAAGCGGCCGAAGGTGATCGCCGATGTCTTCATGCCGATCTTCAGGTCGTCGTCGCGGTCGACCATCGCGTACTCGGTGTCGTAGGCCAGCACCCAGAACAGGTTGCCGACCAGCAGCCACGCGGCGAACACGGGCACGGTGGACTGCACCGCCGCAAAGGCCATCGGAATGCCGAAGCTGAAGGCGATGCCCAGCACCGCCTGCGGGATCGACACGAAGCGCTTGGCGAACGGATAGACCAGCGTGATGGCCAGCGCGGCGAACGACCACAGCACCGTCACCCGGTTGGTGGTGAGCACCAGCCCGAAGGCCGCGAGCGCCAGCACGGCGCCGAGCGCGAGCGCTTCCTTGACCGAGATGGCGCCGCTGGTCACGGGCCGCTGGGCGGTGCGCTTGACGTGGCGGTCGAAGTCGCGATCGGCCACGTCGTTGACGCAGCAGCCCGCGCTGCGCATGAGGAAGGTGCCGAGCGTGAACACCACGACCAGCTGCCAGCCCGGCCAGCCGTCGGCCGCGAACCAGAGCGCGCCCAGCGTGGGCCAGAGCAGCAACAGCCAGCCGGCAGGGCGGTTCCAGCGGATCAGGTCGAGGTAGAGCGCGAGACGGCGTGCGAGCATGCAGAAAAGATCGGAGAGAAAGGCGGACGAAAAAAGAGCGGCCATTGTGCCGCTCTCGGTTTCGCTGCCCGGATTCCGGGCTGCCCGCGAACTCAGTCTTCCAGCAGCGAGCGCAGCATCCAGGCGGTCTGGTCGTGCACCGTGCAGCGCGCGGTCAGCATGTCGGCGGTCGGATCGTCGCCGGCCTCTTCCGCCACGGGGATGAATTCACGCGCGATGCGCGAAACGGTTTCGTGGCCCTTGACCAGGATGCGCACCATCTCCATCGCCTTGGGCGGGTTCTGGGGCACGTCGGGCACGGTGGCGATCTTGCTGAACTCGGCGTACGAGCCCGGCGCGTAGTGGCCGAGGGCCCGGATGCGTTCGGCGAGCACGTCGGTCGCGCCCCACAGCTCGGTGTACTGGCCCATGAACATCGCGTGCAGCGAGTTGAAGTGCGGACCGGTCACGTTCCAGTGGAAGTTGTGCGTCGTGAGGTAGAGCGTGTAGGTGTCGGCCAGCACGCGGCTGAGACCCTCGGC
Source organism: Variovorax sp. IB41 (assembly GCF_016405905.1). Lineage (GTDB taxonomy): Bacteria > Pseudomonadota > Gammaproteobacteria > Burkholderiales > Burkholderiaceae_C > Variovorax. The sequence continues at coordinate 97,248 of NZ_JAEFCB010000022.1, read as the reverse complement.
GATGGCAGCGCGGTCCTGGCGCTCGATGCCGATGTTGATGATCGGCGCGTTGCGGCTGCCGGACTCCTGCGCGACGATGGCGCCGCCCTTCTTGGGCACCTTGCCCGAGGAGGGGGTGGACGCTGGCTTGGTTTTCTTTGGAGCTTTGGCCATGGCGAGTGGTCTTTCTTCAAGTTGAGAGGAACATGTCGATTCTCGAAGCCGGCGCGCGGCTTCGCAACAGCGTCACTCTATCCCAGCGATGAAGGATTCAAAACAGCCCCCGCGTAGGCCAAGGCCGCCAATCGCGCGCCCTTTCAGGAGAGGCGCTTGACGCCCGGCAGCTCGCACGCATAGATCGCATTGCGCAGCGCCGCGATCGCCTCGTAGCGCGTGAAGGTGCGGCGCCATGCGAGCACCACGCGGCGCGTGGGCGGGTCGCGGTCGTGCGCGTCGCGCACCGGCAGGTAGCGCACCATCTGCTCGGAGTCCTTCCTGCCCTTGGCCTTGGGCTTGAGCGCCTCGGCCGGCACCGACAGGCGCGGCACCAGCGTCACGCCCATGCCCGAGGCCACCATGTGCTTGATGGTCTCGAGAGACGAGCCCTCGAAGCTCTTGCGGATGCCTTCGGCATTGCTGGAGAAGCGCGCGAACTCGGGGCACACCTCGAGCACGTGGTCGCGAAAGCAATGGCCGGTGCCCAGCAGCAGCATGGTCTCGTTCTGCAGTTCTTCCGAGGTGATCGATTCGCGGCTGGCGAACTTGTGATTGACCGGCAGCGCGGCCATGAAGGGCTCGTCGTACAGCGGCGCCATCGCCAGGCCCGTGTCCGGGAAAGGCTCGGCCATCACGGCGCAGTCGATCTCGCCGGCGCGCAGCATCTCCAGCAGCTTGGCGGTGAAGTTCTCCTGCAGCACCAGCGGCATCTGCGGCGTGCGCGCGATCACCTGGCGCACCAGGTCGGGCAGGAGGTAGGGGCCGATGGTGTAGATCACGCCCAGGTTCAGCGGGCCGGCCAGCGGGTCTTTGCCGCGCTTGGCGATTTCCTTGATGCTGGCAGCCTGGTCGAGCACGCTCTGGGCCTGCTGCACGATCTGCTCGCCCAGCGGCGTGACGGTCACTTCGCCGGCGCTGCGCTCGAAGAGCTTGACCTCGAGCTCGTCTTCGAGCTTCTTGATGGCCACCGAGAGGGTCGGTTGGGAGACGTAGCAGGCCTCGGCCGCCTTGCCGAAGTGCCGTTCGCGGGCTACTGCGACGATGTATTTGAGTTCGGTGAGAGTCATAGCTTGCGTCAATTATGCGCAAGCCTCCGTGACCCGGCGTTGTCAGGGGTCGATGCGGCCGTCCTCCTGCCCACGACCGATCGCCCTGGACCGCCCCCTCACCACTTCACGCGCATGCCCAGGCTCGCATTGATGCCGCTCTTCACCCGCGCGGCGCCGCCCGAGGCGAACAGCTTGCCCGCTTCCGCGTACAGGCTGGTGCGCTCGCCGACGGCCAGGGCGGCGCCGGCCGCGAGTTCGGTGCTGGTGCCACCGGTGCGGGTGCCGATGTCGGTCCAGCCGGCGGGGCCTATGAAGCGCGCCACGTCCGAGCCGCTGGAGGTGCGGTAGACGTTCAGCCGCGCATACGGCTGCAGCACGCCGGCGCCGGTGGCGATCTGGCCCTTGAGCCGCACGCCCGCGCGAACCGTCCAGCCGCTGTCGGTGTCCTGCGAGACGCGGGCGCCGAAGAGACTCACGTCGTCGATGTTCACGCGCTGGTGCACGAGCTGCAATTGCGGCTCGATGTTCCAGTTGCTGCCGAGCGCGAAGCTCTGGCCCACCTCCAGCGACAGCAGCGTGCTCCTGCCCTTGCCGGAAGCCGACGGCGAACTGTCGAAGGGGCCCGTCGTGTAGCGGTGGCGGCCGCCCTGCAGCACCGCATCGGCGTAGAAGCCCGCGTCGCTCGTGAAGTTGCCGTACAGGCCCAGGTAGTCGCTGCGCAGGTCGTTGCTGCCGACGGCAAGGTCGAACACGCCGCGCGCGAAGCCGCGGGTGCGGGCATCGCCTTCGAGCCGGCCGACGTACACGCCGGCGCGCCAGTTGCGGCCGGCCCACAGGTCGGTGCCGGCCTGCAGGCCCGTCAGTCGCCCCTCGCTCCGCGGGCTCACGGTGCCCTGCTGGCTGATGTTCAGGTTCGTGCTGATGACGCGGCCCCAGGCGCTGCGCAGCGGCGTGCCAGTCTCGTCGCCCGCATCGTTGCGGCCGGCCCGGGCGTCGTCGTCGCCCATGCGCACGCGCGAACTGCCCAGCATGGCGAGGTTGCCCTGGCGCAGTTGCTCGGGCAGCGCGGCGAGCATCGGCACCTCCGTGCGGTAAGTCGGGACCTGCGTCGCGGGGACCGTGGACCGCAGGTACCAGTTCTCGCCGGCGCCGCCGGCATCGGCCGCATGCAGCCGGTATTCGTAGGCGCCCGCGTCGACGTGGCCGTTCGCGAGCGAGAACGCGTCCTTGGTGCTTTGCGCGGTGGTCTTCGCGCCGTTGAGCGCGCTGACCAGTTCGATGCCGTTGCCGCTCGTCAGCGCGCCGAGGCCGCCGAGGTTCGTGACCTGCACCGTGGTGCGGCCGCTGGCGCTGGCACCCGCGCCGTCGAGCACCAGCCGGTCACTCGCGCTGCTGCTGTCGCCCAGCGCGGTGCCCAGCCGCAGCGTGCCGTTGTTGCCCACATAGGCGCCGGTGATGGTGAGGGTCGTGCCCGGCGCGGCGCCGACCAGCGAGACCACGCCGCCGTTCGCCAACGACGGCAGCCTCTGGCTGAAGCCCGCGAGATCGAGCATGCCGCCCGCGCCCACGCTGTGCGCCGATGCGCCGCTGAAGGCGTTGACCGCCCCCGCCTTGAGCGTGCCGCCGTTCACCGCGGTACTGCCCGTGTAGCTGTTCTGGCCGCTCAGGGTCAGCGTGCCGGCGCCGAGCTTCTCGAGGCTGCCTTCGTAGACCCGCGTGGCGCGCGCGGCCTCGCGGGCCACGCCGGTGGCGTATTCGCTGCGGTCCGCATCGCTCGCGCCGCCGGGCAGGCCCGCGGTCCAGCCGCGCGTCTGCCGGGTCGTTTCCCAGGCGGTGGCTTCGGCGGCATCTTCCGCGCGGCGTGCGCGGATCGCGACGTCGGAGATGTCGTTCGACCACGTGTCGTTCTGTCCTCGCGTATCGACCGCGAACGGCCCGATGAACTGCCCCGGCCCGTTCATCGCGCGCCGCAGGCTCGGCGTGCCCCATCCGTTCACCACATCGGGCACCTTCACCTGCTGGCCCGCCTCGGGGTTGGCCATCGTGCCGGTGCCGGCCGCATCCACGATCGTCGCGTTCTGCGTCGCGGTGGTCTTCAGCACGGTGAGCACCTGCTCGTTGGTCATGTAGCCGAAGCGCTCCATGATCAGCGCGAGCGCGCCCGAGGCGTGCGGCGCGGCCATCGACGTGCCCGACAGCGACGCGTAGCCGCCAGCCAGCACGGTGCCGTTGATCTGGAAGCCCGGCGCCGTGACGCAGGTCCACTTCGCCACGCCGCACTTGTTGTAGCGCTGCGTGCCCGGCACGTTGACGGAGCCGTCGGCATTGAAGGTCTGCCCGATCGTGCTCAGCGCGGAGACCGCGAGCCAGTTCGTTTCGAGCTCGGGGTTGAAGTACGGCGCGGCCGCGCGCGGGCTGGGGTTGAGCCAGCCGCCGTTGCCCGCGCTGAACACCATCAGCGTGCCCGTCTTCGCCGCGTCGAACGCGCCCTGGATCCAGGTGTTGTTGGCCACGTAGTAGCCGTTGGCCGTGTGCAGCTGCGCGAGGGTGTTGTACTGCTCGCCGGTCGGCGGACTGCCCCAGCTCGTGCTGATGATGCGCACGCCCTGCGCGTTGGCCGCGCGGTAGGCATCGGCAATGTGCTGGTTGTCCACCGTGATGACCGGCGAATCGCCGGGCAGCGGCCGCCCGAAATTGGCGCCGTCGGTCTTGGCCGTGTTGGCCACGAAGAGGTCCGCGTTGAAGGCCACGCCGTGCATGTTCGCCGTGGCCGCGCCGCCGTCGCGGTTCGCGGCGATGGTGCCGCCCACGTGCGTGCCATGGCGGTCGTTGTACGCACCGTCGTAGGCGCCGGGAATCGCGCCCACCGGCACGCCGTGATAGCGCGAGGCCGGGAACTCGGGGTGCGATGCGTCGTAGCCCGAATCGACCTCGCCGATCTTGATGCCCGCGCCGCTCACGCCCGCCGCGTAGGCGTATTCGGTGCCCATCGCAATCAGGCCCCAGTCGCGCATGAACTCGGCCGTGCGCCAGCTGGCCGGCGCACCGATCATTCCCGGGTCTCCGGCATAGGTCTGGAGAGCCCATGCCTGGTGCGATGCGAGGCCAGCGAGGGCCATGGCGATCGCGAGTCTGTTCATCCTCTTCGAAGTCATTGCGACTTTCCTCCGTGCAGTGTGTTGTTCGAATATTCGGCGTGCGATCCGCCTTTCGAAACGCGTGCAAGACGCGGACCAGTAGCGAAAAAGTCCGAAGAAAAACGCGGCATCGCACAGCCCTCGAACACCGTGCAAAAACGCATCGCGGCGCAGTCTAGAAAACAAGTCGCGCGGCAAGAACCCCGCGTAAACACCATGGCGCTAATGCAGCGTTGTTGCATCTGCAGGCTTTCGTCGTACACATCGCGGAGGCTGCGGATAATGGCGAACCTTCGTCATCGCAGTTATCTGCGTAGCAGGATGCAACCATGAGCCTCTCCACCTATCTGTTGTTTCTTCCGGCCTGCTTTGCCATCAACATGGCCTTCGGCCCCAACAACCTGCTGTCGGTCACCAACGGTGCGCGGCACGGCGTGTCGCCCGCGGTGATCGCGGCCAGCGGCCGCCTCGTGGCCTTCGCGCTCATGATTGCCGTCGCGGGCCTGGGCATGGGCGCGGTGCTGGTGGCCTCGGAGCTGGCCTTCGATGTCATCAAGTACATCGGCGCGGCGTACCTGGTGTGGATCGGCATCCGCCTCTTGCGCGCACCGGCGCCCACGGCCGATGTGCAATCGCAGGGCACCGCCGCACCGCCTTCGCTGCGCGCGCTGGCGCGGCAGGAGTTCACCGTGGCGGCCGGCAATCCGAAGGCCATCCTGGTGTTCACCGCGTTCTTCCCGCAGTTCGTGGTGCCCGGCGCCTACGCCTCCAGCTACCTGCTGCTGGGGGCGACCTTCCTGGTGTTCGAGCTGGTCGCGATCGCGCTCTATGCGCTGCTGGGCGCGCGCATGCGCCGGCTCGCGAACGGCAGCCGCGCGATGCGCTGGTTCAACAAGGTGAGCGGCAGCATGATGGTCGGCTTCGGGTTGATCCTCGCCTTCACGCGCCGGCCCTCGGCGTAAACAGCGCGAGGCCGCTCAGGCTTTCAGGTATTCGGCCTTGGTGCCGAGCCAGCGGTCGATGTGGCGCTGGGCCAGCTCGGCGTGCTTCTCGAGCATCACCGGTGCGAGCTCGCGCGCCCAATCGAGCAACAGCGTGTCGGTGGTCAAGTCGGCGAAGCGCAGCAGCGGCGCGCCCGACTGGCGCGCGCCCAGGAATTCGCCGGGGCCGCGGATCTCCAGGTCGCGCCGCGCGATCTCGAAGCCGTCGCCCGTCTCGGCCATCGCCTTCAAACGCGCGCGCGCCGCCTCGCCCACGCGCCCGCTGTCGCCTGGCGCGTAGAGCAGCACGCAGGCCGAGGCCGCCGCGCCGCGACCCACGCGGCCACGCAATTGATGAAGCTGCGAGAGCCCGAAGCGCTCCGCGTGCTCGATCACCATCAACGAGGCGTTCGGCACATCGACACCCACTTCGATCACCGTCGTGCTCACCAGCACCTGGATCTCGTTGGCGGTGAAGGCCGCCATCACCGCCTGCTTTTCGGCCGTCGGCATGCGCGAATGCAGCAGGCCGACGTGGATGGCCTCGCCGAGCGTCTCGGCCAGTTCGTCGCGCGTCTCGGTGGCGTTGCGCAGGTCGACCGCCTCGCTCTCCTCGATCAGCGGGCACACCCAGTAGACCTGCCGGCCCTGCGCGATCTGCGCCTGGATGCGGTCGATCACCTCGTCGCGCCGGTGGTCGGCCACCAGCTTGGTCACGATGGGCGTGCGGCCGGGCGGCAGCTCGTCGAGCGTGGAGACGTCCAGGTCGGCGTAGTAGCTCATCGCGAGCGTGCGCGGGATCGGCGTGGCACTCATCATCAAGAGGTGCGGCTCGAGGTGGCCCACGGCCTTGCCGCGCAGCGCGAGCCGCTGTGCCACGCCGAAGCGGTGCTGCTCGTCGATGATCGCGAGCGCGAGGTTCTTGAAGCGCACCTTCTCCGAGATGACGGCGTGCGTGCCGATGACCAGCGCGGCCTCGCCGCTCTCGACGGCGGCCGACATCGCGTCGCGCTCCTTTTTCTTCTGGCTGCCGGTGAGCCAGGCCACGCGCAGGCCGCGCGCGGCCAGGAGCGGATCGAGCCAGCCCACGAGCTTGCCGAAGTGCTGGGCCGCGAGGATCTCGGTCGGCGCCATCAGCGCGCACTGGAAGCCCGCGTCGATGGCGCGCGCCGCCGCGAGCGCCGCTACCACCGTCTTGCCCGAACCCACGTCGCCCTGCAGCAGCCGGTGCATCGGAATCTCGCGGCCGAGGTCGCGCGTGATCTCCTCGCCCACGCGCTGCTGCGCGCCGGTCAGGCCGAAGGGCAGCACCGCGAGCAGTTGCGCATGCAGCGACGTCGCCACAGGTTCCGGCGACGAAGGCAGCAGAGGCGCACGCTGCGCCGCGCGCTCCAGTCGGGCCTGCAGTTGCGAGAGTTGCTGCGCGAGCAACTCCTCGGCCTTGATGCGCTGCCACGCCGGGTGGCTGTGGTCTTCGAGCGTCGCCATCGCCACGTCAGGCGTGGGGTAGTGCAGGAAGGTGAGCGCGCTGCGCAGATCCCACGCGCCGCGCAGGCCGATCTGCACGGGAATCGTCTCGTCGAGCACGGCGCGCGCCAGGCCCGAGCGCACTTCGCGCCGCAGCACCGGTTGCGCCAGGCCCGCGACGGTCGAGTAGACCGGCGTGAGCGCCTCCGGCAGCGAGGTGCCCGCGGCCTTGACCGTGGGATGCATGATCTGCCGCCCCACGAAGCCGCCGCGCATCTCGCCGCGCACGCGCACCCGCGCACCGACCGCGAGCTGTTTTTGCTGCGAGGGATAGAAGTTGAAGAAGCGCAGCTGGCAGGTGTCGCTGCCGTCGTCGAGGGTGGCGATCAGCTGGCGGCGCGGGCGGAACACCACCTCGCATTCGGTGACCACGCCCTCGACCTGCGCCATGTCGCCGTCGCGCGTGTCGGCAAGCTTGACGATGCGCGTTTCGTCTTCGTAGCGCATCGGCAGGTAGAGCGCGAAGTCGATGTCGCGCACGAGGCCGAGCTTGCGCAGGGCGCGCTGCACGAGGCTCAGGCCGGTGCCGGGCGGCTGCGGCGGTGATGGCGACGGCGCGGTGGCGGCGTCTGCGGGCGTGGAGGGGGCTTTCTTGGCGGGCACGGGCAAGGCTTCTATCGCGGCCGGCAAAGGTCCGTCAAGGCATCGCGGGCCTCGGGAAACGCGAAGCGGAATCCCGTCTGCAGCAACCGGGCGGGCACTACGCGCTGGCCTTCGAGCAGGAGGTCGGCCTGTTCGCCCAGCAAGAGCTTGACGGGCGCGGCGGGCGTCGGCATCCAGAACGGCCGATGCATCACGCTTGCGGCCACGCGGGTGAATTCTTCCTGGCTGAGCGCGCCGGGTGCAGTGAAGTTGAAGGCCTGCGCGGTCGCAGCGCTGTCGCTTCCCGCCTGCTCGGCGGCGCTCCACACATGGGCCATGGCACGGATGACGTCGTGCACATGCACCCACGACAGCCACTGCCGCCCGCTCCCCAGCCGGCCGCCCATGCCCAGCGCGACGGGCAGCAGCAGTTGCGGCAGCGAACCCTGGTGGCCGAGCACGAAACCGAAACGCATGCAGGCCACGTGCACGCCATGCGCCGTCGCGGCCTCTGCCGCTTTCTCCCACCGCTGGCACAGCGTCGACATGAAGATGTCCTGCGGCGGCGCGTCTTCGGCCAGTTCGGTGGCATCGCCTTGCGGCTGCACGCCGTAGCAGCCGATGGCCGAGCCCGACAGCAGCAGCCAGGGCTTGCGCGGACGCGTGGCAATCCATGCGACCAGCGCGGTGGTGAGCCCCTCGCGGCTTTGCAGCAACTGCCGCTGGCGCCGCTCGCTCCAGCGTTGGCCGAGGATGCGTGCGCCCGCCAGGTTGATCACCACGTCGCATGGATCGGTCTCGGGAATCTGGTCGAGCCGCTGCACGCAGCGCACCGCGCCGCCGAAGTTCCATGCGGCCGAGCGCGCGTCGCGCGTCCACACGGTCACGGCATGGCCGTCGGCCAGCAGGTGGCGCACCAGCGTCTGGCCGATGAAGCCGGTGCCGCCGGTCACCAGCACGCGCTGGGGCTTCGTGCCGAAGTGCACCGGCGCCTGCACGGCCCGCGCCGCTTCTTGCGCCGTGCGGCGAAACAACGCACGCGCCGCGAGCCCGTCGCGCAGCCCCGAGAGGCCGACGCCCACGCCGCACAGCGCCAGGAAGGCGCCCAGCCAGCCTTGCGGTTGCCACGCCAACGCCGTCGGCCGCGCGGCCCAGTCCCCCGCATTCATCGCCAGGAGCGCGATGAACGCGCCCGCGTTGATGGCCAGCACCGTGTGCGTGACGCGCTCGGTCGGCGGCAAGAGGCGGCTGCCGTCTTCGACCACGAAGTCCCACAGCGTGAGCACGATCTCCACGCCGAACACCGCCAGCAGCACCCACGCCCACGCGCCATGCCAGGCCCACGACGACAGCCCGATGAACATCGCGCAGTAGATCGACGAACGCACAGCATGGATCGCCAGCTCGCGCCGCGCCGTGTTGCGCTGGGCGAGCGCCTCGGTGCCCTCGTGGTGATAGAGCGTGTCGAACGCGCCCATCAGCCCCTGCGCGGCCATGAGCTGCAGCGCCAGCAGGTGCGTGTCGATCATGCGGCGGCTGCCCCCGGGTCGGCCACTTCCTCGAACACGCCGACCTGCGTGAAGGTCGTGCCCATGAGCCAGTGCCGGATCTCGATGCGGATGTTGAAGCGCTCGGGCGTTTCGTTGTGGTGCCAGAGAAAGGTCTTGCCGGGCGTGAAGACGCCGGGCAGCGGAATGCGCCAGCCGAACACGTCCCAGAAATAGCCGTCGCTCTGGAAATGCAGGCTGCCGTTCTCCACGCTCAGCACCAGCTTCATTCCGAGGCCCATGCCCACGTACTCCAGCACCTCGCCGCGCGCGCTCTCGCGCATGAAGCTGGTGAACTGGATGGGCTTACGGCCGTGCAGGCGGTAGATGCGCTGCTTGTAGATGGCCGGATCGTCGGGCTTGGCGTAGACCTGGATCTCGACCGGGAAATTCGTGTCGCTGTAGGGGATCAGCGCGCCCTGGATCAGCGGCTGCGTCAGGTGCCCCAGCAGCTTGCCGAAGCGCGAGCAGCGCAGCTCGCTCAACGCGCCCAGGTAATGCAGCGCCTTGCCCGGCGAGGGGTTCTTGTCGAAGCGCCGGCGGATGTCCGGGTGCAGGCCCTGCCAGGCGTTTGCAAGGATCTTCTTGAAGAGCTCGCCTTCGGAGGGAGGAGGCGCCAGCGGGACGCGCGCGACGGATGAATCGACCATCCGTCGATTCTGCCTCGGCAACCCCGCGCCGGGCCCCCGATTGCGGGCATGGGACAATCGCCCCTTCCCCCGGTTTTCTTTCTTCCATGCCTCCTTGGCACGGGCCCGTCCGGCCCTCAAGCACCATGCGCGCCTTCACGCTCTCCGATTTCGATTTCGACCTGCCGCCCGAACTGGTGGCGCAACACCCGGCCTCCGAACGCACCTCCTCCCGTCTCCTCGACGGCACGGGGGACGCGCCGGCCGACCGCATCTTCAAGGACCTGCCCTCGCTGCTGCGCGCGGGCGACCTGCTGGTCTTCAACGACACGCGCGTGGTCAAGGCGCGCCTCTTCGGCGAGAAGCCGACCGGGGGCAAGCTGGAGCTGCTCGTTGAGCGCGTGCTGCAGGGCCACGAGGTGGTCGCGCACATGAAGGTCAGCAAGAAGCCGCCCGTGGGCACCACGCTGGAGATGGTCGGCGGCTTTCGCGCGACGCTCCTGGGCCGCTGGCCCGAGGAAGACGGCGCGCTGTTCCGCTTCGGCTTCGAGAGCGATGCGGGCGAAGACCCGTATGCGCTGATGGCCCGCTGCGGCCATGTGCCGCTGCCGCCCTACATCACGCACACCGATTCGGCCGATGACGAGAGCCGCTACCAGACCGTGTTCGCGCGCGTGCCCGGCGCGGTGGCCGCGCCCACGGCCGCTCTGCACTTCGACGAAGGCCTGCTGGCCGCGCTCGAAGCCCGCGGCGTGCAGCGCGCCAACGTCACGCTGCATGTGGGTGCCGGCACCTTCCAGCCGGTGAAGACCGAGAACATCGCCGAGCACACGATGCATGCCGAGCGCTACGAAGTGCCCGAGGCCACGCAGCGCGCGATCGCCGAATGCAAGGCGCGCGGCGGCCGCGTCGTCGCGGTGGGCACGACCACCGTGCGCACGCTCGAGTCGTGGGCCCAAAGCGGCGAGGCGACGGGCGACACGCGCATCTTCATCACGCCGGGATTCGCGTTCGCGCACGTCGATGTGCTGGTCACCAACTTCCATCTGCCCAAGAGCACGCTGATGATGCTGGTCTCGGCCCTTGCGGGGTACGAGCGGGTGATGGCGCTGTACGCCCACGCCATCGCCAACCGCTACCGCTTCTTCAGCTATGGCGACGCCATGCTGCTGGCACGACAAAAAGATTGAAGACGACCATGCTGAACTTCGAACTCCTCAAGACCGACCCCGCGAGCCACGCGCGCCGCGCCACGCTCACCCTCAACCACGGCAAGGTGCAGACGCCGATCTTCATGCCCGTGGGCACCTACGGCACCGTCAAGGGCGTGATGCCGCGCAGTCTGGAAGAGATGGGCGCGCAGATCATCCTGGGCAACACCTTCCACTTGTGGATGCGTCCGGGCCTGGACGTGATGGCCAGCTTCGGCGGGCTGCACCAGTTCGAGAAATGGAACAAGCCCATCCTCACCGACTCGGGGGGCTTTCAGGTGTGGTCGCTGGGCGCGATGCGCAAGATCAGCGAGGAGGGCGTGAAGTTCGCATCGCCCGTCAACGGCGACAAGCTGTTCCTCACGCCCGAGGTCTCGATGCAGATCCAGACCATCCTGAACAGCGACATCGTGATGCAGTTCGACGAGTGCACGCCCTACGACACCAAGGGCCACATCACGACCGAGGCCGAGGCGCGCATCTCGATGGAACTGAGCCTGCGCTGGGCCAAGCGCTGCCAGGGCGAATTCACGCGGCTGGAGAACCCCAACGCGCTCTTCGGCATCGTGCAGGGCGGCATGTTCGAGAACCTGCGGGAGGAATCGCTCGCGGCGCTCGTGGACATGGACTTTCCCGGCTACGCCATCGGCGGCGTGAGCGTGGGCGAGCCCAAGGAGGAGATGCTGCACATCATGGGCCACACGCCGCACCGGCTGCCGGCCGACAAGCCGCGCTACCTGATGGGCGTGGGCACGCCCGAGGACCTGGTGCAGGGCGTGGCCGACGGCGTGGACATGTTCGACTGCGTGATGCCGACCCGCAATGCGCGCAACGGCACGATGTTCACGCGCTTCGGCGACCTGAAGATGCGCAACGCCCGCCACAAGAGCGACCCGCAGCCGGTGGACCCGAGCTGCACCTGCCATGCCTGCGCGGGCACGTCGGGCGTGTCGTGGAACGACGGTGGCCGCGAAGGCTTCAGCCGCGCCTACCTGCACCACCTGGACCGCTGCGGCGAAATGCTCGGGCCGATGCTGTGCACCATCCACAACCTGCACTACTACCTGAACCTGATGACCGAGATTCGCGCGGCGCTCGACGCGGGCACGTTCACGGAATTCCGCGCACGGTTCAAGGCCGAACGGGCGCGCGGCGTCTAGCCGGCGGCCTGCACGTCCAACTTCGCGCTTTATTTACTTCGAGGCGCCCGGCGCCTTGATCGCGAGCGGTGTGCTGTACGGCTCGATGCGCAGCAGGTCGTTCTTGAAGACGACGATCTGCCGCAGCGGCGCCTGCACCAGCGCGCCGCCCTCGCCATGCTGCGAGGCGTATTGCCAGAGCGTGAGCTGGCCCTTGTCGGCCAGCATCGCGGCCAGGCGCTGCACGGGCGGCGCCGCGCCGGCGCCGAGTTGCGCGGCCTCGATGCCCACGACGACGTCGTCGCGCGGCGAGACCACCTTGAAGAGCAGGATGGGCGCCGCCGCCTGGGCGCGCACCTGCCGCGCCACGATGAGGGCCGGGAGAAGCGCGAAGCTCACGAGGGCGCGGCGATGGAACGAGTTCATGTCCGCAAGCCTATCCACGCGAGACCATCCTGCCCACAGGCCGGAAGCCATACGCCGGGCGGAAGCCCGCGTTTCCACCATGGCGGCCGCATCCGGTACGCTCGTGGCCTGTTTCCACCGCCGTCGTCTTCATCCCCCATGACCACAGCCTCCTCTCCAACCTCCCCCTACACCGCCCGCTATCCGTCGCTCGCCGGGCGCACCGTCTTCATCTCGGGCGGTGCCAGCGGCATCGGCGAGGCGCTGGTGCGGGCCTTCCATGCGCAGGGCGCGAAGGTCGGCTTCTGCGACCTCGACACGGCCGCCGGCACGGCGCTCGCGGCCCAGCTGCAGGGCGAGTCGCCCGTGCTGTTCAGCGCCTGCGACGTGACCGATACCGCCGCGCTCACTGCCACCATCGCTGCTGTGCGAGAGCGCTTCGGCCCGATCGGCGTGCTGCTGAACAACGCCGCCAACGACAGGCGCCACGAGATGGCCGATGTCACCAGCGACGACTTCGATCGCCTCGTGGCCGTCAACTTCAAGCACCAGTTCTTCGCCGCGCAGGCGGTGGCCGACGACATGCGCGCGCTGGGCGGCGGCTCGATCATCAACTTCGGCTCGATCAGCTGGATGATCAAGGGCAAGGGCTACCCGGTCTACCAGGCCTGCAAGGCGGCGGCGCGCGGCCTCACGCGCTCGCTGGCGCGCGACCTGGGCAAGCAGAACATCCGCGTCAACTCGATCGTGCCGGGGTGGGTGATGACCGAGCGGCAGATCAAGCTGTGGGTCAAGCCCGAGTCCGCTGCAGAGATCGATGCCGCGCAATGCCTGCCGGGGCGCGTGATGGCCGAGGACATTGCGGCGATGGCGCTGTTCCTGGCCGCTGACGATTCGAAGATGTGCACCGCGCAGGACTATGTGGTGGATGCGGGTTGGACCTGAAGCCTTCGTTCTCGATCTGCGTGCGCTATTGATTCCCCGAAGGAACCCTCCGGGATCCGGCTCAACGAGACGTCGACAGCGCGTCCATCAGATGTTCGATGAGAACGCGCACCTTCGGGGTGGTGTAGCGCGCCGCGGCATAGAGTAGATACGCGGTGCCCTGGTAGCTGGCCTGGAAGGTCCAATCCGGCAGCACACGGACAACACGGCCCTGCTCAACCGCATCCCGGGCCACGAAGTCGGGCACGCAGCCAACGCCGAAACCTGCCGAGACGGCATCCAGCCGCATCTCGCTGTGGTTGATGGTGAAGCGCCCTCGAACCAGCACCTCGCGGGTTTCGTCATCCCGAGAGAAACACCATCGGTTGTCCCGGTCCTGCTCGCCCAACGACAGGCAACTGTGATTGACGAGGTCCTCCGGCCGCCCGATGGCATCGTGCGCCGACAGGTAGCCCGGACTGGCAACCACCCATTGCTGCACCGGCATCAGGCTGCGCGCCACCATGCCCTGCGGCGGATCGTCTGTCAGCCGGATCACGAGATCCACGTTCTCCCGCAGGCCGTCGACGGGACGATCGACCACCATCACGTGGACATCGACGTCCGGGTAGCGCGCGAGAAACGACAGCAGGCAGCGCTGAAGCATATGGCGCGCAAACGCCTTGGGTGCGCTCAACCGCACCAGCCCCTTGGGTGCGCGCATGTGCTCCTCCGCCGCCTGCATGGTGGCTTTGGCAGCGTCCACCATTTCACGTCCGCGCTCCAGCACATCCAGCCCCGCTTCCGTCAGACGCAGTTGTCGCGTGGTTCGGTGCATGAGCTTCACGCCCATGGCCTTCTCCAGACGGGATATCTGTCGGCTCACGGCCGATGGCGTCATCGCGAGCTGCTGTGCCGCCTTCGAAAAACTGCCGGATTCCGCAACCAGCACGAAGGCCACCATCTCGTGCATGAAACCGATGAAGTCATTCATTCTCACTGGGCACATATCCTGTTCTGTGGTGGGTCTAGTCTTGCGCAAGTGCCCCCTGAACAATGCGCCACGTCAAAAAAATTCAGGAGGAAGCGGCGTGAAAAAAAGAAGGATTGGGAGCTTCGATGACCTCGATGCGATGGTGGGACAGGTCGATCATGTGCTCACGCTTTTCAGCGGGGGGCTGGACAGCAGCTACATACTCAAGGAACTGGCAGATCGAGGGTTGCGAACAACGGCTCTCTCGATCGACGTTGGCGAGGGGTGCGACCTTCACGACCTGAAAGAAATCACACAGTTCTTTGGCGTCGACCTGGTGATCGTGGATGCCAGGGAGGAATTTGCCAACGAGGCCGTGGCTCCGGCCATTCGCGCGCAGGCGTTGTACCTGGGCATGTATCCCGTCAGCTCATCGTTGTCTAGCCCCATCCTGGCGCGCTCGGCCGTTCAGGCAGCCGCACGCCTTGGCTGCGGCGCCATCGTGCACACCGCCAACACCTCGCAGAACAGCCTGAGACGGTTGAATGGCGCGATCGACCAGTTGGGCTACACCGGCTGTTATGGCACACCTTACGAGCGCTCGATTCTGAGCCGCGAGGAAAAGATCGCCGCATTGCAGCAAGTGGGGCTCACTCGCTTTCAGGCCAGAGGCATCAGTGGCGATGCCAATTTGTGGTGCAGGGAATTCGAGTCCGGCTCGATCGACAATCCCGAAAGCTTCTGGGTCCCGCCCAGCCTGTTTGAATGGACGCGCGAACCTGAACGAGCCCCTGTTCCCGAGGACATTTTCCTTCGCTTCGAGAGCGGCGTGCCGGTCGCAGTCGACGGGCAATCGTTATCGCTGGTGGACCTGATCGCACAGCTCAATCGGCGTGTGGGCGCTTTCGCCATCGGCAGATACAGCGGGCTGGAGCATCTGGAGGGTGGCCAGAAGGTGCTGGAACTGCGCGAAGCGCCGGCCGCCACCATCTTGATGGATGCCTACCGCCATCTGGAAACGGCCGTTCTCGATGCGGAACTGCTGCGCGAGAAGCGGTCCGTCGAGCAGATCTGGACACGCGAAGCCGTGGAAGGGCGCTGGTACGGGATGCTGCGCGAGAGCGCGGATGCCTTCATTCGCACATCGGCGAGCAAGGTCTCGGGCTCCGTGGGCTACGCGCTGCGCCAAGGCGCGATGGATGTGCGCGCGATACGTGCGGAGAACCCCCTGTACCTCACCGATCGTGACGCGTGGGAGAGGAATTCCGCGCAGCGCACGTTCAGCCCGATCACGTCGGGCGAGCGGACCACCCGGGAAGGGGCATGCACATGACGGGCCCGTCCAAGGCGCAGATCCCTGCGCAAGGGAGCATCCATGTCGAGCCCTTCGCTCGAAAGCTTGAAAGCGACAACTTCGTCTTCATTCCGGGAAACGCGGTGTCGTACCTGTTGGACCTCTCGGCCGGTCAGACGGAAAGCTTCGGCGCGCATTGGGACAGCTTGACGCTGGACCGACACATGGGCGATGGCGGCAACTACCGGTATCGCCGATATGGCGAATTCGAATCGTCCGCAGAGGGCCTTCGAACTCAGTTGCCCCACGGGCCGTACGAACAGCCGAAGTACATCAACGCACTCAATGGCGGCATCGCGCGGTTGTTCGATCCGCTTGAACCCTGCTTCGTCGGCCATGTGGTGCTCGCCGCTTTGCTCGATGCGCTGACGGCAATGTTCAATCACTGCGAAGGGAGGGCATGCCGCTGGAACATCCGGCTGCATCCCTACCGCATCTTCGCCAGCGAAAGCCAGCATGGACAGCCGACGCCGGAGGGCCTGCATCGCGACGGCGTGGACTACGTCGCGAGCTTGTTGATGTCCCGCCGAAACGTGCGGGGAGCCGAAACCACCGTGACCAATCATCTTGGACAGGTGCTCTGGCAGAAGACCCTGATGTACCCATTCGATGTCATCGTCGGAAACGATCACGAAACCATGCATGCGGTGTCTGCACTCACGGCCGTTCCCGGGAGCAACGTGGCATACCGCGATGTGCTTGTCGTCGCGTTCACCCAGATGCCGACATGAGCAACTCTGCCGTCGGGCTCGGTGCCCCAGCATCTGTCGGCAAGCGGCTTTGGCGTGTCCTCAAGTTCGGACACATCGAACTGCTGCTGTTGCTGGTGGCGGCCGTCTGGGGCGGAAGCTACGCCGCGGCCAAGCTGGCGACCCAGCAACTGCCCGTGCTCGAGTTCCTGCTTCTGCGCTTCGGGCTGACGTTCGTGATCCTGTCGCCCGCCTTGTGGCCACTGGTACGCATGCCCTGGCGCGGCGCCTTGGGTGGCGCCTTGATGCTGGGCGTGAACCTCCTGGCCATCTTTGTCTGCGAAACCTTCGGGGTCTCCCTCACCACGGCGTCCAATGCGGCTTTCCTGATCAGCCTGTGCGTCGCCATGACGCCTTTTTGCGAGTGGTGGCTGCTCAAGCAGAAACCCACAGCGACCGTGTTTGGCGCCGCCGCCCTGTCCATGATCGGTGCTGGACTGCTGGCCTTTCAGCATGGTGGCGGCCCCATGCTGGCTTGGGGCGATGGCCTCATGGTGTTTGCCGCATTTCTTCGCGGCGTGATGGTGTGCATGACCCGGAAATACGGGCAATCGCATCGGCTGCCTGCACTGACCCTGACGGCCATCCAGATGGGGGTGATGACCTTGGGAATTCTTCTCGCGTTGTTGCTGGTGCGAGGCCGCGCTTTCCATTCGTTGCCGGTCAGCGCTTCTTTCTGGAGCGCGATGGCATTCCTGGTTCTGATGTGCACCGTGCTCGCGTTCTTCGTCCAGAACTATGCGGCATCGCGAACCAGCCCCAGCCGCGTGGCATTGTTGATGGGAAGCGAGCCCCTGTGGGGCGCCTTGGCCGCGGTCCTCTGGATGCAGGAGACGGTGACGGTTCAAGGCTGGGTGGGTGGAGGGTTGATCGTGCTGTCGGCTTGGTGGGTCACACGGCGCGCACCTGGCTCTTGAGTCGCCTCCGAGCGACGACGTTCGCGCCAGCCATGCCAATCCAGCGCTCCCCCCATAGAAAAAGCCCGGCATTGCCGGGCTTTTGTTGACCGATCGCGAAGATCAGTCGCGCAGTTCGGCCGGCAGCGTGCCGCCATTGGCTGCGATGCGGCTCATCACCTGCTTGTGCAGGCCGATGTTCCATTCGGCCGAACCCGGCTCGCCGTCGCTGTAGAGAATTTCGCTGGCCAGTTCCTTGCGCGCGGCAAGGCTGCTGTCCAGGCCCAGCAACTTGAGCAGGTCGACGATCGAGGTGCGCCAGTTCAGGCCGGCGGCACCAGGCATCGCGTCCAGGATGGCGGGCACGTCGCCCAGCGGGATCGAGGGCGGTGGTGCCGCAGCGGCCGGTGCGCCCGATGCAGCCGCCGGCGGTGCGGCGACGACTTCAGCGGCGTTGGCCGACGGAAAAATCTTGGAAAAAATCTTGCCGAAAAAGCTCATGGTAGGAGGTCCTCGTCGTGCGTGGTAGAGGCCGGGCGACGCATGAAAGTGAACGCCGGCTGCGTGCGAAATGCAGCGCAGGCCAAGGTTCTAACACCTTGCGGCGACAGCTTCGCCAAAATCGGCCACGCAGCGTGCGGAATACCCGCTTGCAATGGAAAGATGCAGCGCCTCCGCGCGGCCCTCAGGCCGGCGCTGTGTCGCCACCGGGCCCCGCATGGGCCGAGGTGCCGCACGCGTGGCAGAACTTGGAGAACGCGCTCTTGCGCGCCTCGCACACACCGCAGTGGTCGAACAGGCCGATGCCGCAGTGCGGGCAGAAATCGATCTCGCCGTTCTTCAGGTCCACCGGCCGCTCGCAGCCGGGGCACACGCCCTTGCCCAGCCGTGCGAGCGCGACGTCGTAGCTCAGCTCTTCGCGGCGCACCTGGTCGGGCTGCTGCTCGGCGAGCTTCTGGCGCACCAGGTACGCGTTGAGCGCGACGATGGCATAGCGCCCCACCAGCACCGTGAGCACGATGCCCACCACGTAGCGCACATAGCCGCCGTAGCTCGGCAGGTACGGCACCAGCTCCACGAAGAACGCGAACAGCGCGAAGAAGATGAAGCCCCAGACGAACGGCCAGTAGGTGCTCTTGCGCTTCCTGGCGAAGAGCCAGCCGGCCACCACCAGCAGCGGCAGCGTGAGCGCCAGGCGGTACGCGAACACGCGCAGCTCGATGCGGCGGTATTCGGCATCGAGCTTCACCTGCGCATCGCGCTCCAGCTCGGCGAGCGCCGTGCGGGCGCGCTGCTCGGCCTGGCGCGCATCGAGCGTGATCTTCTGCTGCGCGTTGACCTGGCGCTGGACGGCGTCCTCCTTCTGCTTGAACGCATCGAGCGCCTTGGTGCGCGCAATGAGCTCGGTGTCCTGGTCGGGCTGCGCGGTGGCGCGGCGGGTGGCGATCCAGTTGCCGAAGGTCTCGCGCGCATTGGCGCTGCCCTGCTGCGCGGCGGCCAGCTGCAGGCGGATCTGGTCGAGGTCGCGCGCGGCCTGCAACTCCGTGGCTTCGGAGGCCTTGATGGTGTTCCGCAGCGGCTCGGCCGCGCGCAGGTCGATGAAGTCGTCGATGCCGCGCACGCGCTCGACCTGCGGCAGGTCGCCCACGACCGTGCTGCCCAGGCCGATCAGGAAGCTCGCGAACACCAGCGCCACGAGCCAGAGGCCGCGGCGGAACCATTTTTCGGACAGGCGCAATGACTTGCTCATTTCGTTTCTTCTCCAGAGTTTCTTTTCTTATTGCAGCTTGAACGCTACCGGCGCCCCGCCCAGCCCCGCGCGCGGCATCCACGCGAAGACCGAATCGACCGTCACAGTCTCGATGCGGTCCGAAAACCGCTTCTCGTTCGGATGGTCGTCGAAGGCGATGTTGGCCGAGCCCACACGCCCGCCCAGCCGCGTGAGCGGGCCGAGCTTGAGCGTGGTCGGCTCGTAGCCCTTGAACTGCATCCACGCCTGCGCCTGCGCGCGGCTGTGGATGGTGGCGGGCTCCATGGCCGCGGCCAGCGTCTCGATGGCCCACTGGTTCGACTGCTGGTACTTCTGCCCCCACGCGTAGCTCACGATGCTGTAGGGCGCCACGTTCAGCCGCACGATGCGCGAGGGCGACTCGGCGAGCGCGGCCAGCAGTTGCGCCTGCACTTGCGGCGTGGGCACGACCCAGGCGGCCTCGTAGCGCCACAGGTCGTCGAGGAAAAATTCGCCCAGCCCCTGCCGGTAGACCGCGGCCACCGCGGTGCCGCACTGGTTGAGCTTGTGCACAACGCGCCACGGGCCTTCGTCGGTCTTGTAGGCGATGCCCAGGTGCGAGTAGCGCAGGCCGTACTTGCTCAGGTCCTGCCCGGCGCGTGCCAGCAGCACGACGCGGGCGCCGCTCGCATCGAGCTGCTGCGAGGTGCGCTCGGCCAGCTGCATGCCTTTGACGATGAGCGCCGGGCTCGGCTTGACCTGCTCGCAAGAGCGCCCGGCCTGCGCCTGCAGCGCCACGAGCGCGAGCAGGCACACCGCGAGCGCGCGCTTCACGACAGCCTCTCGTTGTGCAACAGCGCGCGCCCGATGGCGTTCGGCACGAAGGCCAGCACCTCGCCCGCGGCAGAGAGCACGATGCCGCTGCCGATCACGCTGACCAAGACGGCTGTGCCCACCGAGGCGGCCGCGCCGTTGGCCGCGCGCCCCATCACCTTGACGCTGGCGCGTGCGCCGTCCGACGCGCGCTCCAGCACATAGACCGTGCCATCGGCCGACGCCTCGACGGCGACCACCGCGAGCGTCGAGCCGCCCACCGACAGGGCCGCGGGCACCGCGACCACCGCCGTGGCCGATGCGCCGACAACGGACGCCGCGCCGATCACCGAAGCGACGGGCATCAGCGAAAGCGCGGCCGAAGCCTCGCTCTGGGCCTGTGCATGAAGTGGCGCCGCGATACCCGCGAACGCGGTGCAGACAGCGAGAGCAAGCGTGGCAATCGACTTTTTCATGACGTTCTTTCGTTGGTTGACGATGGGTTGAAAAACAGCGGCGCTCATTCGGCCGAGGCGGAAGCCGCGGCTTCCTGGCGAGCGGCGCGGCGGCCTTGCAGGCGGGCGTCGATCAGGTCGGCTTCGTGGCGGTCGCGCAGCGTCTTGGCCAGCGTGAAGGCCGAGCTGATGAGGAACAGCCAGCTCACGCCCAGGAAGGCCTTGTAGGCGTCGTTGATCTCCATGCGCACGAGGCCCCAGCCCGTGAGGCCCATGGCGGTGAAGAAGCTGCCCCAGACCACGAGGCGCCACATCGGCACGTCGCGGCCGGCGCTGCTGCTGGCTTCGGCCTGCTGGCTGTCGCGGATGAACTTGGCCAGCATGAAGGCGGTGCTCAGGCAGAACACGTAGCCCATCACCATGAACGCCCGGTCCAGCGCCTCGCCCGGCAGCCAGCTCAAGCCGGTGGCGCAGAGGAAGACGGCGACTGCGAAAGAAGCCCAGACCTGGAACTGCCAGGCCCGCGTGTCGCGCTGGATCGAAACGGTGGTGGATGAGAAGGGTTGCATGAGTGCCTCGCGGCGTTGTGAAGGTGGGCGAATGATGGTTCGCCACCGCACCGCGGGACTCGAATGCTTCGACCAGTTCCGGTTTGAGCCGCTACTGGTATCTCCGAGGGATACTTTTCAGGCCGCCAGCAACCCGTTCACGCGCCGCTGCAGCGCCTCGGGCTGCACTTCGGATGGCGGCACGACCTGGCCGACGTTCAGGCCCACACGGCTGTAGAAGCCGCGGCGGAAGGGCTTGGCCATCGCGACCTGCTGGCCGCCGCGCAGCTCGATGCGGCTGAAGTACGAGCCCCAGAGGTTGGTCAGCGCCATCGGGATCACCGGCGGCTCGATGCCCTCGGCGCGCGCGCTCTCCACGATCTTCATCACGCCGCCCTTGAAGGGCTGCAGCGTGCCGTCGCGGGTGATCGCGCCCTCGGGGAAGATCGCGAGCAGATCGCCCTCGCGCAGCACGGCCAGCGCCTTGGCGAAGGCCGCTTCGTAGGCCGCGGGGTCTTCCTTCTGCGGCGCGATCGGAATCGCCTTGGCCAGCTTGAACAGCCAGCCGAGCACCGGCACCTTGAAGATGCGATGGTCCATGATGAAGCGGATGGGCCGCGGGCTCGCCGCCATCAGCAGCACCGCGTCGATGAAGCTCACGTGGTTGCACACCAGCACGGCCGCGCCCTCGGTGGGAATGTGCTCGTCGCCCTTGATCTCGAAGCGGTAGACGAAGCGCGACAGCACCCAGGCCACGAAGCGCAGCAGGTACTCGGGCACGAGCATGAAGATGTAGAACGCCACCACCGCGTTGGCGATGCCGGTGAAAAGAAAGATCTGCGGAATCGTGAAGCCCGCGCCCAGCAGCGCGCCCGCGATGACCGAGCTGCCGATCATGAAGAGCGCATTGAGGATGTTGTTCGCCGCGATGATCCGCGCCCGGTGCGTGGGCTGGCTGCGCAGCTGGATGAGCGCGTACATCGGCACGCTGTAGAGCCCCGCGAAGAGCGAGAGCAGCCCCAGGTCGGCCATCACGCGCCAGTGCGCCGCCTGGTGCACGAAGGCGCCCAGGCCCATCTCGGCCACCGGCGGCAACGCGCGCGAGGCGAAGTACAGGTCGATCGCGAACACGCTCATGCCGATCGCGCCCAGCGGCACGAGGCCGATTTCCACCTGCCGGCGGCTGAGCGTCTCGCACAGGAGCGAGCCGACGCCGATGCCGATCGAGAACACCACCAGCAGCAGCGAGGCCACCTGCTCGTCGCCGTGCAGCACTTCCTTGGCGAAGCTGGGGAACTGGCTCAGGAACACCGCGCCGAAGAACCACATCCACGAAATGCCCAGCAGCGACCGGAACACCACCACGTTGCCGTGCGCGAGCTTCAGGTTGCGCCAGGTTTCGCTGAAGGGGTTCCAGTTGATGACCAGCCCCGGGTCGGTGGCCGGCGCCTGCGGAATCGCCTGCGCCACGCCGCGCCCGACCAGCGCGAGCAGCACGCAGGCCACGGCCACGCTCGTGTGGCCGATCTGCGGCACCGCCACCAGGAGACCGCCCGCCACCTGGCCCAGAAGAATCGCGACGAAGGTGCCCATCTCGACCATGCCGTTGCCGCCGGTGAGCTCGCGCGAATCGAGCACCTGCGGCAGGTAGGCGAACTTGACCGGCCCGAACAGCGTGGAGTGCAGCCCCATCAAGAACACGCAGCCCAGCAACACCACCGCATTGGCGGTGATGAAGCCCCAAGCCGCGATCAGCATGATCGCGATCTCCAGGTTCTTGACGAAGCGGATCATCTTCGTCTTGTCGAACTTGTCGGTGAGCTGGCCGGCCGTGGCCGAGAACAGCAAAAAGGGCAGGATGAAGAGCGCGCCGATCGCCAGGCCCGCCATGGCCGGCGGCATCCAGCTCAGTTGCAGCTGGTAGGTCACCATGACGGTGAAGGCGAACTTGAAGAGGTTGTCGTTCGCCGCGCCCGCGAACTGCGTCCAGAAGAAAGGCGCGAAGCGCCGCTGCTTGAGCAAGGCGAACTGGTTGGCGTGGGCGTTCGCTTCGTGAGGCGCCACGGGGGTGGCGGCAGCGGCGGGGGTTGTCATTCGAAGAATTCTCCTCAGGCCGTCAGTGCGGCTGCGTCGGGATTGTGCCGCAGCAGCCTGGCTTCCCAGCCCTTCTCCAGCGTGCGCAGCGCCAGCAGCACCGGCAGGCCCGCCAGCGCCGCCGTCAGGTGCTTGAGCGTGTGGCCGGAGACCAGGTGATGCGTCGCCTCGTAGATCTGCCGGTCGCCCAGCTCGAAGGCCTTGGCCAGCGCGTAGAAAAAGATCACCCAGCCCAGCTTGAGCCCGACCGCGCCGCGCATCGGCACGGCCAGCGCCAGGGTGAGCACCAGCGCCATGCCGCCGAACTGCACCAGCGCCCAGGGCATGACGTTGCCGCTTTCCTGCGCCACCTCGGCCGCCAGCAGCCCCGCCGTCAGGATGAACCACGCCGCCGGCCAGCCGGCGCGCTGGCTCACCCGCTCGCACACCGCGATGCCGATCAGCCCCGCGAAGGCCACCGCCATGCCGGCGCGGTCCGCGGCGAGCCGGGGGGCGTCGGGCATCAGGTGATAGAACGCCGAGCCGGCGGCGGTGGCGATGAGGCCGGCGAAGAAGAGCCAGGCGCAGTCCAGCGTGTTGTCCGGCGGGTCGCTGGCGGGCGGGGCGAGCGGAAATTCGGACAGCGCTTCCTGGTGCGAGCGGTCGATGCGGTTCAGGCGGTACAGCCCGAGGAAGCCGATCACCACGAACGGCAGGTTGCTCAGCACGTCCATCGCGTTCGGCAGGCCATGCCAGCCCCGGTCGTCGGCAAAGACCGCGGCGAACGCCACGTCGGCGGCCGGCAGCGCCGGGCCGAAGAAGGCGACGAGCGTGAGCAGCGCGAAGGTGAAGAACAGTGCGCGTTCACGGCGGCTGAAAGTGGGCAGGAGCATGGCGGACCTCGGTTGGGTGGGTAACGAGCCGCGGAATTTAGTTGCCAGTCGCTCTGCAGGCATCGAGAATCGATACGAGGCACTATTTCACACCCAACGGTATCTTTTTCTAATACCCGCCCAGCGCCACACACCCTTCATGAGCACCACCGTCGACCTCGTACTCGCCCTCAAGAACGAACTCAAAAGCGCCCGCATGACCTACGCCGACCTGGCCCGGTCGCTCGACATGGCCGAATCCAGCGTCAAGCGGATGCTGGCCAAGAGCGACATGCCGCTGTCGCGCGTGGACGCCATCTGCCGGGCCCTGAAGATCGATTTCGCCGAGCTCGCCCGCCGCGTGGCCGACGCCCAGCCGCTGCTCAAGGAGCTCACGCACGAGCAGGAAAAGGCGGTGGTCAAGGACAAGAAGCTGCTCCTGGTGGCCATCAGCGTGCTGAGCCAGTGGACGCTGGAGCAGATCGTGACCGCCTACCGCATCAGCGAGGCCGAGTGCATCGGCTGCCTCGCGCAGCTGGACCGCATCGGCATCATCGAGCTGCGCCCGCTCAACCGGTATCGCCTGAAGCTCGCCAAGACCTTCCGCTGGCGGCCGCACGGCCCGGTGATGGAGTTCTTCCGCGAGAACGTGGTGCTGGACTACTACCGCGGCGGCTTCGACGGCCCGGCCGAGGGCCTGCTGCTGGTGCACGGCTCGATCAGCCGCTCGCTGGCGCCCGCCTTTCTGGAACGCCTGCAGCGCGTGGCGCAAGACTTCGCGCAGCAGCACCAGACCGACCAGAAGCTGTCGGCCAAGGACCGCGAGGGCTACACGCTGCTGCTGGGGATGCGCAACTGGGAGTTCGAGCTCTTCACCCGGCTCCGCAGAGCCTGACGGCTCAGGCCTTGGCGGCTTCCAGGGCGTCTCGCGTGGTGCGGGCCGCATTCTTGGCCGCATCGGCGAAGTCTTCGCCCGACGAGGCGTAGATGATCGCCCGCGACGAGTTCACGATGATCGGCGCATCGGCCCGCCAGCCGGCGCGCACGGTGGCGACCGCATCGCCGCCCTGGGCGCCGACGCCCGGAATCAGCAGCGGCACCGTCGGCGCGAGTGCGCGCACCCGCTCGATTTCCGCCGGATAGGTCGCGCCCACCACGAGGCCGAGCTGGCCGTTGAGGTTCCACGGGCCCTGCGCCAGCTTGGCGACGTGCTCGTAGAGGAAAGGCTGGCCCTCGATGTCCGCCAGCCGCTGGCCCTGCAGGTCGGCGCCGCCGGGGTTGCTGGTGCGGCACAGCAGGAAGGCGCCCTTGCCTTCGTGCTT
This sequence comes from Variovorax sp. IB41, assembly GCF_016405905.1. GTDB lineage: Bacteria > Pseudomonadota > Gammaproteobacteria > Burkholderiales > Burkholderiaceae_C > Variovorax. The sequence goes on along the minus strand of NZ_JAEFCB010000022.1, from coordinate 72,139 downwards.
GAGGTACGGGGCCACCGAGTCGAAGCCCATGAAGGGCGAGAGCGTCACCGCGTCGGCGCCGTAGCGCTCGAAGGCTTCGATGGCGTACTGCTCGGCGGTCGAGCCGATGTCGCCGCGCTTGGCGTCCAGGATCACGGGCACGTGGGGGGCGTTGCGGCGCATGTGCTCCATCAGCTTTTCGAGCTGGGCTTCGGCGCGGTGCGCGGCGAAGTAGGCGATCTGCGGCTTGAACGCGATGACCAGGTCGGCCGTCGCATCGACGATGCGCGCGCAGAAGTCGTAGATGCTGGCGGCGTCGCCCTTGTATCCCCCGGGAAACCTGGCCGGCTCGGGATCGAGCCCCACGCAGAGCAACGAACCGTTTTTTTGCTGTGCGGCGGCCAGCTTGTCGAGAAAAGTCATGGGGGCCGATTTTAAGGATCCCATTCGGCAGTCCTACGCCGACGGCGTTTGTTGCTCCGCCGCGAGGCACAGATCGGCCCAGGCGCGCGCCTTGTCGGCGGGGTTTCGCAGCAGGTAGGCCGGGTGGTAGGTCGCCACCACCGGCACGCCGTCGGCCGAGGCCAGCGGCACCGCGCGGCCGCGCAGCTTGCCCAGCGGATCGCCGCTCTGCATCAGGCTTTGCGCGGCCAGCGGGCCCATCGCCAGCACGACGCCGGGCGCGAGCGCGGCGGCGTATTCCCCGAAGGCTTCGGCCATCTGGCGCGGACTACCGGGCTGGCCGGCGGCCACGCCGCGGTGCGTGCGCATCAGGTGAACCGGCGTCTTGCCGTCGTGCAGCTTGAGGGCCCGCAGCATGTTGTCGAGCAGGCGGCCGGCATCGCCCGAGAAAGGCTCGCCATGGCGGCCATCGGCCTCGGGGGGCATGTCGGCGACGACGAGCCAGCCGCCTTGCGGGGAGGTGGGGGCTTCGGCGGCATCGGCATAAAGGCGGCAGGGCGCTTCGACGAGCACTTCGGCGCCGTGCGTGGCGGGCGTCGGCGTCGCGGCCGGGCGCGCGACCGGTGCGGGTGCCGCCGCGGGCCTCGCCACAGGCGCCGGCGCGGCGACCGGCGCTTGCGGCACATGACGCTCGGCGACCGGTTCCGGCGCCACCTCGACCGCGTCATCCACCCCGGGCGCGGCCTCGACCACTTCGGCCGCCTCGGGCACCGGCCACCAGACCTTCACGCCCATCTCGTCGAGCATCGCGCGCTGGCGCGCATCGAGCTTCAATGTCTGCACCGCACTCATCACTTCAGGGCTCCCCAGGCGGAGCCTGTTTCGTTCAAACGCAAACTCATCACGACCGCGTCTTCGCGCTTGCCTTCGAACGCCGGGTAGTAGCCCTTGCGCACGCCGACGCTGCGAAAGCCCTGGCGCGCATAGATCTCCAGTGCGCGCCGGTTGCTCTCGCGCACCTCCAGCCAGAGCCACTGCGCACCCTCGGCGCGCGACCAGCCGGAAAGCGCCTCCAGCATCAGCGGCGCCCAGCCCTGGCGCTGGAAAGCCGGCGCCACGGTGATGTTGAGGAGGTGCACCTCGTCCACCCCCTTCATGGCGACGAAATAGCCGATGAGCGTTTCGCCCAGGCCCGTGACCGGCGAGCTCACGCCCTTCGCCAGCCCGGGCGCCAGCAGGCACTGGCAGTGGTAGCCGACAGCCATCGAATCGGTGAAGTTCGCGCGCGTCCAGGGGTGCGTGTAGGCCGTCAACTCGACCGCGCAGACAGCGTCGATCCGCTCGACGGTGAGCGGCTCGAGGCGGGCTTCGACGGGCTGGAGGACGGCGCTCATGCGGTGGTGGGTGGCGTGACTGCTGCGGCAGCGGCCGCCTTGATGGCGGCGCGCTCCTCGGTGGTTTGCGCCACTTTATCGCGAACGTAGAGCGGCCAGGCATGGTCTGCCGGAACACTCCGCCCTGCCGCGAGCAGCGCGGGTGCCAGCCGCAGCATCGCGGTGGCGGTGGGCAGCACCTCGTGGCGGGCAGTGGCGGGCGCGAGACGGGGGCCGTAGGCAGCGAAGGCGTTGCCGGCGAGCGACCAGCCGGCGGGCACCTCGAGCGCTTCGGGCGAGAGCAGCAGCGGTTCACTGTCACCGCCGCTGCCGCCGAGCGGGCCGGCGGCATCGAAGTCGTAGCGGGCGGCATAGAGCTGGTCCATGCGCGCGTCGAGCACGGCGACGACCTGCCGGGCGCCGAAGGCATGGCGCGCCTCCTCGGCCACGGCCAGCAGGGTGTCGACCGGCAGCAGCGGCACGTTGGCCCCGAAGGCCAGGCCCTGGGCCACCGAGCAGGCCGTGCGCAGGCCCGTGAAAGATCCAGGCCCGCGGCCGAAGACGATCGCGTCGAGCTCGGCCAGCTTCAATCCCGCGTCGGCCAGCAGCTGCTGGATCAGCGGCAGCAGCGTGGTGGAGGCCTGCGCGCCGCCCGCGCCGCTGTGCGCAAACAGCTGCTCGCCGTTCTGCACCGCCACCGACAGGTGCTCGGTGCTGGTGTCGAAGGCGAGGAAGCGGGGCGCGATGGGCATCCCCCGATTATCGAGGGCACCCCGTGGGCGCGCCCAGGTTGGGGTAAATCAGCCGGCGCCGGGGTCGTCGCTGCGCAGGATGGCGAGCCCCGCGTGGCGCAGCGGCGCCAGCGCCTTGGGCGGCGCGTCCGGCGATACCAGCAGGCTCGTCGCCGCGCCGACCGGGTTGATCACCCAGGCCGACGCCACGCCCAGCTTCTCGGACGAGGCCAGCACCACCGTTTCGGCCGACGCGGCCATCAGCGCGCGCTTGATCTCGGCCTCCTCGATGTCGCCGGTGGTCAGCCCCGCCTCGGCGTGCACGCCCGCGACACCCATGAAAAAAGTGTCCGCATGGACCCGCGCGATGGCGCCCATGGCCGCGGCGCCCACCGCCACCAGCGAATGCTTGAAGAGGCGCCCGCCGATCAACACCACCTCCAGCTGCGTGTGCGCCACCAGCTCGATCGCCACCGAGGGGCTGTGCGTCACCACCGTGGCTTTCAGGTTCTTCGGCAGGTGGCGCGCGAGCTGCACGGCCGTGGTGCCGCCGTCGATGAACACCACCTGCCCCGGCTTCACGAGGCGCGCGGCGGCGCGGCCGATGGCCACTTTTTCCTCGGGCGCGAGCTGCTGGCGGCTCGCGAAATCGGTGTCGGCCGGCGCCATGGGCAGCGCGCCGCCGTGCACGCGCTGCAACAGGCCTTCGGCCGCCAGCTCGCGCAGGTCGCGGCGGATGGTGTCTTCGGAGAGCGCGAGCTCCTCGCTGAGCGACTTGGCCACGACGTTGCCGTCGCGCTGCAGGACCGAGAGGATGTGTTGCTTGCGCTGGCGGGTGAGCATCGGCCGATGGTAGCGGGGTTGCACGTTTTCTGCACGAATTTTCTTGTTATTGCACGAATTCGCGCCTATGCTCGCCGCCCATGACCCTCCAAGACCGCGTCCGGGTGCACGAAACCACCCTCCTTTCCGACAACTGGTACGTGCTCAAGACCACCCGCTTCGAGTGGCGGCGCAACGACGGCCAGTGGCAGCGCATGGACCGCGAGACCTACGACCGCGGCAACGGCGCGACGCTCCTGCCCTACAACCTCGCGCAGCGCACGGTGCTGCTCACGCGCCAGTTCCGCTACCCGGCCTTCGTCAACGGCCACGACGATCTGCTGATCGAAGCGGCGGCGGGCCTGCTGGACAACGCGGCGCCCGAGGAGCGCATCCGCGCCGAGGTCGAAGAAGAGTTGGGCTACCGGCTCGGCACCGTGCAGAAGATCTTCGAGGCCTTCATGAGCCCCGGCTCGGTGACCGAGAAGCTGCACTTCTTCGTCGCGCCCTACGAGCCCTCGATGCGCATCGGCAGCGGCGGCGGGCTGGCCGAGGAGGGCGAGGACATCGAGGTGCTCGAAGTGGGCATCGACGAGGCGCTCGCGATGGTGGCCGACGGCCGCATCGCCGATGCCAAGACGGTGATGCTGCTGTACCACGCGAAGCTGCACGTCTTCGCGCCAGCGTAACGGCCTCAGCGCAGCCAGCCCGCGGGCACCAGGATCAGCTGCGGAAACAGCACGAAGAGAAACATCAGCGCCGTGAGCGACAGCAGGAAGGGCCACACGCCCTGGATCACGCTGTCGAGGCTCACGCGCGCCGTGCCGGCCACGACATTGAGCACGGTGCCCACCGGCGGCGTCAGCAGGCCGATGGCGTTGTTCATGATGAACATCACGCCGAAGTACACCGGATCGATGCCCGCCTTGGTGATCACCGGCATCAGGATGGGCGTCATGATCAGCACCGTGGGCATCAGGTCGAGCGCGGTGCCCACGACGATCACCAGCACCATGATCACGAACATCAAGAGGATCTTGTTGTCCACGAAGGGTTCCAGCAGCTCGGTCACCTGCGCCGGGATGTTGGCGATGGTGATGAGCCAGGCCGACACCAGCGCGCAGGCCACCAGGAACAGCACCGTGCTCGACGTCTTGGCGGCGCTCAACACCAGCTCGGGCATGCGCTTGAATTCCAGCTCGCCGTAGACGAAGCGGCCCACCACGAAGGCGTAGACCACCGCCACCACCGCGGCCTCGGTCGGCGTGAACACGCCGAACTTCATGCCGCCGATGATCACGATGGGCAGCACCAGCGCCCAGATGCCGTCGAGCAGGCAGCGCCCCAGCTCCCGCGCATCGAAGCGGCGCACCGCCACGTTCTTTTCCTTCTTCGCGCAGAGCCACCAGGTGGCCGTGAGCGTCAGCGCCATCATGATCCCGGGGAACAGGCCCGCCAGGAACAGCTTGGTGATCGACACCTGCGCGACCACGCCGAACACCACGATGGCGATCGAGGGCGGAATCACCGGCGCGATGATGCCGCCCGCGGCAATGAGCCCGGCCGCGCGCGGCACGTTGTAGCCCGCGTTGCGCATCATCGGGATCAGGAGCGCCGCGACCGCCGCGGTGTCGGCCACCGCCGAGCCCGAGATGCTCGCGACCACCGTGGCCGCGATGATGGCCACGTACCCCAGGCCCCCGCGCACATGGCCCACCATCGCGTCGGCCACCTTCACGATGCGCGACGACAGGCCGCCCGCATTCATGAGTTCGCCCGCAAGCATGAAGAAGGGCACCGCCATCAGCGGGTAGTTGTTGACGCCCTCGAGCATGTTCTGCGCGAGGATCTGCGTGTCGAAGCTGCCCAGGTGCACCATGAGCGCCACGCCGCACACGAGCAGCGCGAACGCGATGGGCATGCCGAAGGCCATGGCCCCCAGCAGCGAGGTGATGAAGACGAAGATGGTCATGGCGGGTGTCTCGCGGCCTCGTTCATTCGCCCGCGCTGGCGGTGTCGTTCACCAGCTCTGCGCGCGTCATGCGCCCGGTGAAGAGCCGCCAGAGCGATCCCGCCAGGATCAGCGCCATGCCTGCGCTGCTCACCAGGAGGCACGCATATACGAGGCCGATCGGCACGCCGGTGACCGGCGCGCGGTCGTCCATGCCGATGACCACCAGCTTCCAGCTGCCGTGCACCAGCAGCAGGCAGCAGCCAAGCGCGCCGAGGTCGGCCACGCCGCGGCACACGCGCTGGCCGCGCTCTCCCAGCCGCGCGACGATGGTGGACATGCCCAGGTGCGCGTTGTCCTTCATCACCAGCAGCGCGCCGATCAGCGTGAGCCACATGAAGACGAATCGCGAGGCTTCCTCGGAAAAGACGATGCCCGAGTTGAAGGCGTAGCGCAGCACGACGTTGCCGAACACGAGGGCGACCATGACGGCCATCATCGCGATCATCAGGAAGTTGGCGCCGCGCTCGAAGAGGCGGGAAAGCATGGTGGGGTATCTCCGGTTGTTGTCGTTGTTCTGTCAGCGGCCGCGAAGGCCGATGGCCTCGGCCGGATCGATGCGGTAGAAGCGCATCGCATTGCCGCGCCAGACCGCATCGCGCGCGTCCTCATCGAGGGCTTCGAGACCTTCGGCCACGGTGCGCACCACCTCGGCCATCGGCGCGCGCAGCCCCGACACCGGCAGGTTGCTCGCGAACATGCAGCGCCCCGCGCCGAAGATTTCGACGGTCTCGCGCACCACGCGCACCGTGCTCGCAGCGTCCCACGGCGCATCGGGCAGGCCGAACTCCGAGAGCTTCACGTAGACCTCGGGCAGCGCCGCCAGCGCGGTCATGCCGCGCCGCCAGATCGCCAGGCCCGCATCGCTGCGGTCCCACGGCAGGCCGGCGTGCTCGACCGCCACGCGCAAGCCGGGAAAACGCGCGATGGCCTCGGCCGCTTCTTCGAGATGCCAGTACGGCACGCGCACATCCCACAGCAGGTCGTGATCGCGCAGGAGGCCGAGGCCGGCGAGCCAGCGTTCGTCCTGCAGCGTGCCCGGCTCGCCGCGCACGCTGTGGTCGGGTGCGCGCGAGATGCGCGGCTTGCAGCGCACGCCGCGCACCAGCGGCCAGTCCTTGTGCTGGCGCATCTGCGCATCGGCATCGGGCGCGAGGAACTCGACGTTCGCGATCACCGCATTCGGAAAGCCGTGCGACGCATGCACGGCGTGCAGCCAGCGCGTCTCGGCCAGCGATTCGGCGCGCGAGCGCTCGGCCTCGACGTGCACGGTCGCCACGATCGGCAGGTCTTCGACGGCCGCGCGGTAGTCGTCCACGCCGAAGTCGCGCCGCAGCACGGCGTAGTCGCCGAGGAAGAACGCATCGGCGTCGTAGCCCTCCTGCAGCCACGGGAAGTGGCCTTCGGACAGGTGCCAGAGATGGTGGTGCGCGTCGACGACGGCGCGGGGCAGCGTGCTCATGACGTGTTGCGCCTCGCGTCAGGGTTGCGCATCCATGGCCTTGAGCACCGCATCGCCGTTCTTCTCGATGTAGAGCTTGCGCGTCTCGTCGCGCACCACCTGGCGGATGCTCGCGACGTCGGGGGTCTCGTTGATCTGCATGCCCTTGGCGCGCAGCTGGGCGATGGCCTCCTTCTCGCCGTCGTTGTTGAGCTTGCGCTGGAAGTTCGCGGCGCTCGCGGCCTCCTCCAGCACGATCTTCTGGAACTCGGGCTTGAGCCCGTCGAAGCGCGCCTTGTTCATGATCACCACCAGCGGCGTGTAGGCATGGCGCGTGAGCGAGAGGTACTTCTGCACCTCGTACATCTTGGAGGAGAGCATCAGCGTGGGCGGGTTCTCCTGCCCATCGACCGCGCCCGACTCGAGCGCGCCGAACACTTCGGCGAACGGCATCGGCTGCGGGTTGGCGCCCAGCAGCTGGAAGGCCTTGAGGTGCGACGGATTCGGCGTGGTGCGGATCTTCAGGCCCTTGATGTCGGCCGCGTTGTTGATCGGCCGCTTGTTATTGCCGAGGCTGCGAAAACCGATCTCCCAGAACGCCAGCCCCTTGATCTGGTGCGCCGCGAGTTCGTCGAGCAGCGACCGGCCCACCGGCCCGTCGAGCGTGCGGTAGGCCTGCTGCGCATCGGCGAACTGATAGGGCAGGTCGAGCGCGTTGAGCCGCGGCGCCAGGCCCGTGACGAACGGATTGCCGGTCGCGCCGATGTCGATGGTGCCGCTGCGCACGCCGGTCACCAGCGTCACGTCGTTGCCCAGCTGGCTGTTGGCGAAGACCTGGATCTCCACGCCGCCCTGCGTGCGCTCTTTCACACGCTTCGCGAATTCGAGCGCGGCCTTGTGCTGCGAATCGGTCTCGGGAACCGTGTGGCTGAAGCGCAGCTTCACGGGCGACTGCGCGGTTGCAGTGCTTGCGGCACCTGCAGCAAAGGCCATCGCCGCCGCCATCAGCACCGATGAAAGCGCCTTGAATTTCTTGTTCATGTCTCTTGTCTCCTGTCGTTGAAATCTGCGGGCGCGCATCACGGCGCGTCAGGGCACGTCAGACCGTGACCTTGGCTTCCTTCACCACCTGCGCCCACTTGTCTTTCTCGGTCGCGATGAACGCCGTGAACTTCGCGGCCGTGCCGCCGCCGTCTTCCGCGCCATAGCTCGCGAGCTTGGCGGCCACGTCGGGCATCGCGAGCACGCGGTTGAAGTCCTCGTTCATGCGCTGCACCATCTCGGGCGGCATCTGCGCCGGGCCGACGAGGCCGTACCAGGTGCTCGCATCGAAGCCGGGGTAGCCCAGCTCGGCCACCGTGGGCACCTGCGGGTGCGCGGGCGAGCGCTGCAGGCGCGTCTGCGCGAGCGCCACGAGCTTGCCGCTGGCCACATGCGGCGTGGCCGAGGTCATGGTCTCGAAGCTGTAGTCGATCTGCCCGCCGATGAGGTCGGTGAGCATCGGCCCCGAGCCGCGGTACGGCACATGCAGCGCATCGACCCCCGCGCGCAGCTTGAAGAGCTCGATCGCCATGTGCTGCGAGGCGCCCGTGCCCGAGGAGCCGAAGGTCACCGTACCGGGCTTGGCGCGGCACAGCGCCACGAGGTCCTTCACCGTGCGCGCCGGCTGGCTCGGGTTGCAGATGAGCAGGTTGGGCGTGACGCCCACCAGCACCAGCGGCGTGAAGTCGCGCTCCACCACGTAGCCCAGCGTGGGGTAGAGCGCGGGCGCGATCGCGTGGTTGCTGATGTTGGTCATCAGCAGCACGGTGCCGTTCGCCGGCTGCTTGGCGACGTACTCCGCGGCGATCACCCCGCCCGCGCCGGCCTTGTTCTCGACCGTGACCGGCACGCCCCAGGCGGTCGCGAGCTTCTGCGCCATCACGCGCGCCATCACGTCGGTGCCGCCGCCGGGCGGAAAGCCCACGACGATGCGCACCGGCGCGGTGGGCAGCGGCGATGCCGCGGCGAAAGAGGGAACGGCCGCCGCGGCGGTTGCCGCGAGGCCCGAAGCGATGAAGTGGCGTCTTTGCATGGTGCGTTTGTCTCCGTCTTTTTTAGAAATGAATCCGTTGGCCGCGTGCCGGTCCCGCGCCCTACATCGACGCGGCCAGCATCGCCTCGTAGTCGGCGGGGCTCGCCTCGCGCGGGTTGGTCTTGTGGCAGTGGTCCTTGAGCGCGCCTTCGATCACGCGCGGAAAGATCCCGGGCGAAACGTCCAGCGCCGCGAGCCCGGTCGGCAGGCCGAGCCGCTGGCTCATGGCGTGGACCGCGGGCGCCACCTCGTCGGCGCCGCCCAGGTCCATGGCCTGCGCCATGCGCGCGAGGCGTTCGTCCTTCTGCATCGAAGGCGCTTCTGCGTTGAAGCGGATCACCGCGGGCAGCAGGATCGCGTTGAGCGTGCCGTGGTGCAGGCGCGGCACCAGCCCGCCCATCGCATGGCTCAGGCTGTGCACGCAGCCCAGGCCCTTCTGGAACGCGAGCGCGCCCTGCATCGAGGCGCTCATCATGTTCAGCCGCGCCTCGCGGTCGCCGGGCGTGGCGGTCGCGCGCTCGATGTGGCGCCACGCGCGGCGCAGGCCATCGAGCGCGATGCCGTCGGCCGGCGGGTTGAAGGCGGGCGCCATGAAGGTCTCCATGCAGTGCGCGATGGCATCCATGCCGGTGGCCGCGGTTAGCATCGGCGGCAGGCCGAGCGTGAGCTCGGGGTCGCACAGCGCCACGCGCGGCACGAGGTACGGCGACAGCACGCCGACCTTGCGGCCGTCGTCCAGGATCAGCACCGCGCCGCGGCCGACCTCGCTGCCCGTGCCGGCGGTGGTGGGCACCGCGATGACCGGCGCGGTGGCGGCGGTGATGCGCGCGGCGCCGCCCTCGATCGCGGCGAATGACTTGAGCGGCCCTTCGTGCGTGGCGCACACCGCCACGCCCTTGGCCAGATCGATGGCCGAGCCGCCGCCGACCGCGACGATGCCGTCGCAATCGTGTGCCGCATACATCGCCACGGCGGCGCGCATCGCGGCCTCGGTGGGATTGGACGGCGTGCCGTCGAACACCACGAACGCGCGGCCCGCGCCGAGCTGCGCGGTGACGCGGTCGAGCACGCCCGCGGCGCGCACGCCGGCGTCGGTCACGACCAGCGGGCGGCGGATGCCGATGCGGTCGCACTCCTGCGCGAGCAGCTGCACCGCGCCGAAGTCGATCTGGATCTGGGTGATGTAGTTGATGAGGGCCATGCGGTCTCCGGTTCGCTGTGTTCGAGGTGCTCGATGTGCTCGAGGGTTCGTTGTGGGGCGCGAGTCTAGGAACGGCCCGGTGGCGCGGCAACGTGGAATTACTTGAAGTGCGGCCGAGAAAAATTCACAAGGCCAGAGGCCCGTCATGGCGCGAGTTTTTCTTGAACGCTGCCCCAGTTTTTTTCGTTTGGCTGCGCTCCGCGCGCTCCCTAGACTTCGCCGCATTCGCAACCCGGCCTCCTTGCCGCAGGCCCCCAACGAAAGAGACACAGCCGCATGACTTCCCTGATCCAGGTCGAGCGCGACGACCGCATCGCCACCGTCGTCCTCAACAAGCCCGACAAGATGAACGCCATGGACAAGTCCATGTGGCAGGGCCTGGCGGACGCGTTCGCCGAGCTCTCGGCCGACGACGACCTGCGCTGCGTGGTGCTGCGCGGCGCCGGCGGCAAGGCCTTCTCGGCGGGCGCCGACATCGAGGAGTTCCGCACCAGCCGCGCCAACGCGGCGCAGGCCGCGGCCTACGGGGAGATCACGCACCGCGCGATGCATGCCATCGCGCACAGCAAGCACCCCACTGTCGCGGTGATCGAGGGCGCCTGCGTGGGCGGCGGGCTGGAGATCGCCTCGGTGTGCGACATGCGCATCTGCGGCAACTCCAGCCGCTTCGGCGTGCCGGTCAACAAGCTGGGGCTGGTGATGTCCTTCGGCGAACTGGGCGGCCTGGTGAACCTGGTCGGCAGCGCGATCGCGCTGGAGATCGTGCTCGAAGGCCGCGTCTTCGATGCGAGGGAGGCGTTCGAGAAACGGCTGGTCAACCGCGTGGTGGACGACACCGAGGTGCTCGAACAGGGCTATGCCGCGGCCAAGCGGATCGCCGCGGGCGCGCCGCTGGTGGCGCGCTGGCACAAGGAATTCGTGCGCCGCCTGGCCGAGCCCGCGCCGCTGACCGACGCCGAGAACGCCGAGGCTTACGCCTGCTTCGACACCGAGGACTTCCAGATCGGCTTCCAGGCCTTCCTGGCCAAGGCCAGGCCCGTGTTCACCGGCCGCTGAGCCGTTCGATCGCGCCCTCACACAACCCACGGAGCACCCGCGTGTCCCTTCCTCTTCCTCTCTCCCGGATCAAGGTCCTCGACGTCAGCCAGATCATGGCCGGCCCCTTCTGCTGCATGCTGCTCGGCGACATGGGCGCGGACGTGATCAAGGTCGAGACGCCCGGCATCGGCGACCAGACGCGCCGCTCGATGGGCTTTCGCCTCAAGGGCGCCGACAGCGGCGGCTTCCTCGCGCTCAACCGCAACAAGCGCAGCGTGGAAATCGACCTGAAGAACCCGGCCGGCCTCGAAGCCTTCTACGCGCTCGTGAAAGACGCCGACGTGCTGGTGGAGAACAACCGCCCCGGCGTGGCCGCGCGGCTGAAGATCGACTACCCCACGCTGCGCGCGCTCAACCCGCGTCTGGTGTACGCGAGCATCTCGGGCTTCGGCCAGACCGGCCCCTGGGCCAAGCGCCCGGGGCTGGACCTGATCGCGCAGGCGATGACCGGCGTCATGAGCGTGATGGGCCATGCGGGCGAGGCGCCGGTGAAGTCGGCGATTCCGCTGGCCGACCTGGGCGCGGGCCTCTTCGCGGCCTACGGCATCCTGAGCGCGGTGATCGGCCGCGGCCTTACAGGCGAAGGCCAGTTCGTCGACGCCTCGCTCTTCGAGACGGCGATGAGCCTGTCGGTGTGGGAGTCGGCCGAGTACTGGGGCACGGGCGAGGTGCCGGTGCCCATCGGCAGCGCCAACCGCATGAGCGCGCCCTACCAGGCGGTGCGCGCCTCGGACCGCCACTTCGTGATCGGCGCGGCCAACCCGAAGCTGTGGACCGCGCTGTGCAGGGTGATCGGCCGCGACGACCTCACCAAGGACGCGCGCTTCACCGACAACGTGCTGCGCATCCGCAACCGGGCGGTGCTGATCGAGGAGCTGGAGCGCGAGTTCGCGCGCCGCACGGCCAATGAATGGGTCGATGCGCTGCTGGCCGCTGGCGTGCCGGCCGCGCCGATCCTCAACTACGCCGAAGCGCTGGCGAGCGACCAGGCGGTGGCGCGCGAGATGGTGCTCAAGATCCAGCACCCAGTGGAGGGCGAGACCCGCGCGCTCGGATTTCCGGTCAAGCTCGGGGGCACGCCGCAGCAGGTGCGGCATCCCGCGCCGCTGCTGGGCCAGCACACCGACCAGGTGCTGGGGGAAATCGGCATGACGCCAGCGGCGATCGAAGCCTTGCGCCAGAGTGGCGCCTTCGGGGCCGTGACCGCGGTCACCGCCGAAGCCGACGCGGCGGCGGACTGAGGACACGCAAGCCGGACAGCGCACAAGAAAACACGCGACGGAGACAAAGACAAATGAATACCGCATCGACAAACCTCGCGCGCCGCCGGCTGCTGCGCGCCATTCCCTCGGCCCTGCCCTTTGCGCTCGGGCTGCCGCTCGCGGCGCTCACCGGCGCCGCGCGCGCCCAGGGCGGCACCTATCCGAACAAGCCGATCGAGCTGGTCGTGCCCTGGCAGGCCGGCGGCGGCGCCGACGTGGTGGGCCGCGCATTCGGCGCGGCCGTCGCGAAGTACCTGCCGCAGCCCATCGTGGTCATCAACAAGCCCGGGGCGAGCGGCGTGCTGGGGCTGGGCGACGTGGTGAATGCGAAGCCCGACGGCTACCGCATCGTGCTGTCCTCCACCGAGCTCACCTTCCTGAACCACCTGGGCCTGGCCAAGTTTTCGTACAAGGACCTGCGCCCCATCGCGCGGCTGAACGCCGACCCGGCCGCGGTCGTGGTGCGCGCCGACGCGCCCTATGCCACGCTGGAGCAGTTCGTCGAGGCCGCGCGCGAGGCCGATGCGAACATCCGCGTGGGCAATGCCGGCCACGGCTCCACATGGCACATGGCGGCCGCGGCGCTCGCCGAGAAGACAGGCGCGAAGTTCAACCACATTCCCTATGCGGGCGGCGCGCCCGCGGTGCTCGCGCTGCTGGGCGGCCACATCGATGCGGTGACGGTGAGCACGGCCGAGGTGTCCAGCTACGTGGCGGCCGGCAAGCTCAAGGCGCTGGCCGTGATGGCCGACCGGCGCGTGGCCGACGGCTTCGAGAAGATCCCCACGTTGAAGGAGCGCGGCATCGACCTGTCGATCGGCATCTGGCGCGGGCTCTCGGCACCGCGCGCCACGCCCGACGACGTGGTCGCGGTGCTGAAGGCGGCGACGGCCAGGGCGGTGAAGGAGCCGGTGTGGCTCGACGCGCTCGCCAAGCTGCACTTCAGCACCGACACCTACGCCGACGATGTGGCGCTCGAAGCGGTGATGGCGCGCGAGAGCGATTTCTTCAAGGCGCTCGCGGGCAAGATCAACCTGTCCAGTTGAGCGCCGAAAATCGGGCGATGAATTCGATGGGCAACGTGTTCACGTTCGACGAGCCCTTCGTCGATGCGCACCAGCACTTCTGGAACCTCGACCTGCACCCCTACCCCTGGCTGCAGGGCGAGACGGTGCCGAACTTCCGCTACGGCGACTATTCGGCGCTGCGGCGCAACTACCTGCCCGCCGACCTCGCGCGCGATACGCGCGGCCATGCGCCGGCGCTGACGGTGCACATCGAGGCCGAGTGGGCGCGCAACGACCCGGTGGCCGAGACGCGGTGGCTCACGGCCCTGGCCGCGGCCGAAGGCCGCCCCTCGGCGATCGTCGCGCACGCGGCGCTGGACCGCGACGACGCGCCCGAAATCCTCGCCGCGCAGGCCGGCTTCGCGCTGGTGCGCGGCATCCGCCACAAGCCGGTGACGGCCACCTCGGCGGCAACGGCCCGGCGGGGCCTCGCGGGTTCGATGGACGACGCGCGCTGGCGCCGCGGCTATGCGCTGCTGCACGCGCACGGGCTGTCGTTCGACCTGCAGGCGCCGTGGTGGAACCTGGACCAGGCCGCGCAGCTCGCCCGAGACTTTCCGCACACGCTGCTCGTGCTCAACCACACCGGCCTTCCGTCGGACCGCAGCGACGAAGGGCTCGCCGGCTGGCGCCGCGCGCTCGAAGGCCTGGCCGCGCAGCCGAACACCGCGATCAAGATCTCGGGGCTGGGCCGGCCCGGCCTGCCGTGCACCGAAGCGGCGAACGTGCCGCTGATTCGCGATGCGATCGCGATCTTCGGCGCCGATCGCTGCATGTTCGCGAGCAACTTCCCGGTCGACAGCCTGGTGGCGGACTACGCGACGATCCTGCGCGGCTTTCTGGCGGCCATCGCCGATCGCCCCGCGGCGCAGCGCCGCCAACTGCTGCACGACAACGCCGTGCGCCTCTACCGCCTCGCCTGAAGCGCGCGGCGCATCAGGCCGGCGCCACGCCCGCGTCGCGCGCGATTTCCTCGTGCACCCAGGCCACGAAGGCCATGATGCGCGGGTCGGTGCGGCGGTCCTGCGGGTAGACCATGAAGTAGGAAAACTCCACCGGCAGCGCGAGCTCGAAGGGCCGCACGAGCAGCCCGTCGGCCAGGTCCTTGATCACCCAGTTCTTCTTCACCAGCGCGACGCCCAGCCCGTCGACGGCGGCGTTGATCACGAGGTGGCTGGGCCAGAACGAAGGGCCGCGCGTCGCGTCCACGTCGGTCACGCCCGCGTGCTCGAGCCACACGCCCCAGTCGGGATTGCTCACGTCGCTGTAGGTGCTGTGGTCGTGCAGCAGCACGTGGTGCTTGAGGTCGGCCGGCGTCTTCAGCGGATGCGCGCCTTCCATCAACGCGGGGCTGCACACCGGGAACACCTCCACCGGCAGGCACAGCTCCGAATGCAGGCCCGGGTAGATGCCGCGGCCGTAGCGCACGGTCATGTCGAAGTCTTCGCGGGTGAAGTCGACCATGTGCTTGGAGGTCGAGATCTCCAGGTCGATGTCCGGGTGCGCCTGCATGAAGCGGCGCATGCGCGGGATCAGCCACTTCACCGCGAAGGTCGGCGGCAGGTTGATCTTGAGCGAGGGCGAGCCCTGCGACTGGCGCAGCAACTGCGTGGCGTAGATGACCTGCTTGAAGGCCTCCTGGATGCCCGGCAGGTACGCCTTGCCCGCGGCGGTGAGCGTGAGCGACTTGGTGTCGCGCACGAACAGCGCGATGCCCAGGTTTTCTTCCAGCGTCTTGATCTGGTGGCTCACGGCCGAGGGCGTCACGAAGAGTTCATCGGCCGCGCGCGTGAAGCTCAGATGCCGCGCCGCGACCTCGAAGGCCCGCAGCGGATTGAGCGGAGGGATGGGGCGCGACATGGTGGGGCGGTTCTTTCGGGAGCGGATGAGGCGCGGATAAAAGCGCGAATTGGAAGGGGCGGCGGCGCTTCAATATTTTCTCGGCAATCGTTCGAGAAAAACTCGTTTGCCGCGGTGCGCCGACGTTCCTAGACTGCCTCGCGGAACGACACGCAACCAGTCGGGACAACGTCAATTGACGCCCCCGCTCCATCGGAACATCGCATGAAAAAAGAACTGCACCCCGGCGCCACGCTGCAACGCGAACTCGCGGTGGACCGCGCGCGCACGGTCGACTTCCTGGGCGAGGATTTGCGCATCTACGCAACGCCCGAGCTGGTGCGCGATGTGGAAGAGGCGTGCCTGGACTTCCTGCTCGGTCACGCGGACGAGGGCGAGTCTTCGGTCGGCACAGCCATCGCGCTCAAGCACGTCGGCGCGACCCTGCTCGGGCAGACGGTGCGCATCGAGGCGCGCGTGCGCGCGGTCGACGGGCGCAGCGTGGACTTCGACTTCAGCGTGCACGAAGGCGACGAGGAAGTTGCCAGCGGCACGCACAGCCGCTTCGTCGTGAACGTGGCGCGGCTGCGCGCCAAGGTGCATGCGAAGGTGCAAGCGAGCCGCGTGCCGACGGCGCCCGCGCACTAGGCATCCGCCGCCGTTTCCGTCTCCAACCACCCGCGGCTGCCGCGGGCCACCCCGTGTCGAACACCGGCGCGCCGGGATCGCATTCCGGCGCGCGGGCGTTCGCCTTCCGCGGCGCGAGCCGCAACCGTGCATCTCCTGGATTTCCATCAACAAAGAAACGAGACAAACCATGTTCATCAAGAAGACCCTCGCATCCACCCTGTTCATCCTGGCCGCGGCTTGCGCAGCGCTCTTTGCAAGCAACTCGGCCATGGCGCAGGACCTGACCGGCAAGGTCACGCGCACGCCCACCGGCTACCTCATGGTGCTGCGCAACGGCGACGACGTCATCGCGCACATCGAGAGGCTCGCGGTGGTCGAGCAGATTCCGAGCGCGAGCATCGTGGGCATCGGCTTCATGCGCGAGGCGACCTTCGGCTTCTACGACTTCGCGAAGAAGGTCTTCAACCCGAAGACCTTCAAGGACGTGGAGCTCGCCAACCTCACCGGCTCCATCGCCTGGAAGGAGGGCAAGCCCTCGATCCATGCGCACGGCATCGTGACCGACGGCACCTTCATCGGCGCGGGCGGGCACCTGCTGGGCCTCACGGTGGGCACGGGCTCGTGCGAGATCACGGTGATCCTGCATCCGCAGCGGCTGGAGCGCTTCGTCGATCCGTCCATCGGCGCGAACGTGCTGGGGCTGCATCCGGGCGCGCGATGACCGCGGGGCGGTTTCGGGCGCGGCCCGCTCGCGCCGGGATAATCGCCGGATGCCTTTCGCCACCCGCCTGATCCCTTCGCTCTTCATCTGTCTCTCCGCGCTGGCCTCGGCCAGCGCCTTCGCCCAGCAAGCGCTTCCCACCGAAGTCGAAACCGCCCTGGCGCGCGCCAAGGTGTCGCGCGACACGGTGACGCTGCTGGTGGCCGATGCCGACGGCGTGCGCCCGCCGCGCCTGGCCTGGCGCTCGCAGGTGCCGGTGAATCCGGCCTCGATCATGAAGCTGGTCACCACCTACGCGGCGCTCGACCTGCTGGGGCCCGCCTACAGCTGGACCACGCCGGTGTACGTCGAAGGCCCGGTCAGCAACGGCGTGCTCAACGGCAACCTCTACATCAAGGGCCAGGGCGATCCGAAGCTGGTGCTCGAGCGCGTGTGGCTGATGCTGCGCCACGTGCAGGGCCTTGGCATCACCACGGTGAGCGGCGACATCGTGATCGACCGCAGCGCCTTCGAGAACACGGTGGAGAACGACCCGAGCGCCTTCGACGGCGAGCCGCTGCGGCCCTACAACGCATCGCCCGATGCGCTGCTGGTCAACTTCAAGTCGGTCAACATGACCTTCGCGCCCGACCGCGCCGCACAGATCGCGCGCGTGAGCTACGAGCCGCCGCTCGCGAGCGTGGCGATGCCGGCCACCGTGCCGCTTTCGCCCGGCGAATGCGGCGACTGGCGCACCGCGCTCAAGACCGATTTCAGCGACGTCAACCGCATCCGCTTCAACGGCGCTTTTCCGGCCGCCTGCGGCGAGAAGAGCTGGGCCGTGGCCTACGGCGATCCGCGCACGTACAGCCTGCGCGCGCTCGGCGGCATGTGGGCCGAGATGGGCGGGCGCGTGGGCGGGCAGATGCGCGAGGGCCGCGTGCCCGCGGGCCTGAAGCCCGCCTTCGAGTTCGGCTCGCCGCCGCTGGCCGAGGTGATCCGCGACATCAACAAGTACAGCAACAACGTGATGGCCCAGCAGGTGTTCCTCACCATCGGCCTCACGCAGAAGAACCGCGGCACCTTCGAGGCCTCGCGCAGCGCGCTGGGCCAGTGGTGGCGCGAGCGCATCGGCACCGGCGAGGCGCAGCCGGTGTTCGAGAACGGCTCGGGCCTCTCGCGCGACGAGCGCATCAGCGCCGCGGCGCTGGGCAAGATGCTGCAGGTGGCGTGGCGCTCGCCGGTGATGCCGGAACTGATGTCGTCGCTGCCCGCCTCGGGTGTGGATGGCACGCTGAAGAAGCGCGCGCTGCGCTCGGGGGGCGCTGCGCACCTGAAGACCGGCACGCTGCGCGACGCCTCGGGCGTGGCCGGCTACGTGCACGGCGCGAGCGGCCGGCGCTATGTGCTGGTGGCCATCGCCAACGGCGAGAACGCGGGCGCCACGCGCGCCGCGTTCGACGCGCTGGTCGATTGGGCCGCACAGGACAACTGACGACCACCAACGGCCGCGCCGGCCCACGGTGTACTGAAATCTTCTGTAGGCGAACGCCGCTTGCGCGCGGCCATGGCGCTGCCCAGAATCTGACGACCGTTCGATTCCACACAGCGACAGCAGGAGACACGCCTTGAACACGCCACAACGACAACCATCCATGCCGCTGCACAAGATGGCGGCACTCGCGGGCGCCACGCTGCTCCTTGCAGCCTGCGGGGGCGGAGGAGGTGGCGGCGGCGGCATCGGCGTGGGCTTTCCGCCGCCTGTCGCCGACACCGGGCGCGGCTCGGTCGTCACCAACCCGCCCGCGCAGGTCACGCGGCTGTCGGTCGATCAGTTCAAAACGCTCTTGGGCGCCGACGACAAGGGCCGCGCGCTGCTGCAGGTGGCGGGCACGCCCAAGTGCGGCATCGACACGCGCTACCTCGAATACCGCACCGTCGGCGGCAAGGGCGAAGCCACCACGGCGACCGCCGCGATCATGGTGCCCTCGGGCACCGACATCGCCTGCAACGGCGCGCGGCCGGTGGTGCTCTATGCGCACGGCACGAACGCCGCGCGCGACTACAACCTGGCCAAGTGGACCGACACGAAACAGGCGGCCGCCGGCGAAGGCGTGGTGGTCGCGGCCATGCTCGCGGCGCAAGGTTTCATCGTGGTGGCGCCCAACTACGCGGGCTACGACAAGTCGACGCTCGCCTACCACCCGTACCTGAACGGCGACCAGCAGGGCAAGGACATGGTCGATGCGCTCACCGCGGCGCGCAAGACCTTCTCGGGCATCGACGCGAACGACGCGGGCTCGCTCTTCATCACCGGCTACTCGCAGGGCGGCTACGTCGCGATGGCCGCGCACCGCGAGATGCAGGCCACGGGCAAGGCCGTGACGGCCTCGGCGCCGCTGTCGGCCCCCTCGGCCATCAGCCTCCTGACCGACTACACCTTCCAGGGCTGGCCGGCGCTGGGCGCGACGCTCTTCGTGCCGCTGCTGTCGACCAGTTGGCAGCAGCAGTTCGGCAACGTCTACAACGCCACCAGCGACGTGTACGAAGCGCAGTACGCCACCGGCATCGACACGCTGCTGCCGAGCGCGACGCCGGACACGCTGTTCACCAGCGGCAAGCTGCCGCAGCTGGCGCTGTTCCCGGCGGGCGCCACGCCGGGGCCGGTGAGCCCGGACCTCTCGATCTTCTACGGCGCCAACAACCTGGTGCGCCAGAGCTACCTCACGCAGGCGGCCGGCGATGTCCAGTCCAACCCCTGCCCCGGCAACGCGCTGCCCGCGACGGCGGCTTCGCTCGGCGCGACGGCGCCGCTCAATTGCAGCCCCTCGACGGGCTTTCGCAAGGCGGCGCTCGCCAACGACCTGCGCAACTGGGTGCCGACCCGGCCGGTGCTGATGTGCGGCGGCGCCAACGACCCGACGGTGAACTTCGTGAGCACCCGCGCCACCGCGGGCTACTTCCGCGCGAAGGGCATGCCGGCCGCGGCGCTGTCGGTGGTGGACCTGGAAGATTCCGCCGCGATCGACGCCTACTCGGCCGCCCGCGCGGGCTTCGCGCAGGCCAAGAGCTCGCTCGCGCAGAGCACGGCGGGCAGCGATGCCGACAAGGCGCGCGCGGTCACCGCCGCGTACCACGGCACGCTGGCGCCGCCGTTCTGCCTGGCGGCAGCGCGCGGGTTCTTCCAGGGCGTGCTGGCGGCAGGAGGATAGGGCTCGCCCCCAGGCTGCGCGCACTTCGTGTCGCTTCGCCAACCCCCTGCCGGGGGCAACACCTGAGGCCCGGCAAAGCCGGTTCCACGGTGTTTCCGGATCAGGCTGCTGCCGCGCGCTGAAGGCGGTCGCGCACGCCTTCCCACTCGGGCGTGTCGGGCGGCGTCTCGACCCAGATCAGCTTGACGCCCTGCGCGTCGAATTCGCGCAGCACTGCGAACAGCTGGTGCGCGCTGGTCGCCGCGTCGTCGGGCATGCGCCGCTGCAGCACGCGCTGCGAGCGGCAGCGCAGGCTGCTGCGCGCCCAGACGGCGATGTGCGCGGCATTGGCGCCGAGCACGTCCAGGCCGGTCTGCAGCGCCTTGGCATCCATCAGCCGCAGCTTGGCGTTCGGCGCGTAGTGCGCCTCGAGCGTGCCCGAGGCGCGCGGATCGGGGGTTTCGAGCACGTCGCGATCGCTGAGCTTTTCGCCGCAGGCCGCTTCGATCTGCGCGCGCGTGATGAGGCCCGGGCGCAGCAGCACGGGCGCGCCGCGGCTGCAGTCGACGATGGTCGATTCGATGCCGACTTCGCAGGCGCCGCCGTCGATGACCGGCACGGCTTCGCCGAACTCGTCGTAGACATGCTGGGCGGTGGTCGGGCTCACGCGGCCGAAGCGGTTGGCGCTCGGCCCCGCGACGCCCGGCACGCCCTGCTCGGCGCAGGCCTCGAGCAGCGCCTGGGCCACGGGGTGCGAGGGGCAGCGCAGGCCGATGGTGTCCTGCCCGCCCGCCGCCGCGGCGCCCACGCCGGGCTGGCGCGTGACGATCAGCGTGAGCGGGCCGGGCCAGAAGGCCTGCACCAGCTTCTGCGCGAAGAGCGGCAGCGGCTGGGCGAAGCGCGAGAGCGCCTCGGTGCCTTTCATGCCGGCGGCAACGTGCACGATCAGCGGATGGTCGGCGGGCCGCCCCTTGGCCTTGAAGATCCCGGCCACGGCCATGTCGCTGCTCGCGTCGGCGCCCAGGCCGTAGACGGTCTCGGTCGGAAAGGCGACGAGGCCGCCCGCGCGCAGCACGCGCACGGCCTCGGCGATGGCCTCGGGGGATTGGCCGTCGAGGATCATGCGAGACCGGTCACATCCACCGCCGGCAGGCCCAGCAGCAGGGCGGCCTGCGAGGCATTGGCGCGCACGCTCTCCAGCGTGGCGCCGGTGAGCGTCAGGTGGCCCATCTTGCGGCCGGGCCGCGGCTCGATCTTTCCGTAGAGGTGCAGGTGCACGCCGGGCAGCGCGAGCACGTCGCTCCAGCGCGGCGAGACCGGCTTTTCTTCACCGGACGTGAACCACAGGTCGCCCAGCAGGTTCAGCATGATCGCGGGGCTGTGCTGGCGCGGCGGCGCGAGCGGCAGGCCCGCGAGGGTGCGCACCTGCAGCTCGAACTGCGACACGTCGCAGGCCTCCATCGTGTAGTGGCCGCTGTTGTGCGGGCGCGGCGCCATTTCGTTGACCACCAGCGAGCCGTCGGCCAGCGCGAAGAATTCGACGCACAGCACGCCCACGTAGCCCAGGCCGTTGGCGATGCTTTTCGCGGAATTGACCGCGCCCTGCGCCACCGTCTTGGGCATGTTCAGCGCGTGCACCTCGGTGACGGCCAGGATGCCGTCCCGGTGCAGGTTGCGCTGGGGCGGAAAGTGCACGATCTGCCCGTCGCGGCCGCGCGCAAGAATCACCGAGCACTCGAATTCGAGCGGCAGCATCTTCTCGAGCACGCAGGGCACGCAGCCGGTGGCCTGCCAGGCCTCGACCAGCTCGGCGCGCGTCTTCACGCGCTGCTGGCCCTTGCCGTCGTAGCCCAGGCGCGCGGTCTTCAGGATACCGGGCAGGAGGTGGTCCTCGACGGCGGCCAGCTGGGCGGCCGTTTCGATGGCCGCGTAGGGCGCGCAGGGCACGCCGCAGCGGGTGAAGTGGGCCTTCTCGGCGATGCGGTCCTGCGCGATGGCGATGGCCGAGGCGCCGGGCGCCACGGGGCGCGCCACGGCCAGGTGCTCCAGCGAAGGCGCGGGCACGTTCTCGAACTCGGTGGTCACCGCGTCGGCCAGGCCGGCCAGGCGGGCGAGGCCGTCGACATCGGCGTAGTCGGTGTGGATGTGGTGATGGCTCACCCGGCCGGCAGGGCTGTCGGCGTCGGGGTCGAGCACCGCAGTGAAGTAGCCCATGCGCTGGGCGGCATGCGCGAACATGCGGCCCAGCTGGCCGCCCCCGAGCACGCCGAGCGTGGCGCCCGGGAGGATGGGCAGATCGCCGTTCTTGGTCACAGGGCACCTCCGCCTTGCGGCGAGAAAGGAGAAACGGCGGGCGGGGCCGCGGGGGCCTCGCCGGCGGCGGCCGGCGGCAGCGTCATGGCTTCGGCGGCGGCGGTCTGGGCCGTGCGGAAGGCGTCGAGCCTGGCGCGCAGCGCGGGGTTGTTCACCGCCAGCATCGCCACCGCGAACAGCGCCGCGTTGGCCGCGCCGGCATTGCCGATCGCAAAGGTGGCCACCGGCACGCCCTTGGGCATCTGCACGATGCTGTAGAGGGAATCGACGCCCTGCAGGTGGCGGCTGGCCACCGGCACGCCGAGCACCGGCACCGTGGTCTTGGAGGCCAGCATGCCCGGCAGGTGGGCCGCGCCGCCCGCTCCGGCGATGATCGCGGTGAGCCCGCGCCCGGCGGCGCTTTCGGCATATGCGAACAGCGCATCGGGCATCCGGTGGGCCGAGACCACCTTGGCTTCGTGCCCGATTCCGAATTGCTGGAGAATCTCGACCGCGTTGCGCATCGTCTCCCAATCGGAGTTCGAGCCCATCACTACACCGACCTGAATGGTTTCGTTCATGGTTTCAATTTTACGTTTCACCCCCAGCTGGTTCCGATGATCGACATCACTCTCGAAAATTTCCAGGCCGAACTGATCGAAGGCTCCGTCGCCACACCGGTGCTGCTGGACATCTGGGCCGAATGGTGCGGCCCCTGCAAGCAGCTCGGCCCGGTGCTCGAAAAGCTCGAGGTCGAATACGCCGGCCGCTTCACGCTGGCCAAGCTCGACGCCGACAAGGTGCCGCAGATTTCGTCGCAACTGTCCGAGATGTTCGGCGTGCGCAGCATCCCGTTCTGCGTGATGTTCAAGGACGGCCAGCCGGTGGACGGCTTCGTGGGCGCCATTCCGGCCGAGAAGATCCGCGAATTCCTCGACAAGCACGTGCCGGGCGCCGACGAGGCCGAGGCCGCCTCGGAAGAAGCTGCCGCGCAGGAAGCGCTGGCCGAGGGCGACACGGAGGGCGCGCTCGAGAAGCTGCAGCACGCGGTGGCCACCGACCCGGCCAACGACGATGCCCGCTTCGACTACATCAAGCTCCTGCTGCAGGAGGGCCGCGTCGACGACGCCAAGGTGGCCTTCGCCCCCGTGATCGCCAAGACCTCCCTGGTGCGCCGCTTCGATGCGCTGCAGCGCTGGATGGACGCCATCGATTTCGCGGCGCCCGTCGCGGGCCCCGCGCCCGCGATCGCCGAGTTCGACGCGAAGATCGCCGCCAACAAGCGCGACTTCGACGCCCGCTTCGGCCGCGCCCGCCTCCTGATGGCCGGGCAGCGCTGGACCGACGCGATGGACGAGCTGCTCGACATCCTGATGCGCGACAAGAGCTGGAGCGAAGAGCTCGCCCGCAAGACCTACATCGCGATCCTCGATGTGATCGAGCCGCCGAAGGTGAAGGTGGCCGACGGGCAGATTCCGCCGGACGACCCGGTCGTGGCGACGTACCGCCGGCGCCTGAGCAGCGTCGTGCTGAGCTGACACTACAAAATGCGCAGCTTGATGCGCATTGAATTAAAAAAGCGACTGAAGGGTCGCTTTTTTATTGCCTGCTCGGCCTTAGATAGATAGCATTGCTACTCAATTTTTAGAAAAAGCGTACGCCAATGCTCCAACTCACCGAAGAACTCGAAAAAGCCCGCAAGGCCGGCGGCCTGAGCCAGGAGGCGCTGGCCACGCAGGCGGGGCTCTCGCGCATGACGGTGCAGCGCATCGAGAGCGGTCAGATCGATCCGCGCCTGTCGACGCTGCTCGAAATGGCGCGCGTGCTGGGGCTCGAGCTGATGCCCGTGCCCGCCACCCTGCGCCCGCAGCTCGAAGACTTCGTGCGCTCGGGCGGCCGCCTGCTGGGCCAGCCGGCGGGCGTGGGCGCGCCGCCCTCCATCGCGCAGAGCCTGGCCGACGAAAGCCGGTGAGCACGAGCGCCGCCTTCAACACCGGCATCCGCTACCTGCGGATGTACCTGCATGGGCCGGATGGCGATGCACAAGACCCCCACGCTTCCGCACTTCGTGTCGGCGCTGCCCCCCAAGGGGGCTCGCCCGCCTCGGGGCGGCCCAACGGCGGGCGGCGCGCCATCGGCTATCTCTCGCAGTACGGCGACATCCTGCGCGTGTCGTTCGACGAGGCGTACATCGCCGACGC
Organism: Variovorax sp. IB41; assembly: GCF_016405905.1. GTDB lineage: Bacteria > Pseudomonadota > Gammaproteobacteria > Burkholderiales > Burkholderiaceae_C > Variovorax. The sequence continues at coordinate 47,825 of NZ_JAEFCB010000022.1, read as the reverse complement.
CGGCCGGCCGACGCTTTCCCTGGCGTACCGTGGCGCCGACGAGGCCGCGACACGCGCCATCCTGGCCTCGGCGCGCGACACCCGCGTCTCGCGCAGCGACGGCCACTGGCCGAGCTATTTCCAGAACCTGCTGCCCGAGGGCCACAACCGCGAGCGCCTCGCGCAGCAGCGCGGCTGCGCGGCCGACGACGAGTTCGAGCTGCTCGCCGCCGCCGGCCACGACCTGATGGGCGCGCTGGAAGTCGAGCCGGTGCCCACGGCCGAGGGCATTCCCGACACCGTGCGCCACTGGCACACGGCGCTCGGCCTGGACGTGCTGGAGCCCGGCTTCGTCGAGATGCCGGTGGAAGACGCCGCCGCCATCCCGGGCGTGGTGACCAAGTTTTCCGCGGTGCAGGACGGGCGGCGCTACGTGGTGCGGCGGCATGGGGCCGCCGGCTCCTTCATCCTCAAGCTGCCGAGCACGCGGCATCCGGACCTGGTCGACAACGAGTTCACCGGCTATCGCCTCTGCGGCGCGCTGGGCCTCGATTGCGCGGAAGCCACCGTGATCGGCCGCGCCGACGCCGACCTGCCCGAACAGGTGCGCTTCGAGCAGATCCTTGCGGTGCGCCGCTTCGACCGCACCCCCGAGGGCGGGCGCATCCACATGGAGGAGTTCGCGCAGGTGCTGCAGTACGAGCCCCGGCAGAAGTACGGCCGGGGCCTGGCGGTCGACTGGCCCGCGATGCTGCGCGTGCTCGACCGGCTCTCGCCCAATCCGGTGGCCGACGTGCGCGAATGCGTGCGGCGCATCGTCGCCTTCATCCTCCTGGGCAACAGCGATGCGCACCTGAAGAACTGGGCGCTGCGCTACCCGGACGGCGTGGCGCCGGTGCTCGCGCCGCTCTACGACCCGGTGTGCGTGGCCGCCTTCTTCGAGGACGTGCCGGCCGGCGACTACGGCGTGAACCGCGCGATCGACGCCAAGCTGCGCGCCTTTGATTGGCCGGCGCTCGACGCCCTGCTGCGCTCGGCGGGCCTGCTGCGCCCGGCGCGGCTCATGGCGATTGCCCGCGACACGGTGCGCCAGGCGCAGGCCGAATGGCCCGCGCTGCTCGCCCGGGACGGCACGCCGGCCAGCGTGCGGCGTTGCGTGGAGGCCCGGCTGGCGGGCGGCGTGGCGCTGGCGTCATTGGCGAGCTAGGCGTCGTCGCATACGATGGCGCCCGATTTCATCTTGTTGCAGATTCAAAAGGAAAGACTGGCCATGCGTTCCTTCGCCCGCCACATTGCGCTCCCCGTGCTTGCCACGGCCGCGCTGTTGATCACCTTGACCGGCTGCGGGAGCGGCATCAGCCTGGACGAACCCATCGAAGGCCCGCTCTGGCGCCTCACGCAGCTGGGCGACGAGTCCATCACGCCGGGTGGCGATGCGCAGATCCAGTTCGACCGCAGCAGCGGCCGCGTGAGCGGCTCGGGCGGCTGCAACCGCGTCTCGGGCACCTACACCCGCAGCGGCATCACATTGAAGATCGGGCAGCTGGCGGCCACGCGCATGGCCTGCGCGGACCCGGTGCGCGGCGCCAACGAAGCGCAGTTCCTCTCGGCCCTGCAGAGCACCTCGAGCTACAGCCTTGCGCCGGGGCGGCTCGCGCTGCTGGACGCCGGCGGGCGGACCGTGGCGACGTTGAGCTCGGGGAACCGCTGAAGGCGGCAGCCGCCGGGCCGCCCCAAGGCGAGCCGCGCCTCCCCCTCGGGAGGTGGCGAATTACACGCAGCGAAGCGAAGTGAAAAGCCGGGGGGCGCTATCGCTCAGCCCGTGAGGCGTTCCAGCGCCTCGCGGTACTTGGCGGCAGTTTTTTCGATCACCTCGGCCGGCAGGCGCGGCGCCGGCGGCGTCTTGTCCCAAGGCTTGCCGTTGATCTTGGTGGCCTCGAGCCAGTCGCGCACGAACTGCTTGTCGTAGCTCGGCGGGTTGGTGCCGGCGGCGAGCGCCGCCTCGTAGCCTTCCACGGGCCAGTAGCGCGAGCTGTCGGGCGTGAGCACCTCGTCCATCAGCACCAGCGTGCCGGCTTCGTCCAGGCCGAATTCGAACTTGGTGTCGGCAATGATCATTCCCTTGGTGAGGGCGATCTGCGCGGCGGTTTCGTAGATCGCGATGCTGGTCTCGCGGATCTGCTGGGCCAGCTTGGGGCCGACGATCTCGACCACGCGGTCGTAGCTGATGTTCTCGTCGTGTTCGCCGGCCGCGGCCTTGGCGGCGGGCGTGAAGATCGGGCGCGGCAGTTTGCTCGCGTTGGTCAGGCCCTCGGGCAGCGGCACGCCGCAGACCGATCGGCTTTCCTGGTACTCCTTCCAGCCGCTGCCGGCCAGGTAGCCGCGCACCACGGCCTCCACCGGAATCGGCTTCAGTCGCTTGACCAGCATCGAGCGCCGGGTGACCTGGGGCACCTCTTCGGCGGTGACCACGCTCTCGGGCGCGTCGCCGGTCAGGTGGTTGGGGCAGAGCTGGCCGAGCCGCTCGAACCACCACAGCGCCATCTGCGTGAGGATCTCGCCCTTGCCGGGAATCGGCTCGCCCATGATCACGTCGAAGGCGCTGAGCCGGTCGCTCGCGACCATCAGGATGCGGTCCTCGCCGACGGCGTAGTTGTCGCGCACCTTGCCGCGCGCAAGCAGGGGCAGGCTCTGGATGGAGGAGGTGTGGACGGTGGTCATGGGAGCAAGGGCAGAGATGCTGTGGGAAAACGGGTGACGGGAAAGCGGGTGACGGGAAAGCGGATTGTGCGCGCAGAAAAAAGCCACCGCGAACGGTGGCCTTCGAATCGCGGGGAAGTTTTTAGACGACTTCCTGGGCCAGTTCGCCCTTGGCGTACTTGGCGGCGACCACCTGCAGCGTGTCGCCCTTGATCTTGGCGCCCTGGCCTTCGCAGCCGAACTCGATGTAGCGCTGCTTGCAGATCAGTTTGGCGGCTTCACGCGCGGGCTTGAGCCATTCGCGGGCGTCGAACTTCTCGGGGTTCTCGGCCAGGAACTTGCGCACCGCGCCGGTCATTGCCAGGCGAATGTCGGTGTCGATGTTGATCTTGCGCACGCCGTGCTTGATGGCTTCCTGGATTTCCTTGACGGGCACGCCGTAGGTTTCCTTCATGTTGCCGCCGTACTGGCGAATGATCGCCAGCAGTTCCTGCGGCACGCTCGAGGAGCCGTGCATCACCAGGTGGGTGTTGGGAATGCGGCGGTGGATTTCCTTGATGCGGTCGATCGCCAGGATGTCGCCGGTGGGCTCGCGGGTGAACTTGTAGGCGCCGTGGCTGGTGCCGATGGCGATGGCCAGCGCGTCGATCTGGGTGCGCTTGACGAAGTCGGCGGCCTGCTCGGGGTCGGTGAGCAGTTGCTCGCGCGTCATGGTGTCGTCGGTGCCGTGGCCGTCTTCCTTGTCGCCCTTCATGGTCTCCAGCGATCCGAGGCAGCCGAGCTCGCCTTCGACGGTCACGCCCAGGCGGTGGGCCATGTCCGACACCTTCTTGGTGACGTCCACGTTGTAGTCGTAGCTGGCGATGGTCTTGCCGTCGGCTTCGAGCGAGCCGTCCATCATGACCGAGCTGAAGCCCAGGTCGATGGCGCCCTTGCAGACGTCGGGGTTCTGGCCGTGGTCCTGGTGCATGACCAGCGGGATGTTGGGGTACTGCTCGATCGCGGCCTGGATCAGGTGCTTGATGAAAGCTTCGCCGGCGTATTTGCGGGCACCGGCGCTGGCTTGCAGGATGACGGGGGCGCCGGTTTCCTTGGCGGCCTCCATCACGGCCTGGACCTGTTCGAGATTGTTGACGTTGAAGGCCGGAATGCCGTAGCCGTTGGCTGCGGCGTGGTCCAGCAGTTCGCGCATCGAGACGAGTGCCATGGGGAATACCTCGCGGGAATAGGGAGAAAAGAGGGAAAGAAGAAGGCGGAAAGACGAGAGAAAACTACCGCAATTCTACCGAGCCCCCTTGTGGGACAGGACTGACGCCAACCCGAGGAAGTCCATGACCGGCGGCAGCACCGGCCCTCCGAGCCACTGGATCGGCTTGCCGAACGCGCCGATCAGCGTGACGTGGCTCAGGTTGTCGAACAGCCGCACCTGCACCGGCACCCCGGCGGCGCGCAACGCCGTGGCCATCTGGCCGGTGTTGCGGTCGGGGTAGACCAGGTTGTCCTTCGACGCCGCCATCAGCAGCGCGCGGGGCGACGCGGCGCTCGCATGCGCGAGCGGCTGCGAGTCGCGCGGCGTGTTGGGCCAGTTGAAGGCGGCCTGCGCCTGCGGGTCGCCGATGGGCAGGAAGTCGTAGGCGCCGGCCAGGCCGACCCAGCCGGCGAGTTGCCTGGGGCTCGCGCCGATTTCGCCAAGCCAGCGATCGTCCAGCGCCACCATCGCGGCGTTGTAGCCGCCCGAGCTGTGGCCCATCACGTAGACCTGCCTGGGGTCGGCGCCCAACTGCGCCGCGTTGTCGAGCGCCCATTTGACGGCCAGCGCGCTGTCGCGCACGAAGACGGGGTAGGTGTAGACCGGCGAGAGGCCGTAGTCGGGAATCACGACCACCGCGCCCCGGGCCGCCAGCGCCTCGCCAACGAACTTGTAGCTGGCGCGGTCACCGCTGCTCCATGTGCCGCCGAAGAAGAACACCACCAGCGGGCGCGCGCCCCGTGCCGGCGGCGTGGCGGGCAGCGGCTGGTAGACGTCCAGCTGCTGCCGGGGCGCCGCGCCATAGGCGATGCCGCCCTGGAACTGGTAGGTGTCTTCCGGCACCAGCCCGTTGAGCACCTTGATCGGGGAGCAGGCCGACAGCACGGCGGCTGCGGTGACGGTGAAAGCGGTAGCGATGGCGCTGCGACGCTGGCGAAGGGACGCGAAGGTGGGAAAGCTCATCGCACCAGTACGCACGCGGGCGCGCCGCGGTTTCGTCAGATCGGAAGCTGCGTGGTCGACAGCACCTGCTTCAAGACCACGAAGGTGCGGATCTGCCGCACGCCTGGCAGGTACAGCAGCTGCTCGGCATGCAGGCGGTTGAAGCTGTCGTTGTCGCGCGTGCGCACGAGCATGAAGTAGTCGAACTCGCCCGAGACCACATGGCATTCGAGACAGCCCGAGACCTTCTGCGCGGCCTTCTCGAAGTCGGAGAACGAGTCGGGCGTGGAGCGGTCGAGCACCACGCCGATCATCACCAGCATGCCGACCTCCAGCGCGTCCGGATCGAGCAGCGCGACGATGCCCTTGATGAACCCGGCTTCCTTCAGGCGCTCGACGCGGCGCAGGCACGCCGGGGCGCTGAGGTTCACCTTGGCGGCCAGCGCGACGTTCGACACCGAGGCGTCGCGCTGCAGCGCGCGCAGGATCGCGCGGTCGGTGCGATCGAGCTCCACCGACGAACGCAACTTTGTTGTGCTCATGGAGGCATCCTTGAACTGAAAGTCTTTTATCGGCGCATCTTGCCTTCTTTTTTCCCGAAACTGCCATGAACTTCGCAAGCACGTTGCGAGCCCTTCTTTCTACGATCGACAGCTTCAACCCCCCTCGGAGCTGCGTCGATGAACCTGAAGAAATTTCCCCGCCACGCCCTGACCTTCGGCCCCACGCCGATCCACCCGCTCAAGCGCCTGAGCGCGCACCTGGGCGGCAAGGTCGATCTCTACGCCAAGCGCGAGGACTGCAACAGCGGCCTGGCCTTCGGCGGCAACAAGACCCGCAAGCTCGAATACCTGATCCCCGAGGCGCTCGAAGGCGGCTACGACACGCTGGTGTCCATCGGCGGCATCCAGTCGAACCAGACGCGCCAAGTGGCCGCGGTGGCCGCGCACCTGGGCATGAAGTGCGTGCTGGTGCAGGAGAACTGGGTCAACTACTCCGACGCGCTGTACGACCGGGTCGGCAACATCGAGATGTCGCGCATCCTGGGCGCCGACGTGCGGCTCGATGCGGCGGGCTTCGACATCGGCATCCGCAAGAGCTGGGAAGACGCGATGGAAAGCGTGCGCCAGGCGGGCGGCAAGCCTTTTCCGATTCCGGCGGGTTGCTCCGAGCATCCGAAGGGCGGCCTGGGCTTCGTGGCCTTCGCCGAAGAAGTGCGCCAGCAAGAGGCCGAACTCGGCTTCAAGTTCGACTACGTCGTGGTCTGCGCCGTGACCGGCAGCACGCAGGCCGGCATGGTGGTGGGCTTCGCAGCCGATGGCCGCGCCGACCGCGTGATCGGCATCGACGCCTCGGCCAAGCCGCAGCAGACCTTCGAGCAGATCGTGCGCATCGCAAAGAACACGGCCGAACTCGTCGAACTGGGCCGCGACATCACCGAAAAAGACGTGGTGCTCGACCGCCGCTTCGGCGGTCCCGAATACGGGCTGCCGAACGAAGGCACGCTGGAGGCGATCCGCCTCTGCGCGCGCTTCGAAGGGATGCTGACCGACCCCGTGTACGAGGGCAAGTCGATGCACGGGATGATCGAGAAGGTGCGGCTCGGAGAATTTCCGGCCGGCTCGAAGGTGCTCTACGCCCACCTGGGCGGCGTGCCGGCGCTGAACGCCTACAGCTTCCTCTTCCGCAACGGCTGAGCGGACGGAACCGCGCAACGAAAAAGGCCGGCATGCGCCGGCCTTTGCCTTGCCGAGAGCGTGCTCAGCTTGCGCGGCAGATCTTCAGCATGTTGGTGCCGCCCGGGGCGCCCATCGGCTCGCCGCAGGTGATGGCGTAGACATCGCCGCTCTGCACGATGCCGCGCTTCTTCAGATGGGCTTCGGCCTGTTCGAGCGCGGTGTCGCGGTCGGTCTGCGAGTCCATCAGGAGCGGGCGCACGTTGCGGTACAGCGCGAGCTTGCGCTGCGTGGCCAGGCGCGAGGTCAGGGCGTACATCGGGATGTGCGCGCGGTGGCGGCTCATCCACAGCATCGTGGAGCCCGACTCGGTCAGCGCCACGATGGCCTTGGCGCCCAGGTGGTGCGCGGTGAAGAGCGCGCCCATCGCGATCGACTGGTCGATGCGGCTGTAGGTCTTGCCGCTGAAATCGGCATCGAGCATCTTGTCTTCCGCGGCTTCGGCAGCCTCGCAGATGCGGCTCATCTCCTGCACGGTCTCCAGCGGGTAGCGGCCCGAGGCGGTTTCGGCCGAGAGCATCACGGCATCGGTGCCGTCGAGCACGGCATTGGCCACGTCGCTCACCTCGGCGCGGGTGGGCACGGGGTTGGTGATCATCGACTCCATCATCTGGGTCGCGGTGATCACCACCTTGTCCATGTCGCGCGCCATGCGGATCATCTTTTTCTGAAGCGCGGGCACGGCGGCATTGCCGACTTCCACCGCCAGGTCGCCGCGGGCGACCATGATGCCGTCGCTCGCGCGCAGGATCTCTTCGAGCTTCGGGATCGCTTCGGCGCGCTCGATCTTGGCGATCATGCCGGGCTTGTGGCCGAATTCGGCCGCAGCCACGTTGCACAGCTGGCGGGCCATTTCCATGTCGGTGGCGTTCTTCGGAAAGCTCACGGCCACGTAGTCGGCCTGGAAGCTCATCGCGGTCTTGATGTCTTCCATGTCCTTGGCGGTCAACGCGGGGGCGGTGAGGCCGCCGCCCTGCTTGTTGATGCCCTTGTTGTTCGAGAGCTCGCCGCCCAGCTTGACGGTGGTGTAGACCGCCTCGCCCTTGACGCCGTCCACGATCAGCACGATCAGGCCGTCGTTCAGCAGCAGCCGGTCGCCGGGCTTCACGTCGCGCGGCAGGTCCTTGTAATCGAGGCCCACGGCATCGATGTCGCCGGGCTCGGTGCGGGAAGCATCGAGCACGAACTTGGCGCCCGCTTCGAGCAGCACCTTGCCCTGCGCGAAGCGGCCGACGCGGATCTTCGGGCCCTGCAGGTCGGCCATGATGGCCACTTCGCGGCCCGTCTTGCGGGCGGCCTCGCGCACCATCAGGGCGCGGTCGATGTGGTCCTGCGCGGTGCCGTGGCTGAAGTTCAGGCGCACCACGCTGACCTTGGCCTGGATCATCTTCTCCAGCAGTTCGGGGGTGCTGGACGCCGGGCCGAGCGTGGCGACGATCTTGGTGGCGTGGCGGGGGATGCGATCCGTGCTCATGAAATGGGTCTCCGTTTTGTATTCGCTACTGTATACACTTTGTGTGTCTGACGGAAGTCACCCTCACGAGATTCCCCGCCGCCGGGTTCAACCGGCCGCGCGCTTGGACAGGATCTCGAAGGCCGGCAGGGTCTTGCCCTCCAGCACTTCCAGGAACGCGCCGCCGCCGGTCGAGATGTAGCCAACCTGTTTTTCGATGCCGTACTTGGCGATGGCCGCGAGCGTGTCGCCGCCGCCGGCGATCGAGAACGCGCTGCTCTGGGCGATCGCCTGCGCGATGGCCTTGGTGCCGCCTTCGAAGGCGTCGAACTCGAACACGCCGACCGGGCCGTTCCAGACGATGGTGCCGGCTTCGTGCAGCTGCGCCGAAAGAATCGCGGCCGTCTTCGGGCCGATGTCCAGGATCAGGTCGTCGTCGGCCACGTCGCTCGCGTCCTTGACGGTGGCGGGCGCGTCGGCCGCGAAGGTCTTGGCCGTGACCACGTCCACGGGAATCGGCACGTCGGCGCCGCGCGCGCGCATGGCCTCGATCACCGCCTTGGCCTGGTCGATGAGGTCGGGCTCGGCCAGCGACTTGCCGATCGAAAGGCCCGCGGCCAGCATGAAGGTGTTGGCGATGCCGCCGCCCACGATCAGCTGGTCCACATTGGCCGACAGGCTCTTCAGGATGGTGAGCTTGGTGCTGACCTTGGAGCCCGCCACGATGGCCACCAGCGGCCGCTTGGGCTGGGCCAGCGCCTTGGTGATGGCGTCGATCTCGGCGGCGAGCAGCGGGCCGGCCGCGGCGATCTTGGCGAACTGCGCGATGCCGTAGGTGGTGGCCTCGGCGCGGTGCGCGGTGCCGAAGGCGTCGTTCACGTAGATGTCGGTGAGCGCGGCGAGCTTGCGGGCCAGCGCCTCGTCGTTCTTCTTCTCGCCCTTGTTGACGCGGCAGTTCTCCAGCAGCACGAGCTGGCCGGGCTTCACGTCGACGCCGTCGACCCAGTTGGCCACCAGCGGCACGTCGCGGCCGAGCAGCTCGCCCAGGCGCTTGGCCACGGGGGCGAGCGAGTCTTCGGGCTTGAATTCGCCCTCGGTCGGGCGGCCCAGGTGCGAAGTGACCATCACGGCCGCGCCGGCGTCGAGCGCCAGTTGGATGCAGGGCACCGAGGCGCGGATGCGCGTGTCTTCGGTGATGTTGCCTTGGTCGTCCTGCGGCACGTTGAGATCGGCGCGGATGAACACGCGCTGGCCGGCGGCCTTGCCCTCAGCGCAGAGGTCGGTGAATCGAATGACGTTCATGGGTCTCTGGAGATAGTGGAAAACAGGTCGTCTTGCATTGTAGGTATCGCCCCGCGGCCGCTCTATGCGCCTCTTGCAGCGTTCCGATGCTTTTCAACCCTTCGGCTGCGCCTTGGCGAAGCGCTCCAGGATCTGGACAAAGCTCGCCGCGGCCGGCGAGAGCGCGCGCCGCGCCGCGCTGTAGACGCACACCTCGCGGTGGAAATCGGGCGACTCGAGCCGCACCATCTGCAGCCCGTGGGCGCGCACGAGCGGCGCGGAATACGTCGGGCACACCGTGAGCCCCAGGCCCGCGGCCACCATGCCGAGCGCGGTGGTCATGTACGACACCTCCTGCGTGCCCGCGCGCAGCATGAGTTCGCGGTCCGCCGGGGCCAGTTCGGGCAGCACGCGCTGGCGGAAGTCGCGCGTTGGCGCGATGAAGGTGTACGGGGCGAGCTCGTGCCAGCGCACCTTGCGACGTTTCGCAAAGGCATGGTCGGGCGAGCAGATCAGCCAGTGCCGGTCGCGCAGCAGCGTGCGGCGCTCGATGGTGGCGTCCACCGCCACGTCCTGCCCCACCGCCAGTTCGACGTCACCGGCGATCACACCGGTCAGCAGGTGCTCGGGCAGCGTGTCGGCCAGGCGCACATCGACGTCGGGATACGCCGCGCGGTAGAGCGCGATCACGCGCGGCATCAGCGTGCAGGCCATGAGCTGCGGCGCCGCAAGCCGTAGCAAGCCTTTCTTCTTGTCACGCAGATCGGTCACGCCGGCCACGGCGCTCAAGAGGTCACCGAGCAGCCGATGCACCGAGGGCAAAAACTCGCGCCCCGCCTCCGAGAGCTGCACGCGCCGCGTGTGGCGGTCGAGCAGTTGCACGCCCATCTCGCGCTCGAGTTCGCGCACCAGCACGCTGAGCGCGGACTGCGTGAGGTGCAGCTGCTGCGCCGCCGCGGTGAAGCTGCCGGCCTCGGCGACGGCCGCGAACGCGCGCAGTTGGCGCAAGGTCAGATTCATATGGTTATTTCATCAATCGATGAATTAATTTCGATTGCATCATAAGACGCGGCGTCGCCCAATCGCGGTTCATTGGAGACACGCATGCCGACGACCGCCCACACCGCGCCACCTGTCCGGGGGCTGCACCACTTCGCCTGGCGCTGCCGCGACAGCGAAGAGACCCGCCACTTCTACGAAGACCTGCTGGGCCTGCCGCTCGCGCACCTCATCCAGAGCGACCACGTGCCGAGTACGGGCGAGTACTGCCCCTACGTGCACATCTTTTTCCAGATGCGCGACGGCTCGTACATCGCCTTTTTCGACCTGGGCGACGACACCGCCGCGCTGCCATCGCCCAACACGCCCGCGTGGGTGAACCACATCGCGCTGCGCGTCGATTCGGTGGCCGACCTGCTGGCCGCCAAGGCGCGGCTCGAAGGCGCGGGCGTCGAAGTGCTGGGCGTGACCGACCACCACATCATCGAATCGATCTACTTCTTCGACCCCAACGGCATTCGCCTGGAACTGACGACGCCGACGGTGACGCAAGCAGAAATGGATGCGCATGCGCGGCATGCCCATGCGGACCTCGACGCATGGACCGCGCGCAAGGCCGAACTGCGCGCAGCGAAGGGCACGCCGCATGTCTGAGCTGCAACTTGCCGTCATCGACGTGAAGCCCGGCGCGGCGATGGAAAGCCAGTCGGGCCTGCAGCTATTGCGCCCGCGCATCTATGGCGCCTTCCGCGCGCCGCAGGGTCCGAAGAAGATCGCGGCCATCGTGATGCATCCGACCAGCAACTTCATGGGCCATTACCTCATCGGTCCGCTGGCCGAGCGCGGCATCTGCTGCATGGGTCTGAACTCGCGCTTCGTGGGCAACGACACGGTGCTCCTGATGGAGCGCGCCATCCAGGACCTGGGCGCCGGCGTGCAGCACCTGCGCGAAGCCGGCTACGAGAAGGTGTTTCTCGTCGGCAACTCGGGCGGCGCGGCGCTCGCGGCCTTCTACCAGGCGCAGGCCGAGCACCTCACCGCCACGCACCTGCCCGATGGCGATCCCACGCACCTGCACGCCAGCGATTTGCCACCGGTGGACGGCATCGCGCTGTGCGCCGCGCACCTGGGCCGCACGCGGCTGATGCGCGACTGGATCGACCCGTCGGTCACCGACGAGCACGATCCGCTCTCGGTGGACCCCGCGCTCGACATGTACGACCCGCGCCATCGCATGCCCTACGACCGCGACTTTCTTGCGCGCTTCAGCGCGGCGCAGAAAGCGCGGCTCGACCGCATCGAGCAGTGGTGCATCGACCGCCTCGCGCTGCTGCGCGGCACGCCGAGCGCGCCGCGCGACCAGACCTTCATCGTCTACCGCACGCATGCCGATCCGCGCTGCGTGGACCTCTCGCTCGACGCCAACGACCGCCTGCCCGGCAGCGTGTGGGGCGATGCGCGGCAGGTGAACTACTCGGCCAATGCAATGGGCCGCACCACCTCGCTCACCGCGTTCCTCTCGCAGTGGTCGTCGCGCTCGCAGGCCGACGGCCCCACCAACCTCGCGCGCACCACGGTGCCCAAGCTGCTGCTGACCTACACGGGCGACCAATCGACCTTCCCGAGCACGCGCGATGCGTGGATGGCCGCGGGCGGCGCACGCATCCGCAACGTCGACATCGTCGGCGGCAACCACTACCTGGCCGGGCAGCCAGAACTGATCCCGAAGGCGGCGGACGCCATCGCCGAGTTCGCCCACGCGCTGTAGAAGAGACATGGAAACCTTCGCTTTCGCACCGGCCTACGAGCTGCCGGCCTGGCCCTTCACGCCGCCGCCCGAACTGGGCAGCGCGAAAATCGTTCGCCACCCCATCGTCATCGTCGGTGCCGGCCCCTCGGGCCTCACGCTGGCCTGCGATCTTGCGCAGCGCGGCGTGCGCGCGGTGCTGCTGGACGAGGACGACACCGTCGGCGTGCGCGGCGCCTCGTCGCGCGGCATCTGCTATGCGCAAAAGAGCCTGGAGATCTTCGAGCGCCTGGGCATCTGCGAGCGCATCGCGGCCAAGGGCATCACCTGGTCGTTCGGGCGCACCTTCTCGGGCGACCAGGAGGTCTACAACTTCAACCTGCAGGCGGCGAGCGTCTCCAGGCAACCGCCGTTCATCAACCTGCAGCAGTTCTATGTCGAGTGGTTCCTGGTCGAGCGCATCCTCGAACTCGGGCTGACCGACGTGCGCTGGAAGAGCCGCGTGACGCACGTCGAGCCGCTGGGCGACGGCGTGCGCCTCGAGATCGAGACCCCGGCCGGCAGCTACACGATCGAGGCCGACCGGCTCATCGACGCGACCGGCGCCAACAGCCCGATCCGCACGCAGCTGGGCATCGAGGCGCACGCCTCGCGCAGCACCGACCGCTGGTGCATCAGCGACGTGCGTTTCAAGAAGCCGCTGCCCACCGAGCGCTGGACCTGGGTCGATGCGCCCTTCAACGAAGGCCGCGGCGTCTGGCAGCACCTGATGGCCGATGGCGTGTGGCGCATCGACTACCAGATGCCCGAGGACTGCGACACGGCCTACATCAGCCAGCCCGAAGTGGCGGGTGCGCGGCTGCGCGAACAGCTCGGGCCGGACGTGGAGTTCGAGTTCGTCTGGATCGGCCCCTACGGGTACCGCGACCACCTGCTGGACCGCTTTCGCCATGGCCATGTGTTCTTCATCGGCGATGCCGCGCACGTGGTGAGCCCCTTCGGCGCGCGCGGCGGCAACAGCGGCATCCAGGATGCGGCGAACCTCGGCTGGAAGCTGGCGCTGGTCGCACAAGGGAAGGCAGGCGATGCGCTGCTCGACAGCTACGACGCGGAGCGGCAACCCGCCGCGGCGCAGAACCTCGAGGTGACAAGCCGCTCGGCGCGCTTTCTCGCGCCGCGCTCGCCGGCCGAGCACACGCTGCGCCGCGCGGTGGTGGCGCTGGCCGCGCGCCATCCGTTCGCACGGGCGCTGGTGAACACCGGCCGCATGTCGGTCGCGAACGACTATCCGCCGGCCCCGCAATTGCCCGAAGGCGCGCGCTCGGTGCAGAACCTGCCGCTGCGCTGGGCCGACGGCCGCGAGACGACGTTGATGCAGTTGCTGGCCGATGGCACGCAGTGCCTCGGTCTGTGGTTCATGCCCACGCTCGACGAAGCCAGCGCGGCGATGGACGCAACCGCATCGCTGCCGCTGCGCCTGCTCGCCATCGGCGGCGACAGCGATCTGCCGACGCTGCAAGCTGATGAAAAACTGTTGGCCCACCTCGGCCTTCATGAAGCCGGCAGCTTCGTGCTCGTGCGCCCCGATGCCTACCGCGCAGCGATGCTGCGGCGGGCCACGCCCGATGCGATCGCCGCCGCGTTGCGCACGGCGCTTGCCCTGCGCTGAGGCTCTACCAACCCGCCCAGAGGTGCAGCGGCAAATACACCGCCATGCCCGCCAGCATCGTGCCGAGCACGCCGCGCCGCCAGTAGTAGTAAGCGCCGCCGACGACGGCCGCGTACAGGCGCGCGTCGTGCAGCGTGGTGATCAGGTGGCCCTGCGTCATGACGATCTCGGGGGCGATCACGCCGGCCAGCGCCGCGGCCGGCGCGTAGTGCAGCGCGCGGTGCGCCCAGTCCGGCAGGCCCCATGGGCGGTCGAGGATGAAGAAGAAGCAGCGCGTGAGCACCGTGACCAGGGCCAGGCCGGCGATGACGCCCAGCGTCCAGAGGTCGGTGGTGCCTTTCACTTGTCGTCCTCCGCATCGGGGTCGAGCCCGAACTGTTTTTCCAGCCAGAAGCACAGCAGCACCGCGGCGCCGATGGCCACGACGATGTTCAGCTTGAGCGGCAGCGCATAGGCCGCGACCGCGGTGGCGCCGGCGATCAGCGCGGCCAGGATACGCAGCGGCGTCGTCGCCATCGAGCAGACGATCGCCACCAGGCTCAGCACGCCGGCAAAGCCCAGGCCCCAGGTCTGCGGAATGAAGTTGGCCAGGGCGATGCCCAGGAGGCTCATGCCCATCCAGGAGCACCAGGTCACGAAGTAGTTGCCGGTGAGATAGGCCTCCTGCGACTGCTGCTCGGCAATGGTCAGGGGCGGCGCCGGGTACTGCCGGGTGAAGAGCGCGTAGCTCAGGTCCGCCGTCAGGTAGCCGTGGGTCATGCGCCGCCAGCGCGGCATGTGCATGAGGTAGGGCCGCAGGTGCAGGCTGAAGACCACGAAGCGCAGGTTGACGCAGAAGCCCGTCGCCAGGATCACCCAGGCCGGCGCACCCGCGAACAAGAGCGGAATGGCCGCCAGCTGGGAGCTGCCGGCGTACACGAACAGCGTCATGGCCACCGCCTCGACCACGCTCATGTTCGACTTGACCATGGCCACGCCGGTCATCAGGCCCCAGGCGCCGATGCCCAGTGCGGCCGAGGACATGTCGCGGATGCCCTTGCGGAATTCGGGGCGCTGGCGGATTGCCGATGAAAGAAACATCAGCCGAACACCTGCCCGGGCTTCAGGTCGAAGCCGCGCAGGAAATCGGCCACGGGCAGGCGCTTGCCGCCCGGGCGCTGGAGCTCGGTGAGCACCACGCCGGCATTGCCGGTGGCCACCGCGACGCCGGTGTCGTCGACGGCCAGGATCGTGCCTGGCGCCGCCGCTTCATCGGCGGGCACCGTGTGCGCGGTCCAGAGCTTGATGGTCTCGCCGTCGAGTGGGCTGTTGGCGCCCGGGAACGGATCGAACGCCCGGATGCGCCGCACGATGGCGTCGGCGGGCTGGGCCCAGTCGATCTGCGCTTCGTGCTTCTCGACCTTGTTGGCATAGGTGACGCCTTCGGTCGGCTGCGGCGTGCGGGCGAGGTTGCCGAGGTTCGCCAGGGCTTCGACGATCATCCGGCCGCCGAGCGCGGCCAGGCGGTCGTGCAGGCGGGCGGTGCTGTCGTCGCCGATATCGAGGGCTTCGCGCAGCAGCATGTCGCCAGTGTCCAGGCCCGCGTCCATCTGCATGATGGTGATGCCGGTTTCGGCGTCGCCGGCCTCGATGGCGCGGTGGATCGGCGCGGCGCCGCGCCAGCGCGGCAAGAGGCTCGCGTGGATGTTCAGGCACCCGTGCGCCGGCAGGTCGAGCACCCACTGCGGCAGGATCAGCCCGTAGGCGGCCACCACCATCACGTCGGGCTGGGCCTTCTGCAGGGCATCGCGGCCGATGGCGGCTTCGTCCGGGTACTTGCCGTCGAGGCGAAGGCTGCGCGGCTGCGCCACCGGCCAGCCGTTGGCGACCGCGCACTGCTTGACGGGGGAGGCCTGCAGCTTCATGCCGCGGCCCGCGGGCCGGTCGGGCTGGCTTAGTACCAGCACGACGTCATGGCCGGCGGCGGCGATGGCCTCCAGCGCGACGCGCGCGAACTCGGGCGTGCCCGCAAAAGCGACCTTCAGCCGGCTCAATCCCGGACCCGTTCGAATTCGAGGTCATCCCCCGTGTGATAGCGGCGGACCACGCCGGTGGGGTCGATGTAGATATAGAGCATGCGGCGCTCGTTCACCGCCTTGTAGCGCCAGGTCCAGACCTGGCCGTCGAAGGAGCTCACGCGGTCGATCTGGTACGGCCGGCCGTAGAACGCCATGACGTCGTTCTGGCGCCACTCGTTGACCTTGATGTCGTAGCCGAAGCGCGCCTCGCTGAGCACCTGGGTCACCGAGACGACCTTGCCGGATGCGTCCACGTCGATGTCGGTGACCTCGAAGCCGGCCGGCATGCGCGAATACTGCAGGCGCTCGCCGCCGTTGTTGAGCGGATAGCGGCCCGTGGGGGCGCCCAGGCGCTGCAGGGTGTCGGCGGCGGAGGCGCCGGGCTGGACGCGGGTGGGCTCGTTGGCGCAGCCGGCAATGGCCGCCAGAACCGCGAGAGCCGCCAATGCCGCGAGGGAGCCGAGGCTGCGCGAGGTCATGAGATTCAGGCCCGTTCGCGCGTTTCTTCGCGCTGTTGCTTGAGCAGCTTGCTCTTGATGCGGTTGCGCTTCAGCGGCGAGAGGTATTCCACGAACACCTTGCCCAGCAGGTGATCGAGTTCGTGCTGGACGCACACGGCCAGGAGGCCCTCGGCCTCGATGGTGCGCATGTCGCCGTTCTCGTCGAGCGCCTGGACCTTGACCGAGGTGGAACGCATCACGCCGTCATAAATGCCCGGCACCGAGAGGCAGCCCTCTTCATTGAGCACCTTTTCGTCGCTGGCCCAGGTGATTTCGGGGTTGATCAGCACGATCGGCTTGTTGCGCTCCTCGGACACATCGATGACGACGAGCCGCTCGTGCACGTCGACCTGGGTTGCTGCCAGGCCGATGCCTTCGGCGTCGTACATGGTCTCCAGCATGTCGGCAACCAGGGCCTTGATGCGCGCATCGACGCCCTGCACCGGCTTGGCCACCGTGTGCAGGCGCTTGTCCGGGTAACTCAGAATGATTCGTTTGGCCATGAAATCGGGGGGAAGTTGTGGCTATTTTCGCCAATTCCGCGACGCCGGGCGCCCCGCGGGCCCGAAAACGTTGCCCTCTCAAGGGCTTCGGGCGCAGAATTCGTAGCAAATTGTGAGATTCGTATGCGCAACGATACGTCGTGCGCTCACCCATCCAGACATGAAAAAGCTCAGATCCACCGAACGCCAGCGCCCCAATCTCTTCGCCACGCTGACCGCCCTGGCGGTAATCGGCAGTTGCGGCGCCACCACGGCCTGGGCACAAAACTACCCCGTCACGCCCCAGCAGCGCGCCACGGCCCAGCAGACCGCCCAGGCGGGCGTGCCGCTGAGCGAGCTGTCGCCCAAGGCGCCGGACGAATACACGATCAAGCCCGGCGACACCCTCTGGGCCATCTCCCGCCTCTACCTGCTGCGCCCCTGGCGCTGGCCGGAGCTGTGGGGCATGAACATCAACGAGATCGCCAACCCCCACCGCATCTATCCTGGCCAGGTCCTGTACCTGGACAAGAGCGGCGGCCGGGCGCGCCTGACCACCCGCCGCGGCGGCGTGAGCGGCGATGGCGGCACCATCAAGCTGTCACCACGCACCCGTTTCGACTCGCTGGCCGGCATGGCATTGCCCACGCTCAACCCGAGCCTGATCGAGCCGTTCCTGAGCGAGCCGATCGTCGTGGACGCCAACACGCTCGAGAGCGCGCCGCGCATCGTTGCCGGCAACGACAGCCGCGTGCTGCTGTCGCGCGGCGACCGGGCCTACGCTCGCGGCAACCCCGAGTCGCCGCTGGTCGAGGTGCCGGGCCCCGTGCAGCATTTCCGCATCTTCCGCAACGCCACGCCGCTGAAGGACCCGGGCACGGGCGAAATCCTCGGCTACGAGGCGCAGTACCTGGGCAAGGCCCAGCTGCAGCGCGGCGAATCGACCACCATCGAGACGGTCGACGACAAGGACATCATCACGGTCGTTCCGGCCAGCATCGACATCGTGGCCTCGCGGGAAGAAATGCGCGCCGGCGACCGCCTGCTGCCCGAGCCGCCGCGCCAGCTCTTGAGCTACGCACCGCGCGCGCCTTCGACGCAGGTCGACGGCCGGATCATCTCGGTCTACGGCAACGCGGTGCAGTTCGCGGCGCAGAACCAGGTGGTGGCCATCAACAAGGGCACGCGCGACGGCATCGACAGCGGCCACGTGCTGGCGATCCTGAAGAACGGCGAAACCATCCTGGACCGCACCGGCGCGCGCAAGGAAACCATCAAGCTGCCGAACGAACGCATCGGCCTCCTGATGGTGTTCCGCACCTTCGAGAAGGTGTCCTACGCCCTGGTGCTCGAGATCAACGACACCCCGAAGGCGGGCGACTTCCTCGTCAACCCCTGACCGGCTTTTCGGCGCACACGTCCTCGCCCGTACCCGTTTGGAACGCGCAGAACTCGCAGGCTGGCTGCGGCTTTCACTGACGCCGGGCATCGGCGACGGCGCCGCGCGCAAGCTGCTCGCGGCCTTCGGCCTGCCCGAAGGGATTTTTGCGCAGGGCAATGCCGCGCTGCGGCAGGTCGTGAGCACCGCGCAGGCCGAGGCGCTGCAGCAGCCGCCTCACGGCCTGCAGGCATCGATCGACCTGGCCTGGCAGTGGCTGCAGACGGCCGATGCCGGCGGCGTCACCCGCCGCCTCGTCACGCTCGGCGATGCCGGCTACCCCGCATCGCTGCTCGAAATGGCCGACCCGCCGCTGATGCTCTACGTGCTCGGCGCCGCGGACTTCGACCTCACGCAACTGCAGAACAGCATCGCCGTCGTCGGCAGCCGCAATCCGACACCGCAGGGCGCCACCAACGCGCGCAGCTTTGCGCGCGCGCTGGGCGATGCGGGCTTGCCCGTGATCTCGGGACTGGCGTTGGGCGTGGACGGCGCAGCGCACCAGGGCGCGCTCGACGCCGCCGGCGATGCGCCGCGGCTCGCCACGGTCGCCGTGGTCGGCACAGGCCTGGACCGTGTGTACCCCGCGCGGCACCGGGACCTCGCGCACCGCATCACCTTGCAGGGGCTGATCGTGAGCGAGCTGCCGCTCGGCACGCCGCCCCTCACGCAGAATTTTCCCAAGCGCAACCGGCTCATCGCGGGGCTGGCGCGCGGCACGCTGGTGGTCGAGGCGGCGCTGGCGTCGGGCTCGCTCATCACCGCGCGGCTCACCTCGGAGCAGGGCAAGGAAGTGTTCGCCATTCCGGGCTCGATCCATTCGCCGCAATCGCGCGGCTGCCATGCGCTGATCCGCCAGGGCGCCAAGCTGGTCGAGTCGGTGGCCGACATCCTCGAGGAGCTGCCGCCGTTGCGCACGAGCGTTGCGGCAAACGTGACACCCTCGAACGGCCACGCAGCCAACGACACCTCCGCGCCTGAAGACCCGCTGCTCGACGCGCTCGGCTTCGAGCCCGTGAGCCTCGACGCGCTCAGCGCACGCACCGGATGGAGCGCCGCGGCACTGCAGGCGAAGATGCTCGAGCTCGAACTGGACGGGCACATCTCACGCCTGCCGGGCGGGCTCTTTCAACGAATGGCATCCACCTAGCCCCGCTTGCATGTTCGTGGGCTATATTGGGCTCATGTTCGAAGTGCTTGTTTTTGTCTACGAAAACTATTGGCGCGGCGATGCCTGCCCCGAACCCGAACAACTGGGCCGCAAGCTCAGCGCCCACGGCTTCGAGGCAGACGAGATCCGCGATGCCCTTCACTGGCTCGACGGCCTGAGCCTCGCAACGCAAGGCATACAGCTGGAGCTCGATCCCGACGACGATGCCACCGCCACGGTGAGCTTCCGCGGCGCGCCCGAAGCCTCGTTGCCCCAGTCGGACGACGCCATGCGCGTCTACTCCCAGGCCGAGCAGGAGCACCTGGGCGCCGAGTGCCTGGGCTTCATCCGCTTTCTCGAATCGTCGGACGTGCTGTCGTGCGGACTGCGCGAGATCGTGATCGAACGCGCGATGGCCGCGCCGGGCGATCCGGTCGCGCTCGACGAGCTCAAGATCATCGTGCTGATGGTGCACTGGAGCACCGGCATCGAGCCCGATGCGTTGGTGCTCGATGAGCTCTGCGAAAGCCGCGAAGGCCGCACCGCGCACTAGGCTCTCCCCCAGGCTTCGCGCACTTCGTGCCGCTGCGCCAACCCCCTTCCGGGGGCAACGCCTGCGGCCCGGCGAAGCCGGTTCCGCGGCGTTCTCGAAGGGGCTTCGCTAGTTCAGCAAACGCTCGGGGTTCGCATCGAGCTTCGCCAGCGCCTCGCGCGTGGCGCGCACCGTGAGCGTCTCTTCCTCGGCCGGCACCAGGAGGCCCGCCTGCAGGTACGTCGCCAATCGGCCCGCCTGGATCAGGAAGCTGCGGCCGTCCGCCGTGGCGAACAGGTGCAATTGCTTCCGATCGCTGCGCCAGACGAACTGCACCTGGCTCACGCGGTCGTTGTGGTCCAGCATGAACCAGTTGCCCACCTGCAGCTCGTGCGCCCAGGCCAGCATGTCCTCGGGCACCTGCACGCCGGCGGCGTCGGGCACCACCTCGATCGAGGCGGCATCCACGCCCAGCAACATTTCGATGCTGTGGGCATCGAGCGGCAGGTCGGCGGTGCCGCCGATGTCGCTCACGAAATCCTCCAGGTGCGCCAGGCGCTCGGCCATGGCTTCGATCTTGGCCTGCGGAATGGCCTCGGTCTTGGAGAGGAACGCATCGGACAGCGTGGCGCCGATGGTCTTGATGTGCGCTTCCTGCGGCTCGTCGACGATGCCCAGCAGCGCCATGCCCTGGCGCAGGCGCTGCAAGAGCTGCGGCAGATCTTGAATCACGCGCGCGCGATCGGTGCGG
Source organism: Variovorax sp. IB41 (assembly GCF_016405905.1). Classification (GTDB taxonomy): domain Bacteria; phylum Pseudomonadota; class Gammaproteobacteria; order Burkholderiales; family Burkholderiaceae_C; genus Variovorax. The sequence goes on along the minus strand of NZ_JAEFCB010000022.1, from coordinate 27,160 downwards.
TTGGGCTTGGCGCTCGCGGCCCAGACCAGTTCGGAGGCCACGCGCTTCAACATCACCGTCTGCTCGCCCTGCGCGCCGTAGCGCAGCGCGGCGATCGCCAGCACCTCGGCCCAGACCTTGAAGAGGAACTCGCGGATCTCGTCGCGCACCGGCATGTCGTTGAGCATCTTGCGCAACTCGATGGTGTACTGGATCGCCATCGTTTCCTTCTGCTCGACCTGCTGCGCCACGCTCATCACGCGCTGCGTGCTGTCGCTCTGCGTGAGGTAGCGGCTGAGGAAGGCGACGAACTCGTCGAACACCAGCTTGAACACGCGCTGCCCGGTCTCGGGGTACTGCTCGATCACCTGCACCACGCGGCGGATCTCGCCTTCGAGCGCGCTGCCGGTGATGGCGGCCGCGTCGAACCCCATCACGCAGGAGCCCATGCGGTCGATCAGCATGCGCGCGGGGTGCTGCAGCGTGCCGAAGAATTCGGGCTCGGCGATGGCCACGCGCAGCACCGGCATCTGCAGCCGCGCGAACCACACGCGCGCCGAGAACGGAATCCGCTCTTCCGCAAGGATCGCCTGGAACATGAGCGCGACGATCTCGACCGTGGCCTTGTCGGCCGTGGTGGGCGCGCGCTTCTTGAGCTCGGCGCTGCGCCGGCGCAGGTCGACCGCGGTCTGCTGGATCATCGTGGCCTGCTCGCCCGACGCTTCCATGTACTGCGTGGCCGCCATGCGGTAGGCCGCCTCGGCATCGGCGATGGCGCCGGCGAAGGTCCTGGAGAACGCACGGGGCGCGGTGGTGCCGCCAACCCCACCAACCCCACCAGCCGCATTGCCGCCGCCCGAGCCGGGGCCGGTCGCGCGTCCCGCCTGGGCCGTGGCCGCGATCGAGTTCTGGGCGGTGACGATGGTGGTGTCCCCGCCGATGCGCGCGGTGACGAAGCGCTTGAGGCTCAGGAGCGCGGTCTGCGCGCGCTGCCGTGCGATCGTGAGCGGCGAGCCGCCGATCGTCGATGACGCGGGCATCGGCACGGAGGCCTGCTGCTGTTGCGGCGCCTGGGCGCCGAAGCCGGGCCGTTGCTGGCCGTGCTGGCTGCCCTGGTCCATCGGCGCCGTGGCCGTCGAGGCCCCGGCCGCGAACGAACTGTTGAAGCCGCCGCTGTTGCCGCCGCCGCCGGCATTGCCGGTGCGCCGCACGAAGCTCTTGAGGTCGATCTCCTGCATCACGCCGTTGGCGATCAGGAAGGCATTGGCGCCCTCGTAGGCCTTCACGACCACGTCGAGCAGTTGCAGCTGCACCGTGTCCTGGACGCGGCTCCAGAGCTCGCGGCTCAGGCCCGCCGCGAGCCATTGCTCCACCAGCAGCTTGGCCAGCGTCTCGGGCTTGAGCACGTCCTTCGAATCGAGTTCGCTCGTGCCTTCCAGGTGCTGGATGCGCAGGCGCAGGTCGCTCAGCTCGAAGCTGGCCTTGTCGTGGATCACCTGCGCCAGGCGCGAGGCGAGGATGTTGGATTCGACGACCTCGTCGCCGATGAGCTCGAGCCGCAGCGCCGTGGGAAAGGTGGTGAGGCCGCCGGTCTGGGTGCCGGCGCCCAGGGCCTTGCGCCAGCCCGCTTGCGCGAGCGTGACCCATTGCGTGGCCTGCCCCTGGAACGCCACGAAATCGTCGCGGTGCTCCTGCATCGCGCGGGCGTTGCTCACCTCGGAAGCCAGCTGCGTCAGTCGGTCGCGGATCGCGCGGGCCAGCGGGACGATGGCCCCTTCCGTGGCCAATACGAAACGCTCACGCGTCTCGCGTGCGAGCTGCAGGGAAGAGGCGGACCGCGCAATGCTCATTGAAAGATCGGGAAGGCCAAGGGGAACTCAAGGGGAACTGTTCGTCAGCAACAACCGCGAGCTTGCATCGGGAAACGCCACCGCACAAGTGCGGAGAATGCCCGGCGTTGCATACGAACAGCGGTGCAGCCGTGCCGCCCGCTTTGTTGAACCCTGAAGTATCCGTCAGACCACGGCGCCGGCGTTCGGGTCGTCTTCCGATTCGCCGTCGCGCTTGGTCGGGCCGCCCTTGATCAGGTCTTCGCGCTTCACGCCCAGCCACATGGCGATGGCCGCGGCCACGAAGCACGAGGAGTAGATACCGAAGCAGATGCCGATCGTCAGCGCCAGTGCGAAGTAGTGCAGCGTCGGGCCGCCGAAGAAGAACATCGACAGCACCACCAGCTGCGTGGAGCCGTGGGTGATGATCGTGCGGCTGATGGTCGAGGTGATCGCGCTATCGATCACTTCGGCCGTCGTGAGCTTGCGGTAGCGGCGGAAGTTCTCCCGCACCCGGTCGAAGATCACGACCGATTCGTTCACCGAGTAGCCCAGCACCGCCAGCACCGCCGCCAGCACCGCCAGCGAGAACTCCCACTGGAAGAAGGCGAAGAAGCCCAGGATGATCACCACGTCGTGCAGGTTGGCCAGAACGGTAGCCAGCGCAAACTTCCATTCGAAGCGAAACGCCAGGTAGATCATGATGCCCACGACCACCATGGCCAGCGCCTTCAGGCCGTTGCTGGTGAGCTCGTCGCCCACCTGCGGGCCGACGAACTCGTTGCTGCGCAGCTCCACCGTCGGCTCGACCGCCTTCAGCGCGCCCATCACCTGGTCGCTCTGCTGGGTCGAGGTCATGCCCTTTTGCACCGGCAGGCGGATCTGCACCGAGGTGCCGAAGCTCTGCACCTGCACCTCCTGGTAGCCCAGCTTGGCGACGACGTCGCGCACCTTGCCGACGTCGGCCGACTGCTTGTAGGCCACTTCCATCACCGTGCCGCCGGTGAACTCCACCGACAGGTGCAGGCCGCGGTGGAACAGGAAGAACACGGCCAGCGCAAAGGTGACGAAGGAGACGATGTTCAGCACCAGCGCGTGGCGCATGAACGGGATGGTCTTGTGGATCCGGAAGAATTCCATGGCTCTGTGCTGCCTCTTACTTGGTTTCGGCCACGGCCACGGCGTCGGCGCCGTCGGTCTTGGGGCGCCAGACCGTGCCGATCGACACGCTCTTGAGCTTCTTCTTCTGGCCGTACCAGAAGTTCACGAGACCGCGCGAGAAGAACACGGCCGAGAACATCGAGGTGACGATGCCGATGCAGTGCACCACCGCGAAGCCGCGCACCGGGCCCGAGCCGAAGGCCAGGAGCGCGATGCCCGCGATCAGCGTGGTCACGTTGGAGTCCAGAATCGTGCCCCAGGCGCGCTCGTAGCCCGCATGGATCGCCGCCTGCGGCGAGGCGCCGTTGCGAAGCTCTTCCCGCACGCGCTCGTTGATCAGCACGTTGGAGTCGATGGCCACGCCGATCGCCAGCGCCATGGCCGCGATGCCGGGCAGCGTGAGCGTGGCCTGCAGGATCGAGAGAATGGCCACCAGCAGCATCAGGTTGACTGCCAGCGCGATCGACGAGAACACGCCGAACAGCGCGTAGTAGATGCACATGAACACCATGATCGCGGCGAAGCCGTACATCACGCTGTCGAAGCCCTTCTTGATGTTCTCGGCGCCCTGCGTCGGGCCGATGGTGCGTTCCTGGATGATCTCCATCGGCGCGGCCAGCGAGCCGGCGCGCAGCAGCAGCGCGAGGTCGTTGGCTTCGGAGACGGTCATCGCGCCGGACACCTGGAAGCGGTTGCCCAGCTCGCCGTTGATCGAGGGAGCGGTGAGCACTTCGCCCTTGCCCTTCTCGAAGATCAGCATGGCCATGCGCTTCTTGTAGTTCTCGCGGCTCACGTCACGCATGATGTTGCCGCCCTTGGAGTCCATGGTCAGGTCGACCTTGGGCTGGTTGGTCTGCTGCTCGAAGCCGGGCTGCGCGTCGGTGAGGTTTTCGCCGGTGACCAGCACCTGCTTCTTCACGATCACGGCGCGGCCCGAGCGATCCAGGAATTTCTCGGAGCCGAACGGCACCGGCCCCGTGCCCTGTTCGGCCGCGCGGCCTTCGGTGCTTTCGTCCACCAGGCGCATCTCCAGCGTGGCGGTGCGGCCGATGATGGTCTTGGCCTGGGCCGGGTCCTGCATCCCGGGCAGCTGCACGACGATGCGGTCGATGCCCTGCTGCTGGATCACCGGCTCGGCCACGCCCAGTTCGTTGATCCGGTTGTGCAGCGTGGTCACGTTCTGCTTGAGCGCCGCGTCCTGAAAGCGGCGCGCCGCCTCGGGCTTGATGCTCGCCACGATGCGCGACTCGGTGCCCTGCTGGCTCTCCACGATGCTCAGGTCGGGCATCTGGTCCTGGATCAGGCGCCGGGCGATCTCCAGACTGTCGGCGTCGCGCAGCGTGATCTCCACGGTCTGGCCGTTGCGGTTCACCGCGCTGCCGCGCACCTTCTTGTCGCGCAGGCCCGTGCGGATGTCGCCGGCGAAGGACTCGGCCTTCTTGTCCAGCACGCCGCGCATGTCCACCTGCAGCAGGAAGTCGACCCCGCCGCGCAAATCGAGGCCCAGGTACATCGGGAACGCATGCAGCGCCGTGAGCCAGTGCGGCGAGCGCGACACGAGGTTCAGCGCCACCACGTAGGAGGCTTCGTCCTTGTTGGGTACCAGAGCCTGCGTCAGCGCGTCGCGCGCCTTGATCTGGTCGTCGGTGGAGACGAAGCGCGCCCGCACGGCGGTCGGCTCGAGCGTCAGCAGGTCGGGCGCGAGGCCCGCCGCCTTGAGCACGCCCTCGACCCGGGCCTGCGTCGACGCATCGATCTTGATGGTGGACTTGGCCGCCGACACCTGCACCGCAGGCGACTCGCCGAAGAAATTGGGCAGGGCGTAGACGAGCCCCACGAGCAACACGATCACGATGATCGTGTACTTCCAGACCGGGTAACGGTTCATGAGAAAGCGCTTTTCAAGAAACGGGACACGGCGTGAATTGGGGCCCTGCGCCGCAAAGCGCAAGGATCAGCTCACGCTTTTATTTGACGGCGCCCTTGGGCAGGACCTGCACCACGGCGCTGCGCTGGATCTTGATCTCGATGCCGTTGGCGATCTCCAGGCCCAGGTACTGGTCGCCGATGGAGGTGATCTTGCCGAGCACGCCGCCGGCCGTGGCGACTTCGTCGCCCTTGGCCAGGGCCTCGATCATGGCGCGGGCTTCTTTCTGGCGCTTCATTTGCGGGCGGATCATGACGAAATACAGCACCACGAACATCAGCACCAGGGGCAGCATGCTGCCGAGCGACGACAACATGTCGCCGCCACCGGCGGCTGCGGGCGCGGTCTGGGCGAAAGCAGAGGAAATGAACAAGAGCGTCTCCAGGAGAGAGAGATAGGGAATAGAAAGCGAGAGGAGCGCGGGCCGGGCCTGCCGTTCCATCTCTGTGCGGCCACGGGACGCGGGCCGCAAGTCAAAGCTCGGCGGGGCTTGGCGCCGCGCACAGCACCGGGCATTGTATTCGGGGCACGGCGCCCGCCCACCGGCTTATCCGGCGCGGTGGGGAGGGCTTTCCGGGTATCCGGCGCGGCCGTTATTTGCTACGTTTTGAATAGCAAAGAGCGCCCAATGGGCGCTCTTCGAAGACTGAAGCGGCTGAAAAATCAGGCCGCCGCGCGCTGCCCCTGCGGATTGCGCCACTTGGCCATCAGCTCGCTCCAGCGCGTGCGGGCGGCCACCAGGTTGCGCTCCTTCACGTGCCCGTAGCCGCGGATCTGCTCGGGCAGGCTCGCGATTTCCAGCGCCAGCGCGTGGTTGTCGGCGCGCAGGGCGCCGATCACCTCGTCGATGCTCGCGCGGTATTCGGCGATCAGCGCGCGCTCGGTCTTGCGCTCTTCGGTGCGGCCGAAGATGTCGAGCGCCGTGCCGCGCAGGCCCTTCAGCTTCGCGAGGAAACGAAAGCCCGTGAGCATCCAGGGACCGAACTTCTGCTTCTGCAACTGGCCCTTGGCGTTCTTCTTGGCAATGATCGGCGGGGCCAGGTGGTAGTTGAGCTTGTAGTCGCCTTCGAACATGCCTTCGACGCGGTCCAGGAACGAACGGTCGGTGTGCAGGCGCGCCACTTCGTATTCGTCCTTGTACGCCATCAGCTTGAAGAGGTAGCGCGCCACCGTTTCGGTGAGCGCCGTCTTGCCGGGCAGCGACGATTCGGCCTGCTGCACCTTGGCGACGAACTGCTTGTAGGCCTCGGCGTAGGCGGCGTTCTGGTAGCCCGCGAGGAACTCGGCGCGGCGTGCCACCAGGCTCTCGACGGTCTCGCGCTTCTTGAACTCGATGACCTGGCCCGGGCGCACGCGCTTTTGCAGTTCCTCGGGGCGAACGGCGGCCTGGCGGCCCCATTCGAAGGCGGTCTTGTTGTTCTCGATGGCCACGGCGTTCAGTTCGATGGCGCGCATCAGCGACTCGTGCGCCAGCGGCACCCAGCCCTTCTGCCAGGCGTAGCCCAGGATCATCGGGTTGACGTAGATGCTGTCGCCCATCAACGTGGTGGCGGCCGCATCGGCGTCGAAGGTGCCGATGCCGTCGATGCCCACGGCGCGCGCAATTTCAGCGGCGCAGGCGTCTTCGGGGTTCTGCCAGTTGGCGTTGCGCACGAAGGCTGCGGTGGGCGCGCTGTGGCTGTTGAGCGCCACGTGCGTGCGCCCTTCGCGCATGCGCGCCATGGTCTCGCCGTTGACCGTGACCAGCGGATCGCAGGCCAGGATCAGGTCGGCCGCTGCCGTGCCCACGCGCGTGGTGCGGATGTCGTCCTGCGTGTCGCCGATGAGCACGTGGCTCCAGGTGGCGCCGCCCTTTTGCGCGAGACCCGCCGCGTCCTGCGTGACGATGCCCTTGGCCTCGATGTGCGCGGCCATGCCCAGCAGTTGCCCGATGGTGATGACACCGGTGCCGCCGACGCCCGCCACCACCACGCCCCAGACCTTGCCGCCCGCGAGCGACGGGATCGTGGGCTCGGGCATCAGGCCGAATTCGGCGGGCGTCGCGCCCTTGCTCTTGCTCTTCTTCTTGAGCTGGCCGCCCTCGACGGTCACGAAGCTCGGGCAGAAGCCCTTCAGGCAGCTCATGTCCTTGTTGCAACTGCTCTGGTTGATGGTGCGCTTGCGGCCGAATTCGGTCTCCAGCGGCTCCACCGAGAGGCAGTTGCTCTGCACGCTGCAGTCGCCGCAGCCTTCGCACACCAGCTCGTTGATGACCACGCGCTTGGCCGGATCGACGGCCGTGCCGCGCTTCCTGCGGCGGCGCTTCTCGGTCGCGCAGGTCTGGTCGTAGATGATGGCGGTGGTACCGGCCATCGCGCGGAATTCGCGCTGGATGTCGTCCAGCAGGTCGCGGTGCTTGACCTGCACGTGGTCGCCCGGAATCGAGACGCCCTCGTACTTCTCGGGCTCGTCGGTCACGATCACGACCTTCTTGGCGCCCTCGGCATGCAGGCTCTCGGCGATCTGCAGCACCGAGTGGCCTTCGGGGCGCTCGCCGACCTGCTGGCCGCCGGTCATGGCAACCGCGTCGTTGTAGAGGATCTTGTAGGTGATGTTCACACCGGCCGCGATGCTCTGGCGAATGGCCAGCAGGCCGCTGTGGAAGTACGTGCCATCGCCCAGGTTCGCGAAGATGTGCTGGTCGGTCGTGAAGGGCTGCTGGCCCACCCACGGCACGCCCTCGCCGCCCATCTGCGTGAAGCCGATGGTGGAGCGGTCCATCCAGGTGGCCATGAAGTGGCAGCCGATGCCGCCCATCGCGCGCGAGCCTTCGGGCACCACGGTGCTGGTGTTGTGCGGGCAGCCCGAGCAGAACCACGGCTGGCGCGTGGCGTCGGCCACGCTGGTGGAGGCCTGCTGCACCACCATCGAGCGCTCCTTGGCTTCCAGGATGGCCAGTTGCGCGTCGATGCGCGCGGTCATGTCGGCGCCGGCCGCGGCCAGGAGGCCGGTCTTCTTCAGGCGCGCGGCGATGGCCTTGGCGATCAGCGCGGGGTTCAGGTCGGCGTTGGCGCGCAGGAGCGTGTGCGCGGTCGGGTTGGGCATCGACCATTCGCCGCCGGAGTACCCCTCGGCCGCGTGCACTTCGCCTTCGTCGAACTTGCCGACCACGTTGGGGCGCACGTCGGGGCGCCAGTTGTAGAGCTCTTCCTTCAGCTGGTATTCGATGACCTGGCGCTTCTCCTCGACCACCAGGATCTCTTGCAGGCCGGTGGCGAATTCGCGCGTGAGCTGCGCTTCGAGCGGCCACACCACGCCCACCTTGTGCAGGCGGATGCCCAGCTGGCGGCAGGCCGCGTCATCGAGCCCCAGGTCCAGCAGCGCCTGGCGCGTGTCGTTGAAGGCCTTGCCGCTGGCCATGATGCCGAAGCGATCGTTCGGCCCTTGGATGACGTTGTGGTTCAGCCGGTTGGCGCGGATGTACGCGAGCGCGGCGTACCACTTGTAGTGCATGAGCCGCGCTTCCTGCTCCAGCGCATGGTCGGGCCAGCGGATGTGCAGGCCGCCGGGCGGCATCTCGAAGTCGGTGGGAATGACGATCTCCACGCGCTCCGGGTCGATCATGGCCGTGGCGCTCGACTCGACGATCTCCTGGATCGTCTTCATGCCCGACCACACGCCCGAGAAACGGCTCAGCGCAAAGGCGTGGATGCCCAGGTCCAGGATTTCCTGCACGCTGGTCGGAAAGAACACCGGCGTGCCGCAGGCCTTGAAGATGTGGTCGCTCTGGTGCGCGGCGGTGGAGCTCTTGGAGATGTGGTCGTCGCCGGCCACCGCGATCACGCCGCCGAATTCGGTGGTGCCCGCCATGTTGGCGTGCTTGAAGACGTCCGAGCAGCGGTCCACGCCCGGGCCCTTGCCGTACCAGATGCCGAAGACGCCGTCGAACTTGTTGGTGCCCTGCGGCGAGAAGCCCAGCTGCTGGGTGCCCCAGAGCGCGGTGGCCGCGAGCTCTTCGTTCACGCCCGGCTGGAAGACGATGTTCTGTTCCTTCAGGAACTTGCTGGCCTTCCACAGCGCCTGGTCGTAGCCGCCGAGCGGGGAGCCGCGGTAGCCGCTGATGAAGCCGGCGGTGTTCTTGCCGGCCTGCTTGTCGCGCAGTTGCTGCAGCATGGGCAGCTTGACGAGGGCCTGCACGCCGCTCATGAAGGCGCGGCCGTAATCGAGGGAGTATTTGTCGTCGAGCGTGACGGTCTCTAGCGCGCGGCGAATGTGCTCGGGCAGCGGGGCGTTCATGTTGTCTGTCTCCGTATTGGCAGGGCCTTGTGGGCCTGGCTGGATTGGCTGTGGGTCTGTGCCCGGTAGGGCGCGAGCCCATGATCACGCAAAGTGTATGCCGGGGTCCGCGACAGGTGTTTGCGTTCTTTGCCCTGAAAAACGCGGTTCCAGAAAGAATCTTGCTTAATATCCACCCATATGGAAAGCATTGACAAGTTCGACCTCGCAATCCTGCAAGAACTGCAGGCCGACGGGCGCCTCACCAACGCCGAGCTTGCGCAGCGCGTGGGCCTCTCGGCCGCGCCCTGCTGGCGCCGCGTGCGGGCGCTGGAGGAGGCGGGCTTCATCAAGGGCTACCGCGCCGAGATCGACCGCCACAAGATCGGGCTGGGCGTGCTCGCTTTCGTGCGCGTGGACACCGAGCGCGTCACCAACGAGGCCACCCGCAAGCTGGAAGACGCGATCCGCAAGATGCCCGAGGTGGTGGCCTGCCACTACATCAGCGGCACCGGCACCTTCGAGTTGCAGGTGGTGGCGCAGGACCTGAACGGCTTCTCGGCCTTCGCGCGCCAGCACCTGATGAACCTGCCGAACGTGAAGGACCTGCACACGAGCTTCTCGCTGGGCGAGGTGAAGGCGAGCAGCGCGTTGCCACTGGGGCATCTGGCGAAGTAGCCGCGCGCGCGGCCCGACCCATGACTTTTGCCCGCTTCCCGCGGGTTTTGTGCGCCCCTCGCATGCGGGGGTGACCATTGTTTGCAGTGCGAAATCGGTGAGCCGACAAGACTGTGGAGACCCGGCTGGGACGTGCCCGGCCTTCCACTTTCTTCACGGTTCGCATGATCCTCAGCCCGCCCTTCCTGCCTGCACGGGCCTCGCAATCCGAAGCCGCCTGGCTGGACGCCGCGATGGCGCAGCCGACGTCCCGCCTCTCGAGCACCAACGCCCCCGAGGGCTCCTTTCCCCTGAGCCTGCAGCTCGCGTGGCACAACGGCCTCCACATCCAGGCGCCGCAGGCGGCCGGTGCGTACCTGCCGGTGCGCGCCATCGCCGACGGGACCGTCGTCTTCGTGCATCCGCCGACCGCGCCGAACAGCGACGTCACCCACCCGCTCAACTACAACCCCTTCCACAGCGACACGCCCAGCGCCGCATGGACCAGCGATGGTTGCGTCGTCATCGAACACAAGGGCGAGATCGGCGCGGCGGGAACGGTGGCCACCGAGTTCACCTACTACAGCGCGTGCATGCATCTGGGCAGCATCGCCCGGCACGCCGGGACTCACGCGCCGCTCAAGGCCGGCGATCGGGTCTGTCGCAAGGAGGCGCTGGGCACGCCGGGACAGATCTACGGCCACGAAGGACAGATCCATTTCGAGATCTGCTGCGACGCGGGGAACGTCGAGACGCTCACCACCCGACAACGGAACTGGGTCGATCCGCCGGCGCCCCCGCCACCGACCGCGAACGGCCGCACCGACAGCGTCTTCGGAAGCCTCTACGTCTATCTCCCGGCGGGCACCCCGACCAGCGCGCGCCAGCCGACGAGCCACCTGCGCTCGGCCGCCCGCACAGCCGGCGCGGCGAGCGCCGCCACCGACCATTTCCTGCCCAACGATCAAGCACAGGAAACCACCATATCCAAGGCGGTCACCCGTGCCATCAACGGGGGAGAAATGGACTGGGACCGGCGGCTGATAAACACGAGATCGGCCAAAAAAATCCTTCTCGATCAATAAGATTCAAATGAAAAAAATCGTTTCCCTTGCTCTGCTTTCCCTTATCTCCCTGGTTTGCCACGCACAGGAGGTGATCGTTTTGAATTCCGACAATCGAATTCTTACCCTCTATAAGGGCGGGGAGTCACTGAAATGCTCGGTCGATCTGGAGTTCGACAGTTTTCGCTATTCAGGCGATCGACACTTTTTGATTTTCAAGCACATTGAAAAGCAATACGGCATTCCTTTTTATACCCACTTTATTGATTTATCCACCGCATACGCTCAGTGCCGAAAAAATCCGAAGATCCGCCTCGTCAGAGAATCGAGCGGAGACAACATCCTGGACCTCAATGCAAAAGGCCAGATTTATTTGACTTATTTGCAGGACATGTACAAAACTGGGGGAAATGAACTTGCCGTGAGAACCTCGATTGCAGTGAAGCGACTGCCATCGCTCAAGGAAATAATCTTCCCCTTCAGCATCAGAAAGCACGATTCTGAAAGCATGGCCAGGCAAAGAATTGACCATCTTGATGGTCGAATTTCTTATGATTCAACCGACATTCCAGATGATCTTCGCGTGATATCCAAAGATGGGAAATACATCGCGCCCGCCGGTATTTGGTGCGGCGCGGAGGCACCCTACAAAAACGTTTGGAGTATCGACACGCGAAAGAAGATTTCCGCCAAAGAAATGGCGCGGCTGAAACGCAAGAACGTCCAATGCGAGGACCTTTTCGGCTGACGCTCAACGATGCGAACGACGCGCAACGCGCCGGCGTTTCCGCCAGGCCGAGGTCTTCGGGAGCGGTATGCGAGCATCCACCCCCTCACCGAGACAAGAAGAGGGAGCCGCATGCATCTCGACCCCAGCCGCCGCGCAATGGACCACCTGCAGCAAATCCGCCTGCTGACCGACGCCGAACACACCACAGCCACCAGCGATCCCGAACTGGGCAACGCCACATTTCGCACCCCCGCCGAAGCCCTCGCCTGGGTCGTCGCCCGCGAGATCATTTCGCAGGCTCAGCTCGCCGGCCTCCCCGCCCGCGCCGCCGCGGGCCAGGAGAACGAAGCCCAGGCCATCGTCTCCGAAGCCACCGACCTCCTCAGCGGCGAATTCCCGCTGCCGCCCTGGGCGCAGTTGCACATCCGTCTGCTGGACCGCCGCATGCAGGACGGCGTCAGCGCCAACGCGCTGGACCAGTTGCTGAACCTGCAATTGATCGACGAAACGCAGCACGCGCACAGCCTCTCGATGCTGCCCACCCACCAGGAAGCCTGGGCCGCGCCCGATTCGCTGCCCGCCACGCTCGCCTGGACGGTGCTCCGGTCGGGCGCTCTGAGCGACGGCGAACTCAGGGCGCTGGCCGGCCGCACGTCGCACCCCGACATCGTCGCGGACGCCATCGCGCGCATCGACGGCGCGACGACGGTGACGCGCAAGACCTCGACCACGACGACGTTCTCCCTCGATTCGCTGGACTTCAGCACCTCGTCGTCCTCCTCGACGTCCTCCTCGACGTCCTCCTCGACGTCCTTGCCGTCCGGGTCGTTCGTCCTGCCCCCTTCTTCATCGACTTCATCGTCTTCGTCATCCCCCGCCACGCAGACGCGGACGTTCACCTGGACGTCGTCCTCGACCTCGGAGGCGACCCCGGCGAGCGGCTGGAAGAAGACGATCGTCGTTGTCGTGGTCGCGCTGGTCGCGCTCTACCTCCTCTTCGGCCGCTGAAGAGAAGGCACCCGAAGGCAGGCGCCCCCGGTCAGCGCCGCTGGCCGCGGCTCGCCTCGCGCGTCGCGCGGAATTCCGAGCCCTGCCCCCATTCGGGCCAGCGCTTGCTGTTGGCCAGCGTCTCGCCCACGCGGTAGAGCAGCGGCAGGTCGTGCGCCATGCCGGTGAAGGACCAGTCGGCGCGCCATTCGTCGGCCGGCTGGTGGTAGCGGTCGGCGGTGTAGGCCTTGCTGGCCGCTTCGCCGGCCGCGAGGCCGCCTTGCACCCAGTCGTCGCCCGAGTCGAACGAGAGCGCCGGCACGCCGCGCTTGGCGAACGAGAAATGGTCGGAGCGGAAGAAGTAGCCGGCCTCGGGGTGCGGGTCCGGCGCGTAGGCCAGGCCGAAGCCCTTGGCCTCCTCGACCAGCAGGTCCTGCAGCTGCGACGCGGCGCTGCCCGAGGTGCTGAAGTTGCGCGACGGGCCTTCGGGGCTGAGCGCGTCCATGTTGATCACCGCCACGGTCTTGGCGAGCGGGTACAGCGGCTTGGCGCCGTAGAACTCGGAGCCCAGCAGGCCGCGCTCCTCGGCGGTCACGGCCAGGAAGACGACGGAGCGCTCGGGCTTCTTCGGCGCGCTCGCGAAGGCGCGGCCCATCTCGATCAGCGCGGCGAGGCCGGTGCCGTTGTCGACGGCGCCGTTGTAGATCCTGTCGCCCTTGGCATCGGGCGCGCCGACGCCCAGGTGGTCCCAGTGGGCGCTGTAGATCACGGTTTCGCCGGGGCGCCGGCGGCCCTCGACGCGGCCGACCACGTTCTTCGAAACGATCACCTCGCGCGCGATCGCGTACTCGGCCGTGAGGCTCGCGTCCTTGAGCAGCTGCGGCTGGAATTCGCGCGTCTGCGCGAGCTTCTTCTGCGCCTCGAAGTCCAGGCCCGCGCGGCGCATCAGTTCGACCGCCACGTCGCGCTGGATCCAGGCCTCGAGCTTCGGGTGCACGGCCGCCGGCTGGTCGCGCTCGATGTCGAGCATGGTCGCGGTGTTGGAGTTCTTGACCGTGGCCCAGCCATAGGCGGCCGGCGCGGTCTCGTGCACGATCAGCACGCCCAGCGCGCCGAGGCGCGCGGCCTCTTCGAACTTGTAGGTCCAGCGGCCGTAATAGGTCATGGCCTTGCCGCCGAAGTCTCCCGTGCCGTTTGCACCCGTCTCGAAATCGGGGTCGTTGACCAGCACGACCGCGATCTTGCCCTTGAGGTCCACGCCCTTGTAGTCGTCCCAGCGCCGCTCAGGCGCGCTCACACCGTAGCCCACGAAGACCAGCGGTGCCTGTTGGATCGACACCGAGGTCGAGCCATCCATCGCGGCGCGCACCGCGATCTGTTCGCCCTGCACCAACGCATCGCGCTGCGCGCCCACCTGCAGCGTGAGCTGCGGCGCGCCGCGGAACTCGGTCTTCACGAGCGGCACCGATTGCGTCCAGCCGCGCTTGCCGCCTTCCAGGTCGCCGCCGGGCAGGAGGCCCGCGGCCTTGAACTGGGCGACGAGGTAGTCCACCGTCTTCGCCTCCGCCGGCGTGGCCGGTGCGCGGCCCTCGAAGTCGTCGCCGGAGATGGTCTTCACGATCTGCGACAGGCGCTGCGGGTCGAAGCGCGGCGCCGGGTCGGCGGCCAGCGCGCCGGTGGCGCTCCATGCGAGGCCGATGCCACAAAAAAGAAAGACAGGTCCGAGTCGCCGGTTCATGCGGGGCTCCTGAAAAAGGGAAGCCCCGGATACTGACAGCCCGCAACGGCCATCGCGCGATGCCCCCGGCCCCGCCCGGAGAACCTTAGTTAGCCCGCCGGCGCGCAGGCGGCAACGACTCAGTCGAAGCACTCACATTCCGCTTGGCGAAGCGCACAAAAGGGTGCCCGATAGCGCCAGCCTAAAATCCTCGCCCACCACACACCGCGCCCAGCGGACACAGAGGACCCTCGAATGAACCCCATCCGCCGCGCCCTGGCCCTCGGCCTTGCTGGCCTTGCCGCCACCCTCGCCTTCGGTGCCCAGGCACAGAACCGCGAACTCACCGTCGCCTCCAGCGCCACCTACGCCCCCTTCGCGTTCGAGAACAAGGACAAGCAGATCGTCGGCTTCGACATCGACATCATCAACGCCATCGCCAAGCAGCAGGGCCTGAAGATCAAGATCGTCAACACGCCGTTCACCGGCATCTTCGGCGCGCTGAACAACGGCGACGTGGACCTGGTGATCTCGGGCGTGACCATCAACGACAAGCGCAAGCAGAGCTACGACTTCACGCCGCCCTACTTCGCGGCGCGCCAGCTGATCGCGCTTCCGAAGAACAGCACGGTCGCCTCGCTGAAAGACCTCGCGGGCAAGAAGATCGCCGTGGTGAGCGCCTCCACCGCCGACGACATCGCTTCCCGCGAATTCGGCAAGACCAGCCCCAACATCCGCCGCTTCGAGAGCACGCCGCTCATCATTTCGGAGCTGGCCGGCGGCGGCGTGGATGCGGCCATGGGCGACAACGGCGTCATCGCCTACCGCGTGGCGCAGCATGCGGACCTGAAGACGCTGGACGACAAGTCCTTTCCCGAAGAGGGCTTCGGCATCGTCGTGAAGAAGGGCGACAAGGCCCTGCTGGACAAGCTCACCGCGGGCCTGGCCGCGGTGCGCGCCGACGGCAGCTACGTCACGATCTACAAGAAGTGGTTCAACAAGGACCCGAACGTGCGCTGAGCCGCACGGCACCTGTGACCCGATCACGGCCGCCCTCGAAGCGGCCGTTTGTTTTTTCGAGAGTGATGACGCGAAGGCGATGAATATGGAACAACCGATCCTCTTGTTTGGATGGTTTCGCTGGGACATCCTGGTCGAATACAAGGACCTGTTCTGGCAAGGCGCGTGGATGACGCTGCGCATGACGGTGGTGTGCGTGCTGCTGGGTTCGAGCTGGGGCCTGTGCCTCGCGCTCGCGCGCCTGGCGCAGCCGCGCCATGCGCCGTGGACCTGGGTCGCGCGCTTCTTCCTGCGCTGGCCGGCCACGGTGTACGTGAGCTTCTTCCGGGGCACGCCGCTGTTCGTGCAGATCCTTTTGATCCACTTCGCGGTGATGCCGGTGTTCATCCATCCAGCGAGCGGCATCCTCATCGACGGCGAGCTCGCGCGCACCTTGAAGCAGGAGCACGGCGCGCTCATCTCGGGGGTTGTGGCGCTCACGCTCAACTCGGCGGCATACATCTCGGAGGTGTTTCGCGCGGGCATCCAGTCGATCTCGCGCGGGCAGTTCGATGCGGGCCGCTCGATCGGTTTTTCGCCCGCGCAGGTGATGCGCTACGTGGTGCTGCCGCAGGCCTTTCGCCGCATGCTGCCGCCGCTGGGCAACAACGCGATCGCGCTGCTGAAAGACACGTCGCTGGTCTCCGCCATCGGCCTCGCCGAGCTGGCCTATGCGGCGCGCACCGTCGCCGGCGCCTATGCGCGCTACTGGGAGCCGTACCTCGCGATCTCGTTGATCTACTGGGTGATGACGCTGGTGCTGACCACGATGCTGCGCAGGCTCGAACACCGCCTCGCACGCAGCGACCGCGGTTGAGAAAAACCCGCGCGCGACAATAGCGCCACATGCCACCCATAACGACCGAAGAGACGCCCCTTCCGCCCACGCGGCCGCAACCCTCCAAGTTCGCGGCCCTGGAGCCCCTGAAGCTCCCCGTGTTCCGCATGCTGTGGAGCACCTGGCTCATCGCCAACATCTGCATGTGGATGAACGATGTGGCCGCCGCGTGGATGATGACCTCGCTGACCACCTCGCCGATCTGGGTCGCGCTGGTGCAGTCGGCCTCCACGCTGCCCGTTTTTCTTTTGGGCCTTCCGAGCGGCGCGCTGGCCGACATCCTGGACCGCCGGCGCTGGCTCGTGGCCACGCAGTTCTGGCTCGCGGGCACGGCCATCGTGCTGTGCGCGGCATTGGCGCTGGACCTCATGACCGCGCCGCTTTTGCTCGCGCTGACCTTCGCCAACGGCATCGGCCTTGCGCTGCGCTGGCCGGTGTTCTCGGCCATCGTGCCCGAGCTCGTGGCGCGCCCTCAGCTGCCGGCGGCGCTGGGCCTGAACGGCATCGCGATGAACGCCTCGCGGATCATCGGCCCGCTCACGGCCGGCATGCTGATCGCGAGCGCGGGGACCATCTGGGTGTTCGCGCTCAACGCGGTGCTGTCGGTGGCCTCGGGCTTCGTGGTGCTGCGCTGGCGGCGCGAGCACACGCCCAATCCGCTGGGCCGCGAAAAGCTCGTGAGCGCGATGCGCGTGGGCGTGCAGTTCGTGCGGCAGTCACAGCGCATGCGCGCGGTGCTCACGCGCATCTCGATCTTCTTCTTTCACTCGACGGCGCTGCTCGCGCTCTTGCCGCTGCTGGCGCGCAACTTGAAGGGCGGCGATGCGGGCACCTTCACGCTGCTGCTGGCCGCGATGGGCTCGGGCGCGATCGTCGCGGTGCTGTTCCTGCCGCGGCTGCGCCAGGCGCTCGGGCGCGACCAGCTGGTGCTGCGCGGCACGCTGCTGCAGTCGGGCGCCACGGCGGTGATGGCCTTCGCGCCCAACGCGTGGGTCGCGGTGCCGGCGATGTTCTTCGGCGGCATGGCGTGGATCACGGTGGCCAACTCGCTCTCGGTGTCGGCGCAGCTCGCATTGCCCGACTGGGTGCGCGCGCGCGGCATGTCGATGTACCAGATGGCCATCATGGGCGCGAGCGCGATCGGCGCGGCCATCTGGGGCCAGGTGGCGACCATGACGGCGCTGAACCTGAGCCTGGCGGTGGCCGCGGTGAGCGGCACGCTGCTGATGCTCATCGCCCTGCGCTGGGTGACCGACGTGACCGGCGAGGACGACACCAGCCCCGCCGAAGCCGGCTGGGCCGCGGGTCCCCCGGCCGAGGCACCGCAGGAAGAAGGGCGCGTGGTGATCACGGTCGAATACCTCATCGAGCCGGCGCGCGCCGCGGCCTTCCACATCGTCATGCAGCAGACGCGCCGCGCGCGCCTGAGCCAGGGCGCGATCGGCTGGGAGCTGCTGCACGACATCGCGCAGCCCAGCCGCTACGTGGAGCAGATCGTGGACGAATCGTGGACCGACCACCTGCGCCGCTTCAACCGCGCGACCGCGAGCGACATGGCGCTGCGCGAGCGCCGGCTGGCCTTTCACATCGGCGAGAGCTCGCCCGTGGTCACGCGCTATATCGTGCGGCGCTGAAGGCGCGAACACCGGGCTTCGCCCCGGTGAGTACGGAAGTTTTCGGGTTTCCGAATTGTGAATTGCACTGAATAATGGGCCGATGCAAGGCCCCGCGCCGTGCAAAAAACAAGAAGGAACAAGGACATGCGTCTGGAGCAGCGCGCCCGATCTTCCTGCCGGATTCCGGCATCTCCTCTTTCATGGTTCGTGGCGGCCCTCGCAGGGCTCGCGGCCAGCACCGCCCAGTCGGCCTGTGGCCCGACCGCGACGCCGGGTACGGGCCAGAGCGTGGTCTGCAGCGACGCGACCACCGGCTCGGCCAGCGTGATCGCAGCGCCCGGCAGCACCGGCGTCGCCATCACCGTGGACAACGGCGCCACGCTCACCACCAACGCCACGCAGGCCCTGCTGGTGCGCGATGCGAGCAGCATCACCAACAACGGCACCCTCACCGTCTCGGGCGGTTCGGGCTCGGCGCGCGCGGCGATGGTGGCCACGGGCAACGACAACACGATGACCAACAACGGCGCCATCCGCACGACCAGCGGCGGCACCTCGGGCATGCTGGTGACGTCGAACAGCAGCACGCGCACCCTCATCACCAACAACGGTTCCATCGCGACCACGGGCGGCAGCTCGCACGGCATTTCCACGCTGGGGCCGGGCAACACGGTCGTCAACAACGGCACCATCGCCACCAGCGGCAATTCGGCCAAGGGCGTGTACCTGCAGGGCGGCAACCTCGCGGCCAACCTGCTGGTCAACACCGGCACCATAGCGACCACGGGCGCCAATTCGCCCTCGGGCGGGGCCGATGCGGTGCATGCCAACACCCTGGGCCTGAGCTTCTTCTCGCGCGTGGAGAACCGGGCCGGCGCGTTGCTCTCGAGCGCCAACGGCTACGGCTACCGCGGGCAGAACGGCAACGACACACTGGTGAACGCGGGCACCATCGAAGGCCATGGCGGCGCTGGCAACAGCGATGCGCTCTACATGGGTGCGCTCGGCAACGGCACGCTGATACTGCAGACCGGCTCGGTCATCCGCGGCGGCGCCGACGGCGGCAATGCGATCGCGAACGCCTTTCTCGAAGGCAGCGGCACGGTGGACAACGCCTTCCGCAATTTCCAGAATCTGACGATGCGCGGCGCCGGATGGTCGTGGCTCACCGATGCGACTTTCTCGGACGGCATCCGCATCGAATCGGGCCGCTTCAACCTGCCCGCCACGCTGACAAGCCCGGTCATCGCCGTGCTCCCCGGCACCACGGTCGCCGGCACCGGCACCTTCGCGGGCAACGTGACGAACCAGGGCACGCTGTTGCCCGGCCCGAACGACGGCGTGAACTTCGGCGCCTTCACGGTGCGCGGCAACTACCTGGGCAACGGCGCGCTGATGCAGATCAACACCGTGCTGGCCGGCGACAACGCGCCCTCCGACCGGCTGGTGATCGATGGCGGCACGGCCTCGGGCGGCACCGCGATCCGCGTGGTCAACCGCGGCGGCATGGGCGCGCCGACGCTGGCCGACGGCATCCTGGTGGTGCAGACGGTCAACGGCGGCACCACGGCAACCCACGCGTTCTCGCTCACGCAGCCGGTCGAGGCCGGCGCGTACACCTATCGCCTCTTTCGCGGCGGCGCGGCGGGCAACAACCCGGACAACTGGTACCTGCGCAACAACGGTTTCCTGGTTGGCGGCGTGGTGGTGGGGTCGCTCGCCGAAGCCTACGAAGTCATCGCGGAAACGCCGGGCGTGCCGGGCGCGCCGGCACCTGCCGTCGAGCAGGTCAAGCTGTACCGGCCCGAGGTGGCGCTCTACAGCAGCGTGCCGCTGGTGGTGCGCCAGCTCGGGCTCGCGCAGCTGGGCAGCTTTCACGACCGGCAGGGCGACCAGCAACTGCTCGCGGAAGGTGAACAAGGCGAAGGCCGGCAGGCCTCGTGGGGCCGCGTCTTCGGCGAGAGCACGCGCCAGCGCCTGCGCGGCGATGCGAACCCGCAGTTCGACGGCAACATCCACGGGCTGCAGCTGGGCCATGACTTTCTCGTCGGCACCGATGCCTCGGGCGGGCGCCACCGCGTCGGCGTGCTCGGCGGCTACACGCGCGCGAGCGGCGACACGAGCGGCATCGCCGGCGGCGCCACCAACGCCGCCACGGGGCGCCTGAGCGTCGAGGGCTACAGCCTCGGCGCGTACTGGACGCGTGTCGCGACGAGCGGTTGGTACAGCGACGCCGTGCTCATGGCCACGCGCTTCAAGACCGAGGCGCAGTCCACGCTCGGGCGCGGCGGCCGGCCGCACGGCAAGACGATCACCGCTTCGCTCGAGGCCGGCTATCCCTTCGCATTGAGCGACAGCGTCTCGCTGCAGCCGCAGGTGCAGCTGATCTGGCAGCGCAGCTCGGTCGACGACTTCGACGATGGCCTCTCGACCGTGCGCTTCCAGCGCGACAACGCCGTCACCGGGCGCGTCGGCGCGCGGCTGGAAGGCAGCTTCAGCGCCGCGGGCGGCACCTGGAAGCCCTACCTCAAGGCCAATCTCTGGCACACCTTCAGCGGCACCAACGCGCTCTTCTTCGGCCCGACCGACCAGGTCGGCAACCGCCGCACCGCGAGCGCGCTCGAAGTGGGCGCGGGCGTGGTGGGGCAGGTGAACAGGACGGTGGCGGTGTATGGCGGCCTCGCGTACACGCGCGCCATCGGCAACGACGGCGAGCAGTCGGGCATGCAGGGGCAGGTGGGGATGCGCGTGCGCTGGTAGCCGCGCGCCATTGACCAGTTGATCTGGTTTGGACGGCATTTTCGGGCGGTCTCGTAGGCGTACGGGTAATTGCTGAGCCACTTTTTTTGACCGATTGGATGATTTAAGTCATCATCCGGCCGTCGCATCACGAGGTATCACCCGATGAATCCGCCCACCCTGCGCAGCCGCTTCTGGTCCGACCTGACCAGCGAAGAGTTCTCACGCCTGGACCGCGAACGGCTCATCGCCGTGCTGCCGGTGGGCGCCACCGAGCAGCACGGACCGCACCTGCCGATGTCCACCGACACGGCCACCATCGACGGCATGGTGCGCGCCACGCTCCCGCACCTGCCCGACGATTTGCCGGTGCTGTTCCTGCCCACCGTGCCCTACGGCAAGAGCAACGAGCATTCGCGCTACCCGGGCACGCTCACCGTGTCGGCGAACACGCTGATCTCGCTGTGGAAGGACATCGGCGCCTGCGTCGCCAAAGCCGGCGTGCGCAAGCTCGTGCTCTACAACAGCCACGGCGGCCAGATGAGCGTGATGGACATCGTGGCGCGCGACCTGCGCGAAGAACACGACATGATGGTCGTGGCCGCCAACTGGTACACGCTCGGGCTGCCCGAAGGCCTCTTCACCGCGCACGAGGGCAAGCACGGCATCCATGCGGGCGACCTGGAAAGCTCGGTGATGCTGCACCTCACGCCCGACTACGTGCGGCGCGACCAGTTCCAGAACTTCAGCTCGATGACCGAGCAGCTGGCCGCAGAAAACAAGTTCCTCTCGATCACCCCCAGCGGCAAGCTCGGCTGGCAGATGCACGACATCAACCCCTCGGGCGCGGCCGGCGATGCCACGCGCGCCACCGCGGAGAAGGGCGCCGCCGTGCTCGACCACGTGGGCCGGCGCTTCGTCGAATTGCTGCACGAGGTGGACCGCTTTCCGCTGTCGCGCCTCGCCAACGAACCGGCCTGGCGCTAGGCTCGCCCCCACCATGGAAAGCACCACGCCATCCACCCCGCCGCTGGTCAGCCTGCGCCACGTCAGCAAGCGTTTTGGCAACGGCACGCTCGCGCTGCAGGGTATGACGCTCGACATCGGCGAGCACGACTTCATCAGCTTCCTGGGCCCCTCGGGCTGCGGCAAGAGCACGGCGCTCCGGCTCATCGCGGGGCTCACGCGCCTGAGCTCGGGCGACATGCACTGGTCCGGCGCCAACACCGGGAAGACGCAGAGCGACCGCGACCTGGGCTTCGTGTTCCAGGAGCCCACGCTCATGCCCTGGGCCAAGGTGTTCGACAACGTGTGGCTGCCGCTCAAGCTGGCCGGCCAGAGCCGCGATGCCGCGGCGCCGGTCGTGCAACAGGTGCTGGAGATGGTCGGCCTCTCGCGCTTCGCCGACGTGTACCCGCGCGAGCTCTCGGGCGGCATGAAGATGCGCGTGTCCATTGCGCGGGCACTGGTCACGCACCCGCGCCTCCTGCTGATGGACGAGCCCTTCGCGGCGCTTGACGAAATGACGCGCATCAAGCTCAACAACGACCTCCTGGCCATCTGGCGCGAGCACCGCTTCTCGGTGGTGTTCGTCACGCACAGCGTGTACGAATCGGTGTATCTCTCGAACCGCATCGTGGTGATGGCCGCGCGACCGGGCCGCGTGATCGACGAGATCCGCATCGACGAGCCCTATCCGCGCGGCGAAGAGTTCCGCACCTCGAGCCGCTACAACGCGCACTGCACGGCAGTCTCGCAATCCCTGCATGGAGCCCTGCATGGCGTCGACATCGATCACTGAACCCGTCGCCCTCGCCGACGTGGACGCGGCGCCCTCCGAGGCGTCGCTGCGCGCGCATGAAGACAAGCTGCGCCGGCGCGAATCGCTGCTGCGCATCGTGGTGCCCGCGGCCATCGTCGCGCTGCTGCTGCTCGTGTGGGAATGGACGGTGCGCGCCAACAACATCCCGCACTACATCCTGCCCGCGCCCTCGCTCATCCTGAAGACGCTGTTCGACAACTGGGACACGCTGTCCAGCGCGCTCTGGTTCACGGTGAAGCTCACGCTGCTCGCATTGCTGGCGGCCATCGTCGGCGGCGTGCTGCTGGCGATCGCGTTCGCGCTCTTCAAGTGGGTGGAGATCGGGCTCTTTCCGATCGCGGTGATCCTGCAGGTGACGCCGATCATCGCGATCGCGCCGCTGATCCTGATCTACGTCTCGAGCACCACCGCGGCGCTGTTGTTGTGCGCATGGATCGTGGCGTTCTTTCCGATTTTGTCGAACACCGTCATTGGCCTCAAGAGCGCGGACAGCAACCTGCGCGACCTGTTCCAGCTCTACAAGGCCTCGCCGTGGCAGACCTTCCGCTACCTGCTCGCGCCGAGCGCGCTGCCGTACTTCATGGCGGGGCTGAAGATCGCGGGCGGGCTGAGCCTGATCGGCGCGGTGGTGGCGGAGTTCACGGCCGGCACTGCGGGCAAGGAGACGGGCCTGGCCTCGCGCATTCTCGAATCGAGCTTTCGCACCGAGATCCCGATGATGTTCGCGGCGCTGCTCTTGGTGTCGTTGCTGGGCATCGTGATCTTCATCGTGTTCGCCGCGCTGTCCCGCATGGTGCTGGGCCACTGGCATGAAAGCGAAATGCGCCGTGAACGCTAGGGCGATGCACACGGCCACGGACTGGGATGCCGTGCGCGAAGACCTTCGCGGCCTGAACCTCGTCACCGCGCCGAGCCAGCGAAAGCAGCTGTCGAAAGACTTCTACTGGTACAGCCCCATCCTCACCGCGCAGCTCGCGGGCTGCGTGGCCGACCTCGTGGTGAAGGTCAGCACCGAGGACGACGTGCGCCAGGCCGCGGCCGTGGCCGCGAAGTGGAAGCTGCCGCTCACCGTGCGCGCGGGCGGCACCGGCAACTACGGCCAGTGCGTGCCGCTCGAAGGCGGCATCGTGCTGGACGTGACGCAGATGTGCCGCGTGCTCGACATCCAGGACGGCCGCCTGCGCGTGGAGGCCGGCGCGCGCATGCACGACATCGACCTGGCCGCGCGCGAGACCGGGCAGGCGCTGCGCATGTGGCCCTCGACCTGGCATGTGGCCAGCATCGGCGGCTTCATCGCGGGCGGCTTCGGCGGCATCGGATCGTTTCGCCACGGCATCCTGCGCGACCCCGGCAACCTGCTGCGCGCGCGCGTGATGACGGTGGAGCACGCGCCGCGCATCATCGAACTGCAGGGCGACGAGATCCAGCAGGTGCACCATGCGTACGGCACCAACGGCGTGATCCTCGACGTGGAAGTGGCGCTGAGCCCGGCCGTCGAATGGGTGCATTGCACGGTGCTGTTCGAGACCTACCGCGGCGCGCTGGACTTCGGCATCGCGGCGCAGGCGCCGACGCTCGACATCTTTTTGCTCTCGACCGTGGAGGCGCGCTTCTCGCCGTACTACACGGCGATGCGCGACCGCTTTCCGATCGACCGGCATGCGGTGTTCACCATGGTTTCGCCCGAGTCGATGGCCGAGTTCCGCGCGCTCGCCGATGCGCACGGCGGCACGATCTCCGTCGCAGGCACCGAGGCCGAACTGCTCGCCGAGGGCCTCCCGCCCGCCTACGAGTGCGCGTTCAACCACACGACGCTGCAGGCGCTGAAGGCCGACCGCGGCTGGACCTACCTGCAGGTTGCGTATGCGCAGCCGTTCGACCCCGCGGTGGTCGAGCGTCACCTGCAAATCTTCGGCGACGACGTGCTGCAGCACCAGGACTTCGCGCGCGCGGGCGGCGAGTGCGGCACCTTCGGCATCCTGCTCGTGCGCTGGAAGGGCGAGGCGCACCAGTACGAGTTGATCCGCGAAATCGAGTCGCAGGGCGGCTGCCAGATCTTCAACCCGCATGTGGTGACCATCGAGGACGGCGGCATGAAGACCATCGACACGCAGCAGATCGAATTCAAGAAGCGCAGCGACCCGATGGGTTTGATGAACCCCGGAAAAACGCGCGGATGGCACCCGGACATGGCCGTCGAGCGCTGAGAAAAAGATTTAGTCTCCGCATCCCGTACTTTCAAAACCTCCACAGGAGCACGTCCCCATGCGCATCCCCGCTTTCAATCTCCGGCCGCTTGCCTTCGGCCTGGCGCTCGTCGGCGCCGCCTTCGCCGCGCAGGCGCAGGAAAAAGTGGTGTTCGCCACCAACTGGAAGGCGCAGGCCGGCCACGGCGGCTTCTACCAGGCGCTGGTGGACGGCACGTACAAGAAGTACGGCCTGGACGTGGACATCCAGCAGGGCGGCCCGATGGTCAACAACCGGCCGATGCTGCCGGCGGGCAAGGTCGATTTCCTCATGACCGGCAACCTGCTGCAGTCCTTCGACAACGTGAAGAACGGCGTGCCCACCGTGGTGGTCGCGGCCTTCTTCCAGAAGGACCCGCAGGCCATGTTCGCGCACCCGGGCCAGGGCTTCGATACCTTCAAGGACATGACCAAGGCGCCCGTGGCCTTCATCGGCAAGGACGGCCAGTTCAGCTTCTGGCAGTGGATGAAGTCCGAGCACGGCTTCAAGGACTCGCAGCTCAAGCCCTACACCTTCAACGTCGGCCCGTTCCTGGCGGACAAGAAATCGATCCAGCAGGGCTATGCGATCTCGGAGCCGCTGTCGATCAAGGCGCAGGCCGGCTTCGATCCGGTGGTGCAGCTGCTGGCGGACAACGGCTTCTCGACCTACTCGACCACCGTGGAGACGCGCGCGGACCTCATCAAGACCAAGCCCGAGACGGTGCGCAAGTTCGTCGAGGCCTCGATCATCGGATGGAACAACTACCTCTACGGCGACAACAAGGCCGCCAACGAGATGATCGCCAAGATCAACCCCGACTCGCCCGTGGCCGCCTCGCAGGGCTCCATCGAACTCATGAAGAAGATGGGCATCGTGGACAGCGGCGAGTCGCTCACCAAGGGCATCGGCGCGATGGACGAAGCCCGCGTGAAGGACTTCTACGACAAGATGGTCAAGGCCGGTCTCTACAAGACGGGCGAGGTCGATCTCGCGAAGGTCGTGACCACGCAGTTCGTGAACAAGGGCGTCGGCGTCGACGTCCGCAAGAAGCTCACCGGCAAGTAATTCGCATCGCTGTTTTTTCCCGTGGGTCGCGCGGGGCTTGCGCCGGGGTCAGATGCCGGCGCCTGGGTTGCCATAAGGCACCGCGCGGCCTTTTGTTCCTTGGGCTCTGACCCCGTCTCGCCGACAGGCGAACCGGCCCTCCCATGAAAACGCTCGTCGTCCATTGCCATCCGAACCCTGACAGCTTCAACCACGCCCTGTATCGCACCGCGCTCGAAGCACTCGAGCCGCGGCATCCCGTCAAGGCCATCGACCTCTACGCCGAGGGGTTCGATCCGACGCTCACCTGCGAAGAGCGCATCGCCTACCTCGAGAACCCCGAGCTCATCCGCGAACGCGTGAAACCGCATGTCGAAGCGCTGCTGTGGGCCGAGCACCTGGTGTTCGTCTACCCCACCTGGTTCCATGGACCGCCCTCGATGCTCAAGGGCTGGCTGGAGCGGGTGTGGCTGCCGGGCGTGGCCTTCCTGCCCGCGGAGCGCAAGGGCCAGCTCGCGAAGTCGGGCATGCGGCACATCCGGCGGCTGACGGTGGTGACCACCGGCGGGTCGCCGCGCTGGTTCGTGCAGGTGATCGGCGACCCGGGGCGGCGGCTGTTCACGCGGGGCTTGCGCGCACTGTTCGCCTGGCGCTGCAAGGTGACCTGGCTGCAGCTGCACGACATGAACGCCGTCACCGCGCGCGACCGCACGCATTTCATCGAGCGCGTTTCGCGCAAGCTGCAGAACATCTGAAGAAAGCAGGGAGACACCACACCATGAGCCTCGAACGCACGCTGACCGTCCGCGTCGAACGCATCTCGCGCGAGACGCCGGAGATCCTGGCCTTCGAGCTGGCGCATCCGTGGGGGCGCGCGCTGCCGGGGTACGAGGCGGGCGCGCACATCGACGTGCACATGCCGGGGGGTTTCTCGCGGCAGTACTCGTTGGCGCGGGGACCGTCGAACGCGCCGTCGTACGTGATCGGCGTGAAGCGTGAGCTTGCGAGCCGCGGCGGCTCGGCCTCGATGCACGAGCGCGTGCGCGAGGGCGACCTCATCGCGATCAGCACGCCGCGCAACACCTTTCCGCTGCGCGAAGAAGCAGCGCACCACCTGCTGATGGCGGGCGGCATCGGCATGACGCCGCTGCTCGCGATGGCGCAGGCGCTCGCGGCGCGCGGCGCGTCGTTCACGCTGTGCGTGTTCGCGCGCAGCGAGGAGCACCTGGCGTTCGCCGAGGCGCTGCGCGATCCCGCGCTCGCTGCGCATCTGCGCCTTCATCTGGACCAGGGCGACGCATCGCAACGCATCGACCTGCAGGCGCTGCTGGCCGAGCGCGCGCCGGATACGCACCTCTACGTCTGCGGTCCCGGCGGCTTCATGAAGGCGGTGCGCGACGCGGCCGCAAAGACTGACTGGCCCGGAGACGCGCTGCACACCGAGTACTTCGCGGCGCGTTCGGCGCCCCCACGGTGACCAAGGACGGTGTGTCCGTGGCCAAGGAAAT
>NZ_JAEFCB010000021.1 GCF_016405905.1 Variovorax sp. IB41 | reverse complement strand
CGAAATCAAGGAGGAGGCCGCAGGCCGGGGGACATTCGCGGAGGGGAGCACCCGGCGGCCTGCGCACCCGCCCCGAATGACTTCAGCCCCCGCGCGTCAACATCCGCCCGGCACGCGCAAGCACGCGCGCTTCGGCCTCACCGCCGCGATACGCGAGCACGCCGTTCACGAACACACGCTCCACGCCCACGCTCACGCCGTGCGGCTTGTCGTAGGTCGCGGTGTCGGCGATGGTCTCGGGGTCGAACACCACCACGTCCGCCATCGTGCCCGCGCGCAGCAGGCCGCGGTCCGCGATGCGCAGGTTGCGCGCGGTCATGCCGGTCATCTTGTGCACCGCCTGCTCCAGCGTGAAGAGGCGGCGCTGGCGCCAGTAGCGCGCGAACACGCGCGGGAACGCGCCCCACAGGCGCGGATGCGGATGCCGGTCGTGCGGCAGGCCGTCGCTGCCGATCATCGTGAGCGGGTGCGCGATGACGCGCTCCACGTCTTCCTCCTGCATCTGGAAGTAGCAGGCGCCACCGGGCTTCAGGCGCAGGCACGCCGCCTGTTCGGTGATGCCCCATTCGCGCGCGATGTCGGACACGAGGCGCCCGGTCATCTCGGGATGCGGGTCGGACCAGGTGAGCAGCACGTCGATGACGCCGTCCACCAGGTCTTCGCGCAGCACGGTCGAGCCGGCCACGTAGGGGTACACGTCCATCGCGATCTGCTGGCGCTGCGCGAGCGATTCGATCAGCGGCAGCGTCTCTTTCGTGCGGCCCCAGTTCGCGGGGCCGGCGCACTTGTGGTGCGAGATGACCAGCGGCACGCTGGCATTGAAAGCCGAGTCGCCGGCCTCGTGCAGCGCCTCGATGATCTGCTGCATCTCGCTGCGCAGGTGCGTGGCGTACACGCCGCCGTGCCGCGCGACCACGCGCGCGAGTGCGGTGACTTCTTCTGCCGGTGCGGCGAAGGCCTCTTCGTAGAACAGGCCCGACGACATGCCGTGCGCGCCGTCGGCCATGCAGCTGTCGAGCAGCGCTTCCATGCGCGCGAGCTCCTCGCCGCTCGCGGGCCGCTCGAGCGCCTGCATCGTCGCGAAGCGCAGCGTGGTGTGGCCGACGAGCGCGGCCACGTTGAGCGCGGGCTGCGTCGCATCGACGGCGGCGCGGTACTCGGCCATCGTCGAGTGCCTGAACGAATCGGCGCCCAGCAGCGTGAGCGGCGGTTTCGATTGCGGCGTGCGGTACGGCGCGAGCGAGATGCCGCAGTTGCCCGTCACCACCGTGGTAATGCCCTGCGACACTTTCGGCAGGCACAGCGGATCGCGCAGCACGATCGCATCGTCGTGCGTGTGCGCGTCGATGAAGCCGGGGGCGATCACTTTCGCGCGGCAGTCGACGATGTCGAGATCAGCGACGCTCAGCCCTTCGGGCAGCCGTCCGCGCAGGCCCTCGCCAAGCGCGAGGATGCGGTCGCCCTGCAACAGCACGTCGCCGGGCCACGAAGGTCCGCCCGAACCGTCGACCACGAGGCCGGCTTCGAGCAATATGGCCTTTACGGCTTTCGGCTCGCTCACGATGCGCGCCCTCCCTTTTCGTTGATGCCGCCGCCGTCCCAGCTTTGCAGCGGGTGCGTGGTGGCGTCGATGCCATGGCGCTGGAAGGCTTCGCGCGCACGCTGCAGGCGCTGCACCGCGGGCTCGCCGCGGCGTTGCGCAACCAGCACCGTGAGGATCTCGATGGCCGTGAGGTGCGTGAGGTAGGCATCGATGCCCACGTGCATCACCGCGTCGTCGGGCACCGAGAGGCCCAGCAGGAAGTCGGCCTTCGCCGCGAGCGCCGTGCCGGGCCGCGTGAGCGCGACCACCTTGGCGCCCTGCCCGCGTGCGATGTCCACCGCATCCAGCAGCGAGGGCATGCCGCCCACGTGCGAGATCGCGATGACCACGCCGCCCGGCCGCTGCGCCGCGCCGGCGACTTGCTGCAGGTGGTAGTCGGCCCAGGCGTTGGCCGAGAGGCCGAGGCGAAAGAGCCGCGCCTGCAGGTCGTTGGCCATGAACCACGAGGTGGCGCCCGCGCCGTACAGGTCCACATGCGGCGCGGCCGCGATGGCGGCCACGGCGCCGTCGAGCACCTGCATGTCGAGCTGGCCGCGCACGCCCGAGACCGAGGCCGCGGCGCTGCGCGCGATCTTGCCGACCACTTCGTCGGCCGCGTCCTCGATGTTCACGCGGCGGTGCAGCGGCGAGCCGCCGAGCGCGAGCTCCTGCGCGAGCGCGAGCTTGAATTCGCGCAGGCCCGCGAAGCCGAGGTCGCGGCAGGTGCGCATGATGGTGGGCACCGAGCTGCGCGAGCGCTCGGCCAGCTGCTCGAAGCTCTCTTCGAGCACGCGGTCGGGGTCTTCCAGGATCAGGTCCAGGATCGCGCGCCGCGTTGCCGGGGCGCTGCTGCGGATCTGCGCGATCTTCTGGAGCAGGGAGGGGGCCATCGGTGTGCGCGTTTTCAGAAGTGCATGGCGACGGCGTCGCTCACGCGGTAGTCGTTCTCGACGATGGGCATCCAGTGCCATTTGTCGAAGGTGGTGCAGGGGTGCGAGATGCCCAGGCCCACGCGGTCGCCGACCTTGGGCGCATCCGCCTCCTCGCTGGCCTCCCAGCGCAGGTACGCATGCTGGTCGTTGAGCGCGGTGATCTTCCAACCGGCCGGCACGCCCTGCGCTTCGAGCGCGCCGCGTGCTGCGCGTGCGATGGGCACGGGCATCGAGAGGTCGAACGAGATGTCGCGCTTGCCCACGGCAAGAATCGCCAGGCCCGGCTCGGGGCGCGATTGCACCGTGGCCCAGACCTCCATCGCGGGACGCAGGCTCTCGCCGCAGTCGCAGCCCAGGCGCTCATCGACCGCGCTGACCATGCGCTTGTAGAAGCCATGGTCGTGTGTGACGTAGCAGCCCGAGCGCAGGAGGCCGCGCACCGGCGAGCCCAGCGCGGGCTTCAGCCGCCCGGCCACGAGATCGAAGATGGCCGAGCCGCCGGCCGAGACCAGCACCTCGTCGGTCTCGAAGAGCTTGTGCGTATCGCAGTGGCGCGCGATGGCTTCCACGCGGTCCATCAGCGTGTTGGCATACGCGGTATCGGGCTCGCTCACGCCGGTGGCGCCCTGCCCTTCGTAGGTCTCGATGCCGACGAGCTTGACCGCATCGCTCGCGCGCAGGCGCGTGGCGAGCGCGACGGCCTCTTCGTGCGTGCGGCAGCCGGTGCGCGCGCCTTCGACGCCGATCTCGATCATCACGTCGAACGGCACGCTCGCGGGATGGCGCTTCGCCCAGTCCTCGATGAGGCCGAGCTGCGCGAGCGAATCGACCAGGAACACGATGCGCAGGCCCGCGTTCGCGCGCAGCAGCAGCTGGATGCCCGCGAGGTCTTCGTCGCTCACCACCTGGTTGGCGATGAGCGTGCGGCGCGCGCCGGCCGCCACGCCCACGGCCAGCTGCGTGACGGTCGCGAAGGTCAGGCCCCACGCGCCCGCGTCCAGCTGGCGCTGGAAGAGCTGCGGCGACATGCTGGTCTTGCCGTGCGGCGCGAGGTCGATGCCCCACTCGCGCACGCGCGACTGCATCCATGCGAGGTTGTGCTCCAGCGCCTCGCGCTTGAGCATCGCGAGCGGCAGCGGCAGGTCGCCGGCCAGCACGTTCCAGCCGGCGGCGCCGACTTCGCTGCGCAGGCGCGGCTGCTGGGTGCGCGGGTAGCCCTTGAAATTGCTGCCCAGCAGCGGGTCGGTGAAGCTCGTGGCGGTGGTGGTTGCGGTGTCTGTCATGGTCGTCATGCGGCGATGTTGGAGAGCAGTTCCTTGCGGATGCAGGCGCTGTAGTGTCCGGTGGAAATCTCGTCCAGCGGCGGCACGGTCTGCGCGCAGGCCTCGATGGCGTGCGGGCAGCGCGTGCGGAACACGCAGCCCGAGGGCGGCGAAATGGGGCTGGGAATATCGCCCTTGAGCGCGATGCGCTCGGTGGCGAGCGTGGGGTCGGGCTTCGGGCTCGCGGCCAGCAGCGCCTGGGTGTAGGGGTGCGCGGGGCGCGCGAAGAGCTCGTCGGTCTCGGCCACTTCCATCACCTTGCCCAGGTACAGCACCACCACGCGGTCGCACAGGTACTCGACCACATCGAGGTCGTGCGAGATGAAGAGCATGGTGAGGCCCAGGCGCTCGCGCAGGTCGGCCAGCAGGTTGATGACCTGCGATTGAATGGACACATCGAGCGCCGACAGCGGCTCGTCCGCCACGATGAATTCGGGCTCCACCGCGAGCGCGCGCGCCACGCCGATCCGCTGGCGCTGCCCGCCCGAGAACTCGTGCGGAAAGCGGCTCGCATGCTCGGCGCGCAGGCCCACGGTCTCCAGCAGTTCGGCGATGCGCTTGTCGCGCGCCGCCGCGCCCTTGTGCAGGCCGTGCGTGGAAAGCGCTTCGCCCAGGATCGCGCTGATGCGCATCTTCGGGTTCAGGCTCGCATACGGGTCCTGGAAAATGATCTGCAGCTTGCTGCGGAGCTTGCGCATGCGCTCGCCCGAGAGCGCGCCGATGTCGTCGCCGCGGTAGAGCACCTGGCCCTCGGTGCGCTCGACCAGCCGCAGCACGGTGCGGCCGATGGTGCTTTTGCCCGAGCCCGATTCGCCGACCAGGCCCAGCGTTTCGCCGGGCTGGATCGCGAACGACACGTCGTCGACCGCGCGCACCGGGCGGTCGCTGCTGCCGAAGTATTTCTTGAGTCCGCGGACTTCGATCAGAGGAGGAGAGGAAGAAGAAATGGCGGTCATGCGACCCTCGCGAGTGGGGCATCGGGCTGCACGCGAATGCAGCGGGCCTGGCGGCCCGGGCGGATGTCGATGAGCGGCGGGATCGCGGCGCTGCAGCCGGCCAGCGCCAGGTCGCAGCGCGGCTCGAAGGCGCAGCCGGGCGGCGGCGCGAGCGGGCTCGATACCTGCCCGCGGATCGCGAACAGGCGCTTGGGCTTGGGTTGCCCGGGAACACGCGCCTTGCCCGGAAGGCACGCCAGCAGGCCTTGGGTGTACGGGTGCTCGGGCTGCGCGAACAGCGGCCGCACGGGCGCGCTCTCGACCACGCGGCCTGCATAGAGCACCACCACGTCGTCCGCATGGTGCGCGACCACGCCCAGGTTGTGGGTGATGAAGAGGATGCTCATGCCCGTCTCGGCCTGCAGCCGCCGCATGAGCTCGAGGATCTGCGCCTGGATGGTCACGTCCAGCGCGGTGGTGGGCTCGTCGGCGATCAGGAGCGTCGGGTCGCAGGCCATCGCGAGCGCGATCATCACGCGCTGGCGCATGCCACCCGAGAGCTGGTGCGGGTACTCGTGGATGCGCTGCGCCGCCGCAGGAATTTCCACCAGCTCCAGCATGCGCAGCGCATGCGCGAGCGCGGCCTTGCGGTCCAGGCCCTTGTGCAGCCGCACGCTCTCGGCGATCTGCTCGCCGATGGTGAAGACCGGGTTCAGGCTGGTCATCGGCTCCTGGAAGATCATCGACAGCTGGTTGCCGCGCAGCGACCGCATCTCGCGCTCGCCGATCTGCAGCAGGTCGAGCGTCTTGCCTTCGCGCGTGACGAAAGCGGCCGAGCCGCTGACCTGCGCGTTCGCGGTCTTGGGCAAAAGGCGCATCAGCGTGAGGCTGGTGACCGACTTGCCCGAGCCCGATTCGCCGACCAGCGCGGTGGTCTTGCCCGGCTGGATGGAGAAGCTCACATCGGCCACCGAGCGGATCAGGCCGTCCTCGGTGGGAAAGCTCGTGCTCAGGTTGCTGACCGTCAAACGCGGTGTGTTGTTCGTGGGGTTCGTGGGGTTCGTCATCACGAGGTCTTCTTGAGCTTGGGGTCCAGCAGGTCGCGCACGCCGTCGCCGAGCAGTTGCAGCGAGAGCGCCGTGAAGATGATCGCGAGCCCCGGGAACAGCACCACCCAGAAGGCCTGGTGCGCGTACTGCTGGCTGCCCGCGACCATGGTGCCCCAGGTCGGAATCTCGGGCGGCACGCCGACGCCGAGGAACGAGAGCCCCGCCTCGGCCAGGATCGCGTAGGCGAAGATGAACGACACCTGCACGAGGATCGGCGACATGAGGTTCGGCAATATGTGCCGCCACAGGATGCGCGAGGTGCGCACGCCCAGCGCGCGCACCGCCTCGACGAACAGCAGCTCCCGCACCACCAGCGTGGAAGCCCGCACCACCCGCGCCACGCGGGGCGTGTACACCAGCACCAGCGCGAGCACGGTGTTCATCAGCGAAGGCCCGAGGATCGCCACCAGCGCGATGGCCAGGAGGATGTCGGGGAAGGACATCATCGCGTCGACCACGCGCATGAGCGGCGTGTCGAGCCGGCGAAAGAACCCGGCCATCAGGCCCAGCACCGTGCCGGCGATGACCGAGCCCAGCGCGGTGAGCGCCGCGATGGCCAGCGAGTAGCGCGCGCCGTGCACGATGCGCGAATAGAGGTCGCGGCCGAGTTCGTCGGTGCCGAGCAAATGCTCGGCGCTCGGTGCCTTCAGGCGGTCGAGCACGGCGGTGTCGTTGGGGTCGATGGAGGCGAACAGCGGCGCGCCGATGGCGAGCACCGCGATCACCAGCAGCACCAGCGCGGAGACCATCACGATGCGGCGGTGCATCAGCTGGCGGAGCATGCGGGGCATTTGCATTTTTCTTCCCTCAGACCTTCACGCGCGGATCGACCACCGCATACAGCAGATCGATCGAGAAATTGATGAGCACGTAGATCGCGGCAATCACGAGCAGCGCGCCTTGAATGACGGGGTAATCGCGCCGCAGCACCGCGCTCACCACGAGGTTGCCGACGCCCGGCAGGCCGAACACCGTCTCGGTGATGACGGCGCCGCCGATCATCAGCGCGACCGTGAGGCCGATCACCGTGACGATGGGCACCAGCGCATTGCGCAGCGCGTGCTTGAGCACCACCTTGCTTTCGGAGAGGCCCTTGGAGCGCGCGGTGCGCACGTAGTCTTCGCCGAGCACGTCGAGCATCGAGGCGCGCGTGAAGCGGATGATGAGCGCCGAGTTCAACAGGCCCAGCACCGCGGCCGGCAGCACCAGCGCATGCAGTCGCTCGGCCAGCGCCGCATCGGGCGCGCCGTAGCCCGACACCGGGAACCAGCCGAACGACACCGCGAAGATCTGGATCAGCACGATGCCCAGCCAGAAGCTCGGAATGCTCGCGCCGAGCATCGCGATGCCGGTGAACAGCTGGTCGACCACGCGCCCGCGAAACACCGCCGAGACGATGCCGCAGGGCACGCCGATCAGCGCCGCGATGGCCACGGCCATGAGCGCGAGCAGCGTGGTGGGCTCGGCACGCTCCCACAGCGCCTGCGTCACCGGGCGCTGCAGGAAGATCGAGGTGCCCAGGTTGCCCTGCAGCACTTCGCGCAGCCAGTAGCCGAACTGCACGGGCAGCGGCTTGTCCAGGCCGTAGTCCTTTTGCACGCGCGCGATGTCGGCCGCGGTGGCCTGGTCGCCCAGCAGCACCGAGACCGGATCGCCCGACGCGGCGCGCGTGAGCACGAAGACCAGCACCGCCACGATGGCGAGCACGACGAGCATGCCGCCCGCGCGCGAGGCGATGTAGCGCAGCGGCGCACTTTTCATCTTCGGCATCACGACGAGAACTCGATGGCGGCCGCGCTGCCGACGGCCACGTACTGGCCGGTGAACTGGATGTCGCCCTTCTTCACGCGGAACACCGTGACGTTGTCGCCCTGCTTGTTGTGGCACACGTAGAGAAAGCGCCCGCTCGGATCGAGCGTGCAGCTGCGCGGGTAGTTGCCGCGCGTCCACTCCTCGCGCACGAGCGTGGGCGCGCCGGTGCGGGCGTCGACCTTGAAGAGCGAGATCGAATCGTGCAGCCGGTTGAGCGACACGAAGTGCTGGCCGTCCGGCAGCATGCGGATGCCCGAGGCGTAGCTGGTGCCCTTGAAGCCCTTGGGCAGCGCCGAGGTTTCGCTCACCAGCGTGAGCACGCCGGTGGCGCTGTCGTAGCGCATGAAGGCGATGGTCGAGGCCTCTTCGTTCACGAGGTAGAGCCACTTGCCGTTCGGGTGGAAGACGAAGTGGCGCGCGCCCGAGCTTTCGGACACGGCGACCGTGCTCGGCTCGCTCAGCACGCCGGTGATGCGGTCGAAGCGGTACGAGATCACGCGATCGAGGCCCAGGTCCGCCACCAGCACGAAGTTGCCGGTCGGATCGCTGTGCACCATGTGCGCATGCGGGCCGTCGTGGTCGCTCGTGGCAAAGCCTTCGTGCGAGCGGGCCGCGGCCGGCACCACGTCGGCGCCGGGCTTGCAGGGCGTGGCGCCGCAGGCGGCCACGTCCTTGTAGACGACGGCGGCGACGTCCGGATCGAAGCCGCCGTCGGTGCGCAGCGCGATCACGCTCACATCGCCGCTAGCGTAGTTCGCGGTGAAGAGAAAACGACCGTCGGGATGCACGCTGATGTAGGCCGGGTCCTTGCCGCCGCAGGCCATTTCGGCCACGAACGACAGCGCGCCACGGTCGCTGGTGCTTGTGCCGATGCGGAAGGCGGAAACAGAGCCGGCCTCGAACTCGTTGGCCGCATAGAGCATCGGCAGCTTCGGGTGCCGCGCGAGCGATGCGGGGTTGCGCAGCTTGGCGCTATCGCCGGTGCTCGCCACCGCAGGCGGCGCGCCGGGGATGGGCTTGAGCGCGCCGGTCGCGCTGTCCACCACGAACTGGTGAACGCCCAGGCCGCGCCCGCCGCGCCACGGCTTGCCGCCGTCGCTGTAGGTGCCGACGTAGGCGTAGACAGGAGCCGACGTGGCGGCCTGTGCGGTGGAGGTCGTGAGACCCAGGGCTCCGAGGCCGGAGGCCAGTGCGCTGGCTTGCAGAAGTTGGCGACGCGATGGCATGGCGGATGTCCTTCGCGGCCTTACTTGATCTTCGCGTTCCAGAAGAACGGCCAGGTCGCGGGCGTGTAGTTGTCCAGCACCGGGCTCTTGGCCGAGAGGCCGTTGAACTTGCCGACGTTGATGTACGGCACCTCGTCGTAGACGACCTGCTGCACCTTGCCCCACAGCGCGCCGCGCTTGGCCGGATCGCTCTCGACGTTGAAGGCCTGCAGCGCCGACTTCTTGGCGGGCGTGTCCCACCAGCCGGGGGCGCCGTCACCCAGCTGCGGCGGCGAGAGCATCGGCTCGGGGAACTGGCCCGAGTGGGTCACGTAGATGTCCCAGAGCTTGGAGTCGTTGCGGCGCTGCACGAGCGTGGCCCAGTCGACCACGTTGAGGTCGACCTTGAAGCCCGCGCGCTTCAATTGCTCGGCCATCAGCAGCGACATGTTGTAGTGGAAGTCGTACTGGCGGCTGGTGAGCACGCGGATCGGATCGCCCTTGTAGCCGGCCTTGGCCGCAAGTTCCTTGGCCTTGGCGGCGTTGCGCTGGTTGTACTGGTCGCCGCCGGCGGTCGAATAGAACGGCGAGCCCTTGGGGAAGTGGTTGCCCTCGGCCACGAAGAAGCGCGTGTCGCCGAAGCCCGCGGCGAGCATCTCGCCTTCGCCGAGCGCGGTCTGGATCGCCTGGCGCACCGGCTGGCTCGCGGCCACGCCTTCCTTGGTGTTGAGCACGAGGTAGGGGAAGCCGAACGACGGCGTCATGATCGGCACGGTCTTGCCGCCCGATTTTTCCAGGCGCGGCAGCGCCTCCACCGGCAGCAGGTCGGCGAAGTCGTACTGGCCCGCGAGCGCGCCTTCGACGCGCGTGCTGGCGTTGGGCACGGGCACGAAGCGCAGCTCCTCGATCGCTGCTTCGCGCTTGCCGCCGTAGCCGCTCGCGGGTTCCTTGCGCGCGGCGTACTTGTCGAAGCGGGTGAGCAGCACGAACTGGTCGGGGCGGCGCTCCTTGAACTTGTAGGGGCCGGTGCCGACGAACTCCTTGAGCGGCGAGGCGATCGAGTCCTTGGCCATGATCGCGGCCATGCCGCTGGGGAGGGCCAGCTGCGAGAGCAGCGGCGCATACGGCGCCTTCAGCACGATCTCCACGCCGAGCGGGCCCTTGGCCTTGAGCGTCTCGATTTCCTTGCCCACGGCCTTGCCGCGCGGCGACTGGTCCATCCAGCGCTGCAGGCTCGCGACCACATCGTCGGCGTTGAGTTCGCGGCCGTTGTGCAGCATCACGCCCTTGCGAAGGGTGATGGCGTAGGTCTTGCCGTCGGCGGAGATCTTCGGCATCGTTTCGGCCAGCATCGGCACCACGTTCCACTTGGCATCGAAGGTGTAGAGCGTCTCGTACACGTGCTGCATGATGGTTCCGACCAGGTCGGCCGTGGAGGCCATCGGGTCGAGCGTCTGCGGCTCGGCCACCATCGCGAGCGTGGCGAAGTTGCGCGGCCCCTGGGCATGCGCCTCGTGCTGCGGCAGCGCGGCGCACAGCATCGCGAGGAGAGACGCACCCAGCAGGCTGCGCTTGGACAGCGTGGGCAGGCGCTGGACGAGACCAGCGTGGGCGGCGTGGGCGGCGTTGGGCATGGGGAGAACTCCTTCGTGGGGTCGGGCAGGGTTTGTGAAAGAAATTTTCTTTTCGGCCCGGACTTTGAAGCAGTATTCATGCCAAATCATCCGTGTTAACCCTTGTTCGAGGGTTATTCTGAAATAGATTTTCAGATTGGATCGATACTTGCGGTCCGCTTTTCTTTCATTCCCCCACTTCAGGAGTCCTCCCATGCCCCTCGAATACCTCGGCGCCCCGCCCGTCGCCTCGGACCGCCAGGCCCGCCCCTTCTCCCCGGCCGTGCGCGCGGGCGATTTCATCTACGTCTCGGGCCAGGTGCCGGCCAATGCCGACGGCGAGATCGTGGTGGGCGGCATCGAGGCGCAGACGCGCCAGGTGATGGAGAACCTGAAGAAAGTGCTCGCGCTGGCCGGCGCGACGCTCGACGACGTGTGCAAGAGCACCGTCTGGCTGCACGATGCGCGCGACTTTGGTGCCTTCAACCGCATCTACATGGGCTACTTCGGCGAGAACAAGCCGGCGCGCTCGACCACCGAGGCGCGCCTCATGGTCGATGCGAAGGTCGAGATCGACGTGGTGGCCTACAAGCCCAAGTAACTGCTACTTCAGCTCGGTCTTGCGCTGGATGATCCGCGAGACCAGCCCGTATTCCACCGCCTCCTCGGCCGAGAGCCAGCGGTCGCGCTCGATGTCGGCCAGCACCACGTCGATGGGCTTGCCCGTCTCGCGCGCGATCTCGTGCGCGATGCGCTGGCGGGCCTTGATGATTTCCTGTGCCTGGATCGCGATGTCGGTCGCCTGCCCGCCCGCGCCGCCGCTGGGCTGGTGGATCAAAAAGCGCGTGTTGGGCAGGCACACGCGGCGCTCGCGCGGGGCCGCGAGAAAGAGGTGCGTCGCCGCGCTGCCGACCCAGCCGGTGCCGATCATGTTCACCGGCGCGCCGATGAAGCGCACGATGTCGTGGATCGCATCGCCCGACTCCAGGTGCCCGCCGGGCGAGCTCACCAGGATGTCGATGGGTTGCTGGTTGTCCGCATCGAGCGCGATGAGCCGGCGCGTGACGTCGGCGGCCACCGCGTCGGTGATGCTGCCGAAGATCAGCAGCGTGCGCGATTTGAATGCCTTCTCCTCCAGGTAGGAGTTGCGCGGCTCGGCCGTGGCCGCGGGCTTGGTGTCGTCGTCGGTTTCCATGATCAAGAAAAACTCCTGTGGTTGAACTGTCTTGACGAACAAGCCCACAGTTTCGTGACATTGCGGGGGCTGTGGCAAGCTGCATCGATGCTCGATGAACGCTACCTGTCGCAATTGCCGGCGCATCGCGGCCGGCTCGTCCGTGCCGCGGCACGGCTCCTGGGCAACACGGCCGAGGCCGAAGACGTGGTGCAGGACACGTATCTGCGCGCCCTCGAAGAGGGTGACCAGCCGGCACTCGATGTTGCGCAGGCCTGGCTCACCACCGTGATGCAGCACCTGGCCATCGACCGGCTGCGACGGCGCAACTGGATGCAGCGTTGGCTTCAGGATGCGCAGGCGCTGGAGCCTGCGGCCGAGGCTGCTTCCATCGAATCCCACGCAGCGCTGGCGCAAGAGGTCGAACAGGCGCTGCGGTTGCTGGCCGCGCGGCTGAGTCCCGCAGACGGCGCCGCGGTGCTGCTGCGCGAAGTGTTCGAGGCCAGCTTCAAGGAAATTGCAGAGGCCGCTGGCAAGACCGAGGCGGCGTGCCGGCAGCAGCTGCATCGCGCATTGCTGCGGCTGCGGCAGGACAACAAGGACGCGGGAGACGGCGGCTCTGAAGCGGTCTTCCATGTGTACCGACAAGCGCTGCATGACTGCGATGCGCGTACGCTGTTCGCGATGCTGCGGCAGCCGCCGGCGCGTGCGCTCGCCATGTCGGCTGCGATGGCACCCAAGTCCGATGCACCGCGCGCGATGTGCCAGGTGATGCAGATCGGCGGACAGCTCGGCCTCGTGCTGACGCTCGGCGGCAAGGTGCTGTGCGTGCTGCCGCTGGATGCGAGCCAGGTCGAAGAAGCGTTGCATTAGCCCCTTCCCCCGCTGGGGGAAGGTTGGGATGGGGGCACGCGCGGCCTTGAAGGCTGCATGGCGTTGGAGGCCGCGAGCCCCCACCCCGGCCCTCCCCCAGCGGGGGAGGGAGAAAGGCAAGGGTCAGCCCGCGAGCCGGCCCGCCACCAACTGCAGCACGCGGTCGCAGCGCTTGGCCAGCTCCTGGTCGTGCGTGACCATCACGAACGCCGTGCCATGCCGGTGCGCCAGGTCGAGCATCAGCGCGAACACCGTGTCGGCCGTGCTGCGGTCCAGGTTGCCCGTGGGCTCGTCGGCCAGCACGCACGCTGGCTGCGTGACCAGCGCGCGCGCAATGGCCACGCGCTGGCGCTCGCCGCCAGAGAGCTCGGCCGGGCGATGGTGCACGCGCTCACCGAGGCCCACGCTCGCGAGGATCTTGCGGGCCGACTCCGCGGCCTGCGCCGCCTCGACGCGGCGGATCTTCAGCGGCATCGCCACGTTGTCCAGCGCGCTGAATTCGGGCAGCAGGTGATGGAACTGGTAGACGAAACCCAGGTGCTGGTTGCGCAGCCGCCCCTGCTCCGCGGCATCGGCATGCGCGATGTCCTTGCCGAGCAGTTCGACCTTGCCCGCGGTCGGCGCATCGAGCCCGCCCATCAAATGCAGCAGCGTGCTCTTGCCCGAGCCCGAGGCGCCGACGATGGCCAGCGTTTCGCCGGCATGCACATCCAGGTCCACGCCGTGCAGCACGGTGAGGTCGATGCGTCCTTCGTGAAAACGTTTGGTGAGCCCGCGTGCCTTCAATACGACTTCACTCATAGCGCAGCGCCTCCGCGGGGTTGACGCGACTGGCGCGCCAGCTCGGGTACAGCGTTGCAAGAAAAGCCAGGACGAGGGAGATGATCGCGATGGGCATGATGTCGCTCTGCTGCGGGTCGCTCGGCATCTTGCTGATCAGGTAGATGTCCTTGGGCAGGAAGCTCGCGTGAAAGAGCTGCTCCAGAAAGGGCACGATCACGTCGATGTTGTAGGCGATGCCCAGGCCCAGCAGCAGGCCCGCCACCGTGCCGATCACGCCCACCATCGCGCCCTGCACCACGAAGATGCCCATGATGCTGCGCGGCGAGCTGCCGAGCGTGCGCAGGATGGCGATGTCGGCGCGCTTGTCGGTCACCGTCATGACGAGCGTGGAAACCAGGTTGAACGCCGCCACCGCCACGATCAGCGTGAGGATGATGAACATCATGCGTTTCTCCACCTGCACGGCCGCGAACCAGGTCTTGTTCTGGCGCGTCCAGTCGCGGATCAGGAATTCGCCCGGCAGGCTCACGGCCAGCTGGTCGGCGATGTCGCGGGCTTCGTTCAGGTCCTTGAGCTTCAGGCGAATGCCGGTCGGGCCTTCGAGGCGGAACACCTTGGCCGCGTCCTGCTCGTGCACCATCGCGAGGGCCGAGTCGTACTCGTAGTGGCCCGAATCGAAGGTGCCCACCACGGTGAACTGCTTCAGGCGCGGCACCACGCCGGCCGGCGTGACCTGGCCGCCCGGCGCCACCAGCGTGACCTTGTCGCCCGGCTGCACGAACATCGAGCGCGCGAGTTCCACGCCCAGCACGATGCCGAATTCGCCCGGCACCAGCTTGTCGAAGGTGCCCTTGCTCGCGATGCCGCCGGTGTCGGTCACTTCGGGTTCGAGCTTGGGGTCGATGCCGCGGACGATCGCGCCCTTCATGTCCTCGCCGCGCGCGATCAGCGCCTGCGTGTTGATGAAGGGGGCCGCGCCGATGACCTCGGGGTTCTTGCGCGCGGCGGCCATGATTTCATCCAGGCTCTGCAGCGCCTGGCCGTCGCGCGAGAAGATCTCGATGTGCGACACCACGCCGAGCATGCGGTCGCGCACCTCTTTCTGGAAGCCGTTCATCACACTGAGCACAATGATCAGCGCCGCCACGCCCAGGGCGATGCCAAGCATCGAGACACCGGAGATGAAGGAGATGAAGCCGTTGCGCCGCGTCGCCCGGCCTGCGCGCGTGTAGCGCCAGCCGAGCTGCAGTTCATAAGGGAGTCGCATCAAATTTCCTGCCGAGCCGCCTCAAAGGAAATTTGCCCGCCCTTGGGGGGCAGCGAATACACGAAGTGAGGAGCAAGGGGGTGGGTCATATACGGCGGGATTGTGGCATCACGGAAAACCCGGGGGCTTCCGGGACAATAGGGGAATGGCCGAACAACCCCCACGTCACTTGTTGATCCCTTTCGCCGGCCGCGGTTCCCCGGCGTGCCGCGCGGCATTGCCGGCGCTGAAGCTCCCGAATCTCGAATCCCTCCTCTCCCGGCTCACCCTCGCGGACACCGACACGCAGGACGAAAGCACGCGCTCGCCTCCGCATGAACGCGCGCTCGCCAAGGCGCTGGGCATTGCCGCCGCCGACGGCTGCATCCCCTGGGCCGCGCTCGAAGCCCGAAAGGCCGGCCTCGCCACCCCCGACGACGCCGAAGGCTGGGGCGTCGTCACGCTGTGCAACTGGCAGGTGGGCATCGACGACGTGGCGCTGGGCGATCCTGCCGCCATCGAGATCGACGCCGCCGAATCGACCGCGCTGCTCGATGTCGCCAAGCCGTTCTTCGAGGAAGACGGCATCGCGCTGCACGCCTCTACCACGCCCGGCCGCTGGCTCGCGCGCGCACGCATCTTCGATGGGCTGGCCACGGCCTCCATCGACCGCGCGGTGGGCTACCCGATCTCGCAGTGGTCGCCGCTGGGCGATTCGGCGCGGCCGCTGCGCCGCCTGCAGAACGAGATGCAGATGCTGCTCTACACGCAGCGCGTGAACGACGACCGCGCCGCGCGCGGCGTGCCGCCGATCAACTCCTTCTGGCTCAGCGGCACCGGCGCGTTGAAAGGCGCCACGCCGACAGCGCCTGCGCCAACCGTGAGCGAAGCCCTGCGCGTATCCGCCCTGCGCGACGACGGCGCGGGCTGGGCCGAGGCCTGGCAGGCGCTGGACGCGGGCGAGATCGCCTCGCTGCTGGCCGACTACACGCGCGGCGCCGACGTCGCGCTCACCCTCTGCGGCGACCGCGCCGCGCAGCGCTACACCGTGCAGCAGCGCGGCCTCGCGCGCTGGGCCAGGAGCCTGTTCGACCGAACGCGCGCGGGCACGGTGCTGGAGTCGCTGTGAAGATCATCGCCCGCGACATCCCCCCGCGCACCGTCTGGGCGCTGGAGCAGGCCGGCGTGCACCCGCTGCTCGCGCGCCTCTTCGCCGCGCGCGGCGTCATGGCCAAGGACGAGCTGGACGACGGGCTCGCCCGCCTGCTGCTCCCCGACACCCTGCGCGGCACGCGCGAAGCCGCCGTGCTGCTGGCCGACGCGATGGCGCAGGACAAGCGCCTGTGCATCGTCGCCGACTACGACTGCGACGGCGCCACCGCCTGCGCGGTCGGCGTGCGGGGCCTGCGCTTGCTCGGCGCCAAGCACGTGAGCTACCTCGTGCCCGATCGCGTGGTCGACGGCTACGGCCTCACGCCGCCGATCGCCGAGCGCGTGGCCGACAGCGGCGCCGACATGCTGATCACCGTGGACAACGGCATCGCGAGCGTCGAAGGCGTGGCGGCGGCCAAGGCGCGCGGCCTGCAGGTGCTGGTGACCGATCACCACCTGCCCGGCCCCGAACTGCCGATCGCCGACGTGCTGGTGAATCCGAACCAGCCCGGCTGCGAATTCGAGAGCAAGAGCATCGCCGGCGTGGGCGTCATGTTCTACGTGCTGCTCGCACTGCGCTCCGAGCTGCGCGCGCGCGGCGTGTTCGACGTGGCGACGCAGCCCAAGCTCGATGCGCTCCTGCCGCTGGTCGCTCTCGGCACCGTCGCCGACGTGGTGAAGCTCGATGCCAACAACCGCCGCCTCGTCGCGCAGGGCTTGCGCCGCATCCGCGCGGGCGCGATGCCCGCGGGCGTGGCCGCGCTCTTCAAGGCCGCGGGCCGCACGGCGTCGGTGGCCACCACCTTCGACTTCGGCTTTGCGCTCGGCCCGCGCATCAATGCGGCGGGGCGGCTCGCGGACATGACGCTCGGCATCGAATGCCTCCTGACCGACGACGCCGGCCGCGCCGACGAACTCGCGCGCATGCTGGACGGCATCAACCGCGAGCGGCGCGACATCGAGGGCGGCATGCGCGACCAGGCGCTGCTGCTGGCCGAATC
This sequence comes from Variovorax sp. IB41, assembly GCF_016405905.1. Lineage (GTDB taxonomy): Bacteria > Pseudomonadota > Gammaproteobacteria > Burkholderiales > Burkholderiaceae_C > Variovorax. The sequence goes on along the minus strand of NZ_JAEFCB010000021.1, from coordinate 88,354 downwards.
GCTCTTCGCCACCGACGGTGAAGGCATCGAAGCGCCGCCGGCCGCCATCAGCGTGTTCGATGCGAACTTCCACGAAGGCGTGGTCGGCATCGTGGCCTCGCGCATCAAGGACCGCTTCCATCGCCCGACCTTCGTGTTCGCCGCGAGCGGCGCGCCGGGGAAAGAGCAGGAGCTCAAGGGCTCGGGCCGGTCGATTCCGGGCTTTCACCTGCGCGATGCGCTGGACCTCGTGGCCAAGCGCCATCCGGGCGTGCTGCTGCGCTTCGGCGGGCATGCGATGGCCGCGGGCTGCACCGTGGCACGCGAGCACTTCAAGACCTTCGAGCAGGCGCTCGCGCAGGTGGCGGGCGAATGGCTCGCCGTGGCCGCGCTCACGCGCCAGATCGAGACCGACGGGCCGATCGCGCGCGAGTACATGCGCATCGACCTGGTGGACACGCTGCACCGCGAGGTGTGGGGCCAGGGCTTTGCGCCGCCGACCTTCAGCGAAGAGGTGGAAGTGGTGTCGCAGCGCCTTGTGGGCGAGAAGCACCTGGCGCTCAAGCTGCGCCACCAGGGCCAGCCCATCGATGCGATCTGGTTCAGCCACACCGAGCCGCTGCCGCCGAAGGTGAAGCTCGCGTTCCGCCTCGACGCGGACGAGTGGCAGGGCGTGCGGCGCCTGCGCTTCCTGGTCGAAGGGGCGGAGTTCTAGAGGAAAAGACCCGGGGAACCTGCCCGGAGAACCTGATCAGAGGGGGGAGACTGCGTTTCGCCGCGTCGGCGGTCTCATTTCAGGCACGCGCAGACCGGCGGACGCAAGCCGACCGCCTGTTCGATCAGCGCCACGGCCGAGCGGCTGCATCCGCACTCGGCCGGGTCGTCGCACAGGCAGATCATCGACACCACGAACGCACAGCTGTAGACGGCGACCACGCACATGCCCACGAGAAAGCCCGCCGCCCTGCGGCTGTCTTCCGTCGCACGCCAATGCGCCTGCCGGGCCTCGGAATTGCGAACCAGCAACCGGTCGATGTCCATCACGTCCACCCCCCTCCTCACAGCACCTCCCTGTCCCGCAAGCCAGCCGCGCCGAGGCGATCGCTCTCCCGCCCGTGGACGGAAACGGTCGTCACGCTCCCTCCCAGGATCATTGCCCTCGATGCGGCCTGCATTGCTTTCACTCCCGCGCCGTCCGATGAGGCGCATGCAGCGACTTTAGTGAAAACTAAATTTGAAACAACTAATGACTAATACCAGTCGCACCCGCCAATGACGCAATTGCCGGAGGCTGAAAGTTCGACGTTTGGCCGGCCGATAAAACTTCCGGCTACGCGACTTCCCGCAACACCAGTGAATTCTGCGTATTCCCTCCGGCGGGCCGCGGTGCTGCAATGGACACACGTTGAAGCGCTGCACGCGCCCGCTTTTTCGTTTTCACGATGGCGCGGTTCCCAGGGATGCATGGCAAAGAGCCCGCAACAATCGAAAGCCCTTTATCTGTCGCCGCTGGCCGCTGACATCGAAGCCGAGTTCGGCGCGCTGCGGCACATCAAGGGCGAAGGCGGACCTTTGTCGGCTGCCAGGCTCGATGCATTGCGCATTGCACTGGAGCAGGCCGCGCAGGATCTGCCGAAGGCGCTGCACCGGGGTTTTCATCTCAATTGCACGGCAAGGCTGAAATCGCATTTCGGCTGCGATTACCGGGAAATAGCCGAAAGCCAATTCCAGGAAGCCGTGGCCGTGATCGGCCAGCAGATTACCGAGGCGCGCCACCGCGTCGACAAATTGGCCATCGAATTGCCGCGCGCCGAAAACCGTCGCTGGCGCGTGACGTTTTTCGACCTGACCAGTTAATCGCTGGAAACCGTGCCGATCACGAATTCCCGGGGAATGAGAATCCTGAACAGCGTGCCCCGGCCCATGACCGATTTGACTTCGATGCGGTAACTCAGGCGCGCCGCAAAGCGCTTGACGATGGCCAGTCCCAACCCGACGCCTTTGGCGCGGCCCTGATCGCCTGAATCCTCCTGGTGGAACGCATCGAATATCCGCTGCTGCGCTTCGGGCTTGATGCCATTGCCCTGGTCCCAGACTTCTATGGACACGCCGCGTGAAGTCTTGCGGGCGCACACCAATACACCGCCCTTGGTGTATTTGAGCGCATTGGAAACCAGGTTTTCGAGCATCCGCAAAAGCATGGAAGCGTCGGTGCCGATGGTGATGCGGGCTATGCGAAAACGCAGTTGCACGCCGTTCTGCTCCGCGATCTTCTCGAAATGAAGATCCAGCTTCTGAAACAGTGATTGAATCTCCGTCGCCCGGATTTTCACGCCCGCATCGAGCGATTCGATCCGCGCGAATTCCAGGATATTGTTGATATAGACCTGCAGCGCATCGACTTCCTGGCCCAGCCGGTCGAGCGTCGATTCCGCGGATTGATTCGCCTTGGTGGCCGCCATGGCGGACAGCACCCACAATTTGGCGGCATGCAGCCGCTGCTGGAAATCGTGGCTCGCGCCGGCAAAGAATTCGGAGCGGGTGTCCAGCGTCTTGTAGGCCGTGTCCTTCAGGCGTTCCAGTTTGCTGTTGGCGGTTTCGAGCGCGACCACCAATTGGCTGGTTTCACGGGTGCGCTCGAGCTGGTCGTTGAGCTGGCGGATGGCAATGAAAATATTGAGCCACAGCACGGCCAGCACCCCCACGTCGAGCGCCACGATGACCGGAAAGCTCGCCACCCCGTTCGCGTACAGGCTGATCGAAAAAGCGCCCCACAGCACGCTGTTGTAGATGACCACGGCCAGCGGCGTGACCGGCCACATGCCGGTCATCGACACGCTGATGCTGAGCAGGCCGATGCACATGATCAATTCGCGCACCGTGAGCACCGGGCCCGCGAACAATTTGATGGTCCATATCCAATACAGGCACGCAATGACGCTGATGGTGAGCGGAATCAATTTCAGCCAGAGCGATTTCTTGACCACGGCCGGCGGCAATTGCGTCAATGGCCAGAAAAGGCTGACCCGGACAATCCACGTTCCGACCGACACCCCGAGCCATATCCACATGGAGGTCGAGTTAAGAACAGGCGCGCTCGCCTCGGCCACCAGTAAGCCGAGCACGGTGATCCAATACGCGATCTGCTGGACGACGAATTGCCGCTGCGCCAGATGCCGGTGCGCCAGCGTCACATTGATCAGGGAGCGCGAGACTTTTCCCTGATTTTCCATGAGCGATTCATCGATCGCTCCGGCGTTTTTTGCGATATTGCGGCGGAAATTCTCAAGCATTTCCATCGCTGCTCCTTGCCGCAAATCCGGCGAGGAGCCCCAATTGCAATGCCTTCTGAACGGCATGCGCGCGCGATTTGACGCCCAATGCCTCCATGGCGGAGTCGATGTGGTAATTGACCGTTCCGGGATGCAATGACAGCAATCGCGCGATTTCTTTCGTGGAATGTCCGGCGCCGACGAATTCCAGGCATTGGCATTGGCGGTTGGTCAAACGCACCGCACCCGAATCTGCGCTCAGGTCGGGAATGTCGGGGAATACTTTTTCACCGGCAATGGCCTTTTCCAGGCTGGCCTCGAGTTCCTTGATTTCAATGGCTTTCAGGATATAGCCCTGGAATCCGCTGGCCTTGGCTTGTGCGATGTAATCGGCCCGGTACGTTCCGGTCAGGATGCAGGTCAATGCCTCCTTGCCCATTTTCTTGATTTCCATGGCCAGCGAAAGGCCGACGGCGCCAGGCACGTCCAGGTCCAGAAGAATGAGGCCCCAGCGGTCGGGTGTCGCCTTCAATGCGAGCAGCGCCTTTTCGGCGCTGTTGCAGATGTCGATATTGGCGACGCGAGAACTTCGCGCAATCTTTTCGGCGGTCGCCTCCGACACCAGAGGCTGGTCTTCTACAAACAACACGTTGATCATTGACATTTCCGACAGGTATTTCTTATTTTTTGAATTGGGAATCTGGAAAATCGGGAATCGCGAACAGGGAAATTCAGGAATTCCAGTTTCTATTGGCCGGCCCGCTGTCCAGCAGCGTGACCAGCGCCGTGCCCAATTCCGGCAGCGGCTTGCGCGCGAACGCGCCTATGACCGAGGCGATGACTTCGCGCTGGTCCGTGGGCACGGCCTGCAGGAACTCCGCGAGCCGGTCGATCACGGTCTGCAGCGACACCGCGGCGGCGCCGCCTTGCGGGTCCAGCGACGGGTGCAGGATCGGGTCGCCCTCGATCTTCAGGCGCTCCTGCCAGTTGCGGGCGCTGCGCTCGCCCAGCGGGGCGCGGGAGCCCTTGGCGATCAATTGGGAGAGGTAGCTCATGTGGGATGGCGTGAGACCGTATTTGGCCGCGACCTTGCTGTAGCCGCCTTCGCCGTCGATGAAGCGGCGCAGCGCTGCACGACGGGCTTCGGTCAGTTCATCCATTCCATGACTTTACTAAAGATAACTAAGTCAACTGGGAAAAATAACTGACGGGCCAGGGCGTTGATCGCGTGTTTCGGCGCCGCCGAATTGGCTGCTTCTTATGGGTGGAAAGACCTGGCTTTCGCCGAGCCGGCGATTGGTTGTGAGGGGGTGGCCGTGGGTCGCAAGCGCATGCCGTGACGGGCGCAGGTTCGGGACGCACTCCTACGCACGCCGGGCGTCGGCGTTCTACGGTGGTTCTTCAGAGGCAAATCACCACCGCAATCCACCACGCAATCGCAGGAGCACCGTCCATGGCATCCACCACCACCCCGAAGCCGAAGACCCGCAAGACCAGCGAGGTCGCCACCCGGCACCGCGCCGTGCAGCGCGCGCAGGATGCGAAGGACCGCGCGACGTCCGAGGCCGGCACATCGAAGAAGAAAAAGCCCATGCAGGCCGGCCCGCGCCCGCAGCCGGAGAACCCGGTGCCCGCGCAGCACCTGCGCAAGCCCGGCAACGAAGCCGACATGGCGCTGCGCCCGCGCTTCGAGGCGCCCGATTACCAGGGCAGCCACAAGCTGCAGGGGATGGCCGCGCTCATCACCGGCGGCGATTCGGGCATCGGGCGCGCGGTGGCCGTGCTCTATGCGCGCGAAGGCGCGGACGTGGCCATCGTCTACCTGGAGGAGGACGCCGATGCCGAGGAAACCCGGCGCCACGTGGAGGCCGAGGGCGCGCGCTGCGTGCTCATCAAGGGCGACGTGCGCGATCCGGCCTTCTGCCGCGCGTCGGTCGAGCGCGCGGTGAAAGCGTTCGGCAAGCTGGACATCCTGGTGAACAACTCGGCGTTCCAGCTGCACGCCGCGTCCATCGAGGACATCACCGACGAGCGGCTGGACCTCACGCTGCGCACCAACGTGTTCGGCTATTTCCAGATGGCGCGCGCGGCCGTGCCGCACCTGGGCAAGGGCGCCTCGATCATCAACACCGGCTCGGTCACGGGCCTGGAAGGCAGCGCGCAGCTCTTGGACTACTCGACCACCAAGGGCGCGATCCACGCCTTCACCAAGTCGCTCGCGAGCAACCTGCTCGCCAAGGGCATCCGCGTGAACGCCATCGCGCCCGGCCCGGTGTGGACGCCGCTGAACCCGGCCGACCGCCCCGCCGAGGAAGTGCAGGACTTCGGCAAGGACACCGACATGAAGCGCCCCGCGCAGCCCGAAGAGCTGTCGCCCGCCTACGTGTTCCTGGCCGCGCCGAGCTGCGCGAGCTACATCACCGGCATCGTGCTGCCGGTGACGGGGAGCGTGGGCGCGGTGTGACGCCGTGTGAAGCGGTGTGCGCTTCGTTCGTTTACTCAACTCATTCAGGAGACCGACATGGAAACCACAGACCTTCGCCCGCTCGCGGTGGTGACGGGCGCCTCGTCCGGCATCGGATTTCAACTGGCGCTGCTCGCAGCGCGCAACGGCTATGACCTGTTGATCGGCGCCGACGAGCCACTGGAACAGGCCGAGACCGAACTGCGCGTGCTGGGCGCGAACGTGACGTCGGTGCGCGCCGACTTCGCCACGCGCGACGGCGTCGATGCGCTGCTGGCGGCCACCCAAGGCCGGCCCATCGACGCGCTCTTCGCCAACGCGGGCCACGGCCTCGGGCACGGCTTTCTCGACCAGGACTTTCACGACGTGCAGCACGTGATCAACACCAACATCACCGGCACAATTTATCTCGTGCAGTGCGTGGGGCGCGAGATGCGCCAGGCGGGCCAGGGCCGCATCCTGATCACCGGCTCGATCGCGGGCTTCCAGCCGGGGAGCTTCCAGGCGATCTACAACGGCAGCAAGGCCTTCATCGATTCCTTTGCGATGGCGCTGCGCAACGAACTGAAGGGCACGGGCGTGTCGGTGAGCTGCCTCATGCCGGGCGTGACCGACACCCACTTCTTCGCCCGCGCCGACATGCTGGACACGCGCGTCGGCCAGCAGAGCGACAAGGCCGATCCGGCCGACGTGGCCAAGGCCGGCTTCGACGCGATGATGAAGGGCGAGAGCGGCGTGATCGCGGGCTGGCGCAACAAGATGCAGGTGGCGCTGTCGCGGGTGATGCCGGGGCCGAAGCTGGCGGAGCAGCACCGCAAGCTGGCGGAGCCGGGGAGCGCGGAGCGGAAGACGGCGTTGTCGTAGGCGCCGTCCATCGCGCCGTCTGCCACCCAAAGAAAAACCCTCCGGGCGGTGGACCACCGGGAGGATTGTGAGGGCTTGGTGCCGCTTGTCGGAATCGAACTGACGACCTTCCGCTTACAAGGCGGGTGCTCTACCAATTGAGCTAAAGCGGCTGAATTTCTTCGGTGCGTGATTCTAAAGGCGCCGTTTCCGGCGCCTGTTACTTGACGCGCTTGAGCGAGGGCCGCGAACCGCCACCGGCCGGCGGGCGCGGCGGCTCGTCGACGGGGCCGGTGGCCGAGTCGGCGGGCGCCGCATCGATCGTTTCACCGCCGTCTTCGCCCGTGACCAGATGAACGATCTTGCCGGCATCGCCTTCGGTTCCGCGCGAGGCGTCACGCAGCGGCATGCGCGCGGGACCCGTGGGCGAGGCCGGCACGTCGCCGTTGTCGCCCGCGGGCGCCGGCGCCGGTGCCGGAAACGCCATGCCCTGCCCGTTCTCGCGCGCATAGATCGCGATCACGCGCCCCACGGGCACGCTGATTTCGCGCGCACTGCCCGCAAAGCGGGCCTTGAACTCGATGAAGTCGTTGCCCAGCTTGAGCGAACTGGTCGCGTCGAAGCTGATGTTGAGCACGATCTCGCCGTTCTTCACGTACTCGCGCGGCACCTGGACGGAATCGTCGACCTGCACCGCGACATAGGGCGTGAACCCGTTGTCGGTGCACCATTCGTACAGCGCCCGGATGAGGTACGGGCGGGTGGAGGACGACTCGAGCGCGTTGATCATGAAAAAGACAGCGGAGAACGGTACGGTGGGCGCAGTCTTACTTGCGCATGACCTTTTCGGAAGGCGTCAGTGCTTCGATGTAGGCCGGGCGCGAGAAGATGCGCTCAGCGTACTTCAGAAGCGGTGCCGCGTTCTTGCTGAGGTCGATGCCGTAGTAGTCCAGGCGCCAGAGCAGCGGCGCGATGGCCACGTCGAGCATCGAGAAGTTGTCGCCCAGCATGTACTTGTTCTTGAGGAACACGGGCGCCAGTTGCGTCAGGCGGTCGCGGATGTGCGAGCGGGCCTTTTCGATGGCCTTCTCGTTGCCCTTGGTGGTGCGGTTCTCCAGCGTGGAGACGTGCACGAACAGTTCCTTCTCGAAGTTGAGCAGGAACAGGCGCACGCGGGCGCGGTCGACCGGGTCGCCGGGCATCAGTTGCGGATGCGGGAAGCGCTCATCGATGTACTCGTTGATGATGTTCGACTCGTACAGGATCAGGTCGCGCTCGACCAGGATCGGCACCTGGCCGTACGGATTCATCACGCTGATGTCTTCGGGCTTGTTGTAGAGATCGACGTCGCGGATCTCGAAGTCCATGCCCTTTTCGAACAGAACGAAGCGGCAGCGGTGGGAAAAGGGGCAGGTCGTTCCTGAATACAAGACCATCATGGCGAGAGACTCCTAAAAATCAAAAAGAGTGGGTCGCGTTGGCAACCCACTCTGTGGGACCGGATGCACGGGGCATGACCGGTCGGCGTGGACGGAACTACTTGACGTCTTTCCAGTACGAGGCGTTCAGTCGCCACACGAAAATCACCGACATGGCCAGGAACAGCAGGACCCACACGCCGATGCGGATGCGGGTGTTCTGCGCGGGCTCGGCCATCCACTGCAGATAGCTCACCAGGTCGCCGACCGCGTTGTCGTACTGCACGGGCGTCAGGGCGCCGGGCGTGACCTGCTCCCACTTGCCCGTCAACACTTCGGTCTCGTGGCCGTGCTGCTCGACCTTGGTGTAGACCGGCCGGCGCTCGCCCTGCAGTTCCCACAGGGGGTTGGGCATGGCGACGGCCGGGAACGCGAGGTTGTTCCAGCCGGTGGCCTTGGTGTCGTCGCGGTAGAAGGTGCGAAGGAAGGTGTAGAGGTAGTCGGCGCCGGTGCCGCCGTGGCCGGCACGCGAGCGCGCGACCAGCGTGAGGTCGGGCGGCGTGGTGCCGAACCAGTCCTTGGCCTGGCGCGCGTCGATGTTGGCCTTCATGGTTTCGCCGACCTTGTCGGTCGTGAACAGAAGGTTGTCCTTGATCTGCTGCTCGGTGATGCCGATGTCCTGCAGGCGGTTGTAGCGCATGAAGGCGGCCGAGTGGCAGCTGAGGCAGTAGTTGACGAACAGCTTGGCGCCGTTCTGCAGCGCCTGCACGTCGTTCGTCTTGTTGGGTGCCTTGTCCCAGGCCAGGCCGCCCGATTCGGCCGATGCGGCGGCGGAAAAGGTCAGCCCCAGCGCCAGACCCATGACCGCGAGCCAGCCGGAAATTCTTTTCTTCATCGTGTTTCTCTCAAGCTCTTGCACTTCTCGTGTCTCGTCTCAATGCGCGGCGAAGACCACGCGCTCGGGCACGGGCTTGAATTCGCCCTTGCGGCTCCACCAGGGCATCAGGAGGAAGAAGCCGAAGTAGAAGAGCGTGCCGATCTGCGAGATGGTCTGGGCGATGTCCAGCTTGAACGAGCCGATGCCCAGTTCACCCCAGACGCCGGGCGGCTGTATGCCCAGGTAACCCAGGATCAGGAAGAAGAAGACGAAGACGCCGTACACATACTTGTGCCAGCTCGGGCGGTAGCGGATCGACTTGACTTCGCTGTGGTCCAGCCACGGCAGGAAGAACAGGATGATGACCGAGCCGCCCATCACGACCACGCCCCAGAACTTGGCGTCGAAGGCCTTGAGCAGGAAGATGGCCACGGCCGCCACGACGACGATCGCGATCTTCAGCGCCGTGCCCGACCTGCCCTTGACGAAGTTCAGGATGGCAGCCGCGCCGATGATGAGTGCGAACACGTTGACCATGTCGTCGGTGGTCGCGCGCAGCATCGAATAGAACGGCGTGAAGTACCAGACCGGGGCGATGTGGTTGGGCGTCTTGAGCGAGTCGGCCGGGATGAAGTTGTTGTACTCCAGGAAGTACCCACCGGCTTCGGGCGCGAAGAAGATCACCGCCGAGAAGATCGTGAGGAACACCACCACGCCGAAGATGTCGTGCACCGTGTAGTACGGATGCGACGGAATGCCGTCCAGCGGATGGCCGTCGGGGCCGCGGTTGGCCTTGATCTCGATGCCGTCGGGGTTGTTGGAACCCACTTCGTGCAGCGCGATCAGGTGGGCCACCACGAGGCCCAGCAGCACCAGCGGCACGGCGATCACGTGGAAGCTGAAGAAGCGGTTCAGCGTGGCATCGCTCACCACGTAGTCGCCGCGGATCAGGAGCGCCAGGTCAGGACCGATGAACGGGATGGCCGCGAACAGGTTCACGATCACCTGGGCGCCCCAGTAGCTCATCTGCCCCCAGGGCAGCAGGTAGCCCATGAAGGCTTCGGCCATGAGGCACAGGAAGATCGCGCAGCCGAACACCCAGATCAGCTCGCGGGGCTTGCGATAGCTGCCGTACATGAGGCCGCGGAACATGTGCAGGTACACCACGATGAAGAACGCCGAGGCGCCCGTCGAGTGGATGTAGCGGATGAGCCAGCCCCAGGGCACGTCGCGCATGATGTACTCGACCGATGCGAACGCCTGGTTCGCGTCGGGCTTGTAGTGCATCACCAGGAAGATGCCGGTGACGATCTGGATCACCAGGACCAGCATCGCCAGCGAGCCGAAGATGTACCAGAAGTTGAAGTTCTTCGGCGCGTAGTACTTGCCCCACTGGTCGTTCCAGAGCTTGGTCAGCGGGAAGCGGTTGTCGACCCAGTTGAGCAGCTTGGCGCCGGCGGGCGCATTGGGGGAAATTTCGTGGTATTCAGCCATGTTCTTCTTCTGCCTCAGGCCTTCTTGGAGTCTTCACCGATCAGGAGCTTGGTCTCCGACAGGTACATGTGCGGGGGCACAGGCAGGTTGTCGGGGGCGGGCTTGTTCTTGAAGACGCGGCCGGCCAGGTCGAACGTGGAACCGTGGCAAGGGCAGAGGAAGCCGCCTTCCCAGTCGGCCGGCAGCGAAGGCTGGGGGCCGGCCTGGAAGCGGTCGGTCGGCGAGCAGCCCAGGTGGGTGCAGATGCCCACCACGACCAGCACGTCGGGCTTGATCGAGCGGTGCTCGTTCTGCGCGTACTTGGGGGTGAATTCGTCGGGGTGGCGCTTGGAAAGCGGATCGGCCAGCTGGCCGTCCAGCTTGGGCAGCTCGGCGATCTGCTCCGGGGTGCGCTTGAGGATCCAGACCGGCTTGCCGCGCCATTCGACGGTCATTTTCTCGCCGACCTTCAGGCCCGAGATGTCGACTTCGACAGCGGCGCCGGCGGCCTTGGCCTTCTCGGAAGGCTGGAAAGTGCTCACAAATGGAACTACGGTGGCCACGCCACCCGCTACGCCGGCACAGCTGGATGCGATCAACCACGTCCGCTTGCTTGTGTCGATCCGGGGCGAGCCGGAGGTCATGTCACTCATGGGGATCCTCTTGTCTTCTTCGCTGGAGCAGGGGTCAACCCGCGATTGTAGCGGGCCGCTGCAGGGATATTCAATGGGCGCCATGCGCGTGGCCGGCGGCCGATGGTCGGCGCGGCGCGTCCGAGGAGCGCCGGCCATGCCACGGCGAGGGCGGCGAGAGCGGCAAGGGCAGCAAGGGCCCTCGCCGGACGCGCTTCAGTTCAGAAGCCCGTGCTGCGTCGCCTCGTGGACCGCTTGCGTGCGCGACTTGACCGCAAGCTTGCGATAGATGCTCTTGGCGTGGAACTCGATCGTGTTGACCGAGAGGTACACCGCCTCGGCGATCTGCCGGTTGCTCCAGCCCTGCGCGATCAGGCGCAGCACCTTGAGTTCGCGTGGGGACAGCAGCGCCGGCACGGAGCGCGGCGCCGGTTCGGCGCGCGGCTCGATCCGCGGCTCGGTGCGGATCGGCTCGATCGTGCGCGTCTTCGCCGAAGCCGCGATCAGCCCGAGGATGCGCCGCGCGACGCGCGAGTCCATCGGTGCGCCGCCGCGCTCGATCGAGCGCAGCAGGAACGACAGCTCCATGTCGTCCGCTTCCGTCAGCAGGTAGCCGATGGCGCCCGCGGAGATCGCGGCGTTCACCAGTTCGTGGTCGTCCGACGGCGACATGGCGATGGTCTCGATGTGCAGGTAGGTGCGGCGGATGTGGGCGATGAGCGAGACGCCTTCGCTGCGCGGCAGGCGCATGCCCACCAGCACGAGGTCGTAGGGCAGCGAGGCCAGCAGGTTGCACGCTTCGGAGCGCGTGGAGGCCACCACGACGCGGCGGCCCGGCGCGAGGTTACCCAGTATGCGTCGCATGCGATCGGCCACCGCGGGATCGTCCTCGACGATCAATGCGCCATGAAAGATGCTCACGTACGACAGCTGCGATGCCGACGGCATCGGGGCTGTTCTCACAGGGTGACAGGAAAGATTGATGGCCACGCGCTCGCCCCTCTTCGCTACGCAAGGTAGCTTCCAAATGTTGACTTTCGTTTCAGATGTCGCAGGAACAATGCCCGCGCGGAAACACGTCAACCGGAACACCGGCGTCAAGGTGAGTAGTACTTTGATTTCATTGGGAAATTCATCAAAAAAGAGGCGTTGAACGCCCTCTCGCCACGGCCTTTTGAAAGCCGTTTTTGACCCGTTGTTACGCGCTTGTGACGACGCGTGTTACGTAGCACCGGGCCACGCGGAACACGCCGGAAAACGCTGCGCGAGGGGCCCATCCCATGTTCACGTGATGCCCGCGAAGCCGCATGGGCAGTGGCTTTGCGGTCCATCGGCCAACGCGCCGTCGGCGTATCTGCCAAACCACATAGGCCGAGAACTACGGATACCGGTGATGTTCACCGGAGGACTCGATTTCTAGCATTCGTTGCATTGGGTAACTCAATGAAACCCAACCCTGCTTCGAGGCTGCGAGGGACATGTCGGGCTCGCGAAGTTGTCACTTCTCCATCAAGGAAAACAGTCCAAATGACTACACGCAAGAACGCCGGTTCAGTTCGCACCATCACCATCACCCGCTACACGGGTGTCAGCCGCGTCCTCGCTTCTGTCCTGGTGGGTGCGGGCTTCGTCATGACGTTGCCCATGGCACAGGCGCAGGTCACCATCGGTGGCAACGCCATCGCCACGCCGAGCAATCCTTTCGGCACTGGTGGCCCCCTCACCAACAACAACGGCGTGCTGAATGCTGGAGGCGGCATCACCACGACAACGCTCTCCGCCGCAAGCCTCAGCAGCACCGCGCTCACGGCCAGCAACGGGACCATCCGCACGCTGAGCGCCACGAGCATCACCGCCGGCACCGTGACCGCGACCAGCATCAGCTCGGGCAGCATCTCTGCGGCCAATGGCACGCTCGGCACGTTGAGTTCCACCAGCATCAGCTCGACCAGCCTGAGTGCCGGCACTGTCACCGCCACCAGCATCAGCACGGCCAACGTGTCGGCCACCAACGGCACCATCACCAACCTGAGCGCCGGCACCGTTAGCGCCGCCAGCGTCAGTTCGACCAACGTCTCGGCCACCAACGGCACGATCACCAACCTGAGCGCCGGTACCGTCAGCGCCGCCAGCGTCAGCGCGACCAATGTCTCGGCCACCAACGGCACGATCACCAACCTGAGCGCCGGCACCGTCAACGCCGCCAGCGTCAGCGCGACCAATGTGTCGGCCGCCAACGGAACCGTCACCAACCTGAGTGCCGGCACCGTCAGCGCCGCCAGCGTCAGCGCAACCAATGTGTCCGCTACCAACGGCACCATCAACAACCTGTCCACCACCAGCATCTCGGCCAACACGGGCACGATCAACACGCTGAGCTCCACCAGCATCACGGCCGGCACGGTCAGCGCGGGCAATGTGACCACCGGCAACCTGTCGTCGGGCAACGGCACGATCCAGTCGCTCACCTCGACGAACATCCTGGCGACCGGCGTGACCGCGACCAACATCCAGGCAACCGGCGTCACATCGACCAGCATCCTCACGACCAACCTGACGGCCAACACCGGCAGCATCTCGACGCTCACCTCGACCAACGTCAGCACCACGCAGCTGACGGCATCGAACGGCACGATCAACACGCTGAGCGCGACCAACGTCAGCACGACCAACCTGTCGGCTTCCAATGGCACGGTCAACACGCTGAGCGCCACCAATGTCAGCACGACGAACCTGTCGGCCTCCAACGGCACGGTCAACACGTTGAGCGCCACCGATGTCAGCACCACGAACCTGACGGCCAACGCCGGCACGATCAACACGTTGAGCGCGACCGACGTCAGCACCACCAACCTCACGGCCAACGCCGGCACGATCAACACGCTGAGCGCCACCAACGTCAGCACCACCAACCTGACGGCCAACAGCGGCACGATCAACACGTTGAGCGCGACCAACGTCAGCACCACCAACCTGACGGCAAGCCGCGCCACGATCAACACGATCAGCGCCACCAACGTGAGCACCACCAACCTGTCGGCAGCCAGCGCAACCATCAATGCGCTGACCGCCAACACGGTGGCCGCGACCACGGTCAACGCCAGCACGGTCAATGCAAGCACGGTGAACGCCACCACGGTGAATGCCAACACCGGCAACTTCCAGACGCTGACGGCCGCCAACGGCAACATCACGGTGCTGAACACGCAGACCGGCAACATCACCACGATCAACGCGGTGACCGGCAACGTCACCACCTTGAACGCAGGCACGGTGAACGTCACCGGCAATGTGACGGCGGGTGGCACGATCACTGCGGGCAACGGCGTGGTCGCCAACGGCCGCGTGCAGAACGTGGCGCCCGGCATCCTGCCGACGGACGCAGCCAACATCTCGCAGTTGAACCAGGTTCGCAGCGAGGTGCAGGACATGCGCAAGACGGCCAGCACCGGCGCGGCCATCGCGCTGGCCGCGGCCTCGGTGCCGGCGCTCGAAGCGGGCAAGAGCTTCGGCATCGGCGTGGGTGTGGGCTCCTACGACGGCCGCTCGGCGGTCGCTGCGGCAGCCAGCTTCCGCCTGAGCGAATCGGCCCAGATCAAGGTGAACTTCGGCAGCGGCAACAACGGCAAGGTCGGCGGCGGCATCGGCGCCTCCTGGTCCTGGTAATCCGCCCGCGGACCCCCTCGGCGCCGACGCGCGAGGGGTGTTCCCGAGGGTGAAAATCGAAGGCCGGCACCTATACTGGGTGACCGGTCTTTTTCGTTGCAGCAAGGGGTCGGGGCCGGTGTTCTCGGCGGCCCTTTCGACCCGTCCATCACATGGCCTCATGACCACTTCCTCCATCGCGCCCCTTGGCTCCGAAGACAACATCGAGGACAACGCGCCTCGCCTGCTGGAGCAGGGCCTCGTGCTGCACCGCCAGGGCCTCTTCGCCGAGGCGCTGAAGGTCTACGAAACGCTGCTCGCCCGATTCCCCGAACACGCCGACGCGCTGCACCTGACGGGCGAGGCGCTGTACCGGCAAGGCCGCCCGCGGCTGGCGCTCAACTATGTGAACCGCGCGATCGTGCAGTCGGCGCATCACTTCTACTTCAACACCCGCGCGACGATCTTCATGCACCTGGGCCTCCTGGCCGAGGCGCAGCAGGACCTGCGCCGCGCGATCAAGGCATTCGCGAACTACCCCGAGGCGTACGTGAACCTGTCGGCGGTCTACCGCCAGCAGAAAAAATTCCGGCAGGCGCGCGAGGCCGCGGCCGATGCCACGCGCCTCGCGCCGCAGGTGCCCGCGGCATGGAACAACGCCGGCGCGATCGACATGGAGCAAAACCGCTTCGACGAAGCCGTCGTGCAGTTCCAGCAGGCCCTGAAGCTCGACGCGAACTACACCGCCGCCCACAAGAACATCGGCAAGATCCGCGCGCACCAGAAGGACTGGGCCGGCGCCCTCGCCTCGCTGCAACAGGCCACGGCCGATCCGAGCGACTTCGAGGCTTCGTACCTGCTCGCGCGCGCGCTGCTCAACGCCGGCCGCACCGAGGACGCCATCGCGCCCATGCAGCACGCCATGCGCAACTGGCCGGCCGAGGAGCGCCACAAGGCGCTGTCCGACCCCGAAGGCGTGGCGGCGCTTTATGGCGTGTGCGGCGCGCTGGAGGGCGTGTCGATGCGCTTCGCGGAATCGGCCGAGCTCTACAAGCTCGCGCTCGAGAGCCTGCCCGAGCACGAGCTGCTGCTGAACAACCTGGGCACGGTGAACTTCCGGCTCGGCCATTTCGACACCGCCATCGAGGTGCTCAAGAAGGCGCTCGACGTGCACCCCAAGCAGGTGCTCGCGCGCTGCAACCTGGGCGTGACCTACGTGATGGCCGGCCGGTCGGAGGACGCCATCGCGGAGTTCGAGCAGTGCCTGCGCGACGACCCGAACTTCATGCCCGCCATGGTGTGGATGCTGGGCGAGAAGGCCCACATCGCCGACTGGCGCGGCGTGCCCGAACTGCGCGAGAAGATCGCCGCGCAGCTGGACAACCCGGGCAACGACCAGACGGTGTCGTCGTTCATCCTGATGTCGAACTACGACGATGCGCGGCGGCTCATGGCGTGGACGCAGCGCTCGGCCACGCTGGCCGACAGGAACGCGGGCATCAAGGCTTTTGCCGATGCCGGCGCACGCCGCACCTCGCCGCGCATCCGCGTGGGCTACTACTCGTTCGACTTTCGCAACCACCCGGTCGCGCACCTCACGGCCGAGCTCTTCGCGCGGCACGACCGCAAAGACTTCGAGGTGTTCGCGTACTCCTACGGCCCCGACGACGGCCATCCGGCGCGCGCCCGCATCGCCGCGTCGGTGGAGCATTTCGTGGACATGCAGGGCCAGTCGATCCAGCAGATGGCCGAGCGCATCCGCGAGGACGAGGTCGACATCCTCATCGACCTCTCGGGCGACACGCGCGGCGCCAAGCCGCAGGTGATGGCCTACCACGCGGCGCCGGCGCAACTCATGTGGCTGGGCTACATGGGCACCAGCGGCACGCCGAACTACGACTACCTGGTGTCCGACAACTTCCTCTCGCCGCCGGGCACGGAAGACTGCTATTCGGAGAAGCTGCTGCGCCTGCCCGAGACCTTCCAGGTGATCGACTCGCAGCGCCCCACCAGCCCCGCGAAGGCCACGCGCGCCGACCACGGGCTGCCCGAGGACGCCTTCGTGCTGTGCAACTTCTCGCAGTCCTTCAAGATCCAGCCGGAGACCTTCGCGGCCTGGGTGCGCATCGTGCAGCGGATTCCGAACGCGGTGCTCTGGCTCGCGCAGGGCCCGAGCGGCTTCGAGCCCAACCTGCGCGCGCAATGGGAGGCCGCGGGCCTGCCGGCCGAGCGGCTCATCGTCTCGCCGCGCATGCCGATCGACAGGCACCTGGCGCGCATCGGCCTGGGCGACCTGTTCATCGACACATTCCCCTACAGCAGCGGCGCCACCGCCAACGACGTGCTGTGGGCCGGCGTTCCGCTGCTCGCGCTCACGGGCACGACGATGGTCTCGCGCATGGCGGGCAGCCTGCTGGGCGCCATCGGGCTGCCGGAACTGGTGGCGACGAACCACGACGAGTACGTCGAGAAGGCCGTGCACTACGCCACGCACCCGGACGAACTGGCGGTGCTGCGCGGCCGGCTGGCCGAAGCGAAAGCCGCGCGCCGCGGCTACTTCGACACGCCGCGCTTCGTGCGGCACCTGGAAGACGGCTTCAAGCAGATCGCCGCGCGCAGCCGCGAAGGACTGCCGCCGGAGCACATCGGCGTTGCGCTGCGGCCGCTGGAGAAGTGAGCAATCGCGGGCATACTCGGCACTCCTTCAACAGCAGAGCTCCAGCAGCCTTTTGAATCATGAGCATCCTCAGTGAATTCAAGGAATTTGCCGTCAAGGGCAACGTCATCGACCTGGCGGTCGGCGTGATCATCGGCGCGGCGTTCGGCAAGATCGTCGACTCGCTGGTCGCCGACATCATCATGCCGCTGGTGGGCGTGGTGTTCGGCAAGCTCGATTTCTCGAACCTCTACGTGGTGCTGGGCACAGCACCCGCCGGCGTGGCCAACACGCTGGCCGACCTGAAGAAAGCCGGCGTGCCGGTGCTGGCCTACGGCAGCTTCATCACCGTGGCGGTCAACTTCGTGATCCTCGCATTCATCATTTTCATGATGGTCAAGCAGGTCAACAAGCTGCGGAAAACCGAAGTGGCGGCGCCCGCCGCACCGGCCGCGACGCCGGAAGACATCACGCTGCTGCGCGAAATTCGCGACAGCCTCAAGCGCCCCTGAGTTCTTTCAGGCGCTCCCGAGCGTCCTTGCCATGCGAAGCGCCTCGACGAGGCTCGACGCATCGGCCAGGCCCGTGCCCGCGATATCGAACGCGGTGCCGTGATCGGGGCTGGTGCGCACCAGCGGCAGCCCCAGCGTCACATTCACGCCCTTCTCCACGCCGAGGTACTTGACCGGGATCAACCCCTGGTCGTGGTACATCGCGATCACCACGTCGAACTCGCCGCTGTCGGGCACGCCGTGCCGGGCGCGGGCGCGCATGAACACCGTGTCGGGCGCGTGCGGCCCGTTGGCGTCGATACCTTCGGCGCGCGCGGCGGCGATGGCCGGCGCGATGATCTCGCGTTCTTCCGAACCGAAGAGGCCGCCCTCCCCCGCGTGCGGATTCAGGCCCGCCACGCCGATGCGCGGCGCGCGGCCCAGCGCATGGGAGAGCGCCCGGTGCGTGATGCGCAGCGTCTGCAGCACGCCCTCGAAATGCACCGCCTCGATGGCATCGCGCAGCGACATGTGGATGCTCACGAGCACGGTGCGCAGCTCGTCGTTGGCCAGCATCATGCGCACAGGCACGTCGGCGACGCCGCGGCCCAGGTGCGCGGCCGCCTCGGCCTGCAGCAGCTCGGTGTGGCCGGGGTAAGGAAAGCCGGCCGCGGCCAGCGCCTCCTTGTGCAGCGGCGCGGTCACGATGGCGGCGATTTCGCCGCGCAGCGCCGCCCGCGCGGCCCAGACCACGCAGTCGCCCGCCGCGCGGCCGGCCTCGGCGCTGATCTGGCCGAGCACGATGTTCGCCGGCGGCGCGATCACCTGCAGCACCGGGATGCAGCCGGGCGGCAGGGTGCTCACCTCGGCGACGCTCTCGATCTGCGCGACGGGCCATGCGGGCTGTCCCGGTGCGGCGAGCGCCTGCGACGCACGCCGCAGCGTGGCCACGTCGCCGGCCACGAAGGCGCCACGGGTCGCATCAGGGGCGTCGCGGAAGGCCTTGGCGATGATCTCGGGGCCGATGCCCGCGGGATCGCCCAGCGTGATGGCGATGGCTCCGCTCATGCAGGGTTGTCGATGTCGATGAACTCGTGCTTCAAGCCGAGTTGTGCCGCCACGTGCGCCGCCACGGCTTGCGCGCCGTAGCGCTCGGTGGCGTGGTGCCCGCAGGCGAGGAACGCCACGCCCATCTCGCGCGCGTAGTGCGCCTGGGGCTCCGAGATCTCGCCGGTGATGAAGGCGTCGGCGCCGGCCGCGATGGCGGCCTCGAAATAGCCCTGGGCGCCACCGGTGCACCAGGCGATGTTCTTGATGGGGCGGTGCGCCGTGTCGAGCAGCGTGACCGGGCGCTTGAGCACCTTCTCGACGTGCGTGGCCAGCGCCTTGGCACTGGCGAAGTGCTCACCGTTCTCGCGCGCGCCGAGGAAGCCGAGCTCCTGCTCCCCGAACCGCCCGCCAGAACCCCCGTGCGCCACGAGCCCCAGTTGCAGCCCGAGCTGCGCGTTGTTGCCCAGTTCCGGATGCGCATCGAGCGGCAGGTGGTACGCGAAGAGGTTGACGTCGTCGCCCAGCAGCAGGCCCAGCCGCTGCTTCATCCAGCCGGTGACGCAGCCGTCCTGGCCGCGCCAGAAGAGGCCGTGGTGAACGAAGATGGCATCGGCCTCGGCGTGGATCGCGGCCTCGATCAGCGCGCGGCTGGCGGTCACGCCCGAGACGATCTTGCGGACCACGGTGCGCCCTTCGACCTGCAGGCCGTTGGGTCCGTAGTCCTTGAAGCGCCCGGGGGCCAGCAACAGGTCGAATGCGTGGAGCAGTTCGTGGCGTGTGGTGCTCATCGCGACATTGTCGCGCCGCCCGGGGCCCCGACGCCATCGCGCATGGCATGGCCGCGCGCGGCCAGTGGCCACAGGGCGAGCAGGAAACCCAGCGCCGCGAGGGCCGCGACGTAGTGCGCCGGCGCCATCGGGTCGCGCTGCAGCCAGAGCGTGAGGATCACCGGCGTGAGCCCGCCGAAGACCGCGTACGACATGTTGTAGGCGAACGAAAGCCCCGTGAAGCGCACCGGCGCCGGGAAGGCGCGCACGCCCGCGATCGGCACCGTGGCGATGGTGCCCACGAAAAAGCCCACCAGCCCGTAGTGCCAGAACAGCGTGGCCGGCGTGCCGGGCAGGCCCGTGTAGAACAGGTAGGCCGTGGCGAAGAGGCCGCCCCAGCCGATGAGCATCACCGCGCGCGTGCCGATGCGGTCGCTGGCCCAGCCGACGATCACGCAGCCGATGGTCAGGGTCAGCGTGGCGAGCGCGTTGGCTTCCAGCGCCAGCGCGGCCGGGATGTGGTGCACCTTCTGCAGGTAGGTAGGCGTGTACAGCACCACCACCACGATCGCGGCCGACAGCACCCAGGTCTGCAGCGCCACGTACACGCAGGCCAGCCGGTGCTCGCGCAGCACGGTGCGCAGCGGCAGCTCGCGCGCGACCGACTTCAGGCCGGCCAGCTCCTTGAAGACCGGCGTCTCGTGCAGGAAGCGGCGCAGGTACACCGACACCAGCCCGAACACGCCGCCCAGGATGAATGGAATGCGCCAGGCGAAATCGCTCACCTCTCCGGGCGAGTAATGGCGGTTGACGGCCACCGCCACCAGCGAACCCAGCAGGATGCCGCCGGTGATGCCCGAGGTGAGCGTGCCGATGCCCAGGCCGTAGCGCCTGGCCGGCACGTGCTCGCCGACGAACACCCAGGCGCCGGGCATTTCGCCGCCGATGGCCGCGCCCTGCAGCACGCGCATCGCCAGCAGCAGGAGGGGCGCCGCCACGCCGATGCTCGCGTAGGTGGGCAAGAGGCCGATCACCAGCGTGGGCGCAGCCATGAGGAAGATCGACAGCGTGAACATCCGCTTGCGGCCCAGCAGGTCGCCGAAATGCGCGATGACGATGCCGCCCACGGGACGGGCGAGATAGCCCGCCGCGAAGATGCCGAAGGTCTGCAGCTGCCGCAGCCAGTCGGGCATGTCGGTGGGAAAGAAGAGCCCGCCCAGCACCGTCGCGAAGAAGACGTAGATGACGAAGTCGTAGAACTCCAGCGTGCCGCCGAGGGCCGAGAGGGCGAGGGTCTTGTAGTCGCGCGCGTCGAGCGTGCGGGCCGGAGCGGGCTTTTTTGCGCCGTCCGCGAGGGTTGCTTCTGAAGTCATGGCTGGCAGGGAAATCGTGATCGCGCGCCGTCGCCAGACCGGATGGGAAAAACGGGGGACAGCGCGCTGACGAAACGCCTGGCCGCATCCGCCGGGTGGGCAGCGCGGGAGGCCTGAAAAGGTGGGAGCCGGGTGGGATCGCTGCGCGATGCTAGGGGTTATCCCGTATTCACGCAGCCGGGCTTTGCCAATCTCGACCGTGCGGCGCGGTCTATGGTCAACCCCATTGAGGGACAATCGCACGCATCGCCGTCGCAGGCGGTGTCTTCAAACGTCTTTTCATCAAGTTTTCATGAAACGCACCTGGCTGCTCTTTGCCCAAGCCGTGACCGTCCTCCTGGCGGCCTATTTCGTCGTCGCGACGCTCAAGCCCGAATGGATCAACAAGCGCGCGACCTCGCTCGGCGGCGTGGTGTCGATCGTCGAGGCCCCGGCCGGCGCCCCGAGCGTGCCCGCCGTCGGCAGCCTGAGCGCGGCGGCCAAGAAGGCCTCGCCGGCGGTGGTGAGCATCAACACCAGCAAGGCCGCGCAGCGCCATCCGCGCAGCAACGACCCGTGGTTTCGCTTCTTCTTCGGCGACCAGGCCGACCAGCCCCAGGTGGGCCTGGGCAGCGGCGTGATCGTGAGCACCGACGGCTACATCCTCACCAACAACCACGTGGTCGAGGGCGCCGATGAAATCGAGGTGACCCTGAACGACAGCCGCCACGCGCGCGGCAAGGTGATCGGCACCGACCCCGACACCGACCTGGCGGTGCTCAAGATCGAGCTGGACAAGCTCCCGGTGATCGTTCTGGGCAACTCCGACGAACTGCTCGTGGGCGACCAGGTGCTGGCCATCGGCAACCCCTTCGGCGTGGGCCAGACCGTGACCAGCGGCATCGTCTCGGCGCTCGGCCGCAACCAGCTGGGCATCAACAATTTCGAGAACTTCATCCAGACCGATGCGGCCATCAACCCCGGCAACTCGGGCGGCGCGCTGATCGACGTCAACGGCAACCTGCAGGGCATCAACACCGCGATCTACTCGCGCTCGGGCGGCAGCATGGGCATCGGCTTCGCCATCCCGGTGTCGATGGCCAAGATCGTGCTCGAGGGCATCGTGAAGGAAGGCCAGGTGCGCCGCGGCTGGATCGGCGTCGAGCCGAACGACCTGTCGCCCGAACTGGCCGAGACCTTCGGCGTGAAGGCCGATGCGGGCGTGATCATCACCGGCGTGCTGCAGAACGGCCCCGCCGCCAAGGCCGGCATCCGGCCGGGCGACGTGATCACCTCGGTGGGCGAGAAGAAGACCGACAACGTGCAGGCGCTGCTGACCGCCGTGGCGGGCCTGAAGCCCGGCGACACCTCGCGCTTTGCGCTGCAGCGCGGCAGCGACAAGATGGAACTGGACGTGACGCCGGGGCTCAGGCCGAAGAGCCCGGTCCGGCAAGTCCCCAATCAGCAGGAATAAAAGGCTCGCCCCCAGGCTTCGCGCACTTCGTGTCGCTGCGCCAACCCCCTACCGGGGGCAACACCTGAGGCCCGGCGAAAGCCGGTTCCTCGGTGTTTCCGGCGAAGGCGGATTCGGTGAAGGCCTCAGCTCGACGCTGAAGAGTCGGCGTTTTCTTCTTCAGGCTTCTTGCCACTCTGCGCGAAGTAACGCGCGCCGATGATGCCCACCTCGTACAGCAGGCACATCGGCACCGCCAGCGCGAGTTGCGACACCACGTCGGGCGGCGTGAGCACCGCGGCCACCACGAAGGCCACCACGATGAAGTAGCCGCGGAAGGACTTGAGCTTCTCGATGGTCACCATCTCGAAGCGCACCAGCAGCATCACAACGATTGGCACCTGGAAGGCGACGCCGAACGCGATGTAGAGCGAGAGGATCGCCTCCACGTACGACGAGATGTCGGGTGTGGCAGCCACCGCGGCGGGGGTGAACTTCTGGATGAAGCTGAACATCTTGTCCAGCACGAAGAACTGCACGAAGGCGATGCCCGCATAGGCCAGCATGCTGCCGAAGAAGATCAGCGGCAGCGCAAAGCGCTTTTCGTGGCTGTAGAGCCCGGGCGCCACGAACATCCAGGCCTGGTACATGAGCCAGGGCAGCGCCAGCAGCACGGCCGTCATCATCAGCACCTTCAGCGGCACGAAGAAGGGCGAGAACACGCCGATGGCGATCAGCTTGGCATCCGGCGGCATGTGCGCGCGGATGGGCATTGCGATCAGGTCGATCAGCCCGCCCGGGCCAGGCCAGATGGACAGCAGGATGCCGGCAATCGCCAGGCCGTAGACGCAGTAGAGCAGCCGGTCGCGAAGCTCGACCAGGTGCTGCACGAACGGCTGCTCGGTGCCCGCCAGCTCGTCTTCTTTGTCTTTTTTCTTTTCGTCGGAATCGGCCATGGGGAAAGGAAAGAGCGTGGCTTCGGCCGGCGTGCGGCAAGCGAGAAACGCGGGGGTGTTGAAGCGCTAATTGATCTTGTGGGGGCGAAAGCGCGCAACCCGCGCCGCACCCGACAACGCCTTGGTCCGCACGCCGTTGCGCGCCTTGTACCAATTCGGCGTGGCGCCCTGCTTCAGGCGCCAGTTCTTGCGGGGGTGCTTGTATTCGGGCACCGGGGCTTCGGGCTCGGCCAGGGCCGAGAGCGTTTCGCCGGAGCCGGAGAACTGCTTCTCGAATTCGCTCGCGCCGGTGTGGATGTTGTGCTCGACGTCGCGGGCCGCATCCTCCACCGTGGTCTTCATCTTGCGCAGCTCGTCCAGCTCCATCGAGCGGTTGACTTCGGCCTTGACGTCGTTCACGTAGCGCTGCGCCTTGCCCAGCAGGGTGCCCACCGTGCGGGCCACGCGCGGCAGCTTCTCCGGCCCGATGACGATCAGCGCCACGACGCCGATCAGCGCCAGCTTCTCAATGCCGAGGTCCAGCACGTGCGGTCCGCGCTCAGGACTTCTGACGCGCTTCGACGTCGATCGTCTTGTCGCTGTTGGCCGGCTGGCCGGTCACTTGCGCCGCGGGGGCGGAAGCGGCCGATGCGTCGGTGGTGGGATTGCCGTTGGCATCCTTCATGCCGTCCTTGAAGCCCTTGACGGCGCCGCCAAGGTCCGAACCCATGTTCCGCAGCTTCTTGGTGCCGAAGATCATGACCACGACGAGCAGCACGATCAGCCAGTGCCAGATAGAAAAAGAACCCATGGAAGACTCCTAAGAATGTGTCCGATTTTAGTCGGTCGGAATGTGACAGTTTGGCTTGACGAAAGTCAGCCGCGAAGCCATGGCCGGGGACCGCCCATGACGTGCACATGGAGATGGTGAACCTCCTGCCCGCCCTCGGTGCCGGTGTTGACGACGACGCGGTAGCCGCCGTCCGGATAGGGCCTGCAGCCCTGCTCCAGCGCCAGCCTGGGCGCCAGGGTCATGATCTTGCCCATGAGCGCGGCGTCGTCGGGCGTGAGCTGGGCCATCGAGGCGATGTGCTTCTTGGGCACCAGCATGAAATGCACCGGCGCCCAGGGCGAGATGTCATGGAAACCGAACAGGTCCTCGTCTTCGTAGACCTTGCGCGAAGGGATCTTGCCTTCGACGATTTTGCAGAAAACGCAGTTCGGATCAGATGACATCTTTGGGTTCCATCGGGCGGTTGTCGTTCATGCGGATCATGCCTTTGACGATCCGGTAGAGGAACCACAGCGAAATCAGGCTCCAGGCGATCCAGCCCGGAATGAAAAAGAGCAGCCACAGCCACGAGGTGACGATGTACAGGAGGCCGGCCCAGAGCACCGAGCGGATGCGCCAGCTGAAGTGCGAGGCCTGCCAGGTGCCGGCCGCGTCGTCGCGCTTGACGAAATCGATCACCAGGGCCACGAGCAGGATGACGACGGAGGCCTGAGCCCCCGGGAGGACCGCGCCAATGGCCACGATCAGGTGCAGGATGTAGCTCACCCAGCCCCAGGTCTTGAGCGATTCGTCGGGTTCCACGTTCACGATGTCGTTGGCCATGGGATGTCCTTTCAATCGTTGCTTGCTTCGCGGGCCTGCACCTTGCGCAGGGCTTTTTCCTCGATGCCGCTGGTGCCCTCGCGGCGCTCGAGCTCCGCGACCACTTCTGCCGGCGAGAAACCGTAGTGCGCGAGCGCCACCATGGTGTGGAACCACAAGTCGGCCACTTCGTTCACTATTTTCGAGCGGTCGCCGCCGTGGTCGGCGTCCTTGGCGGCCATCACGACCTCGGTGGCTTCCTCGCCGATCTTCTTCAAGAAGGCGTCGGGGCCCTTGTGCAGCAGGCGCGCGACGTAGCTCTTCTCGGGGTCGCCGCCGTTGGCGGGCAGGCGGGTCTCGATGACCGCGGCCAGGCGTGCGAGGCCATCGGAAGTGTTGGAGGTGGTGTTCACGGTGCCGGTCATTTGTAGATCGATTCCGGGTCTTTCAAGACCGGCTCCACCACGGTCCACTGGCCCTTTTCGTACTTGCTGAAGAAGCAGCTGTGGCGGCCGGTGTGGCAGGCGATGCCGGGCTCGTGGCCCAGCTGGGTGACCTTGAGCAGCACCACGTCGTTGTCGCAGTCCATGCGGATCTCGTGCACGGTCTGCACGTGGCCCGATTCCTCGCCCTTGAACCACAGCTTGTTGCGCGAGCGGCTGAAATACACCGCGCGGCCCAGCTCGGCGGTCTTTTCGAGCGCCTCGCGGTTCATCCAGGCGAACATCAGCACGTCGTTGCTGCCTTGTTCCTGCGCGATCACGGGTACGAGTCCGTTCGCGTCCCACTTCACTTCATCGAGCCATTTCATGGGCGGTATTGTCGGGGATGGGGCAAAGACCCCTCAGCGGCCGATCAACGGTCGATTCGCACGGGAATGCCCCGCGCGGCCATGCGGGCTTTCGCCTCGCCCACGGTGTGCTCGCCGTAGTGAAAGATGCTGGCGGCCAGCACCGCGTCGGCGCCGCCGGTCTGGATGCCGTCGGCCAGGTCGTCCAGGTTGCCGACGCCGCCCGAGGCGATCACCGGCACGCTGACTGCATCGCTCACCGCACGGGTGAGCGCGAGGTCGAAGCCGCTCTTGGTGCCGTCGCGGTCCATGCTCGTGAGGAGGATCTCGCCCGCGCCGCGGCGCGCCATCTCGGTGGCCCACTGAACCGCGTCCAGGCCCGTGTTCTTGCGGCCGCCGTGGCTGTAAACGTCCCAGCCCGGGCCGCGCGTGGCCGCCTCTTCGGGCGTGCGGCGCTTGGCATCGATGGCCACCACGATGCACTGCGAGCCGTATTTCTGCGAGGCGTCGTTGATCACCTGCGGATCGGCGATGGCGGCCGAGTTGAAGCTGGTCTTGTCCGCGCCCGCATTGAGGAGCCGGCGCACATCGGCCACGGTGCGAACGCCGCCGCCCACCGTGAGCGGAATGAAGACCTGCGAGGCCACCGCCTCGATGATCGGCAGGATCAGGTCGCGCCCGTCGCTGGTGGCGGTGATGTCCAGGAAGGTGAGCTCGTCGGCGCCCTGCGCGTTGTAGCGCGCGGCGATCTCGACCGGATCGCCGGCATCGCGCAGTTCGAGGAAGTTGACGCCCTTGACGACGCGGCCGCCGGTGACGTCGAGGCAGGGAATGATGCGTTTGGCAAGCATGGGAATGTGAACCGGAAGGAAATCAGAGAACGGTGAGCTGTTGCCAGCCCTGCCACTGGGCGCCGGGCGCCAGCGTCACTTGCTCGTCGATGCGCGCGGCCTCGACGCAGAGCATGTGGCGGTAGCCGTCGGCCGGCATGTCGGTCAGTTTGGCGCAGAGTTCGGCGCCGGGGTTCCACACCACGGTTTCGGTGCAGCTCGCGCTTTGCGAGATCTCGAGCGTGCCGCTCGGCTGCACGAGGCGCAGCGGTTTTGCGGGCGCCGCATAGACGCTGTCGAACTCGGCGTCGAACCGCAATGCGGCAGCGGTCTCCACATGGCGGTCGTCGCGCAGCGAATCCCAGCGGTTGGCGCCTTCGAGGCCCTCGAGCCGCACCTGGGCGATGTCGTCGACGTGCAAGTAGGAATGCAGCGCCGCGGCAAAGGCCCAGGGCGCGGGGCCGGTGTTGGTCAGCGTGAGCGCGATGCGCAACTGGCCGGGGGCCAGCGTGACTTCCAGGCGTGCCTCGAAAGCGTGCGGCCAGAGCGCCCGAGTGGCCTCGTTGTCGCGCAGCCGGAACGCCAGGGTTCCCGGCGCGGTACCCGAGGCCTGGAGTTCCCAAGGCAAATTGCGCATGAACCCATGCTTGGGCAGCATGCCGCGCATGTTGAACTGCGGGCAGCAAATGGGCACGCCGCCCCGGATCGCGGTCTTGCCGTCGAACACCGCGCGGGGGCTGAGAAAGAACCTTTCCCCTCCGTCGGCCGTGGTCCACGAGAGCACCTGCGCACCGTGCAGGGCGATCGCGAGGGTGCTTCCGTCCGCGCCGGTGGCACGGATCGCGGGCTGGCCGCGCAAGTCGATCGGGGTGATTTCCATGTGAGGAATTGTAGGCAGCCCCCGCACCATGGCACGGAATTGGCATCGGGGGCCCATTGCGTGGCCGGGGCCTTCTTGGATACCCTGTCTCCCTCTAAAAAACACTCACACATCCAAAGGGGAATCTCATGAAGAAAAAGCTGCCGATGGCCGCATGGATCCTGATTGCCATGGTGCTCGGCATCATCGTCGGCTACATGATCTTCTCCAGCTTCCCGGACAAGAAGGCTGCCAAGGAAATCGCGGACTACGTGTCCATCGTCTCGGACGTGTTCCTGCGCCTGATCAAGATGCTGATCGGCCCGCTGGTGTTCTCCACGCTGGTGGTGGGCATCGCGCACATGGGCGACGCCAAATCGGTGGGCCGAGTGTTCGGCAAGGCGATCGGCTGGTTCCTCACCGCCTCGCTCATCTCGCTGGTCATCGGCCTGGTCATGGCCAACCTGCTCAAGCCCGGCGAGAACCTGGGCCTGCCGCTGCCCGACATCGGCGCCTCGGCCAACCTGGCCACCTCCAAGTTCACGCTCAAGGACTTCGTGAGCCACACGGTGCCCAAGTCGTTCGTGGAGGCCATGGCCAACAACGAGATCCTGCAGATCGTGGTGTTCTCGATGTTCTTCGGCGTGGCGCTCGCCTCGCTGGGCGACAAGGCCAAGACGCTGGTGGCCGCCATCGAGGAGCTCTCGCACGCGATGCTCAAGATCACAGGCTACGTGATGAAGCTCGCGCCGCTCGCGGTGCTCGCCGCCATGGCCGCCACGGTCGCGGTGAACGGCCTGGGCATTCTCCTGAAGTTCGCCGTCTTCATGGGCGACTTCTACCTGGGCCTCTTCGTGCTGTGGAGCGTGCTGGTGCTGGCGGGCTTCCTCTTCCTCGGGCCGCGCGTGTTCAAGCTGCTGGTGCTCATCAAGGAAGCCTTCCTGCTGTCGTTCGCCACGGCCAGTTCCGAGGCGGCGTATCCCAAGATCCTGCAGGCGCTCGACCGGTTCGGCGTGAAGCGCAAGATCTCCAGCTTCGTGATGCCGATGGGCTACTCGTTCAACCTGGACGGCTCGATGATGTACTGCACCTTCGCCGTGCTCTTCATCGCGCAGGCCTACAACATCCACATGCCGATCAGCACGCAGGTCACCATGCTGCTGATCCTCATGCTCACTTCCAAGGGCATGGCCGGCGTGCCGCGCGCTTCGCTGGTGGTGATTGCCGCCACGCTCAACCACTTCGACATTCCCGAGGCCGGCCTGCTCTTGATCCTGGGCGTGGACACGTTCCTGGACATGGGCCGCTCGGCCACCAACGCGGTGGGCAATTCCATCGCCACCGCGGTGGTCGCCAAGTGGGAGGGCGAGCTGCTCTCCGAGGGCGATGCCGAGGTCAATGCGAAGGCGATCGACGAGGAGGCCAACGCCACCCTCGCCCACCCGGCCCACGCGTGAGGCGCGCCATGAACCTCAAGGCCATGCTGCCCTCGGTTCTTCTTGCCGGACTGCTGGCGGCCGCCTCGCTGGCCACCGCACCGGCGCAGGCGCAGGAGCAGCTCACCGGCACGCTCGCCAAGGCGCGCGAGTCGGGCGCCATCACCATCGGCTACCGCGAGTCATCGGTGCCCTTCTCGTACCTCAATGCGCGCAAGGAGCCGATCGGCTATTCGATCGAGCTGTGCCGCGCACTGGTCACCGCCATCGAGGACGCGGTGAACAAGAGCCTCGCGATCAAGTGGGTGCCCGTGACGTCCGATTCGCGCATCGACGCGGTCGCCGGCGGCAAGGTCGACCTGGAGTGCGGCTCCACCACCAACAATCTGGAGCGCCAGAAGCGCGTCGCCTTCTCGCCCACGATGTTCGTCTCGGGCACCAAGGTGCTGGTGAAAAAGGGCGCGCCGATCAAGTCGTTCCGCGACCTCGCCGGCAAAAAGGTGGCGGTTACCGCCGGCACCACCAACGAGAAGACGCTGCGGGAGCTCTCGGAGAAGTTCAAGCTCGGCATCAACCTGCAGGTGGCGCGCGACCACGCGGAATCGTTCGGGCTCGTGAAAAGCGGCCAGGCCGATGCGTTTGCCACCGACGACGTGCTGCTCTACGGCCTCATCGCGCAGGACGCCGCCAAGGCCGACTACGAGGTGGTGGGCGACTTCCTCTCCTACGACCCCTACGGGATCATGTACCGCAAGGGCGACGCGCAACTGGCCAAGGTGGTCAACGACACCTTCCAGGTGCTGGCCGAAGACGGCGAGATCGAGCGGCAGTACAAGCGCTGGTTCCTGCGCAAGCTCCCTTCGGGCGAGAGCATCAACCTGCCGATGAGCGCGCAGCTGGAGACGATCATCCAGACGATGTCGGTGAAGGCCGAGTAGGCCTTGTGCGGCCGCCGCCGGGTCGCCCCAAGGCGGTCCGCGCTTCCCCCTCGGGGGGTGGCGAATTACACGCAGCGCAGCGAAGTGAAAAGCCGGGGGGTCAACGGACCTATCGCGCTGGCCACTCCCAGCGCGGGATTTCGCTCATGTCCAGGTTGGCGATGCGCGTCTCGCCGAACTGCTTTTCGAGCACCACGGGCTGCAGGCCGTCGCAGTCGTCCAGCGCGGCGATCAGGCGTGCCGCGTGCGACACCACGATCACCTGCGACTGCCGCGCCGCCTGCGCGATGAGACGGCCGAGCGCCGGCAGCAGGTCGGGGTGCAGGCTGGTCTCGGGCTCGTTGAGCACCAGCAGCGCGGGCGGCCGGGGCGTCAGGAGCGCCGCGATCCAAAGCAGGTAGCGCAGGGTGCCGTCCGAGAGTTCGGCGGCCGTGAGGGGCCGCAAAAGGCCGTGCTGGTGCATCAGCGTCTGGAAGCGATCGCCCTCGGCCTCGACCTCGACGCGGGCGCCCGGAAAGGCATCGTCCACGGCGCGGTCGAGCGCCTCGCCGTCGCCGATCTCGCGAATGGTCTGCAGCGCGGCCGCCAGGTCGGCGCCATCGTTGGCGAGCACGGGCGTGTAGGTGCCCAGCTGCGGCAGGCGCGCGGGCGCGTCGGCATCGGAGCGGAAGTGGTCGTAGAAGCGCCAGGAGCGCATCTGCTCCCGCAGCGTGAGCATCTCGGGCGCGTCGCGCGGGTCGGCGTGCTCGGTCATCATGCTGGCGAAGGCCGGGATCGGCCGGCCCACGGCCTGCCAGCTCTTGCCTTCGCGCAGGCGCAGCGCCCCGCCCTTGCGGTCGACCAGTTGCGTGGAGGGCCGCAGCAGCGGGCCGCTCCAGATCGCCTCGTGCTTGATCTGCGGGTCGCGCGAGAAGGCCGTCGAGGGAATCGGCGGCGGCAGGCCGATGTCGATGGCGTAGCCGAAATCTTCCGATTCGGCGCCCGCGAAGCCCAGCTTCAGCGCGACCGGCTCGCTGCGCGTGGTGCCCTGCACCGGCACGTCGCCACGCAGCATCGCCGCCGAGAAGCGCTCGGGCCCGGCCCACAGGGTGGAAGACAGCCCGCCCTCGCGCACCAGCGAGCGGATCACCCCGCCGTTGGCGATGTCGGCCAGGAGGCGCATCGCGCGGTACACGCTCGACTTGCCGCTGCCGTTGGCGCCCGTCACCACCGTGAGGCGGCCCAGCGGCACCGTCAGCTGGCGCAGCGACCGGTAGTTGGCAATGGCGAGCGCGGAGAGCACGCGCTACAGGGCGTAGAGAAGGAAGAGAAGAACGGCGTCAGGCGCCGGCCAGCTCGTCGGCGCGCGCCTGGGCGGCGGCGAAGTCGAGGTCGCCCGAGTAGATGGCGCGTCCGCAGATCACGCCTTCCACGCCTTCGAACTCGACCGCGCAGAGCTGGTCGATGTCGGCCATGTTCGACAGGCCGCCCGAGGCGATCACCGGGATGCTCAGTGCCTGCGCGAGCTTGACGGTGGCCTCGATGTTGATGCCCGAGAGCATGCCGTCGCGGCCGATGTCGGTGTAGATGATCGACTCGACCCCGTAGTCCTCGAACTTCTTGCCCAGGTCGGCCACCTCGTGGCCGGTGAGCTTGCTCCAGCCGTCGGTGGCGACCTTGCCGTCCTTGGCGTCCAGGCCCACGATGATGTGGCCGCCGAAGGCGCTGCACGCGTCCTTCAGGAAGCCCGGGTTCTTGACCGCGGCGGTGCCGATGATCACGTAGCGCAGGCCGTCGTCGATGTAGCGCTCGATGGTGTCCAGGTCGCGGATGCCGCCGCCCAGCTGCACCGGGATGTCGTCGCCGACTTCCTTCAGGATCGCCTTGATCGCCGCGTGGTTCTGCGGCTTGCCGGCGAAGGCGCCATTCAGATCGACCAGGTGCAGCCGCCGCGCGCCGGCGGTGACCCACTTGCGGGCCATGGCGGCAGGGTCTTCGCTGAAGATGGTGGATTGGTCCATGTCGCCCTGCTTGAGGCGAACGCAGTGGCCGTCTTTGAGATCAATGGCGGGAATGAGGAGCATGGTGCCGGTCAGCAGAAGCGAAGGTTCAAGAAAGGAGGGAGGAATTGTTCAAGGACACCACGGAACCGGCTTTGCCGGGCCGTCGGTGTCGCCCCCGGTAGGGGGTTGGCGAAGCGGACACGCAGTGCCGCGCAGCCTGGGGGCGAGCAACAAGTCATGGGTTCCAGTGGAGGAAGTTGCGATAGAGCTGCAGCCCATGGTCCGCACTCTTCTCCGGGTGGAACTGGGTGGCAAAAATGTTATCGCGTGCGATGGCTGCGGTAAAGCTCGCGCCGTAATCGGCCTCGCCCACGCTGTGCCGGGCGTCGGCCGGCCGCGCGTAGAAGCTGTGCACGAAGTAGAAATAGCTCTGGTCGGGAATGCCCGCCCACACCGCGTGCGGCTGGGCCTGGCGCACCTGGTTCCAGCCCATCTGCGGCACCTTGAAGCGGCTGCCGTCGGCCTGCAGGCGCCCGGCCAGTTCGAACTTGATGACCTCACCCGGTATGAGGCCAAGCCCGTCGGTCGGGCCTTCGTCGCTGCGCGACAGCAGCATCTGCATGCCCACGCACACGCCGAAGAGCGGCTTGCTCGCGGCCGCCTCGAGCACCGATTCCTGAAGACCCGAGTCGCGCAGCTCGCGCATGCAGTCGGGCATTGCGCCCTGCCCCGGCAGCACCACGCGCGTGGCCTTGCGCACCACGTCCGGGTCGGAGGTGACGAACACCTCCACGCCCACCTGGTCGGCCGCATGGCGCACGGCCTGCGACACCGAGTGCAGGTTGCCCATGCCGTAGTCGACGACGGCGACGGAATTCGTTGCTACAGATTTCATAGCTGTTCGCCAGCGGCTCTCAGAGCGAGCCTTTGGTCGAGGGAATGACGCCGACGGAGCGCGGATCGAGCTCCAGCGCGCCGCGCATGGCACGGGCGAAGGCCTTGAAGACCGTCTCGCACTGGTGGTGCGCGTTCACGCCTTTGAGGTTGTCGATGTGCAGCGTGACGAAGGCGTGGTTCACGAAGCCCTGGAAGAACTCGTAGGTGAGCTGGCTGTCGAAGGTGCCGATCATTCCGCTGGTGAAGGGCACGTGCATCACGAGGCCGGGGCGGCCCGAGAAGTCGATGACCACGCGGCTCAATGCCTCGTCCAGCGGCACGTAGGCATGGCCGTAGCGGCGGATGCCCTTCTTGTCGCCGATGGCCTGGGCCACGGCCTGGCCGAACGTGATGCCCACGTCTTCCACCGTGTGGTGGCCGTCGATGTGCAGGTCGCCCTGGCAGTCGATGTCCAGGTCGATCAGCCCGTGGCGGGCGATCTGGTCGAGCATGTGGTCGAAGAAGCCGATGCCGGTGGACAGCTTGGCCTTGCCGGTGCCGTCGAGGTTCACGCTGACGGTGATCTTCGTCTCGGCGGTGTTGCGGGTGACCGACGCGGTGCGGTCGGTGCTCTGTGGGGTGGTCATAGTGAGGCTTCGAGTGCCGCCAGCATCCGCGCATTCTCGTCGGCCGTTCCGACGGTCAGGCGCAGGCAATTTGCCAGCAGTTCGTGCATTTTAGAAACGTTCTTCACCAGCACCCCCTGAGCCTTCATGCCCTCGAAGGTCTTGGCGGCATCGGGGACGCGCAAAAGGATCATGTTCGCGTCGCTCGGCCAGGTCTTCACGCCGGGGAGGCGGCCCAGGCCGGTCATCAGGCGCTCGCGCTCCTCGCGGATCTGTTTCGCCTGCGCCTCGAACACTTCGGTGTGCTCCAAGGCGAACAGCGCGCACTCGCAATTGAGCACGCTGATGTTGTAGGGCGGGCGCACCTTGTCGACCTCGGCGACCAGCGCGGCCGGCCCCATGAGGTAGCCCAGGCGAATGCCCGCCAGGCCGAACTTGCTGAGCGTGCGCATCAGGAGCACGTGGCGGTGTTTCGCAAGGCGATCGATGTAGCTGCGGGCGGCAAAGGGCTGGTAGGCCTCGTCGATCACCACCAGGCCGCCCTGCGCGCCCTGGGCCTGGACGATCTTCTCGACGACGGCGTCGTCCCAGAGGTTGGCGGTCGGGTTGTTCGGGTAGGCCAGATAGACGATGGCGGGCTTCTCGCGCGCGATGGCAGCCAGCATGGCGGCCTCGTCCAGCTCGAAGTCGCCCGTGAGCGGCACGCCCACGAAGCGAAGGCCCTGCAGTTGGGCGCTCATGGCGTACATCACGAAGCCGGGCACGGGCGCGAGCACGCTGGCGCCGGGCTGGTCGCAGGCGATGGCCAGGAGCGAGATCAGCTCGTCCGAGCCGTTGCCCAGCATCAGCGAAAAGCCTTCGGGCATCTGCGCGTGCGCGGCCAGCGCGCGCTGCAGGTCGGCGCCGCGGTCGCCCGGGTAGCGGTTGAGCGCGAGCGCGCCCAGCCGCGCGCCGAGTTCGGCCTGCAGCGCGGGCGGCAGGCCGAAGGGGTTTTCCATCGCATCGAGCTTGATGAAGCCGCGCGCGTCCTGCACGGCGTAGGCGTGCATGGCGCGCACGTCGGCGCGGATGCGCTGCAGCGCGGGGAGAGAGTCAGACATAGGAGATTCGCTGGGGGTCGAAGACCATCGGGTGGTCGTTGGCGTCGAACAGGTCGAGCAGTTCGCCCAAGCCGTCCTCGCGCTTGACCAGCGCGTATTCGGCTTCGGAGATGAGGTTGACGGTCAGCATGGCGATGGCCTCGCCCTCGTCCACTGTGACGCCGGAGAGCATGCGCGCATCAGGCCCGTAGATCGGCGTGAGGAAGAAGAAGGTCTGGAACCCGCAGAACGACAGCGGCGGCTCGGGCATCGGCACGCGATGGCCGCTGGCCAGGAAGAAGCGGTCGAAGGCCGGCAGCTTGGCGAGCCAGCGCAGGTTCGAGATGTATTCGGGGTTCAGGTCGCGCACGTACCAGACCAGCTCGGCCGCGCGCGTCATGCCCTCGGGCACGCCGTGGGGCGGCGCGGGCATGAGCCGGTCGCTCATGCCGTTGGTGACGAGCACGTAGCCCTCGTCGTCGGCCAACTCCTCACCCTCGCTGTCCTCGACGAAGTTGCGGCCGAAGGCGTGGATGTCGACGCGGTGCTCGGCGTCGGCGCTGTCCAGGAAGGTCTGCTCGGGCTCGTCTTCGAGCGCGTCGAGCATGGCCTGCAGGCGCAGCTGGGCGCGCGTCGGCGCCGCGGCTGCCGCACCGCCCATCAGGGCCTTTTTCAACTTGTCGAACATGGCGGGATCAGGATGCGCAGCGAAAGCTGTTCTGCAGCGCGCTGGACAGCACCAGCTGCACCGGCATGTCGGCCTCGTAGAGCTCGGCATTGCGCTTGAGCTCGGCCTGGAAGAGCGAGCGCGCCATCGAGGGCTCGAGCCGGCGGCCGTCGACGCAGAACAGCGGCTTCTGGCCGGTGCGCCGCGCCGTGTCGCTGGCTTCGCGCAGGCCTTCGAGCACGCCCACGAGGTAGTAGCTCGCGTAGGCCTTGCCCTCTTTCTTTTCCTTGACCTCGAGCGTGTGGAACTCGCGCAGGGTCATGGCGTGCGCACCGACGCCGGCCGCGAGCGCGAACACAAGTGCGAACCCCAGCATCGGCAGACGAACGGTGCGCTTCATGGCATTTACTTGCGGTAGCGCGGCGGCGGCGCGTAGGCGCCGTCGGCCGGGAAGGCGCTGGGCTGCGGCGGCGTGGCATCGCGGCGCGGACGGCGCGGGGCCTGCGGCTGTTCGAGCTCGAACAGCGCGGCGCCGATCACGCCGATGTTGCGCACATCGCCGGCCTCGGTGTTCGCCGCGTAGGCGCGGCCCGGCGTGGCGAAGCGGAAGGCCGCGACCTCGCTCTGACTCTTGCGGAAGCCCTCGATGTTCAGCGTCTCCTGCGGGCGCAGCACGTAGCCGCCGTTGCGCAGGCTCCCGGCCTTGCCGGTGAGCACGTCCAGGCCGTCGACGGTGGCGATCACCTCGTAGCTGCGGTCGCTCAGGTTGCGAAAGCGCAGCGTGTAGCGCGCGCCTTCGATGCCGGCCAGGCGGAACATGTCGCTGCTGCTACTGCCGCTACTGCTGCTACTGCCGCGGCGTGCGCGCTGCAGCGGCAGCGGGCGGTTGCTCTCGTCGAGCACCGACCATTCGACGTCGCCCTGGGCGAGCTGCAGGTTGAGCCGGCGCTCGGGGTTGTTGCCCACATCGTGGCGCACAGCGGACGCTTCGTTGTAGCCCACCGAAGCCACTTCGTCGGGCTGCTCGGACAGCCGCTTGGCCACGACGGTGCGGGTCTTCGACTCGATGCCCTCGCCCCATTGGGTGCCAAGTTGTGCGGGTGCAGGTGCGGCCGGCGCGGCGCTGGGCGTGGCGGACATCGCGGCCGTTTCGCCGCTGTTCTGCGGCATCTGCGTGCAGGCGGCCAGCAAGGCGGCGCCTGCCACGAGGCCGGTGGCGAAACGGAAAAATCTCGAACGATAGAGACGTTGAATCATCTGGCGTGCTCCTCCCTGAAGCGGGGTTGTTGGAGCCTCAGATCTTACGCAGGCGCATGCGGGCGGCTTCGGCGTGCGCCTGCAGGCCCTCGCCTTCGGCCAGCGTGACCGCGATCGGGCCGAGCACCTGCGCGCCGGCTTCGCTCACTTCGATGAGGCTGGAGCGCTTCTGGAAGTCGTAGACGCCCAGCGGGCTGGAGAAGCGCGCCGTGCCGCTCGTGGGCAGCACGTGGTTCGGGCCGGCGCAGTAGTCGCCCAGGCTCTCGCTGGTGAAGGCGCCCAGGAAGATCGCGCCGGCGTGGCGCAAGAGTGGCTCCCAGCGGCCCGGCTCGCTGCTGCTGACTTCCAGGTGCTCGGGGGCGATGCGGTTGCTGATCTCGCAGGCCTCTTCCATGCTCTTGGTATGGATCAGCGCGCCGCGCCCGTTGAGCGAGGCGGCGATGATTTCGGCGCGCGGCATGGCGGGCAGCAGGCGATCGATTTCGGCCTGCACGCGGTCGATGTAGGCGGCGTCGGGGCACAGGAGGATGCTTTGCGCGAGCTCGTCGTGCTCGGCCTGGCTGAAGAGGTCCATCGCCACCCACTCGGGCGGCGCGGTGCCGTCGGCCAGCACGAGGATCTCGCTCGGGCCCGCGATCATGTCGATGCCCACGGTGCCGAACACGCGGCGCTTGGCGGCGGCCACGTAGGCGTTGCCGGGGCCGGTGATCTTGTCGACCGCGGGGATGGTGGCGGTGCCGTAGGCCAGCGCCGCCACGGCCTGCGCGCCGCCGACGGTGAAGCCGCGCGTCACGCCGGCCACGTAGGCGGCGGCGAGCACGAGCGGGTTCTTTTCGCCTCTGGGCGTCGGTACGACCATGATGATTTCGCCCACGCCCGCGACGTGCGCGGGAATCGCGTTCATCAGCACGCTCGACGGATACGCGGCCTTGCCGCCCGGCACGTAGATGCCCACGCGATCCAGCGGCGTGACCTTCTGCCCGAGCAGCGTGCCATCGGCATCGCGGTAGCTCCAGCTCTCGCCGCTCGCCTTCTTCTGGGCCTCGTGGTAGCTGCGCACGCGGCGCGCGGCGGCTTCGAGCGCGTCGCGCTGGGCGGCGGGCAGTGCCTCGAAAGCGGCCTTCAGTTCGGCTTGCGTGAGTTCCAGCTCGGGCAGCGTCTTGGCGTCGAGCTTGTCGAAGCGGTTGGTGTATTCGAGCACCGCGTCGTCGCCGCGCTTTTGCACATCGGCCAGGATGTCGGCCACCACTTTCTCGATTGCAGCATCCGCGTCCGCGGACCAATGCAGCCGCGCCTTGAATTCAGCGTCGAAGCTGGCTGAAGTCGTGGAGAGGCGGGCGGGGGCTGCTTTCAGAGTCATGGGGCGGGAGATTGGGCGGGAGGAATGGCTGACGCGAACGCGTCGATGATGCGGCGAATGGGTTCGCGCTTGAGCTTGAGCGCAGCCTGGTTGACGACCAGCCGGGCGCTGATGTCCATGATGCGTTCCACCTCGACGAGGTGGTTGGCCTTGAGCGTGTTGCCGGTGGAGACCAGGTCGACGATGGCGTCGGCCAGGCCCGTGAGCGGCGCGAGCTCCATGCTGCCGTAGAGCTTGATGAGGTCCACGTGCACGCCCTTGCTCGCGAAGAAGTCGCGCGAGAGGCCCACGTACTTGGTCGCCACGCGCAGCCGCGAGCCCTGGCGCACGGCCGAGGCGTAGTCGTAGTCGGCGCGCACGGCCACGCTCAGGCGGCAGGCGGCGATGCGCAGGTCCAGCGGCTGGTACATGCCCTGGTTGCCGTTTTCCAGCAGCACGTCGAGGCCGGTCACGCCCAGGTCGGCGCCGCCGTACTGCACGTAGGTGGGCACATCGGAGGCGCGCACCAGCACCACGCGCACGTCGGGACGGGTGGTTTCCAGGATCAGCTTGCGCGACTTCTCGGGGTCTTCCGTGACCTCGATGCCGGCCGCGGCCAGGAGAGGCATCGTCTCTTCGAAGATGCGGCCTTTGGAGAGGGCCAACGTGATCATGCGGCGGCTCCGGTCACGCGCTCGATGTCGGCGCCCAGGCCGCGCAGCTTGGCCTCCATGCGGTCGTAGCCGCGATCGAGGTGGTAGATGC
The DNA here is from genome assembly GCF_016405905.1 of Variovorax sp. IB41. Lineage (GTDB taxonomy): Bacteria > Pseudomonadota > Gammaproteobacteria > Burkholderiales > Burkholderiaceae_C > Variovorax. The sequence goes on along the minus strand of NZ_JAEFCB010000021.1, from coordinate 50,009 downwards.
GGTCGACCAGCGTCTCGCCCTCGGCCACGAGGCCGGCGATCACGAGGCTGGCGGAGGCGCGCAGGTCGGTGGCCATCACGGTAGCGCCCGAGAGCTGGGGCACGCCCTCGACCATCGCGACCTTGCCCTCGACGTGGATGGTCGCGCCCAGCCGCACCATCTCGTTCACGTGCATGAAGCGGTTCTCGAAGATGGTCTCGGTGACCATCGAGGCGCCGCGCGCGATCACGTTCAGCGCCATGAACTGGGCCTGCATGTCAGTCGGGAAACCGGGGTATTCGGTGGTGCTGAAGCTCTGCGCCTTCAGGTGCTCGCTGGCCGGGGCCTTGGAGCTGATGCGCACGCCGCCCTCTTCCCGCGCGACCGTGCAGCCGGCGTCGCGCAGCTTGTCGATCACCGCGTCCATGTGGTCGGCGCGGGCGTGGCGCAGGAACACCTCGCCGCCCGTGGCCGCGACGGCGCACAGGAACGTGCCGGCCTCGATGCGGTCGGCCACCACGGCGTGCTCGCAACCGTGCAGCTTTTCGACGCCCTGGATGCGGATGTGGCTCGTGCCGTGGCCTTCGATCTTCGCGCCCATGCGGATCAGCATTTCGGCCAGGTCGACGATCTCGGGCTCCTGCGCGGCGTTTTCGAGCAGCGTCTCGCCCTCGGCGAGCGCGGCGGCCATGAGGAAGTTCTCGGTGCCGGTGACGGTGACCATGTCGGTCAGGATGCGCGCGCCCTTCAGGCGGGTGCGGCCCGCGGGCAGGCTGGCGATCATGTAGCCGTGCTCGACCACGATCTCGGCGCCCATCGCCTGCAGGCCCTTGATGTGCTGATCGACCGGCCGCGAGCCGATGGCGCAGCCGCCCGGCAGCGACACCTTGGCGTGGCCGAAGCGCGCGAGCAGCGGGCCGAGGGCCAGCACGGAGGCGCGCATGGTCTTCACGAGCTCATAAGGGGCCTCGGGGTTGGTGAGGTCGCCGGCGTTCAGTTGCACGGTGCCGTTGTCATCGCGCTCAGCCACGACACCCATGTTGCGCACCAGCTTGAGCATGGTCGACACGTCCTGCAGGCGCGGCACGTTGTGCAGCGTCACGGGCTGGTCGGTCAAGAGGGCGGCGCACAGCTCGGGCAACGCGGCGTTCTTGGCGCCGGAAATGAGCACCTCGCCGCGAAGCTGGCGCCCGCCGCGAATCAGAAGTTTGTCCATCGAGGATCCAGCGAAATGGGGTGGCCCGGGGGCCGGAAAGTTACTTTTCCACCGCCGCCCATTCGGCCGGCGTGTAGGTTTTCATCGAGAGCGCATGCACTTCGTCGGTGTGCATTTTCGCACCGAGGGTGGCATAGACCCGCTGGTGGCGCTGGATGGCGCGCTTGCCCTCGAATTCGGCCGAGACGATGGTCGCGTACCAATGTCGGCCGTCGCCTTCCAGCGAGATGTGCTCGCAGGGGAGGTGGGCAGCGATGATGGCTTGGAGTTCTTCAGCGGTCATTGGGGTACGTATTCATCGGGAAACACCGCGGAACCGGCTTTGCCGGGCCGCTGGTGTTGCCCCCGGAAGGGGGTTGGCGGAGCGACACGAAGTGCGCGAAGACTGGGGGAGAGCCATGTTAGCCCCGGATTTTGTAGCCGATACGGAGGAGATGGACAGCGACGGCGCTCACCACCAGCCAGGCGGTGCCCACGATGCCCAGGCTCAGCCAGGGCGAGGCATCGCTCACGCCGAAGAAGCCGTAGCGAAAGCCGTCGATCATGTAGAAGAACGGGTTCAGGTGGCTCACCCCCTGCCAGAACGGCGGCAGCGAGCCGATCGAATAGAACACGCCCGAGAGGAACGTCATGGGCATGATCAGGAAATTCTGGAACACCGCCATCTGGTCGAACTTCTCGGCCCAGAGGCCGGCGATCAGGCCCAGGGTGCCGAGCATCGCGGCGCCCAGCAGCGCGAAAACGACGATCCAGACCGGCGCCACGAAATTCGGCATCGCGAAGAACACGGTGACGACGAACACGCCGAGCCCCACCGCCAGCCCGCGGATGATCGACGAGCCCACGTAGGCGAAGAACCAGCCCCAGTGCGACAGCGGCGTGAGCAGCACGAACACGAGGTTGCCCATGATCTTGCTCTGGATGATCGAGGACGAACTGTTCGCAAAAGAGTTCTGCAGCACGCTCATCATCACGAGCCCCGGCACCAAGAAGGCCGTGTAGCCCACCGAGCCATAGACCTTCACGTGGTCTTCGAGCACGTGGCCGAACACCATCAGATACAGCAGCGCGGTGAGCACCGGCGCGCCGACGGTCTGGAAGCCGACTTTCCAGAAGCGCAGCGTCTCCTTGTAGAGCAGCGCGCGCCACCCAGTGACGGCCATCATCGCGACACCTCCAGCGGCGTCTGCTCGCCCGCCATCAGGTCGATGAACACGTCTTCCAGGTCGGCCTTGCGCATTTCCACGTCTTCCACCGCGACGCCGGCTTCGCGGATCGCGGCCAGCAGTTGTTCGACTTCATGGGCGTTCTGCGCCGGCAGCTGCACGATCCGCCCGGTGATGCGCGCATGCTGGGCGATGGCCCAGGGCAGCATCGCGTCGGTCTTGAAACGCAGCACGTTGCTCGCGGCCGATTTCAGGAGTTCGCTGGTGCGGTCCAGCGCGATCACGCGGCCCAGCTTGAGCATCGCGATGCGGCTGCAAAGCGCCTCGGCCTCTTCGAGGTAATGGGTGGTGAGCAGCACGGTGCTGCCCTGCTTGTTGAGCCGGGCGACGAACTGCCAGAGCGTCTGGCGCAACTCGACGTCGACACCGGCGGTGGGCTCGTCCAGCACGATGACGGGCGGCTTGTGCACCAGCGCCTGCGCCACCAGCACGCGGCGCTTCATGCCGCCCGACAGCTGGCGCATGTTGGCCGTGGCCTTGTCGGTGAGGCCCAGGCTGTGCAGCAGTTCGTCGATCCAGTCGTCGTTGTTCTTGATGCCGAAGTAGCCCGACTGGATGCGCAGCGACTCGCGCACGTTGAAGAAAGGGTCGAACACCAGCTCCTGCGGCACGATGCCCAGCTGGCGGCGCGCTTCGGCGTAGTCGCGCTGCACGTCGAAGCCGTGCACGCTGATGGCGCCGGACGTGGGCCGCGAGAGGCCCGCGAGCATGCTGATCAGGGTGGTCTTGCCCGCGCCGTTGGGGCCGAGCAGGCCAAAGAACTCGCCCGGCTCGATCTGGAAGGAAACCTCGTCGACCGCGCGCAAGCCTTGTTTGCCTTGGGCTTTCTGCTGTCTGGAGGGAGGGTAGGTCTTGGAGACCGATTGGAATGAGATCGCGGGCATGGGAGCCCGCGATTTTAAGGGCGCCCCCGCGAGCTGGCGCGCAGCGGCTCGATTGCCCTCATGCGGCCGCCGCCGGGCCGCCCCAAGGCGGGCCGCGCCCCACCCTCGGGGGGTGGCGAATTACACGCAGCGAAGCGGAGTGAAAAGCCGGGGGGCCAACAGTCAGGGCGCGGCGGGCAAAAGGCCCGCGATGCCGTACAGCGCAGCCAGTTCGCGCAGGCGCGGCGAAAGACCTTTGACCGAGAAACCGCGGCCCAGCGCACTGGATTCGCGGCGGCATTCGAGCAGCACCGCCAGCGCCGACGAATCGAACTGGGCCAGCGCGGTGGCGTCGACCACCGTGGACGACGAATCCGTCTGGCCCTTGAGCCCCTGCTGCAGCATGCGCATGCAGGCGGGGGCCTCGTCGTGGGTGAGCTTGGTGGGCAGGACCAGCATGTGCGTTGCCGTGGGCCGGTCAGCCCTTGGTGTTGCTCTTGTTGCGGCTGGCCAGCGCGGTGATCAGGCCGTCGATGCCGCTCTTGTTGATTTCCTGCGCGAACTGCGTGCGGTAGGTATCGACCAGCCAGACGCCCAGCACATTGAGGTTGTAGACCTTCCAGCCCGCGCCCTGGCCCGGCGTCTTCTCGAGGCGATAGTCCAGCTGCACGGGGTCGCCGCGGCCCTGGATCTCGGTGCGCACCAGCACTTCCTTGTCGTCGGCCGAGCCGCGGAACGGACGGACGGTGACGGTCTGGTCGACCACCTGGTCGAGCGCGCCGGCGTAGGTGCGAACCAGCAGGGCCTTGAATTCTTCCTGCAGGCGCTTTTGCTGCTCGGGGGTGGCCTGGCGCCAGGCCGGGCCGACGGCCGAGGCCGTCATGCGCTGGAAGTTGACGTTGGGCATGATCTTGCTGTCGACCAGCACCATGATCTTGTTGACGTCGCCAGCCTTGATCGACGAGTCGGCCTTGATCGTCTCGAGCACGTCGCTCGACAGGCGCTTGACCAGCGCGTCGGGCGCCTCGTCGGCAGCGTAGGCCGGGCGGACGAAGGCGACGGCGGCGCCGAACAGCAGGGCACCGGCCAGAACCAGCCGGCCCACATCGCGTCGTTGCAAGATCTTGTTGTTCATGGAGAGTCCCTCAGAATTTTGAAAATGGACGAAGCACCCAGGTCGCGCAAGGCGTTTGAGTGCTGCGACAAGAACGGATTCGACAGGCCCGGAGCCGACCGGGTTCCTGAAGCGCAGGTGAAGCCTTGCAACCGGATGCAAGCGGCTTCATCGTCCGCCCCGCGCTTTTTACTTGCTTTCGGCGCCGTCGTCGGCCGGGCTGTTGCCCGCACCGTCGTCCGGCGGATTGCCGTCGTAGACCTGGCTGCGGCGGCGCTGCAGGAACGCATCGCGCGTGAACGAATACCTGTCGAGCGCCGCTTCGCCGAGGAGGCGGCTCGCGCGCAGGTACTGCGAACGCGTGTCGACGATGCGCAGCACCGAGAGCGAATTGCGCCAGGCCACGTCGTCCATCTGGGCGACCGGGTCGCCGAAGCGGTCCACCGGCAGCGCGGCCGTGTCGCGCAGGGTCGAAGACCCGAGCAGCGGCAGCACGACGTACGGACCGGCGCCTACGCCCCAGTGGCCCAGCGTCTGGCCGAAGTCTTCTTCATGGCGCGGAATGCCCGCCTCGGTGGCCACGTCGAGCAGCCCGCCGAGCCCGAAGAAGGTGTTGACGTTGAGCCGCATGAAGGTCTCGGCGCTGTTTTGCACCTTGAACTGCACCACGTTGTTGGCAAGGTTCCAGACGTCGCCCAGGTTGTTGAAGAAGTTGTTGACACCCGTGCGCACCATCTGCGGCAACGCGCGCTGGTAGGCGGTGGCCACCGGCACGAGCACGGCGTCGTCCACCGTGTCGTTGAAGCGAGAAACGCCGCGATTGAACGGCTCGAACGGATCGGCCGGATTGGCGTTGGGCCCTGTGGCACACCCGGCAACGATCGCCAAGGCGGCGGCTGCCATCGCCCAGCGGGCACTATTAGCTATGCTTTTCATAGCATTCGATGCAAAGAATCGTGATTTCATTTTTTGTTGGCTGTTCCCGGCGCCGTATTCGAGCCCCCTTCGGCCGCCTTGCTGTAAAGGAACTGGCTGATCAGGTTCTCCAGCACCACGGCCGATTGGGTCGAAGTGATGGTGTCGCCGGCTTGCAAGTTCTTCTCCTCGGCGCCCGCTTCGATGCCGATGTACTGCTCGCCGAGCAGGCCACTGGTCAGGATCTTGAGCGAGCTGTCCTTGGGAAAACTGTAACGTTTTTGCAGGGCCAGTGTGACGTCGGCCTGAAAGGCCTTGTCGTTGAACGCGATGGATTCCACACGTCCGACCACCACACCGGCACTCTTGACCGCGGTTTGTGGCTTCAAACCACCAATGTTGTCGAAGCGCGCGGTGACCGCGTAGGTCTGCTGGAAGTTCAGGCTCAGCAGGTTGGCCGACTGCAGCGCGAGAAACAGCAGTGCGGCCGCGCCGATGAGCACGAATAGGCCGACCCAGATGTCGTTGTTGGTACGTTGCATGGTTTGCACTCTCTAGAACGATGGGAGCGGTGCTCCTTTAGATACTGAACATCATGGCGGTGAGGAGGAAGTCCAGCCCCAGCACCGCGAGCGATGCCGTCACGACCGTGCGCGTCGTCGCGCGCGACACGCCCTCGGGCGTGGGCTGGGCTTCGTAGCCCTGCAGCAGCGCAATGAAAGTCACGGTGAAGCCGAAGACGATGCTCTTGATCACGCCGTTGCCGACGTCGCGCCACACATCGACGCCGCCCTGCATCTGGCCCCAGAACGCGCCCGGATCGACGCCCAGCATCAGCACGCCCACCACGTAGCCGCCCATGATGCCGACGGCGCTGAACACGGCCGCCAGCAGCGGCATGGTGATGACGCCGGCCCAGAATCGCGGCGCGAGGATGCGCTGCACCGGGTCGACCGCCATCATTTCCATGGCGCTCAATTGCTCGTCGGCCTTCATGAGGCCGATCTCGGCCGTGAGCGACGTGCCCGCGCGCCCGGTGAAGAGCAGCGCCGCCACCACCGGCCCGAGTTCGCGCACCAGGCTCAGCGTGACCAGGAGGCCGAGCGCCTCGGACGAGCCGTAGCGCTGCAGCGCGTAGTACATCTGCAGCCCCAGCACGAAGCCGACGAACAGCCCCGACACGCCGATGATCGCGAGCGAGTAGTTGCCCAGGAAATGGATCTGGTCGCGCACGAGGCTGAAGCGACGCATGATCTGCGCGCCGGGCCCGACCAGGCGCATGAAGAGCTTGGCGCCATAGCCCAGATTCGCCAGATGGCTGCGCACGGAAAAACCGACGTCGGCGGGCTTCCACCAGCTCATGAGCGCCCTCCTTCGACGTTGCCGAAATCGTCTTCGATGCTGACGCCCGGGTAATGGAAGCGCACGGGCCCATCGGGCAGCGCATTGACGAACTGGTGCACCAGCGGGTCGGTGCTCTCGCGCACTTCGGCCGGCGTGCCCTGCGCGGCGATGCTGCCGTTGGCCAGGATGATCACGTGATCGGCGATGCGGAAGGTTTCTTCGAGATCGTGCGACACCACGATGCTGGTGAGCCCGAGCGTGTCGTTGAGCTGGCGAATGAGGCGCGCCGCGGTGCCGAGCGAAATCGGATCGAGGCCGGCGAAAGGTTCGTCGTACATCACGAGGTCGGGGTCGAGCGCGATGGCACGCGCGAGCGCCACGCGCCGCGCCATGCCGCCCGACACCTCGCTGGGCATCAGGTCGCGCGCACCGCGCAGGCCCACCGCATCGAGCTTCATGAGCACCACGTCGCGCACCAGCGCTTCGGACAACTGCGTGTGCTCGCGCAGCGGGAACGCCACGTTGTCGAACACGGTCATGTCGGTGAAGAGGGCACCGAACTGGAAGAGCATGCCCATGCGGCGCCGGGCCGCGTAGAGCGCCGCGTTGTCGAACTTGCCGACATCGTGGCCGTCGAAATGCACCTCGCCGCGCTGCGCCCGCTGCTGCCCGCCGATCAATCGCAGCACGGTGGTCTTGCCTCCGCCGGAGGCGCCCATCAAGGCCGTGACCTTGCCGCGCGGGACGGCGAAAGAGACGCCGTCGAGAATCGCGCGCGCGCCGTAGCCGAACGTGACGTCGCGGAACTCTACGAAGGGTTGTGGCTGTGCGGCTGGGTCCATCTCAATAAAAAAGCCGGGCGCCTTTTCAGGCATCCCGGCATGCGGTTTCCGCGAATGATAGCGGGGCCGTGACAGGCCCCGCGAAATTGAAACAAAAATCAGCGCGGCAAATCGCTGAATCCCATGAGGAATTCATCCACCGAGCGCGCGGCCTGGCGGCCCTCGCGAATCGCCCACACCACCAGCGACTGGCCGCGGCGGATGTCGCCTGCAGCAAACACCTTCGGCACGTTGGTGGCATAGCCGCCGATGAAGTCGACGCTCGCGCGGGCATTGCCGCGTGCGTCCTTCTCCACGCCGAAAGCGTCGAGCACGGTGGCCACGGGGCTGATGAAGCCCATCGCCAGCAGCACGAGGTCGGCCTTGAGGATCTGCTCGCTGCCGGCCACTTCCTGCATCTTGCCGTCCTTCCACTCGACGCGAACGGTCTTCAGGCCCGTGACCTTGCCCTTTTCGCCGATGAACTCCTTGGTGGAGATGGCGAACTCGCGCTCGCAACCTTCTTCATGGCTGGAGCTGGTGCGCAGCTTGATCGGCCAGTAGGGCCAGGTCAGCGGGCGGTTTTCTTCCTCGGGTGGCTGGGGCATCAACTCGAACTGCGTGACACTGACCGCGCCGTGGCGGTTGCTGGTGCCCACGCAGTCGGAGCCGGTGTCGCCGCCGCCGATGACGATCACATGCTTGCCGTCGGCGCGCAGCTGGCCCTTGACCTTATCGCCCGCGTTGACGCGGTTCTGCTGCGGCAGGAACTCCATCGCGAAGTGGATGCCGTCCAGGTCGCGGCCGGGCACCGGCAGGTCGCGCGATTGCTCGGCGCCGCCGGTGAGCACCACGGCGTCGAAATCTTTCTGCAGTTGCTCGGGCGTGATGGTTTCCTTGGCGAGGTTGGTCACCTTGGAGCCCTTGCCCAGCGGCTCTTTCGCGGCGCCGATCATCACGCCGGTGCGGAAGGTGACGCCCTCGGCCTTCATCTGCTCGACGCGGCGGTCGATGTGGGTCTTCTCCATCTTGAAGTCGGGAATGCCGTAGCGCAGCAGGCCGCCGATGCGGTCGTTCTTCTCGAAGAGGGTCACGTCGTGGCCGGCGCGCGCCAGTTGCTGCGCAGCCGCCATGCCCGCCGGGCCCGCGCCCACCACGGCCACCTTCTTGCCGGTCTTGTGCTTTGCCACGCGCGGCGCGACCCAGCCTTCATCCCAGGCGCGGTCGATGATCGCGTGCTCGATCGACTTGATGCCGATCGCGTCGTCGTTCACGTTGAGCACGCAGGCCGCCTCGCACGGTGCGGGGCAGATGCGGCCGGTGAACTCGGGGAAGTTGTTGGTCGAGTCGAGCACCGCGAAGGCGTTCTGCCAGTCGTCGCGGTACACGAGGTCGTTGAAGTCCGGAATGATGTTGTTGACCGGGCAGCCGCTGTTGCAGAACGGCGTGCCGCAGTCCATGCAGCGCGCGCCCTGCACCTTGGCCTGCTCGGGCGTCAGGCCGACGACGAATTCCTTGTAGTGCTTGACGCGCTCGTCGATGGGCTTGTAGCCCTCTTCGATGCGCTCATGCTCCATGAAGCCGGTGATCTTTCCCATCGTGCTTTCCTCTGTTCTTCGTTTTCGTTGCCGCTCAGACCGCTGCCGTCGTGGCCGGTGCGACCAGTGCGTGCGGCTCCAGGCCCACGTGCGCGTTGTTGCCGCTGCTGGTCAGCTCGACCTTGCGGTCGTGCAGTTCGGCGAGTGCCCGCTTGTATTCGTTCGGGAACACCTTGACGAACTTGGTGCGCGAGACGGCCCAGCTGTCCAGCAGTTCGCGCGCGCGCTTGCTGCCGGTCCAGCGGTGGTGCTCTTCGAGCAGCTTCTTCAGCTGCGCTTCGTCGGTCTCGCCGCCGTGCCAGATCTTGCGGTGCACGCTGGCGGTCTGCTCGGCGGAGGTCAGCACCTTGTCGAGCGACACCATCGAGAGGTTGCAGCGCGTGGCGAACTGCCCGTCCTCGTCGTAGACAAAAGCCACGCCGCCGCTCATGCCGGCCGCGAAGTTGCGGCCGGTCTTGCCGAGCACCGCGACCGTGCCGCCGGTCATGTATTCGCAACCGTGGTCGCCGGTGCCTTCGATGACCGCCGTGGCACCCGAGAGGCGCACCGCGAAACGCTCGCCGGCCACGCCGCAGAGGTACGCCTCGCCAGTGGTCGCGCCGTACAGCGCGGTATTGCCGACGATGGTGTTGCGCACCGCTTCGCCGCGAAAGTCGAGGCTCGGACGCACCACCACGCGGCCGCCCGAGAGGCCCTTGCCGGTGTAGTCGTTGGCGTCGCCGATCAGGTACAGCGTGATGCCGCGTGCCAGGAACGCGCCGAACGACTGGCCGCCCGTGCCTTCCAGCTGGATGCGGATCGAATCGTCGGGCAGGCCCTGCGGATGCACCTTGGTCAGAGCGCCCGAGAGCATCGCGCCCACCGAGCGGTTGACGTTGCGCGCCACCTCGATGAACTGCACCTTCTCGCCCTTGTCGATGGCGGGACGCGACTTCTCGATGAGCTTGACGTCCAGCGCACGCTCCAGACCGTGGTCCTGGTTCTCGACATGGAAGCGCGCCACATCGGCCGGCACGTTCGGCAGCGCGAACAGGCGGCTGAAGTCCAGGCCCGAGGCCTTCCAGTGCTCGATGCCCTTGCGGGTGTCCAAGAGGTCGGCGCGGCCGATCAGGTCGTCGAACTTGCGGATGCCCAGCTGGGCCATGATCTGGCGCACTTCTTCCGCGACGAAGAAGAAGTAGTTGACGACGTGCTCGGGCTTGCCCGAGAACTTCTTGCGCAGCACCGGGTCCTGCGTGGCCACGCCCACCGGGCAGGTGTTCAGGTGGCACTTGCGCATCATGATGCAGCCCTCCACCACCAGCGGCGCGGTGGCGAAGCCGAACTCGTCCGCGCCCAGCAGCGCGCCGATGGCGACGTCGCGGCCGGTCTTCATCTGGCCGTCGGCCTGCACGCGGATGCGGCTGCGCAGCCGGTTGAGCACCAGCGTTTGCTGCGTTTCTGCCAAGCCGATTTCCCACGGACTGCCCGCATGCTTGATCGACGACCAGGGCGAGGCGCCCGTGCCGCCGTCGTGGCCCGCGATCACGACGTGGTCGCTCTTGCACTTGGCCACGCCTGCCGCGATGGTGCCCACGCCGATCTCGCTCACCAGCTTGACGCTGATGCTCGCGTGCGGCGCGGTGTTCTTCAGGTCGTGAATGAGCTGCGCCAGGTCCTCGATCGAGTAGATGTCGTGGTGCGGCGGCGGCGAGATGAGGCCCACGCCCGGCACGGCATAGCGCTGCTTGCCGATGTATTCGGTGACCTTGCCGCCCGGAAGCTGGCCGCCTTCGCCCGGCTTGGCGCCTTGCGCCATCTTGATCTGGATCTGGTCGGCCGAATGCAGGTATTCGGCCGTGACGCCGAAGCGGCCCGAGGCGACCTGCTTGATGCGCGAACGCAGCGAGTCGCCGTCCTGCAGCGGCAGGTCGACCTCGACGTTGGCCGCGCCGATCACGCTCTTGAGCGTGTCGCCCTGCTTGATCGGGATGCCCTTCAATTCGTTGCGGTAGCGCGCGGGGTCTTCGCCGCCTTCGCCCGTGTTGCTCTTGCCGCCGATGCGGTTCATGGCAATGGCGAGCGTGGCGTGCGCCTCGGTGCTGATCGATCCGAGCGACATCGCGCCGGTGGCGAAGCGCTTGACGATGTCCGCGGCCGCTTCGACCTCGTCCACCGGAATCGCCTTGGCCGGATCGATCTTGAACTCGAACAGGCCGCGCAGCGTCAAGTGACGGCGGTTCTGGTCGTTGATGAGCTGCGCGTATTCCTTGTACGTGTTCCAGTTGTTGGAGCGCGTGCTGTGCTGCAGCTTGGCGATGGCGTCGGGCGTCCACATGTGCTCTTCGCCGCGCGTGCGCCAGGCGTATTCGCCGCCGGCGTCCAGCATGTTGGCGAGCACGGGGTCGTCGCTGAACGCGGCCTTGTGCATGCGGATGGCTTCCTCGGCGATCTCGAAGACGCCGATGCCTTCCACGCGGCTGGCGGTGCCGGTGAAGTACTTGTTCACCGTCTCGGTGTTCAGGCCGATGGCTTCGAACAGCTGCGCGCCGCAGTAGCTCATGTAGGTGCTGACACCCATCTTCGACATGATCTTGGACAGGCCCTTGCCGATGGCCTTGACGTAGTTGTAGACCGCCTTGTCGGCGCTCAGGTCGCCCGGCAGGTCGGCGTGCATGGCCGCCAGGGTTTCCATCGCGAGGTACGGGTGCACGGCTTCCGCGCCGTAGCCGGCGAGCACGCCGAAGTGATGCACTTCGCGGGCCGAACCGGTCTCGACCACGAGGCCGGCCGTGGTGCGCAGGCCTTCGCGAACCAGGTACTGGTGCACGGCCGAGAGGGCCAGCACCGCCGGAATCGCCACCTGCGTCGGGCTCACGCCGCGGTCGCTCACGATCAGGATGTTGTGGCCGCCCTTGATGGCGTCCACCGCTTCGGCGCACAGCGACGCGAGCTTGGCTTCGACGCCCTCGTCGCCCCAGGCGAGCGGGTAGGTGATGTCCAGCGCGTAGCTCTTGAACTTGCCCTGCGTGTACTTGCCGATGTCGCGCAGCTTGGCCATGTCGGCGAAGTCAAGGATCGGCTGGCTCACTTCGAGCCGCATCGGCGGGTTGACCTGGTTGATGTCCAGGAGGTTGGGCTTGGGGCCGATGAAGGACACCAGCGACATCACGATCGCTTCGCGGATCGGGTCGATCGGCGGGTTGGTCACCTGCGCGAACAACTGCTTGAAGTAGTTGTAGAGCGGCTTGTTCTTGTTGGAGAGCACGGCCAGCGGGCTGTCGTTGCCCATGGAACCGATGCCCTCTTCGCCGGCCTGCGCCATCGGGCTCATCAGGAACTTGATGTCTTCCTGGGTGTAGCCGAAGGCCTGCTGGCGGTCGAGCAGCGCGACCTGGCTGAGCGGCGCGGAAACAGGCTCGGCCTTGACGCTATCGAGCTTGATGCGCAGGTTCTCGATCCACTGCTTGTAGGGCTTGCTGTTGGCGAGGGTGGCCTTGACCTCCTCGTCGTCGATCATGCGGCCCTGCTCCAGGTCGATCAGGAACATCTTGCCGGGCTGCAGGCGCCACTTGCGCACGATCTTCTGCTCGGGCACGGGCAGCACACCCGACTCGGACGCCATGATGACCAGGTCGTCGTCGGTCACGCAGTAGCGCGACGGCCGCAGGCCGTTGCGGTCGAGCGTGGCGCCGATCTGGCGGCCGTCGGTGAAGACGATGGAGGCCGGGCCGTCCCACGGCTCCAGCATGGCGGCGTGGTATTCGTAGAAAGCCCGGCGGCGCGGGTCCATGGTGGCGTGCTGTTCCCAGGGCTCGGGAATCATCATCATCACGGCCTGGCTGATGGGGTAGCCGGCCATCGTCAGGAGCTCGAGGCAGTTGTCGAAGGTGGCGGTGTCGGACTGGCCGGCGAAGCTGATCGGGTAGAGCTTCTGCAGGTCGGCGCCGAGCACGGGCGACGACATGACGCCCTCGCGCGCCTTCATCCAGTTGTAGTTGCCCTTGACCGTGTTGATTTCGCCGTTGTGCGCGACGTAGCGGTATGGGTGGGCCAGCGGCCACTCGGGGAAGGTGTTGGTCGAGAAGCGCTGGTGCACCAGGCCCAGGGCCGAGACGCAGCGCTTGTCCTGCAGGTCCAGGTAATAGGTACCGACCTGGTCGGCCAGCAGCAGGCCCTTGTAGACCACGGTGCGGCTGGACATGCTCGGAACGTAGTATTCCTTGCTGTGCTTGAGCTTCAGGCGCTGGATGTTGGCGCTGGCGGTCTTGCGGATCACGTAGAGCTTGCGTTCCAGCGCGTCCTGCACGATCACGTCGTTGCCGCGGCCGATGAAGACCTGGCGCAGCAGCGGCTCCTTTTCGCGCACGGTGGGCGACATGGGCATGTCGCGGTTGACCGGCACATCGCGCCAGCCGAGCAGCACCTGGCCTTCGGCCTTGATGGCGCGTTCCATCTCCTGCTCGCAGGCTTCGCGGGAGGCGTGTTCCTTTGGCAGGAAGATCATGCCGACGCCGTATTCGCCCGGCGGGGGCAGCGTGACGCCCTGCTTGGCCATCTCTTCGCGGTAGAGGTGATCGGGCAGCTGGATCAGGATGCCGGCGCCGTCGCCCATCAGCTTGTCAGCGCCCACTGCGCCGCGATGGTCCAGGTTCTCGAGGATCTTCAAGCCCTGCAGCACGATGGCGTGGCTTTTCTCGCCCTTGATGTGGGCCACGAAGCCGACGCCGCAGGCATCGTGCTCGTCGGCACCGGAATACAGACCGTGTTTTTGGAGATGTTCGATCTCGGCAGCCGTCGTCATGGCGCACTCCTTCAGTTTTCGCAGGGAAAGGGAGCATATTGCGATGCACAAAGAATGCCAAACACTTTAATTGGGGTCAGATTCTTATTAAAAGTCGAGTTTTCTGATCGGAATTAAATTGGGGACATATCAAAAAAGGTAGCACAACGAGCCAAGAGCACGCCGCGGAGCCGGCAATTTCAGCTCAGGAATTGGAAGCGGATGGCGGCCGGCCCGCCTTAGCCTTGACCACGCGACGCTCGGTTGATTTCTGCAATGAGTCCAGAAAATCCCCGTCGCCGGCCGCCCAGCCGCGCAACGTGGCCTCGGTGATTGCGGCCTGATCGGCCGCCCGCACCCCGCCGCGCACCAGTTCGACATACGCCGCCTCGCGCGCGAACGGCGTGTTGCCCAGTTCCCAGTACAGCGGATGCGGCGTGAGCAGCTTGTCGTGGCGCAGTCCCGCGTAGTGCCCGTGGCTGGACCACGGGTAGTCGCGGGCATCGACCGCCATGCCGGCGCGCACCGGGTTGAGGTCGATGTAGGCCATGCAGGTCATGAGGTAGCGATCGGTCTGGATCAGCGTCGACCTGTAGCGCCCCTCCCACAGGGTGCCGCTGCGGCCATGGCGGTCGTTGAAGTAGCGCACGTAGCTGCGCCCCACCGACTGCATGAACTGCGGCAGGCCGGTGGTGCTCGCGGGCGTGGTCAGCAGGTGGAAGTGGTTGTCCATCAGCACGTAGGCGTGCAGCGCGATGCCGAAACGCGCGGCGTTGTCGGCCAGGAGGCCGAGCAGCTTTTCGTGGTCCGCGCGATCGACAAAGATCGGCTGGCGGTTGTTGCCGCGCTGGATCACGTGGTGCGGCATGTCGGCCAGCGTGAGACGAGGGAGTCGGGCCATGGAATGAAGTGACGCGCGAGGCTTGTATCCTAAGCGGCTGGTTTACCAATGCACCCAGGGAGGAACGAATGTTCAAGTTTTTCAAGGAACTGGTCGATACGGTGAAAGAAGGCATGGCCGAGGGACGGGCCGAGCTGGCCCAGGAAACAGCCGATCGCGAGGCCGCCCTGCAGGAAACCAACGCCGCGCTCGCCGCGCGCCTTGCGGCCTCCTCGCCGTTCGAGAATTTCGCCGTGGCGCTCGCCGCGGTGTACCGGCAGACCTTCGCGCCCGACCTCAAAGAAGCCCACGAGGCGCAGCGCAGCGCCGTGCACCTGTTGTGTGTCGGCATTCCGCCCGATGAAGTCGAGGCCTGGAAGAAACTGCTGGCGCGCGATTTCTCGGTGACGAACGGCCCGGAGGCGGAGGCCGCGGTAGCGGAGATCGTCGACGACCTCGCGTCACATAGCAGCAACGACGACCTGGCCCTCTGGATCGGCCGCGCCGCCCATCTGGCGACCGGCGCAGCAGCAGTCGGCCATTCGACTGCCGAAGAAGCATTGGACTGGCTGGAGCCCGTGGCAGAGCTCGCCATCGAGCGCTTCAGCGGCTGGGACCACTACGCGCGGAGCTTCCTCGCCGGAGAGCGCAACGCGCCGGGCAGCAACATCGTCGGGCGCAAGCTGCTGGCCTCGGTGGCGGAGAAACTTCTCGCGGACGACCTCAGCCCCTGGAAGAAAGTGGCGTGGCCGGCGCGTGATTCATTCGCCGACCTGGTGGCCTCGCGCGGGGTAGCCCGCACCGCCTAGCGTCCAGATGCGGGCTCGTCAGCCGAGGCGAAACCGCGTGTCGCCCAGCGCATCGAGCCCGAACTGCGACAGCAGCTCGCCCAGCCGCGTCGCCGCGCTGGCTTTGCGCTGGCCGGTGTAGCGCGCCAGGATCAGTTCGTTCTTCATGCTGTGCTCCCAGCCCACCAGTTCGGTGACCGTGACGCTGTAGCCATTGGCCTCGAGGTACAGGCAGCGCAGCACGTTGGTGAGCTGGCTGCCGATTTCGCGCGTGTGCAGCGGATGGCGCCACAGCTCCGCGAGCGGTGTGCGCGACAGGGCCAGCGCCTTGGTCTCGCGCAGGCACGCGGCCACTTCCGCCTGGCAGCACGGCACCAGCACCATGCAGCGCGCCTTCTTCGCGAGGCCGAAGGCGATGGCGTCGTCGGTCGCGGTGTCGCAGGCATGCAGCGCGGTGACCACGTCGATCTGCGCCGGCAGCTCGCTCGCATTCGCCGACTCGGCCACCGTGAGGTTGAGGAACGACATGCGGCCGAAACCCAGGTGCTCGGCCAGCTTGCGCGAGCGCTCGACCAGTTCCGCGCGCGTCTCGATGCCGTAGACATGCCCGCCCTCGCGCACCCGGAAGAACAGGTCGTAGATGATGAAGCCGAGGTACGACTTGCCCGCGCCGTGGTCGGCCAGCGTGGCCTCCGCACCCTCGTCCGGCAGCTCGCGCAGCAGTTGCTCGATGAACTGGAACAGGTGGTAAACCTGTTTGAGCTTGCGCCGCGAGTCCTGGTTGAGCCGGCCCTCGCGCGTGAGGATGTGCAGCTCCTTGAGCAGCTCGATGGACTGCCCGGGGCGCAGCACCTCGGTCAATTCGGCGTCGGCCTTCGCCGCCTTGTTCGTCTTCGGGGCCTTGGTGGCGTGTGCGTTCATGGTCGGGCACTCCCTGGGCCCACGTCGAGCGCAGCCCAGCCCTCGGGGCCCAGCGCTTCGAGCGTCTCGATGTTGCGTTCGAAGATGGCCTCGGCTTCCGGAAACGCCTCGACCGCGCGGCTCACGCTGTCTTCGCGCAGCAGGTGCAGCGTGGGGTACGGCGCGCGGTTGGTCGCGTTCTCGATGTCGTCCGGCTCGGTGCCCGCGAACTGGAATTGCGGGTGAAAGCTCGCGAGCTGGAACACGCCCTCGAAGCCCGCGCGGGTGAGCTTGCGTTCGGCGCGGCCGAGAAAATCGTTGAAGTCCAGAAAATCCGCCAAGGTGTTGGGTGCGATCAGAAGGGTGGTGTCGCGCACGGCGGCGTCGACGGCTGCGAGGTCGTTGGCTTCCGCAAGAAGCGCTTCCATCAGGCCGGCTTCCTCGGCGGGCAGGTGCACGGCGTAGTGGATCTGCGCCTTCACATGCACCGCCTTGGCGAACGGGCACAGGTTGAGACCGATCACCGCCCGCTCCAGCCAGCGCCGCGTGTCGGCTTCGGCCTGAAAGGCGTCGATTGTCGCCGGGGCGGTCATGCCACCTCCGGTGCAGGGCGTATTCGGCCCAGGCGCTGAGCGACGGCCATGCCGGCCAGCGAACAGGCCAACGTCGCGGTCCACGTCCAGTGCCAGCCGCCCACGCGGTGCGCCACCCAGGCGACCGCGGGCGGCGCGAAGAACTGTCCGAGCGACGAGGCCTGCTGCATGAGCCCCACCGTCGTGGACACCGTGGTGGGACTGGGCGCCAGCCGGACGCCGAGCAGGAACAACGTGGCCGGCACCATGCCGCCGCCGAGCGAGAAGGCGCAGACCGCGGCGTAGCGAAGCGCAGGCGGCAAGCCCAGCGCATCCGCGCCCTGCCCCACCTGCGCGAACGCGGCCACGCCGCCCAGCGCCATCGCCAGGAAGCCCCATTGCAGCAAGCGCTCGGGCGCCACGCCGCGTTGCAGCCAGCGGCCGCCCGCGACGTTGCCGACGATGTTCATCGCGGCCGCGATCGCGGTGAGCACCGCATTCCAGCCGGCCGGCACGCCAGCGCCGGCGTAGATGGCGGGGAGGAAACCGATCACCGCCATCCACTGGGCGGAATACACGGCGAAGGTCAGCGCGGTCAGCCAGGGTGCGCGCGCGCCGACGGTGGCGCGCAGGCGCGAGACCCAGCCTTCGCTGGCGCCGCTCGCCGCGGCGGGACGCAGCCGGTCTGGCGGCACGGCCGACCACACCCACAGCGCGGCCGCGGCCGAAACGATCGACAGCGCCCACCACCAGTCGGCCCAGCCGCCCCAGGCGATCAGCGCGGGCCCCAGCAACAGCGCGAGGGCTACGCCAAGCGGCATGTAGGCGCCCCAGAGGCCGAGCGCGGCCTTGTCGGCGCCCGATGGCGTGAGGGCGCGGATCAGTCCGGGCCCCGGCATCACCGCCAGCAGAAAACCGATGCCTTCGACCGCGCGCAGGACCAGCAACCACTGCACGGCATGCGCGCCGCCCACGAGACCGGCGCCGACAGCGCCGCCGAGCAGGCTGGCGGCTGTCAGCACCACGAGCCCCGCCAGCATGCTGCGGCGCAAGCCGATGGTGTCGGCCGCAAGACCCGCCGCGAGACCCAGCGTCATGCTCGCCACCTGTACGAGCGAGAGCAGGAACCCCGCCTCGACCAGCCCGATGCCGAGCGAAGCCTGCAGCGCCGGCACGGCGGGCGGCAGCTTGCCCAGATGCAATGCGGCGCTGACGCCGCCCAGCATGACGGCGAAGGCCGCCAGCGGGACGCGCGGCGCGGGGTTCGCGCTCACGCGATGCCCCGCCGGCCGGTCAGCCGCTCGTGCTCGCGCATCGCGAAGCGGTCGGTCATGCCGGCGATGTAATCGGCCACGGCCCGGTGGCGGTCGCGGCGCTCGGCGTAGGAGTCGGGCATTTCGGCGCCGCACTCGAGATACGCCTCGAACAGTTCTCGCACCACTTGCTGCGCCTGGTCGGTCGTCTGCGTCACCTGCGGGTGGCGATAGAGGTTGCGGAACAGGAAACGCTTGAGTTCGTCCGACTGGGCCCGCATGGTCTCGCTGAAGGCAACGATGGGCGGCGCACGGCGCACGCCGTCGGCATCGGCGGGCGCCAGCGTCTGCAGCGCGGCGCGCGTGGCGTCGATCACGTCGTAGACCTGCGCGCTCAGCATGCGCCGGATGGTCTCGTAGAGCACGCGGCGCCCCTGCAGCTCGGGGTACTCGGACAGCGCCTCGCGGCGGTAGCGCTCGAAGAGCTCCACCTCGGCGAGCTGCTCGACGCTGATCAGGCCCGAGCGCACGCCGTCGTCGATGTCGTGGGCGTTGTAGGCGATGGCATCGGCCAGGTTGCACAGCTGCGCCTCGAGGCCGGGCTGCGTGCGGTCGAGAAAGCGCCGCGCCACGCCATTCGGCTCGGCCAGTTCCAGGCGCTCGGCATTCGCGCGGGAGCAGTGCTTGAGGATGCCCTCGCGGGTCTCGAAGCTGAGGTTCAGGCCGTCGTATTGCGGATAGCGGTGCTCCAGGGCGTCCACCACACGCAGGCTCTGCAGGTTGTGCTCGAAGCCGCCGTGATCGCCCATGCAGGCGTTGAGCGCGTCCTGCCCGGCATGGCCGAAGGGCGTGTGGCCCAGGTCGTGCGCGAGGGCAATCGCCTCGACAAGGTCTTCGTTCAGGCGCAGAGCCCGTGCGATCGATCGCCCCAGTTGCGCGACCTCCAGCGAATGCGTGAGCCTCGTGCGGAACAGGTCGCCCTCGTGGTTCAGGAAGACCTGGGTCTTGTAGACCAGCCGGCGGAACGCCGTGGAGTGCACGATGCGGTCGCGGTCGCGCTGGAAGGCATCGCGCGTGGGCGCGGGCGGCTCGGCATGGCGGCGGCCGCGCGACTGCGCGGGGTGGCAGGCGAAAGCCGCAAGGCTCATTCCACGCAGCACTGCGCGAGCACGTCGCGCACCAGCGCGTCGGGCGCGCTGCTGACCGCGGCGGAGCCGGGCTTGTCGATCACCACGAAGCGGATCTCGCCGGCTTCCGACTTCTTGTCGACGCGCATGAGTTCGAGATAGCGATCCGCGCCCAGCGCCGGACCGACGATCGGCAGGCCCGCGCGCTCGATAAGGCGGGTGAGTCGCTCGACGAAAGCCGCGTCGACGCCGCCCAGCCGCTGCGACAGGTGCGCCGCCATGACCATGCCGCAGCCGACCGCCTCGCCATGCAGCCATTCGCCGTAACCGAGCCCCGATTCGATCGCATGGCCGAAGGTGTGGCCGAAATTCAGGATGGCGCGCAGGCCCGTCTCGCGCTCGTCCTGGCCGACGACCAGCGCCTTGATCTCGCAGCTGCGCTTGACGGCGTAGGCGAGCGCGGCCGGGTCGCGTGCGACCAGCGCATCGACGTTCGCCTCGATCCAGTCGAGGAAGGCCATGTCGTGAATCGGCCCGTACTTGATCACTTCGGCCAGGCCCGCGCTGAGTTCGCGCGGCGGCAGCGTCTGCAGCGTGCCCAGGTCGCAGACCACCAGTTGCGGCTGGTAGAACGCGCCGATCATGTTCTTGCCCAGCGGATGGTTGATGGCCGTCTTGCCGCCGACCGACGAATCGACCTGCGCCAGGAGCGTGGTCGGCACCTGGACGAAGGGCACGCCGCGCATGTAGCTGGCGGCGGCGAAACCGGTCATGTCGCCCACCACGCCGCCGCCCAGGGCGAACAACACGGTCTTGCGGTCGCTGCCGTGGCCCAGCAGCGCGTCGAAGATCAGGTTCAGGGTCTCAAGGTTCTTGTACACCTCGCCGTCGGGAAGCTCGAGCAGGTGCACGGTACGAAAGCGATTCGCCAGCGCGGCCCGAAGGGCCTGGGCGTAGAGCGGCGCGACCGTGGTGTTGCTGACGATCAACGCACTGGCCGCCGCGGGCGTGGCCGCGAAGCTTGCCGGATCGTCCAGCAAGCCGGCACCGATCAGGATGGGGTAGCTGCGCTCGCCGAGCTGAATGTCGACGCGTTCTGGCGGGGCGGAAAGTACGGGCTGTGCTGACAATGGCATGGCGGCGAGTTTAGGCGCTGCGGCCGGGTCGACTCAGGCGGCGGGCTCTTCGGGATGGGCGCCCGGCGCGACGAGGCCGGCGAGTTCGAGTTGCATCACGATGATGTTGACCAGCATGGCGATCGAGGGGCGGCCGGTATCGACCACGTCGTGGGCCGTTTCGCGGTAGAGCGGATCGCGCGCGTTGTGCAGCTCGCGAAGCCGGCCCAGCGGATCGGCCACCTGCAGCAGCGGCCGCTTGACGTCGTGGCGCAGGCGCCGGAACAGGTCTTCGGGGGAGGAGCGCAGGTAGATCACGTGGAAGTGATCGCGCAGCTGACCGCGGTTGGCTTCGCGAAGTACGGCACCGCCACCGGTGGCCAGCACGCCCTGGGCGTTCGCGGCCAAGTCGGCGATGACGGTTTGTTCGAGATCCCGGAAGACCGCTTCACCTTCGCGGTCGAAGTAGTCACGGATCGAGCAGCCGATACGCTGTTCGATCACGTGATCGGTGTCGATGAACGGAGTGTTCAGCCGCGCCCCCAGGCGCCGGCCCACTGCGGATTTTCCGGCGCCGGGCAAGCCGACGAGTGCGACCGCCACGCGGTGGCTGCTACGCCCGCGCGTCAGCGCGCGGCGTTGCGGTCGGTAATCATCTTTGGAGTGATAAAGACGAGCATTTCGGTCTTGTTGGCAACGCGTTCGCGCTTGCGGAACAGTGCACCCAGGTAGGGCACTTCACCCAGCACCGGCACGCGCGACTCGTCATTGGTTTCGGTAAGTTCGAAGATACCACCGATGACAACCGTGCCGCCGTTCTCCACCAGCACCTCGGTCTGCACGTGCTTGGTGTTGATGGCCGGGCCCGCCGAGGTGTTGACGCCGCGGGCGTCCTTGCTTACGTCCAGGGTCAGGATGATGTTGCCTTCGGGCGTGATCTGCGGGGTGACTTCGAGCTTGAGCACCGCCTTGCGGAACGAGATGGAAGTCGCGCCGCTGGACGTCGCCTGCTGGTAGGGAATTTCCTCACCCTGTTCGATCAACGCCTTGGTTTGGTCGGCCGTGATGACGCGGGGGCTGGAAACCAGCTTGCCCTTGCCGTCGGCTTCCAGCGCGGAGATTTCGAGGTTCAGCATGCGCGAGAAGCTCGAGTTGAACAGCGAGATCGCGAAGTTGCCAGCCGCGTTACCCGTACCGCCTGCATCACCTGCGGGCAGGTTGATGAAGTTGGAGTTGGTCCACGTGGTATTCGCTGTGCTAGGCCCGCCGTTGGTGCCTGGGGTAACGATCGGCATGACGCCAAGATTGCCGAAGGCCCGGTTACCTGCCGAGGAGGCAACACGTTCTCCGGCGATACCGCCTCCCAATCTCACGCCCAACGATTTGCCAAAGGTGTCAGACGCTTCGACGATGCGGGCTTCGATCAAGACCTGGCGCACGGGCACGTCCAGCTTCTGGATCAGCTCGGTCACCTGGGCCAGGCGCGACGGGATATCGGAGACGAACAGTTGGTTGGTGCGCGACTCGGCAATCACACTGCCACGTGGGCTGAGGATACGCGTCGTAGTACCGCCGCCACCGCCGCCACCGCTGCCGGCGCCAGTGCCGGTCAAACCTTGCGCAATGGCAATGGCCTTCGTGTAGTTCAACTGGAACGATTGCGTACGCAGCGGCTCCAGATTCTCGATTGCGGCCTTTGCCTCGAACTCGAGCTTTTCCTTGGCGTTGATTTCATCCTTCGGCGCGATCCACAGCACGCTGCCGTTCTTGCGCATGCCCAGGTTCTTCGCCTGCATGATGATGTCCAGCGCCTGGTCCCACGGCACGTCCTTCAGACGCAGCGTCAGCGCGCCGGTCACCGAGTCCGAGGTCACGATGTTGAAGTTCGTGAAGTCGGCGATCACCTGCAGCAGCGAGCGGATCTCGATGTTCTGGAAGTTCAGCGAGAGCTTCTCGCCGTTGTAGCCCACCCCTTGGGTCAGCTTGGTCGGGTCGACCTTGCGGGCGCGGACTTCCACCACGAACTGGTTTTCGCTCTGGTAGGCGCTGTGCTCCCAGTCGCCCTTGGCTTCGATCGTCATGCGCACGCGGTCGCCCGATTGCTGCGAAGTGATCAGCTGGACCGGTGTTCCGAAGTCGCCCACGTCGAGGCGACGGCGCAGGCCTTCGGGCAGCGTCGACTTGGTGAACTCCACCACGAGGTTCTTGCCTTGCTGCTTGACATCGACGCCCACCTGATTGTTCGGCAGGTCGACGATGACGCGGCCCGTGCTGTCGGCGCCGAGACGGAAGTCGACGTCGCGCAACGGCAGCGTGTCGCGGTTGCGGTTCTCGGCAAAAACGGTGGCCGAGGAAGCCGCCAGTGCCGTACCGGCCACCGGCTCGAGGATCACCAGCAGCGATTTGCCCTGGATCTCGGTCTTGTAAGCCGTGGCTTGCTTCAGGTTCAGCACCACGCGGCTGCGCTCACCGGCCTGCACCACGTTGACCGAACGCAGGTTGCCCTGGTTCACTTCAATGGCGGAGCGCCCGATGGCGTTCGTCACGCCAGGGAAGTCGAGCGCAATGCGCGCCGGGGTCTGGACGGCGAATCCGGCCGGCACCGCGGTGAGCGGCTGGGCCAGATCGATCCGGATCACCTCAGCGCCGGATTGCGTCGAGCTGGTGACAGCCTCGATCGCGTTTTGCGCATGGGCGACGGCAAGTGCACCGAAGGCCAGCAGACCCAGCCCGGCGGCGCGCAGCCACTGTGCCATCGTTGATTTTTTTTGGTTCATTTCGCACTCTCTTGCAGCTGCAATGTCGCCACGCGTTCGATCCATTCACCGGCGGCGTCTTGCACGATTTCACGCAAGGCGACTTCGGTTTCGTTGATACGGGTAATGCGCCCGTAGTTCAGTCCCAGGTATTCGCCGACGCGCACCTTGTAGAGCAGCTTGTCGACACGCACCAGCGCCACCGGCTGGCCGTTGCGATTCATGCTGCCGACCATGGCCATCGAATCGAGCGGGAAGGCTTCGAGCGATTCCTTGCGGCGCGCCAGTTCGGGCGCGATCAGCTCCGAGGTGCTCGGCTGGTTCGATTCGCGGCGCAGTGCCTGCGTCAGCTTCAGCATGTTGAAGGGCTCGAAAGACGCGCCTTCGGTGTAGGCCTGCGGCGTGAATTTCTTGGGCTCGGCGATCGGCGGCACCGAAGGCTTCACCTGGGCGCGCTGCTCGACCATCCAGCGCTGGAGGTCTTCCTGGCCGGAATCGCAGGCGCTCAGGCCCGCCGTGGCCAGCATCAGCCACAGGACTTTGTTTGCAGCCCTCATTTCTTCGCCTTCGGCGCCGTGGCGCGTTTCTGGGCGGCCCGCTCGTCTTCATCGAGATAGCGGAAGGTGCGCGCGGTGGCGTCCATCGTCAGCACGTCCTTGTCCTTTTGCGGCGTGATCGTCACGTTGTTGAGCGTCACGATGCGCGAGAGGCTGGCAACGTCGGCCGCGAAGGCGCCCATGTCGTGATAGCGACCGGTGACGCGAACGGCGATCGGAAGCTCCGCGTAGTAGTCCTTCACCGAGATGGAGCCCGGGCGGAACAGCTCGAACTGCAGGCTGCGGCCAAGGCCCGCTTGGTTGATGTCCGAGAGCAGCGCGTCCATTTCGGCCTTGCTGGGCAGTTGTTTCTCGAGCAGGGTCACGTATTGCTGCACCTGTTCGCGCTGCTTCTTCAGCAGATCGAGGTTGGCCGCCTGGGCGACCTTCTTCTGGTAGTCGGCCTTGAGCGTCACTTCCTTGGCCCGCTCGCTCTCGAGCTGGTCGTTGGAGTTGGTGAGCCAGACGAACCACAGCGCCACGAGCACCAGCGCGGTCACGGCCAGGCACAGCGCATAGCGCGGGACCGCCGGCCACATCGACGGATCGTTCGGATTGAGTCCGCGGAACTGCTCGCCGACGTTCCGCAGTGCGGCGCCGACGTCTACTTTTTGGGAGGGGCGATTGCTTGCCATGATCGGTTACCCCTTGGACTGTGCCGCTGCGGCCAGTGCCTTTTCGGCAGCCGCCTTCTGTGCATCGGTCGGTCGTTTCAGGCCGATGCGCATCGTGAAGCTCGCAACACGACGCTGGTCGCGCTGGCTCAGGTTCACATTCGCCGAGGTGATCTCGACCAGTTCGGGCTTCACCAACCAGGGGCTGTTGTTGCCCAGATTGCGCAGCAGTTCCGACACGCGCTCGTTGGACTGGGCCATGCCTTGCAACGTGACAGTCTGGTTGTCCTGCTTCATGCTGCTCAGGTAGACGCCGTCAGGCAGTTGCCGCACCAACTCATTGAACAGGTGCACGGGCAGGTTGCGGTCGCCCTGCAGGTCTTCGACCGCTTGTTGGCGCGCGCGCAGCGCCGCAATTTCATCCTGCAGCGTCGAGATTTCCTTGATCTCCACTTCGAGCTTCTTGATCTCGGCCTGCAGGAAACCGTTTTTCGATTGCTGGGTCGAGATCTGTGCCTCGAACCAGAGATAGCCGAGGCCCGCGATCAAGCCACCCAGCAGCGCAGCGCCGCCGAGGGTTCCATAGAAGGCTTCGCGGCGCCGCTTGCGCGCGGCTTCGCGGTGCGGGAGCAGATTGATGAGGATCACTGCAGAAACCTCCGCATGGCTAGGCCGCAAGAGGTCAGGTACGAGGGCGCTTCGCGCCGCACCTTCTTCTCGCGGATGCTCGGCCCGAAGTCCATGCCGTCGAACGGATTGACGAGCGAGCAGGCAAAAGAGGTCTGGCGGGTCACGGCACTGGTCAGACCCGGCAGTGACGACGAACCGCCGGCCAGCAACACATAGTCCACGCGGTTATGCGGCGTGCTGGTGAAGAAGAACTGAAGCGCGCGTGCAATTTCCTGCGCGATGCTTTCCACGAAGGGCTTGAGCACGCCCGAGCCGTAGTCGTCGGGCAGGTCGCCGCTGCGCTTCTTGGCTTCGGCTTCTTCTGCGGAAAAACCGTATTGACGGACGATCAGCTGGGTCAGCTGGGCGCCACCGAAGGCCTGGTCGCGGTCATACAGCACTTCTTGGTTGCGCAGCACCTGCATGCTGGTGGTGAAAGCGCCCACCTCGAACAGCGCCACGATCGAGTCCACGCCCTTGCCGGGCAGTTGCTCGATCAGGCGTGCGGTTGCGAGGCGCGAGGCATAGGACTCGACGTCCAGGATCATGGCCTTCAGCCCGGCCGCTTCGGCCAGGCCTTCGCGGTCCTGGACCTTTTCCTTGCGGGACGCGGCGATCAGCACTTCCACATCGCCCGCGGAGGTGGTGCTGGGGCCCGTCACGCAAAAGTCGAGGCTCACCTCGTCCAGCGAGAAGGGGATGTACTGGTTGGCTTCGGACTCGACCTGGATTTCGAGCTCCTGCTCGCTCATGCCACCGGGAAGAATGATCTTCTTGGTGATCACCGCCGAGGGCGGCAGCGCGAGCGCGACGTTGCGCGTCTTGGTGCCGCTCTTGCGCACGACACGCCGGACGGCCTCGGCCACCTCGTCGAATTTCTCGACGTTGCCGTCAGTGATCCAGCCGCGTTCGAGCGGCTCGATCGCGCAACGCTCCAGGACCAGCTTTCCGCTGGCATCACGGCCGAGCTCGACCAGCTTGACGCTGGACGAGCTGACATCCAGCCCGAGCAGGGGGGCATTCTGACGACGAAACAATGTTCCAAGAGCAGCCAAGTTAGGTCCCTCTCCCCCTGTATTTGTAACCAATGGAAAAATATGCGTTCGGTTGCACTCTAGCAGCAGGCGTAACGCCAACCAAGCAACGCAGGGGGACAAAACGGACAACCGTTGTCAAAACCTGACGTCAAAGCCGCATTCTGTAACTTTTGGATTAGGACTGCACGCGGAAACAAAGATCGGATCGCGCGGGAGGGGCGGCTTTTTATAATGTCCGGTGACTCTCCGGCCCTCCATGCAAGAAACTTCACGCCCCAAAGGGCCAGCCAAGACCCCTCCTCCCGCACGCCCAGCCTGGCTCCGATGGCTGTTGCGCATCGTGTTCTGGGGGTTCGGCATTGCCGCGGCCGGTGTGCTGTCGGTCCTGTGCGTGGTAGCGGTGGCCCTGGCGGTCGCCTATCCGAACCTGCCGGACATCTCGGAACTCTCCGATTACCGGCCCAAGCTGCCGCTGCGGGTTTTTTCCGCAGAAGGCACGTTGATCGGCGAGTTCGGCGAAGAGCGCCGCAACCTCACGCCGATCGCCGCCATTCCGAAGGTGGTGAAGGACGCGGTCCTCGCGGCCGAAGACACGCGCTTCTACGATCACGGCGGCGTCGACTACAAGGGCATGGTCCGCGCGGGCCTGGCCAACCTGAACCGGGTGAAAAGCCAGGGCGCCTCGACCATCACGATGCAGGTGGCGCGCAACGTTTACCTGAGCTCCGAGAAGACGCTGACCCGCAAGGTCTACGAAGTGCTGCTCACCTTCAAGCTGGAGCACCTGCTCAGCAAGGACCAGATCTTCGAGATCTACCTGAACCAGATCTACCTGGGCAACCGTGCCTACGGCTTCGCCGCCGCGTCGGACGCGTATTTCGGCAAGCCCCTGCAGGAACTGACGATCGCGCAGGCCGCCATGCTGGCCGGCCTGCCCAAGGCACCGGGCGCGAACAACCCGGTCAACAACCCGCAGCGCGCGCGCGGCCGCCAGTTCTATGTGATCGACCGCATGCAGGAAGCCGGCTTCATCACCGCCGAGCAGGCAGCCGAAGCCAAGAAGGAAGAGCTGCACCTGCGCGATGCCGCCGACCCCAACCGGCTGCATGCCGAGTACGTGGCGGAGACCGTGCGTCAGCTGATGTATGCGCAGTACGGCGACAGCACCTACACGCGCGGCCTCAAGGTCTACACCTCGCTGGTCGCGGCCGATCAGGCCGCCGCCTACAAGGCGCTGCGCAAGGGCATCATGGATTACGAGCGCCGCCAGATCTACCGCGGCCCGGAGAAGTTCGTCGACCTGCCGTCCGACAACAAGGACCTCGACGAAGCCGTCGACGATGCGCTCACCGACCATCCCGACAACGGCGACGTGATGGCCGCCGTGGTGCTCAAGGCCAATGCGAAAGAAATCACCGCGGTACGCGGCAACGGCGATCCGGTGCAGATCACCGGCGAAGGCCTCAAGCCCGCGCAGTCGGGTCTCTCCGACAAGGCACCGCCCAACATCAAGATCCGCCGCGGCGCGGTGATCCGCGTGGTGAAGACGCCAAAGAACACCTGGGAAATCACCCAACTGCCCGAGGTGGAAGGCGCCTTCATCGCCATGGACCCGCGCGACGGCGCCATCAAGGCTTTGGTTGGCGGTTTCGATTTCGGCAAGAACAAGTTCAACCACGTGACGCAGGCCTGGCGCCAGCCGGGCTCGAGCTTCAAGCCGTTCATCTACTCGGCGGCTTTGGAGAAGGGCTTCACCCCCGCCACGGTCATCAACGACGGCCCGCTCTTCTTCGATGCCGGTACCACCGGCGGCCAGCCCTGGGAGCCCAAGAACTACGGCGGCGGCTACGACGGCCCGATGTCGATGCGCACGGCGCTGATGAAGTCGAAGAACCTCGTGTCGATCCGCATCCTGCAATCCATCGGCACCCGCTATGCGCAGGACTGGATCACCAACTTCGGTTTCGACAAGGACAAGCACCCCGCCTACCTGCCGATGGCGCTGGGCGCGGGCGCCGTCACACCGATGCAGATGGCGGTGGGCTACTCGGTGTTCGCCAACGGCGGGTACCGCGTCAATCCGTATCTCGTGACCCGCATCACCGACCACAAGGACAAGCTCCTGGTCGACAAGCAGCCGTCGCTCCTCAATGAGGCGAACCGCGCCATTCCCCAGCGCAACGCCTTCATCATGGACACGCTGCTCAATTCGGTGGCCCGTGCCGGCACCGCCGCCAAGGCACAGGCCACGCTCAAGCGCGTCGACCTCTACGGCAAGACCGGCACCACCAACGATTCGCTCGATGCGTGGTTCGCGGGCTTCCAGCCCACGATGACGGCCATTTCGTGGATCGGCTACGACACGCCGCGCAACCTGGGCGACCGCGAAACCGGCGGCGGCCTGAGCCTGCCGATCTGGATCAACTACATGGAGACCGCCATCAAGGGCGTGCCCGTGACCGACCTGTCGACCACGCCGCCCTCGGGCATCGTGAACGTGGGCGGCGAGTGGTACTACGACGACTACGCGCCGGGCCGCGGCGTGGCGAGCCTGGGCGTGGAAGCGGCTGCGCCCGTGGCACCGGTGGAAGCCCTGACCGGCGTGCCGGTGAGCCCACCGGCGCCGCCGGAAGAGCGCAACCGCATCCTCGATCTCTTCCGGAACTGACGACGACGAATCGGTTGATCAGCCAGCCGCGAACGCCAGCGGCTGGCCCGCCTGCAACGTGGCCTCGCGCGAGAGGTTGCCGAAGAACTCCTCGCCCGTCTTGGTGTCGACCCATGCCCGGCCGTCGTGCCGGTAGTGATAGCCACCGGACCGCGCGGCCAGCCAGATTTCCTGCAGCGGCTTCTGCAGGTTCACGATCAGCTGGCTCCCGTTCTGGAAGGACATCGTGATCATCCCGCCCACCCGTTGGTTGTCGATGTCGGCGTCGGTCGCGTCGTTGATGCGATCGCAGGCTTGCTCGATCGCAGCGAGCGCTGATTCGGCGCGGTCCATGTACTCGGTGTCGGTCATTACAATTTCGTTATGTTGAATGTTCGCCAAATTCTAGTGACCGCCCGCGGCCGCACTGTGCTCATGGTTTGCATCGCCGCTGCGGCCGCCGGGCTCGCCGCCTGCGGCCAGCGCGGTGCGTTGTACCTGCCGAACGATCCGGCAGCCGCCCAGCGGGCCACCCTGCCGCAATTGATCACCCCCGGCGGCTCCGGCGCTTCTTCCAATGAAGCCGCACCCAAGCCTGCCGCCGCCAGCAGTGCGCCGGCCGCAGCCACCACCGGCAGCGGAGCGCCCAAGTGACCAACGCCTCCCTCCCCGGCCATCCCCATATCGCCCACTGCGACGGCGCCCTTCATGTCGAAGGACTGGCCCTCGATGCGTTGGCGCGCGAGCACGGCACGCCACTGTTTGTCTATTCGAAGCAATGGATGCTGGACGCCCTGGCCGCCTACCAGCGCGGCTTCGAAGGGCGCGAGGCCCTGATCTGCTACGCGATGAAAGCCAATTCGTCGCTCGGCGTGCTGCGCGTGTTCGCAGAAGCCGGCTGCGGCTTCGACATCGTCTCGGGTGGCGAGCTCGCCCGGGTGCTGGCCGTCGGCGCCGATCCGAAGAAGATCATCTTCTCGGGCGTCGGCAAGACCCGCGCCGAAATGCGCCAGGCCCTCGCTGCCGGCATCGCCTGCTTCAACGTCGAGAGCGAGGCCGAACTCGACGTGCTGAATGAAGTGGCACTGGCCGAAGGCCACCGCGCGCCAATCAGCATCCGCATCAATCCGAACGTCGATCCGAAGACGCACCCCTACATCTCCACGGGTCTCAAGGGCAACAAGTTCGGCATCGCGCACGACCGCGCGGTCCAGGCATACCAACATGCCGCGAAGCTGCCGGGCCTGGAGGTCGTGGGCATCGATTGCCACATCGGCTCGCAGATCACCGAAGCCTCGCCCTACCTGGACGCCTGCGACCGCGTGCTCGACCTGGTCGAAGCGATCGAAGCGGCCGGCGTGCCGATCCATCACCTCGATTTCGGCGGCGGCCTGGGCATCGACTACAACGGCGAAGTGCCGCCCAAGGCCGATGACCTCTGGCAGCAGTTGCTCGCCAAGCTCGACGCGCGCGGCTTCGGCGCGCGCAAGCTGGTCATCGAGCCCGGCCGTTCGCTGGTCGGCAACGCGGGCGTGTGCGTGACCGAGGTGCTCTACACCAAGCCCGGCGAAGACAAGAACTTCTGCATCGTCGATGCGGCGATGAACGACCTGCCGCGCCCCGCGATGTACCAGGCCTTCCAGAAGATCGTGCCGCTGCGCATCCGCGCCGGCGATGCGCCGACCTACGACGTGGTCGGCCCGGTCTGCGAGAGCGGCGACTGGATCGGCCGCGACCGTGCGCTCAACGTGCTGGCCGGCGACCTCCTGGCCGTGCTGTCGGCGGGCGCGTACTGCATGAGCATGTCCAGCAACTACAACACGCGTCCTCGCGCGGCCGAAGTGCTGGTGAGCGGCCAGAGCGCCACGCTGATCCGTCGCCGCGAGACGATGGAAGATCAGCTGCGCAACGAGCAGCTCTGAAGCTCTCTAGGTGGTGCTGCGCAGCGGCTTCTCGCCGCCGCGCGCACCGGCGGCAGGCGTCTTCGCTTTCCGCTTGCTCGCGTAGTTCCACACGCGCCATCCCAGCAGCACCGCGATGATCGCGACGTAGACGAACACCTCGGCGAAGTTGTTCTTGCCCGCGCGCATCCAGAAGAAGTGCAAGAGGCCGAGCCCCGCGATCACGTACACCAGCTTGTGCAGCATCTGCCAGCGCTTGGCGCCCATCGCCTTGATCGCGCGATTGAACGAGGTGGCCGCCAGCGGTGTCAGCAGCACGAAGGCCGAGAAGCCCACCAGGATGAACGGCCGCTTGGCGATGTCCTTGGCGATCTCGCCCCACTCGAAGCCCATGTCGAACCAGCTGTAGCACAAGAGGTGCAGCACCACGTAGAAATACGCGAACAGGCCCAGCATGCGGCGAAAGCGCGCGAGTGCATTCCACTTGCTGATGACGCGCAACGGCGTCACCGCCAGCACGATGCAGATGAAGCGCAGCGTCCAGTCGCCCGTGGCGCGGATCAGGAACTCCGCGGGATTCGCGCCCAGCCCATCGGTGAATGCGCCGTACGCCAGCCGCGCGAACGGCAGCAGGCACAGCAGGAAAATGACCGGCTTGGTCGCCGGGTGCATGAGCAGCTTGTTCATGGCGCGAGGACTGGGCGTCGAAGCGCTCAGTAGTTCTTCTTCAGGTCCATGCCCGCATAAAGCTGGCCGACCTGCGCTTCGTAGCCGTTGAACATCAGCGTCTTGTTGCGCTTGGCGAACAGGCCGCCGCCGTCGCCGATACGGCGCTCGGTCGCCTGGCTCCAGCGCGGATGGTCGACGTTCGGGTTCACGTTCGAATAGAAGCCGTACTCCTGCGCCGCCGCCTTGTTCCATGCGGTGCTCGGCTCCTTCTCGACGAAGCGGATCTTCACGATCGACTTGGCCGACTTGAAGCCGTACTTCCACGGCACCACCAGGCGCACCGGCGCGCCGTTCTGGTTGGGCAGCACCTCGCCGTACATGCCGAAAGACAGGAGCGTGAGCGGGTGCATCGCCTCGTCCATGCGCAGGCCCTCGGTGTAGGGCCAGTCGAGCACGCGCGAGCCGACGAAGGGCATGGTCTTGGGGTCGGCGAGCGTCACGAACTCGATGAACTTGGCGTTGCCCTGCGGCTCGACCTTCTTGATGAGCTCGGCCAGCGAATAGCCGATCCACGGAATGACCATCGACCAGCCCTCGACGCAGCGCAGGCGATAGATGCGCTCTTCCTGTGCGCTCAACTTGAGCAGGTCTTCGATGCCGTACTTGCCCGGCTTCTTGACCAGGCCTTCGACCTCGACGGTCCACGGGCGGGTCTTCAGCGTGCCGGCGTTCTTGACCGGATCGCCCTTGTCGGTGCCGAACTCGTAGAAATTGTTGTAGCTCGACGCGTCCTTGTAGTCGGTGAGCTTTTCCATGCTCTGCGCACCCGGTACCGTCGACTTGACCGCGGGCAGCAACGCGAGCTTGTGCGGGCCGGTGGCCTGGGCGAAGGCTTCGCGGCCGGCAAAGCTGGCGAGCGCCGCACCTGCCGCGCCCGTGGCCATCAGCTTGAGCAGGTCGCGCCGGCCCTCGTAGGCGGCGCGCGGCGTGATCTCGCTCGACAGCGGATGAATGAAGCCGCTGGTGTCGCGGCGGTGCGAGCGGGAATGGAACGACATGACAGGCCTTTCGCGTGAATCGTTGGTCTCAGGGTAGTTCGTGACATCCCCTGGTTTGGTTACGCGCCGTGGTGGCGCGCGGTTTCAATTCTTCGCGAAAGGCCGAGGGCCTGCGCCTACAGCGTGCCGTAGCTGTGCAGCCCGCTCAGGAACATGTTGACGCCCAGGAAGGCGAAGGTGGTCACCGCCAGTCCGCCCAGCGCCCACCAGGCCGCCACGGTGCCGCGCAGGCCCTTCACGAGCCGCATGTGCAGCCAGGCCGCGTAGTTGAGCCAGACGATCAGCGCCCAGGTTTCCTTCGGGTCCCAGCTCCAGTAGCCGCCCCAGGCGTCGGCCGCCCACAGGGCGCCGAGCACAGTGGCGATGGTGAAGAAGGCGAAGCCGACGGTGATCGACTTGTACATGACGTCGTCGAGCACCTCGTTGGCCGGCAGGCGCGCCGCGATGCGTTTGCGCCCAAGCAGGATGCCCGCGGCGATCAACGCCGAGATGCCCGCATAGATCACCCAGTAGCTGCCGCCGGCTTCCTGCACGCGCTGGCGAAACGCCACCGGCACGAAGCAGAGGGCCACGCCCAAGAGCCAGATCGGCGTGAGCTTGTACCAGCGGGTCTCGGTGGCCTGCTCCTTGATGAGGTAGGCGAACGCCACCATCGCCGCGAGCGAGAAGGTGCCGTAGCCGATGAAGTTGGCGGGCACGTGCAGCTTCATCCACCAGCTCTGCAGCGCGGGCACCAGCGGCTGGATTTCATGCGCCTCGCGCACGATCGTGTACCAGAGCAGGAAGCCGACCGCGGCGCTCACCACCAGCATCACGAAGGCGCCGAGCGCGCGCGTGTTGTAGCGCTCCTCGAAGTAGAGGTAGAACGCGGCCGTCAGCCAGCAGAACAGCACGAACACTTCGTACAGGTTGCTCACCGGGATGTGGCCGATGTCCGGGCCGAGCTGGTGGCTCTCGTACCAGCGCACCATGGTGCCGATCAGCGCCATCGTCACCGCGGCCCAGGCCAGGCGCGAGCCGATCGCGTCGAAGGTGTCGGCCTGCTTGCCGCCGAAGAAGCCGAGCCAGTAGAAGACCGTGCTCATGAAGAACAGCACGCTCATCCAGAGGATGGCCGACTGGCTCGAGAGAAAGTACTTGAGCCAGAACACCGAATCGGCGCGCGCCAGGTCGCCTTGGTACGAAGTGATCGCCAGCAGCGAGGCCGCGGCCACCACGATGGCCAGCACCCGCAGCGGCCGCCAGAACCAGCCGATGGAGATCATCGCGATCACCGCGGCGGCGAGGATCGGCTTCTCGTAATAGTCCATCGACCCCGCATAACGGGTGAAGGCGAACAGGCCGCCGGCCAGCACCAGCGCCGCGAACACCCAGTCGAACAGGTTGCGGCGCGAGAGCCAGCTTTCATTGAGCGTGAGGGTCGTGGTGTTCATGGTGTCTCTGGTTCTGCTTTGTTCAGCGCGAGCAGCTTGTGCTTGAGGTGCTCGAATTCACGGTCGCTGTCGATCGTCTTGCGGTTGACCGAAAAGGCCATCGTGGCGGCAGTGGCGCCGCCCTCGCTGCCTGCGGAAGCGCCACCATCGGGTGTCAGCCACACCCAGAGGCGCCGCTCGCGCACGTACAGCATGGCAAAAATCCCGACGATCAGCAACAGACACCCGAGATAGACGACGTTCTTTCCAGGTGCACGCGCCACCTGGAACACGCTGGCCTGCACCTGGGTGAAGTCGGTCATCATCATCGCGACGGGCGCCGGATAGAAATGCGCATCGCTGATGGCCAGCACCGCCTGGGTGAGATAGGCCTGCGACTTGTCGTCGCTCGGCAGGGCCGCGAGGCCCGCGCCTTCGCGGCTCAGATTGAGCACTTCGAACAGCACGTCGTTGAGGATGCGCACCAGCACCGCGCCGGCGCGTTCGCGCTCGGCCTCGGGCACGTTGACTTCCATGAATTCGGCAATCGCCTGCCAGCCGCCGGCGGTGGTGGCATCGGCCCGGGCGCGCTCGCTGCCCGAGAACAGCGCGAGCGCGCGGGTGGCCGACACGCGCAGCTGCTCGGCCATCTCCGGCCGCTTTGGATCGCTCGCCTTGGCCACGTAGCGCTCGATGGCGCGCGCGCGGGTGTCGGGGTCGCCGAGCGCGGTGCGCATGCGCACGAACCCGTCCATCGAGCCCTGCTCGTCGGCCGGCACGCGCAGGTAGCGGAACGGGTCCTCAGGCTTCTCGCGCATGCCCAGCAGGAACACCGGCTGGCCGTCGCCGGTATCGACCGGCACCATGTAGTTCTGGTACTCCCGCGCCTGGCCGGCCGCGTCGCGCAGCTTGTAGCCGATGCTCGGGCCGATGTTGCGCAGCACCTTGGGCTTGTTGGTCTTGTTGGCGGCGCCCAGGCGCGATTCGAGGCTGTGGCGCAGGTCGACCTTGCGCACGTCGGCGCCGCTTCCCATCGCTCCGCCGTCCGCGAAGTTCTCGACGTTGATCACCCGCAGCGCGGCGTACTCGAGCGTGAGCTTGTCCTTGCCGTTGGTGATCTCGGTGTTGGGGCCGCCGATGACGCCCTCGACCTCGAAGGGCTTGGCCGCGGCCGCCATCGGCACCGCCTTGAGCTTCACCTTGGAGCCGCCGTCGTCGAAGCTCGACTGGTAGATCTCCACGCCCTTGTAGCTGGCCGGATGGTTCACCTCGATGCGCGCGGGCACCTGCGCGCCGGTCTCGCGGTCGTGCAGCACCACCTCGCTCGCGAAGAGCTTGGGCATGCCGGTGGAGTAGTAGTCGACGATGAACTTCTTGAGCTCGATGGAGAACGGCAACTCCTGCAGCAGCACGCCGTCGGCCTGGTTCAGGATCGCCACGCTGCCCTGCCCGCCCTCGGGCACGAGGATGTTGCCGCGGAAGGTCGGGTTGTTGACCGAGAGCCGGTGCTCGGGGGCCACGTCGGCGATCATGCCGCCGCCGGTGAACACGCTCTTGCCGTTGAACCAAGTCTGCGCGCGCACCACGAGGTCGCCGTCGAGCAGCCCGCCGATGCACACCAGCACGATGGCGCTGTGCGCCGCGATGTAGCCCAGCTTGTGCGCGCCACCGGCACGCGCGGCGACCATCCAGCCAGGTGCTGCCTTGCCGTCGCCGGAACCCTCGCGCTGTTGCAGCTTGACCTTCCAGCCACCGCTCACCAGCAGCTGGCCGATGCGGTTGGCGGCGGCGTCCGGCGTTTCGGCGAGCGTGTTCTCGGCGCGCTGGCCGAAGGCCTTCAGGCTCTGCGCGCGGATGTCTTCCTTGAAGGTCTTCAGGTCCACCAGGATGCGCGGCGTGTTGCGCGCGATGCACAGGGAGGTGCTGATCACCAGGAACAGCAGGATCAGCAGGAACCACCAGGCGCTGTAGATCGAATCGAGCCGCGCTGCCCGGAAGAACTCGGCCCAGAACGGACCGAACTGGTTGATGTAGTTGTTGATCGGCTCGTGCTGCTTGATGACCGTGCCGATGATCGAGGCGATGCAGATGACGGTGAGCAGCGCGATCGCGAAGCGCATCGACGAGAACAGCTCCACCGCCGCGCGAAGCACTTGCGGGCCGCGATGAACGCGAAGGCCATGGGTGGAGACTGACATCGGATGGGACTGACTGGAAAGAGAGGAAAAGCAAAAGGGCGGGCCATCCTCCTGGATCGGCCCGCCCTTTGTTTGGGGTTGTTGTCGGCGGTTAGTTCACGCTGGAAAGCGCGGAATCAGCGCAGGCCGGCGATGTAGTCGGCCACGGCCTTGATTTCGCGATCGTTGAGCTTGGCGGCAACGCCCGTCATCGGCAGGCTGTTGTTGCGCACGTTGTCGCGGAAGGCGGTCAGCTGGGCGATGGTGTATTCGGCGTTCTGGCCACCCAGGCGCGGGTACTGGGCGGGGATGCCCGCGCCGTTCGGGCTGTGGCAGCCGGCGCAGGCCGGGATCTGGCGATCGCCGATGCCGCCGCGGTAGATCTTCTCGCCCATGGCGATGGTGTCCTTGTCCTTCGAGAAGCCCGTCTTGACCTTCTTGGAGCCGACGAACCAGGCGATGTTGCGCATGTCCTCGTCCGACAGCGCCGAGGCCAGCGGCTTCATGATCGCGCTCTTGCGGGCGCCGGACTTGAAGTCCTGCAGCTGCTTGAGGATGTATTCGGGATGTTGTTGCGCCAGCTTCGGGTTGGCCGCGATGGCCGAGTTGCCGTCGGCGTTGTGGCACGAGGCGCAGCTCTGGCTGTTGGCCGGCGTTGCGTTGAACACCGTGTCGCCCTTGGCGGGATCGGGCTTGGCCGGCTTGGCGACAGCTGCTGCGGGGGCAGCGGCATGCTCATCGGCTGCGAAACTCGCGCTGGCTACGACGCCCATGAGGGCCGCAAGCAGAATATTGGCAAACAACTTCATATCGGGGGCTTAGATTTATGGCGCAAAACCCCGCGATTCTACAATGGCGCCCCGTTCCGAAAGCCCATTGATGACCTCCCCGCGCGCCAAGTCCGCCGCTTATCCTCCCCGCGCGGCCCCCGCCGCGGACCCGCAGGTCGCCGAACGCGAGCGCGTGGCACTGGGTTGGCTGCACACCGCCCACTTCCTCACCAGCGCTCCGCAGCTGGAACACCTGCCTCCCGTGGACCTGCCCGAGATCGCTTTCGTCGGCCGATCGAACGCCGGCAAGTCGACCGCCATCAACACCCTCACCCAGCAGACGCGCCTGGCTTTTGCCTCGAAGACGCCGGGCCGCACGCAGCACATCAACCTCTTTGGCATCGGCAAGCAGAAGGTCGACAACGCGGTGCTGGCCGACCTCCCTGGCTACGGCTACGCGGCCGTGCCGAAGGAAGCCAAGCTGCGCTGGCAGCGCGTGATGGGCAACTACCTCATGACGCGCGAAAGCCTGCGAGGGGTTGTCCTGATGTGCGATCCGCGCCACGGCCTGACCGAGCTCGACGAAATCCTGCTCGATGTGATCCGCCCGCGCGTGCAGCAAGGCCTCAAGTTCCTCATCCTTTTGACCAAGTCGGACAAGCTCACGCGCAGCGAGGGCGCCAAGGTGCTGTCGATCACGCGACTCCAGGCCGGCGGCGGCGAGGTCAAACTGTTCTCGGCGCTGAAGAAGCAGGGCGTCGGCGACGCGGCCCAACTGCTGTGGCAGTGGGTGCACCCCGAAGGCGGCGCTGCGCCGGCCGGACAGGAACCACAGGAAACGCCGGAGCCTCCGGAAGAAACCTGAGGCCGAACGGCTGCATTGACCGTCCCGCCTGCTTCATTCACTATCAAAACAATAGCGACAGTCAACCCAAGGAGACGAGAAGCATGATCGAGACCTTCCAACGCAGCCTGCCCAACGGCACCACCCTGAGCTGCCGCGCGGCCGGCAAGCCGGGACAGCCGCTGATGGTGTTCCTGCACGGCTTTCCCGAGGCGGCGTTCATCTGGGACGAGCTGCTCGATTACTTCGCGGACCCCGCGCACGGCGGCTACCGCTGCGTGGCGCCCAACCTGCGCGGCTTCGAAAAGTCGAGCGCACCCACCGAGGTGGCCGCGTACAAGGCGCACCTGCTGATCCAGGACATCCAGCAGCTCGTCGCCACCGAAAGCGCCGACGGTTCGATGGCCGCGCTGGTTGCACACGACTGGGGCGGCGCCTTCGCGTGGGGCTACGCCAACGCGTTCCCGGCGCAGGTCGGCAAGCTCGTGATCATCAATTCGCCGCACCCCGGCACCTTCACGCGCGAACTGCGCAACAGCCCGGCGCAGCAGCAGGCCAGCGCGTACATGAACTTCCTCGCGCGACCCGACGCCGAGGCGTTGCTCGCGGCCGACGACTTCAAGCGCATGTGGCCCTTCTTCCTGCTGATGAAGGCCGGCCCCGACGGCTTCGGCTGGCTCACCGAAGAAGTGAAGCAACAGTACCGCGAGGTCTGGAGCGCGGGCCTCACCGGCGCCTGCAACCTCTACCGCGTGACGCCGATGAAGCCGCCGCTGCCGGGCCAGACCATCGAAGGCATTCCGGTGCTGCCGCCCGAACGGCTCGTGGTGAACGTGCCGACATTCGTGTTCTGGGCGCTGGACGATGCGGCGCTGCTGCCGGGCCTGCTCGAAGGCCTCGAGGAGTACGTGCCGAAGCTCGAGGTCAAGAAGGTGCCGAACGCGACCCACTGGATCGTGCACGAGCAGCCGCAACTGGTCGCGCGCGAGATCGAGGCCTTCCTGCAGCGCAACCCGTGATCAGTAGATCTTGGGCTCGCCGTCGGGGCGCGTCTTGAACCGGCGGTGCACCCAGTAGTACTGGGACGGCATCGCGTCGATGTACCCCTGCAGCCGCTCGTTCATGAGCGCGGTGTCGGCCTCGACGTCGTCGGTGGGGAAGTTCTGCCACGCCGACTTCACTTCGATCTCGTAGCCGCCGGGCGTGAGCTTCGCCACCACCGGCACCACCTTGGCCTTGCCCAGCCGCGCGAAGCGCGAGAGCGAGGGCACGGTCGCGGCCTGCACACCGTAGAACGGCACGAAGATCGTCTGCTCGCGGCCGAAGTCCATGTCGGGCAACAGGTACAGCAGGCCGCCCTTGCGCAGCCCGGAGAGCACCGGCTTGATGCCGTCCACCCGGTTGAGCGCCGCCACGTCGCCGAAGCGCGTGCGGCCTTCGCGGATCCAGGCATCGACCATAGGGTCGCGCTGGGTCGTGTAGATCGTGGCCGAGGGGCGCGCCGTGTGCATGGTGAGCGCGGTGGCTGCGGCGTCGAGGCCGTAGAAGTGCGGCGCGAACAGGATCATCGGCGCGTCGCCCTCGGCGATTTCGGCGATCTCCGACGCCGAGCCCACGATCTTCAGCCGGCTCGCCACCACCTTCTCCGGTGCATGCCAGAGCCAGCTGCGGTCCAGCCACGACTGCGCGACGAAGACGAAGGTTTCGCGCGCAATGGCGCGGCGCTCGGCCTCCGATTTCTCGGGAAAGCAAAGGGCCAGGTTTCGGTCGACCACGCGCCGCCGCGGCACGGCGATGGTGTGAAGCAAGCGGCCGAGGACCTTGCTGAAGCCGCGCACGAGCGGCAGGGGCAGCGGTGCCAGCACCCGCATGAAGCCGATGCCCAGGCGTGAACTGAGGCTCATGGCGTCTGCTCCCCGGCAGCGGCCGCAACGGCCCGGTCGGCACGCGGCTCCTTGTAGCGCGCGTAGTCCCAGACGTACTGGTCGGGCAGACTGCGGATCAGGCGACCGATGCCGTCGTTCATCGCAGCGGCAGCGTCTTCGACGCTGGCCTTCGGATCGGTCAGCGCCGTGCCGACGATCGGCTCGAAGCGGATCACGTAGCCCGCGCCGCGCGGCAGCCGCTCGCACACGCTGAGGAAACACGCCGCACCCGTTTGCTGCGCGAGGCGCGGAAGCAGGGTCATGGTGTAGGCCGGCCGGCCGAGGAACGGCGCCCAGACGCCCTGCCCCATCGGCGGCACCTGGTCCGGCAGGATGCCCGTGTAGCCGCCACTTCGCAGCGTGCGGATCAGGCCGCGTACGCCGGTGTTGTTGGTCGGCAGCGTCTGCAGGCCGGGCCGGTCGCGCGAACCCGCGGCGATCAGGTCGGCCATCCACTTCTTGCGCGCCGGACGGAACAGCGCGGTGATCGGCCCGAAGGCTTCGAAGAAGCGCTCGCCGATCGCCTGGCCGCACATCTCCCAGCTGCCCAGGTGCGGGGCCACCAGGATCACGCCCTTCTTCGCCCGCATGGCGGCCTCGAAGGCTTCGACGCCTTCCCAGCGCACGACACGGGGCAGCACGCTCTCGCCTTGCGGGCGCAGCCACAGCCAGGGCAGTTCGGACGCCATGTGGCCGGCGGCGGCGATGGCGGGGCGGTATTGGCCGGGGGTGAAACCCGCGCTTTCGGCATTGGCCTTGAATCGGCGGCGGTAGTTCGGCGCGCAGAACCAGACCAGCCAGCCCAGCATGGCGCCCAGGCGATGCATCAACGGCATCGGCACGCGGGCAAGCAGGCGGAACAGGGTGATCATTGAAACGGGAGGGGAGTCAAAAAACGGACGCGCGCGCATGGTATTGCGCGGCTCGAATAGAATGCAAATTGTCGCCGAGTTACGGAACAACTTGCAGGGCGACAAACACAAGCGCGAAGCGATTGTGCCCCGCCGATTCTCGGCACATCTGCTAAAGCGTTCGCCAGGGCTCCGCAGAGTTGGCAACGCGCCAAACCACTTCAAGGAGCTTTGAAAAAATGGCGAACGACTTCCTCTTCACTTCCGAATCCGTCTCCGAAGGCCACCCCGACAAGGTCGCCGACCAGATCTCGGACGCCATCCTGGACGCGATCTTCGAGCAGGACCCCCGCAGCCGCGTGGCCGCCGAGACGCTGACCAACACCGGCCTCGTGGTGCTCGCCGGCGAAATCACCACCAACGCTCACGTCGACTACATCCAGGTCGCGCGCGACACCATCAAGCGCATCGGCTACGACAACACCGATTACGGCATCGACTACAAGGGCTGCGCGGTGATGGTCTGCTACGACAAGCAGTCCAACGACATTGCCCAGGGCGTGGACCACGCCTCCGACGACCACCTGAACACCGGCGCCGGCGACCAGGGCCTGATGTTCGGCTACGCCTGCGACGAGACGCCCGAGCTGATGCCCGCGCCGATCTACTACGCCCACCGCCTCGTGGAGCGCCAGGCCCAGCTGCGCAAGGACGGCCGCCTGCCGTTCCTTCGCCCCGACGCCAAGAGCCAGGTCACGATGCGCTACGTGGACGGCAAGCCCCACAGCATCGACACCGTGGTGCTCTCCACCCAGCACAGCCCCGACCAGAGCGAGACCTCCACCAAGATGAAGGCCTCGTTCAACGAAGCCATCATCGAAGAGATCATCAAGCCCGTGCTGCCCAAGGAATGGCTCAAGGACACGCGCTACCTGATCAACCCGACCGGCCGCTTCGTCATCGGCGGCCCGCAGGGCGACTGCGGCCTCACCGGCCGCAAGATCATCGTGGACACCTACGGCGGCGCCTGCCCGCACGGCGGCGGCGCGTTCTCGGGCAAGGACCCGTCCAAGGTCGACCGCTCGGCCGCCTATGCCGCGCGCTACGTGGCCAAGAACATCGTGGCCGCCGGCATTGCGCGCCAGTGCCAGATCCAGGTGGCCTACGCGATCGGCGTGGCCGAGCCGATGAACATCACGGTCTACACCGAAGGCACCGGCGTGATCCCCGACGAGAAGATCGCCGAACTCGTGCGCGAGCACTTCGACCTGCGTCCCAAGGGCATCATCCAGATGCTCGACCTGCTGCGCCCGATCTACCAGAAGACCGCCGCCTACGGCCACTTCGGCCGCGAAGAGCCCGAGTTCACCTGGGAGGCGACCACGCAAGCGCCCGCACTGCGCGCGGCAGCCGGCCTCAAGTAAGCAGAAAAAGACGGTGGGTCGTCAGAAGCGGTATGCGCCGCCGAGGCCCACCGTCCAGTTACGGCCCGGCGCGGGCTCGTAATAGCGCGCATTGCCCTCGTTGACGATGACCGAGCCCACGTAGCGCCGGTCGAACAGGTTGTCGACACGCGCGAAGGCGTTGAACTCCCAACGCTCCCATTTCTTCAGATAGCCCGCATACAGCGCCGCGACGGCATAGCCCGGCGCGCTCGCGGTGTTGACGTCGTTCGCCTGGATGCGCCCGAGCGCGCGCATCTCGATGCCGGCGCGCCAGCCCTCGGGCGGCACCCAGCCCAGCGATGCGAAGAGCGACTGCCGCGCGATGCCCGGAATGCGATTGCCGCCCGCCACCGTGTTGGCGGCCGCGCACGGCGACGGCGAGCAGAAGGCATCGCGGTACGTCGCATCGAGCCACGTGTAGGCCAGCTGCGTGCGCCAGTGGTTCGCCGTCTCGTGCTGCCAACCGAGCTCGAAGCCGTTGCGCCGTGTGCGCCCCGCGTTCTGAAAGGTCGCGCGGCCGCCGACGTTGGTGTCGGTCACGATCTCATCGCGCGTGCGTGTCTGGAACAGCGCCGCCGTCAGCAGTCCGCCCGCGAGCCGCGCCTTGGCGCCCAGCTCGATGCTGTCGTTGACCGACGGCCGCAGCGCGAAGTTGAGGCCGCTCGCGCCGCCCGAGCGGTACGAGAGCTCGTTGAGCGTCGGCGTTTCGAACCCGCGGCCGATGGAACCATAGAGCGCGAGATCGGGCGTGGCCTGGTAGCGCAGCGACGCCACCGGCAGCGTCTTGCTGTAGCGCGCGGTGCCGCTGTCGTCGCGATTCGCGCCCACGATGTAGCGGTCGTTCGATGCGAAGTGCACGCTGCTGCGGCGCACGCCGGCCTCCAGCGTCCAGCGGTCGGTGAAGCGCCAGGTGGCCTGCGCGTAGGGGTCGAGGTTCCAGACCTCGTTGCGCTCGCTGCGGCGCAGGCGACCCTGCACGCCCAGCACCGGATTCGCGACGCTGCCCAGATAGTTCTCGTAGCCGCGGCGGCGCTCGCGCAGGCTGTCGTAGCCAAGACCCGCCACCACGTCGAGCGGCCGGTCCGCCAGCTGCAGCGCGGCGGTCCAGCGCACATCGACGCCGCCGTACTGCCGCGAGAGATCGATCACGCCGCCCGCATGCAACGGGTTCTGCTGCGCCGAGGGCGGAATCGACTGGTACTGCGTCGTCTTGCGCTCGCCGCCGTAGACCATGAGGCGCAGCCCCTGCGTCGCGTCGATGCGCCGCTCATAGAGCAGGCCCACCTGCGTCTGCTCGACCGTCTTGCGCGTGTCGTACTGCGTCGCGAGCGGCGCGTTGCGGGGCGCGAGCGCGTACTGGTCGGCGGTCAGGCCCAGCGGGTCCTGCGCGTCGATGCGCACGCTGTTGAGCACGATCGTGAGCTTGTCGCCGTTGTCCAGCGCGATGCCCAGCTTGCCGTTGGCGATGTCGCGCCGCGCGGCGCTGTGCTCGCGCCAGCCGTCGGTGTGAAAGCGGCTCGCGCCCAGCAGGTAGTCGACCGCGCCCTGCGAGCCGCTCAGTTGCATCGACTGCCGCCAGGTGCCGAAGCTGCCGCCGGCCGCGGAATAGGAAAGGCGCGGCGCGCCCTCCCCCGATGCGGTGAAGGCCTGCAGCACCCCGCCCGACGAGTTGCCGTAGAGCGCCGAGAACGGCCCGCGCAGCACCTCGACGCGATCGACGGAGCCGATGTCGATGTTCGACGTCTGCCCCTGCCCGTCGGGCAGCGTGGCCGGAATGCCGTCGACATAGAGCCGCACCCCGCGCACGCCGAAGGTCGAGCGCGCGCCGAAGCCGCGGATCGACAACTGCAGGTCTTGCGCGTAGTTCAAGCGGTTCTGCACCTGCAGC
The DNA here is from genome assembly GCF_016405905.1 of Variovorax sp. IB41. GTDB lineage: Bacteria > Pseudomonadota > Gammaproteobacteria > Burkholderiales > Burkholderiaceae_C > Variovorax. Next base: position 6,277 of record NZ_JAEFCB010000021.1, on the reverse strand, counting down.
CCCGGCACCGCGCCCAGGCTTTCGGAGAGGTTCACCTGCAGGCGGCCCTCGCGCATTTCCTGGCCATCGACCCGGTCGACGGAGCCGGGCACGTTGAACGGCGCGACCTGGCCGCGGGGCGTGGAGACGGTGATCGGGGGCAGTTGGCCCGCTGGCGCTTCGGCCATTGGCGCCGGCTGGGCATTCGCCGCGATGGGAACGCCCAGCAACAGCAGTCGGGCGGCGTGGGCGAGTGCGGCATTCATTGCACCGATTCTGCGTTGACGCGCCAACACCCTCGCCTAGCGAGAACCCGACGAGAAGGAAACGGCGTGCGGCTAGCGCTCGGGCGACCGGCGCCAGCCGTACCAGGCGCACACCGCGACCGGAATGCCCAGTGCCGCCCAGGCCAGCATGTCGCCCAACCCGCCGTCGCTGAAAAGCGCGGAGACGAGGCCGATGCTCGTCAAGAGGCCGAGCACGATCGGCCAGCCCCACATGCGCCAGAAGGACTGGTGCTGCGTCTTGTGGTGCGCCGTCATGCCTGCACCTTCATGGCCGGTGCCGGGTCGGGCTGCGGGCCCGATCCCGCGGGTGGCGCGCGCTCCGTGGCGGGCGCGGTCGAGGTCGCGGTCGATTTGGCCGGCACGGTGTTGCCGCGCTTGAGCCAGAGATAGAGCCCGCTGCCCAGCACGATGATGGTGGCGATGTCCAGCAGCGCCCAGAGGATCTGCATCGGCATGCCGCCGTAGTCGCCGAAGTGCAGCGGCTGCGACACCAGGAGCGCCGTGAGGTACCAGGGCATCTTGGGCGCCGCCGTCACTTCCGCGGTCTTGGCGTCGACCAGCACGGGCTGCAGGAGCTTCGAGGTGAAGGGCTCGTTGCCGCGCATGAAGAAGGTGTTGTGGTGCGGGCTGGAAAACGAGGTGCCGGGAAAGGCGATGAACGACAGCTTCATGCCGGGCGTGCGCTGCATGGCCTCGTCCATCGAGCGCTGCACCGAGCCGCGCTCGGCCGCAGGCACGATCGGCTCGTTCTTGTAGGGCGTGAGCAGCGCGCTGAGCTGGTCGTACTGCCAGTACTTGATGACCAGGTCGGCCCACGTGTTGATCATGCCGGTGGAGCCCACCACGAACAGCCACACCAGCGTGACCACGCCCAGGAGGTTGTGCAGGTCGAGCCACTTCAGGCGCGGGCGCTTCTCGCGGCGCACGGTGCCGAAATCGAGCTTGCGCATGAAGGGCGAATAGAGCACCACGCCCGAGACGATCGCCACCAGCAGCAGGAGGCCCATGAAGCCCAGGAAGAGCTTGCCCGCCAGGCCCGCGAACAGGTCCACGTGCAGCTTGAACATCACGTACATGAAGCCCTCGTCGAACTTGGGCTGGGCCAGCACGACGCCGGTGCGCGCGTCGACCGCGACCGACTTGAAGTCGTCGGTGGGCTCGGGCGTGGGCGTGAGCGTCACGAACCACAGTCCGTCGTCGTCCTCGGGCTGCGAGGCGAACTGCACCACGCGGTCGGGGTGCTTGGCCTTGGCGATCTCCAGCACCTTGTCCAGGCTCACCCGCGGCGCGTTCGCCGGCATCTTGGGTGCCTCGACCTCGGTGCCCAGCAGGTGGCCGATCTCGTGGTGGAAGATCAGCGGCAGCCCGGTGATGCACAGGAGCAGCATGAACACCGTGCACACGAGGCTGCTCCACTTGTGCACCCAGGCCCAGGTCTTGATCTTTCGGCTGTTCATGTCGTCGTGCTCTGTGGGTTGAAGGCGGAGTTTAGAAGCGGTAGGTCGCGCTCGCGACGACGTTGCGGCGGGAGCCATACCAGCAGTCGCCGCGCGACAGGCAGGTGCTGAAGTACACCTTGTCCGTCACGTTGTTGATGTTGAGCGCATAGCGCCACTGCGCGGTCTCGTAGGCGAACACCAGGTCGGCCAGCGCGATGCCCGGCACGCGCGGGCCCACGCCGAACTGGGTGTCGCGGAACGAGCTCATCAGGCGCACGCCGGCACCGGCCGAGAAGCCGTTCACGCCGCCGATCGAGAAGCGGTACTTGGCCCAGACGCTGGCCTGGTGCTTGGGCAGGCCCTCGATCTGTGCGTCGGCATCGGTGTAGTTGTAGTGGGCGACCAGGTCCAGGTCGCGGCCGATCGAGCCCTTGGCCTCGAGCTCGACGCCCTTGGTCTTGGTGAGGCCGCGCTGCGAGAACACGTTCGGCTGCTCCTCGACGATCTGGTTCTTCTCGCGCAGGTCGTACACCGCGGCACTGAAGGCCAGGGCGCGGTCCTTGGGCTCGTATTTCACGCCCACTTCCCATTGCTCGCCGCGCAGCGGCGTGAAGATGCGCCCCTGGCGCGGCGACTGCGGCGTGAACGACTCGCTGTAGCTCACGTAGGGCGACCAGCCCGAGGGCGAGGCGTACATGAGGCCGAAGCGCTTGGTGGTGGCGCTGCTCTTTTGCTCGTCGCTGCCGGCGGCGTTGGAGACGGCCTTGTCGTGGCGCAGGCCCGCGACGAAGATCCAGTTATCGAGCTTGATCTGGTCCTGCAGGTACAGGCCCGTCTGGCGCTGGCGGGTGCGCGGCAGCGCGACGGCTTCGGGCACATCGCGATGGCCGTAGACCGGCGCGTAGACGTCGATGGTGTCGACGGTCGTGCCGCTCCAGACGTTCTCGCGCTGGCGCGCGAAGTCCGCGCCGACGAGCAGCGTGTGCTTCAGCGCACCTGTCTGGAAATGGCCTTCGATGTGGTTGTCCAGCGTCTGGGTGCGGTTCAGGGTCAGCTGGTTGTCGAAGTAGCGGCCGAGCACGCGCTTGGCGACGGGGTCGCTGGACCAGCTGTCGAAACCGCTGAACGCGGCGCCATAGTGGTACTGGTTGGCGTTTTCGTTCTGCGCGTAGCGGAAGTTCTGGCGCACGGTCCAGTTGTCGTTGAACTTGTGCTCGAACAGCCAGCCGAAGGTCTTGCGCTCGCTGTTGTAGAAGTCGCCCGGCTCGCCGATGAATCGGCTGCTCGGCAAACGCCCGTTCGGGTTCGGCAGCAGCGTGCCCTCCCACGGCAGGAACTGCGAGCTGCTGCCGCTCTTGTCTTTTTGCCACAGGCCTTGCAGCGTGAGCGAGGTCGCCGCGCTGGGCCGCCAGGTGAGCGAAGGGGCGATCAGGCTGCGGTCGTCGGGCACGTAGTCGACCTGCGTGTCGGACTTGCGCTGCAAGGCGATCAGCCGGTACGACAGGGAGCCGTCGGCATTGAGCGGGCCGGTCAGGTCGGCCTGGATCTGCTTGCGGCCGAAACTGCCGAACTGCACGCCCACTTCGCGCTGGGCGTCCTGCAACGGCCGCTTGCTGACCATGTTGACCACGCCCGCGGCCGTGCCCGCGCCGAACAGCATGCCCGAGGGACCGCGCAGCACTTCGAGCCGCTCCAGCGTGTAGGGCTCGGTGCGGGTGGTGCTGGTGTAGTAGCCGTAGGCTTGGCGCAGGCCGTCCAGGTAGACGTCGGGGTAGGCGCCGCGCACGCGCACGGAGTCGGTCCGCGAGTCCAGGCCGTAGGCGTCGGAGCGCACGCCGGCGGCGTAGTTGAGCGCGTCCTGCAGGCTGGTCGCGCCCTGGTCGACCATCTGGTCGCGCGTGACGATGGTCACGGACTGGGGCGTTTCGGACAGCGGCGTGTCGGTCTTGGTGGCGGTCGCGGCGTTTTTCGCGCGGTAGCCGATGACGGGGGTGGTGGCGGTCTCGGGGGCGGCGTTCGCATCGACCCGTATTTCAGACAGCGAACCCTCTGCGGCGGTCTGCGCCAACACCTGGTGCTGCGTGTAAACGGCCATGCATCCCACCAGCACCGAAGCGGCTCTGCGCTGCACCAACGTCCTCTTCATCCTGCTCCACTCCAAATATCAATTAAGAACCATTCTCATTGTAATAGTCACAAAGTCTCAATTCATCCCATTTCCAAGCTCGGCGAAGGGAGTTGCGTTGCGAATTCGCGTCCTCGGCCCGAAGCAGAGCGGCTACGATGCCGCGGCACGTTTTTCCGTGCTGGCAGGCCTCATGCACAAGCTCATCGCCCTTCTGTTTCCTGCGCTGCGCGCCCCGGTTCTGCTGCTGATCGCGCTGGTGCTGACCGGCTGCGCCGGGCTCCCCCCGCGCACGCCCGAGCCGCCGACCGCATCCATCGCGGCCTCCCCCGCCACCGCGCTCGGCCGCGCCGCCATCCGCCTGAACACGCCGCCCGACGGGCTCTCCAGCCTCCGGCCGCTGATCGAGTCGTCCTATGCGCTCGACGCGCGGCTGGAACTCATCCGGCGCGCGCAGTCCTCGCTCGACGTGCAGACCTACCAACTGGGCAACGACAAGACCGGACGGCTCCTGCTGCGCGAGTTGCGCGATGCCGCCCGGCGCGGCGTGCGCGTTCGCCTTTTGCTCGACGATTTCTACACGGCCGGCATGGACCGCCTCCTGCTGGGCCTGGCCGCCGAGCCCAACGCCGAGGTCCGGCTGTTCAACCCCTTCGTCAACCTGCGCGACCATTCCTCAGGGCGATGGCTGGAGTTCTTCGGCGATTTCCGGCGGCTCAACCACCGCATGCACAACAAGCTGTTCGTGGCCGACGGCGCCATGGCCATCGCGGGCGGCCGCAATCTCGCCGACGAGTATTTCCAGCGCAGCGAAGTCGCGAACTTCATCGATTTCGAGCTGGTCATGGCCGGCCCCGTGGTGCCGGAGTCGGCCGCCATCTTCGACACCTACTGGAACAGCGACGTGGTCTACCCGCTCCAGCGGGTCGCCGGCACCACCCGCACGCCGGCCGAGCTGAAATCCGCGTTCGATGCCGACACCGGCCCCGCCCACGCCCCGCCGCCCGATCCGCTGCCCGCCACCGACCTGCTGGGCGACCCGCCGCTGGCCGCGCAGCTGGCCAACATCGACGAGGCGAAATGGATGCGCGCCGAAGCGCATGCCACTGCCGACAGCCCCAACAAGGCACTGGGCGTGATGGCGCATCCCACCGAGTCGCTGGCGCAGCGCTTTCACGAGATGCTGGCCACCGCCCAGTCGAACGTGGTGGTGATCTCGCCCTACTTCATTCCGGGCGAGGAGGGCATGGCGCGCATCCGCATGGGGCGCGAGCACGGGATCAACATCACCGTCATCACCAATTCGCTCGCCGACAGCGACGAGCCGCTGGTCAACATCAACTACAACCGCTACCGCGTCGACATGCTCAAGCTGGGCGTGAACCTGTACGAGGTCAGCACCCAGCAGCTGCGCCGCAGCGGCCAGTTCCGCGATCTGCTCAAGAAGGCGCGTGGCCGGCTGCACGCCAAGCTGGCGCTGGTCGACCGCCAGTGGGTGCTGCTCGGCTCCATGAATCTGGATCCGCGCTCCGCCCGCCTGAACACCGAATTCGGCGTGCGGGTGCGCAGCTTCGACCTCACGCAGGCGCTGCTTTTCGCCTACCAGCTGGACGACATCGAGGGCGTCTACCGCGTCGTGCTCAAGCCCGACGGCCAGAACGTGCAGTGGATCGGCACCGGCGACGTCACCAACGAAGTGCTCGACAGCGAGCCCGACTCCAGCATGCTGACCCGGCTGCAACTGCTGCTTTTCTCGTGGTTCGTGCCCACGGACCAGTTGTAAGCGACCGCCCGCCGGCAACCCCCAGGCCTTGAAAGGCCACCGATTGCCCTTATGATTAGCACTCGCTGATGATGAGTGCTAACAAGCCCTCGCTCCCAGTCGATGGGCCGCCGACCTTCAGTCCGGCGCCCGACCCCAACCCCGTTTCTTATCCAGGAGATGCAATGAAACTTCGTCCTTTGGCCGATCGTGTGATCGTCAAGCGTATCGACAGCGAAACCAAGACCGCCTCCGGCATCGTCATCCCCGACGCAGCCGCAGAAAAGCCCGATCAGGGCGAAGTCCTGGCCGTGGGCCCGGGCAAGCGCACCGACAAGGGCGAACTGACCGCACTGACCGTCAAGGTCGGCGACCGCGTCCTGTTCGGCAAGTACAGCGGCCAGACCGTCAAGGTCGACGGTGACGAATTGCTCGTCATGAAGGAAGACGACCTGTTCGCGGTCGTCGAGAAGTAATCCATTCCATCCCATTCGGAGTAATTGAACATGGCAGCAAAAGACGTAGTCTTCGGCGGTGAAGCCCGCGCACGCATGGTCGAGGGTGTCAACATCCTGGCCAACGCAGTCAAAGTGACCCTGGGCCCCAAGGGCCGCAACGTGGTGCTCGAACGCTCGTTCGGCGCCCCCACGGTGACCAAGGACGGTGTGTCCGTGGCCAAGGAAAT
>NZ_JAEFCB010000020.1 GCF_016405905.1 Variovorax sp. IB41 | reverse complement strand
CTTGCGCAGCGAAATCAAGGAGGAGCCGAAGGCGGGGGACATTCGCGGAGCAAGGTGCCCCGTCGGCGTGATCGCGCCCTGGACATCGGCACACAGGCGATTCAAGCGAGCCACCTCTTGCGCCGCTTGTAGCTCTTCACATCGCGAAAACTCTTGCGGTCCGCGCCGCCCACGCCAAGGTAGAACTCCTTGACGTCCTCGTTCTCGCGCAGGCTCTTGGCCTCGCCGTCCATCACGATGCGGCCGTTCTCCAGGATGTAGCCGTAGTCGGCGTAGCGCAGCGCCATGTTGGTGTTCTGCTCGGCCAAAAGAAACGTCACGCGCTCCTTGGTGTTGAGGTCCTTCACGATCTCGAACACTTCTTCGACGATCTGCGGCGCGAGGCCCATCGAGGGCTCATCGAGCAGCACCATCGTCGGGTTGGCCATCAGCGCGCGGCCGATGGCGCACATCTGCTGCTCGCCGCCCGAGGTGTAGGCCGCCTGCGAGGTGCGGCGCGTCTTCAGGCGCGGGAAATACGCGTAGACCTTGTCCAGCGTCTGCTGCACCGCGGCCTTGCCGTCGGTGCGCGTGTAGGCGCCGGTCATCAGGTTCTCTTCGATGGTGAGGTGAGCGAAGCAGTGGCGCCCTTCCATCACCTGGATGAGCCCGCGCTTGACCAGCTCGGCCGGCGACAGCGCCTCGATGCGGTTGCCGCGCAGCTCGATGGTGCCCTTGGTCACCGCGCCGCGCTCGCCCGCGAGCAGGTTGCTCACCGCGCGCAGCGTGGTCGTCTTGCCTGCGCCGTTGCCGCCGAGCAGCGCCACGATGCCGCCCTCGGGCACGGTGAGCGACACGCCCTTGAGCACGAGGATCACGTGGTTGTAGATGACCTCGATGCCGTTGACATTGAGAAGGATGTTGGGTTCGCTCATGGTGTGGTCCGAAGCATTCGCAAGGACAGCACAGGGGTGCCGTCCTTGCGAATGGCGGCTCTTGCGAGCCGCCACCGCACTTTCATTGGGTGTCAGTGCATCAAGACTGGCAGTCGGCGGCTTCGCGGCGCGTCAGCTTCTTTTCGCCGGCGTACTTGTCGGCGGCGCCCTTCACCATCGGCTTGATGATCTGGTCGTCGGCCTGGTACCACTCGGGCGCGATGTTCCACTTGGCGCCGTCCCAGGTTTCCATGCGGGCCCAGGTCGAGCCGATGTGGTCCTGGCACGAGGTGCTCACCGGGCGCATCACGCCGGCGAAGCCGAGCGCGTCGAGCTTTTTCTGGTCGAGCGCCAGGTTCTCCAGGCCCCAGCGCACCTGCTCGCCGGTCATGACCTTGCCCTTGCCGAAGCGCTCCTGCGCGCGCTTGACGGCTTCCACGCTCAGCATCGAGATGATGGCGCCGCGCGTGTAGAGCACCGAGCCCACTTCGTCGCGCGGACCCGAGCCCTGGCCCTTGTCGTGCACTTGCTTCAGGATGTCCTGGATCACCTTGTTGTCGGGACCCGAGCCATTCAGCGCGAGCGCGTTGTAGCCCTTGGCGTTGGCGCCCACGTCCTTCACGTCCGGCTCGGCGCCGGCCCACCACACGCCGTACATCTTCTCGCGCGGGAAGCCCGTGGCCACGGCCTCTTTCAGCGCGGTGGAGTTCATCACGCCCCAGCCCCACAGCAGCACGAAGTCGGGCCGCTGCTGGCGCACCTGCAGCCAGGCCGACTTCTGTTCCACGCCGGGCGCGGTCACCGGAATCAGCGAGAGGTCGAAGCCGTGCATCTTGGCGCGTTCCTGCAGCAGCGGAATCGGCTCCTTGCCGAACGGCGAGTCGTGATAGACGAGCGCGATCTTCTTGCCCTTGAGCTTGTCCAGGCCGCCCTCTTTCTTGCCCAGGTGCTGGATCAGGATGTCGGCCGCGGTCCAGTAGCTGCCCATGAGCGGGAAGTTCCACTTGAAGACGCCGCCGTCCTGCGAGGCCGCCAGGCCGTAGCCGAGCGTGACGAGCGGGATCTTGTCGGTGGGCACCTTGTCAGTCAGCGCGAAGGTGATGCCGGTGGCCTGCGGATCGAAGAGCGCGACGCCCGGGCGGCCCTTCAGGCGCTCATAGCATTCCACGCCCTTGTCGGTCGCGTAGCCGGTCTCGCATTCCTCGAAAGTGATCTTCACGCCGTTGATGCCGCCTTGCGCGTTGACCAGCTTCAGGTAGTCCTGCTTGCCGTTGGCCCACGGCGTGCCGTTGGGCGCGTAGGGGCCGGTGCGGTACACCAGGAGCGGGAAGAACTGCTCCTTGGCTTGTGCCTGCGCGAGCGATGGCGCGAGCAGGGCGCCGAGGGTGCTGGCCACCAGGGCGGCGGTCAGAGCGAGCGATTTCAGTTTCATGCCTGTCTCCTTTTGTGGGCACCTCGGTGCCGGGGTTTTTTACGAACGGGAACTCTTCGAAAAACTGTCTCAATGCGGGAAGGGCCAGAGCCGCAACTTCTCCTTGGCCGTGGACCACAGCCGCGCGAGGCCGTGCGGCTCGACGATCAAAAAGAACACGATCAGCGCGCCGAAGATCATGGTCTCCAGGTGCGAGGCCAGCGCGGTGGAAATCGAGAAGCCCAGCCACGCGGGCAGCTGGTTCAGAAAGAGCGGCAGCAGCACGATGAAGGCGGCGCCGAAGAAGCTGCCCATGATCGAGCCGAGCCCGCCGATGATCACCATGAAGAGCAGCTGGAACGAGCGGTCGATGCTGAACGCTGCCGGCTCCCACGCACCCAGGTGGATGAAGCCCCACAGTGCGCCGGCCACGCCGACGATGAAGCTGCTCACCGCGAAGGCCGTGAGCTTGGCGTACACCGGGCGGATGCCGATCACCGCGGCGGCCACGTCCATGTCGCGCATCGCCATCCATTCGCGGCCGATGGCGCTGCGCACGAGGTTCTTCGCGAGCAGTGCGAACACCACCACGAAGAGAAGGCAGAACAAATACTTCTGCACCGGCGACTCGATCGGCACGCCGAACACGTTGAGCCCTGCCACGCTCACCGAGCCCGAGGACGAGTTGTTGGTGAACCACTGGATGCGCAGGAACGCCCAGTCGGTGAAGAACTGCGCGGCCAGCGTGGCGACGGCCAGGTACAGGCCCTTGATGCGCAGGCTCGGAATGCCGAAGAGCACGCCGATCACTGTGGCGCACAGGCCACCCAGAAGCAGCGAGGCGATGAGCGGCATGCCGTCGATGCGCACCTGGAAGTTGTAGGCCGCGTAGGCGCCCACCGCCATGAAGGCGCCGGTGCCCAGCGAGATCTGGCCGCAATAACCGACCAGGATGTTGAGGCCCAGTGCCGCGAGCGACAGGATCAGGAAGGGCGTGAGGATGGCGCGCATCCAGTAGTCCGAGACGCCGAGCGGCACCACGACGAACGCCACGAGCAGCAGCACCAGCATCGCGATGCGGTCCTGCGCGATCGGGAGGATCTGTTGGTCGGCGCGGTAGCTCGACTTGAACTGGCCGTTTTCTCTGTAGAACATATCAATGCCCGTCCTGCCGCCCGAAGGGCATTGAGCGCCCCCTCGGGGGGCAGCGATACACGAAGTGATGAGCGTGGGGGCTTTTCATTTCAGACCCGATCGATGATCTTTTCGCCGAACAGGCCCTGCGGACGAACCAGCAGGAAGACCAACGCCAACACGTAGGCGAACCAGATCTCGATGCCGCCACCGAGCATGGGGCCGAGATAGATTTCAGACAGCTTCTCGCCCACGCCGATCAAAAGGCCGCCGATGATCGCGCCCGGAATCGAGGTGAGCCCGCCCAGGATCACCACCGGCAGCGCCTTCAGCGCCACCAGCGACAGCGAGAACTGCACGCCCAGCTTGGAGCCCCAGATGATCCCGGCCACCAGCGCCGAGAAGCCGGCCACCGACCACACGATCACCCAGATGCGCTTGAGCGGAATGCCGATGGACTGCGCGGCCTGATGGTCGTCGGCCACCGCGCGCAGTGCGCGGCCGGTGGCGGTCTTCTGGAAGAAGATGGCCAGCACCACCACGAGGCCCGCGGCCACCAGGGCGGCGATCAGGTCTTCCTGGCTCAGCAGCAGGCCGCCTTCGAAGGTGCCTTGCAGCACCATCAGCGGCTCCTTGGGCATGCCGACGTCGATCTTGTAGATGTCGTTGCCGAAGATGGTCTGGCCCAGGCCGTCCAGGAAGTAGGCGATGCCCAGCGTGGCCATCAGGAGCGTGATGCCCTCCTGGTTCACCAGCTTGCTCAATGCGAGCCGCTCGATCAGCCAGGCCACCACCACCATCACCGCCATCGCGGCGACGAAGGCCAGGATGTTCGCGAGGATCTGGTTCTGGAAGCCGAACCACAGCGGAAACCACTCGGAGAACCGCGCCATCGCCAGCGCCGCGAACAGCACCATCGCGCCCTGCGCGAAGTTGAAGACGCCCGAGGCCTTGTAGATCAGCACGAAGCCGATGGCGATCAGCGAATAGAGCATGCCGACCATGAGGCCGCCAAACAGGGTTTCAAGGAAAAAGCCCATCGTGTTCTTTCGTGATCAGTGCTCGACGCCGAGGTAGGCGCGGATCACGTCTTCGTTGTTGCGCACTTCATCGGGCGTGCCGTCGCCGATCTTCTTGCCGTAGTCCAGCACCACCACGCGGTCGGAGATGTCCATCACCACGCCCATGTCGTGCTCGATGAGAACGATGGTCGCGCCGAACTCGTCGTTCACGTCGAGGATGAAGCGGCTCATGTCCTGCTTCTCTTCCACGTTCATGCCGGCCATGGGCTCGTCCAGCAGGAGCACCTGCGGCTCCATCGCGAGCGCACGGCCCAGGTCCACGCGCTTTTGCAGGCCATAGGGCAGGCGGCCCACCGGCGTCTTGCGGTGCGCCTGGATTTCCAGGAAATCGATGATGTGCTCGACGAATTCGCGGTGCCGCAGCTCCTCGCGCTCGGCGGGGCCCCAGCGGAAAGCCTGGGCGAGCAGGCCGCTCTTCATCTTGAGGTTGCGCCCCGTCATGATGTTGTCCAGCACGCTCATGCCCTTGAAGAGCGCGAGATTCTGGAAGGTGCGTGCCACGCCCATCTCGGCCACCTGGCGCGAGTTCATGTGCTTGAAGGTCTGGCCGCGAAAAGTGATGGAGCCCTGCTGCGGCCAGTACACGCCGTTGATGCAGTTGAGCATCGAGCTCTTGCCCGCGCCGTTCGGGCCGATGATGGCGCGCACCTCGTGCTCGCGCACGTTGAAGCTGATGTCCGTGAGCGCCTTCACGCCGCCGAAGCTGAGCGAAATGTTCTGCACGTCGAGGATGACCTCGCCTGTCTTGCGATTGCTCATGCTGCCGCCTTCACAATGGGGAAGGTCCTGGCTTCGACGATCTTCAGCGTGGCATTCACCACGCCCGTGCGTCCGTCCTCGAACTTGACCTGGGTTTCGATGTACTGCTCGGTCTTGCCGCCGTAGAGCGCATCGAGCAGCACCGCGTATTTCTCGGCGATGAAGCCGCGGCGCACCTTGCGCGTGCGGGTCAGCTCGTCGTCGTCGGGGTCGAGTTCCTTGTGCAGCACGAGAAAGCGCGCGATCTGCGTCTCGCCCATGCCGTCTTCGCTCGCGAGGTCGGCGTTGACCTTGCCGATGCATTCGGCGATCAGCGTCAGCACCTCGGGCTTGCCGGCCAGGTCGACGTAGCCGCCATAGGCGAGGCCCCGGCGCTCGGCCCAGTTGCCCACGGCCTCGAAATCGATGTTGATGGCCGCGCAGACCTCGTCGCGCGCGTTGCCGAAGCACACCGCTTCCTTGATCTGCGGAAAGAACTTGAGCTTGTTCTCGATGTAGTTGGGCGCGAAGATCGCGCCGCCCACGAGCCGGCCCACGTCCTTGGCGCGGTCGATGATGCGCAGGTGCCCTTCGCTGTCGAGCACGCCCGCATCGCCGGTGTGGAAGTAGCCGTTGGCATCGAGCACTTCGGCGGTGGCGTCGGGGCGTTTGTAGTATTCCTTGAGCACCGAGACGCCGCGCACCAGCACTTCGCCGTCATCGGCGATCTTCAGTTCGATGCCGGGCGCCGCGGTGCCCACGGTCTGCAGCTTGACCTTGCCGTCCTGCTGCAGGCACACGTAGGCGCAGGTCTCGGTCTGGCCGTAGAACTGCTTGAGGTTCACGCCGATGGAGCGGTAGAAGCGGAACAGGTCGGGCCCGATGGCTGCGCCTGCCGTGTACGCCACGCGGATGCGGCTCATGCCGAGCACGTTGCGAAGCGGCCCGTAGATCAGGAGGTTGCCGAGGCCATACATCAGCCGGTCGCCCGTGCTCACCGGCGCGCCGTTGAGGATGTCGGCGCCCACGCGCTGCGCGAGCGCCATGAACTTCGCATAGAGCCAGCGCTTGGGCGCCGCCGCGTCTTCCATGCGGATCGACACCGCGGTGAGGAGCCCCTCGAAGGTGCGCGGCGGACCGAAGTAGTAGCTCGGGCCGATCTCGCGCATGTCGTTCATCACCGTCTCGGCCGACTCGGGGCAGTTGAGCGTGAAGCCGCCCACCAGCCATTGCGCCACCGAGAAGAGGTGATCGCCCACCCATGCCATCGGCAGGTAGCTCATGATGTTGTCGCCGGGGCCGAGCCGGTCGGTCTCCACGCCGCCGCGGCCCGCCGCGATGAAGCTCGCATGCGTCTGGCACACGCCCTTGGGGCGGCCGGTGGTGCCCGAGGTGTAGAGGATCACGCCGACGTCGGTGGCCTCGCCGCTCGCCACGGCGCGGTCGTAGTAGCCGACGTTGGCCTTGTCGAATTCACGGCCCAGCGCGCGCAGCGCTTCATAGCTCATGAGCCCGGGCTGGTCGTAGTGGCGCAGGCCCTTGGGGTCGTCGTAGATGATGTGGCGAATGCCGTGCGCCTGGTCTTTCTGCAGCTCGCGGCACTCCAGAAGCTTGTCGACCTGCTCCTGGTCTTCGACGATCACGAAGTCGATCGCCGCGTCCTGCAGCATAAAGACCATCTCGCTGGCGACCGCGTCCTGGTAGAGCGGCACGGGCACGCCGCGCAGGCTCTGCGCCGCGACCACCGCCATGTACAGGTGCGGCCGGTTGGCGCCCACGATGGCCAGGTTGTCGAAGGCCTTGAAGCCGAGGCTCGCGAGGCCGCAGGCCATCTCGCGCACCTCCTCGGCCACGGCGCTCCAGGTCCAGGTTTGCCAGATGCCGAGGTCTTTCTCGCGCACCGCGGGCGACTCGGGCTGGGCCTGGGCGTGCGCGAGCAGCAGACGGGGGAAGGTGGGGGCGGTTGTTTGCACAGTGGGCGGATCGTAGGTCTCACTTTGACGCCCGGTTGTCGTTCCAACGACAATCCTAGGGACACTACTCCCCGGAGTTTCCCGATGCCTCACGGCAACCTCAACCAGAGCCAGCTCGGCAATTCGATCAAGGACCGCGTGCGTGCCGCCAACGCCGCGGAGCTCGGCGGCATTCCCTGGCTGCCCACGCTCACGCCCGCCGAGCGCCGCCGCGCCGAGGCCGCGCTCGTGGTCGGCGAGGCCGAGCCCGGCGACCTCGTTTGCCGCGTCGGCCGCTCGCCGACCTACTGGTTCGGCGTGGTCGAGGGCCTCCTGAAGATGAGCAACGACAACGCCGACGGCGGCTCGGTCACCTACACCGGCGTGCCGCCCGGCGGCTGGTTCGGCGAAGGCACGGTGATGAAGCGCGAGCCCTACCGCTACAACATCCAGGCGCTGCGCCGCAGCGTGGTGGCAGGGCTGCCGATCGAGAGCTTCCACTGGCTGCTGGACCATTCGATCGGCTTCAACCGCTTCGTGATGAACCAGCTCAACGAACGCCTGGGCCAATTCATCGCGGCGCTGGAGATCGACCGGCTCAACAACCCCGACGCGCGCGTGGCGCGCAACCTGGTGTCGCTGTTCAACCCGGTGCTGTACCCGGGCGTGGGCGAGGTCTTGCGCATCACGCAGCAGGAGCTCGCGTACCTGGTGGGCCTGTCGCGCCAGCGCGTGAACGAGGCGCTCAACGGGCTCTCGGCGCAGGGCCTCATCCGCGTGGAGTACGGGGGCCTGCGCGTGCTCGACCTGCCGGGCCTGCGCGTGAGCGCGATGTCGAACAAGAAGAACGCCTCGGCGGAAACGGAAACCTCATGACCCTCAAAGACCAGCTCCAGGTCGTGCCCGCGAACGCGGAAGCGGCCTTCATTCCTCCGCCCGAGGCGCCGAAGACGAAGGCCCAGGACGCCGGTCCGACGCTCGCGGAAGCCATCGAACGCAACGAGGCGCTCACCGAGAAGATCGATGCACTCGACGCGATCCTCGCCAAGCCGCTCAGCGAAATCCTGGGCGATCGCGAGAAAGCCGAAGAAGCCGCGCTCGCCTGGGACCGCTTCGGCGCGATGTGGATGCTCTCGCAGCGCGCCATGCGCCGCGTGGCGCTCGACCTCGCGGCGCAGCTCGGCGTGAGCGAGGAAGAGGTCGTCGCGCGCGCGATGACGAACGCCAACGCGGTGCTCAACGGCGCCGACGAAGTCGACCTGGGCGGCACCATCGCGCCCGCGCAGCTGCAGCACATCGCGCGGCACCGCGCGTTCCTGCGCAAGCAATTCCGTACCGGTTGAGCCGCAAGGCCTCTCGATCCCCCTTAACCTCCCGCCTTCGTTCAAGAAAGACTATCCCGATGACCGCTGCCTCCCACCTCACCCTCATCACCGGCGCCTCGCGCGGCCTGGGCCGTGCCATGGCCGAACAATTGCTGCAAGCAGGCCACGTGGTGCTCGGCATTTCGCGCAAGCAAGATGCGCAGCTGGCCGAGGCCGCCAAGGCCGCCGGCGCCGAACTCACGCAGTGGGAGCAGGACCTGTCCGACCCCGTCGCCGCATCGGCCCGCGTGTCGGCCTGGCTCAAGGCGCTCGATGCGCAGCGCTTCGACAGCGTGACCCTCATCAACAACGCCGGCACCGTCGGCAACCCCGCGCCGCTGGCCGGCGCCGTGAGCGGCGAGCTGTCGCTGGCGCTGCGCATCGGCCTCGAAGCGCCGATGCTGCTGACCGCCGCGTTCCTCAACGCCACGCGCGAATGGCGCGGCGCGCGCAAGGTGCTGAACATCTCCTCGGGCCTGGGCCGCAACGCGATGGGCAGCCAGGCGCCCTACTGCGCGGCCAAGGCCGGCATGGACCGTTTCTCGCAGGCCGTGGCGCTCGAGGAAGCAGCCGCGCCGAACGGTGCGCGCATCGTCTCGCTCGCGCCCGGCATCATCGATACCGACATGCAGGTGCAACTGCGCGGTGCATCGGCAGAGAACTTTCCGGACCGCACGCGCTTCGTGAGCATGAAGGAAGAAGGCCGCCTGGACAGCCCCGCTGGCGCAGCCGCCAAGGTGCTCAAGTACCTGGCGCGCGAGGACTTCGGCGCGAACCCCGTGGCCGACGTGCGCGACCCGGCCTGAGCACCCCAGAAACGAGCACGACCATGGCCACCGCAAAGTCGATCGACACCAACGACTACAAGCTCTTCCCGTCGCCGAGGAACGTGCACCGCGTCATCTTCGAACACCAGGTCTTCGTGCCGTACCCGTACGCGCTGATCGTGATGGACGAGTTCTACTTCAAGGGCCGCTACAGCCTGTTCTCTGCGTGCAGGATGAGCGACGGGAAGATGGGGCAGGTGGTGACGTTCGAGCTGGACACGGACGTGGACATCTTCAACGCGAAGTTCGTGCCCGATTGAAGTGCGGCGTATGTCGCAGTAAGGCCGACTTCCTGTCGGTTGACCAGCCGTTGATGGCGTAGCTTCTCCCTGCGGGGCGCGGATGTGGGTTCGCGTTCCGACAACAACATTCAATATCAGGGAGTGACATGACCACAGCACGAACGGCCGGACATCCGGCAAACCATTCGCCGCGAGCGAAAAAGATGGAGTACGCATCTGCGGCCATCAACATGCGAGTGGAGGCCGCATGCAGGTGATGGCCGCTGCGGGACTCGCCCTTGCCGTGCTCTTCGCTGGAGAAGCGTCGGCCGCGGACAAGCCATTCACGGGTGTTTTCGAAGGCACGGGTCGTGCCTGCTCGGGCGATCTCTACATCCGCAGCAAGACGGTGGAATGGAACACCCCGTTCAGCGTTTGCAAGCGCGCGGCGTACGACGTGCTGGAAAAGGATTTCGCCGGCAGCGGCAAGCGCCTGGCACTCCATCGCAGAACGCGAAGCAAGCGCTGCGCGTATGTCGTGATCGAAATCGACAAAGTCGATTCGGTGAGCCCATACGCATGGAATGTCACGGGTTACCAATCCCTCGAAGCCTTCCAGAAAAGAGCCCAGCCCGACTGGCTGGGCTCACCGCTGCCCGAGCGGCTGACGCTGTCCTGTCCCACGGTCCTGCTGGACTGACGGGCCTTGGCTACTGCAGCACGAACCGATCGCGCTGCGCCTGCGCGCACTCACCCATCACGTTCAGCGCGCGCGACACCGCGGGCGTGCCGATCACGAAGGGATTCGCCGCGCTCGCCGGCTGTTGCCGCAGCGCGGCCAGCTTGCCCTGCGAGCCGTCGTAGCCTGAGTGGTTCGACACCAGCACATCGATTTTCTGCGCCTGTGCCACCGAGCCCATGCGCCGCGTCGCGTCGATGTAGCTCCCCAGCCGCGGCACGTTCTTGCCGAAGTTGAAGGCCGTGCCGCCCCAGAGCATCGCGCGGTGCTTCTGGCCGTTGGCGGTCACGTCGAACACCGGGGAGATGGTGCCCATGGTGTGGCCCGGCGTGATGTACAGCGTGACGGTGGTGTCGCCGAGCACGAGTCGGTCGCCGTCCTTGACCGACACATCGCCCGCGCCGCGCTTGGGCGGTGCGCCCCAGACGGGCGTGGCGAACTCGAGCTTCGTCTCGGTCATCGTCCAGTCGGCTTCGCTCATGACCACGCGGGCGCCATATTTCTGCGCGAGGTAGGGTGCGCCGCCGTAGTGGTCGCCGTGGCCGTGCGTGACGACCACGTACCTGATCTGCGCCGGGTCCAGGCCGAGCCTGCGCATGCCGCCCTCGATGAGCGCGGCGGCTTCCATCTGGTTGTTGAGCGCATCGATGAGGATGATGCCGTCCGAGGTCTTGATCGCCCAGGCGCTCACCCAGTCGGCGCCCACGAAGTAGAGGTTGTCGAAGGCCATGCCCGGCGGCGGCGCGGGCTTGTCGATGAGGGCCTTCAGGCCCCTGTCCAGCTCGGCCTGCGGCGGCTGCGCGGCGGGCGCGGGCTTGCAGAGCGCCAGGAGCGGCGCGAGGTCGGTGCCCGCGTCGCGCGTGGCCGCGGCGACGTGCGCGGCGATGGTGGCTTCGGAAGGCGGCTGCTGCGCCGGTGTCTGCGCGCAGCCCTGGATGAAAGCGGCAACCGCTGCCAGGGCGGTTGTCTTCAGCAGCAGGGTGCGCGGGTTCTTGCGGAATGCCATCGGTGTCTCCATGCCGTCGTCGCGGCCCGTTGTGGAGACACCATTCTGCGACGCGAAGGCTTATTCGATGGTCGCGCCCGAGGCTTGCACGATGCCCTTCCACTTCTCGTAGTCGGTCTTCAGGAGCGTGCCGAACTGCTCGGGCGTCATGCTCTCGGGCTCCGCACCCTGGCCGATGATGGCGGCCTTCATCTCGGGCGTGGCCAGGAGCTTGTTGACCTCGGTGTTCAGCGTGGCGACGATGTCCTTGGGCGTGTTGGCCGGCACGAAGATGCCGTACCAGGTGCTCACGTCGAAGCCCTTGTAGCCGAGCTCGGCGACGGTGGGCGTCTCGGGCAGCGAGGTGCTGCGCTTGGCGGAGGTGACGGCCAGCGGACGCAGCTTGCCGGCCTTGATCTGCGCCATGGCCGAGGGCACCGACGACACCATCAGGTCGACGTTGCCCGCCAGCACGTCCATCATGGCCGCGTTGGAGCCCTTGTAGGGCACGTGGCGCATCTTGATCTTGGCGGCGCTGTTGAAAATCTCGCCGGCCAGGTGGATGGTGGTGCCGTTGCCCGGCGAGCCGTAGGTGATGGTGTCGGGCACGGCGCGCGCGGCCTTGACCACGTCGTCCAGCGTCTTGAACTTGGAGTTGGCCTGCGTGACGATCACCACCGGCGTATAGGCCACGTGGGCCACGGCCGTCAGGTCCTTCACCGGATTGTAGCTCAGGTTCTTGTAGAGCCAGGGCGCCACGACCATGTTGTCCTTCTGGCCCATCACGATGTCGTAGCCCGTGGGCGCGGCGCGTGCGGCCTCGGCGATGCCGATGGTGCCGCCGGCGCCGCCGCGGTTGTCGGGCACCACGGTCCAGTGGTTCGCCTCGGTGAGCTTCTGCGCGACCAGGCGCGCCAGGATGTCGGTGCCGCCGCCGGGTGGGAAGGGCACGATCATGCGGATGGGCTTGGTGGGATAGCTCTGCGCATGCGCGGCGGTGGCGAACGCGAGGGGGAGTGCCAGCGCAAGGGCCAGCGTGCGGGTGAGTTTGCGGATCATGGGTTTGTCTCTGTGTCTGGACGAATCGGGGTTGCAGCAGTGGCGATGGAGGTCTTTTGGCCTCACTGCACCGAGGGTGCAGTGTGCCGGAAGTGGCGCGGCGCTGTTTTCGTGGTTCGCGATGGGTCCCGTATCAGACGGCGGCGACTTGACAGGGCCTCTCGGGCGTCGAACATGAAATGTCGATCCACACACAGCAAGCAACACAGGAGACAAACCATGCTCGGAAACATCGATGCGACGGCCAACCTCGCGGTGAAAGACCTCGCGGTGGCCCGCCGCTTCTACGAAGACACGCTGGGCCTCGCGCAGGTCGATGCGGAGGGCGACGAAGTCGTCGTCTACCGCAGCGGCAACACGCGCATCAACGTGTACCGCTCCGAATTCGCCGGCACCAACCAGGCGACGGCCGTGACCTGGCAGGTCGGCGCGGACATCGGCCGCCTCGCCGCGGCGCTCAAGGCCAAGGGCGTGCGCTTCGAGCACTACGACATGCCCGATACGAAGCTGGAAGGCGACCTCCATGTCATGGGCGACATGAAGGTCGCGTGGTTCAAGGACCCCGATGGGAACATCCTGAACCTGATCAACGGCTGATCGATCAGCCGAAGTTCTTCGCGGCGAAGTCCCAGTTCGCGAGCTTGGCCAGGAAGGTCTCGACGAACTTGGGGCGCAGGTTGCGGTAGTCGATGTAGTAGGCGTGTTCCCAGACGTCGACGGTCAGCAAGGCGGTGTCCGCGGTCGTCAGCGGCGTGCCGGCGGCGCCGGTGTTCACGATGTCCACCGAACCATCGGCCTTCTTCACGAGCCACGTCCAGCCCGAGCCGAAGTTGCCCACGGCCGACTTGACGAACGCTTCCTTGAACGCGTCGTAGCTGCCCCACTTGGCATCGATGGCCTTGGCCAGCGCGCCGGTGGGAGCGCCGCCGCCCTGCGGCTTCATGCAGTTCCAGAAGAAGGTGTGGTTCCAGATCTGAGCGGCGTTGTTGTAGATGCCGCCGCTGGCCTTCTTGATGATCTCTTCGAGGGTCATCGATTCGAACTCGGTGCCCTTCTGCAGGTTGTTGAGGTTCACCACATAGGCGTTGTGATGCTTGCCGTAGTGGTACTCCAGGGTCTCTTGCGAGTACTCGGGTGCCAGCGCGTCCAGGGCGTAAGGCAGGGGTGGGAGCTTGTGTTCCATGGTGGTTCCTTTTCGGTTGTGGGTAAGAGTTTTCAGGCGCGCGGCTTGGGGCTGACCTGGTAGGCGCAGCGCCGCGCGCCCGCGAGCACATGCTCGACGCGGCTGACGGTCACTTCGGGCCCCAGCACTTCGTCGAAGAGTTGCAGTTCACTGCGGCAAAAGCCTGTGCAGGCTTGCGCCGCGGTGCAGATGGGGCAGTGGTTCTCGATGAAGAGAAAGCCGTCGCCCTCGGGCCGGAACTCGGCCATATAGCCCTCGCGGCTGCGGATTTCCGCGAGCCGCTCCAGCCGCGTCTTGAGGCTGCGCGCGCCGCGCATGGCCTCGGTGTAGGTGGCGCGCATCGCGTTCTCGCGCGCGCCGATCAGCTGGTCCATGCCCTTCTCGCCGAACACGCTGATGACGGCGCTGATCATCTGCACCGTCATCTCCGCGTGCGTGTCGGGAAAGCGCTTGTGGCCCTCGCCGGTGAGCCGCCAGATCTGCGTCGGCCGGCCGCGGCCGCTCGGGCGGCTCTCGGCATCGACCAGGCCTTCGGCCTCCAGCTTGGCCATCTGCTGGCGCACCGCTTCCACCGTGACGTTCAGCACCTTGGCGATGTCGGGAATGCCGAGCGCGCCGCGGGTCTTGAGCGTGGAGAGGATGCGGTCTGCCGGCTGGTGCGGCATCCAGGTGGGCACGGTCGGTTTCGTGGGGCGGATGTCCATGGGCGATTGCCGTTTATCAAGCAAACGCTTTGATTATTAGATGCGCGTGTCCGTGCTGTCGAGCGCGGCGCGGCAATGACCCCCGGTGCACCGAGGCCATCCGCGGCCCGCGTTTTTACGCTTTCTTTATGCGCCCCCGCCGACTCTGTTCCCCGTTTTTACGGACGTCTGCCGAGACTGAAGGCCTTGTGTTTCGCTCCAGGAGCAATTGAATGGACATCGTCTGGATGGGCGCCTTGCTGGCGCTATGGGTCGTGGTAGCGGCCATGGTCGTCGGGCTGAACAGGCTCGA
Organism: Variovorax sp. IB41; assembly: GCF_016405905.1. Taxonomy (GTDB): domain Bacteria; phylum Pseudomonadota; class Gammaproteobacteria; order Burkholderiales; family Burkholderiaceae_C; genus Variovorax. The sequence goes on along the minus strand of NZ_JAEFCB010000020.1, from coordinate 107,093 downwards.
GGGACCGAATCCGCCGAACGCCGGTCATGCCGGCAGCACCGGCAACAGCGCCAACAACCGCAACGGAGACGCATCGTGATCAGCCTGGAAGTCCTCTACGGATTCGGCGCGCTCATCGCCGTGATCCTGTTCGCTTATCTCGTCTTCGCGCTGATCTGCGCCGAGGAATTCTGAAATGACCGCGTCCGCCTGGGGCCTCCTGGCCCTCTTCCTCGCCGCACTCGCCGTGCTGGCCTGGCCCGTCGGCAAATTCCTCGCCGCGCTGTGCAACGAGCGCGTGCCGCGCTGGATGCAGCGCGTCGAGGCGCCGCTCTACAAGCTCGCGGGCACCGCCCCCGAGCGCTCGATGAACTGGCGCACCTATGCGCTGGCGCTGCTGGCCTTCAACCTCGTGGGCGCCGTCGTCGTCTACGCGCTGCAGCGCCTGCAGGGCGTGCTGCCGCTGAATCCGGCCGGCATGGGCGCGGTGTCGTCCGACTCGGCCTTCAACACCGCGGTGAGCTTCGTCAGCAACACCAACTGGCAGGGCTACGCCGGTGAGTCGACCATGAGCTATCTCACGCAGATGCTCGGGCTCACGGTGCAGAACTTCTTCTCGGCCGCCACCGGCATCGCGGTGGCCTTCGCGCTGGTGCGCGGCTTCGCGCGTCGCGGGAACGGGGGCGACGGCAAGGGCCTGGTGGGCAACTTCTGGGCCGACATCACCCGCGTCACGCTGTGGGTGCTGGTGCCGCTGTCGTTCGTGCTCGCGGTCTTCTTCGTGGGCCAGGGCGTGATCCAGAACTTCGATGCCTACAAGTCCGTGGACACCGTCGAGACCACCGCCTTCCAGCAGCCCAAGGCGGGCGCGGACGGCCAGGCGCTCAAGGACGAGAAGGGCGCCCCGGTGATGGAAGACGCCACCACCAAAACGCAGACCCTCGCCATGGGCCCGGTCGCCTCGCAAGAGGCCATCAAGATGCTCGGCACCAACGGTGGCGGCTTCTTCAACGCCAACTCGGCGCACCCGTACGAGAACCCGACGGCGCTCAGCAATCTGCTGCAGATGATCGCGATCTTCCTGATCCCCGCGGCGCTGTGCTTCACCTTCGGCCGAGTCGTTGGCGACATGCGCCAGGGCTGGGCTGTGCTCGCGGCGATGACGATCATGTTCGTCGTCGCGGTGATGGTGATCACGCCCGCCGAGCAGGGCGGCAACCCGCTGTTCGCGTCGCTCGGCGTCGACCAGGTGTCCAGCGCATTGCAGAGCGGCGGCAACATGGAAGGCAAGGAAGTGCGCTTCGGCATCGACGCCTCGGCCCTGTTCGCCGCCATCACCACGGCCGCCTCGTGCGGCGCGGTGAACGTCATGCACGATTCGCTCACGCCGCTCGGCGGCATGGTGCCCATGGTGCTCATGCAGCTGGGCGAGGTGGTGTTCGGCGGCGTCGGCAGCGGCCTCTACGGCATGCTGATCTTCGCGATGCTCGCGGTGTTCATCGCGGGCCTCATGATCGGCCGCACGCCCGAGTACCTGGGCAAGAAGATCGAAGTGCGCGAGATGAAGCTCATCTCCATCGCCATCCTGGTCACGCCCGTCCTGGTGCTGGCCGGCACCGCGGTGGCGGTGATCGCGGGCGCCGGCAAGGCCGGCATCGCGAATCCGGGCGCGCACGGCTTCTCGGAAATCCTCTACGCGTTGACATCGGCTGCCAACAACAACGGCAGCGCCTTCGCGGGCCTCTCGGCCAACACGCCCTTCTACAACGGCCTGCTCGCGCTGGCCATGTGGCTCGGCCGCTTCGCGATGATCGTGCCGGTGCTGGCCATCGCCGGTTCGCTGGCGGCCAAGAAGCGCCTGCCCGTCACCAGCGGCACGCTGCCCACGCACGGCCCGCTGTTCGTCTCTTTGCTGATCGGCACCGTGCTGCTGGTCGGCTTGCTCAACTACGTGCCGGCATTGGCCCTGGGGCCGATCGTCGAACACCTGGTGCTCTGGAAATAAGGAGCCCACCATGACTGCCAACACCAAAACCTCTCTCTCGCTGTTCGACGCAGCGCTGGTCAAGCCCGCCCTCTGGGGCGCCTTCGCCAAGCTGAACCCGCGCACCCAGTGGCGCAACCCGGTGATGTTCATCGTCTACATCGGGAGCATCCTCACCAGCCTGCTCTGGGTGCATGCGCTGAGCTTCCCGGGCGACACCGGCATGAAGCCCGCCTTCGTGCTCGCCGTGACCATCTGGCTGTGGTTCACCGTGCTGTTCGCGAACTTCGCGGAAGCTTTGGCTGAAGGCCGCAGCAAGGCGCAAGCCGCGTCGCTGCGCGGCCTTCGCAAGGACACCTGGGCCAAGAAGCTGCAGGAGCCGCACCACGGTGGTCAATGGCTCCCTGAACAGGCGCCCAACCTGCGCAAGGGCGACGTCGTGCTGGTCGAGACCGGCGACGTGGTCCCGCTGGACGGCGAAGTGATCGAAGGCGTGGCCTCGGTCGACGAGAGCGCCATCACCGGCGAATCGGCGCCCGTGGTGCGCGAATCGGGCGGCGACTTCTCGGCCGTGACCGGCGGCACCCGCGTGCTGTCCGACTGGCTGGTGGTGCGCATCTCGGTGAACCCGGGCGAGTCGTTCCTGGACCGCATGATCGGCATGGTCGAGGCGGCCAAGCGCCAGAAGACGCCCAACGAGATCGCGCTCACCATCCTCCTGGTCGCGCTCACGCTCGTGTTCCTGATGGTCACCGTCACGCTGCTGCCGTTCTCGGTGTTCAGCGTGGAGGCGGCCGGTGCGGGCACCGTGGTGTCGCTCACCGCGCTGGTGGCGCTGCTGGTGTGCCTGATCCCGACCACCATCGGCGGCCTGCTCTCGGCCGTCGGCGTGGCCGGCATGAGCCGCATGATGCAGGCCAACGTGATCGCCACCTCGGGCCGCGCGGTCGAAGCGGCCGGCGACGTCGATGTGCTGCTGCTGGACAAGACCGGCACCATCACGCACGGCAACCGCCAGGCCAGCGCCTTCCTGCCCGCGCCGGGCGTGCCGAAGGGCCGGCTCGCGCGCGCCGCGATGCTCGCCTCGATGGCCGACGAAACGCCCGAGGGCCGAAGCATCGTCGAGCTCGCGCGCCGCGACGGCCTGGAGGTCGCCGCCGTGGAGATCGCGCGCTACGTGCCCTTCACCGCGCAGACCCGCATGAGCGGCGTGGACCTGCCGGCCGCGCCCAACAGCCTGGACACCGACGTCGTGCTGCTGCGCAAGGGCGCGGTCGATGCGATCCGCCGGCATGTCGAATCGCTGGGCGGCAGCATGCCGGCCGAGATGCTGCGCGCCGCCGAGGAAACCGCGCGCCGCGGCAGCACGCCGCTGGCCGTGGCCGAGGGCGACCGCGTGCTCGGCGTGGTCGAACTCAAGGACATCGTCAAGACCGGCATCAAGGAGCGCTTTGCCGAACTGCGCCGCATGGGCATCAAGACGGTGATGATCACCGGCGACAACAAGCTCACCGCAGCGGCCATCGCCGCCGAGGCCGGCGTGGACGACTTCCTGGCCGAAGCCACGCCCGAGGACAAGCTCGCGCTGATCCGCAAGTACCAGTCCGAAGGCCGCCTGGTCGCGATGACCGGCGACGGCACCAACGACGCCCCCGCGCTCGCGCAGGCCGACGTGGCTGTGGCCATGGGCAGCGGCACGCAGGCCGCGAAGGAGGCCGGCAACATGGTCGACCTGGACTCCAACCCGACCAAGCTGCTCGAGGTGGTGGAGACCGGCAAGGCGCTGCTCATGACGCGCGGCTCGCTCACCACCTTCTCGATCGCGAACGACGTGGCGAAGTACTTCGCGATCATTCCGGCGATCTTCGTCTCGACCTACCCGCAGCTGGGCGCGCTCAACGTGATGCGGCTGGCGAGCCCGTCGTCGGCGATTCTCTCGGCGGTGATCTTCAACGCGCTCGTCATCGTGTTCTTGATTCCGCTCGCGCTCAAGGGCGTGCGCTACCGGCCGGTGGGCGCTGCCGCGCTGCTGCGCCGCAACCTGGCCATCTACGGCCTGGGCGGCCTCGTCGTCCCTTTCATCGGCATCAAGTTGATCGACTGGCTGCTCGTCGCAGTCCACCTGGTCTGAGGAGCATTTCTCATGAACAAGAATGGCAGCATTTTTCGTCCCGCAATCGTGCTCTTCGCACTGCTGAGCGCGCTCACCGGGCTCATCTATCCGATGGCCGTCACCGGCGCCGCGAAAGCGGTGTTTCCGAAGGAGGCGGCGGGCAGCCTGATCGTGCTGGACGGCACGACCGTCGGCTCCAAGCTCATCGGCCAGAACTTCAGCGACCCCAAGCACTTCTGGGGCCGCCCGTCGGCCACCGCGCCGCAGCCCTACAACGCGAGCGCCTCGGGCGGCGCGAACCAGGGGCCGCTCAACCCGGCGCTCACCGACGCGATCAAGGCGCGCATCGAAGCGCTTCGCGCCGCGGACCCGGGCAACACCGCGCCGGTGCCGGTCGACCTCGTCACGGCTTCGGCCAGCGGGCTCGACCCGGACATCAGCCCCGCCGCCGCGCACTACCAGGCGGCCCGCGTCGCGCGCGTGCGCGGGGTGCCGGTGGAACAGATCAACGCGCTCATCGAGAAGCACACCCAGGGCGCGCTCTGGGGCCTGCTCGGTGAATCGCGCGTCAACGTTCTCGCACTGAATCTCGCGCTCGATGCTTCGGCTGCGCGTTGAGGAGAAAAAACCATGGCCTATGCCGCTTACCGTGAACACCCCGGCACAGAACGATCTGCCCCCCGGCTTGCCACTTCGTGTGCTTCGCCACCCCCCAAGGGGGAGGCTCGGCCGCCGTGGGGCGGCCCGGCGGTGGCCGGCCGAACGCACGCGTCCATGACCGCCACCAGCCCGTTCTACGTGCTCGATGTCACCGTCTGCTGCGCCGACGCGCTGCGCGTGCGCCGCAGCATCGCGGGCTGCCCCGATGCGGGCGTGGTGCGCTGCGAGCCGCTGCTGCACGCGCTTTGCTCGCAGGAGAGCGACGCGCCCTGCGTGCGCCTCATGATCCGCCTGCCCATCGCCAGCTACGCCGAGGTGCTGCACCGCCTGATCGAGTGCGTGCCATCGGGCGAGATCGGCCGGCTCGTGAGCTGGCGCGAGCACCTGGCACGCTGCGGGCTGCGCGATGGTCACTGACCTCTTTCACGCGCTGCTGGCGCTCGCGGCGCTGTTCGTGCCGCTGGGCTTTGCCTGGTGGGTGCTCTCGCGCACCGCGCGCCGGCACGAGGCCAGGCGCCGCAAGGGCGGCCCGATGCGATAACCTGCGCAGCCATCCCACGCCGTCCATGCCCGACACCCGCCCCGACCCCGACGCCCTGATTGCGCAGCTGCGCAATGACGAGGCGCGTGCGCTGCGCGGCAAGCTGCGCATCTACTTCGGCGCCAGCGCCGGCGTCGGCAAGACCTGGGCGATGCTGAGCGCCGCCCAGCGCGAGCGCACCGCGGGGCGCGACGTGCTCATCGGCCTGGTCGAAACGCACGGCCGCAGCGAAACCGCCGCGCTGCTCGCGGGGCTCGACACGCTGCCGCTGCGCGAGCTGGCCTACCGCGGCCGCACGCTCGCCGAGTTCGACCTCGATGCGGCCCTCGCACGCAAGCCCGCCGTGCTGCTGGTCGATGAACTGGCCCACACCAACGCCCCCGGTTCCCGCCATGCCAAGCGCTGGCAGGACGTGCAGGAGCTGCTGGCCGCGGGCATCGAGGTCTGGTCGGCGCTCAACGTGCAGCACCTGGAGAGCCTGAACGGCACGGTCGGCGCGATCACCGGCGTGCGCGTGCACGAGACGGTGCCCGACACCGTGCTCGACGAAGCCGACGAGGTGGTGCTGGTCGATGTCACGCCCGACGAGCTCACCGCGCGGCTCGCGGCCGGCAAGGTGTACCTGCCGCAGCAGGCCGAGCGCGCCGCGCAGAACTTCTTTCGCAAGGGCAACCTGATCGCGCTGCGCGAGATTGCGCTGCGCCGCACCGCCGAACACGTGGAAGACGATGTGCGCGGCTGGCGCGTCGAGCAATCGGGCGCGGCCGGCAGTGGAAATGGCGGCGCGCTGCAGGCCTGGAACACCTCGGGCGCGATCCTCGCGTGCGTCGGCCCGCACGAAGGCGCAGCGCAGACGGTGCGCACCGCGGCGCGGCTCGCGGGCCAGCTCAATGTGCGCTGGCATGCGGCGTATGTCGAAACGCCGCGGCTGCAGCGCCTGGCCGCCGCGGAGCGCGACCGCATCCTCGCGGTGCTCAAGCTGGCCGAGGAACTGGGCGCCGCCACCGCGGTGCTCACGGGCTCCGACGTGGCCGAGCAGCTGTCCGAGCAGGCCCGCCGGCTCAACTGCGCGACGCTGGTGATGGGGCGTTCGGAGCCGGCGAGCGGATGGCGCCGCTGGTGGCCCGCGTCGCCGGTGCCGTTGCCACGGGCGCTCGCGCAACGCGCGCCCGCACTCGACATCCTGGAAGTCGGCCGCGCCGACAGCGCGCGGCGCCTCGCGCGCACGCCGTTCAACACCCCGCGTGCCGACGACGACGATCACGAGAAGGCGCCGATCCACTGGCCCGGCTACGCCTGGGCCACGGCCACCAGCGTGGCGCTCACGCTGGTCTGCACGCCGCTCGCGGGCGTGCTCGAACTCTCGAACATCGTGATGCTGTTCCTGCTCGGCGTGGTCGGCGTTGCGATGCGATTCGGGCGCGGGCCGTCGGCGCTCGCAGCCTTGCTCAACGTCGCGGCCTTCGACTATTTCTTCGTGCCGCCGCGCCTGTCGTTCGCGGTGAGCGATGTGCAGTACGTGCTGACCTTCGCGATCATGCTGGGCGTCGGCCTGCTGGTGGGGCAGCTCACCGCGGGGCTGCGTTTCGCGGCCGGCGTATCGACCAGCCGCGAGCGGCGCGCGCGCTCGCTGTTCGAGCTCACGCGCGAACTCTCGGCGGCGCTGGAGAGCACGCAGGTCGTCACGCTAGGCGCCGCCGCGGTGCAGGGCCACTTCGGCGGCCGTGCGCTGGTGCTGGTGACCGATGCGGCCGACCAGCTCGTGCTGCCGAAGGAGCCGCCCGAGGGCTTCGATGCGCAGGTGGCCGACTGGGCCTTTCGCCACGGCCAGCCCGCGGGCCTTGCGACCGCCACGCTCGCGGCGCAGCCGTGGCACTACGTGCCGCTGCAGGCGCCGATGCGCGTGCGCGGCGTGCTGGCGCTCGCGCCCGCGCAGCCGCGCTGGCTGCTGATCCCCGAGCAGGCGCAGCAGCTGGACACGCTCGCGCGGCAGATCGCGATCGCGCTGGAGCGCGTGCACTACGTCGAGGTGGCGCAGCAGGCCGTGGTCGAGATGGAATCGGAGCGGCTGCGCAACGCGCTGCTCGGCGCGATCTCGCACGACGTGCGCACGCCGCTCACCGCATTGATCGCATTGGCCGAATCGCTGCAGACGCTGCCGCCCGAGGAGCACGGCAACGCGGCGCGCGCCATCGTCGCGCAGGCGCACGAGCTGCATGCGCTGGTCAACAACCTGCTGGACATGGCGCGGCTGGAAAGCGGCATCGCGGGCGGCGCGGTGAACCTGCGGCGCGACTGGCAATCGGTGGAGGAGGTCGTGGGCTCGTCGATCCGCGCGGCGCGCACGTCGCTGGGCGATGCCGTCGTGCAGACCGCGCTCGATGCGGAACTGCCGCTGGTCGAGTTCGATGCGGTGCTGATCGAGCGCGTGCTCGTCAACCTGCTGGAGAACGCCACCAAATACGGCGCGCCGCCCATCGTGGTGGGCGCGCGCGCCGAGCCCGGCACGCTGGTGCTCACGGTGCGCGACCACGGCCCCGGGCTGCCCGCAGCGCTGCTGGGGCGCGAACAGAAGCTGTTCGACAAGTTCACGCGCGGAGAAGCCGAGTCGGCCACGCCGGGCGTCGGCCTGGGTCTCGCGATCTGCCGCGCGGTGGTGAGCGCGCACGGCGGCGAGATCACGGCCGCCAACGCGCGCGACGGCGGTGCAGAATTCACCGTCACCCTGCCACGCCGCGAGCCGCCCGAACCGGCCGAAGCGCAACTCTGAAGCCATGCCATCCCCCACCGCCATCGTGATCGAGGACGAGCCGCAGATCCGCCGCTTCGTGCGCGGCGCGCTCGAGGCCGAGGGCTGGCTGGTGCACGAGGCCGGCACGCTGCGCGACGGCCTCGCCGCGGCCGGCACGCGCCAGCCCGACCTGCTGGTGCTCGACCTGGGCCTGCCCGATGGCGATGGCGTCTCGTTGATCCGCGACGTGCGCGGCTGGTCGGCCGTGCCGATCATCGTGCTGTCGGCGCGCACCGACGAAGCCGACAAGATCGCCGCGCTCGACGCCGGCGCCGACGACTACCTCACCAAGCCCTTCGGCACCGGCGAACTGCTGGCCCGCGTGCGCGCCAACCTGCGCCGCCCGCGCGCGGCCGGCGGCGGCAACGACGAACCGGCCGAAGCCGTCTTCCGATTCGGCGAGATCGAACTGGACCGCGCCGCGCGCATCGTGCGCCGCGCCGGCGCCGAGGTGCACCTGACGCCGACCGAGTACCGGCTGCTCTCGGTGCTGGTCGCGAACGCAGGCCGCGTGCTCACGCAGCGCCAACTGCTGCGCGAGGTGTGGGGGCCGTCGCACACGGACCAGAACCACTACCTGCGCATCTACATGGGGCATCTGCGGCAGAAGCTGGAGGCCGATCCGGCGCAACCCAGGCATCTGCTGACCGAAACGGCGGTGGGGTATCGGCTGGTCGTCTAGGCGGACGTCCCACCCCCCCCAAGCGGGAGATCAGGCCGCAACGCCCTTGTTCGGATTCAGCAGGAACTTCTCCCCCGTCGCCTGCTTGCCATACACCCCGATCGCATCGAGCTGCAGCGCTTCGAGCAGCGAGATCTCCCGCGTGTAGTGGCTTGCGAACGTCGTCTTCAATTCGGACACGACGCGCGCCTTAAGCCGCTGCGTCCCCTCGGCCCCCAGCTTCTGCAGGAACGGAAACAGCAGCCATCCGCCCATGCCCCACGACATGCCGAAGTTGCGCACGAACTCGGTGGGATTGCGGTCCAGGCCGCCGTAGATGTAGACCTGCTTGTGCGTGGTCGAGCCGTAGCGGCTGTATTCCTTGGCGGTGCGGTTCAGTGCCGCTTCCATGCAGCCGAGAATCTGGCCCGCGAGCTTGCCGCCGCCCGTTGCATCGAAGGCCAGCGTCGCGCCGGTGTCGACCAGCGCTTGCGTCAGGTCTTCGAGGAAGGTCGGCGAGGTTGCGTTGCACACGTACTTCGCGCCGAGGCCGCGCAAGAGCGCTTCCTGCTCGGGCTTGCGCACGATGTTGACCAGGTCGATACCGTCCTTCTGGCAGATCTTGTTGAGCATCTGCCCCAGGTTCGATGCCGCGGCCGTGTGCACCAGCGCCTTGTGGCCTTCGCGCCGCATCGTCTCGACCATGCCCAGCGAGGTGAGCGGGTTGACGAAGCACGAGGCGCCTTCGGCCGGCGTCGTGCCGGCGGGCAGTTCGAGGCATTGCGCCGCGGAGATGGCGCGGTACTGCGAATACATCGCGCCGCCGATGGCCGCCACGGTCTTGCCGAGCAGCGCTTGCGCGGCCGGCGACGAGCCGGCCTTGACCACCACGCCCGCGCCTTCGTTGCCCACGGGCATCGACTGGTCGAGACGCCCCGCCATCGAAGGCCGCGCGCGTTCGGGAACGATGGCGGTGACGACCGGGCGGTCCGCGGTGCCCGATGCCTTCGCGGTGGTCATGTCGGCCGCGCCGAACAAAAGGCCCAGGTCCGACGGATTCATCGGCGACGCCTCGACGCGCACGATCACTTCATCGGCCTTGGGTTCGGGGATCGGTTCGTCGTGCAGCGAGAGTTCGAGTTCGCCGCTCGAGCGGACGAGGGAGCGCAGTTGGAGTGCCATGGAAGAAGCCTCTTTGAAGGTCGTTCGGAGATGGCCATCGGCCACGGGGCGGCCAGTATAGGAGCGGGTCGTGAAAGCTGCAGGCGCCTTCAGGACACCACCGGAATCACCGGGGCATGGGCCAGCGCATGGCGCATCCGCAGCGGATCGAGCCGCTCGATGTAGCGCGGAATGTTGCGCCACAGCGTGTGATAGCCGTAGCCGCCGCGCAGCATCTCGTGGCGTGCGCTGTCCTTGTCCCAGTCTTGCACCGCCATGCGGTAGACGGCGGCCACCACGCCGGTGCGGTCGGCGCCGTGCATGCAGTGGATCAGCACCGGCCCGTGCTTCTCGGCCTCGCGGATCGCGACCAGCGCGCGCAGCACCTTGGCATCGTCGATGGACCAGGTATTGATCGGCACGCGCACGAGGCGGATGCCGCTGCCCGCGAACACCTTCTTGTCGTCGTTGAACGACCGCAGGCTCACGATGGTGCGGATGCCCAGCGACTGCAGCGCCGCGACGTTCGCGCGCCGCGGCTGCGCGCTGCGGTACAGCGTGGGCGTGATGCGGTGCAGGTTCTCGACCTGCAACTCGTCCAGCGGATCGGCCCAGTGGCCGGGGCGCAGGTCGTCGGCCTGGGGTGTTTTCGCTGCCGTCATCGCGCGCGCCGGCGCCAGTGGCGCACCGTGAGGATCAGCGCCGCCACCGCGAGGCCGCCCCAGTAGTCCACGGGTGCGCCCCACAGCCAGTGCTTGTGCCAGAACGCATCGACCGGGTTGAAGCGCGCCCAGCCGAAGGCCGGGTTGATGATGAACCACAAAAAGTCTTCGCAGACCCAGAACACGATCAGCCCCGCGAGCGCGAGCCCCACGTCGCGCCAGGTCCAACGGCCATTGAAGGCCAGCGGCGCGAAGAACACCAGCGCCATGAAGGTGAACACCCAGGCGTGATATCCGGTCATCGCGCGGCCGCCCCAGAACAGGTCCAGCCAGATGCTGTTCTCGATGCGCCATGTCGGCAGCGACGTGGCCCAGCCCGCGCCGCCTTCGATCTGGATCTCGGCGTTGGCGAAGAAGAAAGCCATCACGACCACCCACGCGAGGTAGCCCAGCGTTCGGCCCACGCCGGTCTTTTCAGTCGCGCCGCTCACGCTGTCGCACCCAGCACGTGTTGGAGCACGGCCCGCGCCGCCTGCGGCTTGCCGAGCGCGCGGCTGCGCGCGGCCATGTCCGCGAGCTTGGCCGGGTCGGCCATCAGGCGCGCCACCTTGTAGTCCAGGCCGATCGCGTCGTAGGCCAGCCACGCGGCGCCTTCTTCCATCAGGAATCCGGCGTTGTGTTCTTCCTGCCCGGGGATGGGCGAGATCAACAGCATCGGCTTGCCGAGCGCGAGGCACTCGGACACGGTAAGCCCGCCAGGCTTGGTGACGACCAGATCGGCCGCGGCCATCATCTTGTGCATCTCGTTGGTGAAGCCCACGGCCACCACGCGGCCCGGGTGGCGCGCCGCCAGCGCCTGCAGCTTGCCGTGCGCCTCGACGTTGCGGCCCGCGACGGCGATGACCTGGAAGTTGCCCTGTTCCCCGTCATGCCCGCCGAGGCCGAGCACGCGCTCGACCATGCTCGCAAGGTCGCCCACGCCCGCACCGCCCGAGGCCATCAGCAGCACGGGCCGCGACGGATCGAGCCCGAGTTCGGCAGCGCAGGTGTTGCGCGCGAGCGCCGGCGCGTCGGGCTCGGAAAACGCCGGCATCACCGGAATGCCGGTCACGTGGATGCGGTCCGCGGGAATGCCGCGCGCGCGGAGGCGAAAGGCCACTTCCTCGGTGGCGGCCAGATAGCCCGCCATGCCGGGAATCAGCCACATGTTGTGCAGGTCGTAATCGGTGATCTGCAGCCACACCGGGTAGTCGATGCGCCCGCGGTTGCGCTCGCGCATCAGCAACTCTGCCGGCAGGAAGTGCGTGCAGATCACCGCATCGGGCTTCTCGCGCCGGATCTCGCGCACCAGCGCGCCGGTGCTCAGCCGTTCGATGCCGCGGCGCAGGCGCTGCGAGGGCGCGTGGTGCGGCGTGGTGTCGGTGCGCTGGTGCAGGTACGACCACAGCTCGGGCGCGCGGTTCACCAGCTGGATGTACCAGTCGGTGTAGACCTTGCGAAAGCCGCCGGCCACATGGGCCATGGCGTCGGTGTGGACCGCCGTGCAGGGCGGGGCGAGGGACTGGGCGGTGGCGGCGAGCGCCTGTGCTGCACGCACGTGGCCGTTGCCGGCGCTCACGCTGAGGATCAGGAGTTTGGTCATGGATTCGGCTGTCTGGGCGGATTATGGCCATGGCCTGTGGCAGTGTTTCGGGCCTGTCGATTCGGGGCGGCACACCCGCCGACGGTGGGCTCTGTTTCGCGAATGTCCCCCGGCCTGCGGCCTCCCCCTTGATTTCGCGAAACAGAGCCCACCATCGGCGGGAGCGCTTTCAGAGCAGTCGTTGATCGCCGATCACCAGCAGCGTGCCCACGTGCGCAGGGCATCGGGTGCTCCCCGCAGCGAAATCAAGGAGGAGGGCGAAGCCCGGGGGACATTCGCGGAGGGGAGTACCCGGTGGCCTGTGCACCCGCCCTGAAAAATCTTCAGAGCGGCGCCCGCGAAGTGACGAACTGATTCACCCCAATGGCCGCCCGTTCGCGAATCGCATCGAACGTGGTGTTCGAAACGATGCGCCCGTTCTCGAACACCGTCTGCAGCAGATCGGCTTGACCATCCGCAAGCGCTTCTTCGCGCAACGTCTGCACCTCTCCGCGTGCATTCCGAACCAGCGCAAGACGCCCCTTCTTCGAAGCCTTGCTCACATCCCCCACCGGCGACTTGTAGACATCGCGCCACTCGCCGTTCACCTGCATCGCCGAGCACTTCATCGCCCACTGCATGGTGTCGCGGTTGACCTGCTGCAGCAACCCGCCGCCCATGCCGAAGGAAATGTTCTCCGTCGAAAACCCGTTGTGGAAGAAGTTCGACAGGCACAGCCGCAGCGAGTCGAGGTTCACGCCATCGCCCTGGATGATCCGCACATTGTTCAGCACGCGGAAGCCCTTCGCGTTGGTCGTGGTGCCGAAACGATCGGCCAGGATCTGCGCCACCTTGAGCGTGGTCTCGGCCGGGTCGCCCGAGTCGGGCCGCACCACCAGCGTCGCGCCCGAGGCCACCACCTTGGCCTTGAGCTCGCCGCCCCAGATCCGCGCGCAGGCATTGAAGATGTCGTAGCTGTCGCTCACCACCGCGAAGGTCGCGCCGGGCTTGCCGAACTGGTCGACCATGTTGCTGTACGCGTCGGATTCATGGTCGCGGCCCCAGCCCGTGATGGTGCTGTGCTCGGCCGCGGGAATCGAGAAGCCCGCCACGTCGCAGTCGTAGTAACGGCGTGCCGCGACCAGCGCGGCCAGCGTGTCGGTGCCCATGAAGTTGACCAGGTGCGCCATGCCGCCGAGCGCCGCCGATTCGAGGCTCGACACCCCGCGCGCGCCGAAGTCGTGCAGCCTGAAGGCGATCTGGCCTTGCGGGTCGTCGCAGGTCGCTTCGAGGTACCGAAGCAGCGTCGTGCGCGCGGCCGCGGAGAGCGTGGCCACGGTGGTCGGGTACCAGATCGCGCGCAGCAATTCGGTTTCGAGAAAGCTCGTGACCCAGAAGAATTCGGGGTCGGTGTTCTCGATGGTGGCCAGCACGTTGTGCACCGGCAGCACGCTGCCCTCGGGCACCGCGCGGATGCGCACCGGCATCAGCCCGCCGTGCTTCTCGATCAGCCGCAGCCACCCTTCGCGATTGAAGGGCTCGCCGTGCACGGCCATCATGGCCGCGGCTTCGTCGACATCGGCCAGCGTCACCGGCGTCTGCAGGTATTCGCGCAGGTACGCCTGCAGGCCGAAGAAGAGCGAGTGGCTGAAGAGCCCGCCGCGCGATTCGATGTAGCTGTGCACGGTCTGCGTGCCGGGCGGATATTGCATCCAGTGCGACACCTTGTAGGAGTCGGTGCGCAGCAGCAGGTTGTTGCCCAGGGGCGAGGAGGTGAGGTTGCGGTTCATTGTGAAAGCTCCTTTCACGTGGGCCCCGTCAACCGGCGCCCGTTCTTGCTGACAAAGCCTGGTCGTTCAGTTCTTGCCCAGGCCACCCAAAAAATGATTCGCGATGAAGTAATGATCCTCGTAGATGCGGTCTGGCATACCGAGGAACTCGGCGATCGGCACCCAGCGCACCTCGGCCGCATCGTCGTCGGCGCGCACGTCCGACAGGCCCGTCCACTGGTTGTGCGCCAGTTCGAAGAAGAAGCCGTGCGTGATCGTGCGGCCGCGCTGCGAGCGGTCGGGCGCATCGAACACGTGGCTGGCCTTCATGCTGCCGTTGAGCACGGGCACGGGGACCTTCAGGCGCGTTTCTTCCTTCAGCTCGCGGATGGCCGCGTCCTGCAGCCGCTCGTGCTGGCCGACGAAGCCGCCGGGCAGCGCCCAGGTGCCCTTGCCGGGATGGAACTTGCGCTGCACCAGGAGGATGTGTCCGGCCTCGACCACGATCGCATCGACCGTGGTGTAGATCGGCGGAAAGTCGCTGCCCGCATAGCGGTACTTGTCGCGGTAGTCGACGAGGAAGGCGCGCTCCTCGCAGAGCTCGGCGTAGTCGGCCGTGTGCGTGAACTGGTCGAGAAAGGCCGCGGTGCCGTCGGGCAGGTCGGCCGGTGCGAGCTGGCCGCGGTTCTCGGGGTCGAAGTAGAGGCTGCGCACGTCGGTGGCGTTCAGGCTCTCCACGCTGTGCTGGCCGACGAACTCCCAGTGCGGAAAGAGCTTGAGGTAGTAGCTCGAGGCGTCTTTCAGGTGCCCCACCAGCGCGACCTTGGCCTGCGCGGGCACGTGGCCGTCCTGCTGGATCAGCCGCTCGACGGCCGACTGGATCGACGCGATCCAGATCTGGTCGTTGTAGGGCGAATCGCCCACGCCGACGACGCTCACGCGCATCTGCTCGGTGCCGCGCAGGCAGGCGCGCACCATGCGTTCGCGTTCGTCGAAGGTGAAGGGGTTCTTGACGCTCCGAGGCTTGCGGTCGGAGCCGACCACCACGATGACCCGATCGGCGGCGCGCAGGCCCTCTTCGATGAGTCGCTGGTGACCGAAATGGACGGGCTGGAAACGCCCGATGACGATGGCGTACTGGTACTTGCGTGTGCTCACTTGGGAATCCCCCAAAATTGGCGCAATCAACTTGCGCTTGGGTTCAGGATAGCATCGGTGCCGCACATTGATCAACCCCCGATGACCGAGCCCTCCACCTCCCCCAACGCGCCCGTGCGCCTGAACAAGCGCATGGCCGAACTCAAGATGTGCTCGCGCCGCGAGGCCGACGAGTGGATCGCCAATGGCTGGGTGAAGGTGAACGGCAAGCCAGCCGAGATGGGCGTGAAGGTCACGCCGTCGGACCGCATCGAGATCGACAAGGCCGCCAAGGGCCAGCAGGCGAACCAGGTCACCATCCTCATCAACAAGCCGATCGGCTTTGTGAGCGGGCAGGCCGAAGACGGCCACGAACCCGCAGTCACCCTCTTCACGCCGCAGAACCGCTGGGCGGACGACAACGCGCGCTTCTTCTTCAGCCCCCAGCAGCTGCGCGGGCTCGCCCCATGCGGGCGTCTGGACATCGATTCGATCGGCCTCCTGGTGATGACGCAGGACGGCCGCATCGCGCGCCAGCTGATCGGCGAAGACTCGGTGATGGAGAAGGAGTACCTGGTGCGCGTGGCGTACCACGGCCTGGGCCAGCCCGCGCCCACGGGTCAGCTCATCCGCATGGACGACGACGACCCCGTCACGCAGAACGTGCAGGCGGTCTTTCCGCCGGCGATGCTCGCGAAGCTGCGCCACGGCCTGAGCCTGGACGGCCAGGCGCTCAAGCCGGCGCGTGTCGAATGGCAGAACCCCGAGCAGCTGCGCTTCGTGCTCACCGAGGGCAAGAAGCGGCAGATCCGCCGCATGTGCGAACTGGTCGGGCTGAAGGTGGTGGGCTTGAAGCGCGTGCGCATCGGCAAGGTGATGCTGGGCAACCTGCCGGTGGGGCAGTGGCGCTACCTCGGGCCGCACGAGAAGTTCTGAGTCTTTGCCGATGGCCGCCCTGCTGAGCCGGCGTGCGCTGAACCGGGCGACGCTCGCGCGGCAGATGCTGCTGGCGCGGCGCAAGGCGACGGTCGCACAGGCCATCGAAAAACTCGCAGGGCTGCAGGCGCAGGCACCGAACCCGCCTTACATCGGCCTGTGGAGCCGGCTCGAAGGCTTTCGCCGCGAGCAACTGTCCGAGGCGCTGAAGAGGGGCCGCATCGTGCGCATGTCGACGTTGCGCGCGACCCTGCACCTGATGACGGCACGCGACGCACTGGCATGGCGTCCGCTGCTGGAGGCCGTGCATCAGCGCGGCCTGTCGGGCGAGCATTCGCGGGCCCTCGAAGACATCGACCGCGCGGCCGTGGTGAAGGCCGGCAAGGCCTTGCTCGACGAAGGCCCGCTCACCGGCACCGAGCTCGGGCAGGCGCTCGCGGCGCGCTGGAAAGACCGCGCGCCCGCGTCGCTCGCCGCACTCATCCGCAACAACATGCCGCTGGTGCACCTGCCGCCCGCGGGCAGTTGGAACTCGCATCAGAACGCACGGCTGCAGCCCATCGGGCAGTGGCTCGGCGAATCCGCCCCTGATGCCGCTTCCGCAACGCAGGACGACCTGCTGCTGCGCTACCTCGCCGCCTTCGGCCCCGCGACGCTCGCCGATGCCGGCGCATGGTCGGGCCTCACCGGCTGGAAGGCCGTGGCCGAGCGCCTGCGGCCGCAGCTGCGCGTGTTCACGGGCGAAGAGGGCCAGGAGCTGTTCGACCTGCCGCGCGCGCCGCGCCCCGACCCCGACACGCCCGCGCCGCCGCGCCTCGTCGCCGAATGGGACAACCTGCTGCTCTCCCACGCCGACCGCGGCCGCGTGCTGAGCGAGGCACATCGCGCCCGCGTGTTCACCATCAACGGCATCGTGCGCGGCACGGTGCTGCTCGACGGTTTCGTGGCGGGCACCTGGAAGATCGAGCGCGCGAAGCACGCGGCCACGGTGGTGCTGGCGCCCTTCGCGCGATGGTCGAAGGCGGACCGGCTCGGCGCGCAGGAAGAGGCGATGCGCCTGCTGGCGTTCGCGGCGGACGGCGAGGGCGAGCGGCACGACGTCCGCGTGCTGTGACCCTGGTGCCTGCTCGGCGGCTAAGGCACGCTTAAGACTTCGCCCCTACGCTGCGCCGCGGCGCAAGGCACTACCGATCATCCCGATCACGTGCTACCTTGCGGCCCAAGGAGTCGTTGCAATGCGCGTGCTTTTGGTGGAAGACGACGAAATGATCGGGCGCAGCCTGAAACAGGCGCTCGAGGGCGCGGGCTGGTCCGCGGACTGGGTGCGCGACGGCGAGCTCGCGCAGAGCGCCTTGGGCGACGGCGGCTACACCTGCGTGCTGCTCGACCTGGGACTGCCCAAGCAGGACGGCACCGACGTGCTGCGGCGCGCCCGCGAACGCGGCGATGCGACGCCGGTGCTGGTGCTCACCGCCCGCGACGGCCTGGACGACCGCATCAACAGCCTGGACCTGGGCGCCGACGACTACCTGCTCAAGCCTTTCGAGTTCCGCGAACTGCTCGCGCGCATGCGGGCCATCGTGCGGCGCCGCGATGGCGCGGCGCATTCGCTGGTGGGCAGCGGC
The DNA here is from genome assembly GCF_016405905.1 of Variovorax sp. IB41. Lineage (GTDB taxonomy): Bacteria > Pseudomonadota > Gammaproteobacteria > Burkholderiales > Burkholderiaceae_C > Variovorax. Next base: position 89,453 of record NZ_JAEFCB010000020.1, on the reverse strand, counting down.
GTGCTGCAGCTGGACCTCACGACGCGCGAGGTGCTGGTGAACGGCGCGCGCGAGGCGCTCACCGCGCGTGAGTTCGCGCTGCTGCATGCGCTGCTCGAACGGCCGGGTGCCATCCTTTCTCGCGAGCAGTTGGAAAACCGCATCTACGGCTGGGGCGAGGAAGTGACGAGCAACGCCATCGACGTGCTGATCCACGGCATGCGCCGCAAGCTCGGCGCCGAGTCGATTCGCAACGTGCGTGGCCTGGGCTGGCGCGTCGCCGCGTGATGGAGGGCGCCGCGCAGCCCGGCCGCTGGTGGCGACCGCGCTCGCTGCGCCGGCAGCTCCTGCTGTGGCTGATCACGCTGCACCTGGTCGGGGCGGTCGCGACGGCGTGGTTCTCTTTTCTGGCGTACGGCAACCTGGTCCACAACGCGCTGGACGACCAGATGCGGCTGGTGGCCGAGTCGTACACCGGCAACGATCCGCCCAAGGCGCCTCGCGCGGTCGATGGCGAGGCCGCGTTCTCGCGAGGGGCCTTCGTCGTGCAGATCTGGAGTGCCGACGGCACGACGCTGCGCGCGAGCTCGTGGCCCGCGCTGTCGGTGCCGCTGCAGTCCGGCGAGGGCTTTCGCAACGTGAACGCGGGCGCCCATGCGCATTCGAGCTGGCGCGTGTTCACCGCCGAGCCCGGCACGCGCGCGGACCAGCCGCGTGTGCAGGTGCTGCAGAACGAGGACTACCGCCGCCGCCGCGCATTGCGCCGCGCCCTGCTCGAAGGCCTGCCGATCGCGCTGCTGCTGCCGGCGGCGCTGCTGATCCTGTGGATCATCGTCTCGGCCGCCTCGCGCTCGCTGCGCGGGGTGGCGCGCGACGTGGCATCGCAGGACGAGCGCAGCCCCACGGAGCTTTCGCTCGCGCGCGTGCCCGACGAGATCGCGCCGCTGGTGGGCGCCTTCAACAACCTGCTCTCGCGCGTGCGCAGTGCCTTCGCCACTCAGCGCCGTTTCGTGCAGGACGCGGCGCACGAGCTGCGCACGCCGATGGCCGCCATCGGCCTGCAGATCGAGAACCTGCGCGCGCACGTGCCGGCCGGCGAAGCCACCGACCGCTTCAACCAGCTCGAGGCGGGCGTGACGCGCGCGCAGCACCTCATCGAGCAGTTGCTCAGCCTCTCGCGGCAGGACGCACCGCAGCGCGCCATGGTGCGCGAGGCCATCGACATCGAGGTGCTGCTGCGCGAGAGCGTGAGCCAGCTGATGGTGCTGGCCGATGCGCGGCGCGTGGACGTGGGCTTCGAGGGCAGCATCACGCCGGTGGTGTCCGCGCCCGCGGCCGAGTTGCGCAGCGTGTTCGACAACCTGATCGACAACGCGCTGCGCTATGCGCCCGAAGGCGGCGTGGTCGATGTGCGGCTGCACGAGGTCGACGGCCATGCGGTGGTCGATGTGCTGGACAACGGAGCGGGCATTCCGGAGAGCGCCATGGGGCGCGTGTTCGACCGCTTCTTTCGCGTGCCGGGCGCGGCGGCCGGCGGCAGCGGGCTCGGGTTGGCGATTGCGCGGACTGCGGCCGAGCGCAACGGGATGCGCATCGAACTGCACAACCGCGTCGACGGCCCCGGGCTCATGGCGCGCGTCCATCTGCCGTCATCGTCCCCCTAAGCCGCAGCTAACTCTTCGCTCATCCTCACCTCAGTCGGGCTGCCTAGAGTGCGTTCAGGTCCTGCCACGCGCAGTTCGCGCGATGGCTCGAGACCGGAGACAACCTGCCCTCAGGAGCACACACCATGCGCACTTCCTTCAAGCTTCTCGCCATTGGTTCCTTCGCTGCGCTCGCAGCGCTGGGCACCGTCAATGCATCGGCCGAAACCACCGATGGCTCCGACTTCCATCCGCTGCAGATGAACTCGGCCGAAAAGCCCGAGGTGCAGGCCGGCGCGATCGCCGCCGCGCATCCGAGCGGCACCGAGTCCATCGGCCAGTCGACCAGCGCGCCCGCGATGCTGTCGAAGATCTCGGACACCGAAGTGCAGGCCGGCGCCTATGCCGCCTCGCACCCCACCGGCACCGAGTCGATCGGCCAGTCGACCTCGCTGCCGCTGGTGAAGTCGGCCAACGGCAGCTGACGCGAGGCAACGGTAGCGACGACGCTCAGTCGTCGTTGCCGTTGCTGAGCAAGGCGCGGTAGATCACCGCGCCGATGATTGCGCCCGCGATGGGCGCGACCCAGAAGAGCCACAGTTCCGACACCGCATGGGACGGCCCGAAGAGGGCCGGGCCCGTGCTGCGCGCCGGGTTCACCGACGTGTTGGTCACCGGGATCGAGATCAGGTGAATCAGCGTGAGGCACAGGCCGATGGCCATGCCCGCAAAGCCGCCCGCTGCGCGCTTGGCCGTCGAGCCCAGGATCACGATGAGGAACACGGCCGTCATCACCACTTCGCACAGCGCCGCGGCGTACAGGCTGTACTTGCCGGGCGAGTGCTCGCCGTAGCCGTTGGTGGCGAAGCCGCCGATGTCCGCGCCTGGTTTGCCCGTGGCGATCAAATAGAGAATGCCGGCCGCCGCAATGGCGCCGAGCACCTGCGCCACGATGTAGCCCGCGAGCTGCGAGGCCTTGAAGCGGCCCGCGGCCGCGAGACCGATCGACACCGCCGGATTGAAGTGCCCTCCCGAAATCGGCCCCAGTGCATAGGCCCCCGTCACCACCGTGAGACCGAAGGCCAGCGACACCCCGAGCAGGCCGATGCCCACACCCGGAAAGGCCGCGGCCAGCACTGCGCTTCCGCAGCCTCCGAGCGTGAGCCAGAAAGTACCAATGAACTCGGCCGACCATTTTTTGTAGGTACTGTGTTCCATAACGCCCCATCTGAAGTTTGAAAAAGCGCGCACGACCGAGGCCAGGCGCGGGCGCATTCTGAGACGAGAAATGGAGCGCGTCGAGCATCTCGTTGCGGCGAACGGAACCTCTTCACGGATCGCGCAATTTTTGAACGCTGCTGCAACTGCGTTGCATGTGAACGGAAGGCCTCAATACTTCAGAGCGTGATGACGATCTTTCCGAATGCGCCGCGTTCCAGGTGATCGAGCGCGGCGGGCAGCGCATCGAAACCGTACTGCGCCGCGATCACCGGCTTGATCGCGTTGACGTCGATGGCGCGCACGAGATCTTCGAGCGCGCGCCGATGGCCGACGCCGATGCCCTGCACCGTCACGCGGCCGAGCACCATGGCATAGAACGACGCGCTCAGCGTCTCGCCGCCGAGCATGCCGATGATCGACACGCGCCCGCCCTGCGTTGTGGCCTGCAGCGAGCGATCCAGGTTCGGGCCGCTCGACAGTTCGAGCACGTGGTCCGCGCCGCGTCCGTGGGTGAGGCGGCGCACTTCGGCGGGCCAGTCGCCATCGCGCAGCAGCACATGCGAGGCGCCGAGCGCGAGCGTCTGCTCGCGCTTGTCTTCGCTGCCCGTCACCACGATGACCTGCGCGCCATGCAGCCGCGCCAGTTGCAGGCCGAACAGCGCGACGCCGCCGGTGCCGTGGATGAGCACCGTCTCGTCCGCGCGCAGCCCGCCGGTCTCGGCGAGCGCGAACCATGCGGTGAGGCCCGCGCAGGGCAGTGTGCTGGCTTCGGCCAGGCTCAGCGTGGCGGGCGCGGCCACGGCCCAGGCCGCATCGATCAGCACATGCGATGCGAGCATGCCCGGCCCGGGACCGCCGGCGAGCACGGCTTCGCTGTGCCATTGGCTGTCGATCCATCCGCCCCAGAAGGTGTTGACGACGCGGTCGCCCACGGCGAAGCGCTTCACCCCGGGGCCCGCCGCGATCACCGTGCCCGCCATGTCGGAGCCGGGCGTGAAGGGCATCTCGAGCGCCATGCCCATGCCGTCGCGAATCATCAGCAGGTCGCGGTAGTTGAGCGACACCGCGCCGACCCGCACGAGGATCTGGCCCGCGCCCGGCAAGGGCAGCGGCGCCTCGGCCTGTTCGAGATGGGCGCGGCCGAATCGGGAAAGCTGCCAGCGGCGCAGCGTCTGGGGTTCTTGCATCGAAAAGCTCCACGAAAAAGCGAAGCCCAGATCCTATTGACGATGAAAAATATCCGGTGGTGGATAATTTTCGCCTTGATGGCGCTTGAAAGTATCCAATGGGCCAACGCCTGCAGGGCATTGAGGAATTCGTCGCGGCGGTGGAAGCGGGCAGCTTCGCGCTCGCGGCGCAGCGGCTGCACGTCACCCGATCGGCGGTGGCCAAGAGCATCGCGCGGCTGGAGGCGCGCCTGAACACGCGGCTGTTCCTGCGCACCACGCGCAGCCAGAGCCTTACCGAAGAAGGCCACGGTTACTACGAACGCTGCCGCCGCGCGCTGGCCGAGCTCGACGCGGCCGAGGCCCACACCGACGTGGCGCGCAGCACCGCGACGGGCCTGGTGCGCCTGAGCATGCCGGCGATGCTCGGCCGGCTCAAGATCGGGCCGCTGCTGCTGGCGCTGGCACGGCGGCATCCGGGGCTCTCGCTCGAACTCGGGTTCAGCGACCGGCGCGTGGACCTGGTCGAGGAGGGCCTTGATCTCGCGATCCGCAGCGGCGAACTGCCCGACTCCTCGGACCTGGTCGCGCGGCCGGTCGGCGTGCAGTGGATGGTGCTGTGCGCCGCGCCCGCGTACCTCGCTGAGCGCGGGCATCCGCGCGGCATCGACGCGCTCCAGGCGCCGGGAACGCCGCACGAGGCCGTGCTCTATGCGCGCGACGGCCAGGTCTCGACCTGGCGCTTTCACGATGGCGATGGCCGGCTCGTCGATGTGACGCTGCCTTCGCGCCTGCGCTGCGACAGCGCCGAGGTGCTGCTCGAAGCGGCCGTCGGCGGCATGGGCCTCGTGCGCCTGCCCGCGTGGCTCGCGGCCGATGCGCTGGCCGCCGGCACGCTGGTGCGCGTGTTCGAGGAGCCCAGGCCCTTCGGCTTCGAGCTGAACGTGATCCGCTCGCGCAGCCGCTACCTGCCGTTCAAGACGCGCGTGGTGATCGACTGGCTGGCCGAGCACCTGCCGCCGCTGCTGGCCGCGCCGTGAACCGTCGTGCGGGCGCTATCCTGCGCCCCTGAACCATACAGACCACATACAGCCCGAGGAGAAGCGCATGCGCACCTTTGCCATCCGGAATATCGCGGCCAGCGCCGCCTGCCTGGCCACCGTCGCCGTCTTGGCGCTGTCGCCGCAGAACGCGGCTGCGCAGGGCACGGTCAACGCGCTGTGCAGCACCGACGCGGGCTGGTGCGAGGCGGCCGCCGCGGCCTTCACGCGCGAGACCGGCATCAAGGTGCAGCAGGCGCACAAGGGCACCGGCGAGATCGGTGCCCAGCTGCGCGCCGAAGCCGCGAACCCCAAGACCGACATCTGGTGGGGCGGCACCGGAGATCCGTTTTTGCAGGCGGCCGAGCAGGGCCTGCTGGAGCCCTATCGCCCGGCCTACATCAACGACCTGCACGACTGGGCCGTGCGCCAGTACGCGCTGTCGCAGAACATGGTGGGCGGCTTCTACACGAGCGCGATCGGCTTCGGCTTCAACACCGACGTGCTGCGCAAGAAGAAGCTGCATGAACCCAAGTGCTGGGCCGACCTGGTCAAGCCCGAATACAAGGGCGAGATCGAGATCTCGCACCCCGCCTCCAGCGGCACGGCCTACACCATCATCGCGGGGCTCGTGCAGCAGATGGGCGAGGACGCGGCCTTCGAGTACCTGAAGAAGCTGCACAGGAACGTCACCAGCTACACCCGCAGCGGCCAGGCGCAGGCGCCCAACGTGGCCAAGGGCGAGGTGGCCATCGGCGTGAGCTTCATCTTCGGCTTCGAGCGCTGGCGGTACGACAAATTTCCGGTGAAGACCGCCGCGCCCTGCGAAGGCACGGGCTACGAGATCGGCGGCATCGCGCTCGTGAAGGGCGCGCGCAACAAGGAGAACGCCAAGCGCTACTACGACTGGCTCATGAGCCCGAAGGGCCAGGCCATCGGCGGCGAGGCGGGCAGCCTGCAGTCGCCGGCCAACAAGACCTTCAAGCCCGATGCGCGCATTCCGTCGATGGCCGACGTGAAGCTCATCAAGTACGACTTCCAGAAATACGGGCAAGCGGCCGAGCGCAAGCGGTTGATCGACCGGTGGACACGCGAGGTGGAGTCGCAGCCGAGGTGAGCCCCCGCTCTCTCACACACACTCCCCCTCTCAGACGACGGCTTGTTGTTTTTCAGAACATGAACCCCAGCTCACAAAATTGGTAATAGCCCGGCCGCCGCCGGCGGCTCGGCTTAGAATTTTTTCGATCGATCTCTCTTTTCTCTATGGCTGATTCCTCCAACACCAAACTCCCGTTCCAGGCCGAAGTCGCGCAACTGCTGCACCTCGTCACGCATGCGCTCTACTCCAACAAAGAAATCTTCCTGCGCGAGCTGATCTCGAACGCGTCCGACGCGTGCGACAAGCTGCGTTTCGAGGCGCTCGACCACCCCGAGCTCTATGAAGACCAGCCCGACCTGGACGTGCGCCTCACGTTCGACAAGGCCGCGCGGACCCTCACCATCACCGACAAGGGCATCGGCCTGTCGCGCCAGGAAGCCATCGACAACCTCGGCACGATCGCCAAGAGCGGCACCAAGGACTTCATGAGCAAGCTGAGCGGCGACCAGAAGGCCGATGCTCAATTGATCGGCCAGTTCGGCGTGGGCTTCTATTCGGGCTTCATCGTGGCCGACAAGATCAGCGTCGAATCGCGCCGCGCCGGCCTTCCGGCCGAGCAGGGCGTGCGCTGGGTCAGCGGCGGCGCCGGCGACTTCGAGGTGGCCGACATCACGCGCGCCGAGCGCGGCACCCGCATCACGCTGCACCTGCGCGACGACGCGGACGAATACCTCAACGCCTGGAAGTTGAAGCAGATCGTCGGCAAGTACTCCGACCACATCTCGCTCCCGATCCTCATGGAAAAGGAAGAGTGGAAGGAAGGCGAGAACGACCAGCCCGGCGACATGGTGAAGACTGGCGAATGGGAAACCGTCAACAAGGCCAACGCCCTCTGGAGCCGCCCCAAGAAGGACATCACGCCCGAGCAGTACGAGGAGTTCTACAAGAGCATCAGCCACGACTACGAGGCGCCGCTCGCCTGGAGCCACAACCGCGTGGAAGGCAGCACCGAGTACACGCAGCTGCTCTACATCCCGGCCAAGGCGCCGTTCGATCTGTGGAACCGCGACAAGAGCGCGGGCGTGAAGCTCTACGTCAAGCGCGTCTTCATCATGGACGACGCCGAGGCGCTGTTGCCCAGCTACCTGCGCTTCGTCAAGGGCGTGATCGACTCGGCCGACCTGCCGCTGAACGTGAGCCGCGAGCTGCTGCAGGAAAGCCGCGACGTGAAGGCGATCCGCGAAGGCAGCACCAAGCGCGTGCTCTCCATGCTCGAAGACCTGGCGAAAAAGCAGAAGACCGCGCCCGAGAGCGGCGAGGGCAAGATCGACGTGGGCTCGGGCGAATCGGTGCCGGCCCCCGAGCCGACCGAAGCGGTGACGGATGTGGTCGACAAGAACGCACCGACCGCTGCCGAAGCCGCTGCCGCTGCGGCCGATGAATCGGGCAAGTACGCCAGGTTCTACGCCGAGTTCGGCGCGGTGCTCAAAGAGGGCCTGGGCGAAGACATGGGCAACCGCGACCGCATCGCCAAGCTGCTGCGCTTCGCATCGAGCACCACCGACGCCGTGACCGTGAGCCTGGCCGACTACAAGGCGCGCATGAAGGACGGCCAGGACGCGATCTACTACATCACGGCCGACACCCTGGCCGGCGCCAAGAACAGTCCGCAGCTCGAGGTCTTCAAGAAGAAGGGCATCGAAGTGCTGCTCATGACCGACCGCGTTGACGAGTGGGCGCTCAACTACCTCACCGAGTTCGACGGCACGCCGCTGCAGAGCGTGGCCAAGGGCGCGGTCGACCTGGGCAAGCTGCAGGACGAGGCCGAGAAGAAGGCCGCCGAGGAAGCCGCCGAATCCTTCAAGCCGCTGCTCGAGCGCCTGAAGGAAGCGCTCAAGGACAAGGCCGACGACGTGCGCGTGACCACCCGCCTGGTCGATTCGCCCGCCTGCCTCGTGGTGCAGGACGGCGGCATGAGCACGCAGCTCGCGCGCATGTTGAAGCAAGCCGGCCAGCCCGCGCCGGACTTGAAGCCGGTGCTCGAAGTCAACGCCGAGCACCCGCTCGTGAAGAAGCTGGAGAGCTCCGCGCACTTCGACGACCTCGCCAACATCCTGTTCGACCAGGCGCTGCTCGCCGAAGGGGGCCTTCCGGCCGACCCCGCCGCCTACGTGAGGCGCGTCAACGCGCTCCTGGTGTGAACGCCCGGCCGCGCACCCTTCGCGCAGCAGCCGCCGTTCCGGCGGCGCTGCTGATGCTCCTGGTGAGCGGCTGTTCGCATTATCACATCGGCATTCCGCTGGTGCCCGGGCTCTCGCTCGGGCTCGGTGCCACCAAGGACGGGGCCTTCTCCGTCGGCCTGAACACCGGCTGGGGCCCGCTCGGCGCGGGCGTCTCGGTCAACAACACCGGCGTGGTGGCCGGCACCGCGGGCGTGGGGGTCGGCGTCGGCATCGGGCCGATCGGCACCGGCGTCGGCGTGGGCAAGAGCGTGGTGCTGCACGACCCGAACGCCGGCAAGCCCGGGTACGCGCCCGCGGGCGGCGCCGCGCCGGTCACGACGGCGGCGATCGGCGCCACGGTGCCGGTTTCGGGCACGTCCGGCGTCACCGCCGTGGCGCCTGTGGCGACCTTGCCAGCGATCGCACCGGCTGCGCCGATGACCGTCACCAAGGGTGGCGTGACCAGGCCGGTCACTGCCGCCGCGTCGCAGCCTTCCCCGGTGCGCGTTTCCTATCGCCCGCCCGCCGATGCCGCCGCCGCTCCGGCCGGCAGCCTTGGCACGCCGGCCAATCCCGTCGCGCCCTGATGGCCGCGTCCTTCCAATCATCCGCGCCGCGGAGCGGCGCGAGGGTGCCCCGATGACTCTCAGCACAGAAGCCGTCCTGGCGCTCGCGCCCGACGATGCGTCGGCCAAGGCCGCCAAGGGCCTGCTCGCGCCGGCCAAGTGGCCCACGCTCGGGTTTTCCGACGAGGCCGTCTGGGGCGAATGCCAGGGCAGCGGCAGCAAGCCGTACCAGACGCAGGTCGACCTCGCGGGCCCGGTGTTCCGCTGCTCGTGCCCGAGCCGCAAGTTCCCCTGCAAGCACGGCCTCGCGCTGATGCTGCTGCGCGCGCAGAGCGGCGCCAGCTTCACCGCCGCCGCGCCGCCGCCGTGGGTGGCCGAGTGGATCGCCTCGCGCCGCGACAAGGCCGAGAAGAAAGAAGCGCGCGCCGCCGAACCTGTGGCCGCGCCCGACCCGGCCGCGGCCGCCAAGCGCGACGCGCAGCGCTGGAAGCGCATCGAGGCCGGCGTGCAGGAGCTCGCGCGCTGGCTCGACGACCAGACCCAGCGCGGCCTCGCCGCGCTCGGCGCCGAGCAGCAGCAGGCCTGGGGCGCGATGGCCGCGCGCATGGTCGATGCGCAGGCGCCGGGGCTCGGCCAGCGCATCACGCAGGCGGCCGAGCTCATCGGCGCGGGCGAGGGCTGGCCGGCGCGATTGCTCGACCGGCTGGGGCGTCTTCAGCTGATTGCCGATGCGGTGCCGCGCCGCGAATCCCTCTCGCCCGCCACGCTGGCCGACCTGCGCACCGCGCTCGGCTGGCCGCAGGACCGCGAAGGCCTGCTCGCTGACGGCGAACGCATCAGCGACCACTGGCTCGTGCTGGGACAGTGCACCGACGAACGCGACGCGAAGCTGGTCGAGCGCCATGTGTGGCTGCAGGGCCGCGCGAGCGGGCGGCGCGCGCTGCTGCTCGATTACTCGCATGGCGGACGCGGTTTCGAAACCGGCTGGGTCAGCGGCAGTGAGCGCGCTGCGGTGCTGTGCTTCTATCCCGGCCACGCTTCGCAGCGCGCGCTGGTGGCCGAGCTGCTGGCCGAACTGCAGGCGGATGCGCCCGCATCGCCGGCGCCCGCAGCCGATGCCCTCGACGAATGGCACCGCATGGCGCAACAGATCGCCGCCAATCCCTGGCAGCCACTGCTGCCGATGGTGTGGGCCGAAGCCGTGCCCGCGCGCCATGGCGACCAATGGTGGCTGCGCCTCGACGCCGCACCGAAGGCCTTGCCGATGCAACTGGCAACGCAAGAGGCCTGGCAGTTGCTCGCGCACTCGGGCGGCGCGCCGCTGCGCGTCTTCGGCGAATGGGACGGCGAGCAGTTCGCGCCGCTCACCGCCTGGGCCTCGGGTGCCGCCGCCGGCAGCGCGCCGGTCTGGACCTTGGCCGGAGTGCGCACATGAGCCACTGGAATACCTTGCTGCAAAGCGCGCTGGTCGGCACCGCCCGGCAACCCGTACCGGCCGCCGAAGGCATGGCCGGCGAATTCGGCGGATTGCTGCAGGCGATCCAGGCCGGCGAAGCGCAAGGCCAGCTGCTGCGCGTCGCAGGCGCCGTCGCCATCGGCCGCCGCGCCGGCTTCGTGGCGCCGGGCCTCTCGCCTTCCGACGCACCGCTTGCCACTGCCGACGAGCGCCCCGTGCTGGACGATCCCGCGCTGCAGGCGGCCATCGCCGATGCACTCGCGAACGGCCCGCTGCGGCTGCAGCACGAAGGCCTCGCCGCGGTGACCGCCGCGGGCCTGCGCCTGCCCCACAACCTGCTGCCCACCGCGCTCGACGCCGGCCGCCGCGCGATCGACCTGCGCAGTGCCGTGATCCCCGCGCTCGGCGAGCGCGGCCTCTGGCTCGCCGCGCGCAACGACGACTGGCGCTACGCCGTCGGCGCCAGCGAGCAGGCCGATGCCCAGACGCGCTGGGACGAAGGCAGCCTCGAACAGCGCCGCGCGGTGCTCGCCGAGCAACGCCGCAGCGACCCCGCCGCCGCGCGCGAGCGCCTCGCCGCGGAGCTGCCGCAACTCCCCGCCAAGGAGCGCGCCGTGCTGCTCGGCGCGCTGGCCGAGAACATCGGCCCCGACGACGAAGCGCTCATCGACGCGCAGCTCAAGGACCGCGCCCGCGACGTGCGCCAGGCCGCGGTCGAACTGCTGCAGCGCCTGCCCACGAGCGCCCACGTGCAGCGCATCGAAGCCTTCCTCGCGCCGCTGCTCTCGCAGGTGGGCGGCGCATGGCAGCTGAACACCCCCGAGGCCGCCGATCCGCGCTGGAAGGACGACGCCATCGATCCCGTGCGCCCCACCCACGACAGCCTCGGCGAGCGCGCCTGGTGGCTCTATCAGCTCGTGCGGCAGGCGCCGCTCTCGTGGTGGACCGCGCGCACCGGCATGACACCCGCCGCGCTGCTCGGCTGGGCCGCCAGGAGCGATTGGAGAGACGCCCTTTTTCGTGGCTGGAACGAAGCCATCCTCGCCGTGTCCGACGTCGACTGGGCCGACGCGATGCTGGACCAACACCACACCCAGTACAGCCAGCGCGCCTGGGTCGGCCAGTTGCTGGCGCTGCTGCCCCGCGAACGGCGCGAGCGCCACTGGTTGATCGAACTGGGCCTGGCGGGCGTCGGCGTGCAGAACGTGATCGCCTTCGCCGACCAGGCCTGTGCGCCCGGCGAAACGCCATCGGCCGAACTCTCGCTCCAGCTCGCGGCCGCGCTGCGAACCCGCGTGGAGCGCGGCGACCTCGTCAACGACTACGTGCTGCGCCAGGTGCTCGGCAATGCGGCTGCGCTGCTGCACGCCGATGCGCTGCACCTGCTGGCCGAGCTGCCGCGTGCGGCCGAGGAAAGCCCCGGCCTCGCGAGCGCATTGAGCGACACCGCGCGCATCGTGCGCGCGCGCCAACTCTTTTCGACCCTTCGTCCTTCTTCGTCCACTTCTTCTTCCTCTTCTTCATCCCAAGGCCGCCCATGAGCAATGTCCTGCGCCAGCATGCCGAACAGCAATTCGCCGAAGAACTCGATGCGCTCCAGAAGGTCGACGACCGCCAGCGCCCGGGCAACTGGAAACTCTCGCCCTGGGCCGTGCTCACCTACCTGATGGGCGGCAAGCTCGCCAACGGCTTCGAGGTCAGCCCCAAGTACATCGGCAACAGCCGGTTGATGGAAATCGCCGTCTCCACGCTCGCGACCGACCGCGCGCTGCTGCTCTACGGCGTGCCGGGCACCGCCAAGTCGTGGGTGTCCGAGCACCTGGCCGCGGCCGTGAGCGGCGACTCGACCATGCTGATCCAGGGCACCGCCGGCACCAGCGAAGAGCAGCTGCGCTACGGCTGGAACTACGCCGAGCTGCTGGCCCACGGCCCGTCGGAAAAGGCGCTCGTGCCCAGCCCGCTGGTGCACGCGATGCGCCTCGGAAAGATCGCGCGCGTCGAGGAGCTCACGCGCATCCCGGCCGATGTGCAGGACACGCTCATCACCGTGCTGTCGGAAAAGACGCTGCCCATTCCCGAACTCGGCAGCGAGGTGCAGGCCGTGCGCGGCTTCTCGGTGATCGCCACTGCCAACAACCGCGACAAGGGCGTGAACGAACTCTCCAGCGCGCTCAAGCGCCGCTTCAACACCGTGGTGCTGCCGGTGCCCGCGAGCGAAGCCGAGGAAGTGCAGATCGTGGTCAAGCGCGTGTCCGAGCTGGGCCGCGCGCTGGCGCTGCCGGCCGAGCCGCCCGCGCTGCAGGAAGTGCGCCGCGTGGTGCAGATCTTCCGCGAGCTGCGCAACGGCCAGACCGAGGACGGCAAGACGCGCATCAAGTCGCCCACCTCCACGCTCTCCACCGCCGAGGCCATCTCCGTCATCAACAGCGGCATGGCGCTGGCCGGCCACTTCGGCGACGGCGTGCTGCGCTCGGCCGACGTGGCCTCGGGACTCATCGGCGCGGTCATCAAGGACCCGGTGCAGGACCACGTGGTGTGGAAGGAATACCTGGAGACGGTGGTGAAGGAGCGCACCGACTGGAAGGACCTGTACCGCGCCTGCCGCGAACAGCTCTGAGCCCTGCGCCACGCGACTGCACATGGCTTCACCGCTGCACTACTTCGGCATCCGCCACCACGGCCCCGGCTGCGCGCGCAGCCTGCTGCGCGCCTTCGAGTCGCTGCAGCCCGACTGCATCCTGGTCGAAGGGCCGCCCGAGGCCGAAGGCCTGCTCTCGTTCATGGCGCATGCGGACCTGCGCCCGCCGGTCGCGATGCTGGTGCATGCGAACGACGACACGCGCCTGGCCGCCTTCTACCCGTTCGCCGAGTTCTCGCCCGAGTGGCAGGCGCTGCAGTGGGGCGTGAAGCACCAGCTGCCCACGCGATTCATCGACTTGCCACAGGCGCATCGCATGGCCATCGAGCAGGCGGCGCGCGCGGCGGATGAGGCCAAGGCCGAAGCATCGGCAGAAACACCACTCGACGATGACGAGACCGACAAGGTGCCCGTCTCCGAAACCGTCGAAGACCCCGAACAAGCGCAGGCCGCCAACGCGCTGCCCGACGATCCCTTCGACTGGCTCGCCCACGCTGCCGGCTACGCCGACGGCGAGAGCTGGTGGAACCACATGGTCGAGGAGCGCGGCGATGGCGAAGACCTCTTCGGTGCCATCGCCGAAGCGATGACCGCCGTGCGCGCCGAAACGCCCGAAGACCGCCGCGGCCAGCGCGCGATGGAGCGCGAGCAACTGCGCGAAGCCTTCATGCGCCAGTCGATCCGCGAAGCCGTGAAGGCCGGCCACCAGCGCATCGCGGTCGTCTGCGGCGCGTGGCACGTGCCCGCGCTGCAGGGCGCGGTCACCGCGAAGGCCGATGCGGCATTGCTCAAGGGCCTGCCCAAGCTCAAGGTGCTCGCGACCTGGGTGCCGTGGACCTACCGGCATCTGACGAGCGCCAGCGGCTACGGCGCCGGCATCGATTCGCCCGGCTGGTACGAGCACCTGTGGCAGCAAGGCCAGCAGGTCGCGGGCCGCACGACCGGCTGGCTCGCGCGCGTCGCGCGGCTGCTGCGCGAGCATGACCTCGATTGCTCCTCCGCCCACCTGATCGAAGCCACGCGCCTGGCCGAAACGCTCGCCGCGCTGCGCGAGCGCCCCGCGCCCGGCCTGCCCGAGCTCGACGAGGCCGTGCGCAGCGTGATCTGCATGGGCGAGCAGGCGCCGCTCACGCTGATCCGCGAGCGCCTCACTGTCGGCGACCGCATGGGCCAGGTGCCCGCCGAAGTGCCGACCGTGCCGCTGCAGCGCGACATCGAGCAGGCGCAAAAGAGCCTGCGCCTCAAGCCCGAGGCGACCGCGAAAACGCTCGACCTCGACCTGCGCCAGCCCAACGATCTCGCGCGCAGCCACCTGTTGCACCGCTTGCGGCTGCTCGATTTGCCGTGGGGCGAAATCACCGCCGGCCAGCGTGCGAGCCGCGGCACTTTTCATGAAGTGTGGCAACTGCAATGGCAGCCCGAATTCGCGCTGCGCATCATCGAGGCCAGCCGCTTCGGCGCGACCGTGGCCCATGCCGCGAGCGCGCGCGTGATGGAAGCGTTGGCGGCAGAGACCTCGCTCACGGCCCTCGCCGAGCAGGTCGACATCGTGTTGCTGGCCGACCTGCCGGTCGCGGTGCAGGCCGTGACCCGCGCGCTCGAAGACCGCGCAGCCCTTACCGGCGATGCAGTGCAGCTCATTGGCGCGGTGCCGCCGCTGGCCAACGTGTTCCGCTACGGCAGCGTGCGCCAGACCGACAGCGCGCTGCTCTCGCACGTGCTCGACAGCCTGATCGTGCGCGGCGCCATCGGCCTGCCGATCGCCTGCGGCGCACTCGATGCCGAAGCCGCCGAAGCGCTGCGCACCCGGCTCATCGCCACGCACGATGCGGTGCGCCTGCGCGACGGCGAAGAAACCACCGCTGCCTGGCGCGCCGCGCTGCGGTCCATCGCCTTCGGCGAAACCGGCGCGCCGCTGCTGCGCGGCGTGAGCTGCCGGCTGCTGCTGGACGATGCGCAGATCGACAGCGACGGCGCCTCGCAGCAGCTCGGGCGCAACCTCTCGGCCGGCGCACCGCCGACCGAGGCGGCCGCGTGGCTCGAAGGTTTTCTCAACCGCAATGCGATGGTGCTGCTGCACGACGAGGCCGTCTGGTCGCTGGTCGACCGCTGGCTCTCGGGGCTCGGCGAAGAACACTTCGTGCAGGTGCTGCCGCTGGTGCGCCGCAGCTTCGCGGACTTCTCCGGCGCCGACCGGCGCGCGCTCGGCGAGCGTGCGAAGCGCGGCGCGGTCGGCGGCACACTGCCGTCCGCCGTGGCCGCCGCCGACTGGGACAACACACGCGCGGTGCTCGCGCTGCCGCTGCTGCGGGAACTGCTGGGAGTGAAAGCATGAGCGCGAATCTTCAGGACCCCGCAGACGCTGACGAAGCACTGCCGCCCACCGACCGCCTGCAGCGCTGGCGCCTCGTGCTCGGCAGCGAAGCCAACGCCAGCTGCGGCGCCGTCGAAGGCCGTGTGCGCGAGATCGACCAGGCGCTCGCCGCGCTCTACGAAGCCGACGGCCGGCGCGGCCTTGGCCAGGGCGGCCAGCGCGGCGGCCGCGGCGATTCGGCGCCCAGCGTGGCGCGCTGGCTCGGCGACATCCGCAAGTACTTTCCGAGCCAGGTGGTGCAGGTGATGCAGCGCGACGCGATGGAGCGGCTGAACCTGCGCCAGATGCTGCTGCAGCCCGAGATGCTGGAGAACGCACAGCCCGACGTGCACCTGGTCGCCAACCTCGTCGCGCTCGCGAGCGTGATTCCGGCCGGCACCAAGGACACCGCGCGCGCCGTGGTGCGCAAGGTGGTCGACGAGCTCATGAAGAAGCTGGAGGAGCCGATGCGCAGCGCCGTGAGCGGGGCGCTCAACCGCAGCCAGCGCAACCGCCGCCCGCGCCATTCGGAGATCGACTGGAACCGCACCATCCGCGCCAACCTGCGCCACTGGCAGCCGGCATACCGCACCGTGGTGCCGCAGACGCTGGTCGGCTACGGCCGCAAGGCCCGCCAGCCGCAACGCGAGGTGATCCTGTGCATCGACCAGAGCGGCTCGATGGCGGCCTCGGTCGTCTACTCGAGCATCTTCGGCGCGGTGATGGCGAGCCTGCCCGCGGTGGCGACCAAGCTGGTGGTGTTCGACACCGCCGTGGTCGACATGACCGAGCAGCTGCAGGACCCGGTGGACCTGCTGTTCGGCGTGCAGCTGGGCGGCGGCACCGACATCAACGGCGCGGTCGGCTACTGCCAGAGCCTGGTGCGCGAGCCGCGCAACACCATCCTCATCCTGATCTCCGACCTCTACGAAGGCGGCGTGGAAGGCAACCTGCTGCGCCGCGCCAACGAGCTGGTCGAGGCCGGCGTGCAGTTCATCGCGCTGCTCGCGCTCAGCGACGAGGGCGCGCCCGCCTACGACCGCGATCTCGCCGCCAAGCTGGCCGCGCTCGGCGTGCCGTCGTTCGCATGCACGCCCGATGCGTTCCCGGGGCTCATGGCTGCCGCCATCAAGCGCGAAGACGTCGCGGCGTGGGCTGCGGGCCAGGGCCTGAAGACCAGCCGCGCGGCGTGAGGTGATGCCCGGCCTGTCCCGACGCAAGCTCGCGGCACTGGCCCTCGCGGCCGTGTCGGGCGGGTTGGCGAGGGCGGCGCACGCGCAGCGCGACTTCCCGGCCCGGCCGATCCGCTGGATCGTGCCGTACCCCGCGGGCGCCATCGCCGACATCGTTGCGCGCACCATCGGCACGCAGATGGCCATCGACACCGGCCAGCCGGTGCAGATCGAGAACCGCGCGGGCGGCAACACGGCGCTCGGGGCCATCGAGGCCGCACGCGCGCCGGCCGACGGCTACACCGTGCTCTCGGCCGACAACGGCACGCTGGTGTTCAACCCGGCGCTCTACCGCAACCTCAGCTACAACCCGGCGCGCGATTTCGCGCCGGTCACGCTGCTGGGGCGCTTGCCGATGGTGCTCTTGGTCGGCCCGGCCAGCGGCGTGAAGGACGCGCGCGCCTTCATCGCGGATGCGCGGGCCTTTCCCGGCAAGGTCAGCTTCGCGTCCGCGGGCACCGGCACGCCGCAGCACCTGGCGATGGAGCTGCTCCAGCGGCAGGCCGGGCTGCGCATGGTGCATGTGCCCTACCGCGGCGCCGCGCCCGCGCTGGCCGATCTGGCAGGCGGCCAGCTGCCCGCGATGATGAGCGACCTGGCAGCGGCCAACCGCTTCATCCAGAGCGGCAAGGCGCGCGCGCTGGCGGTCGCCAATGCCACGCGCCTGCCGCAACTGCCCGCGGTGCCCACCTTCGCGGAACTGGGCATGCCGCAGGTCGAGGCGGCCGCGCTCCTGGGCCTGGCGGTGCCGGACGGCACCCCGCCCGAGCTGGTGGCCCGGCTGCAGCAGTCGGTGGCCAGCGCGATCCACAACCCGGCGGTGCTGCGCAAGTTCGCCGAGGCCGGCGTCGAGCCGGTGGGCAGCACGCCGGCGCAGTTCGAGGCGCTCATCGGCGACGAAACGGCGCGCTGGCATCCGCTGATCAAGAGCCTGAACCTGTCGCTCGACTGATTAAAAAATAGGCAATGTTTCAGCCCCCTTTACGGGGCCTTTGCAGGAACTTTGCGCGCGCGGGCCTCCGTTCTCACGCTGGACTAAGAGTGGCTGCCTAGATTGGCGCATCGCACATGGAAGGTCGCGCGGACGGGTTGCACAGGCAGGCCGGCTCGCACCCAGTCAATGACAACCCGCCGGTTCAATCACGTCATCTTCGCGGACGATTTCTTTCGCTCCGCCGCCAACGGTCTTCCGTACCACGCCGCGAACCGGCGATTCCTGCGAGGCTTCTTCGACGCCACGCTCGGCCGCCTGGGCCTGCCGGTGCGCGAGGTGGCGCCGCTGTCCGAAGGCGGCCGCATCGACGTTGCCCGCCTCATGGCCCGGCTCGACCTGCCCGCAACGCCCGCCGGCTGGGCGCGCGCCTGCATCGCCGACCTGCTGCCGGTGCACGGCCGCGACGGCATGCCGGCCTTCGACCCCGGCTGCCTGGTGATCGGCTGGGGCCTCACGCCGGCGCTGCAGCACTGCATCGCGCGCAGCGGCGCGAGCTACCTGGACATCGAGATCGATCCGCGCCGCTTCACCGAGCACCTGCACTTCTGCGCGCGCACGAACGATGCGGTCATCGCCGCGGCGCTGCAGGCGCGCCGTGTCGATGACGAGGTGTTCTGGAACCACGCGGCCGCGCTCAAGGGCCACTTCGCGCGGCATGGCGCACCGGCGCTGTTCGATCCGCGGCTTCGCATCGGGCTCTTCTTCGGCCAGAGCCTGGTCGACCTGTCGCTCGTGAGCGGCGGGCGCACGATGCACCCGGCGAGCGTGGTCGCGCCGCTGCGCGAACTGGCGCGCAGCGTCGACCTGCTGGTGATCAAGCCGCATCCCTACGAGCCCGCGCTGCACGACCTCGCGCCGGTCGCGCGGGCCATTCCCAATGTGGCGTGGACCGAGGAGAACACCTACGCGCTGCTGTCGGCCGCGAACGTGCACTTCGCGGCCAGCCTGTCGTCCAGCGTGCTCACCGAGGCGCGCTATTTCCGCAAGCCCGCGCACGCGCTGATCCGCGCCGACCGCAACGCCGCGGGGCAACTGCCGGTGGCGTGCTCGGCGTGGATACCCGTCGGGCCCGAACTCGGCGCGATGGATTTCATGACCGCCATCAGCGGCGTCGCCGTCACGGCCGATGCGGCGCCGCGCCACTTCGCCGCCTGGCCCGCCGCCACCATCGACCGCGCCTTCATGACCCGCTGGGGCTTCGACGACCAGAGCCACGGCCTGCGCGACGTGGCCGAGCTGCAGTTGAGCCGCACCTACCTGTTCCACCCCGGCAGCCCCGCGGCCGGCTGGCTGAGCCAGGGATGGGCGCCGCCCGAGGCCGAGGGCGTGAAGAGTGCCGGTGAGCTCGCGTGCCTGGTGATCCCCCTGCCGTCGCTGTCGGACTCGCCGTCGCATCAGCAGCACCAGCCGCCGCACCAGCAGCCGCACCGCCTCGAAGTGCGCATCGATTTCCGCAGCAACCTGAAGACCACGAGCGTGCACGCGATGTTCGACGGCGTGGTGCTGCCCGCATCCTGCACCACAGGCGCGAAGCGGCGCAGCCTGGTGTTCGAGGTGCAGCCCACGGCCGGCAGGAAGTGCCTGGTGCTGCAGTTCGTCGTGGCCGATGCGGGCCGCGGCAACGGGCGCCGCGCGCTCGTGAAGCCGGGCTTCACGCTCAGGAAACTGCAGGTGTCGCTGCGCACGGCGCGGGGCGTGGTCGCGATGCCGCCGCCGCAGGTGTCGTCGGCATCGTCGATCCAGTGGTCCGAAATGCGGCCGGTGCGCGCGCTCGCCCGCGTGTTCCGCGCGCTGCGCGATTCGGCGCGCGGCGCTGCCGGTTAGTTATCGCAGGGGCGGCGCTGCGGACGCGAGGCTGTAGAGCAGCACCGTCCAGTGCTGCAGGCGCGCGATGGCGGCTTCGCGCCCCTTCTGCGCCGCCTGCGGGCCGCTGCCGTTGTCGGCCAGCGCAAGCAGTTCGCTCGCGGCCGTCGTCACGGCGCGCGCGAAATCCCCCGTGCGGCCCTGCCATACCACGGTGCGGTGGTGCAGGCCCAGCTGCGCCGCGCGCTGCGCGTTGATCGCCTGCTCGGGCTGGTCGGTCAGGAGCAAGAGGATGGGCTTGCGGTACACCGCCGCGATCGACAGCGCCGCCATGCCGGGCGCCGAGACGATGAAGGCGCTGCGCGCGGCCATCTCGATCCAGTGCTCGTCCTGCGCGTGCCAGCCCGCGCGCTGCGCATAGCCCTCACCGACGAGGTGCGCCGGCACGCGTGCATCGGCCAGCCCGCGCTCCAGGCCGTCGGCCAGCGCGGCTTCTTCGAAATGCGGATTGAGATAGACCGCGGCCTGCGGCGCGAGGTCGTCGTGCGCTTCGGTGTCGGCGCCCATCACGGCCACGGGCGTGGCGAGCCGGTGCCCGCCGCGGCCGTCGTTCTGCGGCTCGCCGTAGGCGAAGTCGTGCGCGATGCGCGCGCGGCTGCGGTCGATCTGCCAGGCGACGATGCGGCCGAAGATGCCCGCCATCCACGCGGGCATGCGCCCGCTGAAGTTGGTCTGGAGCGCATGCCGCAGGCTCGCGCCGTACACATGCACCACCTTGCGCCGCCAGCCCGGCATCCAGCCCATGAACAGCAGCGCGGGGTGGAAGGAATCGTTCACCACCAGGTCTGCATCGCGGAGCCACGCGCGCAGCCGGAGGATGTCGCGCAGCATGCGCCCCGGGCGGAACATGTAGTGCGCCACGTTGCGGTCGGTCTCGCGGCGCAGCATGTTCTGCTCGCGATCGAACTGCACCGCGTAGTGGCGCGAGAGCACCGGCGCCTCGATGCCGAAGCCCGCGAGAAAGCGCGCGCCCTCGTCGGAGGTGGTGAGCACCTGCACGCTGGCGCCCGCCGCGCGCAGCGAATGCGCGATGAGCTGCGCGCGCATCAGGTGGCCGCGCGCGTCCGCAGTCGCGAGGTAGACGATGCGCGGCGGCATCGATCGGCTCAGGCGGCCACCGGCCGTGCGCCGCCGGGGCGCAGGCGCAGGGCCAGGCCGGCCGCGTACATGCCCAGCGCGCCGGTGATGCCGAAGCCGCGCTCGGTGTCGCGCACCTCGTGCATCAGCTGCGCGAGCCGCGCCTCTTCGTGCGGCGCCACGCAGCGCTGCAGCGTGCGGCTGCACAGGCGGATGTGGCGGTCTTCGTCGGCCAGCACGCGCGTGAGCAGCGGATGCAGCGCATGCCGCGGGCCGATCAGCGCGCAGTGGCGCTGCAGAATGCGCGAGGCCATCTGCTCGGCGGCCAGGCCGATCGCATAGGCCGGCACGAGGCCGCCGTGCGCGAAGTGCGGCGCATGGCGCTGGATGAGGCGCTGCCAGCGCGCGAGCTTGCGCCGGCTCAGCCAGTCGGGCTGCGGCGCTTCTTCGGGCGATGCGGCCGCCTGTGCGATGGCGCCGCGCTCGACGATGGCCTCGGCGAAGAGCCGCGCATGCAACTGCTCGTCGGCCAGGTGCTGGTCGAGCTGGCGCGTGAGCCACTCGGGGGCGCTCGTGCGCAGCTCGCGCTGCAGCGCCTGCTCGGACGATTCCTCGCCGACCAGGTACAGGCGCAACAGCATCACTTCACCGGCGCGGCTCGCATGCATCTGGCGCAGGGCGGCGCGCTTGATGTGGTGTACCAGCCGTGCCTGCAGCGCCGGCCAGCCGCGCAGTTGCGGCGGCGCGAGGCAGCCGAACGCGGTGGTCGGCGAGGCGGCGTCAGCGTCCATCGGCCTTGGCCATCGGGGGCTGTGGTCGTGGCTGCTGTTGCTGCCAGCCGAGCACGAGGCCGATGAAGCTGTCCTGCAGGAACGCGCGCGCCGACGCATCGGCGCCGGCGAGCTCGCGCTGCTGGCCGTCGTAGCGCACGTAGCCCTTGCCGCCCGCGGCGCCCAGCACGAGCTTCTCGTTCTTGCGGAAGCCGCGCTGCATCAACGGCTGCAGCAGCGATTGCGATTCGAGCCCGTAGAGGAACAGGTCGCGCTGCACCACCTGGCGCGGGATCTGCCCGCTCAGCGCCTGCAGCTCGAGCGACCAGTTGCCTTGCCGCATCGCTTCGGAAAGCTCGCCGCCCTTGGCCGCAGGCGCGCGAAAACGCGCGCGCGCCACCGACTTGGAGGCGCGACTCAGGCCCAGGCCCACGGTGATGTCCGCATCGGTGGCGCCGCCCGTGCGGTTGTCCTGCACCTGCACGATCTCGTTGGCGAGCCGCGCGGCGATCGATGGCTTGGAGAGCGTCTCGCCGATCTGCGCCGGCGTGAACACCACGCGCTCGGCGCTGCCCTCGATCACCACGACCTGGTACGGATCGATCCGGATGTCGCTGAACTCGCCGCCGACGGGCGAGTGCGCATGGCTGCTCACCGACCACTCGTTGCCCGAGCGGCTCAGGAGCGCGTGGAAGGTCAGCGGCACGCGCTGGCCATTTCCTTGTGAACTGCGCGATTGGCCCGAGCCCTGCAGCAGCACATCGCCCACGATGGTCTTCTCGCCGTAGATGCGCGGGTTCGCGAAGCGGATGGTGTGCGCGGCGCTGTCGAGCGCGGCGCGCGTGTCGGCATCGTCGAGTGCGAGGCGGTTGCATTCGTTGGCGGGGCCCGCGAGCGCGGAGAAGGGGCAGCCGCTGTCGGACTTGAAGTTGAAGACGCCGCGGCCGGTGAAGTCGGCGGCGCCTGCCGTGGCGCATGCGCCAGCGAGCACGAGAAGGCCAAGGATGTTTTTCTTGTTCATGTCGGGCGATGGTAGGAAAGCGCCTGGGCATCCGCGTTGGTGCGGCCCGTCGTGTGCAGGCCGATGCCGCGCGCGAAGGCGCCCAGCATGTCGATGGCCGAGAAGCCGACGATCAGCGCCACGCCCGCGAGCCAGCGCAGGCCTCGCAGCGGCGGCAGGTCCTGGTGGTTGAGCGCGCGCACGCTGAAGCCCAGCCGCGTGAACAGCACGCACAGCGGCCCGATCGGCCCGCTCCTGGCAAGCCACTGCCAGCGCGACGACACGTAGCTGCGCAAGAGGTGCGGCGTGAGCGAGTAGGTGTCCTGCCCGCGCATCCAGCGCAGCTTGAGCGCCTCGGCGCGCGTGTCGGGCAGGCGGTGCTCGGTGTGGGCCGCGGCCGCGTAGTGGATGGGCACGTCGGCCGCCTTCAGGCGCATGCCCAGCACCTGGCAGTGCGCGCGGTACACGCCGTCGAGCGCCTGGTAGCTGTGCTGCTCGAACACGTCGCGCCGGAAGGCCACGTTGTTCGCGTAGAAGTTGCTCGTGGCGCCCGCGTGGTCGGCGTTGGGGAAGTACATGAAGTCGATGGTCGTGAGCGCGGTGCCCACGATGCTGTCCGCGTAGCTCGTGCGGCCGGCGACCACGGCAGGCGCATCGGCGCGCGTGAACGGCGTGAGCATCTGCAGCAGCCAGTCGTCGTCGGGCAGGCAGTCGGCGTCGGCGAACACCACGTGGTCGCAGCGCGCCGCATCGGTGGCCGCGAAGCCGACGTTCTTGGCGTCGTAGTAGCCGGTGGCGGCGTCGATGCGCACGAAGTCGATGGGGCGGCCCGCCAATGCCGCGACGGCCTCGCACGATGCGGCGCTCAAGCCGTCGTGCGTGATGACCACCTGGGCCAGGGCCGTGAGCGGCACCTGCTGCTTGGCCAGCAGCGCGACCAGGCGCTGCAGGCTGGTGCTCGCGGCTGCCTCGGCATCCGCTCCGCCGCGCAGGTTGTTGGTCTCCAGGACCAGTGCGCAACGCGCGGCAACTTGATCGGGCATCATCGAATTTTCCTGTCCGGACATTGTTTTGAAGGCTTGCATCCTGCTTTTATCTCACAACCGCCGCCGCTGCCAGTGCCTTAAGGGAGGGGCGCGCGCATGAAGTTGAGCATCTTCGGCGCCGGTTATGTGGGCCTCACCTTCGCCGCATGCCTGGCCGAAGCGGGGCACGACGTGCTGTGCGCCGACGCCGATGCGGGCCGCATCGAAGGCTTGCAACAAGGGCGGATGCCATTGCACGAGCCCGGGCTGGAGGCGCTGGTGGCAGAGGGCCTCGCCGCGGGGACGCTGCGGTTCACGGCCGACGAGCGCGCGGCCAGCCTGCATGGCGACGTGCTCTTCATCGTGGTCAACACACCGGCCGATGCCGAGGGCGACGTCGATCTGCGGCATGTGATGGCCGTGGCGCGCAGCATCGGGCAGCACCGCGACCGGGGCGCCGTGGTCGTCTGTAAGTCCACCGCGCCGGTGGGCACCGCGGAGCAGGTCGAGGCCGTGCTGCAGGCGGCGCTTTCGCAACGCGGTGCGGCACATCGCATCGCGGTGGCCGTGAACCCCGAGTTCCTGCGCGAAGGCTCGGCCGTGCGCGATTGCCGGCAGCCCGACCGCGTGGTGATCGGTGCCACCGACGCCGCGGCCATCGACCTGCTCACGAGGTTCTACGAACCCTTCGTGCGCGACCCCGCAAAGCAACTGCTGGTGATGGACCGGCGCTCGGCCGAGCTCACCAAGTACGCCGCCAACGCGATGCTCGCGACCCGCATCAGCTTCATGAACGAGATGGCACGCGTGGCCGCGCATGCGGGCGCCGACATCGAGATGGTGCGCCGCGGCATCGGCTCAGACCGGCGCATCGGCCCCGACTTCCTGCAGGCGGGCGCGGGCTACGGCGGCTCGTGCCTGGCCAAGGACGTGCGGGCGCTGCGGCATGCGGCCGATCGCGAGGGGTATCCGCTGCGCATCCTCTCGGCCGTCGAGGCGGCGAACCATGAGCAGAAGGGGCGCCTCTTCGACCTGATGACGCACCACTTCGAAGGCAACATCGCCAACAAGACCATCGCGCTCTGGGGCCTGGCCTTCAAGCCCGACACCGACGACATGCGCGACGCGCCGAGTCTCGTGCTGCTGGAGCGCCTGTGGGCGGCCGGTGCGCGCGTGCAGGTGCACGACCCGGCGGCGATGCCGAATGCGCGCGCCATCGTCGGTGGGCGCGTCGAGCGCGGCGATGTGCTGTGGTGCGACACGCCCGACGACGCGTTGCAGGGCGCCGATGTGCTGGCGCTCGTGACCGAATGGCCCGCGTTCCGCCGCCCCGATTTCGCGCGCATCGCGGGTGCGCTGAAGACGCCCGCGATCTTCGACGGCCGCAACGTCTACGACGCCGCCGAGGTCGAAGCGGCCGGCATCGCGTACTACGGCATCGGCCGCGGCCGCTCAGTGCTGCGCTGAATCGTCCGAGGGCAGGAACGCGCTGCCCGGCGTCAGCGGCGCATGGCGGTAGCTTGCCGGCGTGCGGCTCAGCTTCACCGGCGCGCCGATGCCGCGGTAGCCGCCGGGCATCTCCACCACCATCTCGCGGTGCAGCGTGTGCGGATGCTGCAGCGCATCGGCCACGGGCAGCACGGGAGCGGCGGGCACACCGGCGGCCATCAGTCGATCGACCAGCGCGCGCCCGTCGAAAGCCGCCATCGCCGCCTCGAGCCGCTGCTTGAGCCCGTCGCGGTGCACCGAGCGCGCCCCGGCCGTGCGGTAGAGCGGATCGTCCGCGAGTTCGGGCAGGCCGATGCAGCGGCACAGGCTCGCGAACTGCCGGTCGTTGCCCACCGCGACGAACACCGGGTCGGTGCCCGTGGCCAGTGCGTCGTAGGGGTAGATGTTGGGGTGCGCGTTGCCCGTGCGGCGCGGCGCCGTGCCGTCCATGAACCAGTTGGCCGCATGCGGATGCAGCAGCGAGAGGCCGCTGTCGTAGAGCGCCGCTTCCACGAACTGCCCGCGCCCGCTGCGATGGCGCTCCTGCAGCGCGAGCAACACGCCGATCACCGCGTTGAGCCCCGTCACCATGTCGACCACCGGCAGGCCCACGCGCAGCGGGCCGCCATCGGCCTCGCCGTTGATGCTCATGATGCCGGTCATGGCCTGCACCGCGGCGTCGTAGCCGGGCAGCGCGCCCAGCGGCCCATCGGCGCCGAAGCCCGAGACGCGGCACCACACGAGGCGCGGAAAGCGCTGCGACAGCGCCTCGTAGCCGATGCCCCAGCGCTCCATCGTGCCGGTCTTGAAGTTCTCGATCAGCACGTCGGCCTCGGCCACCAGCGCGAGCAGTGCCTCGCGCCCTTCTTCGGTCGAGAAGTCCAGGTGCTGCACGCGCTTGTTGCGGTTCAGGCCGTGGTAGTACGAGGCCACGCCTTCCTTGAAGGGCGGGCCCCAGGTGCGCGTGTCGTCGCCCTGCGGCGGCTCGACCTTGAGCACGTCGGCGCCGTGGTCGCCCAGGATCTGGCCGCAGTACGGGCCGCCCAGGATGCGCGAGATGTCCAGCACGCGGATGCCCGCGAGGGCGCCTTGGGGGGATGTCATTTCAGTACGGTGCCTTCGCAATCCATCATTCGGTCAATCGAGCTGCGCGCCGGACTTCTTCACGACGTCCTTCCACTTGGCCGATTCGCTCACGATGAACTGGCCGAGCTTCTGCGGCGACGTATCGGCCGAGGCTTCGAGCCCTTGCGCCGCGAACATCTGCTTGACCTTGGGCGAATTCAGCACTTCGGCGAACGCGTGGTTGAGCTTGGCCACGCGGTCCGCGGGCGTGCCGGCCGGCGCGACGATGCCGAAGAACACACTCACGTCGTAGCCCTTGTAGCCCTGCTCCGAAATCGTCGGCACCTCGGGCAGCGCCTGCGAGCGCGCGAGTGTCGCCACGCCCAGCGGACGCAGCTTGCCGGCCTTCACGTAGGGCAGCGCGGTGAGGATGTCGGTGAAGGTCATGCTCACCTGGTTGCCCAGGAGGTCGTTGAGCGCCGGGCCCGTGCCCTTGTAGGGGATGTGCTGCAGGTCGGTGCCGGCCACCGAGTTGAAGAGCACGCCCGCCAGGTGCGACGAGGCGCCGTTGCCCGACGAGGCATAGCTCAGCTTGCCCGGGTTGGCCTTGGCGTAGGCGACGAGTTCCGGCACGGTCTTCACCGGCAGCGCCGGGTTCACCACGAGGATGTTCGGCAGGTAGCCGACCTGGATCACCGGCGCGTAGCTCTTGACAGGGTCGTAGTTGATCTTGCGATAGAGGCTCGCGTTGATGGCCAGAGGCCCCGAGGTGCCGAACAGCAGCGTGTGGCCGTCGGCCTCGGCGCGCGCCACGTACTCGGCGCCGATGTTGCCGCCCGCGCCCGCGCGGTTCTCCACGATCATGGGCTGGCCGAGGCGGTCTTTCATCTCGGCGGCCAGCGTGCGGGCCATCGCGTCGGTCGGGCCACCCGGTGGGAAGGGCACGACCAGCGTCAGGGGCTTGGAAGGGAAAGGGCCTTGGGCTTGCGCGGCGGGGGATGCGCCGAGCAGCGCGGCGCAGGTAGTGACCGCGGCAAAGAGGTGAGTGAGGTGTCGCAAGAGATGTCTCCGTTTTTTATGAATCAGGCAGTGATTTCCGCGGCACGCGCCGCAGTGGTGTTCCAGTCCGCGGGCATCGCATCGGGCGCGAGCGGATCGCGCGGCAGCACGCGGTGCAGCAGCACCAGCTGAGCCCAGCGCAGGCGCGGTGCCGAGCCGCTGTTCGCAGCCTCCCACGCCATCGCGATGCTGCTCGTGCAGTGGTAGAGCGCCGATGCGGCCTGGCGCGCGAGCACGTCGCCGCCTTCGCGCGCCGCGGTCTCGGCCAGCGCCGAGGCGCGTGCCAGCGCATCGCGCAGGGCCTTGGCGAAAGCGGGCGCGAGGGCCGCATCGGCGAGCAGCTTCTCGCAGTGCGCGCGCAGCACCGGGAGCGACCCTTCGCGCTTGACCGCGCGGATCACGTCCAGCGCCACGATGTTGCTCGTGCCTTCCCAGATCGAGCCCAGGTGCGCATCGCGCACGAGGCGCGGATCGCTCCACTCCTCGATGTAGCCGCAGCCGCCGCGCACTTCCATCGCATCGCCCGTCACCTTGCGCGCATCGCGGCAGGCGCGGAACTTGATGAGCGGCGTGAGGATGCGCAGCAGCGCATACGCATCGGGCTCGCCGGCGTCGGAGCGCGCGAGCGCGAGCGCGGTCTGGCACACCATCGTGCGCGCCTGCTCGGCGGGCAGGCGCAGCTTGTCGAGCTGGCGCTGCATGAGCGGCATCTGGTCGAGCGTGCGGCCGAAGGCGCGGCGCTCGGCGGCGATGTATTCGGCCTCGGCCACCGCGCGGCGCATGAGGCCCGCGGCGCGCACGCCGTTCGACAGGCGCGAGTTGTTCACCATGTCGGCCATCTGCACGAAGCCGCGGCCTTCTTCGCCGACGAGGTACGCGACCGCGCCTTCGAGCCGGATCTCGCCGCTGGCCATCGAGCGCGTGCCCAGCTTGTCCTTCAGGCGAATGATCCGGTAGTGGTTGAGGCTGCCGTCCTCCAGCCGCCGCGGCAGCAGGAACAGCGACACGCCCTTCATGCCCGCCGCGCCATCCTCGGCGCGCGCGAGCACCATCGCGAAATCGGCATCGGGGTTCGAGCAGAACCACTTGTCGCCGGTGATGCGCCAGCTGCCGTCGTCTTTGCGCCGTGCCATCGTCGCGGTGGCCGCGATGTCCGAGCCGGCGGCCTGCTCGGTCATGAACATCGCGCCTTGCGCGAGCTCGTCGAAGTCGAGCGAGGTCAGGCGTGGAAGGAAGCGCGCGACCAGTTCGGGCTCGCCGAATTTCTTCAGCGTGCGCGTGAGCGAATCGGTCATCGAGACCGGGCAGCACAGCCCGAACTCGGCCTGCACGAAGAGGTAGGTCAGCACGTACTTGACCAGCGGCGGCATCTTGCCCTTCCAGCCCAGCGTTTCGTCGCGGTGCGAGATCGCGGCCAGGCCGAATTCGCTGAGCGCGAGGCGCTCCATCTCCACATAGGCCGGGTGCTTGACGACCGTCTGCTCGTCCAGGCCGGTGCGGGTGCGCTGCTTCAGTGTGGGCGGGTTGCGGTCGGCGGTGCTGGCCAGCTCGTCGAGCAGGCCGCCGGCGAGGCCGCCCAGGCGCTCGAAGTGCGGCTGCATGTGGGTGCGCAGATCGTCGGGCAGGTAGAGCGCGAGCAGGCCGTGCAGCTCGGTGTCGGCGGTGAACAGGTTCTGGCCGTGACGGTCGGGAATCGGATGGGCGTGCGCGGTTTGCGGCGCGGCGTGTGCGGCGTTTTCAGGCATGCATTTGTCTCCTGGGTTCGCCGCATTGTTGAAGCTGCGACGATCCGTGTCTAATATCGAATTGGTCTTGTTCGATTCGATCTGCCTATGGATGGAGCTGCATGGAACTGCGACACCTGCGCTATTTCTCCGTGCTGGCCGAAGAGCTGCACTTCGGCCGCGCGGCGCGGCGCCTGTCGATCTCGCAGCCGCCGCTGTCGGTCGCGATCCGCCAGCTCGAAGAGTCGGTGGGCGCGCGGCTCTTCGAGCGCAACAGCAAGGAGGTGCGGCTTACGCACGCGGGCGAGGCGTTGCGCGTCTCTGCGCGGCGCTTGCTGCAGCAGGCGCAAGAGGCGGCGACGGAAGCACGCGATGTGGCGAGCGGCTCGGCAGGTCGGCTGCGCATCGGCTTCGTCGGCGCGATGCTCTACCGCGGCTTGCCGCCGGCACTGCGCGCGTTCCAGGCCAAGCACCCTGCGGTGCGCATCACGCTGAACGAACTCAACTCGGGCGTGCAGATCGCCGAGCTGCTGCACGACCGGCTGGACCTGGGCTTCGTCCACACGAGCCGCATGCCGCCTGAACTGCATCACCGCCTGCTGTTGACCGAGCCCTTCGTGTGCTGCCTGCCCGCGGGGCATTCGCTGGCGCGCAAGCGGGTGCTGGCCCCGGCCGATCTGCGCAACCAGCCTTTCGTGCTGTTCTCGCGCGAGGCCTCACCCGACTATCACGAGCGCATCCTGTCGATCTGCGCCGATGCGGGTTTCCTGCCGGAGGTGCGGCATGAGGTGCGTCACTGGCTGGCCGTCGTGTCGCTGGTGTCGCAGGGCATGGGCGTCGCGCTGGTGCCGCAGGCGATGCGCAACTCGGCGCTGCGTGGCGCGGTGTTCAGGCCGCTCGACCGGCCAGTGGTGCAGTCGGAGTCCTATGGCGTGTGGCGCGCCGGGCCGCCCAACGTGCTGGTCGAGCGGCTGCTGCAGGGCGTCGCGGACACGGCGGCTCAAGCGTAGAGGGGCTCCTCTGCCATCTGCTCGCACTGGTCTTCCAATACGAGGATCTGCCCCTTCCAGTAGTCGCTGGAGCCGAACCACGGAAAGTTGATCGGGAAGATCGGGTCTTCCCAGCGGCGCGCGAGCCAGGCGCTGTAGTGGATGAGCCGCAGCGTGCGCAGCGGCTCGATCAGCGCGAGCTCGCGGCGGTCGAATTCGCGGAACTGCTCGTAGCCGTCCAGCAGGCCCGAGAGCTGCGAAGTGCGCTGCGCGCGGTCGCCCGAGAGCAGCATCCACAGGTCCTGCACCGCATAGCCGGTGCGCGCGTCGTCCAGGTCCACGAAGTGCGGGCCGCCGCCGGGGCGATCGGTGGGCGTCCACAGGATGTTGCCGGGGTGCACGTCGCCGTGCAGGCGGAGCTTGCGCGGCTTGAAATCGGAGGCCGGCGGCTGCAGCGCGAGGGCGGTCGCGCGCACCATGTCCAGCGCCTCATTGCACATCTTTTCCCAGTCGCGCTGCATGTCGAGCGGGATCTTGTCGTTCTCCAGCAGCCAGTCGCGCGAATCGAGGCCGAAGGTCTGCAGGTCGAGCGCGGGGCGGGCCTCGAAAGGCCTGGCGCTGCCCACGGTGTGGATGCGCGCGAGGAACCGGCCGACCCATTCGAGCACCTCGAAGTTGTCGAGCTCGGGCGCGCGGCCGCCGCGGTAGGGGCTCACGCTGAACGCGAAGCCGGCGTGGTGGTGCAGGGTCTTGCCGTCGAAAGCCAACGGCGGCACGGCGGGCACTTCGCCGGCGGCCAGTTCGAGCGAGAAGCCGTGCTCCTCGAGGATCTCGGTTTCGCTCCAACGGCCGGGGCGGTAGAACTTCACCACCACGGCCGGATGCGGGTTCGGGTCTTCCAGGAACACTTGGTAGACCCGGTTTTCGTAAGAGTTCAGGCCTGTGAGCCGGCCATCGCCGTGCAGGCCGAGCGTCGCGAGCGCGTCGAGCACCACGTCGGGCGTGAGGCTCTCGTAGGGATGGGTGTTGGCGGGCGCTGCGGGGGAAGGGGTCATGCAGCGATTGTCGCTACCCCGCAGCGGCGGCGTCACAGCCCGCCGGGTTGTTTGTAAAGCGAAAGGATATGGCCCGTGCGCGGGTCGCCCTTGCCGCCCAGCACCTGCGCGTAGGCGGCCTGCACCGCCTCGCCGCCGCGGTGCTGCTCGGCGTGCAGCCAGGGGTTGCTCGCATCGGTCACCGTCGCGAGGAAGTTGCGCCAGGCGCCCACCATGCGCCGGCCGAATTCGTCCGCGCCCCATTCGGTGGTGCGCTTCTTGATCTGCGCCGGCGCGAAGAACAGCGTGGCGCGCGGACCCGCGAGCTCCTTGCCCGCACCCCTGGAGGCGAGCTGCTCCACGTGCGTGCCGCCGATCGAGCAGCTGTACCGGAGGTTCGCGAAACGATCGTGGATCGCGTTGCGCAGCCCGCCGTTGCCCGCGAAGTCGATGTACACGCTGGGCGTGTCGGCCGCGACGCTGCCGAGCGCGTCGTACGTCACCACGCGGTGGTAGCAGCCCAGGCTCTCGCAGAAGGCGACATTCCCTGGCGAGGTGAGGCCGACGACCTCGATGCCCTTTCGCTGGTGCAGCTGGAACGCCGTGCCGTAGGCCGTCTTGCTCGATGCGCTCGACAGCAGCATGGTGCTGGCGCCGAAGAAGTCGTTGTCGGCCATGAAGTCGTCGATCAGCCACGAGGTGATGAAGAGGGGCCGCAGCAGCGCCTGCAGGTCTTCGGTGTCGGTGGTGTAGAGCGGATCGGCGTTGCAGCGGAAGTACTGGTTGTAGACCGCGGGCAGCGCGGCGCGGTGCGCGGCCGCATCGGTGAAGCGCCCGGGCGAGAGCCGGTCGGGGCTCAGCACCGCGCTCGATGCCATCGGCCAGTAGCCGTAGAGCCGCTCGCCCACCGCCACGCCGGGGTGCAGCGACTGCGTGACGCTTGCGAAGCCCCACACGGGGATGCTGCCCCAGCCCTCTTCCTCGGAGGGAAAGAACTGCCAGTAGCTCATCGCGTCGCCGAAGGCGGCGTAGGTGATGTTGTTGGAGGTGAGCGCAAAGCTGTCGATGCGCACGCGCACCTGGCCGTCGGCCAAGGGCTGGTCGGTGGCGGTGTGCAGGCGCGTGGTGGGCAGGCTGTCCTTGCGGACGAGAAGGCTGGTGGTGCTCATGGTGTCGATCTCCACGGTGCGTTGAAGGGCGTGCGGCCACATTAGCCAAGCTTGATGAAAGGCGCTATCGCGTTGTCCCTTTGCGGGTCACGCGTGAGACAACGCCGGCCATGAAAAAAGCGCCCCGGCTTGTGGCCGGGGCGCTTGTTACTTCGCTGACGCCGGGATCAGACGATCACGAGTTCGACGTCGATATTGCCGCGCGTTGCGTTCGAGTACGGGCAGACCTGGTGCGCCGTGTCGACCAGCTTTTGCTTCTGCTCAGCATCGAGGCCAGGCAGCGTGATCGACAGTTGCACCGAGATGCCGTAGGCAGCGCCGCCGTTCGTCGGGCCGAGGGACACCTTCGAGTCGATGGCCACGTCGTCGGGCACCTTCACGCTGATCTTCGGGCCGACGGCCTTCATCGCACCGATGAAGCAGGCGGCGTAGCCGACCGCGAACAGCTGCTCGGGGTTGGTGCCGGGCTTGCCCGAACCGGGCGAGCTGAGCTTGACGTCGATCGCGCCGTCGCTGGACTTGCCTGCGCCGTCACGGCCGCCGACGGTGTGGGCTTCTGCGGTGTAGAGCACTTTGTCGAGCTTGGTGGTCATGGTGATTCCTTTGATGATGGAGGGAGGGGGGTGAAAAAAAGCTTCTCTCGTGGTTCGATCGAAGCGGGGAGAAAAACGTTGTGCGTCAGGCCGCTTTCTTGACGCGGTCGCGCAGGGTCTGGATCTGCTGGGTGAGCGCGATGAGTTCGGGCACCGAGCATTCGGTGGCGGCCATGAGGCAGCCCGGCACACTGGCCGCGCGGGCCTTGAGCTTGCGGCCCGCGGCGGTGAGCGTGATGTGCACGCGGCGCTCGTCGGCCACGTCGCGCACCCGGGCCACGTAGCCGTTGGCTTCGAGCCGCTTGAGCAGCGGAGTGAGCGTGCCGGAGTCGAGCGAGAGGCGTTCGCCGAGTTCGGAAACCATCGGGCCGTCCTGCTCCCAGAGGGCCAGCATGACGAGGTATTGGGGGTAGGTGAGCTGCAGCTTTTCCAGCACCGGCTTGTAGAGCCGGGTCATCGCCAGCGAGGCGGAATACACGGCGAAGCACAGCTGGTTGTCCAGCTTGAGCATTTCGTCGGCGGAGATGGGGGCGGAGCGCATGGGCTGAATTCTAGCGAGCAATTAAATTGTGTGCAATCTAATTTGAAAGCATCCGTTTCGGAATGCCTTCAGCCGGAGCGCCTAAGCCTTGAAGCGCTTGCGCGTCAGCGCGAGTGCGATCCAGAACGCCACCACCGCATACACCGCCAGCACGCCGGCATGCAGCCACCAGTCGGCCGGCCACTGGTCCATGAAGAGCGGCCGCACCAGCGCCACCGCATTGGTCAGCGGGAGCCACGCGGCCACCGCCTTCACGGCCGAGGGCAGTTGCTCCAGCGGAAAGAACACGCCGCTCAGGAACATCATCGGCGTCATGAACAGCGTGAAGTAATAGGTGAAGAAGTCGTATCCCTTGGCCAGCGCATTGAAGATCAGCGCGATCGACGAGAACGTGATGCCCGCGCCGATCAGCACCAGCCACGCGACGATCAACTTCGGGCTGTGGCTGATGCCCAGGCCGAGCATCACGAACAGGATCGCGGTGACGGTGAAGATCGACTTGAACGCGGCCCACAGCATCTCGGCCATCACGATGTCGTCGAGGCCGACGGGCGCATTCATGATGCCGTCCCACGTCTTCTGCACATGCATGCGCGAGAACGCCGAATACAGCGCCTCGAAGCTCGCCGCGTTCATCGCGCTCATGCAGATCGAGCCGCTTGCCAGGAACAGGATGTAGGGCACCTTCACGCCGTCCACCGCCACCTGCCCCACCAGCGCCCCCATGCCGTAGCCGAAGGCCACGAGCCAGATCAGCGGCTCGGCGATGTTGCCGATGAGGCTCGGGATCGCGAGCTTGCGCCACACCAGCAGGTTGCGCAGGAACACGGGCCACCAGCGCAGCGAGATCTCGGGGGCGCGCCACACGGAGGGCGGGGGCGGCGCGGGGTTCGCCGTTGTCGTTGCAGTTGTCGTGTTCATGGTCTAGCCGTCCTCGCGGATCTGGCGCCCGGTGAGCTTGAGAAAAAGGTCTTCCAGGTTCGCGGGGCGATGGAAGGTGCGCAGGCCGCTGTGCCGCGTGAGCGCATCGAGCAGCCGCCGCGCGTCCTGCGTGTAGAAGAACACCGTCTCCCCGCTCACCTCGACGCGCGCCGCCATCGCCTTGAGTTCGGGCGATTCGGCCAGCGACAGCGCACCGTTGCCGTACACCTCCACCACGTCGGGCTCCAGGTGCTCGGCGATCAGGTCGCGCGGCTTGCCTTCGGCGATCTTGCGGCCATGGTCGAGCACCAGGAGGCGCGAGCACAGGCGCTCGGCCTCGTCCATGAAGTGCGTGGTCAGGAGGATCGATTTGCCCTGCTGCAGCAGCACCTGCAGCCGCTCCCACATCAGGTGGCGCGCCTGCGGATCGAGCCCGGTGGTCGGCTCGTCGAGCAGCAGCAGCTTGGGGTCGTTCACCAGCGCGCGCGCGAGCGACAGCCGCCGGCGCATGCCGCCCGAGAGCTCGCCCGGCTTCGCATCGGCCTTGTGCGAGAGCGCCGCGAACTCCAGCAACTGCGGCACGCGGGCGCGCACCTGCGCCTTGCCGAAGCCGAAGTAGCGGCCGTACACCACGAGGTTCTCGGCGCAGCTGAAGTCGGGGTCCAGCGTGTCGAACTGCGTGACCACGCCCAGCTGCGCCTTGATGGCGAGCGCATCGCGCGGCATCTGCAGGCCCAGCGCCGAGATCTCGCCGCCGTCGGGCGCGGTGAGGCCCAGGCACATGCGGATGGTGGTGGTCTTGCCGGCGCCGTTGGGGCCGATCACGCCGAGGCACTCGCCCGGGGCGATCTCGAACGACAGGTCGTCCACGACCGTGGTGTCGCCATAGCGCTTGCGCAGGTGGCTGGCGTGGAAGAGGGGGGAGGTGGGGGAGGAAGAGGGCACGCGGTCATTCTGACGCAGGCTCCAGGCGGATGCCGCCATCGCTTGAACCGATGGACAACTCGCGCTTCTTCGTCGCAACTCCCGGCACAATCGACGCCCAATCGAACACCGCGAGAGAAGAACCAAAGATGCTGCGTTTTCTGTTGGCGCTGTCAGTCGTTTTACTGCTTGGCGCATGTGCCCAGTTTCACCGGCCGCTCGCGGTGGCCGACCGAACGAAGGTCCAGGAGGTCGATCTTCGCGTGGTCGTCGCGCAGGAGAGCTTCATGTTCTCCGCACAGGCACCCGGCGTGAGCGCGGCCACGGGCGGCGGCCTGATCGGCGCGCTGATCGACTCGTCGGTGCAGCAGTCGCGTCAAAAGGAAATGAGTGCGGAAATCGGCGCCATCGTCGGCCCGCTGCTCGATTACGACTACCGCGTCGAGGCGGGTCTTGCCATCGGCGAACTGCTGAACACGCCCAACGCCTTCCCGCTGAAGATCGCCTCCTCGCAGGTGCTCGCGGGCATGCCGCCCAAGGCCGAGCAGAACGCCCGCATCGTCGCCACCAAGAGCGGCCCCGCCTATCTGGTGCTGTTGCTGCAGTACGTGCTGGAGCCGGGGCTGGGCGCCTTCACCACGCGCACCACGGCGCTGCTCTGGCAAGACGGCAACAAGGAGCCCTCGTACCGCTCGGCCACGGTCTTCCAGACGCCCATCGGCGGCGGAACGCGCGCGACCGTCGTGCGCCGGCTGGGCGCCAACGACGGGCAGCAGCTCAAAGCCGTGATGCGCGATTCGATCCAGCAGACGCTGCGCGTGGTGGGCCTGGACCTGGCCGGCGCGCGCTCCGGCGCGATCCGCACCGCGCGGTTCAACGTCAACGGCACGTGGGTGACGCTGGGCGGCCAGGGCTTCGACGAGCAGCCCGGCCGCGTCGTGTTCCGCGACCAGGACAACGCGATGTATTCGGTCCGGACGGCCGCACCATGAAGCAACAACCCTCGCAACCTTCACCACCCCGCACGGGCCTGGCCGCGGCCGCCCTGTTCGCGCTCTGCGCCATGCCCGGCCTCGCGCATGCGCTCACCGAGACCGAACCGCTCGACATGGTCTACCAGCAGGCGCCCGAACAGGAGCAGCGCCCCAACGGTCCGCCGGTCGAGACCCTTCGCGCGCCGCAGGGCTGCAAGCTCTACCTGCCGGCGATCGAGGACGCGCGCAACAACCAGGTCTATGCCGGCAACCTCACGCTGATGCTGCCGACGGTCCATGCCACTCCGAGGACCGTGGAGTCGCTGCGCAGCGGCGATGCGGGCATGTGGACGCGCGATGCGTTGCTGTCGACCAAACGCTACGGCTTTCAGCCAGTCGTCGGCGCGGCGGCTTCTTCTGCTTCTGCTGCTTCCGACCCGGCACGGCAGGTCTCCGCCGTGGTCGCGCTGCGGCTGGCCCATGCGTGGTCCGCGGGGTTGAATCTCGTCTCGCACGTGGTGCTGAAGGTGAACTACCGGCTGCCCGGCGGCGCGGTGGCCACGCGCCTCTATCACGGCATGGGCACGCGCACCAACTGGGCCAGTGGCAACGGCGAGTTCATGTCGGTGCTGAACCTCGGCATGGAAGAGGCGGTGCGAAGCATGGCGATCGATGCCGCGGCGCTGTGCGAGGGCAAGCCGCTGCCCGCGCCCGCGCCCGCATCGGGGCCTGCTACGGCCCCGTAGCGGCTACATCCGCAAGCCGCTGAACTCCGTCTTCATCCAGTCGATGAACGCCCGCGTGCGGGCCGGCAGCAGCCGCGCATTCGGATAGATCACGCTCACCGGCCGCGGCGGCGGCTCGAAGTCTTCGAGCACGATCTGGAGGCGCCCCTGCGTCACATACGGCAGCACCTGGTACGAGAAGAAGGTGCCGAAGCCCATGCCCGCGGCGCAGGCCTCCACGGCGGGCGCGAGGTGGTTGAACTCCAGGCGGTTGCTCGGCGTCACGCTGATCGTCTTGCCGCCTTCGTGGAACTGCCATTGCGGCGGCGCGTCGATGCGGCCGCGCACGCACGACGCGCCGTTCAGGTCGCGCGGATGCCGCGGCGTGCCGTGGCGCGCGAGGAAATCGGGGCTCGCCGCCACCACGCGCCGGATGGTGCCCAGCGTCTGCGCGACGAGCGACGAATCTGCCAGCGGGCTGATGCGGATGCCCACGTCGATGTTCTCCTCCAGCAGGTTCACCGCGCGGTCGTACAGCAGCACGCTGCAGCGCACCTTGTCGTAGCGCGTCATGAAGCGGGTGATGGCCGGCGCCACGTACATGTGGCCGAACAGCACCGGGGCGGTGATCGTGAGTTGCCCCGCCGGCTCGCGCGCCTCAGCATTGAGCGCGCGGTCGGCCGCATCGGCCGCGAGCAGCACCTCACGCGCGCTCGGCAGGTAGTGGCGGCCTTCCTCGGTGAGCGACAGGCGGCGCGTGGTGCGGTGGAACAGCCGCACGCCCAGATGCGCCTCGAGCGCGGCCAGCGAGCGCACCACCGCGGGCAGCGAGGTGCCCAGCGATTCGGCAGCGCGGGTCATGCTGCCTTGCTCGGCGATCTGCACGAAGGTCTGCATGGCTTTGAAGCGGTCCATGGCGCGATTAAACCGGAAAACGCAGCAGTCAAATACAGAAATGGCTATTCATTCATTGATCGCAAGAGAGAAGAATAGGGAGTACGCCACCCCTGGCCCTCGTCTCGACATTCCAAAGGACCTCCCATGAACGCCATCGCCGCCCGCCCTGCGCAACCCATCAAGCTCTACGGCAGCGCCATCTCGGGCCATGTGCACCGCGTGCGGTTGTTCCTCACGATGCTCGGCCTGCCTTTCGAGATCGTCGAGCTCGACCTGAAGAAGCGCGACAACCGCACGCCCGAATTCCTGGCGCGCAATCCCTTCGGCCAGGTGCCGGTGATCGAGGACGGCGACGTCACGCTGGCCGATTCCAATGCGATCCTGGTCTACCTCAACGCGCGCTATT
Source organism: Variovorax sp. IB41 (assembly GCF_016405905.1). Taxonomy (GTDB): domain Bacteria; phylum Pseudomonadota; class Gammaproteobacteria; order Burkholderiales; family Burkholderiaceae_C; genus Variovorax. Next base: position 51,600 of record NZ_JAEFCB010000020.1, on the reverse strand, counting down.
CGGCCGATCCGTCGCGCTGGATGCCGCAGGACGCGGTGGGCGCGGCGCGCGTGCAGCGCTGGTTCTCGGTGGCCGCGGGGCCACTCGCCTACGGCCCGGCCGCGGCGCGTGTGATGGCGCTCTTCGGCCTCGCGGTCGATCCGACCGAGACGGTGACACGCTCGCACGCGCTGCTCACGGTGATGGAGATCCACCTGGAGCGGCAGCCTTTCCTCGCCGGCCCCGAAGCCACGCTCGCCGACATCTCGAACTACGCCTACGTGGCGCATGCGCCCGAAGGCCGCGTGGCGCTCGACGGCTACCCGCGCGTGCGCGAATGGCTGGCCCGCGTGGAAGCATTGCCCGGTTTCGTGCCGATGGTGCGCACGCCGGTCGGGCTTGCGGCGGCGGCATGATCGCCGCGCCGTTCCACGCGGGCGAGCGCGCGCTGCAGTTGCAGGCCGGCTCGCGCGAGCAGATGGCGTTCGCGGGGCCGCGCGTGATCCGCGATTACATGCCCGACCAGCACCGCGAGTTCTTCGCGCAGTTGCCGTTCGTCGTGGTCGGCAGCCTCGATGCGAACCTGCAGCCGTGGGCCAGCGTGCTCGCGGCGCCCGCGGGTTTCGCGCATTCGCCCGACGCGGCGCACCTGCGCATCGATGCGCTGCCCGTGGCTGGCGATCCGCTCGCAGGCCAGCTCGCGCAGGGCGCCCCGCTCGGCTTGCTGGGCATCGAGCCGCACACGCGGCGGCGCAACCGCATGAACGGCACGGTCGAATCGCTCGATGCGACGGGCTTCGTGCTCGAGGTGCAACAGAGTTTCGGCAATTGCCCGCGGTACATCCAGGCGCGCGAGCCGTTGTTCGCGGCGGCAGGCACCGGCGGCGCGCCCGTGCAATGGCTCGATGCGCTCGACCTGGACGCGCAGCGGCTCATCGGCAGCGCGGACACGTTGTTCATCGCCACAGCCTACCCGGATGCGGTGGCGGCGGGCGACGAAGCCGATGTCCGGTCGCACGGCGTGGACGTGTCGCACCGCGGCGGCCGGCCCGGCTTCGTGCGCGTCGATGAAGGTGGCGTGCTCACGGTTCCTGATTTCAACGGCAACCGCTTCTTCAACACGCTCGGCAACCTGCTGGCACATCCCCGCGCGGGGCTGCTGTTCATCGACTACGACAACGGCGACTTGCTCCATGTCGCGGCCACCGCGGAGATCGTGCTGGACGGACCCGAGCTCGCAGAATTCGAGGGCGCCGAACGTCTGCTGCGCCTGCACGTCGAGCACGCATTGCGCCGGCCGGCGGCACTGCCGCTGCGCTGGGGCGATGCGCAACTGTCGCCGCACCTCGCGGGCACGGGGCACTGGGCGACTGCGCGCGTTTGAGCTTGAACGAATGCCGTCAGTGGAAGACGGGAATGCGTGCGTTGGCCGAAGGCCGATAGTGCCAGCCGCGTGCACGCATCGCATCGAGATCGGGCTTGCACTGCAACAGCGCATCGAGCCCCGCGGCCGCGAGCGTGCAGGCCAGCGCCTGGCCCGGGCAGGCGTGCATGCCGTGGCCGAAACCGAGCATGCGACGCCGTTCGCGGATCAGCTTGAAGTTGTCCGGATCGGGGTTGAACGCCGGATCGCGGTTGGCGGCGGCCAGCACCAGCAGCACCGCATCGCCCACGGCCAGCGGCGTGCCCGCGATGGTGACGGGCTCGCTCGCGAAGCGGCGCGTGTTGTGCACCGGCGGGTCGTGCCGCGCCGTCTCTTCCACGATCGCCTGCTGCCCATCGCGCGTGCGCGCCGCTTGCCGCAACGAAGGATCGCGAACCAGTGCGACGAGGCTGTTGCCCAGCAGACCCGCTGTCGCGTCGCAGGTCTGGGAGAGCAGGCCGACGATGTTGGCGAGCCATGCGCGTGAGAGCGGTGCGCTCGCATCGCTTTCGGCCAGCACGGCCGCGAGCAGCGTGCCGTTGCGAGGCGGCGCGCTGGCGGTCAGCACCTCGAATCGCGTCATCAGTTCAGCGGCCGCAACGCTCGCGCTCTGCAGTTGATCCGGCGTCGAGAGCGGCGACAGGCAGGCGACGAAGTCGCGCATCCAGCGGTCCACCTGCGGCAGCGTTTCATCGGCAAACCCGAGCAGGTGCGCGACCGTCTGCACGGACATGGAAAACAGCGCGTCCGACAAAGGCTCCGCCGGCACGTTGCGCGCGACCTGCAAGGCGGACGCGTGCACGGCATTCAGGTCCAGTCCGGCCAGCGCACGCTGCAGCGCGGGCCGATGGGCCTGGTGCGCCGCGCCGTCGTTCATGCGCACCAGATGGCCGAACACCTCGCCGGCCGGGCTGCCCGCGATGGCGCGCGGCACCGGTTCGGCCGCCGGCCGCACGCGCAGTGCGCCGTGCGCGAGCAGCACAGATTCGATGACGTCCGCGCGACTCGCGACCCACACGCGCAGCTTGTCGTTCCACACGAGCGGCGGGCCTTCGCGCAGCGCGGCATAGAAGGGGTAGGGATCGGCATGCGTGACGGCCGCGACCGGATCGACAGGCATGTCGGTGAGGGAAGTGGGGCTGGTGTTCATGGCGCGCAGTGTGCAATCGGCGCTGCCGGCACACTTCGCCCGTGAACGAAGTGTCGATTGCGCCGGCGTTCTACGATCGGCGCATGGACACGAACTCATCCGCCACCGCGGACTTCCAGTTGGCCCGTCTCGCCGGCGCCATCGCCGAGCCGGCGCGCGCCCGCATGCTCAACTGCCTGATGGACGGCCATGCGCGCACCGCGACCGAACTGGCCACCGTCGCCGAGGTGGCCGCCTCCACCGCGAGCGCGCACCTCGCGCGCCTGAAGGAAGAGCGGCTGGTCGAAGTGCTCGTGCAGGGCAAGCACCGCTACTTCCGGCTCGCGGATGACAACGTCGCGGCCGCGCTCGAAAGCCTGATGGTCGTGGCCGGCGCGCCGCGCGCGGTCGAGTTCAAGCCCAACACGCCGAGCCGCCTGCGCGCCGCGCGCACCTGCTACGACCACATGGCCGGCACAGCGGGCGTTGCGCTGCACGACCGGCTGCATGCGCAGGGCTGGCTCAGCGGCCTGCAGAGCGGCTCGTACGAACTCACGCCCGAGGGCGCGATCGCGCTCGAAAGCCTGGGGGTCGAAGTCGATGCGGTGCGCCGCTCGCGCCGGCGTTTTGCCTGCGCGTGTCTCGACTGGAGCGAGCGCCGTCCGCATCTGGGCGGCGCGCTCGGGGCCGCGTGGCTGCAGCTGTCGCTGCGCCGCGGCTGGGTGCGGCAGGAGCTAGACGGGCGCGAGCTCGCGCTCACGCCCAAGGCGCAGCGCGAGATGCCGGAGCTGTTCGCCTGAAGGCTGTCTTCAGGCCTTGAGTTTCAACAGGTAGATCATCGGCCCGGCCATCGCCAGGTCGAGTTCCAGGAAGCTCTCGAAGTCCTTGCCGGCCATCCAGTACGCATCCCAGTTGTTGCGCTTGATGGTCTTTTGCCAGACGTCGGCGCCGGTCGCGCGGCGCACGGCTTCCAGCAGCACGGCGCGGCGCTCGGCGGGCACCTTCTTGCCGGTGAGCACGCCGCGCCAGTTGGCCAGGTCGGCGTCCACGCCCTGCTCGCGCACCGATGGAATGCCCAGGAACGGCCGCTTGGACGAAACGCCGATCGCGCGCAGCTTGCCGCTGGCAAGCGCCTCGCTGAATTCGCTGTAGCCCGAAATGCCGGCGACGGCCTTGCCGGTTTCCAGCGCCTCCACCACCTGCGCGCCGCCGGGGTACGGCTGGTAGACCAGGCCCGCGGTGTTGCCGGCCACGCGCGCCAGCATGCCGGCGTACATGTGATCGACGCCGCCGGCCGAGCCGCCGGCGATGACGGTCTTGGCCACGTCGGCGCGCAATGCGGCGATCAGGTCCTTGGGCGTCTTGATGGGCGAATCGGCCTTCACCGCCACCACTTCGTAATCGCTGGTGAGGCGCGCGACTGGCGAGACCTGCGCCATGGTGACCGCGGGCTTCTGCAGCGCCACCGCGCCGACCATCACCATGCCGCTCATCAGCACGGTGTCGGGGTCGGCATCGTATTTCTCGACGTACTTCGCCAGGCCGATGGTGCCGCCCTTGCCGCCGACGTTCTCGTAGACCACGTCGCCCGCCGCGCCCGAGGCCAGCAGCGCCGCGCCGAGCGCGCGGCCGGTCTGGTCCCAGCCGCCGCCTTCGTTGGCGGGAATGACGATGCGCAATTTGGCAACCAGCTGCGGCTCGGCCGCACCGGCCGGGCGCGACCACAGCGCGGCATGCCCCGCGCCCGCGGCGGCCGCAGCGCCGGCTATCCATGCATGGAAGCGGCGGCGGGAAAGGCTGATGGACTGCGGCTTAGACATTTTGTTTCCAGTTGTTCACAGAGGTAACCGGATGATGTCTAAGAAAAGTGAAAAACACGCGCGTCAACCCCTAGGTGAAAACCCTAGGAATTGCGAATATCTGTCAACTTTTACTGAAAAGCGACTTCCGCGAAGCTGCGCAGCTTTCGGCTGTGCAGCCGGGTCGAGCCCTCTTCCCGAAGGATGTCGATGGCCCGCATGCCGATGCGCAGGTGCTGCTCCACGCGCTCGCGGTAGAAGTGGTTGGCCATGCCGGGCAACTTGATCTCGCCGTGCAACGGTTTGTCGCTCACGCACAACAAAGTGCCGTAGGGCACGCGAAAACGGAAGCCGTTGGCCGCGATGGTCGCGCTCTCCATGTCGAGCGCCACCGCGCGGCTCTGGCTGAAGCGGCGCTGCGGCTGGTTGCCGGGCAAAAGCTCCCAGTTGCGGTTGTCGGTGCTGGCGACGGTGCCGGTGCGCATGATCTTCTTGAGGTCGGGCCCTTCGTAGCGCGTGATGTCGGCCACGGCTTTTTCCAGCGCGAGCTGGATCTCCGACAGCGCCGGAATCGGCACCCACAGCGGCAGCTCCTCGTCCAGCACGTGGTCCTCGCGCACATAGGCGTGCGCCAGCACGTAGTCGCCCAGCTGCTGCGTGTTGCGCAGGCCCGCGCAGTGGCCCAGCATCATCCAGGCGTGCGGGCGCAGCACGGCAATGTGGTCGGTGATGGTCTTGGCATTGGCCGGGCCGACGCCGATGTTGGTCATCGTGATGCCGCTGTAGTCCTCGCGCACCAGGTGGTAGGCCGGCATCTGCGGCAGGCGCGGCGGCGCGGTGCCCTGGCTGCCGTCCAGCAGGTGGCCGAAGGTCTCGCTCGCGCCCGCATCGAGCCCGCGCCGGCGCGTGACCACGTTGCCCGGCTCGATGAAGGCGATGTACTCGCTGTTCTCGTCCGCCATTGCCTCGTGGCCCAGGCGCACGAACTCGTCGATGTAGAACTGGTAGTTGGTGAACAGCACGAAGTTCTGGAACCACTCGGGCGCGGTGCCGGTGTAATGGCGAAGCCGATGCAGCGAGTAGTCCACGCGCGCCGCCGTGAACAGCGACAGCGGCTGCGCCTCGCCGTCGCGCGCCTCGTAGGTGCCGTTGGCGATGCCGTCGTCCATCACGCCCAGGTCGGGCAGGTCGAACACGTCGCGCATCAGCGCGCGGCGGTCTTCGCTCATCGTGCCTTCGATGTGGTCGTTCTCGGCGAACGAGAAATGGATCGGAATGGGCTGCGTGCTGGTGCCCACCTCGAGCTCGACCTGGTGGTTCTCCAGCAGCAGGCGGAACTGGTCCAGGTAGTAGCGGGAGAACAGATCGGGCCGCGTGAGCGTGGTCTCGTAGCGGCCCGGTCCGGCCACGAAGCCGTAGCTCAGGCCCGCATTGGCCGGCGGCGTGTGGCGCGAGACCGTGTGCGTGTGCACCCGCACGAACGGGTAGCAGGCCCGCACCCGGCCCGGCAGCGCCTCCCCGGCCACGAAGCGCAGCATCGATTCGCGCAGGTGAGACAGGCCACCCTGGTAGATGGCCTTGACCTGGTCGAGTGCGGCGGCGGCGTCGGTGAAGCGGGCGGGGGCGACGAATGTGGGCATGTAGGGCATGGCGGCATTGTGCAATGCGGCCGACTGCCCGGGGCGCGGTCAGGCCAGCAGGCAGGCGAGCACTTTGGCGAGCATGTCGTCCACGTCCGTCGCCTGCACCGCTCCCGGCAATTCCACATCGCCATGCATCACGAACACCGGCTTGCCCCACTTCAGGCCCAGCGCCATTTCCGACAGCGTGCCCATGTTGCCGCCGATGGCGATGAGGCACACGCCGCTGCGCGCGACGATCGCGTTGCGTATCTCGCCCATGCCGGTGGGAATGGCCACGCTGAGCCATTCGTTGGCGTTGCGGTCGTCGTCCTCGGGAAGGATCCCCACGGCGATGCCGCCGGCCTCGGTGGCGCCGCGCGAGGCCGCGGCCATCACGCCGCCGCGCCCGCCGCAGACCACCGCCATGCCCGCGCCGGCCAGCGCGTGCGCCACCGCGTACGCGGCCTCGCATTCCATCGGCCCGCCGTCGCCCGGGCCGAGGATGGCCACCGGCTGGCGATGCCGCGCCGGGCTCCACTGCTTTTGCGCAAGGCGCGTCAGCGCCTCAGTGACCGGCGCCGACAGCACCGCGCTCGCGCCTTCGCGTAACGACATCGCCCACTCCCATCACGATCACACACACCACCATCAGCACCAGCGACAAGGCTGCTGCCACCGCGAAATCCGAACCGCCGTCGCCCACCTGCGCGAGCAGCATCAGCGGCAGGATGTTCAGCTGCGTGCCCACCAGCGCGAGCGCCGTGCCGTAGGTGCCCATCGCGATCGCGGCCACCATGCAGGCGTTCGACAGCACCGAGGGCGCCACCTCGGGCACCACCGTGTCCCAGAACGCGCGCGCCTTCGAAGCGCCCAGCGTGCGCGCCGCCTGCGCCGGGCGCAGGTCGAGGTTGGCGAACACCGGGTAGAGCGACAACGCCACGCGCGGGATCAGGTAATAGGCGTACGCAAAGCCCAGGCCCGACACGCTGTAGATCCAGCTGCCGATGACGGCCGGATCGGCGCCCAGCCCCGCGAGCAGCTGCGTGACGAAACCCGCGCGCCCGAACGCGAGGATGAAGCCGTACGCGATCACCAGCCCCGAGAACGCGAGCGGCAGGCCCAGCAAGGTCATCATCCATTGGCGCCGGTGCTCGGGCTGGCGCGCGAGCTCGATGGCGATGCAGGTGCCCACCAGCGCCGAGATCGCGCCCGCCGCGAGGCCCAGGCCCAGCGTGTTGCGCAGCGCGCCCAGGAACAGCGGATTGCCGAACAGCCGCCCGAACGCGCTGCCGCCCTCGGCGAAGGCCTCGGGCAGCAGCGCCGCGAGCGGCACCGCGAAAAAGAGCGCCATGAAGGCCCACGCGGGCCAGGCGCCGAAGCGTCGCATCGCCGCCTACTTCCCCAGCGCGGCCTGCGCCCAGAGCTTGTCCACGTCGGCCTTGCGCTCCGAGGCCTTCACCACGTCGAGCGGACGGATCTGCGGCGCGGGCGGCATCTTCGCCGCGACGTCGGCAGAAAGCGGCGTGCCCGGCACGGCGGGCCGCACGAAGCCCTGCGCGAACAGCGTCTGGCCCGCCTCGCTCATGATGAAGTTCAGCCACAGCTTGCCCGCGTTCGGGTTCGGCCCGTTCTTCACCAGGCTGATCGCATACGGCGCGGCCACGCTGGCTTCCTTCGGAATCACTACTTCGATCGCATCGCCCATGCCGTCGACATGCTTGGCCTTCAGGCCGTCGTTCTCGTAGCTGATCCACACCGGGATCTCGCCCTTGAGGAACTTGGCGTACGGCGTGGTGCCTTCCACGCGAAGCACGTTGCCGGCCGCATGCAGCTTGCCGAGGTAGTCGGTGCCGGGCTGCACGTTGTCCACGCTGCCGCCGTTGGCATAGGCCGCGGCGAAGGTCAGCACCTGGCCGATGCCGGTGGAGCGCGGATCGAGATACACCACCGTGTTCTTGAACTCGGGCTTGAGCAGGTCGGCCCAGCCGGTGGGCACGTTCTTCACCAGCTTCCTGTTGACGAGGAACGCGATGTTGAGCGTGTGGATGGTGAACCAGCGGCCCTCGGCCTCGCGGAACACCGGCGGCAGCTTGTCGAAGTTGACGGGCTTGAAGGGCGCGACCACGTCCTTCTTCGCGGCATCGACGGCCGAGGCGGCGAAGTAGTAGGCGGTGTCGGCCTGCGGACGGCGCCTGGTCTTTTCGAGCGCGACGACGGTGGCGGCCGAGCCGATGTCGTTGTAGGTCAGCTCGATCTCGGGGTAGCGCTTCTTGAAGTCGCGGAACAGCGATTTCCAGTTGGCCCATTCGGGTCCCGTGTCGAAGGAGACGCACAGGCCTTCCTTCTGCGCTTCGGCGTACAGCGCCTTCTCACCGGCGTAGAGCTCGGGGCCGTCGAAGGCGAAGGCGGTGCGGGCGAGGGTGGCCAACGACAGCACGGGCAGTGCGCCGGCGGCGTGGATCAGATGTCTGCGTTGCATGGTGGCTCCTTGGAGGGATGGGGTCAGTGATCGAGCAGGCGGAGGTGTTCGGGCGCGATGGCGATGGCTTCATTCGCCGGTTCCGCGGACTCGGCGAGAAAGGGCTTGCCCGCCCCCGCCACCTCGAAGTCGTAGCGCGTGAGCGCGCCCAGGTAGCGCTGCGCACCGGTGCGGCCGGCCAGACGGTTCACGCTGCCTGGCGCCGGGTCGGGGCGGATGTGTTCGGGCCGCACCAGCACATGCACTTCGGTGCCGTAGGGCCGGGTGCCGGTCTCGGCGAAGAGTTCGGCAAAGCCCATGTCCAGCCGCCCCGGCGCGGCCACCTTCGCGGGCAGGATCGTCGAGAGCCCGACGAACTCCGCCACCGCGCGGCTGGCGGGGTGCTCGTAGATCTCGCGCGGCGTGGCGATCTGCAGCAGCCGCCCGTCCTTGAGCATCGCCACGCGGTCGGCCATCACGAGCGCTTCTTCCTGATCGTGCGTGACCAGCAGCGTGGTCGCGTTGAAACGCTGCTGGATCGCGCGGATCTGGTCGCGCAGATGGCCGCGCACGCTGGCGTCCAGCGCCGAGAGCGGCTCGTCGAGCAGCAGCGCGCGCGGATCGATCGCGAGCGCGCGGGCCAGCGCCACGCGCTGCTGCTGGCCGCCCGAGAGTTGCGCCACTGCGCGCCTGGCGTAGTCGCCGAGACCCACGATGTCGAGCAGGTCCTGCGCGCGCTGGCGGCGCTCGGCCGTGTGGACCTTGCGCAGCTTGAGCCCGTAGGCCACGTTGTCCAGCACGCTCAGGTGCGGAAAGAGCGCGTAGCTCTGGAACACCATGCCGATGTGGCGCCGGTGCACCGGCGTGCGCGACATGTCTTCGCCGTCCAGCGCGATGCGGCCCGTGTGTCCCGTCTCCAGGCCCGACACGAGCTTCAGCAGCGTCGACTTGCCCGAGCCGCTCGGCCCGATCACCGCCACCAGCTCGCCGGTGCGCACGTCGAGCGACACCTCGTGCAGGCCGTGCGTGCTGCCGGGGTAGTTGTAGCTGACGTTGTCCAGGAGGAGGCTCATGCGCGTTGCTTCACCAGTGAAGAGGAAAGAAGGGCCGACGCGCTCGCCAGCACGAGAAGGATCACGGTCGCCGCACAGGCAAAGCCCGTCGCGCCATAGAAGGCCTGCAGCAGCACCACCGGATACGTGCGGTTCTGGAAACTCGTGAGCAGGTTCGACAACCCGAACTCGCCCACCGAAATGGCAGCCACCATCACCAGCCCGCTGATCAGGCTCTGCCGGAGGCTCGGCAGCACGATGCCGGTGAACTGCTGCCAGCCCGAGGCGCCGAGCGTCGCGGCCGCCTGCTCGAGCCGGCCGAGGTCCAGGTGGCGCAGGTCGGTCAGCAGCGTGTTCGTCAGATAGGGCAGCGTGAGGATCGCGTGCGCCGCGATCAGGAGCGGCATCGAGCCGAGCCAGGGCGCGATGTCGGTGTTGAACACGATCATGTAGCCGAAGGCCAGCGTGATCGTGGGCACCGCGACGGGCGTGGCGCTCACGATGCGCGCGGCGATGCTGCTGCCGCGCCGCGCGCCGTGATAGAGCGCGTAGGCCAGCGGCAGCGCCAGCACCGTGTTGATCGCGCAGGCGCTCATCGCCACCACGAGGCTGCTCACGAAGGCCTTGCGAAACGACGTGTCCAGCCAGAGGTCGAGGTACCACTGGCCGGTGATGCCCGTGGGCAACAGCGTGTTGGTCCAGTTGCCGCCAAAGCTGCCGACCAGCAGCAAGGCGATGGGCAGCAGCAGGTACAGGCCGTAGACGAGCGAGATGCCGCGAATCAAGGTGAAGGTCTCCGAGTGACTTGCGCAACCGGCATACTTTCCGGATGCTCTACCTTTTACGCACGGCGAGTTGCCGTGTCCGAGCGAATTCTAGGAAGCACACGCGAACCTATGGGTGAAAGTTGGATGACGACACTTGAGCAATCGGAAAGTGTTTTTCACGCAGCTTTCATCAACCGGAGCCAGGCATGAAGCGCGACTGCCCCACCATCCAGGAACTGCTGGCCTTCGACGCCGTGGCGCGCCAGCAGAGCATCACCCTCGCGGCGAGCGCCCTGTGCATCACCGTGAGCGCCGTGAGCAAGCAGATCGCGGGGCTGGAGGCCTTTCTCGGCCGCGAGCTGCTGCAAAAGAACGGCCGCGGCGTGCAGCTCACGCCGCAGGGGCGGGTGTACTGGCAGAAGATCTCGGGGGGCCTGCGCGCCATCGAGACCGCAACGTTCGAGGCGCGCTCGGGCGATGCGGGCGCGGGCCTCCTCACGCTGGCGAGCGTGCCCACCTTCCTTACCAAGTGGCTCATTCCGCGCCTGCCGGCCTTCAGCCAGAAGAGCCGCCACGTGATGCTCAGTTTCAGCCGCCACCTGGAGCCGAGCGACGGCATCCCGGCCGGCGTCGATGCCGCGATCCGCTACGGCCCCGACGGCTGGCCCGGCGTGGTGTCCGAATACATCGCGGGGCGCGAGTTCGTGCTGATCGTGGCGCGCGCGCTGGTCGAGGGGCGCCACCGCATCGCGCAGCCGGCCGACATTGTGGGCCACACGCTGCTGCATCACGAAGGCGCGCCCACCGCGTGGCGCGAATGGGCCGCGCAGCACGGCGTGCCCGAGGTGCAGACCGTGGCGGGGCCGCGTTTCGCGCAGTACTCGGCGCTGATCCAGGCGGCGCTCAACGGCCTGGGCATCGGGCTCGTGCCGAAGCTTCTCGTGCAGGAAGAGCTGACCGAAGGCTCGCTCGTGAGCCCCTGCGGCACGCCGGTGCGCGTGGACCAGGGGCACTACCTCTGCTATCGCCCCGACCGGCTCGACCTGCCGGCCTTCGTGGCATTTCGCGCATGGATCATGGACGAGGGGCTGAAGTCGCGCGGCGCCGAAGCGTGAGGCTTGCGTCTTCGATAACCTCTGCCGTCGAACGAACGAACAACCAAGGAAACGAATCGATGAAAGTCGCAGTCATGGGCGCCGGCGCAGTCGGCTGCTACTACGGCGCCATGCTGGCGCGCGCGGGCCACGAGGTGGTGCTGATCGGGCGGCCTTCGCACGTGGAAGCGGTTCGCGCGAACGGCCTCCGGCTCGAGACCAAGACCTTCGATGACTACGTGCGCCTCGATGCGAGCACCGAGGCGAGCGCCGTGCAGGGCGCCGGCCTCGTGCTGTTCTGCGTGAAGTCCACCGACAGCGAATCGGCCGCCGCGCAGATCAAGCCGCACCTTGCGCCCGATGCGCTGGTGCTCACGCTGCAGAACGGCGTGGACAACGACGAGCGCGTGCGCTCGGTGCTGTCGAACGAAGTGGCGGCCGCCGTCGTCTATGTTGCCACCGAGATGGCCGGCCCCGGCCATGTGAAGCACCACGGCCGCGGCGAGCTGGTGATCGCGCCTTCGCGCGCCAGCGACGAGGTCGCGCAACACCTCGTCGCCGCCGGCGTGCCCACGCAGATCTCCGACAACGTACGCGGCGCGCTCTGGGCCAAGCTGGTGCTGAACTGCGCCTACAACGCGCTGTCGGCGGTGTCGCAGCTGCCCTACGGCGAACTCGTGAAGGGCGTGGGCGTCGCCGACGTGATCCGCGACGTGGTCGCCGAATGCCTCGCGGTGGCGAAGGCCGAAGGCGTCGTCGTTCCGGGCGACACCGATGCGGCGCTGCGCGGCATCGCGCAGTCGATGCCCTCGCAATACTCATCGACCGCGCAGGACCTCGCGCGCGGCAAGCTCAGCGAGATCGATCACCTCAACGGCCTGGTCGTGCGCCGCGGCGAAGCGCTCGGCGTGCCCGTGCCGGCCAACCGCGTGCTCTTCGTGATGGTCAAGCTGCTCGAAGGCAAGCAGCGGCCTCACTGAGTTCGTCTTTTCGTGAAACACCGCGGAACCGGCTCTGCCGGGCCGCAGGTGTTGCCCCCGGTAGGGGGTAGGAGAAGCGACACGAAGTGCGCGGAGCCTGGGGGCGAGCCCTATCCAGGCATCGGTTCGCGCATGGTGACGAACTCTTCGGCGCCCGTCGGGTGAATGCCGATGGTGCTGTCGAAGATCGCCTTCGTCGCGCCCGCGCGCATCGCCACCGCAAAGCCTTGCACGACTTCGCCCGCGTCCGCGCCCACCATGTGCAGGCCCACCACGCGGTCGCTCTTCTTGTCCACGACCAGCTTCATGAAGGTGCGTTCGCTCCGGCCCGAGAGCGTGTGGCGCAGCGACTTGAACTCGCTGGAAAACACCGCGACCTCGCCGAACTTCGCGCGCGCGTCCAGCTCGGTGTAGCCGCAGGTGCCGATGTTCGGGTGGGTGAACACGGCCGTGGGAATGAACTCGTAGTCCATGCGGCGCTTGCCCTTGCCGAACAGTTCGTCGACCACCACCATCGCCTCGGCCAGCGCCACCGGCGTGAGCTGCACGCGCGTGGAGACATCGCCCACCGCGTAGATCGACGGCACCGAGGTGCGGTAGTGCGCATCGACCGCGATCGCGCCGTTCTCGTCGAGCTTCACGCCCGCCGCCTCGAGGCCGAGGCCCTGCGTGTTGGGCACGCGGCCGGTGGCGAAGAGCACCGTGTCGGCCTCGATCTGCTGGCCGCGCGCGAGCGTGACGACCAGGCCGTTCGGACCGCGCGCGATCAACGAGGCCTCGCAGTTCAGGCGCACGTCCACGCCCGCCTTGCCCATCTCGTTCGCGAGGAACTGCCGCACGTCGTCGTCGAAGCCGGTGAGCAGGTGCGCGCGGCGGTGCAGCTGCGTCACCTTGGCGCCGAGCCCGTTGAAGATCGAGGCGAACTCGCACGCGATGTAGCCGCCGCCCACCACCAGCAGGCGCTTGGGGAATGGGTCGAGGTCGAACATCGCGTCCGACGTCACGATGTGCTCGCGACCCGGGATGTCTGGCACATAAGGCGTGCCGCCCGTGGCCACGAGCAGGTGGCGCGCGGTGTGGCGTTTGCCATCGATTTCCACCGTGTGGCCGTCGATCAATTGCGCCCATCCGGTGACGAGCGTCACGCCCGAGTTCTTCAGCAGCGAGGCATAGATGCCGTTGAGCCGGCCGATCTCTTTCGCGCGCTGCGACTTGAGATGCGCCCAGTCGAACTGCGGCTCGGCCGGCAGGGTCCAGCCGTAGCCCGCGGCCTCCTCGAACGATTCGGCATAGCCCGCGGCATAGCTGTAAAGCTTCTTGGGGATGCAGCCCACGTTGACGCAGGTGCCGCCGAGGTCGGCGGCTTCGGCCAGGCCCACGCGGGCGCCGGTTTGTGCCGCCATGCGCGCGGCGCGCACGCCGCCGCTGCCGCCGCCGATGACGAAGAGGTCGAAGTCGAATGTGGGCATGAGAAGAGGCTCCTTTCGGGCGACTGTAGCGGCCGGCCGATGGCAGTGCTGCCGGCGGGACTTGGCGCGGTTCGGCCCCGCCGGAACGCAAGCGAGAATTCGCCCTGCAACGAGAGGGACACTCCATGAAGAACAACAGCACCCAGGATCGGGCGGACAAGGCGTTGAATTGGCTATCGGCACTGGCGTTGTGCGCGGTGGCCGTCGCGCCCCTGCCGGCCGATGCGCAGCTTGCGCGCAAGCCCTCCTTCTACCAACAGCAGAACCAGCCGCAGCCCGAGGGCCCGGCCGCCCAGCGCGTGCCACGCCCCGCGGTGCCCGCATCGCTGCCGGCGCTGCGCAGCCAGGGCGACTTCGACACGCTCGCGCGCGTCTACGACCCGGGCACGCCGATGCAGCTGGCCCATGTGCTCTTCGTCATCGACCGTCGAGCGAAGCCCGTGCGCACCCACTACATCGACACGCCGCGCTACCAGCTGCACGTGCGCTTCGTGCGCGACACCGGCCTCTCGCCGCGCGCGGGCAAGCGCGAAATCGACCGCAACTACCTCGTGCCCGATCGCCGCTTCCTGTTCGGCACGCTGAGCTGGCAACAGAACATCGGCACCTTCACCTACGAATTCTGGGAAGGCGACCAGCTCACCGCGCCGCTGCTGAAGCAAGCCGATGCGCAGGTGAAGGCCAGCTTCTTCGCGCCCGTGAAGTTCAAGACCAACTCCACGCTGCACGAGCGCGTGGCCAAGGAAGCGGGCATCGATTTCGTGAGCCAGGAGGCGCTGATCCGCGAGCAGCCCTTCATGCCGATGAACCTCGGCACCGCGACCGGCCGCGTGCGCATCGTGGACGACGCCTCGGGCCTGAACGCGCTCCTGCCCGACGACATCGCCGTGCTGCGCCAGGTGCCGATCAACCTGCCGCCCGTCGCGGGCGTGCTGACCGAGCGGCCATCGACGGCGCTCTCGCACGTCAACCTGCTGGCCAAGGGCTGGGGCATTCCGAATGCCTATGTGCGCGACGCGGCCACGGTGCTGCGCGAGCACGCGGGCCAATGGGTGGCGCTCAAGGTCGCGGCCTCGGGCTACCAGTTGCGCCGCCTCACCGCGGAAGAAATCGCGGCGCTCCCGCCGCGCACCGTGCGCACCGCGGCCACGGGCGCCGTGCCCGGAAGCGACAGGGCCGTGAAGCCCGATCTGCGCGAGACCCGCCTGCTGCCGCTCGCGTCTCTGCGCGCGCGCCACAGCGCGCAGTGCGGCGCCAAGGCCGCGAACCTCGGCGCGGTGCTGGCCGCGCGCATTCCATCCACCACAGTGCCCGACGGCTTCTGCATTCCGTTCGCGCACTACGACCGCTTCATGCGGGCGAACGGCCTGGCCGATCGCATCGCGCAGATGCAGCAGCAGCCCGGCTTCGCGAGCGATCCGCAGGTGCGGCAGAAGGTGCTCGCGCAACTGCGCGACGAGATCGCGAAGTGGCCGGTCGATGCCGCCACCGCAGCGTCGTGGCGCGCCGCATGGCAGTCGCAACTCGGTGGCAATGGTGTTTTCGTGCGCAGTTCCTCCAACTCCGAAGACCTGCCCGGCTTCAGCGGCGCGGGGCTCTACACCACGGTGCCCAACGTGAAGACCGGCGATGCGCTCGAGCTCGCGGTCAAGAAGGTCTGGGCCTCGGTGTTCAACCCCGAGGCCTGGGAGGCGCGCAGCGCCGCGGGCTTCGGCGCCGAATCGGTGCTGATGGGCGTGTTCGTGCAGAGCGCCATCGATTCGACCAACGCGGGCGTGATGATCACGCGCGACCCGTTCGACGCGGGCCACCCGCACGTCACCTACATCTCGGCCAAGCGCGGCATCGGCATCCGCGTGGTCGAGGGCCAGCGCGTGGCGGAGCAGGTGATGTATTCGAGCTGGTCGAAGGCGATCCAGGTGCTGAGCCGCTCGGCCGAGGAGACGGCGCTGCAGCTGGACAAAGACGGTGGCGTGAAGGAGGTGCCGGTGGAGCAAGGGCGCAACGTGCTGACCGATGAACTGGTGGTGCGGCTCGCCACCGTGGGCGCGGCGGTGAAGCGCACGTTCAATGCCGTCGACCAGGACATCGAATGGGCGACGGTGGGCGACAGGATCGTGCTGCTGCAGGCGCGGCCGTACGTGGAGCGGCGGCGTTAGTCAGGGTTTCGTGCACGACGCGCCCGCCACCGTCACCGGCATGGTCCACGTGCGTTGCCGGAACCGGGTCGGCATGCTGAGCGGCGTTCCTTTCTGCTCGGCGGTCTGGCCGTAGAAGTCCGAACTGCAGGTGCCGCCAGCGCGCAGCAGGAACACGTAGTGCCTGCCGGACTCCGGCGTGAAATCGACGATCGGCGTGCAGCGGCGGGTGGTCCTGGCGGCGACCAGCCCGCCGACGATGCCTTGCCCGGCCAGCGGGTTCCTGTATTGCAGCGCCATCGAGACGGCCACCCGCTTGCCCGTGGCGACCTTGATCGTGCGCCGCGCTTTCGGCTCGAGGGTGTCGACGGGGCGCAGGCCCGTGCACTCCACCGGGTCGTCGAAGGCCTGGACCACCCCGGGCACCTCCGCTTCGTTGCGGAATTCGATGGTGCTGGTCGGGCCGTCCCCGGGTTCCTGGTAGCTCGTGGCGCAGCCCGCGAGGGCCAGGCCCGCGAGCAGCGCCGCGCAGGCGCCGGTGTGCGGAGCGGCCGTCATTTGTAGAGCAGCTGCGGCAGCCACAGCCCGATCTGCGGCCAGACGTACAGCATCACGATCGCCAGCACCTGGATGCCCATGAACGGCAGCATGCCCAGGAAGATCTGGTTGAGCGTGACGTGCGGCGGGCTCACGCCCTTCAGGTAGAACGCCGCCATCGCCACCGGCGGCGAGAGGAAGGCGGTCTGCAGGTTCAGCGCCACCAGCAGCCCGAAGAACAGCGGATCGACGCCGAAGTTGTCCAGCAGCGGAATGAAGATGGGCATGAAGATCACGATGATCTCGGTCCACTCCAGCGGCCAGCCCAGAAGGAAGATGATCACCTGGCTCAGCACGAGGAACTGCACCTTCGTGAGGTTCATGCTCAGTACCCATTCCTCCACCAGCGCCTGCCCGCCCAGGAGGGCGAACGCGGCCGAGAAGATGGCCGAGCCCACGAAGAGCCAGCACACCATGGCCGAGGTCTTGGCCGTGAGGAAGACCGACTCCTTGAGCACCGTGAGATTGAGCCGCCGGTAGGCCGCGGCCAGCAGCATGCCGCCCAGCGCCCCCATGGCCGCGGCCTCGGTCGGCGTGGCCAGGCCCAGCACGATGGAGCCGAGCACCGAGAGAATCAAGAGCATCAGCGGGAAGAACGACGCCAGCAGCATCTTGAAGATCTCGAGCCGCGCGAAGCTCAGGAACAGGTAGAAGAGCGCCGTGATCGCGCCGAACACCGCGAAGGTCGCGATCCACCAGGCGGGGGCGGCGCGGTACGTCGGGCCTTCGGCGGCTGCGGCAGATGCAGCAGGTGCAGCAGATGCAGCGGCCGCTGGCTGCGCGCCGAGTGGCGCGGCGAGCGTGGACGAATCCGATGCCGCGGGCGGCGGCGATGCGGCCTCGCCGCTCGGCGGCTCCGCGAGGCCGCCTTCGCTTGGCGGCTCCTGCAATCCGCCTTCCGCCGGCGGCTCCTGGAGCCCGCCCTCGGCCGGCGGTTCCGCAAGGCCGCCCGAGCTCGCGGCACGATTGCTCCCGCGTGCCGCGCCGATCTCCTCGATCTCGTAGCGCGCCTCGGCCTCCACGGTGGTCACCGCGCGGTAGCTGAAGCCGGCCAGCAGCGCGAACACGATGGCGGGCAGCGCCACGATGCTCAACTGCCGCAGCACGTGCGAGATCGGCACCTCCGCATTGCGCCGGCCCTTGAGCAGCCCGACCAGCGCGTGCGCCGTGGGGCTGGAAGCCAGCCGCTGCGACAGCGGCGGCAGCGGCACCACGCGGTCGGCCGCCGACAGCGGCGGCGCCCACTGGGGCTTGAGCTTGGCGATCAGGATCACGTACAGGATGTACAGGCCGGCGAGCATGAGGCCCGGAAAGAACGCGCCCGCGTAGAGCTGCACCACCGAAACGCCCGCGGTCGCGCCGTACACGATCAGCAGCACCGAGGGCGGGATCAGGATGCCCAGGCACCCGCCCGCCGTGATCGCGCCCGCGGCCAGCGGCACGCTGTAGCCGCCGCGCAGCATCGCGGGCAGCGCGAGCAGCCCCATCAGCGTGACCACCGCGCCCACGATGCCGGTGGCCGTGGCGAAGATCGTGCAGGTGACCAGCGTGGCCACGGCCAGTGCGCCGGGCAGCCGCGCGAGCGCCAGGTGCAGGCTCTTGAAGAGCGACTCGATCAGGTTCGCCCGCTCCACCAGGTAGCCCATGAAGACGAACAGCGGCACGGCGATCAGCACGTCGTTGGCCATCGTCTTGTAGGCCGACTGCACCATCAGGTCCAGCGTGCGATGCCAGTCGCGGTCGTAGGCCATGAAAGTGAAGAGCATGCCCATGCCCATCAGCGTGAAGGCGGTGGGAAAGCCCAGCATGATCGCCACCACCACCAGCGACAGCATCAGGAGGCCCAGGTGGCCGTTGGTGATGGTCTCGGCGCGCAGCAGCACGGTGGCCGCGCCGATCACGATCAGCGCCATGAAGGTGAGGCCGAACCAGAGTTCGCGGCGGATCTTCATCGCGCGGCCCCCCCGGCTTCGTTGGCGACGATCACGCGGTCGAGCGCGGCGATGTCGGCGTCCTTCACGTGCACCATTTCCTTGAGCTTCTGGACGTCCACTTCCTCGACGTCCTGCTCGCGCGAAGGCCAGGCGCCGTTGCGGATGCACTGCACGCAGCGGATGATCTCCACGATGCCCTGCAAGAGCAGCGTGAAGCCCGCGAGAGGAATGATGAACTTGAACGGATACAGCGGCAGCGGCTCGGCCGAGAAGGTCTGCTCGCGGATCGCGAGCGCCTCGCTCGCGTAGATCCAGCCTGCCCAGGTCAGCGCGACGATGCCCGGCAGGAAGAACACGATGTAGAGCGTGAGGTCGACCAGCGCCTGCGTGCGCGGACGAAAGAAGCCGTAGAGCACGTCGCCGCGCACGTGGCCGTTCTTGGAGAGGGTGTACGCCCCGGCGGTCATGAACATGGCGCCGTACAGCATGATCTGCGCATCGAGCACCCAGGCATGCGGGTGGTTCAGCACGTAGCGCGAGAACACCTCCCAGCTGATCAGCAGCGTGAGCAGCAGGACGCACCAGGCGAAAGTCTTGCCGATCCATGTAGAGAACCGGTCGACCGCCAACAGGAAAGATTGCATCGGAACGAACTCCTCGCCGCGCGGCGTGCGCAGCTTGCGTGCAGGCATGAAAAGAGGGCACCCCGCGGGTGCCCTTCGCGTCACAGGAAGCGCATCAGGACTTCTTGGCCTGCCGTCCGAAGTAGTGGTTGTAGGCCATCTTGAAATCGACCGAGTAGTCGTTCTGCCACTGGCCCGCGCGCTCGGCGAAGGCGCGCTGCGAGTCGAGCACCTTCTTGAACAGCGGGTTCTCGGTCGACTTCTTGGCGATGGTCTTGTCCCATGAGGCCAACTGTGCGCGCAGCACCGAGTCGGGCGTCTTGTAGAACTTGATGCCGCTCTTCTTCAACTCCTCGTAGTCCTTGGAGTTGCGGTCGATCGCCTTCCAGCTCATGTCGGCGCTCGCGGCCTGCGTGGCGTACTCGATCACCGCCTTGAGTTCGGGCGGCAGCGCGCGCAGCTTGGGGCCGTTCCACAGCACCTCGAACTGCTCGCCGCTCTGGTGGAAGCTCTGCAGCATGCAGTTCTTGGCCACGTCGGGAAAGCCCAGCACCCGGTCGCTGGAGGCGTTGTTGAACTCCGCCGCATCGATCAGGCCGCGGTCCAGCGCGGGCACGATCTCGCCGCCGGGCAGCGGGTTCACGGCCGCGCCCATGTCGGTGAACACGTCTACCGCCAGACCCACGGTGCGGAACTTCAGGCCCTTCATGTCCTCGGCCTTGGCCACCGGCTTCTTGAACCAGCCCAGGGGCTGCGTGGGCATCGGGCCGTAGAGGTAGGAGGCCACGTCCAGGTTCAGGCTCTTGTAGATCTCCTCCATCAGCGCCTTGCCGCCGCCGTAGGTGTGCCAGGCCAGCACCATGTTGGCGTCCATGCCGTAGCCCGGGCCCGAGCCCCAGAGCGCGAGCGCCGAGTTCTTGCCGTACCAGTAGGCGACCACGCCGTGGCCGCCGTCCAGCGTGCCCTTGGCCACCGCGTCCAGCAACTGGAAGGCGGGCACCACCGAGCCGGCCGGCAGCACTTCGATCTTCAGGCGGCTGCCGGCCATGTCGTTGATCTTCTTGGCGTAGTCCTGCGCGTATTCGTGGAAGATGTCCTTCGCCGGCCAGGTGCTCTGAAAGCGCAGCGACGTGGTCTGCGCCATGCTGACCATCGGCGCCGACATGGCGCCTGCAGCAACGGCGGCACCTTTCAGAAGGTTGCGGCGGCGGGGTGATTTGCTCTCTGTCATGTTGTCTCTCTCCATACAAGTTCTGACTGAAAAACCCTGCCCGCCTCTTGGAGTTATGTTTGACAGGCCCAAGCCCGATCTTTGGCGCGCGCGAAAACGCGACAAACAGGGTTTTCACGAACTGGTGAAAAATTCCACCATCCGGCGAGGGCGCCGGGCCAGGTAAAGACGGCCGCCGCCCCTGAAGTAACCCTAATGATTGGAAGGATGCAAAGAGATGACCGAACCCGTTGGTGAAAAGGGCTACGCCGGCGACGTGACGCCCGAGCAGGCCGCGCAGTGGCTCACGAGCGGCGAGGCCGTGCTGGTCGATGTGCGCACCGATGCCGAGCGCGAGTGGGTCGGCTATGTGCCGGGCGCCGTGCCGCTGGCGTGGAAGCAGTGGCCGGGCATGGCGCTGAACCCGGCGTTCGACGATGGGGTGCGCGCTGCGGCTGATGGCGGCAAGAAGCTGGTGCTGTTGTGCCGAAGCGGTGTGCGCTCGATTGCGGCTGCGAAGCGCGCTACGGAATTGGGGCTGGAGGCCTACAACATCCTCGAGGGATTCGAAGGGAATCCGGACGAGAGCGGTCATCGCGGACAGATCGGCGGCTGGCGCAAGCGCGGGCTGCCCTGGAAGCAGAGCTAGCTAGCGTTTTTCGGGGCGGTACTCCCGCCGACGGTGGGCTCTGTTTCGCGAATGTCCCCCGGCTTCGCCTCCTCCTTGATTTCGCGAAACAGAGCCCACCATCGGCGCGAGCGCTTCAGAGCAGTCGTTGATCGCCGATCACCAGCAGCGTGCCCAAGTGCGCAGGGCATCGGGTGCTCCCCGCAGCGAAATCAAGGAGGAGGGCGAAGCCCGGGGGACATTCGCGGAGGGGAGTACCCGGTGGCCTGTGCACCCGCCCTGAACAACGCCTCAAAAACAAAAAGGCCCACCGTTTCCAGTGGGCCTTTTAAATGCAGAGCCTGAAGAAGATCAAAGCGCCGGAATGCGCAGCTTCTGCCCCGGATAGATCTTGTCCGGATGCGACAGCATCGGCTTGTTGGCTTCGAAGATCGCGTTGTACTTGTTGGCATCGCCGTAGTACTTCTTGGAGATGGCCGAGAGCGTGTCGCCCTTGACCACGTCGTGGTACTGCGCGGGCGGCGCGGCGGGTGCGACCAGATTGTTGTCCACGCTCGTGACGTTGGCCACGTTGCCCGCGGCGAGCGCGGCTTTCTCGCTGGCTTCCTGCGAGGGCGCCTGGCCCGCCAGGGTCACCACGCCGCTGCTGGCGGTGTAGGTCACTTCGAGTGCGGTGAGGCCGAGGTTCTGCGTCTCGATGTAGGTCTTGATGGCGGCTGCGGCCGCCGTGTTCGCATCGGGCGAGGCCGCCTGGGCCGACGAGCCGCCGAACAGTTTTTCACCGGCTTCCTTGATGAAACTGAGCAATCCCATGGTGTTCTCCTTGTGCCGTGGTGGTGGATGAATTTGCGAATGTAGCGGCGGAACGCCGTGCACGGTCGTAGGCCCATGCCGCGTGTGTCGGCGACGTGCCAGCAGGAATAACAACAAAGTCGCAATAATCCCGCGCATGGCATCCCCCTTCCTCGCAATCGACATCGGCAACACCCGCCTGAAATGGGCGCTCTACGACGGGGCGCATCCGGGCGCCGCGTTGCAGGCCTCGGGCGCGGAGTTCCTGGACCACATCGAACGCCTCGCCGACGGCCCCTGGGCCGACCTGCCCGCGCCGGGCGCCATGCTCGGCTGCGTGGTGGCCGGCGACACCCTGCGGCGCCGCGCCGAAGAGCAGATCGTCGAGCGCTTCGACTGCGCGCCGCGCTGGGTGGTCTCCAGCGCCGGCGAGGCCGGCATCGTCAACGGCTACGACCACCCCACGCGCCTGGGCGCCGACCGCTTCGTGGCGATGATCGGCGCGCGCCACCGCATGCTCGCGCAAGGACCGGCGCGGCCGATGGTGGTGGTGCTGATCGGCACGGCCGTCACCGTGGAGGCGATCGATGCCGACGGCAGGTTCCTCGGAGGGCTGATCCTGCCGGGCCACGGCATCATGCTGCGCGCGCTGGAGTCGGGCACCGCGGGCCTGCATGTGCCCACCGGCGAGGTGCGCGAATTTCCCACCAACACCAGCGATGCGCTCACCAGCGGCGGCACCTACGCCATCGCGGGCGCGGTCGAGCGCATGGTGCAGCACGTGCGCTCGCACTGCGGCGAGGAGCCGGCCTGCTTCATGACGGGCGGCGCGGGCTGGAAGATGGCGCCCGTGATGAACGGGCACTTCGAGCTCGTGGAGAGCCTCATCATGGACGGCCTCCTGGTCATCGCGCGCGAACGGGCTTCTGCCTGAACTGACGGCGGATCAGGGGCGCGCGATCAGCGCCTCGGCCACCGCCTGGAACGCCGGCAACGTGAGCGGATCGTTCCCTCCGTTCGCCGCCACCGGATGCGCGGCGTAGCGCACGATCACCATCTCCGCCTTCGGATCGACATAGATGCTCTGGCCGTGGATGCCGCGCGCCATGTACGCGCCATGCGGGTTGTTCGACACCCACCACATGTCGCGGTACGACCAGCCCGGCAGCAGCGCATAGCCGGCCTTGGCGAACTTGGCGGGGTCGCCGCCGCGCTGGATGTCTTCCACCACGGCCTTCGCGATGGCCTGTTGCCCATTGGGCGCGCGCCCGCCGTTGCGCATCGTTTCGCCGAAGCGCGCGAGGTCGCGCAGCACGGTGTTCAATCCGCCGCCGCCCGATTCGGTGCCGATGCGGTCGACCATGAAGTACGCGTCCTGCTCGGCGCCGATGCGGCGCCAGATCTTCTCGCTCAGGAGGTCGGCCAGCGACTGGTTGCTCGCGCGACGCAGGATCCACGCGAGCACCTCGGCGTTCACCGTCTTGTAGGCGAAGGCGGTGTCGTGCGCGCCTTCTTTCTTGAGCGTCACGAGGAATTCGTAGAACGACTTGGGGCCCGTGTAGTTCGGGCCCTGCGTCAGCATGCCGCCGGCGCGCGCGTAGTCCCAGATTTCGGCCTTCGGATCGGCGTAGTTTTCCGAGTAGTGCACGCCGATGGTCATGTCCATCACCTGGCGCACGGTGGCGTCGCCGTACGCCGTGTCCTTGAGCTCGGGCAGGTACTTGGTGACCGGCGCCGACGGGTCGAGCTTGCCCTCGTCCGCGAGGATCGCCGCGAGCGTGCCGACGAAGGACTTGGTCACCGACATCGCGATGTGCGGCCGCTCGGGCGTGAGCGCGCCGAAGTACTTTTCGTAGACCACGCGGCCGCGATGCATCACGAGGATGCCGTCGGTGTAGGTGCGCGGAATCATCTGCGCGAAGGTCACCGTCTCTTCGCTGCCGAGCGGCTTGAACGTGACGGCTTCGATGTCGTTGCGCGGCGCGGCGGGCAGTGGGCTCGCAGCACCGCTGCCGCGCCACACGTTGGCCGTGGGCACCGTCTCGCGCACGTGCGAGAAGCTCCAGCGCGTGCGCGGAAACACGCCGCCCACCGGATTGTCGAAGGTGATCTGCTTGTCGGGCGGGGGCGGAAAGCCCTTCATCCAGCCGAGCGCGTCGACCGAGCTGGCCGCGGGGTCGGGCAGCGCGGCGGGCGCGGGCGTCTGTGCAATGGAGGTGTTCACGGCGAGCAGGGTGAAGGCGGCGGCGACCGCCGTGCGTTGAAAGACAACAAAACGAAAGAATGGCATGCAATGGGCTCCGGTGAAAAAACGGGATTCATGCAACTGGCGAGATTCAGTCGGGAGGCACCGCAGAACCGGCTTTGCCGGGCTGCAGGTGTCGCCCCCGGTAGGGGGAAGGAGAAGCGACACGAAGTGCGCGAAGCCTGGGGGCTAGCTTTGCCTATCGACCGCTGAAACGCGCGGGACGCCGCTCGACGAAGGAGCGCACGCCTTCGGCCGCGTCCTCGCTGTTGGAGAGGCGCTTCTGCGTCTCGATGAATTCCGCGACGGCCGCGAGCGGCCCGTGTTCGATGGCCTTGATCACGTTGAGCCGGGTGGCCACCACCGCGAGCGGCGCCTGCGCCGCGATGCGCTGCGCAATGGCCAGCGCCGCATCGAGCTCCTGCCCGGCCGGCACCACCTTCTGCACGAAGTGGAGGCGATAGGCCTCGGCGCTGTCGAACTCGTCGGCCGTGAGCAGGTGCAGCATCGCATTGCCCACGCCCGCGCGCTCGGCCATGCGCAGCGTGGCGCCGCCCGTGGCCATGATGCCGCGCTGCACTTCCATCTGCGAGAAGCGGCAGTTGTCGGCCGCCACCACGATGTCCGCGCCCAGCATCAGCTCGATGCCGACCGTGAAGCAGATGCCCTTGACGGCCACCACCATCGGCTTGGTGCGGCGGCGGTAGTCGGGCAGGCCGAAGTCGTGCGGCTCCACCAAGCCGGCGGGAATCGCCTTCTCGCCGCGCTTCATGTACTCGGTAACCGCGGGCAGATCGAGGCCGGCGGTGAAGTGGTCGCCGAAGGCGTGCAGCACGCCCACGCGCAGGTCCGGGTCGTCGTCAAGGCGCGTGTACGCCTCGGCCAACTGCTTGAACATCGGCGGCGTCCAGCCGTTGCGCTTGGCCGGGCGATTGATGCCGATCAAGAGTACGTGGCCGAGCACCTGGGTGTCGATGCAGCCTTCTGCGGGCGGGGTGGTGGGCGTGGCGGTCATGGCGTTTGTCTCCTTGTTTTTATGGAACGCCGGATCAGTACGTGTACACGCCGCGGCCCGTCTTGCGGCCCAGCTGGCCGGCCGCGACCATTTCCTTCAACAGCGGGCAGGGGCGGTACTTGGAGTCGCCGAACTGATCGAGGTACACCTCCATCACGGCCAGGCACACATCCAGGCCAATCATGTCGGCCAGAGCCAGCGGGCCGATGGGCTGGTTGCAGCCCAGCTTCATGCCGGCATCGATGTCCTCGGCCGTCGCGATGCCTTCGGACAGCACGAAGAAAGCCTCGTTGATCATCGGCACCAGGATGCGGTTGACCACGAAGCCCGGCGCGTTCTTCACCGTGATCGGCGACTTGCCCAGCTTCTCGGCCAGCGCCTTCACGGCGTCGTGCGTGGCATCGCTCGTGAGGTAGCCGCGGATCAACTCCACCAGCGCCATCATCGGCACCGGGTTGAAGAAGTGCATGCCGATGAAGCGGTCGGCGCGCGAGGTGGCAGCCGCCAGTTGCGTGATCGAGATCGACGAGGTGTTCGACGCGACGATCACCTCCGGCGCGAGCAGCTCGTCGACTTGCTTGAGGATCTTGAGCTTGAGCGCGTGGTTCTCGGTGGCCGCCTCGATGACGAGTTGCGCACCCTTCAGGTCATCGTAGTTGGTCGAGCCCTTGATCAGCGCGAGCGCGGCGCTCTTCTGCTCTGCAGTGAGCTTTTCCTTCTTGATGAGCCGGTCGAGGCTGCCCGAGATGGTGGCGATGCCCTTGTCGACGGCGGCCTGCGCCACATCGATCATCACCACGTTGACGCCGGACACCGCGCAGGCCTGCGCAATGCCATTGCCCATCGTTCCGGCGCCGATGATGCCGACGGTCTGGATCGTCATGAGAAAACTCCTTGGAAGTACTAAAAACGGGAAGGGGGAGCGGGTGGGGCGCGAGGGCCGCCACCGCGGCAGGACATTGATTGTGAAGCAGCCCCGCCGGCGTGCCGTTCCCGGACGCGACACCGAGGTTCCCGGGTGGCTTACAGTGCGGCGGTTGCTGTTTCTTCTCTCTTTTTCTCTCTCTTTTCGACTTCGACCATGACCACCCTCGGCACCCCCCTTTCTCCCTCCGCCACCCGCGTGATGCTGCTCGGCTCCGGCGAACTCGGCAAGGAGGTGCTGATCGCCCTGCAGCGCCTGGGCGTCGAGACCATCGCGGTGGACCGCTACGAGAACGCGCCCGGCCAGCAGGTGGCCCACCATGCGCGCACCATCACCATGAGCGACCCGGCGCAGTTGAAGGCGCTGATCGAGGCCGAGAAGCCCATGCTCGTGGTGCCCGAGATCGAGGCCATCGCCACGCAAACGCTGCAGGAACTGGAAGACGCGGGCGTCGTGCGCGTGATTCCCACGGCCCGCGCCGCCCGCCTCACGATGGACCGCGAAGGCATCCGCCGCCTGGCCGCCGAGACGCTGGGCGTGCCGACCAGCCCCTACAAGTTCTGCGACTCGCTGGCCGAGCTGCAGGCGGCCATCGACGGCGCGGATGGAAAAGGAATTGGCTACCCCTGCATCGTCAAGCCCGTGATGAGCAGCTCCGGCAAGGGCCAGAGCAAGATCGACGGCCCCGCCGACGTGCAGAAGGCCTGGGACTACGCCATGGCCGGCGGCCGCGTGAGCCATGGCCGCGTGATCGTCGAGGGCTTCATCGACTTCGACTACGAGATCACGCTCCTGACCGTGCGCGCGAAGGACGCGGCCGGCGGGGTGGAGACGAAGTTCTGCGACCCCATCGGCCACGTGCAGGTGAGCGGCGACTATGTGGAAAGCTGGCAGCCGCACCCCATGGCACCGGCCGCGCTGCAGAAGGCGCAGCAGATCGCAGAGGCCGTGACGGCCGACCTGGGCGGCCAGGGCCTTTTCGGCGTCGAGCTGTTCGTCAAGGGCGACGAGGTCTGGTTCAGCGAGGTGAGCCCGCGCCCGCACGACACCGGCATGGTCACCATGGCCACGCAGTGGCAGAACGAGTTCGAGCTGCACGCGCGTGCCATCCTCGGCCTGCCGGTCGATACCTCGCTCAAGAGCCCGGGCGCGAGCGCGGTGATCTACGGCGGGGTGGACGCCACCGGCATCGCCTTCGACGGCGTGGCCGAGGCGCTGCAGGTGCCCGGCAGCGACATCCGCCTGTTCGGCAAGCCCGAGAGCTTTCTCAAGCGCCGCATGGGCGTGGCGCTGGTGCACGCGGCCGACACCGACACGGCACGCAAGCTCGCCAAAGAGGCGGCCTCACGCGTCAAACCGCGCAAGGGCTGAGCCCCCTCTCTCCTTGCTGAAGCGCACGCGACAGCCGTAGCCAGTTTTCGCAAGCCGCGCCGCAAGGGCGCGGGCATGGTGCAGGTCTTGCCGGGAGGCCGAGGTGAAGGGGCGGGTGCATGCGGATACCGCGCATGCGCGATGCGCTCCACACTGGGCGCCCGCTCGATCCACCGGAGACACCATGCTGCATCCCCAGGCGCGCGCCTTGCTCGACTTCATCGAGGCGCGCGGCATTCCGCCGACCCACACCCTCTCGCCCGCCGATGCGCGCGCCTTCTACCGCGAGCGCCGCGCCGCCACGCAGCCGCTGCCCGCGGAAGTGGCCGAGGTGCGCGACCTCGCGGCGGACGGCCCGCACGGCACCATCCCGGTGCGGCTCTACCGTCCGCTGGGTTCGGGCGCCGGCCCGCTGCCGGTGCTGGTGTACTACCACGGGGGTGGCTGGGTCATCGGCGACCTGGACACGCACGACGTGCTGTGCCGGGAGCTGGCCAACGGCGCGGGGTGCGCGGTGGTCGCAGTCGACTACCGCATGGGCCCCGAGCACCGCTTTCCCGCCGCCGTCGACGACGTGCTGGCCGCCACGCGCTGGGTGCGCCGCGAAGCCGCGACGTTGGGCCTCGATGCGAGCCGCCTGGCGGTGGGCGGCGACAGCGCGGGCGGCAATCTCGCGGCCGTGGTGGCGATCGCCGCGCGCGATGCAGGCGACCTGCCCATCGCCTTCCAACTGCTGATCTACCCCGCCACCGACATGCGCCGCGGCCACCCGTCGCACCAGGCGAACGGGCAGGGGTACCTGTTGACGCGCGACACGATGACGTACTTCCACGACCACTACATCACCGACGCGAAGCACGACCTGGACTGGCGCGCCTCGCCGCTCCTGCACACCGACCTGTCGAGGCTGCCGCCCGCGCTCGTGATCACCGCCGGCTACGACCCGCTGCGCGATGAGGGCCTCGCGTATGCGGAGGCGCTCACCGCCGCCGGCAACCGCGCGAACTACGTGTGCTTCGAGCGGCAGATCCATGGCTTCATCACCATGGGCAAGGTGCTGGACGAGGCCAACACGGCCGTCGCGCTTTGCGCCACCGAGTTGCATCGCGCGTTCGCGCAAGCCTAGGGAAAGTCCCCGCGCAAATGCATGCCGCGCAGCAGGGTTGCGCCGCTACGATCCAGCCAACACGAGGCCGCCCAGCGCTGGGCAGGCCGGACCCGATGCAGGAGACAAACACCATGCAGCGAGCAAGGAATGCGCCTCCGGAAAACGGTGGCGCACGGCAGGGCGAACGCCTCATGTGGCTCACGCCGCAGCGCGTGTTCTACGCCGGCCTGCTCGGTGCGGCGGCCGAGCGCACGATGGGCGGGCACGGCGTGTACGTGTCGCCCGCGGGCGTGCCGCCGATCCGCATCCGCATCGGTGGCGGCGCCTGGCAGGCGGGCGAACTCATCGTGGTGCCGCCGCAGGTGCCGCACCATGTCGAGAGCCCGCACCCGCTCATCTTCAACCTGCTGGTCGAATCGGAATCGGTCGATCCCGCGCGCATGCCCGCCTTCATGCAGCACTGCGGCCCGGTCGACGCGCCGGCGTTCGTCCAGCGCGTGCGCGATGCCCATGCGCACCTGCTCGCCGCCTCGGGGCGCGGCACCGATTTCGAGGGCTTCGATTTCGATGCGCTCCTCTTCGGCGGGGCGCTCGCGCCGCGCGTGCTCGATGCGCGCATCCGCCGCGTCATCGATGCGCTCGTGGCCGACCCCGCCGCGCCCACCTCGGCCGAAGACTGCGCGGCCTCGGTGCACCTGTCGTTCTCGCGCTTCCTGCACCTCTTCAAGCAGGAAACCGGCATGGCGTTTCGCGCCTTCCGCGCCTGGAAGCGCGCACGCAGCCTGTTGCGCTACGTGCGCCAGACCACCACGCTCACCGACATCGCGCTCGATACCGGCTACCCCGACTCGACGCACTTCAGCCATTCGATCCGCCAGGTCTATGGGTTGAAACCCAGCGACATCCTGGCCGGATCGCGCCGCCTCGCGCTGCACGACGCGGCCGGCGGCTTCAGGCAGTAGGCCGGAGACAGGCGCCCCATGCAGATCCTCCAACTCCTGCTGTCGGGCATTGCGCAAGGGTGCATCTACGGGCTGATCGCGCTCGGGTTCGTGCTGATCTACAAGGCCACCGAAACCGTGAGCTTCGCGCAGGGCGACCTGATGATGCTCGGCGCCTTCGGTGCGTTCGCCGGCATGTCGCTCTTCGGCATGCCGTTCTGGCTCGCGGCGATCCTGGCGGTGGTGGCGATGGCCGCCTTCGGCGTGCTGCTGGAGCTGGCGGTGATCCGCCCGATCCTGGGGCAGCCGCAGTTCTCCATCGTGATGCTGACCATCGGCATCGCGTACGTGGCGCGCGGCCTCATCACCATGGTGCCGGGCATCGGCACCGAGACCCACACGCTGCCCGTGCCCTACAAGGACCAGATCTGGAAGCTGGGCGAGCTCGTGGTCAACCTGGAGCAACTCGCGATCATCGTCGCCACGGCCATCCTGTGCGCGCTGCTGTTCGCGATGTTCCGCTACAGCAAGCTGGGCATCGCGATGCAGGCCTCCTCGCAGAACCAGCTGGCGGCCTACTACATGGGCATTCCGGTGAAGCGGCTCAACGGTCTGGTGTGGGGGCTCGCGGCCGCGGTCGCGGCCATCGCGGGCATGCTGCTCGCGCCCATCACCTTCGTGCACGCGAACATGGGCTTCATCGGGCTGAAGGCCTTTCCGGCGGCGGTGGTGGGCGGCTTCGGCAGCCTGCCGGGCGCGATCGTCGGCGGGCTGGTGATCGGCATCGTCGAATCGTTCGCGGGGTTCTATCTGCCCGACGGCTTCAAGGACACGGCGCCGTACATCGTGGTGCTGCTGATGCTCATGATCAAGCCCAACGGCCTCTTCGGCGAAAAGCTGCGCAAGAAAGTCTGAACGTTCATGCGCTTCATCTTCAAGACCAGCTACGACCAGGACATCCGCCTTGCGCGGCACGGCGGCCATGTGTTCTGGTACGGCCTGCTCGTCGCGTTTCTCATCGCAGCGCCGTGGGTGATCGAGGAGTACTGGCTCGCGCAACTGACCTTCGTGCTGATCTACGGCATCGTCGGCCTGGGCCTGATGCTGCTGGCGGGCTTCACGGGGCAGTTCTCGATCGGGCACGCGGCGTTCCTCGGCACGGGCGCCTACACGCAGGGCGTGCTCACCAACATGGGCGTGCCGTTCCCGCTCGCGCTGCTCGCGGCCGCAGCGTTGTCGGCGGCGGTGGGCGTGGTGGTGGCCTTGCCGGCGCTGCGCGTGAAGGGCATCTACCTGGGCATCGCGACGCTGTCGTTCGGCTTCATCGTCGAGGAAGTGTTCGCGCGGTGGGAGAGCGTCACGGGCGGCAACGCGGGGCTGCATGTGAAGTCGCCGCAGCTCTTCGGCTGGTCGCTGGGCTCGGGCGACGGCTTCTACTTTTTGTGCCTGGTGGTGGCGGTGCTCAGCACGCTGGGCATCCTCAACCTGCTGCGCTCGCCCACGGGCCGCGCCTTCGTCGCGATTCGCGATTCGGAGATCTCGGCGCAGAGCATGGGCATTCATCTTGCGCGCTACAAGACGATGTCGTTCGCGATTTCGGCCGCGCTCGCGGGGCTGGGCGGTGCGCTGTATGCGCACAAGCTGAGCTTCATCTCGCCGGACCAGTTCAACATCCTGCAGTCGATCGACCTCTTGCTGATGGTGGTGATCGGCGGCCTGGGCTCGGTGCACGGCGCGTTCCTCGGCGCGATCTTCCTGATCGCGATGCCACAGCTCATCTCGATGGGCAAGGACTGGCTGCCGGCCGTGATCGGCCAGGCGCCC
This sequence comes from Variovorax sp. IB41, assembly GCF_016405905.1. Taxonomy (GTDB): domain Bacteria; phylum Pseudomonadota; class Gammaproteobacteria; order Burkholderiales; family Burkholderiaceae_C; genus Variovorax. The sequence goes on along the minus strand of NZ_JAEFCB010000020.1, from coordinate 20,477 downwards.
GGCCTGCAGGGGCTGGTGTACGGCGTGGTGCTGATCACGTTCGTGCTGTTCGAGCCGCTGGGGCTCTACGGCCGGTGGCTCAAGGTCAGGACGTACCTGCAACTCTTTCCGTTCTACCGCAAGGGCCTCTTCAAGCGGCAGAAGTCGTTCACCAAATCGGACCGGCTGAGATGACGACGGGCAACGGCGACATCCTCCTTTCGGCCAGGGACCTGAGCGTGCGCTTCGGCGGCGTGCTCGCGGTCAACAAGGTGAGCTTCGACGTGCGGCGCGGCGAGGTGTTCACGCTGATCGGACCGAACGGCGCGGGCAAGACGACGGTGTTCAACCTCATCAGCCGCATCTACACGCCGACGACCGGCGAGATCACATGGCATGGCGCCGCGGCCGGCCCGCTCGCGCTGACGCAGCAGGCGCCGCATGCGATCGCGGCGCTGGGCATTGCGCGCACCTTCCAGAACATCGAACTCTTCGAGCATGCGACCGTGCTGCACAACCTCCTGATCGGCCGCCACACGCACCGGCAGACGGGCTTCTGGAGCGAGGTGTTCTTCACGCCCGCCACGCGGCGCGCCGAGATCGCGGCGCGCGAGAAGGCCGAGCAGGTGATCGAGCTGCTCGACCTGCAGCATCACCGCGACTCGATGGTGGCGGGCCTGCCCTACGGCGTGCGCAAGGTGGTGGAGCTCGCGCGCGCGCTGTGCACCGAGCCCAAGCTGCTGCTGCTCGACGAGCCGTCGTCGGGGCTCAATGTCGAGGAGACGGCGGACATGGCGTTCTGGATCCAGGACATCCAGCACGAACTGGGCGTCTCGGTGCTGATGGTCGAGCACGACATGTCGCTGGTCTCGAAGGTGTCGGACCGCGTGCTCGCGATGAACCAGGGCGAGGTGCTTGCGACCGGCACGCCGCGCGAGGTGCAGGCGGACGCGCGCGTCATCGAGGCGTATCTCGGCACGGTGGACGACGTGAGCAGCTTGCGGAGGGTGGCGGCATGAGCGACGTCGTCCTCCAGCTGCTGAACGTGGAAAGCGCCTACGGCCCGATCAAGGCCATCCGCGGCGTGAGCCTCAAAGTGAAGCAGGGCGAGATCGCCACGGTGCTCGGCTCCAACGGCGCGGGCAAGACGACGATCCTGAAGACCATCTCCGGCATCATCGATCCGCGCAAGGGCAGCATCGAGTTCCAGGGCAAGGACATCACCGCCAAGGACCCCGCCTTCATCGTGCAGCAGGGCCTGAGCCACGTGCCCGAGGGGCGCGAGGTGTTCCCGCTGCTGTCGGTGAAGGACAACCTGCTGATGGGCGCCTACACCCGCAAGGACCGCGACGGCGTCGCGCGGGACATGGAGACCGTCTACACCTACTTTCCCATCCTGCGCGAGCGTGCCGCGCAGGACGCGGGGCTGCTCTCGGGCGGGCAGCAGCAGATGCTCGCGATTTCGCGCGCCATCATGGCGGCGCCCCATCTCATTCTTCTCGACGAGCCCAGCCTGGGCCTGAGCCCCAAGCTCACGAAGGAGATCTTCGAGATCGTCGTGCGCATCAACCGCGAGCGCGGCACCACCATTCTTCTGGTCGAGCAGAACGCCAACATGGCGCTCAACGCCGCCGACCATGGCTACGTGTTGGAGAACGGCCGCATCGTCATGGAAGATGCCTGCGACCGGTTGCGCGAGAAGGAGGACATCAAGGAGTTCTACCTCGGCGTGAAGGACGACGGCGTGCGCGGCGAGCGGCGCTGGAAAAAGAAGAAGAACTGGAGATGAGGCCATGAGTGCAGCGCCGGACCGCCCCAAGCAAGCTCGCACCGCAGTGCGAAGCACGAAGGTTTTCGAATGAGCACTGTCGCACTGCGCGCTCCTGCCGGTCTCTGGGACCTGGCGCATCTTCAACCCCGGCTCGATGTCGTGGTGCCGGGCGACACGATTCCCGCGGTGTTCTGGAAGGCCGTGGAGATGCGCGGCGACAAGGTGTGGATGCGGCAGAAGGAGTTCGGCATCTGGCGCACCTGGACCTGGCGGCAGACCGCCGAGGCCGTGCGCGAGATCGCGGGCGGGCTGCTGGCGCTGGGCTTTGCGCATGGCGAGTGCGCTTCGATCCTTTCCAACACCGTCATCGAGTGGGTGCTGTGCGACGTGGCCGTGCTCAGCTGCGGGGGCGTGTCGAACGGCATCTACCCGACCGATGCGGCCTCGCAGGTCACCTACCTCTGCGAGGACTCGCGCACCACCGTGCTCTTCGTGGAAGACGACGAGCAACTGGACAAGGCGCTCGAAGTGCGCGCGCAGCTGCCGCTCTTGCGCAAGGTGATCGTGTTCGACATGGAAGGCCTGCGCGACCTGGACGACCCCGGCGTCATCAGCCTCGATGCGCTGCGCGCCATGGGCCGCGACCATCTCGCCGCCAACCCGCAGGCACTGGCGCAACGCATCGCCGCCTGCCGCGCGGAAGACCTCGCGATCCTCGTCTACACCTCCGGCACCACCGGCAAGCCCAAGGGCGCGATGCACAGCCACCACGGGCTGGTCTACACCATGCGCGGCTACAACACGTTGCTCGCGCAGGGCGAGACGGACGAGCGCATGTGCTTCCTGCCGCTGTGCCATATCGCCGAGCGCATGGGGGGCGAATACTTCGCGATGTACACCGGCTCGATCCTCAATTTCGTGGAGAACCCCGAGACGGTGCCCGAGAACGTGCGCGAGATCTCGCCCACGGTGTTCACGGCCGTGCCGCGCGTGTGGGAGAAGTTCTATTCGGGCGTGATGATCTCGCTGAAGGAGGCGAGCCGGCTGCAGCAGGCTGCCTACGGCTGGAGCATCGGCGTGGGCCAGCAGATCGCCGAGCGCGTGCTGCAGGGCCAACCGATCGGCGCGGGGCTGCGCCTGAAGTTCCGCATCGCGCGCTGGCTTGCGCTCAACAATGTGCGCAAGCTCATCGGCATTCACCGCGCGCGCTTTCTCGTGACCGGCGCGGCGCCCATTTCGCCCGAGCTCGTGCGCTGGTACCTCGCGCTGGGCGTGCCGATGCTGGAGGTCTGGGGCATGACCGAGTCGTGCGGCGCCTCCACGGGCGTGCCGCCGTCGCGCATCGCGCCGGGCTCCATCGGCCCGGCCACCAGCTACAACGAGGTGCGGCTGGACCCCGCGACCGGGGAGATCCTGGTGCGCGGCCCGAATGTCTTCATGGGGTACCTCAACCTGCCGGAGAAGACGGCCGAGACCATCGACGCGGACGGCTGGCTGCACACCGGCGACGTCGGCCTGGTGGACGCGGAAGGGTATTTCCGCATCACCGACCGCATGAAGGACATCATCATCACGGCAGGTGGAAAGAACATCACGCCGAGCGAGCTGGAGAACGAACTCAAGTTCAGCCCCTACGTCACCGATGCGGTGGTGATCGGCGACAAGAAACCCTACCTGACGGTGATCGTGATGATCGATCAGGAGAACGTCGAGAAGTTTGCGCAGGACAACGATGTGCCGTTCAGCAACTACGAGAGCCTCACGCGCGCGCAGGAGGTGCTGGACCTCATTCAGGGCGAGGTCGACCGCGTCAACGCGAAGTTCGCGCGCGTGGAGCAGATCAAGAAGTTCTTCCTGCTCGAGACGCAGCTGAGTGCCGAGGACGAAGAGCTCACGCCGACGATGAAGCTCAAGCGCAAGCTGGTGCAGACGAAGTACGCAGAGCGGATCGAAGCGATGTACCGCTGAGCGGTGGCCGAATTTTTGTGCCAACGTTTTTTGTGTCAACCCGAGGAGACAACCGCATGAAGCTCAAGACAGTGACGACTCTGGCCGTGCTGGGCCTGATCGCGACGCTCGCGTCCGCGCAGCAGCAGGGCGTGAGCAAGGACGAGATCCGGATCGGCACGATCCAGGACCTGTCGGGTCCGCTCGCGGGCTTCGGCAAGCAGGCGCGCAACGGCATGCAGCTGCGCGTGGACGAGCTCAACGAGCAGGGCACCCTCAACGGACGCAAGCTCAAGCTCTTCGTGGAGGACTCGGGCTACGACCCGAAGAAGGCGGTGCTGGCCGCGCAGAAACTGGTGAACCAGGAAAAGATCTTCATCATGGCCGGCCACATCGGCACGGCGCAGAACATGGCGGCGATGCCGGTGCAGTTCGACAAGAACATCGTGAACTACATGCCGATCACCGCGGCACGCGAGATGTACGAGCCGCTCAATCGCCTGAAGTACTCGTTCGCAGCGACCTACTACGACCAGATCCGGCTGGCGCTGCCCAAGATGATCAAGGACAAGGGCGCCAAGAAGGTCTGCACGATCTACCAGGACGACGAGTTCGGGCTCGAGGTGCAGCGCGGTGCCGAGGCGGGGCTGAAGGCCGCGAACATGGAGCTGACCGAGAAGACCTCGTTCAAGCGCGGCGCGACGGACTTCAGCTCGCAGGTCGCGAAGATGAAGGCGGCCAATTGCGATCTCGTGGTGCTGGGCACGATCATCCGCGAGACCATCGGCACGGTGGGCGAGTCGCGCAAGACCGGCTTCAACCCGACCTTCATCGGCTCCAGCGCGGCGTACACCGACCTCATTCACAAGTTGGGCGGCAAGGCGATGGACGGCGTGTACGCGACGATGACGGTGCAGAACCCCTACACCGACGAGCAGTCGCAGCCGCTGCGCTTCTGGGCCAACAAGTACAAGACCAAGTTCAACGAAGACCCGACGGTGTTCTCGGTGTACGGCTACGTGATCATCGATTCGTTCATCAAGGCGGCGACCAAGGCCGGCCCGACCCTGACGACCGACAGCTTCATCAAGGCGATGGACAGCATGACCTTCGAGCCTGACATGTTCGGCAGCCCCAAGAGCAACTACACCGCCACCAAGCGGCTGGGCAACGAGCAGTCGCGGCTGTCGCAGATCAAGGATGGCAAGTGGGTCGTCGTCTCTGACTACGTGACGCCGTAGGCCATCGCGCAGCATCGGGGCGAGCGGCTATATTCCGCGAAAACACATCTTCGCGAGAACGCCATGCCCCAGTACTGGTTGATGAAATCCGAGCCCGACGAAGTCTCCATCGACGACGCGCTCGCCGCGCCCGGCGCCACCGTGGCGTGGACCGGCGTGCGCAACTACCAGGCGCGCAACTTCATGCGCGACGGCATGAAGGTCGGCGACGGCGTGCTGTTCTATCACTCGAGCTGCCCGGAGCCGGGCATCGCAGGCATCGCGCGCGTGGCCTCGGGCATCAAGCCCGATCCGACGCAGTTCGATGCGAAGTCGCCCTACTACGACGCGGCTTCGAAGAAGGAAGACCCGCGCTGGCTGCTGGTGGACGTGCAGGCGGTGCGCAAGACCCGGTTGCTGGCGTTGCCCGAACTGCGTGCCAGGCCCGAACTGGCCGAGCTGATCGTGCTGCGCAAGGGCAACCGGCTGTCCATCACGCCGGTGGAGCCGGCACACTGGAAGATCATCGAGAAGATGCTGGGCTGAGCTTTCGCGTTCAGGCGACTTTCGACAGGATCGGGAACAGCTTGCCGAGCCCGTCGGCCATCACCTCGACGGCGAGCGCCGCGAGGATCAGGCCCATCAGCCGCGTCATGATGTTGATGCCCGTCTTGCCCAGCACGCGCGCGATCGGCTGCGCGAGCGAGAAGGCCAGCGCCGTGGCCAGCGCCACCACCACGCCGTAGCCCACCAGCACCGCGAGCTCCCACAGGTGCTGCGCCTTGTCGGCGTAGATCACCACGGTGGAGATCGTGGCGGGCCCCGTCAGCAGCGGAATCGTGAGCGGCACCACCGCGATGGAGGCGCCCATCGAGGCCTTCACCTCGGTGGCGCGCAGTTCCTCGACGTTGGTCTTGCTCTCGGCCGGCTTGGCGTTGAGCATCGAGAGCGAACTCATGAGGAGCAGCAGGCCGCCGCCGACCTGGAAGCTCGCGATCGAGATGCCGAAGAACGACAGCAGCTGCAACCCGAGCAGCGCGCTGACCGCGATGACCACGAAGGCGCTGAAGGCCGACATGCGCACCGTGTGGCGGCGCTGCGCGTCGCTGTAGCCCTGCGTGTAGTGGATGAAGAAAGGCACGATGGCCAGCGGGTTGACGATGGCCACCAGCGTGACCAGCGGCTTGATGAGGTCCATCGAGGTGCTCATGGCTACCTTCCTCCGGTCACGTCGAGGAGCGCCATGGTGGTGTAGCTCGCCTCGGCCGACAGCAGCCAGAGGATGGCGCGGGCGATTTCCTCGGGGCTGCCAGTGCGCTTCATCGGCACGGTGGGGGCGAGTTCGAAGGCGCGATCGGGCATGCCGCCCGAGGCATGGATCTCGGTGTCGATGAGGCCCGGGCGCACCGCATTGACGCGGATGCCTTCGTCGGCCACTTCTTTCGCCAGGCCGATGGTGAGCGTGTCGATGGCCGCCTTGCTGGCCGCGTAGTCCACGTACTGGCCCGGCGAGCCCAGGCGCGCGGCGCCGCTGGAGATGTTGACGATGGCGCCGCCCTCGCCGCCGTGCTTCGTGCTCATGCGGCGCACGGCCTCGCGCGCGCAGACGAAGCTGCCGATCACGTTGATGCGGAACATGCGCTCCAGCCGCGCGACGCTCATCTCGTCGACACGCGCCTGCACGTCGACCACACCGGCGTTGTTGACCAGGGCGGTGAGGCGGCCGAGCTTGGTGTCGACCTTCTGGAACATCGCGAGCACCTGGGCTTCGTCGCCCACGTCGGCCTGCACGGCAATGGCGGTGCCGCCGCCGGCGCGGATGGTGCGCACCACTTCGTCGGCCGCCAGCGAGTTGCTCGCGTAGTTGACGGCCACCGCGTAGCCGCGCTGCGCGGCGAGCAGGGCGGTGGCGGCGCCGATGCCGCGTCCGCCGCCGGTGATGAGTAGCACTGGATTCAAAACCTACCTCCTGCAGAGAAACCGGGTGTCAGTTAAAACCGTCGGCTTGGATTACATCATTCGAGGGCCGGCGCATGAGCATGAGCGCCGTGCCGGGCCGCCCCAAGCAAGCTCGCACCGCAGTGCGAAGCACGGAGGTTATTGAATGCACAAGACGATCGACTACTACTTTGCGCCCCAGAGCCCGTGGACCTATCTGGGTCATACCCGATTCGCGGAGATCGCGGCCGCCGCAGGCGCCACGGTGCGCGTGAGGCCGATCGACATGGGGAGCGTGTTCCCCGTGTCCGGCGGGCTGCCGCTGGGCAAGCGGGCGCCGCAGCGGCAGGCGTACCGGCTGGTGGAGATGGCGCGGTTCTCGCGGCACCTGGGCCTGCCGATGAACACCAAGCCCAAGTTCTTTCCGGTGGCCAGCGACGACGCGGCGCGGATCATCATCGCGGCCGATATCCACGACGGCACCGAGGCCGCGATGCGCGTCTGCGCGGCGGTGTTCGCGGCGGTGTGGGTGCAGGAGCGGAACATCGGCGATCCGAACGTGCTCGAAGCGCTGGTCGTCGAATGCGGCCTGCCGGCCAAGCGCGCGGAGCAATCGCAAAGCCAGGCGGTGCAGGAGCGCTACGAGGCCTACACGCAGGAGGCCATCGACATCCAGGTGTTCGGCGCGCCGAGCTACGTGATTGATGGCGAGATTTTCTGGGGGCAGGACCGGCTCGATTTCGTCGAGCGGGCGCTGCGCAAGTGACGACAACCTTCTTTATTCAATCGCTATCAGGAGCATGACGAACATGGGCCAATTCATCGATCTCAAAGCCAAGGACGGCTTCACCTTTCCCGCCTACGTGGCCGAGCCCGCGGGCAAGCCGCGCGGCGCGGTGGTCGTGGTGCAGGAAATCTTCGGCGTGAACTCGCACATCCGCTCGGTGGCCGACGGCTATGCGGCTGACGGGTATCTCGCGGTCGCGCCGGCGACCTTCCAGCGCGTGAAGCCGGGCGTGGAGCTCGGCTACAGCGACGAGGACATGAAGGAGGGCTCCGCCCTGAAGGCCGCGGCCGAGGCGCTGCCCGCGCCCGGCGTGCTGCAGGACATCGAGGCGGCCATCGCCTATGCATCGAAGGCCGGCAAGGTCGGCATCGTGGGTTACTGCTGGGGCGGGTTGCTGGTCTGGCGTGCTGCCAGCCTGCTGCCGGGCCTGGCAGCCGCGGCGCCGTACTACGGCGGCGGCATGACCTCGCCCCAGGAAACCGCGCGCCAGCCCAAGGTGCCGGTGCTCGCGCATTTCGGCAACCAGGACCACTGGATTCCGCTGGACACCATCGAGAGCTTCAAGAAGGCGCATCCCGAGGTGGAGGTGCATGTCTACCCGGTGGGCCACGGCTTCAACTGCGACCAGCGCGGCTCGTATGACGCGGACGCGGCCAAGCTGGCACGCGAACGCACGCTCGCGTTCTTCGCGAAGCACGTCGGCTGATCTGCTGATAAGCGCAAGAAGAAGCCCGGTCATGCCGGGCTTTTTTCATTTCACGGCTTGCGCTTGAGGCCCGGTCCGTCGCCCACGCGGGTCTGCAGGAAATCGAGCAGCGCGCGCAGCGCGGCGCTGTTGTGGCGCCGCTGCAGGTAGGCGGCCGAGAGCCACATGTCCTTGCGCGTGTAGTCCTGCAGCACCGGCACCAGTTCGCCGTGCTCGATGTGCGACTGCACCAGGATCGAGGGCAGGTAGATCACGCCGAAACCGCGCATCGCCACCCGGATCAGCGGCGCGCCTTCGGTGCAGTCCATGCGGCTCTTGACGTGGACGTCCAACGGCTCGCCGCCATCGTCGAAGCGCCACACCGGCTGCGCGCCGAGGAGGGAATGGGTGAGCGCCTCGTGGCCGGCCAGGTCGCGCGGGTGCTCGGGGATGCCGTGCTTCTTCCAGTAAACCGGCGAGGCGCAGACCACCATCTCCATGAGCCGCAGCTTGCGCACGATGAGGTTGGCGTCCTCGACCGGGCCGCTGCGGATGTCGACGTCGATGCCTTCTTCGGCGAGATCGACCGTGCGGTTGGTCAGCTGCAGGCTGATGCTCACGTCGGGGTAATAGCGCATGAAGTCGGCCAGCAGGTTGGGAAACTCGCCGTTGCCCATGCCGTGGGGCGCCGAAATGCGCAGGCGCCCGGCCGGCTGGCTGGCGCGATCCTGCAGCTCGGCCTGGGTGAGCTCCACCATTTCGAGCACCGGGGTGCTGCGGTCGAGCAGCAACTGCCCGGCGTCGGTGAGGCTCACGGAGCGCGTGGAGCGGTTCAGGAGCCGCACGCCGAAGCGGGTTTCGAGCTCGGCCACGTATTTGCTGACGGTGGCTTTCGACATGTCCAGCTTCTTGGCCGCCTGCGAAAAGCTGCCGTGCGAGGCGACCTCGCGGAAGGTTCTGATCAGATCGAGACTGTCCATGTCAAAGAGCCCATTGTTTCCGTTCGGGGAACGCGGTGGTTCGATTCTCCGGCGTTTTTCCGAAGCGACCTGCGTCACACTCGGTCCACGCGCCGAAGGAGCCGAACCATGAACACCTCGAACATCATCGCCGTTGCCGCCCTGTCGATCCTGACCGCCGCCGCCGCGCACGCACAGGGTTTCGAGCCGGTGCAGCCGCTGAAGATCGCCGGGAGCCGTGCGCAGGTGGACGCCGAAGCGGCCGCCGCCGCGCGCCGCGGCAATGTGTACGGCGACGTGATGGCATCGCCGCTGACCACGCGGCCGAGCCTGCTCGATCGCGCCTCGGTGCGTGCGCAGGCCGTGGCCGCCGCCCACTCGCCGAACCAGAACGTGGACCGCCGCGCCTTCGCGAACAGCGAACTGCCGCCGCAGTTCGAAAAAAGCCCGCAGCGGCCGGACCGCTGAGCTGTCGGCAACCGTCGGGTCTTCAAAAGGCTGGGTCCGCGTGAGCGGCTCCGGCCTTTTTGCCTTGTGCATGCCAATGTGTCGGCATTGTTTCAATAGAGGAAACACCGTGTCTCTGATCCGAGCGTTTTCGATAGGGAATTTCGTCTGAAACTCGCCGCACAGGCAAGCGACCGAGCAAGCCTGGTGGACCAACCATCCGACGAACACAAGGAATTGACATGAAGACCTCGCACATCCTCGCCGCCGCTGCTCTGACCCTCCTGGCCGCTACCGGCGCCCAAGCTGAAACCTACCAAGGCGTGAACACCGCTGTCTCGACCAAGAGCCGCGACGACGTCAATGCCGAAGCCGTGCGCACCGCAGCGGCTCCGAACCAGAACGTGACCCGCGGTTCGCGCGGCCCGGAAACGGTCGCCGTGTCCAAGGACCGCGCCATCGTCGAAGCCGAAGCCGTTCGCACCGCCTACGCTCCCGACCAGAACGTGACCTCGGGTTCGCGCGTCAACAGCAAGGTCGTCTCGACCATGACCCACCCGATGGACGCACGCGTTCAAGCCCAGCAAGGCACGGGCGCTACCGCCAAGTAAAGAACCCGCCCCTCGGGGCAGTTCAGCAAAAAGGCCACGCGAAAGCGTGGCCTTTTTCGTTGGGCGGGCGGTTATCGCTTCATCTCGTTCGCGCGAGGTAGCGCTTGCGCCAGAAGACCAGCACCAGCAGCACCGCGATGACCAGCATGGCGGACATCGCGATCCAGAAGCCGTCGGCCTTGTGCACCAGCGGAATGAATTCGAAGTTCATGCCGAAGATGCCCGCGATCAGGTTCAGCGGCAGGAAGATCGCGGTCAGCACCGTGAGCACCCTCATGATGTCGTTGGCGCGGTGGCCCTGGACGCTGAAATGCATCTGCACGGCCGTCTCGGCGTTCTGCTCGAGCCGGTGCACGTGGTGAACCACCCGCTCGATGTGCTCCAGCACGTCGCGGCTGCGGATCATGATCAGCTCCCGCTCGCGCTGTTCGGCCTCGCCCTTGGGCGGCGGCAGGGTTTCCAGCGAGTCGATCCAGTCCTGCATGGCGGCGCGCTGGTCCTCGCAGATCTCGTCCAGGTGGTGCAGCGACTGCCGCGCCTCCATCAGCGCTCCCCAATTGGTGAACCGGCTGCGCGGATCGATCAGTTCGGTCTGCCAGTGGTCCAGCTGCTTGGTGAGCTCGCGCCTGAGGTCCAGATAGCCGTCCACGATCTGGTTGATGACGCGCAGCATCAGGTCCGAGGGCCCCGTGGGCACGCGCGTGGAGGTCGCGCGCACGTCCAGCGCCGGGGCGCCGAGGTCATCGGACGACCCGGCCGCCAACAGCCGTGCGGCGAAGGCGTCGCGCACGGCGCCGTCTTCGGGATGCACCGACAGCAGCACCCGGTCGAACACCGCGAAGCCCACTGGCCGGGTGTCGACGCGGCGCAGCACGGGCGGCCCGCCGCGGGGCTTGGAACTGGTAGCGGGCGTGGCGGGAATTGGCGGCGCCTCGTTGCCATTGCCCTTCCCGTTGCCCAGCGCCGCCTGTCCCTGGCTGGTCGCCAGGCGCCGGAACACCAGCACGTCGTACCGCGAGGTGTAGTCGTAGTGCGAGGGCAGCTGGTCGTTGAGCAGGTCGGCCACGTGCAGGTCCACCAGCTGGGTCTGGCACAGCGTCTGCAGGATCTGCTGGACCTCGGCCAGCGAGGCGCGAAATTCCTCGCGCGTGAGCGAAATCCAGAGATAGCCGCTGGCGGCGCACGCGCCCGGCACGGCCAGCGGCGTGAGCGCCGGATGCTCGCTGACCTGCGAGCGGTTGATTTCGAAGATGCGCATCGCCCTGCCTTGGTTTTCTTGTCTTTCTGCCCGGGTCGCCCATATGGGGCGGGCCTGGATAGCTATTATTTTTGTAGCAGTCGCGCGGCGTCGAGCGCGAAGTAGGTGAGCACGCCATCGGCGCCGGCCCGTTTGAAGGCCAGCAGGCTTTCGAGCACCACGGCGTCGTGGTCGAGCCAGCCGTTCTGGGCGGCGGCCTTGAGCATCGCGTATTCGCCGCTCACCTGGTAGGCGAAGGTCGGCACGTGGAATTCGTCCTTCACGCGGCGCACGATGTCCAGGTACGGCATGCCGGGCTTGACCATCACCATGTCGGCGCCTTCGGCGATGTCCAGGGCCACCTCGCGCAGCGCCTCGTCGCTGTTGCCGGGGTCCATCTGGTAGACCTTTTTGTTGCTCTTGCCGAGCGTGGCGGCCGAGCCGACGGCGTCGCGGAAGGGGCCGTAGAAGGCGCTGGCGTACTTGGCGCTGTAGGCCATGATGCGCGTGTGAATGTCGCCGCGAGCTTCGAGCGCCGCGCGGATGGCGCCGATGCGGCCGTCCATCATGTCGCTGGGCGCCACAATGTCCACGCCCGCTTGCGATTGTGTGAGTGCCTGCTTCACCAGCACTTCGACGGTGGTGTCGTTGACGATGTAGCCGCTGTCGTCGAGCAGGCCGTCCTGCCCGTGGCTGGTGTAGGGGTCGAGCGCCACGTCGGTCATCACGCCCAGTTCGGGGAAGCGCGACTTGAGGGCGGCAACCACGCGGGGAATCAGTCCGTCGGGGTTGAAAGCCTCGTCACCGGCGGGCGTCTTGAGGCTCGCGTCGATCACCGGGAACAGCGCCATCACCGGGATGCCAGCCGCCACGCATTGCTCGGCTACCGGCAGCAGCAGGTCCAGGCTCAGGCGCTCCACGCCGGGCATCGAGGCGACGGCATCGCGCCGTTTTTCGCCTTCCTGCACGAACACCGGGTAGATCAGGTCATTGACCGTCAACGTGTTTTCCCGCACCAGGTTGCGGGTGAAGGTGTCCCGGCGAAGGCGTCGCGGACGGCCGGCGGGGTACATGGCGAGAGGGGAGGAGGGGCGCGTCATAATCCCGAAAATTGTGCCTGAAGCATTCCATTGCCGTGTTGTCGCCTGCGGGACAGGTTGTCTGACAACCACGGAAATTCGTAGCTATAAAGTTCTAAATAAATAGTTATGAATCACAAAGAAAGTGCCTCGGTCGCTTGAAACCTTGTTTCGTCTTTGTTAAATTCTGAAGCGGGCGGCTTGCCGCTCCCCGCTTTTCCTCCCTGAGCGGGTGCCTTGATGTGTGACAGCAAAAGGGCTTCCCAGCCCGACGTGAAGACGTCGGGCTTTTTTTTGTCCGGGGCTTCCCGGGCGTCAGGAGACGACTCTGCGTGACAGTGCGGTGGACCACTAAACTGCCGCCATGCTCTGGGTCAAATCTCTCCACATCGTCTTCATCGCAAGCTGGTTCGCCGGGCTCTTCTACCTGCCGCGGATCTTCGTCAATCTCGCGATGGTGCCACCGGAGTCGGTCGCCGAGCGCGAACGCCTGCTGCTCATGGCGCGCAAGCTGATGCGGTTCACCACTTTCCTGGCGGTCCCGGCGCTGGGCTTCGGCCTCTGGCTCTGGCTGGGCTACGGCATCGGCCGCGGGCCGGGCAACGGCTGGATGCATGCCAAGCTGGCGCTGGTGCTGGTGGCCATCGGTTATCACCATGGCTGCGGCGTGCTGCTGCGGCGTTTTGCGGCGGGCGGCAACCAGCGCAGCGATCATTGGTACCGCTGGTTCAACGAGCTGCCGGTGCTGCTGCTGCTGGGCATCGTGATCCTGGTCGTCGTGAAGCCCTTCTGAGCCCGATGGACACGGTGGAGAAGCCGCACAAGTCCGCCGCGCTTCCCCTCGCGCTCGCCTATGCGGCGCTGATCGTCTACGCCAGCCTCTATCCCTTTGCCGACTGGCGCGACCAGGGCATCGCGCCCTGGGCCTATCTGTCAGCGCCCTGGCCCAAGTACTGGACGGGTTTCGACTTCGCGGTCAACGTCGCGGGCTACGTGCCTTTCGGATTCCTTTGCGCCCTGGCGGTGCTGCGCACGCGCCGGACCGCTGGCGTCTGGGGCGCGGTGCTGCGCGCCACCGCGGCCGGCGCGGCGATCGCCTTCGCGATGGAGACGCTGCAGAGCTATCTCCCCGCGCGCATTCCTTCCAACGTCGACCTGGGGCTGAATACCACCGGCACGGTCCTGGGTGCCGTGCTGGCGGTGGGGCTCGAGCGCCTGGGGGCGGTGGCCCACTGGGGCCGCGCGCGCTCGCAATGGTTTGTCGAGGACTCGCGCGGCGCCCTCGTGCTGCTCGCGCTCTGGCCGTTCGCCCTGCTGTTTCCCGCGGCCGTCACCTTCGGGCTGGGCCAGGTGTTCGAGCGGCTCGAGGTCGCGATCTCCGAGTGGCTGCTCGATACGCCCTTCATCGACTGGTTGCCCGTGCGCCAGTTCGAGCTCGAGCCTCTGGTGCCCGCGGTGGAACTGCTGTGCGTGATGCTCGGCGCGCTGGTGCCGTGCCTCTTGGGCTACCTCGTGGCGCGCACGCTGGTGCAGCGCGCGGTGCTCCTCCCGTTGATCTTTCTGGCGGGCATTGCCGCCTCGGCGCTCTCGGCGGCGCTGAGCTACGGGCCCGCGCACGCCTGGGCGTGGCTGGACCTTCCCGTGCAGGTCGGCATGGCGGCCGCGCTGGTTGCGGGTGCGCTGCTGGTGGCCGCGCCGCGGCGCCTCTGCGCGGCCTTGCTGCTGGTGGGGCTCGTGCTCCAACTGAGCCTGCTGAACCAGGCGCCCGAGAGCGCGTACTTCGCGCAGACCCTGGCCACCTGGGAGCAGGGGCGCTTCATCCGCTTCCACGGGCTGGCCCAGTGGCTCGGATGGGTCTGGCCCTTCGCGGTACTGGCTTACGTGGTGGCGGCCCTGTCGCGCAGGGGGCGGCTCGCGCCGGAGCTCAGGCCTCGGGACAGCGGTCACTAAAATCGGCCGATGCCCAGTCCCACCCCCGCCGCGCCGTCCGGCTACTACGGCCGCCATATCTTCTTCTGCCTGAACGAACGCAAGAACGGCGAAGACTCCTGCGCCATGCACAACGCGCAGGAAGGCTTCGACCGCTGCAAGGCGAAGGTGAAGGAGGCGGGCCTCTCCGGGCCCGGCAAGGTGCGGGTCAACAAGGCGGGGTGCCTGGACCGCTGCGCCGGCGGACCGGTGGCTGTGGTGTACCCGGAAGCCGTCTGGTACACCTTCGTGGATGCCGACGACATCGACGAGATCGTCGAGTCGCACCTGAAGAACGGCGAGGTCGTCGAGCGGCTCCTCTTGCCTGCCGGCGTCGGACGCTGAACTTTCCCGCGAGCCCACCGCTCGTACCGTGCTCCCGACCGGCGCTGCCGGCCCGCCCACCCACCCCGCCATGAATTCCCAGACCGAAAAGATCAGCCTCCAGGGCGCCGCCGGTGCGATCGAGGTGCAGCGCGACCAGCCGGCCGATGCCCCGCGCGGCATCGCGGTGATCGCCCATCCGCATCCGCTCTTTGGCGGCACGATGGATAACAAGGTCGTGCAGACCCTGGCCCGCGCTTTCGTCTCGTGCGGCTGGACGACGGTGCGCTTCAACTTCCGCGGCGTCGGCGCCAGCGAAGGCGTGCACGACGAAGGGCGCGGCGAGTTGGAAGACATGCTGAATGTCGTCGGCCAGCTGGCGCCCGAAGGTCCGCTGGCCATTGCCGGTTTCTCGTTCGGCGCTTTCGTTGCCTGCGGCGCCGCTGAAAAGCTCTGGGCCGCGCGCAACGTTCAGCAGGTCGTGCTGGTCGGCACGGCCGCCGCGCGCAACATGGTGGCCACGCTGCCCGTCGAGGCCCACGAGCGCATGCTGGTGGTCCACGGCGAAGCCGACGACACCGTGCCGCTCGTTGCCGTGATGGACTGGGCGCGGCCACAGTCACTTCCTGTCACGGTTATTCCCGGGGGCGGCCATTTCTTTCACGGACAATTGCCGCTGCTCAAAAGTCTGGTTGCCCGCCACCTCCGCGCGGGCATTGAATGAAAGCCTCACGGGCTTGTTTTCGTCTCTTCCCATCCTCCCCATGAATCGTTTTTTCAATGCGCTTCGCGCACTGGTGCTGACCGCCGCTGCCTCGGTCGGTGTGATCGCTGCCGCCCAGGTGCCGGCACCGCCCGAGATCGCCGCGCGCAGCTACCTGCTGCTGGACGTGACCGCGAACCAGATCCTCGCGCAGAAGGACATCGACAGCCCGGTGGAGCCGGCTTCGCTCACCAAGCTGATGTCGGCCTACGTCGTGTTCGACGCGCTGCGCGCCAAGAAGATCACCCTGGCCCAGACGATGCCCGTCAGCCAGCGCGCCTGGAAGATGCCAGGTTCCCGCATGTTCATCGACCCGAAGATGCAGGTGCCGGTCGAGGACCTGATCAAGGGCCTGATCGTGCAGTCGGGCAACGACGCCACGGTGGCGCTGGCCGAGGGCGTGGGCGGCACGGTGGAGCATTTCGTCGAGATGATGAACGCCCAGGCCAAGGCCCTGGGCATGAAGAACACCAGTTACAAGAACCCCGAAGGCCTCACGGCGCCCGGCCACACCACCACGGCTCGCGACCTGAGCATCCTGGCGACCCGGCTGGTGCGCGACTTCCCCGAGGAAGCCAAGTACTACGCGATCAAGAAGTACCGCTATCCGGGAACGCCGTCGACCAACGACACCAACCGCAACCTGCTGCTGTTCCGCGACCCGACCGTCGACGGCCTGAAGACCGGCCATACCGAGGCGGCCGGCTACTGCATGATCGCCACCGCCAAGCGCGATTTTCCCAACCTGACCGGTGGGCGCCGGCTGTTGTCGATCGTGCTGGGTGCCTCAGGCGAGACCGTGCGCGCCAACGAATCGCAGAAGCTGCTGAACTGGGGCTACACGGCCTACGACGCCGTCCGCCTGTTCGATGCCGGCCAGCCGGCCGCCACGCCGGCGGTCTGGAAGGGCAAGGAAAATGTGCTGAAACTGGGTCGCCCGGAAGCCATCGTCGTTGCGGTTCCGGCCGGCACCGCCAGCAAGATCAAGACGCAGGTGGCGCGCCCCGACCCGCTGGTGGCGCCGTTCACCAAGTACCAGGCCGTGGGCTCGCTCAAGGTGACCCTGGACGACCAGCCGGTGGCCGATGTGCCGCTGGTGGCGCTGGAAGCGGTCGAGCAGGCGGGTGTCTTCGGCCGCGCCTGGGACGCCGTCCGCCTCTGGATCAAGTAAGGAAAGCCGGGCGCGCGAGGCCGCCGGCCAGCGCCGGCAGCGCCTGACTTTGCCGTTTCAGGCTCGCCTGCTATACTCGTGGGCTTTTCGGAATTTTCCGAAGGGTTTCACGTTTTCGTTATTCCCGGCTTCCTTTCCTTGCGTCACGTCAAGGACCAGGACGGTTTCACAGCCAAGGCCGGGTTGTTTTGGGACTAATTCATTCATGCCAACCATCAATCAACTGGTGCGTCAGGGTCGAACGGTCGAAAAGATCAATTCGAAGAGCCCTGCCATGCAGAACTCGCCGCAACGTCGCGGTGTCTGCACCCGCGTCTACACCACGACGCCAAAGAAGCCCAACTCGGCGCTTCGTAAAGTTGCCAAGGTCCGTCTGACCAATGGCTTCGAAGTCATCTCCTACATCGGCGGCGAAGGCCACAACCTGCAGGAACACAGCGTCGTGCTGGTTCGCGGCGGTCGTGTCAAGGACTTGCCCGGTGTTCGTTACCACATCGTGCGCGGTTCGCTCGACTTGCAAGGCGTGAAAGACCGCAAGCAGTCGCGCTCCAAGTACGGCGCAAAGCGTCCCAAGAAGGCTTAAGCCTTTCTGTCGGAAAACAAACGGTGTTCGGTTGCCTTGGCGGGCACATCGAACGAAGTGACCCAATCCCGGGTCGAGTAAGTGAGAGTCCTGACTGGCTCTCGCGGTACCGGAAACGGTGCCAACTGAAGCAAAGAGGTTAGAAAAATGCCACGTCGTCGCGAAGTCCCCAAACGTGAAATCCTGCCGGATCCCAAGTACGGCAATGTCGAGCTGTCGAAATTCATGAACGTGATCATGGAAGGCGGCAAGAAGGCGATCGCCGAGCGCATCATTTATGGCGCGCTCGACTTCATCGAAAAGAAGAACCCTGACAAGGACCCGCTCGAAGCTTTCACCGTTGCCATCAACAACGTGAAGCCGATGGTCGAAGTGAAGTCGCGCCGCGTCGGTGGTGCGAACTACCAGGTGCCGGTCGAAGTCCGTCCTGTCCGTCGCCTCGCCCTGTCGATGCGCTGGATCAAGGAAGCTGCTCGCAAGCGCGGCGAGAAGTCGATGGCCCTGCGTCTGGCCAACGAACTCATGGAAGCCACGGAAGGCCGTGGCGGTGCCATGAAGAAGCGTGACGAAGTGCACCGCATGGCAGAAGCCAACCGCGCCTTCAGCCACTTCCGCTTCTAAAAATCAAACTTCGCTTGGGCGTTGGGTATTGAGTGTCGGGCGATGTCGCCCGTGCTCGACGCCCAGCGCTCAACGCATTTAACCCGAAAGTAAATCATGTCCCGCAAGACCCCCATCGAGCGCTACCGCAACATCGGCATCTCCGCGCACATCGACGCCGGCAAGACCACGACGACTGAGCGCATCCTGTTCTACACCGGTGTGAACCACAAGATCGGTGAAGTGCACGATGGCGCCGCCACGATGGACTGGATGGAGCAAGAGCAAGAGCGCGGCATCACGATCACCTCGGCTGCCACCACCTGCTTCTGGAAGGGCATGGCGGGCACGTTCGACGAACACCGCATCAACATCATCGACACCCCCGGCCACGTGGACTTCACCATTGAAGTCGAGCGCTCGATGCGCGTGCTGGACGGCGCCGTCATGGTGTACGACGCGGTCGGCGGCGTGCAGCCCCAGTCCGAAACCGTCTGGCGCCAGGCCAACAAGTACAAGGTTCCGCGTCTCGCGTTCGTCAACAAGATGGACCGCACCGGCGCCGACTTCCTGCGCGTACGCCAGATGATGGTGGACCGCCTGAAGGCCAACCCCGTCGTGATCCAGATCCCGATCGGTGCCGAAGAGCACTTCCAGGGCATCGTCGACCTCGTGAAGATGAAGGCGATCATCTGGGACGAAGACAAGGGCGTGACTTTCACCTACGGTGAAATCCCCGCGAACCTGACCGCCGTCTGCGCCGAATACCGCGAAAAGCTGGTCGAAGCTGCCGCTGAAGCCAGCGAAGAGCTGATGAACAAGTACCTCGAAGGCGGCGAGCTGAGCGAGCAGGAAATCAAGGCGGCCATCCGCCAGCGCACCATCGCCGGCGAAATCCAGCCGATGCTGTGCGGCTCGGCCTTCAAGAACAAGGGCGTGCAGGCCATGCTCGACGCGGTCATCGAATACATGCCCGCACCGACCGACATTCCCCCGGTCAACGGCACCGACGAAGACGAAGCGCCCGTCACCCGCAAGGCTGACGACGGCGAGAAGTTCTCGGCCCTCGCATTCAAGCTGATGACCGACCCGTTCGTGGGCCAGTTGACCTTCGTGCGCGTCTACTCGGGCGTGCTGACCAAGGGCGACAGCGTCTACAACCCGGTGCGCGGCAAGAAGGAACGTATCGGTCGTATCGTGCAGATGCACGCGAACAACCGCGAAGAAGTCAACGAAATCCGCGCCGGCGACATCGCCGCCTGCGTGGGCCTGAAGGAAGTCACCACGGGCGAAACCCTGTGCGACCCGTCGGCTGTCGTGACGCTCGAGCGCATGGTGTTCCCGGAATCGGTGATCTCGCAGGCTGTCGAGCCCAAGACCAAGGCCGACCAGGAAAAGATGGGCATCGCCCTGCAGCGTCTCGCTCAGGAAGACCCGTCGTTCCGCGTCAAGACCGACGAAGAATCGGGCCAGACCATCATCGCCGGCATGGGCGAGCTCCACCTTGAAATCATCGTGGACCGCATGAAGCGCGAATTCGGCGTGGAAGCCAACGTGGGCAAGCCCCAGGTGGCTTACCGCGAAACGATCCGCAAGACCGTCGAAGATGCCGAAGGCAAGTTCGTTCGCCAGTCGGGCGGCAAGGGCCAGTACGGCCACGTGATCCTGAAGCTCGAGCCGCAGGAAGCGGGCAAGGGCTTCGAGTTCGTCGACGCCATCAAGGGCGGTGTGGTTCCTCGCGAATACATCCCCGCGGTGGAAAAGGGCGTTGTCGAAGCGCTGACGCAAGGCGTGCTGGCGGGCTACCCCGTCGTGGACGTCAAGGTCACGCTGCACTTCGGCTCGTACCACGACGTGGACTCGAACGAAATGGCGTTCAAGATGGCCGCGATCTTCGGTTTCAAGGAAGGCGCCCGCAAGGCCAGCCCCGTGATCCTGGAGCCGATGATGGCCGTGGAAGTGGAAACGCCTGAAGACTACGCCGGCAACGTGATGGGCGACCTGTCCTCACGCCGCGGCATGGTGCAGGGCATGGACGACATGATCGGTGGCGGCAAGTCCATCAAGGCCGAAGTGCCGCTGTCGGAAATGTTCGGCTACTCGACCACGCTGCGTTCGATGTCGCAAGGCCGCGCCACGTACACGATGGAGTTCAAGCACTACGCTGAAGCTCCGCGCAACGTGGCTGAAGCGATCGTCGCTGCACGCGCCAAGTAAGTTTTGAAGAATGCAGGGCCGCGCAGTGCGTGGCTCTCTTTGTCTGCGATCCGGTGCCGCCGCGTTCCCGTGCGAGGCGAATCAGCAATCGGGTGCAGACATAAAACCAATACACGGGAATGCTCTTTCAAGGATTGAAAAATGGCAAAAGGTAAATTCACCCGCACCAAGCCGCACGTGAACGTGGGCAC
>NZ_JAEFCB010000001.1 GCF_016405905.1 Variovorax sp. IB41 | reverse complement strand
CAAGGAGGAGGGCGAAGCCCGGGGGACATTCGCGGAGCAAGGTACCCCGTCGGCGGGATCGCGCCCTGAATGACTCCCGCGACGATGAACAAGAGATCGGAGCCTCATCTCAAGGCTCCTCGCGATCGCGAAGAATTTCGAGCACCCGCTCGACGCACTCCGCCACCAGCGACTGCCGATCGTCCGCCGGCGCGGGCGGCGTCGCGGTCCCGCCGCCGGCCGCGTTGCCGACCTCGACAGTGATCACCACTTCATCCACGACGATGGGCATGGAAGGCTCCTTCAGCTCTTGTCGAGCCGGAAATACTTGTAGGCCAGCGTCAGCGTCTCCACGACGAAGGTGTTGGCCGACGCGTTGAGATCGGCGATCGACCACTTCGTTGGAAAGGCGCCCACCACGTGCCACGTCATGAGCGGCTCGTGCTCGGGGTTCAAGAGCGTCACGTCCACGTCGCGCGGGGTGATGTCCAGCTCCTCGATGCACTGGCGCGCCCAGTTCCACACCTGGCTGTCTTTGAGCAGCCCGCGCTTGAGCACCAGGTCGCCGTACTTGGCCACGCCGGGGTAGCGCTGCACGTAGCGGTTCTCGCCGCCTTCGGGCATGTCCTCGGTGGCGATTTCCAGCGCGAGACCGCCGACCTCGGTGAAACGAAGGTCGTCCGCCGCGGGCGTGATGCCGAGCACTTCCACCTTGAAGTGGAAGCCCAGAGGGGGCGTGAACATGACGGGCCTGTTGACTGATGTGTCAGTCGTTCTGCAGCTCGAGCCCTTCGTGCGCGATCTCGATCGACTCGATCGCGACCTCGTTGCCCGCGGCCTTGAGGCCCGGCCCTTCCACCTTCACCGGGAAGGCGTTGTGGATCTTCCAGGTCATCACCGGCGCATGTTCTTCATTGAGCAGCGAGATCACCACGTCGCGCCGCTCCACCTGGTTGAGCTTGACGGTGGAGAGCCATTTGAAGAAGTCGTTGTCGGCCTTGATGATCCCGCGCTTGAGCGTCACGTTGCTGAACTTGCGAAGGCCCGGCATCTTGATCGACGAGTACTCGGGGAACGAGCCGTCGCGGTATTCGATGGCCTGGTTCTCCTGCGTGAGCCCGCTGACTTCGGAGAAACCGAGGCGGGTGCCACCCCACTGGACGGTGAAGTGGAAGACGGGAAGAGGGTATTGCTGCGGCATGGCGTCGGCTCCTCGAGGGTTTCAATCAATCGATGGATGAATGGGGGTGTCGCTCAGCTGGTCTGCAGCTTGTGCGAGAACTTCAGGACGATGAATTCGGCGGGGCGCACGGCGGCCATGCCGATCTCCACGTTCATGCGGCCTTCCAGGATGTCCTGCGCGTTCATCGTGGTGCCCAGGCTGCAGCGCACGAAGAAGGCGTCCTTGGTGGTGGCGCCCGCGAGCGCGCCCTCGCGCCATTTCTGCGTGAGGTAGTTCTCGATCATTCCGCGCACCTTGACCCAGGTGTTGGCGTCGTTGGGCTCGAACACGGCCCAGTAGGTGCTCTTCTTGACCGACTCCTCCACCATGTTGAAGAAGCGCCGCACCGGCACGTAGCGCCACTCGTTGTCGTTGCCGGCCAGCGTGCGCGCGCCCCACACGAGCGTGCCCTTGCCCGCGAAGGCGCGGATCGCGTTGATCGACTTGCCGGTGGTGGCATCGACGTTGAGCTCGTCCTGGCGCGCGTTGTCCAGCCGCACGGTGGGCTCCACCACGTCGGCCAGGCCCACGTTGGCGGGCGCCTTCCAGACGCCGCGCGCGGTGTCGGTCGCGGCATACACGCCGGCCACCGCGCCGCTGGGCGGCAGCACGATGTAGTGGTCCAGGAGGGCCGCCTTGGCGGCGTTGAAGGCGGCCGTGGCGGTGGTCTGCAGCGTGTCGAGCGTGGCCGCGGCGCCGCCGCCGATGGTGACGTTGACATTCGTGCCCAGGCCCATCACCGCATGGTTGAAGCTCGAGCGCAGGTAGGGGTAGTAGAGCGCGCCGTACTTCAGGTTGTTGTTGCCCACGCGCGCGCGGTTGGCGGTGAGCGCCGTGTTGTCCTGCGCGGCCTCGCCCCCGAAGAGGTCGAGGATCGCGAAGCGGTCTTTCAGCGTGCCGCACTGGATCAGCATGTTCTGCGACATGGTGTCGTAGCCCGTGCCGCCCAGCTGCACGGCCTCGGGGCACACGAGCAGCGTGGGCTCGTCTTCCAGCGCAACGGCGTCCAGGCCCGCGGTGAAGTCGGCGATGTCGATGGCATCGGCATAGCCGCCCACCGACACGATGTAGCACTTGCCCCCGCCGTTGTCGAAGAACATCTTGACCGCGTAGTACATGAGGTAGGTGATGTCGGGCGGCGTCACCGTGGCGATGAAGCCGGGGCCGTCGGCCACCAGCGCCACGTCGATGTCGGGCGTGTCCGGGCCGCCGAAGTACTGCTCGTATTCGGCGAAGTTGTAGATCTTGGTGGGCCGGTTGGCCAGGTCGCCAGCGCTCACCTTGCGGGCTTGCCCGGTGTAGCCGATGAAGGCCGGGATCGCGGTCTCGACTTCGGCCACCGAAGGTGGAAAGACCGAGATCTCTTCGACGTAGACGTCGGGCGTGCGGTAGGTCGGCATGGCGAAGGCTCCTTTGCTGTGCTTGCGAAATGGTTCAGGATTGCGAGAGGTGGACGACGAATTGCGCGTCGGCGCGGTCGGCCCCGGGCTGGGGCAGGTGGCCCACCAGCACGTCGCCGTTGCGGTGCAGTTCCAGCCCCGACGGCCCGCGCGCGCGGCGCGCGACGCTGGCCTGGGCCTCGAACAGGGCGATGCGCGCGCCGCCCGTGGGGTCGAGCAGGCCGGGCGCCAGGTGGCCGGCGCCGAAGGCGGCGGGCAGCACGCGGTTGAACTGGATGGCGGGGCGCGACTCGGCGGCGAAGCCGTTGTCCAGCACCTGCACCTGGTTGAACTCGGCCTCGCCGAAGCGGCTGGCCACGACGTAGTAGCGCAGTGTGTCGGTGCGCGCGGCGAACGAGAGCGTGAAGGCGTGGCCGGCGGCGATGTGGCCGGCGTCCACGGTGAGTTCGAGCAGGCCCCATGCGCCCGCCAGCTCGGGCTCGACCTGCAGGCGCCAGCTCTGCGGCGGCGCGTTGCCATCGTCTTCCTCGATGCGCCAGATGCCGCGCGTGAAAAGGCCCAACGGCGTCCATGCCTCGTCGCCGATGTTGAGCATGTTCTGCGCGCGCTGCGTGTCGGTCGCATCGAAGAGGCGCAGGGTCAACGGGCGTTGCGACGAACGCGGCTCGATGCGCAACTGCTCGCCGCTCATTCGCACTGCTGCGGGACCAGTGAGTGCGTCGGCATCGGGCGCGTTGCGCCAGAGCGCCGCATCGCCCGGTGACAAGCCGAGCGGCACGGTGATGAGGTCGAACGACGGCTCGCGCGGCCTGAGGCCGAAGAGGAAGCTGCGGCCCGCAAGCGGCGAGAGCGGCTGTGCGCTTTCGTCGGCTTCGTAGAGCACGTGCAGGCGGCCGTCGCGCTGTCTTGCAATGGCATGCGCGCCGGCGAGGGCGCGCTGCGTGGAAGGCGGCACGAGAAACTCGATCGCATCGCAGGCGCCGCCGAAGAAGGCATGCTGCACCTCGATGGTCCAGAGCGGGCGGAAGTCGATGCGGGCCATGGTGTCTTCAGCGTCCGTGCAGGGAGGTCTGGATCGAGGTGACCGGCATGCCGGTGCCGATCGGCTCCATGTCCTGCAGCGCCACCACCCGCATCCGGTACACCACCGAGGGCAGGTGCTTGGCGCCCAGGCACGTCCACATCTGGTTCAGCTGCTCGGGGCCGTAGCTCAGCAGCTCGAGCGACACGCGCTCCAGGCCCACGGGCAGCGCGGGGCTGTCGGGCGGCGTGAACAGCGGCCGCGCCTGGAAGAAACCCATGATGTGCGAGAGCGTGCGCAGCGCCTGTGCGTACTGCTGGAAGCGCCCCGAGAACAGCAGCACGAGGTTGAGCTTGAGCGGTGGCGGCAGCACGACCTCGCGGCCGCCGACGATGGCACGCTCGGGCATCTGCTCGCGCAGCACGCGCTCCTCGTCGATCTGGAACAGCGTGAGGCGGGTGGTATCGACCACGCCGAGCCAGTTGCCGCGGTCGTCGACGATCGGGCCGATGTCCACGGCACCGAGCTCGCTGCCCGTGCGCTTGCGCAGATGGACATTGACCTCGTCGGCGATGAAATCAAGCGCTGTGTCGATCACCATGCACCCTTCCAGAAACATCCCCTCGGTATCGGGGAGCGCAACCATATTCCCGGGGTTTGGCGTGCGCAATCGAGCCAACGGCCGTAGACCTCAGGAGGTACGACGAACCTCCATCGGCCGTGTAGCCGAGCGCGCATCGGCCGCCTGGCGCTTGAACTCCACGGGTGCGCCGCTAAGCTGGAACCGGTGCAAACCGTCCCCGGAACGACGAACGAAGGAGCGTGCGAATGCCCAAGCAGGTGTGCAGCGGTGCCCAGGTCTCGTGCTCGATGGGGCTTGCGCCTTCGGCGTTCAACGCGACGCCCAAGGTGGCCGCGATGCCCGCGGGCCCGCCGGGCAATGTGCAGGACAGCGTGCCCTTTCTGAACATCTCGCCTTTCGGCATGTGCCGCAGTCCCGCCAATCCTTCGGTGGCATCGGCCACGGCGGCCGCGGCCGGTGTGTTGACGCCGATGCCTTGCGTGCCAGTGACGCCCGCGCCGTGGACGCCCGGGGCCGCGATGGTGCAGCTGGGCGGCATGCCCGCCTTGCACGATGGCTGCACGTTGCAGTGCGTGTGGGGCGGCGTGATCAGCGTCGTGACGCCGGGGCAGGTGGTGGTGGACGTCACCTGAAGCACCCACGTCGCGCAAGGGAAAACGCCGGGGAGCGCGAGGAGGGTGCGCGGCTAAAGTGGCTGCGTTTTGCCACTCGCCGCCTCATCGCATATGCCTCTTTCGTTTTGCAACGTCGTCCTCACCGGAGCCTGCGGTGGCCTGGGCCAGGCACTGGCGCGCGAACTGATCGACGGTGGCGCGCAGATGGCGCTGGTTGGCCTCGACGTGGCGAAGCTGGACGTGCTGGTTGCACTGGCACCTGGGCGCTGCGCGGCCTACACGCCCGATGTGTCGAACAGCGCCGCGATGCAGTCCATGGCCATCGACTGGATGGCCAGGGCCGGCGTGCCCGACCTCGTGATCGCCAATGCGGGCGTGGCAGGCGGCTTCGACACGGCCGAGGCCGATGACCTCGCGGTGCTGCGCCGCATGCTGGAGATCAACCTGCTTGGCGCGGCGACCACCTTCCAGCCGTTCGTGAAGCCGATGCGTGCGCAGCAGCGTGGCGCATTGGTCGGCGTGGCCAGCATCGCGGGATGGCGCGGCATGCCGGGCAACGGCGCGTACTGCGCGAGCAAGGCGGGGCTCATTCGCTATCTCGAAAGCCTGCGTGCCGAGTTGCGCGAGACGGGCATCACGGTGCACACCGTGAGCCCCGGCTACATCCGCACTGCGTTGACGGCGGGCAACCGCTTCGCGATGCCGGGCCTGCTCGAAGCCGAGGAGGCCGCGCATCAGCTGCTTGCCGGCGTGCGTGCAGGGCGTGAACAGATCGTGCTGCCCCGCCGCATCGGTTGGCTTTCGAAGCTCTTGAACCTGCTGCCCGAGAAGCTGCATGACCGCGTTCTGCGCGGGCAGCCGCGCAAGCCGCGCGTGGGCGAGGCGGGTGCCACCGCCATTCCCGGTCTTTCCGGCGTCTCAGACAAACATCCACCGCACTGATGGCAGACAACGTCCCCACCCACGAGAAGATCGCGCTCATCGGCGCCGGCCCTTCGGGTCTTGCAGGGGCGCGCAACCTGCAGAAGCACGGCGTTCCCTTCCAGGGCTTCGAAGCGCACAGCGACGTGGGTGGCCTCTGGGACATCGACAACCCGCGCTCCACGGTCTACCACTCGGCGCACCTGATCTCCAGCAAGCGCACCACCGAATTCGCCGAATTCCCGATGGCCGACTCGGTGGCCGACTACCCGAGCCACCGCGAGCTGCGCCGCTACTTCAGCGACTTCGCCGACCGCTTCGGGCTGCGCGAGCACTTTCGCTTCAACACGCGCGTGCTGCGCGTGGAGCCGGTGAGCGAGGCGCCCGACACGCGCTGGCGCGTGACCGTCGGTACCGGCGACGGCGCCGGCGAGACGGCCGAATACAAGGGCGTGGTCATTGCCAACGGCACGCTCGCCGAGCCCAAGCGCCCGCGCTTCGACGGGCACTTCGATGGCGAGCTGCTGCACACCAGCGACTACAAGCACCCCGAGCTTTTCAAGGACAAGCGCGTGCTGATCGTCGGCGCGGGCAATTCGGGCTGCGACATCGCCGTCGATGCGGTGCACTACGCCAAGAGCGTGGACATCTCGGTGCGGCGCGGCTATTACTTCGTGCCGAAGTACGTCTTCGGCAAACCCGCCGACACGCTCGGCGGCAAGCGGCCGCTGCCGCCGTGGCTCAAGCAGCGGGTCGATGCGACGGTGCTCAAGTGGTTCACCGGCGACCCGGTGCGCTTCGGGTTTCCGAAGCCCGACTACCGGATGTACGAGTCGCACCCGATCGTGAATTCGCTGGTGCTGCACCACGTGGGGCACGGCGACATCGGCGTGCGCGGCGACATCGCGCGGCTCGAGGGACACACGGTGCATTTCAAGGACGGCAGCGCGCGCGACTACGACCTCATTCTGGCCGCGACGGGCTATGCGCTGCACTACCCGTTCATCGACCGTGCGCTGCTCAACTGGGAGGGCATGGCGCCGCGCCTTTACCTCAACATCTTCGCGCCGCGCTTCGAGAATATCGGCGTGCTCGGGATGATCGAGGCGAGCGGCATCGGCTGGCAGGGGCGCTATGAGCAGGCCGAGTTGCTGGCGCGCTACTTCCGAGCGAAGGCGGTCGGTTCGCCCAAGGCCGATGCGTTGCGCGCGGCGGTGCAGGGGCCCGCGCCCGATCTGTCGGGCGGCTACAAGTACCTGCAGCTCGAGCGCATGGCGTATTACGTGCACAAGGACACCTACCGCGCGGCGGTGCGCAGCGCCTCGGCGGCGCTGGCCGATCCGCGCTGAACGAGGTCACCACTCTCATGCTGCCCGTCGACGAAATCCGCCTTCACTTCAACCCGGCCTCGCTGGTGCTGCTCAACGTGGTGCTGGGCTTTTTGATGTTCGGCATTGCGCTGGACACGCGCATCGACGACTTCAAGCGCGTCGCGCGCATGCCGGGCGCAATGGCGGTGGGCATCGGCGCGCAGTTCATCGTGCTGCCGGCGGTGACCTTCGCGCTCACGCTCATCCTGAAGCCGGGGCCGAGCATCGCGCTGGGCATGATCCTGGTGGCGTGCTGCCCGCCGGGGAACATCTCGCAGATCCTCACGCACCGCGCGGGCGGCAACGTGGCGCTGTCGGTGTCGATGACGGCGATCTCGAATGCGCTCTCCATCGTCGTCATGCCGCTGAACTTCGCATTCTGGGGCGGGCTGCATCCGACGGCCTCCGCGCTGCTCAAGACCATTGCGCTCGATCCGCTCGACATGCTGGGGCACATCGTGATGATCATCGGCATTCCGTTCGTGCTGGGCGTGGCCTGCGCGCATCAGCTGCCAGGGTTCACGGCGCGCATCAAGAAGCCGGCGCGCATCCTGAGCTTTCTCGCGCTGATCGCGTTCATCGTCGGCGCCATCGCGGGCAACTGGCGCTACTTTCTGGACTACGTGGGGCTGGTGCTGCTGGCGGTGGCGATCCACGATGCGCTGGCCTTCGGCACGGGGTATCTCTGCGCGCGGCTCTCGGGGCTGGGCGATTACGACCGGCGCGCGGTGTCGATCGAGGTCGGCATCCGCAACGCGGGGCTCGGGCTGGTGCTGATCTTCAGTTTTTTCGGAGGGCTGGGCGGCATGGCGGTGGTGGCGGGCGTGTGGGGCTTCTGGGACATCATCGCGGGCCTCGCGCTCGCGAGCTGGTGGGGGCGCAAGCCCGCGACGCCATGAGTGCGCGCCGCGTGCTCGTGACGGGCGGCGATGGGTTTCTGGGGCGCGGCGTGCTGGCTGCGCTGGTGGGGAAGTCGCTTGAGGCGCTCGTGTCGCTCGACGTGCGCGAGGTGCCTGCGGAGCGTCAGCTGCCGGGCGTGGTCTATCGGCAGCAGGACGTGCGCGATGCGGGCATTGCCGGCACGCTCGCCGAATACGCGATCGACACGGTCGTGCACCTGGCTTCGATCGTCACGCCGGGCAAGGACTCGAACCGCGCGTTCGAGCATTCGGTCGATGTGGGCGGGACGCGCAACGTGCTCGAAGCCTGCGTGGCGCAGGGCGTGCGGCACATCGTGGTGTCGTCCAGCGGCGCGGCCTACGGGTACCACGCGGACAACCCGGCGTGGATGACCGAGTCGCAGCCCCTTCGCGGCAACCCGGTGTTCGCATATGCCGACCACAAGCGGCAGGTGGAGGAGATGCTCGCGGACTATCGCGCGATGCACCCCGCGCTCGCGCAGACGGTGCTGCGCATCGGCACCATCCTCGGCGAGCGGGTCGACAACCAGATCACCGCGCTGTTCGAGAAGAAGCGGCTGATCGCCATTCGCGGCAGCGCGAGCCCGTTCGTGTTCGTGTGGGACGAGGACGTGACGGGCGCCATCGCGCATGCATTGGGCGGCGCGCCGCCCGGTTGCTACAACCTCGCGGGCGATGGCGCGCTCACCATCCACGAGATCGCATCGCGCCTGCGCAAGCGGGCGACCGACTGGCCGGCGGGTGTGCTCAAGGCGGCGCTCGCGGTGGGCTCGGCGTTGGGTGTCAGCCGCTACGGCCCGGAGCAGCTCGACTTCTTGCGCTACCGGCCGGTGCTGCTCAACACGGCGCTGAAGGAGCGCTTCGGCTACGTGCCGCGCAAGACCAGCAGCGAGGCCTTCGACGCGTTCGTCGTGGCACGTGCGCGGCAGGGGCGGCCGGTCACTTCCGCGTCTTCTTCCTGGTAGCTTCTTCGGGCGGCGCGATCAGGTGCTCGAGCATGCGCCGCGCGTTGATCGGCAGATCTTCCGACGAGCGCACGCAGGCCATGAGCGTGCGCTCGGCCCAGGCATCGGCGAGCGAGGCGCGCGCGATCTTCATCGAGCGGGCGCAGCGCTCGGCCGCGGTCTGCGGCACGATGCCCACGCCGATGCCGTACTCGACCATGCGGCACACCGCCTCGAAGTTGCGCACGCGCACGCGGTAGGCCAGGTGCTTGCCGAGGGCGCGGACGTGGCCGGTCAGCAGTTGCTGCAGCGCGGTGTCGGCGGGCAGGCCCACGAATTCATCGTCGACCACTTCGGCCAGATGCACGCGCCGGCGCGCGGCCAGCGCATGGCCGCGCGGCATCACGAGCACGAGGTCGTCGCGGCGAAAGGGATGGCATTCGAGGCCCTCGGAATCGATTGCGTCGGAAACGATGCCGATGTCGCAGAGGCCCGCCCGCAGCGCATCGACGGTGTCGGGGCTCGGGCGCTCCTCCAGGTCGACCGAAATGCGCGGGTGCTGCGCGAGAAAGCGGCTGAGCACCTCGGGCAGGTGCTCGGTGAGCGCCGAGGTGCCGCACATGAAGCGCACGTGGCCCTTGAGGCCCTGGCCGTATTCGCCGAGCTCGCCGCGCAGCCGCTCCATCTGCTGCAGCACGACGCGCGCATGGTGCAGCAGCGTGCGGCCGGCCTCGGTGGGGCGCACGCCCTGCGCGTGGCGGGTGAGAAGAGGGCTGCCGAGCGCGTCTTCCATGCCGCGCACGCGCTGGCTGGCCGAGGCGAGCGTCATGTGCGAGCGCTCGGCGCCCGCGGTGAGGCTGCCGGCCTCGACGACGTGGATGAAGAGCCGGAGGTCCGTGAGGTCGAATCGCATGATGGCCGCAAGGTAGCACGCGAGCCTCAGCCTGTGCCTGAGGCTGGGTGCGCGAATGCCGCATTTTCAGGGGCGCGCCCGGTCTGCAGACTCGGCGGCAATGACGATTTTTTCCAACGAACTGACGGCGGGCCACTGGGCCGCGGCTGCCGCCGTATTTCTTCTGGCCGGGGTGATCAAGGGTGTGATCGGGCTGGGGCTGCCGACCGTGTCGATGGCGCTGCTCGCGCTGTGGATGCCACCGGTGCGGGCGGCGGCCCTGCTCATCGTGCCCTCGCTCGTCACGAACATCTGGCAGACCGGGCCGCGCGCGAGCTTCGGCGCGGTGCTGCGGCGCATCGGCGGCATGCAGGCGGGGATCGTGGTGGGGACGCTGGGCGGCGCGCTGTGGCTCGGCGCCCCGGGGGGCGCGTGGGCGTCGGTGGCGCTCGGCGTGGCGCTGGTGGCCTATGCGCTCTGGGGGCTCACGGGGCGGCAGTTGCACGCGCCTGCGGCGCAAGAGTGGTGGCTGGGGCCGCTGGTGGGCGTGGTGACCGGGCTGGTGACCGCGGTGACCGGCGTGTTCGCGGTGCCGGCCGTGCCCTATCTGCAAGCGCTGGGGTTCCAGCGCGATTCGCTGATCCAGGCAATGGGGATTTCGTTCACCACCTCGACCATCGTGCTGGGCATCGGTCTCGCGGGCAATGGCGGCTATCCGATGGCGGCGGTGGGTGGGTCGGTCGCGATGCTGGTGCCGGCGATCGTCGGCATGGTGATCGGGACGTGGCTGCGGCAGAAGCTGCCGGTGGCGGTGTTCAAGCGCTGCTTCCTGGCCGGGCTGGCGCTGCTGGGGACGTACATGGCGGTTCGCGCCATGGCCTGAAGTGCCTCAGGCGACGGACAGCAGCGCGGCGCGCACGCGCTCGATGGTCTGGCGGTAGGGCAGGGCGAAGTCCTCGAGCGGATCGTCCGGGTTCAGCCAGCGGAAGGAGAACACGAGGCCCTCTTCCTCGGGGCTGCCGGTGGCCATGTGCGCGAAGGTCTCGGGCAGCGGCGCCTCGGCGCGCATCAGGAACAGGTGCCACAGCTGCGGATGGCGGTGCGTGTTGCCCTCGACGCCGGCTTCGCATTCGCGGTCCAGCGTGCCGAGCGATTGCAGCTCGCCCGTGAAGTCGATGCCCGATTCCTCGAGCAGCTCACGCCGCACCGCCACCTCGGGCGATTCGCCGGGCTCGATGGTGCCCTTGGGCAGTTGCGTGTTGCCGTCGCCGGGGTGGCGGAACACCAGCAGCCGGCCCCGCGCGTCGACCAGGCAGGCGCAGGCCTTGAGGATCGGATCGGAGGGGCTGGCGCTGCTGTCGCTCATCAGGCGCCCGTCAAGGCGGCCTTGACCGCTGCGCTGACCTGGCCCATGTCGGCCTTGCCGGCCAGGCGGGTCTTGACCACGCCCATCACCTTGCCCATGTCGCCGGGGCCGCTGGCGCCCAGCTCGGCCACGATGGCCTTCACGGCGGCCACGGTTTCATCGGCGCTCATGCGCTGGGGGAGGTAGACCTCCAGCACCTTGATCTCGGCGGCTTCCTTGTCGGCGAGGTCGGTGCGACCGCCGGTGGTGAACGCGGCGATCGAGTCCTTGCGCTGCTTGACCATCTTGTCCACGATGGCCACGACCATGGCGTCGTCCAGTTCCACGCGCTCGTCGACTTCCTTTTGCTTCAGGGCCGCGAGCAGGAGGCGGATGGTGCCCAGGCGCTCGGAGTCCTTGGCGCGCATCGCCGTCTTCATGTCTTCGGTGATCTGTTCTTTGAGTGTCATTCGTCAGCCTTTCGGAAAAAACAAAAGCCGCGGCAGGTTTCCCTGGCGCGGCTGAGGCAACGGGGCGCGGGCGGTGACTTTCGTCGAGGGCCGGCTGCCCGCAGGTGTTGCTTAGTACAGCTTCTTGGGCAGCTGCATGCTGCGCACGCGCTTGTAGTGGCGCTTGACGGCGGCTGCCTTCTTGCGCTTGCGCTCGGCGGTCGGCTTTTCGTAGAACTCGCGGGCGCGCAGGTCGGTCAGCAGGCCGAGCTTTTCGATGGTGCGCTTGAAGCGACGCAGAGCGACGTCGAAGGGCTCGTTTTCTTTAACGCGGATGGTGGTCATTGATGAATCGTTGAACTGAAGTTGGCTCGGGGAGATCGAGGCCCAAAGCCGGGGTTCCTCAACTGAAATCTTTGGTGGCCGTTGAGGGAAGGCCAAAAGTTAGCCCGCGATTATAGCGCGGTTGCGCACGCATGGGCGCTCGCCCAGGCCCATTGGAAGTTGTATCCGCCCAACCAACCTGTCACATCGACCACTTCGCCGATGAAATACAGGCCCGGCTGCTTCGATTCCATCGTCTGGGACGACAGATCGCGCGTGTCGACGCCGCCGGCGGTGACTTCGGCCTTCTTGTAGCCCTCGGTGCCGCTCGGGGTGATCTGCCAGCGGGCAATGCGCTCGGACAGCGTCGCCAGCGCCTTGTCGGCCGCTTCGTTCACGGGCCGCTGCAGGGCCGGGTCCTGGCCGACCCAGGCGTCCGCCAGCCGCGAGGGCACCAGCGCGGCCAGTTCGTTGGCGATGCGCTTCTTCGAGCGCAGCTTGGCCTCGCCCAGCGCCTCGGCCACGTCCGTGCCCGGGGCGAAATCGATGGTGAGCGGGGCGCCCGGCTTCCAGTAGCTCGAGATCTGCAGCACCGCCGGGCCCGAGAGGCCGCGGTGGGTGAAGAGCAGGTCTTCGAGAAAAGCCATCTTTTCTTTCTTGGCGCCGGTTTCGATCCGCACCGGCAGTGCCAGTCCGGCCAGTTCGGCATACGGCGCCCAGCCTTCGCCGCCGAAAGTCAGCGGCACGAGCGCCGGGCGGGGCGCGACCACGCGCAGGCCGAACTGCGCGGCGAGGCAGTAGCCGAAGTCGGTGGCGCCGATCTGGGGGATCGACAGGCCGCCGGTCGCGATCACCAGCTTCGGCGTCTCGATCACGCCGCGATCGCTATCGATTCGATAGCTTCCGGCGCCCGCTGCATCGGCGGTTGCCGGAGAAAAAGCAATGTTCCCCAGCTTGCAGGGCTGCCACCGCGTCACCCCGCCGGCCGCGCATTCCGCCAGCAGCATGTCCACGATCTGCTGCGAGGAGCCGTCGCAGAACAGCTGCCCTTTGTGCTTTTCGTGGAACGCGATGCCGTGCTTCTGCACCAGCTCGATGAACTGCTGCGGCGCATAGCGCGACAGCGCCGAGCGGCAGAAATTCGGGTTGTCGCCGATGAAGTGACGCTGCGGGGCGCGCACGTCCAGGTCGCGATTGGTGAAATTGGCCCGCCCGCCGCCCGAGATGCGGATCTTCTCGCCGACTTTTTCGCTGTGGTCGACCAGCAGCACCTTGAGCCCGCGCTGGCCCGCCACCCCGGCGCAGAACAGCCCGGCCGCACCCGCGCCGACCACGACGACATCGAACTGGAAAGTGGCGCTCAAGACGGTCAGGGCCCATCGGCCGCCAGGATCGGCGGCGCGTTGTACTTCAGGTGCCCGACGTAGCGCAGCGGCTGCGTCGCGGCGATGGAGGGCACGTCGCCCTCGCGCATGTGCAGCAGGTCGGCCGGGCTCACCCAGCGCGGATCGGCCGCGGTGATCGGCAGGCCCGCCTGGCGGTAGGCCTCCAGCACGAACTGCGAGCAGAAGAACTGGTCGTCGCGGCTCGCGCCCAGCTGCACCATGGCCATGCCGCTGATGCAGAAGTTGCTCACCGAGGCCGGGATCAGCGGCAGCTCGCAGAGGCGCCGGTTCAGCACGAAGGGCGCGTTCAGCAGCACGCCGGTGGTGTTGTAGCGCGTGCCGACCTGCGAATTGGCCCAGGCGCGCAGCTTCGCGACGCCCGCGTCATCGAGGCCCGGCACGCGAAAGGCCACCACCATCTGTTCTTCGGCCACCACGTCGGCCAGCGGCCGCGCGCGCACGCCGGTGCCCACGGCTTCGGCGATCAGCCCGTCGCCCAGGTACAGCACCGCATGGCTCACCGGCGAGAAGGTGCCCAGCCGGATGCCGAACGAATTGACCGTGGCGCTCGAGGTCAGGAGGATGTCGCCCGGCGCGAGGGCCTTGGCCGTGATGAGCTCGCCGCCGTTGCCCGGCGCGATGACCGAGCTCTGCACCCGCAGGCGCAGGCCGTTGTCCTTGGAGGGCATGTCCAGGCGGGTGGCGCAGGCCGAAAGCAGCAGCGCGGCACCCGCCGCGGCCACGAGCGCGGCGGCACGAAGAGCGGCGCGCATCATCCCTTCCAGACGAACGGAAACTTCAACTGCTTGAAGAAGCCGTTGGGCACGTAGTCGCCCAGCACGCCGTACTTCTCGGGCCAGAGCTTGGTGCTCTTGACTGCGGTGCCGAAGAGGTAGTCGAGGAAGGCGTAGTGCGCCGCGTAGTTCTTGTCCAGCGCCTCGATGTCCTGGCTGTGGTGCCAGTGGTGGAAGTTGGGCGTCACGATGATGTAGCGCAGCGGTCCCAGGCGCACGCTCACGTTGCAGTGGTTGAACACGGCCTGGAAGCCGACCACCACGATGTAGGCATCGATCACTTCCTTGCTGAAGCCCAGCACGTAGATCGGCGCGAGCACCAGCGTGCGCGTGATCAGCAACTCCAGGATGTGCTGGCGCGAGCCGGCCATCCAGTCCATGCTTTTCACGCTGTGGTGCACCGCGTGCAGGCGCCAGAGCACGGGCACCTCGTGGTACGCGCGGTGCGTCCAGTACTGCACGAGGTCGGCCACCAGGATGATCAGCAGGATGCCCGCCCAGAACGGCAGGTTGCCCACCCAGCCGCGGATGCCGTCGTTGGCGGCCCAGCCGAAGAGCTTGTGCACCATGAGGTTGGTGGCCAGCAGCACGAAGCCCACGATCATGTGGTTCACCACGAAGTGGTGGAAGTCGGTTTGCCACTCTTCGCGGAACACCGGCTGGTCTTTGCGCAGCGCGAACAGCTTCTCGATGAAGATGAAGATCAGCGACGAACCCAGGAGGTCCAGGATGAACCAGTCCAGCCCGATGTACGGCGTGTTGTCCGCGAAGTCGTGCACCGGCACCTTGTGCCCGCCCAGCAGCGCCGAAGCCACCACCAGCAGGAACGCGGCCGACGACAGCCAGCGCGAGCGGTTGAAGATGATGTTCACCAGCGAGAGCCCGCCCGAGACGACCAGCGCCGTGAGCAGGATGTAGCGCATCACGTCGACGTTGTAGCTCTTGCGCAGTTCGGGCGTGGTGAGGTACTGCGGAAAGTGAAAGGCCAGCACGCCCAGGAAACACAGGATGCCCAGGCTCAGGGCGATGGTTCCGGTGACGAGGCCGCGGCCGCGCTGCAGCTGGCCGTGGCTCCCCGTGAAATCGTTCAATTTGTCGAGCATGTCCGCCTCTCTCTCTCTATCGCTTGTGCTTTGTTGGAGCGCGATTTTAGGCGGCGTAGGAAAAATCTCACATAGGCCGAACGGCCCGCCGCCGCAACAGCGCCGCCGCGCCCAGCGCCACGGCCATGACCAGCAGCGAAACGACGGTGGTCACCGTCCCCAGCGCATAGATCGAGGGCGTGGTGACCGTCGAAGTCAGCCCCTGCAGTTCGAGCGGCAGCGTGTTGACGTCGCCGATCGCCTGCGAGGTGCGGGCGATTTCGTCCCACGAGAGCGTGAAGCCGAACATGCCGATGCCCACGATCGAGGGGCCGATCAGCGGCAGCACGACATGGCGAAAGGCCTGCCAGGGCGTCGCGCCGAGGTCGCGCGCGGCCTCCTCGTAGGCCGGGTTGAAGCGGTTGAACACCGCGAACATGATCAAGAGGCCGAAGGGCAGCGTCCACGTCAGGTGCGCGCCCAGCGCCGAGCTGAAGAGGCCGAGCGCGGTGCCATAGCCTTCGAGCAGCGTGGTGGCTTCCATGGCCGTGAGCACGCCCTTGATGCCCGTATCGAGCAGCCGGAACTGCAGGCCGATGCCCAGCGAAATGATGATCGACGGCATGATCAGGCTGGCCACCGTGACGAAGAACAGCGCATTGCCGCCCTTGAGCTTCTTGCGGAACGCGAGCCCGGCCAGCACCGACAGAACCACGGTAAAGGCCATCACGACCGCACCCAGCGCGAGCGAGCGCCGGAAGGCCGCGCCGATGTCGACGGTGCCCAGCCCTTCGGCGAGTTTGTAGAACCAGTGCAGCGACACGCCGCGCAGCGGAAAGGTCAGTCCGCCCTCGGGGCCCTGGAAGCTCAGCACGAAGATCGTGATCATCGGGCCGTAGAGGAACAGCACGAAGAGGGCGAAAACGATCGCCAGGGGCCAGAAGCCGGGGGCGCGTGGTTCTCTGATGGGTGGGGTCATGGGGTCCTTCGGGGCGTGTGCACAGGCCACCGGGTACTTCCCTCCGCGAATGTCCCCCGGCCTGCGGCCTCCTCCTTTATTTCGCTGCGGGAAGCACCCGATGCCCTGCGCACCTGGGCACGCGGCGGGTGTGCGGCGATCAACGACTGCTCTGAACAACGAGCACGCCGATGGGGTGCCTTGCGCAGCGAAATCAAGGAGGAGCCCGAAGGGCGGGGGACATTCGCGGAGCAAGGTACCCCGTCGGCAGGATCGCGCCCTGGATGGCCCTGCACGATTCGAACGTTGGCGCACAGGAGCACTTCAAAGCTCCTTGCGAATATCGACCAGCCGGGTCAGCCCCCAGATGATCATCAGCACCACCGCCAGCAAGATCATCGCGTTGGCCGCGGCCAGCGGAAACTGCAGGTACGAGGTCTGCACCTGGATGATCTTGCCGATCGAGGCGATCTGCTGGCCGCCCATCACGCCGATGGTCACGAAGTCGCCCATCACGATGGTGATGACGAAGATCGAGCCGATCAGGATGCCCGTGCGCGACAGCGGCACCACCACGTTCCACAGCGTCTGCCAGCCCGAGGCGCCCGCGTCGCTGGCCGCTTCGAGCAGCGACCGGTCGATGCGCATCATGCTGTTGAAGATCGGCACGATCATGAACATCGTGTAGAGGTGCACGAAGGCCAGCACCACCGAGAAATCGGAGAACAGCAGCCACTCGACCGGCTGGCTCACGAAGCCCGCGCCCATCAGCGCCTGGTTGACCAGGCCGTTGCGCCCCAGGAGCGGCACCCACGAGATCATGCGGATCACGTTCGATGTCCAGAAGGGCACGGTGCACAGCACGAACAGCACCGTCTGCACCGTCGACGAGCGCACATGGAACGCGAGGAAGTACGCCACCGAAAAACCGACCAGCAGCGTGATGCCCCACACCAGCACGCAGAACTTGAAGGTGCTCAGGTACGTGTTGAGCGTGACGCACAGGTCGCCGTTGTCGGTGAGGTGCGAGCACCCCTCGAACAGGCTCAGGTAGTTGCGCAGCGTGACCGCGGGGATCAGCTCGTACTCGTTGAAATTCCACAGGCTCGCCATCGCGACCAGCGCCAGCGGAACCAGGAAGAACAGCAGGAACACCAGCGCGAACGGCGCCGCCTGCCACCACGCCTTCACGGTGTGGAGCGGGTCGGCGGCGGCGGCGCGGGTGGCGGGAGCGCTCACAGGATCAGGAGGGCGGTCAGGCCGCGACGAACTCGTTCCACTTGCGCACCATGTACTCGTTCTCGTCCATCACGGCGTTCCAGCACGCGATGCCGCCCATGCGCTGCTCGTAGCTGCCGCCGTCGCGCACCGCGCCGGCCTTGGCGATCACGTCGCCCTGCGGGCTCTTGATGTCCTGCGCGGCGGGCTTGCCTTCCATCCAGTAGGCCCACTCGTAGGCTTCCATCTTGGTCTTGGCGGTGTCCAGGACGGCGCTGTAGTAGCCCTGGCGGTTGAGGTACGCGCCGGCCCAGCCGTCCAGGAACCAGTTGATGAATTCATAGGCGCCATCGAGCTTCTTGCCCGAGAGCGTGGCCGGCAGGCCGAAGCCCGAGGCCCACGCGCGATAGCCTTCCTTCAGAGGCTGGAACGTGCAGTCGATGCCCTTGCCGCGCACGGCGGTGACGGCAGGCGACCACATCGACTGGATCACCACCTCGCCCGAGGCCATGAGGTTGACGGATTCGTTGAAGTCCTTCCACAGCGCGCGGAACTGGCCGGCCTTCTTGGCTTCGATCAGGGTCTTGATCGTCAGGTCGATCTCGGCCTTGGTCATGTTGCCCTTGTCCGCGTACTTGTGGATGCCCTTGGCCTCCACCACCATCGCGGCGTCCATGATGCCGATCGAGGGAATGTTCAGGATCGCGGCCTTGCCCTTGAACTCGGGGTTCAGCAGCTCGGCCCACGAGCCGATCGGGCGCTTGATGAGGTCGGGGCGAATGCCCAGCGTGTCGGCGTTGTAGGTGGTCGGAATCAACGACATGAACTGCGTCGGCGACTTGGCGAAGGCCTTGCTCTTCTCGCCTTCGAGGTAGATCACCTTGATGGGCGCCGTGCCCTGGTCGCCGACCTTCTTGCCGCCCACTTCGCCCTTGGTGAAGAGCGAGGTGATCTTGCCGGCGTTCTTCACGCGCTTGGTGTCGATGCCCTTCAGGTTGCCGGTGGGCACGATCTTCTTGAGCGAGAAGAACTCGGTGTCGATCAGGTCGAAGCTGTTGGGCGCGGTCACGGCGCGCTTGGTCACGTCGTCGGTGGTCACGGCCACGTACTGGATCTCGATGCCGGTGTCGGCCTTGAACTTCTCGGCGATGGCCTTGTCCTGGTTCACCGCGGTGCCCAGGTAGCGCAGCACGATCTTTTCCTGTGCATGCACGAAGGGCGCGATGCCCGTGGCCAGGATGCCGGCGGTGCCTTGCAGCAGGGCGCGGCGCTTGACGCCGGGGGTCGAGTCGATGGGATCGGTCATGGCAGTGTCTCCGTGGAAAAAAGAGGCGGACGAAAGGGAAAGGAAAAGATCAGGGGGCCACGGCGAGCGCGCGCGCATCGGCCTCGGCCCACGACAGGCGAACCGTCTCGCCCTGCGCATAGGGGCTCGCGAGAAAGGCGGCTTCGCCCAGCAGCACCGACACGTTCCGGCGCTCCGGCGCAGCGGCTTCCAGCGCCAGGCCGAGCAGCACGTAGGTGCCCTGGTATTCGACGTCGGTGACCGCGGCGGCTAGGCCGCCGGCGTCGGGGCCCGGGGCGATCCGCATGTGGTCGTTGCGCACCGCGATCGGCCCGGCGGGCGTGTCGATCACGTTGTGCCCGCCCATGAAGCGCGCGACGAACTCGTTGGCGGGGTGGTTGTAGATCTCGTGCGGCGAGCCGACCTGCTCGATCACGCCGTGGTTCATCACCACCATCGTGTCGGCCAGCGCCATGGCTTCTTCCTGCGAGTGCGTGACGTGCACGAAGGTCAGCCCCAGCTCCTTCTGCCAGCGCCGCAGCTCCGCGCGCATCTGGATGCGCAGGAACGGGTCGAGCGCCGAGAGCGGCTCGTCCAGCAGCAGCACGCGCGGCTCGGTGATGAGCGCGCGCGCCAGCGCCACGCGCTGCTGCTGGCCGCCGGAGAGCTCGCCGGGCTTGCGCTCGGCCAGGTGGCCCATCGCCACGCGCGCCAGCAGGTCGCGCGCACGCTTCTGGCGCTCGGCCTTGCCGACGCCTTTCATCTTGAGGCTGAAGGCCACGTTGTCGGTGGCCGAGAGGTGCGGGAACAGCGCGAAGCTCTGGAACATCATCGCCGTGCCGCGCGCGGCCGCGGGCAGGTTGGTGATGTTGCGGTTGTCCAAGAGGATGTCGCCGCTGGTGACCGACTCGTGGCCCGCGATCATGCGCAGCGTGGTGCTCTTGCCGCAGCCCGAGGGGCCCAGCAGGCAGCAGTAGCTGCCGCTGGCGATGCGCAGGTCGATGGCGTCGACGGCGGCCGGCGTGCCGGGGGCGTAGCGCTTGCTGAGCGCGACGATCTCGACCGCGGCGGGCGGAAGCGGGGCGACGGCGTTCATTACCGGGCGGAGGGCGGGCTGGAGGCGGGCATGCACGGTCTAAGCACGCTCCATGCCACATGGCCCCGGAACGGGGCGGTCGCCGGCGCACCGTGTCAGGGCATCGCGTGGGTCAAGAACCCGTGCGCCCGATCATCTTCGGTGTGATGAACACCAGCATCTCCACCTTGTTCACCACCCGCTCGCGCGAGCGGAACAGCGCACCCAGGTAGGGCACCTCGCCCAGCACCGGCACGCGCGATTCGTCGCTGGTCTCGGTCAGCTCGAAGATGCCGCCGATCACCACCGTGCCGCCGTTGTCGATCAGCACCTCGGTCTGCACATGCTTGGTGTTGATGGCGGGGCCCGCCGAGGTGTTGACGCCGCGCGCGTCCTTGCTCACATCGAGCGTGAGGATGATGTTGCCCTCGGGCGTGATCTGCGGCGTCACTTCGAGCTTCAGCACGGCCTTGCGAAACGAGATCGACGTTGCGCCGCTGGAGGTGGCCTGCTGGTAGGGAATCTCCTCGCCCTGTTCGATCAGCGCCTTGGTCTGGTCGGCCGTCACCACGCGCGGGCTCGACACCAGCCGCCCCTTGCCCTCGGCCTCCAGCGCCGAGATCTCCAGGTTCAGCATGCGCGTGAAGCTCGAGTTGAAGAGAGACAGCGAGAACGCCCCTGCGCTGTTGCCCGTGCCGCCCGCATCGCCGGCCGGCAGGTTCACGAAGTTGCTGTTGGTGAACGAGGTGAAGGCATTGCCGGTGCCCGTGGGGCTGGTGCCGAAAGAGGCGTTCTTGCCGGTGGCGCCGCCGCCCAGCTTCACGCCGAGCGACTTGCCGAAGGTGTCCGACGCCTCGACGATGCGCGCCTCGATCAGCACCTGGCGCACCGGCACGTCGAGCTTGCGGATGAGCTCGCTCACTTCCGCCAGGCGCACGGGCGTGTCGGTGACGAAGAGCTGGTTCGTGCGCACCTCGGCGATGGCGCTGCCGCGCGTACTCAGGAGGCGCGTGGCCGCCGCGCCGCCACCGCCGCCGCCGCCGCCGCTTCCGGTGCCCGTCAGGCTCTGCACCACCGTCGCCGCCTTGGCGTAGTTCAGCTGAAACGACTGCGTGCGCAGCGCCACCAGGTTCTCGACCGTGGCCTG
Organism: Variovorax sp. IB41; assembly: GCF_016405905.1. Lineage (GTDB taxonomy): Bacteria > Pseudomonadota > Gammaproteobacteria > Burkholderiales > Burkholderiaceae_C > Variovorax. Next base: position 1,364,352 of record NZ_JAEFCB010000001.1, on the reverse strand, counting down.
CGCCTCCAGCTCGGTCTTTTCCTTGGCGTTGATCTCGTCCTTCGGCGCGATCCAGAGAATGCTGCCGTTCTTGCGGAGGCCCAGGTTCTTCGCCTGCAGGATGACTTCGAGCGCCTGGTCCCACGGCACGTCCTTCAGTCGCAGCGTGAGGGCGCCCGAGACGGAGTCCGAGGTCACCACGTTGAAGCCGGTGAAGTCCGCGATCACCTGCAGCAGCGCGCGCACGTCCACGTTCTGGAAGTTGAGCGTGAGCTTCTCGCCGCTGTAGCCGGTGCCCTGCGTGAGCCTGGCCGGATCGGTCTTGCGCGGGCGCACCTCGATGACGAACTGGTCGTCCGCCTGGTAGGCGCTCTGCTCCCAGTCGCCGTGCGCGGTGATCGCGAGGCGCACCCGGTCGCCCAGCTGCTGCGCGCTCACCGTGTCGACGGCCGTGCCGAAGTCGGATACGTCCAGGCGCCTTCGCAACCCCTCCGGCAGCGACGCCCGCATGAACTCGGCGACCAGCGTCGCGCCCTGGCGCCGCACGTCCACGCCGAGCTGGCTGTTGCCCATGGCGATGAGCACGCGGCCGGCGCCATCGCTGCCGCGGCGGAAGTCGATGTCCTGCAGCGGCGTCACCTGGCGCTCCCGGCCTTCGGCGAACTCGGCGTTGGCCGGCGTCTTCGTCGGTTGGCCCGTGCCGGACTGCAGCGAGACCAGCAGCGAGCGCCCCTGGATCTGCGCCTCGTAGGTGGCCGCGCGCTGCAGGTTCAGCACCACGCGCGAGCGCTCGCCGGCCTGCACGACGTTGGCGGTGCGCAGGTTGCCGGTGTTGAATTCGATGGCCGAGCGGCCCACGGCGTTGGTCACGCCCGGAAAGTCCAGCGCGATGCGGGCCGGTTCCTGCACGACGAAGCCGGTGGGCAGCGCGGCGAGCGGCTGCGTGAAGTCGATGCGCACGAGCTCGGTGTCGCCTCTCGCAGTGCTCGTGACGGCTTCGATGGCGTTCTGCGCATGCGCGGCGATCGAGACCAATGCAACGACCGCGGTGCCGATCCAACGTCGCGTTCGCAAAACGCTCGGCGAGCGCGGGCAATTCTTCATGGGTTCTCTCCGTGTGAGGCGAGGCGCGAACGACACGCGCGCCCTGCCGATGACGGATCGATGGTTTCGCCCAATCTGGGAGGAATCTTGCCGAGCCGCGACGGATCGCAACTTGTGTTGCACGGATGCAATGGACTGCGACGGCAGCGCTTCGCCGCCTCTTCGATTTCTCCGAATTTGCAATGAACCATCGCGGCTTGCGGATTTTTGTGGAGCGTGCGAATGGTGCTGAATCGGTCGATGGTGGCGATGCTGGTCGGGGCGCTGGGCATCGCCTGCGCCGGTTCGGGCGTGAGCGCGAGCTACGCCATGGCGCATCGGGAGGCGCTGCCTGTGGCGGTGCCTGCATTGCGCCCCGGCGCAGTCCCTTGGTGGTCGGCTTTCGGGAGCGAGACGCTGAACACGTTGATCGCCGACGCGGGCCGCGACGCGACCGGTGGCAGCGATCTCGATGCGCCGGCTGCGGAGATCGGCGTCTCGGCGGCCTACGTCGCGGTGGTCGTCCAGACGCTGCGATCAACCTACATCGAAAGCGCGCTCACCGCGGTGCGCCGGCAGTCGCAACTCGTCGCGGCCAGCCCGGCGTTGCACGATGACTTCGCCAAGGAACTCGAGCGCCGCGAAACCGGCGCCGCAACGGCGATGAAGAAGATCGATGCGCAACGCGAAGCGAACTTCGCCTTTCTCATCGCGCGCTGCGGCCTGTCGGAAGCAGCGTTGAACCAGGCGATCGCCGAAGAGGTTGCACAGCGCAGGCTGCCCCGTTTCGCGGCCTCGCTGCCGCAGGCCGTGCCCGCGGCGCTGCTGGCCAACCGCGACGACATCCAACTGGCCGCATCGCTCTACGGCATCGAGCCGCAGGCCTTGCTCGCGGGCACCATCGACGCCGGGAGCGATTCAGCCACCGATGCGGACCTGCCGGGCGCGCCGCTCTTTCCGCAGGTCGTGGCGCAGGGCCGCGCGGAGGTCGCCGAGGCTTTGCGCAGGTTGCATGCATCGAACGGCGTGGCGGCCGATGCGGCCCGGCGGGCGCATGAAGCGAAAGACGAATTCGCGCGTTCGAAGGTGCGGATGAGCCGCGGAGACATGTCGGAAGTCCAGATGCTGGAAGACTTCCAGGGCCTGATGCTGGAGCAGCAGCGCCTGGCCGCGGCCGATGGCGAACTGGCCATCGCCTGGATCGCGCTCGTCGCGAGCCTCGGGAGCCGGACGCCGGTCGTGCTGCGCGGGCGTCCTGCGCCGGACGCCGCCGCTTTGCGCACGCGGCCCGGCCTGGTCGGGCGTTTCTGAAGGCTAGGTGCCGAAGCGGTCCGCATCCGCCGGCAGCGCTGCCGCCGCCAACCCGCGCAGCACATCGCCCACCACGATCACCGCGGGGCTCGCGAGCCCGGCTTCGGCGATGCGGGCCTGCAGGCCTTCGAGCGTGGTCGCGATGTGGCGCTGGTGCGGCAGGCTCGCGTGCTGCACCACGGCCACCGGCGTGTCGCCGGGCAGGCCGTGCAGCAGTTCGCGCTCGATGTGGCGGGCGCCCGCCACGCCCATGTAGATCACCAGGGTGAGGCGCGCGTTGTGCGCCATGGCGGCGAGCGCGCGCCAGTCGGTCGGGTCGTCCTCTGAGCCCGCGCCGGTCTTGGCATGGCCGGTGACGAACACCACGCCCTGCGCATGGTCGCGGTGCGTGAGCGGCACGCCCAGCGAGGTCACGGCCGCGAGGCCCGCGGTGATGCCGTTGACCACCGCGCATTCGATGCCCGCTTCGCGCAGGTGCTCCACCTCTTCGCCGCCGCGGCCGAAGATGAACGGGTCGCCGCCTTTCAGGCGCACCACGGTCTCGCCTTCGCGCACCGCGGTGATCATGAGCCGCTCGATGAAGGCCTGCGGCGTGCTCTTGCAGCCGCCGCGCTTGCCCACGTGCACGATGCGCGCGCCGGGGCGGGCGTAGGCCAGGATCTCTTCGCTCACGAGGTCGTCCACCAGCAGCACGGTGGCCGCCTGGATCGCCTTGACGGCCTTGATGGTCAGCAGTTCCGGGTCGCCGGGGCCGGCGCCCACCAGCGTGCAGCGGCCGGTGATGAGGTGGGATGCGTTGTTCATGCGTGGGATGCCAGTTGCTTGATGTGCCCGACCTGTGCGGCGATGGCTTCGGGCACGGGAAGCTCGCCGTTCAATACGCGCCGCGTGTAGTCGGCCGTGGTGGCGACGTCGATTTCCTTGGGCAGCCCGGGCACCTCGGCCGCGGTGCCGCTGGCCTGCGCCTGCAGTTCGGTGCGCGCGCCGCGCACGAAGCCGTCGATCTGCGCGGTGCGGCGCGGGTCGGAGACCACTTCGCCTTCGAGGCCGCGCGAGAGGAGGGCGGTGGTGCCCATCAGCTCGAAGGTCTCGCCCATGGTGCGCGCGTATTCGGGGTGCGTGTAGCTGGCCACCACCACGGCGGGGCCGGCGGTGGGCTGCATCAGCTTGACCACGCTGTGGCCGGGGTTGCGCAGGCCGACGACGCGGCGCACGTCCAGCAGGCGCTTGAGCGCGGGATTCAGCAGCTCGGTCGCGGCGAAGCCCACGGTGCCGTTGGCGATGGGGCCGATGGCGGTCATGGGCGACACGTCGAGCGCGGCGAGCACGTTCGAGGCCAGCACGCGCGCCGTTTCGGTGGCGCTGCCATGCACCAGCACCGGCAGGCCTTCGCGCGCCAGCAGCAGTGCCAGCAGCGGGGTGAGCACCGGCAGCTTGCGCGCGCCGTTGTAGCTGGGCAGCACGATGAGCGCGCGGTCGCCGGCGGGAATGTGCTGCAGCCGCGCATGCGTGGCGTCGAGGAAACCGGCCATCTCCTCGGGCGTCTCGCCCTTGATGCGCATCGCCAGGCAGAAGCCGCCAATTTCGAGGTCGGTGACGGTGCCGTCCAGCACCTGGCCGAACAGGTCGGTGGCCTGTTCGCGCGTGAGCGGCTTGGCGCCTCGCGCGCCGCGGCCGATTTCCTTGATGTATTGACTGATTCCCATGGGTAGGCGGATTGTCCTGCAACGCTTATGCCGGAATGCGAGTCGGCTTATGCCCCCTCGGGAATGACTTCGGCGGGCGCCATGCGGATCATGCGTTTGAGCTCCGGAATGCACGAGCCGCAGTTCGTGCCGCATTTCAGCGCCCCCTGCAGGGCGGCCAGCCGTTCGTCGGGTGCGCCGCCGCAGCGGCCGAGTTCGGTCCGGATCGCCAGGTCGGTCACGTTGAAGCAGGTGCACACCGGCTTTCCGCGCGATTGCACCGCCAGCGGCGCACGCGAACCGGGCGAGAGCAGCAGGCGGCCGTAGCTCTGCGCGGGGAGTTCTTCCCGCAGCAGCGTGGCGATCCACGCTTCCGCGCTGGTGTCGCCTGCGAGCAAAAAGGCTTCCAGTCCGGCGCTCTGGTCGGCGCGGCGCACCAGCCGCACCGAGCGGCGCTGGCCGCGCCGGCGGTCGGCGTAGCGCAGGGTGTCGGCGCTTTGCAGGCCGAGCAGGGCCTCGATCTGTTCGAGCAGCGCATCGGCCGGCGTATCGTGCGCGGCCGCGCGGAACAGGAGGCCGCTGCGCTCGCCGCCTGCCGCGTCCCGGGTGTTGCCCGAGAACGGCACGCAGGTGGCGAACGGAAACATCGCCATCAGCGGCTGCAGCGCGCGGTGCACCGCCAACACCTCGTCTGGCGGGAGCCACGCCATCGTCAGCAGCGACCACGGCAGCTCGGCCTTGAGGATCTTCACCGCCGTGTGCTTGAGCTCGGGCTGCTTGGAGGTGGGGCAGTAGGCGGGCGTGGTGACCGCGTTGATGCCGGCCAGCCGCGTGCCGGTCGACGAGCAGCCGCTCAGGTACTCCTCGCCCCAGTGCATCGCGACGAAGGCCTGGGCGAGCCCGATCTCGGTGCTGGCGCGCGCGGGCAGCATGATCGAGCCGCGCCTGGATGTCAGGTGCACCAGGTCGCCTTCGCCGATCTGGCGCCGCGCCATGTCCTGCGGGTTCATCTGCACCATGGGCTCGGCCACGTGGCCGAACAGACGCGGTGCGGTGCCGGTGCGGCTCATGCCGTGCCACTGGTCGCGCAGGCGCCCGGTATTGAGCGAGAAGGGGTAGCGCGCCTCGCGGGCCTCGGCCACGGGCGTGTAGGGCGTGTCCGCGAAACGGGCGCGGCCATCGGGCGTGGGGAACACGCCGTCTTCGTAGAGGCGCGCGCGGCCGGTGGCGTCGCCTTCCTTGAGCGGCCATTGCTGCGGGCCGAGGTCATCGAGCATCGCGTAGCTGAGGCCCGTGATGTCCAGGTCGCGCCCGCGCGTGGTCTCGCGGTGCTCGTTCCACACCGATTCAGCGCTTTCATACGGAAAGAGCGTGCCCGTGCGGCCGAGCCGCTCTTCGAGCCGGCGCGCGAAATCGGTGGCGATCGACCAGTCGTGCCGCGTCTCGCCCGGCGCGGCGATGGCCGGGCGCACGCGCGAGATGCGGCGCTCGCTGTTGGTCACGCTGCCGTCCTTCTCGCCCCAGGTGGTGGCGGGCAGCAGCAGGTCGGCGAAGGCGCAGGTGGCGGTGGTGGCGAAGGCTTCCTGCACCACCACGAACTCGGCGCGCTCGAGCGCCCGGCGCACCGTCGCCTGGTCTGGCATCGACTGGGCGGGGTTGGTGCAGGCGATCCACAGCGCGCGGATTTCGCCGTCGGCGGCGGCCTGGAACATCTCCACGGCCGTCTTGCCGGGCTTCTCGGGCACCGAAGGCACGCCCCAGAGCGCGGCCACCTCGGCACGGTGCGCGGGGTTGGCCAGGTCGCGGTGCGCGCTCAGCAGGTTGGCGAGGCCTCCGACTTCGCGCCCGCCCATTGCATTGGGCTGGCCGGTGAGCGAGAACGGGCCCGCGCCGGGCTTGCTGATCTGGCCGGTGGCCAGGTGCAGGTTGATGAGCGCCGCATTCTTCGCTGTGCCGCTGGAGGACTGGTTCAGGCCCTGGCAATAGAGGCTCAGCGTCGTGGGCGAGGTCGCGAAGAGGCGCGCGGCCGCAAGCAGGTCGTCTGTCGCAATGCCGCAGACCTGCGCCACCTTGTCGGGCGTGCATTCGCGCACCGTGGCCGCGAGCGCATCGAAGCCGTTGGTGTGGGCGGCGATGTACGCCGCGTCGGTCCAGCCTTCCCGCAGCATCAGGTGCAGCATGCCGTTGAACAGCATCACGTCGGTGCCGGGCTGGATCGGCAGGAACAGGTCGGCGATCTCCACCGTATCGGTGCGGCGCGGATCGGCCACCACGATCCTGAGCGCCGGGTTGGCGGCCTTCGCGTCTTCGATGCGGCGAAAAAGAATCGGATGCGCCCACGCCGTGTTGCTGCCCACGATGAAGAGGCACTCGGCGTGCTTCAGGTCGTCGTAGCAGGCCGGCGGCGCATCGGCGCCCAGCGTCTGCTTGTAGCCGGCGACCGCGCTGCTCATGCACAGGCGCGAATTGGTGTCGACGTTGTTGGTGCCCACCAGACCCTTGGCGAGCTTGTTGAAGACGTAGTAGTCCTCGGTCAGCAACTGGCCCGAAATGTAGAAGCCGACCGAATCGGGGCCGTGGTCCTGGATGACCTGCGCGAACTTGCCTGCGGCGTTGTCCATGGCCGTATCCCACGACACGGCCATGGGCGCCTCGCCGCGCACGAGGCGTTGCATCGGCTGCAGGAGCCGCGTCTGCCGCGTGACCGGCGCGCTGGCCGTGAGGTGCAGCGTCGAGCCCTTGGTGCAGAGGCGCCCGAAGTTGGCCGGGTGGTCGGGGTCGCCGCGCACGCCGGTGATCTGCGCGCCGTCGGATTCGATGATCACGCCGCAGCCGACGCCGCAATAAGGGCAGGTGGATTTCGTTTCCCGCATCACGCCCACTCCCTCGGGCGAAGAAAAGGGGTGAGCGTCGATGGCGCCGGCAAAGTGCACGCTGCGGTCCTCACATCAGCCTTCTTTCTGGAGGCCGGCGTCCGGCTCGCCGAACATCAACCGGTCGCGGATCTCGTGCACGCTGAGCCCTTCGCGCAGCAGCTTGAAGTACCAGCTGCCGTCCCCGGTGTCGCCGTACAGGCACGCGCCCACCAGCTTGTCGTCCTTGAGCACCAGCTTCCTGTAGACGCCGCCGAAGGGGTCGCTCATCACGATTTCTTCCGTGCCTTCGCCGCCCATGAATTCGCCCGCGCTGAAGAGGTCGATGCCCGTCACCTTCAGCTTGGTGGAGGTGAGCGAACCCAGGTAGCGGTCGATGCCGAATTGCGCGAGGTGGTTGGCCGCCACCTTGGCCTGCTCGAAGAGCGGCGCCACCAGCCCGTAGGCGATGCCGCGGTGCGCCGCGCATTCGCCCACCGAGTAGATGCGCGCGTCGGTCACGGTCTGCAGGGTGTCGGTGACCACGATGCCGCGGTTGCAGTGCAGGCGCATCTTCTCGGCCAGCTCGACGTTGGGGCGGATGCCCACGGCCATGACCACCAGGTCGGCCGCGACCTCGGTGCCGTCCTTGAAGCGGATGCTCTTTACGCGGCCATCTTCGCCGCCCACCATGTCCTGCGTCTGCGCGCCCATCAGGAACGTGAGGCCCCGGTCTTCCAGCGACTTCTGCAGCAGCTTGCCCGCCACGTCGTCGAGTTGCCGCTCCATGAGCCAGGGCATGACGTGCACCACGGTCACGTTCATGCCACGCAGCATGAGGCCGTTGGCCGCCTCAAGGCCCAGGAGGCCACCGCCGATGACGACCGCATTCTTGTGCGTGCGGGCGGTCTCGATCATGCAGTCGGTGTCGGCGATGTCGCGGTAGGCGATCACGCCCTTCAGGTTGTTGCCCGGCACGGGCAGCATGAAGGGGGTGGAGCCGGTGCACATCAGCAGGCGGTCGTAGGCGGCCTCGGTGCCGTCCTCGGCGCGCACGATGCGCTTGATGCGGTCGACCTCCACCACCTTCTTGCCGGCATGAAGCGTGATGCGGTTGTCGCTGTACCAGGCCCAGCTGTTCAGAACGATCTCGTCGATCGTCTGCTCTCCCGCGAGCACCGGCGACAGCATGATGCGGTTGTAGTTGGGGTGCGGCTCGGCGCCGAAGACGGTGATGTCGTACAGGTCGGGCGCGATCTTCAGCAGCTCCTCGAGCGTGCGCACGCCGGCCATGCCGTTGCCGACCATCACGAGTTTCAATTTCTTCTTCATGGGCTGGGCCTTTGCTGGAAATCAGGCGAACGAAGGCCCGGGGCGCGCGTGGAGAATCGCGCCATGAGCTTTGAAGTGGACATCGGCTACAGCAGCCTGCGCGGACCCCGCGAGGTGAACGAAGACTTCGCCGGTGCCGTGCATGCGCCGCGCGGCGACGAGGCGCGCGGGCTCATCGCGGCGATTGCCGATGGCGTCTCCACCGGCGGGCGCGGCCTGGAGGCGGCGCAGACCACGGTGATGGGTCTCCTGGCCGACTACTTCGCCACGCCCGACACCTGGGAGCCGACCGCCGCGCTCGACCGTTTGATCGGCGCGCAGAACGCCTGGCTGGCCGACCACAACCGCCGCCGCGCGGGCGACACGACCGCGCTCACCACGCTCACCGCGGTGGTGCTGCACGGCCAGAGCTACACGCTGGCCCACGTGGGCGACACGCGCGCCTGGCGCGTGCGCGCCGATGGCGATGCGGCCGTGCCGCTCACGCTGGACCACGCCTTCGAACATCCCGACATGCGCAGCCGGCTCACGCGCGCCATCGGCCTCGATGACCAGGTGCGCGTGGACTACGCGCAGGGCGACGTGCGCGTGGGCGACTGCTTCGTGCTGACCTCCGACGGTGTGCACGGCGTGCTCAAGCCGCAGCAGGTGGCCGCGATCGCGCTGCAGGGCGATGCCGAAGCGGCGAGCGAGGCGCTGGTGCATGCGGCGCTCGATGCCGGCACGCGCGACAACGCGACCGCGTTGGTGATCCGCGTCGTCGGCCTCGACGCGCGGCAGCTGGACGACGAACTCGGCGACGGCCGCCGGCTCGCACCGCCGCCGCTGCTGAAGGTGGGCGACGTGCTCGACGGCTACGTCGTCACCGCGCTGGTGGCCGACACCGGCGTGCACCTGCTCTACCAGGCGCGCCATCCGGGCACGCGCGCGCTGGTCGCGCTGAAGACCTTGCACCCGTCGCGCGCCAGCGATCCGCAGGAGCGCGCGATGCTGGCGCACGAGGCGTGGCTCGGCCAGCGCGTCGGCGAGAGCGGCGGCTTCGTGCGCGTGCACGAACGCGCGGAGAACGCGAGCGCGCTTTACATCGTGTTCGACTGGCATGGCGGCCGCACGCTGGAGCAGATGCGCAGGACGGGGGCGCGCGGCGCGGTGGCCGAGGTGGTCGCCGCGGCCATCGAGGTGAGCAAGGCGCTCGGCCGGCTGCACCGCCACGGCGTGGTGCACCGGGACATCAAGCCCGGCAACCTGCACCTGGGCGATGACAGGCGCTGGCGCATCCTCGACCTGGGCGTGGCGCTCTCCGGCCGCGAGGGCGCAGCGCAGCGGGAACTCCATGCGGGCACGCCGAGCTACATCAATCCCGAGCAGTGGGAGGAGGGCGGCGTCGCGGATGCCGGCAGCGACCTGTTCGCGCTCGGCGCCACGCTCTACCAGTGGCTCGGCGGACACCTGCCCTACGGCGAGATCGAGCCCTACCAGGTGGCGCGCTACCGGCGCGACCCGGTCGCGCTCTCGCGGCTGCGGCCCGATGTGCCGGTGTGGCTCGACCACCTCGTGCGCAAGGCCGTGGCCCGCGATCCGCGCGAGCGCTTCGAGACGGCCGAGGAGATGCTGCTCGCGCTGGAGCGCGGCGCCTCGCGCCCCGTCGGCGCGCCGATGGCCACGCCGCTCGTGCGCCGAGATCCTGTGATGCTCTACAGGATCGCCTTGGGCGTGTCGCTGCTGTTCAACGCACTGCTCGTCGTGTGGCTGCTGTTCTTGCCACGCTGAGGACGATGGCAGCCACCATCCCCGTTCGGGCTGAGCTTGTCGAAGCCCCGCTCGCGATGGAGACAACCCTTCGACAAGCTCAGGGCGAGCGGGTGGGAAAATCATGCAGCCCTTCGTGCAGGCGATGAGACGGCGGGCGCGGGTGAGGTGCGCGCACGCCCACCCTTCTCGGCCCAGGTGCGCGTCCAGCGAATCTGCATGACGCGCATCACGCCCAGCATCGCCAGCGAGAGCGCGCCGAAGAAGACGAAGCCCCAGAGATAGCTGCCCAGGAACTGCTTGGACAGGCCCATGGCGTTGGGCACGAGGCCGCCGCCGAGGGCGCCGATCTCGCCGATCATCGAGCCGGCCACCGCGGTGCTCAGCGGCCAGCGCAGCGGCACCAGCTGGAACAGCGCGCCGTTGCCCGCGCCCAGCGCGGCGAAGCACACGATCAGGAGCAGCGTGGTGAGCACCAGCGAGCCCGACGACAGCCCCACCAGCACGAGGCCCACGGCCACCACCAGCAGCACGACGGTCAGCGTGTTCACGCCGCCCCAGCGGTCGGAGAGCCAGCCGCCCACGATGCGCACCGCCGCGCCCATGAAGGCCGCGAGCATGGTGAGCTGGCCCGCCTCCACCTTGCTCACGCCGAACTGGTCGTAGTAGTACGAGGGCAGGAAGGTGGTGAGGCCGATGAAGCCGCCGAAGGTCACGCCGTAGATGAGGCTGAAGACCCAGCCGTCTTTCTCGAAGAGGCACGCGATGTGCGCGCGGAAGCTCGCGTGGCTGTCCACGTCGGGCGGCTCCTTGGCGAACACCACCATCACCACCATCGGGATGAGGATCGCGACCGCGGCCACGCCGTACACCGCCTGCCAGCCCAGCCACTGCGCGAGCGGCGGGGCCACCAGCACCGACACCGCCGTGCCCACGTTGCCCGCGCCCACCAGGCCCATCGCCAGGCCCTTGTGCTGCGGCGGGAACCAGCCCGAGCCCAGCGACAGCGCCACGCCGAAGCTCGCGCCGGCAATGCCCAGCAGCACGCCCATGGCGAGCAGGTCGTTGAAGCTCTTGACGAAGAAGAAGCCGAACAGCATCGCCACCGCGATGAGGCCCATCTCGACCAGCGTGGCTTTCTTGCGGCCGATGTACTGCGAGAGGATGCCCAGCGGAAAGCGCATGAGCGCGCCCGCGATGATCGGCACCGACAGCATCAGGCCCTTCTGCGCGGGCGAGAGGTCGAAGGTCTCGCCGATGAAGGGCGCCATGGCGCCGTTGAGCACCCAGATGCAGCAGGAGAACGAGAAGTACAGGAACGCCGCGAACAGCGTGGGACTGTGGCCTGACTGCAAGAAATTCCTGAAACCGGACATGGTGTTCACAAGTGCAAAAAGCCGCGGCGCGACCTTGGACGGGTCGTGTCGACGGACAGGGTTGGGGGCGGGGTGCCGGCAGCGGACGCTGTCGGCGTGGGGGGTGTGTCCGGCCTGTGCGCTGGGTGTGCGCGGCCGGACGGGTTGCAGGAGCCTGCAGCCTCACCAAAGCGGTGCTTCGTTACACCGCATCCCCTTCGTTGCAAGAGGCGTGCCCGCGAAATCGCACAGGCGTGCGCGCGAGCGTGGCCTATGCTTGCCGTGCCCGCCGACACGCCGCCATGACTTCCCTTCTGCTCGTCCTTCCCAATGAATTCGATGCTCCCGCGCTCTTGCCGGAGGTGCTCCGGCAGGGCATCGCGGATGCGGGCGCCACGGTGCTCGGGCGCGCCGCTTGCCGCACGCTGGTGCAGCAAGCGGGCGCGCTTGCACCGCAACAGGTGCTGGTGTGGTTGCCCGAGGCGGCGCAGCTGCAGGCGTTGCGCGATGCGCTGCAGGCATGGACCGGTGTGCCGCCCTGCGCGGTGAGCGTGGCCAGCGCGCCGTTGGAAAGCGCGCAGCACGAGGCGCTGGTCGCGCTCGGCGTGCACGCATGGGCGCCGCTCGATGCGCCCGCCATTCCCGCGCTGCTGGCGCGCGCGCAGGCCCGATGGACGCGCGAAGCCGCGCTGCGCACCGAGCTCGACAACCTGCGCACGCGCATGGACGAGCGCAAGTGGGTCGATCGCGCCAAGGGCCTCCTGATGTCCGCGCGCGGCATCGGCGAGGACGAGGCCTTCGGCCTGCTGCGCGGCGCGGCCATGCACGCCAACCTGCGGCTGGGCAAGGTGTCGCGCTCGGTCCTGGAGGCCGCGCAGTGGGCCGAGGCGATCAACCGCGCGGGGCAACTGCGCATGCTGTCGCAGCGGCTGGTGCGGGTGGCGGCGCAGCTGCTCGCAGGCATCGACGTGCAGCGCGCGCGGGTCCTGCGCACGCAATCGACCGAGCGCATGCAGCAGAACCTGGATCACCTCGCGACCCTCGCGCTGGGCGCGGCCGGCGTGCAGGCGCTGGGCGTCGTGCAGGCGGCATGGAACGGGTTGAGCGCTGCACTGCCCGTGAAGCCGTCGCCGCAAGCGCTCGCGGAGATTGATGCGCGCGGCGAGGCCTTGCTGCTCGCGGCTGAAGCGATGACGGAAGCGCTGGAAGCATCGGGCGCGCGGCGCGCGCTGCGCATCGTCAACATCTGCGGGCGGCAGCGCATGCGGGCGCAGCGCCTGGCGAAAGATGCGCTGCTGGCATCGACGCTCGCAGCAAGCGCTTCACGCGCTCGGCTGCTGCCGACGATGAACGAATTCGAAGCCGCGCTCGTGGAACTGGAGCGCGCGCCGCTCAGCTCGCCCGAGATCCGCGCAGGACTGGCGAGCGCGCGGGACGAATGGCTGCGTCTCGTAGGCGGTGTGCAAGCGCTCGACAGCCCTGACGGCCGCGCGACGCTGGTGCGTTCCAGCGAAGCCCTCGTCGACACCTTCGAGCGCCTTACCGCCTGGTACGAGCACAGCCTGCAGGTCATCATGTCCTGAAGCCGGTCGTGCGGCACCCGCTGCGTCAGGCCGCGGCCTTCTCCACATGCGCCTGACGCGTGTAGAGGAAATCGATCACCGCCTTGCGCGCATGCACATAGGCCGGGTCTTCGGCCAGTTCGACGCGGTTGCGCGGGCGCGCGATGTCCACCGCCAGCACTTCGCCGATGGTGGCGGCCGGGCCGTTGGTGAGCATCACGATGCGGTCGCTCAGGAGCACCGCTTCGTCGACGTCGTGCGTGACCATGACGACGGTGCTGTGCGTCTTCTGCACGATGGCGAGCAGCTCGTCCTGCAGCTTGGCGCGGGTGAGGGCGTCGAGCGCGCCGAAGGGCTCGTCCATCAGCAGCACCTTGGGCTCCATCGACAGCGCGCGCGCAATGCCCACGCGCTGCTTCATGCCGCCGGAAATTTCGCCGGGCCGCTTCTGCGCGGCAGGCGTGAGTCCGACCAGCGCGAGCGCCGCGTCGGTGCGCTGGCGTAGCTGCGCGCGGCTCTCGGTGGCCGCGAACACGCGCTCGACCGCGAGGTACACGTTCTCGAAGCAGGTGAGCCAGGGCAAGAGCGAGTGGTTCTGGAACACGACGGCGCGCTCGGGGCCGGGGCCTTTGATCTCGCGGTTCGCGCAAAGGAGCACGCCTTGCGTCGGCGTCGTGAGCCCGGCGATCAGGTTCAGCAGCGTCGACTTGCCGCAGCCCGAGTGCCCGATGAGCGTGATGAACTCGCCCTTGGCGACGTTCAGGTTGATGTCGCGCAGCGCGAGGAAGCTGCCCTTGGCCGTCTTGAAGCGCTGCTCGACGCCGTGGATCTCGATGTACTTGCTGTCGTCGTTCATGACTTCACCTCTTCGAAAGTGAATGCAGTGGCCAGCTTGATGAGCGCGAACTCCAGCACCAGGCCGACGATGCCGATCACGAAGATCGCGATGATGATGTTGGCGACGTTCAGGTTGTTCCACTCGTCCCACACCCAGAAGCCGATGCCCACGCCGCCGGTGAGCATCTCGGCCGCGACGATCACCAGCCATGCGGTGCCCACCGCCAGGCGCACGCCGGTGAGCATGTAGGGCAGCACGGCGGGGAAGAGGATCTTGGTGAGGATCTTCCATTCGGACAGGTTCAGCACTTTCGCCACGTTCATGTAGTCGCTCGGCACGCGCTGCACGCCCACGGCGGTGTTGATGACCATCGGCCAGATCGAGCAGATGAAGATGGTCCAGATGGCCGCAGGGTTCGCGCCCTTGAAGACCAGGAGGCCGATGGGCAGCCATGCGAGCGGCGACACCGGGCGCATCAGGCTGATGAGTGGATTGAACATGCGCGCTAGGAACTCGAAGCGCCCGATCGCGAAGCCCGCCGGAATGCCCACCAGCGCCGCGAGCCCGAAGCCCAGCGCCACGCGCTGCAGCGACGAGAGCACGTTCCAGCCCACGCCCTGGTCGTTGGGGCCCTTGCTGTAGAACGGATCGCTGAACACCGTGAGCGCCTGCTGCCAGGTCGCCAGCGGCGTGGGAAAGCCGGTGGTGCTCTTCATGGCGACCAGCTCCCAGACCAGCAGCAGCAGGCCGAAGCCCGCGAGCGGCGGGAGCACGCGCATCCAGAAGGCGCGCAGATCCAGGGGTGAGCGGGTGCGGGGCTCGGGCGCAGGGGCCGCCATCACGGCGGGCGCGGGTGCCAAGGAGGCCGTGGGCTTGGACGCGGCAGGCGCCGCGGCCTGCGATGCGGCCGCTTCGAGCGGGGAGTGGAATACAGCGCTGACCATGGTGCGTTTCTCCTGAAGCATCAGACGTGCAGCTTGAACGACTCGGCGTACTTCTTCGGGTCCTTGCCGTCCCACACGGAGCCGTCGAACAGCTTGCTGGTGCGCAGCACCTCCTTGGGCACGGGCGTCTGCGTGGCGGCGGCTGCCTGCTTGTAGATGTCGATGCGGTTGATCTCGGTGGCCACCTTCAGGTAGTCCGGGTGCTCCTTCAGGAGGCCCCAGCGCTTGTGCTGCGTGAGGAACCACATGCCGTCCGAGAGGTAGGGGAAGTTCACCGCGCCCCCGTTGTAGAACTTCATGTGGTTCGGGTCGTCCCAGCTTTTGCCCAGGCCATTGGTGTAGCGGCCCAGGATGCGCTGGTTGATCGCGTCCACGCTGGTGTTGACGTAGCTCTTGTCGGCGATGGTCTCGGCCATCTTGTTCTTGTTCTGCAGGCCGGTGTCGATCCACTTGCTCGCCTCGAGGATCGCGGCAGTCACGGCGCGCGCCGTGTTGGGGTACATCTTCGTGAACTCGGCGGTGGTGCCCAGCACCTTCTCGGGATGGTCCTTCCAGATGTCCTGCGTGGTGATGGCGGTGATGCCGATGCCGTCCATGATCGCGCGCTGGCCCCACGGCTCGCCCACGCAGTAGCCGTCCATGTTGCCCACGCGCATGTTGGCCACCATCTGCGGGGGCGGCACGGTGATGTTCTTCACGTCCTTGAACGGATCGATGCCGGCTGAGGCGAGCCAGTAGTAGAGCCACATCGCGTGGGTGCCGGTGGGGAAGGTCTGCGCGAAGGTGTACTCGCGCTTCTCGGTGGCGATGAGCTTGGCGAGCGAGGCGGCATCGACCGCGCCCTTGTCGGACAGCTTCTTGGAGAGCGTGATGGCCTGGCCGTTGTTGTTCAGGGTCATGAGCACGGCCATGTCCTTCTTCGGTCCGCTCAGGCCCAGGTGCATGCCGTAGACCAGGCCGTAGAGCACGTGCGCCATGTCTAGGTCGCCGTTGGAGAGCTTGTCGCGCACGCCGGCCCAGCTGGCCTCCTTGCTGGGGACGATCTTCACGCCGTATTTCTTGTCGATGCCCAGCACCGAGGCCATCACCACGCTCGCGCAATCGGTCAGCGGGATGAAGCCGATCTTCACTTCTTCTTTCTCGGGCTTGTCCGAGCCCTGGGCCCAGACGGCGGCGCGCAGCGCGGGGTCGACGCCCACGGCGCCGATGGCGGCGGCTTGCAGTACGCGGCGGCGGCTGAGGCGGATTTTCAGCAGGTCGGTCATGGGGGCGGGCTCCGGTTGAAGAACGAACAAAAGGCAAAGTCAAAAACAAAAAAGGCGTCCCGACCACGCGGGGGCTGCTCGCGAACGAGAGCCCTTGCGGGATGGGGACGCCTTTGTCCGGTTCGGTGGGTGGCACCCGCCGTTGGGTGCCGCCTGCCTGTAGACCACGCAGGTCTGATGTACTCACTTACGCAAACTGCGTGCCAGTGATCGCGGGGTGCATGGTGCTATCGAAAAAGTAGCCCTGGCGCGCGGTGCGTGCAGGACAGAAGTGCCGCCGGAGTCCATGGCTCGTCGAAAGCCCGTTTTTGTGCGGCGCACCAAGTTGAAACGCTTTCAGCGCGGCGCACGGGCATCGGGCATCGGCAGGTAGTCGGCCATGGCGAGCATCGATTCGGCCACGTCGACCAGCCGGCGCTTCTGGTTCATGGCGGTCTGGCGCAGCATCTTGTGGGCCTCGTCCTCGCTCAGGCGCCGGTGCGCCATCAGGAGGCCCTTGGCGCGCTCGACCACCTTGCGCTCGTTGAGCGAGGCGCGCACGGTCTGCAGTTCGTCGCTCATGGCCTGCAGGCGCTGCGACTGCTCCTGCACCATGTCGAGCACCGAGCGCTCCAGCAGCCGGCCGTAGGGGGCGGGCGCCACGGCCTGCGTGCCGGCATCGTCGAAGAACAGGGCGCCGCCTGACTGCGGCGCCAGCGTATCGAGCAGTTGCCGGTAGGCCGCGAGGTCGGTGCGCGCCTGCGCGGTCTTGCGGTTGCACAGGGCGCGCAGCTCGTCGGCGAGGCTGTCTTCGACCGTGCGCATGGCGTCGATGCGGCGCGTGCAGCAGTCGAACCAGCTTTGACTGAGTTGGCCGTATTGCGCATCGGGCGCCGCGACCAGCGTTGTGGTGCCGACGCGGCGCAAGCGCTCGAGTTCGGCCATGGTGGCATCGGCCTGGCTCTCGCGCCAGAGCACCAGCACCTGGGCGCTCGAGAAATCGGTGAAGACGTGAAAGCACCGCTCCTGCGATTCGATGAGGTGCAGCCACTGCACGCGCTGCGCCTCGTTGCTGCGGCCCAGCGCCAGCGTGGCGGCACCAAAGGCGCGCTCCTGGCCGGCGAATTCCTTGCCCTGCATGAAGTTGAACATCGCGACCAGGAGGCGCGAGATCTCCGGATCGGTAGCGCCGTCGGCCGCCTCGAACACCACGGCCAGCAGGCCCGCGACGAGCTTGGCGAAGGCCGCGGTCGATTGCGCCGGCGCGAGTTCGAGCGCGCCGATGCGCCCGCGCAGCGCGGGCAGGGCGTCCAGCCCCGGCAGCACCCAGGCGATGCGGCTGAACAGGCGCGCGCTGTTGCCTGCGCTGGCGCGCTGGCGGGCCTCGGTCTCCAGCTGGTCGAAGCCGTTGCGCACCGCCTGCTCGAGCGCCTGGCATTCGGCGATCTGCGGGTCGCGCTGGTCGGCAAAGCGCTGGCCGCGCGAGGCGAGGAACACGTTGGACATGCCGCGCTCGCGCTGCAGCGCATGCACCAGCCGGCCGATCAGGCCGACCAGCTCGCTGGTGCGCGCGAGCTGGTCGAGCTCGTCGATTTCGCACTGGCGGGCGGCGATCAGGAAGTGCAGGCCGGATTTCATGGGGGAGTGCGGAAGGCGGAAGGCGGAAGAGGGAAAGGGACGCACACCGTTGCTGCAACATCCGTGCCTTCGCCCCGTGCCGGGCGCGTGCTTGCCCCTTTGCGGGCGTGCGCCGCAGGCGCCACCTACACTCGCCGGATGCTCTTGTTGGGAATCGAATCATCCTGCGACGAGACCGGCGTGGCGCTGGTCGAGTCGCACGGCGACGCGCTGCCGGTGCTGCTCTCGCACGCGCTGCACAGCCAGATCGCCATGCACCAGGCCTACGGCGGCGTGGTGCCCGAGCTGGCCAGCCGCGACCACATCCGCCGCGTGCTGCCGCTCACCGAAACCGTGATGGCCGAGGCCAAGCGCGCGTTGAACGAGATCGACGTGGTGGCCTACACGCGCGGCCCGGGGCTCGCGGGCGCGCTGCTCGTGGGCGCCGGCGTGGCCTGCGCGCTGGGCGTGGCGCTGGGCAAGCCGGTGCTGGGGGTGCATCACCTCGAAGGGCACCTGCTGTCGCCGTTCCTGAGTGCCGATCCGCCCGAATTTCCGTTCGTTGCGCTGCTGGTGTCGGGCGGTCACACGCAACTGATGCGGGTCGATGGCGTGGGCCGCTACGAACTGCTCGGCGAAACCATCGACGACGCGGCCGGCGAGGCCTTCGACAAGAGCGCCAAGCTCATGGGCCTGCCGTACCCGGGCGGCCCGTGGCTCGCGAAGCTGGCCGAAGATGGCAACGCGACGGCGTTCAAGCTGCCGAGGCCGCTGCTGCACAGCGGCGATCTCGATTTTTCGTTCGCGGGCCTGAAGACCGCGGTGCTCACGCAGGCCAAGAAGCTGGGCGACCAGCTCGAGGCGAACAAGGCCGATCTCGCGGCATCCACGCAGGCGGCGATCGTCGAGGTGCTGCTGAAGAAGTCGCTCGCCGCGCTCGAGCAGACCGGGCTCAAGCGCCTGGTGGTGGCCGGTGGCGTGGGCGCGAACAAGAACCTGCGGGAGCAACTCAATGCAGCCTGCGCCAAGCGCCGCGTGCGCGTGCACTACCCCGAGCTGCACCTGTGCACCGACAACGGCGCCATGATCGCCATGGCCGCCGCGATGCGCCTGCAGTCGGGCCTGTCGCAGGCCAGCGCGCGCTATGCCTTCGACGTCAAGCCGCGATGGCCCATGGCTTCGCTGGCGGCCGAGGCGCAGCCGCTGCCTGAGACTGCGTAACTGGTTGCAGCGGCGATTGGCGCGCACGCCCCTGCAAGGGCAGGGGCAGCACGTCCAGCACACTGCGCCAGAGCTCGCGCCATTCGGGCCAGTCGTGCCCGCCTTCGGTCGTGAAGACGCGGCCCGCCGGCAGGGCGTCGGCCAGCAGCTTGTGGTTGCCCGCAAAGCGGTCCTTGAGGCCGAAGCCCAGGTACAGCGGCGGCAGGTTCCGGGAGGGCTGGGCCTGCAGGTACTCCTGGAAGAAGGGCCAGAGCTTGCGGTCGGGCTCCTCGTCGGGCTGGGGGCCGGTGGGCGCATGCCATGCGCGCAGGCCGCCCGCCTTCTGGATCTCCGCGCCGAGCACGCGGCGCCCGAGGTAGGGCGCGAGAGCGACGATGCCGTCCACCGAGCCCGGCCGCGCCAGCTCGTGGATCAGCGCGCCGAAGCCGCCGATCGAAATGCCCACGAGCCAGATCGAGGTGTAGCCCCGGGCGCGTTGCGGCTCGATGACGTCCGCCTGCAGGCGGTCGCTGAGCGTCTGGTCGTAGTAGTAGGAAACGTCGGCATCGACCAGCATCGCGTCGGCCGCCAGGTGGCGCTCGCGCACGGCACTGATGAAGCCATGCTGCTCGAACTCTTCGGGTTTCAGGTACGCGCCCGGCAAGAAGACCAGGAGCGTTTCGGACCGTTCGTTGTCAGTGGCTGACCGCAGGTGCGTGTTCATGGTGCCTTGAGGGGCACCCGGCCCCGCACCGGCACGAAATTCGATGCGCTTGCGAGACGCCCACGAAGAAGAAAGTACTAAAAAAACGTCACATCATGTGACGTTATCCAGCGCTATTGTGAATAAGGTGCTTGTTTAAAGTCAAAAACAAGCCACTACTAACATTTTCCTCTTGTGGGCATCGCCTTGGTTAGTTGATTTGCAACTGCGAGGCACGGTTCACGGGCACCAGCTTGCCCAGCTTCAGCGTGAGCACGCCGTTCTCGAGCTTGGCGTCGCTCGCCGTCACATCGATGTCCTGCGGCAATTCGTAGGCGGCCTTGAACTGGCGCTTGGCTTCGGCCTTGCTGTCGATGCGGACCACGGCGCCTTCGATGCTGATCGCGAGGTCGTCGCGCGAGAGGCCCGGCACGTCCAGCGAAAGGGTCCAGCTCGTGTCGTCCTGCTCCACCAGCGGCGAGCGGCGGGGTGCGGCGAAAGCGTCGTTCACGAAGCGTTCGAACGCGCGGTCTTGCGAGCGGGGAACGAAGCGGGTGGTGCGGATGGTGGGTGCGAAAAACATGATGGAAAAGCTCCTGAATGAACACAATGGGGACAAGGAATGTGTGTCCCTTACACTGCGCGGCCATTCAATCCTGAGTGCCGCTTGACACCTCATCTAGGCGCAGCCGCACGCGTTTCAAGACGATGACTCCCCCCTTTATTTGGCGCCGCCGGGCCTTGAAATTCGCGGCGCTGGCGCTATGCGCGACCCCCTTGGCCGGGCTTGCGCAAAGCCCGGCAGCGCCGCCCGCGCCCATCCGTCTTGCCTTGATCGAAAGCATGAGCGGGCCCTTCGCGAACACGGGCGAGGCGGTGTTCCGCAACCTCTTGTGGGCGGTGGAGCGCGTGAACGCGCGCGGCGGCGTGAAGCTGCCGGGCGGCGCGCGTCCGCTGCAGCTGGACCGCTACGACAGCAAGGGCCAGAACGAAGAGGCGCTCTCCGCGTTGCGCGCTGCCATGGACGACGGCGCGCGCATCGTGCTGCAGGGCAACTCGTCGGCCACCGCGGCGGCGCTGGTCGATGCCGTCGACAAGAACAACGAGCGCGACCCGGCGCGGCGCGTGATCTTCCTGAACTACGCGGCGGTCGATCCGGCGCTGACCAACGAGCGCTGCAGCTTCTGGCACTTCCGCTTCGACGCCCATGCCGACATGCGCGTGGCCGCGCTGATGGACGTGGTGAAGGACGACGCCTCGCTCAAGCGCACCTACCTGATCGGGCAGGACTACAGCTTCGGCCAGGCGGTGCTGCGCGAAGTGCGCCGGCAGCTGGGCGTGCAGCGGCCCGACGTGGAGATCGTCGGCGACGAACTGCACCCGATGGGCAAGGTGAAGGACTTCGCGCCCTACGCCACCAAGATCCTCGCGAGCGGCGCGCAGGCGGTGTTCACCGGCAACTGGGGCAACGACCTCACGCTGCTCGTGAAGGCGGCGCGCGAGGCGGGCTTCAACGGCAGCTTCTATACCTTCTACGGCAACGCGCTCGGCGCGCCCGCGGCCATCGGCGATGCGGGCATCGGCCGCGTGGTGGCGGTGGCCGACTGGCTGCCCAACGTGCAGACCGTGCAGTCGGAGGCGTTCTATCGCGCCTTCCGTGCGCGCTTTCCGAAGCCCGCGGACGACTATGTGCACATGCGGATGCAGTTGCTCGTCGAGTCGCTCGCGCAGGCCGTCGAACGCGCGGGCAGTGTCGAAGCAGTGGCCGTGGCGCGCGCGCTGGAGCAGGCCGACGTGAGCCTCTACGGCCAGCGTGGCCGCATGCGCGCGGCGGACCACCAGTTCCAGCAGCAGCTGGTGGTCGGCGTGATGGACCGGCAGGGCAAGCCCGGCGTGCAGTTCGATGTCGAGGGCTCGGGCTACGGCTTTCGCGTGATCAAGACGATCGCCCCGGAGCGCGCCGAGCTGCCGACATCGTGCAAGATGAAACGACCCCAATGACACCCCCAATGACGACCAACAGGACGACAGCCGATGCGTGAAGCCATCCACAACCTCGAAGCCTCCAAGATTCGCGAGGTCGCCAATGCGGGCCTGGGCCGCGACGACGTGCTCGCCTTCTGGTTCGGCGAAAGCGACGAGGTCACGCCCGAGGTGATCCGCCAGGCCGCCATCGAATCGCTGCAGCGCGGCGAGACCTTCTATGCCCACAACCTTGGACTGCCCGAACTGCGCGAGGCGATCGCGCGCTACACCAGCGCGCTGCATCCCGCGGTCGACGCCTCGCGCATCGCCGTCACCTCGGGCGGCGTGAGCGCGCTGATGCTGGCGGTGCAGGCGCTGGTCGATGCGGGCGACGATGTGGTCGCGGTGACGCCGGTGTGGCCGAACCTCACGGCGCAGCCGGCGATCATGGGGGCGCACGTGCGCACGGTGTCGCTGGTGCCAGTCGAAGGACAGTGGACGCTCGACCTGCCCGCACTGCGGGCCGCGGTCACATCGAAGACGAAGCTCCTGATCGTCAACGCGCCCAACAATCCCACCGGCTGGACGATGACGCGCGACGAGCAGCAGGCCGTGCTCGACCATTGCCGCGAGACCGGCACCTGGATCCTCGCCGACGAGGTGTACGAGCGGCTGTATTTCGAGGCCTCGCCGAACGGCTGCGCGCCGAGCTTTCTCGACATCTCCAAGCCCGATGACCGGCTGGTCGTGACGCACAGTTTCTCCAAGAGCTTCCTCATGACCGGATGGCGCCTCGGCTGGCTGGTGCTGCCGCCCGCGATGGTCGATGGCATCGGCAAGCTGATCGAGTTCAACACCTCGTGTGCGAGCGTGTTCACGCAGCGCGCGGCCATCGCGGCGATCGCGCACACGGCAGACATCACGCCGCGCGTGGTCGCGCACCTGAAGCTGTGCCGCGACACGCTGGTGCCGCTGCTGGCCGCGGTGCCCGGCGTGCAGGTGGCGCCGGCCAAGGGCGGCATGTACGCCTTCTTCCGGCTCGACGGTTTCGGCGATTCGCTCGACATGGCCAAGCGGCTGGTGGTCGAGGCGGGCCTCGGACTCGCGCCCGGCAATGCCTTCGCGCCCGAGGCGCAGGGCTGGCTGCGCTGGTGCTTCGCGTCGAAAGACCCGCAGCGGCTGGTGCAGGGCGTGGAGCGCCTGCGCCAGTGGCTGGCTGCGCAGCCGCAGCGCAAGGGCTGAGCCGGTCGGACTGCAATTTCGTTCAATACGCGGGGCGTGCGGCCCGCGAAGCTCGGCCTTTCTTCGAGAGCGAAAGGTCATGCATGTCGGAACGAATCAAGGGAATGGCGCTGTGCGCGCTGGCGATGGTCACGGTGGGCAGCACGGTCGTGGCCAGCAAAGTGATTGCCGGCGGCCTGCCGCCGTTCACCGCGACGGCGCTGCGGTTCGCGATGGCGCTGCCGGTGTTTCTCCTGCTGCTGCGGGTGACGCGCACGCCGTGGCCGCGGCCCGACCGGCGCGACCTCGCGCTGCTGCTGTGCCAGGCCGGGCTGGGAAGCGTCGGCTACACGGTGCTATTGATCCTTGGCGTGCGCTGGGCGCCGGCCGCCAGCGCGGGCGTGGTGGCCGGAACGCTGCCGGCCGTCGCGGCGCTGGTGGCGGTGCTGGCACTGCGCGAGCGGCCGGGGCGGTACCTGATCGGCAGCATCGTGCTGGCGACGGCGGGCGTGCTGGCGATCAGCTGGCCGGGGGAGGGCGCCGCGGGGGACTCGAAATCCCCTGCGGCGATGGTCGGCAATTTGCTGGTGCTGGGCGCGGTCGTCTGCGAGGCGATGTTCATCCTGCTCAACAAGCGTTTGCGCGTTCCGGTGCGGCCGCTGGCGCTGTCGACGCTGATGACGGCTTTCGGGCTCCTCCTGTCGCTGGTGCCGGCGCTGTTCGAGCGCGCCTGGGAGCACCCGTTGCCGAACGATGCGCTGGCTGGCGTCGCCTATTACGCGCTGGTGCCAACGGTGCTGGGCTTTGTCCTCTGGTTTGCCGGATCGGCGCGGCTCAAGGGGGCGGAGGCGGCGCTTTTCACGGCGCTCCTGCCGGTTTCTGCGCTGATACTGGCGGCGCTCTGGCTGGGCGAAAGTATCAGTCTGGCGCAGGTCGGCGGGGCTGCGTGCGTGCTGGGCGCGGTGGGGCTGGCTTCGCTCGATGGAAGGGGCGAAAAAGGCTCTGGCCATGCTGCCGCTCCTTCGTGAAACACCGCGGAACCGGCTTTGCCGGGCCGCAGGTGTTGCCCCCGGTAGGGGGTTGGCGAAGCGACACGGAGTGCGCGCAGCCTGGGGGCGAGTCCATGACAAGCTATAATCCCGAGGCTTTGCATGCCGCAAGGCGCACGATGAGGGCAGTTCCAGCGCTCACCGCAAGTCAAACATCCCGGAACAAGGAAATTCAACATGATCGCAGCCTCCATCAAGGCCGAAGTCGTCAAAGACAACGCCCGCGCCGCCAACGACACTGGCAGCCCCGAAGTGCAAGTCGCACTGCTGACCGCCCGTATCAACGAGCTCACCCCCCACTTCAAGACGCACGCCAAGGACCACCACGGCCGTCGCGGCCTGCTGCGCATGGTGAGCCGCCGCCGCAAGCTCCTGGACTACCTCAAGTCCAAGGACGCCGACCGTTACACCGCGCTGATCGCCAAGCTGGGTCTGCGCAAGTAAACCGAATCGCATGAAAAAACGCCTGGGTTAGTCCGCTAGCTCAGGCGTTTTTTACTTCGCGATCCACTTTCGGAGTGCCAAAACAGAGCGAAGCTGTGTCATTCCAATGAAGTTCTCCCCGAGCTTCGCTGGAATGGCATCGTGTTCTGAGACAGCCTCCGCCCCTTGCGAACCCTGTGTGGTTCGCTACTAAAACAGGAGCAAACATGAGCCTCTTCAACAAAGTCACCAAGTCCTTCCAATGGGGCGACAAGACCGTTGTCATGGAAACGGGCGAAGTCGCCCGCCAGGCCAATGGCGCCGTGCTGGTCGACATCGACGGCACCGTGATCCTGGCGACCGTGGTCGCCTCCAAGTCCGCCAAGCCGGGCCAGGATTTCTTCCCGCTGACCGTCGACTACATCGAGAAGACCTACGCCGCGGGCAAGATCCCCGGCAGCTTCTTCAAGCGCGAAGCCAAGCCCAGCGAACACGAAACGCTGACCAGCCGCCTGATCGACCGTCCGATCCGCCCGCTGTTCCCCGAAGGCTTCCTGAACGAAGTGCACGTGGTCATCCACACCGTGTCGCTGAACCCCGAAGTCGATGCCGACATCGCCGCCATGATCGGCGTGAGCGCCGCGCTGTCGATCTCCGGCATCCCGTTCAGCGGTCCGATCGGTGCCGCCCGCGTGGGCTACATCAACGGCCAGTACGTGCTGAATCCGGGCCAGACCGCCCGCAAGGATTCGCAGATGGACCTCGTCGTCGCCGGCACGCAAGCCGCCGTGCTGATGGTCGAGTCCGAAGCCCAGCAACTGAGCGAAGAAATCATGCTCGGCGGCGTGGTGTTCGGCCACGAACAGGCCGGCATCGCGATCAACGCGATCCATGACCTCGTGCGCGACGCCGGCAAGCCGGTGTGGGACTGGCAGGCACCGGCCGAAGACGAAGCCTTCGTCGCCAAGGTCAAGGGCCTGGCCGAAGAAAAGCTGCGCGCTGTTTATCAGATCCGCAGCAAGCAAGCCCGCACGCAAGCCCTGCGCGAAGCCAACGCCAGCGTCATGAGCACGCTCAAGGAAAGCGGCGAGCCCTTCGACGCCGGCAAGGTCAACGACCTGCTGTTTGCCATCGAATCGAAGATCGTGCGCAGCCAGATCCTGTCGGGCGAACCCCGCATCGACGGCCGCGACACGCGTACCGTGCGCCCCATCGAGATCCGCAATTCCGTGCTGCCCCGCACCCACGGCTCGGCCCTGTTCACGCGCGGCGAAACGCAGGCGCTGGTCATCACCACGCTCGGCACCGAACGCGATGCGCAGCGCATCGACGCGCTGGCCGGCGAGTACGAAGACCGCTTCCTGTTCCACTACAACATGCCTCCCTTCGCCACCGGTGAAGTGGGCCGCATGGGCTCGACCAAGCGCCGCGAAATCGGCCACGGCCGCCTGGCAAAGCGTGCGCTCGTCGCCGTGCTGCCGACCAAGGAAGAATTCCCGTACACCGTGCGCGTGGTCTCGGAAATCACCGAGTCGAACGGCTCCTCGTCGATGGCTTCGGTCTGCGGCGGCTGCCTCTCGATGATGGACGCGGGCGTGCCGATGAAGGCGCACGTGGCCGGCATCGCCATGGGCCTGATCAAGGAAGACAACCGCTTCGCCGTGCTGACCGACATCCTGGGCGATGAAGATCATCTGGGCGACATGGACTTCAAGGTTGCGGGCACGACCAACGGCATCACCGCGCTGCAGATGGACATCAAGATCCAGGGCATCACCAAGGAAATCATGCAGGTCGCACTGGCGCAGGCCAAGGAAGCGCGCATGCACATCCTGGGCAAGATGCAGGAAGCCATGGGCGAGGCCAAGGCCGAAGTCTCCAGCTTCGCACCGCGCCTGACCACGCTGAAGATCAACCCCGAGAAGATCCGCGACGTGATCGGCAAGGGCGGCTCGGTCATCCGCGGCCTGCAGGAAGAAACCGGCACGACGATCAACATCGACGAAGACGGCACCATCACCATCGCTTCGACCGATCCGGAAAAGGCCGAGTTCGCCAAGAAGCGCATCGAGCAGATCACCGCGGAAGTCGAAATCGGCAAGGTCTACGAAGGCCCGGTCACCAAGATCCTGGACTTCGGCGCGCTCATCAACCTGCTGCCCGGCAAGGACGGCCTGCTGCACATCAGCCAGATCGCGCACGAACGCGTCGAGAAGGTGACCGACTATCTGAGCGAAGGCCAGATCGTGAAGGTCAAGGTCCTGGAGACCGACGAGAAGGGCCGCGTCAAGCTGTCCATGAAGGCCCTGACCGAGCGTCCGGCCGGCATGGAGTACAGCGAGCGCCCGCCGCGTGAAGACCGCGGTGATCGCGGCGACCGTGGTGGCGAGCGCCGTGAGCGTTCGGACCGTGGTGGCGATCGCGGTGGCGACCGTGGTGGTGATCGTGGCGAGCGCGCACCGCGCTTCAACGACCAGCAGCAGCAACCGCGCAACGACCAGCAGCAGGCTCCGGCCGGCGAGCAGTCGCAAGCACCGCGCGAGCCTCAGGAGTAAGAAGGGCGCAACGGCAGCAAACCTGCCGTTGCTATCTTTTGAACAGCTAGCTGCGCCCCACCTGCGGGCGTTGGAGGCCGAAAGACCATGAAAGCCATTGAAATCACTTCGTACGGCGCCCCTGAGGTGCTGCGCGTGGCCGATCGTCCCGATCCGGTGGCGGGCGTGGGCGAATTGCTGATTCGCGTCGCAGCCAGCGGGGTGAATCGCCCCGACGTGCTGCAGCGCATGGGCCACTATCCGGTGCCGCCGGGCGCCTCAGACCTGCCGGGCCTCGAAGTGGCCGGCGAGATCGTCTCGGGCGACGCCGCGGCGCTGGCCGAGGCGGGCTTCAAGATCGGTGACCACGTCTGCGCGCTGATCGCCGGTGGCGGCTATGCCCAGCTGTGCGTGGCGCCCGTGGCGCAATGCCTGCCGGTGCCCAAGGGCTGGAGCGATGTCGACGCGGCTTCGCTGCCCGAGACCTTCTTCACCGTCTGGAGCAACGTGTTCGAGCGCGGCCGCTTGCAAAAGGGCGAGACGCTCCTGATCCAGGGCGGCTCCAGCGGCATCGGCGTCACGGCGATCCAAATCGCCAAGGCGCTGGGCGCGACGGTGATCGTCACGGCCGGCAGCGACGACAAGTGCGAAGCCTGCAAGAAGCTGGGCGCCGACCACGCAATCAATTACCGCACGAGCGACTTCGTCGAAGAGGCGAAGAAGCTCACCGGTGGCAAGGGCGTGGACGTGATCCTGGACATGGTGGCCGGCGACTACGTGGCGCGCGAGATCGAATGTCTGGCCGAAGACGGCCGGCTCGTGATCATCGCGGTGCAGGGCGGCGTGAAGGCCCAGATCAATGCGGGCCTCGTGCTGCGCAGGCGCCTCACGATCACCGGCTCGACGCTGCGGCCGCGGCCGGTGGCGTTCAAGGGCGCGATTGCCAAGGCATTGCGCGAAAAGGTCTGGCCGCTGCTCGAAAACGGCGCGATCAAGCCCGTGATCCACAGCACTTTTGTGGCGGCGGGTGAACCCGATGGCACGACGAGTGGTGCGGCCCAGGCTCACACGCTCATGGAATCGAACCAGCACATCGGCAAGATCGTGCTGACATGGTGACAACGAACAACGCGATGACAACCAAGAAGAAACTGATCGCCGGCAACTGGAAGATGAATGGCGGCCTGGCCGCCAACGAGGCGCTGGTGAAGGCTCTGCAGCAAGGCCTGGCGGCAAGCCCGGCCGCTTGCGATGTCGCGCTGTGCGCGCCGGCGCCGTACTTCGCCCAGCTGCAATCGCTGCTGGCGGGCTCGCCGTCGCTGGCGCTCGGTGCGCAGGACGTTTCGGCGCATCCGCAAGGTGCGTTCACCGGCGAGCAGTCGGCGGCGATGCTGAAGGATTTCGGCGTGCGCTATGCCATCGTCGGTCACTCCGAGCGTCGGCAGTACCACGGCGAAACCGACGAGACGGTGGCCGCGAAGGCGGCCGCCGCGCTGGCGAACGGCATCACGCCGATCGTCTGCGTCGGCGAAACGCTGGCCGAGCGCGAAGCAGGGCAGACCGAAGAAGTCGTCAAGCGCCAGCTGGCCGCGGTGATCCATGTGAATGGCCACTGCATCAGCGAAATCGTCGTGGCCTACGAGCCCGTCTGGGCCATCGGCACCGGCAAGACGGCAACGCCCGAACAGGCGCAGGCGGTGCATGCCGTGCTGCGTGCGCAACTGCACCATGCCGCGAGCGAGCACGCTGCCGGCATCTGCATTCTTTACGGCGGCAGCATGAACGCGGCCAATGCCGCCGAACTGCTGGCGCAGGCCGACATCGACGGCGGCCTCATCGGCGGCGCGTCGCTCAAGGCCCCCGATTTTCTGCAGATCATTTCTGCCGCTGCGCGCTGAGCGCGCAACGGCTGTCATCAATTAGGAGTAAGAACGAATGAACGTGGTCCTCAACCTTCTGGTCGGCGTGCAAATGCTGGCGGCCCTGGCGATGATCGGCCTGATCCTGATCCAGCACGGCAAGGGCGCCGACATGGGCGCGGCCTTCGGCAGCGGCAGTGCCGGCAGCCTGTTCGGTGCCAGCGGCAGCGCGAACTTTCTCTCGCGCACCACGGCCGTGCTGGCCGCGGTGTTCTTCGCATGCACGCTGCTGCTCGCGTACTTCAGTCACGCGCGTCCTGCGGGCGGCGGCAGTCTTCTGGAGCGTGCGGCCGTGGGCGCACCCGCTGCGCCGGCCACGCCGGCCTCTGGTGCCGCAGGCGAAATCCCTGGCGCCGGTGCTCCGAGCGCACCGGCTTCGGCACCTGCCGCACCCGTTTCGGGCGCCGGTCAGATTCCGAACAAGTAATCCAGTCGTTTTCATGCAGTCGTCAGCGAGAAACGGCTGCATTTCAGGGTAAACTCTAAAGCTGTTCAGAAAGCCAAATGCCTTAACCGGTACCTCATGCCATCTGAACAGCAAAAACCGCGGTCGTGGTGAAATTGGTAGACACGCTATCTTGAGGGGGTAGTGGCGAAAGCTGTGCGAGTTCGAGTCTCGCCGACCGCACCAAATCTCATCGGCAGAAAACCTCATCCAGAGGTTCTTCTTGCCGGTGGCAAGCGGTGAAAATTTCTCGATGAACCTCGATTCCTACCTTCCCGTCCTTTTGTTCATTTTGGTCGGAGTCGGCGTAGGCGTCGCCCCCCAAGTCATCGGATACATCCTCGGCCCCAACCGGCCAGACGCTGCGAAGAACGCTCCCTACGAGTGCGGCTTCGAAGCCTTCGAGGATGCGCGCATGAAGTTCGACGTGCGCTATTACCTCGTTGCCATTCTCTTCATCCTGTTCGATCTCGAAATTGCCTTTCTTTTCCCGTGGGCCATTGCGCTCAAGGAGATCGGTGCTGTCGGCTTCTGGGCCATGATGATCTTTCTCGCCATCCTCGTCGTAGGTTTCATCTACGAGTGGAAAAAAGGCGCGCTCGACTGGGAATGACAAGGAATCACGATGGCCATTGAAGGCGTTCTCAAAGAAGGTTTCGTCACCACCACCTACGACTCGGTGGTGAATTGGGCGAAGACCGGATCTCTCTGGCCGATGACGTTCGGCCTCGCATGCTGTGCGGTCGAAATGATGCATGCGGGTGCCGCCCGCTACGACATCGACCGTTTCGGCATGCTGTTCCGTCCAAGCCCGCGCCAGTCCGATCTGATGATCGTGGCCGGCACGCTGTGCAACAAGATGGCGCCGGCGCTGCGCAAGGTCTACGACCAGATGCCCGAGCCGCGCTGGGTGCTCTCGATGGGCTCGTGCGCCAATGGCGGTGGCTACTACCACTACAGCTATTCGGTCGTGCGCGGCTGCGACCGCATCGTGCCGGTCGACGTCTACGTTCCGGGTTGCCCGCCCACCGCCGAGGCATTGCTCTACGGCGTGATCCAGCTGCAGCAGAAGATTCGCCGCACCAACACCATTGCCCGCGCCTGAGAGATTGCCGACGATGACTGACTTTGCAATTTCGCCGGAGGTGCTGCGCGCCACCATCACCGAGACGCTCGGCGCCAAAGCCAAGAGCGTGACGCTCGCACTGGGCGAGGTGACTGTCGTGGTGAGTGCTGCCGACTACATCGACGCCGCCACGCTGCTGCGCGATGCGCCCGGCTGCCGCTTCGAGCAACTGATCGACCTCTGCGGCATGGACTACTCCGACTACCGCGAAGGCGAGTGGCAGGGCGAGCGCTTCTGCGTCGTTTCGCACCTGCTGTCGGTCACGCTCAACCAGCGCGTGCGCCTGAAGGTGTTCGCGCCCCACGAAGACCTGCCCGTGGTCGATTCGCTGCAGCCCGTCTGGAGCGCCGCCACCTGGTTCGAGCGCGAAGCGTTCGACCTCTACGGCATCGTGTTCGACGGCCACGACGACCTGCGCCGCATCCTGACCGACTACGGCTTCATCGGCCACCCGTTCCGCAAGGACTTCCCGGTGTCGGGTCACGTCGAGATGCGTTACGACGAAGAACAGAAGCGCGTCGTGTACCAGCCGGTATCGATCGAGCCGCGGGAAATCACGCCACGCGTGATCCGCGAAGACAACTACGGCGGCGGTTTGCACTGATATGGCCGAAATCAAGAACTACACCCTCAACTTCGGCCCCCAGCATCCGGCCGCGCACGGCGTGCTGCGCCTGGTGCTCGAGCTCGACGGCGAAGTGATCCAGCGCGCCGACCCGCACATCGGCCTCTTGCACCGCGCGACCGAGAAGCTCGCCGAATCGCGCACCTTCATCCAGTCGCTGCCCTACATGGACCGCCTCGACTACGTGTCGATGATGTCCAACGAGCACGCCTATTGCCTGGCCATCGAGCGGATGATGGGCCTGGACGTGCCGATTCGCGCGCAGTACATCCGCGTGATGTTCGCCGAAATCACCCGTCTCCTGAACCACCTCTTGTGGCTCGGCGCGCACGGCCTGGATTGCGGCGCGATGAACATGCTCATCTACTGCTTCCGCGAGCGCGAAGACCTGTTCGACATGTACGAGGCCGTCTCCGGCGCGCGCATGCACGCGGCGTACTTCCGTCCGGGTGGCGTGTACCGCGACCTGCCGGACGCGATGCCGCAGTACAAGGTCAGCAAGATCAAGAACGCGAAGGCCATCGAGCGCCTGAACGAGAACCGCCAGGGTTCTCTCCTCGACTTCGTGGACGACTTCTGCAAGCGCTTCCCGAAAATGGTCGACGAGTACGAGACGCTGCTCACCGACAACCGCATCTGGAAGCAGCGCACCGTGGGCATCGGCGTCGTGACGCCGGAGCGCGCGCTGAACCTGGGCTTCACCGGCCCGATGCTGCGCGGCTCGGGCATCGAATGGGACCTGCGCAAGAAGCAGCCCTACGACGTCTACGACCAGATGCAGTTCGACGTGCCCGTGGGCAAGACCGGCGACTGCTACGACCGCTACCTCGTACGCGTCGAAGAGATGCGCCAGGCCAACAAGATCATCCAGCAGTGCTCGGCATGGCTGCGCGCCAACCCCGGCCCGGTGATCACCGACAACCACAAGGTCGCCGCGCCCGCGCGCGAATCGATGAAGGCGAACATGGAGGAGCTGATCCACCATTTCAAGCTCTTCACCGAAGGCTTCCATGTGCCCGAAGGCGAGGCCTATGCCGCCGTCGAGCATCCGAAGGGCGAGTTCGGCATCTATCTCGTGAGCGACGGCGCCAACAAGCCCTACCGCCTGAAGATCCGCGCCCCCGGTTTCCCGCACCTCGCCGCCCTCGACGAAATGTCGCGCGGTCACATGATCGCCGACGCTGTCGCGGTGATCGGCACGATGGACATCGTGTTCGGCGAAATCGACAGGTGAGAAAGAGCGAATGACGACTTCCTCAACCCATCACCACGACGCGGCCCCTTCGGCGCCGCTGACGGCCGACGTCCTCGAGCGCTTTGCGCGCGAAGTCGCCAAGTACCCCGAGGCCGGCAAGGCCTCCGCCGTGATGGCGTGCCTGGCCATCGTCCAGCAGGGCGAAGGCTACATCAGCATGCAGCGCGAGCGCGAGATCGCCGACTACCTCGGCATGGCGCCCATCGCCGTGCACGAGGTGACGACCTTCTACAACATGTACAACCAGCATCCGGTGGGCAAGTTCAAGCTCAACGTGTGCACCAACCTGCCGTGCCAGCTGCGTGACGGCGTCACCGCGCTCGTTCACCTCGAGAAGAAGCTGGGCATCAAGATGGGCGAGACGACCGAGGACGGTTTGTTCACGCTGCAGCAGAGCGAGTGCCTGGGCGCCTGCGCCGATTCGCCCGTGATGCTGGTCAACGACCGCACCATGTGCAGCTTCATGAGCAACGAGAAGCTCGACCAGCTCATCGAGGGCCTGCGTGGCTCGACCAAAGGGGAGGCCGCGTAATGTCACCCGAGCAAGTACTCCAGCAGTTCCAGGCGACGGGCGTGCAGACCTGTTTCCATGACCGCCACATCGAGCCGCAGATCTATGCGGGCCTGAACGGCACCAACTGGCGCCTGGCCGACTACGAAGCGCGCGGCGGCTACAAGGCGCTGCGCAAGATCCTCACCGAGGGCCTCACGCCCGACCAGGTGATCGCCGAAGTGAAGGCCTCGGGCCTTCGCGGCCGCGGCGGCGCCGGTTTCCCGACGGGCCTGAAGTGGAGCTTCATGCCCCGCCAGTTCCCGGGCCAGAAGTACCTCGTCTGCAACTCCGATGAAGGCGAGCCGGGCACGTGCAAGGACCGCGACATCCTGCAGTTCAACCCGCACATCGTGATCGAAGGCATGGCCATCGCCGCCTATGCGATGGGCATCAGCGTGGGCTACAACTACATCCACGGCGAGATCTTCCAGAGCTACGACCGCTTCGAGGAAGCCCTCGAAGAGGCGCGCGCGGCCGGCTACCTCGGCGACGCGATCATGGGCAGCACGTACAACTTCCAGTTGCACGCGGCCCACGGCTTCGGCGCCTACATCTGCGGCGAGGAAACCGCGCTGCTCGAATCGCTCGAAGGCAAGAAGGGCCAGCCGCGCTTCAAGCCGCCGTTCCCGGCGAGCTTCGGCCTGTACGGCAAGCCCACCACGATCAACAACACCGAGACCTTCGCGGCGGTGCCCTGGATCATCAACAACGGCGGTCCGGCCTACCTCGAATGCGGCAAGCCGAACAACGGCGGCACCAAGATCTATTCGGTCAGCGGTGACGTCGAGCTGCCCGGCAACTACGAAGTGCCCATGGGCACGCCGTTCTCCAAGCTGCTGGAACTGTGCGGCGGCGTGCGCAAGGGCCGCACGCTCAAGGCGGTGATCCCCGGCGGATCGTCCTCGCCGGTGCTGCCCGCCGACATCATGATGGCCTGCACCATGGACTACGACTCCATCGCCAAGGCCGGTTCCATGCTGGGCTCGGGCGCGGTGATCGTCATGGACGACAGCCGCTCGATGGTCGAGTCGCTCAAGCGCCTGTCGTACTTCTACATGCACGAGTCCTGCGGCCAGTGCACGCCGTGCCGCGAAGGCACGGGCTGGCTCTACCGCGTGGTGGACCGCATCCACAACGGGCAGGGCAAGGCGACCGACATGGACCTCTTGAACTCCGTGGCAGACAACATCCAGGGCCGCACCATCTGCGCCCTCGGCGATGCGGCGGCGATGCCGGTGCGCGCCATGATCAAGCACTTCCGTCACGAGTTCGAGGCCTTGATCCCGGGCTACGTCCCGAAGGCGCCCGTCCAGGCCTGAGCGCGAGAAGAAACATACTCATGATCGAAATCGAACTCGACGGCAAGAAGGTCGAAGTGACCGAAGGCAGCATGGTGATGCATGCGGCCGACAAGGCGGGCACCTACATCCCGCACTTCTGCTATCACAAGAAACTCAGCATCGCGGCCAACTGCCGCATGTGCCTGGTCGACGTGGAGAAGGCGCCCAAGCCGATGCCGGCCTGCGCCACGCCCGTCACGCAGGGCATGATCGTTCGCACCAAGAGCGAGAAGGCCATCAAGGCGCAGCAGTCGGTCATGGAGTTCCTCCTGATCAACCACCCGCTGGATTGCCCCATCTGCGACCAGGGCGGCGAATGCCAGCTGCAGGACCTGGCCGTCGGCTACGGCGGCTCTTCTTCGCGCTACGAAGAAGAAAAGCGCGTCGTCTTCCACAAGGACGTCGGCCCGCTCATCAGCATGGAGGAGATGAGCCGCTGCATCCATTGCACGCGGTGCGTTCGCTTCGGCCAGGAAGTGGCCGGCGTGATGGAGCTGGGCATGACCCAGCGCGGCGAGCACTCCGAAATCGAGACCTTCCTCGGCGACTCGGTCGACTCGGAGCTCTCGGGCAACATGATCGACATCTGCCCGGTCGGCGCGCTCACGAGCAAGCCGTTCCGCTACAGCGCCCGCACCTGGGAACTGTCGCGCCGCAAGTCGGTGAGCCCGCACGACTCCACCGGCTCGAACCTGATCGTCCAGGTCAAGAACAACCGCGTGATGCGCGTGGTGCCTCTGGAGAACGAAGACGTCAACGAATGCTGGATCGCCGACCGCGACCGCTTCTCGTACGAAGCCCTCAACGGCACGGAACGCCTGACGCAGCCCATGCTCAAGCAAGGCGGCCAATGGCAGCAGGTCGACTGGCAGACCGCGCTCGAGTACGTGGCCAATGGCCTGAAGCAGATCAAGACCGACCACGGCGCGCAAAGCATCGGCACGCTGGTGAGCCCGCACAGCACGCTCGAAGAGCTGCAGCTCGCCGCCATGCTCACGCGTGAACTGGGCAGCGACAACATCGATTACCGCCTGCGCAACGCCGAATTCACGGCGTTCGAAGGTGTGCGCTGGCTCGGCACCTCGATCGCTTCGCTCACGCAGGTGCAGCGCGCGCTGGTCATTGGCTCGAACCTGCGCAAGGACCACCCGCTGTTTGCGCAGCGCATCCGCCAGGCCGTGCGCAAGAGCGCCGCGCTGTCGGTGATCACCTCGGCCGACCTGATGGCCGACCGCGAGGCGTGGGCCATCACCGCCGCGCAATCGACCATCGTCGACGCGGGCCAATGGGTCGAGGCGCTGGCCGCGGTCGCCGCCGCCATCGGCAAGACCAACGGCGCTGCCGCACCGCTGGCACCGAAGAACGAACCCGATGCCGCCGCAGAGGCCATCGCAGCGTCGCTGCTGGGCGGCGAACGCAAGGCCATCCTGCTCGGCAATGCCGCCGCCCACCACGCACAAGCCAGCAGCCTGCTGGCCCTTGCGAACTGGATCGGCGCACAAACCGGCGCGACCGTCGGCTACCTGACCGAAGCCGCCAACACCGTGGGCGCGCAACTCGTCGGCGCCTATCCGAAGAACGGCGGCCTCGATGCCGGCCGCATGCTCGCCGCGGGCTCCGGCCTCAAGGCCGTGCTGCTGCTGAACACCGAACCGGTGTTCGACTCGGCCGCCGGTGCCGCCGCTGCCGATGTCGTCGGCAACGCGCAGATGGTCGTCACGCTGAGTCCCTTCAAGGCCAACCTCGAATTCAGCGACGTGCTGCTGCCGATCGCCCCGTTCACCGAAACCCCCGGCACCTTCGTCAATGCCGAAGGTCGCCTGCAAGGTTTCCATGCCGTCGTGAAGCCGCAAGGCGAAGCGCGTCCGGCCTGGAAGGTGCTGCGCGTGCTGGCCAACCTGCTGGGCCTGCCCGGCTTCGCGTTCGAATCGACCGCCGACGTGCTCAAGACGGTGGGCGAGGGCGGTGCGCTTCCGGCCAACGCCCTGAACAATGCAACGGCCGCGAACGCCGTCGCCTCCAACGGCGCCGCATCGGCACCTGTGGTCGCGAGCATCTACCAGCTCGACTCCATCGTGCGCCGCGCTCCGTCGCTGCAACTGACGGCCGATGCACGCAACGCATCGAACGCGCCGGTCGCATCGGGTCAGGCCGAGGAGGCATTGGCATGATCGACACCATTCATGGCTTCGGCCAGGGGCTGATCGCCGCGGGCTGGTGGACGGCAGTGGCATGGCCCGTGATCTGGACGCTGATCAAGATCATCGTGGTCGTGATCCCGCTGATGCTGGCCGTGGCCTACCTCACGCTGTGGGAGCGCAAGGCCATCGGCTTCACGCAGATCCGCGTGGGCCCGAACCGCATCGGACCGATGGGCCTGCTCCAGCCGATTGCCGACGCGCTCAAGCTGATGACCAAGGAAATCATCATTCCGACGGTCGCCAACAAGGGCCTGTTCCTGCTGGGCCCGATCATGACCATCATGCCGGCGCTCGCCGCATGGGCCGTGATTCCCTTCGGCCCCGACGTGGCGCTGGCCAACATCAATGCCGGTCTCCTGTTCGTGATGGCCATCACCTCGCTCGAGGTGTACGGCGTGATCATCGCCGGCTGGGCATCGAACTCGAAGTACGCGTTCCTGGGCGCGCTGCGCGCCTCGGCGCAGATGGTGAGCTACGAAATCGCGATGGGCTTCTGCTTCGTCGTGGTGCTGATGGTCACCGGCAGCCTGAACATGAGCGAGATCGTGAACGTGCAGGGCAAGGGCATCTTCGCCAGCATGGGCGTGGGCTTCCTGTCGTGGAACTGGCTGCCGCTGCTGCCGATCTTCGTCGTCTACTTCATCTCGGGCCTGGCTGAAACCAACCGCCACCCGTTCGACGTGGTGGAAGGCGAATCGGAAATCGTCGCCGGCCACATGATCGAGTACTCGGGCATGAGCTTCGCGATGTTCTTCCTGGCCGAGTACGCCAACATGTGGCTGGTCTCGATCCTGACCGTGGTGCTGTTCCTCGGAGGCTGGCTGCCGCCCTTCGAGTTCTTGAGCTTCATTCCCGGCTGGATCTGGCTCGGTGCCAAGACCTTCTGCGTGGTCACCATGTTCCTGTGGGTGCGCTCGACGTTCCCGCGCTTCCGTTATGACCAGATCATGCGTCTGGGCTGGAAGATCTTCATTCCCGTCACCCTGGTGTGGCTGGTCGTGGTCGGTGGCTGGATGCAGACGCCGTTCAACATCTGGAAATAACTGGAAGCGCCAATATCATGACTGCTGCGCAATCCGCCAGCGCGCTCGCGCGCCCGTCCAAGCTGGCTTCCGCACCGTTCTCGCTCAAGGATTTTTTGGGCAGCTTCATGCTGTTCGAACTGTTCAAGGGCCTGGCGATCACCGGCAAGTACGCCTTCGCCCGCAAGATCACGGTGCAGTTCCCCGAAGAGAAGACACCGCTGTCGCCGCGTTTTCGCGGCCTGCACGCGCTGCGCCGCTATGAAAACGGCGAGGAGCGCTGCATTGCCTGCAAGCTCTGCGAAGCCGTCTGCCCGGCGCTGGCGATCACCATCGAATCGGATGTGCGCGACGACGGCTCGCGCCGCACCACGCGCTACGACATCGACCTGACCAAGTGCATCTTCTGCGGCTTCTGCGAAGAGAGCTGCCCGGTCGACTCGATCGTGGAGACCCACATCTTCGAATACCACGGCGAAAAGCGCGGCGACCTGTACTTCACCAAGGACATGCTGCTGGCCGTGGGCGACCGCTACGAAAAAGAAATTGCAGCGAACAAGGCGGCCGACGCCAAGTACCGCTGATCCGTCCAGCCCGAAACCCGTACCCACCCGAATTCCAATGGACGTCAAGACCGGTCTGTTCTATCTGTTTGCCGTGGTGCTGCTTTTTGCAGCCTTCCGCGTCATCACCGCCCGCAATCCCGTGTACGCCGCGCTGTACCTGGTGCTGGCCTTCTTCCAGGCTTCGGCCATCTGGTTGCTGCTGCGCGCCGAGTTCCTCGCGATCTCGCTCGTGCTGGTGTACGTCGGCGCCGTGATGGTGCTGTTCCTCTTCGTCGTGATGATGCTGGACATCAACGTCGACAGCTTGCGACAGGGCTTCTGGAAGCACTTCCCGCTCGCGGCCGGCGTGGGCGCGCTGATCGCGCTCGAAATGGCGGCCGTGCTCATGGGCGGCTTTCGCTTGGGCGAAGCACCGCGCGCCATGGCGGTCACCTCTCCCAACACCTCGAACACGATGGAGCTGGGCAAGCTGCTCTATTCCGAGTACCTCTACCCGCTGGAAATCGCCGCGGTCATCCTGCTCGTGGCCATCGTGGCGGCCATTGCACTGACGCTGCGCACCCGCAAGGACAGCAAGTACACCAACCCGTCGGACCAGGTGCGCGTGAAGGCGCGCGACCGCGTGCGCATCGTGCAGATGCCGGTGACGCGTGCGGCTGAACCCGTGGTGGAAGCGGCGCCGGCAGCACCGGCCGAAGCGGCAAAGGAAAACAAGGCATGACGCTCACGCTCGGACACTTTCTCTCGCTCGGCGCGATGCTCTTCGCGCTGTCGGTGATCGGCATCTTCCTGAACCGCAAGAACCTGATCGTGCTGCTGATGGCCATCGAGCTGATGCTGCTGGCGGTCAACATGAACTTCGTGGCCTTCTCGCACTACCTGGGCGACATGCACGGCCAGATCTTCGTGTTCTTCATCCTGACGGTGGCCGCGGCCGAGTCGGCGATCGGTCTCGCGTTGCTGGTGCTGTTGTTCCGCAACAAGTCCAACATCAACGTCGACGAGCTCAACTCGCTCAAGGGTTGAAATCAACATGAGCGCAACCCTTTCCGCATCCACCCTGCTGGCCGTGCCGCTGGCACCCTTGGTCGGCGCTGCCGTCGCAGGCCTTTTCGGCACCAAGTTCGGCGGCAATCACATCGGCCGCAAGGTCACGCATTCGCTGACGATCCTGGGCGTGCTGGTCGCCTTCATCATCTCGGCCATGACGCTCAAGAGCGTGGTGGTCGACGGTGCCCGCTTCAACGCGACGCTCTACGAGTGGATGATCGTCGGCGGCCTGAAGATGGAAGTCGGCTTCCTGGTCGACGGCCTCACGGCCATGATGATGTGCGTGGTGACCTTCGTGTCGCTGATGGTGCACATCTACACCATCGGCTACATGGAAGAAGACGACGGCTACAACCGCTTCTTCTCGTACATCTCGCTGTTCACCTTCTCGATGCTGATGCTCGTCATGAGCAACAACATGCTCCAGCTGTTCTTCGGCTGGGAAGCGGTGGGCCTGGTGTCGTACCTGCTGATCGGCTTCTGGTTCAACAAGCCCACGGCCATCTTCGCGAACATGAAGGCCTTCCTGGTCAACCGCGTGGGCGACTTCGGCTTCATCCTGGGCATCGGCCTCATTGCCGCCTACGCCGGCACGCTGAACTACGGCGAAGCCTTCGCCAAGGCCAACACGCTGGCCGGCATCACCTTCCCCGGTACCGAGTGGATGCTGATCACCGTGATCTGCATTTGTCTCTTCATCGGCGCGATGGGCAAGAGCGCGCAGTTCCCGCTGCACGTGTGGCTGCCCGATTCGATGGAAGGCCCGACGCCCATCTCCGCGCTGATCCACGCGGCCACGATGGTGACCGCCGGCATCTTCATGGTGGCGCGCATGTCGCCGCTGTTCGAGCTGAGCGACACGGCCCTGAGCTTCATCCTCGTGATCGGCGCCATCACGGCGCTCTTCATGGGGTTCCTCGGCATCATCCAGAACGACATCAAGCGCGTGGTCGCGTACTCCACGCTCTCGCAGCTGGGCTACATGACGGTGGCGCTCGGTGCCTCGGCCTACTCGGTCGCGGTGTTCCACCTGATGACGCACGCGTTCTTCAAGGCGCTGCTGTTCCTCGGCGCGGGCTCGGTGATCATCGGCATGCACCACAACCAGGACATCCGCTGGATGGGCGGCGTGCGCAAGTACATGCCGATCACCTGGATCACGTCGCTGCTGGGTTCGCTCGCGCTGATCGGCACGCCGTTCTTCGCCGGCTTCTACTCGAAGGACAGCATCATCGAAGCGGTGCACGAGAGCCACCTGTGGGGCGCGAACTTCGCCTACTACGCGGTGCTGGCGGGCGTGTTCATCACGGCGTTCTATTCGTTCCGCATGTACTTCCTGGTCTTCCACGGCAAGGAGCGCTACGACCAGAACCCCGATGCGCACCATGACGACCACGCGCACGATGCGCACGGCGATCACGGCCACGACGATCACGCCCACGGCCATGACGCCCACAAGCCGCACGAATCGCCCTGGGTGGTCTGGCTGCCGCTGGTGCTGCTGGCCATCCCCTCGGTGGTGATCGGCTTCATGACGATCGAGCCGATGCTCTTCGGCGAGTTCTTCAAGCAGGCGATCTTCGTGGACGGTACCAGGCACCACGCCATGAAGGAACTGGAAGAAGCCTTCCACGGCCCCGTCGCCATGGCCATTCATGGTCTGCAGGCCGCGCCGTTCTGGCTGGCGCTGGCGGGTGTGGTGCTGTCGTACTACATGTACATGATCAACCCGGCGCTGCCGGCTGCGATCAAGCGCGCCTGCGAGCCGATCTACCGCCTGCTCGAGAACAAGTACTACCTCGACTGGATCAACGAGAACATCATCGCCCGCGGTGCGCGCGCGCTCGGTACCGGCCTCTGGAAGGGCGGCGACCAGGCCCTGATCGACGGTGCCGTGGTCAATGGTTCGTGGAAAGTGATCGGCCGTGTCTCCAGCGTGGTGCGCTGGGTGCAGTCGGGCTACATCTATCACTATGCCTTCGCGATGCTGCTCGGCATCTTCATCCTGATGACGTACTTCGTCTGGTTCAAACGCTGAGCCCGAACGCTGGAGAAAAAGAAAAATGGGTTTGTTGAGCCTTGCCATCTGGGTGCC
Source organism: Variovorax sp. IB41 (assembly GCF_016405905.1). Classification (GTDB taxonomy): domain Bacteria; phylum Pseudomonadota; class Gammaproteobacteria; order Burkholderiales; family Burkholderiaceae_C; genus Variovorax. The sequence continues at coordinate 1,323,509 of NZ_JAEFCB010000001.1, read as the reverse complement.
GATCGCATTCGGCGCCGTGCTGCTGGCGTTTGGCCGCGAAGAGCATGCCAAGGGCGTGCGCTGGGTCGCGCTCGTCGGTGCCATCGTGAGCTTCCTGGTCACGGTGCCGCTGTTCACGCGCTTCCAGAACGGAACCGCCGCCATGCAGTTCGTCGAGAAGACGAGCTGGATCTCCCGCTTCAACGTCAACTACCACATCGGTCTTGACGGCCTGTCGCTGTGGATGGTGCTGCTGACCTCGTTCATCACGGTCGTGGTCGTGATCTCGGCCTGGGAAGTGATCACCGAGCGCGTGAACCAGTACATGGGCGCGTTCCTGATCCTCTCGGGCTTCATGATCGGCGTGTTCTCCGCGCTGGACGGCATCCTGTTCTACGTGTTCTTCGAGGCCACGCTGATCCCGATGTACCTGATCATCGGCATCTGGGGCGGCCCGAACAAGATCTACGCGGCGTTCAAGTTCTTCCTCTACACCTTGCTCGGCTCGCTGCTGATGCTGGTGGCGCTGATCTTCCTGTACAACAAGTCGGGCGGCAGCTTCGACATCCTGGCCTGGCACAAGCTGCCGCTGGGCTCGACCGCGCAGACCTTCCTGTTCTTCGCCTTCTTCGCGGCCTTCGCCGTGAAGGTGCCGATGTGGCCGGTCCACACGTGGCTGCCCGACGTGCACGTCGAGGCGCCCACCGGCGGCTCGGCCGTGCTGGCCGCGATCATGCTGAAGCTGGGTGCCTACGGCTTCCTGCGCTTCTCGATGCCCATCGCGCCCGACGCCTCGCACGAATGGGCCTGGCTCATGATCGCGCTGTCGCTGATCGCGGTGATCTACGTGGGCCTGGTGGCGTTGGTGCAGCAGGACATGAAGAAGCTGGTGGCCTACTCGTCGGTCGCCCACATGGGCTTCGTGACGCTGGGCTTCTTCATCTTCAACGAGCTGGGCGTCGCCGGCGGTATCGTCCAGATGATCGCCCACGGCTTCGTTTCGGGCGCCATGTTCCTGGGCATCGGCGTGCTGTACGACCGCGTGCACTCGCGCCAGATCGCAGACTACGGCGGCGTGGTCAACACCATGCCCAAGTTCGCCGCCTTCGCGCTGCTGTTCGCCATGGCCAACTGCGGCCTGCCGGGCACCGCCGGTTTCGTGGGCGAGTGGATGGTGATCCTGGGCGCCGTGAAGGCCAACTTCTGGATCGGACTGGGAGCCGCCACCGCGCTGATCTTCGGCGCCGCCTACACGCTCTGGATGTACAAGCGCGTGTACCTCGGCCCGGTCGGCAACGACCACGTCAAGGAGCTCTCCGACATCAACGCCCGCGAGTTCCTGATGCTGTCGCTGCTGGCGATCGCCGTGTTGTGGATGGGCCTGTATCCGAAGCCATTCACCGATGCAATGGATGCCTCGGTCACTGAGCTCCTTCGCCATGTGGCGATTTCGAAGCTGCCCTCCTGATGATGACCCCCACGTTTGCGGCTATGCCGCTGCACTGCCCCCCAAGGGGGCCCCGGACCGGCTCGGGGCGGCCCTGCGCCGTCCGGCCACGCTGAAGACAAGAGAACGAGATGATTGACAAACTCAGCTGGGTCACGATCTACCCCGAAATCGTGTTGCTGGTCATGGCCTGCATCATTGCGCTGGTCGACCTGTCGGACACGAGCCCGCGCCGCACCCGCACCTATGTGCTGACGCTGCTCACGCTGCTGGTGGTGGCCGTGCTCACCGGCATGGCCGCGCTCGACGGCAAGACCGCCTACGGCTTCGGCGGCATGGTCGTGAGCGACTCGATGGGCAACTGGCTCAAGTGCTTCGCCACCATCGCCCTGATGGTCACGCTGATCTACGGCCGCCCCTATGCGGCCGACCGCGAGATGCTGCGCGGCGGCGAACTGTTCACCGTGAGCATGTTCGCGCTCCTGGGCATGTTCGTGATGATCTCGGGCAGCAACTTCCTGCTGATCTACCTGGGCCTGGAACTGCTCACGCTCTCGAGCTACGCGCTCGTCGCGCTGCGCCGCGATAACGCGGTGGCCAGCGAAGCGGCGATGAAGTACTTCGTGCTCGGCGCGATGGCCAGCGGCTTCCTCCTGTACGGCCTCTCGATGATGTACGGCGCGACCGGCTCGCTCGACCTGAACGAAGTGTTCAAGGCGATCTCGACCGGCAAGGTCAACCACCAGGTGCTGGTGTTCGGCCTCGTGTTCATCGTGGCCGGCCTGGCGTTCAAGGTGGGGGCAGCCCCTTTCCACATGTGGGTGCCCGACGTCTACCAGGGTGCGCCCACGGCCGTCACGCTGCTGATCGGCGCGGCGCCCGAGCTGGCGGCCTTCGGCATCATCATCCGCCTGCTGGTCGATGGCCTGCAGCCGCTCGCGATCGACTGGCAGCAGATGCTGGCCGTGCTGGCCATCGCGTCGCTGCTGATCGGTAACCTCGCCGCCATCGCGCAGAGCAACCTCAAGCGGATGCTCGCCTACTCGACCATCTCGCAGATGGGCTTCATGCTGCTGGGCATGGTGGCCGGCTCGGACCTGTCGGGCACGCAGAACGCGCAGGCCGCCTACAGCGCCTCGATGTTCTACATCGTGACCTACGTGCTCACCACGCTGGCGAGCTTCGGCATCATCCTGCTCCTGGCGCGCGAAGGCTTCGAGAGCGAAGAGATCACTGACCTCGCAGGTCTCAACCAACGCAGCCCGCTGTACGCCGGCGTGATGGCGATTGCGATGTTCTCGCTGGCGGGCCTGCCGCCGCTGGTCGGCTTCTACGCGAAGCTGGCCGTGCTGCAGGCGCTGATCGCCTCGGGCCAGGCCATCTACATCGGCTTGGCCGTGTTCGCCGTGATGATGTCGTTGGTCGGCGCCTTCTACTACCTGCGCGTGGTCAAGGTCATGTACTTCGACGCACCGGTCACGGCCACCACCGTGTCGGCTTCGTTCGACGTGCGCACCGTGCTCACGATCAACGGCGCACTGATCCTGATTCTCGGCGTGCTGCCCGGCGGTCTGATGACGCTGTGCTACGACGCCATCGCGGCCACGCTGGCCCACTGACGCGGCCGGCCCACGGTGTCGCAAACCGCGTCGGTCTGGGTCGTCCTGCTGGTGGCGCTCCTGGCCGCCAACCTGCCGTTCTTCAACGAGCGCCTGTTCGGCGCCGTGCCGCTGCCGGCAAAGCGCAAATCGCTGGCGATCCGCTTTGCCGAGCTGGTGGTGCTGTACTTCATTGCCGGCGGCATCGGCCTCTTGTTCGAGCGCAGGGCAGGGCAGATCTCGCCCCAGGGCTGGGAGTTCTACGCGGTGACCGGCGCGCTCTTCATCGTGCTGGCCTTTCCAGGGTTCACCTGGCGCTACCTGATGAAGCACAGGCACTGAACGACATGACATCACCCATCGCCGATTCGCACCTGAGGGAAGAACTCGTCAGCAGCGAGGAGCTCTTCAAGGGCAAGTTCCTGCATGCCAAGCGCGACACCATCCGCCTGCCCGATGGCCACAACGCGACGCGCGAATATGTGGTGCATCCCGGCGCGGTGGTGGTGATTCCGCTGCTCGACGATGGGCGCGTGGTGCTGGAGCGGCAGTACCGCTACCCGGTAGGCCATGTGATGGTCGAGTTTCCGGCCGGCAAGCTCGATCCGGGCGAAGACCCGCTGGTCTGCGGCCAGCGCGAACTGCTCGAGGAAACCGGCTACACCGCGCTCGAATGGGCGCATGCCGGTGCGATGCACCTGGCCGTGGCGTATTCGACCGAGATCATCCACATCTACTTCGCGCGGGGCCTCTCGCTCGGCGAGCGTCAGCTCGACCACGGCGAATTCCTCGACGTGTTCACCGCCACGCCTGAGGAAATGATCGGCTGGTGCCGAGACGGCACCGTGACCGATGCCAAGTCATTGACCTGCACCCTGTGGATGCAGAACGTCCTCTCCGGCGCATGGGCACTCGACTGGAAAGCGGCGGCCTCGCAGGGCGGCGCGGGATAATCCGCGCATGAAGGTCCTCGATTTCCGCTGCACGCATGGCCATGGCTTCGAGGGCTGGTTCGCGTCCAACGAGGCCTTCGAGACCCAACTGGCCAGCGGGCTGGTCGAATGCCCGGTCTGCGGCGATACCGCGATCGTCAAGTTGCTGAGCGCGCCGCGCCTCAATCTCGGCAATGCCAAGGCGCCGGCAGCAGAAGCGGCACCCGCAGCGCCATCGCAGGTGTCGGCCCCACTTTCTCCCGAAGCCCGCTGGATGCGTGCCATGCGCGAGGTCATCGCCAAGACCGAAGACGTCGGCGAACGCTTTGCCGAAGAGGCCCGCAAGATGCACTACGGCGAAGCCGAAGAGCGCGGCATCCGTGGCCAGGCGACGCCCGAGCAGACCGAGGCGCTGCTCGACGAAGGCATCGCGGTGATGCCGCTGCCGATGCCCGCAGCGCTCAAAGAGACGCTGCAGTAAGCGCCCCGCGGCTCAGGCCGTGAACTGAAGCGCGGCCAGGCGGGCGTAGACCCCGCCTTGCGCTACCAGCGCCGTGTGCGTTCCCTGTTCGACGATGCCGCCGTGGTCCAGCACGATGATGCGGTCGGCCTTCTGCACGGTCGCCAGGCGGTGCGCAATCACCAGCGTCGTGCGGCCTTCCATGGCGGACTCGAGCGCGGCCTGCACCATGCGTTCGCTCTCCGCGTCCAAGGCGCTGGTGGCCTCGTCCAGCAGCAGCAAGGGCGGGTTCTTGAGGATCGCGCGTGCAATCGCGATGCGCTGGCGCTGGCCGCCGGAGAGACGCACGCCGCGTTCGCCGAGGAAGGTGTCGTAGCCCTCGGGCAATGCTGTCAGGAAGTCGTGTGCGAAGGCGGCGCGGGCTGCTGCATGCACCTCGTCTGTCGTGGCTTCGGGCCGGCCGTAGCGGATGTTCTCGAACGCGCTCGCCGAAAAGATCACCGCGTCCTGCGGCACCAACCCGATGCGGGTGCGCAGGTCGGGCAGGGCGAGCGATGCCAGCGGCGCGCCGTCCAGCAGCAGCTGGCCCGACTGCGGGTCGTAATAGCGCAGGAGCAGCTGGAACACCGTGCTCTTGCCCGCGCCGCTGGAGCCGACCAGCGCCACCGTCTCGCCGGGCGCGATGTCGAGGCTGAAATCGCGCAGCGCCGGCGTGCCGGGCCGCGATGGGTAGTGGAAGGTCACTGCGTCGAGCTTGATCGTGCTGCCCGCAGCCGGAATCGGCGTGACCGTCGGATTCGGCGGCGAGGTGATGACGGCCGGCGCATGCAGCAGTTCCATCAGCCGCTCGGTGGCCCCGGCCGCGCGCAACAGGTCGCCGTACACCTCGCCGAGCACCGCCGTCGCGCTCGCGAGGATGGCCACGTAGACCACGGTCTGGCCGAGGTGGCCGGCCGTGATGTCGCCACGCAGCACGGCTTGCGTGCCCTGGTAGAGGCCCCAGAGCAGCGCCGCGGAGGTCGCGATGATGATGAAGGCCACGAGCACCGAGCGCGCCTTGGTGCGGCGCACGGCGGTGCGGAAGGCGTTTTCGGTCGAGGCGTCGAAGCGCGAGGCCTCGCGGGCTTCGGCCGTGTAGCTTTGAACGACTGGAATCGCATTCAGCACTTCGGCCGCGATGGCGCTCGAATCGGCCACGCGGTCCTGGCTCGCGCGCGAGAGCTTGCGCACGCGCCGGCCGAACCACATGCTGGGCAGCACCACCAGCACCAGGATGCCCAGTACCTGCACCATCACATAAGGATTGGTCCAGACCAGCACGGCCAGCGCGCCCACGCCCATCACCGCGTTGCGCAGGCCCATGCTGAGGGACGAGCCGACGACCGTCTGCACCAGCGTCGTGTCGGCCGTCAGGCGCGAGAGCACCTCGCCGGTCTGCGTGGTCTCGAAGAAAGCCGGGCTCTGGTGCAGCACGTGGCCGTAGACCGCGTTACGCAGATCGGCCGTGACGCGTTCGCCCAGCCAGCTCACCGTGTAGAAGCGCGCGGCCGAAAACAGGCCCAGCGCCACGGCCACCGCGAAGAGGGCGCCGAAGTGCTCGCGCAGCGCCATGGTCTGGGCGCCCTTGTCGGGGTTGATCAGCCCGCCGTCGATCAGGCTGCGCAGCGCCAGCGGAAAGGCCAGCGTCGTGACCGCCGCCATCACCAGGAAAACGGCCGCCAGCACGATCTGCACGCGGTAGGGGCGAAGGAAGGGGCTCAGCCCCGACAGCGACCGGGGCGAGCCCTTGGCCATGGAAGACGGTGGGGAGGAAGCCATGGGCGCGGATTCTACCGAAACCTTGCCTCTACAAAGGCAGCCTTGACAATAACTGCCATGGCAGCTAATATTCCGACCCATGAGCGATGCAAACACCCCGAAGGCCTCATCGGACCCCGATGACGCTGTGCGTCGTCCGCCTGTCTTCTACCGGGCGGAGAACTACCGGGCCGAGGACAGCATCGGTTATCTGATGCGCCGCATCGTCACGGCGGTGGCCCAGTCGGTAGAAACCCGCATGTGCGATCCCGGCAGCCCGACCTTCCCGCAGTGGGTGCCGCTGTACAAGCTGCACATCGGCGCGGCCACCACGGTGGCCGAACTGGCCCGGGCCTGCGAACTCGACACCGGCGCCATGACACGGCTGCTCGACCGCCTCGAAGCCAAGGGCCTGTGCCGCCGGGTGCGTTCGCTCGAAGACCGCCGTGTGGTCAACATCGAACTCACCGACGAAGGCCGTGCCGCCGCCAAGGAAGTGCCTTACGTGCTCAGCCGCGTGCAGAACGAGCACCTGGCAGGTTTCACCACCGAGGAATGGGAGCAGCTCAAGGGTTACTTGCGCCGCATCCTCGACAACGCGCAGGCCCTTGCGGCCCGTGGAGATAAAAATGAATGATTCCCTCGCCGTGCGCGCTGTGCGTCGCACTCCCGTCCTGCGCGCTGTGCGTCGCACTCCCATCGTGGCAGCCGCCTTGCTGCTGGTCGCCTTGGCCGGTTGTGCCGACATGGCCGGCATCGGTTCCCAGGCCAAGCTGCGCGACGCCTCGTCGCTCGGCATCGCGCCCGACACCGCGGCAGCGCCCGTCTCCCGGCTCGACACCCAATGGTGGCTCGCCTTCGGCGACACGCAGCTCAACACGCTGATCGACCAGGCCGTGGCCGGCAATCCGAACCTGCAGGTCGCGCAGGCCCGCCTCGCGCGGGCGCAGGCTTCGGCGGACATCGCCGGCGCGGCGCTCAAGCCCAAGGTCAACGGCGAGCTCGACCTGAACCGCCAGAAGTTCAACAGCAACTACATCTACCCCGCACCGCTGGGCGGCTCGACGCAGAACATCGGCCTGCTGCAGCTGGGCGCAAGCTGGGAGCTCGACTTCTTCGGCAAGAACCGCACCGCGCTCGATACGGCCATCGGCGCCGCCAACGCCGCCGCGGCCGATGCCGACGCCGCCCGCGTGCTGCTGGCCAGCAACGTCGCACGCAGCTACTTCCAGTGGGCGCGCCTGAACGACCAGCTCACCGTGGCGCAGCGCACGCTCGCCCAGCGCGACGAAACCTTGAAGCTCGTGCGCGACCGCGTCTCCGCCGGCCTGGACACCCGCCTCGAACTGCGCCAGAGCGAAGGCGGCCTGCCCGAAGCGCGCCAGCAGATCGAAGCGCTCAACGAACAGATCGCACTGCAGCAGCACGCGCTCGATGCGCTCGTGGGCCAGCCCAACGTGTCGGCTTCGCTCAAGCCCCCGATGCTCGACGGCGTCAAGCCGATGGCGCTGCAGGCCAACATCCCGGCCGACCTGCTGGGCCGCCGCGCCGACATCGCCGCCGCCCGCTGGCGCGTCGAGGCGGCCACCAGCGACGTGGCCAATGCCAAGACCCAGTTCTATCCCAACGTGAACCTCACGGCCTTCGTCGGCTTCCAGAGCCTTGGCTTCGGCAAGCTGCTCAAGTCGGGCAGCGAGCAGTGGGGCGTGGGCCCGGCCATCAGCCTGCCGATCTTCGAAGGCGGCAAGCTGCGCGCCAACCTGCGCGGCAAGTCGGCCGACCTGGACGTGGCGGTCGAGAGCTACAACGCCACGGTCATCGATGCGGTGCGCGATGCGGCCGACCAGGTGTCCAGCGCGCAGTCGATCACCCGCCAGCAGACCGAACAGCGCGCCGCGCAAACGGCCGCCGAAGGCGCCTACGACATCGCCGTGCAGCGCTACCGCGCGGGTCTGGGCAACTACCTCAACGTGCTGACCGCGGAGACCTCGGTGCTGGCGCAGCGCCGCCTGGCCGTCGATCTGGCCGCGCGCGCGCTCGACACGCAGGTGGGCCTCGCGCGTGCCCTGGGCGGCGGCTGGCAGCCCCCGTCGACCTCGACGGCCACGGCATCGGCCCCGACGGCCGCAGTGAACTGAAAAGAACCGCGCTGACACGGCTCCCGACTCCCTCGTTTTCGGAAAGAAATTCATCATGAGCGACAACAACACTCCGACGCCCGCTGCTTCCGCAGCCTCCACAGCCGTTGCTGCACCCGAAGCCCCCGCCGGCAACGGCAAGCGCCGCCGCGCGCTCACGGCCCTCGCGGCCGTGGTCATCGTCGCCGGCGGCGGCTGGGGCCTCTACGAATGGCTGGTCGCCAGCCATTACGAGGACACCGACAACGCCTACGTGCAGGGCAACGTGATCCAGATCACGCCGCAGATCGGCGGCACCGTCATGGCCATCAACGCCGACGACACCGACTTCGTGAAGGCTGGCCAGCCGCTGGTGCAGCTGGACCCGGCCGATGCCAAGGTCTCGCTGGAGCAGGCCGAGGCCGCGCTTGCGCAGGCCGTGCGCCAGGTGCGCACGCTCTACGCCAACAACGGCTCGCTGGCCGCGCAGGTCACGCTGCGCCAGTCGGACATCGTCAAGGCGCAGAGCGACATCGCCAAGGCGCAGGACGACCTGCAGCGCCGCCGCGCGCTCTCAGGCAACGGCGCGGTGTCCAAGGAAGAACTCAACCACGCCGAGACGCAGCTGGACACCGCCAAGAGCCAGCTTGCCGCCGCGCAGGCCGGCGTCGTCGCCGCCAAGGAAGCGCTGGTGAGCAACCAGTCGCTGACCGACGGCACCAGCGTGGCACAGCACCCCAGCGTGCTGGCCGCGGCCGCCAAGGTACGCGAGGCGTACCTGGCCACTCAGCGCGTCGCGATGCCCGCGCCGGTCGACGGCTACGTCGCCAAGCGTACCGTGCAGCTCGGCCAGCGCGTCGCTGCCGGCACGCCGATGATGTCGATCGTTCCGCTCAACCAGCTGTGGGTCGATGCCAACTTCAAGGAAGTGCAGCTGCGCAACATCCGCATCGACCAGCCCGTGAAGCTCACGGCCGACGTCTACGGCAAGAAGGTCGAATACGACGGCAAGGTCGCGGGCCTGGGCGTGGGCACCGGCAGCGCGTTCGCGCTGCTGCCCGCGCAGAACGCCACCGGCAACTGGATCAAGGTGGTGCAGCGCGTGCCCGTGCGCATCGCGCTGGACCCCGAGCAGCTCAAGGCCAACCCGCTGCGCATCGGCCTGTCGATGGACGCGGAGATCGACATCTCCTCCAAGAGCGGCAAGATGCTCGCCGACGCGCCGCGCGGCAGCGCGCTCACGCAGACGCAGGTCTACAGCCAGCTGGACCGCGGCGCCGATGCCGAAGTGGACCGCATCGTCGCGGCCAACCTGGGCCGCGCCGCACCGGCCAACGCCGCTGCCGCACCGGCCAAGGGCGCGCCTGCTGCGACGTCGGCACCGGCCGCCACCGGCGCCCAGGTGGCCACGCAGGGTCAGCCCGGTTGATCGTTGCCCGCTTCGCTTGAACTGAAAAAGCACGCGCAATGGCCACCGCCGCTCCCGCTTACATAGCGCACGCACCGCTCGAGGGCTCCGCCCGCGTGTGGGGCACGATCGCGCTCTCCGCGGCAACTTTCATGAACGTGCTCGACTCGTCGATCGCGAACGTGTCGTTGCCCGCCATCTCGGGCGACCTGGGCGTGAGCACCACGCAGGGCACCTGGGTCATCACCAGCTTCGCGGTGGCCAACGCCATCGCGGTGCCGCTCACGGGTTTCATGACCCAGCGCTTCGGCCAGGTGCGCCTGTTCATGGCCAGCGTGATCCTGTTCATGATGGCCTCGCTGCTGTGCGGCCTGGCGCCGAACATGACCACGCTCATCCTGTTCCGCGCGCTGCAGGGCTTTGTCGCGGGTCCGATGATTCCGCTGTCGCAGACGCTGCTGCTGTCGAGCTACCCGAAGGCCAAGGCGGGCCTGGCGATGGCGATGTGGTCCATGACCACGCTGGTCGCGCCGGTGATGGGGCCGCTCCTGGGCGGCTGGATCACCGACAACATCTCGTGGCCGTGGATCTTCTACATCAACATCCCCGTGGGCATCGTCGCGGCTTCCATCACCTGGGCGCTCTATCGCAAGCGCGAGAGCACGACGCACAAGGTGCCGATCGACGCCATCGGTCTCGCGCTGCTGGTGCTGTGGGTGGGCTCGATGCAGCTGATGCTCGACAAGGGCAAGGAGCTCGATTGGTTCCATTCGCCGCAGATCGTCACGATGGCGGTGGTGGCGGTGGTGGGCTTCGCGTTCTTCCTGATCTGGGAGCTGACCGACAAGCACCCGGTGGTGGACCTCTCGCTCTTCAAGCGCCGCAACTTCTGGTCGGGCGCCGTGGCAACGGCCGTGGCCTACGGCCTCTTCTTCGGCAACGTGGTGCTGCTGCCGCTGTGGTTGCAGCAATGGATGGGCTACACCGCGACGCAGGCGGGGATGATCATGGCGCCCGTGGGGCTGCTGGCGATCTTCTTCTCGCCGATCGTCGGTCTCACGGTGGCCAAGATCGATCCGCGCCGCTATGCGACCTTCTCGTTCCTGGTGTTCGCGCTGATCCTGTGGATGCGCTCGAACTTCAACACGCAGGCCGACTTCGTGACGATCATCATCCCGACGGTCATCCAGGGCATCGCGATGGCGTTCTTCTTCATCCCGCTGGTGACGATCACGCTCTCGGGCCTCACGCCCGACCGCATTCCGGCCGCCTCGGGGTTGTCGAATTTCCTGCGGATCACGGCCGGTGCCATGGGCACGTCGCTCACCACCACGCTGTGGGACAACCGCGCGACGCTGCACCATTCGCAACTGGCCGAAACCATCAACCAGGGCAACAACGCCGCCACCAGCGCGATGGCCGGGCTCTCCAGCAGTGGCTTCAGCACCGACCAGGTGATGGGGCAGATCAATCGCCTCGTGGACCAGCAGGCCTACATGCTGGCGACGAACGACATCTTCTATGCGTCGGCGATCCTGTTCCTGCTGCTGATCCCGCTGGTGTGGCTGGCCAAGCCGCAGAAGGGCGGCGCCGGCGGCGATGCCGCGGCCGGCGCGCACTGACGCACTGACGCACTGACAACGGGCCCTGTCGTCACCCCCAGGCTTCTTCGGAACCCTGGGGGTTTTTATTTGCCCAGCGCCTTCAGCACGTCGTAGCACGCGCCCATCGTGTGGTAATCGGTCTTGCCGGCCGGGCTCTTCTCGTCGCTGATCTTCTGGTTCTGCGGCGTCAGGATGCGGTACCACGCGCCGTGCCTGTGGTCCACGAAGTGCGCCCACGAATACGCCCAGATGCTGTCGTACCAGTCCCAGTAGCTCGCATCGCCGGTGCGCACGGCCAGCAGCGCGGCGGCGGCGAAGCTCTCGGCCTGCACCCAGAAATACTTGTCGCCGTCGTACACCGCGCCGTCGGGCGCGAAGCCGTAGACCAGCCCGCCGTTGTCCGCATCCCAGCCGCGGAACATCGCGGTGTCGAAGAAGTGGCGCGCGCGCGGCACGATCCAGCCGGCCTCGCGGCCTTGCGCGTGCAAGAGGCGCTCCAACTGCAGCAGCAGCTTGGCCCACTCGGTCAGGTGGCCGGTCTGGAAACCCCAGGGCCGGAAGATGTCGCTGCGGTCGCCGCGGTTGAAGTCCCAGTCGATCGACCAGTCCGCGCGGTAGTGCTCCCACACGAGGCCATCGGCCAGCGCGGCCTGGCGGCCCGTTACGGCCTCTGCGAGTGCGAGCGCGCGGTCGAGGTAGCGTGTGTCGCGCGTTGCCTCGAAGGCCGCCATCATCGCCTCGCAGGCATGCATATTGGCGTTCTGGCCGCGGTAGGGCGCAACGCGCCAGTCGGCCGTGGCTTCGTCGGCGTAGAGGTCGTGGCGCGGCTCCCAGAAGTGCCGCTCCATCAGGTCCCACGCGTGCGCCAGCCCTTCGCGCGCCTCGGTCACGCCGGCCATCAGCGCGTGCGCATGTGCGAGCAGCACGAAGGCCAGGCCGTAGCAGTGCTGCGTGCCGTCCTGCACCGTGGCGCGGCCTTCGTGCCAGTCGAGGAGCCACGCAAAACCGCCCCTGGGCAGCGCATGCGCGCCGTGCAGGAAGGCCAGGCCGTGGCGCGTCGCGTCGAGGTCCGCCGCCTGGCCGAAGCGGCGGTAGGCGTTCGCATGGTTGAACACGAAGCGCGCGCTGCTCACCAGGTGGCGCGTGCGGCGGTCGTACACCGTGCCGTCGTCCCTGAAGAAGTGGAAGAAGCCGCCCGAAGCGTCGGCGTCGCGCGGGTCGTAGAAGGCCAGCGTGTGCCGGATGTGGTCGACGAGGAAATCGGGTGAGCGGAAATCGGGCATGAAGAGCAGATGAGGGGCGTCGTTCTCAAGCGATCGGGTCTCTATCTTGGTGCACTGGCAGCAAGACCGATGGCCAGCCTGGCGGCGAGTGCGACGATGCGTTGGTTCATGTGTTTCTCCGTTGCAGGGTGCATGGCATTTTGGCAGGGGCGCCTGCCATATCGCCTTGTGCTTTCCCCGACGAAACATGGCGTCGGCAGCGCAACAACGATCGCCGCGCCAAAGAGAAGAACGCGAGAAGAAAAAGCCGAAGAAGAGGTGACCGCGAGCGGCCTCAGCCCACCGTGCTCTGCCGCACGATCAGCTCGACCGGCAGCGTGTTCAGGCGCGGCAGCGAGCCGCCCTGCATCGCCAGCGCGACGCCCATGCGGCCGAGCGCCTGGCGGTCCACGCGCACCGTGGTGAGCGGGGGCTTGGCCGATGCGGCGGTCTGCACGTCGTCGAAGCCGACGATCGCGACGTCCTCGGGCACGCGGAGGCCGGCAGCCAGGCACGTGTCGAGCGCCGCGAGCGCGGCCATGTCGTTGCAGGCGAACACCGCGTCCGGCGGCTTGCGCAGGCGCAGCAACTGCTGCATGGCGGCAGAAGCGCCGCGGTCGTGCGCGAGGCCCAGCGGCGCGACCACCTCCAGCTCCGGGTCGGCCAGGATGCCCGCTTCGAACAGCGCGCGGCGGTAGCCTTGGGCCCGCTCCAGGATGCTCACGTGCGCGAGCGACCCCGCGATGTAGGCGATGCGCTGGCGCCCGATGTCCAGCAGGTGCCGCGTGGCCAGGTACCCGCCGGTCGCGTTGTCGGGGTTCACCGCAAGCATGTCGCGCAGCGAGAAATCGATGAGCGCGAAGGGCAGGTCGAGCGCGGCCACCATGTCCAGCACCTCGGTCTCGAAGAAGCCCGCGGCCAGGATCATGTCCGGCTCGTGCAGCCGCAGCTGTTCGCGGATCGGGTCGGTCGGGCCGCACGTGAGCAGCGTGGGCACGATGCCGAACTCGCGGCAGGCGTCTTCCACCCCATGCAGCACGTCGGAGAAGAAAGGGTTGACCGAGAAGTGGCTGTGCTGGCGGTGCACCATGAAGACCAGCCGCTTGGCCTTGGCGCTGCGTAGGCGCCCGGCGTTGTAGCCGACGTCGCTGGCGATCTTGCGGATCATGCGGCGGGTGTCGTCCGAGAGGCCGCGCTGGTTCTTCAAGGCGCGCGAGACGGTGCTGATCGACACGCCGGCGGCCTCGGCCACATCGCGGATCGTTACGGGCATGGATTGCATGGGGGGAGTTGTCGGGCGGGAGGCGTCATTGTCACTGCGACGACAGTTGGTGATCGTGCATAACTTCTCCGCTGCCGGCAGGTTGCAGTGCAGCATAGGCATTTGCCCCAGTATGCAAGCGCGAGTCGCCCACGAACAATCGGTCCGCGCTCCATGGTGGCGCGCCGAGATGGACTGCATGACCGACTTCTTTTTTCCGAACCCGGGCGACCTCGCGAGATGAGCGACGTCATCCTCGAAACACGCCAGCTCACCAAGGAATTCAAGGGGTTCACCGCGGTCAGCAAGGTCAACCTCTCGGTGGTGCGCGGCTCGATCCACGCACTCATCGGCCCCAACGGCGCCGGCAAGACCACCTGCTTCAACCTGCTCACCAAGTTCCTGGAGCCCACCACGGGCACGATCCTGTTCAACGGCCAGGACATCACCGGCGAGCGCCCCGCGCAGATCGCGCGGCGCGGCATCATCCGCTCGTTCCAGATCTCGGCCGTGTTCCCGCACCTGACGCTGCTGGAGAACGTGCGCCTGGGGCTGCAACGGCGACTGGGCACCTCGTACCACTTCTGGAAGAGCGAGAAGTCGCTCAAGCCATTGGATGCCAGAGCCCGCGAGCTGCTGGCTGAAGTCGGCCTGGAAGACCTTGCCGACGAACAGACCGTGAACCTGCCCTACGGCCGCAAGCGCGCGCTGGAGATCGCCACCACCCTCGCGATGGAACCCGAGCTCATGCTGCTGGACGAGCCCACCCAGGGCATGGGCCATGAAGACGTGCACCGCGTGGCCGAGCTCATCAAGCGCGTGTCGGCCGGACGCACCATCCTCATGGTCGAACACAACATGAGCGTGGTCTCGACCATTGCCGACACCATCACCGTGCTGCAGCGCGGCGCCGTGCTGGCCGAAGGGCCCTACGCCGAAGTCTCGAAGAACCCGCAGGTCATGGAAGCCTACATGGGCACCACCGACGGCGAAATGCAGGGCGCGCACTGATGACCGCCGCACTCGAAATCAAAGGGCTCCAGGCCTGGTACGGCGAATCGCACGTGCTGCATGGCGTGGACATGGTCGTGCAGCCCGGCGAAGTCGTCACGCTCCTGGGCCGCAACGGCGCCGGCCGCACCACCACGCTGCGGGCCATCATGGGCCTGACCGGTGCGCGCAAAGGCAGCATCGAAGTCAACGGCAAAGAGACCATCGCGATGCCGACGCACCGCATCGCGCACCTGGGCATCGGCTACTGCCCCGAGGAACGCGGCATCTTCGCGAGCCTCTCGTGCGAAGAGAACCTGCTGTTGCCGCCGGAGTTGAAGGGCGCCGGGCAGGGCATGTCGGTCGAAGAGATCTACGCCATGTTCCCCAACCTGGCCGAACGCCGCCACAGCCAGGGCACGCGCCTCTCGGGCGGCGAGCAGCAGATGCTGGCGGTCGCGCGCATCCTGCGCACGGGCGCCAAACTGCTGCTGCTCGACGAGATCTCCGAAGGCCTCGCGCCCGTCATCGTGCAGGCGCTGGCCCGCATGATCACCACGCTGCGCGCCAAGGGCTACACGATCGTGATGGTGGAGCAGAACTTCCGCTTCGCCGCGCCGCTGGCCGACCGCTTCTACGTGATGGAGCACGGGCGCATCGTGGAGAAGTTCGGCGCGGCCGAGCTCGAAGCCAAGATGCCGGTGCTCACCGAGTTGCTCGGCGTCTGAACCCGCAAAAGTCCAAAAGACTCTTTCCCCCTTTCCTCATCCCACAAAGATTCCTTCAGGAGACAACACCATGAACAAGAAACTCGGCCTCATCGCCACCGCCGTCGCCATCCTCGCCATGGGCGCGGGCGCCGCACAGGCGCAGGAAAAAGTGAAGATCGGCTTCGTCACCGACCTCTCCAGCCTCTACGCCGACCTCGAAGGCAAGGGCGGCGCGACCGCCATCCAGATGGCCATCGACGACTTCGGCGGCAAGGCGCTGGGCCAGCCCATCGAGCTCCTGGTCGCGGACCACCAGAACAAGGCCGACATCGCCGCCTCCAAGGCCCGCGAGTGGGTCGACACGGCCGGCGTGACCATGATCTTTGGCGGCACCAACTCCGGCACCGCACTCGCGACCGCCAAGGTGGCCGAAGAGAAGAAGCGCGTGTACTTCAACAACGGCGCCGGCAGCTCCGTGCTCACCAACGAGCAGTGCTCGCCCTACACCGTGCACTACGCCTACGACACCGTGGCGCTCGCCAAGGGCACCGGCGCGGCGGTGGTCGACCGCGGCGGCAAGAGCTGGTTCTTCCTCACGGCCGACTACGCCTTCGGCCACGCGCTGGAAGCGGACACCACCAAGGTCGTGAAGGAAAAGGGCGGCACGGTGGTGGGCGCGGTGCGCCATCCGCTGAACGCATCGGACTTCTCCTCGTTCCTGCTGCAGGCACAGAACTCCAAGGCGCAGATCCTGGGTCTGGCGAACGCGGGCGGCGACACCATCAACGCGATCAAGGCGTCCAAGGAATTCGGCATCAACAAGACCATGAAGACCGCGGGCCTGCTGGTCTTTCTGAGCGACGTGCACAGCCTGGGCCTGAAGAACACCGAGGGCCTCCTGCACACCACCAGCTGGTACTGGGACCTGAACGACGAATCGCGCAAGTTCGCCAACCGCTTCTTCGAGAAGACCAAGCGCATGCCCACCGACGTGCAGGCCGCCGACTACTCGGCCACCATGACGTATCTGAAGGCCGTGGCCGCCGCCAAGACCACCGATTCGGACAAGGTGATGGCGCAGCTCAAGAGCATGAAGATCGACGACTTCTACGCCAAGGGCCAGATCCGCGCCGACGGCAGCTTCATCCACGACATGTACCTGGTCGAAGTGAAGTCGCCCGCCGAGTCGAAGAAGCCCTGGGACTACCTGAAGGTGCTCAAGACGCTGCCGGGCGACCAGGTCTTCACCACGAAGGCCGAGACGAAATGCACGCTCTGGAAATAAACGGCTGAAGCCGCGCCAGACCTTTTCACCGAAGTCAACCAAGAGGATCACGCCATGCAACGCACGCTCATCGCCTCCGCCTGCCTCGCCGCAACCTGCCTGATGGCGGCCGGCGCCGCGCAGGCGCAGGACAAGGTCAAGATCGGTTTCATCACCGACATGTCGAGCCTCTACGCGGACGTGGAGGGCAAGAATGGCGCCCTCGCCATCCAGATGGCCATTGACGACTTCGGCGGCAAGGTCAACGGCATGCCCGTGGAGCTGCTGCAGGCCGATCACCAGAACAAGGCCGACATCGCCGCCTCCAAGGCACGCGAGTGGATCGACACGCAGGGCCTGACGATGCTGTTCGGCGGTACCAGCTCGGGCACGGGCCTGGCCATGGCGAAGGTCGCGCAGGAGAAGAAGCGCGTCTTCATCGTGAACGGCGCGGGCAGCTCGGCGCTCACCAACGAGCAGTGCTCGCCCTACACCGTGCACTACGCCTACGACACCGTGGCGCTGGCCAAGGGCACCGGCGGCGCGGTGATCGCGCGCGGCGACAAGAGCTGGTATTTCCTCACGGCCGACTACGCCTTCGGCCAGGCGCTCGAGGCCGACGCCACCAAGGTGGTGAAGGAGAAGGGCGGCACGGTGCTGGGCAGCGTGAAGCATCCGCTCAACACGTCGGACTTCTCGTCGTTCCTGCTGCAGGCGCAGAACTCCAAGGCGCAGGTGCTGGCCCTCGCGAATGCGGGCGGCGACACGCAGAACGCGATCAAGGCCGCCAAGGAATTCGGCATCTCCAAGAGCATGAAGATGGTCGGCCTCTTGGTGTTCGTGACCGACGTGCACAGCCTGGGCCTGAAGAACACCGAGGGCCTCCTGCTCACCACCAGCTGGGACTGGAACCTGGACGACAAGACGCGCGCCTTCGGCAAGCGCTTCTTCGAGAAGACCAAGCGCATGCCCACCGACATCCAGGCGGCCGACTACTCGGCCACCATGACCTATCTCAAGGCCGTGCAGGCCGCCAAGACGGTCGATGCCGACAAGGTGATGGAGACCATCAAGTCCACGCCCATCGACGACTTCTATGCCAAGGGCACCGTGCGCGCCGACGGCCGCTTCGTGCACGACATGTACCTGATGCAGGTCAAGTCGCCGGCCGAATCCAAGCAGCCGTGGGACTACTACAAGGTCGTCCAGAAGCTGAAGGGCGAAGAAGTCTTCACGACCAAGGCCGAGAGCCGGTGCGCCCTCTGGAAGTGATCTCCCGCGGGCGCCGCAGCGGCGCCCGGGTTCGTTGAAACGCTTATGACCATTTCCCTTCCCGCCTTGTTGAGCCAACTCCTTCTGGGGCTGGTCAACGGCTCGTTCTACGCCATCCTGAGCCTCGGGCTGGCGGTGATCTTCGGTTTGCTCAACGTCATCAACTTCGCGCACGGCGCGCTGTTCATGCTGGGGGCCGTCCTCACCTGGATGGCCATGGAGTATTTCGGCATCAACTACTGGGTGATGCTGATTGCCGCGCCCATCGTCATCGGCCTCTTCGGCGTGGTGATCGAGCGGCTCCTGCTGCGCTGGATTTACAAGCTCGACCATCTCTACGGCCTCCTGCTCACCCTGGGCCTCACGCTCCTGATCGAAGGCGTGTTCCGCTCGGTCTACGGCGTCTCGGGCCTGCCCTACGACGCGCCCGATGCGCTCTCCAGCGCCACCGACCTGGGCTTCATGGTGCTGCCCAACTACCGCGCCTGGGTGGTCGTCGCCTCGCTGGTGATCTGTTTTGCGACCTGGTACGTGATCGAGAAGACGCGCCTGGGTGCTTACCTGCGCGCCGGCACCGAGAACCCGCGCCTGGTGGAAGCCTTCGGCGTCAACGTGCCGCTGATGATCACGCTGACCTACGCCTTCGGCTGCGCGCTCGCCGCCTTCGCCGGCGTGCTGGCCGCACCGGTGATGCAGGTCTCGCCGCTCATGGGCCAGAACCTCATCATCGTGGTCTTCGCCGTGGTCGTGATCGGCGGCATGGGCTCGATCATGGGCGCCATCCTCACCGGTCTGGGCCTCGGCGTGATCGAAGGGCTCACCAAGGTCTTCTATCCCGAGGCATCGTCTACGGTTGTGTTCGTGATCATGGTCATCGTGCTGCTCATCCGCCCCGCCGGCCTGTTCGGCAAAGAGAAATAAGGCGGACGGCATGAACATGAAAAAGATCTCCACCGTCGTCTACGCACTGCTGCTGGTCGCGCTCATCGCGGCGCCGTTCTTCGGCGCCTACCCGGTGTTCGTGATGAAGCTCATGTGCTTCGCGCTGTTCGCCGCGGCCTTCAACCTGCTGCTGGGCTTCACCGGCCTGCTGTCGTTCGGCCATGCGGCATTCCTCGGCGGCTCCGCGTACGTGGCGGGCCATGCCATGAAGGTCTGGGGCCTCACCCCCGAGCTGGGCCTCATCGCCGGCACCTTGAGCGGCGCCTTCCTCGGCTGGATCTTCGGCATCGTGGCCATCCGCCGCCAGGGCATCTACTTCGCGATGATCACGCTGGCGCTCGCGCAGATGATGTTCTTCGTCGCGCTGCAGGCCAGGTTCACCGGCGGCGAGGACGGCCTGCAGGGCGTGCCGCGCGGCAAGCTCTTCGGGGTCATCGACCTGTCGAACGACCTCACGATGTACTACGTCGCGCTGGTCGTCGTGGTGGCCGCGTTCCTCCTGATCGTGCGCACCATCCACTCGCCGTTCGGGCAGGTCTTGAAAGGCATCAAGGAGAACGAACCGCGCGCCTTGTCCCTCGGCTACGACGTGAGCCGCTTCAAGCTGCTGGCCTTCGTGATCTCGGCCGCGCTCTCGGGCCTCGCGGGCTCGCTAAAGACGCTGGTGCTGGGCTTCGCCACCCTGTCGGACGTGCACTGGACCGCCTCGGGCCAGGTCATCCTGATGACGCTCGTCGGCGGCCTGGGCACGCTCTCGGGTCCGCTGGTCGGCTCGGCGGTGGTGGTGCTGCTGGAGAACAAGATCGGCGAGCTGGGCAACTTCCTCGCGCGCATCACGACCATCGACTGGTTCAACACGCTGGGCGAGTCGGTGACCATGGTCACGGGCCTGATCTTCGTGATCTGCGTGCTCGCTTTCCGCAAGGGGATCATGGGCGAGATCATCGCCTTCATCGACCGGCGCAAGGGACGCGGCTCGGGCCCGTCGCACTGACCGGCTGAACGCACCCGCCCCGAAGGCCGCTGGTTGGCCTTCGGCAGCACAGTGATCTCGATCCCCCGCGGTTGATCCTCCGGCACAACGACAGCGCCCATCGTGCGCAGGGCATCGGGTGCTCCCCGCAGCGAAATCAAGGAGGAGGGCGAAGCCCGGGGGACATTCGCGGAGGGGAGCACCCGGTGGCCTGTGCACCCGCCCTGAACAGAACCTACAGCCGCAGCGGCGCTGCGTACCCCGTCATCTCCAGATAGCCACGCCCCACGCGCTTTCCCTGCGCATCAAGAAGATCGCTGAGGCCTTCCCAGTACACGCCTCCGGTCGATCCGCGGCTGTCCAGTTCCTGGTCATCGAGCAGCGCGCGCACCTCGAAGTTGCCGGACGGCGTCTGCACGCGCCATTGCGTCGGGTACTTCGCCTGCGTGCGCGGACTGTTCCACGCGTTGACGCTCTCGAAGCGCACCTCGTCGTTCTTGAACACGCGCAGAACACCATCGCGCGTGCGAAACGAACCACCACCCCACAGCGCACTGCCATCCTTGCGACGCAGATGAAAGGCGGTGAGCGCACTGCCATCGTCCAGGTTCATGCCGATCCAGTCCCAGCCCACGGCCTCGGGATGCATCAGCGCCTCGCTCCATTCGTGATCGAGCCACGCGGTGCCATCGACATCGAAGCCCTGGCCCTTGAGCGTGAGCTTGCCCTGCGTCTTCAACTGGGGTTCGCTGTAGTAGTAGCTCGCCTGGGCTTCATCGGGTCCCTTGCGCGAGAGGCCGGCGTTGCCTTGCAGGAGAACAGGCTGCGTCGGCGTGAAGCGCAGGTCGAGCGCGAACTCGCCGGCCGGAATGCGCGCCGCATAGCTGCCGTCCTTGCGCACCAGCGACCAGTCGCGCAATCGCACCTCGGTGTCGGCTTCGCTCGCCGATGCCACGCCGAAGCCGGCGCGCGCGATGCGCTGGTCGTGCAGCAGCACGCGGCCTTCGAGATCGGTGACGGCCGCGTGTGCGAACACGAGGTTCTTCGCGGCGAAGGCCGAGCGCATGGCCTGCGTCGCGTCGATGCGCGAGCGGAAGAAGGTCACCTGGAAGCCGAATTCGCGCCCCGCCGCATTCTTCGCATGGCCGGTGATGTACCACCACTCGGTGTGCAGATCAGGATGGCTGCCGAAGTCACGCGGGAACTGCAGCGAGCGCGCGGACAAGGCCCAGCTTGCGGGTGCCGCAGCCAACGCAGCCAGCAACAGGCTGCGCCGCGAGAGGCCGGAAGGGCCGAAAGGGCCGAACGACATCACCCCGCCACCAGCGCATCGACGCGCTGCTGCGCCGGCCCGATGTCGCCGAACGCGTTCTTCACCCACGCCGCGTCGTGGTAGCTCGGCAGGTAGCGCTCGCCCGAATCGCACAGCAGCGACAGGATCGATCCTTGCCGCCCGGCCGCGCGCATCTCCTGCGCCACGGCCAGCATGCCGATGAAGTTGGTGCCCGTCGAAGGCCCCACCTTGCGCCCGAGCAGCGCCGAGAGCGCATGCATCGCCGCGACCGAATCGAGGTTCGGCACCTCGATCATGCGATCGACCAGCGTGCGGATGAAGCTCGGCTCCACGCGCGGCCGCCCGATGCCTTCGATGCGCGAGCCGACCGCCGTCAGCGTTGCATCGCCCGTGCGGTGATAGGCCGAGAACACCGAGCCCTTCGGATCGGGCACGCACACCTGCGTGTCGTGGCAGCGGTAGCGCAGGTACCGGCCGATGGTGGCGCTCGTGCCCCCGGTGCCCGCGCCCACCACGATCCATTCGGGGATCGGATGGCGCTCCCGCGCCATCTGCTGGAACATGCTCTCGGCGATGTTGTTGTTGCCGCGCCAGTCGGTCGCGCGCTCGGCATACGTGAACTGGTCCATGTAGTGGCCGCCCGTGCGCTCGGCCAGCGCGCGGGCTTCCTCGTACACCTGCGCCGCGTGGTCCACGAAGTGGCAGCTCGCGCCGTAGAAGGCGATCTGCGCGATCTTCTCGGGCGAGGTGCTGCGCGGCATCACCGCAATGAAGGGCAGGCCCAGGAGCCGCGCGAAGTAGGCCTCGCTCACCGCCGTCGAGCCGCTCGACGCCTCCACGATCGTCGTGCCCTCGCGCACCCAGCCGTTGCACAGCGCATAGAGAAAGAGCGAACGTGCGAGCCGGTGCTTCAAGCTGCCCGTCGGATGGGTGGATTCGTCCTTCAGGTACAGGTCGATGCCCGCGGCCGCGAGCGCGGGCAGGGGCAGCGGGATCAGGTGCGTGTCGGCGCTGCGCTGGTAGTCGGCCTCGATGCGGTGGATGGCGCCGCCGAGCCAGCCGCTGCACGAGGCGCCAGGGAGAAAGGAGGGTGTGGGCTGCATAGCGCGCCAGTCTACAAGTCATGCCTTGTAACCTCGCGCCCCGAAGAAATCTGGATACTGTGCGCTGCCATCAACAAGGCAGGAGACGAGACACATGAAAAGAACGAGCCCGCGCCTCGCAGCGCGACGCATGCCGAACAACCATCGGCTTTCCCTTGGCGCCACGGCGCTTGCAGCCATCGCACTGGCCGGCTGCGCATCCAGCCCTCCGGGCAGCAGCGACACGCCCACGCGCCCCTCTTCATCTTTCACCGTGCCCGGCCTGGAGAAACCCGCCGAGGTGCTGGTCGATCGCTGGGGCGTTCCGCACCTGTATGCGGGCACGCTCTACGACGCCTTCGTGGCGCAGGGCTTCATCGCCGCGCGCGACCGGCTCTGGCAGATGGACCTCTGGCGCAAGCGCGGCCTCGGCGAAATGGCGAAAGACTTCGGCCCCGCCTGGGTCGAGAGCGACCGCGCCGCGCGCGCCGTGCTCTACCGCGGCGACATGTACCGCGAGTGGCTGGCCTACGGGTCGGACGCCAAGCGCGTGGCCGAGGCCTTCACCGCCGGCGTCAACGCCTACGTCGCGCAGGTGCGCGCGCAGCCCGCGCTGCTGCCCACCGAGTTCGCGTTGCTGGGCTACCAGCCGGCCACGTGGTCGCCCGAGGACGTGGTGCGCATCCGGCACCACGGGCTCACGCTCAATTTCACGTCCGAGGTCGATCGCGCGCGCGCTTTCTGCGCCGGCGGGCAGGGCGTCAAGGCCGACTGGCTGCGCCGCGAGCTCGATCCGCCGGTCACGCCGAAGGTGCCGGTGGGTTTCGATCCCTGCACCATCCCCGCGGCGGAGCTGCGCGCGGCCTACATGCGGGCGACCGAATCGCCGCAGTTCAGCAAGGCGAACACGCGCGTGGGCATGGACGCGGGCGCGCCCTCCACGCCGGTCGCCCTGCTGCCCGGCAGCGCCGAATCCATCGCCGCGAAAGCCGAGCAGGACGCGGCGCAGCAACAGGAACAGGCCCTGCAAGGCGATCCCACGGGCGCCTACGGCAGCAACAACTGGGTCATCTCGCCGAAGCTCACGTCCACGGGCCGGCCCATCCTGGCCAACGACCCGCACCGCTCGCACGGCGCGCCGAGCCTGCGCTACATGACGCACCTGAGCGCGCCCGGCATGGACGCCATCGGCGCGGGCGAGCCCTTCCTGCCGGGCCTGTCGATCGGCCACAACGGCACCATCGCCTTCGGCCTCACGCGCTTCTACATGGACCAGGAAGACCTGTACGTGTACCAGCTCAACCCGCGCAACCCCAACGAGTACCGCTACCAGGGCCGCTGGGAGCCGATGACGCGCGTCACCGAGCGCATCGCGGTCAAGGGCGAGGGCGCGCCGCGCGAAGTGGTCAACACCTTCACGCGCCACGGGCCCGTGCTGCTTTCGGAGCCCGGCAAGCGCCGCGCGTATGCCTTGCGCGCGGCCTGGCTGGAGCCCGGCATGGCGCCGTACTTCGGTTCGATGGACTACATGCGCGCACGCAACTGGGACCAGTTCCGCGCCGCGATGAACCGCTGGGGCGCGCCCGGCGAGAACCAGGTGTATGCCGACAGCAGCGGCAACGTCGGCTGGATTCCGGGCGGCCTCACGCCCATCCGCCCGAACTGGGACGGCCTCATGCCCGTGCCGGGCGACGGCCGCTACGAGTGGTCGGGCTTTCGCAATGGCGACGAGCTGCCCTCGGAGTTCAACCCCGCGCGCGGCTACGTGGTGACCGCCAACGAGAACAACATTCCGCCCGACCATCCGGCCGCCAAGAAAGGCATCGGCTACGAGTGGAGCGATGCGGCCCGCGCGCGCCGCCTGAAGGAGCTGTTCGCCGCGAAGGTGGCGGCGGGCTCGCGCTTCACCATCGAGGACTCCGAGCGCATGCAGAACGACATCGTCGCGACGCCCGCGCAGCGGCTGCTGAAGCTGCTGGCGGGCCTGCGCAGCGACGACGCGCAAACGGCCGCGGGCCTGCGCCTGCTGCAGGGCTGGGACGGCACGATGGACCGCGACAGCGCCGCGGCCGCGCTCTACGAGGTGTGGAGCAGCAAGCCGCTGCGCGCGGCGGTGCTCAAGGCCGGCGCGGGCGATGTGGGCGCGCCGCTGGCGGCGCCCGGCGACAACACGCGCATGGTGCTGCTGCTGGAGAACCCGTTCGGCTGGGTCAGCGACGCGGAGCGCGATGCCCTGCTGCTGCAGACGCTGCCGCCCGCGATGCAGGAACTCACCGCCAAGCTCGGCCCCGACATGAAGGCCTGGAAGTGGGGCACGCTGCACCGCGCGGAGTTCCGCCATCCGCTGGCCGGCGTGGTCGATGCGGCCACGCGCAAGAAGCTCGACGTCGGCGACTGGCCGATGTCCGGTTCCAGCTTCACGCCGATGGCCGCGACCTACCGCGCGAGCGACTACAAGTTGACCGCGGGCGCATCGTTCCGCATGGTGCTGGACGTGGGCAACTGGGACGCCTCGCGCGTGATCAACACGCCCGGCCAGTCGGGCAACCCGGACAGCCCGAACTACCGCGACCTCGCGCCGCTGTGGCTCGAAGGCAAGTACGTGCCGCTGGTCTACAGCCGCGGGGCGGTGGAGAAGGAAACGGTGGAGCGCATCCAGCTCGCGCCCGCAAAATAGGCGGCATGACCCTCGACGAGCTCAACCGGACATTCGCCGCAGTCCCCGCGCGCCACAAGGAAGTCTCGATCATCGCGAGCATGGATGACGAGCCTGCCCGGCCCAGCCGGCGCCTGATGGAGATCGCGCTGGAGGCCTGTTCGGCGGCGATGGATGGGGCGCTTCCGATCTACGAAGGCCGCGCGTCGACGGAGCCGCACTGGTTCGACACCTGGCCCGGCGAGCACTACCGCCTGCTCGCCGCGCTGGTGCGCACGCTGAACCCCAGGACAGTGATCGAGATCGGCACCTTCACCGGCATGGGCACGCTGGCGCTCGCGCAGGAGCTGCAGCCATCGGGCACGCTGACCACCTTCGACCTGCTGGCGTGGGACAGCTTTCCCGACACATGGCTCGCGCCTTCCGACTTCGCCGCGGGCCGCGTGCGGCAAGTGCTGCACGACATCTCCGCGCCAGGCGGCATCGAGCCGCATCGCGCGCTGTTCGAAGCGGCCGAGTTGATCTTTGTCGACGGGCCGAAGGACGGCATCACCGAAGCGAACATCCTCGCGAATCTGGCCACGTTGAATTTGTCGCGCGACGTGGTGATCGTGTTCGACGACATCCGCGTCGTGAACATGATCGATATCTGGCGCCGCATCGCCCGGCCCAAGATGGACCTCACTTCCTTCGGCCACTGGAGCGGCACGGGCCTCGTCGACTGGAACGGAACGTCGGACCTCTGAGCGTTGAAGGACGAGAGGGTCCTACCAGTCCTCTTTCACCGCCAGCACCACGTCCTTGCCCGCGGCCGCCCGTCCCGCCAGCCAGGCGGTGACGGTGCCCGCCACGACCACCGCGCCGCACAGCGCGATGAGGCGCGCCCACGGCACGAGCAGGTCCATCGTCCAGTGAAAGCTCTGCGGGTTCACCACCTTCACGAGCACCACCGACACCGCGAGCCCGAGCACCAGTCCGGCCACCGCGCCGATGGCCGTCCACGCCGCGCCTTCGCCCGCCACCACCGCGAGCACCTGGCGCTGCGTGAACCCCAGGTGCGCAAGCAGCCCGAACTCCTTGCGCCGCGCGAGCACCTGCGCGCTGAAGCTCGCCGCGATGCCGAAGAGACCGATGGCGATGGCCACGGCCTGCAGCCAGTAGGTCACCGCGAAGCTGCGGTCGAAGATGCGCAGCGACGTCGTGCGGATCTGCCCGACCGAGGCGATCTCCACGGAGTCGGGCGACCCGCCACCCTGGCGCGCGGCGAGCGCGCGCACGTCCGCCTGCACGGCGCCTTCGGAGGCGCCCGGCGCGAGCCACAGCGAGATGTCGCTCACGTCGCGCTGGCCGGTGATGCGCTCGTAGTCGCGCGCGTCCATCGTGATGGCGCCGAACTGCCGCGCGTAGTCGCGCCACACGCCCGCGACGAAGAAGGTGTTCGCGACCTTCGTGGGAAGCGCGGTGGCCGACAGCGCGGCGGCCAGCGGCGCGAAGGCCGTGCCCGGCTTCGCGCCGTAGAGCTCCACCATCGGCTCGCTCACGTAGATGCCGATCTGCCCCGGGGGCACGGGCAGCGCCGAGCCCACCAGCGGCAGCGATTGCGACGCGCTGCCTTCCAGGCTGCGCGCGATCAGCGTCACGGCCGGCTGCGCGGCATCGAGCTGCAATGACTGCGTGCGCAGCGTGCCTGTGCGTGCGACGCCGGGCAGTTGCGCCAGTGCCTGCACGAACGCGGGCGGAAAGGTCGCGGTGTCGGTGCTGCTCGTGCCGCCGCTGTTGCCGCCGCGGCCGCCCGCGGTGGCGCGCACGTACAGGTCGGCCGGCAGCACCACGTCGAGCCAGTGCGTCACCGAATCGCGAAAGCTCGCGACCATCGCCGTGAGCGCCACCGCGAGGCTCAGGCTCGCGACCACGCCGCTCACCGCCACGGCCGCCGTGCCGCGCATGCGCCGCGCGCGCTCGATGGCCAGCATCGGCAGCACGCGCTCGGCGAACGCGGGCGCGATGCGGTCGTACAGCAGCGCGATCAGCCAGGGCAGGGCGGTGATGCCGCCCACCAGCAGGCACGCCACCGAGAGGTACGCCGCCACCGGAATGCCGCCGATGGCCGGGATGTTGGCGAGCGCAGCGCTCAGTGCGATCAGCCCGAGCGCGAGCCAGTGGCTGCGGCTTTGCGTGGGCGCGGCGCCCAGCCCCTTGAGCGTCTGCGCCTCGGGCAGCGCCTGTGCCGCGCGCGCGGGCCACCAGCCGCCCACCAGCGCGGCCGCCACGCCGAGGCCGCCGTAGAGCAGTGCCGCGCCGCCGCTCCAGTGCAGCTTGGGCGCGACGCCTTCGAAATACCCGCCGCCCAGGTCGCCGCCCAGCACCCGCAGCGCGAAGGCCGCGAGCGCGGTGCCGAGCGCCAGGCCCGCGGCGCTGCCGATCACGCCCAGCACCAGCGATTCGGCCAGCACCAGCCGCAGCCGCTCGCGCGGCGTGAGGCCAAGCACGCCGAGCAGCGCGAACTGCTGCGCGCGCTTGGCCACACTGAGTGCCAGCACAGAGAACACCAGGAACGCACCCGTGAACAGCGCCACCAGCGCGAGCACCGTGAGGTTGACGCGGTAGGCGCGCGAGAGGTTGCTCACGCGCTCGGCCGCATCGCCCGGCTCCGCGAACTGCACGCCCGCGGGCCAGCCGGGGGATTTCTGCAGCGCCTCGGTGAAGGCCGCGCGGTCGGTGCCGGGCGCCAGGCGCAGGTCGATGCGGCTCAGGCGCCCGACCTGGTCGAACAGGTCTTGCGCGGCCGCGATGTCCATCACCGCGAGCGCCGTGCCGCTGGCGGCGACGTGGCCGGCCACGTCGAGCTTGTGCCATGTCGCGCCACTGCGCAGTTGCACCGTCTCGGCGGTGCCGGTGGCTTCCGTCGGGAGCCCCAGCACGCTGCGTGCTGCGGCGTTGAGGAACACATGGCCGGGCGCGAAGAGAGAGAAGCGGTCGGCGCCGGCCGAGGGCTGCGGCATCAGCGCGGGCGCGATGGTGGGAAGCACCAGCGCATCGACGCCGATCACGCGTATCGGCACCTGGCGTTCGCCGCTGGCGAGGGCCAGGCCCTGGAACTCGAGCACGGGGCTCGCGAGCGTCACCTGCGGATGCCGCGCCAGCTGCGCGAACACGGCCTCGTCGAAGCCGCCCTGTACGGCGCGCACCTCGAGATCAGGCTGGCCATTGACCGAGCGCACCGCGCTCGAAAACTCGTCGAGCGCGGAGGCATTGATGAGCTGCACCGAGAACGCGAGCGCCACGCCCAGCATCACGGCCAGCACGGCCGCCGCGTTGCGCCAGGGGTGGTGGCGCAGTTCCTGCCAGGAGAAGGTGGTGAGCAATGCACGCATGCGCCGATTGTGGCCGCGGGCCGCGTGTTACATCCGCGTGGCACGATGGCGCCTCTTTCGATGACGATGCCCCGAGGAATTCGACGATGCGGCGCCTGCCCCCAGCCTTGTCCACAAGCATGTTCCCGGTGATGCGCCGCCGCTGGTTCGCGGCCTGGCTTCTGGCCCCGCTGCTGGCCGGCAACGCCGCCGCACAACTCCAGCCGCCGCAGCAATCACAACAACAGCAGCAACCGCTGTCCCTCGCGAGCGATCCGGCCGTGCTGGCCAAGACGGCGCTCGGGGCCGAGCGCGGAACGCTCGTCGTCGGCCTCTTGCGCAACGGCAAGGCCTCGTATGGCGCGGCCTACAACCCCGAGCCGCTCTCGCCCCCGCGCGCCATCGAGCCCAACAGCGCCGAGCAGCCGATGTTCGAGATCGGCTCGGTCACCAAGGTCTTCACCGGCCTCCTGCTCGCGCAGGCGGTGGAGCGTGGCGACCTGAAGCTGGACGACACCGTGGGCAAGGTGCTCGCGGGCAAGGTCCAGGGGATGCCGCCCGCGGTGGGCGCGGTCACGCTCAGGCAACTCGCCACGCACACGGGCTGCATGCCCGTGATGGCCGATGGCGTGACGGGCGGGGAGCCGCTGGCCGAGCAG
Organism: Variovorax sp. IB41; assembly: GCF_016405905.1. Classification (GTDB taxonomy): domain Bacteria; phylum Pseudomonadota; class Gammaproteobacteria; order Burkholderiales; family Burkholderiaceae_C; genus Variovorax. The sequence continues at coordinate 1,294,449 of NZ_JAEFCB010000001.1, read as the reverse complement.
CTGCGCAGTTTCGACCGGCCGATGTTCTGGGCCGCGCTCTCGCGCATCAAGCTCACCGCGCCAGCGGCGCCGTGCGAGGCCGCGTACAGCAACTTCGGCATGGCGCTGCTCGGGCAGCTGCTGGCCGAGCGCTACAACACCTCGTGGGGCGAGCTGGTGCGCGCGCGCATCACCGAGCCGCTGGGCATGAACGATACCGTGATTTCGCTGGGCGACAAGGCCTCGCGCATGGCCCCGGCCTTCTCCGGCGACCGCCGCCGGCCGCTGCTGGACATGATGGCCTACGCGCCGGCCAGCGCGCTGCGCTCGACAGCGGCCGACATGATGACCTTCAGCCGCGCGGTCCTGGCCGGCGCAAGCGGCCCGCTGGGCCCGGCGGCCGCGCGCATGCTCACGCCGCTCGCGCGCTACGAGGGCGCCGAGATCGGCTACGCCGTGATGGTGCGCGGCCCCGAGGGCGGGCGCCGCACGTACTGGCACGCGGGGCTCACCGAGGGCTACCGCACGCTGTGGCTGATCGCGCCCGACACGGGCGAGGCGCTGATCGTGCTCAGCAGCAACGCGCGCGCGCCGCTGCAGCCGGTGATGCTGGCGATCGGCAAGAACCGCTACCCGGTGTCGACGACGGAAGTGCCGGTCGATCCAAAGCGGCTGGAGGACTACAAGGGCGAGTACCGCATCAGCAAGACCAAGGCGCTGGGCTTCACGGTGCGCAACGGGCGCCTGCTGGTGCGCGAGACGGGGCGCGGCTACAACGCGCTCACGCCGACGGGCACCGATCGCTTCGCGGTTGCCACCATCGGCGCGCAGATCGTCTTCCGGCGCGGGGAGGGCAATGCGGTGGTGGGGGTGACGCTGGCGCAAGGAGGGAGCCAGCTCGAAGGGCGGCGGGTGGGCGAGGCTGTCGCCGTACCGCAGGAGTGAGCGCGGCGTCGCTCAGAGCCGCTGCGACATCCCGTTGAGATACGCCCGCACCGCCGCATTCGCACTGAGCCCGATCGCGCGGTCATAAGCCTGCCGCGCCGCGGCACGCGCGCCGCCGGCAGCGAGCAGATGCGCGCGCGCCGCCCAGAAGGGCTGGTAGCTCGCCACCTCGTCCGAGGGAATCGCTTCGAGCGCGCGCAGCCCGACTTCGGGTCCGCGCGCATTCGCCAGCGCGCAGGCGCGGCTGACCTGCGCGCCGATGCTGGGCCGCAAGGCCAAGAGGCCTTCGTACAGCGACACCAGCACCTCGGGCGCCACCGGCGCGCCCACGCGGCGCTCGCAATGGGCCGACTGGATGGCGGCCTCCAGCTGGTAGGCGCCGAGGGACTTCATCTCCGATGCCAGGCGCAGGCACCGCTCGGCCTCCGCGAGCAGGTCGGGGTCCCAGCGCAAGGTGTCCTGCTGGTCGAGCGGCACGTAGGCACCGGTGTCGCTGCGGCGTGCTGCGGCGCGGCTTTCGCAGAAGAGCATCAGCGCGCGCAGGCCCAGCGGCTCGGGCTCGCCGGGCATCAGGTGGCAGAGGATGCGGCCCAGGTCGATGGCTTCGGCCGTGAGGCCGCGCGGCAGCGCATCGGCGCCGTCGACGTCGTCCCAGCCGGTGCCGTAGGCGGCGTAGATGCCGTCGAGCACGTCCTGCAGCCGCTGCGGCAGGTCGCGCGCTTGCGGATATTCGAAGGGAATGCCCGCCGCGCGGATGCGCGCCTTCGCCCGCACGAGGCGCTGGCCCAGCGTGGCGGGCGCGGAGAGAAAGGCGCCGGCCATGCGCGCCGCGTCGAGGCCCAGCACGGTCTGCAGCATGAGCGGCGCGCGGGCGGCCGCGTCGATGGCCGGGTGCGCGCAGACGAAGAGCAGGCGCAGCCGCTCGTCGGGCACGGCGGTGCCCTCGGCGGCGGCTTCGTCCATTTCGCCGGCGAGCAGCAGCAGGGTCTGCGTGGCCTGATCCTGCACGCGGGTGTGGCGCCAGGCGTCGAGCTTGCGGTGCCGCGCCACGCTCAGGAGCCACGCGTCGGGCTGCGCGGGAATGCCGTCGGCAGGCCAGCGTTCGAGCGCGCGCGCGAAGGCATCGGCGAGCGCGTCTTCGGAAGCGGCGATGTCGTGCGTGCGCGCCGACAAAATCGCCAGCAGCCGGCCGTACGACTCGCGCGCCGCCTTGTCGGCGGCCTGATGAGCCGCCGGGGAGTTCACGCTGTAGCCGCAGTAGCCGCTGTGGCCATGAAGACCGGCCGCACCTCCACGCCCCCGCTGGCGGCGCAGGGCGCGCGCGCCGCCCATTCGAGCGCGGCGTCCAGGTCGGGCACATCGACCACGAAGTAGCCGCCCAGCTGCTCCTTGGTGTCGGCAAAGGGGCCGTCCTGCACCTGGCGCTTGTCGCCGCGGATGCGCAGCGTGGTGCCGGTCATGGGCGGGAAGAGGCCGTGGCCGCCGAGGGCAACGCCCGACTGGCGCACCGCATCGGCGTACGCGATCCAGCTGGACCGGTAGGCCTGGGATGACGCGTCGTCGCGCTGTTCGAATTCGGCCGCGGGCTGATAGAACATCAACATGTACTGCATGGTGTCTCTCCGTGAAGGAAAAGCTTGCTGAGCAAGATCGCTCACCACAATGACGGTCCGCAGCCGGTCATTTCGACACGGAAGGTCCGTGCCGCGCAGATTATTTTTTACGCGATTGCCGTTTGGCGCAACGGTTGCGCTACCTACGTCTTTCGTCTGGTACGCCTTTAGGCTGCCTTCTCGTTGACGGAGGCGGAGAACATGCTTTCCATCTCGTGGCGCAGGCGATAGGCGGCGGTCGAGGTGTCGATCGCCACGTCGGCCCAGCCGAGGCTCTGGCCCTTCTTCACCGGCCGCACGAGCTTGACGTTGTGCGCCAGGCCCAGCGGCAGGCCGCCCAGGCGCAGCGACCGATCGGCCGGCAGCAGCTTGCCCCACACGGTGTAGCCGCCTTCGCCGTCGAGCATTTCGCCGGCCGCGAGGTCGCGCTTGGCGGTGGCGACCACGTCGGCGTTCCAGCAGGTGGCCACGCCGGTCGCCTCGCCGCGCAGCGCCACGCTCGCCACCGACATGCCGACCTCCAGGCCGATCAGGTGCCAGCGTTTGTAGAGCGTGAAGTAGCGCCCGCTCGGGTCGGTGTGGGCGTTGTATTCCTCGAAGCAGTTCTTGATGTAGTCGGTCTCGGCCTCGACGGTGACCCACACGCCCATGCGGATGTCGTAGGGAATCTTGCGGCCATCGGCTTCGAGCGAGGAGATCACCTCGACCATGCCCTTGCGCTCGAGCACGCCGCCTTCGCTGCGCGGACGGGTGACGAAGGGAATGTCTTCCACGCTCGCGGGCGGGTAGAGGAGGCCGTCCGACGGCACGGTAAGGCCGGTGGCGTTGGCCACCGCCGAGCTTTCGATCGACGGCTTGGAGCCGTCCAGAAAGCTGTTGAACATCTTCGGGTTGAGCCCGCCGCGCAGCGCCTGCTCGGGCGTGAGGCCGTAGTTGCCCCACACGGTCTCGGGCGTCGATTCGGTGAAGTGCGGCAGCCACTTGTGGCCGCGCCCGGCCGCCACCACCGGAAAGCCGCAGGTGCGCGCCCAGTCGACCAGGTCGCAGATGAGCGCGGGCTGGTCGCCGAACGCCAGCGAATAGATCACGCCGGCCTGCTGCGCCTTGTGCGCGAGCAGCGGGCCGCAGAAGGCATCGGCCTCCACCGTCACGTTGACCACGTGCTTGCCGTGCGCGAAGGCATCCAGGCAATGGTCCACGGCGGCGACCGGGTTGCCGGTGCACTCGACCACGATGTCGATGGAGGGCTCGCGCGTCACGGCCTGCCAGTCGTCGGTGATCCAGGTGGCGCCGGTCTTCAGCGCTTCCTGCACCGAGCCCGCGGCGCTGCGCTCTGGCTTCCAGCTGACGCGCGCGAGGTTCACGCGCGCCGCATCGGGCGACAGGTCGGCGATCGCGACGAGCTGCACGCCGGGCGTGCGCGGGATCTGCGCGAGGTACATCGCGCCGAACTTGCCGGCGCCGATCAGGCCGATGCGGATGGGGCGGCCTTCGGCGGCGCGCTGCTGCAGGCGGGTGTGGAGGCTCATGGGGTCAGGCCTCCGCGGTGTCGCGCACGTCGAGCGAAGTCTGCAGCGCGCTCTCGGGCAGGCCGTGCTTCCAGGGCACATCGACCGGATAGGGCTTCAGGAGGCAGTCGTCGGGCAGCATCTCGATGGGCGTGAAGTTTCTGTGCGCGATGTACTCGGGCCGCTTGTGGCGACGGATGTGGTTGCTGACGGCGCACAGGCTCAGGTACACCGCCACGCGGTTGAAGGGCGAGAGGTTGCTGCCCGATGCATGCACGAGGCAGCTGTGGAAAAGGATCATCGAACCGGCCGGGCCCTTGGGCGAGACGATGCCGCCCTCCTTGCCGCCCGCGCGGTCCACCAGCTGGGCGATCAGGTCGTTGTCCACCGTCCAGAGCGGATAGCTCGTGGTGGTGAGGTCGTGCCTGGCATCGACCACGCCCTTGCGGTGGCTGCCTGGAATGAACATCAGCGGTCCGTTGTGCTCGTTCACGTCGTCCAGAAAAATCGCGACGTTCATCGCGCGCTCGGTGGGCATGAGGTCGTCGTTGAGCCAGGTGCCGTAGTCCTGGTGCCACTGCCACACCTGGCCTTCGAAGGCCATCTTTCCATTGATCTTGAACTGGTGCATGTAGACCTCTTCCTCGAAGAGGTCCATCACCGGGCCGACCATGCGCGGATGGCGCGCGAGCCTGGCGAAGGGCTCGCTGATCAGGTGCGCGGCGAAGTTCGTGCGCACGGCGTCGGAGCCTTTCTCGCGCACGTTGAAGGCCTCGCGCTTGCTGTAGAGATCGGGCACCGCATCGGTCAGCGCCCTGGTTTCTTCGGGCGAGAAATGGCCGGGGAAGAACAGGTAGCCGTCGCGCTCGAACTGCGCGCGTTGCTCGGGGGTCAGCTTCATGCCTTGTCTCCTTTGTGGGCTTTGTGAGGGAGGGTGTGGGTGGGTGCGTTGCGGGCCTGCTGTTCCGTCAGGCGCCGCGCCAGTGCGTCGCTGGCCTGCGCGACGTGCTCTTCGCTCAGGCGCGCGGCGCGGTCCGCGTTGCCCGCGGCGATGGCGTTGGCGATGGCTTCGTGCTCGTCCCAGAGCGACTCGCGCTGGGGCTCGGCCTGCAGCACCGCGCCCATCGCGCGGCGAAGGTGCCGCCAGTGCGGATCGGCGCTCTGGCCGATCAGCGGGTTGCCCGAGGCGTCGTAGATCGCGCGGTGAAAGGCCACGTCGGCATCGATCATGGCTTCGACGTTGCGCCCGCGCGCGGCGCGCCGGCCGCGCTCGATGAGCTTCGCGTCGATGCGAAAACGCTGCTGCGCCGCGAGCCGCGCGGCCAGCACGTCGAGCACGCCGCGCACCTGGTAGATGTGGCGCATGCCCTCGGCATCGAGCGGCGCCACCAGCACGCCGCGGCCGGGCGCGTCGTGCACGAAGCCGTCTTTCTTCAGGAGGCGCAGCGCCTGCAGCACCGGCTGGCGCGACACCGACAGGCGCTGCGCGATGTCTTCCTGCGTGATGCGCTCGCCCGGCGCCAGCGAGCCGCTGCTGATGGCGCCGAGCAGCGCGCGGTAGACCTGGTCGACGAGGTCGGGCGCGACTTCGATGCTGACGAGCTGGGCGGGCATGGGCGGCTTTCTTTGAACTCTGTATACAGAGTACGAAGATCCGGGCCGTTGCGTATCCCGGGTTTTTACCGACGGGGGCTGCAAAAGAACGTAAGCCTTCGCTAAGCTCGACCCATGCAACTCCCTACCTACGACGACGTCACCGCCGCGGCCGCGCGGCTCGAAGGCCATGCCCACCGCACGCCGGTGCTGCAATCGACCACCGCCAACGAACGGTGGGGCGCGCAGTTCTTCTTCAAGTGCGAGAACTTCCAGCGCATGGGCGCGTTCAAGTTCCGCGGCGCGTTCAATGCGCTTTCCAGGTTCGATGCGGCGCAGCGCAAGGGCGGCGTCATCGCGTTTTCGTCGGGCAACCACGCGCAGGCCATCGCGCTGTCGGCGCGCCTCCTGTCGATGCCGGCCGTGATCGTCATGCCCAAGGACGCACCGGCCGCCAAGGTCGCGGCCACCAAGGGCTACGGCGCCGAAGTGGTGATGTACGACCGCTTCACCGAAGACCGCGAGGCGCTCACCAAACAGCTCGCGCAAGAGCGAGGCATGACGATGATTCCGCCCTACGACCACCCCGACGTGCTCTCGGGCCAGGGCACGGCGGTGAAGGAGCTCATCGAGGAGACGGGGCCGCTCGATCACCTGTTCGTGTGCCTGGGCGGCGGCGGGCTACTCTCGGGCTCGGCGCTGTCGGCGCGGGCGCTCTCGCCCGATTGCAAGGTCTACGGCGTGGAGCCCGAGGCAGGCAACGACGGGCAACAGTCGTTTCGCACGGGGAAGATCGTGCACATCGAAACGCCCAAGACCATCGCCGACGGCGCGCAGACGCAGCACCTGGGCCAGTACACGTTCGGCATCATCCAGCGCGACGTGGACGACATCTTCACCGTGACCGACGACCAGCTCGTGGAGGCGATGCGCTTCTTCGCCGAGCGCATGAAGATGGTGGTGGAACCGACGGGGTGCCTCGCGTTCGCGGGCGCCATCGCCGCGGGCCAGGCCATTGCCGGGAAGCGCGTGGGCATCGTGATCAGCGGCGGCAACGTTGACCTGTCGCGCTTCGCGGCGCTGCTCGCGTAAGTTGCTTCAGGCGCGGATGCCTGCTGCCGTCAGGTGCAGCAGGCGGTCCGCACGGGCGGCGGCGCTCTCGGAGTGCGTCACCAGCACGAGCGAGGCGCCGTGCTCGCGCGTCTGGCCGATCAGGAGTTCCATCACCTTCGCGGCCGTCGTCGGGTCGAGGTTGCCCGTGGGCTCGTCGGCCAGCAGCAGCGCGGGCCGGTGCACCAGCGCACGCGCGATCGCCACGCGCTGCAGCTGGCCGCCCGAGAGCGTTTGCGGCAGCCGGGCGCCCATGCCGGGCAGGCCGACCGCATCGAGCATGTGCGCGACGCGGCCGTCGTCCTTCTTCTGGCCCAGGAGCATGAGCGGCAGCGACACGTTCTGCGCCACGTCCAGGTGCGGCAGCACGTGGAAGGCCTGGAACACGAAGCCGACATGCCTGCGCCGCCAGAGCGCGCAGGCCTCGCCGTCGAGCGCGCCGATGTCGGTGCCGTCGTGCGTCACCGTGCCCTGGTCCCAGCTGTCCAGGCCGGCCATGCAGTTGAGCAGCGTCGATTTGCCCACGCCCGACTCGCCCACGATGGCGACGAACTCGCCCGGTTGGACCTCCAGCGTCACGTTTTCGAAGACGGGCGATTCACCGTAGTGCTTGCCGAGGTTGGTAATGCGCAGCGTCATCCGGGCGAAGTGGTAAGGGTGGTCTTGGCGATCAGTTGAACGGCGGTCTGCACCGCGCCGGGCGCGTCGCAGGCGATCACGGTGCGCTGCGGCATGCTGCGCAGCCAGGTGATCTGTCGCTTGGCGAGCTGGCGCGTGGCGGCGATGCCGCGTTCGCGCAGGTCATCCATGGCCTTGGCGTCGGGCGCGGCGGTGCCGCAGGCATCGAGCATTTCCCACGCCTGGCGGTAGCCGACGCAGCGCATCGAAGGCAGGTCGGTCGAGAGGTCGCCGCGCGCGCGCAGTGCTTTCACTTCATCGAGAAAGCCCGCTGCGAGCATCGCATCGAAGCGGTCGGCGATGCGCGAATGCAACCACGCGCGATCGGTGGGTTCAAGCGAGAAGAGCACGCCGCCGTCCACGGCATTGGCGGTTTTGTTGTCGCTCGCATGAAAGCTGGAAAGTGGCTGGCCGCTGCTCTCCCACACCTCGAGCGCGCGCTGGATGCGCTGGCTGTCTTGCGGCGCGAGGCGTGCGGCGGTGACTGGATCGACTTCGGCGAGCCGTGCATGCATCGCGGGCCATCCCCGCTCGGCGGCTTCCGCGTCGATGCGCGCGCGCACCGCAGAGTCGGCAGCGGGCATCGCATCGATGCCGTCGAACAGCGCCTTGAAATACAGCATCGTGCCGCCCACCAGCAGCGGCAGCGCGCCGCGTGCGCGGATCTCGTCGATGAGCCGCGTCGCATCGGCCACGAAGGCGGCGGCGCTGTAGCTCTCGCGCGCATCGAGGATATCGATGAAGTGGTGCGGCACGGCTGCCTGCTCGGCCGCCGTGGGCTTGGCCGTGCCGATGTCCATGCCGCGGTAGACCAATGCGGAATCGACCGAGATGATTTCCACCGGCTGCAGCCGTGCGAGGGCGAGCGCGGCTGCGGTCTTGCCGGAGGCGGTGGGGCCGGCGAGCGCGACGTAGCGCGGCGGAACGGAAAGCGCAGCGGCAGACATTGCCGAAGGAGCGGCCTCGGCGGCCGATGCGGAACTGGGAGACATGGTGCGCCGAGGGTAGCAAATGGCGCGTGCCGCTCGGCGGGGAGGGCGCGGATGGCCCCGGCGGCTCAGGTCGTTTCGCGCATCCGCCGGATGTCGCGCAGCGGCGGCGCGCCGAACAGGCGCGCGTATTCGCGGCTGAACTGCGAGGCGCTTTCGTAGCCCACGCGCACGCCCGCGGTGCCGGCATCGATGCCCTGGTTCAGCATCAGCTGCCGCGCTTCCTGCAGGCGCAGTTGCTTCAGGTACTGCATCGGGCTCATGCCCGCCACGGCGCGAAAGTGCTGCCTGAAGGTCGAGGGGCTCATGTGCACGGAAGCGGCCAGGTCGTCCGCGAGCACGGGCTGCGTGAAATTCATCTTGAGCCAGGCCATGCTCTGCACCACCTGCTGGCTCGGCGAGCCGATCGCCACGAGGCGCTGCAGCTGCGGGCCATGGCGCCCGGCCAGCAGCCGCACGAGGATCTCGCGCTGCAGCAGCGGCGCGAGCTGCGGCATCAGCCGAGGCTCGTCGAGCAGCGCGACGAGCCGCGTCACCGCGCCGAGCAGCGTGGGGTCGAGATCGCCGAGCGACATGGCGCGGTAGCTGCAATCCCGGGTCGGCTGCGGCAAGGCCATCTCGGCGGCGGCCTGCACGATGGCGCGCGGGTCGAGCCGCAGCATGAGGCCCATGAAGGGCTGCGCGGCGCTCGCGCGGGTGATGTGCGTCACCACGGGCAGGTCGGCCGTCGTCAGGAGCGACTGGCCTGCCGAATAGTCGAACACCTCTTCGCCGAGCGCCACGCGCTTTTGTCCGCTCACCGTGATGCCGACGCCGAAGCCGTAGAGGCAGTGCATGGGCTCCGTCGTCGCGCTGCGGCGGTGCACGGAGAGCTCGGGAATGGCCGTGAGGTAGTCGCCGTCGCTCTGCGCGATGCGTGCGACCGCATGCGCCAGGTCGCCCAGAACGCCTGGAACGCCCGATGCCTCTTGCTTCGCCGGCTGTGCCACTTCCATCTGAATCCTTTCGAATGACGCCAACGAAAAAGTCTAGCTCGCGCATTTCGTGTGCCACGCGTTGACGGCGCAGTCTCGTTGTTTCAGGCAAGAACACGCGCGGATTGGGCAAACGGCCGAAGGGTCTTCGCCCGACACTGGCCCGCGATGTGCCGGCGTGCATGGGGTGTCATGCGCCGAGGGCCATCCGTTGATTCCGACAAATCTCCTCTTCCCACGATTCCACGATTCCACGATTCCACGATGAAAACAGAAAAGACCGCCTCCATCACCGCGTTCACCGCGTCCATCGCGATCGCTCTGGGCCTCGGCGCGGGCGCCATGTGGCCGCAGCATGCCCACGCGAGCCTGGCGCTCGCGCAGAAGTATTCATGCGTCGCATGCCACCAGCCCGCCACCAAGGTGGTCGGCCCGTCGTGGAAAGACATCGGCGCGAAGTACGGCGACGGCAAGGGCACGGCCGCCCAGCTCGCCGCCAGCATCAAGGCCGGCAGCTCGGGCAAGTGGGGCGCGATGCCGATGCCGCCGCAGGCCCAGGTGCCCGATGCCGACCTGCAGGCGCTCGCGCAGTGGCTGCTCGACGGCGCCAAGTAAACGGATTCCACCCAACCCACAACCACCACCCACGGAGAAAAAGAACATGAGCACGCTCCACGTCAATGGCCGTGACCACACGGTCGATGCCGATCCCGGCACCCCCATCCTCTGGGCCCTGCGCGACACGCTGGGCATGACCGGCACCAAGTTCGGTTGCGGCGCCGCGCTGTGCGGCGCCTGCACCGTGCACCTGGACGGCCAGGCGATCCGCTCCTGCATCACGCCGATCTCCGCCGCCGAGGGCAAGAAGATCACCACCATCGAAGCCGCCACCGACGGCAGCGACCGCGTCGGCGCGGCCGTGCATGCCGCGTGGGTCAAGCACGACGTCGCGCAGTGCGGCTACTGCCAGAGCGGGCAGATCATGAGCGCGACCGCGTTCCTGAAGTCGCTGCCCAAGGGCAAGCAGCCCGGCGTGGACGAGATCGACTCGGCCATGGCCGGCAACATCTGCCGATGTGGCACTTACGTGCGCATTCGCGCCGCCGTGGCCGATGCGGCCAAGACCCTCGCCTGAAGGAGCCGACATGCTGCCCCACATCGACTACAACGAACTGCCGCGCGCGCTGCAGCGCCTGATGGCCCAACCCGCGACCGACGAGGCCGCCACGCTGCCCCGCCGCAGCTTCCTGAAGATGGCCGGCGCCGGCGGCCTCGTGCTCGGCGCCTTTCCCCATCTCGCCATGGCACAGGCCGATGGCGCGCCGCCCGCGGCCGGCGGCTTGAAGCCGACGCAGCAGCCCTCGGCCTTCGTGCAGATCGCGCCCAACGGCGAAGTCATGGTGACCATCAACCGCCTCGAATTCGGCCAGGGCGTGCAGACCGGCCTGCCGATGATCCTGGCCGAGGAGCTGGACGCCGACTGGGCCTTGGTGCGCAGCCGCAGCGGCACCAACGATGCCGCCTACGCCGACCCGCTCTTCGGCATGCACCTGACCGGCGGCTCCAACTCGATCAAGAACAGCTACACGCAGTACCGCGAACTGGGCGCGCGCGCGCGGTCCATGCTGCTGTCGGCCGCGGCGGCGCGCTGGAAGGTCGACGTGGCCACGCTGCGCACGCGGGCCGGCACGGTGATCGGCCCGGGCGGCCGCAAGGCAGGCTACGGCGAACTGGCCGAAGCAGCCATGGCGCTGCCGGTGCCCGAGAAGGTCGTGCTCAAGGACCCGAAGAACTTCCGCATCATCGGCCGCGCGACCACGCGCCTCGATCAGCGCGCCAAGAGCAGCGGGCACCAGGACTTCGGCATCGATGTGCGCCAGCCGGGGCAGCTCACGGCGGTGGTGGCGCATCCGCCGGTGTTCGGCGCGCGCTTGAGCTCGGTGGACGACAGCGCGGCGCGCGCCGTCAAGGGCGTGAAGGCCGTGCTGCGCATTCCACTGGACCGCGGCGCCGAAGGCGTGGCCGTGGTGGCCGATGGCTACTGGCCGGCCAAGCTGGGCCGCGATGCGCTGAAGCTGGAATGGAACACGGCCGCTGCGGAAAAGGTCGACAGCGACAAGCAGCTGGCCCAGTACCGCGAGCTCGCCGGCCGTCCCGGCAACCGCAAGTTCGACGCCGACATGGCACCGCTGGCCAATGCGCCCCGCAAGCTGGAGGCCGAGTTCGTGTTCCCGTACCTGGCCCATGCGCCGATGGAGCCGCTGAACTGCACCGTGAAGCTGTCGGACGGCCGCGCCGAACTGTGGGTCGGCACTCAGAGCGCCGACCTCGACGGACAGGCCGCGGCGCGCACGTTGAAGCTCGATCCCGCGCAGGTGAAGGTGAACGTGCAGATGGCGGGCGGCGGCTTCGGCCGGCGCTTCGTGGGCTCGAGCGACTTCGTGGTCGAGGCCTGCGAGATCGCCAAGGCCGCGCGTACCGCGGGCCTCGACGCACCCGTGCGCCTCTTGTGGAGCCGCGAGGACGACATCAAGGGCGGCTACTACCGGCCCATGCACCTGCACCGCGCGCGCATCGGCTTCGACGAGCGCGGCAAGATCCTCGCGTGGGACCACGTCATCGTGGGCCAGTCCATCACCGCGGGCACGGTGTTCGCCGGCATGATGGTCAAGGACGGCATCGACGCCACGGCGGTGGAGGGCATGCGCGATCCGTATCCGGTGCCCATGCGCCTGACGGTGCACCACCCTCAGGTCAACGTGCCGGTGCTGTGGTGGCGCAGCGTGGGCTCCACCCACACCGCCTTCGTGATGGAGACGCTGATCGACGAGATCGCTCGCAGCACGAAGCAGGACCCGGTCGCCTACCGCATGCAGCTCTTCGGCGACAAGCACCCGCGCCATCGCGCCGCGCTGCAACTGGCCGTGGACAAGAGCGGCTACGGCAAGAAGAAGCTCGCGGACGGCCGCGCCTGGGGCGTGGCGGTGCACGAGTCCTTCGAGTCGGTGGTGGCCTATGTGGTGGAGGCCTCGGTCAAGGACGGCCAGCCGGTGCTGCACCGTGTGACCAGCGGCGTGCACTGCAACCTTGCCGTGAACCCGCGCAGCGTGGAAGCGCAGGTGCAGGGCGCCGCGGTGATGGGGCTGTCGACGTGCCTGGCCGGCAGCGCGATCACGTTGAAGGACGGCGTCGTGCAGCAGGGCAACTTCGGGGACTTCACGGTGGCGCGCATCACGCAGGTGCCGGAGTTCGACATCCACATCGTGCCCAGTGCCGATGCGCCGAAGGGAATGGGGGAGCCGGGGCTGCCGCCGCTGGCGCCTGCGTTCGCGAATGCGGTGGCGCAGCTGACGGGCAAGCCTTTGCGGCAGTTGCCTTTCAACCTGGCTTGATGCGTACGAGCGCTGTATTGCGCTAGAGCTGCAAGACCAGAGCCGTTCACGCCGAGCTTGTCGAAGCGCCGCGCAAGGCTTCGACAGGCTCAGCCCGAACGGATGGTTTTTTTGACCGCGCCTTCGCGACGCGCGTCATGCAACAGCTAGATCGCCGCGGGCACGCTGCTCGCGCGCGCCTCGCCGCGCACGTCCTGCGGCGCCATGGCGGGCACGGGCGGCAGCTTCAGCGCGGGCGGTGACAGCTTGGGCTGGCTGCGCGCCATCATGCTGTCGGGCTTCATGCGGAACAGCTGCGTGAGCGCCGCGCGGTACTGCGCCTCGCCCACCGAGTTGGTGTTGTGGTGCGAGCCGCCCTCGACCAGCACGAAGAGCTTGGGCACCGTGGCCGCGTCATAGAGCTTGCGGCCCAGCGTGGGGTTGATCAGGCTATCGGCCGTGCCATGCACCACCAGGAGCGGCGCGCCGATGTCCTTGACGGTGTTGATGGCCTCGAAGCGCTGCGTGATGAAGGGGCCCAGCGGCAGCCAGCCCCACTTGAAGCTGCTGACCACGTCGGCGATGGAGCTGAAGGTGCTCTCCACGATGGTGCCGCTCTCGTCGTTCACATGCGCCGCCAGGTCGATGCCGATGGCGCCGCCCAGCGAGTGGCCGAAGATGTAGCGGTGCTGCCTGGGATGGCGCGCGGCCAGCCAGGTCCAGGCGGCGCGGGCGTCCTCGCGGGCCGACTCTTCAGAAGGCAGTCCTTTGGAGCTCTTGCCGAAGCCGCGGTAGTCGATGGCCAGCACCGAGAAGCCCAGCTCGTGCATGCGCTGGATGCGCGGGGCCGAGCCGGCCACGTTGTAGCGGGCGCCGTGCAGGTACAGCAGCACGGGGGTGTCGGTGGTCTCGGGCGCGCCGCCCAGCCACAGGCCGTGCAGGCGCGCAGGCTCGCCGCTGATGGAGGACTGGAAATCGATCCAGACGTCCTGCATCCCTTCGGTCATGGTGGCGGTGTTGCCCCAGCTGCGGTCGCTGGGTTGGAAGATCCATTCGCGCTGTTGTTCGTCGAACGTGGAGCACCCGGCGGCGAGCAGGGCGCAAAGCGAGAGGACAGACGCGAGGAGGGTCCAGCGTTTCATCATGGGGTTGAGGGACAGCGATGCCGGCCGAAAGTTTCATCCACTTTCACCACGACGCGCCGACGTTGCGCCCTGGTAACCCCCCGAAACAGCGCTCAACGGCGCTTTGCTGAGACCATGCAACGTGCGTGCCCGGTCTCCGGATGACCCACCAAAACCCTCGAAAACCCTGAAAAAGCCGCCGATTCGGCTACCTGCCGCGCATGAACAGCGTGTCGAGCTCGCGGATCGACAGCTGCCGCCAGGTCGGCCGGCCGTGGTTGCACTGGTCCGAACGCTCGGTCGCTTCCATCTGGCGTAACAGTGCGTTCATCTCGTCGATGGTGAGCTTGCGGTTGGCCCGCACGGCACCGTGGCAGGCCATGGTGGAGAGCAGTTCGTTCTGGGCGCGCTGCACCACGGTGCTGGCGTCGTGCTGGCCCAGTTCGGCCAAAACGCTGCGCGCCAGCTCGACTGGGTCCCCGTCGGCCAGCGTGCCGGGCACGGCGCGCACCGCGAGCGTGCGTGCCGAAAACGCGGTGATTTCCAGCCCCAGCGTGGGCAGCACCTCGGCGCAGGCCTCGGCCGTGGCCACTTCCTGCGGCGTGGCCGCGAAGGTCGCCGGAATCAGCAGCGGCTGGCTGGTGATGGCGGCACCGTCCAGCTGCGTCTTGAGCCGCTCGTAGACGATGCGCTCGTGCGCCGCATGCATGTCGACCACCACCAGGCCCTGGGTGTTCTCGGCCAGGATGTAGATGCCCTGCAACTGGGCCAGCGCACGGCCAAGGGGCCAGGCTTCCTCGTTGGTGGCGGCGGCATCCGCATCGCCTTCGGGGCTCGCCGGCAGTCCCACGGGGGCCCGGAAGGCCATCGGCGCCGCGCCCGCCGCACTCGTCGGAGGCCAGTGCGAGGGCGTGGCATCGGGCGCGTGCCCGAGCTCGTCGGTGCGGCGCGGCCACATGGCCTCGAAATCGCCGGCGCCGCGCTCCCGCGCCACGAAATTCATGGCCGGCTGCGACCAGCTCGCGCTCTCGGGCAGCGCGGTTTCCTTGAAGAAGGGCTGCGGCGCGCCGGTGGGCGCCACGGCATCGCTGGCGCGCGGCGCGGCCAGCGCGTCCTCGATGGCGTGGCGCACCGCCTGGTGCACTTCGCGGCCATCGCGAAAGCGCACCTCGATCTTGGTCGGGTGCACGTTCACATCGACGCGCGACGGATCGATCTCCAGGTACAGCGCATAGATCGGCTGGCGCTGGCCGTGCAGCACGTCCTCGTAGGCGCTGCGCACCGCGTGCGAGAGCACCTTGTCGCGCACGAAGCGGCCGTTGACATAGAAAAACTGCTGGTCGCCGCGCGAGCGCGCCGCATCGGGAATGCCGGCGCGGCCGACCACGCGCACCACGCCGCCCAGGCGCTCGACGGCCACGCTGTTGGCCACGAAGTCGTCGCTCAGCGCATCGGCCAACCGCTGCTCGCGCGCGTCGGCGGCGCGCCATTGCTCGACCAGCTTGCCGTCGTGCCACACCGAAAAGCCGACCTCCGGCCGCGCCAGCGCATGGCGGCGCACGGCCTCGATGCAGTGGGCCAGTTCGGTGGCATCGGTCTTGAGAAATTTGCGGCGCGCGGGCGTCGCGAAGAACAGCTCGCGCACCTCGACGGTCGTGCCGACCGCGCGCGCCACCGGCCGCAGTTCGCCAGTGCGCCCGTCGAGCGCGAAGGCGCTGTCGGCCCCGGTGAAGCGGGAGAGGATGCTGAGTTCGGCAATTGCATTGATGGCTGCGAGCGCCTCGCCGCGAAAGCCCATGGTGCCGACCGTCTCCAGGTCGTCCAGGCTCGCGATCTTGCTGGTCGCATGGCGGCGCAGGGCCACCGTGAGTTCTTCGCGCGGAATGCCCAGGCCGTTGTCTTCCACCGAGATCAGCCGCACGCCGCCCGAGGCGAGCCGCACCGTGACCTGGCTCGCGCCGGCGTCCAGCGCGTTGTCGAGCAGCTCACGCACCACCGAGGCCGGCCGCTCGACCACCTCGCCGGCGGCGATCTGGCTGATCAGCTCATCGGGGAGCTCGCGGATCGGGCGGCGTGGGGAGGGGGGGATGGAGGAGGGGAGTGCGCTCACCAAGGCATTTTAGAAGTGTGACGGAGGTCGGGGCCCTCAACGGGGGATCGGGGACTGGGCCGGGAAAACGGTCACACGGTTTCCCGCGGGTGTGGGACGGTGCTTATTGCAACTGCTTGTACATGACGAATGCATCCACGAAGCCATGCCGCGGATGCCTGAACGCGCCGGGCAGCGTGCCGACGATGGCGAAGCCCATCCGCTGCCAGAGCCGCACCGCGCGCTCGTTGGTGGACACGACGAAGTTGAACTGCATCGCCAGAAAGCCCATGCGCAGCGCCTGCTGCTGCGAGTGTTCGCACAGTGCAGAGGCCACGCCCAGGCCGCGCGCGGCCTCGGACACCACGTAGCCGCAATTGCTCACATGTGCGCCCTGGCCGGGCTGGTTGGGCTTGATGACGTAGGTGCCGAGCACCGTGCCATGTTCGTCGCATGCAATGAAGGTGGCGGTGGGCACTTTCGTCCACGCATGGCGCGCTTCGTCCTCGGTCACGTCGGTGGCGAAGGTGTAGGTGTCGCCGCGGCGGAACGTCGGCTCGAGCACGGCCCAGAGCGCCGGCCAGTCCGCATCGAGGGCCTCGCGTATGCGGATCATGGGGTGATTCGAAAGGGGTTCAAGACGTCAACAAGGATAATCCGCGGCCATGGAAATCATCAGTTATCTCATCGACTTCATCCTTCACGTCGACAAGCATCTCGAGGCCTTCGTCATTGCCTACGGCCCTTGGGTCTATGCGCTGCTCTTCCTGATCGTGTTCGTGGAGACCGGTGCGGTGGTGATGCCGTTCCTGCCGGGCGATTCATTGCTCTTCATCGTCGGCGCGCTGTGCGGCGCGGGGCTCATGAACTTTCCGCTGGCCTGCGGCATCCTGATCGCCGCGGCCATCCTCGGGGACCAGTGCAACTATTCGATCGGCCGCTACTTCGGGCCTAAGGTCTTCCAGTGGGAGAACTCGCGCTTCTTCAACCGCAAGGCCTTCGACCAGGCCCACGGCTTCTACGAGCGCTATGGCGGCATCACCATCATTCTCGCGCGCTTCATGCCCTTCATCCGCACCTTCGCGCCCTTCGTGGCGGGCGTGGCCGAAATGAGCCGCGCGAAGTTCACGATGTACAACGTGGTGGGTGCGCTGATCTGGGTGCTGGGCATCGCGACGGCGGGCTACTTCTTCGGCAACCTGCCGTTCGTGCGGCAGCACCTGGACAAGATCATCTGGGCGCTGATCTTCGTGCCGGGGCTGCTGGCGATCTTCGGTGCGTGGCGTGCGTCGAAGGCAGAGAAGGCGCGCGCTGCCGCGCAGGCCTGAGGCCGTTCAACGTTCCACTTGCCCATGAAAAAAGCGCGCCCAGAGCGCGCTTTTTCTATGCAGCCGGCCGATCAATAGTTCGGGCCGTTGCCGGGGTAGTAGCCGCTGCCTTGCGGGTAGCGCTGGCGGTTGTAGTTCCGCTCGTCGGCGTTGCGGCCGACCTGGTTGCCGATGATGCCGCCGATGGCCGCACCACCCACCGTGCTGGCGGTGTTGCCGCCGATGGCATTGCCCACCAGCGCACCGCCGACGGCGCCGACGCCAGTACCGAGGTTCTGGTTGGGGCCGCTTGCGCAGCCCGCAATCGTCATGACCGAAGTGGCTGCGGCTGCAGCGATCCAGAGACGTGTCTTCATGATGTGCCCTTTCGAGGAGTGATGGTTCATCATCATCAAAACGGCTGTTCGCTTTGTGTAGGAGCCTGCCGCGCCTGCCTGTGCGGTGTCACGGGCCGTTGCGCGTGGGACAAAAAGCGTGCTTTGGCTTTACAAGGCACGCCGCCCGAAGCGTCAGAGCTGCCGGCTGCGCGCGAGCGGCGGGTTCTGCGCGAAGTAGCGCTGGATACCGCGCATGAGCGCATCGGCCAAGCTCTCCTGGTAGTCGACGCGGCGCAGGTTCGCTTCTTCCTCGGGGTTGCTGATGAAGGCCGTTTCCACCAGCACGCTCGGGATGTCTGGCGCCTTCAGCACCGCGAAGCCCGCCTGCTCGACCTGGCCCTTGTGCAGCCGCGCGCCGATGCCCTTGATCTCGCCGAGCATCGCGCCCCCGAGCTTCATGCTGTCGTTGATCTGCGCGGTCGTGCTCATGTCGAGCAGCGCGCGCTGCACCTGCGCCTCGTGGTTGCCGACGTTCACGCCGCCGACCTTGTCGGCGTCGTTCTCCTTGTTGGCGAGCCATCGCGCCGCGCTGCTCGATGCGCCGCTCTGGCTGAGCGCGAACACGCTCGCGCCGCGCGCGGCGGGCGTGGTGAACGCGTCGGCATGGATGCTCACGAACAGGTCGGCCTGCACGCGCCGCGCCTTCTGCACGCGCACGCCCAGCGGCACGAAGAAGTCGGCATCGCGCGTGAGAAAGGCGCGCATCGGATTGCCGTTGACGCTGCCCGCGTTGATGCGGTCGCGCAGGCGAAACGCGACCTGCAGCACGATGTCTTTCTCGCGCGTGCCGCTCGGGCCGGTGGCGCCGGGGTCCTCGCCGCCGTGGCCGGGGTCGAGCGCCACGATGATGATGCGGTCGGTGCGGCTCGCCGTGGCGCCGCCGCGCGCGACCGCGACGGGGGGCGACACGGGTCTCACCGGTGCGGTGCCCACCACGGGCGGCAACGGCGATGGCGCCACGAGCACGGGCGGTGCTGGCGCTGCGGGCCCGGGCCGCATCGATTGCTGCGCCATGAGATCGCCCAGCGGATCGACGGCGGGCATCGCCGGGCGCACCGGTGCAGGCGCAGCACCGGGCACCGGCGAGGGTGAAGGCGCAATGCCCGCCACCGCCGAGCCGTTGTTGTTGATGCCAGTGCCCGGGCTGGGCGAATCGCGCAGCCGCTCGGCGATCAGCGCTTCCATCGGGTCGATGGCCTGCTCGGGGTACAGGTCGAGCACCAGCCGGTGCTTGTAGGCCGCCACGGGCGCGAGCGAGAAGACCTGCGGGCGCACCGTCTGCTTCAGGTCGAACACGATGCGCACGACCGTCGGCGCGTTCTGCCCGACGCGCAGGCCGTTAATGTACGGATCGCCCGGCTTGATCTTGCCGACCAGTTCGCGCAGTTCGCTGTTGAGCTCGATGCCTTCGATGTCGACGGCCAGCCGCGGCGGGCTGCCCACCACCAGTTGCTGCGAGGTGAGCCGCGCATCGGACTCGATGGTCACGCGCGTGTAGTCGGCCGCGGGCCAGACGCGCACGGCGAGGATGGTGGCGCCGCGTGCGATCTGGTGCACGCCCAGCATCAGCGCGATGCTGCCGCCCTGCAGCAGCACGCGCCGTTTCAGTCCGCCCGCCTTCATGCGTCGATGCGCGCCAGCAGGTCGCTGCCGCGGGGGGTGTTCGCCAGGAGGGTCACGCTGCGTGTGTCGTCGGTCATTGCTTCGATTTTAATAGCTAGGTCGGCAGGTGGAGTGCGGCCCGCGGCGTTCTGCGGCCACTCGGCCAGCTTGAGGCCCGGGCCCGCGAAGATGTCGCGGAAACCGGCGTCGTCCCATTCGCGCGGGTCGGCGAAGCGATAGAAGTCGAAATGGAAGATTGCGAGGCCGTCGGGCGCTTCATGCGGCTCGACCACCGCATAGGTGGGGCTCTTGATGCGGCCTTCGATGCCGAGCGCGCGCAGCAGGTGGCGAACGAAAGTGGTCTTGCCGGCGCCCAGGTCGCCCTCGAGCGCGATGAAGGCATCGCGCAATGCGGGCGAGGCGGCGAGCGACTGCGCGAAGGCGTCGGTGTCGGCTTCGCTGCCCCAGCGCAAGACGCGGGTGCGGGGGATGCCCTTGGGCGTTTCTACAATCGGCAAGTGATCGTCAGCCATCCACTCGTTGTTCGTATTCAGGCTTTGGCCCGGGAACTCGGATTCTCCCAAATCGGAATCGCGGGCGTCGATTTATCGAGCGCCGAGGACGGTCTGATGCAATGGCTGGCCCATGGGTTCCATGGCGAGATGCAATACATGGCAACGCACGGCACGCGCCGCGCGCGCCCCGCGGAGCTGGTGCCGGGCACGGTGAGCGTGATCACCGCGCGCATGGACTACCTGCCGCGCGACACGCAGCCCGATTGGCAGGCCATCGAGTTCGACCGCCTCGCGCGTCCCGGCGAGGCCATCGTGTCGGTCTATGCGCGGGGCCGCGACTATCACAAGGTGCTGCGCAACCGGCTCGCGAAACTGGCCGAGAAGATCGCCGAAGAGGTCGGCCCCTTCGGCCATCGCGCATTCACCGATTCGGCGCCTGTGCTCGAGGCCGAGCTCGCCTCGCGCAGCGGCCAGGGCTGGCGCGGCAAGCACACGCTGGTGCTGGACCGCGAGGCGGGCTCGATGTTCTTCCTCGGCGAGATCTACATCGACATGGCGCTGCCCGAGAGCGAACCCGTCACCGCGCACTGCGGCAGCTGCAGCGCCTGCATCGACGTGTGCCCGACGCAGGCCATCGTCGCGCCGGGGCGGCTCGATGCGCGGCGCTGCATCTCGTACCTCACCATCGAGCACGGCGGCCCGATTCCGGAGGAGCTGCGGCCGCTGATGGCCAACCGCATCTACGGCTGCGACGACTGCCAGCTGATCTGCCCGTGGAACAAGTTCGCCAAGAAAAGCGCGCTGCCCGATTTCGACGCCCGCGAAGGCCTCACGGGGCGCACCTTGGCCGAGCTCTTCGCATGGACCGAAGACGAGTTCCTGCGCCGTACCGAGGGCAGTCCGATACGGCGCATCGGGCACGAGCGGTGGCTGCGCAACATCGCAGTGGCACTGGGCAATGCGGTGCGGTCGGGCGATGTCGGCGCGAGGGAAGCGCTCGCGACGCGGGCCGAGCACCCGAGCGAACTCGTGCGCGAGCATGTCGCGTGGGGATTGATGCAGCAGAGCACTTGAAGCGACACGGTGTGTGTCTGTTCGTGGGACACCGAGGAACCGGCTTTGCCGGGCCTCTGGTGTTGCCCCCGGTAGGGGGTTGGAGAAGCGACACGAAGTGCGCGAAGCCTGGGGGTGAGCCTTTTACACCGGCAGGATCTCGCGCACTCGTTCCCAGGGCCGGCACATCAACGTGCCGCGCGGCGAGACGACGATGGGGCGCTGCAAGAGGATCGGGTGCTCCACGATCGCATCGAACAACTGATCATCGGTCCACTTCGCGTCGGCCAGCTGCAGTTCTTCGTACGGCGCTTCCTTCGTACGCAGCAGGTCGCGTGCCGTCATGCCCATGGCCTTGGCGAGCTCGCGCAGCTTCTTCTTCGAAGGCGGCGTCTCCAGGTACAGCACGATCGTCGGCTCCACGCCGCTTTCGCGGATCAAGCCCAACACGTTGCGCGACGTGCTGCAGTTGGGCTTGTGGTAGATCGTCATCGGGTAGTCGGTGGTGGGGGTGCGTGCGGTCATGGCGTCGATTATCGGAAGGGCGGGCGTCAATTTTTTTCGGCTTGCTCGTCCATCGAGAACGGAAAGCGCGCGGCCCAGAACGCGGCCAGCCGCGGATCGGCGTCCACGCGCCGCACCACGCGCGCCATGCGCGGCGCCACGCGGTAGAAGCGCCGGCGCTGCGGCGTCCAGCGCGACATCACCGTCACGTACAGGTCGAGCATGCTGATCTTCTCGCCGAGGAGATAAGGCGCGGGCTCGTCGATCTGCGTGTCCATCAGGTGCCAGCAGTGCGCGATGCGCTCGGCCGTGCGCTCGAGCATCACGGCCTGCGCCGCGGGGTCGGGCGTGAGGCGCGTGGGATCGTCGCGCACCCAGAAGAGCGAATAGATGGCCGCGGGCAGATAGACCATCCAGCGCAGGTAGCGCGCGCGCAGCGGATCGCCGGGCGCGGGGCACAGGCCCGCTTCGGGGTAGCGGTCGCCGAGCCAGATGAGGATGGCCGCGCTCTCGGTCATCACTTCGCCGGAAGGCAGCACGAGCGCGGGCACCTGGCGCATCGGGTTGACGCTCGCCATGCGTTCGCGCTCGGCATCGCCCTCCCAGGTGGCGACGTCGATGGTCTCGACTTCCGCGCCGATCAGCGTCAGCGCCGCATGGACCGGCGTGGCGCCCGAGCCGGGCGCGCCGTAGAGGGTGTAGCGATCTCTTGGGGCGGATGGAGAGGCCATCCGCGCAGATTACTGCGGACGGGGGGCCGTTGTCACGCGGCCAGTGCCGCGTCCACCTGCTTGAGCGCCTCGAGCGTCTTGAAGCAGGCCTCGGCCACTTCGGTGCCCTTGATCGCGAAATGGCGATGGAAGTACTTGCGGTGCTCCACGTGCTCGTGGAAGTGGTGCGGCGTGAGCACGGCCGAGAAGATCGGCACGTCGGTCTCCAGTTGAAGCTGCATCAACGTGCTCACCACCGTGTTCGCGACGAACTCGTGGCGGTAGATGCCGCCATCGACCACCAGCGCGCAGCCGATGATGGCCGCGTACTTGCCCGAGTTCGCCAGGCGCTTGGCATGCAGCGGGATCTCGAAGGCGCCGGGCACATCGAAGACGTCGATGAGCTCGCGCGCCACGCCCAGGCGCGCCATCTCTTCGAGGAAGGCGTCGCGTGCCTGATGGACGATGTCGGAATGCCACTGCGCCTCGACGAAAGCGATGCGCTCGCCGCGCGACGAATTCGACGCGGTGATGGCGGAGAGGGGAAGGTCGTTGATCTGACTCATGGTGTGCCTCTGAAAAGCAGGTTTCCTGAATCAGGGCGCACGAAACCGCAAGGCACACCGCGCGCTCATGCGAGAGCGCGCGGGCGTGCCCGCATTTCGCGCTCTCTTTCATCCGGACTGTGACCGTCGGCTTCGGAATCGCACCGAAATCTGCTGACCCCTCGGCCTGCTTGCACAGGCCTCGGGCGCTCGCGGGCTTGTGCAACCTTTCGGTCGCCATCACCGCCGGTGGGGAATTGCACCCCGCCCTGAGAACGCTTGCCGCCCGGCGAACCGGACGACGGCGCGATTCTAGGAGCGCCGCCCAGCCCGGGTTGTCGCCCGCGCGCCAGACCTTGGGCCGCGCGGGGATTTATTTGATCGGCAACACACGCCCCGCGAGGAACTGCGTCATGCGGTGCAACTCGTCGTCGAGCGCCGCGCGGAACGCCGTATCGCGCGGCTTTCTGCCGGCGTAGCCGAAGGCCGGCTGCAGCCGGCCTTCAGGCGCGGTCACGTTGGCCCAGCCGATCACGCGGTCGTGCCACAAGAGCGGCAGCGCGTAGTAGCCGAACTGGCGCTTGGGCGCGGGCGTGTAGGCCTCGAACTTGTACGTCCAGCCCCACAGCAGCTCGAAGCGGCGGCGGTCCCACACGACCGGATCGAAGGGCGCGAGCAGGCGCACCGCGTCATCCGGTGCATGGCGTTTGGAGGCCGGGTTCTCGCTCGCGGGCCAATACCAGGTGGTGCCATCGATGCGGCAGCTCGCGAGCTCTTCACGCGCCAGGCGCAACGCCGCCTGCGTCTGCGCCGCGAGGTGCGGCGCGCCGTAGCCCAGCAGTCGCACGAGGTAAGTGAGGCTCGCGGCCGGCAGCGGCGCGTACTTGCGCACGATCAATTCGATGAGCGCGGCAGCGCGTTGCGCGCGGCCGGCGGGGCTGTCGTCGGCGGGCATGTGCGTCACCGCTTCATAGACCCGCGTGCCGCTGTCGCGCCGCACCACGCGCAGCATGCCGCGGTAGTGCATGCCGTCCAGCAGGTGCGTGGTCGCGTTGCTCGAACCGCCCCAGTAGTTCTGGATGCGGCCGTGCGCGAAGTGCTGCTCGACCTGGCGCGGATGCACCGGGCCGTGCTCGCGCACATAGGCCAGCACGTCGGCGGCCTTGCGCCGCGTCGCGGCGTCCCAGGCCTGCTTGGCTTCGCGCGGATGCATGAGCGCGAGGTGCTCGCGCGGCAGGAAGCCGTAGTTGACGAGGCAGTCTTCCTCGATCGCCAGGCGCGTGTAGCGGCTTTCGAGATCGCCCGCGCGGTAGTCCTTCACGCGATGGCGCAAGGTCAGGTCTTGCGCGCGCGCCGGTGCGCGGATCGGATCGGCCTGCACGAAGCCGAGCTGGCGGATCGCGCCGGGGAGGGTGGTGGGCTTGAAGAGGGTGCGCGCCACCGCGTAGCGGCGCAGGTCGTCGAGGGTCGGGTCAGCCATGGGGCGAATTGCAGCACAGGCGGCTGCGCTTCGCTTCGGCGCAATGCATCAGACCGCGCTGCGATGTCGCTCGATGCACGCGTCCAGCGTCTCGGCCCCCGGGCGCTGCCACCAATCGAGGTTCGAGAAGATCTCTACCTCGCTGAAGCCCGCGAAGCCCGCGTCCTCGACCCAGCCGCGGATCTTCTTGAGCTCGACCACGCCATCACCCATCATCCCGCGGTCCGAGAGCAGGTCGCGCGTGGGCGTGAGCCAGTCGCAGACGTGGTAGGCCAGGAGGCGCTCGCGGCCGGCGCGGGCGATCTGCTGCTGCAGCTTCGGGTCCCACCACACGTGGTAGATGTCCAGCGCCACTCCCAGCATGCCGCTCTTGCCCGCGTCGAGTTCGTCGCAGAGGTCGAGCGCGTGCTCGAGCGTGTTGATACAGGCGCGGTCGGCCGCCTGCATCGGGTGCAGGGGCTCGATGGCGAGCGGCATGCCGACTTCGCGGGCGTAGTCCAGCGATGCGGCGATGCCGTCGCGCACTTCGCTGCGCGCACGGGCGATGTCCTTGTACGCGGCCTTGCCGTCGAGCGCGCCGGGCAGGGCGCCGACGACCAGCACGAGGCAGGGCGCATCGAGCGTCTTCGCCTCGTCGATGGCGCGGCGGTTGTCGTCCAGCGCGGCCTTCAGGCCCGCCGCGTCGGGCGCGGGAAAGAAGCCGCCGCGGCAGTAGCCCGAAAGGCCGATGCCATGCGCCTTCAATTGCCTGGCGATCTTGTCGAGCCCGACGGCCGCGACCTGATCGCGCCACGGGCTGATCGCGCGGATGCCGCGCTCGGCGCACTGGTCGATGATGCGGTCCAGCGGCACCTCGGCGCCCGATTGCTTGCGCACGGTCGCGGTGTTGATCGAGAGCCAGTCGTGGTTCTGCGAGAAATCGCGCATGGGTCCGTTCAACCTTCCATGCCGTGCAGGGCCAACAGAGTCTTCATGCGGCGCACCGCCAGCTCCGGCTGCTCCAGCAGGTTGGCCGCATCGGCCAAGCGGAACAGTTCGGCGAAGTGCTGCAGCGAGCGCGTGCTCTGCTGGCCGCCCACCATCGTGAAGTGCTTCTGGTGGCCGTTGAGCCAGGCCATGAACACCACGCCCGTCTTGTAGAAGCGCGTGGGCGCCGCGAAGATGTGGCGCGACAGCGGCACCGTGGGGCCGAGGATCGCGTGGAACTTTTCGGTGTTGCCTTGCGCCAGTGCGCCGAGCGCCGCGCTCGCTGCGGGCGCGATGGCGTCGAAGATGCCCAGCAGCGCATCGCTCTTGCCGTGCGTCGGCTCGTCGCCGAAGCCGTCGCCGGCGATCAGCTCGGCGTAGTTGAAGTCGTCGCCGGTGTACATGCGAACACCCTTGGGAAGGCGGCGGCGCATGGCGATTTCCTTGTCCTTGTCGAGCAAGGAAATCTTGATGCCATCGACCTTCTCCGGATGCGCCGCGATGATGCCCACGGCCGTGTCCATCGCCGCATCCACATCCTTCGTGCCCCAATAGCCCGCGAGCGCCGGGTCGAACATGTCGCCGAGCCAATGCAGCACCACGGGCTGCCTGGCCTGGCTCAGGATGCGGTCGTACACGCGCTCGTAGTCCGCGGGGCTTTTCGCCACGCGGGCGAGCGCGCGGCTGGCCATCACGATCAGCTTGCCGCCGAGCGCCTCGATGGCGGCCATCTGCTCCTCGTAGCCGCGGATCACGTCGTCGACGCTCTTCACTTCGTCGATGTTCAGGTGGTCGGTGCCGCAGCCTGAAGCGACGAGCGCCCCCGGCACGTCTTTCGCCGCATCGAGCGAGCGGCGGATCAGTTCGAGCGACGTGGGCCAGTCCAGGCCCATGCCGCGCTGCGCGGTGTCCATCGCCTCGGCCACGCCCAGGCCGAGCGAGAACAGGTGGCGGCGGTAGGCGATGGTGGTGTCCCAGTCGACCGCGGCCTGCAGCCACGGGTTGACGGCCGCGAGCGGGTCGGCCACGACGTGCGCGGCCGAGTAGGCGATGCGGTTGAACTTCACGCCCGCATCGGGCTTGACCGGCGCGGTGCCGCGCAGGGCGTAGGGCGCGAGCGTGCCGTTCGCGGTGGGGAGGGTCAGCGAGAGGGCCATGGCAGCTTCTTCTTCAGACCTTCAGCGCAGGCACATCGACCCAGCGACGGTCCTTCCACGATTCGAGCGCGGCCTCGACCAGCTGCACGCCCTTGGCGCCTTCGGGCAGCGTCCACTTGTAGGGCTCGTTCTCCACCACGTGGCGAATGAAATGCTCCCACTGGATCTTGAAGCCGTTGTCGTAAACCTGCGAGTCCGGAATCTCCTGCCACTGGTCGAAGAAATTCATCATCTGCTTCTCGTCGGGGTTCCACACCGGGCGCGGCGTGGCCACACGCGATTGGGCGCGGCAGCTGGAAAGACCGGCCACGGCCGAGCCGTCGGTGCCGTCGACGTGGAAGGTCACCAGGTCGTCGCGGCGCACGCGCGTGACCCAGCTCATGTTGATCTGCGCGATCACCGGCTCGCCGTTGTGGCCAGTGAGTTCGCAGGTGGCGTAGGCCGCGTCGTCGGCGGTGGCTTCATATGGCTTGCCGGCTTCGTCCCAGCGCTTGGGGATGTGCGTGGCACCGATGCACGAGACCGACTTCACTTCGCCGAACAGGTTGTCCAGCACGTAGCGCCAGTGGCACATCATGTCCAGGATCATGCCGCCGCCGTCTTCCTTGCGGTAGTTCCAGCTCGGGCGCTGGATGGGCTGCAGGTCGCCCTCGAACACCCAGTAGCCGAACTCCAGGCGCACGCTGAGCATGCGGCCGAAGAAGCCGGCGCGGCGCAGCATGTCCAGCTTGCGCAGGCCAGGGAGGAACAGCTTGTCCTGCACGGCGCCGTGCTTGAGGCCCGAGCCTTCGGCCAGGCGCGCGACTTCCACGGCTTCGTTGAGGTTGGTCGCGATCGGCTTCTCGCAGTACACGTGCTTGCCGGCGCGGATCGCCTTGGCCAGCAGCGTGGGGCGCATCTGCGTGGTGCCGGCGTCGAAGAAGATGGTGTCGTCCTTGTTCTCCAGCGCCTTGTCGAGGTCCGTGCCCCAGCGCGCGATGTTGTGGGCCTTGGCGAGCGCTTCCATCTTCTCGGCGTTGCGGCCGATGAGGATGGGGTCGGGCATGACCTTGTCGCCGTTCGACAGCGTGACGCCGCCTTGCGCGCGGATCGCGCAGATCGAGCGGATCAGGTGCTGGTTCATGCCCATGCGGCCGGTGACGCCGTGCATGATGATTCCGAGACGTTGGGTGGCCATCGTTTTCTTCCTTGAGATTCGAGAGGGGTGCGAGAGGGGTGCTTCAGTAGACGGAACGCATGGCGTCCCACGAGATGCCCGCGCCGGGAATGCCGGTGGCAAAGCCGGGCGCGGTGGCGAGCGACGACAGAGGGAGCTGTCCGCCGCGGATGGCGAGGCGCACGGCGCCGTCGCTGGTTTCGTAGAGGCCTGGGTGCAGCGCGGCAAGCGCCTGCTGCTCGGCCTCGGGCACGGCCGCGAGGCCGTTGACGTAGTGGTGGCCGTTGCGCTCGACGTGCGAGAGGCCCAGCCACCCGACGAGCGCGAGGTCCTGCTGCACGCCGATGCCGGCCTGCATCGTGAGGTCTTCGCCGGAAAGGAAATAGCGCGGCTTGTCTTTCGCCGCATTCCAGTGCGCGCAGCGCGCCGCGTTGACGACCGACTTGTAGAAGCCCTTGCAGCTCTTGCTCGATACGCCCGTGTAGCCGAGCGCGCGGGCCTGCACGAAGGCGTCGAGCGTGGCGTCGGATTCGTCGATCAGAAGCGGAATGCGCTTGCCCAGTGCCGACACGTCGCGCTCCAGCGCGGCATCGCGGCGGATCGGCTGTTCGACGAAGACGGTCTTCTGCGCGAGCTTCCACAGCACGGGCGTGGAGAGCATGCGGTCGAGGAAGACGGCGAAGTCGTCGGCATCGGCGTACTGCTCGTTGCCGTCGAGCGTCACGAGTTGGGCGTGGCCGTCGATCACGCGGGCGATGCGTTGTAGCCGGTCGATGTCTTGCGCGGTGTGGCCGCAGAGCTTGAGCTTGAAGTGAGTGAGGCCGTAGCGTTTTACCGCTGCGGCGAGGGTGGTGGGCAGGCCGTCGGCGGGCGCGTCGGGCAGTGCGTCGCTGTCGTCGATGGCATCGGCCAGGCCGACGGTGTGGCGTGCCGCGATGCTTGCCTGCGGGGAATGGCTGGCCAGGAAGGCGGGCATGTCGAAGCCCGCGAGATCGTCGGCGAGCCCACTGCCCGCAATGTCGATGCCGCAGAGGTTGGCGCTCATGGCGGTCGCGAAGCTCGTGCCGGTGTGCAGGCAGAGCGCGTCCATCACGGCGCGGTCGATCAGCGCCGGGCCGTAGCTCGCTACGAGTGCTTGCAGGCCCTTGGCCTTCGCGCGGGCCTGCAGCGCAGCGTAGTTCGAGGCGAAGTGCGTCCACGCGGTCTGCGCGTCGTCTTCAGCCACATACGCATCGCGCGCATCGCGCAGCGCGAAGCGCAGCTGCTCGAAGTTCTGCTCGTTGTTGAGGGCCGGGTTCTTGTCGAACCATTTCGGCACCATCATCTCGGCCGCGCAGCCCTCGGCCGTGCCGCCGTTCTCGAAGCGGATGCGGGCCCGCACGTACACCTGCGGACAGGCGGTGACGGTGGCGGCGCCGAAGCGGAACGGCAGCCGGAGCGCCACGTCGCGCTCGGAAAAACGGATCTCTTCGATGTGAAAGCGGGGCGCGTCCATGGCAGGCGTTCAGTGGTCCAGGATGCCCTGCGAGAAGAAATGCGCGCGCACCAGCTTCGTGTACGCGCCGAACTCCGGCGAGGCCATCATGTCGAGCGTGCGCGGGCGCGGCAGGTCGATGTCGTAGACGGCCGCGATCGAGCCGGGGCGCTCGCTCATCACGATCACGCGGTCCGAGAGAAAGATCGCCTCGGGGATGCTGTGGGTGATCAGCATCACGGTCTTCTTGGAGGCCATCCAGATGCGTTGCAGTTCCAGGTTCATCTTCTCGCGCGTCATCGCGTCGAGCGCGCCGAAGGGCTCGTCCATCAAGAGCACCGAGGGGTCGTGCAGCAGCGCGCGGCAGATCGACGCGCGTTGCTGCATGCCGCCCGAAAGCTGCCAGGGGTACTTGCCCTCGAAGCCCTTGAGGCCGGCCATCTCCATGAGTTCGCGCGCCCGGGTCTTGGCGGCGGCCTTGGGCAGGTGGCGCATCTCGGCCTGCAGCAGGATGTTGTCTTCTACGCTGCGCCAGGGCAGCAGCACCGCGCTCTGGAACACGATGCCCACGTCCTTCTGCGGTCCCTTGATCGGCTTGCCGGCCAGCGTGAGTTCGCCGCCGCTGATCGGCAGCAGGCCCGCGACCATCTTGAGCAGCGTGCTCTTGCCGCAGCCCGAGGGGCCGACGACGGAGACGAATTCGCCTTCCTGGATGGCGAAGTCCAGGGGCTTGAGCGATTCGACCGGGCCGTCCTTGCTCTGGTAGGTCTTCGAGACGCCGCGCGCTTCGATCAGGTTGACTTGGGACATGGGTGCGTGAGAGGTGGCAACTGCAAGCGAGCGAACGCGCGGAAGAAAGATCAGTTCGGCAGGAAGTCGAGGGTGACGTAGTCCTCGGGCTTGCCGCGCGTCGATGCATCCATGCCGCCGTACTGCACCAAAAGGTCCAGCGAGTCGTTCACGTTCTTCATCGCCACGCGGAACGGGCGCTGGTTCGCCGTGTCCTTCGTGTGATAGAGCGCCACGCTCTGCTTCATGCCCACGATCAGCGTGTCGCGCACGCCGGCCTTCG
Source organism: Variovorax sp. IB41 (assembly GCF_016405905.1). Lineage (GTDB taxonomy): Bacteria > Pseudomonadota > Gammaproteobacteria > Burkholderiales > Burkholderiaceae_C > Variovorax. The sequence goes on along the minus strand of NZ_JAEFCB010000001.1, from coordinate 1,264,537 downwards.
GGTTGGCTTTCAGCATCGCGTCCACGGCCGCCTCGGGGCTCTTCTCGGCGGCTTCGGCGGCCTTGGTGGAGGCGCGCATAAAGCGCTTCACGAGGTCGGGGTTCTCGGTCAGGAGGTTCTTGTTGGTGATGATCCCGGAGCTGATCTGGTTCACGCCCGAGTCGGCAAAGCGGATCGGCGTCACGGGCTTGCCGGTGGCGTCCTGCAGCTTGATGGCTTGGTCCATCACGTAGCCCAGGAGGAGGTCGGCCTGGCCGTTGGTCACCGCATTGAGCTTGGTCTGGCCGTCGCCCGAGACGATCTTCACCTGGTCGGGCTTGATGTCGTTGACCTTGAGGAAGAGCGGCCACATCTGCGACATCGAGTCGCCGGGCGTCACGGCCACGGTCTTGCCGATGATGTCCTTGGGCGTCTTGATGTTCTTCTCGGTGAAGCCCATGACCGACATCGGGCTCACCTGGAACAGCACGCCGGTCGACTTCAGCGGCGCGCCCTTGGCGGCGGCCTTGATCATGGTGGTGACGTCGATGTAGCCGAAGGTCGCCGACTTGGCGGCCACCGCCTGCGCGGTGACGGCGGAGCCGCGGCCTTCCTGGATGTCGAGGTCGATGCCCTCTTCGGCGTAGAAGCCCTTTTCCTTGCCGAGGAAGAAGGTCGCGTGCTCGCTGTAGAGGTACCAGTTGAGCATCAGCGTGACCTTGTCCTTGGGCTTTTCAGCCTGGGCATGGGCCGGCGCGATGGCGAAGGTCGCCAGGGCCGTGACGGCGACGGCGAGCATCGAGGGAAGCAGTTTCTTCATGGCGGTTGTCTCCGGGAGTTTTCTGGGTATGACGAAGGAACTCATTGCACGTGGCGCTGGGAGGCGTGCCACGGAATCATCACGCGCTCGACCAGATCGACCGCGACGAAAAGGACCACGCCGATGCTCGACAGCACCACGAGCGCGGCGAACATCAGCGGTAGATCGAAGTTGCCGTTGGCCACCTGCAGCACGTAGCCGATACCCGAGTTGGAACCGACGAATTCGCCGACCACAGCACCCACGACGGCGAGCGTGACCGAGACCTTCAAGCCGCTGAAGATCGCGGGCAGCGCCTGCGGCAGGCTGATCTTGAAGAAGGTCTGCAGGCGGCTCGCGCCCATCGAGCGGGCGAGGTCCAGCATGTCGGGCTCGACCGACTTGAAGCCCATCACCGTGGACACCACCACGGGGAAGAAGCCCAGCAGGAACGCGCTGATCACCTTGGGCAGGATGCCGAAGCCGAACCACACCACGAAGAGCGGCGCGATCGCCACCTTCGGGATGCTCTGCGAGAACACCAGCAGCGGGTACACATACGACTCGACCAGCCGCGAGTAGGCGATGACCATCGCGATCGGAATGCCGATGAGGATCGTGAGACCGAAGCCGCCGAGCGTGGCGAGCGTGGTCTTCCAGCTTTCGGCGAGGAGGCGCGGCCACTCGGCCACGAGCTGCTTCACGACTTCCCACGGCGGCGGAATCAGGTAGGCCGGGATCCTGAAGAGGCGGATCACGAGGTCCCACAGCACCAGCAGCAACAGGATCAGCAGGAACGGCCGCAGGGCCGGGGAGAGCAGGAGCTTGCGGAGCATGGTGGCGACTCGGATCTTTCTCGGCGCGGAGGACGTGCGTTTACTGCTGGACCTGCAGGCCCGCGGCCTTCACGAGTTGCGCGTTGCTCGCGATCTCTTCCTTGATGTAGGCGTCGAACTGCTCGGGCTTGAGCGTCCAGGCGTCGGCGCCCAGCTTGAGGAAACGCTCCTTCACCTCGGGCGTGGCCAGCGCCTTCGCCACTTCGTCGTGCAGGCGGTTGACGACGTCGCGCGGCGTCTTGGCGGGCGCCATCATCCCGATCCAGAAGTTGAACTCGGAGCCAGGCACGCCGGCCTCGGTGGTGGTGGGCACGTCGGGCAAGGCCGCCGCGCGCTTGGGCGAACCGACGGCGAGCGCGAGCAGCTGGCCTTCCTTGATCTGGCCGATCACCGGGGCGATGGGGGAGAAGTAGTAGTCGACGCGGCCCGAGAGCACCTCGGTCACCGCTTCTCCCGATCCCTTGAAGGGGATGTTGGTCGCGTCGATCTTGGCGGCCATCTTGAATTTCTCGGCGTTCAGGTGCGTCGCGCTGCCCTGGCCGGCCGAGGCGAAGTTCATGCTGCCGGGCTTGGCGCGCGCGGCGGCCAGGAGTTGCGGCAGCGTCTTGATGTTCTTGGTGGGCGAGATGACCAGCGCGTTGGGGAGCGAGGAGATCGGCGTGACGCCCGCGAAATCGCCCACCGTGTCGAACGGCAGCTTGGCGAAGGTCGAAGGGCTCACCGTGTGCGACGACGAATGGATCATGACCGTGTAGCCATCCGGCGCGGCCGTGGCCACCGCCTGCTGGCCGATGGTGCCGCTCGCGCCGCCGCGGTTGTCGATGACCAGCGTCTGGCCCATGCTCTGGCTCATCTTGTCGGCGATGGCGCGCGCAATGATGTCGGTGGTGCTGCCGGCCGCGAAGGGAACGATCACGCGGATCGGCTTGGTCGGGTAGCCGTTCTGCGCGGACGCCAAGCCCGGCATCAGCGCGGCCAACGAGGCCAGGGCGGTGAGCGCAGCGAATGCGGTGGTGGTGGCAGTGGTGCGTGCGAGTCGCTTCATGGGTGTCTGTCTCCGCGCGGTCGTGCCGCTGTCTTGAATCGATCAATTCACCAATAAGTGAATTAACGATTTTAGGAACGGCTGCGCCGCAGCGTCAACCGACGTCGCCTAGTGAATACCCGAAGGAGGCTCAGTGGTTGGTCGAAGGGATTTGCGCCGCGCGCGGCGCGTGAAGCTGGCGCAGCCAAGGCCAGTAACACCGCGGAACCGGCTTTGCCGGGCCGCAGGTGTTGCCCCCGGAAGGGGGTTTGCGTAGCGACACGAAGTGCGCGAAGCCTGGGGGTGAGCCTATTTCAGGACGTAGCCCAGGACCAGGTCGGTCATGTGCGAGAGGCGTTGCGCCATCGCCTTGGGCGCACGCAGGTCACGCCCGAAGATGGCCGAGAGCGTGTGGTTGTTCGAGAGGTAGAAGTAGCACAGCGACGCGATCGAGATGTACAGCTGCACCGGGTCCACGCCCGCGTGGAACAGGTTCTCGCGGCGGCCGCGCTCCAGCACGGTATCGAGCAGCTGCACCAGCGGCGAGTTCATTTCCTGGATGCGCTCGGAGCGCTTCAGGTGCGCGGCGCGGTGCAGGTTCTCGCTGTTGAGCAGCGTGATGAACTCGGGGTGTTCGAGGTAGTAGTGCCAGGTGAAAGAGACGAGCTGGCGGATCGCCTCGACCGGCTCGATCTCGTCCAGGTGCAGCCGCTGCTCGGCATCGCGGATGTCGGCGTAGGTGCGCTCGAGCACCGCGAGGAACAGGTCGTCCTTGCTGCCGAAGTAGTAGTAGATGAGGCGCTTGTTCAGGCCCGCGCGCGTCGCGATGCTGTCCATGCGCGCGCCGGCCAGACCCAGCTGCGAGAACTCCTCGCGCGCCGCGGCGAGGATGGCGAGCTGCGAGCGGTCGGCATCGCGCGAGCGCGGTTCGAGCGTCTCGGGCGGGGAATCCTTCGGTGCCTTCATGGCGCGAATTTAACCATTTGGGGAATTAACGCAAGGCATGAGGAGCAGACGCACATAATTGCCGGAGACATTGCAGCTGAGGTTCGACTTCTCATGAGTACATCACAACCCGCAGGCCACCTGATCGTCGAGTGCCTGGTCGCGCAAGGCATGGAGATCGCGTTCGGCGTGCCGGGCGAAAGCTTCCTCGCCGTGCTCGACGGCTTTCATGCCTACGGCGATCGCGCGCGCTTCATCGTGAACCGGCAGGAGGGCGGCGCGGCCTTCATGGCCGAGGCGCACGGCAAGCTCACCGGGCGGCCGGGTGTGTGCTTCGTCACCCGCGGGCCCGGCGCCACCAACGCATCGATCGGCGTGCACAACGCGTTCCAGGATTCGACGCCGATGGTGCTGTTCGTGGGCGACGTCGGCAGCGACTTCCGCGACCGCGAAGCCTTCCAGGAAGTGGACTACGGCAGCTTCTTCGGGCCGAGCACGAAGGGATTCGCCAAGCGCGTGGAGCGCATCGACGACGCGGACCGGATTCCCGAGTACGTGGCGCGCGCCTTCGCAACCGCGATGAACGGGCGGCCCGGGCCGGTGGTGCTGGTGCTGCCCGAGGACATGCTGCGCACGGAGACTTCAGCGCGGCCGCTGCCGCGCGTGGAGGCGGTGCAGCCATGGAGCGATCCGGGTGCGCTGCGCACTTTGCGCGAGCTGCTGCTGAAGTCGCACAAGCCGCTGGTGATCGCGGGCGGCGGCGGCTGGACTACACAGGCCGCGCAGGCGCTGCAGCGCTTCGCCGAGAACTGGCGCCTGCCGGTGACCAATGCCTTCCGCTACCAGGACACCTTCGACAACCACCATCCGCTGTATGCGGGCGATGTCGGCATCGCGATCAACCCGAAGCTCGCGCAGCGCGTGAAGGACGCGGACCTGATTCTTGCGATCGGTCCGCGCCTGGGCGAGATGACGACCGGCGGCTATACGCTGCTCGAGGCGCCCAAGGCCAGGCAGGTACTGGTGCACATCCATGCGAGCGCCGAGGAACTCAACCGCGTGTACCAGGCCGACCTCGCGATCAACGCCGGCATGAGCGCCGCGGCGCGCAGCCTCGAGGTGCTGAGTGCGCCGCCCACCTTGCCCTGGGAAGAATGGACCGCGCAGGCGCATGCGGACTACGAGGCCAACCTCGTGCCGCAGGCGCTGGCCGGCATGCCGGCCGAGACGCCGCGCGGGCCTGTCGACATGGCCGAGGTCGTCGCGCTGCTGCAAAAGCACCTGCCACCGGACGCGGCCATCACCAACGGTGCCGGCAACTTCGCGAGCTGGGTACATCGCTACTTCCGCTATCACGGGCTCGCCAAGGGCCACAAGACGCAGCTGGCGCCGACCAGCGGCGCGATGGGGTACGGCGTGCCGGCTGGCATTGCCGCGAACCTCGCGACGGGGCGCGTGGCCTTCACGATCGCGGGCGACGGCGATTTCCTGATGACAGGGCAGGAGCTCGCGACGGCTGCGCAGCACGGCGGCAAGAGCATCGTCGTGCTGCTCAACAACGGCATGTTCGGCACGATCCGCATGCACCAGGAGCGCGAGTACCCGGCGCGCACCAGCGGCACCGCGCTGCGCAACCCCGACTTCTGCGGCCTCGCCCGCGCCTACGGCTATGCGGCCGAACGCGTGACGGAGACCGGGCAGTTCGAAGCCGCGCTGCTGCGCGCGCTGGCGGCCGACACGGGCACGCTGATCGAGATTCCGCTGGACCCCGAGGTGATCACCACGCGCGGGACGCTGGCGTCGATCAGGCGCGCGGCGCAGCAGCCGGCGCGCAGCTGAGCGCCGCGCGATGACGGGCCACCTCGTCGCGCAACGTGGGCGAGCGCAACTCGAACACGTCGAACAGGCCCAGCGCTTCGAGAGCGGGGAGCAGGTCGATCAGGTCGCGCTCGGCGGCCTGCTTCGCCTCTGCGCTGGCGTTCGGGTCCTGCAGCAACTGCGCATTGATGAGGAAGGCGCCGACCGAGCCCTTGCGCAAGGGGAGTCCGTTCCTGATGACGAAATCCTGGCCATCGGGCAGTACGTCCTGAGCTTGCATGTGTGTTCCTTTGAAGGCGTTGTGAAGATGAACTCGATGCTAGGCAGCAGGGCGCTTCGCGGCTTGCGGCGCGGGGCCAATCGATACCTCCGGCGGGCCAGGCATGGCGGCTGACGCGCCGGTCAGGCTCTGGATCAATGCCTACGAGGCGCCGCGCGTCACGGGCTACCACGCGCACGAGACGGGGCAGCTGTTCGCCTTGCGCGAGGGGCTGCAGGTCATCGAGACGCCTGCCGGGCGCTGGGTGCAGCCGCCGGGGTGGATCGGCTGGATCGCGCCGCGGTGCGCGCATGCGGCGCAGAGTTTCGGCGCCACCGCGGGCTGGAGCCTGCACATCGATGCGGCGATGGCGGCCGGTCTGCCCGAAGGCCCGCATGTGTTCGCAACGACGCCGCTGATGCAGGCGGTGATCGATCGGCTGACATCGTTCGATGCATCGTCGAGCGCCTTCGAGGAACGCCGCGCGCGGCTTGTGGCCGTGTTGCTCGATGAACTCGTCGCGAGCGCGAGGCCGTCGCTTCATCTGCCGATGCCGCAGGACAAGCGCCTGGCGGCAATGGCCACGGCATTGGCGAACGATCCCGCGATGCCCGACACCATCGACCAGTGGGCCGATCGCATCGGCATGGCGCGCAGGACGCTCACGCGCCGCTTCGCTGTCGAGACTGGATTGAGTTTTGCGCAATGGCGGCAGCAATCGCGCTTGCTGAAGGCCGTCGAACTGTTGAGCCTGGGCGAGGCCGTGACGACGGTGGCGCTGACGGTCGGCTACAGCTCGGTGAGCGCGTTCATCGAAACTTTCCGCAAGAATTTCGGCTGCACGCCGGCACGTTTCTTCGAGGAGGGCATGGCCTTGCCGCAGGCGAAAAAAAAGCCGGCGTGAGCCGGCTTTTTGATTCAGGAGCGCGAGGCCCCTGGGTGCTTACTTGACGTGCTTGCCAATCAGCGCGGCCAGTTCGAACATCGACACTTGCGCCTTGCCGAAGATTTCCTTCAGCTTTGCGTCGGCGTTGATGTTGCGCTTGTTGGCCTTGTCTTGAAGGTTGTTCTTCTTGATGTAGTCCCACAGCTTGCTCACGACAGCGGTGCGCGGCAGAGGCGTCGAGCCGACCACGGCAGCGAGTGCCGGGCTGGGGGTCAGGGCCTTCATGAACGCAGCGTTGGGAGTGCGCTTCTTGGCGGGAGCGGCCTTCTTTGCAGGAGCCTTCTTCGCCGGTGCGGCCTTCTTCGCAGGAGCAGCCTTCTTTGCGGGAGCGGCCTTCTTGGCCGGTGCAGCCTTCTTCGCAGGAGCCGCAGCCTTCTTTGCGGGAGCGGCCTTCTTTGCCGGAGCTTTCTTGGCCGGAGCCTTCTTTGCAGTTGCCATGGTTGATTTCCTTTTTTGGTTGAACATTCACCAATGAAAAACTTGCGTCTCCAGTGGCAATGCGGATGCTAAAGGAGAAAAAACGCGTTTCCAAGGGAAAAAGCGGTTTTTTCATTGGGAGTTGTTGTTTTTTCAGAGGGGAGAAGCCTCGTTTTTCACGTTCGGCGCCCAGGCCACGTCGCAAGCACCACGCCCACGAGTGCAATCGCGAACGCGAGCAGCTGCGGCGAAGAGAGGTTTTCACCGAGCACGAGCACGCCCACGAGCGCCGCGCTGACGGGCAGCAACACCGCGAAAACACCGGCCCGCGCGGCGGGAACATGGCGCAGGCCCGTCATCCAGAGCCACACCGTCCAGATGCTCGCAGCGAGTGCGTAGACCGCGAGCAGGACCCAGATGCCGCCGTGCACCGCGCCGAAGTCGAACGACAGTGCGAACCAGATGCCGAAGGGCATCGAGAGCACGAAGCCCCAGAGGTTGATGAGCGACGCGATGCGCTTGGGCCCCAGGCGCCCCGTGAGCGATTTGCCGATCACCGCATAGGCGGTCTCGCAGAGCACGGCGCAGAACACCAGCAGGTTGCCGAGCCACGGCATCGACGACGTCGCCGCGTCGGGCGAAGCCGGCGCGTGCGCGGGGCTGAGGGCCAGGAGGCCGATGCCGAGCGCCGCGCATGCGATGGCCAGGCCAATGCGCACCGTGATGCGCTCGCGCAGGAACAGCCAGCTCGCCACCGCGACCACCGCGGGGATCGACGCCATGATCACGCCCGCCGACACCGCGCTCGTCATGCTCACGCCGTACAGCATGCAGATCGAGAACAGGAAGTTGCCGAGGAACGATTCGAGAAAGACGAGCCAGCGCGTGTGCGCCGTCATCGGCGGCTCGTCAACGCCGCGCTTGAGCCAGTGGGGCATGGCCAGCGCGGCGATGCCGAAGCGCAGCCATGCGAGCAGCAGCACCGGGAAGGCCGCGACAAGAGGTTTGGAGAGGGCGACGTAGGCGCCGACGAGCGACATGCTCAGGGCCAGGCAGCCATAGGCCACGAGGCGGCCGGAAGCGGGGGCGGCGGAGTTCAATAGACTGAAGTTTTGTTGTTGCGGAGAAAGCGGATTCGATGATGCCCCACGTTTTTGTCTACGGCACGCTGCGCCGGCACGGGCGCAATGACATCGCGCGCTACAGGCCGGCGCCCGTCTTCGTCGCAGAGGCGAGCATTGCCGGGACGCTGTACGACCTTGGCGCTTATCCAGGCGTGGTGCTCGGCGGGGAGGGGCGCGTGAAGGGCGAGATCTATCGCGTCGAGCCTGCGGTCGAGGTGGCGCTCGATCTGCTCGAAGAAGTGGCCGAGGACGATTCGGGCGAGTACATCAAGCGCGAGGTTCGCGTGGCGGTGGGTGCGCAGTGGGTCAATTGCCTGGTCTACGAGATTCATCCTTCGCGGATTGCGGGGCGGCCGGTGATCGGCAGCGGTGACTGGATCGCCCACGCCGCACAGAAATCGCCGGCGTTTTCACCACCGAAAGGTTGATTGCACATCGTGGAAGACGTGGCTGTTGCGGCGCAATATTTTTTCTCAATATGAGAAAAATAATTTCGCATTGAGAGATATCGCCGTAAGTGGTTGATTTTGTTGATTGAAAAATATGTCTTCTATAAGACATAAGAGTCTCGGATCGAATTACAGTTGATCCCAAGGCCGCAGCGCCCAACCGCTTTCAACCCTTCAATCAACCTCACGGAGTGACCATGCCCCAGACCCTCACAGAACAACTGAGCCGCGAACAGCAGATTGCCGCCCTCGAAAAAGACTGGGCCACCAATCCGCGCTGGAAGGGCATCAAGCGCGGCTACAGCGCCGCCGACGTGGTGCGCCTTCGCGGCTCCTTCCCCATCGAGCACACGCTGGCCCGCCGCGGCGCCGAGAAGCTCTGGGACCTGGTGAACAACGAGCCCTACGTCAACTGCCTCGGCGCGCTCACCGGCGGCCAGGCGATGCAGCAGGTCAAGGCCGGCGTGAAGGCCATCTACCTGTCGGGCTGGCAGGTCGCCGCCGACAACAACAGCTACGCCTCGATGTACCCCGACCAGTCGCTGTACCCGGTGGACTCGGTGCCGACGGTGGTCGAGCGCATCAACAACACCTTCCGCCGCGCTGACGAGATCCAGTGGTCCAAGAACGTGAACCCCGGCGACAAGGGCTACACCGACTACTTCGCGCCCATCGTGGCTGACGCCGAAGCCGGTTTCGGCGGCGTGCTGAACGGCTTCGAGCTGATGAAGGCCATGATCAAGGCCGGCGCCGGCGGCGTGCACTTCGAAGACCAGCTCGCCTCGGTCAAGAAGTGCGGCCACATGGGCGGCAAGGTGCTCGTGCCCACCACCGAAGCGGTGCAGAAGCTCATCGCAGCGCGCATGGCTGCCGACGTCTGCGGCACCCCGACGCTCGTGATCGCCCGCACCGATGCGGAAGCGGCCGACCTCATCACCAGCGACTACGACGAGAACGACAAGCCCTTCATCACCGGCGAGCGCACCGCCGAAGGCTTCTACCGCACGAACAAGGGCATGGACCAGGCCATCAGCCGCGCCGTTGCCTACGCCTACTACGCCGACCTGGTGTGGTGCGAAACCGGCACGCCCGACCTCGAGTTCGCTCGCAAGTTCGCCGAAGCCGTGCACAAGGTGCACCCGGGCAAGATGCTGGCCTACAACTGCTCGCCGTCGTTCAACTGGAAGAAGAACCTGGACGACGCGACCATCGCCAAGTTCCAGAAGGAACTGGGCGCCATGGGCTACAAGTACCAGTTCATCACGCTGGCCGGCATCCACTCGATGTGGTTCAACATGTTCGACCTGGCGCAGGACTACGTGGCGCGCGGCATGTCGGCCTATGTCGAGAAGGTGCAGGAGCCCGAATTCGCAGCGCGCGACCGCGGCTACACGTTCGTTTCGCACCAGCAGGAAGTGGGCACGGGTTACTTCGACGAAGTGACCACCGTGATCCAGGGCGGCAAGTCGAGCGTCACCGCGCTGACCGGTTCGACCGAAGAAGAGCAGTTCCACTGATCTGCCGACACCGATTTTTCGCTGTCACTTTCAGGCCCGGCCATGTGCCGGGCTTTTTTGCGTGCGGCCCGGCGAGGTGCAGGGACTCGAGAACGCAGGCGCCACGGCCCGGCGGGCAGAAGTTAGAATTGCTGCCTCTGCACTCAACAAGAGCGAGAAAGGCACCTTGGTTATGACACCGCGAACTACTCCGCAAGGATCGAGCGGCTTTTTCTTCTTCGACACGATCGAAGGAAAGGGCCGGTAGCCCGCGCTCGCTGGTTTCTTCCAGCTCCCAACCAAGCAAAGCGCGGCATCCACCGCGCTTTTTTGTTTTTCTCCCGAGGTTTCACATGATCCAGATCACGCTCCCCGACAACTCGCGCCGCGAGTTCCCCGGCCCGGTTTCGGTGGCCGAAGTGGCCCAGTCCATCGGCCCAGGCCTGGCCAAGATGACGGTAGCTGGCAAGGTCGACGGCCGGCTCGTCGATGCCAGCGACGTCATCGACCACGACGCCAAGCTCCAGATCATCACGCCCAAGGACGACGAAGGCCTGGAGATCATTCGCCACTCGACGGCCCACCTGGTCGGCCATGCGGTCAAGCAGCTCTACCCGGCGGCCAAGATGGTGATCGGCCCGGTGATCGACGAGGGCTTCTACTATGACATTTCCTACGAGCGCCCCTTCACGCCCGAGGACATGGCCGCCATCGAGGCGCGCATGCGCGAGCTGATCGCGCAGGACTACGACGTGGTCAAGAAGATGACGCCGCGCGCCGAGGTGATCGAGGTCTTCAAGTCGCGCGGCGAGGACTACAAGCTGCGTCTCGTCGAGGACATGCCCGACGAGCAGGCGATGGGCCTCTACTACCACCAGGAATACGTCGACATGTGCCGCGGCCCTCACGTGCCGAACACGCGCTTCCTGAAGGTCTTCAAGCTCACGAAGCTGGCCGGCGCCTATTGGCGCGGCGATGCCAAGAACGAGCAGCTGCAGCGCATCTACGGCACGGCCTGGGCTGACAAAAAGCAGCTCGACCAGTACATCCAGCGCATCGAGGAAGCCGAGAAGCGCGACCACCGCAAGCTCGGCAAGGAGCTGGACCTGTTCCACATCGACGAAGTGGCGCCGGGCGTGGTGTTCTGGCACCCGAAGGGCTGGGCGATCTGGCAGCAGGTCGAGCAGTACATGCGCGGCATCTACCGCGACACGGGCTACTGGGAAGTGAAGGGTCCGCAGATCCTCGACAAGAGCCTGTGGGAGAAAACGGGCCACTGGCAGAACTACCGCGACAACATGTTCACGACGGAGTCGGAGAAGCGCGAATACGCGCTCAAGCCGATGAACTGCCCGGGCCACGTGCTGATCTTCAAGAGCGACCTGCGCAGCTACCGCGACCTGCCGCTGCGCTACGGCGAGTTCGGCCAGTGCCATCGCAACGAACCCAGCGGCGCGCTGCACGGGATCATGCGCGTGCGCGGCTTCACGCAGGACGACGGACACATCTTCTGCACGGAAGACCAGATCCTCGACGAATGCATCGCCTACACGGAGCAACTGCAGAAGGTTTATGCCGACTTCGGCTTTACGGACATCCTCTACAAGGTCGCCACGCGGCCCGAGAACCGCGTGGGCTCCGACGAGCTGTGGGACAAGGCCGAGCACGCGGTGATGGAATCGCTGCGCCGCTCGGGCGTCGACTTCGTCATCTCGCCGGGCGACGGCGCCTTCTACGGTCCGAAGATCGAATACACGCTGCGCGACGCGATCGGCCGGCAGTGGCAGTGCGGCACGATGCAGGTCGACTTCAACACGGCCGAGCGTTTGGGCGGCGAATACGTCACGGAATCGAGTGGCCGCGCGCACCCCGTGATGCTGCATCGCGCCATCGTGGGCAGCCTGGAGCGCTTCATCGGCATGCTGATCGAACACCACTCCGGCGCGATGCCTGCGTGGCTCGCTCCGGTGCAGGTGGCGGTGCTCAATATCAGCGAAGGACAGGCCGATTACGCTGCGCAAGTTGCGAAAACGCTGCAAAATCAAGGGCTTAGGGTTCAGCTTGACCTGCACAACGAGAAGATTACGTATAAAATACGGAAGCATTCGTTGCAAAAGCTCCCTTACATCCTCGTCGTGGGCGACAAGGAAAAGGAAGCAGGTGCCGTCGCAGTGCGCGCCCGGGGCAATCAAGACCTCGGAGCAATGTCCCTCGAATCGTTCGTGCAACGGCTCGTCCAGGACATTGCCGACAAGCGTTGATTTGTCTCCGAAACACCCCATATGTTTCCCAGCCAAATCGTGCCGCTTGTCCGCGAGGACTGACCGGCGTTCGCTACAGATTTTGTAGCAAATTTTGAAGGATTCTGACCATCGCTACTGCATTTCGCGACCGCCGCCACCGCGAGGAACGCCAACACCGCCTGAACCGGGAAATCATGGCCCCGGAAGTCCGCCTTGTAGGCCCGGAAAACGAGCCATTGGGTGTTATGAGTCTCTCGGAGGCCTTGCGCCTTGCTGGCGAGGCCGATGTGGATCTGGTGGAGGTCGTCGCGGCGGCCAATCCGCCGGTATGTCGCCTGATCGAGTACGGCAAGTTCAAGTACCACGAGCAGAAGAAAGCGGCCGAGGCGAAGTCCAAGCAGAAGGTCATCGAGGTCAAGGAAATCAAGTTCCGGCCCGGTACCGACGACGGTGACTACAACATCAAGATGCGCAACATCAAGCGCTTTCTTGAAGAGGGCGACAAATGCAAGATCACGCTGCGCTTTCGTGGCCGCGAGATCACGCACCAGGAGCTCGGCTTGGCACTCTTGCAGCGCATTCGCGATGAACTGGGCGACCTGATCATGGTCGAGCAGTTCCCGAAGCTGGAAGGTCGGCAGATGATCATGATGATCGCTCCGGGCCGCAAGAAGGCCGGTGGCGGGGCTCCCAAGCCGGCAGCAGACGCTGCACCGGCAACGGCGCCCGCGGCAACCGCCTGAGGCGTTTGCGGCAGACGAGGTTTTGAAGGGATTTCGCCGTTGCCGGCACTTTGAAAGAAGTGCCGGCAGGGGCGAGATAAAGAAGTGTCTCGGGGCCAACAAGTTCGCGGAGTATCCGCGGCGCCTCACGAGCACAAACTAAAGGAGCATTCACATGCCCAAAATGAAGACCAAGAGCAGCGCGAAAAAACGTTTCCGCGTTCGTCCCGGTGGCACCGTCAAGCGCGGTCAAGCCTTCAAGCGTCACATCTTGACGAAGAAGACCACCAAGAACAAGCGTCACCTCCGTGGTGCAGTCGCAGTGCATGAGACCAACATGGTTTCTGTCGCCGCCATGCTGCCCGGCCGTGGCATTTAACTCAGACGAACAAGGAGTACACACATGCCTCGCGTCAAACGTGGTGTAACGGCTCGCGCCCGCCACAAGAAAGTTCTCGCACTCGCCAAGGGTTTCCGCGGTCGCCGCGGCAATGTCTTCCGCGTCGCCAAACAGGCGGTGATGAAGGCAGGCCAATACGCCTACCGTGACCGCCGTACCAAGAAGCGCGTGTTCCGTCAGCTGTGGATCGCGCGTATCAACGCCGCCTCGCGTGAACTGGGCCTGACCTACAGCCAGTTCGCCAACGGCATCCGCAAGGCCGGTATCGAGATCGACCGCAAGATGCTTGCGGACATCGCCGTGCACGACAAGGCCGCTTTTGCCGGCATCGTGGAGCAGGTCAAGGCCAAGCTGGCTGCTTGATTCTGCACAGCAGGGATGCGGCCTTCGGGCAGCTTCCTGCGCCCACGGCTCAAGGGCTGGCGCTTGAAAAGGCTCCAGCTCTTTTTTATTTTCCCTCGAAGATTTTTGTTGCTATGAACGAGTTGGACTCCCTGGTCGACACCGCACGCGCCGCCTTCGCCGAAGCGAAAACGCCCGCCGAGCTCGAAAACGCCAAGGCCCAGTTCCTTGGCAAGTCGGGCCGCATCACCGAGCTGATGAAGGGCATGGCCGCGTTGAGCGTCGAAGAGAAGAAGTCCCGCGGCGCCGCGATCAACGTCGCCAAGCAGGCCATCGAGTCCGCGCTGACCGATCGCCGCCAGCAACTGGCCGACGAAGAACTGTCCCTGCAACTGCGCGCCGAGGCACTCGACGTGAGCCTGCCCGGCCGCCGCCGCATTCCGGGCGGGCTGCATCCGGTGAGCCGCACACTGGAGCGCATCGAGGAGATCTTCTCGAGCATGGGCTTCGACGTGGCCGACGGCCCCGAGATCGAGAGCGACTGGCACAGCTTCACCTCGCTCAACAACCCGCCGAACCATCCTGCGCGCTCGATGCAGGACACCTTCTACGTCGACCTCAACGGCGACGACGGCATCCCCTACAACCTGCGCCCGCACACCAGCCCGATGCAGGTGCGCTATGCGCATCAGCACATCAAGAAGTACGCAGCCGAATTCGCCGCTGCCGCCGCCGACACCACCGGCAGCGTGAAGGCGCCCGAGATCCGCGTGATCGCCCCCGGCCGCACCTACCGTGTCGACAGCGATGCCACGCACTCGCCCATGTTCCACCAGTGCGAGGGCCTCTGGCTCGGCGAGAACGTGAGCTTCAAGGACCTGAAGGTCGTCTTCACCGACTTCTGCCGCACCTTCTTCGAGCGCGACGACCTCGTGCTGCGCTTCCGTCCGAGCTTCTTCCCGTTCACCGAGCCGAGTGCCGAGATCGACATCCAGTTCGCGAGCGGCCCGCTGGCCGGCCGCTGGCTGGAGGTGTCGGGCTCCGGCCAAGTGCATCCGAATGTGGTGCGCAACATGGGCCTGGACCCCGAGCGCTACATCGGCTTCGCCTTCGGCATGGGCCCCGACCGGCTCACGATGCTGCGCTACGGCGTGAACGACCTGCGCCTTTTCTTCGACGGCGACCTGCGTTTTCTCTCGCAGTTCCAGTAAGCACCCATCCCCAGAAAAACAGATCGAGATCGAAGAGATGCAATTCCCGGAATCCTGGCTGCGCGAGTTCTGCAACCCGCCCCTCGACAGCGCCACACTGGCCGAAACGCTCACCATGGGCGGCTTCGAGGTCGAAGAGCGCCGACCGGTGGCGCCACCTTTCGCGCGCATCGTGGTCGGCGAAATCAAGGAAGCGGTGCAACACCCGAACGCCGATCGCCTGCGCGTGTGCCAGGTGGACGTGGGGCAGGGCGCCTTGCTCAACATCGTGTGCGGCGCGCCCAATGCGCGCGTCGGCATCAAGGTGCCTTGCGCGCTCGTCGGCGCCGAACTGCCGCCGGGTGAAGACGGCAAGCCTTTCCTCATCAAGCTGGGCAAGCTGCGCGGCGTCGAGAGCCAGGGCATGCTGTGCTCGGCACGCGAACTGCAACTGAGCGAAGACCACGGCGGCCTGCTCGAACTCGACGCCGATGCGCCCATCGGCGCCGATGTGCGCCATGTGCTCAAGCTCGACGACGCCCTGCTGACCCTCAAGCTCACGCCCAACCTCGCGCACGGCCTGAGCGTCTATGGTGTCGCGCGCGAACTCGCAGCGCTCACCGGCGCGCCGCTCAAGACGCCGGCGATCGCGCCCGTGGCCACGTCGTTCAACGACGTGCTGCCCGTCAAGGTCGAAGCGCCCGAGCTCTGCGGCCGCTTCTCCGGCCGCATCGTGCGCGGCGTGAACACCACCGTCGCCACGCCCGCGTGGATGGTGGAGCGCCTCGCGCGCTGCGGCCAGCGCAGCGTGACGCCGCTGGTCGACATCTCGAACTACGTGATGTTCGAGTACGGCCAGCCCAGCCACATCTTCGACCTGGACAAGATCCACGGCGGCCTCACGGTGCGCTGGGGCAAGGCGGGCGAGCAACTCAAGCTGCTGAACGGCACCACGATCACCGTGGACGACAAGGTCGGCGTGATCGCCGACGACCGCGAAGTCGAATCGCTGGCCGGCATCATGGGCGGCGACGCAACCTCCGTCTCGGACGACACCCGCAACATCTACGTCGAGGCCGCGTTCTGGTGGCCCGAGGCCGTGCAGGGGCGCTCCCGCCGTTTCAACTTCTCGACCGATGCGGGCCACCGCTACGAGCGCGGCGTCGATCCGAGCCGCAGCGTCGAGATCATCGAGCGCATCACGCAACTGATCACCGAGATCTGCGGCGGCGAAGCCGGCAAGATGGACGACCAGACGCTGAACGTGCCCGCCGCCGTGCCCGTCACGCTGCGCGTTGCACGTGCGGCGCGCGTGATCGGCATGCCGCTGACGCAGGCGCAATGCGCCGACGCGCTCAATCGCCTCGGCTTCGCCATCACCGAAGGCGAGGGCACGTTGACCGTGACCCCGCCGCCGCACCGCTTCGACCTGCTGATCGAGGAAGACCTGATCGAAGAAGTCGCGCGCCTGATCGGCTTCAACAACCTGCCGACCACCGCGCCGCTCGCGCCCATCACCGCCCGCGTGCGGCCCGAAGCGCAGCGCAGCCGCTTCGCAGTGCGCCGCAGCATCGCGGCACTGGGCTACCAGGAAACCATCAACTTCAGTTTCGTCGAAGCGCACTGGGAGCAGGACCTCGCGGGCAACGCCAACCCCGTCAAGCTGCTGAACCCCATCGCCAGCCAGATGAGCGTGATGCGCTCGTCGCTGCTCGGCTCGCTGCTGCAGGTATTGAAGTTCAACCTCGACCGCAAGGCACCGCGCGTGCGCGTGTTCGAACTGGGCCGCGTGTTCATGCGCGACGACAGCGTCGTCACCACCGACAGCACCGTGCGCGGCGTGAACCAGCCGATGCGCGTGGCAGGTCTCGCCTGGGGCGATGCCGATGAAGCGCGCTGGGACGGCAAGGCGCACCGCGTCGATTTCTTCGACGTCAAGGGCGACGTCGAAGCGCTGCTCGCGCCGCTGGTGCCGAGCTTCGAGCCGGCCGAGCATCCCGCGCTGCACCCCGGCCGTTCGGCTCGCGTTCTGGTCGACGGCAAGGCCATCGGCTTCGTCGGCGAACTGCATCCGCGCTGGCGCCAGAAGTGGGACTTCGCGCAGGCACCCGTTCTGTTCGAACTCGACCTCGACGCCGTCACCGCGCGTCTCGTGCCCGTGGCGCAGGCAGTGCCCAAGCACCAGGCCGTCGAGCGCGACATCGCGGTCGTGGTCGCCGAGGCCGTCACGCACGACGCGCTGATGAACGCGATCCGCGGCACCGCAGCCGTACAGGGCCTGCTGCGCGACGCGACGCTGTTCGACATCTACCGCCCGCAGCCGCTGCGTGATGGCGCGGTCGCAGCGCCCGGTGCGCTGGCGCAAGGCGAGAAGAGCATGGCGGTGCGCCTGAGCTTCCAGAGTGACAGCGCCACCCTCACGGACGAGCAGGTCGAGCCCGCGGTCCGCGCAATCGTCGAACAACTGGGCGCCAAGGTCGGCGGCCGCTTGAGAGGATGAAGATGAACGCTGCCGAATTCACGCTCGAGGCCCTCGAAACGCCGGCGCTCACCAAGGCGCATCTGGCCGACCTGCTGTTCGAGCAGATCGGCCTGAACAAGCGCGAGTCCAAGGACATGGTCGAGGCGTTCTTCGAGCTCGTGGCCAACAGCCTGATCGAAGGCACGGACGTGAAGATCTCGGGCTTCGGCAACTTCCAGATCCGCGTGAAGGCGCCGCGGCCCGGTCGCAATCCGCGCACCGGCGAGGCCATTCCGATCGGCGAGCGCCGCGTCGCCACGTTCCATGCGAGCGCCAAGCTCAAGGAGCAGATTCACGGAAGCATCGAGCAGAGCGGCTCGTCCGAAGTCGAGTGGAGCCTGGGCACCGAATAGTGCTTGGTGCTCGGCGGTTGCGTAGAGTAATCTCTGAGGTTTCCCGCGCACCGTCTTGATTTCAATGGAGAAAACACTCCCGCCGATTCCTGTCAAACGCTACTTCACCATCGGTGAGGTCGGCGAACTCTGCGGCGTCAAGCCGCACGTGCTGCGCTACTGGGAACAAGAGTTCACGCAGCTGCGGCCCATGAAGCGCCGCGGCAACCGTCGCTACTACCAGCACCACGAGGTGCTCATGATCCGCCGCATCCGCGACCTGCTCTACGACCAGGGCTTCACGATCAGCGGCGCGCGCAACAAGCTGCAGGAATTGGTGCAGGGCGAACGCGACCGTCGCAAGGCCGGCGAGGTGCCGCTCGAAGGCATGGAAGCGATCGAGATCGACCAGGAAGAATTCGACGCCGCCGTGCAGGACAGCCCCGACCCGACCGCGCCGCGCACGGTCGATCTGTCCCAGTTGTTGCACCTTCGGCGCGAGCTTTTTGAAATTCGTGAGCTCCTGACCGTCGGACGCTGATTTCAGCCGGCTATAATTGAGAGCTTCGGTGTGTGGCGCAGCCTGGTAGCGCACTTGCATGGGGTGCAAGGGGTCGAAGGTTCGAATCCTTTCACACCGACCAAAAACGTTAGTCAGATCAACGGGTTAGAGCCACAAGCTCTGACCCGTTTTTCTTTGGTTTTGCCAAACCGGGTGGTTCCTGACAAACGCAGCCCTTTCAGCTGCTTCCGCGACCCCCGATCGCCGATGGCAATGGTGTTCCGGTAGGCACCTTGCGGCGGTACACGCGCTTCGTCACCTTCACGTCCTCGTGGTGCAGCAGCTCCTGCGCAGACGCGTCCGAATCGGAATCCGAGGCTGCCTTCGCGCGCATGTCGTGGAAGGTGATCTCCCGCGGCTTCAAGCCAAGCTTCTTGCGCACCGCGCCCCAGAGCGTCTTGAACGCTTCCTTGCCGTAGGGCTTGCCCTGCTTCGTGATGAACAGATAGTCACTCGGCAGACTGGCCGCACCGCCGCGGTTTTTCTTCCGGAGCTCAAGCGCACGAACGAGTGCCGCCCGCAGGTCCGGCGTCATGCTGTAGGCTTTGGTGATGTAGCCCTTGTCGTTGCGCTTTTTCGTCACGCGAAGCTCGATCTGGGCTTCGTTGAAGTCGCCGACCCGGATGTCGAAGATCATTCCTTCGCGCGCGCCGGTCTGGGTGCTGATCTCCAGCATGCACTGCAGCACGGGGCTGGCCGCGTTGTAGATCTCCGCGTACCGCTCGTCGCTCACGTACTGGTCGCGTGGCGACTCAGGCAGGTATTCGATCCCGTCGCAGGGATTGAAGGTCGTCAGGCCCCAGCGCACACGCGCCAGGCGAAACATGCGCGACAACAGCTGGATGTCTTTGTTTGCCGATGCAGCGCGGTCGCGGTTCTCGTGCAGGTGTTGAGTGATGACAACTGCGCTCAGATGACCGGGCAGCATCGCCTGCAACTCAGTCCTGGCGTAGCGCTTCGTGCTGAACTTCGACCGCAGGCGGCGAATTCGGCCTTCGTACTCCTTCTTGGTAGCCTCACGTTTGATCGTGGGCAACTCGTCAGCCTCGTACTTGCGGATGACCTCCTCGACGGTGCCCATCACATCGTCGTCTGGCACGGCCGCGACCAAGGCGGGGGAGACGTGCTTCTCCCACCAGACCCGGGCCTGCACCGGCGTTGTGCCGCAGCGCATCCGCAGCCCGGCCTCCCTCAGCTTGGCCTCGATCTCCTTGGTCAGGCTGTCCGTGCCGCGCCAGTACCAGACTTGCCCGACCTTTCGCATGCCCCGCGGCAGGTCTGGGATCTTCCGGTTAACTGTGCGAGGGCGTGGCATCGTCTATTTCCCGAGTGAGCGTTGCGAACGCCCGGAACGCCTTGACGGTCGATTCCATGCGGGACAGATTCTGCGCGTCGACCTCGACGGTCGTCCAACGGTGGCCACAGGCGCCGCAGCAGCGCAGTCGCATCACCTTGGCGTCGGTGTGCCGGGTCGTCATGACCCGAACCTCTTCGCTCGTGCAGGCGGCGCACCTCATGGCCTTGCCTGCCCAAGAGCCTCGGCTTCTGCCATCACCACACGAACGATGATGTTGCGCAGGCTCCCGCGATCTGCGACCGGATGGCGATCCCAGAAACCCGGCGCAGCCTGATCGAGGTTTTCCATCACCCTCGATGCGATCCAATCGGCATCGGCGGTGCCCCGGGGTTTTGGGACCAGGCGCAGGAGCGGCTTACGCGTGCCGGAACCTTGCGGCTTCATTGCTGACCCTTGCCCGATGGGCTGCATGCGTCGTCGAGCCGATCCTTGGCCAGATTCAGCAGACGCTCGGCCCCGAAGAGCGCGACATCATCCGCTTTTTCAAGCCCGGCATTGAGAACCGCAAGCGCGACTGCCAGCGGGGCACTTGCGTCTTCGCATGCCGGCACGTCGCGCGCTCTGATGCCTTCCGCGAGGATGTCGTATGCACGCTCAGTGGTGTAGAGCGCGCCGAACACCAGATCCGACGAGTCAACGTCGTGAGCGCGAGCCTGGATGATCGCGATCACCTCGCTGATGGCGCAGTAAATATCGTCGAAGGTGGCGTGGTCGAAGGCGTCGCTCTTAGGCGCGCCGGCGGTTGCCACGACCGCGTCACCGTCCAGCGATTGCGTGCCGTCTTCACCCGGCTGTCCGGCTTGCGTGTCGGCCAGTGTCAAAGCCGTGAACCAGTTCGCATCGGTGATCTGTGGGCCGATAGCGCCAGACAGCACTGCCGTGAACCCGTCGAACAGCTCGGGACTGCATTCAACCTTGGTCATGTAGTCGGAGATGATGTTCTTCTGGCGCGTGCCGGTTTCTCGATTTTTGCGATAGCACTCGGCATCGCACGCTAGCTCGTAGCAGTTGGTCAGCATCTCGATCGCGAGATCCCTGCCGCGCTCGAAGTCGTGGGCCTCGCCGCCCTTGGGCAAAGCACGGACTGCCTCAGTCACCGGATCAAGCGCGGTCTGGGCAGCATCGAGCAGCGCGAACGCGTCGCCGAGGGAATGCTGCAGGACCGTGCCTTCTGCGAGTTTGATCGCACCCTGAAGGCATGCCAGCACCGGGAACAGCGCGGCGTAAAGGCGTTTGATGTCCGCCTGGGTCAGGTCTTCGCGATGGATGATCGCGATCGGCGTGCACAGGACCGAGTGGTTGAGGTGGTCGAGCAGCACATCGAGCGGTTCGCCGCGTTCTGCAGCGTCATAGACCGCCTCGAGTTTTTCGTCGGCCGCCCGGATCCAAGATCGAATGTCGGCAATGCTGACCTTCGGCTGCTGGACGATGACGTTCTTCGCGGCCTTCGGCTTGGCCTTGGCGCGGGGCTTGTCGATGATGGCGTTCATGCTGCCACCTCGCTACCGTTGGCGATCGCACGGGCTTCCGTGTACTGAGCCCAGAGTTGGTCGCCCGCCTGGCCGACCTCCCTGGCCATGCGCATGATCACGCCACCCAGCAGCGGCAGCGCGTCGTCGATGAGTTCGTAGCCCGCAAAGTCGCCTTGGCTGGATTTTTCGATTGCGGCCAAGCAGACCATGCACGACGCGAGGGCCTTGATCTCATCGCAACGCATCGAGATCGTGTCGCTCGCCGACGAGTCGAACGAGATGGGCCTCTGGATCGGCGTAGCCGACCGGATGGGAGAGGGCGATTGCTCGCCAGTTGCGCCGACTTGTGGGCGTGTGCTACCGTTCGACATGTGAAGTCCTATCCTTGACGGGGTGGTTTTTCATCGCTGCTTTGGTGGGTCCAATCACCGAAGCAGCACCTTTTTCGGGGCTCATGCTGCCCCAGCCTGTCGGCCCAAAAGGCCGGCATGCCGGCGCACAAAGCGCCTGATGAACTCGATGCCCTTGCCGGTCACGCGCGCTGTGTGGCTGATTTGCGTGCCGCGGGTCTTCGTCTCGAAAGGATGGGTTTCTTCTTTGAAGTAGCCCTTTGAGACGTACTGGGCGGCCGGCGCGTTGTTTGCCAGAATCACGCCTTTTTCGCGCAGAGCGCGTTCCAGCGGTCGCACGCCGACTCCGATGGTCTTGGCCACGTCGCGAACCAGTGTCGTGCCGTCGGCGTTGAGAAGGGCATCAGCAAACTCGACCTTTGGCGCTTGCGCCTTCACGGTCGTTTCCAACGCGAGCACCTTCTCCGTGTAGCCGAGCAGAGCGGCGCGCAGCGCGACAGGATCATCCAGACTGATCGGCGCTACGACTTGCTGCTCGAGCTCCTGCCAACGATCAACGAGGCGCGCAGTGAATTGGGGCGACAGCTGAGCGACGATGACGTAACTGTCGCGCTTGTTCACCAGATAAACCGATGTCGCCTTGCCGCCGCCTGGCGTCGGTTCCTGCGTTGCAGTGAACGACACCAGACCTTTTTCGGCGAGTCGCTCAATTGTCACGCGCACGTTGTCGTGACGCGACTCGACCAAATCCGCGATTTCGCGGCTGGTCATCGTGACGGCACAACTACCGGCCAAGGGGATGATGTTGTTCACCGCCGTGGTCCTTGGACGGGTTGCTGGGCCGAGCCTTGCCGCGCCCGAGATTCCTCAAGACGGGCAACTACCTCACCGTTCATGGATCGTTTGTTATCGATCGCCTGATGCTTGAGCCAGTTCTTAAGATCCTGGGGCAGGCGCACCGGAGACGGGGCCAGTTTCGAGTTACCGCGCATTTGCGCTCCTTGGCTACACCATGTAGCTAATGAGGCAATACTACATGATGTAGCCAGAGTCGCAAGCTTTTTTTGCTGCATCATGTAGCTATGGCAAAAAAAGAGATTGGCAGACCTCAGACGGCGCATATCCCCCCCTTCGGGCTTCGGCTGCAGCCGGACCTCAAGGAACGCATTGAGGCGGCCGCCAAGGAAAGCGGTCGCTCGATGAACGCAGAGGTGGTTGCTCGGCTGGAAGGCAGCTTTGACTTGGCTTCCGGCTATGTGACCAAGGAGCAGTTTGAGAGCACGTTGCGTAACGCCGTGCTGAGCTTCGAGGCCGATCAGTTCGTAATGGTCACGGTGCGGTCGATGCTGGCAAATAACGTCGTTCGACTTTTTGAGCTTTTGCCCGCAGACCGTCGCACCGAGGCGTTGGCGAATGCCTACGAATTTGCTCGCGCGCTCAAGGCGCCAGGCGCTGCGGGGCTTGAGGAAGCAGCGGCGAAGATCATGCAGCAAGCTGCCGATGCGAAAGAGCCCAAAGACTTGGCAGATGCTCTGAGGCGCCAAGAGATCCGGCTCCAGCAGCAACTCGACGCTGACCGTGTCGCTGAAGTGGGGCTTGATCGGAAAGCCGCGGAGCTGAAGAAACTGAAGTCTTAGCCGCGTCGCGCTCACTAGATCGCGCCCAGCATTCCGCCGACGGTCGCGCGTGGCTGCGTGGCTCGCTGCATGGGGTTGAAAAAGTCCGAACGGCATGCTCGGACTGTCGCTGGAAGCTTGACCGCCGTCACCGCAATTGCGGCGCGGCCCACCGCAGTTGCGGTCTAGCCTTTCAAGCTTTTCTTCGCTTCGGCGAACTTCGTCTCAAGGTTGCGCTTGCTAATGCCGGCCTTGTCCGGGTAGTTCTCCAGCATTTCTTTGATGATCGCGGCTTCAGTATCCCGGCCAGGCCGCGGCGATCGAAGAAGTTCGAGCAGAACACCGATCACATTGAGGTGACTAGTTCTTTCTTTTGCTGCCAGCGGCTTTTCTGCTCGTGGCGGTTGGAGCTTGCCCACCAAGTCATTTATCGATGCAGGGCGAACTACAAGTTCGCTGTCCGGAGGTAGGCGGCTCGCGGGGTAGTAACCCGAATCGTCCTCGAAGCGCTCCATCAGCTTGAAAGGACGGCCTCCTTGCAACTCTCCGTATAGCAGCGTTTTGGGCTCGATGATGTATGCCCCATTCATCGAGACAAACTCGAGTGGAGGGCCTCCTCGCCGCGCTTGGTATTCATCCTCGACAGAAATGGCATCCCCGCCAATCATCAGCAACTCGAAAACGCCATATACCTCGACGGGTTCGTGTCTGGTTTCAACAACCCAGGTAATGCCATCGATCGAATCTCCCAAGGTCACTAGCTCCCCCGTCCAAGGCAGATCAGGGTTCGCTCGCAGCGGCACTGCTTTCGGCACCTCGTCAAACGCTTTGAAAGCGCAGAGCTTTGCCATCGTTGGGTTGGGGATTCGCACGGAAAGCGTGAGATGACGTTCCGCACCAAGTCGTAGGAGATCAAGGACACTGACGTTCTCCTCTACTAGCGAGCTGACATGAGTTGCGGCCTCATCAAGGGTAAGCCATTCTCGGAGACGAAGCATTTTGCTCATCTCATTCGGCTCGTCCGCTCAGCGTCCGTTTTGCCTCAGCAAATTTCGCTTCCAAATTGCGCTTGCTAAGGCCAGCTGCTCCAGCGTAGCGGGCGAGCAATCCGTCGATGATGGCAGCCTGATCGTCGTAGCCTGAACGCGTCTTCCCTAACGGACCCGTCTCGAGCATCAATGCCAGAAGGCCGCCGATGGTATTTAGGAGCGTGGTGCGCTCTTTGCTGCTGAGTGGGGCGTTGGCCTGCGCAGACTTGGCCGGAGGGGCGACAAAAGCGTAAGCACTTTGAAATCCTTTCGCTATGAGCCACTGATCTATGTCGGAGCGCGAGAAGGATTGTTCCTCAAACAGACCGTTGCTTCCTCGAATCCAATTTATGAAGTCCCTCGCATCATTCCATTTGGTGGCTCGTTCCAGCATCACACGGAACTGGATGCTTGCTAAGGAGCCGGCTGGCTGTGCGAAAGGAAGCGGCGAACCGAAGGCACTACTTGCTTCGGCAGAAGCGCAGGCGTGGGAATAACTCACGCGCATCTGTTTCAAGACATTAGCACTACGACGAGTGTCCACTTCGATAGCGGCTGCCGGATCAATTCCGATGATCAAAAGCGCAGCCGTCTGAGGTTTGAAAGCTTTCACAAACTCCCAAGCCCTGGTGTGGATTGCGCGGTCGTCGTCCGGCATCTCTAGCGCGCCGCTAAAACTAGGTTTGACGGAAACCACGATGCGACGGTGGAGAAGGTCTTTTTGATCACACCCGTGATATTGCCATCAACACGAGGGAAGGGGCGCAAATTCAAGGACTTCGACGCTAGGCCCGCTGCCCATGCAACACCGGAGAAACCCATGGCGACATAGCGCGCAGATCGGCCACACTGCGAACAGCGACAGCTTGGTCGCTGAGGAGAACCAGGTGAAGTTCGAGCTCTACAAGTCCGCCCAGAACAGTCAGTGGTACTGGCGGATGGTTGCTGACAACGGCCGCACGATCGCCATCGGAGGTGAGGGCTATCAAAACCGCAACGATGCTGTCAGTGGACTTCAGTTGGTTCGCACTCACGCGGCCGGAGCCTTGTGCTATGAGCAGCGTCCTGACGGCACATGGTTCATCCCACCGTGAGCGAGACGTGAGCCGAAATGGTTGGATCTACTCCAGAGAGGTTGGACGAAGCAGTCCTTCAACTGCTTCACGTATTGGGCGTCGCACCGAGCGATGCGCGCTGGCTGGAGTTCACGGCGCCCGACGGCTTTACACCGGAGATCGTTCAATGCCACGTAAACGTCTGGGCTCACTGGAAGCGAAACCCAGGCGGGGGCGCCGTTGCCGGGTGGGTAATCTGGCAGGCGAAGGCGGCGAACTTCGTCGAAGCCGAATTTCATTCGGTTTGGTGTGACCCAAAAGGAAATCTGATTGACGTAACTCCGCGGAAGGACGGCGAGCGTTATGTTCTGTTCGTGCCGGACTCTCTAAGAACGATCACATTCTTTGAGCACCTTGGCCAGCCTGCAATCCAGACATTTGAGAACGTCCGGCTTTCAGGTGGACAAATCATTACTGGAATAACTCCAATCGGTCGCGTACTCACCTCGGGCCTTCTGCGATCAGAGGGCTTAGTACCAACATAAACATCGCGCGTCCGGCGCATCAACCCTCTCGGATCAAAATGCCCCCAACGCATCGCGAGATCGTCGCGCACTTCAAGAAATGGAGTCCTCGCCAGATCGAGATCGACCACTACGCTGAGTTTGGCGCAGCTGAGGCCAGTATTGCTCGGGCGGTGCTCTCGGTCGATTCGGACGGAAGGAGAAACGGACACCAGAGGAGGATTCCTCAACTGGTCTTGAATCGGGCAAAGCGGAGGCTTGTTCAAGAGACCAACGCCATCCTCCAATGTACGGATTTCCAGTCGCTGTATGGGTTGATTGGTGGCCTTATTAGGCCGATTCGCGGCGTCGGTGAGCTGCTTATTTATGACACGGCTCAACGTCTTTGTCTCGCCATGGGTTTGCCGGAACCTGACGTTGTGTACTTGCATGCGGGCACTCGCGAAGGTGCTCGACGGCTTGAAGCGAGCGGGCGCACAGTAGCCATTCGGGCATTACCGAAAGAGTATCGACGCCTGTCCTCTTTTGAACTTGAAGACCTCTTCTGCAACTACAAGCGGCATCTTGCGGGCGAGGCACTACCTGACGGTCCTTTGAGCAGAAGGGCGCCGCGGCGCCGAAGATTTCCGGGTCGAATCTGATCACCACTGCTGAAGTCCTAGTTGGCTGCAGCAGTGGCAGCGCCGAGGACTCAAAAAGTCAAAGCTGTTCCGGTTCGATGCCGGCCTCGGGCGTCCTGGCGCGACGAGGGCGGCGTGTATGCTCCGCCGCTCAAACAACATCAAGCCCTGAACATGCGCGTCGCCCTTGCTTCGTTTGCTCTGCTTGCAATCCTCGTTGGCTGTGCCCCGACAAAGCCGCCAAAACCCTTTGTATTCCCCGCGACCGAATCGAAGGCGCGCATCAAGTTCTACGACGATGCCAACCGCATCTCCGCGACGTTGTCGGTGTCTGACAAGTGCGGAGAGGAGGGCGATGCAAAGACCTGGCGCTGGGTTGAAATTCCAGCCGGTGTGAGGGTCTACGTGGGGCACAAGAACACCACTGGCTATGCGGGCAGCACTTGCAGCTTCTTCTATTCGTTCATTCCGAAAGAAGGCGCCTCGTACATCTCGGACCTCAAGGAGAAGGTCTTCCAGTGCACCTACGATCTCTACGAGCAACCTGTTGAGAATGGCGAGAAGTTGTCCATCCCGACTAAGGCGCCAGGAGGATGCCGCTGGGGTGCGAGGTAGTCCCCGCGACGAAGTATCTCCTCTCGGACATGAAAAAAGCCCGCGCGAGGCGGGCTTCCACTTGGGCGCATCCTACCGCGTAGGGTGTGCCGATTTCGGCTTACCGTGCGTCTCCGAAGCACGTCGCGCTAGATAGGGGCAAGCGCACGACAAAGGACGTGCCTTCTACTTCCGACGATGTCACTGCGATCGTCCCCTCGTGACCTTTCACAATTTCCCGGGCGATGAACAGGCCCAGGCCCAGGCTGGTCGCAGGGCGCTCGTGTGGCTCCGATTCCTTCGACGCGACCTGCACCAGCGGATTGAAGATGACCTGCATCGAGTCGGCGGGAATGGGCGTGCCGTGGTTCCTGACGGTCAGCGTCGCTTCCTGCCCCTCGATGTGAACCGCCAGGACCACCGGGAAGGCCGGGTCGCCGTGCTGCACGGCGTTGTTCAGGAGATTGGAGAGCACCTGGCGCATGCGTGGCGCATCGAAATCCATCGTCACGGCGGGCGCGATGTCCGCCTCGAGCTTGCGCAGCGGATAGGCTGTGCAGACCTGGTCGAAAGCCTCTTCGCACAGCGCGCTCAGATCGCCATGCTGCGGCGTGACTTCGATCCCGCGTCCGAGCCGGGTGCGGGTGTACTCCAGGAGGTCGGTGATCATTTCGCTGATGGAGGTGACGCTCTGCCTTGCAATGCGCAGCGCGCGCTCGTTGGGCTTGCCATCGACGACGTGCCCGAGCAGATGCACGCAGGAACTGAGCGCCCCGAGCGGGCTTCGCAGGTCATGGCCGAGTACGGCCAGAAAGGTGTCCCGCGAACTGGCCATGTGTTCTGAGTAGGTGAGCATGGCCTCGGCAAGACCCTGGTCGATGCCTTCGTTGAAGCGCATGACTTCCTCGAGCACGGCGGCATCGACCGCGCCGATGCGGGCCATCCACAGCCGCAGCACCGATGCGCGCAGGGCACGGTATTCCGCGCTCAGCTGGCTCAGGTCGAAGCCCACGCGCTGGCGCAACGTGCCGTGCACGGCGGCGAAGGTAGTCCTGCTGCGGGGCGCCGCCAGGCCCTTGGACTTCGCTTCGCGTTCGTCTTCGGACTGCGTGGACTCCATCTCGTCGGCGATCGCGAGCAGGATCTCGTGCGCGTGATCGCGCAGTTCGACGACCGACATCGTCTCGGCCGGGGGAATCATGGTGCGAGCGAACATTTCCCACTCCACCAGGATCGGCTCGATGTTGTCCCTGATGAATTGGCTTAGGCGCATCGCGGGAGTATGCGCTTTGTAGGAGAGCGCTCACGGCACCGTGAAATTACTGCATGGATCTTTGGTTGATCACGACCGAAAAGCCCGTGTTCAAGCTTTCTGCGGATCCGCGCTAGAAAAGCGCATGCCTGTACCTCGCGGCCGTCGCCACCCCCTGTTTCTCCGGCTCACCAAGCCCATCGAGCCGATCTACCCCAAAGCTGTGACGCCTGTCGCCTGGGACGACGATGAGCCGCTGGATGAGGTCGAGGGCGTGGTCTACATCGTCACGCGGCAGTGCACGCGGATGCGAACCTGGGCGCGGCAACTGCGCAAGCTCCACGAGGCCGACGAGACCTACAAGACGGAGGAGGGCATCAGCCCACTCAGCGCGGCGCCGCTACGGGAAGCGAATCTGCGCGATCTCGGGACCAGCATTGATCTCTACTCAGAACATGGCGGTGAAGTTCTGTCCGCGAAGTCCGCGGTGCGCGCATACGTGACCACCGATCTGCTGGCGGTCGTGACGGAGCGAGCGGATGGCGATGCCGTGGGCTTCGTCTCGTTCCGGTTGAAGTGGATCGTCGATGCCTTCGCCGGCCGGAAGAATGAAGCGGAGCTCGAGGTAGAACTCGACCAGGCCTGGATAGCACCGGTGTTTCGCAAGAGACGTTGGGGCGAGACTGCTGCGGTGGCGATTGCTTTCGCGACAGAGCGTCACGTCAAGCACATCCGGACGACAACTCGGTGGCCACGAGGGTTCTACGCAAAGCTGCAGCTCACCGTCGGCGCAGACCTCTACAGCCGCAGCGGTGAAGCGCTGCTCGCGAAGTGCGCCGACTATGTTTCGTTTCAGTTCAGCTTTGAGCCAGAGCCGCAACGACTAAGCGTGCCTCAGATCATCCTGGATGGGCGGTGGTAGGCAGATTAATGCTATCAAAAACGGAGCACTGTGGATTGCAGTTGATTGCAAATGACTGGTTTATCGATGTCCGGCCGCCGTCAAATGCGGTTAACGGTTTCGTCAACGAAACGCCAATCTTGACGTTGACAGAACCGTCAAGATCTGTGGTGGCATTTCGTTGATTCGGTAATACCTCAACGGTTTTTGATGCAGAATAACTTCCGTTGGAAGTTAAAACCCTCTAAACGACATTCATGCCCATCACATATGTCACCGTTGTGCATCACAAAGGACGTCCTGCGGCGACCCTTCGCGCGGCACGATTGGGCTACTCTGTGCGTGTGCTCAAGCGCCCTCCTCAAGCGGTTGTGAGGATTAGCGAACAAACCGCCAGCACGTTCCGCAAGATTTCCGATCCCAAAAACGCCTCTCTTTTCACGGTTGAGGCGGCCTTCAAGGCGTTCGGGCACATCAAGGGTTAGTCGGGGCGTTCATTGACGACCCGTTGCACGGCTGCGCTTGAAGGGCAGCTCAGATCCCTGGGCGAGAACGCTGCAAATTTCGCTAGTGAGTTCGACCACTGGAAGTCCCAAGGACTGGCAGGTGAGTATGCGAACTACCTATTTGGGAAGGATGGTGGCTACATCCGTCCGGACAAGCTCCGCCATGTTCATCTGGTTCCGCTCTCCGATGTGAATGCACTGATGAAGTGGAACATCGCATGGAAGCGACAGTCTCGCAGGGTGAGTGATCGTGTTCTCGTCTATGCGAGTGACCCCACTCATGGTCATCTGTTGATCTTTATTCTGGATGAGCCTCATGCCCATGAAATCGCTCAGATGCGCACGAGTACGCATAGACAACTGATGCAATCACTCTCTGTGATCGCTGAGCGATTCATCCAGACGGGTATTATCCTTGGATAACCCAAGCCCTCTCATGAGGGCTTTTTTCATGTCTGCCTTTCTCTGCTTCTAGCGGGCAGGATGCCCTCAAGCAATCCTCTTCGTTCTGGCCTTTTTTGGAGGCTCAGCAGTCTCAATCTCGATCTCCACTGAAACCCTTGGGTGCTCTCGCCCTGACGGTGCATAGAAGCTCTTCACGTAAGCACGGATCACCCGGGATTCCCCGCTATCCATCTTCGGTGCCAGTTGGTCCGCCCGGTCCGCTTGGATGTACCCAATCATCGCCCACGGCTTCCAGAGCCCGAAGAAGAGCCTGCAGCGCATCCAGACGCCGATCGCTTCAGGATCGAATCGGTTTTTTGGTTCTCTGCGTAGGTCGATTTCGGCACCGTCCTGACAGAAGCGGCGAATGCGTTCAGCTCGATCTTCGAAACCCGTACCTGCGACGACGGCTCGGATCGATTTAGAGGGCATCAGGCAACTTTCCAGAGCGCGTCTCCGCCATTTTGGACGTAGCTCGCTCGAGGGCGTCCAGTCGGTCGATCATCTGCGCATGCTCCTTCTTTTGCCGCGCTTCGGTCACTGAGATCTGCACGCATCTGCTGAACACATAAGGGATCACGGCAAGGCCAATCGCGACCGCCGCTAGAGCTGCCTGCTGCGGCGCAGAGCCTCCGGAGAATGCCGATGCGAGAGTGAACGCCCCGGCTACTGATGAAAAGAGGGTGACGATGTAGAGGAAGGAGGTCATCGGTCGTTAGTTCTGAATGGTGGTGAGGGTGTCGCCCTCAAAGTAGAGGTAGCCGCCGTCATAGACCCACTGCTCGCGCGTCCCGCGAGCGGTGGTTGTGCGATTGATCTTGCGGGGCTTGCCCCACATACTGGCGAGAACGTCGTCTTTCGACATGCCGATGTGCACTCCGGACTTTTTCTTTTGAGCCGCTTCTTCCTTGGCTGCTTTCGCCACCTTGACTGTCCTGGCGGTCTCGATCTTCTTCACCAATGCAGCAAAGGTGGGATCTTTCGAGATTGGGAGGCAAGGATTGAGCGTTGCCGCTGCCATGTGCTCGTCGCCGGCCGCCAGTAGATCGCGCGACGCCTTGAGGATTTCAGGCAGGCCTTCTGTGCACTTGCTTCGGAGCATCTTGGCCTGAGCTTCGCGCTGGGCATTCTCGGCCTCGGCCCGGGTAGGCCCACTTGGAGCGACTGCCGAAGCTGCCGCCGCCGAAGTTGTTGTGGCCGAGGATGCTTGGTTGGCACGATGCCAAATTCCAACGGCTACGATGAGCACGCCAACAGCCGCGATCGCGCCGATGCGGGACGACCAAGACATTCGTGCCCATTGGCCGCCAGCCTTGTAGCTGATGCCTCGTTTGTCGGTCATACGTCCCTGTCTGAGCTTTGTTCCCGTGCTAACGGTTCAGGCCATCACTCGCACTTGAACAGAACTTCGGCCGTTTGGGGCGTCCAGCCCTGGGTCCCGCCAGAGGTCGATGACTCTAAAACCATTTCCTTCTTGCCGCAGAAGGCGCGAGCCCGATCCAGCAGATCGGCCTTGATCTGGCCGTCGGTAGTAAAGCCGCCTCGAGTGGTGGAGGACACCATGAATCGGTCCTTGCCGACAGGCTGGATTGGCGTCATGGATGTGCAGGCAGCGACGGCGGCGGCAACCGCCAAGATAGTCAGTCGCATTTGAAGAGCACCTCTGACTCGGGCCAGCGGCCGAGTGGGCCAGCAGGAATGTCTTTGTTGTAGATGAACTTCATGCGCTTGCTGCGGCTGGCGCAAAAGGCATCCGCCTCCTGAAGCGCTGCGGTCTTTAGCGAATCAACGCTCACCCAGGCACTACTGCCTTGTCGCGTGACCGTGAACATGTCGTCGCCGCGCGGGACAACGCTGGTCGTCGGAACTGCGCAGCCGGCCAAGGCCAGCAGCGCCATGGCTGCAAGACTTTTCATCCCTCGCTCCTTGTTGTGCAGCGCGATCCTAACTATTCGTTACGAGGGCGCTATGAGCGAGAACCCTGTCAGGTCGCGGGTGGCGTGAAGAACCGCTCGATGTCGGCAATGGTCTGCTCGATCAAAGCCGTGTCCTCCGGGTGATCGACCAGGTCGACCAGCAGATTCCCCAAGTTCTTTCGGAGCGTCGGCCTCTGCTTGGCCGCGATCTCAGCGAGGTACTCCACCAGCGCACGCACTGACGGCTCCGCGTTGGCGCCAACGAGCGATAGGGAGGCGCGCTCGGTACGCGGCCCCTTACCCGTCTCCAACCACTCCGGCGAGACGCGTAGCGCCTTGGCGATGGAGACGAGTTCCCGCGGGCGCTGCCTGACGCCCGATTCGATGTTTCCGATCGAGCTTTGGGACACGCCCACTTCTTCTGCCAGTTGCACTTGGCTCCAGCCCAGTTCCTGCCGGACGGCCTTGACTCGTTCTGCGATGGTGTTCACGAACGAAATTCTCCCACACCTTTTAAATGCGATCGTGTTAGAGTAAAGGCTTCTATCGTGTTTGAACTTGGAGTGGGCATGGAAGCGTTCCTCAGGGCTATCGAGATTGCGGGCAGCCGGCTGCGACTGGCTGAACTGATCGGAGTGGCGAGTTCGACGCCAGGGATGTGGGCCTTCCGCAAGAAGGTGCCCGCCGAGCATTGCCCAGCGATCGAGCGTGAAACCGGCGTTCGTTGCGAGGAGCTGCGCCCCGACGTTCCCTGGGAAGTGCTGCGCAACTCGTCGAAGCGTCGCAGCCCGCGCAAGTCCGTCGTGGCCGCATGATGATCATGACTTCGATCGTGTTTGCTCATGGGCGGCGCTTTCGCTCCTGCCGGGTTGCCGAGTCCCGCGCCGGAAGGCCGGTCACAAGGTGCCCGGTGAACCACAAGGCCAGTTCGCCGTCGAGCGTTCGCATCTCCAGCCGTGTTGTCGAGATGCGCATGCGCGCTGGCCGCGTCGAGTCGGGGTCTGCATTGGTCGAGAGGCATGTGTGTGTGCTGCTGTGCACCAAGCTGCCGGGCAGGTGGCTGGGTGGCGGTGTGGAAGAGGGCATGACAGGCAGTGTCTCGGCTTGCTCGCTTCCCATCCATAGCAACGTCAAGGCGGCATTGCTATGAACATCTTGGACGCAGCCCGTCACCTCGTCCGCCGCTTCCCTGGCGGCATCGAATGCCTGGCCATCCGCCTCGGCAAGCGCGCCTCGACCTTGCGCCATGAAGTTGCAGGCTCCGACGCCTACAAGCTCGGCTTGCAGGACGCCGAGCTGATTACCCAACTCGCGATCGAAGAGCACGTCGAGAACCCGCTGCAGCTCCTGAACGTGCTCGCGACCAACTGCGGCGCAGTGCTGATCCCATTGCCGGGCCTCCATGAGGGCAGCGGCGCCACGTTCGAAGACCTCGCTGCCACCGCCAAGGAATTCGCGGAGTTCGTCGCGACGACATCGTCAGCGATGGCTGATGGCCGTGTGACCGGCAACGAACTTCGCGACGTCGACCGCGAGCTCAGCGAACTCATCGGCTGCGCACAGCGCGTGCGCGCAGGGCTCGCCGCGATCCACGCTGCGGAAAAGCCGGCTGCCTTGCTCGAGCGGGAGGCTGCGTGATGCGCCGCCCCATTAACCGCGTGATCTACATCGCGCACTTCCTCTACTACCTGCGCGTGCATCGGTCCTGGTCGAGCGCGCTGTGGTGCATGGCTCATGAGGGCAGGGCGTGGAGCAAGCAATGAATCACCGGGCGGCCGCATGAGTGCAGCGAAGAACGAGCTCTTGCGCGCGCTCGACAGTGTGCGCGACATGGACGGCGAGCTCTGGATCGTCCTGATGCTGCGAGGCGAGGGACTGGGTCCGACGATCTCCCTGCGTCAGCAGCGGGCGCAAGGCGTCTACAGAGCGGACTACTGTCTTGCCACGCTGATGGAGACGCTGGCAAGCGGCGAGAAATTCGTCTTCGGCGGACCCGGTTGCGGCGACACGCTGAAGCACCTTGCTCCGCCGGCGCTGGCTGCGTTGACCGCGCAGGCGCTGCGTTGCGTCCCCGTGACGCTCGGCGAGTTCGAGGTGAAGTGGCGCCCCTACGACTCGGAGGCGATCTGCTGATGGACGCCGTCAAAGACCCCGCCATCGTCCGCCTCGACAAGCGCGTCGCGCTGTTCAAGCGCCGCGGCTGTGGCACCGAACGTGCCGGCGAACTGGCCGAGCTGCTCCTGCTGCGCGACGCCGACCGCGACGACCGGCGCATGTGCATCGAGTGCGCCCACCTGCAGACGACCGGCGGCTGCTTCGCCGCTCGGCAAGGCTGGATCCACGGTGCCGCTCCCTACCTTACCCCCGTGAAAGACATGCTCCAGCGCTGCGAGTGCTTCGAGTGGCAAAAACCATGAAGTCCATCGACATCAAGATCATCCGCATTGACGGCGGCACCCAGGCTCGTGAGCAACTGCAGCAGGACGTGGTCGCTGAATATGCGGAGGCGATCAAAGCTGGCGAAAAGCTCCCCGCCGTGGTCCTGGTCTTCGACGGCTCGGAATACTGGCTCGCTGACGGGTTCCATCGCTATCACGCAAGCGTCGCAGCTGGCAAGACCGCGATCCAGTCAGAGATTTTGAACGGCACCCGCCGCAGCGCGGTCCTGTACGCGGTGGGAGCGAACCGAGAGCACGGACTGCGCCGCTCTAACGCGGACAAGCGACGTGCGGTTGAAATGCTCTTGTGCGATGAAGAGTGGGGCTCGTGGAGCGACCGGAGGATCGCAGAGATCGCCGGGGTCACCGGCAAGACCGTAGCCGCCGCTCGTAGTGATCGTTGCGGAAATTCCGCAGATAGCAAGGTGCGGAAAGTCGAACGGGGCGGTTCGGTCTACACCCAGGACACGACGGCGATCGGCCCCCGAATGACTGCGATCGAGGTCGAAGATTCAGGCCCAGCAGCCGCGCCGCCGGCAGAAAAAACCGTGGTGAAAGCTGCTCAGGGAAGCGCACCTGCCAGCGCCGCGCCTGCTGGCCAAGGCCGCCAAGAAGACGCGGACGAAGATCACACCGCCGATTTCGACCCGTTCGTTGAACTGCAACAGGCGAACGACGAGAACATCAAGCTCCGCCAGTTGCTGGACGCGGACGACAAGGCCGCCGAGGCGCTGCGTTGGCAGAGCGCATACGACGTTGCCCAGCGGCGCAGCGACGAGCACCTGCAGACGATCGCATCGCGCGACAAGCAGATCGACTTCCTCTCCCGCCAGCTCAAGCGCTGCGGCAAGGCAGTCGGCGAGGACGACACCGACAAGATCGCTCCGGCGGTCGAGCGCATCGCACGCGCGGCAAAGGTCAGCGCATGACAGAAGTCGCCGACCTGGTCGATCCGGAGATCGCCGAGTTCGGCGCATATTGGGCCGGCCGTCTGCGCGACTATCAGAAGGACGCCATTCGAGGCATGCGCGCTGCGATCCGCGGCGGCGCCAGGAACGTTCTGATCTGCGCACCGACTGGCTCGGGAAAGACCGAGATCGCGTCCTGCCTCGCGGACCTGAATCAAAAGAAGGGCAAGCGGTCGGCGTTTGTTGTCGATCGCAAATCGCTCATTCGCCAGACCAGCGACACCTTCGACCTGCACGGCATCGCGCACGGCGTCATCCAAGCCGATCACCCCCGCTTCCGCCCCAGCCTGCAGACGCAGGTCTGCTCAGTGCAAACCATCGGGCGCCGCCGCTGGCCGGACGCCGATCTCGTGATCGTGGACGAGGCCCACACCGTCAACAAGGTGGTCGAGGCCAGGATCTCGCCGCGCACTTCGCCTGCGCTCGGCCTGTCTGCAACGCCCTTCACCAAGGGGCTCGGCAAGCTCTACGACAAGGTCGTCAACGTCACCACCACGAACAAGCTTATCGAAGCGGGCTTCCTGTCGAAGTACCGCATCTTCGCGTGTGTCGAACCCGACTTGAAAGGCGTCAAGGTCGTTGCCGGAGAGTTCGAGCGCAAGGAGCTCGAGAAGCGCGCTCTGCAGGTCGTCGGCGACGTGGTGGCCGAGTACCTGCTGCATGGGGAAGGGCGGAAATTCATCTGCTCCGCCGTCGACACGGCGCACGTCCAAGAATTGCAGCGTCAGTTCCTCGCCGCTGGCGTGAACGCTGCGACCTACACCTACAAGGACCTGGACGAGGACCGCGACGAGACGGTGACCGAATTCCGCCGGGCCGACAGCAGCATCCGAGGCCTGATCACCGTGACGGCCGCGTCCAAGGGCTTCGACGTGCCCGACATCGGCTGCGTGATCATGGCCCGCCCGCTGCGCAAGTCGCTGGCAGAGCACATCCAATTTTTCGGCCGCGGCCTGCGTATCTCGCCCGGCAAGACCGATTGCATCGTCCTCGACCACTCCGGCAATTGCGCCCGGTTCTGGGACGAGTGGAACGAGGTCTTCGAGAACGGCGTGAACGAGCTCGACGACGGCAAGAAGCGCGAGAAGCCAACCATCGAGAAGAAGCCCGAGGACACGATGATGAAGTGTCCGAAGTGCAACCGGGTGCATAAGGCGCAGCCGTTCTGTCCGGGCTGCGGTCACGAATACCCGAAGCGCCTGGCCGTCGAGCACGTTGCCGGCACGCTGAAGGAACTGCTCGCCGCTGGCACGCCCCAGACGATCACCGCCGCCCTCTGGCCGCAGATCTGTGGCTACGCCCGTGAGCGCGATAAGTCGAAGCCCAGCGCGAAAGAGGACGGCGGGCGCGGCTATGCGCTCTGGCTCTATCGCGAGATGGTCGGCGACTTCCCGAAGGGGCAATGGTTCGAGTCCACCACGGCGGCCCCGCCGAGCACCGAGGTGCTGGGCAAGATCAAGAGCATTCAGATCCGCGCCGCCCACCGGCGCAGGACGTGAGGTGTCGCACGTGAGTTTCCGCGACACCCTCATCGCCTCCGGCTTTCACCCTCGGGACATCGTTCCCGATGGTCGCTGGCATCGCTGTGCGACCGAAGACCATCCGAAGAAGCGGAACGGGGCCTACAAGTTGGCGCTCGACGGCTGCATTGGTTGGTGGCGTAACTGGGCCACAGACTCCGAGCCGAATACATGGACAGACGGCAGCAACACCAAGGCCAGGCCCATCGACCCCGCCATCCTTCGCGCCAAGCGCGAGCAGGAGCGCGCGGAGACGTTGAAGGCCGTTCGCTACGCCCGTGAACTCTGGGCCGGGGCTCGGCCTTATGCGCCGCATGACTACCTTGCGCGCAAGGGCCTGAGCGTCTTGGGCTGCGATCACCTGCGCGTGTGGCGCGGGGAAGTCTGGGTCGATGAAACCCGCATCCTGGACGACTGGTTGCTCGTGCCGATGTTCTGGCGTGGGAAGCTGGTCAACGTGCAGCGCATCAGCACGGCTGGCGTGAAGCGCCAGATCGCGCGCGCTCCGCAGATCGGCGCCAGCCTCGAGCTTTCGCGCCCCAATGCCGCGGTGACCGTCGTCGTCGAAGGCCTCGCTACGGGGCTCGCCGTCTTCCAGAGCATCCGCCTGGCCAAGGTCATTGTCGCGTTCTACGCCGATAACCTGACGCCCGTCGTCGATGAACTGCGCCCCTCCGGTGCCGTCGTGGTCGCCGCCGATAACGACTGGGGTACTGCCGCCAAGGGCAAGGGCAACCCAGGAATCGAAAAGGCCCGCAACGCCGCCGAGCTCATTAGCTGCGGCGTGGCCTACCCCCAAGACATCGAGGGCACCGACTGGTGCGACGCCCTGAAGGAGTGGGGCGAGCGAGCCCCTGCGCGAATCCAGCGCGAGATCCTGCGCGGCGCCAAGGCCGTGCGTCCTTCAAGGCCGGCTCCGGGCGCGGAAACCGTGCCGTAGCGCGGGATCGCTTCTTCACTGCGCTGGTTGGACACGGTTTAACAACAGCGGCGCAGAGTGAGTCCCCGACTGTTGGATCAGGTGCTGAAACAGGGGAAAGGGTGGCGAAGTTAGCGCCCTTGCATCGAACGGCTGACGGGTCAGTGCGGCTCCATGACGGGTGCGATTGCATTGTGAAGGCCTACCCAGGATGGGCTAGGTCTGCCCACCAAGCCGGGTACTTAAAACCAGACCCCGAATACAGGGGCTCTACAGATAAAGGAGTAGCGCAGTGGTCCAGCAGACTTTCACATCGCCAGCTCGAGTAGCGGCCGCCGCAGGAGGCGGTAGCAACACATGAAGCTCGACGTGCGCGACAACTTCGCCAGCGCCAAGGCGGCGCTGCAGAACGATGCGAAGCAGGCGCCATTCGCCCTGGCAGTCGCACTCACGCGCACTGTGCAAGACGTGCGCACGGACGAGAAGACCGAGATGGGTACGTCCTTCAGCAAGCCGACCTCCTTCACGCTGAACTCCCTGTTCATCAAGCCAGCCACCAAGCAGACGTTGACGGCCAGCGTGTGGGTGAAGGACAGCGAGCGCCCGAGCCACTACCTACTGCCGCAGATTGAGGGCGGGGCTCGGCAACAGAAGCGGTTCGAGCAACTGCTATTGCAGCGTGGGCTCATGCGGGCGAACGAGCGTGCTGTGCCTGGTATTGGCGCCAAGCTCGACAGCTTCGGCAACATGGGCCGAGGCCAGATCACCAAGATCCTGAGCCAGCTCAAGACATTCAACCTCGCTGGCTCGGATGCCAACGCCACCGATAGCAAGCGCAGCAAGAGCAAGCGCGTGCGTGAAGCGTACTTCGTAAGCACAGGGCAGGGCACACACCCATTCGGTAAGCGCTCATGGCGTAACGGACGCATGAAGCAGCACCTGCCTCGTGGCATCTGGGTGCGCACCGCCAGTGCAACGGGCACGACGGTGAAGCCGATCCTGCTGTTCGTCTCGAAGGCGGTCTACGGCCGACGCTTCAAGTTCTACGAGGTGGCAGATCGAACCATCAATCGCGTGTTCGAGGGGCACTTCGACCGCGAGTACGCGAAGGCATTGAAGAGCGCACGACCGGGAGGTGCAACTTGATCGCAGCCATGGGCACAACTGACGCCCTGACCTTGCCTCGCACCAACTCGGGGCATGCTCTGCGTGTGTTGTATTCATGCAACAAACAAGAGGGCGGGTCCTCTTGGGAATTGCCGTGCACGGGTAATTCGGGGCCTGTCCTGTCGCTATTTAGCAACGTCTCAAAGGGCCTTAAGTGAATTCGGCCGCTTTGGAAGCACTCGATAGAACCATTTCGCAGAAGGAGTTCGCGGAGATCGTCGGACTCAGCGAAGCGCGCGTGAGCCAGATCGTGAAGGAGGGGACGCTGACCCGCGGCGACACAGGCGCGGAATGGATCGCCGGGTACTGCGAACAGCTGCGCGAGGTGGCTGCCGGCCGCGCACCTGCTGCCGGCGAGCTCGACCCTGCGCAGGAAAAGGCCGCGCTCGACCGCGAGAAGCGCATGGGCCAGCGCATCAAGAACCTCCGAGACCTGGGCGAGTACGCGCCGATCGCGCTGCTGACCCGCGTGCTCGCCTCGGCCACCGCAGCGGTTTCGGCGAAGTTGGACGCGCTGCCCGGCGAACTGCTGAAGGTGGTGCCCGACCTGCCGGACGAAGCCATCACGGCTTTGCGGGGAGCCATCGCCCGCGCGCGCAATGACTGGGTGTCCGACACCGAAGACCTCCAAGTCCGCGGCGAACTGGAAGAGGATGACGAGGACGAAGAGCCGCCCGAAGACGAGGGAGCCGATTGATGGGCGCGCGCGAGAACTTCCCGATCACCGACATCGAGGCGCTGAACCCCGAGACCGAGAACGCCATCCGCCAGGCGATGCGCGCCGGCTTCAGCCCGTTGACTGTCGAGCCGCCGATGACGCTCTCGGAGTTCGCCGAGAAGCACTTCTACCTGTCGGCCGAGTCGAGCCAGACACAGCAGCGCTGGGTCCCGTACCCATTCCAGCCTGGGATCATGGATGCGATGGGCGACGACCGCATCCTAGAGGTCGACGTGTTCAAGAGCGCGCGCGTGGGCTATACCAAGATGCTGCTCGCGAGCATCGCCTACGACGCCCACCACAAGAAGCGCAACCAGGCGCTCTGGCAGCCCACCGACGACGACTCCGACTCGTTCTGCAAGACCGAGCTCGAGCCGATGCTGCGCGACGTGAAAGTCATGCGCAAGGTGTTCCCGAGCTACCTGAAGAAGAGCAAGGACAACACGCTGCGGCTGAAGGTGTTTCTCGGGAGCCTGCTGCACCTGCTCGGCGGGAAGGCCTCGAAGAACTATCGGCGGATCACGGTGGCCAGCGCCAAGCTCGACGAGATCGACGGCTTCGACCAACTGATCGAGCGCAGCGCGGACCCGTGGACCCTGAGCCGGAAGCGGCTGGAAGGCGCCACCTTTCCGAAGCACATCATCGGCAGCACGCCGCGCGTCAAGGGCCTGAGCCACATCGAAGGCCGGACGCTGGCCGCGCAGGCGCGGATGGTGTTCCACATCCTCTGTCCGCATTGCGGCCTCGAACACCCGCTGTCTTGGGGCGGCGAGGACAAGCAGCACGGCTTCAAGTGGGACAAGGACGATCCGGCCAACGTCTGGCATCAGTGCCACCACTGCCACGGCAAGCTGCGCCAGTCCGACTACCTGCGCATCTACAAGGATGGCGCGTGGGTCAGCGAGTGCGGGAACTGGCGGTATGGCGTCGATCGCTGCTGGCGCGATGCGGCCGGCATGCCAACGAAGCCGCCGCGTCACGTCGCCTTCAAGATCTGGACCGCGTACAGCCCGCAAGCCACCTGGGCCGAGATCGTCGAATCGTTCCTGCACGCGATGGTCAAGCGCAAGGCGGGCGACAAGGGCCCGCTGATGGGCTGGATCAACGAGACGCTCGGCGAGACCTGGGAAGACGACGAGGCGGAGAAGCTGGAGATCGACGTGCTCAAGCAGCGCGCCGAGGACTACCGCCTCCGCACCGTGCCCGCCGGCGGCCTGGTGCTCGTCGCCGGTGTCGACGTGCAGGGCGATCGCTGGGAGGTGGTCGTCTGGGCCATGGGCCGCGGCGAGGAAATGTGGGTTATCGACTACTGCGTCATCCCCGGCGATCCCGGCCTGGAGGACGAGTGGGCGGCAAAGCTCGACCCTTACCTGCGCAGCACCTTCACGCACGAGTGCGGCGTCGAGCTCGGCATCTCGGCGGTCGGCATCGACATGATGGGCGACTTCACGCACCAGGGCTACAACTACACGCGCTTCCGCGAATCGAGCAAGGTCTACGGCGTGCGCGGCGACCCGCAACCAGGCCAGCCCATCGGCGCCAAGCCGAAGCTGCAGGACGTGAACTTCCGCGGCACGGTGGTCAAGCGCGGCGCGAAGCTCTGGTACGTCGGCACCGACACTGCGAAGGACGTGATGTTCTCGCGCCTCAAGGTGCGCGACCCCGGCCCAGGCTATGTCCACTTCAGCAAGGACTTGCCCGACGCCTTTTATCTGCAGCTGACGGCCGAATCTCGCGTGCCGGTGTCGACCGCCCGCGGCGTTCTCACGCGCTGGGTGAACGTCAACCGGCAGCGCAACGAGGTGCTCGACTGCACGGTCTATGCACTCTTCGCGGCCTACCGCCTCGCGCTGCACACGAAGACCGATAGCGCCTGGACGACCCTGCAGAAGAAGCTGCACGTCGAGGTGCCGAAACAGCCACGGCCGGCACCTGCGCCCGCGCCTGAAGCACCACCCGCCACCCCACCGCCAGCCGCGCCCGCCAAGCGCCGCCCGGCCCGCCCGCCCGTTTCACCCTTCGCATCCGATGACTGGAGTAATCGCCTATGACCGCACCTCAACCAAGTTTGACCGCCGGCCAATCCGAGGACGCTGCAGTCCAACTCGAATACGAGTTCGCCGAGATCATTCGCACCGAGATCGGCATGCATCCCGCCTTCGCGACGCTGGCCGGCCAGGCCATCGTGCGTGGCCTGCGCCAATCGCACGGCGGCAGCGAGTTGTATATCCCCGCTCCCGACCGCTCCGAGCGCGATGCCGCAATCCGACGCGACTTCACCGGCTCGAATTGCGAGGAACTGATGCGCCGGCACGGTCTGAGCCGAGCGCGCATCTACGCGATTGCGGGACAACGCCTCCCCGGAAAAAGTCCAACTTCGCCCCTAAAAACTGGACAGACGACGGAGTAGCGTCACTGCCATGACCGCCACCACCGACATGCTCGCCAGCTACCTGGCCGCCGAAGCCGCGATCCTCGCGGGGAAGACCATTCAGTTCAATGGTCGGACGCTGACCAACGAGAACCTGAGCGAGATCCGCAAGGGGCGCCAGGAATGGGAGAAGCGGGTTGCCGTCGAACAAGGCCGCGCCCGTTCGGGGCTCGGCTATTCCGTCGCCACCTTCGGCGATCACCCTGGCTGCGGGCGGGACTGACACATGGACAAAGAACCGGTCGCAGATCTGAATATCCTCGATCGCCTGATTGGCGCGGTCAGTCCGCGTGCCGGCGTGCGTCGTGCCGAAGCGCGCCGTGTCCTGTCGTACTACGAGGCTGCGAAGCCGACCAAGCAACGCGCGCGTCGCAACGACAACAGCAGCCCGAACAACCTGGTCAGCGGCGGCGCGGCGCAGATCCGCGCGCACATCCGCTACCTCGAACGGAACCACGACCTGACGCGCGGTGCGTTGCGCACGCTCGTGAACAACACAGTCGGCCCCTTCGGCATTGGCATCGAGCCGCAGCCACGGCGCATGGACGGCACCATTCACGAGGAATACGCCAGCGCCCTGCGGGAAGCACATCGCGACTGGCAGCGGCGGCCCGAGGTGACCGGCAAATATCGGTGGCCACTGGCCCAGCGAATGACGGCGTACACCTGGCTGCGGGATGGCGAAACCTTCGCTCAAGAACTCAAGGGCCCGGTCGTGGCGCTCAATCACGGCACCCGCGTGCCGTATTCGCTGGAGCTCCTTGAGCCCGACTTCGTGCCGCTCGACTATGACGACCCCAGCCGAAACATCCGCCAGGGTATCCAGCGCAACGCCTGGGGCGAGGCGACAGGGTATTGGGTCTACAAGGGCGACCCGCGCGAGGCGATGACGGTGAACGACATCGGTAGCCTCAAGTTCATCCCGGCGAGCAACATGATGCACGTCGCGACCTTCGATCGTCTGCACCAGCAGCGCGGGGTCTCGGAGTTCGCCAGCGTCATCACCCGCGGCGAGGATCTGAAAGACTACGAAGAGAGCGAGCGCATCGCGGCCAAGGTGGCTGCGTCTCT
The DNA here is from genome assembly GCF_016405905.1 of Variovorax sp. IB41. GTDB lineage: Bacteria > Pseudomonadota > Gammaproteobacteria > Burkholderiales > Burkholderiaceae_C > Variovorax. The sequence goes on along the minus strand of NZ_JAEFCB010000001.1, from coordinate 1,221,266 downwards.
CACTGCCTACGTGAAGCGCCTCGACCCCGCCGGCTTCGATGCCTCTACGCTGCCCGTCGATGCAGAGGGCAATGCCATTCCGCGGGACCTGCGCATGCAGCCGGGGATGATCATCGACTCGCTGGTGGCCGGCGAAGAGATCGGCATGGTCGACAGCAAACGCCCAAACCCGAACCTGATCGGATGGCGTGCGGGTCAGTTGCGCGCGTTCGCCGCCGGCATCGGCGCGAGCTACTCGAGCGTGAGCCGCGACTACGACGGCACGTACAGCGCCCAGCGCCAGGAACTGGTCGAGCAGTGGATTCACTATGCCGTGCTGTCCGACGAGTTCGTCTCGATGTTCGTTCAGCCGTCTTGGGGATCCTTCGTGCAGATCGCGAACCTGAGCGGCGTCGTGCCGATCCCTGCTGACGTGAAGCCCGGCACCGAAGATGACGCTCTGTTCGTCGGTCAAAGCATGCCGTGGATCGATCCGATGAAAGAGGCGATGGCCTGGGAGAAGCTCGTGCAGGCCGGCTTCGCAAGCGAGGTCGAAGTCATCCGCAAGCGCGGCGGCAATCCGCGCGATGTGGTGGAGCAGGTCGATTCGTTCCGCAAGGACGCGGCCCGCCGAGCACTGCAGTTCAGCAGCAACTACGCGACGACGAAGAACGACGCGCCGGCACCTGCGCCCGCACCGGCACCGGATGACGAAGAAGAGGAAGGCCGCACGCGCGGCTCGCGCGCATCGCCCTGATGCAGGGCCTGCGGGCAGCTTCAAATAATCCAGTTTCTCCCCTAAAAACTGGACGCCCTTTTTAGGACAGTGGGTGCTCTTACACGAGCACTCACATGCCCCAAACCTCAACCTGGTACGCAGTCCGCCGCCGCACAGCAGTCGCTGCAGCAGCGCTGGGCGCGGCATCTTCGGCCGAGATCCTGATCTACGGCGACATCGGCGAAAGCTGGTGGGAAGAGACGGTCAGCGCTGCATCGTTCGTGCGCGAGCTCGCGGAGCTCGACGTTGAACAGATCACGTTACGCATCGCCAGCATTGGCGGCAGCGTGCCCGATGGCCTGGCCATCTTCAACGCGATGCGCCGGCACAAGGCCCACATCACGACCGAGGTCGACAGCATGGCGCTTTCCATCGCCAGCCTGATCGCATTGGGCGGCGACACGGTCCACATGGCCGAGAACGCCGTGCTGATGATTCACGCGCCCTGGTCCTATGTAGCCGGCAACAGCGTGGAGCTTCGCGAGATGGCCGACCAGCTGGACACCTGGGCTGCGGCCATGTCCACCAGCTACGCCACCAAAACCGGAGACCAGCCCGCAATGCTGGCCCTGCTGATGGATGGCAAGGATCACTTCTACACCGCCGCCGAAGCGCTCGACGCAAAGCTGATCGACGGCATCACCGACGCAATGCCGGTCTCCGCTTCGGCGCGAGACCTTCCTGTTTCCCGTTATCGCTCGCTGCCCGCGTCTCTCGCGCGTGTGGCAGGCATTCCCGCGGCAGCCGCCGCAAAAACCACGGAGCCCTCTATGCCCGAAACCACCCTCCCGGCGGCCGCACCGAACCCGACTGCTGCTGCTCCCGTCGCTGCTCCTGCAGCCGATCAAGCCGCCATCCTGGCCGCCGATACCGCGCGCCGCAACGCGATCCGCGCGAGCTTCGCGCCTTTCGCCGCGCAGGCTGGCGTCGCCGAACTGCAGCGCCAGTGCGAAGACGCTCACGCCGTGACCGTCGAAGCCGCTGGCAGCCGCCTGCTCGCGCACCTCGCCGCTGGCGCCACCCCGACCGCCGGGACGCACGCCGTCACGGTCGAGGACGAAAAGGACAAGCGCCGCACGGCCACCACGCAGGCGCTGCTCGCGCGCGCCGGCTACGAGAAGATCGAAGGCGCCAACCCGTTCCGCGGCTTCACGCTCGCCGAGCTCGCCCGCGAGAGTCTCGCCCGTGCGGGCGTGCGCCACGAAGGCATGGACAAGATGTCCTTCATCGGCGCGGCCTTCACGCACAGCACCAGCGATTTCCCGGGCCTGCTCGCGAATGTCGCCAGCAAGTCGCTGCTCAAGGGCTACCAGGAAGCGGACGAAACCTTCCAGCTGTGGACCCGTCCCGGCACCCTGTCGGACTTCAAGGTGGGCCAGCGCGTCGACCTCAACTCGTTCCCGAGCCTGCGCAAGGTGAACGAAGGTGCCGAGTACAAGTACGCAACGCTTACCGAGCGCGGTGCGAGCGTCGTGCTGGCGACCTACGGCGAACTGTTCAGCATCACCCGTCAGGCCATCATCAACGATGACCTCGACGCGTTCACCCGCGTGCCGCGCCTCATGGGCCGCGCTGCGATCCGCACGATCGGCGATCTGGTCTACGCGATCCTGACCGCGAACCCGAACATGCCCGATGGCGTGGCGCTGTTCCATGCCACGCACGGCAATCTGCTGACCGGCGCGGCGATCACCACCGCCAGCGTCGATGCGATGCAAGCTGCGATGGCGCTGCAGAAGCAAGGCGCATCGCCGCTGAACATCGGCCTGCAGTACCTGATCGTTCCGCGCGCTCTCAAGGGCACCGCCAACGTGGTGCGCGCGAGCGAGTTCGAGGTCGGTGCCGCCACGCGCAACAACACCACGCCCAACAGCGTGCGCGAAACCTTCGAGGTGGTCTCCGATGCCCGCCTCGATGCGGCTTCGGCGACGGCCTGGTACGGCGCAGCCAACCCCAACACGGCCGACACCATCGAAGTGAACTACCTCGACGGCAACCAGACGCCGTACCTCGAGCAGAAGAACGGCTGGAACGTCGACGGCACGGAATTCAAGGTCCGCATCGATGCCGGCGTCTCGCCGCTCGACTTCCGCACGCTGGCCAAGAACCCCGGCGCGTGATCGATGAGGGCAGGGCGGGGCAGCAATGCCCTGCCGGCCCGCAAGCCACTCCCTCCCTCAAGGAACCGTCATGAAAAATTTTGTTCAAGAAGGCAACGTCCTCGACTACACGAGCGCTGGCGCAGTGGCGTCCGGTGCCGTGGTCGTGTTCGGCGTTCGCGTCGGCATCGTCATTGCTGACATCCCCGCCGGCGGCACCGGCGCGATCCGCGTCAAGGGCGTGGCCGAACTGGCCAAGCTCAGCACCGACACCCCGGCCCAGGGCGCGCTGCTGTACTGGGACGCGGCCAACACCCGCCTGACCACGACCGCCAGCGGCAACGTGCTCGCCGGCTACGCCGCCAAGGCCGCGGGCAACGGTGTCACGACCGTCTGGCTGCACCTGAACGCCTGATCGCCCGAGCCTTACATGGTCGATCCGTTCGCAGCCCTGGAGCAACGCGTGAACGCAGCCTGCACCCGCCGGCTCGCGAACGCGTCCGCGACCTATGAGGGCAGCGAACCGTTCGGCGTGATCTTCGACGCGGCGCCCGTCAACCCGCTGGACGATGCCGAAAGCGCCGGCCTGCTGGCGAGCTTCGAGCAGAAGTACACGCCGAGCCTGGCCTACGGCAAAGAGATCGTCATCAACGGCACGGCCTACAAGGTTGTCGGCGGCCTGGAGCCCGATAGCTCGGGATGGGTCAACGTGCAAGTGCAGGAGCGCGTCTGATGCCCGCCGTCACGCAAACCATCCTCGAAGGCGTGCGCGATGCGCTCAAGGCCGGCGCCACCGATGCGGGCCTGAACGTGTTCCTCGATCGTTCGGACCGCCTCACGCGGGGCGAACTCCCGGCCCTGCTGGTGCAGGAAGCTCCCGAGGGCGAGACCGTGGACCCGCAGACGGTCGACGGCCTGGAGGCGCGCACCTACGGCGTGCTGATCACCTGCGTGGTGGCCGATGCTGCCGCCGAGGACGCCGCCAAGCGCGGCCGCGCGCTGGGTCTGCAGGTCGAGCAACTTATCGGCGTGCCCACCTTCGCCATCCCCAAACACAACCGCGCGCGCATCGCTGGCAGCCGGATCTTTCTCGGCGGCGAGGGCGAAGTCCCCATGGTCGGCCGCGAACAGCTCTGGCGCTTCACCTACTACACCCGGCGCGGTGCGCCGGACCTTGCCCGTTAACAGGAGCCATCCATGTCCGAAGTACAAATCTGGTCCGAAGTCGGCGTCGATGTTCAATCCGTCGCGGCTACGCCCATCCCCATCACCGCGATCTCCAAAGCCAATCCGGCCGTAGCGACTGCGGCAACCCACACTTTCATCGTCGGCGACATCGTGTTGCTGCGCGTCAAGGGGTTCAGCGATCTCGACTATGCCGTGGTGCGCGTGAAAGCGATCTCTGCGGGTGTGTCGTTCACGCTGGACGACATCGACACCTCCGGTTTCTTGGGCACCTTCATCTCCGGAACCGCGAGCAAGATCACCTTCGGCGTGTCTGCCGCCACCTTCACCGATGTGACGCCCAGCGGCGGCGAGGCCGACAAGGTCGCGATCCGCACCATCCACACAAAGCGCGACTACAACCTGCCGGGCAACGAGACGCCGCTCGCCTATGCATTCGGCTCGCTCTGGGACATCGCCGATCCGGCGCTGCTGGCCCTGAAGGCTGCATCGCGTGGCCGCCAAGTGGTGGCAATCCGCTTCCGTTTCCTCGATGGCACTGTGGTGCTCTTCGCCGGCATCCCCAGCACGAACCTCGCACCTGGTGGCGCAGCCGGTGCCGCGGTGACCACGCCCGTCAGCATCGACGTGCGCGGCTGGCTGCAAGCCTACCCGGGGGCGTAAGCATGGCGCTCGATCGGAAGAACCTCAAGGTCCCGACGCTGCCGCAACAGGTCGAGCCGTGCGAAGAGCTCGGCGGCGACGTGATCGTGCGCGGGATGCTGCTGTCGGAGCGCCTCGAAAACGACGCGCTCAACCAGAAGGCGCGCGAGCCGCTCGAAGGCGAAACCGAAGACCAAGCGCGCGCGCGTGCCGGGTCGCTGGTGACGCCCCGCCTCCTTCACAAATGCGTGGTCGATGACGCGGGCCAACCGCTGATGTCGGTCCACGAGTGGGACATGTTCGGCGCTGCGCATTCCGAAGCCTTCTTCAGCCTCTTTCACATCGCGTTGCGGCTGTCCGGCCAGGACAGCAAGGCCACCGCAAAAAACTAACTGCCCGGCCCGCGCTGCGTTTTGCCTTTGTTCTGGCGCGGGATCTGGGATGCACCGTCGAAGAACTAGGGCACCGCATGAGCGCGCAGGAGTTTGGGCAATGGCAAGTGATCTACGAGAAGGAAGGGCTTGGCCCCGACGCCACTCGCCTGCGCCATGCCAAGGCACTGGCCGCAGCGCTGCAGGGTGCCAGCACGCGCCGCGACGGCAAGGCGTGGTCGGCGCTGCACTTCATGAACGTGGACCCCTGGAACCCGCCAGTCGAGCCGCCCGTGCGGCGCGTCAGCGTGCTGGATCAGGTCAAGGCGCAGAACGCGCGCCGGCGACGGAAGGGGTGACGTGGTAACCAGAGCCGAGATCCTCATTGCCGGCAAGGACATCTCGCAGGCCGCGTTCGCGAGCGCGAGCCGGTCGCTGGATGGTCTGCGGTCGAAGGCCGAGACGACGCGATCGGGCCTGGCCGGTGTCGCCACGGCCGTTGCTGGCGCCGTCGCCGCGCTGCAGGTCAAGAGTTCGATCGACATGCTCGACCAACTCGACGACCTGCAGGAGAAGACCGGGATCAGCGTCGAGAAACTGAGCGAACTCCGCTTCGCCGGTGAGTCCGTGGGCACGCCCTTCGAGGCGTTGGCCGGCGGCGTGGGTCGCCTGAGCAAGCTCATGGCCGAGGCCGCAGGCGGAAACAAAGAAGCGGCTGCCACGTTCAAATCGCTGAAGGTCGAAGTCCAGAACGCGGACGGCACACTGCGCACGAACGAAGAGGTGCTCGGCGACCTGGCCGACCGCTTCTCGGGTTACGAGGATGGCGCAGGGAAGGCGGCGCTCGCGCAGCGCGTGTTCGGCAAGAGCGGCGCCGAGATGATTCCGTTCCTGAATCAAGGCCGCGAGGGCATCGAGAAGCTACGCATCGAGGCCGAGAAGCTCGGGGCCATCTACGGCGGCGCGCTTGCCAAGGACGCCGCCGACTTCAACGACAACCTGACGAAGCTCAAGCTGTCGTCGGAAGCCGCCGCGATCTCTTTCGGTGGCCCGTTCCTCAAGTCGCTGGTCAGCATTTCCGCGCAGCTGCTCGAGGCACGCAAGGAAGCGGGCGCGCTGCAGGCCATTCTCGATGTCCTGCGTGGTGCCGCCGCGCGCACCCTGGGCGTGGATGAGATCGGCCAGGTTCAGAAGAAGGCCCAGGCCGCGGTCGCAGAGCAAAAGCGTCTGGAGGGCCTGCGCAACGGTCCTGAGTTGCAGCTGCAGCGCGAGCCCGGCAACGAGATGGCTCGCCGTCGTCTTGAGACCTACAACAAGAAGATCCAAGAGCAGATCGGCATCGCCAACGCGGCCAGCACCGAACTGAAGAAGCTCGCCGACAAGGCCGATCCGTTCGGGTCCGCGCAGAAGGGGCTCGAAGAGCGCGGCTGGACGCCGGACATCAAGGACCCGAAGGCGAAGGCGCCCGTCGTGGCGACCGGCGGCGGCGGTGCCGAGAAGAAGGCGAAGGACGACGAAGCCGCGGCCAAGCGGTATATCGAGAGCCTCGACAAGCAGCGCGAAAAGGTCAAGGAACTGAGCCAGGTCGAAGAGACTTTGGCCGAGATCCAGCGCATCCGCGCGCAAGGCGGCGAAGTCACCGAGGCGCAGAAGCAGCGGATGCTGCAACTCGCGGCCGAGATCGACATCACGAAGGAACGCTCGGCCGCCGAGAAAGAGGCAGCGCACGATCAGGAGGAAGCGCAGCGCCGCCTTTTCGCGCTTCAGGATGAGGGGAAGAAGCTCTACGAAGCCACGCTCACACCGCTCGAGGCCTACAACGCAGCTGTCGAGCACCTCAACGAATTGCGCGAGCAGGGTGCGATTTCGACGCAGACCTACGTGCGCGCGTTGGCGAAGGAAGGCGAGGAGCTCACCGAGGCGCAAAAGAAGCTGGCCGCGCAAGGCGATGAGTTTTCCAAGCGGGCCGCGGGGAACATTCAGGACTCGCTCGGGCAGGGACTGAACGATGCGCTCGACGGCAACTTCAAGGACATCGGCGACAACTTCGGCAAGATGATCAAGCGCATGGTCTCGGAGGCCATCGCTGCCGACATCTCGCGCGCGATGTTCGGCGACCTGGTCGAAGGCGGCAAGGGCAAAGGATCCTTCGGCGGCGTCCTGGGGACCATCGGCCAGCTGCTGACAGGAACCTCCTTGGGCGGCGGCTACAGCGCTGCGGACATGTCTGCTCTAGATGGCATGGCAATGGCCTTCTCCGGCCCCGGCCGAGCAGCAGGCGGCACCGTGTATGGCGGCGAAACCTACTTGGTGGGCGAGCAAGGCCCCGAACTGTTCAAGCCGGGCGTCGTGGGCAGCATCACGCCGAACCACGCCCTCGGCGGCGGGGTCACGAACAACTATTTCACGGTCGGTGACGTCGCGACCGTGAGCACCGTGAAGAAGGCGATCGCCGACTCGGAGCGGCGTGCTGCAGCCGCCACGGGTCGCAGCATGGGCTACGGGGGGGTGCTTCGATCATGAGCCTCATCGCACGCCCGGACTTCTTCGACGATCCCGCGACTTTCACGATGGACCCGCTGACGAACCAGCGAGCCAACTCGGCACCAGGCGGCGGCAGCCAGCAGGTCGTCGATCGACTGAACGACCGGTGGAGCGCAAATCTGACGCTTCCGGCACGCACGCACGATGACGCAGCGGAGGTCGAGGCCTTCAGGGCGTCGATGCGGGGCATGACCAACTGGGTGGATCTCTACCACCTAGTTCGGCCAGAGCCGCGTGGGACGTTGCGTGGAACACCCACCGCACAGGCGGCCGCGAAGGGCGCCGGCGTGATCACCATCAACACCACACCCGGAGCGACGCTGCTCGCCGGCGACATGGTGGGTGTGAGTGGCTTGCTGTTGCAAGCCCAGCAGAAGACAGTCGCGAACGGCGCTGGTGTGTTGGTGCTGCCGATCGTGAACCGCCTCCGATTCGCGATCGTGGGCGGCGCCGTAGTGACATGGGACAGGCCCTCGGCACCGTTCCGCCTGATCGGCGGTACGCCTGTCCAATACGTGCCGGGCAGCACGCCCGAGATCTCCTTCGATTTCCTGGAGAAGATCGGATGAAGTCGCTCAGCGCACTCGCGATTGCAGCGCTGAGCGCCGGCGGCCTTTCCGTCGTTCAGCTCGTGCACATGGATTTTCCCGGAGTGCCTGTCGCACTCAACTCGTCGAATGTCGACATCGATTTCGGCGGGGTGACCTACCGCGGCGCTGCGGGCCTCGGGGCCATCGGCGCCATCACGGATTCCCCCGGCGAAATCAAGGGCCTGCAGCTGGGCTTGTCCGGCGTGCCCACCGAGTACATGGCGCTGGCCCTCGACGACACGAACATTGTGCAGGGAACGCCGCTCACGATCCGCCTGGCAATCCTCAGCGCGGACTGGCAGGTCCTCGACGCGCCCATCGACTGGGCCGGTCGGCTGGACGTCATGGGCATCGAGGAGGACGGCGCTACCTGCTCGATCTCGGTCAGCGCGGAAAGCACGGCGGTCGATCTTCTGCGCGGCACACCGCTCACGTACAGCAACGTCGACCAGTGGTCCCTGTACCCCGGCGATCGCGCCTTCGAGTACGTGATCTCGCAGGCCAACAAGCCCGTCACCTGGGCAGGCAAGCAATGGCTCATTGCACTGGGGGGCCGATGAGGCGCCGGGACTGGCAGGAGCGTTTTGCTGGCTTCTCGCAGGAGCGCGCATCGATGCCCTTTTTGTGGGGGACGAACGACTGCTGCATCTTTGCTGCGGCTGCCGTTTCTGCGCTCACTGGCTCGAACCCGATGGCAGCTTTCGAACCCTACGGCACCACGCGCGGATCGATGAGGAAGGCCCTGCGTCGGACGTTGCGACGCCTCGAAAAAGCTGGCGGCTTGAAGGCGATCGCGTCTGTCTATCTCGGTGAGGCCGTGCCGCCGTTGATGGCCGGCGTCGGCGACGTGGTGCTGGTGATGAACGCCGGCCGAGAAATGCTCGGTGTGTGCAATGGCGTCAATGTTCTCGCCCCCGGCGAGAAAGGCATCGTCGCCCTTGGCATGGACGCTGCGACCGCAGCCTGGAAGATCTGATGCCACAAGCAATCGTCGGCGTCATCGGACTCGCCACTGGTGCAACGGTCAGCACGGCCGTCACGGTCGCCGTGTACGCCGCCACGCTCATCACGACGCTGGTCATGAGCGGCGCGCAGAAGCGCAAGGCAGAGCGCAAGCAGCGCGCGGATTACGAGGCTTCGGTCGTCGACCGCATGGTGAATGTCGCCAGTCCGACCGCGACGCGTGAGCTCGTCATGGGACGGACACGGAAGGGCGGGGCTGTCTACTTTCAGACCAGTGTTGCGCCCCACAACGCGGTCTACGTTGCGTGCCTGGCGTTGGCAGGCAATGAGATCGCGGCCGTCGAGCGGATCTATTTCAACGAAACGCCCATCGACCTGGACGGGGACGGCAACGTCACCACCGCGCCCTGGGGCCGATACAACAAGATCACCGTCAAGGAAACAGACGGGCACCCGGTGCGCACATTGGCGCACACACCGATTCCCGGAACTCTCTCTGTGCTACGCGCCGTTCCATTCGGCTCGGGAGACTACTTCTTTCCGAACGGCGCCAGCAATGTTGCGTTCTCCCTGGTCGGCAGCACGCTCAACATCACCGATCCGGTCCCTGGCGATGAGTACACCGTGACGTACCAGTGGGAGCAATTCCTGTCGACGGCGCGTGTGTTCGTGCATCTCGGCTCACCGGACCAGGTCTCGGACCCTCGGATGCAACTGCTGTTGCCGGGTATCTGGACCGCAGATCACCGCGCTCGAGGAGTGCCGTACATCGAGTGCGAGTTCGTCTACGACGAGACGTCATTCCCGAACGGCTTGCCCAACATCACAGCCCAGATAGCCGGCGCCAAGATCTATGACCCTCGCACTGGGTTGACCGCGTTCACTGAGAACCCGGCGCTGATGATGCGGCACGTACTGATGCATCCGCAGTTCGGGAAGCGCACGAGCCTGACAGCCGCGGAAGACGCGCGCATCATCGCTGTGGCCAACGCGTGCGACGTCCCGATCAACTACACCGGCGCCGAGGTCGTTCCGACTTTCCGGGCCACCGTCGTCGCGCCATTCGGAACGCCGCCCAAGGACGTGCTCGACGACTTGCAGCAGGCAATGGGCGGCGAGTGGGCGTTCGCAGGAGCCGAGTTTCTGGTGCGCCCCGGCGTCTATCAGGCGCCAGTGATGCATCTGACCGAGGACGACCTGGCAGTCGAGCAGCAAGAAGCTGACGGCACGGTCACGCGAATCCCGATCACGATCAGCACGCACCGGCCTCGCAACCAGAAAATCAACTCGGTCGCGCCTCGGATCTGCGACCAGGCGGCGAACTACATCGAGACCCCGCTGGATCCGATTCGAGCGGACGCCCTGATCGCGGCGGATGGCGCTGAGCTCTCGCAAGAACTTCCAATGCCGGCGGTCTTCTACGCACCGCAAGCCCGACACATCGCCGGCATCCTTATTCGCGACAGCCGCGATCCGATGACGGCGCGCATCCCTTTCAAGATGCGCGCTTATCCGCTCGAGCTCTTCGACAGCATTACCCTGACGCTGCCGGACTATGGGTGGAGCAGCAAGGAATTCCGCATCCTCGAGCGCGAGTTTTCCCCCGAGGGAATGTTCGTCACGTTGACGCTGAAGGAGACAACGGCAGCGATCTTCGCCTACGGCGCGCCCTTCCTGCCGCAGGGCTACGCGGACAACACAGGCTTGCCGCGCCCCTGGGACATACGCCCGCCGACGATCACGTCGATCAGCAGTGGTGAGGACGAACTGATCCTCGGATCCGATGGCTCGATCCTCACTGCCGTTCGGGTGTCGTGGGCGGCTATTCAGGACGCATCGATTCTCTCCGGTGGCAAAGTCGAAGTGCAGTGGTTGGTCCTGCCGAATGGTGCGTGGCACACCGAGACCGCGCCTGGTGATTCCACAGAGTTGAAGTTCACCGGCGTTGAGGACTCGTCAGTCATTGTGGTTCGTGCACGCACCTACAACAGCTTGGCTTCGAGCGCGTGGAGTGCACAGATTTATCACCAGGTGATCGGCAAAACTGCACCGCCTCCGAACATCGAAAACTTGTCCATCGCAGGCTACACGTTGTCGTGGTCACTGGCGCGCCGCCCGGTGGATCTAGCAGGCTTCGTTTTCCGCTTCCACTACGGCAACAACCTCGACTGGAACAGCGCCGCCCCCCTTCATGAAGGGTTGATTCTTTCAAGCCCGTGGACCCCCGATACGCGCCCAGGCGGCGTAGTCACGATCATGGGCAAGGCGAGAGATACGAGCGGGAACTGGTCGCTCGCAACCGGCAACGTCGCGTTGAATTTAGGCGATCCACCCATTGCCAACATCATCGAGCAATGGGACTTCGCCGCCTTGGGCTGGCCCGCGGAGGTCGGAATGCAGAGCGGCTGGTCGCTGGTCGGCGGTGACCCAACTGCGGACGATCTGGATTCGTTCTACGGCACTGACGACCAGTCGTTCTATGGCGTCGAGACCGAGTCGTTCTACAAGCTCAGCAGCTACAGCCAGATGGTCTACGTGACCGAGCTGATAAGTCTTAATTCCGCGTTGGCTGGGTCGATCATGACGCTGGTCGCGCAGACCGAAGGGATCGACGTCCACATCGATTACCGGCTTGCAGGACCCGGCTCGTTCTATGGCCCCGATACCGGGTCGTTTTATGGTGCCGACGACGAGTCGTTCTACCTGGCGCCGGGCGCGTGGATGCCCTGGCCGGGTCAGATCGTTGTCGACAACGATGCCTATCAATTCCGCGTGACCATTGGCGCCGGATCGACCCAAGGAAAGATTACTGGGCTGGTCCTGACTGTTGACGCGCCCGACCTGGAGGAGCAGATCGCAGATCTTGCGATCAATGCGGCGGGCACTGCCATCCCCTACACGAAGAGCTTCACGTCGATCAAAACGATCCAGGCCTCCTTGCAGGCCAACGTCAGCGGTGCCGTGACCGTAGAGCTCAACAAATCTCTCCCGCTCGCGCCTTCCATCAAGGCGTTCACCGCCGCTCACACCGCAGTCTCCGGCGCAACTGCCGACATCACTTTGAAAGGCTACTGACATGCCCGCACTCCCACTAAAAGCAGAGATCTCTTCAGCCTATCCAGTTCCCTCAAGCGGGCAAGCTCGCGTGGGCTTTGGAAAGCTCTGGGAATATCTGGCTGGCCTGTTCGGCATCACCGGCAATGCGGCGGATGCGCGCGCGGCGCTCGGTGCCCAAATCGAGCCCGGCATGGTTTTCTTCCATGCCGCGAACACCCCTCCTCCTGGTGCCCTCAAGGCCAACGGCGCCGCGGTGTCCCGTACCACCTACGCGGCCCTGTTCGCGGTCATCGGAACTACCTTTGGAGTCGGTGACGGCACGACGACTTTCAATCTGCCAGAGCTACGCGGCGAGCACCTGCGCGCATGGGATGACTCACGAGGCATCGACGCAGCGCGAGCGTTCGGCTCCGCGCAGGCTGACTGCTTCCAAGGTCACGGTCACGCGGTTGCTACCAAGGCGACGTCGGCCGGGGCGACGGCCTTTTTCTACAACAACAGCAGCACCGTGAACACATCTACCGGAACGGCGACTGCCGCAACGGTCTTCGAAGCGCAAGCAGCTCTCGCAAGTGGCAACGGCACGCCGCGGGTCGGCAACGAGACCCGGCCGCGCAACGTTGCGCTGCTCGCCTGCATCAAGTACTGAGGAGCCACCACCATGACGAAAACCGTTTATGCATTCGACCGCGCCACCGGCGCATTCACAGTCCCCGTGGATCTCGGCGACAGCGACAAGTCGCCGCTCGAAGACGATGTCTATCTAATCCCCGGTGGCTGCCTCGAGGCCGTGCCTCCCACGCCTCCGAGCGGGCAGTGGCCGTTCGTCGTCGATGGCGAATGGGTGCTTCAGATGTTGTCGGAGGAGCCTGAGCCGGAGCCCGCTCCGACGCCAACCCTCGAAGAGCGGGCGGCCGCACTTCTTCGCGCCGTCGATGCTCATTTGAACGTTGCCGCTCGGGCGAGGGGCTACGACAGCATCATCACGGCCGCACTGCGGGCAGGCTATCCCGGCCCGTTCCACGATGAAGGCATGGCCTTCGCGATCTGGATGGATTCGGTCTATGCAAAGTGCTACGAGTTGCTGGCACAGGTGCAGGCCGGCGAGATCGCCGAGCCGACGGCCGAGCAACTGATCGTGATGCTTCCCGCGCCGGGGTTGCCGACATGAAGAGCGACATGCGAGACATCGTGACCAACGACCCGACCACCACGGACTTGGGCGAATTGCGCGATCGCGTGGGCAATCTCGAAGACGGCTTCGAAACCCTCAAGACCGAGCTCGCTGACAACACGGCCGCCACGAAGCGCATCGAGGCGAACACCTCCGACCTGGTGGAGGCCTTCGCCAACCTGAAGGGCGCTTTCAAGGTGCTCAACTGGATCGGCAAGTTCGCAAGACCGCTCGGCTACATCGCCGGCGCGATCGCTGCAGTTGTGAGCCTGTACACCGCCTTCAAGGCAGGGACGACCGTCAAATGAGCGAGCGCTTTCAATTCGCAGCGAAGCTCGCAGCCCCGCTGGTGCTTGGGGGCGTGGCGCTACTCAGCGCGATGCACCAGTGGGAAGACCAGCGCCTGACCGTCTACGCCGACAAGCTGGCCGGCGGGCTACCAACCTACTGCAGCGGGCGCACGCAGCCGCCGCGGGCCGTGGGTGACGTGCTCACGCAGGCCCAATGCGACACGATCGACCGCCAGACCGCCATCGAGTACGGCCGGGCGGTCCTCGCATGTGTGCCGGCCGACAAGCTCGACCAGAACAGCTTCGACGCCTTCACCCTGTTCGCCATTAACGTGGGCAAGCAGGGCGCGTGCGGGTCGCGCGCGGCGCAGCTGCTGCGGGACGGCAACCGCGAGGCAGCGTGCAAGGCGCTCGCACGCGGGCCCAACGGACGACCGTCGTGGAGCTACGCCAGCGGCGTGTACGTGCAGGGGCTGCAGAACCGGCGCCAGTACGAAAAGAACTGGTGTCTGACGCTGGCGGAGGGCCAGTAATGCTGCTCGACCTCAAAGCCCCCCTGCTCTGGGGCCTCGGCCTGGCGCTCGTGGCCGCGCTGGCCACGGCCGGCATCGAGCGCACGCGGGCGGCGGGCGCGCGCACAGACGCCGCCAAGGCCCGGCAGGAACTCGCCGAGTACCGCGGCACCATGGCGGAGTCCGCCCGCCTCGCCGAGCGCGCACAGCGCATCCAAGAACAGACCTGGCGCGATCGCGTCGATGGAGTGATTCAAGATGGCCAGAAACAAATCGCTGCTGCCCGTGCTGATGCTGATGACGCTGCCCGTGCTGCTGGCGGCCTGCGCAACCAGCTCGCGACCTTCCGCGCCGCCGTCCGTGCAGCCAGCGCAGCGCCCACGGCTCCCGGCGGAGGGGCGCCAGCCGCCGACCCCCTCGATTTGCTCTCCGACCTGTTCGGCCGGGCTGACACGCGAGCGGGAGATCTGGCGCGCATCGCTGACGAGCGGGGCGCCGCCGGCACCGTCTGCGAGCGGCACGCCGACGCCACCACACCGCCCTGAGCCGTGATGTGCGTGTCTTCGGCCTGCTGCTGGGCGGCCATCTGCACGGCCTGAATCTCGTGCGCGCGCTCGTGTAGTGGAGGTCCATACTGCGGTCCTCGCAATTAGGAGACGGCCATGACGACGGAGCATCACCAGTACAAGGGCGTCGATTTCAAGATCGACTTGATGGAAGCGGGCGGGCGGTGGGACTGGATGGCCCACGTTGACGGCCAAACCCATCGCTTGAAGGAAAGTCGAGCGCGGACGGAGGATGCGGCTCGCTCTGAAGCGACTGATTCGGCACGGCGAGCGATTTCTAGGCGACTTGGCAGTCGTACCTATAAGCGGAATAGCGACGGGCTCGAGTTCACGTATGAGGTGGAATATTCGATCTATGGCGATCGCCGAGCTGATTGGAATGCACGCGTCTTCTGCGAAGGTGACCCTGCAGGCACACCGGGCGGGCAGGCGGCAAAGATCAATAATCTTGACGACGCCGCCGTCTACCACCTCGTCTGCACGCTCACTGAGCAAAGCATCGAGCACCGAGTCGGAGTGGCTAGATAGGGGATGGCAAAGCCGACCCGCACCGCCAAGCAGCTGCACCAGTTGCTGATCGAGCGCATCGAGGCCATCCCCGATCTGCACGGCCAGACGACGGACGTGCACCGCGGCCGAGTGGTGGGCATGAGCGGCGACGGGGAGGGCGGACCGAACTGGATGCTCTGGGCGACGACCGACTGGAGCATGCGTCGCGCTGACATCGCGCAGATCATTCGCCAACTGCAGCAGCAGTTTGACCTTGAGGACTGAGCTCTCCAGAACACGCATGGGGAGGTTTGTCAGCCTGACTGCCATCACCTGCAGCGCTTCCACCGCGCTGCCCATGAGCGTCGCCGCGCTGCCGGCGCCCTCGGCGCCGCAGTCAATAGCTGAAGCGGCGCGCAGTATGCACGCCTGTCAGGGCAGTGTGAGTTCGCTGCCGTCTGCTGCGACCATCACACCAGGGGTGCTCTCGTCGAGCTCGACGGGCACGCCCATGTGCTCGTTCACGTTGACGCTGGTGCCGCCGATGCCCTTGCGTCGCGACTCGACGTAGCCCTGGTGCTGAGCGGGCGTGAGGATGAATTTCCGAGGGTAGGCGTTCGCGTTCGCCTTCCAGTGGTTGATGACGCCTTCAGTCATGGAGAGATAGAGACTTGCCATAGGACCATTGTCGCGATGATGGCGGCAACCTAAAATCCGTGTGCTCGGGCAATTGCTCGACCGTGCGTTCCACGAACGCACCCGCCGATCTCCCCAGGCCCGGCGCCCGCTCTGCATCAAATGCATCGGGGACTTCCAAGTTCAACCTTAGGAGTCCCCATGCGGGCACACCACCACCTTCGCCTCAAATTACTTCGCCATCGCGCCTGCCAAGAGCAGGGCGGCCGATGCTTCTACTGTCTTCTGCCGATGGGGCGCAACGTCACCGCCGAGCACCTGGTGGCGCGCATGGACGGTGGCAAGGACACGCGCGACAACATTGTGGCGGCGCATCAGCGCTGCAATGAGTCGCGCCATGCGCTGTTCCCTGGCGCGGCCCCCGACCCGGAGACCTATCAGTGCTTCGTCCTGCTGATGGCCGCGGCCGGGCTGAGCTTCGATCGCGCATGAAAAAGCCGCCTCGAGGGCGGCTTGAGTCGCAGTGAGCTTTTGCGGTAGGAACTAGGCTGCCTCGCCGCTGCCGAAGCCAGGAGAGTTCAAGCGCTCCTCGACGTCGTAGTGGAAATCCATATCGAGGTCAATCTGCTGTTCATCTGGATGCTTGTTATTCCAGATCATTTCGTCGATCTTGAGATGCACCGCATCGCCAACCATCTGCTGCCGACGATCCGAAAGGGAGTACAGCATCTGAGGGCGTGTCGCGTCCTCCATGTCGAACCACAGCACAGCTTGGCGACCATCCTTCGTCCGTTGGCGCATGGCATGGTTCGCTCGATATGAGAGGCCGGTCTTCGGGTCGGTGCGGTATTCCGCACGAGCCGCGTCCGCGAGCTGCGCGGAGAAAAGTTCCCGAGCGGTCTTGGGCTTCGGCATCGTTGCACCGCGCTTAATGGCCCAGTCGGCAACCACGTCCATGTCGACCGTCTTCTCTCCGGTCTCGGTCTTGTAACGCTGGATCAGCGCCTGAAGTTGCTCATTTCTGTTCACGCCTACTCCTAATGAATGCCCACCGGGGCAACGTCGCCCCAACCATCAACAATCGCGCTCGGCAAAACACGGTTGCGGATCTTTACGAGGTGCGACCTGAACAAGTCGTACCTACCTGTTTTGTGTTGGATCTGGCCCGCGACGAGAGCTGGGTGCACGCCAAGCACTTTGGCGAGTCCGAGAAAATCTCTCTCAGGAAAGATCGGGGCCTTTCGTTTGATGAAGCTCTCAACACGAGCAACAGGCGCGCAGAAGTCGGCGGCTGCAGCGTTTGCCAGCCGCTCTTCCTCGCCGATCGCGGCGCCATTCATGTCGATGTCCAACAGCGGCTCTTTCATGCCGTGGCGTTCAAGCACGTGTTCGAGTTCGTGGCGCAAGACGAACCAGAAGTTGTCCATGCGATCAAATCGCATCGTCATGCCAATAACGGGCGCGTGATCGTTCAGCCAGAGGCACACTCCGTCGATTTTCGAAGACTTCAAGCCCTCGACAACGACGAGGCGAATGCCACACTCCTGAAGAATGCGAGGGGCATGCCTGGCTTCTTCTGGTGCGGACAGTAGAGCCTTCAACTTGGGTAGAGCTGCCCGCGTTGCGCCTTCGTCGTACCGTGGCACCAGCAACTCCTTGGCGATCTGACGTACTCGGAACAGCCACGCCAGCTGTGCCATCGAGGGCGGCTGACCTTCAGAAGTCTTCTTTGCCGCATGCGGCGTCGCTGCAACTTGTGCCGGAGTCTGACCTTCAAAGAATGAGAACAGCTCAGCTTCCACCCGCTCCATGTCGCGCACGTCTTCGACGTTGAGCCATCGGCGCTGAATCAGTTCAGCTACGGGGAGCTCGGCGAAGATTCGGGCCCTCGTTGCCCGGGATGGGTCGGGCCTGCTCACAATGCGAGCACGCGCAAGGTCGTACATCTGCTGCAACTGTAGAAACCTGGTGGCATCCACTTCGAACACCTCCTCAAGCGAAATCGCGATTTCCGCGCTGACGGCCTGCTTGCCGGAGATGAGCTTGTTTAGCGTTGACTCGCTCATCGACAGAACCGCTGCGAGAACACGCTGGTTCCAACCCCGCTCTCGCAAGAGGGAATCAATGAGCTGTCCGGGGGTTTTGAAGTCTTCGTCCACGACCCTACTATAGACCAAAACTTGCGAAATTTCGAAATTTCGAAATTTCGCAAGTTTTGGGAAGGGTGCATTGTTTAGGATGAGTGGGGCTCGCGCCGAATCTTGACTGGTCCGATGCCGTCATAGATGACCTCGTTGGTTTTTAACGAGGTGACGGTCCATCGCGTCCCCGGCGTGATCTTGTAGTTGCCTGGGGTGAGCGGCAGCGCGCGGTCTTCATGCACATCCCGGCCGAGCCAGGAGGGCGCGCGGAGGATCGTGACTTGGTCTTGGAAAAAATCGGTTTGGCTCATGAGGGGATTCTCGTAGGGACGCACCACCAAGCCTGCCGGCACTGTGGCCCGTGCACTGGCCGCTCGAAGCCCGAGAGCATCACACCTCCTTGAATGCGAACGAGGCTGATGTTTCTGATCTCGAACAGGGGATCGATGTGCCTTCCAGTCGTCGTCGGCGGCCCCGAGTAGAAGCGCGCATGCCATTCCGGCCATCCGGCATTGCGCCGCACCTCGAGCCATCCCGGCACGCCTTGGGCTCGGACGGATTCCCTGGGGAGCTTGCTGCCGCCTTCGCGAAGCCGGTAGACCGTACTGAACATCGTGCGAAGAGCATCAGAAGGGCACCGGCCCGTAGCTGGCTCGGATCTGGTCGCCAGCGCTGCCCTCACGGGGATCGCGGAAACGGTCCCCGACCGAGGCGCACAGCACGGCCACGCCATACGCGAAGTCCAACTGCGCTTTCGACAGGGGTGTGCCCGCCGAGACCAGATCGACCTCAACGGCGAGCGACTGGTATTTTTCCTCTGCGCGCTCGAGGTTCGAATCTGCGCCGGTGCATCCGTTGAAGTGCTGGCGTGCGATCTCTTCGGGCAGGCGGTGGCCAACGACATAGTGCAGCGTGCTGCCGTCCAGCATCGCGTACTCGGCGTCGACGCGGCCGTTCGCGAGCAGCTGCCACTCGGCGACGTAGCGGTTGATCCAGTCGTTCTTGGCGGCCCGCCGAGACAACTCCGAAAAGGGGACTTCGGGCTCCACAGCAGCGGTGCGGGCCGCGGTAAGGGGATGAACGTTGGTTTCCATGGTGAACTCCAAATTACTGTATGAACATACAGTATCCGCGCGCCGTTTTTGGCCGTCAACAGGCAGAATGAAGCCATGTGTACTCGTTACATTTCCCCCGAGGATCGCGAGATTGAGGCCGCTTGGTACATCGGGGCTCGCACCGCCGAGCGCTGGCTGCGCAGCATGCGGCCGCTGTCGATGGGACCGTTCATGCGTCGCGCGGCGGACGTGACCGGATACGAGCGTGAACTGGTGGTCGGGCAGTGGTCGCTAATCCCGGCGTTCTCACCGAGCCACATTCCCCAGACCAAACCGCGCAAGGGCGAGACGAAGGGGAAAGTGCTCGCGACTCACAACGCCCGCTTCGCCGGCATCGAGAAGAAGCCGTCCTTCAAGGACTCCTGGACGAATGGGCGGCGCTGCATCATCCCCGCGCTGAGCTTCGACGAGCCGAACTGGGAGTCCGGCAAAAATGAGTGGTGGCGCTTCGCGCGAGCCGACGGCCGGTCGTGGGGCTTGGCAGGCCTGTGGAGCCATTGGCTCGACTACGAGACCGAGATCATGTGGGAGAGCTTCACGATGCTCACCGTCAACGCCAACCTGCACCCGATCATGTCGCGCATGCACAAGCCCGAGATCGACAAGGCGACGAAGAAGCCGCTGGAGGTGCAGGACAAGCGCTCCGTCGTCGCGATTGAAGAGCACGACTTCGACCGCTGGCTGACCTGCACGCCTGAAGAAGCCCGGGAGATGGTCCAACTCATCCCGGCAGATCGGATGATCGCGGGGCCGGCGCCGGTTGAGGCGAAGCCTGCGGGCAAGAAGCCAAAGAACGACGAAGAAGAGGAACTACCCTTCTGACGCGTCAGCCTTGGCCGTGGCCAGGTAGCTCGAAAGCCAGGACCAGCATGGCCAGTTCCGCGACCTCACGCGGTTCGCGTTCCCCGCAGAAGGGGTAGAGGTGCACCGCGAGCGCGGCAAGCCATTCGTGATCGACCGCGCCGCGGCACACGTCGCCGTACTCGGCCTTGAATTCGTGCCACCACGCCTCCCGATCGGTCAGCGTGCGGCCGAAGTCGACGATGGGCTTGTCCGGCTTCCACATGAGATCCAGCTTACCGCAGGGGTATGCCTACTGGGACGGCGTCTTCATCGTCCCCGGCCGCGCGCGGTCCAATCCGCTCGTCTGGCGCGTAGCCCTCCAAGGCGCGCACGCCGGCCTGCAGCGCGTCGAGCCACATGTCGTAGGGCTCATCGGCTGACTCGAGCTCGACCCATTGGCTCGCGTCGTCGCCTTCCTCCATGAGCACCCAGTAGAAGTGCCCGGGGTCCGACTCGTCGACGTGGACGGCGATGCGCCGGATGTGGCTCATTACCGTTTCCCGGCGAGGTACTCGCGCACGGCCTCCGCCGAGTTGCCCACGGCCTTCACGGCGTCGCGCAGCTGCGTCTCCGAGCACTTCAGCGAGTCGGTCCACGAGCGCACCTCGTGCGGCTCCTCCAGCGAGATCAGCTTGCGGTCCAGCCCGGTTTTCTTGGTGTCGTCGGTCATGTGTGCCTCCAGGTCAGCGCGCGGAACAGCCCGTCGCGAAGCCAAGATGACAGCGCCGCGCGCCCCGTACCATGCCGTTTTTCCGCCTTTTACTGACGGCAGCTCTCCTACGCAAAGGGGCACTGCTTCACCGACTCAACTGGGTTCGGGCGTGTCGGTTGCATCACGCAGTTTGCGGAGTACGTTGGTCAGCGCTTGTGGCGTGGTGCCCCCGCGCCTGACAAACGCCGATATTTCAAGGGGAGATTCATATGCAAAACTCACATCTTGAGCTTCCGGGTTTGTCAGCCTCGATTGAGAAAATCCTCGTGCGATCAAGTACTTAGAGCGTTGTCGCCGGCCTCATGGGGTGCAAGGGGTCGAAGGTTCGAATCCTTTCACACCGACCAAAACGCTAGATAGAACAACGGGTCAGAGCCACAAGCTCTGGCCCGTTTTTCTTTGTTCGGATCGAAATGCTATGTGGCCTTTCCGAAGCCGCCGCCGATCATTCCCAGGCGCTCCCAGTCGCTCGCTGCGAGTTGCTTCACCCCCGCAACCCTCACACGCCAGACGTAAAAAAGCCCTCGCAAGGAGGGCTTTCGTCACACGCCTTGCGGCGCCAGCTTCAACGCACCCAGTGGCAAACCCGGTGGTGATGGCGCGCATCCCACTTGCACACCTTGTGCGCCTTGTGGGGCGCTGCCGAAGCGATGGTCGGTGCGAACGCCGCCAGGGTGGCGAAGGCGACGAGGCTGGAGAGAACGAGCTGCTTGATCTTCATGTGTTTCTTTCTAAGCAATGGCATCAAAGGATGCGCCGTGTGAACGACGCCCCTTGATAACGTTCGACTTCGTTCTCCGACGACACGCCGGAACCCGCGAATTGCACAAGCCGATCGCCCAAGAAAAAGCCCGCACGAGGCGGGCAAGGGTAGCCCTGAGAAGGGGAGGAGGGAGAAAACAAGGGGCTACCGAAGTGAAGTCTAACGTATTAATTCTCTCTGTGGCGAAAAGTGATTTAGCCGGGAAGGAACGCGCGCCCTTCAATTCCATTGAATGGAATTGGGAGGATGCGGCCAAATGAACGCGGGCCTAAGCTGATCCGTTGAGCAAAAAGATGTCCGCACACAGCGATACATCCCCAAGGAGACCCGATGCCCCCAACCCTCGCCCCGTCCCGGCGCCACTTCAATGCCATGGGAGGCGCACTCGCGCTCATGGCGCTCGCCCCGCGCGCCTGGGCCGACACCTTTCCCTCCAAGCAGATCCGCATCGTCGTGCCGTTCTCGCCCGGCGGGCCGACGGACCTCATGGCGCGCGCGATCGGCAAGATCATGTCGACGAACCTGGGCCAGCCCGTGATCATCGACAACAAGCCCGGTGGTGGCGGCGTCATCGGCATGAGCGAGGTCAAGCACCAGCCGGCCGATGGCTACACGCTGGTCTTTCCGTCGATCCTGGCGGTCACCAATCCGGCGCTGATGCCCGGCTACCCCTTCGACACGCTGCGCGATTTCGCGCCGTTGACCGTCGTGGGTTTCGTGCCCCACGCGGTCGTGGTGCGCACCGACTTTCCCGCGGCCGACCTGCAGGCGCTGGTCGCGAGCGCGAAGGCCAAGCCGGACGGCCTGTCGTACGGCTCCTCCGGCAACGGCACCTCGGCGCACCTGGGCGCGGCGCTCTTCGCGCAGCGCGCCGGCATCCGCGCGACGCACGTGCCTTACCGGGGCGCGGGCCCCGCGGTGCAAGACCTCCTGGGCGGGCAGATCCAGTTCATGTTCCTCGACATGAGCAGCGCCTTGCCGTTCATCCAGGCCGGCAAGCTGCGCGCGCTGGCCGTCGCGACGGCCACGCGCTTCGAGGGACTGCCCGCCGTGCGGACCGTGGCCGAGCAGGGCTTTCCCGGCTTCGAGGTGCACGGCTGGTACGGCCTGCTGCTCAAGGCCGGAACGCCGGCGGCCGTGACGCAGCGCCTCTATGCCGAAGTCAAGCGCGCCCTCGACACCAAGGAAGTGCGCGATCTCTTCAAGGCCCAGGGCATCGCCCCCGGCGGCATGCCGCCCGAGCAGTTCACGACGCTGGTTCGCAATGACCTGGCGATGTGGAAGCGCACGGTCGAAGAACTTCACATCACGCTGCAATGAACAAGGAGCACCCGCGCATGCGCATCGCGATCCCCGACGACTTCCAGGACTGCGTCCGAAGCCTCGACTGCTTCGCGAAGCTCGACGCCCACGAGACGCGCATCTTCAACGACACGGTCAAGGGCACCGACGCGCTGGCCGAACGCTTCGCCGATGCGGAGGCCATCGTGCTCACGCGCGAGCGCACGCGCATCGATGCTGCGCTGCTCGATCGCTTGCCCAGGCTGCGCCTCATCAGCCAGACCGGCAAGCTCGCGGGCCACGTCGACCTGGCAGCCTGCACGGCGCGCGGCGTGCTCGTGGCCGAAGGCAGCGGCGCGGGTTCCGCCACCGCGGAGTTGAGCTGGGCGCTCGCGCTCGCGAGCCGCCGCCATCTGGTCGACGAGGCCAACCGCATGCGCCAGGGGCTCTGGCAGGGCCACCTCGGCCAGCAACTGGGCGGGCAGCGCCTGGGCGTCTGGAGCTACGGCCGCATCGGCCGGCAGGTGGCCGCCTACGGCCGCGTGTTCGGCATGAAGGTCTGGGTCTGGGGCCGCGAGGCATCGACCGCCGCCGCGTGTGCCGACGGGTTCGAGGTGGCACCGTCGCGCGAAGCCTTCTTTGCCGAGAGCGATGTGGTCAGCCTGCACGTGCGGCTCACGGCGGAGACCCACGGACTGGTCACGGCCGACGACCTCGCGCGCATGAAGCGCACGGCGCTGCTGGTCAACACCAGCCGCGCCGAACTGGTTGCCGAGGGCGCGCTCGAGCAGGCGCTGCGCGCGGGCCATCCCGGTTTCGCCGCGGTCGACGTCTACGAGCAGGAGCCCGTCATGACGCCCGACCATCCGCTCCTCGCACTGCCCAACGTGCTGTGCACGCCGCACATCGGCTATGTCGAGAAGGACAACTACGAGCGCTATTTCGGCATCGCCTTCGACAACATCAATGCGTTCGCCGAAGGGCGGCTCACCGATGTCGTGAACCCTGAAGCGCTGGAGGCTTCGCGCCGCAAGAGCTGATCCGGCGGCGCGCACAGATCAACCGCGTGCGAGCACGGCCACCCCGTCCGCCGCACGCACGCCTTCTCCCTTCGGCAGCACGAACACCGGATTGATCTCCGCCTCGACGAGCCGCTCGCCGAGCGCGTCGATCATCCGGGAGAACGCGACGATCGCCGACACCAGCGCGTCGACATCGGCCAGCTTGCGCCCCCGGAAGCCATCGAGCAGCGGCCACGTGCGCAGCTCGCGCACCAGCGACAGCGCTTCGTCGCGGCCAAGACCACCGGGCGGCACCATGCGCAGCGCCGTGTCCTTGAGCAGCTCTGCCGTCACCCCCCCCATGCCCAGCAGCACGGCCGAGCCCAGCGGATCGCGATGGCAGCCGAGGATCAGCTCCACGCCACCCTCGACCATCTCCTGCACCAGGAATTGCTGCGGCCGCACGCCGGCGCGCTCGCTCACCTCGGCGGCCATGCGCTCGAGCCGTTCGCCGGCGCGGTCCGCGGCGATGCCGACGGCCACGCCGCCGACGTCGCTCTTGTGCGTGATCTCGGACGACAGGATCTTGAGCACGACCTTGCCTTCGCCCAGCTCGCGTGCCGCGGCGACCGCCTCTTCGGCATTGCCGACGATGCGCTCGCGCACGCACGGCACGCCGAAGCGCGCGAAGAGGTTTTTCGCCTCGGCTTCGTTCAACGCGCCATCGGGCAGGTCGTCGATGCGGACGGCGGCGGTCGCATCGTCGCCTCGCGCCGCAGGTTCTTTCCACCGCGCCGTTTCCAGCATCGCCGCGAGCGCGCTCGTGCAGCTTTCGGGTGCCATGAACGCGGGCACGCCGCGCCGGTTCAACAGGCTCGCGATGCCGGGCGCATGCGGGCTCACGAACACGACCAGCGGCTTGTCGCTGCCCGGCAGGCTGTCGTGGATGGCGCTGGCCATGAGGTCGGGCATCGCCAATCCCGAAGAGCCGACGATCACCACCACCGCGTCGTAGCTCGGGCTCGCCAGCAGCGAGGTGATCGCGCCGCGCAGCAGGGCAGGCTGCAGGCCCGCCAGCGTGACGTCGATCGGGTTGCGGTCCAGCACCGCGTGGTCGCCGGACTGCAGCGCGCGCAGCGCCGCAGCCGTCGCTTCGTCGGGTGCCGGCGTCTCGAAGCCCGCGGTGCCCAGGCTGTCGGCCACCAGCGTGCCGGCGCCGCCGGTCGATGTGAGCACCGCGACACGGCGGCCCGCCAGGCGCCGGCCGGTGACCAGCGCCGCCGGCAGGTCGAGCAGGTCGGAAAACGCCTGCGCGCGGATGACGCCCACTTCGCGGAAAAGCGCGTCGTACATGCGGTCCGCGCCCGCGAGCGCGCCGGTGTGCGACACGGCCGCCGCCGCGCCCGACTCGGAGCGCCCGACCTTGAACACGACGACCGGCTTGCCCTTGCGCGCGGCCTTGAGCGCCGCGGCCTTGAACTTCGCGGGGTTGCGCACGCCTTCCATGTAGAGCGCGATCACCGAGGTCGCTTCGTCGTCCGCCAGGTGATCGATGAAGTCGGCCATGTCCAGGTCGGCCTCGTTGCTCGTGGAGATGAGCTTCGACAACCCGATGCCCCGCGCCGCCGCGCGCGACAGCAGCGCGCCCAGGATGCCGCCGCTCTGCGACACGACGCCGATGCTGCCGGCCGTGAAGTCTTCCAGCTCCAGGGCGCCGGTGGCCGAGAGCGTGATGCGGTCGGTGAGATTGACGAGGCCGATGGTGTTGGGCCCGAGGATGCGCATGCCGCCCGCGGCCTCCAGCAACTGCTGCTGGCGCCGCGCGCCTTCCGCGCCCACCTCGGTGTAGCCGCTGGCCAGCACGATGGCCGCCGCGGTGCCGCGCGCGGCGAGGTCGCGCACCGCCTCGTGCGCGCGCTCTGCGCCCAGCAGCACGATGCCGACATCGGGCGCCTCGGGCAGCGACTGCACATCGGGATAGCTCTTGAGCCCGCCGATCACGTCGGCGCGCGGGTTCACCGGATAGATCGCGCCGCCGAAGCCGTGCTTCGTGAGGTACGCGACGGGGCGGCCTGCGGTCTTCGTCGGGTCGGCCGAGGCGCCGATCACGGCCACGCTGCGCGGCTTCATCAAGCGCGCGATCGCGTTGTCTCGCATGTCAGGCAAGGGGGCGCTCATGCCGCCTTCTCCTTGCCCGCATTCAGGAACGCCAGCACCGCGTCGCGATGCTGCTGCGTCGTGTAGCAGATGCCCTGCGCCTGGCTGCCCTTGGCGAACACCTGCTCGGCCGGCGATTCGAAGCTCTGGTTCAGGATCGATTTGCCCAGCGCGATCGCGGCCGCCGAGCCTTGCGACAGCTCGGTCGCCCACGCATGCGCATCGGCCAGCAGGCTCTGTGCGCTGGTCACGCGGTCGGCGATGCCGAGCTTCAATGCTTCATCGGGCTCGACCTTGCGGCCGGTGAAGATCAGTTCTTTTGCGCGCGAGAGCCCCACGCGCCGCGGCAGGAAATACATGCCGCCGCCGTCCGGAATCAGCCCGCGCTTGATGTAGCTCCACGCGAAGCTGGCCGCGTCGGAGGCCAGCACGAAGTCGCAGGCCATCGCCATGTCGGCGCCCAGCCCGTTGGCACCGCCGTTGACGGCCGCGACGACCGGCTTGGGCATCGTGTGCAGCAGCGACACCGAGTGGTGCACGCGCTGCTGCCGGCTCCAGCCGTTGAAGCCCACTTCGCCCGCGGGCGCGTCCATGCGCCGCTGCATGCCGGCCACGTCGCCGCCGGCGCAGAAGCCCTTGCCGGCGCCGGTCAGCACCAGCGCGCGCACGGTGTTGTCGGCGCCGATCTTCTCGAGCGCGGCGATGAAGTCGCTGCGCATGCCGTCGGTGATGGCGTTGCGCTTCTCGGGGCGGTTCAGCGTCAGCGTCGCGATGCCGGCTTTGATTTCCAGTTCGATCAGCGACGGTGCGGTGTCCGGTGTGGTGCTCATGGGATGGTGCTCCTCAGTCTGTGGTGATGTGGTTGTCCTTGACGACCTTGCGCCAGCGCACTTCCTCGGCGCGCACGTAGGTCTCCAGTTGCGCGGGCGCGCCGACGTCGACGGCGAGCCCTTCCGATTCGGTCTGCTTGATGAAGGCCGGTGCCTTGACGGCTTTCTTGACCGCGGCGTTGAGCTGGTCGATCACGTCCTTGGGCGTCTTGGCCGCCACGTAGAGGCCGTACCAGCTCTCGGCCGCGTAGCCCGGCACGCCGGCTTCGGCGAGCGTCGGCACGCTGGCGTAGGCGGGGGAGCGGCGCGCGGTGGTCACGCCGAGCGCGCGCATCTTGCCGCTGTCCACGAAGGGGCGCACGGCCGAGGCGGTGGCGAACATCATGTCCACCTGGCCGCCCAGGAGGTCGGTCATGGCGGGGCCCGCGCCGCGGTAGGGAATGTGGGTGAGCTCGACCTTGGCGAGGTTCTTGAAGAGCTCGCCCGCCAGGTGCGCCGAGGTGCCGTTGCCCTGCGACGCGAAGGTCAGCTTGCCCGGCTTCGCCTTGGCCCCGGCGATGAGCTCCGCGACGGTCTTGTACGGGCTGTCGGCGCGCACCACCAGCACGTTGGGCGAGACGCCGATCAGCGCCACGGGCGCGAAGGCCTTGTCGGTGTCGTAGGGCAGCTTGGGCTGCAGCCCCGGGTTCACCGCGTGCGCGAACGTCGCCATGACGAGCGTGTAGCCGTCGGGCGCGCTCTTGGCGACGAACTCGCTGCCGATGATCGTGCCGGCGCCCGGCTTGTTGTCGACGATGACGGGCTGGCCCAGCGCCTCCGACATGCCGATGCCCAGCGAGCGCGTGATGGCGTCGGTGCCGCCGCCGGGCGCGAAGGGCACCACGATGCGCAGCGGCTTGTCGGGGAAGGCCGCCCGTGCGGCGACCGGGGCGAGGGGAGCGAGTGCGATCAGCGATAACGCGAGCGCACGAAACGGTGTGAATGTCGGCATGCCTGTGTCTCTCTTTGTAGGGGTTTGAAGCGAGCCTTCAGCTTAGGTCGCATACTCCCGCCGCGCACCGGCCCAATTCCACTGAATGGAAATGAGCAGAGGGTCGCGCCAATGAGAATCCAAGGAGACGACATGGCAAGCACGCTCAATCGTTCGCTCGAACGCGGCATGGAAATCCTTCGCGCCTTCCGGCCCGGCTCCACCTTGCTGGGCAATGGCGAGATCGCCGAGCGCACCGGGCTTTCGCCCGCGACCGTGAGCCGCCTCACGCAGACGCTCGTGGCGGGCGGCATGCTCGCGCACGACCGCAGCGCGCGCGCCTACCGGCTGGCCGCGCCGGTGCTGAGCCTGGCGCATGCGATGCGCACCGGCTCCGTCGTGCTGCAGGCGGCCGCGCCGCTGATGCGCACGCTCGCCGAAAAGCTGCGCATCAACGTCGGCCTGGCGGTGGCCGACCGGGCGGAGATGGTCTATCTGGAATCGATCCGCTACAACCGCCGCGCGTCGCTGCGCAACGTGGTGAGCGGGCAGCGCGTGCCGATCGAGCTGACGTCGCTGGGACGCGCCTGGCTGGCCGTCGCGCCGGCTGACGCGCGCGAGGCGCTGTACGCTGAATTCGCCGCGCGAAGAACCGACTGGCCGCGGCTGCGCAAGGACATCGACAAGTCCATCGAGAGCGTCGCGCAGCGGGGCTGGTGCGCCGCGTCGTGGCAGCCGGAGGTGGTGGCGCTGGCCGCGCCGCTGAAGCTGGAATCCGCGTGGGGCTACGTGCTGAACGTGAGCGTGTCGTCCACGGAATCACCGAGCGACGTCGCCGCCGAACTGGGCGCGCCGCTGCTGGCCCTGAGCCAGAAGATCACCCGCGCTGTCGATACGCGGGAGCCCGCCGGCGCGATGCGCTAGCGGGCGTTGGTCGAGGTCAGCGGCGGACTTTGCCGTCTTCCGTGAGCATCGAGAGCTCCACGTAGTTCGACGCCTTGTGGTCGCGCGCGCTGAAGTCGACGTGGAAGCCGCCGAAGTCGGTGTTCTGCATCGATTCGAGCCCGGTGACCAGCGAATCGCGCGTGGCCGGCTTGCCGGCGCGCTTCAAGCCCTCTGCGAACACCTTGGCCGCCACGTAGCCTTCCATGCTCGAGTAGTTCGGCCTGGCGTCGCCGCCGGCCTTGCGCACGGCCTCCACGTACTCGCGCGAGATCGCGGTGGTGGTGGAGAACGGGGAGGGCATCACCTGGCTGATCACGACGCCGCGGGCGTCCTTGCCCAGCTCGTCGGCCAGCGCCTGCGTGCCGACGAACGACACGTTGAAGAAGGTGCCGCCGTAGCCGGCCTTGCGCGCTTCGCGGATGAACGCGGCGCACGCCTTGTAGGCGCCCACCTGGACCACGGCCGCGGGCTTGGCGGCCATGATGTCCTTCACCGCCTTGGCCACGTCGACCGAGTTGCGCTCGACCGTGCCGACCGCGACCGGCGCGAGGCCGATGGGCTTCATCGCGTGCAGCACGCCCTGGAGCCCGGCCTGGCCGTAGGCGTCGTTCTGGTGGAACACGGCGATCTTCTGGATGCCCAGCGAGGTGAGCTGCTTGACGATCAGCGCGGTCTCGTCGTCGTACGAGGCGCGCACATGGAACACGGTCTTGCGGAACGGATCGCGCAGGGCCTCGGCGCCGGTGAAGGGGCCGAAGAACGGGATCTTCGCGGCATCGACCAATGGCATCGCGGCCATGCAGGTGGGGGTGCCGACGTAGCCGAAGAGGGCGAAGACGTCGTCCTTGATGAGCTTGTCGGTGTTGGCCTTGCAGCGCTCGGGCTCGTAGCCGTCGTCCAGCGTGCGCAGCTCGATGGTGCGGCCGTTGACGCCGCCGGTGGCGTTGAGCGCGTCGAAGTAGATGCGCGCGCCCTGGTTCATCTGCAGGCCCAGTTGCTCCGCGGGGCCGCTGAAGGCGGCGGACTGGCCGAGCACGATGCGGGCGGGTTGGGCAAGGGCCGGAAGCGCGAGCGCGGCGCCCGCGGCGGCAAAGTACTTGATCGCGTCTCTGCGGTGAAGGGAAGTTTTCAGGGAGGACATTGGACAGGTGCCGAGCAGCTGAAGGCCTCAACAGAACCTGACAGGACCCCCACTGCTCATGTAAGAAGGTGATGCGCAGTGTAACCGCGGGTTCGGGTAAACCCTTGGTGTCGTCGGGCTATGTCGAACCTTGTCCGGGCGATGTTGGGCTATCGCACCCCGAACAAGCCGGCCGCGTTGCCCCACGCCACGCGCTGCGCCACGGCCGGCGGCAGGTCGCCGAGCCAGCCGCGGTAGCCCTGCATGATCTCGTCGTACGAACTCCAGCGCTGGTTGATCCAGGTGTCCGAGCCGACGAGAAAACGGTCGGGAAACGCCAGGATCAGCTCGCGCCACGGTGCGCACAGCTTGCCGCCTTCGCAGGTGAGCCCGGGGCGGTACGACAGCTCGCCCATCAGCTTCGGATAGCGCTCGAGCATCTGCCGCACCCGCGCGATGGGCGCGCCGCCGATGCCGGTGTGCGCCCAGATCAGCCGCAGCTCGCGGCCCTGCGTGGGCGAGTGCGCCATCAGCAGGTCGACCGCCTCGTCGTCCACATGTGCGAGCACGGCGAGCTGCCGTTGCTCGGCCAGCACCATCAGCTTCTTGGCGACAGGCCCGTTGGCGTTGGCGCTTTCGTACAGGTGGAACTCGCCGATGCCGCGATAGGGGCCGCTCGCCGTGCCGCGTGCCAGCTCGCTCTGCACCATCTCGTGGATGGTCTCGTCGCGAAACCAGTTGGTGTAGTCGGCGCGGTTGCGTTAGAGGCGCACGAAGGGCACGACGGTGACGCCCGCATCGCGCGTCTCGCGCAGGGCCGCGAGCGTGCGCGTGCCTTCGTTGGGCCGCGAGTTGCCGACGATCGCGCGCACGCCGTTGCGTTGCATGCGCGCGAGCGCATCGGCCGGCGGAAACGGGCCGCTGCTGCCGTTCCAGGCCTCCTCGTTGTAGTGGAGGTGGGCGTCGAAGATCGGGCCGGTGTAGTCGGCTGCATGCGTGGCGAGGGCGAAGGCTGCACCGCAAGCCAGGAGCGCAGCGCGGAAGATCGAAGAGCGGGACATGGGTGTTCCTTGCGAGATGCACGGGGAAGATATGCGATCGTCGATGCAGAATTGCTTTCGATCAACGGAGCCTTCCCCGATGCCAGTCGAACAAGCCCCCCAATACCCCACGCCGTACGAAGCCGGCAACCGCAACCAGACGACCACCTGGGCCGAATGCATCGCCTTCTACGAGCGGCTCGCCAAGGACTTCCCCTCGGTGCTGCGATGGCAGCAGATCGGCACTTCCGACAACGGCATCCCGATGCACGCGGGCATCGTCACCGCCGATGCGCAGTTCGACCGCGAGTCGCTGCAGCGGCAGCGCCGCCCGGTCTTCTTCAACAACAACGGCATCCACCCGGGCGAGCCCGAGGGCATCGATGCCTGCATGGCGCTGGTGCGCGATTTCTGCACGCAGCCCGCTCGGCTCGCGGCGCTGGGCAGCACGGTCTTCCTCTTCATCCCGGTCTACAACGTCGACGGTTGCCTCAACCGGCAGAGCACCTCGCGCGCGAACCAGCTCGGCCCGGAATCGTTCGGCTTTCGCGGCAACGCGCGGCACCTGGACCTGAACCGCGACTTCATCAAGTGCGACAGCCTCGCCGCCCAGGTGTTCAACCGCTTCTTCACCGCGTGGGATCCGGACGTGATGGTCGACACCCACACCTCCAACGGCGCCGACTACGCCTGCACGATGACGCTGATCCCGACCCAGCCCGACAAGCTCGGCGGCGGGCTCGGGCAGTTCCTGCGCAGCCGCATGCTGCCGGCGATCTACGGCGGCATGGACGCGCGCGGATGGCCCACCTGCCCCTACGTGAACTGCGTGGCCGAGACGCCCGATGACGGCATCGCCGATTTCCTCGACATGCCGCGTTTCTCGACCGGCTACGCGGCCCTGCACCACACGATCGGCTTCATGCCCGAGACGCACATGCTCAAGCCCTACGCCGACCGCGTGGCGGCGATGCGCACGCTGGTCGAGGTGGTGCTGGATTTCACCGTCGCGCATGCGGCGCAGATACAGGAACTGCGTCGCGAGACGAAGGCCGGTGCGGCACAGCGGACGCGCTGGCCGCTGTCGTGGCGTTCCGACCAGAGCCAACCGAACAGCTTCCGCTTCAAGGGATACGAAGCGGTCTATTCGCCGAGCAGCCTGGGCACCTACCAGCGCCTGGCTTACGACCGCAACCAGCCTTGGGAAAAAGACATCCCGTACTTCGACCGCTTCGTGGAAGACGCGTCCGTCGCCGCGCCCAAGGCCTATCTCGTCCCGCAGGCCTGGCGCGAAGTGATCGAGCGGCTGGCGTGGAACGGCGTGGCGATGCGCAGGCTGGAAGAAGACCAGGTCTTCGACAACGCCCGCGTGTACCGCATCGAGCGCGTGGCTTCGCGCCCCGGCCCGTACGAAGGGCACATGTTCCACGACGAGGTGGCGCTCGTTGCGCACACCGAGACCGTGCATGCACGCGCCGGCGACGTGTGGATTTCGCTCGACCAGCCCAAGGCCCGCTACATCGTCGAGACGCTCGAGCCCGAGGCCCACGACAGCTTCTTTCGTTGGGGTTTCTTCAACGGCGTGCTCGAAAAGAAAGAGTTCTTCTCGGACTACGTTTTCGAAGACACGGCGCACCGGATGCTGGAAGAAGAGCCGGCGCTGAGGGCCGCCTTCGAGGCATGGAAGAAGCGCCATCCCGACAAGCTCTCCGATCCGCGTGAAGTCCTCGGCTTCATCTTCGCGCACGGCCGGCGCCACGCGGAGGCCGGTTGGCGGCGCTACCCGGTGGTGGCGTTGACCTGATTTCCCGCCTCAGGGCCGCGCGGCGCTCGTCGTCTTCGGCCGCGACGAGGGCTCCCACGAATCGGGCGTGGTCGCGACCAGCCCCTTGAAGTCCTTCCACGACCGCGCACCCGGCACGGTGCGCCCGCCGATCACCACCACCTTCGCATACGCGACCATGCGCTCGCGCAGGTAGCGCCGGTCGGACTCGGGCCAGGTCTCGATCGAATGCGGACCGCGCGCCAGCACGATCTCCTTCACGCCGCGGATGCGGTTGTAGGCCGCGACGGTGCCTTCCAGTGTTTCCGCGCGGTCCCACAGCCCCTTGCCGAAGAAGGCCGCGGGCCACCGGTCCATGCCCGCGAGCGGGGCGGAGTTCGGATAGAAAAGGATGTGGTGGTCCGCCGCCATGCCACCCAAAAACAGGTTGCGGTCCGCGAGGTCGGGCGCGTCGCCCACATAGCCCGCGCCGCTCGCGAACGACGACAGCAGGATCGCCCCGCGGATGTTCTTGAGGCCCCGCGGCTTGGCGCAGGTGACCTCCGGCAGGTCGAAGCTGCAGGAGGCGACGTAGTTGGTGGTCATCGCCCACGCGGTGGACATCGAGCCGCGCGAGTAGCCGCCCAGCACCAGCGGAATCTCGTTGGCCTTCATGCCCGCCAGCAGCCGGCCGCGCGCGGCGGTGCCTTCGAGCACTTCGCCCGAGGGCGTGAGCATGCGAAGGCCCCGGCCGTCTTCCAGTTGCCCGAGCGTGCGGAACACGTCCTCGCCTTGCTCCAGCGTGTTGGTGTCGCTGAAGCCGCCCGAGAGCCCTTCGCCGCGCCGGTCGTAGGCCAGCACGTCGAAGCCGGCCTGGTTCAGCGCATGCAGGTTCTCGCGCCACCAGCGCTGGCCCATGGTCTCGGTGGTGGCGTTGGGAAACTTCACGGGCGTGGTCTTGCCCGTCTTCTCGTCGGTGCGGTAGGACACCTCGTCCGGATGCTGGATCGCCGTGAGCTGCCCGCCGCCGCCCGGCGCCATGATCGCGAGCGCGCGCACCTTGCGGCCCTTGCCGTCGTCCACGCCGGCGCCTTCGATGTACCAGCCGCGCAGCTTGATGTCGGCGGTCTTCTTCAAATCGATGCGCTCGAAGGCATCGGGTGGCACGGTGAATTCGACCGTGTACGTGCGGCCCTCCGCCTCGGCAATGCCTTCGCGGTAGGGCGCCTTCGCGAAGAAGGCGGGCCGGCGGATCTGCTTGAGGTCCACCTGCCCCTCGGGGTCGATCTTTCCGGACGGATCGACCACGCCGGTGGAGCGCGTGGCGCGCTCCATGTTCGGCGGCAGCCAGCGCTGCATCTGCGCGTCGATGCGCTTGAAGCAGGCCGCATCTTCCTTGCAGGCGCGCCAGCGGGCCTTGAGCTTGTCGTCGGTGAATTCGCTGATGTGATAGTCGCCGCCCGCGTAGCTGGCCGGCGTGGGGTTGGCCGTGAGCAGCAGCGGCACGCAGACGGTGTTGCCCGTGCCCTTGGGGCCCTGGTGCAGCAGATAGCCGGGGAGCATCGCATTGCGGTCGGTGCCCACCCAGGCGGTGCAGTCGGTGGGCGGGGGCGTGCTGTTCTCGGCCTGGCGCTTGGCTTCGGTGGTGCCCGTGCAGGCCGAGAGCGCGAGCAGCGCGCAAAGCCCGATTGCACAGAGACTTCGTTCGAGGCGGGGCGACAGTTCGTGGAGGGTCATGCGGGCGAGGGCTGGTGCAGTGAGGCGTGCCATTGTGTGCGCCGTCCGTGACGAACGGGGCGGGGCCGATGGCGCTTTGTGGTGCGGGAGGGCTCCTACCGCGGGAAGTGCCCGCGCGCGATGTCCAGCAGCGCATCGACCAGCGGCGCCCGCACGGTCGAGCGTTGCCAGAGCACGCCCACGGTACGGGTGGGGCAGGGCGATGGAAGCGGCCATTTCTTCACCGCCCGGTTGAGCGCACCGACCACGGCCCAGTCGGGCAGCACCGAGACGCCCAGCCCCTCGGCCACCAGCTTCGCGATGTACTCGATACCGTCGAGCTCGACGCGCACGTTGGGGCGGATGCCGCGCTGGCGCAGGTAGTCGTCGGCCATCTTGCCGCCGACGACCTGGCGGTCGTAGCGGATGAACGGTTCGCGCGCGATCGTGGCCAGCGCATCCGTGACCTTCATGCGCGCCGGCGCCAGCAGCACCAGCGGCTCTTCGCGCAGGGTGTGCCAGTTGTTCGTCTTGGGCAGCTCGAACACCGGATGCACGAGGATCGCCGCATCGAGCTCGCCCGCCATCACGCGGCCATACAGCGCCGTGCTCGTGCCGAGCTCGATGTAGATGCGGATGTGCGGATGCCGCCGCACCCAGTCTTTCAAGAGCAGCGGCACGATGCCCATGAGCCCCGTGGGAATCGCGCCGAGCCGCAGCGGCCCCGCGGGAAGCTCGGTGTCGGAGGCCTCGGATTGCAGGTCGCGCAGCTCCCGCAGCACATTGCGCGCCCGCGCCAGGATGCGCGCACCGGAAACGGTCGGCCGCACGGTGCGCCCCGAGCGCACGATCAGCTGGCTGCCGATGTCCGCCTCCAGCGCGCGCACGCGCTGCGCGATCGTGGCGGGGGTCATGTCCAGGTGGCGCGCGGCCTCGGCGATCGAGCCGAGTTCGACGACCGAGACGAAGCTCTGAAGGAAGCGTGAATCCATGGAGAAGGTGTCGAAGGGCTCGAAAGGGCTCGAAGTGGAAGAAACAATTTACTGCTTCAGAAGATATGAAACAACCATTTTTCTTTGCTTTGAAGAATTCCAGAATTCATTCCGATCCGAGCCCGCGGGGCCGATTCGCACAACCCTCCTGGAGACTTCCTTGCCAAAGATTCAATCGATCCATTTCTGCGCCGCCGCCGTTCCGCTCGACCGCGTGACCTCGTTCTCCAACCGCACCGTGAGCGTTCGCCACTACGGGCTCGTCAAGGTCCGCTCCGACGAGGGCGTGGAGGGCATCGGCTTCTGCTACGTGGGGAGCGCGGGCGGCGCGCTCTTTGCCACCGCGGTCGAGCAGCTGCTCGCGCCGGTGCTCATCGGCAAGGACTCGTACGCCGTCGAAGGCCTGTGGTCCGCCATGTACCAGGAGTCGCTGCTGCAGGGGCGCTCGGGCACGGTGATGCGCGCCCTCAGCGCGCTCGACACGGCGCTGTGGGACCTGAACGCGAGAACGCACGGCCTGCCGCTGCACAAGTACCTGGGCGCGGTCGAGCTCGACTCGGTGCCGGCCTATGCGAGCGGCGGCTACTACCTCGACGGCAAGACGCCCGCCATGCTGGGCCAGGAGATGGCCAGCTACGTCGACAAGGGCTTCAAGGCCGTGAAGATGAAGACCGGGCGCCTCTCGCCCAGGGAAGAGGAAGAGCGCCTGAAGGCCGCGCGCGACGCCGTCGGCCCCGACGTCGAACTCATGATGGACTGCAACAACGGCTGGGTCGACACCACCCAGGCCATGCAGTACATCCGCCGCTTCGAGGCCTACGACCCGTACTTCATCGAAGAGCCCTTCGGCCCCGACGACATCGACAGCCACGCCAAGCTCGCGCGGCTCACCCGCATCCCGGTGGCGACCGCCGAGATCGGCTACGGCCGCTGGTACCACAAGGAGCTGCTGGACAAGGGCGCCGCCTCGATCCTGCAGACCGATGCGCTCGTGTGCGGCGGCATCACCGAGTGGCGGCGCATCGCCGCGACGGCGTCCAGCCACGGCGTGGTGATGTGCCCGCACTGGTTCCACGACGTGCACGCGCCGCTCGTGGCGGCCACGCCCAATGCGCGCTATGTGGAGTTCTTCTGGGACGACCAGGTGCTGAACTTCCGCCGCCTGGTCGACCGTCAGCTCGATCACAAGAACGGCCGCGTCGTGCTGCACCAGACGCCGGGGCTGGGCTTCGGCTTCGACGAGAAGGCGGTGCAGAAGTACGGCAAGTGGGGCTCGGTGCAATGAACGCAGCGAGCGCACCCAGGCTGCGCGGCGTGCTCTCGCCGGTGCTCACGCCGTTCGACGCGGACCTCTCGCCGTCGGTGCCGCGCTTCGTGCGGCACTGCCGCTGGCTGCTCGACACGGGTGTGGGCCTCTCGGTCTTCGGCACGAACTCCGAGGCCAATTCGCTGACGGTCGCGGAGAAGCGGGGCCTACTCGATGCGCTGCTGGAAGACGGCGTGCCGCCCGAGCGCCTCATGCCCGGCACCGGCACCTGCGCGCCCGGCGACACCATCGAGCTCACGCGGCATGCGGTGGCGGCCGGTTGTGCCGGGGTGCTGATGCTGCCGCCGTTCTTCTACAAGGGCGTGTCCGACGAGGGCCTCTTTCGCAGCTTCGCGCGGGTGATCGACGCGGTGGCCGACGAGCGGCTGCGCATCTACCTGTATCACATCCCGCCGGTGGCGCAGGTCGGCCTCAGCCTGGCGCTGACCGAGCGGTTGCTCAAGGCCTATCCGCGCACGGTGGCCGGCATCAAGGACAGCTCGGGCGACTGGAACAACACCGCCGCCTTGCTGCGCGAATTCCAGCCGCAGGGCTTCGACGTGTTCGCCGGGACCGAGACGGTGCTCTTGCCCACGCTGCGCGCCGGCGGCGCGGGCTGCATCACGGCCACGGGCAATGTGAACCCTGCAGCCATCGTCGATCTGTACGAACACTGGACCGACGCCGGCGCCGACGACAAACAGAAAGCCCTCAACGAGACACGCGCGGCCTTCCAGAAGCTGCCGATGATCGCGGCCATGAAAGCCACCATCGCGCGGCAGACCGGCGACGCCGGCTGGGCAACGGTGCGCCCGCCGCTCGTGGAGATCGAGGCGGCGCAGCGCGCGATGCTCGCGGCCGATCTCGAGGCCTGCGGATTCCGCATGCCGCATGCGTCGGCGCTCGCCGCCTGACACCCGAAAAAAAACAGGAGACAAGACAAATGAAACGAAGACTCTTCACAGGCGGCGCCGTCGCGGCCGCGCTGGCGCCACTGGCCGCAACGCGCGCGTTCGCCCAAACCTTGCCCAAGAGCGTGGTGCGCATCGTCGTGGGCTTCCCGCCCGGCGGCGGCACCGACGTGCTCGCGCGATTGCTGGCCCAGAAGCTGGGCGCGATGTGGGGCGTGCCGGTGGTCGTCGAGAACAAGGCGGGCGCGGCCGGGATCATCGCGGCGGGCGACGTGGCCAAGTCGCAGCCCGACGGCAGCACCTTGCTGATGGCCCACATCAACAGCCACGGCATCGCGCCCGGGCTGCAGTCGCTGAGCTATTCGGCGGAGCGCGATTTCGCGCCGATCGCGCTCGTCGGCGCCACGCCGCAGATGCTGATCTGCGCGAGCAACCAGCCGGTCAGGACGCTCAAGGGGCTGGTCGAGCTGTGCCGCAGCCGGCCGGGGGAAATCATCTTCGGCTCGGCCGGCAACGGCTCGGCGCAGCACCTGGCGCTGGAGCTCTTCAAGGCGCGCGCCAACATCGACGTGCTGCACGTGCCGTACAAGGGCTCCGCGCCGCTGGTCACCGACATGCTGGGCGGCCATGTGCAGTACAGCTTCGAGGGAATGACCACGGCCACGCAGTACCTGGCCGGCGGCAAGATGACGGCCATCGCGCAGACGCGCGCCAAGCGCTCCAGGAGCTTTCCCGCGGTGCCCACGCTGGCCGAGTCGGGCTTCGAGGGCTACGAGGCGAGCATCTGGTTCGGCCTGGTCGGGCCGGCCCGCATGGATCCGGCGCTTGTCAATCGCATGAACAAGGATGTGAACACGGTGCTTGCGATGCCGGACGTGATCGCGCGGCTGGACCAGTTCGGCGCGGAAGACGGCGGCGGCAGCCCGCAGCGCTTCGGCGACTTCATGCATGCCGAGCGCGAGAAGTGGGCCCGCATCATCAAGACGGCGAACATCACCGTGGACAAATAAACAAGTCACACGGAATTTATCGCCGCACTGGTAATAGTTCCTTGGGGCGACGGGGGCGAGCCACTACGCTCGACCCCCTCATGGACGCAACCCCCCTCGCCATCGACCTGCCGGCGCACTGGACCGGCTCCTTCGTGCTCACCCGGACCGGCGGTGGCAGCTATGTCGGCATGGCGAGCCTGAGCTCCGGTGGCGTTCCCCGCGGCGTGCTCGTGATCACCCAGCAACTCACCTGGGACGCCGCCATCGCGCGCGTGAAGCTGCGGGTCGGTCACTTCATCCAGGAGTGGGACCTGCGGCCCCGCAGCTGACGCCAGATCCCCTGATCCCCGGGCTTTGTGCAACGCGGCCCGCCAGAGTTTTGTAGCCCACTGTATCTGCCTGCCCGATCCGTACACGGGCATTCAAAACCCCCTGTTCGAGGACACATCGCGGATACGCCGCGCCGGTCCAATGCTTCCATCGCAAACGCTTTTGGAGAAGCAGATGACCGAAGAAATCAACCGCCACCGCCGCATCTTTTTCGGCGCGGCCGCCGCAACGATCACCGCCGCGCAGTTCGGCATCGTGGGGAGCGCCAACGCACAGGGCGTGGGAGCCAAAGTGGCGCCGTCGCTGGGCAGGACCGGGGGCAACACATCGTTCGCTGCGATCAAGCAGATCGATGCGGGGCTCCTGAACATCGGCTATGCCGAAGCCGGCCCCGCCGATGGCCCGGTCGCGATTCTTCTGCACGGCTGGCCCTACGACATCCACAGCTTCGTCGACGTCGCACCGATCCTCGCGGCGGCGGGCTACCGGGTGATCGTGCCGCACCTGCGCGGCCATGGCTCCACGCGCTTTCTCTCGGACAGCACCGTCCGCAATGCCCAGCAGTCGGCCGTGGCGCTGGACATCATCGCGCTGATGGACGCGCTCAAGATCCAGAAGGCCAGCATCGCCGGCTTCGACTGGGGCGCGCGCACCGCCTGCATCCTGGCGGTGCTGTGGCCCGAGCGCTGCAAGTCGCTGGTCTCGGTGAGCGGCTACCTCATGACCAACCTGGAAGCCGGCAAGAAGCCGCTGCCGCCCAAGGCCGAGTTCGACTGGTGGTACCAGTACTACTTCACGACCGAGCGCGGCCAGGCGGGCTACGCGCAGTACCGGCGCGAATTCGCCAGGCTCATCTGGGAGACGGCATCGCCGAAGTGGAAGTTCGATGCCGCCACCTTCGAGCGCAGCGCCGCGTCGTTCGACAACCCCGACCATGTCGCCATCGTGATGCACAACTACCGCTGGCGCCTGAGCCTCGCCCCCGGCGAGGCGCGCTACGACGAGCTGGAAAAGCGCCTCGCCCCGGCCCCGGCCATCGGCGTGCCCACGATCACGCTCGAGGGCGATGCCAACGGCGCGCCGTTCCTCGATCCGTCGAAGTACCGCAACAAGTTCACCGGCAAGTACGCGCACCGCACGCTGCAGGGCGGCATCGGCCACAACCTGCCGCAGGAGGCGCCCGAGGCCTTCGCGCAGGCGGTGATCGACGTGGACCGGTTCTGAACCGCGGCGGCGATCAGCCGCCCGGCGACACCGTCAGGTAGAACGGCGTCAGCGTCCCCGCCACGGGCCGCAATAGCTTGAGCAGCAGCGGGCGCCCGTAGCCTTCGCCCGCGAGCCGCTTGAGCAGGTCGGACAGCTGCGCGAGCGGCGTGCCGTCGCAGCCGACCAGGATGTCGCCGCTGCGAAGGCCATCGCGCGCCGCAGCCGAGCCCGCCACCACCTCGACCACCCGCACGCCGGTCGCGACCGGCCACTCGTTCTCGCGCACCCAGCGCCGCGGCAGCGGCACGGCCGCGCACTGCACGCCCAGCTTGCCGCGGCGCACCGTGCCGTGGCGCATCAGCTCGCCGGCCACCCAGCGCGCCGTGTCGATGGCCACCGCGAAGCTCAGTCCCTGCGCCGATGGGATCACCGCCGTGTTCACGCCGATGAC
Organism: Variovorax sp. IB41; assembly: GCF_016405905.1. Taxonomy (GTDB): domain Bacteria; phylum Pseudomonadota; class Gammaproteobacteria; order Burkholderiales; family Burkholderiaceae_C; genus Variovorax. The sequence continues at coordinate 1,180,807 of NZ_JAEFCB010000001.1, read as the reverse complement.
CTGGGAGGTGCTGTCCAGCAGCGGGCCGCCCGAGTTGCCGGGGTTCAGCGCCACATCGGTCTGGATCACGTCCTCGATCATCCGGCCGCCGCGCGAAGGGAGGCTGCGGCCCAGCGCGCTCACGATGCCGGCCGTCACGGTGAAATCGAAGCCCAGTGGGTTGCCGACCGCGACCGCCAACTGCCCGGGCTGCAGGCCCGCCGAACTCCCGAGCGGCAGGAAGGCGCTCGGGTGCGACTCGAAGCGCAGCACCGCGATGTCGGTCGATGCGTCGATGCCGACGAGCCGCGCGGCACTCTCGGTGCCGTCGACGAAGGCCGCGCGCAACTCGCTCGCGCCTTCGACCACATGCGCGTTCGTGATGGCGAAGCCATCGGGCGTGAAGAGAAAGCCGGAGCCGCTGCCCTGGCCGCCCGCAGTGCCGCGCTGCGGCGGCTTTCGGACCTTGATGTGCGCGACGGCCGCGCTGGCGGTGTGGGCCACCTGGGTGACGGTGGCCGAGTAGGAGTCGAGAAGGAATTCGTCGCGTGAGCCCATGGGAGCGCCTCTTTCAATCGGCAGGTCCGAATGAAATGGCGGCGCTCCCGGGCGTTTTCAACCCGCCCTCAAGTCACGAGGCCGGGGCAGGCGGCGTCACCTGCGATGCGGCGGCGGTCGGCGAATGCTGCAGCGCGGCGGGCAGCCGGTTGTCCAGCCAGTCCATGCGCCAGGCCAGCACGACGAGCGCCAGCGCCAGCACCACCGCTGCGGCGAAACCTGTGGTGCCATGCCGCTCGCGGTACGGGTCGCGCGCCACCCGCCGCGCGCCCGGCGGCACGTGCGCGGTCTGCGAGAGCATGCCGCCCAGCCGCACATTGACCTTCATGCGCCCATTGATGGCCCAGCCGCTCGCGTCCAGGATCGGCCCCAGGCTGCGCTGGCGCAGCTTGAGCCACGCGATCAGCATGCTCGGCCCGGAGATCGCCGCGACGATGCCGACGAGTGCCACCGGTATCCACTGCCCCAGGTCGATGAACTTGCCGAAGATCGCGACCAGCACCGCGCTGATGCTCCCGAGCGCCACGCCGATGGCCGCCACGGTGCCCACGTCCACGCGGCCGGCCGTGCGAGGCGCCGTCGCGGGCGCCTTGGCCGCGCCCGCCGCAGTCTGGTCGGCGGTCGTGAGCTTGGTCGCAAAGCCCGTGAGCGTGCCCTGGCCCGCGGCCTCGCTGGCGGCCGCGCGCTTGGCCACCTGCTCCTCGATCACCCGCACGAACTTCTTGTAGGGCGCGAAGAAGGCCTGCGCCACGCTGGTCGGGTTCTCGATCAGCTTGGTGATGGTGGCGTCCCAGTCGCGGCCCTGGCGGTCGTAGAAGACGCCGTTGCGGCCGACGAAAAGAAAGTCGATGTCGCCCGCGGTGAACGCCGCCACGATGCTCATCTTCTGCCCCTGGCGCGTGCAGTCGCAGTACGCGAGGCAGGTCTTCGCCAGGCCCGCCAGCACCGCGTGCTTGGCCGTGTCCTGCACCTGCACCGTGAGTTCGCAGCTGCGGCCGTCCAGGTACAGCGTGCCGGCCTGGAAGATCGCGCCCTCGCGCCGGTAGAAGGCCTTGAACGAGACGAAGTTGTTGAGCAGCACGACCAGGTCGCGCTGCAGCCGGATGAGCTTTTCCAGATCGACCAGCAGGTTGTTGTGCGTCTCGGCGGCTTCATCGTCGTGCAGCAACGCGAAGAGGGCTTCGCGGGTTTGCAGGAACGCGTCGAGCTGCGCGAGCGACAGCGACGCCGCGGCGTTGTCGGGCCGCTGGGCCATCAGCGACTGCAGCGGCGCGAGCTGCTGCTTGATGGCGAGCCATTCCGTTTCCGCGAGTTCGTCGCGCGCGCCCAGCAGCGGCGTGACGGCGCGGTCGGCGAACGCGGCGATGTCTTCGGTCCACGCGGGGTTGATGCGGTTGCCGTGCAGCGGCAGCACGCAGCGCGGCGTGACGGGCGCGAGCGGCAGGTCGGCAATCGGGTCGGCGCTCAGGTCGAGCTTGTTCGCGCCCAGCGCGTCATAGGCCTCGGGCGAGGGGTTCAATGCCGCGACGGCCTGCACGTCGAAGGCGGCGACGCGGCAGCGCGCGAAGTAATCGTCGAGCTTGGCCTGCACCTTGCGCGTGGCGTCGGCGGCGGCCAGCGTGGGCTCGCCGAGCGGCATCAGCGTGCGGTCGTTGGCGTCCGCCTTGGCGTGCCAGTCGCGCGCGGCCTGCACCTGGGCGAAAAACGCTTCGATGCGGGCGCGGTCCACGCCCGGCGTTTGCTTGTGGCGGTCGGGCACGCTGCCGTGGGTGCGCATGATCTGGGCGACCGTCGCGCGCACGGCGTCGTCCTGCGTCGTCGCGGGCGTGATCACGCCGTCGCCGTTGAAGCGCATCGCGGACAGCAGCTCGCCGCGGTCGGCGATGTCGGCCAGCGTGAGCGTGGCCGAGTCGGGCTTGCCCTGGATCTGCAGCAGCCGGCGCGCCTCTTCGATCAGGCGCGCGCCATCGGCGTTGCCGGCATCCAGGTCGTCCAGCGCCAGCACATCGCTGCCTTGCAGCAGCACGTCGGGGTTGCGCAGCCGCGCGCACACCCATTCGCAGGCCGCGACCACTTCGGGCGGCCGCACGCGGCCGTCGCGGTCGGCATCGATGAGGTCCAGCGTGCGCGCATCGAAGTCGATGCCGCGCGTCGGGCAGGCGAGGGCGACCCACAGCTTCTGGTCCAGCTCCCCGAGCCGGGCGATGTCCTCGCCCGTGCGGAAGATGACCTGGTCGGCGCCCCCGACGCGGATGAATTGCCAGCGGTGCGGTGCCGGCGCTGTCGTCGCTGTCGTTGTCGTTGGCGGCACTGCACGCATCAGGAAACGGCGACCTTCTTGTGTTCGCCCAGGTCCGGCGTCTTGCCCGTGACCGCGGCCTTGGCCATCTTGAACAGCTGCACCATCTTGCTGTCGTCCACGTCCCAGTATTCGGCGCGCAGTACGCTCACCGCCAGGAGGCCCAGGTTCGGGTCGGTGGGTCCGTCGGGGAACCAGGCCTTGGCCATCTTGTTGAACAGGGCCTCCTTCTTGGCTGCGTCTTCGAGCAGCGCCGCATGGCCCGAGACGGAGACGTAGCTGTCGTCGTCGGTGTTGGCGTAGGAGACGTTCACGGTCGGGTCGGTCGCGACGTGGCGCGCGATCTCCCCGTCCTTCGGCACGAAGAAGTAGAGCGTCGCGTTCTCGTCGACGTCCTTGTTCTGCGTGGTCAGCGGGTGGCTGTGCAGTTGGCCGTCGGCATGGCGGTGCGTGAGCATGCCGTAGCGGGTGTCCTTGATCAGCTCCCAGAGCTTGCTGGTGTTTCCGGTGGTGGCGGTCATGAAATGTTCTCCGTGGTTGGTGATTTCAAGAACTCACCGTAGAGGCTCGCGCGGCGCCGGCATGAGGACACACGGCGCACACCCGTGTCGTCCGGCGCCGACACCCGGGCCGTCTCGTCTCAGGCGCGGCGGCGCCGGGGTACCAGGCGAATGCGCGCGGAGGGCGTGGTCGGCAGGTTCTGGACATCTTCCAGCTGCCGCAGCACGATTTCGTTGCGCCTGGCCGACTGCGAGGCCACGCAATCACGCGGCACCACCACCGCCAGGTCGCGCATGCCCGCTTCGGTGGCCGTGACCAGCACGCACTGGTCGCTCGCAACGCCGGTCAAGATGAGCCGCCGCGCATCCAGGTGCCGCAGCAGCAACTCCAACGGCGTGCCGAAGAACGCCGACTGCTTGGGCTTCAGCACGAAATAGTCGTCCGGCTCGGGCTGCAAGGCGCGCGTGACGCCCGCGCCCGCGCTGTCCTGTGCGAGCGATTCCTCGACCAGCGCGGGAAAGTCCGAACGCCAGCGGCCGCGGTTGTCGTTCGCGTAGATGACGGGCACGCCCGCCTTTCGGCAGCGGGCCTTGAGCGCGGCGATGCGCGGAGCAATCGCCGCGGCCCGGGGCAGGAGCTTCTCGGCGTCCGGAAAATCCCAGCAGCTGATCATGTCGATGATCAGCAGCGCGGTATGCCCGGCTGCACGCTCCGGTGCGAGGATGCCGGACGGCTTGGAGGGCATCCCCGGGCAGCCCTCAGGCGGGTTCGCCCATCAGTTCGGCCATCAGCTCTTCCTTGCGCGCGGCGAGCAGTTCGCGCATCGCGACGAGGTCCAGCTTGGTGGCGCGCGCCTTGGGGAACATCTCGTTGCGCTCCTCCTTGACGTGGTGGTCGATGTACTCGCCGAGCACCTTCACCTTGGCGTCGAACATCTCGTCGACCTCGGTGGCGTCCTGCAACTGGGCGATGAGGTCCTTGGCGGTGGCGTGCTCCACCTCGGCTTCGTCGAGCAGGTCGGTTTCCTTGATGGCTTCGCGCACGGCGGGGTAGAAGATTTCTTCCTCGATCTGCGCGTGAACCGTCAGCTCCATGCAGATCTGGTTGGCCAGCTCGCGCTTCTTGTCGGTAGCGCTCGCGGCCCTGGACTCCATGAGCTCTTCGTAGGCGCTGAACATCTTCTTGACGTTCTTGTGGTCGGTGTCGAGCAGGCTGCATGCATCGGGATGTGCGCGCTTGGTGGTGGGCATCGTGGGCTCCTGGTTGAGGGTTGTGGGGAAGCCAAAGATGCGCAGCGACGTGCAGCGGCTGCGTAGGAATTCTTCGCGTGCGCATGCAAGGCGCGCAGCACCGCCTGTGCTTACCCCTCTTCGGTCTTGAAGAGGCCGCGGATGTTCAGCGCCGCCAGGCACACCTGCAGCGCGATCAGCGCCCACGCCTGCGTGTGCACGCCCCACACCGTCCACAGCACATTGCTCGCCAGGAAGACCCAGAAGCCGACGTTCCGGCGGCCTTTGGCATTCGAGGCCACCAGCCAGGCCGCGGCGACCGAGGCGGCGAAGGCCGGCCATTGAATGAGGGAGAGGATTTCCATGATGGGCGTGCTTGTATGTGGATGTTCGCCGACCGTAGCGCAGCGCGCAGCCGCCGATCCGGTGCTTCTGCCGACGCGCGACGTGGGCCGGTTCTCACACGCGTCCCTGGGAGCGCGGCGCAGATTGAAGGCCGATCACAAGGAAAGACAAGGCCACCCATGGACACCACCTCACCGCCGCTCGACGAGCGTCTCGTCACCTTCACCTACAGGGGCTGGATGTTCCTGTGCCGCGCCGAGCGCATCGACGACCTGACCTACCGGCCGGTCGTGCGCTGCCAGGGCCGGTCGGACCAGCCCGAAGACATCGAGCTGCCCAACGACACCGACGAAGGCTCCTACGCCACCGAGGTGGAGGCGCTGCGCCATGCCGAGCAGCAGGCGGTGCGCTGGGTGCACGACCGCACCAGCGACGGGCAGGGGCAGATGTAGACGGGCCCGACGCGGATCAGTCCGTGCCGTGCACCAGGCGTTCGAACACGTCCTCGGTGCCCATCTGGCCGCCCTTGAGCATGATCTCCATGCCGTCGAGCCGCGCGTCGTCGCTGTGCACGCGGCACAGCGAGGCGCCCGCGCCCATGTCGGCCACGTAGGAGAGGCCCCAGGCATCCAGCGCCTGCACGCCATGGCTCGAGGTGTCGCCGCCGGCGACGCCGACGCGGCGCAGCGGCGTTTGCGCCAGCACGCGAACCAGCAATTCACCACCGGCGCGCGCGAGCGCCTGGGCATCGACGTCCGGCGATGGCGACGCCTGCTCGGGCGGGCGCGTGCAGGCGAGGACGTTCCGGCCACGAGCGAGCGCCTGTGCGATGTCGAGGGCATGGCGCTCCAGCGTGGATGCGTCCTGCAGGGCGAGTTTCGGCGCGTCGAGCCACACGACGTCGAATGACCGCGCCGCCGCCACCTGCCGCGCCGTGACGGGCGAGAGGCTGCCCGCAAGGACGAGCACGGGCCCGGTCGCAGGTGTCACGACCGGCTGCGTCGTTGCCGCATCGGCGCGCGTGCCGAGCGCCGTGGCCAGCGCGTCGACCACGCTGCTCGGTCCCACCGCCAGCAAGGTGTCGCGCAATGCGTGGGCCCACAGCACCTCGCCGATGGCCGCGAGTTGCGCTGCATCGGCCACGTCGAACAGCACGGCCTCGGGGGGTGTTGCGGGTGAAGGCGGATGCAGCGTGCCGTGCAGCGCCTCGCCGAGCGCATCGCCGCCCTTCGACGCGACGGTGAAAGGAATGGAGCGCACGTCGGCCAGGCCTTGCCCGGCCAGGAGCAGCCGCAGATCGGCCTCGTGCATCGGCGTCACCGGATGCCGACTCATCGTCGGATGCCGGTCGATGCGGAACACCTCGCCGCCGGCGCCCGCCGCGGCGAACAGGTTGCCGAACAGGCAATGCCGGCCGAGGTTCGGCTGCCCGCCGACGATCGCCGTCCATGGCTGCTCGACCGCGCCGCGCAACGCGCGCACGGCGGCGCCGATGGAGCCGATGTGCGGCGCGCTGTCGAAGGTCGAGCAGGTCTTGTAGTGCAGCACGCGCGCGCCGAGCGCGCGGAACAGCGCGGCCACCGGCGCGAGTTCGGCTTGCATCTCGCCCGGCGTCATCGCGCGCGCCGCGCCCGCGATGCCCAGCACGTCGAGCGGGCCGGCGCGTTCGAGCCGCGCGGCATCGGGCGTCTCCAGGAACAGCAGGGCGCGCAGGCCCGCTCGCGCCGCGGTGCCGAGCGTGTCGGTCGCGCCCGTGAAATCGTCGCCGTAGTAGACGACAGCGGGTGCCGGGTTCGCTGGCGTCACGGCTTGCCGAAGAAGGCGAGGGCGCGCGCGAGTTCGGGCGCACTCTTCGCGGCGTCCTGCAACGCTGTGCCCGCGCGCGCGGCCGACCAAGCCTGGCGGATGCTGGTCACGCCGGCCTCGGCGCCGTCCGGGTGCGCGAGGATGCCGCCGCCGGCCATGAAGAGCAGGTCGTCGCTGCCGATGGCGGCCCAGGTGGCGGGCACGGTGCCGGCCCACTGGCCCGAGGAGAAGGCGGGCATCACGCGGTCGTCTGCGGCATCGGTGAGCGGCGTGAAGCAGTCGCGCGCCGATTCGATGACTTCGCTGTCGGGCTGCGAGAACTTGCCCTGCAGGCCGTGCACGTGCATGTGGTCCACGCCCGCAAGGCGCCAGAGCGTCTGGTACGCCTGGAACGAGATGCCCAGCAGCGGATGCCGCGACAGCGCGCCGTAGCCGTTGCGGTGGCCGTGCAGCGCGAGGCCCGTGTGGCGCCGCAGCGTCTGGATGCCCGAGTGGCCACACCAGTTGAGGCTGGCCATCACGCAGGAGCCGCCTTCGCGCTCCACGAGGTCGGCATGGCGCTTCATCGCATCCGTTTCGTCGGTGATGTTGAAGGCCACCATCACGTGCTTGCCGGTGCGCTCCTGGTGTGCGCGCACGACCGCCATCACGGCCGGCACGCGCTCGGCCAGCGGCGCGTGCGCGGGGTCGGCGCAGACCTCGTCGTCCTTGATGAAATCGACGCCCGCGGCGCAGAGCCTGGCGACCAGTGCGGCGGTGTCCGCCGCCGAGAGGCCCACATTCGGCTTGATGATCGTGCCGACCAGCGCGCCGCTGGTCACGCCCGTGGCGCGCCGCGTGCCTTCGATGCCGACGCGCGGCATCTCGAACTGCGCGCGGTAGGCGGCCGGCACGTGCAGCGATTCGAGCCGAAGGCCCGTCACTTCGCCCAGGTCGTAGAGGTTGCCCGAGACGGTCGCCGCGAGCGTCGGCAGGTTGGCGCCGATGTTCGCGACGGGAAACGAGATGTCTACATGCGCACGCCGCCACGGCCCGCGCGTGCCCTTGCGTTCGAGCAGTGCGTTCGGCAGGCTCGGCGAAGAGGCCGGGTCCAGCTCGGTGATCGCCTCGACGGTGGCACGCGCGCGTTCGCGCAGTGCATCGGTCTCGCCCTCCACGCGCGTGAAGGTGCCGCACGATTGCTCGCCGGCCATCACCTCGGCCACGGCCGCCGGCTCGACCGGCGTCTCGATCAGGTAGCGCGCGCGGATGCGTTCGGCCGCCATCGTCACAGCTTGCTCAAATCGGGGAAGGGGCGCACGGGTTCGCTGCCGTCCCAGCCTTCGGAGGCGCTGCGGATCAGGTCGAACATCTTGCCCTTCGGGCCCGCCACTTCCGACAGCTCGATCACCGTGCCCGGGTGGTACTCGGTGTCGAAGTAGATGAAGCGGCCGCGCTCGCCCACCTCGCCGCTCATCACGGGCTTGAAGCCCTGCGCGGTGAGGCGCGCGAGGTCGGCGTCGTAGTCGGCCGTCCAGTAGGCGACGTGCTGCAGGCCCGTGCGACCGGCCTGAAGGAAGTCGCGGTACATCGAGGGCACGTCGTTGCGCGTCTGGATCAGTTCGACCTGCACGTAACCCGAGTTCGCGAGCGCCACCGAGTTGTGCGGCTCGTGCGCCTGGCCGTTGTAGCGGTAGTTCTTGATGGGCACCTTCGGGTTGTAGAACCACGGGCCCACGCCCAGCTTGGTGCTCCAGTAGTCCATGGCGGCTTCGATGTCGTGCACGACATAGCCCAGCTGGCGGATCTCGCCGAGGAATCGACTCATTGCAATTGGCTCCGGTGATGTGAGTGTGTTGTTGTGATCAGAACTTGAGGAAGCCGGTCGAGAACCACGGGAAGGCGGCCACGATGACGAGGCCCACCAGCATCGCGGCGATGTAGCCCCAGATGTGCTTGATGCCCTCGTCGGGGTTGACCTTGCTCACGGCGCACGCGCCGTAGTAGCCGACGCCGAAGGGCGGCGCGAAGAGGCCGATGCCCATCGAGAAGATCACCACCATCGCGTAGTGCACCTCGTGCACGCCCGCCGCCTTGGCGATGGGGAAGAGCAGCGGTCCGAACAGCACGATGGCCGGAATGCCCTCGAGCACGCTGCCCAGCACGATGAACGCGACGATCGATACAGCCAGGAAGCCATACGCGCCGCCCGGCAGCGCGCCCATGATGCGGGCCAGGTCCTGCGAGAAGCCCGACTGCGTGAGGCCCCAGGCCATGGCCGTGGCGCAGCCCACGATGAAGATGATCGCGCCCGAGAGCGAGGCCGTGTCGATCAGCATCGGCTTGAGCCGCTTCCAGTCGAACTGCCGGTACACGAAGAGGCCCACGAGCGCCGAATACACGATGCCGATGGTCGACACCTCGGTGGCCGTGGCCACGCCCTCGACCACGGCGGCGCGGATCACGAAGGGCAGCAGCACCGCGGGCAGCGCGACCATCAGCAGCTTGCCGATTTCGCGCTTGCTGTAGCGCTGCACGCCGCTCAGGTCTTCGCGGCGGTAGCGCCACCACACGACCACGCACAGCGCCACGCCGAGCACCACGGCCGGCAGCAGCCCGCCGGTGAAGAGCGCGGCGATCGAGATGCCGGTGACCGAGCCGATGGTGATGAGCACGATCGAGGGCGGAATGGTCTCGGTCTGCGCGCCCGTGGCCGAGAGCAGCGCCACCAGGTCGCCGGGCTTGGCGCCGCGCTTGACCATTTCGGGGAACAGCACCGGCGCGATGGCGGCCATGTCGGCGATCTTGGAGCCCGAGATGCCCGACACCAGGTACATCGCGCCGATCAGCACGTACGAGAGGCCGCCGCGCACATGGCCCAGGAGGCTCGCGAGGAACTGGATCATGGCGCGCGCCATGCCCGTCATCTCGATCAGCGCGCCCAGGAAGATGAAGAGCGGCACCGCCAGCAGGATGAGGTGCGACATGCCTTCGTCCAGCCGCCCCACCATCACAAGCAGCGGCGTGCGCGTGGTGAGCGCCAGGTACCCGAAGGTGGCGAGCGCGAACGAAAACGCGATGGGCACGCCCGAGAGCACCGTCGCCGCCACCACGATCACGAAGAAGATCACGAGGTTGAACTTGCCGAGCGTCGCGAACAGCGGCGCGGCGAGCCAGAAGGCGGCCACCAGCGCGGCCATGCCGAGCACCGCGACGGCGATCTGCTTGCCCGTGCACACGCGCACGAGGCGCAGCAGCGCCATCGCCAGCATGATGCCGATGCCCGCCGGAATGGCCGCGGCGCGCCACGCGTTGCTGATCTCCAGCGCGGGCGTGACGATGAACGACTCCTCGTGCGCATAGTCGATCGAGGGCCAGATGATGAGCACGAGGAACGCGATCGACGCGGCGATGGCGAACGCATCGAGCATGGCGCGCGTCGAAGGCGTCACCTTCTGCAGCAGCGCCGTCATGCGCATGTGCTCGCCGCGCCGCAGCGCCACCACCGCGCCCAGCATCGAGAGCCAGAGAAAGAGGATCGAGGCGAGTTCGTCCGACCACACCAGCGGCGCATGGAACACATAGCGCGACACCACGCCCGCGAACAGCACGCAGATCTCGGCCAGCACCAGCAGCGCGGCCACCGCCTCGACGGCGCCGCCGAGCACGCGGTCGGCGCGCGCGGCGATGCCGCTCAGCGCGTTGGCCGAAGGGCCGGCGCCGGTGAAAGGCGCGGCTTCGAAAGTGGATTCATGCACCATGGCCCGCTCAGGCCAGCTTGCCGACGGCGCCTTCGAGCAGCGCCCACGCCTCGGGGCCGAAGCGGCCCTTCCACTCGCCGTAGAAGCCCGATTCGCGCAGCTTCGCGCGGAAGCTGTCGGCCGTGGGGCGGTTGATGGCGAGGCCCTTGGCCTGCAGGTCGCCGACCACCGATTCGTTGAGCTTCTTGATGTCCTCGCGCTGCTGCATGCCCGCCTCGTTGATGGCGCGCGCGACGATGGTCTTCAGGTCATCGGGCAACGCGTCCCACGCGCGGCCGTTGGCGATGAACCAGTAGCCGTCCCAGATGTGGTTGGTGAGCGAGCAGAACTTCTGCACCTCGAAGAGCTTGGCGACCTGGATGATGGGCAGCGGGTTCTCCTGCGCATCGACGATCTTGGTCTGCAGCGCGGAATACACCTCGCTGAACTGCAGGCTCGCGGGCGCGGCGCCCAGGCCCTTGAACATCGAGATCGACAGCGGGCTCACCGGCACGCGAATCTTCAGGCCGTCCATGTCCTTCGCATTTGCGACCGCGGCCTTGCTGCTGGTGGTCTGGCGAAAGCCGTTGTCCCACATCTTCTCGAAGGCGTAGAGCCGCGACTTGGCGATGGCGCCGCGCACGTGCGCGCCGAGCTTGCCGTCCATCGCGCCCCACACCTGGTTGTAGTCGCTGAACGCGAAGCCCACCGCGTTGATGGCGGCCACCGGCACGAGCGTGGCGATCACGAGCGCCGAGGGCGTGAAGAACTCGATGCCGCCCGAGCGCACCTGCGCGAGCATGTCGGTGTCGCCGCCCAGCTGGTTGTTCGGGAAGATCTTGATCTCGACCCGGCCCTTGGTTTCCTTGGCGATGCGGTCCGCGGCCTCTTGCGCGCGGATGTTCAGCGGATGGCTCAGCGGCAGGTTGTTGCCGTACTTGTACGAGAACTCCGCGGCGCGCGCGATGCGCGGCACGGCCGACACGATGCCGGCGGCGGGGAGGGCGGAAAGGGTGCGCAGCGCACTGCGACGGGTCAGCGAGTTCATGTCTTTTGTCTCCAGGATCTTCGGAATGCGGTTGATGCAATCTGATGCACCATTGGATTCGGGCCACAGCGAAGATAAAAGGATGCATCATCCGGGTCAAACTTGCTCCTGATGGTTTTTGATGTATGCGGGATAACCCTTCACCTCCTTCCGATGCACCTCCTTCCAATGCACGGCGTGCGCGCGTGGTGGACATCGCCCGCGCGGCGCAGGTGTCCACCGCCACGGTCGATCGCGTGCTCAACCGGCGGCCCGGCGTGCGCGACGCCACGGTGCAGCGCGTGCTCAAGGCCGCGGGCGAGCTCGACTACCTGCCGGGGCCCGAGCTCTATGCGGCGCTGACGCCGCCGCCGCTGCGGCTGGTGTTCCTCTTGCCCGCGGGCACCAACCGCTTCATCCGCATGCTGGGCGACATGGTGGGTTATTCGCAGGAGCACTGGGCGCCCTTCAACGTGCAGTGCCGCACGGTGTTCATCGAGAGCTTCAATCCGCACGAGCTCGCGAACGCGTTGCGGCGGCACGGCCAGCGCTGCGATGGCATCGCGATGATGGCGCTGGAGCATCCGGCGGTGCGCGAGGCGGTGGCCGCACTGGCGGCGCGCGGGCTGCCGGTGGTCACGCTGATCTCGGACCTCTCGAACTCCGAGCGCGCGGCGTTCGTGGGGCTCGATAACCGCGCGGCCGGTCGCACGGCCGGTTATCTCATCGGCCGCTTCATCGGCGCGCGCACCGCGAAGGTCGCGCTCATCGCGGGCAGCCTCAGCTACAAGGCGCACGAGGAGCGCGAAGCGGGCTTCCTGCATGTCATCGACGAGATGTTCCCGCGGCTCGAAGTGGTGGGCCTGCGCGAAGGCCAGGACGATGCGGGCAAGAACTATCGCCAGACCCGCGCGCTGCTGGAGCAGTACCCCGACATGGGCGGCATCTACAACATCGGCGGCGCCTCGGATGGCGTGGCGCGCGCGCTGAAGGAAGCGGGGCGCGAGCAGAAGGTGGTCTTCATCGGCCACGGCCTCACGCCCGACACGCGCGCGCTTCTCATCGACGGCAGCATGGACGCGGTGATCACGCAAAGCCCGCACACCACGCTCATGAGCTGCGTGCGCATCTTCACCAACCTGCGCGACAAGCGCGAGGCGTTGAGCGGCGTGGAGACGACGCGCAGCCAGGTGATCTTTCGCGAGAACCTGCCTTAGAGCGGGTCTTCGAAGGGGCGTTGAATTTGGGGGGAGCCTGGTGGAAACGTCGCGGGCCGCGTGGGCCGTACCCGTCTCCTGGCACTTCCAGAATATAACTCACAAGGGGGCTTGCAGAAGCCCCGGGGGTGTACTTCAGAATCGCCGGCCCTCGCCGGAGTCGGCGGATTTTGGAGTCAATCAATGCATTTGTTTTTGTTTGTGGAATGGCTGCGGATCGGAGCGTGGCGATGAGCGCGCACGCAGTGGTGATCGCGGGCGGGGGCCCGACCGGGCTGATGCTCGCGGGCGAATTGGCGTTGGCGGGCATCGACGTGGCCATTGTCGAGCGGCGCGTCAATCAGGAAGTCGATGGCTCGCGCGCGGGCGGCTTGCATGCCCGCACGCTCGAGGTGCTCGACCAGCGCGGCATCGTGGAGCGCTTTCTCGCGCTGGGGCAGGTGCACCGCGCCGTGCATTTCCGCACGGCAATGGACATCGGCGACTTTCCTTCGCGCCACAACTGCAGCCTCGCGCTGTGGCAGCGCCACACTGAACGCCTGCTGGCCGAATGGGTCTGTGAGCTGGGCGTGACGATGCATCGCGGCTGCGAAGTGACGGGGTTCGCGCAGGACGGCGCGGGCGTCGATGTCGCGCTCTCCGATGGCCGCGCGCTGCGGGCCGCGTACCTCGTTGGCTGCGACGGCGGGCGCAGCCTGGTGCGCAAGACGGCCGGCATCGGCTTTCCCGGCTGGGAGCCGACCACGAGCTGGCTGATGGCCGAGGTGGCGATGACCGCGGAGCCCAAGTGGGGCTTTCACGAGAACGCGTTCGGCATCCATGCGATCGGCAAGGCCGAGAACACGGAGAAGGCTCTGGCGCGCGTCGTGCTGACCGACCGGCAACTGCAGCGCGACGCCAACCCCACGCTGCACGATGTGCGCGAAGCGCTGGTCGCCGTCTACGGTACGGACTTCGGCGCGCACAGCCCCACCTGGATCTCGCGTTTCACCGACATGACGCGGCAAGCGGACGCCTACCGCGACCGGCGCGTGCTGCTGGCCGGCGACGCGGCGCACGTGCATCCGCCGATCGGCGGGCAGGGCCTGAACCTCGGCGTGCAGGATGCGGTGAACCTGGGGTGGAAGCTCGCGCAGGTGGTGAACGGCACATCGCCGGACAGCCTGCTCGACACGTACCACGCCGAGCGCCATCCGGTGGCCGCGCGCGTGCTGCGCCACACGATGGCGCACGTCGCGCTGCGCCGCACCGACGACCGCACCAAGGCGCTGGACGCGACGCTCGCCGAACTGTTCGCGATGGACGAACCGCGCAAGCGGCTGGTCGCGGACATGTCGGGCCTGGGCATTCGCTACGACCTGGGCGAGGGGCACCCGCTGCTCGGGCGGCGCATGCCCGATCTCGATCTGGTCACCGCGGAAGGGCCGTTGCGTGTGTTCACGTTGCTGCATGCGGCGCGGCCGGTGCTGCTCAACCTCGGCGAGCCCAGCGGCTTCGACATCTCGCCGTGGGCCGATCGGGTCCGGCAGGTCGATGCGCGGTATGAGGGCGTGTGGGAGCTTCCTGCCATCGGGCAGGTCGCGGCGCCCGCGGCCGTGCTGATCCGGCCTGACGGCCATGTCGCGTGGGTGGGCGATTCGACGCAGCAGGGGCTGGCCGAGGCCCTGGCCACTTGGTTCGGACCGCCCGCCGTGGCTTAAGCCGGCGCCGTCATGCGCTGCAACAGCGGCTGCCGCGCAAGCACTTCGTCGCGCGGGCCGTGGTCGAGCACATGGCCGGCCTCCATCAGCAGCACGGTGTCGAAGCGCTCGAGCAGGCTCAGGCGATGGATCGACGCGATCACGCAGGCGTTGGGAAACGCCGCCGCGATGCGTTCGAGCACGCGCGCTTCGGTGTTGGCATCGAGCGCGCTGGTCGGCTCGTCCAGCAGCAGCAGCGAGCTGCCCTCGGCCGCGAGCACGCCGCGCGCGAGGCACAGGCGCTGGCGCTGCCCACCCGAGAGGTTGAAGCCGCGCTCCGACACGGCCGTGTCCAGGTCGCCGTGGTTGGCCTTGAGCACCTCGTCGAAGGTGCTGGTGTGCAGCGCGGCGAGCAGGCGCGCATCGTCCGCGGGCTGGCCGAAGGCGAGGTTCTCGCGCACGCTGGCTTCGAAGAGTTCGGTCTCTTGCGGAATCAGCGTGGCGAGCCGGCGCAATTGCGGCCAGTCGACCGGCTGGCCGTCGAGCATGAGCGTGCCGGCATTCGGCGCATAGAGGCCGGCGAGCACGCGCAGCAGCGTGCTCTTGCCGCCGCCGCTCGGGCCGACAAGGGCCACGCGCTGGCCGCGGCGCAGGGTGAGCGCGACGTCGTGCAGGCCGCTGCGTGGCGGCTCTGTCGCATCGGCGATGGGTTCGCCGCGCGGCGCGTACTTCCATTGCAGCGCATCGACGCCCAGTTGCGCCCACGTCGCGCCCGCATCGATGCGTTCGCGCTCGGGCACCTGCTCGGGCGCAGTGGCAAGCACATCGCCCGAAGGCGCCTGCCAGATCGGCTCGGCGCTTGAATAGTCGGTGTGCATGCGCGCGAAGAAGCTGAAGTTGGCGGCCACCGAGGTCACCACGCCGGCCGCCTGCTGCGCGTACTGGTAGATCATGAACACCGCGCCCAGCATCACCGCCTGTCCCGGCGTGCGCGCCTGCCATACGTAGATGACGACCAGCCCCCAGGTGAGCGCGAGCCCCATCAGATCGACCGCGAACCACTTGCCTTCGTTGAGCACCACGGTGCGCTTGAGCGGCAGCGAAATCGCCGCCATGCGACGGCGCAGCAGCAATCGGGACGCGCCCTGCAGCCGCAGGCCGATGACGGTCGATGCGTTGCCCAGGAAATCGAGCAGCGCCGACACATAGCGCCGGTCGGCATCGTTCTCGGCGCGCGCGAGCTTCATGAGGGCGCGGTCGATGCGCACGATCACCAGGCCGATCAGCACATAGCCCACGAGCGCCGTCACGCCGCTGGTGCGCGACAGCAGCGCGAGCGCCACCAGCGGCCCGACGAAGTTGACCGCGTTGGTGAGCCAGATGAACTGGTTCTGCGCGAAGTCCGCGAGCGCGCGGCTGGCCTGGTGCACGCGGTGCTGCAGCTCGCCCGAATGGTGGCCGTCGTGCCAGGCCAGCGGCGCTGCGGCGATGCGCGCGTAGAGCTCGTCGGCCAGGCGCTCGCGCACCTTCAGGCCGACGTTGCGCTCCAGGATGCGGCCCGGCCCGTGCAGCGCCCACGCGCCCACGTACACCGCGGCCAGCGTGCCGATCCAGCGGCCGGCACCGCTGAAGTCGCTGCGCTGCAGCGCATTGATGGCCTGGCCCGCGAGGTAGGGGAGCGCGAGGCGAATCAGTTGCGAAGACGCGAGCAGTGCGGTGGCGCCGAGCAACTGCCCGCGTGCGCCGGCCGCGAAGTGCCAGAGCGCGGCATAGAGCGCGCGGATCGCGTTGCCGGGGTCGTTGGTCTCGGTGGTTTCGGGGGTCTTCTGCATGCGGGGTCAGCCGGCCTTCCGGAACGTGAGGTTGATGCGAAGGCTGCCCAGCGCCGGATGCGGCTGGTCCTTCAGCGCCAGCACGCCGTGGTAGCGCAGCCGGTCCTCGCCGCCCCAGACCACGACATCGCCGTGCGCGAGCGGAATGCGCGCGGCCTTGTCGCCGCGTTCGTGCCCGCCGAACAGGAACACGGCCGGCATGCCAAGCGAGACCGAGACGATCGGCGCGCCGTAGTCATGCTCGTCCTTGTCCTGGTGCAGCGAAAGCCGCGCGCCGGGTGCGTAGCGGTTGATGAGGCACGCATCGGGCGCGAAGCCCTCGAAGCCGGCGGCCGAAGCGGCCTCGCGGGCCAGGCGCGCGAACGCCTCGGGCATGGCGGGCCATGGTTTGCCGGTGTCGGGATCGGTGGCGCTGTAGCGGTAGCCGCGGCGGTCGCTGGTCCAGCCGAGCGCGCCGCAGTTGGTGAGCGCGACCGACATCGTGAAGCCGCCGGGCGTGACGAGATGGCGGAAGGGCGCGTCTTGCGCGATGGCCCGCACGGCCGAGAGCAACTCGTCGGCAAGGGGCAGGGCGAAACCGGGGAGGACGAAGGCGCCGGAACCGATCGCTTCGCGGGCGCTGCGGGGAGGGTCGTCGAACAGGTCGAGCGTCATGCGGCAGGCCGGCCCGCGCGGGCCGGCGAAGAAAACGCCTAGCGGACCGTCGACATCACCGTCGCGCGGCAGCGCGGCTGGTCGCGGGGCGCGAGCAGGTTGCAGTTGTTGAGGGCGCGCTCCTGCATGTCGCTGAGCTTGGGGCGTTCCTGCTGGTATTGGGGCTGGCGCTGGTACTCGGGCACGTAGACCGGCGCGGGCTCCTGCCAGCGCTGGCGGCCGTCGTACTCGCGGCGCTGCTCGTATTCGCGCCGCTCGTACTCGCGGCGATCCTGGCGTTCGCGGTCGTGACGCAGTTGCCGCATGCAGGAGTTGAAGTCCATACCCGAGCGGCCGCTGGCGCAGTAGCGGCGGTCGTTTTCGTAGCTGTACTCGCCCTGGGCCATGGCGGGGACGGCGCTCATGAGGCCGAGGAATGCGAAGAGAGCGAGTTTTTTCATGATGCGTGGCCTGTTCTGTGATTGCCGGATGTCTGTGCAGTGTGAAAGGTCTGCCGTGCGCCGAATGTAGCCGGTCGTCCTGCGCGAACGTAGGGTCGAGGCTGCCGCGTTCGCACGGCTCCCTGCTCAACGTCCGCGGGCCGCGGCCAGCCGACGCAGCCGGGCGCCTGCCCCACCTCGCAAACCTTCACATCCCATGAACAGGTGAAGTAGTACTAAGGGATTCACTTATTGGAATCCGCGGCACAAAGGCCTATGGTCTGGAAACTATGGACACAGTGCGCCTCGATATCCACGTCCCGGAAGGCTGGGCATGCTGGATCGAGCTCGCGCGTACGCACCATGGCACCTACGCGGGGCTTGCGGAGTTGAGCCAGCACGGCGTTGCGCGGTGCGCGCTGGTGATCACGCAGCAACTGTCGTGGGAGTCGGCGGTCGAGCGCGCGACGCTGCGGGCGGACCACTTCGTGCGGCAATGGACGCCGCAGCGCAGCCCGGCGAGCGAGGTCTCGGGCACCACCATTCCCGCAGACGCCTGAGCGCCGCGCACCGAGCGGCGCCACAAGGGGCGCCCTCCGCCGCAGCGCGCGCGCATGGTAGAAACCGCGAGCCGCGGATGTCCTCCCATTCCGCTTCGTGCGCTTGCCCACTTCTCTCGCTTCCATGTCCCACATCCCCGACCGGGTTGAAAAACCGTGCGCCCAATGGCTGGTGCAGCTGGTGCAGCTGGTGCAGCTGACGCAGCTGACGCAGCTGGCGCGGCTGGCGTGGTTGCTCGCCGGCCTCGCCGCGCTCTGCCTGGCCGGTTGCGCGGGCCTGCCCACCGACGTGCAGCGCAAGCCGTCGATGGCCGTCGCCGACGGCGCGCAGACGATGCTCGGCCGCCTTGTGAAAGCGGCCGCGCCGCCCGGCGAACCCTTGAGCGGATTCCGCCTGCTGCCGATGCCGCAGTTCTCGCTGCATGCGCGCATCGAACTCGCGCGCCGCGCGCAGCGCTCCATCGACGTGCAGTACTACCTCGTGCAGAACGACGAGACCGGCCGCTACCTGCTGCGGGCGCTGCGTGATGCGGCCGACCGCGGCGTGCGCGTGCGCCTCTTGGTGGACGATCTCTACACGGCGGGCGCCGACCCGCTCTTCACCAGCTTCGCCTCGCATCCGAACGTCGAGGTGCGCCTGTTCAACCCGTTTCCCGCGGGGCGCGACCGCTTCGGCACGCGCTGGGCCGCGTCGCTGTTCGACTTCGACCGCGTGCACCGCCGCATGCACAACAAGCTCTACGTGGTGGACAACACGATGGCGGTCATGGGCGGGCGCAACATCGCCAACGAGTATTTCCTGCGCGACGGGGGCTCGAACTTCATCGACATCGACACGCTGGTCGCGGGCGCGGTGGTGCCCCGGCTGTCATCGCTGTTCGACATGTACTGGAACAGCCCCTACGTCTACCCGATCGAATCGCTGGTGGCCAAGGGCAGCGAATCGCCGAAGGAACTGCGCGAGCGTTTCGACCGCCTGACCAGCGGGCCGGAGACCCTGCATCCCGAGGAGCCCGACTCCACCGACCTGCTGGGCAACAACCCGCTGGCCAAGGACCTTGATGCGGGCACGCTGAAGCTGGTGTGGGCGCGCGCCGAGGCCTATGCCGATCCGCCGGCCAAGGCCCTCGCGCCCACGCCGGAAGGGCGCGGGCTGCCCGCCGACGAGGCGAGCGAAAGCGTGCTCTACAACGTGCGGCGGTACCTGGGCGGCGCGCAGAGCGAGATCATGCAGACCACGCCCTACCTGATTCCCGGGCGCGGCGGCATGGAGTCGATCCGCGTCATCCGCGGCAACGGCGTGAGCTACAGCATCGTGACCAACTCGCTGGCGGCCACCGACGAATCGCTGGTGCACATCGGCTACCGGCGCTACCGCGCCCAGATGCTGCGCCTGGGCGTGGAGCTCTACGAGCTCAGCCCCAAGCGGGTGGAGGAGACCAAGCGCTTCGGCATGTACGGCTCGGCGAGCGGCCGGCTGCACGGCAAGTCGGCGGTGATCGACCGCAAGACGGTGTTCATCGGCTCGATGAATTTCGATCCGCGCTCGGAGCTGCACAACACCGAGATCGGCATCTTCATCTTCAGCCCGCAGATCGCGCAGCAGCTCACCAGCCTGATCGGCTTCATCCGCCTGGACGGCGCCTACCAGCTGCAGCTGGGGCCCAAGGGCGGCATCGAATGGGTGAGCCCGGCGTCGGGCGATGCGGCCGACACGATCCTGCACACGGAGCCCGAAACGCATTTCTGGGCGCGCTGGAAGCTGGAGCTGCTGGCGCCGCTGGTGCCCGAGAGCCTGCTCTAGCCGTCCCGCCGCTCCGTCCGGTGATCCGCCCGGTGGTCTGCCCGCCGGTAGGCGCCCGGCGCGCTGCCGGTCCAGGCCTTGAAGGCGCGCTGGAAGGCCGCGCTGTCGGCAAACCCGAGTTCGTCGGCCAGGACGGCGAACGTCACGGTGCTCGTGTGCAGGCGCACGATGGCCATGTCCAGCCGCAATTCGTCCTTGAGCGTCTGGAACGACGACCCCTCGGCCGCCAGCTTTCTTTGCAGCGTGGAGGCGGCCATGTGCAGGGCCTGCGCGGTCGTGGCGAGGTCGGGCCAATGGGGAAGGGTGTGCTGCAGGTGGCCGCGCACGCGCGCGCTGACGATGTCGTCCTCGCGCCTCGGAAGGATCAGGTTCTCCTGCGCATCGGCGATGAAGGCGCGCAGCGCCGCCTCGTCCCTGTGCACGGGCTTGTCCAGCCGCGCGGCGCTGAACCAGAACGCCGACTGGCCGCAATCGAAGCGCAGCGGCGCGGGAAAGACCTTCGCGTAGCTCTCCGCATAGGGCGGCATCCCGAAAGCGAAGTCGAAGCGCTCGGCGGGCAGCCGGCCGCCGGCCATCCACGCCAGGAGGCGCCAGAAGGTGCGCAGCAGGAGCTCGTGCAGGAAGGGCGGCCGGGGCGCGCCGGGCGCGTTGAAGTGCATGGCGACCGCGACCAGGTCGCCCCGGCGCACCGTCTCCAGCACCAGGTCGTCCTGCAGCAGGCGGAAGGTCTCAAAGACCTGGCCCATGGCCGCCTCCAGCGTGGCCGCGCCGACGGCCGAGCGGGCGATGAGCGCGAAGCTGCCGCGCTTGAGAGGCCGGGACAGGAGGCCGAGGAAGTCGTCGTCCAGGTGCTCGGCCAGCGAGCGAAAGAGCGCCACGTACTGGTCCGCCGTGACCCGCGCGCCGGGCTGCGCGAGCAGCTCCGGCGCGATGTTGGCGTCGGCGAGGAAGGCGTCGCACAGTTGCCCGCGGGCCTTCACGCCGGCCAGCATGCCATGCACGAAGGCCATCGACACGGTGACGGGGGAGCGCAGCATCGAGGCGGTTTCTACCACCCCGGGGCCTGAAATCCGAAGCGTCAAGCCCGCCCCTCCGCGCCATGCCGTGCCATGCCGGCTAGGGCGACGTGCAACTGAAGTTCGCCGCCACCGTCGCGGCGACCGCATCGCCGGCCGACCCGGTGTAGCGCGGGTACTGCGGATAGGGGCACAGCGGCCGCGAGAGGCTGGTGCTGCCGTCCGCCGCCAGCTTCGCGGAGGCCAGGACCTGCGGCGCGACGCCTTTTTCGACCCACTGGTCCAGCGAAGTGAGCAGATCGCTCGTATCGGCGCCGGGGCCGCCCATGCAATGGGCCACGCCCGGCGAGATGTAGAAGCGCGTGAAGGCATCCGCCTCCGCCTGCCCGCCCGCGGCCGCGACGGCGTCCTTGTAGTACTGCGTCGTGGTGCGGGCGCTGAGCGCGGGGTCGGCGCCGCCGTGCCAGAGCATCAGCTTGCCGCCGCGCTGGCGGAACGCCTGCAGGTCGGGGTTCGTGGCATCGAGCGTGGCCGACATGTGGGCCAGCGCGGCCAGGTTGCTTTCGAACGGATAGGTCAGGGTGTCGATCGTGAGGTCGCGGGCGATGAAGCTCTTGATGCCCGAGTCCTGCAGGATGAACTGCGCCGTCATGCGCCCGAGAAGCCACGCGTCCCAGCCGGCGCCCGGGGTGCTCTCGTTGCCCGAAAGCGCCCAGCCGGGATTGCGGTAGGCCCCGCCGGCGAAGGTGGCCGGCGTCGTCCAGCTGTCGACCACCGCGAGCTGCGCATCGGACAGGCAGCTGTCGCCCGTGTCGGCGCCGCCGCTGCAGCGCAGCGCCTTCGCATCGAAACTGCAGGCCGACGGGTTGGACACGATGCCGTCCGCCACGCCGTCCTTCGCATCGCAGGCGGCCAGCACCGCGTTCGACAGCAGGGCCACCTTGGCGGGCGTGAACATGCCGCCGGGCGCGAGCACCGCCTTCACGTTCCGGTTGAACGCGCCCATCGCGCCGACGAAGTTGAGCGCCGGCGCCCGCGCCGCGACGCCGTCGAACAGTGCGGGATTGCGCTGCGCGGCGATGAGCCCTTCGCGCCCGCCGTTGGAGCAGCCCTCGAAGTACGAGCGCGTGGGCGCCTTGCCGTAGGCTGTCTTGACCATCGCCAGCGCCGACGCCATGACGGTGGGCACCGACAGGTAGCCGAACAGGGCCTCGGCCTGCGGATTGCCGATGGCCCACGATGCATCGGAGTCGGGCGCCTGGTGCCCCGAGTCGCTGCTGACGGTGACGTAGCCCTGCTTGAGCGCGCCGAGGCTGAGGACGTTCAGCGGAGGAATCGATCCGTCGAAGCCACCGCCGCCGGTGTACTGGAGCTTGCCGTTCCATTCATTGGGAATCCGCATCTCCAGATTCAAGGCAGGGTCGATTCGCGCCGTGACCTTGCAGTACAGCGGCACGTCGCCGTCGGCCGGAACCTCGACCGCGGCGAGAACCGTGGCACCGGCGGCTTTCGTTCCCGCAAGCAGCGTGCAGGCGCGCTGAGCGGTCACGGGTGGGTCGTTGGCCACGGGGGCGGGGTTCGGGACGGGGACCGGGGCAGGCGCGATGCCCGCGCCGAAGCCGAAGCCGGGGTGGCCGCCATCACCGCCGCCGCAAGATGCGACCAGTGCTGCGATGGCAACGACCGCGATGGAGCCCGCACCGGGCATCTTGCGCTTGAATTTCATCTTTTGTCTCCTGTTGACCGCGGCGCTCGGGGGCCGCGGCTGGAGACGGATCGTAGAAAGCGAGGGGTGCGCAAGCGCTGCAATTCGCATCGATCGGATGGCAAATCGCCTCGATCGCCGGCGCGGCGTTCATGGCCCGGCGACCGGTGCCCGCGCTTCGGCGGGCCGTGCCTAGCGGACGGTGGACATGACCGTCGCGCGGCAGCGCGCACGGTCCTGGCGGGTCGGCAGCACGATGCAGTTGTCCAGCGCGCGCTGCTGCATGTCGCTCAGGCGCGGGCCCTCGCGCGGGGCTTCCCGCTCGGGCTCGTAGTAGGGCCGCGGTGGCGGGCGGCCGTAGTAGTCGTTGTCGCGATCGCGGCCGTGGCGGGTGGTTTCGCAACCCACGAGGCTCAGCGCCAGGAGGCTGCCCCAAAGAATCAGACGCAAATTCGTTCTCCGTTTCGAAGGGAAGGGCTGCAAGACGTGCCCCACCCCGGTCGCACGCAGCTTAGTGCGCACGGAGGGAAAAACCTGAAGGAAAGATGAAATGCGGCCTGCAGGCGCCGACCGCTCAATCCTGCAGGCGCCCGTTCAGATAGGGCTCGGGATCGACGGCGGTGCCGTTCTTGCGGATCTCGAAATGCAGCTTCACGCGATCGGCATCGCTGCGGCCCATCTCGGCGATCTTCTCGCCCTGGCGCACGACCGCGTTTTCCTTCACGAGGATGGTCTGCGCGTGGGCGTAGGCCGTGAGGAAGGTGTCGTTGTGCTTGACGATGACCATGTTGCCGTAGGAGCGCAGTTCGCCGCCCACGTACACCACGCGGCCGTCGGCCGATGCGACGATGGGGTCGCCCAGGTTGCCCGCGATGTCGAGCCCCTTGTTGCGCACGCCGTCGAAGCGGCCGATGGTGGTGCCGCTCGCGGGGCGGATGAAGAGCGCCTGCTTCGCCGGAGGCGGGGTGACGGTCTGGCCGGGCCGTGCCGGCGGCAGCGGCGTGGTGGTGCATGCGGCGAGCGCGGCGGCAACCAGCGCTGCTGCGCCGGTGCGGAAAAGAAAAGTCTGGTGGATGTGCATGGCGCTGTTGGAACGGGTTCGTTGCGGAGGGTTCCTGCGGTCTGGCACGCCGGGCGCGCCACGCGGGGGATGCTAGCAAACTCGTGCGTACCCTCTGGAAGAGCGGAATGCGCGAAGGGCTATCGCGCGGCTACTTCAGCGGAATCGGCATGCCGCGGTCGATGGGCACCGCGGTCACGCTGTTCTTGGGCGAGCCGTCGATCAAGAGGTCCGAGTAGGTGAGGTAGACCAGCGTGTTGCGCTTGGCATCGACCATGCGCACCACGCGCAGGCGCTTGAAGAGCACCGACAGGCGCTCGCTGTACACCTCCTCGCGCTTGGGCAGCGGCTGCGTGATGCTCACCGGGCCGACCTGGCGGCAGGCGATGGAGGCCTCGGCCTTGTCCTCGGCCACGCCGAATGCGCCGGCCAGGCCGCCGGTCTTGGCGCGCGAGACATAGCAGGTCACGCCGTTGACCTTGGGGTCGTCGTAGGCCTCGATCACGATCTTGTGGTCGGGGCCGATGAGCTTGAAGGCGGTGTCGACTTCGCCCACCGTTTCGGCCCGGGCCGCCGAGGCCGCCAGCGCAAAGCCGAGGCTGGCGGCGCAGAAGAGCGTGGCGCGGAGTGTCTTGTTCATGAGGTTCGTCAAACGATGCTCAGTTCGTGCACGCGGTCGAAGCTGCCGCGGCGGCGGTCTTCGAAGAAGTGTTCCAGCGCCTCGCGCACGGTGCGAAAGGCGATCTCGTCCCAGGGAATCTCTTCTTCGGTGAAGAGCTTCGCCTCGATGGTCTCGTGGCCCGGATCGAACTTGTCGTCCAGGAGCCGCGCGCGATAGAACAGGTGCACCTGCCCCACGCGCACGACGCTGATCACCGCGAACAGGCCCTGCATCTCGAAGTTCGCGCCGGCCTCCTCGTCGGTCTCGCGCGCGGCGCCCTGGGCGGTGCTTTCCTCCAGCTCCATGAAGCCCGCGGGCAGCGTCCACTTGCCCCAGCGCGGCTCGATGTTGCGCTTGCACAGCAGCACCTTGTCGCCCAGGACCGGGATGGTGCCCACCACGTTCAGCGGGTTCTCGTAGTGGATCGTGTGGCAGGCCGGGCAGACGGCGCGCGGCTTGGTGTCGCCGTCGTCCGGAATGCGGTAGACCACCGCGGTGCCGCAGTTCTTGCAGTGCTTGATGGGGACGCGCAGGAGCATGGGCGGTGCTGCCGTCTTCAGGCGATCTTGACGGTGAGCGTCGGCAGGCCGGCGACGGCGCCGACCAGCGTGTCGCCCGAGACCACGGCCGCCACGCCTTCGGGCGTGCCGCTGTAGATCAGGTCGCCGGGCTGCAGCTCCCAGGCGGCCGACAGGTGCTCGATGGTCTCGGCCACGTTCCAGATCAGCTTGCTCACGGTGCTGCGCTGGCGGTCGGTGCCGTTCACCTGCAGCGAGATCTCGGCGTTCTCGGCGTCGCCGGCTTGGGCGACCGGCACGATCGGGCCGATGGGCGCGCTCTGCTCGAAGCCCTTGCCGATGTCCCAGGGGCGGCCCTGCTTCTTCATTTCGCCCTGCAGGTCGCGGCGCGTCATGTCCAGGCCCACGGCGTAGCCGTAGATGTGCTTGTGCGCATCGGCCGCCTTGATGTTTTTACCGCCGGTGCCGATGGCGACGACGAGCTCGATCTCGTGGTGCAGGTTCTTGGTGAGCGAGGGGTAGGCCATGGTGCCGGTCTGGCCTTCGTCGACCACCACCAGCGCGTCGGTGGGCTTCATGAAGAAGAAGGGCGGCTCGCGGCCGGTGAAACCCATTTCCTTGGCGTGATCTTCGTAGTTGCGGCCCACGCAGTAGATGCGGTGCACCGGAAAGCGGGCGGGCTGTCCGGCCACGGGAACCGAAACGGTGGCGGGCGGGGCGAAAACAAACTCGGAAGCCATTGCGACGTGTCCTTTTTCAGCGAAACGGGAGGGAGACCGGCAGTGTGCCAGAGGCAGGGCGGGGTTGCCGGAGCGCTGGAACCGGGATTTCCGGGCGCTTCACAATAGGCGTCCTGCGCGTCCTTCGAACTGTTTCCTCGATTTCCCCGCCACACCATGCCCCTTCGAATCGGCAAAGCCAGCAAAGCCACCGCCCTCAACGAACTCGGCCGCCGGCGCGACGATGAGGGCGACCAGGACGCCGCCCTGGAGGCCTACGCCCAGGCGAGCGCCATCCATCCCGGCTGGGCGGTGCCCTGGTACAACGCCGGCCTCATCCACAAGTACCGCGGCGAATGGGCGGCGTCGCTGCAGGCCAACGCGCGGGCCGTGCAGTGCGAGCCGGGCAACGAGGGCGCGCTGTGGAACCTGGGCATCGCCGCCACCGCGCTGGGCGATTGGACGACAGCGCGGCGCGCGTGGCAGCAGTACGGCATCCAGGTGCCCGAAGGCGAAGGCCCGGTCGATTTCTTCATCGGCCTCACGCCGATTCGCGTGCATGGCGACGAGGCGAGCGACGTGGTCTGGTCGGACCGCATCGATCCGGCGCGCGCCATCCTGCGCAACGTGCCGTCGCCCGCCTGCGGGCACCGCTTCGGCGACCTCGTGCTGCACGACGGCGCGGCCAACGGCTACCGCAAGCGCGGCGACCGGGAGATTCCGGTGTTCGATGCGCTGGAGGTCATCGCGCCTTCGGACTATTCGACCTACGAGGTCTCGATCGACGACGCGACGGAAGAAGACATCGGCGCGCTCATCGCGCGCTTCGAAACCGCCGGCGCCGCCGCCGAGAACTGGACCACCAGCATCCAGGTGCTCTGCAAGGCCTGCTCCGAAGGCCGGCCCGATGGCGAGCACAACCATGCGCCCGGTGAGCCGCCCGCGGCGTGCGGACCGTGGCACGTCGGCATCGCCGCGCGCGAGGAGGTGCAGGCGCGCCGCATCCTCGACGAATGGCGCCAACTCACACCGAAGGCCGGGCTGCGCGATTTCAGTTGCGTGCTGCAGGCCACTCCGCGCTCCTAGTTCCAGCGAGCGCTATCCTTGGAAAATCATGAAGCTGCATAACTATTTCCGCTCCTCCTCCTCGTTCCGCGTGCGCATCGCCCTCAGCCTGAAGGGCCTCGACTACGAGTACGTTCCCGTGCACATCGCGCGCGGCGAGCATCGCACCGGCCCCTACGCCACCATCTCGGCCGACAAGCTCGTGCCGCTGCTCGAAGACGAAGGCGAGCGCTTCTCGCAGTCGCTGGCCATCATGGAATACCTGGACGAGACGCACCCCGAGCCGCCGCTGCTGCCGAGCGACCCGGTGGGCCGCGCCCATGTGCGCGCGCTGGCGCAGTCCATTGCCTGCGAGATCCATCCGCTGAACAACCTGCGCGTGCTCAAGTACCTCGTGAAGGACCTCAAGCTTGACGACGAAGCCAAGAACGCCTGGTACCGCCACTGGGTGCGCGACGGCATGGAGGCCTTCGAGCGCCAGCTCGCGCTGCATCCCGGCAGCACCTTCTGCTACGGCAACACGCCCACGCTGGCCGATTGCTGCCTGGTGCCGCAAATCTTCAACGGCCGCCGCTTCGACTGCGATTTCAGCGGCCTGCCGCGCAGCATGGCCGCCTTCGAGGCGTGCATGCAACTGGAGGCCTTCCAGCGCGCGCAGCCCTCGCAAGCCCCCGACGCGGAAGCCTGATCGAACGTGAGCACAGCCGTCATCGATCCGCGCTGGCTCGTGCCGGACTGGCCCGCACCGTCGAACGTGCGGGCCGTGTGCACCACGCGCGAGGGCGGCGTCTCGCACGGCCGCTACGAAAGCCTGAACCTGGGCGATCACGTGGGCGACCTGGCCGCGGACGTGGCGGAGAACCGCCATCGACTCGGGCAGGCGATCGCCGCGCGGCCGGTGTTCCTGCAGCAGGTGCACGGCACGGGCGTCGTGACGCTCAATGCCGAATCGGAGCTCGTGCGCGACGCCACGGTGGCCGATGCCTGCACGGCCACGGCGCTCGGGCTGGCCTGCACGATCATGGTGGCCGACTGTTTGCCCGTGCTCTTCACCGACGAATCGGGCCAGCGGGTGGCCGCCGCGCATGCGGGCTGGCGCGGCCTTGCGGGCGGCGTGCTCGAGGAAGCGGCCCGCTGCTTCGCGACCGAGCCGCAGGCCGGACCCGCGCGCGGCGACAGCAGGGTCATCGCATGGCTCGGCCCGTGCATCGGCCCGAAGGCCTTCGAGGTCGGTGCGGAGGTAAAGGCGGCCTTCGAGGCGCATGCGCCGGAAGCTGCAAACTGTTTCAAGCCCGCGGGCGCGCCCGGCAAATGGCTGGCGGACCTGCCCGCGCTCGCGCGCCAGCGGCTGCGCACGGCCGGTGTCGACGCGGTGTACGGCAACGACGGCGGCGATGCATGGTGCACCGTCGCCAACCCGTCACGGTTCTTTTCGCACCGGCGGGACGGCGTCAGCGGGCGCTTCGCCGCGCTGGTCTGGAAGGCCTGAGTCTTCGGGCTTTTTCGTCGCGGCCTCTGCCGCTGCGCGGCGCGCCGCCTCCTGCGCCTGGGCCTCGCGCTCCTTGATGGCGCGGCGCCGGCCTGGCGTCCCCATCAGGTAAACCACCAGTGCCACCGGCGCCAATCCGTACAAAAGAAATGTGAAGATGGCACCCAGCACGGTGCCCGTGGTGTTGGTGGCTTCGGCCACCGCCATCATCACGACGACGTAGAGCCAGCCGATCACGACCAGATGTATGAACACGAGAAGTTTCAGTCGGTAAGAGGAAAGAGCGGCGTTGTCGGTGCCGTGCGAATGCAGGATACTCAAAACACGCACCCATCCGGATTCGATTCAGGCGAGGACCAGGAGACATGATGAAGCAACAAGCGACGGGGGCGGATGCATTCGCGCCCTTCCAGCAGGCACTTTCCGAGGGATGGACCCAGGCGCTGGCATCGTTCCAGCAGTCCGCCGCGAAGGGGGCCTCGGCCTTCGATGTCGGCGGCAGCCCGCTGTGGCAGATGCCGCAGATGCCGCAGATGCCGCAGATGCCGGGCGCCAGGATGCCCGATCTGCCGAAGATCGCCATCGACCCGCAGAAACTCCAATCGATCCAGCAGCAGTACGTCGCGGAGGCCACCGCGCTCTGGGGCCAGGGCTTCCAGGCGAAGCCCGAAGGCGACAAGCGCTTCGCATCCGATGCGTGGGGCAGCAACCCGCTCGCAGCCTTCTCGGCCGCCGTGTACCTGCTCAACGGCCGCACGATGCTCAGCATGGCCGAGGCCATCGATGCCGACGAAAAGACCAAGGCGCGCCTGCGCTTCGCGGTCGAGCAATGGATGGCGGCCTCGTCGCCCAGCAACTCGCTCGCCTTCAACGCCGAGGCGCAGAAGAAGGCCATCGACTCGCAGGGCGAGAGCATCGCCAAGGGCATCCAGAACCTGCTCAACGATGTGAAGCAGGGCCACCTGAGCATGACCGACGAGAGTGCCTTCGAAGTGGGGCGCAACGTGGCCACCACCGAGGGCGCGGTGGTGTTCGAGAACGAGTTCTTCCAGCTGCTCGAATACAAGCCGCTCACCGCCAAGGTGTACGAGCGGCCCTTCTTGCTGGTGCCGCCGTGCATCAACAAGTTCTACATCCTGGACCTGCAGCCCGAGAACTCGCTGATCCGCTATGCGAACGAGCAGGGCCATCGCGTGTTCGTGGTGAGCTGGCGCAACCCCGACGAATCGCTCGCCCAGGCGACCTGGGACGACTACATCGAGAACGCCGCGATCCAGGCGATCCACACGGTGCAGGACATCAGCGGGAGCAAGCAGATCAATGCGCTGGGTTTCTGCGTCGGCGGCACCATCCTGAGCACCGCGTTGGCAGTGCTCGCGGGGCGTGGCGAAAAGCCCGCTGCGTCGGTCACGCTGCTCACGACGTTCCTGGACTTCAGCGACACCGGCATCCTCGATATCTTCGTGGATGAGACGATGGTCGCGTACCGCGAAATGCAACTGGGCAAGGGCGGGTTGCTGCCCGGCGGCGACCTGGCCTCGACCTTCAGTTTCCTGCGCCCCAACGACCTCGTGTGGAACTACGTGGTCGGCAATTACCTCAAGGGCGAGACGCCGCCGCCCTTCGACCTGCTGTACTGGAACAGCGACGCCACCAACCTGCCGGGGCCGTTCTACGCCTGGTACCTGCGCAACACGTACCACGAGAACAAGCTCGCCAAGCCCAATGCGCTCACGGTGTGCGGCCAGAAGGTCGACCTCGGAAAGATCGACATCCCGGTCTACATCTACGGCTCGCGCGAAGACCACATCGTGCCGATCGGCGGCGCCTATGCATCGACGCAACTCTTGCCGGGCAAGAAGCGCTTCGTGATGGGTGCCTCGGGCCATATCGCGGGCGTGATCAATCCGCCCGCCAAGAAAAAGCGCAGCCACTGGATTCGCGACGACGGCAGGTTTCCCAAGACACAGGCCGAGTGGCTCACGGGTGCGACCGAGCACCCCGGCAGCTGGTGGACCGACTGGGCACAATGGCTCAAGGGCCACGCGGGCAAGCAGGTGGCCGCGCCCAAGGGCTACGGCAACGGCAAGGTCTACAAGGCCATCGAGCCGGCACCGGGACGCTACGTCAAGGCCAGGGCCTGACCCGACCGCACAACAACCACGACTTCAACATCACTTCAACGGAGAACCTCATGGAAGACATCGTCATCGTTTCGGCCGCACGCACGCCGGTCGGCAAATTCGGCGGCTCGCTCGCCGGCATTGCAGCCACCGAGCTGGGGGCCCTGGTCATCAAGGAAGTGATTGCGCGCGCCAACCTTTCGGCCGAGCAGGTCGGCGAGGCCATCATGGGCCAGGTGCTGGCGGCCGGTGCCGGCCAGAACCCCGCGCGCCAGGCGTGGCTCAAGAGCGGCGGCGCCAAGGAAACGCCGGCGCTCACCATCAACGCCGTGTGCGGCTCGGGCCTGAAGGCCGTGATGCTCGCGGCGCAAGCCGTGGCCACGGGCGACAGCGAGATCGTCATCGCCGGCGGCCAGGAAAACATGAGCGCCGCACCGCACGTGCTGCCCAACTCGCGCAACGGCCAGCGCATGGGCGACTGGAAGCTGGTCGACACCATGATCGTGGACGGCCTGTGGGACGTCTACAACCAGTACCACATGGGCATCACCGCCGAGAACGTGGCCAAGAAGTACGGCATCGACCGCGCCGCGCAGGATGAACTGGCCCTCGCCAGCCAGACCAAGGCCGCCGCCGCGCAGGACGCCGGCAAGTTCAAGGACGAGATCGTCGGCGTGAGCATTCCGCAGAAGAAAGGCGATCCGATCGTCTTCAGCCAGGACGAGTTCATCAACCGCAAGACCAACGCCGAAGGCCTGGCGGGCCTTCGCCCCGCCTTCGACAAGGCCGGCGGCGTGACCGCGGGCAATGCCTCGGGCCTGAACGACGGCGCTGCCGCCGTGATGGTGATGACGGCCAAGAAGGCCGCCGCACTGGGCCTGAAGCCGCTCGGCCGCATCGCCAGCTACGCCACCGCGGGCCTCGATCCGGCCATCATGGGCATGGGCCCGGTGCCTGCATCGACCAAGGCGCTGCAGCGCGCCGGCTGGAAGGCCGCCGACCTCGACCTGCTCGAGATCAACGAAGCCTTCGCCGCGCAGGCCTGCGCGGTGAACCGCGAAATGGGCTGGGACGTGAACAAGGTCAACGTGAACGGCGGCGCCATCGCCATCGGCCACCCGATCGGCGCGTCGGGCTGCCGCATCCTGGTGACGCTGCTGCACGAGATGCAGCGCCAGAACGCAAAGAAGGGCATTGCCTCGCTGTGCATCGGCGGCGGCATGGGCGTGGCGCTCACCATCGAGCGTTGATCGCCGCGGCGCCCAGCGCGCCGTCGTTGCCGCTCAGCGCGACATCGACGGCCGCTCGGCCATCGCAGCGCGCCAGCGCACGAGCTCGGGGTGCTGCTCCCCGGGCTTGATGCGCACCACGCGCGCGAAATCCACTGCCACCACGGCGGTGATGTCGGCCAGGCTGAAGCGGTCGGTCGCGATGAATTCGCGGCCGGCCAGCCGGTCGTTCAGCGTCTGGAAGAAGTGCTGCACGCGCGCGAGCCCGCGCTGCGCCAGTTCCGGAATCTGCGCGTAGTTCACGGGGCCGGGCAAGGCCCGGTCGGCCATGGCCGGCGAGCCGTTGCGCAGCGCCTCGGCGATCGGCAGCAAACCCTCGAACTCGATGCGCCAGTTCCAGCTGGCGATCTCCGCCTTTTCGGCGGGCGTGCGGCCCATGAGCGGCGGTTCGGGGTACTGCGCTTCCAGCCAGGCCGCGATGGCGGCGTTGTCCGTCAGCAGGCCGTCTTCTTCGGTGCGCAGCGCCGGCACCGTGCATTGCGGATTGATCGCGCGGTAGGCCTCGCCCAATTGCTCACCACGAACCAGATCGACCTGCACCGTCTCGTGGGCAATGCCCTTCTCCGCAAGCAGGATGCGGGCGCGCCGCGGACTCGGCGCCGTGGCGCAGTCATAGAGAATGATCATCGTCTGTCAACTTTCGGAACTCATCGCATGAATGGCACGACCGCCTACACGCCGCCCACCGTCTGGTCCTGGAACAAGGAAAGCGGCGGCCGCTTCGCGAACATCAACCGCCCCATCGCAGGTTCCACCCATGAGAAAGATCTGCCGGTGGGCAAGCACCCGCTGCAACTCTATTCGCTCGCGACGCCCAATGGCGTGAAAGTGACGGTGATGCTCGAGGAATTGCTGGCGCTCGGCCACGCGGGCGCCGAGTACGACGCCTGGCTGATCCGCATCAGCGAGGGCGACCAGTTCGGCAGCGGCTTCGTGGCGGTGAACCCCAATTCCAAGATCCCCGCGCTGATGGACCGCAGCGGCGCCGCGCCGATCCGGGTATTCGAGTCCGGCGCGATCCTGCAGTACCTCGCGGAGAAATTCGGCGGCGCGTTCTTTCCGACCGAGCGCGCGGCGCGCGCCGAATGCCTGTCGTGGCTCTTCTGGCAGATGGGCAGCGCGCCGTACCTGGGCGGCGGATTCGGACACTTCTATGCCTATGCCCCGACGAAGATCGAATACGCCATCGACCGCTTCGCGATGGAAGTGAAGCGCCAGCTCGACGTGCTCGACCGTCGCCTGGCCGAGAGCCGCTACCTGGCCGGCGACGACTACTCGATCGCCGACATCGCCGTCTGGCCCTGGTACGGCGCGCTCGCCAAGGGGCAGCTCTACGAGTCGGGCGAGTTCCTGCAGGTGAGCGAGTACAAGAACGTGCTGCGCTGGAACGACGAGATTGCGCAACGTCCCGCCGCGCAGCGCGGCCGCATGGTCAATCGCGCCTGGGGCCAGCCCGAAAGCCAACTGCACGAGCGCCATGACGCCGGCGATTTCGACACCCGGACGCAGGACAAGCTCACAGCGCCAGACTGAACACCGCGGCCCGACTTGTTCACCGCCTGATTTTTGAGCAAAGTGTGGAATCCCTTTGTAGAACAACGAGTTAAATCCGTTTTACAAGGCTCCACGTGAGTTGTCCCCAAAGTTGTGCACAGAAAATGGGGATGAGATCGCGGGCCTGAGGTCCGGCCTGCAAGTTGGCGCAATACCACGAGAAAAGGCCTCTGGCGCGACCGGCAGCGCCTCAGCGCTCGAAGATCCGGTTGCGCACCGGCACCTTGCCGTCGAACGCGATTTCCACTGCCTCTCCCGTGACCGCGTCCACCGCGTGAATGTGCAGATGGGGCTCGGTGGTGTTGCCCGAGTTGCCCACGGCCCCCACGCGCTGGCCCACGGTCAGCGCATCGCCCGCTTTGTGCACGACGCTGCCTTGCCGGAGGTGAGCGAGCTCGACCTCGAGCGCGTCGCAGCGGATCACGACGTGGTTGCCCGAAGCGTTGGCCTTGTCGCGCCGGGGCGGCGCCAGGTCGGGCAGCCCATCCCGCACGCTCGCCACCGTGCCCGTGCAGGGGCTCACCACCTTCGCGCCATGCACCGCGTAGCGCGACAGGTCGGCGGGCGCGACGCCGATTGCGCGAAACCCCGCGGGGCCGACGGCCACGATGTCGCTCGCATACCGTTGGCGGCGGTGCGCATGGTGATGGTTCAGCAGCGTGCGGTTCCCGCCTTGCGCGACCACGAAGCGGCCGCCTTCGAGCGGGAACGCGAGCGAGGTCGGCGATCCCGCGGGTGCGAGGCCGGCGGCGAGGTAACCGAAGGCCGTCGCGTAGAAAACCAGCGAGACCAGCGTCACCCCGTGCGCGCGCCACAGCGGCCGCGCCAGCGCCCACGGCCGGCGCGCATGCCGCCACCATGAAGCGGCGAACGCGAGCAGCACCAGCACGACGAGCACGCCCCGCGTCCAGAGCCCCGCGATGTCCCAGCGTCCCGCGAGCAGGATCAGGCCGAAGAAGAAGAGGCTGTCCGCGGCCTTCAGCGCCCAGGCGCCGCGCGATGCCTCGTCCAGTTTGGCGATCCGCCATGCGAGGCCGATCGGGAAGGCGATGCAGACGACCAGGAGGATGGTCAGCGGGAGCAGATGTGCCATGCGCCCGCATGCTAGGGCGACCGGCTCGTTGCCGATGCAACCACCCGCAACGCGGGGGGACTTGGGCGTTGCCCGGAAGCCCGTCTCAGGCCGGCGGCACCTCTGCCGCGTAGTGCCGGCACAGCGTGTCCACCAGCGCCTGTGCATACACCGGCAGCGCTGCCCGGCTGCGCACCAGCAGGTACCGCTCCCGCACGCACCACGCATCGCTCAGGTCGATCAGCGCAAGCTGCATGCTCTCCCGGTTGCGCCGCGCGGCCGACTCGGGCACCACGCCGATGCCCACGCCGCTACCGATCATCCGGCACATCGCATCGAAGCTGCCCAGCTGGATGCGCAGCTTCTGGCGCTTGCCCAGGTTGTCGGTGATCTGCGCGAGAAAGGTCTGCAGCGTGCTGCCTTGCTGCATGCCGATGGCGTCTTCATCGAGCGTCTCGGCGAATGAAATCCTTCGGCGCTTGGCGAAGCGGTGCTTGCGCGAGGTGACCAGCACCAGCCGGTCGGTGCTGAAGTGGATCGCCTCCAGCCCCAGCGTGTCGACGCGGCCCGCGACGATGCCGATGTCGGCGCGGCCGTCGAGCACGCCGCGCGGGATCTGAGCATTCGGTTTTTCCTGAAGGTCGACGTTGATGCGCGGGTTGCGCGCAAGAAAGCCCGGCAGGATCTCGGGCAGGAAATCGGTCACCGCGGTGGTGTTGGCGAACACGCGCAGGTGGCCGCGCAGGCCCCCGCCGTATTCGAGCAGGTCGTCGCGCAACTGTTCGGTCTGGTGGAGCACGAGGCGCGCGTGGTGAAGAAAGGCTTCGCCCGGCGGCAGCAGGCGCACGCCGCGCGCTTCGCGCTGCAGCAGCTGCAGGCCGGCTTGCGTCTCCAGCGCCTTGATGCGCGCGCTGGCCGCGGCCAGCGACAGGTGCTGCCGCTCGGCCGCCCGCGTGAGGTTGCCGAGCTCGGCGGTGGCGACGAAAAGACGCAGGTCGGTCAAGTCGAAAAGCATGGCGCATCGTAGCCCTAGCCTTCGGAAATTCAGAAGCCTGGGTTCCGAAATCGCAGATTGCGCGCGCTGCCGTGGCGCACGACCATGCGGTCATGGAGACAAAGACGATGACATTCCGCGCCCTCGCGCTTCTTTCGCTCGCCGCGGCCTCGCTGGTCGCCGCGAACCCCGCCACCGCACAGCCCCATTCCTCTTATCCCTCGCGCCCCATCACGCTCGTCGTGCCGCAGGCCGCGGGCGGCACCAA
Organism: Variovorax sp. IB41; assembly: GCF_016405905.1. Taxonomy (GTDB): domain Bacteria; phylum Pseudomonadota; class Gammaproteobacteria; order Burkholderiales; family Burkholderiaceae_C; genus Variovorax. Next base: position 1,145,646 of record NZ_JAEFCB010000001.1, on the reverse strand, counting down.
CGACATCGTCGGCCGCCTGGTCGGCCAGAAGCTCGGCGAGGTGATGAACAACGCCAGCGTGGTCGTCGACAACCGCCCCGGCGCGGGCGGCAACATCGGCACGCAGATGGTCGCCAAGGGCCCGAAGGACGGCTACACGCTGCTCATGACCATCAGCAGCAGCCAGGCGATCAACCCCGCGCTCTACAAGAACCCGGGCTTCGATCCGGTGAAGGACTTCAAGCCCGTCGGCCTCGTCGGCGCCGTGCCCAACGTGCTGCTGGTCAACCCCTCGTTCCCCGCGAAGAACTTCGCCGAATTCCTGAAGCTCGCACGGGAGAAGGGCGCGAACTACCAATACGCCTCGGCCGGCAACGGCACGCTCAACCACCTGCTGGGCGAAATGCTCAACAGCATGGCCGGCATCTCGCTGCAGCACGTGCCCTACAAGGGCGTGGCGCCCGCGCTCAACGACGTGCTGGGCGGGCAACTGCCGATCGTGTTCGCGAGCCTGCCCTCGGCGCTCTCGCACATCAAGGCCGGCAAGCTGCGCGCATTGGCCGTGAGCGGCGACAAGCGCTCGCCGGTGCTGCCTGACGTGCCCACCATCGCCGAGGCGGTCCCTGGCTACAACGGCACGCTGTGGATCGGCCTCTTCGCGCCCGCGGGCGTGCCGGCCGACGTGCTCGCCACGCTGCAGGACGCGACGCGCAAGGCGCTCGCCGCGAAGGACCTGCGCGACAAGCTGGACCAGCAAGGCGTCGAGATCGCGGCGCCCACAACCCCCGAACAATTCACCAAGCTGCTGCAGGACGACCTCGCCAAGTGGGCGCGCATCGTCAAGGCCTCGGGCGCGGCGGTCGATTGATGCCGAACGTGGTTCAACAACAGCCGTTCACGCTGAGCTTGTCGAAGCGCTGCGCAAGGCTTCGACAAGCTCAGCCCGAACGGTTCGTGACCGATCGGGAATCCTTATGAACGAACGCCTCCGAGACCGAATGCAAGACAACACTTTTTCCCCACCGATCGACGCCGACGCGCTCGCGAAACTGCAGGCCTGGCAAGGCCGCAGCGAAACGCTGGCCGACGACATCACCGCCGCGCCCGTGCGCGCGCTCTCCGCCACGCTCGACCGCGACGATGCGCCGCCCGCCGCCGGCACGCGCCTGCCCGCGCTCTGGCACTGGCTCTACTTCCTGCCGCACCACCGTCAATCGGAGATCGGCGAAGACGGCCATGCGAAGCGCGGCGGGTTCCTGCCGCCCGTGCCGCTGCCGCGCCGCATGTGGGCGGGCGGGCGCCTGGACTGGGAGGCGGGCAACCCGCTGCAGGTCGGCGACAGGATCGAGCGCACCTCGACCATCGCCTCGGTCACCCACAAGGCCGGCCGCACCGGCGAGCTGGTCTTCGTGCTCGTGCGCCACGAGGTGCGCAACGAACGCGGCCTCGCGCTGACCGAGGAGCACGACATCGTCTACCGCGCCGCCGCCGCGCCCTGCGAGAAGGCGCCGCCCCCCACGCCCGCCCCGCAGGACGCCGCCTTCAGCCGCGAGATCGTGCCCGACGACGTGCTGCTGTTCCGCTACTCGGCGCTCACCTTCAACGGCCACCGCATCCACTACGACCGGCGCTATGTGACCGGGGTCGAGGGCTATCCGGGCCTGATCGTGCACGGCCCGCTGATCGCGACGCTGCTGGTCGACCTGCTGCGCCGCAACGTGCCGGGCGCGCAGCTCGCGCGCTTCGAATTCCGCGCCGTGCGGCCGACCTTCGACATCGCGCCGTTCCGCGTGCACGGCAAACCAGGCGCCGATGGCAAGACCTTCAGCCTCTGGGGCGAAGACGCCGACGGCTGGCTCACGATGCAGGCCACGGCCGTGCTCGCTTGAGGAACACACAGACATGACAAGACCCCTGGACGGCATCACCGTCATCTCGCTCGAACACGCGATCGCCGCGCCGTTCTGCACCCGCCAGCTGGCCGACCTCGGCGCGCGTGTCATCAAGGTGGAGCGCCCCGAGGTGGGCGACTTCGCGCGCGCCTACGACGGCCGCGTGGGCGGCGAGGCCTCGCATTTCGTGTGGGTGAACCGCTCGAAGGAAAGCCTCACGCTCGACCTGAAGCAGCCCGCCGCGCTCGCGGTGCTGCAGGAGCTGGTCGCCGATGCCGACGTGCTGGTGCAGAACCTCGCGCCCGGCGCGGCCGCGCGCATGGGGCTGGGCGCCGACGTGCTGCAGGCCAGGCACCCGCGGCTCATCGTCTGCGACATCTCGGGCTACGGCGAAGACGGCCCGTACCGCGACAAGAAGGCATACGACCTGCTGATCCAGAGCGAAGCGGGTTTCCTCTCGGTCACCGGCACGCCCGAAGACCCGTGCAAGTCGGGCAACTCGATCGCCGACATCGCGGCGGGCATGTATGCGTACACGGGCATCCTCGCCGCGCTGCTCCAGCGCGGCAAGACCGGCAAGGGCTCGCACATCGACGTGTCGATGCTGGAATCGCTCGCCGAGTGGATGGGCTACCCGATGTACTACGCCTACGAGGGCGCGCCGCCGCCGCCGCGCAGCGCCGCCTCGCACGCGACGATCTACCCCTACGGCCCGTTCCCCGCGGGCGACGGCGGCACGGTGATGCTGGGCCTGCAGAACGAGCGCGAGTGGCGCACCTTCTGCGAGAAGGTGCTGCTGCAGGCGGGCCTGGCGACCGATGCGCGCTTCGACAGCAACGCACGGCGCAACGAACACCGCGAGGCGCTGCGCGCGATCATCGTGCAGACCTTCGGCGCGCTGAGCACGGCGCAGGTGCTGGAGCGCCTCGATGCGGCGCAGATCGCCAACGCGCGCATGAACGACATGGCCGGGCTCTGGGCGCATCCGCAATTGCAGGCGCGCGATCGCTGGCGGCAGGTGGGCTCGCCGGCCGGCGATATTCCGGCGCTGCTGCCGGCCGGGCGCCAAAGCGCGTTCGACTACCGCATGGATGCGATTCCCGCCGTGGGCGAGCACACCGAGGCGATCCTGCGCGCGCTCGGGCGCAGCGAAGCCGACATCGCGGCGCTGCGCGAGGCGAGGGCGGTTTGAGCACTGCGCCGCTTGCGCTCGCGCGCACCTTTTTGTTCGTGCCAGCCGACCGGCCCGAGCGTCATGCGCGCGCGCTGGCCTCGGGCAGGGGCGGTGTGATCGTCGACCTGGAAGACGCGGTGGCGGCCGAGCGCAAGGCCTCGGCGCGTGAAGGCCTTGCAGCGTCGTTCGCCGCGTTGCCCGAAGCGGATCGCCAACGCCTGCTGGTGCGCATCAATGCCAGCGGCACGCCGTGGCACGACGACGACAGCAAGACCGCGGCTGCGCTGGTCACGCAAGGCCTGATCGCGGGCGTGGTGCTGCCCAAGGCCGAGCGTGCCGGCGATCTGTTGCAACTGGCTGATGCCGTAGGTCCCAAGGGCTTGCTGGTGCCACTCATCGAATCGGCGGCGGGCCTCGCCGCGCTCGACGAAATCGCGGCGGCGCCGCAGGTGCTTCGCCTCGCGTTCGGCAATCTCGATTTCCAGGCCGACGTCGGCCTGGCCTGCGATGCGGACGAAGCCGAGCTGGCGCCCGTCCGTCTCGCACTGCTGCTGGCCACGCGCCGCGCCGGTTTGCCAGCGCCCATCGATGGTGTGACCGCCGACTGGCGCGACGCACAACGCCTCGCCGCCGACACGGCCCGTGCGCGTCGCGGTGGCTTCGGCGCCAAGCTGTGCATCCACCCCGACCAGGTCGCCCCGGTGCACGCCGCGCTCGGCCCGAGCGCCGACGAGCTCGCATGGGCGCGCCGCGTGATCGAGGTGATCCGGTCCGCGGGCGGCGGCGTGGTGAGCCTCGACGGCCGCATGGTCGATGCGCCGGTGGTGCGCCTGGCCGAGCGCCTCGTCGCGCTCGATGCGCAATCGCCGCCGCCCTGATTTCGAACGAAGAAGACAGATCCGACAACCCTAGGAGACAAAGAAGTGAACCTGAAGAAGAACTGGAAAACGCGCACCCTGATCGCCGCATCGCTGGGCGCGTGCCTCATGGCCGCGCAATCGCCGGCCGCCGCACAGGCGCAATGGCCCGACAAGCCCATCACCCTGGTCGTGCCGTACTCGGCCGGCGGCCCCACCGACGTGGTGGCGCGGATGCTGGCCATTCCCATGGGCAAGTCGCTCGGCCAGACGGTGATCGTGGAGAACACCGTGGGCGCGGGCGGCACCATCGCACCGGCGCGCGTGGCCAGGGCGGCACCCAACGGCTACACCATCCTCATCCACCATATGGGCATGGCCACCGCGCCCGCGCTCTACAAGAAGCTCAACTACGACCCGCTGAAGGACTTCGAGTACATCGGCCAGGTGCTCGACGTGCCGATGACGCTGCTCTCGCGCAAGGACTTTCCCGCCAGCACCTACCCCGAACTGCTGGCCTACGTGAAGGCCAACAAGGACAAGGTCACGCTCGCGAACGCGGGTGTGGGCGCGGTGTCGCAGCTGTGCGGGCTGCTGTTCATGAACCAGATCGGCGTGCAGTTGACGACGGTGCCCTACAAGGGCGCGGGCCCGGCGCTCAACGACCTCATGGGCGGGCAGGTCGACCTTCTGTGCGACCAGACCACGCAGACCGCGCCGGTCATCAAGGACGGCAACCGCGTGAAGGTGTTCGGCGTGACCACGCCCAAGCGCCTGTCGAGCATGCCCAACATCCCGACGCTCGACGAGCAGGGCCTGAAGGGCTTCGACGTGCGCGTGTGGCACGGCGTGTACGCGCCCAAGGGCACGCCGCCGGCCGTGCTCGAGAAGCTGAACGTGGCCTTGCGCGCCGCGCTGCAGGACGACATGGTCAAGCACCGCCTGGCCGAACTCAGCTCGGAGATCGTGCCGCTGGACAAGCAGACCCCCGAGAGCCTGCGCACGCACCTGGCGGCGGAGGTGGAGAAATGGGGCAAGGTGATCCGCGCCGCGGGCGTGCAGGCGGACTGACCAGCCTCGCGCGCGTTCAGCCGTTCAGCGGCCGTTCGCTGCGCCCGCATCGCGGCGGATGCCCGCGACCAGGTGCGAGGCCAGCAACGCGCCGGCCTCCGTCAGGGCCGGTGCGCGATGCAGGCGAATGCCTGCCTGCGGAAGCCGTGGCATCCCGTCATCCCTGGACAGCGCGCGAAGCCCCTTCGGAAAGGTGCCGGCCTTGAAAACGCTCACGGCCAGCCCTTGCGCCACCACGGCCTCCACGGCGGCGCTGCTGTGGCTGACGAACGCCAGCCGCCAGGGGCGCCGCGCCTTGTCCAGCGCCGCCATCGCCCATTCGCGGAAGAGGCACCCCGAGGGGTAGAGCGCGACGGACAGCGGCGCCTGCGCGTCGACGACGTGATCGGGCGCGGCCGCCCACACCGCCTGCTCCTGCCGGAGAAAGTCGCCGCCGCCTTGTCCCTTGGGATGCATGGCGATCACGAGGTCGAAATCTTCCCCCAGGCGCTCGGTCATCTTCGCGGTGAGCCCGGTCTCCATGCTCACGCGGATGCGCGGGTAGCGCTGCCCGAAGCTGGCCAGGAGCGGCGGCACGATGCTCGTGCCGTAGTCGTCCATGATGCCCAGCCGCACCTGCCCTTCGTTCTGGTGCTGGCGGATGCGGCCCACCGCTTCGTCGTGCAAGGCCAGGATGCGATGCGCGTAGCCGAGCAGCGCCTCGCCGCTGGGCGTGAGCGCCACCTGCGAGGTGGTGCGAGCGAAGAGCGCGGTGCCCAGCAGTTCCTCGAGCCGCTTGACCTGCATGCTCACGGCCGACTGGGTCCGGTTGAGTTGCGCGGCCGCGCGGGTGAACGAGCGTTGCTCGGAGACGGTGACGAAGGTCTTCAGCAGTTCGGGGTCAAGCACGGCGTGGCTCATCGGGTTTGCTGATGAAGCTGATCATGTTTATTCGTTTGTTTTATCAACACCCGCTATTTAGCATCGTGCTTCGACATGACACAAGGATGCCGGTGAGCGCACTTCTTTCGGGTTTGCTGGCCGCGATCGTCTCCAGCGCCATGGGGGGCGCGGCGATTGGCGCGACGCGCTTCGTCGCGGGTGCGATCGATCCATTGGCGCTGGGCTCGCTGCGCTTTGGCATCGGCTTCGTGCTGCTGCTGCCCCTGGCGATGCGCCGCCGGCAGAACTGGCCGCGGCCGCGGGCGATGCCCAAGGTGGTCGGTCTCGGGCTGCTGTTCTTCGCTGCGTTTCCGGTGCTGTTCAATCTGTCGCTTCACTTCACGACCGCGGCGCGCGGCGCGCTCGCGCTGTCGACCTTGCCGCTGCTCACGATGGCGATCGCGGCGCTGCTCGGCGTGGAGCGGCTCACGGCGCGCAAATCGGCGGGGGTCCTCCTGGCGATGGGCGGCGTGGGCATGGCATTGGTCTCGGGCCTCGCGGCGGCACCGGCCGGTGCGTGGCGCGGCGATCTCACGATGCTCGGGGCGGCGCTCTGCATGGCCTTCTACAGCGTCTGGTCGAGGCCGATGATCCGCGAGACCGGCCCCATACCGTTCACGCTGGTGGCGATGGGCAGCGGCGCCCTGTGCCTGGTCGCCGTGAGCGCATGGCGCGGCGGCTACGCACCGATGGCGTCGTTCGACAGCGGGCAGTGGCTGGCCATCGCCTACCTGGGCGTATTCGGTGGCGCGGTCGTCTTCTTCCTGTGGTCGTACGCACTGGCCAGGACCACGCCCACGCTCGTGGCGCTGTCGGTCACCGTCAACCCGATCGCCGCCGCCTTCGCGGGGTGGGCGCTGATGAACGAGCCGGTGCGCTGGAGCCTCGTCGCCGGGTTGCTGATGGTGTTTGCCGGCATCGCGATTTCGAGCACCTCGCCGCACGCGGCATAGCGCGGTCGGCGAAAAATCAGGCGGCGTCGGCTTGCGTCTTCAGCGTCTCGTCGAACAGCGCGAGGAGCTGCCGCGCGAACACCTCCATGTTCGCTGGACGATCGGTGTCGCCGGTCTCGATGGTCCGGCTCTGCGTGACCGCGCCTGCGACAGCCACGCACACATGCCCCGGCGCATCGCCATAGGGGCTGCCCGAAGGCCCGGCCGCGCCGCTCTCGCAGATGCCCCACGTCGCGCGATGGCTCTCGCGGATGCGGGCCGCGATGAACCGGGCATAGGGCTCGGTTTCTCCGCGCATGTCACCGATGTCTTCGCGCGTGAGGCCCAGCAGCGCCTTTCCGGCGCGACGCGAATAGACGACCGCGCCGCCGAGGAAGAAAGCCGAGGCGCCGGGAATGGCGAGCAGGGCAGCCGAGACGAGCCCGCCCGCCGAAGACTCCGCGACCGCCACCGTCTGCCGCCGTTCGCGCAGCGTCGCGCCGACACGGGCGGCGAGCACGGCGAGCGGCTCGAGCTCGGGCGAGGGTGCGGCGCTCACGGCGTCTTTCGCAGCGTGCCGCCCGGCCGCCGCACATAAGCCGGCGCGCGCTCGTGGCTCGCCGTGCTGCCGTAAACCGTGTCCGCCGGGTAGTACTCGGCCTGCAACTGCACCTTGGCCGCGGCTTCCTCGCCGGCGGTGTGGGCGATGAAGGCGAGCATCAGGTCGGTGCCCGCCGAGACGCCTGCCGAGGTCCACACGTCGCCGTCCTGCACGAAGCGCTGCTCGACCACCTTCACGTCGCCGAGTGCGCGCAGTCGATCGAGCGAGCCCCAGTGCGTGGTCGCGGTCTTGCCGGAAAGAAGGCCCGCCGCTTGCAGCACGAAGGCGCCGGTGCATACCGAGAGCAACGCCTTGCAGCCCGGCGCCTGCGCGGCGAGGAACTGCACCATCGCGGGGTTGTCGACCTCGCGCCGCGTGCCCATGCCGCCGGGCACGAGCAGGTAGTCCAGCGGCGGGCAGTCGGCGAACGACGCGTGCGGATTGATCGACAGGCCCTTGGCGCAGACCACCGGCTCGCGCTTTTCGGCAACGATGAGGCACTGCTGCGGGCCCGCCGCGAGCTTGCTCCACATGGTGAGCATTTCCCAGGGCCCGACGAAGTCGAGTTCCTCGACGTCGGGGAATACGATGATCCCGAAATTCATACTTTCGAACTCCTTGGCTGCCTGGCCGCTGCAAGAGCGTACAGACCCGAGCATATAGGTTGCACCCGCGCATCGCGCCGTGACAGCTGGTTGCAAGCTTGGCTCAGTGTTTTCCTCAGAGGTCGGTGGCCTGAAAATGGCTAGAGTGAAGGCGGCCGTTCAGGCTTTTGCTAAGCACACATCAAGGAAATTTCATGAGCAAGAAAGTTGCATATGTCACCGGAGGCATGGGTGGCATCGGAACAGCCATCTGCCAACGTCTGCACAGGGACGGATTCACCGTGGTCGCCGGTTGCGGCCCTACGCGCGACCACGCCAAGTGGCTCGCCGAACAGAAAGCCGAAGGCTTCGAGTTCCACGCCTCCGTCGGCAATGTCGGCGACTGGCAATCCACCGTCGAGGCCTTTTCTGCCGCCAAGGCAGCGCATGGCGCCATCGACGTGCTGGTGAACAACGCGGGCATCACGCGCGACCGCATGTTCCTCAAGATGACGCCCGAGGACTGGAGCGCGGTCATCGAGACCAACCTGAACAGCATGTTCAACGTCACCAAGCAGGTGGTGGGCGACATGGTGGAAAAGGGCTGGGGCCGCATCATCAACATCAGCTCGGTCAACGGTGCCAAGGGCCAGGCGGGCCAGACCAACTATTCGGCGGCCAAGGCCGGCATGCACGGCTTCACGATGGCGCTGGCGCAGGAGCTGGCCAACAAGGGCGTGACGGTCAACACCGTGAGCCCGGGCTACATCGGCACCGACATGGTCAAGGCCATCCGCCAGGAAGTGCTCGACAAGATCGTGGCCACCATCCCGGTCAAGCGCCTGGGCGAGCCGAGCGAGATCGCCTCGATCATCTCGTGGCTCGCAACGGACGAAGGCGGCTACTCCACGGGGGCCGACTTCTCGGTCAACGGCGGCCTGCACATGCATTGAGCATGCTGACCGCAACCTGATGAAAAAACCCGCTTCGGCGGGTTTTTTCATTGGAAAAATGTGGCTTCTACGAATGGAAAACACCTGATCCCGGCCTACAGTTCCCAACCCTTCCGGAGGCAAGTCATGGAACACACAACAAACACACCCGCCAAGAAGCTCCCGCTCTACCGCTCCCTCTACGTGCAGGTGATCACCGCAGTGATCATCGGCGTGCTGCTGGGCTACTTCTATCCCTCCACCGGCGAGGCGATGAAGCCTCTGGGCGACGGTTTCATCAAGCTCATCAAGATGATCATCGCGCCGATCATCTTCTGCACGGTGGTGGTCGGCATCGCCGGCATGGAAGACATGAAGAAGGTCGGCAAGACCGGGGGCCTGGCGCTCCTGTACTTCGAGGTCGTGAGCTCCATCGCGCTGGTGGTGGGCCTCGTGCTGGTCAACGTGCTCAAGCCCGGCGTGGGCATGAACATCGACCCGACCACGCTGGACACCAAGGCCATCGCCGCCTACACCGGCCCGGGCAAGATGACCGGCACGGTCGACTTCATCCTCAACATCATCCCCAACACCCTCGTGGACGCCTTCGCCAAGGGCGAGATCCTGCAGGTGCTGCTGATCGCGGTGCTGTTCGGCTTTGCGCTGCACCGGTTCGGCGGCCGCGGCACGCTGGTGTTCGACGTGATCGAGAAGGGCTCGCACGTGCTCTTCGGCATCGTCAACTACATCATGAAGCTCGCGCCCATCGGCGCCTTCGGCGCGATGGCCTTCACCATCGGCAAGTACGGCGTGGGCAGCCTGTTCTCGCTGGGCAAGCTGATGGGCACGTTCTATCTCACCTGCCTCTTGTTCATCTTCGTGGTGCTCGGGCTCATTGCGCGCTTCCACGGCTTCAGCATCTGGAAATTCATCAAGTACATCAAGGAAGAGCTCTTGATCGTGCTGGGCACGTCGTCCAGCGAATCGGTGCTGCCCCGCATGATGGAAAAGATGGAGAACCTGGGCGCGAACAAGACCTGCGTGGGCCTGGTGATTCCGACCGGCTACTCGTTCAACCTGGACGGCACCTCGATCTACCTCACGATGGCGGCGGTGTTCATCGCGCAGGCCACCAACACGCCGATGACGCTGGTGCAGGAGATCACGCTGCTCGCGGTGCTGCTGCTCACCTCCAAGGGCGCGGCGGGCGTCACGGGCAGCGGCTTCATCGTGCTGGCGGCCACGCTCTCGGCGGTGGGCCATGTGCCGGTGGCGGGCCTTGCGCTCATCCTGGGCATCGATCGCTTCATGTCGGAAGCGCGCGCGCTGACCAACCTGATCGGCAACGGCGTGGCGACCATCGTCGTGGCCAAGTGGACCAACGAACTGGACACCGAGCGGCTGCAGGCGGGCCTGAACAACGAGAGCTGGGTCGAGTCCCAGGAGCCCGAAGTGCTCGAAGGCGCCCGCGACAGCAAGATGGTCGGCTGACCCACCGCGCGCACATCCATCGCGCGCGCCCACGGCGTGCCCGAGTGCGCAGGGCATCGGGTGTTCCCCCGCAGCGAAATCAAGGAGGAGGGCGAAGCCCGGGGGACATTCGCGGAGGGGGACACCCGGTGGCCTGTGCACCCGCCCTGAATGCCCCCTTCCGAACGCCCCTCAGAACGTCCCTTAGAACGTCCCTGGAGAAGGCCGTGTGAAATAAAAGGGCACGCATCGTTCCTGCAAAATGCAACGATGCCGCACAGCGTCTCCCTCATCAACACCATTGCCGCCGGCCTCGGCCTCGCGCTGGTGTTCGGTTTCCTGGCCGCCAAGCTGCGGCTGCCGGCCCTCGTGGGGTACCTTCTCGCGGGCGTGATCATCGGCCCCTTCACCCCCGGCTTCGTGGCCGATGCAAGCATCGCCGCGCAGCTCGCCGAAATCGGCGTCATGTTGCTGATGTTCGGCGTCGGCCTCCACTTTTCCCTCGACGACCTTTTGGCCGTGCGCAAGATCGCATTGCCCGGCGCGCTGGCGCAGATCGCCGTGGCCACGCTGCTCGGCGGCGGCCTGGCGCTCTGGTGGGGCTGGAGCCCCGGCGCCGCGCTGGTGTTCGGCCTGGCGCTCTCGGTGGCCAGCACGGTCGTGCTGCTGCGCGCGCTCGAGAGCCTGGGCATCCTCGACTCGTTCACCGGCCGCATCGCCATCGGCTGGCTCGTCGTCGAAGACCTGGCCATGGTGCTCGTGCTGGTGCTCATGCCGCCGCTGGCCGGCGCGCTCGGCGGCACCCCCGACAACGGCGGCGGCCCCGCCGATCCGCTCTGGCAGACCCTCGGCCTCACGCTGCTGCAGGTCGGCGGCTTCGTCGCGCTGATGCTCGTGGTGGGCCGGCGCGTGTTCCCCTGGATCCTCTGGCAGGTCACGCGCACGGGTTCCCGCGAGCTCTTCACGCTGTGCGTGGTGGCCGCGGCCGTGAGCATCGCCTTCGCCTCGGCGGCGCTCTTCGGCGTGTCGTTCGCGCTCGGCGCGTTCTTCGCCGGCATGGTCATGCGCGAGTCGCAGTTCAGCCACCGCGCGGCGCAGGAATCGCTGCCGCTGCGCGATGCGTTCGCGGTGCTGTTCTTCGTGTCGGTGGGCATGCTGTTCGATCCCTCGGTGCTGATCGACCGCCCGCTGCAGGTGCTCGCGGTGGTGGGGGTGATCGTGCTGGGCAAGTCGCTCGCGGCCTGCGCGCTGGTGCTGGTGTTTCGCTACCCGCTGGCCACGGCGCTCACGGTGAGCGCGAGCCTGGCGCAGATCGGCGAGTTCTCGTTCATCCTCGCGGGGCTGGGCGTTTCGCTCGGGCTGCTGCCGGTCGAGGGGCAGAGCCTCGTGCTCGCGGGCGCGCTCATTTCCATTGCCACCAATCCACTGTGGTTCAGCCTCATCGCGCCGCTGCAGAAATGGCTGCATGCCCATTCCTCGTTCGCGCGCGGGCTCGAATCGCGCACCGATCCGCTGGCCGAATTGCCGATGAGCACCGAGGCGCGCTACCTCTCGCGCCAGGTGGTGCTGGTCGGCTACGGGCGCGTGGGGCGCCGCATCGCGGCCGAGCTCGAAGCGAACGACATTCCCTACGTGGTGGCCGAGCAGAACCGCGAACTGGTCGAAAAACTCCGCGAGGCCGGCGTCGCCGCCGTCTGGGGCGATGCGGCGGACCCGGCCGTGCTGATCCAGGCGCACATCGCGCGCGCCCGCGTGCTGGTGGTGGCCACGCCCGACACCCTGAACGTGCGCCAGATGATCGAGACCGCGCGCACGCTCAACCCGTCGATCCAGACCGTGATCCGCAGCCACAACGAGCAGGAAGCCAAGCTGCTGACCCAGGAAGCATCGGTCACCGTGTTCCTCGGCGAGCACGAACTGGCCCAGGCCATGGCGCGCGACGTGGTGCAGCGCGCGGTGTCGATGGCCGTGCCGGCTTGAGCGCCGAAGGATCCGCTACCCGTTCAGAGGTCTTCGATGACCAGCGTGCGGTAGCGCTGCGCGATGGAGTAGGGGACGGTACGAACCAGTTCCATCAGGCGGTTGGCCGCCTCTTCGTTCTGGGTCTTGATCAGGAGGCCCGTGTGGCCTTCGCGCGCGAGCTTGGTGTAGGCGCGCACCGTGGCGCCCTCGGTGCCCGCGGAGGGCAGGGGGTTGTCGGCGTCGCTCACGGTGGGCGAAATTTCCGCCAGCACCGTGGCCGCAGGAAGCAGATAGACCTCGTCGCCGCTCACGCCGCTTTCGATCAACCGGTGGCCGATGCGGTCGGCGTCCTCCGCGCTCGGGAACATCACCATCGAATAGCCGGTCGGATAGAACGCGCCGCCGATGCTCGCCCGCATGTTGGATTCAAGGGTGAAGTGCTTCATGTTGCCTCCTGGTTTTGATGAAGGTGCCTGAAACAACCTTAGTTCCCACCCCGCGCAAGCTCTGTAGGAGAAGCCCGGAAGCTCCGGAAGCTGTCAACCGCGCTCTTGTCCCATTCATTGACAGAAATACGCTGCCATGAAACGCATCCCCATGCCCCATCCCCGCAACATCGCGCTGACCGTCCACGAGCTGGAGGTGGGCGAGTTCTATTGGGTGCTGATGGAAGAAACCGTGGACGGCGCTGGCGGCGATGCGACCGGCGACCAGCGTCATGTCTACGTGCCGTTGGAAGCCGCGCACGACCCCTACGCCAGCTACTCGAACGCACTGGTGGCCGGCGTCGCGGTGATGCGGCGGCTGTTCGGCACCGAAGGAAAACCCGCCTGAAGTCGCCGAGCGGGGCGCGCGGTCCTCGCGCCGAGGGCGCTCCCTATAATTCCGCCGGTCGGGTTGTAAGCTTTTCTTAGCAAGACCACCCACACGGTTCGAAGGTGCCCCGCATGCCATTCAGTGGCCTGGGGGTTAAACGGGAAGCAGGTGCGCTGCGTCTTCACGGACGCATCCATTCCTGCGCTGCCCCCGCAACGGTCAGCGGATCTGGAAAACCTCGCGTCGATGCCCCCTGCGGCATCGGCAGCCACTGCGCTTCGGCGTGGGAAGGCGAGGGTTTCGGCTCCGATGCGCACGCACAGTGCCATCGAAGCGCTCCGCAAGCCCGGATACCGGCCTTCGCAACCGCCATCGGACGCTGCGGGAGTGCGGGTCCGGGCAAGCCGCTTCGCCCCTCGCGCGACCGGCCCGCCCGCTAGCCGCCTCCCTCGACGTCCTCATTCGGTCAGGAGCCTGCGGGGACGCAGGCCGCGAGGAGAAGTCACATGGGTCAAGCATCGCCGGCGCGCGATCGCACGGACGCGCCGCTGCAATGGGCACGCCTTTCGGGTCTTTCATTGGGGTTGAGCCTGGCTTTCGCGCCAGGCGGCGCCTTGGCGCAATCGGGTGAGGCGGCGGGCGACAGCCGCGGCACCAGCGGTCTGGCGCCGGTGCAGGTCGAGGCCAGCCGCCGCTCGCCGCTGGCCATCGACGAGCCTTCGCACACCGGCAGCCGCCTGGGCCTCACGCCGCTGGAGACCCCCGCGAGCATCGAGGTGCTGACCGGCGACACCATCCGCGCGCGCGGCGACGTCTCGGTGATCGATGCCGTCACCCGCGCCACCGGCATCACTGGCTCGCCCGGCCCCGGCAACGGCGGCACGGCGCTGGCGGCACGCGGCTTCAGCGGCCATGGCTCGGTGATGCAGCTGTTCGACGGCACGCGCCTCTACGCGGGCGCGGGCACCGTCACCTTCCCGTTCGACACCTGGTCGGTCGACCGCATCGAGGTGCTGCGCGGCGCCGCCTCGGTGATGTTCGGCGAGGGCGCCATCGGCGGTGCGATCAACGTGGTGCCCAAGAAGCCCACGCGCGGCCCGATCCAGAACGAGGCGCTCGTCACCGCCGGCTCCGACGCCACGCGCCAGGTCGCCTTCGGCAGCGGCGGGGCGATCAACGACATGCTCTCCTACCGCTTCGACATCAGCCACCGCAAGACCGACGGCTTCATGGTGCGCGGCGATGCCGAGAGCCTGGCCGTGGGCGGCGCGGTGCGGCTCGATGTATCGCCGCAGCTGCAGTTCACGCTCTCGCACGACGAGGGCCGCCAGTCGCCGCAGCGCTACTACGGCGTGCCGCTCATCAACGGTCGCGTGAGCAGCCTCAGCCGCGAGCAGAACTACAACCCCGACGACGCCGAGATCAAGTACCGCGACCGCTGGACCCGCTTCGACGCGCAGTGGATGCCCAACGACGCCGTCACCGTGCGCAACCAGCTCTACCGCCTGGACAGCAAGCGCCACTGGCGCAACAGCGAGACCTACACCTACAACGCCACCACGCGCCGCGTGACGCGCGGCGATTACCTGGAAATCGGCCACGACCAGGAGCAGACCGGCAACCGCACCGACGCCACCTTCAGGCATTCGCTCTTCGGCATGAAGAACCAGGTGCTGGTGGGCTTCGACGCCAACCGCATCGACTTCCTGCACACCAACGACTCACCCTACGGCGGCCGCTCGGTGGTGGACCCCTTCGTCTTCGACCCCGGCGTCTACGCCTCGCCGGTGGCCTACACGCCGCGCTACAAGACCAGGACCAGCACCTACGCCTTCTTCGCCGAAGACAAGCTGGCCTTCAACGAGCAATGGTCCGTGGTCGGGAGCCTGCGCTGGGACCACGCGAAGATCGCGCGCAGCGACTTGCAGAGCGCGGCCAACAACTTCCAGAAGACCTTCGTCTACGGCACGGGGCGCCTGGGCGTGGTGTACGCGCCCGATGCGTCGCAGTCGTTCTACGCGCAGGTCGCGCGCGCGGCCGATCCGCTGGGCTCGCTGGTCACCACCTCGGCCTCGCAGGCCACCTTTGATCTCAGCACCGGCAAGCAGGTCGAGGTCGGCTACAAGCGCCAGCTGGCCGATGGCCGCGGCGCCTGGACCGTGGCGGCCTACCGCATCGAGAAGAAAAAGCTGCTCTCGCGCGACGCCAACGACCCGACCGTCACGCAGCAGATCGGCCAGCAGTCCTCCGAAGGCATCGAGGCCACGCTCGACCTGGCGCTCACCTCCACGCTCCGGATCGAGGCCAACGTGGCCAAGCTGCGCGCGCGCTACGACGACTTCAACGAGGCCTCGGGCCGCACGCTCATCTCGCGCGCCGGCAACACGCCGGCCGGCGTGCCCGAGGAGGCCGCCAACCTCTGGCTCAACTGGCGCTTCATGCCGCAGTGGGAGGCCGAGTTCGGCGTGCGCTACGTCGGCCCGCGCCAGGTCGATGCGGCCAACTCGCGCAAGATCGGCTCCTACACCGTGGCCGACGCGGGCGTGAGCTGGCAGGCGAGCCCGTCGCTCAAGCTCGCGTTCCGGGCCTACAACCTGGCCAACCGCACCTACCCGGTGTCGTTCTCGAACAGCGGCAACCAGTGGCTGCTGGGCCGGCCGCGCTCGTTCGAGCTGTCGGCGTTGGTGAACTTCTGACAGCGGGCTGCGTTCAAGTCGTGCCAAACAATAAAAGTCCGTTCACGCTGAGCTTGTCGAAGCGCCGCGCGAGGCTTCGACAAGCTCAGCCCGAACGGTTGGGGGAGTCGCGGCCAGAACGAGAGTCTCAACCCGAACGGTCGTTGTTGGCGTCCGCATGGCGCCGCGCCTGGCCCCGCATCCGCCACTGGCTCTACTGGACGCACCGGTGGCTGGGCATCGGCGGCTGCCTGCTGTTCGTCATGTGGTTCGTCTCGGGCGTGGTGATGATGTACGTGGGGTATCCCAACCTCACGGACGAGGAGCGCCTGGCCGGCCTTCGCCCGGTGCGTTTCGACGAGGCGCTGGTCGCGCCATCGGCTGCGCTCGATGCGTTGCCCGAGGCGCTGCGCGCGCAGCCGCCGCGGCGCATGGCGCTGGAGACGCAGGGCGGCGCCGATCCGCAGCCCGTGTGGCGCATCGTCGATGCGCGCGGCGGGCGGCATGCGGTGTCCGCGCGCGACGGCCGGGTGCTCGGGCCGGTCGATGCCGCGCAGGCCGAGGCCATCGCCCGCGACTTCTCGGGCCAGCCCGGCGCGCGCTGGGCCGAGACGCTGGAGCGCGACCAGTGGACCGTGCCGCAGGGCCTCGACCCGCTGCGCCCGCTGCACCGCATCGAGGTCGGCGACGCGGCCGGCACCGAGCTCTACGTGTCCTCGCGCACCGGCGAAGTGGTGCGCGACACCCACCGCGCCGAGCGCTTGTGGAACTGGCTGGGCTCCGTGCCGCACTGGATCTACTTCACGCCGCTGCGCGCCGACCCGCCGCTGTGGCACGACGTGGTGGTGTGGCTCTCGGCCGCCTGCATCGTCTCGGCGGTGACGGGCATCGTCATCGGCATCCTGCGCATCCGGCTGCGCCGGCGCTTCCGCAACGGTGCGGTCACACCGTACACGGGGTGGATGGCCTGGCACCACATCGCCGGCCTCATCGGCGGCTTCTTCGTGCTGACCTGGATCGTGAGCGGCTGGCTCTCGATGAACCCGAACAAATGGTTCGAGCGCAACCGCGGCGACGCGGCTGCGATGGCCAGCTACACGGGCGCCGGTTCATCGCCGTTCCCCTGGCCGCCTGCGCAGCTGCCGGCAGGCGAGGGCGCCGCCGCGCCGCGCGAAGCACTGCCGATGTGGTTCGACGGCCGCCCGCTGCTGCAATTGCGCGATGCAGAGGCCCGCGTGCGCGTGGTCGATGCCGCCACGGGCGCCCCCGCATCGATCGCCCGCGACGACATCGTGCGCGCCGCCACCCGACTTCGCCCCGGCGCCGGCGTGACACAGGCCACGCTGCAGACGCGCGAAGACTTCCACTGGTACGGCCACCACCGCGAGCGCACCGTGCCCATCTGGCGCCTCGAATTCGACGATGCCGCGCGCAGCTGGATCTACATCGACCCGTCCAGCGGCCAGGTCGCCGGCAGCAACGACAGCAATTCGCGCCTGCGCCGCTGGCTCTTCAACGCCGCGCACAGCCTCGATTTTCCGTGGCTCATTCACTACCGCCCCGCCTGGGACATCGTCGTGTGGCTGCTGTCGATCGTCGGCACGGTCGCCTCGGCCAGCGGCGTGGTGATCGGCTGGCGGCGGCTGCGGCGCAAGCCCAGGGCGTCGGCCGTGTCCGCAGCGCCGCGCGCGCTCCAGCGTTCATGACGGCGCTTGCGTGATCCATCCCATCCACCAACAATCAACTTTCGCACTGCGGTGCACTACAGGAGGTGCTCGATGCACATCGAACCAGGTCTCGTCGACGGATCCAAGATTTTCCTCAGCTACGCGACGGCAGCCGCCGCGCTGGCCTACACAGGCAAGGTGGCCTTCGACACCCTCGTGAAGGACGGCCCCGCCGCCCTGGCGCTGCGCTCGGCCATTGCCGTGGCGCTGGTGTTCTGCTTCTTCGAGGTGCTGCCGCACCACCCGGTGGGCGTGTCGGAGGTGCACCTGATCCTGGGCACCACGCTCTTGCTGGTGTTCGGGCTCGCGCCCGCGGCCATCGGCCTGGCGGGCGGGCTGCTGATCCAGGGCCTGTTCTTCGAGCCGCAGGACATCCCGCAGTTCGGCATGAACGTCACCACCTTGCTGGTGCCCCTGTTCGCGACGGCCGCGCTCGCGCGGCGGATCATTCCCGAGAACGTGGCCTACGTGGACCTGAGCTACCAGCAGGCCTTCAAGCTGTCCGTGGCCTACCAGGGCGGCATCGTGGTCTGGGTCGGCTTCTGGGCGCTCTACGGACGCGGCACGGGCCTGGAGAACCTCGGCCAGATCGCCAGCTTCGGCGCGGCCTACATGACCGTCGTGCTGGTCGAGCCGCTGGTCGACCTGGGCGTGCTGGCCGCGGCCAAGGGCTGGCGCCGTCTGCAAGGCACCGTCTTCGTCGAGCGCCGCCTGTACGGCGGCGTCTGAGCTGAATCCGTCGCACGCACGCCGCAGTCCGCTTGCGGCGAGCCGTAGCGTGCCGCCCCTTCTCTTCGCGCTCCGGCGCCTGAAAACCTCCATTCCATGACACAGAGCAACGCCAAGATTCCCGTCACCATCGTCACCGGCTTCCTCGGCAGCGGAAAGACCACCCTGCTGCGCCACATCCTCGGGAACGCCGAGGGCCGCCGCATCGCGGTGATCGTCAACGAGTTCGGCGAGCTCGGCATCGATGGCGAGATCCTCCGCGGCTGCGGCATCGGTTGCGACGACGAAGGCAACGAGCGCGAAGGCGCACTGTACGAGCTGGCCAACGGCTGCGTCTGCTGCACCGTGCAGGAAGAATTCCTGCCCGTGATGCTGCAGCTGGCCGAGCGCCGCGGCGACATCGACGCGGTGATCATCGAGACCTCGGGCCTGGCACTGCCCAAGCCGCTGGTGCAGGCGTTCCAGTGGCCGGACATCGCCAACATCTTCACCGTCGATTCGGTGGTCACCGTGGTCGACGGCCCGGCCGCCGCCTCGGGCCAGTTCGCCCAGAACCCCGAAGCCGTGGACGAGGCGCGCCGCGCCGACCCCAACCTGGACCACGAATCGCCGCTGCACGAACTGTTCGAAGACCAGCTCTCGGCCGCCGACCTCGTGGTGCTCAACAAGACCGACCTGATGGACGACGCCATGCGCGCGCAGGTCGAGGCGCTGGTGCGCGAGGAGCTGCCGCCCGAGGTGAAGATCGTCGCCGCGAGCGAAGGCAAGCTGCCGCTCGCGCTGCTCCTGGGCCAGGGCCGCGCGGCCGAGACCACGATCCACCTGCGCGAGAGCCACCACGACCACGAGGAAGACCACGACCACGACGAGTTCGATTCGCTCGTGATCGAGCTGCCGCCCATGGACCGCGAGGCCCTGCTGGCCGCACTCGCCACGCTGGTCGAGCAGCACACCATCTACCGCGTGAAGGGCTTCGTCGCGATCCCGGGCAAGCCGATGCGTTTGCTGGTGCAAGGCGTGGGCCGCCGCTTCGACCACCACTTCGACCGCCGCTGGCGCGACGACGAGGCGCAGCGCACGCGCCTCGTGTTCATCGGCGAAGACCTGGACGAAGCGGCACTGCGCAAGGCGCTCGAAGGCGTGGCCGCCGTGCCCGCCTGACGGCCTGACCGCATGCACCTGCTGAGCACCCAGCCCGGACGCTTCGTCGAAGACGACAGCATCGTCACCCGGCTCGACCAGACGCCGGGCGACATCGTGGTGCTCAGTTCGGCCGACACCACGCTCGCGCTGCTGGCCGCCGCGCGCACCGCGCTGGCGGCCACCGACCCCGGCTACCCGTCGCTGCGGCTGGCCAACCTCATGTACCTGCGCCAGCCGGCCTCGCTCGACCTGTATGTGGACGAGGTGCTGCAGCATGCGCGCGTGGTGGTGGTCGATCACCTGGGTGCCGAATCGGCCTGGGCCTACGGGCTGCAGCAGCTCGAAAAACTTGCGAAACGCAAGGGCCAGCAACTCGCGATGTTCTCGGGCGACCTGCAGGAAGACGAGGACCTGCTCGCGCGCAGCACCGTGCCGCGCGCGGTGAGCCGCCAGCTCTGGCAGTACACGCGCGCGGGCGGCGCGGGCAATGCGATGCAGTTCCTGCGCGCAGTGGCCTTCCACGGCCTCGGCCATGGCGAGGCGCCGCTGCCGCCGCGCAGCCTGCCGCAGGTCGCGCTGCATGTGCCGCGCGGCATCGACGCGGCGCACACCGTCGCCGGCATCGACGACCTGCGCGCCGGCTGGCACGCGGGTGCGCCGGTGGTGGCGCTGGTGTTCTACCGCTCGCACCTGATGTCGGGCAACACGGCGGCGTTCGACGCGCTCGCGGCCGCGCTGCAAGCCGAAGGATTGAACCCGCTGCCGGTCGCGCTCGATTCTCTGAAGGACCCGCTGTGCCTCTCCGCATTCCGGGGCCTGTGCAGCGAACACGACGTGCAGCTCGTGCTCAACACCACCGCCTTCGCCGCGCTGGGGCAGGGCGCGAAGAACGAAGCAGGCGAAGCAGGCGAAGCAGGCGAAGCCCTGGCGCTGGCCGGCGATGCCCCGGTGCTGCAGGTGATCGTGAGCGGCGGCAACCGCGAGGACTGGCTGGCCGACAGCCAGGGCCTGCGCCCGCGCGACATCGCCATGCAGATCGCCTTGCCCGAGATGGACGGCCGCATCATCACGCGCGCCGTGAGCTTCAAGGGCCTGTCGCACCGCTGCGAACTCACGCAGACCGAGGTGGTGAGCTACCAGCCCGAGCCCGACCGCATCGCCTTCGTGGCGGAGCTCGCGCGGCGCTGGTGTCGCCTCCGCAGCCTGCCGGTCGCCGACAAGCGCATCGCATTGATCCTCGCGAACTACCCCGGCAGCGAAGGCCGCATCGGCAGCGGCGTGGGGCTCGACACCCCGGCCTCGGTGATCGCCATTCTTCGTGCGATGCAGGCCGAGGGCTACGTGCTCGGCGATGCGATCCCGGCCGACGGCGATGCGCTGATGCAGACGCTGCAGCAGGGCATCGCGAACGATCCTGCCCAATGGTCCGCGCGCCCCGCCTGGCAGAGCTACGCGCTCGCCGACTACCGCGCGCGGCTCGCGGCCCTGCCCGAAGGCATGGCCGCGGCCATCGACGCGCGCTGGGGTTCGCCCGAGCAGGACCCGATGCTGCGGCAAGGCCGCTTCATGATCGCCGGCCTGCGGCTGGGCCGCGTGTTCGTCGGCATCCAGCCCGCACGCGCACTCGGCAACTTGGGCGCGGCGGATTACGGGAGCTACCACGACGCAGAGCTCGTGCCGCCGCACAGCTACCTCGCGTTCTATTTCTGGCTGCGCGACGTGTTCGCGATCGACGCGGTCGTGCATGTGGGCAAGCACGGCAACCTCGAATGGCTGCCGGGCAAGAGCATCGCGCTCGCGCAGACCTGCTGGCCCGATGCGATCCTCGGGCCGCTGCCCAACGTCTATCCCTTCATCGTCAACGACCCGGGCGAGGGCGCGCAGGCCAAGCGACGCACGCAGGCGGTGATCGTCGATCACCTGATGCCGCCGCTCACGCGCGCCGAGAACCACGGCCCGCTGCAGGACCTGGAGCGCCAGGTCGACGAGTACTACGACGCGCTGCTGGTCGATGCGCGCCGCGCGAAGGTGCTGCGCGCGCAGATCCTCGCGGCCGTGCGGGCGCAGCACCTGGTCGAGGAGCTGGGCATGCCGGGCGCGCAAGACGATGCGGTGCTCGCGCGCGTCGATGCGTACTTGTGCGAACTCAAGGAAACGCAGATCCGCGACGGGCTGCATGTGTTCGGCGCATCGCCCGAGGCGCGGCTGCGGCGCGACACGCTGCTCGCGCTCGCGCGCTATCCGTCCGCCGATGGCACGGGTGCGAACGCCGGGCTGTTGGGCGCGTTGGCGCAAGACCTGCTGCCGGGCGAAGCCTTCGACCCGCTGGACATCGATGCGGCCAAACCGTGGCAGGGCGCGCGCCCGGCGTTGCTGCAATCGGTGAGCGCCGATGCGTGGCGGCACCACGGCGACACGCGCGAGCGGCTGGAGCTGCTGGCGCAGCAGTTGCTGGAAGCAAACGCCTGCCCGCCCGACATGCCGCACACAGCGGCCGTGATGGGCCGCATCGAGCGAAGCCTTGCGCCCGCACTGGACGCTTGCGGCGCGCAGGAGCTGCATCAGCTTTCACGCGCGCTGCAGGGCCGCTTCGTGCCGCCGGGCCCGAGCGGTTCGCCGTCGCGCGGCCGGCCCGATGTGCTGCCCACCGGCCGCAACTTCTACGCGGTCGATACGCGCGCCATCCCCACGCCCACCGCCTGGATGCTCGGCCTCAAGTCCGCCGCGCAACTGGTCGAGTGCCATCTGCAGGAGCACGGCGACTACCCCGTGGCGCTGGGCCTCTCGGTCTGGGGCACGGCCACGATGCGCACCGGCGGCGACGATCTCGCGCAGGCCTTCGCGCTGATCGGCGTGCGGCCCAAGTGGGCGCCGGGCAGCCAGCGCGTGGTCGATTTCGAGGTGCTGCCCACGGTCGGCCTCGGGCGTCCGCGCATCGACGTGACGCTGCGCATCTCGGGCTTCTTTCGCGATGCCTTTCCCAACGCGGTGCAGATGTTCGACGCCGCGGTGCAGGCCGTCGCATCGCAGGAAGACGAAGACGCCGAGCGCAACCCGATCCGCGCGCGCATCCTGCGCGAAGCCGCCGCGCTCGAAGCAGAAGGCGCGACCGCCGAAGACGCGCGCACGCAAGCCGGCTGGCGCGTGTTCGGCTCCGCGCCGGGCAGCTACGGCTCGGGCTTGCAGCCGCTCTTCGACCACGGCGACTGGCAGACCGACGACGACCTCTCCAGTGCCTACGTCGGCGGCAGCGCCCACGCCTACGGCCAGGGCAGCGACGGCGTGCCCGCGGCCGATGCGCTGGTGCGGCGCCTGCGCGCGATGAACGTCGTGCTGCAGAACCAGGACAGCCGCGAACACGACCTGCTCGACTCCAACGACTACTACCAGTTCCAGGGCGGCATGGCCGCCGCCGTGCGCCACCTGAGCGGCCAACAACCCGCGATGTACCACGGCGACCACGGCAACCCGCAGGCGCCGCGCGTGCGCACGCTGAAGGAAGAAATCAGCCGCGTGATCCGCGCGCGCGTGGTCAACCCCAAGTGGATCGATGGCGTCAAGCGCCACGGCTACAAGGGCGCCTTCGAGATGGCCGCGACGGTGGACTACCTCTTCGGCTTCGACGCCACCGCGCGCGTGGTCGGCGACCATCAGTACGCGATGGTGGCCGATGCCTACGTGCTCGATGCCGCCACGCGCGACTTCGTCAATGAACACAATCCGCGCGCGCTGCACGACATGTTGAGCCGCCTGCTCGAAGCCATGCAGCGCGGCCTCTGGCAGTCGCCCGGCGACTATCAGGCCCAACTCGAAAACCTGCTGCTCGACCACGAGCAGCAGATGGAAGGAACGCTCCCATGACCACTGCCGCGCCCATGCCGGTGCCCTTTCCCTTCGCCGCGATCACGGGCCAGCCGCAGTTGCGCCAGGCGCTGCTGCTGGCCGCGGTCGATCCGGGCCTGGGCGGCGTGCTGATCGAAGGTCCGCGCGGCACGGCCAAGACCACGGCCGCGCGCGCGCTGGCCGAGCTGCTGCCGGGCGCGCCCTTCGTCACGCTGCCGCTGGGCGCGAGCCTCGAAAGCCTCGTGGGCACGCTCGATCTCGGGCAGGCGCTCGCGGGCCATGCGCTCAAGTTCGCGCCCGGGCTGCTGGCACGCGCGCACGGCGGCGTGCTGTACGTGGACGAAATCAACCTGCTGCCCGATGCGCTGATCGATTCGCTGCTCGATGCGGCCGCGAGCGGCGTCAACGTGGTCGAGCGCGACGGCATCTCGCACCGGCATGCGGCGCGCTTCGTGCTGGTCGGCACGATGAACCCGGAGGAGGGCACGCTGCGCCCGCAGCTGCTCGACCGCTTCGGCCTGTGCGTGCAGCTGCGCAACATCGAGGACGCGGCCGAGCGGCAGGCTATCGTGCGCGCGCGGCTCGCGTTCGATGCCGATCCGCAGGGCTTTCGCGCGAAGCATGCGCAGGCCGAAGCCGAGCTGGCGGCGGCGCTCGTCTCGGCCCGCGCCGTCGTGGCGGGTGCATCGGCACTGCCGTATGGCGACGAAGTGCACGAAGCGGTCGGCGCGCTGTGCATCGCCGCGCAGGTCGACGGCTTGCGCGCCGACCTCGTGATGCTGCGCTCGGCGCGCGCGCTCGCGGCGTGGGAGGGCGCGGCAGCGATCACCGCCGATCATGTGCAGCGCGTGGCCGAAGCCGTGCTCTTGCACCGTCGCAAGCCTGAAGCCGAAGGCGCGGCCCCCGCGCAAGCACCTGCGAGGCAGGCCCCTCAGCGCGCAGCGGATAAGAACGGCGCAGGCCAAGACAACGCAGGCGATCAGGACTGGGGCGCCATGCCCCCCGAACCCGTCGGCATCGAGCGCGTGAAGCCGCTGCGCCCGCTGATCCCTTCGCAAACCGCACCGCAGGCCGCCCCAAAAAAAGCCTGAGCCTCCGGGACGCCGCACCCGCTGGCGCACGCCAGGGCGACTGGAGGCAGGGCCGACAAAGGGACGCATGGCACGGCGCCGCATCGCCGGGCGCCGCGCTCGACTGGCCACGCACCTTCGCGGCGCGCGGCGCCGACACGTTGCGGGCGGAACACCTGCGCCGCCGCCCATTGCAGGCGCGCAGCGGGGCGCTGCATTGCTTCCTGCTCGACTGCTCGGCCTCGATGCGCAGCGACGGCAACCTCGCGCGCGCCAAGGGCCTGCTGCTGTCGCTGATGGAAGAGGCCTACCAGCGGCGCGACCATGTCGCGCTGCTGTGCTTTGCCGGCGATGTGGTCAAGCTGCGCCTGCCGCCGCGCCGCGCGAGCGCGTGGAACGACGACTGGGTGGCGCCCATTGCGGCCGGCGGCGGCACGCCGCTGGCGCTCGGCGTCCAGCGCGCGGACCAGCTGCTCGCGCACAGCGCGGCACGCCAGCGCTGGCTCTGGCTGCTGACCGATGGCCGCAGCAGCGAGAGCCCCGCGCGGCCCGAAGCGGCCGATTTCGCCTGCGTGGTCGATTTCGAAGCGGCGCGCCTACCGCTGCATCGGGCGCAGCAGCTGGCCAGCCGATGGCAGGCGCGCTACCTGCCGGCCTGAATCACAGGAATCGACAGCGCATTTCGCAGCGCACCGATCGATCGAGACCCGGTGCATGGCCCGCACGGCATAGGGCCGGGCGCCCCCGACGCGGGGTGTTTCGGGTACCTTCGCGGCATGCGCTTCAAACCCTGCTTCCTGCCCCTTGCATGGGCCCTGGCCATGCCCGCCTTCGCACAGACGGCACCACCCGTGCCGGTGGACGCGGCCGATTGCAAGGCGCAGGAAGCGGTGCTCGAGCGCGACATGGCGCTCGCCCGCTCCCGCGGCCAGATGCTGCGCCGGCGCGAACTGGGCGACGAACTGGCCGCGCTGCAGGCGCGCTGCGCGGCGCTCGTGCCGCCCGTACCTGCGCAAGGCCGCGCGGCGCGCATCGAGAAGCTGGAGCAGGAAATCCGCACGCTCCGTGCGGAGCTCGATCGCGCCGAGGAGCAGTTGCGCGGCCTCAGGAGCGAATCGCCCTGAGCGCCTTGCGCCTCAGCTTCACCAGGGCAGGTCGCTGAGCGTCGCCGCGGCGCCCTTTGCCGTCACCGGGCCGTCCGACTCAGACGCGGTCTCCGCGTTCTCTACGGGCGCCAGCATCGTCCCGCGGCAGCTCGGCGAGCCGCAATGGCAGGGGTACTTCGAGGGCGGCGAGCCGTCGTCCGCCGTCAGCGAATAGTCGATGAACAGCTCGTCGCCCGCATCCACGGCCACCAGCGTCTGGAACTTGAGCACCAGCTCGCCGGCGTCGTCGTACTCCTCGACGGCCTCGCAGTTCGGCTCGCAGGCGTGGTTCAGGTGGCGCGTGCCGTTGCCGCCCTTGGCGCCGTCGATGGTCTCGTGGTTCGACAGCGTGAAGAGGTAGGTGAGCTGGTCGTTCCAGACCTTGGTGGCGATTTCCTGCTTCGAATAGCGGCGGCCCTCGTAGAGGCCGAGGAAGGCCTGCGCCGGCAGGTCACGGGTGGCGAAGGCGCCCAGGCCGTGCACGCCGCTGGGGCCGACGCGGATGAACGGAGTGGAGGAGGTGGCAGGCTGCTTGTGGCGGGATTTCATGGAAAGGGCTGGACGTCGACCGGCTCGATTGTCAACGCCATGTCGATCTGGCGGATGACAGCCGTCGCGCCGCGCACGGTGGCTGCGTGGAAGAGCTGGCTGCCGGTCGGCTCGTCCACCAGCCGCCAGCGGGTGCCGGGGCGGGTGGCCGCGAGGGCGTCGAGCAGGTCGTGGGCCGCCGCCTCATCGATGGCCGCTGCGTCGGGCAGCGCGTTGCCAGTGGACGGGACGACGGCATACGCGACCAGCGCCGTGCCGCGCGTCACGCCGAGCGCGATGGCGTTCTCGTTGTCGATGGCGTCCAGCACGGTCGGCAGTTCGCGGCGCCACGTGGGGCGGGACAGGGCGGCACACGCCGTGTGCACGGCCGCGAGGTCGGCGTGGTCGAGCTCCTTTGTCGCGACGGTGCCGCGCGCCTCGAAGCTGCCTTCCAGCACGTCGAGCGTGCGCAGTTCCTCGAAACCCGCCTGGCCATAGAGCGCGCGGGCCGGGTTCTGTTCGATGACTTCGAGAAAGACCCGATGCAGCCCTGCCTTCGACCACGCCTCGGCCTGCGCCGCGATGAGCTGCCGCGCCAGCCCCCGGCGCCGGTGCGTGCCCGCGATGCCGAAGCCCGCGAGGTAGCCGCGCTGTCCGCGCCGCCCGGAGAGCGAGATGCCGCAGGCGGTGCCATCGGCCACGATCACCCGCGACAGCGCGAGGTCCACCACCGCACGCCGCAGGTGCCGCGCGAACAGCGGCTCGTCGAAGCGCACCGGCACGAAATAGCCCTCGTAGGCCTGGTTCCAGAGCGCCGTGAGTTCGCCGCGCGTGAAGTCCGCGGCGGGGACGACCACCATGCCGGTCCTGTGCATTTGCCTGCCCTTCGGGAAAAGATGAAATCAGCCGACGGGAAGGACCGCCACGAAGCAGGTGCCCTCCGCTGCCGACGAAGTGACTTCCAGCGTGCCGCCATGGGCAGAGACGATTTCCGCGCAGATGTACAGGCCCAGACCCAGCCCGCCGCCGGGCTTGCTGTTCGCGGGGCGCCAGTAGGGCTGGAAGATCTTCGGCAGGTCGTCCGGCGGAATGGGTACGCCGCCGTTGCTCACCGACAGCACGAGCCGGTCGTCTTCGAGCGCGGCGCGAACGACGATGGGGTCGTGCGGCCCGCCGTGCGTTACCGCGTTGCCGATCAGGTTGGACAGCACCTGCTGGATGCGCGGCGGGTCGCAGCGCACCACGCGGTTGATCGACAGCTCGTCGCGGATGTCCAGGTGCGGGTTGGACGCGCGCGCCTCGTCGATCACTTCCTTCAGCCCCGAGGCGAGGAAATCGGCGTCGCGGATCGCCAGGCCCATGCCCGAGCCCAGCCGCACGCGCGCGAAGTCGAGCACGTCGTCGATGAGGCCGGACATGCGGCGCGTGCTCGATTTGAGCCGCGTGCCGAGCTTCACGAGGTCCGGCTCGGCCTGGCGGCGGATCAGCAGCTCGGCCGCCGCGCCGACCGCGGACAAGGGGTTGCGCAGGTCGTGGCCCAGCACGGCGATGAACTGCTCGCGCAACTCGGCGGTCGCGCGCTCGGACTGCAGCGCGACTTCGGCGCGCTCCCGGTGGGCTTCGTTCTCCAGCTGGCGCGCGATCAGGTCGGCGAAGGCGGTGAACATCGCCACGGTGCGCGGGTCGGACACGTTCGCCGGCCGGGGGTCGATGGCGCACAGGTTGCCGAAGTAGTCGCCGTTGGTGTAGACGATCGGCACCGAGATGTAGCTCTCGATGTTGTAGAGCCGGGGCGTGTGGTGGTCGCGGTAGGTGGGGTCGGTGCTGGCGTGGTCGATGACCACTGGCAGCCGCACGGCGCGCGATTCCTTGCAGAGCGTGGTTCCCACCTCGAGCTGGCCGCCGGGCAGCAGGCCGAACTGGATGGTGTCTTCCACCGCGCAGGCGGTCCAGGTGCCGTCGGTCACGCGGGCCACGGCGGCGAAGCCCATGCCGGTGTTCTGGCAGATGATCTTCAGCAGCGAGGGCACCGCGCTGATGCGGCCGACGGCGGACACGTCCCGCGCGATGGCTTCTGCGCTGTCCTCGAGCGCATCAGGGGCGGTGGGGGTGGCAGGGTTCGGTGCAGGCGTCAAGGTGTCTGGATGGTACGACAGCACTCAGCCAGCGCCCAGTGTCGTGTGACGTGCCCGGGTTCAGCGCCGCGGGTCGCCCAGCGAAGCGAGGCAGCCCACGATGGCATCGGCCGCCTCGTCCAGCCGGGGTCCGGGGCGCATCATGAGGTCGAAGCGCGCCGAGGCGAAGCTGCAGACGCGCCCGCGCTGGATCGCGGCCATGGCCGACCAGCCGGGCCGCGCCGCCATCGCCGAGATCTCGCCCAGCGCCGAGACCATCAGCACGTCGGGGTCGGCGCGCACCACGAATTCGGGGCTCATCTTGGGAAAGGGGCCGAGCGTGCCCGGCACCGCGTTGGCCAGGCCCAGGCGCGCGAGCGTCTCGCCGATGAAGGAGCTTTCGCTTGCTGCCGCCACGCCGCCGTGCACCTCGAAATAGACGCGCCGCCCCTGCCAGCCCGCCGGCACGCGGGCGCGCGCCGCGTCGAGCCCGGCATCGAGCCGGCGCCAGAAGGTCTCGCCCGCGCCGGGCTTGCCGGTGGCGCGGGCCACCGTTTCCATCACCCGCCGCATGTCGGCATGGGTCTTGGCGTCCAGGGCCAGCACCTTGATGCCCAGCCGCTCCAGCGGCTCGGCCACGCGGCTGCGCGGGCGCAGCAGCACCAGGTCGGGCTTGAGCGCGACGATGCGCTCGATGTTCGCGTCGTCCATGCCGCCGACCTGCGGCAGGCCCTTCACCGAGGCCGGCCAGTTGGCGTGGCGATCGATGCCCACCAGCCGGTCGCAGGCGTCCAGCGCGCAGACGGTCTCGGTGAGCGAGGGCATCAGCGAGACGATGCGTTTGGCCGGCGCCTGCAGTTCGAGCGTGGTGCCGCGGTCGTCTTCGAGGCGAATGCCGCCGGCATGGGCCACATGGGCCGCCGAGCCGACGCCCAGCGCCACGAAGGCCGCGGCCCTGGCGATGTGGCGAACGGCGGTGGCGGCGGTCGAGAAGGGCTGGCGCTGGGGGAGGGCGTTGGAAGTCATCGGAGCGGGCGTGGTCGGCCCGCTATTGTCGTGGCGCCTGCATGCGCACGAGCCGCGCCGCTTCTTCCGCGCGCGCGTCGTCCACCTCACGCAGTACGTTGCTCAGATCGACCGGGCCGGTCTCGCGCACGAAAGTGCCCGCGAGCTCCGTCTCGGGCCTGAGCAGGCCGCGCTCGTAGAGCTGCCAGATCTCCTCGCCGTAGTGCGTCTTCAGCAGCGCGGGCGCGAACTGGCCGAAGAAGTTGCGCAGGTTCTCCACGTCGCGCAGCAGCATGCGCCTGGCGTGGTTGTTGCCCGCGGCATCCACGGCCTGGGGCAGGTCGATGATCACCGGGCCGTCCTCGGCCAGCAGCACGTTGAACTCCGAAAGGTCGCCGTGCACCACGCCCGCGCACAGCATGCGCATCACCTCGCGCAGCAGGCTCGCGTGGTGGCGCAGGGCGTCTTCGGGCGAGAAGGCCACGTCGTTCAGGCGCGGGGCGGCGTCGCCGTTGGCGTCGGTCACCAGGTCCATCAGCAGCACGCCTTCCAGAAAGTTGTGCGGCGTGGGCACCCGCACGCCGGCCGCGGCCAGGCGGTAGAGCGCATCGACCTCGGCGCTCTGCCAGATGGCCTCGGTCACCTTGCGGCCGAATTTGGTGCCCTTGGCCATGGCGCGGGCCTCGCGGGTGTTCTTCACGCGCCGGTTCTCGGTGTAGTCCACGGCCTGGCGGAAGCTGCGCTTGTCGGCCTCCTTGTAGACCTTGGCGCAGCGCGTTTCCTCGCCGCAGCGAACGACGTACACCATGGCCTCCTTGCCGCTCATCAGCTGGCGCACGACCGAGTCGACGAGGCCTTCGTCCACGAGGGTCTGCAGTCTCTGGGGTGTCTTCATGTGCGTGCCTCCCGCGAAGTCAGTGGTCGGGTCGAGAGGAAGGCCCTCAGGCTTTCCGTGCCGATCTGGTAGGCCCCATCATGCCTGTGCGGCGCAAAGCCCAGCTGCCGGTTGATGGCCAGCATGGGCGCGTTGACCTCCGCGTTCTGCGTTACGGCCATCACCACCCCGGGGTGGCGCTCCCGCACCAGCTGCAGCATCACCGCCTTCACGCCCTTGGCCAGGCCCTTGCCGCGCCAGCGGCGGGCCACGGCGGTCAGGCGCTGGAACATGCGGTCGGGGTAGAGCCGGTTCCAGCTCGCATCGCACACCGCGGCCACCTCGTCGCCCTCACGCAGCAGCACGAGGAAGTGCTCGCCGCCGCGGCGGTCGATCTCGGCGTACCAGGCGCGAAAGTCCGCGAGCTCGAAGCGCATCGGCGCGCGGGCGAGGCCGGTGGTGGGCGCGTCTTCGAGCAGCGCCGACAGCGGCGCCATCAGCGTGGCGAGCCGCTCGAAGGGCACGCGGCCCGCGTGGATCTCCAGGCAGAGGCCGTGCGCCGGCGCGAGCGCCTCGGCGCGCCAGCGGGCGAGGGCGGCGTTGTCCAGACCTGCGAAGGCCATGCGGTTCTCCATGCTGCGGTGCTTTTCGGTGGCACCGATCACGGCAAGGAAAGCGTGGCTCTCGGGCAGGTGGACGTTGAAGGTGGCGGTGGTCTTGCCCTGCGTGTCCATCAGCGCCAGCAGTTCCCGCAACAGGAGGCTGCCGACGCCTTGCCGCCGGTGGGATTGCCGCACGCCGCCCGCGACATTGACGAAGGGCGCATGGGCTTCGCAGTCGGGCGTGCCTTCGCGGCGAACGCTCATGTTGATGCTGCCTGCGATGTGGCCATGCGCGTCGCGCGCAACGATTCGGTGCATCTCATGCAACGGCATGTGCTGCTGCATGAACTGCTGGGCGTGGGCGTCGCTGGGCAGCGGCTCGTGCGGAAAGTCTTCCTCGTTGCGAAGACGCCAGTAGGCAACGTACTGCACCCACTCCGCGGCGGACGCGAGGTGCGGATCGAAACGGGAAATCGCGAACGGCCGCGCATCGGCGGCACGGGTTTCAAGCATGGGTAAGCCTTGATTCGAAAAAAAGAACGGATCGCGCGCGGCACTTGCGTGCCAGCGGCGGCGTTTGAATCGGGCGGTTGTGTCGCGGCGGAAGGCCGCGATGGTCGAACCGGCTGCTATGCCTTCAGGGGCACAGGCTGCGCAGGGAGCGCGTCAGCAGCAGTTCTTGATCGACCCGACAACAAACCGTAGAGGGGTGGGGGAATGAATAGCAGTGTCTTCCATCGCGCACCTCCGGTCTGTGTTGTGGATCGAGGGGTCGAATGTAGCGAGGTTCGCCCGGGCTGTGAAGTGCCATGTGGCGTCACGTCGCGCCATGGGCCTGCGGCAGAATCCAAAAACCAGCAGACAGGGAGTGCCATGGATCCGAAGAAGATTTTCGAAGCGGCGCGCGAAGCCGATGTCGAGACGGTGCGCGCATGCATCGCCGCCGGGGCCGACATGGCCGCGGTGAACGCGCAGGGCTTCACCGCGCTGCAGTGCGCCGCGATGGGCTCGAACCAGACAGAGGTCGCGCCGAACATCGCCGTGCTGCGCCTCCTGCTCGATGCCGCGAGCCCGCTCGAATACACCGGCACCGATGGCCGCACCGCGCTCTACCTCGCCGCCGAATTCGCGCCCACGACCGATGCGGTGCAACTGCTCCTGGACGCCGGCGCGAAGGCCGACATCAGCGACGGACATGGCAACCACATCACGGTGAACGCGATGATGGAAGAGGTGGTCGCGCTGCTCGCGCGCGTCACCGGCAAGCCCATTCCCGAACCGCCGCCGCCCGAGCCCGACCCGGTGAAGATGACGACCGCGCAATGGCGTGTGACGAAGGCGAGGATCGACGCCGTCTTCGAGGCGCTGACGAAGGCCGGGCTCGTCGCGCTGCAGGACGCGGGGCAAACGCAGTCCGACGGTTTCTCCGACTGCACCGAGGCATTCCACGAGCGCGGCGGCGAGGCGGCCGGGGTGCACGGCTTCTGCTTCTACACGCGGCAGGACCTGAACCGCGCGAAGCGCACGAGCCAGCTCTCGCTCGCGTACTGGGGCGCGCCGCAGGGCGCCGACGCCGACATGCTGCGCGTGGGTGAACTCATCGTCGGTCGCTTCCGCACGGCGGGCTTCGAGGTGCGATGGAACGGCGCCGCGTCGATGCGGCCGGAGGTCGATCTGCGTCAGGCGAGCCCGCAGGCGGAGCCACCCAACAAGCCGACGCCTTCCGCCGCGCCCGTCGAACAAGCGGCTGGCGAACAAATGGCCGGCACGCAGGCATCGCAATCGAGCTTTCTCTATTTCACGGGCCAGGGCTCCGACAAGGTCTACCAGGTCCACCTGCGCGCGAAGGACGATGGCTGGGTCGTCGACTACGGCAACGGCCGCCGCGGCGGCACGCTCGCCACCGGCACCAAGACCAGCAGCCCCGTCGCCTTCGAGGCCGCGCTGAAGATCTACGAGAAGGTCGTGAAGGAGAAGACCTCCAAGGGCTACACGCCCGACCAATCCGGCGCGCTCTACACCTCGACCGAACTGGCCGGCCGCATCAGCGGCGAGCTGCCGCAACTGCCCACGCTGATCCTCGAGGAGCAGGTGGCGCGCTACTTCGACGACGCGGGCTGGGGCCTGCAGGAAAAGGCCGATGGCGAGAACCGCATCCTGCTGATCGAGGGCGAGACCGTGCGCGGCACCAACCGCCGCGGGCTCTTCGTCGACATCCCGCAGGCCTGGGTCGGCGGGGCGGGCGCATCGGCGGGCCGCACAGTCATCGCGGGCGAGCATGTGGGCGATGCCTTCAAGGCCTTCGACCTGCTGGAACTCGATGGCCAGGACCTGCGCGGCGCGCCCTTCATCGAACGCTTCGGCCATCTGCAAAAGGCAGTGGCGCGCCTGCCGTGGATGGTGGTGATCGACCTCGAAACCACCGCCGAAGGCAAGCGCCGCCGCGCCGCGCAACTGCTGGCCGCGCATGGCGAAGGCTATGTGCTCAAGGCCCTCGCCGCGCCGTTCGCGGCGGGGCGCAGCACCACGAGCCTGAAGTTCAAGTTCAACCAGAGCGCGACCTGCGAGGTGATCCGCGTGAACGCGCAGCGCTCGGTGGCCGTGGGGCTGCGCGACGAGACGGGCGCGATGGTCGACATGGGCAACGTGACCGTGCCGCCGAATGAGGCGCTGCCGGCGGCGGGCACGCTGGTCGAGGTGCGCTATCTCTACCGCTATGCGGGCGGCAAGTTCGAGCAGCCGGTCTACAAGGGGCAGCGGCCGGACATGACGGCTGAGGACGCCGTGCTCTCGCAGGTCACGCGCATCAAGGACCGCGGTGCGGTGGTGGATGACGAGGCTGCCTGAGCCATTCACGGCGCGGCAACGGCTTGCTCGCGCGGACTATCTCGCAGTTGCCTTGGGCCACCCGATATGCGCAGCGCGGCGAAGACTGGCTTTCACGACCTGGCGATGAAAAGGAGCGATCACCAACAGATAGGCCCGGCCCAAAAGGTTGTTGCAGTGAACGACGGTCGAGACAGTCAGTTGGCCACCGCGCGCTGGCGACAAGTCGGGCGTGTGGAGCACCGACAGTCTGAAATCAAGGTGCTTGTCGTCCTCGCCCAAAACGATCTCGGTGTCGCTTCTGCCGTAGACCTTGAAGATGCCGATGCGGTCGGCGTCGGCTTCGCCGGAGAGCGTCGCAAGGTGCTTGGCGGTCTTCAGGCCAAAGCAGGCAACGATGGCATCGCGGATGTTGGTGAGCCATCCGATCCACGATGGCTGGTGCGCAATGAGGAATCGCCACAGCACATCCGGATCGCTGGAGGTACCAAGGGGAAGTTGAACCGCGAACGCGTCCGCGAGATTCGTCGATTCATAGATCGTCGCGACGGCAGACTGCGTGGGGAGCGCAACAGTCGTTACTGGCGTGAGTTCGCTTGGCATGAGTGGCACTCCGGGGCTGATCCGACCCCAGCATCTTAGGCGCCGCCCGCTCGCGTGCCAGAGGCCAGCAAGAGTTCGTTGGGCCCCACCCAGCCGCGATCGCCCTGAAATTGCCCAAGCGCCGCTACCATTTCTCCCCACGCCGACTCCCTGGCCTTTGCATCCAGCGGCGCGAGCACTTCCATGATCGGTGAGCCCGAACTTCGAACGAAGGCGACGTAGGCGGCGGCATCGGGGAGTTCGAATGGCGCTGCAAGCGGCTCCACAGCAATCTCGGCGTAGCCAGCCGCCGTCAAGAGGCTCGCCAGCCTGCCCGGTGCCGCAAGGCTGAACAGACCGCCATCGGCATAGGGCGGGACGCTGCCGCCCAACCCCCGGTACTTGCGGGCCACCTTCATCATGGTCGTGATGCAAGGGTTGTTCGCGGGGTCACCGAACACCAGCGCGACGAAGCGACCACCCGGCCGCAGCACGTCGAATGCCGCGGCCAGCGCAGCGGCCGGGTTCATGCAGAACATGAGCCCGAGCCTGCACATCACCGCATCGAAAGGCGCCTCCCCATGAAGCGGCTGCTGCGCGTCTGCGACGGCGAAGCGCACGTTGGCGAGGCCGGCCCCTTCGATGCGCTCGCGCGCGAAGTCCAGGATCTTCGGTGAGATGTCGGTCGCCAGCACGTGGCCCGCCGGCCCGACGGCCAGTGCGATGTCCATCGTCTGGTCGCCCGCGCCCGCGGCCATGTCGAGCACGCGTGCACCGGGCCAGAGGCGCGCCTCGGAGAGCATCGCCGCGGTGGCCGCCCGCAACCACGCATGAACGATCGGCGTGCTGCTGGACCAGCCTTCTGCGGCCTGGTCCCAGGCCCTCGCGGCCGCGTCCGTCATGCGTCCCCCCGGATGCCGGCGTCGACCAGCAGGGGCGCCCAGGCCCGGCGGTCGTCCTCGATCTTCGCGGCCAGTTGTGCGGGCGAGCTTTGCGCCGCCGTCATGGCCGCGTCCTCGAGCCGGCGTGCCAGCCCGGCGCTCGCCGCGACGTGGCCGATCGCCTCCGACGCCTGTTCAGTGATCCGTGCCGGCGTGCCAGCCGGCGCGAAGAAGGCGAACCACTCGCGCATCACCGATCGCGCGTGGCCCTGTTCGGCGAGCGTGGGCACTGCCGGCGAAAAGCGGCTGCGCTCGCGTCCCGAGGTGCCGAGCAAGCGCAGGCGACCGCTGGCCAGTTGCGGCAGCAAGAGGCCTTCCGGAAGCACGAGCACGGCGACCTGCCCGCCAAGGAGCGCCGCCATGGCGGGCGGGCCACCCGGGTAGGGCACATGGCGCCAGTCCAGCCCGGCCTGGTCGAACAGCATGACCTCCAGAATGTGCGGCAGGGTGCCCGTGCCCGGCGATGCGGCATTGGCCTCGCCGGGATGGCGCCGCATCCACTCGACCAGCATCCGGGTGTCGGCGACCTCCGCCGGCACGGCCTTGCCCACGGCCACGCCAAGATTCATTTCTGCCGCGAGCGACACGGGCACGAGGTCCCGCGCGGGGTCGTAGCCGAGCTTTGCGTACAGCGTGGGGTAGAGGCTGGCGATCGCGCCCTGGCCCAGCAGCCAGGTCGCGCCATCGGGCGGCGCCGACTTCAGCGCCTGCACCGCGATCTGGCCCGCCGCACCGGGCCGGTTGTCGACGACGACCTGCTGTGCGAAGACACCGGCAAGCGCCTCGCCGAAGGCTCGCGCAACGATGTCCGGCACGCTGCCTGCGGGACCGGTGCAGAGGATGCGAAGACGTTCCTGCTTCGCCGAGGAGGCCGATGACGTCGTTTGCCCGAGGGCGGCCGAGCCGCAAACGGCCGCAGTCGCTGCGGCGGCACCGGCCATCAGCACGCGCCGCCGCGGCATGCGGCCATTCGTGAGTGGGCTTGTCGTCATGGGCGGCCTCCAAGTGATGTGGCGGCACCAGCGTAGGCCGGCGCGCCATGGGCCACAAGGCGCGGACTTGCAGAACGGGGCCGCAATAGTGCATAACGGGCGATGCTCGACTGGAACGACCTGAAGTACTTCGTGGCTGTGGCGCAGCACGGCAGCACGTTGGCGGCGGGCCGGGCCCTCGATGTCGATCAGTCCACGGTGCAGCGGCGCCTCACGGCACTGGAGCGGCACATCGGCCGTGCGCTGGTCCAGCGTCATACCACCGGCTACAGGCTCACCGACTTCGGCACCGAGGTGTTGCAAGCCGCGCGCGAGGTCGAGCGGGCCGTGGGCGAATTCGAACAGGTGCTGGTGGTCTCCAAGCGCAATGCGTCCGGTGTGATCCGGCTTACCTGCCCGGAGCCGCTCGTGAATCGCCTGACGCATTCCGGGCTGCTGGACCGCTTCCATGCGCTGCACCCCGATCTGCATGTGGAATTCGTGATGAGCGACAAGTACGTCGACCTGCGCACCGGCGAGGCCGACGTCGCGCTGCGCTCAGGCGACACCGACGACGCCGTGCTGGTCGGGCGCAAGGTCGGCGATTCGCTGTGGGCCGTCTATGCGAGCCGCGAATACGTGGCGCGCCACGGCCAACCATCGTGCATCGAGGAAATCGAGGCGCACCCGCTGGCGGGCTTTGAAGAGAGCATGGCGGGCCACCGCGCAAGCCAGTGGCTGCGCGAGGTTGCACCGCACGCGAACATCGTGGCGCGAAGCGGCAGCGTGCTCGGGCTCCTGCTGTCGGTGAAGGCGGGTGTTGGCATCGCGCCGCTGCCCACGGCGCTGGGGGATTCCGAAGCGGAGCTGGTCCGGGTTCTCGGCCCCATCCCGGCGCTCGCGCGGGACTGGCGGCTCCTTGCAATGCCCGAGATACGGAAGACGGCGCGCGTCAGCGCATTCTTCGACTTCATCGCCACGGAGATCGATGCGCTCAAACCGATCATTACTGGCTAGTGGGGTGATGGCGCCGGGGTCATTCGCATAAAGGCAGGCCGCGAAACCGCAGCCTGCCAAACCGGCCCTTACTGGCCAGTCTCAGGCGCCTTGCGGCGCGCCATCGCACTCAACTGGAACAACTCGTTGGCCCGGCGCGTCAGGTCGGACGCCAGCCAATGCAGGTTGGCCAGTTGCGTGGGCCCATCGCCGCCGCTCCAGTCGATGTCTTCTCCGTGGCAGGTCCACATCAGCGCTTCGAGTTGAGCGAGGGTGGCTTCGAGCAAGTCCGTCGGGTCTTGGTCGGGGGGTAGGGGCGTGGGATGCCCGGCTATAGTCTTGGTAGCCATTGGTGTGCTTCCTTTTTGAAGTTGGGCACGTCTTTGGTTAGACGGCTGGGGTGTTAACGCACTCCGGCCGTCGCCTTTTGATACCTCGCTTTTGCATCGGTGCTTGCGCACCGACAACCCGCCGCGAGGCGAAGCGGCCTTCGATTCATCTGAGTGCTGTGGGTGCGATGCCTTCCATAGTCCCTTGGCGGGGTATTGGGTGAGAGGGGCATTCACTTTAGGGACGTGCGGCGCGATGTGAGCGCCTTGGCGCATGAGGATGTTTCGATTCGCGCCAACAAATGCCGCTTATGTCGTGCGGAACCTTTTCCAGATTATTTCGCGGTGTGCGCCTTCTCCGGCGACAGTGAAATTTAGTGTCGCGAAACCGCCCCCGGATACACAGGCATACCGATCGCGCGGCCCGCATGGCGTTCGCCCCCAAGAATCGCCTTCGTCATCCACACACACCCTCTGAAAGTTCTCATGACGAAGACACTGAACATCCGAACGATGGCCGCGGCATTGCTGGTCGCCGGCAGCACGCTGGCGCCGCACTTCGCATTCGCGCAGCAGCCCGCGGGCATCGGCCGCACGCAATCGCTGAAACACGACCTGGCCGAGCCGGGCCGCGAAGTGATCCAGGTGCGCGTCGATTTCGCGCAGGGCGCGGCCTTCGGCTTTCACTCGCATCCGGGCGAAGAGATCGCCTATGTGCTCGAAGGCACGGTCGAATATCAGTTCGAGGGCAAGCCGCCCGTCACGTTGAAGGTCGGCGATTCGCTGTTCATTCCGGCCGGCGCGGTGCACTCGGCGAAGAACGTCGGCAGCGGCAACGCGGCCGAGCTTGCGACCTATCTGGTGCAGAAGGGCAAGCCGCTCGTGGTGAGCAAGTGAGTTGCTGAACGCGCTTGCGCGCATCGCTCGCCGGGCGGCGGCAACGTGGACGGATACAGTCCGCACAGTTGCCTGCACCGCCCCCAATCCACCAGCGAGGGATGAAGACCATGAAGTCGTTTCCACGGACGTTAGTCGCCGCCTTCACGATCGCAAGCGCCATCTCGGGTGCGGCTGCGGTGCATGCCCAAGCCAACGGGCCCGCTGTGCCGCCGCAGGTGAGCACTGTGGCGACCGGCGGCGAGTGGTCTTCCGCACGAGCCGGTGGCACGCTTCGCCTCATCATCGTCAACCAGGGCTTCGAGCATGTGCATTCGAAGCTCTGGCTCGAGTGGCTGACCGTCGACGAACGCGGAAAGTCGCGGCTCGCCGCACGGGTGCTGGTCAAGGAGTTGTCTTCGGGCTTCGCGGTCGTTCGGCTGGACCCTCGGCGCGAGACGTTCAGCGGGCTGCGGATTCAGCTGCGTGCCGCAAACCCTTATTCGTCCGACGACAGCGAGGTCACCATCGAGGCCGGAAAGCCCGGCCAGTACAAGATGATTTCCGAGGCGCCGCGTTGAGCTGAAAATCCCCGCATGCCTCACGCCGTTTCCCTTCTTCGCGCCGCACGTCTCGCGCGAAGTGCCAAGCCCTTTCTTGCCCGCGGCGGTTTCAAGCGCGAGCGCTGCGCGGGCTGCCGGCTGCTGCCCAGCCACTGCATGTGCGCGCTGCGCCCGTCGGTGCCCACGCGCGCGGGCGTTTGCCTGCTCATGGCAGACATCGAGCCGCTCAAGCCGACCAACACGGGCTGGCTGATCGCCGATGTGGTGGCCGATACCTTCGCCTTCGGCTGGGCGCGCACGGAAACCGACCCTGCGTTGCTGGCGCTGTTGAGCGATCCGCAGTGGCAACCGTATGTGGTGTTTCCGGGGCAGTACGCGGCGCCGGAGCGCGTGGTGCACACCGTGCCGTCATCACTCGAATCATCGGACGGTGCGATTGCGAAACGCCCGCTCTTCATCCTGCTCGACGGAACCTGGGGCGAGGCGCGCAAGATGTTCAGCCGAAGCCCGTATCTGGACGCGCTGCCGGTGCTGAGCCTGGCGCCCGAGCAGATATCGCAGTACAAGCTGCGCCGCTCCGGGCGCGACGATCACTTCTGCACCAGCGAGGTGGCGGCGCTTTGCATGAACCTCGCGGGCGAACACGTCGCCGAGCAAACGCTGGAGGCCTACCTCGCGGTGTTCACGCACCACTACCTGCGCGCGAAGAACCAGCAGCCCATCGTGTGGGATGGCGATGCGCACCAGCGGCTGCGCGAGGTGCTGCGCCAGGAGAAGGCCGGCGCTACAGCTCTTGCCGCCCCATGAAGAACTCGACCGCGCGTGCCACCACCCACGGCACGATGACGTGGTCGCCATCGAAGGGCTGCAGCGTCAGGTCGTAGCCGCTTTCCAGCAGCCGCCGCGCATGCGGGTGCGCGCTGGTCTCGATGGGCAGCTGGCTGTCCGACCGCCCATGCGCGAGAAACACGCGCGGCTTGCCCGTCTGTGTGAAGGCGTTCATGAAGCCGGCCGACAGCCCGATCACGTGGCTTGCCACGTCGCCGTTGGTCGTACCGAGCGACAGGGCATAGCTGCCGCCATCGGAGAAGCCCGCGAACGCGAGGTGCGCCGCGTCGATGCGGAAATGCTCGGCCACGCGCGCGAGCGCACCGTCGAGCCGTTCGAGATCGGGCCCATGCCCACCGACCACGATGTCCCACGTCGGGTACATCGACTGCGGCGCGAGCAGCAGAAAGCGCCGCGCCCGCGCATGCGCCACGAAATGCGGCAGCACCCGGTTGGCCTCGCCGCCCGCGCCGTGAAACATCACCAAAAGCGGCACCGGCGCATCCGCGGGCAGGCCCTCGGGCACCACCAGCACCGCCTCGCGCCCTTCGGCGAACGAGAGGCCATGGCGCCCCGGCGGCAGTTGCGGCGAAACGGGCAGGGTGCCCGGCCGGAAGGCGAGGCGGCCGGTGAGCGCGCCGCCGAGCAGGCTGGCGTCGATCATTCGCTCGCCTCCGGCTGCACGCTGGACTGCGACGACGCGCACGCGATGCCGCGGAACACCGCGCACTGCGCGAACGACTGCGTCGACAGCGGCACGTCCTTGCGGCGGCAGTACTTGCTCGTGAGCTTGAGCAGCTCCTTGATGTCGCGGCCGCTCGCGCCGGCATAGTCCACCACCAGCCGGTCGATCACCGCGCCCGGCAGCGCCACGCCCAGTTGCGCCGACAGCGTGGACCACAATCGCCGCGCATCGTCGGGCCCCGGCGGCTGGTAGTCGATGACCGCGATGCAGCGCGAGAGGATGGCCTCGTCGATGTCGCCCACGCGGTTGGTCGTCATGAACAGCAGGCCCCTGAAGTATTCGAGCGTGCGCAAGAACTCCGCCACGATCGCGTTGTGCTGCAGGTCGTTGTCGCGGCGGCGGATGTACACGTCGGCCTCGTCCAGCAGCAGCACGCAGTCCCAGCGCGCGGCGCGCTGCAGGATCTTCGTGAGGCTCGCTTCCACCGAATTCGCCGTCACGCCCAGCTGACCCGAATGCACGCGGTACAGCGGCTTGCCGACGACCTCCGCATACACCTCGGCCGTGAGCGTCTTGCCCAGGCCCGGCGCGCCCTTGCACAGGATGGTGGTGCCGCCCGACTTGCCGGGC
This sequence comes from Variovorax sp. IB41, assembly GCF_016405905.1. GTDB lineage: Bacteria > Pseudomonadota > Gammaproteobacteria > Burkholderiales > Burkholderiaceae_C > Variovorax. Next base: position 1,104,773 of record NZ_JAEFCB010000001.1, on the reverse strand, counting down.
ACCACGTCTTCCACCAGGAAGCAGCGGTCGGCCGTGAGGATGTCGATCAGGTCGCGGTGCGCCTGCGGCAGCACCAGCCGCTCGCGCAGGCCGGGCTGGTACTTGTAGTCCTGCACGTGCTGTGCGTGGACCCAGATGTTGCGATGCCAGTCCAGGTGAAACAGGTGCAGGTAGCAGTGCTGCGGAATGCGGTCGAAACCGGTCGCGATGCCGCTCTCGCGCCAGTAGTGCGGATCGGCGGCCAGGTCGAAGCGGCGCTGCAGCAGCTCTTCGTCGTTCACGCAGCGCGCCGCGGCGCCCTCGGGCAGGCGGTGACAGGCCATGTTCGCGCGCGGGCCTTCGCCGGCCGTCCACGCGCTGCCGCCGATGGTGAACTGCGCGCCGAACTGCGGCTGCAGCCGCGAGAAGGCGGCCACCTGCTTGTCGTACTCGCGCTTGAACTCGGGGCACTCCTTGTGAAAGCCGTGGTCCGCGAAGAGGCCGGCCAGCGTGCGGCCCGGCAGGTCTTCCGCATGAAAGCTCAGGCCCCAGGTCATGCCCGCGAAACGAAGGCGCGGCTCCGAAGGCGGCTCGCGGTTGGCCGCCTGCAGCGTGTTGGCCAGGAGACCCACGAGCACGTAAGACTCGCCATCCGTCGGCTTCACCAGGCGCACCGTGTGCACCAGCCAGGGCAGCAGCACGCCGTCCTTGCCGCGCTGGTAGAGCCAGCCGTCGATCAGGTCGCGCTGCAGCCATTCGATCAGCGCCGGCACCATCAGCTCCAGGCTGGCGATGGGCCGCGCCTGCGGCTCGCCGTTGAGGTTGTCCAGCGCCAGCAGCTGAAACACCAGGTCGCGCGCGCCGGTGCCCATGCCCAGTTGAAAGAGCAGGTTGAGCGCGTGCCCGTCGAAGTGGCGGCTGGACACGATGCGCACACCACTGCCGCCGCCATGCCCACCCAGCTGCAGGCCCAGCGGCGACTGCGCGCCGACCTCGCCCTGCAGTGCGGCGGCCAGCATCTCCGGTATCTCGAGTTCCACGGTGTCTCCTCGTGTTGCCTTCGATGCTAGCCACGAGGGGAGGGGATGGCGCTTGACCTGGGTCAAGGTTGGGGGAAGATTCGGGCCCGGGCAGCCAGCAACGAGGCCAGCCCGGGACTTCCTTCGAAGCGCGCCGTGTTCACGAAAATGGATGAGCACGTGCCCTGCGGAGATATTCGATGACCACATCACGCCAGGCCTCAATGCCCGCACTGCGCATCACCAAGAACGGCACTCATCTGTGCACCGTCGGCTCGAACGATGTGTGGATGTTCTCCGCCGACGTCCAAGCCGATATCTGGGGACCGGCTTGCGCCCAGCTCACCGTCACGGGCAGCGGAAAGCGGCGGCCTGATGGCGCCTCGGATTTCCTGATCTGGGAAATGGCGCATGAACTGCACAAGGGCGATCACCTTGCCTTCTCGTTCGAGGACGGCGCGGAGTCCTCCCCGAAGGGTTCCGTCATTGACGACGAGGATTCGGGCGAAGACGAGAGAAATGACCTCGTTGCTTCAGAGGAAGAGATCGCCAGGATGGAAGTGCGACCGAAATCAAACCCGGATTGCAGGTGGCGATTCCTCGTGCCGAACGCACAAGAAATTCTTGTGACACCAGACGACGACCGCCAGAACCTCAGCCTCCACATCTTGTGGAACGAGATGCGAGCGCACCGCATGCGAGCAAGTCTGTCGAAAACTTCGCTCCGCGAAATCATGAATCGAAGTGAGGGAGAGGAAGTCTTCCTTCACTACTTCGAGCACGCAGCGCGCATCGAACTCGTCATCGAGACCTGACGCTTCCTCCAATTGGCCTCATCCGGTTTTCCTGGCGACACGCGATAGGTCATCGTTGATCGCCATGCTTCGGATGAAGCCGGCCCAAGCCCTCAGCTCTTCGCTCCCAACGCACTCAACACCGCCGCCGTCATCGCCCGCACGCCCGTCGTGATCGACGGCTCCGGCACCGGCGCGAAGTACGGCGAGTGATTGAACGGCAGCGGCTTGCCGCCCGGCTTCTGCGAATCCGCCACCTCCTTCGGATCGTTCACGCCGATGAAGAAGAACATCGTCGGCACGCCTTCGACGGCGAACTCCGAGAAGTCTTCGCTCGCCGTGATCGGCGGCACCGGCAAGACCTTCGCATCGCCCAGCTGCGCCTTCAGCGCGGCCACCGTGCGTTGCACCAGCGCCTGGTCGTTGATCACCGCGGCGTTGCCCTTCGATGGGTCGAGGCCGATCACCGGCTCGGGCGCGCCGGCCATCGCGGCCGTGGCCTTGGCGGTGCGGCGCACCCCGTCGATCAGGCCATCGCGCACCTTCGGGTCGTAGCTGCGGATGGTCCCGCGCAGCAGCGCCTCGTCGGGGATGATGTTGCCGGCCGTGCCCGCCTGGATCGCGCCGATCGTGACGACGCCGAATTCGCTCGGGTCCTTCTCGCGGCTCACCACGGCCTGCACGTCGGTGACGAAGCGCGCGGCCATCATGATCGGATCGATCGCCCTGTGCGGCGCGGAGCCGTGTCCGCCGCGGCCCTTGAAGACGATCTCCATGCCGTCCGACGCCGAGGTGATCGGCCCCGCGCGGTAGCCCACGTAGCCGTAGGGTGATGCCGCCGTGTGCAGCGCGAAGGCGAAGTCGGGCTTGGGAAAGCGCTTGTAGAGGCCCTCGTTGATCATGCCCTTGGCGCCGCCGCTGCTCTCTTCGGCGGGCTGCGCGATGAACACCAGCGTGCCGTGCCATTGGTCCTTGAGTGCGAGCAGCGTGCGCGCGGTGCCGGCCCAGCTCGCCATGTGGATGTCGTGGCCGCAGCTGTGCGCAACGAAGGTTTCCTTGCCCTGCCACAGGGCCTTGGCCTTGCTCGCGTAGGGCAGGCCGGTCTTCTCTTCCATCGGCAGCGCGTCGAGCTCGGTGCGCACCATCACGGTGGGGCCTGCGCCGTTGCGCAAGACCGCGACCACGCCCGTGCGGTTCACATGCTCGGTCACCTCGAAGCCGAGGGCGCGCATCTCGGCCGCGAGCTTGGCGGCGGTGCGCACCTCCTGGAAGCCGAGCTCGGGGTGCGCGTGGATGTCCTTGTAGAGCGCATCGAGCTGCGGGTACATCTCGCGCACCAGCGGCTCGATGCGTTGCGCGGCGGGCGTCGCGTTCTGCGCCATGGCCACCGGCACGGCCGCGCAGAAGAAGGACAGGCAGGACAGCGAGAGAGAAAGCTGGCGAAGAGAAAACATGAGAGGGCGTGTCTCCGGGGAGGGGTGTCGAACGGGGTGGGCCGTGCGGCGCATCGGTGTGTGCCTTGACGTGCTGTTGCACGGCGAGCGTGAATCTAGGGAAAGTTTTGCCAGGCGTCCAATGCATTGTTCTATGCGCTGCAATAATTCGAATGCATGAACAAGCCCATCCACACCATGACGTTCGTGCAGCTGCGGCACTTCCTGTCGGTGGCCGAGACGGGGTCTTTCACCCGTTCGGCCAAGGCGCTGTCGATCACGCAGCCGGCCCTGAGCCGCAGCATCCACGCGCTGGAGGGCGGCTTCCAGCGCGCGCTGTTCGACCGCGTGGGGCGGCGCAGCGAGCTCACGCACTTCGGGCGCGACGTGCGCGAGCGCGTGCGCCACCTGGTCTGCGATGCGGACGATCTCGTGGCCGCCGCACGGGGCAAGGGCAGCAACACCTTGCGGGTCGGATTGGGCGCAGGCCCCGGCGCGCTGCTGGCCACGCCGCTGCTCGAGCGCATGGCCTTTCGCGATGCGCCGGTGCGCATCGACATCCTGCGCGGCGACACCGACCGCTTGCTGCAGGCGCTGCGGGAGCGCGCGCTCGATGCGGTGGTGGTCGAGTTCCGTACCGTGACGCCGAGCGTCGACCTGAAGATCGAGCCGCTCGTGGAGATGCGCGGCGCCTTCATGTGCCGCCGCGGCCATCCGCTCGCGAAGAAGCGCGGGCCCTTGCGTTTCGGGCGCCTGCTGGACTACCCGATGGCTTCCACCGGCCTGGGCCGCGACGTGATGCGCGCGATGGTCGATGCCTACGGCCCCGAGGCGCACCCCGACCAGTGCGTGACCTTGCGCTGCTCGGAGATCTCGAACCTGGTCGAGCTCACACGCAACACGGATGCAATTTTGCTGGCCGTGCGCGCGGTCGCGTCCGACCTCGTGGCGCTACCGGTGCACCCGCCGCTGGGCGCCGCGCGCTTCGGCCTCGTCACGCTGGCCGGGCGCAGCGAGGCGCCGACGTTGCCGTTGCTCAGGGAGGTGATTGCGGAGCGGATGCCCAGCGATGAAGGTGCTCAGGCCCGCGCCACCCAGCCCCGGAAGGCCAAGCCCGCGTAGAACAGGCGCACGTTCGTGAAGCCCGCTTCTTCCAGCAATTCTTCTTCGCGCTCCGGGCTCTGCAACGGCAGCGTCGCGCCGATGGCAGACGCCGCCTTGCGCGCGTTCTCGGGATCGACGCCTGAAGCCACGGCGAAAGCCGCATAGCGCGAGAGCCACAGCTCCCGCTCCTCAGGCGCTTGAGGAAAACTCAGATGCGCCATGACGAACGGCGCACCGGGTTGGAGACGGCGATGGATTTCCTTCAACGTCGATCTTCTTTCTTCGACGGCCACGAAGTGCATCGTCAGCAGGCAGGTCGCGGCATCGAACGGACCGGTGGGCGCGGTGTCGGTGTAGCCGTGGTGCAGCTGCACACGCTCGGCGAGCGGGCCGAGCGCCGCGGCCGCCAGGTCGAGCATGGGTTGCGACGGATCGACACCGACGAAGTGCCATTGCGAGTGCGCCTCTGCGAGCGCCTTCAACTCCATGCCGCCGCCGGCGCCGATGACCAGCACATTCGCCGATTCGGGCGCGTGCTCCGCGACGAGGAGCGCGGCCATGGTCTGCAGGTCGTGCAGGCCGGGGACGATGCGGGCGGTTTTCTCGGCGTAGTTGGCGAGGGCCGAGGCGTTGCTGAAAGCGGTGTTGGGATCGGACATGCCGGCAGTTTAGGGAATGCGATGGGGTTGGCTGCGAGGCGAGGGCAGAATGCGGCGAGCAATAAATAGACAGGTCCAACATTCCATGCTGTTTCGCCTAGGCCCGCCACCGAATTCCTTGAGCGACGCTGAACTGGCGTCTGGCGAATGGCAACGCCTGCCGTACCCACCACTTTGGGCGTTGCGGGTGATGTCCTTGCCGCTTGGCTTAGTCATGGCACTCACGGTTTTTTTCATGTGGGTGCTCTTGACGCCACGCTTTGACATGTCATCTTCCGGGCCGGGTTATCGATTCATCGTTGCGTATGTATCGATAGAGCTTGCTGGCGCTTTCCTGCAGATGAGTGCACACCCGAGGAGAGGCCTTTCAACCCAAACGTTTCTAGGGTTCTGGCCATCGAGGCTCTTGCTCTACTGCGCTTGTCTTTCCAAAGCTACCAAGCGCAACGCCATTGCAGCCTCACTCTTGCCATTCCTCGTGTTGGCCGTGCTGCCGCTGCTGATTGCCGCGGTCCTTCATATCAGTTCCGGCTGGCTCATCTTCTGCTCGTGCCTGGCTGCCGCATCGTTTGGCGCCAATGTCGTGCTGGCCTTGCCGATGTGGTGGTTGCCTTCGGGATGCGTGATTGCAGGTCGAGGCTTTCAACCGTATTGGCGCTTGTCCCAGGAGACCTGACCCCTTCATCGAAGAGGCCCGGTAGAACGCCTTGAGCAAGCCAGAAACAGACATCACAACCGGAGGACAAGGCATGAGATCCATCGCCATTCAGGTGCAGCCGGAAAGATCGCCAGGCATCGACCTCGAAGGCCTTTCGGCGCTGCTGCTGCAAATTGCCCAACGTCCTGACTTGGTACTGAGCCACAGCTTCGATACCGGTGACGATCAAGGCTCTTACTTCAATTTCGTCTTTGAAACGAAAACGCCCCTCCCGTTATGGCGCGCGCTGAAGCTCGCGGTTTTCGAGAGCGCGACCTGCGGAAAGCACATGTCCGCCGCCGCGATGGTGATGCTGTCCAGCGAAGACGGCTGGGATGACTATGCTCAGCTCTACCACTGGGACTCGGCGGTGCCGGTTCAAGACGTTGTCTGAACCTGTTGCGGCACCCCAGATGGGAAGAACGATGAACATTCAAGGCCGAAATTTCGAGGCCATCATGGGCTCGCACCAGGAGCTTTCATCGCTCGGCGTCGTGTTCAACGGGCTTCCCGAGCAGCAGCCGTGCGGCGGTGTTCTTGCCACGCTTCGCGTCCCCGCCGGCAATGAGCTGCAACTCGTGCAGCAGTCCACCGTTGACCATGACCTTTAGTCTGACCCACCGCTACGGCAGCATGGAACCGGGCAACGCCGACTCCGATTTCCTCGCGCTGCTTCGCGAACTTGAAGATCGTCCGGAAGACACCGAGCACGGTACCGTGGCCGTCACCCATGAATCCGGGTGGAGCTTGTCCGTATCGCGCGGTGGTTACATCGCCTTCGAGAATCTCGAAGCCGATGCAGGGACCGCGCGGCACATGGAGGCGGTACCGGTTCCCAGGATTCTCGAACTGTGGCGCCATCTTGCCGAGGGAAACCTTGCCGCCATCGAGCAGGAGCCCTGGCTGTCCGGCTATTAGCGCGCACGGAAACTCGCGACCGAAGCGGACCATGGCCCTGTCCTTCAAACATTCGGGCGTGCATTGCGCAGTGCCGGGTCAGCACGAAATCGTCTCCCGCATCAGATACCCGACCCCCCGGATCGCGTGGATCTCCACGCCCGCATCCGCGCCGTCGAGCCTTGATCGCAGGCGCGAGAGATTGGCGTCGAGCGAGTTGGACTTCGGATCGTTGCCTTCTTCGTACACGCGCTCGAGCAAGGCCGAGCGCAGCACCGTGCATTGCTTGTTGCGCAGCAGCACCTCCAGCGCCAGCAGTTCGCGGCGCGGCAGCGCGAGGGGCGTGCCGTTGACGAAGGCGTGGCGCATGTCGGTGTCGAACCGCAGCCGGCCCAGTTGCAGCGTGCGGGGCCTGCGCGCGCTCGGGCGGCGGACGACGGCGCGCATGCGGGCCAGCAGTTCGTCCAGCGCGAAGGGCTTGGCGAGGTAGTCGTCGGCGCCCCGGTCCAGGCCGGCCACGCGATCGGCGATGCCGGCCATCGCGGACAGCATCACCACGGCCGCGCGCGGCTCGGTGTGCGCGAGCAGGTCGAGCAGCGCCATGCCGTCGCCATCGGGCAGGCGGCGGTCGAGCAGGATCACGTCGTACGCGGCATCGAACGCGGCGTGTTCGGCCGCACGCAGCGACCGCGCCACGTCGACCAGCATGTGATGCCGGCGCAGGGCCGCTGCGAGGGCGTTGGCCAGATCGGGCTCGTCGTCGACCAGGAGTACGCGCATGGTGCGGGTGCTGCAGAAGTTTGCGCCTCAGCGCGTGCCGTGGCCCAGCGCATCCATCGCCGCCTGTGCGATGTGATCGCGCCATTCGCGCTTGAGGTCGGTGCGCACCGCCTGCAGGGCCGAGATGCCCAGGCCCGTGAAGGCGCTGGTCACGCGAACGATGCGCTCCATGCTCAGGTCCTTCGGGTTCTTCAGGTCGATGCCCAGCGCCTCGTAGAGGATGAGGCCGATCTCGATCAGCTGCGGATCGCCGTCGGGCTCGTTCTCGGCGATGCGGTGCGAGAGCGCGGAAACGCCCGGCCAGTCGTAGGTGAACTGCAGCGCCGCCTCGACATTCGCGCGGTCGCGCTCGATGCCGACGGGCATGGCTTTCACGCGCTCGCGCACTGCCACCACGTGCTCGCGCAGGGCGTCGATGGCGGCCGCATAGATCGAGAGCTTGCTCGGAAAGTGATGCAGCAGCCCCGCCTTTGAGTAGTTGACCGCGTCCGCTATCTGCTGGAGCGAGGTGTGGTCGAAACCGTGCCGCGCGAACAGGGCCGCGGCGCTGTCGATGATGTCGGCATCGATCTCCGATTTGGTGGGTTTGGGCATGGGCTTAACTCGCAGGAAGCAATGGCATGAAAGGGGCGGCTTCGATGGCTTCGCAGATAACGCCTACCGCCAGCGGCGGCGGCTGTGCCGTGCGTCGCGGTCGGCGCGATCATAGACCATTTCATATGGTTGCCAACCATATTGGTTGGTTTATGGATGTAAATGGTCGGGCCGAAGGGGGCGTGCGTGCGCCCGCTCCAGATCAATTCAGCAAGGTCAGGTGAAGCGGGAGCGTCCGCGCCCGGCAAGTTCAGGGCAGGCCGGCCGGCGTACCGCTCGCCGAAGGCCTGTTCTGCCAATCGTCAACATAGCCCCGGGCCTTGGCCTCGAGCTGGACGATCATTTCAGCCGGGTCGGAAAGGATGGTCGCCAGGACCAGCCGGCACCGGTGGTCTCCGTCCCGATGCAGGTCGGCGTGGCCGGCGACACATTCGCCTGCCCGGACCACCGTCAACCGGATCACGATGTCCCAGGAGAGATAGCTGATCCTGTGCTCTTCGCTCTGAATGGCCATGTGGTGCCGCCGCGGCGGACCTGAGGTTGCGACCGCGATTCGATGGGCTCTGGATAGAAAAATATTCCCCCTCGGATGAATCTATCCCCAAAAGAACGGCATCGCAATCCAAAACCCTTGCAGGCGAGGTCAGCGAAATCGCTTGGTGAACTCGCGCACGACGCCGATGACGAAGGCCTTGCCCAGCGGCTTGATGGGGTAGCGGCTGTTCAGCGGCCGCAGGTAGTACTCGCCGCCGTCTTTCACCAGCTGCTTGAAGGTGGTCTGGTTGCTGTCGTTCAGGGCAATGACGTAGTCGCCCGGCAGCGCCTCCATCTCGGGCTCCACGATGACGATCGAGCCGTCGGGAAACGAGTCGCCGGTCTCGCTCACCATGCTGTCCCCGTGCACGCGCAGCGCGTAGGTGTGGCGCTTGATGGGCACCGTGACGGGCACGGTCTCGAACTGGCCCTTGGGCTTGAAGTTGTCGATGACGGTGTAGTTGCCGGCCTCCACCTCGGAGACCAGCGGCACCTCGGCGCGCACGTCCACGCCCGGGCTGGTGTTGGAGCCGCCGGACAGAAGCTCCACCACGGACACGCCGAGCAGTTCGGCAACCCGCGGCTGGTTGCTGCGCTTGGGCGCTGTGCCGCCCGGTTTTTCCCATTGCTGGACGGCACCCCGGCTGACCCCGACAGCGTCAGCGAATTGCTGCTCGCTCAATCCGAGTCGCCGGCGCCCTTCTCGGATAAGTCTGTGGATGCTCATCGTGCAGAGGCTAGGCTCACGAACAGATAGAAAATAAATCCGGGATAGGAAATCTGGCAAGCAAAGATGGACCGCCGAAGGGGTTTCCCCGAGACATGCGGCGCACTTGCGGCCTATGCTGGACCGCACAACAGTCCCACGGACGGCGAAAGGGACTTCTTGAACACAGACCTGGGGCTGGAATGCGGCCCGTTGCTGCCGATCGGCTGGGTTTTCGAACTCCGCCTGAGCCGCAACACCGACGGCGATTTCGGCGGCATCGGCTTGCTGCGGCGCCACGGCGTGGACATGTGCCATCTCACGCTGGCCAGCCTCGCGAACGAGCGCACCGAAGCCCTGCGGCGCGTCAAGCTGCGCGTCGAATCGTGGATGGCCGAATGGGAAGCTCGGTGAATCCGCGCCGATGAGGTACTGTGCAGGCCTGTGAACAATGAAACAGGCGGGCGACGGTGAATCAACTTCTGGCCATGCGGGCCTTTGTGCGCGTCGTGGAGACCGGCTCCTTCAGCCGGACCGCCGATCAATTGGCGCTGCCGCGCTCCACGGTCAGCAAGCTGATCACCGATCTTGAAAAGCACCTGGGCATCAAATTGATGCAGCGGACCACGCGCGCCGTGGCGCCCACGTCGGACGGTCTGGAATATTACGAGCACGCCATGCGCTGGATTGCCAAAATGGATTCGGTGGAAAGTGCGGTACGGGGAAAAAAACTCAACCCGAGCGGGCATTTGAGAATCGACGTGCCCGCATCATTTGCCAATGGCCTGCTGATTCCAGAACTAGCGGATTTTCACCACCAATACCCGGATATCACCGTCGCCGTGGGAATCAGCGACCGGCCCTTGAATATCGTGGAAGAGGGCGTGGATTGCGTCATTCGCGCTGGCAAGTTGGGCGATATGGCGATGATCGGGCGCAAGGTGACCGAGCTTCAATACCTGACCTGCGCAGCGCCGGCCTATTTGGAGCGCAAGGGAATTCCGTCTTCTCCCGAAGATCTTCAATCGCATCACGACGCGGCGTGTTATTTCTTTGCCGCGACCGGGAAGCCGGAGCTATTGGTATTCGAGCGCGGCAATGAGCGATTCGAAATCGGCAATTGCGTATTCTCGGCCAACGAGGGCGAGGGCCTGAAGGAGATGCTGCTCGCGGGCCTGGGCGTCGGGCAGCATTTCAGGCGCGTCGTCCAGCCCTATCTGGACGCGGGCCAATTGGTCCCGGTGCTGGAAGATTGGTCACGGCCGGCAATGCCTTTTCATGTTCTTTATCCACCCAACCGGCATCAGAACGCCCGGTTGAAGGCGTTCGCCGATTGGGTGATTCAGAAATTCGGAGGCGATCTGCTTATTACGGAATAATTGCGGTCACGCGAATTTCAATGTGCATGTCCGGGTGTGCGAGGGCCTCGACGCCCAATTCCGTCCAGATGGGCGCATGGTTGGGCATGTATAGGCGATAAAGCCTGGAAATCGTCTCGTTCACCTCGTCAGGAAATCCGCCGACGTGGTACGAATTGACGTGAACGACATGCTCCCAGCTGGCGCCGGCGGCGGCCAGCGTCCGTTCCACATTTCGGAATGTCTGCGCAATTTCTTCTTCGAGGGATTCGGGGAATTGCAGCTCGTCATTCCAGCCGCCCTGGCCTGAAATTTCCACGCGATTGCCGATCTTGACGGCTTGGGAATAATGCAACCTGTCTCGGAATTGCTGTCCATAGCCAGGGGTGACGAAGAATTCGGGTTTGCTCACTTTTCTCTCCAATATCGATGATCAATGGCATAAATCAGATGCCAATGATAGGGAGACGAAAGAAGAAGAAAAAGCCCGAATCCCTGTCATGACTGTCCACCTGCATGGACAGTCTGCAGGTTTCAGCGACCGTCTCCCAGGGTCGCGGGGCTTGCGCGCAAGCCTTTGGCATCGGCATCGGCAAACCACCGGAAGATGCGGGAACGGTAGCCCGCGGTGGTCCTCATGTGCAGAAAGCCCGTGGTCGCGAGGCCCCGGTCGTCGACCGGGATGCCTGCGATGCGCAGGGCCGCCAACTCGGTGTCCGGGTCGGTGTGGAACGGCACTTTCAAGGTTGCCGTTGCTTTGTGAAAGGTAGCCCTGGTCATCGAACACTCCTTGTATCTTGGTGGCCAGTACATCCCAGGGGGTGGGTTCCCTGCAATACCGCGTTCGTGCTACGACGTACGACCTCGGAACGGGGCAGTTGCCGCCTGAAATCGCAAATTAGTACAGCCTCTGCGAATTTGAGTACCAATGCTGTTTCATTCCGGAAACCACACTTGCGCATGCAAAAAACAGAAGTACTAGTTACCGCCATGGACATGGCGCGCTCAGGGCTCGGCTTTCATCCCGGAGACGCCATCGACCACATCGCCAAACTGATCGCCGAGCAAGACCCGCAGGACGATCTGTACGCCGTCCAGGTCGAGGGATTGCTCCGGCTTTGCGCATGCATCTGGAGCTTGCGGCGCGACACGGTGACGCCGGCGCGCCAATCGCAGGCGCGGGAACTCGTGAGTGCAGGCCCCGATTCCGAAGCGGGGCATCGGGCCTGCCATTCGTAGGCCGTAGACCTGCAAGCGCTCGCGCCAGGGGCCGCGCGCTCCGCAGGTCAGGCGTGCTGCAGTGCGCCTTGGCGATGCAGCCCGCCTGCGTTCACCACTTCACGCGAACGCCCAGCGAGCCGTTGATCGAGCTCTTGACCTTGGCGTCGCCGCCCGAGGACCACAGCTTGCCGACTTCGCCGTAGAGGCTGGTCGTCTGGCCGAGCGCCAGCGTGAAGCCGCCGGCCAGCTCGGTGCTGGTGCCGCCGGTGGGTGCTGCGATGTCGGTGCGCGTCGCGCCGTTGACGAAACGGGCGATGTCCGCGCCGCTCGATGTCCTGTAGACATTGAAGCGGCCGTAGGGCTGAAGGGCGCCCATGCCGGTGTCGATCTGGCCCTTGACGCGAACGCCTGCGCGCGCGATCCAGCCGCTGTCGGCATCGGGCTGCACGACCGCGCCGAGGATGGCGGAATCGCTCAGGTCCATGTGCTGGTGGATCAGCTGCAGTTGCGGCTCGATGCTCCAACCGGTTCCGCCCAATGCGAACGCCTGGCCGACTTCGATGGAGCCCAGCAAGCTGTTGCCCTTGCCGCCAACACCCGCGCCGAGCATCGGCTCGACCGTGTAGCGATGGCGGCCGGACTGCACCACGACGTCGGCATAGAGGCCGCTGTCGGCGGTGAAGGTGCCGTAGACACCGACGTACTGGCTGCGCAGGTCGTTGCGGCCGGTGCGAAGGTTGCTCACGCCGCTCGCGAAGCCGTTGACCGTTGCATCGCCATCGAGCTGGCCGACGTAGAGGCCGGCGCGCACGTTCGACGTGGCCAGCAGATCCGTGCCCGCTTGGAAGCCCGTGAGACGACCTTTGCTGGTCGGCGAGACGGTGCCGCCTTGCTGGATGTCGATGTCGGTCGAGAGCACGCGCGCCCATGCGCGGCGGTCCGAACCGGTCGATGTCGCGGCGGTGCCTTTCACGTCGTCATCGCCCACGCGCTTGCGCAAATCGCCCAGCATCGCGAGGTTCCCCTGGCGCAATTGGCTTGGCAGCGCCGCGTAGAGCGAGGCTTCGGCGCGGTAGGTCGGGATGACGATGGGCGAAACCGGCGAAACCGGCGAAACGGGTGAAACGGGCGTGTCGGGCGAGCCCGGATTGCCCGGGTCCACCGGCGGCGTGACGGTGATCGTCGAGCGCAGGTACCAGTTCTCGCCCGCGCCGCTCGCATCGGCCGCGTGCAGCCGGTACTCGTAGGCGCCCGCGTCCACGTGGCCGCCGGCCAGCGCGAAGGCGCTCTTGCTGGTCTGCGCGGTGGTGGTGGCGCCGTTGATCGCGCTGATCACCTCGATGCCGTTGCCGCTGGTGAGCGCGCCCAGGCCGCCCAGGTTGGAGACCTGCACGTTCGTCGTGCCGCTGGCGATGGCCGTGGCGCCGTCGAGCACGAGGCGGTCGCTCGCGCTCGTGCTGCCGCCGAGCGCCGTGCCCAGGCGCAGCGTGCCGCCGTTGCCCGCCCATGGGCCGGTGACGGTGAGCGTGGTGCCCGGCGCGGCGCCCGCGAGCGAGACGGTGCCGCCGTTGGCCACCGAGGCGACGGTCTGGCTGTTGCCGGCCAGGTCGAGCGTGGCGCCCGCGGCGACGGTGAACGCGCTCGCGCCGGCGAGCACGTTCGCCGCGCCGGCGCGCAAGGTGCCGCCGGCCACGTTGGTGGCGCCGCTGTACTTGCTGCCGCCCGAGAGCGTGAGCGCGCCGGCGCCGGTCTTGACGAGGCCGCCCGTGCCGGTGATGGCGCCCGTATAGGTGCTGTCGCCGGCCTGGTTGGCCGTGAGGGTCCGGGCGTTCAGCGCCACGGTGCCGCCGGTGCCCGAGAGGTTGGAGGTGGTGAGGTCCCAGGTGCCCAGGTCCAGCGTGCCGCCGTTGACCGTATAGGCGGTGTTCTGCGCGAAAGCGCCCGCGCTGCCCGCCACGAGGCGGCCGGCCTCGACGGTGGTGCCGCCGGTGTAGGTGCTGGTTCCGTTCAGCGTCGTGGTGCCCGCGCCCACCTGCTGGACGGTGCCGGTGCCGCTGATGTTGACCGAGAGGGTGAGGGCATCCTTGCGATTGACGACCAGTGCGGCGTTGTTGGCGACGTTGCCGAAGAACGAGCCGGTGGTGCCGCCATTGCCCACCTGCAGGGTGCCCGCGGCGATGTTGGTGCCGCCGCCGTAGGTGTTGGCGCCCGTGAGCACCGTCGTGCCGCTGCCGACCTGGTTGACCGCGACCGATCCGGTGATCGGCACCGCGAACTCATAGGCGCTGGCGTTGTGGTTGAAGTTCAGCGTCGCCTTGCCGCTGCCGCCGTTGAGGCTCAACGCGTTCACGAGGCCTGGAGCGACGGGTGCGTCGCCCGCCGCTGCCCCGATGTTCAGCGTGGCGGTGCTGCCCGGCTGGCTGGCCAAGACGAGCATGGAGCCGCCATTGTTCGACTTGATGGTCGCGCCGTCTCCCACGGTCACGTTCGCCGTGCCGTAGCCGCCCAGCGTGAGGATGCCGGACCGGGTTCCGACGACGGTGCCCGGGCCCGTCACCACGCCCGTGAACACATCGCCCACGCTCAGGCCCAGCTGCATCACGTTGGCCTCGACCTTGGCGCCGCCGGACGCCTGGAGCGAACCGTCGTGCTGGTAGTAGCCCGTGCCGATGTTCAGCGTGGAGCCGGTGCCGCTGACCACCACGTTCGTGACGCCCTTGTTGGATGCCGCGTTGTTGCCGCCCAGCTCCGCGTTGCCGGCGGTGACAACGCTCGCCCCGTCCAGCACGCGGAGGGTGGCCAGCCCGGGCCCGGTCTGCAGCACGGAGCCCGCGACCGAAGCGCCGCTGCCCTGGGCGACGAGGGTGCCGCTCGTGTTGGCCGCGTTGCCCACGCGTATCGCACCGGTGCTCTGGTAGCTTGCGCCGGCCTGGACGTCCAGCGACGCGCCGGCGGCCGAACCGATGGTGGTGGCGATGGCGCCGGCATTGACCGTCACGTTCGCCTTGATCTGCGGGAGCAGCGTCGTGACCGTGAAGGCCTTGGTGACGGTGATGACCGAGGTCGGGTCCGCGCTGGCGTTGGCGGCATCGATGGCCGCGATCAACTGGGCTTCGTTGGCGACGCTGAAGGTCGCGGCCTGCGCTGCGCCGCCGACGGCCACTGCAACGAGTGCCAGGGCCGCGCTCGCGGTGGCGGTGCGCCGCGAACCGCGCGAACCCTGCGCGCCGCCGCTTCGCGGTGCCTTCGTGTTTTCGGCTGCCGCCACGCAGCAGCCCAATCCTTCATTCCACACTGTTCTGTAATGCAGGTTCATCCTGTCGCTCCTCATCAAAAAATATAAATTGCCCAATGAGGAGCGAACGAAATCCGCACCTCGTCATGAGCCCGTGTCAGGACCTCGGCGAGAGATATCGACCGCTTGCGCGAGGTCCGGGACTTGGTTCGCCTCTGCGCGCAGCTGGCGCTCGAGGCGTGACGCTCCGTGGGTCAGAGGTCATGTTTTGTGCGGCTTGGCGATGCAGCCCGCCGGCGGTGTGGCGTGCCTGCGCGAAGCGCGCAGTCCGCCCGTTTCACTGAGCCTGGGCATGGCGAGGCATTGTCTTGTCACGAGAGATACGAAATCGTACAACTTGCCACATGTCAAGGCGATAGGACATTTCCCCGAATTTGTCGTTGTGGGGAGGGCGAGACGGCGCCAATTGCTCGGTGTCAAACCAAGTTCTTACAGTTTCCCGATTCGAAATTGCCGTCCGCCGAGGCTAAAGTCCCCTCACCCGGTCGCGGATGGTCCGCGACCTTTTCCCGCCCCCGGGCTCTCCGGTTTTCCGCTCGCTTTCTCCGCTTTTCCGCACCTCCATGTCCAACCTCATCGTGCACGGCGGCACGCCGCTTCGCGGCCGCATCACCCCCTCCGCCAACAAGAACGCCGTGCTGCCGGTGCTCTGCGCCACCTTGCTCACCAACGAGCCGCTGCGATTGCTCGGCGTGCCCGACATCACCGACGTGCGCAAGATCCTGGACATCTTCCGCACCCTCGGCAGCGACGTGCAGATGGACCACGCCACCGGCACGCTCGAGTTGCACCACCGCGAAACCGCGTTCGACGCCGCGCGGCATCGCCTGCCCGAGGAGATGCGCTCGTCGATCATGCTGGTGCCGCCGCTCTTGGCGCGCTTTGGCGTCGCGCGGCTGGAGGACAACGTCAAGGGCTGCACACTGGGCGTGCGCGAGATCGATCCGCATGTGGAGGTGTTCCAGCGCTTCGGCGGCCAGGTGGAGCGCACCGAGGGGTCGCTGCTCGTGCGCAGCGCCGGGCGCCTGACGCCCAACGATCACTGGCTCGACTACGCCTCGGTCACGACCACCGAGAACTTCGTCCTGTGCGCGGCCGCGGCCGACGGCACCTCGACGCTCACCAACGCTGCCTCGGAGCCGCACGTGCAGGAGTTCTGCCGCTTCATGGCGATGATCGGCGTGCGCATCGAAGGCATCGGCACCTCGCGCGTGACGGTGCATGGCGGCAGCGCGCTCACGGGCGGCGAGTTCCGCTTCGACGAAGACTTCCACGAGATCACGACCTTTCTCGCGCTGGGCGCGATCACCGACGGCGACGTGATCGTGCGCAACAGCGCGCCCGCGAACTTTCCGCTGCTGGACCGCACCTTCGCGAAATTCGGCGTGCGCATCGAGCACGCGGATGGCTGGTCGCGCGCCATCCGCACCGGCCCGCTGAAGGTGCAGACGCCGTTCACGAGCAACGTGCTCACCAAGGTGGAGGCGGCGCCGTGGCCTTACTTTCCGGTGGACCTGTTGCCCATCTTCATTGCGCTGGGCGTGCGCGCGCAGGGCAACGCGATGTTCTGGAACAAGGTGTACGACGGCGCGCTCGGCTGGACCGGCGAGCTCTCCAAGTTCGGCGCGCACGTGTTCTCGTCGGACCCGCACCGGCTCATCACCTTCGGCGGCAATCCGCTGACGCCGGCGGTGGTGGAGAGCCCGTACATCATCCGCGTGGCGATCGCGCTCTTCATGGTGGCCGCGAGCATCGAGGGGCGCTCGGAGATCCGCAACGCGACGCCCATTCGCCGCGCGCATCCGCGCTTCGTGGAGAACCTGCGCAGCCTGGGCGTGCAGGTGGAGTGGACGAGCGAGGAATAAAAAGACGGCAGAGGGCGCGAGGCGGCTGTGCGCCGCCATCGCCGCCGCATGATTTTCAACAAAGAAGAAAGAGGGAGAAAGATCGTGATCGTTTCGGTATCGAACAAGGGCAAGTGGCTGCTCAGCCAGGTCGGACAGCTGGTGTTGATGGTCGGGCTGGCCTCGCTGGTCTTCAACTACGCGTACCGGTTCCTGGTCGACCGGACGATCAACTCGCCGCTGTTCTACGCGGCAACGATCGGGCTGGGGCTCGTGGCCATCGTGATCCTTCGCCGAGACTATCTCTTCGTGACGAAGTTCGAATTCACCCCGGAGCGCATCGTCGTGCGCACGGCGCTGGGTTTTGCCAAGACCTTCGATGCGCAGCAATTCAGGTTCGTGCCGAACCTGCACAAGACGATCAGCATCTCCGAGTCGAAGGCGACGCTGTCGTTCTACGTGCAGAACCGCGCGACGGGGCGCAACGTGAGGAACTACGCCTGGACGGGTTTTTCCGAGGAAGACTTTCGCGCCGCGTGCCGCCTGCATGGCTACAAGGACGAGACGGATTTCAAGCTGAAGGAATTCGGCGCGCCGCGCTAGGTCCTGCTGCCAGCGGGGCTTGCATCACCGGGCGCTGCGCGCTTCGGTCCACACGACGACCACCAGGCCCGCGAGCACCATCGCCAGTCCGGCAAAGGCTGCCGGGGCCGGGCGCTCGTGCACCACGAGCAGGGCCAGCGCGAACGCGGTGACCGGTTCCGCCAGCGCCAGCGTGACGCCCGAGGCGCCGGAGATGTGCCGCAGCGCATGGCTGAAGAGCAGGTACGAGACGCCCGTGGAGACCAGGCCCAGGTACGCCACGATGGCCCATCCCGATGGCGGGGCAGTGAAGGGGCCCGAGAGGAGGAACGCCACCGGTATCGCCGCCGCAGAGGCCACGCCGAAGACCCAGAGCGTGACCGTCGCGGGCGGCGAGTGGCGCACGAGGCGCTGGCTCACCAGCGTGTAGACCGCATAGCAAAAACCCGATGCCAGGCACAGCGCGAGTCCCGCCGGCTCTGCCTGCAGGCCGGCGGCGCCGGCCGGCATGACCATCAGGCACCCGCCGCCGATGGCCAGCAGCGTGCCCACCCACCACACCGGCGCGGGCGGCCTGCGCGAGACCAGCGACTGCAGCAGCCCTGCCCATGCCGGCCCGCTGCCCACCGCCACCGCGGTGCCGATGGCGATGCCCGTGGCCTTGACGCCCGCGAAGAAGCTCAGGTTGTAGCCGGCCATGCACAGGCCCGCGAGCAGCACCCATCGCCATGCGGTGGCAGGCAGGGCGAGCGTCGGGCGATCGCCGCCGCGCCGGCGCCAGGCGATGAAGGCCGCGAAGAA
The DNA here is from genome assembly GCF_016405905.1 of Variovorax sp. IB41. GTDB lineage: Bacteria > Pseudomonadota > Gammaproteobacteria > Burkholderiales > Burkholderiaceae_C > Variovorax. Next base: position 1,086,476 of record NZ_JAEFCB010000001.1, on the reverse strand, counting down.
CAGCGTGGCGATCGCCATGCGCAAGGTGCCCACCCAGTAGGGCGAGGTGTGCGCGGGCATGAAAGTCTGCGCGGTTCCGGTGGTGCCCCACAGGGCGGCGGCGGCCAGCACCATGCAGGCGCCGACGATGGATGCGTTCTTCATGCCCCGAATGCTCGGGCGAGACGGGGCGCCCGAATGTCGAGAGACTCTCGACCTTCAGGAGGATGCCGAAGATGCCGAGGGTGCGGAAGACGCGGAAAGTGCGCGCAGCTGCCTCGCCCCCAGCTGGCGTTCGCGCCGCAGCGCAAAGCCCAGCGCGCTTGCCGAGCGGTAGCCCACGCGCAGCGCGGTCGCCTCCAGCGGCATGCCGCCGCGCAGCCAGCGCTCGGCCGCATCGAGCCGCCGCGCGCGCAGGTACGCCTGCGGGGAGAGGCCGGTCAGCTCGAGCAGCCGCGCATGAAAACGCTGCGGGCTCAGGAAGAAGAGCGCGGCCATGCGCGCGGTGTCCCACGGCGCGTGCAGCGCGCGGCCGAGGGCGTCGTCCAGGCGGGCGAGCTCGATGCTGCGGCGCGCGAGGATCGAGGGCGCCTCGAGCACCTTCGCCAGTTGCCGCGCGGCGTTCGATGCGTCGATGCCGTTGCGGCAGGCGGCCGTGACCGCGAAGCGCCGCAGGCGGTCCACGCCGGCGTCGTCGGGCGTGTCGATGACCACCATGCGCACGCCGCGCGGCGCCATGAAGGTGTGGGCCATGCCGGCCGGAATGATCATGCCGCACGAGCTGTCGGTGAAGGCGGCGCGCCCGCCGATCTCCAGCTCCATGCGGCCGTCCAGCGCATACATGATCTGCGCGTGGTCATGGTCGTGGCCCAGGTACTCGCCGCTGTAGCTGCGGATGCTGCAATGCGGGGCGGGCGCGGTCGGGGAGGGCATGCGCGCGATTGTGCCAAGCCACGCCGCGATGCCCCCGCTGCCGCAGCGCCCGTCGCCAAGGCGGTGACGGCACCGTCCTACGCCTTTCGTCGGCCATCGCAACGCCGTCCTCGCGCGTGCCTGGAGAGACTGGGCCATTCGCAGACTTCCACGGGGCAACGCACATGAAGACCGAACCGAAGGTGGGCGACAAGGTCGCCTGGAGCACCTCCCAAGGCAAAACTACGGGCGTGGTGACCCGCAAGGTGATGGGCACCGCGAGCGTGAAGGGGCACACCGCCAAGGCGACCAAGGCCCATCCCGAGTTCGAGGTCAAGAGCAGCAAGTCGGGCAAGAAGGCGATCCACAAGACGGGCGCGCTTCAGAAAAATGGATAGCGCACGCCCGCCCGCCGCGGCCGATGCGGACACCGTGCGCGCATTCAAGCGCGCGGTCAACATGACGCCGCGGCAGTTGGGCGACTGGCTCGAAACCGACGACTCGCGCGCGGTCGGCTTCAAGGGCGCCAAGGGCAGAGAAGGCGGCGAATCGGTCGGCCATCGTTCGGGGCGGCGCATCGTGCGCCTGCTCGCGAAGGCCCGCGGCGAGCTCACCGCAGGCGACATCGCGCACATGCGCAAGGTCGTGGGCTACGTCAAGCGCCACCTGGCCCAGCGGCCCGAAGGCGACATCACCGAGACGCCGTGGCGCTACTCGTTGATGAACTGGGGGCACGACCCCAAGCATGCGCCGGGCAAGCGAGCCGCTTGATCGCCGAGCCCTGCGATGACCCCGCGGGCGCAGCGCCGCCCGGCTTGGCGGGACAATCGCGCCATTCGATCAAGAAGGAGCACCCGAATGGCCACGCTGCAGCAGATTCTCGGCACCGAACTTCCCCTCATCCAGGCGCCGATGGCCGGCATCCAGGTCAGCGCGATGGCCATCGCGGTGAGCAACGCAGGCGGGCTCGGATCGCTGCCTTGCGCGATGCTGAGCCCCGACGTGATGCGCAGTGAACTCACCGCCATCCGCGCCGGAACCGACAAGCCTTACAACGTCAACTTCTTCTGCCACACGCCGCCCGCGCCGAGCACCGAACGCGAAGCAACGTGGCGCGCCGCGCTCGCGCCGTACTACGCCGAATTCGGCATCGACGCGGCGAGCATCCCCACCGGCCCGGGCCGCAACCCCTTCAGCGCCGACGTGGCAGATGTTCTGGCCGAGTTCAAGCCGCCGGTGGTGAGCTTTCATTTCGGGCTGCCTTCCGCTGAGCTGCTCGCGCGGGTACATGGCTGGGGCGCGAAGGTGCTGGCCTCGGCCACGACGGTCGAAGAGGCGCTGTGGCTCGAGGCGCATGGCGCCGATGCGGTGATTGCGCAGGGGCTCGAGGCGGGCGGGCATCGCGGGCACTTCCTGTCGCACGACTTGACCAGGCAGCTCGGCACCTTCGCGCTGCTGCCGCAGTTGGTGCGCGCGGTGAAGGTGCCGGTGATCGCGGCCGGCGGCATCGCCGATGCCAACGGCGTGGCCGCGGCCATGGCATTGGGCGCCGCGGGCGTGCAGGTAGGCACCGCCTACATGCTGACGCCCGAGGCCACGACCAGCGCGATCCATCGCGCGGCGCTCAAGAGCGAAGCGGCGCGCCACACCGCGCTCACCAACCTCTTCACGGGACGCCCGGCGCGCGGCATCGTCAATCGTGTGATGCGCGAGCTGGGCCCCATCGGCGCGGCGGCGCCCGAGTTTCCGCTCGCCACCTCGGGCATCGCGCCGCTGCGCACGAAGGCCGAGGCGCAGGGCAGCGGCGACTTCTCGCCGCTGTGGTCGGGGCAGAACGCAACCGGCTGCCGCGAGGTGTCGGCCGCCGAAGTGACGCGCGCGCTCGCCCAAGGTTTTCACGCATCCCTCTGAACGAACGCATTCATGACCCAACTTCACCTGCCCCTCAAGTTTCTCGAACACAGCGCACAGGCCAACGTGCGCGAGCCCTGGCTGCTGGTGCTGATGCACGGCGTGGGCAGCAACGAGCAGGACCTGTTCGGCCTCGCGCGGCTGATGCCGCCGCAGTTCCACGTGCTGAGCCTGCGCGCGCCCTATGTGCTGTCGCCCGATGCCTACGCGTGGTTCGAGTTCGGCGTGCTCCCCAACGGCGAGCGGCAGATCGACGAAGAACAGGAGCGCGAGAGCCGCTTCCTGGTCGGCGAGATGATCGACTCGGCCGCGCAGCAGCTGGGCGTTCCGCCCGAGCGCGTCGTGGTGGGCGGCTTCAGCCAGGGCGGGATCATGGCGCTGTCGCTCTTGCTCACGCAGCCCGCGAAGCTGCGCGCCGCGATGGTGTGGCACAGCCGGCTGTTGTCGCAGGTGGTGCCGCACATCGCGCCCGCCGAGGCCTTCGAGGGCAAGGCGCTGTGGGTGAGCCATGGCAGCGCCGACAACGTGATTCCGCCGAGCGCGGCCGAGGTCACGCGCGAGCTGGCGCGCACGCTGCCGCTGGCGCTGTCGGGCTCGGACTTTCCGGGCGCGCACGAGCTGCGCCCGGCCGAACTGCAGGGCACGGTCGCGTGGCTGCAGTCGCTCAGCGCGCCGGCCTGAACCTTCGGGCGCGGTGCGTGGGCGATGCGTGGACGGTGCCCCGCGTCACAAGGCGTTACGAGCTCAGGCGTGAATGGGGTACCGATTGATGCAACATCGACCGACCTGTTGCATCACACAGCCTTCAGCAAAAAGGAACGTGCCGCCATGACCGACCACCCATCCTCGGACTCCCCAGGCTCCAGGGACACCCCCGAATTCCGGCCCCGCCGCGAGACGCCGATCGGCATGATCGTCGTCATCGGCCTCGTGGTGCTGGCCGCAGCGTTCTTCGGCTGGCGCTGGTACCAGCAACAGCAAAAAGCGCCCGAGCCCACGCCCGTGGCCGCGGCGCCCGACGACCGGCCCGCCGCGCCGCCCGCGGCCGCGGAGCCCACGGGCCCGCAGAACCCCGTCGATGCGCTCGCGCCGCCCGATGCGGCCTTGCCGGCGCTCGCGGAATCCGATTCGCGCGTGATGAAGGCGTTGAGCGAACTGATCGGCGGCAAGAACGCCTCGGCCTACCTGCGCTCCGATGGCATCGTGCGGCGCTTCGTGGCCACGGTCGACAACCTCGCGCGCGAGCAGGCGCCCGCCAGCGCCTGGCCGGTGCAGCCCACGGGACAGCGCTTCATCACCGACGGGCCGCAACAGGGCGGCACGCAGACCATCGCCGCGAACAACGCGGCGCGCTACAACGGCATCGTGCTGCTGGCCGAGACAGTCGATCCGGCCAAAGCGGCGACGGTGTACGCCAAGCTCTATCCGCTGTTCCAGAAGGCGTACGAGGAGCTTGGCTTTCCGGGCCGCTACTTCAATGACCGGCTCATCGCCGTCATCGACCACCTGCTGCAGGCGCCCGAGCCCAGCGGCCCGGTGCAGGTGCGGCTGGTCGAGGTGAAGGGCGACGTGCCTTCGCAGCGGCCATGGGTGCGCTACGAATACGTCGACGCGAAGCTGGAGTCGATGTCCTCGGGCCAGAAGATCATGGTGCGCATGGGGCCGGAGAACGAGCGCAAGGTGAAGGCCAGCCTGCGCGGCTTTCGCCAGCAGATCGCCACGGGCGAGCTGGCCAGGAAGAAGCAGCCCTGAGGCAATTTCGAGGGCGGGCCTTCGGGCTTGATCCGGCGCGCCGTGTAGGCGCGGACCGATTGCGCGCGGCGCCGGGGCCGGGGACCATGTGCTTTCCAATCACGAGGACAAGCATATGAACCAGATGAGCGTCGACCTCTACCAGAGTGCCACCGATCCGGAGAAATTCCTCGCGCTCCCCGCGGGCGTCAACCCCGCGGAGCTCATGGGCCCGATGACCTTCGACCGCGACTTCGCGCAGGTCAAGCGGTACCAGGAGGGCTTCGAGTTCAACCCGTCCGAGACCTACGCGGGCGTGAACGCCGCGAAGATCGCGGCGGACATCCTCACCGTGAAGTGGTCGATGTACCGCCGCGAAGGCTGATCAGCCTCGGGCGGCTTCGGTTTCCTCGTACTCGCCCACCGGCACGCAGCTGCAGAACAGGTTGCGGTCGCCGTAGACGTTGTCCACGCGGCCGATCGGCGGCCAGTACTTGGCCTGCTTGAGTTCGGCCAGCGGGAACGCGCCGAGTTCGCGCGAATACGGGTGCGCCCACTCGGTGCCCAGCAGGCTGGCCGCGGTGTGCGGTGCGTGCTTGAGCGGGTTGTCTTCCTTCGGCCACACGCCTTCCTCGATGCGGCGGATCTCGCCGCGGATCGCGATCATCGCGTCGATGAAGCGGTCCAGCTCCGCCAGCGGCTCGCTCTCGGTGGGCTCCACCATCAGCGTGCCGGGCACGGGGAAGCTCAGCGTGGGCGCGTGGAAGCCGTAGTCGATGAGGCGCTTGGCCACGTCTTCGGCGGTGACACCGCTCGTGTCCTTGAGCGGGCGCAGATCCAGGATGCACTCGTGCGCGACGTGGCCGTTGGGGCTCGCGTACAGCGTGGGGTAGTGGTCCTTCAGCCGCGCGCTGATGTAGTTCGCGCTCAGGATGGCCGTCTCGGTCGCGGCCTGCAGGCCCTTGGCGCCCATCATGCGGCAGTACATCCAGCTGATCGGCAGCACGGCCGCGTTGCCCAGAGGCGCGGCCGACACGGCGCCCACGCCGTTCGATGCGACGCCGGCCGTCGCATGGCCCGGCAGGTACGGCACGAGGTCTTCGACCACGCACACCGGGCCCACGCCCGGCCCGCCGCCGCCGTGCGGAATGCAGAAGGTCTTGTGCAGGTTCAGGTGGCTCACGTCGCCGCCGAATTCGCCCGGCGCGGCCACGCCGACCAGCGCGTTCATGTTGGCGCCATCGACGTACACGCGGCCGCCGTGTTCGTGCACGAGCTCGCAGAGTTCCTTCACGCGCGTCTCGAACACGCCGTGGGTGCTGGGGTAGGTGATCATCACGGCGGCCAGCTTGTCGCTGTGCTTCTCGCAGGCGCGCTTCAGGTCATCCATGTCGACGTTGCCCTGCGCATCGCAGGCCGTCACCACCACCTGCAGGCCCACCATCTGCGCGCTCGCGGGGTTGGTGCCGTGCGCCGACGAGGGAATCAGGCAGATGTTGCGGTGGCCCTGGCCCTTGGCCTCATGGAACGACTTGATGGCCAGCAGGCCCGCGTACTCGCCCTGCGAACCCGCGTTGGGCTGCAGGCTGATGCCCGCGTAGCCCGTCGCTTCGCAGAGCCACGCGCGCAGCTGCGCATCGAGCTGCGCGTAGCCCAGCTGTTGTTCGGCGGGCGCGAAGGGGTGGATGTTCGCGAACTCGGGCCAGGTGATGGGGATCATCTCGCTGGTCGCATTGAGCTTCATCGTGCAGCTGCCCAGCGGGATCATGCTGCGGTCGAGCGCGAGGTCCTTGTCCGAGAGGCTGCGGATGTAGCGCAGCATCGCCGTCTCGCTCTTGTGCGTGTTGAACACCGGGTGCGTGAGGAAGGCGCTTGTGCGGCGCAGGTCTTCGGGCAGGCGCGGCGCGGTGTTGGCCAGGTCGTCGAAGCGCGGCATCGCGGTGCCGGCGGGCACGAACAGGGCCCAGAGCGTTTCGACATCGGCGCGCGTCGTGGTCTCGTCCAGCGAGATGCCCAGGTGCTGCTGCAGCCGCTGGCGCAGGTTGACGCCGGCGGCGGTCGCGCGCTCGATGATCTTCGGCGTGTCGTCGCCGGTGCGGATCGTGAGCGAATCGAAGGCGAATTCGTTGACCGGCTCGCGGCCCATTTGCGCCAGGCCCTGCGCGAGGATGGCGGTGAGCGCCGCCACGCGCTGCGCGATGCGGGTGAGCCCGTCGGGCCCGTGGTACACGGCGTACATGCTGGCCACCACCGCCGGCAGCACCTGCGCCGTGCAGATGTTGGAGGTGGCTTTCTCGCGGCGGATGTGCTGCTCGCGCGTCTGCAGCGCGAGGCGGTAGGCGGGCTGGCCGTGCGTGTCGACGCTCACGCCGACCAGGCGCCCCGGCAGCGACCGCTTGAACGAATCGCGGCAGGCCAGGTACGCGGCGTGCGGGCCGCCGTTGCACAGCGGCATGCCGAAACGCTGGGTGGTGCCGCAGACGATGTCGGCATCCCATTCGCCGGGCGGCGCGAGCAGCGTGAGCGCGAGCAGGTCGGCGGCCACGCAGAAGGCGGCGTCGCATTGATGGGCATGGCCCGCGAGCGGGCGCAGGTCGTGCACGTGGCCGGTGGTGGCCGGGTACTGCGCGAGCACGCCGAAGAATTCACAGCTCGCCATCAGGTGCGGCAGCGTCTCGGAGACGGTGCTCACCTTCACTTCGATGCCCAGCGGCGCGGCGCGCGTCCTGATGACTTCGATGGTCTGCGGATGGCAGTCGCCCGACACCAGGAACACGTTGCTCTTGCTTTTCACGCTGCGCTTGGCGAGCGTCATCGCCTCGGCCGCGGCCGTGGCTTCGTCCAGCATCGACGCGTTGGCGATGGCCATGCCCGTGAGGTCGCACACCATCGTCTGGAAGTTGAGCAGGGCCTCCATGCGGCCCTGCGAAATCTCGGCCTGGTAGGGCGTGTAGGCGGTGTACCAGGCGGGGTTCTCCAGCACGTTGCGCAGGATGACGCCCGGCGTGTGCGTGCCGTAGTAGCCCTGGCCGATGAAGCTCTTGAACACCTTGTTCTTCGACGCCATCGCCTTCAGCTCGGCCAGCGCCTCGGCCTCGGTCACCGGGGCCGGCAGGCGCATCGGCTTCGCGCGGCGGATGGCCGCGGGCACGATGCCGTCGATGAGTTCGGCCCGCGTGGCCGAGCCGATCACCGGCAGCATGCGCGCCTCGTCCGCCGCATCGATGCCGATGTGGCGGGCGAGAAATTCTTCGGCGTTCTCTAGTTCTTGCAAAGAGGGAAGGGCGGGAATCGGCATGGCGGTGATATCGGCGTAAAAAAGAAGAGAGGCTCAGCGGTCGCCGCCGGGCCGCCCCAAGGCGGGCCGCGCCTTCCCCATGGGGGATGGCGAAGCACACGAAGTGGCAAGCCGAGGGGCGAACATTTTCAGGATTCGGCGGCGAACTTGTCGTACGTTGCGGCGTCGAGCAGTGCGTCGAGCTGTGCGGGCTCGCTCAGCTTGACCTTGAAGAACCAGCCGGTGGCCAGCGGGTCGCTGTTGGCGAGCGAGGGGTCGGCGCGCAACGCTTCGTTCACCTCGGTGATCTCGCCCGAGACGGGCATGAACACGTCGGCCGCGGCCTTCACCGATTCGACGACGCCGGCCACTTCGCCCTGCGCAAAGGTCTTGCCCACTTCGGGCAGGTCGACGAACACGACATCGCCCAGCGCGTCCTGCGCATGCACGGTGATGCCGACGGTGGCCGCGCCGCCTTCGGCCGAGACCCACTCGTGGTCCTTGGTGTACTTGATGCTCATGGGAAAACTCCTCGTGGAAAAAATTGAATCGGGATGCAGAGCCTAGCCGCGGTCAACCGCGATCAGCCTCGGTCATCCGCGGTAGTAGCGGGTCGGCACAAAGGGCATGGTCGAGACTTCCATCGGCACCGGCTTGCCGCGCACGATGGCCTGCACGCGCGTGCCGGGCTCGGAGAAGGCGGTGGCCACGTAGCCCATCGCGACGCAGCGGTCGGCGCTCGGGCCGAGCAGGCCGCTGGTGACGATGCCGATGTCCTGGCCCTCGAAGGATTGCAGCAGCGTGCCGTCGCGCACCGGAATGCGCTCCAGCGCGACGAGGCCGACGCGCTTGCGTTTCAGGGTGTCGTGGTCGGTGTGGCCGGCCGCGCCGACGGTCGCGGCTGTGAGTTGGGCAAGGATCTTGGCCGCGCCCGGAAAGCCGCCTTCGCGCGCACCGCCCGTGCGGCGCACCTTCTGCATCGCCCAGTTGAGCGAGGCCTCGACCGGCGTGGTGGTGGTGTCGATGTCGTTGCCGTAGAGGCAGAGCCCGGCTTCCAGGCGCAGCGAGTTGCGTGCGCCCAGGCCGATGGGCTTGACCTCGGGCTGGGCCAGCAGCAGGCGGGCGAGGGCGTCGGCGTCCTTGCCGGCCACGGAGATCTCGAAGCCGTCTTCACCCGTGTAGCCGCTGCGCGTGACGAAGGCCGCGATGCCGCCGATCTGCACCGCGCCGCCCGTCATGAACACGAAGCGCTCGATGCCGGGCGACAGTCGCGCCAGCGTGGCCGCGGCCTGCGGGCCCTGCAGCGCGAGCAGCGCGTGGTCGGGCAGCGGCTGCACCTCGCAGCGCGCGCCGATCTTCTGCTGGATGTGCGCGATGTCCGCCACCTTGCAGGCGCCGTTCACGATCACGAAGAGCGAGCCGTGGCCTTCGTTGAAGAACATCAGGTCATCGAGGATGCCGCCCTCGTCGTTCAGCAGCAGGCCGTAGCGCTGCTTGCCGGGGGCGAGGTCGATCACGTCGACGGGCATCAGGGTCTCGAAGGCGGCTGCGGCGTCGGGGCCGACGAGGCGCAACTGGCCCATGTGCGAGATGTCGAAGAGGCCGGCCGCATCGCGCGTGTGCCTGTGCTCGGCCATCAAACCGGCGGGGTACTGCACGGGCATCGAGTAGCCCGCGAAGGGCACCATGCGTGCGCCGAGCTCCACGTGGAGGTCGTACAGCGGCGTCTTGAGAAGTTGGGTATCGGGAGCGGAAGAAGCGGCCACGGGGCACTCCAAAGGGGCAGTCGAAATCCATGGCTGCAACGCCACGGGCCACCCCTGCTGTCCGCTTTACCTGAGAGATTCGCCCCACGATCGGGGTTTGCTCCTTCGGTGGGCCGGCGCACATGGTGCAACAGCCTCTCTCCAGCAAGGAAACGCCGGTGTGCACCGGCGTCTTGTCAGTCCTTTTGCCTGAGCGTTCGGGAATCCCCTGCGCCTTCGGCGGCCCCGTCGCGCGGGGCTCTCTCCTGACCCCGCCGAGTGTAGTGGATCGAGCGGGCCCGGAGCGCGTGGGGTCAGTGCACGATTTCGGCCGGCGGCAGCAGCCGCTCGATGCGCTCGCGCAGCGATTCGGCCCGCTCGACACCCGCCGTCTTCTCGATTTCGCTGAGCATCAGCGCGGCGATGGTGAGCATCGCCTCGCGGTCGCGCGCCTCGCGCAGGGCGTCGCGCATCTGCAGGGCGAACTTGGGGTCGCGCCGCACGAACATGCGCTCGCAGATGTCGAACAGGAACATCCGCGTGGTGGCGAGAGAGCGCTTGCCGTCGAAGTTGTCGGCCGTGGCGGTGAGCTGGATCGGGTTGGACGTGGGCACCGGCTCGGGCGGGGCAGTTGCCGCGGGCGGCTGTGCCGGCTGGGCTGCGGGCACGGCAGCGGCCGGCCGCGCATCCTGCAGATACCCCTTGCTCATCAGCGCCTGGATCGCCTGCTCCGCCTCGATGCGGCTCGCGAACAGCGGGCTGAAGTCGGTCAGCGAGCGCCGGCCATCAGCCATCAGCAGCAGCGCGCGCTCGCGCTGGCTGAGCGTGCGTTGCCCGCCCTGCAGTTCGTCGCGTGCCTTGTCGGTCTTGGTGGGAAACATGGCGGCCACAGCTTTCGAAAGATCGAAGGCTGCAGCATCGTTGCAGGCGGTGACATCTTCATGAACCTGTTTGACTTACAGGGGATATCACCGCCGCCGCGCCGTCTGGCGCTCGATTCTTCAGCCGCCGGTGCTTTCCTTGCGGATGAGCCACTTGTCGCCCACGCGCTGCAGTTCCAGCGTCTTGCGGTCGGTGCTCTTGAGCTTGTCGGCGCTGTAGACCTGCTTGAAGCGCGCGCTCGCGGTCTGGCCGCTCACGCTGATGACGAGGTCGTCGACCGCGACGCTGATCGCCGACTTGTTGGCGATGCGGGTGCGGCGCTCGGCCTCCCAGCGCTTCTTGTCCTGCTTCTTCGCGGGCGTGAAGTCGGGGGCGTAGGCCGCGAGGTAGCGGTCCACGTCGCGGGCCGACCAGGCCGCGGCCCAGGCGCGTACGGCGGCTTCGACTTCGGCGATGCCGGCGGAGGGCGCTGCTGCTGCGGCGGGAGCGGCCGCAGACGCCGGCGTGGGGGCCGGCGCCGCTGCGGCCGCGGAGGCCGCCGCAGCGGGTGGCGATGCCGAAGGTGGCGCGGCCAGTGCGGCGGTGGACAGCAGCCCTGCGGCGAGCAGGCAGGCGACGAGTCGGTTCATGGTGCGGTTCCCTCGGGTATCGATTGTTGGCGTGGCGCCGATTCTGGCAGCGAACCGTGGCGGGAGCAGAACCGCGCGCACGGCGCCGCTACTTGAACCCGAGCGCCCGCGGCAGCCAGGTGCTGAGCGCCGGCACGAAGGTCAGGATCATCAGCACCGCGCCGTGCGCCCACAGGAACGGCACCAGCTCTTTCACCAGCGCCGACATCGGCACCTTCGACACGTTGCAGGTCACGAACAAGAGGCCGCCCACGGGCGGCGTGATCATCCCGAGCGTGAGGTTGAAGATCACGATCATCGCGAAGTGCACCGGGTCCACGCCCAGCTTGATCGCCACGGGCGCCAGGATCGGCGCCAGCACCATCACCCCCGGCAGCGGCTCGATGAAGATGCCGAAGAGCAGCAGGAACACGTTGACGATGATCAGGAACATCCACGGGGAGAGGTTCATGCTGATGAGCCATTCGGCCATCTGCTGCGGAATGCCCTCGATGGTCAGCACCCACGCGAACGAGGCCGACAGGCCGATGATGATCAGCACCGAGGCCGAGAGCAGGGCCGAGCGCGAGAGGATGTCGGGCAGCATCTTCCACTCGAGCGTGCGGTAGATGAACTTGCCGCACACCAGCGCATAGAACACCGCGACCACCGACGCCTCGGTGGGCGTGAACCAGCCGGCGCGCATGCCGCCCAGGATCACCACCGGCAACAGGATCGCGGGAATCGCCTTCCAGGTGGTGACGAGAATTTCGCGCAGCGGCGGCGTCTGGCCGTCGCCCTTGTAGTTGCGCTTCTTCGAGACATGGAAGTTCACCACGCACATCGCCACCGCGATGAGGATGCCCGGAAAAATGCCGGCCGCGAACAGCGTGCCCACCGACACGCTCTCATCCTGCAGCGCGTAGATGATCATGATGATCGAGGGCGGAATGATCGGCCCCACGATGGCCGTGGAAGCCGTGAGCGCCGCCGCGTACGAGCGGTCGTAGCCGGCCTTGTCCATCATCTTGATGAGCATCGAGCCCGGCCCCGCCGCGTCGGCCAGCGCCGAGCCCGAGATGCCCGAGAAGAAGGTGAGCGACACCACGTTGGTGTAGCCCAGGCCCCCGCGCCGGTGGCCCACGAACTGGCCCGCGAAACGCAGCAGCACCTCGGTGAGCGAGCCGCCGCTCATGAGCTCGGCCGCCAGGATGAAGAAGGGCACGGCCATCAGCGGAAAGCTGTCGATGCCGGTGAAGGTTTCCTTCAGGAGCACCATGAGCGGATAGTTTTCCGCGAGGATCAGCGTGGTGACGGTGGAGAGCCCGAGCGCAAAGGCCACGGGCACGCCGATGGCCAGGAAAATGCAGGCCGAGACGATGAGAACGATGCTGGCATCCATGGTCGTTCTCCTTACAGCGACGCCGAGGCGTTGGCATCGAAGTGCGCGTCCGATGCGAACTCGCGCCGCAGCACATAGCCCCGCACCACCAGCAGCCAATGCACGATCAGCAGGATGCCGCCGAACAGCATCGCGCTGTAGATGTAGGCGAACGGAATCTGCGTCACCGCCGTGAGCTGGAACATCGTGCGCTGCATGTAGAGCCACCCGTACCAGACCATGAAGCCGAAGAAGGCGAAGAGCAGCGCAGCGACGAAGGCGCGCACCGCGATGGCGCCCGCGCGCGGCAGCGCGTCCTGCAGGTTCTCCACCGCGATGTGGCCGCCGTAGCGCAGCACCGGCCCGGCCCCGAGGAAGGTGAGCCAGATCATCATGTGACGCGACACCTCTTCGGCCCACTCGAGCGAGTTGCTCGTGGTGTAGCGCATGACGACGTTGGTGAAGATGATGACCGACATGGCGGCCAGCAGAAGAATCAGCGCCCAGCGGTTGGCGGCGAGAAAGTAGCGCTCGAAGGCTTGCACGTTGTTGTTCTCAAACTGAGCTCAAAAAAGAACCATGGGCTCGGACAAAAAACCGTTCGGCCTGAACCAAACAACCGTTCGGGCTGAGCTTGTCGAAGCCTTGCGCGGCGCTTCGACAGGCTCAGCGTGAACGGTGGGGGTGATCATTCCGAGAGCACCCCGTACCCGGTGGTGCGGGCGCGTCGTCGGAAAGACGGGATGGCTTACTGGACGTCCGTGATCTTCTTGATGTTGTCCGCGCCGAACTCCTTGGCGTAGCCCGCATAGGCCGGCTTGAGGGCTTCGCGGAAGGCCGCGCCGTCCACGACCTTGGTGACCTTCATGCCGTCTTTTTCGAGCTGGGCGATGCCGTTGTTCTCGTCGTCGTTGACCTTCTTGCGCTGGGCCACGGCCGCCTTCTTGGCGGCATCCACGAAGACCTTCTTGTCCGCGTCCGACAGCTTGTTCCACACCTTCGGCGAGAGCAGCAGCAGGGCGGGCGAATACACGTGGCCGGTGAGCGAGAGGTGCTTTTGCACCTGCGAGAACTTGGAGGCCAGGATCACCGGAATCGGGTTCTCCTGCCCGTCGACCGTGCCCTGCTGCAGCGCGCCGAAGAGCTCGGGGAAAGCCATGGGCGTGGGCAGGATGCCGAAGGTGCGGTAGCCGTCCATGTGCACCTTGTTCTCCATGGTGCGCATCTTCAGGCCCGCGGCATCGGCGGGCTTGACGATGTCGCGCTTGCTGTTGGTCATGTGGCGAAAGCCGTTCTCCGTCCAGGCCAGCGCGATGATGCCCTTGCTCGGGAACTTGGTGAGGATGTCCTGGCCGATGGGGCCGTCCATCACCTTGCGCGCGTGGTCGTAGTCGCGAAAGAGGAAGGGGATGTCCACGATCTTCACTTCGGGCACGAAGTTGCCCACGGGGCCGGTGGAGGTGTTCACCAGGTCCTGCGTGCCCAGCTGGATCGCCTCGATCTGCTCGCGCTCGCCGCCCAGCGCCGAGTTGGCGAAGTGCTGGCACTTGAAGCGGCCTTGCGTGCCCTTCGCGACCTCGTCGCAGAACACCGTGGAGCCCACGCCGTAGTGCGACTCCTTGGAGGTCGCGTAGCCGATCTTCAGCACCGTCGGTTGTTGGGCGAGGGCGGATGTGCACAGGGCGAGCGAAAGGCAGGCGGCGGCGATGTGGCCGAGTTTCATGGTGTCTCCGGGGGGAATGTTGTCAGGGGTCAGGAAAGCGTCAGGCGCGTTCGACTATGCCGCATGCGGGGGCTTCGGCATGTCGGGAGTTTCACGGACGCACACCCCGCAAGAAACGAAAAAGCCCTCCGAAGAGGGCTCTTTGGAACAAGCAGGCGGGGCGCCTTACATGCCCACGTAGTTCGGCCCGCCGCCGCCTTCGGGCGTGACCCACACGATGTTCTGCGTCGGGTCCTTGATGTCGCAGGTCTTGCAGTGCACGCAGTTCTGCGCGTTGATCTGCAGGCGCTGCTTGCCGTCCTCGGTGCCCACGAACTCGTACACGCCGGCCGGGCAGTAGCGGCTCTCGGGGCCCGCGAACTTCGCCAGGTTGATGTTGACCGGCACCGTCGCATCCTTGAGCGTGAGGTGCGCCGGTTGCTGCTCTTCGTGGTTCGTGTTGCTGATGAACACGCTGGAGAGCCGGTCGAAGGTGAGCTTGCCGTCCGGTTTCGGATAGACGATGGGCTTGCACTCGGCTGCGGGCTTCAGGTACAGGTGGTCGGGCTTGGTGCGGCGCAGGGTCCAGGGGATGTTGCCCTTCAGGAGCCACTGCTCGATGCCGTTCATGAGGGTGGCGACGCCCAGGCCCTTCTTGAACCAGGCCTTGAAGTTGCGCGACTTCTTCAGCTCGGCGTGCAGCCAGCTCTTCTCGAACGCGGCCGGGTAGGCGGTGAGCTCGTCGTGCTGGCGGCCGGCCTGCACCGCGTCGAAGGCGGCTTCGGCGCAGAGCATGCCGGTCTTGATCGCGGCGTGGCTGCCCTTGATGCGGCTCACGTTCAGGTAGCCGGCCTCGCAGCCCACCAGCGCGCCGCCCGGGAACACCGTCTTGGGCAGCGACTGCAGGCCGCCCGCCGTGATGGCACGCGCGCCGTAGCCGATGCGCTTGGCCGGCTTGATGCCCTTGGCCTCGTCGCCTTCCAGGTACCAGCGGATGTTGGGGTGCAGCTTCCAGCGCTGCATTTCCTCGAAGGGGCTCAAGTACGGATTGCTGTAGTCCAGGCCCGTGATGAAGCCCATCGTGACCTTGTTGTCCTCCATGTGATAGAGGAACGCGCCGCCGTAGGTGTCGCTCTTCATCGGCCAGCCGGCCGTGTGCAGCACGAAGCCGGGCTGGTGGCGCTGGGGGTCGATTTCCCACACCTCCTTCACGCCCAGGCCGTAGGTCTGCGGGTCGCGGCCTTCGTCGAGCTTGAACTTGCTGATCAGCTGGCGGCCCAGGTGGCCGCGCGAGCCTTCGGCGAACACCGTGTACTTGCCCAGGAGCTCCATGCCGAGCTGGAAGTTCTCGGTCGGCTCGCCGTCCTTGCCGACACCCATGTTGCCGGTGGCCACGCCGCGCACCGAGCCGTTGTCGTTGTAGAGCACCTCGGCGGCCGGAAAGCCCGGGAAGATCTCCACGCCCAGGTTCTCGGCCTGCTGCGCGAGCCACTTGGTGAAGGCGCCCAGGCTGATGATGTAGTTGCCGTGGTTCTGGAAGCACGCCGGCAGGAACGCGTTGGGGGTGCGCAGGCCCGACTTCTCGCCGAGGAACACCATCGCGTCGTCGGTGACGGGCTGGTTCAGCGGGGCGCCCAGTTGCTTCCAGTCGGGCAAGAGCTCGTTGAGCGCGCGCGGGTCCATGATGGCGCCCGAGAGGATGTGCGCGCCGGGCTCGGAGCCCTTCTCCAGCACCACGACCGAAATCTCTTTCTCGTGCTGGGCAGCCAGCTGCTTCAGGCGGATCGCGGTCGAGAGGCCCGCCGGGCCGCCGCCGACCACGACCACGTCGTATTCCATGGCTTCGCGAGGGCCGAACTGGGCAAGGATTTCGTCGTGGGTCATGTGGGTCTGGTCGATAATGTTTTGAGGCTCGGACGCTACGAGGGCGCGAAACATTTTAGGGGGAGCGCAACCCGTCACCTCCGCGACTCACCAGGACCCCTTTTTCATGGCTTACAGCATCGATCTTTCGGGCCGCGTGGCCTTCGTCACCGGCGCCTCCAGCGGCCTGGGGGCCCAGTTCGCGAAAACGCTGGCGCGCGCCGGCGCCGCGGTCGTCCTGGCCAGCCGCCGGGTCGAAAAACTCAAGGAACTGCGCGCCCGCATCGAAGGCGAAGGCGGCGATGCCCACGTCGTCGAACTCGACGTGACCGACCACGGCAGCATCAAGGCCGCCGTCGCGCGCGCCGAGACCGAGGTCGGCCCGATCGACGTCCTGGTCAACAACTCGGGCGTCAACGTGCGCCAGCGCCTGCAGGACGTGACGCCCGACAACTACGACTTCATCTTCGACACCAACCTGAAGGGCGCCTTCTTCGTCGCGCAGGAAGTGGGCAAGCGCATGCTGGCGCGCGCCGACGGCTCGGCGCCCGGCACCTACATCGGCGGTCGCATCATCAACATCGCCTCGGTCGCCGCGCTCAAGTCGGTGGCCAACATCGGCGCCTACGGCATGAGCAAGGCCGCGGTGGTGCAGATGACCAAGGCCATGGCGCTGGAGTGGGGGCGCTTCGGCATCAACGTGAACGCGCTGTGCCCGGGCTACATCGCCACCGAACTGAACGAAGCGCTCTGGAGCACCGAGGCCGGGGAGAAGCTGGTCAGCATCCTGCCGCGCAAGCGCGTGGGCAAGGCCGAAGACCTGGACGGCCTGATCGTGCTGCTGGCCAGCGGCCAGAGCCATTTCGTGAACGGCGCCGTCATCGCGGCCGACGACGGGTTCGCAGTCTGAATTCACGCACGTCGATCGGCATTGCCGCAGGCCTCGGCGCGGGCGCGCTCTGGGGCCTGGTGTTCGTGGCGCCGCGCATGGTCGGGCACTTCGGCATGGTCGACATCACGGCCGCGCGCTTCGCGGTGTTCGGCGCGATCTCGGGGCTCGCGCTGTTCGCGCGGCCTGCCGCCGTGCGCTGGCCGAATAGGCAGCAGGCGCTCGCGGCGCTGGGCCTGAGCGTGCTGGGCTTCAGCGGCTACTACCTGCTGCTGGCCTTCGGCATCGCGGCGGCCGGCACCGAGGTGCCCAGTCTCATCATCGGCACGATTCCCGTCTGGATGATGCTGCTCGGCCGGCCCGCGGGGCTGCAGATGCGCGCGCTGCTGCCCGGGCTCGTGCTCACGGGCGCGGGCATCGCGCTGATGATCTGGGGCGCATGGTCGGCGCAGCATGGCACGGCGGGCGATGGCGGCGCGCGCTTCGGCTGGGGCATCGCGCTCGCGCTGTGTTCCATGGTGAGCTGGACCATCTACGGACTGCTCAACGCCAAATGGCTGCAGCGCCACACCGAGCTGAACGCGACCGACTGGGCCAACTGGCTCGGCATCGCCACGGGCCTGGGCGCACTACTGCTGTGGCTGGTGGCGGGCAGCAGCCTCACCACGCTGCAGTCGCAGCCCGACGGCACGCTCTTCATCTGGATCGCATTGGCGGGCGGCTTCGGCTCCTCGTGGCTCGCGACCATCCTCTGGAACGTCGCCAGCCAGCGCCTCTCGGCGAGCCTGTGCGGCCAACTGATCGTGAGCGAGACGCTGTTCGCCTTGCTCTATTCCTTCGTCTGGGACGGCCGCTGGCCGCAGGCCACCGAATGGGTGGCGGCACTGCTGTTCGTGCTGGGCATCCTCGCATCCATCAAGGCGCACCGATGAGAATCGAAATCCCCGAAAAGAAGAAGCTCGTGTACGAGATGTCCATCCCCATCCGCTGGGGCGACATGGACGCCATGGGCCACCTGAACAACGGCACCTACTTCCGGTATCTCGAAACCGCGCGCATCGACTGGATGCGCTCCATCGGCTTCGAGCCCGAGCCGGGCGGCGAGGGCATGGTGATCGTCAATGCCTTCTGCAATTTCTACCGGCAGATCGAATACCCGGGCAACGTGCTGCTCAAGATGTACGTGAGCGACCCGGGCCGCACCACCTTCGAGAGCTGGGGCACGATGGCGCGCGAAGAAGCGCCCGAGGTGATCTGCGCGGCCGGCGGGGCGACAACGATCTGGGTGGATTTTCCGAAGCAGAAGGCGTTGGCGCTGCCCGACTGGCTGCGCACGCTGGTGAGCGAGTAACGCACGATGAAACGCAACCTGTTGACGCTCGCCGCGTTCGCGCTGCTCGCCGCCGCGAGCCATGCCCAGACGACGAAGGCCGAGCCGAACGCATGCCCGGCCGATGCGCCGTTCCTGAACGCGGACGCGGTGAAGAAAGCCGGCGTCGAACTCCCGGTGTTCAAGCGCTATTGCTACACCGACAAGTCCGGCAGCTACGCCTTGCTGCTCTCCGAGAAGCAAGACCTGCCCTTCACCAAGGAGACGCTGTCCTCCGCCCTCCAGGCCACGCTCTTCAAGGTAGGGAGCGACGGCAGCCTCACCCGGCAATGGTCGATCCGCGACTTCGCGGGCAAGGACGATGCGGGCATCAACTTCAGGTCGAAGCTCTCCGAGTTCGCCGATCTCGATGGGGACGGGCTCATCGATCCGATCCTGGTCTACCGCTTCTTCGCCCCGAGCGACAAGGACAACTTCGACAGCGACGACTTCTCGGGCGCCATCAAGATCGTCGCGTTCCACCAAGGGCGCAAGGTGGTGATCCACGCCATCACCGGCGACCTGGACGGCGATCGCAGCACGAGGGCCAACGCGGACTTCTTCGCGCTGCCGAAGCCCGTGCGCGCGCACCTTGTCGCGAAGATGGCCGGCATGTACAAGGCCGGCCAGTTCGGCTTCGACAACTCCGACGACTTCATGCCGAAGAAGGCGAAGGCGCGCTAGGCCCGGTAAAGCGAGCAGGCGAAGGGAAGGCGACTGGTCAGACGATCCTGGCGTAGATCCTCTGGTCCAGATATTCGTCGCCTATCTTTTCCGCCTGCCGGAGCGTTCCTTCGAACTGGAATCCCAGACGTTCGGCAACGGCGCGACTTTGTCGGTTTCTGGCAGCGCATTTGATGATGAAGCGCCGGATCTCGCGGGCTGCGGCGTAGGCTTGGACAAGCGCTTTGATCGAGTTCGAAACGATGCCCTCCTTCTCGTGATCGCTGGCCAGCCAATACCCTAAATCGCCGATGCCGTTGGAAAAATCGAGGTGGTTGAAAGATATGACGCCGGCAAGCTCGCCATTGAATTCCGCGATATAGATGGCATTGGAGTTTCCAAAGGATTTTTCAGAGTTTGCGCAAAACCGGGCCGTGTCTTCGAAGCTGTTGATGAATCTTGGCCAGTGCAGGGATTTTGAAAGCCGCTCTTTTTCCCTCACGATCATTTGGTGAAGCGCCGGCCCATCGCTTTGCGAAATGGCTTTCAGTTTGATCGAAGTGCCGACGGCCATGGCGCGCAAATCGTCATTGTGCAATTTCGGAAATGCTTCCGGGACGTGGGACTCGAGCGATGATTCGATGGGATTCCAGGATTGAATCCGGGGACGGTCAATCGAGGCTTTGCCGATCAGCGCTTGAATGAGGCGCGATGAAAGGAGCGATGCAAGCAGCATATTGGTCGGTCCATAGCTCGGCATGATTGAATTCGGTGAGCGCCGCCATTGAATCCGGGGCGATGGATTGGGGGTCGGCTGATCGCTCTTCATGTCGGGCGGACTGTGAATTACATGCGCCATGTGGTGCATATAGCCTGCACCAAATACGTGAACACCGCATTCCAATGCAATTTCCGGTCCGCTTCCGACCAGGGTTTCCGGTTCGTCCGCAGCGATCACAATGCATTCTGAGTTCCGCGCATTTGCCTTTATCCAGTCCTTGTCGATTTTTTGATTGATCGCCTGAATATCGCAGCCGTCGAATCGCTCGTGCAGTTTCTCGACCAATGCGCGAGTCTTGAATTTTCCGATGTCCTTTCGGGTCCAGAAAAGCTGGCGATTCAAGTTGCTTTCCTCGATTGAATCGCCATCGGCGATAGTGAATTTTCTGATCCCGGCTCCGGCCAGAATCATCGCCGTGTTGCTCCCGATACCTCCGCAGCCGACGATCATCACTCTGACTCGGGATATGGTTTCCATGGTCGAGTTCACATCTTCGCAAGTCTCCGCATTGCAGCAGTAAAAGCTCGCATTTCTGCTGTGCTGCGCGCTCGACAGCAATCGTTGTGTTTGAATTTGTGCTTCGGAACTCCCGTTCAGCAAAGCGCCGGACATTTCCAGCGCTTCGAGCAGGTCTTCTTCGGAATTTCCATCGAAATGGCATGTTCCTTTGGGGCTCCAAACAAAGGTGCTCCCATTCTCGGAATTGCCAAAAAAGGTCGACGGCAAAATAATTCCCAAGGGCTTGCCACGGTAGCTCAGGATATGGTCGTTTATAAAAATATGATCTTCCATGCCGAGTATGAAAAATAAAAAAGAAAAGCCGCTACGCTTGAAGGCATAGCGGCCGTGCATTCTGTAGTTGCGGTGTTGTCAGTTGCAGAGAACCTGCATCCGATCTGGCGCGACGTGGCATCCTCGATTCACCGTCATCCGGGACGGCCCCGTCGTCGTGATACTGCTCGATGGCCTTTCCGCTACAGAGATCTTGATCACAGGCTGCGTCTCCACCGCACGATTGCCCATTATTTCCTCGGCAGGGACGGATGCTTGGGCTGCGCCAATTCCGAACACAAATGAGGCAAGGCCGATTGAAATTTTCTTCTTCATTTAACGACTCCCTT
Source organism: Variovorax sp. IB41 (assembly GCF_016405905.1). GTDB lineage: Bacteria > Pseudomonadota > Gammaproteobacteria > Burkholderiales > Burkholderiaceae_C > Variovorax. The sequence goes on along the minus strand of NZ_JAEFCB010000001.1, from coordinate 1,065,662 downwards.
TGTTGAAAAATCGTCCGCAAAGCGCGAACGAACTAGATTAGTCCCTAAACGTAGCGCGATATGGAAGTTTTTCACAAAAGACACGATGGAATTGAGCAGGTCGGCGGTTTTTTTGATTGAATTGTTATTTCAATTTTCCAAACACTAACAAGGTGACAGCGGGATTGATGAGAGGGCCGCGCGAGAAAGAGTGCGCCGGCTTGCCGGGCGCCGCGCAGACCCTGGCGGCTGCGTGAACAGCCGTTTTCAAAAATCCAAATCAATACACCACTGTCTCGATTGATTTCTTCATCTGGTTTACTTTCCTGAGCTTCGGCGCCCGCCTGGCAGCGCCCTTGTTCCGCGATCGGCGCGCCTGGCAGGCGCTCGACCTCATCGTCGCTTTTTCGATGATGGCGTTGGCGATGAAGCTCGTCTCTGACTATCCCTGGCGGCCCCTGTAGCGCCGCACGCGGCGCGACCCGCTCAGGCCGGCCGCAACACGATCCGCGCCTCGAACCCCTGCGCCGCACCCGCAGGCGGCGACGCGAGCTCGAGCTTCGCGTTGTGCTTCTCGACGATCGTGCCCACGATCGACAGGCCCAGCCCGTAGCCCGCGCGGTCCGAGCCGTGGCGCACGTGGCGTTGCTGCAGCGTCTTCAGCTGCACCGCGCTCACGCCCGCGCCGAAGTCCCTCACCACCAGCGTGCAGGGCGCCGCCACTTCGATCACCACGCGCCCGCCACCGCCATAGCGCAGCGCGTTCTCCACCAGGTTGCGCAGCGCGATCGCCAGCGCATCGACATCGCCGAACGCCACGGGCGCGGCGCTGTCGGGCACCTTGAGCTTCAGGCGCTCGCTGTTGAGCGGGTCTTGCCAGAACTCCTGCGCCACGGTGCCCGCGAGCTGCACCAGGTCGACCCGCGCGCGCGTGAGCGATGCGCCCGATTCCGCGCGCGAGAGCTGCAGCAGCTTTTCGGTGCGATGGCTCAGCATTTGCAGCGCCTGGAGCGCGCCTTGCACGTCCTCGCGCTTGAGGTCATGGTCCAGCGCGGTCTGCAGGCGCAGGCGCGCGGCGGCCAGCGGGGTGCGCAACTCGTGCGCCGCGTTGGCGGCGAGCGCGCGCTCCACGTCGAGCGATTGCGCCAGGCGCTCCAGGAGGCTGTTGACGTGGTCGCCCACCGAGCGCAGCTCCTGCGGCAGGCCGGGGAGGGTGATCGGGCGCAGGTCGGTGCCGCTGCGCTTCTCGATCTCGCCGGCCAGTTGCTGCAGCACGCGCAGCTCGGTGCGCGCCACGTTGCGCAGCACCAGCGCGAGCAGCGGCAGCACCGCGCCGAGCGGAATGATGAGGCCGAACAATGTGCGGTTGAGCGCGCGCCGGCGCTCGTCCAGCGGATCGGCCACCTGGAAATAGAGCCCGAGCGTCGGATGCCGCACGGTGTAGATGCGCCAGGTCTGGTTGTTCGCAAAGCCCGCGGCCAGCGGAACATCGAAGGCATCGATGGGCGCCTCGGCCGAGCGCAGCAGCACGTGCTCGTGGATGTCGACCACCTGGTACATCACCGCGTCTTCGGAGAAGAGTTGCTTGGGCGCCACCAGCGGCGTGCTCGGCACGGCGCCGCCCTTGTGCTGCAGCTTGTCCAGCTCCTGCACGGCCATGTCGAACATGCGGTGCGACACCTCGACCAGTTCGTTGTCGAAGTTGTGGTTGATCTCGCGGTCCACATACCAGACGACGGCGAACACGCACAGGAGCCACACGCCGCCGACCCACAGGATGAGCGTGCGCGTGAGGCGCCCGGCCAGCGAGTCGCGACCGTAGGTGATGCGGGCCGCGCTCATTCGTCCTCGTCCGCCGAGAACGACAGCCGGTAGCCCAGGCCCCGCAGCGTCTGGATGTGGCTCTTGCCGAGCTTGCGGCGCAGGCGGCTGATGAAGACTTCGAGCGTGTTGCTGTCGGCCTCGTCGCCGAAGCCGTAGAGCGCATCGGCCAGGTTCTCGCGCGTGTGGATGCGCTCGGGGCGCGTGGCCATCACGCGCAAGAGCGCCCATTCCTTTTGCGTGAGCACGACGGGCGTGCCGTCCTTGCGCACGCGGTCGTGGGCCAGGTCGATCTCCAGCGTGCCGAACTGCAGCACGGGCGAGGTGTTGGCGCTGCGCCGGCGCTCGACCGCGCGCAGCCGTGCGAGCAATTCGGCGGGGTCGTAGGGCTTGATGAGGTAGTCGTCGGCGCCGGCATCCAAGCCGCGGATGCGGTCGGTGACCTGGTCGCGCGCCGTGAGCACGATGACGATCGGGGGCTCGCGCAACGCGCGCACCTGCGGCAGCAGCGAGAGGCCGTCGCCGTCGCCCAGGTGCAGATCGAGCAGCACCGCCGCGTACTGCACCGAGAGCAGGGCGCCGCGCGCATCGGCCAGGCTGGGCGCCACATCGACGACGAACGCCTTGGCCAGCAGATAGCTGCACACGGCATCTGCCAAGGAAGTGTCATCTTCGACGAGCAATATGCGCACGCGGTGTGTCTCTGAAAAAACACGAAGTCTAGCGCCGCAGGGCGGCCGGAGGGCCGCGTCAGGATTCGTTCAGGTCGCTTCAGACTGGGTTCATTTCGCGAACGTAGGCTCGCGCCAGTTTTTGTCGAGGCCTGGTTTTTTCAAATGACACGCACCGCGAATCTCCGTTCCGGAGTCCTGACCTTGCTCGCACTGGCCTTGTTGATGACGTGGGACGCCTCCGGCGGCGACCTCTGGCTCGCACGCATGGCCGGCACGCCGATGGGCTTTCCGTGGCGCGAGAACCCGTTCCTGGTCCACGTGATGCATGCGGGCGCCAGAAACCTGAGCTGGCTGCTGGTGATCGGCCTGTTCGCCGCCATCCGCTGGCCGGTGGGCATCCTGCGCAAGCTGCCCGTGCGAGACCGCGCGCAGCTGGCGCTGACCGTGCTGGCCTCGGTGCTGGCCGTGAGCCTCATCAAGCATTTCAGCGACACCAGCTGCCCTTGGGACCTCAAGGAGTTCGGCGGTGTCGCGCACTACGTGTCGCATTGGGCGTGGGGCGTCGGCGACGGCGGGGCGGGTGGGTGCTTCCCGGCCGGGCACGCCTCGGCCGCGTTCGCCTATGTCGGCGGCTACTTCGTGCTGCGCCGGGTGTCCGCCCGCGCGGCGTTCATCTGGCTGGGCGTGGCGGTGCTCGCCGGCCTCACGCTGGGGCTGTCGCAGCAACTGCGCGGCGCCCACTACATGAGCCACACGCTGTGGACCGCGTGGATCTGCTGGTCGGTGGCGTTCGCCATCGACATGGCGATGGCCCCGCGCAAACAGAACCTGCTCGAACCATCAGCCCCCCTTCATGCAAGCTCTTGATTTCGCCCTGTTCGCGTGGCTCAACGCGGACGTCTCGGCGCCGCTGTGGCTCATCGAATTCGCCCGTTTCGCCTCCGAGGTGCTGCCGGCCCTGCTGGCCCTGACGATCGTCGCGGGCGCGATGTTCGACAAGCGCTGGCGCTATGCGCTCTTCACCGCGTTGGTGAGCGTGCTGGTGACGTGGATCGTCGTGAACGTGTTCCGCTCGGCGCTGCCGTTTCCCCGGCCCGCGGCCTACGGCCTGGGCATCCAGTGGGCGCCGCAGGGCGCGCGGCCCGGCTTTCCGAGCCTGCACACGGCCACGACCTTTGCCGCCGCCTTCTCGTTGTGGTGCCTGCCGCGCCGCGCGCCCATGCTGGCGGCGCTCGCCGTGGCGGCGGTGGTGGGCTGGAGCCGCCTCTACCTGGGCCTGCATTTCCCCTCGGACGTGGCCGCGGCGGTGCTGCTGGGCGCGCTGGTGTCGATCATGGTGGAACGCGGCGTGAGCCGTCCGCTGCACCTCGCGCTGGCCAGGATGCCGGCCCGCCGCCGGCGGGCGCGCGCACGGCGAGCCTGAACACGGCCTGAACCGGGAGTTCAGGTTCCTTTCAGGCGCGGTCCCTACATTCGTTGTATGTCGTTTTCGCGTATCGAGCCTGCACCCGCGCATCGCGTGCCTTTTCCCGGAGCTTCCGAGGCTCCCGAGGCATCGGCGCCACACCTTCCCTCGGCCGGCGCGCTGTGGCAACGTATCGACCAGTGGCTCGCCCGCCCGCGCTCCGCGGCGCAGGTCGTGCTCTGGCTCGGCCTGTACCTGGCGCTCACCGCCAACTGGCCGCTGTGGAACGAGTTGGCCCGCATCGGCGGTGCGCCCAGCACCTACCTGCCGACGGTCATGGCCATGAGCCTGCTCACGCTGTGCGGCACGGTGGCGATGCTCTCGCTCACGGCCTGGTCGCGCTGGCTCAAGCCGCTGTGGTTCGCGGTGGTCGTGCTGGCCGCGGTGACGCAGCACTACATGCTCGAATACCGCGTCGTCATGGACCCGACCATGATCGCCAACGCGCTGCAGACCGACCCCAACGAAGCGCGCGACTTGCTGAGCTGGCGCATGGCCTTCAACGTGCTGGTGGTCGCACTGCCCGCGGGCCTCTTGCTCTGGCGCGTGCGCATCGCGCGGATGGGCTTTCTGTCGAAGCTCTGGCGCAACGCGGCGCTGCTGGTGCTGGCCTTGCTCGTGGCGGTAGGCACGGGCGTGGCGATGAACCGGCAGCTCGCGCCGCTGATGCGCAACAACATCCACCTGCGCTACATGATGAACCCGATCGCGAGCCTGTATTCGACGGGCGCGGTGTTCATCAAGCCGCTCTTCAAGCGCAGCGGCAAGCTCATCTCGATCACCGCCGGCACCTCGCTCGGCGCGAGCTACGCGGCGCAGGTGCGCCCGCCGATGTTCGTGGTGGTGGTGGGCGAAACGGCGCGGGCCGACCACTTCGCGCTCAACGGCTATGCGCGCGACACCACGCCCGAGCTGGCCAAGCGCGGCGTGCTGAGCTACCGCGACGTGCACTCATGCGGCACCAACACGCTGGCCTCGGTGCCCTGCATGTTCTCGCCGCTGGGGAAGCAAGGCTACGAATCGCGCAAGGACGACTACGAGAACCTCGTGGACGTGCTGCAGGCCTCGGGCCTGGCCGTGCTGTGGCTGGACAACCAGGCCGGCTGCAAGGACGTGTGCACGCGCATCCCCAACGCCTCGGCCTTCGACGGGCTCGATGCGGCCACCAAGAAGGCGCTGTGCGATGGCGACGAGTGCCTCGATGACGTGATGTTGAAGAACCTGGACGCACGCATCGCCGCGCTCCCGGCCGAGCGCCGCGCCAAGGGCGTGGTGCTGGTCATGCACCAGATGGGCAGCCACGGCCCGGCCTACTACAAGCGTTCCGCGCCCGACGTGAAGCGCTTCACGCCCGAGTGCAAGACCAACGCGCTGGCCGAGTGCGGGCACAACGAGCTGATGAACGTCTACGACAACTCCATCGCCGAGACCGACCGCTTTCTCGCACGCACCATCGACTGGCTCCAGGCCCAATCGAAGCAGTACGACCCGGGCATGCTGTACGTGAGCGACCATGGCGAATCGCTCGGCGAATACGGCCTGTTCCTGCACGGCGTGCCCTACAGCTTCGCGCCCGAAGCGCAGAAGCACGTGCCGATGGTCACCTGGTTCGGCGAAGGCCTGAGCGAGCGCCGCAAGCTCTCGCGCGCGTGCATGGAAGCGGGCCTGGATGCGCCGCTCACGCACGACAACCTCTATCACACGGTGCTGGGCGTGATGGACGTGAACACGCCCACCTACAAGCCCGCGCTGGACGCGCTGGCGACGTGCCGCGCGAAGGCCTGATGTCCAACCGTTCGGGCTGAGCTTGTCGAAGCCTTGCGCGGCGCTTCGACAAGCTCAGCGTGAACGGATTTTTCTTCGGCAAGAACCGAGAACACCGGTTCGTGCCTTGTCGGACGCAGGCCTTTACTTCTTCTCGCGCGGCAGCCTTCCCATCAGGAAGAATTCGTTGTTCGGCTGCATGCCGCTGAAGCTCGCGAGGCGGTTGCTCAGGCCGAAGAAGGCGGTGATGGCCGCGATGTCCCAGATGTCCTCGTCATCGAAGCCGTGCGCGTGCAGCGGCGGGAAGTCGCTGTCGTCGATTTCGTGCGAGCGGTCGCACACCTTCATCGCGAAGTCGAGCATCGCGCGCTGGCGCGGCGTGATGTCGGCCTTGCGGTAATTGACCGCCACCTGGTCCGCGACCAGCGGCTTCTTCTCGTAGATGCGCAAGAGCGCGCCGTGCGCCACCACGCAATAGAGGCACTGGTTGGCCGCGCTGGTGGTGGTGACGATCATCTCGCGGTCGCCCTTGGTGAGCGAGCCTTCTTCCTTGAGCATCAGCGCGTCGTGGTACGCGAAGAAGGCGCGCCATTCGGCCGGGCGGCGCGCGAGGCCGAGGAACACGTTGGGCACGAAGCCCGCCTTCTCCTGCACGGCGAGGATCGCGGTGCGGATGTCTTCGGGCAGGTCCTTGAGTTCGGCGAGGGGATAGCGGGCGGCCATGGTTTGTCTCCTGGTGTTCGATGCCAGGATCATAGGCACGTACCCATCCAGCTCTCGCTGTCGGGCCCTGGCGCTACTTGAGCGCCTTGCCCTGCGTCGCGCCCAGCGGCGTGTGCAGCTGCGAGGCCACCCACTGGCCGGTGTTGTCGTCGCGGCCCTGCAGCAGGTAGCGCGTGTCGGGCTTGCCGTAGCCCTGCACGGCCATCGCCGAGAACTTGCCGATGTCGGTCTTCGGATCGCGCAGGCGGTTGACGATCAGCACCTTCTTCGTGTCGGCGAAGTCGGCCATCATGTTCTGGTCGCCCTCGCTGTCCCCGGCGATGAAGCTCGGGCCGTAGCCGTACTTGGCGACCAGGAAGCGCTGGATGTTCTTGGTCTTGCCCGGCCCCTGCGTCTGGTCGTAGCCGCGGCGGTACTCGGGCTGGATCAGGCCGTTGGCGTCGCGCTCCAGCTCCATCGCGAGCACGCGATCGGGCGGGTTGTTGTAGCCGAAGGCGGGGTTCGACGAGATCTCCTTGATCACATCCACGAACGACGCCGAGCACACCCACACATCGAAGCCCGCGTTGCGAAAGGCGGCATACAGCGCCTGCATTTCGGGCTGCAGCCGGAGGCCGTTCTTCCAGCTCACCGAGACCACGCCCGCCTGGCCCGGCAGCGCGGCCGGCGAGGTCCATTTGATCTTGGCCACCGGCTCCTTCAACTGCCACGCCACCGTGTCGGCCGTGAGCTTGCGCACCTGCGCCTCGGTCATGCCGACGAAGAGGTATGTGACCCACGGGTAGGCCGTGTCGTGGTCGAAGGTGTCGCCGATGGCCTCGTAGAGATAGCGCACCTTGGTGGTGAAGGCGATGTAGTTCGGATCGAGCTTCACGGCCGCCAGCGGCTTGTTGCCCTTCAGGGCGCTGCAGTTCTGGTAGAGCCAGGTGTAGCTGGCCACGATGTCGGGCACCACGAGGTCGATGTTGACCGGCTTGCCCGCCGCGTTGTTGTACGCGGGCAGGAAGTCTTTCTTCGGAATGTTCTTGCGCAGCGCCACTTCGAGCTGCGCGGGCGTCGCGCCGAAGGCGAGGTTCTCCAACTGGTAGATGAGCGAGGCCTCCTCGATGTCGAGGAAGACGCTGGTGTTGTCCCAGTCGAACACCACGTAGGGCGGCCTGGCGGCGTTGTAGCCCGCGCTGCCTTTGCCGAGGCCGGCGATGAGGCCTTCGATCTGCGCGCGGTTGAAGGCGTCCCAGTGGGCGGGGGACAGGCCCTTGCCGGGCGAGAGGCTGGCGCAGCCGGTGGCGGCGAGCGTGGTCGTGAGCGCGGCAGCGAGCGGCGTGAGAAGGACGAGGCGGCGTTGCATGCGTTCCCTGTTGTTGTGCGTTGTGGACGAGAAGCGCCGAGCGTATGCAGCGCTCGTGACACTTCCGCATCGACGTACGCATCAGCCGTGCCAGGCTGTGTGATCGGTGCGTGATCGGTGCGCGATCGGTGCGCGATCGGTAGGTGATCGGCACGAGTTCGGCGCGCGTTCGCGTTGCACGGCCGAAGCTGCATTTGTTCGCGCGAATCGAGACTTCGTTCCACACGTGGCGGCCACATCGCAGCCGCTCTTCTTTAAAGTGAATGCCCCTGTCACTCAGCGCCCCACCAAGGGGAGCAGCAAGGCGCCACACACACAGCAAGCCCAATGATTGAAGAACCGCTACGCCTCGCGGCGGGTTGTCGGTGCGAAAGCACCGATGCAAATGCGAGGTATCAAAAGGCGACGGCCGGGGTGTAACGAGCACCCCAGCCGTCTAACCAAAGACGTGCCCAATCTTTCGAAGGAGTGCACACCAAATGGCTACCAAGACTATAGCCCGGCCTCGCACGCCGGTACCCCCCGATCAAGACCCGACGGACTTGCTCGAAGCCACCCTCGCACAGCTCGAAGCGCTCATGTGGACCTGCCACGGAGAAGACATCGACTGGAGCGGCGGCGATGGCCCTACGCAGCTGGCCAACCTGCATTGGCTCGCATCCGACCTGACGCGCAGGGCGGTGGCGTTGTTTCAGTTGAGTGTGGCGGCGCTGCGCAAGGCGCCTGAGACTGGCCAGTAACGCTGGATGGCTGGTCTGGCAGGCTGCGATTTTTCGCGGCCTGCCGTTTGCGAGGGGAGAAGGGATTTCACGCGACAAGCGCGGATGGGTACTATCGGCCCGCTGCGGACGTTGCTCGCGTCCTCCACCCACACCTTCATTCAAGGCGTACGGATGCTTCGATTCCTGGGACTGCTCTGCTTTTCTGCCTGCGCCGGCGTGGCCTTGGCGACCGCCGGTACCTGTGGGATCGGACTGCTCGCGGGAACATTCACTTGGTGTGGCCTGCCTTTTTATTGGATTGCAGGGTTTCCAATGGCAATCCTTTGCGCCCTGGTTCTTGGCCTGCCCGCATACGCGGCAATGAGGCGTTGGAACCTCGATCGTTGGTGGCAATTCACGTTAGGCGGCTTCGTGCTCGCCGTTCCATTTTGGAATGAGCTTGCCCAGCCGTTCGGCTCTGTGCGCTGGGCCCAGTCGGGGTTTTTCGACTCGCTCAACTACCTTGGCTCAGGTGCAGTTGGGGGCCTTGTGTTCTGGCTGCTTGCCGTTCGCAACACGCAAAAGGGTAAGCCCTGATCCCTCATTGAACGGACGGTTGAAGTCGATCACTGACCATCCCCTGATCTGTCCGCTCGGCTCGAAACAAGTAGCTCTACGTTTCCTCCAAGGTGCGTACAGAATTCGAGCAGGACCTGCAGATATTGATGCTGTCCTGATGGGGTCGCAATCTTTCAGCCGCGCCAGCTGAAGGCAGCGTCAGCCCAGGCAACTGGCAGTTCACGATGTCCGCTTCTAAGCCGCTTGATGCAGATCAGCTCAAACAACGTCTTCGACCTTTTGCATCACGCCGTCGATGAACGTTGCCAAATCTACGCTGTCCAGTTGGTCTTGCATCTGAAAAGAATGCTTCTCTGCCAGAGGCAGGAACACTGAAGCCGGCACGTTCAAAATCTTCGCAATACAAGCGACTTCCGCGAACCGACTCAGTGGTTGCGATCGCTGCCAAGACCAAGGCTCTGAATCTTGCAGTAGCAGACGAAACAAATCTTCGTCTGACTGCATGTTCAGAACGAAAGGAAGAACATTGGCCTGGACGTCCGCAGCGATTCTCTGGGCCGTCGCTTCGTGCTGAGAGGACGGGCTGTCGATCGTCCAATCGGCTCGCCATCCAGCCATCAGCCCGAACGGAACGCCGCCGCTGAATCCCCAAGGCGGCGCTTCAGCGCGGCTCAAGAGCGGCCCGCCCAGCTGTGACAGGCACAGCCAGCCGAAGTCCGTTGCGATTCGATGGCGATAGCGGAGTGCCCCGCCGACTCGGCCTTTAGTGAATCCGAGGGTCTTGAAGCTGAGGCGCCAATCGATCGCGCCGTCGTAAGACGGGACGTCGAATACCAGTGGCTCAACCTGCTTGCATCCAAGACGAGCAAGCTCAATATTCAGTCGTTTGGACAGGCTCATGATTTGGGCTCGTTTTCCGAAATTTTCCCGAGGCGAAAGACGCATCCCGTCTCGCAAGGTATGCGCTCAACGGGCGTTGCTCTGCGTTGCGCGGGGCACGAGGAACGGGCTCCTCGTGGCCGACTGTAGCCGGGCACTTCCGGCAGCACGGGTCCCAGCAGACCTCGGCATGGCCGCTACAGTCCCTTCATGACCGGCACAAACCCACTCCCTCCCGACCTTCAAGCCGCCATGCGCGCACGCGACGAAGCCTTCTACGCCGTCGATGCGGCGCAGTGGGCCAAGTACACCGCGAGCGACTTCACGACCGTCCAGCAGAACGGCCGGTTCATGTCCCGGGCCGACCGGATCGAGAACCTTCAAACGCAAAAGCACCGCCCCTATGTCCCACGCGAACGCGAGCAGCACGAACAGCAAGGCGACCTTGTCGTCACTCGCTTCTTCAGCGGCGGGCTCTGGGTCGTGGAAGTCTGGAAGCGCATCGACGGTGCATGGACCACCGTCATGACGCAAGCCACCACCGCAACGTCCACCACGCCTTGATCCCGCCTATGTCTCTGCGCTCCATCTTCTCGAAGTTCGGCCGGAACCCACCCTCCGTGCTATCGGGCATGTCGTCGGTCCACGCAACGTCCGGCTGCAAACGCCACGACCACCCCGAGTTTCAGATTCGCGTTTCCAACAGCGCCGTGCCGGCTGAAGACATCTCCTGGCTCCTGCGGTTCTTCGAGCAACGCGTGGCCGAGGGCGCGAAGTTCCGAAGCGGCCAGAGCCTGCAGGTCGGCTGGATGTTCACGATGCTCGAGGACGGACCCGAGGGATTCCTGCGCGTTCTGGAGCCTGACATGAAGGCGGTTCCGGTGAAGTTTGTCGATTCGGTAGACAGCACGCTGATGCACCTGCGAAACCAGCAAGACGTTGTCAGGAGCCTCTCGCTTCCGGCCGAGCCGGACTTTCCGTCGCTGCGCCAAAGCGCTGTCGTGCACGTGAATTACAAGGAAGCAACGCGGGTCCTGCTCACCCGAAGCGATGCGCTCGACGGGGCGGACTCCGGCTGGTGGCTCTCGGACCTTGATGACGAGGCGGGCTCCCAGGACCCGGCTCGCTTCGTCAAGACGTCCCTTTATCAACTCGGCGTCGACCGCCCGGACCTGGTCAAGTTCTTCGCCGTGCCAGCGGGATTGCAAGTCGTCGTGGACGGCGCCGGCATCGGCGTGCTCGGGGCAGACGGCGAAGTGCCGCAGATTCCAGGCTCGTACCTGAGCGAGTTGAACAAGCTCCGGCAACAACGCGCTCCCTTGGCAGGGGCGTAGGCAAGCGCCCGTCAGCCCGCCGGCAAGGGGGCGGCGTTGATCGCCAGTTGCGCGGCGAACGCGCGCTGATAGGCCGGCCGCGCTTCGCCGCGAGCGACATAGGCGGCCAGGCTGGGAAACTCGTTCAGCAGGCCGGACGGCCGCAGCCGCAGCAGCACCGACACCATGAGCAGGTCGCCCGCGCTGAAGCCGCCGTCCAGCCAGTCGGCGTCGCCCAGGCGGGTGGCGAGCAGGGTGAGCCGGGCGCGTATCCGGTCCTGCACGAGGGGCAGGCGCTCGTCTTTCCAGGGCTTGTCGCCTTCCATGAACTTGACGGTGACGAGTTCGAGGATGGGAGGCTCGACCGTGTTGAGCGCCGCGAACATCCACGTGATGGCGCGCGCCCTGGCGTCCGCATCGGCGGGGAGCAAGCCCGGGTGGCGCTCGGCGATGTGCAGCACGATGGAGCCGGTCTCGAACAGCACGAGACCGCCTTCCTCGTAGGTGGGGATCTGGCCGAAGGGATGCAGCGCCAGATGCGCGGGCTCCTTCATCGCGTGGAAGGACACCAGGCGCACTTCATAGGGCAGGCCGGCTTCCTCCAGCGCCCAGCGCACGCGCGTGTCGCGCGCCAGGCCCTTGCCGCCGTCGGGCGAGCGTTCAAAGGCGGTGATGGTGATGGTCATGGTCATCGTGTGGGTCCTTGATTGCGCGGCACCGCAAACTACATCGCCCTGAACGTCCCATGCACCCCCAGCGGAAGCGCATAAGGAAGCCGGACTTGCGCCACCGGCCCATCACCGACGTGGTGCACGTTGAACACGGAGATCACCGTTTGCCTCGCCGCGGTGTCCAGCGCGGTGCCGACAGCCCATTGCGAATTCCCCCCTGCGTACACATGCTCCTCGGCGATCCAGTCGTCACCGAAGCCGTATGACTGGATGGTCCCTTGCTTCAGGTTGAAGCTCGCCACATCTCCCCAATCCGGCATGCCGCTCGGCCGCGCACGGTTGCGAGCCACGCACAGCACCTGCTCATAGTCGCGCCCGGCCAGCGCAGGGTCGATCACCGGAAACTCACCTTCCAATGCATCGAACCGCGTGACCCGCGGCGGCTTGCCTGCACGAAGTTCGACCAGCGTCATCACGGGCCCCTGCATATGCACGTACTTCCCGCGCATGACGTTCCAGCCAGTGGCCATCGCCTGCGGTTCCGCGTTGGCAAAGACGTCGAAGCGGATCACCTCGTCGGCGTCTTCCCAGGCGTTGCCCACGTGGTGAATGATCCATGGCGGAAGCTGGTACCAGGTCTGGTTCCAGCTTCGCTTGTCGATCACCAGCACGCGCGTGCCGAGCTCCGGCATCCAGTTCACCGACAGGCCAAATGCCTTGCCGGCGATCAGCTTTTCCCTGTCGAAGAGCGCGGGAGGAAGCAGAAAAATCAAATGGTTTTGCGTGACGGCAAAGTCGTGCATCGGCGGCAGGTCTTTCACCGCGAAGCGGCGGCATACCTCCACCGCCCCCGTGGCCGACAGCTTGTAGATGCTCAGCTCCGACGCAATCGGGTCCGATCCGAAATTCCAGAGATCGCCATCGCCATTGGTGCCGATCTTCGGATGTGCCGAAAAGGGCCTGAGCAGTTCGGCGCTGTCTGCCCGATAGATGCCCTTGGTCTCCAGCGTCTCGGGGTCCAGCTCATGGGGCGATCCGGGTTCCCACAGCGCCAGCAGCCGGCCCGCGTGATAGACCGCGCTCAGGTTGGCGGAGTTCATCTCGTCGATGTCGGTGTTGAGCTCGGTCTTTCCGGGCACTGCCGAACCGAATGCACTGAGCAGGTATTCGCCGGCAGCCTCTTCGGCCTGGAATTTCTTCGTGCGCACGAAGCGGCCGGTGTGCGTCACGCGGCCGTCCGCAAAACGGAAGGCCTGGATCATGCCGTCGCCGTCCCATTTGTGGGCATAGCGGCCTGCGCCGCGCTCGTGCATGGCGGGGCCGTTTCGGTACAGCACGCCTTGCAGGTCCTTCGGCAGTTTGCCGGTGACTTCGAGAGGGCCTGTCTGCATGTCGGCGCTGACGGGTGTTTCGTAGCCCACCGTCCAGGGCTTGTGTCGCCTGGCTTGAAACGCCTTCTTGATGTCCCCGTCTTGCCAGCTCATTGCGCCTGCCTCACTTCCTGTTGGCTCAGTGTGGAGTGTCCGTTCTTGGCCGCCCGATACGGTTTCGATTCTGCACCCGTCAGGCGCCGATGCGTTCGGCTTGTTGCGCGATGAAGGCGGCCACGCGCCGCACCAACGCCCGATCGCCACCGGCAGATGCCACGCCGGCCGCCGCCTGAATGGCGACGGTCTCGCAGATGGCAACGATGACTTCTTCGGCCGCCGCGGCCGCGAGGCCGAAGTGCGGCGCCGCCTCGCGCGCCAGCGCAAGGCTCGATGCGTGCTGCCCGGGAAGCACGGCCAGTTCCTGATAACCCGTATGGCCGCCCAGCTGCATCACGAGGTCGAAGGCAGGGGCGAGGCGCCACTGTCCGTCTTCGCCTCGCAGCGCGCCGTGGTTCTTCACGTGATCGTCGCTGTTGCCCACCGCCAGGTTGAAGACCAGGCGGCGGAACAGTTCGGCCAGGTCTTCTTGCGGCCGTTGCGAAATGCGCCGCAGCAGTTGCGCCAGCTCGACGTAGCTGCCCCGGCTGGATTCATAGGGCACGTCGAGCAGCGCCGAGGCCGAGAGGTAGTGAAAGCGCCGCTCGTCGGCGACCGGCCCTGCGCGGTCGAACCGCTCGACCAGCAGCGCGTGCCCCGATGCAAGAGGCTGCAGCAGGAAGGGGGGAACGTCGATGCCGCAGGCATTGGCCAGCCAGAGCGTGGCCGCCTCGATCACTTCCACGTCGTGGTCGTCGCCGCGCGATGCGAACTTGGCGATGAAGCGCCGGCCTTCATGCACGAAGGCCGCCTTGGGCCGCGCGCCGCCCAGGCTGCCGCCGCGCAGCAGGCGATGCATGTCGGGCCCGATCTCCATGCCGGCTTCGACACGCCGCGACGCTTCGGCGAGTTCTTCCAGCGACAGGAGCACCGATGGCGGCTCCTCGCTCTCGATGGGCAGCGATTCGGCGAACACCATCGCGCCGATGCGGTCTTCGTTGGTCAGCAGCAATGCATCGATGTCGGACAGCGGCTTGCCCTGGCGTATCTCGAGCACCTTGCGGCCCCAGCTGTCGGGCAGCGCATCGCGCAGCGTGAGCGGCATGGCACCGCCGTCGCGAATGCGGCGCTCGGGCAGCACGAAGGCGGCATCGCGCAGCGGCAGGTGCTCGGGGTTGAGCGGTGCGGCCGCCGGGTCTTCGAGATAGCGCCGGCCGTAGGCGAATTCGCCGGACTCCACCACGCCGCGGCGAACGACCTTCATCAGGCCGGCCGGTTGCACTCGTTGGCCCGTGTGCCGCGCGAGGCCAACGTAGATGCGGCGCTCGACATCGGCGTCGTCAGAAATCACGTTCGCCCTCCGCGATCACGCCCGCGGCACCTTGCGCGGCCGACCTGCGCACGCGGCGCTTTGCCGCCAGGCCGGCGGGGGCAAGGGCCACGCCGTCGAGCGAATCGATCTCGCCGAAGAGCCACAACGCATGCGCCAGCAGCCCGATGCTGGTGCCGGGCTTGCCCGATTCGAGTGCGCGCAGGGTGTTGGGCGAGCACAGCAGCCGCTTGGCCATTTCGGCGACGGTCCACGCGCGGTTGATCCTGTGCGCACGCAGGCGAAGGCCGAGCCTTTCAAGGGGCGCGATGGTTTGCGAGGGCAGGGCGGAGAGGCTGTGGCTGCTTTTTGACATCAATAAAATGACTATTAAACGGCTTAAGAGTCATTTTATTGCGTATTTGTCGATATGGAAAGGGTGCCTATCCGGGCAGCCCCGGTCGTCGGGTGGCCTGCTTCTCCAGCACCGCAACATCGCTCTCGTCCTTGAGCCCCACGCCGGTCAGCCCGCGCTGGAGCGACTCGCGCATCAGCCACGCCAGCTTGAACGCGGCGGCTTCATACGGCAGCCCTTCGGGCCGCACATTGGAGATGCAGTTGCGCGCCGCATCGTTCAGTCCGCGCTTGGGCGAATGGGTCAGGTAGATGCCCAGGCTGTCGGGTGAACTGAGCCCCGGCCGCTCGCCGATCAGCATCACCGAGAGCATCGCGCCGAACAACTCGCCCACCTCGTCGGCGAGCGCCACGCGCGCCTGCGTGGCGATGACCACGGGCGAGAAGCGCGTGTCCGCCGGCAACTGCGAACGCAGCGCGGCGAGCAGCGGTGCGGCGTGGCGCGCGACGGCCAGCGATGACAGGCCATCGCCGATGACGACGCAGACATCGCAGCCGTAGCGCCCGATGGCGCGCAGGCGCGCGTCGTCCTCCTCGTCGAGCTGGCGGCCGAGGTCGGGGCGGCGCAGGTACGTGGTGCGGTCCGCCGCGCGGCTGCGGGCGCGGGCGACCTCCCAGTGTTGCGCGGCCAGCGTGGCTTCGAGCGCATCGACGTCGAGCGCCGCATGGATCGCATCGCGCGCCATCGCATGCGCCCAGCCGAAGCGCAGCGTCTCGTCGGTGGGCATGCCGGCACCGGCGCGGCCGAGCGCAAGGCGCGCGGGCGTGGCCGAGCGCCATTGCGCCCAGGGGTTGGGTGTGACGGATTCGCTCATGGAGTCAGCGCCTTGAGCCCGCTCATGTCGGCGAGCAATCGGTTGGACGAGGGCGGCGCGAGTTGTCCCGCGGCATCGGTGATCTGCATGCGCTGCAGCCACGCCTCGAACTCGGGCGCGCGCTTCAGGCCCAGCGTCTGGCGCAGGAACAGCGCATCGTGGAACGACGTGCTCTGGTAGTTGAGCATCACGTCGTCCGCGCCCGGAATGCCCATGATGAAGTTGATGCCCGCGGTGCCCAGCAGCACGAGGAGGGTGTCCATGTCGTCCTGGTCGGCTTCGGCGTGGTTGGTGTAGCAGATGTCGCAGCCGATGGGCAGGCCGAGCAGCTTGCCGCTGAAGTGATCTTCCAGGCCCGCGCGGATGATCTGCTTGCCGTCGTACAGATACTCGGGCCCGATGAAGCCGACCACCGTGTTGATGAGCAGCGGCTTGTAGCGCCGCGCGAGCGCATAGGCGCGCACCTCGCAGGTCTGCTGGTCGACGCCGAAGTTGGCGTTGGCCGAGAGCGCGCTGCCCTGGCCCGTTTCGAAGTACATGACGTTGTCGCCGACGGTGCCGCGCTTCAAGGCGAGCGCTGCCGCGTAGGCCTCGTCGAGCAGTTCGGGCGTCACGCCGAACGAGAGGTTCGCCTTCTCGGTGCCCGCGATCGACTGGAACACCAGGTCCACCGGCGCGCCGGCCTCCGCGAGCTTGAGCGTGTTGGTCACGTGGGTGAGCACGCAGCTTTGCGTGGGAATCTCGAAGCGCTGGATCACCTCGTCGAGCATGCGCAGCAGTTGCCCGAGCACCGGCATGCTGTCGGACGCGGGGTTGAGGCCGATCACCGCATCGCCCGCGCCGTAGAGGAGACCATCGAGCGTGGAGGCGGCCACGCCGCGCAGGTCGTCGGTCGGGTGGTTGGGCTGCAGCCGCACCGACAGATGCCCCGGCAGGCCGATGGTGTTGCGAAACCGCGTGACCACGCTGCACTTCTTCGCGACCGACACGAGGTCCTGGTTGCGCATGAGCTTGGACACGGCCGCGACCATCTCGGGCGTGAGGCCGGGCGCGAGCGCGGTGAGCGTGGCGGTGGTGGCCTCTTGGGACAGCAGCCAGTTGCGGAAGTCGCCGACCGTGAGGTGCGACACCGGCGCGAACGCCGCCGCGTCGTGGCCGTCGATGATGAGCCGCGTGATGTTGTCGCTCTCGTAGGGAATGAGCGCTTCGGTCAGGAACTGCTTGAGCGGCGTGTCGGCCAGCACGTGACGCGCGGCCATGCGCTGCTGCGCGGTGGCGGCGCCGACGCCGGCGAGGTAGTCGCCCGAGCGCGCGGGGCTGGCGAAGGCCATGACTTGCTTGAGGTCGTCGAAGGCGAAGACCTGTTCTGCGATGGTGGTGCGGTAGCGCATCGTCTTTCAGGCGTGGAAGTTCAGGCGTGGACGTTCAGGCGTTCGTGGCCGTGGAAGAAAGCATCTCGTCGGGCGCGGCCGCCTTGCGCTGCGACGAGGTCAGGAGGAAGTAGCCGTAGGCCGCGGCCATCAGCACCAAAAACAGCACCGTGAGCATGAAGTTGAACCACACCATCGCGCCCAGGCACACCACGCCCAGGCCGAGCGCGATCGCCGGAAACACGGGATAGAAGGGCGCGCGGTAGGTGCGCAGCAGGTCGGGCTCGCTCCTGCGCAGCTTGAAGAGCGCGGCCATCGAGATGAGGTACATCACGATCGCGCCGAGCACTGCCATGGTCACGATGTTGGCGGTGAGCGTCTGCCCGCCGAACTGCACCCATTCGTCGCTGAAGATCGCGATCACACCGACCACGCCGCCGGCCAGCAGTGCGCGGTGCGGCGTGTCGAAGCGCGGGCTCAGGCCCGCGAAGTAGCGCGGCAGGTAACCCGCGCGCGCCAGCGCGAAGATCTGCCGCGAGTAGCCCATGATGATTCCGTGGAACGACGCGATGAGCCCGAAGAGCCCGATCCACACCAGCATGTGCAGCCAGCCGCTGTTGTCGCCCACAACCGCCTTCATGGCCTGTGGCAGCGGGTCGTTGATGTTGGCGAGCTTGCGCCAGTCGCCCACGCCGCCCGCGAAGATCATCACGCCGAAGGCCAGCACCACCAGCGTGACGATGCCCGTGGTGTAGGCGATGGGAATGGTGCGGTGCGGATCGCGCGCTTCTTCCGCCGCCATGGCCGCGCCCTCGATGGCCAGGAAGAACCAGATCGCGAACGGAATCGAGGCGAAGATGCCCGAGATCGCCGCCCCATTGAGCACGCTGCCGCCGGCCCAGCCGTTGGCCACGAAGTTGGCCATCGTCCAGCCCGGCGTGACCACGCCCATGAAAACCAGGAGCTCGACGATGGCCAGCACGGTCACGAAGAGCTCGAAGGCGGCGGCGATGCCGACGCCGATCCAGTTGAGCGCGATGAAGATCACGTACGCCCCGAGCGCGAACCACTTCGGGTTGATGCCCGGGAACTGCACGTTGAGGTACGCGCCGATCGCCAGCGCGATGGCCGGCGGCGCGAAGACGAATTCGATCAGCGTCGCAAAGCCCGCGACGAAGCCGCCGGTCGGCCCGAACGCGCGCCGCGCATAGGCGAAGGGGCCGCCCGCATGCGGGATGGCAGTGGAGAGTTCGGTGAAGCTGAAGATGAAGGTGGTGTACATCGTGGCCACCAGCACCGTGGCGACCAGGAAGCCGAGCGTGCCGGCGGTGTTCCAGCCGTAGCTCCAACCAAAGTACTCACCGGAGATGACCAGGCCCACCGCGATGCCCCACAGCTGGATGGGGCCCAGGACCTTCTTGAGGTGACCGGTGCCGGCGTGAACGGGGGGTGCGGCCGGCGTGGCTTCGGTGGAATGCATGGGGCTTCCTCTCTGCGTGGATGTTGACAGTGCACATCCTGCAAAGCAAGGGCCGTTCCACTAGCTACATCGCGCTACATCGAGGGCTCATCGGCACCTTGTCGATGCCTTGTCGCCGAGACGCAGGCGCTGGCCATAATCGGGGTCTTTCAATCCCCGAGGTGTTTCGTGAAGTCTCTTTTCTGTGCCGCTCTCGTGTCCGTCTTCGCCATCCCCGCAGCGTTCGCGCAATCCGCGCCCGTGACCACGCCCAGCGGCCTGGTCTACCAGTCGCTCAAGGAAGGCACCGGCGCATCGCCCGCCGCCACCGACACCGTGAAGGTCCACTACCGCGGCACCTTCCCCGACACCGGCAAGGAATTCGACAGCTCCTACAAGCGCGGCGAGCCCACCGAGTTCCCGCTCAACGGCGTGATCCCGTGCTGGACCGAAGGCGTGCAGAAGATGAAGCCGGGCGGCAAGGCCAAGCTCACCTGCCCGCCATCGATCGCCTACGGTTCGCGCGGCGCGGGCGGCGTGATTCCGCCGAACGCCACGCTGAATTTCGAAGTCGAGTTGGTGTCGGTCACCAAGCGCTGATCGATTAGATCTGCGCAGAGCCTCCGTCGACGAAGAGCTCCGTGCCGTTCACGAAGCTGCTGTCGTCGGAGGCGAGAAACACGACCGCCTTCGCGATCTCGTCGGGCGTGCCGACACGGCCCAGCGGGATCGTCTGCGCCTGCATCTCGATGAAGCCCTTCACCTGCTCCGGCGTGAGGCCGAGCAGCTCATACGCCGGCGTCGGCACCACGCCGGGACTCACCGCATTGACGCGGATGCCGGCATCCTTCAGGTCCACCGCCCAGCTGCGCGCGAAGCTGCGCACCGCCGCCTTGGTCGCGCTGTAGACGCTGAAGGCGGGCGTGCCCTTGATGCTGGTGATCGATGCGTTGAGCACGATCGATGCGCCCTTGGGCATCAGCGGCAGCGCCTTCTGCACGGTGAAGAGCAGGCCGCGCACGTTGGTGCCGAAGGTCTTGTCGAAGTGCTCCTCGGTGATCTGCCCCAGCGGCACCAGGCTGCCGCCGCCCGCGTTGGCGAACAGCACGTCGAGCCGGCCTTTCTGTTCCTTGATGGCGGCGTAGAGCCTGTCGAGGTCGGCGAGCTTGGAGACGTCGCCGAGCACGCCGGTCACGTTGCGGCCGATGGTCTTCACCGCCGCATCGAGTTCCGCCTGGCGGCGGCCCGTGATGAACACGTGGGCGCCTTCGGCCACGAAGCGTTGCGCGGTCGCCAGGCCGATGCCGCTGGTGCCGCCGGTGACGAGGGCGATCTTGTCGTTGAGCTTGAGTTGGGACATGACTTCTTCCTTGGAGGTTTGCTGCGAAGCAGCGTTGACGATGCAAGGAAGTTTGGGCGCGACCCCCTTCGAGACCAAGGTGCCGCGCGTGACTTGTTTATTTCCGAATCACTAATAATCCGGCGATGGACCAGATCACCGCCATGCGCGTCTTCGCCCGGGTGGTGGAGGCCGGCACCTTCACCCGCGCGGCCGATTCGCTGCAACTGCCCAAGCCCACCGTGACGAAGATGGTGCAGCAGCTGGAGACGCACCTGCGCGTGAAGCTGCTGCAGCGCACGACGCGGCGGGTGACGGTCACGCCCGAGGGCGCGGCGTATTACGAGCGCACCGCGCGCGTGCTGGCAGAACTGGAAGACATCGAATCGGACCTCACCAACGCGCAGGCCAATCCGCGCGGGCGGCTGCGGGTGGATGTGGGCTCTTCGTTCGCCAACATGATCCTGATTCCGCAGTTGCCTGCGTTCCACGCGCGCTATCCGGAGATCGAACTGGAGATCGGCGTGAGCGACAGGCCGGTGAACCTCGTGGGCGATGCGGTGGACTGCGTCATCCGCGCCGGCGAACTGGTGGACCAGTCGCTGGTGGCGCGCCGCATCGCGAACCTGCGCTTCGTGACCTGCGCCACGCCCGCGTACCTCGCGCGCCACGGCATCCCGGCGACGCCCGCGAACCTGGGCGACGGCACGCACCGGGTGGTGGGCTATTTCTCGTCGCTGAGCAATCGGCCGATTCCACTGCGCTATGCGCATGGGGACGAGCGCATCGAGATCCACGGCCACACCGTGGTCGGCGTGAACGAGAGCACCGCGCACCTCACGGCGGTGCTCACCGGCATCGGCGTGGCGCAGACCTTCGACGTGATGGCCGCGCCGTACCTGGCGAGCGGCGCGCTGGTCGAGGTGCTGCAGGCCTGGGCGCCGCCGACCTATCCGCTGCATGTGGTGTACCCGACCAACCGGCACCTGAGCGCGAAGCTGCGGGTGTTCGTCGATTGGGCGGTGGAACTCTTCGCGCCTTACAACGACGCGAGCAGGCGCTGAGGCGCCCGCAACATCACGCCAGCATCACGCCGGCTGGTACTGGTACAGCCAGGTCTCGGTGAGCGTCTGCTCGCCGTTCTTCAGGTACAGGCGCATGTCGATCGGCTCGTTGCCTTCGGGCGTGAAGTCGAACTGCGCGCGCCAGTGTCCCGGCACGCCGTTGGGCACGGCTTCGGCGAACACGTACGAGAACTTGCCGCGTGGCGCCGTGAGCACCAGCTCTGGTTTCACGCCGAAGGGCACGGTGGTCAGCGGCTGGCCGATGAACTCGACCATGAACTTGCGCACGCCCTGCGGCCTCGGCTGGCCCGGCTGGCCGCCGCGTCCGATGCGCGTGGCCACGCAACGCGCGAGCGGCGAGGGAAAGGGCTCCTGGTCGGTCCAGTGCAGCCGGTACTGCAGGCTGTAGCTCGCGCCCGCCTTGGCATCGGCCTTGGGCACCCAGAAGGCGACGACGTTGTCGTGGATCTCGTCGTCGGTCGGAATCTCGATGAGCTGCACCGAGCCTTCGCCCCAGTCGCCCAGCGGCTCGATCCAGAGGCTCGGGCGCTTTTCGTAGTTCACGCCGTCCTGGTAGTGGTCGAACGAGCGGTCGCGCTGCAAGAGGCCGAAGCCGCGCGGCTTCGTGTCGGCGAAGGCGGAGGCGCGTGTCTGCGCCGGGTTGTTGAGCGGGCGCCAGATGCGCTCGCCCGCGCCGTTCCAGATCGCCAGGCCGTCGGAGTCGTGCACCTCGGGGCGCCAGTCGATGGCGGTGGGCTTGATGGTCTCGGAGTACCAGTACATCGAGGTGAGCGGCACGAGGCCCAGGCGCGCGACGTCGCGGCGCAGGAACAGGCGCGAGTCGATGTCCATGATCACCGCCTTGCCGCGCTGCATCACGAACTTGAAGACGCCCGTCACGCTCGGCCCTTCGAGCAGCGCGTAGACGGTCATCGAGGCGGTGTTGTTCGCGGCCGGCGTCTCGAAATAGAAGCGGGTGAAGGTGGGGAATTCCTCGGGCTTGTCGGGCACCGCCACGTCGAGCGCGAGGCCGCGCGCCGAGAGGCCGTACTGGTAGAGCTCGCCGATCGCGCGAAAGTACGAGGCGCCGAGAAAGGCGACCCAGTCGTTCTTCTGCCAGTCGAGCTTGCCCTGGTCGCCCAGGCGGCTCTCTTGCAGGCGAAAGCCCGCGAAGCCTGCGCCGGGCGGTAGTGCGCGCGCGGGGCTGTCTGGCGGCATCGAGAAGTAGTCGGGGCTGTAGAGCACTTCGCGGGCGAAGGCATCGCCGTCGGAGTTCTCCAGCACGTGCATGCGCACCGGCGTCTGGAAGAAGCGGCCCAGGTGGAAGAAGGTGACGGGAAACGCGCCGGGACCTTCGCGAAAGAGCGCGTTGGCGGGGTCGAACTTGATCTTGCCGTGCGCGTCGTAGTCGATCTTCTCGAGCACGTCGGGGGCGAGCGGCGTGGCGGCGACGTAAGGCTGCGCGGCCAGGCGCTTGGCCTGCGCGACGAGCCGATCGAACGAGAAGGGCGCGGGCTGGCTCAGTTGCAGGCCGTTGGCGGCCAGCGCCTCTTCGGGCAGTCCAAGGGCGGCGAGTGCGGCGGCGGCACCACCTGCGGCAAGGAAGGATCGGCGATCAAGCATGTGTTTCTTGAGGGTTTCGGTTCTTTGGGGGAAAGGGAAAACGGGGCGAGGCGCGGAATGATTTTCCGCGATGGAAGCAGCCGCAAGCTTGCCGCATCTACCAGGACACCCCGCGTCAGCCATTCCGCGCAATGCAGGCCGGACAAAGCCGCCGATTCGAAAAATTGTGCGTTTATGTATCGGCGACCTTCAACATGTCCACGGTACCCAGCGCATACACCGCGTAGAGCGGCACGCCGAAGACCATCCGGAACACCGGGCCGAACAGCGTGGCGGCGAGGCCAAAGCCCTCCATCACGCGGTAGGTGCCGTCCAGGCGCAGGCGCGGGTGCGGCTCGGTCAGGTCCGTGGGGCGGCGCAGGCCCCACAGAAATTCAGCGCCCGTCGGCCGCACCGACGGATGGTTGCGGGCGCGCCCGGTCGCGATCCAGCACATGGCATCGAAGGCCAGCACCGAGCCTGCGGGTGCCCGCTCGCCGAAGGCGGCGAGCACGGCCTCGACGGCCTCGGGCTTGAGGTACATGAACACGCCCTCGGTGAAGAGGAAGACCGGCTGCGCGTTGCGCTTCTTCGGCAGGCCCAGCTGGTCCCACCAGTCGGGCGAGGTGAGGTCGAGCTCGCGCACGTCGTGGCGCGGATGGGTCTCGGGGATGAGTTCGCGGCGCAGCGCGAGCACCTCGGGCAGGTCGGCATCGGTCATGCGCGACTTGTCGTCGTCCAGCCACTGGAAGTAGTGGCTCAGGCCGCAGCCCATGTTCACCACGCGCGCGCCGGGATGCCGTTTCAGAAAATCCTGCGCGAGGCTGCGAAAGCGGCGCGTGCGCGCCAGGATGCCGTAGATGGTCGCCCGGTCTTCGGGCAGCGCCTGCCCGTCGTCGCGGATCTTCTCCAGGATGGCCGCGGCATAGGCGTCCCGCACGGCCACCTGCGGAAAGATGGCGTCGCCGGACGCGCGCGCGGCCAGGGGAATCCGCAAGGTGGAGGGAACGGCCGACAGGCGCCGTGCGAGCTTGCTGGTCGTCATGAATGCAGGGGCGAGATCATGCGCAAAGTCTCGCGGCTCCCGCGCGCCCGGGCAAGTCAGTCTTTTGTACAGCCACCCGGTCAGGTGGCCGTCAAGTCTTTACTTGGCCGTGGGCATCACGAACTCGGCGCCCTTGGGCGTGCTCTCGGGCCAGCGCTGCATGATCGACTTCTGCTTGGTGTAAAAGCGCACGCCTTCTTCGCCGTAGGCGTGCATGTCGCCGAACAGGCTCTTCTTCCAGCCGCCGAAACCGTGCCAGGCCATCGGCACCGGGATCGGCACGTTGATGCCGACCATGCCCACCTGGATGCGGCGGCTGAACTCGCGCGCCACGTTGCCGTCGCGGGTGAAGCAGCTCACGCCGTTGCCGAACTCGTGGTCGTTGATGAGGTCCACCGCGTCCTTGAAGTTGGCCACGCGCACGCAGCTGAGCACCGGGCCGAAGATCTCTTCCTTGTAGATGCGCATCTCGGGCGTGACGTGGTCGAACAGCGTGCCGCCCATCCAGAAGCCATCGCCACAGCCCTCGCCGGCCGTGCTGCCGTCGAACGAACGGCCATCGACCAGGAGCTTGGCGCCTTCCTTCTCGCCCTGTGCGATGTAGCCGGTGATGCGCTCGTGCGCCGCGCGCGTGACGATCGGGCCCATCTCGGCCGCGAGGTTGGTGCCGTTGAGCACCTTGAGCGTCTTCGTGCGCTCGATGAGCTTGGGGATCACCTTGTCGGCCACGTCGCCCACCAGCACCGCGACGCTGATCGCCATGCAGCGCTCGCCGGCCGAGCCGTAGCCCGCGCCGATCAGCGCATCCACCGTCTGGTCGATGTCGGCGTCGGGCATGACCACCATGTGGTTCTTCGCGCCGCCCAGGGCCTGCACGCGCTTGCCGTGGCGCGCGCCCGTTTCGTAGATGTAGTTGGCAATGGGCGTGGAGCCGACGAAGCTCACGGCCTTGACGTCGGGGTGCTCGATGAGTGCATCGACCGCGACCTTGTCGCCCTGCACGACGTTGAACACGCCGTCGGGGAGGCCCGCTTCCTTGAACAGCTCGGCGATGCGCAGCGACGGGCTCGGATCGGTCGGGCTGGGCTTGAGAACGAAGGTGTTGCCCGCGGCGATGGCCACCGGGAACATCCACATCGGCACCATCACCGGGAAGTTGAAGGGCGTGATGCCGGCGACCACGCCCAGCGGCTGGCGCAGCGTCCAGTTGTCGATGCCGGTGGAGACCTGGTCGGTGAAGTCGCCCTTGAGCAGTTGCGGAATGCCGCACGCGAATTCGACGATGTCGATGCCGCGCGAGACCTCGCCCTGCGCGTCGGTGAAGACCTTGCCGTGCTCGGCGGTGATGAGGTGGGCGAGCTCGTCCTTGTGCTCGTTGAGCAGTTGCAGGAACTTGAACATCACGCGCGCCCGGCGGATCGGCGGCGTGTCGGCCCAGGCCGGGAAGGCCGCATTGGCGGCCGCAACGGCGGCGTTCACATCGGCGATGGCGCCCAGGGCGACCTTGCCGGTGACGGCGCCAGTCGCGGGATTGGTCACGTCCTGCGTGCGGCTCGATTCGCCGGCCGCATGCTGGCCTGCGATGTAGTGGGCGATCAATCCGGGCTTGGAGCTTGCAGCGGTCACGGGGAGGTCCTGGGAGGTTGGAGGAATGCGCCGAGTCTAGGAAGGCGAAGGGTGCCTGCCTATACTCCAGCGCTGAATTGTTTGTTCGCCAAACTGAACAATGAAACCATGGACACCAAAAAAGCCGAGTCGCTCTGGGCCCATCTGCACTGGCTGATCGTGCTCGGCCAACAGGGCAGCTATACCGCCGCGGCCGCCCGGCTGGGCGTGAGCAAGGCCGCGATGAGCCAACGCATCACCGAGCTGGAGCGCGCGGTCGGCGTCACCCTGGTGCGGCGGACCACGCGCAGCATGCGGCTCACCGAGGCCGGCCAGCGCCTGGTGGACCAGACCCGCGAGCCCTTCGAGCAGATCGCGCACAGTTTTCTCAATGCGCGGGACCTGGCCGGCGAGCCGCGCGGCCTGATCCGGGTCACCGTGCCGGTGGCGCTGGGGCGGCAGCAGCTGCTGCCGAGGCTGACCGACTTTCTCCTGGCCCATCCGTCGATCCGCATCGAGATGGAGTTCTCGGACCGGCTCAGTTCGCTGGCGATGGAGGGCTTCGATCTGGCGATCCGGCATGCGTCCGCACCGCCCGACACCCACGTGGCCTGGCGGCTGTGCGCCACGCGCTCGGTGCTGGTGGCGAGCCGCGCGTACCTGCGCCGCAAGGGCACGCCGCTCACGCCGCACATGCTGGCCGCGCACGACTGCCTGCACTATCCGCGCGGGCAGGAGACGAACGTGTGGTCGTTCGAGCGGCGCGCCGGCCGCGCGCGCCAGGCCGAGCGCATGACCGTGCCCATCGACGGACCGCTGGCGGCCAACAACAGCGAGGCGCTTCGCGACGCCGCGCAAGCTGGCCTGGGTATTGCGCTGCTGCCGGACTTCAGCGCGCAAGCCGGGCTGCAGGCAGGCAAGCTGGTGGAGGTGCTGCCCGAGTGGCGGCCGACGGGGGCTTTCGCCGAGGAGATCTACGCCATCCGTCCGTATTCGCTGCACATACCGCGGGCCGTGACCTTGTTCGTCGAGCACTTGCGAGAGGCGCTGAAGGCGGGGTTCCAGGTGGCTTGAATCGGCGGGCCGTGAATCGCACCAGTGCCGAAAGTCACGGATGTGAAAAAAGAAATTTTTTGACATGTTATGTCGAGACACCTATAGTGAACCCATCGAAGCACCGGTCGCTTCCAACGGTACGCAACCACAAGGAGAGGTATGCAATCACTGCTCGATCAACTCAAGGGCCTCGATGCGCTGACGGGCGCCGCAATGGGTGGGCTGCCGGTGCAGCTGCAGCCCATTCCGGGCAGCACGCCCGTGGTCCAGGTGAGCATCGAGGGGCGCGATGAGCTGCCGATCTTCGTGACGAGTTCCGACATGCAGATCATCTGCATCTGCTACCTCTGGACGGAAGATGAAGTGAGGCCCGAGCGGCGCACCGAGCTGCTCGAATCGCTGCTCGACCTGAACCCCTCCGTGCCGCTGTCGTCCTTCGGCCGCGTGGATGGCCGCTACGTGCTCACCGGTGCGCTCGGGCGCAATGCGCGCGTGGAAGACATCGCACGCGAGGTGGCCGTGCTCAGCGACAACGCGCTCGATGCGTTGGACGCCCTGTCCGAATTCCTGAATTAAGCGAAAGATTCCCATGACCGTCATCAAGAAGCTTGTCACCCTGCTGCGTGGCAGCGCGCGCGAAATCGGCGAGAGCGTGGTCGACAGCAACGCCACGCGCATCTACGAGCAGGAAATCGTCGACGCCAAGCACAGCATCGAGAAGGCCAAGGGCGACCTCACCGGCGTGATGGCCAAGGAGATGCAGTCGGCCCGCGATATCGAGCGCCTGAAGAACGAGATCGCGCGCTACGAAGGCCTCGCGGTGGAGGCTCTCAACAAGACGCAGGAAGGCCTCGCGCTCGACGTGGCCGCCAAGGTCGGCACCATCGAGCAGGAGCTGGAGGAGCAGGCCAAGGCCCATGCTTCGTATGCACTGCAGGTCTCCAAGCTGAAGGAGCTGATCAAGTCGGCCGAGGCGCGCATCCGCGAGCACGAGCGCGAGATCGGCATCGCCAAGACCACCGAGAGCGTCTACCGCGCCACGCAGTCGATTTCCGAGAACATCGGCAGCGGCGGTTCGCGCCTGGCCAATGCGCGCGAGTCGCTCGAACGCATCCGCGCCCGCCACGAAGACCTGGCCGACCGCATGACGGCCAGCCAGGCGCTGGAGAACGAACTGGGCCACCAGGCGCTCGAGAAGAAACTGGCCGCCGCCGGCATCGGCAGCGACGCCGACCGCACCGGCAAGGTGATGGAACGCATCCGCGCCCGCCAGGCCAACCCGGGCGGGACCGCCTCGGAATGAACGTGCGGGTCAAGCCGGTTCGCTGGCAGGGCTCGGACGAGGCGATACGCGCCGTGCAGGTGGCGTTCGACGTGGAGGAGGCCGTGCTGGAGGCGGTGCGCACCGCGGCTTTTGCGCAGCACGTGTCCACCTCCGACCAGATCCGCCAGGTGCTGGGCCTGGCGACCACATCCAGGCCCAAGCGACCGCGCCTGACGGTCTCGCTCAGTGGGGCAGACTACGAATTCCTGGCCAGCCGCTACGGCCTGGCCGCCGACGACCGGCTGGCCATCAAGGAGAGGGCCACGCGCGACCTGATCGCATTTGCAAGTGGTGCAAGTGGTGCAAGTGGTGCAAGCGGTGCAAGCAGTGGGAAGAAGGGCACCGGCTTGGGGAAGCCGGGCCGCAAGTAGAACAACGAACAACAACCCGCTCGCGGGAGGGATCAATGGGCAATTTCATGGATGCGGTGACGGGGTACCCCACCGCGATCTACACGGTGCTGCTGGGCGTCGTGGTGATCTATTGGGTGCTCGCGGTGCTCGGCATGGTCGACATCGAACACAGCGGCATCGACGTCGACCTGCACACGCACGCCGACGGCGACACGAGCGATGTGGGCCAGCTCGCGAGCTACGTCGTCGCCTTCGGGCTGAACGGCGTGCCGTTCTCGGTGGCCGTGAGCCTGCTGGTGCTCGTCGCGTGGACCGTCTCGTGCCTCGGCGGCGAATGGCTCCTGCCGCTGGTGCCGACGATGCTGCTCCAGCTCGTGGCCGGCACGGTGCTGCTGGTGGCGAGCGCCGCCATCGCCATTCCGGTCACGGCCATCGCCATCCGGCCGCTGCGCGGTCTCTTCGTGAGCCACACGGCCGTGAGCAACGCCGCGCTGGTCGGCCAGGCCTGCCGGGTGGTCACCGGCGTGGTGAACGAGAAAGACGGCCGCGCCGAAATTTCGCGCCGTGGCGCGAGCCTCAACATCCGCGTCTGGGCACCCACGCCCAACACGCTCACGCGCGGCTCGCACGCGCTGATCCTCGAATACGACGGGGTGGCCGGGCGCTACCTCATCGCCGCGCACGAAGACATCGTCTGATCACGCGCATCCCTTACTGTTCGTCCGCTCTCAAAGCAAATCTGGAGAAAAAATGGAGCCCATCATCTTTGCCGTGGTCATACTGGCCGTGGTCATCCTCGGCCTGTTCGCGATGTTCGCCAAGTTCTATCGCAAGATCGAACAGGGCCACGCACTCATCGTGAACACGCTGCGCGCCGAGCCCGAGGTGACCTTCACCGGGCGCATGGTCTACCCGATCATCCACAAGGCCGAGCTGATGGACATCTCGGTCAAGACCATCGAGATCGACCGCTCGGGCAACGAAGGCCTCATCTGCCGCGACAACATCCGCGCGGACATCAAGGTGAAGTTCTTCGTGCGCGTGAATAAGACCGCCGACGACGTGCTGAAGGTGGCGCAGGGCATCGGCTGCGCACGGGCCTCCAACCACGAGACGCTGGAGGAATTGTTCTCCGCCAAGTTCTCCGAAGCGCTCAAGACGGTGGGCAAGTCGATGGACTTCGTGGATCTCTACCAGGCGCGCGACGGCTTCCGCGACCAGATCATCAGCCAGATCGGCAACGACCTCTCGGGCTACGTTCTGGAGGACGCGGCCATCGACTACCTGGAGCAGACGCCGCTGTCGGAGCTGGACGCCAACAACATCCTCGATGCACAGGGCATCAAGAAGATCACCGAACTCACGGCGGTCGAGCATGTGCGCACCAACGAGCTGCGCCGCAACGAGGAAATGCAGATCAAGAAGAAGAACGTCGAGACGCAGGAGGCGCTGCTCGAACTCGAGCGCCAGCAGGCCGACGCCACTTCGCGCCAGCACCGCGAGATCGCCAGCGTGCGTGCCCGCGAGGAAGCCGAGACCTCCAAGATCCAGTCCGAGGAGCGCACCAAGTCCGAAACCGCGCGCCTGCTCTCGGAGCAGACCGTGGCCGTGCAGCAAGAGAACGTGCAGCGCGAAAAGGAAGTGGCCGAGAACAACCGCAAGCGCGCGGTGGCCGTCGAGGAAGAAAAGGTCACGCGTGCCCGCGACCTGGAGATCGTCGACCGCGAGAAGGAAGTGACGCTGCAGCGCATCGAGAAGGACAAGGCCGTCGAAGTGCAGAAGAAGGCCATTGCCGACGTGATCCGCGAGCGCATCGTGGTCGAGCGCACCGTGGCCGAGCAGGAAGAAGCGATCAAGGAACTGCGCGTGGTGGCCGAGGCCGAGCGCACCAAGAAGTCGGTCGTGATCATGGCCGAGGGCCAGGCCGACGAGAAGATGGTGATCGACGTGAAGGCGGCCGAAACGCAGGAAAAGCGCGCACGCCACAAGGCGGCCGAAGAGCTGACGCTGGCCGATGCCAAGCTGAAGGTGGCCGAGCGCGACGCCGAATCGAAGAAGCGCGAGGCCGAGGGCATGGAGGCCCTGTCCGCCGCGCCGGGCCTGGCCGCTGCCAAGGTCGAGATCGCCACCGCGCAGGCGCGCCTGGCCACCTTCGAGGCCGAAGCCTCGGGCAAGGAAAAGCTGGGACTGGCCGACGTGCACGTGCGCCAGGCCGATGCCGACGCGATCCTCAAGGCCGGCCAGGCCGACGCGCAGGTGATCGAGGCGCGCTCGCAGGCCGAAGCCGCCGGCATGCGCGCCAAGTTCGACGCCGAAGCCTCGGGCAAGGAAAAGCTCGGCCTCGCCGACGTGACCGTGCGCACGGCCGATGCCGAGGCCACGCTCAAGTCGGGGCAGGCCGATGCGCAGGTGATCGAAGCCCGCTTCAACGCCGAGGCCAAGGGCCTGCACGAGAAGTTCGAGGCCATGAAGTCGATGAGCCCCGAGACCCGCGACCACGAAGAGTTCCGCATGCGCCTGGAAAAGTCGCACATCGAGACCATGAAGGGCATCGACGCGCAGACCTCCATTGCCAAGGAACAGGCCGACGTGCTGGGCACGGCGCTGGCCAACGCCAAGATCGACATCGTGGGCGGCTCGGGCGACTACTTCGACAGCTTCGTGCGCTCGCTCTCGGTGGGCAAGGGCATCGACGGCGTCATCTCCAAGAGCCAGGCGGTGCAGGTCGCCTTCAAGGACCAGCTCTCGGGCGAACGCGACGTGGTGAAGGACCTGCGCGACATCGTCGGTGCGCTGGGCAATTCGTCGGGCGAGATCCAGAACCTGAGCGTCGCCTCGCTGATGAGTCGCATCGCCGCCGACGGCACCGACAAGCAGAAGTCGGCGCTGCAGAACCTCATTTCCACTTTCCGTCCGTTGAACGGGAACGTGCAATGAACCCCAACCTGAAGTGCAGTTGCACCGGGCACGCAGCGATGCAGCCGGTGGCGCTGGCCGAAGCGCTGCTGGGCGTGCAGTGCGCCGATTGCAGCGGCATGGTGATGGCCATGGACGACTGGCGCGCCTGGAAGGCCGCCGACCCGAAGCGCGTGCCGCATGAGGTCGATGACGAAGTGATCGAGGTGTTCGACATCGCCGCCGTGCGCCACTGCCCCGAATGCGACCGGCTGATGCAGCGCCTGCGCGTGAGCGCCGGGCCCGATTTCCGCATCGACCGTTGCGTGGCCTGCCAGAACCTGTGGTTCGACGCGGGCGAGTGGCGCGCCATCGTGAGCCGCGGCCTGGCGGGCCGGCTCGACGAGCTGCTGTCCGACGGATGGCAGCGCCGCCTGCAGACCGAGGAGGTGCGCGAAGCGCGCCTGGCCGCGCTGCGCCGCCGCTACGGCAACGACTGCATCGACGAGCTGGACCGCATCCGCGCCTGGCTCGACACCCAGCCTCATCGCGACGAACTGCTCGCACTGCTTCGCGCGGACTGACCGCGCCGATCCATGCAACCCACCGACGAAACCGGTGCGCCACCGGGCGCCCAGACGCCGACCGACCCGACCGAAGCACTGGTCTCGGGCAGCGGCAGCTACGACCTGCTGAAGAAGCGGCTCGAAACCCAGGGCGAGGGCCTGCTCAGGAAGACGCAGGCGCTCAACGAGCAGCGCCTGGCCGAGTTCGGCCGCTCCGACCAGACGCTGATCCTGCGCACCCGCGCACGCACCGAGAACAACGCCGTGGCGCGCGACATCGTGCGCATCGGCGACCTGCTGCTGTTCGGCTACAACGTGTTCATCGGCCTTCGCAAGGAGACGGCCGTGGGCGACGTGTTCGGCCTCTACCGGCTCGCATCGCCGGGCGAAGCCGCCACCGAGAACGACGAGCTGCAGCCCGTGCCGCTGGCCGGCACCTTCCTGGAAGATACGCGCTTCACCTCGGACTTTCGCGAGCTCTACGCCTACTACAAGCAGGCCACGCTGCTGCAGCTGCGCGTGACGCAGGACAAGCTGCTCGCCTCGTTCCAGATCGGCCAGCAGCTGCACGACGTGCGCGTGTTCCGCTGGGCCATCGAGCGCGACGGCAGCATCCAGTACATCGACAACCGGGGCGAGCGCGACATCGCGCTGCCCGCGAGCCACGATTTCGAATGGACCGTCGCCACGCGCGAAGACCACGTGGGCGGCAAGCATCCGCATGTGAACGTGCTGGACACGGTGTTCGTCGAAACGCTGGGCGGCGACCTCACGATCAAGATCGAGAACAACACCGAGACGGGCCTGGGCATCTACAGCGAACCGGTGGAGGACAAGAGCCAGTCGCTCACCGACGCCGAAATCGCGTGGGCCAAGCTGGGCATGCTGATCCTCTTGCGCGTGAAGCCTTACCGCGAGCAGGTCACGCGCTACCTGGTGTTCAACATCCGCACGCAGCAGGTCGAGCGCATCGACGCCATCGGCGGCTCCTGCGTGCAGCTGCCCGAAGACCACGGCATCATCTTTCCGGGCGGGTACTACCTGCAGTCGGGCGAGTACAAGCGCTTCGACCTGCCGGCCGAGGTGGTGGAGCACCTGCGCTTCAAGCGCATGCTGCGCTCGCCCAACGGCGAGGACGTGGCCTATGTGTTCTACGACCCGAAGCCGGGGCGCTACGCGCTCTTCAACTACAACCTGATCGACAAGAAGCTCGCCACGCCGATCATCGCCAACGGCTACGCGCGCTTTGCGGACGGCCGCATCCTGGTGTTCCACGACAACGACGGCGAGCCGACGCGCGTGCACCCGATGCAGCTGTGGCAGACACCGTTCGCCAGCGAGGAGCATGTGAGCGCGCAGCCGCCCGCCACCGGCTTCTTCGGCAAGATCGGCAACGCCGAGCTCGTGCGCGGCGTGAGCGACTTGATGGGCATCGCGCGCGCGGTGCGGGAGCAGGCGCCCACGCGCGCCGCCTACGAAGACCTCATTCGCCAATGCACCCGCGTGAGCGACGCCTACTTCTGGCTCGATGCGTCCGAGGCCGCCGGCCTCATGGCGGAGCTGCGCAGCATCGCCGACGTGGCGCGCAGCACGCTGGCCGAGTTCGAGAAGGTCGACACCATCCGGCGCGAAACCGCGCGCGCGCTGGCCCGCGCCGAAGACGCGCAGCATGCGCTGCTGGTCGATATCGCGAGCACCATCTGGCGCGCGCCCGACGATTTCGTGAAGGCGCTCGCACGCCTGCGGGAGCGCCGCGGCGCGCTGCAGATGCTCAAGGAGCTGCGCTACGCCGACCTGCCGCGCATCGCCGCGATGGACGCGGCGCTCGAGGTCGAGCAGCAGCGCATCGGCGAACGCGCGATGCAGTTCCTGGCCGCCGACACCGCCTTCAACGGCCAGCGCCAGGCGCTGGACAAGCTCGCGCTCGAACTGCCCAACCTGGCGACGTCGCCCGCGCTCGGGCAGATGCTCGCGACGCTCGACGAGCAGGCCGCGGGCCTGGATCTGCTGACCGAACAACTGGGGAGCCTGCCGGGCGGCGATGCGGTGATCCGCACCTCGATCCTGGACCGCATCTCGCTGATCTACGCGGACATCAACCGCATGCGCGCCGATGCGCGCGTGCGGCGCAAGTCGCTGGGCGCGACCGAGGCGCGTGCGGAGTTCGGCGCGCAGTTCAAGCTCTTCAGCCAGGCGGTGGAAAACGCGCTGGAATTCGCCGACACGCCCGAGAAGTGCGACGACGCGCTCACGCGCCTGCTGGCCCAGCTCGAGGAAATCGAAGGCCGCTTCGCCGAGCAGGAAGACTTTTTGGCCGACATCGCCGAGAAGCGCGAGACCGTGTACGAGGCGCTCTCCGCGCGCCGCCAGAGCCTGGTCGAAGCCCGCCAGCGCCGCGCGCAAGGCGTGGTCGATGCGGCGGGGCGCATCCTGGATGGCATTCCGCGCCGCATCGCGCAGCTGGCCGACCTCACGCAGGTCCACAGCTACTTTGCGGCCGACCCGATGATCGGCAAGCTGCGCACACTGATCGCCGACCTGCGCACGCTGGGCGCCGCGGTGCCGGCCGACGAGCTCGACACGCGCCTGAAGACCGCGCGCGACCAGGCGCTGCGCTCCATCCGCGACAAGCGCGAGCTGGTGAGCGAGGGCGGCGACACGCTGCGCCTGGGCCGCCACGCCTTCACCGTTCACCGCCAGCCGGTCGACCTGACGCTGGTGGCCCGCGACGAGGGCATGGCCTACCAGGTGACGGGCACCGACTATCAGAGCCCCGTGGACGAACCCCGGCTGCTGCCGCTGCAACGCTACTGGAACCAGTCGCTGGTGTCGGAGACAGCGGAGCTGTCGCGCGCCGAGTACCTCGCGGGCCGCTTGCTGGAAGCGCTGCTCGACGGCAAGGCCGAGCGCAGCTGGGCCGACGTGCGCACGCTGCTTACCGAAGACCCGCTGCATCCGCAGTTGCTGGACATGGTCCGCCGCTTCGCTGCGGCGCGCTATCAGGAGGGCTACCAGAAGGGCATCCACGACGACGACGCCCTGCGCCTGCTGGGCGCGCTCGTCGCGATGCAGGACCAGGCGGGCCTGCTGGCCTGGGGCCCGACCGAACGCGCGCTGGCCTTGCTCTACTGGCAGCACGGGCACCTGATCGCGCACCGCGAATCGCTGCTGCGCCGCGCGCGCGCCGCGATGCAGATGCAGACGCTGTTCGGCCGGCGCGATGCGCTGGAGCAGCTCGAAGCCGACACGGCGCGCGCCCTGAAGCACTTCGCGCACGACGTGGTGCCCGACATGCTGCCGCTGGCCGAGGCCGCGAGCGAGGAAGAGCGTGACGCCCACCAAGGCCGCGTGTCCACGCTGTGCGACCAGGCCGCCGCCTACCTCGTGCGCGAACTGGCCGGCGAGCGCGGTGGCGAAACCTGGGCCGTCTCGGGCGCGGGCGAAGACCTCGCGGCCGCGCTGCTGCGCGAGCTGGAGCGCGGCGGCCGGCGCGACGCCTGGCAGCACGACCTGGATGCCGCGCCGCCCGCCGAGCGCTGGCGCCTCGCGCGCGACTGGGTGCGCGCCTTTGCCGTGCACCAGGCGCCGCAATCGATCGACTGGGTGGACGACGCAGCCAGCGTGCTGGCCATTCCGCTGCAACGCACCCGCGTCAATGCGGCGCTCGACCGCACGGTAGAGGGGCTGCGCGGCGAGCATCCGCGCGTGGCCGAAGGCCGCATCACGCTGAACCTCAACGACTTCTGGCGCCGCTTCCTCTTCCACACCATGCACGCGGTGCCGGGCTACGAGGCGCTGCAGAGCCTGCGCCACGCGCTGCTCGAACGCGAGAAGGCGCGCCTGAAGCTCAGCCAGTTCCAGGCCAAGCCGCTCTCGACCTTCGTGCGCAACCAGCTGATCGACGAGCTGTATCTGCCCATCATCGGCGACAACCTCGCCAAGCAGATCGGCTCGGCGGGCGAGGGCAGCCGCACCGACCGCATGGGCCTCCTGCTGCTGATCTCGCCGCCCGGCTACGGCAAGACGACGCTGATGGAGTACGTGGCCGATCGGCTGGGCCTCATCTTCGTGCGCATCAACTGCCCGGCGCTCGGCCACGGCGTGACGGCCATCGACCCGGCCAACGCGCCCAACAGCGCGGCAAGGCAGGAGCTGGAGAAGCTCAACCTGGGCTTGGCGATGGGCAGCAACGTGATGCTGTACCTGGACGACATCCAGCACACGAGCCCCGAGTTTCTGCAGAAGTTCATTGCGCTGGCCGACGGCACGCGCCGCATCGAGGGCGTGTGGAACGGCGAGCCGCGCAGCTACGACATGCGCGGCAAGCGCTTCGCGATCGTGATGGCGGGCAACCCCTACACCGAGTCGGGCGACGTGTTCAAGATCCCGGACATGCTGGCCAACCGCGCCGACATCTACAACCTGGGCGACGTGCTCTCGGGCCGCGAGGCGGCGTTCGCGCTCTCGTACATCGAGAACAGCCTGACCTCCAACCCCACGCTGATGCCGCTGGCCTCGCGCGATCCGAAGGACGTGCAGCTGCTGGTGAAGATGGCGCAGGGCCACGACGTGCCCAGCAGCGCGCTCTCGCACGCCTACAGCGCGGTCGAGCTGGAGGAGATCAAGGCGCTGCTGCAGCGCCTGTTCCGCGCGCGCGACCTGCTGCTCAAGGTCAACCTCGCGTACATCGAATCGGCCGCGCAGCAAGAGGCCTACCGCGCCGCGCCACCGTTCAAGCTGCAGGGCAGCTACCGCAACATGACCAAGCTCGCGGGCAAGATCACGCCGCTCATGCGCGACGACGAACTCGATGCGCTCCTGCGCGACCACTACCGCGGCGAAGCGCAGACGCTGACCACCGGCGCGGAAGAAAACCTGCTGCGCCTCGCGCAACTGCTGGGCAGCCCGACGCCGGAAGAAAGCGCGCGCTGGACCGCCATCTGCGAGGAGTTCGTGCGGCAGCGCAAGCTCGGCGGTGCCGATGTGGACGGCAGCCAGCGCATCGCCAGCAGCATGCTCGACGTGGCGCGCGCGGTCGATGCGCTCAAGCCCGTGCCCGCGCCCATGCCGGTGGCCGAAGGGCCGAGCGAAGGTCAGCGCCTGGCCGACGCCATGCTCCAGATCGCGGTGACCTACCGCGAGCTGATCCTGCCGCTGGTGACCGCCACCGAACGCCGGCTCGAACTCGACCGTTCGATCAGGCAGGACATGGAGCGGCTGGCCGCTGAAGTGCAGGCGAGCCGCGCGGCACCCAAGCGCGTGCCAACGCCCAAACCCGACAAGGACCACTGAGACATGCAGGCCACTTCAACTTCCGCATCCGCATCCACATACGCCTCGGACGAGCCGCAGGCCGCCTTGCCCGAACTGCTCGCGCAGCTGGACGCCACACTGGCCGATGCACGCCTGAGCGACGACGAGCGCCGCGTGCTGGTCCATACGCTGCGCGAAGCGTCGCCGCCCGAAGACGGCCTGCGCCAGCTGCGCAACCGCGCCTTCGACCTGGTGCGCGCACGCACGGCCGACCCCGAGCAGCTGTCGCTGCTCAAGTGGCTCGAAGGCGTGGTGCGCGCGATCGACACCGGCCGCTCGCCCGATGCCGTGGCTGTGCGCTCGCAGGCTTTCTTCAGCCCGGGCACGGGGTGCCTGCAGGCGATCAATCAGCAGCTGAAGGCTGCGAAGCGCTCGGTGGATCTTTGCGTCTTCACGCTGTCGGACGACCGCATCACCGCCGAGGTGCTGGCCGCACAGCGGCGCGGCGTGGCGGTGCGCTTCATCACCGACAACGACAAGGAGTTCGACCGCGGCAGCGACGTCGGCCAGTTGCGCGCGGCCGGCATTCCGGTCGCGGTGGACCGCACCGAGGCGCACATGCACCACAAGTTCGCCATCTTCGACGGCGCGCGGCTCATCAACGGCAGCTACAACTGGACGCGCAGCGCCTGCGACTACAACGAGGAGAACGTGATCCTGAGCAACGACCCTTCGCTCGTTCGCCGCTTCGCGGACGAATTCGACACCTTGTGGAAAGAACTGCAGGCCGACTGATGGCAAGACGAATCGACTACGACTGGGAGCTGCCTCCCGAGATGCAGCAGCGGCTGGGCGGCACCACCTATGGCGCGCAGCGCATCATCCACGAGCAGGGGCACCTGATGGTGATCCTGCACGAGCCGCCCGCCGGCACCGGCGCCGAGCGCAAGCCCACGGTGTTCCTGCGCAAGCCCGACGGGGCGTGGCTGCACAAGGGCAACAACCCCGGCGAACGCGCGCTCGCCAAGCTGCTGGAGAGCTATCGCGCGGCCTTCAGCACCTTCGAGATCCGCCACCAGGCGGCGGAGACCTCGGAAGACCTGTTCCAGATCCTCGGCCCCTTGATTCCGCTCACCCGAGCCGCGCGGAACATGCAGGACACGCTGCAGGCCGCCCGCGACGCCGTCAAGGACGACGTGATGCTCGTCGACCTGCGCGACCTCGCGGTCGAGATCTCGCGCGGCTTCGAACTGCTGCTGGCGGACACGCGCATGTCGCTGGACTACCGCCTCGCGCACGCCGCGGAGGCGCAGGCGCGCTCGGCCATGGAAATGAACCGCGCGCAGCACAAGCTCAACACCATCGCGGCGCTGACCTTTCCGCTGATGGCCATCGGCGCGGCCTTCGGCATGAACCTGCACAGCGGCGCGGAGAACCTGCCGGGCTGGGTGTACTGGGTGATCTTCGCGGCCGGCATCTGGCTGGGCGTGATGCTGCGCAGCTGGGTCAAGGCGCCGGTGGCGCCACCGGTGTTGCCTCGGGCTGCGGCAAAGCCCGCCTCCACGCTCGGGAAGAAGTAGGCTGGGGCGCGCGACCCCCAAGGACTCAAGGAGAACCCATGATCGACCACCTGGATCACCTGGTGCTCACCACCGCCAACGAAGAGGCCTGCGTGCGCTTCTACGTCGACGCGCTGGGCATGACGCTGGAGACCTTCGGCGCCGGGCGCAAGGCCTTCCGCTTCGGCCACCAGAAGATCAACCTGCACGTGAAGGGCCACGAGTTCGAGCCGAAGGCCGATGTGCCCACGCCCGGTTCGCTGGACCTGTGCTTCATCGCCAGCGTGCCGCTCGAAGCGGTCATCGAACGATTGGGCGAGAAGGGCGTGGCGATCATCGAAGGGCCCGTGATGCGCACGGGCGCCACCTCGCGCATCCGCTCGGTCTATGTGCGCGACCCCGACTTGAACCTCATCGAGATTTCAGAGCTCGCGCCCTGAAAACTCCGGCTACGCCTTGACGCCGAGCACCGACAGGATGATCGCCGCCAGCGTCAGGGTCACCGGCAGGCGATGCGTGGCGATGGCGTGGACCTGGGCGACCGACAGCCTGGTTTGCTGAAGGAGGTTCTTTTCGGAATGAAGGGCTGTGGACATATCAAATACTCCTGGGTGGCTGCGAACGGCTTGTTCGCATGGGTTCGAAGATAGGCCTCGGGGAAGGGAACGACACGGCGCTTTCGACGATGCGGCGTTTCCGTTTTCGCAACGATCGGGCGTTCAGGTCCTGGAACTTCCCGCCGCCTCCAGGATCAGGTTGGCGATTCGGTCCGGGTGCGAAATCAATGAAAGATGGCTGGACTCGACCTCGATCGTCCTGGCCTTCATGCGCTGCGCGAGAAAGCGCTCCAGTTCGGGCGAAGTGGTCCGGTCCTTGGTCGAAATCGCGTACCACGAGGGCTTGGTGCGCCATGCGGCCTGTGTGGTGCGCGAAGCGAAAAGCGTGTCGGAAATACGGCCCTGCACGGCGTACAGCACGCGCGCCCTGGCCGGATCGAGATCGCCCGCGAAGTCGCGAAGGAACGCCTCTTCGCCCAGTTGCGCAAAGCCGTTCGCCTTGACCAGGCCGGCGCTGGCCGGCGGCGTGGGGAACCTGGCGGCGAGCGCGCCGTAGTCCTCGCCGGCATCGGGCGCGCGCGCGGCCACGTAGACCAGCGCCGACACCTTGGGGTCGACACCGGCCTCGCTGATCACCGTGCCGGCCCATGAATGGCCGACCAGCACCGTCGGGCCGTCCTGCAAGGCGAGGATGCGCCGCGTGGCCTCCACGTCGTCGGCCAGCGAGGTCAGCGGGTTCTGCACCGCGGTGGCCTTCAGGCCCGCCTGCTGCAGCCGCCCGATCACGTCGGACCAGCACGAGCCGTCGGCGTAGGCGCCATGCACCAGCACCACGTTGCGCACGCCCGGCGCGAGCGTCTGCGCGAGGCCGCGGGTGGAGAGGGTGGATGCGGCAACGCCTGCGACGATGGCGGCGGAGAAGGAGCGGCGGTTCATGGGTCTGGGTCCTTGTGCGGAGAGAGTGGTGAAGGGGGAGTCGATGTCCCGTACTCTCGTGGCCGCGCGTTCCGCGCGAATTGCGTCCGGCCGGGCTTCGATGCAGATGAAGCGGGCGTGGATTACAGACGAAACATGAAGGCCGGACGCGCGGGTCCGGCTCGCCGCGCGAAGCTAGCCCGCGATGAGCTTCTGCACCAGCTCCGCGGTCGTCGCCGCCGCGTACTTGCGCATCAGCCGCGCCCGGTGCAGTTCCACCGTGCGGTGGCTGATGCCCAGCGCCTTGCCGATCTCCTTGGAGGTCAGTCCCCGCATCACCTGCGCCGCCACTTCGCGCTCGCGCGGCGTGAGCTCGGCCTTCACCGCGCGGCGCGAGCCCAGGTCCTCGAAGGTCCAGATGCCGGCCTCGTGCGGCGCGTCGCGGTTCATCGCGTGGCCGGTGACGTGGCACCAGAAGGTCTCGCCGGCCATCGCCCCGTGCAGGCCGCCCAGGCGCTTCATCATGCGGTTGTCGGCGTAGTTGCCGTTGGCGTTCAGAAACGGCTCCATGCGCTTGCCGATGCGCTCGAACTCGGCCACGCTCGGGTACAGGATGCTGAACGAATGCCCCACCAGCGCGGAGGGCGTTGCGCCGAAGATCTCGCACACCCGCAGGTTGCAGGCCACGATGGTGCGGTTGCTCGAGACCACCATGCCCACGGGTGCATGCTCAAACGCCAGCCTGTAATCGATCTCGGGCATCGGGGGTCACCATTACGAAATACTACGTATGCGGGTACGTAGTATCGTTGACGGCTTCCCACCCAACCACCCACCCACTCTCACCATTCCATCAAGGAGCCCGAGTGAACAAGATTTATCCCTCCGCAGAAGCGGCACTCAAGGGGGTCGTGGCCGACGGGCAGATGCTCGCGGTCGGCGGCTTCGGCCTTTGCGGCATTCCCGAGGCGCTGATCGAGGCGCTGAAGGACTCCGGCGCGCAGAACCTCACCGTCATCTCGAACAACGCGGGCGTCGACGGCTTCGGCCTCGGCAAGCTGCTCGAGACGCGCCAGATCAAGAAGATGATCGCGTCGTACGTGGGCGAGAACAAGGAGTTCGAGCGCCAGTACCTCGCGGGCGAACTGGCCCTCGAATTCACGCCCCAGGGCACGCTGGCCGAAAAGCTGCGCGCGGGCGGCGCCGGCATTCCGGCCTTCTTCACCAAGACCGGCGTGGGCACGCAAGTGGCCGAAGGCAAGGAGCTGCGCGAGTTCGATGGCGAGACCTACGTCATGGAGCGTTCGCTCGTGCCCGACGTGGCGCTGGTGAAGGCCGACGTGGCCGACAAGTCGGGCAACCTGCGCTTCCGTCTCACGGCGCGCAACTTCAACCCCGCAGCGGCGATGGCCGGCAAGCTCTGCATCGTCGAGGTCGAGAAGATCGTCGAAGTGGGCGAGCTCGCTCCCGACGACATCCACCTGCCGGGCATCTACGTGCACCGCATCGTGCTGAACGCCACGCCCGAGAAGCGCATCGAGAAGCGCACCGTGAGCGCCGCGGCGCCGGTCGATGCGGCTGCCGCCAAGGTCGAGGCCCAGGCCGTCATTGCGCAGGCTGCGGCCGGCAGCGAAGTGCCCGTGCCCACCGTGCCTGTCAACAAGAAAGAAGGAGCCTGAGATGCCCTGGACCCAAGACCAGATGGCGGCCCGTGCCGCGCAAGAACTCGAAGACGGCTTCTACGTGAACCTGGGCATCGGCATCCCGACGCTGGTGGCCAACCACACCGGCACCAAGGAAGTGTGGCTGCAGAGCGAGAACGGCATGCTGGGCATCGGCGCCTTTCCCACCGAAGACAACGTCGACGCCGACCTCATCAACGCCGGCAAGCAGACCGTGACCACCATCCCGGGCTCGGCCATCTTCGGCAGCCACGACAGCTTCGCGATGATCCGCGGCGGCAAGATCAACCTCTCTATCCTCGGCGCGATGCAGGTGAGCACCGAAGGCGATCTCGCCAACTGGATGATCCCCGGCAAGATGGTCAAGGGCATGGGCGGCGCGATGGACCTGGTGGCCGGCGTCAAGCGCGTGATCGTGCTGATGGAACACGTGGCAAAGAAGAAGGACGGCACCGAGGACTTCAAGATCCTGGAGAAGTGCACGCTGCCGCTGACCGGCGTGGGCGTGGTCGACCGCATCATCACCGACCTCGCGGTGATGGACGTGGTGCCCGAAGGCCTGAAGGTCGTCGAGCTCGCGCCCGGCGTGAGCTTCGATGCGCTGCAGGCGAAGACCGGTGCCAAGCTGATCCAGTAAACGATCGGCCACATCCGACATCGACAAGGGCCGCTTCTGCGGCCCTTCGTCATGGCGCAATGAGAAACTGCACGCATGGCTTATCTCGACACCGACAACCTTCGCACCATCTTTCTCGGCGACGAGGCACTTCGCGCCGTGCATCTGCAGCGTCTGCCTTGCGGCGCCGCGAACATCACGAGCGGCCGCATCGTGGCCTGCGATCCACTGGTGCAGCCCGAGCGCCAACCGTTCGCGCGCGAACTCGAGGCGCGCGGCGCATTTCCCGTCGAGGTGTTGCACGACAAAGGCCGGCATGCGCTCGCCGTGCTGTGGCTGCGCGACCGCGCCAGCGTGCGTGCGGCCGAGCTGACCTGGCAGATGGCGCTGATCGAAGGGGAGACGCTCGACACGCTGGGCGACGACGAGTTCTACGGTTACCCGGTCGACGCGGGCCTCGGCTGCTTCATGGACCCCGACGCAGCCATCGCCATGGCCGAGCGCGACAAGCGCGAAGCCGGGAATCCCGATTTCAGCAACTACTACGACGACGTGCTCGACGGCGAGATGGGCGATGCCGACGTCGTCGACCACTACCCGCTCGGGCCGGGCTCGGCGAGCAACATGGTGATCTTTCGCTCCGGCTGGGGCGACGGCAGCTACCCGAGCTACTGGGCGCTCGATGCGGCGGGCGAGCCCGTGGCGCTCGTGACCGACTTCATGACGATGACCGGCGGCGATGCGCGCGACGAAGACGACAAGCGCAGCGACGCCTACAAGGCCAGTCTTTCACCGGAGAAACGCGCCGCGCTCGAGGCGCTGGGCGCGGCGGCGGTCGAAGGCGATGCCGCGGCGATCAAGACCCTGCTCGACGCGGGGCTCGCCAAGCCCAACGAGATCATTCCCTCGTTCGGCGAAACCGCGATCACGAGCGCCATCCGCATGAACCGGCTCGACGCGCTGCGTGTGCTGCTGGCCGCGGCGCAAGGCCTGCCGATGCCGCCGCAGTTCTACAGCATGGACAAGGAAGAGAGCTACATCGACTACGCGCGGCGGCTGAAGAAGCCGCGCGTCGAAGGGCTCATCGAACTGCTGGAAAAGGCCGCGACGCCAGCGGCGAAGCCCGGATTCCTGAAGCGCCTTTTCTCCTGAGCGACCAGGCGCTCAGGCGCCCAGCGCGGCGCGCACCTTGTCGCCGAGCCCGCGCAGCCGCTCGACCGGCTCGTTGGAGAACACGAAGCGCAGGTACTGCGCGCCGTGCGTTTCACCCCAGCCCTTCATCGCAGTCGCG
Organism: Variovorax sp. IB41; assembly: GCF_016405905.1. Classification (GTDB taxonomy): domain Bacteria; phylum Pseudomonadota; class Gammaproteobacteria; order Burkholderiales; family Burkholderiaceae_C; genus Variovorax. The sequence goes on along the minus strand of NZ_JAEFCB010000001.1, from coordinate 1,022,190 downwards.
CAGACGCGTGCTTTCAAAAGCCGCTCCGACAGCGTCTGTCCGTCGATGCCGAAATCACTGGTCCGCAGCAGCAGCGACCAGCCGCCCGCCGGAACGCCGACCGGCAGGCCCTTGAGTTCGTCCAGCACCGTATCGCGCCGGCGTTCCAGCTCGGCCACATACGGCGCGAGCGTGTGCGCGGACTGTTCCAGCGCCGTCGCCACCGCGTCCTGCGCGATGCCCACAGGCACTACCACATTGGCGAGCGACACGGCCACGAGATCGGGCATGTAGCTTTCCGGCGCGACGGTCCAGCCCACGCGCCAGCCGATCATGCGCAGCTCCTTGGCCGACGAGCCCACGGTGATCGTGCGCCCGGCCATGCCGGGGAGACCCGCCGGATGAATCACCTGGCGGCCGTCGTAGAGCAGGCGCTCCATGGCCGTGTCGAGGATCAGCGTCAGGTCGTGCTGCACGCACAGCGCGGCGATGGCGCGCCAGTCGTCTTCATCGAAATAGCCGCCCGTCGGCATCGACGGCGACATCAGCAGCATCACGCGCACGCGCGGCCCGATGGCGGCCTGCAGCGCCGCGCGGTCGAGCTTCCATGCGCCGCCGGGCGTGAACTGGAAGGGCACGTACTTCGGCGTGCCGCCCGCCAGGCGGATGCGGTTGAGCAGGCCCGCGTAGGTCGGATCGGTCACCAGCACCTCGTCGCCCACCTCGACGGTCGCGAGCAGCGCATTGAGGATGCCCGAGAGCCCACCCGCGGAGATCACGCAATGGCGCGGGCCGTAGTCCACGCCCGAGAGCGCCGACACATGCCGCGCGGCGACTTCGCGCAAACGCGACTGGCCGACGAAGGGCAGGTAGCTGTTGTCCGAATCCTCCGAGGCGGCGCGCACGGTGCGCGCGATGGCTTCGGGGTCGGGCGGGATGTCGACGTCGAGGTTCTCGAGCCGAAGAAAGGGCGGGCCGTCCGCATCGTCCGCGATGGCGCCCATGCGGTCGACGCCGATGCCTGCGATGTGTTCGAGCCGAGCGGGACGATGACGGGGCATGCGTGTCTCCTGGTTCGTGGACAAGCGAGGCTTATCGGGATTTCAGCAATCCCATCATGGTGCTCAACCCTGCTTCGCTTCCGCTCCAAGCGTCCGGCAGGCCCTTGCTTTGAACTGTCAAGGATTCCTTGACTGTTGTCTTCCATCTAACTCCTGCTAGGAGCGCGAGGTCGGTCATTTTGTCTCTGCCGCGCCGTCAGGCAAAAGGAATAGCCGCTGCGCCGCCGCAGTCTCGCGGAGGAATTCCCACACGGCCTGCATGCGTGCCAAGTGCTTGGTCTCGGCCGGCATAGACATCCAGAACGAGCGCGTGAAGTTCGCCTGGCCTCGCAGCACCGGCTTCAGCGCGCTGTCTTTCTCCGCGATGAAGGCCGGCAGCACCGCGATGCCTGCACCCGCCGCCACCGCGCTGTGCTGCGCCAGCACGCTGGTGCTGCGCAGCGCGAAGGTGTCGGGCCGGTGCAGCTCGTCCAGGTACTGCAGCTCCTTGCTGAACAGCAGGTCGTCCACGTAGCTGATGAAGGTGTGGCCGCGCAGGTCCTCGCGCGTCTTGATGGGCTTGTGCGCGGCGAGATATTGCTTGGAGGCATAGAGCCGCAGCGTGTAGTCGGTGAGCTTGGTCACCACCACCGGCCCGCGCGCCGGGCGCTCCAGCGAGATCACGATGTCGGCCTCGCGCCGCGACAGGTGCACCAGCCGCGGCATCGCGAGCAGGTCGATGGTGAGCTTGGGGTGCTGCGACGCGAAGAGCGCGAGCTGCGGCGCCAGCACCACCGTGCCGAAGCCTTCGGTCGCGCCGATGCGCACGAGGCCCGAGAGGCCTTCTTGCGAGGCCGGCGCGGTGCTCTCCACGGCCTGGAAGGCGCTCTCCATCGCCTCGACCTGCGGCTGCAGCCGGCGGCCCGCCTCGGTGAGCCGGTGGCCGCCCGATTCTCGCGAGAAGAGCGGGGCGCCGACCTCCTTTTCGAGCGACTGGATGCGCCGCGCGACCGTGGTGTGGTCCACCTCGAGCCGGCGCGCCGCGCTCATCAGCGTGCCGGAGCGGGCCAGCTCCAGGAAGTAGCGTAGGTTGTCCCAGTCCATGTGCTCGCGTGTCTCCATAGCGATGCGTCGCAAAGGCTCTGCATTTTTGCAAAGCCGTGGCGCATATTTGTCTATTGTCATCGCAAATCTGCAAAGCTAGGATGCGGGCTGCACCGGCCTGCCGGCATCGCCTTTCCAGATTTCGCAGAGATTCACAGGAGACAAACCCCATGGACGCCACCACCACGCCCTCGACCCAGATCGCCACCGTCAAGCTCTTGATCGGCGGCAAGCTCGTCGAATCCAAGACCACCGAATGGCGCGACATCGTCAACCCGGCCACCCAGCAGGTGCTGGCCCGCGTGCCCTTCGCAACGCAGGCCGAGCTCGACGCGGCCGTGGCCTCCGCCAAGGAAGCCTTCAAGACCTGGCGCAAGACCCCCATCGGCGCGCGCGCACGCATCTTCCTGAAGCTGCAGCAGCTCATCCGCGAGAACATGGGCGAGCTGGCCGCGATCCTCACGGCCGAGCAGGGCAAGACGCTGCCGGACGCCGAAGGCGACGTGTTCCGCGGCCTCGAAGTGGTCGAGCACGCATCGAACATCGGCAACCTGCAGCTGGGCGAGCTGGCCAACAACGTGGCCAACGGCGTCGATACCTACACGTTGCTGCAGCCGCTGGGCGTGTGCGCCGGCATCACGCCGTTCAACTTCCCCGCGATGATTCCGCTGTGGATGTTCCCGATGGCCATCGTCACGGGCAACACCTTCGTGCTCAAGCCTTCCGAACAAGACCCGATGGTCACCATGCGCCTGTGCGAACTCGCGCTCGAAGCCGGCATTCCGCCCGGCGTGCTGAACGTGATCCATGGCGGCGAAGCCATCGTCAACGGCATCTGCGACCACAAGGACATCAAGGCGATCAGCTTCGTCGGCTCGACCAAGGTCGGCACGCACGTCTACAACCGCGCCACGCTGGCCGGCAAGCGCGTGCAATGCATGATGGGCGCGAAGAACCACGCGATCGTGATGCCCGACGCGAACAAGGAGCAGACGCTCAACGCCCTCGCCGGCGCGAGCTTCGGCGCGGCGGGCCAGCGCTGCATGGCGGTGTCGGTGGCGGTGCTGGTGGGCGATGCGCGCAAGTGGGTGCCCGAACTGATCGCCAAGGCGAAGACGCTGAAGATCGGCGCCGGCACCGAGAAGGGCGTGGACGTGGGCCCGCTGGTCTCGTGCGCCGCGTACGACCGCGTGAACACCCTCATCGAACGGGGCCTGGCCGACGGCGCCAAGCTCGAGCTCGACGGCCGCAAGCCGACCGTGCCCGGCTACGAGAAGGGCAACTTCGTCGGCCCGACGATCTTCACGGGCGTGAAGCCCGGCATGACGATCTATGACCAGGAAATCTTCGGCCCGGTGCTGTGCGTGTCCGATGCCGAGACCATCGACGAAGCGATCGAGCTGATCAACAGCAACCCGAACGGCAACGGCACTGCGATCTTCACGCAGTCGGGCGCCGCGGCGCGCCGCTTCCAGGAAGACATCGACGTCGGCCAGGTCGGCATCAATGTGCCGATTCCGGTGCCGGTGCCGATGTTCTCGTTCACCGGTTCGCGCGCTTCCAAGCTCGGCGACCTGGGCCCGTACGGCAAGCAGGTCATCATGTTCTACACGCAGACCAAGACCGTGACGGCACGCTGGTTCGACGACAGCACCGTCTCGCACGGCGTCAACACCACCATCAGCCTCAAATGAGGCACGGGCTTCGCGTCGCGGCCTGGGGTGCCGTCGCTGCGCTCGCATTGCTCGCCGGCAGCGCGCATGCTGCCGACGCCGGCCCGGACGACTGCGACCCCAACGGCAACCAGCAGCAGATGAACGCCTGCGCGGCGCGCGATTTCCGTGCGGCCGATGCAGCGCTCAACATCCGCTACGGCGAGGTGATGAAGACGCTCTCGCCGCAGATGCGCGTCGCGCTGCGCACCGAGCAGCGCGCCTGGCTCAAGGGCCGCGACCCGGCTTGCAAGCGGGCTTCGAAAGCGAACGAGGGCGGCTCCATCTGGCCGCTGGTGTTCAGCGCATGCCTGGAGAAATCGACCCGCAAACGCACCGCCGAACTGGACCGCTGGAAGGGCCGTGAACAATGAACTTCGAACTGTCCGAAGAACAGAACGCCTTTGCGCAGACCGCGCGCGACTTCGCGCGGGCCGAGTTCGCGCCGCACGCCGCGCAGTGGGACGCCGAGGCCATCTTCCCGAAGGAGGCCATCGCCAAGGCCGGCGAACTGGGCTTCTGCGGGCTCTATGCGCCCGAGCGCATCGGCGGCCTCGGGTTGCCGCGGCTCGATGCGGCGCTGGTGTTCGAGGAGATGGCCGCGGTCGATCCGTCGACCACGGCCTTCATCACGATCCACAACATGGCCACGTGGATGCTCGGCACCTGGGCGACCGATGCGGTGGCCGCGCAGTGGGGCGAGGCCCTCACGAGCGGGCGCAAGCTCGCGTCGTACTGCCTCACCGAGCCGGGCGCCGGGTCGGATGCGGGCTCGCTCAAGACACGTGCCGAACTGCAGGGCCACGAGTACGTCATCAACGGCGGCAAGGCCTTCATCTCGGGCGCGGGCGCGACCGACGTGCTGGTGCTGATGGCGCGCACGGGCGGCGGCGGCGCGGGCGGCATCTCGGCCTTCGCGGTGCCGGCCGATGCGCCCGGCGTGAGCTACGGCAAGAAGGAACACAAGATGGGCTGGAACAGCCAGCCCACGCGCACCATCAACTTCGACAACGTGCGCATCCCGGCCGACCACCTGCTGGGCAAGGAAGGCGAGGGCTTTCGCATCGCGATGAAGGGGCTCGATGGCGGGCGCATCAACATCGCGACCTGCTCGGTGGGCGCGGCGCAGGGCGCGCTCGACGCGGCGCGCCGCTACCTGCATGAGCGCCAGCAGTTCGGCAAGCCGATCGCGAGCTTCCAGGCACTGCAGTTCAAGCTGGCCGACATGGCGACCGAACTGGTCGCCGCGCGGCAGATGGTGCGGCTCGCCGCATCGAAGCTCGACGCGGGCCATGCGGACGCCAGCACGTACTGCGCGATGGCCAAGCGCTTCGCGACCGATGCGGGCTTCAACGTCTGCAACGACGCGCTGCAACTGCATGGCGGCTACGGCTACCTGAGCGAGTTCCCTCTGGAGCGCCTGGTGCGCGATACCCGCGTGCACCAGATCCTCGAAGGCACCAACGAGATCATGCGAGTGATCGTTGCGCGAAAATTGCTGGAAGGGGACAGCGATATCCGCTGACGCCCCGCACCCGGAACCCCTCAAGACAATGACCGACTCCGTAGTTCTCTTCGACGAAATCAAGACCGCCGGCGGCCAGCGCTTCGCCACCGCCACGCTCAACGCGCCTGCATCGCTCAACGCGCTCTCCGTGGACATGGTGCGCCTGCTCACACCCAAGCTGCGCGAGTGGGCGAAGGACGACGGCATCGTCGGCGTGCTGTTGCAGGCCGCTGGCGAGAAGGCCTTCTGCGCGGGCGGCGACCTGCGCCAGCTCTACCAGACGCTGCTGGAATGCGGCCCCGCGCGCAACACCTACGCCGAAGACTTCTTTCGCGAAGAGTACGAGCTCGATTACCTGATCCACACCTTTCCCAAGCCCTTCCTCTGCTGGGGCCACGGCATCGTGATGGGCGGCGGCGTGGGCCTGATGTCGGGCTGCTCGCACCGCGTGGTGACGACGCAGAGCCGCATCGCGATGCCCGAGATCGCCATCGGCCTTTATCCCGATGTGGGCGGCAGCTGGTTCCTGCGCCGCACGCCGGGGCGCACCGGCCTGTTCCTGGCGCTCACGGCCGCGAACCTCAACGCGGCCGACGCGATCTTCTGCGGCCTGGCCGACGTGCTCGTGCCGCAGGAGCGCAAAGGCCAGGTGCTCGACGCCATCGCCGCAGCGGCATGGGCCGGCGAGAGCAAGGCCGACCGCGCCACGCTCTCGCGCATCCTCGCGAAGGCGGGCGAGGGCGCCGAGCTGCCGGCCTCGAAGGTGCGCGAGCACTACGACACCATCAACGCGCTGATGGCCGGCGACGACCTGCTGGACATCGCCAAGCGCCTGCGCAACCTGCAGAGCGACGACCCGTGGCTGCAGTCCGCCTCCAAGACCTTCGTGAAGGGCGCGCCGAGCTCGGCCGCACTGAGCTTCGAGCTCTGGCAGCGCGTGCACCGCATGTCGCTGGCCGAGGTGTTCCGGCTCGAGTACTGGGCGTCGCTCGGCTTCTGCGCGCACAAGGACTTCGCCGAGGGCATCCGCGCGGTGCTGATCGACAAGGACCGCAACCCGCGCTGGAACCCCGCGACGATCGAAGAGATCACGCCCGCCTTCATCGACGACCACCTGCGCCCGCGCGGCGACATGCCGGTGGAACTGGCCTCGCTGGTCTGACCCGATTCACAGAGAACAACGGAGACAACACACATGAAGATCGCATTCATCGGCCTGGGCAACATGGGCGGGCCGATGGCCCTGAACCTGCGCAAGGCCGGCCACACGCTCAGTGCCTTCGACCTCTCGGCCGAGGCCTGCAAGAAGTTCGGCGCCGAGGGCCTGCCGATTGCCAAGTCGGCCGCGGAAACCGTGGCCGATGCCGAAGTCGTCATCAGCATGCTGCCGGCCAGCGCGCATGTCGAAGGCCTGTACCTGGGCGGCGCGGGCAAGCCCGGCCTGCTCGACAGCATCCGCGCCGGCACGCTCGTGATCGACAGCAGCACCATCGCCGCCGCCACCTCACGCAAGGTGGCCGAAGCGGCGGAGGCCAAGGGCATCGCGATGATCGATGCGCCCGTCTCGGGCGGCACCGGCGGTGCGATCGCAGGCACGCTGACCTTCATGGTCGGCGGCGAGACGCGCGATCTGGAGCGCGCGCGCCCGGTGCTCGAGAAGATGGGCGCCAACATCTTCCACGCCGGCGCGGCAGGCGCGGGGCAGACCGCCAAGATCTGCAACAACATGCTGCTCGGCATCCTCATGATCGGCACCTCCGAGGCGCTGGCGCTGGGCGTGGCCAACGGGCTCGATCCGAAGGTGCTTTCCGAAATCATGCGGCGCAGCTCGGGCGGCAACTGGGCGCTCGAGAAGTACAACCCGATGCCGGGCGTGATGGAGACGTCGCCCGCCTCGAAGAACTACGCGGGCGGCTTCGGCACCGACCTGATGCTCAAGGACCTGGGCCTGGCGCAGGAGAACGCAGCCGCCGTGCGCGCCGCCACGCCGCTGGGCGGTCTCGCGCGCAGCCTGTACGCGGCGCACAGTCTCGCGGGCCACGGCGCGCTGGATTTCTCCAGCGTGCTGAAGCTGGTGCAGAAGGCGTCCTGATCAGCTGCCGGTGAGGGGCGCAGTTGCGGCTGCAGCAGCCGCGTCGAGCTCTTCCTGCAGGTCGATGGCCCACGGCGGCCCGGCCGCCTTGCAGTAGCTGGCCACCACCTCCCGGATGATCGTGTCGACCGCCATCACGGCGGGCGACGATTCGCGGGGCCGCGTCACCGTCACCACCAGCGGCGGCAGGGCGGGGCCCTCGCAGAGCTTCAGGTCGCCGGCCTCGATTTCGCGCTGCACGAAGATCGGCGGAATCGCCGCCACCCCGAAGCCTTCCTTCACGAGTTGCACGATCGACTGCACCGACGGAAAGCTGCAGATGCGCGGCTCGGCCTCGCGCCCCGCGAACAGCGCGCGCACATGCGCGTGCGGGCTGGAGGTGCGCACGTAGGTCAGCACGGGAATGCGCTCCAGGTCTTCGAGCGCGAGCACGTCCTGCGTGGGCCACACGTCGGGCCGGGCGATCCAGCGGATCGGAAAGCGCGACAGCGGCGTCACTTCGAGCTCCACGTTGCCGGCCGCCTCTTCCACGGGATCGTTCTGGATCAGCAGGTCGAGCTTGTGCTGGCGGAATTGCTCCCTGAGGTTGCGCGCCGGCTCGACGGTGATGTCCGGGTCCACCGCCGGAAAGCGCCGCGTGATGCCGTGGATCAGCGGCGTGAGCCAGGTGTGCACGACCGTCTCGATCACGCCGATGCGCACGCGCCCGGCGGGCGGCGCATCGGGCTGCGTGGAGAGCTTGAGCTCGCGCTCCAGCGCCAGCATGCGCTCGGCCTGCCGCACCACCTGTTCGCCCACGGGCGTGAGGGCGAGGGTGCGATTGGAGCGGTCAACAAGGAAAACCCCTAGTTCGTCTTCCAGCGCCGCGATGCGCTGCGATGCGGCCGCCTGCGTGGTGTGCAGCACCTGCGCGGTCTCGCGAAAGCTCTTGAGGCGGGAAAGGACGACCAGCGTCTCCAGAAAGCGTGTGTTCATCGGTCCGTCGGTGTTCGGTGCAAAGCGGTGCTTAAAAAAATCTTATCGAGGGCTCGAACAATTTCTGAGTCGACGTCATCGGCATGCCGTGATTTCATCGCCCCCCATTGACGGTGTGCCGGCATGCAAGACCTGCACCACCGCAAAAGCATGACATCAAGAGGTACGCAATGGAATTGGTGGATACGGGCAGTGCCATGCAGGCCCCCGACGGAAGACGTGCCGTACAGGCGCTGGACGAATTCGCGAACGCCTGGGAGGCAAGGCAGGCCATCCGCGCCGGCCGCTGGCGCCGCCACACGAGCGGGCTCGCGCCGGCGCACGTGCAGGGCAACCTGGCGATCCTGCCGGTGGACCTGGCCTCGGACTTCATGCGCTTTTGCCAGAGCAACCCCAAGCCGTGCCCGTTGCTGGCGGTCGGCCAGCCCGGCAACCCGCAACTGCCCACGCTGGGCCGCGACATCGACATCCGCACCGACGTGCCCGCCTACCGCGTCTATCGCGAAGGCGTGCTGGTGGGCGAGGTGGACGACCTGAAGGCCCTGTGGCGCGATGATTTCGTGGCGTTCGTGCTGGGGTGCTCGTTCTCGTTCGAGCATGGGCTCATCGATGCGGGCATTCCGCTGCGCCACGTGGACGAGGGCAAGAACGTGGCCATGTACCGCACGAACATCCAGACCGTGCCGGCCGGTCCCTTCCACGGGCCGATGGTGGTGTCGATGCGGCCGATGAAGGCGGCCGACGCCATTCGCGCGGTGCAGATCACCGCGCGCGTGCCCAGGGTGCACGGCGCGCCGGTGCACATCGGCGACCCCTCGCTCATCGGCATCGCCGACATCGCCAGGCCCGACTTCGGCGACGCGGTGCGCATCGCGCCCGACGAGCTGCCCGTGTTCTGGGCCTGCGGCGTGACGCCGCAGGCGGTGGTGATGGCTGCCAGGCCCGCGCTGTGCATCACGCACGCGCCGGGGTACATGCTGGTCACCGACATGCTCAACCGCGACCTTCCGTTCGCCTGAGCGCCCCGATTCACTTCACTCAAAAAAGAGGATTCGCACCATGTGGCTGCAGGAAACCAAACCCCAGGAGCGCCGGACGCTGGTCGCCGCCTTCGCCGGCTACGGCGTCGATGCGTTCGACTACATGATCTACACCTTCATGATCCCCACGCTGATCCTGGTGTGGGGCATGACCAAGACCGAGGCCGGCTACATCGCGACCGGCGCGCTGGTCACCTCCGCCATCGGCGGCTGGCTCGCGGGCATCCTGGCCGACAGGTATGGCCGCGTGCGCATCCTGCAGCTGACGGTGCTGTGGTTCAGCTTCTTCACCTTCCTGAGCGGCTTCACGCAGTCGCCCGAGCAGCTCTTCGTCACGCGCGCGCTGCAGGGGCTGGGCTTCGGCGGCGAATGGTCGGTGGGCTCGGTGCTGATCGCCGAGATGATCCAGGCGCGCCACCGCGGCAAGGCCGTGGGGCTGGTGCAGAGCAGCTGGGCGGTGGGCTGGGGCATCTCGGCCATCGCGTTCTGGGCGGTGTACGCAATGCTGGAGCCGGCGCTCGCCTGGCGCGTGCTGTTCTGGATCGGCGTGCTGCCGGCGCTTTTGATCCTCTACATCCGCCGCAACATCAGCGACCCCGAGGTCTACCACCAGACCCGCGCGCGCATGAAGGCCGAGGGCGACAAGGGCAACTTCCTGGAAATCTTCTCGCCCAAGCTGCTCAGGACCACGATCCTCGCGAGCCTCCTGGCCACCGGCATGCAGGGCGCTTATTACGCGGTGACCACGTGGCTGCCGACGTACCTGAAGATGGAGCGCAACCTCTCGGTGTTCAACACTAGCGGCTACCTCTTGGTGCTGATCCTCGGCTCCTTCGTGGGCTACCTCACGAGCGCGTGGCTGTCCGACAAGCTGGGCCGCCGCCGCTGCTTCATGCTGTTCGCGCTGTGCGCCGGGCTGCTGGTGATCGCCTACACGCAGATCCCGATCACCGACGGGATGATGCTGGTGCTCGGCTTTCCGCTCGGCTTCTTTCTCTCGGGCATCTTCTCGGGCATGGGGGCGTACCTGAGCGAACTGTTCCCCAGCCGCGTGCGCGGTTCGGGCCAGGGCTTTTGCTACAACTTCGGCCGCGCCGTCGGCTCGATCTGCCCGGCGCTCATCGGCTACATGAGCACCTCGATGCCGCTGGGCATCGCCATCGGCTACATGGCGGCGGGCGGCTACCTGCTGGTGATCATCGCGTCGTTGCTGCTGCCTGAAACGGGCGGCCTCGAGCTCTCGTCGGAGGACTGAGCGATGAAGCGCATCCTCATTGCCAATCGCGGAGAGATCGCGTGCCGCGTCATCCGCGCCTGCAAGGCGCTCGGCATCGAGACGGTGGCCGTGTACTCCGAGGCCGACGCGAAAGCGCTGCATGTGGAGATGGCCGACCGCGCGGTCGCCATCGGGCCCGCGTCGCCGGCCGAGAGCTACCTGAACCACGAGCGCATCCTGGCGGCCGCCGTCGCAGAGGGCGCCCAAGGCGTGCACCCGGGCTACGGCTTCCTGTCGGAAAACACGGCGTTCGCACGCGCCGCCGAGGCGGCGGGCGTGGTGTGGATCGGCCCCACGCCGCAGAGCATCGAGGAGATGGGCGACAAGGAGCGCGCCCGCGAAATCGCCAAGGCGGCCGGCGTGCCGACGCTGCCGGGCAGCCGGCGCTTCGCGCTCGACGAGCTGGCCGGCATCGAAGGCGCGGCCGAGGCCGTGGGCTACCCGCTGCTGGTCAAGGCCACGGGCGGTGGCGGCGGGATCGGCATGCGGCTGGTGGACGCGCCCGAGAAACTGCTGGCCTCGGTGTCGGGCACGCAGCAGCTCGCTGCGAAATCGTTCAAGGACGGCACGATCTACCTGGAGCGCTATGTGCCGCGTGCGCGGCATGTGGAGATCCAGGTGTTCGGCTACGGCGACGGCAGCGCGGTGCATCTCTTCGAGCGCGAGTGCTCGATCCAGCGGCGCTTCCAGAAGATCATCGAGGAGAGCCCCGCGCCGGGCCTGCCGGCCGAGCTGCGCGCGCGCATGGCCAAGGCGGCAGCCGCGCTGGCCGCGCATCAACGCTACCGCGGCCCGGGCACGGTGGAGTTCATCGTCGATGCCGACTCGCTCGACTTCTTCTTCCTCGAGATGAACACGCGCATCCAGGTCGAGCACCCGGTCACCGAGATGGTCACGGGCTGGGACCTGGTGCAGCAGCAGATCAAGCTGGCGGCCGCGGGCCCCTCGCTCGCGGGCTTCGACAAGATCGCGCAGGCGGACATCGCGATGCACGGCGCGGCCATCGAATGCCGCCTCTATGCGGAGAACCCGGCCAAGAACTTCTTCCCCTCGCCGGGCCCGCTCGATGTGTTCGCGCTGCCACCGGCCGCGCCGCACCTGCGCGTGGACACCGGCGTGCGGCAGGGCGATGTGATCACGCCTTTCTACGACCCGATGATCGCCAAGATGATCGTCTGGGGCGAGAGCCGCGACGCGGCGCTCGCCGCCATGCTGGCCGCGCTGGAAGAAAGCCGCATCGAGGGCGTGAAGAACAACCTCGCATTCCTCAAGGCCGTGATCCGCCACGAGGACTTCGCGGCCGGGCGGCTCGACACCGGGCTGGTCGAGCGCGAGCGTGCGCGGTTGCTCGAGGCGATGACCGCTGCGCCGGCGGTGCGCTGAACACGAAGGCGCGACCGATGACTTCTTCCAGCACCCCCTCCAGCGCTTTCGCCTGGCGCATCGCCCCGGTGGGCGACCGCTGCCTCGTCGTGGAGTTCGGCCAGGCCGTGGAGCCGGCCGTCAACGCCACCGTGCGCAGCTTCGCGCGCGAACTGCTCGACGAACCCATCGCGGGCATCGTGGACGTGGTGCCGGCCTTCACCACCGTGGCGGTGCACTACCGCCCCGAGTTCTTCGCGGAAGGCGCCTCGCCTTACGACGTGCTGCGCCGGCGGCTCGACGCCTTGCTCGCGCGTGGCATCCGCCCTCACGACGAGGACGCGCGCACGGTCGATATCCCGGTGTGCTACGGCGGCGAATTCGGCCCCGATCTCGAAGAGGTCGCCGCTGCCTGCGGCCTGCAGGCCGAAGAGGTGATCGCGCGCCACGTCGCATCGCCGCACCTCGTCTGCATGTTGGGCTTCGCGCCGGGCTTTCCGTACATCGGCGGGCTCGATCCGTCGCTGGCCGTGCCGCGCCGCGACACGCCGCGCACGCGCGTCCCCGCAGGCAGCGTGGCGATCGCGCGCGACCAGACCTCGATCTATTCGCTGGAAACGCCGGGCGGCTGGAACGTGATCGGCCGCACGCCGCTCAAGCTGTTCGACGCGGCGGCCGAATCGCCGTGCCTGCTGCGCCCGGGCGACCGCATCCGCTTCGTGCCGGCATCGGCCGAGGTCTTCGGCAGCGCGGAGGTGCCCCGATGAGCCGCATCGACGTCATCAAGCCCGGCGCGCTGTCGCTGCTGCAGGACCGCGGGCGCCACGGCTACCAGCACCTGGGCGTGGTGGTGGGCGGCGCGATGGACGAGTGGTCGCACCGCTGCGCCAACGCATTGCTCGGCAACGACGAAGACGAGGCCACGCTCGAGATCACGCTGATGGGGCCCAGCCTCCTGTTCCACGAGGCCCAGGCGATCGCGCTGTGCGGCGCGAACCTGTCGGCGCGCATCGGCGAGGCCGACCTGCCGATGAACCGCGCGGTATGGGTGCGCGCCGGTGCGCGGCTGGATTTCGGCAAGCGCATCGAGGGCATGCGCAGCTACCTGGCGGTGCGCGGCGGCTTTGCGGTGCCCAGCGTGATGGACAGCCGCAGCACCTATGTGCGCGGCGCGTTCGGCGGGCTGCAGGGGCGGGCGTTGAAGAAGGGCGATGTGCTGGAGGTGGGGGGCGTGCCGCCGCTTTCCGCGCCATCGGTCGCCGCATCGCTCGCCCGATTGGGTGATGGAGATTTCATCGAAATTCACGAGCCCGAGGTGCATGCGCCGGCCATCGCGCCGCAAACCGCGGACGCCGCCCCGGTGCGCGTGATCGCGGGCCAGCAATGGGCGCTGTTCACCGCCCAGGCGCAAGAGGCCTTCATGCAGGCCGAGTTCCGCGTGAGCCCGCAGTCCGACCGCATGGGCTTTCGGCTCGAAGGGCCGGTGCTCGAGCGCCGGCATGCGATGGAGATGATCTCCGAGGGCGTGGCCTTCGGCACCGTGCAGGTGCCGCCCGACGGCCAGCCGATCGTGCTGATGGCCGACCGGCAGACCACCGGCGGCTATCCCAAGATCGCCTGCGTGGCCAGCGTCGACCTGCCGCTGGTCGCGCAGCTGGCGCCGCAGCAGGCGCTGCGCTTCGAGCCGATTTCGCTCGAGGCGGCACAGGCGCTCTACCTGGGGCGCGAGCGCGCCCTCGCGCGGCTGCGCAGCCTGGTGCGCGCGGCCGGGGAGGCGCCATGACGCGGGCGCTGCGCATCGACATCAACTGCGACATGGGCGAGGGCTTCGGCGCCTGGGCCATGGGCAACGACATCGCGCTGCTCGACCATGTGAGCTCGGCCAACATCGCGTGCGGCTTTCATGCGGGCGACCCGCAGACCATGCGCCGCGTGGTGGCCGCGGCCCTGCAGCGCGGCGTGCGCGTCGGCGCGCATCCCGGCTTGCCCGACCTGCAGGGTTTCGGGCGGCGCGTGATGCAGGTGTCGCCGGCCGAGGTCCACGCGATGGTGGTCTACCAGGTCGGCGCGCTGTGGGCCTTCGCGAAGGCGGCCGGCGGCACGTTGAGCCATGTGAAGGCGCACGGTGCGCTCTACAACATGGCCGCGAAAGACCGTGCGCTGGCCGATGCGATCGCGCGTGCCGTGCACGAGGTCGATCCGCAACTCGTGCTGTTCGGCCTGGCCGGCAGCCAGATGATCCGCGCCGCCGAGGCCCTGGACCTGCCCGTGGCTGCCGAGGTGTTCGCCGACCGCAGCTACCAGGACGACGGCTCGCTGTCGCCGCGCGGCCAGCCCGGCGCGCTGATCGAAGACGCCGACGCGGCCGCCGCCCAGGTGCTGCAGATGGTGCAGCACGGCACGGTGCGCGCGGCCAGCGGCAAGACGGTCGCGTTGCGCGCCGACACGCTGTGCATCCACGGCGACCAGCTTGGCGCGCTCGCGTTCGCCCAGCGCATCCGCGGCGCGCTCGATGCCGTCGGCGTGTGCGTGGCCGCCCCTGAATTCCCATCGACGAATCGCACGCAATCAACCGGAGGAAATACCCATGCCTGAACACAACGTGGTGGCCGATGTCAGCGGCCGCATCTGGAAGCTCGAGGTGGCCGAGGGCCAGCAGGTCGAGGAGGGCGCCACGCTGTTGATCGTGGAGTCCATGAAGATGGAAATTCCGGTGGAGGCGCCGGCCGCGGGCACGGTGCTGCGCATCCTGGCCGCCGAAGGCGACATGGTGACCGACGAGCAGGTGCTGGTCGTGCTGGCATCCGCGTGAATTCCCCGCAATCGCGAGGGACCTGAGCGCCCGCTGGATCCCAGGGCTCCCTGCCGTCAGATGAAGTAGGCCTTGACGGCCCACAGGACGCCCAGCACGACGGCGACCAGCACGACGAAGAGCATCCAGGCACGGGTGAAGGCCTGGGCTTCGGTCACGACTTCGGGGGCAGCCGCGGGAGCGGGGCTAGGGGCGGCGGGCGGTTGTGGGTTCATTCCCGACTGTACCCCGCGCGGGTCCGGCCGCGGCCGGTTTCACCGAGGCATCCCGCCGGGCCATGGCCAGCAGGATGGCGACGGCCACGAGGTTCGCGCCGATGCTGGCCACGATCGGCAGCAGGTAGCTGCGGCTGACGTCGAACGCAAAGCCCGCCGCGCTCGGCCCGACCAGCGTGCCCACGGCGACGCTGGTGTAGAGCACGCCGATGATCGCGCCGATGTTGCGTCCGCCGAAATAGTCCATCACCAACGCCGGCAGCAGCGCGACGAAGCCGCCGTAGAACACGCCGTAGGCGAACGCGAACACGGCCAGCCCCCAGAACCCATCGGACACGGCCCACACCACGAGCGACAGCGCCATGCCGGCGGACATCAGCGGCAGTGCGAACTGGCGGCCGATGCGGTCCGCCAGCCCGCCGAGGAAGAAGCGGCCCGCCGTGCTGCCCACGCCGATGGCGCCCAGCAGCAACACCGCGGAGGTCGACGGCGCGCCATGGTCGAGCGCATAAGGCACGAGGTGGACGAAGGGCACGAACAGGCCGAACGAACTGATGAGGCACGCCGCGAAGAGGCCGGCGAAGCGCCGCGACGTGACCGCTTCGCGCACCGTCGCACCTGCCGGCTTGGCCGATGGCGCTTGCGGCTGCAGCGGATCGCCGTCGGGACCGAGCCCGCGATCGCGTGGATCGTTCTCGATGAAGAGCGCCATGCCCACGCCCACCACCACCGCGAGCACGCCGAGTGCCAGGTAGGCGTGGCGCCATCCGATGGCTTCGATGAGGAACGACGCCAGCGGCGGCATCACCAGCGTGCCCACGCCGATGCCGCTGACCGCAAGGCCCGACGCGAACCCGCGCCGCTTGACGAACCAGCGCTGCACCGCGCCGAGCACCGGCACATACGACGCGCCGACACCCAGGCCCACGCCGAGCCCGTAGGCCAGATAGATCTGCGTGAGGCTCTGCGCCTGCCCCGCGAGGGCGAGGCCCAGTCCGACCAGCACCATGCCCGCGACCGCGAGCCGCCGCGAACCCCACCGGTCCGCCAGCGGGCCGCTGATGACACCGAGCCCGAAATAGAGAAAGCCCGCGAGCGAGAACACGAGCGAGACCGATCCGCGCGAGGCGCCGAAGTCGCGCTGCAGCGATTCGAGAAAGGCGCTGAAGGTGTAGGCGCTGCCGAAGCCCACGAGGGTCACGGCGAAGGCGCCCGCGACGACGAGCCAGCCGCGGAAAAGGCGTGCGCGCGGCGAAGGAGATGAAGGGGTCAAGGGGGAGGTCTCCATGTTCTTCTTCAGTCCAGTGGATGGCGGCGGTGCCATGCCGTCACGCTCTGGAACGCGGCGCCGGCGCGCACCAGCGTGGCTTCGTCCATATGCGCTGCGACGAGTTGAAATGCGAGCGGCATGCCGGCCTCGGTGAATCCGCCGGGCAGCGTGATCGTGGCGTGGCCGGTCATGTCGAAAGGCGCGGTGTAGCGCAGCAGCGCGGACACCAGTGTCGGCGTTTCGCCCAGGGCCTGCATCGCCGCGACGGTGGGCGATGCGAAGGGGTGTACCGGGATCAGCAGCAGGTCGATGCCGGTGAACAGGGCCGAGACGCGGCCGCGCAGGACCATGCGGCGCAGCTGGATCTTCTGGAACTCGGTTCCGCTCACCGCGTGTCCGGATTCGATGACCGAAGCGAGCACGGGGCCGTACGCATCCTTGCGTGACGGGTAGGTCGCTTCGTGCGCCACGGCGGCTTCCACCGCGCAGAGCGGAAACCAGTCCGCCACCGCCTGCGTCATGTCGGGAAGGCGCAGGTCGACGAGCCGCGCACCGAGGGCGCGCAAGGTCTCGGCGGCGTCTTTCAGCATGGCTTGTGCCGCGGGGTCCACGCCGTCGCTGTTCCATGCGGCATCGATGCCGATGCGCAAGCCGCGCACGCCGTGGTCCGCCGTCGCGAGGTAGTCGGGCACGGCGTCGAGCGCGGCGGTCGGGTCGTTTTCGTCGCTGCCCGCGATCACGCCGAGCAGCACGCCCGCATCGACCGCGCTGCGCGCCATCGGGCCGACGTGGTCCAGCGAGGCCGCGAGTTCGAACACGCCGTGCCGGCTCACGCGGCCCCAGCTCGGCTTGATGCCGGTGAGGCCGTTGGCTGCGGAGGGAAAGCGGATCGAGCCGCCCGTGTCGGAACCCAGCGCGCCGTAGCAAAGACCCGCCGCCGTCGCCACGCCTGGGCCGCTGGACGACATGCCAGGCCAATGGTCCGCATGCCACGGATTGCGCGGCGGCGTGATGGACGGTTGATGGTCGGCGTACGCGCCCTCGGTGAGTTGCAGCTTGCCGATCAGCACCGCGCCGGCTTCCTTCAGGCGGCGCACCACGGTCGCATCGTCGGCGGGGATGTGGTGCTTGTGGATCGCCATGCCGCCCGCGGTGGCGAAGCCTGCGGTGAAGCACAGGTCCTTCACCGCGATGGGCACGCCGTGCAGCGGGCCGCGGTACCGGCCCGCGGCGATCTCCGTTTGCGCCGCTTCGGCCTGCGCCATCGCGGCGTCGGCCATCACCAGCGCGTAGCTGTGCAGCGCGCCGTCCAGCGCGGCGATGCGATCGAGCTGGGCGCGGAGCACCGCGACCGGGGAGACCTGGCGCGTGCGGATGCGCGCGGCCAGTTCCATGATTTCCAGGTAGTGGAGGGCGTCGTGCGAGTGATCAGAATATCTAAGGTCAAGGAGATCGGGTGTGTGCAACAAGGTGGTTTCTCGTTTCGGCTTTGTTGTGCCAATATTCCCTCTTCAAGCACGGCCTCGCAAACCAGATTTTCTGAAGACTTCGGATCAGATTAACTCAATGACAGAGCACCAACTCCCACCGCTCAACGCGCTGCGCGCCTTCGAGGCCACTGCCCGCCATCTCTCGGTCAAGAACGCGGCGAACGAGCTGTGCGTGACGCCCGGCGCGGTGAGCCAGTTGATCAAGACGCTGGAGGTGCACCTGGGCGTTCCGCTCTTTCGCCGCGTGAACCGCGGCATCTTCCTCACCGACGTCGGCCAGGCCTACCTGCCGCCGGTGCGCAATGCCTTCCGGCAGATCAGCGATGCCACGTGCCGCGTCGCGGTGCCCGAGGACACGGGCATCCTCACCGTGAGCGCAACGCCGTTCTTCGCTTCCGCGTGGCTGGTGCCTCGGCTCAAGAGCTTTCAGGACGCGCATCCCGACATCGACCTGCAGGTGGTCAGCAGCAGCGCGCTGGCCGACTTCTCGCGCGATGGTGTGGACGTTGCGATCCGCCACGGGCTGGGCCGCTATGTGGGGTTGAGCAGCCAGCGGGTGCTGACGGTGGAGATCGTTGCGGTCGCTGCGCCTGCGCTGGTCAAGCGCCTCGGCATGCCCGAAACACCGGCTGGCCTCACGCGCTGGCCGCGCGTGAACGATGCCGAGCGCAAGGCGTGGGCGCTGTGGTTCGAGGCGCAGGGCATCGAGAGCACGGGGCCTGCGCGCGGTCCGTCATTCGACGATTCGGGCCTGCTCCTGAAGGCCGTGCTTGCGGGGCAGGGCGCGGCCTTGTTGCCCGCTGCGGTGGTGGCCGACGACCTGGCGGAAGGCCGGCTCGTGCAGCTGTCGGATGTGAGCTGGCTCGAAGACTTTGCCTACTACCTCGTGTATCCGGAGAACAGCCACGACCGTCCGAAGGTCGCGGCCTTTCGCGAATGGATCTTGAGCGAAGCGAGCAGGAAAGCGGCCTCTTCGCGCAAGAGGGCAGGCAGAGGCGGCAAGGGCGGCCGCGGCCCGCGCCAATAATGGCGCCATGAATGTCTCTCCCCTCGCAGCCAAACGTCTTGCCCTTGTCCTTTCGCTGCTGCTCGCGCCGGCCATGGCCTGGGCGCAGGACCGTGCACAGGCGCTGCTGCAATTCGAAGGCGTGCAGGCGCGCTACCAGGCCGCGTATGCGCCCGGCGCCGTGTCGCGCGATGCGCGGCAACTGCTGGACCCGCCGGACCAGGCCATCGCCGACAAGGCGCTCGCGGCGCTGGACACGGCCGCTTCGCGCGCGTTCGATGTGAAGGCTTCCGTAGCCGCGATCCAGCAGGAGGTCGCCACTGCCGGCAAGGGCGGCGCCGCGCCGAGCCCGCAGGTGCTGGAGGCGGTGGCGCGCTTCGCGAAGCTGCGCGCCGACTACGCGGCGATGGACGACGCGGCCAAGGTCGAGTTCTTCAACCGCGAACGCGCGAAGGCGGCCGACCCCGTCCGCACCGAACTGCTCGAGCGCATGGCCGTGGCCGACACGCGCGAAGTCGATTTCTCCAGCCAGCTGTTGCTCAGTTCCGTCGTCAAGCAACTGGCGCGTGGCAATGCCGGCCAGTTCACCTCGCTGCCCGATCGCACGCTCGACATGGCGGTCGACACGCTGTGGTCGCGCGGCATCACCTCGCCGCGCCCGCGCAACCTGCTGACGGTGGCGCGCGAGTTCGAGAAGCAGGTCACGCAGGCGCTGCTCGCGGCATTGCCCGATGCGGACGTGGCGGCCTTGCTCGCCTGGCGCAACGACCCGCAGGCGGCCGCCGAGCGCGAGGCGCTGGTGGGCACCTACCGCGCCGAGGTCAAGGGGAGCGGCGCCGTGGCGATCCGGACGCTGGTGCGCGGCTGGCCCCGCTCTTGAGGGTTGCCCGCGCGGCACCGTATTTTTCGGGCGCCGCGGCATAGGGCATGAAGCGGCTCTGATTCTCGTCCACATCGAGCGGCCGGCCCACGAACGGAAAGGCGCGCTGCGGGCAGGCCTCGCGCTCGCACATCTTGCAGCCCGCGCCGATGGGCGTCGGCACCTCGGGGTCGCGCAGGTCCATGCCCTTGGAGTAGACGAGCCGCGTGGCGTGGCTCACGTCGCAGCCGAGGCCAATCGAGAAAGTCTTGTTGGGCGAGCCGTAGCCGCGAAAGCCGTGCGACACGGTGCGCGCGATCCAGAGATAGGCGCGGCCGTCGGGCATGCGCGCGAGCTGCGTCAGCACGCGGCCCGGTTGCGCGAAGGCCTCGTACACGTTCCACAGCGGGCAGGTGCCGCCGGTCTTGGAGAAGTGAAAGTGCGTGGCCGACTGGCGCTTGGAGATGTTGCCCGCGCGATCGACGCGGATGAGGAAGAAGGGCACGCCGCGCGCCTCGGGCCGCTGCAGCGAGCTCAGGCGATGGCAGATGGTTTCGAAGCCCACGCCGAAGCGGCGCGCGAGCTGGTCGATGTCGTAGCGCAACTGTTCGGCCGCTTCGAGGAACACGCCATAGGGCAGCAGCAGCGCGGCCGCGAAGTAGTTCGCGAGGCCGATGCGCGCGAGCGAACGCGCGGTGTCGCTCGACAGCGGCGCTTCTGCGACCAGCTTGTCGATCATGTCGCCGACTTCGAGAAACGCCAGCTGCGTCGCGAGCTGGAAGGCGTGCTGGCCCGGCTCCAGGTAGCGCGACAGACGGAGCACGCGCGTGGCCGGGTCGAAGCGGCGTTGCGCGCCGCCTTCGTCGTCTTCGGCCGGAATCACCTGCACGCCATGCGCTTCGAGCAGGCGCTGCGCGAGCCGGTCGCCGGGATTGCCCTCGCGCAGCCGCCACTCGGCGGAGAAAGCCTCGGCGGCGTCGTCGAGCGGGGCGATGTGGTTCTGGTGCGCGAAGAAGAAATCGCGCACTTCCTCGAACGGCATCGGCCGCGCCTGCGGCATGCGCGCGAGGTCGCCGCGGCCATCGCCGAGCTCGCCGGCCAGGGCCTCGAGGCGCTCCATGGCATCGCGATGCCGCTGATGCAGTGCGACCAGCGCGCGGCCCACCGCGGGCATCTGCGTGGCGACTTCGCGCAGCTCGGCGAGCGCGACGGTATCGCCGCCCGGGTTGTCGGCCAGCGCCTCGCGCAGGCTCGCGACGAGGCGCGCTTCCTCGTCTTCGGAGAAGGCCTGGATGTCGACGCCCAGCGTGGCATGCAGGCGCAGCAGCACCGGAACGGTGAGCGGCCGCTGGTTCTGCTCGATCTGGTTGAGGTAGCTGGGCGACAGGCCCAGCTGCTGCGCGAGCGCGAGCTGGCTCAGGCCCCGCGCTTCGCGCAGGCTTCGCAGCCGCACGCCCATGAAGGTCTTCTTCATCGTTCGATCCGTTCTTCGATGTTCGCAAGATTCGCAAATCTTGCGCGTCGCATTCGCAAGGATTTGCCAATCGAGCCCTTCATTATGGGTACGAAATTGCGTGATTTGCGAATCATGTAAATCGCATGCGATTTACATGCGGGAGGCCGCGGAAAGCGGGGGCGTGGCATCATGAAAAACCCGCTTCGACGGGCCCCTTCACACCCACTACAACACAGGAGAACAGCATGATTCCATTCCGCTTTGCCTCGCTGGCCATCGGGCTTGCAGCGTCGGTGCTTGCCTCGGGCGCTTCTGCGCAGGCGTGGCCGACCAAGCCGATCCGCCTCGTCGTTCCGTTCTCGGCCGGTGGTGCCAACGACCTGATGGCGCGTGCCGCGGCCGAGGGCGCGTCCAAGCAACTCGGCCAGCCGGTCGTCATCGACAACAAGCCCGGTGCCGGCGCCATCCTCGGCGCCGACGTGGTCGCCAAGAGCGCGCCCGATGGCTACACCTTTCTCGTGAGCGCGGCGGGCGTCGTGTCCAACAGCATGATCAAGAAGAACATGCCCTACAAGGACGACGCGCTGGTGCCGGTGGCCATGATCGCGCTCGCGCCCTCGGTGGTGGTGGTGCCGGCCAACGCGCCCTACAAGGACCTGAAGGAGTTCGTCGCCGCATCGAAGCAATCGGCCAACGGCTTCCACTGGGCGACCGCGGGCACCGGCAGCACGCCGCATTTCGTCGAGGGCATCCTGCAGACGAAGTACGGCGGCAAGCTCGACGTGGTGCCCTACAAGAGCGGCTCCGAGTCGATCACCGCGGTGCTCGGCAACCAGGTCGAGGCGACGTCGGAGGCCAGCATCGTGGTGCTGCCGTACATCAAGAGCGGCAAGCTGAAGGCGCTCGCGGGCACGTGGACGCAGCGCATCTCGGCCTATCCGCAATTGCCGACCGCGGCGGAAGAGGGCTTCCCCGACATCCGCATCGCGCACTGGGCCGGCGTGCACGCGCCGCGCGGCACGCCCGACGCGATCCTGGACAAGATGGCCGCGGCCATCGACGCCGCGATGAAGACACCGGCCACGGCCGAGCACCTGAAGGGCATGGGCATCGAGCCGATCGGCGGCACGCGCGCCTCGTTCACCAAGTTCGTCGATGAGGAGCGCGCGCGACTGGGCGGCGTGGTCAAGGCGACGGGCATGAAGGAAGACTAGGCGCGCTGGTTTGGGCTGGCATGCAACGTGCGTTGACGTGCATGACTTAGCACCTTGGTGCCAACCATTGCTTGACGATCTAGAGGAAAAGTACGCAAACTAGCCGGGTTTTCGGAGGCGCAATGGGCACTTGACTTAGCCTCGTCACAAAGTTCCCGGTCATTGTTTCAGTTTCATGAACACTGCGATTCGATTGAGTAGGGTTTTCCCTTGGAATCGTGGTGCAAACTTCAGGGCATCCAAAGCCCAATCAAGAAGGAAATTGAAATGAAGACCTCGAACATCCTCGCCGCCGCCGCTCTCTCCCTGCTTGCCGCCGCTGGCGCCCATGCAGAAACCTATGAAGGCGTGCAACCCCTGACCTCCGGCTACAGCCGCGCCGACGTGGCGCCCCAAGCTGCTGCTGCCGCCCGCGCCGGCAACGAATACAGCGACGCTGCTTCGTCCACCGTCGCTCCCACGCTGACCGCTTCGACCACCGATCGCGCAGCCGTTCGTGCTCAAGCTGTTGCCGCAGCACACGCACCGGGCCAAAACCTGCGTCCTGAAACCTTCGCTGGCAGCGTGATCCCCTCGCAAGCCAAGAGCCTGACCTTCACGCGTCAAGCCGGCCTGTAATCCGTCGCGGCGCAAGCCGCCTCAGGTAACCAGCCAAACAAAAGCCGGACCGTGCGAAAGCGCGGTCCGGCTTTTTTATTGGGCCTTTATTGCGTCCGTTTCTTCTTCGACCCGTGCCGGTGGCAATCCGGCGCATGGTCGTCCACGATGCCGGTCGCCTGCATCCACGCATAGACGATCACCGGCCCGACGAACTTGAAGCCGCGCTTCTTGAGCGCCTTCGAGATCTCTTCCGACAGCGGCGTCTGCGTCGGCACCTTGCCGGTCTTGTTGACGATGGGCTTGCCGCCGGCCATGCCCCAGATGAATTCCGAGAAATCCTCGCCCGCCGCCTGCATCGCGAGATAGGCGCGCGCGTTGCCGATGGTGGCCTCGATCTTGGCCCGCGCGCGCACGATGCCCGCGTCCTGCATCAGCCGCTCGACATCGTCGGCCGTGAATTTGGCGACCTTCTCCGGCACGAAACCCTTGAAGGCCTTGCGGAACGCATCGCGCTTGCGCAGGATGGTGATCCACGCGAGTCCGGCCTGGAAGCCGTCGAGCACCAGCTTTTCCCACAGCGCGCGGCTGTCGTATTCGGGCACGCCCCATTCGGCGTCGTGATAGGCGCCCAGCAGCGGGTCGGTCTGGGCCCAGGCGCAGCGCGTTGGCGTGGCGGTGATGGCGGTGGTGCTGTTCATTGTTCGATGTGTCGCTCGTCTATCGTCGGGAGATGTTTTCAGAATGAGGGAGTCACCCTGATGCAGCAAATTCGATTTTCATTGTCGGCCCTTTCATTGGGCGTTGCGCTCGGTCTCGGTGCACCGGCCTTCGCCGAAACGCTCCAGAAACCGGCGCTCGACCAATTGGCTGCGGCATGGAAAAGCAGCGGCAAGCCGCCCGCCGATTTCAATGCCTTCCTGGCGCAAGCCGCCAAGGCGAACCCCGCATTGCAGCCGGCGGTTGCCGCGTACCGACACAAGAAGCCGCTGGCGGGCGACGAGCTCGTCGACATCGCGCGCCTGCTCGGCCTCTACAACCGCCTGCAGAACCAGCAGGCCGTGATCGCGAGCATCGGCACGATGGTGGCGATTCCCACGGTGCGCAACGTGCAGGTGCCGCCGCACGAGAGCCCGCAGATCATCGAGTTCGGCAAGCTCGTGGAGAAGATGGCGAAGGACTTCGGCCTCGCCTACCGCAACGTCGACAACCGCATCTTCGAGGTGAGCCTGAAGGGCAAGGGCAGCGAGGAGTTCGGCATCCTCACGCACGCCGACGTGGTGCCCGCGGTGCTCTCCGAGTGGGTGCTGGACGACGGCACGAAGCTCGACCCCTTCACGATGCAGCGCGTGGGCGACTTCCTCTACGGTCGCGGCACCATCGACGACAAGGGCTCCATCGCCGCCGTGCTCTACGCGATGAAGGCCGTCAAAGACAGCGGCCTGCCCATCGACCGCAGCATCCGCCTGATGATCGAAACCACCGAAGAAACCGGCGGCGACGCGATGGTGTACTACCGCAGCAAGACGCAGCTGCCGGCCTACAACATCGTGCTCGACAGCAAGTACCCCGCGGTCGTCGCGGAGAAGGGCTCGGGCGCGCTCAAGGTGCTGTTCCCCGCGGAGACCGTGGACGCCGCATCGACCGCGATCACCGCGATGAGCGGTGCCGCATCCGCCAACGCGATCTCGCAGACCGCGACCGCCACATTGAAGGGCGGTGACCTCGCCGCAGTGGCCGCGAAGCTCGAAGCCGCCAAGCCCGCCTTCCTGCAGAAATACGAATCGCAAGGCGGCAAGTTCACCGTCGACGTCGCGCGCGGTGCCGACAGCATCGACATCAAGGTCACCGGCACATCGGCCCACGGCTCGCGCCCGGAAGAAGGCGTGAACCCGCTGCCGCGCCTGGCGCTCTTCCTGCAGGAATCGGGCGCGCCGCTCGCCGCCAACCAGTACCTCAAGGCTGTGAAATACATCGACGCGCTCTACGGCACCGGCTACCTCGGCGAGAAGATGGGCCTGGGCTACACGGACGACTTCATGGGTCCGCTGACCTTCTCGCCCAACCTCATTCGCATCGGCGCGGACGGCAAGCTCGAGATGACGACCAACGTGCGCATGCCGCGCGGCCGCACGCCCGACGAATTGAAGTCGCAGGTCACCGCCAAGGTCAACGCGTGGGCCGCGGCGAACCAGGTGAAGCTCGACATCAACTACGACCAGGGCAACTGGATGGCCCGCGACCCCAAGGGCGCGTGGCTCTCCACGCTGCTCGACATCTACGGCAGCACCACCGGCCTCGAGGCCAAGCCCGTGCCCACGGCCGGCAGCACGACGGCCAAGCTGATGCCCAACGCGATCAACTTCGGCCCCGCGATGCCGGGCAAGAAATACACCGCGCACAACGCCAAGGAATACAAGGAAGTGCCCGACCTCGATGCCGACATGCAGATGTTCACCGAGATGCTCGTGCGCATCGGCAACCTGCAGCAGATGCAATGACTACGCGCTGTCTGCAAACCTAAAGCCGCACCTTGCGCCACGCGCGCTACGTTTCTTCGTAGCGCGACGAGACATGCCGGCATGCATGCCTCGGGTATCGTCGAAGGCTCCATTTTTCGTGAACAGGGAGTCATCCTCATGCAGCAATTTCGCGTCTCGTTGCCGGCCCTTACCCTGGGCCTGATGGCAGTTGGCCTCACCGCACCGGCCTTCGCAGACACGCTCAAGAAACCCGCGCTCGACCAGCTGGCCGCGGCCTGGCAGGGCGGCAAGCCGCCGGCCAGTTTCAACGCGTTCCTCACACAGGCAGAGAAGGCCGACCCCACGCTCAAACCTGCCGTCGCCGCCTACCGCAAGAAGGCGCCGCTGGCTGGCGACGACCTCACCAACATTGGGCGCCTGCTCGGCCTCTACAACCGCCTGCACAACCAGAAGGCGGTGATCGCGAGCCTGGGCACCATGGTGGCGCTGCCGACCGCGCGCAACGTGCAGATCCCGCCGCACGAGAACCCGGCGATCGTCGACTTCGGCAAGCTCGTGCAGAAGATGGCGAAGGACTTCGGGCTTGCCTACCGCAACGTCGACAACCGCATCTTCGAGGTGAGCCTGAAGGGCAAGGGCACCGAAGAGTTCGGCATCCTCACGCATTCGGACGTGGTGCCCGCGGTGCTCTCCGAATGGGTGCTCGAAGACGGCACGACGCTCGACCCGTTCACGATGAAGCGCGTGGGCGACCGCCTCTACGGCCGCGGCACCATCGACGACAAGGGCTCCATCGCGGCCGTGCTCTACGCGATGAAGACGGTCAAGGAAAGCGGCATCCCGATCCAGCGCACCATGCGCCTGATGATCGAGACCACCGAGGAAACCGGCGGCGATGCGATGGAGTACTACCGCGGAAAGACCAAGCTGCCCGACTACAACATCGTGCTCGACAGCGGCTACCCGGCCGTCGTGGCCGAGAAGGGCGCGGGCTCGCTGAGCGTGTTCTTCCCGGCCGAGAAAACCGATGGCGCCGTCACCGCGATCACCGACATGGGCGCGGCCGCCGCGGTCAACGCCATCTCGCAGACCGCCACCGCCACGCTCAAGGGCGGCGATCTCGCGGCCGTGCAGGCGAAGCTCGACGCCGCGAAGCCAGCCTTCCTGCAGAAGTACGAACCGCAGGGCAAGTTCGCGATCGCCGTCACGCGCAAGAGCGACAACGGGGACAGCATCGACATCAAGGTCACCGGCACCTCGGCCCACGGGTCGGAGCCGCAGAACGGCGTGAACCCGCTGCCGCGCCTGTCCCTGTTCCTGCAGGAGTCGGGCATCGCGCTGGCCGACAACCAGTTCCTGAAGGCCGTGAAGTACATCGACGGCCTCTACGGCACCGGCTACCTCGGCGAGAAGTTGGGCGTGGGCTACAAGGACGACTTCATGGGCCCGCTGACGTTCTCGCCCAACCTGATCCGCACCGGTGCCGACGGCCGCGTGGTCATGTCGGTCAATACGCGCATGCCGCGCGGCCGCACGCCCGAGGAACTGAAGGCGCAGGTGGAAGCCAAGATCAACGAATGGGCCGCGGCGAACAAGGCGAAGGTCGAGATCAAGTACGACCAGGGCAACTGGATGGCGCGCGACCCCTCGGGCCAGTGGCTCTCGACATTGCTCAACATCTACGGCGACACCACCGGGCTCGAAGCCAAGCCCGTGTCCGCGGCCGGCGCCACCACGGCCAAGCAGATGCCCAACGCGATCAGCTTCGGCCCCGGCATGCCCGGCAAGAAATACACGGGGCACAACGCCAAGGAATACAAGGAAGTGCCCGACCTGGAGGCCGACCTGCAGATGTTCACCGAGATGCTGGTGCGCATCGGCAACCTGCAGCAGATGCAGTAACCCAGGCGCGGCGGGCTGCGCTCAGCGCACGCCGTGCGCCTGCAGCACGGCCTTGAGCCGCCGCACCTCGTGCTGCAGGTCGAGGATCAACGCCGCGGCATCCAGGCCCACGCCGAAGTCGCGCTCCAGCCGGCGCGCCTCCAGCGCGCATTGCAGGTCGGTGCTGGAGAACTCCCAGCGCTCGGGCGGCGCCTCGGCCGTGGTGACCTGCACGATGCCGACCTCGACCAGCTGCACCACCCAGTCGGTGTCGGCGCCCACGGCATGGGCCAGGTCGTTCAGCGCGAGCGGTTGCGAGGCGCTGATGGCGGTTGCGGTTGTGACGGAAACAGTCGCCATGCTCAGACTCCCAGGTGCTGGCGCGGGTTGAACGAAAAGGCTGCCTGCGCAAGCTGCTCGTAGGCCGCGCGCGCGGCGTCGCTGTCGGCGGGCGGCAGCGCGATTTCGATCAGCAGGTACAGGTCGCCGGGCGTCTTGCCCTTCAGGCCACGGCCCTTCAGCCGCAGCTTCATGCCGCCGCGCGCATTGCGCGGCACCGTGACCTCGACCACGCCGCCGCCCGGTGTCGGCACCTCGACCTGCGCGCCGAGCGCGGCCTCGGTGGGCGTGACGGGCAGCGTCATGTAGATGTCGCGTTCCTCCACGCGGTAGAGCTTGTGCGGCGCGATGCGCACTTCCAGGTACAGGTCGCCGGCCGCTTCGCCGCCGTGGCCGGGCATGCCTTGCCCTGCGAGGCGAATGAACTGGCCCGGGTGAACGCCCGGCGGGATCTTCACGCTGAGCGTGCGGTTCTCCAGTTGCGGATGGCCCTGCGCATCGACCGTTTGTGCGCGCAGCGTGATCTCGCGCTCGGCGCCGTTGAGCGCGTCTTCGATGGCGATCTCGATGGCCGCGTGATGGTCCTCGCCGCGCGCGCGATAGTTCTGCCGCGCGGCACCGCGACGCTCGGCCTCGCCGAACATCGACGAGAAGAACTCGCTGAAGTCCGCATGGTCGGCCGGCCCCTGGCGCGGCCCGCGGTGGAACTCGAAGCCCGAGTCCCAGCCCGGCGGCGGCTGGAAGTCGCCCTCGGGGCTGCCGCCGCGCGCGACGCGGTCGGCCAGCGCGTCGTAGGACGCGCGCTTTTCCTTGTCGCCCAGCACGTCCTTGGCCTCGTTGATCTCGCGCATGCGCTTCTCGGCGTCGGGCTCCTTGCTGACGTCGGGGTGGTACTTGCGGGCGAGCTTGCGGTAGGCCTTGCGCACCTCGTCGTCCGACGCGGTGCGCTCGATGCCCAGTGCGCTGTAGTAGTCCTTAAATTCCATGGTGTCGGTGGTTTCGATGGACGGGGTACCGGGCGGCCTGGCTAGGCCAGGGCCGCCTCGCCGCCCGCATGCCGCAGAAGCGGCGTTACGACCCATTTAAGGCCGCTGCGCGAAAAACGCAATGGCTGCGCGTTGCCGAGCACGGTGACGTCGATGGGCACGCCCAGCAGCGCCGCCAGCGCGTACAGCGTGCCGCCGTGCGCCACCACGAGCACCGGCGCGGGTTGTTTCAGGGCCGCGTCGAGCGCGGCGCGCTTGCGGGCGACGAACTGCGTCAACGTCTCGCCGCCCTCGGGCTCGCAGGCCCAGTCGATGTTGGCCGACGAAGTGCCGATCAGCGCGCCGAAGTTGCGCTCGCGCAGCTCGGCCTGCGCCGTCGGCGTGAGCCGCAGCGCGGCCGCGACCGTGTGGGCGGTGTCGAAGGCGCGCCGCGCGTCACTGCAGACGATGGTGCGAATGGGCTCGCCCGCCAGCAGCTCGGCCGCATGCGCCGCCTGCTGCAGGCCGAGCTCGCTCAACGGTTCGTCCACTGCCTGGAAGATGCGCAACGCGTTGCGCCCGGTCTGGCCGTGGCGCAGGAAGTAGAAGTGGTCGCAGGCCGGCGAGAGCGGCTGCGCGGCGGCGATTTCGACCAGCCGGTCGAGGCCGCCGGCGGCGGTGTGTGCGGGTGGGGGCTTGTTCTCTGACATGGTTTCGCTGTCCGTCGATCGCTCAATAGGCCAGCCGAAGCGGTGGGCCTTCGCGCTGCGCCTGCACGTCGGCCGGATGGAACGGCAGCGCATGCCATTGCTTGGCCGCGAACAGCGGCAGCTGGTCGTAGGCGCGCGGCGAGGCGAGGTCGCTGCTCTGGCCGTAGGTCAGCAGGCCCTGCGCGACCGGGCCGCGCTCGTCGAAGGTCACGACCTGCATGTAGCTGCTGCCGTAGTTGACGTTGTAGCCCTTCGGATCGATCAGCGACTGGCCCTGCGATTCGAGCTTGTTCAGCACGCCCTCGAACTCGTCGCCGCCGTGCAGCGCGATCTTCTGGCCGCGCACTTCGCGCGACTGCGGCACGCCCAGCGGCACGTCGGCCGCGAAGCCCGCGGTGCGCACGATGCCGACCGCGTCGCCCAGCGCCTTGAACACCGCCTCGCGCGTGGCGGGCGTGGCCATGTCCAGGCCGGCGGGCGTTGCCACCGGTTGCGCCGGATCGAAGGGCACGCGCCAGACTTTCGGCAGGTCCTTGGCCTTGCGCCAGAACTCGCGGAACAGCACGGCGCCCTTCGAATCGGCGTTGCTCGTGCGGTCCCAGGCCGAGAGCACGCGGCAGCCGAGCACCTGGTCGGCATTCAGCGCGGCACCGCCGGCGGCGCAGGCCGCCTGCAGGTCGTCCATCACCAGCATGCCGGCGAGGTTCTTGTCGCGAAAGATCACGCTGCGCAGTTCGGCCGCGCCCATGCGGTTGCCGGGCAGGCCGTCAACGCCGGCCAGGCGGCCTTCGATCTCCATGATGCCGCTGCGCGTGCGCAGCCGCTGCGGCACGCCGATGGGGCCGACCAGCGGCGAGACGCCGGCCATCGGCGCGATGCGCGGGTTGCTGAGCCAGAAGCTGTCGTTGCTGTTCTGCACGTAGTCCGGCGTGACCACGACCGGCATGCGCGCCGGCGCGATGAGGCCGGGCGTGGCGGCCGTGATGTCGCGGTTCCAGGCGCAGGCGCTGCGCGAGCCGTCGAGCACCGGCAGGCCCGCCGCGCCCAGCAGCGCCGCGGCGGCGGGCGAGGGCGCGCAGGCCTTGAGCATGTCGGCCGACACGTCGGGCACCACCGAGAGGTCGGCATACATCGCGTTGCCTTCGCGGTCGGCCGCGATGGTGTTGATCCACGGCATGCCCTGGTTGCCCATGGCGGCGCGCAGCTCGGCCACGTTGCGCGCGAGCGCCATGCGCATCCAGCTCTCGGCCGAGCGCACGTTCAGCGTGTTGGCATCGCGGATTGCATAGGCCTTCTGCGCGGTCCAGCCCAGGCCCGCGCGCGGCAGCGAGACGACGGGGCCCCAGTCGGTTGCGTAGAAGGTGTGCTGCACCGGCGCGGCGCCGCCGCCCGTGGCCGCGGCCGGCAGCACCACGGTGCGCGCGACCATCTTCTTCGGTTGCCCGTCGACCCAGTAGACGGTCGGGTCGTTGGGGTCGAGCTTCAATTCATAGAGCGTGAAGCGCTTGCCGGTCGACACCGTGTGGGTCCACGCCACGTCCTCGTTGAAGCCGATCGCCACCACCGGGCTCAGGCCGCCGGTGGCGCCCATCACGTCGAGCTGGCCGGGAATGGTCAGGTGCATCTGCCAGAAGCGGTTGGTGCCGTTCCACGGAAAGTGCGGGTTGCCCAGCAGCAGGCCGCGTCCGTCGGGCGTGGCGTTGCGCCCGAACGCCCAGCCGTTGGAGCCGAGCTCGCCGCCCTCGGGGTTCGCGTTGAAGCTGTGGCGGCCGATCTCGGCCACGGCCTCCGTGAGGCCGACGGGCGCCGCGCCGGTCTTCACGCCGGTATTCGCGCCGGGTGGTGGCGGCGTGGCCGCCAGCACCGCGCCGGCCAGCGCGCCCAGGCCGCCCTGGATCATCGACATCTCGGTGGCGCGCGACAGGTCGGTCAGCGTCATCGGCCGCACCCAGGGCTTGCCGCGGCAGGCCGCGGGCAAGCCGTTCGGGCCCGCGTCCTGCAGGTAGCGGTTGTAGCCCGCCACGTAGCCGCGCAGCGCGGCCTTCACGTCCAGGCTGGTGGTGGCCCCGGCGCGCGCGAGCGCCTCGTCGTCCATGTGATAGCGGATGAAGAGGTCGATCTGCGCATTGGGCGCGCGGCCCAGCCCGATCTCGCCGGTGTTCTGCGCGCCGAGGAACTGCGAGCGGTCGCCCCGCAGCGTGAGCAGGTGCTCGGCGGTCTGGCAGACGTTGTCCTGCGCATGCGCGTAGGCGCTGCCGTAGGCCAGGCCCTCGTAGTCGGGCGCGGTGATGTGCGCGATGCCGAAGGTGGTGCGCTCGATGGTCACGCTGCGCCCGCTGGAGGGCGGCGCGCTGGTGCAGGCCGAGAGCAGGGCGGCCAGGCCCAGGGCGCTCAGCGCGAGGGCCGTCGACGGGAACCGGGAGATCGGAGTGTTCGAAGTCATGGTGCGGGCGTGTGATTTGAAAAGGCCAGGAAACGGGACCGATTAGAGGACGAAGCCTCCGCCGCGCGCTGTCGCCAGGGCGGCACGCCGCGCACTGCCGCAGCGCGGCACACCACCCATGCTTCAGCCGAACTTCATGCCCTTGGGCCGCGCCTGCAGGCGGTCGACATAGGCGTCCAGCTT
The DNA here is from genome assembly GCF_016405905.1 of Variovorax sp. IB41. Lineage (GTDB taxonomy): Bacteria > Pseudomonadota > Gammaproteobacteria > Burkholderiales > Burkholderiaceae_C > Variovorax. Next base: position 990,180 of record NZ_JAEFCB010000001.1, on the reverse strand, counting down.
CGGGCGGTTCAGCTTGCCGCCGAAGGCGCGGTGCCAGATGAACATCGAGCCGATCATCACGTCGGCCGCGGTGAACTGCGTGCCGAAGAGGTACGGGCCGTAGCCCAGCTCGCGCTCCACCGCGTTCTTGGCCTCCTCGAAATTGGTCCAGCCGCGCGCGCTGTTGTTGCTGCGGATGTGCAGCAGGCTGTCGCCCATCGCGGGCTCCAGCTGCGCGGTCGAATACACCATGAGCGACAGGTAACGCCCGTGCTCGGGCGTGCCGGTGAAGGGCGCCAGGCGCTTGCCGGGAAACTTCTGGGCGATGTACATGCAGATGGCCGCGTTCTCGAAGATGCGCGTGCGCCCGTCGACCAGCGCGGGCAGCTTGCCGGCCGGGTTGATCCTCAGGTACTCGGGGCGCTTGTGCGCCTTGTCCTTGATGAGCGTGGTCACGATCTCGTAGTCGACATCGGCTTCGTCGAGCATCCACTTGGCGATTTGCGAGCGGCTTTGCGGATCGAAATACAGCTTCATGGTCATGGGCGTTCTCCTTCGGCTGGAGGGAATCAGAACTTGGGAATGCGCAGGGTCTTGCTGATCATCAGCGTGCCCGAGAGAGCGAACAGCAGCGCGAGCGGATGCAAAAGCCACGGGCCGATGGCCCAGGCGCCGCCCCAGACGGCGTCGCCGATGCGGCCCTGCCACGCCGCATACGCCAGCACGCCCACCAGCACCACGCTGGTCGGGATCGGCGTGCCTTCGAAATACTTCACCTTGTCGGCGCCCTCGGACAGCGCCTCGGCCGTGACGTTGTAGCGCGCGAGCCGGCTCACGCCGCAGCCCACGAAATAGATGAGGATGGCGCAGTCCCAACCGCCATCCAGGCCTGCCGCGAAGGCCAGCGCCGCGGGCGCGACGCCGAAGGAGATCACGTCGGCCAGCGAATCGAGTTCGCGCCCGAGCGCGGAGTGCGTCTGGCGCCAGCGTGCGATGCGGCCGTCGAACACGTCGAAGATGAAAGCCGCCGGCGCGAGCGCCGCCGCCCAGAGGAACTGCGCGAGCGACTGGCTCGCCATGTAGGCCATCGCCAGGAACACCGCGCCGACACCGCAGGCCGCATTGCCGAGCGTGAACACGTCGGCCAGGTGGAAGCCGCGGATCATCGAGAAATGCTTGCGGGCCGGAACGGGGGAGGGGGTGGTCATGAGAGGCTTCGGAATCGACGAATGGACCGCACCTTAACCCAAGCGCGGGCCCCTTCTTGTAGTCGCGCTCCGACGCGGTGAAGGCGTCTGTGGGCGTCTGTGGCCCGCTTGCGCCGCTCAGCCGCCGGCCTGGCGCGCCTCGACGATCCGGGCGAAGCGGCCGAGCAGCGCGGCGGCCGTGCCGGTGTCGCTCACGCCGTCGCGCAGCGCGGCCAGGTCGGTGCCGCCGGCCTTCAGGTCGCCGGCCAGCATGTCGATGTAGCCGCGCATCGTCTCGGCATCGAATTCGGGGTGGAACTGCACGCCCCAGGCGCTGTCGCCGACGCGAAAGGCCTGCACTGGCTCATGCGCGTTGCCGGCGAGGCGCACCGCGCCTTCGGGCAGGCGCAGCGCGCTCTGCAGGTGCACCACGTGGGCCGGGAATTCGGCCGGCAGGCCCTGCAGCAGCGCATCGGTGGCGGCGGCTTCGTCGAGCGTGACGGTCACCGTGCCGATCTCGATGCCTTGCGGATGGTCACCTGCTTCGCCGCCCAGCGCGTGGGCGAGCAGCTGGTGGCCGTAGCAGATGCCGAACACCGGCGTGTTCTGCGCCACGAGCCGTGCGAGCCATTCGGCGGTGCGCTCGCTCCAGGCCTCGCGGTGCGACACCATCGCATGCGAGCCGGTGATCACCGCGCCCGACACCGCATCCGGTGCGGGCAGCGTGTCGCCGCGGCGCGGGTCGACCACCAGAAGCGGCAGGGTCTGCGTGTCGAGGCCGTCGGCGATCCAGTGTTCGAAATCGCCGCGGCGCTCGCGCAGCGTGGCATGGGTGTCGCCGAGCTTGACGATGACGAGCGGAAGAGGGCTGTGGTTGTCCATGCCCGGGATCATGCCGCAGGCGACATGCGCAAGCGGATGCTCAGGGAATGCTGGCTTCGTAGGCCTTCTCGATGTCCTGCAGGTTTGTCCAGAACCCATGCGGCTTGCGCCCATGCAGCACGTCGTCGAGCACGTCCAGGTGCGCATGCCAGCCGCTGGAGACGCTCACCGTTTCCTTGCGGTCGGGCAGGCGCCGGTGCGTGAGCACGAGCTGCGTGCCGTCGCCTTTGGGCGCGAGTTCGAAGGTGACTTCGGAGGCCGTGTCGCTCTCGCTGCCCCAGCTGATCGTCAGCAGTTTGGGTGGCTCGATGCGCACCACGCGCGACTTCTGGATGTGCGTCTTGCGGTAGGCCGCGTAGTGCTCGGGCGCTTCCTCGCCGGAGAGTTCGGCGTGCTGGAAGCGCAGCTCGAACACGCCGCCCGGCGCCGCCGCCATGGAGCCGCCGGCCAGCCAGGTCCTGCGCTTCTCGGGGTCGACGAGGTAGGCCCACACGCGCTCGACGGGCGCGGGCAGGGTGCGCTCCACACGCAGGGTGGCGGGTTCGATCAATGTGCCGAGGCTGTGCTTGAGTGTCATGAGGTCGCGCTCCTTGAGAGATTCGTTCACTTGCCGGATGTGTCGCGCCGCAGTTCCTCTGCAAGCGCGTCGAGATGGGTGTTCCAGAAGCCTTCGTAGTGGCGCAGCCATGCATCGGCCGTGGCCAGCGCCGCCGGCTCGAGCCGGCAGACATGTGCCCGGCCGAGCACGGTGCGCGAGACCAGGCCCGCGCGCTCCAGCGTCTTGACGTGCTTGGAGGCGCCCGCGAAGGACATGTGGAACGGCGCGCCGAGTTCGCCCACGCTGCAGTCGCCCTGGGCCAGCAGTTGCAGCATGGTGCGGCGCGTGCTGTCGGCCAGGGCCTGGAACACGGCGTCGAGCCGTTCGTCATCTAGTTCAACCATGAAGTTGAATATAGATGGATTCCGGAAATTATTCAACCACAAGGTTGAATATAAAAATCCGAGGCGTTACACCCGATACACGCGAGACGCCCACACGCCGCGGCGCACTTGGGCCTGCGCGATGGCGCTCCTACGATGAGGGCTCGTTCCATTCACTTGCCACACAACCCATGAATCCTCTCGTACATCGCCGCACCCTGTTGCTCGCCGCTTCCGCCCTTCCGCTCGCGAGCGCCTGCACCGCATGGTCCGCCAAGGGCGCGCAGCAGGATGCGTCGGCGCAACTGGCCGCGCTCGAAAGCGCATCGGGCGGGCGGCTCGGCGTCGTCGGCTTCAACACCGCCACCGGCGCGCGCGTGCAGCATCGCGCGGACGAGCGCTTTCCGTTCTGCAGCACCTTCAAGCTCATGCTGGCCGCGGCCGTCCTGGACCGCAGCGCGAAGGAGGGCGGCCTGCTCGCGCGGCGCGTCAACTACAGCAAGGGCGACATCATCCCCAACTCGCCCATCACCGAGAAGAACGTCGCGGCCGGCATGACGGTGGCCGACCTGTGCGCCGCCACGATCCAGTACAGCGACAACGCCGCGGCCAACCTGCTCATGAAGATCCTGGGCGGCCCGCCCGCGGTGACGGCGTTCGCGCGTTCTTCCGGTGACGATGCCTTCAGGCTCGACCGCTGGGAGACCGAACTCAACACCGCCATCCCCAGCGACCTGCGCGACACGACCACGCCCGCGGCCATGGCGGCCAGCGTCCAGCGGCTGGTGCTGGGCAATGCGCTCGGCGCATCGCAACGCGAGCAGCTCAAGACCTGGCTGCTGGGCAACACCACCAGCACCGAACGCTTCCTGGCCGGCGTGCCCGCGGGATGGAAGGTCGGCGACAAGACCGGCGCGGGCTCCTACGGCACGAACAACGACGTCGGCGTGCTCTGGCCACCAGCGGGTGCGCCGCTGGTGCTGGCGGTGTACCTGACGTTTCCGGAGAAGGATGCGAAGGGGCGCAACGATGTGGTGGCGTCGGCGACGCGGATTGCGGTGGGGGCGCTGGCCTGAGTCGCGCTGCTACAGCACGAACCACCCCACCGCCACATAGTGGCTCGCCGTCCCCGCCAGCACGAACAGGTGCCACGCCCCGTGCGCATGCCGCAGCCCGAAACTGTTGCGATAGAACACGGTGCCGGCGGTGTACAGCACGCCGCCGATCAGGAGCCACGCGAGCCCGCCGCCCTCGAGCCGCGCCGCGAGCGGCACGGCGGCCAGCACACCGAGCCAGCCCATGCCGATGTACAGCGCGAGCGGGGGCTTTTGCGGCGCGCCGGTCTTGGGCGGTTGGAGCTCGCGCCAGATGCCGTAGAACGCGGCGCCCCAGATCGTCGCGAGCAGCAGCCAGCCCCAGAACCCCTGCAGCGTGACGAGCGCGAACGGTGTGTACGTGCCCGCGATCAGCAGGTAGATCGCGCAGTGATCGGCGCGCTCCCACATGCGCTTGAAGCGCCCGCGCGTGCTGTGGAACAGCGTCGAGGCCGCATACAGCGCCACGGCCGAGAGAGAGAACACCAGCGCGCCCGCGATGCGCGCGGGGTCGCCGGTGGGCACGGTCTTGGCGAGCAGCAGGGCGGCCGCGGGCAGCGCGAGCACGAGCCCCAGCAGGTGGCTGTATCCGTTGAGTCGTTCGCCTGGATACATGCGCCGCCTGCTGTCTGTTACCGGCCCTGACCCTTACCGGCCGGTTTCCTTCAGGTACGCCTGGCGCGCTGCGAAGGCGGTGTTCGCGAAGTCCGAGAACACGCCGTCGATGCCCGCGCGGAAGTACGCCAGGTACTCGGCCACCGGGTCGCCCTTGAACACGCCCGCGAGGTACTTGGCCTCGTTGCGGAAGGTGTAGCTGTGCACGATGAGGCCGGCCTTGTGCGCATCGGCGATGAGCGCGGTGGGCTTGATGGTGTTCACGTCGGCGAGCGTGCCCTTGTCCTTGAACGGCACGATGGTGTGCGCCATGACCTGCGGCTTCCAGGGGCCGATGCCGTCGGCGTAGGTCTTGACCTCGGCCAGGCCCGCGGGCGTGAGCATCTCGCCGAACCACTTGGGGTTGCCGGCCAGCGTCCAGCTGTAGGGGCGGCCGTCGACGAAGGTGTAGACGTCGTTGGTGACGTAGATCATCTCGCCGGTCTTGAAGTCGATGGCATTGCCGTCCACCAGCTGCACCGCGCGGGCCTTCAGGCCGGCCGTGCGCAGGTACTTCAGGCTCTCGGGCTCGAAGCTCTGCACGAAGATCGGCGCGTCCTTCCGGTTGAGGTCGTTGGCGGCCATGATCTTCAGGAGCGCGTCTTCCAGCGGATGGCTGCCGGCGACGCCGCAGCCGTTGGCGATGGCCTGTGCGTTGTTCCAGATCGGGTTCTTGGTTTCCGGGTAGATGGTGAGCGCGCGGCCGGTCGACTTGGACTTGGCCTTCGCGATGTCGATCACTTCCTGGAAGCTCAGGATCGGCAGCTTGCCGTTGAGCTCGGTGGGGCGCTGGTCGGCGGCGTCGTAGGTGGTGCCGGCGATCCACTGCTTGAGCTCGCCCATCGTGAAGTCGGTGATCGACCAGTCGTTGGTGTGGTCCTCGCCGTCCACGATCAGCGACTTGAGCACGGACTTCGGGTCCTTCGGATCGGTCAGGTCGCTCAGGTACTGCGGCGGGCCGTTGTCGGCCACGGGCGGGTACTTCACATCGACCAGCACGCCCGGCACGGTGCGCTTGCGGCCGGCCACGGTGGCGTTGGTCTTGGCGACGTCGGCCACGTTCGTGTTGTCGCTCAGCCAGGGGTTGTGGCGCGCGACGAGCACGCAGTCCTTGGTGAGGTGCAGGTCGGTCTCCAGCGAATCGGCGCCGGCGTCGGCCGCGGCCTCGTAGGCCTTTTGCGTCTCTTCGGGGAACAGGCCCGGCAGACCGCGATGGCCGATGACCAGCGGCACGGAACCGTCGAGCGTGCCCAGCGGCGAGGGCTGCGGTGCCGGGGCGGGCGCAGGCGCGGGTGCGGGTGCGGGCGCCGGCGGGATGATCGGGAACACCGGGCCGTCGTTGCCGCCGCCCCCGCAGGCTGCGATCACGAGGCTGCCGCCCAGGGCGACGAGGGCCGCGCGCAGCGGACGGGGAGCAGGCGCAGGAACGTTCTTTGTCATGTTGGTTTTCGGATGTTTTGTAGGGACGAAGGCCGGCGGATGCTAGGTTTGGCCCGTGACGGCACGGTGACCGCCGGAGGCTCGCGCCTCAGAGGGTGTATGCGTCGATCGTGCGCCGGACCTGCGCCAGCGCGCCGTGCAGCGTGTCCAGGCTGACCGACCCCAGCGCGAGGCGAATGGCATGCGGCACCTGGGCGGAGGTCGCGAACGGTTCGGCCGTCGACACCGAGATCCCGTCGCGCATGAGCGCCGTGGCCACCTGGTCCGCGCGCACCTCTTCTGCCAGCGGCAGCCACACGAAGTACGACGACGGATGGCGCACGCACCGCATGCCGGCGAAGACGCCGGCCGCAATCGCCTGCCGCGCCATTGCATCGCCGCGCTTCTCGGCCTCCAGGCGGGTGACGGTGCCGTCCTCGAGCCAGCCGCAGGCGATGGCCGTCATCACGCTGGGCGTGTTCCAAGTGGTGGCGCGGATCGCGCGCTCGATGCCGGGCACCCACGCGGTCGGCGCGGCGACGAAGCCGACGCGCAGCCCGGTCGCGATGCTCTTTGAAATCCCGGAGATGTAGACCGTCGATTCCGGCGCCAGCGCGGCGAGCGGCGCGGGCGCGTCCTCCGCGAGAAAGGCGTAGGCCGCGTCCTCGATGATGAGGAGGCCATGCCGCCGGGCGATCGCCACCAGCTGCCGCCGCCGGCTCGCGCTCATCACCCAGCCGAGCGGGTTGTGCAGCGTGGGCATCGCGTAGAGCGCGCGCACGCGGCGGCTCTTGCAGAGGCGCTCCAGCGCATCGAGATCGGGGCCGTGGCCGGATGCGGGAATCGGCGCCAGCTCCAGGCGGTGCGCTTCGGCCAGCACCTTGAAGCCCGGATACGTCAGCGCATCGGCCGCGACCACGTCGCCCGGCTGCAGCAGCGCCATGACGGTCGTGGCCAGCCCGTGCTGCGCGCCGCTCACGAGCATCACCTGGTCCGCATTCACGGCGAGGCCGCGCGATGCGAGATGGCCGGCGACGATGGCGCGTTCATGCGGGCGACCGCCGTGCGGCTGGTAGCGCAGCAGCGCTTCCAGGTCACCCGAGGCGGCGAGCTGCCGCAGGCCCGCGCGCAGCATCTCGGCCTGGCCCGGCAGCGACGGGTAGTTGAAGTTCAGGTCGACCATGCCCGAGGCCGCGGCATGCTGGTCGATGCCCAGGCCCCGGGGCAAGAGGCTCTCCCGCACGAAGGTGCCGCGGCCGGTCTCGCCGCTCACCAGGCCCATCGCCTGCAGTTCCGCGTAGACGCGGCCCGCGGTAACGAGCGCCAGGCCCTTCTGCGCCGCGAGTTTGCGAACGGTCGGCAGGCGCGTGCCCGGCGGCAGGCTGCCGTCGCGAATCTGCGCGGCGAGCGCATCGACCAATTGCTTGTAGCGGGCTTGAGGCATGCGGCAATGTATCCATGACAATTTTTTGATTGTATTGATCGCCCTGTCTACGATGCGGCCCATGCACATCGCCATCCTCACCTTCGAAGGCTTCAACGAGCTCGACTCGCTCATCGCGCTCGGCATCCTCAACCGCATCAAGACGCCGGGCTGGCGCGTGTCGATCGCCAGTCCCACCGCGCGCGTGCGGTCGATGAACGGCGTGGTGCTCGAATCGCAGGCGTCCCTTCGCGAAGCCGGCGAGGCCGATGCGGTCATCGTCGGCAGCGGCATGCAGACGCGCGAGGTGGTCGCCGATGCGGGCTTGATGGCGCAGTTGCAGCTCGATCCGTCGCGGCAACTGCTGGGCGCGCAGTGCTCCGGCGCGCTGGTGCTGGCCAAGCTCGGGCTGCTCGATGGCGTTCCGGCGTGCACGGACCTGACGACCAAGCCGTGGGTCGAAGCCGCCGGTGTTGCCGTGCTGAACCAGCCCTTCGTTGCGAATGGCAACGTGGCGACTGCCGGCGGTTGCCTGGCATCACAGTACCTTGCAGCGTGGGTCATCGCCCGCCTCGTGAGCGCCGAAGCGGCCCGCAGCGCGATGCACTACGTGGCGCCCGTCGGCGAAAAGGACGAGTACGTCGAGCGCGCGATGCGCAACATCACGCCGTTCCTGGCGCCGGTGCCCATCGCTGCCTGAGACCGGGCCACTCAGCGCGGCGCGTACATTCGCGCGCATGGATACGCGATACCTGCAGAGCTTCGTCGCCGTGGTCGAACTGGGCTCGATGGCCGAGGCCGCGCGGCGGCTCGACCTGACGCCCGCCGCGATCGCCGCGCGCGTGAAGGCGCTCGAAGACGACATCGGCGTGCCGCTGGTGCAGCGTGCCGGCCGCTCGGTGCGCCCCACCGAAGCGGGCCTGAAGATGCTCGAGCGCGCGCGCAACGTGCTGCGCGACGTGCGCGACCTGCGCGCCGCAACCAGCGGCGGCGTCTCGCTCGGCGAGCTGCGGCTGGGCGTGTTCATCTCGGCGCTCACCGGCGTGCTGCCGCCGGTGCTCGAGCGCCTCTATGCGCGCTTTCCCGATCTCTCGGTGTTCGTGGCGCCCGGCAGTTCGGTGGAGCTGTGCCGGCAGGTGGCGAACGGTGCGCTCGATGCGGCCATCGTGGTCGAGCCGCAGTTCGCCGTCGGCAAGGGCTGCAGCTTCGAGACGCTGCTCGAGGAGCCGCTGGTGGTGGTGGCGCCCGAGGCCATGGCGCACCGCGCGGCGCACGAGTTGCTGGCCGACGAGCCCTTCATCCGCTACGACCGCTCGGTGCTGGGCGGACAGCTCGCCGACCGGTACCTGCGCGACCACGGCATCCGCGTGCGGCAGCGGCTGGAAATCGACAGCCTCATGGCCGTCGCCGCGCTCGTGGGGCGCGGCCTCGGCGTGGCGCTGCTGCCCGACTGGGCGCCGATGTGGCGCGCCGGCATGCAGATCGCGCGCGTGCCGTTGCCCGAGCGTGCGCCGGTGCGGCGCGTGGGGCTCATCTGGGCGGCGCAGGGGCCGCGCGCGGCGCTCGCGCAGGCGCTGCTGACCGAGGCGCGGGCCGTCTTCGGTTAGTCAGCGCGGCACCTTGCCGACGGTGTTGGGCGCGCGCAGGAAGTCGAAGTCCACGCCCTTGTCCGCCTGCGTCACCGTCTGCAGGAAGAGCTTCTTGTAGCCGCGGTCGGCGGTCGGCTCGACCACCACGGTTTCCTTCGCGCGGCGCGCAAGTTCGTCGTCCGATACCAGCAGCGAGATCTCGCGATTCGCGACGCTGAGCCGGATGCGGTCGCCGCTCTGCACATACGCCAGCGGCCCGCCGATGGCCGACTCGGGCGTCACGTGCAGCACGATGGTGCCGAAGGCCGTTCCGCTCATGCGGCCGTCGGAGATGCGCACGATGTCTTTCACGCCCGCCCGCGCGAGCTTGCGCGGAATGGGGATGTAGCCGGCCTCGGGCATGCCCGGTGCGCCTTTGGGGCCGATGTTCTTGAGCACCAGCACGTCGTCGGCCGTCACGTCGAGCTCTTCGCTGTCGATGCGCGTCACCAGGTCCTCGGCGTTCTCGAAGACGACCGCGCGGCCTTCGTGCTCCATGAGCTTCGCGTCGGCCGCCGACTGCTTGATGATCGCGCCGCCCGGCGCGAGGTTGCCCCACAGCACCGCGATGCCGCCCTGCGGATAGATCGGCTGGCTCGCGGGCCGCACCACCTCCTGCCTGAAGCCCGGGCCGGCGCGTTCGATTTCTTCGCCGAGCGTGCGGCCGGTGACCGTGAGCGCGTCCAGGTGCAGCAGCGGCTTCAATTCGCGCAGCAGCGTCGCCATGCCGCCCGCGGCGTGGAAGTCTTCCATGTAGTGCTGGCCCGAGGGCTTCAGGTCGAGCAGCACCGGCGTCTCGCGGCCCATGCGGTCGAGCGCGTGCAGGTCGATGTCCAGGCCCATGCGCCCCGCGATGGCCGCCAGGTGCACGATGCCGTTGGTCGAGCCGCCGATGGCCAGCAGCACGCGCATCGCGTTCTCGAAGGCGGCGGGCGTGAGCACCTTGTCGATGGTGAGCCGGTCGCGCGCGATCTGCACCGCCTGCGCGCCGGTCTGCTCCGCGATGCGGATGCGGTCGGCCGTCACGGCCGGCGGCGATGCGCCGCCCGGCATCGTCATGCCCAGCGCCTCGGCGATGCAGGCCATGGTGCTGGCCGTGCCCATCACCGAGCAGGTGCCCACGCTGGCCACCAGCTGGTTGTTGACGTCGGCGGTTTCCTCGATGTCGATCTCGCCCGCGCGGTACTTGCCCCAGTAGCGGCGGCAATCGGTGCAGGCGCCCACGCGCTCGCCGCGGTGGCTGCCGGTGAGCATCGAGCCGGTGATGAGCTGGATCGAGGGCAGTCCCGCCGAGGCCGCCCCCATCAACTGCGCGGGCACGGTCTTGTCGCAGCCGCCGATGAGCACGACGGCGTCCATGGGCTGCGCGCGCACCATCTCTTCGGTGTCCATCGACATCAGGTTGCGCAGGTACATGCTGGTCGGTGCGGCGAAGCTCTCGTGCACCGAGATGGTCGGAAAGTCCATCGGCAAACCGCCCGCGAGCATCACGCCGCGCTTGACCGCCTCGATGAGTTGCGGCGCATTGCCGTGGCACGGGTTGTAGGCGCTGCCCGTGTTGGCGATGCCGATCACGGGGCGGTCCAGCGCCGCGTCGGTGAAGCCGGCGCCCTTGATGAAGGCCTTGCGCAAGAAGAGCGAGAAGCCGCGGTCGCCGTAGCTGGTCAGGCCCTTGCGCATGCCTGCGTTGCTGTCGGGGGCGTTGTCGTCGGGCTCGAAAGGAGAATCTGGCATGGGTGGTCGTGGGTGGTTATTCGTCGGACTTGATATTGGACTCGGTGATCACTTTTTTCCAGCGCGCCACCTCGGCCTGGATCTGCGCGGCCGACTGCGCGGGCGTGGTGGGAGGTGCCGCGTACACGCCCTGCTTGAGCAGCATCTCCTTCGCCTCGGGCGACTGCACGACCTTGGCGAGCGCCTCGTTCAGCCGCGCGACGACGGCCGCGGGCGTGCCGGCCGGCGCGAGCACGCCGAAGGTGGAGCTCACCTCCAGGTTCGGCACGCCGGCCTCCACGGCCGAGGGCACGTCGGGCAGCATCGAGATGCGCTGCGGCGTGGCAACCGCCAGCGCGCGCAGCTTGTTCGCGGTGATGAAGGGCAGCGAGGCCGGCGCGGTCTCGACCATCGTGTTGACCTGCCCGGCGACCATGTCGGTCATCGCGGGGCCGCTGCCCTTGTAGGCGATGTGCGTCATGCGGATGCCGGCCTCGCGCTGGAAGAGTTCGGCCGCCATGCGCTGCGGCGAGCCCGCGCCCGACGAGGCGTAATTCAGCTTGTCGGGGTTGGCCTTGGCGTAGGCGATGAATTCCTTCAGCGTCGTCGCAGGCACCTGCGGATTCACCACGATCACCAGCGGCACCGAGCCCACGACCATCACCGGCGCGAAGTCCTTCGTGAGGTCGTAGCGCAGGCGCCCTTTCTCCAGCGTCGCCATGGTCGCGTGCGAGGTCAGCGCGCCCATCAGCAGCGTGTAGCCGTCGGCCGGCGCCCGCGCCACCGCCTCGGCGCCGATGTTGCCGCCCGCGCCGCCGCGGTTGTCCACCATCACCTGCTGGCCCAGCTGCTCGCCGAGCTTGAGCGCGACGATGCGCCCGATCACGTCGGTGGCGCCGCCGGGCGGGTAGGGGATCACGAGCTTCACGGGCTTGTCGGGGTAAGCGGCCAGCACGGCCGGGGCGCATGCCGCGAGGGCTGCGGCCAGGCACGCCTGCAGCGCCCGGCGGCGCGGGAATCGGGGGGCTTTCATCTTGTGTTGTCTCCAGTTCGCTCTCGGTGCGCAGTGTTGCCCGTGGGGCGTGTGCGTTGAAGCGGCTGGGGCAAGGACACAAGATAAAGATTCTTGCGTGTGCGGCGGGGCGCGGTGCGCGCTAGCCGGCGCGCACGCCCATGTTCATGGCGCGGCGGTCATTCGCGTTGCGACACGGCAAGCGTCTTGAGAAACGCGGTCGCCGCCTGGCGGTTCGAGCTGCCCGCTCCTTGGGTCGCGGCGGAAATGTGCACGTCGATCCAGGTGCCCCTGGGTGATCTGCGTGGCAGTCGCTGGTGGTTATGCGGTCATGCGTATGCGCGAGGCACGCATCCTGAATGCGGCGGCGACCTGGGCTTGGCGGCATGCAGCAGTCGGGCAAACCCGATTACCACCTTTGTTTCAAATCCTTACGATCCGTTCGCCGGGCTTCTTCCGGTGGCCGACCGGTGCACTGGCGCGCAATTTGCACTGTGTTGACCTTCTCAAACAGAGGGAGAGTTCATGAAAAGCTTCTTGCCGTGGCGCCGGGCGGGCGTCCTGCTGATGGCACTGGGTGGCGTCGTCGCGAGCGCGGCCGCCCAGGCCCAAGTGCTGCAATTCAAGTGGGGCCACGTCTTCGAGCCCGGCAGCATCTTTCACCAGCAGGCGGAGCTGGCGGCGCGCAAGATCGGCGAGCAGTCCGAGGGCAAGATCAAGATCGAGGTGGTGCCCTCGTCCAAGCTGGGGCAGGAGGGCGACTTCGCGCTGATGCTCGCCAACGATTCCATGCAGATCGCCTACGTCGGGCAGGCCACGCTGGCCGAGGGCTACCCGCCGTTGCGGCTGGGCAGCTACCCCTTCGCCTTCAAGGACCTCGCCCACATGCGCAAGTACCTCGCGAGCCCGCTGCTCGCGGAGTTGATGAAGGGCTACGACGAGAAGAGCGGCAACCACATGGTGGCCCCGGTGTACTACGGCGCGCGGCAGGTCACGTCGAGCAAGCCGTTGCTCAAACCCGAGGACTTTCGCGACCTGCGCCTCTACGTGCCCGATGCCTCGGCCTACCAGCTCTTCGCCACCGCGCTGGACGCCAAGCCCATCACGCTGCCCTTCATGAGCCTCTACGGCTCGCTCAAGAAGGGTGAGGTGGAAGCGCAGGAGAACCCGCTCGGCACGGTGAAGGACAAGCGCCTCTACGAGGTGCAGAAATACGTGCAGCTGACCGGGCACATCTACGACACGCTGGGCATCGTGATCGGCAAGGCGGCATGGGCAAAGCTCACGCCGGCCCAGCAGGCGATGGTCGAGAAGACGCTCGTGGAAACCGCCAAGTGGACCAACGTCGGCGTGATCGCCGGCGAGCTGGAAGACGAGCAGTTCCTGCGCGGCAAGGGCATGACCGTCTCGCCGGTCAACCGGCAGGCGTTCCTGGAGCGCATCGCCAGGCGCTCGACGCCCGAGCAGTTCGGCGCGCGGCCGGGCGACTATGCGAAGCTGCAGGCGCTGGCCGGGGGCGCGAACTGATCCGCTAGCGCAGCGGGCCGAAGCGGTCCACGTACACCTGGGTCACCCAGTCGATGAACACCCGCACCCGCGGCGAGAGCTGCCGGTGGTGCGGGTACAGCACCGAGTGCGGCATCGGCGGGCAGGGCGCGTGCGCGAGGATCTCCACCAGCGTGCCCTCGCGCAGCTGCCGCTCGATGCCGTAGCGCGGCACCTGGATGATTCCGCAGCCCTGCTCGGCGCAGAGCTTGTAGCTGTCGGCGCTGTTGACGCTGATCCAGCCCTTGAGCATGTGTTCCTGGACCTTGCCCTTGACCTCGAAGCGGTAGGGGAACACATCGGGCCGCGAGGCCGAGAAGAAATTGACGCCGGTGTGCTGCGCCAGGTCTGCCGGCTGCAGCGGCGTGCCGTGCGCCGCGAGATAGCCCGGGCTCGCGCAGGTGACCTGCGGCACCAGCGCGAGGCGCCGCGTGACCAGCGACGAGTCGCGCGGCTCGCCCGCGCGCACCACGCAGTCCACGCCTTCGCGCACGAGGTCGACCAGCCGGTCGCCGCTGCCCATCGCAAGCTCGATGTGCGGATAGCGCGCATGGAACTCGCCGATGCGCGGCAGCAGCAGGTCGTTGGCGGGCGCGCCGTGGATGTCGATGCGAAGCCGCCCGCGCGGGTTCACGGCCAGTTGCGCGAGCGAGGATTCCGCGTCTTCCAGGTCGCGCAGCAGGTGGCGGCAGCGCTCGTAGAAGGCCTGCCCATCGGCCGTGGTGCGCACCTGGCGCGTAGTGCGCTCGAGCAGCCGCACCTGCAGCCGCGCCTCCAGCTCCTTGATGGCATGGGTGGCGGTGGCGCGCGGAATGTCGAGCGTGGTGGCGGCCTGCGTGAAGCTGCCCAGCTCGACGATGCGGGTGAACAGCCGCATGGCATCGAAGCGGTCCATCTGGTGTCCGTCCTCGGTGTTGATTGTTGAGTCCTGTTGGATTGTATTGACAGGTTTTGACTCTTTATTCAGCGCAAGGGAATAGAGAGACTCGCCCTCGACCACAAGAGGAGCGACTTCATGCCACTGATCTTTCCGCGCCTGAGAGGCTTCTGCGACCGCCTCGAACCCCTGGGCTACCTGCTGCTGCGCATCGCCTTCGGGCTGATGCTCATGACGCACGGCGTGCCCAAGCTCCTGGGCCGCAGCCACGGCTCCATGGCCGACCCGATGGCCGGCTCGGTCAACCTGATCGCCAACGTGCTGCACCTGCCGGCCGCGCCGCTCATCGGCTGGTTCATCGCGCTGCTGGAAGGCGTGGGTGGGCTGATGCTGGCGGTGGGCTTTCTCACGCGCCTGGTCGCGCCGATGGTGACGGTGCAGATGCTGGTCATCAGCTGGCTGCTGGCGCCCACCTTTCCCTGGATCGACCGCGGCTTCGAGTACCCGCTGATGCTGGTGTTCGTGGCGCTCTTCATCACCGCGCGCGGCAGCGGGCGCGGCTCGGTCGATGCATGGCGCGGCCGCGAGCTTTGACGCGCGAGCCGATCTCTTCTCCCCCAAAAAAGAAAGTCCACGATGAACGACACACCGACATGGCGTGCGGCGGGCGGCCAACCCGCGCTCAGCCGGCGCACCTTCATGATGACCACCGCGGCCAGTGCCGGCGTTGCCGCGGCCGGCGGCGCCGCAGCCACAACGACCGACGCGCCTGATGCGCCTGATGCGCCCGCGAACCCGCACGCCGGCTCGCAAGCCACGCGCGTCACCGTCAACGGCAAGTCGCACGAGCTGGCGCTGGAGCCGCGCGCTTCGCTGCTCGACGTGCTGCGCGAGCAACTGGGCCTCACGGGCGCCAAGAAGGGCTGCGACCACGGCCAGTGCGGCGCCTGCACGGTGCACATCGACGGGTGCCGCGTGGCCTCGTGCCTCACGCTCGCGGTGAAGACCGACGGCTGCGCCGTCACCACCATCGAAGGCATCGAATCGCCCGACGGCACGCTGCACCCGATGCAGCAGTCCTTCATCGACCACGACGCACTGCAGTGCGGCTACTGCACGCCGGGCCAGGTGATGGCGGCGATCGCCTGCGTGCGCGAAGGCCACGCCACCAGCGACGCGCAGATCCGCGAATACATGAGCGGCAACATCTGCCGATGCGGCGCCTACGCCGGCATCCTCGAGGCGATCCGCGAAGCCGCGCCGCAGATGCTTCGCAGCCAGGGAGCCCGCCATGCATGACTTCGCCTACCTGCGCCCCCGCAGCACCGGCGAGGCGGTGCAACTGCTCGTGCAGCACCAGCCCGGCGCGCGCTACTTCGCGGGCGGCACCACGCTGTTCGATCTGATGAAGCTCGGCGTGGAAGCGCCGGCCACGGTGATCGACATCACGCGCATCGAGGGGCTCGCGCGCATCGACGCGAGCGACCGCACGGAGCTGCGCATCGGCGCGCTCGCGGCGATGAGCGACGTGGCCGAGCACGCGGTGGTGCTGCGCGAATTTCCGGCGCTCTCCGAATCGCTGTGGAAAGCCGCCTCGCAGCAGCTGCGCAACATGGCGACCGTCGGCGGCAACCTGCTGCAGCGCACGCGCTGCGCGTACTTTCGCGGCGGCCCCGAGTTCGCCTGCAACAAGCGCGTGCCCGGCAGCGGCTGCGCGGCCATCGGCGGCGCGAACCGCGGGCATGCGGTGCTCGGCGGGAGCGACGCCTGCGTGGCGATCTACCCGGGCGACATGGCGATCGCGCTCACCGCCTTCGATGCAGTCGTCGACACCGTGAGCCCGCGCGGCGAGCGCACGGTGGCGGTGCGCGAACTGCACCGCGAGCCCGGCGCCACGCCGCACCTGGAGACGGTGTTGGCGGCCGACGAGCTGATCGTGCGCATCCGCATTCCGCGCGGGCCCGTCGGCCGCGCGTCGACGTACCACAAGATCCGCGACCGCGAGTCGTACGCCTTCGCGCTCGCCTCGGCGGCGGTGGCGGTGCACCTGCGCGGCAACCGCGTGGCCGATGCGCGTATCGCGCTCGGCGGCGTCGCGACCCGGCCGTGGCGCGCGGCCGAGGCCGAGCGCAGCCTCGTGGGCATGCCGCTCACGCGCGCCGCCGCACGGCGCGCAGCCGAACTGGCCTTCGCGGGCGCGAAACCGCTCGAACACAACGCGTTCAAGGTTGCGCTGGGCATCGAGACGGTGACCGACGCGCTCATGCTGGCAAAGGACAGGAGCTGAAGATGGCGAATCCCACGATCACGACGAAAAAGAACACCCCACGTGCCGGCACCGAACGCGTCGATGCGCACGACAAGGTGCGCGGCGCCACGCGCTATGCGGCCGACGATGCGCGCCCGGGCCTCCTGCACGCGGCGCTGGTGCCTTCGCGCATCGCGCGCTGCAGCATCACGCGCATCGACACCTCGGCCGCCGAGCGCGTGCGCGGCGTGCGCTCGGTGCTCACGCACGAGAACGTCGGCAGCTTCGACACCGGCGGCTTCCTCATGGGCGGCGGCTTCGGCTTCCAGAGCTTCTACCCGCTGCGTTCGGCGCAGATCGCCTACCGCGGCCAGAGCGTCGCGATGGTGGTGGCCGACACGCTCGAAGTCGCGCGCGAGGCGGCCGGGCTGGTGGTGGTCGCGTACGAGGCGACGCCGTTCGTCGCGACCCTGGACGCGCCCGATGCCGAACCGCTCGCGCAGGCCGCGGTGCTGCCGCAACCCATGTTCGCCGACCGGCGCGTGGGCGATGCGCAGGGCGCGCTCGCAAGCGCCGCCGTGACGGTGGACCTGCGCTACACGCTGCCCGCGCAGCACCAGAACCCGATGGAGATCATCGCCACCGTGGCCGAGTGGAACGACGGCGTGCTCACCATCCGCGAGCCGACGCAGAACGCCGAGGGCGTGCGCCACGGCCTCGCAAAGCAACTGGGCATCGAGCCCGCGAAAGTGCGCGTGCTCTCGCCCACGCTGGGCGGCGGTTTCGGGCAGAAGAACTCGCTGCAGTCGCACACCGTGCTGGTCGCCATTGCGGCGCGCGCGCTGCAGCGGCCGGTGAAGCTGGTGATGACGCGTGCGCAGCTCTTCCACAACGCGAGCTTCCGCCCCGCGAGCCGCCACCATGTGCGGCTCGGCGCGGACCGCGAGGGCCGACTTGTCGCGGCAGTCCACGAGATCGACCAGCAGACCTCGCGGCACGACCTCTTTCCCTCGTTCGGCACCGAGATCACCTCGCGGCTGTACGGCATCGCCAACTACCAGGGCAGGGAGCGGCTGGTGCGCACCGATGTGCAGACGCCCGGCTACATGCGCGCGCCCTTCGAGCACCCGGCCGCCTTCGCGTTCGAGAGCGCCGTCGACGAGATGGCCTACGCGCTCGGCCGCGACCCGGTGGCCTTCCGGCTCGCGAACGATGCCGCGGCCGATCCGCTCACCGGCAAGCCGTTTTCCTCGCGCCATGTGGCCGAGTGCCTCATCAAGGGCAGCGAGACCTTCGGCTGGGCGCGCCGAACGATGGCGCCCGGCTCGATGCGCGCGCCCGACGGCAGCCTCGTCGGCTGGGGCGTGGCGATCGGCACGTACAAGGCGGCCGTCGCACCGGCCATCGCGACCGTGCGGCTCAACACCAACGGCACGGTGCGCGTGGCGGTCGGCGGGCACGAGATGGGGCAGGGCATGCGCACCGCGATTGCCGTGACGGTGTCACGCGCGCTCGGCGCGCCCGTCGCGGCCATCGAGATCGCGCTCGGCGATACGACGGCCGCGCCGCAGCACGTGACCGCGGGCTCCTGGGGTACGGCCACGGCGCTGCCACCGGTGCTGGAGGCCGCGCAGCGGCTGATGGAAGACCTGCGCAAGAATGCGGGCAGCACGGGCAGCGGAAGCGGCGTCACCGCGGTCGCGCTGCTGCGCGCCTCAGGCCGCCCGTTCGCCGAAGCCGAAAGCCGGCGCCGTGCGCCGGGCCAGCCCGAGCAGGTGTTCGGGCGGCTGACCGGCGGGCTGCCCGCGGCGGCGGGGCCGGTGTATCCCGACTACGTCGCCTTCAGCTTCATCGCGCATTTCGTCGAGGTGCGCATCGAGCCGACCACGCGCCGGATCCGCGTGCCGCGCGTGGTGAGCGTGGCGGACTGCGGCGCGGTCGCGAGCCTGCGCACCGCGCGCAGCCAGGTCGAAGGCGGCGTGGTCTGGGGCATCGGCGCCGCGCTGCGCGAGGCGAGCGAGGTCGATGCGCGCTACGGCGGCTTTCTCAATGCCGACCTCGCGGAATACGTGATGCCGGTGGCGGCGGACATCGGCCGCATCGAGGTCGATTTCGTCGGCAAGCCCGACCCGCGGCTCAACGCGCTGGGTGTCAAGGGCCTGGGCGAAGTCGCGATGGTGGGCGTGGCACCGGCCATCGTGAACGCCGTGTTCCACGCGACCGGCAAGCGGCTGCGCCGGCTGCCGCTGATGCTCGAGGACCTGCTGGAGCGCTGAGCTTCTTCAGCGGCTGCCGCCGAACGAATTGACATGCACCTCGACGATGTCGACGTATTCGGGCAGCTCCAGCAGGAACTCCGCATCGCGCGCGAGCGGCGCCACGCGCAGCGGATCGCCGGCGCGCTTGGCGTGCATCGCCTGCATCTCGTCGATGGAGCGCCAGAACGACACGGTGCGGAATTCCGCCACGTTGCCGTTGAGCTTGCGAAAGTACTGCACGCCGAGGCAATCGGGCTTCTTCGCGATCTCCGCGATGCCGTGCTCGACGCTGTAGCGCAGGTACTCGTCCGCGCGCGCAATCGGCGTGCGGCCTTCCCAGATGCGCCCGACGAGCGGGGTGGACAGGAGCTTGCATTCGACGGCCATGGGGTTTCCTTTCGATGTGCCGGTGAACATCGTCGGAACGCTGGACCGTTTGCCGCGACCGGTGCGTAGGAGCCGGCCAACGCCGGCTGCAAGCCAAGCCCGGCGTCAGGGCTCGAAGGCGGGGAGCAGGGTGCGCGAGAGATCGGCCACCAGCGTCTCGCGCTGCGGCGAGGGGCGCCAGAAGCTGCGCGTCGCGATGCCGCTCTGTTCCCATTCGGGGTGGTTGCGCGCGGGCTGCGCACCGCGCACTGCGGTTGCCGCGGCGGCCGCGGCGCGCGTGGGCGCGTCGCCGTCCTCGGGCATTTCGGAGGCCTGGGCGCTGATGCGCTGCGTCGCCGCATGCCCGCGCTGCTCCAGCGCCTGCGTGAGCTTGAGCTGCCAGGCAACCAGTGTGAACAGCACGCCGTCTTCCACCGTGACCTCGTGCACGTCGCGCAGCTTGTTCGCGAGCTTGCGGCCCAGCGGCCCCCAGCCCTGCGACACCGCGCCGCCGATGGCGCCGCCCAATGCCGCGCCCGCGCCGAGCGAAATGCCCGCCACCGCGAGGTCGGCCACCACGCCCACCGCGGCGCCGATGACGGCGCCCTTGCCCAGGCGCAGGCCCGCGTCCTTCATCGCTTCGGGGCTGAAGAAATCGAGCGTCCAGCGGCCTTCGATCGCCTGCAGCGGCGCCTCGTCGGCATCGCCCTGGCGAAAGCCGTAGAGCGCGAGCAGGTCGTCGGTGCAGCGCTGGGCCTTGTCGAACACGGTCTTGCGAAGGGCGGCGACGAGGGTTTCGCGCCGCGCCGTGTCAGCAAACTCGGCGGCCGACACGGTGCGGCGGATCGCTGCGGCATCGACCAGCAAGCCGGCGATGCGCGTGCAGGCGGACCGGCGGCGTTCGGCGGCCTCGGCATCGAGAAAATCGGCCACGCCGCGCAGCTGGTCGCGGCGCTCGCGCAGCAGCGTGGCGAGGTCGTTGTACAGGTCGCGCTCGGCGCCGACGAAAGGCGCGGCCGCATCGAAGCGCACCTGCACGTGCAGGCCGTAGGCCGAGAGCAGCTCCTTCCACGCGGGCTCGCGGCTGGCCGCATCGCGCACGAAGTTGAGCACCGGCAGCACGGGGCGCGCGCAGGCGTTGAGCAGCTCGATCTCGTCGCGGAATTTCGGCAGCACCGGCTCGCGCACGTCGATGACCAGAAAGGCCGCGTCGATGTCGAGCATCGTGCGCAGCACCTTGGCCTCCTGCTCGAACACACCGTGGGCTTCGGGGCCCTGCAGGAACTGGCGGATGCGCTCGGGCGGCGTGGCCCCTGCGTCGAAGCCCGCGAGGTGCTCGCGCAGCGCCACCGCGTCTTCCAGGCCTGGCGTGTCGAAGAAGCGCACGGCGGTGGTGCCGTCCACGTCGAGATCGGCCGATTCGACATGGCGCGTGGTGCCCGGGCGCTGCGACACCTCGCCGAAGTTGACGCGCCGCGTGAGCGTGCGCAGCAGCGAGG
Source organism: Variovorax sp. IB41 (assembly GCF_016405905.1). Taxonomy (GTDB): domain Bacteria; phylum Pseudomonadota; class Gammaproteobacteria; order Burkholderiales; family Burkholderiaceae_C; genus Variovorax. The sequence continues at coordinate 969,475 of NZ_JAEFCB010000001.1, read as the reverse complement.
TCTTGCCCGCGTTGGTGTGGCCGACGACGGCGATGCGGATGGCGGCTTCTTGCGTCATGGCGTGGGGTCCAGCGCCTGCAAGGCGGTGTCGAGCCGGTCGCTGGCCGCGATGCGTTCGAGGCCGGTGTCGCGCAGCCAATCGGTCCAGCGGGTGGTTGCATCGTCGCTGGTCGCGCCGGCCAGCCAGAGCCGGCACTCGCCGCAATGCGCGAGCACTTCGCGCAGGAACCGTTCGGTGCCGCGGTCGGGGCTCGATGCGGCGTGGCACACCAGCAGCACGGCGCGCGGGCGGGCCTGTGCCAGCTGGTCGAGCAGCGTGCGGCGGGCGGGGGCGCTGCCGTCGATGCGCTGCACGTGCGCCGCATCGACGGGCAGGCCTGCGGGCGGCCAGGGCATGTCGGGCGGCAGCTCGAAGCCGATGACGAAGAGCGCGTCCTGCAGTTCGGAGGGCGCCGGCCGGGCGGGCGCGGCGCCGCGCGTGCGCCCCGGGTCGGCATCGACGATGGCGGCCGGCGCGAGCGCAGCGAAGCGCGCGAGCAGCTTGCGGTAATAGGGCTCGCTCCAGTCGGGCTGCAGCGCCTTGCGGCGGCTGCGCCAGACGGCGGCACTCAACAGCACGAGCGCCAGCCGCGGCAACAGGCCGTAGACCACGATGCAGCCGGTCAGCCACATCGCCCAGGTGCGCTGGCCTGCGGCGCCGGGCGAGGCGGAAAGCACGGTGGCCGCGTCGGGCACCGGAAAGCCCAGCTGCGACGGCGCCCAGCCCAGCACCTGCACGGCACGCACGAAGAAGGCCGGATCGAGGATCGTCGTCTCCCAGCTCAGCGTGTAGCTGCGAAAGGCCAGCGCGAACAGCATCGCGGCCAGCACCACGGCGAACGACAGCGACCAGATGCCGTGGCTCACGAGTCCGAAGGCCCACGGCAACAGACGGGCGCGCGTCAGGAGGCCGGTGGTCGCGCGCACCAGCAGCGGTGCCTGGCCGCGCTTGCCGCCCGCCGCGCGCGCGGTGAGCGACAGCCAGATCCAGCCGAGCGACGCGGTGCCGAACGCGCCCGACGGCAGCCACAGGCCGGCAAGCCACAGCAGCAGCGTGAGCGCATGCAGGCCCAGCAGGCTCACGAGCGCGACGATCACGTTGATGTGCCGCTCGCCGCCGCCCACCACATTGCCCGCGAGGACCAGCCCCGCCACGACGATCAGCGCCACCAGCGCGAGCAGCACCCAGGGCGCCCACTGGCGTGCGCGCGTCATTTCGGATTGGAGCCCGATGCGTTCGCCCAGCTGCAGGGCGCGTTCGGTGATGCGGGCATGGCCGTCGCTCGCACGCGAGGCGGCGGTGCGCAGGGCCTGCGCGTCGTCGAGCGGACCGCGCTCTTCGGTCCATCGGATCGCCTCGGTGATCACCGCATCCGGAAAGGCAGGTTCGCGCAACGCGGTGTTGATCAACAGGGTCCTTCTCGCAAGTGGCCGGGTCGTGCCCCGCGGCGTGCCGGGGCGCCGGAATTATGCCCGGCGCCTTGCGAGCGGCCATGAGAAACGGGGCCGCATGCGGCCCCGTTCTCGAAGGGATGTCGGATCGAAAAAAGCGCGGTGCGTTCTCAGCGAAGGCCGAAGAACGACAACACGGCCACAACGACCACGACCAGACCGACGATATAGATGATGGAATTCACGCGAGGACTCCTCGTTGATTGGGATGAATCAAGGATCGGGCTTCGGCGCCGCGGCCGATGTCGGCGGGAGGCGGCGGGTGCTGTAGGACTCGCGAAGCGCACCGGCCATGACAAATCTCCGGTTTGGGCGGCTTTGTCAGCGCGCGCCGGCAGATGTGACCATTGTTTGCAATGCGCGGCGCGCATCCACGCAAGACTCGGGCGCTTCCAGAAAGCAGAGAGGCCCCGCCATGCGACCTTCCGATCAGTCGTCCTTCACAGGCACCCACCCCGCGCACCCCGGCGCCCGTTCGCTCCGGCCGGCCGATGCCCCGGCCATGCATCCCAACGCGCAACTGCTCCCTACGCTGTTCGACCGCCTGCGCGACGAAGCCCCGAGCCGCGAGAGCGAGCTGCCGTCCGAATACGCGGTGACGCCCGCGCAGATGCGCAGCATCGTGCAGCGCGACCTGGCCTACCTGCTCAACACCACCAACGCCGAAGACCTGATCGATCGCACACGCCATGCCGAGGCGGCGTCCTCGACCATCAACTTCGGCGTGCCGCCGCTCGCGGGAAGCTACCTGTCGGAGCGCAAGTGGGCCGACATCGAACGCATCATCCGCCGCGCCATCCAGGACTACGAGCCGCGGCTGATCCCCGAGACGGTGACGGTCGTGCCGCTCATGAAGGAGGGCGGCGCGGCCGGTGACTACAACGTGCTGCTGTTCGAGATCCGCGCGCTGATCCACCTGAGCCCTTACCCGCTGGCCTTCACCGTGCAGAGCGCGGTCGATCTGGAAACCAACCGCATGCGCGTGATCTCTTCCGCGCGCTGATCCTTTCATCACAACAGCAGACTTCATTCAGGGAAAACACGCCACCATGGACCCGCAACTCCTCGACTACTACAACAAAGAGCTGGTCTACATGCGCGAGGCCGCGAGCGAGTTCGCGGCCTCGCACCCGAAGATCGCAAGGCGCCTGGGCATGCACGGCATCGAGGTGGCCGACCCGTACGTGGAGCGGCTCATCGAGTCGTTCAGCTTTCTCTCGGCACGCATGCAGATCAAGCTGGACGCGGAGTTCCCGCGCTTCACCCAGCGGCTGCTCGAGGTGCTGTATCCCAATTACCTGAGCCCCACGCCGTCGATGGCGGTGGCGCAACTGCACCCGAGCGTGAAGGAGGGCGACTTCACGCGCGGCTTCGCGGTGCCGCGCGGCACGGCCTTCCATGCGCGCGTGCCGGCGGGCGAGGAAACGCCGTGCGAGTTCCGCTCCAGCCAGGACGTGACGCTGTGGCCCATCGAGATCGTCGATGCGAAGCTCACCGGCGCGCCGCCCGACATTCCCGCGCTGGAGCGCTACCTGCCGCCGCACGTGCAGGTGACGGGCGCGCTGCGCCTGAAGCTGCGCACCGTGGGCGAGATGGGCTTCGGCGCGCTGGTCGGGCTCGACCGGTTGCCCATCTACCTGCGCGGCAACGAGCACGTGGCCTCGCACCTGTTCGAGCTGCTGCACACCTCGGCGGTCGCCACCTTCGTCGGCGAGCCTGGCCGATTGATGGAGCGGCCGCATGTGGTGACCGACGGTGCGCTGGTGCACGAAGGGCTCGCGCCGGGACAGGGGCTGTTGCCGCTCGCGTGGAACACCTTCCATGGGCACAACCTGCTGCACGAATACTTCGCGTGCCCGGAGCGCTTTTACTTCTTCACGCTGACCCAGCTGGCGCCGGGCCTTGCGCGCGTGCAGGGCAAGGAGGTCGAGATCCTCGTGCTGCTGAGCAAGCCGCCGGGGCCGCTGGGCGCGCTGGTCGATGCGGGGCAGTTCGCGCTCTTCAGCACGCCGGTGGTCAACCTCTTCGAGCGGCGCACCGACCGCATCGAGCTCAACGCGGCGCAGCCCGAGTTCCACCTGGTGCCCGACCGCTCGCGGCCGCTCGACTTCGAGGTCTATTCGGTCCAGCGCATTGCGGGGCAGCAGGCGCAGACCACGGCCGAGATGGAGTTCCGCCCGCTCTACCAGACGCTCAATGAAGACGAGGGCAACCACGGCCGCTACTTCTCGGTGCGCCGCGAGCCGCGGCTCGTGTCCGACACGGCGCGCAAGTACGGCACGCGCACGCCGTACATCGGCACCGAGGTGTTTCTTTCGCTGGTCGACCAGCACGAGGCGCCGTATCCGGAGAGCCTGCGCTACCTCTCGGTGAAGGCGATGCTCACGAACCGCGACCTGCCGTGCCTGGTGCCGCGCAACGGGCATTCGGATCTGGCGGTGTCCGATTCGATCCCGGTGTCGGCGGTGGGCCTGATCCGCCCGCCGAGCACGCCGAAGTCGCCGTTCGCGCAGCGCGAAATCGCCTGGCGGCTGATTCGCCAGCTGGGCTTCAACCACCTGCCGCTGGCCGACATGCCGCACCGCGAGGGCGCGCAGGCGCTGCGCGACATGCTGCGGCTGTTCGTCTCGGCCGACAGCGACGTGCTGCGCCGGCAGATCGACAGCCTCGTGGGCTCGCGCATCGAGCCGGTGACGCGGCGCCTGCCGGGCTCGGGGCCGCTGATCTACGGGCGCGGCGTGCAGTGCACCCTGAGCGTCGACGAAGAGGGCTTCTCGGGCACGAGCCCGTACCTCCTGGGCGTGGTGCTGGAGCACTACCTCGCGCGGCACGTGAGCATCAACGTGTTCACGCAGACGACGCTCGAATCGATGCAGCGCGGCACGGTGGCCAGGTGGCCCGTGCGCATGGGCGGGCGCGGGATCGTCTGATACCCAGTGCGTTCGAAAAGATAAAACCGTTCACGCTGAGCTTGTCGAAGCGCCGCGCGAGGCTTCGACAAGCTCAGCCCGAACGGTTTTTGTGGATTGACGGCCAACTCGAGTCAGGACGGGTCAGCGTTTCTTGACGGGCCCCAGCGCCTGCTCGATCAGCCAGCGCATGGCCGCGCGGACCTCTTTGGCATCGGCGCCCGCGTCGATTTCCAGCGCGGCGCGGTCGAAGGCGGCCGACAGCAACTGCGACAGCGCATCGACGGAGACTTGGCCGCGCCCCATGCCCGCGCGCTTCAAGCCCTCCCGCAGCGACTGCGCCGCGTTGGCATCGTCGATCGCCATGGACTCGGCCATGCCCAGCACCGCGGGGCCATCGACCAGCAGGAGCCGCGTGCGGCCCGGCACGGTCATGGCGTCCAGGTAGGCCTCGCTGCCCTGGAGCAGCGCCTCGCGCGGGCCCAGCCGCTCGGGCGTCGCGGCCTCGATGTCGGCCGCGACCGCCATCGCCTCGCGCGCGAGCACCTGCCGGAACAGGTCGCGCTTGTCCGCGAAGTGGTGGTACAGCGCGCCGCGCGTGATGCCCGCGGCCTGCGCGATTTCGGGGGTGGAGGTGTCGCCGTAGCCCTTGCTGACGAAGAGCGCGCGGGCGGCTTCGATCAGTGCGAGCTGGGTGGTTTCGGTGCGTTCGCGGTTGGTGACCATGGGAGGTAATTTACATGCAGGCTGTCTGTAGGTTAATATTCAATTTACGTACAGTCTGTATGTTTTATGAAAGGACCTGTCCCATGCTTCCCATGAAAGTCACGAGCTACTACCCCGTCGTCATGACCGAAGACGTGGCCGGCACCGCCGCCTTCTACCAATCGCACTTCGGCTTCGTGCCGCTCTTCACCAGCGACTGGTACGTGCACCTGCAGCTGGAGGGCGAGCCTTCGGTGAACCTGGCCGTGCTCGATGGCCGCCACGAGACCATTCCCGCGCCGGCGCGCGGCCAGGTGGTGGGCGGGCTGCTGCTGAACTTCGAGGTGGACGACCCCGACGCCGTTCACGACCGGCTGAAGGCGGCGGGCCTGCCGATCCTGCTGCCGCTGCGCGACGAGGCTTTCGGCCAGCGGCACTTCATCACGCGCGATCCGAACGGGGTGCTGATCGACATCATCAAGCCGATCCCGCCGAGCGGGGAGTTCGCGGCACAGTACGAGGCCGGCGCGCTGCCGGCCTGATAAGAGGGCCGCCGTTATCTCATTTCCGCGCGAAGCTCCCGCACGCCGCGGCCGAGCTTGCGGCGAAGGAGGTTCCGCAGGGTCGAGGCATCGGCATAGCCGACCGCTGCCGCGATCGCCTCGAGGTCGCCGCCGGACGCCACGAGTTGCTTGGCGTGCTCGATGCGCAGGTCCTGGAAGAACGCGAGGGGCGACTTGCCCAGCACCGCTTCCATCCGGCGCTGCAGCGTGCGCGGATGAACATGCAACGCATCCGCGCAGGCCTGCAGCGAGAACCCTTGCGCGAGGTGCTCGCGCGACCAGCGCTCGAACCGCGCCATCAGCGGATCGGCATGGGCCACGAAATCCGGAATGATGTACTGCGCCTGCGAGGAGCGGCTGTCGACCAGCATCAGCCGCGCCACGCGCGCCGCCAGCTCGGGGCTGGCCTGCCGGACCAGCCAGAGCGCCAGGTCGAGGTGGCCCATCATCGCGCCCGCCGTCACCACGCCGCGCGATGTGATGACCATGCGCGAATCGTCCAGCTTCACCGCCGGATAGCGCTGGCGAAAGAGGGGCGCGAGCGACCAGGTCGTGGTCGCCTCGCCGTGGTCCAGCAGCCCCGCGTCCGCGAGCAGGAAGGTGCCGATGCAGGCGGCGGCGATGCCGATGCCCTCCGCATGCCAGGCGCGGAGGTGCGCCTTCGCTTCGCACACATCGCGCCGCCCCAAGGCTTCCACGAGGCTCACAGGCTGCTTGGCATTCAGCGCCGGCACCACCACCCAGTCGGGCCGCCCGAGCGCGCCCGCCGGCTCGACCATCGTGGTGAACCCCATGGCCGTGCGGATGCGCCTTCTGACGCCGACGAGCCGCACGTCGAATGGCGGCGACGTTGCCCCTTGCAGCATGGCCAGTTCGTTCGCCGTGGCAAAGGTGTCCAGCAGCGCGGTGAGGCCGGTGTCGAACGCGCCGCCGAGGGCGAGGATGCAAAGCTTCATGTCGTGAATCGCACCAAAGATGTCGTTTGCGACTGTAGCCCAGAGCGGGACCGCTGCCTAAACTGGCTGCATGACGAAACATCACGATGAAAGCCGGCTCGACAACCCGCCATGGTTCGCCCTCGCCACGAAGCAGGCGCATCTGGGGCAGTGCGCAGAACTCGCCGCCCGCTACCACCCGGAGGTCGCTGCGTTCGCCGGCGTGGCGAACACGACGCCCGAGGCCTTCCGTCAGCTCGGCCTGCTCGTCGCGCCGGGCGAGCACGTGCTGCTCACGGCGCTGGAGCCGTTGCCGCCGGTGGAAGGGGTGCACGCCGAGCGCCTGTTCGCGGTGTGCCAGATGGTGGACACCGCCGAGGCTGCGAGCGCGACGCAAGACGACGTGCTTCGGCTGGCCGCCGCCGACGCGCCCGAGATGCTGGCACTGGCCCTGGAGACCAAGCCCGGCCCCTTCGGCCCGCGAACGCACGAGATGGGCAACTACATCGGCATCCGGGACGGCGGGCGCCTCGTTGCGATGGCGGGCGAGCGGATGCGCCTGGACGGCTACACCGAGATCAGCGCGGTCTGCGTGACCGACGCGAACCGCGGCAAGGGCATCGCGGGCCGCCTCATGAACATCCTTCGCCGCGAGATACGCGCGCGCGGCGAAACACCTTTCCTGCATGTCCGCGACGACAACGCGACGGCCATCGGGCTCTACGAACGCCTGGGGTTCCAGACCCGGCAGACGTTTCACCTCTACCGGGTGGGTTTCGACTAGGCCCTGAGCGCTTCGTCTTCGTCGAGCGAATCGCCCAGGAAGCCGCCGCTCTGGTGCGCCCACAGGCGCGCATAGAGGCCGCCCTGCGCCATCAGCGTGCGGTGGTCGCCTTCTTCCACCACGCGGCCTTCGTCGAGCACGATCAGCCGGTCCATCGCCGCGATGGTCGAGAGCCGGTGCGCGATCGCGATCACCGTCTTGCCTTCCATCAGCGTGTAGAGGCTCTGCTGGATCGCGGCTTCCACTTCGGAGTCGAGCGCGCTGGTCGCCTCGTCGAGCAAGAGGATCGGCGCGTCCTTGAGCATCACGCGCGCAATGGCCACGCGCTGGCGCTGGCCGCCCGAGAGCTTCACGCCGCGCTCGCCCACGTGCGCCTCGTAGCCGCGCCGGCCGCTCGCATCGCCCAGCGTCTGGATGAAGTCGTGCGCTTCGGCGCGTTTGGCCGCGGCCTCGATCTGCGCATGCGTCGCATCGGGCCGGCCGTAGGCGATGTTGTCGGCCACCGAGCGGTGCATGAGCGAGGTGTCCTGCGTGACCATGCCGATGTGGCTGCGCAGCGAGTCCTGCGTGACATGCGCGATGTCCTGCCCGTCGATGAGGATGCGGCCGCTCTCCAGGTCGTGAAAGCGCAGCAGCAGGTTCACCAGCGTGGACTTGCCCGCGCCCGAGCGGCCGACCAGGCCGATCTTCTCGCCGGGCTTCACGGTGAGGTTGAGGTCGTCGATCACGCGGCGGCCTGCATCTGCATAGCGGAAGCTCGCGTGGTCGAAGCGCACTTCGCCGCGCGGCACGTCGAGCACGCCGGCGTCGGTTGCGTCGAGCACGGTGCGCGGGCGCGAGAGCGTCTTCATGCCGTCCTGCACCGTGCCGATGTTCTCGAACAGGCTGGTCATCTCCCACATGATCCAGTGCGACATGCCCTGCAGCCGCAGCGCCATCGCGGTGGCCGCGGCCACCGCGCCCACGCCCACCGTGCCGTGCGACCAGAGCCACAGGGCCGTGCCCGCCATGCCGGCCGTGAGGCCCATGCTCAGCGTGTGGTTGACGATTTCGAATGCGCTCACCAGGCGCATCTGGCCGTAGCCCGTGTGCATGAACTCGCGCATCGCATCGCGCGCGAAACCCGCCTCGCGCTGCGTGTGCGAGAAGAGCTTGACGGTCGCGATGTTGGTGTAGGCGTCGGTCACGCGGCCGGTCATGAGCGCGCGCGCATCAGCCTGCGCCTTGCCGACCTTGCCCAGGCGCGGCACGAAGTAAACGAGCGAGCCGATATAGAGCGCCAGCCAGATGACGAAGGGCCACACCAGCTGCGCATCGAGCAGGCCCACCAGGATGATCATGGTCGCGACATACACGCCCATGGCCACCAGCACGTCGGCCAGCACGAAGATGGTGTCGCGCACCGCGAGCGCGGTCTGCATCACCTTGGCCGTGATGCGGCCCGCGAACTCGTCCGAGTAGAAGGCCATGCTCTGGCCCAGCATCAGCCGGTGGAAGTTCCAGCGCAGGCGCATCGGCAGGTTCACCGCCAGCGTCTGGTGCTTGACGATGGTCTGCAGCGCCACCACCCCGATGCTGACCACCAGCACCGCGGCCATCCACAGCAGCATGTCGCCGCGCTCGGCCCACAGCCGCGCGGGCACCTGGCCGCCGAGCCAGTCGACGATGCGCCCGAGGATCGCGAACAGGGCGGCCTCGAAGATCGACATGACGGCCGTGAGCGCCGCCATGACGGCGATCTTGCCGCGCACGCCGTGCGTGCAGGCCCACAGGAAGGCGAAGAAGCCTTGCGGCGGCAGGGGCGGTTCGGCGGCGGGGTAGGGGTGGAGGAGTTTTTCGAAGAAGCGGAACAAGGACACGGTCTCCCAGAGAGCCTTGGACTGTAGCCGCGCCCGCAAGTCCTTGCCCTGAAAAGGTGCGTTGTTCTAGCGCTTGCGAGGCTTCGCGACGGCGGGCGGCGTTGCCTTTGGTTCCAGCGCGCCGAGCCGCTCGCCCAGGAAGTCGATGAAAGTACGCAGCTTGGGCGCCATGTACTGCCGGCTGGTGTACACCGCGAAGAGCGTGACGGGCTCGGCCGCGTACTCCGGCAGCAGCCGCACGAGGCGGCCCTCGGCGAGGTCGTCGTCGATGAGCCACAGCGGCATGAACGCGATGCCCATGCCCGCATGCACCGCGTGCAGCGTGAGCGTGGTGTCGTCCGAGCGCATCGCCGGCGTGAGGCGCAGCGGCAGCATCCGCCCGCCCGGTCCCTTGAGCGCGAGGTTGTCCAGGTTCACGTAGCTCGGCACGATCGCGCCGAGCCGCGCCAGGTCGGCGGGCAGCGCGGGGCAGCCGCCCATGCGCTTCAGGTAATCGGGCGTGCCCGCGAGGTGAAAGGGCACGCGGCACAGCGGCCGCGCGATCAGCGCGGGCGAGGGCTCCTGCGTGGCGCGCAAAGCGAGGTCATAGCCATCGGCCGCGAGATCGACCTTGCGGTTCTCCAGGTGCATGTCGACCAGCACTTCGGGAAAGCGCTCGCGGTAATCGGCGAGCACGCGCGCGAAACGCGGCGTGGCACACCACACCGGCGCGCTCACCTTGAGCTGGCCGCGCGGCGCCTCGCTGGTCTGGCCGATCGCCGCCTCGGCCGCATCGAGCAGGTCGAGCGCGCGGCGGCTCTGCTCGTACCAGGCCGTTCCGGCTTCGGTCAGACTCAGGTGGCGGCTGGAGCGGTGCAAGAGGCGCGCGCCGAGCGACTTCTCCAGCTGCGCCACATGCTTGCTCGCCATGGGCGGCGACATCGAGAGGCGCCCGGCCGCGGCCGTGAAGCTGCCGGCTTCGACGACCTCGCGGAACACGCGCAGGCTGGTCATGCGGTCCATCGATGGTTTCCTCGGAAGAAATGATTCGATGCATCGTAGCCGGTCGATTTCCTTTGAGGAAATGTCTACAGTCGATCCAACGCTTGAAGGAGCATCGACTTGACCCACGACAACCGCACCTCCCGCCTCCCCACGTACTTCATCTCCCACGGCGGCGGCCCCTGGCCCTGGATGAAGAAGGAGATGGGCCCCACCTACGACCAACTGGCCGCCTCGCTCGCCGACATGCCGCGCCAGATCGGCCGCACGCCCAAGGCCATCCTCATGGTGTCGGCGCATTGGGAGGCCCCGGCTTTCACGGTGCAGGGCAACCCGAAGCCGCCCATGATCTATGACTACGGCGGCTTCCCGCCCCACACCTACGAGGTGCGCTACGACGCGCCCGGTTCGCCCGAACTCGCGCAGCGTGTGCAGTCGCTCATCGCGGCGGCCGGCCTGCCGGTGCAGATCGATCCCGAGCGCGGCTACGACCACGGCATGTTCTCGCCGATGGCCGCGATCTATCCGAAGGCCGACGTGCCGGTGGTGCAGCTGTCGCTGCGGCGCGGGCTCGATCCGGCCGAGCATCTCGCACTGGGCCGCGCGCTCGCGCCGTTGCGCGACGAAGACGTGCTGATCGTCGGCAGTGGCCTGAGCTATCACAACCTGCGCAACTTCGGCCCGCAGGCGCATGGCGTCTCGAAGGCCTTCGACGACTGGCTCGACGCCGCGGTGGTGAAGGGCGCGCCGGCCGAGCGCGCCGCGCACCTGAAGAACTGGGAAGCGGCGCCCGCCGCGCGCATGGCGCATCCGCGCGAGGAGCACCTGATTCCGCTGATGGTCGCGGTCGGCGCGGCCGAGGCGGATGCCGGCGAGCGCGTGTACCACGAGGACGCCTTCATGGGCGGGCTGGTGGTGTCGAGCTACCGCTTCGGCGCGGCCTGAGGCATTGCGGGTACTCGCACCGGGTCGCTTCGGCGCGCGCCGCAGGTCAAGGCCGGCGCCCGGCGCCCTCGGCATCGACCAGCCCGACGCGGGTTTGCTTGCCCCAGGTGCCGCGACCGGTCAGGAAGGTCCACCAGCCCCATGCGGCGCCGGTGTGCCGCAGGATCTGGAAGGTGAAGGGCTCCACCAGCGCGGCCAGCAAGGCGTGCGCCATGTGGGCTTCGCCGGGGCGGCCGATCCAGCGCCGGTACAGGTGCACCGACCACAGGTGAAAGGCCAGGTCGAGCACGATCTTCGCGCCGATCACCCCGGCCACCGGCGCGAGCACGCCGAAGTCGCCGCGCACCAGGTACATCAGCAAGAGCCCAAAGGCCGCCAGCCCGTAGAGCGGCTGCAGCGTGTCGATGGCTTTGACCGGCAGCATCAGCGTGCCCAGCCATCCGTAGCGCCGGTCGCCCACCATGGCGCGGTACCAGTACTGCGTTTGCAGGAAGCCGCCGAACCAGCGGCGACGCTGCCGCAGGAAGGCGCCGGTGCTGCTGGGCGCATCGGTGTGGGCCTGTGCGTCGCCGAGCACGCGCACGGTCCACGCGAGGCCATGCGCTTCTGCATGGCGGTGCAGCCGGTGGATGAGCTCGTAGTCCTCCACCAGGCAGTCGGTGTCGAAGCCGCCCACCGCGCGCACCGCCTCGAGCCGAAAGCCCGCGAAGGCGCCCGAGATCAGCAGCAGCCCGTTGACGCGCATCCACGCATAGCGCGAGAGAAAGTTGCGGATGTATTCGTAGGTCTGGAACCACTGCAGGCAGCGCCCGGCCAGCGTGCGGCTGCACACGGGGGTGATGACGCCGGTGGCGGCCACCAGGTTGGGCTCGGCGGCGAAGGCGCGGCGCACCGCGCCGATGGCGCCCTTGTCCAGCAGCGTGTCGCCGTCCACGGTGAGCACGGTGTCGGTGTCGATGCACAGCATCGCCGCATTGAGCGCCACCGCCTTGCCGCCATGGGGCAGGCGCAGCCAGTAAAGACCGGGGTGCAGCGTGCTCGCCTCGCTCAACGCGCCGGGCGCGGGCGCCGTGAGGCCATAGCGCGCGGCGAGCAGTTCTGCTGTGGCGTCGGTGGAGCCGTCGTCCGCGATCACGATGCGGTCGGGCCGGTCGTCCTGCCCGAGCAGCGCAGCAAGCGTGACCGGCAGCACCGCGGCCTCGTTGTGCGAGGCGACGATCACGCCCAGCGTGGTGCGGCGCGGGCTGCCTCCGGGGGCAGGAGCAGGCGGGCGCAGCGACCGCAGGATAGGCAAGGTCTTCCACCCCACGAACAGCAGCAGCACGGTGTCGTAAAGCACATAGGCCACGCCCACCGACCAGGCGCGCACGTTGCCGATGCGAAACGCCATCGCGAACAGCAGTGCCCAGAGCACGAGCACGCCGCCATGGATCAGCCAGCTTCGCAGCGGCGTGGCGGGCGGGGAAATCCGCGGCGATGCGGCCTCGAAGGCGCGTTGGAGTGAATCGTTCAAGACAAAGCCGCAAAAAAATGACGAGGCCGAGGGTGGTCGGCGGCGAACGGAGTACGCAAGAACCCGACCAGCGGTTTCAAGGCGGCGGGAAGGTCCAGCGCAATGCCGGGACAATCGGGCGTGCCGAAGACTGAGTGCGTCCTGCCCTGAAAATTCCCCGCATGCCCCAACAAGAAAACCGCTACACCCGAACCGCGATCGCACTGCACTGGCTGGTGGCCGTGCTCATGGCGCTCAACATCGCGCTGATCCTGCTGGTGGACCACTATCCCGACGAGTGGGTGCGGCCCGCCGTCGACACCCACAAGTCCATCGGCATCACGGTGCTGGGGCTGGTGATTCTTCGCATCCTCTGGCGCGCCACGCACCGGCCGCCGGCCATGCCCGGCTCCTACGGGCGGCTCGAACGCGCGGCCGCGCATGCGGCGCACGGTGCCCTCTACCTGCTGATGATCCTGCTGCCGCTGTCGGGCTGGATGCACGATTCGGCCTGGAAGGATGCGGCCACACACCCGATGCAGCTCTTCGGGCTGTTCGAGTGGCCGCGTATCGGCTGGATCTCGGCCATCGAGCCGACCTTGAAGGAAAGCTGGCACACGGTGCTGGGTGGCGTGCACACCTGGGCCGGCTATGTGCTGTATGTGCTCTTCGGCCTGCACGTGCTGGGCGCGCTGAAGCACCAGTTCTTCGACGGCGAAGCCGAGCTCCAGCGGATGCTTCCCTGACCGCCTCGCGAAGGTCGGAACACGCCGGACTACACCGGACTACGCGGCCGGCTCGGCCGGGCTGCGCTGCAGCATGCCCATGAGGAAGGTGTGCAGCAGCGCCTCGCGCGTGGCGAGCAGTTGCGGCGTCGCACGGCCCAGGTGCCCGCCGCTGGTCTCCTCGTACAGCCACGCCTGTGCATGGCCCAGCGCCCGCATGCGCGCCACCATCTTGCGCGCGTGCGACGGGTGCACGCGGTCGTCGTTGCGGTTGCCGATGAAGAGCGTCGGCGGATAGGCGACGCCCCCGCTCGCGTTCTTCAGGTTCTGCAGCGGCGACCAGCGCGCGAGCACCGCGCGGTCCGCCGCCACCGCCGGGTCGCCGTACTCCTCGATCCACGACGGCCCCGCGGTGAAGCGCGTGAACTCGAGCATGTCGGTCAGCGGCACGCGCGCGACCGCGGCGCCGAAGAGCTCGGGCCGCTGCACCAGCACGGCCGACACCAGCGCGCCGCCGTTGCTCGCACCGTAGATGCCCAGCCGCCGGGGGCGCGTGATGCCGCGCCGCACCAGGTCTTCGGCGACCGCGATGAAGTCGTCGAACGCGGCCTGCCGGCGCGCTCCCTTCGCCGCCTCGTACCAGCTGGCGCCGAACTCGCCGCCGCCGCGGATGTGCGCCAGCACGTAGACGCCGCCGTAGCGCAGCCAGTTGATGCCGGGCATGCGCTGGTAGTCCAGCTCGAGCGCGATGCCGAAGCCGCCGTACCCGTACAGCAGCGTCGGCGCATGGCCGTCCATGGCCAGCGCGGCGGGCGCGATCACCGTGTAGGGAATGAGCGTTCCATCGGCCGATCGCGCCTCCAGCCGCTGCACCCGGAGGCCTGCGGCATCGAAGAAGGTGGCCTGCCGCTTGAGCGGCGCCCAGGGCTGGGGCTCGGCGACGTCCATCAGCCCGAAGGTCTGCGGCACGAGCGGCGCCTGCGTGGTGAGCCACACCAGGTCGTTCTGGTCGGAGCGGTCGGCGCGGATGCCGACCACGCCGGTGTCGGGCAGCGCCACTTCGCGGGGCTCGAAGGTCTCGCCGGTCCAGCGCAGGAACAAGAGGCGCGGTTGCAGGTTGTCGGACCATGCAATGGCGAAACCGTCGCGCACGCGCTCCCAGCGGATCAGCCGCTGGCGCGGTGCCGTGGACAGCAGCACGTGAAAGCGCCGCTGCGGCTGCGTCGCGGTGGCGATGGGCGTGGCGAGCACGCTGCCCGCGGGGTGGCGCGCGGTGCCGTCGTCGAAGTCGCTGCGCAGCCAGAGCACCAGCCAGCCTTCGCTCAGCCAGGTGGTCGCATCGAGCGGGAGGTCCAGCAGCGGCGAGAGCGTGTCGCCCTGCAAGAGCTGGTAGCGGTTCTGGAAGAAGCTCAGGCGCCGCCCGACCAGCGCGGCGGCGGGCCGCCCCTCCCTGGGGTCGAGGGTGTCGATCGACATGCTCATGTCGGCCGCCTCGCCGCGCACCAGCTCGGGCGCTTCGGCCAGTGCGCTGCCGCGGCGCCAGCGGCGAATGGTCAGCGGGTAGCCGCTGCGGCTGAGCGCGCCGCCGGCGGACTCGGTGGCCACCAGCACCTCGTCGTCGCCGTACCAGTCGGCCCATTGCTTGGCCAGGGGCAGGCGAAAGCCCGCCGCGACGAACTGCCGGGAGGCGAGGTCGAACTCGCGCACCTCGGTGCGGTCCGCGCCGCCGGGCGAGAGGTAGACCAGCGCGCGCTCGCCGTTGGGGCTCAGCACGTAGGAGGAGAAGGTCCAGGCGCGGCCTTCCTGCTGGCCGAGCTTGTCCAGGTCGATCAGCACCTGCCAGTAGGGCCGCTCCTTGCGGTACTCCTCCAGCGTGGTGCGGCGCCACACGCCGCTCGGCTGGCTGGCGGTGCTGTAGAAGTTGTAGAGGTGGCCGCGGTGCGGGCGCACGAACTGGATATTGCTGTCGCGCGCGGACACGGCGGACAGCGTGTCCTCGTAGCGGCGCGCGTAGTCGGGCAGGCCGGTGATCAGCTGCCGGGCCTCGGCCGTGCGCGCCTGCACCCAGGCCAGCGCCTCGGCGCCGTCGGGTTGTTCGAGTGCGGTGGAAAGATCGGTGGTGTCCTGCGACCAGGCGGCGAGCGGTTGGACGAGGGGCTGCGACAGGGCGAGCAGCGCGAGCTGGCGGCGATTCAACAGGGTCATGGATGGGGCGGCCTGCGCCACGCATCGGGGGCAGGCCGTTGGCCTCTCTGCTTTTTTATTCGTTGAAGGGCGGGCGACCTGTTCGGCGGGCGCTGCGGCGGATTCTATGCAGGGCATCCTGGCGGCCCGCTGCGGCGCGGAAGGCCGCGCGGCAAAATCGGGGGATGCCTCTGACCCCCGACAGCCCTGACACCCCTGAAGCGTCCGCGGCGCGCAACGACATCGCGCGCATCGACGCGCTCTCCACCCACCACGACCCCGTGCACGACGGCGTGCGCGTGCGCTGGCGCCGCTTCGGCACCGACACGACCAAGCCGCCCATCGTGCTGCTGCACGGCGGCCACGGCAGCTGGATGCACTGGCTGCGCAACGCCGATGCCTTGTCGGCCGGGCGCACGCTGCTCCTGCCCGACATGCCGGGTTTCCATGATTCCGATGCGCCGCCGCGCGTGGCACCCGGCGAAGACTCGCTGCTGCCGTTGCTGAACGCCCTCGGCGGCACGCTCGATGCGCTCGTCGGCGCGGGCACGCCCATCGACCTGGGTGGCTTCTCGTTCGGCGGCCTCACCGCCGCGCGCTTCGCGGTGCAGCGCGGCGCGGTGCGCAAGCTCGCGCTCTTGGGCAGCGGCGGCCACGGCACGCTGCGCCGCATGACCGCGCAGATGATCAACTGGCGCACCGCCCCCGACCGCGAGGCCGAGCGCGCCGCGCTCCTGCACAACCTGGGCGCGCTGATGCTGCACGACACCGCGACCGTCGACCCGCTGGCCTTCGAGATCCACGACATCTCCTGCCACGGCACACGCTTTCGCAGCAAGGAGGTGTCGCAGGCCGGCGGTTTGCGCAAGGCGATCGACACGCTGGGCGTGCCGACGCTGCTGCTCTGGGGCGAATACGACGTCACGGCCGATCCGCGCCCGCTGGTGGCGCTGCTCGCGAGCGAGGGGCCGGACCGCGAAGGCGTGGTGATCGACGGCGCGGGGCACTGGGTGCAGTACGAGCGCGCCGCCGAGACCAACGCGCGGCTCGTGAAGTTCTTCGGCTGAACTTCGCCGCGGGTTGCGGCGGTTACTGCATTTACTGCTTCGTGAGGCCGAGCTTGCGGATGGTCTCGGCCCACTGGTCGTAGGTCGTGCGCGTCAGGTCGGCCAGCTGCTGCGGGGTCGACGATTCGGCTTCGTAAGCGCCCTGGCGGAAGAAGTCTCGCGTGGCCGGCATCGCCAGCACCTGCGCGAGCGCCGCATTGAGCTTGGCGACCACCGGCGCCGGCATGCGCGCCGGGCCGTAGAAGCCGAGCCAGCTGGCCATGTCGACGCCGCTCACGCCTTGCTCGGTCATCGTGGGCACGTCGGGCAGCATCGGGCTGCGCTTGGGCGCCGCCACCGCCAGCATGCGCACCTTGCCGGTGGCCGTGTTCTGGATGGCGTTGGGCGCCGCGTCGAAGTAGTACTGCACGCGGCCCGCGAGAAAGTCCTTCGCCGCATCGGCGCCGCCCTTGTAGGGCACGTGCACCACGTCCAGGCCCGCCTGCCGCGCGAAGGCCTCGCCGTAGATGTGCGACGAGGTGCCGGTGCCGAACGAGGCGTAGCTCATCTTTCCGGGGTTGGCCTTGATGTAGGCGATCAATTCCTGCACGTTGCGCGCCGGCACGCTCGCGTGCACCGTGAGCACCAGCGGCCCGCGCGCGCCGAGCGAGATGGGCGTCAGGTCCTTGAACGGGTCGTAGCGCACCTGCGCCAACGTCTGCGGGTTCTGCGCGACGACAGAGGAGGGCGCGTACATGAAGGTGTAGCCGTCGGGCGCCGCGCGGATCACCTCTTCGGTCGCGAGAATGAAGCTCGCGCCTGGCCGGTTCTCCACGATGACCGGCGTCTGCAGCACCTCGCCGAGCTTGTTGGCGACGAAGCGCGCCTGCGAATCGGAGGCGCCGCCCGCCGCCAGGCCGAGCACGATGCGGATATTGCGGCCCTTTTCGGGAAAGGCCGCGGGCGAGGCTGCGAGCGAAGACAGCGGCGAGGCGACCGCGCCGAACGCGCCGATCGTGCCGACCGCGAGCCACGCGGCCGCGCTGCGTCGGGTGATGAAGAAAGAAGAAGCGCTCATTGCTTGGCCAAGCCTACCTGCTGCACCATCGCGCCCCAGCGCTCGTAGGTCGAGCGCGTGATGCCGGCGAATTCTTCCGGCGTCGTCGCGCCCGCTTCGTAGCCGCCGGTGCGATAGAACTCGCGCACCTGCGGCATCGCCAGCACCTGCGTGAGCGCCGCGTTGAGCTTGGCGACCACCGGTGCCGGCATGTGCGCCGGCCCGTAGAAGCCGAGCCAGCTGGGCAGGTCCAGCCCCGCGATGCCCTGCTCGGCGAAGGTGGGCACGTCGGGCAGCGCCGGGATGCGCGCGTTCGCCGCGATCGCCAGGATCTTCACCTTGCCCGAGGCCGAGGTGATGACGGCCGAGGAGGCCGAGTCGAACATGTACTGCACGCGCCCGCCGATCAGGTCTTTCGCCGCGTCCGAGCCGCCCTTGTAGGGGATGTGCACCGCATCGACGCCGGTCTTCTTCACGAAGGCCTCGCCGTAGATGTGCGACGAGGTGCCCGCGCCGAACGAGGCGTAGCTCACCTTTCCGGGGTTGGCCTTCACGTAGGCCACGAGTTCCTTCACGTTGTTGGCGGGCACCGTGGTGCTGACCGACAGCACCAGCGGCCCGCGCCCGCCCATCGAGATGGCGGTGAAGTCCTTGAACGGGTCGTAGGGCACCTGCGCGAAGGTGTGCGGGTTCTGCGCCATCGTGGAGGAGGGCGCGTACAGCAGCGTGTAGCCGTCGGGCAGTGCGCGCGACACCTCGTTGGCCGCGAGCATGGTGCTCGCGCCGGGGCGGTTGTCCACGATCACGCTGGTGCCCAGCACCTCGCCGAGCTTCTGCGCCACGATGCGCGCCTGCGCGTCGGTGCCGCCGCCGGCGGTGAAGCCCACGACGATGCGGATCGGTTTGCTGCGCGACGGAAAGTCCTGCGCGAACGCGAGCGGCGCCAGGCCCAGCAAGGCTGCGGCGCCGAGGGCCGCGCCGAATGCACGGCGGGTGCCGTTGGGTGTCTTCATCGATGTCTCCGTTGGAATGTTCTTCTTATATTGATTTAGAAAATCATAAAAATCCATATTAACTAGGGAATACCCCGAAGAAATGGCTTTTATGGCCTTTTGTGTTTGACAAAATGAACATTGAAATCAAAATACGACGAAACAGCCCATCCAAGACAACCATCCATGAAAACTGTCGTCCGCACCGACGAGCGCATCCTGTCCTCCGACATCTTCGACCGCGACAGCCGCGTCAAGCGCCCTGACCACGGCAGCTGGGCCGAGCCCGGCAAGAACATTCCGGTCTATCACCGCTGCGGCGTGCTGGTGGTCGGCGGCGGCCCGTCGGGCACCGCGGCCGCCGCAGCCGCGGCCCGCGCGGGCGCCGACGTGGCGCTGCTCGAGCGCTACAACCACCTGGGCGGCCTCTCGACCGGCGGCCTCGTGATCTGGATCGACCGCATGACCGACTGGGAAGGCAAGCTGGTGATCCGCGGCTTCGCCGAAGAGCTGTTCGATCGCCTCCCCGCCGACGCCATCGCCGGCCCGCAGCGCGAGGACTGGGGCTCGCAGGACACGGCCAAGGCCGCGCACTGGTCGCAGCGCACCGCCGCCTACCACGGCGTGGTCACCTGGTCGCCCACCATCGACCCCGAGCGCTTGAAGCTGCTCTCGCAGGAGATCGTGCTGGAGCGCAAGGTCAAGCTCATCTACCACTCGTGGGCCGCGATCCCGATCGTGCAGGACGGCGCCGTGAAGGGCGTGGTCTTCGAGAGCAAGGAAGGCCGCATGGCCATCATGGCCGACGTGGTGGTGGACGCCACCGGCGACGGCGACCTGTTCGCCCGCGCCGGTGCCACCTACGTGAACGACATCGAAGAGGCCGACGTGCACCACTGCATGAACACCTCGTGGCTCTTCGGCGGCGTGGACATGAACCGCTGGATCGAATTCAAGGCCGGCCAGCCCGAAGCCTTCGCCGGCTTCATGGCGCGCGGGCGGGAGCAGCTGGGCCTCTTCGAGCGGCCGTTCGTCTCGTGGCGCAACGACGTGGCGCTCTTCATGGGGCCGCGCCAGTCGGGCTACTCGGCGCTCGACGTGGACGATCTCACGGCGGTGGAAGTGCGATCGCACCGCGCCATGGCCGCGCACCTGGACTACTTCAAGGCGCATGCGCCGGGCTTCGAGGATGCATACCTCATGCTGAGCGCGCCGCAGATCGGCGTGCGCCATGCGCGGCGCCTCTCGGGCGTGGGCGCGGTGCTGCGCAGCCAGTGGCCCGACGGCGTGCCGCTCGCGGACGAGATCGGCGTGTCGCCTGCGGTGTCGCCGAAATTCCCGAACATCTCCATTCCCTACGGCGCGCTGGTGCCGCAGCAGCTTGACGGCCTCGTGGCCTGCGGCCGCCACATCTCGTGCGACCGCAATTCGCACGGCTTCATGCGCGAGATTCCGCAGTGCTGGATCACCGGCCAGGCCGCGGGCGTGGCGGCGGCGCTGGCCTCGCGCGGCGGCATCGCGCCGCGCTTCGTGGACACCGGCGCGCTGCAGTCCGAATTGCTGGCGCAGGGCGTGTACCTGCGGACCGGCGGCGAAGGCGGAGTTGGGCAGGGCGCGGCATCCGTCGCGGCCGAAGCCAGCGTCTGAACTCACTTCTCTTCGCCATGAACCCGGCCGATCTCGTTTCGCGAGCCTCTACATTGCAGAGTCTTGCAAAGCGTTCAAAGGGTCCCTTCATGTCCAACGACAAAAACGACAGCTCTCTTTCCGCGGCCGACGCCTCCGATTCGCGCGGCGAACGTTCCGACACCGTGAGCGCGCTGGAGCGCGGTATTTCGGTGCTGCGCTGCTTCAGCGAAGAGCGCCCGGTGCTCGGCCACGCCGACGTGGCGCGCATCACCGGCATTCCGCGCCCCACGGTCAACCGGCTGGTCGCGACGCTGCTCTCGCTGGGCATGCTCAAGCCCGCGCAGGCGCCCGACCGCTTCATGCTCGGGCCGGGCGTGGTGTCGCTCTCGCGCGTGTTCCTCGGCAGCCTCGATGTGCGCGCCGCCGCGCGGCCCAGCATGCAGGCGATGGCCGAGGAGGTGGGCGCCTCCGTCTACCTCGCGGTGCGCGACGGCATGGAGATGGTGCTGATCGAAGCCTGCCGGCCGCGCTCGTCGATGCTCTCGGCGCGGCTCGATGTGGGTTCGCGCGCACCGCTGCCGAATTCGGCGCTCGGCCGTGCCTACCTCTCGGCACTGCCCGATGCGCAGCGCAACCAGCTGGTCGATTCGATGCGCCTCCTGCGCGGCCCCGAATGGGACGGCATCGCGGTGCCCATGACGCGCGCCATCGGCGAGGCCAGGCGCCTGGGCTACTGCCTCTCGCTCGGCGAATTCCACCGCGAGATCAACTCGGTGTCGGTGCCGCTCATCGGCCCCGACGGCGAGGTGATGGCGCTGAACGGCGGCGGTGCCGCCTTCGTGTTCACCGAAGACAGATTGCGCAACGAACTCGCACCGCACCTGCACGACATCGCGCTCACGATCGCGCGCGACATCGGCGGGCACGTGCCATCACCCTCGCCGGGCTAGCCGCCCGGCCGGGGACCTTTCCCCACGACGACAGAAGAACGGAGACACAGGTCATGCACCTGAGCGATGAAGAAAAAGCCATGTACGACGGCCGCGACGGACCGGCCGTGCAGAAGGCGATGGACCTCCTGATGCGCTACGGCGAAGCCCTGGGCGCCGAGCGACTGGTCGAGACGCGCAACGTCTGCGCCACCATCACCTCGACCACGCCCTTCCAGCGCGACTTCGCGCTCGCCAAGGGCGGCGGCATGGACGCGGTGTTCTCCGAATTCAGCCTCGACAGCCAGGAGACGGTCGAGATCCCCAAGTTCAAGGTCTTCACCAGCCACCTGCAGCTGGGCTTCGACCCGGGCCAGCCCGAGCGCATGGGCGTGAGCGAGGAGATCGTGCAGTTCTACAACCGCAGCGAGCGCCATGCGGCTGGCCTCGGCGCGCAGATCATGAACACCTGCACGCCCTACCAGGTGGGCAATATCCCCACGCGCGGCGAACACTGCGCGTGGATGGAATCGTCGGCGGTGGTGTATTGCAATTCGGTGCTGGGCGCGCGCACCAACACCGAAGGCCGCGAGAGCACGGGCGCGGCGATGCTCACCGGCCGCATTCCGTACTGGGGCTATCACCTGGACGAGAACCGGCGTGCCACGCATGTGATCGAGCTCGACATCGAAGTCGAGTCGGTGCAGGACTGGGGGCTGCTCGGCTACTACATCGGCGAGCACGTGCAGGAACGCGTGCCGGTGGTGCACAGCCAGCGCGGCATCGGCCGCGTGCCGAACCTGCCGCGGCTCAAGCACTTCGGCGCGGCCGCGTCGTCCTCGGGCGGCGTGGAGATGTACCACATCGCCGGCGTCACGCCCGAGGCGCTGACGCTGGAACAGGCGCTCGGCGGCAAAGCGCCCATCGAGGTGCTGCGCTACGGCGAGGCCGAGCGCCGCGCGACCTACGAGAAGATCAATGTGACGGGCAAGGATGCGGAAGTGCAGTACGTGATGCTGGGCTGCCCGCACTACACCATCGAGCAGATCTGGGAGGCCGCGCAGCTCATCGAAGGGCGTCGCGTGCACCCCGATTGCGAGCTGTGGATCTTCACACCGCGCGCCATCAAGTCACTGGCCGATCGCAATGGCTACACCAAGATCATCGAGGACGCCGGCGGCATCCTCATGACCGACAGCTGCTCGGCCATGAGCCGCGCCGTGCCCAAGGGCACGAAGACCGTGGCGCTCGATTCTGCCAAGCAGGCGCACTACCTGCCCGCCATCCTCGGCGTGCAGGCCTGGTTCGGCACCACGGCCGAATGCATCGATGCGGCCTGCACCGGCCGTTGGAACGGGGGCTACGCATGAGCGCCGCGCCGGGCCGCCCCAAGCAAGCTCGCACCGCAGTGCGAAGCACGGAGGTATTCCAATGAGCGACGCAGTCATGACCGAAGAGAAGACCATCGTCATCCGCGGCCGCAAGGTGGTGGGCGGCGTCGCCGAGGGCGAAGCGCTGGTCACGCGCGACCGCATCTCGGGCTGGGGCGGCATCGACCCGCGCACGGGCACCGTCATCGAGACGCGCCACGCGCTGCGCGGCCAGAGCTTCGCGGACAAGGTGCTGGTGTTTCCGGGCGCCAAGGGCTCGTCGGGCTGGTCCGCAATGTTCCACATGACGCGGCTCATGAACTCGGCGCCCGCCGCGTTTCTGTTCAACGAGATGACGACCAAGATGGCGCTGGGCGCCGTGGTGACGCACGCGCCCTCGATGACCGATTTCGAGCGCGACCCGCTCGCCTGCATCGAGACCGGCGACTGGGTGCGCGTGGACGCCGACCGCGGCGTGATCGAGATCACCAAGAAGAACAACAGAACCGGAGACCGCTCATGAATCGCCCCCTGCGCAGCAACTTCCCGCGCGGCTCTTATCTGTGGTCGGTGCGCAATGCGCACTGGCGCGCGCTCGGCATTCCCGAAGAAGATTGCGAGAAGCCCAAGATCGCCATCGTCAACAGCTCCTCGGAGCTGGCCGCATGCTTCAGCCACCTGGACAAGGTGGCGGCGGAGATCAAGACCGCGATCCGCGCGGCGGGCGGCGTGCCGTTCGAGATCCGCACCGCGGCGCCCAGCGACTTCATCACCGGCGCGGGCGCGCGCGGCGCCTACATGCTCGGCGCGCGCGACCTCGTGACCAACGACATCGAAGTGGCCGTCGAAGGCGCGCAACTCGACGGCATGGTCTGCCTCACCTCGTGCGACAAGACCGTGCCGGGGCAGCTCATGGCGGCGGCCCGGCTCAACATTCCTACGCTGCTCGTGCCCTGCGGCTACCAGCCGAGCGGCGAGTACCGCGGCAAGCACATGGACATCGAGGAGGTGTTCATCGGCGCGATGCACGCGGTCACCGGCAACCTGCCCATCGAAGAACTCGTGGGCATGAGCCGCGAGGCGATCCGCGGGCCGGGCGTGTGCTCGGGCCTGGGCACGGCGAACTCGATGCACATCGTCTGCGAGGCGCTCGGCATGGCCTTGCCCGGCAGCGCGCCGGTGGCCGCGCTGAGCCCGAAGATGATGGCCGACGTGCGCGCCGCAGGCACGCGCATCGTGCAGATGGTGCTGGACGACCTGAAGCCGCGCGACATCCTCTCGCCCGGCGCCTTCGCCAACGCGGTGCGCGCGGTGCTGTCGGTGGGCGGCTCGCTCAACACGGCCAAGCACCTGCAGGCGATATCGACCGAAGGCGAGTGCGGCGTCGACGTGTACGGCCTCTTCGAAAGCCTCGGGCCGACGACACCGGTGCTGGCCGGCGTGCGGCCCATCGGCGAGCATTCGATCGAGGCCTTCGAGGCGGCGGGCGGTTGCCGCGCGCTGATGAAGCAGCTCGCGCCGCTGCTCGACACAGGCGCGCTCACCGTGACCGGCGGCACCGTCGACTACAACCTGCGCGACGCCGAAGTGATGGACGCCGAGGTGATCCGCCCCATCGACCGCCCGGTCGCGCCGCTGCCGGCCATCGTGCTCTTGCGCGGCAACCTCGCGCCCGAGTCGGGCCTCATCAAGACCGGCATCGCCGAGCGCAAGGTGCGGCGATTCACCGGACCGGCCGTGTGCTTCTGGACCTCGGACGCCGCCATCGCCGCGATCAAGAACAACGAGATCGTGCCCGGGCAGGTGGTCGTGATGCGCGGCGCCGGCGCGTGCGGCGGCCCGGCCATGGGCGGCGGTGCATCGCGCGTGGTGTTCGCGGTCGATGGCGCGGGGCTGGGCGACCAGGTCGCGTTGCTGACCGACGGGCATCTCTCGGGCCTCGTGTGCAAGGGGCTCGTGGTGGCGGAGGTGTCGCCCGAGGCCGCGCTCGGCGGGCCGCTCGGCCTCGTGCGCGACGGCGATGTGATCACCATCGACCTCGACGCACGGCGCCTGGACATCGCATTGACCGATGAAGCGCTTGCCGCCCGCCGCGCCGACTGGCAGGCGCCGCCGCCGGCCTTCGACACCGGCTGGCTGCAGCAGTACCGGCGCAACGTGAGCCCGCTGTCCAAGGGCGCCGTGCTGGTGCGCACCGAGCGCCCGCAGCCCGCCAGCTAGACCTTTTTCACCCCCGGCTTCGCCAACCGGCGCGCGCCCCCGTGCGCACCCGGTGGCGCAGCCCTGCGCGCGATCCCGAGTTTTCAACGAAGAAAAGAGCAGGAGACAAGAAACCATGAAGAGACTTTTGATGTGGTCGGCCCTCGGCCTTGCCAGCAGCGGCGCGGCGCATGCGCAATCGAGCGTCACGCTGTTTGGCGTGATGGACCTGGGCGTGCAGTACACCAAGGGCGAGGGCGGCGGCTCGGTCAAGGCGCTGTCGAACGGCGGCCTCTCGACCAGCCGCATCGGCTTTCGCGGCACCGAGGATCTGGGTGGCGGCCTGCGCGCGGGCTTCTGGCTCGAAGGCAGCCTGAACCCGGACCTGGGCACCGGCCGGCCGAGCAACAGCAACAACCAGACGAGCGGCGCGGGCGCGGCGGGGCCGATCAGCTTCGACCGCATGTCCTTCGTGAGCCTCTCGCACGATTCGCTGGGCGAGGTGCGGCTGGGCCACGACTTCATTCCAACGCACTACAACAGCATCTACTTCGACCCCTTCAACGCCAACGGTGTGGCGCGCGCGGGCAACCTCACGTTCGCGGGCGCGGGCACCGGGCCGCTGCCCACGGCCATCACCGGCAGCAACACGGTGAGCTACTGGCTGCCGGCCAAGCTGGGGGGCTTCTACGGCATGGCGATGGTCGGCACGGGCGAGAACGACTCCACCGCGCCGAACCGCGACGACGGCAACTTCGGCGGCGCGCGCTTCGGGTTCGCCTCGGGCGCGTTCGACATCGCGGCGGCCGTGACGCGCTCGCACTTCAACGCCACCTCCACCATCGGCAACTACACGCACGCCAACATCGGCGGCTCGTGGGACGCGGGCTTTGCGAAGTTCTTCGCGCTCTACAACAAGGTGACGGTGAAGATCGCCGGCGGCACGGTGCGCAAGAACACCGCCGAGATCGGCGCGCACATCCCGGCCTTCGAGGTCGGGCGCATCCGCGTGAGCTACGCGTATCTCGACGACCGCAGCGACGAGAGCCTGCGCAACGCCAACGGCATGCCGCGCAACCGCGACGACGCGCGCCAGTTCGGCATCGGCTACGTGCACAACCTCTCCAAGCGCACCGCGCTCTACGGCACCTACGCGCGGCTGATGAACAGCGGGCAGGCGCGCTACGTGGTGAGCGGCGGCGTGGCGCCGGCGGGCGGGCGGCGCTCGTCGGGGTGGGAGTTCGGTGTGCGGCATCTCTTCTGATCTCTTTTGAAAGGAGCCTTTCATGCGACGCAGAGACCTGGCCCTCGCGGCCGTTGCCGCCCTCACAACGACGGTGCTGCCCGGCACGGCAGCGTGGAGCGCCGACGCCTATCCGAACAAGCCCTTGCGGCTGATTGTCGGCTTCGCGCCCGGCGGCGGCGCCGATTCGCTCACGCGGATCATCGCGGAGGGGCTCTCGAAACAGCTCGGCCAGCAGGTGATCGTGGAGAACCGCCCGGGCGCCGACGGCGTGCTCGCGGCGCAGGCCACTTCATCGGCCAAGCCCGACGGCTACACGCTGCTGATGGGCACCAACACCGCGATGGTCGCGGCGCCCACGCTGCGGCCGACCTCGCCCTACGACCCGTTCAAGGCCTTCACGCCGATCAGCTCGGCGGGGCAGTTCTCGATGTTCCTGGTGGTGCCATCGAGCCTGCCGGTGAAGAGTGTGAACGAGCTGCTGGCGATGGTGGCCGCGAAGCCCGGCGCCTACAACTCGGCATCGAGCAACAGCGCCTCGGAGCTCGCGATGCTGCAACTGCTGGGCGAGCGCAAGGTGGTCAACGCGCGCTACAAGGGCGACATGCAGGCGATGACCGACCTCCTGGGCGGGCAGATCCACATGATGTTCACCACCGGCACGCTGGCGCCGGGCTTCGTGAAGGAGGGGCGCATCCGCGCGCTGGTCACGCTGCTGCCGCAGCGCAGCGGTTTGCTGCCCGATGTGCCCACGGGCGGCGAGCTCGGGCTGGGCAAGCTCACCATCACGCCGTGGGCCGGCTTCTTCGGGCCGCCGGGGCTGCCGCAGGCGATCACCGACAGGCTCTCGCAGGAGCTGCAGAACACGCTCAAGCGGCCCGACGTGCATGCGCAGCTGGTGCAGCAGGGCTTCGAGGGCTACGGCATGAGCCCCGCGAAGTTCACCGAGTTCTTCCGCACGCAGTACGACGCCTTCGGCGCGACGGTGCGGGAGCACAACGTCAAGTTCGAATAGCGGCGGCTTCGCGGCGCCAGAAGGCCGCATCGGGGAAGGTGCCCGCGCCGGCCGCGGCGTTGTCGGCCATGTGCTCGGCGCGGCCCGTGCCGGGGATCGCGCAGGTCACGGCCGGGTGGCTCAGCACGAACTTCAAGAGCACCTGCGCCCAGCTCGTGCAGCCGATCTCGCCGGCCCAGGCGGGCAGCGGCCTGTCGCGCAGGCGCCGAAGCAAACCGCCGCCGCCGAAGGGCATGTTGACGATCACCGCCACGCCGCGCTCGGCCGCGAGCGGCAGCAGGCGCTGTTCGGCATCGCGCGCGTCGAGCGAGTAGTTGATCTGCAGAAAGTCGAGCTTCTCGGCGCGCAGCACGGCCTCGACCTCGTCGTAGGCCGAGACGGTGTAGTGCGTGATGCCGATGTAGCGCACGCGGCCCTTGTCCTTCCAGCCGCGCAGGGTGGCCAGGTGCGTGCGCCAGTCGACGAGGTTGTGCACCTGCATCAGGTCCAGCTCTTTGGTGCGCAGCCGCGCGAACGACTGCTCCATCTGCGCGATGCCGGCCTCGCGGCCCGAGGTCCAGACCTTGGTCGCGAGGAAGGGCCTGGTGCGAGGCTTCGTGGCGGCCAGCAGCTCGCCGGTGGTTTCCTCGGAGCGGCCGTACATCGGCGAGCTGTCGATCGCCGTGCCGCCCGCCGCGAAGAGCGCCTCGAGCACGCCAGGCAGGCGCTTGTACTCGTCGGTGCCGGGGCGCTGGTCGAAGCCGATCCAGGTGCCGCAGCCGATGACCGGCAGGGCTTCCTTCGTGGAGGGAATGGGGCGGGTGGTCATCTGCATCGCGGGCCTGCCTGGTTGCTGGGCGAAGGAGGGGAGCGCGGCGCCTGCGCAGAGCGCCGCGCCGAGGCGCAGCAGCTGCGCGCGCGTCATCGCGGGAATGACCGGAAGGTGGGGCTCGTTCGTGATGGGCGTCGTCACGAACGAAATTCTGCGCCCGCCAGGCCCCCGGGCGAAAGGCCTCAGCGCAGGTAGCGCCCGTCGGCCTTGAGCATCGAGAGTTCCGAGAACGTCAGCCCGCGGTGCTCGCCCGCCCGGTACGAGACGGCGATGCCGCCGATGTCCAGCGTCTTGAACGACTCCAGGCCCTTCTGCAGCGACTCGGGCGTGGGGTTCGCGCCCGCGCGCTTCAGGCCTTCGACCATGACCTTGGCCGTGACGTAGCCCTCCAGGCTCGCGTAGCTGAAATCGTTCACGCCGATCTTCTTCATCGCGGCCTGGTACTCGGCGATGACGGGCATTGCGCTGTTCCACGGGTAGGGCACGACCTGCGAGATGACCACGCCGGCCGCGTCCTTCTTGATGTCCTGGAAGAGCTTTTGCCCGTTCAGGAAAGAGAACGAATAGAACGCCGTCTCGCCGCCCGCCGCGCGGTAGGCGGTGATGAACTTGGCCGCCACGTCGTTGGTGGCCGACAGCACCACCGCCTTGGGCTTGAGCTTGGCCAGCTCGGCCGCGCGCTCGGCGGCGTCGGAGCCGTCGTTCTTGATGGCGACGCTGCCGACCATCTTCTCGCCGCGCTCGGCAATGAACTTCTGCGTGCTCTCCATCGCCGAGCGCGCGCCCGGGTTGTCGTTGTGCGCGAAGGCGATGCGCGAGAGGCCGATGGTGAACAGGTGGTTCACGATGCGGCTGTACTCCTCGTCGAAGCTGATGCGCACCGGAAAGCCGTACTCGGTGAACTTCACCACCGGGCCCGCTCCCGTGTACGGGCCGACGACGGGAATCTTCAGTTCGTTGGCCGCCTTGATCGCGCCGACCGACGACGAGGTGCCGATGGGCATCAGCACGCCGATAGCGCCGTCTTTCGCGAAGGTCTTGACGTTCTCGGCGCCCTTGGCGGGGTCGTAGGCGTCGTCCAGCTGGCGCAACTCGACCGGCCGGCCGTTGATGCCGCCGTTCGCGTTCAGCGCGGTGAACATGGCACGGATGCCCACCAGCGGCTCGGTCGAGAGCGACGCGAGCGGGCCGGTCTGCACGTAGGTCTGGCCGATCAGCAGGGGCTTGCCGGTCTGGGCATGCGCCGAAGCAGACAGTCCGAGAAAGACAGCGAGGACGGAGGCGGCAAAGGCGGAAGCCATCAGATGAATCTTTTTGTGTGTCATGGTCACAAACTGTTAATAAAGTCATCTTAAAGCGCGAGACCTTCCGGGTAAATCGCTCTTTGGTTGCGGTGCAGCACGCGCGGCATCAGAATCCGGCCTCATATTCACCATGGGAATGCCACTCTCGCTCCTCCGATTGTCTTCGCTGGACCTCGTGCGGGGTTTTGTCGCGGTGGGGCGGCGCATGAGCATCTCGCTCGCGGCGCAAGACCTGTGCCTCACCCAGTCGGCGGTCAGCAAGCAGGTCCATGCGCTCGAGGAGCAACTGGGCGTGAAGCTGCTGGTGCGAGGCCACCGTTCGATCTCTTTCACCGCCGAGGGCGAGCGGCTCTTTCGCAGCGCGGACGGCGCGGTGCAGCAGCTGCAGGACGTGATGGGCGGCATCCGCCAGGCGGGCGAGCAGCGTCCCGTGACGCTCAGCGCCAGCATCGGCATGACGGGGCTCTGGCTGCTGCCGCGGCTCAGCCGGGTGCAGAAGCTGCATCCGGGCGTGGACGTTCGCGTCTCGGCCAACAAC
The DNA here is from genome assembly GCF_016405905.1 of Variovorax sp. IB41. GTDB lineage: Bacteria > Pseudomonadota > Gammaproteobacteria > Burkholderiales > Burkholderiaceae_C > Variovorax. The sequence goes on along the minus strand of NZ_JAEFCB010000001.1, from coordinate 939,769 downwards.
CGGCTCGCCGACCTGCGCCGCGAGGGCATCGACCTCGCGATCCGCTACACCACACCCGCGCTGGCACCGGCCGGGGCGCTGCGGCTCTTCGGGGAAACGGTGGCGCCGGTGGCGCATCCCTCGCTGCGCCTGAAGACGCTGCGCGCGGCCGAGGCCATCTCGCGCCTGTGCCTGCTCGACTTCGACGATCCGCAGCACCCGTGGCTGCAATGGCACGGCTGGCTGGCCTCGGTCGGGTGGGCCGAGGCGAAACCGCAGGCCGTGCTGCACTTCAACCAGTACGACCAGTTGATCCAGGCCGCGCTGGCCGGGCAGGGCGTGGCGCTGGGGCGGCTCGAACTGATCCAGCCGCTGCTCGACGAAAAGCGCCTGGTGCGCGTGGATTCGCCGGCGCCCGCGCAGGCCTCGGGGCACGCCTACTGGCTGATCCAGGCCGAAGACGCGCCACGCGAAGAGGTGCGCCACGTGGCCGATTGGCTGGTGGCCGAGGCGCGGCAGTCACGCGAGGCCGTGGGCGCCGTTCCCTGAGCCGAATGCCATCGCCTCGTCGAGGCGGTCGTTGCCCCAGAACATCTCGTCGCCGGCGAAGAAGGTGGGCGCTCCGAAGATGCCTTTCTCGGCCGCGATGTCCGTCTGGCGCCGCAGCCGCGCCTTGTTCGCGTCGGACAGCGCCTCCTCGATGATCCGGTGCGCGGGCAGGCCGAGCGCGGCCAGCAGGTCGCGCATGGCCTGCGGCGAATCGATGTCGCGGTCTTCGGCGAAGTTCATGGCCATCGTGCGCCGGCAGAACTCGCCCATCCAGGGCTGCGCCGCGCCCACGAGCGCAATGCGCAGCGGCAGCACGGCGGACCTCGGAAATTGCGTGGGCTGCCGCCACGGCAGGCCGTACCTGCGGCACTGGCGCGCCATGTCCTTCCACGTGTAGTCGCCTTTTTCCTTCTGCAGCACGAAGGGCGACGAGGCCCAGCCGAAGGACCGGAAGATCGGCCCGAGCAGAAAGGGCTGCCAGCGGATGCGCACGTGGTGGCGGGCCGCTTCGTCCTCGATGCGCATCGCGCTCAGGTAGCTGTAGTTGCTGCCGAAGTCGAACCAGAAATCAAGCACGGGGAGGGCGCGCGGCGTCATTCGAACACCACCAGGCAGCGGGCCTCGATGCTCTCGCGCAGCGGCGCGTCGGCGGGCGCATCGGGGTGGTCGAAGGCCGCGTGCGGCGTGTAGCGCGAGACGCCACTGAGTTGCGAGTCGTACTGCTTGAAGACCAGCGCCTCGTGCCGGTCCATCGCGGAAAAGTACGACCAGCGGTGCATGGGCGAATGCGTGGCCAGGTAGATCTCGCCGGTGCGGCGCGGGTAGCGCACCTCGGCATTCACCAGGTCTTTCGCCATCACCGAGCGCGCGTCGCAGACGGCCAGCGGCGTGTCGAGCACCGGCCCCTTGATCGAGCGCCAGATGTTGACGATGCAGTAGCGCCGCACGGCCGCGGCTTCGGCGGGGTCGGTCAGCACCATGGCCAGCCGGCGGCGGCCGGAGTCCTCGGTGTAGTCGTTGTGGATGCGGCCGTTGGCGGCCGCCTTGCCGTCGGTGGCGCGCCGCCCGAAGCTCAGGGCGGTGCGATCGGCCTCGCGCCGGCGCACCAGGTGGTCGAACACATGGGCCCGCGCGCCGCCCGTGACCGCGAGCGCCAGTTCGGCGACTTCGCGGTGGTAGATGGCGGTGACCTGGGCGTCGTCCAGGAAATCGGAGACGGCCGTGGGCGCATCGCGCAGCACGAAGCCTTCGCGCTCGATGTCGGGCGGCGTGGCCGCCGCGCGTGCATCCGCGATCGGTGTGGCGCGCAGCTCGTAGGTGCCGCTTTCCCAGGGCGTGCCGGGCGGCGGCGCGAAGGTGTAGCTGAAGGGGCGCAGCGCGCAAGGCTGCAGGTAGTTCAGGCCGGCGGTGACGGTGGGGTGGTTCATGCGGGGCTCCTTTTCCTCAGGGCATTGGAGCGAAAGCGCGGTGCCGGCTCAAACGACTTCTGCGCGCCTTGGCATGAGCCAAAGGAATATGAAAAGGCCTGCCGCGAAGAAAGCCTTCTTCCGTCTTGCCAGGCCATGAAATACTGTATAAAAATACAGTTAACAGTTGCATCATGGGCCTCCCTTTCCTCGACTCCTTTTCCGCCGCCGCAGGCCGTGGCGTCTGGCATGCCGACGAACTCGGCCTGGCCGACGCGCAGGTCGTCGCGACCGGCCACGCCGCGCTCGACGCCGAATTGCCCGGCGGCGGCTGGCCGGTCGGCGCGATGACGGAGTTGCTGCAGGGCGCGCCCGAAGCGCATGTCTGGCGGCTGCTGCTGCCCGCGCTGGCGCAGGCCGTGGAGGCGCGCGGCGGGCCGGTGGTGCTGATCGGCGCGCCCTACGAGCCCTGCGGACCGTCGCTCGCGGCGCAGGGGCTGCCGGTGGAGGCGCTGATGTGGGTCAGGAGCGAGGCGCCCGCTGCGCGCCTCTGGGCCTGCGAGCAGGCGCTGCGCTGCGCGGACGTGGCCGCCGTGCTGGCGTGGTTGCCGCAGGCGCGCGTGGGCGAGTTGCGGCGTCTGCAGCTGGCGGCCGCGCAGCATGACGTGCTGCTTTTCGTATGCCGGCCCGAATCGGCCGCGCGGGGCGCGTCTCCCGCGCGGCTGCGTCTTCAGGTGGAGACCTGCGAGGCCGATGCATCGCAGATCGAATTGCGCATCCTCAAGCGCCGCGGCCCGCCGCTGGCTTCGCCGGTGATGCTGCCGGCGCGGAATGACCGCATGACCGCGCTGCTGGCCGCCGCCCGGCTGCGCCGCAAGCTGCGCCTGCAGCAGCAGGGCACGGTGCCGGTCGGCGAATCGGCGGGCTCGTCGACCGTGGTGCGCATCGACGCATGGAAGGGAGGCCTCAATGCACTGGATCGCATTGCGGTGGTCGCTTGAAACCGACGCGCCCGACGCGCCGCAGCTGCCCACGCCCGAGGCGCTGGGCTGGTGGGCGCTGGAATACACGCCGCACGTCGCCTGGCAGGACGAGGCGCTCATGCTCGAAGTCTCTGCCTGCGAGCGTCTGTGGGGCGGGCGGCTGCAGTTGATGCGCCAGTTGGTCGCCGTCAATCCCGCGCCCGATGTGCGCATGCTCGGCGCCCAAGGCGCCACTAGCCTCATCGCGCTCGCGCGGCTGCGCCTGTTCGAAGACAACGAGCCGCGGCCCAAAGACATCCCGGCCGGCCTGCCGCTGGACACGCTGACCGCCGCGCGCCCCCACCTCGACCTGCTCGCGCGCCTGGGCTGCCGCACCTGGGGCGAGGTGGCCGCCTTGCCGCGCGGCGGCCTCACGCGGCGCTTCGGCACCGAGTTGCGCACGGCGCTCGACACGGCCTGGGGCCTGCGCCCCGAAAGCCACGACTGGCTCACGCTGCCCGATGTGTTCGAGCAGAAGCTGGAGCTGCCCGCGCTCGCCGAGACCGCGCCCGAACTCATGTGGTCGGCCAACCGCCTGCTCTCGGCGCTGCAGATCTGGCTGCGCGCCCGCCAGCGCGGCGCGCGCGCGCTCGAGCTGCAGTGGACGCTCGACCTCAAGCGCTTCAACGGCGTGAACCTGCCGCCGCACCAGCAGGTCACCGTGCGCACGGCCGAGCCCACGCAGGACCTGGCGCACCTGCGCCGCCTGCTGTCCGAGAAACTGGCCCTCACCACGCTCGCCGCGCCCGCGAGCTGGCTCCGGCTGCGTACGCTGGAGACCGATCCGTGGGCCGGCGCCAGCACCAGTTTTTTGCCCGAGGACAACCGCAAGGGCGACAAGCTGCACGAGATGGTCGAGCGCCTGAGCGTGCGGCTCGGCGCGCACCAGGTGGTGGTGCCCTGCGCAGAGGCCGACCACCGGCCCGAGCGCAAGCAGGCCTGGCGGCCCGCGCTGCAGAAAGACAAGGCGCTGGACAAGTCCCGCAAGGAAGCGAAGGCCGCGGCGCAGTCTCAGTCGCAGCAGCCCGATGCGATCTACCCGCCGTGGCTGCTGCCCGAACCGCTTTTGCTCGAGATGGACGGCGAGCGCCCGTGCTACCGCGGCCCGCTCAGCAAGCTCGTCGGGCCGCAGCGCGTGGAGGCCGGCTGGTGGGGCGGCAAGGAAGACGGCGGCCAGCCGGCGATACGCGATTACTACGTCGCCGAAAGCCCCGAAGCGGGGCTCGTGTGGATCTTTCGCGAACGACCCTCGGCGCGGTTTTCTTCGGGCGAGGTGCGCTGGTATCTGCAGGGGCTCTATGCCTGAGCTCAGCGACAAGCAGGAACGCAAGCGCCAGCCCGCCAAGGTGCATGCGCTGCCGGTGCCGTTGCGCAAGAAAGCCGTGGCGGCGTTGCCGGACTACGCCGAACTGCACTGCCTCACGAACTTCAGCTTCCAGCGCGGCGCCTCGACGCCCGAGGAAGTGGTCGAGCGCGCGTACCAGCTGGGGTATGCGGCGCTGGCGATCACCGACGAGTGCTCGGTGGCCGGCATCGTGCGGGCGTACGTCTGCAGGCGCGACATGGAACGCACGCTCGACGCATACGAACGCGAGAACCCCGACGAGCCGCCGATCCCGCGCAACCTCGATTTCCGCCTGCTGTACGGCAGCGAGTTCCGCTTCGAGCGCTTCAGGCTCGTGGTGATCGCGAACGACACCGAGGGGTGGGGCAACCTGTGTGAATTCATCACCGCCGCGCGCAACACCGAGTTGCCCAAGGGCGAGTACCGCGTGAGCTGGGAGGACAGCGACGTGGCCTCGCTGCAGCGCTGCCAGATTCTTTTCGCGCCGCATCGCAACCCGGGCGGCGCGATGGATGCCGCCACGCTGCTGGAAGACCTGCTGGCCGCCAAGGCGCTCTATGGCGAGAACCTCTGGCTGGCCGTGGAGATGCTCAACGAACTCGATGACGACCTGTGGTTCGTCACGCTGATGCAGGCGGGCGAGCAGGCCGGCGTGCCGCTCGTGGCGGCCGGCGATGTGCACATGCACGCGCGCAGTTGCAAGCCCTTGCACGACGTGCTGACGGCCGTGCGCGAAGGCAAGACCGTGGCCGAGTGCGGCTTTGCGCTGCAGTCGAATGCGGAGCGGCATCTGCGATTGCGGATGCAACTTGCCGAGCTCTATTTGCCCGAAATGCTGGCCAATACGCTGGTGGTGGCCAGTCGGTGCAGCTTCGATCCGGCGGTGATCCGGGAGAACTACAAATACCCGCTCGAAACCGTGGGCAACAGCGAGACGCCCGTGCAGACGCTGGTGCGCAAGACCTGGGAAGGCGCCGCCAGGCACTATCCGAACGGCATTCCCGACAAGGTGCGCGCGCAGGTGGAGAAGGAGCTCGCGCTGATCGTCGAGCTCAAGTACGAGATGTTCTTCCTCACGGTGGAAGACATCGTGAACTTCGCGCGTTCGCAGGACATCCTTTGCCAGGGACGCGGGTCCTCGGCCAATTCGGCGGTGTGTTTCTGCCTCGGCATCACCGCGATCGATCCCGACAAAGGCACCTTGCTGTTCGAGCGGTTCTTGAGCCGCCACCGCAACGAACCGCCCGACATCGATGTGGACTTCGAGCATCAGCGCCGCGAAGAAGTCATCCAGTACATCTACAAGAAATACGGCCGCGAGCGCGCCGCCATCGCCGCCGTCGTCATCTGCTATCGCTCGCGAAGCGCGTTGCGCGACGTGGGCAAGGCCATCGGCATCGACGAGCGGCTGGTCGACGAGTTCGCCAAGGACCACTACTGGTTCGACGATGCCGTGCTCGGCGAGCAGTTGAATGCCGCATGCGCGCGCGCCGGCGTGAAGGAGGACGAACTCAAGCTCGTGCAGTGGATCGAGATGACGCAGCGGCTCAAGGGCTTTCCGCGCCACCTGAGCCAGCACGTGGGCGGCTTCGTGCTCACGCACACCAAGCTCACGCGGCTCGTGCCGGTCGAGAAGGCGTCGATGAAAGACCGCTCCGTCATCCAGTGGGAAAAGGACGATCTCGAAGCCATGGGCATGCTCAAGGTCGACGTGCTCGCGCTCGGCATGCTCAGCGCGATCCGTCGCGGGCTCGACCACATGAACCGCTGGCGCAACTCGATGGTGCAGATGCACCACATCCCCAACGACGACCAGAAAGTGTTCGACATGATCTGCGACGCCGACACCATCGGCGTGTTCCAGATCGAGAGCCGGGCGCAGATGTCGATGCTGCCGCGCCTGAAGCCGCGCTGCTACGAAGACCTGGTGATCGAGGTGGCGATCGTGCGGCCCGGTCCCATCCAGGGCGGCATGGTGCATCCGTATCTCAAGCAGCGCGAGCGGGTGCGCAAGGGCTTGCCGATCCTCTATGAAAAAGACGAACTGAAGCCGGCGCTGAAGCGCACGCTGGGCATCCCGATCTTCCAGGAGCAGGTGATGCAGATCGCCATGATCGCGGCCAAGTTCACGGCCGACGAGGCCGATCAGTTGCGCCGCGCGATGGCCGCATGGAAGCGCAAAGGTGGGCTCGAAAAATTCCAGGAGAAGCTCGTCAAAGGCATGACGGGCAATGGCTACAAGCTGGAATTCGCCGAAGCCATCTTCAAGCAGATCCTCGGCTTCGGCGACTACGGCTTCCCTGAAAGCCATGCCGCGAGCTTCGCACTGCTGGTCACCGTGAGCAGCTGGCTCAAGAACTACGAGCCCGCGTGCTTTCTTGCGGCATTGCTCGACTCGCAGCCGATGGGCTTCTACAGCCCCTCGCAGCTGGTGCAGGACGCGCGCAGGCACGGCGTCGAAGTGCGCCCGGTCGATGTCACGTGCAGCGACCTTGACACCACGCTCGAACCCCGCGCCCACGATGCACCGCGCGTGCCGCCGGGCACCGATGCGCGCTACGCCGAGCGCCTGGGCAACGAGAACCAGCCCGCGGTGCGGCTCGGCCTGAACCGCATCGCCAGCCTCAGCAAAGGCGGCGTCGAACGCTTGCTCAACGCCCGCGAACAGGCGCCTTTCACCAGCACCGAAGACCTCGCCCTGCGCGCCGAACTCGACAGCAAGGACATGGCCGCGCTCGCCGCGGCCGATGCGCTGATGTCGCTCTCGGGCCATCGCCGCCAGCAGGTGTGGGACGCCACCGCCACGCGCGGCATGGGGAGCCGCGCGCCGGCCCTGCTCAAGGGCGTGCCGATCAACGAGCAGGTGCTGCTGCTGCCCGCGGCGCCCGAGGGCGAGGAGATCGTCGGCGATTACGCATCGCTCGGCCTCACGCTGCGCCGCCATCCGCTCGCGCTGCTGCGCCCGCGCCTGGCGCGCATGAAGCTCATGAGCGCGGAGGAGCTGCGCGCGCAGCCCACCGGCCGCACCGTGCGCGCCTGCGGCATCGTCAAGGGGCGCCAGCGGCCCGGAACGGCCAACGGCACGATCTTCGTCACGCTGGAGGACGAGACGGGCAACGTCAACGTGATCGTCTGGAACCATGTCATCGACGCGTGGCGCGAGCCTTTGCTGAAGTCGCACCTGCTCGCGGTGCAGGGCACCTGGCAGCGCGACGACGACAGCGGCGGCAAGGTGCAGCACCTGGTCGCCACCGGCTTCAAGGACCTGACGCCGCTCATGGGCCGGCTCGCGCAAAGCAACACCAGCCGGGATTTCCATTGACCGAGCGGGCCACGACACGGGCGACGGCGACGGATGCAACCGATCGTTCCACGCCTCGCGCGCCCCACGACTTTTCGCTAACCTGTTCCCCCATGTCCGCACTCGCACTAGCACTCGATCCCATCGACCCTCTCGTTGCCATGCCGATCGGTCCGCCGCCGCCCGCGCCGGACGTTCCGAATCCGGTGCCGCAGCCACCACCGCCGCCTCCGCCCGAAGGCGATCCGCCACCCGTCGTGCCACCGGTCACCGACCCCGGATTTCCACCGCCCGTGGTCGAGCCGCCGCCGATGCAGACCGCGGCACCCGATGCGGCGGTGCCCTTCGGCAAGCTGCATGCGCGGCGCCTGCGCGAGATCTACCGCTCGGCCGGCTGGCCGTGCTGCGACGGCATCGAGGTCGAACTGCTGGCCGGCGGTTTTCTCGAACGCGTGCGCACATCGCATGGCCACGAGACCCTGCGCGTGACCGATGCCGGCATCGCCCGCATCGCGACCACGCTCACCCTCAACCGCGCGGCGCTGACGCCGCACGAGGCGCTGGTCGAACGCGTCGCGCGCGAGATGACGCGCGGCGGCCGCATCGCATGGCGCGGCCTGGGCCTGCGCGCGCGCCTGCCGCCGCTGGAAGATGAAAAAGGAAAGGGAGAGGGTGAGGGTGAGGGCGGCAAGCCGCGCTGGTGCATGGCGCGGCCCGATGTGTTTTCGATCCGCAACACCAGCGTCGAGGCCTATGCGCACCCGATCGTCCACGAGGTGAAGGTCAGCCGCGCCGACCTGCTGGGCGACCTGCGCAAGCCCGACAAGCGCGCCGCTTACCTCGACCTGGGCGGCGAGTGCTGGTACGTGCTGGGCAACGATGCGCGTGGCCGCTGCATCGCCACGCCCGAGGAGATTCCGGCCGAGTGCGGCGTGCTGGTGCTCGAAGGCGAACGCCTCGTGGTGGCGCGCGCCGCGGTGCACCGGCCGATCGAGCGCATTCCGTTCGGGGTGTGGCTCGCGCTGGCCAAGGCGCAGCCCATTGCGGGCTTCGACGACGACGTGCAGGACATGCTGATCTAGAGGACCCGCACGGGATCAGCACCGGATCAGGTGACCGCTTCGTAGCTTTGGTGCGCGATGGCGACGACGTCGCCGGGCTGGAACTGGCTCGCCATCTGGCGCATGGCCTCTTCGCGGTCTTCGGTGCTCGCGGACGCATCGAAGACCTGGTCGCTGATCTCGAGGATGTCGCGCACGATGCGCTCGTGGCGGTAATAGGCGAGCGCGACCGGGTCGATGTCCGCCGCGCCATAGCCCTGGTAGAACTGCGCCTCTTCCTGCGACTGGTTCCACACGTGCCCGACACCGCCGCCGATGAACATCAGGTCGCGTTCCTTGGGCGCGAGCACCAGCGTGTCCCAGTCGACGATGGCCAGCCGGTCGTCGTCTCCCAGCAGCACATTGCCGGCGTGGATGTCCGCATGGCACACGACCTGCGGCAATGCCTTCTCCAGCAGGATCGACGCAAGCTGCTCGCTGCGATAGACCAGCGTGTCGATCTCCTCGTCATGCTGCGCCCAGAAGGCCTGGAACCGCTGGACGATGGCGTCGCCCCCGAAGCCGTTGATGAAGCGGCGCTGGTAGCGCCTGACGCCTTCGCGCCACTGGTGCGCATAGGTTTCCTTGGGGATGCTGGCGAGCAGGGCGGGCGGCAAATCGGTGCGATGAATGGCGTTCAAGGCTGCGCCGAGGGCGGTCCATTGCGCCGCCGTCAACGCGCGTTCGAAGCCGTTGCGGCCTTCGAAGAAGGGATAGAGCATCCAGTCGAAGCCGTCGCGCTGCACGCTGAGTTGGCGGTCCGTTGCCGGCAGCGGCGCCATCACCGCGGTGATGCCTTTGTCGTGATGAAGAAAGGCCGGCACGGCAACGGCCGCCGTGTCGAAATCGCCGCTGCGCAGCTTCAGGAAGTACGCCGTGCCGTCGTTCGCCTGCACGCGAAAAACCGCGGAATGGACGTCGGCGCCCAGAGGGAGAAATTCGGTGTGCGTCGCCTGGAGGCCGTAGGTTTCGGCGAGGCACTTTTGAATGGTGTCGTGGGCGATATCGGGGGGTGTCAGCATGCAGGGTGAGGGCGTTCGTTCGATGGGCGCCGAAAATTGTCTCACCCGATAAGGCCACGAAAGCTGACTTCCCCGTGTCAGACGCCGTCTTCTTTGTCTTCTTCGTCAGCCTCGTAGGTGGCCAGCACCTGGTGCTCGACGGGATGCGACGTGAACGAGCGCACGAGCAGGAATTTCCTCACGCGCCACGGGATCGGCTGCAGGCTCATCGGATACGCCGCGCCCTCGGTTCGCCGCGCGATGGTGATGTGCGGCGTGAACGTCGGTGTTTCGGTGACGATGCCCGCCTTCTGCACAGCACGGCTGATGTTCGTGTACAGCGCTTTCAGGCCCTCGTGCTCGGCGGGCCGCACGACAGCGATCTTGCTGCGCCAGGTGCGTGAGTTGTCCAGCACGAGATTCATCGCCTGCATCGGCACCTGTGCGAGCGCGTCGCGCAGGCGCTTCTCCATCGCTGGCGGCTGGTCCGCGAAACAGTGAAGCGTCAGATGCATTCGCTCGCTGCTTGGAAAGTAGTGGCCCTTCGGCCAGATCCAGTCTTCGCGATGTTTCTCGATGGCTGCTTGCACGTTGCGATCGGGAAACAGCGCGATGAGAAGGTGCCGCCTTCTCTCGAAAGAGGGGGAATCCCACTCGGGCTCCGGCTCGTCCGGGAAGTCGTCGCCACGGTTGAAGTCGTCCATTGGATCTCTCCTGGCAAGGATGAAGTGAAAGGCGGTTCAGGTCTCCGGCGGCCACCAATGCTCGGCCGTCGTGCGGATGACGCGCGCCGCCTGAACGCGGACGTCATCCCTCTCGTTGCTGTCGCCGTGGCCGTGTTCCCGGACCACGCGGAAGGGCCAGGTGGAGATCCGGCCTGCGCGTTGCCGCGGCTGCATCGGATGCCGCCGGGCGGAAGAGAAAAAAAGAACCTGCGCAGAGGGCGCAGGCGGATTGGCGGTGGTCATGGAGTCGCCTCGAAGTTGTTCTTGGAGACGATCCATTCTAGAGAAAAGACTGTATTTATGTACAGTATATTTGCGGCCTATTTTGAATCGTTACCCAAGAGGGCATCGAGGTCGATCGCGGCCGCCATCGCCTTGTAGCCCGCATCGCCCGGGTGCAGGTGATCGCCCGAATCCATCGCAGCTTTGAGGCGCATCGGGCGCGCCGGATCGCGCAGCAGCGCATCGAAGTCGACCACCGCATCGAACGCGCCGCTCTCGCGAATCCAGCGGTTCACGGCCTGGCGCACCTTGTCTTTCTCGGCCGAGTGATGGCCTTCGAGCGGCGTGCCTTCCAGTGCGCGTTCGTTGGGCGTGATCGTGCCGGCCACGATGCGTACGTTGTGGGCATGGGCCATCGCGATCAACTGGCGGAATCCCTGGATGAGTTCTTCCGCGCGCATCGCTGGTTCCTGCGGTGCGAACGGGCCGCCGGGCCAGCCGATGTCGTTGGTGCCCAGCAGCACGATCACGGCGCGCACGCCCGGCTGCGCGAACGCATCGCGCGCCGCGCGCTCGAGCCCGGCGCGGCCCATGCCGTCTTTCATCAGTCGGCCTCCGGAGATGCCGGCGTTCAGCACGCCGACGCCGCGCGGGGCCAGGCGCTCGGCCAAGGCATCGGGCCAGCGCGTGTTGGCGCCGGGCGTGGCGCCGTTGCCGTCGGTGATCGAGTCGCCGAGCGCGACGACGGTGGCCGGCGGCGTGGGCCTTTCGACAATCAGGCCGCTGACGTAGACGCGCGTGCTCCATTGCGACGCCGCAGCCGGCATTCGCGCGGCGCCGGTCAGGTCGCCGCTCGCGACGTACGCCGTCTCGCGCGCATCGAAATGAAAGCCCGCGGGCTGGCTCGGCTTCGGCAGATAGAGCGACACCGCGACCTCGCTGAGCGCGGGCAGCGGCAGGTCGACCGGGTCGCTGACAAGGCGCGCGCCGGGCGGCACGGTCACGTCGGCCTGTCCGCCGAAGCGCAATGCGCGGTCCGTGCCATCGACGATGGCCGAACCTTCGGCATGCCGCGCCACGCGCGCCGCGCCGATGTACAGCGGCGCCGTGCCGCCTTCGTTGCTGATCACCACGCGCAGCTTCGCGCCGCCGATGCTCAGGCGCGCCACCTGGCGAATGGTTTGCTGGTTGAACTGGAAGGGCAGGCCGCTCGGCAGCACGAAGTCGCCGCCCCAGATCGGTTGGGTGCTGGCCATCCAGCTGGGGCTCCAGTAGGCCGGCGCCGCCGATGCGGCAGCCATGCCCGCGAGGGTCAGCGCCGCGGCGCCGTGCTTGAGGATCGATCCGAGGGTGGAGGCGTTCATGTGGTGTCCTTGAAAGTGAAGCGAGGCCTCGACTTTCTGCCATGCGATTTCGGATGGGTAGATGGCAAAATTGCATCCACCGCATTCCCGAATCGAATACACCATGGACACCTTGCGCGCGCTCTCGGCCTTCGTGCACAGCGTCGAACTCGGCAGCCTCTCGGGCGCGGCCCGCGCGCTCGACACCACGCAGCCCACCATCAGCAAGCTGGTCGCGGGACTGGAGCGCTCGCTGGGCGTTCGCCTGCTGCGCCGCGCCGCCACGGGCCTGAGCCTCACCGAGGAAGGCCAGCGCTTTCACGAGCGCGCCCGCCGCGTGCTGGAGGACTACGGCGACGCGGTCGCCGATGCGCGCGAGCAGGTGCAGCAGCCGCAAGGCCTCTTGCGCGTGAGCGCGCCGGTCACCATGGGGCAGCGGCATCTCAACGCGATGGCGGTCGAGTTCCTGCGGCTGTATCCGGACATCGAACTCGAACTGGTGCTCGACGACCGCTTCGTCGATCCGCGCGAGGAGCGCATCGATGTATCGCTGCGCGTCGGCGGCGCATTGCCGCCGGACCTCGTCGCCAAGCACCTCGGCGCATGGCCGCGCGTGCTCGTCGCGTCACCCGGCTACGTGGCCGCGCGCGGCAAGCCCCGCAACCCGAAGGACCTGCTCTCGCACGACTACATCCGCTACGCCGCCGGCGACGACGGCGTGCTGCTGCAAGGCCCGGAAGGCGTGGTGACCGTGCCGGTGCGCAGCCGCTACCGCGTGAACAACGCGGTGGCCATGCTCGACAGCGTGCTCGGCGGCGCCGGCATTTCGCTGCAACCCACGTGGATGGTGGCCGACCACCTGGCCGATGGCCGCCTGGTGCGCGTGCTCGCGCGCCATACCGGCCCGGCGCAGGAGGTGCACCTGCTCTATGCGCCGCGCCGCCACCAGCCGCTGCGCGTGCGCGTGCTGGTGGACTTCCTGGCAGAGCGCGTGGCGCAACTGCCGGGAAGGAGCCCTCGTCAGTTGACGAGCGGCAGGCGCAGGTAGGTGCCGCGCAGCAGCTCCTGGCCCGCGCCGGGCTTGCTCCAGTCGCACACGCCGCTCGGGAAGATCGTCTGCAGCCGGGCGAGATCGGCACCGGCGATCGTCACCGAGTAGTCGGCGGCGTTGACCGGCTTGAGCTGGCACTTGAGCACGTCGTTCACCATCGGCGAGCCGGCCACGAGGCGCGGCGTCGTGAAGCGCGGGTACACCGTGTTGCAGCTGGCCGCGGGGTCCATCGATGCGGGCTCGTCGATGCGCGTGCCGGTCTTGTTCCAGCAGGCGTCGTTGGCGCCCGCGGGCTTGTTGCGCACCACCTTGTCGATCGAGGCGGGCGCTGGGTCGGCCGCCATGTTGTCCAGCCACTTGTTCAGGAGGTCGATCGAGCCGCTCATGTAGTCGTAGCCCGAGGTGGAGCCCAGCGTCCAGATGATCTGGTTGTCGCTGCGCCCGTTGGCGCGCTGCAGGCGGGCGCGGATGATCAGGTCCTGCGTCGTGTCGTGGATGTCGCCCACCGCATCGGCGTTGCCGCGCTGCGAGATGATCGGAATGTTTGCCAGGCCCGGTCCCCTGAAGCCGTTCTTGAAGCCGCCCGCGTAGGTGAGCTTGAGCGCATCGGGGTCGGCCTCGGAGCGCGCGGCCTGCGGATTGCCGTCGCCGTCGTAGCCGCCGACCTTCTCGTTCAGGTCGAGGAATTCCTTCACCGAGATCGCGCCGCTGTTCAGCGCCTTCAGGCCGTACTGCAGGCCGATGTTGTCCAGCGGCCGGCGTGCCTCCTGCGTGCCGGGGCGCTTGCCCAGCAGGTTCACGTTGGTCTGGAACAGGTCGCAGCGGATGCCGGTCGTCTTGGTCGCGCGGTTGAAGACGTTCGCCACGTTGGCCGGCTCGATGAACCCGCAGCCCGCTGCGTTGTCCGACTTGATGATGCTCGCGAAGGCCGCGTCCCATGACAGGCAGGTGTTCGTGTTGAAGCCGTTCACCGCGTTCTGCTTGGCGGGCGTCCAGGCGGCGTCCAGCTTGTAGACGTTGTTGAGCAGCCGGCACTCCATCACCTCGGGCATCAGCGTCTCGGGGAACGACACGATGGGCTGGATGCCGTCCAGCAGCCCCGGGTAGAGCTGCGCGATCAGGTACTGCTGGATCGCGCCGCCCGAGCCGCCGAAGCCGGCGGTCCACTTGGGCACCTCGCCGAATTCCTCGATGACGTGCTCCTTCATCATCATCAGCGTCTCGCCCTGCAGGTGCGGGTTGGCGTGCTGGTTGTTCCAGAGCTCGGTCGAATTCATGAAGGCGAAGCCGCGCGAGAGCTGGATGTGGCCGACGTCGCCCAGGATCGTCTCGATCGGGTGCACGCCCTGGTTGTATTGCGCCGAGCCGCAGCAGTCGAAGTAGGCGACGAGCTTCTTGTTCCACCCCGGGCCGGGCTTCCACGCGGCGGGCGCATCCTTACTGGGGTTGTCGAGCACTGCGAGCCGGTACACGCCGCGGTTGATGGTGCCCGACTCCACGCGCACGATGTAGGGCACCATGGTGCCGTCGTTGGTGGTGGTGGTCACAAGATCTGCCGGGCGCGCGCCGGTGGGGTCCGCGAGCGGCTTGAAGACGTTGGTGTTGGTGCGGTAGTACCAGACCACCTGCGTCGCGGCCGAGCAGTCGGCATCGAGCGCCGCGCCCAGGCCGTTCTGCACCGTGCGGCATTCGTAGGGCGAGATGTGCGGGCCCGAGAGGATCGGCCCGGTGATCGGGTAGTTGACCAGCTTGGCTTCGGTGCGCTGCGCCGCCACGTCGGCGTTGCTCACCACGAGCGTGTTGACGCTGCCGGTGGTGCTGGCCGCATCGGTCGTGAGGCCGGTCACGAGGCCGCGCAGCACGCGCGTCGTGGGGTTGACCACGGGCACCTGCGAGGTCACGTCTTTTCCGTTGAGGCTCACGCGCACCTTGTCGAGCGCGACGCCCACGGGCGCGGTCACTTCGACGAGCGCGTCGCCGCCGCTCACCATGTCGGGTGCCGAAGAGAGCGTCTTGACCTGGAACGCGGCAGGCGTCTGCGTGGCAGGCGGCGGGCTCGCGCCGGGAATGAACGGAAACACCGAGCCGCCATCGGACCCGCCGCCGCAGCCTGCGACGAGCAGCGCGCCGGCCATCGCGATGCCTGCGGCGGCGACCTGGGCACGGGGCCACGGAGAAACCCGCTTGTGCGGGCGGCGAGGTGTAGCGAGCATGGATGTCTCCTTCTGTTATGTGTATTGGAAGATTAAGGATGGACGTTCCACGCTGCGGTCGTCGCGACGACACATGAGGCGCCAATCGCTAGAGGTAATCCCTGATTCCGCACCGGCGCCGGCGGCGCATGCGATGGAAGACATGGTCCGGCACTCGCGCTGGGCGGCGGGCCTCTCGCCCGCCGACGTCGAGCATGTGCTCGGCAGCATGCAGGAGCGGCAGTTCGCGCGCGGCGCCTGCATCGCGCGGGCGGGTCAGATGGTCGAGCACTGGATGGGGCTCATCGACGGCTTCGCCAAGATGTCGGTGGCCTCGGAAGACGGGCGCGTCTCCACGCTCACAGGCGTCTCGGCCGGCGTGTGGTTCGGCGAAGGCTCGCTCTTCAAGCACGAGGCGCGCCGCTACGACGTGATGGCGCTGCGGCCCACGCGCGTGGCGCTGATGCCGCGCCGCACCTTCGAATGGCTGCGCGGCACCAGCGTGCCGTTCAACCACTACCTGCAGGATTTGCTGAATGCGCGGCTGAGCCTCTTCATCGGCGCGCTCGCGCACGAGCGGCTGCTCGATACCGATGCGCGCGTCGCCAATTGCCTCGCGAGCCTTTTCAACCCCGACCTGTACCCGGACGCCCCGCGCTTCCTGGAAGTGGGGCAGGTCGAGATCGGCCTTTTGGCCAATGTGTCTCGGCAGCGCGTGAACGTGGCGCTGCAGCGCCTGCAGGCATTGCAGCTCATTCGCCTGGAGAAGCGCGGCCTCACGGTGCTCGACCTGGGCGGGCTGGTCAACTACAAGGCCATCGACACCGGCGTGCCGCCTGTGCGCAGCGCCTGAAGCGCAATCAGCGCGGCATCACGCCACGCGGACTTCGAAGTACGCCTCGTCGGCTTCGCCGAGCGCGCGAAAGCCCGCCGTCTTCGCCGCTTCGTAGGCCTTGGCCCAGCTCGCGGCCAGCGCGATCTCGTCCTTGGTGAGTTCGTCGGCGCTGGATTCGCTCGCGTTCTCGAACGCTTTCAGTGCGGGCTCGACGTTGTCGCCCAGCAGCTTGTCCAGTTCGCGGCGAAAGCGCGTCTCGGCGGTGGCGATGACGTCGTGCGGCGCGTCGGGGAAGTCGATCAGTTTCACGGTGTAGCTCATGGGCCGCGATGCTACGTGATGCGCGTGACCGTGCGTCTCAGCCCGTGCGGTATTCCTTGAGCCGGCCCTCGGCCGCCAAAGGCAGCGTGCGCAGCCGCCGTCCGGTGGCATCGGCGATCGCATTGGCCATCGCCGCCGGCGCAGGCCCTTGTGATGCTTCGCCGGTGCCGAGAAACGGCGCGCCCGGGCGGTCGATGAGGTGCACCTCTACCTTTCGCGGTACCTCGGAAAACCGCATGATCGGGTAGCCACTCCAGTCGTGGCTGCGGATGCGCTGGCTGTCGTACTGCACCTGCTCGAACAACGCCCAGCTGGACGATTGCAGGATGCCGCCCTCGACCTGGTTGCGCACGCCGTCGGGGTTGACCACCTGCCCGCAATCGATGGCCGCCACCGCGCGCTCGATGCGCACCTCGCCGGTCTCGGGCACGATCGAAATTTCGACCGCGAGCGCGAGGTAGCTCATGAGGTTCTTGTACTGCGCGAACGAGAAGCCCACGCCGCGGTGGGGCACGCGCTTGCGTTTCGCATCCCAGCCGAAGCGCTGCGCGGCCAGGTTGACCAC
The DNA here is from genome assembly GCF_016405905.1 of Variovorax sp. IB41. Classification (GTDB taxonomy): domain Bacteria; phylum Pseudomonadota; class Gammaproteobacteria; order Burkholderiales; family Burkholderiaceae_C; genus Variovorax. Next base: position 922,812 of record NZ_JAEFCB010000001.1, on the reverse strand, counting down.
ATCGCGCGCGCGCGGATCATCGAGGTGCTTGAGCCGGAACGCGACCGGGTCGGCGCCCGCGGCCGCGGCCAGCTCGTCCATGAAGCTCTCGATGGTGAAGACGTTCATGAACGCACCCAGGCCCCGCATCGCCGAGACGCGCACCGGCATGTCGGGCAGGAAGTGGTGCTGCACCTCGTAGTTCGCAAAGTTGTACAGCGGCAGGCTGTTGCGGTCGCCGCCGCCCTCGGGCATCGGGATCGGCTTGGGCGGCGCGGGCACGAAGGGCTTGGCCAGGTACTGCGCGGAGATGAAGCGGCCCGCGTTGTCCAGCCGCTGGTTGTGCGAGTTGCTCCAGATCTCGTACTGCCAGTCGACCACGCGCCCGTCGGCATCGAGCGAGGCCTTCACGTCGGTGACCATCGCGGGGCCGAAGGGCTCCCAGGTGAATTCGTCTTCGCGCATCCACTGCACGCGCACCGGCTTGCCGGGCAGGGCGCGCGCGATGAGCGCGGCCTCGGCGCCCGCATCGTCGGCGGCGTTGTGGCCATAGCAGCCCGAGCCTTCGACGTGGATGCAGCGGATGTCCTCGGGCTTCATCGACAGCAGCTCGGCCAGCGCCGCGCGCATCGGGAACACGCCCTGCGAATGCGTCCAGACGCTGAGCTTGGCGCCCTCGGCGTCGAACTGCGCGACCGCACACGAAGGGCCGATCGATGCGTGCGCGAGATAGGGCTTGGTGAAGCGCGCATGCAGCGTCTTTGCTGAGGGCGCCGCGGTGCCATGCCGGTCGCCGACGTGGATCTCGCGGGCCGGCAGCTTCATCAGCGTCTCGGCGATGGTGGCGGGCGTGGGCAGCGGCGCGGCCTGCGGCTGCCAGCGCGCGGCGCCGGTCAAGGCGCGCATCGCCTGGATGGCCTGCCACTCGTCCTCCGCGACGACTGCGACGAAGCTGCCGTCGCGCACCACCTTCAGAACGCCCGGCATCTTCTCGACGGCTGCGCTGTCGAGCGCCGTGAGCGTGGCGCCGTACGACGGCGGCCGCACGATGCGCGCATGCACCATGCCCGGCAGGCGCATGTCCTGCACGTAGCTCGCGCCGCCCGTGACCTTGCCGGGAATGTCGACGCGGCGCAGCGACTGGCCGATGACGCGGTGCTTCGCAGGCTCGACCAGTTCGGAGCGCGGCTCGGCGCGGCGGTGCAGGTCCAGGCCGCTGACGGCATCGCCGTAGCTCAGGCTGCGCCCGTCGGCCGAAGTGATCTTGCCGTCGCGCGCCGTGAGCTGATCGGCCGCCACGCCGAGCTTGGTAGCTGCCGTACCCAGCAGCAGCGCGCGCACCTGCGCGGCCGCATGCAGGATCGCCGTGCCGCTGTCGGCCGTCGAGTGGCTGCCCGCGGTGTAGCCCTCGTTGGGCGTTGCGCCGGTGTCTGCGGTGACGAGGTGGATGGCCGGCGGCAGCACGCCCAACTGCTCGGCCGCGATCTGGATGAACGCGGTGCGGATGCCCGTGCCGAGTTCGGCCTTGCCGGTGAAGACGGTGATCGCGCCTTTCTCGTCGATGCGAATCCACGCATCGAGCATCGGCGAGCTGCCGAGGTCGCCCGGCAGCTTGGCCGCGCCGCCATCTACAGCGACGGGTGCGGCGGCCTCTGTGGCTTGCTGCGCCAATGCGGAAGCAGCCGGCCAGAGCGCGAAGCTCACCGTCAGCGAGCCGGCCGCGAGGAAGTGGCGGCGCGACGGACCGCGAACGGTCTCTAAGGGTTGCGCACTCATGCGGCCGCTCCCTTGCGCGCCATCGTCTGCGAGGCCTGCACGATCGCCGCGACGATGCGCATGTGCGTGCCGCATCGGCAGAGGTTGGGCTGCATGTGGCGGCGGATTTCTTCCTCGTTCGCACCGGGCTGCTCGTCGAGCAGCGCCTGCGCGCGCATCACCATGCCCGCGATGCAGTAGCCGCACTGCGCGCCCTGCTGGTCCATGAAGGCCCTCTGGATCGGCGCGGGCTTCTCGGCGCTGCCCAGACCTTCGATGGTGCGCACCGCGCGCTTGCCCACGGCCGACACCGGCATGAGGCACGAGAACACCGGGCGCTTGTCGACGATGACGGTGCAGGCGCCGCATTGGCCCAGGCCGCAGCCGTACTTCGCGCCGTTGAGCTTCAGGTGGTTGCGCAGCGCGTAGAGCAGCGGCATCGAGGGGTCGATGTCCAGCGCGTGGTCGGTGCCGTTGACGGTCAGGGTGATCATTTCGGCGATGCCTCGTTGCGGATGTGGGCGACGTCCTTCTCCAGGTCGGGCCAGGGCGGCCGCTTCGTGGAACTGGCGCGCACGTAGGTCAGGACTTCGGCGATCTGCGCATCGCTCAGTGCGTCGGCGAAGGGCGGCATGAAATGCGCCGCCGTGGAGCCGTTCCATGGATTGCCGCCGAGCACGGTGCGGATCGCGTTGCGCGCGCTGTCGGCGTTGATGGCCGTGCTCAGGGCCAGCGAAGGCCGCTCGCCGATCGTGCCCATCGGGGCGGTGGCGGCGTGGCAGCCGGCGCACGCACCGGCGAACAGGGCTGCGCCGCTGTCGACGCGCTGGCCTGCCGTGGCGACGGCCGGTGCGGGTGCGGGTGTTGTCGATGCGGATGGTGCCGGCGCCTTGGTGTCGAGCGCGAGGATGTACGTCGCGATCGCGCGCACATCGTCCTCGGGCACATCGGCCATGTGCTGAGTCACCGGACGCATCGGGCCGGAGGCGGCGCCGTGTTCGCTCGAAAGGCCGGTGCGCAGGTACGCCGCGAGCTGTTCGCGCGTCCACGGCCTGGGCGACTTCGATGCCAGCGCATTGAGCGGCGGCGCTTCCCAGCCGTCGATCAGGTTGCCGGCGAAGGCCTGGCCGCTTTTCTCGGCGCCGAGCATGTTCATCGGCGTATGGCAGGCCGCGCAGTGCCCCGCGCCTTCGACGAGGTACTGGCCGCGCAGCCATTCGGCGGACTGCGGCGTGGCCGGTGCAGGCAGCGGCCCGCGCTGCAGGAACAGCAGGTTCCATCCCGCCACCAGCGGCCTGAAGCCGAGCGGAAACACGAGCTCGTTTTCCGGCGGCCTGGACTCGGCCGGCGTGCGCGCCATGAGGTACGCATAGAGCGCGCCGACGTCTTCTTGCGTCATCCGCGTGAAGTGCGCGTAGGGAAAGGCCGGATACAGCAGGTGCCCGTCGCGCGAGACGCCCGAGTGCATCGCGCGCTCGAAGGCCGCGAGCGACCAGCTGCCGATGCCGGTGGCCGTGTCGGGCGTGATGTTGGTGCTGTAGATCGTGCCGAAGGGCGTCTTCAGCGGCAGGCCGCCCGCGTAGGGCTTGCCATGTGCGCTGGTGTGGCAGACCATGCAGTCGCCCTGCGCCGCGATGCGTGCGCCTTGCGCGAGCAGCGCGGGGTTGTCGGTCGGTACGGGGCGGTCGGGCAGGGCGTCGATGGACGGCTGCCATGCATAGGCGCCGGCGCCGACGGCCGCAGCCGCGATGACGGCCAGCGTTGCCATCCATAACCTGAATTTCATGCGAGCTCTCGTTGCGCCTCGCGGCGTTGGGGCGCGATCTTACGGATCGAAACCTCGTGTGTTTTCGCCTGCTGCAATAACCAGGCAGCGTGCTCGGATGCTCATTCGGGCCTAACAAAAGCGAAGGGGAAAGGGAAAGCGTTGAGGGGCCGATCAGGTTCCGGCGCGCACAATGGCCTCCCGCTTTTCACTCCGCCTCCAGGCACCGCACGCAGCCGTGAACCTGCACCGCCTCGACCTCGTCTCGCTCTCGCTCTTCAACCTCGTGGTGCGCACCGGCAGCATCAGCAAGGGCGCCGAACTCGCGCACCTGGCGGTGGGTGCGGCCAGCAAGCGCATCTCCGACCTCGAGGCCGCGGTGGGCACCGAACTCTTCGAGCGGCATTCGCGCGGCGTCACGCTCACCGTCGCGGGCGATGCGCTGCGCCGGCATGCGCAGCGCATCCTCAACGACGTCGAGCAGCTCTCGGCCGACCTGTCGGACTACGCCTCGGGCGTGGTGGGCGTGGTGCGCCTGTGGGTCAACACCTCGGCCGTGACGCAGTTCCTGCCGCGCGAGCTCGCAAGCTTCGTGGCCGCCAACCCCGGCATCCGCATCGAGCTCGAGGAGCAGAACAGCAGCGAGATCGTGCTGGCCGTGCTCGACGGCCGCGCCGACGTCGGCATCTTCGCGGACCGCACGCCCACGCTGGGCCTGGACATCGTGAACTACCGCGAAGACCGCCTCGTGCTGGTGGTGCCGCGCGGCCACCCGCTCGCGCGCCGCAAGAGCGTGCGTTTCGAGGAGGCCTGCGACTGCGACTTCGTGAGCCTCTCGGGCGCCACCTCGCTCGCGCAGCGCCTGCAGGCCGCGACCGAGACGCTCGGGCGGCGCCTGAAGCTGCGCATCCAGGTGCGCAGCTTCGATGCGATGTGCCAGATGGTCGCCGCGGGCATGGGCGTGGCGGTGCTGCCGCGCGAGGCGATCCAGCCGCACCTGCGCTCGATGAACCTGCGCGAGATCACGCTCGAGGACGACTGGACCCGCCGTCGCCTGGTGATCGGCCTGCGCGACGCGGGCGCGGTGCCGCGCCACGTGCGAACCCTCATCGACCACCTCTGCGCGGGTTAACCCCTTCCAGCTTTCGCGATCCGCGAAAGCTGGGTGCGTGCCTTTGTCGTTCCCTCCGGAGAGCCCGCTGCTCAGAATCCGGGCATCGGATGCAGCACACCGTCTGCACTCCACCCGGAGACAACACATGGCTTCCATGCTACCCACCCCCACACCAACGCCCAGCGCCCTGCAAGGCGTGCGCGTCATCGAGATGGGCCAGCTCATCGCCGGCCCCTTCGCGGGCAAGACGCTCGGCGAATTCGGCGCCGACGTCGTCAAGATCGAGCCGCCGGGCAGCGGCGACCCGCTGCGCAACTGGCGGCTGATCCAGGAGGGCACCTCGGTCTGGTGGCAGGTGCAGTCGCGCAACAAGCGCTCCATCGCGCTGGACCTGCGCAGCACCGAAGGCCAGGACATCGCGCGCAAGCTCATCGCCGAAGCAGACGTGCTGATCGAGAACTTCCGCCCCGGCACGCTGGAGGGCTGGGGCATGGGCTACGACGTGCTCTCGGCGCTGAACCCCGGCCTCGTGATGCTGCGCATCTCGGGCTACGGACAGACCGGCCCCTACCGCGACCTGCCGGGCTTCGGCGCCATCGGCGAGGCGATGGGCGGGCTGCGCCACCTCACCGGCGAGCCGGGGCAGGTGCCGGTGCGCTGCGGCATCTCCATCGGCGACACGCTGGCCGCGCTGCACGGCACCATCGGCGTGCTCACGGCGCTCTACCACCGCAAGGTGAATGGCGGCAAGGGGCAGGTGATCGACGTCGCGCTCAACGAGGCGGTGTTCAACGTCATGGAGAGCCTCGTGCCCGAGTACAGCGCGTTCGGCGCGGTGCGCGAGCCCGCGGGCAGCGCCTTGCCCGGCATCGCGCCATCGAACGCCTACCGCTGCAGCGACGGCTTCGTCTTGATCGCGGGCAACGGCGACAGCATCTTCAAGCGGCTGATGCAAACCATCGGGCGCGAGGACCTCGGCGCCGATGCGGCGCTGGCCGACAACGCGGGCCGCGTGGCGCGCGTGGAAGAACTCGACAGCGCCATCGAGGCCTGGACGCAGGGGCGCTCGGTGGCCGAGGTGCTCGACGTGCTCGGCGCGGCGCGCGTGCCCGCCGGCAAGGTCTACACCGCCAAGGACATCTGCGAAGACCCGCACTACCGCGCGCGCGGCATGCTGCTGCAACAACGCACGCGCGACGGCCACGACATCGAGGTGCCGGGCGTGGTGCCCAAGCTCATGGGCACGCCGGGCACGGTGCGCTCCTCGGCGCCGGGGCTGGGCGACGACACGGATTCGGTGCTCGACGAACTCGGCTTCACCGCCGATGACATCGCCGCCTTGCGCGGCAGAAAGGTGGTCGCATGAACAACGCAGACAACGCGGTGTGGAACGGCGCCTCGCAGCGCATCAGGATGTACGAAGTCGGCACGCGCGACGGCCTGCAAGCCGAAGCTGCCTTCGTGCCGACACAGGACAAGATCGCCCTGGTCAACGCGCTCTCGCGCGCGGGCATGGCGAAGATCGAGGTCACGGCCTTCGTGTCGCCGAAGGCGATTCCCGCGCTGTCCGATGCGGAGATCGTGCTGCGCGAGATCGAGCGCGTGCCGGGCGTCGTCTACAGCGCGCTCGTGCCCAACGTGCGCGGCGCCGAGCGCGCCATCGATGCGCAGACGGACGAGATGAACCTCGTCATGTCGGCCAGCGAAAGCCACAACCTCGCCAACCTGCGCATGACGCGCGAGCAATCGCTGCGCGGCCTCGCCGAAGTGGCGGCGCTCGCGCGGCAGGCCGGCGTGGCAGTCAACGTGTCGCTCTCGTGCAGCTTCGGCTGCCCGATCGAAGGCGACCTCGCCGAGAGCGACGTGTTCGCATGGTGCGGCCGCTTCATCGACGAGATCGGCGCGACCGGCATCACGCTGTGCGACACCACGGGCATGGCGTATCCAGGTCAAGTGGCAGGCATGGTGCGCGCATTCATCGCGCGCTGGCCCGCCTCCGACCTGACCCTGCACTTCCACAACACGCGCGGCATGGGCTTGGCGAACGTGCTGGCGTCCATCGACGCGGGCGCGCGCTGCTTCGACGCGTCGATCGGCGGCATCGGCGGCTGCCCCTATGCGCCGGGCGCCTCGGGCAACGTGTGCAGCGAGGACATCGCGCACGCGCTGGAACTCATGGGCTACGACACCGGCATCGACGTGCCGGCGCTGCTGGCGGCCGCACGCCGCCTGCCGTCGCTCATCGGTCACGACACGCCGAGCCAGATCGCGAAGGCCGGACGCCGGCTCGACCTGCATCCGGCGCCGGCCGATTTCGAAGCCACGCGTGCGCGGGCCCTGGCGCGCGATCACTGATTTCCCATCGATTTCAACTTCATAGAAACCAGGAGACAACGACATGAAACTGCATCCGAACCCTTCATCCGTGTCACGCCGCAGCGTCTGCGCGTTGACCGCTTTCGCAGCGCTGATCGGCACCGGCGCCCTCGCGCAGACCTATCCCACGCGCCCCGTCACGATGGTCGTGGGCGCCGCGGCCGGCGGCACGACCGACATCGCGGGGCGCATGCTGGCCGATCCGCTGGGCAAGGCGCTGGGCCAGTCGGTCATCGTGGACAACAAGGCGGGCGCGAGCGGCGTGATCGCCGCGGTGCAGGTCAAGCGCGCCGAGCCCGACGGCCAGACGCTGCTCATGCAGTACTCGGGCTACCACGTCATCTCCCCGCACGTCATCAAGCAGAAGCAGTGGGCGCCCGAAGACCTGCGCGCGGTGGCCAACGTGCTGAGCGCGCCGCAGGTGGTGGTGGTGCGCGCGGACGTGCCGGTCAAGAACATGACCGAGCTCATCGCCTACGCCAAGGCGCACCCGGGCAAGCTCACCTTCGCATCGTCGGGCCCCGGCTCGCTGCAGCACGTGACCGGCGCCATGCTCGAGCAGCAGGCCGGCATCCGCATCACGCACATTCCCTACAAGGGCACGGGGCCGGCGCTGCAGGACCTGCTGGGCGGCCAGGTGGACATGACCTTCGGCACGCCGCCGCCGTTCATGCCGTTCATCCAGTCGGGCAAGCTGCGCGCCATCGCCGTCACGGGCAAGACGCGCGTCGCGTCGCTGCCGGGCGTGCCGACGGCCGCGGAAGTGGGCCTGCCGAACCTCGACGCGACCTCGTGGTTCGCGGTGTTCGCGCCGGCCAAGACGCCGCAGCCCGTCATCGACCGGCTCAACGCCGAGATCTCCAAGATCGTGGCGACGCCGGCCTTCCAGCAGAAGGCGGCCGAGCTCGGCGCGACGGCCGACTACATGGATGCGAAGCAGCTCGCCGACTTCAGCAAGGCCGAGTACGTGCGCTGGGGCAAAGTGGTGGAGGCCGCGAAGATCGAGGCGGAGTGATCGACAGGCATCGCCAACCGGACGAAAAAAAGCCCCGCCATGGCGGGGCTTTTTTCATGCGCGATGGCAGCTCACTTCGCAGACAGCAGGATCACCTGTTGCGTCTGATCTCGCTGCAATCGCGTCGCATTGCGCGTGCTCGCAAAGGCGATCACGCCGCCCGAAGTCACGGGCCACGTATTGATGCCCGAACCCTTCAGCAGCGTCCCCGCGTCCCAGCCCACGGGCTTGCGGTAGACCGCCGTCATCACGCGCCAGCGCCAGTCGGCCGAGCGCGAGTCGAACCAGACCACGCGCACCGCGCCGTCGGTGTCCACGCCCAGGCGCGGGCGCTGGCTCATCGTGGTCGGCTCGGCGGCCAGCACGGCCGGTGCCGAGAAGGTCGCGCCGCCGTCGCCCGATACCGCCGCGAGCACCGCGAGGTTCTTGCCGGCCGGCTCCTGCTCCTTGCTTTCCCAGGCGACGACGAGGTCGCCGTTGCCCGCGAACGCCACATCGGGGTGGCGGTCGGCGCGGTCCGTGGCGCCGAGGCTCACGGGCGCAGTCCATGCACCGGCCGCGGCGCGCACCGCGACCTGGATCTGCCAGTCGTCGGGGTTGGAGCCGTCGCCGTAGGCGGCCGCGCCGGTCCACAGCGGGTCCTGGTCGTTGCGGTTGTCCTGCCATGCCACGGCCACGCGGCCATCGGCCGCGACCGTCACGTTCGGCAGCACCGAGGCGGGGTAGTGCGGCGAGCGCGTGTCGTCGAGCACGCCGGCATCGACGGACTTGCCGGCGCGCGAGAGGTTGCGCGGCTGCGCGTCGGTGCCCACTTCCTGCACCAGGATGTCGAAGGGCTGGCCGCTCTGGATTTCCTGCCACGCGACCACCGGCTTGCCGCTGGCTGCGATGGCGAGGTCCGGATGCTCGGCGCGGCCCTCGAGCGAGCGCACCGTTTCGGTCGATGCCCAGGTCATGCCGCCGTCGGCGGAATGGCGCAGGTTGACGACGGGGCGATGCGGCACCTGCACGGTGTCTTCCTCCCACGCCACCCACACGTCGGTGCCGCGCACGGCCACGCGCGGAAAGCGCGCGATGCCCTTGCCGCTCAGCGTGCGGCCGGCGTCGTTCCAGGCACCCTTGGCATCGCGGCGGCGGTAGACGACGGTGCTGCTCGCATCGCCGTGCATCTCGGTGACGGCATGCACCACGCCTTCGGCGGTCACGATGTCGGGGAAGCCCGCGAAATCGCCGCGCGCACCCGCCACGCGCAGGGCCCCGTCGGCCACGCTGTCTTCCTTCGGCACGGCCACTTCCGCCTTCGCCTCGACCGGCGCGGGCGACACGAAGATCGGCGACACGGCCGCCTTCAGCTCCACGACCTGCGCGGCCGGCGGAATCGGCACGTTGAGGCCGCGCACTTCGACGCGGTACCAGTCGGGCTGCGAACCGGCGGTGACGTCCACGCTGTAGGTCTCGTCGTCGCGCGTGGGCTTGAAGGTCTTGAAGGGGCCGGCGCTCTTGCCGGGCATGCGGAACACCAGCACGTCCATGCCCGCGGCGCGCTGCACGTTGATGCGCAGGTGCCCCGCGGTGCCCGCGGGAACGAAGACCTCGTCACCGCTCATGGCCGTGTAGCCGCCGCCCTTGAGGTCGGAGGTCATCGAGACGGCGGGGCCGGTCGGGTTGATCGACAGGCTCGTGTAGCCCGCGCGCATGGCTTCGAGGATGCCGCGCTCGTTGTAGGCCTTGGCCAGCACCTTGGTCACGGGCATGCCGGGGCTGTTGAGGTAGGGCGCGCCCCAGTATTCGCGGAAGTGGTTGTCGCTCGCGCCGGCCACGCCGAATCGGAAGCCCGCGTTCCAGCGGTTCTCGGCGTAGTCCATCTGCTTGTCGGGGCTTTTGGAACGGTTCCACACCTCGACCAGGTTCACGCCCTGCACGCTGGCGTTGATGTTGGGCGAGCCGTCGGCATTCATCTCGCCGTCGTCGGCATGCGCGATCGACCAGATGGCGCCTTGCGCATGCGCATCCCAGATCGATTGCTGCACCAGCGCGAACTGCGCGCGGTCGGGGTGCATCGCGCCCTGCACGACCGAATCCACGCCGCCCAGCGAGATGGCGTGCGGCTTGCCGTTCGCCTCTTCGCCGCGCAGCAGCAGCAGCGACGACGATTCCCACAGCGGGTCGTAGTGCTGGTCGTAGGTGCGGTGGTCGGTGAAGGGCATGAAGTCCAGGCCCGTGCGGCCGGCCTGGCCGATCTGGTCGGCCAGCGAGAGGTTGCCCTTGGCGATGTCGTGGTTCAGCTGGCGCGGCGCGCTGCCGTCGTCGGAGTGGTCGTCGTGCACGTGCGTGTCGCCCTTGAACCAGGTGCCGGTGGGCGCGGCTTTTTCGGCGAGCGAGAACTTCGCGACGACGGTGCGGGCCTCGTCCATCGTGAGCTCGCAGGCATCGGTGGTGCCTTCGCAGGCGCCTTGCCAGCCGGCGAAGACGGAGCCGCGCGCGGCGGTGGCGATGAGCTTGACGCTCGCGCCCGCGGCGTAGTCGGCGCTGCACTGCGTGTCGCAGGCGATGGCGGTGTCCAGCGATTCCACGTCGCCGCTGCCGTCGCCTTGCACGCTCACGGAGGCGGCGTGCTTGGCGCCCGCGTCACCGGAAGGGGGCGGATTGTCCGGCGTCGCCGGGCCGCCGGGATTGCCGGAATTCGGACCCTGCGGGAGCAGCGGAAAGAACGAGCCGCCGCCGTTGCCCGAGCCTCCCCCGCACGAAGCGAGGAAGACCGCGCAGGCCACCACCAGGAAGCGTTTTGAGAATGTTTGAGTCGCCGTCACCGTGAACCTCTGGAATGAAGGCGGCACGCCGCGAGGCGCTGATCGCCCGGGAGATGCCGCCCGAAATGGGAACCAAAGGATGCTGTTTGCGCGTTACACGATTGTGAAAAATACTCAATGAATTCTTCTGAAGTGGCTAAAGAATGTTCAATTCAACACTGTCACCTCCGTCCACCCGATGACTGAAAATCGCGCGATGGACATCGCCTCACTCGAAATCCTCGTGGCCGCCATCGAGGAGAAAAGCCTTTCGCGTGCGGCCGACCGGGTGCACGTCGTCACCTCCGCCGCGAGCAAGCGCATCACCGAACTCGAACGCCAGCTGGGCACGCGCCTCCTGCGCCGCCACGGCCGGGGCGTGGAGGCCACGCCCGCGGGCGCGATGCTCTATCAGCAGGCCAAGGCAATCCTGCGCACGCTCGCGCAGGTGCAGACATCACTCGGCGCGTATTCGGCCAGCGGCGTGCCCAAGATCCGCCTCGTGGCCAATTCGTCGGCGGTGCAGCAGTTCCTGCCTTCGGAGATCAGCAGCTTCTCGCGCAAGGCGCCGGACTCGCGCGTCGATCTGATGGAGGCCTTCAGCTACGACGTGCCACGCATCGTGGCCGACGGCGAGGCGGACATCGGCGTCTATCACGCGGCGCATCCGGCGGCCGGCGTGGTGTCGATGCCCTACCGCACCGACCGCGTCGGCCTCGTCGTGCCGGTGGGCCATGCGCTTTCCCGGCGGGAAACGCTGCGGCTCGAAGACGCGCTCGACTACGACTTCCTCGGCTACTTCCCGCGCCACAGCGTGGAGGAGTTCATGCAGCTCATCGCGCCCGCGCTGACGCGTCCGCTGCGGGTGCGCGCGCAGGTGTCCAACCCCGAGGCCCGGTGCGAGCTGGTGCGGGAGGGCCTGGGCCTGGCAATCGTGCCGGTGGGCATCGCGCGCAACTACGAGGCGCGCATGGGCCTCGTGGTGCTGCCACTCGAAGACGACTGGGCGCACCGGCAGCTGTGGGTGTGCGTCGGCGACCGTGCGGCGCTGTCGCCGGCGGCACAGGAATTTCTCGCGCACCTGGTGTCGGGCGAAGGCCGCGGCGCCTAGGCGCCGGAAAAGGAGCTTTGCCGAATCGTCAAAGCAGGGCGCTCACGCGTTCCTAGACTTCCTGTTCGCCACGATGCCTTTCATGAAGGGCGTCGCCAGACAGAACAAGGAGACGACTTTGAAATTCCCCAGCCTGCAGCGCCGCGCCGTGCTGCGCATGGCCACGGCCGGCACAGCCCTCGCCGGCGCACCGGCCCTCTTCATCGGCACAACCGCACGCGCCGCCGATGCCTTTCCCTCGCGCCCGCTGCGCGTCGTGATTCCGTTCACCGCCGGCGGCGGCACCGACGTGGTCGGCCGCGTGCTCGGCCAGGCGCTCGCGGTCGAACTGGGGCAGCCGGTCGTCATCGACAACCGCGCCGGCGCCGGCACCGTGATCGGCTCGGACATCGTCTCCAAGGCATCCGCCGACGGCTACACGCTACTCCTCACCACCTCGGCGATCGCGATCAACGCCTCGCTCGTGAAGAGCCTGCCCTACGACACCGAGAAGGGCTTCACCGAAGTGGGCCTCATCTGCCACGGCCCCAACGTGCTGGTCACGCGGCCCAACAGCCCCTACAAGACGATTGCCGATGTCGTCAAGGCGGCCAAGGCCAATCCGGGCAAGCTGAACTACGGCTCCTCGGGCAACGGCTCGGCCGTGCACCTGGCCGGCGAGCTGTTCAAGAACATGGCGCAGGTGAACATCACGCACGTGCCCTACCGCGGCGCAGGCCCGGCCTACACGGACCTGCTCGGCGGGCAGATCGACATGGTGTTCGGCACGGCCGGCGGCGTCGCCAAGTTCGTCGAGAGCGGAAAGATGCGCGCGGTGGCGGTGACCTCGCCGCAGCGATCGAGCGCCTACAAGAACGTGCCCACCATCGCCGAGACGATCCCCGGCTACAGCGCGGAGGTCTGGTACGCGATCTTCGCGCCGGGCGGCACGCCGCCCGCAGTGCTCGACCGACTGAACGCCGCGCTGCGCAAGGCGGCCGAGGCGCCGGCGTACCGCGAGCGGCTCGCAAACGAAGGGCTGACCGTGGCCGTCAACTCGCCGCAGGAGATGACGAAGTTCATGCGCGCGGAAGAAGCGCGCTGGCGCAAGGTCGTCACCGACGGCCACATCACGATCGACTGAACGCCGCTGCAAGCAAGGCGACGAATCACATACACAGGAACGACATGGGCACAGGAAGACTGGAAGGCAAGATCGCCATCATCGTGGGCGCGGGGCAGCAACCGGGCGACACGGTGGGCAACGGCCGCGCGACCGCCGAGCGCTTCGCGCAAGAGGGCGCGACGCTGCTGCTGGTGGACATCAACGAAGAATGGGCCGAGAGCACGCGCGATGCCGTCGTCGCCCTGGGCGGCAGCGCCTCGGTGCTGCGCGCGGACATCACGCGCGAGGCCGACTGCGCGGCGATTGCGGCCGCGTGCATCGAGCGCCATGGCCGCATCGACATCCTGCACAACAACGTGGGCCGCTCCAAGGGCGACCGCAAGACGGTCGAGATGGACGCCGACGCGTGGGACGCCATCATGGCGATGAACCTGAAGGGCATGTTCATGACCTGCAAGCACGTGCTGCCGCACATGATCGAGCGGCAGTCGGGCTGCATCGTCAACATCTCCTCGACCTCGTCGCTGGCGGCGCGGCCGAGCATCACCTACAAGACCAGCAAGGGCGCGGTCAACACGATGACCCAGCACATCGCGATGGAGAACGCGCGCCACGGCATCCGCGCCAACGTGATCCTGCCGGGCCTGATCGACACGCCCATGGCCATCGAGCGGCGCGCGCAGGAGCGCGGTGTCTCGCGCGACGTGATCCGCGCCGAGCGCGAGGCGCTGGTGCCGATGGGCCGCATGGGCACGGCGTGGGACGTGGCGAACGCGGCGCTGTTTCTCGCGTCCGACGAGGCGCGCTACATCACGGGCGTGATCCTGCCGGTCGACGGCGGGCTGCTCGAGAAGCGGGGCTGAGCGCGTGGACCTCGGACTTGCCGGGCGCCACGTGCTCGTGACGGGCGCGAGCCGCGGCATCGGCTTCGCGTGCGTGCAGGCTTTTCTGGCCGAAGGCGCGCGCGTGACGATGCTGTCGCGCAACGACACCGCCTTGCGCGCGGCCGCGCTGTCGCTGGAGACGCAAGGCCGCGTCGCATGGCATGCCGCCGACCTGCGCGACCCCGCATCGGCGCTCGCCGCGCTCGATGGGATCGAGGCCGCGTCGGGCCCGCTCGACGTGCTGGTCAACTGCGCCGGCGCCGCCAAGCGCAGGCCGCCGGACGAGCTCGATGCCGCGGCGTGGAGCGACGCGATGCAGGCCAAGTTCTTCAGCTACATCCACGTCATGGCGCCGGCCGTGCAGCGCATGGCCGCGCGCGGCGCGGGCAGCGTGGTCAACATCGTCGGCGCGGGCGGCAAGGTCGCCAATCCGACGCACCTGGCCGGCGGCGCAGCGAATGCCGCGCTGCTGCTCGCGAGCGCCGGCATGGCGGCGGCGTATGCGCGGCAGGGCGTGCGCATCAACGCGCTCAATCCGGGCCAGGTGGCCACCGAGCGGCTGCGCCAGCGGCAGGAAGCCGAAGCGCGACTGGCCGCGCTCGAAGGCCGGCCCGCGCCTGCCGCTCCGGGCGCCATGCTTCCCATCGGCCGGCCCGCCGAGCCGCGCGAGATCGCCGACATGGTGGTCTTTCTCGCCTCGGGCCGCGCGAGCTACGTGACCGGCGCGACCATCGCCATGGACGGCGCGGCCACGCCGATGATCTGAACGCATCCTCTTTTTTCTTCACATCCTCGAACCGAAACCATCATGCGAATCTCTCCCGTCGAACCCGGAAGCCGCCCCGAACTCGCCACGCTCGAAGCGGAAATCGCCAGGCAGCGCGGCCGCGTCTCGCCGCTGTACCAGGTGCTGCTCAACAGCCCTCCGATGGCGCATGGCTGGGAGCAGTTGCTGACGGCCGTGCGCCGCCACAACAGCCTGCCCGAGGCGGCGCGCGAGCTGGTCATCCTGCGCGTGGCGGTGCTCAACCGCGCGCGCTACGAATACGACGCGCACGTGCCGATCGCGCTGCAGGCGGGCGCCTCGCAGGCGGCGGTCAATGCGCTGTCGGACCCGGCGTCCATCGGCCCGGGCCTGTCGGCCGACGAGGCGCTGCTGATCGAGCTCACCGATGCGATGACGAACAGCATCGAGGTGCCCGCCGTCCTCTACCAGCAGGTCAGCGCGCGCTTCACGCCGCAGCAGGTGGTCGATGCGATGGTCACGGTCGGCGCGTACAACATGGTGTCGCGCTTCCTCGTGGCGCTCGAGATCGGGCACTGAACCTCAGTCGGCCTTGGTGCTTCCGTAGTGCTCCAACGCCAGCTCGCGCAGCACCTGCGCGGCCCATCGGCTGGTGCGCGTCGCGGGCCGCGCCTTCGGAATGGCCAGCACGATGCGGTTGCGGATGGCCGGCGCATGAATGGCCGCGCGATGCAGCGGCTGGTCGTAGGTCCAGAGGCGCACGGCGCTCTGCGGCAGCACCGTGTACGACACGCCGCGCGCCACCAGCGACAGCACCGTCTGCACCGAATCGACCTCCGCGACGATCGACAGCGGCATGCCGCGCGGCTTGGTTTCGCGTTCGAGCAACTGGCGCAGCGCGTTGGGGCCGCTGGGCATCACCAGCGGCAGCGCGGCCACGTCGGCCAGCTTCATGCGGCGCGGCAGCGGCGCGGGGCCGATCACGACGAGCGGCTCGCGCGCCAGCGTTTCCTCCTGCATCTGTGGCGAGGGGGGCGGATCGAACAGGATTGCAAGGTCGAGCTTCCCCGCGACCAGCCATTCGCGCAGGCGGATGCTCAGGCCCTCGACCACGCTGATGACCGCATCGGGAAACTTCTCGCGAAAGCGCTCCACCAAGTCGGCCGCGAGCACGTGCGCCACGCGCGGCGGCAGGCCCACCACGACGCGGCCGTGCGGGCTCGCGCGGCGCTCCTGCATGTCGGCGCGCGCCCGCTCGGCCATCTCCAGGATCGCCCGTGCATACGCCA
This sequence comes from Variovorax sp. IB41, assembly GCF_016405905.1. Lineage (GTDB taxonomy): Bacteria > Pseudomonadota > Gammaproteobacteria > Burkholderiales > Burkholderiaceae_C > Variovorax. The sequence continues at coordinate 906,885 of NZ_JAEFCB010000001.1, read as the reverse complement.
GCAGCGCGAGGCCCGACTCGGTCGCTTCGACCCCGCGGCCCGTGCGAACGAGCAGCGGCTGGCCGGCTTCTTCTTCGAGCAGCAGGATCTGCCGGCTCAGCGCGGGCTGCGACATGTGCAGCGATGCGGCGCCGCGGCTGAAGCTGCCCGCCTCGACGACGGCGACGAAATAGTTGAGGCGCGAGAGGTCCATGGGAAATGCATTTTACGGATAGCTGATATCCGAAAAAAGCAGGACTCGGACCCAAGGCAGCGCCAGACAATTCACCGAGAGACAACGACATGCCAACAACTTTGACCTACAACCCGCGGCCCTCGGCGCCGCACCTGCGGCTGCCGCCGGGCGCATGCGACGCGCATGTGCACATCTTCGGCCCGGCCGCGCAGTTCCCATTTTCCGAATCACTGAACTGGACGCCCGAAGACGCGCCGAAGGAGGCGCTCTTCGCCTTGCACAAGCACCTGGGCATCGACCGCTGCGTGATCGTCCAGTCGCTGGTGCACGGCTTCGACAACCGCGTGATCGAGGATGCGATCGCCGCGGGCGGCGGACGCTACCTGGGCGTGGCGCTGGTACCGCTCGATGTGGCCGATGCCGAGCTCGCGCGCCTGGCCGCGGCGGGCTTTCGCGGCGTGCGTTTCAACTTCATGAAGCACCTGGGCGCCTCATCCAGCGTGGACGACATCGTTGCCTTCACGCACCGGCTCGCGCCACTGGGTATGCACCTGCAGGTGCATTTCGAGAGCAGCCTGGTGCACACGCTGGCCGCGCCGCTCGCGCGCAGTGCGGTGCCGGTGGTCATCGACCACATGGGGCGCGTCGATGCATCGCTCGGCGCGGACCATGCCGACTTCGCGGCACTGCGCGCGCTGCTGCGCAACCCGCTGTTTCGCGTGAAGCTGAGCGGCATCGACCGGATCTCGGCCGGCGCGGACTACGCCGCCGGCATCGCGCTCGCGCACGTGCTGGCCCGCGAGTTCCCCGAGCAATGCCTCTGGGGCAGCGACTGGCCGCACCCCAACCATCACCACGTGCCGGACGACGGCGTGCTTGTCGATGCACTGGCGCAGATCGCGCCGGATGCGGCGCTGCGCGAACAGATCCTGGTGCGCAATCCCCTCGACTTCTACCGGTTCGACGCATGACCACTACAGCAGCAACAGCAGCAGACTTCTTCCAACCCACCGCGCGCCGCCTCGAAGGCAAGGTCGCGCTCGTCACCGGCGCGGGCTCGGTCGGCACCGGCTGGGGCAACGGCCGCGCGATCGCGGTGCGTTTCGCGCAAGAGGGCGCGCAGGTGTTCGGCGTGGACCGCGATGTCGAGCGCATGCGCGAGACCGCCGAGCTCATCGCCAAGGCCGGCGGCGTGTTCGCTGCGGCCGCTTGCGACGTGACGCAGGCCGCATCGATCGAGGCGATGGTCGCGCAGTGCATCGCGCGCTTCGGGCGCATCGACGTGCTGGTCAACAACGTGGGCGGCTCGGCCAAGGGCGGGCCGGTCGAGATGTCCGAGGAGGTGTGGGACGCGCAGGTGAACCACAACTTGAAGAGCGTGTTCCTCACCTGCAAGCACGTGCTGCCGCACATGCTGGCGCAGGGCGGCGGCGCCATCGTCAACCTCGCCTCGACGTCGGCCACGCGCTGGACCGGCTCTGCGCAGATCGCCTACGCCTCCACCAAGGCCGCGGTGATGCAGTTCACGCGCGTGCTCGCGGTGCAGTACGCGGGGCAGGGCATTCGCGTGAACACGGTGGTGCCGGGGCAGTTGCACACGCCGATGGTCGAGACACGGCTGGCCGGGCAGCGCGCAGGCGGCGACGTCCAGGCGCTGCTGAAGGAGCGCCAGGCGCGCATTCCGCTGCCCTTCATGGGCGACGGGCGCGACACCGCCGCGGCGGCGCTCTTTCTCGCCTCGGACGAAGCGCGCTTCGTCACGGGCACCGAGATCGTGGTGGACGGCGGCATGTCCGTGCGCTGCGACTGACATTCCTAAAAAGATCAGGAGACACCGAATGAAGAATGTGTTCGTTCGCAGGCGCCACTGCCTGCACGGCCTGGCCGCCGCCGCGCTCGTGGCGACGGGACTTCCCGTGCGCGCGCAGCAGGACAAGATCACGCGCATCGTGGTCGCGTTTCCACCGGGTGGCCCCGTCGATTTCGTGGCCCGCGCGATCGCCGAGCAGCTCGGCAAGGAAACCGGGCACCAGGTCATCGTCGAGAACAGGGCGGGCGCCAACGGCGGCATCGCGGCCGAGTACGTGTCGCGTTCCGCGCCCGATGCGCAGACGCTGTGGCTCACCAGCGTGGGCGCGGTCGCGATCAACCCGTCGCTGTACGAGAAGCTCATGTACGACCCCGCGAAGGACCTTACGCCCATCTCGCTGGTGGTGCGCAACGTCGAGGTGCTGGTGGTCGGTGCCAACGCGCCCTACAACACCGGCGCCGAGTTCGTAGCCGCCGCGAAGAAGAGCAAGCAGCCGTTGACGCTCGCTTCATCGGGCACCGGCAGCGTGCCGCATCTGGCGATGGAGCTGCTCTCGGACGCCGCCAAGACGCCGCTGCTGCATGTGCCCTACAAGGGCGCCGCGCCCGCCATCACCGACGTGCTCGCGGGCCATGTGGACGGGTTCTTCGGTGATATCCCGGGCCTGCTGCCGTTCATCACCAGCCGCAAGCTCAAGCCCATCGGCATCGCCGCATCGAAGCGGCACCCGTTGCTGCCCGAGGTCAAGACCTTCCTGGAGATGGGCATTCCCGGCGTCGATTCGGACAACTGGTATGCGCTGTTCGCGGCCAAGGGCACACCGGCCGGCGTGGCCGACGCGATGAACCAGGCGCTGCGCCGCACGCTCGCCAACGAGGGCGTGAAGAGCCGCCTCATGGCATCGGGCGCGGAGCCCGCGCCCTCGAGCCCGGCCGAGTTGAGCGCGCTGCTGGCACGCGACAGCGCCAAGTGGTCGGCGGTGGTCCGCGCCAAGAAGATCAAACCCGATTGATGGCGATGCAAGACAGCAAACCCTGTTTCGTTCTTCTGCAGATGCGCACCGCGCCCGCTGCGGCCGCGCGCATCGATGCGGATGTGCGCGCGTTCTGCGCCGGCAACGGCGCCGCGCTCGCGCTGCACCGCGCGGCATCGAGCCTCGATGGATCGCAGGCCTACGTCTACCTGGAGTCGCACGCAGCCGAAGCGCCCGATGGCGAGGCGATCGCCGCGGCGTTCCAGGCGCGATGCGATTGGGCGAGCGAGCTGCGCGCGTCGCCGCTCGAGGCGATGCGCGACTTCGCGGGCGCCTCCACCGGGGAGCGCCCGCGTTTTCACTACGTCGTCGAGACCGACCCCGAGACGGGCTGGCTCGACGAGATCTCGCGCTGGTACGACACCGAGCACATGCCCGGCCTCGCCGCGGTGCCCGGCTGCGTGCGGGCCATGCGCTTCTTGAACCACGGCGCCGGTCCGCTGTCGCTCGCCTGCTACGACCTGCTGCGCGACGACGTGCTGGGCTCGCCGCCCTGGCTCGCGGTGCGCGCGACCGCGTGGAGCGACATCGCGCGGCCGCACTTCACGAACACGAAGCGGACCATGTTCCGCGTGGTCGCCGAAGCCCAAGAAGGAGGCGCACCGTGACGCTCAAACCGGGCCGCCTGCTCATCTACCTGCTGCTCTTCACCGGCTGCTCGATCAACTACGTGGACCGCGTGGTGCTCTCGGTGTCGGCGCAGCCGATCGCCAAGGAGTTCGGCCTCTCGACCATCCAGCTGGGCTATCTGTTCTCGGCCTTCCTCTGGTCGTACTTGCTGTTCGTGTTGCCATGGGGCGCGCTCGTGGATCGCATCGGCACGCGGCGCGCGACCGCGTCCGGCATGGCGATCTTCTCGGCTGCGACGGTGCTTACGGGGCTCTCGGGCGGCTTCGTCAGCGCGTGCCTCTCGCGGTTGGTGCTGGGCTTCGGCGAGGCCTCGACCTATCCGGCGGGCGCGCGCACCATCCGCGAATGGATGCCGGCACGCGAGCGGGGTCTCGCGACCACCGTCTTCAACTGCGGCGGCTACGCCGGCCCGGCCGTGGGTTCGCTCGTGATGGGCTACGTGGTCGGCGAGCTCGGCTGGCGCGGCGGCTTCTACCTGGCCGCGGCCATCGGCTTCGCATGGGTGGCTGCATGGCTGCTGCTGTACCGGTCGCCGGAGGAGGCGGGCTTCATCGGCGCAGAAGAGCGCGCGCAGATCCTCGCGCAGCGCGGCGGCTCGGTGCAGGCTTCCAAGGGCGACGCGCTCTCGGCGCTGATGCGCTCGCGCACGCTGTGGGGCCTGTTCATCGTGCAGGGTTGCGCGGTCTACACGGTGTACCTGTTCCTCTCTTGGCTGCCGAGCTACCTGCAGGCCACGCGCGGTCTGGGCGTGCTCAAGACCGGCTTCTACACCGCGATTCCCTACGCGGTCGCGGTGCCCGGGACGATCTTCGTGGGCTGGCTCAGCGACCGCCTGTTGCGCAACGCGCCGGTCAATTCGGGCCGCAGGCGCAACCTGGTCGCGGTCATGCTGCTGTGCTCGTCGTGCATCCTGGCCACGCCGTGGATCAACGACATCACGCTGATCCTCGCGCTGTTCTCGCTGTCGCTCACGAGCATCGGGAGCTCCGTGGGCCTGAACATCGCGCTCGCGAGCGACCTGCTGCCCAACCCCGCCAACACCGGCAAGGCGCACGGCTTCCTGGTCACGGGGGGCAACCTGTTCGGCGTGCTCGCGCCGATCGTCACGGGCTACGTGGTGTCGTTCACCGGCAGCTACGATGTGGCGTTCTTCATCGCCGGCGCGTTGCTGCTGATCGGTGTGACGGTGTGTCTCACGATGACACGCCATCCCATCGTGCCGGCCGATGACGTTGCGGCACGCGATGCCGTCGGCGCGAAGGAGGGATTCGCGCCATGACGCTCATGGAACTGCAAGACCGCGAGGAGATCCGCGAACTGCTTGCGCGCTACTGCTTCCTGCTCGATGCGCGCGACCTCGGCGCCTTCGCGCAGCTCTTCGCGGAAGACGGCGAATGGATCTCCCGCAACGGCCGCGCCGCGGGCAGGGCGGCCATCGAAGCGCTGCTCGACGGCCTCGTGCCCGTGCCGCGCGAGGGCGCGCGGCGCAAGCACCTGACCTGCAACATCGTGATCGACCTGGCGGGCGCGTCCGCGCAGGTGCGCTCCAATTTCCTCGTGGTGCGCGACAGCGCCGCGGGGCCGGTGATCGCGGTGGCCGGCACCTACGCCGACCGGCTGGTGAAGGCCGGCGGGCGTTGGCTCTTTGCCTCGCGCGAGCTGTTCCACGACATCGCGGGAGAAAGCGGCCTGGACACCGCGCCGGCACCGGCCTGACGATGCCGGCAACGGTAGGGCGTTACGGCTGCACCGTGATCGCCTTGGCCGTCAGCGACGCGTCGAAGTTCAGCATCGCCGGGTACTGCGGCCAGTTGACCCCCAGCGCTGCGTTGTTGGGGTCACCGCCGCGGGCGAACGCCGCGAGGCTCTTCATCATCGCGTCAGAGAGCTCCAGCCGCCCCGGCTCGTTGGCCTTCGAGTTCGCGAACTTCGAATAGAGCGACGGGCCGAAGTTGCCGAACACGAACGGCAGGTCGAAGGTGTGCGCCGCGCCGAAGATGTCGTTGAACGGCGCGGGCGACTTGTCCCAGTTGAACTGGTACCACCAGAGCGGCACGTTCTGCGCCTGCAGCACCGGAAAGATCTGCTTGCGCAGCGCGATGAAGAAGTACTGGTTGTACAGGTCGGTCCGCGCGTTGAAGCCGGTCACCGGCGTCGTGACGGGCAGGTACTGGCCGGGGATCCATTGCTCCAGCGAGGTGGTCGGCGCGGCGTTCGGGTCGTAGCTGTAGGCCATCGAGAACACGGTCGGGTCGTCGATGAGCCGGCCGCTGATGCCGCCGAACGCGGGCGAGGTGGCCAGGTTCTGCGGGAACAGCTTGGTCTCGTCGCGCGTGTAGCCGGCCAGCACCGGCACCTTCAGGAACTTCCCGGCGTTGATCGCCGCGATCGGATCGACCGGGACCACCGTGCCGTCGTTCAGCGGGTTGGAGGCCGAGAGGCCCAGCGGCACCAGTTTTTTCAGCACCGTTTGCAGCAGCGTGTCCGCGCTCTTGGACCGCAGGTAGGCGGCGAGATCGGCATTGCTCTGGCCGGCGATGTAGGTGGCCGCAGCGGTGGTGTCCGCCACGGTGCCATCGGCCACCAAGAGGGCGCTCAGGAGCGCATTGACCTGGTTCGGCTGGGTCGTGGCCGTCGCGACGCCGCCGCTCAGCGGAACCAGCCGCTGGAAGAGGGCCGGCTTGGCGTTGGCCACCAGCGGCGAGACCATCAGCGCGTAGATGTTGACGGCGCCGGCCGACTGGCCCATCAGCGTGACGTTGCCGGGGTCGCCGCCGAAGGCCGCGATGTTCGCGTTGACGAACTTCATGCCCTTGATGAGGTCCAGGATCGCGTAGTTGCCCGAGTCGTCGTTCGCATCGGCGCCGGTCTTGAGCTGCGGCGAGGCCAGGAACCCCATGATCCCGAGGCGGTAGTTCACCGTGACCACGACCGCGTTGGCCGCCTTCGCGAGCGCCGCGCCGTCGTAGACCGGATCGCCCGTGTAGCCGGTGATGTTGCTGCCGCCGTAGACGAAGACGATGACAGGCAGCTTGTCGGTCGCCGCCGCCGTCGAGGGCGCCCAGATGTTGAGGTACAGGCAATCCTCGGCGCCCGTGGTCTTGCCGATGGAGGCGCCGATGGTCGCGTCGTACTGGTTGTTCTGGCCCGGGCCGTAGAGGCGGCCGGTCTGCACGCAGGCGTTGCCCAGCTTCTGCGTCGTCTTCACCGTGGTCCACGGCGTGGGATCGACCGGCGCCTTCCAGCGCAGCTCGCCGACCGGCGGCTTGGCGAAGGGCACGCCCTTCCAGCTGTAGGTGCCGGTCGCGGCGGCATCGTCGGTGCCCAGCACGCTGCCGTAGACGGTAGCGCGCTGCAGGGGCGAGCTCGAGACCGGGGGCGGTTCGCTGGGTGGCGGGTTGGTCGCAGGCGGTGTCGTGGCCGGGGGAATGGGCGTGAACACGGGGTTGTTGCTCCCCCCGCCGCCGCAGGCGCTCAGCTGCAGCAGGGCAAGGACGGCGCAGGCGGTGCCAGCGCGCAAGTGGCGAATCATGGTGATGTCTCCGTTTGTCTCTGTTGTCATGGCCGTCAGCGCGGCTGCCGGCCGTCTTTGACCCGGCCTCCAAGGCAATGGCGGCGGGCGACCACAGTCTGGGCAGAGCGGAGCGCGAAACCAATGTGGCGCGTGCACATCGTTCGGCGGTGTTCTATGTGAGCGCGGCTGCGCCACGCTCCCTCCAGGTAGCTACACGGAGCAGTACCGGTCCTGGATCTCCCGGTCCGCCAGCAGCACATCGGCCCGCGCGTGGTGCGCCACGCGCCCCTGGTCGATGATGTAGGCGCGGTCCGCGATCGACAGCGCAAGCTCGACGTTCTGCTCGACCAGGAGCAGCGTCTTGCCCCCTCGCTTCAATGCCGCGAACAGCTCGAACATCTCGTCCACCAGCACCGGCATGATCCCTTCGCTGGGCTCGTCGAGCATGATGAGCTTGGGGTGCGCCACCATCGCCCGCGCAATCGCCAGCATCTGCTGCTCGCCGCCCGACATGGTGATGGCGACCTGCGAGAGCCGCTCCTTCAGGCGCGGAAAGGTCTCGGCGATCTCGTCGATCAGTTCGCGTTCGCGGTGGCGCTGGTCCGAGGCGAGGATGCCCAGGCGGATGTTCTCCAGCACGGTCAGCCCCGGCACGATGCGGCGCTCCTCGAACACATAGGCCAGGCCCTGGCGAAAGCGCCGGTGCGGCGGCAGGCCCAGGAGCGAGAGCCCGTCGAACACCACGCTGCCGCGCGCCTTGTCCATGAGGCCCATGATGCTGCGCATGATGGTGGTCTTGCCCGCGCCGTTGCGGCCCACCAGGCACACGATCTCGCCCGGCAGCACCTCCAGGTCCACGCCCTGCAGGATGTGGCTGCGCCCGTACCAGGCCTCCAGGCTCTTCACCGCGAGCAGGGGTTGCTGCTTGTCGTTCTTTTCGTGCATCAGTGGGCTCCCTTGCCGAGGTAGACGCGCCGCACCTCTTCGTTGGCGCGGATGTCGTCGGGGCTGCCCTGGGCCAGCAGCCGGCCCTGGTGCAGCACGACGATGCGGTCGCTCACGCCCATGATGAGCTTCATCTTGTGCTCGACCAGCGCCACCGTGCGCTCCTCTGCGAGCGCGAGGATCAGGTCCATGATCGTGCGCGTCTCCTCGGGGCTCATGCCGGCGGTGGGCTCGTCCAGCAGCAGCAGCTTGGGGTCGGCGGCGAGCGCCACCGCCATTTCCAGCGCGCGCTGCTCGCCGTGCGACAGGCGCGCCGCGCGGAAGGCGCGCTTGTCCTGCAGCCCCACGCGTTGCAGCAGTCGCTCGGCCTTGTCGGTCCAGTCGCGGCGCACGGCGCGCGGGCGCCAGAAATCGAAGCCCGATTCGAGCGCCTGCACCGCCACGCGCACGTTCTCCAGCACGCTCAGGTCCGGAAAGAGGTTCGTCACCTGGAACGACTTGGCGATGCCCAGGTGCGCGAAGCGGTGCTGCGCGAGGCCGGTGATCTCGCGCCCGTCGAACCAGATCGCGCCCTCGGTCGGCGCGAAGGCGCCCGAGACCATGTTGAAGAAGGTCGACTTGCCCGCGCCGTTCGGGCCGATGATGGCCGTGAGCTTGCCGCGCGGAAACACCACGCTGATGCCCTCGTTGGCGGTGAACTGGCCGAAGCGCTTGGTGACGCCGCGCGTCTCCAGGATGGCGTCCTGATCGGTGGTGCCTGTGGTCATCGTTCCATCCTCGCGAGCAGCGAACCCCAGATGCCCTTCGGAAAGAACAGCACCAGCCCGATGAACATCACCCCCACGATGAGCTGCCAGCGCTCGGTGACGGCCGTCAGCGCATGCTCCATCGCCAGGAAGGTGCCCGCGCCGATGAAGGGCCCGAAGAAGGTGCCCATGCCGCCGAGCAGCGCGACCATCATCACCTGGCCCGAGGTGTGGTACGAGAGCATGTCGATGCCCACGGTGGCCAGGTTGATCGCGGTGAGCGCGCCCGCCAACCCGCAGAACAGGCCCGAGATCACGAACGACAGCAGCTTGGTGCGCTCCACGTCGAAGCCCGAGGCGCGGGCGCGCTGCTCGTTCTCGCGGATCGCCTCCAGCACCGCGCCGAACGGCGAGTTGAGGATGCGCGAGAGCACCCAGATGGCGACGGCCACGAACACCAGCATGAAGTAGTAGCGGTTCAGCGGCTGCAGCAAATCGAGCTGCCAGCCGCCCAGCTGCAGCGCGGGCACGTTCACGCCGCGCAGGCCGTTGTCGCCGCCCGTCAACGACGTGGAATGGAAGGCCGCGAAGTACACGCACTGCGCGAGCGCCAGCGTCACCATCGCGAAGTAGATGCCGCGCGTGCGGATGGCCAGCATGCCGATCAGGAGCGCCACGAGACCACCGAGCACGACGCCCGCGGCCACCGCGAGCGGCCAGGGCACGCCGTGGTTCGCGATCAGGATGCCGCAGCCGTAGGCGCCGGTGCCGTAGAAGGCCGCGTGCCCGAACGAGAGCTTGCCGGTGTAGCCGAAGGTGAGGTTGTAGCCCGCGGCGAACAGGCCGAACAGGAGGATGTTGATGGCCAGCGCATGGAAGGGCATGACCAGCGGGAAGAGCGCGAGCACCGCGATGCTCAGCAGCACGCGGTGGCGCGTCGCGGCGGGAGCCAGAGCAGAAAGGGTGGAGCGTGTTTTCATCATGATTTTCCGAACAGCCCGTTCGGCCGCAGGATGAGCACCGCCGCCATCAGCGCGAAGATCGCGAGCTCGGCGAAGTCGGGCTGAAAGAGCGTCGTCATCGCGACCACCACGCCCACCAGCAGGCCCGCGACGATCGCGCCGACCAGCGAGCCCATGCCACCGATCACCGTGATGACGAAGGCCTCGATGAGCACCGAGCCGCCCATCTCGGGGTTCACGCCGCGCAGCGGTGCCGCGAGCAGCCCGGCCAGCCCCGCGAGCGCGGTGCCCAGCCCGAAGATCAGCAGCCACACGCGGCCCACGTCGATGCCCAGCACCTTGAGCACCAGCGGGTCGCGCGCGCCGGCGCGGATGACCAGGCCCAGGCGCGTCTTCTCGATGAAGAGCCACAGCGCCAGCAGCAGCACCGCGCACAGGCCGATGAGGAACAGCCGGTACAGCGGGAACACGCCGAAGCCCACGTCGACCGCGCCGCGCAGCGCCTCGGGCGTGGCGAAGGCCTCGCCCTGCACGCCCCAGACCATGCGCACGCTGTCGACCAGCACGTAGGCGAGACCAAAGGTCAGCAGCAGCGGATAGTCGACGCCGCGCCCGTAGAGCGGCCGGATCAGCCAGCGCTCCGCAAGGAGGCCCAGCAGGCCCACCGCCAGCGGCACCAGCACGAGGCACCACCAGAAGCTGCCGGTGAGCCCGTACACGTACACGGCGACATAGGCGCCCAGCATGTAGAAGGCGCCGTGCGCGAAGTTGACGACGCCCAGCAGCCCGAAGATCAGCGACAGGCCGACCGCCACGAGCACGTAGATGGCACCGAGCGCCAGTCCGACGAACAGTTGCTGGACGAGGAGGGAGGCGGAGATTTCCACGGCGGATTCCGAAAAGGGGGCGGACGCGTCGAAGGCCGCTCAGGCGTGGCCGAGTTCGCTGCAGCTGCGCATGCGCGATTCGTCGGGCGCCTCCGTGGCCACGATGCGGAAGATGTCGTCCTTGCCCTTGGCCTGCGCGGGCGGCTTCGACTCGACGATCAGCACCGACTGCACCGACTGGTGATCGCAGGCGCGGTAGTAGGTGCTGCCCTTGTAGACATCGCCCTTGATGCCCTGCAGCGCCTCGGCCACGCGGTCGCTGTCGGTGCTGTTGGCCTGTTTCGCCGCGGCCAGCACGTTGCGCACGCCCGCATAGCCGAGCCCGGCGTAGTCGGTGGGCGCCACGCCGCCGTTGGCCGCGCGGAACGCGGCGTTGAAGGCGCGCGCGGAGGGCGTGGTTTCTTCCATGCCCCAGTAGTAGCCGGTGCCGCCGATGACGTCGGCATACACGTCGTGCCCGTCCACCATGCGCCCCGAGTGCATGAGCAGCGGCGCGATGAGCTTGGCCTTCTGCTTCACGCCGAAGTCGCCGGCCTGGCGGAACGCGATCGACTGGTCGCGCCCGAAGTTGCACACCACCAGCACGTCGGGCTTGAGCGCGAGGATGCGCGGGAAGTAGCTGGAGAAATCGGTCTGCCCGAGCGGATGGCGGATGTCCGCCAGCACCTCGATGCCGAAGGCCTTGCCGGCGGTGACGAAGCCGCGCGCCATCTCCTGTCCGTAGGCGTAGTCGGCCGTGAGAAACACCACGCGCTTGCCCATTTTGGGGAAGGCATAGCGCGCCACGGCGCCCGCGGTCATGTGCGGGTTCAGGCACTCGTGAAAGGTGTACTTGCTGAAGTCCTTGGCCTCGTTGATCGAGTCGGACTGGCTCACCGAGTTGTAGATGATCTTGCGCTGCTTGGTCGCGTTGTTGACCGACAGCTGCACCGCCGCCGAGACGGAGCCGACGATGAAGTGCGCGCGATCTTTCTCGATCAACTCGACGGTGCGCGTCACGGCCTCCTGCGGGTTGAGCTTGTCGTCGCGCACCAGCAGCTCGGCCTTGCGGCCACCGGCGCCGCCCGCGGCGTTGAATTCCTTGATCGCGAGCTCCGCGCCTTGCTGCACCGCGCGCGCCTCGTTGGCGAACGGGCCGGTCAGCGGAATGGGCAGGCCGACGCGGATCGTCTCGGCCTGCGCCCAGAGCGGCATCGATGCGGTGCCGCCCGTGGCGAGCAGCGCGCCGCCGGCGGCCTTGAGCACGGAGCGCCGGCGCAGCAGCGCAGAGGGGTTCAGAGGTGTGGAAGCCATGGTCGTCGTCTCCTGTCGTTCGAGTGGAAGCAAAAGCAAAAAACGCAAGCGCGTTCAGATGCGCCCGAGCGCGCGCAGCAACTTGTCGGGCGTCACGGGCTGGTCCGAGACGTGCGCGCCGAAGGGCCGCAGCGCGTCGTTGATGGCGTTCAGCACCGCCGCCGGCGCGCCCGCGGTGCCGGCCTCGCCCGCGCCCTTGGCGCCCAGCTGCGAGGTGCGGGTGGGCGTCTCGATGTGGGCCACCTCGATATCGGGCATCTCGCAGGCCATCGGCACCAGGTAGTCGGCCATGCTGCCGTTGCGCATGAGGCCGTTGTCGTCGTAGAGGCACTCCTCGTACAGCACGCCGCCGATGCCCTGCACCACGGCGCCGCGGATCTGCTCGTCGACCAGCATCGGGTTGAGCACGCGCCCGCAGTCCTCCACCACCCAGTGGCGCAGCAGCTTGACGAAGCCGGTCTCCACGTCGACCTCCACATACGACGCCTGCACGCCGTTGGTGAAGACGAAGGGGTAGTCGCGCTGCGCGTAATGGCGTGTGACGACCAGCTCGGGCTGGAAGCCCGGCGGCAGCAGGTCGGGGCGGAAGTACGCGATGCGGCCCAGCTCCGCGAACGAGACCAGCGCCTCGCCCGTCGCGAGGCACATCACCTCGCCCCGCGCGATCTGCATGCCTTCGGCCGGGCGCTTCAGGTGCGCGGCGGCCAGCTCGAGGATGTTCTGCCGCAGCTGGCGGCTCGCCAGCAGCACGGCCTCGCCGCCGATGCCCGCGCCGCGCGAGGCCCAGGTGCCGCCGCCGTAGGGCGTGGCGGCCGTGTCGCCGGTCAGCACGCGCACCGAGGCCATCGGCACGCCGAGCGTGTCGGCCGCGATCTGCGCGAAGATGGTCTCGGTGCCCTGGCCCTGTTCGCCCACGCCGGTGGCGCAGTGCACGATGCCCGTGGGGTCGAGCCGGAGCGTGGCGCCGTCCTGCGCCGCGATGCGCGCGCCGCCCACGCCGTAGAACGCGGGGCCCGGGTTGGTCAGCTCGATGAGCGCCGCGATGCCGATGCCGCGATGGATGCCTTGCGCGCGCAGCTCGGCCTGCTCGCGGCGCAGCGCCTGGTAGTCCATCATCGTCTCGATCCTGTCGAGACAGGCCTGGTGCGACAGCCCTTCGAGCAGGATGCCGGAGGCGCCCTTGCGCGGATAGCTGTCGTCTTCCATCACGTTGCGGCGGCGCAGCTCGAGCGGGTCGATGTCGAGCTTCGCCGCGGCCAGGTCGACCAGCCCTTCGGTGACCGCGCAGGCGATCGGATGGCCCACGCCCCGGTACTGGCTGGTCTGCACCTTGTTGAGGAACACCACGTCGAGCGCGGCCTTGTAGTGGTCGTGCTTGTAGGGGCCACCCGTGATGTTGAGCACCTGGTTGCCCTCGATCGCGCTGGTGCGCGGAAACATCGAGTACGGGCCGATGCCCGTGAGGTCGTCGATCTGGAAGGCCAGCATGCGGCCGTCGTGGGCGAGCGCGAGCCGGGCCTTCACGCGGTGCTCGCGCGCATGCACGTCGGTTACGAACGATTCGAGGCGGTCGGCGACGAACTTGACCGGCCGCCCGAGCATCACCGAGAGCGCGACCGTCGCGAAGTCGTCCGCGTAGGCATGCACCTTGATGCCGAAGGAGCCGCCCACGTCGCGGCAGATCACGCGCACGTCGGCCTCGTGCAGGCCCAGCTGGCGCGCGTACAGGTCGGCCATCATGTGCGGCGCCTGGTGCGAGTGGTGCACCGTCAGGTGCCGGTCGGTGGGCGCGAAATCGGCCAGCACCGCGCGCGGCTCCAGCGTCACGCCGGTGTGGCGGCCGAAGCGGAAGACCTCTTCCACCACCACGTCGGCCGCATCGAACATCGCCTCGACGCCGCCGGTGTCGATCTCGCGGTGAAAGCACAGGTTGTTGCCGAGCTCGGGATGAATCACGGGCGTGGCGGCGTCCAGCGCGGTGTCCATGTGCACGGCGGCGGGCAGGGGCTCCCATTCGACCGTGACGGCGTCGAGCGCGTCCTCGGCCAGCGCGCGGGTCTGGCCGACGATGGCCAGCACCGCCTCGCCCTGCCAGGTGGCGCGGTCGATGGCGATCGCATGCTGCGGCGGCGAGCGCATGCCCGTCAGGTGCTTGAGCGTGGCCTCCCACGGCGCGCACACGGCGGCCATTTCGCGGCCGTCGACGATCGCGGCGATGCCCGGCATGCGCCGCGCCGCCTCGGCATCGATGCGCACGATGCGCGCGTGCGCATGCGGGCTGCGCAGGTACACCACGTGCAGCATGCGCGGCAGCACCAGGTCGTCGACGTACTGGCCGCGGCCCTGCGCGAGGCGATGGATGTTGGTGCGCGTGACCGGCTTGCCGATGAAGCGCTCGGCCTCGGTGTCGATCACCGGTGCGGGGGCGGTCACGTCATTCATGTGCGCCTCCGTCCTGAAGCCGCTGGTCGCGCGCGAGCACGATGGCATCGACGATCGCGTGGTAGCCGGTACATCGGCAGTAGTTGCCCGAGATCTGTTCGCGGATCTCGGCGCGGCCCGCGTTCGGTTCGTGGCGCAGCAGGGCGTGGGCCGTGAGCAGCATGCCCGGCGTGCATGCGCCGCACTGCGCGGCGTTGCGCGCGACGAAGGCCTGCTGCAAGTCGGAGATGGCGCCGGCGTCGGAGACGCCCTCGATGGTCTGCACCTCATGGCCGTCGGCCTGCACGGCGAGGATCAAGCAGCCGCGCGCGATCTCGCCGTCGAGCATCACGGTGCAGGCGCCGCACACGCCGTGCTCGCAGCCCACGCGAGTGCCCTTGAGCCCGATCTCGTCGCGCAGGTAGTCCACCAGGTGCTGGCGCGGCTCGACCCAGTGCGCGTGCAACTCGCCGTTCACGCGGATGCGGGTGAGGATCTTCGATTCGTTCATGGCGCCGCTTCGGGGTTCAGGATGGCGCGCACCGCGCGCTGCAGCAGCACGCCCGCCATGTGGCGCTTGGCGGCGGCGCTGCTGTGCAGGTCGGCGTCGGGGTGCATGTCTTCGTCGAGGCTTTCGATGGCGGTGTACATGGCGGTCGCATCGGCCGCGGTGCCCGTCAGGCAGGTCTCGGCGCCGAGCGCGCGCATCGGCGTGTTGCCCATGCCGAAGAACGCGATGCGCAGGTCCGACAGCACGCCGGCCGTCACGTCCGCGGCCATGGCGATGCCGACGATCGCGTAGTCGCCGTGGCGCCGCGCGAGTTCGGAGAATGCGAAGCGGCGCGCCGGGCCCGGCAGCGGGAATTCGAGCGCGACCAGCACCTCGTGCGGACGCAGATCGGTCTCGTAGAGGTCGATGAAGAAGTCGCCGGCCATCACGCGGCGCT
This sequence comes from Variovorax sp. IB41, assembly GCF_016405905.1. Classification (GTDB taxonomy): domain Bacteria; phylum Pseudomonadota; class Gammaproteobacteria; order Burkholderiales; family Burkholderiaceae_C; genus Variovorax. The sequence continues at coordinate 891,522 of NZ_JAEFCB010000001.1, read as the reverse complement.
CGCGCTGGCCGTCGCTGAGGACGAGCTCCGCATCGGCCGCGAGCGCGCACGCGGGCCACTCGGCGGCGGGGTCGGCGAAGGCGATCGAGCCGCCGATCGTGCCGCGGTTGCGGATGGCCGCGTGCGCCACGTGCGGCGCGGCCTGCGTCAGCAGCGGCAGGTGCCGCGCCACCACGTCGGAGCATTCGATGTCGACGTGCCGCGCGAGCGCGCCGATGCGCAGGTACTCGCCGCGCAGGCCGATGCCGCGCAGCTCGACCAATGAACTGATGTCGATCAGCAGCTGCGGCTTGGACAGCCGCATGTTCAGCGTCGCGAGCAGCGTCTGGCCGCCGGCCAGGAGGCGCGCCGCGTCGCCGTGCTCGCGCAGCAGCGCCGAGGTGTGCGCGAGGCTCTCTGCGCGCAGGTAGGAAAAAGCGGGGGCCTTCATCGTGCCGGTCCGTCGCTCAGAAGGAGAAGGCGCGGCAGGCGAGCCAGCCGACGCCGATGCCGATCGCGAGCCAGAGGATGCGCTGGAACTCGTTGGCCCAGACGGGGCCGCCGGCAGGAGAGGGCGCGACGGCGGGCGCTGCCGCGCGTGCCGGAGCTGCGGTCGCAACCGCGTCGTTCGCTGGCGTTGCAGAGGCCGCGGGGGCGGGCGGTGCGCTCGGCGCCAGCTGCGCGTTGAGCGCCTGGAAAAACTCGTCGGCCATCTTCCGCGCCGATGCATTGATGAGGCGCCCGCCGATCTGCCCGAGCTTGCCGCCGACCGCCGCTTCGGCCGTGTACGACAGGCGCGTGCCGCCGTTGTCTTCGGTCAGCGTGACCTTCGATTCGCCCTTGGCCATGCCGGCCGCGCCGCCGCTGCCCTCGAAGGCGATGCGGCAGCGCTCGGGCGCCACCACGTCGTGCATCTGGATGCGGCCACTGAAGTGCGCGCGCACCGGGCCGATCTTGGCGAGCAGGCGCGCCTCGATCTCGGTCTCGCTCACGCGGCGCATTTCCTCGCACCCGGGAACGCACTTGGCGAGCACGAGGGGGTCGTTGAGCGCGCGCCAGACCGCTTCGCGAGAAGCCTGCACCCACTGTTCGCCTTGCAGTTCCATCCGTGTCTCCGTCTTTGTTGGTGCTAGTGTTTAACGTTTGGTCAATAAGATCATCGGTACTTACCATGAGGTAAATTAGCGACTGCTCAAACCAACAAGGCATCCATGAAAGAACTGCCACCAGAAGACGACACCGGCCCGCGCACGGCCGGGGGCCGTCGCAAGAGAGCCGGGGACACGAAGATCGCGGTGGCCGCCAAGCCGCTGCGCCAGCGGCTCTCGACCGAGAACCGGGAGCGGCAGATCCTGGACGGCGCGATCGCGTTCTTCTCCGAGCGCGGCCTGGATGGCCAGACGCGCGAGCTCGCCCAGCAGATCGGCATCACGCACCCCTTGCTCTATCACTACTTTCCGAACAAGCGCGCGCTCATCGAGCGGGTGTACGAGGAGGTCTATCTCGGGCGCTGGCGCAACGAATGGGAGGCGTGGATCGAAGACCGCTCGCAGCCGCTGGAAGACCGGCTCGTGCGCTTCTACATCGACTACGCGCACGCCATCCTCACCAAGGAGTGGGTGCGCATCCTGGTGTTCTCGGGCCTCTCGGACGGCTATGTGCCCGACCAGTACATGCAGCTGCTCAAGGAGCGGCTCTTTCCGCACATCTGGCGCGAGGTGCGCCACGAGCTGGGCATCTCCAACCGCGACAAGCCCACCGAGCGCGAGCTCGAGCTGATGTGGGGCATGCACGGCGGCATCTTCTACATCGGCCTCCGGCGCTGGATCTACGGGCAGCCGATGCCCACGGACCTGGACGCGGTGCTGGCCGACCGGGTGCGCGGGTTCCTGCTGGCGGCGCCGTCGGTCTTTGCGCGGGCGGGCGCGAAAAAGCATTCATCCCGGGGCGCAAAACCCGCCTGACGGTTCCCGCCGGGGCGCGCTGGCTGCGGGATTTCACCAAGGTGGTGCAGCCGCCAGTGCGGCGCATACTGCGCCAAACCCACATGACGGCCCCTTCGGGGCCAGGGCGACTGTCAGGAGACACGCATTGCAGCGAACCGACATTGCCAACCCGGCCTATTTCCACAAGGTCGTCGATTGCCAGTACGCCTGTCCGGCGCACACGCCCGTCCCCGAGTACATCCGCATGATCGCGCAGCGCCGCTACGGCGACGCGTACATGATCAACTGGGCCTCCAACGTCTTCCCGGGCATCCTGGGGCGCACCTGCGACCGGCCCTGCGAGCCGGCCTGCCGGCGCGGGCGGGTGGAGGAGAGCAACGCGAAGATGCCCGAGCCGGTGGCCATCTGCCGCTTGAAGCGCGTGGCCGCCGACATGAAGGAAGACGTGCGCGCGCGCATGCCCAAGAGCGCGGCGAAGAACGGCAAGCGCGTGGCCTGCGTGGGCGCGGGGCCGGCCTCGCTGACCGTGGCGCGCGACCTCGCGCCGCTGGGCTACGAGGTGACGGTGTTCGACGCCGAGGCCAAGGCCGGCGGCTTCATCCGCACGCAGATTCCACGCTTTCGGCTGCCTGAATCGGTGATCGACGAGGAGACCGGCTACGTGCTGGACCTGGGCGTCGAATTCCGCGGCGGCGAGCGCATCGATTCGATGAAGGCGCTGATCGCGCAGGGGTGGGACGCGATCTTCATCGGCTGCGGCGCACCGCGCGGGCGCGACCTCGATGTGCCGGGCCGCAAGGACGCGGCGGCCAGCATCCACATCGGCATCGACTGGCTCAACTCCGTGTCCTTCGGCCATGTGAGCAGCATCGGCCGGCGCGTGATCGTGCTGGGCGGCGGCAACACCGCCATGGACTGCTGCCGCTCGGCGCGGCGCCTGGGCGGCACCGATGTGAAGGTCATCGTGCGCAGCGGCTTCGACGAAATGAAGGCCTCGCCCTGGGAGAAGGAAGACGCGCAGCACGAGGGCATTCCGATCATCAACTTCCACGTGCCCAAGGCCTTCGTGCACGACCAGGGGCAATTGAAGGGCATGAGCTTCGAGGTGGTCCGCGCCGAGTACGACGACAAGGGCCACCGCACGCTGGTGCCCACCGGCGAGCCCGACGCTTTCTTCGAGTGCGACGAGGTGCTGGTCGCGGTGGGACAGGAAAACGCCTTCCCATGGATCGAGCGCGACAGCGGCATCGCCTTCGACAAGTGGGGCCTGCCGACGCTCGACAAGAACACCTTCCAGTCGACGGTGCCCAACGTGTTCTTCGGCGGCGATGCGGCCTTCGGTCCCAAGAACATCATCACGGCCGTGGCGCACGGCCATGAGGCGGCTGTGTCGATCGACAAGCTGCTGCGCGCGGAGCCCGTGTACGTGCGCCCCGCGCCGATGACCAACCTCGTGTCGCAGAAGATGGGCATCCACGAGTGGAGCTACGACAACGACACCTCCAACGACCTGCGCTACAAGGTGCCGTGGGCGCAGGCCGAGACGGCGCTCGCGAGCATCCGCGTGGAGGTGGAGCTGGGCTTCGATGCCGCCACCGCCTTCAAGGAGGCCGAGCGGTGCCTCAACTGCGACGTGCAGACGGTGTTCACCGAACCCGCCTGCATCGAGTGCGACGCCTGCGTGGACATCTGCCCGATGGACTGCATCAGCTTCACCGCCAACGGCGAGGAGGCCGAGCTGCGCACCCGCCTGAAGGCGCCGGCGCTGAACCTCACGCAAGACCTGTACGTGTCGGGCGGCCTCAAGACGGGCCGCGTGATGGTGAAGGACGAAGACGTCTGCCTGCACTGCGGCCTGTGCGCCGAGCGCTGCCCGACAGGCGCGTGGGACATGCAGAAGTTCCTGCTGAAGATGACGCCGGCGGGGCAAGGGCAAGGGCAGGGGCAGGAGGTGGCGGCATGAGCGCCGTGCGACCGCCCGAAGGCGCGAAGGCTTCCTCGGCGAGCGCGCCGAGTCTCATCCCGCAGATCGAAGGCATCAACGACTTCGTCATCAAGTTCGCGAATGTCAACGGCTCGGGCTCGGCCTCGGCCAACGAACTCTTCGCCAAGGCGATCCTGCGCATGGGCGTGCCGGTGAGCCCGCGCAACATCTTCCCGAGCAACATCCAGGGCCTGCCGACCTGGTACGAGGTGCGCGTGACCGAGGCGGGGCACCTCGGGCGGCGCGGCGGCACCGACATGATGGTGGCGATGAACCCGCAGACCTGGGACGCCGACCTGGCCGAGCTGGAACCCGGCGGCTACCTCTTCTACGACAGCACGCGGCCGCTGCCGCCCTCGAAGTTCCGCACCGACATCCGCGTGATCGGCATGCCGCTCACAGAGATCTGCAACGCGGTCTATCAAGACCCGCGCCAGCGGCAGCTCTTCAAGAACATCGTGTACGTCGGTGCGCTGGCCATCCTCCTGGGCATCGAGCCCGAGGTGGTCGAGAAGCTCTTCGGCGAGCAGTACAAGGGCAAGGAAAAACTGCTCGCGTCGAACGTGCAGGCGCTGCACCTGGGTTGCGATTTCGCGCGCGAGAACCTGCGCGAACCGCTGGGCATCAAGGTGCGGCGCGCCGACCGCGTGGGCCACCGCATCTTCGTGGACGGCAACAGCGCGGCGGCCCTGGGCTGCGTGTACGGCGGCGCGACGGTCGCGGCCTGGTACCCGATCACGCCTTCGTCGTCGGTGGCCGAGGCGTTCCAGAAGTACTGCACCAAGTTCCGCGTGGACCCGGCCACCGGCCAGCACCGCTTCGCCATCGTGCAGGCCGAGGACGAACTCGCCTCCATCGGCATGGTGGTGGGCGCCGGATGGAACGGCGCGCGCGCCTTCACGCCGACCTCAGGGCCGGGCATTTCGCTGATGACCGAGTTCATCGGCCTGGCGTACTTCGCGGAGATTCCGGTCACGCTCATCAACGTGCAGCGCGGCGGGCCCTCGACGGGCATGCCGACGCGCACGCAGCAGGCCGACATCCTCTCGTGCGCCTACGCCTCGCATGGCGACACCAAGCACGTGCTGCTGTTCCCCGAGGACCCGCACGAGTGCTTCGAGCATGCGGCCGCCGCGCTGGACCTGGCCGACCGCCTGCAGACGCCCGTGTTCCTCATGACCGACCTGGACATCGGCATGAACCAGCGCCTGTGCGAGCCCTTCGCATGGGACGACGCCAAGGCCTACGACCGCGGCAAGGTCATGACCGCCGAAGAGCTGGAGGCGGGCCGCGACTTCGGCCGCTACAAGGACGTGGACGGCGACGGCATTCCCTGGCGCACGCTGCCGGGCACGCACCCGAGCAAGGGCAGCTACTTCACGCGCGGCACCACGCGCGATGCCTATGCGCGGTATTCGGAGCGCGGGCCGGACTACATCTACAACGTCGAGCGGTTGCTCAAGAAGTTCGCGACCGCGGCCACGATGGTGCCCCAGCCGGTGCTGCGGCCCGCGGCTGAGAAGACCGATTTGGGCGTGATCTATTTCGGCTCGACCAGTCCCTCGATGCACGAGGCGCTCGACGCGCTGGAAGAAGAGGGCATCCACCTCGATGCGATGCGGCTGCGCGCGTTTCCGTTTCCGGAGAGCGTCGCGCAGTTCCTCGCCGACCACCGGCAGGTGTTCGTGGTCGAGCAGAACCGCGATGCGCAGATGCGCAGCCTGCTCGTGAACGAGCTGGAGTTCGATCCGGCGCGGCTTGTGCGCGTGCTGCACTTCGACGGCACGCCGATCACGGCGCGCTTCATCGGCCAGGCGATCGCCGCGCATGTGCGAAAGACGGCGGCGCTTGTAGCCACCCCGAAGGAGTCCGCATGACCTATCTGGCCAAGCCCCGGCTGCACCACCCCACGCTCGCCACCAACAAGGTCGGCTACAAGCGGCGCGACTACGAGGGCAAGATCTCAACGCTCTGCGCGGGCTGCGGCCACGACTCGATTTCCGCCGCCATCATCGAGGCCTGCTGGGAACTGGACATCGAGCCGCACCGCGTGGCCAAGCTCTCGGGCATCGGCTGCAGCTCCAAGACGCCCGACTACTTTCTCGGCGCCTCGCACGGCTTCAACACCGTGCACGGCCGCATGCCCAGCGTGCTGACCGGCGCCAACCTGGCCAACCGCGACCTGCTGTACCTGGGCGTCTCTGGCGATGGCGATTCGGCCTCCATCGGCCTCGGCCAATTCGCGCACGCGATGCGGCGCGGCGTGCGCATGGCCTACATCGTGGAGAACAACGGCGTCTACGGCCTCACCAAGGGCCAGTTTTCGGCCACGGCCGACCAGGGCTCCAAGAGCAAGAAGGGCGTGGTCAACACCGACAGCCCGGTGGACTTGGTGGCCCTCGCGCTGCAGCTGGGCGCGAGCTACGTGGGGCGCGGCTTCTCGGGCAACAAGGCGCAGCTGGTGCCGCTCATCAAGGGCGCGATCAGCCACGGCGGCTCGGCCTTCATCGACGTCATCAGCCCCTGCGTCGCCTTCAACAACCACCCCGGCAGCACCAAGAGCTACGACTATGTGCGCGAGCACAACGAGGCGGTGAGCCGCATCGACTTCATCAGCGGGCGCGAGGAAATCACCGCCGACATCGGCCCGGGCGAAGTGATGGACGTGCGCCAGCACGACGGCACGCTGCTGCGGCTGCGCAGCCTGCACCCCGACTACAACCCCGGCGACCGCTACGCCGCGATGGCCTACATGCAGCGTCATCACGAAATGGGCGAGGTGGTGACGGGGCTGCTCTACGTCGACCCGCTCGCCACCGACCTGCACACGGCGCTCAACACCTGCGACCGCCCGCTCAACACGCTGGAGGCCGAGGCGCTCTGCCCCGGCGCGGGCGCACTCGAAAAGCTGAACGCCTCCTTGCGCTGACACCGCGCGGGCGGCCCGATCGACCTGACTTTCTGGAGGGTGCACCATGGCCGAGCGCACTGTTTTCCAATCCGTCACGCGCAAGCACGTCATCAGTCTGGGCCCCCAGGCCAGCGTGCGCGATGCCGCCTGCGTGATGACCCGGGCCAACTGCGGCAGCGTGCTCGTCATGGAGTTGCCCGACACGCTGCTGGGCATCCTCACCGAGCGCGACCTCATGACCCGCGTGCTCGCCAAGGGGCTTGACCCCGACCGCACGCCGGTGCGCGAGGTGATGACGCCCAACCCGATCTGCGTGCCGCCGGAGACATTGGTGTCCGATGCCGTGGTGCTGATGCTCGAGCGCGGCTTTCGCCATCTGCCGCTGGTGTCGGGCGCGAAGATCCTGGGCGTGTTCTCGGTGCGCGATGCGCTGCCGCGGGAAGTCGGCGCGGCGCTCAACCAGACCGAATTCAACGAGCAGGTGAACGACGCCCTGGGTTGACGGGGCAGGGGCGCCGGCGGGCGTTGCGCATCTCACGCAAATCTAATATGATGCGCGTCATGCCAAACGCAAAAATCAATGCCAGGACCGCCGCCAAGGAGGCGTCGCACGAACGCATCGTGGCCGTGGCCGCGCGGGCCATCCGCCGCAGCGGCTACGACGGCACCGGCGTGGCCGACATCATGAAGGAGGCGGGCCTCACGCACGGCGCCTTCTATGCGCACTTTCCCTCGCGCGAAGCCATGCTGGCCGAAGCTGCGGGCCGCGCTTGCGCGGAATCCGCCGCCGCCGCGGCCGATGCCGTGGCCAGCGCGCCCGACGGCAAGGCCCTGGAGCGCATGCTGCGCGCCTATCTCTCGAAGGAGCATCAGGCGCATGCGGACATCGGCTGCCCATTGGCCGCGCTGGGCTCGGAAACGCCGCGCCAGACGCCCGAAGTGCGCCGCACGACCACGCGGCACGTCAAGGCGATGGTGGATCTTGTCGCCCGCCAGTCGCCCGACTGGGGCCAGCCCAGCGCGCACGAACAGGCGCTCGTGGCCATCGCCACCATGGTCGGCGCCTTGATGCTGGCGCGCGCGGTCGACGAGCCCGGCCTCGCGGACCGCCTGCGGGAAACCGCGCTGAACCAACTGCTCCCCGCCGACGCCTGATTCCATCGGAAGGACGTCGGCCTTTCGCTTGTCTTTTAATATGACGATCATCATGCCAATTCGGATTTTTGAGTTTTGTGAACCGCTCCGCAACAAGGAAACACCATGAAGGCATTCGTTCTCGATCGATATGGCAAGAAGGGCGCGCTGCGGTCGGCGGACGTGCCGATGCCCACCCTGCGCGACGACGAGGTGCTGGTCGAGGTCCACGCCGCGGGCGTGAACCTGCTGGACGCCAAGATCCGCGACGGCGAGTTCAAGCTCATCCTGCCGTACCGCCTGCCGCTCGTGCTGGGGCACGACGTCGCGGGCGTCGTCGTCAAGACGGGCCCTCAGGTGCAGCAGTTCAAGCCGGGCGACGAGGTCTATGCGCGGGTCGACGATTTCCGCATCGGCACCTTCGCGCAGTTCGTGCCCGTGAAGGAAGCCTCGCTCGCGCTCAAGCCCAGGAACCTCACGATGGAGGAGGCCGCCTCCATCCCCCTGGTCGGCTTGACCGCGTGGCAGGCGCTGGTCGAGAAGGCCGGGCTGAAGAAGGGGCAGCAGGTCTTCATCCAGGCCGGCTCCGGCGGCGTGGGAAGCTTTGCGATCCAACTGGCGCGGCATCTGGGCGCCACCGTCGCCACGACCACCGGCACCGGCAACGTCGCGTTCGCCAAGAGCCTGGGCGCGGACGTGGTCGTGGACTACCGCACGCAGGACTTCGAAGACCTGCTGAGCAACTGCGACGTGGTGCTGAACAGCCAGGACGGCAAGACGCTCGCGAAGTCCCTGCGCGTGCTCAAGCGCGGCGGAAAACTCATCTCCATCTCCGGCCCGCCCGACCCCGAATTCGCCAAGCGCATCGCGGCGTCCGCGTTCGTCGGGCTGGTCATGCGGTTGCTGAGCGCGGGCATCCGGCGAAGGGCGCGCGCACGCGGCATCGGCTATTCGTTTCTCTTCATGAGGGCGAGCGGCGACCAACTGCGCGAGATCACCCGGCTCATCGAGTCCGGCGCCATCCGCCCCGTGATCGATCGCGTCTTTCCATTCGATTCGACCAACGAGGCGCTGGCCTATGTCGAAGGCGGCCGTGCCAAGGGCAAGGTCGTCGTCAAGGTCAAGTGAAGCTGTTTTTTTCAACCCCGCAATCCTGCAAACCTGGAGCATTCCCATGAACATCGAAAACGCCGTCGTCCTCGTCACGGGCGCCAATCGCGGCATCGGCCTGGTATTCACGCGCGAACTGCTCGCACGCGGTGCCCGCAAGGTCTACGCGGCCGCGCGCGACCCGGCCACCATCACGCAAGCCGGTGTTCAACCGCTGCGGCTGGACGTCACCAAGCCCGAGGAGGTGGCCGCCGCGGCGGCGCTGGCCTCGGATGTCACGCTCGTGATCAACAACGCGGGCATCGCGCAAGCCGGCGGCTTCCTGGCGCCGGACAGCGAAGAGGTTGCGCGGCGCATCTTCGAGACCAACTTCTTCGGCGTGCTTCGCGTGAGCAAGGCCTTCGCGCCGGTGCTCGCGGCCAACGGCGGCGGCGCATTGCTCAATGTGCTGTCGGTCGCCTCGTGGATGAACGGCGGCGATCTGGCCGCGTACTCGGCGAGCAAGTCCGCCGCCTGGTCGCTCACCAACGCGCTGCGCAGCGAACTCGCGCCGCAGAAGACGCAGGTGCTGGGGCTGCACGTGGGCTACGTCGATACCGACCTTACGCGCGGCTTCGAGGTGCCCAAGTCCAGCCCCGAAGACATCGTCGGCCGCGCGCTCGACGGGCTCCAAGCGGGCCTGAGCGAAGTGCTGGCCGACGAGATCACCCAGCAAATCAAACGGAGCCTCGCGGCATGAAGCGCGAGCCGCCCGCGACCTGGAACGTTCCGACGCGCACGGTCACCGCGGGCGGCGCGCGGCTCGTCTGACGCGAACTCGGGGCGCGGAACGCCGGACCGCCGGTCGATCTCTTCGGCTCCTCGATGGGCCGGGATGGGTGCTGGTGGCCAATGGGACAGCGACCGCATGGTGCCCAGCAGCAATACGCGTGAATTGGCCCGGCGCCTGCCGAACGGCGAGTTGGTCATTTACCCGGACTCGGGGCACGGCGCGGTATTTCAATTCCACGCCGATTTCGTGCCCAGGGCGCTGGTCTTCCTGGCGCGTTGATTTTTCTGCCAAATAAGAATTAGCTTCATCCGCCACGTCGAATTGCGCGCATGCCGGCCGATTTCAAATATCTATTGAATTGATTTGGACGATTGACAAGTTTTCGTCAAGTGGTCGACGAGCGGTTGCCGCCAATGAGGCATACCCGTTTCAGCATCCTTCGATACCCGAATGATGATTAATAAATATAACTACATTGATCCTCGAAAAAAGACGTGGTAAGCGTTCTATTCATTAGTAACTTCATATTACTATTCATAATCATAGATCGATAAAAAATATAAATCAATTCTACTCAATGACTCCAAAATGCAACGTTGCCAGTTGCAACATTCCATCCATTTCCTAAGATCAATTGATAAAACAATTCAAATAAATTGCACAGGGAGCGAAATGGCATTGCGCCATTCAACGATTCTTCAAAACGGATGGACAGGTCATGAATCGAACTTATCGCTCTCTCTGGAATGAATCCCTCGGTGCCTGGGTGGCGGCCTCGGAGGTTTCCCACGCTCGCGGAAAACCCGGCGGCAGCCACGTGGCGCTGGGCGCGGCGCCAAGCATGTGCGTCGCGCGTCCGCGACCGGCGGGCGGGCTGCTGGCGGGCCTTGCGGCGGCGCTGGTGGCGATGAGCGGTCTGGGGTGGTCTTCGCTCGCGCAGGCGCAGGCGGTCGATTGCAGCGGGCCGCCGTACAACGCATACAACGGCACCGCGTCGTGCATGGGCTTCCAGTCGCGGGCCTCGGGGATCGGCGCCACCGCACTGGGCTCGCTCGCAGCCAGCGACGTTCTCGGCGGCCTGGCGGTCGGCTACAACGCCCACAGCGCCGCGCAGAATTCCATCTCCCTGGGCTTCCAGGCGTATTCCGCGGCCGCCAATTCGATCTACCTGGGCGCGCGGACAGGCCCCACGACGGGCGCATTGGGCGGGGGCTCCATCGGCATCGGCACCGACGTGACCGCCAGCGGCGGCAACAGCATCGCCGCCGGCAGTTTTGCGCTCGCCAATCAAGACAACGCGACGGCCGTCGGCTCCACCGCGAGGGCGACCGGGTTGCGCAGCCTCGCCATGGGCTACAAGGCCAATGCATCCGATCTGGACGCCGTGGCGCAAGGCAATTCGGCGGCCGCGAGCGCCCAGAATGCCATTGCGGTCGGCTTCCAGTCGGTGGCGAGCCAATTGAATTCGGTCTACATCGGCTCGCGCACCGCTGCGGGAACGGGGGCCACGGGGGTAGGCGCCATCGCCATCGGCACGGACGTGACCGCGTCCAACGGCAATGCGACGGCCGTGGGCTTCCAGAGCAAGGCGACCGGAGCCAGCTCGGTGGCTGTCGGCCCGAACGCGGCGGCCTCTGACACCTCTGCGATGGCCCTGGGCACCGGCACGGTGGCAAGCAACACCAACGCGGTCGCGCTCGGCGCGACCGCCACGGCGACCTCGGCCGGCGCCAGTGCGCTGGGCACCTTGTCCAAGGCCACGGGAGGCAACTCCACCGCGGTCGGCGTGAGCTCGACGGCCAGCGCCGCGCGCGCCTTCGCCGGCGGCTGGGGTTCCAACGCCGGCAACACCGATGCGGTGGCCGTCGGTACGCTGTCCAACGCATCGGGCATCAGCTCGGCAGCGTTCGGCAACCTGGCCAATGCGTCTGCGGATTTCGCGGTCGCCTTGGGCAATCAGGCCCTCTCGTCCGGCGTGGGCGCCGTGGCGGCGGGCTCGGGCGCCAATGCCGCGACCGACGGCGCCGTCGCGGTCGGCAACAACGCCGCGGCAACGCTCACCCGTGCCACCGCGCTCGGGTTCGGCACCGCCGCGGCCGGCCAGAACGCCACCGCCGTGGGCGCGCTCGCGAGCGCCTCCGCCGACCAGGCCGTGGCCATCGGCGCGAGCGCCAAGGCCTCGGCGCTCAATGCGATCGCGATGGGCAACAACACCGTCGCCAATTCGGCCGATGCCGTCGCCATCGGCAACGGCTCCACGGCCACCGGCGGCAAGGCGGTGGCCATCGGTTCGGGCAACGTCGCGAACGGCAACGGCGCGGTGGCCATCGGCGATCCGAACACCGCCACCGGCAACGGCGCCATCGCCAACGGCCTGGACAACACCGCCACCGGCGACGGCTCGGTGGCCATGGGCAACACCAACAAGGTCGGCGGCGGCGGGCAGGACGTGAGCGTGCCCGGCACGCCGGCGCAAGGCGCGGTGGGCATCGGCTACCAGAACACCGTGGTCGGCCAGGGCAGCGTTGCGATCGGCAGCACCAGCAAGGCGCTGGCCGCGGGCGCGGTCGCGTTCGGCGACACGGCGGTGGCCACCAACAAGAACGACGTGGCGCTGGGCTCGGGCTCGGTGACGGCCACGGCGGTCGGCACGCCGAGCGCGACGATCAACGGCAAGCTCTACAACTTCCAGGGCATCGCGCCGACGAGCACTGTGAGCGTGGGCGCGGGCGGCGGCGAGCGCACCGTCACCAACGTGGCGGCCGGGCGCATCTCGGGCACCTCGACCGACGCCATCAACGGCTCGCAGCTCGCCGCCACCAACTCGGCCGTCGACGACGTGGCCGCGACCGCGAACAAGGGCTGGAACCTGAGCGCCAACGGCGGCGCGCCGCAGAACATCGCGCCGGGCGGCACGGCAGACTTTGCCGACGGCAGCAACACCACGGTCACGCGCACGGGCAACCAGATCCGGGTCGACGTGTCCGCCAATCCGGTGTTCACCTCCGTGACCACGGGCAACACGAAGATCGACAACAACGGCTTGACGATCGTCGGCGGCCCGAGCGTGACCAACACCGGCATCAATGCCGGCGGCACGAAGATCACCAATGTGGCGCCCGGCGTGGCCGGCACCGATGCGGTGAACATCGACCAGCTGACCACCACGGTGGCCGGCAGCAAGACCAAGTACTACCAGGTCAACTCCAAGGGCGGCGGCAACGAACTGAACGACGGCGCCACCGGCACCGACGCCATCGCCTCGGGCAAGAACGCGACCGCCGCGGGCACCTCGAGCGTGGCGATGGGCCTGGGCGCCACGGCCGGCACGGCCAACAGCGTGGCGCTGGGCGCGGGCTCGGTGACCGATACCGCAGTGGGAACGGCGAGCACCACGATCAACGGCACGGTCCACAACTTCCAGGGCGCGGTGCCTGTGGGCACGGTCAGCATCGGCTCGGCCGGCAACGAGCGCACCATCACCAACGTGGCGGCCGGGCGCATCTCGGGCACCTCGACCGACGCGATCAACGGCTCGCAGCTCTTTGCCACCAACTCGGCGATCACCGATGTGGCGGGCACGGTCGCCAAGGGCTGGAACCTGAGCGCCAACGGCGGCGCGCCGCAGAACATCGCGCCGGGCGGCACGGCGGACTTCGCCAACGGCAGCAACACCACGGTCACGCGCACGGGCAACCAGATCCGCGTCGATGTGTCGGCGGACCCGGTCTTCAACTCGGTGACCACGGGCAACACCAAGATCGACAACAACGGCCTCACGATCGTCGGCGGCCCGAGCGTGACCAACACCGGCATCAATGCCGGCGGCACGCAGATCACCAATGTGGCACCCGGCGTCGCAGGCACCGATGCAGTGAACATCAACCAGCTGAACACCACGGTGGCCGGCAGCAAGACCAAGTACTACCAAGTCAACTCGGTGGGCGGCGGCAACGAACTGAACGACGGCGCCACCGGCACCGATGCGATCGCCTCGGGCAAGAACGCGACGGCCGCGGGCACCTCGAGCGTGGCGATGGGCCTGGGCGCCACGGCCGGCACGGCCAACAGCGTGGCGCTGGGCGCGGGCTCGGTCACCGACACGGCAGTGGGAACCGCCAGCACGACGATCGACGGCAAGGTCTACAACTTCCAGGGCGTCGCACCGGTGGGCACGGTCAGCGTCGGCACGGCCGGCAACGAACGCACGATCACCAACGTGGCGGCCGGGCGCATCTCGGGCACCTCGACCGATGCCATCAACGGCTCGCAGCTCTTTGCCACCAACCAGTCGATCGAGAACCTGAGCAGCACGGTCACGGCGAACAAGAACCGCTACTACAGCGTCAACTCCAAGGGCGGCGGCAACGAAGACAACCTGGGCGCAACCGGCGCGGACGCCATCGCGTCGGGCAAGGACGCGAGCGCCACCGTCGATGGCGGCGTGGCGATCGGCGCGGGCGCGGTCTCCGACCGCGCGATCGCGGGCAGCACCGGCAACATTCCCGCGGGCAGCGCGCTGATCCCGTTCAACACGACCGACCGCACGCTGCTGGGCGCGCTCTCGGTGGGCAGCGCCACCACCTACCGCCAGATCACCAATGTGGCCGACGGCACGCAGGCGCAGGACGCGGTCACGGTGCGGCAGCTGAGCGGCGCGCTGCAGTCCTTCGCGGTCACGCCGATCAAGTACTTCCACGCCAACTCGGCGGCGGCCGATTCGCTCGCGGTCGGCGCGGAGTCGGTGGCGGTCGGGCCGCAGACAGTTGTGAACGGCAACAACGGCGTGGGCATCGGCAACGGCGCCGTGGTGCAGCAAAGCGCGCCGGGCGGCATCGCGATCGGGCAGGGCGCCACCTCGCACCTGGCCGATTCGATCGCGATGGGCACGGGCGCCTCGGCGGCCGGCGTGCAGGGCGTGGCGCTTGGCGCGGGCAGCAGCGTGACGCAGGCGGGTGGCGTGGCCCTCGGCGCGGGCGCGGTCGCATCGACGGCCGCGGGCGTTGCGGGCTACGTGCCGCCCACGGCCACCGACGCGCAACGCATCGCCATCGGCGCGACCACCAGCACGCTGGCGGCCGTCTCGGTGGGCAATGCGGCGAGCGGGCAGTTCCGCCAGATCACCGGCGTGGCCGCGGGCACGGCCGACAGCGACGCGGTCAACGTGTCGCAGCTGCGCGGCGTGCAGGGCACGGTCGCGGCGATCGACCAGTCCACGGTCAAGTACGACAGCAACGCCGACGGCTCGGTCAACTACAACAGCGTGAGCATGGGCGGCAGCAACGCCACCGGCCCGGTCACGGTGCACAACGTGGCGCCGGGCGTGGCGGGCACCGATGCGGTCAACGTCAACCAGCTGAACGCGCTGGGCGGGGGCCTGAACAACCGCATCAACGCGGTGAACGACCGCATCGACGGCGTCGAGAAGAACGCCTATGCCGGCGTGGCCGCGGCCATGGCGCTGCAGATGCCCGGCAGCTACGTGCCCGGCAAGACGGTGATGCGCATCGGCGCGGGTTCGTTCAAGGGCGAGAGCGCGGTGGGCGTGAGTTTCCGGCGCACCGCCGAGAACAACGCCTGGAGCATCACCGGCGGCGTGGCCACCAGCCGCGCGGGCGTCGGTGCGACCGTCGGCGCGGAATGGGTCTTCAACTGATCGCCATCGAGAAGAACTGGACGAACTCACCATGAACAAGCATTCCCAAGCCAGGACCTCTTTGGCGATCCACGCGATCCGCGCAACCTCGCTCGCCACGCTCTGCCTCGCCGCGCTGCTGGCCGCCGGCTGCGCGAGCTACACCATCACCCCCGAGATGCAGGCCCGCGCCGCCGCGGAGAACCCGGCGCCGCCGAAGGACGCGGACTTTCCCGCGCTCGATTCGGCCAAGTGGCAGCAGGGCGCCTTCCCCAGCATCGAGGCGCTGCGCGCCATGCACACCGGCATGGGCAAGGACCAGGTGCGCGGGCTGCTGGGCTATCCGCACTTCAGCGAAGGGCTGGCCGGCGTGCGCGAGTGGAACTACATCTTTCACTTCCGCACCGGCGCGGGGCCGGCGTACATCACCTGCCAGTACATGGTCCGCTACAACGCGGACGTGCTGACCAATGGCATGTACTGGAAGGGGCCGGGCTGCGCCGATTTGCTGAAGCCGGCGCCCGTGGCCGCGAGGCCTGCCGCGGTCATTCAGTCCTCGCCCGCGAAGACGACGACGCTCGGCGCCGACGGGCTCTTTCGCTTCGACGGCCGCTCGCTGGCCGACCTGCTGCCCGAAGGCCGCCGCAAGCTCGATGCGCTGGCCAGCGATATCAAGGCCAGCGCGCAACCGGTGGATGCGGTGCGCGTGACGGGCCACACCGACCGGCTCGGCAGCGCCAGCTACAACCAAGCGCTGTCGCTCGCACGCGCCGAGACCGTGCGCGACTACCTTGTGCAGGCCGGCGTGCCCGCGCAGCGCGTGCAGGTGCAGGGCAGGGGCGAATCGGAGCCGAAGGTGCAGTGCGCGCAAACCAGCCGCGCGGCGCTGATCGATTGCCTGGCGCCGAACCGCCGCGTGGAGATCGAGGTGTCGGCGGGGCGCTGACGCCCGCTGCGGCGGGCCGGCCGCGGGTTCCGGTCCGCTACGCGCCGCCCCTGCGCGCGAGCGCGACCACTTGCGCCAGCTGTGCCACCTGGTCTTCGTGCAGCACCGCGAGGCGCTCCAGCTTCTTGCGCCCTGCGGCCAGGAGGTGCACCTCGACCTGCCGCCGGTCGATGTTGCTGGGCTTGCGCCTGACCAGCCCCGCCTCCTCGCAGCGCGACACGAGCGCCACAACGCCGTGCGGCTGCGCCTGCAATCGCTCGGCGATCTCGCTGACCGTGGCCCATTCGCGGCCCGCGAATCCCTGCGTGTGAAGCATCAGCTGGTACTGCAGCACCGTGATGCCCTCGGCCCGCGCGGCGTCTTCGCTGAAGCGCAGAAAGCTGCGCAGCCTGAACCTGAAATCGGACAGTGCCTCCAAGTGCTGCTTGTCGATGCTTCCCCGTGGGCTGGCCATTGCGTTTCCAAGTGATGTGCGAACGGCAAGCAATGTAGCAGCGCGCAATTGCGGGCCGCAGGGCGTTGGAGAGCTTGCCGAAGCGTTCGTGCAGGAGGCGCGGGGCGCCGTAAAACAAGCCGGCCGGGTCGATCAATAGGTGCAACCCTTTGTTTTCACTATTGGTAGCACTCGGGCGGGCGGGTTAGTGAAAAAGTAGGCAACCCACCCGACTTTTTCGGGCGCGTTGTCGCCCAAAGGACATTGTCAGACCTCGCAAGGGCCGCAGCATCCGGCGCCTTCAACAAGAACGAGGAGACATTCATGACCCAGGAACCGGTGCGTCCGATCACCCGGCGGCGAGCGGCCATTTCGATGGCCTGTGCGGCCCTCGGCATGGCGGCACGGCCCGCCTCCGCTGCCACGACCGCAGCCACCACGGCCACCACGGCCTCCACCGCAACCAAGCCCGGCGGCGACATCGTCATCGGCCAGAGCGCCCATCTGAGCGGCCCGCTCGCGCCCACGCTGCGGGCCGTGCTGCGCGGCCAGGAGATGGCGCTGGAGGCGTTCAACCAAAAGGGCGGCGTCGAGGGCCGGCGCGTGAGCCTCGTCACGCTGGACGACGCCTACGACGCGCAGAAGACGGTGTCCAACGCGAAGGAACTGCTCGCGCGCCCCGACGTGGTCGCGCTCTTCGGCCTCACCAACACGGCCGGCGCGGGCGCGGTGCTGCCGCTGCTCGTGGAGAAAAAGGTGCCGCTCGTGGGCGTGTACAGCGGCTCGCCCGCGCTGCGCGCCAAGCACAACCCGTACTTCTTCACGACCATGGCGAGCTACCGCGACGAGGTGGTGCAGATGGTGCGCAACCTCGTCACGCTGCACCAGGCCGAGATCGGCCTCGTCTACCAGAACAGCCCCTTCGGCCAGCTCATGGCGCCGGTGGTCGAGGAAACCTGCAAGGAGCTGGGCGCGACGCTCGTGGCCAAGGTGCCGCTCGAAGTCAGCGGCAGCGATGCGGCGGCCGCCGTCGCCACGCTGGCGGCCGCCAAGCCGCGGGCGCTGATCTTCATGTCCTTCGGGCCGTCGATGGTGCCGTTCGTGAAGGCGGCGCGGCAGAAGATCGCCGCGCCCATCTACTGCGTGAGCATCGCCAATTCGCGCACGCTCATCGAAGCGCTCGGCGACGAGGCGCGGGGCCTGGCCGTCGCGCAGATCGTGCCGTACCCCTTTCGCGCCACGAGCACGCTCACGCGCAACTACCACGCGGCCATGGCGGCCGCGGACCTGCCGGTGGACTACGACCACTTCTTCGGCTACCTCAACATCACCGTGCTGCTGGAGGGCCTGAAGCGCGCGGGCCGGGGCGTGACGCCCCAGAAGCTCGTCGCGGCGATGGAGGGCATGCGCATGGCCGACATCGGCGGCTACACGGTCGACTACAGCCCCGAGAACCACCATGGCTCGCACTTCGTCGAGCTGGTGATGGTGGCGCCGGGCGGGCGCTACCTGCGCTGAGCGCCTTCGCTTTCCTGCACCAAACGGGACGACGCATGCGCCACAACGGCGCACGCCGCCGCGCGCCACGCCCGCGGCGGCGCCATCTTTGTGCGACCTGAGGGCTGGGGACCCGACCTTCGGCTGAATCGCCTGGCACGGATGTTGCGCAGGGTCTTGCACTGTTCCGCGGCAACGCCGCCGCGGCACTCACAGTGCCTCCGCTAACGACGGCGGACCCGAGCGCACTGCAAGCTTTGTTCAACCAAGGCCGGCAGTGCGTCCGTTCCAACCCGATTCGCATCCGTCCCTTGCGGGGGCTCGCCTGACTGCCGTCTTCCCGACGGGGTTCTCGGCGGACTGACGCATGGCCGGCTGCACCGAACGCAGGATCCGACATGAAAATCGCAGTCATTGGCCACGGCATGGTGGGCCACAAGTTTCTAGAGCAGCTCCACGAACTCGGCGTCGCGAGCGCAGAGGTCACGGTGTTCTGCGAAGAGCCCCGCGCGGCCTACGACCGGGTGCATCTGTCCGAATTCTTCGCGGGCAAGACCGCCGAAGATTTGTCGCTCGTGGAGCCCGGCTTCTTCGAGCGCAGCGGCTTCACGCTGCGTCTCGCGGCCAAGGCCGTGGCCATCGAGCGTCGCAACAACACGCTCACCACCGCCGACGGCGAAGTGGTGGCCTACGACAAGCTGGTGCTGGCCACGGGCTCCTCGCCGTTCGTTCCGGCCGTGCCCGGGCGCGACCGCGCCAACTGCTTCGTCTACCGCACCATCGAAGACCTCGAGGCGATGAAGGCTTGCGGCGCGCGCTCCAAGAGCGGCGTGGTGGTCGGCGGCGGCCTGCTGGGCCTGGAATGCGCCAAGGCGCTGCGCGACATGGGCCTGGAGACGCACGTGGTCGAGTTCGCGCCGCGCCTCATGGCCGTGCAGGTCGACGAGGGCGGCGGCCGCGCGCTGCGCGGCAGCATCGAGGCGCTGGGCCTGCATGTGCACACGGGCCGCAACACCGTGGAGATCGTCGACGGCGCCGCCGCGCGCCACCGCATGGTGTTCGCCGACGGCACCTACCTGGAGACCGACATGATCGTGTTCTCCGCCGGCATCCGCCCGCGCGACGAGCTGGCGCGCCAGTCGGTGCTGGCCATCGGCCCGCGCGGCGGCGTGGCGATCGACAGCCACTGCCGCACGAGCGACCACGACGTCTACGCCATCGGCGAATGCGCCTCGTGGAACGAGCAGACCTTCGGCCTCGTCGCGCCCGGCTACGACATGGCGCGCGTTGCCGCGAGACACATCGCCGGACAGCAGGACGCCGCCTTCATCGGCGCGGACATGAGCACCAAGCTCAAGCTCATGGGCGTGGACGTTGCCAGCATCGGCGATGCGCACGGCAAGACGCCGCATTCGCGCGCCTACCAGTACATCAACGAGCACAAGCAGATCTACAAGAAGATCGTGGTGAGCGAAGACGGCAAGCAACTGCTGGGCGCGGTGCTGGTCGGCGATGCGGCCGAGTACGGCACGCTGCTGCAGATGGCGCTCAACGGCATCGCGCTGCCGGCGGACCCGGAGTTCCTGATCCTGCCCTCGAGCGATGGCAAGGCGCGGCCGGGCCTCGGCGTCGATGCGCTGCCCGACACGGCGCAGATCTGCTCGTGCAACAACGTGACCAAGGGCCAGATCTGCGCGGCCGTGGGCGAGGGCGCCTGCACCGTCGCCGACATGAAGGCCTGCACCAAGGCGGGCGCCACCTGCGGCGGCTGCGTGGCGCTGGTCGGGCAGGTGATGAAGGTGGAGATGGCCAAGCGCGGCATGGCCGTGAACAACCACCTGTGCGAGCACTTCGCGTACTCGCGCCAGGAGCTCTACCACCTCATCCGCGTGGGCGAGATCCGCACCTTCGACGACCTCTTGGCCAAACACGGCAAGGGCCTGGGCTGCGACATCTGCAAGCCCACGGCGGCGAGCATCTTCGCCTCGTGCTGGAACGAGTTCGTGCTGAAGAAAAACCTCGCGAGCCTGCAGGACAGCAACGACTACTTCCTCGGCAACATCCAGAAAGACGGCACCTACTCGGTCGTGCCGCGCATGCCCGGCGGCGAGGTCACGCCCGACGGGCTCATCGCCGTAGGGCAGGTCGCCAAGAAATACGGCCTCTACACCAAGGTGACCGGCGGCGCCCGCGTGGACATGTTCGGCGCGCGCGTGGAGCAGTTGCCATCGATCTGGGAAGAGCTCATCGCCGCGGGGTTCGAGTCGGGCCACGCTTATGGCAAGTCGCTGCGCACGGTGAAGAGCTGCGTGGGCTCCACCTGGTGCCGCTACGGCGTGGACGACAGCGTGGGCCTGGCCGTGGAACTGGAGAACCGCTACAAGGGCCTGCGCGCGCCGCACAAGATCAAGTTCGGCGTCTCGGGCTGCACCCGCGAATGCGCCGAGGCGCAGGGCAAGGACGTGGGCATCATCGCCACCGAGAAGGGCTGGAACCTTTATGTCTGCGGCAACGGCGGCATGAAGCCGCGCCACGCGGAGCTCTTCGCCTCCGATCTCACCAAGGCGCAGCTCATCCAGCTGATCGACCGCTTCCTGATGTTCTACGTGCGCACAGCCGACCGCCTGCAGCGCACCAGCACCTGGCGCGAGAACCTCGAAGGCGGGCTCGACTACCTGAAGGGCGTGCTGCTGCAAGACACCCTCGGCATCACGGGCGAACTCGAAGCGCAGATGCAGAACGTGGTCGACACCTACCAGTGCGAATGGAAGACCGCGGTGAACGACCCTGCCGTGCGCCAGCGCTTCCGCTCCTTCGTCAACAGCGAGAAGCCCGACGAGCACATCGTGTTCGTGAAGGAGCGCGGCCAGATCCGCCCGGCCCGTGCGGAAGAGCGCAGCACCGAAGCCGATGCCGAAACCGTCTGACGACGAACCGAGAGGACCACACCGATGACCACCGACACCCTCCAATGGACCGCCGTGTGCGCGGCCACCGACATCCTCCCCGACACCGGCGTCTGCGCGCTCGTGGAGGGCGTGCATGTCGCGATCTTCAACGTGGGCCGGGAGCAGGCCTTCTACGCCATCGACAACGTGGACCCGAAGGCCAACGCCAGCGTGCTGTCGCGCGGCCTCGTGGGCAGCCTGGGTGAGCGCATCGTCGTCGCCTCGCCGCTCTACAAGAACCACTTCGACCTGCGCAATGGCGAGTGCCTCGAAGCGCCCGAGTACTCGGTGCGCGCGCATGCGGTGCGCGTGCATGAAGGCCGCGTGCTGGTCGCGCTCGGCTGAGCCGCGCACTTTCGATTTCTTTTTCTTCCCCGCTTCTTCAAGGAACCCTGATGGCCTACCTAGCCCCCGCCGAGTTCGTGACCAAGATGGTCGATGCCGGCGAATCCAAGCTGCTGATGTCCACCCGCGACACGCTCATCCGCTCCTACATGGCCGGCGCCATTCTGGCGCTGGCCGCGGCCTTCGCCGTGTCCATCACCGTGAACACCGGCAATGCGCTGGTGGGCGCGATGCTCTTTCCGGTCGGCTTCATCATGCTGTACCTGCTGGGCTTCGACCTCTTGACGGGCGTGTTCACGCTCGCGCCGCTCGCGGTGCTCGACAAGCGCCCGGGCGCCACCTGGGGCGGCGTCATGCGCAACTGGAGCCTGGTGTTCGTGGGCAACTTCGCGGGCGCGCTCACGGTGGCCGTGTTCATGGCGATCATCTTCACCTTCGGCTTCAGCGAGGCGCCCAACGCCATCGGCGAGAAGCTCGGCCACATCGGCGAAGGCCGCACCGTGGGCTATGCGGCGCATGGCGCGGCCGGCATGTTGACGCTGTTCATCCGCGGCGTGATGTGCAACTGGATGGTCTCCACCGGCGTGGTCGCGGCCATGATGTCCACCACCGTGTCGGGCAAGGCGATCGGCATGTGGATGCCGGTGATGGTGTTCTTCTACATGGGCTTCGAACACTCGATCGTCAACATGTTCCTGTTCCCCACAGGCCTCCTGCTGGGCGGCAAGTTCACATTGATGGACTACCTGATCTGGAACGAGATTCCCACCGTCATCGGCAACCTCGTGGGCGGCCTCACCTTCGTGGGCCTGACGCTGTACTCGACGCACTACAAGACGGCGCCCAAGCGCAAGGCCAGCTGAACACCGGTCGCGGCCACGCACACCCGCACGCATCGCTTCGATGCTGATGCCCACGCACAAGGCGCTGCGCGTCGCGCTCGGCCAGCACTCGCTGGCCAAGCCCGATGCAGTGAACCAGGTCAACCAGGACTTCCACGGCGCGATGCTGCCCGAGGGAACGCCGCGCCTGTCCAAGGGCATCGCGGTGGCGCTGGCCGACGG
This sequence comes from Variovorax sp. IB41, assembly GCF_016405905.1. GTDB lineage: Bacteria > Pseudomonadota > Gammaproteobacteria > Burkholderiales > Burkholderiaceae_C > Variovorax. The sequence goes on along the minus strand of NZ_JAEFCB010000001.1, from coordinate 868,818 downwards.
CATCGGCTCCAGCCGCGTGAGCCAGGTGGCGAGCGCGGCGGCGGTGCGGGGTTTTCTGGACGACTACTACGCCACCTCCGATGCGTGGTCGGTTCGCCGCGCGGCCCAGCGCGTGCTGAGCGCCACGAACTCGTGGCTGCACGCGCAGACCATGCGCAGCGATGCGCGCTTCGACAAGGACAGCGGCTACGTCTGCACCTTCAGCGCGCTCATCTTCAAGGGCCGCGACGTGCACATGCTGCACGTGGGCGATGCGCGCATCCATCGCCTGCATCCCAACGGGCTGGAGCAGCTGACCGAAGACCACCGCGTGCACCTGTCGTCGGTGGAGTCGTACCTCGGGCGCGCGCTGGGCGCGGGGCCGAACGTGGAGATCGACTACCGCTGCTGGGAGGCGGAGGTGGGCGAGGTCTATCTGCTGGCCACCGACGGCGCCTATGCGTACCTCGATGCCGCCGCGGTGCACGACGCGATCGCGCGGTGCGATGACGACCTGGACGAAGCCGCGCGATTGCTCACCGAGGCCGCACGGCATCGCGGCAGCGACGACGACTGCACGGTGCAGCTCGTGCGCATCGACGAACTCCCGCCCGCCGACGCCGCGCCGCTGCCCCTGCAGCGCGAGGGCCTCGCCATCGCGCCGCCGCTCGCGCCCCGCGCGCGCTTCGAGGGCTTCACGCTCGTGCGCGAACTCCATGTGAGCTCGCGCAGCCATGTGCACCTGGCGGTGGACGACGCGAGCGGGCAGCAGGTGGTGCTGAAGCTCCCGTCGGTCGACCTGGGCGACGACCCAGAGTACCTCGACCGCTTCGTGCTCGAGGAGTGGGTGGCGCGGCGCATCGACAACGTGCATGTGCTCAAGGCCAGCGCGATCGAGCGTGCGCGCGGGCACCTGTACGTCGCGATGGAATACGTCGATGGCCAGACGCTCGCGCAGTGGATGGTCGACCACCCCAAGCCATCGCTCGACAGCGTGCGCCGCATCGCCGAGCAGCTCGCGAGCGGCCTGCAGGCGCTGCACGGCAAGGAGATGCTGCACCAGGACGTGCGCCCCGAGAACGTGATGATCGACCGCACCGGCACCGTGCGGATCATCGACCTCGCGACCACGCATGTAGCGGGGCTCGCCGATGGCGCGGGCGAGGGCAGGCCGCTCGCGATCACGGGCACGCTGCAGTACACGGCGCCCGAGTACTTCACGGGGCAGGGCGGCAGTGCGCGGTCCGACTTGTTCTCGATGGCGGTGATCGTCTACCAGATGCTCACGGGCCAGTTGCCGTATGGGCTGCACGTGTCGCGCGTGCGGTCGCCGGCCGATGTGAACCGGCTGCGCTACGTGCCGGCGCGCCACCTGCGGCCCGAGCTGCCCGAGTGGGTCGATGCGGTGCTGCAGAAGGCGCTGAACCCCAACCCCGCCAAGCGGCAGGAGGCGGTGTCGGAGCTCGCGCACGACCTGCGGGCACCGGGGCAGGAGTTTCTGCGCCCGCGCCTGCCGCCGTTGATTGAAAGGCACCCCGTGCGCTTCTGGCAGGGCACCACCGCGCTGCTGGCGATCGTGTCGGTGGTGCTGTTCGGGGTGTTGATCCTGGGGCGGTGAGGCTGCCGGGTTCAGTGCACGGATCGCGGCGACGCCAGGCCGACGATCGAAGACCTCGGCATGGCGCCGCGTCGATTTATTTCACCACCAGCGGCGAGCCGTGAAACGCATGGACCAGAAAGTCGACCATCACCCGCACCTTCGCGCTCAGATGCCGGCGGCTCGCGTAGATCGCCAGGATGTCGACGGGCGGCATGTGATAACCGGTCATCACCTCGACCAATCGACCGGCCCGCACATCCTCGCCGATCACGAAGCTCGGTTGCCAGATGACGCCGGCACCAGCGAGCGCCGCGGCGCGGGCGGTCTCGCCATTGTTGGCGCGCAGGGCCCAGCGCACGCGCACGGATTCCAGCGTCCCGCCGGGCCCGGCGAACTGCCACTCGTCGGAGGTCGCACCGTACGTGTAGCCCAGGCACGCATGCCGCGAAAGATCCGCCGGGACCTTGGGCATGCCGTGGGTCGCCAGGTATGCGGGCGAAGCGCAGACCAGGTTCTGCGAGCCGCCCAGCCGGCGCGCGATATGGTTGCCCGACGTGGTGCGAGAGATGCGGATGGCCAGGTCGTAGCCCTCTTCGACGATGTCGACCACGCGGTCGATGAGCGCGATGTCGAGCTCCACATCCGGGTACATCGCCATGAACTTGGGCCACAGGGGCGCCAGCACGAGGCTGCCGAAACTCAGCGGCGCGTTGATGCGCAGGCGCCCACGGGGCTGGAGCGACGCGGTGGTGGCCAGCGCCTCGGTCTCCGCCACTTCTTCAAGGATCGACGTGGCCCGCTCGAACAATGCTTCGCCGCCTTCGGTGAGCGACAGGCGGCGCGATGTGCGGTTGATCAGCCGCGTGCGCAAGTGCGCTTCCAACTCGTTGACGTAGCGCGTCACATTGGCCGGGGAGGTGTCCAGCGCGTCCGCCGCCTTGGTGAAACTGCCCTTCGCCACGACGGTGACGAAGACCTCGTACGCGCGCAATCGGTCCATGGGGGTGGTCTTTGATCATTCAGTAAAGCTGAATGATTTAACCATCTTTGCGCCCTTCCTGAAAGCGAAGCTGAATCATAAATTCACGCCATCCCCAACAGAAAGGACCTTCGAAAATGACCGATGCCACTCTCACCCCCGCACCCACCCGCCGCTCGCTGATTGCCGGCGCAGTCGCGCTCGGCGCCACCCTGACGGTGGGCTCCGCAGCGCACGCCGCACCTGCCGCCGACGCGGTGCCGGGCTTTCGCGCGGGCTCCGCAGAGGTGAACGGCACCCGCATCCATTACCGCATCGGCGGCACCGGGCCGGCCGTCGTGCTGCTGCACGGCTACGCCGAGACCGCGCACATGTGGAACCCGCTGATGCCGCTGCTCGCGAAGACGCACACCGTGGTCGTGCCCGACCTTCGGGGCGCCGGCAGTTCGTCCAAGCCCGAGACGGGCTACGGCAAGAAGAACATGGCCGTCGACATCCACGAGCTCGTCCGCTCGCTCGGCATCCGCAGCGCGAGCATCGTCGGCCACGACATCGGCCTGATGGTGGCCTACGCGTATGCCGCCCAGTTCCCTTCGGAGACCGACAAGGTGGTGCTCATGGACGCCTTCCTGCCCGGCATCGGCCAATGGCAGAACGTGTGGCTGCTGCGCGACCTTTGGCACTTCCATTTCCACGGCAAGACGCCGCTGGCGCTCGTGAGCGGGCGCGAGCGCATCTACTTCGAGCACTTCTGGAACGACTTCGCGGCCGACCCCAAGCACTCGGTGCCCGAGGCCGATCGCCGGTTCTACGCGAAGGCCTACGCGCAGCCCGGCGGCATGCGCGCCGGATTCGAATACTTCAAGGCCTTCGAGCAGGACGCGGCCGAGTTCGCAGAACTGGGCAAGACGCCGCTGCCCATGCCCATGCTGGTGCTCTCCGGCGAGAAGGCCGGCGGTACCTTCCTGATCGAGCAGGGCAGGATGGTGGCGACCAACGTGCAGGGCGTGATCGTCAAGGGGTCCGGGCACTGGCTCATGGAAGAGGCGCCGGAGCAGGTCATTCCGGCGTTGATCAACTTCCTGGCATAGCGAAAAATGGGCCTCGTCGCCGAACGGCCGCTGCCCACCGCATGCCGCCAACGGACACCAACCTCGAACTGACCAAGGAGCATCGACATGGACCTTCAACTCAACGGCAAGCTCGCGCTGGTAAGCGGCAGCACCGCAGGAATCGGCTATGCCATCGCGCGCACGCTGGCCCAGGAGGGCGCGAGCGTCATCGTCAACGGCAGGTCGCAGGCGGCGGTCGACGAGGCGGCCGAGCGCATCCGCTCGGAGACGAACGGCACCGTTCTCGGCTACGCCGGGGACCTCAGCCGGGCCGATGCTGCCGAGGAAGCCGTGCGCCGCCACCCCGGCATCGGCATCCTGGTGAACAACCTGGGCATCTTCGAGGCCAAGGCATTCGAAGACATTCCCGATGAAGACTGGCAGCGCTTTTTCGACGTCAACGTCCTGAGCGGCGTGCGCCTCGCACGCCTGGTGCTGCCGGACATGAAGCGCACGAACTGGGGGCGGATCATCTTCATCTCGAGCGAAAGCGCGGTGCAGATCCCCACCGAGATGATCCACTACGGCATGACCAAGACCGCGCAGCTCGCCGTGTCGCGCGGGCTCGCGGAATCGCTCGCCGGCACGAACATCACGGTGAACAGCGTGCTCCCCGGCCCGACGAAATCGCGCGGCGTCGGCGACTTCGTGGAGGGCATGGCGCGCTCGAGCGACAAGAGCTTCGAGCAGGTCGAGGCGGAGTTCTTCGACCACGTGCGCCCGACCTCGCTGATCAAGCGCTTCGCGACGCCACAGGAGGTGGCCTCGCTCGTGGCCTACGTGGCAAGTCCGCTCGCCTCGGCGACCACGGGTGCGGCCCTTCGCGTCGATGGCGGCGTCGTCAAGAGCGCCTTCTGACGAACGCCGACGATCGAAGGCCTCAGCACGGCGCCGCGTCGGCCTTGTTCACTGCCAGGCGCAGCGCCTGCATCGTGGCATCGGCCGTCTCGATGCGGCGCTGCAGCGCCTCGTTCACCAGCCGCATCAGGGCGCTCAATTCGGTGCGGAGGGGGTAGGCATCTTCCGCGTCGCTCGCATGCGTCGGAACGACGAGCTTCTCGATGCACGCGTAGGCGAGCCGCACGTCGTGCAGGCTGTCGATGTCGTCGCAGGTCTGGAGCGCGAGCGATGCGGCGCTGTGAGGGGCGAAGGATTCGGGGGACGAGGGGACGTGAGCCATGTATGGCCTCCAAGGGTTTCGATTTACTGAAACCACCGCACCCGAGTCCAATCGAGGGCGGCGGCTCGACGAGTTGGACTACCGGGAAACCACTTGCGTGAAACCGGCCGGGCTTGCGCCCGCTCATCGAGCCGCCTAAAAAAGGTTGCACGAATGAGAAAGCCGCAGTCCTTGCGGTAACTGCGGCTTTCGTCGCAGTGATTTCAACGGGAGTCCAATCCCGATCACGCCTGTTTTTGACGTGACGGGGCGGAGTATAGCTACGCGGATGTATTTGCCTTTGCAGCCCGCGTGATCTCCGCCACGAACGGCGATTGAGATCAGGACGGAACCACTGTCCGTTCACGCTGAGCTTGTCGAAGCGCCGCGCGAGTATTGCCACTAGTCCTGAAAGTCTGAACTGGCGACTGCCTTTCCGGTGCCTGAACCATCCGCTCGGCCTTCCCGCACTCCAGCGCCAGTTGGAACGGAAGCTCACGGACGTACCCCCCTCCGGGGCAAGAAGGCAAAGGTCATTGGCCGTTAGTTGGACAACGATGATGTGCTCGTGTGTTGCCAGATAAAGCCGCACCGAGGTTCACTTCGACCGAGCGAAGGTGGCGCATAGCCGCCGCACACCGGCTCATCTTCGGCGGAAAAACCTAATCGAAGAAGGCGCAAATATCGGGATTTCCGGCTACCCTTCCGATATGTGACGAGTACTTACAACGGAGGGCGGGATGCAGATCCAACTAGAGCATTGCAATAACATCGAACGCGGTCAAATCGAGATCGCCGAGGGCGTACTCAACATCAAATACGCGATCAACGGCACAGGCAAAAGCACCATCGCAAAGGCAATAGCATACGCAGTCGAAGAAAAAAATGGTGCCGCAAAGAAACTCGCTAACCTGATCCCGTTCAAACACCGCGCAAATGCCACGGCAGTCCCCAGCATCACGGGTATAGACGACATCGCGGCCACGAGGATCTTCAACGAAGATTACATCAACAGCTTTGTTTTTCAGCAAGATGACTTGCTGAAAGGCAGCTTCGAGATCTTTATCAAGACGCAGGACTATGACGATGGACTGCAGAAGATCGAGGAACTGATTCAAGACTTCAAGAGTTCGATTTCGACGGACCCCGAAGTCGATATCCTTCTTGCCGACTTTGAGGAGATCAGCAGCAGTTTCGGCAGGCCGGTTAAGACCGGAATCCACGCAGCCGGCAACATCGCAAAGGCCTTTAAGGATGGAAACAAGGTTGCAAACATCCCTGCCGGACTGGAAGCATATACGCCGTACATCCGCCACGAATCTGGATACAAGTGGATTCGGTGGCAGCAAGAGGGAGCAAGCTACCTCCCCTTCGGCTCAGATTGCCCGTACTGCACCAGCGACATCAAGACCAAACGCGAAACAATAGACAAGGTCGCTCAAGCCTACGACCCGAAATCCATTGAAACGCTCAACAAGATCGTCAGCACTTTCGACCGCCTTAACAAATACTTCTCAGCGGCCACAAAAGACAAGATCTCAGAATTCGTCAAAAATACGGAAAAGTATACGGACGAGCAAGTCGCCTTTCTGAATGAGGTTAAAACGCAAATTGAACGCTTAGCCGGGAAGTTCAAGCAAAACCGAGCCATCGGCTTCAGTTCGCTCAAAGATGTCACAAAAATTATTGACGAATTAGGATCATACAAGATTGATTTAGGACTTTATTACCATCTGCAATCGGAAGAAACCGCAGTCAAGGTCCAGATCATCAACGAGAGTATTCAGCCTTTGATCGAAAAGGCGGGAGCATTGCAGGGCGCCATTATTAAGCAACGGACTACGATTGAACGTCTAGTCAAAGCCTACAGCACGCACATTAATGACTTCCTCGCGAATGCGGGCTACTCTTATAGAGTTGAACTGCGAGCAGGTGCGGACTCCAGGCACAAGCTACTGCTCACGCATTTAGAATTTCCCGAGCAATCGGTCAGCAATGTGCGGGATCACCTGAGTTTTGGCGAAAGAAATGCCATCGCCTTGGTCCTTTTCATGTTCGATGCGGTCAAGTCCGATCCCAAATTGATCGTACTGGACGACCCAATTTCATCGTTCGATAAGAACAAGAAGTACGCCATCATCGAAATGCTCTTCCGGGGGGCCCAGTCACTGCGCGGGAAAACCGTGCTTTTGCTGACTCATGATCTGGACCCCGTGGTGGACATGGTCGTTCACCATGCAGACCGATTCACCAAACCAGCCGTCGCCTTCCTTGAAAACAAGGATGGCATTCTTTCCGAGAAGATCGTTACGCGGGCGCAGGTTAAGACTTTCATTGACATCAATCATGAAAATATTACCCAGCCGATCCCGCTTTTAAACCGACTTGTCTACCTTCGCCGCTTGCTGGAAGTTACCCAGCAAAAGGGCGATGCGTTTGACATTCTGTCAAACGTCTTTCACAAGCGTCCCGCTCCAAAGAAATTCGACGATGGAGAACTGCGAGATATGACCGAAGAAGAAATCAAAGCAGGATGTGAGGCTGTCGTCGAAAAAATCCCCGACTTCAGTTACGCGGCAGCTCTTAGTCTGGTCACTGATAAACAGCAAATGAAGCAGCTCTACCACGCTTCAACCAGCAACTACGAGAAGCTGCACCTCTACCGCATTCTTTTTGATCATGAAGAAGACAAGGTCAAGTCCAATGTCATCTTGAAGTTTATCAACGAGGCCTTTCACATCGAGAACAACTATATTTATCAACTCAACCCGCGTGAATATCAATTGGTGCCGCACTTTGTTATCAAGGAATGCGACAAATACGTTGCCACGATCCAGTAGTGGAGATCTCGCCGAAAGGCTGCATCGGCACGCAGTAGCATAATTGATGCACCGATATGGCTGCAGCCGACCAGGAGCAGAAATTTAGTTCGAAATAGGCCGCGCCCCTTCCCGATAGGTGGATCAACACAAGATTCGAGCCGCCGTTTATTTTTGCCATTTTGAAATGGCAGTCAATTATAAAAATGAATCCCAAAAAAATCTTATGAGCGGCTTTCTTATGCCTCGCGACCTCTTTGTTGCATACATCAGCGAACAAATTGGATTCAAATCCGGACTGGCTTTGTCGCTTGATGAGTTGATATCGCATACCGACATCAAAAGCAACCTGCGCACCCAACTTTCCAGCGCTGAAGCCACTCATGTGTCCATACATCACGACGAATTGCTGGAGTCATTTCAGAAAATTCTTCATCGATTGGGAGTGCTGCCCCATCCAGTCGCCTATCATGCCCCAACATTCTTTCGGTTTTCATCCAAAAATGATGCGATTCGTCAGCCAGTGATCGATGGAATTTTTGACTTACTCGCAGGGGAGAGTGATTGGCTATTACCAAAGCCCGGATTGGAGTTGAGTCAATTTCTTAGAAATACAGAAGAAAGGTGGGGTCATTTGGGGCAAAAACTGGCAAGAGAGATCATCGATATGATGTACCTCTATCGAATCGGCGCCTTATGCGAGTTCGACCGCTTCAGAAGAATAGATTGGACGAATACAATAGAATTAAAAGAACTATTTTCAAGTGAATCATTAGATGCATCTGATGGACGTTTTATCGATCAACGGCTTCTTGACTACTTAGGGGCGAATTTTTCAGCCATTGACGCGATGAACTGGCGAAAGTTCGAAGGCTTGGTCGGCGAATTTTTTTCGCGTGCTGGATACGACGTGGAAATGGGGCCTGGTCGTGGAGATGGGGGGGTGGATATCCGGGCGTGGAAGCCAGAAATTGACCGAAATAGCGATCCTCCAACAATCCTCATTCAATGCAAGAGGCAAAAATCTTCAATTGAGCAGCTGATTGTCAAGGCTCTTTGGGCCGATGTGGTTCACGAAGGAGCAGAATCCGGATTAATAGTTACGTCATCTCGCATTGCTCCTGGATCTCAACGGGTGTGTAGTGCACGGTCATATCCAGTGAGGTTTGAAGAAAGAGCCTCACTTGCTCGTTGGCTTAAAGCGCTACGCACTCCTGGTAGTGGAATACTAACGAGGATTTAGCCAAAAAATGGCATAAAGACTAGTTCACGCGTGAGTCAGGGGTGTTATCAGTAAATCAATTCCATTTGCACCGTATATCGGTGTTCGGCCAAAGTAGACTTTGGAAGCCGGCCTGCAATAGTCACAGAAATCAGAAGAATGGAATAGCGACGGCCTTGGAGCAAAAAGGCTATGAAGTGGTCATGGTGTCACGGCCGATTGCACATCTTCCTCCAGCAGCTCCTTCAAAAACCCCCAAGGAAAAATCCCCCGGTCGTGCCCATCGCTGAACACGAACTGCACGCCATAAGCCCCCACCGGCTGTATGTCCGCGAGTTGCACATCGACTGCATCGCCACCGCGACCAGCCGCACGCAGCGCCTTGCAATCCGCACAAGGGCAACTGTCCCGCAGCAGCTGGTACGTGGCCAGATACCGCTCCCCATCGCCCCAGCAAAACTCCAGCGCAGCCCGCGCGCGATGGTCGACGATGGACTCAGGCGCCATGGCCCGCCTTCCCGATCTGCACGATCGCCAGCCGGGCGGACTTGCGCACTTCGGGATCGGCATCGTCCGCAGCAAGTTCGAGCGCAGGCAGCGCCGCTGCATCGCCGATCTCGCCCAGCGCCAGCGCGGCTTCCTTGCGCAGGTTGCTGATGCTGTGGCCCAGCGCAACGAGCAGCGGCGTGACGCTCTCGGCACTGCGCAGCCGCCCCAGGCTGCGGGCCGCACGCAGGCGCACCTGCCAGTAAGGATCGTCCAGCGCCACCAGCAGCGCGGCGGTCGCGGCGGGCTGCTGCAGCTTGCCAAGCGCCGTGGCAGCTTCCTCGCGCACCTGCCAGCTCGCATCGCGCAGCGCGGTTTCCAGTGCCTCGCGCGCATCGGTGTCGCCGGCCGCGAAGGCGAGGGCGCCCACGGCCGCGCGGCGCACTTCGTCCACGGGGTCGGAGGCGGCGAGCGCGGCCAGCGCAGGCAGCGCGGCCGCGTGCTTCAGATAGCCGAGCACGCCGATCGCTTCGCGGCGCAGGGCGATGGCATCGGCGGTGTCCTGCGCGGCGCGCGGCTCCTGCAGCACCGCCAGCGCGGGCGCGGCGCTCGCAGGCACGCGCAGTTCGCGCAATGCACGCAGCACGGCGGCGCGCACTCGCGCCGGCCCGGTGCCCGCATGCGGCAGCAGCCACGCAGCCGATGCGGGCTCTTTCAGCTCGGCCAGGCTGTGGGCGGCGGCTTCGCGCACCTGCGCATCGGCATCGTCGAGCGCCTCTGCCAGTCCTTCGACGGCGGACTGGTTCTCCATGGTCTCCAGCGCCAATGCGGCGGCGGCGCGCACAGCCGGCGTGTCGTCGCGCAGGGCCGCGACCAGCAGCGGCGTGTGCGCCTCGTCGGAGAGGTCGCCCAGGTCCATCACGGCGATGCGGCGCACTTCGGCGTCGGGCGAGGCCAGCCGTTCGGCGATGGCCTGCAGTTCGGGGTCGTCGAGGGTCGAGGGGTTCATTCTTTTTCTAGATGGCAAAGCGCAGTTGCGCAGCGGTGGGCGCGCCCAGCGGCGTGAGGCGTTCCAGCGGCGCGCTGGCGGCCGCGTGCGGATGCAGCAACTGCAGGCAGTGCCGCTTGAGCGCGGTGAATTCGGAAGAGGTGACCAGCGACGGATCGCGCGGCCGCGCGAAGTCGAGCGCGAACTCGGCCACGATGCGCCCCGGCCGCGGCCCCATCACGAGCACGCGGTCGCCGAGGAACAGCGCCTCGTCGATGTCGTGCGTGATGAAGACGATGGTGGTGCGCACGCGCGCCCACGCGTCGAGCAGCTGGCGCTGCATCATCAGCCGCGTCTGCGCATCGAGCGCGCCGAAGGGCTCGTCCATCAGCATCACGCGCGGGTGGTTGATGAGCACCCGCGCGATCTCCGCGCGCTGCTGCATGCCGCCCGAGAGCTGCGAGGGGTAGAAGCCCGCGAAGTCGTCCAGGCCCACGAGCCGCAGCATCTCGTGCGCGCGCGCATGGCGCTCGCGGCGGCCGACGCCCTGCATCTTCAGGCCGAAGGCGACGTTGTCGAGCACCTTCTTCCAGGGGAAGAGCGTGTGGTGCTGGAAGACGAGGCCGCGGTCCGGGTGCGGTCCGCGCACCGGCTCGCCGTCCACGCGGATCGCGCCGCTCGCAGGTGTCAGGTGCCCCGCGAGCGCGCCCAGCAGCGTCGACTTGCCGCAGCCCGAAGGCCCGAGCAGGCAGACGAACTCGCCGGGCTCCACATGCAGCGTGATGTCCTGCACCGCATCGAAGGCCTGCGCGCCCTGGCCGAGGCGCACGCGCAAATCGTCGATGGCGATGCGGCCGGTCTGCACGTCGGCCTTCATGCGCGTTGCTCCTGCACGGCGCGCCAGGGCATCAGCGACTGGCCGACCCGGCGCACCAGCGCGCTGCTGCCCATGCCGAGCACGCCGATGAAGAGCATGCCGACCACGATGTCCGCGTAGTTCTGGATCGTGTACGACATCCACGTGTAGTAGCCGATGCCGAACTGGCCCGAGATCATCTCGGCCGTGACCAGGCAGAACCACGCGGTGCCCATGCCGATGGCAAGGCCCGTAACGACGCTGGGCAGCGCGCCCGGCAGGATCACCTCGCGAAACACCGCAAGGCGCCCCGCGCCCAGGCTGCGCGCCGAGGCGACCAGGCGCGCATCCACCGCCTCCACGCCGTGCACGGTGTTGAGCAGCACGGGAAAGAGCGCGCCGACGAAGGTGATGAAGACCATCGACGCCTCCGACGACGGAAACATCAGGATGGCCAGCGGAATCCACGCGACGGCGGGAATCGGCCGCAGCACTTCGAGCGGCGGCAGCAGCGTGTCTTCGGCCCAGCGGGCGCGGCCGATCGCCAGGCCCAGCGCCACGCCGGCCACGGCCGCAAGGCCGAAGCCGATGAACACGCGGCGCAAGCTCGCCGACAGGTGCTGCAGCACCAGCGGCGACTGCACCAGCGACCACGCCGATTCGGCCACCTCGCGCGGCGGCGGCACGTTCTGGAAGGTGATGAAGCCCAGGTTCATGCGCTCGCGCGTGGCCAGGTGCCATGCGAGCACACACAGGAGCAGCGCGGCGATGCGCCACGCGGCGCGCGGCAGCTTGTCGTTCAAGGAGCTGGCCATGGTGACGTTCTCTGAACAGAGGAGGGCGTCAGCCCGCGAGTGCGGCGCGCACGCCCGCGAAGTCCTGCACCTTGCCGCCGTGCTTGGCGGCCCAGCCCTCGGCCTGGTCCTTGAGCAGGAAGGCATCGACTTCGCCCTTGGCGCCGAGCACGAACCACGCGTCGGCGGCCAGCAGCTTGTTGCCGCTGTTGCGGTCCTGCGCATAGACCACGCGCGCCTTCTTGCCGGCCTTCTCCAGCTTCTGCAGGTCGCCCAGCGCGTTCTCGGGCGAGGCGTAGTGGCGCACCAGCGGCTCGCCTGCGACCCACACCTGGGCCACGCGGCTCACGTCGGTGATGGGCTTGCCGGTCGATGCGTCCTTGGCCACCAGCGGGGCGCGGGCGTAGTTCTTCAGTTGCTTGTCGTAGTCCATGCCCGCCTCCGTGAACGCAGTGCGGATGTAGCCGTCCTGCACGAAGGCGTTGGCGTCGATGTCGTTGTCGGTGCGCTTCAAGAGGCGCAGCGTGTCGAGCGATGTCTTCACCGCCTGGCGGTACTCGGGCTTCCAGCTCAGGTCGCGCGTCTGCAGGCCGAGCGGGCCGTGAAAGAGGTAGTTGACCTCCGCCTCGATGCCCGTGACCTTGGCGATCAGCTCGCTGTACTTCTCGGGCTCGGCGGCCACGAGGCGGTCGGCCTCCAGTGCGGCGCGCAGGTACGCGGTGACGACCTCGGGGTACTTCTTCGCGTACTCCTCGTCGACCAGGCTGCCGTGGAAGGTGGGCGCGTTGGCCTGCGACCCGTCGTAGATCTTGCGGGCGAAGCCGCGGTACGGAAAGAGCTCGGCGAAGGGCACGAAGTCCGCATGCGCCTCGACCTTGCCGGCCTGCAGCGCGGGGCCGGCCACCTCGGGCGCCTGGGTGGTGATGTTCACGTCCTTCAGCGGGTCCCAGCCCTGCGCCTGAATGGCGCGCAGCAGCATGCCGTGCGAGGTCGAGGCGAAGGGCACGGAGATGGTCTTGCCCTTCAATTCGGCGAGCGACTGCACCTTCGAATCCTTCGGCACGACGATGCCGTTGCCGCTGCCCGTGGTGCTGCCCGAGAGCACAGTGATGAAGATGCTCTTGCGCCCCGCCTTCTGGAAGGCCGCGCCGTTGAAGCTGCCCGGAAAGTCGGCCATCGAGCCCAGATCGAGCTTGCCCGCGACCATCTCGTTGGTGAGCGGCGCGCCGGAGGTGAAGTTCTTCCACTCGATCTGGTACTGCGCGTCCTTGTACTTGCCGGTGCGGGGCAGGTATTTTTCCAGCAGCTTGAGCTTGCGGATCAGGAGGCCGCCGGTGGCGCAGTTGATGGTGGTGTCCTGCGTGCCGATGGCGATGCGGATGGTCTCGGCCTGCGCTGCGGGAAGGGTCAGCAGCAGGCCGAGGGTTGCGCCCCACAGGGACAGGATTCTCTGGGTCTTCATCGTGATGCTCCGGGTTGAAATGCGGGCGCGGCGGCTCAGCGCAGCAGGTAGGGGATGTCGACGGTGACCGCGCCGGTGGGGCAGTCCTTCTCGCAGGGCATGCAGTACCAGCACTCGTCGAACTTCATGTAGGCCTTGCCCTTGCTGAGGTCGATGGCGAGCACGTCGAGCGGGCACACGTCCACGCAGACGGTGCAGCCCTTGTGGGCGATGCACTTGTCGTCGTCGATGCGCACGGGCACGCTGGTGGGGTTGAAGGCGATGGGCATGTGGGGTTCTCTTTTTTGTCGTGGTGCAGGCGTCAGGCCGCGACCGGCTCGCGCGCGGCGGCGGGCACGCGCAGGTGCTGGTAGGCCGACATCTCGTGCGCGTCGAGCGGCACGATGTACGCGTCGACCGGGCGCTTGAAGCTCACCATCGCGTCGCCTTGCTTCTGCAATTGCGTGTGGCAGAACCAGTCGCGGTCGTTGCGTTCGGGAAAGTCCACGCGGTGGTGGTACAGGCCCCAGCGGCTCTCGGTGCGGTAGAGCGAGGCGCGCGCGGCCATCTCGGCGCAGTCGCGGATCGCGTGCACCTCCATCGCGCGCATCAGCTCGTGCGGGCCGGGCGCGGCGAGCTGTTCGAGGTCTTCGTGGATCTGCTCGAAGCGCGAGAGGCCGATCTCCATCTTGCGCGTGACCTTGGGCGGCTGCAGGTAGTCGTTGACCATGCGGCGCAGCTTGTATTCGACTTGCGCGGGGGGCAGGCCGCCGCTGCGAAGGAGCGGGGCGCTGACGCGGGCGTGCTCGCGTGCGACCTGTTCTTCATCGAGCGCGGGCAGCTCGGTCTCCGCGCAATGCCGCGCGGCGCTCTCGCCCGCGAGGCGGCCGTAGACGAAGGCGCCGAGCATGTAGTTGTGGGGCACGCAGGCCAGGTCGCCCGCCGCGTGCAGGCCCGGCACCGTGGTGCGTGCGTGCTCGTCCACCCACACGCCCGAGGCCGAGTGGCCGCTGCACAGGCCGATCTCGGAGATGTGCATCTCCACCATCTGCTCCCGGTAGTCGGTGCCGCGCCCGGCGTGAAAGCGCCCGCGGCTGGGGCGCTCGTTGGTGTGCAGGATCTGCTCGATGGTGGCGATGGTCTCCTCGGCCAGGTGGCTCAGCTTGAGGAAGACGGGGCCGTTGCCGCCCTGCAGCTCGTTGTAGAACTCCATCATCATCTGGCCGCTCCAGTAGTCGCACTCGATGAAGCGCTCGCCCTTGTTGTTGGTGGTGTGGCCGCCGAAGGGGCCGGTCACGTAGGCGCAGGCGGGGCCGTTGTAGTCTTTGATGAGCGGGTTGATCTGGAAGCACTCGATGCCCGAGAGCTCCGCGCCCGCGTGGTAGGCCATGCTGTAGCCGTCGCCCGCGTTGGTCGGGTTCTCGTAGGTGCCGAAGAGGTAGCCCGACGCAGGCAGGCCCAGCCGTCCGGCCGCGCCCGTGGCCAGCACCACCGACTTGGCGCGGATCACGTGGAACTCGGCCGTGCGGCAGTCGAAGGCCATCGCGCCCGCGATGCTGCCGTCGGCCGCCGTCAAGAGGCGCGTGACCACCAGGCGCTGCGACATCTCCACGCGCGTGCGCTTCAGGCGCCGGTACAGCACGTTCTTGATGTTGTGGCCCTCGGGCATCGGCAGCACGTAGGTGCCCATGTGGTGGACCTTGCGCATCGCGTAGTCGCCGGTCTCGTCCTTCTCGAACTTCACGCCCCAGCGGTCGAGCTCCTCGATCATCGAATAGCTGTTGCGCGCATAGGCCATCACCGTCTTCTGGTTGACGATGCCGTCGTTGGCGGTGGTGATCTCCTTGACGTACTGCTCGGGCGTGGCGAAGCCGGGGACGACCGCGTTGTTCAGGCCGTCCATCCCCATCGAGATGGCACCGCTGCGCTTGACGTTGGCTTTCTCGAGCAGCAGCACTTCGAGCTTGGGGTTGGCTTCTTTGGCCTTCACGGCCGCCATCGGGCCGGCCGTGCCGCCGCCGATGACCAGCACGTCTACGGTGCGGGTGAGGATGTTCATGGGTGGGCCTTCGTGGGGTGGCTGCGCGCGATGCGAAGGCGATGCTGAAACGCATCGCCGCGGAAATAAAGGTCTTCGAAATCCAGCGGCGCGCCCTCGGCCGTGTGCGTGAGGCGCTCCACGCGCAGCACGGCGGTGCCTTCGGGCACGCTCAGCGAGCGGGCGAGGAGTTCGTCGGCGAGCATCGCGTCGATCTGCAGGTCGGCGTGGCCGAGCGCGATGCCGTAGTCGTTCTCCAGGATGAGGAAGATGTCGCGCCCCGCAAGGTCCGCCTGCCGCAGCCGCTCGCCGATGGCGTGGGGCAGGTAGGTCACCTCGTAGGACACCGGGGCGCGGTTCAGATGCCGCACGCGCTTGATCTGCGCGACCGGCGTGCCCTCGGCCAGCCCCAGGCGCTGCGCCACGCGCGGCGAGGCGGGCACGGTCTTGTGGCTGGTGACCTGGTTGCGGATCTCGTAGCCCATGCGGCCCATCGATTCGGCAAAACCTTCGAGCTGGCCCAGTTGCTGGAATGCCTTGGGCTTGGCGACGAAGGTGCCCTTGCCCGGGATCTTGAAGATCAGGTTCTCGCGCTGCAGGTCGCTGAGCGCCTGGCGCACCGTGATGCGGCTGACCTTGAAGAGCGCGACCATCTCGCTCTCGGAGGGCAACTGCGCATGCGGCGCGTAGGTGCCATCGAGGATGCGCTCGCGCAGCGTCTCGCGCACCTGTGTGTAGAGCGGAACGGGTGAAAAGGCGATGGGCTCAAGCGCCCTGGCGAAAGACATGCGGCTGACCTGTCATGACCGGTTGAATGAGGCCGGATGCTAGGCAGCGGTGCTTCTTTCGTTAACGAACAAAAACGTGCTTCGATATGCGCAAAGTGATGCGGGCCGCCCCGCGCAGCGGCGACGCCCGGCGCAGAGCGCCCGTGATTCCTCTGTAGAATCGCGCGCTTGGGTCTGCAACCCGTCTGAATTCAACGGGTTGCCAATGCGGGTGTAGTTCAATGGCAGAACGGCAGCTTCCCAAGCTTCATACGAGGGTTCGATTCCCTTCACCCGCTCCAACGCTCCAGCTCCCATCTCCCATGCGGGGCTGCAGCCAGTCGGCAAGGCTGCCCGACTAGCCGCCCAGCTCCAACTCAAATTCCGGTTCCGTTCCAAGGCGTCTTTACGCCGATGTCGCCAACTGGTTGAGCGCGCGAGCCGTGGAAGGTGTCGCTTCGGCACCAGGCCTATGCCGCCCCGCATGAAACACGCGCCCGCCTTGAGTCCGCTCCCGATAAATCGTTTCGGCTGAGAGCCCGTCGAGCGATCCGGTTCCTCGTGCGCCTCCAGCATCGCGCGAGGGCAGCCATTGCGCCAAAAATGAAATTCAGCCACTCATTTTTCAGTGCAATCCGGTGCCTGCTATTTTGTTGCCATATGTGAAACTGTTGATTCGGTGGGAGGGGTCGTCCCATCTGTCGCCTCGTCTCAAGGGGTGGCCTCTTGATCGCAGCGCCCGGTACAACACGGGGCGGCGCACCTCATCTATGCAGTCCTACTTCAATAGAAAACCAAAGGCTTAACCTTGTCCCCAGCTGAGCCATGGCCCGCAAAGAAGGCGGATTCACATTCGATGGAAATCGATACTTCGGTGCTCATATTTCCCTCTTGGACGGGTGCCAGGATTGGCCCGCCTCGCGCGCCGAAAAGCCTCCGATGCGGATCGCAGGCTCATCGCTGAAATCAACACCTCGAAAAAAGCTTGCGGCGCCATAGCGGGCTTCGCGACTTTCCATGCACTCGCCGAGAAGGCTTCCATGTTCGATAAAAAAAACTTTGCTGCTGCGTTGCTCGTGTTGGGCTCGGTCGTGCTCCCGGGTTGCGGTGGCGGAAGCGAGGGGTTTGCCCTGCCGGGCGGCACGCAGCAGACCCCCGCTGCGACAGGAGAGATACCAGCGGTTCCCGTTGCGACCGGAGGCGCCCCCGCGGTGCCCGTTGCGACGGGAGGCACACCGGAGATTCCCGCCGCCCCGGCAGACACGCCGGTGGCCCGCGTGATCAAGCACCCGGGCGTTGGGGTCTCCCTCTCGGATCTCGCGACGCTCAAGACATACATCGACCAGGGCAGGGAGCCGTGGACGTCCGGCTTCAAGCAAGTGGCGGGCAACCCCATGTCCAGGCTCAGCTACGGAGGGTATGGCCCGTTCGCGAAGGTGAGCCGCGCCCCTGACGAGAACCTCTGGGCCTGGCGCAACGACATGGTCGCGATATCGAATCTCTCGCTGATGTGGTACTTCACCCGTGACGAGCGGTACGCGGTGAACGCGCGCAAGTTCCTGCTCGGGTGGGCCACCACCCACACGGAGTTCTCGGGTCGCGAGTCGATGCTCGACCTGGGCGACTACGCGCTCCAGTTCGTGGGCGGCGCAGAAATCCTGCGCACCACCTGGTCGGGCTGGAAAGAGGCCGACACGGCGGTCGTCAAGAAGTACTTCAAGGACGTGCTGATGCCGGCGGCGAACCCCTACGGCGAAAGCTCGTTCGGCGCAGCCAACAAGGGCGCGCTGTCCCTCGCCGCGCTGGGGCTGATGGCGATCTACACCGACGACATCGAGACATTGGACAGGGTCGTCTACCAGACCCGCACGCTCGCCCATATCGGGCTGCGCAACTCCAACGACATCGGCATGCTGGGCGACTCGCTGCGCGACCAGGGGCATGCCTATGGGCAGCTCAAGTCGCTGACCGTGCTGGCCGAGGCGCTCTGGAGCCAAGGCATCGACATCTATTCCGATTTCGACAACCGCCTCTTGGCCGCGGGCGAGTACTTCGCGAGAGTGAACGAGCGCGTGCCCACGCCGGCGCTTCCTTTCGGCACGACCGATCGCTACTACCTCACCGACGTCACCGGGCACGGCTGGGACGGCGCCAATGGCGGGAGCCTGGCGCTGACACAGATCTATGGCGCCTACGTGCTGCGCAAGGGCCTGCAGGCACCCTTCATCGCGCAGAGGCGCCTTCGGATGCCGGTGGACGGCGCCAGCTTCATGTTCCTGAAGGACGCCGACACGTCGAAGGCGGCGCCGCCGCCGGCGCTGCCCATTCCCTCGGCCGCATCGATCACCTCGGGGTTCAGCAGTGCCGACATCGGGGGCGCCAGCCCGGCCGGCTCGGCCACCTACGCCGCCGGCAAATGGAACGTGGCCGGGGCGGGCTACGACATCTGGGGCGAACGCGACAGTTGCCACTTCGCCTACAAGGCGCTCACCGGCAACGGCACCATCGTCGCGAAGGTCGAGTCGCTCGAGAACACCCACCCGTCCGCGGTGGCGGGCGTGATGATGCGCACAAGCCTGGAACCAGGCGCTCCGCGCGCCTGGATGGCGATGAACTACAAAAGTGAAGTCTTGCAGAACATGACGAAACTGGCGGTGTACGGGGGCTCCAACTACGCGAACAAGGTTGCGAGCTCCGGGCCCACTCACTGGGTGAAGCTCGAGCGCATCGGGAACATCATCACCGGCTACGTTTCTCCCGACGGCACCAATTGGGCCGCCACCGATGTCGGCCGCATCGACGCCCCCGTTCCCGACACGGTCTATGTTGGATTGGTGGTCTCGTCGGTCACGGGCAAGCTGAACAACAGCGTCTTCAGCAATGTGCAGATCACAGGTGGCGACGGCGGTGCGCCGAGCGTCGTCCCCGCGGCGCCCGCCATGCTGCTGGCCTCGCCGGGCGATGGCGCCGTGCCGCTGCGCTGGCAGGCGTCCTTCGGGGCCACCGGCTACACGGTCGGCCGCTCCGCCTTCAGCGGCGGGCCCTACGAGGCCGTCGCGTCCGGCGTTGCTGGCAGCAGCTACACGGACACCTCCGTGGTCAACGGCACCACCTACTACTACACCGTGACGGCGAGCAACTCCGCTGGAACGAGCGACAGTTCTCCGTCGGACAGCGCCACACCGGTCGCGCGACGGTGAACGTCGCCGCAGGCGGCACCGCGAACGACAGCGCAGGCAACGCGGCCAACGCGGCCAACTCCCAACGCGCCTTCGACCAGAGCTCGCCGTCGCAATGGCTCTGCGCGGGCGCGACCGGGAGCTGAAGACCTGCGCGATCGCGGCTTCGGCCTCCTGTCGCTCCTGCCGGCTCAACATCACAGCCAACCAAGGCGACAGAACTTTCACGGAACGAGCCGACCGGTTGCCGAGGTCTTCGCAGGTGTGCGACTTTTGCGAACGCGGCCACCGAAAAATGCTAACCCGGGCACCTTTCACAATCCCTAGGATTGTGAAATGAACCCACCCCAACAGGCCGGCGAGGCGACGCAGACGAAATCATCGATGCGTGGCGGCCTCCCCAAAGAGCCATCTCGCGCGCATGCACGAGAACCTCATGCACGTCGCGTCCGCACTTCAGCTGTCGGATGGCGATGTCTCTTCGCTGTTGCGCAATGGCTTTCAAGCTTCCTTCGCGCCAACGGAACGCAAGGCAGAACCGATGGCCGGTATGGATCAGTTCTGGTCGATCCGATTTCCTCACAGGTGAAGCAAATGTTCAAAAGCGCAGTCAGATGGATCGGCATCTTGATGGGAGCCGTCGCGATGCTCTCGGCCACGCACGCAGAGGCGCAGACGCCAAGGAAGAAGGTGCGCATCGTGGTGGGGACGCAGGTTCTCAACATCTCCTATCCGACGCTGAACCTTCCCCTGGCGCTCGGCTATTGGCGCGACGAAGGCTACGACGTCGAACTCATTCCGCTGGCACCGCCGGCACAAACCATCGCGCTGCTGATTGCGGGGCAAGCAGATTTCGCGCAGATCAACGCGAGCGTTGCCGTGCAGGCGCAGTCGCTCAACAGCCAGCCGGTGAAGCTCGTGGTGAACAACGGCGTGGTCGACTGGAGCATCGGCGTGCTCGAGGATTCGCCCCTGCGCTCGATCACCGATTTCAAGGGCAAGACCATCGGCGTGTTCGGCCTGGGCTCGGGCGGGGTCGCCATCCTGCGCGCCTACCTCAAGGAGAAGGGCATCGATCCGGACAAGGACGTCCAGTTCATCGCCACCGGCGCGGGCGCACCGGCCATCGATGCGCTCAAGAGCGGGCGGGTACAAGGCCTGATGTTCTGGGCCTCTGCCATGGCGGGCTTCGAGAACGCGGGCTTGAAGATGCGCTACCTGCGCGGTGAAGACTGGCGTGCGTTGCCCGACTTCAGCATCGCGGCGATGTCCAAAACGATCGAATCGGACCCCAAGATGGTGGAAGCCATCGCGCGCGGCATGGCGAAAGCTTCCGAGTTTGCATTTGCCAACCCCGACTGCGTTCGCCGAATCCAGTGGAAGTCCTGGCCGAACACGAAGCCCACGGGGCAGGTGGAGCCGTCGGTGCTGGCGCAGTGGGATGCCAATCTGCTCAAGGCCCAGCTCGATTCCTTCCGGGACGCATACAAGGTCAACGGCGGGAAATACTGGGGCAACGTCGACGCAGCCGCGGTGTCCCGGTTGGAGCAATTCATGCGCAAGTCGGGCCAGGTCAGCCGCGCGGTGCCGGCAAGCGCACTGATGATTGCCGACGCGGATTTCTATCGGAGAGCCAATCAGTTCGATGCATCGGCGATCCGACAGGCCGCCGAAAAGTGCGCGAACTGGTGACTGCGACGGGTCCGGGGGCCGTCGGGCCGCACGGCCGCCGAAAGGCGGAACTGCGCCCGGTGAGCAGCAACGCGCTCAAATACTTCGTGGCCGTTGCGAGGTCGGGCTCGATACGCCGCGCCGCGGAAGAACTGCAAGTGGCGGCCTCCGCGATCTCCCGGCTGATCCAGTTGCTGGAGGAGGAACTGGGCGCCGAACTGCTCGAGCGGCACCGGGGGCACAAGGGTCTCAAGCTCACGGCCGAAGGCCAGGTGGTGCTGAACTATGCGAAGAGCATCGAAGCGGGCCTGGACGCGGTTCGCGACGATATCCGGTCGCTCAAGACCATCCGGACCGGCAAGGTCCGGTTCGGCATTTCCGAATCCTTCACGCGGGAGTTCGTTCCCCAGTTCCTGCATCGCTTTCATGCCGCGTACCCGGGCATCGTGTTCGAGGTCATCGTCGCGGGCGGCAACAAGCTCACTGCAATGCTGGCCAATCACGACATCGACGTGTCCCTGTCGTACATCACACCGGACGCCTTCAATGTCTCTGTGGTCGAACAGGCCATGACAACGCCTTGCCTGCTGGTGGCGCGCAGTCATCCGTTCGCGCAGCGGGAGTTCGTCGATGTTGCGGAGTGCGCCGGCGAAGACATCGCATTGCCCGATGCATCGCTGACCATTCGGGAGAGCTACGTTCGCATGTTCGCGAAAGCCAGGGTCCGTCCGCGTGGGTTGCTGGTCACCAATTCGTTCGAGCTGATGCGCGCGTCGGCGGGCGCGGGTTTGACGATTGCCGTCGTGGACAGGTACTTCGGCGATCACGAAGCGCCCGCGGGGATGGCCTATGTGCCGCTGCGCGGGCAGGGGCTGGATCGCTGGCCGTTGAACGTCAGCATCCATGCCGACCGCGACCTGCCTGCGGCCGCGAGCATCTTCGTGGAGCACCTGCGCACGGCGGTGCGTTCGGTTGCCGCCGACCGCTGACTGATCGGCGAAGCACTTGCCGCACATCGCCGGGCAAAGGCTATGTGCGGCATGTGCGGCATGTGCCCTAGTAGCGGTAGGCCTCGGGCTTGAACGGGCCCGTCTTGCTCACGCCGATGTAGGTGGCCTGCGCGTCGGAGAGCTCTGTCAACTGCGCGCCCAACTTTGCAAGATGCAACTTCGCAACCTTCTCGTCCAGGAGCTTGGACAACACGTAGACCTTGCCTTTTTCATAGGCCGCCTGTCTTGTGAAAAGCTCGATCTGTCCCAGCGTCTGGTTCGCAAGGCTGGCGGACATCACGAAGCTGGGGTGGCCCGTCGCGCACCCCAGGTTCACGAGGCGGCCCTTGGCGAGCAGGATGATCCGCTTTCCATCGGGAAAGATCACATGGTCCACCTGCGGCTTGATCTCGTCCCATTGGCAGGCCTCGAGCGACGCCACGTCGATCTCGTTGTCGAAGTGCCCGATGTTGCAGACGATCGCCTGGTCCTTCATGCGCTTCATGTGCGCGAAGGTGATGACGTCGCGGTTGCCGGTCGCTGTGACGAAGATGTCCGCCTGGCTGGCCGCCTCGTCCATGGTCACGACGCGGTAGCCCTCCATGGCCGCCTGCAGCGCATTGATGGGATCGATCTCCGTCACCCAGACCTGGGCGCTGAGGGCGCGCAGCGCCTGCGCGGAGCCCTTGCCGACGCCGCCGAAGCCGGCCACCACGGCAACCTTGCCGGCGATCATGACGTCGGTCGCGCGCTTGATCGCGTCGACCAGAGATTCTCTGCAGCCATAGGTGTTGTCGAACTTGCTCTTGGTCACGGAGTCGTTCACGGCAATGGCGCGGATGGCGAGTTCGCCCTTGATGCTCATGTCGTTGAGCCTGAAGACACCGGTGGTCGTTTCTTCGGTCACGCCGATGATGTGACGAAGACGGCGGCTGTACCACGTGGGGTCAGCGGCCAGCTTCTTCTCGATGGCTGCGAAGAGGATGCGTTCCTCCGAACTCGCCGGCTGCGAGATCACGCTGCGATCCTTTTCTGCGCGGCTGCCCAGGTGCATCAGCGTGGTCGCATCGCCACCGTCGTCAAGGATCAGGTTAGGGCCCTCTTCAGGTTCGCCGCGAGCCCCTCCGAACTCGAAGATCCTGTGGGTGTAGTCCCAGTACTCCTCCATCGTTTCGCCCTTGAAGGCGAAGACGGGAGTTCCCTTCGAAGCCACCGCCGCCGCGGCGTGGTCCTGCGTCGAAAAGATGTTGCACGACGCCCAGCGCACGGTGGCGCCCAGCGCTTGCAGCGTCTCGATGAGAACGCCGGTCTGGATGGTCATGTGCAGGGACCCGGCGATGCGTGCGCTCTTGAGCGGCTGCTGCTCGAGGAACTCGTTTCTGATGGCCATGAGGCCCGGCATCTCCGTCTCCGCGATGCGCAGTTCCTTGTGGCCCCAATCGGCCAGCGCGATGTCCGCCACGACGTGATCGCCGGGCTGGCTCGATGTCAATCTTTCGCTCATCTCTTGCTCCTTGTGATGGGTTGTCGTCAGAGCGAGATGAACACCGGGGCTCACCGCACTCTGTCGGTGAGCGCAGTTAAGGATGCCGGTTCGGGCAGTCTTCCGAGCCTGACGGATCGCAGCTCGCGCAGTGGCGGGCGTGATCGTTGCAGCGCTCCTCGGTGAACAAAAATTCTAGTGTTCGACCGCTCCTGGTGTGTGTCAAAAATTAGTACGCGGATGCCGAAAATCTGTGATTGACCCGCACATGTGCGCTCCCTAGAGTCGCGGTTCTCGACATCGGTGCCGCATCTCTCGCGGCGATCGAGCGATGCCTCTCAAGCCCGTAGGAGCCCCTCTTTGCATTACCTGTCCACGCTCATGAATCCCAAGTCCATCGCGGTGTTGGGCGCGTCGCCGCGACCCGAGGCGATGGGCAATACCGTGATCAGGAATCTCCTGCGCGTCGGGTATGCCGGGGCCATCTATCCCATTCATCCCAGCGCCGAGTCCGTGCTGGGTCTGGCATGCCATCGCGACCTGACGGCGTTGTCCGGATCGGTGGATTGCGTGGTGATCGCGCTGGGCGCGGACAAGGCCCTCGACGCCCTCAAGAACGCGCATGCCGCCGGTGCGCGCAGTGCGGTGTTGTACGCGAGCGGGTTTGCCGAGACCGGAGAACAAGGGGCGGCTCTGCAGGCGGAGATCGGCACCTTCTGCCGCGACAACCAGATCAATCTTTGCGGGCCCAACTGCCTGGGAATTTTCAGTGTCGAGAACGGCGTGGCGTTGTACAGCGCTGCCGTGCCGGAGGGGCTGGAGGCGGGCGACATCGCGCTCATCTCGCATTCGGGTTCGGCATGCATCGCCCTGAGCAGCCTGAACCGCTTCAAGTTCAGCCATCTGGTGTCATTGGGCAACGGGGCGGTGACCGATATTCCCGAGTACCTCGACTATGTGGCGCAAGACCCGCGCACCAAGGTCGCCGCGCTCTTCGTGGAGACGTTGCGCGATCCTTCGGCCTTCGCACGCGCCGCCGCGCAGATGCGAAAGGCAGGCAAGCCGATCGTGGCGTTGAAGGTCGGCCGGTCCGTGTCCGGTGCTGCCGCGAGCGCCGCGCACACCGGTGCGATCGCGAGCTCCGACACGGCGCTGCTGGCATTCTTCAGGCGCCACGGCGTCACCCTGGTCGAAGACTACGACGAACTGGTCGAGACCGTCGCGCTGTTTTCCACGATCGGCTCCATGCCGCAGGGCGCGGGACTCGGCGTTCTCAATGTGAGCGGCGGCGAACTGTCGATGACCTGCGACATCGCCGAGCGCTGCGGCCTCGTTCTGCCGGAATTGAACGATGCGACCGTGGCGCACCTCAAGACCGTGCTCCCCGCGTTCGGCGCTCCGCGCAATCCGCTCGATGCAACGGGTGTCGGTGTGTTCGACACCCGGATGTACGGCGATTGCCTGGATGCGCTGCTGAACGATCCTGCGATCCATATCGTCGCCGTGTCGCAGGATTGCCCGGCCTCCATGGGGGAAGACCAGGCGGCGATCTACGAGAAGCTCGCGATCACCGTGGCCGAACGCAGCGCGCGGGCGCACAAGCCCGTCGTGTTCTTCAACAACCTGTCTGCCAGGATTCATCCGGCCGTGCTCGCGCCATTGAGCGAAGTGCCCACGCTGTGCGGAATGCGCAATGCGTTGCGTGCCATCAAGCATCTGGTGGACCATGCGGCGTTCATCGCCACCGAGGTCATTCCCAAGACGCCGGGTATTGATCGTCAACAGCAATGGGCGCGCCGCTTCGAATCCGCGGAGCCGCTGACCGAACGTGAAAGCAAGTCGTTTCTGGAGGCGCACGGAATCCGCGTGACCGCCGAGCGCCTGGCATCGAGCGAGGAAGACGCCGTCGCACACGCCGATGCCATCGGGTACCCCGTGGTGCTGAAGATCGAATCCGCGGACCTTCCCCATAAGAGCGAAGTAGGTGGCGTCGTCGTCGATCTACCGGACGCAGCCGCTGTGCGAGCGGCATACCGTCAGATCCTGGACAGCGTTGCAAGGAAGGCGCCCGAAGCGCGGGTTGCCGGCGTGCTGGTGCAGCAGATGGTTCGCGGTGGTGTCGAAGCGATCCTGGGTGTCGTGACGCATCGACCCTTTGCACCGGGTGTCGTGGTCGGCGCCGGCGGCGTGCTGGTCGAGATCCTGCAGGACGCCACGTTCGAACTCGCGCCGGTGGACGTGAAGACCGCCGCCGCGCTGATCGACCAGACGCGGCTGGGCAAGTTGCTGGCGGGCTATCGAGGCGGTGTCGTGGCGGACCGTGACGCGTTGGCAAGAACGCTGGAGCGGCTGTCCGACATCGCAGTGATCTACGCCAACGAGATCGAAGCCATCGACCTGAATCCCGTCGCAGTCCTAGCGCAAGGCCAGGGTGCGGTGGTGCTGGACGCGCTGGTGATCCCGAAGGCTCGGCAATAGCCGCGCCGAAGGTGCCTGCATCGAAAAAACCAGGAGACAAGCAAAAATGAAATATGAATGCATCGAACTGAGCATCGAGAACACGGTGGCGACGCTCGAGCTCGCCAGGCCGGACAAGATGAACTCGCTGAACGATCAGATCCTGATCGACATGCAGCATGCCTTGGACGTGCTGGAGAACGACACCGGCGTGCGAGTGTTGATCATCACGGGGCAGGGCAGGGCCTTCTGCGCGGGCTTCGATCTCGCGCCGCGCGACAAGCCGTTCACGAGCGTGCAGGACTGGCGCGGTCACGTGAAGCTCGGAAACGACACGTGGTGGCGAATCTGGAAGTCGCGCCTGCCGGTGATCGCGGCCGTGAACGGCTTCGCGCTCGGCGGGGGGTGCGACCTGTCCATGGTCTGCGACTACACGCTTGCCTCGGAGGCGGCGGTGTTCGGCGAGCCGGAGATCCAGTTCCAGTCCGCGCCGCCTTTCAACATCACGCCCTGGATCATGGGAATGAAAAGCGCCAAGGAGTTTCTGCTCTTCGGCGATCGGGTGTCGGCCGAGGACGCGGTGCGCCTTGGCATTGCGAACCGCGTGGTTCCTGCCGACCGGCTTCGCGCCGAAGCGATGAGCACTGCCCTGCGCCTTGCGAAGCTGCCTCCACCGGCGGTCGAGCTCAACAAGCTCGGACTCAATCGCTCCTACGAGCTGCGCGGGTTCCAGCCGGCGATCGAATACGGCGCGGAGATCTTCACCCAGGTCTTGATGTCGGAGTCGGACGAAGCGAAGGAATTCTTCGAACGCATGGGGCGCGATGGCATGAAGGCTGCGTTCAAGTGGCGAGACGAGCGCTTCGCTTCACCCGTCACCGCTTCCCGGTCCGGCGACAACGCCGCTTGAGGAGACCCGATGATTCATGTTTCAGGCCTGAACAAGATGTACGCGACACGCGAGGGGAACGAGATCCACGCGCTGTCCGACGTCAATTTTTCGGTGGCCGATGGAGAGTTCATCACGGTGGTGGGCCCCAGCGGTTGCGGCAAATCGACGTTGCTGAAGATTCTTGCGGGCATCCTGCGTCGCACGTCCGGCTCGGTCGAGATCGACGGACGTCCGATCGACGGGCCGAATCGCCAGATCGGCGTGGTGTTCCAGGCGCCGGTACTTTTGCCGTGGCGCACGGTGTTCGAGAACATCCTGCTGCCGAGCCAGCTGCATGGCGCCATCACGGATGCGAACCGCGCCGACGCCAGGAAGTACCTGGCCATGGTCGGGCTCGCCGGCTTCGAGGACAAGTACCCCAATGAACTGTCGGGCGGCATGCAGCAGCGCGTGGGGATCGCACGGGCGCTGGCCCACGATCCGGCGCTGCTGCTCATGGACGAACCCTTCGGTGCGCTGGATGCCATGACGCGCGAGAACATGAACCTCGACCTGCTGCGCATTCGCGCCGCCAGCAAGAAGACCGTGTTGCTCGTGACGCACAGCATTCCCGAGGCGGTTTTCCTGGCGGACCGGGTCATCGTGATGTCGCCGCGTCCGGGGCGGATCACCGAAATCCTCAACGTCGACCTGCCGGCGGAACGCAGGTTGGAGATGATCAACTCGGCGCCGTTCGGAGAGGTCGTCTCCCACATCCGCAAGTATTTCAGTTCACAAGGAGCGCTCGACGCATGACCACCACCAGCACGCCAAAACGCGGCGGCCCGGGGCTTCTTGGCAGCAAGCCCGAGCGCCCGCTCTCCATCCTCCTGTTCATCGTCATCATCGGCGGGTGGGAACTCGCGGTCAGGCTTCTCGAAGTCTCGTCCCTCGTGGTTCCGTCGCCGACCGCAACGGTGATCTCCTTGTGGAACGGCCTGGCCGACAACACCTTCGTGTGGCACACCGGCGTGACCTTGTACGAAACGCTCGTGGGCTTTTTTGTCGGCGCGTTGTTCGGCCTCGTTCTGGGCGCCCTGATCGGACAGTTCACCTTGGTGGAGCGAACGCTCTATCCGTACGTGGTGGCCTTCCAGACCATTCCCAAGGTCGCCATCGCGCCGTTGTTCGTGATCTGGTTCGGCTTCGGCGTCACGTCCAAGATCGTCATCACCGCAACCATCGTGTTCTTTCCGGTGCTGGCGAACACGATCGTCGGTCTGCGCTCCTCGCCCCGGGAGCAGATCGACCTGATCACCGCGTTCACCGGTTCTCGGTGGCAGACCTTCAAGTACGTGAAGGTACCCAATGCGCTTCCGTACATCTTCGTCGGTCTCGACGTGGGCATCGTGCTGGCCGTGATCGGTGCCATCGTCGGCGAGTTCGTGGGCTCGCAAGCCGGGCTGGGCTACCTGATCCTGCAGCGCAATTTCTCGATGGACACCGCGGGTGTGTTCGCCATTCTCATCATCCTTTCCGTGATGGGCATCCTGCTGCACGGCGCCGTCGATCTCATCAAGCGCAAGGTGGTTTTCTGGGTCAACCATGAAGCCGAAAAAATCGTCGGCGCCTGAAGCCGACGCGCGCTGATCCGAGGGGCTTTTCCCCCTCTCTACACACAGGACCTCAAGCCATGGAACAACTTCAAGAAAACGCACACGCATCGGTCGACGTCACGGTCACCGAAACCCATCTCGCAGCCGGCCTTTCTTCCGAGCCCGGCGAGTCCTTTCCCGAGGTCTTCTCGACGCCGTGGCTGCTCGCGCAGCTCGAACGCGCCGCCGCAAAGGTACTCCGGCCGCTTCTTGCGGAAGGGCAGCTCTCCGTCGGTGCGAAGGTGGAGCTGGAGCATCTCGCGCCGACGCCGATCGGCCAGAAGATCACCGCGCACGCGAGGTTCCTGGAGAAGAAGGGGCCTCTCTTCCTCTTCGAGGTGTGGGCCGAAGATGGTGCGGGGATCATCGGCAAGGGAACGCATGCACGGGCCATCGCGCCGAAGATCGCCGTCGAGAAGCGCGCCGCGAGCCGTTTCGCGCAGGCCTGAGGGTGCGGGTCATGAACACCGAGAACGCAGTCATGAGCACAACGCAGCACGATGCTGTTTCAGGCGAACAGCGCGAACGCAGCGAGCAGTCGGTGCGAGAAGACCTGGCCGCCGCCTACCGTCTGTTCGCGTTGTTCGGAATGGACGACGCCATCTACACGCATCTCTCGGTGCGTGTGCCCGGCCGGCATGATCATTTTTTGATCAATCCCTTCGGTTTGCTGTTCAGCGAGGTGACGGCGTCTTCGCTGGTCAAGATCGATCTGGATGGCAACAAGGTGGACGCCAGCGAGAGCGAAGTCAACGCCGCGGGCTTCACGATCCACAGCGCGGTTCACGCGGCGCGGCACGATGCCGCCTGCGTGATGCATACGCACACGGTGGGCGGCATGGCGGTGGCGTCGCTGCGCGATGGCCTTCAGACGACGAACCAGTGGGCCTTGCAGTTCTACGGCCGGGTGGCCTACCACGACTTCGAAGGACTGGCGCTCGATCTGGACGAGCGGGCGAGGCTGGTGGCAAGCCTCGGGGACAAGGCCAAGGCGCTGATCCTGCGCAATCATGGATTGTTGACGGTGGGGCGGTCCGTCGCGGAAGCATTCATCCTCATGTTCAATCTGGAGCGGGCATGCCGGGTGCAGCTCGCCATCCAGTCTTCCGGGCAGCCGGTGCGGCCGCTGTCGCCCGAAGTGTCCGAGAAGACGGCATTGCAGTTCGAGAAGGGCGGCGCGAACGCCTCGCAGGCTGATCCGCACGCACGGGAATGGAATGCCTTCAAGCGGCGGCTGGAAGCTGCCGACGGTCTCGGCTATCGCGCGTAGGAACGTCTGATCGCGTCTGATCGCGTCCGTGGATGCGGCCGCTGGGCGCATGCCCCAGGCGCGGTGGATCGAGGGCTCGCGCAGCGTTGCGATCTTTTGGCAGACGGCACAAGGTTTGCTTTGTGTCCTGTATAAGATTTGCAGGCCGCGCAGAAGCGCAGACATCGTCGGAGGTCTTTTTCCTTGATCAACAGCATTGGGTTGCGGTATTTCGCAGGCGTCGCGCGGGTGGGGTCCATCCGGCGCGCGGCAGAGGAACTGCACGTTGCAGCATCCGCCATATCGCGCCAGATCCACCTGCTGGAAGAAGACCTGGGCAGCCCGCTCTTCGAGCGGCACCGCGGCCAGAAGGTGATGAAGCTCACCTCGGCCGGCGAGGTCGTGCTGGCCTACGCGCGCACCGTGGAGAACGGGCTCGACCAGGTCAGGACGGACATCCGGTCCATCCAGACCCTGCAGCGCGGGACGGTGCGGCTGGGCATATCGGAGTCCTTCACGAGGGAGTTTCTTCCGCAGTTCCTGCGGACCTTCCACACGCAGTACCCGGGCATCAATTTCGAGGTCGTGGTGGCCGGAGGGTCCAGGCTGGTGGAACAGCTGTCGAAGGACGAGCTCGACATTTCGCTGTCGTACATCAGCCCCGACACGTTCGACGTCACGGTCGTGGAGCAACGGTTCATCAAGCCATGCCTTCTCGTCTCGGGAAGCCATCCTTTCGCCAAGCGCGAGTTCGTGGACATCAGCGAGTGCGGCGATGAGGAGATGGCACTGCCGGATGAAACGCTGACCATCCGCGGCAGCTATGTGCGGATGTTCGCAAAGGCGAAGATCAAGCCGCGCGGCGTCATGGTGACGAACTCCTTCGAGTTGATGCGCGCGTCGGCCGCCACGGGGCTTTGCGTGGCCATCGTCAACAAATACTTCGGTGGTCCGACGCCGCCGCGCGGCCTGAAGTACGTGCCGCTGCGGGGCAGGGGTGTCGAGAAGTGGCCGCTCAACATCTGCGTGCACACGGACCGCAATCTCCCGGTGGCGGTGCGCATCTTTCTCGAGCACCTGCAAGAGGCGGTGCGGCGCGCTACGGCTGACGACTGACCCTCCTTTTCCGATCGGTAACGATCATCGCCGCGGCACGGGCATGCAAGGGGATGGCGGGCTTCGAAGTTCAGGATCGTTGCCCGGGCCATCGGCGTTCAGCGCCCTCCGGCTGACATTCGTTCTTGAGGCGGTATGTCGTCCGGATGAAGCGCCATGCCCTCGGGCCAGCTGACGTCTTCGACGCGCACGGGCTTTCCGCGCGGTGTGGTGCCGATGCCCTGCTGCACGGCTTCGATGTCCTCCTCGCTGGGGTATTCGCCTTCGAGCAGGTAGTCGAAGATGCGCCGCGCGATGGGCGCGGAGACCTGTCCGCCGCCGCCGGCGTTCTCGACGATCACCGCGACCGCCACGCGCGGTGCGCCGGCGGGCGCAAAGCCCATGTAGAGCCCGTGATCGCGTTCTTGCTCCTGCATGCGCGCGGCGTTGTAGCGATGGCCTTGCTTGATCGTCACCGCTTGCGCGGTGCCGGTCTTTCCCGCACTGACGTACCTGGCCCCGAGGAACGACTTTCTCGCGGTGCCCTGCACCGTCACGCCGATGAGCGCGTCGCGCACGAGCGCCAGGTTCTCGGGTCGCAGCTTCAGGTCGCGCGGCGCCGGCGGTTCGGTCGGATGGATCGCGTGCGTGTCGGGGTCTTGCAGCCCCGTCACCATGCGGGGAGTGTGGAGGAGGCCGTTGTTGGCCAGGGCAGCCGTGGCGGTCGCGAGTTGCAGGATGGTGAAGTTGTTGTACCCCTGGCCGATGCCCAGGGAGATCGTCTCGCCGGCCTGCCATTTCTGTTGCGCCGCGGTGCGATAGGCCTTTCGCTTCCACGCCTGGTTGGGCAGCACGCCGCGAACCTCGCCGTCCAGGTCGATGCCCGTCGGCTGTCCGAAACCGAAGGGCGACATGAAGTCGTGGATGGTCTCGACGCCCATCTCGTTGGCCAGCGTGTAGTAGTACACGTTGCTTGAATAGACCAGGCTGGTGAACAGGTTCATCGGGCCCAGGCCACCTTCGTGACTGCGGAATCGATGGTTACCGAAGTCCCAGTAGCCGGGATCGTTGATGAGGACACCCGGAGCGCGCTTTCCGAGTTGCAGCGAGGCCATGGCCATGAAGGGCTTGTAGGTCGAGCCGGGCGGATAGGTGCCGCGAAAAGCGCGGTTGAGCAGCGGACGATCGGGCGATTCGTTCAATGCTTTCCATGTGTCCCGGTCGACGCCGGTGACGAAGATGTTGGGATCGAATGTGGGGGTGCTTGCAAAGGACAGCACATCCCCATTGCGCGGGTCCAGCACCACGGCCGCACCGCGGCGGTTGCCCAGCAGAAGTTCGACGAGCCGCTGCAATCGGATATCGAGCGCCAACTGCACGCCCTGGCCTGCGCGGGCAGCCTGCACCGACAGGCTGCGCATGGCTTGACCGGACGCCGCAGTCTCCATCCTCTCGAATCCTGTGGTGCCGTGCAGTTGGGGTTCATAGCGTTGCTCGATGCCCAGCTTGCCGATGTGGTCCGAGCCGAGGTAGTTCTGGCGCGTCGGTTCGGCATCTTCGAGTGCGCGGCGGTCTGCGTCGTTGATGCGGCCTATGTAGCCCAGCGCGTGGCTTGCCAGCGGGCCGAAAGGATAGGTTCGAAGACTTCGTGCGTTGATCTCCACGCCCGGAAAACGGAAGCGTTGCGCGGAGACGATCGCGATCTCTTCTTCGCTGAG
This sequence comes from Variovorax sp. IB41, assembly GCF_016405905.1. GTDB lineage: Bacteria > Pseudomonadota > Gammaproteobacteria > Burkholderiales > Burkholderiaceae_C > Variovorax. The sequence continues at coordinate 836,211 of NZ_JAEFCB010000001.1, read as the reverse complement.
CATCGTGCGCAGCGGGATCGGATTCAGCCCCTTCGATTCCGCCAGCAGCGTTCGAAAGCGACCGATGTCGCGTGCTTCGATCCGGACCAACTCGGCGAGGCTGATCAAGAGCGCGTCGAGATTTCCTTGCGTCTTTGCCGGCGTGATCTCAAGCGAGAACACGGGCTTGTTCGCCGCCAGCACCACGCCTTGACGGTCGAAGATCAGGCCCCGCTCCGGAGCGATGGGAACGATGGCTGTGCTGTTGCGTTCGGCTTTGGCGCTGAGGGACGAATGCTCCCGGACCTGCAGGTAGAAAAGCCGGGCAGCGATGAGCCCGAAACAGATCAGCGTGAGCGCGCGCGCGACGGCAACGCGCCGCTGAAACCGGGCTGTCTCGGTGCCCGGATCGGAAAAGCTGTGCATGGGAATGCGATGCGCCCACCGGCCGGGGGCGATGCAGGAAGTTCGGCGAGGTCGAACGCACTGCTGTGCAGTGCGCGGCGGTCAGAAGTGCGCGTTCTGTTTCACGTATTGGTCGATGAGCGACAGATAGCGGGCCTTGTCGGCCTCGTCGATGAACGCAGCGCGGAAACTGTTTTTCGCCAGCGTGACGATGTCGTCGCGGCCAAGGTCCAGGCTGCGCTGGACCTCGATCAGGTTCTCGTTGACGTAGCCGCCGAAGTAGGGCGGATCGTCCGAATTGACCGTCGCGAACAGGCCCTTCTGCAGCATCTCGCGCAGCGGATGCTCGGTAAGCGAACTCACGCCTTTCAGACGGAGATTGGACAGCGGGCACACGGTCAAGGGAATGGCGCGTGCCCTCAACAGTTCGACCAATGAAGGATCGCTCAGGGCAGCGTTGCCATGATCGATCCGATCGACATCCAGCAGCTCGACGGCCTCGCGGACATATGCGGCGGGGCCCTCTTCTCCGGCGTGAATGGAGGTCTTGAACCCACGGCGTTTGCACTCGGCGAAGAAGTTCACGAACTTCGACGGCGGGTTCCCCACTTCGGGCCCGCCCATGCCGACGCCCGCGACGCGGTCTTGCCAGGGCGCGATGCTGTCCAGGAGCGCAAAGGCATCTGCTTCGGTGCGGTGGCGATGGGCGCTGATGAGAAGACCCGAACTCACGCCATCTTCGCGGCGCGCATCGTCCACGGCACCCAGCACGCCGTCCATCAGAGCGCGGATCGTCACGCCTCGCTCGGTAAAGCTCTGCGGGCCGATGAACATCTCGGCATGCAGCACGTTGTCCGCCGCGCACCGGCGAAGGTAGGCACGCGTGATGTCGTAAAAATCTTGCTGCTGCACCAGCACCTTGCAGCCTTCGAAGTACAGGTTCAGGAAGTCCTGCAGGTTCGAAAACTCATAGGCGCTGCGGAGCGCATCTGCGGTTTGCCAGCGCAGGGTCATGCCGTTGCGTTCGGCGAGGCTGAGCATCATCTGCGGCTCGATGCTGCCCTCGAGATGCATGTGCAGCTCAGCCTTTGGCAGTTGACGAATGAATTGGGCGCGGTCGGTCATGTGCGGGATGGGGGGTTGTTTCGGAGGCGTTCGATCGGGGCGAACGCATCGTTTCATTCCTCAAAGGCTAACAGCGGGCGTGGGGCGCGTGGGATCAGAATTGCGAGGAGTCCGTTCGAAAAAATCGAACAGCGAGCGTGCTGCCGCTGAAAGCGCATCGAGTCATGGCAACGACGGACCACAACGATAGTTTTCCGCCTTCGTCACGTCGCCCGACACGTACGCCGGGTAGTTCGGGTAGCGGCACATGGGGCGCGTCGCGAGAGTGGCAAAGGGGGCGGCGGGCGAGTTGCGCACCTGCACGAGTGCGTCGGCCGGCGCGCTGCCGCTCGTCACCCAGTTGTCGAGCGTCGTGAGCAAATCGTGGTTGGTGGGAATTTCGGCGCCTGTCGCAAGGCTTGCCGCCGTACCGCTGTGATTCGACGCGGGCGACACGTAAAGGCGCACGCGGGAGCCAGAGGCCGATCTTCTCGAACTGCTTGCGGCGCCTCTCGACCTGGTAACAACCTTCACCATAAGGCGGCGGCCTTCAGGCAAAGAAGCTGATCAGCCCGATCGGAGAATCCGGAAGCGAGCGGTATCGGCAGGATCGCGATCAGCGACTTGCACCGGGGCCGACGCCCACTGCCAAACGCTGATCCCGGGCAGGCGGGAAAACCGGATGGTCCCGCGTGTGCCCTCGACTGCGACCCGCGGCCAGGCGTCGGCAATCTGCGCGCGATCTTCGCCGTAGGTCTGAATCATCTGGGCAAGGACCGCGACCGAGTCGTAGCCCTCGAATGCCACGAAGGAGGGCGTTCCGCCGAGACGTTCCTGCAGGGCCGCGCCCGCGCGTTGCCCGAGGGGGCTGAGCCGCTCGGGAAGGTAGCGCAAGAACGGCACGGCAGCGCCTTGGCCGTCCAGCAACTTGGCCCAATCGGCGAACTCCGGTTGCCCTGCCGGTGCGCCGATCAGCAGGCCGGCGAGGCGCGCATCCTGCCGAACAGCCTTGGCTATCGACACTGCCGGTTCCGGGTAACCGACCAGAAGCACAAGCGCTGTGGCCTTGCTGCCGGCGAGTTCGTTGCAGACGCTCGAGGGCGACTGGCTGCTCAGCTCGACGAGGGTGGCACCTCGCGGGCCCAAATGGTCTCTCAGGATCTGGATGCCCGCTGCCCAGTAGACGCTGGACTGGCTCACGACGGCCACATGCTTGCAGCCCGACTCCAGGAGATGGTCGGCGTAGAACCGCCAGCCGCGCGATTGCGGCGGTGCGAGCCGTGCAACCCATCGGCTGGGCTGCTCGGTCAGCGCGTCGAGCACTGCCGAGGAACAGAGGAATGGAAGACCGATTGCTTCCGCGCGCGCAGCCGCCGCTCGCGCAACGACACTGTGATATTCCCCCGCCACGGCGACGGCACCGAGGGCGGAAATTTCGTCCACGGCGGCGGATGCTTTCTGGGGGTCTGCCGCAGAGTCGCGAACGATCAGCTTGAGGCGCTTGCCGTTCAGTCCGCCGGCGTCGTTGACATCAGCAACCGCCAACTCGAGCCCGGCCAGCAACTGCTGGCCGGCTTCCACCCAGCCGGGTCGCGTGAGAGGCACCAGCGCACCTATCTGAATGGCCGAGGGGTCCTGGCGCTTCGCATGCATAGGGGTCGTCACAGATTACATCCTCAACGTGGTCGAGTCAGCCCACCTCAGACATGGTGTGAGGCATCCCGCTTGCCTATCTGAACGACGCAGGTACCTATCGAGGTGCATTCAAAATGCCAAAGACTTCCGACTCGATCGCACAACGGCGTTCAGCTGAAGACGCTTTCGAGATCGACCTCTTCCGCGCTGTCGTCCAGCTTGAGGCTTTGCTCGATGTGATCGAGGTGATGCAACATCAGCTTCTCGGCCCGTTGGGCGTCGCCGCGGTTCACGGCGGCGACGATTTCCTCATGCTCGTCGGCGCGGCAACTGGTGGCCGTGGGCGCGTCGTACAGCGAGATGATCAGGCAGGTCAGCACCGACAGTTCGCGCATCGAGCGTGCCAGCGCCGAGTTGCCGGCCAGCTCGGCCAGCAGCACGTGGAACTCGCCCGACAGCCGGACGATGGCGCGCTTGTCGTCGCGGCGCCGCGCGTCGGCCTCGAGCTCGATGTGGCGATGCAGGCGCTGCTTCTTCACGTCATCGAGCGTGCGGATGAGTCGGCGCAGCACGCCGGGTTCGATCAGGCGGCGGGCCTCGAACACGTCTTGTGCCTGTTCGATGGTCGGCTTGGCGACGAAGGCGCCGCGCTGCGGAACCAGCTCGACGATCTGCTCGTGCGCCAGCCGGGCAAGCACTTCGCGCACCTTGGCGCGGCTGGTCACGAAGATCGTGGCCAGCCGGTCTTCTCCCAGCTTCGTGCCCGGGGCGAGCCGGTGCTCGAGGATGGCAGCCGAGATCTTCTCGACGATCTCGTCAACGGTGTGTTCGCGCGCGCTGGTGGCACCAGTGGTAGCGGTCGCACTGGTCTTACGGGCTGAGGCTTTGGTGGACATCGGCGCCGATTCTATCGATGGCTCCTCTGGACTGCAGAGCGCCACGGAGCCCATCACCTCACCTCGGAGCGCGGCCGGCATCGCGTGCCAACAGCCGCGCCAACGCCTCGGGAAGTCCCTGGTTCGGCTTGTTCGGCGGCGGCGCAAAGCTGCCAAGGCGTGTCGGCGCGGGCGCCAGGGACACGAGCGTCTGGGCATGGCACACCGCACTCGACACGCCATCGACCACCGGCACCGGAATGCGGTCCTTGATTGAGCGCGCCAAGCCTGCCAGCGGCGCACCGGCAATGATGATCACGTCCGCGCCGTCGTCGTCGATCGCCGACTGACACAAGGCCTCCAGGCGCTGACCGTGGTCGTCCTGCACGTGCCCGATGTCCTTGAGCGGTCCGTCGAGGCTGCGGATGCTCGCGAGCCGATCGATCAGGCCGTTGGCCTGCACGCACTCGCGATACCAGGCCGTGATGCGGCGCGAGATCGCGACGATCGAGAAGCGCTTGCCCAGCAGGCATGCGCTCATCAGCGCGGCCTCGGTCAGGCCGACCACGGGAATGTCGAGCACCTCGCGCAGGCCGTCGATGCCGGGGTCGCCGAAGGCCGCGACCACGATGGCGTCGTGCCGCGCGTGGTGCTCGGCCGCGAGCGTGGCGGCGGCATAGGCGCCGATCAGCGATTCGAAGCGGGTCTCGATGTAGGCCACGCCGAATGGTGCGGTCAGCACCTCGATGTGCGTGTCGCTCGCGGCCGCGCGCCGGGCTTCCGCCGCGATCAGGTCGGAGACGCTTTGCGAGGTGTTGGGGTTGATCAGCAGCAGGTTCATGGCAATGTCTCCAGACGAATGGCTCAGGCCGGCCGGCGGCTCGGCAGCAAGGTGGGCTCGCCCCGGCGCAGGAATTCTCCGCGTCCGGCGCGCGGATGGAAGCGTTCGCCGTCCCAGACAACCTCGCCGCGTGCCAACGTGAGCGCCGGCCAAGCCTTGACCTCGATGCCTTCGTAGGGTGTGTAGTCCACATCGTGGTGCAGGTCGACGTTGCGGATCGGGCGCGGTGTGGTGCCCCAGACCACGAGGTCGGCATCGGCACCCACGGCGATCGTGCCCTTGCGCGGGTGCAGCCCATAGGCCTTGGCAGGGTTCGTGGACGTCAGCTCGACGAACTTGTTGATGGTGATGCGCCCATCGAGCACCCCGTGCGAGAACAGCAGCGGCAACCGCGTTTCGATGCCGGGAATGCCGTTCGGGATGTGGCGAAACGCCACCTCTTCGCCGCCGGGCTTCTTGCCCTCGGGTGCGTCATAGCGAAACGGCGCATGGTCCGAGGAGAAGATCGTGAACAGGCCGTCGGACAGCCCGTTCCAGATCACCTGCTGGTTCTCGCGGTTGCGCGGCGGAGGGCTGCAGACGCAGCGCGCGCCCTGGTAGCTGTCGTCGATGCCCAGGTCTTCGGCGGTCAGGAACAGGTACTGCGGGCAGGTTTCGGCAAATACGCTCAGGCCGTGCGCACGCGCCCATCGAATCTGCTCGACGGCTTCGCGCCCGGACACATGCACGATCATGATGGGTACGTCGACCAGCTCCGACAGCGCGATCGCGCGATGGGTCGCCTCGCGCTCGACCAGCATCGGCCGCGCATGCGCATGAAAGCGCGGCGCGGTGCGACCACTGGCCTCGAGCCGCTTGGTAAGCCACTCGATGCAGTCCGCATTCTCTGCGTGGATCATTGCCATCGCCCCTTGCTCCCTGGCCACCGACAGCACGTCGAGGATCTGGCCATCGTCCAGCTTCAGATCGTCGTAGGTCATGTAGATCTTGAAGGAGGTGTAGCCCTCGGCGATCAGTTGCGGCAGCTCGTGCTTGAGCACCTCCTCGGTCGGGTCGCTGACGATCAGATGGAAGGCATGGTCCACGTGCGCGCGGCCTTCGGCGCGCTGGTGGTAATCCAGAACCGCAGCGCGCAGCGACTGGCCCTTGTGCTGCGCAGCGAAGGGGATCACCGTGGTCGTGCCGCCGCAGGCCGCAGCGCGGGTGCCGGTGTCGAAGTCGTCGGCCATGCGCACGGGCGGCTCCATCGGCTGGTCGAGGTGGCAATGGGCATCCACGCCGCCGGGCGTCACGTAGCGCCCGGCCGCGTCGATCTCTTGGCGCCCGGGCGGCAGGCCGAGGCCAAGCTGCACGATGCGGCCGTCGCGGATGCCGATGTCCGAATCGAAGGTGTCGCTGGCGGTGGCAACGCGGGCGTTGCGCACTACGAGATCGAGGTCACGAAAAGTCATGGTCTTTGCTTGCTTTGCTTTGTGGGTCTGTCTTGGGTGGTCGATGGATTTGGAGCAACGGCTCAGGCCTTCGCGTCGAACAGGCGACCCCAGCCCTTCACGGCACTCGGATCGACACCGACCGTCTTCAGCGCACGCCATACCACGGTGGCCACCGAGTCGTAGATCGGAATGCCGAGCTCGCGCTCCATCTCCTGGACCAGCTGCGCGCCGCTCAGGTTCGTGCACATGATGGAGATGGCATCGGGGCGCTGCTGAGCAACCTCGCGCAGCATGCGGCGCAACGTGTGAGGCTCGACCTCGCTGAATGCAAAGTTGACGGTCAGGTCGAGGTGCCGCTCGGCCACGCAATCGATGCCGATGCCCGCATAGTTGGCGATGATGCGCCGCTGCACGTCCTCGACATACGGCGATACCAGGCCCAGCGTGCGCGCGCCTTGCGCGGCCAGCAGTTCGTTGAGCGCCAGCACCGAGGTCGTTGCAGGGATGCCGGTTGCCTCGGTGATGCGCGCGCACAGTGCCTGGTCTTTCTCGAAGCCGAGCCAACTGGCCGAGGTGCCGCTCCAGCAGATCGTGTCGACGCGCGCGTCGGCCAACAGCCGTGCAGCCTCGAGGATCTTGCTGTCGTCGAACTGGTTCAGCGAGGCGTCGCGCATCGAGATCTCGGTGACAGTGAAGCGTGAGAAATGCGCCGACACGCCGGGTACGCCCGCGACCATCGCGCTGGTCAGCGGCTCGAGCGCGGTATTCGAGGAAGGCGTGAGCACGCCGATGAGTTTTCGGGAGGGCATGGTCGTGAGGATCGTCAAAGTCGGGGGGTGTCCGTGGGGTCGGCCGGTGCGTCGGGCTTGCCCTGGTGGTGCGCGGCCAGGTCGAGTTCGCGCGCCAAGGCCTTGCGGCGCGCGGGCGTCGGGTTCGCATGCGAGGCGTTGTCCAGGGCTGGCAGCACGAATTCGTTGACCATGCGTCGGATTGCAAGCACGTTCTTCGACTCGCGCAGGCCGCCCTCGATGGGCAGCATGCTGGTCATGACGACCACCGCGTTGCGCTGTGGCAGCGCGACGATGAACTGGCCCTTGAAGCCCATCGCGTGTACCTCGGGTTCGGTGGCGACGATGTCGTTGATCCACCAGTACTGTCCGTACCAGGGTGCGGACGACGGTGCGGTCATGGTCCGCACCCAGGCCTGCGACGTGATCTGCCGGTCGTTCCAGCGGCCACCGGAGAGCACCAGCATGCCGAGCTTGGCCATATCGACGGCGCGCAGCCGCAAACCCCAGCCGGAGGACACGAGCCCCTTAGCGTCGGCGCGCTCCCAGGCGTAGTGCGTCATGCCCATCGGCTTGAAGATCTTCTGTTCGGCGAATTCCTGCAGGGGCATGCCGGCATCGGCACCGAGCGTTGCGCTCGCGAGAATGGGGTTGACGTCTGTGTAGTCGAAGGCCTCGCCGGGCGGGCGCCGGGGCGTGGTTCCGGCCGCGAGCTTCAAGCGGTCGGGCGCGCTGTAGTAGATCGGGTCGTCAGTCGGCTTGAAGTCGTAGAACAGGCCGGTCGACATCGACATCACGTGCCGCAGCTCGATCGCCTGCTTGTCCGCAAGTGCGTCATGCAGGTCGGGGCGTGCCTTGGCCAGGATGGGGGCGATCTTCTCGTCCAGGCGTGTGCGGCCTTCGTCGATCAGCACGCCGGCGGCCAGCGCAGTGACGTTCTTGGTGATCGAGTACAGCTCGTAGTTGTGGTCGCGCGTGAGCCCCTGGCTGTAGCGCTCGAAGACCACCTTGCCGTCCTTGACCACGAGGAAACTGCGCACGTCGAGGTCTTCCTTGCGAATCCACTCCGACAGCCGCACCAGCGGCTGGGAATCGACACCCACGGCTTCGGGCGTGGAGGAGGGCAGATCCGAACTGCTTGCAGCGGCGCAGGCGAGCGGGACGGCGAGTGCGGCGAGCGTGGCCAACAGGGCAACGCGATAGCCCGGAGGCTTTGCAATGTTCATGGCGAGTCAACCTTCGTTGAGAGGTGGGGGCGCGCATGCCGCGTGTTGGCGAAGCGCGTTGCGACGTTTACTTTTCGGGGGCATCGTTGAAGGCCAGATCGGTACCCGGCAAACCGGCGACCCGGGCGCTGAGATCGAGCTCGCGCTTGAGCGCCTGCCGGGCGCCCTCGCCGGGCTGGGCCGGCGGAAGGGTCTGCATGGCCGGAAGGATGAAGTCGTTGACCATGCGCCGGTAAATGTTCAGGTATGTGCCGGTGCGAAGGCCGCCGTCGGTGGGGAGGATTGCGGTCATTACAACCACCGCATGCTCCTTGGGCAGGACGGTGATGAACTGGCCCTTGAAGCCCATGGCGCCGAACTCGGGCTCGGATTCGACGATGTGGTTGATCCAGCAGTAGTAGCCGTAGTCCTGTGCCGTGGCGCCGGGCTGCGGCGCGGTCATCTGCCGGATCCACGACGCCGGGACGACCTGCCGCCCCTGCCAGCGCCCCTCGTCGAGCATCAGCATGCCGAGTTTGGCCATGTCGATCGCGCGCAGGCGCAGCCCCCAGCCGCCCGAGACGGTGCCGGTCTGGTCCGCGCCGGTCCAGCGGTAGTTGCGCATGCCCAGCGGCTTGAACAGGTGCTCCTCGGCGTAGCGGTCTTCGCGCTGGCCGGCAGCGGCCGCGATGGCCGCGCCGACCAGCACCGGGTTGGCGTCGGTGTATTCGAAGCGCGTGGCCGGCGGAATGCGCGGCACCGTGGAGAGCGCCACCTTCAACCGATCGGGCGCCTGGAAGTACAGCGGGTCGGAACCTTCGACCTGTTTGTAGAGCAATCCACTGGACATCGACATCAAATGCCCCAGCTCGATGTCCTTCTTATCGCTCAGTGCATCCTTGAATTGCGGATGGGTCTTGGTGATCCATGTCGCGGCGCGATCGGTGGTTGCAATCTTCGCCTGTCCCGCGAGCGTGCCGAAGGTCAGGGCAGTGATCGTCTTGGTGACCGAATACAGCTCGTAGTTATGCCCGCGGCCGAGGCCGGCGGCGTAACGCTCGAAAATCAGCTTGCCATCCTTGATGACCAGAAGGCTGCGCACGTCGAGCTTGTCCTTGCGGATCCATTCGGACATGCGAACCAGCGGGGCAGAGTCGACGCCGACGGCTTCGGGCGCCGCGATGGCGATACCGGGCTCCGCATCGGCCTCTGGCTGCGCCAGGGCTGTGCCAGCGAAGGCGATTTGCAGGGCGATTGCGACCGCTGCAAGACCGACGTGGGAAGTGGACATGGTTGTCTGTTCCTGGGGGCGCATGAATCAGACCGGCAGCTTCTTGCTGTAGTCGATCAGCACCGTCGAGCAGATGAACAGGCCAGCACCGGCCGCCGTGAACAGCATCAGTGCCATGAAGTAGGAACCGGTCGCCTGCACGATCAAGCCAACCACGATCGGCACGCCGATACCCGCTACGTTGCCGCCGAGGTTCATGGTGCCGCCGAGGAAGCCGACCCGGGCGCGTGTGCCCAGGATCGACGGCACGCACCAGAACAGGCCGCACCACCGCAGGAAGAACAGCGTCACCGACAGCAGCACGACCACGGCGATCGGGTCCTTGATCTGCGTCACCATGAAGATTGCAACAGTGGCGATGATCGACGAGATGCCGAACAGCGTGCGCAGCACCTTGCTTTGCGAGGCGCCGGCCGCCATCCACTTGTCGGCCAGCCAACCACCGAACATTTCGCCGACGAAGCCCGAAAAGAACATGATGAACACCGCGCCGCCCATCTGCTTGATGTCGAAGCCGTGAACCTTCGACAGGTAGTTCGGCATCCACGTGAGCAGGCCGTAGAACAGAGCGTTGAAGCACATCCACCCGAAGAACATGCCCCACACGGAGCGGTAGCGGAAGAAGTCCAGCACGCGACCGCTCGCGTCGGCTGATTCCTTGGCGGCGTCGGCGGCATGGCTGGCCTCGATGTAGCGGGCTTCGGCCTCGTTCACGCCGGGATGCTGGCGCGGATGGTTGCGGATGTAGCTCCAGGCGAAATAGCCGGCAAGCACGGTGCCCACGCCAGCGATGACGAACGCCAGGCGCCAGGATCCGAGCACGGCGATCAGAGCGGAGATCAGGATCGCTCCCAGCGCCGCACCCAAGGGCGCGCCGCCGTCGAGCAAGGTGGCGCCGCGCCCGCGTTCTGTCTGGGTCATCCAGATGCCGTTGAGTTTGCCGCCGGCCGGGTAGATCGGGGCCTCGGCCGCGCCTAGGCCCAGTCGGGTCAGCAACAAGGGGACCCAGCCCGTACAGAGGGCGGCGATGGCCTGGAAGAAGCCCCAGCCCAGTGTTGCACCGGCGATCACCACGCGTGGGCCATAGCGGTCCGCCAGCATTCCGCCCGGGATCTGCATCAGCGCATAGGTCCAGAAGAACGAACTGAGCAGCAAGCCTTGCAAGGCCGGGCCGATGTCGAATTCCTTGGCGATCAGCGGCATGGCCACCGAGAGCGAGGCCCGGTCGATGTAGTTGATCGAGATGAGGAACAACATCATCAGGAAGATCTTCCAGCGCACCTTGGTGGGCTGAAGAGCGGCGTCTGGCGCTGCGGCGGTCGCCTTGGCGCCGTCCGTCATGGTGTTTTGCATCGGTTTGTCTCCTTGCAGTGGCACGGATGCCAACCTGCAAGGAAAAGACCCGGCACGCTGGCGAACTTTGCAGTCGCGGGTCGGGCTGGTCCGGGCCAGTGCGCCACCGAGGCTGTGGAGCGGAATTTAGGCTTTGTCGAAATTGACGTCAACAACAATGTCGACAATGTTGTTAACGATAGTAGAAACACCTAGTCGTTAGACACTTAGAGGCGGGTCTAAGGCTTATCGAGCGTCCTGCGAATGTGCAATGAAGTGCCTCGGGCAGTGACAGTGGGTCGTCGTGTTGTCGTGTCGTCGAGTCGTACGGGGGCTGGAGGGGTTGCGGGGACTGGACGAGTAGCGGGTGTGTGTGAATCTGCCGCAGATCGCGCCGCTGTTTGCGCGATTTGGTGGCCTGGATCGCAAGCCAGGTCGCGAACTTCTCTTCATGGAGGTCGAGCTCGCTTGAGCTTGCCCGCTTGATGCAACGGGCTCTTCAGCGCCGGCGCGCGGGTACTTCTTGACGGTGTTGCGAGGCAGGCCTGTGCGCCTGGCTATCTCGCGGATCGACATCGGTTCGCGCAGGGCCCAGGGTCTGATGGCACTCAATGTCGCCACGTCTATCACTCCGAGGATCCTTGCTTTAAAAATTAGCAGTTCAGGGTTTTGCATGGGTCGGTCTCAGACGGAAATTACAGTGTTTAGAGGGTCAGTTTTCGGTGGCAATCAACAGTTCACGGAGTTCAACACCGCGAACACGCGCCACGTCTGCAGATCAAGCTGGCCCTGACAAAAGTTGCTCGTCGCGTGCCTGACGCTCACGTAAAGATGCAATGAGTTTCCGGGAGATCGAGGACGGGGGCTGTGTCACCAGCAGAGCGGCGACCTAGCCCAGGGCGTTAGCGAGATCAACGGCTGCCCTGCCGATGTCAGGCGCAGCGCCAAGTCACGTTGGTATTCGCTGTGCCGCAAAGCTAGCAGGAGCACATGGCGGTCTGCGTAAGGCGAGGCTCAATGGCGCTGGCCAGGAAGCGCGGTGGCCTGTTGCAACGAGGCCTGCACCAGATCGCCTGGGGTATATCCGAACGTTCTGCGAAACCAGCGCGTGAAGTGTGCCTGGTCGGCGAACCCGCAATCGGCGGCCACCGCAGCGACCGACTCACCGCTCAACACCATCTGCTTGGCTCGGTGCAGGCGCACGGCACGCAGGTAGTCCGCCGGCGCCATGCCGATCCACTGTGTGAGCACTCTGTGGATTCGCTCGCGGCTGACGTTGCATCGGATGGCCAGGCCGGCGACGGTCTGCTCTCCACCCAGGACAGCGGACTGCACGCGGCCGAGTAGCGCGCGCACGGCCTCGCTTGGAACGGCCTCGCTCGCGGCAGAAGGCTGTGGCCGCAGTGCCCTCGCAAGGGCCGGTACTGCCTGGCGCAACCAAGCCTGCGCAGCTTCCGGGGAACACAGATGGCGTGCTTCGCTGGCCAGCGCGGGCGCTCGGGTCAGTCCGCTGCACGCAGGCCCTGTGAGGCCTGTCTGCTCGACCCATCCTACCGGTACGTACAGCATCATTACCAGCACCGAGGCGCTGTTGGAGTGGGCGGTGAGTGCGCCCGTATGGACGATGCCTGGCGCGATCGCGATGAGGTCGCCCGCGCGAGCCAGGATGGAACGGCCCGCCACGCTGCTACGGCATTCGCCTTCCACGACAGCGCCGAAAGACCATTCGTCGTGCCAATGGGGAATCCACTCCTGTCCGTCCTGGTGATGCCGCACCTGCTCCAGATCGAACACACGCAGCCGCCGGACTTCAGATCGATTCAACGCCACAACGCCAGATTACCAGTCATGCGATTCACCCAGCGCCTGGGCCCCGCGAGGCCAATGCCAAGCATCGTTTCATCCGCATGTGCGGAAAGGCCGTGGCGATGCCAGTATTCACCGCACTCATGGATGGCCTGCGCGTAAGCGGGGAACAGCGACAGCGCGCCGCCCTCGGCAATGGCGCCAGCGGCGAGACGCTGAGTCAACGCATGCATGGTGGCCGCCTCGGCACGGAGGATTGCGATCGGCAGGTGGGAAGGGGCGGCCGATTGGAGCCCCGCGGCGTCCATCAGCGACTGCCCGGCCCAGCCCGGGCTTGAGGCCGCCAGGCCGGCGGCAATGCATGAAGCAATGTTGGCGGCCGGGCCAGGCGTCAGCCCTTCGGCCAGCACGATGGCAACCTTGTCCGGCGCCGCAGAGGCGCTGGCTTCAGGCATCGTGTGCCCCGGCCACGGTGAGACCCATCCATCCTGCGCTGGCCTCTTGCGCCTCGATGTTTCCCAGCAGACCGATGTCTTCTTCGGGGTGGGGGATCAGGCGCAGCGACGCCGTGGCGTGGTGCCAGTCGCTGGCCACGCGTTGACCAATGTCGGGCTTGACGAGTACGAGGTCGGGCAGCTGCCGCGGTTGTCGCAGGTCTGGCCATCCGACGGCGCCTATCGTCGGCTGCGTCAGAAAACCCAGCGGACGGCCAGCCTGTCCCGTCAGCGTGGCCTGGGCTTCGAACACGCGGCGGTCCTTCACTGCCAGGCTGGCTCCCAACCGGCTGCCCGAAATCATCGGCGCCGCGGCAGGGTGCTCCAGGGGCAGGCTTCGGGTGAGCCAGGTGCTCCCCATTTTCTTGGGCCACCCCTGCAACAGGCCGCGCAACAAGGAAATGTCCTGATCCACCCAGATGGCAGGGCAATACATGCAACGGCTTCCGTCCGGACGCTCGATCTCGAGCACCACAATGGTTTCGCGGTACTGCGCCAGCACCGGGTCCAGCAATTCATGGCCGTCGGTGCAGGCCTGCCAGTCTGCGAAGTGCACGCACCCTGTGCCCACGGCCTTGCCTGCTTCGGGCGGCACGAGAGGCGCCGCAGTCGTGGCATCGAAGCGGAAGGCAACGTTCAGCAGCCAGCCTGCATAGTGCCAGGGCGGCTTGGGCACCAGCGCAGAACGGCCCGTGGTGGTGAATGGCGCGGTGAAGCTTTGATGGGACCATGTGGAAGAGTTCATGGCGCCGATGGTGCCCAGGCCCGCGCGGCCCGCCTAGAACGGATGAGAACCTCGGCGCGCCCCAGCTCGAGCGAGCGGCAATCGACGCCGCCCGATCCCTTTCAGTGGGGCCTCGGACCGACTGACCTGCGCCTATCCCTCGCATGACCAGCCCTGCTCAGCGCGCCACCATGGCGATGAGCACAATGACGAGCAATGCAAGGTAGATCTTCGCGTGCGCCTGATCTGGGATCCTTCCGATCCATGGTGTAGCCACTCGAATGCCGATCCAGGAGCCGACCATGAGGACCGCCGTGGCGCGCAGGTCGATGTACCCCAGATGCCAGGCTCCGAAGGATGGGGTCGATCCCGCAGACAACGTCGCATAGGTGGCCGTGCCCGCCAGCGCAACGGGCAGCGACAGCGGGTTCGCCATGGCCGTCGCGCGCCCCATCGCGATGCCGCGACGACGCATGAGCGGAACCGTCATCACACTGCCGCCGACGCCGAGGAATGCGGCAATCCAGCCGATGACCAGCCCCGACAACGCTGTGGCGATGGAAGAGGGCGCCGCACGACCCTCCGCAGGCTGCGACAGAAACCCGGGTCGCAGCCAGCAGTCGAGGATGGTCAGCGCCAGGTAGGCCGCGAAGGCCCAACGCAGCCAATCCCCATGGACGGCAGCTGCAGCCAGCGCGCCAAGCACCGCGCCCGCGCCAATGAATCCCAGCAGGGGCCTCAACTGCGACCAATCCAACGTCCCTGCGCGCTGGTGGCGCAAAGTGGCCAGGAGGGCGCCAAAGATCATGACGCAGGTGGAGGTCGCCACCGCGATCTGCATGGCGGACCGCCCGATGACACTGTCAACGGCGTTCACCTGGGACAGGAGTTGATAGAGCAGCGGCACGACGACAAATCCGCCGCCGAAGCCAAACAACACGGTGGTGATGCCCGTCAGGCATCCGCAAACTGCCAACAAGAGATACAGCGACACGAGGCCTCCATGGATACGAGAGCCCTCAGGTTAGGGTCGAACGATCTGGCGCGCTTGCGATGTTTGGCCAACAATATTCGCGTTTTCGCCAATCATTCAATGCCGTGCGCAACCAATCGCTCGAGAGCCTCGATCACACCCCTCGTGCAGTGCTGGCCATCGGCACCGACTACGCGCCGGGCACCATGCTGGAGACTCACAGCCATCGCCGCGCCCAGTTTCTGTACGGTGCGACCGGGCTGATGGAAGTGGGAACCGACGACGGCGCCTGGGTCGTGCCGCCACACAGCGGCGTCTGGATCCCGGCCGGCAAGCCGCACCGGGTGCGAATGGTCGGTGTCAGTACCCGAAGCCTCTACATCGAGCCGGCGGCCGCGCCGCGCCGCGGCACGCTGTGCGAGGTGCTGGCCGTGTCTGCGTTGCTGCGCCACCTCCTGATCGAGGCCACGGACTTGCCGGCTCTCTACGACAAGCGCGGCCGCGATGGCCTGCTGATGGACTTGACGCTGCAGGAGGTCGGTCGTGCCGAAGCCTTGCCGTTCTTTGCGCCGCTGCCAAGCGATGAACGGTTGGCCGCCTTGTGCATCGAATTTCTCCATCGGCCAGACGTGCGCATTTCTCCGATCGCCTGGGCGCGACAACTGCACCAGAGCGAACGCACGTTCAGCCGTTACTTTCGCGCGCAGACCGGCATGTCGTTCCTCGAATGGCGAGGGCAGGCGTGCCTCCTGTGGGCCATGGCGCAATTGGCCATGGGGCAGCCGGTGACCACCGTGGCGCTTCAGCTGGGCTACGACAGTCCCGGCGCTTTCTCCACCATGTTCCGAAGGAAGCTGGGGAACAACCCGTCGACATTTCATCCTTGAAAAGGCGGGCTTAAACAGATGCGACAGCCCAAGCGGCTGACTACCAGGCCCGATCGGGCCTGGCAGTCAGACACTTGAATGGCGCCATGCCAATGATCAAAGATTCCCTTGTTGCGATGACCGCGGCAGCAAGCCGTCGTGCGGAAGGTCGCGCACGAATGGTGGGACCGAAAGTGCAAGCGCAACGTTGCGAGCGGCACAACGCAGACGAATCCCAACTTGAACCCGAGCGCGCCTGCGACGAAGATCCCATCGCTTGGCGGGGTTGGCTGAAACCTCGGGCAGACGCGGCCCGCCGGCGCTCGATCATCCAATCCAGGTCAACGCTTGGTTCGTCGCTCGTTTCCTGATGCGGCAGCTCTGCTGACGCTCCGTATGGCATCCGCGAACGCCGTGAGAATTTCCGGTCTTTCCAGTCCATCCCGGCGAAAGAACAAGCCGAACGAAGGAAGCACGACCCGCGGCGCAAGCTTGAGCCGCTGCACGCTGCCTCTGGCAACTTCGTCGACGGCGTGCTCCAGCCGCACCGCGCACAACAGAGAAGAATCCTGGCGCAGCACAGTGCCGATCGTCACCGAGGACATCGCTTCGATGACCGGAACGGGCGGTGTCGCGCCGCTGTTCAGGAAGGCCGTCGTGAAAGCCTGCCTCACCAGCGTCTCCTTGGGCGGAAGCACCCATTGCGCCGCTTGCAGGTCGGCCCACTTCAACTTGCGCCCGGCGTAGCTGCGGTTGGAGGTGGAAGCGAGAACGCAGAGCTCGTCCTTCAACAGCACGACTGGCTCGAGCAAGGGAATGAGGTCGCTGGCGATCAACTCGGGCGTGATGGCACCGAAAACGCAATCGAGCTCCCCATCGAGCAAGCGATGGATGAGTTCATGGACCCGGCCTTCACGCAACTGCACGGCCGCTCGCGGCAGCCGCTCCCGCAGCCTGACGATGGCCGCCGGAACAGCAGCAGTGACGGACGGCGCGCCCACCCGCAGAACCGCCGTCACGCCGCTTTGCATGGCCTCGACGTCTTCGGTGGCCCGGGACAATTCGTGCAGCACCGCGCGTGCCCTGGATGCGGCACTCGAACCCAGCGCATTCGCATGAATGCCCTGATGACTGCGTTCGAACAGCCTGGCGCCGAAACAGCCTTCGAGCTCGCCGAGCATCTTGCTGATGGCAGGCTGGCTCAAGTGCAGCCGTGCCGCGGCGCCGCGCATCGTGGGTGTTTCGCACAGTGCCACGAGCAACTCGAGGTGCCTCAGGCGCAGGGTGCGGACGAGCCGGTCGGTTTTCGTGTCCATTCGGGAATCCTGGGTCATAGCCAATCGTGATCACTCCCTCACGATTATCGAATTTTCAAGAATCGGGGCAGGCGATAACGTTGCCCCGATGACATTCGAATCCAGAGAGACAATCAGGCCCGCCGCCCCGCTCAAGAACGTGCGCGTGATCGACATGGGGCAATACATCGCCGGACCCGGCGCAGCCATGGTCCTCGCGGAGCTTGGCGCGCAGGTGATCAAGATCGAGCCGGTGGCGGGGGACCAGGCCCGGCACATCGGCCGCTATGGCGAGTCGATGATCCGCGCCTACAGCCGCGGCAAGCAGTCGATCGCGCTCGACTTGAAGCGCAAGGAGGGCCTGGAGATCGCCTGGCGCCTGATCGGTGAAAGCGACGTCGTGATCCAGAACCTGCGCCCCGGCGCGGTGGAGGCGCTGGGCCTCGGGCCATCTGCGGTGCGGGAGCGTTTCCCCAGGGTCATCTACCTGTCGATCTCGGGCTTCGGAGACCTGGGGCCTTCGAGCGAACGCCCCGGCTACGACATCGCGGCGCAGGCGGAAAGCGGATTGATGTCGGTCACGGGCGAGCCGGACCGCCTGCCGCAGAAGGTGGGCGTTCCGATCATCGACGCGGCCGCTGCGCACCTGGGCGCCCAGGCGGTGCTCGCGGCGCTTTATGGCCGCGCGCAGACGGGCCGGGGCGAGACGCTGCGCACCTCGCTGCTCGAGGTGGCGATGCACTTGCAGGCCACCACCTGGTGCGACTACCTGGGGGGCGCACCCGAGCCGACGCGCATCGGCGACGGCCAGCCGAACAATGCGCCCGCGGCAGAGGTGGTGCCGACGCGCGACGGACACATCGTGCTGTCTGCGTATGCCGAGGAGCACTGGGCGCGGTTTTGCCGCGTGGTGGGGCGCGAGCCGCTCGCCGCGGACCCACGGTTTCGCACCAACGCGCTGCGGGTGCAACACCGCGCAGAGCTTCGCATCGTGCTGCGCGAGTGCCTCTCGTCCTTCACCAGCGAGGAGTGCGTGGCGCTGTTGAGCCGCAACCAGATCGTTGTCGGCTTCGTGCGCAGCTACGGGCAAGTGCTTCAAAGCGCGGACGTCAAGGCGAGCGGAATCCTGGTCGATGCCATCGGCGCCGACGGCCACAGCTACCCCTCTCTGGCGTTGCCCTACCGGCTGGGCGATGCGCCCCGGGCCACTCCGGCCGCCGCGCCTTCCTGCGGGGCCGACACCGATCGGCTTCTTGCCGAACTCGGATTCGCGCAGAGCGAGATCGACGAGCTTCGCCGCGACGGGGCGGTGGCATGACGCGAGAAATAAATTCCATGAACCTGAAGAATTTTTCCATCTCGCAAGGCTGCGAGAACCTGGTGATCCAGACGCTGCCGCTTTTCGAGATGATGAGGATGCGTGCCGCAACGACCGCGCGCCGTCATTCCACGCTCGGATTCGCCGCGGCGGACCCGAAGTCCAACGCGCGGTGGGTCAACCAGTTCACCCATACGCATCGTCGCCTGGGTCCCGAAGACAAGGAGGTCGTGAGTCCGAACAATGACACGGTCTACAGCAACGCCTGGCTGGATCTGTCCGAAGGACCGGTGATCGTCGAGACGCCCGAGATGGGCGATCGCTACTGGACGCTGGGGCTGCTTGACGCGTGGACCAACCCTTTCGCCTATGTGGGGCGACGCACGACAGGCAACCGGCCTCAGCGCACGCTGGTGCACGGCCCCGGCTGGCATGGCATCGTTCCGGCCGACATCACCAGCACGATCGCCGCGCCGGGAAACGACGTCTGGATGATCGGTCGCCACCTCGTGGAGGACGACGGCGAAGATGCCGCTCGCGTGCGCGCGTCGCAATCCTCGATGCGTCTCGTCCGCCTGGATGGCGCCGATGCGGCGATGCGGGTGGACACGTGGATCGATGGCCGCGATGCGGCTGTCCCGTCGGCAGACCTGTATCTGCGCATCGTGAGCGCTGTGCTGCGACGCAATCCGCCGGCGCCAAGCGAGAACCTGACATGGCCTCCAGCGGCCGACGATCTCGCACCGGCGCTTGTGGCCGTCTACGAGCGGCTGCGAAAGAGCA
This sequence comes from Variovorax sp. IB41, assembly GCF_016405905.1. Taxonomy (GTDB): domain Bacteria; phylum Pseudomonadota; class Gammaproteobacteria; order Burkholderiales; family Burkholderiaceae_C; genus Variovorax. Next base: position 817,064 of record NZ_JAEFCB010000001.1, on the reverse strand, counting down.
ATCAGCCTCACGATCTGGGCGGCGGCTGGGCCATCCCTGTCATGGTGAAGGACAACTGGGGTGACGATTACCTGACGCGCGCGCGCATCGCGCGCAACTTCATCGGTGCGTTGGGCGTGGAGGAGGCGATGTACCCGACCGCGGAAGTGGACTCGCGCGGGGCGCCGCTGGATGGATCGCAGCGCTACGAACTGCGATTCGCGCAGGGAAAAGGGCTGAAGGTGGACGCTTTCTGGTCGCTCACGATGTACCGTCGCAGCGACTGCCTCTTTGTTGCCAACCCCATCCATCGGTACTCGATCGGCGATCGCACGCCGGGCTTGCACTGCGACGCCGACGGCGGCCTTGCCATCAGGCTCCAGGCCGAGGATCCGGGACCCGGGGCCAACTGGCTTCCCACGCCGAAGGGTGAATCGTTCTATGTCGTGCTGCGGCTCTATCAACCGCATGCCGATCACCTGGCGCTGCGATTCGACTATCCGCCGATCCAGCGCATCTGAAGCCTAGAAAATCAAACGGAGACAAGAACATGACAATGAATCGCAGACACCTTCTCGCAACCGCCGCAGCCGGCCTGGCACTGCCGTGGAGTGCCTCGGGATTCGCGCAGGCTTGGCCGGCGCGGCCAATACGCCTGATCTCTCCTTATGGCGCGGGCGGATCGAACGACATCCTGACGCGCGTGCTTGGCGACTTCCTCGCGCGAAGGCTCGGGCAGGGCGTGGTGGTGGAGAACAAGGCCGGCGCCGGCACGCGGATTGCCAACGATTTCGTCGCCAAGGCACCGGCGGACGGCTACACGCTGCTTCATGCGGCGGCACCGATCGCCATCGGAGAGGCGCTCTACAAGGACCTGCCGTATGACGTGCACAAGAGCTTCGCCTCGATCGCCAGCACGGCCATCGCTCCCTTGTTCCTGGTGGTCAATGCCGACGCGCCGTACAAGTCGCTTGCGGAGTTCCTCAAGCACGCGAAGGCCGACCCGAAGGGCGCGACCTTCGGGTCGCCCGGCGCGGGGTCCGCGCCGCATCTGACGGCCGAGTTGCTCCTGCGTGCCTCCGGCGCGAAGGGCATCGTGGTGCAGTACCGCGGCGACGCGGCGGCCTACACCGAGCTTCTTGCCGGGCGGATCGACGCCACGCTGACCGCCATCTCGACCGCCATTCCGCACATACAGGCCGGCAAGCTGCGCGTTCTGGGCGTGGCCACGGAAGAGCGCACGCCGCTCTACCCGCAGGCTCCGACGATCCGGGAGCAGGGACTGCCTTCCGTGGTGGGCTACGGCTGGTACGGCATGCTCGCGCCGGCCGGCACGCCGGCCAGCGTCGTTGCGCGGCTGAATGCGGAGATCAATGCCGCGGTCACCGACGCGGATGTCCGTCGCAAGGCCGATGCCGCGGGACTGCAACTTCGCGGGAGCACGAGCGAGGATTTCAGTGCGTTCATTGCGAGCGAAACCCGCAAGTGGGCGCAGATCATCAAGACGGCGAACGTCACGGCCGAATGAGTCTGGCGTCTACGCAGCGGTGTGTAGGCCGCGCCGTAGTCTCTGAGAAGCCCCGTATCCGGTTGGACGGACGGCGTCGTCAGGCGAAATCGGGAGCGGGAAGGCCCTGCGGCAGTGCTGGTCGCAAGGTGCTCTAGAGATCCAGCACCAGCGTCGAACTGCAAGCGCGCGAGCAGCAAACCATCATGGTCTTGACGACCGCATCGAGATGGTCACCCGCGCCACGCTGGCCGACGTCTCGCTCGCGAAGCTGCTCGACGTGGCCATCGGCTCTGCGCTGGTCGACGTCATGCGCATTGGTTACGACAAGAAGGGGAGGCCCTTCGAATTCCAGATCCTGCGCGGACCGTCGGACCGCTTCCATACGCACGTCACGATCAGGGGTTGAGTTCGGGGCGCTTCCCGGGCAGGGACGCCGTGTTGTTTCATCTCCCATGGGCCCACCGCGCGCCAGATCGAAATAGCACCGCGCGGCCTTGCACCACTTCTACAAGGGCCGCCGGCCGCACGCGGCGACGTCGTGGATTCCATGGCCCCGCCCTCGACGCTCCGAAAGACTCTGCCGACACTCACATCGACTTTCTTTCAGTATGTTGCATTTGTTGCAAAGCAACTGCGGCAGCAGGGTATCGCCGTACTTTTGTATTACGCCTAATCTTCTTCCTCGGTCAGAGAAAAAAATGGAGAGAGAAGAATGGTTTCCCAACTACTGGACTCGCGTTCTGCCCAGGTCATTGAGCTTGGCCGGATACGGCAAGCCCATCCACGCGATCTGCGCACCGACTATCACGTCAGGCCTGCCGACCCAGCCAAATTCAGCATCGATCGAATCGGCCAGCTGAAGCATGACTTCCATGAGCATCCGCTGCTGCAGTTGTCGGCGCTGGCGGACTTGGCCAAATACCTCGCGCCCCGAAACCAGTGCCGCTTCGTGCGGCCGGGTATCACGCAGGCGTCGAGCTTCGAGCATGACCCAAGGGATCCCCAAGGCAAGAGCATCTACGAGGTGTTCCAACGCATCCATGAGCCGAGGTCGTGGGTGGCGCTCTATAACATCGAAGCGCATCCGGTCTACGCTGCCTTGCTGGAACAGATCATCAACACCGTGCGGCCGAGCATCGAGCGCGAGCAGCCGGGCATCTTCCTGGTCACAGGTTTCATCTTCTTGTCGGCGCCGCCCTCGGTCACGCCATTTCACATCGATCGCGAAAACAACTTCTGGCTGCAATTGCATGGCCGCAAAACCATGAGCGTGTGGGATCGCACCGATCGTTCCGTCGTGGGCGCCTCGGCCATCGAAGACTTCATCGTCGGCCAGACGCTCGAAGGGGTGCGCCTTAAAGACGAGCATCGCGAACGCAGCCACGACTTCGAAACGGCGCCGGGCGATGGCATCTATTTTCCGAGCACTTCGCCGCACATGACGCGGTCCGACCCGGACTGGGTCAAGTCCGATGACGGCGTCTCTGTTTCTCTCGGGGTGACGTTCTTCACGTCGGTCACCAGGCGCCATGCCCAAGTTCACCATCTCAACAGGTTCCTGCGCCGGACACTGAAGCTCTCGCCGGCCGAACCCGGCAGCTCGGTCTTGCGGGACAGTTTGAAGGCGCCGCTGGGGCACGTGCTCGGCGCTACACGCTACAAGCTCTTTCGCAAGTCGGAGCCGCCCGGCTCCTACTGACCCAAGAAGGCAACGGCGCCGCTTCCCGCAGCCGGCTCGGCGAGCATCGGCTGCGTAAGCAGGTTCTTGTGCGTGCAGCAAACGCCGCTATCCGACCAGGGGCACAGCCACGCGGTCGAGCGCCTCCATTGCATCCGTCGGCAGCGCCAGCTTCTGGGCAGCCAGGTTCTCACGCAGATGCCCGACCACCGAAGTCCCCGGGATGAGCAGGATGTGGGTGATCGGCGCAGGAGCCAGGCGAGCGCCACCTGCATCGGAATAGCGCCAAGGCGCTGGGCGATGTCGGACAGTGCGTAGGACTGAAGCGGAGTGAATCCGCCGAGCGGGAAGAATGGAACATACGCAATTCCATCTCTCGCCAGATCGTCGATGAGCGCGTCGTCGTTGCGATGCACGAGGTTGGCGATACCGACCTTCGGCACGCCTTGCGCTGCCATCTTTTTTAGCGTCACGATGGCAGTCAGGGCTCGACGAGCGCAGTCACATCAAGTCGCTCGGAGCGACAGTGCTAGCCTGGCTCCGTTGCGAAGGATGCTGCGCGCTTGCCCGCGTCGATCTGCGCCTGGAGCCATCCGACTACACGACCTTTCGCGCCGGCCTTCCATGTCTCGCCGGTCTCAGGATTCTTGTATGTTGTGCCGGTTTCGACCTCGCGCGGCGGCCGCGGTGCGGCGCCTGAACGCTTGGCCGTTGACGTGTCGTAGGGCGCCAATGCCTTGATACCTTCGGAGATCGAGAATCCTCCGGCCTGGAGCTTCTTCGCATATGCGTCAGCGAGAACCTTGATTTCCTCACCGCGCTTGGCTTGGAGCGCGGTCTCGAGTTCTACGCGCTCGGCATCCATGTCCTTGATGCGCTGTTGGATTTCCGCGTAACTCATATTTCTTGCATCTGGCATCAGGTAGATCTCTTTTGACAAGGTAGGCGAAAAAAACTCGCAGTCAGGATAACCATTCTTGCTGGTGGATCCTGAATCGCCAAATCGGTTCACGGAGACGCTTCAGGCAGCAGCGGCATCAATCTCGTGATCGACTGCGTCGGTAGCTGAGTAGCCTCGAGATTCACCAAAGCGACGGATGAACTGACGACCACATCGCGCCTGGCGCTTCCGGCTGCCAGAGCTTGCGGAGGGTGGGTGCACCCAATGCTTGCCGTTCGGTGTAGCTATGGATAGCGACATACACGTCGCCAACAAATTCTCACAATTTAGAACTTATCGGTAAGTAGTCCACCGACCCCGCACGCCCAGTGCGTTGGTTGTCAGCCTTCGCAAGTGGACTCTCGATTCATCTGTGGACGCTCATGAAGAAGCCGCAGCCATCGGCGAAGGGGTTCTCCCGCGCATTTGCAATCGGCCTTGCGGCACTGGTCTGCACGCTGGCCGGGCCCTCGGCTTTGGCACAGATCGTCCCACCGGCAGTGCTCCGGCAAAACGACACTGTGCAACGCCAGCTCGAAGATCGTCTGCGCGAAGAACAGGATCGGGCCCGCAATGCCGTGCCGGCACGTCCGGGCACCGAGTTGGAGGTCGAAGCGCCGCGCATCACCGTGCCTGATCTCGGCGGCTGCCGCGACATCCAGCGCATTGCGATCGACGGTGCGACGCAATTGCCCGCCACTCTGCGCCAGCAGATCGACACCGACTACGCCGGACAGTGTCTCGACTCGAAGAAGCTGGAGAACATCCTCGCCCTCATCACCAAGAGCTACATCGACCAGGGTCTCATCACCAGCCGTGCGTACCTGCCGGCGCAAGACCTGCGCACAGGGACGCTGACGATCCGAGTGGTGGAAGGCCGCATCGAGAAATACGAACTGGACGCCACGCGTCCCGGCGGCGTTTCGCTGTCTGGCGCCTTTCCGGCGGCGCTTGGCGACCTCCTGAACCTTCGCGATCTCGAACAGGGCACCGATCAACTCAACCGCCTCGCATCGAACAGCGCCACGCTCGACATCCGTCCCGGCCAGCAGCCCGGCGAAAGCATCGTCGTCGTGCGCAACCCCTCGCGATCGCCGGCGCGCCTGTTCCTTTCGGCTGACAACCTGGGCACGCCCGCCACGGGCCGCGACAGCCTGACCGGCACGTTGAGCCTGGGCAGCCTGCTCGGCCTGAACGAACTCATTGCGATCACGCAGCGTAACTCGGTGCCACATGACGCGGACCACCGCTCCAAGGCCACGGCGCTGTTGTTTTCGGTGCCATGGGGATACTGGAACTTCGGCGCTGACCTGAGTCGCACCAGCTACGGCAACCGCATCACGCAAGCCAGCGGCAACACCCTGCTCGCCGAGGGCCGAACCGACACGATCGGCCTGACCGTTGACCGGGTGCTGTTCCGCAATGCCGGCAGCCGCCTCAATGCGAGCGCGCGCATCGGCACACAGGACACGACCAGCTACGTCGGCGGCGAGTTGCTCGGTGTCGCCAGCCGCAAGCTCGCCATCTCGGACGTGAGCGTGAGCGGCTTCGTCGCGCTGGGCGGCGGCGTGCTGAACGGGCGACTGGCCTGGGCGCATGGCCTCAAGGGGCTGGGCGCGTTGCACGACCCGGCGGACCTGGCGCGCGACCAGCCGCATGCGCAATTCGACAAGCTCAATGTCGAGCTGGGTTTCGACCGCCGCTTCAAGCTGGCCGAGACGACATTCGCCTGGTCCAGCCAGTTCAGCGCCCAGAAGGCCTTCGACACGCTCTACGGCTCGCAGCAGTTCCTCATCGGCGGCCCGGGCAGCGTGCGCGGCTCGCTCGTAAACACGCTCAGCGGCGACAACGGCTTGCTATGGCGCAACGAACTCGCGCTGCCCTTTTCGCAGCAGGTCGGCGGTGTGCCGGTGGTTGGGCGCGGCTACATCGGCCTGGACGCCGGGCGCGTGAGCAATCGCGCGGCGGGCGTGCCCTCGGGCTCGATGTCCGGCGCAACGGTCGGCGTGTCGGTGCAGGCCGCGGGCGCCAGTGTGGACCTGTTCGTGTCACGTGCGATCCGCCTGCCCACCGGTATGCGCCGCGAGTCCACGCAGGTCGGCCTGCGTCTTTCCTATTCCCTCTGAGGTGCTGCCATGAACCACATCTATCGCGTCGTCTGGAATGCCAGTCTGGGCCTCTGGACCGCCGTGTGCGAGACCGCCCGCGGCAGGGGAAAGAGCGCGAGCGCCGCGATGCTGAGCGCCGCCGCCGCCCTTGTACTGCCGACACTCGTCCACGCACAGGCGCAGCCTTCGGCGGTGCCCGCGGGCGGCGCATTGCGCGCCTTCCTCGCGCCCAACGGTGCGACCGTGGTCAACATCAACGCGGCCAATGCGGCCGGGCTTTCGCACAACCGCTACCAGTCCTTCAACGTCAACGCCGCCGGTCTGGTGCTCAACAATGGCAACGCCGCGCAGGCCGCCTGGGCCTCGGTGCTCGCCAACGCACAGGTGGCGGCCAACCCGAACCTCGGCGCGGCGGCGCGCATCATCCTGAACGAGGTGACCTCGAACAACCGCAGCACGCTCGCTGGCTTCACCGAGGTGCTCGGCGGCCGGGCCGACGTGGTGCTCGCCAACCCCTACGGCATCACCTGCTCGGGCTGCGGCTTCCTGAACACCGACCGCGTCACGCTCACCACAGGCCTGCCGACGCTCAATGCGGACGGCAGCCTGCGCGGGTTCTCGGTCCAGCAGGGCGACATCCTGGTGAACGGCAGCGGGCTCAACGCGACGGCCCAGCAGATCCTTGACCTGGTGGCGCGCACGGTGCGCATCGACGGCGCGGTGCGCACCGGCGACCTGGGCATCACGACCGGCACGAACAACTGGGACTACGCGAGCCGGACCGTCACCGGCAACGCGGGCGCGGTCGGCGTGGCCGGCAGCTATGCCATTGACAGCACCGCGCTCGGCGGCATGTACGCCAACCGCATCCGCATCAGTGCCACCGAGGCCGGCGTCGGCGTGCGCATGCTGGGCGAAGCGGCAGCCACGATCGACGACTTCACGCTCACAGCGGCGGGCCGCATCGAACTGGTGAATCGCATCTCGGCGCAGCGCGACATCGCGATCGCCGCCGCCGGGCCGGCTGCATCGACCATCGCGCTGTCGGGCGCGAGTCTCACGGCCAGCCGCGACATCGCGGTCGCGGCCGGGCAAGGGGCCATTGCCATCGACGGCAGCCAGCTCGTCGCTGGCCAGGACCTGCGCATTGCCACCGCCGCGGCCGACGCCAGCGTCCTCGCGCTCTCCCTCACTGACAGCCGTCTCAGCGCGACGCGCGATGCGACTGTCTCCGGCGGAGCCGGCCACGCGCTGCTCACACGAAGCAGCATCCAGGCAGGCAACAATGTCGATGCGGGCGCGGGCACCGTCGCGCTGGGCGATGGCGTGGTGCTGCAGTCCGGCAACACGCTGACCGCGCGCGCGACGGCGGGCGACCTGGGCCTGGGCACGGCTGCCATCGTGGCCGCCAACGGCATCCGGCTCGACAGTGCCGGCGCCACGCAGATCGCGGCCAGCAGCAATGGCGGTGTGCAAAGCACCGGTGGCGACATCACCATCAACGCTGGCCTGGGCCTGGACAACGCGGGCATCGTCACGGCCGACGCGGGCAGCCTTGCGGTGCGTGCCGGCATCGCCATCAACAACACCGGCACGTTCAATGCCGGCCGTAACCTGTCACTCGCAGACGCCGCGGGCGGCGCGAGCCAGACCGTCGACAACGCCGGCCTCATGCTCGCCGTCCAGGCGCTGAACGTGCAAGCCCGGGCGCTCACCAACAGCAACGTGATGCAGTCCGGTGGCACGCAGACCCTGGCGGTCGCCGGCCTCCTTGACAACAGCGCCAAGGTCATCGGGGGCGCTGGCCTCGCCATCCAGGCAGGCAGCATCGACAACAGCGGCTACCTGCAGGCTTCGGCGGGCGACAACAGCGTCGCCGCGACGGACGTGACGAACCGCGGCACGGGCGCCATCTATGCCGTGGCCGGGTCGCTGGACATGACGCTGGCCGGCACGCTCGACAACAGCGGCTATGTGGGCGCCGCGCAGACCACACGTGTCCAGGCCGACAACATTGCCAACCGCGCGGGCGCCGACATCGGCAGCGGCCATGGCGCGGTGATCCTCACCACCGCCAGTACGCTCGACAACGCAGGCACCGTGCTGGCCGAGGCGGGCAGCGCCACGCTCACGGCCGGCGGGCTCTTGACCAACAGCGGCAACCTCGCCGCGAAGGGGGCGCTGACGGTGCAGGCCGGCGGCCTGACCAATGCCGCCACCGGCTACGTGCTCAGCGACAGCGGCGCCGTCACCCTCGGCTCGACTGGCGCGCTCACCAACGACGGCGAGATCGTTGCCACCAACGGAGCGGTGCGCCTCGATGCGACCGGCGCATTGACCAACAACAACTTCGTCACGGCCGCGCTGGATCTGGGCGCGCAGGCGGGCAGCATCGCCAACACGGCGAGCGGCAACCTGGTCAGCACCGGCGGCAACGTGGCGCTGGGCAGCACCGGCATGCTCGCCAACGACGGCGTGATCGCGGCGCGCGTGGGTCAGCTATCGCTCGATGCGGGCGACGAACTCATCAACAACGGCGACCTTGCGGCACAGAAGGACCTGGGTGCGCGGGCGCGCGCCCTTACCAACCGGGGCAATATCGTGAGCGACCAGGGCGCCGTAGCGCTCGCATCGCGAGACACGCTCTACAACAACGGAACCGTCGCGGCCAACACGGGCAATGTCACGCTGCGCGGCCAGAACACCGTGCAGAACGAAGGCACGGTCAGCGCGGCGCAAGACCTCGTCATCGCGGGGGATGGTGCCGGGGCCGGCGCAGGCGCGGCGATCCAGTTGCTCAACACCGGCGCCGGCAGCCTGCTGGCCGGTGGCCGCATGACGATCGCCAGCAACAGCGTGACCAACGCCAGCAAGGCCTGGATCCAGGCCACCGACGGCAGCACGGTGACGGGCAACTTCGTGGACAACGCGGGCACGTGGCTGCTGTCGACGCAGGCAGGCACGAGCGACGACGCACTGGCCATCGGCGCGAACACAAACAACAGCGGCACGCTGCAAAGCGGGCGCAGCCTCGGCATGAGCGGCAACCTCACGAACAGCGGCACGGTCTCTGCCGTCGGCAACCTGAGCGTCAACGCGCCTGCGGGCGCGATCGACAACCAGGCCGGCGCCGCGATCCAGGCCGGCCAGGCACTGAGCCTTGCAAGCAGCGCCACCTTGAAGAACGGCGCCGGCGCCTTGCTCGCCGGCAACAGCGTGGCACTGAGCTCCAGCGGGACGGCCTTCGAGCCCAACGGCCTGGACAACCAGGGCACCGTCAACGCACGGGACGGCGGCGTCACGCTGCGCGTGAACGGCACGATCGCCAACAGCGGCACCATCTACGGCAAGCAGCTGGTCGACATTGCCGACCGCGCGGGCGGCGGCAGCGAATCGCTGAACAACGCCGGCGCCATCTACAGCGACAACACCATGACGCTACAGGGCACGGCGCTGGGCAACGCGGCCGGCGCACGCATCGAGTCGGCCAGAGGCACGACGATCACTGGCACGAGCCTGCAGAACGATGGCGTGTGGCTGCTCGGCTCCAAGGACGCGAGCTCGTACTCCTACGTCACGCTCACCGGCGCGCTCACGAACACGCGCGACATCCAGACCGTGGGCCATGCCGCCTTCGGAGTAGGCACGATCGACAACGCACAGCGCGTGGGCGACCCCGGTGGCAACGCCACGATCGTCGCGGGCGGCAATCTGACCATCAGCGCCCACGACGACACCGGCGCGGCGGACAGCTTCGTCAACGCCGGCACGATGCAGGCTGGCGGCACACTGAAAGCCTATTCGCTTGCCGGCATGCGCAACAGCGGCGCCGGCAGCCTCATGCTGGGCGACCGGCTCGATCTCGAGTCGCGCAGCACGCTGGTCAACGAAGGAACGATCCAGAACGGCAGCTCCGCGCTGGGCAGCGTGTTCGCGTCCTCGAACGTCACCAACACGGGCACGATCACTTTCGGCACCACGTCTTCCGGCTACACGGAACTTTCGGGCGCGCGCATCGACAACAGCGGCACGCTGCAATCGGCAGGCGACCTGGGACTGCGTGTCGGCGCCGCCGGCGTGCACGGCAATGGCAGCATCGTGAGCGAGGGCGACCTGTCGATCATCACCCGCGTTGGTGGCGACTATTTCGACTTCACGCCCGAAGGCAAGCTCTACGCTGGGGGCACCTTCAAGCTCGTGGGCGCGAACCTTGCGCTCGGCGATGGCGAGCAACTGGCCGCCAACGCGATGGACTTCAGCCTGCACAGCCTCACGCTCGGCAAGGGCGCCGTGCTGCAGACCCGCGGCGCAATGGGCATCAGCACCGAGACACTGACGCAGGCCGACAGCACGAGCCGCATCATGGCCTCGATGGGCAGCCTGGACACCGGGGCGGTGACCAACAGCGGCCTCTCCGTGACCGGCCCGGGCGGCTTCAGCAACATCGGGCTGATCTTCTCGGCCAGCAATTTCAGCCTGCGCGGCACCTCGCTCACCAACACCGCCACCGGCGGCGTCGCGGCGCTGGGTGACCTGATCGTCAACGCCACTGAAGGCAACCTGCTGAACCGGGGCGCGCTGTACGCGGGCGGCACGCTCTACGGCTATGCCGCAGCGGGCACCATCACCAACGCGGCCACGGCGACCCAGTACCTGGGCACGATGGACGCGGGCGCCGGCATCGCGTTGAGCGCCAAGACCATCGTCAACAACAGCACCATCAGCACGCCGGGCACCGTGAGCCTTGCGGCCACGACGATCCGCAACGAGGTGCTGGGCGGCGATACGCGGCAAGCCAATGTGACCTTTGGCCAGGAGACGGTGTTCAGCAACGCGCCGCTCGTCTACCAGACCGGGTGGACGTCCTCGCCGGGTTATGCGACGACGCCCGGCATCAAGGCGCAGATCACCGCCGGCGCGATCGTGGCGAAGTTCAACAAGTTCTACAACCTTGGCGCGGTGCTCTCGGCCAACGACGTGAGCCTGACGGGCCAGGGCGCTGCCGCGGCATTCACCAACGACGCGCTCGCGCTGCCCACGAGTTCGGGCGGCATAAGCTACTACTACCAGTCGAACGGGCAGTGGTTCTCCGGCTGCCAGTCGCTTTGCGCCTTCCCGGCGGTGAGCAAGGCCTGGGCCACCAAGGAGGAGGCCATGCTCAACGGCCGGCTCCTGCCGGCCGTCGCGCCGAGCGGCGTCGCGGTGGGGGGCGGCGTCTACGCCGGCACGCTCACGGGCAGCGGCTTCGAACTCATCAACAACGGCCTGAGCACGCCCGCGCCGACAGCGCAGAACCTGAAGGCGATGACGGCCGGCCCGGCGAATGCCGTGAACACCAGGCAGGCACCGACGACGACCGCGGTGGCCGCGGGCTCCGGCTCGTCCACATCGGTGAGCGGCGGCACGGTGACCACCGGCAACGCCGCCGCCCCCACCGGCGGCGCCGGCACCGCCAGCGGCCGTGCCACCACCTCCGCCGCCGTGGCTACCGGCGGCACCGCCACCATCCGGCCGGTGACCGCCGGCACGCTGGCTGCCAACGCGGCCAACGGCGTTTCGGGCACTTCCTTCGGCGGCATCCGCATCACGCTGCCGACCAACCCGAACGGCTTCTTCGTGATCGCGCGGGAACCCGACGCACGCTACCTCGTGCAGAGCAATCCGCTGTTCCAGGTCGCGCCCACGACGCCGGGCTCCGACTACCTCGCGGGTCTGCTCGGCTTCAGCCCTGACCAGACGGTGCTGCGCCTGGGCGATGCGAGCTACGAGGCTTTCCTGGTCAAGCAGCAGCTGATCGCTCGCACTGGCGAAGACGTGCTGGACGGCTACCAGAACGCCGGGGCGCAGATGCAGGGCCTGATGGACAGCGCCGCGCAGCAGAGCACCGAGCTGAAGCTCACCTACGGCGTGGCCCTCACGCCGGAACAACAGGCATCGCTCAAGCAGGACATGGTGTGGATGGTGGCCACCGAGATCGGCGGCAAGGTCGTGCTCGCGCCCGTGGTGTACCTGTCGGCCGCGACGAAGAACAGCGTGGTGCAGGGCACCGTGATCTCGGTGAAGGACGCCAACCTGAACCTCACAGCGCTCACCAACACCGGCGGCACCATCGTTGCGTCCAACACGCTGAAGGTGGTCGCGGTGGGCGACATCAAGAACGTCTCGGGCACCATCAAAGCCACCAACGTGGCACTGGCCTCGACGGCAGGCAACATCGTCAACCGCACCACGGCGGTGACCAGCGGCAATGCGAAGAACAGCAGCACACAGATCGGCAAGACCGCGACCATCGAGGCCACCGATTCGCTGGTGCTGAGCGCCAAGCGCGACATTCTGGTGACAGGCGCCAAGGTTTCGGCCGGCGGCGACGCGGTGCTGGCGGCCGGCGGCAACATCGCCTTCGACACCCTCCAGGACAAGAGCAGCAACACCACGGTCAAGCGCTCGTCGAGCCTTTTCGGCTCGAGCACCAAGGCCACCACCGTCACCACCGTCAGGCAGGTCGGCTCGCAGCTGGAGGTGGGCGGCGATCTTGCGATGGCCGCGGGCCGCGACATCACGATCGCCGGGAGTCAGACGAAGGTGGCGGGCGATGCTGTGCTGCAGGCGGGCAACAACGTCAACATCGTCTCGCGCGACAACACCACCACCACCGACATCAGCAGGAAGCGCTCGGGCATCGGCGTTGGGGGCGCTGCCTTCGGCGTGCAGAAGACGACCATCAACAAGAACTCGGCGCGCAACAACGGCGGCAGCGTGGAAGTGGGCGGCGACGGCGCGGTGGTGGCCGGCCGTGACGTGACGCTGCAAGGCTCGGTGCTGGCGATCGCCAAGGACGGCTACGTCGCCGGCACCAACGTGAACGTGCTGGCTGGGACCAACAGCGATACCTCGCACCGGCGCGACGTGACCACCGGCATCGGCAAGATCGTCGGCTCCAACCAGGCCAGGGGCAACGTCGGCGGGCCCTCGACCAACACCAGCACCGATGCCGGCACGGTGACCACCGCGGGCGCAGGCAAAGGCGCCGCGCAGGCCAACGCAGGAGCGGGCGCCGGTGGCGGCGCCAATGCCTCGGCCGGCGTGGCGGCGGTCTCGCACGAGATCAAGGTGACAGACACCAGCCAGACGCGCAACCTCGCCTCGGTGATCCACTTCGGCGGCAACGGGCAGATCGACGCCAGCGGCACGGTGACGCTCAAGGGATCCAACGTGGCGTCGGACGGCAACCTCGTCGTCAACGCGAACCGGCTCGATGTGCTGGCCGGGCAGGACACCAAGAGCTCGCACACCAACGTCAACACCAGCAACGTCGGGCTCATGAGCAGCACCAGCAACCAGGGCTCGGGCGGCGCCACGGCGAACTCCTCGGCATCGGGCCAGGGCATGCCGGGCGGCAACGCGAGCACAGGCGCCAACCTGGGCGCATCGAGCGACAACCGCGTGAGCTACATGGAGCAGTCCATCGTCGACACGAAGACGCGCGACGTCGTGCATGTCGGCTCGAACCTCACGGCGGGCAAGGGCCTGCAGGCCAACGTCAACGACACGATGACGGTAGAGGGTTCGCGCGTCGCATCCGGCGGCGACATGGTGCTGAAGGCCGGGAACATCATCACCCGGGCGGCCGAGGACGTGCACGAGACCCAGGTGGACAGCATGCAGACCGCCAGCGGTTTCTATGCGAGTGCCGGCGGCAGCGCCGACACGCAGACCAGCGCGGCGACCGGCGCCGGCACGGCCGTGGGGTCCACGGCGGCCGCGGGCGTGCATGGCGAGGTCGGCTCGTACACCAACATCACGCTGTCGAACAGCGCGACGACGGACACCAAGGCCAGCGTGTCGAAGATCGAAGCGGGCGGCAATTTGACGCGCACCGCGCGCGACACCATCGCCGACGTCGGCACCGACATCGTGGTGAAGGGCAACCTGGACCAGTCGGCAGACAGGATCGTGAGCAGTGCCGCCCGGGACACGCACAGCAGCAGTGCCAGCAGCACGACATTCGAGACGAAGACGGGCTTCTACGGCGAATCGAGTGCGAACGCGCAGGCCCAGGGCCGCGCCGAACACAGGGGTCAGGCCACGACCACGCTGGACCCCGAGGCGAACGCGCCGGCCAAGCCGACAGTGACGCCGGGCACGACCGTCCCCAGCACGGGGGCAGGAACCGCCGCACCTGCTGGGACGGCCGCTACGGCAGGAACCGGCGCGGTGACGACCGCTGCCACCGGCGCCGGCGCCACCACGGCCGCGGCTGCACCTGCCGCCGCGCCGGCGGCGCCCAGCGCTTCGCCGTCGGACACCGGCTCCGCAAACCAGGTGAGCAAGGGCAATTCCGGTCTGGGCGCGGGCGCCATGGCCGGCGCCGGCATCACGATGACGCTCGATGTGGCCACGACGAGCAATGCTTCATCGAGCAGCACTGCACGCCAAGGCACCATCCAGGTCGGCGGCAGCGTCAACAGCAGGTCGAACAACGAGACCGTGTTCGAAGGCACCAGGATCCAGGCGGGCAAGGGCGTGAACATCGAGGCGGGCTCGCTCGACTTCAAGGCGGCGGGCAACACCACCCGCGATGACAGCATGGCCGCCGGCGTCGGCGGCGCGGTCAGCGTCGACCTAGTGAACTCGACCGGCACCGTGAGCGGCTACGGCAACTACAGCCAGGCGGGCTCCCGGACCAACACGGCGGTGGCCGGCAGCATCACGGCGGGCACGGGCGGCGTCAATATCGTGACGCGCAACGACACCCGCCTGGAAGGCACGAAGATCGCGGCCGCGGGCCCGATCGACATCGCCGCAGGCGGGGCACTGAAGATCGATGCCGCGCGCGACACCTTCGAGGCCGGCACGCGATCCGCAGGCGCCACCGCGTCCGCGACCGCTGGCGCCGACCAGGTCAGCGCCAGCGCCAGCCTCGACTACGGGCAGTCGAACACCTCGGGCCGGCGCGACCAGGTCGCCACCATTGCCAGCGGCCAAGGCGTCACGCTCAAGTCCGGCGGCAACACCACGCTGGCCGGCACCCAGGTGACCGCGGGCGGTGACATCAAGGTTGCGGCCGGTGGCAATCTGGACATCCAGGCCGCAAGCGGCAAGACCGACAGCAGCGCGGTGCAGGTGTCGGTAGCGGCCACGGTCGGAGGCGGCGCTCAAGGCGTCGGCGGTGGCGCGTCGGCCTCGGGCGGCGTGGAGATGTCCAGGAGCGACACCGCCACCGGCGCCACGTTCGACAGCAAGGGCGGCAAGGTCGGCTTCAGTTCGGGCGGGGACACCACAATGACGGGCACGCAGGCCAGCGGCGTTGCACCGACATCGGTGGAAGCCGGCGGAAACGTCGTCATCAAGGATGCGGTCAGCACGACCAAGGGCTTTGCCTTCGGAGCGCAGTTCGCCGCCGCGGGAGCGAGCGAGGACACGGAGAAGAAGGGCACGCGGCCGAAGACCGACGGCGGCACGGCGGCACCGGCAACCCCGCCGGCGACCACGCCAACAGCCACACCGGCTACACCGAATACGCCGGCCACACAGACCACATCGACCACACCGGCACCGGCGCCCAAGCCTGCCGCTACCGCCTCGGTTCCCCCCGCGTCTGGCACGCCGCCTGCGCCTGCGCCAGCGGCCGCGGCGCCACCCGCCGCCGCCGGCACCCCCGCGCCCGCGCCAGGGACCGAGAAAACCATCACCAACCAGCAGCTCAGCGGCGGCAACGGTTCCGGCACCTTCAACGTCGACGTGCAGAACGACAAGAGCAAGCAGCAGACAAATCTCGGCGCGATGACGATCGTCTCGAACACGAAAAGCGGCGTGCCGACAGTGACTGCCCAGGTGCCGCTGCCCAGTCAACTGCCCAAGGGAACACGTGTCACGGCCACCACGTCCGACGGCAAGCCGCTGCCTTCGTGGCTCAGTTTCGACGCGAAGACCGGCAAGGTCACGGGTACGCCGCCCGCTGGCTTCAAGGGCGACATTCAGGTGGTCGTGAACGTGCCGCAGGCGAATGGATCGGTCGCGCATACGCCGTTGACGATGTCGGTCAAGTAGAGACGCGGGGCGCCGGGCAAGCGTCGATGCACCGCCTCCGTGTGCGGCGGTGTCATCGGCGCGAGCGTGCCTCACGGATCATTCCAATGGGCGCGATGAATCACATTCGGTGACAATCCGGCACCCCCAAACGCCGCTGTCATGCCGAATCCCCCCGCCTTGCCAACGATCCGTGTTGCTTTCGTCGAAGACGATCCGCTGATCGCCGACGCCCTGGCAACGGCGATCCGCACCGCCGACGGCCTGCAACTGCACGGCGTGGCCCGCAGCGTGGGCGAGGCGCAAACGCTGCTGGCTCTGCCGCCCGCGCATGTGCTCGTGGTTGATCTGGGGCTGCCCGATGGCTCGGGCATCGAGGTGATCCGCATGGCGCAGAGGCTGTGGCCCGACTGCGCCGTGGTGGTGAGCACGTCGTTCAACGACCAGGAGCTCGTGATGCATAGCCTTGAAGCCGGCGCGACCGGCTATCTGCTCAAGGACAGTGCTCCGCGCCACATCGTCGACGAGATCCGCGCCGCGCAGGCCGGTGGGAGCCCGATCAGTCCGCTCATCGCGCGCCAGCTGCTCACGCGCTTCAAGCAGGCGCGCACGCCCGCGAGTCCCGCGGTCGAGGTGCCCGCGGCAGAGCAGGCACAGCTCTCGCCACGCGAGCGACAAGTGCTCGAGTACATCACCAAGGGCTTCAGCTACGAAGAGATCGCCGGGTTGATGGACGTGACGCGCAACACCGTTCTGAGCTTCGTGCGGCGCATCTACGCCAAGTTGGAAGTGCGCTCGCAGGTCGAAGCCATCCATGAAGCCCGCAGCCAGGGCCTTCTCGCACCTTAGGCGGGCCTTCGCGGGCTTGCTGCTGCTCGCCGCCGCGTTTCTGGCGGGGCCGTCCGTCGCCATTGCGCTGACCGATGCAAACGCGCCGCGCGTACAACACTTCACCCAGGCGCGCGTACTTACGCAGCCAATCGACGCTCCCTACGGCCAACTGCCAAGGCAGCTCGACGCAGCTGCGTTGGCGGGCGAATGGAAGCAGGTCGCCTTGCCCTACACCTGGCCGCGTGCCGTGGTGCCTTCGAGCAGCGCCCAGGAGTGGCTGCGCACCTGGATCGAGCTGGACCTGAGCGGCGTGCAGGCGCACGACGCGTTCCTCTACCTGCCGCGCTGGCAGACCATCGGCCGCGTCGCGGTCTATGCGGACGATCGACTGATCTACAAGTCGTCCGGCGACACGGTATGGAACAGCTTCAACTTCCCGCTCTGGATGCCGGTCGATGGCGACGAGGACCGCGAAACCGGTTCACCGCGCACCTTGCGCATCCGCATCGACAGCCTCAGGAGCGCCGGCGGCGCGGTCTCCACAGCGTGGGTCGGCCCGAAGGCTGACCTGGAGCCGCGCTTTCGGTGGCGCAGCGCATTGCAGTCGCGCATCTCCGAGGTCATGAGCATCGCGGTGATGGGCTTGGGGCTGTTCGCTTTTTCCGTCTGGCTCCTGCGCCGCCGCGAAAGCATCTACCTGCTGTTCGCGCTGTACACACTGTTCATGGTGCTGCGCGGGGTGCACTACTACACGGGACTGGAACCACTGCCGATCCCGTCAGCGTGGTTCGGCTGGATCACAGTCAATTCGGTCAACGCGCTGTTGGTGACCTGGTATTTCTTCGTCGCGACGCTGGTGCCGCGCGCGCCGCGCTGGGTGGGGCGCGGGCTGTTGGTGTTGCTGGCACTCTCGTGGACCGTGACGATGCCGTTGCTGCAGGTGGTGCCGGGCATGGAGGCGTTGGCGCCGCTGTCGTACCTGCTGACCATCTTGGCGGGCATCCCGGCCGTGCTGATCATTGCGTGGGCCGCCTGGAGGCAGGGCGCGCGCGAAGGCATCCTGGCCTCGTTCGTGGGAGTCATCGATCTGCCGGTGGCCATCCACGACTGGCTGATGCAGAACTACTTCGTGAGTCCGGAGGATATCTACCTCTGGCCGGTTTCGACGACCGCACGCCTGTTGATGTTCATCTACATCATCCTGCGACGCTACGTCGGCGCCGTTGACGACGTGGAGAAGGCCAACGCCCATCTGGCCGAACGCCTGCGGGAACGCGAGGCTGAATTGGCGGTCAACTACGCGACGCTGCGTGAGGTGCAGCAGCGCGAAACGCTAAGCCGCGAGCGCCAGCGGCTGATGCAGGACATCCACGATGGTATGGGCTCCCAGTTGATCAGCGCGCTGAAGGTGGCCGAGGCCGGCAAGCTCAGCGAGCCGCAGATGGCACTGGTGCTGCGCGAATGCATCGACGATCTGAAGCTCACGGTCGACTCGCTCGAGCCAGTCGAGGCTGACCTGTTGCTGTTGCTGGCGACGCTGCGCTACCGGCTGCTGCCTCGGCTGCGCGATTCGAGCCTGAGCCTGCGCTGGGAAGTCATCGACGTGCCACCGCTCGAATGGCTCGACCCGCGCAGTGCGCTTCACATCCTGCGCATCCTGCAGGAGGGAATTTCGAATGTGATTCAGCATGCTGGCGCGACTGAACTGCGTGTGGCGACGGTGCGCGAGGCAGACGGTGTGGCTGTGGTCTTGCTCGACAACGGCCGTGGCATCTCTGCACAGCCAGAGGGCGCCACGGGGCACGGGCTCTCGAACATGCTGCGCCGGGCACGTGCCATTGGGGGGACAGTGACCTGGGAGGCGGCTGAGGGTGGGACGCGCTTCCGGCTGTGGCTTCCCTTGAAGGCGCCGCGCCCAGGCCCACTGTGAACGCGGACTCCGAGCCGACTTCGCTGACCTGAGCGTGAGGATCCATAGTTGCCACGCAGCGTTGATGCGGACCGCCTCGGATGGCCCTTGTCTCTGAAGCAGGAGATACGCAGGCTTCGCTGCTGCGGGTGAACGGCGAGCTTCTTTCTGCTCTAGGCCGCCTTGGGCACGAGGACTGGTGCGCCAGCGGCAAGGTTGGTCCGAATAGTCTGCCCAGCGCTGCATCATGTCTTTGCGCTTGTCCATGAATTCCGCCCGGTCATATGCGGCCCTGAGGGGCTACACACCGACATCGCAAGAGGCAAAGAAAAACCCGCCACCCCTGTGAGAAGTGCAAGTTCCGAGGCAGCGTGAAGCTGCAAGAAATGAGGGATTGGCCTGCCCGGAGGGGATCGAACCCCCGACAACCTGCTTAGAAGGCAGGTGCTCTATCCAACTGAGCTACGGGCAGATTCCGGGCCGGACAGAAGCAAAAACGAGAAATACCGAAAAGAAAACTTGGTCGGGGCGAAAGGATTCGAACCTTCGACCCTCTGGTCCCAAACCAGATGCGCTACCAGGCTGCGCTACACCCCGACAAGCCTTCTATTCTAGCCCGGATATTGACCGGCTCCCGGGCTTTCTCAGCGTTTCTCGTACTGGGTCTTGCCAAAAAGAACCTGGCGCTCCTTGTCGCCGGTCAGCGGCTGGCGCAGATCGGCCAGCACTTTCACGCCGCGCTGCACGGCCGGGCGCGCGGCGATGCCATCGAACCAGGCCTTCAGGTGCGGGAAGTCGGTGAGCGTGATGCCCTGGTTTTCCCAGCTGCGCAGCCACGGGAAGATGGCGACGTCGGCAATCGAATAGCTCTTGCCGGCGATGAATTTCGTCTTGGACAGCTGCTTGTCGATCACGCCGTAGATGCGCTTGGCTTCGTTGGTGTAGCGGTCGATCGCGTAGGCGATTTTCTCGGGCGCATACAGGCGGAAGTGATGCGCCTGGCCGAGCATCGGGCCGACGCCGCCCATCTGGAACATGAGCCACTGCAGCACGTCGTAGCGTTCGCGGTCGCCGGTGGGCAGCAGCTTGCCGGTCTTGCCCGCGAGGTAGACGAGGATCGCGCCCGATTCGAACAGCGAGATCGGTCTGCCGTCCGGCCCCTGGGGGTCGGTGATGGCGGGGATCTTGTTGTTGGGGCTGATCTGCAGGAACTCGGGCGCGAACTGGTCGCCCTTGCCGATGTTCACGGGATGCGCGCGGTAGGGCAGGCCGCACTCCTCCAGCATGATGTGGACCTTGTGTCCGTTGGGCGTGGGCCAGGAATAGACCTCGATGGGCGATGCGGGCATGTCTCGGGCTCCAGGGGAGGGATGTGATGGGAGGGACGCAGCTTATACGTGCGCATCCAAACCCGTGCCGGCCCGGGAATTCGCGTTGCGGCAGCGCGCTTCAGCCCACCTGCAGCCGGTGCGCGTTGCACCACATCCAGTCTTCGCCGGGTTCCAGGGACTTGATGACCGGGTGATCCTCGGCCCGCGAATGCTGCGTGGCATGCCGGTTCTTCGACGAGTCGCAGCAGCCCACGTGGCCGCAGTGCACGCACAGGCGCAGATGGACCCAGGTATCGCCGGTCTTCAGGCAGTCCTCGCAGCCGCGCTGGCCGTGCTGGGTATGGGGTTGCGCGATGGTGGCGGGCACGTGGTCGCAGGCTTTGATGGGCACCGAAAAACTCCTTGATGGATGACGGGTTGAAGATAACGGGATCAGGCGACGGCAGAGGTTTGCGACAGGTGCTGGTGGATCAGCGCCACCGCGGCCGCACCTTCGCCGATCGCGCCACCCACGCGCTTGACCGAGCCCGAGCGCACATCGCCCACCGCGTACACGCCGGGCACGCTGGATTCGAGCGCCGTGGCCGGCCGCGCCGGAAAGCCGCTGCTCGCCGCCGCGCCGGTCAGCACGAAGCCATGCTTGTCGACCGCGACGGCGCAGCCCTCAAGCCACGAGGTTTCGGGTTCGGCGCCGACGAACAGGAAGATGTTGCGCGCCGGGCAGTCGTGCTCGTTGCCGGTGGTGTGGCAGCGCCATGTCGCGCCCGTGAGGCCTTCGTCGGAGCCGCCGTGCAGGCGCACGAGTTCGGTGTGGGGCTGCAGCTCGATATTGGGCGTGGCCTCGATGCGGTCGATGAGGTAGCGCGACATGCTGGCGGCCAGCGACGGTCCGCGCACCAGCACGTTCACTTTGGCTGCATGGCGCGCGAGGAACACCGCCGCCTGCCCCGCCGAGTTGCCGCCGCCGACCAGCGCCACTTCCTGCTGCGAGCAGATCTTCGCTTCGATCGCCGAGGCCCAGTACCAGATGCCGCGGCCTTCGAACTCGGCCAGGCGTGGAACGTCGGGCCGCCGGTAGCGCGCGCCGCTCGCGATGACCACCGTGCGCGCATGGATCGTGCGGCCGTCGGCCAGGGCGATGCCCAGGCTCTCGCGCTCGTTCTCGCGCGAGCAGTCCAGCGACGTGACCTTTGCCGGAATCAGCATCTCGACGCCGAACTTCTGCGCCTGCACGAACGCGCGCCCGGCCAGCGCCTGGCCTGAGATGCCGGTCGGAAAGCCCAGGTAGTTCTCGATGCGCGCGCTGGCGCCGGCCTGGCCGCCGAAGGCGCGGCAGTCGAGCACGATCACGCGCAGGCCTTCGGAGGCGGCGTACACCGCGGTGGCAAGGCCGGCGGGCCCGGCGCCGACCACGGCCACGTCGAACAGCTCGTTGTGCTCGACGGTGTCGACCATGCCCAGGCACCGTGCCAGCGCATCCTCGGCCGGGTTCACCAGCACCGAGCCGTCGGGGCACACGGCCAGCAGCTGGCAGGTGCCATATTGTTCGAGCAGCGCGGCCGCGTCGGGGTCTTCGGCGGCATCGACCAGGTGATAGGGATAGCCGTTGCGGCGCAGGAAGTTTTCCAGCCGCGCCATGTCGGCCGACTGCGGCTTGCCGATCAGCACCGGCCCGCTGGCGCCCGATTCGATCAGCGCCACGCGCCGCAGGATCAGCGCTCGGGTGATGCGTTCGCCCAGATCGGCTTCGGCCACCAGCAACGCGCGCAATTGCTGCGGCGACACGAGGAGCGCCTCCACGTCTTCGTCGGCTTGGCCGTCGACCAGGGCAGGGCGGCCGCTCAGCTGGCCGACTTCGGCCAGGAATTCGCCCGGGCCCTGCCGCACGATCGGCACCACGCGCCCGAGCCCGTCGCGCTGCGTGACAGCGACCACGCCCTTGAGCAGCACGAACATGCCGGGGCCGGTTTCGCCGGCGGTGAAAAGCCGCTCCCCGCGCGCGAATTGCTGCACGCTGCCGAAGCGCGCGATGCGTGCAATCTCGGTGTCACTGAGGACGGGAAAGGTCTGGTGAAAGCGGCTGCTATCGGTGCCGTTTGCTGCGGTGGCCATGTGTCCAAGCTCCATGTCGCGGGTTCACCGAATTAAACGACGAAGTGCGCCAGACCGGCTGTAACACCGTCATACGCGTGCAATCTTCCTGACACGCCGGCTTCATCGCAGGTGCGGAGACTCCCTCGGCAGAAAGGGTTCCCCATGAAAGAACTGCCCAACCCGACGTTTCCGCTTTCGCAGATCGGGCTGCGCGCGGCCCTGTGGCCTGCGCCCACGGTCGCTGCCGCCAGTGTTTCCACCGCGGCCCGCGTGTCGGTGCCGCAGGCGCCCGCCGTCATTCTTCCCCCGCCCGTCGAAGCCCGGCAAGGCATCACGGTCGGCTGGGCCCGTCACCTGGACGACGTGCGCGCCGCGCAGCGCCTGCGCTACGACGTGTTCGTCGGCGAAATGGGCGCCCGCGTCTCCTCGCCGCTGGCCGGCCACGACATCGACCTGTTCGACGACTTCTGCGAGCACCTCCTGGTGCGCGACGAACTCACCAACCAGGTCATCGGCACCTACCGCGTGCTGACGCCGGCGCAGGCGCGCCGCGTCGGCAGCACCTACAGCGACACCGAATTCGACCTGACCCGCCTGCGCGACCTGCGCGAGCGCATGGTCGAGCTGGGCCGCAGCTGCGTGCACCCCGAGCACCGCCAGGGCGGGGTGATCCTCGCACTGTGGGGGGCCCTGGCCGGCTTCATGCACCGCAACAAGCTGGACACCATGATCGGCTGCGCGAGCATCCCGATGTCACACAACGGTGTGACGAATGGTGACGCGGCCGCCAGCATCTGGCGGCAGGTTTCGGCCAGCCACATGGCGCCGATCCAGTACCAGGTGCAGCCGCGCCTGCCGCTGCCGGTCGAGCGGCTGGACAGCACGCTCGACGTGGAGCCGCCGGCGCTCATCAAGGGTTACCTGCGCCTGGGCGCCAAGGTGCTGGGGGCGCCCGCGTGGGACCCGGACTTCAACGCCGCCGACCTGCCGATGCTGATGCGCATCGACGACCTGCCGGCACGCTACCGCAAGCATTTTCTCGGCGCATGAAACCGTCGGCCGTCCGTCCTGACGACGGGCCGCCGGCCCACTCCCCGGGCATGATGGAGCCGCACAAGGCGGGCGATGCGGCGTCACGCGAGCGTCATTCAACTGTCACAAATGACATGGACACTGTCATATTTCAGTCTACGTCTGCTCCCGTGCCGCTTGCTCCAGAATCAGTGTCCATGTCACCAGCCCCCGCAGACCGGTCGCTCGCCGTCGCGGCGCCCACGTTCACCCTGCTCGACCGGGATCACAGCATCCTGTCGTTCAACGAGCGCGTGCTCGACTGGGCCCATCGGCCCGAGGTGCCGCTGATCGAGCGGCTGCGCTACCTGTGCATCGTGTCTTCGAACCTGGACGAGTTCTTCGAGGTCCGCGCCGCGCCGCACCTGATCGCCGGCAGCGCCGGCGACCACAAGGGCACCTACACCGTCGATTCGTTCGAGCGGCTGGCCGAGGCGGCGCACACCCTGGTGGCACGCCAGTACGCGCTGTACAACGACGAGCTGATGCCGACCTTCGCGACGCACGGCATCCACATCATTTCGCACGGCGAGCGCAACCCGGCGCAGCGCAAATGGGTGAGCGAGTATTTCGAGCGCGAGGTGCGCCCGCTGCTGATTCCCGTCGGGCTGGACCCGGCGCACCCGTTTCCGCAGGTGGCCAACAAGTCGCTCAACTTCATCGTGCGCCTGGGCGGCAAGGACGCCTTCGGACGCGAGAACCCGATCCAGATCGTCAAGCTGCCGCGCGTGCTGCCGCGCCTGATCAAGATGCCGGCCAAGGTGTCGGACGGCAAGACGCTGTTCGTGGCGCTTTCCAGCGTGGTGCGCGCGCACCTCTCGAGCATGTTCCCGGGCCGCGAGGTGGGCGACTTCTCTCAGTTCCGCGTCACGCGGCATTCCGATCTCGCGGTGGACGAGGAAGACGTCAAGAACCTGCGCACCGCGCTGCGCCAGGGCCTGCAGCATCGCCATTACGGGCAGGCCGTGCGGCTGGAGGTGTCGGCCAGCTGCGCCGAATCGCTCGCGAGTTTCCTCCTGGCGCAGTTCAACCTGCCGCCCGAGGCCCTGTACCGCGTGCACGGGCCGGTGAACCTGGCGCGGCTCACGCAGCTGATCGACCTGATCGACGAGCCGCAGCTGCGCTTTGCGCCGTATTCCGCCTCGTTCCCCGTCACGCTGTCGCCCGCCCAGTCGTTCTTCGAGCGCCTGCAGCGCGGCGACGTGCTGATCCACCAGCCCTTCGAGAGCTTCGACGGAGTGCTCGCCTTCCTGCGCGAGTCGGTGCTCGACCCGCAGGTGCTGGCCATCAAGCAGACCATCTACCGCACCGGCGCCGACTCCGAGCTGATGGACCTGCTGCGCGAAGCCGTGCGCCGCGGCAAGGAAGTCACCGTGGTGGTGGAGCTGAAGGCGCGCTTCGACGAAGAGGCCAACATCAACTGGGCCGAGATGCTCGAGTCGATCGGCGCGCAGGTGGTGTATGGCGTGGTGGGCCTGAAGACCCACGCCAAGATGCTCTTGGTGACCCGCCGCGAGGGCAAGCAACTGCGCCGCTACGGGCATCTGTCCACCGGCAACTACAACCCACGCACCGCGCGCCTGTACACCGATATCAGCCACCTCACGGCCGATCCGCTGCTCACGGCCGACATGGAGGCGGTGTTCGTCCACCTGGCGAGCCAGAGCCGGCTGCCCAAGCTCAACCGCATGTGGCTCGCGCCCTTCGACCTGCACAAGAACCTGGTCGCGCAGATCGACGCGTTGGGCCTGGCCGCGTCGAACGGCGAGCCGACACGCATCGTCGCCAAGATGAACGCGCTGACCGACGACGCGCTGATCGCCGCGCTGATCCTTGCAGGGCAGAAGGGCGTGAAGATCGACCTCATCGTGCGCGGCGCGTGCACGCTGCCGGCGCAGGTGCCGGGGCTCACCGACAACATCCGCGTGCGCTCGGTGATCGGGCGGTTCCTGGAGCATTCGCGGGTCTTCTATTTCCGCAGCGGCGAGGACGAATCGCTCTACCTCTCCAGCGCCGACTGGATGAACCGCAACATGATGCGGCGCATCGAGCTGGCCTGGCCCGTGACCGACCCGGGCCTGCGCCAGCGCCTCATCGACGAGTGCCTGGTGGCCTACCTGCACGATGGGCGCGACGCCTGGGACCTGGGCGGCGACGGCATCTACACGCGCGTGGAACGCGACACGCACCCGGGCGAAGAGGGTGCGTCGCGCGCCATCGAGGCGCACGGCGCCCAGACTGCACTCATGAACCGCTATGCATCACGAGGGCATCACGATGATGCATCCAGCAACTGATGTTCGAAAGACGATGACCATGGACTTGATCTTCTGGCGCCACGCCGAAGCCGAGGACTGGACCGAGGGTTGCGACGACATGCAGCGCTCGCTCACCGCACGTGGCGAAAAGCAGGCCAAGCGCATGGCCAGCTGGCTCGATCGGCAACTGCCCGACGGCACCCGCATCATCTGCAGCCCTGCACGACGCTGCGAGCAGACCGCATTGGCGCTGGGCCGCAAGTACAAGCTGCGCGACGAGCTGGCGCCCGACACCACGGCCGAGGCCATGCTGGGTGCCGCGGGTTGGCCCAACGGCAAGTCGGTGGTGCTGATGATCGGCCACCAGCCCTCGGTGGGGCAGGCCATCTCGCTCTTGCTGGGCCTCAAGCAAGACAGCTGCCCGGTGCGCAAGGGCGCGCTGTGGTGGATCCGCACGCGCGAGCGCGACGGGGACGTGCAGACCGTCGTGGTGACGGTGCAGTCGCCCGAACTCCTTTAGGTCCGGCTCAAGCGCCGCTCAGTTCCACGCGCCAGTTGCTGGTCTTCTGCCAGGCCAGCACTTCTTCGCGCAGGAGGTGTGCCGACTGCGGATAGGCATCGGCCCAGTCGGGTGCGCACACGATCGTGAACGCACGCGCGCCCAGTGCCGCGAGGTGCAGCGCTTGCGGATCGGGATCGCGCCGCGCGTGGCAGAGGATGACGGCCAGCCGCAGCGCCAGCAACTGCATCACGAAGGTCTCGTCGTCGAGCGCCGCCTCGAGCTTGCGCAGCTTGCCGCGCTGTCCCAGCACCAGCTGGCCGAGGGCGTGCAGTTCGTTCACCGCGAAGCCGGGGGCGTCGGTGTTGTCGAGGATGTAGGCGCCGTGCTTGTGATAGTCGCTGTGCGACACCAGCGCGCCGATCTCGTGCAGCTGCGCGGCCCAGCCGAGCTTGCGCAGCGCGCGGCCCGCGCGGTTGGAGGTGCTGCCGCCGCGTGCGGCCGGGGCCAATTGCACGAAGAGGCCTGCGGCGGCTTCGCCCACCCGCTTGGCCTGCGCGGCATCGACCGCGAAGCGCGTAGCGAGCCGGGCCACGGTGGCGGTGCGCATGTCGGCCACGCTCTCGTCGCGTTCCAGCAGTTCGTAGAGCACGCCGTGGCGCAGCGCACCCTGGGCCACTTTCATTTCTTCGATGCCGAGCAGGTCGAACACCGCGCGCAGCACGCTCACGCCGCCGCCGATCACGGCCTTGCGGTCTTCGCGCATGCCGTCGATGCGCAGCTTGTCGGCGCTGCCGGCCTTGAGCAGGCGGTCGAGCAGCCAGTCGAGGCCCTCGCGGGTGACGAGGCCGGGCTCCGCGCCGGCCGCGGCCAGCACGTCGCCGACCGCGCCGATGGTGCCCGAGGCACCGTAGGCCACGTCCCACTGGTCGCGCGTGTAGCTGCCGAGCGCGTCGTCGAGCACCGCCTTGGCGGCCACTTCGGCAGCGCGGAAGGCCGCGGGCGTGAACTGGCCTTCGGCGAAGTGCTTCATCGACCAGGCGACGCTGCCGACGCGGTACGACTCCACCAGTTCGGCCTCGAGCGCGCGGCCGATGATCATTTCGGTGGAACGCCCGCCGATGTCCACCACCAGGCGGCGTTCGCTGTCGGAGGCGTCGGTGTGCGGGAGCATGTGCGCCACGCCCTGGTAGATCAGGCGGGCTTCTTCCCGGCCCGGGATCACGTCGATGCCGAAGCCCAGGATGGTGCGCGCGCGCAGCAGGAATTCTTCGCGGTTGCGCGCTTCGCGCAGCGTCTGCGTGGCCACGGCGCGCACCTGCGAGCGCTTGAAGCCGGCCAGCCGCTCGCCGAAACGCGCCAGCGCATCCCAGCCGCGCTGCATGGCTTCGGTCGTGAGATTGCGGGCGCTGTCCAGGCCGTTGCCCTGGCGCACTGTTTCCTTCAGGTACTCGGTGCGGTGGATCTGGCCATGGTCGACCTGTCCGATTTCGAGCCTGAAGCTGTTGGAACCGAGATCGACTGCGGCGAGGCGGGTGCCGTTTTGCATGTAGTTGTAGTGAAGAGGGCGTTGTCTTTGATCGTAGCGCCGTGACAGGCGCGCCGCCTCCCGAATCGCGCAGCGGCGAGGTCGGGAAGGCTAGGCGCGCCGCATGACGGTTATGTGACAGCGTCACACGGCCGGGGAGGGGAATGCCGGCATTTTCCCTCGACAGCGGGGTGTCATATTGATGTCACACAAGCTTTCTAGAGTCCGTCCCAAGCCCGAAAGGGACTACTTCTTACTTCTAAAGGAAGCTTCATGAAAACGACGTTCAAATTTGCAACCGCCGGTCTCGTGGCCGCGCTGTTCTCCATTCCCGCCCTCGCACAAGA
This sequence comes from Variovorax sp. IB41, assembly GCF_016405905.1. GTDB lineage: Bacteria > Pseudomonadota > Gammaproteobacteria > Burkholderiales > Burkholderiaceae_C > Variovorax. The sequence continues at coordinate 788,952 of NZ_JAEFCB010000001.1, read as the reverse complement.
CGTGACCGGCGCCGGCGCCAGCTTCCCGGCACCGCTGTATGCCAAGTGGGCTTCGGACTTCAACAAGGCCACCGGCGTCAAGATCAACTACCAGTCGGTCGGCTCGGGCGCGGGCCTGAAGCAGATCGAAGCCAAGACCGTCGATTTCGGCGCGTCGGACGCTCCCCTGAAGGACGACGAACTCCAGGCCAAGGGCCTGATGCAGTTCCCCACCGTCATCGGCGGCGTGATCCCCGTGGTCAACATCACCGGCATCAAGCCGGGCGAGCTCAAGCTCAACGGCCAGGTCCTGGGCGACATCTACCTGGGCAAGATCACCAAGTGGAACGACCCCGCCATCAAGGCACTGAACGGTTCGCTCGCCCTGCCTGACGCTGCCATCGCTCCGGTTCGCCGCGCCGACGGTTCGGGCACCAGCTTCCTGTTCACCAACTACCTGAGCAAGGTCAACGCCGAGTGGAAGACCAAGGTCGGCGAAGGCACGGCCGTGAACTGGCCCACCGGCGCGGGCGGCAAGGGCAACGAAGGCGTCGCCGCTTTCGTGAACCGCCTGCCCAACTCGATCGGCTACGTCGAGTACGCCTACGTCAAGCAGAACAAGATGACCTACGCCCAGCTGCAGAACGCGGCCGGCAACTTCGTCTCGCCCGACGACACCGCCTTCAAGGCCGCCGCCGCCGCTGCCGACTGGAACAAGAGCTTCTACCAGGTGCTGACCAACCAGGCCGACAAGGGCGCATGGCCCATCACCGGCGCGACCTTCATCCTGATGCACAAGGTGCAGGACAAGCCCGCCAGCGCGACCACGGTGCTCAAGTTCTTCGACTGGGCCTACAAGGGTGGCGACAAGACCGCCGACGACCTGGACTACGTGCCGATGCCCGACGCCGTGAAGGCCACCATCGCCAAGGCATGGGGTGACGTGAAGGACGCTTCGGGCAAGCCCGTCGCGTTCAAGTAAGCCACCCACCCACCAGCCCAGAACGGCGCATCCATGAGCAGCACTTCGCTCGAGGACGCGCCGCTTTCGTCTTTGCCGGAGCGACCCGTGTCATCCACTCTTCCTGCTGCCGCCACCTACGACCTGGCGGCCGACCGTGGCCGCGCCACTGCGCCGCCACCGCCGGTGAAGGCGCCGCGTTCCGGCCCCATGGCCGACCGCCTCTTCGGCTGGGCCGCCAAAGGCGCCGCGCTGCTGACGCTGGCGATGCTGATCGGCATCCTGGTGTCGCTCATCGCCGGCGCCTGGCCCGCCATTTCCAAGTACGGCCTCGGCTTTCTCGTCAACAGCACGTGGGACCCGGTCAAGGAAGAGTACGGCGGCCTCGTGATGATCTACGGCACGCTGGCCACCTCGTTCATCGCCTTGGTGATCGCGGTGCCGGTGAGCTTCGGCATTGCCCTGTTCCTGACCGAGCTGTCGCCCAACTGGCTCAAGCGCCCGCTGGGCACGGCCATCGAATTGCTCGCCGCCGTGCCGTCCATCGTGTACGGCATGTGGGGCCTCCTGGTGTTCGGCCCGATTCTCTCGACCTGGGTGCAGCAGCCGCTGCAGAAGCTCTTGGCCGGCGTGCCGTACCTGGGCGCCCTGGTGTCCGGCCCGCCCGTGGGCATCGGCATCCTGTCGGCCGGCATCATCCTGGCGATCATGATCATTCCGTTCATCGCCTCGGTGATGCGCGACGTGTTCGAAGTGACGCCGCCGCTCCTGAAAGAGTCCGCCTACGGCCTGGGCTCCACCACCTGGGAGGTCGTCTCCAAGGTCGTGCTGCCGTACACCAAGGCCGGCGTCATCGGCGGCATCATGCTCGGCCTCGGCCGGGCGCTCGGTGAAACGATGGCGGTCACGTTCGTGATCGGCAACATGAACCAGCTCAACTCGCTGTCGGTGTTCGAGGCTGCCAACAGCATCACCTCGGCCCTGGCCAACGAATTCGCCGAAGCCGGCGCGGGCCTGCACCAGGCGGCGCTGATGTACCTGGGCCTCGTCCTGTTCTTCATCACCTTCGTCGTGCTGACGCTCTCCAAGGTGCTGCTGGCCAAGATGAAGAAGAGCGAAGGAACCAAGTCGTGAGCACTGCGCAAGACCTCCTCAACGCCAAGGCGCTCAACGAGACGCGCCAGGCCCGGTTCGCCTCGCGCAACCGCGTCAACAAGATCGCCCTCACGCTGTCGCTCGCCGCGATGGTGTTCGGCGTGTTCTGGCTCGTGTGGATCCTCTGGGAAACGCTGCGCCTTGGCATCGGCGGGCTGGCCATCGCCACCTTCACCGAAATGACGCCGCCGCCCAACGAAGTGGGCGGCATCGCCAACGCGATCTTCGGCTCGTTCGTGATGGTGATGCTCGCCACCTTCGTGGGCACGCCGATCGGCATCATGGCCGGCATCTACCTGGCCGAGTACAACCCCAAGGGCTGGCTCGCCTCGGTCACGCGCTTCGTCAACGACATCCTCCTGTCGGCGCCATCGATCGTGATCGGCCTGTTCGTCTACGCGGTGGTGGTGGCCTACTTCAAGACCTTCTCGGGCCTGGCCGGTGCGCTGGCGCTTGCGCTGATCGTGATCCCGGTGGTGATCCGCACCACCGAGAACATGCTGCAGCTGGTGCCGCCGGGCCTGCGCGAAGCGGCCTACGCATTGGGCACGCCCAAGTGGAAGGTCATCATCAGCATCACGCTGCGCGCCGCGCGCGCCGGTGTGGTCACGGGCATCCTGCTGGCCGTGGCGCGCATCGCGGGTGAAACCGCGCCGCTGCTCTTCACTGCGCTGAACAACCAGTTCTGGACCGCCGACGTGAGCCAGCCGATGGCCAGCCTGCCGGTCACGATCTTCAAGTTCGCGATGAGCCCGTACGAGAACTGGCAACAGCTGGCCTGGGCCGGCGTGTTCCTGATCACCGTGGCCGTGCTCGCCCTCAACATCCTGGCGCGGGTCCTCACGCGCAACAAACACTGACTGAAGAAGAAGATCTCCCATGCCAAATACCGTCGCACAACCGTCGCGCTCGAAGATCTCGGTCAAGGACCTGAACTTCTACTACGGCAAATTCCACGCGCTCAAGGGCATCAACCTCGAGATTCCCGAGAACAAGGTCACGGCCTTCATCGGCCCGTCGGGCTGCGGCAAGTCGACCCTGCTGCGCACCTTCAACCGCATGTTCGAGCTCTACCCCGAGCAGCGCGCCGAGGGCACGATCGCCCTGGACGGCGAAAACCTGCTGACCTCCAAGCAGGACGTGGCGCTCATCCGTGCCAAGGTCGGCATGGTGTTCCAGAAGCCCACGCCGTTCCCGATGTCGATCTACGACAACATCGCCTTCGGCGTGAAGCTGTTCGAGAGCCTCTCGGCCAGCGAGATGGACGACCGCGTCGAGTGGGCCCTGAAGAAGGCCGCGCTCTGGACCGAAGTGCGCGACAAGCTGCAGCAAAGCGGCTCGGGCCTCTCCGGCGGCCAGCAGCAGCGCCTGTGCATTGCGCGCGGCATCGCGATCAAGCCCGAAGTGCTGCTTCTCGACGAGCCGTGCTCCGCGCTCGACCCGATTTCCACCGCGAAGATCGAAGAACTGATCGCCGAGCTCAAAAACGAGTACACCGTGGTCATCGTGACGCACAACATGCAGCAGGCGGCCCGCTGCAGCGACTACACCGCCTACATGTACCTGGGTGACCTGATCGAATTCGGCGCGACGGAGCAGATGTTCTTCAAGCCGCAGCGCAAGGAAACCGAGGACTACATCACCGGCCGTTTCGGCTAAGGAGACACCATGAGCGAGAAACATCTTTCCAGCCAGTTCGACAGCGAACTCAACGGCGTCTCGTCGCGCGTGATGGAGCTCGGCGGCATGGTCGAGTCGCAGATCCACACGGCGGTCTACGCGCTGCTGCAGTTCGACGCCGATGCCGCCGACCGCGTGATGGAGACCGAGCACCGCGTCAATGCGATGGAAATCGACATCGACCGCGAGCTCTCGTCGATCATCGCGCGCCGCCAGCCGACCGCACGCGACCTGCGCCTCCTGATCGCCATCAGCAAGACCACCGCCAACCTGGAGCGCGTGGGCGACGAGGCCAACAAGATCGCGCGCATGGTCAAGTCGATCATCGAGAGCGGTTCGGCCCGCCAGCTGCCCACGACCGAGTTGCGCATCGCCGCCGACCTGGCCTCGGGCCTCTTGCGCACCGCGCTGGACGCGTTCGCGCGCCTGGACACGGCCGCGGCGCTGTCGATCCTGAAGGACGACGACCTGATCGACAAGGAGTTCGACGGGTTCGTGCGGAAGCTCGTCACCTACATGATGGAAGACCCCCGCACCATCTCGGCCAGCCTGGACCTCCTGTTCCTGGCCAAGGCCATCGAGCGCATCGGCGACCACGCCAAGAACATCGCCGAATTCATCATCTACATCGTCAAGGGTGCCGATGTGCGGCACACTTCGATGCAGGAAATCGAGTCCGCGCTTCAATGACAAACCCCCAGGCTTGCCCACTTCGTGCGGCCGCCAACCCCCTTGCAGGGGGCAACGCCTGCGGCCCGGCAAAGCCGGTTCCGCGGCGTTCGCTGGAAGGGACCGGGGTGACCATCAAGTGAGCAGATAACATGAAAAAACCCCGAGTCCTGATCGTCGAAGACGAGTCCTCGATCGCCGAGCTGATCGCCGTCAACCTGCGCCACAACGGCTTCGAGCCGATCTGGTCGGAAGACGGTGCCGCAGCGCAGCGCGAAATCGACGCCTTCCTGCCCGACCTGATCCTGCTCGACTGGATGCTGCCGGGCCAGAGCGGCCTGCAGCTGGCACGCCAGTGGCGCAAGGACCCGCGCACCAAGGCCATCCCGATCCTGATGCTGACCGCGCGCGGCGACGAGCCCGACAAGGTCGCGGGCCTGGATGCCGGTGCCGACGACTACATCACCAAGCCCTTCTCCACGCAGGAAATGCTGGCCCGCATCCGTGCGGTGCTGCGCCGCCGTGCCCCCGAGGTGGTGACCGAGCGCGTGGAAATCGGCGAGCTCGCGCTGGACACCTCCACGCACCGCGTGACCTGGCAGGGCGCTGCGCTGAAGGTCGGCCCGACCGAGTTCAAGCTGCTGGCCTACCTGATGCAGCACGCCGAGCGCGTGCACAGCCGCGCACAGCTACTCGACAAGGTGTGGGGCGACCACGTCTACATCGAGGAACGCACGGTCGACGTGCACGTCAAGCGCCTGCGCGAATCGCTGGGTGCCGCCGCGCCGATGGTCGAAACCGTCCGGGGAGCAGGCTACCGCCTGACCGCCCAAGTCACGGTTTGAACGCCGTGGCGTCTCTTGGCCGCGGGCGCGGATAATCGCCCGCCATGCCCTTCCGAATCGCTACTTTTTTAATAGCGTCCCTTGCAATAGGCGCGGGCGCTGTCGGCATTTTTGGCTGGAAGTTCGGGTGGCTGGGCGCCTGGCTGGGCGCGGTGCTGTGGCTCGCGCTCGACGCCTGGCGTGCCGAGCGGCTGCTGCAGGTGCTGCGCAACGACGCGGCGGGCCTGCCGACCCGCGGACCGGGCGTCTGGGGCGAGCTGGCCGAACGCATCCGCAAGCTGCTGCGCGACCGCGAACAGCAGACGCGCCAGGCCGAAGACCGGTTGCAAGAATTTTTGGCCGCGATCCAGGCATCCCCCAACGGCGTGATCCTGCTGGACGAGCAGGGCCGCATCGAATGGTGCAACCAGACGGCGGCCAGCCAGTTCGGCATCGACGCCGAGCGCGACCTGCTGCAGCACCTGGCAAACCTCGTGCGCGACCCGGCGTTCGTGGCGTACCTGGCCTCCTGGAACTACAGCCGCGACGTCGTCATCGACGCCTCCGGCCCGGGTCATGCGCACCAGCGCAGCCATCCGGTGCGGCTGTCGGTGCAGGTGCATCCCTACGCGGGCAACCGCCGCATGCTGCTCACGCGCGACATCACGGCGCTGGAACAGGCCGAGGCGATGCGGCGCGATTTCGTCGCGAACGTGTCGCATGAAATCCGCACGCCGCTCACGGTGCTCGCGGGCTTCGTCGAAACGCTGCAGAACCTGCCGCTCGATGCGGACGAGCGCACGCGCTACCTCTCGCTGATGGGGCAGCAGTCGCACCGCATGGAAACGCTGGTGAACGACCTCTTGACGCTGTCGCGCCTGGAGGGCAGCGCCTCGCCGTCGGGCAACCAGTGGATTCGCATCCGCGCCTTGCTCGCGCAGTGCGAGGACGAAGGGCGCGGCCTCTCGGGCCGGCTCGCGCCGCTGGGCCACCGCCTGTCGTTCACCATCGACGCCGAGTCGGAGCTCTCGGGTGCGCCGACCGAATTGCAGAGCGCCATGTCGAACCTGCTGAGCAACGCGATCCGCTACACGCCCGGCGGCGGCGAGGTGGCGGTGAGCTGGCGGGTGCTGCCCGATGGGCGCGGCGAGTACGCCGTGAAGGACACCGGGCCGGGCATTGCCGCCGAGCACATTCCGCGGCTCACCGAGCGCTTCTATCGCATCGACCGCAGCCGCTCGCGCGAGACGGGCGGCACGGGGCTGGGGCTGGCGATCGTCAAGCACATCGCACAGCGGCACGGGGCCGAGCTGCGCATCGAGAGCATGGTGGGCAAGGGGAGCCGGTTCGCGCTGGTGTTTCCGGCGGCGCGGGTGCGCGAGGCGCGCGTGCTTGCGAAGTGAGCTTCAGCCCGCCCGCTTCTTCATCGTCCACCGCAGCAGCGCGGCGAAGAGCAGGCCTGTGAGCACCAGCGCCCCGGCGCTCATGATCCAGAACGCCAGCGGCGATTGCATCGCGGCCCAGGGACCGAGGCCGCGGTAGGCCAGCAGATAGCTGCCGCCCAGGCCCAGGCCCCAGAGCATCGCGCAATAGATGACCAGCGGCGCGAGCGTCACGCGGTAGCAGCGCAGCACGAAGACGCAGAGCGTCTGCAGCGCATCGGCAACGTGGTAGACCGCCACGGCCAGCAGCAGCGAAGCGGCCAGCGCGATCACGGCGGGATTGTCCGAATACACATTCGCAAGCTGGTGGCGAAGCGCGACCATCGCGCCCGCATAGACCAGCGCGCACAGCATGGCCAGCTCGAAGCCGAGGCGGCAGGCATGGCGCGCCTTCGCGCGATCGCCGGCGCCGAGCCAGAAGCTCACGCGCGCGCTGGTCGCGATGGCGAGCGAGAGCGGCATCATGTAGGCCACCGCCAGCAGGTTCGAGGCGATCTGGTGCGCGGCCGCCGCCGTGGTGCCCAGGCGCGCGATGAACAGCGCCATCAGCGTGAACGAGGTCACCTCCACGAGCACCGCCAAGCCGCCGGGAACACCGAGGCGCGCGAACTGGCGGATCTGGTGCCAGTCGGGCGGCTCGATGCGTTCCCAGAGCGCATAGCCGCGATAGAAGGCGCTGCTGCGCAACAGCCAGACCGCGCAACCGAGCATCGCCCAGTTCACGCACAACGTGGCCCAGGCGCAACCGACCAGGCCCATCGCCGGCAGGCCCGCGCCGCCGAAGGTGAACCAGATCGATAGCGGCAGCTTCACCACCAGCGACGCGAGCTGCAGCCAGGTCACCAGTTGGGGCTTGCCCAGGCTCTGGTTCAGGGTGCTGAAGAGGCGAAAGAGAAGGGAGGGCGCCAGCGCGAAGGCGAGCACCGCCAGGTAGGTTTCGACCTCGCCGCGCATCTCCGCCGGTACCTGCGTCCAGCGCAGCGCGCCGCCAGGCAGCAGCAGCGCCACCATGCCCACCGCGATGGCGATGCCGGCCAGGTAGAGCGACTGCCGCACCGAGCGGCCCACCTCGCCGCTGCGGCCCGCGCCGTGCAGCTCGGCCCACACCGGTAGCAGCGCCTGCAGCACGCCCATCAGCGAGACGTACACGCTCACGAAGATCGCCGCGCCGACCGAGAGCGCGGCCAGCGCGTGCTCCGAATAGCGGCCCGCGATGATGGTGTCGGTCACGCCGAACGCCATCACGGCCAGCTGGCCGACCAGCACCGTGCCGGCGTGGCGTGCGATCAGTCCCCGTTCGCCCGTCACCGTTCAGGGCACGATCTTTTGGTAGAGCAGCAGGTCGTCCGTCGCGCTGCTGGGACGGCGCAGGGTGCCGCTGAAGCGCCACTTCTCGAGCGGGATGATGGTGTGCAGCCGCTCGATCGTGTCGGGGCTCACCAGCAGCCAGGGGCAGTCGGTGCCCAGCAACAGTGGTTGCAGGTTGAAGTTGCCGTGGTGGCGCAGCGCAGCCGCGTGCGGCCGGCTGAGTGCCAGTTCGGCGATGCAGCTGGGCTGGCCCACGCGCTCGGCGACGGCGCGCACCTGGGGCAGGTAGCTGCGTGCGTAGTCGATGGGCGGCAGCCAGAGCGTCATCAGCAGCATCCAGCAAAGGGCCGTGCCGCCGGCCGGCAGCACCAGCGTCTTCCAGAGCGCGGCGCGGTGGCGGCCGGTGCGCCAGCGCACGAGCCAGCACCAGGCGATGGTCGCGGCCAGCGCGAGCACGAACGCGATCGGCGAGAACTCGGCCACGAAGCCCGGCACCAGCCGCGCGACGCTGGCCGCGGGCTTGCGTGGCATGCCGGTCAGCATGGCGATCCAGTAGAGCCAGCCCAGCACGGCCAGGCCGCTGAAGAAGAGCACGTTGAACCAGTCGATCAGCGCCGCGGCGCTGCGCCGGAAGGTGGGCAGCGCGAAGGCCGCGAGCGTGGCGAAGGCGGGCAGGGCCAGCAGCAGCGAGCGGTCGGAGTAGTCGGTGGTCCAGGTGGCGGCCAGCGGCACGAGCGCGAACCAGAACGGCAGCGCGACGTGGCGCGCCGTGAGCTGGCGCCGCCAGCGCCAGAGCGTCCAGAGGGCGAGCGGCCAGACCGGCCAGGTGAACCACAGCAAGAGCTTGGCCTGGCTGCGGATTTCGCCGCCGATGGAGTTGCCGTCCAGCGTGATCTTCCACTGCGAGAGGCCCAGGCCGAACACCAGCGCCGCCGCCAGCAGCGTGACGCCGATCATCGTCAAGAGGGCGCCGCGGGTGTAGCCGGGGCCGTCGTCGGTGCTGGCGTCCGCGCCCGCCTTGGCGGTGCGGCGCCGCTCGTAGGCGATGTAGATCGCGCTGCCCGTGGCGAGCGCCAGGCCGACGGTCGGTGCGCCGCTCAACGTCATGCCGAGCGTGCCGACCACGAGCGCGATCACCGGGCCCGCGCGGCGGTACGGCAATGCGGCCACGCCATAGAACAGGTGCGAGGCGAAGTACAGCTGGGCGAGCGCCGGCGTGGTTTCATGGCCGAGCTGGGCGAGGCCCAGGCAGGCGATCAGCGCGAGCAGGCCGCCGTCGGCGATGGCGCGCGCGTAGTCGGTCGGGCGCGCCTCGCCGCCGAAGGCGAACGCCACCGGCTGGGCGCGTGCCGTGCGGGCGAGGTAGTAGACGGCGTACCAGGTGGCGGTGAAGGTGCCCCAGAGCATCAGCGCGAAGACGAATCGCACGGCCAGGTCGGGGTTCAGCCACGCGGGGGCGAGCTTGATCGCGATGGCGCCGATCCAGTAAGGGACCAGCGCGGGCGTCTCGGGCTGCATGCCCAGCAACAGGGGATCGAACCAGCGCGCGATGCCTTCGGTGCTGCGGGCCAGTTCGGCCATGTAGCCGAAGGCGGTGATGTCGGCGCTCTTCCACGGTCCGCGCCCGACCAGGCCCGGCAGCAGGTAGGCCGCGCACAGCAGCAGCAGCGCGATGCGCGGCAGCCGGCGCACGGCATTCTGGGCAACGATCGCGGGGGTGGGCTGGTTCAAAGGGCGGGGGGCGGGCAGAAAGGGGGAAGGGGGGAAGGGGGGAAGGAGATTCGGAATGAAAAAGGGCAGCGCGGTAAACCGGGCTGCCCTCGACGCCAAAGCGCGTGCTTTACTTCGAAGCAGCGCCGGTGGTCTTGCCGAAACGGTTGCGGAACTTCTCGACGCGACCGCCCATGTTGTCGACCGACTTCTGCGTGCCGGTGTAGAACGGGTGCGATTCGCTGGTGGTGTCCAGCTTGAACAGGGGGAGCTCGCGACCGTCGTCGGTCTTGCCCATTTCCTTGGTGTTCGCGCACGAACGGGTCACGAACTTGAAACCGTTCGACATGTCGACGAACAGGATTTCGCGGTAATTGGGGTGGATGCCTTCTTTTGCCATGGTGTTTCCTTTTGCGCTGTTGGAATCAATGCGCGGTCGATGCGAGAGCCACAAGCGCGTCGACGGGTCGAGATGGACTGGGTCGGCGGCTGTCCCGGGGTGAGGGATCGCTGGGCAGGACGCCCGGCTGCACTTTTCGCGGAGCCAGCGATTATCGCATACTGGCCGTTTTGAGCGAAAAGCGGCCCACAGATGACTTCCACAGCGTTGCGCGCCGGCCTCGTCGGCTACGGCTTTGCCGGCCAGACCTTCCATGCGCCGGTGCTTTCGGCGGTTCCGGGGCTCGAACTGGCCGCCGTGGCGAGTTCGCAGCCGCACAAGGTCCACGCGGACTGGCCCGGCGTGGCCGTGGTGCCGGACGTGGCGGCACTCGTCGCCCGGGCTGATATCGACCTGGTCGTGGTCGCCACGCCCAATGCCCAGCACCATCCGGTCGCCAAGGCGGCGCTGGAGGCCGGCAAGCACGTGGTGGTGGACAAGCCTTTCACGCTCGACGTGACCGAGGCGAAGGAGCTCGAATCGTTGTCTCGGCGCAACAATCGTGTCCTGGCGGTTTATCAGAACCGGCGTTTCGACGCCGATTACCTGACGTTGAAGGACCTTCTTGCGAGCGGCGAGCTGGGCCGGCCGGTGTACCTGGAGTCGCATTTCGACCGCTTCCGCCCTGAGGTGCGCGAGCGCTGGCGGGAGCAACCGGTGCCGGGTTCGGGCCTCTGGGTGGACCTGGGCTCGCACCTGGTCGACCAGGCCGTGCAACTCTTCGGCCGGCCCGACACGCTGCAACTGGACACGGCCGCTCTGCGCGACGGCGCGCTGGTCGAAGACTATTTCCATGCCGTGCTGCGCTACGAGAGCGGCCCGCACGCACCCCTGCGCGTGGTGCTGCACGCCACCACGCTCGCGGCCCATGCGGCGCCGCGCTACATCGTGCACGGCACGCGAGGCAGCTATGTCAAGCACGGCGTCGATCCGCAGGAAGATGCGCTGCGTGCCGGCCAGCGGCCGCCCGCCGAAGGGTGGGGCGCCGATCCGCTCGATGGCGAACTCACGCTGATCGGCAGCGACGGGGCGCCGCACTTTCGCGCGTTGCCGACGCGGCTCGGCAACTACGTCGACTACTACGCGGCAGTTCGCGATGCGATCCTGGGCAACGGGCCGAACCCGGTCCCGCCCGAGCAGGCCGTCGCGCTGATGGAACTGCTCGACATCGGCCGCCGAAGTGCAGTCGAAGGCCGCGCCATCCGCATCGAGCGCCCATGAAAAAAGCGCGTCGGCCCGTGGGGGCCGACGCGCTTTTGCGGGAGAGCGTGGTGCTCAGCCGCCGCGACGCATCATGTCGAAGAACTCGACATTGGTCTTGGTCGCCTTCATGTTCTTGAGCATCAGCTCCATCGACTCGATCTCGTCCATGTTGTACATGAGCTGACGCAGGATGCGAGTCTTCTGCAGGATCTCGGGAGCCAGCAGCAGTTCTTCGCGGCGCGTGCCGCTGCGGTTGAGCTGGATCGAGGGGAACACGCGCTTTTCGTACAGGCGGCGGTCCAGGTGGATTTCGGAGTTGCCGGTGCCCTTGAACTCTTCGAAGATCACTTCGTCCATGCGGCTGCCGGTGTCGATCAGCGCGGTGCCGATGATAGTCAGCGAGCCGCCTTCTTCCACATTGCGCGCGGCGCCCAGGAAGCGCTTGGGACGCTGCAGCGCGTTGGAGTCCACACCGCCGGTCAGCACCTTGCCCGACGAGGGCACGACGTTGTTGTAGGCGCGGGCCAGACGCGTGATCGAGTCCAGCAGGATCACCACGTCTTTCTTCAGTTCGACCAGGCGCTTGGCGCGCTCGATCACCATTTCGGCGACGTGCACGTGGCGGGCAGCAGGCTCGTCGAAGGTCGAAGCGATGACTTCGCCCTTCACCGTGCGCTGCATTTCGGTCACTTCTTCAGGGCGCTCGTCCACGAGCAGCACCATCATGTGCACGTCGGGGTAGTTGGCGCTGATCGCGTGGGCGATGTGCTGCATCATCACCGTCTTGCCGCTCTTGGGCGGCGCCACGAGCAGGGCGCGCTGGCCTTTGCCGATGGGGGCGATGATGTCGATGATCCGGCCCGTGATGTTCTCTTCGCCCTTGACGCCGTCGCGTTCCAGCTTCATCTGTTCCTTGGGGAACAGCGGCGTCAGGTTTTCGAACATCACCTTGTGCTTGTTCTGCTCGGGCGGACCGTCGTTGACCTTGTCCAGCTTGGTCAGCGCGAAGTAGCGCTCGCCGTCCTTGGGCGTGCGCACTTCGCCTTCGATCATGTCGCCGGTGTGCAGGTTGAAGCGGCGCACCTGGCTGGGCGAGATGTAGATGTCGTCGGTGCTGGCGGTGAAGCTGGTGTCGGGGCTGCGCAGGAAGCCGAAGCCGTCGGGCAGGATTTCGAGCACACCGTCGGCGAAGACCTGTTCGCCGGCCTTTGCGCGCTTCTTGATGATCGCGAACATCAGCTCCTGCTTGCGCATGCGGCCGACGTTTTCGATCTCAAGCGCTTCAGCCTGCTTGAGGACTTCAGACACGTGGAGTGCCTTGAGTTCGTTTAAGTGCATGGAATGACCCCTCGCGGGGTAATCGAAACGGAAAACGGGGGGAGGTTGAATGTGTAGCGAGAACTGCTGCACTAACCGGGGAACTCGAACCGGTTGCCTGAAAGGGCCGGTGATCTGTGGGAGATTATGACAGGAAAAACGCGCCGGCCAATGCATTGCGCATTGGCCGGGTGAAATGCCTTCAGGCGAGTTGCTGGTCGATGAAGGCCGTGAGTTGCGCCTTGCTCATGGCGCCGACCTTGGTGGCGGCCAGCTGGCCGTCCTTGAACAGCATGAGCGTGGGGATGCCGCGGATGCCGAACTTGGCGGGGATGTCGCGGTTCTCGTCCACGTTCAGCTTGGCGATCTGCAGCTTGCCTTCGTAGGTGGCCGACACTTCGTCCAGGATCGGGGCGATCATCTTGCAGGGGCCGCACCATTCGGCCCAGTAGTCGACCAGCACAGGCTGGCTGGACTTGAGCACGTCGGCTTCGAAAGAGGAATCGGAGATGTGTTTGATGAGTTCGCTGGCCATGTGATGTGTCCTTGTGCGCAGAGAGTTTCGGTGCAGCTAAAGTGCAGGTCATTGTGACAGAAACCAAGGGGTGACGTGCCATGCGCAACCGCTATGGCGGCGATAGCCAAAGGCCCGGCATGTCACCTCACCGCCCTCTCAAACCCCTCGATAGAACATGAACGAAGGCCACCCCGTCCACGCCTTGTGGTGCGACCCCGCCGAAGGCGTCGTCACGCGCATCGTCCGCGCGCTCGCCGAGCGCGAGCTGCACGCGGCGCGCACCGTGGTGCTGGTGCCGTATGCGCAATTGATGGGCGTGGCGCGCGGCATGTGGGCGCGCTGCGGCAGCGCGGGCTTCGTGCCGCGCTTCGAGACCACGCACAACTGGGCGCGCAGCGCGGGCGGCTTTCTCCCGACAGGCTACGACATCGCGTTCGACATGGCGCGCGATCTCATCACCGCCCAGGCGCTGCTGTCGCAGGCCGGCTTCAACAACGAGCGCTTCGCCTTGGCAGGTCGCGTCGTCGAGCTGGCCTACCAGCTCGCGCCGCTTGCATCGGCATCGCTGCCCGACGCGCGCGTCGGCGAATGGGCCCAGCGGGCTGGGCAGGTGGCCGAAGCGGGCAGCGAGTCGGAGTGGTTCCGCATCGAGAGCGCGCTGATCCGCATCGCCGTCGCCTGGGCCGCGACCTCGGGCTATGCAACCGACGTGCTGCTGCGCGAGAGCACGCGCAACCAGGTCGATGCGTTGATCGTGCTCGAAGGCTTCCAGACCGATCCGCTCACCCAGACGCTGTGCACCCTGTGGGGCGACCACGCGCTGCATCTCTCGCTGGTGCCCGCGAACACGCCCGTGGACCCCGCGGCTTCGCATGTGGCAGCAGACCCCGAGGACGAGGCCGAACTCTCCGCCGCCTGCGTACTGCGCCATCTCGCCGAGGGCCGTGCACCGGTCGCGCTGATCGCCACCGACCGCGCGCTCACGCGCCGCATCAGCGCCCAGCTCAAGGCACAGGGCATCGTCACGCACGACGAAACCGGCTGGAAGCTCTCGACCACCCGCGCCGCCGCCACGTTGATGAGCGCGCTGCGCGCCTGCGCCCACGATGCGGCGAGCGATCAGGTTCTGGAATGGCTCAAGAGCGGCGCCGACGGCGATGCACTGGCCGTGCAGGCGCTCGAAGTGCGCCTGCGACGCGAAGGCCTGCGCGACTGGTCCGCCTGGTGCGGCCTCGCGGCCCGCAGCGAGAAGCCCCAGGACATCGCGTTGCTGCCCTACACCGAAGCCATCGAGGCACGCCGCGCATCGATGATGAAGTCCAGGCCCGTGGCCGAATGGCTGCGCGCGCTGCGCGAGCTGCTCGAAGGCAGCGGGCAATGGACGCCGCTGGCCGACGACATGGCTGGTGGCAAGGTCATCGCCGCGCTGTGGCTCGATGCCGATTCGCACGGTGATGCCGACGAGTTCCCCGGCGGCCGCCACACGCTGGCCGAGTTCACCGCCTGGGTGCGCGACGTGCTCGAAGACGCGAGCTTCGTGCCGCCCACCGGCGACCTGGCGCCCCGGGTGATCGTGCTGCCGCTCTATCAACTGCTCGGCCGCGCATTCGGCGCCGTGGTCATCCCCGGCTGCGACGACCGCCGCCTGCCCGCATCGCCCGAGCCGCCCGGCAACTGGAGCGCCGCCCAGCGCCTCGAACTGGGCCTTCCTTCGCGCGATACCCTCGAAGCCGCGCAGCGCTCGGCCTGGACCGCGGCCTTGCACAACCCCTGGTGCGAGCTGGTCTGGCGCCAGTCCGACGCCAGCGGCGAGCCGGTCCGCCCGAGCCCGCTGGTGCAGGCGCTGCAGCTCGACCACGTGCTGCAGCCCGCGGTCGATCCGCGTCCCGGGCGCGACGTGCCCGTGCAGCCGACCGCATATCCGACGCCCTCGGGCGCGTTGCTCCCGCTGGAGAACATCTCGACCAGCGTGTACGAAGACCTGCGCCGCTGCCCCTATCGCTTCTTCGCGCTGCGGCAACTGGGCCTGCGCAGTGCCGACGAGCTCGATGTGGAGGTCGACAAGCGCGACTTCGGCAACTGGCTGCACGCGGTGCTCGGCCATTTCCACGAGGCATTGATCGAAAGCCCGACGCAGGATGCACAGGAGCGCGTGGCAAGCATCGAAGAAGCCGCGCAACGCGCCACGCGCGAGTACGCACTCTCCGACGCTGAGTTCCTCCCCTTTGCCGCGGCATGGCCCGCGGTGCGCGACGGCTATCTCGAATGGCTCGCAGGACATGAGGCAAGCGGCGCGGTGTTCGTCGAATCCGAGCCCTGGAAGGAGCAGCCACTCGGTGGCCTGCGCCTGGTCGGCCGCCTCGACCGCATCGACCGCACCTCCGACGGCCAGGCCTTCGTGATCGACTACAAGACCGAGTCCGCAAGCGTCACCAAAGAGCGCGTGAAGGACCCGACCGAAGACACGCAGCTCGCCTTCTACGCGGCCCTTGTGGCCGACGACACCTTGCGCGCCGCCTACGTCAACGTGGGCGAGAAATCCTCCGGCACGCAGACCGTCGAGCAGCCCGCGGTGGTCGAGGCAAGGGACGCACTGGTGGCCGGCATCATGAGCGACTTCACGCGCATCGCCGAGGGCGCGGCGCTGCCGCCGCTGGGCGAGGGTGCGGTCTGCGACTACTGCGCGGCCCGTGGCCTCTGTCGCAAGGACTTCTGGGAGGTGTCGAAGTGAACGGCGCAGCCTACGAACACAACGGCCGGCACGTCACGCGCGAGGCCTTCTACACCGTCGCCTGCGATCCGCGTCGCTCGGTGGCCGTCGAAGCCTGCGCGGGGGCGGGCAAGACGTGGATGCTGGTGTCGCGCATCCTGCGCGCGTTGCTCGAAGAGGGCGACTCCGCCTGCGAGCCGCACGAGATCCTTGCGATCACTTTCACCAAGAAGGCGGCCGGCGAGATGCGCGAGCGTCTCGATCAATGGCTCGAGCAGTTCGCGCAAGAGAGCCCCGAAGAACTGGTCAAGCAACTCGTGATGCGCGGCGTCGAACCTGCCGCCGCGCTCGCTGCCGTGCCGCGACTGAAGGGCCTCTACAGGCGCCTGCTCGAAGGCGGCCGCCCGGTGCAGTTCCGCACCTTCCACGCCTGGTTCGCGGGCCTGCTGCGCAACGCGCCGCTCGCGGTGCTGCGCGAACTGGGCCTGCCATCCAACTACGAACTGCTCGAAGACGACGCCGAGGCGCGCGGCCACACCTGGCGGCCCTTCTTCGAAGCGGTCACGGCCGACAAGCACGCACTGGCCGACTACTACGCCGTCGTCGCGACGCACGGCCGCTCGCAGACGGCCAAGGCGCTGGGTGAAGCGCTGACCAAGCGCGTCGAGTTCTCGCTGGCCGATGCCGAAAACGCCGTGCAGCATTTCAGTGCGCTCCATCCGTCGCTCGAAGGCCTGGACCAGCCGACCGATGCGCTGCGCGGCGAACCGGTCCGCCGCCGGTGGCTCGATCGCGCCGCGGCGCTCGGCAAGGAAAGCAACAAGACGCCGCAGAAGACCGCCGAGGCCATCATCGACGTGTTCGGCGTGGGCGAGCCGCCGGCCGAATCGCTCTCGGCGGCACTCGCGCACCTGAGAAAGAACTTCTTCGTCGCAAGCGAAGACCGTCTCACCAAGAACCTGCAGAAATTTCCCGCCGCGCAGGAGGCAGAGGCCGAGCTCCAGGTGCTGTGCGCCGCGCAGGCCCAGCACGCGGCGTGGCTCTACCAGCGACGCATGACGCGGCTCACGCGCCTCCTGATCGCCGCCTTCGCCGACGTCAAGCGCGCCCATGGCTGGGTCGACATGAACGACGTCGAGCAGGCCGCGCAGCTGCTGCTGGGCCAATCGGCGCTGTCGGGCTGGGTGCAGGAGCGGCTCGACGCGCGCATCGCGCACCTTTTGATCGACGAGTTCCAGGACACCAACCCGCTGCAGTGGCAGGCGCTCTACGGCTGGCTCAGCGCCTACACCGGCGCGGGCGGCAGCGCGCCGCGCGTGTTCATCGTGGGCGACCCGAAGCAGAGCATCTACCGCTTTCGCCGCGCGGAGCCGCAGGTGTTCATCGCCGCGAAGAAATTCGTGCGCGAAGGGCTCGATGGCGAACTGCTCAACTGCGACCACACGCACCGCAACGCACGCGCTGTGGTCGGGCTGGTCAACCAGGCGATGCTGGCCGCGCAGGACGCGGGCGAGTTCGACGGCTACCGCGCCCACACGACAGAGCGCGGCGACGAGGGCGAATTGCTCAAGCTGCCAGCCATCGACCGCGATGCGCTCGGCGATGTGGCCGAAGCCGCGCCCGCCGACGACGGCATGCTGCACTGGCGCGACAGCCTCGTCACGCCGCGCGTGCTGCCCGAAGAGCAACTGCTGCAAAAGGAATGCGAGCAGGCCGCGCGCTGGGTGGCGCAGCGCATCGCCGATGGCATACCGCCGCGGCAGATCATGGTGCTGGCGCGCCGGCGCAATCGCCTTTCCGCGATGCAGGACGCGCTGCGCCAGCGCCACATCCCCGTGCAGCAGCCCGAGAAGAACGAGCTGCACGATGCGCCCGAGGTGCAGGACATGGTCGCGCTGATCGACGCGCTGGTGTCGCCCGCGCACGATCTCTCGCTCGCGCGGGCGCTGAAGTCACCGCTCTTCAACATCGACGACGAGGCGCTGGTGCAACTGGCGCTGCGGCAGCGCGAGCACGCGTCGAGCTGGTTCGCGCTGATCCAGAAAGGCGAGGGCCTTCCGCCGGTGCTGGTCGAGGCGGGCGCGAGCCTGAAGAAGTGGCAGCGCTGGCTCGTGACCCTGCCGCCGCACGACGCCATCGACGCGATCTTTCACGATGGCGATGTGCTCGCGAAGTTCGGCGCCGCCGTGCCCGCCGCGATGCGCCAGAGCGCGCTGGCCAACCTGCGCGGGCTGATGTCCGCATCGCTCGAGATCGAAGGCGCGCGCTTCGCCACACCGTATGCGCTGGTGCGGGCGCTGCGTGCCGGCGGCGTGCGCGCGCCGTCGGTGGCCGCGCCCGATGCGGTGCAACTGCTGACCGTGCACGGCGCCAAGGGGCTGGAAGCCGACACCGTGCTGATGCTCGACTGCGACGCCGCACCGCCGCGCGCGCAGACCATGGGCGTGCTGGTCGAGTGGAAGGGCAGCGACAGCGCGCCGACGCGCTTCGTGTTCCTTGCGAGCGAGAAAACGCCGCCGGCTTGCGCGGCATCGTTGCTCGAAGAAGAGCAGCGCGCGCGCCATCGCGAAGAGCTCAACGGCCTCTACGTCGCGACCACGCGGGCGCGCGAGCGGCTGGTGCTCTCGTCGGTGAAGCCGGCGCGTGCCAACGAGGGCAGCTGGTGGGCGCGGCTGGAATCGGCTTGCGAACCGACCGAGGCCGATGAGCCGCTGGTGGCACTGCCCGTCGAGACCGGCGTGGCCAGCTTCTCGATGAAACAGATGCCTCCGGCGCCCGCCGCCATCGATCAGCCTTCCGCCAGGAAAGCGGCCGACGCCACGGTCGACGCGCGCGCCGCCGCCTTCGGCCAGGCCATGCACCGGCTGCTCGAATGGGCGGTGCCGGGCGAGGCGCTGCCGCCTGCCCACGTGCGCGCCGCGGCCCGCGAGTTCATGCTCGATCCGCAGCAGGCGCGCGGCGCCGCGACGCTGGCCGAACGCATCCGCGCGGGAGCCGGCGCCTGGGTGTGGGACGATCGCAGGGTCGACTGGCATGGCAATGAAGTCACGCTGGTCCACGAAGGCGAGACCCTGCGCATCGACCGTCTGGTGCGCGAGCGCGAGGGCGGTGCCTGGTGGATCCTCGACTACAAATCCGCAGCGCGCCCCGAACGGGACGCGACGTTGATCGCACAGATGCAGCGCTACCGCGCGGCCGTGCAACATGCCTACCCCGGTGCCACGGTCCGCGTCGCGTTCCTCACCGGGCAGGGCGAACTGGTAAATCTCGAATGACCCTTTCCCCAACCGTCGCCGTGATCGGCGGCGGACCTGCCGGCCTGATGGCGGCTGAAGTCCTTGGCGCATCCGGCGCGCAAGTGTACGTCTACGACGCCATGCCCTCGGTGGGCCGCAAGTTCCTGTTGGCCGGCCGCGGCGGGCTGAACCTCACGCATTCGGAGCCCTTCGATGTCTTCATGAGCCGCTTCGGCGAGCGCCGTGCGCAGCTCGAACCGATGCTCGCGCAGTTCGGGCCGCAGGAGGCGCGCGACTGGGCGACGGGCCTGGGCATCGAGACCTTCGTCGGCACCTCGGGGCGCGTGTTTCCAAAGGACATGAAGGCCGCGCCGCTGCTGCGCGCGTGGCTGCATCGGCTGCGTTCGGCGGGCGTGCAGTTTCATATGCGCCATCGCTGGCTGGGCGATGCATCGTTCGATGCGGCCGCGCTGCGGTTCGCCACGCCGACCGGCGAGACCTCGGTGAAGGCGGACGCGGTCGTGCTGGCGCTGGGCGGCGCGAGCTGGGCGCGGCTGGGGTCCGATGGCGCGTGGGCACCGTGGCTGCAAGGGCGCGGCATCGAAGTCGCGCCGCTGCTGCCGGCCAACTGCGGCTTCGACGGGGCAGGGTGGAGCGAGCATTTCTCCAGCCGCTTCGCGGGACAGCCGTTCAAGTCGGTGGCGATTTCGTTCACCGACAGCCAAGGGCGCAGCTTTGCGCGCAAGGGCGAGTTCGTTGCGACGGCGACGGGCATCGAGGGCAGCCTGATCTACGCGGCGTCGGCCTTGCTGCGCGACGAGATCACCGCGCAGGGCAGTGCCACGCTGTTGCTGGATCTGTTGCCTGATCGCAGCGCAGAGCAGGTGCTGGCGGCCGTGAAGCATCCGCGCGGCGCGCGGTCGCTGAGCAGTCACCTCAAGAGCCGGCTGGGTCTCGAAGGCATCAAGGCCGGTGTGCTGCACGAGGCGCTGAGCCGCGAGGCGATGCAGGACCCGGTGCAACTGGCAGCGACGATCAAGGCCGTGCCGCTGAAGCTTGTCGCGACGCGGCCCATCGACGAAGCGATCAGCACTGCGGGCGGCGTGCGCTTCGATGCGCTCGATGCGCAGCTCATGGCGAGCGCATTGCCGGGCGTGTTCGTGGCGGGGGAAATGCTCGATTGGGAAGCGCCGACCGGCGGTTACCTGCTGACCGCGTCGATGGCCAGCGGTGCAGCCGCAGCGCGCGGCGCCATCCAGAGGCTGGGCCTGTGAAGGCCTCGCGCCCGAGGGTTTTTCGCTGAGAGATTTTGCAAGCTGCGTTTCACTTTGCATGAAGTGAAACGAGCGGCTGAAGAGGTTGACGAGCCTTACCCCTGGCACTGACTACGCAGTTAGGGCTGCTTGGTTCCCCACCTGACCCGGTTGGCCACTTCACCATGCAGGGAGGCCCGTCAACCTGCATTCTAACCGGGTGAATTTGCCCCCTTCGCGGGGGCGTGAATGATTTCGGGGGCGGCGGGGAAACAAGCGTGAAGCGCCTCTCCGCGCCTTTTAGAATGCCCGCAATGTCTTATCTCGTGCTCGCTCGCAAGTTCCGTCCGAAAACCTTCGGTGAGATGGTCGGTCAGGGGCATGTGGTGCAGGCGCTCGAGAACGCACTGACCACGCAGCGCCTGCATCACGCCTATCTTTTCACCGGCACGCGCGGCGTGGGCAAGACCACGGTCTCGCGCATCCTGGCCAAGTCGCTCAACTGCCAGGGACCGGACGGGCAGGGCGGCATCACCGCCACGCCGTGCGGCGTGTGCCAGGCCTGCCGCGACATCGATTCGGGCCGCTTCGTCGACTACACCGAGCTCGACGCGGCCTCCAACCGCGGCGTGGACGAAGTGCAGTCGCTGCTCGAGCAGGCCGTCTACAAGCCGGTGCAGGGGCGCTTCAAGGTCTTCATGATCGACGAGGTTCACATGCTCACCAACACCGCGTTCAACGCGATGTTGAAGACGCTCGAGGAGCCGCCCGAATACCTCAAGTTCGTGCTCGCGACCACCGATCCGCAGAAGGTGCCTGTCACGGTGCTCTCGCGCTGCCTGCAGTTCAACCTGCGGCCGATGGCCCCTGAGACGATCCTCGAACACCTCACGGGCGTGCTGCAGACCGAAGAGGTGCCGGCCGAGCCGCAGGCGCTGCGCCTCCTGGCGCGCGCGGCGCGCGGCTCGATGCGCGATGCGCTCTCGCTCACCGACCAGGCCATCGCCTTCGGCAACGGCGAACTGGTCGAGACCGGCGTGCGCCAGATGCTCGGCAGCGTGGACCGCGGCCATGTCTTCAAGCTGATCGAGGCGCTCGCAGAGGGCGACGGCAAGACGGTGGTCGACACCTCCGAGGCCTTGCGCCGCGATGGCATGTCGGCTGCTTCCACGCTCGAGGAGATGACATCGGTGCTGCAGGCCATGGCCGTGCTGCAGGCGGTGCCTTCGCGGGCGGAGTCCGCCGATTCGGCCACCGACCCCGACGCCGCCGACACCGCGCGCCTCGCATCGCTGATGCCGGCCGACGAAACGCAACTGCTCTACAGCCTGTGCCTGCACGGCCGCGGCGAGCTGGGCCTGGCACCCGACGAGTACGCCGCGCTCACCATGGTGCTGCTGCGGCTGCTGGCCTTCAAGCCTTCCAATGCGGCCGCTTCGACGGCCACCCCGGAAAAAAAAACTCTGAATGACGCCCAGGGCGCGGCGAAAAGGGCGCCCGCTCCCGTCGCTCGTCCTGTGCCTGCTGCGCCGGCCCTGGCGCCGGTGGCCAGGCCCGCGGCCGAAGCACCGCCTTCGACCGCTCCCACGCCGCCCGTTCCAGCACCCGCCGCCGCATCGAATGCGCCGGCATCGGCGCCCGCGGGTCATCGTCTGGCGGTGGTCGACGAGTCCATGCGTCCCTCGGACCACAGGCCTTCTCCCACGGACGCGCCCGCCAAGGTTGTCGGCATGCCGATCCGCGTGCAGCCGCCTCCCGGCCAGCGCGATGCGCCGCGCACCGAAGAGCAGCGCGGCCCGGCCGCACCGATCCCGCCCAGCGAAGACGGCGACTTCTGGTACGCCACGGTCACCCAGCTGGTCGCGGCCGAAAGCATCACGGCGCTCTCGCGCGAACTCGCGCTGCAGTCGCAGCTCGTGGGGCGCGACACCGACCAGTGGATCCTGCGCATCGAGCGCGAAACGCTCAACCAACCGTCCAGCCGCGAGAAGCTCACGGCCGCGCTCAACGCGCTCGGCCACGACATCAAGCTCGCCATCGAGATCGGCGGCGTGGTCGACAGCCCCGCGCGCCGCAACCGGCATGCGGCCGAGGCGCGCCAGCGCGTGGCCGAGGAGGCCATCCACAGCGACCCCGAGGTGCAGATGCTGATGCGCGACTTCGATGCGAAGATCGTCCCCGGAACGCTGCGGCCAGTCTGAGCCGGGCAGCCACGTCTCTTATCCTTCACCCATTTTCTTCACCACACACACAGGACCAACGATGTTCAACAAAGGACAACTGGCCGGCCTCATGAAGCAGGCGCAGGCAATGCAGGACAACCTCAAGAAGGCCCAGGAAGAACTGGCGCACATCGAGGTGGAAGGCGAATCGGGCGCCGGCCTCGTGAAGGTCGTCATGACCTGCAAGCACGACGTCAAGCGCATCACCATCGACCCGAGCCTCCTGGCCGACGACAAGGACATGCTCGAAGACCTCGTGGCCGCCGCCTTCAACGCCGCGGTGCGCAAGGCCGAGGAAACCAGCGAGCAGAAGATGGGCAAGCTCACCGCGGGCATGCCGGGCCTTCCCCCGGGCATGAAGCTCCCGTTTTAATGGCTCACCCCCAGGCTTGCCCACTGCGCGTGGCCGCCAACCCCCTTGCAGGGGGCAACACCTGTGGCCCGGCAAAGCCGGTTCCACGGTGTTCGCGCGAAGGGAAGCGCTGACATGGCCGACGCCAGTTCGCTCGACGCCCTGGTCGATGCGCTGCGCCGCCTGCCCGGCGTCGGCGTGAAGTCGGCCTCGCGCATGGCGTTTCACCTGCTGCAGCACGACCGCGACGGCGCGCAGCTGCTGTCGCGTGCATTGCAGCAGGCGGCGGGCAATGTGCGGCACTGCGAGCTGTGCAACACCTTCACGGAAGCACCGATCTGCAGCGTGTGCATGGACTCGCGCCGCGACGGAACCAAGCTCTGCGTGGTCGAGACGCCTGCCGACCAGGCCGCGCTGGAGCGCACCGGTGCGTTCCGCGGCTATTACTTCGTGCTGATGGGCAAGCTCAGTCCGCTCGACGGCATCGGGCCGAAAGACATCGGCCTGCAGAAGCTGTTCGACCGCGCGCTCGACGGCACGGTGAGCGAAGTCATCCTCGCCACCAACTTCACCGCCGAGGGCGAAGCCACCGCGCATGTGATCGGCGAAGCGCTCAAGCAGCGCGGCCTCACCGTGACGCGCCTCGCGCGCGGCGTTCCGGCCGGCAGCGAGCTCGAGTACGTGGACCTGGGCACCATCGCGCACGCGCTGGTCGATCGCCGATAGCGCAAGCAACAGCGATAGCGCGACTGAACCTGCCATGACCCTTTCCCTCCTCACCATCGCCTACTGGTGCGTGTTCGTCGCCTGCGGCCTGCCGTACCTGGCCGCGTGGACCGCCAAGGCCGGCGCCTTCGGCCCGCGCGACAACGTGCATCCGCGCGAATGGGCCGCCCGGCAGAACGGCTGGCGCGCGCGCGCCAACAGCGCGCAGGCCAACACCTTCGAAGGGCTGCCGTTCTTCATCGGCGCGGTGATCATCGCGCACCAGCTGGGCGCCAATCAGGCGCGGCTGGACATGCTGGCGGTGGCCTATGTCGTGCTGCGCGCGATCTACCTGGCGATCTACATCAAGGGCCTGGGCGGCGTGCGCAGCGCGGTCTGGGCGCTCGCGTTCCTCGTGAACATCGCGATTCTTTTCCTCGCGAAATAGGCCGCCAAAGGCCATTCGGCACAGGGCCCGTGGAGGCCTTCATGCTTACGTGGAAACCCGCACGGGATGACCCCGATGCAGGCAACGGGCGCGCACCCCTAAGCTCGATTCACTTCACAAGAATCAAAGAGCCCGCAGGACCGCTTCATGCTCCATCGCAGAACCCTCATTTCCGCCTCCGCAGTCGCCGCCGCCGCGATTGCGCTGCCGCGGGTTTTTGCGCAAGCCAAGCTGGAGAAAACGAAGATCTCCATCGCGGTCGGCGGCAAGGCCGCGTTCTACTACCTGCCCCTCACGATCTCCGAACAGCTGGGCTACTTCAAGGCCGAAGGGCTCGAGGTGGAGATTTCCGATTTCGCCGGCGGCGCGCGCGCGCTGCAGGCCGTGGTGGGCGGCTCGGCCGATGTCTGCTCGGGCGCCTACGAACACACCATCAACCTGCAGGCCAAGAACCAGTTCTTCCAGGCCTTCGTGCTGCAGGGCCGCGCACCGCAGATCGCGGTGGGCGTGTCGACCAAGAACATGGCCGGCTACACCGGCATCCAGGACTTGAAGGGCAAGAAGATCGGCGTCTCGGCACCGGGCTCGTCGACCAACATGGTGGCCAACCTCGTGCTCTCGCGCGGCGGGCTGAAGGCGAGCGACGTGAGCTACATCGGCGTGGGCGTCGCGGCCGGCGCGCTCACCGCGCTGCGCTCGGGCCAGATCGACGCCATCAGCAACACCGACCCGGTGATGACCATGCTCGAGCAGAAGGGCGACGTGAAGATCATCAGCGACACGCGCACGCTCAAGGGCACGCAGCAGGTGTTCGGCGGCACCATGCCGGCGGCCTGCCTCTATGCGTCCAGCGAGTTCATCCAGAAGAACCCCAACACCTGCCAGGCGCTGGCCAATGCCATCGTGCACGGCCTGAAGTGGCTGCAGACCGCGGGGCCGGGCGACATCATCAAGACGGTGCCCGAGACCTACCTGCTCGGCGATCGCGCGCTGTACCTCGCGTCTTTCGACAAGGTGCGCGAATCCATTGCCACCGACGGCCTCGTGCCGGTCGACGGCCCCAAGACGGCGCTTGCGGCCATCGCGAGCTTCGACACCAGCGTGAAGGCCGACAAGATCGACCTCACCAAGACCTACACCAACGATTTTGCTAGGCGCGCGAAGGACAGGTTCAAAGCCTGACTCCGAACGTCCCCGCGACCCGGCCTTGGCCGGGTTTTTTAATCCTGCCGACATGTCCGACCACGCACTCGAACTTCTCTCCATCAGCTGCACCTTCCACTCGAAGGACGATCCGGGCCAGCGCTACACCGCGGTCGCCGACACCACGCTGCGCATCAAGGCCGGGGAGTTCGTCTCGGTGGTCGGGCCCACGGGCTGCGGCAAGTCGACGCTGCTGAACGTGGGCGCGGGGCTTCTCGAGCCGTCGTCGGGCACGGTCAAGGTGTTCGGCGAGACGCTTTCGGGCGTCAACGCGCGCGCGGGCTACATGTTCCAGACCGAGGCGCTGATGCCGTGGCGCAGCGCCGTCGCCAACGTCATGGTGGGGCTGCAGTACCGCGGCGTCTCCGATGCCGATGCGCGCGAGCAGGCCGAGGCCTGGCTCTCGCGCGTGGGGCTCTCGGGCTTCGGCGACCGCTATCCGCACCAGCTCTCGGGCGGCATGCGCAAGCGCGTGGCGCTCGCGCAGACGCTGGTGCTCGACCCCGACATCATCCTCATGGACGAGCCCTTCAGCGCGCTCGACATCCAGACGCGCCAGCTGATGGAAAACGAGGTGCTCGACATCTGGAGCGCCAAGAAAAAGGCGGTGCTCTTTATCACGCACGACCTCGATGAAGCCATTGCGATGAGCGACCGCGTGGTGGTGCTGTCGGCCGGCCCGGCGACGCACCCGATCGGCGAATTCGCCATCGATCTCGCGCGCCCGCGCGACGTGGCCGAGGTGCGCACGCAGCCGCGCTTCGTCGAGCTGCACACGCAGATCTGGGAGGTGCTGCGCGACGAGGTGCTCAAGGGCTACGCGCAGCAGCTGAGGAAGGCCGCATGATCCCGCGCCTGAACGAACGCAACGCGCGCTTCTGGCAGCTGGTACTGCTGGTGCTGATCCTGGTGGGCTGGCACCTGGCATCGCGCAACCAGCAGTTCGCCTTCTTCGTCGGCGAGCCGATCCAGGTGGCGGGCCGCATCTGGAGCTGGTTCCTGCCGTTCGCGGTGCCGCCGAACCTGCTGTTTCCCGAGGGCCTCAAGGGCAACGCCGACATCTACCTGCACCTGGGCACCACGCTGCTGGAGACGGTGCTGGCCTTCGGCATCGGCACCGTGATGGGGCTGGCATGCGGGCTCTGGCTGGCGCTCGCGCCCACGGCGAGCCTGATCCTGGATCCGTACATCAAGGCCGCCAACTCGATGCCGCGCGTGATCCTCGCGCCGATCTTCGCGCTGTGGTTTGGCCTGGGCATCTGGAGCAAGGTGGCGCTGGCGGTCACGCTGGTGTTCTTCATCGTGTTCTTCAACGTCTACCAGGGCGTGCGCGAAGTGAGCCCGGTGGTGCTGGCCAACGCGAAGATGCTGGGGGCCAACCAGCGGCAGCTGCTGCGCACCGTGTACCTGCCGAGCGCGACGAGCTGGGTGTTCTCCAGCCTGCACACCTCGGTGGGGCTGGCTTTCGTCGGCGCGGTGGTGGGGGAGTACCTGGGCTCGGCGCGCGGCGTGGGCTACCTCATCCTGCAGGCCGAAGGCACGTTCGATGTCAACACCGTCTTTGCCGGTATCGTCGTGCTAACGGCCTTTGCGCTGGCGCTCGACGGGCTGGTCGGCCTGATCGAGAAGCGCCTCATGAAGTGGCAGCCACGCAGCGGAGAAACCGAAAAACTCTAGCGGCTCGAAATTTGAAAACTGAAAGGGAGAGAGAGTCATGTTGCGCAAGAAAAACGGACTGCCAACGACTTTGCGATCGCGCAACGAGGCCGCCAGGGTCTCGAACGAAGAGCTGTTCTTCGACCTGGTCTATGCGTTCTCGGTCACGCAGCTGTCGTACTATTTGCTGGACCACCTGAGCCTCCTGGGCGCGCTGCAGACGCTGGTGATGTGGTTCGCCGTCTGGCTCGGCTGGCAATACACCGCCTGGGCCACCAACTGGTTCAACCCCGGGTCGCTGCGCATCCGGGGCATGCTGTTCGGGGTGATGCTGCTGGCCATGGTGATGGCGTCGGCGCTGCCGGGCGCGTTCGCCGAGCGGGGGCTGGTGTTCGCCTGCTGCTTTGCGGGCATCCAGGTCGGGCGCACCCTGTGCATGCTGATCGCGGTCGGCCCGAAGAGCGACCTCGCGCCCAACTTCCGGCGCCTCCTGGCATGGAACTGCGTGGCGGCCGTGTTCTGGATCGCGGGCGGACTCTCCGAAGGGCCGTGGCGCCTTGCGTTCTGGTTCGTCGGCGTGCTGTGCGAATACGTTGCGCCGATGGTCGGGCTGGTCTTTCCGGGGCTGGGGCGTTCGTCGACCGCCGAATGGACCATCGACGGCGGCCACCTCGCCGAGCGCTGCCAGCTCTTCGTGATCGTGGCGCTGGGCGAATCCATCCTGGCGAGCGGCATCGCGTTCGGCCACCACGCCGAGTGGCATCCGGTCGACGTGTACGCGTTGCTCGTGGGCTTCGCGGGCAGCCTGGCCATGTGGTGGATGTACTTCGACACCAGCGCCAGGGAGGCCACGCACGCGATCGAGCACGCGAAGGACACGGGCCGCATGGGCGCCAGCTACCACTACACGCACGTGATCCTGGTGGCCGGCATCATCGTGTGCGCGGTCGCCGACGAGCTCGTGATCGGGGAGGGTTCGCACCATGCCGAGCTCAAGTACCTCGGGCCGCTCCTGGGCGGGCCGGCCATCTATCTCTTCGGCAATGCGCTGTTCAAGCGGGTGGTGCGGGGCTTCTTGCCGCAGTCGCACCTCTTCGGGCTCATCGGGCTCGCGGTGCTGGGCGCGTTCGCCTCGCACCTGACGGTGCTGGTGGTGGGCACGCTGACCACGGTGGTGATGATCGGCGTGGCCGCGCTGGAAGCCGTGGTGCGCCGCCGGGCGGTGGTCGCCCAGGCGCACTGAGCGGGCACCGCCGCGTCAGCGCTTCTGTCGCCTTGTCCAGCGCTTCCTCAGCGCTTCTTCAGCGCTTCTTCAGCGCTTCTTTTTCGAGGGCGTGCCGCCGCGCTTCTCGCGCACGACCTGCTTGCCCGCCGGCACCTTCACGACGTTCTTGCCGCGGGCCGTGTTGGCCTGGGCCGGAGCGGCGCCGCGCTTGGAGGAGGCCACCGCGGCATGGCCGCGCGCCACCGCCACGCCGGCGCCGACACGGGCCGCGGGCGCCGCGCGAACCGGCAGGTACACCACCACGCTGTAGCCGCGCTTGAACGCGTGGTTGGGCTTCACGTCGTTCCACTCGGCCACGTTGGTGGGCTTGAGGTTGTAGCGGCGCGCGATGCTCGTCACGCTGTCGTTGCGCCCGGCCTTCACGGTGGTGCGGCGATTGACGATCTCGGGCTGGAAGCTCAGGTGCCCGCCATCGGCCACCACGGCTGCGACGTCTTCCTTCACGCGGGCGCCGCGCGGCACGATGAGCGTCGAGCCGGCCTTGATGAGCATGCGCGGCGGCACGTTGTTCATCGCGCGCAGGTCGCTCTCGCTCATGCCCGAGCGCTGGGCGGCGTCGGCCACCGTCATGGTGTTGGGCACGACCCAGGCGGTCCAGCTGGCGTACTGGCCTTGCGCGTAGGCGTCGAAGTTGCGCTGGAACACGGCCGCGTTGTCCCAGGGCAAGAGGATCTGCGGCGTGCCCGCGGCGATCAGCACCGGCTTGTGCGCGGCGGGGTTGAGCGCGCGGAAGTCGTCCAGGCGCACGTCGGCCAGCTTGGCCGCCAGCTCCACGTCCAGGTCGCGCGTGAGCGTGACGGTCTGGAAGTACGGGTGGTTGGCGATCAGCGGCAACTCGGCGTTGAAGGCCTGCGGATTGGCCACGATGTTCTTCACCGCCTGCAGCTTGGGCACGTACAGCCGCGTCTCGGCCGGCATGTTCAGGTCGCTGTAGGTGGTGGGCAGTCCCGCGCGCTGGTTCTTGGCGATGGCGCGGCTCACGCTTCCTTCGCCCCAGTTGTAGGCTGCCAGCGCGAGCTGCCAGTCGCCGAACATGCCGTAGAGTTTTTGCAGGTAGTCGAGCGCGGCGCGGGTGGAGGCCACCACGTCGCGGCGGTCGTCGCGGAAGATGTTCTGCTTCAGGTCGAAGTCGGTGCCGGTGGCGGGCATGAATTGCCACATGCCCGCCGCGCGCGCGCTGGAGACGGCCTGCGGGTTGAACGCGCTCTCGATGTACGGCAGCAGCGCGAGCTCGGTCGGCATGTTGCGGCGCTCGAGTTCCTCGACGATGTGGAACATGTACTTGTTCGAGCGCTCGGTCATGCGCTGGATGTAGTCGGGGCGGCTGGCATACCACTGCTCGCGGTCGCGCACCAGGTCGCTCTCCAGGTTGGGCATCTTGAAGCCGCGGCGGATGCGGTCCCACATGTCGGTCGGCGGTGCCAGCGTGACCACGCTCTGCGAGTGGGCCTCGCTGCTGGACAGGGGCGAGAGGGCGTCGCGCGGATAGACGGGGGCCGCGCTGCCGGCGACCTTGGCGCCGGTGCCGCCGGCGGTGGTGCCGGCTTTGGGGGAAGTGGTGGAGGAGCTGTTGTCGGTGGGTGCCGCGCAGCCGGCGAGCACCAGGGAACCTGCTAGGCAGGTGGCAGCGAGAAATTTCATCGGAAGTCGTTTTTCCATTGGCGCAGTGCGGCGAACACATCGGCTTCGGCCGCGTCGGCGGAAAGCTCGGCGTGCGCGCGCACCGCTCGAAGGACAGTGGCTTCGCGGCTGCGAAGAAAGGGGTTGATCAGGCGTTCGGTCGCCAACTGCGCGGGCAGCGTGGGCTGCCCCTGCGCACGCAGGCTTTCGCAACGCGCGTTGTACTGAGTCAGATCGGCATTGCCCGGTTCCACCGCACGGGCGAATCGCAGGTTAGCAAGTGTGTATTCATGCGCGCAGCAGACGCGCGTGTCGCCCGGCAGCGCGGCGAGCGCATCGAGCGAGGCCAGCATCTGCGTGGGCGTGCCTTCGAAGAGCCGGCCGCAGCCGCCAGAAAACAGTGTGTCGCCGCAAAAAAGCAGCGGTGCGCGGCCTTCGGCGGCGGGAAGAAAGTAGGCGATGTGGCCGGCCGTGTGGCCCGGCACGTCGATCACTTCAAAGCCGAGGCCGAGCGCCTGGGCGACGTCGCCCTGCACATACGGCGTGAAGGGCTCGGGGATGCGTTCGCGCGCGGGGCCGTGCACCGGCGCGCCCGTGGCGGCGTGCAGCGCGGCCACGCCGCCGGTGTGATCGGCGTGATGGTGCGTGACTAGAATCGCGGCCAGCTGCAGTTGGTGGTGCGCCAGCGCATCGAACACCGGTTGGGCGTCGCCCGGATCCACGATGATGGCGCTGGACCCGTCGTGCAGCATCCAGATGTAGTTGTCAGCGAAGGCGGGCAGCGGAACGAGGGTCATGAGCGGTCAAATTATAGGTTTGCAGGATTGGTTCGCGACCCCCCCGGGACGCTACCTCCTCGCGTGGGAGCAAGCCCAGTTCGACCAGGCGGTGGCCGACGTGTTCGGCTACCACGCGCTGCAACTGGGCGCGGCCGAGGTCGAGGGACTGCGCACCAACCGCATGCCGCACCGCTGGCTGGCCCTGAGCGACCCGATGCGGCCCGCCAAGGCGACGCTCCTGACCGACTTCACCGCGCTGCCCTTCGCGGCCAACAGCTTGGACCTGGTGGTGATGCCGCATGCGCTGGAACTCAGTCCCGATCCGCACGCGACGCTCCGCGAAGTCGAGCGGGTGCTGGTGCCCGAGGGCCGCGTGGTGATCTGCGGGCTCAACCCGGCCAGCCTCTGGGGCATGCGCCAGCGGCGCGCGCACCTGTACCGCAAGCTCGGCATCGGCGATCTCTACCTGCCCGAGGGCGGGGAGTTCATCGGCTACTGGCGCATGCGCGACTGGCTGCGGCTCCTGAGCTTCGAGGTGGAGTCGGGGCGCTTCGGCGTCTACCGGCCCGCGGTGCGCAGCGACGCGTGGCTGGAGCGCTGCCGCTGGATGGACAAGGCCGGCGAGCGCTGGTGGCCGATCTTCGGCGCGGCGTATTTCCTCGTGGCCGTGAAGCGGGTGCGGGGCATGCGTCTCCTGAGCGCGGACTGGCGCCGGGCCGCGGCACGCGCCACGGCGCCCGTGTCGATCGCGGGCAAGGTGCATCGGCAAGGGCCGGACCGGACAGATTGAATCGAATGAAGAGAAACAAGGAAAAGAGAGCTTGAACGAAGTCGTGATCTACACCGATGGTGCATGCAAGGGCAACCCCGGACCCGGGGGCTGGGGCGCGTGGCTCAAATCGGGCGCCACCGAAAAGGAACTGTTCGGCGGCGAACTCAACACCACCAACAACCGCATGGAGCTGACCGCCGTCATCGAAGGCCTGGCCGCGCTCAAGCGCCCCTGCAACGTGCTGCTTTACCTGGACAGCCAGTACGTGCGCATGGGCATCACCGAATGGATCCGCGGCTGGAAGGCCAAGGGCTGGATGACCGCCAGCAAGCAGCCGGTGAAGAACGTCGAGCTCTGGCAGCGGCTGGACAAGTTGGTGGCCGAGGGCGGCCACACGATCGAATGGCGCTGGGTCAAGGGCCATTCGGGCGATCCGGGCAACGAGCGCGCCGACATGCTGGCCAACAAGGGCGTGGACAAGGCACTGGGACGGATCTGACGTAGGGTCAGCCCCGACGCTGCCGGGGCGGGCGCTTGCTAGAGTGCCCCCAACGCAGCGAAGCCGGCCGACGCAGGGGCACGATTGTTGCTTGGGTTTTGGTATTCCACCACGCCGGTGGCACCGTCCATTCGTTCGCAGCATGAACCTCGACTACTCAACGGACACGGTCGAACGCAGCCAGCGCTTCGACTACTGGAGCGATGTGGTGCGCAAGCACTTCATACCCGCCGCGAGCCGCGTGCCTGACCGCGAGCATTTCAACGCGCACTTTTCCGTCCGTTCGCTCGGCAACCTCACGCTGGCCGAGATGTCCTCGCCGCGCCACTACTGGGAGCGCGACGCGCAGCACCTGCGCAGCGGGCCGAACGAAGACTTCATGCTGAGCCTCATGGTGTCCGGCCACGGCGTGCTGTCGCAGTCGGGCCG
Source organism: Variovorax sp. IB41 (assembly GCF_016405905.1). Taxonomy (GTDB): domain Bacteria; phylum Pseudomonadota; class Gammaproteobacteria; order Burkholderiales; family Burkholderiaceae_C; genus Variovorax. The sequence goes on along the minus strand of NZ_JAEFCB010000001.1, from coordinate 756,579 downwards.
CGAGGTGGTGCAGCGCAACGGCGACATCATTCTTTACGACGCCGCGCGCCCCTTCACCTTCGACCTTTCGCCCGAATCGAACCTGCTCGTGCGCATTCCACGGCTGCAGCTGCTCTGCAGGTTTCCCGAGGCCCAGAACCTCACGGCCATGCACCTGGCCAACGGCCACCCCATCGCCAGGCTGCTGGGCAGCATGATCCGCGAGGCCGCGGTGCTCGAGCTCTCGGGGCAGGAGGGCATGCAGGCCAGCCTTGCGAGTTCGCTGCTGGACATGCTCTCGGCGGTGCTGCAGTTCCAGGTCGGATGCACCGACGCCGTGCAGTCCTCGCACCACGCGCTGTTCCAGAAGACGCGCGACTACATCGCCGCGCACCTGGACGATTGCGAACTCGACGTGGAGCAGATCGCCTCCGCGCAGCACGTGTCCGCCCGCACGCTCGCGCGCGTGTTCGCCGAGCACGGCACCACGCCGATCCAGTGGCTCTGGAAGCAGCGCCTGGAGGCCAGCCACAGCGCGCTGCGCGAAGGCCGCGTGCGGCAGGTCACGCAGGCGGCGTTCCAGTACGGCTTCAGCGATCTCTCGCATTTTTGCCGGGTCTTCAAGAAGGCCTATGGGGTGACGCCGCAGACGCTGCTGCGCGGGCACTAGCACCAGCGCGCCACCGCGCACCGCGTCACCACAGCCGGCCATCCGCCGCACGCGCAGAGGTTGGCGGTTCCAGCCCATCGCGCTGGCCTTTGCAGCCAAGCCGCGCGCGGCGTTGCTCCCTATCGTGAAGTCCACAAGCTTCCTTCACGAATGGAGACGACGATGAATGCTTCCCCGCCCGCAGATGCGGTCGATGTCGGTGCGCTCGCCCGCTGCGCGGCCCTGGACCTGAGCCCCGAGCGCCGCGCTGCGGTCCAGGCCGTGCTGTCCGCCTGGATTCCCGCGGCCAACGAACTGAGCCGCAAGATGAGCGATGCGGCCTACAGCGCGCTGATGCCGGTCACCGCCTTCGCGCACGCGCATGAGTTGCCCGAGGACGCCGCATGAGCGCGCTGCTCGAACTCGGCCTCGCCGAAGCCGCGCGCCTGGTGCGCGCACGCAAGGTCTCGCCCGTGGAGCTGGTGGAGGCATCGCTCGCACGCATCCGCGCGCACGACGGCGTGCTCCGCTCCTTCATCACGGTGTTCGAGGAGCAGGCGATGCAGGTGGCACGCGCCGCCGAACTGCTCTCGGGCGCGGGCCACGAGCTCGGCCCGCTGCAGGGCATTCCGCTCGCGCTGAAAGACAACGTCGCGGTGCGCGGCAGCCGCACCACGGCGGGCAGCAAGATCCTGGCCGACTGGCTGCCCGCGGCCGACGCCACCGTCACCACGCGGCTGCGCCAGGCCGGCGCGATCTTCATCGGCAAGACCAACATGCACGAGTTCGCCTGGGGCGGCACCTCGGCCAATCCGCACTACGGCGCGGTGCGCAACCCCTGGGACCCGGCGCGCTTTCCGGCCGGCTCCAGCGGCGGCTCTGCGGTCGCCGTGGCCGCGCGCTTCTGCTTCGGCGCGATCGGCACCGACACGGGCGGCTCGATCCGCCTGCCTTCGGCCATCAACGGCATCGTGGGACTGCGCCCGACCTACGGGCGGGTGAGCAACCACGGCGTGATTCCGCTCGCATGGAGCATGGACACGGTGGGCCCGATGACGCGCACCGTCGAAGACTGCGCGCTGATGTTCGGCGCCATCGCGGGCTTCGATCCGAAGGACGCAGGCAGCGCGCAACGCACCTGCGACGACTATCTGAAGGACCTGGGCGGCGGCTGCCGCGGCCTGCGCATCGGCATCGTGCCGGGCTACTTCTTCGAGCACCTGCAGGCGCCGGTGCACGACGCGGTGAAAGAGGCGCTGGCCACCTTTGTGGACCTGGGCGCGGAGCTGGTCGACATCGACATCCGCAACATCCACGGCAACATCTCCGCGCAGCTCACCATCGAATCGGCCGAGCCCAGCACCTACCACCAGCGCAACCTGCGCGAGCGCCCCCAGGACTACGGCGACGACGTGCGCACCCTGCTGGAAGCTGGCGAAATGCTGCTGGCCACCCAGTACCTGCAGGCCCAGCGCTATCGCGCGCTGCTGCGCGCCGAATTCCTCGAGGCGTTCAGGAAGGTGGACGTGTTCGTCTGCCCGTCGCTGCCCTTCGTCGCCACCCGCATCGGCGAGACGCGCGTGGAGATCGAGCCCGGGCAGGAGGAAGACATGCTCTCGGCCATCATGCAGTTCACCGGCGTCGCGAGCCTCACGGGGCTGCCGTCGCTGAACGTACCCTGCGGGTTCGACCCCGACGGCCTGCCCATCGGCATGCAGGTCATCGGCCGGCCCTTCGCCGAGGCCACGCTGCTGCGCGTGGGCCATGCCTTCCAGCAGGCCACGGGCTTCCACCAGCGCGCGCCCGTGCTGCGCTGAAAGAAAAAGCGTCGCTGGCCGCTCCAGCACATCGCGATGGCGCTGCGAGCCAAGCGCTCGCGTCGGCCCTTCGGTACCTTCAATACCTTCAATACCTTCGACGCGCAGCTTCAGACAAGCCTGTTCCTCGCCCTGATCCCCAACGAAACGGAGTCTCCCCGCCATGCCGGACAACGATCTGCACTACCTCGAACTTCTGGAAGTCGGCCGCCGCATCCAGGCCAGGGAACTCTCGCCCGTGGAGGTGACGAAGGCGCAGCTCGAGCGCATCGGCGCGCTCGATGGAAAGCTCAAGAGCTATGTGCGGGTGCTCGGCGATTCCGCGCTCGCCGAGGCGGCGCGTGCCGAAGCGGAAATCGCCAAGGGCGAGATCCGCGGCCCGCTGCACGGCGTGCCGATCGCCATCAAGGACCTGTGCTGGACCGAAGGCGTGCCGACCGCCGCCGGCATGACGCTCTACAAGGACTTCGTGCCCACCACCGACGGCACCGTGGTGCGCAAGCTGCGCGAGGCGGGCGCCGTCATCCTGGGCAAGCTGCAGCTCACCGAAAGCGCCTATGCGGACCATCACCCCTCGGTCTCGCCGCCGGTCAATCCGTGGAACCCGGCGCACTGGCCGGGCGTGTCGTCCAGCGGTTCGGGCGTCGCGACCGCGGCCGGCCTGTGCTACGGCTCGCTGGGCACCGACACCGGCGGCTCGATCCGCTTTCCCTCGGCCGCCAACGGCCTCACGGGCCTGAAGCCCACCTGGGGCCGCGTGAGCCGCTACGGCGCCTTCGAATTGGCCGCGACGCTGGACCACATCGGCCCGATGACGCGCAGCGCCGCCGATGCCGGCGCCATGCTCGGCGCGATTGCCGGCGCCGACGTGAACGACCCGACCGCCAGCCTCGCGCCGGTGCCCGATTACCTCGCCGACCTGGGCAAGGGCCTCGCGGGCCTGCGCATCGGCATCGACATGCGCTGGGCCACCGAGGGCGTCGATGCGCCGACGCGCGAGGTGCTCGACGCCGCCATCGCCGCGGTGCGCACGCTCGGTGGCGATTTGCGCGAGGTGCGCTTTCCCGATCCCGCGCAGGCCATCGAGGACTGGTTCCCGCTGTGCGGCATCGAGGCCGCCGTGGTGCACGAGAAGACCTATCCCGCGCAGAAGGACATGTACGGCCCGGCGGTCGCCGGCCTCATCGAGCTGGGCCTTGCGCAGCGCGGCGTGGACTACCAGAAGATCGTGCTGCGCCGCCATGACTTCAGCGGCAAGGTGCGCGCGATGTTCGAGGACATCGACCTGCTCCTGATCCCCGCCACGGGCATCGCTTCGCCGACCATGGAGCGCATGGCGCAGATGGGCGTCGACGCCGACCTCATGGCCGCGATGCTGCGCTACACCTGCCCGTTCGACATGACCGGCAGCCCGACCATCACGCTGCCCGGCGGCTTCACCGCGGCCGGCATGCCGGTGGCGTTCCAGTTCGTCGCGCGGCATTTCGACGAGGCACTGCTGGTGCGCGCGGGCGCCGCCTTCCAGGAGGTCACCGACTGGCACCGCCGACACCCGGCGCTCTGAGCCGCCGCGGCTTCCCGATTCCCTGTCTCTTTTTTTCTCTCTCCTGAAAGCACATCACCATGAAACTACGTCACGCGCTTTTCTCCCTGGGCTGCACGATGGTGCTGGCCGCCGCTGCGGCCGCTGCTGTGGCCGCCGAGCCGCTGAAGGTCGGCCTGATGGAAGACGTCTCGGGCGACCTCGCCGTGCTGGGCAAGCCCAAGCTCGACGGCTCGCAACTGGCGGTGGAAGAAATCAACAAGGCCGGCGGCATCCTGGGCCGGCAGATCGAGCTCATCCACCTGGACCCGCAGGGCGACAACGCGCGCTACCAGGAGTTCACGCGGCGCCTCCTGAGCAAGGACAAGGTGGACGTGCTCATCGGCGGCATCACCTCGGCCTCGCGTGAAGCCATTCGCCCGATCGTGGACCGCACGCAGACGCCGTACTTCTATACCAACCAGTACGAAGGGGGCGTCTGCGATGCGAACATGATCAGCATGGGCGCGGTGCCCGAGCAGCAGTTCTCCACGCTCATTCCTTACATGGTCGAGAAGTTCGGCAAGAAGGTGTACGTGGTCGCGGCCGACTACAACTTCGGCCAGATCTCCGCCGAGTGGAACCGCACGATCCTGAAAGACGTGGGCGGCACGGTGGTCGGCGAGGAATTCATTCCGCTGGGCGTCTCGCAGTTCGCGCAGACCATCCAGAACATCCAGAAGGCCAAGCCCGACTGGCTCCTGATGCTCAACGTGGGCGCCGCGCAGGACTCGTTCTTCGAGCAGGCCGCCGCCGCCAAGCTGAACCTGCCGATGGGCTCGTCGGTGAAGGTCATGCTGGGCTTCGAGCACAAGCGCTTCGCGCCGCCCGCGCTCAACCGCATGCACGCCACGGCCAACTGGTTCGAGGAAATCGACACGCCCGCGGCCAACGAGTTCAAGAAGCGCTGGCACGCCAAGTTCCCGAACGAGCCCTACATCAACGACATGGGCTACAACGCCTACAACGCGCTCTACATGTACAAGACGATGGTCGAGAAGGCCAAGTCGACCAAGCTGGCCGACATTCGCAAGGTGATCGCCGCGGGCGAGGCCTGCATCGAGGCGGCCGAGGGCAAGGTCTGCATCGACCCCAAGAGCCAGCACGCCTCGCACGAGATGCGCCTGATCGCGGTGGACGAGAAGCACAACGTGAAGGTGCTCAAGGACTACGGAACGATCCAGCCGTACTGGCTCGGCAAGATCGGCTGCGACCTCACCAAGAAGAACGACCGCAAGCAGTACACGCCGTCGGACCTGCCCAAGAAGCTCTGACGCATCGCGCCTCGCCCCATCCGATCGACCGGTACAGCAGGGAGCAGCGGTGTTCGCCGAAATCTTCTCGTTCTTCTACCAGTTCGCCGACGTGTTCGCGTTCCTCATCCTCTCGGCGGCCGGCCTGGCCATCGTGTTCGGGATGATGGGCGTGATCAACATGGCGCACGGCGAATTCATCATGTGCGGCGCCTACGTCACCGTGGGCCTGGTGCACGCGGGCTTTCCGCTGCCGCTCGCGCAGCTGTGCGGCACGCTCGCCGCAGGGCTCATCGGCGTGGCCGTGGAGTGGAGCCTGGTGCGCAAGCTCTACAAGCGGCCGCTCGATTCGCTGCTCGCCACCTGGGGCCTGAGCCTCATCGTGACGCAGGGCATGCTGCTGGTCTTCGGCTCCACGCTCACCGGCGTGGGCACGCCCGAGGGCAGCTTCGTGGTGGGCGACTACACCTTCTCGGTCTACCGCATGGTGCTGTTCGCAGCCGCCGTGGCGGTGCTGGGCGGCATCTACTTCATCTTCATGCGCACGCGCTTCGGCGTGCATGCGCGCGCCACGATGCAGAACGCATCGATCGCGCAGGCCACCGGCGTGCGCGTGGGGCGGGTGTATGCGCTGAGCTTCGGCATCGGCGCGGCGCTGGCGGGCCTGTGCGGCGCGCTCTATGCGCCCACGATGACGCTGATACCCACGATGGGTGCGGCCTTCCTGGTCGAGGCCTTCGTCACGGTGGTGGTGGGCGGCGCCAACGTGCTCCTGGGCACCGCGCCGGCCGGCATCTTGCTCGCGGTCATCCGCACCGGCCTCAATGGCTGGGGTGGGCAGATCGTGGGGCAGATCGGCATGCTGCTGGCCGTGATCGTGGTGATCCGCATCCTGCCCGAAGGGGTGTCCGGATGGCTGGCCCGCAAGACGCGCTGAACCTGCACGGAGTCACACGAATGTTCCAACTCATCAACGGGCCGCAGACGCTGGGTGCCACCCGCGTCTTCTGGCTTCCCTTCATGGCGGTGCTCGCGGCCGTGCTGCTGTACCCGGCCTTCGCCGACGGCTACGACGTGGGCAACATGGCCTACCTCCTCACCTGGGTCTTCATGGCCATGGGCCTGTGCCTGGTGTGGGGCTACGGCGGCATGCTGTCGTTCGGGCAGACCTTCTTCTTCGGCATCGCGGGCTACGGCTACGGCGTGGCCGCGGTCAACCTGGGCGGCGATGCGGGCACCACCTTTCTTGCGCTGGCGATCGCGCTGTGCCTGGCGGCCGTGGCCGCGGCGGTGCTGGGCTACTTCATGATCTGGGGGCGCGTGGGCGGCGTGTTCTTCGGCATCGTCACGCTGTCGGCCACGCTGGTGCTGGCCTTCTTTCTCGGGCAGACGGCCGGGCCCGAATGGCACATCGGCAGCGCGCGGCTGAACGGCTTCAACGGCATGAAGGACATGGCGCCGCTGAACATCCCGTGGTTCGGCGACGACCCGCTGGTGTTCGACGGGATCGCGCTCTACTACCTGGTGGTGGGCCTGATCCTCATCGTGTACCTGGGCCTTCGGATGATGCTGAACTCGCGCTTCGGCAACGTGATCGTCGCGGTGCGCGAGGACCCGCAGCGCGCCGAGCTCCTGGGCTACGACGTGCGCAAATACCAACTCGCCACCTTCGTGATCGGCTCCACGCTCGCGGGCCTGAGCGGCGTGCTCTACACCTCGTGGGGCCAGTTCATCACGCCGGCGAGCGTCGGGCTGCCGGCCGCGGCGATGCCGATCGTGTGGGTCGCGTTCTCGGGCCGGGGCGACATCACCGCCACGCTGGTGGGCTCGTTCCTGGTGCTCTGGGCCTTCCAGACGATCACCGTCTACAGCCAGCAGGCGGCACTGCTCCTGATGGGCGCGATGCTGCTGTGCACGGTGATGGTCGCGCCGCAGGGCTTCGTCATCGGCGTGGTGCAGGCGGCGCGGCGGCTCTTCGGGCGCCGCCGTCCGAAGGAGCCCACGGCGCCTGTCGTGCCCACCGTGCCAACCAACCAAGAGGAGGCGCGCGCATGAACGCCTTGCTCGAAACGCGGGCGCTCTCCAAGCGCTTCGGCGGCCACGCGGCGGTGTCGGAGGTCGACCTGTCGGTGCGCCAGGGCGAGATCCATTGCCTCATCGGGCCCAACGGCGCGGGCAAGAGCACGCTGTTCAAGCTCATCGTCGGCACGCACGAGGCCTCGGAAGGAAGCATCGCGTTCCAGGGGCGCGACGTGACGCGCGAGCGCCCGTTCCAGCGCGTGCAGCAGGGCATGAGCATCAAGATGCAGGCGCCCAGCGTGTTCAAGGAGCTGCCGGTGCGGCAGAACATCCACATCGCGCTGCAGCACCACACGCGCCTGGCGGACCTCAAGCGCGAGGAAGACCGGCTGCTCGAACTGCTCGATCTCGCGCAGGACGCCACCAAGCCCGCGGGCGAGTTGGCCCACGGCCAGCAGCAGTGGCTGGAGATCGGCATGGCGCTCGCGCTCAAGCCGGTGCTGCTGCTCATGGACGAACCCACCGCGGGCCTCTCGCCCGAGGAAACCTTCAAGACCGGCGAGCTGATCCAGAAGCTCAACGCCGAGGGCATGACGGTGTTGGTGGTCGAGCACGACATGGCCTTCATCCGCCAGATCGCGCAGCGCGTGACGGTGCTGCACTTCGGCAAGGTGTTCGCCGAAGGCTCGATCGGCGAAATCATCGCGGACCCGCGCGTGGCCGAGATCTATTTGGGCAAGACACATGAGCCGCCGGGCCGCCCCAAGGCGAATACCGAAGTGCGCAGCGCGGAGGTTTCCAATGACCACTGAGACCATCCTGGAATTGCAGGGGCTGCAGGCCAGCTACGGCGCGACGCCCATCCTGCAGGGCGTGGACATGAAGGTGCGCAAGGGCGAGATCGTGAGCCTCATCGGCCGCAACGGCGTCGGCAAGACGACCACCATGCGCTGCCTGATGGGCCTTTTGCGCACGCGCGGCGGCAGCGTGCGGCTGCACGGGCAGGACATCGCGGCGCTCTCCAGCGATGCACGCGCGCGCCTGGGCATCGGCTACGTGCCGCAGGGCCGCGAGGTGTTCGCGCGCATGACGGTGGCCGAGAACCTGATGGTGGGCGAACTGGTCGGCGGCCCGCGCGGCAAGAAGCAGCCCGAGCTGGTCTACCAGTATTTCCCGCGGCTGGCGGAGCGCCGCAACCAGCAGGCCGGCACCATGTCCGGCGGCGAGCAGCAGCAGCTGGCCATCGGCCGCGCGCTGGTGGGCAACCCCGCGCTGATGCTGCTGGACGAGCCCTCCGAGGGCATCCAGCCCTCGATCGTGCAGCTCATCTGCGACGTGCTGCGCGCGATACGACGCGACCTGGGCACCACCATTCTTTTCGTGGAGCAGAACCTGGACACGATCCTGGACGTGGGCGAGCGCGCCTACGTCATGGAGAAGGGCCGCATCGTCGGGCGCATCGAGCCCGGCCAGATGAATGCGCAGGCGGTGCGCGCGCACCTGATGCTTTGAACAAAACCCCTCAAGGAGAACACCGGATGAACTGGCTCGACCAATCGATCATGCACACGCGCGGCCTGGGCCGTGGGCGCAGCGTGGACACGCACGAACTCACCGAGGCGAAGCAGGGCAAGTTCCACTTCACCATCGGCCCCTACACCGAGCCCGTGATGACGGTGAAGCCCGGCGACCGCATCGTGGTGGAGACGCGCGACGCGTTCGACGGCAAGGTCAAGACCGAGCAGGACCTGCCCTCGAAGGTGCTGACCATGCCCTTCGTGAATCCGCAGAACGGGCCGATCATGATCGAGGGCGCCGAGCCCGGCGACACGATCGCGGTGCACATCGAATCGATGGCGCCGCGCGGGCCCAATCCGCGCGGCACCTGCTGCATGATCCCGGACTTCGGCGCGCTGAGCGGCACGGCCTTCACCGCGCTGCTGAACCAGCCGCTGCCCGAGACGGTGCGCAAGATCGACGTGGACGAAGAGGGCGTCTACTGGAGCAAGCGCGTCACCTTGCCCTACAGGCCGCACATCGGCACGCTGAGCTGTTCGCCCGAGATCGACTCGATCAACAGCCTCACGCCCGACCAGCACGGCGGCAACATGGACCTGCCCGACATGGGGCCCGGCAGCATCACCTACCTGCCGGTGCGCACTGCGGGCGGTCGCCTTTTCATCGGCGATGCGCACGCCTGCCAGGGCGACGGCGAGGTGTGCGGCACGGCGGTGGAATACCCGAGCCTCACGACCATCCGCGTCGATCTCATCAAAGGCTGGAAGCTCGAATGGCCGCGGCTGGAAACCGAGGACATGATCATGGCGATCGGCAGCGCGCGGCCGCTGGAGGACGCGACCCGCATCGCCTACAAGGAACTCATCCTCTGGATGGAGGCGGAGTACGGTTACGACCGCTGGGACGCCTACATGATGCTGAGCCAGTGCGGCAAGGTGCGGCTCGGCAACTTCGTGGACCCGAAGTACACGGTGGGCGCGGGCATCTCCAAGCAGTACCTGGCGCCCTGAATGCCCTGAGCCGCTAGATCGCGCCGTCGAACAGCATCACATCGACCTCTTCGCCGGCGGCGACGTGGCCCTGGTCGTGGTGCAGCACCACGAGGCCGTTGGCCTCGACCATCGAGCTCAGCACGCCCGAGCCCTGGTTGCCCGCGACGCAGACTTCGGGCAATGACCCCGGCACGGTCTTCACGAACCCACGCTGGTATTCGGTGCGGCCGGGCTTCTTGCGGATCGGGCCCGCGCTGCGTGCGCGCACCAGCGGAGGCGGCGCCGAAGCGGCGTCGTGGCAACCCATCATGCGCAGCAGCGCGGGCCGCACGAACGCGAGGAAAGTGACCATCACGGCCACCGGATTGCCGGGCAGGCCGAACAGCACGGCGGGGCTCGCGGCTTCGCCGCCGTCGCGTGGAATCAGGCCCACGGCCAGCGGCCGGCCGGGGCGCATCGCGACATGCCAGAAGGCCATCTCGCCGACCTGCTGCATCACGTCGCGCGTGTGGTCGGCCGCGCCGACGCTCACGCCGCCGCTGGTGACGATGGCATCGGCTTCGCGCGCGGCGCGCTGCAGCGTCGCGGCCAGCGTGGCGGGGTCGTCGTGCACGAGGCCCAGGTCGATCACCTCGCAGCCCAGGCGCGTGAGCAGGCCGAAGACGGTGTAGCGGTTGCTGTCGTACACCGCGCCTTCGCGCGGCGGCTCGCCGATGCAGAGGATTTCGTCGCCGGTCGAGAAGTACGCCACGCGCAGCTTCCGAAGCGCCCGCACGCCCGGCAGCCCGAGGCTCGCGACCATGCCGAGCGCGGCCGGCAAGAGCCGCTCGCCGCGCTTGAGCGCCGGCTGGCCTTTCATCAGATCTTCGCCCGCGAAGCGGCGGTTGTCGCCACGGCGCAGCACCCGGTCGGGAAAGCGCACGACGTCGCCCTCGACCTGGCAGAACTCCTGCGGGATCACGGTATCGAGGCCGGCCGGCATCATCGCGCCGGTCATGATGCGCACCGCATCGCCCGGTGCCAGCGCGCCGCGCCAGGCCGCGCCGGCGAGCGCCGTGCCCACCACGCGCAGCTGGATGGAATGGTCGGCGGGCGCGTCGGTCGGGAGGATCGCGCCGTCGAACGCGTAGCCGTCCATCGCCGAGTTGTCATGCGGCGGCACGCTCACGGGCGAGACGATGTCTTCGGCCAGCACGCGGCCGAGCGCTTCGCGCAGCGACACGTTCTCGCGCTCGGTGATGACCAGGGGTGCGACCAGCCGGGCCAAAAAGGCCTGGACGGCATCGACGCTCAGCGCGTCGGTGTCATGGCCCGGGAGGGCGGCGGCGATGTCGGCGAGGCTGCTCATCGGGCTCATCGGTTTTGGAGCGCCTGCAATTCGGCGAGCGTGTTGGCGTTGAAGAAGGCGTCGGGCGCGTCGCCGGGCCGATCGAAGGGGACAAGCACGGTGCGGTGCTGCGCGGTCCATGCCTGCACCTTGCGGCCGCCGGCTTCGGTGAAGCGCAGGAGGCTTTCGTGCAGGTTCGTGCGCATCAGGCAGAACACGGGTTGAGGGCGCAGCGTGGGCCCGCCGTCGCCTTCGGAATCCGGCGCGCTGACCATGGCGATTTCCGCGTCGTCAGCGGCCAGTGCTTCGGACAGGCGCGCCGCGAGGTCGAGCGGGAACAGCGGCGTGTCGCATGGCACGGTGAGCAGGAAGGGCGTGGCGCAGTGCGCCAGGCCCGTGAGAAAACCTGCGAGAGGCCCCGGGTAGTCCGCGAGGCTGTCGGTCAGCACGGGAACGCCGAAGGCTTCGTAGGCCGCGATATTCCGGTTGGCGTTGACCATCACCTGGCCGACCTGCGCGCCGAGCCGGCGCACCGCGTGCAGGGCGAGGGGTTCGCCGTTGAAATTCTGCAGGCCCTTGTCGACGCCGCCCATCCGGGTGCCGCGTCCGCCGGCCAGCAGCAGGCCGGTGATGCCGGCGGGCGCGATGGCGGGGTGCGCGGGCATGGCGGCAGCCCGCGTCATCCGCCGATGTAGCTCATCTCGACGCGGCGCGGCGCCTTGTCGTTGGCGTCGCCGCGATCGGCGGCGTGGTCGGGGCCGCGGAGAGCCCGCAGCTCGGAGTAGCGGTCGGCGCGGCCCTGCCAGATGTGGCCGATGGCCGAGGAAATGTCGTCGTCGCTGGCGGCGCCGCGCAGCAGCGGGCGCAGGTCGTGCCCGGCGCTCGCGAAGAGGCACAGGTACAGCTTGCCCTCGGTGGACAGGCGCGCGCGGCTGCAATCGTGGCAGAAGGCTTGGGTCACGCTGCTGATCACGCCGACTTCGCCGCCGCCGTCGGCATAGGCCCAGCGCTGGGCGGTTTCGCCGGGGGTGGTGGCTTCGAGCGGCACCAGCGGAAACTCTTCGGCGATGCGCGCGATGACGTCGGCCGAGGGCAGCACCTCGTCCATGCGCCAGCCGTTGGTGGCGCCCACGTCCATGTATTCGATGAAGCGCAGCACCACGTTGCCGCCGTGGTGCTCGCGGAAGTAGCGCGCCATCGGCAGGATCTCCTGCTCGTTGGTGCCGCGCTTGACCACCATGTTGACCTTGATGGGCCCCAGGCCCGCGGCCTGCGCCGCGTCGATGCCGGCCAGCACGTCGGCCACCGGGAAATCGACGTCGTTCATGTGGCGGAACACCGCGTCGTCCAGGCTGTCCAGGCTCACCGTCACGCGCTGCAGGCCGGCGGCCCTGAGCGCGGCGGCCTTGCGCGCGAGCAGCGAGCCGTTGGTGGTGAGCGTGAGGGCCAGCGGCTGGCCGTCGGGCGTGCGGATGTCGGCGAGTTGCTCGATCAGCCCCTCGATGTTCTTGCGCAGCAGCGGCTCGCCGCCGGTGAGCCGGATCTTGCGCACGCCGTGCGCGGCGAAGAGGCGCGCAAGGCGCGTCATTTCCTCGAAGCTCAGGAGCGCGCTGTGCGGCAGGTACTTGTAGTCCTTGTCGAACACGTCCTTGGGCATGCAGTAGCTGCAGCGGAAGTTGCAGCGGTCGGTCACGCTGATGCGCAGGTCGGTGAGCGGGCGGCCCAGGCGGTCTTGCAGCAGGCCCGTGGCGGGCACGGCGATGTCCGGCACGGCCACGGCGGGTGGCGTGCGGCCGATCTGGGCGATCGGGATGACGGTGCTGCTGCTGTTCTTCATGGCTTCGAGGGGAGGACCCGATTTTGCGCCAGGCCTCAAGGACCTGTCCGGTGCAGGCTACTTGATCACGGCCGCATAAATCATGTCCCGGGTCAAGGATCTGTAATGTGTCCGGTATTTCGGCGACTGCAGCATCAGCACCACGAACATCTCGTTCTTCGGGTCTACCCACATGTAGGTGCCGCCCGCGCCGCCCCAGTTGTATTCGCCGCCGGCCGCGGGGTAGGGCGCCTCGCCGTCGTTGCGGCGCACCGCGAAGCCCAGGCCGAAGCCGTAGCCCGGGCCCGGCAGGTACAGCGGGCCGGGCACGATGCCGGCGCCGGCGTTGGAATGGTCGGCGGTCATCAGCGCGATGGTTCGCGGGCCCAGGTACCGCTTGCCGTCGAGCGAGCCGCCGTTCAGCAGCATCTGCAAAAAGCGCGCGTAGTCCCCGGCCGTGGACACCAACCCGCCGCCGCCCGACTCGAGCTTGCGCACGATGCGCGGATCGTTCAGGTCGGCGCCCACGCCGAAGCTGCGGTCGGTGGGGAGCGGCTCGGCGATGCGTGGCTGGCGGGCCGGCTCGGGCACGTAGTAGGTGGTGTCCTTCATGCCCAGCGGATCGAAGAGGCGCGCCTTCTCGAACTGGTAGAGCGACTGGCCCGAGACCACCTCGATCACGCGGCCCAGGATGTCGGTCGACTGGCTGTAGTCCCAGGTGGTGCCCGGCTGGTAGGCCAGCGGCAGCTTGGCCAGGCGCTGCGAGAACTCGGCGTTGGTCGGGTCGTTGGCGCCCAGGCCCGCCGCGTTGTAGGCCTGCTTGACCAGGCCCGGCCCGAAGAAGCCGTAGGTCAGGCCCGAGGTGTGGCGCATCAGGTCCTGCACGGTGATCGGGCGGCGCGCGGGCACGGTCTCCAGCACCGGCTTGCCGTCGGCGCCGGGCTTCTCGACGCCGACGGTCATGCTGGCGTATTCGGGCAGGTAGGCCGAAACCGGGTCGTCCAGCTTCAGGCGGCCGTCTTCGACCAGCATCATCGCGGCCACCGTGGTGATGGGCTTGCTCATCGAATAGATGCGGAAGATGCCGTCGCGCTGCATCGGCGTGCCGGCCGCGGGGTCGAGCTTGCCGACCGGCTCGAACCACGCCACCTTGCCTTGCCGCGCTACCAGCAGCACCGCGCCCGGGATCTTGCCCGTGGCCACGTCGGCCTTGAGCACGTCGGTGAGCATCTGCAGGCGCTCGGTCGAGAGCCCGACCCGCTCCGGGGTGGCGGTCGGCAGCGATTGCGCCGCGGCCAGCAGCGGTGCGGCCAGGCTCAGGCCGAGCACGGCCGTGCGCAGGGTGCGCTGGAAGAACTTCATGGTGGTGTCTCCGTCCTGTCGTTGATGGAAAGTCGGCATGACGGTCTTGGCGCCGCCTGGTGTTTCAGTGTGCGGGGGCTACCCCTTGCAGAGCTTCAGGTTCGTGCGGGCCGCGCGGGCCACCGGCAGGATGTCCTCGGCGTCCGCCGGCGGGTAGGAGTCCTTCACGCCCTGGTCGGTCTTCGCGGCGTCTTCGGCCAGCGGCTCCAGGGTCTTGAGGCACCCCGCGCGGTCGCCGAGCCTGAACTGCGTGATCGCCAGGTCGTTGCGCACGCGGCCGGTAGTGATCCAGTCGAGCGTCCTGCTGCATTCGCCAAGCACGGGGGCGAGGGTGGCCTGGGCGGCTGCGAAATCCTTGGCGTCGTACTGGCGCTTGAAGGTCTTGCGCGAGGCGGCCACGGCCTTGTCGGTGCAGGCGGGGCTGGGCTTGAGGTAGGTGCCTTCGAAGGAGGCGCGCGCGCCGCAGCTCTGGCGGCAGTCGTCCGAGCCGTTGGAACTGACCTCGACCGCGCCGCCTTTGAGGGTGAAATTCACCACGCAGCCGGTGTCGTCGATCTTGGATTTGCCGCGGACGATGGTGCCGTCCAGCGAGCAGAGATGGGCATTGGCGCCGACGGTGGTGATGTCGAAATGCCCGTTGGACTTGACGCGCAGCGAACCGGCGCCGCCCTCGTAGATGTAGTCGCCGGCCGGCGGAGTGGCGACCTGGGCGCCGGCGATGCCCGCGCCGAACAGCAGCAGGAAGGTCGGCACGAGGGGCAGGATGCGGTGCAATTTCATCGGTGCAAAGCCTTTCAGGGGAACGCGGGGCAGTGTATCGGGCCGTTTCGTCGTGTGACCGGATCTGGCCGGTTTGCGCCATCTCCAGGAGCGATGTCTTGACGTAGCCAATGAGAATTACTATCATCTGAACGCCTGAGTACGCAGCACGTCGACGACGCAAAGGGCCCTTCAACCAAGGAGCCTCCGACCGTGCCGTACACCCTGCCAGCCTTGCCCTATGCCTTCGATGCGCTCGAACCGCACATCGACGCGCAGACGATGGAAATCCACCACGGCAAGCACCACCAGACCTATGTGAACAACCTCAATGCGGCCGTCGAGGACACGCCGCACGAAGGCACGCCGGTCGAACAACTCATCGCCGACATCGACCGATTGCCCGAGGCGCTGCGCGCGCCGGTGCGCAACAACGGCGGCGGCCACGCCAACCACAGCCTGTTCTGGACCGTGATGGCGCCCGCCGACCAGGGCGGCGGGGGCACACCCGCGGGCGATCTGGCCAAGGCCATCGATGCCGATCTGGGCGGCTTCGACGCCTTCAAGGAGGCCTTCACCAAGGCTGCGCTCACGCGCTTCGGCAGTGGCTGGGCATGGCTGGTCGTCGCCAAGGGCGGCAAGCTCGCGGTGGAAAGCAGCGGCAACCAGGACAGTCCGCTGATGCGCGGCATCGGCTCGGGCAGCACGCCGATCCTCGGGCTGGACGTGTGGGAGCACGCCTACTACCTGAAGTACCAGAACCGCCGCCCCGAATACATCGCGGCGTTCTACAACGTCGTCAACTGGGCCGAGGTGGCCCGGCGCCACGCCGCCGCCCTGACCGGCGGCTGAGGACATCGCCCATGAACGACGAGCCGCAGTTTCCGCAGGTCGCCACCGTGCGCGCGCGGCCCACGCCCTCGGTGCGCGAATGGATCGGCCTGGCCATCGTCGCGGCAGGCGCGCTGGCGCTGGCCTCGCAGTTCTGGCAGTTCGTGCGGGTCGATCAGGTGGTGTGGAACGCCTTGCTCGGCGGCTCGGTCGCCGCGCTGGCGACGGCGCTGGGCACGCTTCCGGTGGTGTTCTCGCAGAAGCTGCCCGAGCGGCTGCAGGACACGCTCTTCGGCTTCGGCGCCGGCGTGATGCTGGCGGCCTGCGCCTTCTCGTTGATCATTCCCGGCCTGGATGCGGCCAGGAACATCGGCGTCTTCGGCGGGGGCAGTTGGGCGGCGGGCGGCGTGATCGGCGCGGCCATCCTGCTGGGCGGCATCGTGCTCATGGTGATGGACCGCGTGCTGCCGCACGAGCATTTCATCAAGGGACGTGAAGGGCAGTCGGCCAAGCAACTGCGGCGCACGTGGCTCTTCGTGTTCGCGATCGCGCTGCACAACGTGCCCGAAGGCCTGGCGATCGGCGTGGGCTACGCAGGCAACAACGGTCTGCGTGCCGATGCGCTGGCCACGGGCATCGCGATCCAGGACGTGCCGGAAGGGCTGGTCGTGGCGGTGGCGTTGCTGGCGGCTGGCTACAAGCGCTGGTTCGCGGTGGCGATCGGCATGGCCTCCGGGCTGGTCGAGCCGCTGGGCGCGGTGCTGGGGGCGGCGGTGGTCGGCCACTCGGCGCTGCTCTTGCCGTGGGGCCTCGGTTTCGCGGCGGGCGCGATGCTGTTCGTCATCAGCCACGAGATCATTCCCGAGTCGCACCGCAAGGGGCACGAAGCCTTTGCAACCAGCGGGCTGATGCTCGGCTTCGTGCTGATGATGCTGCTGGACACCGCGCTGGGGTAGGCATCCCATCCGCAGGACACCGCGGAACCGGCTTTGCCGGGCCGCAGGTGTCGCCCCCGGCGAGGGGGTTGGCGAAGCGACACGAAGTGTGCGTAGCCTGGGGGAGCGCCAGGTCCTAGCCGTGCTTGACGGCGACGGTCTTGAGCGTCGTGAAGCCGTACAGCGCCTCGAAGCCTTTTTCGCGGCCGTAGCCTGAGGACTTCACGCCGCCGAAGGGCAGTTCGACACCGCCGCCCGCGCCATAGTTGTTGATGAACACCTGCCCGCTGCGCACGCGCCGGGCCATGCGGAACTGGCGCGAGCCGTCGGCCGTCCACACCCCGGCGACGAGGCCGAACTGCGTGGCGTTGGCGAGCGCCACCGCTTCGTCTTCGTCGGCGAACTGCATCGCGGCGAGCACCGGGCCGAACACTTCTTCCTGCGCGAGACGGTGGCCGACCGGCACGTCGCGCAGCAGCGTGGGCGCCTGGTAGAAGCCGGTCTCGGGCGCTTCCTCGACGACGATGCCCTGCGCCACCATCGGGATGCCGGCGTGCTGGGCGTCGCTCAGGAAATCCCACACGCGCTGCTGCTGCGTCTGGCGGATCAGCGGGCCGACGTCCAGGTCCATGGCCGCCGGGCCGACGCGCAGGGCTTCGAAGGCATGGCCCAGGCGCTCGAGCAGCGGTTCGTAGATGCTGCGCTGGATCAGCACGCGCGAACCCGCCGAGCAGGTCTGGCCGGCGTTCTGCACGATGGCGTTGATGACCACCGGAATGGCCGCATCGAGGTCTGCGTCCGCGAAGATGATCTGCGGGCTCTTGCCGCCCAGCTCGAGCGTGACCGGGCAGTGCCGCTCGGCCGCCACCTGCTGGATCAGCGTGCCGATCTTGGGGCTGCCGGTGAAGCTGATGTGGTCGATGCCTTCGTGCCGCGCGAGCGCGTCGCCCACTTCATGGCCGTAGCCCGTCACGATGTTGAGCGCGCCCGCCGGAAAGCCGACCTCGGCCGCGAGTTGCGCCACGCGAATCAGCGAAAGGCACGCGTCCTCGGCCGGCTTCACCACGCACACGTTGCCCGCCGCGAGCGCGCCGCCCACGCTGCGCCCGAAGATCTGCATCGGGTAGTTCCACGGAATGATGTGCCCGGTGACGCCGTGCGGTTCGCGCCAGGTGAAGACGCTGTAGCCGTCCTGGTAGGGGATGGTCTCGCCGTGCAGCTTGTCGCAGGCGCCGGCGTAGAACTCGAAGTAGCGCACCAGCGCCACCGCGTCGGCGCGCGCCTGCTTCACGGGCTTGCCGCAGTCGCGCTGCTCGATCAGCGCGAGCTCGTCGACGTGCTCGGCGATCTTCAGCGAGAGCTTGTAGAGCAGGCGGCTGCGGTCGGCGGCGCTGACCTTGTGCCACACGCCCTCGAAGCAGTCGCGCGCGGCGCGCACGGCCGAGTCGATGTCTGCGGCGTTGCTGCGCTGGATGTCGTCGAAGGGCTGGCCGTCGGAGGGGTCGATGACGGGGAGGGTGCTGCCGGAGGCGGAGGGCACGTCGGCGTTGGCGATGTAGTTGAGCTGCATGGGGCGGGATTTTGCGCGAAGCACGCCAAACCCGCGGGCCCGCGGCTGGCTTGCCTTACTTCGCCGCCGTGGCTTTCGGCAGCGCCCGCACCGCATTCAGCGTGCGCTCCACATGCTTGTCCGGATTCAGGTTCTGGTAGTAGTACGCCACCTTGCCGTCCGGCGAGATCACGTACGACAGCCGGTTGGCGAAGTCCGGGCGGGTCTGCATCAGCGCGTCGAAGCCGTTGATGACCGTCTTGGCTTCGTCCGAGGCCACCGGAAACCGGCTCTGGCAGGACTTGACCGAGAACTTGGAGAGGGTGTCGATGTCGTCGGCCGAAACGCCGATCACAGTGGCGCCCAATGCCGCGAACTGGTCCACCGCCTCGGCGAAGGCGTGGGCCTCGATCGAGCAATCGTTGGAGTCGGCGGCCGGAAAGAAGTACAACACCACCGGTCCCTTGGCGAGCGCGTCGGCCAGCGAATAGCGGAAGGTCTTGCCGCCAAGGGCCGCGTTGGCGGTGAACTTGGGCGCGGGGTCGCCGATGTCCAGGGCGGCCCAGGCGGGGTGTGCAAGCGCGGACAGGGCGTAAAGGGCGGCAGGGGCCGTCATCAGCGCGATGCGTGAGAGGATCGGTCGGGCCATGGTGTAACTCCGTGCGGGTGTGACACGAATTCTAGGACGGCGCACCTTTCGCAGGGGCAGAACGAAACTGACGCCCTCCGGCCCGCGTATTCATGGCAGCGATTGAAAAACGAACGACGGAAATCATCATCATGAACGGCTGGGACCGACTTCTGCGCATGGCGCTCGCGGGCTTTCTGCTGGCAGTGCTCGCTGCCTGCGGCTCGCTGCCGCCGGCGAAAGATCGGCCCGCCGAGCACGCCGCCTCGGCCGATCCGTCGACCCGGCTTGCGAAGATCGCGGCGGCCTCCACCCCGCCCGGCGAGCATTCGGGCTTCCGGCTGATGCCGCTGGGCGTCTATTCGCTCGACGCGCGCATCCAGCTCGCGCAGCGCGCCCAGCAGTCGCTGGTGGTGCAGTACTACCAGCTCGAGAACGACGCCGTCGGCCGCCTGCTGCTGCGCACGCTGCGCGAAGCCGCGGCACGGGGCGTGAAGGTGCGGGTGCTGGTGGACGACCTCTACACCGTCAAGAGCCAGCAGCTGCTGCTGGCGCTGTCGGAAACGCCCAATGTGCAGGTGCGGCTCTACAACCCGTTCTGCTGCGGGCGCGACGGTTTTCTCTCGCGCTTCGCGGCCTCGCCCTGGGAGATCGTGCGGCTCAACCACCGCATGCACAACAAGCTCTTCATCGCCGACGGCGCGATGGCGGTGGTGGGCGGGCGCAATATCGCCGACGAGTATTTCGTGCTGAGCGAAGCGCAGAACTTCATCGACATGGATGCGCTGGTGGTGGGCAAGGTGGTGCCGCAGCTCGAATCCATCTTCGACGCCTACTGGAACAGCGTGCAGGTCTGGCCCATCGCCGACATCGTGAAGGGCGAGGGCGGTCGCATGCCGGGCAGCGCCGAGTTCGACGACTGGATCGGCATGGCCGCGCCGCCGCCCAAGATCGTGCTGCCGCCGTCGGACATCCTGGGCTATGGCCCGATCGCCGAAGAGCTCGACGGCGGCCGCATGGGCCTCCTGTGGGGCGAGGCGCGCGCCATCGCCGACCCGCCGACCAAGCCCGCGACCATGACGGCCGACGAGGCCATCGCCACCAGCGTGACGATGAAGGTCTGGGGCCTCCTCTTGGACGCCAAGACCGAGGTCGACCTGACGTCGCCGTACCTCGTGCCGGGCGAGCGCGGCATGGCGGCGTTCGACGACCTGGCCAAGCGCAAGGTCAAGCTCACGCTGCTGACCAACTCGCTGGCAGCCAACGACGAGCCGCTGGTGCACACCGGCTATGCGCGCTACCGCGAGCGGCTGCTGCAAAGCGGCGCCGACCTGTACGAGCTGAGCCCGCAGCGCACCAGCAAGGGCGAGCGCTTCGGCATGTTCGGCAAGTCGCTCGGCCGGCTGCACGCCAAGACCGCTGCCATCGACAAGACGCGCATCTTCATCGGCTCGATGAACCTCGATCCGCGTTCGGCGAGCCAGAACACCGAGATGGGGCTGGTGGTGGACAGCCCGCAGCTGGCGCGCGAGATGCTGCGCATCATCAACATCAGCAAGCTGCAGAACTCCTACCGCCTCAGGCTGGCCAAGGACACCGGCACGCTGCAGTGGCTCACCAGCGATGGCGAGAAAGAGGTGATCCTGACCTCCGAGCCCGAGTCGGGCTTCTTCCAGCGCTTCTACAACATGCTCATCGCACCCATCGTTCCCGAGATGCTGTTGTAGCCTCGGGGGATGGCGCAGACCTTCACTTCACTGCCCGCCCTGCAGGTCATGCTGTGGGGCGTGCTTTTTTTCGGCGGCATCTACCTGGGCTTCGGCGCCATCACCTGGCTGTTGACGAAGCGGGTTTTGCCGGCGATGCGTATCGGGCGGGTGCTCGATCCGCGGCCGCTGCAGCCGGGGCAGTTGCGGCGGGAGCTGGGGCAGTCGGGCATCTCGGTGTTGATCTTCGGGCTGGGCATGGTGTTTCCGTGGGGCTTGCTCCAGTTGGGCTGGGCGCGGCTCGATCCCGATGCGGGATGGCGGCAGATCACCCTCGAGATCCTCGTGCTCGCGGTATGGAACGACGTGCATTTCTGGATCAACCATCGCCTCTTGCACACGCGCCTTCTGCGCCGCTTTCACGGGCCGCACCACCGCTCGTTCGTGACCACGCCGTGGGCCACCTACAGCTTCCACCCGATGGAGGCGCTGATGCTGGGCAACGTGATCCTGTTGCCGATGGTGGTGCACGACTTCAGCTTCTGGTCGCTGGCCGCGGTGCCGGTGTTCAGCCTGTTCTTCAATTGCGTGGGGCATTCGAACTACGACTTCTTCACAGGGGTGTCGTACGGCCACTGGTTCGCCGCGAGCCGGCGGCATCACCTGCACCATGCCTGCCACAACGGCAACTACGGCTTCCAGTTCACCTTCATGGACCGGCTGTTCGGCACGCGCATCGCGGCGGACGCGGCCGAGCCGCACTTCCAGGCCTTTCGGGACAAGCAGGCGCGG
Organism: Variovorax sp. IB41; assembly: GCF_016405905.1. GTDB lineage: Bacteria > Pseudomonadota > Gammaproteobacteria > Burkholderiales > Burkholderiaceae_C > Variovorax. The sequence goes on along the minus strand of NZ_JAEFCB010000001.1, from coordinate 735,065 downwards.
CAGCATGGCACGCCCGCCTGAGGCGTCGCGCCGCCTGCCGCGCCTGCCGCGCCTGCGGCACTGGCGCGATTGGCAAAGCCTCGCGTACCTGATTGCATTGCCGGCGCTGGCGGCGTGGCAGTGGGTGAATGGCTTCAACGCGCTGCTCTATGCGCTGATGCTGTTCCTCACGCTGGGTGTCGGCGTGATCCATCACAACCACGTGCACCTGCGCATGTGGCGCGGGCGGCGCATGAACCGGCTGACCGACTTCTGGATCACGCTGCTGCAGGGCCACCCGACCTTCGTGTTCTGGCCTGCGCACGTGGCCAATCACCATCGCCACCGGCATGGCCCGAAAGATGTCGCGCGCACCTACCGCTTCGGCGGCGACACCAACCATCTGTGGGGCTACCTGCTGCATCCGTTCCAGGCCGTGTGGGTGCTGATGCCGGTATTCGTCGGCTGGCTCGCGCGGCTGCGGGCGCACCGGCGCGGCGCCTGGCGCTACTGCATCGCGCAGTACGCGCTGTGGCTCGCGAGCTGGGCCGTGCTGCTCGCGCTCGACTGGCGCAAGGCGCTGCTCTTCGTGATCGTGCCGCAGCTGCATGGCCTGCACTGGCTGCTCGCGACCAACTATCTGCAGCATGCGCACGCCGATGGCCGGAAGCCATCGTGCGAAGGAGCGTTGCGCGATACCCCTGGGGGCAGGCTGAACTACGCACGCAATTTCGAAGGACTGGTGAACCCGTTGCTGTTCAACATCGGCCTGCACACCGCACACCACGAGAACCCGCATGCCCATTGGTCCGAGCTCACGCACCTGCACGCCACGCGTTATCGCGCCCAGGTCGATCCCATGCTCAACGAGGGCGGGCTGGTTCCCTACATGGTGCGGGTCTTCGTGCTGGGGACCGTGTGGCCGCGTTTTCGCAGCCGCTCGCTGATGCCTCCCGATTCCTCCACTCACTGAACCATGCCTGTTTCATTCCAACGCGTGTACCTCGAGAGCGCCGGCTATTTCATGCCGGGCGAGCCCATTCCCAATGACCGCATGGACGCGTACATCGCGCCGCTGAACCGCATGTCCGAGCGCATCAAGCGGCGCATCCTTGCGGAGAACGGCATCCTCACGCGGCACTACGCCATCGATGCGGAGGGCGTGACGCAGCACACCAATGCGCAGCTCGCCGCGGGCGCCATCCGCGACTGCCTGCGGCGCGGCGGCGCGGAGTTGTCGCGCGTGTCGCTGCTGGCAAGCGGCTCCTCGGGCGGCGACACGCTGATGCCGGGCTTCGCCAACATGATTCAGGGCGAGCTCGCGGCGCAGCCGATGGAGACGCACTCGGTGCACGGCATCTGCGCGGCCGGCGTGTCGGCGATCCAGACGGCTGCGCAGGGCATCGAGCTGGGCGCGCACCGCAGCGCGATGGCGGTGGCGAGCGAGATGCCGTCGCGGCTCTTCAAGCGCTCGCGTTTCGCGGCACGTGGCTACGAGACCGACTTCGACTCGCACTTCCTGCGCTGGATGCTGTCCGACGGCGCGGGCGCGTTGCTGCTGTCCGATGGCTCACCCGCACTGGCGGGCGCGCCCGGCTTGCGCCTGAAGTTGAAGTGGGTGCACCAGCGCGCGTTCTCGGGCGACTACCCGGTGTGCATGCAGATGGGGCTGACCGAAGACCGCGCACGCGGCCACCTCGACTTCGGCTCCTGGGCCGAGGCCGAAGCCGCCGGCGCACTCTCGCTGCGGCAGGACATCCGCCTGCTGCCGCACCTGTTCGACATCGGCATCCACGAATACGCGGGCCTGGTGCGCGACGGCTGGGTCGATCCGAAGCGCATCGATCACTTCCTGTGCCACTACTCGTCGGAGAAATTCATCCCGGTTGTCGAGGACCTGATGAGCAAGGCCGACCTGTCGATTCCGCGCGAGCGCTGGTGGAGCAACCTCGCGTGGCGCGGCAATACGGGGGCTGCGTCGATCCTCGTCATGCTGGCTGAATTCCTTCACACGAAGACGTTGAAGCCCGGCGAGCAGATCTTCTGCTACGTGCCCGAGTCGGGGCGCTTCATGGCGGCGTACATGCTGCTGGAAGTCGAAGCGGCCGATGCGGCGCCCGTGACGACGGTGGCGCCCCGCGCCGCGGTGCCGGACGACGATCTCGTCATCGCGCCCCCGCACGATCCGGCGGCCGCGCCCGAAGGCCTGGGCGCTCTGCTGACGGAACTGGCCGCCATCTGGCACGACTACCGCTCGCGCGTCTGGCGCACGCCGCTCGTCCGCCAGATCCGCGAGCGCCGCCTCGCGTTGCCCGACTACCTGAACTGGATGGAGCAATGGGTGCCGCAGGTGCGCGAAGGCAGCAAGTGGATGCGCGAAGGCGCCGCGTCGCTGAGCGAGCCGTACCAGATGCTGGCATCGCTGATCGGCGTGCACGCGGGCGAGGAGCAGGACGACTTCAACATCCTCTTCAGCGACTACAAGAAAGCCGGCGGCACGGTCGCGCAGATCGACGACCTGCGCCGCAACCCCGGCGGCGAGGCGCTCAATGCGTACCTGCACGGCCTGGCGGCCACGCGCGATCCGATCGGCCTGCTGGGGGCGATCTACATCATCGAAGGCACGGGCCAGCGCATCGTGCCGGCGCTGCTGCCGCTCATCAAGACGAGCGTGAAGCTGCCGCCCGATGCCTTCCGCTTTCTCGAATACCACGGCCACAACGACGAGAACCACCTCAATCGCTGGCTCGCCGCGGTGGAGATGGTCATGGCCATCGAGGGGCAGGCCCGCGCGGCCCGCCAGATCATCGACACGGCGCGCCACACGGCCGCGCTGTACCTGATGCAGTTCCAGCACATCACGGAGCGGATGCCGCATGAGCCGCCGGGCCGCCCCAAGGCGAATACCGCAGCCGCAGGCGGAGGTTTCCAATGAGCCGAACGCCTGAATTCCTGACCCAAGCCCACGACGAGCGCGATCCGAGCCCGTGGCTCGCGCTCTACCTGGACCAGAGCACGCCGCTGCCGGACAACGTCAAGTCGGCGTGGCTGGCCGATTCGAGCTCGGGCTCGCGGCAGTACCTGCTGCCGTTCCTCAGGCCGATTGCGCGGCTCACGATCATCCTGATCCAGATCGTGAAGGTGTTCGTGCCGCGCAACTGGTCGCATTCGATGCTGCTGCATCGCTTTCTCGCGTGGGGGTTGAAGCGCTTCGTGTCGCCGGAGGCGAACTGGCTGATCCTGCGGCACTTTCACCTGGGGTCGCAGGTGCTGGCGTTCATCGGGCGCAATTCGCCGGCACCTGTCGCCACCAATCCGCTGGAGCCGGCGGACATCGACGCGCTGAAGGACGAGATGTTCTTGAAGCACGACCTGAACCTCTTCAACTTCGTGATCCGCCTGAACACGGCGCTGCGCGAGAAGGGCGTGGCGCTGTGCAAGGCGGAGGAGGTCGATTTCTCGATGATCAAGGAGCCGGGGCTGCGGCTGGAGGACATGCCGCACGGCAAGCTCAATTTCCTCGACCTGCAGAGCGCCATCGAGCTGTTCACGCCGCTCTACCAGTTGATGCTGACCGACAACGATTTCTGGCGCGCGGCCAATTCATTGCAACTGGACGAAACCATCGGCATCTACACGGCGACGATCCTGAACGCGCCCGAGCACCTGATTTTGGTCAACAACAAGCACCCGCTGGTGCCCCTGTCGACCCTGCGGGCGGGGCACCGGCTGGTGATCCACGGGCTGTCCACGGAAATGCTCCACAGCCTGCTGCAGCGCATGCAGGCGGCCCAAAAAGCAGGGGAGCCGGAGACGGCCCTCTACGATCAGCCACTTGCATAGGCGTATGCTGCCCCCAGATGCGAACCATGAACACGACCCACAATCCGTCCCCCAAGACCGATCTGGCAGTGACCCAGGTGCTGGCGCAACTGCTGGAGCGACTGGAGCACAGCGCCGTGCCCGTAGGCGCCGAGCAGTACCGCTCGGTGGTCGAGCACCTGGTGCATGAGTTCGAGGATGTCGCCCCAGGCGCCGAGCTGGGCCGCCTGCTCGATGCCTATCCGGCCGCATCCGAGGTTTATGAGAACCTCAACTATCAGCACGCCGGGCTTTGCCGCTCGGCATTGGACGTTTCCCTGGCGGCAGAAGTCAGCGCCAGGGAAGCCATTGCACGCGCCATGGGCGGTGCCAAAACGAACAAGGACAAGACGCATGGCGAAGGGTGAAGTGAAGACGGCAGTGGTGGCGGACGGCCTGCGCTACAAGACCAAGACACCGGGTTCCCCGTTCCGCGCTTCGGCGTCGTTCAGCGGGGCGACCATGTCCTGCTTCATGTGCGGCAAGCACCGCGTGCGCTCGCAATTGCGCACGCGCCAGGTGCTGGGCAAGTCGCAGACCGTGTGCGCGCCTTCGTGCAAGGCGCTCGACGAAGCGCTGGAGCAATCGGAAGCGTCGTCGGGCTAGTTTTCGGCTAGCACGAAGCGGAGACGTTTTGGCGACATGCCCGCGTGAACATGTCGCAGATTTCCTTCCACAACGGACTTAATCGATATACAGTTAGACACAATTGATGCATGTAATTGCATTCATTCAAAAGTTCTAATCTGTAGCCGATGACAAATCAATTCCAGCAAGGCCTTGGCTGCCCGGCATTGGGCGTGGACGTTGACGTTGACGCGTGCGAAAGGGGCCTGCCGTGAGCAAGCCACGCCATGTCGTCATGCAGGTGGTCAAGCGCTCCTCGGGCAGCGCCACGCACCACGTCGAATTCCTCATGGACGACAACTTCGCGGAGCGCCTGCGCCAGTTGCGCTCGCTGGTGCCGCCCCTGGGCAGCCTCAACAAGCAGCGCGACCTGGTGATCGACAAGGTGAGGGTGCGCCTGCCCAACGCCATCTGGCGCTCGGGCAACGAGATCGACATGGACGGGGGCGTGGAAGGCTCCTGCATCGTCATCGCGGCCGAAGGCTCCTTCAACTGCGGCGGCAAGGATCGCAAGACGCGCGAGAAGCTCGTGACGTACAACTTCTCGATCTCGCGCCTGGTCGAGCTCCACGCCGAGCGCCCCGAGGGCGAGACCTTCTACATCCGCGACGGCACCTTCGCCAACGACGAGCCGGCCGACTCGCCCGCCGGCCGCTGGGTCGCGTCGATGCACGAGCTCGAAGTGGTGATGCGCGTGCCCGACGCCCCGTCGGATTTCGACACCCTGCACGACCTGTCGCTGCGTCCCGAGCAGCAGCAGGCGCGCAGCGGCACTGGCGGCGGCACGCACCGCGCCAGCATGTACTGAGGAACGATCAGGCCGCAGCTGCCGCAGCGGTTTCAGGCGCAGCGCTCACGGGCGTGTACTGCGCGCGGTTGTCGGCCAGCCAGCGCACCGACAGGCTGCTGTCCTGCTGCGCCGGATGGAAGTCCGCCCGCAGGTAGCTGCGCCAGCCGCGCAGGTTGCCGCGCAACAGGCCACCCTTGCCCAACAGGATGCGCGCCGCGCTCTTCCATGTCGCCCACTTCCACAACTGCTTTTCGTGGCGCAGGTTGTCGATGGTCTGGTGCATCAGGTCGCCGAGGAACATCACGGTCACGCGCCGGAACCAGCGCCGGCGCCATTCGTCCGAGCCGCCCGCGGCCTTGTAGATGTCGAAGGCGACGGACTTGTGCTCCAGCTCCTCGGCGCTGTGCCACAGCCACATCGTCCGCAGGCGCGGCTCCGCGCCATCGAGGATCTTGGGGCGCGCCAGCAGCCACTCGGCGAACATCGCGGTGAAGTGCTCGGTGGCCGCCGTGACCGCCAGCGCGTGGCGCGGATCGGCTTCTTCCATCAGCGTCATGCGCTTGTTGGCGCGCGAGGTCCAGCCGTCGACCAGTCCCTGTTCCTCGAGGTGGTTGTTGAAGAGCGAATGGATGCGCCGGTGCGTGGCCTCCTGGCCGATGAAGCCGCGCACGTCGGCGCGGTATTTTTCCTGCACCTCGGGCGGCAGCGTGGCCACCGCATCGCGCACGGCATCGATGAAGAATTGCTCGCCGAAGGGGAAACTCATCGACAGGGCATTGAAGAAGGCGCTGGAGAATGCATCGCCGCCGCACCAGTTGCGGGCAAAGGGCGATTGCAGGTCGATCAGCAGGCGGCGGACAACGAGTTCAGTCATGAAAACAATCCTCGGGCAGGCGGGGGAAGAAAGGTTGGTACAGCTTCGTACCGCATGCCTCCATGGTGCGGGTCGATGCTGGTACTGTCAAGTACCGAGGCGTAGGAAAATGTGCCATCCATGAGCGACACCATCGAAAAAACCGTGGCCTTCAAATCCGCCGAGGGCACGGAAAGCGAGCACTATGCGCGCCTCCTGCAGGGCATGGCGCACGCCGTGGCGGCCAAGGGCTACGCGGACACGACCATCGCCGACATCGTGCGCGAGGCCGCCGTCTCGCGCCGCACGTTCTACGAGCACTTCAGCACCAAGACCGAGTGCCTGATCGCGCTCTACGAAACCGCCAGCCGCCTCGCGCTGCAGGCCGTGAGCGAGGCCTTCGACCCCGCGCAGCCCTGGCATGCGCAGGTCGAGCAGGCGATGACCGCGTACTTCGACTACTTGGCGCAGGACCCGGTGCTGCTGCGCACCCTCTTCGTCGAGATTTTGGGCCTGGGCATGCCGGGCCTCGCGGCACGGCGCCGCGTCAACGACGAGATCGCCAACTTCATCCAGGTGGCCATCAACAGCAGCGACATGGATGGCTGCCCGGCGGCACACCTGACGAGCCAGATGGCGATGACGGTCGTAGGCGGCATCAACGAACTGGTGCTGCAGGCCATCGAGCAAAACCGTGCGGGCGACCTGCGCGAACTGGTGGCACCCGCCACGCGGCTGGTGCGCGCCGTGGCGGCCGAAAGCCAGCGCTAGGCGGTTTCGCGGTCCACCTTGCGCGGCGTGGCGGCCGCCCAAAGAACCAGCAGTCCCGCTAGGGCGAGCAACAGCAGCACGCCGAGATAAGGCAGCACGTCATGCAGCGGCGCCCCCATCTGGTTGAGCCTGAGCGACGCCTGGATCCCCGCCGTGCTCGGAAACACCCATCGCAGAACCTGCAGCGGCCCCGGCAGGGCCTCCACGGGCCACGAGAAGCCCGAGAGAAACGCCATCGGCAATGCAGTGAAGAGCAGCACCTGCAACGCCCGTTCGCGATCGCGGAACCAGCACCCCAGCAGCAGCCCGACCGCGCAGATCGCCGGCACGTAGAACAGCAGCAGCACCAGCGCGCCGAACGGGTTGCCGCCCCGCGGATAGTCCTGCAGGAAGAACACCCAGCCGAAGTAGAAAAGGCCGCTCAAAAAGCCGAAGGCCGACAGCGCCGCGAGCCGCCCGAACCACGCCCCCATGCCCGCGCGCAATCGCCCGGCCTCGGCCCAGGTGCCGGCCAGCATCGCCGCGCCCATCAGCAGCGTCTGCTGCAGGATCAGCAGCGCCACCGCCGGCACCACGTAGCTGCCGTAGCCCTCGGTCGGATTGAACAGCGCGACGAGCTGCGTGTCGAGCGGACTGCGGCTGCGCGCCGCCTGCACCGCGCTTTGCCCGCCGGCCTGCAGCTTGCGGATCTCGACGCCGGCCGACACCGTGCCCACTGCCTCCGAGAAGCCATACAGCACCGCCTTGTTCAGCAGCGCATAGGCACCGTTGCCCTCGATCGTCACCACCGCCGAGAGCCCGCGGATCACGTTGCGCTTGAGGTCCGACGGCAGCAGTGCGTAGCCCTCGATCTCGCCGCGCCAGAGCGCCTGCCGCGCCTCGTGCACGTCGGAGGTGACCAGGCGCACGTCCAGCCGCGGATTGGCCATCGCGAAGCGCGCGATCTGCCGCGACAGCCCGCTGTGGTCCTCGTCCACCACCGCCACTGGCACGCGCGTCACGGCCTGCGTGCCATAGGGCCACGGGTAGAAGAAGCCGTAGATGATGGGCGCGAGCAGCATGATCAATAGCACGCCCTTGTCGCGCAGCACCGCGAGCGCAGTGTCGCGCCAGGCGGCGGCGAAGCGGGTGCGCGCGGGGTCGAGGTCCATCAGCGGCCTCCCCATGTATCGGGTGCGGCGGCGGCGCGCACCAGCGCCGCGGCCGACGCGGCCAGCAGCACGGCCGTGCCCAGCACCATCCACAGCGGCGTGCCGGCCGAATAGGCCAGCGGCGCGCCCATCTGCAGCTGCTCCATCTGCACGCGGATGTAGTGCGTGTAGGGCAAGAGGCTCGCCCACATCTGGGCAAGGAGCGGCATCGCGACCAGCGGAAAGCCCACGCCGCCGAATGCGAACGCCGGCGCCGTGATGAAACCCGTCGCCGAGAGCGCGGTGCGCAAAGAACGCGTGAGTGCCGAGACGAAGCCGCCCAGTGCGATCGACAGCGCCATGAACACCACCAGCGCGAACAGCGTCCAGCCCACCGACCCGACCGGGTGCCAGCCCCGGCCGGCCGTGATCCACAGCATCGCCGCGATGCCGACCGCCGACAGGCTCGCGAGCGGCAGCGCGAGCTTGCCCGCGAGCGCGGCCAGCGCCTCGTGCCAGCGCGGTGCGGCACCGAGCCATTCGGCGAGGGTGCGGTCGCGCAGCTCGCGCCCCACGGCCCACGCGCCCGCCGTCATCGCGAGGATGTGCAGCAGCGCCGGAATGAGCGCGGCGCCCAGGAACTGCTCGTAGTCCGTCGAGGTGTTGAACAGCGCCACCATGCTCGCCTTGACCGGCTCCATGCTCACACGCGCCGACGTCATCGACTCGCCGCGCTTGTTGCGCACCGCGAGCTCGACACCGCCCGAGACGGTGGCCACGGCGGTGCGCACGTCGCGCTGGATCAGGCTGGAGTGCGTGCCGAGCTGCGCGTTGTGCAGCAGCACGACCTGGCCGACGCGCCCGCGCTTGACGTCGCGGTTGAGGTCCCGCGGCAACTGCACCGCTGCATCGACCGCGCCGCTGGTGAGCGCGCGTGCCATGGCGCCTTCGTCCGCGTAGTACTGCGTCACACGCAAGCCGGGCGTGGCGTCGAGAAAGCGCACCACCTGCCGTGAGAGCGCCGTGCGGTCCTGGTCGAGCACGCCGATCGGCAGGCGCTCGGGCAGCCCCGCCGAGAAGATCCACCAGATCAGGAACACCGCGAGCAGCGGCACCCACGAGACCATCGCCAGGTCCCACGGGCGGGTGCGCAGCAACGCGAATTCGCGCCGGGCGCTGGCTGCGGAGAAGCCGCGCAGGCTCATCGCCGGACCGTCAATCGACCAGCACGCTCATGCCCGGCCGCGCGCCGTCGATCGGCTTGAGCGGCCGCGCGCGGACTTCGAAGGTGCGCACGTCGAAGCCATTGCCCCCGCGCGTCGCGCGCCACGTCGCGAAGTCGGGCAGGGCGGCGCTGTAGTAGACCTTGAAGCGGGCCGCGCGATGTGCGTCGGACTTGTTCTTGTCGTTCACCAGCGCCGGCAGGCGGGCATCGAACTCGCTGCCGACCGCGAAGCGCGCGAGCCGGTCTTCGCGCACGTTCAGCACCACCCACTGGTCGTTCAGGTCGACCACCGTGACCACCGCCACGCCCTGCGGCGACAGCTCGCCGACCTTGGCGAGCACCTTGGCCACTTCGCCGCCCACGGGGCTGCGCAGCTCGGTCTCGGCCTTGGCGGCTTCCGCCTCGGCCACCACGCCTGCGACCTGGCGCGCCTGCGCGCTGGCCGCGGCCTGGTCCTCGGGGCGGGCGCCGATGCGGGCCATGTCGAACTGCGCCTTCGCCGCGATGGCCGCGTCGCGCGAGGCCTTCCAGTTGGCTTCGGCCTCGTCGCGCTTCTGGTCGGCGACCAGGCCGTCGCGCGCAAGGCCATCGACGCGGCGGAACGAGGTCTGCGCGAGCTGTGCGGCGGTTTCTGCGCGCTGCCATTGCATGCGCGCCATCTCCACCTCCTGCGGGCGCGCGCCGTTCTGCGCCTTGTCGGCGACGGCCTGCGCTGCCTGTTCGGCGGCGGTGGCCTGCGCGAGCTTGGCACGCACCTCGGGGCTGTCCATGCGCACCAGCAGCGCGCCGGCCTGGATGCGATCGCCTTCCTTCACCGCCACTTCGGCGATGCGCGCGGTGACCTTGCCGGCCACGTCGGTCTCGCGCGCCTCCATCTGCCCCTGGAAGACTTCGGCCGCGGGCTGCGAGGCGCGCCAGAAGCCCCAGACGAGCAACGCCAGCACGAGCAGCGCCGCGGCGATGGCGATCAGTTTTCGGGTCTTGGCACTCATCATCAATTCACCCTCACGTCGGCACGCGCGATGTAGTCGGAAAACTTCTCGGAGAGGCCCGCGCTCTCGAGCAACTGCGCGAGCGCCTGAACGTACTCGTTGGCCGCCTGCGCGCGCTCGGTCAGCACCTTGGCGCGGTTGGTCTCCGCGTCGATCAGGTCCAGCGTGGTGCTCGTGCCTTCGCGCAGGCCCGCCACGCGCAGCCTCACCACTTCTTCCGAGAGTGCGACCGAAGCCTTCATCTCGAGGTACTGGCGGCGCGCGTTTTCCAGCGCGCGCCAGTTGCGCTCGACCAGGAGCGAGATGTCGCTGCGCGCCTGCGCATCGGTGTGCTCGGCCTGTTCGACCTGCTTTTGCGAAGAGGCCGAGAGCGCGTCACGATCGACCGAGTCGTACAGCGTCCAGCGCACGCCCAGGCCCGCCACCCAGTCGGCATTGCCGCTCTTGAGTTGCCGCGTGCCGAAGGCGATGACCTGCGGGCGGCGCAGCGCCGCTTCGCCTTCGTGCAACTGCTCGGCCTGCGACTTCTTGGCCGCGACCTTGCCGAGGCCCGGATGCCGCGTGAGCGCCGAATCGATGAAGTAATTGAGCGGCTCGATGGGCGCACTGATCAAAAAGAGCGGCGTCTGCGGCGTCACGGCGCCGTCGGCGCGCACCGTGCGGGCGAGTGCGACAGCTGCCAGCGCCGCGTCGTCCTCGGCCTTGCGCGCGTTGCGCCGGGCTTCTTCATACGCCGCACTGGCCTGCAGCCGCTCGACGCGCGAGATCACGCCGGCCGCGAGCATCTTCTGCGCGGCCGCGTCGTGCTGGGCGATGGTGCGTTCGGCCTGCGCGCGCAGCGTGGCCGCGCGCTGCGCGAGCTGGGCGCCGAAGTAGCGCTGCACCAGCAGCGTGTCGACTTCGTGGCCGGCCTGCTCGGCATCGGCCTGCGCCTCGCGCGCCTGGGCCGAGACGAAGCCGCGCACCGCATCGGTCGCTCCGCCCAGGTAGATCGGCCAGACCGCCGAGATCGAGGTATTGGTGCCCGTGTCGTGCCGGTTGAGCGTGTAGCTGTTGGGCAGTTGCGGAATCGGCACGCGCGAGATGAAGCTCTGGATCGACGGCGGCAGCGACTGGCCGATCTGCCCGAGCTTCTGGTTGAGCGGATCGAGGTCCAGGTTCAGGTTGGCGTTGTACGCATAGGCCAGCCCCGAGACGCTCACCACCGGGCCGCCCAGGCGCTTCAAGCCTTCGCTCTGCAGCTCTTTCGATTCGACCGCCGAGCGCGCGGCAGCCAGCTTGTCGGATCGCTCGATCATGCGGGCGCGCGCCGCGTCGAAGCTCAGGGGCATCGCGTCCGGGCGGGCTTGCGCGAGTGCGCTGGTTGCCGCCATGGCCGGCAGCAACAGCAGGGCATGCAAGGAATGCAAGAGAGGTCGGCGAAGGCTTTTCATCGGTTGAGGAGGTCTCCCTTGAAATGACTCCAATGCCCGGCCGGCGGTAAAAAAGATCAGCGCATTCTTCAGCCCGGCTTTCTCTGCGCCGGGTCGTAGAAGAACTGCTCCTCGGCGATGCGCTCGCCGTCCCAGCGCTGCCACGCGATCTCTTCCATGCGCATGGTGGCGCCGTCCTTGAAGGTGAACGCGAAGACCCAGTGGATCGCCACGTGGTCGCCGTTCACCAGCACGGGCCGCACGCACGTGGACACCACCGACTCGGTGCGATCGAGCACGGCGCTCTCCTGCGCGACCAGCGTGCTGCGCCCGCGCCGGGGCTCGGCCTGGTTCTCGCGCATGGTGGCGTCTTCGGTGTAGTAGTCCTCGATGGCCTGCGCATGCGCGCCGCCTTCCACGGCGGCGATGAAGGCTTCGAGCCGTGCGGGTGTGGGCATCTTCAGGACTTCACTTTCACTTCGACGCGGCGCGCTTCCGACGCCGGCCCATCGGCCTGCGACTGCTCGGGCTTGGCCAGCTCGATCTTGTCCTCGGGCGCGCCAGCGGCCTTGAGCGCATCGCTCACGGCCATGGCGCGCTGCTTGGCCAGTTCGGCGTTCTTGGCCGGGTCGCCGCTCGCATCGTGGTAGCCGCTCACCAGCACGGTGCTGCCGCTCTGCACGGCCTTGATGACATCGGCCAGCGCCTCCTTGGCGTTGGGCGCGACTTCGGAGCTGGCGCTTGCGAAGTAGAACTTCACGACGCCGTTCTCGACCTTCACCGCGGCGGCTTCGACTGCGGACACCGCGCCCGAGGCGACGGCGGCCGCCGGTGTGGCCGGTGCCATGGCCGAGGGCGCCGGCGCAGGTGCGGTCGCGGCGGCCGGCGTCTCGACCTTGGCAGGCGCCATCGCCGCCGCATCCCCCGCATGGAACTTCACCACCAGCGGCACGATGAGCAGCGCCACGATGTTGATGATCTTGATCAGCGGGTTCACGGCGGGGCCGGCGGTGTCCTTGTAGGGGTCGCCCACGGTGTCGCCGGTGACGGCCGCCTTGTGCGCCTCGGAGCCCTTGCCGCCGTGGTGGCCGTCCTCGATGTACTTCTTGGCGTTGTCCCACGCGCCGCCGCCCGTGCACATCGAGATGGCGACGAACAGGCCCGTGACGATCGTGCCCATCAAGAGGCCCCCCAGCGCCTTCGGTCCGAGCACGAGGCCCACGACGATCGGCACCACCACCGGCAGCAGCGACGGGATCATCATTTCCTTGATGGCCGCGCCGGTCAGCATGCCCACGGCCTTGCCGTACTCGGGCTTGCCGGTGCCTTCCATGATCCCGGGGATCTCGCGGAACTGGCGGCGCACTTCTTCCACCACCGCACCGGCCGCGCGGCCCACGGCTTCCATGGCCATTGCGCCGAAGAGGTAGGGAATCAGCCCGCCGATGAAGAGGCCCACGATCACCATCGGGTCGCTCAGGTTGAAGCTGATGTTCAGCCCGAAGCTCTCCAGCTTGTGCGTGTAGTCGGCAAAGAGCACCAGCGAGGCCAGGCCGGCCGAGCCGATCGCGTAGCCCTTGGTCACGGCCTTGGTGGTGTTACCGACCGCGTCGAGCGGGTCGGTCACGGCGCGCACGCTGTCGGGCAGATCGCTCATCTCGGCGATGCCGCCGGCGTTGTCGGTGATGGGGCCGTAGGCGTCGAGAGCCACCACGATGCCCGCCATGCTCAGCATCGACGTAGCGGCCACAGCGATGCCGAACAGGCCGGCCAGCGAATACGAGGCCAGGATCGCGATGCACACGAAGATCACCGGCCAGGCCGTGGAGCGCATCGAGACGCCCAGGCCCGCGATGATGTTCGTGCCGTGGCCCGTGGTCGAGGCCTGCGCGATGTGCTGCACCGGCTTGTACTGCGTGCCCGTGTAGTACTCGGTGACCCACACCAGCGCCGCGGTGAGCGCCAGGCCCACGAAGCAGGCGCCGAAGAGCTTCAGCTGGCTGCCGCTCGCGGCGATGGCGTTGTCCGGAATGATCCACGCCGTGACGAACCAGAACGCGATCAGCGACAGGATGCCCGCGACCGCCAGCCCCTTGTAGAGCGCCGGCATCACGTTGACCATGCCCGGCGACGCCTTCACGAAGAAGCAGCCGATGATCGACGCGATGATCGACACGCCGCCCAGCGCGAGCGGGTACAGCACCGCGTTGCCGGGCGCCGTGGTGACCATCAGCGCGCCGAGCACCATGGTGGCGATCAGCGTCACCGCGTAGGTCTCGAAGAGGTCGGCCGCCATGCCGGCGCAGTCGCCCACGTTGTCGCCCACGTTGTCGGCGATCACCGCGGGGTTGCGCGGATCGTCCTCCGGAATGCCGGCTTCGACCTTGCCCACCAGGTCGGCGCCGACGTCGGCGCCCTTGGTGAAGATGCCGCCGCCCAGCCGCGCGAAGATCGAGATCAGCGAGGAGCCGAAGGCAAAGCCGATCAGCGGATTGAGGATGGCCGCCAGGGTGTGGTCCGACTTGGGCGCGCTGCCGGCCAGGAACCAGTAGAAGCCGGTCACGCCCAGCAGGCCGAGACCGACCACCAGCATGCCGGTGATGGCGCCGCCGCGGAACGCCACGTCCAGCGCCGGGCCGATGCCCTTGGTGGCGGCTTGCGCCGTGCGCACGTTGGCGCGCACCGACACGTTCATGCCGATGAAGCCGCATGCGCCCGAGAGCACCGCGCCGACCACGAAGCCGACGGCCGTGGTGAGGTCGAGGAAGAGGGCGATGAGCACCGCCAGGATGACGCCGACCACCGCGATGGTGGTGTACTGCTTGGCGAGGTAAGCCGAGGCGCCGGCCTGGATGGCGGCGGCGATTTCCTGCATCCGGGCGTTGCCCGGGTCCTTGGCGAGAATCCAACTTCGGGCCCAGAAACCGTAGCCGACGGCCACGAGGCCGCAGACGATGGCGAGTATCAGGGGGGTGTTGCCGATCATGCTTTGCTTCTCCATTCGTTCGATATGACTTGTGGAGACGGACAGCATGGATCCTGCGCGCAACGCGTACGGGACCCAGGTTTTCCGTCGCGTTGCTTCCTCGAAGCTCGCTGCACCGAGAAGGTGAGGAGCCGATTGGCCAACGGTTGCAATTTACAGGCAAAAACGCGGGCGTGTGCGACCGCGCGGTGACACGGAAAGTAAACTCAGGGTTTGTCCCCGTCTCCCCAATACTTTTCAACTACTCGAAAAACGTCATGTCCTTCGACAAAGTCTCCCCCGGCAAGAACGTCCCCGATGCCTTCAACGTCGTGATCGAAATCCCGATGAATGCCGACCCGATCAAGTACGAAGTCGACAAGGAATCGGGCGCGATCTTCGTGGACCGCTTCATGACGACGGCCATGTACTACCCCGCCAACTACGGCTACGTGCCGCAGACCCTCTCGGGCGACGGCGACCCGGTCGACGTGCTGGTGATCGCCCCGTACCCGCTCTTGCCGGGCGTGGTCGTGCCCTGCCGCCCCCTGGGCATCCTGATGATGGAAGACGAAGCCGGCGTCGACGGCAAGGTGCTGGCCGTGCCCACCGATAAGGTGCTGCCGATCTACAGCCACTGGAAGTCGGTCGACGACGTGAACCCGATGCGCCTGAAGGCCATCAGCCACTTCTTCGAGCACTACAAGGACCTGGAAGCGGGCAAGTGGGTCAAGGTGCTGGGCTGGGAAGGCATCGACGCAGCGAAGAAGGAAGTCGTCGACGGGATCGCGGCGTACAAGAAGTAAGAAACGATTCGCGCGAGGGCAGGGGCGCTCGCCCTTCCGTGCCCTCTGGCCGGCCCTCGCCGAACCCCGTCAACCAGCTGCGGCTGGTTGACCTTCGTGTGGAGCGCCCTGCGCGCCGTTGCCAGCCTCCGAAAGCACCCGCTCCAATGTGGCCATGCCCAGCGGAACATTGAGCGAAGAGGCACCGTTCGCGGCCAGGCTCAACCCGAGCGCATGCAATGTCCTGAAGAGGTTGTGCTCCCGGCACTGCTCTCCCATCTGCCCGATGCGCAGGATGTTCAGGCCGAACGACCCTGAGATTTCGACCTTGTGCGCCCTCGACATATGGGCCCTCGTTCGATCGGCCGACACGTCGTGCGGCACGTTGATTCCGATGACCGAATTCAGCCTGGACGGCTTGCCGACGAGCAACGTCAAGCCCATGGCTTCTATCCCCGCCTGAAGCGCTTCGGAGCAAAGCTGATGCCGACGAAAGCGCACGGACAGGGTCTCTTCGCAGACCAGTCGAAGGGCTTCGTGGATGGCCAGAATGCCTGAGACCGGGGCTGTGTAGTGGTACGAGTTCTGGTTCCAGAATTTGTCCGCGAGCCGCGCATCGAGGCACCAATGCGGCATTTCGCTTTCGCGCCGCTCGATCCGCTCCCAGGCCGCTTGCGAGAAGGCGAGCAGCGACACGCCGGGTATGGAAGACAAGCCCTTCTGCCCCCCAGTGATGACTGCGTCGATGTGCCACTCGTCCATGCTCAGCGGCATCGTGCTGAGCGTGCACACGGCATCGACGACGACGAGGCAGCCATGCGCCTTCGCCACCGCGGCGATCGCCTGAAGCTCCCCGTTCCAGACGGTGTTCGAGGTCTCGCCCTGGACGATGGTCATGACGTCGTACTTGTGCGCCCTGAGACGATCTTCCACCCCCATTGCACTGGCGCCGCGGTTTGGTTCGATCTCCAGAATGTCGACCACGCCGCCCACGCGGCGGGCCATTTCCGCCATGCGCTGGCTGAAATATCCGTTGACGACACTGAGGACTTTCGAGCTGGGCGTGACCAGATTGGTGATCGCCATTTCCATGGCCGCAGAGCCGGGGCCCGCGACGCCGAGCACATGGGACGAAGACGTCTGGAAGACATACCGCCCCATGTCTTTGACCTGGCCGATGACTTTGCTCATCGTCTCGCCCAGGTGGTTGATGACGATCGAGTTTGCGAACGCTACCCGATAGGGGATTGGCACGGGGCCGGCGCCCATCATGAGCAAGGGCTCGTCAGGCAGGATGCTTTCGAGAGTTGAGATATTTGGCGGGGGCAGGTAGGACATGGACAGGCGGGACTGCGGGTTGCAAAAGGTGGGGAACCGTCGAATCATTCGTCGATTCGGAGAGGATGAATCTTTTAACCGCAATTGCCTGGTTATTTGGCGTTTGACTGAAAAATCACCGTCCGCCTTGTGAATTGTTTTGGATTTTTAATTGCCCGGCCTTTAATAAAAACCAATCTTTCAAAAGAATTGGATGCGTTTTTATTTTTTGCTGGCATCCCGGCGAAATTGCGAGTTGCCGATTTGAGCCAGTCAAGCTGTACCCGAAAGAAATAATTCACTCCAGCACAAAAGGCGAACGGCGCGGGTCGCGCACGTAAATGCCTTTCAGCGAGGGCGCGCATTCGGGCCCGTCGGCGACCGTGATGCGGTCGACGGCGAACTGGAAGGTGCGGGTGCAATGCCCGCTTTCCGCCACCCTCAGGCGCTGCCCGGCTTCGAGCACGCTCCTGCCTTGCAGCAGCATGTTGCCGCGCGGGTTGGGGCAGATGTAGATCTCCACATCGAGCTGCCCGGCGTCACCGGGCGTGACATCGAGGAAACGGCCCTCGTGCGGGCATTTGCCCTGCACGTAGCGGCCCATCCACTGCAGCAGCGGATGGCTGAGGTAGGCGATGCGGCGCTGGTAGTCCTGGTTCAGGCAATCGACGTTGCCCTTGCACTCGCGGTTGCGCACCGCGATCCAGTCGCGCTGGTCGCGCCGCAGGATCGTCGGCCACTGGCCCGTGTCGGGCATTTCGAGCTGGCGCTGGTAGAGCGCGGCCAGGGCCTCGTCCTGCCGCGACAGGCCCGGGTCGGCGCAGATGGCTTTCTCGGTGGCGTTGCCGGCCTTGGCGCAGTCGAAGCTCGCGGCGAAGGCGTGGCCGGCGCTCATGAAGCAGAGCGCCGCAAGGGCAAGGCGGATCGATGGGCGCATGCGGTTTCTCCTCGGGAGCGCGGGAGCGGGGCTGTTCTGGCCCGGATGCTAGGAGAGCCGCCGCGCACCGTCGATGTGCCAAACGGTCAAGGGCGCTAGGCCCTTGGTTAGAGAGAAGCGCCCTCAGCCGGCCTTGAACGGGCTGCGCTCGCCCAGGTGGTCCATATAGTTCTCGATGCCGGCGCCCTCGCGCTCGAGAAAGCGCTCGACCGCATCGGAGAACGCCGGGTGTGCCAGCCAGTGGGCGCTGGTGGTCTTCACCGGCATCAGCGCGCGCGCCATCTTGTGCTCGCCCTGCGCGCCGCCTTCGAAGCGCCTTGCGCCGTGTTCGATGCACCAGGCAAGGGGCTGGTAGTAGCAGGCCTCGAAGTGCAGGCAGTCGACGCGCTCCAGCGCGCCCCAGTAGCGGCCGTAGGCGACGAGCGGTTCGTCCGGCTGCGTGGAGAGCGCGATCAGGCTCGTGGCCATGGGCTTGCCGTCGCGCTCGGCGACGAACAGCAGCCAGGCCTCGGGCAGGGTGTCGGCCATGCGCTGGAAGAAATCGCGCGCAAGGTAGGGCGGGTTGCCGTGCTCGCGGTAGGTGCGCTCGTAGCAGCGGTAGAAGAAATCCCAGTCGGCCTTGGAGATGTCCTTGCCGCGCGACCAGCGAAAGCTCACGCCCGCGTCGGCGACCTTGCGGCGCTCCTGGCGGATCTTCTTGCGCTTGTCGTGGGCGAGGCTGGCGAGGAAGGCGTCGAAGTCGGTGTAGCCGGGCTGCCCCGGGTTGGAGAGCTCGCCCTCGGCGGGCGTGGGCGCCACGTTCGTCCAATGGAACTGCACCGTGTTGCGCAGCATCAGCCCGGCTTCGGTGCAGGCGGCGATGTCCTCGTCGGCGCCGAAGAGCAGGTGCAATGAAGAGAGCTCTTCCTGCTTGCACCAGGCGACCAGCGCCTGCACCAACAGCGTGCGACTCTGCGCATCGCGCGCCAGGAGGCGCGTGCCCGGCACCGGCGTGAACGGAACGGCGACCACGGCCTTGGGGTAGTAGGCGAGCCCGTGCTGTTCGTAGGCGTTGGCCCAGGCCCAGTCGAAGACGTACTCGCCGTACGAATGGTCCTTGATGTAGACCGGGCAGGCGGCCTGGAGCGCTTTGCCGCGCCAGAGGGTGACGAACTGCGCCGTCCATCCGTTCGCGGGGGATGCGCTGCCGCTTTCGTGCAGCGCCGCGAGGTATTCGTGGCGCATGAAAGGCGAGGGCTCGGCCTGCGCGGCGAGCAGCGCGTTCCAGGCTTTCGGGCTCACGTCCGACGGTGACGCCAGAACCCGAATGACATAATCGTTCAAGCCTTTTTCTTCCTTCTGTATGACGCTCAAGCTCGCCATCGCGCAACTCAATTTTGTGGTGGGCGACCTCGCCGGCAACGCAAGAAAGATCGTCGATGCCGCACGCGACGCCCATGCGCAAGGCGCGCGCCTGCTGCTGACGCCCGAACTCTCGATTGCCGGCTACGCAGCGGAGGACCTGTTCCTCCGTCCCGCCTTCACCGAAGCCTGTGATGATGCCGTGAAAGGCATCGCCGCCGCGCTGGCCGACCTCAAAGACATGGTCGTAGTGGTGGGGCATCCGACCGGCGGGAGCCTTCGCAGCCGCTCCGTGGCAGTGCAGTTGCGCCACAACGCGGCCAGCGTCATCAAGGAAGGCCGCATCCTTCAGACCTATGCCAAGCGCGAGCTGCCGAACTACCAGGTGTTCGACGAGCGCCGCTATTTCACACCGGGGCAGGGCACCTGCGTGTTCGAGGCGGGCGGGGTGTCCGTCGGGCTGCTGATCTGCGAAGACGCGTGGTTCGACCAGCCGGCCGAGCTGGCCCGCGAGGCCGGCGCCGAGGTGCTGGCGGTGATCAACGCATCGCCCTATCACGTGGGCAAGGAAGGCGAGCGCGTCGCGCGCATGGCCGATCGTGCGCGTGCCGTGGGGCTGCCTCTGGTCTACGCGCACCTGGTTGGTGGGCAGGACGAAGTGGTTTTCGACGGTGCCTCCTTCGCGCTGCAGGCCGACGGCACGCTCGCCATGCAGGCCGAGAGCTTTCAGGAGAAATTGGTCTTCGCGCAGCTGGAGCGTGCACCGCAAGGCGGCATCGGCTTCGCGATCGAGCCCGGTGCTGTGGCCGGGCCGCGCGATGCCGAAGCGCAGTTGTGGGATGCCCTGGTTCTCGGCGTGCGCGACTACATCGGCAAGAACGGTTTTCCGGGCGCCATCCTGGGGCTCTCGGGCGGTATCGACTCCGCATTGGTGCTCGCCATTGCGGTCGATGCACTCGGCAAGGACAAGGTGCGTGCGGTGATGATGCCTTCGCCTTACACGGCCGACATCAGCTGGATCGATGCGCGAGAGATGGCGATGCGCCTGGGCGTGCGCTACGACGAGATTTCGATCGCGCACACCTTCGAATCTTTCAAGGGCGCCCTGGCCGCGGAGTTCAAGGGCCTCGCCGAGGACACGGCCGAGGAAAACATCCAGGCGCGCATCCGCGGCACGCTGCTGATGGCCCTGTCGAACAAGTTCGGCGCGATCGTGCTCACCACCGGCAACAAGAGCGAAATGGCCACTGGCTACTGCACGCTCTACGGCGACATGGCGGGCGGTTTCGCTGTCATCAAGGACCTGCTCAAGACGACGGTGTTCGCGTTGGCGCGCTGGCGCAACGCGCACGACCCGTACGGCACAGGCGCTGCGCCGATTCCGGAGCGGATCATCACGCGGCCCCCGAGCGCGGAGCTTCGGCCCGACCAGACCGATCAAGACAGCCTGCCGCCCTACGACATCCTGGACGGCATCCTGGCACGCTACATGCAGGACGACCAGGGCATCGACGAGATCATTGCCGCGGGCTACGACCGCGCGGTGGTCGAGCGGGTTGCGCGGCTCATCAAGATCAATGAATACAAGCGGCGCCAGGCGCCGGTAGGAATCCGGGTGACCCACCGCAGCTTCGGCAAGGATTGGCGTTACCCTATCACCAGCAAATTCAACGAAACCGCCGGAGCACGAAAACCATGAAGCAGATCACCGCCATCGTCAAACCCTTCAAGCTCGAGGACGTGCGCGAGGCCTTGGCCGAAGTGGGCGTCACCGGCCTGACCGTGACCGAGGTCAAGGGCTTCGGCCGCCAGAAGGGCCACACCGAGCTCTACCGCGGCGCCGAATACGTGGTCGACTTCCTGCCCAAGATGAAGGTCGAAGTGGTCGTCAACGAGGGCGACGTGGAGCGCTGCATCGAGGCCATCGTCAATTCGGCGCGCACCGGAAAGATCGGCGACGGCAAGATCTTCGTCACCGCCGTCGAACGCATCGTGCGCATCCGGACCGGCGAAGAAAACGAAAACGCCGTCTGAAGCAAAAAAGCCCCGTTGACCGGGGCTTTTTCTTTCGAGACGGGCGTCAGAGGTTTTCCGACAACCGGTCTTCGCGCGGATGGAGCGGCACTTCGGCGCGCAGCGTGGTGAGCAACTCGGTGGCGTCGGTGCCGGTGCGGATCAGTTGCATCTGCCAGTCGCCCATGAAGCCCTCGCGCACGCTGTGCGCAAGAAAGTCGAGCAGCTTGTCGTAGTAGCCGGCGGTGTTGAGGATGCCGGTCGGCTTGTCGTGGTAGCCGAGCTGGCGCCAGGTCCAGATCTCGAACAGCTCCTCGAAGGTGCCGATGCCGCCTGGCAGGGCGATGAAGGCATCGGCGCGCTCGCCCATCATGGCCTTGCGCTCGTGCATGGTGTCCACCACGTGCAGTTCATCGCACAGCGGGTTGGCCAGTTCCTTGTCGACCAGGGCCTTGGGAATGATGCCGACGACGCGGCCGCCGGCCAGGCGCGTGGCTTCGGCCACCGTGCCCATCAGGCCGGTGCGGCCGCCCCCGTAGACCAGCTGGCCGCCGTGCTGGCCGATCCACTGGCCGGCAGCCGTGGCGGCCTCGGAAAACTCGGGGCGCTCGCCGGGGCGCGAGCCGCAATACACACAGATCGAAAATTCAGGATTCATCCCGCCATCATGCCTCGGGATGCCGGCCCGCTCATGACACGAAGCGC
Source organism: Variovorax sp. IB41 (assembly GCF_016405905.1). GTDB lineage: Bacteria > Pseudomonadota > Gammaproteobacteria > Burkholderiales > Burkholderiaceae_C > Variovorax. Next base: position 713,362 of record NZ_JAEFCB010000001.1, on the reverse strand, counting down.
GCCCACAAAGCCGCCGCCCAGATGCCCCCGCACAGCGTGAGCGAGAGCAGCACCGCGGCGCTGCCCATGTCCTTGGCGCGCTTGGAGAGGTCGTGCCATTCGGGGCCGATGCGGTCGATGGCGGCCTCCACGGCCGTGTTGAGCAGCTCCACGATCATCACCAGGATCGCGCTGCCGGCCAGCAGCGCCACTTCGACCCAACTGCGCCCGAGCCAGAAGGCGGCCGGGATCATCACGATCGAGAGGATCGCTTCCTGCCGGAAGGCGGGTTCGCTCCAGCCGGCGCGCAGGCCGTGCAGCGAGATCAGCGTGGCATGAAAGACGCGCTCGAAACCCTTGCGGGCCTTCTGCGGATTGACGGCGGGGTCGGGAAGCTCGGGCAGGGCACTCATCGGCGGCTCATGGGCTTGGAGGTGATGAGCCGCGTACCGGCCCAGGCGTCATGCCAGAACTGGCGATCGGGGTGAAAACGTGCAAGGAGCGCCCAGATGGCGACCCAGCCGAAGATCAGGACGGTCGATTCGCCGCCCGACAGCTTGAAGGGCGCGATGGCGGCGAGCGGCGGCAGGAACCAGATCCAGCTCAGGAGGTAGCGGGCCAACGCGCGGCGCTGGCTGACGGGCTGGCCGTGGACGTCGACGATGCGGATGTTCCAGGTCTTCATCGCGAGCGTCTGGCCCTTGGTCCAGAACCAGACGAAGTACACGCCGAACACCACGAACAGAAAGGCCTGGAACAGGTGCCGGCGCGAATCCATGGCGTCGCGCATCTGGCCCAGCGTGCTGAACAGCCATCCCGAGACGAACACGACCGCGAACAGCAGCATGCCTTCGTACAGCCAGCAGGCCATCCGGGGCCAGAGGCCGGGCACTGTCGAGGGAGAGGCGCTGCTGGTTGCCGGGGAAGCAGGCGAGGCGGGCTGATCGGGCCCCGAAGCCTCGGGAGAACTGGAAACCATCGAAGCCTTGGTGTCAGGGGGCGGAGGGAAGCTGCTCGGTCGCCGGGGGTGCCGGCGTGGGCGTCGGCGGCGGGACCTGGGCCTCGGCGGGAACGGGCGGCGATGTGACGCTGACGGGCGCGGGCGCCACAGCAGGGGTGATGCCGGCCGCGGCAGGCGCCCGCTCCAGCGGCGTCGTCACCAGGACGGCGGCAGTTGCAGAGGGCGCTGCCGGCGACGGCGCCAGCACGATCCTGGGCGTGTGCTGGCCGGGCGGCGTGACGGCCGGTACCGGCACGAGCTTCTGCGACGAGACGGGGCGCACCGGAATGGCCGCACCGCGGGGCTTGGCCGGCGCGCGCTCGGCGAGCTTGCGCTTTTCTTCCTCGCTCAGGGCCTGGTATTGCTCCCACTTGGCCTTGCGCTCGTCGGCCGGCACGCGTTTGACCTCGGCGAAATTCAGGCGCGCCTGGGCACGCTGCTGGTTGCTCAAGGCGGCCCACTCGATCATGCGGCTGTGCAAGGTGACTTGGTCATCTGCCGACATGTTCGCGAAGTTTCGTGACAGTGCCAGCCATTTGCGCTTTTGCCCGGTGTTCATCGTGGTCCAGTGGGGGACCAGGGGCTTGAGGGCCTGCTGCTGTTCGGCGGTGAGTTCGTGCCAGAGCGGCTTGGTCGCGGGAACGGCCTTGGCGGTACCGGCTGGCGCGGAATTCGCGACGCCCGTCTGCCCGGACTTGTTGGCCTCGGAGGGCGGCTGGGCGCAGGCAAGCGTCAGGCCGAAGGCTGCGACGGCAAGCGCGCCCGCCCAAACGAATGCGCCCGCCGTGAGCGGGCGCAAGGGACGGGGGGTGTTCGCGCTGGGGTTGGACGGGCGTCGCATTCGGTCGGTAAGGGTCAGTCGGAGGCGCCGTCGGCCTTCAGGAATTGGGCGAAGCCCGGGTCGGTGTAGGCGGCGGGGGGCAGGTCGCCGGTGAGGAGGGCGGAGTCGACTTCGGCCAGCTCGCTGGCGCGGTCGTCGTCCTGCATCACGCTGATGGTGACGAGGCCGGCCACGAGGGCGATCAGCGGCACCACGGACCCGATGCGGGTCCACCAGCCACCGCCCAGCGTGAGCGTGCTGCCGGACTGCACCACCTCGGGCGCGGTCCGCAATTGCGGAGCCTGCTTGCGCGCGGCCACGGCCTGGGCGCGCGCAACGCGCAGCCGCTCGCCGATATCGTGCGATAGCTCCTGGTGGCCGGCAGACAGCCGGGCAGCCAGACGCTGACCGAACTGGTCTTCGGCGGCGATAGAAGAGGTTGGAACCTTAGTGTTCATAGCGATATTCCCTTGGCCTTGAGCGCCTTGCTCAGAGCGTGAACGGCTCGCGAACAATGGGTTTTGACGCTGCCCTCGGAGCAGCCCATTGCGGCGGCCGTCTCTGCGACGTCCATTTCCTCCCAGTAACGCATCAGGAAAGCCTCGCGTTGACGGCCCGGCAATGCGGCGATCTGCTCCTCGATCTCGTGGAAGACCTGGGCGCGGCGGGTGGTGTCTTCGGCGCTTTCCGTCTCTCTGGAGTCGGTTGGCGAGACGAAGTTCTCCAGAAGGTCGAAATCGCCGTCGTCGTCGACCGATTCGAAGTCGCTGAGATTCGAGAACAGCGCGCGGCGTGTCTTCTGGCGGCGGAACCAGTCGAGCGTGCAGTTCGACAGGATGCGCTGGAACAGCATCGGCAACTCGTTGGCCGGCTTGTCGCCATAGTGCTGCGCCAGCTTCATCATGCTGTCCTGCACGATGTCGAGCGCAGCTTCTTCGTCCCGCACGTGATAGACCGAGCGCTTGAAAGCGCGCCGTTCGACGCTTTTCAGGAAATCGGAGAGTTCTTGTTCAGTGGCCAAGCGAGAGGGGGCGCGCAAGGGCGCGCCACGTGGGAAGGGATGTCTAGCGAACGCTTATGGTTTTCCGCCGCGGATTATGCCCCGGCGCCTTTACAGACGACCTGAAGCGAATCTGAACGGCCGGTAATGTCATAATCCGCGCTGCAAGTCAAAAGGCAAACGGGTCAAGGTCCGGCGGAACATCAGTCCGCTCATGGCCATGGCCTCAAGTCCTGGCGCGACCTCACAAGGGTTGGCAAGGGGCACCCAAGGTTTTTCGTTCCCGAAAAAACACAAAGGTTGATCATGGAAATCTCGAAGGCGGAGATCATCTCCGCAGCAGCCGCGTCCTCTGGCGCCGGCAACCCCACGCAAGAACTCATGGGCGCTGAAGTGCTGGTCAAGGCACTGCAGGCCGAAGGCGTCCAGTACATCTGGGGCTACCCCGGCGGCGCGGTTCTGTACATCTACGACGCGTTCTACAAGCAGGACACCATCCAGCACGTTCTGGTGCGCCACGAGCAGGCCGCCGTGCACGCAGCCGACGGCTATGCGCGCGCCACCGGCGAAGTGGGCGTGGCACTTGTCACCTCGGGCCCCGGCCTGACCAATGCGGTCACCGGCATCGCCACGGCGTACATGGACTCCATTCCGATGGTGATCATCTCCGGCCAGGTACCCACCGCTGCCATCGGCCTCGACGCCTTCCAGGAATGCGACACGGTCGGCATCACCCGCCCCATCGTCAAGCACAACTTCCTCGTCAAGGATCCCAAGGATCTGGCCATGACGATGAAGAAGGCCTTCCACATCGCGCGCAGCGGCCGTCCCGGCCCCGTGGTGGTGGACGTGCCCAAGGACGTTTCCTTCAAGAAAACGCCCTACGCCGGCTATCCCGACAAGGTCGAGATGCGCTCGTACAACCCGGTGCGCAAGGGCCACGGCGGCCAGATCCGCAAGGCGCTGCAACTCCTGCTGGCGGCCAAGCGTCCCTACATCTACACCGGCGGCGGCGTGCTCTTGGGCAACGCCTGCAACGAACTGCGCACGCTGGTCGACATGCTCGGCTACCCGGTCACCAACACGCTGATGGGCCTGGGCGCCTACCCGGCGAGCGACCGCAAGTTCCTGGGCATGCTGGGCATGCACGGCACCATCGAAGCCAACAACGCGATGCAGAACTGCGATGTGCTGCTGGCCGTGGGCGCGCGCTTCGACGACCGCGTGATCGGCAACCCCAAGCACTTCGCCACGAACGAACGCAAGATCATCCACGTCGACATCGACCCGTCGAGCATCTCCAAGCGCGTGAAGGTCGACATCCCGATCGTCGGCGACGTGAAGGACGTGCTCACCGAGCTGATCTCGATGATCCGCGAGAGCACCACTAAGCCCGATGCCGGCGCGTTGGCCGACTGGTGGAAGACCATCGAGGCCTGGCGCTCGCGCGATTGCCTCAAGTACGACCGCGGCAACAAGGACGTGATCAAGCCCCAGTACGTGGTCGAGACCCTCTGGAACATGACCAAGGACGCCGACGCGTACATCACGTCGGACGTGGGCCAGCACCAGATGTGGGCCGCGCAGTACTACCGCTTCGACGAGCCGCGCCGCTGGATCAATTCGGGCGGCCTGGGCACCATGGGCGTGGGCATTCCCTACGCCATGGGCATCAAGCTCGCCAAGCCCGATTCGGAAGTGTTCACCATCACCGGCGAAGGCTCGGTGCAGATGTGCATCCAGGAACTGTCCACCTGCCTGCAATACAACACGCCGATCAAGATCTGCTCGCTCAACAACCGTTACCTGGGCATGGTGCGCCAGTGGCAGGAGATCGAATACTCCGGCCGCTACAGCCACAGCTACATGGACGCGCTGCCCAACTTCGTGAAGCTCGCCGAGGCCTATGGCCACGTCGGCATGCTGATCGAGCGTCCACAAGACGTGGAGCCCGCGCTGCGTGAGGCGCGCAAGCTCAAGGACCGCACGGTGTTCATGGACTTCCGCACCGACCCCACCGAGAACGTGTTCCCGATGGTGAAGGCCGGCATGGGCATCACCGAGATGCTGTTGGGCTCCGAAGATCTCTGATCTGCGGCGCATTCGCTTAACTCTTTTACTGACGAATCTATTGCCCGCCGAGCCCGCGCATTACCGTGCGCGGGGGAGGGCGGCGAAAAGAGGAGTCACGCAAACATGAAACACATCATTGCAGTGCTGCTGGAAAACGAGCCGGGTGCTCTTTCCCGCGTGGTGGGCCTGTTCTCGGCCCGTGGCTACAACATCGAATCGCTGACCGTCGCGCCGACCGAGGACGCGAGCCTCTCGCGCATGACCATCGTGACCACCGGTTCGGACGACGTGATCGAGCAGATCACCAAGCACCTGAACCGCCTGATCGAGGTCGTGAAGGTCGTCGACCTGACCGAAGGCGCCTACACCGAGCGCGAGCTCATGATGGTGAAGGTGCGCGCGGTGGGCAAGGAGCGCGAAGAAATGATGCGCATGGCCGAGATCTTCCGCGGCCGCATCATCGACGTCACCGACAAGAGCTACACCATCGAACTCACCGGCGATCACGGCAAGAACGACGCTTTTTTGGAAGCGATCGACCGTAGCGCTATCCTCGAGACTGTCCGCACCGGTGCCAGCGGCATCGGGCGCGGCGAGCGCATCCTGCGCGTGTAGGGGGTGAAGATCCCCTCAGTTTCAATGTTTTAAATCAACACATGAGGAGAAGGTAATGCAAGACTTGCTGGGTTTCGAGAAGATGGTGACCCCGATCATCATTCGGATTCTGTACTTCCTCGGACTGCTGGGCGTGCTGGCGGCAACGGTCATCTCGTTGTTCCAGGGCCGCATCCTGGCTGCCATCGGTATTCTTGTTTTCGGCGCGATCATGGTTCGCGTCTATAGCGAATTGCTGATCCTGCTGTTCCGCATTCACGACAACCTCGTGTCCATCAACCAGCAAATGAAGGACCGGAATCCCTCCGGCCAACTGTGAGTGAACGCACCCCCGCTTGAGGGGGTGCTCGAGATTAAATAGGAAAGACGCATCATGAAGGTTTACTACGACAAGGACGCCGACCTCAGCCTCATCAAGGGCAAGACGGTCGCAATCATCGGTTACGGGTCGCAAGGTCATGCGCACGCGCAGAACCTGAACGACAGCGGCGTCAAGGTCGTGGTCGGCCTGCGCAAGGGCGGCGCTTCGTGGGACAAGGTCGGCAAGGCCGGCCTGCAGGTCGCCGAAGTCGCCGATGCCGTCAAATCGGCCGACGTGGTCATGATCCTGCTGCCCGACGAGCAGATCGCCAACGTCTACAAGAACGACGTGGCCCCGCACATCAAGGAAGGCGCCTCGCTCGTCTTCGCGCACGGCTTCAACGTGCACTACGGTTTCGTGCAGCCGCGCGCCGACCTGGATGTGTGGATGGTCGCCCCCAAGGCCCCGGGCCACACCGTGCGCAGCACCTACACGCAAGGCGGCGGCGTGCCCCACCTCGTGGCCGTGCACCAGGACAAGACCGGCAAGGCGCGTGACCTCGCGCTGAGCTATGCCACCGCCAACGGCGGCGGCAAGGCCGGCATCATCGAGACCAACTTCCGCGAAGAAACCGAGACCGACCTGTTCGGCGAACAAGCGGTTCTGTGCGGCGGCACGGTCGAGCTCATCAAGGCTGGTTTCGAAACGCTGGTGGAAGCCGGCTACGCGCCCGAAATGGCGTACTTCGAATGCCTGCACGAGCTCAAGCTGATCGTCGACCTGATCTATGAAGGCGGCATCGCCAACATGAACTACTCGATCTCGAACAACGCCGAGTACGGCGAGTACGTCACGGGCCCGCGCATCGTGACCGACGAGACCAAGAAGGTCATGAAGCAAGTGCTCAAGGACATCCAGACCGGCGAATACGCCAAGAGCTTCGTGCTCGAAGCCGCTGCCGGCCAGCCCGCGCTGATCAGCCGCCGTCGCCTGAATTCGGAGCATCAGATCGAAGTCGTCGGCGAAAAGCTGCGCGCGATGATGCCCTGGATCAAGAAGAACAAGCTGGTCGATCAAACTCGCAACTGATCTGCGAGCCAGAAAGGGTGCTCCGGCACTCTTTTCCCAAGGGCCACCCGTTGCGGTGGCCCTTTTGTTTGTCGGGGCGAGAAGCGCCCCTGAACTACACTGCGAACCATGCGACTCACAGATCAAAATGCTATCGAATGGATAGCTGCTCGCGCAGTGCCCATGAGGGACGGAGGCAATTTCAATGCATGACGACACGCTCCCCGACGATGTGCAGCCGCGCAAGCGTCGCAAGGGCATCTACATCCTGCCGAACCTGTTCACGCTGGCGGCGTTGTTCGGCGGCTTCTACTCGGTCGTGATGGCCATGAACGCGCGTTTCGACCTCGCGGCGCTCGGCGTGTTCGCCGCGATGATCCTCGACAGCCTGGACGGGCGCGTCGCACGCATGACCAACACGCAGAGCGCGTTCGGCGAGCAGATGGATTCGCTGTCCGACATGGTGTCGTTCGGCGCGGCGCCGGCGCTCATCGCCTACGAATGGTCCCTCAAGGGCCTCGGCCGCTGGGGCTGGATCGCGGCCTTCGTGTACTGCGCCTGCGCGGCCCTGCGGCTCGCGCGCTTCAACGTGAACACCGGCGTGGTCGACAAGCGCTGGTTCCAGGGGCTGCCGTCGCCTGCGGCGGCGGCGCTCGTGGCGGGCTTCATCTGGCTGGTGAACGAATGGGGCAAGCGCGGCGGCGAGGTGCTGTATCTCTCGTGGACGCAGATCACCTGGGTCACCTTCGCATTCACGCTCTATGCGGGTCTCTCGATGGTGACGAACGCGCCGTTCTACAGCTTCAAGGACGTGCAGATGAAAAAGAGCGTGCCCTTCGTCGTGATCGTGCTCATCGCGCTCGGCATCGCGGTCATCAACATCCATCCGCCGACCGTGCTGTTCGGTCTCTTCGTGGCCTACGGTTTGAGCGGCTACGTGGTCTACGCATGGCGCAGGGCCAAGGGCCAGCCGGTGAGCGTGATCAGCACCTCGACCGAAGAGCCGGACGAGCGGGGCTTGCATAACTGAATGTCGCTTGTGCTACATTCGCAACCCTCATGACCAAGATTTCGCTGCTGGCCCTACTAGCCCTCCCTCACGGGCGGAGACGGTAGCGCACGCGCAAATCCCTCACCACGGCCCGTTCGCACCAGCAACGGGCCGTTTGTTTTTGGGGTTGCTGGTTGATTACCAACCATCACAGAGAAATCGACATGCTCAAGCAACCTCAAGCCAAATACCGCGCATTCGCACCGATCGGCCTCAAGGACCGCACCTGGCCCGATGCCGTGCTGACCCAGGCCCCGATCTGGCTGTCGACCGATCTGCGCGATGGCAACCAGGCCCTGGTCGAGCCGATGGACATCGCCCGCAAGATGCGCATGTTCGAGACCCTCGTGGCGATCGGCTTCAAGGAAATCGAAGTCGGCTTTCCCTCCGCGTCGCAGGTCGAATTCGACTTCGTGCGCAAGCTCATAGAGGAAGACCGCATTCCCGACGACGTGACGATCCAGGTGCTGACGCAGGCGCGCGACCATCTCATCGCCCGCACCTTCGAATCGCTGCAAGGCGCCCCGCGCGCCATCGTCCATCTCTACAACGCCGTCGCCCCGGTGATGCGCCGCGTGGTGCTCGGCATGGACGAAGACCAGATCGTCGAACTCGCCAGCAGCCACGCACGCATGTTCAACGACTTCGCCGCCAAGCAGCCGGCCACGAAGTGGACCTTCCAGTACTCGCCCGAGATGTTCTCGGGCACCGACGTGGTGTTCTCCAAGCGCGTGGTCGACGCGGTCACCGAAGTCTGGGCGCCGACGCCCGCGCACAAGTGCATCGTCAACCTGCCCACGACGGTGGAGCACTCCACGCCGAACATCTTCGCGGACATGATCGAGTGGATGCACCGCAACCTCGCGCGTCGCGATGCCATCGTGCTGTGCGTGCATCCCCATAACGACCGCGGCACCGGCACCGCCGCCGGAGAGTTGGCGTTGATGGCCGGTGCCGAGCGCATCGAAGGCTGCCTCTTCGGCAACGGCGAGCGCACCGGCAATCTCGACCTCGTGAACGTCGCGCTCAACCTCTACACCCAGGGCGTTTCGCCCGAGCTGGATTTCTCGAACATCGACGAGATCCGCGCGACGGTCGAGCACTGCAACCAGATTGCCGTGCATCCGCGCCATCCCTATGTCGGCGACCTCGTCTACACCTCGTTTTCCGGCTCGCACCAGGACGCGATCAAGAAGGCCTTTGCCGCGCGCAAGGAAGGTGACATCTGGGACATGCCCTACCTCCCCATCGATCCGAAGGACGTGGGCCGCAGCTACGAAGCCGTGATCCGCGTGAACAGCCAATCGGGCAAGGGCGGCATGGCCTACCTGCTCGAGAGCGAATACGGCCTCGAAATGCCGCGCCGCCTGCAGATGGAATTCATGCAGAGCGTGCAGCGCGTGATGGACATCGCCGGCAAGGAACTCACCGCGGCCGACCTCTGGCAGATCTTCGTGACCGAGTACGGCATCGAGACCGCGCAGTCGCTGCAGCACCGCGTGATCGAGGAAGAAGGCGAGGGCGCCAGCGCCTCTGTCGTGCTGCGCGGCGACCTGCCGTGGGACGGTGAAACCCGCGCCATCGAAGGCCGTGGCAACGGCCCGATCGACGCCTTCACGCAAGCACTGAGCAAGGCCACTGGCCACACCGTCCGCGTGATGGACTACCACCAGCACGCGATCGGCGCCGGCGCCGATGCGAAGTCGGTGGCCTATCTCGAACTGCGCGTGGACGAGAGCCAGACGCTGTTCGGCGTGGGCATCGACGCGAACGTGATCACGGCGTCGCTCAAGGCCATCGTCTCGGGCGTGCAGCGGGCGCGAAGCCGGGGCGCGCACAGCGCACAATCGGCGGTTGAAGTCGCCTGAAGGCATGACCCCCACGCTCCCGCACTGCGTGTCGTCGCTGCCCCCCGAGGGGGCCGCTGGCCGCCTTGGGAGCGGCCCGGCGTCGGCCTGATCGATGGCTGAATAAAACAAGGAGATTCACGATGGCTGACCAACTCATTATTTTCGACACCACCTTGCGCGACGGCGAGCAATCGCCCGGCGCCTCCATGACGCGCGACGAGAAAATGCGCATCGCCAAGCAGCTCGAGCGGCTGAAGGTCGATGTCATCGAGGCGGGTTTCCCGGCCAGTTCGAACGGCGACTTCGAGGCGGTCAAGGCGATCGCCAATGCGATCAAGGATTCGACGGTGTGCGGCCTCTCGCGCGCCAACGACCGCGACATCTCGCGTGCCGCGGAAGCCCTCAAGGGCGCCGCGCGCGGCCGCATCCACACCTTCATCGCGACGTCGCCGCTGCACATGGAAAAGAAGCTGCGCATGTCGCCCGACGATGTGTACGAGCAGGCGAAGCTCTCCGTGCGTTTTGCGCGCAACCTCGTGAGCGACGTGGAGTTCAGCCCCGAGGACGGCTACCGCAGCGACCCGGACTTCCTGTGCCGCGTGCTCGAAACCGTGATCGCCGAAGGCGCCACCACCATCAATGTGCCCGACACCGTCGGCTACGCCATCCCAGAGCTCTACGGCAACTTCATCAAGATGCTGCGCGAGCGCGTTCCCAACAGCGACAAAGCGATCTGGTCGGTGCACTGCCACAACGACCTGGGCATGGCCGTGGCCAATTCGCTGGCCGGCGTGAAGATCGGCGGCGCACGCCAGGTCGAATGCACGATCAACGGTCTGGGCGAACGCGCGGGCAATTGCTCGCTCGAGGAAGTGGTGATGGCCGTGAAGACCCGCCGCGACTACTTCGGGCTCGACCTGAACATCGATACCCAGCACATCGTGGCCGCGAGCCGCATGGTGAGCCAGACCACCGGTTTCGTGGTGCAGCCCAACAAGGCCGTGGTGGGCGCCAACGCCTTCGCGCACGCCTCGGGCATCCACCAGGACGGCGTGCTCAAGGCGCGCGACACCTACGAGATCATGCGGGCCGAGGACGTGGGCTGGGCCGCCAACAAGATCGTGCTGGGCAAGCTCAGCGGCCGCAACGCGTTCAAGCAGCGGCTCCTGGAACTGGGCGTGACGATGGGCAGCGAGGCCGACATCAACGCCGCCTTCCTGCGCTTCAAGGAGCTGGCCGACCGCAAGTCCGAAATTTTCGACGAGGACATCCTCGCGCTCGTCAGCGCGGAGGAGCTCTCGAACGTTGACGAACAGTTTGCATTTGTCTCTCTCTCCCAGCACAGCGAAACCGGCGAGCGCCCCCAGGCGAAAGTCGTCTTCACCGTCCAGGGTAAGGAAGTGACCGGAGAATCCGACGGCAATGGCCCGGTTGATGCTTCGCTGAAAGCCATCGAGTCGCACGTCAAGAGCGGCGCCGAGATGGTTCTTTACTCGGTGAATGCGATCAGCGGCTCGACAGAGAGCCAAGGTGAAGTTACAGTTCGGTTACAAAACGCAGGGCGGGTGGTCAACGGTGTGGGTGCAGACCCGGACATCGTGGTCGCTTCGGCAAAAGCTTATTTGAGTGCTCTCAATAAGTTACAGAGCCAAGCTGAGAGAGTTGCAGCGCAAGGTTAGGTTTTCAGGCGTTCCTTGGTATTCGAATGAAGAAGAGGATGCAAGTAACTGATATTGCGTGTCTTTTTTGAATTCGATACACTGCGGTCCTCGTTTGTCGCCGCTGGAGATTTATTAATGCCCGAAGCCCGTCTCCGCCGAGTTTCCAGCCAGCGGTTCCTACCCGCATTCAAATTCATCGCCGTCGCGCTCTGCGCCACGGCGTTTTTGCTGCCTGGCGCCCAGGCTGCGAAGAAAGAAAAGCCCGCCGCCGCCAAGACCTCTGTCGCCAAGAAGGCGAAGGGCCCTGTGCCGGTCGAAGTCAAGCGCAGCGCCTCCGCCAAGGGGCCGCGCGTCGCCACCGTCGTCCAGCGCGGCGGCCGTGCCGAGCGAGGCGAAAAAGCCGAAAAGATCGTTCGCGGCGGCCGCAACGTGGTGGCCACCATCCGCAAGAAGAACGGCAAGACCGTGGTGGCCGTCCAGCGCCGCTCGGTGGTGCGCGTCGAGGCGCCTCCGCGCCAGTCCTTCGGCCAGATGGCCGGCCTGCACGGCACCGACGACGCGCTCGACCTGAAGTCCAGCGTCGCCCTCGTGATCGACCAGGACACGCACGAAGTGCTGTTCAGCAAGAACGACCATGCCGTGCTGCCGATCGCCTCGCTCACCAAGCTGATGACCGGCTTGCTCATCAGCGAAGCCCATCTGCCGAACGACGAGCTGATCACCATCACCCAGGACGACGTCGACACCGAAAAGGGCAGCCGCTCGCGCCTGACCATCGGCACGACGCTCTCGCGCGGCGAACTGCTGCACCTGGCGCTGATGTCGAGCGAAAACCGCGCGGCGCACGCGCTGGGCCGCACCTACCCGGGCGGCCTCACGACCTTCGTGAGCATCATGAATGCCAAGGCCAAGATGCTCGGCATGAAGGACACGCGCTACGTGGAGCCCACGGGCCTGTCGAGCCGCAACCAGTCGAGTGCGCAAGACCTCGCGCTGCTGGTCAACGCCGCCTATTCCGATGCCACCGTGCGCTCGCTGTCCACCTCGCCTGAATACCAGGTCGAAGTCGGCAACCGCGTGCTGCAGTTCAACACCACCAACCGCCTCGTGAAGAGTCCTGACTGGGAAATCGGTGTGCAGAAGACGGGCTTCATCAACGAAGCCGGCCAGTGCCTCGTGATGCAGGCCAAGGTCGCCGGCCGCAAGCTGATCATGGTGTTCCTGGATTCGGCCGGCAAGTTCAGCCGCATCGCCGATGCCGAGCGCGTTCGCCGCTGGGTCGAAGCGACCCATGCCATGCCGGGCTCGCCAGCCGCTTCGCGCAACGTGAGCTACCAGGTCGCGGGCTGAGCAACAGCAGCGCCGCAGTAGCGGCCGACAACCGACAACCGACAAAAGAAAGCGGGCCTCATGGGCCCGCTTTGTCGTTCAGAGCCCTCGCAAAGAGGCTCAGGCGCCTGCTGAGGGCGCGTTGCCTGCCGGGGAGGGTGTCGTCACGGCCACGCCGTCCTTGAAGCCCAGCGCGCCCGAGATTTCATTGGCCGTCGCCTGCAGCTTGGGCAGCCAGCCTTCGTCCAGCCGATCGGCCGGTGCCGAGATCGACAACCCGGCCACCAGCTTGCCCTGGTCGTCGTAGATGCCGGCGGCCATGCAGCGCACGCCCAGTTCGAGTTCTTCGTTGTCGCGCGCGATACCGTACTGGCGCGCCTTCGACAGCTCGCGCTCCAGCGCAGGCAGCTGCGTGATGCTGTTGCGGGTGTGGCCTGCCAGGCCGGTGCGGGTGGCGTAGCTGCGCACCCGCGCCGGGTCATCGGCCGCGAGGAAAAGCTTGCCGGTGGACGTGAGGTGCAGCGCTGCGCGTCCGCCGATGGCGCGCACCACCTGCATGCCCGAGCGTTCGCTGTACGAGCGCTCGATGTAGACGATCTCGTCGCCCTGCCGCATGCTGAGGTTCACCGGCTGCTGCGTGAGCTTGTGCAGCTCGCGCATCGGGCCCAGCGCGGCGTCGCGCACGTTGAGCCGGCCCTTCACCAGGTTGCCCAGTTCCAGGAGGCGCATGCCCAGCCGGTAGCTGCCGGCCTCGGGCCGGTCGACGAACCGGCCGACGGCCAGGTCGTTCAGGATGCGGTGCGTGGTCGAAGGGTGGAGCCCGGTCTTCTCGCTGATTTCCTTCAGCGAGATGGCCTCCTCTCGGGACGCCAGGACATCGATGAGCGAAAACATGCGCTCGATCACCTGGATCACGGGAACGGCAGGAACGTCGGATTGGTTTTTTCTCATGGCGCTGTGCGGTGATGACCGGGCGCCATTTTACCTTGTGAAATCGCCCGATGGCTGCCAATGTCCATCGACCAGCACTTCGTGCGGCGAAAAGCGCGCCTTGTAGTGCATCTTGGGACTGCGCTCGATCCAGTAGCCGAGGTAGACGTGCGGCAGGCCGAGCTTGCGCGCCTGCTCGATCTGCCAGAGCACGCTGTAGGTGCCATAGCCGGCGCTCGTGTCGGGCTCGTAGAACGTGTAGACGGCCGAGATGCCGTCGTTCAGCACGTCCAGGATCGACACCATCTTGAGCGCGCCCGCGCTGCCGTCGGCCAGCGTCTCGCGGAATTCGACCAGCCGCGAATTGACCCGGCTCTGCAGCAGGAACTGGGTGTACTGGTCGATGCTGTCGTGGTCCATGCCGCCGCCCGCGTGGCGGCCGTTCTGGTAGCGCAGGTAGAGCTGGTAGTGCTCGGGCACGAAGCACAGCTTGAGCACGCGCGCCTGCAGGTCGGCATGCTGTTTGGCGGCGCGGCGCTGGCTGCGCGTGGGCTGGAAGCTGTTGGCCAGCACGCGCAGCGGAATGCAGGCGCGGCAGCCGTCGCAGTAGGGCCGGTAGGTGAACATGCCGCTGCGCCGGAAGCCGCTGAGCACGAGGTCGGAGTAGGCATCGTTGTGGATCAGGTGGCTGGGCGTGGCCACCTGCGACCGGGCCTGGCGATCCGGCAGATAGCTGCAGGGATAGGGCGCCGTCGCATAGAACTGCAGCGTGTGAAGCGGGAGATCCTTGAGGTGCGTCACGTCGGTGAAAGAGGTCGCGCGGAAAGGAGTTCAGCCCAGTATACGGGCTCGAATTGCCACCGTGGCCCCTCCTGTTCCCGGACCTTGGCCACGTGGGCGACGAAGCGCTTGCGCGGCATCTCGTGGGCGCCCAGGCTGGCGAGGTGGGCGGTGTTCTGCTGGCAGTCGATCATCTGCACGCCGGCGCGCCGGCACAGGCTCACCAGCGCGGCCAGCGCGATCTTCGAGGCGTCCGGGCGGCGGGTGAACATCGACTCGCCGAACACCGCGCGGCCCAGCGCCACGCAGTAGAGGCCGCCCGCGAGCTGGCCGTCGATCCAGGTTTCCACGCTGTGCGCATGGCCCGCAGCGTGCAATTGCGTGTAGGCCTCCACCATGTCCGGCACGATCCATGTGCCCGACTGGCCCACGCGCGGCGAAAGCGAGCAGGCCTTGATGACCGCCGCGAAATCATGGTCGATGCGCACTTCGCAGCCGGGCGTTTCCGCAAATCGCACCAGCGTCTTGCGAAGCGACCGGTGCAGCCTGAAATCGGCCACCTGCAGCACCATGCGCGGATCGGGGCTCCACCACAGGATCGGCTGGTCGTCGCTGAACCACGGGAAGACGCAGTGGCTGTAGGCCTGCACCAGCGTATCGACATCCAGTGCGCCCCCCGCCGCCAGAAGGCCGGGAACGGGGTCGGCCACGCCCCATGCCGATGACGGGTCGGGCAGGGTATCTCCGGGTTCGAGCCAGGGCAGTTGTCGCATGGGCGTAGGTATACACGGCTTCGCCGGCACCCCTTGCGGGTTGGGGGAAAATGCGCCGCCGCCCGCAAGTCTCGCAAACGATTGCGGCCCAAGCGCCACAAGCCTTTCGCCGAAGCGGACAAGAACCCCCGAAGCCCATATAGTGCTGCTTCCATTTGCCCCCCATAAGCGGATCCAGCAGGCCAGCGTTGCCCGCCGGGGATCAGCACAAGAGGACCACGTTGACCACTGAACCCAACCCCACCCGCTTTGGCAGCGGCCAGGCGGTGCGCCGCCTCGAGGACGAAAGCCTGCTGGCAGGCGCAGGCCGCTACACGGACGACGTGACGCTCCCCGAGCAGGCGCATCTCGTTTTCCTTCGCTCTCCCTACCCGCACGCACGCATCGTTTCCATCGACACCAGCACCGCCGCCGCCATGCCGGGCGTGCTGCGCGTCGTCACCGGCGCCGAAATGGCGGCCGCGGGGGTCAAGCCGATGCCGGGCGCCGCCGGGTTCAAGCGTGCCGACGGCGGCGACAGCGCCAGCCCGCCGCGCTACGCCATGGCGAGCGAACGCACGCGCTTCGTGGGCGAGGCGGTGGCCGCCGTGATCGCCGAGACGGTCCAGCAGGCGCGCGACGCCGCCGAGGCCGTGATGGTCGACTACGAAGACCTGCCCATGGTGGTCGACCTCGCCGGCGCCACCGCCGAAGGCGCGCCGCAGGTGTGCGAGGAAGCCTCCGGCAACATCGCCGCCGAAATGCGCCACGGCAGCAGCGAGGCCGCGACCGCCGCCTTCGCCAAGGCCGCCCATGTGGTGGCCCTCGACGTCATCAACCAGCGCGTGGTCGCGCTCACCATCGAGCCGCGCTCGGTGCTCGCCGCGCACGACGCCAAGACCGATCGCCTCACGATCCGCATGAGCACGCAGATGCCCTCGGGCGTGCGCGATTCCGTGTGCGCCGCCATCGGCCTTGCGAAAGAAAAGGTGCGCGTGGTGGTGGGCGACGTGGGCGGCGGCTTCGGCATGAAGACTGGCGCCTATCCCGAGGACATCGCGGTCGCCTTCGCCGCGCTGCAGGTCCAGCGCCCCGTGAAGTGGGTGGCCGACCGCAGCGAGGAATTCCTCTCCAGCGCGCACGGCCGCGACATCGAGGCGCGGGCCGAACTTGCGCTCGATGCCGAAGGCAAGATCCTCGCGCTGCGCATCAAGACGCTCGCCAACGTGGGCGCCTATGCCACCGGCACGGGCGTCGCGATCCAGCTGCTCATCGGCCCCTGGGTGCAGACCAGCGTCTACGACATCCAGACCATCGACTTCCATTTCAAGGCGGTGCTCACCAACACCGCACCGACCGGCGCCTACCGCGGCGCGGGCCGGCCCGAGGCCATCTTCACCATCGAACGCCTGATGGACGAGGCCGCGCGCCAGACCGGCATCGACCGCATCATCCTGCGCCGGATGAACTTCATCCAGCCCGACCAGATGCCCTACAAGAACCCGATGGCACAGGTCTACGACACCGGCAATTTCGAGTCGGTGATGGACCAGGCGCTCACGCTGGCCGACTGGCAGGGCTTCGAGGCCCGCGCCGCCGAGTCCGCGAAGAACGGCAAGCACCGGGGCCTCGGAATCGCCACCTTCCTCGAATGGACCGGCGGCAACGTGTTCGAAGAACGCGTCACGGTGTCCGTGCAGGCCGATGGCGTGATCGAGGTGTTTTCCGCCGTCAACGCCATGGGGCAGGGCATCGCCACCTCGCTTGCGCAACTGGCGGTCGATGCCTTCGGCGTGCCCATCGAGAAGGTGCGCGTCGTGCTGGGCGACACCGACCGCGGCGACGGCTTCGGCAGCGCCGGTTCCCGCTCGCTCTTCACCGGCGGCTCGGCCGTGCGCATCGGCGCGGAGCGCACCATCGACAAGGCGCGCGAGCTCGCGGCGCAGGAGTTCGAGGCGGCCATCGACGACATCATCTACAGCCGCGGCAGCTTCTCGGTGGCCGGCACCGACCTCGAACTCGACCTCTTCACGCTCGCAGGCAAGCAGCCCGATCGCGAAATCTTCGTGGACTCCACCAGCACCGTGGCCGGCCCGACCTGGCCCAACGGCTGCCACATCTGCGAGATCGAGCTCGATCCGCCCACGGGCGAAATCAGCGTGGTGGCCTACAGCTCGGTCAACGACGTGGGTCGCGTGATCAACCCGATGATCGTGCGCGGCCAGCTCGAAGGCGGCGCCGTGCAGGGCATCGGCCAGGCGTTGTACGAGCAGGTGGTGTACGACCACGAAACCGGCCAGCCCGTGACCGGCAGCCTCATGGACTACGCCGCCCCGCGCGCCGACATCGTGGACACCATGTTCCACATGGAGATGGACGAATCCACGCCCTGCACCAACAACCCGCTGGGCGTGAAGGGCGTGGGCGAGCTGGGCACCATCGGCGCCACGCCGGCCATCGTGAACGCGGTGGCCGATGCCTTCGCGCGCAACGGGCTCGCGGCGACCGCGCCGCGCCTGCACATGCCGCTGAGCCCGTCGCGGGTATGGGCGGCCATGCACACTGTGGACTGAGCGCCTTCCACGACAACGACAGGGTGTTCGAAGGGCACAGCACCATGCTCATCACCACCGAACTGCAGACCGACCCGATCCGCGTGTCCAGCTACCGCTGCGACGCGGGTCCGGGCGCGCCCTCGTTCACCGAGATGCACGAGGGCTACTCGGTCTCGTACGTGCGCAAGGGCAGCTTCGGCTACCGCACGCGCGGCCATGCGTATGAACTGGTCGCCGGCTCGGTGCTCGTGGGCTGCCCCGGCGACGAATACGTCTGCACCCACGACCACCACCTCTGCGGCGACGAGTGCCTGGCGTTCCATCTCTCGCCCGGCTTCGTCGACCTGGTCGGCGGCGACAGGCAGACCTGGCGCACCGCGGGGCTTCCGCCCTTGCCCGAACTCATGGTGCTCGGCGAACTCGCGCAGGTCGCGGCCGAGGGCGAGAGCGACGTCGGCCTCGACGAACTGGGCATGTGGTTCGCGAGCCGCTTCGTCGAAGTGGTGGGCGGCCGCGGCAAGCCGTCGCCGCAGTCCGCCGCGCCGCGCGACAGGCGCCGCGCGGTCGATGCGGCGATGTGGATCGACGCCAACTCCCACGACGACATCGGCCTCGAAGGCGCGGCCGCCGAAGCGGGCCTCAGTTCCTTCCATTTCCTGCGCCTGTTCTCGCAGGTGCTCGGCGTGACGCCCCACCAGTACCTGGTCCGTTCGCGCCTGCGCCACGCGGCACGCCTGCTGGCGGACGACGACCGGCCCGTGACCGACGTGGCCCTCGATGTGGGCTTTGCCGACCTGAGCAACTTCGTTCGCACCTTCCACCGTGCGGCCGGCGTGTCGCCGCGCGGCTTTCGCCAGGCCGCCAAGGGCGATCGCAAGATTCTCCAAGATCGCATGGCGGCCCTGCTCAATGATGAACGCCTGGTTCATTCATCAAGCAGGAAGCCATCGCCATGTACGACCACATCGGACTGAAAGTCAAAGACCTCGCCGCGAGCCAGCGCTTCTACGAAGCCGCACTCGCACCGCTCGGCCATGTGCCGGGCCCCCACGACGACAGCTATGCCGGCATCGGCCCGGCCGACGCGCCGGCCCTCTGGCTCTACGCAGCCAAGGACGCCAACGGACCGGGCACGCACCTCGCGTTCCGCGCACCCGATCACAAGGCCGTCGCGGCCTTCCACAAGGCGGGCCTGGAGGCCGGCGGCACCGACAACGGCGGCGCCGGTCCGCGCGCCGACTACAGCCCGACCTACTACGCGGCCTTCCTGATCGACCCCGACGGCAACAACGTCGAGGCGGTCTGCCCCTGAGGCACGGAGACACACCATGGCAACCATCTACAAGGAATTCACCGTCGAGGCCGATGCGGCGCAGGTGTGGGAGGCGCTGCGCGACTTCGGCGCCGTGCACACGCGCCTTGCGCCCGGCTTCCTCACGGACTGCAAGCTGGACGGGCAGGGCGCCCGCATCGTGAGCTTTGCCAACGGACTCGTCGCGCGCGAACTGCTGATGGGCATCGACGAGGCGAACCGGCGCCTGGCCTACACCATCACCGATGGCAAGGCGAGCCACCACCATGCCTCCGCGCAGGTCTTCGCCGACGGCGAAGGGCGCTCCCGCTTCGTCTGGATCACCGACGTGCTGCCCGACGAATTCGCGGCCTACGTCGGGCCGATGATGGAGAAGGGCGGCGAGGCGATGAAGGCCACGCTGGAGCGGCAGGGCGCCTAGAAGTCTTCGAGCGGCAGCCCCACGTAGTTCTCCGCCAGCGCGGTAGAGGCCGCGTGCGAATGCACGAGGTAGTCGAGCTCGGCCTCCTGGATCTTCTGGCCGAAGGCGCCGGTCTCGGGAAAGCGGTGCATCAGCGAGGTGAACCACCACGAGAAGCGCTCGGCCTTCCACACGCGGCGCAGGCACAGGTCCGAATAGCGATCGAGCGCCGAGGCCGACTTCTCGCCGTAGAAGATCTCGAACGCACGCGAGAGATAGCCCACATCGGCCGTCGCGAGGTTCAGCCCCTTCGCGCCGGTCGGCGGCACGATGTGCGCCGCATCGCCCGCGAGAAAGAGCGCGCCGAAGCGCATCGGCTCGGCCACGAAACTGCGCAGCGGCGCGATGCTTTTCTCCAGCGACGGGCCGGTCACCAGCCGCTCGCGGGCCTCGGGGTCCAGGCGCGCGCGCAGCTCGTTCCAGAAGGCCTCGTCGCTCCAGTTCTCCACGCGCTCCTCGGTCGGCACCTGCACGTAGTAGCGCGAGCGCGTGGCGCTGCGCATGCTGCACAGCGCGAAGCCGCGTTCGGTGTTCGCATAGATGAGTTCGTGCGACACCGGCGGCACGTCGGCCAGCACGCCGAGCCAGCCGAAGGGGTAGACCTTCTCGTAGGTCTGGATCGCATCGGCCGGCACGCTCGCGCGGCTCACGCCGTGGTAGCCGTCGCAGCCGGCGATGAAGTCGCATTCGATCTCGTGCGTCTGGCCGTCCTTCTCGTAGCGCACGCGCGGTTGGGCCGAGTCGAAGTCGTGCAGGCTCACGTTCGCGGCGCTGTAGATGGTCGAGAGGCCTTCGGCGGTGCGCGCTTGCATGAGGTCGCGCGTCACTTCGGTTTGGCCGTACACCGTGACCTGCTTGCCGCCGGTGAGGCCGTGCATGTCGATGCGGTGCCGCGCGCCCTTGAAGAGCAACTCGATGCCTTCGTGCGGCAGCCCTTCGCTGCGGGCGCGCGCGTCGACGCCGGCGCGTGCCAGCAGGTCCATCGTCACCTGTTCGAGCACGCCGGCGCGGATGCGGCCGAGCACGTAGTCGCCGCTCTGGCGCTCGACGATGACGTTGTCGATGCCCGCCTTGAAAAGCAGTTGCCCGAGCAGAAGGCCGGCGGGGCCCGCGCCGATGATCGCGACCTGGGTGCGCATGTTCGTGTCTCCGAGAGGTGTTTCGCCGAGCGTAGGGCGCCGCCGGCCGCCTGGTTCACGGCATTCCGAGGCTCTGTGCGATCATGCGAACGCGTGCGCGATGATCGCGCAACACTTCCATCCATACCCCGAATGACCATCGCCAAGGCCGATTTCATCGAGGGCATCGCCAAGGGAATGGCGGTGCTCGAAAGCTTCGACACCGAGCGCCAGCGCCTCAATGCCACGCTGGCCGCCGAGCGCGCCGGCCTCACGCGCGCCGCCGCCCGGCGCCACCTGCTCACGCTGGCCCACCTCGGGTACCTGGAGACCGACGGCAGCTATTTCTGGATGGCGCCCAAGGTGCTGCGCTTCTCTGGGAGCTACCTCGCCTCGTCGCGCCTGCCGCGCGCGCTGCAGCCCACGCTCAACCGCCTCGCGGCGCAGACCGGCGAATCGTTCTCCGCCGTGGTGCTCGATGGCGAGGAGGTGGTCATCGTCGCGCGCAGCGGCAGCTACGGCACGCCCACGCGGGTGCTGGCCTACGGCCTGCACCTGGGCGCGCGGCTGCCGGCGCATGCGACCTCCACCGGGCGCGTGCTGCTCGCGGCCATGGCCTCCACCCAGCTCACGCAGTGGCTCAAGGGCCGGCACCTGGCGCGGCTGACGCCGCACACCGTCACGCAGGCGCGGGGCCTGCGCCAGCTGATCGCCCGCACGCGCAAGGACGACTATTGTTTTGCCAGCGAAGAGCACGAGCTCGGCGTGCAGGCGCTCGCGGTGCCGCTGCGCGACATGCAGGGCCACACGGTGGCCGCGCTCAACGTGGTGCTGTCGGGCACGCGCTACCAGGAAGAGGCCTTGCAGCGCGAGATGCTGCCGCTGCTGTTCGAGGCCGCGCGCGAAGTCCGCTCGCTGCTCTGAACTGAACTTCGCCACGGCCGCTGCCTCGAATCCCACAGACCGGACAACGGGACACAACCATGCGACTCCTGCTTCTCGAAGACGACGTGATGATCGGCGAGGCCGTGCTCGACCTGCTGCGCGCCGAGCAATACGCGGTGGACTGGGTGAAAGACGGCGAGGCCGCCGAGTCGGCCCTTCGCACCCAGCAATACGACCTGGTGCTGCTCGATCTGGGCGTGCCGCGCCGCGACGGCCTGGAGGTGCTGCGCAGCCTGCGCGCCCGCAAGCAGCGCATGCCGGTGCTGATCGCCACCGCGCGCGATTCGGTGCAGCAGCGCATCGAAGGGCTCGATGCCGGCGCCGACGACTACGTGCTCAAGCCCTACGACCTCGATGAGCTGCTGGCCCGCATCCGCGCCCTGCTGCGCCGCGCTGCCGGGCGCGCCGAACCGGTGTACGAGCACATGGGCGTGAGCATCAACCCCGCCACGCGCGAGGTCACGGTGGCGGGCCAGCCGGTGGTGCTGTCGGCGCGCGAATGGGCGGTGCTCGAGCCGCTCCTGGCGCGCCCGGGCATGGTGCTCTCGCGCGCGCAGCTCGAGGAAAAGCTCTACAGCTGGAAGGACGAGATCAGCAGCAACGCGGTCGAGGTCTACGTGCACGGCCTGCGGAAAAAGCTCGGCGCCGAATTCATCCGCAACGTCAGAGGCGTCGGCTACATGGTGCCGAAGGTATGACGCGCAGCCTCACCGGATCGCTGCGCGCGCGCCTCCTGTGGTTCCTGCTCGCGGCCATCGTGCTGGCCGCGGGTGCGCAGGCGCTGGTGGCCTACCGCACGGTGCTGCACGAGGCCGACGACATCTTCGACTACCACATGCAGCAGATGGCGATGTCGCTGCGCTCGGGCCTGCCACCGAGCGCGGCGGTCGGCGGCATCGGCGGCGGCGAGCAGAACTTCGATTTCGTGGTGCAGGTGTGGACCGCCGACGGCGTGCGCGTCTTCGAATCGGCCGACCAGGCGGCACTGCCGCAACTCGCGGTGCTGGGCTTCGCCGACGTGCGCGCGCGCGGCACCACCTACCGCGTGTTCTCGATGCAGACGCGCGGCCTCGTGATCCAGGTGGCGCAGGACATGGCGGCGCGGCGCAGCATGGCCGGCACGCTGGCGCTGCGCACCATCGCGCCGGTGGCGCTGATGGCGCCGCTCCTGATGCTGGTCGTGTGGTGGGTCGTGAGCCGATCGCTCGCGCCGGTGGCCCGCGTGAGAAAGCAGGTGGCCTCGCGGCAGGCCGACGATCTGTCGCCGGTGAGCGAGGAGGGCCTGCCCGAAGAGGTGCGCCCGCTGGTGCAGGAGCTCAACCTCCTCTTCGGCCGCGTGCGCCATGCCTTCGATGCGCAGAAGCACTTCGTCGCCGATGCCGCGCACGAACTGCGCTCGCCGCTCGCGGCATTGAAGCTGCAGGTGCAGGGCCTGCAGCGCGCGCCCGACGATGCGGCGCGCGAGCTCGCGGTGAGCCGGCTGGTCGCCGGCATCGACCGCTCGACGCGGCTGGTCGAGCAGATGCTCGCGCTGGCCCGGCACGAGGCCAGCATGGCGGCGGGCGCGAAGCCGGAGCCGGTCGATCTGGCCGAGGTGGCGCGTCTTGCGATCTCGGATGCTGTCGCTGCCGCGCAGGCGCGGCGCATCGACATCGGCGTCGCGCATGCCGATGCGGCGGTGGTCGAAGGCCAGCCCGAGGCGCTGCGCATGCTGCTGCGCAACCTGCTGGACAACGCCGTCAAGTACACGCCCGAGGAAGGGCGCGTGGACATCGGCATCGCCAAGCTCGGCGATGCGGTCGAGCTCAGCGTGGACGACAGCGGCCCGGGCCTGCCCGAGGTGGAGCGCGAGCGCGTGCTCGACCGCTTCTACCGCTCGGGCGAACCGCAGGCGCCGGGCAGCGGCCTGGGGCTGGCGATCGTCAAGTCGATTGCGGAACTGCACGGCGCCACGGTCGCGCTGGCCCCGTCCCCGACGTTGGGCGGCCTGCGGGCCGTGGTCCGTTTTCCTGCGGCGGCCTGAGCCGTTCGGGCGGCTTGCGCGGTTTAAGCCGCGCTTAAGTCAGCGCAACGACATTCCTTTCATCGTGTTTTGCGTCATACGCAATTGAAAGGAACCGCTCCATGAACACCCGCCTGACTTCCCCCCGCGCCCTGGCGATCGCCCTGGCAAGCGCCGGTGTGATCGGCGCCGTCGGTGCCGGCGCCTACACCAGCGCCGTGAGCGCTCCGACCAACGCCACCCCCATCGCCGCAGCCCCCGCGATGGTCACGCTCCCCGACTTCTCCACCATCACCTCGCGCGACGGCCCCGCCGTGGTCAACATCAGCGTGACCGGCACCATGAAGGCGTCGGACGACGAAGCCGCGGCCGAGATCCAGGGCATCGATCCCGACGATCCGATGTTCCAGTTCTTCCGCCGCTTCCAGGGCCAGATGGGCCCGCGCGGTCAGAAGCAGCAACAGCGCGACGTGCCCGTGCGCGCGCAGGGCTCCGGCTTCATCGTCGACCCCAGCGGCATCATCATCACCAACGCCCACGTCGTGAAGGACGCCAAGGAAGTCACCGTCAAGCTGACCGACCGACGCGAATACCGCGCCAAGGTGCTCGGCGCCGATGCCAAGACCGACATCGCCGTGCTCAAGATCGATGCGAAGAACCTGCCCGTGCTGGCCCTCGGAAACACCAAGGACCTGAAGGTCGGCGAATGGGTGCTGGCCATCGGCTCGCCCTTCGGCTTCGAGAACACCGTGACGGCCGGCGTCGTGAGCGCCAAGGGCCGGTCGCTGCCCGACGACAGCTACGTGCCCTTCATCCAGACCGACGTGGCGGTGAACCCCGGCAACTCCGGCGGCCCGCTGCTCAACACGCGCGGCGAGGTGGTGGGCATCAACTCGCAGATCTACAGCCGCAGCGGTGGCTACCAGGGCGTGTCCTTCGCGATCCCGATCGATGTGGCCGTGCAGGTGAAGGACCAGATCGTCGCGACCGGCAAGGCCTCGCATGCGCGCCTGGGCGTGGCGGTGCAGGAGGTGAACCAGGCCTTCGCCGATTCGTTCAAGCTCGACAAGCCCGAAGGCGCGCTGGTCTCGAACATCGAGAAGGGCGGCCCCGGCGACAAGGCAGGCCTGAAGGCAGGCGACGTGATCCGCAAGGTCGACGGCCAGGCCATCGTCTCCTCGGGCGACCTGCCCGCGGTGATCGGCCAGCAGGCGCCGGGCAAGAAGGTCACGCTCGAGGTGTGGCGCCAGGGCGAACGCCAGGAACTGCAGGCCAAGCTCGGCGATGCCAGCGACAAGCCGGCCCAGGTCGCCAAGGCCGACACCGGCGCGGGCCAGGGCAAGCTGGGGCTGGCGCTGCGCCCCCTGCAACCGCAGGAGAAGCGCGAGGCCGGCATCGACACCGGCCTCCTGATCGAAGACGCGGCGGGCCCCTCGGCGCAGGCCGGCGTGCAGGCCGGCGACGTGCTGCTGGCCATCAACGGCACGCCCGCGCAGAGTCTGGAGCAGGTGCGCGAGGTGGTGGCGAAGGCGACCAACAAGTCGGTGGCGCTCTTGATCCAGCGCGGCGAAGACAAGATCTTCGTGCCCGTCCGCATTGGATAGGCTCGCCCCCAGGCTGCGCGCACTTCGTGTCGCTTCGCCAACCCCCTACCGGGGGCGACACCAGAGGCCCGGCAAAGCCGGTTCCTCGGTGTCCCCCAAGAAGCCCGACACGGACAGCTCCTGCATGACCTCCCCCGCCAGCGGCCTCTCCGCGCACATCCTGCCCACGTCGGCCACGATGATCGGCGTGTGCATGACCGTCATGTCGATCGGCCACCTCGGGCCGCACGATGGCGCGCGGCTTCTGATCGACCGGCTGCTCGCCCTGGCCGCGCTGGTCTTCCTGGCCAGCGCGCTGTTGTCTTTCATCTCCATGCGTTCGCGCCGCTCGGGTGCGCGGCTGGAGGCCTGGGGCGAGACGGTGTTCATCGTCGGTCTCGGGTTGCTGGCGCTGGGCGCGGTCGCGTTGGCGTTCGCGTTGCGTTGACCTTCGCTGCGGGCCGCGTTCGCGCTGCCTTGCCGAGCCGCGCGGCCACGCGCGTGATGTGGTCCACCAATTCCGCGGGCGACTCGACCTCGAAGTCATGCCCGAGGCAACCGAGCCACACGGCCAGCGCATCGAGCGAGTTGGCCGCCGTCGCGATCCGCGTCGTGCCTTCGTCGATCGCCTCCGGCACGCCGCCCACCCAACCCAGATGGGCTTCGAGCGCCTTGACCGATGCATGCACCACGATGCGCGCGTGGTGCAGGTAGGGCGAAATCCGCAGCGCCTGTTCCATGTACGCCGCGACATCGCCGTGCGGCAGCCGGCGCGGCGTGAAGCGCGCGCCCGTCGGCGCGGGCGTCACGATGCGGTCGAGGCGAAAGGTGCGCCAGTCCTCGCGCGCCGTGTCCCAGGCCAGCAGGTACCAGCGCTGGCCCGTCTGCACCACGCGGTGCGGTTCCACCGTGCGCGCGGTCGCCTTCGCGTGGTGGTCGCGGTAGTCGAAGCGCAACGTGGCCCGGTCGGTGCAGGCTTCGGCGAACAGCGTGACCGCCTTCAGCCGCACTTCCGACTTGCCGCGCGCGAGCGGCACCACCGATGCGCGCACGCGGTCGAGGCGCTTGCGCAGCCGCGGCGGCATCAACTGCTCGAGCTTGGCGAGGGCGCGCATCGAAGCGTTCTCGATGTCGCCCTTGCCGTCGCTCGGATTGCCCAGGCCCAGCGCCACCGCGATGGCCTCTTCGTCTTCGAGCAGCAGCGGGGGCAGGGCGGTGCCCGCGCCGAGCCGGTAGCCGCCGGCCACGCCCGAGGTCGAGTCGACCGTGTAGCCGAGGGTGCGCAGGCGATCGACGTCGCGGCGCAGCGTGCGCTCGGTGATTTCGAGGCGTTCGGCGAGCCCTGCGCCAGTCCAGGAACGTTGGGCCTGGAACAGGGAAAGGAGCCGGATGAGGCGTGCGGAGGCGGACAGCATGGGCCGCATGATGCCCCGGATCGAGGACAGAATCTGTCCGCAATGGGTCGTAGCCTTGGGTTTCCTCTTAGCCACTCCAGGAACTATCCATGAAGAAGACATACAACGGCAGCTGCCACTGCGGCAAGGTTCGCTTCCAGGCCCTGATCGACCTCGCCGCGGGCACCGGCAAATGCAACTGCTCGATCTGCATGAAGTCCCGCGGCTGGGGCGCCATCGTCAAGCCCGAAGACTTCACGCTGCTTTCGGGCGAGCAAGACCTCACGAGCTACCAATTCGCCTCGCGCAGCGCCGAGCACCTGTTCTGCAAGACCTGCGGCATCAAGTCGTTCGGACGCGGCGACGTGCCGCAGATCGGCGGCGCCTACGTCAGCGTGAACGTGACGTGCCTGGACGACGCGACGCTGGAAGAACTCTCGACCGCCCCCGTGCGCCACATGGACGGGCGCAACAACAACTGGTTCGAAGTGCCGGCCGAGGTGCGCTACCTCTGAGGGGCGGGCGCCATGCCGTGGCGGCGCTTGGCTTCTGCGCTGTCTAAAGAGGCCATGAAGTCGAGCAAGGCACGTGTAGCGGTCGGCTGCGTGGTGCCGATGACCGGTGCGGCCGAGAAGGTCGTGACGATCTGGATTTCTTGTGGCAGCGGACCGAGCAGGCGGATGCCTTCGAGGCCGATCAGTTCGCTCATCTGCTGGAACCCCAGCGCAGCTTCGCCGCGCGCGACCAGCGAGCCGACGGGCACGCCCGGTGGCGCCTGCACCAGTCGCCCGCGGATTTCATCGGCGATGCCCCAGCGCTCGAACAGCGCGATCAGCGCAACGCCGCTCGGGCCGGTCGAATAAGCGATGCGGGTTGCCGCTTGCACGGCGTGGCGCACCGCATCTTCCGTCGCGATGTCGACCGGCTGGGCATTCGCATGCACCGCGACGCCGACCTCCGAAAGAACGATGTTCACCTTGCCCGCCGCATCGAGATGGCCTGCGGCAATGAGCTTGTCGATCGCATCCGAGGCCAGCGCCACCACGTCGAAATGCTCGCCGTCGGACACGCGCCGCGCGGCATCGACACCGCCCACTGCGAGGAACGAAACCGGCACACCGGTGCGCTGCGCATACGCGGCCGCGAGTTCGTCCAGCAACCCGCGCGTCGCCATCGAGCAGATTCCGCGAAGGGGCGTCGTCATGGGATCAATCCGGCTTGATGTTGGCGTCGCGAATCAGCTTGCCGTAGCGCGCCGCGTCGCTCTTGAGCAGCTTCTCGAACTGCGCCGTCGGCCCCGGCAGCGGCACGCCACCGGCCGCCGCGAGTTGCTCGCGCACTTCCTTCGAATCGATCGCCTTCTGCACCGCATCGTGCAGCTTGGCCAGCACCGGCGCGGGGAGGCCCGCCGGCGCCACGAAGCCATACCAGACGCTGGCCTCGAACCCGGGATAGCCCGACTCCGCCACCGTCGGCACGCCCGGCAGCACGGCCGAGCGCTCGGTGCTCATCACCGCCAGCACCTTCAGCTTGCCGCCCTTCACGAGCGGCAGCACTTCGAGCGCGTTGACCGCCACCACGTCGACATGCCCGCCGAGCACGTCGGTGATCGCCTGCGCGCCGCCCTTGTAGGGCACGTGGCTCAGCTTGAGGCCGGCGGTGTGCTGGAACAGTTCCATCGCCAGGTGCGGCGTCGCGCCGTTGCCCGGCGTCGCGACGGTCACGCCGCCGGGCTTGGCCTTGGCGGCGGCCACGAACTCGGGCAGCGTCTTGATCGGCGAGCCTTCGCGCACCGCGAACACCACGGGCACGCGGCCGACCATCGAGATGGGCGTGAAGTCGCGGTCCAGGTCGTAGGGCGCGGGCTGGTACATCGACGGGTTCACCGCGAGCGCGTTGGCCGCGAGCAGCAGCGTGTAGCCGTCGGGCGCGCTCGTGGTCAGCGACTTGATCGCGATGTTGGTGCCGGCGCCGGGCTTGTTCTCCACGACCACGGGCTGGCCGAGCACGGCCGCCATGCGCTGGCCGACCGACCGCGCGATGGCATCGACCGCGCCGCCGGCGCTGTAGCCGACGAGGATCTTCAAGGGCTTGGAGGGATAGGCGTCGGCCGCGCTCGCGTGAAACGAAGCGCCGAGCGCGAGCGCTCCGGCGAAGGTGAGGAAATGACGGCGGAGGGAAAAGGTCTTCATGGTTTCACGGGAGAAGGAGACGGCGGTGCGTCCCAGGTCTGCGGCGCGGCATCCTTGCCGGCCACCGAATACAGCGCGCCGGGCGCGTTGCGTGTCTGCTGGAAAGCTTCCAGCGTCTGGCCGCGCATGGCGGCATAGATGTGCAGGTTCGACACGCCGACCACCGCGCCCAGCTTCTCCAGCATGAAGAAGATCGCGCCGTAGTGGATGAGCCCGCGCCAGTCGCGCGCGCGCACCAGCGTGCGCTCCTCCGGCGTCAGCGCTGCGGCGTCGAAGGCCGCTTCTTCATCGGCGAGGAAGTCGGCGCGATGCGCGGGCCGCGTCATGCCGTGCAGGAACTTGTTGAGGCGGTACGCGCGCACGCTGGTCTCCAACGTGAACGGGTGCGTGCCTTCGAGCGCCCCGATGCCGGCCAGCTGCTCGTCGATATGGCGCTGGTGCCGCAGCACTTCGCCGGCGACCGGCGGGCTCGCGAGGTTCTCGTAGACGGCGGTCGCGATGCCCGTCATCGACGGCAGGTAGTAGCTCTGGTGCGTCTTGCGGATGTTGGCGGAGAGCGCGCCGCGCATCACGAGCCACATGATCACTTCCGCGCCTTCCATGCCGCCGAGCGCCGCAAGCTCGGCCTGCGTCATCTCGGTGAGGCGCACCGGGTCGTTCTCGATGAGGTCGAGAAACTGCGCGTCCCATGCGGTGTTGTTGAAGCCCGCGCGCTCGCCGTGCACCTGGTGCGACAGGCCTCCGGTGGCGACGATGGCCACCTTCAGGTCCTCGGGATAGCTCTCGATCGCGCGGCGCAGCGCCTGCCCGAGCCGGTAGCAGCGCCGCGCCGAGGGCACCGGCGACTGCAGCACGCCGACCTGCAGTGGGATCACCGGCACGGGCCATTCGGGCTCGTGCGGGCACAGCAGCGACATCGGCGAGAACACGCCGTGGTCGAGCGCGCGGTCCTGGAAGAAGGACATGTCGAACTCGTCCGCCACCAGCGAGCGCCCGATGTGCTGCGCGAGCGCCGGATGGCCCGCGAGCGCGGGCAGGTCGCGCGCGCCGCCGCCTTCGTCGGCCACCGCATGCCGCTCGCCCACGCCGAGCGAGAAGGCCGAATAGTGGTCGAAGAAGAACGAGCTGACGTGGTCGTTGTAGATGAAGAAGAGCACGTCGGGCTTGCGCTCTGCGAGCCAGCGCTGCACGGGCGCGAAGGCCTCGAAGATCGGCGCCCACACCGGGTCCTGCTGCTTCTTCTTGTCGAAGGCGAAGCCGATGGTGGGCGTGTGCGAGCATGCGACGGCGCCGATGATGCGAGCCATGGCCGTTCTTCCTCAGTCGATGTAGCGCAGGCCCGCCTTCGCCAGCGGCTCGCGCATCGCGTACATGTCCAGACCCAGCTCGCCCGCGGCGAAACGCTCGCGCTTGGCGGTCTCGTTGGCTTCGCGCGCCTCGGCCGCATCGGCCACCTGCTGCGCGCGTGCGGCCGGCACGACCACCACGCCGTCGATGTCGGCAACCACCACGTCGCCCGGGTTCACCAGCGCGCCCGCGCACACCACCGGCACGTTGACCGAGCCGAGCGTCGCCTTGATGGTGCCCTTGGAATGGATCGCGCGGCTGAACACGGGGAAGTTCATCGCGTTGAGGTCGCGCACGTCGCGCACGCCGCCGTCGATCACCAGGCCCTTGCAGCCGCGCGCCTTGAACGAGGTGGCCAACAGGTCGCCGAAGAAGCCGTCGGTGCTGTCGCTGGTGCAGGCGGCCACCACGACGTCGCCCGGCTGGATCTGTTCGGCCGCGACATGCAGCATCCAGTTGTCGCCCGGCTGCAGCAGCACCGTGACGGCCGTGCCGCAGAAGCGCGCATCGGGGTGGATGGGGCGGATGCGCGGCTGCATCAGCCCGAGCCGGCCCAGGGCCTCATGCACGGTCGAGACGCCGAAGCGCGAGAGCTTTTCGACGGCGGCCGGATCGGCGCGCACGATGTTGCGATGGACGACGCCGAGTTGCTGGAGGGTGCTGGACATGGTCAGAGGCCTTTGGCAATGAGTGCGCGGTCGAGGCGCGGATAGACGCGGCGTGCGTTGCCTTCGAACACCTTGTGGCGCGTTGCGGCATCGAGCATCGGCGTCGCGTCGATGTAGCGGCGCGTGTCGTCGTAGAAGAAGCCGGTCTCCGGATCGATGCCGCGCACCGCGCCGATCATCTCGCTCGCGAAGAGGATGTTGTCCACGGGAATCACGCGCGTGAGCAGGTCGATGCCCGGCTGGTGGTAGACGCAGGTGTCGAAGAAGATGTTGTTGAGCAGGTGGTCCTTGAGCAGCGGCTTCTTCATCTCCTGCGCGAGCCCGCGAAAGCGTCCCCAGTGGTAGGGCACCGCGCCGCCGCCGTGCGGGATCACGAAGCGCAGCGTCGGAAAGTCGGTGAAGAGGTCGGAGGTGAGGCACTGCATGAACGCGGTGGTGTCCGCGTTCAGGTAGTGCGCGCCGGTGGTGTGGAAGCACGCGTTGCAGCTCGTGCTGACATGCACCATCGCCGGGATGTCGTGCTCGACCATCTTCTCGTAGAGCGGGTACCAGTGGCGGTCCGACAGCGGCGGCGAAGTCCAGTGCCCGCCCGAGGGATCGGGGTTGAGGTTGATCCCCACGAAGCCGTATTCGCGCACGCAGCGCTCCAGCTCGGGGATGCAGCTGCGCGGGTCCACGCCGGGCGATTGCGGCAGCATCGCCGCGCCGATGAAGTGATCGGGAAAGAGCTCGCTCACGCGGAAGCACAGCTCGTTGCAGATCGCGGCCCAGGTCGACGAGGTCTCGAAATCGCCGATGTGGTGCGCCATGAAGCTCGCGCGCGGGCTGAAGATCGTCAAGTCGCTGCCGCGCTCCTTCATGAGGCGCAGCTGGTTGCCCTCGATCGATTCGCGCAGTTCGTCGTCGCTGATCTTCAGATCGGCAACGCGGGGTTTGAGCGCGGGGTCTTTGAGGCCCGCGACCTGCTGGTTGCGCCAGTTCTCCAGCGCCTTGGGCGCCGTGGTGTAGTGGCCGTGGCAGTCGATGATCATTTTTTTCTCACCCAATCGGTGGTTGGCTCGGATGCCTTCGAGTGTGGTCGCGCGCGCCTTCGCTTGGCGTGAGTTCGGGTTGCCCTACCATCAGACTTTCTTATCGATAGGGTTTACCCCGAGGATTGAAATGACCCCGGCGAACCAGCAAGACAAAGTGATCGGAAGCGCGCTCGCCATCAACCTGCGGCACCTGCGCGCGTTCTCGGCCGTGGCCGCCGCCGGCAGCATCGCCCGGGCCGCGGACGAGCGCCTGTACCGCGTCGCCTCGGGCGTCACGCGCTCCATCTCGGCGCTCGAAGGCGTGCTGGGCCGGCCGCTGTTCGATCGCCGCGCGCGGGGCATGGCGCTCAATTCCTATGGCGAGCTGGTGCGGGTGCGCGCGCTTCGCATCGAGCGCGAGTTGGAGGATGCGCGCCTGCAGCTCGTCGCGCGCGGCGGCATCGGCGCGACCGCCGACGTGCCCTCGCTCTTCGCGTCGATCCTCAACGGCCGGCGGCTCGCGGTCATCGCGAGCCTGGTGGAGAAGCGCAACATGCCCGCCGTCGCGCGCGAATTCGGCATCACGCAGCCGGCCATCAGCAGCGCGCTGAAGGACCTGGAGGCAGGGCTCGGCGCCGCGCTGCTCGAACGCAAGGCGCGCGGCCTCGCGCCGACACCGGCCGGCGAGATCGTGGCCTTTCACTTCAAGCGCGTGCTCGCGGAGCTGCGCCACATCGGGCCGGACATCGCCGCGAGCGAAGGCACGCTGCAGGGGAGCGTGACCGTCGGCGCGCTCCCGCTCGGGCGCACGCAGGTGCTGCCGCTCGCGATCGCCGCGCTGCTCGCGCGGCATCCGGGGCTGCACGTCGCCACGGTCGAGAGCCCGTACGACGCGCTGGCCGCGTCGCTTCGCAGCGGCGACATCGACTTCATCCTCGGCGCGCTGCGCAGCCCCGCCGAAGCCAAGGAGCTGCAGCAGGAGGCGCTGTTCGAGGACCGCATCGCGGTGATCGCGCGTGCGGGCCATCCGCTGGTGCATGCGAAGCGCATCGACTTCGATGCGCTGCGCCAGGCGACCTGGGCGCTCTCGCGGCACAACACGCCGTCGCGCGAACTGCTCGAGCGGTTCTTCTCGTCCGCGCGCGAGGCGCCGCCGATTCCCGCGGTGGAAACCGGCGACCTCGCCGTGCTGCGCGGCCTGCTGCTGGAGAGCGACATGCTGACCGCGATCTCGCCGCACCAGCTGCGCTACGAGATCCGCGACGGCAGCCTCGTGGTGCTGGACTTTCCGCTGGACGAGACGCGGCGCGAGATCGGGCTCACGCAGCGGCAGGGCGCCTTCCCATCGCCGGGGGCGAGGGCGTTGATGGCGGAGATCGCGGCGGTGGTGGCGCAGTCGCCCGATTTCCGCGTGACGGTGCGCTGAGCCGCACAGGTGACGCTTGCCATGGCCGCGGCCGGCTGCCATCCTTGTCGCCCCACATGCCGGAGACACACACCATGAAGTACGAAGGAAGCTGCCACTGCGGCCGCGTGAAGTTCGAAGCCGAAGGCGAGATCGCCTCGGCCATGGCCTGCAACTGCTCCATGTGCCAGCGCAGGGGCTCGCTCCTGTGGTTCGTGCCGCGCGACGCGATGCGCCTGCTCACGCCCGAGGAGAACGCGAACACCTACCTCTTCAACAAGCACGCGATCAGGCACCGCTTCTGCCCGAACTGCGGCATCCAGCCCTACAGCGAGGCGACCGGTCCGAAGGGCGAGCCGATGGCGGCCATCAACGTGCGCTGCATCGAGGGCATCGACCTCGCGGCCGTGCCGGTCACGCACTTCGATGGGCGGTCGCGGTGAGGCGCACGAAGGCTCGCTTCGGCGGCCTCGGCGTCAGGGCCCTTCCATGCCCTTCTTCGTGAGAACCTCGCGAGCCTCGGCACTGCCGAGCAGCGCGAGAAAAGCTTTCGCGGCCGCCGGATCGCGCGCGGCGACTGCCACGGCCCCGGCATACACCGTGTAGTTCTGGATCTCGGCCGGGATCGGGCCCACCAGCGCGGCGCCCGGCACGGCGAGGATCTCGCTGATCTGGTGGATGGCGATGTCCGCCTTGCCATCGACCACGCGCTGCGCCACCAGCCCGCCGGGCACCAGCACCGCCTTGGCCTCGATCTGCGGCGCGATGCCCATCGTGGTGAACAGCTGCGACAGGTACACGCCGCTGGAGCCGCCCGCTGCCGGATCGATGTAGGCCACGGCGCGCGCGGCCAGCAACGTCTGCCGGAGTGCGGCCACGCTGCCGATGTCGGGCGCGGGCGCACCCTGCCTGACCGCGACGCCGATGCCGACGCGCGCGAGCCGCGCCGAAGTGCCGGCGTCCACCTTGCCGGCCTTGGCCAACTGGTCGAGCGCAGCCGGCGTCAGCACCACCACGTCGAAAGCCTCGCCATCGCCGATGCGGCGCTGCAGCGCGCCGGCCGTGTCGTTGTCGATGACCAGCCGATGGCCCGTGCGCTGCGCGAAGGCCGGCGCCAATGCCGCGACCACCGGCTTGAACGCGCCGGCCGTCAGCACCTTGAGGTCCGCTGCCGACGCGCTGCCGCACAGGGCCAGGAGCGCGAGGGCGATGATCGTTTTCAGGTTGCGCATTTTCTTGGCTCAACGAGTGGATGACACAACGCGCGCAATCCAGGCGAGCAACACCGCCACGACCTCATCGCGGTTGGTCTCGTTCAGCGTCTCGTGGCGCGCCCCGCCGAACACGTGGCACGACACATCGCGCAGGCCCGCCTCGCGGTAGCGCTGCACCAAGGGGTAGAACCATTCGGCCTTGTTGCTGACCGGGTCCTGGTCGCCGATGAAGAGATAGAGCGGCAGTTCGGGCCGGATGCGCGATTGCATCGCCGCGGGCGTGAGTTCCGCGAGGTCCGCGAACATGGAGCCCAGGCCCTCGGCCGAGACCGTGAACCCGCACAGCGGATCGGCGATGTACGCATCGACCTGCGCCGGGTCGCGGCTGAGCCAGTCGAACGGGGTGCGCACATCGGGCAGCGCGGCGTTCATGTCTTCCAGGCGAAAGCCGCTTTGCAACGCGGCACCCAGCAGGTCGAGCGCCGCGGTGCCCGAGAGCACCGCGCCGGACAGCAACTCGCTGTGCCGCGTCAGGTAGTACTGCGTGGCGAACGAGACCATGCTGTGGCCGATGAGGATGAGCGGCAGGCCTTCCACCGCGTAGCCGTCGTTGGCGGTCAGCTCGAAGTTCGTTTCGGCATTTGGCATGCGGTGCCCTCCGTGAAAGCGGGTTGCCATCCTAATCGTTGAAGGCGCGCAGCATGGCCTTGCGCAACCACGCCTCCGCCGAGTCCTTGTCGGTCACCGCGCGCCAGGCCATCCTGATCTGGTAGTCCGGGCTCTCGAACGGCAAGGCCTCGTAGCGCAGGCCGCCTTGCGCCGACAGCGCCAGCGCCACGTGCTCCGGCACCGTGGCCAGCAGGTCGGTGCCGGCAAGCACCGCGGGGAGGCTCCCGAACTGCGGCACCGAGAACGCCACGTCTCGCTGCCGCCCGAGTTCGTCCAGCGTTTCATCGACGGTGCCGCACAGGTCGCCCGCATAGGTCACGAGCACGTGGCGGCGCCGGCAATAGTCGTCGAGCGAGAGTTTTCCGGGCACGCCGTCCGCGCGCAGCATGGCGAAGCGCGCGGTGCGGACCTTGCGGACCTTCGCATCGGCGGGCAGGTCCTTCAGGAACGACATCACCGCGCTCACGCGCCCTTGCTCCAGGTAGCGCATGGCGTTGCGGTAGCAGACCGTGAGCGTCACCAGCTTGGCGCCGGGCACTTCGGCGCTGAGCGCGCGCAGCAGGCGCGGCAGCATCGCGATCTGCAAGTCGTCGGTCAGGCCGATGCGGAACACCGGTGCGGCGCGCTCGGGCTCGAAGTCGGCCTGCGCGCGGAACGTGGCCTCGATCTGCGCGAGCGCGGGGCCCAGGCCCTGCATCAAGGCGAGGGCGCGCTCGGTCGGCTCCATCACGCGGCCCTGCCGCACCAGCAGCGGATCGCCGGTGAGTTCGCGCAGCCGCGACAGTGCATGGCTCACCGCGGGCTGACCCAGGTTCAACCGCTCCGCGGCGCGGCTGACGTGGCGCTCCCGCATGAGCGCGGCCAGCACCGTGAGCAGGTTCAGGTCGATGCGGTTGAGTTCGATGGGTTTCATCTGCGTCCTGGCGTTATCGATTGCGCGCATAGCGAATATCCCGCGAATCGATTTCCTCGATGGTCCTCAGGCTTCTAAATTTAAGCCATCGATCATTCAAGAAGGAGATTTTTCATGGGCAAGATGGTTCGCTTTCACGCGTTCGGCGGTGCCGAGGTGCTGAAGATCGAGGAGGTCGAGACGCCAGCGCCCGGCGTCGGCGAGGTGCGCGTCGCGGTCGAGGCCATCGGCCTGAACCGGGCCGATGCGCTGTGGCGCGAGAACCTCTACATCGAGGACGCGACGCTGCCAGCCGGGCTGGGCAACGAGGCCGCGGGCGTCGTCGAAGCGGTGGGCGAGGGCGTCGAAGGGCTGAAGGCGGGAGACAAGGTCGCGGTGCTGCCGGGCGCCGGCCAGGGACGCTATCCCACCTATGGCGAGCACATCCTCCTGCCGGCGACGCACGTGGTGCGGTACCCCGGCAACCTTTCGGCCGCGCAGGCGTCGGGGGCGTACATGGCCTACCTCACGGGCTACTTCCCGATGTTCGAGATGGCGCAGTTGCAGCGAGGGCAGGTGATGCTCGTCACCGGCGCTTCATCGGGCACCGGCATCGCGGCGCTGCAGATGGCGCACGCGGCGGGCATCGTCGCCATCGCGGTCACGCGCACCGCTGCCAAGCGCGAGGCGCTGCGTGAAGCCGGTGCAACGCACGTGGTCGTGACGCACGATGAAGACGTGGGCGAGCGCGTGCTGCAGCTCACCGAGGGCCGCGGCGTCGACCTGGTGTACGACGGCGTGGGCGGTGCGCAGGTCGAGCGGCTCGGCGACGTGGTCGCGCACCGCGGCTTGTATGTGCTGTACGGCCTCTCGGGCGGGGCCGAATTCAGGTACCCGGTGATCGCGCAGTTCAGAAAGAGCTGGCGCTTCCACGTCTACAAGGTGCTCGAGCACACCGGCGCGGCCACGATGGGATTGCCGCGCGACGAGGCCGCGCTCGGCCGCGCGCTGGCCTTCATCGACGCGGGCCTCGCGGACGGCACGCTGCAGGTGCGCATCGATCGCGAGTTCGCATTCGGCGACGTGGTGCAGGCGCACGAATACCTGGAGCGTGCGGGGCACATCGGCAAGGTCGTGCTCACGGTCTGAGCGGCACATTCGTGGAGCGATGCCGGGCAAGCTTCTTGCACGTCGGGGCAAGCCCCATGGCGGCAAGCGCGACCCGGCGGTAGATTGCGGGCACGCCCCCAGTGGCAAACAATGGTTTCCAACCCCCTGACCCCAGGAGTGCCCGTGGACGCATGGTCGAGCCAGCAGCTTTCTCCCTTGTACCGACGCGAGGTGTTCCGCTCGCGCGAGGCGGACGAAACCCACGCGCTGGTCGCCCATGAGCTGAAGGACCATCGCAGCGTCTGGGGGCGCGGCAAGGTCGATGCGGTGTTCTGCCGCGCCGAGATGAGCGCACTGTCGCTGTGCATCCTGCGCTACGGCTGCGATGTCGATATCGAGCCCGACGCGCTCGGCAACTTCGTGCTGGTGCAGATGCCGCTGCACGGCCATGCCGAAATCCGCACGGGCGGCCAGACGCTGCAGATCCATCCGGGCCAGGGCGCGGTGGTGTCCGCGCACAAGCCGGTGCGGCTGCGCTGGCATGCCGACTGCGAGCAGCTGATGCTCAAGATCGAACTGGGCCGCCTGCAGGACGTGGCGCGCCGCGCCTTCGCCGTGCGCCATGCGGAGGAGGTGGGCGAGATCGATTTCGACATGCCGCTGCGGCTGGACGACGCCGCCGGCACGCAGTGGTGCCGCATGGTGGCCAACCTCGCGTCGCTGCTGCCTGCGGCGGGCGACGGCGGCACCCCGTACGACCCGCGCTGGCTGGCCCACTGCGAAGACAACCTCATGCTCTACCTGCTGTGCCACAGGCCCAACTCGGTGCGGCGGCAGCACGATGCGCTGCGCCTCGGCTCGGAGGCAGCCAGCCTCGGGCAGTTGCGGCGCGCCGAAGAATTCATGCGCAGCCGGCTCGACACGGCCCTGTCGCTCGAAGAAGTGGCACAGGCCGCGGGCGTGACGCGGCGCACGCTGGCACTCCTGTTCCGGCGTCATCGCGAGCTCTCGCCGATGGAGGTGCTGCGCAACATGCGGCTCGATGCCGCGCATGCGCAGCTCGCGCGGCACGACGGCGCGAGCGTGACGCAGATCGCGCTGGACTGCGGCTTCTCGCACCTGAGCCGCTTTGCCGCCTGTTACCGGGAGCGCTTCGGCCAGCTCCCGCGCGACACTTCAAGACATTAGGACTTCATCGCGCACTTGGCGGCCGAGCTGTCCTGGTAGTTCTGCAGCACGGTGCCGATCACCTTGTTGGTGATGCGGCCGCTCGCGTCCTTGCCGATCACGCGCAGGTAGTAGTTCTGGATCGGGAAGTTGTTGGCGCCGTAGCTGAAATCGCCGCGCACCGACTTGTACTTCGCCGCCTTGATCGCCTTGAGCAGCGCGGGCTTGTCAGCCACCTTGCCGCCGGCATCGCGCACGGCCGCATCCATCGCCATGAGCACGTCGTAGGCCTGGCCGGCATAGAAGGACGGATTGCGCCCGTTGTTCTGCTGGCGGAACTCGGCCACGAAGCGCTGGTTGGCGGGGTTGTCCAGGTCGTAGGACCAGTGCGCGGTGTTGAAAAGCCCGAGCATCGGCTCGCCCACGGCGGGGATCATGTCCTCGTCGGCGGAGAAGGCGGTCGAGATCAGCGCCACGTCCTTCGAGAGGCCCGCGCCGACGAACTGCTTGATGAAGCTCACGCCCATCGCGCCGGGCAGGAAGAAGTAGAGCGCGTCGGGCTTGCTCGCGCGGATCTGCGCGAGCTCGGCCGAGTAGTCCAGCTGGCCGAGCTTGGTGTAGAGCTCGTCGCCCACGCCACCCTTGAAGTTGCGCTTGAAGCCGTTGACCGCGTCCTTGCCGCCGGGGTAGCTGGGGGCGATGAGCGCGACTTTTTTGAAGCCCTTGTCGGAGGCGAACTTGCCCGCGGCTTCGTGGTACGCATCGTTGGGGTACGACGCGCCGAAGAAGTAGGGGTTGCACTTGGCGCCCGAGTAGTCGCTCGGGCCGGTGTTGCTCGACAGGTAGGGCACCTTGGCGGCGAAGAGCGGCGGACCGACCGCGAGCGCGACCGACGAGCCCACGGGGCCGGTGAAGAGGTCGATCTTGTCGCGCAGCAGCATGCGCTCGACCACCTGACGGGCCAGGTCGGGGTTGCCGGCGGTGTCGGCCTCGACGAACTCGACCGGCACGCCGCCCAGCTTGCCGTTGAGCTGCTTGATCGCCACCGCGAAGCCGGCCTTGGACTCTGCGCCGCCGACGGCGAAGGGGCCCGAGAGGTCCATCGCGAGGCCGACCTTGACGGGCTGGGCCTGTGACAGCGATGCGCCAGTGACGGCGGCGAGGGCCAACAAGGCCGTTCGGATGCTTGTCTGCGACATGAGAGATCTCCTCTGGAGGGATTCGGTTGACGTGGGGGGTGAATGCAATGCGCGTCGCAGTCTGCGTGCCGCCGCCGCGGCGGGCTATCCGTTTCTTGCAGCGACGTTGTTTGCAGGAAGTGGACAGACATCGCCAAGGGCGCTGCCCAGAATTCCGAAAAGCCCCACCACTTTGGAGACATCCACGATGAGTCAGTACATCGACATCCCGGCCGGCGACGGCCGCAGCTTTCGCGGTTACCTCGCACTGCCGGCTTCGGGCAGCGGCCCCGGCATCGTGCTGTGCCAGGAGATCTTCGGCATCAACGACTACGTGCGCGAGGTGGCCGACCTCTATGCCGAAGAGGGCTACGTGGTGCTCGCACCCGATCTCTTCTGGCGCATGGAGCCCGACGTCGACCTGGGCTATTCGCCGGAGGACTGGCAACGCGCATTCGGCTTCTTCCAGAAGTTCGACATCGACGCCGGCATCGCCGACGTCACCGCGAGCGTGAAGGCGCTGCGCGCGCACCCGGCCTGCACCGGCAAGGTCGGCGCGCTGGGCTATTGCCTCGGCGGCAAGCTGGCGTATCTGGCGGCTGCGCATTCGGGCGTGGATGCCGCGGTGGGCTACTACGGCGTGGGCATCGAGGCCGCGCTCGACCTCGTGCCGAAGATCGAATGCCCGATCGCGCTGCACTTCGCCGAGCTCGACCAGTTCTGCCCACCCGAGGCCCGCGCCCAGGTGCTCGAGGCCTTTGCCGGCAAGCCGGGCGCCCAGATGTACGTCTACCCCGGCGTGGACCACGCGTTCGCGCGCACCGGCGGCGACCATTTCGACAAGCCTTCCACGCTCATGGCGCACCAGCGCTCCATGGCGCTGTTCAAGGAAGCCATCGGGCCGGTCTACGACCTGTCGGCGCTCTGGGACAAGCACTGCGAGTACGAGTTCGGCACGCGCGATGTCGTCGCGACCATGGGCACGATGGTGAGCGAGCCCTACGTCAACCACATCCCGACGATGACCGGCGGCGTGGGCGCCAGGGAGCTCTCTCGCTTCTACAAGCACCACTTCATTCCGACGACGCCGCCGGACACGCGGCTCACACCGATTTCGCGCACCGTGGGCGCGACGCAGATCGTGGACGAGATGCTCTTCTCTTTCACCCACACGGTGGAAGTCGACTGGATGCTGCCGGGCATCGCGCCGACCGGCAAGCCGGTGGAGATTCCGCTCGTGGCCATCGTCAAGTTCCGCGGCGACAAGCTCTACCACGAGCACATCTACTGGGACCAGGCCAGCGTGCTGGTGCAGATCGGCCTGCTCGATGCCAAGGGCCTGCCTGTGGCGGGCGTGGAGACCGCGCGCAAGCTGGTGGACGAAACGCTGCCGTCGAACACGCTGATGCCGCGCTGGTCGAAGTCCAGCGGCCTCACGATCGCCGACCCCGCGCTGCCGCTCGGATGACGCAGGGCGCTGACATACTGGCGCTGGTGGTGGCTTCGGTCACGCCGCTCACGCCGGCCATCAAGGCCTTCGTGCTGCGGCCGGCGAATGGCGGCGAGCTGCCGCCGTTCGCACCGGGCGCGCACCTGAGCGTGAGCGTGCAGGTCGCGCAGTCGAGCGGGCAGCGCGCGTATTCGCTGGTGCGCCCGCACGACGGCTCCAGCAGCTACGAGATCGCGGTGCTGCACGAGCCCGAGGGCTCGGGCGGCTCGGCCTGGATGCACGGCCTCGTGCCCGGCGCGGTGCTGGCCGCGCACCCGCCGCGCAACGACTTCGCCTTGCACGAGGGGGCGCTGCCGCCGCTGCTGGTGGCGGGCGGCATCGGCATCACGCCGCTGCTGTGCATGGCGCGCGCGCTGGCCGCCGAGGGGCAGGCCTTCGACTTCTTCTATGCGACGCGCAGCGAGGAGGCGACCGCCTACCTCGCCGACGTGCGCGCGCTCGGCGGCACGGTGGTGCACGACGGCGGCGACCCCGCGCGCGGCCTCGACCTGCGCGCGCTGCTTGCGGCGCCGCAGAGCGGCCGCCACTTGCATGTTTGCGGCCCGCGCGGCATGGTGCAGGCGGTGGTCGACACCGCCCGCGCACAGGGCTGGCCCGAGAACCACGTGCACTTCGAGCTCTTCGCCGGCGCGCTCGCAGAGGCCGGCGACACGGCCTTCGAAGTGCGCACGCTGCGCTCGGGAAAGACGCTCGCGGTGGCGCCCGGCCAGAGCCTGCTCGACGTGCTGATCGCCGCCGGGCTCGACCCGATGTACGACTGCCGCCAGGGCGATTGCGGTGTGTGCGTCGTCGACGTGGTGGAGGGCGTGCCCGACCACCGCGACCACAACCTGAGCCCGCGCGAGAAGGCGGGCGGCAAGACCCTGTGCACCTGCGTGTCGCGCGCCAAGACGCCGCACCTGGTGCTCGACATCTGACGACGCTTCAGGAGACCCATCCGATGAATTCCGTGATCCCCATCATCCCCATCATCCCCATAGCCGCCAAGGCTCCCATCGACATCCAGTCGCTCGTGCAGCCCGACCGCGTGCACAAGCGCGTCTACACCGACCCCGCCATCTTCGAGCTGGAGATGGACCGCGTTTTCGGCCAGGCCTGGCTGTACGTGGGCCACGAGAGCCAGGTGCCCAACGTCGGCGACTACTTCACCACGCGCCTGGGCCGCGAGTCCGTGGTGATGGTGCGCCACACCGACGGCGCGGTGAACGTGCTGTACAACCGCTGCCCGCACAAGGGCGCCAAGATCGTTCCCGATGGCAGCGGCAGCGCCGGCAAGTTCCTGCGGTGCCTGTACCACGGCTGGACCTTCAAGTGCGACGGCAGCCTCTTGTCGGTGCCGCTGCGCAGCGGCTACGAGGACACGGCGCTCGACCTCAAGAGCGGGTCGCACGCGGTGCGCAAGGTGGCGCGCGTGGCGAGCCACCGCGGCTTCGTGTTCGCGAGCCTGTCCGAAGAGGGGCCCGAACTGGCCGACTTCCTCGGCGGCGTGGCCACGTCGCTCGACAACTTCTGCGACCGCGCCCCCGATGGCGAGGTGGAAGTGGCCGGCGGCGTGCAGCGCGTGATCCAGCGCAACAACTGGAAGATCTTCTTCGAGAACCTGCACGACACGATCCATGCGGTGGCCACGCACGAGTCGTCGTGGCGCGCGGCCAAGGAAGAATTCGAGGCCATGCCCTCGGGCACGCCCAAGCCCTTCGAGGTGGTGATCGTCGACGGCAACGGCGAGCCGCTGGAGTTCTGGGAGAACCTGGAGCTCAAGGGCTACGACAACGGCCACGGCTTCATGGAGGGCATCTTCGTGCCGCCCACCGACCCGGTGAGCCTGGCCTATGTGGCCGCGCTCGAAGCCAGCCAGGGTGCGCAGCGCGCCGACGAAATCCTGCGGGTGAACCGGCACAACACCATCGTCTACCCGAGCTGTTCGCCGCACACCTCGTTCCAGCAGATCCGCGTGATCCGGCCGCTGTCGGTCGATCGCACGC
Organism: Variovorax sp. IB41; assembly: GCF_016405905.1. Taxonomy (GTDB): domain Bacteria; phylum Pseudomonadota; class Gammaproteobacteria; order Burkholderiales; family Burkholderiaceae_C; genus Variovorax. Next base: position 670,434 of record NZ_JAEFCB010000001.1, on the reverse strand, counting down.
TGGTGGAGATCTTCAGCTTTCGCCTGAAGGGCGCACCGGAGGCGACTTTCCAGCGCACCTTGAAGTACACCAACATCGTCAACTCGCCCTCGTCGAACGTGATGCCCGACGACCTGGAGGCCTACAACCGCGTGCAGGAGGGGCTGGCCTCCGACGGCGGCGACTGGGTCAGCATGCACCGCGCGGCCGGGCGCGACCAGCCGCTGCCGGGCGGACGGGCCTCCAACGGCAACAGCGAGATGCCGTCCCGCAACATGTTCGCGGCGTGGGCCTCGTACATGGACATCGGTGAGCAGGCCGGGAGCGCCGAATGAACTTCAACGACTGGCACGAGCAGCAGGCGATCACGCAGTTCCTGCACCACGAGGCGCGCCTCCTGGACGAACACCGCTGGGACGAATGGCAGCGGCTCTTCACGCCCGACGGGCTCTACTGGGTGCCGCTGGTGCACGGGCAGACGGACCACATCAACCATGCCTCGCTCTTCTGCGAAGACGCGCTGCTGCGCTCGATGCGGGCGCGCCGGCTCGAGCAGGCGCGCGCCTATTCGCAGCAGCCGCCTACGCGCACGGTGCATGTGGTGGGCAACATCGGGCTCGAATCGCGCGACGAGCAGGGAGGTGGAGAAAGCTGCGTGGTGCGCTCGACCTTCTTGCTCCTCGAATGGCGCAAGACCGAGCAGCGCACCTTCGGCGGCAGCGTGCTGCACACGCTGCGGCGCGAGGGCGACGGATTCCGCATCCACATGAAGCGCGTCGAGCTCGTCAATTGCGACGCGCCGCACGAAGCCCTGCAGGTGTTCATGTGAAGGCCGCGCTGCTGGCCATGCACTACCAGAACGACGTGCTGCACGCCGATGGCAAGGTGCGGGTGGGCGTGGCGGCCGACGACCCGGCGCGCCCGCTGCTGATCGCCTCGGCCGCGCGCCTGATCGCCGGCGCGCGGGCGAACGGCGTGCCGGTGATCTTCGTGCGCATCGCCTTCGCGCCGGGATACACCGATTGCCTCGGCAACTGCGCGCTGTTCCGGCGCGTGGCCGAAACCGGGGCGGTGCTCGATGGCGAGTGGGGCGCGGAGTTCTACGAGGAGCTCGCGCCGCTGCCGGGCGAGGCCATCGTCACCCACAAGCGCAACAACCCGTTCTGGGCCAGCGGACTCGAAGACGTTGTTCGCCGCACCGGCGCATCGCGGCTCTACGTGGCGGGCATCGCGACCAACCACGTGGTCGAGCACGGCGCGCGCCACGCGAGCGACCTGGGCTACGAGGTGGCGGTCGTCGCCGATGCCTGCAACACTGCGCAGGCGCACCTGCACGCGGCGAGCCTGGAGACATTGGCGATGCTCGCGGACGTGGTGCACGTGGACGAAGCGGTTGCACAGATGAAGGCCCTGCCATGAACTGGAATTTCGAAGGAAAAGTCGCCATCGTCACCGGCGCGGCTGCGATGCTCGGCGCGGCCATCGTCCGTGCCTTCGTGCAGGCCGGCGCGCAGGTGCTGGCGGTGGACATCGATGCCACGCGCGGCGAGGCGCTGGCGGCCGAGCTGGGGCCGCGCTGCCGCTTCGTCGTCTGCGACATCGCCTCGGACGCGGCGCTCGATGCGCTGGTGGCCGATGCGCTGGCCAGCGAGGGGCGCATCGACTTTCTCATCAACAACGCGGTGGTGTACGGCGACAACGGCATGGCGTCTTCGCGCGGCGAATGGCTGCAGGCGCTCGACGTCAACCTGGTTTCCGGCGCGCTGCTGGTGAGCAAGACCGCCGATGCGCTGGCGGCGCAGGGCGGGTCGGTGGTGAACATGGGGAGCGTCGGCGGCAAGTTCGGTACGGCGGGGCGGGCGCTCTATCCGGCGGCGAAGGCGGCCATCCTGCAGCTCACGCGCAACCAGGCCGCGAGCCTCGCGCACCGGCGTGTGCGCGTGAACTCGGTGTCGCCCGGATGGACCTGGTCGGACGCGCTTTCGCGCATGGCGGGCGGCGACCGCGCGCACGCGGACCGCATGGCGGCGCCGCTGCATCCGCTGGGCCGCGCGGGCGACGGCGACGACGTGGCGCAGGTGGTGCTGTTCCTGTGCTCGGACGCCGCGCGCTTCGTGACCGGCGCGGACATTCCGGTCGATGGCGGCTTCTCGATGCTGGGCCCGGACCAGGGGCGCTCGGCGCGCGACTGGTTCGGCGCCTAGCGCATCAGCTCGCGAGGCGGTACCAGCCAATGCCGTCTTCGGCGATGTCGCAGGCGACCTCGCCGCGGTGCAGCAGGTAGTTCAGGCACGCGAGGCTCTCGCCCGTTGCCATGCCCAGCAGTTGCACGTCGGACTCGGCGATGCTGCGCGCGAACAGGCTCGCGAACACATCGACCGCGCGCTTCGGTGTCTTCAAGGTGTTGCGCAACCGGTCGAGCGCGCGCTCCTGCCCCTGCTGGAGCCGGTCGATGCGCGCATGCAGGCCGCGGAAACATTCGTTGTGCGAGGGCAGCACGAGCACGTCGTCGGGCACCTCGCGCCGGAGCTTGGCGAGCGACGCAAGCCAGTCGGCCATGGGATCGGCATCGGGCTCGATCGGCGAGACCGAGACGTTGGACGAGATGCGCGGCAGGATCTGGTCGCCCGAGATCAGCACCTTGAGGTCGGGGCAGTACAGGCACGCGTGCTCGGGCGAATGGCCGTTGCCCGTGACGATGCGCCAGTCGTGCGCGCCGATGCGCAGCACCTCGCCGTCGCGAAGCCGCCGGAAGCTGTCGGGCAGCGGATGGATGTGCTTGCCGAAATTGCCGAACCGCGTGCGGTAGGTCTCGATGGCCGCATCGCTCCAGCCGGCGCGGCGGTAGAAGGCGATGGCGTCGTCGGGCGCCTCGCGGCCGGTGTCGGACACCATCACGCGGCACATGAGGTATTCGGAGCGCGTCATCCACAACCGCACGCCGAACTTGCGCGTGAGCCAGCCGGCCATGCCCACGTGGTCGGGGTGCATGTGCGTGACGAAGACGCGGGTAAGGCCGCGCGTGTCGGGCGAATTGGCGAAGAGCTCGCGCCAGACGGCCGCCGTTTCCTCGGTGCGCACGCCCGTGTCCACCACGGCCCAGCCGGCGCCGTCGTCCAGCGCCCACAGGTTGATGTGGTCGAGCGAGTAGGGCAGCGGCATGCGGATCCAGTGCACGCCCGCGGCGACCTCGATCGACTTGCCGCGTGGCGGGAGCTCCGCAAAGGGGTAGACGAGCTTGCCTTTTGCCGCTTCCGCCGTCTCTTCCAAACCATCCATCGTGTTCACCTCCAGAGGGGTGAATTGTGAACCCGGGCGAAATTCAGGCCGGGGTCCGGCCTGCAAAGGCGATGGGCTTGCTCGCCTACTTGTGCCTACTTGCGCCGACGGGCGGCTGGTGCCGAGGTCTGCGACGGTGCCGCGCCGCCATCCACGCCCAGCCGGCCGCCACCGCCGAGCCCTTGGCCGCGCACGGTCTGCGCCTTGTAGTTGCGCAGCGAACGGACCATCTGGTTGAAGGCGTCCATGAAGGCCGCGGCAATCACCTTGCCCTGCGGCGTGCGCGTGTAGCCGCCGATGCCGCCCGCGCCCGAGTGGCCGCCCAGGCCCGCGAAGCCCGCGAAATCGGTCTTGGAGGCGCTGCCTTCGGCGGCCGCGACCTGCACGCCCGAGCGGTTGTCGATGAGGGTCAGGAGCGCGCTGGCTTCCTTGGTCTGCAGGCTCGCGCCGATGCTCGCGATGGCGCGGCCACGGCCGCCGCCCACCAGGCCGCCCAGCGCACCGCCCAAGCCGCCGGCGTCGTTGTTGCTGAACACGATTTCGGGCGACAGGCCGTAGTCGGAAGCCACCATCTGGCCGCGGCCGAAGTTGCTGCCGCCGCGCATTTCGCCCGACTGCATGAGCGCACGCTCGCGCGTCATGGCGTTCATGCCGGCCGCGCCGCGCTCGACCACCACGAAGCAGTTCGATTGCTGCACCAGGAGGCGCAGCAGGTTGGCCGTGGGCGGCAGCTTGTATTCGCCGGTGAGCACGGTGTACCAACCGGCGTTGACGTTCTCGATGAGGGAGACGGTACCCAGCGGCGAGTCGCAGCGCTCGAGCGCGCCGCTTTCGCCGGCGGTGGCCGAGCCGGCGGCGCTGCCGGTGGCCACGGTCTTGGCCGACTGGCTGCCCATCTGCATGTCGGTGGTTGCGCAGCCGGAGAGAACCAGCGCGCCGGCAAGCACGCTGGCGCTTGCGAAAGAAAGTTTGGAAGAAGCCATGTCCGGATCAACAGGTAAGGAATGAAGAAGCGCTCCCGCCGGGAAGCGCCACTCATCGGGTACCGAAGTGGGACCGCGTGGCCTGTATGACCTCCCCGATTCGTCGCGCCGCCAGCGACCGCGCGACGATACGACCTGGCGCATCGGCAGGCCAGTGCCGAAAGTCATGGTCCCGCGCGCGGCGAAGCGGGCGGGATTATGACCCGGCGCGCACCCGCGGACAGGCGGCCCCAAGGCTCCCCGGAAGGCGCAGGGAGATGGCCCGGCGCCCGCTGCGGCGCAGTTACAGTCGGGCCTTCAACACGAGGAGTTTTCAGATGGCAACCACCAAGAAGAATGTCGTTGGCGAAGCAGCAGCGGAACTGACCCGTCAACAAGTCGCGCAGGCCCTGGCCATCGCCGGCGCCTCGAATTTCAGCGGCGCTTCGGACCCCTCCTTCGTCGGCTCCATCCTGGTGGCCCTGGCCGTCAACACCAGCTCCGTCAGCGCGACCATCGACAGCGCGAAGGGCCGCACCCCCGTCGTCCAGCACTGAGCTCGACCCTGACATCGACCATCAGATCCGTCAGGTCCGTCAGGTCGTGTAGTCGCCGCTGGCCTCGGGCTGGAAGAGCACCGTGAGCACGCGCGCGGCGCTCTCTTCGCCGCCCGGCGTGCGCCAGCGCGCCGTTGCACCGGCCTTCAGGCCGAGCAGCCCGATGCCCACGGGCGACAGCACCGAGATGAAGCCGTCGTTCGGCGCCGCATCGTCCGGGTAGCAGACGACCAGCTTCTGCCGCTCGCGCGTGGGCAGGTCTTCGATTTCGACCTGCGCGTACATCGTGACGATGTCCGCGGGCACCTCGCGCGACGGAAGAACGTCCGCCATGTCCAGGAGATCGGCGAGCGCCGGGGGAGGGTGACCGCCCGTCAGTTTCTGAAGGCGGACGAAGTCCAGTTCGGTGAGCGTGCGCTCTCCGTGAATCGTTGCAAGCATGAATGAAGCACTCCAATGAACGCGCGGGAGCGGTGCCCGGCGGTCTATGGTTTGCGCATCAAGGAAAGTAGCGGACCACCGGGCTCAGGAAAGTGCGCAGGTGTGTCGGAACACCGCCGAGATCGCCGCAACGACATCCGTGCGACGCGCGCCGGCTGCCGAAGGCAGGGCTGCGCATGCAGGGTGTGGGCGGAACGCGGGCGAGGGGACCATCCGCTCGAGTGTAGGGAGGGGAGGACGTCCGTCAAGCAAAGGCCTCACGCGTCTTGCCGATAAGACGTGCACCGGTCATCGTTGCGCGCGTCGTCGTCGTTCGCCTTCGATGCCTCGTCGCCTTCGTCAACCTCGTCGATCCACTCGAGCTCGTCGGGCATGTAGGGGCGCGACCACGTCATGCCGTCGAGCCGCACGCGCACCATGAGGCCCCGGGCCGTGGTGACCGTTCCCGGCTGGCCCTGGTAGACGACGCGTGCCCCCTTTTTTGCCGGCACATTGAATTGCGCGCAAATATCCTCGAAACCCAGCCGCGGAGGCATCTTCAGTTCGGTGTTCGTTGTTGCCATGCAGGAGCTACGCACGAGGCGCCGCGCTGGATTCAACTGATTTGCACGGAACGATGAAGCGGCCGGCAAGCCGCGGAAAATCAGGCGCTAGTCAGCCGAGAAATACGCATTGGGATCGACCGCATTGCCGTTGCGGCGCAGCTCGAAGTGCAGCTTGACGCGATCGGCTTCGGTGCGGCCCATGTGGGCGATCACCTGGCCCTTCTTGACGGACTGCCCCTCCTTGACCAGCAGCTTGCTGTTGTGCGCGTAGGCAGTCACAAAGGTCGCGTCGTGCTTGATCATCACGAGCTGGCCGTAGCCGCGCGGGCCCACGGCCGCATAGACGACCTTGCCGTCGCGCGCGGCAATGACGGGGTCGCCCTCCGATCCCGCGAAGTCGACGCCCTTGCTGTTGCGGCCGTCGAATCGCTGGATGACGGTGCCGTTCGACGGGCGAAGGAAATTGCGCTCCGCCTTGGCCACGGGCGCGGACGGGGAGACCGGTGTCGACGGTGCGGGTTCACTGCTCCGCGCGCGGCGCTCGGGCGCGGGACGGGCGTCGTTGCGGGCCGAGGACGCCGGCTTGGCACTTGCCGCTTTCTTCGGCGCGGGGGCCGGGGCGGGCTTGGTGGCGCAACCGATGAGCAGGACGCTCAGTGCGCCCGAAGCAAAGGCCAATGCCATCCGAGGAGGGATGAGCGGTCGGGAAGGAGAGGGGGCGGGGAATCCGGGGACAACTTGCGGCTTGAAATGCATGGTCAGGACTGTAGGGGAATCCGTCGACCATCCGGTGACGCACGGTCTGCGGGTCGTGCGGTTGTGCCTCGATTGCCGATGCGAAGTGGTGCCGCGGGCCGCGATTCGGAAAGCGCGGCTAGGAGTTCTTCCTCGACCGGCCTACGGCGCGTCGTCCAGCAGCGGCCGGATGACCTGCGCGATCGCCTTGAGGTGCTCGAACTCGAGGTCGCTCAGCGGCTGCTCCTGCACATCGAAGTGACAGAGCGACCCGAACAGCGCGCCGGTGCTGTCCATGATCGGAGCGCCGTGGTAGGCGACCATCACGCCCTGGTAGGGATGGCCGTCCAGGCGGTCGTCCTGCGCCGAGTTGCTGGTGAGGAACATGCCATCCCGCAGCACGTACTGGCAGAAGCTGGTGCCCAAAGGGACTTCGGCCAGGAATTCGGGCCTGACTTCGTGGGCCTTGTCCACGAGCTCGATGTTGCGCAGCAACTCGCCCTCGAGCCGGTACACCGCGGTGTACCGGTGCGGCACGCGTTGGTTCAGTTGTTCCAGCCCGGCCGCCAGGCCTTCGCGCCGGGACAGTTCCACGAACACCTCGCCCGCGTCACCCGAGGCGGCCTGGGCCTGGGTCATGAGCAGTTGCAGGTACAGCCGTTCGAGTTCGCGCTCCCAGGCCGTGCCTGCGTCGAGCAGCGCGAGGTCGGCTGCGCGCTGGTCTCCCGCAGGCGCGACAGTCGCCAGCGTGGGGTAGGGCCTGAGCGCGATGCCGGCGGCGCGCAGGGCCTGTTCTTTCTGGATGCGGGAGATGGCGGGCATGTGAGCTTTCGTTGCATACCGAGTCTATGCGGCAAGGGCTCCCCAATGAAAGATGCCCCGCTGCCGTTCGGGCAGCGAGGCATTCAGGAACCGCCAAGGGTGCGTCTGGCTTCCCGATCAGGCCGCAACGGAGGGGACCCGCATCGGCACGAGGCCCAGCGGTGCGATGCGCGAAATGATCTCCGCATGCATGAGCCCGAGGGACTGCGCTGGCGTGAAGCTGGCCTGCACGATCACGCCGGCCGCGCCGATGGTGCGGTTGACGGTGGCTGTGGTGATCGCGCCGGGAAACATGAGCGCCTTCTGCACCTGGCGCTGCTGCTCTTCGTTGCAAAGGGGCAGGCTGAATTCGTATTGACTCGTGCTTTTCATTCAAGACCTCGATTCGATGGACGAAGGGCGAGTCTAGCGGCTGCCTTGCAGCCCGAACGAAGGGCTCAAGACTTGACGCGCCCCAGGCGCAGCGCGCCCTTTTGCTCCAGCCGCCGAAGGATCGAGCAAAGCGTCGAATAAGGAATGCCGATGCCCCTGCGGACGAGTTCGGTCGCCGTCGCCTGGGGCGTGCGGATTTCCGCGGGCAGCGTGGCGACTGCCTTCAACACATCCGTTTCGCGTCCGTGCAATGTCGGGCGCAACTGGATGAACTGGTTCTCGGGGCCGGGGCCTTTCGGCGCCACTTGAAGCATGCCGGTGACGGCGGCGCGCTTCCCGTTCTTGAGGGTCATGGCGCCGGAATGTGCAGCGCGGACCTGAACGGCATGTGAATGCGCGAACTCGATGCGGCATGTACCTGCACATGAGCGTGTGCGAGGCGGCGACAAGCGCCCACAATGAAAAAAGCCCGCTACGTTATGTAGCGGGCTTTTCAGTTGCCTTGCGGCTTATTGTGGCTCCTCGACCTGGGCTCGAACCAGGGACCTACGGATTAACAGTCGGATGACAGTTCGGGGCGCTGGGGCGCATGAATGCTGCAAAGCCGCCCTGGCGCCGCCAAACAATTTCAGCGGATCAACCCCCTCAAACTGCCTATTAAACGTGCAAAACAGGGGGGCAAAACACTGGATATTTGGCACCTGAAGGTGCCTCCTTTGATCGAACTGGCGTAGGGCATCTTCGGGTAGCTACTTCGATCCAAAGCGGGCACGCTTTCGGGCTTTGGAGAAGAAATGAACCAACAACATCCATCGATGTTCGCCGTGCGCGGGTTGCCGAATGGGCTGCTAGGGGAGTCCTACGTGATCGTTTCAGCCTGGCAGGAGTCGAACGCCTTGTGGGAGGCCGAATTCCATGTGCTCACAAGCCGCCCGTCCTACGCTCGGACCAGCGGTCTAGTCGAGTTTCCGCTTGCCGGATACCCATCCGAGTTGCCTGCAATTGACGAGGTATATATGGAAGGCGAGGCGCGCCAACAGGCCGAGATCGCCCTTATCGAACTCGTCGACAAACGAGCCGCTCAAGAGAATCGACCGGATGTTCTGTCTCACCCCTTCAGGTTGGAGGCGAGCAATATTTCGGCGGTCAGCCTGTGGACGCGCGGCATCCATCTGGACGCCTTGAAGTCCATCGCAGTTCAGACACGAAGCCCGAAATTGAAGGTTCATCTTCGTCTGGTGATGAGCATCCATAGGTTGGAACGGGCCTGAGCTGGTGTCGGGAAAGCACTACGAGGCCAACTCCACCATGTTCGGCTGTGCGGTCTCCCTCCAGCGCTGTTTGATGTAGACCTCGGTCGTCGCCTTGTTCTTGTGGCCGCAGAGCAGCTGGATCTGCTCGATGGGCACGCCGGCGAGCCACATGTCCGTCGCGCCCTTGCCCTTGAGGTCCCGGAACCCGAAGGAGGGCATGGGCGCGATGCCGCGGGCCTTCCGGCGCACGTTGGCGACCTCGATGGATTTCTTCAGATTCGAGCAGATCCCGTCGTAGGTGTAGGCGTCGCCGTCCAGGCGGTGCACCAGCGGCTGCATCAGCCGCACCACGTTGCTCTCGGTGCCGAGCGCCTTGTCGAGCAGGATCGTCACGCCGGCCGGCAGCTCGATCTTCAGTTCGACCTTCGTCTTGTTCTGGATGTGGTGCAGCTTCCGCACGCCGCCCTCGGTGATCAGGTTCGCTGAGGTCCACAGCACGATGTCGCTCTCGGGCCGCTGCAGCGTGCGGTAGGTCAGCTCCATCATCAGGCGCTCGCTGGCCGCGGCAACCGCGTAGACCTCCCGGAACTCGTCGTGCTTGACGTAGCGCGCCCGGCGCACCTCCTTGTTCTTCTGGACGCCGCTGGCGCGCAGGCAGGGGTTGTATTGCAGGCCCGGCACCTTGCCCGTGCGCAGCAGCCAGCCGAAGCACGCCGACAGGCACGCGCGCTCCCGGTTCGCCGGCGTCGGGCGGCCAAGCTCATGCATGGTCGTCAAGAAGTCCTGCACCATCGCCGGCGTGATGTCCGCGGGCGTGCGCGGCGGCGCGAAGAACACGCGCAGCGCGCCGCGCTTCCGGGTGGCGGTGGGCGCCTCGATGGCGTCGCGGTAGTCGTCGCGCGTGCGCGCGGCCATCGTCTTCTTCAGGACTCGCTGGTCGCAGTGCAGCAGGAACTGGTCCAGCCAGTAGACCATCGTGCCGTAGAGGCTGTCCGGGTCGTTGTGGATCCGGGCCTTGCGGTTCGCGTCGTCCTTGTCGGTGCCCAGGCGCTCCCACTTGCCGCCCGGGTGGACGTAGTAGTAGGCCCCGTGGTTGAGGTAGACGCGGGGCTCCAGCCCAGTGTCGATTTTTCGGCGGCGGCCCATGGTGGGGGGCATCTTAGGCCGCCTTCCGGCCAAAAAGGGCAATGACGGCAGCACAGTCGCCAGCAGCGGGGCGCGCCGCCGACAAGGCGGCCTCTTGCGCCAGCGCGGCGCGGCCGCTCAGCACCGCCTCGGCGTGCGAGCGCACCACCAGTGGCCGGCCGTTCGGCTTGCGGTTCACGATCAGGCCCATTCCGGGCAGGCGCTTGCGCTTTGCTGCATGTGAGTTAGCGCCCAAGCCGTCGCAGATGCCGTCAATCTCCTCGTCAATGAGGAACATGCTACTCATGGCTCAACTCCCAGCTGGCTGGCATAGCGCTTTTCCTGTCGACGCGCTGACCTAGCTGTGCCAGCATTCGGCAACTTTTGAGGAGAAGGCGCTATGAAAACATTTCGTTCAGCAATTCTTTTCGCGTTCGCTTCGGTCGTTCTGAGCGCAGCTGTAGCAGCGCCACCCGAGTGCAAGGAGCCGAACGCCCCTCCTGAATGCTTCAAAAAGCAGACCAAAAAATAGTCTCGACAACGGCGCGTTGCAGCGCCACGCGATAAACGGCTGAGGTCGACTGGGACGCTGCCGCTCATTGCGTGTGGTTCCTGTTGGCGTCGCGTGATGGGCTGTCGAGTTCCGTGGCTGGCAGCGGTGAGTGCTTCGGCTTCGTCGCCTGCTTCGTGCCGATCTGCTCGACCTTCGTCCAGATGCGCGCCAGCTCGACCTCGCCTGCCGGGTGCATGTCGTGGCCTTGCGCCAAGCACAGCGCGGCCAGCGTGACCATGACGCCGCCCACCTCCTGGGCGACCTCGCCGACTGGGCGGTCGAAGACGTAGTCCAGGAGCTGGTGCGCTTCGCTGCGCGTGCAGCCGCAGGCCTGCACCAGCTCGACGGCCTCTTCCAGGAAGCGGTGGTTACGTTCCTCGCGGTCGCCGGCGATGGTCGCGCCGAAGCACGCTAGGAGCCATGGCTGCACGCGCGCCTGGAACGCACCCGCCCCATCGGCGCCGGCGTAGAGCAGCGTGCCCACCGGCAAGGCCTTGAGCAGCATCGCCTCTCCCTGGCCGTCGCCGATGGGCTCAACAACCGCTGCGGGTACTGCAGTGGGCTGCGTGGCTGCGAGGGCGGCACGAGCTTTCCAGCCGCACCAAGCGTTGTTCACTGCGCTGTTGCAATAGTGAAAGTTGCTCCCGCTGCCAAACGTGCTCAGGTCTCCGGCGTCCTTGCGGATTTCAGCCTCAAACGCGGCACGCTCGTCGCTCACCGCCTGCAGTGCTCCTGCTTGAGCGGCGGGGTGCCCGGCACTGAAGCGGATGCCCTGGAGCGCGGCGCGCGCGATCCGCCCTGCGTTCGGGTCCCGACTTTCGAGGGCGGCAATCTTGCCGAGTGCCTCACGCAGCGAGTCTGCGTGCGCCGGCGCGGCCGCGAGCATGGCTCGGTACACCCGCGGCGGGAAGTCGTCGTTCCCTGTGCAGCGCGCGGCGGTGCGCACGGCGGCCACGTGCATCTCTTCGGTGATAGCGGTGGGGACCGTTTTGCCATTCGGTCGGAGAGGCGGCAGGGGCGCGCGAGTCGATCACGTTCAGTCCGTCCATTTGATGCAGCCCGCGCTCGAACAGCGGCCGGAGGTCCGGCCGTCGACCGCGCTGGCCACGTGGGTGAGAAGGCCGCCGCACTTCTGGCAGCGGATGGATCCGCGCTGCGTCTCGGCAGGGCGGTAGGTCGGCGGCGCGCAGTGCTGGCTGCCGGCTGGACCTGCGCGAGCATCTGCGCCTTCGCGGCCTTCAGCGCCTGCCGCTCCTCCTTCATCGCCTTGATCTGCGCGTCGAGGTTGACGAAGTCTTCGTCGGTCTTCGGCTCGCGGATGAGCTTGGTCGCGAGGAACTCGCGCAGGCGCTCCTCGAACACCTTGAAGTTGTCCTGCAGCGCGAGCTGGCCGGTGACCTGCACGAAGGGGGCGGGCAGGGCTTCCACCGGCTCGGCCACGACCTTCTCGATGGTGGGCGTGTCGGACGGCACGTAGGCGGCGAGGTCCTGCGCGAACTGGGCCCAGCCTGCGACGATCTGCGCGCAGCTGCAGGTCGGGCAGATATCAGGCTTCACGGCGCTCGACCAGTTCGTCGCCGCTCCACTTCGTGACCATGAACAGCACCTTCTGGCAGCCCGAGACGGCGCACTGCTGCTCCATCTGCACGCGGTACACCGCCCGTGCGCTGGCCGCACTGGTCGACCTGCAGCGCGTGGTGGCGCTGGTCGCGAGCCATGCCAAACGCAACAGGAGAACGTCAATAGATACGAAAACCGCCTCGGCGTCCTGGCTGCCCGCGGCCGCGCTGTTACTGCTGAGCTTGGCCGGGTGCGCAAGCAATACGCAGACTACGCCGCCCTTGATCGCGAGCAGGCCTCAGCCGACCTCGCTGCCTGCCAGCGTGTCGCGGATCGATCCGCAGCCCTCGCGGCCATGGCCGCTCGAAGTCGAGAGCTTCTTGAACGAGGCCGACTCGTTGTTGAAGGGCGAGACAACGAAGTGCAGCTTCTGCTCGGCACCGTGAACAATGACCGCGCGCTACTGGCGCCGCCCTAGGCCTGCAACTGTTTGAGATTTCCCGCTCTGGCTTCGGCCGGGGCGGGATTTTGTCGTTTATGGGGCGTCAGCCGGTCCAGCCCCACCACCGCCGTCGCTTCGGGCCGTCTGTCGCGACTGGTGCGCGGACTGGATATCCCGCTTCCAGGCGCGCGCCAAGCTCACGGAACGCTTGCGCCCCATCGAGGCCGCGGCCTTCTTCCCAGCCCTTCACCCGGTCAACGATGTCGTACAGGCTGCGCAGCACGGATACGGCGGCGACGTAGCCAGTAGCGTCTTTCGTCTTTGCCTGGGCGAAGTGGTGGTCGATTTGCCGATGGGCGAAGGCGATCAGATCTGTGTCGTCCTCGAACATGCGGTGGCGGTCGCCCTGCGAGGTGTACTTGTTCGTTTTATCGATCCAAGTCGCCGTGTCCTTGTGCGTGAGATGGTGGATGCATATCCCGTTTTCTGCCGAGGGGAAGGCGCAGTCCTCGACGCGGTAGTTCCACTCGTTATGCACAGTGCTTCTGAAACTCACGGCGTCGCGGCGAAACATCCTCGGCTTGCGATCGGGCCAGTAGTAAGCATCCTCGTCATGCGTGCCGAGGATGTAATGGCGCAGAGGGAAGATGTAGACGCAGGCGCTTGGTGCTTCCAGCTCGCTTTGGATGTATCGGCCGGCCTCAGCGCTGAAGCACTCGTCGTCGTCCATGCACACGATCCAGTCGTGCGTGCATGCATCCACGGCAGATTGCCTGGAGTCTTCCCCGAGTGGGCGCCATGGCTCAACGATGACGCGGTCAGCAATCTTCGCGGCAAGCTGAGCGGTCCCGTCTATCGACGACTTGTCTACGACGATCAACTCATCGACAAACCATAGTGATCGCAATGTCGTTTCAATTACGTCTGCGCGGTTGTATGAAATGACAACGCCGCTGATTTTCTGTCTCTCGCCCATGGGCTCCTCGTGGTCTGGGCTTCAATTCTTGCACGCGGCCGAGCTCGGCGCGCAACCGGGTAAACGCCGGTCTAGAAGAGGTCGCCCTGCGGCGGCCATGCAGCGCCGGCGGTTTGCATCTCGGGTCGAGGTAGTTCTTTGTAGGCCGAATGACAGACGAGCCGGTTGCTAACCTCAGCGTCGAAGCGCTGCTAACCCTTGACATCGAGCCACTATGCAATGCGGGACGCCCCGAAGGGTGCATGCCATCTAAGCCTTGAATGCAGAAAATGCTGTAGCGGCGGGGTAAGCCACTGCGTGAGTAGTGACCTTCCGAAATCCTGCTTGCATGACGAAAGCCCAAGCATCCGCCCCGAACTCGGTCTGCACAACAAGATCGGCAGTTGCCGTGGATGGATCGCCATGAAAACTCCTTTGCAGACCAGATCGATCACGAGTCATTCGCCCAACAATGACGGGAACAGTAAAACAGAGTGCACCGCCAGGCTTGAGGATTCGCCTGCATTCTTCGAGTCCGTGAACCGGGTTGGGAACGTGCTCCAATGTGTCCGAGTGAATCACGAGATCGAAACTGTTGTCGGGAAAAGGCATCGCGTGCATGTCGACCTCCGGATACTTGCCGAACACGTAGCCTGGAAATTGCTGAAGCGTTGAGGTGAGAGTGCCAGCTTCATTCAGCTCAAGTATTCGCAGCGATCCGGTCTTTGGCAGCTGAGCGGCTTCGCGCAAAGTAACGCCTAGGCCAAGGCTTGAGCAGATCGCATCCGCCAGCGCGATGGATCGGAGGTTTGACCCACAAGCGACACATTGCTCCCCCTGTTGACGATCAACGTAGTCCGCCTCTTCTGGCGAAAGTTGCCATTCATCAATCAAACCTTGCCAGAGGATCTTTCTGCTAGCGAATTCGCGGCCGCCACAGACGCTGCAAGTCGTCGATGAGTCCACTCGACCATGCTGCTCGGAAAGGACGGAATGTGCAGGTGTCAACATGGAGCGTTCGTCAGTTGAGGCTAGGCGGGCTTCAATCAGGGCGATGCGATCAGCCAATTCGGCTGAGCGTTGCGTGATCGGTACCGTCTGGGAGTGAACGACATGTTCGATGCGATGACGTACACGCGACCAGAGCGGACGCAGCATTTTCTTGGCGGTGTTCTTGAGCATCAGCGGGCGATCAGGGGGTTCGAGCGAGCCACGAATCGTAACTGGTCCCGGATTTGGCGCCCGGCGCCGGCTCAGATATGCGGGCGGGCCCGACGTGGTCTTCTGCGTCTTCGACTTGCTGGTGAACCGCGGCGCAGACGTGACGCAGCAGCCCCTGATCCAACGCAAGGCGGCGCTCGCGAAGCTGTTCAAGCCGGCCAAGCCTGGCATCCTGGTCGTGCGCCACTTCGAGGATCAGCCTTTGCGCATCTTCGAAGAGGCCGTCATTCCGCTGAAGCTCGAAGGCCTGGTGGCAAAGAGGGCGACGAGCATCTACCAGCCAGGTGTGCGATCGAGCGACTGGGTGAGGTGAAGCGGAAGGGAGCGATTCCCCCCGAGCGATTCAAGCGCTGATGCGCGAGCCCGAATACTGGATATTTGGCGATTGCCAAATAAGCGCCTAACAATGAAAAAACCCCGCTACCTAAAAGATAGCGGGGTTTCCAGTTGCCTTGCGGCTTATTGTGGCTCCTCGACCTGGGCTCGAACCAGGGACCTACGGATTAACAGTCCGGCGCTCTACCAACTGAGCTATCGAGGAACAAGCCTCAGATTATAGCGTGGTTTTTTTGGCCTTCTCAGGCCTCCCGAACTTTTGCACAAAAAACTTTCGCTCGCGTGTTTTCACAGCGCGACGCTCAGGCCCAGACGCAGCGTGCGCGGCGCGCCGGGGAAGAGGTAGATATGCCCGAACTGGTAGGGCGATTCCTTCCAGTAGCGGCGATCGAACAGGTTGTCGATGGCCAGCGTCCAGCTCGTGTTCACGCCGCGCAGTTTCGTGTCGTAGCGCAGCACCGCGTCGACGCGCGTCCACGAGGGCAGCGTGACCGAGCCGTCGGCGAGCACGTTGCGCCGGCCTTCGTGCGAGAGCTGTCCCGCCACTTCCAGGCCCGGCACCGACGGCACGCGGTACGCCGCCTGCGCGCGCAGCACCTGCTTGGGCACGTTGGTCGGCCACTGTCCGTTGCTCGCGGGCTCGACGGTGCTGCCGCGGCGCTTGGCGTCCATCAGCGTCATGCTGCCGCCGATGCGCCAGGGGCCTTCGGACCACTGCGCGCCGGCTTCCAGGCCACGGTGCACGGCGCGACCGTCGTACTTCGCTTCGCACGGCGCGATGCCCAGGCGGTTGCACGCGTCGAGGTTGGTCATCGGGCGCTGGATGTCGAACCACGCGAGCTGCCAGTTGAACGCGTCGTTGCCGCCCTTGATGCCCAGCTCCCACTGGCGCGACTTCAGCGCGGGCAGTGCCTGGCCGGCGTTGCTGTACTGGTCGCTCCGGTTCGGCACGACCTGCGATTCGACGCCCTTGCCCCAGCTCGCATACGCGAGGAGGCCTGGCTGGATGGCGTAGCTCGCAGCGATCCACGGCGTGGTCACGCCCTGCTTGTAGCCCGTCGGGTTCGAGCCGTCGTTGCCGATGCTGCTGCGGTCCATGCGCGTGTGGCGCGCGCCGAGCCAGGTGGTGAAGCGGTCGTTCCAGCGGATCGCGTCCTGCACCGAGAGCTCGGTCGAGCGCTCGTCGCGATTGGTCTGCGGCGTGGTGGCGTCGGGGCTCGGCGGCACCATGGCCGTGGCCCAGATGTTGCCGGTGCCCGCATAGTTGTAGGCCTGGTTCTCAAAGCGGTTGCGCACGCGGCTTTGCAGGAGGCCGAAGCCCAGCTCGTGGCGCACGCTGCCGGTCATCACGTTGCCCTTCAAGTTGATGCTGCCCGCGGTCTGCGTGCGGCGCTCGTTCTCGCTGCGAAAGTCGTAGACGTCGAAGGTGCCGTCCGAGCAGTAGCGGTCGTAGTTGCCCTCGGCGCCGCAGCCGAAGGCGTAGGCCAGGCGGTCGTCGCTTTTCAGGCGCTGCTGGCCGATCTGCGCGCTCCAGCGCCAGTCGGCGTTCAGCGCCTGGCTGAAGCGCACCGTGCCGGTCAGCGCCTTGAACACCGAGGGCTGCGACCACGGCTGGTTGTTCAGGTTGATGCGCGGATCGACCGGCGCGGGCAGCACGCTCCCCAGGAGGCTGTAGCCGTTCTGGCTCGGCTGCGTCTTGCGGCTTTGCTCGATCTCGAACTCCAGCACCGAGTCGCGCGTGATGCGCCAGTCGGCCGCCAGCGAGAACATGTTGCGGTTGCCGTCCAGGTTGTGCGTGAGCGGCTTGAGGTTTTCGCTCGCCACGTTGAGCCGGTAGCCGAACTGGCGGTCTTCGCCGAAGCGCCCGCCCAGGTCGAGCGCGCCGAGCACGCTGCCGCGGCTGGTGGTCTCGATGCGCACCGTGCGCAGGTCCTGCTCGGTGGGGCGCTTCACGACGTAGTTGACGAGCCCGCCCGGCGCACTCGTGCCGGCCTGGATGCCGCTGGTGCCGCGCAGGATCTCCACGCGCTCCTTGTTGTCGAGCGGGATCGAGGTCTCGGCGCTGATCGGCAGGCCCTCGCGCCGGTAGTTGAAGCGGTTGTCCAGCACGAAGCCGCGCACCGTGAGGTAGTCCCAGTAGCCGGCGGAGTTGTAGGCGTCGGTGACCGACGAATCGAACTGCGTGAGGTCGGCGAGCCGGCGCGCGCCGCTGGCACTCAGCTGCTTGCTGTCGATCACCGTGGCCGAGAGCGGCAGTTCGCGCAGCGGCACGTCGCCGAAGCCGCTGACGTCGGCCTGCGGCGCGGCCGGTCCCTGGTTGACGACGACCGCGGGCAGCGCGGCCTGCTGCGCATGCGCGCTGCAGGCGACTGCAAGAAGCACGACGGCGATGGCATGCGAAACGGGCGAGGGCTTCAGGACCGGGAAAGAGGGAAAGCGTTGGGGAGTCATCGATGTATTCAGTTGCCGGTCATACCGTTCGCGGCGGTCGCGGCGCTCATGGCCGCCATCCATTGCGCGGCCGTGGCCTCGGGGTCGGTGGCCGTCACCAGCGCGCGCACCACCGCGACGGAGCCCACGCCGGTGGCGAGCACCTCGGGCAGCCGCACCGCGTCGATGCCGCCGATGCCCACTTGCGGATAGCCGCGCAGGAGGCGCGCATAGGCCGCGAGCCGTGCCACGCCCTGCGGCGCGGTCGCCATCCTCTTGAGCGTGGTCGGGTAGACCGCGCCCATCGCGATGTAGCTGGGGCTCACCGCATCGGCGCGCACCATCTCGGCGTAGCCGTGCGTGCTGACGCCGAGCCGCACGCCCGAGGCGCGCAGCTGCTGCAGTTCATGGGGCGACAAGGCGTCGAGGTCTTCCTGGCCGAGGTGGATGCCGTAGGCGCCCGCGGCAATGGCGACCTGCCAGTGGTCGTTGACGAAGAGCAGGGCGCCCGTGCCCTGCACGGCCTCGACGGCGGCCTGCACTTCGCGCTCGACGGTCGCGGCATCGTCGGACTTGAAGCGCAGTTGCACCGTCGGCACGCCCGCGCGCGCCATGCGGCCGACCCATGCCGCATCGGGCAGCACGGCGTAGAGGCCGAGCCGTTCGGGGCAGGGCAGGAAGGCGTCGTCGCGCGAGGCGGGCGGGAACGAACGCATGCCGAAATCGGCGGGCGCGTCGGGCCATCGGTCGGCGTCGAAATGGCCGATGCGCTCGGTCTGCGCGTGCCAGGCGAGCGCGAGGCATTCGGCATCGATCTCGATGAAGCCGAGCGCCGTGCAGGCCTGTTTGGCGCCGCGATAAACCGCTTCATCCGAAGAGAAATTGGTGGCGCCCACGGTCGATGCGGTGATGGCGCCGAAGCGCAACCCGTGCGCCGCGACGATGGCGTGGGCGATGGAACGGGCGTCGGTCATTGGGCTCATGGGGCTCGTGGGGTTCATGCGGTGTGGTGCCAGAAAGGCGTGCCGAGCACCGGCGTGCTGGGCTGCGCGGAGTCTTGCGCGGCCATCGCGCCGGCGCGGTACGCGGTGCGGCCGGCCTGCACCGCATCGGCAAAGGCGCCGGCCATCGCGACCGGCTCCTGCGCGAGCGCGACCGCGGTGTTGAGCAGCACGCCGTCGTAGCCCCACTCCATCACCTGACAGGCGTGCGAGGGAAGGCCCAGGCCCGCATCGACCAGCATCGGCACCTTGAGCCGCTCGCGCAGCACCTGCAGCGCATACGGATTGACCGGCCCGCGCCCGCTGCCGATGGGCGCGGCCCACGGCATCACGGCCTGGCAGCCCACGTCGACCAGCCGCTGGCACACCACGAGGTCCTCGGTGCAGTAGGGCAGCACCTTGAAGCCGTCGCGGATCAGTTGCGAGGCGGCATCGACGAGGTTCAGCGTGTCGGGCTGCAGCGTGTAGTCGTCGCCGATGAGCTCCAGCTTGATCCATGGCGTGTCGAACAGCTCGCGCGCCATCTGCGCGGTGGCGATCACCTCCTGCACGCTGTGGCAGCCGGCCGTGTTGGGCAGCACGGGCACCGCCAGCTGGCGCAGCAGCGCCCAGAAACCGTTGCTCGTGTCGTTGCCGGCCGAGCCCTGGGGGCCTTGGTTCGCGGTCTGGCGGCGCAGCGACGCGGTGAGCATCGCGGGCTTGGCGCGCTTGACGGCGGCTTCGAGCAGGTCGGGCGAGGGGTAGCGCGCGGTGCCCAGCAGCAGGCGGCTCTGGAAGGTTTCTCCGTAGAGAACCAGCGGGTCGTTCGGGGTGGTCATGGGTGTGGTCTCCAATCTCTTTTTTCAACCGCCCGTCACGGGGCGGATCACTTCGATGCGGTCGTCGGGCTGCAGCGTGCGCGCGGCATAGGCCGAGCGCGGCACGAATTCGCGGTTCACCGCGACCGCGAAGGGCGGCACGGCCTCCAGCGCGGCCAGCGCGTCGGTGAGCGCGGCGCCGTCGGGCAGCGTGTAGGGCTTGTCGTTGATCAGGATGTTCATCGTCATGCGTTGTCGGATGCGGAGGTGCCCATGCCGAAGCCCTGCGCGAGTGCGGAGTGCCCCTGCGTGAGCAGCTCCATCGCCGCGTCGAGCAGCGCCGGCGCGATCATGAAACCGTGCCGGTAGAGGCCGTTGATCTGCAGCACGCGCGGCTGCGGCCGGCGGATGGCGGGCAGGTTGTCGGGCAGCGTGGGGCGGCACTGGGTGGCGATCTCCACGATGCGCGCCTCGGCGAAACCGCTGTGCACCGCGTAGGCCGCGCTCAGCAGCTCGAGCGTGGAGCGCACGCTGGCGGGCGACATGTCGTCCGACTCGATCTCGGTCGCGCCGATCACGAACAGGTGGCCGGGCTTGGGCGCGATGTAGAGCGGATAGCGTGGATGCACCAGCCGCGTGGGCCGCTTGAGCGCGACCTCGGGCGCATGCACGCGGATCACCTCGCCGCGCACGCCGCGCAGCGCGTTCCATTGCGGACGGGCGCCGAGGCCGCGGCAGTCGATCACCCAGTCGGGCTGGCCGGATGTGCCGGGTGTGAAGTCTTCGGGCACGTGCGGCGATTGCCAGTGCAGCGTGACGTTCGCGCTGGCCTGCAGCGTCGCGAGCAGCGAAGCGAGCAGCGCGCGGTTGTCGAGCTGGCCTTCGCCCGGAAGGAACAGCCCCTTGGCGAAGCGCTGGCCGAGCGACGGCTCCAGCGCGGCGATGCCTGCACCGTCGAGCGTCTGCATCGGCGCCAGTTCAGGCACCTGCGCGCCGGTGTGGGCGAGCACGCGTTCGAGCCGCGCGGCTTCGGTGGCGTCCTGCCGGTGCCACAGCACCAGCGTGCCTTCGCGTTGGAAGAACACGGGTTGCGCCAGCGGCGCGAGCAGTTCGGGCCAGCGCGACAGCGCGTAGTGCCCCATGCGCACGACCGACACGGGCGCCACCGCCGATTCGGCCAGCGGCGCGAGCATCGCCGCCGCAACGCGGGCCGCGGCGCCTTCGGCTTCGGGGCTGCCGGCTTCGTACAGCGCGACCTTGCAGCCGGCCTGTGCGAGCGTGAGCGCCATCAAGCGGCCCATGAGGCCCGCGCCGAGGATGGCGGCCGATTGAAACGGAACACTCATGCTGTTGCTCCAGCATCCTGCGTGCGTCGCCGATAATTTTCGGCATGACCCAAGCACCTTCCCCCGCGCCGCAAGCGTCCCTGCATCAGCCCATGCGCTATGCACGCGTGCTCTCCATCGCAGGCTCCGACAGCGGCGGCGGTGCCGGCATCCAGGCCGACCTCAAGACCTTCGCGGCCCTCGGCTGCTACGGCATGACGGCCATCACCGCGCTCACCGCGCAGAACACGCTCGGCGTCTCGGGCATCCACGGCGTGCCGCCGGCTTTTCTCAAGGCCCAGATCCAGGCGGTGGTGGAGGACATCGGCGTCGATGCGGTCAAGCTCGGCATGCTGCATGCGCCCGAGGTGGTCGAGGTCGTGGCCTGGGCCATCGACCACTACAAGCTGCCGAACGTGGTGCTCGACCCGGTGATGGTCGCCACCAGTGGCGATCGCCTGATCGCCTCCGAGACCGTGCAGGTGCTGGTGCGCGAACTGTTCCCGCGCGCCGTGGTGGTCACGCCCAATCTGGATGAAGCGGCCTTGCTGATCGGCCATGCCATCGAGGGCATCGACGCGCTCGACGGCGCGGCCGACGAACTGCTGGCGCTCGGCGCGAAGGCCGTGCTGCTCAAGGGCGGCCACCTGCCGGGCAACGAAGTGGTCGATGTGCTGCTGCAGGCGAACGGCACGCGCAAGCGCCTGGCTTCGCAGCGCATCGCGAGCCGCAACCTGCATGGCACGGGCTGCACGCTGTCGTCCGCCATCGCCGCGCATCTGGCGCTGGGCTTGCAGTTGCCCGAGGCCGTCGAGCGCGCGCGCGCCTACATCCTCGGCGCGATGGCGGCCGGTGCGGACGTGAAGATCGGCGCGGGCCACGGTCCGCTCAACCACGGTTTTGCGCCAGTGCCGACGCACCGGTTGCAGGCGAAGGCCGGCTGATCCACGCGAGCACGAAAGTCGCGGCCAGCGTCGGCAGCGCGGAGCCGAACTGCGGCGCCCATTTGGCGAGCGCGTGGTACGCCGCGATGCCCGCGATCCAGATCAGCGCCGCGGCCCAGTCGATCTGGCGCGTGCCGGTCTGCACTGCCGCCTGACCGCCGCCGAGCCGCCCGAGGATCACGCCGTAGAGCGGCACGAACACCGAGCTCAACAGCAGCAGGAACGGCTCCAGCGTGTGCATCGGCAGCACCAGCGCGAGCGCGATGCACAGGGCCGCGAGCAGCAGGCCCCAGCGCTTGACGCTCCAGCGCGGCAAGAGGCTGTGCGTGGAGACCGAGCCCGAATAGACATCGCCGTATGCGTTGTCCAGCTCGTCGATGAGGATCAGCCCCAGCGCCACCAGCCCGCCCTGCGCCAGCAGCAGCGCGGTGACCAGGCCCGTGCCCGGCTCGGCCACGCTCACCACCATCACGCCGAGCGCGTAGCACCAGACGTTGGCGAGCGCGTAGCCGATCCAGGTGCCGCTGAAGGCGCTGCCCAATCCGCCCGCGCTGCGCTTGCCGTGGCGTGCGTAATCGGCCACCAGCGGCAGCCACGACACCGGCATCGCGATCACCAGATCGAGCGCGCCGAACATGCCCATGCTGTCGTCGCCGGGTCGTGCCCAGAAAACGTCCAGGCCCTTGGCGTGCAGCCGCGTCGCGAACTGCCAGGTCAGCCAGAGCAGCGAGATCACCACCAGCGGCAGCCCGAAGCGGCTCACGAAGCGCCGCACCAGCTTGACCATCGAGCCCGCGAGCAGTGCCAGCAGCACCGCGCCCCAGACGAGCGTGGTCAGCACGCCGCCCCAGAAGCCACCGAGCGATGCGCCGAAGGCGACCTGGCCGATCGCCTGCGTGCCCTCTCGCATGATCACGAGCTCGAAGGTGGTCCAGCCCACCAGCTGCACGATGTTGAGCAGCACTGGCAGTCGCGCGAAGGCGCTGCCGTAGGTCGCGTGCATGAGGCCCGCGCTCGCGAGGCCGGTTTCGCAGCCCAGGCGCGCGGTCCACGCGAGGAGGCCCGCGCCGATGACCGAGCCGAGCGCGATGGCCAGCGCCGCATCGCGCGTGCCCACGGCCGGCACGAGGTACGCGCCGATCTGCATCACCAGCAGCCCGACGCCCAGGCTGAACCACAGCGAGGCGTGGTCGGTCCAGCCGAAGACGCGGCGGGACGCGGGCAGGGGCGTCAGCGCCTCGTTGCCGGAGGAAATTGAATTGTTGTTGTCGTCGTCATGTGCCATCCGTTTGCTCCAGTGCAAAAGGTTTGGCAGGTGGGCGAGGCTCCGGCAGCGCTGCCGCCACGCGAGACAACGTGACAGGCCGCCGGACCAGCTTCCCTGCGCGAGGATTACCTCAGTCAGGTTCAAAGGGACTCTCTCAGTCAGCCCCGGAACGGATTCCGGTTCGACACCCCTAGCGTGTGCTGCGCGCCTGAGCGCGAAGCGGCGGTCATTGTACGAGCCTGCCGCGGCGGCTTCCAAGCCCGCCGGCGGCGGGGATTGCCCTAGCTTTCTTCGTCCTCGCCGGCGGAGGCGTCGACTTCCAGGCACTGGCGATGAATGCGCTTGAGGGCGACGTACATCACGCGGCGCTCCTCCGGCGTCATGAGCTGGATCATCGATGCCTGCGCCTTGCGCGCGACCGGGATGACCTGTGCATGCAGCGCCTCGCCGGCGGGCGTGATGTTGCAGGTGAGCCGTTTCCTCGGCGCGGGGCCTTCGGCCTCCAGCGCCACCAGGCCGCGCTGCTCGAGCAGGCGCAGCGTGCGGCTCACGAGCGCCTTGTCGGAGGTCGATTGCACGACCAGCTCCGCGAACGGCAACGAGCGCGCATGCGCCATCAGCGACAGGATGCGCCACTCCGACACCGTGAGCCCGAAGCGCCTGGCGTAGGGCAGCGTCGTCACTCGGCGCAGCGCGTTCACGGTCTGGCTCATCACGGTGGTGATGAAGTTGTCGACGGTGAGGTTGTCGCCCGATTCGTCGAGCCCGGACCACGGGTCGGTGGGCACTGCGGGTGGGAGGGCGGAGCGCTCGGTCAGGGCGTCGTCTTGCATGGGTTGTCTCGTCGATGAGGCGGGCCTTCGCCCGCGATCACACTTATTTATTACTTGCCTAAAAGAAAAAATTCGAATGTCAATTCGAAGTTTCACTTGGTTGATTGATCAACAGCTTCATTTTACGATGCGTCAACGTTTCAAATACGGTTCGATGTTCCATATATGAAACGTCAGTGTAGTCCAGATGTTGGCTCGGGTGTTGTGCCGTTCCGCCTCGATCGTCCCGGCGCGCGCTCCCTATGAAAGCTCCAAGATGAAAGTCAGCCGTCAATTGTTCCTTGCCCTGGGTGTTCTTGCGGGAGGACTCTGGGGAAGTGCGGTGCACGCCCAGGCCCCGGCGCCGGCCTACCCGACCAAGCCCATCACCATCGTCGTCTCGTACCCGGCCGGCGGCGACACCGACGCCATGGCGCGCCTCTTCGCCGAGAAGCTGCAGGCGCGCCTGGGCCAGTCCGTGATCGTGGACAACCGGCCCGGCGCGGGCGGCACGGTCGGCAACACCTACGTGGGCCGCGCGGCGCCGGACGGCTACACGTTGCTGTTCACGCCCAACCCGTTCACCACCGCGCCGCTGGTCATGAAGCTCGCGCCCGCGGCTTCGTACGACGTGGTCAACGGCTTCACGCCCGTGATCCACTCGGCCAACCAGGCGGTGCTGCTGGTCGCGAACCCGGCCTCCGGCATCAGGAGCGTGGCGGACCTGGTGGCGCAATCGAAGGCGGGCAAGCCGCTGTCGTACGGCACGCCGGGCGCCGGCTCGCCGATGCACATCGCGGGCGAGTGGCTCAACCGGTCGGCCGGCATCCAGGTGCAGCACGTGCCCTACCGCGGCGTGGCGCCGTCGGTCACCGACGTGGTTGCGGGGCACATTCCGCTGGCCTACGTGACGCTCGGCCCGGTGGCCCAGTACATCGCCACGGGCAAGCTGGTCGCGCTCGCCATCTCGGACGCGAAGCGCTCCCCGCTGCTGCCGAACGTGCCCACGCTCGCCGAGCTGGGCTACAAGGACATCGACTCGGGCGCATGGAACGGCTTCTTCGCGCCGCGCAACACGCCGGCCGCGGTGGTGAACCTGCTGAACGCCAACCTCAACGAGGTGCTCAGGATGCCCGACGTGATCGCCAAGATGGGCACCTTCGGCGCGGCGCCGGTCGGCGGGCCGCCCGCCGCGATGGCCAGGGTCAACGCCTCCGACTACGAGCGCCTGGCCAAGGTCATCAGGGACCTGAACATCCAGGCGGACTGAGCCCCCATGATCCCCATGACCACGACGACGCAATCGACCCTGGGGCGCGACACGCCGCAGGTCACGGCGCGCGCCAAAGTGCTCGGCAAGGCGCAGTACGCGGGCGACATCAAGGTCGCGGGCATGCTGCACGGCAAGGTCCTGCGCAGCCCCTACCCGCATGCGCGCATCGTCTCGGTGGACACCGCCGAGGCACTGGCGCTGCCCGGCGTCAAGGCGGTGCTGACCGGCGCCGACGCCCCGCGCGCGCTCTGGGGCGTGAGCCACAAGGAGCGGCGCATTCTTGCGGAGGGCGTGGTGCGCTTCTGCGGCGAAGAGGTCGCCGCCGTGGCCGCGACCTCCGAGGAGATCGCACGGGACGCGCTCGACCTGATCCGCATCGAGTATGAAGAACTCCCCGCCGTGCTGCTGCCCGAGGAGGCACTCGACGAGGAGGCTCCGAACATTCACGACGGCCGCAAGGACAACATCGCGCACGAGATCCGCTTCGAGCGCGGCAGCGTCGACGAAGGTTTCGCGGAGGCTCACCTGATTCACGAAGCCACCTACACGACCCATGCGCAGTACCCGGGCTACCTGGAGCCGATGGGCTCGGTCGCCATGCTCGATGCGGAAGGGCGCCTGGTCGTTTGGACCTCCACGCAATCCGCGTTCCTCGCCCGCGCGCGTCTGGCCGCGGCACTGGAGCGGCCCGTATCCACCGTCCGCGTGATCCAGTCGACGACCGGCGGCGGCTTCGGCGGCAAGATCGTGGAGGACGCGAACCAGTTGGTCGCCGGCCTGCTCGCGGTGAAGACCGGCAAGCCGGTGCGGCTGGTCAACAACCGGCTCGAAGACTTTCTCGCGTGCCCGACGAGCCTGCCCGAGCGCATCACGCTCAAGCTGGGCATGACGCGCGAGGGCCTCATCGTCGCGAAGGACGTGCGCATCGTCGCGGACTGCGGCGCCTACGCGGGCCTGGCCTCCGAGGTGATGCACGTGAGCGCCATGCGCAGCGACAACATGCACCGCCTGAAGAACGTGCGCTCCCACGCCACCATGGTCTACACCCACACGCCGCCGCACGGCGCCTTCCGCGGCTTCGGCGGCACGCAGATGCTGTTCGCGCTGAACAGCCACATCCACACGATGGCCGGGCAGCTCGGGCTCGACCCGGCCGAGCTCCACAAGAAAAACGCCATCGGCGCGGGCGAGGTGTCGGTGCACGGCTGGCAGGTCGCGAGCACCGGCCTGGTCGAATGCATCGACCAGGCGACGCGCGCGCTGCGCTGGGGCGAGCCGAGGAAGGGCCCCGCGGCGGGCAGCGCCAAGCGCCGCGGCGTAGGCATGGCCGCGGCCATGCACGTGAGCGGCAACCGCACCATCGGCAATTGGGACGGCTCGACCGTGGTCGTGAAGATCAATGAAGACGGCCGCGTCGTCGTCCACAGCGGCGAATGCGACATGGGGCAGGGCGCGATGACCATGCTCAGCCAGATCGTCGCGCACGAGCTGGCCATTCCGCTCTCGCACGTGCACGTGATGGCGCCCGACACCGACGTCGCGCCCTTCGCCATCGGCTCGCTCGCATCGCGCGTGACCATCGTCGCGGGCAACGCCGCCATCGAAGCGGCCCGCAAAGCGAAGGCGAAGCTCCTCGCGCTGGCCGCCGAGCTGCTCGAGGTGCCGGCCGACGCGCTCGACATGACCGACGGCGCCGTCCACGTGCGCGAGGCGGCCGACCGCCGGCTCACCATCGGCGATCTCGCGCGGCAGCATGTGTGGCGCCATGGCGGCGAGGCCATCCAGGTGAGCGCGACGTGGGACGCGAAGACCACGATGCACGACGACAAGGTCTACGGCAACATCGCGCCGGCCTATTCGTTCGCGGCGCAGGCGGTCGAGGTGGAGGTCGACACGGAGACGGGGCAGGTCACCGTCGTCGAGAGCTTCGTGTCGGACGACTGCGGCAAGGCGCTCAACCCCATGGCCATCCACGGCCAGACCAACGGCGCGACGGTGCAGGCCTTCGGCTGGGCGCTGTACGAGCAACTGCACCTGGAGGCGGGCCGCATCGCGAACGGCAACTTCGCCGACTACACGATGCCCACGGCCGATGCCGTGCCCATGCTGCGCGGCGGCTTCGTCGAATCGAACGACCCGAACGGTCCCTACGGCGCCAAGGGCGCGAGCGAGACGGCGATTCTTCCGGGCGCGCCCGCGATCGCGAACGCGGTGTACGACGCCATCGGCGTGCGCATCGTCGACCTGCCGATCACGCCCGAAAAAATACTCGCCGCCCTGCGCGAGAAGAAGGAGGCCGCCGGTGCGTGATTTCGATTTCCTGCAGCCCGTGTCGGTGTCCGAGGCGACCCACATGCTGGCCGATCTGGGCGACGAATGCCGCGTCATCGCGGGCGGCACCGCGCTGATGCTGGCGATGCGCCAGCGCATGCTGACGCCCACGCACCTCGTCTCGCTGGGCACGCTGGGGAGCCTGAAGGGCATTGCGTACGACGAGACCCAGGGCCTGCGCATCGGCGCGCTCACGCTGCACGCCGAGGTCGCGCGCTCGCCGCTCGTGCAGGCGCACTACCCGATGCTCGCGAGCATGGCATCGCGCGTGGCCAACCCGCAGGTGCGCAACCAGGGAACCATCGGCGGCAATCTCTGCTACGCCGATCCCGCGACCGATCCGCCGGGCTGTCTCATGGCACTGGACGCCGAAGTGGTCGTTACCGGCACGCAGGGCGACCGGGTGATGGGCATCGAGGCGTTTCTCGTCGACTACTACACGACCGCGCTGGCGCCGGACGAGATCCTGTCGGAGATCCGGATCGCGCCGCCCCAGCCTGGCACCGCGGGCGTGTACTCGCGGTTCCTGCGCACCGCGGCCGAGCACCGGCCCCTTGCGAGCGTGGCCGCATCGGCGCGCCGCAGCGGCGCGGCATGGGAGGACATTCGCATCGCGGTCGGCGCCTCGACGCCGATCCCGCTGCGGCTGAGAAGGGCGGAAGCCTTTCTCGCGGAGGGCGAGGCGACGGCCGAGCGCATCGCCGAGGCCGCCGACATCGTGGCCGCCGACATCGAGCCCGTGTCCGACCTGCGCGGCGCGGCCGAGTACCGGCGCGACATGGTGCGCGTGGTCGCCCGGCGAACCCTGCTCGAAGTGTTCGGGCTGGACAACGAAGAAGGAGCCAGGCCGTGAGCCAACATGACATCCAAATCACCGTGAACGGTGAAGTCCACGCGGTGCAGGTGCCGTCCCCGCGCCTCCTGAGCGATTTCCTGCGCGACGACCTGCACCTGACCGGCACCAAGCGCGGCTGCGAAACCGGCATCTGCGGCGCGTGCTCGGTCCATCTGGACGGCGAGGTCGTCAAGTCCTGCCTGATGCTCGCGGTGCAGGTGGACGGCCGCAGCATCACGACGGTCGAGGGCCTCTCGGCGGGCGAGGCGCTGCATCCCCTGCAGGAAAGCTTCATGGCTTGCGGCGGCCTGCAATGCGGCTACTGCACGCCCGGCTTCCTCATGACCTCCTGCGCCATGCTGGCGCAGAACCCGTCGCCCTCCGAAGACCAGGTGCGCCACGGGCTCAACGGCAACCTCTGCCGCTGCACCGGCTACACCCAGATCGTCGAATCCATTCTTGTTGCCGCGGAGAAGATGCGTGGAAATTGAAAAAACCGTTGTCGTTCCCGCCCCCGCGAGCCGCGTGTGGGAACTCCTGCTCGATCCCCAGGTGATGGGCGGCTGCGTGCCCGGCATGCAGTCCATCCAGGTCATCAGCGACGTCGAGTACATCGCCGAGATCAAGGTGAAGGTCTCGTTCATCAGCGCGAAGTTCAAGCTCAGGACCACCATCGTCGAGCAGCGCGCGCCGCACTACCTGCGAACCGAAGGCACGGGTGAAGACACGTCGGTGGCCAGTTCGCTCAAGCAGACCAGCGAGATCTTCCTGGCCGAGCAGCCCGACGGCCAGACCGAACTGCGCATCCTTGTGAAGGTGGATGTGCTGGGCCGCCTGGGCACCTTCGGGCTGAGCGCGATGAAGACCAAGGCCGACCGCATGTGGGACGAGTTCACCGAAAAGCTCGTGGCGCGGATCACGGGCACGAGCGACGCGGCGGCCAGCGGCGTCAAGGTGACGCAAGCGCCTGCGAAGCCGCCGGCGGCAGCGAAGGCGCCGGTGGCGACGCCTGCCTCGCCGCCGGTTGCTCGCCCGCCTGTGGCCCGGCCGATCGACACTTCGATCGACGCGCCGCGGCCCGCACCACCGGTCGTCGTGCAGCACGAAGCTGCGGCACCGGTCGACACCTGGTGGTCGCGCTGGTTCGGCCGTTCGCACAAGCGCGAGTCGACGGACATCTGCATCGAGATTCATCGCGGCGACACGGTGGTCAAGGTGCTCTGGCCGGTCGAGGGCGCGAGCCATTGCAGCCAGTGGCTGCGCGACTACCTCGTGCGCCAGGAATGAGGCATGCAGAACGAGCGCGCCCCATGACGACCGCTGCGAACAGAACCATCCAGACGGCCTCGCACTGGGGCGTGTATTCGGTCGAGGTGTCGGCGTCCGGCGAGATCGGCCCGACCGTTCCTTTCGCCAACGATCCGGCGCCCACCGCGCTCATCCGCAGCCTGCCCGACATGGTGCGCAGCCCGCTGCGGATCGACCGCCCCTACGTCCGCTCGGGGTACCTGAAAAACCGGGAGCGATCGGCGCAGGGCCGGGGCTCGGAAGCCTTCGTGCCCGTGTCCTGGGACACCGCGCTGGACCTCATCGTGGACGGCATGCAGCGCATCAAGTCGGAGCACGGCAACGAGTCGATCTATGGCGGGTCCTACGGCTGGGCGAGCGCGGGACGCCTGCACCATTCGCCCAGCGTGCTCAAGCGCTTTCTCGGCCTCTTCGGCGGCTACGTCGACAAGCGCGGCAACCACAGTTTCGGCGCCGCGCTGGGCGTGATGCCCTACGTCACCGGCGACAACGACATCACCGCGATGGTGATGCCGTGGCCCTCGATCGTCGCGCACTCCGAACTCGTGGTGATGTTCGGCGGCGCGCACACGAAGAACATGCAGATCGACGCCGGCGGCGCCGTGACGCACGACAACGCCCGCTGGATCGAACGCGCCGCCGCATCGCGCGTGCGCTTCGTCAACATCAGCCCGTCGCGCAGCGATATGACCGAGGGCCTCGAGGCGGACTGGATTCCGATCCGCCCCAACACCGACGTCGCGATGATGCTCGGCATGGCGCATTCGCTGGTCGCGCATGGCCTGCACGATGCCGGCTTTCTTGCGACGCACTGCGAAGGCTATGGCGCTTTCGAGCGCTACCTGCTCGGGCAGGACGACGGCGTGGCCAAGAGCGCCGCCTGGGCGTCGGCCATCACCGGCGTGCCGGCGCGGACCATCGAGGATCTCGCATTGCGGATGGCGCGTTGCCGCACGCTGGTGACCACCACCTGGTCGATCCAGCGCGCCGACCACGGCGAGCAGCCGGTGTGGGCGACCGTGGCGCTCGCCTCGATGCTCGGGCAGATCGGGCTGCCCGGCGGCGGCTTCAGCCTCGGGTTCGGCGCCGTGAACGGCATCACGACGAGCCGGCCCGACGGCATTCCGCGCCCGACGCTTTCGCTGGGCAAGAACCCTGTGCGCAGCTTCGTGCCGGTGGGGCGCGTGGCCGACATGCTGCTGAACCCGGGCAGCGAACTCGAATTCAACGGCGCGACGATCCGCATGCCGGACATCCGGCTCATCTATTCCGTGGGCGGCAACCCCTTTCACCACAACACGCACCTGAACCGCTTCGTGCAGGCCTGGCGCAAGCCCGAGATGGTGGTGGTGCACGAGCCCTGGTGGAACCCGCCCGCGAAGTACGCCGACATCGTGCTGCCGGCCACGACCACCATGGAGCGCAACGACATCCTCGCGACGGACCTGCAGCGCCACTACATCGCGATGCGCCAGGTCATCGATCCGGTGGGCGGCGCGCGCAACGACATGGACATCTTCGCGGACCTTTCGGAGCGGCTGGGGTTCAGGCAGGCCTACACCGAGGGGCGCGACGAGATGGGGTGGCTGCGCCACATGTACGTGCAGGCCCGGGAGCGCGCCTTCGCGCTGGGTTTCTCGCCACCGGCGTTCGACGAATTCTGGGAGGCGGGCAGCTACGAATTCCCGATGGCCGCGGAGCCGCCGCTCTTTCTCTCGGCCTTTCGCGGCGATCCGGTGGCGAACAGGCTGGCCACGCCCTCGGGAAAGATCGAGCTCTTCTCGCGCCGCATCGAGGCCTTCGGCTACGACGACTGCCCGCCGCACCCCGCGTGGCTCGAGCCCGCCGAATGGCTCGGCGGCGAAAGCGCGGCGCGCTTTCCGTTTCACCTGCTGTCGAACCAGCCCAAGGGGCGGCTGCACAGCCAGATGGACGCGGGCGCCGTCAGCCGCGCGACGAAGGTCGATGGCCGCGAGCCGTTGGCCCTGCACGCATCGGATGCGCAGCGCTGCGGCATCGTTGCCGGCGATGTGGTGAAGGTCTTCAACGACCGCGGCGCCTTCCTCGCATCGGCCGTGATCTCGTGCGACCTGATGCCCGGCGTGCTGCAGGTGGCGACCGGTGCGTGGTTCGACCCCGAGGACCCCGCGGCACCGTGCTCCGTCGAGAAACATGGCAACCCCAACGTGGTGACGATGGACAAGGGCACCTCGCGCCTCACGCAGTCCTCGGTCGCGCAGACGGTGCTGGTCCAGATCGAGAAGTGCGTGGACCCGCCCAGGGTCAGCGCCTTCGATCTCCCCGCGATCGAACCGGCGCCCGCTCAGGCTGCCGCGCTGACGCCGGCCTCGGCCACCGGCGGCATCACCGGCTGATTGGCCGACGGCGTGGCGGCCCGCTCGACCGCGCCCCGCACCTCGATCGCCGCGCAG
Organism: Variovorax sp. IB41; assembly: GCF_016405905.1. Classification (GTDB taxonomy): domain Bacteria; phylum Pseudomonadota; class Gammaproteobacteria; order Burkholderiales; family Burkholderiaceae_C; genus Variovorax. The sequence goes on along the minus strand of NZ_JAEFCB010000001.1, from coordinate 638,542 downwards.
CGCCCATACGTGTCGTCGAAGCGCACGATGTCGTCTTCGCCCAGGTACCCGCCGGTCTGCACCTCGATCACCTCCAGCATCGTCTTGCCGGGGTTCTCCAGCCGGTGGATGGTGCCCGAGGGCAGGTAGATCGATTCGTTCTCCCGCACCAGCAAGACCTCGCCGCCGCGCGTGGCCTTGGCCGTGCCCTTGACGACGATCCAGTGCTCGGCGCGGTGGTGGTGCATCTGCAGCGAGAGCTTGCCGCCGGGCTTGACGGTCAGGTGCTTCACCTGGAAGCGCTCGCCCGTGTCCACGCTGTCGTAGGCGCCCCAGGGCCGCACCACGCGGCGGTGCTCGGTGGCCACGGCCTGGCCCTCGCGGGCCAGCATGCGCACCACCTCGGCCACCTGCTCGGCGCAGTCCGCGCCGGCCACCAGCACGGCGTCGGGCGTGTCCACGATGATCAGGTCCTCGGTGCCCAGCGCCACCACCGGACGGTGCGGCGCATGCACGAAGGTGTTGCGCGAGCGCAGGACGCTGGCCATCCCGCCGCTCAGGCGGTTGCCCGCCTCGTCGGCCGGGTGCAGCTGGGCCACCGCGTTCCAGCTGCCCACGTCGCTCCAGGCACCCTCGAAGCGAACGACCGCCACCTCGGTGTGCTTTTCGAGCACCGCGTAGTCGATGCTCTCGCTGCGGCAGCCTTCGAAGGCCTCGCGCTCCAGCCGCACGAAGCTGCCGTCGACCGAGTGCGCCGCGGTCGCGCGCTCGCAGGCCGCCAGGATGTCGGGCGCGTGCGTGCGCAGCGCCGCGACGAGCGCGCGCGCCTGCACGAGAAAGATGCCCGCGTTCCAGCAGTAGCCGCCCTGCAGGATCAGCGATTCGGCCACCGCCGCGGTCGGCTTCTCCACGAAGCGCGCCACCGCGTGGCTCGCGCCGTGGCCCGTGGGCCCGGCCGCCTCGATGTAGCCGTAGGCCGTGCTCGGAAAGCTGGGCGCCACGCCGAAGGTGACGATGCGCCCGGCCAGCGCCGCCTCGACGCCGCTGCGCACCGTGGCCGCGAACAGCGCGGCGTCGGGAATGTGGTGGTCGGCGGGCGCGAACAGCAAGAGGTCGTCCGGCGCGGCCAGCAGGGCGGCCGCGGCCATCGCTGCAGCGGTGTTGCGCGGCATCGGCTCCAGGATCTGCCGGCCCTGCGCCCGCGCGTTGTCCATCGCCTCGCGCACCAGGAAGCGGTGGTCTTCCGAGGCCACGCAGGTGATGGTCCGGTTCAGGCCCGACAAGCGCTCCAGCGTGAGCTGCAGCAGGCTCTTGTTGTCGATCAGCGGTGCGAACTGCTTGGGCAGCGCCTTGCGCGACAACGGCCACAGCCGCGTGCCGCTGCCGCCGCACAGGAGCACGGGATGAATGGTGGGAGCGTTCATGGAGACCAGCCTTTGTGTGAAGTGGATGGGAAAGCGCGCTTACCGGCGGGCCGACGCCAGCGCGGGCCCGGCAGCGCGGCCCGCGGGAACCGCGCGGCTCGCAGGGCCCCCGAGCGGCAGGACAACGGCCACCCGCAAGCCGCGCGGCGACAGATTCGAGATGCCGATGCCCGCGCCGATGGCCTCGGCGCGCGAGCGCATGGTGCGAAGACCGCGGCCCGGCGTGCGCGGCGCCCCGGCCGCATCGTCATGGCGGCCGTCGCTGGAGTCGTTCGAACGGGGCAGCCCGCGGCCGTCGTCGCTCACCTCCAGCGTCAGCAGCTCCTTGCCGCGGTTGCGCGCGAGCCGCACGCGCACCTGCACGTGGCTGGCGCCCGCGTGGCGCAGCGCATTGGCCAGCGCCTCCTGCGCGATCTTGCAGAGCTCGCGGTGGACCCGCACGTCGTCCAGCAATTGGCTCTCCAGGTCCGACACGTCCCACAGGAACTCGATGCCGCTGCGCCGGAAGGCCGGCTCGAACCGGTAGCGCAGGTTGCCCAGCATCTCGCCGAGCGACATGCGCTCGGCGCCCAGGCCGTCCACGGTCATCTGCAGCTCGAGCAGGCATTCCTGCAGGCCGCGCGCGATCTCCGCGTTCGGGCCGTCGTCGTGCACCGGAATGCTGGCCAGCAGCATCACCAGGCGCGTGGCCACGCCGTCGTGCAGGTCGTCGGCGATCCGCTGGCGCTCGGCGAGCATCGCCGCGAGGCCGGGATCGGAAGCTTCGGATGGCATGAAAGGGTTCTCCCCGGGGGGCGTCGGCGGGCGGGAAGGTCCGCCGTTCAGATCAGGCCCGTGTGAACCGCGAAGTTCACGGCCTGCGCACGCGAATGCACGTGCAGCTTCTTGTAGATGCTCTTGATGTGCACGTTGACCGTCTGCCCGGTGATGCCGAGCCGGGCGCCGATCTCGGCCGAGACGTAGCCGCAGGCCACGAAGCGCAGGATCTCGCTCTCGCGCGGCGTGAGCGTTGCATCGCGCGTGGGCGGGCGCAGCATCGGCGAGGCCTCGCTGACCAGTTCATCCTGATGAGTGTGATGATGATTGTTCTGGTTCATGCGGTGCAGCAATCGCCGCGCGAGCCGCGGCGTGATGGCCGCGCCGCCGTTCACCACGTGCAGCACGGCTTCGGCAAAGCTCTGCAGCCACGCGTTCTTCAGCAGATAACCCGTGGCGCCCAACTCGAAGGCGCGCAGCACGTGCGAGTCGTCCTCCAGCGCCGAGATCACGATGATCTCGCCGTTGCTGTGGTGGTTGCGCGCCTCGTCGATCAGCTCGAAGCCCATGCCGTCGCTCAGGCGCAGGTCGACCATCAGCACGTCGAACTCGTGCGTGGCCAGGAGCTTGCGTCCCTCGCGAATGCTGTCGGCCTGGCCCTCCAGCTGGATGCGCAGGTCCGAGAGCAACTCCTGGGCGATCACGCGCCGCACGAACTCGTCGTCGTCGATGAGCAGCACCCGCACCGGCGCGGTCTCCTGGCCGGTGAGGAAGTCGGGCCACGGCATCGCCGCGGGCATGCAGACGCCGGCGGTGTGCACCGCGCGACGCTCGGCCATCGGGGCGGACTGTCGCTCTCCGGAAAAGTGAAGCGTGTTGTCAAGCATGGGATGCCCTCGGTTCTTGGTATGGAACTGTTAACGTTTGTAGCAACTAAAAGATAACAAATGTCTTACGTTTCTGAAAGATAGAGCTTTGGTTCATTCGGCATTTGGCGTACTCCCTTGGCTGTAGGACTGAATCGGGGCTGTCGGTGTCGGTTTGGCCTCTGCGTTTTCATTCGGCGGTGACGGCCGAGGCCGGCGGCGCGGGCGGTGCAGGCTCCGGCTCGGGCTCGTCGAAGCCGCGCGGGTTGGCCAGCTGCCAGCGCCAGCAGTCCGCGCACATCTGGTCCAGGCTCCGGCGGGCGCGCCAGCCGAGCCGGTCGCGGGCATGCCGCACGTCGGCCCAGTAGGCCGGGGCATCGCCGGCGCGGCGCGGGCCGATGTGCACCGGAATCGCCCGCCCGCACGCCCGCTCGAAGGCCGAGATCACCTCCAGCACCGAGGCGCCGCGGCCCGTGCCCAGGTTGACCGTGAGGAGCCCCCGGTGGCTCGTGGCATGCCGCAGCGCCGCCACATGGCCCTCGGCCACGTCCATCACATGCACGTAGTCGCGCACGCCCGTGCCGTCGGGCGTCTCGTAGTCGTCGCCGTGCACCACCACGTGCGTGCGCTCGCCGACGGCGACCTGCGAGACGTAGGGCAGCAGGTTGTCGGGCGGCCCGTGCGGGTGCTCGCCCAGGAGGCCGCTCTCGTGCGCGCCGATGGGGTTGAAGAAGCGCAGGCACGCGATGCCCCAGCGCTTGTCGGCCCGCGCGAGGTCCGCGAGCATGCGCTCGACCATCACCTTGGTCCGCCCATACGGATTGACGGCCGCATAGGGCGCGCTCTCCCGGATCGGCGAGCGCTGCAGGTCGCCGTAGACCGTGGCCGACGAGGAGAAGATCAGCGTGCGCACCCCCGCGCGCTCCATGGCGCGGACCAGCGCGAGGCTGCCCGCCACGTTGACGTCGTAGTAGCCGATCGGATCGCTCACCGAATGGCCCACCGCCTTGAGTCCGGCCAGGTGCAGCACCGCATCGACGCCGTGCTCGGCGAACGCGCGGTCCAGCGCCACCGCGTCGCGCACGTCGCCGCGCACCAGCACCGGCTCCACCCCGGTGATGCGCGCCACGCGCAGCAGCGAGCGCGGGTCGCTGTTGACCAGTGTGTCCAGCACCACCGGCTGGTAGCCGGCCGCGATCAACGCCACGCAGGCATGGCTTCCGATGAAGCCCGCGCCGCCCGTCACCAGGATCTTTGGAAGGGTCATGCCTTGGACTCGATGGTGGGCGTGCGGGGTGCCGTCTGTGCGCCCGCGACGCAGCGAAACAGCTCTTGTTCGAAGCGCGAGAGGATCGCGTCCTGGTCCAGCTCGGCCTGCGCGAACGCCCGGCCCGCCGCGCCCAGCGCCTCGCGCACCGTCGGCGAGAGCGCCAGTTGCTCGATGGCGTCGGCCAGCACCGCCGCGTCGCCGGGCGGCACCACGAGGCCCCGGTCGGTCATCACGCGGGCGAGTTCGGTGCCGGGGTTGGCGGTCACGATCACGGCCTTGCCGCTGGCGAGCATGCCGGCCAGCTTGGAAGGCATCACGAGGTCCTCGGCATCGGCGCGCTGCGGCAGCACGTGGATGTCGGCCATGCCCAGCAGTTCGTTCAGGCGCGCGGCCGGCTGCAGGTCCAGAAAGTGCACGTTGCGAAGGCGCATGCAGGCCGACATCAGCGACTCGCGGCTCGGGCCGTTGCCGCAGATCACGAAGTGGATGTTGCGGGCGTAGACCAGGAGGCGCGCCGCCTCGGCCAGGAGCTCGATGCCCTGCTTGCTGCCCAGGCTGCCCGAATAGAGCACCACCAGGGCATCGGCCGGAATGCCCAGCTCGGCCCTGAAGCCCGCGGGGGCGTCGGCGCCGGTGGGCTCTGCCGGCGCCTGCGTGGCGGGCCGGATCGCCGACACGTCCACCCAGTTCGGAAACAGCACGAGCCGCGCTTCGCCGACGCCCTTGCCGCGGGCCTTCTCCAGCATCGCGCCCGAGATGGTCGAGACGCGGCTGAACTTGCCCATCAGCCAGCGCTCGGCCGCGAGCGCGAAGCGCCGCACCCCCGCGCCGCGCACCCAGCCCAGGCCGAACGCGGCATCGACTTCGTAGTCCTGGATGTGCAGCCACGACTTGATGCCCAGCACCTTGGAGAACAGCAGCACCGCCGGCGCGCAGAAAAGCGGCGGCTCCACCACGAACACGAGGTCGGGCTTCCAGCGTGCCTGCGCCAGCAGCAGCGGCATGCTGGACAACATGAAGGAGGCGAGGTGCGCCAGCCGCGCCAGCGTGCGCGGCTTCGCGGGCACCCAGGTGGGGGCGCGCCAGACCGTGAAGCCCTTGGCCTCGCTCTTGCGGTAGGCCCAGGCCGAATGCCCTTCGAACACCGCCCACTGCGGAAAGAAGGGCGGCGCCGCGATCACGCGCACCTCGTGGCCCCGCGCGGCGAGCCACTCGGCCATCTCGCCGGAGTACTTGCCGATGCCCGCGAGCTCGGGCGCGAAGTTCATCGAATACAGAAGGATTTTCAAGGGGACCCTCTCAATGGACCGGGCGCAGCAGGCGAACCAGCGGAAAGAAGCCGAACAGCGCGCGCATGCGCAGCTCGTACAAAAACAAGTCGGAGAAAAAGGCGAGGAAGAACACGTAGTGCGGCCGGTCCGGGAACAGCGCGATCACCACGCCGTAGGAGGCCATCCGCAGCGCCACCTCCAGCAGCGCCCAGCGCCCGAGCGTGCCGATCGGCACGTTCAGCGAGAGCAGCATCTCGTGGTGGACCGTGTAGGTGCGCAGCAGGAAATACGGCGCGATGCACACGAAGATTTCCAGCGCCTGGCCGCCCACCTTCAGCAGCGGCGCCGCCACCGCCAGCAGGCCCGCCAGCGCCGCGAAGAGCGCGCAGCCCAGAAGGAACGCATGGCGCGCGAGCTGCAGCTTCGCGGCCGTGAAGTTGCCGGCATTGGCGTTCAGCATCGCGGGCGTCTTGGTGAAAAGAAAGGCCTGCACGAACTGAGAGGGCGCCTCTGCGAGCAGAAAGGCCAGCTTGAACGCGCCCACGTAGCTCAGCGGCATGAAGAGCGCCACCACCAGCAGGTCGGATTTCCGCAGCAGGAACGTGAGCAGCGAATACACCGTGGCATGCGCCTGCGAGGCCAGATCGAGCGCGGGCTTTCCGGCCGGCGGCGCCGGGCCGTTGGACGGCAGCCCGATGGCCGCGCACACCAGCACGAAGGCGAACAGGTTGATGGCCAGCAGGTGCACGACGCCGATCTCGAAGCCGAACGCGGCCAGCGCCGCCACGCCCATCACCAGCAGCGTCGAGCGCAGGCCCGACTCCAGGTTGAGCAGGCCCGCGAACCCCAGGCCCCGGCTGTACGAGAGGCGCAGGCTGTTGAACGCGAACACCGCCAGCGTCGCCACGATCAGCGCCAGCGGCATGCCGATCACCGGCAGGCGCTGCGCGCCCACGATGGCGGCCGCCAGCAGCGTGGCCAGCGGAAGCCCGATCGCCAGCGTGCGCGCGAGGTCGCCGCGCGTCACGGCGGGCGGCACCATCGCGGCGTTGCGCGAGAACAGCAGCGAACTGCCCAGCGTGCCCACCACCAGCGCCACTTCGAGCACCGACTGGTAGATCGAGTACTCGCCGAAGCGCGCCGGCGCGACCTCGGCCGCCATCAGAAAGATCGCAAGAAAGCCCGACAGGTACACATACAGCCGCGAGGCGAGCGCGCCCAGGCCGAAGCGCTGCGCGAGGCGCGCGCCGGGCAGGGCGAACGAGGGGGCGGCGGGCAGCTTCATGGGGTGCTTCCATCCGCCGGGTGCTTGGCCGTCGGCGCATGCGCCGGGCGCAGTGCCTCGGCCATGCGGCGCGCGCGCGAGGCGATGCGGTGCGCGTTGTTCTTCGCCGTGCGCGCCAGCTGCAGCGCCCAGGTCAGCGCCGCGACGGTGCGCATGCGGCCGGCGAGGGCATGCGTCATCGCCTTCTTGGCCGAGCCCTGGAAGTGCAGCGCGAGCACGCGCACCGCATCGCCCGCGGGCGTGCGCAGGCACGGCTGCCCGTCGATGAGTTCCAGCCGCTTGGCGCCGCCGCGAACCTGGAATTCGCGCGCGAGATGGTTGGTGCCGCCGTTGACGTTGTGGTCGATCACCTGGCCGTCCTGCACCCGGTTGATCGGCGCGGCGTTGCCCGAGGCCTCGGCCCAGAGGTACAGCAGCGTCATGTCGGACACGCCGCCGCGCACGCCGCGCGCGGCGAACCGGTCGGCAACGTCGCGCAGCTGCTGCAGGCCCACGGGCGTGCTGTAGGTCTCGATCACATAGGCGACGAAATCGCGCAGGCCCTGCGCGGTCCAGTAGCTCACGTGCGGCGAGATCTGGCAGGGGTTCCAGCCCGCGGCGGGGCGGATGAAGGAGCCCGAGAAGCCGGCGTTGCCCACCAGCTGCGCGATGTGCGCGCCGGCGCCGGGGAACAGCAGCACGTCGCTGTCGATCAGCACGAACTCGCGGCACTCGGGGTGCGCCGCCAGGTAGTCGGCCAGGAGAAAGTAGCGCCGAAAGCAGATCTTCTCGAACGCCGGCGTGTTGCTCGAGAGGTGCACGTACACCTCGCAGAAGCGCCGGTACGCGTAGCCCGCCTCGGTGCCGGCCAGCACGAGCAGGTGTTCCCCGGCCCGCGCCGCGGCCTTGCGGCACAGCAGCAGCGTCTTGTTCTGGCGGTCTTCCACCACGATGAAGGCGAGGGCGTTGGTCATGGTCGGGCGGCGTGTGCGGGTGTGTGTGAAAGGTGGGCCGTTCAGCGCTGCGGCGCGGTGGCGCTGCGCACCAGCGCCACGTGGGCGGGGAGAAAGCGGAAGTCGTTGTCCAGCGGCATGTCCAGCGTGAGCATTCCGCCGGCGGCGTTCGCGTCGGCGATCCAGCCGCGCAACTGCGCCGCCGAGAAGCGCGGCGCGCTCGGCCGCGCCCACCACGCGCCCAGCGGCGTGAGCACATGCAGCCGCAGTTCCGAGGGCGGCGAGGCCAGGTGCGCGGCGGGCTGCAGCAGCTCGCCGGCCATGAGGTTCTGGCACGGCGCGCTCTTGAGGCTGAAGCGCGTCGCGCCCTCGCCGGCGTTGAAGGCCAGCCACCGGTTCGATGCGCCGCTGCGGGCGGCGCCGCACAACTTGTTCCAGTCGTCCGGCGTCATGCCGGTGGTGTTGTAGGTGCCGTCGAACCACCAGCCCTTGGCGAGCGGGCCGTAGTGGTCCGACCAGTCCTTGATCACCGCCGACCAGGCGGCGATGAAGCGCGGCGGCGGCGGCAACTGCTCGGAGACGTCGCCGAGGCACTCCATGAGGTACGGGTCCGCTTGCGGCGCGCGGAACGGCAGGTACAGGATGAGCGCGATGTCGTGGCGCTGCAGCGCCTGGCCGATCGCCATCGGCAGGTCGCGCGGCGGGCGGTTCTTCGCGCTGCGCGGGCACAGCGCCTCCAGCGCCGCGTTCGGCGCGATGAACTGGCCGTTGTTCTGCCCGAGCGTGAGGATGAGGTAGGTGGCGCGCATCTGCGCGAGCGACGCCGCGAAGGCCTCCGCATCGAAGCGCGTGACCTCGCCGATGGATTGCTTGTCGGGCAGGTAATGGACCATCACGCCGAAGCCCGGCGGCGGCGGCGCGATCGGCACCGCCGCTGCAGCGACGAGCGGCCACGCGACCAGCGCGAACACCAGCGCGGCGAGCTTGCGAAACGGCACGGCGGAAGGGGGGCGCTCGGTCATTGCACGGCCCCCGCCAGCGAAGCGCGGCTGCGCTTGAGCGTGAAATAGCTCGCCGCCACCGCGCTCGGCGCGCAGTCGCGCGAGTGCGTCCACACCGGCCGCGTGCGCTGGTGGTGGGCCAGGTAGCGCGCGATCTCGCTGAGGTCGCAGGCCTCGCTGCCGATGAAGAGCGCGTAGCCGGCGAAGAGCTCGCGGTGCACTGGAATGTCCGAGAGCAGCAACGGCACGCCCAGCGTGGCGGCCTCGGCCGCGGAGAGGTTGAAGCCCTCCGAGGTCGACAGCGAGATGAACGCCGTCGCACCGCGGTACAGCCGGAACAGCTCGTCGCGCGACACCAGCCCGCGGTGCCGCACGCTCGCGCGCAGCGCCGGCGTTTCGGCCGCGAGCATTCGCTGCACCTCGGCCGCGCCGTTGCCGGTGATGTCCAGGTAATCGACCAGGCCCTCGCGCTGCATCCGCGCGAACAGCTTCAGGATGCCGCCGAAGTTCTTGTGCGGGTAGTAGTGGTAGGACGCGATCAGGTAGCGCCCGCCCTGCGTGGCCGTGCCGTCCGCGCCGGGCGCGGTGCCAGCGGCCACGCCCGCGTCCACCGGATTGAAGATCACCGCCGGCCGCTCGCAGCGACCGAAGTGCCGCTCGAAATCTTCCTGGCTGCTGCGGCTGATGAACACCACGTCGGCGGCGCTCTGCGCAATGCGGGCGAGGTTCCAGTCGAGCCAGCGGCGCTTGGTCGGCGTGAAGTACTGCGGGTACGCCTTGTACTGCAGGTCGTGCACCACCACGATCGAATCGGCGTGGCGCCCGAAGGGCGAGAACGGCAGGAAGTAGTTCGGAAAGAGCGAGAACGCCCGCTCGCCCGAGAGCCACGCGCGCACGCGGTGGAAGTTGTAGAGCAGCGTGTCGAGCACGAAACGGCTCACGCCCAGCCGGCGCGCGGCTTCGTAGATGCGCGGATGGCGCTCGCTGATCGGCTGGACCTGGTCGTCGGTCGAGCGGCGCATGCTCTGGAGCAGCACCTCCGACACGTTCAGCACGCCGCCGGCCGACTTGTTCAGCCGGATGGTGTCGTAGAAGAGATAGGTGGCCATGGCGGGTCTCTGCGTCTCTTTCACGCGGCGGGCATGTCGGCGCGCGCGGGCTCGTGCACCGGCTGCGACACGGGCCTGCGCACCGTGCGCCGGAACCACGAGCTCAGGCTGCCCGCCACCACGGCCGCGATCAGCCCCGACGCGGCGAACGGTCCCCAGCCCAGGATCGGGCCGCGCATGAACGGCACGTAGGCGGCCAGCAGCACCAGCGCGCAGAGGTACGTGGCCGTGAGCGCGCGGCGCGGGTCGACGATGCGGTCGACCACCCGAAAGCCCGCCGAGATCACGAAGCCCAGCATCGCCGGGCCCAGGAGCCCGAAGTCGAAGTACGCGGTGGCGAACGGCGGCAGCGACAGGTTGCTCTGCGAGAAGTTGGCCGCCACGGCCGACCAGGTGAGCGGATCGAAGCCCGGGAACATCTTCAGGTCGCGCGGCAGGAAGAACGAGAACGCCGACAGCAGGTAGCGGCCGAACCCGGCATCGGGCGAGGGCGCGCGCTCCAGCAGGCCCGCGACGACGAACATCGCGTCGAAGTCCTGGCTGAACGGAAACGTATTCAGGCTGGCACCCCACATGCCGTCGCGCGAGATCAGGTTCAGCACCGGCCCCACGCCCGCGATCGCCCCGAAGATCAGCATGGACAGCGTCCAGCGGTGGCTGCGCGCAATGGCATGCACCAGCAGCGGAAGCAGCCCGATGAGGATGATCTGGCGCGCTGTGTTGATCGGGTTGGCGGCCAGCGCGGCCAGCGCGAACGCCATGGCCGCGGCGAACCATGCCCACAGCGTGCGCTGGCGCACCGCGTGGATCGCCAGCGCCACGAAGCACATGAGCACCACCAGCTTGGGGATCGTGGAATAGACGACGAACTCGATCGGCATGCTCTCGTCGTCGGCGATCACGCCGCGCGCCACGAAGTTCAGGTCCGGCCGGATGAAGAGCGCCGCGAAGGCCGCGAGCGAACAGCTCAAGAGCAGCAGGAAGGGGTGGGCCACGCCCGCGCCGCGCTCGGAGGGACGCAGCTCCCGCGCGGGCGGCCGCACCGGCATGCCCAGGCGCGCGGCTTCCACGCCGGCCATGTACAGCAGCAGCATCATCAGCGCCTGCGTGTGCGCGACGCTGCCCACGATGCCCGTCTCCCAGAAGTCGAAGTCCGTGGCGATCTGCATCGCCGGGGCGATCGAGAAATAGATGAGAACCACCGTGTAGTGGATCAGCAGGAACACGCTGTCGCCCGCGTTGCCGAGCATCGACAGCTGCACCGCCGCGAGCACGAACACGGCCGCGTAGCCCCAGACGGGGTCGACCAGCCCGCACAACACGGTGCAGGCGATGCCGAACCAGAAGACGAGGGTTCTCATGGCAGCTTTCCGTTTCGTTGCGTTGCTGGCTTCAGGCGTGCTCGACGGTCGCTTCGACCGGCCGGATGGCCTTCTGGTAGTCCGCGTAGGTGCGCTGCAGGCCCTCGGCCAGCGGCACCGTGGCGCGCCATCCGAAGGTGGCCGCGCGCGAGACGTCCAGGAGCTTTCGCGGCGCGCCGTCGGGCTGCGCGAGGTCGTAGCGGATGCTTCCCTCGTAGCCCACGGTCTCGCGGATCTGCTCGACCAGTTCGGCGATCGACACGTCTTCCCCGGTGCCCAGGTTGATGTGCCCGCGCATCGGGTCGGTGTGCTCGTCGTAGGCCGCGCGCGGCAGGGCCATCACATCCAGGCACCCCTCGACCATGTCGTCCACGTAGAGGAACTCGCGCCGCGCGCGGCCGCTGCCCCAGATCAGCACGCTCGGCGCGCGGCTGATCTTTGCCAGGTGAAAGCGCTGGATCAGCGCGGGCACCACGTGGCTGTTCTCCAGGTGGTAGTTGTCGCCGGGACCGTACAGGTTGCTCGGCATCACGCTGCGGTAGTCGATGCCGTGGGTGGCGCCGTACTGCCGGTTGTAGCTCTCGCACAGCTTGATGCCCGCGATCTTGGCGATCGCATACGGCTCGTTGGTCGGCTCCAGCTTGCCGGTGAGGAGCGCGTCCTCGCGGATCGGCTGGTCCGCCAGGCGCGGGTAGATGCAGCTGGAGCCGAGGAACAAGAGGCGCTTGACGTCGGCCACGAACGCCTGGTGCGTGATGTTCGCAGCGATCAGCAGGTTCTCGTAGATGAACTGCGCGGGGTAGGTCATGTTGGCGTGGATGCCGCCCACCTTGGCCGCGGCCACGTACACCTGGTCGATCGGCTCGCTCGCGAAGAAGCGAGCGACCGCCGCCTGGTCCAGCAGGTCGAGCTCGGCGCGCGTGCGCGTCACCACCTCGTGGCCGAGTTCGACAAGGCGCCTCGTGAGCGTCTGGCCCACCATCCCGCGATGACCTGCAACATAGATACGCATATCGTTCTTTCGGTGAAGGAGTTGATGAATTCGGGAAGAAGAAAAGGGTGTTGGCGGTTCAGCGCGAGCCTCGCGCGCCCATCACGACGCGAAAGGTCTTGAGCACGATCTGGATGTCGTGCAGCACCGACAGCGTGGCCACGTACTCGGCATCCATCGCCGCGCGGCGGCGGTAGCTCACCTCGTTGCGCCCGCTGATCTGCCAGAGGCCCGTGATGCCCGGGCGCACCGCGCAGTAGTGGCTCCAGTAGGGGCCGTACAGGTCCTTCTGCGCGAACATGCAGGGGCGCGGTCCGACCATGCTCATGTCGCCGCGCAGCACGTTCCAGAACTGCGGGAACTCGTCGATGCTGTACTTGCGCAGGAACGCGCCGAAGCGGGTGATGCGCGGGTCGTGCTCCAGCTTCTGGAACACCTGCCATTCGTGCCACGCCGCCTCGTTGTCGCGCAGGTGCCGCGCCAGCACCGCCTCGGCGTCAGGCACCATGGTGCGGAACTTGAGGAAGCGAAAGACCTTGCCGTCCCGGCCGTAGCGCGGCTGCATGTAGATGGCGGGGCTCCCCGAGGTCAGCAGCACGCCCGCCCAGATGAGCGCGTAGGCCCAGCCGAAGAAGACGAAGAAGCTGCCCGCCATGAGGATGTCGATGACGCGCTTGGCGGCCTGCAGGGCCGGCGAGCCGCCCAGCGGCGCCGGTGCCGGCGCCGTGGTGCCGCTGCCGGGGTTGGCCGGGGAGCGGCCCTGCGTGCCCGGGCGAAGCGTGTTCATGATGTGGCGCGCTCCGGTTCGTTGCGGGCGGCGTGCGGCGCGGTCGGCCCGTTCGGGGTGTGGCCCAGCGCCGGATAGCTGTGCGGACGGAAGCGGTACAGGCCGTATGCGTAGCCGTAGCTGCCGTAGTGGCGCTGGCGCATGTCCAGCCCGTTGAGCACCACGCCGTGGAACGACGCGCCCACGTGCGCGAGCCGCTTGGCGCTTTCCACCAGGTCGCCCAGCTGGCTTTCGCCCGCGCGGGCCACCAGCAGCAGCGTGCCCATGGCCGGCGCCATCGCGACGGATTCGGTCGCCAGGAGGATGGGCGGCGCATCGATCAGCACCGTGTCGTAGCGCGCCGAGAGGGTCTCCAGCAGCTTGGCGAAGGCGTCGCTGGTCAGCACGGTGGCCGGGTCCTGCGGCAGCGTGCCGCTGGCGATCACGTCCAGGTTGGGCAGCACGTGCGTCTGGATCGTGCGCATGAGCGTCGCGCTGCCCGCGATCAGCTCGGCCAGGCCCGTGTCCTGCTCCAGCCCGAACTGGGCCGCCAGGCTGCCGCGGCGCATGTCGGCATCGATCAGCAGCACGCGCTTGCCCGAGGCCGCGAGCGCCGCCGCAAGGTTCGCCGAGACGAAGCTCTTGCCCGCGCCCGGCGTGGCGCTGGTCAGCAGGATGCGGTTGTTCGGCGCGCCGAGCATCGCGAAGCCGAGCGTGGTGCGAAGGCGCCGCACGCCTTCGAGCGCCGGGTCGTCCGGATGCAGCGCCGCGAGCACTTTCATGCCGGGGCGGCCGAGGCGAATGGCGCGGTCGAGCGCGCCCTGGTGCGTGCTCAGCGCAATGGTGCTGTACACGTCCAGGCCCGTGTGCGCCTCGATTTCGTCGGGGTTGGCCACCGTGCTCTTGAGCGTCTTGCGCAGGATCGCGGTGGCCGCGCCCACGAAGAGGCCCGCGGCCAGCGCCAGCGCCATCACGATGGCTGCTTTCGGCCGCACCGGCTTCTCGGGCAGCAGGGCGGGGTCGAGCACGCGCACGTTGCCGATGCGGCCTTCGCGCGCCAGCCGCGCCTGCAGCGAGCTGTTCAGGAGCGACGCATACAGGTCGGTGTTGACCTTGATGTCGCGCTGCATGCGCAGCGAGTTCTGCTGCAGCATCGGCATGCGGCGGATGCGCCCGTCCACGTTGCCCAGTTCCTTTTTCAGCGAGGCGATCTGCGCGTCCAGCGTCACCACCATCGGGTGCTGCGGGGTGAAGCGGCTGGTGAGGTCCAGGCGCTTCAGGCGCGCATCGAAGAGCTTGGCCTGCAGGTCGACGTTCTGCGTGAGCGCGTTGCGCGCCTCGTCGTCCAGGCTGATCGTGCCGTTCTGGTTGCGGTACTGGTTGTAGACGTCTTCGGACTGCTCCAGCTGCTGCCTGAATTTCGGCAGTTCGGTGCCCAGGAAGTTCACCGTGCGCTCGGCCTGCGCCGTCTTCTGGTCGATGTTCTGGCGCACGTAGAGGCGCGAGACCTCGTTGAGCAGCTCGGGCAGCTGCGCGCGGTCGCCGGTCTGCCAGCTCACGTCCATCACGCCGGACTGCTTGCCTTTCTCGATCACGCGCAGGTCGCGCTGCAAATCGAGCAAGGCCAGCTGCATCGAGCGCCGCGTGAGCTCGAAGGCGGCGCCGGGCCGCGCATCGATGGAGCCCACCAGCAGGTGGAGCGTGCCGCCCGGCACCGCGGCGTCCAGCGGCGCGCCGATGCGGCCCTGCAGCGGCGCAGCCAGGTCCGGATGGGTGAGCGTGTAGGCGCCGTCCTCGCCCGCGGTCAGCATGAAGCGCTCGCCCTCGAAGCCCGGCGGCACGTCCATCTGCGCGACCGCGATCCGCTCGGTGCCCGACACGTAGCCGCCCATGCCGAGGAACCCTGGTGTGGAGAGCCCCTTCGAATGCCGCGCCATGAACGCGCCGACGATCGGCAGGTAGTGCGGCTGCGCGCTGATGTACAGCTTGGTGTTCTCGATCGCCTGGCCCAGCACCAGGCGCGACTTCAGGATCTCCGCCTCGCCCGATGTCGGCGTCTTCACGTTCACGCCGTTGACCACCGCATCGCCCGGGCTGCCCGAGCGCTCGGCGTCTTCCACCTGGATCAGCACGTTCGCCTCGTACACCCGCGGCCCGAAGAGCGCGTAGCTCGCGCCCAGCACCAGCGCCACGGCGGTGACCGCGGCGATGAGCCAGCGGTGGTCCAGCAGGATGTCGATGTATTCCTTCAGGCCCGAGCGGGGCATGTCGGGTTCCGCGCCCTGGGGGGCGGGAAGCGGGGGGTACCAGCGCGCGTTCATGGGGGTCACCTTTGTTCCGTAATTGCGGGGGCGGGGGCGGTGGGCGGCGGCGGCGCGGCCTACCGGCTGCGCGCGGTGTCGCGCGCGAGGTTCAGGACCTGGGCGGCCGGCAGGATCAGGCTGGCCACGCGGTTCCAGGAGACCAGCGGCACGCGGTCCACGTAGACCACGTCGCGCGGCTTCAGCTCGAAGCGGTCGGCCAGCGCGAGGGCTGCCGGGTTCTTGGCGTTCATGTTGAAGATCTCGGTGGTGTCAGGCCCGCCGTCCGACCGCGACGCATTGCGGATCACGTAGATCTGCCCCGGGTCGGACGAGAACAGGTCGGGCCCGCCCGCATCGCCCAGCGCCTCGTTCAGGCTCAGGCGCCCGTTGCGCATGAGGAGCGCCGAGGGCCGCAGGATCTCGCCCATCACGTAGACCCGGCTGTCGTCGCGCGCGCCGACATACACGATGTCGCCGTTGCGCAGCGGGATGTTGTTGGGGTCGGCGCCGAAGCGCTTGAGCTGCAGGAGGTCGATGGCCACCGAGGTGTCGCCGCGCGAGAGCACCACCTGCGAGCGGTCGCCCGCGGCGGTGATGCTGCCCGCGCGGTTCAGCGCCTCGGCCAGCGTCATCGGCACGTCGGTGAAGATCTGCAGCCCCGGCGTGCGCACCTCGCCTTCCACGTAGGCGCGCTGGCTGCGGAACGACTGGATGCGCACGCTCACCTGCGGCGCCTTGATGAAGGCGCGGATGCGCTTGGCGATCAGCTCCGACGCGCTGCTCTCGGTGAGGCCCTGCAGCTTCGTGCGGCCGATGTAGGGAAAGCTGATCTCGCCCGACGCATCGACGATGAAGCCGGGCGCGACGGTCACGCCCGTCGGGTCGCTCTGCTGGGCGATCACCGCGCCCGCGTTGGGCAAGAGTTCGGGGTGGTCGTAGACGATGATGCCCACCACGTCGCCCGGCCCGATGGTGTAGGCCGAGGCCCGGCCGAACAGCGCCTTCACCTCGGGCGCGAGGCCCGTGTTGCCCGCGTTCTGCGCGCGGATCAGCTCGGGCGTGATGGTCTTGACCTTGTTGGTGCCGACGGTGCCGTCGTCGTTGCGCAGCACGCCCGGCGTGCCGAAGCCCGGCACGCAGCCGCAAAGGCCCAGCGACAGCAGCATCGCCATGGCCAGCCATCGGACGCGGCCGGCCGCGAACGAGGCGTGTGCGCCGCGGTCGGCACACCCGGTGAAGAACGGAACGCGGCCGCCCTGCGGCGTGCTCGCTGGATCGATGCGGATCATGAGGTTCTCCTTGGCTGTCGTGGTCGGTGGTCGGTGGTCGGTGATCGGTCGGTGGGCAGTGGTCAGGGCGCGGCCCACTTGGTGGGCATGGGGCGCGGGGTGCTCGCGGCCGGGCGGCCGGCGCCGCGCCGTCCGGCACCGGTCGCGCTGCCGGCGCCGGTGCCCAGGCAGCGCTCGGCGACCCAGTCGCCCACGGCTTCGAGGAACAGCTGCTGCCCCTCGGCCGTGCAGACCGTGTGGTCCACCTCGCGCATGAATTCGTACTGCAGCGCCTCGGCGAACGGCTCGTGGCGAAAGGCGCCGAGCTGGTCGCGGTCGCGGTCGCACACGTGCAGCGAGCCCGAATAGAGAAGCTGCATGGCCACGTTGCGCTCGGCCAGCAGCGCCATGGTCCGGCCGAACCAGGCGGCCGTGGCCTCGGGCGAGGTCTCCTGCGTGAAGAAGCCGGGCATCGGCTTGGCCGCTTCGCTGCGCAGCACGTGGCGCTTGAGCCAGCGCCGCGTCTTGCCCGCGAACGAGGGATGGGCGGGCGCCGCGAGCGCGCGCCGGAGCGTGCGCTCCCAGCGCGTGCGCCGCTGCGGAAAGGCGTAGCCGTCGAACAGCGAGAGCCCGACCACGCGCGCATCGGCCGCGGCGGTGGACATGGCGTGCTCCGCGCCCGAGCACATGCCCATGATCACGAACTCGCGGATGCCCAGCGTCTGTTCGAGGAGGTCCATGCCGGCCTTCAGGTCGAGCACGGCGCGCGCGGGCAGGTCGGCGGCCGTGGCCGGCGCGTCGCTGTCGCCGATGCCGCCCAGGTCCAGCCGCAGGCTCGCGACGCCGCGCGCGGCCAGCGCATGCGCCAGCTTCACGTTGATGCGGCGCGGCCCCACGCGGTGGTTGGCGCCCATGTTGAACATGAGGCAGGCGACGGTGGCGGGCGCCTGTCCGACCGGCGTGGTGATCATGCCGACCAGCGCGTCGTCCGCGCCGAAGCGCACCGGCTGCTGCGCCATGCGGGTGGCTTGCGGCATCTGGATGACCTGCGTCGCCTGCAGGGCGCGTGTCGTGTCATTCATGAAGCGCCCCCTGCAGACGGCTGAGCGCATCGGCCGGGACCATCGCGCTGTTGGGGTAGGGGTCCGCGGTCCAGTCGAGCCGGTGCTGGAAGTACGCCAGGCGCACCGGCATGTGGCGCGACTGCTGCTCGGCCGCCCACTGCGGCGTGTGCGCGTCGTCCGGCGGCACGAGCACCAGCGTGTCGTGCAGCGCGGTGAGCGGCAGCGATTCGGGCGTGAGCGCATCCAGCTGCGCGCGCAGCGCGGGCGACAGGGCCGTGCCCAGCGCCTCGTCGGGCAGCGCCGCGGGCTCGCGGGCCAGGTCGCGGCGCCATGCCAGGTCGGGGATGCAGAAGGTCGCGTCGATCGCGGCCACGTGCTGTTCGCGCAGGAACCGCGCATAGCGGCGGCCGTCGATCACCGGTTCCCACAGCACCAGCCGCACCGGGTCGCAGCGCCCGTTGCGCGCCGCCAGCACGGCCAGCGTGGCGCCCAGGCGCGCGCCGACCCAGACGATGCGCTTGTCCGGCGCGCGCCGGCGCAGCTCCTCGTGCGCCGCGCACAGGTCGCGCCGCCAGCCGTCCAGCTCGCCCAGGCGCTCGTCGCCGGGGGAGTCGCCGGTGCCGTGCAGGTCGAAGCGCAGCGTCGGCGTGCCGGTGCGGGCGAACCGCTCGGCCAGCACCTTGAAGAAGCGGTGGGTGCGCAGGCCCTCCTGGCCGAACGGCGGGCAGACCAGCACCGCGCTGTCTTCGGCGCGGTCGTTCTCGGCCGGATGGAACAGCCCGAAGAGCTGGCGCGAGGCCGGGCCGAACATGATGGGCTGCGCCGCGGTGCGTTCCGCAGCGGTGGTGGCGAAGGCGATGGCGGTCATGGCATCAGCCCTTGCGCAGCCAGCCGCCGAACGCGCGGCCCAGGAGGCCCTCGTGCGATGCGCTCTTGACCTGGCCGAGCGGCACCTGCGCCAGCTCGCCCGGCTCGGTGTCGGCCATGCCGGCGCGCGGCGAGGGGGAGGCGGCGATCTGGCCCAGGTTCTCGAACAGGTAGCGCCGCGAGGCCACGCGCACCCCCAGCGTCCGCGCGGTCTGCTCCACCGCGCGCAGCACCATCAGCGAATCGCCGCCCAGGTCGAAGAAGTTGTCGCTCGCGCGGATCTCGTTGACGTCGATGCCCAGCACGCCGGCCCAGATCTGCGCGAGCGGGGCCTGCTCGGGCGTGAGCAGGCTTTGCACGGGGATGCGCGCGGCCGTCACTTCGGTTGCACCCGGCGCGACGGGCGCGGCGGTGGCCAGCGCCTCCTTGGGCTTCTCGGGCTCGGCCGCCGCCAGCTTGCGCAGGTACGCCGCGCTCGCCGAGCCTTCGTCGGTGGCCAGGTAGGCGAGCGTGGCCGCGGGGCGGTCGGCGGCGCGGTGCAGCAGCTCCAGGTAGCGGTCGCGCAGCTGCGCGCCGGTCTCGCGCAGGTAGATGTCGGCGTTGTAGATCAGCGCGCCTTCCAGGCCGTGCGGCTTGTCCATCAGCCACACGCCGATGTCGTCGGTCGCGCCGCGCTGCATCAGGTGCATCTGGCGGGTCTGCAGGCTCCCCAGGGTGCGTGCGCGTTCGCGCGCATCCTGGAACGAGAACATCGACTGGTAGGGCCCGGCGCCCCGGTTCTGGCTGCCCAGGCCGCCGTCGGCCACCATGCGCTCGAACGGCACCTGCTGGTAGTTCATGAGCGTGAGCAGTTCCTGCTTCACGTAGCGCATGAAGTCCGGCAGCGATTGCGCCGTGTCGATCTGCAGCGACACCGGCAGCACGTTGTTGAAGACGCCCATCACGTCCTCGGTCTCGGGCTGCTGGCGGCCGCGCACCGGGTTGGCGATGACGATCGATTCGCTGCCGATGACCTGGCTCATGGTGAGCGCGTAGAGGCCGAAGGTGAGCATGCTCAGCGTCACTTCCATGCTGCGCGCGACCTCGCGCAGCCGCGCGGTGGTGGCCAGGTCGATGTGGATCCACTGCGTGCCGCCCTGGCCGCTCTTGCCCGCGCGCCGCGGCATGTCGGTGCGGGGGGCGCGCGGCACGGGCGCGCTCTCGAAGCGGCGGCGCCAGAAGTCCAGCTGCTGGCGGAACTCGGGCTCGCGCATCCACTGCGTGAGCCACTCGGCGTAGTCGCCGTGCGTGGTGGCCAGCGGCGCCAGCGCATGCGGGCGGCCGCGCTCGGCGGCGTCGTAGATCGCGGTGAGCTCGCGCTGGAAGAGGTCGAAGCACCAGCCGTCCCAGACGAGGTGGTGCGGCACGAACACGAAGGCATGGTCGTCGTCGTCCACCTGGAACAGCGCCGCATGGGCCATCGGCGCGCGGTGCAGGTCGATCGGCTGGTCGGCCAGCTCCTGCATGCGCTCGGCCAGCTCGGCCTCGCGCTGGTCCGCGGGCAGGCCGCGCAGGTCGACGAGCGGCAGCGAAAATTCCACACGCCGCGATATCGATTGCACGGGCTGTCCCGAGGTCGGCTCGGTGCCCACCGAGGTGCGCAGCGCGGGCTGGCGGCGGATGATTTCGGCCAGCGCCGCCTCGAAGCGCGCCACGTCGAGCGGCCCCACGAGCCGCTGCGCCGAGGGCACGTTGTAGACCGAGCGGCCCGGGTGCAGCTCTTCCATGAAGCGGATGCGCTCCTGCGAAGGCGTCATGGGCGCGGCCACGCGATCGGGCCGGAACGGCAGCGCCTTCTGCATGCCGCCGCCGGCGCCCTGCAGCACCGCGATGGCCGCGGCCAGCCGCTCGGCCGTGGGCGCCTCGAACAGCGTGCGCAGCGGCAGCGTGACCTGGAATTCGCGGCTCAGGAGCGTGGCCAGCCGCGCGGCCAGCAGCGAATGGCCGCCCATCGTGAAGAAGTCGTCGTGCATGTCCAGCCCGGGCAGGCTCAGCACCTGTTCCATGGCCGCGAGCACGGTGCGCTCGGCGTCGTTGCGCGGGGCCGCGCCGCGCCGCACCTCGCCGCGCGGCACGGCCTGCGGCGCGGGCAGCGAGACGCGATCGAGCTTGCCGTTGGGCAACGTGGGCAGGCTCTTGAGCGTGACCACGTGCTGCGGCAGCATGAAGGCCGGCAGGCGCTCGCGCAGGTGCTGCATCAGCGCATCGAGCTCGAACGCGGCGCCCGGCACCAGCGCCAGGTAGGCCACCAGCCGCACGTCGCCCGGGTGGTCTTCGCGCGCCATCACCACGCTGCGCGACACGCCGGCCACTTCGTTGCAGCGCGCCTCGATCTCGCCGGGCTCGATGCGGTAGCCGCGCACCTTCACCTGGAAGTCCAGCCGCCCCAGGTGCTCGATGAGGCCGTCGTTGCGCCAGCGGCCGCGGTCGCCGGTGCGGTACACCGCGCGGTTGTGGCCCAGCACGCGCGCCGTGACGAAGCGCTCGGCCGTGAGCTCGGCCCGCTCGTGGTAGCCCAGCGTGAGGCCTTCGCCGCCGATGCAGATCTCGCCGGGCACGCCGATGGGGCAGGGCTGCATCTCGGCGTCCAGGATCCACACCTCGGTGTTGTCGATGGGCGTGCCGACGGACATGCCGCGCGCGGCGATCGTCTCGCGCTGCATGTTCCATGCGGTGGACCACACGGTGGTCTCGGTGGGGCCGTAGACGTTCCAGATCTCGGCGGCGCGGTCCAGCAGGTCGAACGCGAGCCGGGCGCGCACGGCTTCGCCGCCGATCCAGCCGCGGAAGACCTTGGTGCCGGCCCATTGGGCATCCAGCAGCAACTGCCACATGCCGGGCGTGGCCTGCAGCACCGTGATGTCCTCGGACTCCAGCAGCGCGCGCAGGCGGTTGCCGTCGATCGCCGTCTCGCGCTGGACCATCACCACTTCGGCGCCGGCCGCCAGCGGCAGCAGGATCTCGGCCACGTGGATGTCGAACGACAGCGTGGTCACCGCGGCGATCCGGTCGTTCGCGCCGATGCCCGGCGCCTTCTGCATCGAGGCGAGCAGGTTGGCCACCGCGCCGTGCGGCACGCGCACGCCCTTGGGCAGGCCCGTGGAGCCGGAGGTGTAGATCACGTAGGCGGCGTCGTCGGGGCCGGCGTCGCCGCTGCCCGGTTCCAGCGCACTGGCCGGCTCCTGCAGCCAGGCGGTGTCGCGGTCGATCTCGAAGATGCGCGCGGCCGCGTCGGCATTCCAGCGGCGCGGCGCGGCCGCGATGTCCGAGGTGGTGACAAGGAGGGTGAGGCTCGCGTCCACCGCGTAGTGGTCCAGCCGCGCCTGCGGAAAGGCCGGGTCCAGCGGCACGTAGGCCGCGCCGGACTTGAGCACCGCCAGCAGCGCCACGACCATGTCCAGGCCCCGCTCCAGGCACAGGCCCACGGTTTCGCCGCTGCCGATGCCGCGTGCGCGCAGCGCATGGGCCAGGCGGTTGGAGCGCGCATCGAGCTCGGCGTAGCTGCAGGTGCGCGCGCCGTCGCGCACCGCGGGGCGCGTGGGCTGCAGCAGCGCGCGTGCCATGAAGCCGGCGTGCGCGAGCGGCAGGCCTTGCAGCGGCGTGGGCGGTGGCTGCAGCGCGGCGAGCGCGTTCGCCGCCTCGGGCGAGAGCACCTCCAGCCGGCCGATCGCGTCGGCCGGGCTGCGCGCGGCCGAGCGCAGCACGCACTCGAACATGTCGAGCCAGCGCTGCACGCTTTCCTCGTCGTAGAGGTCGGTGTTGTACTGGGCCTCGATCTGCAGCCCGCCATCGAGCGGCCGCAGGTTGAGGAAGAGCTCGAAGTTCTCGCAGCGGCGCGCCACGGTGTCCTGCTCCACGTGCAGGCCCGAGAAGGTCTGCGCGCTGCCGGCCACGTCGGGGTCGACGTTGAACATCACGCTCACCAGCGGCAGGCGGCTCGCATCGCGCTGCAGCGCGAGCTTGCCCAGCAGCGCGCCGTAGGTGAGCGACTGGTGGTCGAACGCATCCAGCACGGTGGTGCTGCACTCGCCCATGAGCGCATCGAAGCGCAGCGTGGCGTGCGCGGCGATGCGCAGCGGCAGCAGGTTCACGCAGTGGCCCACGAGGCCGGGCATGTCGCGCGCCAGTTGCCCCGAGGCCGGGATGCCGACCACGATGTCGTCCTGCCCGGTGAGGCGGTGCAGCGTGGCGACGAAGCCCGCGAGCAGCCCCGCGAAAAGGCTCGCGCCGGTGCGGGCGCTCATGCCGCGCAGCGTGGTCACCAGGCGCCGGTCGAGCAGCCGCTCGGTGCGACGCGAGGCGAAGGTGCGCACGGCGGGGCGCGGGTGGTCCGGCGGCAGGTCGAGCACCGGCAGCGTGCCGCCCGAGAAGCGTTCCAGCCAGTAGTCGATGTGGCCTTGCATGTCGGGGTGCGCGGCCTCTGCGGCTTCCTCGGTGGCGAAGGCGTCGAAGGTGGGCGCCGCCTTCAGCGGCAGGCCCTCGCCGGTCTGTTCGGCATAGAGATGGCCCAACTGCTCGGTGACCACCGCCCACGACCAGCCGTCGCACACCACGTGGTGCGCCGACATGAGGAGCTCATGCTCCCCTTCGCCCAGGCGATAGAGCACGGCCCGAAAGAGCGGCCCGTGCTCCAGCGAGAACGGCGTGCCCACCGCCGCGTCGTGCGCGTCGGCCAGCGCCAGCGCGCGCGCCTCGGCATCGAGCGGCTCCAGGTCCTGCTGCACCAGCGGATCGGGCTCGGCCTGGCCGACCAGCATGCAGGTGCCGTCGGGCGAGATGGTGGCGCGCAGCGACTGGTGCCGCGCCACCAGCTGCGCCACGGCGCGCGCCATGGCCTGGCGGTCCAGCGGGCCGCGCAGGCGCAGCAGCACCGATTCGTTGTAGGCCAGCGATGCCTCGGGGCTGAGCATGGCGCCGAGCCAGACCTCGCGCTGCGACTCGGTGGTGGGAATCACGCATTCGACGAATGCGCCGACGTTGGCGGCCGAGCCCAGGGCGGCCGAGGTGGGGCGAAGAACGGCGTTCATGCGGCCCGCCCGTTCGAGATCTGGATCGCGTCCGCGCTGCCCGGCACATACCAGAACGGCTGGCCGTCCACGTCGCGGCCGAGCACCGAGCCTTCCTCGGCGGGCTTTCGCATGTCGAAGGCCGGCACGGCCGGCGTTCGGCGCGGCAGGAACCCCGACTCCTGCATCTCGGCCACCGATTCCTTGAACGCGCGCTGGATCGTCGCGATGTCTTCCTGGCTGTGCGCCGTCGTGAGGAAGCACGGGAAGTTGTCCAGGATGTGCACGCCGCGGCTGCGCATCATGGCAAAGAGCAGGTCCTGCAGCGGATGGTCTTCGAGCCAGTTCACGCGCCAGAGCGAGGCGAAGTGGCGAATGGCGATCGGCGCGCCGACCTCGGCGCACCAGCCGGTGAGCTCCTCGGCCATCGCGGTGGTGCTCGCGCCGAGCGCGGCCTGCAGCGCGGGGCCCGCGGCCTTCAGGTGTTCGAGCGAGGCCTTGCACGCGGCCAGCGCGAGCGGGTGCCGCACGAAGGTGCCGGCGAAGTAGGTCACGCCCACGCCCGGAATCGAATCGTCGCCGTACTGCCATGCACCGCCGTCCAGCGCGTCCATGAACGGGCGCTTGCCCGCGATCACGCCGACCGGGAAACCGCCGCCGATCACCTTGCCGTAGGTGGCCAGGTCGGCGCGCACGCCGAAGAGTTCCTGCGCGCCGCCCAACCCCGTGCGAAAGCCCGTGATGACCTCGTCGAAGATGAGGCAGGTGCCGCTTTGCGTGGTGACATCGCGCACCGCGTGCAGGAACTCCCGGGGCTGGAAGTCGGGCCGGCGGCTCTGCACCGGCTCGACCAGCACCGCGGCCAGGTCTTCCGCGTTCTCGCGGATGAAGGCCAGCGCCTCGGGCGTGCCGTAGTCCAGCACGCGCACGTCGCCGAACATGCCGCTCATCACGCCGGGCGCCGCCGACAGGCCCTTGCCGCCCTTGCCGGCGCGCACCAGCACTTCGTCGAAGGTGCCGTGGTAGGAGCCGGTGAAGACGGCCACCGTGCTGCGGCCGGTGACGGTGCGCGCGATGCGCAGCGCCGCCATCACGGCCTCGGAGCCGGTGTTGCACAGGCCCGCGCGCTCGCAGCCGGTGAGCTCGCACAAGAGGCGCGTCACGTCGGCCGCGAGCGGATGCTGCGGGCCGATTTCGTAGCCCGCGTCCAGCTGCTTTCTCACCGCCTCCTGCACGAAGTCGGGCTGCCAGCCGAAGAGGTTCAGGCCGAAGCCGTTGAGCGCATCGACGTATTCGTTGCCGTCGATGTCCCACATCTTCGAGCCCTTGGAGCGTTCGATCACGATCTGGTAGGTGATCTCTTTCGTGATCGGGCGGAAGCCGTTGACCACGCGCGGGTCGGCCATGTGGGCGCGGTTGTCTTCGGTGAAGCGCTTGCTGTTCTGCGTGCGCGCCACGTAGCGCCGCACGAACGCGGCCAGCCGCGCCTTCTGCCGCGCGCTGGGTTCGGCGGTGGCCTTGGTGTGGATGCGGGCGATGGCGCCGAAGGCCTTGGCGACGTCGTAGCGCACGGGTTCGCGGGGGGCGTCGGGCGACGCGTCCTGTGTCTGCGCTGGCTGCACCGGTTGCATCGCCACGGCAGGCACCGAGACCGTCGCCGGCACGGCCATCGCCACGGCGGCGGTCGAGCCCGACAGCAGGGCCAGTTGCTGGCGCATCAATTCCATTTGCTGCGCAATCAGCTGGTTGACGGCACCGGCCGGCAATTGGGGCAATTGGCTGGCCATCTGCACCACCGGTGCCATCTGCGCCATCGGCTGCATTGCTTCCTGCACGGTGACTGGCGCTGCCGTTGCGGCGGCCACGGGCACGGCCTCGGGCGGCAGGCTCTGCTGCAGGAACGCCGTGAGCGCATCGAAGCTGCGGTAGTTCTCCATCAGCTGGCGAAAGCTCAGGTTGACCTTGAAGGTCTTCTTGATCTGCGTGGCGGCCTGGGTCAGCGTGAGCGAATCGAGCCCGAGCTCGGCGAACGCGGCGTGGCCTTCGGCCTCGGCCATGTCGATGCCCGAGATGTCCTCGAAGAGCGTTCGCAATCGCGTGCCCACCGCGGACGAGGCGGATGAAGGCGCAGGGGTCGATGAGGTGGAAGGCACTGCAGCGGTCACGGTCGGCTCCAATGAAACGGTTGGGACGGAAAGGGCGGGAAGAAGGGCGGTGGGCATCGGCGCAGCCGATGCGACGGGCGCGGTGAAAGCGGTGGAAGCGATGGGCGCGATGTCGACCCAGAGGCGCTTGCGCTCGAACGGATAGGTGGGCAGGCACACGCGCCGTGCGCCGGCCCGTGCGGCCAGGCGGGCGAGCTCGACGTCGGCGCCGCAGGTCCACAGGCGCGCGGCGGCCAGGCGCAGCGTGCGGGCCTCGTCGGCCGGCTCGCCGTGCAGCAGCGAGACGGCAGCGATGCCCGTCTTCGACGTGAGGGCCAGCGTCTTCGCGCCGTGCTGGCGCACCAGCGTGGCGAGCGTGTTGCGCGGGCCGGCTTCCACGAAGACCGGGTTCGCCGCCGCAGCCGCCGCGCTTTGCAGCGCCGACGAAAAGCGCACCGTGCCGCGCAGGTGCTTTGCCCAGTACGCGGGGCTGGTGGCCTCCGCGTCGTCGAGCAGCCGGCCGGTGAGCGTCGAGAAGATCGGGATCGCCGGTGCGTGCAGCGCGACCTCGGCGACGAGCGCCTCGAAGGGCGCGACCGCGCCGTCCATCATCGAAGAGTGGAAGGCGTGCGAAGTCTGCAGCGCGCGGCAGGCGATGCCTTCGGCTTCGAGCGCGGCTTGCAGTTCGGCGACGGCCTCGGTGGGGCCGGCAGCCACGCAGGCGGTCGGTCCGTTCTCCGCGGCGAGCGAGACGGAGGGAGAAGACGCGAGCCGCGCGGCCAGATCGTCCGCACCGAGGCGCACCGACAGCATCGTTCCGGCAGGCATCGCTTGCATGAGCGCGCCTCGCCGCGCGACGAGCCGGGCCGCGTCTTCAAGCCGCATCACGCCGGCGATCACCGCCGCGACGAATTCGCCGACGCTGTGGCCGATGAGCGCATGCGGCCGCAGGCCCAGCGACAGCAGCCGCCGCGCGAGCGCGTATTCGAGCGTGAAGAGCGCGGGCTGCGTGACGGCCGTGGGCGCGAGCGCGGCCGGGTCGTCGCTGAACATGCGCTCGCGCAGGTCGAAATCGGTGGTGCCTTCGAGCGCGCGCAGGCAATCGTCGAACGCGGCGGCGAACACCGCGTCGCTCGCATGCAGCGCGCGGCCCATGCCGGCGTACTGCGCGCCCTGGCCCGGGAACATCAGCACCGGCTGCGGGGCGCGCGCGGCGATGCTGCCGCTGGTGCGCCAGGGGGCGTCGTCCATTCGCAGTGCAGCGATGGCTTCTGTTGCATCGGCGGCCACCACGGCGCGGCGGAAGGCATGGGCCTTGCGGCCGACGCTGAGCGTGAAGGCCGCATCGGCCAGCGCGAGGCCGGGGTGCGCTTCCAGGTGCGCCGCGAGTTGCTGCGTGGCCACCGCGAGCGCGGCCTCCGAGCGGGCCGACAGCGGGAGCACGTGGATGCCGGCCGTGACCGGTGCCGCAGCGGCGCGCGCCGGCGCTTCTTCGAGCACGACGTGCGCATTCGTGCCACCGACGCCGAACGAGCTCACCCCCGCGCGGCGCGGCAGGTCGGCGCGCGGCCAGGGCTGCAGCTGGTTCGTCACGAAGAACGGCGTGCGCGCGAAATCGATCGAAGGGTTCGGCGCGGTGAAGTGCGCTGTGGGCGGAATCTGTTCGTGGTGCAGCGACAGCGCCGCCTTGATGAGCCCCGCGGCGCCCGCGGCCGTGACCATGTGGCCCACGTTGCTCTTGAGCGAGCCGAGCGTGCAGTAGCCGCGCGCATCGGTGTGCTCGGCGTAGGCGACGGCCAGCGCCTCGACCTCGATCGGGTCGCCCATCGGCGTGGCGGTGCCGTGCGCCTCGACGTAGCCGATGCTCTGCGCGTCCACGTCGGCCGCGGCCAGCGCGGCGCGGATCACCGCGGCCTGGCCGTCCACGCTGGGCGCGGTGAAGCTGGCCTTGGCGCCGCCGTCGTTGTTGACGCACGCGCTGCGCAGCACCGCGTAGATGGTGTCGCCATCGGCCTCTGCATCCGCCAGGCGCTTGAGCAGCACCACGGCCGCGCCGTCGCTGAAGACGGTGCCCTTGGCCTCGGCGTCGAAGCTGCGCGTGTGGCCGTCGGGCGAGAGCATCGAGCCCTCGTTGTAGAGATAGCCGCTTCGGGGCGGGCAGGTGACCGAGGCGCCGCCCGCCAGCGCCATGTAGCACTGGCCCGTGCGCAGCGCGTGGAAAGCCTGCGACACCGCGACCAGCGAGGTGGAGCAGGCGGTGTTCACGCTCACGGCCGGCCCGCGCAGGTTCAGGCGGTTGGCCACGCGGGTGGTGATGTAGTCCTTCTCGTTGGCCAGCATCACCTGGAATTCGCCGACGGCTTCCACCAGATCGGGCCGCGAGGCGACGTGGCGCTGGAAGTAGGTCGCGTTGTACGTGCCCGCGTACACGCCCACGGGGCCGGGCGCCTCGTCGGGCACGTAGCCCGCGCGCTCCAGGCACTCCCAGCAGATCTCCAGGAACACGCGGTGCTGCGGGTCCATGAGGGTGGCTTCCTTCGGGCCGATGCCGAAGAAGGCGGCGTCGAAGTTCTCGATGCCTTCGATCACGCCGCGCGCCCGCACGTAAGCCGGGTCGTTGCGCAGGGCCTGGCTCACGCCGGCATCGAGCGTGGCGTCGTCGAAGAAGCTCACGGTGTCGCGGCCGGCGACCAGGTTGTCCCAGAACTGCTCGACGTCGCCCGCGCCGGGAAAGCGGCCGGCGGTGGCGATGAGGGCGATGGCTTCGGGGGCGTCGGCCGGTGCGCGGTGTGCGGTGGTGCCGCGGGCGGTGGTGAGCACGGGCTGCGCGATCGCTTCGGCCGGTTGCAATTGCGCCGCGATGGCGGCCGGCGTCGGCTGCCGGAAGAAGAGGTTGGTCGACAGCGTCGGCGCGTCATCGCGCTGCAGGTCGGCCAGCACCTGCAGCACCAGCAGCGAGTTGCCGCCCAGGTCGAAGAAGTTGTCGTTGCGCCCGGCCTTGGCGATGCAGAGGGCGCGCGCGAAGGCGTCGCACACCTGCTGCTCGAGCGCATCGCGCGGCTCTTCATAAGGCTGCGCGAGTTCGGGCCGCTCGCCCGCGGGCTCGGGCAGCGCCTTGCGGTCGAGCTTGCCGTTGGGCGTGACGGGCAACTGCGCGAGCCACACCGGCGCCGAGGGCAGCATCGCCGCGGGCAGGCGGGCCGCGAGGTGCGCGCGCAGCACGTCCCACGGCAACGGCTGCGAGCGCGCGACGAGGTAGGCGACCAGGCGCAAGGCGCCATCGCCGCCGGGCCGCGCCACCACCGCGCACGACTGGATCGCCGGGTGCGCGAGGATCGCCGCCTCGACCTCGCCGGTCTCGATGCGGTGGCCGTGGATCTTCACCTGGCCATCGATGCGGCCGATGAATTCGACGGTGCCGTCGGGCAGCCAGCGCGCGAGGTCGCCGGTGCGGTAGAGCCGGTCGTCGGGCCCGCCGAAGGGATCGGGCACGAAGCGCGCGGCGGTGAGCTCGGGCTGCCCGAGGTACCCGTGCGCAAGGCCATGTCCGCCGATGCACAGCTCGCCCACGAGGCCGCTGGGCAGCAGCGCGAGCGACGGGCTCAGCACGCGCAGCACCGTGTCCTTGATCGGCCGGCCGAGCGGCACCGAGCGCAGGCCGGCCGCGAGGCTCTCGCGTTCGATGCGGTGCGTGGCCGCGAAGGTCGTGCACTCGGTCGGGCCGTAGCCGTTGCTCAGCGCAAGGCCCGGGAGCGCATCGAGCGCGCGGCGCACATGCGCCACCGACAGCGCCTCGCCGCCCGTGAACAGGTGCGAAAGGCCCGCGAGGTGCTGCGGATCGCTGTCGATCACCGCGTTGAAAAGCGCCGCCGTGAGCCACGCGGTGTGCACGTCGTGGCGGGCGATGGTGCGCGCGAGGCCGGCGCCGGTGGGTACCCGTTCGTCGTGCACCACGCAGCGGCCGCCGTTCAGGAGCGGCCCCCAGATCTCCAGCGTCGATGCGTCGAAGGCGAGCGGCGCCGCATGCAGCACCGCGCGGCCGGGGGCGAGATCGACGTAGTCCACGCCGACCACCAGCCGCAGGATCGCGCGGTGGCTGATCGCCGTACCCTTGGGTATCCCCGTCGAGCCCGAGGTGTACATGAGGTACGCCACCGATTCGCCATCGATGCGCGGCGTGTTCTGAAGAGTGCGATGCGTGTCGTCTTCAGGCGCATCGAGCAGTACGGCGGTGCGGTCGGCCGGCACGAGGTGGCCGAGCGCTTCGCTCGTCAGCACGTGCGTGGCGCCTGCCTGCCCGAGCATGTTCGCGACGCGCTCGGCCGGAAAGTCCGCGGGCACCGGCACGTAGGCGGCGCCCGCCTTGAGGATGCCGAGCATGGCGACGATGGCGGCCATCGAGCGCTCCAGCATCAGCCCGACGTTGTCGCCGGCCTGCACGCCCAGGCGCTGCAGGCGCTGCGCGAGGCGGTCGCTGCGCTCGTCCAGCTCGCCGTAGCGCATCGCCGCGTCGCCTTCCACGATCGCCACCGCATCGGGCGCGGCGGCTGCTTGCCGGCTGAAGAGGGCCGGCACGGTGAGCGCGCGGTCGAGCGTGGAGGGCGCCGTGTTCCAGGCGGCGAGCTGGTCGTGGCGATCGGCGGCGGGCAGGGTGCGGATGTCGCCGAGCGGCGCATCGGGGCGGTCCAGCAGGTCGGCGGCGGTGTCGGTGATGGCGGCGAGCAGGCGGTCGGCCGCCCGCGCATCCATCAGGCCCGGGGCGATTTCCAGGTGCAGGCAGGCCAGGTGGCTGGAGGGGGCATCGAACCGAAGGCGCAGCGGAGCGTCGGAAGGCTCGGCGGTCGTGCGGCGGTCGCGGTCCAGCTGCGCCAGCCATGCGCTGGCCGTGGCGGACGGCAGCGGCTGGCCCAGCCAGCGCGCCTGCAGCAACTGCCAGGCGCCGGCGAACAGCGTGTCCGGCAGATGGCCGGTGGTACCCAGGGCGGCCAGCGAGCGCTGCGCGAGGTCCGCGTCGAGCGCCAGGGTGGCCGTGAACCGCCCGCCGCCCGCTTCCAGCGAGGGCTGCGCCACGAACAGGTCGTTGAGCGAAGGCCCGGAAGCGGCGGGCGTTTGCGCCAGCGGAACAGTCTGAGTTTCCATTTAATTACCAAGCTGAATTGCAATGGATAATTCCTGAATTAAGATTGACCTAACAATCGGAATTCAAGTCGGGATCGGCTTGTTGCGATCCTAGGAGCTTGGTGAACTGTCCGTGTGGGTGTTTCAGGGGTCTGTTACATCGAGATATACTTATTTCTGGATTCAACTACCCTATTTATGGTGTTTGGGGTACCCAATTCATGATTTTGAATAATTTGCCGTTCGGTTGACTGCCGAATTTACGGATCGGACGGTGGAATCTCGTTTCAATAAAGGCCCAGCCGCCCCGTGCAGGGGGCTGCTGGTGGCACTCCGGGAGGGACGGGCCATGTGCCCGCGGCAAGCGCCGCTCCGTCTTGACACTTGTCAAGTTTGGCAATCTTGTAAACATGAAGAATCGAATTGAAAGCGTTTCCTGTTTGATTTCCGCTTTTCAGCGGTTAAAAAATCAAATTGCAGAAGAGTTGGCCGAAAACCCTATTAAAAAATACTCCAGGGAGTTCGATGATTCAACGAAAGGCTGAATATGCTCGACGACATCCTGTTACCCGGCGTTGTTCTGAATTATTCCGGCGGTTATTGGCGATCGAACATGGAGGGAAATTCCGACGGAAGATCGGCCAATGCCTTCTATTTCGGAAATAAGGAATGGGCGGGCGAATACTTCGCCTTCTGCCATCGCGATGCGCATTTCCGCAATAGATGGCTCGCCGCCGGCGGCGATTGGACGGACAAGGTCGTCGTCGATCTGGGCTGCGGCCCCGGCAATGTCTTTGCCACGGTGGGCGGAAAGCCCAGGCTGCTGGTGGGCGTGGATGTGGCGGGCGGTTCGCTGGAGATGGCGGCCGGAATCGGCTACACGGCCGTGCTGGCCGATGCGGCGAACACGCCATTCCGTTCGCAGATTGCCGATATCGTCGTCATCAATGCTTCACTGCACCATTGCGACGATATGCAAGCGGTGTTGCGCGAAGGTGCGCGGCTGGTTAAGCCAAATGGTTTGCTTATCACCGATCACGACCCGCAATTGACCGCATGGGACTACAAAGGCGTGGCCCGTTTGCTCTGGAATGCGCGGCTGGGTATTTACCGATTGATCCGGCACGGATTTCACAAAACCGGCAACCAGCAGTCGTGGGGCCTGAAGACCGAAATCCACCACCGGCCCGGCGACGGGGTCACGCGGGAATTTTTCACCTCGACGCTGGAGCCGCTGGGTTTCGAGGTCGCGGTGCACCCGCACAACCACCAGGTCGGCGCCGCGGCGCTGCGCGGCGACGTCGGGCCGGCGCAATGGAAGTACCGCATCGGGAACCTGCTCTCGGGCCGCGATCCGGCGGCCCCCGCGAGCGCGCTGTCGCTCATGTGCATCGCGCGGCGCAGCCGGCAAGGGGCCGGCGCGGCGGCCTGAACGGCCCCGCGCCGAGGGCGGCGTCGGCCGAATGGCCATGCGGCGACCGAAAAAACGGGCGCGAATGGCTTTCGATCGTTATATTCCCAAACCTCTTGAAACAACGTCAAATGCTGTGAATCCGGCGCTTTAGGTCTTGCGTACTACATCGCAACCGGGGCGCGATGGGCACGCGTTGCGCTGTCTCGGGTGAACAAACCGCCGCCAATGGCAGGGTTCAGGCGCCGCCCTGCGGCGCCAGGGCAAAGGGGAGTCACGATTGGGCCATGCACTGATTGTTGAAGACGACGAGGAATCGGCGCGAATGATCGCCGCGCTGGTCGTGCGCGAGGGGCACACGGCCGCGTGCGCCCATTCGATCGGCGCGGCCCGCCGCCTCATCGCGACGCGGCGGCCCGACCTGCTGCTGCTGGACCTGCACCTGCGCGACGGCAGCGGTTTCGACCTGCTGGCCGACCTGGACACCCTGGGCGACACGGTGCTGGTGCTCATGAGCGCCCAGGCGGTCCCCGAAACCTCCACCGGCCCGCCGGGCCTGCAGGCCACCGACTACCTGCCCAAGCCGATCAACCCGCAGCATCTGAAGAAGCTGCTGTCGCGCCTGGTCGAGCCGTCGCAACTACGCCTGGAACTCGATGAAGTGCAGGAGCGCTGGCGCGAAACCGGCCGCTTCGGCCACCTCATCGGCCGCTCGCCGCCGATGCAGCGCGTGTACCGCCAGATGTCCCGGGTGGCCGACACGGCCGTGAGCGTGTTCGTGCATGGCGAGAGCGGCACCGGCAAGGAGCTGGTGGCGCGCGGCGTGCACGACCTGAGCGGCCGGCGCGACCAGCCCTTTCTGGCTGTCAACTGCGCGGCGCTTTCGCCGCACCTGATCGAGAGCGAGATCTTCGGCCACGAGCGCGGCAGCTTCTCGGGCGCGGAGCACCAGCACCGCGGCTTCTTCGAGCGCGCGCACGGGGGCACGCTGTTCCTGGACGAAGTGACGGAAATGCCGCTGGAGCTGCAGGCCAAATTGCTGCGCGTGCTGGAGAGCGGCATCTTCATGCGCGTCGGCTCGGTCCAGCTGCAGCAGACCGACGTGCGCATCATCGCGGCCACCAACCGCGACGCCGCCGAGGCGGTGACCAGCGGCAAGCTGCGCGAAGACCTGCTGTACCGCCTGCACGTCTTTCCGATCGGGCTGCCGCCGCTGCGCGAGCGCGGCGACGACATCCAGCTGATCGCGCGCAGCTTCCTGCAGGACCTGCACCACGCGGACGGCGGCGCGGAGCGCTTCACGCCCACGGCGCTGTCCCGGCTGTCGGCCTACCACTGGCCGGGCAACGTGCGCGAGCTGCGCAACATCGTGCAGCGCACCTGGGTCATGGCCACGGGGCCGGAGGTGGGCGACGAGTGGCTGCCGCCGCCGACGGTTGCCGCTGCGCCCGCCGCGGCGGCCCGCGCGCTGCCGCGGCGCGACGTGCCGACGGCGCGCGCGACGATGGCGGGCTTCGACGACACCGTGCCGGGCGCGCTGGAGCCGGGCGGCAACGAACTGATGGTGGAGGTCGGCACGCAGCTGGCCGACGTGGAACGGCGCGTGATCCTCGCCACCTACGAGAGCTGCGGCCGCAACAAGGAGCGCACGGCCGCGGTGCTGGGCATCAGCATGAAGACGCTCTACAACCGCCTGAAGGAGTACCGCCTGTGAAGTACCGGGAGCTGCCGGCCGCGCGCTGAAGCAGGGCGAGAATCGGCGCGAGAGAGAGGACCGCGCACATGACAGACGATTCCGGGCATCCCGACGCGACGAAGGTACCTGCGCCTTCCGCGCCTTCCAAACCTTCAACGGGCGCGCGCCTCCGCCGCTTCCGGGTCGACGTCGGCACCATCATCTGCGCGGTCGCGCTGCTGCAGTCGCTGCTGCTGGTGGCCTTCGGCTACTGGGGCGCGGAGCAGCTGGTGTCGCGGGTCGGCGAGTCGGCGCACAAGGTCAACCACGACCGCGTCGAGGACAACGTGCTGGCCTTCCTCGCCAAGACCGAGGCACTGGTGCGCGCCGTCGCGCACACGCCCAGCCTGCATCCGGCCGGCGAAGACGGCGAGCAGACCGCCGAGCTGCTCTGGGCCGCGCTGGCGCAGACGCCCGAGCTCGACAGCATCGGCGTGGCCAGCGACGACGGCCACGTGCTGATGGCGATGCGTTATCCCGAGCCGGTGGTGCGCCAGGTGCTGCGCGATGCGGACTTCAGCACCGAGACCTGGGAATACAAGCAGCCGCCCGACGCCGATGGGGACGACGACCCGCGCCAGCGCTACGCCACGAGCCGCATCGAGGCCTTTCGCAGCGACGACGACCCGGTGCACGACGAATGGTTCGTCGAAGCGCAGAAAGCGCAGCACCCGCTCTGGACCGCGCCCTTCGTGCTCGGCTCGGCCAAGGAGCTGGGCATCGGCCATGCGCGGCCCAGCCGGCGGCGCGACGACGAAGGGGCGGTGCGCACGCTGGTGGTGGCGGGCGGCGTGTCGCTCGGGCACCTGTCGAACCTGGTGCGCGTGTTCGGTGGCACGGGCCATGGACACAGCGCGTTGCTGAGCGCGGACCATCACGTGATCGCGCGCAGCGACCAGCCCCACGTCGTTCGCGCGCTGGAAAACCCAGAGGGCGGCGTGCTCGGCGCGGTGCACGCGCACATGCTGGCCGACGGCAGCCATGGCTGGACCGACGACATGGCTTTCAGCCTCGTGCACGACGGCGAGCGCTACAAGGTGCAGACCTCGCACATCCCCTCGACCGGCTGGCGGCTCGTGAGCTGGGAGCCCGAGGACGCGCTGCTCGGCGGGCTGCACCGCAACGTGCTGTGGTCGCTGCTGCTGACGCTGGCGTTCCTGGCGCTGGCGCTCTTCATTTCGCTGCGCCTTTCCAAGCTCGTCACGGCGCCGATCGAGAAGCTCTCGCGCACCGCGCGGCGCATCGGGCGGCTGGAGCTGGACAACCTGCCGCGCGAATCGAGCCGGGTGTTCGAGATCGAGAACCTCAGCCAGGCGCTGGACGATTCAGCGCGCAGCCTCCAGGCCTTCCGCAAGTTCGTGCCGGTGGACGTGATCAAGCAGCTCGTCGCGCAAGGCCATGCGCTCGCGCCCAACGGCTCGCCGCGGCGCGTGACCGCGATGTTCACCGACGTGGAGGGCTTCACCAGCATCTCGGAATCGATGGACGCCGACCTGCTCATGCGCCAGCTGACCGCGTACTTCAACCTCGCCACGCGCGTGTTCGCGCGGCATGGCGGCGTGGTCGACAAGTTCATGGGCGACGGGATCATGGTGCTCTGGGGCGCGCCGGCGGACCTGCCGGATGCGGAGTACCAGGCCTGCGTGGCCTCGCTCGAACTGCATGAAGAGATGCAGGCGCTCAACCGCAAGTGGCGGGAAGAGGGGCTTCAAGAATTCCGCACGCGCATCGGGATTCACACGGGCGTCGTGATCGCGGGGGTGCTCGGCTCGAGCGACCGGCTGTCTTACACGGCACTGGGCGACGTGATCAACGTGGCGAGCCGCATCGAGAGCACGAACAAGCAGCTGGGCACGCGCACCTTGATCTCAGAGGCCACGTTCGAAGGGCTGGGCGGGCGGCTGGCCACGCGGCGCATCGAGGAGCTGGTGGAGCTGCGCGGGCGGCAGACGCGCATGGTGCTGTACGAGCTGCTGGACCCGGCGATGCCCGTCAAGCGCCCTTGACCCTGCGCGCGAACGCCTCCAGCCCGTCGATGGTGATCCGGATGTGCCGCTCGAAGCTGCTGTCCAGCGGCACGGTGGTGCCATTGTCCCAGCGCACGATGAAGGCCTTGTTGGCGAGCAGCGGCAGGTTGCGCGCGAGCACCGGGTGGTCGAGCGGGCGGATGGTGTGCACGCGCTCGCGCAGCTCCTCGGCCCAGGCCTGGGTGTTGTCGGCGGGCAGGGGCGAGAACTCCATCGTGAGAAAGCCCAGCATCGCCGCGATCACGCAGTTGTAGGCCTCCAGCAGCGGCTGCCCCTCGAAGCCAGCCTCAGCCAGCGCGGCGAGCACGCCTTCGACGAGTTCGGTCGGCAGGCTGCCGTTCGACACCAGCTGCGCGCCCAGCAACTGCGCCACGTTCGGGTGGCTGCGCACGGCGGCGCGGCAGCGGTGGAAGAGCTCGGTGATCCATGCTTGCCATGCGAGCGTGCCCGCCGGCGGCGTGACCTGCGCCATGACGGCGGCGGCCACCTCGGCCAGCAGCGCTTCGCGCGTGCTCACGTGCCAATGCACCGTGGCCGGGTAGACGCCCAGCTGGGAGGCGATCTCGCGCATGCTGAACGCGCCCAGGCCGAATTCGTCGATGTGCGCGAGCGCGGCCTCGGCGATGAGGCGCTTGGAGAGCGCGCCGCCGCCGGTGGGGCGGCCGGCGGTTTTCGGCTTGGGTTCGGGCTCGGGCTTCTTCTTCATGGATTCAGCATTGTGCGGCGGGCGAATTGATTGTATAAATATTATTAATTGAGCACTGATCAATTAATCGCGGCCAAGCCCGCCATTTCCCAAGGACCGTTCCATGACCGACGCCATCGACCAAGCCCTCGCCGGGGCGCATCAACGCTTCACCGAGGGCAACCCCGAGAGCAGCCGCCTCTTCGACGCGCAAACGCGCTACATGCCCGGCGCCAACACGCGCTCTGTGCTGTTCTACGCGCCGTTCCCGCTCACCATTGCCAAGGGCGAGGGGGCGGCGCTCTGGGATGCCGATGGCCATCGCTACGCCGACTTCATCGCCGAGTACACGGCCGGCGTCTACGGCCACTCGGCGCCCGAGATCCGCGAGGCGGTCATCGCGGCGATGGCCGACGGCATCAACCTCACGGGCCACAACCTGCTGGAAGGGCGCCTGGCAAAGACCATCTGCGAGCGCTTTGCGCAGATCGAGCAACTGCGCTTCACCAACTCGGGCACCGAGGCGAACCTGATGGCGCTCACGGCCGCGCTGCACTTCACGGGGCGGCGAAAGATCGTGGTGTTCTCGGGCGGCTATCACGGCGGCGTGCTCGGCTTCGGCGACAAGCCTTCGCCGACGACCGTGCCCTTCGATTTCCTCGTGCTGCCCTACAACGACGCGCAGCGCGCGAGCGAGGAGATCGCGAAGCACGGACCGGAAATCGCCGCGATCCTGGTCGAGCCGATGCAGGGCGCGAGCGGATGCATTCCGGGGCGGCTCGATTTCCTGCAGGCGCTGCGCGATGGCGCCACGCAAGTCGGCGCGCTGCTGGTCTTCGACGAGGTGATGACCTCGCGCCTCGCGCCGCACGGCCTCGCGAACCAGCTGGGCATCCGGTCGGACCTCACCACGCTGGGCAAGTACATCGGCGGCGGCATGTCGTTCGGCGCCTTCGGCGGGCGCGCGGACGTGATGGCGCAGTTCGATCCGCGCACCGGCGCGCTCGCGCATTCGGGCACCTTCAACAACAACGTGATGACGATGGCGGCAGGGTATGCGGGGCTCACGAAGCTCTTCACGCCCGAGGCCGCCGGTGCGCTGGCCGAGCGCGGCGAGGCGATGCGTGCGCGGCTCAACGCGCTGTGCGCGAAGGAGGGCGTGGCGATGCAGTTCACCGGCGTGGGCTCGCTGATGAATGCGCATTTCCTGGAAGGCGAGGTGCGGCGCGTGGACGATCTGGCGCCGGTCGATGGGCGCCTGCGCCAGCTGCTCTTCTTCCACCTGCTCAGCCGAGGGATCTACACCTCGCCGCGCGGCTTCGTGGTGCTCTCGCTGCCGGTGTCCGATGCGGACATCGACGGCTACGTCGCCGCCATCGGCAGCTTCATCGGCGAGTACCGGGCGCTGTTGTCTAGCGCGAAGTAGCCACGCCCAGCAGCTCGTGCAGCCGGGTGCTGGTCGTCGTGTACTGCAGCGGCACGGCCTTGCCCGGGAACACGATGGCGGTGGCGCCCCAGGCCGCCAGCGTGGCTTCATGGAAGCCGCAGACGATGAGCTTCTTCTTGCCCGGGTAGGTGTTGATGTCGCCGACCGCGAACACGCCGCGCTCGCGCGTTTCGTATTTCTCGGTGTCGACGGGCACCTGCTTGCGCTCGAGTTCGAGGCCCCAATCGGCGATGGGGCCGAGGCGCGGCGAGATGCCCAGGCACGCGACCAGCGCATCGAGCGGCAGGTCGACGGTCGTCGCATCGGGCGTGGTGATCTGCAACTGCTTGCCGTCGAACGCGGTCGGCTGTCCGACCTTGAAGGCCAGCTTGCCGGCGGCGACGAGGGCGCGCATCGCGGCGATGTTCGCCTCGTCGGCCTGGAAGCCGTCGCGGCGATGGATCAGCGTGACCTGCCTGGCGATAGTCGTGAGGGCGACGGCGGTTGCTAGCGCGATGTCGTCGCCGCCATTCACCACCACCGTCTGCCCCGCAAAGCGGTCCAGCGATTCGGGGTGATAGAAAAGCGAAGTGTCCTCGAACTGCGCGATGCCCTCGAGCGTGATGCGCTTGGGCACGAACGCGCCGACGCCGGCCGCGATGAACACCGTCTTCGCGAGGAACGCCTTGCCGGCCGAGGTCGTCAACAGAAGGCGCTCATCGGCTTGACGCTCCAGCGTGGCGACCTGTTCACCAAAGTGAAATTGCGGCTTGAACGGCGCCACCTGCGCGAGCAGCGACTGCGCGAGCTCGCGCCCGCTGGTCACCGGCGTGCCGGGAATGTCGTAGATCGGCTTGTCGCCATAGAGCGCCACGCACTGGCCGCCCGCGGCGGGCAGTGCATCGACGATGTGGCAGGAGATTTCAAGCAGGCCCAGCTGGAAGGCCTGGAACAGCCCGACAGGGCCTGCACCGACGATCAGGGCATCGGTCTCGACAGGATGGGAAGGCATTCAGGGGTTCCTTCCAGAAATACCGCGGAACCGGCTTTGCCGGGCCGCTGGTATTGCCCCCGGCGAGGGGGTGTGCGAAGCGACACGAAGTGCGCGCAGCATGGGGGAGAGCCCCTTTACCGCACCAGCTCCCCGACCTTGTCGGTCTTGTCTTTCCAATCGTCAGCGTCCGGGAGAGCGGGCTTGCGCTTGGTGATGCTCTTCCAGCCGTCGGCCACGGCCAGCTCGGCGTTGATCTTGATGAAGGCGATCTGGTTGGCCGGAAGGTCTTCCTCGGCGTAGATCGCGTTGACGGGGCATTCGGGGATGCAGACCGCGCAGTCGATGCATTCGTCCGGGTCGATCACCAGCATGTTGGGACCTTCGCGGAAGCAGTCGACGGGGCAAACGTCCACGCAGTCGGTGTATTTGCAACGGATGCAGGCTTCGGAAACGACGTGGGTCATTTGTCTTTTAAACGTCAGTTTGATCGGGGAAAACCCCAGATTTTAGGCCTTTGCGGCGGCGGGCTGCACGAGAACGGCAGCAGCGGTCTTGTGGGAGGCCGTATCGACCAGCACCAGCGAGCCCAGGGCGCGCGATTGCGTGAAGGGCAGCACGGCCAGCGGCTGCTGCAGCGCGAGCACCACATCGCCGATCGAATTGGCTTCCAGTTGCGTCGCGGGCTCCGATTCGAGCGTGGTGATGTTCACCCGATCCACGATGCGCGCGACCTTCGCCTTGACCCAGCGATGGCCCTGCAGCGCCCAGTACACGCGGCCCGCGACCAGCGGCTCGTCGTCCAGCCAGGCCACGGTGGCGGTGAT
The DNA here is from genome assembly GCF_016405905.1 of Variovorax sp. IB41. Lineage (GTDB taxonomy): Bacteria > Pseudomonadota > Gammaproteobacteria > Burkholderiales > Burkholderiaceae_C > Variovorax. The sequence goes on along the minus strand of NZ_JAEFCB010000001.1, from coordinate 598,620 downwards.
CTCGCGCACCGGCTCGAAGGCGCCGGGCGCCAGCAGCCAGTCGCCGCGCGACACGTCGACCTCGCGGTCGAGCACGATGCCGGCGCTGTGGCCCGCATGCACCGACTTCGGCTGGCGCGTGTGGCTCAGCACCTGCGCGACAGTCGCGGTCTGGTTGCTCGGGAGCACCGTCACGCGCTGGCCCGGTTCCACATGGCCCGAGGCGACGCGGCCCCAGAACACGCGGCGGCCCTGCGAGGTGTCGGCGGAGGCGGAGAACTTCTCGACCCACTGCACCGGGAAGGCGAAGGGCACCGCCTCGTCCTGCACGGTGACCGGCAGGTCTTCGAGCAGCGCGAGCAGGCTCGGGCCTTCGTAGCCGACCCAGTCGGCATGGCGCGTGGCCACGTTCCAGCCCTTGAGCGCGGAGATCGGCACGATGCCCGCGACCTGCACGCCGGCCGCTTCGGCAAAGGCATTGAGCGCCGTCGAGATGCGCTCGAAGGCCAGGCCCGCGTCGTCGATGGCATCGAGCTTGTTGACCGCGAACACGATCGACTGCACGCGCAGCAGGTGGCACAGGAGCGTGTGGCGGCGCGTCTGCGGCAGCAGCTCGCGCTTGACCACGGTGCCGTCTTCCACTTCGGCGGCCCAGGCCAGCTTGGTCGCATCGACCAGCACCACGGCGGCATCGGCGGCCGAGGCGGCGGTGACCATGTTGCGGGTGTACTGCTCATGGCCCGGCGCGTCGCCGATGATGAACTTGCGCTGGGCGGTCGAGAAGTAGCGGTAGGCCACGTCGATCGTGATGCCCTGTTCGCGCTCGGCCGAGAGGCCGTCGGTGAGCAAGGCCAGGTCGGTTTCGCCGCCGCGCTGCACGCCCGCCAGCTGGTCCTGCAGCACGGTCTTGCTGTCCACCAGCAGGCGGCCGATGAGGGTGCTCTTGCCGTCGTCCACCGAGCCGCAGGTGATGAAGCGCAGTGCGGTGCCGGTGTCGCCGTGATCGCCCCCGCCCGTTCGGGCTGAGCTTGTCGAAGCTGCGCGCTGCACTTCGACAGGCTCAGTGCGAACGGACATCGGGATTGCGTTGGCAGTATTCGTCGCGCTCATCAGAAGTAACCGTCTTTCTTGCGTTTTTCCATGGATGCTTCGGAGGTCATGTCGTCCATCCGGGTGGCACCTCGTTCGCTCACGTCGACCGTGAGCGTTTCGAGCACCACGTCGCCCGCATCGGCCGCGAGGCTCTCGACCGGGCAGGTGGTCGTGATGTCGCCCACGGTGCGAAAGCGCACGTCGCGCACCTGCACCGTTTCGCCGTCGCGCGGCGGGGTGAGTTCGGTCACCGGCACCAGGAGGCCCCGGCGCTCGACCACTTCGCGCTTGTGCGTGTAGTAGATCGACGGCAGGCCGACGTGCTCGCGCTCGATGTACTGCCACACGTCCAGCTCGGTCCAGTTCGAAATGGGGAACACGCGGAAGTGCTCGCCGGGCGCGAGACGCGTGTTGAACAGCGTCCACAGCTCGGGGCGCTGGTCCTTCGGTTGCCATTGGCCGAAGCTGTCGCGGTGCGAAAAGATGCGCTCCTTGGCGCGCGCCTTTTCCTCGTCGCGGCGGGCGCCGCCGATGAGCGCGTCGAAGCGGAATTCTTCAATGGCTTCGAGCAGCGTCACCGACTGGTGCGCGTTGCGCGATTCGCCCGGGTGCGCGAGGCGCACGGTGCCACGCGCCATCGAGTCTTCCACGCTGCGCACGATGAGTTCGGCGCCCAATTCCTTCGCGCGCTGGTCGCGGTAGGCCGTCACTTCGGGGAAGTTGTGGCCCGTGTCGATCATCAGCAGCGGGTAGGGAATGCGGCCGGCGCCGAAGGCCTTCTCCGCGCACTTGAGCAGCACCAGCGAGTCCTTGCCGCCCGAGAACAGCAGGGTGGGGCGCTCGAAGGCGGCCGCCACTTCGCGCAGGATGAAGATGGTTTCTTCCTCCAGCGCATCGAGGTGCGTGTTGGACAGATGGGGCAGATGCGCCGGCGACAGCAGCAGTTCGGTTTCGGTTCGGGCGTTCATCGGGTGAGGGCTGGATTCGGAGGATCGGTGAGGCGTTGCGTTGCCGCTCAGTGCGCGATGTGCAATCCGCACTCGCGGTTGTCTTCGCCCTTGGTCGGGTCCACGTAGTCGAAGTTGTTCGGCAGGCCGTGTGCCTCGCAGTATTCGTAGAGCTCCTTGGACGACCAGTGCAGCAGCGGCGCGACCTTGATGAGGCCGTCCGGGTTCACGCTGACCGGGTCCATCTGCGCGCGCACGGCCGTGTCGGTGGCACGCAGCGCGGTGAACCAGACCTTGGGCGCCGTCTCGCGCAGCGCGCGGGCGAAGGGCTCCAGCTTCACCTCTTCGGTGAAGGCGGCATGGCGCGGATCGTCGAGTGCGGGCGTTGGGCCTTCGACCGCTTCGCGGTGCGCGCGCGAGCGGCGCGGCAGGTAGATGTGCAGGTCAAGGCCCAGTTGCTTGGTCACCTCGTCGGCAAAGCGGTAGGTGGCCTCGGTGTTGTAGCCGTTGTCCATCCACACCACGGGCACATCGCGCCGTGCGCGCGTGACCATGTGCAGGATCACCGCCTCGAACGGGCGGAAGTTGGTGGTGATGATCGAAGGCTGGCCCAGGCCGATCGCCCAGTCCACCAGGCCTTCGGCGTTGCGGCCGAGCTTGGCGTTGATGCCTGCGAAGTCGATGTCGATGCTCATATCGGATGTTTTCTTGCAGCTCAGCTGCCGGCCACGAAATGCGGCGCGGTCTTCACCGCATCGCCTTGGTAGAAAGCGTTGAAGCGGTCGAACTGGCGCTGCGCGTCGGAGGCGTCCACGCCTTCCTTCAGCACGGCGCTGGAGAAGCCGGTGCGTTCCATCTGCACCAGTTGGTCGATCAGCACATCGCCCGTGGCGCGGATGTCGCCCGTGAAACCGAGGCGCCGGCGCAGCAGGAAGGCCTGGCTGTACGCGCGGCCGTCGGTGAACTTCGGAAAGTTCAGGTCGATGCGCTCGATGTCGGCCAGGCACACCTCGATGGCGAGCGGGTCGGCATCGTTGGCAAGCTGCAAGACGCGCGGGTCGCCGTCGTCGATGTGCTCTTCGGCGGACAGGATGTTGAGCGTCTTGTTCATGCCGCTTCCTCCACCTTGAATCGCGCACCGTTGGCCGCGGCCTTGAACGGGTCGTGGCCCACGCGGCGCAGCGTGTCGATGAAGGTCTCGCCGCCTTCGCGGGTGTCGCGGTAGGTGGTGAGCACGGCCTCGATCACGCCCGGCACTTCGGCCGCCGAGAACGAGGGGCCGACCGCCTTGCCGGCCTGCGGCGTGCCGCTGAGCGCGGAACCGTCGGAGCCGCCCAGGGTGACCTGGTACCACTCCTTGCCGTCCTTGTCGACGCCCAGGATGCCGATGTGGCCGCTGTGGTGGTGGCCGCACGAGTTGATGCAGCCGCTGATGTGCAGGTCGATCTCGCCCAGGTCGTCGAGCTCGTCCAGGTCCTGGTAACGCTCGGTGATGGCTTCGGCGATCGGGATGGAGCGCGCATTGGCCAGCGCGCAGAAGTCGCCGCCGGGGCAGGCGATCATGTCGGTCAGGAGGTGCACGTTGGCGCTCGCCAAGCCGGCGGCGCGGGCGGCGAGCCACAGCGCATGCAGGTCTTCGGCATGCACCCAGGGCAGCACCACGTTCTGGTCGTGCGTCACGCGGGCTTCGCCGGCCGAGAAGCGGTCGGCCAGTTGCGCGAGCGTATCGAGCTGGTCGGCCGATGCATCGCCGGGCGCCTGCTTCAGGCGCTTGAACGACAGCGTGACGGCGCGCAGCGCTGGGTTCTTGTGCGGCGCCACGTTGCGGGCGAGCCAGCGGGCGAACATCACATCGTCGGCGGCCTGCGTGCGCAGCTCGGCGTCGGTCTTCTCGGCGCTCTGCAGCACGCGGGTGGCCAGCGTCGGCGGCACGAAGGAGGCGGCCACGCGGTCGTACTCTTCCTGCGTGATGGTGTGCGGCGCGCCGTCGTGTTCCAGGATCTGCTTGTACTCGGCCTCGACGTCGTCGATGTAGCGCTGGCCCTCGGCCTTCACCAGGATCTTGATGCGCGCCTTGTAGATGTTGTCGCGGCGGCCATAGCGGTTGTAGACACGGATCACCGCTTCGAGGTAATTCATGATCTGCTGCCACGGCAGGAACTCGCGCAGCACCGTGCCGATGATCGGCGTGCGGCCCATGCCGCCGCCCACCTGCACGCGAAAGCCGATGTCTCCCGCTTCGTTCTTCACCACGTGCAGGCCCACGTCGTGCCAGCCGGTGGCCGCGCGGTCTTCGGTGGCGCCGGTGATGGCGATCTTGAACTTGCGCGGCAGGAAGGCGAACTCGGGGTGCAGCGTGCTCCACTGGCGCATGATTTCCGCGAACGGACGCGGGTCGGCGATTTCATCGACTGCAATGCCGGCGCGCTCGTCGCTCGTGATGTTGCGGATGCAGTTGCCGCTGGTCTGGATGCCGTGCATGTCGACCGAAGCCAGCAGGTCCATCACGTCGGCCGACTTGGCCAGCGGAATCCAGTTGTACTGGACGTTCTGGCGCGTCGAGAAGTGGGCGTAGTGGGTCGGGAGCTTGTGACTGCCGAGCAGGCCCTGCGTCTCGATGGCCTTGCGGTAGACCTCGGCCTCGGGCTCGTCGTATTCGCGGGCGATCTTGGCGAGCACGCGCAGCTGGCGGCTGGAGAGCTCGCCGTAGGGCACGGCCACGCGCAGCATCGGCGCGTAGCGCTGGACGTACCAGCCGTTCTGCAGCCGCAGCGGGCGGAACTCGTCCTCGTGCAGGCGCCCCTTTTGCCAGCGCTCGAGCTGGTCTCTGAACTGGGCAGCGCGTTGGTGAACGAACTGGCGATCGAATTCTGTGTATTGGTACATCGTGCGTTATGTCTTGAAAGTGCAGTGCGTCCAGCGCCCCAGCAAGAAGCCAGGATTCTGAAAGCGGGCCTTATGGAAACAAACTATTTTTTGGTTCACGCTTTATGCGGATAAGCTTATTCACCAGTATCCATGCGGGTTTGCGGGCGGTTGAATGCTTATTCCGGATAAGGGCGGCAGGTCGGAAACCGGTTTTCCGAGGCTGAGATTTTAGGAATCTGTGGGATGGGGGTTGGGCTCAGGGTTCTTTTAAGGCGTTTGTTTTTTTGAGTTCCGAGGCCGGGTCTCGCCCCGGCGGGCGACCTACTTTTCTTTGCTTCGCCAAAGAAAGGTAGGCAAAAGAAAGGCGACCCCACTGTCTGCGACCCTTCGCTGCGCTACGGGCACCCTGCGGTGCTCGCGTTTCGCGGGGTCTCGCCGAACTCGCTTCGCTCAGACAGCGGCGAGCCCTGATCCGCGAAACGCTGCGCTCCTCGGCGCAGCCAGAGGGGGGTGGATACCGAACAGGCCATCGCTTCGCTCGGCTTGGGGTCGGGCCATCGCTTCGCTCGGCCTCCGTGCCCCCACCCCGACCCTCCCCCAGGGGGGGAGGGAGAAAGACAAGACCTGCAACACAGGGCCTTGATGCATTGCTCCTTCCCCCTCTGGGGGAAGGCTGGGATGGGGGCACGACGGCGCTCGCTACACGACAGGGCATCGACGAGCGCCGCGTGCCCCCACCCCAACCCTTCCCCGGAAGGGAGGGAGCCAATCCAAGCCGAGCGAAGCAAAGGCCCGAAGGAGCGCCGAGCGCAGCGATGGCGTGTCTGGTCCCCCAACCCCTTCTGTCTGCGCCGAGGAGCGGAGCGTTTCGCGGACAAGGGCTCGCCGTTGTTTGAGCGCAGCGAGTTCGGCGAGACCCCGCGAAACGCGAGCACCGCAGGTTGCCCGCAGCGAAGCGAAGGGTCGCAGACAGCAGGGTCGCCTTTTCTTTGCTTACGTTCTTTTGGCGAAGCAAAAGAAAGTAAGTCGCCCGCCGGGGCGAGACCCGGCCTCCGCCCTCAGCAAAGAGAAAGAAAGGCCACCTCAGCGCAGCATCGCCAGGTTCAAGCGACCTCAGCGAGCCGAGCACGCCCGATCGCCGCAACCACTTCGTCCAGATCCGCCCGCTCCCGGTAATCCACATCCACATGCGCAAACCGGATCACGCCCGCTTCATCGATCACGAACGTCGCCGGCACCGGCAGCACCCACTGCCCATTGCCATTGAGCACCGGCAGGTTGACCCCGCCCGCGCCGTACAGATCGACAAGTTCCGGCGCCAGCGTCGTGCCGATGCCGAACCCATGCGCAGCCTCCAGGTCCGAGTCGCTCAGCACAGGAAAGGCCAGGGCGTTCTTGCGCGACGTGCTCATCGAGTGGTCCGGCGTCTGCGGAGAAATCGCCACCAGCTTCGCCCCGAGCCCGTGCAGCTCGCCCAGCCGCTCCTGCAGCGCGCGCAGCTCGGTGTTGCAGTACGGGCACCAACCGCCGCGGTAAAACGACACCACCAGCGGGCCGTCCTTCCACAGGTCGCCCAGACGAACCGGGCGCCCGAGCGCATCGGGCAGGGTGACGTCGGGCGCCTTGCTTCCTTCGCGCAGGGCCCGCTCTTGCAGGCCCGAAGCCCGCAGGCCGGCAATGAACGCATCGATTTCAACGGCCGTGTTCGTCATGGCGATCTCTTCGGGGTGCGTGCGCTGTTCACGCCACCGCGGGGAAGTCCACCGCGGTGTCGTTGATGCGGTTGAACACGTTCGTGAACACCGTCACCGCGATGGCCAGGCTGATGTCCACCAGTTGCGTGTCGGTGTAGCCGGCCGCCTTGATCGCATCGAATTCGCCCTGGCTGACCGTGCCGCTGGTGCGCACCAGCTTGCTCACGAAATGCACGAGCGCATCGCGCTTGGCGTCGCCGGTGGGCTGTCCGTCGCGGATGGCCTTGAGCACGTCCTGCGACAGGCCCGTGAACTTGCCCAGCAGGCTGTGCGCGGCAACGCAGTAGTCGCAACCGGCGACCTTGCTGACGGTCAGCTTGATGGTTTCCTGGTCCTGCTTGCTCAGCGAACCGCCGGCGAGCGCGCCGTCGGCTTGCAGCACGGCCTTCAACGCGGCGGGGCCGTGCGCGCCGATGGTGGCGAAGGTGTTGGGCACGCTGCCGGCGGCCTTCTTGATCTGTGCGTAGACCTCGGCGGTGGCGCCGGTGGCGGTGTCGATGGCGGGGGTGGCGATGCGGGTCATGGTGAAACTCCTTGGGAGAAACGTTGTTGAGAAGCCTTGACTGTATGGCTCTGAAATGAGCTTGATAAGGCTTAATACCGTCAATAAACTATCGAATCGTCTCAACACGAAATCTCCAAGGATCTCTCTCATGGATTGGCTCAGTCGCTTCCTCGGCATGATCCCGGTCAGCGGCCGGCTGGAACTCCGGTGCCTGTACGGCGCACCCTGGCGCATCGTCTACGAGCCTTCGCCGGCAGGCGAGATGCCCTATCACGTGGTCCTCAGCGGCAGCGCTTTGATCGAAAGCGCGGACGGCGGCACGCCCCACGAACTGTCGGCCGGCGACATCGTGTTGATGACGCACGGCAGCGCCCACGTGCTGCACGACGGCAGCGGCGCCAGGCCGGGACGGGTGAAGAAACGCGAAAACCTCAGCGTGGTCGTGAGCGAGAACTCGGGGCGCGGCGAGCGCCTGGACATGCTGTGCGGGCGGTTCGTGCTGGCCCCCCAGCACGAACGGCTGGTGCGCGGCTACCTGCCTTCCACGCTCGTCATACGGGGCGCCGCGGATACGGCCGAGGCGCAGCGCGCGACGCATGCGCAGGTCACGCGCCTCGTGGAAATGATGCGCACCGAGTCCACGGCCGATGCCTTGGGCGGACTCGCGATGCTGAACGCGCTGTCGGCGGCGCTCTTCACCGTCGCGCTGCGCCTGGCCGGCGAATCGGAAGACGCGCCGGTCGGCCTGCTGGCATTGGCAGGCCACCCGCGCCTCGCGCCCGCGCTGGCGGCGATGCTCGACGACCCCGCGCATCCATGGACGCTGCCCGAACTCGCACGGCTGTGCCACATGTCCCGGGCCACCATGGCGCGGCACTTCCAGGACCGGGTGGGGCGCTCGGCGAGCGATCTCCTGACCGACATCCGCATCGGCCTGGCGATCAACGAATTGCAGAACCCTTCGTCATCGACCGAGGCGGTCGCCGAGAAAGTGGGCTATCAATCCGTCGGAGCGTTCAGGCTGGCCTTCAAGAAACGCATGGGCATTTCGCCGGCGGACTGGCGGCGAACGGCGGCCCGAGCGAACACCGCTGAACAGTGAGCCTTCGTCAGCGCAGCATCGACGACATGGCCGAGCAGCAGTTGAGCATGCGCACGGCCGCCTCGACCGTGTCCGCGCTGAAGCGCAGCGTGACGCCGTCGACGCGCTCGAAGCTGGGCCACTGGCAGAACAGGTCGGCCATCATGGGCGACTGGGTGCGCAGCGTGACCACCTGCGGCCCCTCGAAGACCAGCGGCTTCGCGTTGCCACGCGCAGCCAGCGCCTCGGCCACGCCGGCACGGATCGCCTTGCGCGACTGCTCCGGCGAGAGCGACACGCCGCTGTTGAAGCCGGTCGCCTTCTTGGTCTCCACGAAGGTCGCATGCGGAAAGAGCGCGCGGTTCTCGGCGATGAATGCATCGTCGCCGCTGCCCATCACCACGGGCACGCCGTATTCCCCCGCGAGCGCCCCATAGAGGCCTGCCTCGCCCAGCTCTTGCTCATTCAATCGGATGCTGGCAAAGGCAAAGCTGTTGATCGTGTGCGCGAGGATGCCGCGGCCCTGCGCGCGCGAGTGGTAGCCGACCATGCACAGCGCTTCCACGCCGTCTTCTTCCACGCCGGCCACCATGCTCAGGTAGCGCGGCTTGCCCTGCACGACGCGGGCGCGCGCATCGAGCACGTCGGGCGGCATGTTGCGGAAACCGCCGTGCGAGTCGTTCACCAGCACTTCGGTGGCGCCCGCGTCGAAGGCGCCGGCGATGGCCGCGTTGGCCTCGTGCGCCATCAAGAGGCGCGCGCGTTCGTACTCGGGGTTGCCCTGGCGTGCCTGTTCGTGGTGATAGACGCCCGCAACGCCTTCGATGTCGGTGGAGATCAGGACTTTCATGGGTGGGCGTGCGCCTCCGCGGAAGAGAAAAGGGAAGAGTGCGGCAGCACCTCGGAAAGCGCTGCCCGGTGGTTGCCGTCGCGGCCCGTCACGGCCGTCGCGCGCCAGAGCGCGTGAAGGATCGCCTGCTCGGTGCTGTCGGCCGCGGCCTGGAAGAGGCCGTCGAGCAGGCCGTCGTGCACCATCGCGATGGTCGGCATCGGGCGGTCGACGCGGTCGGGCACGGTGTAGGCGGTCGAGAAGGCCAGCACGATGTCGCCGCTGCCGTGGCCGAAGACCGAGCCGGTGCGCGCGAGGCCCGCGCCCGCGCGCAGCGCCAGGCGCCGCAGCTGGCGCGCATCGAGCGGCGCATCGGTGGCGACCACGATGATGATCGAGCCCTTCTCGGGCTCCTTGCATTCGGCCGTGCACTGCTGCGCGGCCAGCCGTTCGCCGACCGCGTGGCCGGCCAGCACCAGCTGCGGCTGGCGCCCGTAGTTCGCGAGCACCAGCGCGCCCACCGTGTGCACCTCGCCGCAGGGCGACGACACGCGGCGCGAGGCGCTGCCGATGCCGCCCTTCAGCTGAAAACTCGACATGCCGCGCCCCGCGCCGACCGAGCCCTGCGCGAATTCGGATGCGGCGGCATCGAGCGCCTGCAGGTAATCGGCCTCGGTGACCGCCAGCCGCTGGATGTCGTTGAGAAAGCCGTCGTTGCACTCGAAGACCAGCGGATTCACCGTGGGCAGCGACCGGCCGCTCTCGGAATTGCTCGCGATGCAATGCCGGATCTGCGCCGTCGCCACCGTGCCGACCGAGAAGGTGTTGGTCAGCGCGATGGGCGTCTCCAGCACGCCGAGCTCAGCGAGTTGCACCAGCCCCACGCTCTTGCCGAAGCCGTTGAGCACCACGGCGGCGGCGGGCACCTTGTCGCGGAACGCATCGCCCGCGTGCGGGCGGATAACCGTCACGCCGGTCTGCACCGCGCCGTCGTCCAGCGTCCGGTGGCCGACCGTGACGCCCTGGACGTCGGTGATGGCGTTGCGCGCGCCCTGGAGCAAGGTGCCGATGTAGGGCAGGGTGTTCGTCGATGCCATGAAGAAGAAAGACGGATGGAGTTACTCGCGGTCGATCTTCGGATCGAGCGCATCGCGCAGGGCATCGCCCAGCAGGTTGAAGGCGAGCACCGTGAAGAAGATGGCCAGGCTCGGGAACAGCGCCACGTGCGGCGAGGTCACCATGTCCGCGCGCGCCTCGCTGAGCATCGCGCCCCACTCGGGCGTCGGCGGCTGCGCGCCCATGCCGAGGAACGAAAGGCTCGCGGCCGTGATGATCGAGGTGCCCACGCGCATCGAGAAGTACACGACGATCGAGGAGATCGTGCCCGGCAGGATGTGCCGCACGATGATGGTCCAGTCCGACGCGCCGATGCTGCGCTCGGCCTCGATGTAGGTCTGTTGCTTGAGCACCAGGGTGTTGCCGCGCACGAGCCGCGCGAACGCCGGCACGCTGAACACCGACACGGCCACCACCACGTTGGTCATGCTGCTGCCCAGGATGGCGACCACGCCCAGCGCGAGCAGGATGCCCGGAAAGGCGAACAGCACGTCGGAGATGCGCATCACGATGCGGTCCCACCAGCCCTCGTAGTAGCCCGCCAGCAGACCGAAGGCCGTGCCGATGAAGCCACCCACCAGCACCGACAGAAAGCCCGCCATCAGCGAGATGCGCGCGCCCGCCAGGATGCGGCTGAAGATGTCGCGGCCCAGCGGATCGACGCCGAACCAGTGCCTGGCCGAGGGGCCGCTGTTCAGCATGTCGTAGTCGAAGAAGTTCTCGGGATCGAAGGGCACGATCCACGGCGCGAACACCGCGACGAACACCAGCAGCAGCACGAAGACCGCGGCCACGATGCCCACGGGCTGCTTCTTGAAGCGGCGCCAGCATTCGCCCCAGGGCGTGCGGACCTTGCCCGCGATCTGGACGGCCGCGACCGGTGTCGTTGGAATGAGGGTTTCGGCAGGCACGCCGGAAGCTTGCGTCATGGCTGCTTGCTCACTTGTAGCGGATGGTCGGGTTGATGTAGCCATAGAGCACATCGACCACGAGGTTGATCAAAATGAATTCGAGCGAGAACAGCAGCACCAGCGTCTGGATGACGGGGTAGTCGCGCATCTGCACGGCATCGACCAGCAGGCGGCCGAGGCCGGGCCAGTTGAACACCGCCTCCACAAGAATGGAGCCGCCCAGCAGAAAGCCGAACTGCAGGCCCATCATCGTCACCACGGGGATCAGCGCGTTGCGCAGCGTGTGCTTGAAGATCACCCGGGATTCGTGCACGCCCTTGGCGCGCGCGGTGCGCACGAAGTCTTCCTGGATCACCTCGACGAACGAGGCGCGCGTGAATCGCGCCATCACGGCCGCCACGGCGGCACCGAGCGTGACCGAGGGCAGGATGTAGTGCTTCCAGGTCGCGGCGCCCACGGTGGGGAGCCAGCCCAGTTGCACCGAGAAGATCTGCATCAGCAGCATGCCCAATGCAAATGCGGGAAAGGAGATGCCCGACACGGCGAGCGTCATGCCCAGCCGGTCCGGCCATTTGTTGCGGTACACGGCCGAGACGATGCCGATGCCCATGCCGAAGATCACCGCCCACACCATGCTGGTGATGGTCAGCATCACCGTCGGGAAAAAGCGCTCGCCGATCTCCACCGACACCGGCCGCCGCGTGCGGATCGAGGTGCCGAAGTCGCCCTGCAGCATGTGGGTGAAGAAGCTCACGAACTGCTGCGGCAGCGGCTTGTCGAGGCCGAGCTCGGCGCGGACCATGGCCACGGTCTGCTCGTCGGCCTCCTGGCCGGCGGCCAGGCGCGCCGGATCGCCGGGCAGCATGTGGACGAACAGGAACACCAGCACGGCCACGATGAGCAGCGTCGGGATCAGGCCCAGCAGGCGTTTGAGGAAGTAATTCAGCATGGGGTGCAGGTGTCGCGTGCGAGCGATGGCACAGTGCCACCGCCCGCCGGACAGTCAGTCAGGAAACGAAGAAGCCGCGATCAGTTCGACACCGCGACGGCGTCGATGTTGATGTTGCCGTCAGGCATCACGAACACGCCCGAGAGGCGCTTGGCGTGCGCCGACAGGTTCTGTTCCGTGACCATCGGCACGCGCGGCAGGTCCTTGCGGATCTCGTCCTGCGCGGTCTTGTAGAGCGCGGTTCTTTCCTTTTCGTCGACCGTCACGAGGGCCTTGGCCAGCGCGTTGTCCACCACCTCGCTCTTGTAGAACGACATGTTGTTCAGCTTGGGCGCCCAGGCTTCCGAGGCGAACAGCGGACGCAGGCCCCAGTCGGCTTCACCGGTCGACGACGACCAGCCCGTGTAGTACATGCGGACCTTGGCCGTCTTCGGATCGGGCCATGCATCGACCTGCTCGGTGCGCTGGCCCACTTCGAGCGCCTGCACCTGCAGCTTGATGCCGATCTGCGCGAGCTGCTGCTGCACGAACTGGATCGTCTTCTGGCTGGTCGTGTTGTTGTAGGCGCTCCACAGCACCGACTCGAAGCCGTCCGGGTAGCCGGCTTCCTTCATCAGCTCCTTGGCCTTCTTCAGGTCATAGGGAATGGGGGCCATCTTCTCGGCGTACTTCACGCCCTGCGGCACGATGCCCTGCGCGGGGAAGGCATAGCCGCCGAACGCGACCTTGGACAGCGCTTCCTTGTTGATGGCGTAGCCGATGGCTTCGCGCACCTTCGGGTTGTCGTAGGGCTTCTGCAGCATGTTGAATGCGAGGAAGCGCGTGATGATCGATGGCGAGGCCACCACTTCCAGCTTGTCGCTCTTCTTCAGCAGTTCGGCCTGCTCATAGGGAATGGGATACGCGAAATCGGCTTCGCCGGTCTGCAGCATCGCGGCGCGCGTGTTGTTCTCCAGCACCGGCTTCCACTGCAGGTTGTCGATCTTGGGGAAGCCCTTCTTCCAGTAGCCGTCGAACTTCTTGGCCTTGACGGCTTCGGTCTGCTTCCACTCGACGAATTCGAAGGGGCCCGTGCCCACGGGGTGGAAGGCGATGTCCTTGTTGCCCCACTTCTTGAGCGCGGTGGGCGAAATCATCGCGGCCGACGCGTGGGCCAGCGAGTTGATGAAGGGGCCGAAGGGCTCCTTCAGCGTGATGCGCACGGTCGTCGGGTTCAGTGCCTCGACCTTGCTCACGCGATTGAACTGGTTGTAGCGCAGGAGCTTGTTGTCCTGGTTCAGCACGCGGTCCAGCGTGAACTTCACGGCTTCGGCGTTGAAGTCGGTGCCGTCGTGGAACTTGACGCCGCTGCGCAGCTTGATGGTGTAGACCAAGCCGTCTTTCGACACGTCGTAGCTCTCGGCGAGCACGTTCTGCACCTTCAGGTCCTTGTCGAACTGGAAGAGGCCTTCATAGAAGGACTTGGTCACCGCGGTGGTGATGGTGGTGTTGGTGTTGTACGGGTCCAGCGTTTCGGGCTGGTAGCCGATCGACAGCACCACGTCTTTGGCGGCGAGCGCCGTGCCCGATGCAGCCAGTGCCGCCAGGCCCAGCAGTGCGGATGCCCATCGCAGGGAGGAAGAAGATTGCTTCATGGAAGAACTCCAGTCGGTTCGTGGAAAAAAGCAGGAGGGCCTGCGGGTAAAAAAAACGGTTCGAAAACTCAGGAAATCAGAACGCGCCGCCGATGGCATAGAAATCAAAAGGCCCCGCCGATGGCGTGGCGTGCAACGAAATGCCCCGGCGCAACCTGCACCAGCGGCGGCACGTCGGGCTCGTCGCCCACCGCGCGAATGGGGCTCGGGATCTCGCCTTCGAGCAGCGCGCGCGGCTTGTGGCGGCGCGACGGATCGGCCACCGGCACCGCGGCCATCAGCTTGCGGGTGTAGGCGTGCTGCGGTGCTTCGAACACCGCGCGGCGCGGGCCGATCTCCACGATCTGGCCGAGGTACATCACGGCCACGCGGTGGCTGATGCGCTCGACCACCGCCATGTCGTGCGAGATGAAGAGAAACGCCACGCCCAGCTCGCGCTGCAGGTCGAGCATGAGGTTGACGATCTGCGCCTGGATCGACACGTCCAGCGCCGACACCGATTCATCGGCCACCACCACCTTCGGGTTGAGCGCGAGCGCGCGCGCAATCGCGATGCGCTGGCGCTGCCCGCCCGAGAACTCGTGCGGATAGCGCTGCGCCACCTCGGGCGGCAGGCCCACCTTCTGCAAGAGCCAGTCGACGCGCTGCTGCGCCTCGGCGCCCTTGGCGATGTTGTGGATGAGCAGCGGCTCCATGATCGAGAAGCCCACCGTCACGCGCGGATCGAGCGAAGCGAACGGGTCCTGGAAGATGAACTGGATGTTCCGGCGCAGCGCCTGCAGCTCGCGCGTGGGGAGCTCGCGGATGTTCTGCCCGCCGAACTCGATCGCGCCGCTCTGGCTCTCGACCAGGCGCAGCAGCGAGCGGCCGGTGGTCGACTTGCCGCAGCCCGATTCGCCGACCAGCGCCAGCGTCTCGCCGGGGTACAGGTCGAAGCTGATCTTCTCCACCGCATGCACGCGGCGCTTCACGCGGCCGAAGATGCCGCTGCGCACGTCGAAGCGCGTGACGAGGTCGCGCACGCGCAGGATCGGGCCGGCCTCTTCGCGCACGGTGGTCTGCGGCGTGGTGTCGGTGCAGGGAACGGTGTCGGGGCTGTCCTCGGCGCGCAGCAGTTCGAACTTGGCCGGCAGGTCCGTGCCCTGCATCGCGCCGAGCTTGGGCACGGCCGAGAGCAGCGCCTTCGTGTACGGGTGCTGCGGCGCTGCGAACACGGTTTCGGAGGCGCCCGCTTCGACCTTGTCGCCGCGGTACATCACGAGCACGCGGTCGGCAATTTCGGCCACCACGCCCATGTCGTGCGTGATGAAGAGCACGCCCATGCGCATCTCCTTCTGCAGCTCGCGGATGAGCTGAAGGATCTGCGCCTGGATCGTCACGTCCAGCGCGGTGGTGGGCTCGTCGGCGATCAGCAGTTGCGGCTTGCACGACAGCGCCATCGCGATCATCACGCGCTGGCGCATGCCGCCCGAGAGCTGGTGCGGAAAGCGGTCGAGCACGTTGCGCGCTTCGGGAATGCGCACGAGTTCGAGCATGCGCAGCGCCTCGGCGCGCGCGGCCGTGTTGCTCTTGCCCTGGTGGATGCGGATGGCTTCGGCGATCTGCTCGCCCGCGGTGAACACCGGGTTCAGCGACGTCATCGGCTCCTGGAAGATCATCGCGATGTCCGCGCCGCGGATGCCGCGCATCGTGCCGTCGCGCGCCTGCGCGAGGTCGAGCACTTCGCCATTGCGGCGGCGAAACGCCATGCTGCCGCCCAGGATGCGCCCGCCGCCGTGCTCCACCAGCCGCATCAGCGCCAGCGAGGTGACCGACTTGCCCGAACCCGATTCGCCCACCACCGCGAGCGTTTCGCCATGGTCGACGTGAAATGAGAGGTGCTTGACCGCATCGACGGTGCGCTCGGAGGTCGAGAAGCGCACGGTGAGGTCGTCGACGGCGAGAACGCGGCCGTCCGGCAGGTTGAGGGCAGGGGAGGACATGGCGGTGCGAAGGAGGGTGGCAGTGGCGCTCGATTGCTCAAGCGTGCGTCGCGGTTTTTCGTGGAACACCGCGGAACCGGCTTTGCCGGGCCGCAGGTGTTGCCCCCTGCAAGGGGGTTGGCGAAGCGACACGAAGTGCGCGAAGACTGGGGGTGTGCTTCATGCTGCGAAGATGGCCGTTACCGGGGCTTCGTCGCCGCGCGCGTGGCCGCGGTACATGCCTTCGGTGTTGAAGGCGAGGCTCAGGTTGCCGTGGCGGTCGACGGCGATCAGCCCGCCGGTGCCGCCGATGGCGGGCAGCGACTCATGCACCACGGCGCGCGTGGCCGCTTCGAGCGTCGCG
Organism: Variovorax sp. IB41; assembly: GCF_016405905.1. GTDB lineage: Bacteria > Pseudomonadota > Gammaproteobacteria > Burkholderiales > Burkholderiaceae_C > Variovorax. Next base: position 582,630 of record NZ_JAEFCB010000001.1, on the reverse strand, counting down.
CCGCCGTAGGCCATGCGCGCGCAGATGTCGTGGGCGGCCGCGACGCGGATGAACATTTCGCCGCTGCCGGTGCAGGAGATGGCGGCCGTGCGGTCGTCGGCATAGGTGCCCGAACCGATGAGCGGCGAATCGCCGATGCGGCCGACGCGCTTGTTGGTCATGCCGCCGGTCGAGGTGGCGGCGGCGAGGTGGCCGTGCATGTCGAGCGCGACCGCGCCGACGGTGCCGAACTTCTTGTCTTCATCGAGCGGCGGCGTCATCGCGGCGCCTTCGTGGTCGGTGACCACGCGGCCGGTGTCGCGCACGCGGTACAGCTGCTGGCGGCGCGCCTCGGTCGAGAAGAAGAAGGGCTCGACCATTTCGAGCCCGTGGTCGCGCGCGAAGGCTTCGGCGCCCGCGCCGGCCAGCAGCACGTGCGCGCCGTCTTCGAGCACGGCACGCGCGGCGCGCACCGGGCGGCGCACATGGCACACGCCGGCGATGGCGCCGGCGGCGAGCGTGGCGCCGTCCATCACGGCGGCATCGAGCTCGTGGGTTTCCTCGTGCGTGAAAACGGCGCCATGGCCCGCGTTGAAGAGCGGGCACTCCTCGAGCAGTTCGACCGCGAGGCAGGTGGCGTCGAGCGCGGACGCGCCCTTGAGCAGCGCCGCCTGCGCGGCGCGCACGATGTTCTGCAGCGCGTCGTGATAGGCCTGCGCCTGTGTCGCATTGGTCGTGGCGGCGCTGATGGTGCCGGCACCGCCGTGGATGGCGATGACGGGTGTCGTGTTCTTCATCGGGGAGCTTTCTTCTTTTTCTTGGCCGCGCCGTTCAGCGCGGCGGCGTTGGAGGTGCCGGCGGCACCGGCAGTCCGCGCGGCAATGCCGTCGATGCGCGGCAGCCCGTTCGCGCCGTGCAGCCAGGGCCGCAGCACCTGCAGCGTGCGGCGCGCGGACTGCACCGGGTCGGGCGCCCGCAGCGCCACGGCGCTGGTGAGCGCCTCGACCAGCGCGAGCACGCTGGTCTCGCAGTTGGGGCGGTAGTTGGTTTCGGTCTGGCAGTAGAGCGCGATGTCGGCGAGCGGCGCCATCGGCGAGGTCGGCCGGTCGGTGAGCGCGATCACGCCGCAGCCTTGTTCGCGCGCGATCTGCGCGAGCAGCACGGTGTCGGTGAGATAGCGCGGAAAAGTGAGGCCGATGAACACGTCCTTCGGGCCCGCATGCATCAGCGAGCGCGCCGCATGCGTGACGCCGCTCACGCCCGGCAGCAGGCGCACGTCGCTGCAGCTGCTGTCCAGCCCGTGCTGCAACAGGCCCGCGAGCCAGCCGCTCGCGCCGAAGCCCGCGATGTACACCGAGCGCGCCTTGCCGATGCGCTGCACCGCGGCCTCGCAGGCGGCGTAGTCGAGCGACTGGCGCGTGGCCTCGATGTTGCGGCGGCTCTCGTCCAGCGCGGTCGCGAACACCTCGGCCACCGTGGTCGGGTGCTCCAGGTTGCCGCGCAGGCGCTCTACGGGCGCCACCAGCGACTCGAAGCCGCGCACGAGCTCGGCGCGGAAGGTGGCGTAGCCGTCGAATTCCAGCGCGCGCGCGAAGCGGTTGGCCGTGGCGACCGACACGCCCGCCGCGGCGGCGAGTTCATCGATCGGCAGCGTGGCGACCTGCAGCGGATGCTCCAGCACGTAGTCGGCCACCTGCCGGTGCGAACGCGTCAGCCGCGGCAACGCCTGCGCAATGCGCTGGGCCACGGTGGTGCCTGGGGTGTCGACGGGGGTGCTCATGGATGGTGCGGAGGAGCCTGAAAGTGTGCGTTTTGTGAAAACCAGTTTTCAAATATAAGTCAATTCTGAAAATTTTCTGTCATTTTTGAACGAGGTTGCAAGTAGCGGGCCAGCGGTGAAGGGATCCGAAAAGAGGCGGCGACCCGATGGTTCGCCTGTGAAAGCTCAGATGCGCCGTTGCTTCTGTTCGCCGCCTAGGTGTTTTCCCGGGCTCGCTGTTGTCCGAGGCTTGGCGATGTCGGCATCGCATGCGAAAGAGCCATGTCCGGACGCGCGTATATGGCCGGAATGCGTCGTCGATGAAAACGCGAAATCTGCAACACGCGCCAAGAAAAGCCAGAGCTACACTGCCCGCGCACGTCGAGCAACGGCGTGCATGGGATTGGCGTCCCTAAGCACCCCTCGCGTTTTTCAAGGAAGCCAATCATGGTCAGGACCTCTTGTTCCCGCACGGCATCGTCTGCCGCATTTCTCGATACCGATCCCAACGCACTGGCGCTGCAAGTCTGCGAGGACACCGACAGTCTTCGCGAAGTGCATCGCGCCTACGCGTGCATCGAGAAGCTCATCGTGTCGCCGGAACCGGGCGATGCCGAAGAACTGAATCCGACACGCAATGAACTCAGCGCATTGGTGCGCGTGGTCAACGAAGAACTGAGTCGCCGCATCGAGTCAGTAGACAAGGCCGTGCAGGCGATGCGCGCGGCCATGACGCCGAGCGTGTTCGCGCCGAGCCCGTCCGGCGCATAGAGCGCAGCGTTAGCGGCACATCGAATAGCCGCCCGTCTCCAGATGAAAGTGGTCCCGGTGCACTGCGTTGTAGTCGGGACCCAGCACCCCATCGAAGAACCGGCAGGCCCCGCGGTGCGCGTCGCGCAGCAGCAGGTCTGCCGGATCGCCATTGCCTGTCCAATCCCGACGCACCGTGATGCGTTGCCCACCGGCGAGCGTCAGGCCGGCCACGTCGAACGCATCGGCGGTCGCATGCCTGCTGCGCGGCGCGCCCGGCACTGCGCCTTCGCCGCGGTTCACGTTGCGGCACGCATAGCTGCCCAGATGCGCGATGGCCACGACCGGCTCGCCGAAGCGCGCCTTCGCGGCCGGCTGCAGCGCGTGCTTCTCCCACATGAAGAAGGACAGTGCCATCGGGCAACTCAATGCAGGCGGCGTGCCCAGGCGCACGCCGGCCGAGCGCAGCAGCACCGCGTTCTCGAAGCCGCAGCCTTCGCCGGTCACGCGGTCGGGCAGCTGGTCGTACTTCATGTCCGTGCGCGCGAGCGCCGCGAGGCAGCGCGTCGGTTCGCGGCGGGCGCGGGCCAGCTTGAAGTTCGTGAGCCAGTCGGGCTCGGCCATCACGTCCAGCGGCGCCCAGGGGTTGAAGCGCTCGGGAATTTCGACGGCGCCCGTCATCACCGCCCACGCGCCCGCTGCGAGCGCGGCGCACAGCGCGAGGCCGGCCCACAGGCCGCGGCGTGATGAAGGCGCGGAAGGTGCGGGCAGGGCGCGGCCTTCAATCGCCAGCCGGCGGCCCGCGCCGGACGCTGCGGAAACTGCCCTCGATCGACGGGCGGCCTCCGCGGGCGTCGCCGAACGCGACGCGGCCCCGGTGCGCGCCGGCGATGCCGTGCAGCAGCACGTGCCGACGCGTGCGAGCGAGCAATGCATCAGGCCGGTCGCCGCTTTGCCGTTCTACCGTCGCGGCGCCTTCGCAGAGCGCGATGCGAAACCGGTCGCCGGCCACTTCGCTCACGACGATCACCCGTGACGGCCATCCCGAACTCGCGAGCTCTTCGAGAGCCAGGGTCAGGAACTGCGCGATGCGAGCCGCATCGCCGCAGCAGTCGCCGTCGCCCAGCCGGTCGTGCTCGAAGACGGTCTGCGTGGCGGAGGAGGCAGAGGCAGCGAGCGCATCGATCGCCTGCCGGATCACCGCATGCAGCGAAAACGGCTTGGTCGCGATGTCGAGGTTCTTCCCTGTCGCGAGCCGGCACACATCCGCGAGCTCTTCGGACCGTTCGATCGCGCGGTTCGCGGCATGGTCGACATGCTCGAGCACCGCATCGGGCTGCTGCGGGTCGCCCCGGCGCGCGAGCAGCTCCATGCCCAGGCGGATGGCGGAGAGCGAGTTGCGCATGTCGTGCACTGCGGCGTTGATCAGCCTGTTGCAGTCGTGCACCGGCGGCGGTGATGGCAGCGAAAGATCGGGGCGCGGATGATGTGCGTGCGCCGCAGCGGACCAGTGCGACAGCGCCCATTCCACCGACACCGGTTGCGCGCCTGCGACGCGAGGTGCGGTGGGCGATGAGGCGGGCGTCCATTTCGGCAAGCGTGAATCCTCGAACAGCAGCGTGTCTGGCATGGAATCTCTCGGCAGGCCGTGTGGGGGTTTCACGAGCGCCGTGGCCGGGCGGTCCGTGAGATCGACGGCCCGGACGGCGGGGGCCAGCGCATCGACGCGACATCGTGCTTGCTCGCGGGCTCGCGCCATGTCGGGTTTTGCAACACCGCTTGTAGGCGCACGCCGCGCGCTGCAGGGTGCGTCGTCATCGCCGGCCTCAGCCCGCGTCCTTCTGCATGAAAACACTCAGCGGGTCTTCGGGGTACCGCCCGAAGCGTTCGCGCCGCGCGTAGCCCGAGCGCGCGTAGAACGACAGCGCCTCGGGCTGGCTCACGCCAGTCTCCAGCCTGAACATCGTGCGGCCGCGTGCCGTCGCTTCGCCTTCGAGAAAGGCCAGCACCTGGGCCGCAACGCCCTGTCCGCGGTTCTGCGGCCGCACGTACATCCGCTTGAGCTCGCCGTACCCGGGCTCCATGACGATGGCCCCGCAGCCGATCGCCGTGCCCCTCTCATCCCGTGCCACGGCAAACAGCACGTTGGCGGCGGACAGCGTCGCGATGTCGATGCCGTAATGGCTCTCGGGCGGATAGAGCGGCTTCTGGTACGCATCGAGGTCGTCGATGAGCTGGACGACGTCGGGCTGGCCGGGGTTTTCAATCGCAATCTGCATCCGGCCGATGTTACCCAGCGCCCCTGGACACGGACCTGTGCGTGCTGCCACCAGCAGGGCTTTCTCGAGCGCAAGCCGAGCCGGGTCTAGGCAGGCGTCAAACCGAGCACCCACTGCTTGAAGTGTTCGAGCGCCCCGGAGGCCGGCCGGCCTTCGGGGTACGCGAAGTAGTAGCCCTGCGGCACGTCGAGGTGCCGGTCCACCGGGATCACGAGTTCACCGGTGCGCAGCTCGTGCTCGATCAGGATGCGCGGCGCCAGGCCCACGCCCATGCCCGCGGCCGTCGCGGCCACCACCATCGTGAAGAGTTCGTAGCGCGGGCCGCGCGAGGCATGCACCGTGTAGTCCCAGCCCTGCTGCGCATACCAGTCGCGCCAGGCATGCGCGCGCGTGCTCAGGTGCACATGGCGGCAGCGCTCGAAGCCTGCTTCGTCCCACGGGCCGTTGGCGTCGCGAAAGGCGGGGCTGCAGATCGGCACCATCTCGCCCTCTGAAAAGATCAGCCCGCCGCGCGTGTTGGGCCAGAACTGGTCGCCGAAATAGATGGCCGCGTCGTACGCGTTTTCCTGGAACGAAAAGGGCTGCGAGCGCGCCGACAGGTTCACCGTGATGTTCGGATGCAGCCGGCTGAAATCGGGCAGCCGCGGAATGAGCCACTGCGTGGCGAACGTAGGCACCACCGCCAGCTCCAGCACGAAGCCCATGTCGTGGCCCGCGCTGATCTCCAGCGTATCGCGGCGGATCTGGTCCAGGTGCCGGCGGATGCGCGCCGCGTACTCGCGCCCCACGTCGGTGAGCGTCAGGCGCCGGCGCACGCGCGAGAAGAGCGGCACGCCCAGCCGCTGCTCCAGCATCGCCACCTGCCGCCCGACCGCGCTCTGCGTGAGCGCCAGCTCGGCGGCGGCGCGGGTGAAGCTCCCCAGCCGCGCCGAGGCCTCGAAGGCCTGCAGCGCGCCCAGGTTGGGAATGTCTTTTCTCATCGAATGCCTGTTGTCTCTTCTGTCCTGCATGGCGCAAGCACCTGCCGTGCCCGGCGCCTTCGTTGCCTCGGTCCTTCCGGCGCTGCACAACGTTGTGCGCATTTAGCGTTTGTTTCGCATGCCGCCGCGATCCTATTCTGCGTCTCGACCCCTGCCAACGATATGAGGAGACTTCCGATGATTGTCTTGCGCACCCGCTGTACTGCCCGGTCCACTGTTCTGGGCATTGCACTGGCCTTAGTTCTTGGCCTGCCCACCGCCGCGCTCGCGCAGGCCGAGCAGACCGTCACCATCGGCCACGCCGGCCCGCTCACCGGGGGCGCGGCCCACTGGGGCAAGGACAACGACAACGGCGCGCGCCTCGCGGTCGAAGACCTGAACAAGCAGGGCCTTGTCATCGGCGGCAAGAAGATCAAGTTCGTGCTGCAGTCCGAAGACGACCAGGCCGACCCCAAGCAGGCCATGGTGGTGGCCAACAAGCTGGCCGACATGGGCGTGAAGGGAATGCTCGGCCACTTCAACTCGGGCGCCGCCATTCCGGCCTCGGCCGTCTACAGCCGCGCGGGCCTGCCCGACGTGTCGACCGCCACCAACCCGACCTTCACCAGGCAGGGCTACAGCAACGTCTTTCGCATCCTGGCGAGCGACGACGACGTGGGCATGGCCATCGCCGACTTCACGGTGAAGGACCTCAAGGCGAAAAAGATCGCGGTGATCGACGACCGCACCGCCTACGGCCAGGGCGCGGCCGAGGTATTCACGCGCGGCGTGAAAGGGCTGGGCGGCACCATCGTCGCGCAGGAGTTCGGCAGCGACAAGGCGACCGACTTCATGGCCATCCTCACCAGCATCAAGGCCAAGCAGCCCGACGTAGTGTTCTACGGCGGCATGGACGCGCAGGGCGGCCTCATCGCGCGGCAGATGAAGCAGCTGGGCATCACGGCCAAGCTGTTGGGCACCGACGGCCTGTGCACCAACGAGGTCGCCAAGATCAGCGGCGGCGCGGTCGACGACCTTTTGTACTGCACGCGCGGCGGCAAGGAGATCGAGAAGACCAGCAAGGGCGCCGAGTTCGAGCAGCGCTACAAGGCGCGCTTCGGCGTCGAGGTGCTGACCTATGCGCCGTACCTCTACGACGCCATGATGGCGCTGGCCGCCGGCATGCGCGCGGCCAACTCGGTCGAGCCCGAGGCGTACCTCCCGGCGATGCGCAAGGTGAAGTTCGACGGCGTGACCGGCGCCATCAGCTTCGATGCCAAGGGCAACCTGCAGAAGCCCGACTTCACCGTCTTCACCTACAAGGACGGCAAGCGCGTCCGCGTGGCCGGCTCCTGAACGCGCGCATGCGGACGCTGGACGCGGCGGAGACGGCGGCTGCGCTGCCGTATGGCGCGCTGGTCGAGGCGCTGCTGCAGATGTTCGAGCGCGAGCGCATTGGCGAGGCGCATGCGGCGACACGAACCTCGGTGCCGCTCGCGGGCGGCGGCGTGCTGCTGCTGATGCCCGCGGCGGATGCGCGCTTCGCGGCGCTCAAGACCGTGACCGTGCATGCCGGCAATGGAGTCATCGGATTGCCGGTTGTGCAAGGCGAGGTCACGCTAATGGATGCCACAACAGGCACCCGGCTCATCGCGATGGATGGCAATGTGCTGACCGCCCGGCGCACCGCGGCGCTGTCGCTCGCCGGGGCGGCAAAGGCAGGGCGCCATGTCGGCGGCCGCATGCTGCTGATCGGCGCGGGCGTGCAGGCGCGTTCGCACGCTGAGGCGTTCGCAGAAGTCGCGGGCATGCGCCATCTGTGGATTCACGCGCGCACGCAAGCCCATGCCGAACAGCTGGCGCAGCACATGCGCACACTCGGCGTGGACGCCAGTGCTATCGCCGACCCGGCGCAGGTTTGCGAAGAAGCCGATGTGATCGTCGCCACCACCAATTCATCGAGTCCGGTGGTTCCATCGCAGGTGCGGCCGGACGCCACCGTCATCGCCGTCGGCGCCTACCGCGCCGACATGGCCGAGGTGCCGCCCGAACTCGTGCGCCGCTGCGCCGTGTTTGTGGATACGCTGGAGGGCGCGCGCCACGAGGCGGGCGAGCTGATTCAGGCGGGCATCGACTGGTCCGGCGTGCAGGCCTTCGCGGACGCGAAGCCGTCAACGCCAGACAAGCCGGTGCTGATCAAGACCGTGGGCCATGCGCTGTGGGACCTGGCTGCGGCGCAGCTGGCGTACACGCATCAACAGCAACGATGAACGGAAAGAATCCATGCGTCGAGTGGTGATCATCGGCGGCGGGGCCATCGGTTCGGCCATCGCCTACTTCCTGACCCAAGACCCGGAGGCGGAGCGCTTCGAGGTCACGGTGGTCGAGCGCGACTTCTCGTACAAGCAGGCATCGTCGGCGCTGTCGGCCAGCTCGATCCGCCAGCAGTTCTCCACCGCCATCAACATCGAGATGTCGCTCTACGGCATCGATTTCTTCCGGCACCTGGGCGAGACCCTGCGCGTCGGCGACGACGTGCCGGACATCGGCCTGGTCGAGCCCGGCTACCTGTACCTGGCCTCGCCGGCCGGCGTCGATGTGCTGCGCGAGAACCACGCGATGCAGAAGGCGCATGCGGTGGACGTGGCGCTGCTCGCGCCCGAAGAACTGAAGGCGCGCTTTCCGTGGATATCGACCGAGGGCGTCGAGCTCGCATCGCTGGGCCTCTCGGGCGAAGGCTGGTACGACGGCTACAGCTTGCTGCAGGCCTTCCGCAAGAAGGCCGCATCTCAGGGCGCGCGCTACGTGCAGGCGCATGCCACCGGGCTGCGGGGCAAGGGCAGCGCCGTGACCGGCGTGCAGCTCGACAACGGCGACACGCTCGAAGCCGACATCGTCGTCAACGCCGCCGGCGCCTGGGCCGCGAAGGTGGCCGGGTGGGCCGGCATCGACCTGCCGGTGCGCGGCCGCCGCCGCAGCGTGTTCAGCTTCTCGTGCCCCGAGACCTTGCCGGGCTGCCCGCTGGTCATCGACACCTCGGGCATCTGGCTGCGCCCCGAGGGCCGCCAGTTCATCTGCGGCTTCGCGCCGCCCGAAGACCAGGACCACGACGACGCGCCGCTCGATGTCGAATACGGCGCGTTCGACGAACTCATCTGGCCCGCGCTCGCCGAGCGCATCCCGGCCTTCGAAGCCATCCGCATGACCGGCGCCTGGGCCGGCTACTACGAGATGAACGTGTTCGACCACAACGCGATCCTCGGCCGGCACCCGGACTGCGACAACCTCTTCTTCGCCAACGGCTTCTCGGGCCATGGGCTGCAGCAATGCCCGGCGGCCGGGCGCGGCATCGCGGAGCTGATCCGCTTCGGCGAATACCGCAGCCTGGATCTCTCGCCGGTTTCGTTCGCGCGCATCCTCGAGAACAAACCCTTGCTCGAGAAGAACGTGATCTAGATGCAAGGGGGCGCGCGGGCGTACCATGCCCGCCAGAAAGGTGCCCCAATGACTGCACAGACATTGATCGATACCGCACAGGCGCTGGTCGCCGGCGACAAGGGCCTGCTCGCGATGGACGAGAGCAACGCCACCTGCAACAAGCGCTTCGCGGCGCTGAACATCCCGCAGACCGAGAGCGCGCGGCGCGACTGGCGCGAATTGATCGTCACCGCGCCGGGACTGGCCGACAGCATCAGCGGCGCGATCCTGTTCGACGAAACCATTCGCCAGAAAACCAATGCCGGAAAGCCGTTCGCGCAGGCGCTGGCCGACGCGGGGATCATCCCCGGCATCAAGGTGGACATGGGCGCGAAGCCGCTGGCCGGCCATCCGGGCGAGACCGTGACTGAAGGCCTTGATGGCCTGCGCGAACGTCTGGCGGAATACGTCGGCATGGGTGCCCGTTTCGCGAAGTGGCGCGGCGTGATCGCCATCGGCGACGGCCTGCCCACGCGGGCCTGCATCGACGTCAACGCCCATGCGCTCGCACGCTATGCGGCGCTGTGCCAGGAGGCTGGCGTGGTGCCGATCGTCGAGCCCGAAGTGGTGATGGACGGCGACCACTCCCTCGCGCGATGCGCCGAGGTGACCGAAGAGGTCTTGCGCGAAGTGTTCGTTCAACTGAACGCGCAGGGCGTGCTGCTCGAAGGCATGCTGCTCAAGCCGAACATGGTGCTGCCGGGGCAGGGCAGCCAGACGCAGGACAGCGTCGATGCAGTGGCCGATGCGACAGTGACCTGCCTCTTGCGCACGGTGCCTGCGGCGGTGCCGGGCGTGGCATTTCTCTCGGGCGGGCAATCGGCGCAACTGGCATCCGCGCGCCTCAACACGATGAACGTGAAGTACAAGTCGCGCATGCCCTGGGCGCTGACCTTCTCGTTCTCGCGCGCCGTGCAGCAGCCGGCACTCGATCTCTGGAAGGGCCAGGCTGCCAACGTCGCGCAGGCGCAGCAGGCGCTGGTGTTCCGCACGGGCTGCAACAAGGCCGCGCGCGGCGGCCGCTACGACGCGCAGGCCGACGCGCCGCGATAACTAAAAAAGAGAAAGAGCGAATGACCGTCCAGGACCTCTATGCGCAGAAGCGCGTTGCCGCCGCCGATGCCGTGCGCCTCGTGCGCAACGGCGATCTCATCATCGTGCCGACCGGCGTCGGCGAGCCGCCCTCGCTGCTCACCGCGCTCTCCGAACAGCGCCGCGATTTCCGCGACGTCAAGGTCGCGCAGATCCTCGCGATGCGCAAGTACGCCTACATCGATCCCGAGACCGTGGAGCACGTGCGGCACGTCGCGCTCTTCTTCGGCGGCGCCACGCGCGCGGGCGGGCAGGAGGGCTGGATCGACTTCATCCCCAACTACTTCTCGGAGATTCCCGCACAGATCGAGCGCGGCCAGATCCCCGCCGAGGTGGTCTTCAGCATGGCCTCGCCGATGGATGCGCACGGCTACTTCGCCGTGAGCCTGGGCGCCGACTACACGATGGCCGCCATCGCCAAGGCGCGCGCGGTGGTGCTGGAAGTGAACCCGAACGTGCCCTTCGCGCACGGCAACTGCCATGTGCACATCTCGCAGGTGGCGGCGTTCGTCGAGAGCGATGCGCCGGTGATGGAAGTGGGCCTGCCGAAGATCGGCCCCGTGCAGGAGGCCATCGGCAAGCACGTGGCCGGCCTGATCGACGATGGCTCCACGCTGCAGATCGGCTACGGCGGCATTCCCGATGCGGTGGTGATGCAGCTTGCGCACAAGCACGAGCTGGGCATCCACACCGAGATGATCGGCGACGGCATCCTCACGCTGGTGGAGCGCGGCGCGGTCACCAACCGGCGCAAGAACTACCTGCCGGGCAAGTCCGTCGCCACCTTCGCGCTCGGGTCGGCCAAGCTCTACCGCTTCATGGACCGCAACCCGTCGCTGGAAATGCACCCGGTGAATTTCACCAACGACCCGGCGCTGGCCGGGCTCAACGACAACCTCATCGCCATCAACGCGACGATGCAGATCGACCTGCTGGGCCAGTGCGGCTCAGAGAGCCTGGGGCATGCGCCGTATTCGGGCACGGGCGGGCAGTCGGACTTCGTGCGCGCGGCCAACCGGTCGCGCGGCGGCAAGGCGTTCATCGTGCTGCCTTCGACGGCCAAGGGCGACACCATCTCGCGCATCGTGCCTTCGCTCTCGCCCGGCACGCATGTGAGCACGAGCAAGAACGACATCAACTACGTGGTCACCGAATACGGCGTGGCGCAGCTGCGCGGCAAGTCGGCCAAACAGCGCGCGCTGGAGCTGATCGCGATCGCCCACCCGGATTTCCGGGCGGAGCTCACCGAACACGTCAAGCGCGCGAAGCTGCTCTGACCTGGTCCGTCAACCGGCCTTGGCTGCGCGCACCAGCGAGGGCGTGGCCTTGTAGCTCTCGGGGAACAGCTTCTTCAGGTCGTCGATCTTGGGCATGTCGTTGATCGCGATGTAGGGCTGGCTCGGGTTGAGCGTGAGGTAGTCCTGGTGGTAGTTCTCGGCCGCGTAGAAGGGCTTGGCCGTCTCGATGGTGGTGGCGAGCGGCTTGCCGAAGGTCTTGGCCTGGTTCAGCTGCGCGATGTATTCCTTGGCGATGCGGGCCTGCTCGGCGTTCTCGGCGAACACGGTGGAGCGGTACTGCGTGCCGGTGTCGGGGCCCTGGCGATTGAGCTCGGTCGGGTCGTGCGCCACCGAGAAATAGATCTGCAGCAGCTTGCCGTAGCTCACCTGCTTGGGGTCGTAGGTGATGCGCACCGCCTCGGCATGGCCGGTGCGGCCCGAGCCCACTTCGTCGTAGCGCGCGGTCTTGGCGTCGCCGCCCGCGTAGCCCGACACCGCGTTGCTCACGCCTTGCACGCGCTGGAACACGCCCTGCACGCCCCAGAAGCAGCCGCCGGCGAACACGGCGGTTTCGGTTTTCGCGGCGGCCGGGGCGGCCAGGTCGGCGGTGGGCGCGGGCACGCGCCTGGCCGGTTCGGCGAACGAGGGTACCGCGTACCAGACCAGGGCGGCGGCAGCCAGTGCGCCGGCGGTGAGTGCGAGGGATTTCATGGTTTGTCCTTCAGGGGAGGTTGGCGCGTGGAAGAGAGAAGCCGATGGCGGCGACATTGCCGCCGAATCCACCGGCCGTCAATGGCGCGTGCCTTACTTCTTCATCTCGTCCTTGCCCATGCTGTCCTTCTTCATGGCGTCCTTGGACATCGAGTCCTTGGCCATCGAATCCTTCTTCATGCCGTCTTTCGACATGGAATCCTTGGCCATGGAGTCTTTCTTCATGCCGTCCTTGGCCATCGAATCCTTGGCCATGCCGTCCTTGGCCATTTCGTCCGCGGCGAAGGCCGAGGCGCCGGCAAAGGCCATGCAGGTTGCGAGCAGGGTTGCGGTGATCTTGTTCATTGGAAGTCCTTGAGTTGACGTTGAGGTTGAGGTCTTTGCTTTCGCTTTCGCGCTTTTCTTCGGCAGTCGAGGTGTCGCGAAGACGCCTCAGCTCCCTCCGAACCAGTTGTAGCCCTGGTCTTCCCAGTAGCCACCGGAATAGGTGTTGGTGACGAACATCGCCTTGATGTGCTTGGGGTTCTTGTAGCCAAGCTTGGTGGGCATGCGCAGCTTCATCGGGAAGCCGTACTTCGGCGGCAGCGGCTGGCCGTCGTAGGTGAGCGTGAGCAGCGTCTGCGGGTGCAGCGCGGTGGGCATGTCGATGCTGGTGTAGTAGTCGTCCGCGCACTTGAAGCCGACGTACTTGGCCGTGGTGTCCGCGCCGATGTGGCGAAGGAAATCCGCAAAGCGCACGCCGCCCCACTTGCCGATGGCGCTCCAGCCCTCCACGCAGATGTGCCGCGTGACCTGGTCGTGCTGCGGCATGGCGCGCAGCTCCGGGAGCGTCCAGCTGCGCTTGTCGGCGACCATGCCGGTCACTTCGAGCTTGTAGGTGGCTTCGTCGACCTCGCGGACCTCGTCCTCGCCGTAGTAGGCGTTGAACGGAAAGGGCCGCGTGATCATCGATTCGGGGAAGGTCTCGGCCAGCTGCGTGGGGCTGAAGATCAGGCCCTGCACCTTGTCGTTGAAGCGCGAGATCTTCGAGAGCGCGGCTTCCACATGGCTGTCGTCGCTGATGCTGCATCCGGTGAGCAGCGAGAGGCCGCCCAGCGTGAGCGAGCGCTGCAAAAAGGCGCGGCGCGCGGGCTGGTCGAGGTTTTTCGCGATCAGCGTGCGGGCCTCGCGCACCACGGCATCGCCGTCGACGCCGGTCATCTTGGGGGCTTTGAAGATCTTCATGATTACTTGGGTGCGCGGCCGCGGATCATCGTGAGAAGGGTGCGGGGCACCAGCGCCACCATCACCAGGTGCAGGGCGACGAACGCAACGAGCGAGGCCATGCCGAAGAAGTGGATGCGGCGCGCGAACTCGTAGCCGCCCAGGAGGTCGCGCAGCACCGCGAACTGCACCGACTTCCACAGCACCAGGCCCGAGAGCACGATGACCACGATGTCCAGCATCACGAAGAGGTAGGCCAGCCGCTGCACGCTGTTGTAGCGGCGCGGGTCGGCATGCGAGAGCTTGCCCTTGAGCGCCGAGAGCGCGTCGTGCCAGATGCCGGCCGGCGTGACCGGGAAGAACTTCGCGGCGAGCCGGCCGCTTGCGATGTTGATGGCCAGGTACACGAAGCCGTTGAACACCAAGAGCCACATCGCCGCGAAGTGCCACTGCAGCGCGCCGCCGAGCCAGCCGCCGAGCGTGACCGAGTTCGGAATGCTGAACGGAAAGAACGGCGCCGCGTTGTAGATGCGCCAGCCGCTGGTCACCAGCACGAGCACGGCCAGGGCGTTGAGCCAGTGCGTGATGCGCATCCACAGCGGGTGGATGGGGCGGGCATCCGGGCCGGCGCTGGCCGTGTGGGCGGGGAGGGCTGTGCTGTTCATGGGGTGGATTCTTGGGCGCACCCCATGGCCGATTCATCACGCAATGTTCAATTAATCGTGATAACTCGGGAATCCGTATCGCGGGACAATCGGCGCCATGGACACCCCCAAACGCGTGCTGATCGTCGAGGACGACGCCCACATCGCCGAACTGCTGCGCATGCACCTGCGCGACGAAGGCTATGCCATCGAACACGCCGCCGACGGCCACGCGGGCCTGCGCGAGCTGGAGCGCGGCAACTGGGACGCGCTGGTGCTCGACCTGATGCTGCCGGGCGTGGACGGCCTGGAAATCTGCCGCCGCGCGCGGGCCATGGCGCGCTACACGCCGATCATCATCATCAGCGCGCGTTCGAGCGAAGTGCACCGCATCCTCGGGCTGGAGCTGGGCGCCGACGACTACCTGGCCAAGCCCTTCTCGGTGCTGGAGCTGGTGGCGCGCGTGAAGGCGCTGATGCGGCGCACCGATGCGCTGGCGCGCAATGCGCGCATGGAGTCGGGCAGCCTCACGCTGGGCAACCTGGACATCGAGCCGCTGGCGCGCGAGGTGCGCGTGGACGGCAAGCTCATCGAGCTCACGCCGCGCGAGTTCGACCTGCTGTACTTCTTTGCGCGCAACCCCGGCAAGGTGTTCTCGCGGCTCGACCTGCTCAACCAGGTGTGGGGCTACCAGCACGACGGCTACGAGCACACGGTCAACACGCACATCAACCGGCTGCGCACGAAGGTGGAGGCCGATCCGGCCGAGCCGCGGCGCATCCTCACCGTGTGGGGCCGGGGCTACAAGCTTTCGCCGACGGGCGCGGGTGACGAGGGCGGCGTGTGATGACCCGGGCCACGCTTTCTCGCCGCCTCTCGATGGTTTTCGCGGTGCTGCTGCTGGCCTGCTGCGGCGCCTCGGCCTGGCTGCAGATGCGATCGAGCGGGCTGCACGAGCAGGAGGTGGTGCAGCGCCTCTCCGGCGGGCTGGCCGCGCACATCGCCGAGAACTCGGAGCTGATGCAGCCCGGCGGCTTGAACCAGGCCGCGGTGAAGGACCTCTTCGACAAGCTGATGGCCGTCAACCCCAGCGTGGAGGTCTACCTGCTGGGCCTGGACGGCCGCATCGAGGCGCAGGCCGCGCCGCCCGGGCACATGAAGCGCGAGCGCGTGGCGCTGGCGCCGATCCGAAAGCTCCTGGCGGGCGCGCCGCTCCCTATCCTGGGCGACGACCCGCGCAGCGCCGATGCGGCCAAGGTGTTCAGCGCCGCGCCGCTGAAGATGGGCGGGCGCGATGCGGGCTATGTGTACGTGGTGCTGCAGGGCGAGGACTACGACGCGCTCGCGGCCAACGTCGCGACCGACAACGTGCTGCGCACCACGCTGTGGTCGATGGCGCTGGTGGCGCTGCTCGGGCTGATCGCGGGGCTGGCGGCGTTCAGGCTCATCACGCGGCCGCTGCGCGAGCTCACGAAGGCGGTCAAGCGCTTCGAGACCGAGGGCATCGCCTCGCTCGAGAGCGAGGCGCCCACGCTGGAGCGGCTCTCGCACGGCAGCGGCGAGATCGCGCTCCTGGGCCAGGCCTTCACGCAGATGACGCGCCGCATCGCCGAGCAATGGCGCGAACTCACGCTGCAGGACCAGCAGCGCCGCGAGCTCTTCGCCAACATCTCGCACGACCTGCGCACGCCGCTCACGTCGCTGCACGGGTACCTCGAAACACTGCTTCTGAAGGCCGGCACGCTGAGCGATGAAGAACGGCGGCGCTACCTGGAAATCGCGCTCGGCCAGAGCCGCAAGGTGGGGCGGCTCGCGCAGGAGCTGTTCGAGCTCGCGCGGCTCGAGTACGGCGTGGTCAAGCCCGAGAAGGAGAACTTCGCGCTCGCCGATCTGGTGCAGGACGTGTTCCAGAAATTCGAGCTCGCGGCCGAGGCGCGCCACCAGCAGCTCAGGCCCGACATCGCGCCGGGCCTGCCGGTGGTGTCGGCGGACCTCGGGATGATCGAGCGCGTGCTGACCAACCTCCTGGACAACGCCATCCGCCACACGCCGGCCGGCGGCGAAATCGAAGTGCAGCTGCGGCCCGCGAACGCGGGCGTCGCGGTGCAGGTGAGCGACACGGGCCCGGGCATTCCGGGCGAGCTGCAGAAGGGGCTCTTCGTGCGGCCCGTGTTCCTGAGCGGCGCGCGAAGCGATGGCTCGGGCAGCGGCGGGCTGGGGCTGGTGATCGTGCAGCGCATCCTGCAGCTGCACGGCAGCGACATCCGGCTGGTGCCGCAGGCGGGCAAGGGGGCGGTGTTCCGCTTCCAGCTGGGCGGCGCGCAGGGCGCCTGACGCGCTCCAGAGCTCCGGCGGTTCAGCCGCTCGTTGCGGACATTTCGCGATGCTTCCCCTGGGTTTGCCTGTGCCGGCTGCGGTGGGCGCGATGCTACAAAAGCAGCGCGACACAACCCAAGGAGACACACGACCATGCCCGCCTTCAAGACCGTGCGGATCGACAAAGACCCGCAGCATCCGCGCATCGCGCGCCTCGTGCTGGACCGGCCCGAGAAGCTCAACGCCATCGGCGAGACCACGCCGTCGGAAATCCGCCAGGCCGTCGAATGGGCGGAGGCCGACGACGAGGTGCACGTCATCGTGGTCGAAGGCGCGGGCCGCGCCTTTTGCGCCGGCTACGACCTGGGCGACTACGCCGAAGGCCACGGCCGCGAAGGCCAGGGCGACCACCCCTGCCGGCAGGAGAAAACGCCGTGGGACCCGATGCTCGACTACGCCGCCATGAAGCGCAACACCGACGACTTCATGGCCCTGTGGCGCTGCCACAAGCCCACCATCGCCAAGGTGCACGGCTACGCGGTGGCCGGCGGCAGCGACATCGCGCTGTGCTGCGACCTGCTGACCATGGCCGACGATGCGCGCATCGGCTACATGCCCACGCGCGTGTGGGGCTGCCCGACGACGGCGATGTGGACCTACCGGCTCGGCGCGATGCGCGCGAAGCAGTTGATGTTCACGGGCGACACCATCGACGGCACGCAGGCGGCCGAATGGGGTCTCGCGAATTTCTCGGTGCCGGCCGATGCGCTCGACGCCGCCACGCTGAAGCTCGCGCTGCGCATCGCGGGCGTGCCGCGCTCGCATTTGATGATGCACAAGCTGGTCGTGAACCAGGTGTGGCATTCGATGGGGCTGGAACAGACGCAGATGTTCGCAACCGTGTTCGACGGCATCACGCGGCACAACCCCGAAGGGATGTGGTTTCGCAGGCAGGCGGAGGCCGAAGGGTTCAAGAGCGCTGTCGCATGGCGCGACAGCGGCCGGGAGATTCCGGAAGGCGACGAGGCGAGGGCGCTCGTCGCGGAGCTGGAGGCGAAGCTCGCGGCGGCGCGGGCGGCGGTGCCGCCCGCGCGCTGACCGCTCGCTCGCCGCGCGCTCGTCTCTCAGGGCGGGCAGGGGCGTGCCAGTGCGGCGCCCGGACGCGTCAGCTTGCTCGTGGCGCCTTCATCCAGCGTGCCGAGCGGCCGCGTGAACGCGCACCCGTAGGTGGGCGCCGCCACCGTCGCGGCCGTGACCACGTCGTCGCCCGCCGGCTTCACGCCGTCGCGTTCCCACTTGATCATCGCGTCGAAGGCCTCGACCTGCTCGGCGATGGTGAAGTCGCAATGCGAGATGCCGCGGACCGCGCGCTGCACCAGCCAGTCGCTGTTGCCCTTGGCCGCCACGCGCTTGTTGTAGATCTGTTCCATGCTGAAGGGCACGTACAGGTCGCCCAGCGTGTGCAGCGTGACGACCGGGATCTTGAACTCGCCGTTGGCCTTGGGAATCCAGCGCAGCCCGTCCCTGCGCAGGCGGTTCGCGTCGGTGGCCGCGGTGAGCTTGATGACAGCGCCGTTCAGCGCCGTCGAGCCCGGTGCATCGCCGTCGATGGTGTAGGTGAAGCGGTTGGTGTCCAGCGTGTTCTTGTTCAGGATGCCGTTGACCGTGCCGTCGCTGCCGAACACGCCCCACACCGCCGCGAACGAACCGCCCGCTGCGAGGCCCAGGTCGAACATCGGGCGCTCGCCGCCGGTGAGGTTCTTCACCACCGAGACGAACTTCATGCCCGTGGCCGTGGGCGCCGAGGGGAAGGTGGTGAACAGCGTGCCGGTGACCTGCGCGGAGATGTCCGACCAGTTCGGCGTCGGGTATTTCGGAAGGCCCGCCAGCGCCTGCGCCGTGACCTGCGCGCCGGCGAAGTAGTCGAACAGATCCGTGTCGCCGACCACGCCGCACATCGGCACCGCGCCGTTGTACTTCACCTTGTGATTGGCGGTGGCGAAGGCCTCGTCCTCGATGGCCGCCGCGGTGATGTGGCCGCCCATCGAATGGCCGGTGATGAAGGTCTTGGTCGGTGCCGCGAGCTCGCGGCCGTTGGCCTTGGCGATCTTGTTGAATTCCAGCGCCAATGCGTTGGTGTCTTCCACCCCCACGCGCACGTCGTAGAAGTTCTTGCTGTAGCTCGATGCGGCCCAGGCGTAGCCGTTCTGGATCAGGTAGCGGCGGATCGACGGATCGCTCACCGACAGCAGGTTGACTTCGCCCGCGTAACCATGCGCGTACATCACGAGCTTGCCGTTCCAGTTGGCAGGCACTTCGACGTGGTACTGCGCACCGCCCAGCATGCCGGCCCAGCGGCTGGTGGTGGCGTTGACGACCGTGTCGCCGGCGTCGGCCGCGAGCGCCGCGAAGGTGGTGGCCGCGGGGTCCGCGGGCGCGAAAGAGTTGCGGGTGTCCTGCACGCGCGTTTCTTCAGGGACCGGCGGTGGTGCGGGCGGCGGCGGCGCCGGTGGGGCGGGTGCAGGCGCCGGCGGCAATGGCGTGAAGGCAAAACCGTTTCCACCGCCACCACCGCCGCAGGATGCGACGGCGAGGCTGGCGGCCAGGGCAAGGAGTGTCAGGCGCGCGGAATGCATGGGGTGTCTCTCTCCGTTCTTATGGGTTCTTGGTTGGGAAGATCGCCGGCGCAGCGCTGTCCGGACGGCCATGAAGAACGACCGTGCTATTTCGCTGACCGGCGGCGCAGCGTAGGGGCGTTGCCGGGCGCATCGGCCCGGGGTTTCCCGTAGCTGCTATCTCCTGCGCGACACCGGCGCAGAACCCAAGGAGCGATCAGCCCTTGCGGCGGGTGACCACCACCGTGGCGTCCAGGCCCTCGTAGGCCTCGGCATCGCCATACCAGCTGCCCGAGATCGGCGCGGCCTGCGCCGGGTCGCGCGTGACGCCCACGCGGATGAGTTGCCCGCTGCCCATGAGGTTGTTGGTCGGATCGAACGCGAGCCAGCCGATGCCCGGCAGGTACGCCTGCAGCCACGCATGCGTGGTGCCCGCGCCGGTCATCGATTCGCCCGGCGCCTGCGCCGCGCGGTCGAGCGCGGCGTCGTAGAGGTAGCCCGAGACGAAGCGCGTCGCGATGCCCAGGCGGCGCGCGGCCTCCATCATCAGCAGCGCGTAGTCGCGGCAGCTGCCGCTGCCCAGCGCCAGCGTGGCCAGCGGCGTCTGCGTGCCTTCCTCGTCGCGCGCCTTGTATTCGAGGCTCTGGCCGATGTGCGCGTTCATGCGCGTGAGCACCTCGCGCGTGTTGTTGGGCTTGTCGCTGTGCAGGAACTGGTGCGCCCAGCGGATCAGCGTGCCGCTGGCATCGTCTTCATGGTGCGGCCGCAGGTAGTGCTCCAGGTCCAGGCGCTCCTGCACCGAATAGGCGAAGGGCAGGAATTCGGCAGCCGGGTCGAGCGCCAGCTGGTCCTGCTGCGCGGGCACGTGCTCGATGGTGAAGGAGCACACGATGCGCAGCTCGGTGGCCTCGCCCATCGGCTGCACCAGCGCGACGGAGTTGGAATGCGGGTCCTGGATCAATCGCGTGAAAGCCTGCGGGCTCACCTGCAGGTCGGTGGCGAGCACGCGCAGGTCGTGGCTGTCGCGGGGCCGGAACATCACCCGGTGCAAGCCGAAGGTGACCGGCTTGTTGTAGCGGTAGATGGTGGTGTGCGTGATGTCGTACTGGATGGCCATGGGGCATTCTCACGCGTTCGCGGCGCGCGAGGGGAAGCGATTCGTTCAGAGCCGCTGCGTGCCGAGTGCCTTCGCAAGCGTCGCGGGCAAGGGCAGCGGTTCGCCATGCCACTGCGCGGCCAGCAGTTCGGCGCACAGGGCCGCGAAGCTGAGGCCGCGCGAGCCCAGCGCGGTGCAGGCCCAGACTCCATCCGCCGCTTCGTCCAGCGGACCGACCAGCGGACGGCGGTCGCCAGAGGCGCAGCGCACGCCGACCCAGGTGTTGACTTCGCCGCGCTCGAAGGCGGGTGCCAATACCGCGGCGGCGGTGGGGTGCAAGCGGACGAGGCGGTCGCGGTTCGCTACGTTGTCGGCGGCGTTCGGCGCGAGGTCCGTGCTGTCGCGGTCGAAGGTGGCGCCGGCGAGCCAGAGCGGGGCGCCGTCCGCATCGGGCACCTGCGCGATCAGATGGCCATCGCCGTTGAGCGGGGTGGTCGGAAGCCCGGCCATGTGGCCCCATGCGACCTGGCCACGCACCGGCTGCAGCGGCAGCGCCGGGGCGAAGCGGCCTGATTCGAAACCCGCGGCAACGACCACGCGGTCTGCTGCAATCAACAACTGGTCCGCTGCGTCGAACAGTTGCCAGCCGTCTGTGTTTCGTGCCACTCGCGCCACGGATGCATTGCCTCGGAATTCGACACCCGGCTCCCGCAGCCAGGCCTCGATCAAACGCGACGGGCGCACCCAGCCGGCGCGAGCGTGCCAGAGGGCGGGCGCATCGGCGGGCAGACCGGAAGCAGTCAGTTGTCCAGCGTCGGCGGGCCAGGACTCGTTGGGGCCGCTGTCGCTCCAACCTGTGGGGACGCGCGTGTCGCCTTCAGGCCGCCGTTCCAGCACGCCGCTGGCGCGCCAGTCGCGGCCTTCTTCGAGCAGGCGCTGCAGTTCCAGCCAGGTGGCGCGGATGCCCGCTCGCGTGAGGCGCGAGAGCAGGGCGTCGTCGGGGGAGACGTGAGGTGCCAGCACGCCGACCGGCAGGCCGGAGGCGCCCGAGGCAGGGCGCGCGGCCGCATCGAGCACCGTGACCTGCCACCCGCGCCGCGCGAGGCTCGCGGCCACGGCCGCACCCGCGAGGCCGGCGCCGATCACCGCGCAGCGGCCGGGCGTTTCGATTCGCTCGGGCACGGGACCGCGGCGCCGCACGGTCCAAGCGGGCGCGAACACACCGCGGAGGCAGTCGCGTTCGGGCGGCTGGCCCTCGCGCCGCTCGAGTTGAAAGCCGTTCTGCGAGAGCGCATCGCGCACCGTGTGCGCACAGGTCCAGGTGGCAAGACCGGTGCCCTGACGGGCGAATCGCGACACCGCCTTCAGCGTCTCGGGCGACCACATCGCCGCGTTCTGCTGCGGGCTGAAGCCATCGAGAAAGAGGCTGTCGGCCTCGAAGCGCTGGGCGCGCAGCATGGTCTGCACATCGCCGATGCAGAGTGTGAGCAGGACGCGGCCCTCGTCGAAAGCGAGCCGGTGAAAGCCCGGCAGCAGCCCATGCCACTGCGCGATCAGTTCCCCGGCCAGCGATGCCAGTTCGGGATACGCCTCGGCCGCCCGCAAGAGATCGCCGGCCCCGACCGGATGCGCCTCGACCGAGACGAAGTGCAGCATCCGCGGCCGCCTCGCATCCGAGCGCCACGCCTGCCAGGTTGTCAGGAAATTGAGGCCCAGCCCGAAGCCGGTTTCGAGAATCCGCCATTGCGGCTGCCCGGCCCAAGCCGCGGGCAGGCCGCAGCCGCCCAGGAACACATCGCGCGATCGCGCGAGTGCACCGGTTTCGGAGTGATAGATGTCGTCGAAGCGTTCGCTGCGCGGGACGCCGTCGGCGCGCCAGGCCACTGGCTCAGCGGTCACGGCGGGCAGTGAAGCTCAGGCCGCCGGAGGGGGCACGTAGCCTTGCGCCACGTCGGCGCCTTCGCCGAAGAAATGCTTTTCCATCTGCCGCGCCAGGTACTGGCGGGCGCGCAGATCGGCCAAATTCAGCCGGTTTTCGTTGACCAGCATGGTCTGCTGCTTGAGCCAGGCGGCCCAGGCTTCCTTGCTGACGTTTTCCCACAGGCGCTTGCCCAGGTCGCCGGGATAGGGCGGAAAGTCGAGCCCTTCGGCCTCTTTGCCGAGCTTGATGCACTGAACCATGCGTGCCATTTTTTTTGCCTCTTGGGTGGGGTAAGCGTGTCGCTTAGTTGATTTGGCTATTTAGAACTGAAAACTTGGTCGTTCCAGTTTCTATATGTCGTATTGAGAATACGCAGCTTCATTGATATGCCTTTTTAGAGCAAGACACCATGAGCCTTCGCCGCGACTTTATCAAGCTTTCCCTGGGTGCCGGCGTGGCCGGTGCCATGGCCCTCTCGGCGTTGCCGACGTTCGCGCAAGGCGCAGCCGCGGGCAAGGGCCCCGTGACGCTCTTGAACGTGTCCTACGACCCGACGCGCGAGCTCTACGTGGACTACAACCAGGCCTTCGCCAAGTACTGGAAGGCCAAGACCGGCCAGGACGTGACCGTCAAGCAATCGCACGGCGGCTCGGGCAAGCAGGCCCGCTCGATCATCGACGGCATCGACGCCGACGTGGCCACGCTCGCGCTGGGCGGCGACATCGACGCGCTGGTCACCCACGGCGGCCTGGTCAAGGCCGACTGGCAAAAGCGCCTGCCGCTCAATTCCGCGCCCTACACCTCGACCATCGTGTTCCTGGTGAAGAAGGGCAATCCCAAGGGCCTGAAGGACTGGGACGACCTGGTCAAGCCCGGCGTGCAGGTGATCACCCCCAACCCCAAGACCTCGGGCGGCGCCCGCTGGAACTACCTGGCCGCCTGGGAATTCGCCAAGCGCAAGTACGGCGGCGATGCGAAGGCCAAGGAATACATCGGCAATCTCTTCAAGAACGTGCCGGTGCTGGACACCGGCGCGCGCGGCTCGACCATCACCTTCGTGCAGCGCGGCGTGGGCGACGTGCTGCTGGCCTGGGAAAACGAAGCCTTCCTGGCGCTGAAGGAATTCGGCCCGGACAAGTTCGAGATCGTCGTGCCGTCCATCTCGATCCTGGCCGAGCCCAGCGTGGCGGTCGTCGACAAGGTGGTCGACAAGAAGGGCACCCGCGCTGTGGCCGAGGAGTACCTGAAGTACCTGTACTCCGACGAAGGCCAGGACATCGCGGGCCGCAACTTCTATCGCCCGACCTCCGAGAAGGCCAAGGCCAAGTACGACAAGCAGTTCCCCAAGCTCACGCTGGTGACCATCGACCAGGCCTTCGGCGGCTGGGCGAAGGCGGACAAGGAGCACTTCGCGGACGGTGCCTCCTTCGACCAGATCTACACCACGAAGCAAAAGTAACCCGCGCTACCGAGCCGGTTGTCCAGGCGCCCGTTTCGCGGGGGCCGCGACCCGGCACGCCTCGAATTTCCGAAGAAAACCGAAAGCCTCCTGTGTCCGTTCTCCTGATTGCCGGCAGCCCCTCGGCCCCGTCCCGTTCTACCGCCTTGCTAGAGGCCGTGGGCGAGCGGCTGGCCAAACGCAATGCCCGCATCGAGCGGCTCTCGATCCGCGACCTGCCGGCAGAGGCGCTGCTGCTGGCCGAGTGGACCCATCCGGCCATCGAGCGCGCCATTGCCC
Organism: Variovorax sp. IB41; assembly: GCF_016405905.1. Lineage (GTDB taxonomy): Bacteria > Pseudomonadota > Gammaproteobacteria > Burkholderiales > Burkholderiaceae_C > Variovorax. The sequence continues at coordinate 558,814 of NZ_JAEFCB010000001.1, read as the reverse complement.
AGGTGGCGGCGGCCCGCGTGATCGTGGTGGCTACGCCGGTCTACAAGGCGGCCTACAGCGGCGTGCTGAAGGTCTTTCTCGACCTGCTCGCGCAGAACGCGCTCAAGGGCAAGACCGTGCTGCCGCTGGCCACCGGCGGCAGCCCCCATCACATGCTCGCGCTGGACTACGCGCTGCGGCCCGTGCTGCAGTCGCTGGCGGCGCGGCACATCCTGCCGGGCGTGTACGCGAGCGACTCGCAGATCGCGCTCACGCCCGAGAACGCCTACCAGGTACACAACGACCTGGCCGAGCGACTCAACGAGGCCGTCGAGGTGCTGGCCACCGAGGGCCTGAAGCTGCCGGCCACACACGGCTTCGAGCCCGTGCCGTTCTCCCGCGTGCGATGTAGCGTCTGACGACCGGGCTCTTCACTGAGCCCGGCTTCGAACAGACCCATCCCCGTCCCCGCTTTTCGAAGCCGCCTGTGCGCGGCAAGGGGACAGCTTTGCCCCAAGTTTTTGCACCAAGGAATCTCCGCATGAACCCCGTCGCCACCGAAGACCACGCGTTCGAGACGCCGCCGCGCTCCTTCTGGCACGCGCTGGGCGACCTCGTCGTCAGCGCCATCGTGGTCAGCGCCATCGCGTTGATCGTGAGCTTCATTTCTGCCGCGTGATCGCGTGGCGCCCCAACACCCAAGCACAGCCATGAACCGCATTTCCATCCCCCGCCGCCGCCTGGTCCAGGGCGCCGCAGCCGCCATCGTGCTGCCTTCGTTCGCCGCGCTGGCGCAGGCGCCCGCGCGCCAGTTCCGCATCGGCAACCAGAAGGGCACGCTCAATATCTTGAAGGGCCGCGGTACGCTGGAGAAGCGCCTCGCGCCGCTGGGCGTCACAGTCAAGTGGACCGAGTTCACCGCCGGCCCGGTGCAGCTCGAAGCGCTGAACGTCGGCTCGATCGACTTCGGCGACGTGGGCGAAGCGCCTCCGATCTTCGCGCAGGCCGCCGGTGCGCCGCTGGCCTACGTGGCGGCCACGCAGCATCGCCCGCAGACCGAGGCGGTGCTGGTGCCCAAGGGCTCGGCCATCAAGACCGTGGCGGACCTCAAGGGCAAGAAGATCGCGCTCAACAAGGGCTCCAACGTCCACTACTTCATCGTCAAGCTGTTCGAGAAGCACGGCCTCTCGTATGCCGACCTGAATCTGGCCTACCTGCCGCCGGCCGATGCGCGCGCCGCGTTCGAAAAAGGCTCGGTCGATGCGTGGGTGATCTGGGACCCGTTCCTGGCCGCCGCCGAGAAAACGCTCGAGGCGCGCATCCTCGCCGACGCCACGGGCGTGGTGGGCAACCGCGCCTACTACTTCTCGTCGCTCGACTACGTGGCGAAGAACGCCGACGTGCTGGCCATCGCGGTCGAAGAGCTCAACAAGGTCGACACCTGGGGCGCGGCGAACAAGGGCGATCTGGCCGCCGAGCTGGCCGCGCTGTGGGGCCTGCCCAAACCGGTGGCCGACGTCACCGTGGCGCGCACGGCCTACGGCATCGTGCCGATCACCAAGGCCATCCTCGCCGAGCAGCAGAAGATCGCCGACACCTTCTTCGAGCTGAAGCTGATCCCGAAAAAAATCAACGTGCTCGAAGCCGCTGGCGCGGGAGTCGCGTGATGCAGATCTTCTGGTTCCTCCCCACGCACGGCGACAGCCGCTACCTCGGCACGAGTGAGGGCGCGCGCCCCATCGACCTGGCCTACCTGCAGCAGATCGCCGGCGCGGCCGACAACCTGGGCTACGAAGGCGTGCTGATCCCCACCGGCCGCTCGTGCGAAGACCCGTGGGTGATCGCCTCCAGCCTGATCGGCGCGACGAAGAACCTCAAGTTCCTGGTGGCCGTGCGCCCGGGCCTGCACCAGCCGAGCCTCGCCGCGCGCATGGCCGCGACCTTCGATCGGCTCTCGGGCGGACGCCTGCTCGTGAACCTCGTGACCGGTGGCGACCAGGCCGAGCTCGAAGGCGATGGCGTGTACCTGGACCATGCCTCGCGCTACGAACAGTCGGCCGAGTTCATCCGCATCTGGCGCGAGATTCTTGCGCGCAGCCATGACGGTGAGGGCTTCGATTTCGAAGGCAAGCACCTGAGCGTGAAGGGCGCCAAGCTGCTGTATCCGCCGGTGCAAAAGCCTTATCCGCCGGTGTGGTTCGGCGGCTCCTCGGCCGCCGCGCACGACCTCGCGGCAGAGCAGGTCGATGCGTACCTCACTTGGGGCGAGCCGCCCGCCGAGGTGTCCAAGAAGATCGCCGACGTGCGCGCCCGCGCCCAGAAGCAAGGTCGGCGCGTCGAGTTCGGCATCCGCCTGCATGTGATCGTGCGCGAGACCGAAGACGCTGCATGGAAAGCCGCAGAAGAGTTGATCAGCCGCGTGAACGACGACACCGTCATCCGCGCCCAGGCCGCCTTCGCGCGCATGGATTCCGAAGGCCAGCGCCGCATGGCCGCGCTGCATGCGGGGGGTGCGAAGCGTTCGCGCGCCGAGCTGGAGATCTCGCCGAACCTGTGGGCGGGCGTGGGCCTCGTGCGCGGCGGCGCGGGCACGGCGCTCGTGGGTGATGCGAAGACCGTTGCCGCGCGCATCGAGGAATACGCGGCGCTCGGGCTCGACAAATTCATTCTCTCGGGCTACCCGCACCTCGAAGAGGCCTACCGCTTCGCCGAGCTGGTGTTCCCGCTGCTCTCGCGCACGGCGAAGAAGCAGCTGGCGGGTGGTTCCTTGAGCGGTCCGTTCGGCGAGGTCGTCGCCAACCTCGATGCGCCGTCGCGCCTCGTCTCGCAAAGCTGAACAAGGAATCCTCATGACCGAACAAGTACAGGAGCTCCCGGTGGCTTCGACCGACGAAGGCGCAGGCGCAGGAGCCGGCAACGCGTTCAAGGCCTTCGGCCTCAACGTGGCGGGCCGCCTCGTTCCCTGGCTCGTGCCGGTGGGGCTCATCGTGTTCTGGCAGATCGCCTCGTCGCTCGGCTGGCTTTCCACGCGCGTGCTGCCGGCACCGGTCGACGTGGTCAAAGCCGCGTGGTCGCTCACGGTGTCCGGCGAACTCTGGACGCATGTGAAGGTGAGCGCCGGCCGCGCGCTTGCGGGCCTGGCCATCGGCGGCGGCGCGGGCCTCGCGCTGGGCCTGCTCACGGGCTCGGTGAAGTTCGCCGAAACGCTGCTCGACTCGACCATCCAGATGGTGCGCAACATCCCCGCGCTCGCGCTGATTCCGCTGGTGATCCTCTGGTTCGGCATCGACGAATCGGCCAAGCTGTTTTTGATCTCGGTGTCGGTGTTCTTCCCGATCTACCTGAACACCTTCCACGGCATCCGCAATGTCGATCCGCAGCTCATCGAGATGGGCCGCACCTACGGCCTCACGCGCTGGCAGCTGTACCGCGAGGTGATCCTGCCGGGGGCGCTGTCGTCGATCCTCGTGGGGCTGCGTTTTTCGCTCGGCCTGATGTGGGTGATCCTGATCGTGGCCGAGACCATCTCGGCGCAGGCCGGCATCGGGTACCTGACGATGAACGCCCGCGAGTTCCTGCAGACCGACATCGTGCTCGTGGGCATCCTCTTGTATGCGCTGCTCGGCAAGCTGGCCGACCTGTTCGCGCGCGGCCTGGAGCAGTGGTGGCTGCGCTGGCACCCGGGCTATCAGAAGAAGACGAAGTGAGGGCAGGGCAGATGAACCCATCCATTTCCCGCCGCGCGGCGATCGCCACGCTGGGTGCTCTGGGCGCAAGTGCCGTGCTGGCGCAAAGCGTCGCACCGCGCCCCGTCACCGTGCGCTTCGGCTACCAGAAGTCATCGACGCTGACGGCGCTGCTCAAGGCGCAAGGCACGCTCGAAAAACAACTCGCCCCGCTCAACGCCACGCTGAGCTGGCACGAGTTCACCAGCGGCCTGCCGCTGCTCGAAGCACTGAACCTGGACAACCTCGACCTCAGCGCCGACGTGGCCGACACGGTGCCCGTGTTCGCGCAGGCGGCCGGTGCCGAGCTGACCTTCATCGCGCAGGAAGCGCCGTCGCCGGCTGCGCAGGCGATCGTCGTGAAAGAAGACTCGCCGCTGAAGACCGTGGCCGACCTGAAGGGCAAGAAGGTCGGCTTCGCAAAAGCGGCCGGCGCGCACTACCTGCTGATCGCCGCGCTCGAGAAGGCCGGCCTCTCGTTCAAGGACATCGAGCCCGCGTACCTCACGCCGGCCGATGGCCGCGCGGCCTTCGAGAAGGGCGCGATCGACGCGTGGGTGGTGTGGGACCCGTTCCTCGCCGCCGCGCAGCGCCAGTCGAAGGTGCGCGTGCTGGCAGACGGCGCGGGCATCGCGTCGTACCAGCGCTACTACCTTGCGAGCACCAAGTTCGCGAAGGCGCGGCCCGACGTGCTGCGCGTCATCTACGCCGAGCTCGAGAAGACCGGCAAGTGGGTCAAGCAGAACCCCAAGGAAGCGGCCGCGCTGCTGTCGCCCGTGTGGGGCCTGGACGCCGCGACCATCGAACAGGCCAACAGCCGCCGCAGCTACGCGGTGCGCCCGGTCGTGGCCGAGGGCCTCGCCGAGCAGCAGCGCATCGCCGATGCGTTCTTCGGCGAAAAGCTGCTGCCCAGAAAACTCAATGCGCTCGACGTTGCGCTTTTCAAACCCGGAGCCTGAAGCCATGAGTGCCGTTCTGAAAGACATCCAACCCCGGGCCCAGGCCCAAGCCCCGGGCCACCAGGCCATCGCCGGCGGCGTGCGCCTCGAAGCGCGCGGCCTGCACAAGCGCTACGGCACGCGCGACGTGCTGCGCAACACCCAGCTCACCATCGAGCCCGGGCAATTCATCGCCATCGTGGGCCGCAGCGGCTGCGGCAAGAGCACGCTGCTGCGGCTGATCGCGGGGCTCGAGGAAGCCACCTCCGGCGGCCTCTACACCGATGGCAAGGCCGTGAACGGCCTGCACGACGACACCCGCATCATGTTCCAGGAGGCGCGCCTCCTGCCCTGGCGCCGCGTGCTCGACAACGTGACGCTGGGTCTCGCGAACGACGCCAAGCCGCGCGGCAAGGAGGTGCTCGCGCAGGTGGGCCTGGCTGATCGCGAGAACGAGTGGCCGGCGCGCCTGTCGGGCGGACAGCGCCAGCGCGTGTCGCTCGCGCGGGCGCTGGTGCACCACCCGCGCCTCCTGCTGCTGGACGAACCGCTGGGCGCGCTCGATGCGCTCACCCGCATCGAGATGCACCGGCTCATCGAGAACCTCTGGCAACGCCACCGCTTCACCGCGCTGCTGGTGACGCACGACGTGCAGGAGGCCGTGGCCCTTGCCGACCGCGTGATCCTGATCGAAGACGGCCGCATCGCGCTGGACGAAAACATCGCGCTCGCCCGCCCGCGCTCGCAGGGCGACCCGGCCTTCGCGGCCATCGAAAAACGCATCCTCGACAGGGTGCTGCAAAAGCCCGGGACACCCGAAGAGGCTGAGAGCAGCACCGACGCCAGCTGGCTTGGTACCCCTGCGCACGCGCTGCGCTGGGCGATCTGATGCCCGCGACCGTTCGGGCTGAGCTTGTCGAAGCCTCGCGCGGCGCTTCGACAGGCTCAGCGTGAACGGCTTGTTGTTTCTTCTCTTCTTTCCACCCTGAAAGGCTCTCGCATGTCGCAGAACTGGAAATTCGAAACCCTCTCCGTGCACGCCGGCTACTCACCCGAGCCGACCACGCGCGCCGTCGCGCCGCCGATCTACCAGACGGTGGCCTACGCCTTCGACAGCGCGCAGCACGGCGCGGACCTGTTCGACCTGAAGGTGCCGGGCAACATCTACACCCGCATCAACAACCCGACACAGGACGTGCTGGAGCAGCGCGTGGCCGCGCTCGAAGGCGGCATCGCGGCGCTCGCGCTGGCCTCGGGCCAGGCGGCGGTGACCTACGCGATCCAGACGATTGCCGAGGCCGGCGACAACATCGTGAGCAGCACGGCGCTCTATGGCGGCACGTACAACCTCTTTGCGCACACGCTGCCGCAGTTCGGCATCACCACGCGCTTTGCGGACCACCGCGATCCGAAGAGCTTCGAGAAGCTCTTCGACGACAAGACCAAGGCGGTGTTCGTCGAATCGCTGGGCAACCCCGCGGGCAACGTGACCGACATCGCGGCCATCGCCGAGATCGCGCACCGCCACGGCGTGCCGCTGATCGTGGACAACACCGTGCCTTCGCCGTACCTGAGCCGGCCCATCGCGCACGGCGCCGACATCGTGGTGCATTCGCTCACCAAGTACCTGGGTGGCCACGGCACGAGCATCGGCGGCGCCATCGTCGATTCGGGCAAGTTTCCGTGGGCCGAGCACAAGGCGCGCTTCAAGCGCCTGAACGAACCCGACGTGAGCTACCACGGCGTGGTCTACACCGAGGCGCTGGGCCCGGCCGCCTACATCGGCCGCGCGCGCGTGGTGCCGCTGCGCAACACGGGTGCGGCCATCTCGCCGTTCAACGCCTTCCTGATCCTGCAGGGCATCGAGACGCTGGCGCTGCGCATGGACCGCATCAGCAGCAACGCGCTCAAGGTGGCGCAGCACCTGAAGACGCACAAGGCCGTCAGCTGGGTCAACTACGCGGCGCTGGAAGACCATCCGGACCACGCGCTCGCGCAGAAGTACTTCGGCGGCAAATCGAGCGGCGTGCTGACCTTCGGCATCGGCAGCGGCCGTGAAGGTGGCGCGAAGTTCCTCGACGCGCTCAAGCTCTTCACGCGCCTCGTGAACATCGGCGACGTGCGCTCGCTGGCGACGCACCCGGCCTCGACCACGCACCGGCAGTTGTCGCCCGAAGAACTGGCCAAGGCCGGCGTGACGGAAGACACCGTGCGCCTGTCGGTCGGCATCGAGCACATCGACGACCTCATCGCAGACCTCGACGTGGCCCTGGCCGCCGCGTCCTGACCGCTTCGAGGCACAGAAAACCATGACAACACTCAACGCCATTCCCGAAGCGGCGCTCGACCAGCTGTTCCGCAAGGCCCGCACCGTGCACGCCTTCAAGCCGGTGCCCATCACCGACGAAATCATCCGCAAGCTCTACGACCTCGTGAAGTGGGGCCCGACCGCCTACAACGCGCAGCCCGCGCGCTATGTGTTCGTGCGCAGCGAGGAGGCCAAGGCGAAGCTCAAGCCCGCGGTCTCGTCGGGCAACACGGCGCAGACGCTGGCGGCCGGCGTGACGGTGATCGTCGCGCACGACACGCGCTTCTACGAGCACCTGCCCACGCAGTTTCCGGCCTATGACGCCAAGCCCTTCTTCGAGAAGAGCGCCGAGGCCGCGGCGGCCACGGCCTTTCGCAACAGCAGCCTGCAGGGCGCCTACCTGATCCTGGCGGCGCGCTCGCTCGGGCTGGATGTCGGGCCGCAGTCGGGCTTCAACGCGGAGCTGGTCGACAAGGCGTTCTTCCCCGACGGCCGCTATCGCGCCAACTTTCTCGTGAACCTCGGCGTGGCCGATCACGCCGGCACTTTCGAGCGCGGGCCGCGGCTCGCGTTCGACGACGTGGCCGAGATCGTCTGATCCCGTCCGCCCCTCCTTTTTATTTCTTCAACCTGAAAGACAAACCATCATGTCCATCCAAGCCATCAACGTGCGCAACCAGTTCAAGGGCAAGGTCCGCGAAATCATCCGCGGCGACGTCGTCTCCGAAGTCGATGTCGAAACCGCCTGGGGCATCGTGACCTCGGTCATCACCACGCGCTCGATCGACGAGCTGCAGCTGAAGGTCGGCTCCGACGTGGTCGCGCTCGTGAAATCGACCGAAGTTTCGATCGCGAAGCTCTGACGGACCCTCGGGCGATTGCGAACAACCCGGCGCCTTCGTGGCGCCGGGTTTTTTTGCGTTACTGGAGCTTGGGCAGGAACGACGTTTCCATGTGATAGCGCTTGGGGTTGTTCCGGTCGATGTAGACGGGAATCCACTCCTGCACATAGTCCGTCGGATCGAACCAGAGGTTGGCGCTGCGGAACACGTGCAGCCGGTTGTTCGTGGTGTCGTGCCACTTCGCAACGATGCGCCAGGGGTGCTCGCCGTTCACCTCGATGCTGCCGTTGCGCTCCACCTCCTGGAACTCGGCCTCGATGAGCTGGCCGTTCTGGCGCAGGTCGGCTTCCTTCTGCGCGCTCCAGCGGCCGAAGGCGATGATGCCGCCGCCGACGCCCGCGAAGATCACGCCCATGATCGTCAAGGCCAGCTTGGCCTCGGGGTCCACGAAGATGGCGCCGACCAGGAGGACGAGCCCGACGGCCAGGAAGAGCCACTTGATGAGGGTGATGACTTTGTGATCCATGGCGCGACTGTGCCTCTCTTTGGCGCACGTCGATATATCCAACATGGCTTAGTCGAATGGGGCATGAGGAACTGCGAACAGCTTCCTTCCGGCCTGCGCAGGCGCCTCGCAGAATCGTTGCGACCAACCCCACAGAGGACCTTCGATGAGCGCCATTCTTTCTTCTCCAGCCCGGACACAGGACGCACAGGACAGCAACGAACTGGACATCGTCCGCCAGGCCGGCCACATCGGCGCCGAGGTGCGCGGCGTGCGGCTCTCGGGCGAATTGCAGCCGGAGGTGTTCCGCGCCATCAAGGCCGCGCTCCTGAAGCACAAGGTGCTGTTCTTCCGCGGGCAGCAGCACCTGGACGACGCACAGCAGCAGGCCTTCGGCCGCCTCTGGGGCGAACTGGTGCCGCATCCGACCGTGCCTTCGAAGGACGGCACGAAGCTGCTCGAACTCGATTCGCGCCACGGCGGCCGCGCCAATTCGTGGCACACCGACGTGACCTTCGAGGTGGCCTATCCGCAGGTGTCGATCCTGCGGGCGGTCGTCATCCCGCCCTATGGCGGCGACACCGTCTGGGCCAATACCGTCGCCGCCTACGAAAGCCTCTCGGACGACCTGAAGGCGCTGGCCGACCGGCTGCGCGCGGTGCATGGCAACGACTACGACTACGCCGCCTCGCGGCAGCCCGCGGACCTGGCCGACGAGGGCGTCAAGCGCTACAAGGAGGTGTTCACCCGGCGCCTGCTCGAAGCCGAGCACCCGGTGGTGCGCGTGCACCCCGAGACCGGCGAGCGCAGCCTCGTGCTGGGCCATTTCGTCAAGCGCCTGGCCGGCCATTCGACCCACGACTCCGGCCACCTGCTGAGCGTGCTGCAGAGCCACGTGCACCGCCTGGAGAACACGGTGCGCTGGCGCTGGACGCAGGGCGACGTGGCCATCTGGGACAACCGGGCCACGCAGCACTACGCCATCAACGACTACGGCGACCAGCACCGCGTGGTGCGCCGCGTGACGATCGCGGGCGACGTGCCGTATGGCGTGGACGGCGCGAAGAGCGTGGACCTCACCGCGCCGGCCGTGCGGGCGGCGGAGGCGGTCGCGGGTTGATGCCCGAGGCGCAGTTCAAGATGTGATCGATCAGGGCACTGGTGATTGGCCGGCAAGAGCACCTGGCTTGCCTTCGCCCCGCTCAGGTGCGAAGCAGGTCAAAGAGCATCGACGTCACACCATAGGTCGCGAGAAGGCCGACGAAGAAGAGCAGGGCTTTTGCGCTCGACCAGAGCGCTTGGCCGACGGGCATGCTGCGCAGAAAGTAAAGCGGTACGCCAATCGGCGCTAGAAAGGCGGCCATGATGGCCGCGCCGGTTGGCGGATCGCTGCCCCGCGCGGCCGCGTGGGCTTTGCACCAGCCGAACATCAGCCCCGAAAAGATCAGTGCATAGACGATGGCCAGAGGACTGGCGTTGTCGGGCATGGCCATCAGGCAGTCGATGGCGCCCATGCTGGCGAAGAGCACAACAAGATTGAGCAGGAAACGGGTCGATTTCGGCATGCGTAACGAACCTTCGGGGCGAGGCGACGCCATATTGTCCAAGCGTTGGCACCGCGTTATAGACCGATTGGTTGTTAGAAATCGACTTTTCAGTTGTTTGACGTTCCGGGCGGCGATCCTAAAGTGGTGGTCATCGCCATCAAGGCGACTACCAACGCACAACAGGAGCCGCACAGCATGTCCGTGGAAGTTGAAGAACTCGTCTTGCCCGAAGCACTGGAACAGGCGCGCGCCAAGGCCGCCGAAAACCACTGGCCTTATGCCGGCGGCGTGAGGCCGACGGTGGCCTGGGACCTGGTGCAGAAGGGCCAGGCCGTGCTGGTCGACGTGCGCTCGGGCGAGGAGCGCAAGTTCGTCGGCCATGTGCCCGAGAGCCTGCATGTGGCCTGGGCCACGGGCACCGCGCTCACGCGCAATCCGCGCTTCGTGCGCGAACTCGAAGCCAGGCTCGCCAAGGACGGCGGCAAGGACGCCGTGGCGCTGCTGCTGTGCCGCAGCGGCAAGCGCTCCGCACTGGCCGCTGAAGCCGCGGCGAAGGCCGGCTTCACGAACGTCTTCAACGTGCTCGAAGGCTTCGAGGGCGAGATCGATGCGCAGCAGCACCGCGGCGGCGCGGACGGCTGGCGCTTCCATCAGCTGCCCTGGGTGCAGGACTGACGGCTGCCCACGCAAGACATTCAAGGGAGAAAAAACACATGGCCCATTTCGAGGTAAACGACATCGTGCGCGCGCTGCATGGCGTGCGCGACGAATGGCGCGATTCGCAGCGGCGCTCGCGCGAGCCCGGTGCGCGCGAGTTTCCGTCGCGCGATGCGCTCGCGCAGATCGTCGAATCGCTCAAGGGCGCGCTCTTTCCGATGCGGCTCGGCCCGCCGGACCTGCGCCACGAGAGCGAAGACTTCTATGTCGGCCACACGCTCGATGCCGCCTTGCAGGCGCTGCTGGTGCAGGCCCGGCTGGAACTCAATTTCAATGCGCGCCTGCAACCGCGCGCGGCCAGCGAGATCGACGATGCGGCCACCGAGGCCGTGCGCCAGTTCGCGAATGCGCTGCCCGGCCTGCGCCGCCTGCTGGACAGCGATGTGCTCGCCGCCTACCAGGGCGACCCGGCCGCGCGCAGCGTGGACGAAGTGCTGCTGTGCTACCCCGGCGTGCTCGCGATGATCCACCACCGCCTGGCGCATGCGCTCTATCGGCTCGACCTGCCGCTGCTCGCGCGCATCGTGGCCGAGCTCGCGCACGGGCAGACTGGCATCGACATCCACCCCGGCGCGCAGATCGACGCGGGCTTCTTCATCGACCACGGCACGGGCGTCGTGATCGGCGAGACGGCCGTCATCGGCAAGCGCGTGCGGCTCTACCAGGCCGTGACGCTCGGGGCCAAGCGCTTTCCCACCGACACCGAGGGCAACCTGCAGAAGGGCCTGCCGCGGCATCCGGTGGTGGAAGACGACGTGGTCATCTACGCGGGCGCGACCATCCTCGGGCGCGTGACGCTGGGCAAGGGCGCGGTAATCGGCGGCAACGTGTGGATCACCGACGACGTGAAGCCGGGCGCGAGCGTGACCCAGGCCAGTTTGCAGAACGCACCGAAAGCGAGCGCACCATGAAAGCCTTTGTCGAAGATTTCGGTGTCACCGTGCGCCAGCTGCGCGAGGCGAACGGCTGGTCGCAGGAGCAGCTCGCGGAGCGCTCGGACCTCAATCGCTCCTATGTGGGCGAGGTCGAACGCGGCCGCGTGATCCCCTCGATCGTCACCGCGCAGAAGCTCGCGACGGCACTCGGGATCAACATCGTGAACCTGCTCGCGCGCTGCGAGCAACTGGAGCAGTCGCGCCTTGCGAGGCGGATCAACTTGGCGGCTATAGCCTGTTGAGGGAAAACCCGGGGGCGCCGGACACTCGGTGCGCCGATGCACATCGCTGCATCGGCGTCCCACACAGTGTCTTTTCCAACCCCCGGAGCCTTGATCCATGAGCGCAACAGTCGGTGGTACCACCGCCCTTGGCGACAACGCCGCACGCCAGCTAGCCAATGCCACCAAGACAGTCCCGCAGCTGGAGACGATCAGCCCGCGCTGGCTGACGCACCTCCTGCAATGGGTGCCGGTGGAGGCGGGCATCTACCGCGTCAACAAGGTCAAGAACCCCGAGTCGATCAAGGTCACCTGCACCTCGCGCGAAGAAGAAAACCAGCTGCCGCGCACCTTCGTCGACTACGAAGAGAACCCGCGCGAGCACTACCTCAATGCCGTGAGCACCGTGCTCGACGTGCACACCCGCATCTCCGATCTCTACAGCAGCCCGCACGACCAGATCAAGGAGCAGCTGCGCCTGACGATCGAGACGATCAAGGAGAACCAGGAGAGCGAGCTCATCAACAACCCCGACTACGGCCTCCTGGCGCAGGTGAGCGAAGAGCAGCGCATCTTCCCGCTGACCGGCGCGCCCACGCCCGACGACCTGGACGAGCTGCTCACCAAGGTGTGGAAGGAGCCCGCGTTCTTCCTCACGCACCCGCTGGCCATTGCCGCGTTCGGCCGCGAGGCCACGCGCCGCGGCACGCCGCCGCCGACGGTGAGCCTCTTCGGTTCGCAGTTCATCACCTGGCGCGGCATTCCGCTGATTCCGTCGAACAAGGTGCCGGTGGCCGACGGCAAGAGCAAGATCCTCCTGCTGCGCGTGGGCGACAAGCGCCAGGGCGTGGTGGGTCTCTTCCAGCCGGGTCTCTCGGGCGAGCAGAGCCCGGGGCTGTCGGTGCGCTTCATGGGCATCAACAACCATGCGATCGCGTCGTACCTGATCTCGCTGTACTGCTCGCTCGCGGTGCTGACCACCGACGCGCTGGCGGTGCTCGACGACGTCGAGATCGGCAAGTACCACGACTATCCCGACACCTACAAGTAAGCCGCGGTGAGCACACCCACGACTCCGGGCGAGGCGCCGTTCGATCCGGCCATCCTCGCGCGCATGGCCAGTGCCATGTTTTCGGCGTTGCCCGGCACGCCACCAACCTCGTTGCCCGGCGTGGCGAGCGGGCTGGTGCCGGGCGCGCAGTTTCCCGCCAACATCGCGCCGCCGGGCTCGCCGCTGGTGAGCCCGGCGGGTTTCGGGCCGAGCGTGCCGGGCACGCCGATTCCGCAGGGGCAGATTCCGGGCGCCAATGTGTTGCCCGCATCGCCGACCCAGTTGCCATCGCTGGCCAATCGCGCGCCGGCCTTGCTGCCGCATGCGGTGGCGGGCAATGGCGTGCCGGACAACGTGCTGTCCGTGGCGCCGGCCTTCGAGCCGCGTTCGGGCGGCACGGTGCTGGGGGTTCCGCAGCAGGTCGGTGCGCCCGCATCGCCGCAAGCGAGTGCATCGCCGTTCTACTTTTTGAACAACGGCTACGGGCATCCGACGACGAGTGCCGCCTCCGCCGTATCGCCGCCTCTGCAGGTCTTGCCCCCTCTCCCGCCTGCGGGAGAGGGCTGGGGTGAGGGCAGGGGCGCTCAATCCTTTGCTGACGTTCCATCGCCGCAGCCCCTCACCCCAACCCTCTCCCCGGAGGGGCGAGGGAGCCAACCCCAGGTGCAAGGGAGTGAGAAGCCGCAGTTCTACTTCGTCGATGCGGTGCGCCTGCCCAACGGCTTCGTCACGCCGGCCAAGCCCGATCCGCGCGGTCCCGATGCGGTGCCGCTCGCCGGCAGCGGCCAGCATCCGCCGTTCGACGTCCACGCCGTGCGCCGCGACTTCCCGATCCTGCAGGAGCGCGTCAACGGCAAGCAGCTCGTGTGGTTCGACAACGCGGCCACCACGCACAAGCCGCAGTCGGTCATCGACCGCATCGCGTATTTCTACGCGCACGAGAACTCGAACATCCATCGCGCGGCGCATGAGCTTGCTGCGCGTGCGACCGATGCGTACGAAGGCGCGCGCGAGCGTGTACGCAAGTTCATCAACGCGCCCGAAGTCGAAGAGGTGATCTTCGTGCGCGGCACCACCGAGGCCATCAACCTCGTGGCCAAGAGCTGGGGCGGGCAGCACGTGGGCGAGGGCGACGAGATCATCGTCTCGAACCTGGAGCACCACGCCAACATCGTGCCGTGGCAGCAGCTCGCGGCCGCCAAGGGCGCGAAGCTGCGCGTGATTCCGGTGGACGACTCGGGCCAGGTGCTGCTCGACGAGTACCGCAAACTCTTGAACGACCGCACGAAAATCGTCGCGGTCACGCAGGTCTCCAACGCGCTGGGCACCGTGGTGCCGGTCAAGGAGATCGTCGCGCTCGCGCACCGCGCCGGCGCCAAGGCGCTGGTCGACGGCGCGCAGTCGGTCTCGCACATGCGCGTGGACGTGCAGGACATCGGCGCCGACTTCTTCGTGTTCTCGGGCCACAAGGTGTTCGGCCCGACCGGCATCGGCGTGGTCTGGGGCAAGCGCGAAGTGCTCGAGGACATGCCGCCCTGGCAGGGCGGCGGCAACATGATTGCCGACGTGACCTTCGAGAAGACCGTGTTCCAGCCGATCCCCAACAAGTTCGAGGCCGGCACCGGCAACATCGCCGATGCGGTGGGCCTGGGCGCGGCGATCGACTACGTCAACAAGGTCGGCATCGAGAACATCGCGCGCTACGAGCACGAGCTGCTCGTGTACGGCATGGCGCAGCTCGGTGCGATCCCGGGCGTGCGGCTGATCGGCACGGCGGCGGACAAGGCCAGCGTGATGTCCTTCGTGCTCGACGGCTACACCACCGAGGAAGTGGGCCATGCGCTGAACGACGAAGGCATCGCGGTGCGCACGGGACACCACTGCGCGCAGCCGATCCTGCGGCGCTTCGGCGTGGAGACGACGGTGCGGCCTTCGCTCGCGTTCTACAACACCTTCGACGAGGTGGACCGGCTGGTCGCCGTGGTGCGGCGCCTCGCCGGGCAGCGGCGCGCCGGCTAGCTGGGCTGAGGTTTGGACGTCGGCGCGAGGTGCTGCCTGAAGAACGCGAGCACCGCGGCGTTCAGCTGTGCGTGGAAGGCCACGCGGTCGAAGCCGCCGGTGTCGTTGCAGATCTCGGGCAGGGTCCTGGCCATCGCCTCGCCGCAGGGCGCGAGAAATGCGAAGTGCGCGGAGCCGGGCTGCACGCGGTAGTCGGGCGGCGAGGGCAGGGCGCGCCGCGCGGCATCCACGTCGCGGGGCAGCACGCCGTCGCCGCCGCGCTCCGAGGCCCAGAGCTGGATCGGGATCGTCACGTTCTTCAGGCGCTCGGCATCGAAGACCATGGCGAGCGGATCGGCGATCACGGCGGCCTTGATGCGGGCGTCGTGGACCACCGGCGTGGCAAGAAGATCGCGCAACCGCTGCCGGGCCTGCACGCAGGCCGCGCCTTCCGGCGCCGATGCGCAGGTCGCCGCGGCACGGGACGGAAGCCGCTCGAAATCCGGCCGGCCACCGGCAAGCGCAAGGCCTGTGAAGCCGCCTCTGGAGAAGCCGAAGAAGCCGATCTGCCCAGCCGCCAGCCGGTCGTGCGCGGGCCATTGCGCGAGCATGTAGTCGACGAGCCGCTTGATGTCGGTGGTGCGCGTCGCGAGCGCCGAGAGCTTGTCGTTCGGGCTGCCCTGGACCTGGAAGTTGTCGTTCGAATGGTTGATGGCCGCGACGACGAAGCCCGCATCGGCCAGCGCCTGCGCCGTGTCGTGGTGGCCGAGGAAGGAGCCGCCGTATCCGTGCGACACCACGACCAGCGGCAACGGGCCGCTTGCCGCGACCGGGCAGTCCCGCACGCCGGCAATCGCATACAGGCCGAGCCTGATCTCGCCGGCCGGCGCGGCGCAGGGCGTCCATACCGCGCCGCGCAGCGCCGGGCCCTCGGCGTCGGCCGGTATCTCGAAGGTGCCGAAGCCCGCGGCATGCGCGAATGCGGCAAGGAGACCGAAGGCGCCGGTGACGAGACAGCGAAGAAAGGGCATGGCGAATCCTGCGTGAAGGTCGAACGTCAATCTGCGGCGGAATGGGGGTCGGCACAGGGACCGTGCCTGTGCCGAGGGCGTTATGCTGCGCAGCATTGTCAAACAATGTAGTACCGCCTGAATGTCTCTCCCGACTGAAGCCACCGAACCCGGCGCTGCCGCGAACGAATCCTGCGACGTGATCGTGATCGGCGGCGGCCCCGCCGGTTCGACCGTGGCGGCGCTGCTGGCACAACAGGGCCGCAAGGTGG
Source organism: Variovorax sp. IB41 (assembly GCF_016405905.1). Classification (GTDB taxonomy): domain Bacteria; phylum Pseudomonadota; class Gammaproteobacteria; order Burkholderiales; family Burkholderiaceae_C; genus Variovorax. The sequence continues at coordinate 542,766 of NZ_JAEFCB010000001.1, read as the reverse complement.
TGCTGCTGGAGAAGGCGCACCACCCGCGCTTTCACATCGGCGAATCGCTGCTGCCGGCGAACGTCGAACTGTTCGACAGGCTCGGCGTGCGCGACCAGGTCGAGAAGATCGGCATGCCGAAATTCGGCATCGAGTTCGTCTCGCCCGAGCACGAGCACCGCAGTTATGTGGACTTTGCCGAGGGCTGGGACAAGTCGCTCGACTCCGCCTGGCAGGTGCGCCGCTCGGAACTCGATGAGCTGCTGTTCCGCAACGCCGCCACGCGCGGTGCGCAAACGATCGAGGGTTGCAAGGTGCGCGACGTGGCCTTCGACGCCGACGGCGCGACCGTCCAGGCCGAGATGGACGACGGTGCGAAGCGCAACTGGCGCGCCCGCTTCGTGGTCGATGCCACAGGGCGCGACACGCTGCTGGCCAACAAATTCCGCTGCAAGGAAAAGAACCCCGACCACAACAGCACCGCCGTCTTCGGCCACTTCACGAACGCCGAGCGGCTCGAGGGCAAGAAGGAAGGCAACATCAGCATCTGCTGGTTTCCGCACGGCTGGTTCTGGTTCATTCCGCTGGCCGACGGCACCACCAGCGTGGGCGCGGTCTGCTGGCCGTACTACCTGAAGACGCGCGACAAGCCGCTGAAGGATTTCTTCTACGACACCATCGCACTGTGCCCCGTGCTGCAGGACCGCCTGAAGGGCGCCACGCTGGTCGACGACGCGGTGCACGCCACCGGCAACTTCTCGTACACGAGCACGCACGCGACGGGCGAGCGCTACCTGCTGCTGGGCGATGCCTTCACTTTCATCGACCCGATGTTTTCCTCGGGCGTGTACCTGGCGATGCACAGCGCCTTCGACGGCGCCGAGCTCGTGGCCACCGCGCTCGACCACCCGGCGGAACTGGCGACCGCGCGACGAGGCTTCGAGGCCATGATGCGCAAGGGCCCGCGCGAGTATTCATGGTTCATCTACCGCGTGACCAACCCGACCATCCGCGACATGTTCATGCACCCGGGCAATCCGTTCCGGGTGAAGGAGGCGCTGATGTCGCTGCTGGCCGGCGACATCTACAAGGGCACGCCGATGTGGGGGGCGCTGCGCATGTTCAAGGTGCTGTACTACGGCATCTCGATCGCGAACTTCCGCCGCACCTGGGCCGGGTGGAAGCGGCACCGCTTCAACACGCAGGACATGGGAACGCTGAAGGGGGAGACGATCCTCAAGTCGGAGTAGCGGCCGGCTCAGCCTTGCGACCCCGACAGCATGCCCATGCTGCCGGCCGTCCACGCGTTGCCCGACGCCCGCAGCGTCGCCACCGCATGCGCCACGCCCAGCCCCGGGCTGCTGAGCACATCGATCCCCAGGTCGGCGAGCAGCGGCGTCACCGGCGCCATCGAGGCTTGCGCGAGCACGACCACGTCGGCCGTGCCGACCGCGCCGCGGATTGCCGCGGCCAGCGTCTCCACATAGCGGCCGGTGTCGCCGGCCTGGAAATGCGCCCACGCTTCCTCGACGAGCAGTGCGCTCGGCCGGGTGCCGACGCCGGCCTGCGTCGCCGCCGAGAGGATCAGCGCCGTCGTCGGCTCGAGCGTGCTTTCCACCGCCGCGACGATCAGCACGCGCGGGCCGGTGCGCACCGCGCGGTCGGCCATGGCGCGGTCGATGCGCAGGGCCGAGAAGGCGCCGCCGGTGGCGGTCTTCTCGGCGATGCCGCCGATGGTCGAGCAGGTGCATACGACCACCGCGGCGCCGTCCGATGCCGCCTCGCGCATGGCCTCGTGCACACGCCTGACCAACGGCGCGTTGTTGATGCCCACGACGCGCGCGTCGGCCAAGAGCTCCTCCATCACCAGGTGGCGCACCTCGAGATCGGGCGCAAGGTCGCGCACCAGGCGCCCGAAGGTCTGCACATGCGGCTGCGCCGTGTGGAGGAAGGCGAGCGCGTCGGCCATGGGGCTTTGCTCCGGTGTCAGCCGGCCTCGCGGGCGCGCCGGGCCTCGTAGGCCTTGAGGTGGACGTAGGCGGTGCGCAGCGCCGTGGGCACGGGCGAATCACTCTTGGGCGCACGGCCCAGGAGGTCGCCCACGATGTGGTCGGCCTCGACCGCCGCGCCGCGCACGATGTCCTTGTACATCGATGCCGTCATCGGCGAGCCGGCCGTCGTCACCACCGCGCGGCCGCGCTGGATGGCGGCGGGGCGCGGCGCGAAGCCGTTGTGCGTGGCGATGGCGCAGCACTCGTCGAAGATCGAGAGCGCCACGTCCTGGCCGCCGGCCGCGACGATGTCGCCGATGGCGGCGCGCATCAGGCTCGTGAGGCCCGCCGCCGAGGCGATGAAGACCCACTTCTCCCACATGTCCTGCGCGATGGTCTCGCTCGCGGTGGCGTCGAACCTCGCGCCCGCGAACTGGGCCGCGATGGCATCGACGCGCGCCGAGCGTCCGCCGGCGCGCTCGCCGTAGCTCAGGCCATGCAGGTCGTTCAGGTGCAGCACGCGGCCTTCGTCGTCCAGCGTGGCCGAGATCATGCAGAGACCGCCGAGCACGCGCGCGTCGCCGAAGCGCTCGACCAGCTGGTCGATGTGCTTCATGCCGTTGAGGAGCGGGAGGATCACGGTGTCCGGGCCGACCGCGGGCGCGAACGAATCCATCGTCGATTCGAGGTCGTAGGCCTTGCTGCCGACGACGACCACGTCATAGGGACCGTCGATGTTCTCGGCCAGCACATGCTTGGGCGCAGGCAATTCGAGGTTGCCGAAAGGGCTCTGCACCACGAGCCCGGTTTTCGCGAGCTGCGCCGCGCGGCGCGGACGAAGAAGAAAGGTCACATCGCGCCCCGCCTCCAGCAAACGGCCACCGAAATAACCACCGAGTGCACCGGCACCCACCACCAGGAATCTCATCGCGCATTGCTCCAGAAATCAAAAGATCGGGAACGATGATGCCCGCGTTCGCGCCGGGCTGCTCTAGGCAGTTTCCTTCTCCAGCAGCCGTTGGCGGGCAAAGGGGCGCAGGTCGAGGCCGTGCGACATGGCGCGGCCCAGCACGTGGTCGGCAATGGCTTCGCCCAGGCCGGCCGAATGCTTGAAGCCGTGGCCCGAGCAGGCCGAGGCGATCAGCACGTTCGGCAGGCCCTCGAGCGCATCGATCACGAAGCGGCGGTCGGGCGTCACGGTGTACATGCAGGCGCGCGCTTTCAGGGCACGGCCATCGATCTGCGGGAAGCGGCCGGCCACGCGGTCGCGGTACATCGCGGCGGTCTCTTCGGGGCGCACGCTGCGGTCGATGGTGTCGGGCGTGGTGGCGGCCACGTACTGCTCGGTCGCGACCTTGAGCGCGGGCTGCGCGGGGTCGGAGGACGGAAAGCCGTACATGTAGTCCTCCTGCCCATCGCCGAACATCCAGATGAAGATGGGGAAGCGACCGGGCGCGAAATCGCCGGCGGCGCTGCCGGTGTCGAACCAGTGCATCACCTGCCGGTGTACCGAAAAGTTCGTCTGCCAGTCGGCGCGCGCCTGTCGGCCGAGGAATTCCGGCAGCCACGCGCCCGCCGCGATCACCACGCGGTCGGCCGTGAAGCTGGCCGAATCGGTGCGCACGCGGACCGCGTCGCCGTTGCCCACCGGCTCGACGGACTGCACGCGCTCGCCGGTGCGCGTCTGGGCGCCCGAGGCGCGGGCTACCGCGAGCTGCGCGCCGATGGCGTCTTCGGGCCGCACGAAGCCGGCGTCGCGCTCGTGGTAGCCGATCTCGTCGCCGTGCAGCTTGAACTGCGGAAAGCGCGCGCGGATGCCGGCCGCGTCGAGCACCTCGTGCGCGATTCCGAAGCGCTCGGCACAGGCGATGGTGCGCCGCACGAAGTCCGACTTGCCGTGGTGCTCGGCCACGCGGTCGCGCGGCGCGAGGACGAGGCCGCCCGTGGTGGTCATGAGCGGCGTGCCGGTGCGCGCTTCGAGCTCGCGCCAGATCGCATGCGAGCGCTGCACGAAGGGCACGTACTCGTCGCCTTCGCCGATCGCCAGCCGCGTGATGCGCGAGTCGCCATGCGAGGAGCCCTGGTCGTGCGGCGGTGCGAACTGGTCGGTGCCCAGCACGCGGGCGCCGCGCTGCGAGAGTTGATAGAGCGTGGCCGCGCCCAGGGCGCCGAGGCCGACGACGATGACGTCGTAGTGAGTGGAGGGGGAGGAGGGAGACATGCCCTCCAGCATCTGGCAGGGCGCGCGACGGCGCAAGAACTTTTCCAGAAAAGGTCATGGGCGATTCGCATAATCGCTTTCGTCTTTCGGACCTTCCCTTCAGACCTCTCCACCAGATTTTTCATCCACACCAAGGAGTTTCACCCATGGCCCAGACCCGGATCGCCGTCGTAGTCGGCAGCCTTCGCAAGGATTCGTTCAACCAGAAGCTCGCGCTTGCGCTGGCCCACCTCGCGCCCGCCGATTTCACCTTTGAGCACGTGCGCATCGACGACCTGCCGCTCTACAACCAGGACGAGGACGGCAACCAGGCACCCGCGGTGAAGCGCCTGAAAAGCGAAATCGCGGCCGCGCAGGGCCTCCTGTTCGTCACGCCCGAATACAACCGCTCGATCCCCGGCGTGCTGAAGAACGCCATCGACCACGCCTCGCGCCCTTACGGCCAGAACGCCTGGGGCGGCAAGCCGGCCGGCGTGGTGGGCATCTCGGTGGGCGCCATCGGCACCGCGCTCGCGCAGCAGCACCTGCGCAACATCCTGGCGTATCTGGACGTGCCCACGATGGGTTCGCCCGAAGTGTTCCTGCAGACCAAGGACGACCTGTTCGACGACAAGGGCCACATCGGCAACGAAGGCTCCAAGAAATTCCTGCAGGGGTGGATGGACAAGTACGTCGCCTGGATCAAGAGCCATTCGGCCGCCTGACAACCGCGGCGATCGATGCGCATGAAAAAAGCCGCCCGATGGGCGGCTTTTTTTTGGCACGGGGCGCGTTCAGGCGACCTGGGCCACGTCCTTCTGGTTCGCGGCTTCAGCCGTCGCCACCAGGATGTCGGAGCGCGCCGCGGTCAGTGCGGCAGCCTTGGGCTCGTCGCCCATCGCCACGCCTTCGGCACGCACGATGCGCACGTCGGTGATGCCGAAGAAGCCGAAGACCACCTTCAGGTAGCTCTCCTGGTGCTCGGCGCCCTGGCCCCAGTCGCTGGTCGAGTAGACGCCGCCGCGGCTGGAAGCCACGATCACCGTCTTGCCGCCGGCCAGGCCCACGGGGCCGGTTTCGGTGTACTTGAACGTGCGGCCGACTTGCCCGAGGCGGTCGATCCAAGCCTTGAGTTGCGTCGGGATCGAGAAGTTGTAGAGCGGGGCGCCGATGACGACCACGTCCGTGGCCAGGAACTGGCTCACCAGCTTTTCAGACAGCGCGTTCTCGCGTTGCTGGGCTTCGGTGGGCTCGGCTTGCGGGCCGGTCTTGATGGCCAGGGCGTCGGCGCTGAAGTGCGCGGGGGCGTCGACGGCGAGGTCGAGGTATTCGACGACGGTGTCGGGGTGCGCGGCCTTCCAGGCGGCCACGGTCTCGGCCGTCAGCAGGCGGGAGGTCGAATAGGCACCGAGGATGCTGGAGTCGATGTGGAGCAGCTTCATGTCAATCACTTTCGTGGAGGGGGTCGGCGCTCAAAGTGGCCGGCGTTGAGAGAATTCTATTTTTGAGTCGAGTGATTGATAAGTAGCCAAAATTTGCATAGATCGTCCTGATTGCGGGACAATCTGAGCCATGCAAGACCTCAACGACATGGTTTTTTTCGCCGAAGTGGCCGAGCGGGGCGGGTTTGCCGCCGCCAGCCGGGCGCTCGGCATTCCCAAGTCGCGCCTCTCGCGCCGGGTGGCGGAACTGGAGGAGCGCCTGGGCGTGCAGCTGATGCAACGCAGCACCCGGCGACTGTCGCTCACGCCGGCCGGCGAAATCTATCTGCGCCACGCCGCCGCCATGCGCGACGCGGCGCAGGCCGCCGCCGAATCGGTGGCGCAGGTGCAGAACGAGCCGAGCGGGCTGGTGCGGCTGAGCTGCCCGATCACGATGGCATACAGCGGGGTGGCCCAGTTGCTGCCGCTCTTCATGGAGCGCTATCCGGCGGTGCGGGTCGACGTGCGGGTCATCAACCGCCCGGTGGACCCGATCGAGGAGGGCTTCGACATCGCGCTGCGCGTGCGGCCGGTTGTGGAGGAGAGCGCCACGCTGGTGGCCAAGGTCCTGGGCACCGGACGCGGGGTGCTGGTGGCCAGTCCGGCGCTGATGCAGCGGCAGGGCCCGGTGCAGACACCGGCCGACCTTGCGCGGCTGGACACCATGGCGATGTCGGTCAACGGCGAGGGCCGCAGCGAATGGCGGCTCTCAGGCCCGAAAGGCAAGGCCTACGTCCACACGCACACACCGCGCTACGTGGCGGACGACATCGCGACGCTGCAGGTGGCCGCGATCGCCGGCATCGGCGCCACGCTGCTGCCCGGTTACATGTGCGCGGACGACATCGAGGCGGGCCGGCTGGAGAAGGTGCTGTGCGACTGGGGACCGGAGGACGCCGTCGCGCACATGGTGTTTCCGCCGCGGCGTGCGCTGGTGCCGGCGGTGCGGCGTCTGATCGATTTCCTGTTCGAGCATTTGCAGGGCATCGAGGGTGCGCCTTTGCTGAGGCCGGACGGCGAGCCCTGCAATTCGCACCCCGTTATGCGAAAAACGCCATAACCAAACAAGTAGATATTCGTTTGTCATCCTTGCCCGGGTTCGCACAATCCGAAGCTCCCATCCATCCCAGGAGCGACCATGGCTACTCTGCGACTCGGCGACACCGCCCCCAATTTCACCCAGGACTCCAGCGAAGGCCCCCTCGACTTCTACCAATGGGCCGGCGATTCGTGGGTCGTGTTCTTCTCGCACCCGGCCGACTTCACGCCCGTGTGCACCACCGAACTGGGCAAGACCGCGGCGCTGTCGGGCGAATTCGCCAAGCGCGGCGTCAAGCCCATCGCGCTGAGCGTCGATCCGGCCACCAAGCACAAGGAATGGATCGGCGACATCAACGAAACGCAGAACACCACCGTGAATTTCCCGATCATCGCGGACGCCGACCGCAAGGTGGCCGACCTGTACGACCTGATCCACCCGAACGCCTCGGCCACGGCCACGGTTCGCAGCGTGTTCATCATCGACCCGAAGAAGGTGGTCCGCACCACCATCACCTACCCGGCATCGACCGGCCGCAACTTCGACGAGATCATCCGCGTGATCGACTCGCTGCAACTCACCGACAGCCACAAGGTGGCCACCCCCGTGAACTGGAAGGACGGCGACGACGTGGTCATCATCCCGAGCATCCAGGACCCGGCGGAGCTGGCCGAGCGCTTCCCCAAGGGCTTCAAGGCCGTGAAGCCTTACCTGCGCATCACGCCGCAGCCCAACAAGTAAGCGGCAGAGGCGGCACTCGCAGATGCAGACGCGCGTCGTCATCGTGCCCGGCTGGCGCGACTCCGGCCCCGGCCACTGGCAGAGCCTGTGGGAAGAGCGCATCCCGGGCGCCGCGCGGGTGGTGCAGGACGACTGGGCTTCGCCCAAGCGCGACGCCTGGGTGCCCGCGCTCGCCAAGCTGGTGATGGAGACCCCCGGCCCGGTGGTGATCGCGGCGCACAGCCTGGGCTGCATCGCCACCGCGCACCTGCCGCCCGAGGCGGCCGCCCGCATCCAGGGCGCGCTGCTGGTGGCCCCGGCCGACCCGGAGCGCCGCGCGGTGCTGTCCGACTTCGCGCCCGTGCCCTATGCCGCGCTGCCGTACCGCAGCATCGTGGTGGCCAGCAGCAACGACCCCTACTGTCCCATCCGGCTCGCGGGTGCATATTCGCGGGCCTGGGGCAGCGAGTTCGTGCGCATGCAGAATGCGGGCCATATCAACATCGATTCGGGGCACGGAGACTGGCCGCTCGGCCTGGCTTTGCTCCAATCCCTGACCGACGAGCCCGCCGCCTGGTCGGCGGGCCGTGATTTTTCAGAAACCTTGGCAACCACATGACTTCCAGAATCAAGACCTTCGTCGCCGTGCTCGCGCTGGCGTCCTCCGCACTCGCCGGCAGCAGCGCTTTTGCGCAGGGCACCACGCTGCTGAACGCGTCTTACGACGTGGCCCGCGAGTTCTACAAGGACTACAACGCAGCGTTCGTGGCGCACTACAAGAAGGCCACCGGCAAGGACGTGAAGATCGACCAGTCGCACGGCGGCTCCAGCGCCCAGGCGCGCTCGGTGGCCGACGGCCTGGATGCCGACGTGGTGACCATGAACACCTCCACCGACATCGACTTCCTGGCCAACACCGGCGTGGTCGCCAAGGACTGGACCAGGAAATTCCCCGAGAACGCATCGCCGACCACCTCGACCATGCTGTTCCTCGTGCGCAACGGCAACCCCAAGGGCATCAAGGACTGGGACGACCTGATCAAGCCCGGCATCCAGGTCGTGATCGTCAACCCCAAGACCGGCGGCAACGGGCGCTACGCCTACCTGGCCGCCTGGGGCTACATCAAGAAGAAGGGCGGCACCGATGCGCAGGCCGCCGAGTTCGTGGGCAAGCTCTTCAAGAACACGCCGGTGCTGGCGCGCGGCGGCCGCGACGCCACCACCGCCTTCCTGCAACGCAACATCGGCGATGCGCTGATCACCTTCGAATCGGAAGTGGTCTCCATCGACCGCGAGTTCGGCACCGGCAAGGTCGACTCGGTGTACCCGTCGATCAGCATCGTGGCCGAGAACCCGGTCGCCGTGGTCGAGCGCACCGTCGCCAAGAAGGGCACCGGCGAGCTCGCCAAGGCCTACCTCGATTGGCTGTATTCCGAAGAAGCACAGGAAATCGCCGCCAAGCACGCGCTGCGCCCGCGTTCGCAGGCCGTGCTCAAGAAGTACGCCGCAACCTTCAAGCCGCTGCAGCTCTTCACGGTGCAGGAACTGTTCGGCAGCCTCGGCGAAGCGCAGAAGGTGCACTTCAACGACGGCGGCCAGTTCGACAAGCTCTATACGCCCGGCGCGAAGTAAATGAGCGGCGCAGTTTCTTCGGCGCTCCCGTCCGCGGGAGCGCCTTTTTCGCGTGCCAACCGGGCAGGCGGCGCCAAGCGCGTGCTGCCCGGTTTCCACATCACGCTCGGCTTCTCGATTCTTTATCTCAGCCTGATCGTGCTGATCCCGCTGTCGGCGCTGGTCTTTCGGACCTTCACGCTGACCTGGGACCAGTTCTGGGTGGCCGTGACCGCGCCGCGCGTGATGGCGTCCTACCGCCTCACCTTCGGCGCCTCGCTGATCGCCGCGCTCGTGAACGCGGTGTTCGGGCTGCTGGTGGCCTGGGTGCTGGTGCGCTACAAGTTTCCGGGCAAGCGCATCGTCGATGCGCTGGTCGATTTGCCATTCGCATTGCCCACGGCCGTGGCCGGCATCTCGCTCACGGCGCTGCTCGCGGGCAACGGCTGGATCGGGCAACTGCTCGAGCCGCACGGCATCAAACTGGCGTTCACGCCGGCGGGCATCGTGATCGCGCTGATCTTCATCGGGCTGCCGTTCGTGGTGCGCACGGTGCAGCCCGTGCTCGAAGATGCCGAGAAAGAACTCGAAGAAGCCGCCACCTCGCTCGGCGCGACGCGCTTTCAGACCTTCACCAAGGTGATCTTTCCGTCGATCGCGCCGGCGCTGCTCACCGGCTTTGCCATGGCCTTCGCGCGCGCCATCGGCGAATACGGCTCGGTGATCTTCATCGCCGGCAACATGCCGATGATTTCGGAGATCACGCCGCTCATCATCATCGGCAAGCTGGAGCAGTACGACTACGCGGGCGCCACCGCGGTCGCGCTGGTGATGTTGGTCATTTCGTTCCTGCTGTTGCTGGTCATCAACGGCCTGCAGGCCTGGCAACGCAAGCGCGGAGGGGCATGACATGAGCGCACCTTCCAAAATCATCCGCCGCGCGCAGGCCGGTACCACCGAGGCGGCCTGGGTCCGCTGGACGCTGATCGGCATTGCGCTCGCGTTCATGTTCCTGTTCCTCGTGCTGCCGCTGGCGGCCGTGGCGACCGAGGCGCTGCGCAAGGGCGTCTCGGCGTACCTGGAGGCGCTGAAGGAGCCCGACGCGTGGAGCGCGATCCGCCTCACGCTGATCACGGCGGCCATCACCGTGCCGCTGAATCTCGTGTTCGGCGTGGCCGCGGCCTGGGCCATCGCCAAGTTCGAGTTCCGCGGCAAGGCCTTTCTCACCACGCTGATCGACCTGCCGTTCGCGGTGTCGCCGGTGGTGGCGGGCCTGATCTACGTGCTGGTGTTCGGCGCGCAGGGCTGGATCGGCCCGTGGCTGGCCGAGCACGACATCAAGATCATCTTCGCCGTGCCCGGCATCGTGCTGGCGACGGTGTTCGTGACCTTCCCCTTCATCGCGCGCGAGCTGATCCCGCTGATGCAGGCGCAGGGCACCGACGAGGAGCAGGCGGCCATCGTGCTCGGCGCGACCGGCTGGCAGACCTTCTGGCGCGTGACGCTGCCCAACATCAAGTGGGGCCTCCTGTACGGCGTGATCCTCTGCAACGCGCGCGCCATGGGCGAGTTCGGCGCGGTGTCGGTGGTGTCGGGCCACATCCGCGGCCAGACCAACACCATGCCGCTGCACGTGGAAGTGCTCTACAACGAATACCAGTCGGTGGCCGCGTTCGCCGTGGCCTCGCTGCTGGCGATCCTGGCGCTGGTCACGCTGGTGATCAAGTCGGTGATCGAGTGGCGCCACGAGCGCGAGATGAAGGCCATTGCAGAACTGCCCCCGGAGCGTCCGCCCGAAACGACGGCGGCCTGAGAGAGAAAAGAAATCATGAGCATCGAAATCCGCAACATCAGCAAGCAGTTCGGCGACTTCCGCGCGCTGCGCGACGTGAACCTCGACGTGCAGTCGGGCGAACTCGTCGCGCTGCTCGGCCCCTCGGGCTGCGGCAAGACCACGCTGCTGCGCATCATCGCGGGGCTGGAGACGGCCGACACCGGCAGCATTCTTTTCTCGGGCGAGGACACCACCGACGTGCATGTGCGCGAGCGCCAGGTGGGCTTCGTGTTCCAGCACTACGCGCTGTTCCGCCACATGACCGTGTTCGAGAACGTCGCCTTCGGCCTGCGCGTGAAGCCGCGCAAGGAACGCCCGAGCGACGCGCAGATCAAGGCCAAGGTGACCGACCTGCTCAAGCTCGTGCAGCTCGATTGGCTAGCCGACCGCTATCCGTCGCAGCTCTCGGGCGGCCAGCGCCAGCGCATTGCGCTCGCTCGCGCGCTCGCGGTGGAGCCCAAGGTGCTGCTGCTCGACGAGCCCTTCGGCGCGCTCGACGCCAAGGTGCGCAAGGAACTGCGCCGCTGGCTGCGGCGCCTGCACGACGAACTGCACGTCACCTCGATCTTCGTCACGCACGACCAGGAAGAGGCGCTGGAGGTGGCCGACCGCGTGGTGGTCATCAACAAGGGGCAGATCGAGCAGGTCGGCTCGCCGCAGGACGTGTGGGACAAGCCCGCGAGTCCTTTCGTCTACGGATTCCTGGGCGACGTGAACCTCTTTCACGGCCGCGCCGACAACGGGCAGGTGCAGCTCGACGGCATGCGCCTGGATTCCCCCGAGCACAGCGGCGCGCGCGACGCCAAGGCCATGGCCTATGTGCGTCCGCATGACCTGGATGTGACACGCTACGTGCCGGGCGCCACCGGCATCGTCGCCACCCTGTCGCGCGCGATCGTGGTCGGCCCGATCGCGCGGCTGGAACTTGAGCCCACCGAATCGAATCCAGATAATCCGGGCTCCGGAACCATCATCGAGGCGCAACTCCCTGCGCAACAGTTCCGTGACCTGGGCTTGAAGGAGGGCGATACCGTCGTCGCCAATCCGCGCAAGGCCAGGGTGTTCGTAGAAGAAGATTGGGTGTCTCCTTGATCGATTGGTACTTCGGCGCGCCGCGCCGCGCGCTCGGGCTGATCTGCCTGGCCTGTGTCCTCATGCTGGCCTTCGGGCTGTATCTGCAGCACGTGGTGGGGCTCGAACCCTGTCCGATGTGCATCGTGCAGCGGTATGCGCTGGTGCTGGTGGCCCTCTTCACCGGGCTGGCGGCCATCTTCCGCAACCGCGCGCTGCAGGTGACCGGCGGGGTGCTGGCGCTGGTGTCGGCGGTGGGCGGCGCCTACACGGCGGCCTCGCAGAGCTGGCTCCAGTGGTATCCGCCTGAAGTCGTCTCGTGCGGGCGCGACCTCTACGGGATGATCGAAACCTTTCCGCTCAAGCGCGCGCTGCCATTGATCTTCCGCGGCGGCGGCGACTGCTCCAAGGTCGACTGGACGCTGTTTGGGCTGACGCTGGCGAACTGGTCGTTCATCGCGTTCGTGGTGCTCTCGCTGATGCTGATCACCTTGCTCCTGCGCCGCCGCACCGTGCGCTGAGTTCTTTCTTCGCATCCCAAAAAACGGCGTGGCTCGCCGGCCCTGGAAGGGGCGGCGGGCCACGCCGTTTTTTCATGCGCGCCGGCGACAACAATGGCACGAAGTAGCCCTTCGAGGGAACTCCCTCTTTAGCAGGCCTTCAGAAAGCGGGGCTAGGATCGATCCGATCCCCTCCCGCCGCGTGTTTCACTTTCACCTCATTGCATGCCAAACAACCCACCACGGCGATCGCGCAAAGTCCTTCTCGGTGTTGCAGCGCTCGTCGTCCTGGCCGTCATCGCTTTCTTCTGGCTGAGCCCGGCCAAGAAAACCGAATACCTCACCGCCACCGTGCAGCGCACCGACCTCGAAAACGCGGTGCTCGCCACCGGCGTGCTGCAGGCGCTCAAGCAGGTGGAGGTGGGCGCGCAGGTCAGCGGCCAGCTCAAGTCGCTGAAAGTGGTGCTGGGGCAGACCGTGAAGAAGGGCGACTGGCTCGCCGAGATCGACCCCATCATTTCGCAGAACACGCTCGCGCAGGAGCAGGCCAAGCTGGAGAACCTGCAGGCCCAGAAGCTCGCCAAGGAAGTGCGCGTCAAGCAGGCCGAGCTCACCTGGGCCCGGCAGCGCGAAATGCTCGCGCAGGACGCCGCGCCGCGCCAGGACATGGAAAGCGCCGACACCGAGCTGCGCGCGCTGCGTGCCGACGGCGTCTCACTGGAAGCGCAGATCCGCCAGCAGCGGCTGGCCCTGGCCTCGGCGCAGACCAACCTCTCGTACACCCGCATCGTCGCGCCCATCGACGGCGACGTGGTCTCCATCAGCACGCTTGAAGGCCAGACCGTGGTGGCCGCCTTCCAGGTGCCCACGTTGATGAAGCTGGCCGACCTCTCGACCATGACCGTGAAGGCGCAGGTGTCCGAAGCCGACGTGGTGCGCGTGAAGGCGGGGCTGCCGGTGTACTTCACCATCCTCGGCGACCCTGACAAGCGCTACCACGGCACGCTGCGCGCGGTGCAGCCCTCGCCCGAGAAGATCAACAACGCGGTGTTCTTCAATGCGCTGTTCGATGTGCCCAACCCCGACCGCACGCTGCGCGTGGACATGACCGCGCAAGTGGCCATCCTGCTGGGCGAGGCGAAACACGCGCTCACGGTGCCGCTCACCGCGCTGGGCGCGCGCGACAAGGACGGCCGCCAGGAGGTGCGCGTGCTCAAGCCCGACCAGAGCGTGGAAAAGCGCCAGGTGCGCGTGGGCATCAGCAACAACTTCCAGGCACAGGTGCTCGAGGGGCTGAAAGAGGGCGACACCGTCATCACCGGCGATGCCTCGGCGCTCGACCCGGCCAGCAGCGGCGAAGGCGGCGGCAACAGAGGAAAGCGCCAGTGACCGAGCCGCTGCTGAAGCTGCGAGGCATCGGCCGCAGCTTTCCCTCGGGCGACGAGGAAGTGCAGGTGCTCAAGGACATCGACCTGGACATCGGCAACGGCGAAATGCTGGCCATCGTCGGCGCCTCGGGCTCGGGCAAGTCGACGCTGATGAACATCCTCGGCTGCCTGGACCGGCCGAGCAGCGGCACCTACACCGTCTCGGGCCAGGACGTGGGCACGCTCGACAGCGACGCGCTCGCCCAGCTGCGCCGCGAGCACTTCGGCTTCATCTTTCAGCGCTACCACCTGATGCAGCACCTGACGGCCACGGGCAACGTCGAGGTGCCCGCCGTCTATGCCGGCACCGAGGGCGCCGCGCGCGATGCGCGGGCGCGGCAGCTGCTCGCGCGCCTGGGCCTGGAAGACCGCACCGAGCACCGGCCGAGCCAGCTCTCGGGCGGCCAGCAGCAGCGCGTGAGCATCGCGCGCGCGCTGATGAATGGCGGCCAGGTGATCCTGGCCGACGAGCCGACCGGCGCGCTCGACAGCAAGAGCGGGCAGGAGGTCATCGGCATCCTGCGCGAACTGCATGCGCAGGGCCACACGATCATCATCGTGACGCACGACATGCAGGTGGCCAGCTGCACCGAACGCATCATCGAGATCGCCGACGGTGTGATCGTGGGCGACCGCCCGAACGTGCCGACCGTCGCGGCGCCTGCGCAGGCGGTCGGCGCCGATGCATCGGGCCCCCCTGCGATGACGAAGCCCAAGCTCGGCATCGCACGCTTCAGCACCGGCTGGGCCCGCTTCGCCGAGGCCTTCCGCATGGCCTGGCGCTCGATGATGGCGCACCGCATGCGCACGGCGCTCACCATGCTGGGCATCGTCATCGGCATCACCTCGGTGGTGTCGATCGTGGCCATCGGGGAGGGCGCCAAGCGCTTCGTGCTCTCGGACATCCGCGCCATCGGCACCAACACGCTGGACGTGTACCCGGGCCGCGACTTCGGCGACGACAAGGCCGCAAGCATTCGCACGCTGACGCCGCCCGACCTGCAGGCCATCGCCGCGCAGCCCTATGTGCACAGCGTGACGCCCGCCACGATGCGGAGCCTCCGCTTGCGCTACCGCAGCGCCGACATCAACGGCAACGTGAACGGCGTGAGCGATGCGTTCTTTCGCGTGCGCGACATGCACATGGCCAGCGGCGCGGCGTTCACCGCCGAGGACGTGCGGCATCAGTCGCAGGTGGTGGTGATCGACCAGAACACGCGGCGCAAGCTCTTTGCCGACGGCGCCGAGCCGGTCGGCAAGGTCATCCTGGTGGGCAACCTGCCGTGCACGGTGATCGGCGTGGCGCAGGAGAAGAAAAGCGTGTTCGGCGAGAACAAGTCGCTCAACATCTGGCTGCCCTACAGCACTGGCGCGAGCCGCCTCTTCGGGCAGCAGCACTTCGACGGCATCACCGTGCGCATCCGCGACGACCAGCCGACCAAGGCGGCCGAGGACAGCATCGTGCGGCTGCTCACGCTGCGCCATGGCGTGAAGGATTTCTTCACCTTCAACATGGACAGCATCGTGAAGACGGCCGAGCGCACGAGCCAGTCGCTCACGCTGCTGCTGTCGCTGATCGCGGTGATCTCGCTGGTGGTGGGCGGCATCGGCGTGATGAACATCATGCTGGTGTCGGTGACCGAGCGCACCCGCGAGATCGGCATCCGCATGGCCGTGGGCGCGCGGCAGAGCGACGTGCTGCAGCAGTTCCTGACCGAGGCGGTGCTGGTGTGCCTCGTGGGTGGGTTGATCGGCGTGCTGCTGTCGTATGGCATCAGCTTTCTGTTTTCGCTCTTCGTGACGCAATGGCAAATGATCTTTTCGATGGGGGCCGTGGTGTCGGCATTTCTGTGTGCGTCGCTGATCGGCGTGCTCTTCGGCTATTTGCCGGCGCGCAATGCGGCGCGGCTCGATCCGATCGAGGCGTTGGCCCGTGAGTAGCGCTCGCTTTGCCCTGGGTTCGCTCGCCGTGGCGTTGGCGCTGGGCGGCTGCACGCTGTTCCAGCCCGAGCGGCGCGAGCAGCGGCCGTTGGCGGTGCCAGCGGTGTGGCAGCAGCCGCAGCCCGGCACGCCGAGCGCGGCCGCGGCGTTTCCGGCGCGCTGGTGGGGCGCCTTCAACGATCCGCAGCTCGATGCGCTGATCGACGACGCGATGCGCACCAACAACGACCTCGCCGCCGCCGGCATCCGCGTGCAGCGCGCGCAATTGCAGACGGGGCTCGCGAACACCAACCTCACGCCGAGCGTGGTGGGGCAGGCCAGCACGGCGCGCAGCTACGACCTGAAGCGCGGCGGCGTGGCCGGGTCGAGTTCGACATCGCTCGTCACGCTGAGCTATGAGCTCGACCTTTGGGGGCGGCTTGCGGCGCAGCGCAGCGCGGCCGACTGGGAGCTGAAAGCCACCGAGTCGGACCGGCAGGCCACCGCGCTCTCGCTGGTGGGCACGACCGCGGGGCTCTACTGGCAAGTGGGCTACCTCAACCAGCGGATTGCGTTGAGCGAAGCGGGCATGGAGGACGCGCGGCGCATCCTCGCGCTGGTGCGCGCCAAGTACGCCGCAGGTGCGGTGTCGGGACTCGACGTTGCGCAAGCCGGGCAGAACCTCGCGAGCCAGGAAGCGGCGCACACGCAGCTGCTGCAGCAGCGCGTCGAGGCGCGTAATGCGTTGGCGATCCTGTTCGACCGTCCACCGGAGACCGCGGCGCAGGAGCCGTCGCAACTCCCGAACATCGACCTGCCAGTGATCGACGCCGGCCTGCCCGCCAGCCTGCTCGGCCGCCGGCCCGATCTGCGCGCCGCGGAGCAACGCCTGCGCGGATCGCTGGCAAACGTCGATGCGACGCGCACCAGCTTCTATCCGGCGCTGAGCCTCACCGGTTCACTGGGCACGACGAGCACTGCACTGGGCGAATTGTTGAAGAACCCCGTCGCCACGCTCGGCGCGGGGCTGGCGCTGCCTTTCCTGCAATGGAACACCGCGCGGCTGACCGTGGCCGTCTCGCAGACGCAGTACGAAGAGGCGGTGCTCAGCTTCCGCCAATCGCTCTATACGGCGCTGTCGGAAGTGGAGAACACCTTGTCGTCGCGCACCCAGTTGCGCGACGAAAGTGAGAAACTGGTGGTGGCGCTGCAGCAGGCGCAGCGCGCGGAGACCTTGTCCGAAGTGCGCTACCGCGCCGGCGCGACCGCGTTGCAACCGGTGCTCGACGCGAAAGACAGGCGCCGGTCGGCAGAGGTGTCGCTGGCCCTGAATCGGCTGAACCAGCTCAACGCGACGATGACGCTCTACAAGGCGCTGGGCGGCGCGGCAACCGATCAGTCCTGAAAAGGCGGCGCCCCGCGCAGCTTGCGAAAAATCAACGCGGGCAGCCGCAAGACAAACTCGACCATCAGCCGCGCGTGCATCCACGTCAGCAGCACGTTGTCGCGCCCATAGCGGAAGTGCGAAACCCCGCCTTCTTCGGCCGTGAGGTACTTCACCGGCGCATCGATGTTCACGGGCTTCACGCCGCGCCACGCGAGGCGCACGACCGCTTCGGTATCGAAGTCGAAGCGGCGCATCCATGGCTGCCGCGCCATCACGGCAATCAGGTCGGTGATGGGGTACACGCGAAAGCCGTAGAGCGAATCGCCGATGCCCGCGAAGAGCGTTTCCAGTTGCGTCCACCCGTTCGACACGCGCCGCCCGCGCACACGCAACAGCGGTGCGCTGGCATCGAACACGGGGCGCCCGAGCACCATCGTCTCGGGCCGGGCGAGCGAGGCCTGCATGAAGGAGGGGATCAGGTCGGTGGGATGCTGCCCGTCGGAATCCATCGTCAGCGCATGCGTGAACCCGGCGTCCTTCGCCATGCGCAGCCCGTGCAGCACGGCGGCCCCTTTGCCCTGGTTCTGGGGCAGCACCCACACGCGCAGGCCCGGATCGCTGGCCGCCATCTGCTGCAGGCGCTCGCCCGTGCCGTCGTCGCTGCCGTCGACCACCACCCACACCGGGTTCCATTGGGCGCGCGCGCCCTGGACCGTGGAGAACAGGCGTTCGCCCGCGTTGTAGCTGGGGATCAGGACAAGGTGGGTGCGCGAGGCGTCTGGCATTCGGGGGACGCGTCGGTGGCGCGCTGCTCCATGTTTTGGCGAAAGTATTGTTCGAGGTCGGCCTGCAGGATGTCGCTGTCCGGCGTCGGCGAGAAGCGCTGGCCCAGCCGCAGGGTGAAGACGATCGGCAGCGGCGGCACGCGCCACAGCGGCCAGCCCTTGCTCAGATACGGCGAATCGGTGTCGATGAACACCGTCTGGATCGGCGCCTGCGCAAGCTTGGCGATCAGCGTCACGCCCGGGCGAAATGCGTTCAGAGGCGGCGTCACGGTGCGCGTGCCTTCGGGAAAGATCACCAGTTGGCCGCCGCTGCGCAGGTCGTTCACTGCCAGCCGCACCATCGTGCGCGCCGATTCGTTGCTGATGTAGCGCGCCAGGCGCGCGCCCGCGCCCAGGAAGATGTTGCGCAGCAGGTCCGCCTTCATGATGCAGGCGCTGCGCGGCAGCCGCGCCACCAGCAAGAGCGCATCGAGCATCGTCGGGTGGTTGGCCACGAAGATCACGCCGGGCTCGTCGCGCATCGGGTCCAGGCACGTGGCGTCGATGCGCATCATGCCGGTCACCGAGGCGAGCCACCAGAACATGCGGTAGGCGAAGGCGATCGTCATGCGCCCCAGGGTGCGCGCGGGTCCCATCGGCATCACCGGGTAGAGCAGCATCGCGACGAAATTCCAGACCAGCGAAATGAGGCCGAGGAACAGCAAGAGCGCGTAGAGCATCAGCGCGAGCGGGATCGCCCAGAGAGTGCGCAGCACGCGGGTCATCATGGAGGAAGGAATGGTCGGGCCTCGATCGGTCGAGCGGCGGCTCAGGGCCGCAGTCCACCGGCCGCGACCGTGTGCGCCTCGATCTCGACCAGCAGGTCGCTGCGGCAGATGTCGGCTTCCAGGTACACCGCATGGCGCGCCATCGGGGCGTCGGCGCCCAGTGCGTCCTCGATCACGCCGCGCACCGCCTCGGTGTCCGACGGGTGCCGCACATAGACCACGCAATCGAGCTCGGCGAGCGAAAAGGTCGCGGTGGCGCGCTCGTTGGCGGCGGTGATGACCGCGCCCAGGTTGCGCAGCGTCTCGCGCGTCTGCTCCTGCACGTCGCCGTGGTGCTGCGTCTCGTGCCCGACGATGCTCGCGGTGCCGGAGATGAAGAGCGCGATGTTGCCGTCGCCGATGTCCGAGAGCGCCGCGCGGGAGAAGGTCGGCGAGCGGGGGCCATAGGTTTCGGGATAGCGGTAGGCCGAGACCTGCCGAGGGTTCTCGACCGGCAGCGGCGCCACCTGGCCCGCGAGGAAGCGGATCGACAGCATGCCCTGGTGGATGCCCAGCGCGCACGCCGCGGGCGCGCCCTCGAAGGCGGCGCGGCCGGCTTCGAAGAAGGCCTCCTGCCGGCCGAGGTTGAACTGGCGGTAGCGCTCCAGGCCGCCGCCATCGGCGTTGATCTGCGGCAGGTAGTTCCAGATGCGCTGCAGGTGGGGCGTTCCGGCCTGCGCGAGCGTCTTGAAGAGATCACGGTAGGCGCGGTGCGCGAGCTCGGCCAGGCCCTGCTTCTCGGCGGTTTCGTCCAGGTCGATGGCGCCCAGGAGCCACTGCCCGTCGGTGCGCCAGCGCGCGATGCCGGTGGTGCCCGACTCGATGTGTGCGCCCGTCACATGCCACACGTCGGCCATGGCGCCGTGCGACGACAGCACGCGCGCATTGACTGTCGGCATCCATGCCACGCTGTGCGGCGTGCCGTAGCCGAGAGCGGCGAAGGGCGCCTTTCCGTTCGTGGCCAGCGCCAGGCTGTCGGCCAGCGAAAGGCGTTCGACGCGCAGGTGGGAAGAAAAGGTGTCGTCCTGAACTCGCACTGTCAAGCGGCCTTAGCGATCTGTTCTGGTTTGCGGGCGGTGTAGGAAGAAAAGACACCCAGGCTCGGGTAGCGGCGCACGTCGGTGAAGCCCGCATCGCCCAGCGCCTGCATCACCCGCTCGGGCGGAATGCAGGCCTCGATGGTGTCCCAGTAATAACGCCACAGCTCGGAGGTGTTGCGCTGGCGCCCGACCATGCGGGCGATCAGCGGCACCACGGCGCGCATGTAGCCCTTGAGCAGCGCCGTCGCGATGCGGCCTTCGGGCTTGGTGATTTCGAGCACGATCACGCGGCCGCCCGGACGCAGTACGCGATGGAACTCGCTGAAGGCGGCGGCCACGTCGCTGATGTGGCGCATCGCATAGCCCATGCTCACGAAATCGCAGCTGGCGTCGGGGCGGGGAAGCGCCTCGGCCACGCCCGTGAGCAGTTCGACGCCGGGCAGCTTGACCTGTTCCATCATGCCGGCGCTGGGATCGACGCCGGTGAGCTTGCCCGTGGGGCCGATGATCTTGAGCGCTTCGCGCGCCACGAGGCCGGTGCCGATGCCCACGTCCAGCACCTGTGCGCCCGCGGCGAGGCCGGCTTGCTGCAGTGCAGCGCGGCGGTACGAGGGGCCGGTGCCGAAGGCCAGCACGGCCTCGATGCGGTCGTAGTCCGCCGCGGTGCTGTCGAAGATGCGGCGAAGAAAGGCTTGGTGCTCTGCCTCGTTCTTGTAATAAAGCGGAAGGGGCGCGTGAGGCGCGAGGGTGTCGGGATTCCCGGTTCCGACGGTAGGCGATGGCGTCATCGAAAGATTATCGCCAAAAGCCCCGGCCCGAATTCGGGGCCGCCGGCGGGCGTTGTGTGCGCCGGACAGTAAACTCGCAGCTTGCTTTGAAAACACAAGACAGCGAGATAGAAAGCCATGGCCGGACACAGCAAATGGGCAAACATCCAGCACCGCAAGGGCCGCCAGGACGAGAAGCGCGGCAAGCTCTGGACCCGCGCCATCCGTGAAATCACCGTGGCCGCGCGCGCCGGCGGCGGCGACCTGAGCGCCAACCCGCGGCTGCGGCTGGCGGTCGAAAAAGCCAAGGCGGTCAACCTGCCGATCGACACGGTCAAGCGCAACATCGACAAGGCCACGGGCAACCTCGAAGGCGTTAACTACGAGGAAATTCGTTACGAGGGGTACGGTATCGGCGGCGCCGCGATCATCGTGGACACCATGACCGACAACCGCGTGCGCACCGTGGCCGAAGTGCGCCACGCCTTCTCCAAGCACGGCGGCAACATGGGCACCGAAGGCTCGGTGGCCTTCCAGTTCAAGCACTGCGGCCAGATCATCTTCGCCCCCGGCACCGATGAAGACAAGGTGATGGAAGTGGCGCTCGAAGCGGGCGCCGAAGATGTCGTCACCGACGACGACGGCGCCATCGAAGTGATCACCGCCGCCCTCGAATTCGAAGCCGTCAAGAACGCGCTCGAAGCCGCGGGCCTGAAGCCCGAAGTGGCCGAAGTCACCATGCGCGCCGAGAACACGGTGGACGTGACTGGCGAAGACGCCGCGAAGATGCAGAAGCTGCTCGACGTGCTCGAGGACCTTGACGACGTGCAGGCGGTCTTCCACAACGCACTGCTCGCCGAATAGCGAATGAATGAACATTGATCCACAGCGAATGAAGAAGGCCCACGAATGAAGGTACTGGTTATTGGAGGAGGGGGCCGTGAACACGCCTTGGCATGGCGACTGGCGCAGGCCAGCCGCGTGAGCCGCGTGTACGTGGCGCCGGGCAACGGCGGCACCGTGAGCGACGAGCGCTACGACTGCATCGACATCACCGAGCCCGCCGCGCTGCGCGAGTGGGCCATCCAGGAAAAGATCTCGCTGACCGTGGTCGGCCCCGAGGCGCCGCTCGCCGCGGGCGTGGTGGACGAATTCCGCGCGCACGGGCTGCGCATCTTCGGCCCGACGCAGGCGGCCGCGCAGCTGGAGAGCTCCAAGGCGTTCTCCAAGGCGTTCATGAAGCGCCACAAGATTCCGACGGCCGAATACGAGGCCTTCACCGATGCCGCAGCGGCGCACGCGTACATCGACGCCAAGGGCGCGCCGATCGTCGTCAAGGCCGACGGCCTGGCCGCAGGCAAGGGCGTGGTCGTCGCGATGACGGCCGAGGAAGCGCACGAAGCCGTCGACTTCATGCTGGTCGACAACAAGTTCGGCGTGTCGCACAACGACGGCGGCGCGCGCGTGGTGATTGAAGAATTTTTGCAAGGCGAAGAAGCCAGCTTCATCGTGCTGTGCGACGGCAAGAACGTCACCGCGCTCGCCACCAGCCAGGACCACAAGCGCCTGCTCGACGGCGACGAAGGCCCCAACACCGGCGGCATGGGCGCGTATTCGCCCGCGCCGGTGGTCACGGCCGAGGTGCATGCGCGCGCGATGCGCGAGATCATCCTGCCGACCATTCGCGGCATGGAAAAGGACGGCATCCCTTACACCGGCTTCCTCTATGCGGGTCTGATGATCGATGCGTCCGGCCATCCGAAAACGCTCGAATTCAATTGCCGCATGGGCGACCCCGAGACGCAGCCGATCATGATGCGTCTGAAGTCCGACCTGTTCGAGGTGTTCTGGCACGCCACCGACGGCACGCTCGACCAGGTCGAGTTGCAGTGGGACCGGCGCGTCGCGCTCGGCGTGGTGATGGCGGCGCACGGCTACCCGCTCTCGCCGCGCAAGGGCGACCGCATCACCGGCATTCCGCCCGAGGCGCCCGACGCCGTGGTGTTCCATGCCGGAACGACCATGCAGGACGGTGACCTGAAGACCAGCGGTGGCCGCGTGCTCTGCGTGACCGTGCTGGCCGACAGCGTGAAGCTCGCGCAGCAGCGCGCCTACGAAGTCGCGGCGCGCGTGCGCTTCGACGGCGCGCAATACCGCAAGGACATCGGATTCCGCGCCGTGCATGCGCGCAACGCCCCCCAAGCCTGATGCAGCAGACGAACCCCGCGGCAGTCGGCAGCTACCTGCGCGGGCTGCAGCAGTCGATCATCGCGGCGGTCGAGAAGGCCGACGGCGGCACCTGCCTGCACGATGCCTGGCACAAAGCGCCGGGCGAGCCGTTGCAGGGCAATGGCCTCACCTGCATCCTCGAAGGCGGGGCGCTCTTCGAGCGCGCGGGCTGCGGGTTCTCGCAGGTGCGCGGGCCGAAGCTGCCGCCCTCGGCCACGCAGAACCGGCCTGAACTCGCCGGTGCGCCGTTCGAGGCGATGGGCGTGTCGCTGGTGTTCCATCCGCGGAATCCCTACGTGCCGATCGTCCACATGAACGTGCGCATGCTGGCCGCGCTGCCCGAGGGCGGCGAGCCGGTCTGCTGGTTCGGCGGCGGCATGGACTTGACGCCCTGCTACGGCTTCGAGGAAGACGCGGTGCATTTCCACGCCACGTGCCGCGATGCGCTCGCGCCCTTCGGCGACGACAAGTACCCGCGCTTCAAGACCTGGTGCGACGAGTATTTCTTCTTGAAGCACCGCAACGAACAGCGTGGCATCGGCGGCATCTTCTTCGACGATTTCGCCGAGGGCGGTTTCGACAACGGCTTCGCGCTGATCCGCGCGGTCGGCGATGCCTTCCTGCCGGCGTACCTGCCGCTGGTCGAGCGCCGCCGCCACACGCACTACGACGAGCGCGAGCGCGAATTCCAGCTCTACCGGCGCGGGCGCTATGTCGAGTTCAATCTCGTGTGGGACCGCGGCACGCACTTCGGGCTGCAGTCGGGCGGGCGCACCGAATCGATCCTGCTGTCGATGCCGCCGCTCGCAAGCTGGGCCTACCGCCAGCAGCCCGAGCCGGGCAGCCCCGAGGCTGCGCTCTACAGCGACTTTCTTCCGAGGCGCGACTGGTTGTGAATTCTTCCGGCACGGCCCCGCGCATCGGCGTCTTCGGCGGCGCGTTCGATCCGCCGCACAACGCGCACGTCGCGCTGGCCGAAGCCGCATTGGCGCAGCTCGACCTGGCCGAGCTGCACGTCATTCCGACAGGGCAGGCATGGCACAAGAGCCGCACGCTCACGCCGAAGGAAGATCGCCTCGCGATGACGCGGCTGGCTTTCAGCGGCTTGAAGGGCAAGGTCGTCATCGACAGCCGCGAAGTGTTGCGCGACGGCCCGACCTACACGCTGGACACCCTGCACGAGTTGCAGAAAGAGCAGCCCGGCGCCCAGCTCGTCTTGATCATGGGCGCCGACCAGGCGGGCGCGCTGCCCAGCTGGCACGGCTGGCAGGCTATACTCGGCATTGCTATCGTTTCTGTAGCGTATCGCGCACTATCGACGGGCGGCATTGCCCGTTTTGATCCGAACATGCTGCCCAACCTCCCGGCTGGCGCGCGTTTCGAGGCGCTAGAACTGCCTGCCATGGACACCAGCGCCACCGAGATTCGGCGGCGCGTTGCACTGGGCGTGGACATTTCCTCGCTGGTTCCGCCCACGGTTGCACGCTATATTGACCAACACCACCTCTACCGCTCTGCCTGATGACCACTGAAGCCGCCGCCAAGAAAGACACCCAGAAACTCCAGCGAGCCATCATCGATGGTCTCGAAGACGTCAAGGCGCAGGACATCCAGGTATTCGACACGGAGCACTTGTCGCCGCTGTTCGAGCGCGTGATCGTCGCCTCGGGCACCTCCAACCGCCAGACCAAGGCGCTCGCCGCCAGCGTGCGCGACGCGGTGCGCGAGGCCGGCTTCGGCAAGCCGCGCATTGAGGGCGAGGACAACGGCGAGTGGATCATCGTGGACTGCGGCGCGGCCGTGGCGCACATCATGCAGCCGGCCATCCGCCAGTACTACCACCTCGAAGAGATCTGGGGCGACAAGCCGGTGCGCGCCAAGCTCGGCGGCGCCAAGCCCGCCGCCAGCACCTCGTCGAGCACCGAAGACGCGGGCGACAAGAAGAAAAAGCCGGCCGCCAAGGAGCCTTCGCTGCGCCGCGCGAGCGCCGCCAAGACAGCCGTCAAGGCCGCCGAGCAGGAAGCCCGTGAAGAGAAGGCCCGTCGCTCGCCCGCACGAAAGACCGCCGCGAAGAAGGCACCCGCCCGCAAGACCTCGGCCACCGCGCGCACGCCGGTCAAGATCATCGGCAAGCCCGTCGCAAAGAAGACTGCGGCCAAGCCCGCGGCAAAGAAGGCGCCTGCCAAGAAGGCGCCCGCCCGCCGCGCATGAAGCTCCTGGTGGTCGCCGTCGGGCAGCGCATGCCCGACTGGGCGCAGACTGCCTGGGACGACTACGCCAAGCGCTTCCCGCCCGAGCTCAAGCTCGAGCTGCGTGCCGTCAAGACCGAACCCCGCGGCTCCAAGTCATTGGAGACGCTCTACGCCGCCGAACGCGAACGCATCGAGGGCGCCATCGCCCGCGGCATGCGCATCGTGGCGCTCGATGAGCGCGGCACCGCGCTCACCACCAAGGCGCTCGCGGCGCGCCTGCAGGCCTGGCAGGGCGAGGGCGACGACGTGGCCCTGGTCATCGGCGGCCCCGACGGCCTCGATCCCGCCTTCAAGGCCGCGGCGCACGAACGCATCCGCCTCTCGGACTTGACCCTGCCGCATGCGATGGCGCGGGTGCTGCTGGTCGAGCAGCTGTACCGGGCGTGGTCGGTCAACGCGGGCCATCCGTACCACCGGGAATGACGCGCTCGCCCGGTGCGGCCATGCCTATCGTCCGCCGACGCGTCCTTCACTTTCTGTTCGGACTTGCGCGCTCGCCGCATGCGTGGGTCTGGCATCTCACGGAGCCTTGAACTTGCCCGACTTCATCTACCTCGCGTCGCAAAGCCCGCGCCGCGCCCAACTGCTCGGCCAGCTCGGCGTGCACCATGAACTGCTGCTGGCCACGCCCGAAGAAGACGCCGAGTCGCTCGAAGTCGTGCTGCCCAATGAATCGCCGACGGCGTATGTGCAACGCGTGACCGCCCTCAAGCTCGATGCCGCCGTCGCGCGGCGCAAGCGCCTGGGCCTGGCCGATGCGCCCGTGCTCTGCGCCGACACCACGGTCGCGCTCGGCCGCACGATCCTCGGCAAGCCGGAGGACGCGCGCGATGCCGAGCGCATGCTCGCGCTCCTGTCCGGCAGCACCCACCGCGTGCTGACCGCCGTCGCGCTGCAGCACGGCCGCCGCCGCCATGCGGCGCTCAGCGTGTCGCGCGTGCGTTTCGCCGCGATCACGAAGAAGCAAATCGCCGGCTATGCCGCCGGCGGCGAGCCGCTCGGCAAGGCCGGCGCCTATGCGATCCAGGGCGCCGCGGCGGCCTTCATCGAGCACATCAGCGGGTCCTATTCGGGCATCATGGGACTCCCGATGTTCGAGACCGCGCAGCTGCTTCGCAGCGCCGGTTTCAATACTTAAGAATTCCATGCAAGACATCCTGATCAACTGGTCGCCCCAAGAGACCCGTGTGGCGCTGGTCGAGCACGGCGCGGTGCAAGAACTGCATGTCGAACGCACGCTGGAGCGCGGGCTGGTCGGCAACATCTACCTGGGCAAGGTCTCGCGCGTGCTGCCGGGCATGCAGTCGGCGTTCATCGACATCGGCCTGGAGCGCACGGCCTTCCTGCACGTGGCCGACATCGTCGCGCCGTTCACGCCGGGCTCGCGGCCGAGCGCGCCGGCACCCGAGCGCGATCACCGCAACGGCGGCCCGATGGTGCCGATCGAGAAGCAGGTGTTCGAAGGGCAGTCGCTGCTGGTCCAGGTGATCAAGGACCCGATCGGCACCAAGGGCGCGCGGCTGTCGACGCAGATCAGCATCGCGGGCCGCTTGCTCGTGTTCCTGCCGCAGGACAACCACATCGGTGTCTCGCAGAAGATTCCTTCGGAGCAGCGCGAGTCGCTGCGCACGCGCATGCTGACGCTCATCGAGGCGGCCGCGGCAGCCGACAGCGGCGGCGTGGTGCCGGCCAATACCGGCGGCTTCATCCTGCGCACCAACGGCGAGGACTCGTCGGATGCTGAGCTGGCCGAGGACATCGCCTACCTGCGCAAGACCTGGTCGCGCATCCGCGACGCGTCGAGCAAGCTGCCCGCGATGTCGCTGCTGCACCAGGACCTGAGCCTGCTGCAGCGCGTGCTGCGCGACATGACCATCGAAGACACGCAGACCATCCGCATCGACTCGCGCGAGCAGTTCGAAGTGCTGCTGAAGTTCGGTCTCGAATTCATGCCGCAGGCGGCCGGCAAGCTGCAGCACTACAAGGGCGAGCGGCCGATCTTCGACCTGTATTCGGTGGACGAGGAAATCGCCAAGGCGCTGGGCCGGCGCGTCGAGCTCAAGTCGGGCGGCTATCTCGTGGTCGACCAGACCGAGGCGCTGACGACCGTGGACGTGAACACCGGCGGCTTCGTCGGCGCACGCAATTTCGACGACACGATCTTCAAG
This sequence comes from Variovorax sp. IB41, assembly GCF_016405905.1. Taxonomy (GTDB): domain Bacteria; phylum Pseudomonadota; class Gammaproteobacteria; order Burkholderiales; family Burkholderiaceae_C; genus Variovorax. Next base: position 515,559 of record NZ_JAEFCB010000001.1, on the reverse strand, counting down.
ACGAATCTCGAAGCGGCGCAGGCGATTGCAAGGCAGTTGCGGTTGCGAAACCTCGGTGGAATCATCATCGTCGACTTCATCGACATGGGGCGCGACGATCATCGCGAGCAGGTGCTGGCGGAATTCCGCAAGCAGCTGGCGCGCGACCGCGTCAAGACCACAGCCGGCGGGTTCTCGCAACTCGGCCTGGTCGAGATGACGCGCAAGCGCACGCGCGAATCGCTGGCCCACATGCTGTGCGAACCGTGCGCGGCCTGCGGCGGGCAGGGCATCGTGAAGACCGCGCGCAGCGTGGCCTACGACGTGATGCGCGAGATCCTGCGCGAAGCCCGGCAGTTCACGCCGCGCGAGTTCCGCATCGTGTCGTCGCCGCAGGTGATCGAGCTTTTTCTCGACGAGGAAAGCCAGCACCTGGCGGGGCTGAGCGACTTCATCGGCAAGCCGATTTCGCTGCAGTCAGAGCCCGCGATCGGGCAGGGTCAGTACGACATCGTGCTGCTCTGAGCGAGCGGCTCAGAGCGTCGGGTCTTGTCCCGGCGTGGCGCTGCGCACCGCCAGCGTCTGCAGGCGTGCATAGAGCCCGTCCAGCGCCATCAGCTGCGCGTGGCTGCCTTGCTCGGCGATGCGGCCTTGCTCCATCACGATGATGCGGTCCGCATGCTGGATGGTCGAGAGCCGGTGGGCCACGATCAGCGTGGTGCGGTTCTGCATCAGGCGCTGCAGGGCGTCCTGCACCAGCCGTTCCGATTCGGTGTCGAGCGCGGAGGTGGCTTCGTCGAGCAGCAGCACGGGCGCATTCTTGTAGAGCGCGCGCGCAATGGCTAGCCGCTGGCGCTGGCCGCCCGACAGCTGCGTGGCGTTGTGGCCCAGCACCGTGTCCATGCCCTGTGGCAGGTTCTCGACGTGGGCACTCAGGTTGGCGGCGACCAGGCATTCGTTGACGCGCTCGCGGTCGATCTCCGAGCCCAGCGCCACGTTGGCGGCCAGCGTGTCGTTGAGCATGACCACGTCCTGGCTCACCATCGCAAACTGCGCGCGCAGGCTCTTCAATTGCCATTCGCTGGTGTCGTGTCCGTCGAGCAGCACCTGCCCGCCGCTGGGCTGCACGAAGCGCGGCAGCAGGTTGACCAGCGTGGTCTTGCCGGAGCCCGAGGGCCCGACGAAGGCCACCACCTGGCCGGGCTGGATGGTCAGGCTCACGCCGTCGAGCGCGCGCTGTTCGTCGTCGCCGCGGTAGCTGACCTGCACGTTGCGCAGCTCGATATGGCCATCGGCGTGCCCCATCTCGAAGCTGCCCTGCGATTCGGGCGCGACCTCGTCGACCAGGATCAGGCCGCGCTCGAGCGCGGCCAGGCCGCGCGTGATCGGCCCGGCCACTTCGGCCAGGCGCCGGATCGGCGCAATGAGCATCAGCATGGCCGTGATGTAGGCGACGAATCCGCCCACGGTGAAGCCCTGCTTGCCGCTCTGCCAGAGGGCGATCATCACCACGATCGACAGCGCGAGCGAAGCCATCATCTGCGTGAGCGGCGTGGTCGCGGCCTGGGCGATGGTGGATTTCACGGCCAGCCGGTTCAGGCGCTGGCTCAGCTGCTCGAAGCGGCGCTCCTGCGCCTCTTCGGCGCCGTGCAGGCGCACGACGCGGTGGGCGAGCACGTTTTCCTCGACCACGTAGGCCAGTTCGTCGGTCGCCTGCTGGCCCTGCTGCGTGAGCTTGTAGAGGCGCTTGGAGAACACCTTCATGATCCACGAGATGCTGGGCACCAGGAAGGCGACGATCAGCGTCAGCTTCCAGTTCAGGTAGACCAGGTAGCCCAGCAGCGCGATCAGCGTGAAGCCGTCGCGCGAGAGCCCGAGCAGCGCCTGCACCAGCAGCATCGCCCCGGTCTGCACCTCGTACACCACGGTGTTCGAAAGGGCGCTCGCCGATTGGCGCGTGAAGAGGGCGAGTTCGGCGCCGAGCAGGCGCTCGAACAGCACCCGGCGCAGCTTCTGCATGCCTTCGTTGGCAATACGCGAGAGCGCATATTGAGAGATGAATTGCGCGATGCCGCGAACCGCGAACAGCATGAGCACGGCGGCGGGCACGAACCACAGCGGCATCTCGCCGCGGGTGAAGCCGCGGTCGAGCAAAGGCTTCAGAAGGGCGGCCATCAGCGGCTCGGTGATCGCCGCCAGCATGGCCCCGGACAGGCCCACGGCCCACCATTTGCGCGAGCTGCCGAACCAGGTCATGAGGCGCGCCAGACGGCGCATCAGGGGAGGGCGCGCGTTCTCGCTGCCAGGGGATGCTTGCATGGCGGCGGATTCTACGGGTCGCCCCGGGGATGGCTTTTCGCAGGAGTCGTGTAGGACCGCACCGATGGATAAACGTTTTGTGACGGGGCCGCCGGGCCAGTGTGTAACATGTGGCCCGTTGCGTCGGACCGAAACTTTTTGTCCGAAAACCTCTCCGAACCGCATGAACAAGCCGTTGACAACACCTACTCCAACTCCTTCTTCATCGCTATTTGCACGCCGCACGCTCATTGCGGCCCTTGCTGCCACCCCCTTGCTTCCTGCGCTGGCCCAGTTCCGGGTCGAGGTGTCGGGCGTCGGGCTGACGCAATTGCCGATCGCGCTCGTGCCCTTCAGGGGCCAGGACGCCGCGCCGCAGAAGATCTCCGACATCATCCAGGCCGACCTCGAGCGAAGCGGCCAGTTCCGCGGCGTCGATGCCTCGGGCCAGGCGATCGACGATGCCTCGCGCCCCGACTGGTCGGTGTGGCGCCAGCGCACTGCCGACTCGCTGGTCGGCGGCAGCATCACCCGGCTGGCCGACGGCCGCTTCGATGTGAAGTTCCGCCTCTGGGACGTGGTGAAGGGGCAGGAACTGGGCTTCCAGAACTACACCGTGCCACAGGGCGACCTTCGCCTCGTGGCGCACCGCATCGCCGACTTCGTCTATGAAAAGCTGACCGGCGAAAAAGGCATCTTCTCGACCCGCATCGCCTACGTCACCAAGGGCGGCGCCCGCTATGCGCTGTGGGTGGCCGATGCCGACGGCGAGAACGCGCAGGCCGCGCTCGCCAGTTCCGAGCCCATCATCTCGCCGCGCTGGTCGGCCGATGGACAGCAACTGGCCTATGTGTCTTTCGAATCGCGCAAGCCCGTGGTGTACGTGCACAACGTGTCCAGCGGACAGCGCCGAAAGGTGGCCGACTTCAAGGGCTCCAACAGCGCGCCGGCCTGGTCGCCCGATGGCGGTTCGCTCGCCGTCACGCTCAGCCGCGATGGCGGCTCGCAGCTCTTCACGATCCCCGCGGCCGGCGGCGAGCCGCGCCGGCTCACGCAGAGCGCGAGCATCGACACCGAGCCGGTGTATTCGGCCGATGGCGGCACCATCTACTTCGTGAGCGACCGCGGCGGCGCGCCCCAGATCTACAAGATGGGCGCGAGCGGCGGCAATCCGGCACGGGTGACCTTCAGCGGCAGCTACAACATCTCTCCTGCCATCAGCGGCGATGGCCGCTGGCTGGCCTACATCTCCCGCGTGGGCGGCGCCTTCAAGCTCCAGGTGATGGAGTTGGCGACCGGCAATGTGGCTTCGATCACCGACACCAGCGCCGACGAGAGCCCGAGCTTCGCGCCGAACAGCAAGCTGATCGTCTACGCAACGCACCTGCAAGGCCGCGAAGCGCTCATGACGACCACGCTCGACGGAAAGATCAAGGCGCGCCTGGCGGGGCAGGCCGGCGACATCAGAGAACCCGACTGGGGACCGTTCCGCAAGCAATGACCAGAACCAGATGCATCCCCAGAGGTTCGAAACATTGAAACGCACGATTTATTCGCTGGTCATCGTGGCCTTGATCGCCGGTTGCGCATCGAACACCAAGCCCGATGAAGCGGCGGTGCCCGATCGCAGCAGCAGTGCGCGCCCGCAAGACGGCGCAAGCGCTGCGAAGCCTGCCGCCGTCGAAGGGGGCCTGCCGGTCGCGTTCGTGCCCTTCAAGGGCCAGGATGGCTCATCCCAGAAGATCTCCGACATCGTCCAGGCCGACCTGGAACGCAGCGGCCAGTTCCGCGGCGTCGATGCCTCGGGCCAGGCACTGGACGAGGCTTCGCGCCCCGACCTGTCGCTGTGGCGCCAGCGCACCGCCGGCTCGATGGTGGTGGGCAGCGTCACCCGGCTGGCCGACGGCCGCTTCGATGTGAAGTTCCGTCTCTGGGACGTCGCGAAGGGTCAGGATCTGGGCGGCCAGAGCTACACCGTGCCGCAGGGCGACCTGCGTCTCGCGTCGCACCGCATCGCCGACTTCGTCTATGAAAAGCTGACCGGCGAGAAGGGCATCTTCTCGACCCGCATCGCCTACGTCACCAAGGGCGGCAACCGCAACACGCTGTGGGTGGCCGATGCCGACGGCGAGAACGCGCAGGCCGCGCTCGCGAGCCCCGAGCCGATCATCTCGCCGACCTGGTCGTCCAGCGGCCAGCAACTGGCCTACGTGTCCTTCGAGTCGCGCAAGCCCGTTGTCTACGTGCACAACGTGACCAGCGGACAGCGCCGCCTGCTGGCGAACTTCAGGGGCTCCAACAGCGCGCCGGCCTGGGCACCGGACGGCAACACGCTGGCCGTCACGCTCACCCGCGACGGCGGCTCGCAGCTCTACACGGTGCCGGCCAGCGGCGGCGAACCGCGCCGGCTGACCCAGAGCACGAGCATCGACACCGAGCCCGCGTACTCGGCCGACGGCCGCACCATCTATTTCGTGAGCGACCGCGCGGGCACGCCCCAGATCTACAAGATGAATGCCAGCGGCGGCAACCCGACACGGGTTACCACGAGCGGCACCTACAACATTTCTCCGTCCGTCAGCGGCGATGGCCGGTGGTTGGCCTACATCGCGCGCGTGGACACTGCCTTCAAACTCCAGGTGATGGAGTTGGCGACCGGCAAAGTTGCGTCCATCACCGACACCACCGCCGACGAGAGCCCGAGTTTTGCCCCCAATAGCAAGCTGATCGTCTATGCAACGCGCCTTCAGGACCGCGAAGCGCTCATGACGACCACGCTCGACGGAAAAATAAAGGCACGACTGGCGGGACAGGCGGGAGACATCAGGGAACCGGACTGGGGTCCGTTTCAAAAGCAATGATCAGGTTTATTTGAGGAGTTCGAAATGTTGAAACGCACAATTTATTCGCTGGCCATCGTGGCCCTTATCGCCGGTTGCTCGTCGGGCACGAAGCTCACCGACACGCCCGTGACCGATGGCCGTGGCTCTGCGGGCCAGCAAGGCGGCAGCGCCAGCGCCGTGACCCCGGTCAATGCCGACCCGAACGCGGGCAATGCACAAGGCCCGGTGGGCGTGGCGCGCATCGTGTACTTCGACTACGACAGCTACACGGTCAAGCCCGAGTTCCAGTCGATCATCGACGGCCACGCGCGCTTCCTGAAGAGCGCTCCGCAGCGCCGCATCTCGATCGAAGGTCATACCGATGAACGCGGTGGCCGTGAGTACAACCTGGCCCTCGGCCAGAAGCGCTCCGAAGCCGTGCGTCGCGCACTGACGCTGCTGGGCGTGAGCGACAGCCAGATCGAAGCCGTGAGCTTCGGCAAGGAAAAGCCGGCCGTGCAGGGCTCCGGCGAAGAGGCGTGGGCACAGAACCGCCGCGCTGAAATCCGCTACACCACCCGGTGATGCCACGCGTCCTGTTGCGGGGCGCGGCGCTGGCTGCCGCCCTGCTGTGCGTCTCGATGGGATCGCAGGCCGCGTTGTTCGAGGATGACGAGGCTCGCAAGGCCATTCTCGATCTGCGCCAGCGCGTCGAGGCCATGCGCCAGCAAACCGACCAGCGGCTGACCGACGAGAACGGCCAGTTGCGCCGCAGCCTGCTCGACCTGCAAAACCAGATCGAGCAGATGCGGGGCGACCTGGCGCGCATGACCGGCCAGAACGAACAGCTCACGCGCACGCTGAGCGAAATGCAGTCGCGCCAGAGCACCATCGACGACAAGCTCAAGCAGAACGAGCCGTCCAAGGTGACGGTCGACGGCCGCGAGTTCAACGCCGATCCCAAGGAGAAGGCCGACTTCGAGGCTGCGCTCGGCATCTTCCGTGCCGGCCAGTTCGCGCAGTCGCAAACGGCCTTCGCCGAATTCGTCAAGCGCTACCCGCAAAGCGGCTACAACGCCTCGGCGCTGTTCTGGCTGGGCAATGCGCAGTACGCCACGCGCAACTACAACGAGGCCATCGCGAACTTCCGCTCGATGCTCTCGCTCGCGCCCGATCACGCCAAGGCCCCCGAGGCCGTGCTGTCGATCGCGAACTGCCAGATCGAGCTGAAGGACACGCGCTCGGCACGCCGCACGCTGGAAGACCTGGCCAAGGCGTACCCGCAGTCCGAAGCCGCACAGGCAGGCCGAGAGCGTCTCTCGCGCCTGCGCTAGTGCCGGCGGAGCACGCCGCTTGAACGCCACCCTGCCTGCAGCGTTCACACCAGCCGCCGCGGATGTCGTCACCGACACCGCGGCGCCTGACTTTGCGCGCCGCTTCGGCGGCCTGGAGCGTCTTTACGGCGTGGCCGGTGCCGCGCGCATCCGCAACGCCCACGTGCTGGTCGCCGGCATCGGCGGCGTGGGTTCGTGGGCGGTCGAGGCCCTGGCGCGCAGCGGGGTGGGGCGGCTGACGCTGGTCGACCTGGACCACGTCTCGGAATCGAACATCAACCGCCAGATCCACGCGCTCGATACGACCGTGGGCCAGGCGAAGGTCGAGGCCATGCGCGATCGCATCGCGCAGATCAACCCGGACTGCAAGGTACTTGCGCTCGACGAGTTCGTGGAGCCCGGCAACTGGACTGCATTGCTCGACGCGGCTAAGGCCGCGAACGGCCCGACCACCGCCGTCATTGACGCCTGCGACCAGGTGAAGGCCAAGCTCACCATGGCCGCGTGGGCACGCGCATCGCGCGCGGCGTTCATCACGGTGGGCGCGGCGGGCGGCAAGCGGCAGGCGCACAAGGTCGACATCGACGATCTTTCGCTCGTCACGCACGACCCGCTGCTGGCCCAGCTTCGCCAGCGCCTGCGCAAGGACCACGGCGCGCCGCGCGAAGGCCGCAAGATCGGCGTTACCTGCGTCTTCAGCCGCGAAAGCGTTGCGCCACCCGATGCGTCCTGCGCGATCGAAGAAGGCGACGGTTCGCTCAATTGCCATGGCTACGGCTCGGTGGTGAGCGTCACGGCCACCTTTGGACAATGTGCGGCGGGTTGGGTTCTCGACAAAATCGCGAGCAACGCCACGCTATAATCTTTGGCTTTGCCGGATTCAACGTCGGCAAGAAGCAAAAAATGGTTCCGGGACGTTAGCTCAGTTGGTAGAGCAGCGGACTTTTAATCCGTTGGTCACTGGTTCGAATCCAGTACGTCCTACCAACAAATACTGAATGAAGTCAATGGCTTAGCGAGAAATTGCTAGGCCATTTTCTTTTGCCAAACGAACTTGGGTGAAGCTTGTGTCACGATTCATGTCACGATGCGTTGTGGAGCTAAGTGGCATGACATGGATAGGGCGTAGACGTTTTCATCGCTCTTTGAGATTGCAGGCGAAGTGTGGTGCTCTGAAATGGGCTCGTTTGCCATGGAGTGTCACGACTTGACCCCACAGATGCGGCGCGCGCGTTCTAGGACGTGGTCGTAAGTGAGCACGGTTAGGTTGTGGTAGCTCGCGTTCAAAATTCGATACGCCTCGGCTTGGCTGTCATTCCAGTTGGCTGACCGACCATAGACAAGCACGCAGCGAGGCTTGACCGTCTTAACTCCTCCAACTCGTTCCAGAAATTTGACGCTGTTGGCCTCGCGTTCGACCTCGAAGATGTAGCGTGCTGCCTGGGTGATTGCCTTCGTCAAATCTACCGACGGAACATAGTTTCCGTGATCGAGGGACCCGGCCCAAAACGCAAGACCACCGTCAGGTCGCTTGATCTCTACGACGTCCAGGAAACCGTCATAGGCCTCCATCAAGAAGTCTGAGATGTGCTGTGTGTCGATATGGCGTTCGTCGAGGACTCTGACAAACTGGCTGCCGAGAACCCAGCTGTTCCGTTGAAACCATTCTTGCCACGGAGCCTCGCGTAGATCGTCCGCAAGCATGCGCTCAAATTCTCGAACGGCGCGCGCACGTCGCGCCTGTTGTAGGCCTGCCGCCAACTCCTCCGGAATGACGTCGTTCGTCAGGATAAAACGGATGAGCTCGCGCTTGTTTGGGAGCGAGAAGAGCGCGCGAATCTGAGTGGCGTTCTCCGTGTCAAAAGGACGGTCGAGAGGAAGAACGCCTTAACGCCTTGGCGAAAAGGTTCGTAGCTCTCCGACAGAAACGCGAGCAGGGCTTGGAACTCTTCTTGATCCAGTGTGAGTTCGCTCTTTGGGGCGAGGAGTTCAACTTCCTCATCGAGTTCGAAGTCCTCTGGCTTTTTGTACCGGCCGAGCTTCAATCGGATGTCCTCCTTCTCAGAGGAGTGTGGAATCTTCCAAAACACGGCGCGGGTGACGACCGTCTTCTTGTTCAGCAGGGTCCTTGCAAGGCGACCTTCGATTCGAGACATACGTTCCTCCACGCTGGGTGAGCTGGTCAAGACCAGCGATAAGTGAAAAGATTGCGCGACACTTGAGATTGTCGTATATTCACTGAATTCAGTGAATGATTTGATGAAAAAGTATCCGACGTTTTTTTTGCTCCCCGCCCAAGGAGTTGGTGGCGGCGAAGTTTGGGCGGGCGAGGCCGTAGGGAAGAAGCTGTTGGCAGAACTGATTGCCCGTGTGCCCAAGCTGGACGACGATCTTGTGGTGGTTGATCTTCATGGGGTTGAGATGGTCACCGCTAGTGCGTTTCGAGCATCACTACGGGGGCTCCGTGAATACATCGGGGGAACGTTTCACAAGCCGACGATCTTTGTGAATGCCGCACCAGAAACGATCGAGGAAGCCGAGTTCGTTGCCGCTAAGTACGGCGACGTGTATCTCTTTGGCGAGTACGGGGATGGCGGGATTCGATGCACCAAGCTAGTTGGTGATATTGACCAGACCTTGGCGGACACACTCGATTTGCTTGCTCTGCAAGATGAGTGCGACGCAAAAGCTTTGTTTGAGCTTCGCAAAACTCCGGGGGTGACCGCTTGGCACAACCGGCTCACAGACCTTGCCGGAAAGGGCTTGGTCACGGTGAGAAGCGAAGGGCGTTCTAGGCGGTATCGCTCTCTTCTTAAGGAGATTCGTCATGGGGATCGAGTTCATCCGGTCGCGCTCTAAGGACCACCACAAAGCTTGGGCGCGAGAGGCCGAGTTGGCTGCGGCCGACCTCTTAACTGGAGCGAATGCCCCCGTGTTTGTCACGCGTGTGTTGCTCGCAAGGGCAACCACTGCGATTGAGAAGCTAGCTCCAGAGACGGTATTGCTCCTCAAAGCGGAGGGGGGCGGGCAAGTTGACTGCTATCTGAAGGACGAACGAGTGGCAACGGTCGAGGGACCGACTGCGATGCAGTTGGTGTCCGAGATGATTGATCGGCCGCACAAATACTTTGCTGCTGTCATCGAAGAGCGCCATACCGAGGCAGGCCTAATCCACGTACGAATCCTGGAGTGATCTCGCATGCTGCCGAACGAAAAACAGTCGATTCCGATCTCGCAAATCCAGCACAAAGAAAGCGCGTCTCTCCTGCTTGGTTGCGGTAGCTGTCACCTCAAGACCTCGTGCGGAGGACTGCAGCTTGATGGCTCGGTCGTTCACTGCCTCGATTTTTGTAGCTGCGAGGATCCGAATTCCTGCGACGTTGTGTGCTCGCATGCCCCTCAGCGCTTCGTCCGGCGCTTGAATGAGGTGGAGGGTTTTGGACTCGACGGCATCGAATTGAAGCCTGCTGTTGCTTGGCCGCGCCTGCCGGTGTGGTTGCCAATTATCGAGAAACCGATGCTTGGCCTCAATATGGCTCTTATCCAGTTCGGCGTCCTCCCCATAAACGCAGCTTGCAAACGAACAGCCGACGGGCTGGTAGCCTTGACCGCTTCAGAGCTGAACCAGAAATTCGGCGGTACACCCGCTGGAGGTTGGGTGCTGACTGGTGTTGACCAAGACTATCGGATCGAGCAAATATGGAGATTGGGGAAAGCAGGTAGAGAGCGACTTTTCGCGGGCCTGAAAGCGTCAGGCATTGTTGCTGCGACATCTCCAAACTTCAGCTTGATTGCAGATGTGCCGCGTTCAGACAATTTGCACGCTCGCAAGCGGATCGGCATTGTGTGGAGCGAGATGAACAGGGCAGGGCTACCGACCGCGCTACATGTGAACGCCCGGAATCAGGCAGATTTCGACTTTTACGCTGAGCTGATCAAGGGGACTGGATGCCGCACCATTTCCTTTGAGTTCGCGACAGGTGCGGGTGCGTCGGAGGCGATGGACCGGTATCTGAGTCGCCTGGCTCGAATGGGTGCGGATATAGCTTGGCCGCTAAGCATTTTTGTGCGCGGCGGCGTTCATCGCTATGAAACACTGCACCGCATTTTTGAAACTGTCACGCAGCTCGACACGAACGCGCACATGAAAGCGCGTAAGCGACAAACACTAGTTCCCGCGACCGGTGATCGCCGCCATCGCTGGATTACAGACCCGAGCATAGCTTTGATGCCGGTAGGGGAAATTTTCCAATTGACCATGGAACAGTGTCGTCAGGTTGACCGCCTAGCTCGCCAGAGTCCTAAGCTCTCTTCAAGTCCGCGAATCTCAAGACTTCGTGTGGCAAAGGTTGATCTGAGCGCAAACGACGAATCCCCTCAGTTGCGCCTGGCTTTTTAACGTGGCTTCATGCGCGCTTGCGCCGTTTGGCTTGAGGTTCAGTGAGACATCGTCAGATCGCACTCGAATCGAAGCGTCGAACTTGCGAAGTATTCGAAGCAAAGTGCTAAATCCAGTGCCTCGACCGGTCTCGCTGAAGCGTGAGGCTCCATTCATAACGGCTGCTGTCATAAGCTGTGATGCGAGTTTTTGGGGCTCAGAGGGACGCGCTTCGGCGTACGCACCCGAAAGTCCCCATCCACTGTCCGCGACCCCAAAAGCGACGGAACGAGAGGGGTAAATTTCATACCCGCAGAGCCCAGATTGGGGTTTTCCACTGTGCTCCCAAATGTTGTCGTGCATCTCGCCGAATGCCCCTGAGATTGCCATTGCTGACGCCGTTTCAACACCTGCAGATTTAAGGCTCTTGCGGAACGTCAATAGGAATCTATCAATCTGATCAGACTCTGGACCAGGTTCGATGGCGCGGAGGAAGTGAACGACTCCCTTGTCAACTCTGGCAGTTGGTTCGCCGCTTTGGATGGCAGAGGTGACTGTCTGGCACACTGATGCTACGGCCGGCAGCCCGATAGATTTCCAGACCCGTGCTAGTGGAAGCAGTTCCAGGGTACCAATCGCGGACGAGATTTTTGCGCTCCGAAGCAGGTCAAAATTTTTTGACTGTCTTGCAAGTGCAATACCTTCTATCGCATGCAGTTCCTCAGAAGTGGAATCAGAGAAGCCAGCGAACTGGCTCGAGAAATTTTTCTCCATCGAGGTTCATTCTGCCTCGATAAGAATATTTCATCAATTTTTAAGATACTGATAAACACTTGCTCGCGAGATACCGAGCGCAGTTGCGATATCGACCTTCGGCATGCCACTGGCGGCCAGCTCCTTCAGCGTCGCGACGGCGCCTGCATCGAGCGACGGCTTCCGGCCCTTGTAGGTGCCCTTGGTCTTGGCTATGGCAATGCCTTCGCGTTGGCGCTCTTTAATGAGCGCGCGCTCGAACTGGCCGACAGCGCCGAGCAGTTGCAGCATCAACATGGAGTACATGGCTTCATGAGATTTGTCTCCCGCGCCTGGCTTTTGGAACGTCAGATTTTCCTTCACGAACGTGACGCTCACGCCCTTGGCGGCCAGCGACTCGACTACGTGCTGCAGATCCTTCAACGACCGCGAGAGCCGGTCCATGCTGTGGACGTACAGATGGTCGCCGTCGCGCAAGTGGCCGAGCATCGCCAGAAACTGTGGTCGATTCGTGTCTTTGCCGCTGGCCTTGTCGGTGAAGATTTTTTCCAGCTCCAGACCCTCGAGCTGGCGCGCGTCGTTCTGATCGGCGCTAGAGACGCGTACGTAGCCGACCCTGTGGCCGGTGACAGGTTTTTTCGGTGGTGTCATGGGGCGGTGGCTTTGTTGGTCAATGTCTGAATTGACTCTAAAAGGTATTTTGGAATTTGTCGATAAATTCCAAAACCGAGCCTATCTGGACACGAAACGGCATCGTTCCAAGTGTCTGGTTAGCGTATACGCTAGATGGACATCTGAGGCGACCACTGGCCGGTAGCGCCAAAAAATCGGCCGCCGTCACAAATGGCAGCAGCGAGACGACCGGCAAGCCACCAAATCCGGCCGCCAAGCGTCTTTCTTGTGTTCGCCGATATCTGGTGGCGGTGGCGGCATCCAGCGGCGCAGCGGCGGCCTGTTCGCGGGCGGGAAAAAATCGGCTGAATATTGAGGAATCGGTGTTATCGCACCTGTCGAGATCGTGGAGTTTCTGACAACCCTTGTCGGAATTTAACCGTTGCTGTTTAAACCTTCGCTGACGATGGTCGACAAGATCGCCAGATAGTTGCCATGCTTACTCTCGCCTGTGCCCTGCGTCACCAAGCTGTGCGTAAGCAGTCCTTTAATGCCGATCAGCTGTGTCGCCAAGCGCCGCAGGACGTTCTTCAGGTACAGATGCAATTCGAGGCCGTTGCCTAACGGCCGCGCATGTTCCAAACCTCGCAAGAACTTCAGAAATGCGCTCCAGCCGCGAGAAGTTCTCTTGCGAGATGTGCCGGGGTTCGCTGTGGATCAGTTCACTGAGAACTAGCAGACCCGTCGCGCAGGCGGTTGCAAGCGCGAAAGCCAAGATCCAGAGGATGCACTTCATCGCCCGCTCACCACACTTCGAGCTCGCGGCACGTGGCCACACGTGCGCCGTGATGCAGTCTCTGCGACCAGTAGTGGTCGATGAAGTCGCAAGCCTTGGAGTCCAGGGCCCATGGCACGGCGCGCGCATTCAGTTTCGTGTACAGGCCCACGCGGCACACTGGGTGGCCCCAGTAGCTCAGTTCTGCGTAGCAACTCTGCGGATCGGCCGCATTGCCGATCTTTAGACTCACGTGCCAGCCCCTGTACTCGAACCGGGAGGTGTGTCGCCGGTCTTCACGCTGCCGCTCATTGCTTGATGCGAACGGCGGGCTTGCATTCACCTTGTAGCCAAAGTCGAGACCAAGGCCGGTGCCGGCAGCATTTTGCTTGGACCGGCGCTTTGCGGATCGTTCGGTATGCGCGCGAGTTGCCTCCATTTCTTCGCCCTAGCGCCGCGCAGAAATATTGAGACCACGGACAAGACATGCCCGTGCACTTCGCTCGGACTTGGCGAGGCGCGCAGGCCGAAGATGATCTCCTGTTGCATGTTTCCCTGGAGCATTGCGATGAACTGGCGCGATGCGGCCGCGCAATCGTCCAGCCCGATGCCGATTTCGCCACGCCCCTTCGCATGCTTGAGTACTTCGCAGACCCGGTCGACCGCGCGCTCGGGGCCGAAGGTCCAGAAAGCCTCTGCGGCGCCCCGGAAGCGGATCGATTCGGAGACGGCCGCTTTGTACAGACTGATGGCCGAGGGCGACATCGTGGCGTTCATGATGCCGTTCCCCAGTTCGGTGAGCGCTTCGTGCAGCGGCAGCGGAGCTTCTCGCAGCGGCAGTGGCTGCAAGGCGCTCTCGGCCTTCCTGTGGGCTAGTTCCTCAAAGTGATGGCTCAGGAACTGCGACAGGTCCACGGGCGTCGCATCGGGGTCGGCGGCCAGTCGCTGGTAGAGCCCGTGCGGTGTCCAAGTCCAGTACGAGCGGCCGAGCAGGAATGAAACGAGCACGGTGCAGTTGGCCCAACCGCGCACCTGGGTGCCACGGCCCGGTATGTTCTCGCGGACGCGGAGGATGTTGCCGGCTGCACCCCAGCGCAGGAACTTGATGGCCTCGTCGAGCGTGAGCACGTTGACCATGAGTCGCGTCCACCAGGGCTCCACCAGAAGCCATTTGTCGTCGTCGACCATGCGCAGCGCGAAAACGTGCTTGTGCTTGGGGTGCGCAAAGCGGTGCCACCACTGCCGCTGCAGCCCGGGGACGAAGCAGACGAACCAGTCGGCCGGCTCAATGGTCAACGGCGAGCCGTTGACGTCGATCTCGCCGGTCAGTTCGTTCGGCACGCCATCGATGCGCGAGCTGTAGATGGTGGCGCTCTGCGGCGCGGTTTCCTGGCTTGATGTCAGGGCCAGGACCTTAGTGAGAAAAGTACGCATGATTCACTTTAATTTCGATGCCGCCACAGAACAGTTCGATGACTTGCGAGATGTCGCCAGGGACATGCAGCGTCTCGCTCGAAGCGCCGCGAAGCGCAATGGTGTTGGACAGGTCCAGGCTGGATCGCAGAAGCGCCATGAGATGGCTGGCCAGCGCGTGGCTCGCCTGCGGCACCACGATGCCCGCAGCTTGCGCGGCATCAAAGAAGCCGGCCAGACCTGCGGCCACGAGGCCGGGGCCGCGCCGGTAGAAGTTCCGTGCGAGTCCGTTTTGCCGGATGGCATCGGTGAGCGCGATCCGATAGAGGCACTTCAACTGCGAGGCGGCGCGTGCATCGGTGACGCGTCGGCCGAATGCCTGAAGGCTGTCATGAAATGAATGCGCTGCAGTGCCGTCGCCCAGCGGCTCCAGCATCGACATCGCGAGCCGCTCGACCAGGGCCACGAGCAGGCCGCTGCCGTTGCCGAACGCATCGACGATGTCCTGGTAGGAGAAGCGCGTCGCGGCGATAACGGCCTCGATGCTCGCGAAGCTGCTGCTCGCATGCTCGGCGGCAGTGGCCACTTCCTTGAGGATCGCGTCGCGTCGACCTTGGGTGCTTGCGTTGTGCGGAGCGATGGACATGGTGTGACTCTGTTTAAGATTGATCCAGGGCTTCGGTTCAAGTGCTGGATGATTGCGAACGGCGTGTGCCTTTTTGCGAGCCCTCGGCCTTGAACCGTGTTGGATGAATATTAGGAAAAAGACATCAATGTTTGAAGCCTGTTCTTCTGCATCGCGATGTTTCCATGAAGGCACCGCGACGATGTGCAAGGCGAGGGCTGATCGACGCAATTCGCCTCGCAGCACGAGATGCTGCGGGCGTCTTGATGCAATGAAGTGGCGCTGAACGCCGCGCAAAACTAGAGCACGTTGGCCCTTGCGTCCTCGGCATCGACGTCGATGCGCGGGCGCACCGACATGCCCACGCGCAGGCGCCGCGCGGCTTCCTGGCCGGGCTCCAGATAAATGCGCACCGGCAGGCGTTGAACGATCTTGGTGAAGTTGCCGGTGGCGTTGTGCGGTGGCACTGGCGAGAAGCTCACGCCGCTGGCGGGCCCCAGGCTTTCCACGCGGCCCTTCAGGCGCACGCCCGGCAGCGCGTCGACGACGATGTCCACGGGCTGGCCGACGCGTACGCGCGCCAGCTGCGTTTCGCGGAAATTCGCTTCGACGTACAGGGCATCGAGCGGCACGAGCGTCAGCAGCGGCTCGCCCACGCGCGCATAGCCGCCCACGCGGGCCCTGCGCTGCGCGACGATGCCGTCCAGCGGCGCGAATACGCTGGCGTACGACAGGTTGAGTTCGGCATTGGCGTGCGCGGTGCGCGCTTTCTCGACCTCGGCGCGCAGCACCGCTACTTGCTGCTCGGCCGAGCGCAGACCGGCCTGGTCGCGCTCGCGCGCGGCCCGTCGGTTGTCCCATTCGGCGTCGGCCTGCTGGTGGGCCTGCACCGTGCCCGAGCCGTCGCGCGCGAGGTTGGCGAAGCGGCTGCGGTTGGCCTCCGCGAGCTTGAGGCTTGCGACGGATGCGGCCAGTCCCGCGCGCGCCTGCGCGATCGTGCTCTGCTGCCGCTCGAGCTGCGCCTGCAGGCTGTCGACGTTGGCCTTTGCGGCATCGACGGCGATGCGCAGCGCGCGATCGTCGATGTTCACAAGCGGCGCGCCTGCCTTCACTGCCTGGTGATCGTCGACCGACACGCGGCCGATGACGCCGGCGACCTGCGGCGCGACAACGGTGAAGTGGGCCTGCACGTAGGCGTCGTCGGTGCTCTGCTCGGAGCCGCCCGACTCCGGCCGGTTGAAGATGAAGAAGGCCGCCACGAGAGCGACAGCGGCGGTCGTGCCGACTGTGATGCGAAAAAGATTAGAGGCCATGATGGGTTCCGCTCTTGAGAAAGGTGAGATTCAGGAGGTGGCGCGCGCGGGCGCGGCGGGCTGGGTGACGACGGGGGCCATGGCGGTGGAGGGCGCCGGAATGCGCTGCAGCATCAGCACGACCGGCACCAGCAACAGCGCCAGCAGGCCGAAGACGAGGTAGGTGTCGGCGGCGGCCAGCACGCTGGCCTGTCGCGCGACGCTCCCGGCGAGCGTGTTCAGCTGCATCTGGGCGTCGGACAACCGGGCGGTCAGGTGCCCGGCCTGATCCAGCATCATCTCGCCGTGGAAATGGCCGCGCACCACCATGAGCTCACCCACGACCGCGCCGGCCAGCACCGAGCCGAAGGTGCGCAAAGTGTTGACGATGCCCGCGACATAGGCGCCTTCGCTCGGTTGAACCACGCTGGTGGCGAGGAACAACAGCGAGACGATTGCCAGGGGCTGCCCGATGGCATGAAGCACCTCGGCCTGGACGAACTGCGCCACCATCCACTCGCCGGTGATGGCGCTGCCGAGCCAGCAGGCGAGCGCTATACAGACCAGGCCCGCGGCGAGGACATGGCGCGCATCGACCCACCGCTGGTAGAGCAACAGCGCGGCCCCCACGCCCAGCACGAGTTGCGGTAGGCCCACCATCAGCCCGATGTCGGCGCTCTGCGCGAGCCGAAAGCCTTGCAACTGCGCGAGCGCGAGCAGTGGTAGGTTCACCGCGGTAGCGGAGATCATCAGCAGCAGTACGAACACGCTGAAGCCGAGCCCGAGGTTACGGCGCCCGAGCATCTGTAGCTTGATGAAAGGTGCCGGGTGCCGCCACTCGCAGAGGAGAAACAGCGCGGTAAGTACGCCGCCCAGCAGCAGCGAGGCGACGATGAGCGGCGAATGGAACCAATCCAGACGCACGCCTTGGTCGATACCGACCACGAGCAGCGCAAGGCCGGGAATGCCCAGCGCCATGCCGAGCCAGTCGCCTTGTCTCAGGCGCGGCAGTGCGGGCGGTGACTTCGGCAGGCCCCAGGCGACCAGCGCCATGGCCGCAAGGCCGAGCGGTATCACGTGCCAATAGGCCCAGCGCCAGTCCTGGAGCCCGTCCACCCAGACTGCCGCGAGCCAGAGCGCGACGTTGGGGGTGAAGGTGGACGTGAGCGCGTAGAGCGCCAGGCCGTGCAGCCGCACGGGCGGAGGCAGGAAAGCGAGCGCCGCGCCCATGAGCATCGGGATCATCGTGCCAGAGCACAGACCCTGCAACGTACGCAACGCGAGCAGGAGATTCAGGTCGTGCACGAAGGGCAAAAGCGCCGACAACACCAGCGCTGTGCCGAGCATCGCGAGGTGAAAGCGGCGCATCGAGAAGGTCAGGGCGAACCACATCGCGAACGGCATCGCGGCCAGTTCGCCCGCGGCATAGGCGGTGGTGAGCCACGAGGCATCGTCGCGCGCGAAGCCCAGCGCGCCCTGCACATCGGCCAGTACGAGGCCTGGCACGCGGCTGTTCAGCCCCGCGACGATCGCCGCCAGCAGCACGCCGAGCAGGCCGGCAGCCATCTGTGGTTTGAACCCCGGCGCGCCGGGGCTGGCCGGGGATGCTGGAGGCACCGAAGCCGCCGCTCGCGCACTCACGATGCGCCTCCAGCCAGCGTCGCCGTGTGCAGCGCCGGCGACCAGCCGCCGCCCAGCGCGCGGTAGAGCGAGACCACCGAAAGCGCCGAAGCCGTGGCGCAGTTGGCGAGTTCGGCCTGGCTGGCCAGCAGCGAGCGTTGCGCCACCAGCACTGCGGTGAAGTCTGCGGTGCCCTGCTCGTACGCGCGCTGCGCCACGTCGAGCGCCGTGCGGTTCTGCGTCAGAGCCAGCTGCAACTGCGCGTGGCGCTTGAGCTCGGTGCTGTAGGCGGTCAACGCATCGTCCACTTCGTGCCAGGCGCGCAGCACGGCTTGCCGGTAGGCAATGCCCGCGATGCGATGGCGCGTCTCGCTCAACGCGAGATTGCTCCGCAGCCGCCCGCCCTGAAAGATCGGCAAGTGCAGCGCCGGTCCGATCGAGAAGCGACGCGAATCCCAACTGCCCAGGTCCGACAGGTCCAGCGCCTGGAAGCCAAAGCTGCCCGTGAGACTCACGCGCGGATAGAAATCGGCCTCGGCCGCGCCGATGTCCGCGACTGCCGCACGCAGGCGGGCTTCGGCCTGCAGGATGTCAGGCCGGCGGCGCGCCAGCTCCGACGGAACGCCGATCGGCAAGCGCCGTGGCATCGCAGGCAGGGCGGCACTCGCCAGGCGCGCGTCGAGCTCCCTGGGCGCCTGGCCCAGCAGCAGCGCGAGCGCGTTCATCAGCGCATCACGTTGTTGCTGCAACTGCGACAGACGCGCTTCGATGCCGGCGGCATCGGCGCGTGCCGATGCCGCATCGAAGCGGGTGGCGACGCCGTGACGCTCCCGACTCTCGGCCAATCGCACGAGGTTGCCGGCGATCTGCCGGTTCTCCTGGACGATCGCCATTTGCGCCTGTACGCCGCGCAGCAGCAGATAGGTGCGCGCGATGTCGCCGGCCACCGAGACTCTGACCGCTTCCATGCCGTAGGCGCTGGCCATCAGCCGTGCCTCGGCCGATTCGCTCTGCTGGCGGAGACGGCCCCAGAGGTCCAGCTCCCAGCCGGCCTGAAGGCCCAGGGTCCAGCTGCTCGTTGGATGGGTGGGCGCGCCGAGCAAGGCGAACGGCGCGTAGTCGCTCAGGGCCGAGCGAGTGTAGGCAGCATCGGCAGAAACCTGGGGTCTGCGTGCCGCATCGGCCAGGCCGAGTTGCGCGCGGCTCTCGTCGATGCGCGCGGCTGCGACCTGCAGGTCCAGGCTGGCGCCGGCGGCTTCTGCCTGCAGCGCAGAGAGCGTGGGGTCGCCGAGCAGTTGCCACCATTCGGAGGGCATCGTCTCTTCGGTGAGGGCCGGTTCCTTGGCCATCGCGGCCGCGCGCGCTCGCAAGGCGGCGTCGTGCGAGTCGAGCGACGGCAGCCGGACATCCGGTGCCGACAGGCAGCCCGCCAGCGAAAGGGCCAGGGCGAGCATGGCTCCGCCGTGTGCGGCTCGGGGAAGCTCTTGGTGCTGAAAAGCGCGGCTCATGGAAATTCTCCTGTGGAAGGGCACATTGCGCGGGCGCCGTCTGCACAACGGCCTGGCGCCGCTATCGCAGTGTCTTCAGGTACTTGACGAGTTCAGCCACTTCGCCCGCGTCGGGGACGCCCGCAAAAGGCATGCGGTTGCCGGGCACCGCCTGCTGTGGATCGGTCACGAAGGCCGCGAGCGACTTGTCGTCCCAGGTGATGTCGGCGCTCTTCATCGCGCGGCTGTAGCCGAAGCCGGGCGCCGAGCCGGCCTTGCGGCCGAATACGCCGGCCAGCGGCGGGCCGATGGCGGCGCTCCCCGCGGTATGACAGGCCGCGCAGGCGGCCCACGTCTTGGGCGGCTGCACGGTCGATTGACCGTGCGCCAGGTTCATGACGGTCGCGGCGCAGGCGGCGAAAAGAAGGGGTTTCATGGTGCGGGTTCTCCTCACAACATGCGCGGTTGCTTGGCGTAGCGCACGAGGTCATCGCCCAGGCGCAGCGCGAGCGCCGCGAGCGGACCGGTCGGGTTGTAGCCGGCGTTGTGCGCGTAGACCGACGCGCCGACCACGAAGAGGTTCTGCGCGTCCCAGTGCTGCAGGTGCGGCGAGACCACGCTCGTTGCGGGATCTGCGCCCATGATGGTTCCACCGGTGGTGTGCGTGGTCTGGTACTGGCGCGCGTCGAAGTCGCCGCGCCGGGGTTGCGGCGTGCCCACGGTCGTGGCGCCCATGGCGCGCGCGATGCCGGCGGCCTTGTTCGTGACGTACTCGCTCATGCGGTAGTCGTTCTCGTGGAAGTTGAAGGTCATGCGCACGAGCGGCATGCCGTAGGCGTCGCGGTAGGTGGGGTCCAGGTCCAGGTAGTTCTCGCGGTGAGGGTAGTTGCTGCCGTGCACGGAGACGTTGAAGGCGTGCGAGTACCAGTCGGCGTTGGCCTGCTTCCAGGCCGATCCCCAGCGCGGCGTGCCGGCCGGCAGCAGCCGCGCATTGATCGGCCGGCCGTTCGTCACGTTCGAGTAGATGTAGCCGCCGCCGAAGAAGCCGAGCCCGGCGTGGTCGAAGTTGTCGCCGTTGAACTCGTCCACGACCATCTGCGAGGAACCCGAAGCCATGAACGGATTGATGAAGCGGTCCTTGAAGAACACCGGCACCGACGACATCACCTGGTAGCAGAAGTTCTTGCCGACCGTGCCCTTGCCGGTCTTCGGGTCGTAGGGCCTGCCGATGCCGCTCGTGAGCAGCAGCTTGGTGTTGGTCATGGTGAATCCCGAGAGCACCACCACGTCGGCGGGCTGCTCGTACTCCTGCGCGGTCTGCAGGTCGATGAAGCGCACGGCGGTGACGCGTTGGGCGCGCTTGTCGTAGTCGATGCCGGTCACCTGGGAATGCAGGCGTATCTCGAAATTGCGTTGCTTCTGCAGCATCGGGTAGAGCAGCACCATCGGGCTGGCCTTGGCATTGGCTTCGCAGAGAAAGCGTTCGCAGTGGCCGCAGTACTGGCAAGGTGCGAGGCTCGCACCGTCAGGGTTGGTGTAGGCGCCCGGCGAGTTGGCCGCGGGCAGCGGGAACGGCTTGTAGCCGAGGCTCTGTGCGGCGGCCTTGAAGATCCGGCCCGATTCGAGGATTTCGAGCGGCTTCTGCGGAAAGTCGCGCTTGCGCGGTGCCTCGAAGGGGTTGCCGCCCTCGATCAGCTTTCCGCCGACATTGCCGGCCTGCCCGGCGATGCCGAAGAGCTGCTCGAAGAGGTCGTGGTAGGGCTCCATCTCTGCGTAGCCGATGCCCCAGTCCTGCACGGTCATCTCGCGCGGGATCGCGGCCTTGCCGTAGCGGGCCTCCAGGCGGGTGCGCAGGGCCGGGTCGTATTCGGCCCAGCGCCAGGTCTGGCCGTTCCAGTGGTTGGCCGCGCCGCCCATGCCGTCGCCCGGGAGAAAAGCCTCCATCCGGCGCACGGGCAGGGCGCTTTCGCTCGCGGCGTGGCGCAGGGTATAGGTCTCGTTGGCCCAGTTCTGGACCAGGCCGTTGTGCACGCCCCAGCGCAATTCGTCGCGCTGGTTGGGCAGTGTCGCGGCGGCGCTGCCGGCATGGTCGCCGCCTCGCTCGAGCACCAGCACGTCGATGCCGGCGCTCATCATCTGCCGTGCCGCGAGTGCGGCGGTGAGTCCGCCGCCGACGAAGACGACGGAGCGCTTGGGTAGTTTCTTGGTCATGGTGCGTGGGTCTTCAACTGAAGTCCTCGATCGACTGCGGTTTGGACGCGGCGGGGACGGCGCGGCCTCGGAACTCGACGACGTTGCGTCCGTGAAAAGCGGGCAGCCCCGGAAAGCCGATGGCGCGCCAGAAGGCCTTGTCTCGGTTGCCGCCGTAGATCGGGTCGGCAAAGCAGGCCTGCGCGAACAGCGGATAGAAAAGGTCGTTGAACCATGCGCCAAGCGCGTAGCGCTCGTTGTCCATGCGGCCCGCGGCCACCTCCTGCAGCAAGGCGTCCAGGCGCGGAGCATCGAGTTGCTCGATGGCCTTGCCCGTGCGCTGCTCGGCCTCGTGGCGAAGCATTGCGATGCCGGCCTTGAAGTGTTCTTCGGGCGTGAGCGGCGACTGGTAGCCGTGCTGCGGCTTGCCTGGGCGCCAGGGACCTTGCCGATAGAGCTGGTCGCCGCGTCCCCAAGCGCCGGCGAGTTGTCGGTCGATGTAGACGTGGAGGCCGCAGTCGACGCCGTTTGGCGTCAACGCATCGGCAGGGCACATCAGGTTCACCAGGGCTTCGACACAGGCCACTTCCTGCGGGCCCAACGACAAATACCCTGAGGCACGCGACGGGCTGGCCGAGACGCTTTGCGCCGAAGTGGAAGATGCAGCAAAACCGCCGAGCAGTGCCGGCGCCGCGAGCGCCGCGCCGGATGCGCCGCCTATCTTGCGCAGGAACAGACGCCTGGCGGACGGCTCCTTGCCGTGGATGGACATAAAGACTTTCTTTCGTGGAGCAGAGGTTGCGCAGACAGTGCTAGCAAGAGTGGGCCCTGGCCTGAAACTGTCACGCTGCGATGGGCTCATGCTATGGAGCCGTCCCTCATTCCGGAAGATCGGCAGACGGAATCGCCGTGTTGCGCAATCAGAACCAATGCCCCACGAAGAAGCGAACAAGAAGCTGTCGATTGCATAGGATCCCGGCGCGATTGCGATGAACCCCACAGACTCGGCCATCGGGAAAAGATGGAACTACTACGCTGGCCGAACTTCAACAAAGGCGAAGTTCCACCTCCGCAACAGGTCCGTTTCGCAGGCGCTCTGTGTAGTTCCTGCAGAAGCTGTGCAATGACATTCGCTCAGGCGACTTGGCATGGCGAAGCGCCTAGCGCAACTACGTATCTCTCGGCCAATCTCATCCAGATGTGGCTGACTTCGTTTGATCGCATCAAGCTCAGCAACGGAGGGTGAGTCGGTTCGTATGGCTGACTATGAAACGAAGATCTCCGCCTTGGAGCGCGAGATTGGGCAGCTGACGATGGAGATCGAGTTCGTAAAAAAGGCATCGCGCCCACGCCTCTTTAACGACAGCGAGAACGTCTCAATCGTTACCGAGGCCGAGGCAGCTCTTCGACTTCCCGAATGGACGTCCCATAGGGCGCGCAAAAATGAAGTTGAGCTCGCTAGTCGGAGAGCCTGGAAATTCGAGCGAATGTCGGTAGCTGGTCTTCAATAACTTCACTCGTACTGAATTAGGCAAAGTCAAGACACCGCTTTCTCGCTGATTTCACAACTTCTGCCGAAGTTCGCGGGCTTGATTAAAATCACGACCTGTGCCAGACGGGCCGGTACGTTCGCAGGTCTCGTCTAGCAGCTGTATTGCCTCTTGCATCCGGCCCTGGCCGGCCCACAGGCGCGCCAGGTTTTGCACGGCGCGCAGCTCCCAACCCATGGCGCCTTGTTGCCTGGAGGTCTTTGCTGCGCGAAGGTAGAACGTCTCGGCCTCTTTGACCGCGCCGTGTCGTTCGCTGCGTAGACCGGCGGCGCGCCAGACTTCTGACGCGCTCCAATGGCTCTCACCCTGCAAGACGAGCTCTACCATTTCGTCTTCGACCCATTCGGGGCAGAAGGTCACGAGCGTTTCCTTGCGCTGCTTGTCATAGCCACCGAATTGTCCAAGCACCTCGGCGATGTGTCGCTGTGGATCGGGTGCGTCGTACAGTTGCATGGCCAGCACAAAGCACTCAGCATGCCGGTGCCACCCGAGCAGGCCTCGGCGGCGTCCCTCCTCCCACATCAGCTGAATCCACCTGCGCGCCAGTTCGGTCTCGCCCGACCACAGCGCCACGGCGCAGGCCCCGTATCCCGCGGCACACAGCGACACGGAATTGCCAAGCGACTCGGCGCGAGCCATTGTGTCGCGCGCCATCTGCAGCGCCCGCAAGTTGTCTCCTTGAATCCACAGGGTGCGGCACAGCACCGAGTTGGATGCAACGATGGCGTCCACCTGGAACATGCTCGAGCGCGTTCGACCTAGGCCACCGGTGATGGCGATTGAAGCCTCGCTGTGCAGTCGGGACACCTCGAAGTCCCCGCGGAAATGGCTGGTGATCGCGCTTACGCGATGCGCCAGTATCAAAGCCGGCGGGTCGTCCCACGTTTGCACGGCGCCGAGCAGAGCTTGCGCGCCTTTCCAAGCCGCCGCGTACTCACCGCGAAACACATCATATGTGCAGTGAGCCCAGCGAGCCTGAAGCTCCAGCGCGCGCACCTTGGCAGCCAGTGCACCGGATAGCGCCCGGTCGCAGGCCGCGCTGAGGTCATGAGCGGGCCTTACGGTGTGCAACAGGGCTCCCACTAGGGCCGTGGCTAGCCAAGCCGCCGTTGCCATGTCTTGCTCAGGCTGCTGGTCGACCAGCGCAAGTGCGGCCCTCACTTTGTCGCCGTACTCCACGACTTGCGAGACGTAGAACCACAAGGGCGCTGACGCGGTGACCAGTGACGCAGCGATCTTCACATCAGGCTGCTCGACCAAGCAGACCTCAAACGCGAAGCGCACGTCGTCGAGCCTGAACGCATACCGCTCGCCCCATACCTGTTCAGTGCTATCCGGCAGGTCGGACGTTGCCGCTCTCATCAGATCGAGCATGAACATCGCGTGGCGCTTCAATAGCAGCGGGCGCTCGTCACTGCGAGCCAGCAGCGTGGCGGCGTAGGCGCGTGTCGTGTCCAGTAGGCGGTAAGGCGCGATGGCGTCATTGCTGTCGAACGAAATCAGCGACTTGTTGGTCAGCGAGATTAGAGCGTCGAACGCTGCCTCGGATGCGGTGTCGTCGTAGATGGCCATCGCCGATTCGACGTCGAAGCGGCCGCGAAAAACTGACAGCCGACGCAGCAGCCGAAGTTCCTCTTCGTCCAATAGCGCGATGCTCCAGTCGAGCGCCGCGGCAAGGGTCTTGTGGCGCGGCGCCACCGCTCGTTTGCCGATGGCAAAGAGACGCATGTGATCGTTCAGCGTTCGTGCAAGATCATGGATTGATTGCACAGCCAGGCGCGCTGCCACCAACTCGATGGCCAGCGGAATGCCATCAACCTGTCTCGCGATCATTGAAAGTTGAGAGCCGTGCGATTCGTCGAACGAACCGGCACCGGCTGCCCTTGCGCGCTCCACCAGTAACTTGACCGAAGGCCACTGCATGGCTTGAGGAAGCAGAATGTTGTCAGCGTCAGGAACGGCCAATGGCGGCAGCCGCACCACATACTCCGCAGCGACGCGAAGGGACTCGCGACTTGTGGCTAGCACTCGCAGCCCAGGCGAAGTAGTCAGCAAGAGCGTGACCTGCAGCGCGAGCGACTCAATGACGTGTTCGCAGTTGTCGATCAGCAGTAGCACCTCTTGCCCCTGCAGAAATTGGGTGATTGTCTGCACGGTATCCGGCATGTCCGCCGCAGCACCCAGTGCGCGCGCGATGGTCCCAAGTACGTGGTCATGCGAGATCAGCGGAGCAAGGTCAACGAAGGCGCACGGCGTGCCGCGGCGCGACTGCCAGTGTTCCGCGACGTGGATCGCGACGCTGGTCTTGCCAATGCCGCCCGGACCGACGAGAGTGACCAACTGGTGTGACTCGAGCGACGATAGAACCTTTTCAACCTCCGACTCACGGCCCACAAGCTCGGTCAGGCGCGCCGGCAACCTGTTGAAAGAAGGCGCGGGTGAGCGAGCTTCGATGCCATTTGAGGTATCCATCGCTTCGCGGTCGACTTTGACGTTAAAGCGATAGCCGCGCTGGGGCACATTGGTGATCCACTCCTCGCGCCCCTCGCCCTTTTCCGACTCGCCCAGCGGCCCTAGCGCCTTACGCAGCAGCGACATGTGAACGCGCACGCTGGCTTCCTCGACCACGACGCCGGCCCAGACGGTGGCCAGAAGTTCATCCTTACCAATGTACTCGCCGGCGCGCTTGATGAGCTGCAGCAGCAAGTCGAACGCGCGCGGCCCCAGTCGCACGAGTTCGTCGCCGCGTTCGAGTCGACGTTGCATCTCATGCAGAACGAATGGCCCGAATCGCCAACGAACCTCTGCCAAGACCGCGCCGGCCTGCGAGGCGAGAGCGCGGTCGGACAGAGTTTTGGAGTCAGTCTGCATAGTTGAACCGTATGGCCCGCCCGGTTTGTCACGCCATCCCGAGCGTCGTGCGAGCGCCTGCAGGCCCCCCGCATGTGCTTGGAACTGGGATTGGCTTGCCCAGTTAGTGGGCGACTTTAGCCGGACGGCCCGTCGGCGCAAAATCTTCGTTGCAGTTCTGTGGGGTTTCGCGGTCGGTAGAGAATTGGTCGACTACGAAACTAACGTTATGAGGAGCGCTACACCGTGCGCAACCCTTGACGCGAAACTGCATCCGATCATGTCTCGCATGCACAAGCCCGAGATCGACAAGACGACGAAGAAGCCGCTCGAGGTGCAGGACAAGCGCTCCGTCGTTGCGATTGAAGAGCGTGACTTCGACCGCTGGCTGACGTGTACTCCGGAGGAGGCACGCCGGATGATCGGACTCATCCCTGTTGACCTGATGAGCGCCGTACCAGTGTCGGCCGCCGAGCTCAGAGAGGGCGAACCAGCACCTACCGGCCCCCAGGAAGAAGAGCTGCCGTTCTGAGGTGCTGCTACCTAAACTCGAAAGAAGAAGGGCCCTATTCCGAAGCCCGGCATGCAGGAAAGCGCAGCGTAAATTCGGTCCCGTGCGCGGCTGAAGAGGTCACGCTCATCGAGCCGTTGTGAGCCTTCGCAATCTCATTCACGATGAAAAGCCCCAAGCCCACGCTGCGTGCCGAACCGCTTGCGGTTGCGCCTCGCACCATCGGCTCGAACACCGTGGCAAGCATGGAAGGCGAGATTGGTTCGCCCTGATTGAGCACCGACACCACAGCATCTGATCCGTCGATTTGTGAGCGCACTTCGATCGGCATGCCTCGGCCGCCGTAGGTCGCCGCATTGCTCACGAGGTTGCCGATGAGTTGCGCCAGTCGATCCGAATCGGCGACGCATGCTCCTGGGCCACTCGGGCGATGGACGATTTCCCGGTCCGGAAATGCGAGCATCAATTCGTCGATCGCATGTGCCGTGATCTCGTGCAGATCGATGGCCCCGAGATTCACGGTCAAGCCCTTGCCGATGCGCGCCTGCGTGAAGTCCAGCAGTTCCTCGATCAGGCGCTGGGCGCGCTCGGCCGAATTGCGCACGTGGCCCAGCACACGAACGCGACGCTCGTTCTCGGAGCGCCCGAGCACCTGCAGCCCCATCAGGATGGCCGACAGTGGGTTTCGCAGGTCGTGGCTCACGATGCCCACCATCTGCTCTGCGAAGAGCGCACGGTCCCTCAGCAGGTGTTGCGAGTCGCGTTCCGCCTCGAGCAGGAGGTCGGCTTTCTTTCGCGCGCTCAAGAGTTCGCGCTCGTAGCGGTTGCGGTCTTCTGCTACGAAAGCGGCGATTTCATGGAAATCGCCATGAGCACGTTTCCGCTGTCGCGCGTTGAAGATCATCGGAATGCTGCGGCCGTCGCGGTGGCGCACGTCGAACTTCACCTCGGCCAGCGAGCCCTGCATTTGCAGCGCGGGCGCCCAGTGGGTCTGGTGGAAGATGCGCCCGCCCATGGTGAACAGCTCCTGCACGCGCTTGTTGCCGACGAGGTCATCGCGCGGAATGCCGATCCAATTGCAGAAAGTCGCGTTGACTTTCAGGATGGTGCCATCCAGGGTCGTGACCAGGAAACCGCAGGGCGCCTCATCGAGGAGGTCATCGGGTTCCGGCAGAACCGGGCTCATTTGTCTCTCGGCTGTCCGAGCGTGGCCAGGAACTCCTCGATCGCGTCGCAGCTTGCTCCGGGCGCGCTCAGGTGTGGGCAATGCCCGGTGTTGGCTACAACGCGCAGCGTGCTGTTCGGCAGCGTGCGCTGCATGTATTCGCCGACCGTCACGGGGGCGATGAGATCCTCGGACGACTGGATCACGAGCGTGGGCGTTTGCAGCCTTGCCACGTCCGCCCGGTTGTCAGATAGGAAGGTGGTCTTGGCGAATTCCTTGGCGATCTCGGGATCGGTGCGGCAGAAGCTGGCCGTGAGTTCGGCGCCGAACTCGGGCCGCTCGGGCACGCCCATGATCGCAGGCGCCATGCTGCTGGCCCAGCCGAGATAGTTGCTCTCCAGCGCGTCGAGAAGCGAGTCGATGTCGTCGCGAGTGAAGCCGCCAACGTAGTCGCCGTTATTTACGTAGCAGGGCGACGGACCGATCATCATGTGTGCCGCGAAAACACCAGGCTCCTTCAAGTCGGCCAGCATGCCGATCATGGCGCTCACGGAGTGACCGACGAACATCGTTGGCCCTGTCGCAAATTCGTTCGCGATCTCCAGCGCGTCGTCGGCATAGCCTTGGAGGCTTGCGTACTTGGCCTTGTCGTAGGCGCCCAGGTCCGACTGGCCCGAGCCGACAAGATCGAAGGTCACCACGCGAAAGCGCTCGGCAAACTTCGGAGCCATGAATCGCCACATGTTCTGGTCGCAACCGAACCCGTGAGCGAAGATCATCGTTTGATCCCCAGCGCCAAGCACCTGAATGTTGTTTCGCTGCTGGATGTTCATGACGCTGCCCTAAGCACTCAAAAAAAGCCATTTTGCCCCCTGGGCAATTACGGCGCCGCTACCGCGGCTGCCAAGGGCCATTGCACCGTGACATCCAGGCCCTGATTGCCTTCAGCCGAACGTTGCGCGCTCGCGCGGCGTGCTCGCCTTCCACGAATTCCGGCATCTCGAACATCAGCGCGGTGTAGACCAGCTTGGCTGTGCCGCGAGGTTCGTGATCGAGGGCCAATGGGTAGATTGCATGCGTGATGCTGACCAGCCATTCTTCATCGACCTCGCCAGCGCACAGTTCGTGGAATGCGTTGCCAAACTCGCGCCACCAGACTTCGATGTCGGTTAGCGCTTCGCCTGCGATCACGATGGGCTTGTCGGGCTTCCACATTGGCGCTTGCTACCTCGAAGGCCGTGCCGGTATCGCCTCACTGAGCGTTTTCGGCCCCCGCCGTGCTAAACAGCGGCAAGCGCACGACAAAGGACGTGCCTTCTACTTCCGACGATGTCACAGCGATCGTCCCCTCGTGACCTTTCACAATTTCCCGGGCTATGAACAAGCCCAGGCCCAGGCTGGTCGCGGGGCGCTCGTGGGGCTCCGATTCCTTCGACGTGACCTGGACCAGCGGGTTGAATATGACTTGCATCGAGTCGGCGGGAATGGGCGTGCCGTGGTTTTTGACGGTCAGCGTCGCTTCCTTTCCCTCGATGTGAACCGCCAGGACCACCGGAAAGGCCGGGTCGCCGTGCTGGACGGCGTTGTTCAGGAGATTGGAGAGCACCTGCCGCATGCGTGGCGCATCGAAGTCCATCGTCACGGCAGGGGTGATGTCCGCCTCGAGCTTGCGCAGCGGATAGGCGGCGCAGACCTGGTCGAAAGCCTCATCGCACAGCGCGCTCAGATCGCCATGCTGCGGCGTGACTTCGATCCCGCGCCCGAGCCGGGTGCGGGTGTACTCCAGGAGGTCGGTGATCATTTCGCTGATGGAGGTGACGCTCTGCCTGGCGATGCGCAGCGCGCGCTCGTTGGGCTTGCCATCGACGACGTGCCCCAGCAGATGCACGCAGGAACTGAGCGCCCCGAGCGGGCTTCGCAGGTCATGGCCGAGCACGGCCAGGAAGGTGTCCCGCGAACTGGCCATGTGCTCCGAGTAGGTGAGCATGGCTTCGGCAAGTCCCTGATCGATGCCCTCGTTGAAGCGAATCACCTCCTCGAGCACGGTGGCGTCGACCGTGCCGACCTGGGCCATCCACAGGCGCAGCACCGATGCGCGCAGGGCGCGGTATTCGGCGCTCAGCTGGCTCAGGTCGAAACCGACGCGCTGGCGCAACGTGCCATGGACAGCGGCAAAGGTCACCTTGATGCCCGGCCCGGCAAGGCCCTTGGACTTGGCTTCGCGCTCGTCCTCGGACTGGCTGGACTCCATCTCGTCGGCAATGGCGAGCAGGATTTCATGCGCGTGATCGCGCAGCTCGGCGACGGACATCGTCTCCGCCGGAGGGATCATGGTGCGAGCGAACATTTCCCACTCCACCAAGATCGGCTCGATGTTGTCCCTGATGAATTGGCTGAGGCGCATCGCGGGAGTATGCGCTTTGTAGGAGCGCGCTCACACAGTGAGTAAGTTTGTCATTCGACGCTGCTTGCCATCAGTTGAATCAGCACATCTCACCAGTTCTCGAGTTGAGTCTTGCCGGCTGCCGTAATGCGAAACACCGTCGCCGCCAGCGGCTGCGAATACCGGTTTATCGACGAGAACCGTGGCTCCATCTCAGCCTCAATCATTCCTGTCGATTTGAGCACCGAGACAAACCGCAACTGCGCAAACTGGTAGGGACCACGCGAGGCATTCCCTTCCATCCGCATGAGATTACTTATCTCAGCACCACCGTGCACCCTTGCATTTGATTTGCTGCGCCACGGTCCATGCCTTACTTGGATGCGGGCAATCCGCTTTCGGAGTGAGGGGCGGAGGCGCCGCCAGGCGGAAGATTGCCGGGACCCTTCGCAGGATCCTTTATCCCGTAGACAAACAGCACGCCCACGATGACTACGGCGATGATCGCCAGCAGAGTGAACATCAGCCGCTTCCCTAGAACAGACGGTCGGGGTTCTCGTTGGGGCGTCATGTTTCTTGCTCCCGAACTGGGTTGGCGTCTTCGTCGTCGCCGGACGCCCTGGGGCCGATCCGCTCGTCTGGCGCATAGCCCTCAAGCGCTCGAACGCCAGCCTGCAGCGCGTCAAGCCACATGTCGTAGTGCTCATCAGCGGACTCGAGCTCGACCCATTGACTGGTGTCGTCGCCTTCCTCCATGAGCACCCAGTAGAAAAGGCCAGGATCAGGCTCGTCGACGTGTACGGCAATGCGCCGAATGTGGCTCATCAACGCTTGCCGGCGAGGTATTCGCGCACGGCCTCCGCAGAGTTGCCGACGGCCTTCACCGCATCGCGCAGCTGTGTCTCGGTACAGCCAAGCGATTCCATCCACGAGCGCACCTCGTGAGGCTCATGCATGGCGATCAGTTTGCGGTCCAGCCCTGTCTTCTTGGGATCGTCTGCCATGGTTGTCTCCGGTTAGCGGCCGGCTGCGCCGACCTGACTACCTGACAGTGGCGGTTCGACGACGCTCAAGCGATGCGCAAAACGCGCATCCCGATGCCAGCCCATCTCCTACGCCAGAGCGGCCCAGCGGAAATTTCCCTGCTGTTTTGAATGTCAGTGCCGATCGTTTTCATCGAGGCGTCCTGTAGTGCGGCCATTCGATCCCTGTCTTCGGATCATTTACTACCCGCTTCGGCGGGGTTTTTTGTCTGCCACCACCACCAGCGGTTTAAAGCTGGGCATTGAAAATGACAGACAAATCAATTGAATTGAATGATCGAAATGCCATTGATCTGTGCAATTTCAATTGACTCTATTTTATCGAAATTTGTGGTAAAATAGAGCAAATAGCCGGATTTTCTTGAAATCCACTGTTTTTGGCTTGAAAACAGCTGATTTTCAGCGGTTTTTTATGCTTTTCTGACCAATTCCGAGTTCGACGGCTAATTGAGTTGTCGGCTGGCAGCCTGGTTATCGGCGGTTTTCTACCGTCGACTTTCGCTTTCCCAGATCGTTTCTGACCGCTCGCCGGCCGCCTTGTCGTGGCCGATGCCAGCGCCCGCGCGTCTGATTCGACGTCCCTGTTCCCACTCACTCTCGGAGCTTTTATGACCGACACCTTGTCCGGTGGCGCAGCCATGCCCGAAGCATTGGTTGCTACACCCCGTGCATTGCCCTTTTCCGTGCCCGAACACCCCTGCAATATGGCGTTCCGCCAAGCCCAAACGAAGCTGATGCTGAAGTTTATCGGTGCGAATTTGCATCGCTTGATCGACGACGATCAGGGCGAAGAATTCCAGCGGGCCGCTCGTCATATTCGGAATTACTTTGCCCCCGAGCTTGGTATTGCGAACGTTCGCATTTATTCCGCCAATGTTCCGCGATTCCTCTTGCCCGTCGATTGCCCGGAAGAGCTGATCGACCCAGTGTTATTCGGTATCCAAATACAGGCCTTGGTAGTGCCTGAATTCGATGGCGAATGTTCCGTGCTCAGGAATCTCGACTGGCTCGCGGAATTGCTCCATCTGACTGAGGTCGAGCGAAAGCTCCTGCTCTGGTCCTACTGTGCTGAAACCGAGCATCCGGCTGTGCTCAATCGGGTGCTCGGATGCGTGCCGTGCGAGAACTGGGCGGATGCCATCGAGGCACTTTCGATCTTGCTGGACGAGCCTGCAATCGCCGTGGCCGTTTGCTTGGCCTCGCCGTGCCGACTGCGGGCTCTGCGCTTGATGCTGACGGATACGCTGCGCGTGCCGTCGAGCGTGAGCCAGTGCCTGGAAGCCAGCGAGACGCTGGTGGAAGTGTTGGAAACCGTTCATCGTTCAAGAAGCGCGCTGCTGGCCGATCTGCTGGAGCCGCGGTCCCATTGGACGCTGCAACCTGAGAACGATGTACCCGACGGTCTGCTTGTTGAGTGGTTCGATCTGCCCGTCGCCGAGGTCTTTGTGACTGCGCGCAACGAGCGTTCGATGAGCGCGGCTCAGATAGCGGTCGTGATCACCTGGCTCACCGGCTGGCAGATTCCGGCCGAGCAGTACCAGCCGCTTGCTGGACATCTGACGTTCGACCTGATCGAGTCGACGGTCCAGCGTTGCTTTGTCGATCACGGCCAGCGACACCGGGCGGTGACGGTTCTGGCGCTGATGCAGGCGCTGTACGCGGTCGCCTCAGTTGCCGCCGCATAGCAGAAAGAAGTTCCATTTCTGCAGCCACTGCTGGCTGCCCTGATTCCAACCACTGACGTGTGCGCACGCGTATCCGAACGATGGTTTTCGGAGGTCTTCGCACGTCTCGAATTCAACGAACAAAGAAAATTCTCATGTGCGATCTTCTCAAGCCCGAGACCAAATTCAAGACCAAGCGTTGCACAAGTGCCGCGCCCTGCAATTCCGAACCGCGCTTTCGGTTGGGCCGCACGGTCGCAACCCCCGCGGCATTGGCGCTGCTGGAAAAGCATGGCGTCTCGCCCTCGGCATTGCTGGCTCGCCATCAATGTGGCGATTGGGGCGATGTCGGTGCCGACGATGCGCGGTCCAACGACGAAGCACTGAAGCTCGGCAACCGGCTGCTGTCGGTCTATCGGCTGCTCGATCCGACCGTGCTCCAGTCGATGACCAGTGAAGAGCGTCGCCGTTCGCCGAAGGTCTACGTGATAACCGAAAGAGACTTTTCGGTCACAACGTTGCTCCTACCCTCGGACTACTGAGATGGCGCGGGCGACCAAAGCGGGCATGCGTGTTCAGCGGTATCACCCGGCGCTCGATATCGGAAACGTGCTGACGACCACAGGCCGGCGACAAGACCCCATTCCGGCTCATATCCGCCAGGGTGAAGCCGACAGCGCGTGCGCGATGTACAGCTTGGCAATGGCGCTGGTCATCCTTGATCTGGTCAAGCGCAGTGCCGTCTTGGCGATGGCGCATCGGAAGTACGGTGTCGCCGCCGATCTCTACACAATGCTGGGCGACAGCTGGCACGAGGGTGCCTACGCGCCGGACGTGGTGGAAGCACTCGAAGCGATGGAACTGCCGATCACCGTCCGTTGGGCTGACGGCTTTGACCGTGGCGTCGATGCGTTTGCCGTGGACTCCTTAAAGAGGGCACAGCTGACCTTGATCAGCTACGAAGCCGTCAAGGACCATCACCGGCATGTGGTGCTCGGCGTCGGCTGCGGCGGCATTGCGGTCGGCCAGAAGCTGACGGTCGATTCCTTGCTGGTGCTGGACCCATCTGATGATGCCTTGCCGTTTGCGAGCTGCAATGGAATTCTGAGCATCGACAAGCCAGTGACATTCGACAAACGGCGGGCGTCGGTGCACTGGCACTACACGACCATGGGCCAGAGTGAGCCGGTGAAGTTGCTGTCGGCCATCTCGTTGGTCCGCAACGACGACAGCTTTTTTGGCCGGGGAGTGCGAAGTGAGCGACGCAGCTGATCGACATGCCGCTCGACGGCATCAACATCGAAGCGTGGCGCTGCGGCCGATGCGACAGCTCCTATGCGATCTGAAGATGCCGTCCTCGGAAGACGACGAGGCGCGACGCCGACTCGCCGACAACGCGCAAGCCATCATGGCCGTGTGCCAGAACGGTCTGGGCGCGCTCGGTCATCTGCTAGCGAATTCGTCGCCGGTGATCGAAGACGGCACAGTCGGTGCCGACAGTATCGAAGCACTGGGCTGGCTTATGGCCGAGCTTGGTGATCTGGCCGCGCACTGCATGGTGCTGGCCGCTGAGTGTCGCCGGACGGACTGAGCGAAGTCTCGAGAACACGCAAGCAGCTAGCGCAGTCGACGTGGCGCTGATCTTTGTCCTTGTGCCGCGGCACGCCGAATCGGGGCCGTTGGATCGGCCCAGTGCGGCTTCAAATTCTTCTTGATCGGGGCCAGTAGCTCCGACAGTGTGATGTCGAGCACGTAGCAAATGATGGACAGCGTCATCAGAGACGGATTGGCAACGCCCCGCTCAATCCGGCTGATCTGAGTTCGATCCACTTCGGACTTGTCCGCCAATTCTTCCTGAGATAGCTGGCGATCGATTCGCAAGCTCTTGAGCTGTTTACCCAACGCCAGTGATACGGGGTTTGCATCGCGCTCCGGACGGGAAGCGGTGTGTGGCAGCTTGGCGTCGGTCTTTGGCTGCGATGTGGCGGGCTTGCTTGAGCGAGAGGCTGATGTCATCAATGCTGAATCTGCACGCATGTAGCGGCTGTATCCACGCAGTACTCGCATCGATGAATATACTAATGATGCGTATGTGCATCGAAAACACCACGCCTCGCAGGAAATGTGGGGCTTAGAAAACAACACGGTGAGGAGAAATTGATGACGACCTTTGCTCACTGCCGCGCCTGCGGCCAGTCATTGCATACGAGAGCAGCCGTATGTCCGTACTGCGGCGCTCCACAGCAGCAAGTCGTAGCCGCGTCGCCTTCAGCCGGTAGTCCGGCCCTGGGCATCGTCTCGTGCGTCCTTGGCGTGCTGATGCTGTTGGCCGTACTGACCGATGGCTTTCCGTCTGACCGCGACGAGCTGCTGGGCGCCTTTGGCTTGACGCTCACCGCCGTCATCTGCGCGGGGTTGAGCACCTATCACCAGAAACCCGGCCGCATCGCAGCCGCGGTTGGTCTCGTGGCGGCAGGCATCGGCTTGCTGATCTGCATCGCAAACCTTTAACAACTGACGAGGAGAATTGAAGTGACAACCTTTGTGCATTGCCGCGGCTGCGGCGTACAGATTCACGAGACGGCGCCGACGTGCCCAAAATGCGGCGCACCACAGCATCTTTCTGTGGCGGGCGGCGCGACCGTATCTGCGCCGTTGGCCGCGGCGTCGAGCGAGTACGCCAAGACCCAGTGGTATCGCCGGCGTTGGTTCTTGATAGCGTCGCTCATGACCATCGCTCCGATCGCCGCGCTGGTCGCACTGACCGGACCGATGTACTACGACTCGAAGGGTGAGGTAAAGACTTTCCCGAAGAACATCCGGAATGCCATCCTGATCGCATCGGTGTACTACCTGTACACGCTGACGACGTCAATCGGATCGTCCGAGCAGATGCTGTGTTTTCTGGTGACGTTGGTCATCTCGCTGGTCATGGGGTTCAAGCGATGAGCCGCCGCCACCACTACGCCGCCATCTCGCTTTCGCTGCTGCTCGCCGTATCACAAGCAACAGCACAGACGCCGTCGCAGCCATCGAGTCTGGAAGATCAAACGTTCTTCGGATACACCATCGATGGGACGACGCCGCGCAAGGGTTGGAAATCCGAGATTCCGTTCAGGCTCGGCAATGGCCAGCTTTGGCATGACGAGTTGAGCATTCCGGATGACCGCCGACCGACCTGGGTCACCGACCGGCTCAACGTCAGCCTGTACACCACGGCTGATGGCGTCATTCAAGAGGCCAGGTTCCAGCTGAACACGTTCAAGACGTTCTCGGAGCAGTTCACGCCAGCGATGCGAAAGCAGCGGTATGAAGAGCTTGTTCAGAGACTCTCCGAGAGGTTCGGCGCTCGACCAAGTGAGCGAAAGCCGTTGATCTGGAAGCTATCGTCGATGGACGCGAGAGTGCCGAACTTCGACACCGAGACCACGATCTGGAAGCGACCGTGGGGCACGGCGCAGCTCGCCAGCTGCAGCTACCGGAGCTATCCGTACTACACGTGCGACGAAAAGGGATACGCCGCAGTGCTGCTGGTCCAGTCGAACGCCATCTTGCAGTACTACCGGGAAGAGCGCGAAGCCTCCGAGCGAGCGCGCAAAGCAACGGATGCCCAGCGCACAAAGATGTAGCGATCACTTTCGTCCGTGACGCTGCCGCATCGTCCGGCCAAGACCGGGCAAGAGCACGGCCGTCCCTCAGCTTGGCGCATAGCACCTGGCGGTGCGATGCGCCGCATGGCTCATGCAACCCAATAACTGGAACAACATTCATGTGGATCAATGTCAAAACCGCCATCGCTGCGGTCGCCGTTGCCGCGTCGGCACTGGTCTCGGCGCAGACTGATAGCGCCGCGGCGCTTCGGCAAACGCCGGCCGGGGCGGCCGAGCAACTCTCCTGGTCGAGCATGGTCTGTGCCGGTACGCCGTTCGTCTGCAACCGCTTGGACGCCAAAGGCTTGCTGTTCGCCGAGCCGGGCCAGAGCAAGATCGTGCTGATCAGCCATGGCTCGCAGGGCGTGGACGCACGCATGTTCGACTACGTGAAGAGCTTGCGCGAGGCCGGCTTAGCTGCACTCGTGATCGATCACTGGACGCCGCGCGGTGTCGGCTCCACGCACGATGACTACGTAGCAGCTGCGGCAAAGGGCGCTACCGAACTGAACGAAGCGTTCGACAGCCTGGCCGCGGCCGATCTGCTGCGTGCCAAAGGCTTCACCAAGATCGGAAGCATCGGCGAGTCGCAGGGCGGTGCAGCAGCGATCTTGCTGGTCCAGAAGTGGGTCCACGAGTTCGCTGATCGCAACATGACGCGGCTGTACGCCAAGACTTTCAAGACGCAGCCGCTGGACGCGGTGGTCGGAATGTACGGTTATTGCGGGTTCCGCAACGCTAACCGAGATGGGTATGTCGGCACACCGTTTCTGTTCATCACCGGTGAAGTCGATGACGAGACGCCGAGTCGGTACTGCGAACGCTATGTGCCGTACATGAACGGGCGCGGCGGCAACGCCAAGATCGTGGTGCTGGAAGGGGAGGGCCATAGCTTCGACGCACCGTACAAGCGCCAGCGCAACAATTTCGGTCCGCACTATGCGAAGTGCGACATCTTGATTGAGGGTTCAACGGTCAGAGAGCTCAACAGCGGCCAGACCATGGCGGGCACGGACTCGGCACCGATGTTCGCCAAGTGCAAGAGCACGATCTACCACTCCGGCTACTGGAAGGACCGGTTCGTGGCGGTGCCGCATTGGGTCGATTTCTTCAAGCAGAACCTGGGAGGCTGATGTGCAAGTCGAGAAGTGACTGGCCTAAGTCACCCAAATATGGGATGTACGCTTGGTTACCAAAGATTACATTGCCCATCACTCGGAAATTCATCTCGGCAGTTCAAGTCGAAATCTCTGCGTGCTTGTGCACGCGGTGCACATGTTCGCCGACCCTGTGTTTGAGGAACGCGACACGTAGCTGGGTGTCGGCGACAGCAGTGGCCTGCTCGCACTGAGGATCCCGAGGGGCCGGACCTTAGACTGATGCTGCCGTATCGGCGCTCGTCGAAATGGCTATGACAACCGTCACGACTTGGAGAACGCAATGCGCCTGGCTGGACTGCATATGAAGAACTACAAA
The DNA here is from genome assembly GCF_016405905.1 of Variovorax sp. IB41. GTDB lineage: Bacteria > Pseudomonadota > Gammaproteobacteria > Burkholderiales > Burkholderiaceae_C > Variovorax. Next base: position 477,689 of record NZ_JAEFCB010000001.1, on the reverse strand, counting down.
TGCATCGGCGATACCGAGCGACGTCTTCGTATCGACGGCATCGTTGTCCTGATCGGCCAGAACAACGCTGGCAAGTCCACCATCTTGGATGCTTATGAGGCCTTTGCTTCGGCGGGCGCAGTGAGGGAGCACGACGAGTTCCATCGCGAGGACTTGTCTCGACCGATCGAGATTACCGGCGTGTTTAACGAGGTGAATGCCGCAGATGAGGAGGCGGTTGGAAAGAAGTGGACATATGGCGATGCTGAGTACGGCCAGTGTTTAAAGGTGCGCTGGGTCTGGAGCAAGCCAGGTGAAAAGGGATTGAAGCAGTCTTTCAATCCCACCACTGGTGCCTTTGAGGACGGTGGTATGGGCGGCTGGGATTCCCAAATACAAAGCCGGATACCGCAGCCACTGCGCATCCGTCCGACAGAGTCAGTGGAGACGACGCAGACCAAAATTGCTGCAATGCTCAAAGACCACGTCAAGACCCGTCTGAAAGCCGATTCTTCCGCGACGAAGAGCGCGTTTGCTCAGATCGAGGCTTTGGCAAAATCAATCTTTGATGATTCCAAGGCGGCGTTTGATGACGTGGCCACGCGGATCAATGCCAGCGTGTCCAATATCTTCCCCGGTACGGCCGTCGAGCTCATCCCCAGGTCCAAAGATGCGTTGAACGAAAACATCATTGGGGCGGATTCCTATCTGAAAGTCACCACGGCCGGCGGTGGCTCCACGCCATTGCTTTTGCAGGGAACTGGCTTGCAGCGTGCATTGCTCTGGTCGGCCCTGGCAGTGATGGCTGACAAGGGTGATGCCAAGAAGAAGCCGGCAGCGGTGGCAGCGCCCCGAATCCTATTGATCGATGAGCCCGAGGCTTTTCTGCATCCACCGACGATTCGCAGCGCACGTGACGCCCTCTATGACTTCGCGACTGGAAACCCAGACTGGCAAGTCATCGCGACCACACATTCGCCGGTCTTCATTGATCTGTCCAAGGATCACACAACGATCATTCGGGTCGATGCCGATCCGACCAGCGAACACTACATCTCGACCGATTCGATTTCATTTGACGAAGATGAGCGTACGCGGTTGAAGATGGTCCGTGCCTGTCACCCCGTTGTGAATGAGTTTTTCTTCTACAACAACATTGTGTTGGTGGAAGGTCCGACCGAGCATCTGGTGGTCAAGCACGTCGCGGGCTTGATCGGCACGGATGTTCATGTGATTGATTGCATGGGGAAAGCTAACATTCCCCTGTTCGCGCGTATCTTGAACCACTTCAAGGTGCCCTATGTAGTGATCCACGATGCCGACACGCCGTTCATCAGGCGCAAGAAAAAGCTGGTCAAGAGTGGTACATGGACGGTCAATGAGCAAATCCGAAACTCAGTGGCACAGTCCAAAGGAAGTCATCTATTCACGCAATTTCCGCATTTCGAGGGCGAATTCTTCGGTGAGGAACTGACGAGCGGCAAGGTAGACCGTGTGCTCGAGGCGCTCGACAGCAAGGAGTCGAGTGAGTACCAGCGCATCGTTGACACATACAGCCGAGTTCTGTTTCGTGACGCCGGCGTGATGACAACCACTCAGGCGGCGTTTGAAACAAAGCGCGATGCCCATATACAGGCGAATGGCCTGCAGACTGCCCCGTTGTGGAGCGGTCACGAGGGTGTGGCTGCTCCAATTGTGGTGGCCCAACAGCCTGCGGCGGCAGTGTCGGTGGTGCAGTCTGCGTTACCACTTGCAGGCGTCGGACAGGCAAGCGGTGATGCTCCGCTCCAATAGGTACTGCGAACGAACCGACCATGAATCGGTATGGGGCGAACGCAGTGTGGTTGCTCGGCCTTGCCGCTACATCGACAGGTTCGATGGCGCGAGGTGGCTGCGGCTCGCGTGGCAGAACGGGCCATCGGAATGCGAACAGCAAGTGCACAAGCTGGCGACGCTAGCCAAGCCTGATCGCCGGGAATTGCGGAGACGCCGCGCCGACATTGAATGGTGCGGTCTGGAAACTCGTAGTTGTGATGGACTCTATCCAAGAGGTCAATTTTTACAGGAGGAAAGTATGCTGTTGCATGAGATTTGGGGCGATCAAGACAATAAGAAGATTGTGGGGAAGCCTGATTCGATTTACGTTGCTCTCACGGAGCCATACGAGCTTCGATATTTCATCGAGTCAATCCTTGACGAAGCAGGGAAAGTGCACACCGATGAGAACAGGCAGGCTGTACTGGACGCCGTCGATTCATATAGTGGCAAGGCGCCCGTTGCGAGGGCTGCCCTCAGGATGCACGTCTTAGCTGCAGTCAAGTGGCCGCAGAAAAAGCCCACACCTTGAGCGATCGAAGCGACTGAGCATCACTGTCAAGCTAGCTACCTGATCATCAGGTAGCTAGGATTCGCAGAGCATCCCCTTTTCCTGCATAGCTGGACGGCCGGAATGCTGAAAGAAGCGACGCATGCACAATGCTGGCGATGCCAAACATCGCATCCATTCTTAAAGCCGAAATTTCGCGCGTGGCTCGCAAAGAGGTTCGCGCGGAGATCGAAACGCTAAAGAGAGCTTCAGCGCAATACCGGAATTTGATCGCAGCGTTGCGTCGACAGGTCGAACAGCTAGAGAAAGAGGTGCGGCGTACTACCAGGGTGTCTGCGCGTGCCGCGCAAGCAGATGCATCGAGCGAGTCAGTTGAGCAAGCTCCTGCCAGGCGGTTCAGCGCCAGCCGTTTGGCCGCACACCGTGAAAAGCTTGACTTGTCTGCAGCAGCCTACGGCGAGCTGGTGGGTGTGTCGGGTCAGACGGTCTATCACTGGGAGCAGGGCAGGGCTCGACCTCGTGCTGCTCAGCTCGAATCTCTGGCTTCGGTGCGGGGCTTGGGAAAGAGAGATGTAGCGCAACTGCTGAAGGACGAATTGCGCGGGACTTCCTTGAGATGCAGCGCAACCTGAGTCCTCAGCGACGACTTAGAGCTTCGGTGTCTGCGGCGACCTAGCCAAAAGCCGCCGTTCTCAACCGAAGCCAGTTTCGTCGCGGACCCGACATCGCGGCACGGTCAAACAGGCCGCCTAAATGCCTTTCTTCTTGTTCACTTGCTTGGCGAGCGCCTTCAGCTTTTTGACTTTGTTGTCGTAGATTTCGGCCAAGCAATGTTCGAGCATGTCATACATCAGGCGGACATGCTCATGTTCGGGCTCATTGCCATCATGGCTGCCCGCATTTCCGAGCCACTTTACTGCGATCAGCATCTCCTTCAGGGGGGTTGCGTACTTGGCCGTGAGTTTCTCGATTCGCTTGTGCAGCGGGATTGGATGCCGCTTGCCCTTGCTGTTGGTGTACCTAGCAACGCCGAGCTCGGTCATCAATGCTTCTACGGCAGCGCGCCCCGCGTTCATAGCACCCCCAGGGTCCGCGAAATACATGGCGAACGACTGCTTGAGTCGGACGCACACAGAATCAGGACACTCTTTCGGTATATCCATTAGCACCAGGGGAGGAACGAAGAGCTTGGGAGTGAAGAAATCCTCATAGCTTTCTTCTTCGTGGCCAGTTTGTTCATCAAACCAGCCATAGTGATCGACGCTCCCGGTGCCTACGCACGCGACGACTTCGGCGCAAGGCTTGCTATCGCACAAGAACATGCATGAGAAGCGATAGTCGATCCACTCGGGTCCCCATGCGGGATGGTCGTGGGCTTGCCTGCTATTGCTCCCCTCTCCAACAGTCAAACTGTCGGGCTTCAGTGTGAGCTTGCCGGTGCCACAGGTTGGGCAGCGCCAATCGGGAACGGTCTCCTTGTTGAAGGTGCGGGTGAAGACAGATCGATCCATAGCTGCGGGGAGGGAGAATTGCCAAAGCGGGCGAGCTTAGCCGATAGCGCAGCCTAACCGCCGGGTGCGTCAAGGAGTAGCGGTCTGCGCCAGCAACGCGCGTGCTTGCGAGACAAATTCGTCGATCCGGCTGAGGGGCACGATGCGAGGGTCGTCGCTCACTACCGGAAAGCGCGTAACCACCACGTGTTGGACGTTGTCGATCGAGAGTCTGGCCTGAAGTAGATGTTCTCGTCGGCGCTCCTTGTCGAGGGCCTTTTCGTAGGCCTTGACGAGTGCACGGTTGTAGCGGGCAAACCGCCATGCGTCGGAATCGACGGTGGCCAGGTCCACGAAGTTGTTCTTGCACTGAACGTTCCAGACGACGCCTTCCAAAACGGTGACCACATCGAACTCACGTCGGTTGATGCGCTTGATGTTCTGGACCGCGAACCCTTGCGCGGTCAGTCGTTCCTTGACCACGGTTTCGAAGATGAAGCCCGTGCGAATCTGGTACCTCTTGCGGCTGTCCAGTGTGCGAGCACGCCAGTTGTAGATGAAGCGACTCAGTAGGGTGACCGTCGAGCGCAGCATGCCGTCCACCTGCACGAACGGCGCATAGCTGGACAACCCCTCCATGTAGCTCGAAGCCGGGCGCACGAGCGCCGCGCGCAGCGCTGCAGGCGCCTTTGCCACGTCCAACATCGACGCAAGCACGTCGGGTGCGATCTCCACCCAGAAGTCGCGTACGACGCACTGGCGCGACAGCCTGCGGACGAGTCCTGCGGCGATCGCGAAGTCGCTACCGGCGAGGTCGAACTCGGCATAGGCGGCCTCGACTGTCACGATGTCGTTGCGCAACTCCGCGGCCGAGAACAGCCGGTCCGGCCGCAAAGGCTCCCGCATGGCATAAAAGTGCTTGTAGCCTGCGTCCGACCAGCGAATCTCGTCAATCCGTGATCGTTCCGGTTCCAGGAAGCCGGCGTCCAGCATCGGTATCTCCACGCCGCTTCTCACGGGTAAACCGAGACTTTCACGCGCCAGCCTCGCCATCAGTCCGCCGTGCGCGCTCATCATCGGGATTCCCGCGAATTCCACGATGGGCAGCATCACGGTCAAGGCCTCCAGGGGGACCATGCGGACGTTGCCGCGGCATGCTGTGGGCAGTACATGCAGCAGCGCCACAAAGTGGCGGCGACGCGACTGCAGATAGCCAATCAAAGTGGCGAGGTTGTGCATTGCACCGGCCACCTCACCCATGCCTTGGGAAAGAAACGGAGTCGCCATTGAACTAGCCTGCAGCATCAGCTGCCGGAACCGGTTGGCGAAGGGTTCGGAGAATCGCTCAGTGAGGCGGGCGTGCCATTCCATCAACGGTGCGAGATCATGAACAAGACCCGCAACTGGCATCCCAAACAGGCGCGCCCTGAAGTCGTCGTCGCCCCAATTTACTGTCTGCAGATTGATGCATTCTTCGATCGTGCGCAGGTTGTCCAGCCACGCAAGCGTGGAGGATGTCGGTTCAAAGCGCGACAGCCTATCGAAGGCCTGCTTCTCCTGCAAGGCGATCCTGTCCAGCAGTGCTTGCTCTGGCGAGGCCGAACTGAGCACATCGTGCGCGCTGAGGCTTTCAGTCAACGGGTTCCTCCGACCTAACGGTTCAAGGTCGCACCAGCCGTCTGATGCAAGGTTGCTTGGGGCCACATTTTCGGTGAAGCCGCGAGGTTCTGGACGGCGGATTTGAGCGACGGCTTCGAGGCAACGAGACCATGATGGCATAGGTCCGTTCAGGGCCCTTTGAGATATTGACGCAGCTCCATAGCGGCCGTCTGAGGAACTGGTCTGCGCATATCGAAAAATTCGCGTATGCCAGATTTGAGCGAGCTAAATGATGAAGAGCTGCGCGGCCCAGCGAGCGCAGGGCGCAGTCGGGCGTTGAGAGGGGGCAAGAGCACAGCTGGTGCCACGCACCTCTTGGAGAAAGAGCTTCATCGCCGCCAAGGATTTGGATACCAGCCAGCCGATGCTGATGTGTGGACACGAGGCCGCTGGAACTTCGGCACGAGCGCTGGTCGTCACATGCGTGGTGGCGCTTCTGTTCTGGTGATCCCCTCGTCTAGTTGGATCGAGGACAGAGCCGAGTCGCACAGGCGCGCGCAGGGAAAGGCTTGTTCAGGCCGTCATGCCGGACAGCTCACCATCCACCGGATAATGGCCATTTGTAACAAAATGAGTTGATTTTGATTCGTCGGCGTCATGGCTGGCGAATCTGCCGCTTCGGAGTGCTCGGCGAGCCACCAAATCGGCCGTCAGCGCGGCTTTTGGTGTCTGGATTGATGGTGGTGGCTTGGTGGCCGCCGAAGCGTGCAAAAGCGGTCCGGCGGCTGACTCAAAATGAGAAGAACGGAGTTATTTCTAGCGCTTTGGCTTCGGAGCGATAGCGGCGGCGGTAGTGGAACTGGTTGGCACCAGATACTTCAGCACTTTCCAGACGGGTAGCTTGCTCAGCGCGTCCTCGATGCTTGAGTTCAATCCTGACCTGTTCCAAAACGGTGCGCAGCAGCCGGCTAAGTGTTCCTCGAAAGCGGCCAGACGTTTGTTCCGGTGAGGGCTCTTGTCCCGAGCCAAGAAGTTGCTGCGTGCCCCGGCCACCCCGTGCAGTTTCACTGAGTCGAGGTACAAGCAGAAGTCCGGTGGGGCGCCTTTCATCTTCGCGTCGTCAACCAGATAGATGTCGACGATTCCGAAGGGGGTGGTCCTGGCGAGTTCGTCCGCTTGACGCAGGCTCATGGGCTGATCGAAGACTCGGCGAACTTCGAAGCGCGTGTTTGCTCCGCGACGTCCCGACTTGACGAGGAACTCCGCATCGTCTTCGGGCCTCACGCGGCGGCGGGGAACAACTTCTCCCCGTTCAGCCTTGTAGTCGTCGCTGGCGTTCTGGTCGTAGGCATTCCAATGCACCGGCGATTCGATACTGCCGCAGTACCAGGATTGCGGCACACCCTTTCGGTCTGTGGCGATGAAGAACTTGCGCTCAGTGGGGGAGCCGGGCAGTCGAATCACGAGGTCGGCCAAGGAAACCGGGTGATCGTAGGCCTGATCTACACGGTTCAGCAGGAGGCGCGCCACTATTGCTCGGCCGTTCAGCAAGAACAGGTGCTTCACGCACGCGAGGAACGCTTCGGTGTCTTCGGCCGTCATGTGATCGGGGTTAAGCGTGATCTTCAGGCAGAAGCGCATGTCGGCTTTGTTGGCCACCAAGTTGAAGACGATCTTCGTGCCGCTGGGGCAGCGGAGCACGTATAGCAGCAAGTACGCTTCGCCCTTGGTGGTGCGCTTGGTAACCAAGCCAGTTGCTTTCAGTCGAGCGCCAGCCTGCTGCAGTTCGTGCTCGGTCATCGCGTGGCGAGGGAGTACAAGCTCGAGCTTGTCGAGCTTGTCGAGTTTGCAGGGCGTTGACGGGGTGGCTGATGCTGCGGGCGTCGTCAGCTCCTTGTAGATCAATGATCTCTTCGATAGGGGAGGCCGTTGCCGGCTCGGGGACTTCTTCTCGATGGTTCCTGGCTTCTTGGCGTTGCGGGGCTGATTGACATCGGACACCGATGCCTCGTCTGATTTCTTGGGGTCAAACATATTGGTCTTTCTCATCTCATGTCACTAGGGACATGGGTATGTGTCTATCGAACGGTTGGTCTATTCATTTACAGCACTACTGCATCTCTCTGTAAGACCATCTATATGGTTCTTATATGGAGTACTCGGTAGTGGTGTAGCGCATGCGCTCATTTGCTTAAATTCACTGCGGTACTACGCAGTACAGCGATTTCGGTTTTTTGGTGGTGCGTTCTTCCTTGAAGTCGCACCACCGCCAACCGACGTTGAATGTGCGGTGTCACTACGATTTCCGCCGGACAGCCGACGTTGGTGTGATGCGTAGCTCCACTGGGCCCAAGGTGTCTTTCCGTGACCCCGGGAGTCGTCGTCTTGCGCGTTAACCAACAGGCAGTCGTAGTCCTTCGCGAAGGTCTAGCGCGCAGTTATGTACGCCTCGGCCGCAGAGTAGGGCACACGTGAGCGACCGCCGGCCTTGATCGGCTTCGGCAATGCCTTGCCGAACGCACGGTAGAGCGTGGAGATGGAGCGCCCACTGATGTGAGAGAGGTACGTGACGCTGATCAGCGGATCGAGTCCGAGCAGACGCTGTGCCGTGACGGCCGCTTGCTCACGATGTATCGCCTTAACCCGCCGCTCGGCCTGCTGTTGCTGCTTCTTACGACGCAGTGCTTCCACTTGATCTTCAGGGTTGATGTTGTGGCAAACGTCAGTGCCGGCATCAACGCCCGGCGACGGTGGTGCCTCGCCGGGTGAATCGCACGCCAATGAGATGGTCGCGGTCGGCTGTTGCTCCGCCTCTTGCAGGACTGGCTCTGCTGGAGCTATCGTACCCATCGATATCGATTGCAGATGTTGCTCCTGCTGCAATGTCGTGTGGTCATTGGCTGCTGCTGGACCCTCCGTATCTGTGACCGCCACGACATCGCGCGAACTCAGCTGCTGCGGTGGCGTCGAGGGTGGTGGACTGCAGTACTCCACGCAACCGATGATGCGATACGGCTTGCTCGTTTTTCGACCAACCGCCAAGAAGCCGACCTCATCGGCACCGCCAGCTTGGTAGTCCTTTGTCGTGTGGATATGGTGGCGAATCTTTTTGATCGAGCCGTCGGCGTGATGCTTCTCGCCGATCGAGTACAAGTTGCCGCTGACCAGCGCCTTGTCGCTGTTGATGGTGACGCGAATACGGCCATCTGGATGAATGCCGACATATACGACGTGAAGAATCGTGTTAGCAGAAAATCTGAGGTAGCAGCTCCGAAGAGCGGCGCGGGAATGGGAAGTCGAGGGCATTGATGGGGCTCCTGAGTTAATAGGCCCCATCTGAATACGCGTCATGTTGCGCGCGAACATGACTCCAGTTCACCCATCTGCCGCGTGCATCCGTCGATCAGCCGACGCGGAGGTACCAACGGAAACCGTGATCGTCTTTACGTTGACGCAATGGTCTTTCGTCTTGAACCATTTGTCATCAGCAACAAGAACTTCCTGTTGTCGATGAAGTCGTGCGCCAGCTTCAAGAAGCTCTTGAGTTTTCCGATGTCGAAGATTTCCGTGAGTCCGGCTGCCCGATGCTCCTCATTGAACAGCTTTTTCCTTTCGCCGGGGCCTGACGGATGTTTTCGCCGAGCATTCCCGTGGCCGCTGGGCGTCTTATCCTCACAGTCCGCGTCATAGCACCGCAGCCAATAGTGAGCGTCTCCCAAGGCCAAGGTCGGCAATTCAGAGCTTGCGTGTTTGGCGAGCAACATGCGAGTCTCTTTCGCAAGTGCTTCGCGCTCTTTCGCATATGCCTTGGTTGCTTCAATCAGTTTCAGCTTGGCCATATCGATCTGCTCGACCACCGGGATGTCCAGCCTGAATCGAATTGCAGCTTCGTTCGGGTAGAGGAATAACCTGAAGTTTTTGGTGTTGAGCGAGGTGTGCCGTTTGAGTCGGACTTCGTGTGGCGAGAATTTCACGGCCTCAGTCGAATACTCTGTATCAGGGGTAACTGGGCATTCCAGCCGCCATTTGTTCATGAAGCTGTTGCGCGGCCGGTCAACGCGCGGTTGCTTGATGTTGCTCTTCTTCATGCGCGCGAAATATGCCTTGACCGTTTCGCTTGGCTCGGCTTCGGGCCAGCATTCGACGCCGTCAAGGCAACTTTCGGAACTGCGCTTGATGCGTTCATACTCGCCGGCCTCAACCAATGGCTGCATCTGCTGCCAATGCACTGCATAGTCCGGATGGCGACGAATGAACTCCCATGCGAGCCGGTTCTTGTCGGTGCAGCCGCGCGGCGGATATTGAGTTTTGTCACGCCAATCGGCTTTGAACGGCTTCATCGATGGTCCTCCACCGCATCAGTATGCCGCGACTGAGCATGGGTCGCCGCGCGACGACGCTGATGGAGCTGGGTGACAAGAAGCCGCCTACTCGTTGGCGACTGTGTTCGTCCGCTCCAGGTGTGTGCCAGCCTGCGAAGGTCGATCGAGACAGAGATCGGCAACGTAGTCATTCCACAGCCGCAGCGCGTTGGTCTTGGCGGCTAGATGCTTTCCCTTGTCGTAGTGCCGATCTTGAACGCCCGACAGGCCATGGCTCAAGAGTTGGGCGCGAACGTCCTTACTGACCATCAACGTCTCGCTGAGAACGGTTTCAATTGTTCTGCGGATGTCACCGGCGCGAAACGGCGTGTCCGTCAGCTCTTGGGCAAGCATGGCATCCGAAATTCCTTGCACAGTATTGGAGATGCTCTCGAGTGCGACGATTGAATCACGGCTGCGGAACAAGGCGGCTTCAGCTTCGCTTTCTTCGTTGGCTGGGGGGTTCAGCAGCATGAGTGCCACCAGAATTTCTTCGATCTCAGGTAATACAGGCAATGTATGCAAGCGCGGCTGGAGCCGCTTGCCCTTGGGGTCGTAGAGATTGACGGACTTGTCCGTCACATTCGCATGGGTTAGGCGCAAGAGCTGCTGCATGCGCTGACCGCCGGTGACGATTTGCAATTGCAGCGCCAGTCTCGGCAAATCGGTCTCCAGTGCGGTCACGTGCGCGAGGTAGTGCCGCAGCTCGTCCGCGCCCAAGACTCTGTTGCCAGCGCGGTTGAAAGCCGCAGCCATTTTGGTTACGGGGACTGCAGCCACTGGATTGAAGGTCAAGCCGAATTCCTTGGCCGCGGCGGGCGCCATGGGATCGATGCCGGCTCCGAGCGCCATCTTGTATGCGGCACCTGCGTAGCTACGTAGCTTGAGCGCCGTGCGGCCTTTCTTGTGTTCAACCTCGGGGCCGACCAAGCGCGCGAGGATCATCGAAATGTGCTGTGGTTGAATGTCCGCAGCCGGCAAGCTGGCGATTCCTGGAAAAGGCTTGCTCACGTGGTTGGCGAAGATGTTCTCCGCGTCATATGCCGAGTCGGTCTTGTGCTTAAGCCGCAAGCTCTCCACGTACGCAGCAAGCAGAGCGGAGAGATTTTTCTCGTTGGCGTGTTTGATCTGCTCTTTTTCGGCGTCAACACGCAGTCGAGCGGCGTGGCGTTCGGCATCGCGTCGCGCCAGTGGGTCTTCTCCGGCTTTGATGAGGGACTGAAGCCGGCCGGCTTCCGCGCGCGCTTGCGACAGAGTCAGGGCGTCGGGGCTCTCAACGGGACTGTAGCGGCCTACCGACTGGCGCGCCGTTTTGCCCGCGCGGCTCCACTCGAATATCCATTCGCAGACAACGCCACCAGCCGTCACGCGCTTGCGGATTTTGAGGCTTCCTGCGCCGGGCCGTATTGCGCCATCTGCCAGTAGTTTTCCGGGCTTGAGAGCGTTGATGGTCGCCGTCGTCAACGGCTTCGGGGCTGTGCGGCGGATTCTTACATGAGGCGTTGAGCCCTGTACCGAGCGAAGACTATTGTCACGATCCATGTCACGATACAAACTGAATTTTGATGCTTGATCATGACATGAATCGGAAAAGGAAAAATCGAAAATTCAACGAATCTCCAATGAAATGGTGCGTTCGCGACCTAGGGTGGCATGATGAGGGAATTCAATTTATCGGACTTTTAATCCGTTGGTCACTGGTTCGAATCCAGTACGTCCTACCACCGAACCCGTGTCAGATATAAAAAGCCTGCTTCCAAATTGGGAGCGGGCTTTTTTCTTTTTGCGCCCGGTGGCAGTCTGGTGACAGAAGCTCAAAATTCGCGCAACGCCCACCGCTGGACGCCTTCGCGGTCGATAGCACGGTGCCGTCCGGGTCGCGGATGAACTCGCGCTTCTCGAGCCATTTGCCGTCACGGATCTTCATGCGGATCGAGTTCTGCGTGCGGCCGCTGATCGTGGCGTAGACGCCCACGGTGACGTAGCGGTCGGGGGCCAGGTAGACCGGCGGGGGTGTCTCGTTCATTGACCGCTAGTTTTCACGCCGGTTTGCGCGATAGCGCGTCAAGTTTCGAAGGCTCGCGCCTGAGCCGCCGTCGGTTGTGACGCAGCTACGGGAAGAGCCTCCATCAGCTCCAGGAAGCCATCCAGGCCTGTCAACGCGCAGCAGGGGTCTCGCACATTCGCAGCGAGCTCCCGCGACCGCGACGCTAGGGATGGGATGAACTGAGCCGTGCGCGACGCGCGTTCCAGCGGCGTTGCAGCAAACCCACCTTCTGCGCGCTTTGTGCGTCGACCGGCGTGTAGACCACCAGGCGCATGTCCGGCGATTCCTCAACCATGAACGAACTCTGTTCGAGTTCCATTCGGCCGACGCCGTGTACTTCGAAACGCTTGGCCCTGTCGCCGCGCATGCTGACGTCGTGGTCCGGCCACCATTGACGAAACTCGGCGCTGGCCAGCTGCAGGCGCTCGATCAGCGCCAGAAAAGCCGGATCGTCGCGGTGCCGCCCGAACTCGATGCGAAAGCGCGCGAGCATGACGCGCGCATCGGTTTCCCAATCCGGAATTGCCGCGCGGTGCGCGGGACTCGCGAACACCAGCCACAGCATGTTCCTGTCTTCCGGCGCAAGCGGCGAGAGGTCGCCGAACACCGCCGAGAGTGCGGCATTCCATGCAATCACGTGCATCGACGCCGTCGCCAGGTAAGCCGGCCCGGTGACCCCATCGAGCATGCGGCGCAGATGAGTCGTGACCTCGAATGCGAAGCCGGGCGCGATGGGAGGCGGGCGGTTGTGAGCCAGCGTGAAAAGGTGAGCGCGCTCGGTCGAATCGAGCTTCAGCGCTCGCGCGATGCGGTCGAGGAAAGGCGCTGAAACTTCAATTTCGCGCGCCTGCTCCAGCCATGTATACCAAGCCAGGCCGACACCTGCGAGTTGGCAAACTTCTTCGCGTCGCAGGCCGGGCGTGCGTCGTCTTGCGGTCACGGGAAGGCCTACTTCAGCGGGCTGCAGGCGTTCGCGGCGGTGCCTAAGAAACGCCGCCAGCTCGGCGCGCGCAGGCAGGGTGGATCGTTGCTTCACGGCTTAGGCTGATGCTTTTGATACCTGGATAACTTCTTGTCTTGTCCCTGGATGTTAGGCGTTCTACGCTGGGCTCTCACTTTATGAAGAACCACGGAATGACATCCAACGACCACATCAAAGAGCGCTTCCTCGACTTCCGGAGCCGGCTGTACATCGAGCACGATCTCACGGCCGTCGACGAGCACCTGCATCCTGAATTTTTCAGTCACAGCGCCAATGTTCGCCCGTTGCTCGAAGCCGCGCGGTCCGCCAAATCATCCAGCGTCGATGTGCGACCCGCCTACAAGGAATTCGTCTCGACCTTCTACGTCGGTTTACCCGACCTGAAACCGGTGCGGCAGGACGTCATGGTCGATGGCAGCGGACTCATGGCCATGACGCATTGGGAAGCGACACACACAGGGATGTTTTTCGGTGTTCCCGCGACGGGCAAGGCGCTGCATTTTTCGACGGCAGACCGTTATCGCTTGCAGGACGGGTTGTTGGTTGAGCACTGGGATGTGGTCGATGCGCTCGAAGCGTGGCTCGCGCTTGGAATCGTTGTCCGTCCCAAGGCTGCCTAGCCACCGTTCCTGCTTCGAGCGGATGCGAAGCTGCGGCAAGCGCACGAGTGAGCAACGGGGCGAGGCGGCATCGATCCGCGCACAGCAGGTCGTACACATCCGGCTCGGAAACAATCGTCAGTTCCAGGGCCGGTGTAGAAGCGGCGAGCCGACGTCGCGTGCCTCAGGCGCCTTGAACGAAGAATGCCCGAGACTTTGATCCGGCGTGACGAAATGCGGCCGCTGCCAGATACACGGGGCTGTGATACCAAGCCTGTGCCGAGTCCATGTCGGGAAACTCGAGGATTACGACGCCTTCGGCCTAGGTTCCTGCGAGATGGAGCACGTCGCCGTAGACGACCAGCGGCTGCGGCGCGTGCGTCTCAGACCTGCGCCAGACCGCCATCGACAGGCAGATCAATCCCGGCCACATAGCTCGATTCGTCCGAGGCGAGGAAGAAGGCTGCCGATGCAATCTCTTCCGCCCGGCCGAGACGACCCAACGGCGTGACGGCGCTGAATGCCTTCTTTGCGGCCTCCGAGGCCTCGTCGCTGTCGAATTGACCGCGGATGATCGGCGTCTCGGTCGCCCCCGGGCTCAATGCGTTGACGCGGATACCTTTGCCCTTGAGCTCCTGTGTCCAGACGCGAACCAGCGCACGCACGCCGGCCTTCGCTGCGGCATAGGCGCCATGCGCGGCGATTCCCTTCGAGTTGATGACCGAAGACAAAACAACGATCGAACCACCGCGCGCCATCAGCGGCAACGCCTTTTGAACCGTGAAGACCACGCCTTTCAGGTCGATGTCGATGGTCTTGTCGAAATGAGCTTCGGTCAGTTCGCCGATACCGGCGTGCTCTATGAAGCCCGCGTTCGCGACCACGATGTCGAGCACGCCTTTTTCGGCCTTGACGGCGGCGTAGAGGCGATCGAGATCCGCAAGGTTGGCAACGTCGCCTTGTACGGCGGTCACGTTGCGGCCGATTTCATTCTTCGCAGCGTCCAGTTCGGCCTGGCGCCGACCTGTGATGAATACATAGGCGCCTTCACGCACGAAGCGCTTTGCGGTCGCCAATCCGATACCGCTCGACCCACCCGTGATGACGGCAACTTTTCCTTCAAGATTCGACATGACTTTCACCTTTGTTTCGCTGCCCCAATGGCAGCGGTAAGCACCAAGGATGCGGCCGCGTGGCCGGCCTGATAAGTCATGCAGCGGGCATAGCGTCTATGCCTGATCGGAATGTTCAAGATGGCCGCAACACCGCGGCTACTGCACCTTGAGGGGCTGGCGCGGCGTTAACTTGGCCGTCATCGACATCAAGCGACTCGCGCACGAATTCGACAAACGCTCTTGCCCTGGCGGTAGCCATCCGGCCTGCCGGATACACGGCCCATAAGTCGATAGATGGGAGAGACCAGTCGGTGAGAACTCGCCTTACTTCACCCGAGGCGAGTTCTGGGGAGAACATCCATTCCGAGGCGATTGCCAGCCCGACGCCGGCCAGGACGGCCGCGCGCACGCCTTCGGAGACCGACACGGTCACACGCCCGTGCACAGCGACGGAGACGTCGATGCCTTCGCGCTGGAATGACCAATTCGCACCGCCGCCGCCCCGGCTGTAGACAATGGCTTCATGCGCCATGAGCTCCTGGGGTACGCGCGGTTCGCCCCGTACTTCGAAGTAAGCTGGTGTCCCGACGACCGCACGCCGACCGCGCGCGATGCGTTGCGCGGTCAGCCCGGAATCCGCGAGGTCACCCATACGCAATGCGACTTCGACCCCCTCTGCAAACAAATCGACGTTGCCATCATCCAGCTGGATGTCGACCGAAAGCTCAGGATGCTGGGCGAGAAACAGCGGCAGGCGCGGGATGATGTGCAGGCGCGCGAAAGTGGTCGCGGCACTCACGCTCACCTGGCCGCGCAGGTTCGCTGCAGAACCGCGCGCCGCAAGCTCTGCAGCCGCCGCCGCCTCGATGGCCTGGCGGGCGTGCATGTAGAAGCGATGCCCCGCTTCTGTCGGTACCAGCTTGCGGGACGATCGTGTCAGCAGGCGCGTACCCAAGTGCGATTCGAGGAGCGCGACCGATTTGGACACGGCGGGCTGCCCCACGGCGAGCTTGCGCGCGGCGGCTGAAAACGATCCCGTCTCATAGACCGTGACGAACGTGTCGAACGAAGCAAAGCGATCCATTGCGGCATTCTCGCCGCACGGAAACTGCATGGCCGTGACCCGCGGGTTGATCTGAAAGGCATGCTCGGGCGCGATCAGCAGCCGGGGCAACGTCTTCTCAGGATGGAGCGAGATAGACGATTTCGTGCGGATGGAACGGGATGCCTCTTTTCGTGCCGATCAGCCTGACCCGCACGCAGTCGCCGACCACGCCTGTGATGATTCCGCAGCGTCCTAGCACCTCGACCGCACCACCTCTGCGGGCCGGTACAGAAAATTTGTGGCGCAGTCGCGCGAGGTTGTCTGGTTTCTTGAGCGTCATGAGAATTCTGAATCTTGGCTGGGGCGCGGTGGGATGTTGGGCTGCACCCCGCGCAACGAACTACCTACTCTCCGCACCGGGCGCGGCTTTGCGTTTGGAGTACTTAAGTTAATGCTTTGGGTGGGATGGGACGCGTCGGACGGCAGCCCGCAGCCCTGCAGTCGGCCAAGCCTGGGGCGCGGTCCCTTGGGGATTTCCGTGACCTGGTTCACGCACCTACGCTCTTTCCGCGCCGCTGATGCAACTGCGCGGGGCTTCTTGGCGTCGAGCTTGCATGTCCGCAGCGTCCGTCTGCGGACGGTCGACAGCACAGGATCACCATGCCGCTTTACTTCCTCATGAGGCTCCAACACATGCAACTGCCCCTGCGCGTCGAAACGCGCGAGGAGATCAAGCTCGTCTCGGTACTCAAGGCGACGGGGCTGATCGAAGCCGAGATCCACGCCCTCGAGTGGACGAAGTCGTATGCGCTGTCGCGCTCTGCGACCGTCCTTTGCATCACTGCAGAGGGCATGGCCGAGCTCGATCGCTGGATCTACGAGAAGGACCCGCGGCCGCGCCGCGCTTGAACTCATCAACGCGTGACCCATTGCCACCACCGCCGTCCTTCGGCGGGGCGAGCGGCGAGGATGTGCGGGCCGGCCGATTGGTGGCGGTCATGTCGGGCTATCGCATGCCGCTCTTCGACATCCTGGCGATCTGTGCGAGCCGTCGCCATCTCAGCGCGCACACGACGCAGATGCGCCCCGTGCCGGCCGCGGCGCGGCTCTGCTGGAAAGGGCTACTGGGGCCTAGACGATCACCAGCGCCGCATCGACCTGCCGCGCGCGGTGATCGACGTAGTAGCCGCCGAACTCGGTGTAGCGCAGCACCAGTCGCGCGCAGGTCCTGCACCGGAACACGTCGCAGCGGTTGAACGGAAAGTGCGCCACCGAGATCGGCGCATCCGCCGCGTCGTAGCGCGTGCCGTGCGGATGGAACTCCTCGAAGGTCGGCTCGTCGATGTCTTCGGCGCGCAGCGTGCCCACGCGCTGCATCAGCGCGGCGGGCCAGCGGTCTTCGGTGAAGCTCTCCCACGCCTGTGTCCGGTGCAGCCAGCAACCGCAAACGGGTTGTGCCGATTGTTCGCCGGCTTCGGCGAGCTGCTTCAGTTCGAGTGCATTCAACGGCATCTTGGTTTGCAGTGGGAAAAACGGTGCACCGAATATAGACGTCCGCGAAGTCGCTTCGATGCCTCGTGCAGAGCGGCATGAGCGCGCCGCGCGCGCGGTAGTGCAAACCGCATACCCAAGCACGAAAACCGGATTTCCCTGCAGCTCGCCTCACGCGCAAGACTCGGAGGCGCTGCGACGACCTTCGTCTCATCCGGATGCCGCGCAACCCCGGCATCCTGGGCGCGCGCACCCGCGCCGACCCCCGGCGCGGCGGCCTTCTTCAACTGGGCCAACCGGTTGATGCTGTCGCTGGGCGAGCCGCAGGAGCGCGCGGCCGCCTGAGCGCGGGCGCTTGCGTTTTTCTACAAGGCCAGTTGCAGCCGCTGCGGCACGCCCCCGACGGGAAGCCCGCCGCGCGGTGGCAGCGGCACCCGCGACTGCGGCTCGGTGTCCAGGAAATCGCCGAGCACATCGTCCCGCAACCGGATGAACGCCGGGTCGCTGCGGTTGCGCGGATGCGGCAGGTCGACATCGACGATGCGCCGGATGCGCCCCGGCGAGGGCTGCATCACCACCACGCGGTCGCCGAGGAACACGGCTTCTTCCACGTCGTGCGTCACCAGCAGCATCGTGATCTGTTCCTTCTGCCAGATGCGCTGCAGCTCGTTCTGCAGGCGCGAGCGCGTGAGCGCATCGAGCGCGCCGAAGGGCTCGTCCAGCAGCAGCACCCGCGGGCGGTTGACCAGCCCGCGCGCAATGGCCACGCGCTGGGCCATGCCGCCGGAAATCTCGTGCGGCCACGAGCGCTCGAAGCCGCCCAGGCCCACCAGCGCCACATGCTCGGCCACCAGCTCGGCCTTTTCCTTCGCGCTGTACGGCGCGTTGCGCAGGCCCACGGCGATGTTCTGCGCCACGGTGAGCCACGGAAAGAGCCGGTGGTCCTGGAACACGATGCCGCGCTCGCGCCCCGTGCCCGAGATGGGCTGGCCGCCCAGCAGGATCTGGCCTTCGTACTGGTCATCGAGCCCTAGCACCAGGCGCAGCAGCGTCGACTTGCCGCAGCCGCTCGCGCCCACGATGCTCACGAAGCGGCCGGCGGGCACGTGCAGGTCGATGCCTTCGAGCACCTGCAACTCGCCGCCGTCGGACTGCGTGTTCGCGTAGCGCTTGCCGAGGGCGCGGATGTCGAGTTCGTTCGAGGCGGTGACGGTGGGGTTGCTCATGGGTTCGATGGGTTAGGCGATTTCATACGGGTGGGGTTTTGCCGCGCAGAGGGCGCACAACCGTTCGGGCTGAGCTTGTCGAAGCCTTGCGCGGCGCTTCGACAAGCTCAGCGTGAACGGGTTGGAGTCTCTTTGCCAGGCACAAGTGGGTTCAGGCACGCCCGGTCCAGCGCGACAAGCGGCGCTCCAGTGCGCGGGCCGAGGCGTTCATGAGCCAGCCGACCAGGCCGATCACGAACATGCCGAAGATCACCAGGTCCATCTGGAAATGCTCGCTGCCCTCGATCAGCGTGTTGCCGATGCCGCGGCCGGCCACCAGCAGGTATTCGGCGCCGATGGTCGCGAGCCAGGAATAGATGAGCGCGAGGTACACGCCCGTGAAGATCGAGGGCAGCGCCGACGGCAGCACCACCTGCGTCGCGGTCTGCCAGCGCGTGTAGCCATAGACGCGCGCCACTTCGAGCAGGCCCGCCGGCGCGGTGCGGATGCCGTCGCAGGTGTTGACCACCACCGGCACCAGCGCGGCGAGCGACAGGAACACCACCTTGGCCACGTCGCCGAGGCCAAACCACACCGAGATCAGCGGAATCCACGCGAACAGCGAGATCTGCTTGAAGGTATTGAAGCTCGGGCCGGCGATGCGGTTGAAAAGGGGCGACAGGCCCAGCAGCGCGCCGAGCACGAGGCCCGAGGCCGTGCCGATCAAAAAGCCCGTGGCCTCGCGCGCAAGGCTGGCGCTCAGCGCGCGCCAGAGGCGGCCGCTCGCGACCTGGTCGACCGCGGTGTCGAACACCTTGGCCGGCGAGACCAGCAGCGCCGAGTTGACGACATCAAGCGACGACAGCAGCCACCACAGCACGACGGCCACCACCGGCAGCACGAAGCCGCGCCAGCGGCTGCGCTGCTGGGGCCGCAGCGGCTGCACGGCGGCCAGCTCGGCCGCATCGCGGGCAGCGGTGCTCATTTCGCGCCTCCGCCGGGGCGGCGACGGTGCACCGCGCCTTCGAGCCGGTCGAGCAGCCGGTCGATGGCGTAGCCGATGGCGCCCACCACGATCACGGCGGCCATCACCAGGTCGAGCTGAAACAGCTGGCGGCCATAGACGATGAGATAGCCCAGCCCCTCGCTCGACGCCACGAGTTCCACCACCACCAGCGAGAGCCAGGCCTTGGTGAAGCCCAGCCGCACGCCGGTAAAGAGCGTGGGCACGGCATGCGGCAGCACGATCTCCAGCACCTGCTGGCGCCGGCTGTAGCCGTACACGTCGCCGACCTCGCGCAGCGCGGCGGGCGTCTGGCGAAAGCCCTGCAGCGTGTTCAGCGCCACGGGCACCAGCGCCGCCTTGGCGATGAGGATGTACTTCAGCGGCTCGCCGATGCCCACGATCAACAGCACGAAGGGCAGCCAGGCCAGCACCGGGATCTGCACCAGTGCATTGAAGCTGGGCAGCAGGTAGGCCTCGACGCTGCGCGACAGGCCCATGGCCGAGCCCAGCACCACGCCCAGCAGCGTGCCCGCCGCGAAGCCCACGCCCACGCGCGTGAAACTGGTGCTCACGTGCAGCCAGAGATCGCCGCTCGTGGCGAGGTCGCGCAGGGTTTCCCAGACGAACTGCGGCGGCGGCAGCACCTGCGGCGAGATCCAGCCCTGCTCGGCGCCGGTGAACCAGAGCGCCAGCAGCGCAATGGGCAGGAGCCAGGGGAGGGCCGCGTCGCCGATGCGGCGCCAGGGCAACTGCGCCAGTGACGACGCGAACGTGCGCGCCCTGGCGGACGCAGGCGCGTCGTCGCGCGGCTGCAGGACGGCCGTCAACTCCGCTTCGGCGCTCATCGGGCCGCGACCGATGCGACCGGGCCGCCCTTGGGATTGCCCTTGGCGTCGTAGGCCGTCCAGTAGTTCTCGAGCCCTTGCTTCTTCAGCGCGTTCTTCAGGTAGCGCGTGTCGAACCAGTCGTCGACCGTCACCTCGCGGCGGATCAGCTTGAGCTTGAGCGCATCGGCCACCACGGCCTTGTAGCGCCCGACGATGAAGTCGTCCGCCAGCGGCGAGTTGCGCAGCGCGAGTTGCTGCTGGTCGAACTCCGCGACCCAGGAGGCGACCGGCGTGCCGCTGCGCGCCCAGATGCGAAAGAGCTCGTCGCGGTTCTTCTCGTCCGACGACCAGTGCGCCGCGCGCACGAACACGTCGACCACGCGCTGCACTTCGGCCGGGTTGGCCTGCTCGAAGTCGCTGCGCACCAGCAGCGCCGCCTGCCGCGTGTACGACGGGTCTTGCCCGCGGGTCGAATACACCACCTTGGCCAGCCCCTGGTCGCGCACCTTGAACCACTCGTAGCCGCCGAAGGCCGCGTCCACGCCGTTGGAGACCAGCGCCGCCTGCGCGCTGCCGGTGTCCAGGTTCACGCCCTTGATGTCGCGCTCGGCCAGGCCGTTGGCGGCCAGCACGTTGATCGCGACGATGTGGCCGTTGGTGCCGCGGAAGATCGAGACGTTGCGGTCCTTCAGGTCCTTGATCGATCGGATATCGGACTTGGGCGGCGTCACCAGGTAAAGATTGTTGCGCGCGCCGCTCACCACCAGGAGCTTGGTCTTCAGGCCGTTGGAGCGCCCGACGATCGCCGGCAGGTCGCCCTGGTAGGCGAAGTCGATCTGCTTGTTCGAGAGCGCCTCGTTCACCGCCGGGCCCGCGCCCTTGAAGAACAGCCATTCGACCTTGACGCCCGAGGCCTTGAACTCGTCCTCCAGCCAGTTGTTGACGCGCGCCACGCCGCCGGGCGAGCCGCCCCAGGTGACGGGATCGCCGCCGCCTGCGGTGGCAACGCCGATGCGGATGGTGTCGGGCGCTGCGTGGGCCACTTGCACAGGCAGCGTGGCAGCGGCCATCAGCGCGAGAGCGCCGAGCGGTGCGGTCCAGCGGCGAAGGAGCGTGAAGACGGTTGCTTTCACTTCGCGCCTTTCAGGCCCAGCTTGCGGCCGACTTCGGTGCCTTCGAAAAAGCGCGGATTCGCCTCGGTGTAGAAGCGGTGCGGGTTCTCGAACACGAAGGCCTTGAAGTCTGCGGCGGAGATCACGCCCTGCTGCACGAGGTCCCAGGTTTCGGCCAGCGGCTCGGTGAATTCGGGCACGTCCCAATGGCCCACGTCGGACGACCAGATCGCGTTGATCTTCGTGCCCAGCGGGTTCACCTTGGTGTTGAAGGCGGCCGCCACGGTGCGGTCGTCGGCCTCGGAGCCGAAGTAGAAATTGTTGACCCAGCGGTCGCGGATGTCCTCGACCTTCTCGATGCCGGCGAGCGCGAAGTCGTCGATCTCCGAGTCGTTGGGCTCGCGGCTGTGCGGGAGCGCCGAGATGCCCAGGCTGTCGCGCAGCAGCGTCGATTTGTCGATGCTGCGGCCCTTGAGCAGGTCGCCGCCATAGCGCTCGAACAGCGAGGCGAGCAGTTCGATGTCGGCTTCTGCCGGATCGTAGTTGCGCACCGCGTTCCTGTTGCGCTTTTCCCAGCGGTCCACCAGGTGCGTGTAGACGTGCGAACCCCAGTCCGCGCCGCCTTCGAGCAGGGCCACGCGCAGGCCCGGAAAGCGCCGCGTCACGCCACCGAAGAACAGCGCCTTGGCAAAGGCCTGCGAGCCGTCGGCGAAGTGGCCCACGTGGTTGTTCATGTAGTTGCTGATCGACTGCCGGCCGGTCCAGCCCTGGCTGCCGTAGTGCGTGGTCACGGGCACGCCGAGCTCGACCACCTTGGCCCAGAACGGGTCGTAGTCGTGCTCGCTGTCGATGCCGTAGAAGTCGATGTAGCCGGCCTGCCTGGCGATCTCGGGGTGCTCGGCGGCAGGGTACTTCTCGGCGATGGCGCGGATCGGCCTGCGCACGCCGCCGGCGATGTTGATGACCTTCAGGCCCAGCGTCTTGACCGCGAACTCCAGCTCCTCGATGCCCTCCTTGGGCGTGTGCAGCGGGATGCCCGCCACCGGCGTCAAGCGGTCGGCGTAAGGACGGTACTGGTCGGCGTGGAAGTGGTTGATCGCGCGGTGCAGCGGCTGGCGGTATTCGCTGCCGGCCGCGGCGGGCGAGAGCACGTCGTTGGGGAACAGGATCGAGTAGTCCGAGCCCTGTTCGCCCAGGCGTTCATGGAGCAGTGCGGGCAGCGTGTAGGTGGCCAGGTCATAGGTGTTGCGCGTCACGCGGGCCCACCAGGGCGCGCGCAGCGTGCGATGGAACTGGCGCTCCTCGGGGGTCTGCTGGTACCAGTCCTTGCCGGCATTGCTGCGCGTGACGAAGCGCCCGCCCAGGGCCTTGCGCAGCGCATCGACGAGCTTGTTGCCGCCGTACTGCGCCACGTAGTCCTCGAGCACGGGGGCGTAGTCGTTGACGTGGACATCCGTGTCGATCACGGGATGGTCGAGGCCGGCCTTCACGGCGGCGGAGCGCGATGCGTGCACGCGGTTCAAACGATCGTTCATCTGCGAATTCCTCGATGGGGAAAGGAACGGAAAGGAAAGGGAACGGCGCAGGCTACGCGTGGCATACGCGCTCGCCAAAGAAGGCTTTTGGGATTGCTTAGCCGCTGCGTGCATATAGGCCATCGGGCAAGCGCCGCATGCGGAAAACAGATATCGAAGCGCCCATCCGTTGTTTGGCGCCGAAGGCTGCGCGACTAACCTGCGGCGCCCACGCCTTCTTCTTCTTTTTCATCGCGATGGAGAAGGCGAGCGAACAGAACCTATCGATCCATCTCTTGAGGGAACCCAGAACCATGTTGCTTTCCATCCGACGCGCACTGTCCGTGATGACGCTTTCGATCGCCGCGCTTGGCGCCAGCGCGCACGCGCAGGAGGTGCTGCGCGTGGCCGCCTCGCCGGTGCCGCACGCCGAGATCCTCGAATTCATCCGGCCGCAGTTGAAGGCGCAGGGCGTGGACCTGCAGGTCAAGGTGTTCAACGACTATGTGCAGCCGAACCTGGCCGTGAGCGACAAGCAGCTGGACGCGAATTTTTTCCAGAACCGCCCGTACCTCGAATCCTTCAACAAGGACCGCAAGACCGACATCGTGGAAGTGCCGGGCAGCGACGTGCACATCGAGCCCTTCGGCGCGTACTCGCAGAAGATCAGGAAGGCCTCCGAGTTGCGCGAGGGTGCTGTCGTCGCGATCCCGAGCGATCCGTCGAACTCGGGCCGCGCACTGGCGCTGCTGGCGCGCGAAGGGCTCACCACGCTCAAGGACCCGAGCAACATCAAGTCGACGGCGCGCGACATCGTCGCCAACCCGAAGAAGCTGGTGATCCGCGAGCTCGAATCGGCGCAGCTGCCGCGCGCGCTGCCCGACGTGGACCTGGCACTCATCAACACCAACTACGCGCTCGAGGCCAAGCTCGACCCGAGCAAGGATGCGCTCTTCATCGAGGACGGCCGCAACTCGCCGTATGCCAACTTCATCGCCTCGCGCAAGGACAACGCGGCGTCGCCGGCCGTCGCCAAGTTGGTGGCGGCGCTGCACACCGCGCAGGTGCGCAAGTTCATCCAGGACAAGTACAAGGGCGCGGTGATTCCGGCCTTCTGATCTCGCTGCGCGCGCCTTCGGCCTACGCGAATGTCCGCCGCCCGCTGAGCAGGGCCGGCGGGTTCGCGAGCGAGGCTTGACCGCAAGATCAACCTACGAGGAAAGGCTTTCCCATGCGCGCCAACGACACCCGGCTTTCGGGCCCGATTGCAGAAGAACTGACGCCGCTGGAAATTTCCCAGGGCATTCTCGAAGGAGAAGAAAACCCGAGCGCCCTGCGTGCGGTCACGCCACTGGAGCGCGCGGCGTCCGGTGAGGGGCAGGGCAATGAACGGACGCGATCGCGCATCGGGCGTTTCCTCTTGAACCCCGTGGTGCTGGGCGGCGCGGCCGCGACGGGCGTCGGCCTGATCCTGGCGCTGGCGTATGCGAAGAAGACGCCGCGCTCCGAACTGCTTGCGCACTGGCGGACGTTGGGCTCGTTCCGGTTCTGAGCTTTGCTTCGGCGCGATCGGGCGCCGTTTTTCTTTTTTCGTCGATGAACGAATCTGCTGTGCGCAAGGCGCCGTATTGAAGGCAGCCGTCGCGCATTTCGCGGCGTGCCCCGTCACACAACAGGAGCACCTTCATGCACAGCAAACTTCATCGCCTCGCAGCCGTCACCCTCGCCGTCGCGCTATCAGCCGGCGCCTATTCGGCCATGGCGGCCAGCGTCATGGTCGGTGGTGCGCCGATGCTGCCCACCAAGGACATCATCGACAACGCGGTCAACTCCAAGGACCACACCACGCTGGTGGCGGCCGTGAAGGCAGCGGGCCTCGTCGACACGCTCAAGGGCCCGGGTCCGTTCACCGTGTTCGCACCGACCAACGCGGCCTTCGCGAAGCTGCCGGCCGGCACCGTCGACACGCTGCTCAAGCCCGAGAGCAAGGATGCGCTGACCGGCGTGCTGACCTACCACGTGGTGTCGGGCAAGCTCGATGCGGCCGAGCTGAAGAAGGAGATCAAGGCCGGCAAGGGCTCCGCCGAACTGAAGACCGTTGCCGGCGGCACGCTCATTGCCAAGAGCAAGGGCGGCAAGATCACGCTCACCGATGAAAAGGGCGGCACCGCCACTGTCACGATCCCGAACGTCTACCAGTCGAACGGCGTGATCCACGTGGTCGACAAGGTGCTGCTGCCGAAATAAGGCCGAGCGGTATCGGCGTCCTCTCTCATTCCAGCGAACACCGCGGAGCTGGCTTTGCCAGGCCGCAGGTGTTGCCCCCGGTAGGGGGTGGGCGAAGCGACACGAAGTGTGCGCAGCCTGGGGGCGAGCAACAGCCTTTTAAAAAAACAGCCCGCACGAGGCGGGCTGGAAGGTGACCTGCTGGAGGAGGGAGGATCAGAGAGGATTGCAGGTCACGGGAGAGCCCTGACTATGCGCGGCCAAGCTGTACGCAACCTGACCTCTTTCGGCTCTCCCTCGGCCCTCATTTCCTCCTAACTCAGTCCTCGTCTTCCCACTTGCCGATGACGGTGCCGAGCACGACGAACGGCGCGCGGATCGGCTCGTGCTTCGGGTTCAGCGGCAGCAGCCAGCGCGGGCCGTCCTGCTCTTTGAATTCCTTGAACGTGAGCTTGTTGCTCTCGGTGAGCAGGGCGACCACGCGCTCGCCTTCGTCGGGGGTCTTGAGGTTGGTGTCGACAAAGATGATCGAGCCTTCCGGATAGCTCTTCAACTCGCCGCTCGCCGCGGCCATGCTGTCGCCTTCCACCCGCAGTGCATAGGTCTTGTCGGGGGCATGGTGGGCGATGCAGGGAATCCAGCGATCGGCGCTTTGCTTGCCGGCGCTTTCCCAGCTGGCGGCCTGGAACCAGGAAATCAGCGGCACCGTGTCGGGCGTGCCGGGCGCAAAGCACGGCAGTTCCGGCGGCACGCGCACGACCCGGTAGATGGCCGCGGGCTCGTTGGCGTAGTGCTGCGCCTTGCGGATCTGGATCGGGTCCCAGGGCGCCGGGCCGTCGCCGCTGTCGAGCCAGTTCACGTCGGCGCGGTAGATGCGCGCCAGCGCGAGCAGGCCGATCGTGCGCAAGGTTGCGCCGCGCTCGATCTTCGAAATGCTCCCTTGTTTCACGCCGGAGGCGACTTCGGCTTCTTTTTGGGTGAGGTTGGCGTAAAGGCGTGCCGCCTTCGCTCGTTTGGCTATGGTGTCCATGACGATATTTAAGCTGCTATGAATATTATAGTTAGACTGAAAAATATAAAAATGGGAGTTTTTATGAAGCCACGCGAGTTGGTGCTGGCGCTCAGGGCCATGGGCCTGACGCAAAAGCAGATTCAGGAAAGAACTGGAATTCCACAACCCACCGTCAGCAAGATCGGCCTGGGGCGAGTGCGCGACGTCATGTCGCGGCACTACGTGGCGCTGCTGACGGCCTACGAGCAGCAGATCAAGGTGCAAGCGGCCGCGCCAGCGCCGGTGCCGACCGCCTTCCATTGGCCCCGCATCCATGACTGAGCGGTGCGCCGTTCTGCGTCATCGGGCTTCTGGCTCGACCGCGCGCTGTGCGCGCTGCTGGTGCTGCTGTCCCTCGCAGCGCTGCTCTGCGGAGCGCTGACGGGCGATCCGTCCCTCATCGGCATGGCGGTGTTCGGCCTCGCCGGGGCCGCCTGGGTCGCGTGCGTGCTGTTCGACGGCGCTACGCGCCGACGGGAACGTGCGGTGCGGGAGGCTCTAGACCGAGTGTGGCGCTGACGCGCACGCAGTCCTTGATGTGCTGCTCGCCGAGGGCGCGCAGGGCTGCGTAGCCGAGCGCCGCGGAGACGATCTGCCCCGCGATCGGCACGTACTTGGTGGCCTGCTTGGCCGTCAGGCGCACGCCGGCATGCTTGGCCAGCCTGATGAGCAGGTCGCGCGTGACGAGGCGCCCGACCAGCAGCGCGCCCACGGTGGTCGCGGCTTTCTGGATGCGCTCGCGCTGGTGCGGCGCGAGCTTTTCGACCTGGGTGACCGAGAGCCCGAATTCGGCGCTGATCTGCGGCACCAGCCGCGAGAGCAGCGCCGCGTCGGCCGCCCAGTCGATGCCCGGCAGCGGGATCGCGCTGGCCGCCGCCGCCATCAGGGCCTTGCGGCCGATCAGCCGCCGGCTGCGGTGGATGGCCGCGATGAGTTTTTCGTCACCATGGGCCAGTTCGATCGCGGACGGCATGCGGCGTGTCTTCTTGGTGGGACCGGTGGGTCAGATGGGGATCAGGCGGCCAGGGCCTCCAGCTGGTCCGAAAGGGCCAGCCAGCGCTCCTCGAGCTTGGCGATTTCGTCGTTCAGCGCCTTCAGCCGCTTGCCCGCATCGGCGATCTCGGCGGACGAAAGGGGTTGCGCCAGGCGCGCTTCGAGTGCGGTGCGCTCCGTGCCGGCGGCAGCCAGGCGCTCGTCGATCTGGGCGATTTCGCGCTTGATCGGCTTGGCCTGGTCGCTGCGCTGCTGGCGGTCCTGGGCATTCTGGGTGTTCTGGGCCTTGGACTTGGCCGGCGCCGCAGCCGCTGCCGCGGCCACCACGGCGCTTTCGGCCTCGCGCACCGCGATCTTGGCCTCTTCGCGCAGGCGCTTGGCTTCGTCCAGCAGGTAGCGCTGGTAGTCGTCCAGGTCGCCGTCGAAGTCGGTGACGACGCCGCGGCCCACGAGCCAGAACTCGTCGCACACCGAGCGCAGGAGCGCGCGGTCGTGGCTCACCAGCATCAGCGTGCCTTCGAACTCGTTGAGCGCCACGGCCAGGGCCTCTCGGGTGGCCAGGTCCAGGTGGTTGGTGGGCTCGTCCAGCAGCAGGAGGTTGGGGCGCTGCCAGACCATCATCGCGAGCACGAGGCGGGCCTTTTCGCCGCCGCTCATGGTGCCCACGGGCTGCTTGACCATGTCGCCGCTGAAATTGAAGCTGCCCAGGAACCCGCGCAGCGCCTGCTCGCCGGTGCTTTCCTTCACGGCGCTGCCCAGTTCGCGGGCCATGCGCACCATGTGCTCGAGCGGGTTGTCCTGCGGGCGCAGCACGTCCAATTCCTGCTGCGCGAAGTAGCCGATGTTCAGGCCCTTGCCTTCGGTGACTTCGCCGGCCAGCGCGCCCATTTCGCGCGCGATGGTCTTCACCAGCGTCGACTTGCCCTGGCCGTTGGCGCCCAGGATGCCGATGCGCTGGCCCGCCAGCACCGAGCGGCTCACGCCGCGCAGGATGGTCTTGGGCGCTTCGTCCTCGATCTCGTAGCCGAAGCTCGCATTGCTGATCGAGAGCATCGGGTTAGGAATGTTTCCCGGCTCCTTGAACTCGAAGGTGAAATCGGCTTCGGCCAGCAGCGGCGCCACCTTTTCCATGCGCTCGAGCGCCTTCACGCGGCTTTGCGCCTGCTTGGCCTTGCTGGCCTTGGCCTTGAAGCGGTCGATGAATTTCTGCAGGTGGGCGATCTTGTCCTGCTGCTTGCTGAAGGCCGTCTGCTGCAGCGCCATCTGCTCGGCGCGCAGCGTTTCGAAGGCGCTGTAGTTGCCGCCGTAGCGCGTGAGCTGGGCGTTGGCGATGTGCAGGGTCACGTCGGTCACGGCGTCGAGAAACTCGCGGTCGTGGCTGATGACGATCATGGTGCCGGCGTACTTCTGCAGCCAGGCTTCGAGCCACACGAGCGCGTCCAGGTCCAGGTGATTGGTGGGCTCGTCCAGCAGCAGCAGGTCGCTCGGGCACATCAGCGCGCGGGCCAGTTGCAGGCGCATGCGCCAGCCGCCCGAGAAGCTGTTGACGGCGCCCTCGAGCTCGTGCGACTTGAAGCCCAGCCCGAGGATCAGCGCCTGCGCGCGCGGCACGGCGTCGTGCTCGCCGGCATCGGCCAGGTCGGTGTAGGCGTGCGCCAGTTCCATGCCGATGTCGGCGTCGTCGGGATTGGCTTCGTAGGCGGCCTCGATGGCGGCCAGCGTGGCGCGCAGCTCCGTCAGGCGGGTGTCGCCGCCGACCACGAATTCAGTGGCCGATTCGTCGGTCTCGGGCATGTCCTGCGCCACCTGGGCCATGCGCCACTGCTTGGGCACGTAGAAATCGCCGCCGTCTTCGTGCAGCGAGCCGTTGAACAGCGCGAACAGCGACGACTTGCCGGCACCGTTGCGCCCCACGAGTCCGACCTTTTCGCCGGGGTTGAGGTTGACGGTGGCGCCGTCGAGAAGTTTCTTGGCGCTGCGGCGAAGAATGACGTTTTTGAGAGTAATCATGAAATAGGAACCGTAGGGGCGATTATCCCGTCCGGCCCCGGGCGGCCTGGCGCGAGGGGGCAAAAGAGGGGCATTACCCGGTCAAGGGGAGCGCAGCCGGGCTGCGAAAAACGGTGAAAAAAGGGGCTGGGGCGGGCGCAGCTAACGCGCGCCGGCACCGGCCAGCAAGGCGGTGCGGGTCACGAGCAGGACCTGGTCCTCGCCCGCCGACGTTTCGAGCCACACCACCTCCAGCTGCGGGAATGCCGCCTCGAAGTAGTCGCGCTCGTTGCCGATTTCCAGCACCAGCACCGCCTCGTCGCTCATGCGCGAGGGCGCGTCGGTGAACAGCTGGCGGATGAAATCCATGCCGTCCGCGCCACCGGCCAGCGCGAGTTCAGGCTCGGCCCGGTACTCGGCGGGCAGGGCGGCCATGCTGGCGCTGTTCACGTAGGGCGGGTTGCACAGCACCAGGTCGTAGGGGCCGGGCAGGTTGGCCAGTCCATCGGACTCGACCAGCTTCACGCGCGCATCGAGTTCGTGCCGGGTGACATTGATTGCCGCGACTTCGAGCGCCTCGACCGAGAGGTCGGCCGCATCCACCGTCACGTCCGGGTACGTCAGCGCCGCGAGCACCGCCAGGCTGCCGTTGCCGGTGCACAGGTCGAGCACGCGCTCGGTGTGCACGCCGAGCCAGTAGTCGATGCTGCCGTCGGCGATCAGCTCCGCGATGAAACTGCGCGGCACGATGGCGCGCTCGTCCACGTAGAAGGGCACGCCCTGCAGCCAGGCTTCTTTCGTGAGGTAGGCGGCGGGCTTGCGCGTGGCGATGCGTTCGTCCAGCAGCGCCGCGACCTTGCCGGCGTCGGCCGGCGAAACAGTCGTGTCGGCCACCGCGTCGATGTCGTCCAGCGGCAGCTTCAGGCGCCACAGCACCAGCCACGCGGCTTCGTCGAAGGCATTGGCCGTGCCGTGCCCGAAGGCGACGCCGGCTTCTTCCAGCCGCTTGGCGCCGGCCTCGATGAGTTCGATGACGGTGCTCATCTTGCGAGCGAGGCTTCGAGCGTCTCGAGCGTGCGCCGGTAGATGTTCTTCAGCGTCTCGATCTCGGCCACCTCGATGTGCTCGTCGATCTTGTGGATGCTGGCGTTGACCGGGCCGAGCTCGACCACCTGCTTGCAGATCTTGGCGATGAAGCGCGCATCGCTCGTGCCGCCGCTGGTCGAGAGTTCGGTCGCGATGCCGGTCTCGTCGGCAATGGCCGCCTGCACCGCGGTGACGAGTTCGCCGGGCGTGGTCAAGAAGGGCAGGCCGCCGACCGTCCACGCGAGCGCGTAGTCCACGCCATGCGCATCGAGCACCGCGCGCACGCGCCGCTGCAGCGATTCGGGCGTCGACTCGGTCGAGAAGCGGAAGTTGAAGTCGATCACCGCACTGCCCGGGATCACGTTGCTCGCGCCCGTGCCCGAATGGAAATTGCTGATCTGCCAGCTGGTCGGCTGGAAATAGTCGTTGCCAGCATCCCAGCCGCCCGCGGTGTTGATCGCCACGAGTTCGGCCAGCGCGGGCGCCACCGAATGCACGGGGTTCTTCGCCAGGTGCGGGTAGGCGATGTGCCCCTGCACGCCCTTGACCGTGAGCTTGCCGCTCATGGTGCCGCGGCGGCCGTTCTTGATCATGTCGCCGCAGCGCTCCACGGCCGTCGGCTCGCCGACGATGCAGTAGTCGATGACCTCGCCGCGCGCGGCCAGCGCATTGCAGACGATGACGGTGCCGTCCACGCCCGGGCCTTCTTCATCGCTCGTGAGCAGCAGGGCCAGCGTGAGCTTCGGGTCCGGTGTGTTCTGCAGGAATTCCTCGATGGACACGACGAACGCGGCCACCGAGGTCTTCATGTCGCAGGCGCCGCGGCCGTACAGCTTGCCGTCGCGGTGCGTGGGCGTGAACGGGTGGCTGGTCCATTGCTCGACGGGGCCCGTGGGCACCACGTCGGTGTGGCCGGCAAACGCCAGCGTCTTGCTGCCCGTGACGTTCGCCGGTCGGCGCACCGCCCAGAGGTTGGTCACGCGAAAGTCGGCCGGCCCGCTCTCGATGGTTTCGAGCGCGAAGCCCAGTTGCGCCAGCCGTTCGCCGAGGATCTGTTGGCAGCCCGCGTCGTCAGGGGTGACCGAGGGGCGCGAGATGAGTTGTTCGGCGAGCTGGAGCGTGCGGGACATCGGGGGAAAGGTTCGTTCAGAACTTCACGTCTAGCGTGATGTCGGTAAAGGTGGGTTCGTCGACCTGATCGGTGAGATTGCGGTCGTCGACTTGCTGCTTCGGCGCAGCGCGGTTCTGCAGGCGCCACAGCAGGTTGGTGGGCGAATCGGAGTGGGCCAGGCCCTCTTCGCGCGTCACGCGCTCCTCGGTGATGAGGCGGGCGATGTCTTCCTCGAAGGTCTGCGAGCCTTCGGCCATCGACTGCTGCATGGCCTCCTTGACGGCGGAGAAGTCGCCCTTTTCGATCAGGTCGGCCACGAGCGCGGTGTTCAGCATGACTTCCAGCGCCGGCACGCGCGCGCCGGCCGGCGTGCGCAGGAGCCGCTGCGACACGATGGCGCGCAGCGCGCCGCCCAGGTCGCCCAGCAGCGTGGGGCGCACTTCCACCGGGAAGAAGCTCAGGATGCGGTTCAGCGCGCGGTAGCTGTTGTTGGCGTGCAGCGTGGCCACGCACAGGTGCCCCGACTGCGCGTAGGCGATGGCGGCCGTCATGGTCTCGCGGTCGCGGATTTCGCCGATCTGGATCACGTCCGGCGCCTGGCGCAGCGCGTTCTTCAGGGCAATGTGCAGCGAAGTGGTGTCGCTGCCCACGTCGCGCTGGTTCACCAGCGACTTCTTGTTGGTGTAGGTGAACTCGATCGGCTCTTCCACCGTGAGGATGTGGCCGCTGGCGTTCTCGTTGCGGTAGTCCAGCATCGAGGCCAGGGTGGTGGTCTTGCCCGCGCCGGTCGCGCCGACCATCAGGATCAGCCCGCGCTTGTCCATGATCAGCGTCTTCAGGATGTCGGGCAGGTTCAGGTCGGCAAAGCTCGGAATGACCGAGGCGATGTGCCGCACCACCACCGCATACGTGCCGCGCTGGCGCATGGCGCTGATGCGGTAGTTGCCGGCGCCTTCCAGGGCGACGGCCATGTTCAGTTCGCCCGTGTTCTCCAGCTCCTGGATGCGGGCTTCGGGCACCACCTCGGACAGCAGCGCGAGCGGCGCCGTCGCGGGCAGCACCTGCGCATTGATCGGCACGCAGATGCCGTTGATGCGGATCATCACCGGGGAGTGAGCCGAGAGGTAGATGTCGGAGGCCTTGCGCTCGGCCATCAAACGAAGAATTCGCTCCATCATGTTCATCGGTCTCTCTCCTCGGGTCTGTTGTTTTCTAACGGGACAAAAGCAAAGGGGATCAGTCGCGCAGCAGGTCGTTCAGGCTGGTCTTGGAGCGCGTCTGCGCATCGACCGTCTTCACGATGATCGCGGCGTAGGTGCTGTAGTCCTGGCCCGACTTGGTCTTCTTGGGCAGGTTGCCGCTGATGACCACGCTGCCCGAGGGCACGCGGCCGAAGGAAGTCTCGCCGGTGTCGCGGTTGAAGATGGGGGTGCTCTGGCCGATGTACACGCCCATGCCGAGCACGGAGTTTTCTTCGATCACCACGCCTTCGACCACTTCGGAGCGCGCGCCGATGAAGCAGTTGTCTTCGATGATGGTCGGGCCGGCCTGCAGCGGCTCGAGCACGCCGCCGATGCCCACGCCGCCCGACAGGTGCACGTTGGCACCGATCTGCGCGCAGGAACCCACAGTGGCCCAGGTGTCGACCATGGTGCC
Organism: Variovorax sp. IB41; assembly: GCF_016405905.1. Lineage (GTDB taxonomy): Bacteria > Pseudomonadota > Gammaproteobacteria > Burkholderiales > Burkholderiaceae_C > Variovorax. The sequence goes on along the minus strand of NZ_JAEFCB010000001.1, from coordinate 444,879 downwards.
TTCGCCCACGTAGGCGCCGATGTTCACGTAGGAGGGCATGAGGATCGCGCCCTTGGCGATGTAGCTGCCGCGGCGGGCCACGGCCGGCGGCACGATGCGCACGCCCGATTCCTTCAGCTCGCCGGCCGACAGGTGCGAGAACTTGGTGGGCACCTTGTCGTAGAAGCCGAGCGAGCCGGCCTGCATCTGCTCGTTGTCCTTCAGGCGGAACGACAGCAGCACGGCCTTCTTGATCCACTGGTGCACCGTCCACTTGCCGACGCTTTCGCGGGTGGCCACGCGCAGCTTGCCGTTGTTGAGCTCGGTGATCACGTGCTCCACGGCGTCGCGCACTTCGGCGGAGGCGGCGGAGGACGAGATGTTGGCGCGGTCTTCCCACGCGGCGTCGATGATTTGTTGCAGTTGCTGGGTCATGGAGAGAGTCTCGGGTGAAAAATCGGGGCCAGGGGAGCCTTGGAAAAAGCTTTGGGAAGCAGAGCGTCAGCGCCGGCCGTCTCGCACGAAGCGGACGATGCGTTCGGCGGCTTCCACGCACTCGGCCGTTTCGGCCACCAGGGCCATGCGGATGCGGCCCCGGCCGGGGTTGGCGCTGTGGGCCGTGTTGCGCGCCAGATAGCTCCCCGGCAGAACCGTGACATTGTATTGAGCGTAGAGCGCGCGGGCGAAGGCTTCGTCGTCGCCAGCCCACACTTCGGGCACGCCCGCCCAGAGGTAGAAACTCGCGTCGGGCAAGCGCACGTCGAGCACCGGTTCGAGCAGCGGCGTGACCGCGGCGAACTTGGCGCGGTACTTGGCGCGGTTCTCCACCACGTGCGCCTCGTCGCCCCAGGCCGCGATGCTGGCGGCCGCCACGGTGCCGCTCATGGCGCTGCCGTGGTAGGTGCGGTAGAGCAAGAACTTCTTGATGATGGCCGCGTCGCCCGCCACGAAGCCGCTGCGCAGGCCCGGCACGTTGCTGCGCTTGGACAGCGAGGTGAGGGCGATCAAATTCTTGAAGTCGGGCCGGCCGAGCTTCACGCACGCTTCGAGGCCGCTGAGCGGCGGCTCGTCGCGGAAGTAGATCTCGCTGTAGCACTCGTCCGCCGCGATCACGAAGCCGTGGCGGTCCGACAGCGCGAAGAGCTTCTGCCATTCGTCGAGCGCCATCACAGCGCCGGTCGGGTTGCCCGGGGAGCAGACGAACACCAGCTGGGTGCGGGCCCAGATGTCATCGGGCACGCTGTCCCAGTCGACTGCGAAATTGCGCGACGGCACGCTCGGCACGTAGTACGGCTCGGCGCCCGAGAGCAGGGCCGCGCCCTCGTAGATTTGATAGAACGGATTGGGCGACAGCACCACCGGCTGCGGCGAAACGGTCGCGTCGATCACCGTCTGCGCCAGCGAGAACAGCGCCTCGCGCGAGCCGTTGACCGGCAGCACCTGCGAGGCCGGATCGAGCGCAAGGCTGTACCGGGTCTGGAGCCAGTCGGTGAAGGCGGTGCGCAGTTTCAGGTCGCCGGCGGTGGCGGGGTAGGCGGCCAGCGCGCCGAGGCTGGCGCTCAGCGCTTCCTTGATGAAGGCCGGCGTGGCGTGCTTGGGTTCGCCGATGCCCAGGCTGATGGGTGCGTATTCGGGATGGGGCGTGACGCCCGCGAACAGTTGCTTCAGCCGCTCGAAGGGGTACGGCTGCAACCTGGAAAGCAAGGGATTCATGCGCTGGATTATCGGCGACGGGGGTGTCGGGTTCACGACGCCAGGGCGTCGATCGTGCAGTCGATGAGCGCCCGCAGCCGCGCGAGGCGCCGCAGGTCGCGGTGGTAACCGAGCCAGACGTCGCGCCCGGGCGGCGATTCGCCCAACTCGATGCGCCGCAGGCCGGGCGTCTGGTCGCCCAGCGCCACGGGCAGCACCGCGAGACCGATGCCGGCGGCGCAGAGCCGGGCCTGCACCTCGCGGCTGTTGCTGGCGAAGGCGATGCGGGCGTTGGGCAGCATGCGGCGCAGCCAGACGACGTCGGGGAAATCGCGGTAGGCCGTGTCGAGCGTGACGAGCGCAGTGCCGGTGCCGTCGCCGGGCTTCGGCGCTTCCTGCCCCTCGGCGCCGAACACCGCGTAGTCCATGTGCATCAGCTTGCGCTGGAGGATGTAGGGCTCGTCGAAGGGCTGGATGCGAAAGACGAGGTCCGCTTCGCGGCGTGCGAGGTTCAGGAGGCGCGTGTCGGTCAAGAGCTCGACGCTCACGCCCGGATGCTGGCGAATGAACCCCGCGAGCATCGGCGAGAGCACGTACACGCCGAACCAGTCCGAAGACGACACGCGCAGCGAGCCTTCCAGCCGCTGCTCGCTGCCCTGGAGTTCGCGCTGGAAGGCGAGCGCCTGTTCTTCCATGCGCTCGGCGTGGCCGAGCACCGATTCGCCCTCGGCCGTGAGCACGAACCCGTCGCTCGTGCGCTGGAAGAGCGTGAGCGAGAGGCTCGCCTCGAGCGCCTTCAGACGCCGCCCCATGGTCGGTTGCGAGAGCCCGATCTGCCGGGCCGCGGCCATCAGCGTGCCGGTGCGGGCGATGGCCAGGAAGACCTTCACGTCGCTCCATTCCATGGGGGTGTCATTCATTTGTGAATGATAAACCTGCAGTTCTGTCAATTTACTTGCAGTTGTGTTGATCGAACAATCGATCTCCATCCACTCACAACTTCGAGGATTTCCCAATGACAGCTTCTTCTTCCACGATGCGCGCCGCCGTGCTCGACGCCGGCGGCCAGCCGTTTCGCAACGCCGAACTCACGCGTCCCACGGCTGGCCGCAACGAGGTGCTGGTGCGCGTCCACGCGAGCGGCGTGAACCCGCTGGACACCAAGATCCGCGCCGGACAGGCCGCGCATGCGCAGCAACCGTTGCCCTCGGTGCTGGGCATGGACCTGGCCGGCGTGGTCGAAGCGGTCGGGCCGGGCGTGACGCGATTCAAGCGCGGCGACGAGGTCTACGGCATGGCCGGCGGCATCGGCGGGCTGCAGGGCACGCTGGCCGAATACGCGGCCGTCGATGCAGATCTCCTCGCGCTCAAGCCGCACAACCTCGGCATGCGCGAGGCGGCGGCGATTCCGCTGGTGTTCATCACCGCGTACGAAGGGCTCGTGGACCGCGCGAAGACGCAGGCCGGGCAGACGGTGCTCGTGCACGGCGGCGCGGGCGGCGTCGGCCACATGGCGGTGCAGCTGGCGCGCTCGCTGGGCGCCAGGGTGTTCGCGACCGGCTCGCCGGCGCAGGCCGAAACCATCCGGCGCTTCGGTGCGACGCCGATCGATTTCACGACGACGTCGGTGGAGGACTATGTGGCGCAGCACACGGCCGGCAAAGGCTTCGACGTGGTCTACGACACGGTCGGCGGCGCGGTGCTCGATGCCTCGTTCGCCGCCGCCCGCCGCTACGGCGGCCACGTCGTCAGTTGCCTGGGTTGGGGCACGCACAAGCTGGCACCGCTGTCGTTCCGCGCGGCAACCTATTCAGGCGTGTTCACGCTGCTGCCGATGATCCTGGGACGGGGCCGCGCGCACCACGGCGAGATCCTGGAAGCGGCGGCGCGGCTGGCCGAAGCCGGGCAGCTCGTGCCGCTGATGGACGCGCGCCGCTTCACGCTGGGCGAGGCCACAGCGGCCCACGAAGCGGTCGAATCGGGCAAGGCCCGCGGCCGCATCGTGGTCGATATCGAGGCCTGAACCGCTTCAGCAGAGCGGGTGGTTGAACTGCCCGATCATGTTGGCGAAGTTCTGGTTGTAGCGGTTGGCCGCGTCGGCGATGCCCGATCGGCCCATGCGGGCCATCGCGCCGGTCTCCTTGCGCTTGAACGCGCCGTCCTTGACGTCCTTGACCACCGAGCGCGACTGGCCGATGAACTCGTTGATCTGCAGCATGCCGCCGCTGCAGCTCTTGCCGCTCTGGGCCGACTGCTCGGCCATCTTCTTGCTCCAGCCCGCGGCCGAGTCGGCCACCAGCGCGAGCGACGCTTCGAAGGCGGCGAGCGCCTTCGGGTCGTTGGGCGCCGCGAACAGCGCGCCGGCATCGGCGTGGTTGAGCTTGCCGTGGTAGACGAGCCCGGCGCGGTAGTAGGCGGCGCTGTCCTTGGGCGCCTTCTCGAAGGCTTCCTTGGTGAGCGCCTGGTCGCGGGCGCCCAGTCCCTTGTCGAACGCGGCTTCGGCCTCGGCGACGGTGGTGAGCGCGGCCAGGTAGTCCTTGTTCAGCTGGCGCGCCTTGTCGCCGTTGTCGGCGAGGTAGCCCTTGGAATTGGCGTAGTCGTTGAGCTCGCGGCTCAGCGGCGACAGCACCTTGAGCGCGGCCGAGAACGACTTGGCCGATTCATCGATCTCGGGCAGCGGCGCGGCGATGGCGGCGGCCGCGTCCAGCTTCTTGGCCGAGCGGTCCACGAGGATGTCGTTCTGGATGCGCAGGCCGGTCAGCGGCGCCTTGGCCTGGAGCAGCGGCAGCTGGCCCTGGACGTAGCTCTCGCGCGCTTCCTGGAAAGAGGTGCGCAGGTTGTTCGACACGTCGACGTAGATGTTGTATTTCTCGACGAGCTGCTGCTCGTTGCCGGACTGTTTGGCGGTGACCTGGGGCTGAGACTGAGCCTGGGCCTGGGCTTGCGAGGTCTTGTCCGCCTTGTCGCCGCAGCCGGCGACGAGCGCCGAGACGGCGATGAGCGTGGCGCCAAAAAGGGTCTGGTACTTCATTCTTTCTTTTCCTCCGGTTAAAAAAATAGCGCAGGCAAGCCATGGCACGGCTTGCCGAAAAACATCGGAGCCCGTTCGGGCCCCGGGGAAACATCGTGGGGAGGGGCGCCGCTGCCTGAGGACAGCGGTCGAGGGGTCAGGCGGCGCTGCGCCGGTAGAAGGCGAGCGAGCCCGCCAGCGCCAGCAGCATGCCGCCGCAGGCGCGGTCGATCCAGCGCGTGGCCGAGATCGTGAGGAGCCGGATCGCGCGGGCGCCGACGAAGGCGTAGGCCAGCATCACCAGCGTGTCCAGGCCCGCGAAGATGAGCGCGATGATCAGGTACTGCGGCGCTTGCGCGGCCGTCGGGTCGATGAACTGCGGCAGCAGCGCCGAGCAGAAGATGTAGCCCTTGGGGTTGGTCACCGCCACGAGAAACGACTTGAAGAAGATGCGCCGGCTTTCGCCCGCCGTGACCGTCGCGGCGCCATCCGCGGTCGGCAGCTGGAAGCCGCCCTTGGAGCGCAGCATGCGCAGCCCGAGCCAGGCCAGGTAGACCGCACCGAACCACTTCAACATCGAGAACCAGAACTCCGAGGCCGCCAGCAGCGCGCCGAGCCCGAGCGCGACGGCACCGACCAGCACGAAGTCCGACAGCACCGCGCCCAGCATGCCCGGCAGCGCGCGCCGCACGCCGTGGCGCGAGCCGTTGCTCAGCGCCAGCAGCACGGTGGGGCCGGGCGTGGCGATGGCCGCGAAGGCCACGATGGCGAACAGCAGGGCGGTGGCGAGCGTCATCGGGGTGTCTCCGTCTGGGTGTGCTTCAGATCTTCTTGACCAGGACCATGCTCTTGCGGTCCCAGTTGTACTTGCGCTTGCGGGCTTCGGGCAGCCAGTCGGGGTTGACCTGCTGGAAGCCGCGCTTCAGGAACCAGTGCATCGTGCGCGTGGTGAGCACGAAGATGCTCTCCAGGCCCATCGACTTCGCGCGGTGCTCGATGCGTTTCAGGATGCGCTCGCCGTCGCCCTGTGACTGCGACAGCGGCGAGACCGTGAGCGCCGCCATCTCGGCCGTCTTCGCCTCGGGGTACGGGTACAGCGCCGCGCAGCCGAAGATCACGCCGTCGTGCTCGATCACCGTGTAGTGGCCCACGTCGCGCTCGATCTCGGTGCGGTCGCGCTTGACCAGCGTGCCGTCGCGCTCGAAGGGCTCGATGAGTTGCAGGATGCCGCCGATGTCGTCCACGGTCGCTTCGCGCAGGCTCTCGAGCTTTTCGTCGATCACCATGGTGCCGACGCCGTCGTGCACGTACACCTCCAGCAGCAGCGCGCCGTCCAGCGCGAACGGCAGGATGTGGTTGCGCTCCACGCCGCCCTTGCAGGCCTTCACGCAGTGCTGCAGGTAGAAGGCGGTGTCGGTGGGTTTCTGCGCGGGGGGGAGCGACGCGAGGAGTTTTTCGGCGGCGTCCAGCGGCAGTTCGGTGTCGATCGGGTTGTCTTCGCTCTCGGGCAGTTCGCTGTCCATGCGGATGCCCGGGATCTCGGTCAGGAAGATCAGCTTGTCGGCCTGGATCGAGATGGCCACGCTGGTGGCGACTTCTTCCATCGTGAGGTTGAAGGCCTCGCCGGTGGGCGAGAAGCCGAAGGGCGACATGAGCACCATCGCGCCGAAGTCCAGCGTGCGGCGGATGCCCGAGGCGTCCACCTTGCGCACGAGGCCCGAATGCTTGAAGTCCACGCCGTCGACCACGCCCACGGGACGCGCAGTGATGAAGTTGCCCGAGATCACCCGCACCGTCGAGCCGGCCATCGGCGTGTTCGGCAGGCCCTGGCTGAAGGCCGCCTCGATCTCGTAGCGCAACTGGCCGGCGGCCTCTTGCGCCGAGTCGAGCGCCACCTCGTCGGTGATGCGGATGCCGTGCGAGTAGCGCGCCTCGTGGCCCTTGGCCGCCAGCTGCTCGTTGACCTGCGGACGGAAGCCGTGCACCAGCACGATCTTCACGCCCATGCTCTGGATCAGCGCCAGGTCTTGCGCGATGTTCTGCAGCTTGCCCGCAGCGATTGCCTCGCCCGCCAGGCCGACCACGAAAGTCTTACCGCGGTGCGTGTGGATGTAGGGCGCGACCGAGCGGAACCAGGGCACGAAGGTGAAATTGAAGACGGTGGACATGGGGCGTGATTGTGCATTCTTGGAAAGGGTTTCGTACGGTTCAGGCCAATGCGCGCAGCACGCGGGCCGCGACCGCCGGCGGGCCCGCGCCCGGCACGGGTTCAGGCGCCGGCAGCGGCCCGCCGCCCTTGCGGGCGCGGAAGGTCGCGAGCAGTGCTGCGTAGGCGTCGGTCGGCTCGCCGGCGGGCGCGGGCGCGAGGTCGAGCATCGCGGCCAGTTCCGCCGGGGCGATCGAGCCTTCGCGCATGAGCGCATCGACCACCGCCATCAGCGCCGCGGTATGGGTCTCGAGCAGCGCGAGTGCGCGTGCGTGCTGCTGCGCGAGCAGCGCCTCGATCTCCGGGTTCGTCGCTTCGAGGTCGGTGTTCAGGTTGTCCTCGGCGTCGTTCGCGACATCGGTGCGGCTCAAGCGCGCGCCGAAGGCGTAGTGGCGCACGTACTGCGCGGCGAAGGACGTGGCCTGCATGAAGTCCTGCGATGCGCCCGAGGTGCAGGCCTCGGCGCCGAACACCATCTCCTCGGCGGCGCGGCCCGCGAGGCCAACGCAGATGCGGTCGCGCAGGTTTTCCTTGGACCAGGTCTTGCGCTGCTCGTAGCTGTTGTAGCCGCCCTCGAACGAGGCCACGTTGATCTTGATCTCTTGCGGCGCGCGGCCGAAGAGCACGCCGTAGATCACGCCGTGGCCCGCCTCGTGCACCGCGAGCAGGGCGCGGAAGTCCTCGCTCGAGCGTTGCTTCAGGCGATTGAGCTCCAGCGCCACCGGGAACTGGCGGCGCGCCTTGCGGTACTTCGCCACGATGCAGGGCACGCTCGCGTCGAGCGTGAGCCACACGGGCTCGCCGCCATCGTCGTCACCGGCGCCGCGCTCCAGCGCCCACAGCGCCGCGTTGACCAGCGTCGCGCTCAGGATCGCGTGGATCGAGGAGAACAGCGGGCGCGTGCCCTGCGCCGGGAACACGGCGTTGGCGTAGATCTGCTCGTACACGACGGCATCGAGCACGAAGCGCACGCCGGAGCTCTCCTGGATCTCGCTCACGTAGCGGTCGCAGATCGACAGGATCAGCTGCACGTAGGTCGCGCGGTTGAGCGACGGGTAGATCACATGGTTGTTGCCCAGGCGCGCGATCTGCTCGGGACGGAAGCGCCCGGCCAGCGCCTTCTTCACGTCGATGACCGAGAGCTTCTTGGTGAGCGTGTGGAAGATGTCGGCGTCGGTGTCGCAGTCCTCCACGCGCTGCGCTGTTTCGGCGTACATCTCGTCCAGGTTGCCCGAGACGAACACCAGGAGCTTGCTGTAGTCGGTCTCCCAGCTTTGCTGCGTGTCGCGGAAGGCGCGCAGGCGCGCATGCACCTCGGCGGGCTTCCACGCCATGATCTGCAGCAGGGTCTCGGGCAGCTTCAGGCAACGCTTGACTTCGCGCGCTTCCCACGGCGCCAGGTGCAGCTTGCGCTTCTTGAGCTTATTCTTGTCGGCGGGGCCGTCGCGGTCCTGCTCGTACTCGGCGTAGGCGAGCGAGGACTCGATCTCGCCGAGCATCGAGAGGGCCGGCGGCAGGCGACCGTCGGACAGGAGCGCCCACACGTCCTGGTAGCGCTCGACCTTGGCGTCGTGGCCGTTGCCGTCCACGGTGCGAAAGCGCTGGAACTCGTCCAGCACCAGGATGCCCGGCGTCCCCTCGACGATGCCCGATTCGGCCAGCATCGCCGAGATGGAGCCGCGGCTGCCGTGGCCCGAGCCGTGGCTGAAGCCGTCCATCTGCACTTCGATGAAGCGGTCGTAGAAGCCCAGGTGCTGGGCCAGCTTGCGCACGAGTTGCGTCTTGCCGGTGCCGGTCAGGCCCCAGAGGCAGACGATGACCGGGCGGCTGATGAGCTGCGGCAGCACATACCAGGCGCGCAGCGATTCGATCACGCGATCGATGATGTCGTCGATGCCGAAGAGTTCTTGCTTCAGCGATCGGGCGACGTTCTGCAGGTGCTTCGTGCGCTCGGCGAGCTCGGCATGCAGTTCGGAATGGATGTCGTTGGACATGGATGATTCTTTGAAAAAACGGGTACGAAAAAGCGGCCACCCCTTCGCAATGAAGGAGCGGCAGGCAGACGCTTGAAAGGGACGGTTGCTGCGCTTCGGTGCCTGAAGCGCGCAACTGGAAAAAAGTGGCGCGGGCCTCAGGCCGGGCGGAGCAACCTGACCCGGCCATGCACGCAGAGCGCATGGCCTGCGCAGCGGCTGCGCAGGGGGGTGAGGGCAAGGAAGGACATGGATGCGATCCTATCGGCGGGTTGCGGTGGAGTAAAGACTATTTACGTCACACAACAAGCGGTGGCGCCGTACTGTGGAAGCTGTGCAACAGCCGGTGCGCGCCGATAATCGACGGTTTGCCCGCCGCGTGCCGACGACGACTGCTTTCCCTTGACGACCACGACACCCTCCGCCCCCTTGCGCATCGAGTTCCCCGAATCGCTTCCCGTCTCCGGCCGGCGCGACGAGATCATGGCCGCCATCCAGGCGAACCAGGTCGTGATCGTGTGCGGCGAAACCGGCTCGGGCAAGACCACGCAGCTGCCCAAGATCGCGCTCGCGCTCGGCCGCGGCAAGATCAACGCCGAGCCGGGCAAGGGCCGGCTCATCGGCCACACGCAGCCGCGACGCATTGCCGCAAGCTCCGTGGCCAAGCGCATCGCCGAAGAGCTGAAGACGCCGCTGGGCGACGTGGTCGGCTTCAAGGTGCGCTTCCAGGACCGCCTGAGCCGCGACGCCTCGGTCAAGCTCATGACCGACGGCATCCTGCTGGCCGAGACGCAGACCGATCCGCTGCTCAAGGCCTACGACACGCTCATCATCGACGAGGCCCACGAGCGCTCGCTGAACATCGACTTCCTGCTCGGCTACCTGCGCGAGATCCTGCCGCGCCGCCCCGACCTGAAGGTGATCGTGACCTCGGCGACCATCGATGCCGACCGCTTCGCGCAGCACTTCGCATCCTCGAAGGGACCGGCGCCGATCATCTACGTCTCGGGCCGCACCTTCCCGGTCGAGCAGCGCTACCGCCCCTTCGAGGAATCGCGCGAGCACGACCTGAACGACGCCATCGCCGACGGCGTCGACGAGCTCTGGCGCGATCCGCACAACGCGGGCGACATCCTCGTTTTCCTGCCCGGCGAGCGCGAGATCCGCGAGGCGGCCGACCACCTGCGCCGCCACCTAAGCCACCAGCCGCTGTTCCGCAACGCCGAGGTGCTGCCGTTGTTCGCGCGGCTCTCGGGCCCCGAGCAGGACCGCATCTTCGACAGCCACACGGGCCGGCGCATCGTGCTCGCCACCAACGTGGCCGAGACCTCGCTCACCGTGCCGGGCACCCGCTACGTGATCGACACCGGCACGGCGCGCGTCAAGCGCTACAGCTTCCGCAGCAAGGTCGAGCAGTTGCTGGTCGAGCCGATCAGCCAGGCCGCGGCCAACCAGCGCGCGGGCCGTTGCGGCCGCGTGGCCAACGGCATCTGCATCCGGCTCTACGACGAGAAGGATTTCGACGGCCGTCCGCGTTTCACCGATCCGGAAATCCTGCGCTCCTCGCTCGCGGGCGTGATCCTGCGGATGAAGTCGCTGCGGCTGGGTGACGTGGCGCGCTTTCCGTTCCTCGAGGCGCCGTCGCCGCGCGCGATCGCCGACGGCTACCAGTTGCTCAACGAACTCGGCGCTGTCGACGATGCGAACGAGCTCACCGCCACCGGCGGCGAGCTCGCCAAGCTGCCGCTCGATCCGCGCGTGGGCCGGATGATCCTGGAGGCCCGCACGCGCGGTGCGCTCGAAGAAGTGCTGGTCATCGCCTCGGCCCTCAGCGTGCAGGACGTGCGCGACCGCCCGATGGAAGCGCAGCAGCAGGCCGACCAGGCGCATTCGAAATTCGATGACGAGAAGAGCGAATTCAGTGGCTACCTGCGCCTGTGGAAATGGATCGCCGATGCGCGCGGCGGCCATGGCGACACGCACAAGCTCAGCAACCGCCAGTACGAGCAACTGCTGCGCCAGAACTTCATCAACATCCGCCGCGTGCGCGAGTGGCGCGACATCCACTCGCAGCTGCTCACGGTGGTCACCGAGCACAAGTGGCGCATCAACGCCGAGCCGGCCGGCTACGAGCCGCTGCACCTGTCGATGCTCGCGGGCCTCCTGGGCAACGTCGGCTGGAAGCTCGAAGACGACGAGGCGTACCTCGGCGCGCGCGGCATCAAGTTCTACAAGCACCCCGGCGCGCACCTGAAGAAGAAGCCCGGCCGCTGGATCGTCGCGGCCGAACTGGTCGAGACCACGCGCCTCTTCGGCCGTGGCATCGCCAACATCGAGCCGCAGTGGCTCGAACAAGTGGCGGGGCATCTGCTGAAGAAGCAGTTGCTCGATCCGCATTGGGAAAAGAAGGGCGCGCAGGTCTCGGCGCTGGAGCGCGCGACGCTCTACGGCCTCGTGGTGTACAGCGGGCGGCGCGTCGATTTCACCAAGGTCGATCCGGTCGCCGCGCGCGAGATCTTCATTCGCGAAGCGCTGGTCGCCGGGCAGTGGGAAAGCAAGTTTCCGTTCCTCACGGCCAACCGCAAGCTGGTGCGCGAAGTCGAGGGGCTGGAGCACAAGGCGCGCCGGCAGGACGTGCTGGTCGATGAGGAACTGATCTTCGCGTTCTACGACGCGCAACTGCCCGCCGACGTGGCGAGCGGCATCAGCTTCGAGAACTGGTACCGCCACGCCTCAAGGGAACAGCCGCGCCTCCTGTACCTCACGCGCGAGGAGCTCATGCGCCACCAGGCGGCCGGCATCACGACGCAGTCGTTCCCGCCGACGCTCAGGCTCGGCGGTGTCGATTGCGCGGCGGCGTACCTGCATGAACCCGGCGATGCGAAGGACGGCCTCACGGTCAGCGTGCCGCTCTTCGTGCTCAACCAGGTGAGCGAGGAGCGCTGCGAGTGGCTGGTGACCGGCATGCTCAAGGACAAGATCCAGGCGCTGCTCAAGAGCCTGCCGCAGCGCCCGCGCTCGCGGCTGGTGCCGCTGCCCGAATCGGCGTCGAAGCTGGCCGAGGCGCTCTCGGTGCCCGAGCTGTTCGGCAGCGGCTCGCTCACCGACGTGCTGCTCAAGCGCGTGCGCGACATGACCAGCATCGACGTGAAGCGCGCCGATTTCAAGCTCGACATGCTGGCGCCGCACCTGTTCATGAACCTGCGCATCGTCGACGAGCACGGCCGCCAACTGGGCATGGGGCGCAACCTCGGCGCGCTGAAGGCAGAGCTGGGCGCGCAGGCACGCGGTGCGTTCCAGGCGCTCGCGGGGCTCAACGTGAAAGCGTCGCCGGCGCCGAAAGCCTCTGCCGCCGATGAAGGCAAGGGGCCCGTGAAAAGCGCAGCGCCCGAAAAGGCGACACCCGCTTTGCCCGCGGGCCAGCGCTACACGGCCTGGACCTTCGGCGAACTGCCGGAGCTGATGGAAGTGCGCCGCGGCGCGCAATCGCTCATCGGCTTTCCCGCGCTGCGCGACGAAGGCGACGCGGTGACGATCGAGGTGTTCGACGAGCCCGCCGTCGCAGCGGCAAAGCATCGTGCGGGCCTGCGCCGCCTGTTCGCGCTGCAGCTGAAGGACGCGCTCAAGTACCTCGAGAAGAACATCCCCGACCTGCAGAAGATGGCCGTGGCCTACATGCCGCTGGGCACCTCCGAGGAACTGCGCGCGCAGATCATCGACGTGGCCATCGATCGCGCGTTCCTTCAGGAGCCGCTGCCCACCGACGAGTTCGCCTTCAAGCGCCGGCTGGAAGAGGGGCGAGGGCGGCTCACGCTGATCGCCAACGAGGTGGCGCGCCTTGCGTCCACCATCCTCGTCGAATACGCCGCCGCGGCGCGCAAGATCAAGGACACCAAGATCCAGCCCGAGGCGGTGCAGGACGCTGGACAGCAGCTGCAGAAGCTCGTCGGCAAACGCTTCATCGCCGACTCGCCGTGGACGCAGCTGCAGCACTTCGCGCGCTACCTGAAAGCCATCGTGCTGCGCCTGGACAAGCTGCGCGCCGACCCCGCGCGCGACACCGCCAAGCTGGCCGAACTGCGCCCGCAGGAGCAGCGCTACTGGCGCCTGGTGGCCGAGCGCAAGGGCGTGGTGGACGACCGCATGCTCGAGTTCCGCTGGCTGCTCGAGGAGCTTCGCGTGAGCTTCTTCGCCCAGGAACTGCGCACGCCGCAGCCCGTGAGCGTCAAGCGGCTGGACAAGGCCTGGGCCCAGCTGCAGGCATGAAAAAAGCCCGCGGCGAAGCGGGCTTTTTTCATTGAGGGGTGGGTGCTATATGCGACCCATGAGAACCAGGATGACGACGATCAGCACGATCAGGCCGACGCCACCGCTTGGCCCGTAGCCCCAGGAGCGGCTGTAACCCCAGCTCGGCAGCGCGCCGATCAGTATCAGGATCAGGACGATGAGCAGAATGAACGAGAGGGACATGGTTTTCTCCTGGGACGTTTGTTGTAACGAGCCTTGATGCTCATCGTCCCGGGGCGCGCGAAGCGCCGGAGAGCCGCCCCTTCGGCGGTCAGGACAGTCCTACCGTGGACGTCGGCGCCTGGCGCCTGCCTCGTCGGAGAGCAGGAAGTGCATGCCCACGGCGAACGCCAGGAACACGGTACCCAACCCGCCGACGATGGTCGCGCCGCCCCAGAGGTCGAAGAAGCCGTCGAGCCGGGCATCCTTCGGATCGGCGGGGTCGAAGAACACGCCCACGACCTCTCCCTTGTCGTAGGCGGGCGGGCTGCTGCTGCTAGACGGCGCGAATTCGACGATTTCACCGGACGGCCCCTTGAAATGCACCAGCGGACGCCAAGTGTCCGAGCTGTTGCGGCGCGAACTCTCCACGCGCAGCAGCTCGATCACCTCGCCCTGCGCCCGGCTGGCCGAGGCGATGAACTTGGTGGTGTTCTGGTACAGGAACCAGGCGCCGGCGAGCATCAGCACGCCGACGAGGCCGAAGACGAGCTTGACGATGTTGGCGGACTTCATTCGGACGGCCCTCAGCTTCGCGTCAACTCGGTCAACAGGGTGCCGACGGCCGCGAGCACCAGGCCCACGGCCAGGAAACCCACCGCTCCCAACGTGGACAGCAACGCGCGTCGCCACGAGCGCGTGCGAAAGAAATAGACCGGAATGCCCACCAGCGGAAAGACCCCGGCCCACAGCGCCGAGCGGCCCGGCGGGATCACGCCGCGCGCGAGGCCCTCGGCCCGGCACCACGTGTAGCAAAGCGCCGAGATCAGGAACGCGTGCGCCACGTCGAGCACGGTGTAGTCCTTGCCGCGCACGGGCGGCATGAAGGCGTCGGCCACGCCCACCACGAGGAACGAGAGGCCCAGGACCAGGAGGAGCCAGCGCGGCCGGTTCATCGTCATCGCGGCACCCGGGTCCTGGCGGCCGTCGTCAGAGCTTCGCGAGCCGGTCCAGCGCGGCGAGAAGCGTCTCGTCCTTCTTGGCGAAGCAGAAGCGCACCACGCGCTGGTCGAAGCCGTTGCCGTAGAACGCCGACAGCGGGATCGCCGCCACGCCGATCTCGCCGGTGAGCCACAGGCAGAAGTCGGCTTCGGAGAGATCGCTCACGGCCGAGATGTCCACGCACTGGAAGTAGCTGCCTTCGCTGCGCAAGAGCCTGAAGCGCGTCTTCTCGGCCAGGCCCGCGGCGAACAGGTCGCGCTTGCGCTGGTAGAAGGCCGGCAGCTCGAGGTAGGGCTTGGGCTCGGCCATGTACTGCGCGAGCGCATGCTGCATCGGCGTGTTCACGGTGAACACGTTGAACTGGTGCACCTTGCGGAACTCGGCCATCAGCGGCGCGGGCGCGGCCACGTAGCCGACCTTCCAGCCGGTCACGTGGTAGGTCTTGCCGAAGCTGCTGACGATGAAGCTGCGCGCCGCCAGGCCCGGGAAGCGGGCCACGCTTTCGTGGCGCGCCGCATCGAACACCATGTGCTCGTAGACCTCGTCGGCGATCACGAACACGTCGGTCGGGGCGAGCAGCTCTTGGAGCTTGCGCATCTCGTCCGCGGTCCAGACCGTAGCGCTCGGGTTGTGCGGCGTGTTGATGATGATCGCGCGCGTGCGCGGGCTGAGCGCGGCGGCGATCTTGTCGAAGTCGGGGCGGAAGGTGCCGGGCACGAGCGGCACGCGCACCACGCTGCCGCCGGCCAGATCGATGTTGGGCACGTAGCTGTCGTAGCAGGGCTCCAGCACGATCACTTCGTCGCCCGGCCGCACGATGGCCAGGATGGCGGTGATGATGGCCTGCGTCGCGCCCGCGGTGACGGTGATCTCGGTGGCGGCGCTGTAGCTGTGGCCGTAGAGCGCGGAAATCTTGGCGGCGATGGCCTCGCGCAGCGCCGGAATGCCCGGCATCGGCGGGTACTGGTTGTGGCCCGCGGCCATCGCGGCGGTCACGTCTTCGAGCAGCTTCGGATCGCAGTGGAAATCCGGAAAGCCCTGCCCGAGATTGACCGCATTCTTCTCGGCGGCCAGCGCCGACATGACCGTGAAGATGGTGGTGCCGACAGCCGGCAGCTTGGTCGTGATCTCGGGCGTGCGTGGGGAAAGCACAGTACTCATAGTTCGTAATCTTGTTGATGGCCGCTCAAGGCCTTGGCGATCAGGTTGCGGTCGAGCCGGTCGGACAACAGCTCGGCGAACTTGAAGACGAAGTTGCGCAGGTACGCGCTGCGCTTGAACGCGACACGGGCGATATTCTGGCCGAACACATGGCCCATCGGGCGCACCACGAGATCGGCGTTCGACTCGTCGCGCACCGCCATCTCGGCCACGATGCCCACGCCCAGGCCCAGGCGCACGTAGGTCTTGATCACGTCGGAGTCGATCGCCTCGAGCGCGATGCGCGGCGCGAGTTTCTTTTGCGCGAAGGCGTGGTCGATGCGCGTGCGGCCGGTGAACGACGGGTGGTAGGTGATGATCGGCTCGCTCGCCAGGTCCTCGAGCGAAATGCGCTCCTTGGCCGCCAGCGGATGGTCCTTGGGCAGCACCAGCACGTGCTGCCATTCGTAGCAGGGCAGGGTCACGAGTTCGGCGTAGCCGTCCAGCGATTCGGTGGCGATGCCGATCTCGGCGATCTCGTCGATCACCATGCGCGCCACCTGGTCGGGCGAGCCCTGGTGCAGGCTCACATTGACCTTCGGATAGGCCTCGCGCAAATTGGCCACGGGCACCGGCAGCACGTAGCGCGCCTGGGTGTGGGTGGTGGCGATGGAGAGGGTGCCGCTGTCCTGCGCGCTGAACTGCTCGCCGATGCGCTTCAGGTTGCCGACCTCGCGCATGATGAGTTCGATGCTGGCGATGACGTGCTGGCCAGGTTCGGTCACGCGTTTCAAACGCTTGCCGTGGCGCGCGAAGATCTCGACGCCCAGTTCTTCTTCGAGTTCGATGATCGCCTTGGAGACGCCCGGCTGCGAGGTGTGGAGCGCCTTGGCCGCCTCGGTAAGGTTCAGGTTGCGCCGCACGGCTTCCTGAACAAACTTGAATTGGTGCAGATTCATATCAAATTCCGTCTTATTGCGGAATTCATTATGCCTTCGCAATCTATCGAAATTGCCGGGTCTCAGGATTTGACCGCAATTCTCGCCAGCAATTCGACCAGTTCAGGCTCCTCGCCGACGATGCGGGCGAGGGAGAAATCGACCTGCGGCCAGGTCTTGCGGAGCGCGTCGAGCTGCATGGGCAGGTCTTCGCGGGCATGTTTGCCCATGCCGAGGAACAGCGGAACGACGCGGATGGCGGTGGCGCCATCGGCGATCAGGCCGGCTGCGGCCGAATGCAGGTCCGGCGTGGCCAGTTCCATGTACGCGCACACGACGCGCGCGGTCGGGTCGTCTTGGACCACCCGCGCGGCCACGGCCTCGATGGGTTCGCGCCAGCGCGCGTCGCGCGAACCGTGCGCCAGCAGGACGGTGCCCCGCGATGCCAGCGCCCCGGTCATCTTCGAAGCACCAGCCAGCTGAAGGCCGTCAACGACATCACCGAATAGATCATTCCCGGCGCCGCCGCCGTGAGCCAGGGCGACCAGTTGCTGAGGTTGCCCAGGTAGCCGAACACGTTGTTCAGCAAGAAGAAGCTGATGCCGATCATCACGCCGCCGAACACGTAGGTCGTGATGCCGGCCTGGCGGAAGTGCAGGTAGGCGAAGGGCAGGGCGAGCACCACCATCACCAGGCACGACAGCGGATAGAACACCTTGCGCCAGAACTCGATCTCGTAGCGCTGCGCCGTCTGGCCGTTGGCATCCAGGTGGCGGATGTAGTCGAACAGGTCGATGGTGCTCATGCGGTCCGGCCGCAGCAGCGCCACCGAGACCATTTCGGCGGTGAGCGAAGTGGGCCAGTCCATCTGCGGGATTTCGGTGGTGACGATGCGGGCCTTGTCGGCGGCGCTGCGCGTGTCGTAGTCCTGCTTCTCGATGTCCGCGAGCGCCCAGTGTCCGTCCAGGATGCGCGCGGACTTGGCCACCAGCTGCTTGCTCACGTAGCCGTTGGCGTCGAATTCGAAGATGCGCGCGTTCTTGAGCGTGCCGTCGCGCGAGATCGACAGCACGTTGACCGCGTAGGACACGTTGTCGCGCTTCTCCTTGAGCCAGGCGCCGGTGTTGCCCACCAGCGTGTAGGGGGCCTGGTATTTGGACTTGAGCAACTGGCCGGTGCGTCCGGACAGCGGCGCGATGTAGTCGCCCACCGCGAAGGTGAGGATGACGAAGCCAAGGCCCAGCAGCAGCAGCGTGCGCAGTGCGCGCCATGGCCCCAGGCCGCTGGTGCGCAGGATCGTGTATTCGGAGCTTTGCGCGAGGCGCGCCATCACGAAGATGCAGCCGATCAGCACGGTGATCGGCAGCAGCTCGTACAGGTGGCTGGGGACCAGCAGCGCCACGTACGCCAGCGCCTGCATCGGCCCGTAGGCGAGGCTCTCGGGCTTGCCCACGGACTGCAGTTCGTCGACGAAGTCGAAGAAGAAGAACAGGCTCAGGAAGCCGAGCGTCACGAAGGCCACCGACTTCAGGGCCTCCACGTAGATCAGGCGTCTTATGGTTTTCACGAGGTGGGGTCGATCTTGGAGGGCTGCGGGGCCGGGGCGCTGCCGCCGGTCGCATGTGCGGGGGTCTTGCGCTGTCCCCAGTTGTTGTTGCGCAGCACCAGCCACGCCGTGCCGATGAGGAACACGCCGCCGTGCAGCATCAGCAGGAAGGTGCCCATGCCGTAGCGGCCGGAACTCACCCAGCTCTGGCCGAGGTTCAGCAGGTTGTAGTAGATGACGAACGCGAACAGCGCGAACAGCAGGTTGCCGCTGCGTCCCACGCGCGGGTTGACGCTGGAGACAGTCAGCGCCAGCAGCACGAAGTTGATGGCCGCCAGCAGCATGCCGATGCGCCAGCCCAGTTCGCCCAGGCTCGCGTTGCTGCGATCGCGCAGCAGCGCCAGGGTGGTGCGCGCGCGCGCCGGCGTGGCGTCTGTTCCGGCACCGGCGCTGCCGCCGGAGCGGGTGCCGTAGGTCTTGAATTCGCTGATCTTCAGGCCCGAGGTCGGCAGCAGCGGGCGTTCCAGCCGCTGGCCGTTGCTGAGCATGATGAACTGGTTGGCGCCCACGTTCTCGACGCGGCCGCTGCGCGCCGACGTGGTGATCTGCAGGCCGCGCTCGATCGCCCAGATGAAGACGTTGGTGGCGGTGGCGCCGTCCGGCGTGTCCTTGTCGATGAAGAAGACGCGCATGCGGCCCGAGGATTCACGGAATTCGCCGGGCGTGACGCGTTCGATGTCGCCGCGCTGCTCGTACTGCTGGCGCATGCCGATGGTCTGCGAGTTGGCCCAGGGCCAGCCCACCAGCGCCATGGCGGCGATCAGGATCAGCACCGGCCAGGCGAAGCGGAACAGCGGCTCGATGAAGTCGGTCAGCCCCCGGCCGCTGGAGAACCAGATCACCATTTCGCTGTCGCGGTACATGCGCGAGAGCGTGCCCACGATGGCGATGAACAGGCTCAGGCTGAGGATGGTGGGCATGTAGCCCAGCACCGTGTAGGCCATCACGATGAAGACATCGGCCGGATTCACACTGCCCTTGGACGCGAGGCCGAGGGTACGGATGAGCATCATGGTCATCACGATGGTGACCAGAACCACGAGGGTCGCTCCGAAGCTGCGGGACAGCTCCTTGCGTAATGAAGAATGGAATAACATCGTTCGAGGAAAAAAAGGATTATGGACTTTCAACTCAAGCCCCTCACCGTCGCCCAGGCCGCAGCCGAAAAATCCGATGTCCTCATCGTGCTCGTCGGCAGCGCTCCCATCACCTCCAAGGACGCGCTTTCCGTGCTGGCCGCCAGCGCCCGCAAGGCCGGCGACCTGCCCGACAAGGCCGGCAAGCTCCTGGCACTCTACCGCCCCGACGACGTCGTGGCCTCCCGCGTGGTGCTCGCGGCCATCGGCGACGGCAAGCCCGCGTCGGTGCGCAGCGGGGTGATCGCGGCGGTCAATGCCGCCAAGGCCCATCGGCCCAAGCGGGCCGTCATCGTGTTCGCCCAGCCGGCCGATGGCGCTGCCGTGGCCTGCGCGGTCACCGCCGCGGCCGATGCCAGCTATGTCTACACCACCACCAAGCCGAAGGCCGAGGCGCGCAGCATCCGCCACCTGACGCTCGGCGTTGCAGACGCAACCGGTGCGAGCCAGGCCTTCGACGAAGCCCGCGCCACCGTGCTGGGCATCGAGCTGGCCAAGGAGTGGGGTAACCGCCCCGCCAATTACGCGACACCCACGCTGCTGGCCGAAGCCGCCAAGGGGCTGGCCAAGCTTCCCAACATCAAGTGCGAAGTGCTCGGGCCGAAAGAAGTCGAGAAGCTGGGCATGGGCTCCTTCGCCGCGGTGGCACAGGGCTCGGCCGAGCCGCTGCGCTTCATCGTGCTGCGCTACCAGGGCGCGCCTAAGGACCAGGCGCCCGTGGTGCTGGTCGGCAAGGGCATCACCTTCGACACGGGCGGCGTTTCGCTCAAGCCCGCGGCCGAGATGGACGAGATGAAGTTCGACATGTGCGGCGCCGCGAGCGTGCTGGGCACCTTCCGCGCGCTGGGCGAGATCCAGCCGGCGATCAACGTGGTCGGCCTCGTTCCCTCGTGCGAGAACATGAACGACGGCAAGGCCGTCAAGCCCGGCGACGTGGTCACCAGCATGAGCGGGCAGACCATCGAGGTGCTCAACACCGACGCCGAAGGCCGGCTCATCCTGTGCGATGCGCTGACCTATGCCAAGCGCTTCGAGCCGGCCGCGGTGATCGACATCGCCACGCTCACGGGCGCCTGCGTGATCGCGCTGGGCGGCGTGCGCAGCGGCCTCTTCGCAAGCGACGAGACGCTGGCCACGGCCCTGCAGGCGGCGGGCGAGCAATCGCAGGACCGCTGCTGGCGCCTGCCTCTGGACGACGAGTACGCCGAAGGCCTCAAGAGCAACTTCGCCGACGTGGCCAACATCGGCGGACGTGCCGGTGGCGCGGTTGTCGCGGCCAAGTTCCTGCAGCGCTTTGCCGCCGACTACGCATGGGCGCACCTGGACATCGCGGGCACCGCATGGAAGAGCGGGGCGGCCAAGGGGTCGACGGGGCGGCCGGTGGGGCTTCTGGTGTCCTACCTGACGACACGCGCGGCAGACAAGACTGCTTCGGCTTCACCTCAAGCCAAGCCCAAGGCCAAGGCCGAACCGAAGGCGGCGCCGCCCCGGAAGGCCCGGTCCTCCAAGTGACGGAAATCGGCTTTCACTTCAACGCGCCCGACAAGCTGAACTACGCTTGCCGGCTCGTTCGCAAGGCCGTGAATGCACGCGGCCTGCGGGTGGTGGTGGTCGGCGACGCACAGGCGCTCGACGCGGTGGGCGCCGCGCTCTGGCAGCTGTCGCCTGTCGACTTCGTCGCGCATTGCAGGAGCGACGCGCAGGCCCACGTGGTGGCCCGCTCGCCGGTGATTCTTTCTTCCGAAGGCGCCGACGCGGCATCGCTGCCGCACCGCGAGATGCTGGTGAACCTGGGCCTCGAAGTGCCCGCCGGTTTCGAGCGCTTCGAGCGCCTGATCGACATCGTGAGCGACGAGGCCAACGACCGGCAGGTCGGCCGCTCGCGCTGGCGCCACTACGCCGACCGCGGCTACACGATCCAGCCGCACGACTTCGCAAGGAGCGCCTCCTGATGGCCAGCACGCTGCGCACGCCGCCCCGGTTCGTTCCCACGCTGACCACGGTGCTGGAGATCCCGGCGGAGCCCGCGAGCGCCGAGCCGGCCGACGCGCCGGCGCCACAACCCGATGCGGCCAGCGCGGTCGCATTGCCGCCCGCGGCGCAGCTCACGCAGGCCGAAATCGTGAGCCTCGAAGAGCAGCTTCTGCATCGCGTGCTGCAGCGCGTGGACCTGTCTCTGGAAGAGCGATTGAGCGATGCGGTGTCCGCCGCGGTGCAGCAGCAACTGGACGACATGGTGCCGCGGCTGCGCGGTGAAATCGAGGCCGTTCTGCGCGCGCTGGTGATCGAATCGATGGCCGCCGAACTCTCCGAAAACACAGGGTCTACGCCAGCTTCCGGCGCATAAATCCTCGGCTAAACTGCGCCGCAGGTCGGAATGGCGTGAGGGTGCCGCTGGTCTGCGGCGCGAAACTTGCGAGGTCTGCGCGCCCGGATCACACGACCGGTTTTTTATTGTTTTCATCCAAGTTCTGGAGGTTTCCCATGCAATTGAAATGGACTGCGGTCGCACTGGCTGCACTCACGCTGGTGGCTTGCGGCAAGAAAGAAGAAGCTGCTGCACCCGCTGCAACGCCGGCGCCCACGGCGGCTGCCCCCGCACCCGCAGCACCTCCTGCCGATGCACTGGTCGTGAAGATCGGTCACGTCGGCCCGACCAGCGGTCCCATTGCCCACCTCGGCAAGGACAACGAGTTCGGCGCCAAGATGGCCATCGAAGACCTGAATGCAAAGGGCCTCAAGATCGGCGACAAGGTTGCCAAGTTCGTGCTGGTGCCTGAAGACGATGCCGGCGATCCGAAGCAAGGCACGGCCGTTGCGCAGAAGCTGGTCGACGAAAAGGTCAACGGCGTGGTCGGCCACCTGAATTCGGGCACCACCATTCCCGCCTCCAAGCTCTACAGCGACGCCGGCATTCCGCAGGTCTCGCCTTCGGCAACCAACCCCAAGTACACGCGCCAGGGCTTCAAGACCACGTTCCGCGTGGTGGCTGACGACACGCAACTGGGCGGCACGCTCGGCAAGTACGCCGTCGACACGCTCAAGGGCAAGAACATTGCCGTGATCGACGACCGCACGGCCTACGGCCAAGGCGTTGCCGAAGAATTCGAGAAGGCCGCCAAGGCCGCCGGCGGCACCATCGTGGGCCACGAATTCACCACCGACAAGTCGACCGACTTCAACGCCATCCTGACCAAGCTCAAGGCTGCCAAGCCCGACGTCCTGTTCTTCGGCGGCATGGACGCCGTTGGCGGCCCGATGCTCAAGCAGGTCAAGCAACTCGGCCTGAACGTCAAGTTCATGGGCGGCGACGGCCTGTGCACCGGCGAACTGCCGAAGCTGGCTGGCGATGCCATCGGCGAAGACATGGTGGTGTGCGCCGAAGCCGGCGGTGTCGACGGCGACTTCAAGCAGCCGCTGGAAGACTTCAAGGCCCGCTTCAAGACCAAGAACGGCGTCGAAGTGCAGATCTATGCACCGTACGTCTATGACGCGGTCAACGTGCTGGCCGAAGCCATGGTCAAGGCCGGTTCGTCGGAGCCGGAAAAGTACCTGCCTGAAATCGGCAAGCTGCAATACAAGGGCGTGACCGGCCCGATCGCCTTCGACGAAAAGGGCGACATCAAGAACGGCGCGCTGACCTTGTTCACGTACAAGGGTGGCGTGCGCACGCAGATCGCCGTGGTGCGCTGAAGCGCATTGGCAGTCGCGCAAATTTGCGCGGCTTGCCGGCTAAAAAAGAAAAGGGCCTTCGGGCCCTTTTTTCATGGTGCGCCGCGAGCGCGACCACGACTTCATCAGAGTGCGGCGAGGCCCGAGGGGCGGTCGGTGTTGCAGTACTCGATGAAGGCATCGAGGTCGCGCGACTTGTCGAACACCGCGTCGGCCCCCAGCGCCTGGCAGCGGGCCCGGATGTCCACGGTCACGTAGTTGCTCAGCACCACGACGCGCTGGCCCGCCGAGCGGGCCTTGCAGCCGGCCAGCACGCCCAGGCCGGAGCCTTCCTTGAGGAACAGGTCGACGATCAACAGTTGCCAGTCATTCGGGTGGGCCGCCAGCCACGCCAGCGCATCCGACTCCGTTTCGGCAAATCCGACCACATGTCCATTGACCAGATCCTCCAGTGCCGGGACCAGGTTGTCTCTGATGGTCTTGTTGTCCTCGACGAGGAACGTGATGAGGGACATGCCTTGGTTTCGCTTTGAGAACCAATAGCGTAGCGTGCCGAACGCGGTCGCAGCGTAGGAGAAGGGAGACGGACCGAGGGAACGTTGTTCTGTCGCCCGTTCAGTCCGAGCCGTTGGCGCGGATCTTGGCCTTGAGCTTCTCGGCCAGCGCCTGGCTCTCGTCGCGCTCCGCCGTCGCCTCGATGCGCTTCTCGATTTCCTCGCTCAGCGCTGCGTTCACCTCGGCCAGTTTTTCCGCCGACCTGGCCAGCTTCTCTTCGAGCTGGCTGGTGTGCTCGATGGCCTGCGCCACTTCGCCGACCTGGATCTCGTCGGGCAGTTCCTGCTCGAGCACCGTGCTCACCACGGCGAGGTTGTCCGACGCCCGTTGCACATCGGCGGCGACTTCTTCGCTCTTTTGGAGCGTCTTGTCCAGGGAGGTCTTGCCACGCGGCGCGGTTTGGGTCTGTCCAGCCATCGAGGCTCCTTTTGCGGCTCTTGCCGGCTTTGAAAAAGTAAAACCTTTGGATCGTACCGCCAGACGAATGCGTCCGCAGCCTTGACCCCAGTTGCAGTGAAGCAACGTGTCATATGACACCCTGGACGACAAAAAAGCCCAAGTGCTTGTGGCGACTTGGGCTTCTTGCTGTCTCTCTGCATGTTCGTGAACGGTTACGAACAATCAATCTCTGGCGGAGCAGGCGGGATTCGAACCCGCGGAGGGCTATTAACCCTCACACGCTTTCCAGGCGTGCGACTTAAACCGCTCATCCACCGCTCCTGAGCCCTCGATTATAGCAGTCGCTCAACTCGGATTCGACGGCTTGCCGGCCTGAACCATGCGCATCGCCGAGGCGATGAGCGCGGCGGTCTCGCTCATGTTGCTCGGCACGATCAGCGTGGTCTTGGAATCGGCCGCGACCTTGCCGTAAGCATCGACCGCGCGCTCGGCCACCTTCAGCTGCACGGCCTGTTCGCCGCCCGGCTGCTGGATGGCGGCCGCCACGCGCTCGATGGCGTCCGCCGTCGCGGTGGCCACGGCCGTGATGGCGGCGGCTTCGCCCTGGGCATTGTTGATCTGCGCCTGCTTCTCGCCTTCGGAGCGGGCGATGAAGGCCTCGCGCTCGCCGGTGGCGATGTTGATCTGCTCTTGCCGGCGGCCTTCCGAGGCCGCGATCAGCGCGCGCTTGCCGCGCTCGGCGGTGATCTGCGCTTGCATGGCCAAGAGGATTTCCTTGGGCGGCGTCAGGTCCTTGATTTCGTAGCGCAACACCTTCACACCCCAGTTGAGCGCAGCCTCGTCGATCGCGGCCACCACCTGGGCGTTGATGACGTCGCGTTCCTCGAAGGTCTTGTCGAGCTCGAGCTTGCCGATCACGCTGCGCAGCGACGTTTGCGCCAGCTGCGTCACCGCCACGATGTAGTTCGACGAGCCGTAGCTCGCGCGCATCGGGTCGGTCACCTGGAAGTAGAGGATGCCGTCGACCTGCAGCTGCGTGTTGTCGCGCGTGATGCAGATCTGGCTCGGCACGTCGAGCGGGATTTCCTTCAGGCTGTGCTTGTAGGCCACCCGGTCGATGAACGGGATCAGGAAATTGGGCCCTGGCGTCATGGTGCCGTGGTACTTGCCCAGGCGCTCGCGCACCCAGGCGTTCTGCTGCGGCACGAACTTGACCGACTGGCTGATGAAGATGATCGCAATGACCAGGATGATGAGGGGGACCGAGAATTCCATGGTGCTCTTCCTTTTCTAAGCTCTGTTCTCTGTTGACTAGATCTTGTCGACGACGAGGCGGCTGCCGACCACCTCGACCACGCGGTGCTCGCCCGTGGAGGGCGCATGGCCCGCGCGCTGCACGACGGTCCATTGGGCGCCGCGATAGCGCACGGTGGCGGTGCCGTCGGCGTTCCATGCATCGACATGCACGCTCTCACCGATGTCCAGGTTCACGTCACGGTTGGTGCCGGCGGCCGCGGCCCGCGGACGCTTGCGCTGGATCGAGTACCAGACCAGCACGGCACCCACGCCGATCACGGCCGCGACGATCAATTGGGTGATGGTGCCGAAGCCCAGGTGCGCTGCGATTGCCGCGGCCGCGAAGCCGGCCGCCAGCAGCAGCAGGTACACCGTGCCCGAGAGCAGCTCGACCACGATGGCTGCGCCCGCGATCAGCCACCAGATGGTGGAATTCGCCATGACAACTCCTCTTTTTTGCTTGTTCGATGCGCGCCATTCTGAGGCATACGGCGCCAAGCGCTTGCCCCACGTAGGGGTACTGGCGCCAGGGGCGTGCCTCATGCCGCCATCGCCCGAATGTCTTGCACGAGGCTGACCAAATCCTTCATCTGAATTCCGTACACTTCGCGCCTCATTGCCTGTCCGGAGCCCCGCTCATGAAATTCCGCTTTCCCATCGTCATCATCGACGAGGACTTCCGCTCCGAAAACACCTCGGGCCTCGGCATTCGCGCGCTCGCGCAGGCCTTCGAAAGCGAGGGCTTCGAGGTGCTGGGCGTCACCAGCTACGGCGACCTGAGCCAGTTCGCGCAGCAGCAAAGCCGCGCCAGCGCCTTCATCCTGTCGATCGACGACGAGGAGTTCACCGTTGGCCCCGACCTCGATCCGGCTGTGCTGAACCTGCGCACCTTCATCGGCGAGGTGCGGCGCAAGAACGCGGATGTGCCCATCTACATCTACGGCGAGACCAAGACCGCGCGCCACATCCCCAACGACATCCTGCGGGAACTGCACGGCTTCATCCACATGTTCGAGGACACGCCGGAGTTCGTGGCGCGCCACATCATCCGCGAGGCCAAGAGCTATCTGGAAGGCGTGCAGCCGCCGTTCTTCAGGGCGCTGATCGATTACGCGGAAGACGGCTCGTACTCCTGGCATTGCCCCGGCCACTCGGGCGGCGTGGCGTTTCTCAAGAGCCCGGTGGGCCGCATGTTCCACCAGTTCTTCGGCGAGAACATGCTGCGCGCCGACGTCTGCAACGCGGTGGAAGAGCTGGGCCAACTGCTCGACCACACCGGCCCGGTGGCGGCCAGCGAACGCAATGCCGCGCGCATCTTCAATGCCGACCATTGCTTCTTCGTGACCAACGGCACCAGCACCAGCAACAAGATGGTGTGGCACCACACGGTGGCCCCTGACGACGTGGTGGTGGTGGACCGCAACTGCCACAAGTCGATCCTGCACGCGATCATCATGACCGGCGCGATTCCCGTGTTCATGAAGCCCACGCGCAATCACTTCGGCATCATCGGCCCGATCCCCAAGAGCGAGTTCGAGCAGAGCGCCATCAAGGCCAAGATCAAGGCCAATCCGCTCTTGGCGGACGTGGACCACGAGAAGGTCAAGCCGCGCGTGATGACGCTCACCCAGTCGACCTACGACGGCGTGATCTACAACACCGAGACCATCAAGAACATGCTCGACGGCTACGTCGACACGCTGCACTTCGACGAGGCCTGGCTGCCGCACGCCGCCTTCCACCCGTTCTACGGCGCCTACCACGCGATGGGCAAGCGCCGCGTGCGGCCCAAGGATTCGCTGGTGTTCGCCACGCAGTCCACCCACAAGCTGCTGGCCGGCATCAGCCAGGCCAGCCACGTGCTCGTGCAGGACTCGCAGAACCGCGCGCTCGACCGCGACCTCTTCAACGAGGCCTACCTGATGCACTCGTCCACCAGCCCGCAGTACGCGATCATCGCCAGCTGCGACGTGGCCGCCGCCATGATGGAGCCGCCCGGCGGCACCGCGCTGGTGGAGGAAAGCATCCTGGAGGCGCTCGACTTCCGCCGCGCCATGCGCAAGGTCGAAGAAGAGTTCGGCAAGGACGAGTGGTGGTTCAAGGTCTGGGGCCCCGAGAAGCTCGTCGACGAAGGCATCGGCCGCGCCGACGACTGGATCATGAAGGGCGAGAAGGAAGGCCAGACCTCCAAGCGCGGCAAGAACAAGAACACGCCGCGCAACTGGCACGGCTTCGGCGACCTGGCCGACGGCTTCAACATGCTCGACCCGATCAAGTCGACCATCGTGACGCCCGGCCTCGACCTGGAAGGCAACTTCGCCGAGACCGGCATTCCCGCGAGCGTGGTGACCAAGTTCCTCGCCGAGCACGGCGTGATCGTGGAGAAGACGGGCCTGTACAGCTTCTTCATCATGTTCACCATCGGCATCACCAAGGGCCGCTGGAACACGCTGCTCACGGCGCTGCAGCAGTTCAAGGACGACTACGCGCGCAACCAGCCGATGTGGCGAATCCTTCCCGAGTTCTGCCAGCAGCACCCGGGCTACGAGCGCCTGGGCCTGCGCGACCTGTGCCAGCACATCCACCAGCTCTACGCCCGCTACGACGTGGCGCGCCTGACCACCGAGATGTACCTGAGCGACCTCACGCCGGCCATGAAGCCGAGCGACGCCTTCGCGCACATCGCGCACCGCAAGACCGAGCGCGTGGAGATCGACGAGCTCGAAGGCCGCATCACGACCAGCCTGATCACGCCGTACCCGCCGGGCATTCCGCTCCTGATTCCGGGCGAAGTGTTCAACAAGAAGATCGTCGACTACCTGAAGTTCTCGCGCGAATTCAACCTGCAGTGCCCGGGCTTCGAGACCGACATCCACGGCCTCGTGGCGCGCGTCGACGAGACGGGCAAGAAGCGCTACTACGCCGACTGCGTGCGCAGGGCCGGCTGATGTCGTTCAGGAGTGCGGGGCGTCTTCGCGCACCCGCATGAAGCGCGCGAACCGGGGCAGGCCGCTGGCATTCGTGCCGTTGAAGCGGTAGGTGACCCAGCTGCCGATGGCGGGCGGGTGCTCGCGGTCGGCATCGGTCAGGCCGCTGCCGATGCGAAAGCGCTTGCCTTCGGGCGTCTCGACGATCAGCGCGCCGAGCCGCGCGCTGTTGCGGCCCTTGCCGGTCACGTGGCCGACCACGCGGGCCTCGGCATCGTCGTAGGGCTTGAACTTGAGCAGGTCGTGGTTGCGCTCGCCCCGGTAGAGCGAGCCGCCGCGGTGCAGCACCAGGCCTTCGCCGCCCATCTTCACCGTCTTGTCGAGCAGGGCCTGCAGCTCGGCCTCGGTGGTGGCGCGCTCCTGCGGCACGAGGGTGACCCACGGCGCATCGGTGATCGGCAGCAGCCGGCGCAAGGCTGCCAGGCGCGTCGTGAAGTCGCCAGGCTGGGCCGGCATGTCGAACACCATGAAGCGCATCTCGCGCCAGGCGACGTCGTTCGGTGTCTGGCTGCGCACGGTGGACACCGCGTGCGCAAAGCGGCCGCGGCCGGCCCACAACTCGCCGTCGAGCGGTTGCCTGGGCAGCGACGCGATGAACCAGGCGGGCGCCGCGACGGGCTCGCCGCCGCGCGTCCAGAGCTGCTTGCCGTCCCAGTAGCCACGCACGCCGTCGTATTTTTCGCTGACCCAGTAGTCGGCCAGCGACATGCCGGGGCGGTAGACGTCGGCCAGCATCAGCGAAGGCGCGGCATTGCGCGCGAGCGCCGGGGCGGCCAGGGCCGCGCCCAGAGCCGCGAGCAGGAGGGAACGTCGATTCAGCACGATGCCATTCAATGGGTAGCGACCAGCGATCGTTCGACGATCGCCGCTGTCCTTCGGACAGAAGGCAGGCTTACTCCGCCATGCCCCCGACGACGTTGCTGAAGCCGCCGTCCACGTAGGTGATCTCGGCCGTCACGCCGCTGGCCAGGTCGCTCAGCAGGAAGGCGGCGACGTTGCCCACTTCCTCGATCGTCACGTTGCGGCGGATCGGCGAGGCGTCGGCCACGGCGGCCAGCATCTTGCCGAAGCCCTTGATGCCGCTCGCGGCCAGCGTCTTGATGGGGCCGGCGCTGATGCCGTTCACGCGCATGCCCTTGGGCCCCAGCGACGACGCGGTGTAGCGCACCGAGGCTTCGAGCGAGGCCTTGGCCAGGCCCATGGTGTTGTAGTTGGGCAGCGCCCGCTCGGCGCCCAGGTAGGTCAGCGTGAGCAGGGCCGACTTGTCGTTCAGGTAGGGCAGGGCCGCCTTGGCCATCGCCGGGAAGCTGTAGGCGCTGATGTCGTGTGCGATCCGGAAGCCTTCGCGCGAGAGGCCATCGAGGAAGTCGCCGGCGATGGCTTCGCGCGGGGCGAAGCCGATGCTGTGCACGAAGCCGTCGAACTTCGGCCAGGTCTGGGCGAGGTCGGCGAAGAGCTTGTCGATCTGGGCGTCGTCGCCCACGTCGCAATCAAAAATCAGGTTCGAGCCGAAGTCTGCGGCATATTCGGTGATACGGTCCTTGAATCGTTCGCCGACATAACTGAAGGCGAGCTCCGCACCTTGTTCGTGGCACGCCTTGGCGATGCCGTAAGCGATCGAGCGATTGCTCAACACGCCGGTGATCAACAGTTTTTTGCCGGAAAGAAAGCTCATGAAATTGCCTCGTGAAAATCTTGGGCAGAATTCTCGCATGCGGTTTCTTCGGGTCTGGTGGTTGTTGGTGTGTGCGGCTCCCGCGTGGGCGGCGCATGGCTATGCACTCTGGGACGACCTGAAGTACGCCCCCGGCTTCACCGCCTTCGACTACGTCAACCCCGACGCGCCCAAGGGGGGCGAGCTGCGCCTGGTGAGCAACCTGCGCGTTTCCACCTTCGACAAGTACAACCCGTTCACCATCAAGGGCACGGCGCCGGCCTACCTGGACAGCCTCATCTTCGAGACGCTGCTGGCCGGTTCGATGGACGAAACCGCCTCGGGCTACGGATTGCTGGCCGAGGACATCGCGGTCGCGCCCGACCGCCGCAGCGTGACCTTTCGCCTGCGGCCCGAGGCGAAGTTCCACAACGGCAAGCCGGTCGAGGCGGCCGATGTGAAGCACAGCTACGACACGTTGATCGGCCCCTTCACCGCGCCGGGCTACAAGACGCTGCTGCAGGAGGTCGAGGGCGCCGACGTACTCGACGCGCGCACCATCCGCTTTCGCTTCAAGACGCCGAACCGCGAACTGCCGCTCACCGTGGGCAGCCTGCCGGTCTTCAGCCGCGACTGGGGCGTGGAGAACGGCAAGGCCAAGCCCTTCGACCAGGTGGTGATGGACGTCCCCATCGGCAGCGGCGCCTACAGGATCGGGCCGGTGCGCTTCGGCAAAGACATCACCTACGTGCGCGACCCCGGCTACTGGGGCCGCAACCTCGCGGTGAACCGCGGCAGCTACAACTTCGACCGCATCACCGTCAAGATCTACAAGGACAACACGGCGCGCCTGGAGGCGCTGAAGGCCGGCGAGTTCGACATGATGAGCTTCTACTCGGCCGGCGACTGGGCGCGGCGGGTGACCGGCAAGCGCTTCGACACCGGCGAACTCATCAAGCACGAGTTCCAGCACAAGAAGCCCGCGGGCTTCCAGAGCTACGTGCTCAACAGCCGGCGGGACAAGCTCAAGGACCCGCGCGTGCGCGAGGCGCTCGGGCTGGCGCTGGACTACGAGTGGATGAACCGCCAGATGTTCTACGGCGGCTATCCACGCGTGAAGGACCTGTTCGGCAACACCGACTGCGAAGCGCAAGGCCTGCCTTCTCCAGAAGAAAAAGCCCTGCTCGAACGCTGGCGCGGCAAGATTCCCGACGCGAGCTTCGGCCCGATGTACACGCCGCCCACGACCGAGGGCGCGGACCAGTCGCTGCGCAACAACCTGCGCCGCGCGCGCGAACTGCTCAAGGAAGCCGGCTGGGAATACCGCGACGGCGCGCTGCGCAACGCCAAGGGCGAGGCCATGACGCTGGAGTACCTGGACAGCAGGGAAGGCGGCGTGCGCACCGTGTCGCCGTGGGTGCGCAATCTCGAGAAGCTGGGCATCGCGCTCAATTTCTCGTCCGTCGATTTCGCGCTCTACCAGGAGCGGCTCGATCGGTTCGAATTCGACATCACCACCATCAATTTCCCCGGCACCAACAACCCGGGCCAGCAGCTGCTCGAAATCTTCGGCAGCAAGGCGGCCAAGACGGAGAGCTCGGGCAACTACATGGGCGTATCGACGCCAGCAGTCGATGCCTTGCTCAAGGACATCGTCGATGCCGACACCAAAGCCGAACTGCTGCCCGCCTGCCGGGCCCTGGACCGCGTCATCATGCACAGCCACTACCTGATTCCCCAGTGGACGCTGAGCTCGCACCGCGTCGTGTACGACGACTGGCGCCTGGCGTTCAAGGCGCCGATGCCGCCGTATGCCGCCGCCGAGGGCTGGATCATGGGCACCTGGTGGGCCAGGCCGCCCAAGCCCTAGAACATAGAAGAGAAGGAACCCGTCGATGCTCTCCTATGTCCTCAAGCGGCTGCTGCTGTTCATTCCAACGCTGCTGGGCGTGCTGCTGGTCACGTTCGCGGTGGTGCAGTTCGTGCCCGGAGGCCCGGTGGAGCAGTACCTGGCCGAGGCGAAGACCGCGGGCGTCGGC
The DNA here is from genome assembly GCF_016405905.1 of Variovorax sp. IB41. Lineage (GTDB taxonomy): Bacteria > Pseudomonadota > Gammaproteobacteria > Burkholderiales > Burkholderiaceae_C > Variovorax. The sequence goes on along the minus strand of NZ_JAEFCB010000001.1, from coordinate 413,149 downwards.
GGCGGAGGCGGCGGGTTCGAATCGGGCGGCGGCTCCTACCGGGGCAACCAGGGGGTGGACCCCAAGCGCCTGGCGCAGATCAAGGCGCTCTACGGTTTCGACAAACCACCGCACGAGCGCCTCTGGCAGATGCTCGGGCAGTTCGCGCGTTTTGATCTGGGCAAGAGCTTCTTCCAGAACAAGGACGTGTGGACGCTGATCCTGGAGAAGCTGCCCGTGTCGATCAGCCTGGGCCTCTGGACCTTCTTCATCAGCTATGGCGTGGCGGTGCCGTTGGGCGTGGCCAAGGCGGTGCGCGCCGGTTCGCGCTTCGACCTCGTCACCACGCTGATCGTGCTGATCGGCTACGCCATTCCGGGTTTCGTGCTGGGCGTGGCGCTGCTGGTGATCTTCGGCGGGCAGTTGCAGTGGTTTCCGCTGCGCGGGCTGACCTCCTCGAACTGGGACGAACTGAGCTGGGGCGCCCGCATCGTCGACTACCTCTGGCACATCACCTTGCCGGTCACGGCCATGGTGCTCGGCAGCTTCGCGGTGACGGCGATGCTGACCAAGAACTCGTTCCTCGAGGAAATCCGCAAGCAGTACGTGCTGACCGCGCGCGCCAAGGGGCTGGGCGAGCGGCAGGTGCTCTGGAAGCATGTGTTCCGCAATGCGCTCATTCCGATCATCACCGGGCTGCCGGCGGCTTTCATCGGCTCGTTCTTCGCGGGGTCGCTGCTCATCGAGACGCTGTTCTCGCTCGACGGCTTAGGCCTGCTGGGCTACGAAAGCGTGATCCGGCGCGATTACCCCGTAGTGCTGGGCACCCTCTACATCTTTACGCTGATCGGGCTGGTGACCAAGCTGATCTCCGATCTCTGCTACGTCTGGGTGGATCCGCGTGTCAAATTCGACTGAGACGGCCCCGCACATCTCGCCCGGCCGCCGCGCCTGGATGCGCTTCAAGCGCAACCGGCTTGGTTACTGGAGCCTGGTGGTCTTCACGCTGATGGTGGTGCTGAGCCTCTTTGCCGAGGTGCTGTCCACCGACAAGCCGCTCGTCGTGCGCTACCAGGGGCAAACCTATTTCCCCGTGCTGCGCGACTACTCCGAGAAGACCTTCGGCGGCGACTTCGAGACGCCGGCCGACTACCTCGACCCCTTCATCCGCGAGCGGATCACCGCGGGCGACAACTGGGCAGTCTTCGCGCCCAACACCTACGGCGCCAAGACGCTCAACTATTTCGCCAAGGCGCCGAGCCCGGCCGCTCCCTCGGCCGACAACTGGCTCGGCACCGACGACCGCGGCCGCGACCTGCTGGCCCAGCTGATCTACGGCTTTCGCGTGAGCGTGCTGTTCGCCCTTGCGCTCACGGTCATCGGCACGGTGCTGGGCGTGGCGGCCGGCGCGGTGCAGGGCTACTTCGCGGGCCGGATCGACCTGGCGTTCCAGCGCTTCATCGAGATCTGGGGCTCGATGCCCGAGCTCTACCTGTTGATCATCTTCAGCGCCATCTTCAAGCCGAGCGTGACGCTGCTCTTGATCCTCTTGAGCCTGTTCGGCTGGATGGCCCTGTCCGACTACGTGCGCGCCGAGTTCCTGCGCAACCGCCAGATGGACTACGTGCGCGCCGCCCGCGCCCTGGGCGTGAGCAACCTGCAGATCATGTGGCGCCACATCCTGCCCAACAGCATGGTGCCCGTCGTCACCTTCCTGCCGTTCCGCATGAGCGCGGCGATCCTGGCGCTCACCTCGCTCGACTTTCTCGGCCTCGGCGTGCCGCCGGGCACGCCGTCGCTGGGCGAATTGCTCAACCAGGGCAAGTCGAGCATCGACGCCTGGTGGATCTCGCTCTCCACCTTCGGCGTCCTGGTCATCACCCTCATGCTGCTGACCTTCATGGGCGACGCGCTGCGCGATGCGCTCGATCCGCGGAAGGCCGACAAGTGAGCGACATGAATCCAACAACGAAGAAGCCCCTGCTCGACGTGAAGGGCCTGCGGGTTTCCTTCGGCGGCAAGGAGGTCGTGCATGGCGTCGACTTCCAGATCGGCGCGGGCGAAAAGCTTGCGCTGGTGGGCGAATCGGGCTCGGGCAAGACCGTCACGGCACTGTCTCTGCTGCGGCTGGTGCAGAACGCCGATCTCGCGGGCGTCGCACGGCTCTTCGGCCCCGAGCCGTCGCAGGGCGCGCGCGACCTGCTGGCGATTCCGGAGCGCGAGCTGCGCGGCATCCGCGGCAAGGAGATCGCGATGATCTTCCAGGAGCCGATGACCGCGCTCAACGCGCTCTACAGCGTGGGCGACCAGATCTCCGAGGTGCTCGAGCTGCACGAGGGGCTGTCGGCCCGCGCGGCGCAGGCGGCGGCCGTCCAGCTGCTGGCGGACACCGGCATTCCCGAGCCGGCGCGGCGGGCGCGGTCGTTTCCGCACCAGCTCTCGGGCGGCCAGCGCCAGCGCGCAATGATCGCGATGGCGCTTGCCTGCAAGCCGCGCCTCCTGCTGGCCGACGAGCCGACCACGGCGCTGGACGTCACGGTGCGCGCGCAGATCCTCGAGCTGCTGGCCGAGCTGCAGCGCAAGTACGGCATGGCCGTGCTGCTGATCACGCATGACCTGAACCTCGTGCGCCGTTTCGCCGACCGCGTGGCGGTGATGGAGAACGGCCACATCGTCGAGCACGGTGCGGTGGCGACCGTGTTCGATGCCCCGCAGCACGCCTACACCCGCAAGCTGATCGACAGCCATCCGGAGCGCGACGTGGCGGCGGTGGCCGCGCGTGCGGATGCCGCGCCGGTGCTCGAGGCCAAGGCCTTGCGCGTGAGCTATCCGGTGGCGAGGCCGGGCTTTGCCGGCTGGTTCCGCAAGGGCGAATTCATCGCCGTGCAGGGCGCCGATTTCCGCATCGTGCCGGGCGAGACGCTGGGCGTGGTCGGCGAATCGGGCTCGGGCAAGTCGACGCTGGCGCTCGCGGCGCTCGGGCTGCTCAAGCATGGGGGCGAGCTGAAGGTGGACGGCAAGGGGTGGGCGGTCGATCGCGCGTCGGACCTGGCCCTTCGCCGCACGATGCAGGTGGTGTTCCAGGACCCGTTCTCCTCGCTCTCGCCGCGCATGACAGTCGAGCAGATCGTGGGGGAGGGGCTGCGCGTTCACGCGCCCGAACTCGACACGAAGGCGCGCCGGGCCCGTTCGCTCGCGGCGCTGGCGGACGTGGGGCTGACCGAGGCGCAGTTTCCCGCGCTGCTCGACCGCTACCCGCACGAGTTCTCGGGCGGCCAGCGGCAGCGGCTGGCGATCGCGCGCGCGCTGATCGTCGATCCGCAACTGCTGGTGCTCGACGAGCCGACCAGCGCGCTCGACGTGACGATCCAGAAACAGGTGCTGGGCCTGCTGCAGCGTCTGCAGCGCGAGCGCGGGCTGAGCTACCTCTTGATCACCCACGACGTCGAGGTGATCCGCGCCATGGCGCACCAGGTCATCGTGATGAAGGACGGGGCGATCCTCGAAACCGGGTCGGTCGAGCGCGTGCTCGATGCGCCGGCGCATCCCTATACGCAGAAACTGGTGGCCGCTGCGCTGCTGGAATAGAACGAAAAGAGAAGAAGAAATGTCGGTAAACGGACAGGACCGCCGCGGCGCCTGGCGCGCGGCGCTGGCCTGCATGGTCACCCTGGCGGTGGCGATGGGCCTCGGGCGCTTCGCCTTCACGCCCATGCTGCCCATCATGCTGGGCGAGGGAAAACTGGAGCTGGCCGGGGGCGGGGTGCTGGCGTCGCTCAATTACCTGGGCTATTTCCTTGGGGCGGTGAGCTGCGCCGCCATCGGGATCAAGGCGTCGAGCATGGTCCGGGGCGGGCTGGCCGCGACCGCCGCTTTGCTGATCGGCATGGGCCTGCTCCACAGCTTTGCAGGCTGGGGCATCCTGCGCGCGGCGGCGGGCGTGATGAGCGCCTGGGTCTTCGTCTTTGCCTCGGGCTGGGGCCTGCGGCGGCTGGCCGAAACGAATTCGCCGACGCTGGCTGGCGTGATCTACACCGGGCCGGGCATCGGCATTGCCATGACCGGGCTGCTCGGCGGCGCGCTGGGGCGCTGGGGTTCCGAGGTAGGGTGGATCGGCCTGGGGCTGCTGGCCGTGGTGCTCGTGGCGGTGATCTGGCGGGTGTTCGATGACGGTGAATCCGCGCAAAACGGCGGTGCGAAGGCCCCTGTGACCGCAAGCCGCGTGACCGCATCCGGCGCGGATCGCAGCGATGCGATCTGGCTGGTCGCGCTCTATGGGCTGGCGGGCTTCGGCTACATCATCACGGCCACCTTCCTGCCGGTGATCGCGCGCCAGGCGCTGCCGGGATCGTCGTGGCCTGATTTCTTCTGGCCGCTGTTCGGTGCGGCGATCATTCCGGGCGCGTTGATCGGCGCCCGCGCGCCCATCCACTGGGACAACCGCCTGTTGCTGGCGGCCGCCTATGCGTTGCAGGCGCTGGGCGTGGTGCTGTCCGTGGCGTGGCCCACGATCGTTGGTTTTGCGCTGGGAAGCCTGCTGCTGGGCATGCCGTTCACTGCCATCACGCTTTTCGCGATGCGGGAGGCGCGCCGGCTGCGCGGCAATGCGGCGGCCGGGCTGATCGGTTATGCGACGGCGTCCTATGGGGTGGGGCAGATCATCGGACCGCTGTTCGCGGCGCCCCTGGCGCAGCGCACCGGCTCCTTCGAGCAGCCATTGCTGGTTGCGGCGGCGGCATTGGCGCTCGGGGCGGTGTTGTTTGCAGTGGTCTGGTCGAAATCTCGTCGTCCAATGACTGTCTGAACTGCAATGCCCCTTCATTTATCACACGAATAGCATATAATTCGAGGCTCACGACCAAACGGGCGGGTACCAACCGCCCGTTTTTTTTGGTCTATGCATTCTTGATCATTCGTTACGTCGCTGAGTGATTTCAGCACCAGGCATTCGCCGTATTCGCAGAGGCGGATATCGCGAATTCGGCGAATTGAGTATTTAAAAGGCACTTTCGAACACGTGGCATTGCAGCAAATAGTGGAACAAACCGTGGCCGGTCTTGGCTACGACCTGGTCGAGATCGAACGCTCGGCCGGGGGATTGCTGCGCGTGACGATTGATTTGCCCTGGACGGCCCCCACTTCTGAAGCTGTGGCTGCAGGCGTGCCGGAGCCTTTCGTGACGGTCGAGGACTGCGAGAAGGTGACGCGCCAGCTGCAGTTCGCGCTCGAGGTCGATGGTGTCGATTACAAGCGGCTCGAGGTGTCCTCGCCCGGTATCGACAGGCCGTTGCGCAACGAGCAGGATTTCGAGCGTTTCGTGGGCGCGGTGATCGACATCACGCTCAAGGTGCCTATGGGCGCGGCGGCGGCGGGCCAGGTGTCCGCCACCCGCAAGAAATTTCGCGGCACGCTGGAGCGTGCTGAAAAGGCAGAAGGGGCTGACTCAGCCCCGGGCTGGCAAATCGTCTGGAGCGATGCGCCCGAGCCCAAGCCGGGTCAAAAAGTGAGCAAGAAGCGCGCGCCTGCACCGTTGCGGGCGCTGGGCTTCGTGCTGGACGAGCTGCGCGACGCGCGGCTCGCGCCCATTGTGGATTTCAAGGGCCGCAAGGCCAAAACCCAACCGGGTTTTTCGGATATTGACGACGGAACGAATGTTCCGGACTGACCAGAGGAGTGGTGGCATGAATCGCGAAATGTTGATGTTGGTGGATGCGATCTCGCGCGAGAAGAACGTCGAACGTGACGTCGTCTTCGGCGCGGTCGAATCCGCACTGGCGCAAGCCACCAAGAAGCTCCATCAGGGCGATGTGGACATCCGCGTCGCGGTCGATCGCGACAGCGGCGACTACGAAACCTTCCGCCGCTGGCACGTTGTTCCCGACGAGGCCGGCCTGCAGCTGCCCGACCAGGAAATCCTCCTGTTCGAAGCCAAGGAAGAAATGTCGGACATCGAAGTCGGCGAGTACATCGAAGAAGCGGTGGACTCGGTGCCGATCGGCCGCATCGGCGCCATGGCCGCCAAGCAGGTGATCCTGCAGAAGATCCGCGACGCCGAGCGCGAGATGCTGCTCAACGATTTCATGTCGCGCGGCGACAAGATCTTCGTGGGCACCGTCAAGCGCCTGGACAAGGGCGACATCATCGTGGAGGCCGGCCGCGTCGAAGGGCGCCTGCGCCGCAGCGAGATGATCGCCAAGGAGAACCTGCGCAACGGCGACCGCGTGCGCGCCATGATCATGGAAGTCGACCTGACGCTGCGCGGCGCGCCGATCATCCTGTCGCGCTCGGCGCCTGAATTCATGATCGAGCTGTTCCGCCAGGAAGTGCCCGAAATCGAGCAGGGCCTCCTCGAAATCAAGAGCTGCGCCCGCGACCCGGGTTCGCGCGCCAAGATCGCCGTGCTCTCGCACGACAAGCGCGTCGATCCGATCGGCACCTGCGTCGGCGTGCGCGGCACCCGCGTGAACGCCGTGACCAACGAGCTCGCCGGCGAGCGCGTGGACATCGTGCTGTGGAGCGAAGACCCGGCCCAGTTCGTGATCGGCGCCCTGGCCCCGGCCAACGTGTCCTCGATCGTGGTGGACGAAGAAAAGCACGCCATGGACGTGGTGGTCGACGAGGAAAACCTCGCCATCGCCATCGGCCGCGGCGGCCAGAACGTGCGCCTGGCTTCCGACCTCACCGGCTGGAAGATCAACATCATGGACGCCAACGAGTCGGCCCAGAAGCAGGCGACCGAAACGGATGCCAGCCGCAAGCTCTTCATGGAAAAGCTCGACGTCGATGAAGAAATCGCCGACATCCTGATCGCCGAAGGCTTCAACAGCCTGGAAGAAGTCGCCTATGTGCCGATTTCCGAAATGCTGGAGATCGAAGCGTTCGACGAAGACACCATCAATGAGCTGCGCTCGCGTGCCAAGGATGCGCTGCTGACCATGGAAATCGCCAAGGAAGAGGGCGTGGAGACCCAGTCGCCGGTGTCGCAGAACCTGCGCGACCTCGAAGGCCTGGACCCCGAGCTGATTCCCAAGTTGGCCGAAGCGGGTGTGAACACCCGTGACGACCTCGCCGACCTCGCGGTCGATGAACTCACCGAGATCACCGGCCACAGCGCCGATGACGCCAAAGCCCTCATCTTGAAAGCCCGCGAACATTGGTTCGCCGGCCAAGAGTGATGGTCATGGAGGCACGAAACCAATATGTCCAGTACCACTGTCGCCGAGTTCGCGAACGAGCTCAAGAAGACTCCCGAAACCTTGCTTGACCAGCTCAAGAGCGCAGGCGTGCCCAAAGCGGCACCCACCGATGCACTCACCGAGGCTGACAAGCAGCGCCTGCTCGGCTTTCTCAAAGCCAGCCACGGCACCGCCGAGCCCGAGCGCAAGAAGATCACGCTGACCAAGAAGTCGACCAGCGAGATCAAGCAGGCCGACGCCACCGGCCGCGCCCGCACCATCCAGGTGGAAGTGCGCAAGAAGCGCACCTTCATCCAGCGCGACGAAGGCCACCCGGCCGAGCCGGCGCAGCAAGTCGCCGAGGCGCCCGCCGCCGCGCCGGCCGCACCCCACGTCGACGAGGCCGAGCTGGCCCGCCGCGAGGAAGAAGCACGCCGCCAGGCCGAACTGATCCGCCGCCAGGAAGAAGAGCTGGTCGAGAAGCGGCGCCTGCGCGAAGAAGCCGAAGCCCGCGAACGCGAGCAAGCCGAAAAGGCCGAGCGCGCCGAACAGGCCGAGCAGGAAGCCGCGCGCGTCGCCGCCGAACAGAAGGCCGCCAAGGCTGCCGCCGAAGCCGCCACTGCGCCCGCGAAGGAAGCCGCCAAGCCGGTCGAGGCGCCTGCTGCAGTCGCCGCGGCCGCTGCTGCCGCCGCCGCCGAACAGCAAGCCGCCGATACCAAGCTGGCCGCCCAGACCGCCGCCACGCAAGCCAAGGAAGACGCGAAGGCCAAGGCCGCCGCCGAATCGAAGGCCCGTGCCGACGAGGAAGCCGCCCGCGCCAAGGACCTGGACGAGCGTCGCCGCAAGGCCCTCGCCGAGGCCGAAGCCATCCGCGCCATGATGAATGCACCGGCCCGCGTGCTGGTGCCGCACAAGGCGCCCGAGAAGCCGCAGCCCGAAAAGGCCGCGGTCAAGGGCACGCTGCACAAGCCGGCCGCGCCCGCAGCGCGTCCCGGCGCGCCGGCCGCTCCGGGTGCTGCAGCAGCCCCTGGCGCCGCAGCCGGTGCCGGCAAGGAAGTCAAGTCGGCCAAGCTCTCCTCGAGCTGGGCGGGCGATCCTGCCAAGAAGAAGGAAATCAAGACCCGCGGCGATGCCAGCGGTGGTGTCGGTCGCGGCAACTGGCGCGGAGGCCCGCGCGGCCGTCGCGGCAATGACCGCGGCGGTCACGAGGAGCACGCACCGGCCGCACCGGTCGAGGCGCGCATCCTGGAAGTGCACGTGCCCGAAACCATCACGGTGGCCGAGCTCGCGCACAAGATGGCCGTCAAGGCCGGCGAAGTCATCAAGCAATTGATGAAGCTGGGGCAGATGGCGACCATCAACCAGTCGCTCGACCAAGATACCGCCATGATCCTGGTGGAGGAAATGGGTCACAACGCGGTGGTTGCCGCGCTGGACGATCCGGAAGCCTTCACCGACGAGGACGTGTCGGCGCAAACGGCGGAAGCCCTGCCGCGCGCACCGGTCGTGACCGTCATGGGTCACGTCGACCACGGCAAGACCTCGCTGCTGGACTACATCCGCCGCGCCAAGGTCGCAGCGGGCGAAGCCGGCGGCATCACGCAGCACATCGGCGCGTACCACGTGCAAACCGAACGCGGCATGGTGTCGTTCCTCGACACCCCGGGTCACGAGGCGTTCACCGCCATGCGTGCCCGCGGTGCGCAGGCCACCGACATCGTGATCCTGGTGGTGGCGGCCGACGACGGCGTCATGCCCCAGACCAAGGAAGCCATCAAGCACGCGAAGGCGGCGGGTGTGCCGATCGTGGTTGCGATCAACAAGGTGGACAAGCCCGACGCCAACCTGGACCGCGTGAAGCAGGAACTGGTGGCCGAAGAGGTCGTGCCCGAAGAGTACGGCGGCGACGTGCCGTTCGTGCCGGTGTCGGCCAAGACCGGCCAGGGCATCGACGACCTGCTCGAGCAGGTGCTGCTGCAAGCCGAAGTGCTGGAACTGAAGGCGCCGGTGGATGCCGCCGCCAAGGGCCTGGTCATCGAAGCGCAGCTGGACAAGGGCCGCGGCCCGGTCGCCACCGTGCTGGTGCAGTCGGGCACGCTCAAGACCGGCGACGTGGTGCTGGCCGGTTCCACCTATGGCCGCGTGCGCGCCATGCTGGACGAGAACGGCAAGACCATCAAGACCGCGGGTCCGTCGATCCCGGTCGAAATCCAGGGTCTGACCGAAGTGCCGCAAGCGGGCGACGAGTTCATGGTGATGGCCGACGAGCGCCGTGCGCGCGAAATCGCCACCTACCGTGCCGGCAAGTTCCGCAACACGAAGCTGGCGAAGGCCCAGGCCGCGAACCTGCAGAACATGTTCACCGACTTGTCGGCGGGCGAAGTGCAGACGCTGCGGATCATCATCAAGGCCGACGTGCAGGGCTCGCAGGAAGCGCTGGCCCAGTCGCTGCTCAAGCTGGCGACCGAGGAAGTCAAGGTGCAGATGGTGTACGCCGGCGTCGGCGGCATCAGCGAAAGCGACATCAACCTCGCCATCGCCTCCAAGGCCATCGTGATCGGCTTCAACGTGCGGGCCGATTCCGGTGCGCGCAAGCTGGCCGAGAACAACGGCGTGCAACTGAACTACTACAGCATCATTTACGACGCCGTGGACGAGATCAAGGTTGCGATGTCGGGCATGCTGGCACCGGAGCGCCGCGAAGAGATCATCGGCTCGGCCGAGATCCGCACGGTGTTCGTGGCTTCCAAGATCGGTACGGTCGCAGGTTCGTACATCACCTCGGGCTCGGTCAACCGCAGTGCGCATTTCCGCCTGCTGCGCGACAACGTGGTGATCTACACCGGCGAAGTCGACTCGATCAAGCGCATGAAGGACGATGTCCGCGAAGTCCGCGAAGGTTTTGAGTGCGGTATCAAGCTCAAGAACTACAACGACATCAAAGAAGGCGATCAGCTCGAATTCTTCGAAATCAAGGAAATCGCCCGGACGCTGTAAGCGTTCGAAGCGAAAGAGTCCATGCCCAAGAGAAAAGCCGCCGCCCCCAATCGCGCGTTCAAGGTTGCCGACCAGATCCAGCGGGATCTGACGGAGCTGATCGCGCGCGAGTTGAAGGACCCGCGCGTGGGCATGGTCACGATCCAGGCGGTCGAGGTCACGCCCGACTATGCGCACGCGAAGATCTACTTCAGCATGCTCACGGGCGACGTGACCGAGACCACCGACGCGCTGAACCAGGCTGCAGGGTTCCTGCGCAACGGCCTGTTCAAGCGCCTCCATATTCACACCGTGCCGACGCTGCACTTCCTGTTCGACCGCACCACCGAGCGTGCGGCCGACATGAACGCGCTCATCGCGCAGGCCGTCGCTTCGCGCTCGAAAGACGACTAGCGATGAATGCGCCACGCACAAGGGTGCAGCGGCGCCCTGTGCATGGGGTGTTGTTGCTCGACAAACCGCTGGGACTCTCCAGCAACCAGGCCTTGCAGAAGGCCAAGTGGTTGCTGCGTGCCGAAAAAGCGGGTCATACCGGCACGCTCGATCCGCTGGCCACCGGCGTCTTGCCGCTGTGCTTCGGCGCGGCCACCAAGTTCAGCCAGCTGCACCTGGACGCCGACAAGACCTACGAAGCCACGGCACGCCTGGGCATCAAGACCTCGACCGGCGATGCCGAGGGCGAGGTGATTGCCGAGCGCCCGGTGAACGTCACCGCTGAAGACCTGGCCCGCGCCGAGACGCAGTTCACCGGCCCGATCCGCCAGGTTCCGCCGATGCACAGCGCCCTCAAGAAGGACGGCAAGGCGCTCTACGAATACGCCCGCGAAGGCATCGAGATCGAACGCGCGCCGCGCGACGTGGTGATCCACGCGCTGAAGGTCACGCAGGCCGCTTCTGAATCAGCTGGCAACGCCATCCGCATCGTGGCCTCCGTGAGCAAGGGCACCTACATCCGCACGCTGGGCGAAGACATCGGCGAGGCGCTGGGCTGCGGCGCCCACCTCACGTCGCTGCGCCGCACCGCCACCGGCGGCTTCGGCGTGGCGCAGTGCATCACGCTCGAGGCGCTCGAAGCCATGGGCGAGGACGAGCGGCTGGCCCAATTGTTGCCTGCCGAATCCCTGGTCGAAGGCCACACCATCGTCACGCTCGGCAGCGAAGATGCGGGGCGCTTTTTGTCCGGCCTGCGCCGCCGTGGCGCCTGGCCCGACGCCGACCACGTGGCGGTATTTGGCGACACGCCGCCCGCCTTTCTCGGTACGGCGCACGTCGCCGCCAACGAACTGATCCCGGGGCGCTTGCTGAACCCCATCGAAATTCAGCAAATTCTTTTGAACGCACAACAGACAGAAGCGACACCATGAGTACCAAGCAAATCCGCAATATCGCCATCATTGCCCACGTGGACCATGGCAAGACCACCATGGTCGACCAGCTGCTGCGCCAGTCCGGCACCTTCGCCGAGCACGAGAAGGTCGTTGACACGGTGATGGACAACAACGCCATCGAAAAGGAACGTGGCATCACGATCCTGGCCAAGAACTGCGCCGTGACCTGGGAAGGCACGCACATCAACATCGTCGACACCCCGGGCCACGCGGACTTCGGCGGTGAAGTGGAACGCGCGCTCTCGATGGTCGACGGCGTGGTGCTCTTGATCGACGCGCAGGAAGGCCCGATGCCGCAGACGCGCTTCGTGACCAAGAAGGCGCTGGCCCTGGGCCTGAAGCCCATCCTGGTCGTGAACAAGGTGGACAAGCCCGGCGCGAACCCCGACAAGGTGGTCAACGCCGCCTTCGACCTGTTCGACAAGCTCGGCGCGACCGACGAACAGCTGGACTTCCCCGTGGTGTACGCCTCGGGCATCAACGGCTGGTCGTCGCTCGAAGAAGGCGCTGCGGGCGAGCAGTGGGGTCCCGACATGTCGGCCCTCTTCAACACCATCCTGAAGCACGTGCCGGCACAGAAGGGCGACCCTGAAGCGCCGCTGCAGCTGCAGATCTCCGCACTCGACTTCTCGACATTCGTCGGCCGCATCGGCGTGGGCCGCATCAGCCAGGGCACGCTCCGGCCCATGACCGACGTGCTGGTCATGGAAGGTCCGGACGGCAAGGCCATCAAGGGTCGCGTCAACCAGGTGCTGACCTTCCAGGGCCTGGACCGCGTGCAATCGACCGAAGCCGGCCCCGGCGAAATCGTGCTGATCAACGGCATCACCGACATCGGCATCGGCGTCACCGTGACCGACAAGGACAAGCCCGCGCCGCTGCCCATGCTCAAGGTCGACGAACCGACCCTGACCATGAACTTCTGCGTGAATACCAGCCCGCTGGCCGGCCGCGAAGGCAAGTTCGTCACCAGCCGCCAGATCTGGGACCGCCTGCAAAAAGAGCTGCAGCACAACGTGGCCCTGCGCGTGAGCGAGACCGACGAAGAAGGCATCTTCGAAGTCATGGGCCGCGGCGAACTGCACCTGACCATCCTCTTGGAAAACATGCGGCGCGAAGGCTTTGAAATGGCCGTGTCCAAGCCGCGCGTGGTGTTCCGCACCGTGAACGGCGAAAAGCACGAGCCCATCGAAATGGTCACGGCCGACATCGAAGAAGGCCACCAGGGCGGCGTGATGCAGGCGCTGGGCGAGCGCAAGGGCGAACTGGTCAACATGGAACCGGACGGCCGTGGCCGCGTGCGCCTGGAGTACCGCATTCCGGCGCGGGGCCTGATCGGCTTCACCAACGAATTCCTGAACCTGACGCGCGGCTCGGGCCTCATCAGCAACATCTTCGACAGCTACGAAGCGCACAAGGGCGACATCGGCGGCCGCAAGAACGGCGTGCTGATCTCGATGGACGACGGTGAAATCTTCACCTACGCGCTGGGCAAGCTGGACGACCGCGGCCGCATGTTCGTGAAGGCGAACGATCCGGTGTACGAAGGCATGATCGTGGGCATCCACAGCCGCGACAACGACCTCGTGGTGAACGCCACGCGCACCAAGCAGCTGACCAACTTCCGCGTGAGCGGCAAGGAAGACGCGATCAAGATCACGCCCCCGATCGACCTCACGCTGGAATACGGCGTCGAGTTCATCGAGGACGACGAGCTGGTCGAAATCACGCCCAAGAGCGTGCGCCTGCGCAAGCGCTTCCTGAAGGAAAACGAACGCAAGCGCGCCGGCCGCGACACCCAGGCCGCCTGACCCCCCGAGGGTTCCATGCGCCTGACGCACGGCGGGGCTGTGTGGCTGATGGTCGTCGTGACCCTGATGTGGGGCACGGCGGGCGTCGTCACACGGCATCTCACGCAGGCGCACAGTTTCGAGATCACCTTCTGGCGCAGCCTCTTCACGACGCTGGCGCTGCTGGTGATCTTGCCGCTTTGGCGGGGGCGCGCCGTGTTCTCGCAGCTGCGCAGCGGCGGGCGCGAACTCTGGATCTCGGGTGTCTGCTGGGCCGTGATGTTCACGGCCTTCATGGTGGCGCTCACGATGGCCTCGACGGCGAGCGTGCTGGTCACGATGTCGCTCGGGCCCTTGCTCACCGCGCTGGCCGCGCGCGTCTTCATCGGGCATCGGCTGCCTGCGCGCACGTGGGCGGCGATCGTGGTGGCCGGTGTCGGCATCGGCTGGATGTACGGCACGCAATTGATGCAGGGCGCTTCAGGCGGTGTGGGCGGCTCGCTGCTCGGGACGCTCGTTGCGTTGTGCGTGCCGATCGCCGGCGCCACCAACTGGACCGTCGTGCAGCATGCGCATGCCAAGGGGCATGACATCGACCTGGTGCCCGCGGTGCTGATCGGCGCCGTGCTCACCGCTTTGTTCACCTTGCCCTTCGCCTTGCCGTTCCAGGCGAGCGCACACGACCTGGGTTTGCTGGCCTTCCTGGGGGTGTTCCAGCTCGCGATTCCGTGCGTGCTGTCGGTGCTGTGCGCGCAGGTGCTGAAGGCGCCCGAGGTCGCGTTGCTGGCCCTGCTCGAAGTGATCTTCGGCATCGCGCTGGCCTGGATCGGCGCGGGCGAGGAGCCCGCCGCGAGCGTGCTGACCGGCGGTGCGCTGGTCATCGGCGCGCTGGTGTTCAACGAGCTGCTGGCGCTGCGCGGGCGCCGCACGACGGCGGCCGACAACGCGCTGCCGGGCGCGCACTAGGCGCCCACCAGGCGCCCAAAGAACTACTCGGGCATCGCAGCGTCCGTCACGCCCATGCGGGTGAGGCGGGCTTCCAGCACGGCGCGATTGAAGCGCTTCGCGAAGTCGTCGCTCATGCGCCAGGCGCCGTTGTCCGGCACGAAGGTGAAGTCGCCGGTCAGCGGCAGCGATTGCGCGCGGCCGAGGGTGCCCAGCACGCGGTCGTTGTATTCGACGACCAGCGGGCAGACCCGGCTCACGCCGTCTTCATGCACGCGACAGGAGCCGGTGGGCTCGAGGCCGGTGATCTCCGGGACAGCGGCCGCGAGGCCCGCGCCGGAACGCCGACGCTGGCGTTCAAGCATCGCCGCGGCAGCCGAGTTCGACGGCAGGGCGGTCACGCCGTCTCGGAAGGCCTTCTCCGCCGCCACGCGCCCGATGGGCTCGGCGTTGTAGAGCGGCTTGCCTTTCGCATCCAGATTGCCGAAGCGGGCCTCCACCATGACCGGGTCGGCACCGCGCACCGTCATCTGGCCGTTGTCAGCGGGGACCGGGCCGATCGTGTACGCGATCGATTTGGTCCCGTCTTCCAGGATCATTGTCGCCATGCAGCCGCGGGTGCGCTCGTCCTTTCGGTAGCCGACTTCTCGCAACCCGCTGACGGTCGGAGTGGTGAGATCGGATCTCTCGCGCGAGTCCGGCGTCTGCATGCGGGCATCGATCGACAGGCGGCGCATCTGGCTCTGCAGCATCTTGCGCGCGGCGTCGCCGTTGCAGGCCGGCACGCTGTCCGGCACGACGAGATCCCAAGCCCACCCGCCAGTGATGCACAGCGCGAGCAGCCAGAAGGTCCAGGTGCCCCAGCGGCGCTTGCCTTGCGCGCGGGCCTGCCATGCGCCGGTCGACTTTTCATCGGCTGCGATCTCCTGCTGCGCCTCGGCCACGATGCGGGCTCGGTCTGCCGCCATGGCAAAGGCGGGCTCGGCCGCGACTTCGGCGCGCGTGGCCTCGAACAGTTCTTTCTCCAGCGGTCCGTCGATCACCATCCAGGCCAGCGTGGCGCTCGGTGCGGCGGGGACGCTGCCGACCAGCGGCGTTTCCTCCAGGGCCATGTCCCGCGTCTCGGCATCGACGAGGCCGTCGTTGAAGAGCGCGTTCACCGCCTCGTGCGTGATGCCGCGGTCGCCGAGTTCCACGAAATCCTCGGCGTCGTAGGCGATGTCCGCTGCATCGTCGGCGGTGGCGACGGGCGGCGAGGCCTCCTCGAGCCGTTCGACGGCGGCGTCGATTTCTTCCTGGGTGACCAGGCCCTTCACGCACATCCAGGCCAGTGCGTGCGCGGGGCCGGGAATCGGCGGGAGCGCGGCGGTCTCGGGATGGGCGAGCACCGCGTCGTGCTGCGCGTCGGTGATCAGGCCGTGGGAGAGAAGGGCGAGGAACGCGTCCGGATTCGCAGCTGCAGGATTCATGCGGCGATTCTGCCGTGGCGCGTGCACCAAGAAAAAAGGCCCCGGCGTGTGCCGGAGCCTTTGCGATCAGGTGATCACCGTGCCGTTCAGGGGCGCGCGATCTTCCAGTTGCCGCCCACGCCGTCGCCGGTCTTGTCGCCCGGCTTGGCATCCTTGGCCCAGTAGTACAGCGGCCAGCCCTTGTAGGCCCATTGGCGCTTGCCGTCTTCGCGAATGATGATGGTGTAGCCGCCGATGGGCTTGGCGGTTTCGGCCACGGGGAGCGGCGGCCAGTTGGCGGCGCACTGGGCGTTGCAGCCGGAGGTGCCGGCGCCGGACGTGTCCTTGGTGAAGGTGTAGAGCGTCATGCCGTTCGGTCCGACCAGCACGCCGTCGGCGGTGCGGGTGGGCGTGTCGGGCGCGCTGGCGGTCTTGTTGGACATGCCGCCGCAGCCGGCGAGCAGGGCCGCCGCGAGGATCGAGGCGCTGAGCAATTTCATGCAGTTTCTCCTTCAGTTGAAAAATCGCGACAACAAGGCAGGTGGTTGCGCGACCCGGCAGTTTATGCCGGGCTCACGACAAATCGCGGTAGGCAAGGGTCGCGAGTTTCAGCAAAACATCACGCGGGAGCTTGCCGGCTACGGCATAGCCGAAGCCCTGGTCGACCCAGTAGAAGCTCGGCACCGGACCGTCGGAGGTGAACCGGAAGGCGGTTTCGCGCGCGGCCGCCGAATCCGGTGCCCGGGCGTCGAGGGTGCCGATGTAGAGCGTGACGCGCTCGCCCGCGGTGTCTTCGAACATGAACTGGGCGCGTGCGCCGGTTTCCCCGGGCAGCAGGCGGCCGCCGACGAGCGTGTAGCCCAGGGTGCTCAGGTCGGGCACCTTGAGCGGCCTGTCCAGGCGCTTGGAGAGCCACTGCACGAGGTGCTGCTGCTCGGAGGCGGCCACCTCGACCGGGTGCCTTTTCTCGGGCGCGTAGACGACGTGGGCGATCGATGCGTCGTGCACGAACTCGCGCATCGCGGGCGCCTTGGCCAGTTGGGTCGATGGGGTGCGCGACGCCGACCATTGCGCATTGCCGAGCCAGCCCGCCGCAAAGGCGACGAGCACGCCGGCCGCGATGCCGCCCCAGCGCATCCAGCTGCTGCGCTGCGCCTGCCGCGGCAGATGGCGCTCGAGCGCGCTCATCAGCGGCGCCGGAATGGGTTCGTCCAGCAACTCGCCGTGCAGGCGGCGCAGGGCATCGCGCTGCGTGTGCCAGGCCGCGACCTTCGCGGCCATGGCAGGGTCGCGCGCCAGGGCCTCTTCGATGGCGCACTGGCGATCCGGGGCGAGCTGGCCATCGACCAGCGCGTGCAGTTCGTCGTCGGTGACGTCGGTGGAGGGCGGGGCGGGGCGGTTCATGGTGCGGCGGCGGGTTTCACTTGAGGCGGCGCAGGCCGGGGCGGTTCGGGGCGGCGGCGCCGTCCAGCAGTTCCTGCAGCCGCACGCGGGCGCGCGAGAGGCGCGACATCACGGTGCCGGCGGGAATGCCCAGCACCTTCGCCACCTCGGCATAGGACAGGTCTTCGAGCGTCACCAGCAGCAGCACGGCGCGCTGTTCCTCGGGCAGTTGCATGAGGCAGCGCTGGAGGTCGAGGCTCGCGCCCTGGTCGCGGCCCGGATCGATGCCGCCGTGCAATTCGTGCGTGGTCTCGTCCAGCGACACCACGCTGTGCGGCGGCGGCGTGCGCCGCACCTGGCTCGCGAAGATGTTGTGCATGACCGTGAAGAGCCATGCGCGCAGGTCGCTCCCCACCACCCAGAGGCGCCACTTGCTGCAGGCCCGCTCGAGGGTGTCCTGCACCAGGTCGTCGGCCGCCCACGTGTTGCCCGTGAGCGCGCGCGCATAGCGGCGCAGGCTCGGGATGTGGTCGACCAGCAGGCGGGCGTCCATGGGCGGGCCGGGAGCGCGTGTTCCGGGTCAGGGCTTGGCGGTCTTCCAGTTGCCGCCCACGCCATCGCCGGTCTTGTCGCCCGGCTTGGTGTCCTTCACCCAGTAGTAGAGCGGCCAGCCCTTGGCGGCCCATTGCTTCTTGCCGTCGTCGCGCGTGACGATGGTGAAGTCACCACTCGGCTTGTCGCTGTCGGCGGCCATGAAGGGCGGCCAGTTGGTGGCGCAGCCGCCGTTGCAGACCGACTTGCCGTTGCCGGCCGTGTCTTTCTCGAAGGTGTAGAGCGTCATGCCGGTCGCACCGACCAGCGCGCCATCGGCGGGCTTGGGCTGGGCGAACGCGGGGAGGGCGAGCAGGCTGCCGAGCAGGGCGGCTGCAATGCCGGCGGAGGAAATTCGAAACACGCGAAGGGGCGACATGGAAAGACTCCTGGGTTGGGTGGCATCGGCAATCCGATGACACCGCACAAACGCCCGCAGAGCGCGTTTTATTCCATGCCGCGCAAAAAAGAATGAAAAGAATGCCTAGCGGCTGCGGCTCTTCATCGCGCGTTCGACCTCGCGCTTGCCTTCGCGGTCCTTGATGGTGTCGCGCTTGTCGTGCTCGGCCTTGCCCTTGGCCAGCGCGATGTCGCATTTGACCTTGCCCGCCTTCCAGTGCAGATTGAGCGGCACCAGCGTGTAGCCCTTTTGCTCGACCTTGCCGACCAGCCGGCGTATTTCTTCCTTGTGCAGCAGCAGCTTCTTGGTGCGGATGGAATCGGGGTTGACGTGCGTCGAGGCGCTCTTGAGCGGGTTGATCTGCAGGCCCACGACGTAGAGTTCGCCGTCGCGGATGACCACGTAGCCGTCGGTCAGCTGCACCTTGCCTTCGCGCAGCGATTTGACTTCCCAGCCTTCGAGCACCATGCCGGCCTCGAAGCGTTCTTCGAAGAAATAGTTGTACGCGGCCTTCTTGTTGTCGGCGATGCGGGAGGAGTTATCTTGTTTCTTTGTGGCCATGGCTCGGGAAGATGGGGACGCATGGCTTCAATACAATCCGTCGCGCACGCTGCACCGATTCTATGAAAACAGTCAACAAGTCCGTCCTCATCTGGTACAGCGCCCAAGAGATGTACGCGCTCGTCACCGATGTGGTGAAGTATCCGCAGTTCCTTCCGTGGTGCGACAAGGCCCGGATCATCGAGGAGGACGAAGCCGGCATGACCGCCGAAGTCGGCCTCGCCTTCGCCGGCCTGCGCCAGAGCTTCACCACCCGCAACACCCACATTCCTGGCCGGGAAGTGCAACTCAAACTGGTCGATGGCCCGTTCTCCAACCTCGACGGCAACTGGAAGTTCGTGCCCGTGGGGGAAGCGGGCGAACGCGCCTGCCGCGTCGAACTGCACATGAGCTACGGCTTCAGCAACTTCGCCTTGCAGGCGCTCGTCGGCCCGGTGTTCGACACCATTGCATCGAGCTTGGTCGAGGCCTTCGTCAAGCGCGCCGAGCAGGTCTACGGCAGCCCCTGATGATCCAGGTCACGCTGAGCTGCTCGCCCGCGGC
Organism: Variovorax sp. IB41; assembly: GCF_016405905.1. GTDB lineage: Bacteria > Pseudomonadota > Gammaproteobacteria > Burkholderiales > Burkholderiaceae_C > Variovorax. Next base: position 393,949 of record NZ_JAEFCB010000001.1, on the reverse strand, counting down.
GCGCGAGGTGTTCGAGCAGGTCCTGCAACTGGAAGATGGCATCGTCTTGAGCGACGCGGTGAAAGCGAGCGGGTTGTCGCTGCGCTTTCCCGATCTCGATTGGCGGCATGCGATGACGCCGGGCATCTGGGGCAGGGCGGTCGAGTGGAGTCAGGCCCTGAAAGACGGCGATCGCATCGAGCTGTGCCGCCCGCTCACGGTGGACCCGAAGGTCGCGCGCCGCGAACGATTCAAGCGCCAGGGCGCGGGGAGTGCCGGCCTTTTCGCGAACCGCCGCAAGGGCGGCAAGGCCGGCTACTGAGGCTGCCGGCGTCGGCTTATTTGCAGTCGCTGTCGATGACCGACTGAACGCGCTTCTGCTCTGCGGCGCGTGCGCCGTCGTCCATGATCTCGCGCTCGCCCTTGGCATTCACCTTCGCGATGCGGATGCCGCTGTCCAGCGTGGACTTGCCTTCGCGGGCGCGGGCGCAGTTGTCGGCCTTGGCCTTGGCGACCTTCGCCTCTTCGGCGGCGCGCTTGGCCTTTTCTTCGGCCTCGGCCTTCTTGGTCTTCTCTTCGAGTTCCTTGTCGACGCCGCTCGGCTTGGGCGCCGCGGCGCTTTCGCGCGGCTTGGCCGCAGCGGCTTCGGTGCCCTCGGCCGCCGGCGCATCCGGCGCGGCGATGCCGGCAGCGGGCCGCGGCGGCGGCGTGCCCGAGCGGCGCAGGATGTTCTTCTCGGGAACATCGGGCGGCGGCGCCTGGTCGCTGAAGACCTTCTTGCCGTCCTTGTCGATCCATTGCCATTGCGCGCTCGCAGAGAGCGGCAGCGCCACGACACATCCCACCAGCAGCCAGTGCATGAATTTCATGCCCGAAGTTTAGCCGTGCCTTACTTCTTGCAACATCCTGGGTGGGGTGCTTTTGCAACGGTTGTGAAAAGCCCGGGCCGGCGAACGGTGCGGGAGCCTCGTTACAATCCGTCTTTTGGAGCTTCACCCATGCGCCTTCTCGGCAAAGCGCTCACCTTCGACGACGTGTTGTTGGTGCCAGCGTTCTCCCAGGTCCTGCCCAAGGACACCTCCCTCGCCACCAAACTCTCCCGCAACATCACGCTGAACCTGCCGCTCGTCTCGGCGGCCATGGACACCGTGACGGAAGCCCGCCTCGCGATCGCCATCGCGCAGGAGGGCGGCATCGGGATCGTTCACAAGAACCTCACCGCGCAACAGCAGGCCGCCGAAGTGGCCCGCGTGAAGCGCTACGAATCGGGCGTGCTGCGCGACCCGGTGGTGATCACGCCGACGCACTCGGTGCGCCAGGTGATGGCGCTGTCCGACCAGCTCGGCATTTCCGGCTTCCCGGTGGTCGACGGCGGCAAGGTCGTCGGCATCGTGACGGGGCGCGACCTGCGCTTCGAGACCCGCTACGACGTGCCCGTCAGCGAAATCATGACGCAGCGCGACAAGCTCATCACCGTGCCCGACGGCACCACGCTGGCCGATGCCAAGGCGCTGCTGAACAAGTACAAGCTCGAGCGCCTCCTGGTCATCAACAACGACTGGGAGCTCAAGGGCCTCATCACCGTCAAGGACATCACCAAGCAGACCAGCTTCCCCAACGCCGCACGCGACGCGAGCGGGCGCCTGCGCGTGGGCGCGGCGGTCGGCGTGGGCGACGGCACCGAGGAGCGCGTCGAGGCGCTGGTGAAGGCCGGCGTCGATGCCATCGTGGTCGACACCGCACACGGCCACAGCGCCGGCGTGATCGAGCGCGTGCGTTGGGTCAAGCGCAACTATCCGCAGGTCGACGTCATCGGCGGCAACATCGCCACCGGCGACGCCGCGCGCGCGCTGGCCGATGTCGGCGCCGACGCGGTCAAGGTCGGCATCGGCCCGGGCTCCATCTGCACCACCCGCATCGTGGCCGGCGTGGGCGTGCCCCAGATCATGGCGGTCGACAGCGTCGCCACCGCGCTGCAGGGCACGGGCATTCCGCTGATCTCCGACGGCGGCGTGCGCTACTCGGGCGACATCGCCAAGGCCATCGCCGCAGGCGCCAGCACCGTGATGATGGGCAGCATGTTCGCCGGCACCGAAGAGGCCCCCGGCGAGATCGTGCTGTACCAGGGCCGCAGCTACAAGAGCTACCGCGGCATGGGCTCCATCGGCGCGATGCAGCAGGGCAGCGCCGACCGGTACTTCCAGGAATCGACCACCGGCAATCCCAACACCGACAAGCTCGTGCCTGAGGGCATCGAAGGCCGCGTGCCCTACAAGGGCTCGATCGTTTCCATCGTCTACCAGATGGCCGGCGGCGTGCGCGCCAGCATGGGCTACTGCGGCTGCGCGACCATCGAGGACATGAAGAACAAGGCCGAGTTCGTCGAGATCACCACGGCCGGCATCCGCGAGAGCCACGTGCACGATGTGCAGATCACCAAGGAAGCGCCCAACTATCGGGCTGAGTAATGTGGCCCCCACGCGCCCCCACTGCGTGTGGGGCGCTGCCCCCCGAGGGGGCACAGGCCGCCTTGGGGCGGCCCGGCGCCGGCCTGAAGCCCAATCTGGCCAGACCTTGAAAGTCAGGCCAGACTCGGTTTAGAATTTGGGCCAGATTCAATTTTTCTGGCCCAAATGCAATCCATCGGCATCGCTGAAGCCAAGAACAACTTCTCCGCCCTGATCGACCTGGTCGAAAAGGGCGAGGAGGTTCGCATCACCCGCCACGGCAAGGAAGTCGTGCGCATGCTGCCGGTGCGGCGCAAGCCGGTCATCACCGACGAGCAGATCGCACGCGAACTCGGCCAGATCGACGCGCTGCACGCCACCATCCAGCCCGGTCTTTCCCTTCGCGCATTGCTCGACGAAGGGCGCCGATCGTGACAGCCTTCGTCATGGACGCCTCCGTCACCGCCGCCTGGCTCCTGCCCGACCAGGCCAGCGAACACACCCGCAAGCTCTACGCAGCCATCCGCCGCGATGAGGTCGAGCCGCAGGCGCCCAACGCCTGGCAATGGGAGTGCGCCAACATCCTCGCGAACGGCGTGCGCAGCGGCCGCATCCCGACCGCCGCGGTCGAGGGGCTCTGGAGCGTGCTCGACGCCATCCGCCACCGCGTCGAGCTGCACGAGCTCGCACCCGCCCAGCACAAGGCCGTGCTCGCGGTCGCCATCGACGCCGGCATCTCGACCTACGACGCGGGCTACCTGTGGCTCGCCAAGTCGCTCAATCTCCCGCTCGCCACCTTCGACGAGCACCTCATCCAGGCAGCGCCCAAGGCGGGCGTGAAGCTGTTCGACATTTCAACGCTCTGAGTCCTCTCGCCATGCAACACGACAAGATCCTCATCCTCGACTTCGGCTCGCAAGTCACGCAGCTCATCGCACGCCGCGTGCGCGAGGCCCATGTGCTGAGCGAAGTGCACCCCTGCGACGTCACCGACGAATGGGTGCGCGAGTACGCGGCCGACGGCCACCTGAAGGGCGTGATCCTTTCCGGCAGCCACGCGAGCGTGTACGAAGAAACCACCGACAAGGCCCCGCAGGCCGTGTTCGACCTGGGCGTGCCCGTGCTGGGCATCTGCTACGGCATGCAGACCATGGCGCACCAACTGGGCGGCAAGGTCGAAGGCGGCCACAAGCGCGAGTTCGGCTTCGCGGCCGTGCGCGCGCATGGCCACACCGCGCTCCTGAAGGACATCTCGGACTTCACCACGCCTGAAGGCCACGGCATGCTCAACGTGTGGATGAGCCACGGCGACAAGGTCACCGAGCTGCCCCCGGGCTTCAAGCTCATGGCCAGCACCGACAGCTGCCCCATCGCCGGCATGGCCGACGAGGCGCGCCGTTACTACGGCCTGCAGTTCCACCCCGAAGTCACGCACACCGTGCAGGGCAAGGCGATCATCGAGCGCTTCGTGCTCGGCATCTGCGAGGCCAAGCCCGACTGGGTCATGCGCGACCACATCGCCGAAGCCGTCCAGAAGATCCGCGAGCAGGTGGGCGATGAAGAGGTCATCCTCGGCCTCTCGGGCGGCGTCGATTCGAGCGTGGCCGCCGCGCTCATCCACCGCGCCATCGGCGACCAGCTGACCTGCGTGTTCGTCGACCACGGCCTCTTGCGCCTGAACGAAGGCGACATGGTCATGGAGATGTTCGAGGGCAAGCTGCATGCGAAGGTGATTCGCGTCGATGCCAGCGACCTGTTCCTCGGCAAGCTCGCGGGTGTGAGCGAGCCCGAAGCCAAGCGCAAGATCATCGGCGGCGAATTCGTCACCGTGTTCAAGCAGGAAGCCGCAAAGTTGAAGGCCGGCGACGGCGGCCACAAGGGCGCCACGTTCCTCGCGCAAGGCACGATCTACCCCGACGTCATCGAGTCGGGCGGTGCCAAGAGCAAGAAGGCCGTCACCATCAAGAGCCACCACAACGTCGGCGGCCTGCCCGAGCAACTGGGCCTCAAGCTGCTGGAGCCGCTGCGCGACTTGTTCAAGGACGAAGTGCGCGAACTCGGCGTCGCGCTCGGCCTGCCGCCCGAGATGGTCTACCGCCATCCGTTCCCCGGCCCGGGCCTGGGCGTGCGCATCCTGGGTGAAGTGAAGAAGGAATATGCCGACCTGCTGCGCCGCGCCGACGCGATCTTCATCGAGGAACTGCGCAACTTCAAGGACGAGAGCGGCAAGACCTGGTACGACCTCACCAGCCAGGCTTTCACCGTGTTCCTGCCCGTCAAGAGCGTGGGCGTGATGGGCGACGGCCGCACCTACGACTACGTCGTCGCGCTGCGCGCCGTGCAGACCAGCGATTTCATGACCGCCGACTGGGCGGAGCTGCCGTACGCGCTGCTCAAGAAGGTGTCGGGCCGCATCATCAATGAAGTGCGCGGCATCAACCGCGTGACCTACGACGTGTCGAGCAAGCCGCCAGCGACGATCGAGTGGGAGTGATCCGGAGCTTAGCCTCTGCGAGATGAGGCGATAGGATGCGGCTTCGACGCGTATCGATCAGCGCGTACAGAGTCTGTTGCAATAGTGATGAGGTTTTTCACCTTTTCATTTATATTGCAACATCACCATGAAGGCGCCACCCACTCAAATCACGACCCAGGAGCAGGCTGTTCTTGCCCTTGCCAAGTCACGCCCCCTGCTGCGCGCCCGCGATGTCGCCGATCAACAACTGCCGACGGTGATACTGAGTCGACTGGTTGCCGCAGGCCGGCTGGAGCGAGTGGCCCGAGGCATTTACTGCCTGCCGGGGCGCTCGTCGAGCGAGCACAGGTCGCTTGCGGAAGTGTCATTGCGGGTCGGCCGAGGCGTCGTCTGCCTGCTTTCTGCACTGCGGGTGCACGAGATCGGAACCCAAGCGCCGTTTGAAGTGTGGCTGGCCATTCCGCCGAACATGCCCAGCCCGCGCCTTGATCAACCCGCATTGCGCATCGTGCGGATGTCTGGCGCGGCCTTGGCCGAGGGCATTCGGCAGGTGCAGATCGACGGTGTCGAAGTGCCTGTGTTCGATGCCGAAAAAACGGTGGCCGATTGCTTCAAGTTTCGCAACAAGATCGGCCTTGACGTAGCCCTCGAGGCGCTGCAGGACGGTTGGCGCCAGAACAAGCTGTCCATGGACAAGCTCTGGCACTACGCAACCATCGACCGTGTCGCGAACATCATGCGCCCCTACATGGAAAGTCTCACGGCATGAGCCGCAACGTGGCGGCGTCGATTCGCGCGCGACTGAAGCAGAAGGCCGATGCCACCCGGCAAGACTTCAACCTGACCCTGACGCACTACGGTCTGGAGCGGCTTCTCTATCGCCTGTCGCTCTCGCGGCACGCGAACAGCTTTCTGCTGAAGGGCGCCTTGCTCTTCTCGCTCTGGTACGAAGTGCCGCATCGCGCGACGCGGGACATGGACCTTCTTGGATTCGGACCCGACGACGTCGATTCCGTGGTCGCGGCCTTTCGCGATATCGCGGAAATCCAGGTGGAGGACGGCATGGCGTTCGAACTCTCCACCATCAAGGGCACGGAGATCCGCAAGGAGGCGGGCTATAGCGGCGTCAGGGTGGATCTGCGAGCAGCGTTCGACGGTGCGCGCATTTCGCTTCAGATCGACGTGGGCTTCGGCGATGTCGTGACACCGGCGCCAGTGTCGGTGAGCTACCCGGTCCTGCTGAGTGACCTGCCGGCGCCGACGTTGCGTGCCTATCCGAAGTACACGGTGGTGGCCGAGAAATTCCATGCACTGTGCGTGCTCGGCATGACCAACAGCCGGATGAAGGATTACTTTGACCTGTGGATCCTTCTTCGAGAAGACGAACTCGACGGCGCGGAATTGCGACGGGCGATCGGGGCCACTTTTGCCAGAAGGAAAACGCCCTTGCCAACGTCTTTGCCCATCGGATTGGGAAGCTCCTTCGCGGAAGACGCAGGCAAGCAAAAACAGTGGACCGCTTTCCTGAAGAAAAACCAGTTGGCGCCGTTGCCGCTCCAAGAGATCGTCCACTTCCTGGGCGATCGACTGCATCGAACGGATACCTTGTAGAGGCATCGTGTGCCCGAGCAAGCCGCTCGCGGCGATCGAGTGGGAGCAGGCTCAGTCCTTGCCGCGCACCCACCAGGCACCACCCGCCTGCGGCGCCTCGAGCGCCACGCGCTCGCCCATCACCGGCGTCGCAAGCTTCACATCGCGCGCCTTCGCCAGCGCCTGAATCCGTTCGAAGGGCTCGTCCCAAGGATGCAGCGCGAGGTCGAACGTCCCGTTGTGCACCGGCAGCAGCCAGCGGCCGCGCAGGTCGAGGTGGGCCTGCAGCGTCTCTTCGGGCTGCATGTGGACGTCGGCCCATTGCTTGTCGTACGCGCCGGTCTCGATCATCGTCATGTCGAAGGGACCGTAGCGATCGCCGATGGTCTTGAAGTCCGCGTGGTAGCCGGTGTCGCCGCTGAAGAAAAGCCGCAGCCCATCCGCTTCGATCACCCACGACGCCCACAGCGTGCGGTCTTCGTCGAGCAGGCTGCGCCCCGAGAAATGCTGCGCAGGCACTGCGGCCAGGCGCACGCCGCCGACGGTCGTCTCACCCCACCAGTCGAGCTGCCGCACGCGCGCCGCGTCGACGCCCCACGCGATCAGCCGCTCGCCCACGCCCAGCGGCGTGATGAACACCTCGACCTTCGGTGCGAGCCGCGCGATGGCATGGCGGTCCAGGTGATCGAAGTGGTCGTGCGAGAGGATCACACCCTTGATCGGCGGCAGGTCGTCGATGTCGATCGGCGGCGCGTGAAAGCGCTTCGGGCCGGCCCATTGCACCGGTGATGCGCGCTCCGAGAAGACCGGGTCCGTGAGCCAGAACTCGCCGCGCAACTTGAGCAGCAAGGTCGAATGGCCCAGCCGGTAAAGACTGCCGTCCGGCGCATCGAGCAGCGCCGCGGCCGTCAGCGGCTGCACCGGAATCGGCACGTTCGGCACGGTCGCGTCGCTCTTGCCGGTGAGGAACTGCCAGCCGATCGCGACAGTCTTCAGGAACCCCAGCGGCACGCGCGGCACGACGTTGCGGTAGAGGCCGTCGCGCTGTTGCGGCGACTGGGGATTGGCCGCGAGACGCGGGCTGCAGGCACACAGGGAGAAGGTGGACATGGCGATGACTCCGATCGTGAAGATGTGAAAGAAGGTGCGAGGCGTGCGCTTCATCCGAAGAAGCTCACGCGCGAGGCGCGGCCGCCGACGGGCTGCCGCACACCAGGCGCACCGCGGTGCGGATGCCGGCCTGGTACTCGGCCGGCGTGCGGGCGTAGTGCTTCAAGCCGTGCGAGGCCGCATACAGGTGCTGCGCGAGCGACTTGGCCGTGAGGCCCGCGGCGCGCCACGGAACGGCGGGCTCGCTCGACCGGATGGCCCGTGCCAGTTCCTTCGGAACGGCCTGGTCGAACTCCTCCAGCACCGGGCCGACGAGTTCGCGCGCGGTCGCGACGATCTCGTTCATGTGTTCCAGCGACATCTGCGAGCCGTCGTTCTGCGCATGCAGCGCCGCGAAGGCGCCGACCAGCCGCTCCTCGATCGGCAGGTCCTTGCGCGCCAGCGCGGCGCGCATGGCCGCGAGGCCCTGCTGCGCGAACCAGGTGACGGCCTCCTTGAAGAGCTCGTCCTTCGACGAAAAGTGCAGGTAGAGGCCTTGGCGGGAGATGCCCGCGGCGCGCGCGAGATCGTCCATCGACGTCTTCCGGAAGCCGTAGCGCAGGAAGACGCCGATCGCCGATTCCATGATGGCCACGCGGCGCTCTGGGGCGGCGGCTGGTGCGGCGGCGGCCATCAGCGGAGGGCTCCGGCGGAATGAGGAGGGCGGATATTCATGATGCTGTTTCGATGGGGACCGGCGCGAACACTGGATGCCGGTCTTTGAGGGCGAAGAACCGTACTTTACAAGTTTGATCTACTTTGTCAAGTTGGTCGTGTTGATGCCGTCGTAACCGGAGCCGCCGGAGGCGAACGACTGGGCGCTGTAATGGCCCGTAATTGTTTTCCGGCAGGTGCGTCCCTACAGTGCTTTCTCCTCGACGACCCGCAGGTCGATTCAAGGATTCACACCACGACCCCACACCCATGGAGAACGACATGACCAGCGTAACCGTCAACATCGTCGGCGGAGCCGACAAGGAAAACACGACCGCCGTGACCATCGGCACGGTCCGGTGGGGTCACAACGGCACCGCGCCGCTGGGCACGGCGCAGAACGTGCCCGAAGGGATATGGGACCTGACCGTCTTCAAGACCACCATCCCCACGCATCTGTCCATCAAGGTGGAGGTGTACGGCAACGTCGCGCTGGTCAACATCACCGTGAACCAGGACAACATTTCGGTGAACCTGGGCGCTGCGGCCACGCGCCTCGAAGCCTAGAAGTTCGCGCGCGATGCGCGGCGGGGAGCTCGCCGACAGCCTCGTGAAGAGGGAGAACCATGCGCGATGATCGACGCATGTCAGAACAGCTTCTTCTCCCCGGAATCGATCCCCCGCCGCGGCCTCTGCCGCGACCCCGAACCAAGGCGCGCCGCAAGGAGCCGCTGCCGCACACGCTCTTCTTCGCGATCTTTCCGAACGCCGAAGACGCCGCATCGCTCGCGGCGCTCGGTGCGCAGTTCGATGACCGCCATGCGCTCAAGGGCACGCTGACCGAGGCGCAGCGCCTGCATGTCACGCTGCACGATCTCGGCGGCTACGACACGGTGCCGCGCAAGAAGGTGCAGGCCGCGCTCGAGGCTGCTGCCGCCGTCGCGCCACCGGCGTTCGACGTCGTCTTCGACCACGCCATGACCTACGCGAACAGCAAGGCCTTCGTGCTGTGCGGCGACGAGGGCACCGATGCGCTCGCCGACTTCCGGCAGCACCTGGGCGAAGCGCTGGCCGACGCGGGCCTCAAGCCCGAGCGCAGCTTCACGCCCCACATGACGCTCGCCTACACGCGCCGCAAGATCGAGAAGCACGCGATCGATCCGGTGCGCTGGACCGCGGGCTCCTTCGCGCTCATCGACAGCCACGTCGGCGAGGGCGTGCACGAGGTGCTCGGGCAGTGGCCTGCATGAGCGAGCCGTTGATCGTGTGCCTGGACGTCGACTACCGCGCCGAAACCGCGGTGGCCGCGGGCCTCTGGTTTCGCGGATGGACGGCGGCCCACGAAGAGACGCAGGCCATCGCGGGCTTTCGCGAGGTGGCCGCGTACGAGCCCGGCGCGTTCTATCGCCGCGAGCTGCCCTGCCTGCTCGGTGTGCTGCGCGAGGGGCCGCTGGCGGACATCGTCATCGTCGATGGTTACGTCTCGCTGGAGCCGGGCCACCCGGGTCTCGGCGCGCATCTGCACGACGCGCTCGATCGCCAGGTGCCCGTGGTCGGCGTCGCCAAGACCGCCTACCGCAGCGCGAGCGATGTGCTCGAGGTGCTGCGCGGCCAGAGCGCATCGCCGCTCTTCGTGACGGCCATCGGCATCGACCTCGCCACCGCGGCGGCCGAAGTGAAGCGCATGCACGGCGAGCACCGCGTGCCGGCCTTGTTACGCGCGGTCGACCAGCTCGCGCGCCGCTCGGCAATGCCCGACCGCACCGGAATCGTTCTCAAGCTCTGAATTTCGATGTGAATGACGCCGGCAACCTCATCGCTTTTCCTGAAAATTCCTCGGTGCCCCGGATAAATTCCATCAAGGATTACATAAGAGGACATGACCATGGAAAACTGGAATGAATTGCTGATCAAAGCCCAGCCATTGATTGATTTTCTCCAGCGCCGGGATTATTTTGATCGCGCATATTCGGGTGATAGAAACGAAAGCCTGGTAATTGCCGATGCATCTCTGGGAATCGAATATGCAGCGGACGATTCGTTCGACAAATTCGACGAATGGCAAACCGTCAGCGATTCACCTTCTGTTTTTCCGGACGATTTCGAATGGGAGCGATGGATCGACTACAACCTGCAAAAAAACAATTACTTCGATCTGAGCGAGAAAAATTTCCACGGCACCGATTCAAAATGGACCGATGAAGGCGCGTGCCTGCTCGTGGAACTCATGCACAGGGACATGCGAATTTTGCTGCATTGCTATGCAAACGATCATTTCCCGGAGATCTGGAAAAAAATACGGGACGTCTATTTTCTTGATGGATTCCCGTGTGGCTGGGATGGAAGGATTTCTTCCGGCAAATTGGTTGTTTTCTCCAACGAGTGAAAGATATTTGTTTGGATGGATGGGCGGGGAATTGCCGGGAATTTAATCCGATGAATTTGACTGAATTGGCAGGCTGCACGCGACCTCCCAACTCATCCTCCAACCACAACCTCTGGCGCAAAGGCGTTGGCGGCGCCTCCGCGATGACGCGCGTGAGACCCGAGGAGGGCGTGAGCAAGGCCTTTTTCGGTAAGCCGCTACGGACCGCGCGCGCTACTGCCGCCTGACAGGCCCGAACGACCGTCGTCAGTCCTTGTCCGCAAAGCTGTCGAACAGCACCCCTCGCAGCCACTGATTCCCCGGATCGCGGTGCACCTTCGCGTGCCAGAACAGGTTGATCGCGATCTGCGGCAGCGCCACCGGATGCGGGCGCCACACGAGGCCGAAGGGCTCGGCGATGCTCTCTGCGAGCCGCTCGGGCACGGTCGCGATCATGCCGCTCGAGCGCAGGATGTGGCCGATGGCCACGAAGTGCGGCACCTTCAGGCGAATGCGCCGGTGGATGCCTTGCGCGGCCATCACGTCGTCGGCCTTGCCGTGGCCCGTGCCGGCGGCCTGCACCAGCACGTGGTCGGCGGCGCTGAAGTCCTTGAGCGACACGCTGCGCTTGCGCGCGAGCGGATGCGTGCTTGAGAAGAGGCACACGTAGCGCTGCAGAAAAAGCCGGCGCTGGAACACGCCCGCCTTCAGCTGCGGCAGCAAGCCGATGGCGATGTCCACATGCCCGGCCTCCAGCTCGTCGCGCAGGTTGGTCGCTGTGTTGTTGCGCAGCGTGCTGATCGTCACGCCCGGCGCGGCGACCGAGAGCGCCTCCATCAGGCGGGGGGTGAAGTAGATCTCGCCGATGTCGGTCATCGCGAGCGTGAAGCTGCGGGTGCTCGTGGCCGGCTCGAACACCACCTGCTGGTTGAGCGCGGTGTGCAGCGCACCCATCGCGTAGGCGACCGGCTCGGCCAGCTGCAGCGCGAAGGGCGTGGGCTCCATGCCGCGCGCGGTGCGCAGGAACAGCTCGTCGCCCAGGAGCTTGCGCAACCGGGCCAGCGCGTTGCTGATGGCGGGCTGCGAGAGCCCGAGCGATTCGGCCACGGCCGAGACGCGCTTCTCGGCCAGCATGCGGTCGAACACCAGCAGCAGGTTGAGGTCGATGTCCTTCAGGTGCATGTCAGACCTTTATTCATATCCGTGATGGGGTCGATTCACGAGATTCTATTGGTCAATCTGCGACGGCCGCGCATCATCCGCTCCCAGAGACAAGCCGGCCCACGATGCCGGCGCCGGACAAAAACCGAGAGCCCCACGATGGACCTGCACATCCACCCCCTTGCCCGCACCCTCCAGGTCCGCCCCGGCGCGAACCTGCTGGAAGTGCTGCGCGAGCACCATGTGCCGGTGTCGTACAGCTGCATGTCCGGGCGCTGCGGCACCTGTCGCTGCAAGGTGGTGTCGGGCCAGGTGCTGGACGGCGGGCAGGACGCCATCCGCCCGGACGGCCCCGACGGGCAGGGCGAGCGCTACGTGCTGGCCTGCCAGAGCACGCTCACCGAAAGCTGCGCCATCGAGATTCCCGAGCCCGACGAGGTGGTGGTGCATCCGGCGCGCATCCTGAAGGCGACCGTCACGGGCATCGACGTGCTCACGCACGACATCCGGCGCCTGCGGCTCAAGCCGAACAAGCCACTGGCGTTTTCGCCGGGACAGTACGCGCAACTGCAGTTCGCGCCCGATCTCGCGCGGCCCTATTCGATGGCCGGCCTCAGCCGCGACGCAGAGCTCGAATTCCATGTGCGCCGCGTGCCGGGCGGGCGCGTGACGGCGCACATCTTCGAGCAGCTGCGCATCGGCGATGCGGTGCGCGTGAGCGGGCCGCTCGGCACGGCCTACCTGCGAATGAAGCACCGCGGGCCGATGCTCTGCGCCGCGGGCGGCACCGGGCTCGCGCCGATTCTTTCGATCGTGCGCGGGGCGATTGCGGGCGGGCTGATGCAGCCGATCCATCTGTACCTGGGCGTGCGCTCCGATGCGGACGTGTACGGGCTCGACGAACTGCGCGAGTTGCAGGCCCGGCACCCGGGCCTGAAGGTGCATGTGGTGGTCGTCACCGGCACCGCGCGCGAGGGGCAGCGCCTGGGCCTCATCACCGATGCCATCCGCGCCGACTGGCCCGGCAGCCTCGACGGCTGGCGCGCTTATCTCTGCGGCTCGCCGCCGATGGTCGAAGCCGCGGCGCAACTTGTGCGCGCGCGCGGCCTTGCGCCCGAACAGACCCATGCTGATGCCTTCTACCTGCAAGGCACCTGAAGAACGCTGAAGAAAAAAGGAGACCCGCGATGACCACGCCACCTGTGTTCCCCATCGAGCTGCATTGGGAGAGCGACAAGACCAGCCGCATCCCTTTCATGGCCTACACCGACGAGGCGCTGCACAAGAAAGAGCTGCAGCGCTTCTTCTACGAGAAGCACTGGTGCTACGTCGGCCTGGAGGCCGAGATTCCGAACCCGGGCGACTTCAAGCGCACGGCGATTGGCGAGCGCTCGGTCGTGATGTCGCGCGACGAGGAAGGCGCGATTCACGTCTTCGAGAACGTCTGCGCGCACCGCGGCATGCAGTTCTGCCGCGAGCGCCATGGCAACAGGAAGGAATTCGTCTGCCCCTACCACCAGTGGAACTACACGCTCAAGGGCGACCTGCAGGGCGTGCCGTTCCGCCGCGGCGTGAAGCAGGACGGCAAGGTCCACGGCGGCATGCCCGCGGACTTCAAGACCGAGGACCACGGCCTGAACAAGCTCAAGGTGGCCTCGCGCGGCGGCGTGGTGTTCGCGTCGTTCGACCATGAGGTCGAGTCGTTCGAGGAATTCCTCGGGCCCGACATCCTTCACTACTTCGATCGCCTCTTCGACGGGCGCAAGCTCACCATCCTCGGCTACAGCCGCCAGCGCATTCCGGGCAACTGGAAGCTCATGCAGGAGAACATCAAGGACCCGTACCACCCAGGTCTCCTGCACACCTGGTTCGTGACCTTCGGGCTCTGGCGCGCCGACAACAAGTCGGAGTTGAAGATGGACGCGCGCAGCCGCCATGCCGCGATGATTTCCACGCGCGGCAACGCGGGCAAGGCCGCGCAGGTGACACAGGTGTCCAGCTTCAAGGAGAGCATGCAGCTGAAGGATCCGCGCTTTCTCGATATCGTGCCCGAGCCCTGGTGGGGCGGGCCGACGGCGGTGATGATGACGCTGTTCCCGAGCCTGATTCTTCAGCAGCAGGTCAACAGCGTGTCCACGCGGCACATCCAGCCGGTCGGGCACGACGCCTTCGATTTCGTGTGGACGCATTTCGGCTTCGAGGACGACACCGGGGAGATGACGCAGCGCCGCCTGCGCCAGGCCAACCTGTTCGGCCCGGCCGGCTTCGTCTCGGCCGACGACGGCGAGGTGATCGAGTTCTCGCAGCAGGGCTTCGAGCAGAAGCCCTATCACCGCACGCTGGCGGAGTTGGGCGGGCGCGAGGTCGAGAACACCGACCACATGGTGACCGAGACGCTGATCCGCGGCATGTACCGCTACTGGCGCGAAGTGATGGAGGCGGCATGACGAAGAAGCTCGACGCCGACGCCTACCTCGAACTGGCCGGCCTCTATGCGGCCTATGCGCATGCGGTCGATTCGGGCCAATGGGATTTGTGGCCCGCGTTCTTCATCGAGCAATGCAGCTATCGCCTGCAGCCGCGCGAGAACCACGAGCGCAACCTGCCGCTGGCGACGCTCTCGTTCGAGAGCCGGGGCATGCTCGAAGACCGCGTGTACGGCATCCAGGAGACGCTGTTCCATGACCCGTATTACCAGCGGCATGTGGTCGGCCTGCCGGTGGTGCACAAGGTCGATGACGACGGCGCGATCCACAGCGAAGCCAACTATGCGGTGTTTCGCACGAAGCTCGACGGCCCCTCGACCGTGTTCAACGTCGGCCGCTACATCGACAAGGTCGTGCCCACGCCCGAAGGCCTGAAGTTCGCCTCGCGCCTGTGCGTGTTCGACAGCGAAATGATCCCGAACTCCATCATCTACCCCCTCTGAGCCATGCAAGAAAAAGAACCCGAGACACACGGCGCGCCGCTGCGCCGCTTCACCGATCCGGCCTACCGGCCGCTGTGCAACAACCTCGCCGAGGTGCGCGAGAACATCGACCGCCTCGACCGCCAGATCGTCGCGCTGCTGGCCGAGCGCGGCCGCTATGTGAAGGACGCGGCGCGCTTCAAGCGCGATGCCTTCCAGGTGTCGGCGCCGCAGCGCCAGCAGGAGGTGATCGACAAGGTGCGGGCGCTGGCCGAGAAGGAGGGTGCGTATCCCGAGGTGGTCGAGGCGTCGTACCGCGCGCTGATTGCGGGCTTCATCGCACGCGAACAACGGGACCATCAGGGCATGGTCGATGTGGAGGCGAAGCCATGAAGCGCGCCGTTGTTTTCACCATCGTGGCCGTGGTCGCCGCTGCCCACGCGCAGGACTGGCCGCAGCGCCCGGTGCGCATCGTCGTGCCGTTCGCGGCCGGCTCGTCGCCCGACATCCTCGCGCGCATCGTCAACGACAAGCTCGCGGCGCGCATCGGCCAGCCGCTCATCGTCGACAACAAGCCCGGCGCGGGCGGCAACACCGGCACCGACCAGGCGAGCAAGTCGCAGCCCGATGGCTACACCTTTTTGCTCTCGGTGAATGCGCCGCTGGTCTACAACACGGTGCTCTACAAGAACCTGCCGTACGACCCGTTCAAGGACCTCGTGCCGGTGTCGCTCGCGGCGACCACGCCCAACGTGTGCGCGGTCTCCAATGCGATGAACGTCGATTCGGTCAAGGGCTGGCTCGCGGCGATGAAGCAGAACCCGGGCAAGTTCAACTTCGCCTCGACGGGCAACGGCTCGATCTCGCACCTGGGCGTGGAGCTCATCAAGCTCAGGACCAATTCGTTCGCGGTGCACATTCCGTATGCGTCGTCGGGGCAGGCGGTGACCGCGATCATCCAGGGCGATGTGCAGTACGCGTGCCTGCCGCCCGTCACCGTGATGCCGCAGGCCAAGGCCGGCCGGTTGAAGGCGCTGGCCGTGACGTCGGCCGAACGCTCGGCCCTCTTGCCCGAGCTGCCCACGCTGCGCGAATCGGGCCTGCCCGACATCCAGGCCGTGCCGTGGTTCGCGTACATGGCGCCCAAGGGCACGCCCAATGACGTGGTGCAGCGCATGAGCCGCGAGATCGCCGTGGTGCTGAAGGACCCCGAGACGGTCAAGCGCCTGCAGACCGCGTACTTCGATCCCGTGGGCAGCACGCCCGAAGCACTGGCCAAGTTCATGGGCGAGGAGCTGGTGCGCTGGAAGCCTGTGATCCAGCGCGCCGGCCTCAAGCCCGACAACTGACAAGCGAAGGAAAAAAACACATGAGCACGATGACATGGATCGACGCCGCGGCGGTCGACGACGTTCCCGCCGACGACGTGGTGGGCATCGAGGTGCAGGGCCGCGACATCGCGCTCTACGGCACCGGGGACGGCATCCACGCGACCGACAACATCTGCACGCACGGCCATGCGCGGCTGTGCGACGGGTTTCTCGAAGGGCACGAGATCGAGTGCCCGCTGCACCAGGGGCGCTTCGATGTGCGCACGGGCAAGGCGATGTGCGCGCCGCTCACCGAAGACCTGCGCAGCTATCCGGTGAAGATCGAGGGCGGGCGGGTGTTCCTGGCGTTCGAGGCCTAGGCACCCCGCACGGCAGCCCTATCTGCGTGTCTTTCTGACGGCCTTCTTCGTGACCCGCCGCGGCACGCGCGATCGTTGGGGCGAGCGTGCCGGCGCCACGTCGTGCTGGCTGGCCCGCAAGGTGAAGTCGCAGGTCTTGACGGCCAGCTCGACGATGCGCGCCAGCGCGGGGCTCGCGTTGTCGCGCCGGTAGACGGCGCTGTAGACCAGCGGCGGCGGCATGGGATCGCTCTTCACGACGCGCAGCAGCCCGCTTCGGATGTCGGGCCGCACATAGTCGAGCGCCTGCTGGCTCAGGCCGAAGCCGCTGATCGTCAGTTCGCGCAGGACCGTGGTGCTGTTCGTCAGCATGACCTTGCCGAAGCGAAAGCCGTGCTCCGCGCGCCAGGCTTCGTAGAACCGGTTCTTCGAGGCGCCCGCGGGCTGCTCGATCACCGGGTAGTCGGCAAACTCGTGCGGCTTGAGCGCGCGGGCGGGAATCTGCAGGCGCGGGCTCGCGATCCAGACCTGCTCGACCTGCGTGACCTTGACCGATTCGAAGGCCTGGCCCCAGAAGGTGCCGGGCATGATGGCCAGGTCGAGCTTGCTGGCTTCCAGGCGCTCGAAGAGCGTGAGCCCCGCGTCCACCACGGGCTCGATCGTCACCTGGGGGTGGAGCTTCTGCAGCAGCTGGATCAGGCGCGTGAGCCAGGTCATCGCGATGAGCTCGGTCACGCCGACGCGGAAGGTGCCGCGCAGCGTCTTGTCGACGCTGATGTCGTGCGCGATGCGCTGCCAGAGGCGCTGGGCCTCTTCCGCGAGCGGCAGCAATTCGCGGCCGACCTGGGTCAGCTCCAGGCCGTGCGAGGTGCGGTGCAGAAGAGGTCCGCCCAGCGACTCTTCCAGTTCCGCCAGGCGCTTGGAAATTGCCGATTGCGTGGTGTGCAGCTTCACGGCCGCGGCACTGAAGCTCTGGAGCCTGACGCTGAAGAGAAAGGCCTCCAGCTGCTTGAAGGTGAAGTTCATCCGGCGGAATGTACGCCCCTGACCACGCACGAAAAAAAGGAATGGCCCGTCCAGCGGATTTCTCGTTTGTCCCGCGGCAAACGGACTTCGATACTGCGTGCATGCTTCACATCGCACCACGCCTGAACCGAATCAAACCGTCCCCCAGCTCCATGGCGGGCCAGAGGGCGCGCGAACTGCGCGCGACCGGCCGGGACATCCTCAGCCTCACGGCCGGCGAGCCCGACTTCGAGACGCCCGCACACATCAAGGAAGCGGCCATCCGTGCCATGGCGGCCGGCCAGACCCGCTACACCGACGTGGGCGGCACGCCGGCGCTGAAGGAGGCCATCGCCGGCAAGTTCCTCGGCGAGAACGGGCTGGCCTATGCATCCAATGAAATCATCGTCGGCACCGGTGCCAAGCAGGTGATCTTCAACGCGCTCATGTGCACGGTCGCGGCCGGCGACGAGGTGATCGTGCCGGCGCCGTACTGGGTGTCCTACCCGGACATCGCGCTGCTGGCCGGCGGCGTTCCGGTCTGCGTCGATTGCCCGGCGGCCATGGGCTTCAAGCTGCAGCCGGCGGACCTCGACCGCGCCATCACCGGCAGGACGCGTTGGCTGATGCTGAACTCGCCGAACAACCCGAGCGGCGCGACCTACACGCGGGCGGAGTTGGCGGCACTGGCCGAGGTGCTGCGCCGGCATCCGCATGTCTGGATCCTCACCGACGACATCTACGAGCACCTCATCTATGGCGACGCCGAATTCGCCACCATGGCCCAGGTGGCCCCCGATCTCAAGGACCGCACGCTGACGGTGAACGGCGTGTCCAAGGCCTACGCGATGACCGGTTGGCGCATCGGCTACGGCGCGGGACCGTCGGCGCTCATCAAGGCGATGGTCAAGCTGCAGTCACAGAGCACCTCGGGGCCCAACTCGATCGCGCAGGCGGCGGCCGTCGCGGCGCTCACGGGCCCGCAAGAGAGCATTGCGGCGAACCGGCGCGAATACGCGCAGCGGCGCGACACGGTGGTGGCGGCGCTCAATGCCATCGACGGCATCGAGTGCGCGGTGCCCGATGGGGCGTTCTACGTCTTCGCTTCGTGCAGCGCGCTGTTCGGTCTTCGCACGCCGCAGGGCGTTGCGATCCAGACCTGCGACGACTGGGTGATGCACCTGCTCGATGCGCAGAACCTCGCGGCACTGCAGGGCAGCGCCTACGGCGTGCCCACGCATTTCCGCCTCTCGTTTGCCGCAAGCACCGAGCAACTGCTGGAGGGTTGCCGCCGCGTTGCGCGTGGGCGCGACGAACTCTCGGGCCCCGTCATCCACCAGGAACCGCAATGAAACTCCGATCCCTTCTGAAACTGCTGCCGGCCCTTGCCGCGGGCACCGTCTGGCTGGGCGACGCCCGGGCGCAAGGCCCCGATGCCTTTCCATCGAAGCCCGTGAAGATCCTCGTGGGCTTCTCACCCGGCGGCTCCAACGACGTGGTCGCGCGCCTGATCGCGCCGAAGCTGGCCGAAGGGCTCGGGCAGCCGGTCCTGATCGAGAACCGCCCCGGCGCCGGCGGCAACATCGCGGCGTCGGCCATGCTCGCTGCGCCCGCGGACGGGCACACGCTGCTGATGTGCACCACAGGCACCTTGTCGATCCAGCCGCACATCCTGAAAAGCATGCCCTTCGATTCCGAGAAGGACATCGCACCGGTCACCCAGGTCGTCAATGCGCCCTACATGCTGCTGGTGAACACGACGCTGCCGGTCAAGAGCGTGAAGGAGCTCGTCGCCTACGCGAAGCAGAAGCCGGGCGAGATCAACTTCGCCTCTTCGGGCACGGGCACCGGTGGGCACCTCGCGGGCGAAATGCTAAGGAGCCGTGCCGGCATCGACATCGTTCACGTGGCCTACAAGGGCACCGGCCAGGCGATGACGGACCTCATCGCGGGCCAGGTCTCGATGATCTTCGACCAGCCCGTGAGCTCGATGCAGTACGCACGCGCCGGCAAGCTGCGCGCGCTGGCGGTGGCCAGCCCGCGCCGGCTGGCCGCCTTTCCCGACATCCCGACCGTGACGGAGGCCGGCGTGCCCGACTTCGAGCCAGTGACCTGGGCCGGCATCTGCGCGGCGAAGAACACGCCGCCGGCGGTGGTCGAGCGCATCCAGCGCGAAGTCGCCAAGGTGCTCGCGATGCCCGAGATCGCCAGGCGGCTGGCCGCCGACGGCCTGGAGCCGGTGGGAAGCACCCCCGAGCAGTTCCGCGCCTTCCTGGCCGCGGACAAGCGCAAGTGGGGCCGCGTGGTGAAGGACGCCGACGTGAAAGCCGAATGAGAAAGAGACAGACGATGAACCCCCAACCCGACATCGCTCGCGACATCGTTCGCGACTTCGAGCGCGTCTCCTCTGACCTGGTCCGGCAGGCCTCGGCCTTC
Organism: Variovorax sp. IB41; assembly: GCF_016405905.1. Classification (GTDB taxonomy): domain Bacteria; phylum Pseudomonadota; class Gammaproteobacteria; order Burkholderiales; family Burkholderiaceae_C; genus Variovorax. Next base: position 374,110 of record NZ_JAEFCB010000001.1, on the reverse strand, counting down.
CAGCCGGCCATCCTTGCCGACGTCGCGGGCCGCCGCGGTGCGCTGCACGGCCGCATAACGGCGCTGCGGCACCGGATGAAGCTGGCCGGCAGCGCGCTCACGGTCGAGGTGCGGCCGGGCGACAACCTGATGATCCACGCGGCCATCGCGCTGGCCAGGCCCGGCGACGTGCTGGTGATCGATGGCAAGGGGGACCGGAGCGCTGCGCTCATGGGCACGATCATGATGAACGCCTGCCGGCAGGTCGGCATCGCCGGCGTGGTGATCGACGGCGCGGTGCGCGACAGCGCCGAGATCGACGAGATGGACTTTCCGGTCTTCTCGGTCGGCACCAATCCCAACGGTCCGACGAAGCTGGCGTCGGGGCGGATCGGTCATCCGGTCTCGGTGGGCGGCGTGACCGTTCGCCCCGGCGATCTCGTCGTGGGCGATGCCGATGGCGTGGTGATCGTCGAGCGGGAGAAAGTGGAGGCGCTGCTTCAGGCCGCGGTGCAGAAAGTCGACGACGAAGCCGCGCGCATCGAGGCCATCAAGAACGGGAACACGGCCGCCAAGTGGCTGGACGCCGCGCTGCGCAACGCGGGTGTGCTCAAGGCCGGCGAGACGCTGTAGCGCCGGGCGGGCCGGCCATCTGTTCCGCCTCCGGTCCACGCGATCTGTATCTGTTTTCCCCGCACGCGGTTGGCGACAATGGCCCTCCGTTTCATGGAACACATATGACGACAGCGCAAAGCCGAGACCAGATTGCCGACCAGATTGCCGCCGAGCTCGGCCACAGCTTCGCGGGCGAGATGCTTGCGGGCGGGCACTACGTGCCCATCGTGCGCGACGGCCGCACGCTCTATACCAGCGGGCAGGTGCCGCGCGTGGGCACCACGGTGGTCGTGACCGGCCGCGTGGGCGATGCGGTGTCGCTGGAGAAGGCGCGCGAGGCCGCGCAGATCTGCGCGCTGCGCTGCCTCACGCTGCTGCGCCGCGAACTCGCCTCGCTCGATGGCGTAGAGAAGGTGCTGCGCGTGGGCGTCTTCATCCAGTGCACAGCCGATTTCACGCAGCAGAGCGAAGTGGCCGATGCGGCGTCCGATCTGCTGCACCGCGTCTTCGGCGATGCCGGCGTGCATGTGCGCACGGCGGTCGGTGTGTATCAGCTGCCGAAGAACGCGAGCGTCGAGCTGGAGATGACGGTCGCGGCCAAGGGCGAGAAGGCCTGAGCCTTACGCGGCCTGCAGCTGACCCTGCATCCGGCGAGCAGGATCGGTGCTGTGCAGGTACACCGCAAAGGTGTCCCACGGCAGGCCGACGGCATGCTGCCGCATGAGCCGCCCGATCTCGCCGCGGTGGTAGCCGCCATGGGTGACGACGTGGGCCAGCATTTCTTCGCGCGTCATGAAGCCCTTGTCGCCATCGGTGAAGGAGAAGGGCACGGATTCGGCAAGCTGTTCCGGTGTCACGGTTTCCACGTAGCCGAGGTACCAGCGGTCGAGTGCGGCAACCGAGCCGCGAAGCGCTTGCAGCGTGGGCGTGTCGGGCGTGTTGTCGGCTGCGAAACCGTGCGGCCTGCCGGTGAGGTGCGCCGCGAAGATCTGGTCCACCACGTGGCAGTGGTTCATCAGCCGGATGGCGTCGTGGCGCGCATCCTGGTGGCGTTCCGGATCGAAGCCTTCCAGCTTTTCGAGCAGCTCGTCGTTGGCCCAGGCGCGGTAGCCGAAGAGGGTGCGAAGCAGTGACAGGGAGCTCATGACCGGTGTTCCTGTGGGGCGTCGCGGTCATGCTACGTGAATAGGATTTCCTGTCTACCCCGGCCGCGATTGCAGGTCGACGATGTCCCGCGCGAGCGAAGCGATCGTGAGCGGGGCGCAGCCCTCGGCGTTGTTGCTCACGGTGACGAAGGCGTTCTGGCCGGCGCGCGTGGTGCCGGCGATCACCTTGGCAAGCGCCGCGCGCGTCTCGGGATCGGGGTCCACGATCTTGTCGAACGGGCCGTAGAGTTTTTCCGCATCCTCATAACCGAAGCGGCCGTGGCGGCGGTGCAGGTTCCAGCGGCACACCAGCGGGCCGGGCCAGAGCGCACGCAGCATCGGCAGCTGGTCTTCGATCGGCGGCATCTTCGCGTGCAGGCCCATGCAGAAGGTCGCGCCCACGCTGCGCAGCATGTCGGCGAAGGCGGGGCACAGCAGTTGCGGGTCGCGCACCTCGACGGCGATGACAGCGTCGGGCGCGGTCTGCTTCAGGTCGGGCAGGGCTTCGAGCATGTCGCCGATGCGCGTGAGCAGCGCGGGCTGGTCGGCCAGCAGCTGCGAAGGGATCGGGCTCAGCTGGAACACCAGCGCGCCGATGCGGTCGCCCAGGCCGTCGAGCGCGGGTTGTACGAACTCCTGGATCGCGATCTCGCTGTTGAGGAACACGGGGTTCACCTGCGTGCCGCGGCCGCTTTCGTCGCGCACGGTGGCATCGGTCACGAGACTCGGGGCCTTGACCACGAAGCGGAAGTCGGCGGGCACCATGGCCGCGTAGCGCGCGTACTGGCTTGCGGTGAGGGCGCGGTAGAAATTGCGGTCTAGGCTCACGGTGCGGAACAGCGGGTGCCGCGCGAGCGCCGCGAGGCCGTTCTTGGAGAGCACGGTCTCGGCGTACTCGCCGTCCCACACAAGGTTGGCCCAGCCGGGGTAGCTCCATGACGAGGTGCCCAGGCGCAGGTTCGGCGAGAGCTTGGAGGCCAGCTCGACGAGCGCCGGGTCGGCGGGCATCGGGGCCACGGTGGCGCCGCGCGATTTCTTCTTCGCGGGCTGTTCAACCTCGAGGGGCGGCGGTGCCACAGGCGCCTCCTGCGGGCGCGGGAGATCGGGAAAGAGGGTGTCCTGGACTTCGCTCATGCTGGGGCCGCATTCTGGGCCCACTTCGATCCGCCCCGCAGCGGCGGGCACAATCCGCGCCATGAAACAGTGGTTGCGCGCGCAGGGTGGTTGGTGGCTGGCATGGCTGGCCCTCACGGCCGTGGGCGCGGTGTGGCTGGCGCGCGTGGAGCTCGCGCAGCTGCACCAGGACTTCGAGACCGACGCGCGCATCGCGCACCGGCTCATGAGCCAGCAGGTGGTGCAGTACGACGCGGTGCTCGCCACGCTCGCGCTGCTGGAGCCCGGCGCCGATGCGGGGCAGCCGGAGCAGCGTTTGCCCTCGGTGTACGCGTCGATCCTGAAGGTGCAGCGTCGCGCGCGCGAGGAGCCGTGGCCCGATGGCAAGCAGTCGGACGCACTGGCCGCCGCCGAGGCGCGCTCCCGCAGCCAGCAGCGCGCCGACCTCGCATCGCTCGATCTCGCACGCGGCCGCTACCAGCTCGTGATGGGCGCCACGCCCTTCAGCTACGCGCTCGAAATCGACCTGGCCGGCTCCGTGCCGTGGCGCGACTGGCCGATGAATCCGCAGACGAGCCCGGTGCGCGTGAGCCTGCAGCGCGATGGGCAGCAACTCGTGTTGCAGCCCGGTCGGCTGGGCGAAGGCGGCTGGCGCTTCGGTCTCACCAAGGCACTGGCCTCACCGAGCCAGCCGTTCGATCTGGTGGCCGAGCGCCAGGTCGGCTGGGGCGAGCTGCCGTGGCGCAGCATCGCCGGATGGGCCGTGGCGATGGCTCTGCTGTCGGCGGGCTTGTGGATGGCGCAGCGCCAGCGCATCGCGCGCCGGCGCGCCGAAGAGCTGCTGCGGCTCGGGCAGGTCGCGCGGCTCAATGCATTGGGCGAGTTGTCGGCAGGCTTGGCGCATGAACTCAACCAGCCGCTCACGGCCGTGCTGGCCAACACGCAGGCCGCGCGCCGGTTGCTCGACGACGATCCGCCCGACCTCGCCACCGCGCGCGATGCGATGGGGCAGGCCGTGGAGCAGGCCCGCCGCGCGGCCGGCGTGGTCGGCCGGTTGCGCCGTGTGATCGAGCGGCCCGAGGCCGGCGGCGAGGTGAAGCCGCTGGTGCTGCAGGAGGTGGTGCGCAGCGCGATGCACCTGCTCGCGCCCGAGTTCGCGCAGCGCGGCGTCGCGGCGCAGTTCGATGCGGGCGCGCAGGCGCCGGTGCGCGTGCAGGCCGAGGCGGTGGCGCTGGAGCAGATCGTGCACAACCTGCTGATGAACGCGCTGCAGGCGCTGGACCTCGTGCCGGCCGCGGAGCGCCGGCTCGTCGTGTCGGTCGGGCGGAATGGCCAGGAGGGCGTGCTGACCGTGACCGACAACGGCCGCGGCATTTCGCCCGAGGCGATGCCGCGGCTCTTCGAGCCGTTCTTCAGCACGCGCGAGGGCGGCCTCGGGTTGGGGCTGAGCCTGAGCGAGACGCTGGCGAGCGGCATGGGCGGCAGCCTGACGGCGGCCCATGCGGCGCCGCGCGGCGCGCGCTTCACTTTGCTGTTGCCGCTGGTAGTGCAGTCCACATGAACACATCCGCCACGCATCAACCGCAGTCGCCGTTAATCCACCTGATCGACGATGACCAGGCGGTGCGCGACAGCCTCTCGCTTCTCATCGGCACCGTCGGCCTGCGCGTGCAGGGCTGGGCCGATCCGCAGGCCTTCATCGACGGCTTCGACCGTGCGAGCGTCGGCGCCATCGTGCTGGACGTGCGCATGCCCGGCATCAGCGGGCTCACGGTGCTCGACCGTCTGATGGCGCAGGGCGTGGACCAGCCCGTGATCATGCTGACCGGCCACGGCACGGTCGAGATGTGCCGCCGTGCCTTCAAGGCCGGTGCGGCGGAGTTTCTCGAGAAGCCGGTGGACGACGAGCAGTTGCTCGAGGCGCTGCAGCAGGCGGTGCGCCAGCATGTGCGCACGCGCGAGCGCTCGCAGGCCGACAACGCCGCGCGCGAGCGCGTCGCGCAGCTGTCGGAGCGCGAGCGCGAGGTGCTGGCGTTCATCGTGCAGGGGCTCACCAACAAGGAGATCGCGCGCACGCTGGCGCTGTCGCCGCGCACGGTGGAGACGCACCGGGCCAACCTGTTCGCCAAGCTCGATTGTGATTCGCTCGCGCAGCTCATCCGGCGGTATGCGGTGCTGGTGAGCGTGGAAGGCTGATACCGATCGCGTTCGAAAGGGAATAGATCCGTTCACGCTGAGCTTGTCGAAGCGCCGCGCGAGGCTTCGACAAGCTCAGCCCGAACGGTTTTGGCGGATCGAACGAAATTTCGTCTGAGGGGCGCGCTCCGTAGTTCTACGGAGCGGCGGGCGTAGCCGTACGAATGGCCGCGGCGCACGGCTTTTTCTACAGTGGCGCAGCCGTCGGCCAACACAAAAATGGGCCGGCGCAGTCACCCTGCATCCACTGGAGAAATCAACAATGCGTTCCATTCTTTGCCTCGCCGTCCTGCTCGCCGCATCGGCCGCCCAAGCCCAGACGCCGGCGCCCGCCGTGCGCACCGAGAAGAACATCTCGCTCGCGCTGGCCAACCAGATCGCGGCCGAAGCCGTGGCCGCCTGTGCCGCCAACGGCTACAACGTGGCCGCCACCGTGGTCGACCGCGCCGGCACCGTGCGCGCCGTGCAGCGCGCCGACAACGCCGGCCCGCACACGCTGGCCTCGAGCGAGCGCAAGGCCTGGACCTCGGCATCGGCCAAGAGCGCGACGCAGGCCATGATGGAAGGCGCGCAGAAGAACGCGGGCGCCGCGAACCTGGTGTACCTGCCGGGCTTTTTGCTGCTGGGCGGCGGCGTGCCGGTGAAGTCGGGCAACGAAGTGATCGGCGCCGTGGGCGTGGGCGGCGCGCCGGGCGGCCACCTGGACGACCAGTGCGCGAACGCGGCGATCGAGAAGGTCAAGGGCCTCTTGGGCTGATGCGATGAAGCGCGGTATCCGGACCCTCCTGCTGGCTGGCGCGCTCGGCCTGGGCGCTGCGGCCGGCGTGTCGGCCCAGGTGCCGCCGCTCGCGGCCGAGGTGCTGGCCTATGAAGGGCTGCACAAGGCGGCATGGCATGGCGATCTGCCGAAACTCAAGGCGCTGGTCGCCTCGGGCGCGAGCCTCGATGCGCGCGATGTGAAGGGCCGCACGCCGCTGCACGTGGCCACCTACGCGCGGCAGCGCGAGGCCATCAAGCTGCTCGCCAGGGCGGGCGCGAACCTCGACCTGCTCGAAGACGACCGCTACGACGCAGTGACCATCGCTTCGGTCGCCGACGACGTGACCACGCTCACATTGCTGCTCTCGCTCGGCGCCAAGGCCGGGCAGACCACGAGCCGCTACGACGGCACCGCGCTCATCGCCGCCGCGCACCTGGGCCACGACGAAGTGGTGCGCCGCCTGATCGCGGCCGGCGCGCCGCTGGACCACGTGAACAACCTGCACTGGACGGCGGTGATCGAATCGATCGTGCTCGGCGATGGCGGCCCGCGCCACCAGCGCACGCTGGCAGCGCTGCTCGATGCGGGCGCGAGCGTGAAGCTCACCGACCGCCAGGGCAACACGCCGCTGCAGCTGGCCAAGGCGCGCGGCTACGGCGCAATGGCCAGGCTCCTGGAAGCGCCGCGCGCAAGATAGGCCGGCTCGGGGACAATCGGGGTTCGCCACGAGGAAAACACCCCATGTACATGCCCCCGCAGTTCAATGCCAAGGACCCGGCCATCGCGCTGGAGTTGATGCGCTCGCACCCGTTCGCCAGCCTGATCTCGAACGACAACGACGGCCTGCCGTACGTTACGCACCTGCCGCTGGTGGCGGAGCAAGGGGCCGGCGACCAACTGGTGTTGTGGGGGCATTGCGCCAAGCCGAACCCGCACTGGCGCTACCTGCAGGCGCGGCCGCAGGCGGTCGCGACCTTTCTCGGACCGCACTCGTACCTGTCGCCCCAGGTCTATCCGGACCTCGCGCGCGTGCCGACGTGGAACTACCTCGCGGTGCATTGCACGGTCGAGGCCCGCTTGATCGAGGAGCCCACCGAGAAGGACGTGCTGCTCAAGAAGCTCATCGGCGAGCACGAGCCCGCCTATGCGCAGCAGTGGCGCGACCTGGGCGAGGAGTTCCAGCTCAAGATGCTGAACGGCATCGTCGGCTTCGAGCTGCGGGTGACGGCGCTGCAGTGCAAGGTCAAGATCAACCAGCACCGCAAGGAATCGCATGCGGCCATGCGCGCGATGTACGGCGCCGGCACGCCGGACGAGCAGGCGCTGGCGGTGTGGATGGACCGGCTCGGCATGAACGCCGAAGCGCCGGTGGCGGAAGGCAACTGAGATGCGCGTATTCGGATTGCTCGGCCTCGTGCTGGCGCTCGTGATCGTCGGGCTCATCGCGAAGAAGCAGTTGACGACGGCGGCGGCGCCTTTGCCTTCAGTGCCCGGCGCAGCGACTCCCGCGCCGGGTGACGCACCCGCCGATGTCCGCACGCAGAGCCAGCAGGTCCAGCAACAGGTCAAGGACGCGCTCGACGCCGCGGCGCAGGCGCGCAAGATGCCGGATGAAAACTGAGTTGCCCTCGCAGCCGGACGACGCGCACTGGATGGCGCTCGCGCTGGCCGAGGCGCGTCTTGCGGCCGAGGCCGGCGAGGTGCCGGTCGGCGCGGTGCTGGTGAAGGACGGCCAGGTCATCGCGACCGGCCGCAACACGCCCGTGGCGCAGCACGACCCGAGCGCCCATGCGGAGATCAACGCGCTGCGCGCCGGTGCCGCCGCGCTGGGCAACTACCGGCTCGATGGCTGCGAGCTGTTCGTCACGCTCGAGCCGTGTGCGATGTGCGCGGGCGCGATGCTGCATTCGCGGCTCGCGCGGGTGGTGTTCGGCGCGGCCGATCCGAAGACCGGGGCGGCGGGCTCGGTGCTCGATCTCTTTGCCGAGCCGCGGCTGAACCACCGCACGCAGGTGCAGGGCGGGGTGCTCGCGGAGCAATGCGCTGAGGTGCTGCAAGGCTTTTTCCAGCAGCGGCGCAGTGTGGCGCGCGAGCAGGCCGAGCCACTGCGCGACGATGCGTTGCGCACGCCGGTCGATCGATTCGCGGCGCTCGGTGACTACGCCTTTGCGCCGCACTACGTGCACGATCTGCCGAGCCTTCAAGGCTGGCGCATGCACTACGTGGACGAAGAGGGCGCGCCGGGAGAAGACAGCCAATTGGCCTGTTGCCTCTGCCTGCACGGCCCCGGCGAATGGGGCTACTTCTTCCGTCGTCTCGTCGGCGCGCAGGGGCTGCGCACGCTGGTGCCCGACCTCATCGGCTTCGGCAAGAGCGACAAGCCCAAGCGCGAAGCCGCGCACAAGCCCGAATGGCACCGCGACGTGCTGATCGAATGGCTGGACCAGGTGCAGCCACGGCCGCAGTCGGTGGTGCTGGTGCACAGCAACGCCGCTGCGGGTATCGCATCGCTGTTGCAAGACGCGGCGGCCGATCGTTTCGTGGCCGCGATCGTCGCGCCCGATGGCGGCGAGCGCATCAAGGACGCATGGCGCGCGCCGTATCCGGACCGCGGCTACGAAGCCGCGCTGCGAGCGCTCGGACCGATCGCTTCGTTCTCGGGCCCGGGCGGCGCAGAGGCGCTGGCGATTGCCCGGCTCGCGCGCAACGCAATGGGATACTCGACCTCGTGACCAAACACATCTACATCTACTCTCCCTCCAGCGCGATCCGCGACAAGGCCGCCTTCCGGCGCGGCGTGAAGAGGCTCCAGGCCCTGGGCCACGAGGTCGAGATCGACCCCGATGCGCTCTCCGTTCACCAACGTTTCGCGGGCGACGACGCCACGCGGCTCGCCGCGATTTCCCGGGCCGCCGCGAGCGGCGCCCACATCGCGCTCATCGCGCGCGGCGGCTACGGGCTCACGCGCATCCTCGACCAGATTCCGTACAAGGCCGTGGCCAAGGCGATCCAGCATGGCACCGAGTTCGTCGGCTGCAGCGACTTCACCGCGCTGCAGAACGCGCTGCTCGCCAAGAACGGCGGCGTCACCTGGTCGGGCCCCGCGGTCGGCGAGGACTTCGGCGCCGAGGCCGGCGCCGACGACATCATGGAAGCCTGCTTCGACGACCTGTTGAGCGGGCAGGGCGAAGGCACCGGCTGGCGCATGCCGGCGCGCGATGCCGAGCTGAAGTTCAAGCCCGTGGAAGACGCGGTGCTCTGGGGCGGCAACCTCTGCGTGCTGACGAGCCTGCTGGGCACGCCGTACTTTCCATCGGTCGACAAGGGCATCCTCTTCATCGAGGACACCAACGAGCACCCTTACCGCATCGAACGCATGCTCGACCAACTGAAGATGGCCGGCGTGCTCGCCAGGCAAAAGGCGATCGTGTTCGGCCAGTTCACGGGCATCCGCAAGGTGCCGGGGTACGACCGCGGCTTTGGCCTGGACACGGTGGTCGACCGGCTGCGCGCGTCATTGAAGAAGGTGCCGGTGCTCACGGGCCTGCCGTTCGGCCACGTGCCGACGAAGGTGCTGCTGCCGGTGGGCGCGAAGGTGGCGATGGCGGCCGAAGGGCGCGACGTGTTCCTCGTGTGGGGACATCGGCATGCCCCTTCGCACGACCATGACCATCACCATGACCACGCGCACTGAGTGCGGTGCCGATAAGCGATGAGCGGTGGGAAAGAGGGGCGAGCAGGCCGTCCGAGGCCGCGCCGCCTTCAGCCGTTGTTGGTGAAACGCTGATGGGCGCGCGGGCCCATCGAGCCGGGCAGGCCGCCCTTGAACATGCTGTTGATGCCCTTCATCTGGCGCCGCGCGGCGGATTCGCCGTCGATGGCGCTCAGCGCGGTCATCACGTCCTGGCGCAGGTACCAGAGGGCTTCGACATCGGTGGCGAACCGCACGCGCTGGCTCACGCGCTGGATCGAATGGCCGCCATGGGCCTGGAGCACCGACAGCATGGCCGTGCGAATTCGCCCCAATTGGCTTTCAGCCTGGCGGGATCCGAAACCGGGCACGTTCAGCAGACGAAAAATGCGGCGGAGGAGCACCATGTGACGAATAGCGTATTGCCGGAAGCCAGGACGGCCGCTACCTTAAGCTTCAGTTAACCAATACACAAGGTGTGAAACATTGTTTCTTGTTTGCAAACAACAAACTTTACGTATCACTTAAAGCGTGTATTGAAATTTGATATCGAAAGTACTACATCTTCCAACGCGCCGGTGATGGGGCATATGTCAAATAAAACACCGGCAGGAGTCCGCGAGGCTTCCTGACCATAATCCACCAGCGATCGCTACCGAGATACAGAACAGTATGGGTGTCAATGCCACAGTCGTTTTCGCGGACCTGACGGGGAGCACCCGGGTCTTCGAAGCCATGGGAAATGCGCGAGCCACCGAGACGGTGACGCGCCTGACCCAATGGATCGGCGGCGTCTGCCAGGCGCACGGTGGCCGCGTGGTGAAGTCGCTGGGCGACGGCGTGTTCGCCATCTTCACGAGCGGCGCGGCCGCCACGCACGCGGTGATCGAACTGCAGCGCTACCACCAGAAACGCCTGCAGGTCTGGCCCGCGCCGCTGCGCATGGCGCTGCAGATCGGCGTGGCCAGCGGCGAGGTGGTGGAACTCGAAGGCGATTGCTTCGGCGATGCCGTCAACCTCGCGTCGCGGCTGAGCGACCTGGCCGGGCCGGGGCAGATCTGGGTCACTGACGCGGTGATCTCGCAGCTGCGCGAAGGCGCGGTGCAGCACCGCGACCTCGGGCTCATCAACATCCGGGGACGCAGCGAGATGTCGGTGGTGCACCGCATCGACTGGCAGGAGGATGTGACCTCCTTTCTCACTGTGCCGGCCGCGCTCGCGCCGCTGCGGATGCCGGACTCCTCGTTCGGCCAGATCGAGCTCTCATGGCTCGATGTGCGCTCCATGTTCAGCAGCGAAGAACTGCCGATCCACCTGGGGCGCGTGGACGACGCGCAGTTCGTGGTCAACGACCCGCGCGTCTCGCGGCTGCATGCGCGCATCGAGATGCGGCAGGGCAGTTGCGTGCTGATCGACATCAGCACCTACGGCACCTGGGTGCGTTTTCACGGCAACGGCGGGCCGAGCACCGAGATCGCCTTGCGCCGCGAAGAGTGCGTGCTGCACGGCCGCGGCGAAATCGGCCTGGGCGCGCCGCTGAGCGACTTCAGCGCGCCGACCATCGCCTTCAACACGACCGGCGGCGAGGTGATGCTCTCGCGCCGCGAAGTGGGTCCCTGAGGGCGCCTGAGTGCACCGGCGGCTTGCGTCGGGCGTTGCTTGTCGAGCCGGGCGCCGTTCGCCCCTGGCCCTGGAGCCGCTGTGAATTTCAAACGACATCCTTCTGTTTTCAAATGTGCAACCCTCGGCGCGATCGCTGCCGGCGCATTGCTCGCCGCGGGCGCCGCCAATGCGCGCGGCCATTGGTCGGTGCAGATCGGCACGCCCGGTTATGTGGGCGGTGGTTATCCGGCGCCGTATTACGCGCCGCCGCCGGTTTATTACCCGGCACCGATCTATTACCAGCCCGCACCCCCGGTCTATTACCGGCCACCGCCGCCGGTTTATTACCGCCCAGCACCCATCTACAGCCCGCCGCCCGGACGCATCTATTACGGTCCCGGCTATCCTTATCGCCCGCCGAATGGCGACGAATGGGACGACGAGCGGGACTAAAGAACTTGCAAGCCGCGTTAACTTAAGACTTGCCCAAATAGGTCTTGGAAGTTGTCAATTTTGTTTCTGAAGTGACGAAAAAGTCACATAAAGTCACAAATATTGGGTTGACGACCCCGTCGTCAAAGGTTCTCACCACCGAAATCCACAGGGCACGGCACTTGCCTTGATGAGCGCTACCGGCGTCGGGACGCCGCAGGAGCGAGGAATCATGGTGGAACGGATCGAAGCCGGTTGCGCGAGCGTGGCCGACGAATTGGCGTACGTCGATGCGCCGGCAAAAACAGACACGGCCGCGGGCGAAACCTCGTCCGCGCCCGTGCCCTTGAAGGCCCTGGCAACGTTCTCCATCGCAGCCGCGCTCGCGGCCTGCGGTGGGGGTGGCGGCGGAAGCGGCGGTGGCGGTGGTGGATTCGCCGGCGGCTTTCCTCCGCCAGGCTCCGGCACCGGAACGGACGAGGGCCCTTACCGCTACCCGCAGGCCAAGACCGACGACGAGGCCGCGCGCTTCCTGCTGCAGGCCCAGTTCTCGGCCTCGGAGGCGGAGATCGCCGACGTGCGTAACAAGGGTTACCTGCCCTGGCTCAGCGAGCAGTTCGGCGCACCGCGCGCGCAGTCGGCCTGGGAGTGGCTCGACAGCAAGCCTTGGGACAGTGCTGCGATCGACGCGGCCATCTGGCGCCAGCTGATGGCGTCGGCCGACCCGGTGCGCAAGCGCATGGCGCTCGCGCTCAGCGAGATCTTCGTGGTCTCGGCCAACGAGATCGGCTCGAACTGGCCCCACGCCATGATGGCCCAGTACTTCGACACGCTGGTGGCCGGCGTCACCGGCAACTTCCGCACGCTGCTGGAAGACGTGACGCTCAACCCCGCGATGGGCTTCTACCTGAACACCCGCGACAACCGGAAGGAAGACGGCCGCGGCCGGCAGCCCGACGAGAACTACGCGCGCGAAGTCATGCAGCTCATGACCATCGGCCTGTCGCAGCTCAATGCCGACGGCACCGTGAAGACCGGCCCCGACGGCCAGCCGCTGGACAGCTACACGCAGGACGACGTGACGAACCTCGCCCGCGTCTTCACCGGCTACGTGCTGGACATCCGCGGCGCCGAGCGCACCGGCTTCACCCCGCCCAACGGCGGCGGCCCCATCGACACCAAGGACTGGACCACGCGCCCCATGGCCTACGTGGCCGCCAACCATTCGACGATGGAGGCCAAGTTCCTCGGCACCACCGTGCCCGGCGGCACGCCCGGCCCGGCGGCGCTGAAGATCGCGCTCGACGCGCTCTTCAACCACCCCAACGTCGGCCCCTTCATCGGCAAGCAGCTGATCCAGCGGCTGGTGACCAGCAACCCCAGCCCGGGCTACGTCAAGCGCGTAGCCGATGTCTTCGCCAACAACGGCGCGGGCGTGCGCGGCGACATGAAGAGCGTGTTCGCGGCCATCCTGCTGGACGACGACGCGCGCAGCCCGGCTGGCCTTGCGGACCCGAACTTCGGGCGCCTGCGCGAGCCCATGCTGCGCTTCGTGCAATGGGGCCGCACCTGCGGCATCGCCTCGGCCACCGACGCCTGGAAGATCGGCATCCTCTCGGACGCGAGCTTCGGCCTCGGCCAGAGCCCGCTGCGCTCGCCCTCGGTCTTCAACTTCTTCCGGCCCGGCTACGTGCCGCCGTCCACCGCCATCGCCGCCAACAAGCTGGTCGCGCCCGAGTTCCAGCTGGTCAACGAAAGCAGCGTGGGCGGGTATCTGAACTTCATGCAGGGCGTGCTGCCGAACGGCTTCAACGGCAAGGACGTGATGGCCAGCTACGCGGCCGAGCGGGCGCTGGTGTTCGACCCCGCGGCGCTCGTGCGGCGGCTCAACCTGCTGTTGACCGGCAACCAGCTGCTGCCCTCGACCGTCGCCCTCATCACCACCGCGCTCGCCACGCCCAATGTCACGACGGCGAGCAACGACGGCGCGAAGCTCAATCGCATCTGCGCCGCGATCCTCCTGGTGATGGGGTCGCCCGAATACCTCGTCCAGAAATAAAGCGGAGCGTTTTTCCATGTACCTGATCGACCCCGCGCGGCACACGCGCCGCGCCTTCCTCCGCCGCACGGGCCAGCTCGCGATGGCCGGCACGGCGCTGCCGTTCGCGCTCAACCTCGCCGCCATGGGCGAGGCCGCCGCGCAGGCCGCGCCCGGCGACGACTACCGCGCGCTGGTGTGCGTGTTTCTCTTCGGCGGCAACGACTACGCGAACACCGTCGTCACCTACGACGCCGACAGCTACGGCCAGTACAGCCTGATCCGCGGCGGCGACGGCGAGGCGGGCGGCGGCATCGCCATCGCGCGCGCCGCGCTCGCCGCGACCGAACTCAAGCCGACGCAGGCGCTGCCCGGCGGCCGTGCGTACGCGCTGCATCCGTCGATGACGGGGCTGGCCGACCTCTTCAACAACCAGGGCAAGGTGGCGGTGCAGCTGAATGTCGGCCCGCTCATCAAGCCGCTGACGCGCGCGCAGTACAACAGCAGCAACCGCCGCGACTTCCCGATTCCGCCCAAGCTCTTCTCGCACAACGACCAGCAGTCGGTGTGGCAATCGTCTTCGCCCGAAGGCTCCACCGTCGGCTGGGGCGGCAACCTGGGCGACCTGGCGCTCGGACCGAACGGGGGCTCGCTCTTCACCTGCATGTCGGTCGCGGGCAATGCGGTGTTCCTCTCGGGCGACCAGGCGTTGCAGTACCAGGTGGGCACGGGCGGCGCGGTGCGCATCGGCGCGGTGAGCGGTACCGGCGGCAACCTCTTCGGCTCGGCCACGGTGAAGGCCGCGATGCAGCAGATCGTGCAGCGCGAGAGCGGCCACACGCTGGAGAACGAATACACCAAGGTCATCCGACGCGCGGTCTCGGCCGAGGGAAAGATCACCGACGCGATCCAGTCGGATTTCCCGAACGGCACCTTCCCGCAGCAGAACAACCTGGCCGACCAGCTCAAGATGGTCGCGCGCCTTATTCGCGGGCGCGTTGCGCTGGGCGTCAAGCGCCAGGTGTTCTTCGTCTCGATGGGCGGCTTCGACCTGCACGACGACCTGATCGCGCGCCAGCCCGGGCTCATGAAGAACCTGTCCGATGCGCTGGTCGCGTTCCACAACCAGATGGGCGTGCTCGGCGTGGCCGACAAGGTCACGGCGTTCACCGCCTCCGACTTCGGCCGCACGCTCTCGAGCAACAGCAATGGCTCCGACCACGGCTGGGGCAGCCACCACCTGGTGGTCGGCGGCGCGGTCAAGGGCAAGGCGCTGTACGGCACGGCGCCGCCGGTGAGCATCACCAACACCGCCTCCGACATCGACCAGTGGCACGTGGGGCAGGGGCGCCTTTTGCCCACCACCTCGGTGGACCAGTACGCGGGCACGCTCGCGCGCTGGTTCGGCGTGCCCGACGACCAGCTCGACGGCATCCTGCCGAACCTCAAGAACTTCGGCATGACGGCGCCCAGCGGCATCGTCTATCCGCGCAACGTGGGGTTCATGGCATGAACGACGCGGGCGGCATGAAGGGAATGAACGGGATGAAGGGCTTGAACGGGCAGGACGGCGGCACGCGCGTGTCCTTTCCGTCCGAGGGCGCCAGGAAGACGTCGCTGCGCGTTCACGGTGCGGACCTGACGCCGATGCACCCCTTCTCCAGCGTCGAGGGCGCCATCGCGGCCATCGACGCGCTGGACCGCGGCCTCAGGGAGTTCGAGCTCTCGGTGTCCGACAATCTGCAGGACTACCTGGGCGTGCAGATGGCGCAGATCACCGACCGGGCGCTCGCGCGCGGCTGGGAGCCCATCAGCTTCATGCAGAAGAACGGGTTCCGGCGCTATCGTTTCAAGGCCATGCGCCGGGCCTGAGGCCGTTGTCTCTGTCTTTTTTTCTTTCACAAGGATCGCCGGAAACCATGCGTTCGAAACTCCATTGCACCGCCATCGGCACCCTCAGCGCCCTCGCGATCGTGCTGCTTGCATCCTGCGGTGGGGGAGGGGGTGGCGGTGGTGGCGGCGCAGTGCCGGTCGGCCTGGGCATTCCACCCGTGGCCGCGCCGGCTCCCGCGCCGGCACCGGCCGTTGATCCGGCGCCGGCGCCCGGCCCCACCGCACTGGAGAGCTGCGGCCTGCCGGACTTCGTGCAGGACACGATCACCCGCGTCAACCAGTTCCGCAGCCAGCCGCAGACCTGTGGCGCCACCGCGTTCCCGGCCGCCGCGCCTGTGGCATGGAACGCGCAACTCGATGCGGCCGCGACACGCCATTCGCGCGACATGGTCGCCAAGAACTTCTTCGACCACACCGGTTCGGACGGCAGCACCGTGGGCACCCGTGCCACCGACGCGGGCTACAAGTGGTCGGGCGTCGGCGAGAACATCGCGGCCGGGCAGAACAGCGTCGCCTCGGCCATGAACTCGTGGCAGGGCAGCGAAGGCCACTGCCGCAACCTGATGGGCGCGAACTACAAGCATGTGGCGCTCGCGTGCGTGCGCGGTGGCGCGGGCAACGCGTATCCGTACTACTGGACGATGGTGCTCGGAACGCCCTGACCGGCAGCCGGGCGCGCGGGGCGAGGCGTCAGGGCATCGCCTCCAGCGTGGCTATCACACCGCGCTCTTCGAGCCGTTGCACCTGATGCGCCACTGCCGCAACAAAACGCGGCTCCCCACCCAACTCGCCGAAGACCGGCGCAAAGCCGGTGAAAAACGCGACGCGGTCGTGCACTGAGCGGGCTGTGCCGGCCTGCGCGCGCCGTGCCGCCAATGCGCCGGCCAGCGGGTCCTGGATCTCGTGCGGCGCGCCGGTTTCATCGACACCGCGCAGGTAATGGATCCATGCCGCCACCGCCAGCGCGAGGCGGTCGATGGGTTGCCCGGCGCGCAGCCGGTCGCGCACCGTGCCGAGCAGGCGCTGCGGCAGTTTCTGCGAGCCGTCCATCGCGATCTGTTTCGTCTGGTGCTGCAACGCCGGATTCGCAAAGCGCTGCAGCAGCCGCGCGCGATAGCCGTCCAGGTCGATGCCCTGCATCTCGGGCAGCGTCGGCGCGATCTCTTCGCGCATCAGCGCGTCGATGTAGCTGCGCAGCGCCGGCTCGGCCATCGCGCGGTCCACCGTGCGAAGCCCGGCCATCGCGCCCAGATAAGCGAGCGCCGAATGGCTGCCGTTGACCATGCGCAGCTTCAGGCGCTCGAAGGGCTCGGCGTGTTCGACGAAGCGAGCGCCGCCCGCGGTCCAGTCGGGCCGGCCGTTCGCGAAGCGGTCTTCCACCACCCATTCGAGAAAGGGCTCGCCGATCACCGGCCACGCGTCTTCCACGCCAAGGCGCGCCGCGATGCGTTCGCGGTCCGCGTCGGTGGTGCGCGGCACGATGCGGTCGACCATCGAATTGGGAAAGGTGCAGTGCGCCTCGATCCATTCGCAGAGGTCCGCGTCCACCTGCTGCGCGAATGCCAGCACGATGCCCCGCGTCGTGTCGCCGTTGGCCGGCAGGTTGTCGCAGGACAGCAGCGTGAGCGGCGCGAGCCCGCGGCCGCGGCGCAGGTTCAGCGCATGCGCAACGAAGCCGGGCATCGTGCGCGGCCCCTCGGGGTGCGCAAGGTCGTGGGCGATGTCGGCGTCGTCCAGCCGCAATGCGCCCGTGGCCGGATCGTGGTGATATCCCTTCTCGGTGATCGTCAGGCTGACGATGCGCGTGTCCGGATGGGCGATGCGTTCGAGCACGGCCTGCGGGTCTTCCGGCGCGACCAGCACGTCGAGCAGGTTGCCGATGACCTGCAGCGACTCGCGCGGGCTGCCGTCCTCGGCCGCATCGCGCAGCGCCAGCGTGTAGAGACCGCCCTGCGGGCGCAGCGCATCGCGCGTGTCGCCGGCGCGCAGCGACACGCCGACGGTGCCCCAGCGCAGGTCGCCGCTCGCATGCAGCGCCGCCTCGTTGACGACCGCGATGTGCGCGCGGTGAAACGCGCCCACGCCCAGGTGGACGATGCCCGCCTGCAGCGACGCGCGCGGGTACAGCGGCCGCGCAAGGTCCGGCGGAAGGTCCGGCGGAAGGTGGGGCAGGGTGTCGGGATGCAGGCGCGCCATGCTCACCAGTTCCAGAGCGTGCCGTCGTGCTGCAGCCGGTTCACCGGCAGGTAGGCGCGCTGGTACGGGTACTTGGCGGCCAGCGCTTCGTCGATGTCCACGCCGTGGCCCGGTGCTTCGCCCGGATGCAGCATGCCGTTGGCGAAGGTGTACGAGTGCGGGAACACCGCATCGGTCTCGTCGGTGTGGCGCATGTACTCCTGCACGCCGAAATTGGGCACCCACAGGTCGAAGTGCAGCGCCGCGCCCATGCACACCGGCGACAGGTCGGTCGCGCCGTGGCAACCGGTGCGCACCTGGTAGAGCGAGGCGAGGTCCGCGATGCGGCGCAGCTGCGTGATGCCGCCCGCGTGGACCACGGTGGTGCGGATGAAGTCGATCAGCTGGTTCTGGATCAGGTCCTTGCAGTCCCAGATGCTGTTGAAGACTTCGCCCACGGCCAGCGGCGTGGTGGTGTGCTGGCGGATCAGCTTGAAGGCCTCCTGGTTCTCGGCCGGCGTGGCGTCCTCGATCCAGAACATGCGACAAGGCTCCAGCGCCTTGCCCAGCCGCGCCGCCTCGATGGGCGTGAGCCGGTGGTGCACGTCGTGCAGCAGGTGAGTGTCGGGCCCGACCGCGCTGCGCACCGCCTCGAAGAGTTTGGGCGTGTGCTCCAGGTACTTGGCCGTGGACCAGTCGTGCTCGCCCGGCAGGTCGGCGTCGGCCGGCTCGTAGAACATGGTGCCGCCGCCCACGCCGTAGACCTTCTCCAGGCCCGGCACGCCGCTTTGCGCGCGGATCGCGAGGTAGCCGTCTTCCTTGTAGCGCAGCACTTCATCGACGGTCTCCTCGATGTCGCGGCCGTTGGCGTGGCCGTACACCATCACGCCGGTGCGGCTCTTGCCGCCGAGCAACTGGTAGAGCGGCATGTTGGCGGCCTTGGCCTTCAGGTCCCACAGCGCCGTGTCGACCGCGGCGATCGCGGTCATCGTCACCGGGCCGCGGCGCCAGTAGGCGCCCTTGTACAGGTACTGCCAGATGTCCTCGATCTGGTGCGCGTCGCGGCCGATGAGGCAGGGAATGACGTGCTCGGTGAGGTAGGCCGCCACCGAGAGCTCGCGCCCGTTGAGCGTGGCGTCCCCGATGCCGGTCAGGCCCTCGTCGGTCTCGATCTTGAGGGTGACGAAGTTGCGGCCCGGGCTGCAGACGATGATGCGGGCGTTGGTGATTTTCATGAGGGTTGCGGTTCAGGAAAGAGGGTGGGAGTTCGGCCCGGCCCAGGACCAGGACTAGCCTTGCCAGCCGAGATGGCCGAGAAAGTCGCGCGTGCGCTCGGCGTGCGGCGCCTCGAAGATCTGCCGGGGCGGCCCCTGCTCGACGACCTTGCCGTGGTCGAACACCACGACCCAGTCGGCCACGCTGCGGGCGAAGGCCATCTCGTGGGTCACCACGACCATGGTCATGCCCTCGTCGGCCAGCTTCTTCATCACGTTGAGCACTTCGCCGATGGTCTCGGGGTCCAGCGCGGAGGTGGGCTCGTCGAACAGCATCACCTCGGGCTCCATGGCCAGCGCGCGCGCAATGGCCACGCGCTGCTGCTGGCCGCCGGAAAGCCCGCTCGGAAAGTTGAGCGCCTTGTTGGCCAGGCCCACCTTCTCGAGCAGCTTCATCGCGCGCTCGCGCGCCTTCGCCTCGCTCATGCCCAGCACGGTGACCGGGCCGATGGCCACGTTGTCCAGCGCGTTCTTGTGCGGAAAGAGCTCGAAGTTCTGGAACACCATGCCCATGCGCTGGCGCACCTTGCGCGCCTGGCGCTCGTCGGTGGGCAGCGGCACGCCGTCGATCAGCACGCGGCCGCCGTCGATGGTTTCCAGCGCGTTCGTGCAGCGCAGCAGCGTCGACTTGCCCGAGCCCGAGGGGCCGATGAGGCACATGACCTCGCCCTTGTTGACCTGCACCGTGATGCCGTCGAGCGCGACGAAGTCGCCGTACAGCTTGCGCACGTTGTCGTACACGACGACCGGCGCCTGGCCCGCCGATTTGCGTTCGCTCATCATTCCTTGACCTCGAATTTCTTCTGTACCCAGTCCACCAGCTTGGCCTGCGGATAGCCCATGAGCCAGTAGATGGCGGCCATGGCCGTGAGCATCTCCAGCACGCGAAAACTCGACGAGCGGATCTGCAGCGCCACGTGCGCGAGCTCGCCCACCGCGATCACCGACACCAGCGAGGTGTCCTTGAAGAGCGACACCCACGTGCTCGCCAGCACCGGCAGCACGCGCCGCCAGGCCTGCGGGATCACCACCTTGCGCATGGCCTGCCAGCGGCTCATGCCGACCGCGATGGCGGCCTCGGTCTGGCCCTTGCGGATGGAGTTGATGCCCGCGCGGAAGGTCTCGGCGTTGTAGGCGGACACGTTCAGGCACAGCGCCACCAGGCCCGTGGTGAAGGCCGAGAACTCGATGTGCAGCAGCACCGGCATCACGTAGAAGGCCCAGTACACGACCAGGATCAACGGCAGGTTGCGAAAGAACTCCACGAAGGCCTGGCTCGCGCCCGACAACACTCTTGATCTGGACAGCCGCATCAGCGCGAGCACGATGCCCGCCGGCACGGCCACCACCATGGTCAGCACGGTGAGCAGCACCGTGAGCAGCGCGCCGTGCAGCAGGTCGAAGCGGTGGTCCCAGACGATGCTCCAGTCCAGCCCCATCACGACCTCCCCAGGTGCGCAACGCGCTTGTAGATCGCATCGATCAGCCGTGTTCCGGGGAACAGGATGATGAAGTAGATGCACATCACCACCGTGAACACCTCGATCGGCCGGTAGCTCTGGCCCGCGATGGTCTCGGCGCGCTTCATGAGTTCGGGCACGGCGATGACGGTGGCGATGGCCGTGTCCTTGATGGTGATCGAGAGGATCGAGCCGAAGGCCGGCAGCATGCGCACCAGCGCCTGCGGCAGCACGACCTTGCGCACGATCTGCGCGCGCGACATGCCCAGCGCGAGCGCCGCGCGCACCTGGCCGGGCCGGATCGACTCGATGCCCGCGCGCACGATCTCGGCCACGTAGGCCGCGATGTGCAGCGTGAGCGCCATCAGCGCCGCCCAGAACGGATGAAAGCTGATGCCCGTGAGGATGGGCACCGCGAAATAGAACCACACCAGGATCACCAGCACCGGAATCGCGCGCTGGGTGTCGATGTAGAACACGATGGGAATGCGCAGCCAGGCCGCGCCGTACACGCGGCCCAGGCCCAGCGCGGTGCCCAGCACCAGCGCGCCGGCGGCGGTGAGCACCGACAGCAGCAGCGTGACGCCCAGGCCGCCCAGCAGGTACTGCCAGCTGTCGATCAGCGGAGAGAAATCGAGATCCATGAGATCGCCAGGCTGGGAGCCCAGGCTCACATCGTGTTGATGATCCGGGCCTCGTCCGCGTCCAGCTTGGGCTTCATCTGGTCGTTCACGGCCTTGAGCCAGTTCAGGTACTCGGGCTGGTTTTTGTCGATGGCCAGGCCGATGGGCGTGGCCATCTCGGTGGAGTCCTGGCAGTTGTTGCCATCGGGCAGCGCCTTCAGGCCCTTGACCTTGCGGGTGAGCGCCTGCCATGGCACGCGGTTGATCGGCGTCACGTCGGCGCGCCTGGCCATGATTTCTTCCACCGGCGCCGCGGTGCCGGCGGTGGACACGCCGCGCAGCTTGGCATTCGGGAAGCGCTTCTTGACCCAGTTCTCCTCGCCGCCGCCGGTGAAGTAGGCCACCGTGATGTTCGGGTTGTTGAAGTCGTCGATCGACTTGGCGTTGGCCACCTTGGGGTTGTCGGCGCGGCCGAACACGCACAGCGCGGTGCGCGAATAGGTCACGAAGTCGACCACCTTCAGGCGCTCGGGCGTTACCGACAGCGGCGAGATAGTCATGTCGGCCTGGTTCGATGCGAGCACCGGCACCTTGGTCTCGTGCGAGACGGGAACCGCCTGCAGCTTCACGCCCAACTGTTTGGCCATTTCGTTGGCCAGCAGCCAGGCCGGGCCGGCCCATGCGTCGCCCGAACCGGTGGTGTTCTCCACCAGCCACGGCGGGTTGGACAGCACGCCCGCGCGCAGCACGCCGGACTTCTTGATGGCGTCGATGCGCGCGCTCGTGCCGGGCGCCGGCAGGGGCACGGTCTGCGCCACCGCGTGGCCGACAAACGCCGCGGCCACGAGGGCGGCGAGCAGGGTCTTCGTCGTTGTCATCTTCAGTCTCCAGTTCTGGGGTTCTACGTGCGGCCCGGATCGGGCGAGGGGAAAAGGGAGGCGCCCGCCCGCCCGCCGGGCCGGCCGTTCAGCGCCAGGCCTGCGCGAACTCGGCGATCACGCGATCGATGTGGCCGCGCATCGCGGCGCGGGCGGCCGCGGGGTCGCGCTCGAGCAGCGCGTTGAACACGCGCTGGTGGTCGTCCTGCGAGGCGCGGCGCAGCTCGGGCGTGTGGAAGTGCGCTTCCATCTGCGACCAGATGGGCGCCTTGGTGTGGTCCCACAGCGCGGTCACCATCTGCAGCAGCACGCTGTTGCCGGTCGATTCGGCAATGCGCAGGTGAAACAGCCGGTCGGCCGCTTCGTTGGCCGCCTTGTCCTGCATGTGCTCGCGCATCGCGGCGAGCGCGGCGTAGATGCGGTCGATGTCGCTGTCCTTGCGGTTCTCGGCCGCGACGGAGGCTATTTCGGATTCGATCAGGCTGCGCGCGCGCAGCAGCTCGAAAGGCCCGGGGCCCGGCGACAGCGTGTAGGCGGAGGCGGCGGGCGCGGCGCCCGGCGACGGCGCGCAGATGTAGATGCCCGAGCCGCCGCGCACCTCGACATTGCCCTGGATCTCCAGCACGATGATCGCCTCGCGCACCAGCGTGCGGCTCACCCCAAAACGGTCGGCGAGCGCGCGCTCGGAGGGCAGGCGGTCGCCCGGCTTGAATTCGCCCTCGGTGATGAGCCCGGCGATGCGGGCCGCGAGCCGCTGGTAGGTGCGGTCGGTGTCCGCGTCGGCGGCCGGCGGGGTGGGGGATTCGATGAGCGTGGCCATGATTGGTGAGCCAGTCTAAAAGTGGTTCACCAATTTAGCCTTCGTGGTTTACCACTAGGCTTTGAAGGCGCGCCGGCCAGAGCGCCGGCCCGCGCGCGGCCCGCGCGCTACTCCAGCCGAAGCGGCCTGGAAAGCTCGAGCGTGCGGCCGCCGATCCGGTCGGTCACCTTCGCCTGCACGCTGTACAGGCCCGCTTCATCCGTCGCGCCGAAGCCGAAGTTCATGCTCGCCGAACCCAGCACCAGCGTGGCCCGCGGCGGCTCCGAGGTCCAGAGCGGCCCGCCCCCGGCAGGCACGCGCTTGCCGCTGGGCGTGACCACGAAGAACTCGACGACCACTTCGCACTGGCCGATGGCATTCGGCGCGCAGCCGCGCAGGATCAGCATCGCGCTGGAGCTGACCGCGCGCTTGACGCTCTCGACCGTGCGCAGCGCCGGCGCGGGGCTGGAGGTATTCCAGGCCTTGCGAAGCTCGGCCTCGTCCGGGGTGATGACCAGCTGGACAAGAAACTCGCCATCGCTTCGCATGGACTCGGAATCGGGAATCGGCTTGCCCGCGCCATCGGTCCATCCCGCCGTCGATGCGAGCGGCAAGAAAAGGAGAAGCGGGAGAACAGGAAAGAGGCGACGCATCGGCATGGCCTCCGGGGCGCCTAGCGCGCGGGCTGCGCCAGGATGCGATCGAGCTGCGCGATGTCGATCGGCTTTTGCAGGTGGTGGTCGAACAGCCCCTTGGCCGATTCGCCCGCCGCGTCCTGCGCCGAGAAACCCGAGATCGCGACCAGCAGACGCGGCGTGCCTTCGGCGGTGCTGGCGCGCAGCCGCCGCGCCACCTCGGTGCCCGGAAAGTCGGGCAGCGTGAGGTCGATCAGCGCGGCATCGAAGTGCTCGGCGGCCGCCGCGTCCATCGCCTGCTGCGCGGTGTAGGTGCAGCGGGCCGTGTGGTCCTGCAGGGTGAGGAGTTCCTGCAGCAGGTCGGCAGCGGCTTCGTTGTCATCCACGATCAGCACGTTCACAGCGATTTTTCTTTCTCGTAAGGCGAAAGAAGCAGTATCAACGGATTGTGTCCCGGGCCTCGTAGGGGTGTTCCTACGCGGCCGCTGCGGGCGTCTCTGGCGCTTCGGGCGCTGCGGGCTCGCCTTGCAGCGGCAGCTCGACGGTGAAGCGCGCGCCCTGGCCGGCCGCGCTCTGCACGCCGATCTGCCCGGCGTGCAGGTCCACGATCTTGCGCGTGATGTAGAGCCCCAGGCCCAGTCCCGCCGCGTGCTGGCGGCTGTGCTCGGTGCGCTCGAACTGCTCGAAGATGCGGGCCTGGTCTTCGGGCGCGATGCCGATGCCGTTGTCCCGCACGCTCACGCGCGCCGTGCCGCCGGCCTGCTCGACCACCATCTCGACGGGCTTGCCGCCGCCGTAGCGCAGCGCGTTGGTCAGGAGGTTGGTGAGCACCTGTTCGATGCGGAATTCGTCCCACACGCCGCGCAGTTCGGCCGGCGCTTCGAGCGTGATCGCCGAGCCCGCGGCCTCGGCTTGCTGGCGCAGGTTCTCGACCACGGCGCGCGCGAGCACCGCGAGGTCCACCGGCTTGGTCTGGATCGAGAGCGCATCGCGCCGCATGCGCGTCACGTCGAGCATGTCGTCGATCAGCCGAACCATGTTGCGGATCTGCCGCTGGTCGCGCTCGATCATCGCGGGCAGCCGCTCGGGCGAGAAGTTGGCCAGGTTCCCCTTGGAGAGATGCAGCTGGCGCAGCTGCGCTTCCAGGTACAGCGTGTTGAGCGGCGTGCGCAGCTCGTGCGAGACCATCGACATGAAGTCGTCGCGCATGCGCACCGCGCGCTCCAGCTCGTGCTGCGTGTGCTGCAGCTGCTGCACCAGTTCTTCCTGCTTCCTGTGCGCGGCGGCGAGCAGCTCCATCTCGTGGCGCAGCGCTTTCCGGTGCTGGTACAGGTCGACGAACACGTTCACCTTGCTGACCACCGCGTGCGGGTCCAGCGGCTTGTGCAGGAAGTCGACCGCGCCGCTCTCGTAGCCCTGGAAGGCGTAGTTCAGCTCGCGCCCCGCGGCGCTCACGAAGATGATCGGGATGTGCCGCGTGCGCTCGGTGCCGCGCATCATCTCGGCCAGCTCGAAGCCGTTCATGCCGGGCATCTGCACGTCCACGATGGCGAGCGCGAATTCATGCTCCAGCAGCAGCGAGAGCGCCGCCTCGGCCGAGCCCGCGCGGTACACGAGGCGGTCGGGCGCGCGGATCAGCGCCTCCAGCGCCAGCAGGTTTTCCGGCAGGTCATCGACGATCAGCAGCTTGCTTTGGACGTCAATGGGCATGGGCGGCCTCCAGTTGCAGGAGCAGGGCGCGAAGATCGCGCAGCGGCAGGACGTGGTCGGGGGCGTGTCGCGCGATGGCGGCGTTGGGCATGATGGAAATCAGGGCTTCTTTCGGTTCCTGCACGGCGGTAAGGCCGCCGGCCAGGTGGATGCGGTACAGGCCTTCGGCGCCGTCGTCGTTGGCGCCGGTCAGGAGAAAACCGGCCAGCGCGGGGCCGTAGGCGTCGGCGGCCGAGGCCATCAGCACGTCGATGGACGGCCGCGAAAACAGCACCGGCGCCTCGCAGCTGAGCGAGAAACAGCGCTCGCGCTCGATCGACAGGTGATAGCCCGGCGGCGCGAAGTAGAGGCTGCCGGCCACGAGCGGCATCTTGTCGGCCGCCTCGCGCACGGCGATCGGCAGGCGCAGCGCGAAGATCTCGGCCAAGTGGCTGTCGTGGTTCTCGGGCAGGTGCAGCACCACGGTCATCGGGATGCGCCAGCTCGCGGGCAGGTCCGCCAGCAGCACCAGCAACGCATCGATGCCGCCGGCCGAGGCGCCGATCACGACAGCGTCCACGCGCTTGCGGGTGAGGGAACGGGTCGGTGCCGTCATGTCGCCTTGCGGTAGATGCGCTCGGCGCGCGCGTGGGGCGCGAAGCGGTCCGCGTATGCGGAGAAATCGATGCTCTCTTTCGACCCCAGCCCGAGAAAGCCGCGGTGCGACAGCGACTCGTGAAAGAGCCCGAGCGCGCGGTCCTGCAGCAGCCGGTTGAAGTAGATGAGCACGTTGCGGCACGACACCAGCTGCGTCTCGGCGAACACGCTGTCGGTGGCCAGGCTGTGGTCCGCGAAGATCACGTCGGCGCACAGCGTGGGGTCGAAGCGGGCGGCGTCGTAGGCGGCGGTGTAGTAATCGGAAAACGCACTGCGCCCGCCCGCGCGCTGGTAGTTGGTGGTGTAGCCGCGAATGGCCTCGAGCGGAAAGATGCCCTGGCGCGCCTTCTCGAGCGAGGCCGGGTTGATGTCGGTCGCGTAGATCTGCGTGCGCTCCAGAAGCCCTTCCTCCCGCAGCAGGATCGCGAGCGAGAACACCTCCTCGCCGGTGCTGCAGCCCGCCACCCACACCTTGACCGACGGGTAGGTGTGCAGGATCGGCACCACGTGCTCGCGCAGCGCGAGAAAGTACGCCGGGTCGCGGAACATCTCGCTCACCGGGATCGTCAGGAATTGCAGCAGCCGGCCGAAGAGGCTCGCATCGCGCAGCACTTTTTCCTGCAGCGCCGAGATGCTCGGCAGCCCGAGCTGCTCGAGCGCATAGAGCACGCGGCGCTTCTGCGAGGCGGTCGTGTAGTTGCGAAAGTCGTAGCTGTACTTGAGGTAGATGGCCTCCATGAGGAGGCGCAGCTCGATCTCGGTGTCGCTCAGCGGCTGAAGCGGCGAGGGTGGCGAAGGCGGTTTGTCGGTCACAGCCGCTCCATTCTCGGCATCCACACGCGCAGTAGCGAGAACAACCGCTCCAGGTCCACGGGCTTGGCCAGGTAGTCGTTGGCGCCGGCGGCCAGGCACTGGTCGCGGTCGTCCTTCATGGCCTTGGCGGTGATGGCGATCACCGGCATCTTCTCGAAGCGCGGGTCGGCGCGCATGCGGCGCGTGGCTTCCAGGCCGTCCATCTCCGGCATCATCACGTCCATCAGCACCAGGTCGATCTCGCGCACCTGGTCGAGCTTTTCGAGCGCCTCGCGGCCGTTGCGGCCGATCTCCACGGCCGCGCCGCGCTGCTCCAGCGCACTCGTCAGGGCAAAGATGTTGCGCACGTCGTCGTCCACCAAAAGGATGGTGCGGCCCTCGAAGATGCGGTCGCGTCCGCGCGCGGTCTTGAGCATGCCCTGGCGCTCGGTGGAGAGCGAGGCCTCCACCTTGTGCAGGAAGAGCGTCACCTCGTCCAGCAGGCGCTCGGGCGAGCGGGCGCCCTTGATGATGATCGAGCGCGAGTAGCGCTGCAGCTCCGTCTCCTCGTCGCGCGTGAGGTTGCGCCCGGTGTAGACGATGACCGGCGGGAACGAGACGATCTCTTCGGCCGCCATCGCCTTGAGCAGCTCGCTGCCCTGCATGTCGGGGAGCCGCAGGTCGGTGATCATGCAGTCGAACACGCGCGTGCGCAGCAGCTCCAGCGCCTCTTCGCCGGAGCCGACGGCCACGATCTCGATGTCGTCGTCGCCGATCAGCTTGATCACGGCTTCGCGCTGCAGCGCGTCGTCTTCCACCAGCAGCACGACCTTGACCTTCTGCGTGAGCTTGTCTTCGAGCCGGCCGAACACCTTCATGAGTTCGTCGCGCGTGGCGGGCTTGAGCGCGAAGCCGATGGCGCCCATGTGCAGCGCGGCGGCCTGCGCGTTGTCGGCGGCCGAGACCACGTGGATCGGGATGTGGCGCGTGTGCGGCGAGTCCTTCAGCCTTTGCAGCACGTCCAGGCCGGTGCTGTCGGGCAGGCGCATGTCCAGCAGGATCGCGTCGGGCACGAACTGCGTGGCCAGCTCGAAGCCGTCGGCCGCGCCGTGCGCCACCAGGCACCGGTAGCCCAGCTCGTGCGCCAGGTCGTAGAGGATGTGCGCGAACTGCGGCTCGTCCTCGATCACCAGCACGCGGCGCACCTGGTCGCGCGGGATCGCGCGGTCGTCGGCGAACTGCGGCGCCGGCACCGCGGCCGGTGGCGTGGGCGCCTGCGGTGCGACGGTGAGGGGCGCGGCGGCCGGGCTGCGTCCGCCCGGCGCATACGCCGGCACGGCTCTCGGGGCGGCCATCTGCTGTGCCGAAGCCTGCGGCGCCAGCGCCGGCAGCTGCAGGATGAAGGTGCTGCCCTTGCCGGGCTCGCTCTGCACGGTGAGCGTGCCGCCCAGAAGGTGCGTGAGGTCGCGCGAGATCGACAGCCCCAGCCCCGTGCCGCCGTAGCGCCGGCTGGTCGTGCCGTCGGCCTGGCGGAAGGCCTCGAAGATCAGCTCGTGCTGCTGCGGGTCGATGCCGATGCCCGAATCGGACACCGCGAAGGCCGCGCCGCCGTTGGCCGCGGCGGACACCACCAGCGCCACTTCGCCCTTGTCGGTGAACTTGAGCGCGTTGGACAGCAGGTTCTTCAAAATCTGCTCGACCCGCTGGCGGTCGGTGACCAGCGAGACCGGCGCGCCCGGCTGCACCTGGAGCCGGAAGCTCAGGCTCTTTTGCATCGCGAGCGGGCTGAAGGTGCTCTCCAGGCTCTGCGCGAGCCGCTCGAGCGACACGTCCTCGGGCACCACCTCGAGCTTGCCCGCCTCGACCTTGGCGATGTCCAGGATGTCGTTGATCAGCACCAAGAGGTCGTTGCCCGACGAATAGATCGACTCGGCGAACTTCACCTGCTCCAGCGTGAGGTTGCCCTGCGGGTTGTCGCCCAGGAGCTTGGCCAGGATGAGCGCGCTGTTGAGCGGCGTGCGCAGCTCGTGCGACATGTTCGCGAGGAACTCCGACTTGTAGCGGCTTGCGCGCTGCAGCTCGTCGGCGCGGTCTTCCAGGTCGCGCTGCACGCGGCGAAGGGCGGTGTTGCGCTGGTCCAGCGCCTCGGTGCGCTCGGACAGCTGGCTGTTGGTCTGCTCCAGCTCGGCCTGCTGGTTCTCCAGCATGGCCTGCGAGGCGCGCAGCGCCCGCGACTGCTCTTCGAGCTCTTCGTTGGCGGTGCGCAGCTCTTCCTGCTGCACCTGCAGCTCTTCGTTGAGCTGCTGCGTCTCGGCCAGCACGTCCTGCAGCTGTTCGCGGTAGCGGGCCGCCGCGAGCGAGGTGCCGATGTCGTCGCACACCACCTCGAGCAGCTGGCTTGCGCGTTCGTCGGGCGCGCCGGGCAGGCCGAGCTCGACCACGCCGTTGACGATGCCGTCGCTCATCACCGGCATCAGCAGCACGGTGTTGGGGGCCATCTCGCCCAGGCCCGAATTGACCTTCAGGTAGCTGGCGCCGATCGGGTCGACCAGCATGCGGCGGCGCTCGGCCGCGGCCTGGCCCACCAAGCTCTCGGTGGGCGAGAAGACCTGCGGCGAGGCCTCGGCATCGGCCGAGAACCCATAGCTCGCGGCCCGGCGCAGCGGCCCGTGGCGCTCCCGCACGTACATCGCGCCAACGCTGCTGCCCAGGTGCCGCGAGAAGAACGCGAGGATTTTGCGGCCCATGTCCGGCGCACTCAGTTCGCCGACCAGTTCGCCGACCAGCTCGGTCTGCGCACCGCGCAGCCACGCCTCTTCCGACAGCCGCTGCGAATGCGCCTCCTGCTCCTTGAGCACGACGTCGTAGCTGTCCGACAGCCGCACCAGCTGGCGGCGGCCGAAGTAGGCGATGAGCCCGGTCAGCGTGAGCGTGAAGAACAGGAACAGCCCCACCACCCACCAGCTGGTGCGGTTGGCGTCGTTGTTGCGCTGGAAGCGCAGGGCCTGCTCGGTGTCCATGAACGCGGTGTATTCGGCGCGCATGTCGTCGGTCAGCCGCTTGCCGCGGCCCAGCCGCACGATGGCCTGCATGTCGCCGCCGGCACGGCGGGCCGCGATCATCTCGCGGGCGAAGTCGTTCCAGGCGTCCTGCAGGCCGGCGATGCGGTCGACCCGTTCCACCTGCTGCTGGTTGTCCGACACCAGCTTGCGCAGCGCATCGGTGTCGGCCTTCAGGCGCGGCAGGGCGCTCTGGTAGGGCTCCAGGAAGCTCTCTTCGCCGGTGAGCAGGAAGCCGCGCAGGCCCGTTTCCATGTCGATGCCGCGGCGCTGCAGCTCGCTGGCCGAGCGGGTCACACGGTCGGTGTGCTCCACCCAGCTGATGGTCGAGAGCAGGAACAGGATGAGCCCGACGAACACCGCGGCGCCGAACAGCCCCCCCAGCATCGGGAGCTTGAGGTTGCGACTGAGCAGGCGGTCGAAGTCGCGGGGATCGATGGCGGAGGGAGTTTTCATCGGCACATTTGTAAGCAAAACTTGTCAAGTTTTGCCGAAAAGGGAGGGTCGTCCTGTCGGAGAAGACCCCGAGACGTTGGATTGAACCTCAACGGCAACACCTTCTCACTCGTTATACTGTAGTTTCATACAGTGATCCGAGAGATGGCCCCGGCTTCCTCCACCTCCACTTCGCCAGACATGGCCCCCGCTGCATACGTCGTTTCCGTCAAGGCGCTTTGCGCTTTCGGCGCGAAGGCGGGCGACCTGGACCTGCGCTTCGTGCCCGCGCCCAGCGCGCTCGAAGGCATGGCCGGCCACGCGCTGGTGCAGGGGCGGCGCGGCGGCGGCTACCAGAGCGAGGTGTCGCTCGAATCCCGGCACGGCGCGCTGCGCGTTCGCGGCCGCGCCGACGGCTACGAGCCCGGCGAACCGCGCGTGGAAGAAATCAAGACCTTCCGCGGCGACTTCGACGCCATCCGCGGCAACCACCGCGCGCTGCACTGGGCGCAGGCCCGCACCTACGGCTGGATGCTGTGCGAGCAGCACGGGCATGCGCAGATGACGGTCGCGCTCGTCTACCTCGACCTGGCCACCGGCGAGGAAACCGTGCTCGAAGAGCGCCACACCTGGGACGCGCTGCGGGAGTACTTCGAATCGCTGTGCGATCGCTACGCCGCCTGGGCGCAGCAGGAGGCCGACCACCACGGCGCGCTCGACCGAGCACTGGCGCAGCTCGCATTCCCGCACGCGTCCTTCCGCACCGGCCAGCGCGAACTGGCCGAAGCCGTCTACCGCGCGGCGGCCGGCGGGCGCTGCCTGATGGCGCAGGCGCCGACGGGCATCGGCAAGACGCTGGCCACCATCTTCCCGCTGCTCAAGGCGCGTGCGGCAGGGAAGCTGGACAAGGTTTTCTTCCTCACCGCCAAGACCTCCGGCCGCCCGGTGGCGCTCGATGCGCTGCGGGTGCTGGGCAAGGGCTGTGCAGCGGACGGCGCGCAGCCGCGCGTGCTCGAACTCGCGGCGCGCGAGAAGGTCTGCGAGTACCCCGACCGCGCCTGCAACGGCGACTCCTGCCCGCTCGCCAAGGGCTTCTACGACCGCCTGCCCGCCGCCCGCATCGAGGCCGCACAGGTCCGCTGGCTCGACCGGCAGGCGCTGCGGCAGGTCGCGCTGCAGCACACGGTGTGCTCCTATTTCCTCGCGCAGGAAATGGCGCACTGGAGCGACGTGATCGTGGGCGACTACAACTACTACTTCGACGGCAGCGCCTTCCTCTTCGGCACCATGAAGGACGCGGGCTGGCGCGTCGCGGTGCTGGTGGACGAGGCCCACAACCTGCTGGAGCGGGCGCGCGGCATGTACACCGCGCAGCTCGAAGGCGGGGCGCTCGAGGAGGCGCACCGCATCGCGCCCGCTCCGGTGCGGGGCCCGCTCGCGCGGCTCTTTCGCGAGTGGGACACCGTGCAGCAATCGCAGACCGACAACTACGAAACCGCCGACGAGATTCCCGAGCGTTTCGTGCGCGCGCTGCAGGCCGCCAACACCGCCATGGCCGAGTACTTCGCCGCCAAGCCCGAGGCCGCGCAGGGTCCGCTGCAACGCTTTTTCTTCGATGCGCTGCACTTCGCGCGTTTGGCCGAGGTGTTCGGCGACCACTCGGTGTTCGAGCGCACGCTGGGCCTGGGCATGGGCGCCACGCAACAGGACCGCACCCTGGCCATCCGCAACCTCGTGCCCGCGGCGTTCCTGGAAGGCCGCTTCGCGGATGCGGTGTCGGTCACCTGCTTCTCGGGCACGCTCTCGCCGTTCGCCTTCTACCGCGACGCGCTCGGCCTGCCGGCGGACACCGCGCTGCTCGATGTGGCCTCGCCGTTCCACAGCCAGCAACTGCGCGTGGAAGTGGCGATGGACGTCTCCACGCGCTTTCGCGACCGCGCCGGGTCGCTGGGCAATGTCGCGGGCATCATCGGCGCGCAGTTCGAGCGCATGCCCGGCAACTACCTGGCCTTCTTCAGCAGCTTCGAATACCTGGAGAGCGCCCGCGCCGCCTTCTCGGCGCGGCACCCCGGCGTGCCCGTGTGGACGCAGACGCGCGGCATGCTCGAGGCCGACCGCCACGGCTTCATCGCGCGCTTCGAGGAAGGCGGCCGGGGCATCGGTTTCGCGGTGCTCGGCGGCGCGTTCGGCGAGGGCATCGACCTGCCGGGCAGCCGCCTGGTCGGCGCCTTCGTCGCGAGCCTGGGGCTGCCGCAGTACAACGCGCTCAACGAGATCACGCGCGAGCGCATGCAGTCGCGCTTCGGCAAGGGCTACGAGTACACCTATCTCTATCCGGGGCTGCAGAAGGTGGTGCAGGCGGCCGGTCGCGTGATCCGCACCGAGGAAGACCGGGGCGTGCTGCACCTCCTGGACGACCGCTTCGCGCGCACGGAAATCCGCGAGCTGCTGCCGCGCTGGTGGCACGTGCAGGTGGGGAGGGCCGGCGATGCGCGCCGCTAGACGCCTCGAACACGCGGGGCAGGACGACCTCTTCGGCGGCGCGCCCGCGGCCGTTGTCGAGGGCCTGCACTACGAGCGCGAATTCCTGTCGCGCAACGAAGAGGCCGGGTTGCTGCGTATCGTGAAGGCGCTGCCGCTCAAGGAGATGCGCTACAAGGAATACACCGCGCGCCGACGCGGCATCAGCTTCGGCGGGAGCTACGACTTCGACACGAATCGCCTGAAGCCCGGCGCGCCGCTGCCCGAGGCGCTGCATCCGCTGCGGGCGAAGGCGGCCGCATGGCTCGGCGTCGCGCCCGAGGAACTCACCCACATGCTGATCGCCGAATACCAGCCCGGCACGCCGCTCGGCTGGCACCGCGACGTGCCGGATTTCGAGGACATCGTGGGCGTCTCGCTGCAAGGCGACGCGGTGATGCAGTTCCGGCCGTACCGACCGGGCGGGGCGTCGACTTCGGACGCGGGCAACGTGCAGTTCCTGATCGAGCCGCGTTCGATCTATTTGCTGCGCGGTCCGGCGCGGTGGGCCTGGCGGCACGCGATTGCGCCGACCGAAGCGTTGCGCTACTCGATCACGCTGCGCACGCCGTCTCGCGGACGTCGTTGATCCTCAGGCCGTTGCCGCCGTGCGCCTTGGTGCGTGCGTGGCGCGGGGTTTCTTTCGCGCGGGCGATGGCGTTTTGTCGAGCACTTCCGAGGCCAGCGACAGGTCGTGCAGCCACGCCTTCCACGCCGCTTCCTTCTGCGCAGGATCGCCCCGCAGCAGCGCCGACGGGTGCAGCGTCACGAGCACGCGGCGGCCCTCGGCGTCTTCGTGCCAGCGGCCGCGCTCGCTCATCACCGCCACATGGCGCCCGAGCAGCGAGCGCGCCGCGACACCGCCCAGGGCGACGAGCGCCTCTGGCTTCACCAGCGCGATCTCGCTTTCCAGCCAGTGGTGGCAGGCCTCGGCCTCGCGCTGGGCGGGCGTCTTGTGGATGCGGCGCTTGCCGCGCAGCTCGTACTTGAAATGCTTCACCGCGTTGGTCACGTAGAGCTTGTCGCGCGACCAGCCCAGTTCGGCCACCGCGCGATCGAACAGCCGCCCGGCCGGGCCGACGAAAGGCCGGCCCTCCAGGTCCTCCTTGTCGCCCGGCTGCTCGCCGACCACCATGAGCCGGGCGTGCACCGGCCCTTCGCCGAACACGGACTGCGTCGCGTGCGCGCCGAGCGGGCACTCGCGGCAGGCATCGGTCGCCCGGGCCAGTTCATGCAGGGCGATAGTGGCCGAGGTCATCAGACGGTCGCCATGCGCTGGCATTCCGTTTCGCATTGCCTGCAGGCCTCGGCGCAGCGCTGGCAGTGGTCCATGTCGTGCGTGCCGCACTCGGCGGCGCAGAGCCGGCAGATGTCGGCGCACAGGCTGCAGAAGAGGCCCGCGTTTTCGCTGCCGCGCGCCATGGCGCCGGCGGCGGTGGTGCACATCGCCGCGCAATCCAGGTCGAGCGCGATGCAGCGCGACATGGTGTCCGACGCCTCCTTGATGCATGCGGCGGCGCAGTAGTTACAGGCCGCGGCGCAGGCGTTGCACAGCGCGATGCAGCGCGAGAAGTCCGACGGCGTCATCGCGAACCGCCTCCCGACCCGCCTCCCCGGCGGGACTGGATCTGGTTGCCGCCGCCCACATGGCTTTCGCGGTCGTGGCGGCTCTCGGGCGTGCGGCGCGGCTCGTTGCGGGAGGTGGGCTGCTGGTGGCCGGCCTTGTTGTGCGCCGGGGGTTGCGTGGTGTCGCCGTCGTCGCGTTCGTTCGCGTCGTCGTCGCGGGTATCGATGGTGGTGGGCTTCGTCATCAGGGCTCCTTGCGTGTGGATGGTCAGAGGGTGAAAAACCTCTTTCTCTTCCCGCGGCCGGCCTTGTCATGTGGGAGGAGGCCGACCCCGTCCGTCGGTCATGCCGCGCGGGGCCGCCGCCTGCAGGCAATAGGCGGCAACAGCGGCGTTCCTCAATTCCTCCTACACGGGCGAAAGCCGCCCACCGACGATTCGCGTTGCATGGCTTGCCTACCTTGGCTCGAAGTTTCTTTTTCTTTCGATTCACGTGGTCCCACTCTCATGCTTCAAGCCGCCCCCGACGATGCCCTCCTGCAGTTGCAGCTTCGCCACGGCGGCGACCTGGCGCTGAAGCATCTGGTCGATGCGCGCATCGACGCGCTGCCCAGGCCCGGCGCCGGCCAGACCCTGGCGCGCTGGCGGGTGCTGGCCGAAGTGGCGGCGCACGATCTCTCGCTGGTGAAGCTGTTCGAAGGGCACACCGATGCGCTCGCCATCCTGGCCGAGCTCGGCGGCGCGCCGGACACGCCTGCGGGCGCAGCCTGGGGCACGTGGTGCGCGGAGCCGCCCGATGCGCGCGTCGCGTTCGATGCGCAGGCGAACGGCCACTGCCGCCTGACCGGCACCAAGGCCTGGTGCTCGGGCGCAGCAACCGTCTCGCACGCCGTCGTCAGCTGCTGGAATGCGTCCGGCGAGCCATGCCTCGCGGCCGTCGCCATGGACCAGCCCGCCGTCTGGGTGACCGAGAACGGCTGGCATGCCGTCGGCATGGCCGCGAGCGCGAGCGTCGACGTGCGGTTCAACCGCGCCGTGGCCACGCAGGTCGGCCGGCCGGGCGACTACGTGAGCCGCGCCGGCTTCTGGCAGGGCGGCGCCGGCATCGCGGCCTGCTGGTTCGGCGGTTTGCTCGGCATCGCACGCATGGTCCAGCAGCGCAAAGGCCCCAAGCCGGACGCCCATCGCCTCGCGCATCTCGGCGCCATCGACGTCGCAGTGACTGCGGCGGCGGCGCAACTGCGGGAAGCCGCCGCGTGGATCGACAGCCATCCGCAAGACAACGCGCAGCGCATCGCCTTGCGCGCCCGCCTGGCCGTCGAGCAAGCCGCCAACGAGGTGATCCATCACGCCGGCCGCGCCGTCGGTGCCGGTCCGTTGTGCCGCGATCCGCGCTTCGCCCGCGCGATGGCGGACCTGCCGGTGTTCCTGCGCCAGAGCCACGCCGAGCGCGACCTCGCCGCGCTCGGCCAATTCGCCGCCAACGAGCAAGAGGAGCCATCGTCATGGACGCTGTAGCGCAACGCGCCATCCGGGGAGAGGGCACCACGGAGGCCGAGTGGAGCCGCTGGCCCGGGCTCGCACGCCTGCCCGCGATCGCCCCGCAGGACCTGGTCCCGAAGAACGCCCGCGCCGTGGTCGTCGCGCCGCACCCCGACGACGAGGTGCTCTCGGTCGGCGGCCTGCTCGCGCAACTGGCCGAATGCGGCCGGCCCGTCGAGGTGATCGCGGTCACCGACGGCACCGCCAGCCACCGGGGCTCGACCGAATGGCCCGTCGAACGGCTCGCGCGCACCCGGCCGCGCGAGAGCTTGAAGGCCCTGCAGTGCCTGGGCCTCGCGATCGAACCGATCCGCCTGGGCCTGCCCGACGGCGGCCTCAAGGCGTTGCGCGCCGTGCTCGCGGCGCGCCTCGTTTCATTGCTGCGCCCCGGCGATGTCGTCTTCACCACCTGGCGCCGCGACGGCCACCCCGACCACGAGGCGACCGGCGAGGCCTGCGCACTGGCGGCCGCGAGCACTGGCGCGCGGCTCGCGGAAGTGCCCGTGTGGGGTTGGCACTGGTCGCGTCCGGGCGACGTGCGCATGCCGTGGCAGCACGCCTTCCGGCTCCCGCTCAGCGAAGAGGCCGTGCGGCGCAAGCGCGCGGCCGTCAAGGCGTTCACCAGTCAGTTGCGGCGCGATGCGTCCACCGGCTCCGGCCCGGTGCTGCGCGCCACCACCGTCCAGCGCGCGGCGCGTCCCTTCGAGGTGATCTTCCTGTGAGCACCGGCAACGACCAGCGGCCGTATTTCGACGCGCTCTATTCGGCCAGCGAAGACCCTTATGCGCTGCGCGAGCGCTGGTACGAGGCGCGCAAGCGGGCGCTGCTGCTGGCCGCGTTGCCGCAGGCGCGCTACCGGCGGGTCTACGAGCCGGGCTGCGGCATCGGCGAACTCACGCTGGCGCTGTCGCACCGCTGCGACCACCTGCTGGCGAGCGATTTCTCGGCGCATGCCGTGGCGCTCGCGCGCACGCGCACCGAAGGGCGCCCCAACGTGCGCGTCGCGCAGCACGTGCTGCCCGCCGACTGGCCGCGCGAGGACGGCCGCTTCGACCTCATCGTGCTGAGCGAGCTGGGCTACTTTCTCGACCGCAACGACATGCAGCGCCTGGCCCGGTGCTGCGAAGAAACGCTGGAGGCCGACGGCACGCTGGTCGCCTGCGACTGGCGCCCCGATTTCGCGCAGCGCAGCCTGTCCACGAAGGACGTGCACGCCGCGCTCGCCGCGCTCGGGTTGGCGCGCCTGGCCTTGCATGAGGAAGACGACTTCGTGCTGCAGGTCTGGACCCGCGACCGCCGCTCGGTGGCCGAACGCGAGGGCATCCGGTGATCGGCGTCGTCATTCCCGCGCACAACGAGGGCGAGCGCATCGGCGCGGCGCTCGAGGCGGTGCTGCGCGCGGCGGCCCACCCGGCATTGCTCGGCGAACCGGTCGGCGTGGCCGTGGTGCTCGACAGCTGCAGCGACGCGACCGATGCCGTGGCCGCGCAATACCCCGTGGCGCGGATCGCGCTCGAAGCCCGCAACGTCGGCATCGCGCGGGCGCGCGGCGCCAATCTGTTCATTGGGGCCGGCGCACGATGGCTCGCTTTCACCGACGCCGACACGCTCGTTTCGCCGGACTGGCTGGTCAAGCAACTGGCCGAGAACGCCGATGTCGTCTGCGGCTCGATCGGGGTGGAAGACTGGGGCGCGTACGGCCTGGAAGGCAGCGCGGTGCAGGCGCATTTCGCGCGGCATTACGTCGATGCCGACGGCCACCGGCACATCCACGGCGCCAACCTGGGCGTGTCGACCGAGGCCTACTGCCGCGTGGGCGGTTTCCAGCCGCTGGCCTGCAGCGAGGACGTGGCGCTGGTCGAGGCGCTGCAGGCCGCCGGCGCGCGCATCGCATGGAGCGCGGGCCCGCGCGTGACGACCAGCGCGCGCACCGATGCGCGCGCCCGCGGCGGCTTCGGCGACACCATCCTGGCGATGGTCGCGTCGCTCGCAAAGCCAGCCGAGCCGGGCCTCAGCCCGCTTTAGCCGCCACCGACACGCCCCACAGCCGCGGCTTGCCTTCCCACACCGAGAAGCCGTTCACGCGCTTGCGCACGCCCCAGGCGTCGATGCCGTTGAACAGCATGATCATCGGCACCTGTTGGATCATCAGCGCGTGAAGCTGGTCGAAGAGCACCTGGCGCTTGGCGCGGTCGGTCTCGGTGAAGCTCTCGTCCAGCAGCTTGAGCGCCTGCGGGTCTTCCCAGACCTTGCGCGACTGTTTGTCCTTAGGGCCCGAGAACTGCTCGAAGCTCAGCGCCGGATCGAGGCGCGAGGAGTAGCTGAACGAGCTCATCTGGTAGTTGCCGCTGTTGTAGCGGTCCAGCTGCGTGGCCCATTCGAGCACCTCGATCTGCGCGTTGATGCCCACCGACTGCATCATGGCCTGCGCCAGCACCGCCACCGTGTAGCTGGGCACGTGGGCGCGCTTGTTGGTCTGGATGGTGATCTTCTCGTTCTTGTAGCCGGCCTCGCGCAAGAGCTTTGCCGCGAGCGCAGGGTCGTAGTGGTAGCCCTTCTTCTCGGCCGCGCCGTAGAAGGCCGAGCCCTTGTGGATCGCCGAGTTGTTGACCGAGCCCAGGCCCTCGGAGGCGGCCGCCACGATCTGCTCCATGTCGAGCGAGGCGGCAATCGCCTGGCGCAGCTTCACGTTCTTGAGCAGCGGATCGCGGGTCTGGAAGAGCAGCGTGTTCTTCACCGCTTCGGTGGGCGCCTGCACGACGAGGTTGCGGTCGGTCTTGAGTTCCTGCGCGTCGCTCGATGTGATCTGCCCCGCATCGATCGCGCCCGACTTCAGGCCCGCCGCGGCGGTGGCCGCATCGGGCACGACCAGGAATCGCACGTTGTCCACCAGCGGCGCCTTCAGGCCCACGTAGCCGTCGGCCTTGGTGGCGCCGGGCGACGAGGTGTAGCCTTTGAAGGCCGTCACCGTGACGTATTCGCCGCGCTTCCATTCGCCGAACTTGAAGGGGCCGGTGCCCACGGGCTTGTCCCAGCTGCCGTCGGGCTTGACCGAGCTCTTGTGCAGCACGGCCGTCATGCCGCAGTCCGAGCGCGCGAGCGTGTCCAGGAACACGGCCGAGGGGCGGTTGATCTTCATCACGAAGGTGGCGTCGTCGGGTGTCGCGGTCTCCACCACCTTCAGGCCGCTGCGGCCGTCGTACTCGCTCATGCAGCGCCAGTCGGTCTTGGGGTCCATGTAGCGCTTCCAGCTCCAGGCGACATCGGCCGAGGTGAGCGGCGCGTCGTTGTGGAACTTCACGCCCCGGCGCAATTTGAAGGTGTAGGTGAGGCCGTCTTTCGACACATCGACCGACTGCGCGAGCAGCGGGCCGACGCTGCCGTCCTGCCGATAACCCACCAGCCCCTCGACCATGTTGAGCACGATGCCGTCGGTGGTGTTGTCGCGGTTCACGCCCGGGTTGGTGGAGCGGATGTCGGCCGGCTGGGCGACGGTCACGGTGGTCTGTGCAAGTGCCGAGGCACATGCAAGGCCGGCGCCGGCGAGCGCTGCGATTCGGAAGAGGGGACGGGGCATGAAGTACTCCTGCAGACAGAAACGAAAAGGGTTGGGCGATCAGGCGATCAGGCGATCGCGGCTTGGGCACCGAAGCGCCAGCGCAGCCGCACGCCGCCGGTCTCGGTCGGCTCCAGCGCCGGAATGGCCGAGAGCAGCTTGCGCGTGTAGTCCTGTTGGGGCGCATCGAACACGGTGTCGCGCGAGCCTTGTTCGACGATGCGGCCGTCCTGCATCACGATCACGCGGTCGGCCACCTGCTCGACCACGCCGAGGTCGTGGCTGATGAAGAGGCACGAGAAGCCGTGGCGCTTCTGCAGCTCGGCGAAGAGCTCCAGCACCTGCGCGCGCACCGTCACGTCGAGCGCGGACACGGGCTCGTCGGCGATCACGAAGGCGGGCCGGCGCACCAGCGCCCGCGCGATCGCCACGCGCTGCCGCTGGCCGCCCGAGAGCTCGTGCGCATAGCGCGGCGAATAGGCGGTGCCGAGGCCGACTTCATCGAGCACCTCGGCCACGCGCTTGCCCTTGTCGGCGGACGACATGCCCTTGACCAGCCTCAACCCCTCGCCGACCAGCTGGCCGATGGTCATGCGCGGATCGAGCGAGGCGTACGGGTCCTGGAACACCATCTGGCATTGCAGCCGGTAGTCGGACCAGCCGGCGTCCGAGCGCGCGATCGGGCGGCCGCGGAACAGGATCTCGCCGCCGCTGGGCTTCAAGAGCCCGGCGATGGTGCGGCCCAGCGTGGTCTTGCCCGAGCCCGAGCCGCCGACCACCGCGACCACTTCGCGCGGCCGCACCACGAGGTCGATGCCGTGCAGCGCGCGCTTGGGCACCGCCTTGGCGAAGAGGCGGCGATGGCCGGGATAGTCGACCACGAGGTTGCGCACCTGAACGACCGGCGCCTCGTCGACCACCGCGCGCGCGGGCAGCCGGCGCGGCATCGCCTGCAGCAGCTCGCGGGTGTATTCGTGCTTCGGGTGTTCGAGCAGGTCGTCGGTACGGCCGGTTTCCTTCACCTCGCCGTGCCGCATCACGACCATGCGCTGCGTGAAGCGCGCAACCATCGGCAGGTCGTGGCTGATCATCAGCACGGCCGTTTGATGTTCGCGCGTGAGGCCGACCATCAGCTCCAGCACATCGCGCTGCACCACGGCATCGAGCGCGGTGGTGGGCTCGTCGGCGATCAGCAGCGCGGGCTCCAGCAGCATCACCGAGGCCAGCATCATCCGCTGGCGCATGCCGCCCGAGAACTCGTGCGGCCAGGCGGTGAGCGCGGCCTTGGGGTCGCGGATGCCCACGCGCGCCAGCATGTCGAGGATGCGCGCCTGCCGCGCAGGGGCCGAGAGGTCGCGGCGGTGCAGCGCGAGCGCTTCGCCCAGCTGCTCGCCGATCGTCATCGACGGGTTGAGCGAAGTCATCGGCTCCTGGAACACCATGCCCACGCGCGCGCCGCGCAGTTCGCGAAGGCGCGACGGCTTGGCTTGCGCGAGGTCTTCGCCCTCGAAGAGGATGCGGCCCGCGGTGCGCACCAGCGGCGGCGGCGTGAGGCCCATGAGGGCGCGCGCGGCCTGCGTCTTGCCGCTGCCCGATTCGCCGACGATGCCCACCATCTCGCCCGGCGCGATGTCGAAGGACACGTTGCGCACGATCTCGCGGCCGCCGAGGCCGACGGCGAGCGTCAGGCCTTCGACGCTGACAAGCGGCGTGTTCGTCATGGAGGTGGTCGGGTTCATTGCACGCCCTTCATGCGCGGATCGAGCCAGTCGCGCACCGCGTCGCCCAGCAGGTTGATGCCCAGCAGCGTGAGCGCGATGCACAGGCCCGGAAGAATGGAGAGGTAGCTGGCCTGCGCCATGAACGGGCGGGCCGAGGCGAGCATGTTGCCCCACGTCGGCGCCGGCGGCGGCACGCCCAGGCCCAGGAACGACAGCGCGCTCTCGGCCAATATCACCCAGCCGAACATCGAGGTGGCCAGCACCGTGAGCGGCGCGGTGCAGTTGGGCAGCACGTGGCGCACCATCGTGTAGAGCTCGGAGTTGCCGAGCACGCGCGAGGATTCAATGAACTCCTTCTCGCGCAGCGACAGCACCGTGCCGCGCACGATGCGCGTCACCGAGGGCGTGTAGGCCAGGCCCAGCGCGAGCACGATGCCGTACTGGTTCGCGCCCACCACCGCGAGCAGGCCCAGCGCCAGCAGGAGGCCCGGGAACGCCAGCAGCGCGTTGTTGAAAGCCATGACGATGCGGTCGGTCCAGCCGCGGAGGAACCCTGTGAGCACGCCCACGATGCTGCCCACCACGATAGAGAACGTCACCGTGAGCACGGCGATCCACACGCTGGTGGCGGCGCCGGCCATGAGGCGCGAGAGCTCGTCGCGGCCGAACTCGTCGGTGCCCAGGAGGTAGCGGCCACCGGGCAGCTTCAGGCGCGAGCCGAAGTTGATGCGCAGCGGATCGTGCGGCGTCCACACGAGACTGATGAGCGCGGCGGCCACGATGAGGCCGACGATGAGGATGCCGATCAGGGCGTTGAGGGGGATGCGTTTCTTGCGGGTCATCTTCGTGCTCATTCGACAGCGACGCGGGGGTCGAACAAGGGATAGCAAAGATCGATCACGAGATTGACGACCACATAGATCACGGCGACGAACAAGAGGCAGCCCTGGATCACCGGATAGTCGCGCGCGAAGATCGCATCGACCAGCAGCCGGCCGAGGCCCGGAATGGTGAACACCGTCTCCACCACCGCGATGCCGCCCAGAAGGTTGCCCAGCACCAGGCCGATCAGCGTCCAGGTCGGGCCGAAGGCGTTCTTGAAGGCGTGGCGCATCAGCACCGCGCGCTCCGACAGGCCCTTGGCGCGCGCATGGGTGATGTAGTCCAGCCGCAGCACCTCGAGCGTGCTGGCGCGCGCCATGCGCATGAGCACGCCGATCTCGTGCAGGAACAGCGTGAGGATCGGCAGCACCAGGTACAGGAGGCCGTTCTTCCAGTCTTCGGCGATGCCCACGTAGCCCACCACCGGCAGCCAGCCGAGCTTCAGGCCGAACAGGAGCAGCAGCAACAGGCCGAGCCAGAAGGTCGGAATCGACACCAGCAGCGTCGCCGAGCCGACCAGGAGCAGGTCGGGCGCGCGGTTCTGCTTCCACGCGGCAATCATGCCGGCGGGCACGGCCACCATCGCGGCCAGCGCCACGGCCACCAGCACGATGCGGCCGCTGATGAGGAAGCGGTCGGCCACCAGCGAGAGCACGTCCTGCCCGCTGTTGATCGAGGTGCCCAGGTCGCCCTGCAGCACGTGGCCGAACCAGATGCCGAACTGCGCCGGCAGCGAGCGGTCCAGCCCGAGCCGGGCGCGCAGGTCGGCCAGGCTCGCGGGCGTGGCCAGGTCGCCGAGCAGCAACTGCGCGGGGTCGCCGGGAATGAGCCGAATCAGGACGAACACCGACACCGCCACGATGAGCAAGGTGGGTATCGCCATCGCGATGCGGGCCGCTGCGAAACGGAACATGGGCCTTCTTTCCTTGTGTGGTTTCTTGAACGTCAGGCCCGCGACGGCGCGGCGCGCAGCGCATGCAGGGCCTTCGCGAAGAAGTCTTGCACATGCCCCACGCAGGCCAGGCCGTTGTGCGGCACGTTGTCCAGCAGGTCGAACGCCACCTTCACGCCGGCCGCCTCGAACGAGCGGCGCAGCGTTTCCAGGCGCTCGGGCCGCGTGCGGCCGGCGTCGTTGGCGCCGGGCATGAAGTACTTGCCGCCTTCGCGGTGCGTGATCTCCCAGGTCTCGATGTCGGCCTTGCCCGCCACCATGTGCACCGGCAGGCGGCGCAGGGCCGCGAGGTCCATCGGCTTGCCGAAGCGGGTTTCGAAATCCTTCGTGCCGACCCACCAGCCCTGCTCGGGATCGATGAGCGTGACCGAGCCCGGCGCGCCGATGGACGCGGCCCACAGGCGCTCGGGGTGCAGCATCGCGAAGCGGTTGACGAACTGCCCGCCGCCCGAATAGCCGAAGAGCGCGAAGCGGTTGAAGTCGCAGTCGAACTTCTCGCCCACCTCGGCCACCATGTCCAGCAGGACTTCGTCGTAGCGGATGTCGGCTTCGATGAGGTGCTTGAAGCCGTCGCGGTTGCCGTCGCCGCGCACGCCCGCCGGGAACAGCGGGCACAGCACGATGCAGTCGTTCCACTTGGCAAAGCCGCTGAAGGCCTCGCGGTAGTTGACGAAGGCGCGGCCGGTGCCGTGCACCACCACCACCAGCTGCATCGGCCGCGTGCCGGCCTGGCCGATGTGCTCAGGCACGTAGGTGCAGTACGAAAAGCGCGCATCGCTGCGCGACGCATAGATGGTGCTGTGGCCCAGGTCGTAGATGGCGCGGGCGCGCTGCTCGGCCTGGCTCGGCGGAATTTCGGGGACTTCGATGAGGGCGGTCATGAAAAGGAATCTGCGGATGAAAAAAGAACAGGAGTAGGGGCGCCGGGGTGCGGACTACAGCGTG
Source organism: Variovorax sp. IB41 (assembly GCF_016405905.1). Classification (GTDB taxonomy): domain Bacteria; phylum Pseudomonadota; class Gammaproteobacteria; order Burkholderiales; family Burkholderiaceae_C; genus Variovorax. The sequence goes on along the minus strand of NZ_JAEFCB010000001.1, from coordinate 330,487 downwards.
TATTCCTGGAAGTTGCGCGCCTCGTAGGGCTTGCGCGCCACCCACATCACGCGGTTGGCCGCGTCCATGAGCGTGGTGGCCACGGTGGCCGAGATGCTGCTGAAGTCCGCCGGCTTGGGCGTGCGCAGCACGCCGTCGGGCTTGCCGAACTCGTCGGCCAGCGCGGCCTTCACATGGGGCCAGTCGATGCGGCCCTCGATGCGGCCGAGCGCGTTTTCCACGCGGTGCTGGCGGTAGATGCTGTCGGGCCGCTGCGGCAGGCCGGGGTCGCGCAGCTTGATCACGGCCGAGGGCGACATCCAGTGGTTGGCATGCACCAGCAGGTCGTTCTCGGGCAGCGTCCAGAAGATCTCGCCGGGCGAGGTCTCCAGGCTGATGCCCGAGCCGTCGTTGCCCGTGGCTTGCGCCAGGATCATGTTGTTGGCGCAGTAGCGCTTCGATGCCCAGATGGTCTTCATCGCCTGCGCGAGATTCGCGGCTTCGAGCACGCGGCGGCGCAGCAGCACCAGCGGCACGCCCGCGCCCTTGCGGAAGTCTTCGTCGCAGGTCAGCGAGTTGCCGGTGAGCGAGACGCCGTTGGTGTTGAAGCCGTGGCGGGCCAACGCGCCGGCTTCGGTGAAGGTGAGCATGTCGGGCGCGCTCCCGTTGCCGCGGATGCGCAGCACGATGCCGGTGTCCACGCATTCCTGGCGCCAGTCCCAGTTGTGGGCGTGCATGAGGCGCCCGGTGGCCGAGCGCGCGGGCAGCACGAGGAGGCCGGTGCAGTCGCCGTCCTCGCTCGATGGCGGCTCGGCGGGCGGCGTGGCTGTCTGCTTCATGTCGGCATAACCGAACAGCATCTCGGTGCGGCAATTGATCATCACCACGTCTTCGAGCGACACGCCCGCGCCCTCGGCGATGCCGCGCATCTCTTCCAGGTAGCTCGCGTCGTAGGCCTCGATGACCGGCAGCATCGACTGCGCGAGCTGGCGGATGGTGGCGTCGTCCAGGCCGCGGCGGCCCAACTGGGCGCGGTAGAGCGCGACGCCCCCGGCCACGCGCTCGGGCACGGCGCGGCCGTGCTGCACGCCGCGGGCGTGGGGCGTGCCGGAAACATCGACGAGGGGGAAATATTCAGGAGTGGGCATGGCGTGGCGGGTGGCGTTGCGGGTTGTCATCTGCCTGCCGCGGGAGTGCGGTAGTTCAGTGCCGATGGCCGCATTGTTTTGCAGGTACAGGAAAAAATAAATTTAAAAATCATTTAGAGTTGATAAAGGATTTGTTTACCTTCCGCCCATGAGCTCCATTCGTTTTCTTCGCACCTTCGTGGCCGCGGCCCGTGGCGGCTCCTTTGCCGCGGCCTCCGACGAGGTGGCCCTGACGCAGGCGGCCGTGGGCCAGCAGATGCGCGCCCTCGAATCCGAGATGAAGAAGACCCTCTTCGACAAGACCGGCCGCACCATGGTGCTGAGCCCCGCCGGCCACCTGCTGCTGCCGCGCGCCGAAGCGCTGCTCGCGCAGTACGAGTCGATGCGCCGCGACCTGCAGGACCAGCGGCAGATCGCCGGCACCATCAAGCTCGGCTCGCTCATCTCGGCCATGGGCCTCCTGTCGGGCACGCTGGCGGTGCTCAAGTCGCTGCACCCGAACCTGGAAGTCGAGCTGCGCGTGCGCGAGCAGTCGCAGCTGATGCAGGACGTGATCAGCGGCGAGCTCGATGCGGCCGTGGTCGTCGAGCGCCAGTGGCCCGAGGTGCCGGGTCTCCTGTGGACGCCGTGCTACGAGGAGTCGCTCACCGTCATCGCCAATTCGGGCATCGCCTCGCCCGAGACGCCCATCGCGAGCCTGTTCGCGAACCATCCCTTCATCCGCTTCGACCGGCGCACGCCGACCGGGGCGCGCATCGACAGGATCCTGCGGCGGCTGCAGTTCGTGCCGAGGGAGTTTCTCGAACTCAACTCGCTGCTCGCCATTGCGGAACTGGTGCGCAAGAACGTGGGCTTCACCATGGCGCCGCTCCTGAAGAACTTCGACTGGGAGAGCGACCCCGCGCTGTGCGTGCTGCAGTTGCCCGGCCGCCCCGTCGCGCGCCGGCTGGGCATGCTGGAGAACGGCAAGCGCAGCCACATCACCAGCGTCGTGCGCGAGGAAATGCTGGCGCACCTGCGACGCATGAAGGCGGCGGCCGAGCCGTCCCGCGACAGACAGCGCTGACGCGCAGCGCGTGCGTCTTCTTACCCGCGGCGCGGGCCGTGCGCCCAGCATGAAGGCTTCTCAACCTGAAGGAGCGCTGACATGCCAAGAGGCGACAAGTCGTCCTACACGGACAAGCAGAAACGCAAGGCCGAGCACATCGAGGAAGGCTACGAGCACCGCGGTGTCGGCAAGGGCGAGGCCGAGCGCCGCGCCTGGGCCACGGTGAATGCCGAGACCGGCGGCGGCAAGAAGAGCGGATCGGGCCGCGGCAAGACAGAGAACCATGCGTCTTCGCGCAAGGGCGGCCACAAGGGTGGTGCGGCGGCGGCCTCTCGCACCGCCGAGGAACGCTCGGCATCGGCCAAGAAGGCGGCTGCCACGCGCAAGCGCAATGCCGAGAAGCGTTCATAGGGAGATGGCGATGCACATCATCCTCGGCGCCACGGGCCATGTCGGCTCGTCGCTGGCGCAGGCGCTGCTCGCGCGCAACGAGCCCGTCACCGTGGTCACGCGCGATGCGAGCAAGGCCGAGCCGCTCAAGACCAAGGGCGCCCATGTGGCGCAGGTCGACGTGTTCGACACGCCCGCGCTGCACCGCGTGATCGCGCGCGGGCACCGGCTCTTCGTGCTCAACCCGCCGGCGCCCCCGTCGACCGACACGGTCGCCGAAGAGCGCAGGAGCCTGTACGCCATCGTGGACGCGCTGGAGGGTTGCAAGCTCGAGAAGATCGTCTGCGAATCGGCCTACGGCGCACAGCCGGGCAACGGCATCGGCGACCTCGGGGTGCTGTACGACATGGAGCAGGCGCTGCAGGCCGGCAAGGCGCCGGTCAGTCCCCTCCGCGCGGCCTACTACATGAGCAACTGGGATGCCTCGCTCGACACTGCCCGGAACGAAGGCAAGCTGCACAGCATGTACCCGCCCGATTTCACGCTGCCGATGGTGGCGCCGCACGACCTGGGCGAGTTCGCCGCGCGGCTGATGCTGGGCGCGGCCGAGGCATCGGGGCCGCACTACGTCGAAGGGCCGGAGCGCTATTCGCCGGCCGATGTCGCGCGAGCCTTTGCAGACGCGCTGGGGCGGCCGGTGGAAGTGGCGGTGACGCCGCCCGAGCAATGGGAGCAGGCGTACCGGTCGCTGGGGTTTTCGGAGGCCGCGGCGAGGTCGTACGCGGCGATGACGCGCATCACGCTGGACAACAAGGAAGAGCCCGAGAAGCCCGAGCGCGGGGCGACTTCGCTGCGCGACTACATCACGGCGCTGGTGAAGAAGAGCGCTGGATGAGCGCCGGGAAGTGGTTTGCCTCAATCGGACATTCACGTGTCCGATGAGGCGCGATGTGCCTGATATCTGGCGCCCCTCCGACATTCGCCAGTTATCTTTGGCGTTGACCGGACAACTTGCGACCGGCCCGCCGAGGCCCCTCCGGCTCGATGCTGTCGCGTTGCGCGAGCTTGTTCGCAACGCGATTGCTACGCCGTCCATCGTCGTCCAAGCACGCGGCAATCTGCCAGCGCCGAGGCGGTTTGTCGTGCCTGCAAAGCGTCGATACGATCCCGCGCCTTGCTCCCACAAAGGAATGCGCGGATGCCGCCATCGACTGCTTTTTCCCCCTCCGCCAACACCAACTGGCAGCAGCGCAGCCGGCGCCACGTGTGGCATCCGTGCACGCAGAGCATCCGCCTCGAAGCGGTGCCGCCGTTGCCGATCGCGCGGGGCGAGGGCGTCTGGCTCATCGACCATGACGGCCGCCGCTACCTCGACGCGACGAGCTCGTGGTGGGTCAACCTTTTCGGCCACGCGCACCCGGCCATCAACGCGGCGCTGAAGGACCAGCTCGACACGCTCTCGCACGTGATGCTCGCGGGCTGCACGCACGCACCGGCCGTCGAACTGGCCGAGCGGCTTGCCGCGCTGACCGGTCATGAACTGGGCCATTGCTTCTATGCCTCCGATGGCGCCTCAGCCGTGGAGATCGCGCTGAAGATGAGCTTTCACGCATGGCGCAACGCGGGACGCAGCGGCAAGCAGCACTTCGTCGCGCTGCGACACGGTTACCACGGCGAAACGCTGGGCGCGCTGCATGTGACCGACGTGCCCGTGTTCCGCGATGCCTATGCGCCGCTGCTCGCGAACGCGCACCTCGTGGCGTCGCCGGATGCGCGAGCCGCGTTGGCGGGCGAGGATGCCAGCGCCGTGGCGCGGCGTGCCGCCGCGGAACTCGAAGCGCTGCTGGCCGAAAGCCATGCATCCATCGCGGCCGTGATCGTCGAGCCGCTCGTGCAATGCGCCACCGGCATGGCGATGCATGACCCCGACTACCTGCGCCTCGTGCGTGCCCTCTGCGACCGCTACGAGGTGCACCTCATCGCCGATGAAATTGCGGTGGGATGCGGCCGCACCGGCAGCTTCTTCGCCTGCGAGCAGGCCGGCATCTGGCCCGATTTCCTGTGTCTCTCCAAAGGCATCAGCGGCGGCTACCTGCCGCTTGCGCTGGTGATGACGCGCGATGCGATCTACGAAGGCTTCGTGGACGACGACGTGGCGCGCAGCTTCCTGCATTCGCATTCGTACACCGGCAACGCGCTGGCCTGCTGCGCGGCGCTCGCGACGCTCGACCTGTTCGAGCGCGAGGATGCATTGCGCCGCAATCGTGGCCGCGCCGAGCGATTGATCGGCCGGCTGCGCGAAGGGCTGCGCCGCATGCCCGTCGACCACCTGCGCCAGCGCGGAATGATCACGGCCTTCGACGTGCGCGAGCCCGGTGCCCGGTTCGCGGAGCGCTTTCACCTCGCAGCGCGTGCGAACGGGCTGCTGATGCGCCCCATCGGTTCGACCGTCTACCTCATGCCGCCCTACGTGATCGGCGACGACGAGATCGACCGGCTGGTCGATGGCACGCTGGCCACGCTCCAGGCGGTGTCCTCGCCAGAGCACGCCGAAGCAGGAGGCCGCGATGTTGCGCTTGCTTGAACGCCTGCAGGACGAGATCACCGCGCTCGATACGCAGGCGCTGCGCCGCCGGCGGCAGATCGCCGAGACCGCCTGCGCACCCGAGCAGTCGCTGACGCTGGCCGGCGCGACCGCGCCGCGCACCATGCTCGGCTTCAGCAGCAACGACTACCTGGGCCTGGCCGCGCATCCGGCGCTGGCCGCGGCGCTCGCCGAAGGCGCGGCGCGCTACGGCACGGGCAGCGGCGGCTCGCACCTGATCCTGGGCCATTCGCGCGCGCACGCCGAGCTCGAGGAGCGGCTGGCCGGCTGGATGGCGCCATTCATCCCCGAGGCGCGCAGCCTTTTCTTCTGCACGGGCTACATGGCCAACCTCGCGGTGCTGTCGGCGCTCGGCGGCGCGGAGGCGGTGATCTTTTCCGAATCGCTCAATCACGCCTCGCTCATCGACGGCGCGCGGCTGGCCAAGGCGCGCGTGGCGCGCTATCCGCATTGCGACGCGGCCGCGCTCGATGCGCAGCTGGGCGCCTGCGACGCGCCGGTCAAGCTGATCGTGAGCGATGCGGTCTTCAGCATGGACGGCAACATCGCGCCCGTGGCCGAACTGCTCGCGCTCGCGGAGCGCCACGATGCGTGGCTGGTGCTGGACGACGCCCACGGCTTCGGCGTGCTGGGCGCGACGGGCCGGGGCGTGCTGCAGGCGATGGCGCTGCGCTCGGAGCGGCTGGTGCTCATCGGCACGCTCGGCAAGGCGGCCGGGGTGTCGGGCGCGTTCGTGGCGGCGCACCGCACCGTCATCGATTACCTCGTGCAGCGGGCGCGGCCGTACATCTTCACCACGGCCGCGCCGCCGGCCATCGCGCATGCGCTGCTCGCGAGCCTTTCGCTGATCGAAGGCGGGGAGGGTGACGAGCGCCGCGCGCGATTGAAGGCGCGCATCGCCCAACTGCGCCGGGGCCTGAACGCGGTCCTTCCGCCGGACGGCAGCGCCTGGCTGCCCGATTCGCCCACCGCGATCCAGCCGCTGATCCTCGGCGACAACGCGCGCGCGATGCGGACGATGGCGCAGCTCGATGCCCGCGGTTTGCGCGTCGGCGCGATCCGTCCGCCGACCGTGCCGGCCGGCACCGCGCGCCTGCGGATCGCGCTGTCGGCCAGCCACAGCGAGGCCGACGTGGCGCGGCTGGTCGATGCGCTGGGCGACGCCTTGGCGCAGCCGTGGAAGGAGGCCGCATGACGCAGCGCCGCTGGTTCGTCACGGGCACCGACACGGGCGTCGGCAAGACGCTGGTCAGCAGCGCGATGCTCAGCCTGCTGGCCGCCTCGGGCCTGCGCGCGGTCGGCATGAAGCCGGTGGCCGCGGGCCTGGAACGGGTGAATGGTGCGTGGCGGAACGAAGACGTCGAGCAACTGCGCGCGGCCGGCAATGTCGATGCGCCGCTGGCCTTGCGCTGTCCGTACCTGCTGCGCGCGCCGATGTCGCCGCACCTCGCGGCGCGGGAAGAGAGCGTGCGCATCGAACTGCCGACGATGCTGTCGGCCTTCGAGGCGCTGTCGCAGCGCGCGGACGCGGTGGTCGTCGAAGGCGTGGGCGGGTTCTGCGTGCCGTTCGGCGACGACCTGGGCAGCGCCGACCTGGCCATGGCGCTCGGGCTGCCGGTGATCCTCGTGGTGGGGCTGCGGCTCGGTTGCCTGAACCATGCGCTGCTCACGGCCGAAGCCGTGCGGGCGCGCGACCTCGTGCTGGCCGGCTGGGTCGCGAGCGTCATCGAGCCGCAGATGCTGTCGCCCGAGGCGAATCTACAAACCTTGCGCGACCGGCTCGGCGCGCCCTTGCTCGGCGTGGTGCCGCACCTGCCCGCGCCCGATGCGGCCAGCGCCGCGCGGCACCTCGACCTGCGTGCACTGCGCGCAACCGCGGCCCACGCCGCGCGGCGCTCGGCCGCGCTGGCGTTGGCGCTGGCCTGATAGGAATTGCGTTCGATTTGCCAAAGCCGTTCGGGCTGAGCCTGTCGAAGCCTCGCGCGGCGCTTCGACAAGCTCAGCGTGAACGGATTTATCTTTTCGAAGCAACCTGGTATGAGCCAATCAGGCCAGGTGCTTGTCGCGGTTCGCGCGTTGGCGCTCCAGCATCCAGCCCGGGTACTCGGCCGGCAGCGCGCTCACCTTGTCGAGCGTGGCCAGCTCGTCGGCTGACAACTCGATGGCCGTGGCCGCGATGTTGTCGTCCAGCTGCTCGACGCGCTTGGCGCCGATGATCACGCTGGTCACCACCGGCTGGTGCAGCAGCCATGCCAGCGCGATCTGCGCCACCGACACCTTGCGGGCCTCGGCCAGCACGCGCATCGCATCGATGCAGTCGTAGGCGCGGTCGCGGTTCACCGGCGGGAAGTCGAAGCTGGCGCGGCGGGTGCCCTTTTCGGTCTCGGTATGGCGGTCGACCTTGCCGCTCAAGAGGCCACCGGCCAACGGGCTCCAGACCATGAGGCCGACGTTTTCGCTGCGCAGCATCGGCACCAGCTCGCGCTCCAGGTCGCGCCCGGCGATGGTGTAGTAGGCCTGCAGCGACTCGAAGCGCGCGATCCGGTCGCGCTCGGCGATGCCCAGCGCCTTGGCGATCTGCCAGGCCGCCCAGTTCGACACGCCCACGTAGCGCACGTGGCCCTGCTGCACGAGGTTATCGAGCGCATGCACCGTTTCCTCGATGGGCGTGAGCGGATCGAAGCCGTGGATCTGGTAGAGGTCGATGTGGTCCAGCTGCAGGCGCTTCAGGCTCGCCTTCACGCCGTCCATGATGTGAAAGCGCGAGGCGCCGCTGGAGTTGGGGCCCTTGCTGCCGGTTTCGCCGAGCACCTTGGTGGCCACCACCACGCTATCGCGCGGGATCTTCAGGTTCTTGAGCGCCTGGCCGGTGATGACTTCCGACTGGCCTTCGGAGTACACGTCGGCCGTGTCGATGAAGTTGATGCCGGCGTCGATGGCGCGCCCGACCAGGCCTTCGGCCTCAGCCTGCTGGAGGTCGCCGATCTGGCTCCAGATGCCCGAGGCGCCGCCGAAGGTCATCGTGCCGAGGCAGAGTTCGGAAACCAGGAGGCCGGTGCGGCCGAATTTGCGGTACTGCATGGAGAGGTCCTTTGTGTTGTGGGAGGGTGTGGGGAGATGCCGGGTGAGGCACTGGCAAAAAGTATCCGCCCGCGGCCCCCGGCGCGGCGAGCGCGTTCCTGCAAAGTCTTTGCCTATTTCTCCAGACCTCCTTCCCGGGGCGTGCAGATTCATGGGAGCGGCGCTAAGCTGTAAACCACCCGATCCTCCACGGTGCCCGCCACCGTGACCTTCACCGCGACAAGGCCCCCTACATGTCCGACGAAACACCCGAAATCGCTGCCGAAATCGCTGGAGCCCTGGCCCAGCCGATGCCGCTGGAGCCCGAACTCGACGAAGCCAGGAAGGAACTGGTGGCGCTCATCAACCGCATCACCGGCGGGCGCGACGGCACGGTGGAAACGCCGGTGGCCGGACTGCAGGTGTTCTGCATCAGCAAGCCCGACGGCCCCAAGCACGCCTTCGCGACGCCCGCGCTCGGGCTGATCGCGCAGGGCTCCAAGCGAATCATCGTGGGCGACGACATCTATGTGTACGACCCGATGCACTACCTCGTCACCTCGGTGGACCTGCCCGTGTGCGGCCAGGTGCGCCTCACGTGCGAGAACGAGCCGTACCTGGGCGTGCGGCTGGAGCTGGCGCTCGACGAAATCGGCGAGCTCATCGGCGACGAGAAGCTGCCCGCCAAGGCCAACGCGCCGGCTTCGCGCGGCATGTACGTCAACCGCATCGCGATGCCGGTGCTGGAGCCGGTGCTTCGGTTGCTGCGGCTGGTCGAGACGCCGGAGGACGTGCCGATCATGGCGCCCCTCATCAAGCGCGAGATCATGTACCGCCTGCTGGTGAACGGCGAGGGCGCGCGGCTGCGCCAGATCGCGCTGCAGGACAGCCACACCCAGCGCATCGCCAAGGCCATCAGCGCGCTGCGCGTGAACTATGCGCAGTCGCTGCGGGTGGAGGACATGGCGCGCGCGGTGCACATGAGCGTGTCGTCGTTCCACCATCACTTCAAGGCCGTGACCGCGATGAGCCCGCTGCAGTACCAAAAGCAGTTGCGCCTGCAGGAAGCGCGCCGCCAGATGCTGATGACCGGCACCGACGTGGCGAGCGCCGCGCACAGCGTGGGCTACGAAAGCCCCTCGCAGTTCGCGCGCGAATACGGCCGCATGTTCGGTGCGCCGCCGCTGCGCGACAAGCAGCGCTGGCTCTCGGAGGCCGGCAACGACGCGATGGGCGCGGCGTCGATGGAAGCGGCCTAGGCGGCCTGAGCCGGATGGCCGAATCCAAGGTTGCGATCTACGGCGCCATCGGCGCCAACGTGGCGATCGCCATCACCAAGTTCATCGTGGCGGGCATCACCGGCAGCTCGGCGATGCTGTCCGAGGGCATCCACTCGGCGGTCGACACCTTCAACGGCGTGCTGCTGCTCGTGGGCCTGAAGCTGAGCAAGCGGCCCGCGACGCCCGAGCATCCGTTCGGCCACGGCAAGGAGCTCTATTTCTGGAGCCTGATCGTGGCGGTGCTGATCTTCGGGCTGGGCGGCGGCGTGTCGTTCTACGAAGGCATCCAGCACATCCGCGCGCCCGAGCCGATGCGCGACCCCACGTGGAACTACGTCGTGCTCGCGGCTGCCTTCGTGTTCGAGGGCACGAGCTTTCTCATTGCGCTCAGGCAGTTCCGCGCGCAGGCCAACGGCACGCCGTTCTGGCAGGCGCTGGACCGCAGCAAGGACCCGACCACCTACACCGTGCTGGCCGAGGATTCCGCCGCGCTGGTGGGCCTCGTGGTGGCCGGGCTCGGCATCTACTTGAGCCACGCGCTGGACATGCCGGCGCTCGACGGCGTGGCCTCGGTGGTCATCGGCGTGCTGCTGGCGGGCGTGGCGGTGCTGCTCATCGCGCAGGCGCGGGGCCTGCTGATCGGCGAGGGCATCCGGCCCGAGACGGCGCGCGCCATCCGCGAGCTCGCGATGGCGCAGCCCAGCGTCGAAGACGTGGGGCATGTGCTGTCGATGTACATCGGCGCCGACGAGGCGCTGGTGATCGTGGACGTCAACTTCAGGGACGACATTTCCACGGGCGAGGCGGGCGAGGCCGTTGCCGCCATCGAGACGCAGGTGCGCGCGCGTTTCCCGACGATCAAGCGCATCTTCATCGAGGCGACCGATGCCCCGCAGGCCGGCGCGGCGCCTGCGAAAGACGGCGGCGCCTTGTAGCACTTGCTGCGATTTCTTGCGTCGTCACGACCATGCAGGTTTCAAATTTTTTCGTTATTGTTTTGCTCGCTGCAGCACCCCGGCGCACTGGCGCCGGGTGAACCTAACAACACGGAGAGATGCATGCTTTGGGAAAAAAAGCTGGCGCAGTGGAGCGCCGCCGTTCGCGACCGCGCCAACCTGCCGGCGCGCCTGACCTTGTGGGACGGCCAGTCGTACGACTTCGGCAACTTCAGCGGACCCTCGGTCACGCTGCACGTCAAGACACCCGCCGCGCTGTCGCTGATGCTGCAGCCCACGCTGGACAACCTGGGCGAGGCCTACGTCAAGAGCAAGATCGACATCGAGGGCAAGCTCAGCGACGTGATCGACATCGCCTACGGCCTGGCGAAGACCTCGATCGACAGGCAGGGCGGGGCGCTACAGAACATGGCGCGCTATTTCACGCACACCAAGTCGTCGGACAAGAAATCCATCCAGTACCACTACGACGTTTCCAACGCGTTCTACCAGCAGTGGCTGGACCCGAACATGGTCTATTCGTGCGCCTACTTCGAGAACGGCGACGAAGACCTCGCCACCGCGCAGTTGAAGAAGATCGACCACATCCTCACCAAGATCGACCTCCGGCCAGGCCAGACGCTGCTGGACATCGGCTGCGGCTGGGGCGCACTGGTGATCCGCGCCGCGCAGAAGTTCGGCGCGCGCTGCGTGGGCGTGACGCTCTCGCAGAACCAGTTCGACCTGGCCAACGAGCGCGTGAAGGCCGCGGGCCTGGCAGACCGCATCGAGATCCGCCTGCAGGACTACCGCGACGTGACCGGCCAGTTCGACCGCATCACCAGCGTGGGCATGTTCGAGCACGTGGGCCGCAAGAACCTGCCCGCGTACTTCAAGCGGGTGCAGGAACTCCTGGCCGACGACGGCGTGGTGATGAACCACGGCATCACCTCGTCCGACCCCGAGGGCGGTGGCGTCTCTTACGGCGGCGGCGACTTCATCGACCGCTACGTGTTCCCCAACGGCGAGCTGCCGCACATCAGCCTCGCGCTGCAGGCCATGCAGCAGGGCGGGCTCGAAGCCTTCGACATCGAGAACCTGCGCCGCCACTATGCGCAGACCTTGCGCTACTGGAGCGACAGCTACGAAGCCAACAGCGAGAAGCTGCACACGATGGTCGACGAGGAGAAATTCCGCATCTGGCGCGTGTACCTCGCGGGCTGCGCCTATGCCTTCGAGAACGACGACGTGGCGATCTACCAGATCGTGGGACGCAAGGCCGGCCGCGCGGCGAAGACGCTGCCCTGGTCGCGCCGCTACATCTACGACGGCACTTCGGCGCTGAACGCGGGCTGAGCCGGCGCGCTACGCGGGGCCGCGAAAGCCGGCCTCGATGTTGTTGCGCCCGGATCGAATCCTCTGGCGACAAGGCGATATCGCAAGCCCGTTCGATCGCGCGAACAAGACAGCGCGAGTGCCCGAGCGCCAGCACGGATCCGCGCGCCCCGATAGCATCGACGCCTCGCGGCCCCGCCACCTCACCTCAGCTTGCCGGACACCTCCGTCCGGGGCAGCTTCAGGCCCGACACACCCCATGAGCGCCAGCACCAAAACTACAAACCGCCCCCTGGTCATCGCATCGATCATGGCCTCCATGGCCATGGTCGCCATCGAAGCCACCATCGTCTCCACCGTCATGCCGCAGATCGCCTCCGAACTCGGCGGGCTGCATCTCTACAGCTGGGTCTTCGCCTCGTTCCTGCTCGCGCAGACCGCGATGACCGTGGTGTTCGGCAAGCTCTCCGATCTGTACGGCCGCAAGCCCATCATGTTCGTGGGCATCGCGATCTTCATCATCGGCTCGGTGCTGGCGGGCTTCTCGTGGTCGATGCCGGCCATGATCTGCTTCCGGCTCATCCAGGGCATCGGCGCGGGCGCCATCCAGCCGGTGTCGCTCACCATCGTCGGCGACCTCTACCCGGTGCGCGAACGCGGCAAGGTGCAGGGCTACCTCGCGAGCGTGTGGGCCGTTTCGGCGGTGGTCGGGCCGATGATCGGCGCGCTCATCGTGCAGAAGCTGTCGTGGGCCTGGATCTTCTGGGTCAACGTGCCCATCGGCCTGGCCGCGGCGGCGGGTTTCTGGTTCTTCCTGCACGAGGCGCCGACGGTGCGCCGCTCGTCCATCGACATGGTGGGTGCGGTGCTGTTCACCGTCGGCATCGCGTCGCTGATGATCGCGCTGACCGAGTTCGGCGTCGGCAACTCGGGCGTCGCGCTCGCATGGGCGGGGCTCTTCGTGGTCACGCTCGCGCTCTTCATCGCGCAGGAGCGCCGCGCGGCCGACCCGATGGTGTCGCTCAAGCTCTGGGGCGCCCGGATGATCGCCACGGTCAACGGCGCGGCGATGCTCGCCGGCATGGTGCTGATCGGCATCACCACGTTCCTGCCGATGTACGTGCAGGTGGTGCTGGAGCGCTCGTCGGTCACGGCCGGCCTCACGCTCACGATGGTGATGCTGGGCTGGCCCATCGGCGCGACGCTGACCTCGCGTACCTTCCACCGCATCGGGCTGTGGCGCATGGTGGTCGTGGGCGCCGCGCTGATTCCGGTGGGCACCGCGACCTTCGCGCTGCTCGGTGCCGGCAGCTCGCCGGTGCTGCCGGCCATCGGCTCGTTCATCATCGGCCTGGGCATGGGCGTGATGAGCCTGAGTTCGCTGATCCTGATCCAGGAGGGCGTGGAGCTCTCGCAGCGCGGCATCGCCACGGCGTCGAACGTGTTCTCGCGCAACCTGGGGAGCGCACTGGGCGCGGCGTTCTTCGGCGCGGTCTTCAACCTCGGCCTGACGCGCGGCGACGGCAGCATGATGTTCACCGACGACGAACTGCGCCTGCTGCTGCAGGGCGTGCACGGCTCCGTCGCGGGCGATGCGGGCATCCGCCTCGCGCTGGGCAGTTCGCTGCACCTCACGTTCCTGATGATGCTGGTCGTGAGCCTGGGCGTGGTGGCGCTGGCGTTGTGGCTGCCGAAGGAAGGGCTGGAGAGTTCGGCCGCTCGGGAAGCCAAGGCGGCGCAGAAGTAGGGCTCAGCCCAGAAGCGTGGCGATGGCCCACGGCACCACGAAGCCCGCGACCAAGGCTGCGACCATGAACAGCAGGTCCTTGAGATAGACAGGCGTTTTCGTGATCGCTCCACCCACCGAAACCAGCATGATCGACGAGACGACCAGGACCGAGAGCGCGATCGGGCCCGACGAGAGCAGGTAGTCGTACACGCCGCCGACCAGAAGGCCGACGAGCGCGATGCCGAGAAAAGCGATGGGCCGCGATATCGGCTGCTGCTCGGCCTTGGGCGCGTCCGCCGGCGCGGCCGCGGCGATCGCCGATGCATGCCACATGACACCGCCGAACAGCGCGAGCAGCGTGACTGTGGCGACGGCGCCTGCGCCGAACCCGGGGAAGACCTGCGCCAGCGCCATGCCGATTGCGAAACCGAACAGCGCGGCAAGCAAGACGCGCCAGAGCAGGATGGCGAAAAGAAGACCGATGAGTTCGTCCATGGCGGCCATTCTGCCGTCATGCGGAGCCTGGACATCGGCGGCCCTCAGTCTAGGAGTGGCAGACAAACCCATCCTTGAGCAGCGTGATCTCGAACTGCAGGTTGCCCGCCCGCGCACCGCGCGCCTTGCTCAGCGTGCCATCGGCGCGCCATTGCCGCAGCGCCGCGGCCAGGTAATCGCGTGACACGCTATCGCCCTCCGGCAAGCGGATGGCTGCATCCGCTGGCGGACGCAGGTCGCTCGCCAGCGGCTTGTAGAAGCGCCATTCCTCGTTCTGCATGAGCCGCTCCAGCACCTCGCCGTCCTCGGCGAGCGCGGCGCATTCACCGGCCATGAAGGCCGATGCCGCATGCACGGACGACGGATAGCTGCGCGGCTCGGCCCCATAGCGTTGCGACACCGCGCCCGCATAGCCCGAGCCTTCGCCGACGCATACCGTGGCACCGCGCAGCGCGGACGCCGCCTGCACCTTGCCGCGGCGCAGCGCGACCACGAGGCCGCGGCCGATGTCGTAGCTGCCGGGTGCGGCGGCGATGTCCTGCGCAGTCTGCGCGGGCACGCCGGCGACCAGCAGGTCGATGCGGCCTTCGCGCAGCGCGGCTTCCTGCGCGGCCGCATCGAGGCCGACCAGTTCCAGCGGCACCCCGAGCGACTGCGCCACCTGCCGGGCCAGCGTGGCGTCGAAGCCATCGGGCTCGGGCGGCGTCGGCGCCTCGGGCGGGGCGGGACGTGGATAGCGACGCACGCCGACGACGAGCTTGCCGCGTTCGATGGCGCGGGCGAGCACCGGGCCTTTCGGCAGGCTCGACAGCGAGGGCGTCGCGAAGGCCCAGGCGCCGCCGATGCCCGCGAGCGCCACGGCCGCAATGAGCGCCGCGCCTGCCGCCGCCAGCTTGCGCTCAGTCATCGAGGCTCAGCCCCTTGCGCCAGCGCAGCAGCCGCCGCTCCAGCAAGGCGAGCAGGTAGTTGAGCAGCAGCCCGAGCACGGCCAGCAGCAGGATGCCGGCGTACATCGTCGGGATCTGGAAGGTCTCTTGCGAATTGAGCGTGAGAAAGCCCAGGCCCGAGTGCGCGCCGATCATCTCGGCCGCGACCAGCGCGGTGATGCTGTAGGCCCCCGCGAGCCGCACGCCGGTGAAGATCGACGGCAGCGAGGCCGGCAGCACCACCTTGAAGAAGATGAAGCGCTGCGAGGCGCCCATCGACAGCGCCGAGTTGACGAGCAGGCGATCCACTTGCTTGACGCCGCTCACGGTGCTCAGCAGCACGGGCCAGAACGACGCCCAGAAGATGATCGCCACCTTCGACAGCTCGCCGATGCCCAGGAACAGGATGAACACCGGAAACAGCGCGAAGGCCGAGGTCTGCCTGAAGAGCTGCAGCACCGGATCGACGATGGCCGCCAGCCGCTTCGAGCTGCCGATCAGCAAACCTAGCACCACGCCGAAGAAGCTTGCGAGCAGCAGGCCCCACAGCGAGCGCTGCAGGCTCGCGGCCAGGTGCTTCCAGAGCTGGCCGGTATCCACGAGCTGCGCGATGCTGGCGATGACGGCGGAGGGCGGGCTCAGGTAGGCGTCGCTCACGATGCCCAGGCGCGGCAGCGCCTCCCACAGCGCCAGGAAGACCGCGATGCCGATGCCGCGTTCGGCCACGCGGGCGAAGCTGCGCGCGAGCTTGACGAAGCGGTGGGGCGTGCGCGCTGCGGGCGCGTCGAGCACGGCGCTCATGACACCACACCTTCCAGCGACCGCGGCTTCAGCCCGGCCTGCACTTCATCCTTGAGCACCTCCCACGCACGCTGGCGCAGCGCGGCGAATTCGGTCGAATGGCGAATCTCCGCCGAGCGCGGGCGCGCGAGCGGGATGTCGATGATGTCCTTGATGCGGCCCGGCCGCTGCGTCATCACCGCCACGCGGTCCGAGAGGTACACCGCTTCCTCCAGGCTGTGCGTGATGAAGACGATGGTCTTGCGGTACTGCTCCCAGATGCGCAGCAGCTCGCCCTGCAGGATCTCGCGCGTCTGCGCATCGAGCGCGGCGAAGGGCTCGTCCATCAGCAGCACGTCGGGCTTGTAGGCCAGCGAGCGCGCGATGGCCACGCGCTGCTTCATGCCGCCCGAGATCTCGTGCGGGTAGCGGTCGGCAAAGCCGTGCAGGCCAACGAGCTCCAGGTATTCGTGCGCGGTGCGGCGGCGCTCGGCCTTGCCGATGCCGCGTATCTCGAGCCCGACCGCGATGTTGTCGAGCACCGAGAGCCACGGAAAGAGCGCATAGCCCTGGAACACCACGCCCTGGTTGCGGTTGATGCCCGCGAGCGGCTGCCCGTTGATGGCGATGCGTCCGCCGGTGCGCTCGGTGAGCCCCGCCAGGATGCCCAGGAACGTCGACTTGCCGCAGCCCGAGGGGCCGAGCACCGAGAGGAATTCGCCCTCGCGCACATCGAGGTCGAAGCCATCGAGCACCCGCACGCGCTCGCTCGCGCCGCGCGCGGCGTAGTCCATCCGCACGTCGCGGGCCGAGATCTTGAGGCTCATGGCGCGTGTGCGGTTCAGGACTTCGCGGCCGGCTGCGCGAAGGGATTGAATTCGTTGGTGTACACGTCCTTCACCGCCACCTTGCCCGCGGCGAGCTTGCCCTCGGACTGCAGGATGTCGATGTAGTACTGGATCGGCGGCTCGGTCACCACCAGGTCGTCGACGTAGGCATAGCGGTCGACGTTCTTCAGGTCCATGTTGATGCGCTTGGCCACGAGCTTGCGCGCTTCCTCGGTGTTGGCGTTGACCCAGTTGCCGGCCTTGGCGAGCGCGGCGACCACGTCGCGCACCGCCTCGGGGTGCTGGCGGATGAACTGGCCGTGCGCGCTGTAGGGCGCCATGCCGCCCAGGCCGCCATCGAGGTCGAAGTCGCTCCACAGGCGCACCAGCGACTCGGCGTTGTCCGCGCGGCCCGAGAAGGGCGCATGGATGATCGCGAGATCGGTGTTGCCCGTCACCAGCGTCTGCTCGGCCTGCTCGTCGGGAATGACGACGAAGTTGATCTTCGTCACATCCACGTCGTGCTGGCGCAGGTACTTCTTGGTCACGAACTCGGCGCAGGCGCCGAAGCTGTTGAAGCCGATGGTCTTGCCTTCGAGGTCCTTCGGATTGCGGATGCCCGAGTCCTTGCGGACGAAGTACTTCATGTGCGGCGCTTCCTGCAGCGTCTTGCCGCCCGCGGCCACCACCTTGAGGTCCGCGCCCGACGCGATGGCCGAGATCACCAGTGGCACCATGCGGCTGCCGAAGTCGATCTCGCCCGTGCCCACGAGCGGAATGATCTGCGGCGCGGCGATCTTGCCGACGTACTCGGGGTGGGTGTTGGTGCCCTCGAAGTAGCCGAGCTCGTCGGCCAGGTAGATGAGGTCGAACGACGGGTTGTTGGGGTACTTGAAGGCGACCTTGTCGCCGGTCTTCTTCACCACGGCCGGGCCGCTGGCCGCTGCCGCCTTGTCTTCCCGCGAGCAGCCCGCCAGGGCCAGGCTGCCGATGGCCGTGACGGATGCGAGAGATGCAAGCGCCTTGAGCGCCACGCGGCGCGAAGGAATGGAAGAGGGCGTCTCGGAGAGCGTCTCGATGGGCATGACGGCGCGCTCCGGTACGGGAGCGGTGGGGCTGGTTGGGAAGCGACGATCCTAGAAAGCCCTGCGCGCGTCACCAACGAAGAAAACCGCGCATGCATATGCGCAAACACGCGGGCATCATGTCGCTCCCTTCCCACTCTTCTGCTCACGCCATGACCTACCTTGCCGCCGCCGAGCGCTACGACGCCATTCCCTATCGCCGCGTCGGGCGCAGCGGGCTCGTGCTGCCCGCCATCTCGCTCGGGCTCTGGCACAACTTCGGCGACAGCACGCCCATCGACGTGCAGCGCAAGCTCTTGCACACCGCGTTCGACCTGGGCATCAACCATTTCGACCTGGCCAACAACTACGGCCCGCCATATGGCAGCGCGGAGACCAATTTCGGCCGCCTGCTGCGCGAGGACTTCAAGGCCTACCGCGACGAACTCATCATCTCCAGCAAGGCCGGCTGGGACATGTGGCCCGGCCCGTATGGCCAGGGCGGCGGCTCCCGCAAATACGTGCTAGCGAGCCTCGACCAGAGCCTGAAGCGCCTGGGCGTGGACTACGTCGACATCTTCTATTCGCACCGCTTCGATCCGCACACGCCGCTGGAAGAAACCGCCTCTGCACTCGCGCAGGCCGTGCAACAGGGCAAGGCGCTGTACATCGGCATCTCGTCGTACTCCGCGGGCAAGACGCGCGAGATCGCTGCGCTGCTGCGCGAGTGGAAGGTGCCGCTGCTCATCCATCAGCCGGCCTACAACCTGTTCAACCGCTGGATCGAGAAGGACCTGCTCGATGCCACCGGCGAACTCGGCGCGGGCGTGATCGCCTTCACGCCGCTCGCGCAAGGGTTGCTCACCGACAAGTACCTGAAGGGCATTCCGGTCGATGCGCGCATCAACCGTCCGGGCGGCGGTTCGCTCAAGCAGGAGCACCTGTCTCATGACAACGTGGAACGCGCACGCGCGCTCAACGAGATCGCCCAGCGCCGCGGACAGAGCCTCGCGCAGCTCGCGCTGACGTGGACGCTGCGCGATCCGCGCGTGAGTTCCGCGCTCATCGGCGCGAGCCGGCCCGAGCAGATCGTCGACAACGTCGCAGCACTGCGCCACGCGCCGTTGAGTGCCGAAGAGCTTGCGGAGATCGACAAATACGCGGTGGAAGGCGGCGTGAATCTCTGGGAAAAACCGTCGACCGATTTCGCCTGAACGCAGCGGCCGCACGCGCGAATTCTTTCAGCGTAATAGCGGTCACACACGTAATAGAAAGACCGCCAGAGCCCTTGCGCGGCGGCTTCTTTTAAAGATTTTTCGATCGAAAAAATCACCCCGTCAGCTACAGTAACAAATCGTGTTTCAAACGATGGTGTTGCGTGGCAATCCTTGTTGCGGCGCCCGTCGGATGGCGTTTGCCGATCAACAAGAAGATGGGGGCTGAAATGCAGGACGCCGTCATTGGCCGCGGCGACGCAAGCGAGTCGGTCGCACAGCACATTCCCGGCTACGACCTGTTGGACGTGCTGGGCGCGGGCGGCTATGGCACGGTCTATCGCGCCATGCAGCGCCGCACGGGCACCGTCGTTGCCGTGAAGGTGGTGAAGGTCGAGGACGGCAAGCAGCGCGTCGCACGCTTTCACCGCGAGACCAAGCTCTGCGCAGCATTGCACCACCCGCATATCGTGCAGTTGCTCGACAAGGGCGAAGAGGGCGACTGCGTGTACGGCGTCTTCGAATACGTGCCTGGCGAAACGCTGCGCAGCCTGGTGCGGCGCAGAGGCTCGCTGACCGCGACGGAGACCGGCCATCTCATGGCCGAGGTGCTCGATGCGCTGGACTGCGCGCACCGCGCCGGCATCGTGCACCGCGACTTGAAGCCCGACAACGTGATGGTCACCTTCACCGGCGCAATGCCGCATGCGAAGGTGCTGGACTTCGGCATCAGCACCGTGATCCCGCTGCACAGGGGCCTTCAGTTTCCAACGCTCACGATGGCCGAGGAGTGCCTGGGCACGCCCTCGTACACCGCGCCCGAGCAACTGCGCGGCGAGCCGCCCAGCGTGCGCTCGGACCTCTATGCCTGGGGGTTGATGTTCCTCGAATGCCTGACGGGTTCACCCGCCGTGCGCGGCGAATCGACAGCCGAGATCTTTCACCAGCAGCTCAGTCCGCTGGAAGTGCCGCTGCCGGCGGAGATCGCCGGGCATCCCGTGGCCGCGCTGCTGCGGCAAGCGCTCAAGAAGAAGGCCGACGAGCGCTGCGGCTCGGCGGCCACGCTGCTGGCCGAACTCGGGCGGCTCAGGCTCGACAACCTCGTGGGCGCACTGCGGTCCGCGCAGCAGCAACAGCAACAGCTGCACGACGATCCGCTCACGCGCACCGTGGCGTCGCCGCGGGCCTTCTCCGAGAAACGGCAGTTGACGGTGCTGTGCTGCAGCGTCGCGGTGTGGCCCGATGCGGGGGAGGGTGAAGACAGCGAAGACGTCGAAGGCACCGTGCCGCCGTCGGACATCGAAAAACTCGAGCTCCTGCAGCGCGAGGAGCTCGGCCGTTTCTCCGACGTGGCCACGCGGCGCGGCGGCCTGCTGGCGGGCACGCTGGGCGACCGGATGATCGTGCTCTTCGGTTACCCGCACGCAAGCGACACCGACGCGCGGCAGGCCAGCATGACGGCGCTGGAACTCACGGCCCTCGGCCACAGCCGGGCCGAGGCCATCCGCCAGGCGCACGGTGCGCACCTGGGCATCCGCATGGGCATGCACACCGGCATGGCCGTGGTGGCCGCGGGCGAGATTCCCTCGGGCCACGCGGTGAGCGTGGCGATGCGCCTGGAAGGCGTGGCCGACATGGGAACGCTGCTGGCCAGCGAGAGCAGCTACCGCCTGCTGTCGCGCCACGCGCATTTCGATGCGGCCGGCAGCGTGAGCCTGCCGGGGCAATCGGCCGGCATCCAGACCTTCAGGCTCAATCCGCAGAAGCCGTCGTTCTCGCCGCCCATCGCCGTTGCGGGCGCGTTGGGCCACCGCTGCATCGGGCGCGACCCGGAACTCGAACTGCTGCGCACCCAATGGGCGGAGGCCTGCCAGGGCCAGGGGCGCGCGGTGTGGATTCGCGGCGAGCCGGGCATCGGCAAGTCCTGCCTCGTCGACGTGCTGCGCGAGCACGTGGCGCAAGAAGGCCGAAGGTCCGTGGGTGCGCAGTGCCAGCCCGAACACCAGAACAACGCGCTGACGCCGTTTCTCTCGCTGCTGCGCCAGCAACTCGATGCAGTGCCAGGTGCGTCGCCGGACAGCCGCCGCGATCGCCTGCAAGAGGCGTTGCATGCCGCCGGTTGCGATGCCCAGTCCGTGGTCCCGATCTTCTGCGCGTGGTTGTCGCTGCCGCTGGGCGCGCACGAGGCGAGCCAGATGTCGCCCGCGATGCAGAAGGCGCTGCTGCTGCAATCGACCGCGCAATGGCTGCTGCACATGGCCGCATCGGCGCCGCTCCTGCTGGTGGTCGAAGACGTGCATTGGGCCGATCCGACGAGCATCGAATTTCTCGAGAGCCTTGTTGCGCAACTCGTGGACCGGCGCGTGCTGCTCGTGCTGACCGCGCGGCCCGAGTGGACCAAGCCGCCGGCCCTGGAAGCCGAATGCATCGAGGTGCGAAGGCTCGACGACGCGCAGGCCACGCAACTGGCCCGCCAGGTGCTCGCGCCGAGGACGGTCGATGCCGCGGTGATCCGCAACATCGTCGCGCGCACCGACGGCGTGCCGCTCTTCGTCGAAGAAATGGCGCGCATGCTGCTGGACAGCTACCTGGTGGAAGCCGACGGCACCTGGGTCTTCAAGGACGCGGTGCAGCCGGCGGCCATTCCCGTCACGCTGCGCGATTCTCTGGTCAGCCGCTTCGACCGGCTCGGCGCGGCCAAGAGCCTGCTCCAGCTGGCCGCCACCGTCGGGCGGCAGTTCGATGCGGAATTGCTGTCCGCCTGCTCGGGCAGGAGCCGCGAGGCGGTGGACTGGGAATTGCGGGCCCTGCGCGAGGCCGGCCTGGTCATGCCGGCCGAGCCGTCCGCCGCGGAGAGCGGCGCCTTCATCTTCCGGCATGCACTGATCCGCGACACCGCCTACGAATGCATGCTGGTCGCGCAGCGCCGGCAGCAGCACGAGCGCGTGGCGCAGACGCTGATGCGCCGCTACCCGCAGCGCGTGGCCAGCGAGCCGGGCGGCGTCGCGCAGCACTGGGCCGACGCGGGCGATCACGCGCAGGCGGTCGCGCTCGCGGTGCGGCAGCTTCGCCTCACGCAGCACCGCTCGCTCAACGACGAGACCATCGCCTATGCGCAGCACATCGACGGCTGGGTCGCGCGGCTGGACGGCAACGCGCAGCGCGAGGCCCGGCTCGACGTGAACAGCTACGTCACGCAGGCGATGATGAACAAGCACGGCTGGGCCCACGCGCAGGTGGTGGACCGCATCGCGCTCTCGCAGGAGCTGCTGAACGACACGGTGGCACGCGAGAAGCAGGTGCAGCACCTGTGGACCATGATCACCTTCCACCATGTCGCGAGCAACCGCGACGAGGTGCGGCGGCTGAGCCACCGGCTGCTGGGCCATGCGCGGCAGCAGGAGGACAAGGGCGTGTACGTCGCCGCGCAGACCTACCTGGGCCTGGCGCACTATTCCGACGGCCGCTTCGCCGTGGCCGAGGTGGCGCTCACGGACGCCATCGACTGCTACAGCCCCGAGGCGCATGCGCACCATGCGGCCGAATTCGGTTTCGACACGCGCGTGTGGGCGACCACCGGGCGCTCGCTGGTGCGCTGGTTCGCCGGCCACGACGAGGCAGCGCGCGCCGATGCCGCGCAGGCCGTGCAGTGGGCGCGCGAGATGTCGCACATTCCGTCGCTGAGCATGGCGCTGCTCTACCAGAGCCTGGGCCACCAGGCGCGCGGCGACCGGGCCGCCGCGCTCGCGAGCACGACCGAGCTGCTGGACATCACCGCGCGCTACGGCCTGCCGGCGTTCCAGGGCTATGCGGACATCATCCGCTGCTGGTCGACCGGCGACCTTGCGGACATCGCGCAGGCCGACGGCACCGTGCAGGCGCTGTGGAACATGGGGTGCCGCTACTGCCAGACCTACTACCGCGCCTTCGCCGCCGAAACGCTCGCAAGCCACCAGCGGTGGGTCGAGGCGATCGCGCGCATCGACGACTGCCTGCAGCTGGTGGCGCAGCTCAACGAGGGGCTCTACAGCGCCGAGCTGCACCTGAAGAAAGCCCGCTACCTGCTGGGCGCGGGCGGCGACCGCGCGGCGGCGGTCCAGAGCCTTTCGCATGCCGCGGCGCTGGCGCGCGAGGGCGGCAAGCACCGCACCGAATTCGACGCGCTCACCGCACTGCAGGCGCTCGCGCCCGTGAGCGACGAGGCTCGCGACCGCATGAAGGATCTGGCCGCGATGCGGCCGGAGTTGTCCCCGCGCAAGCGACCGCCTGCGCAATTTTCTTGAACAAGGAAGAAGTCATCATGACCCAGCGCCAAAGTGCCGAGCCGTTGCTCGAATTCCGCCTCGCCTACCTCAGGGCCATCGCGCGATCGTGGCAGGACGATGCGTACCGCCGCGAACTGCTCGACCAGCAAGACATCCAGCCCCTGCTGCACCGCGACTTCGGCCTGCCGACGCTCTGGCCGCAGCTGGACATCAGCCTGCACGTGGACAGCAACCCCGCGATGTGGGCCGAGTGGAAGCCGATGCTCACGGCCGGCTGGATCGGCCCCGACGACGCCTTCGTCATCGTGCTGCCGGAGGCGCCGGCGGCGCTCGCGCCCGAGGCGCTCGCGGCCTACTACCAGGTGTTCCCCAACTTCATGGGCTCGGCGGCCGCGTTCGACCCGCCGCCCGCGCCGCCCGGACCGGTGCAGGGCGCCTTGCCCACGGGCCTGGGTATTCCGGGCGGCGGCGCGGATTCGCTGCTGGCCTTCGGCGGCGTGGTGCTGCGCGCCATCGCGCTCGCCTGGAAGTCGCCGGAGTTCCTGGCCGAGCTCACGCGCGCGCCGGGCACCGACAAGGCCCCGGTGCTGAGCCAATGGCTGGGCTACAACAACCCGTTCAACTTCGAGATCCGCATGGCCACCAACCCGCAACTCACCTGGGATGCCAAGCGCGGCGCGTGGAACCTGAAGGGGAGCGACGGGGCGCTGATCAAGAACGCCATCCAGCTCAACTACCCGCAGCCGCCGGTGGAAGAGGGCATGCGCGCGATCGCGCTCACCGCCTACAACAACACGGGCAGTGCCTATCCGTTCACCTGCTGAGCCGAAGACCGCGCTGCAAGGCGCCACGGCGACGCTGCTGCTGACGCTGGCCGCGCGCGCCAGTGCGAGTGGTGCGAGCGGTGCGACCCACGATGCCGCGGGGTCGGTGTTCTCCGATCCCGAAGCGGAGCGCATCGCCGCGGCGATGGCGCTCGACCTTGCAGCGTATGCGGGGGATGCGGCGTTCGTGCGGGGCGTGGTCTCGCGGGCCGCGCTGATCGATCGCTTCGCGGCGGAGTTCTTCACGGCGCATCCGCACGGCATCGGCGTCACGCTGGGCGCGGGGCTGTGCACGCGCCGCAGTCGATTGGGCGGGCACAGTGGCGTCGACTGGCTCAACGTCGACCTGCCCGATGCCGTCCGGCTGCGTGAAGCGCATGTGGCGCCCGCCGAACAGGAGCGCAATCTCGCATGCTCGGTGCTGGACCCCGCGTGGCTCGACGCGGTGGCGTTGCACGGCGATCGTCCCGTGCTGCTGATGCTGGAGGGCGTGTGCCCCTATCTGCCGCAGGCGCCGCTGGAAGTCATGCTGCATCGCATGGCCGAATGGTGCGACGGGCGTTCGGCGACGTGTGCGCTCGTGCTGGACTACGTCCACCCGATCCTCGCGCGCATGCCCGTGCAGGTGGGCGGCATGCACCTGCCGGTGGTGTCGGGGTTCGAGGATTCGGCACGTGTCGCGGCCATCCATCCGTCGATCCGCGTGCGCTCCGAAGACCACCTCTATGCGCAGTTCTCCGAACAGCACCGGCTCTTCGAGACCGCCTTCCAGGCGACGAGCGGCCAATGGCCCTATACGGTCGCCCGCTTCGCATTGGGATCGCCGCATGACGCGTAGCCCGCCGCCGATGGACCTCTTCACCGACGTCTTCCGATGGCATGACAGATACCTGCCGCCGCTGGTGCAGCCGGACGGACTGCTGCTGCTGAGCGAGACCGAACTGCTCTCAGTCGGCTCGCCGGGTGTGCTGGCCGTCGAACGCGTGCTGCGCGAAGGCGTGAGCCTGGCTTCGCACTGCCGCACCGAGGGGCCGCCCGCGCTGCTGGCGGAAATGCTGCATGCGCTGGAGGCGCTGGTGCGGCAGGGCCTCGTGAGGCCGGTGCGCGGTGATGGCGCGGCGCGGTACGTCGTTCCGGACTTCTCGTCGCCGGGCGCGCGTGTGCGATTGAATGAGCAGGCGGATGTCGTCGTGCTGTCGAAGGCGGTGGATGAAGAGGCTGCCTTGCGCTGGTGGCATGAGGTGGCAAGCGGCGGTGCGTTGACGATCGTGTTCTGCGACGACTACCTCGATCCCAGGCTCGGGCAGATCGACGCAAAGCAGTGGGCAGACAAAAGGCCCTGGCTGCTGGTCAAGCCGAGCGGAGAGCAGGCGATGGTCGGGCCGTTGTTCGCGCCGCACGAAGCGACGGCATGCTGGCATTGCCTCGCGCACCGCCTGCTGCGGAACCAGCCTGCACGGGCCTGGTGGCAAGCCCGGCATGGCGGCGAAGCCATCGGCGTGCCGGTGCGCGCTGACCGCGAACTCATCGAGGCACGGTTGAAGGACTTGCTTGCGTTGGCGAGGGGCACCGTCGCGCAGCGCAGTCAGCAATTGTGGACGCTCGACCCTCTGCAGCCGCATACCGTCGTGGCGCGGCCCCAATGTCCGCACTGCGGAGACGCCGGGCTCATGGCACGGCTGCAGCGCGAGCCGGTCACGCTCGCGCCTTGTCTTGCCAGCGCGCGGCCCGACGGCGGCTGGCGCACGATGCCTGCGTCGGCCACGGTCGCGCGCCTGGCCTCGCACGTCGATCCGCTGTGCGGCGTCATCGCACGAGTCGTGCCGCTGGGCGACGAAGTGGAAGACGCGTTGACGGTCTACCGCAGCGAGATCTTCAGGACGCCGGCCGCGCACGGCACTTCTCCCGCGAACGCGCTGGCGCAGGTGTGCCTCGGCAAGGGCATGTCTACCGAGCAGTCGCGTGCGAGCGCGATGTGCGAGGCGATCGAGCGGTATGCCGCTT
Source organism: Variovorax sp. IB41 (assembly GCF_016405905.1). Classification (GTDB taxonomy): domain Bacteria; phylum Pseudomonadota; class Gammaproteobacteria; order Burkholderiales; family Burkholderiaceae_C; genus Variovorax. The sequence continues at coordinate 304,579 of NZ_JAEFCB010000001.1, read as the reverse complement.
TCCATCAGGGCGATGAAGCCTTTGTCATCGCGGCGGCATCGGCGCTGGATGCGCGTTGCATCCCGGCGCACGAGCTCGCGCGCTTCAGCGAACGTCAGCGCGAGGAGGGGAAGAGGCCGCCGCACGCGGTCGCCCTGCAGGCCGCTTCGGCGAACGACACCGCCTGGTGGGCACCGGCGTGGTCGCTGACATCGAACGAACGTTGTTACCTCCCACTGTCCTTCTGCTACGCCAACGCACCTGCGCAGAGCCAACGTCACGCGGTATGGACATCGAACGGCTGCGCCGCCGGCAACACGCGCGAGGAGGCCATTCTTCAAGGCTTCCTCGAACTTGTGGAGCGCGATGCCGCGGCCATCTGGTGGTACGGGCGGATTCAACGGCCGGCCATCGACCTCGGCATCCTGTCCGCCGAGAGCCTCGCGCGGGTCGCACGCGGCCTCGGGCCGTCGTGGCACTACTGGATGCTCGACATCACCCACGACTTCGGCATTCCGGTGGTGGCCGCCATCGGCCGCCACCGAACGACCGGCGACTGGGCCATCGGCTTCGGCTGCAGTCCGAATCCCGTGCTGGCTTGCGAACGCGCGCTCACGGAAATGAGCCAGTTGATCGCGGCTGAAAAGAAGTTCGTCGTTCCGCATTCGGACGATGCGAACGGCGCGCCACGTTTTCTCATGCCAGGCGACGCAACGCCGATGCGTCCGGCCGCCTGTGCCGCAGAAGCAGACATCGCGCAGGAGATCGCCCGCTGCGTAGGCATCGCCTCGGCCCTCGGCATGGAGACCGTGGTGCTCGACCACACGCGGCCCGACATCCCGCTGTGCACCGTGAAGGTGGTCGTGCCGGGCCTGTGCCACATCTGGCCCGAACTGGGCAACCCGCGCCTGTACCGCGTGCCGGTCGCCATGGGATGGCGCAGCGCGCCTTTGCAGGAGAGCGACCTCAATCCGCAGGCGCTCTACGTCTGACGCAAGGCAGAAGGAAAAAAGCAACGATGGCCGTCTTCAGGAACAAGCTCGATCAACGCGGCACCGTGCTGCGCCCGCTGCACGCGTTCGGCCGCCGCCCCTCGGCCTGCCAGACGGTGCTGCAGGCGCCGGATATCTCGCAGATCCACGCGCTGGCCCGGTGGAACCGGCAGGCCTGGGAGATCGTCGACCAGAGCCGCAACGGCACCACGCTGAATGGCGAGCGCCTGCCGAACGGCCGCTGGACCGTGCTGCCGCCAGGCGCCGAAGTGCGCCTCGGCCTGGGCGAGGAATCGGTGTGGATCGCCGAGGATCTCGCGCCGCCGGTCACCTGTCTTTTTCCAGGCGAAGGGCATGGCACGCCGCTGCCGTTGAGCCTGCGCGAGAACCTGCTGCCGGATGCGAACCAGCCCGAGGCGAACGTCTATTTCCACGAAGGCCAATGGGTGCACGAGCACATCGACGGCATCGATCGCCTGGCCGATGGCGCGATGGTCCGCACCGCCGGCAGCACGTGGGAGTTCGTGCTGTGCGACGACCTGGAATCGACCGCGGTGAACACGATCGCGACGGCATCGTCGCAGCCCGTGGACGTGGCGTTGCACTTCAACGTGAGCCAGAACGAGGAGCACACGAGCCTGAACCTGGTAACGGGCGGCAAGTCGGTCTCGCTCGGCGAACGCATCCACCACTACACGCTCGTGACCCTCGCGCGCGTGCGTTCGCAGGACGCGCAACGCGGCCTGGCGCCGCAGAGCCAGGGCTGGATCGCGCTGGACGAGCTCTCGCGCATGCTCGGCGTGGAGCCCTCGTACGTGAACATCCAGATCTTTCGCGCGAAGCACCAGATCCTCAATGCGCTGCCCGCGCAGCCGGCCGATGCGCAACTGGTCGAGCGGCGGCGCGGCGACGTGCGCTTCGGCAGTTTTCCGTTTCTCATCCAGGGCGGCGCGCAGGGCTGAGCGGCTGCGCATTCCGCAGACTGCGGTGGGTGTAATTGCCTGTAATTCCGTTGAGGGCGACGGCTCCCTAGAGTCGGTTCCAGTTCGCAGCCACCGTGGCGCGAACTGTTCAACCAACCACTTCTTCTGGAGAGCGTCATGGGCAAGACTTATTCGATCACCGTCAACAACCGTGCAAGCCATTCGGCATTTTTCATGGTGTTCCAAAACGACCCCACGAGTTGGTCGCCGAACGCCCTGTCGCTCGCCTGGTTCGCCAAGTACTCGAACCCGAGCACGACCGCGCGCGTCAAGTTCGAGTGGTCCGTCGAAACCGGCTTCTCGTGGGCCGAAACGGGCGAACTGAAGCCCGGCATCCAGTTCGCCGCGACCGAGCTCTACATTCCGCACAACGGGCTGAACAAGATCACGCTCGACTACAACGGCGCCTACCAGTTCATCGACCCGGCCGCGGGCGCGGACAAGGACCGTTACTACCTGGCCGAGACCAAGAGCATCCCGCTCAAGTCGCAAGCCGCCGTCGGCGTGACCATGTCGGGCAGCACCGTGTATGCGGTGCAGGCGCGCCCCAACCAGAACCTGACCTTCTCGCCGCACCCCGAGTACTTCATCGCCTACGGCGACTACGTCGAGGGCGACGTGATCGACGTCAGCAGCGTCAACAATCCGCTGCGCCTGGCGTACCCCACCGGCGTCTACGCGCTGACCACGACGCTCAATGTCGACGGCACGTGGGACAACCCCACCACGCTGGCCCAGGCCAACCAGAAGCGCCTGCAGCTGCTCGAAGCGGCCTGAGCCCCCCAGCCTGTCACACCACCGGCCCGAAGCGCGACGGCGGTTGCCGCCGTTCGCCCAAGGCCGGGCTGAAAGGACCTCGACATGTTCGATGCATGCCTCATCGGCAGCGTCTGCGGCTTTGCCGGACAGGTGAACCCCGTTTCGGGCGACGCCAACAACATCTGGAAAAACACCGCATGCACGAGCCAGAACTCGGTGGCCGCGCCCCGGCGCGACGACATCCCGATCAGCTACCTCGAGCAGCAGGGCTGGATGCTGTGCGACGGACGCAAGCTCAAGGCGAGCGCGTACCCGGAGCTCTTCGCCGCGCTGGGCTACCTGTACGGCGGCGCGAGCGAAGACTTCTGCATTCCCGACTACCGGGGCCTGTTCCTGCGCGGCAACGACGCCGGCTCGGGCATGGACCCGGATGCGGCGGCGCGCATCGGCCCCACGGGCAGCGGCACCGTCAACGGCGTGGGCTCCTACCAGTGCGATGCGATGCAGACGCACACCCACACCTACAAGGCCGTCACGCTGGCCGCGGTGTCGCAGAGCGGCAATGCGGCGGGGCAGTCCTCGGGCGACCTGGAGACCACGGTGCCGAACAAGCCCGCGCGCCTCACCTCGGAGACGCGGCCGAAGAACCTGTCGATCAACTACATCATCAAATTTCGCTGAGGGCGACGATCATGAAAAGAACGAACCAACTTGCCTTGCTGTGCGCCGCGGCGCTGGCCTTCCTGAGCGGTTGCCAAGGCCTCGCGTCGGCGCCCGAAGCCGCCCTCGTCGATGCGCAGTGCGTCGTCACGCCGGCCGGCTACCAGCACATCTTCGCGCGCCATTGCACCGCGACCTCGGGCGCGAGCCAGCTGCTGCCGCAGTACTGCACCAACGCGGCCGCGGCGCAGAACTTCTGCCGGATGGTGCAGGGCGCGGTCAACAAGACCCGCGTGGTCCAGCCCGACAACCGCATCCGCTACGACGCCAACCTCGGCCAGGTGGTCGGCACGGCCGGCGAGAAGTGCGGCCGCCTCATCATCGAGGGCGCGGCCAACGGCACGGTGGTCACGGAGTTTCCCGAACTCGCCGGCGCACCCGGCAATTGCCAATAGCATCCGGCATGCGTCGAATCATCCAGGTGCCCGAAGGCGTCGGGCCCGACATGCCGGGCCTGCACAGCCTCGCTATGGAAGAGACCGTCTGGGAGGACGGCTATTCGCTGGTCATCGACGAGCTGGACAGCGGCACCCTGCAGACGTTCTGGAAGCACTACTACGGCGCCTCCGCCGAAATGGTGATCGCCGGGCGCGAGGTGGCCGTGTTCCGCAAGGAGATCATGGCGGTCGCCCCGGCCTGCTCGGGCAAGCCGGCGGTGTTCGAGTTCCTGCTGGCGCTCTCGCGCATGTGTGCGCGGGCGCACCGCGAGAACCACAGCCTGCACGTGATCGCGGACTGAGGCCGCAGCGCGAAGCCGGGTGCGCGCTACTCCAGCGTGAACCCGATCTTCACCGTCACCTGCCAGTGCGCGATCTTGCCGTCCACCACATGGCCGCGCATCTCGGTGACGGTGAACCACTGGATGTTGCGCACCGTCTCGTGGGCCTTGGCGATGGCGGTCTGCACCGCGTCCTCGATGCCGACGGGCGACGAGCCGGTCAGCTCGAGGGACTTGTAGACGTGGTTGGACATGTCTGTGCTCCTTGTGGATTGGCGTAGGGGCATCGTAGTCACGGCGTGCCGCGGCAGGTGGAATTTTCTGCATCAGGTAACTCGCAATCCGTCTTTGCGATCCCGGGGCGGCTGCGCAGAATCCCCGCAGCGTTCATCCGGAAGTTACCCATGCCACAGCGCAGTTCCTATGTTTCCCCGGCGGCACAAGCCCGCCTTGTCGTCGCGCTGACCACGGCGACGTGGCGCATTGCGCCGTCTTCGCCGCACGAGGTGGCGCGTCGCGCGCCGCATGGCTATGTGCCGATCCGGGCCATGCGCCGGTTTCACGCGGCGGCCGCGCCGGCCTTGCTGCCGCATTCGTGGTGAGCAGCGCGCCCCTGAACAATATGCAGATATCGATAGAGGAAATCAGCGCAAGCGGTGCGCGTGATGCCCAAGAGAATTCGCAGCAATTCTTTCAAGGGCGTCATTGCTGCACACCGTGTCCTATTCGCTGTCCCTCCTCGACAAGAGCCTGATCCCCGAAGGCGCCGACGCCGCCCAGGCGTTCCAGCACACGATCGCGCTGGCCCAGAGCGCCGAGCGCCTGGGCTACCGCCGCTACTGGCTCGCGGAGCATCACGGCAACCGCGGCTATGCGGGCTCGGCGCCCGAAGTGCTGGCCTCGCATGTGCTCGCGAAGACCTCGCGCATCCGCGTGGGCACCGGCGGCGTCATGCTTCAGCACTACAGCCCGTTCAAGGTCGCGGAGACCTTCCGTGTGCTCGCGTCGCTCGCGCCGGGCCGCGTGGACCTGGGCGTCGGCAAGGCGCCCGGCGGGCTGCCGCTCACCAGCAGGGCGCTGCAGTGGTTGCACGATCCGGTGAAGCAGAAAGAAGACTTCGCGCTTCGCCTCGCCGAGCTCGATGCATTCCTGCATGACGGCGTCGCCGCGGACCATGCGCTGGCCGGTGCGGTCGCCACGCCGAATCCGCCGCAGTTGCCGCAGCGCGTGCTGCTCGGCGGCACGCCGGAGAGCGCGACGCTCGCGGCGCGCCTGGGCTGGGAGTTCGTCTACGCGGGCCATTTCAATGGCGACCCGGTGAACATCGGGCAGTCCATCGAGGCCTACCGCTCGGCCACCGGCCGCGCGCCCTTGCTCGCGCTCTTCGCCTTCGCGGCCGAGACGCACGAGAAGGCGGCCGAACTCGTCGGCGCGCTGCGCAGCTTCAAGGTGCATCTGCCGAGCGGGCAGAGCGTGAACCTCGGGAGTCTCGAAGCCGCCGCCGAGTTCGCGCGGCAGGCCGGCGTGACCGACTACCGCACCGAAGAACGGCGTCCGCATGTGATCGCAGGCACGGCCGACGAGGTGCGCGACGCGCTCGATGCGCTGAGCGAGCGCTACGGCATCGAGGAGTTCGTCATCGACATCCCCGTGGCCGGTTTTGCCGAGCGCGCCACCGCCGTCGAGCTGCTGGCCCAGGCGCGCGAACCCGCGCTGGCCTGAGCGCCTTCACCAGTTTTCCTTTCCACCTCCAGAAGAACACACCGCGATGAGCAACATCAAGTTCGGCGTCATGCTGCAAGGGGCCGGCAGCCACATGAATTCATGGAAGCACCCGGGCGGTCCGGCCGATGCCAGCGTGAACCTCGACTTTTTCGTGCGCACCGCGAAGAAAGCCGAAGACAACGGCATCGCCTTCGCCTTCGTGGCGGACGGGCTCTACATCAACGAGAAGTCGATCCCGCACTTCCTCAACCGCTTCGAGCCGATCTCGATCCTGTCGGCGCTCGCGACGGTCACCTCGAAGATCGGCCTGGCGGGCACGGTCTCCAGCTCGTACAGCGACCCGTTCACCGTGGCGCGCCAGTTCGCATCGCTCGACCTGATCAGCGGCGGGCGCGCGGGCTGGAACGTGGTGACCACGCCGCTGGAAGGCAGCGCGAAGAACTACAGCCGCGTGCACCCCGAGCATGCGCTGCGCTACGAGATCGCCGACGAATACCTCGCGATCACGCAGGGCCTGTGGGACAGCTGGGACGACGACGCCTTCACGCGCAACCGGGAGAGCGGCCAGTTCTTCGACCGCGAGAAGCTGCACGCGCTGGACCACAAGGGGCGTTTCTTCCAGGTGGCGGGGCCGCTGAACATCCAGCGTTCGCCGCAGGGGCAGCCGGTGATCTTCCAGGCCGGCTCGTCGGACGCGGGCGTGGGCCTCGCGGGCAAGTACGCGGATGCGGTGTTCACCCATTCGCCCTCCATCGAGGAGACACGCGCCTTTCTCAAGCAGGTGAAGGCCAGCGCGGTGGCGCAAGGCCGGCAGGCCGACGACGTGAAGATCTTTCCCGGCATCGGTCCCGTCGTCGCGGCCACCGAGGAGGAGGCCGAGGCCAAGTACCGCGCGATCCGCGAACTGCTGACCATCGAGGAAGCATTGGCGTACCTCGGCCGCTTCTTCGATCACCACGATTTCAGCCAGTACCCGCTGGACGAGGCCTTCCCCGAACTGGGCGATATCGGCCGCAACAGCTTTCGCTCGACCACCGACCGCATCAAGGCCAAGGCGAAGGCCGGTGGCCAGACGCTGCGCGAAGTGGCGCTCGAAGTCGCCACGCCGCGCACGCAGTTCGTGGGCACGGGCGAGCGCATTGCCGGCGAGATCATCCGCTGGGTGGACGAGGGCGCGGCCGACGGTTTCATCCTCGGCTTTCCGGTGCTGGGGCAGGGGCTGGACGACTTCATCGAGTTCGTCGTTCCGGTGCTGGTGGCGCGCGGCCGCTACCAGCGCGAGCTGCCCGGGCAGACGCTGCGCGATCACCTCGGCCTGCCGCGCAAGGCGAGCCGCCATGCGAGCGCGGGCAACGCCATCGACGCCGCACGAAAGGCCGCGTGATGAGCGAGCAGTTCGTCTACACCACGCCGCTCGATCCGCGCGCCCAGCCGCTGCTGGAAGGCCTGAGCTTCGAGTACGACAGCCGCTACGGCGACGTGCTGCGCGAGCCCGGCGCGCCGCGAGAAATCGACCGCTATCCGCCCGAGGTGTTCGCACCGCCGCACGGCAACTTCGTGCTGCTGCTGCGGGACGGCATCGCCATCGGCGGCGGCGCCTTCATGCGGCATGACGAGCGCACCGCGGAACTCAAGCGCGTGTGGACGCGCACCGACCTGCGCCGGCAAGGCCTTGCGAGCAAGGTGCTGCTGGAGCTGGAGGCACTGGTACGGCGCCAGAGCTACGAGCGCATCTATCTCACGACCGGCTTTCGCCAGCCCGAGGCTGTGGGCCTGTACCGCGGCCATGGCTACACCGCGCTGTTCGAGGAAGCGGTGGACCCCGAGACGCCGCGCAAGCTGCCGTTCGAGAAGCATCTGCTTGTGCCGCGACACCATGGCCAACACGCCGCGGCGTCGAGCGAGGCTGCGCAGCGATGAACACGACCACCCTCCTCGACGTGGGCCCCGAGCCGCGCAACCCGGCGCCGGCTCGCCCCGTGGCCCGGCCCGAGCCTTCGGCGCCACAGCAGGCCGCGCCTGCAAAGGGCGACTACTCGCACTTCCGCGTGGTGCCCGCCAAGTACCCGGCGCGCACGGTGGGCACGGTGTTCGCGGTGCTGCTCATCGGCATCGTGCTGCATTCGGTACTGACCAATCCGCGCTGGGGCTGGGGCGTTTTCGCGCAGTGGTTCTTCGCCGAGCCGGTGCTCGCCGGGCTGGGCCGCACGCTGTTGCTGACGGCGCTGGGCGCGGTCTTCGGCTTCGTGCTGGGCACGGGCCTGGCGCTTGCGCGGGTCTCGCGTTCGCCGCTGCTGGCGCGGCTGTCGTGGGTGTTCACCTGGCTCTTCCGGTCGGTGCCGATCATCGTGCTGCTGCTGATCATCAACAACCTGGGCTATCTCTACGAGACGGTGGCGCTGGGCATTCCGGGCACCGACATCACCTTCTTCTCGTACCCGACCACGCAGCTGATCAGTCCGTTCATCGCGGCGCTGCTGGGCCTCACGCTGAACCAGGCGGCCTTCGCCTCGGAGATCGTGCGCGGCGGCATTCTTTCGGTGGAGCAGGGGCAGCTCGAGGCGGCGGCGGCGCTGGGACTTTCGCGCAGGCGGCAGGCCTTTCGCATCGTGCTGCCGCAGGCGATGCGCACCATCCTGCCCACGGCGTTCAACGACATCATCGGCCTGGCCAAGGGCACGTCGAACCTCTACATCCTCGCGCTGCCCGAGCTGTTCTACACGATCCAGATCATCTACCGGCGCAACCTGGAAGTGATTCCGCTCCTGATGGTGGCCACGGTCTGGTACCTGGTGATCCTCACGGTGCTGTCGGTCGCGCAGCACTACATCGAGCGGCATTTCTCGCGCGGTGCGCTGCGCAATCCGCCGCGCTCGCGCCTGGCCGGCGTGGCACGCGGGCTCTGGCGGTCGAAGGCGCCGGTGGCGACCGAAGCGGTGGTGTCTTCGCCGCCCGCACCGGTGCTGGTGCCGCGCTGGACCGATCCGCTCACGCTGGGCGGCGAGGTCACGATCCATGGCGTGTCCAAGAGCTTCGGCGCGCTCAAGGTGCTCGACGACGTGACGCTCACCGTGCCGCAAGGCAGCGTGACGGTGATCCTCGGGCAGTCGGGCTCGGGCAAGTCGACGCTGCTGCGTTCCATCAACCACCTGGAGCGCGTGGACGACGGCTTCATCGCGATCGACGGCGAGCTCATCGGCTACCGGCGCGACGAAGACACGCTGTACGAGCTGCACGAGAAGGAGATCCTGCGGCGCCGCGTCGACGTCGGCATGGTGTTCCAGAACTTCAACCTCTTCCCGCACTTGACGGTGCTGGAGAACATCGTCGAGGCGCCGGTGTCGGTGCGCGGCCTGGCACGCGGGGAGGCCGAGGCGCTGGCGTCGGAGCTGCTGGTGCGCGTGGGCCTGGGCGACAAGACGCATGCCTATCCGCGCCAGCTCTCGGGCGGCCAGCAGCAGCGCGTGGCCATCGCCCGCGCGCTCGCGCTCAAGCCCAAGGTGCTGCTGTTCGACGAGCCGACCTCCGCGCTGGACCCCGAGCTGGTGGGCGAGGTGCTGGCCGTCATCAAGGAGCTCGCGCGCTCGGGCACCACGCTGGTCATCGTGACGCACGAGATCGGCTTTGCCCGCGAGGTGGCCGACACCATCGTCTTCATGGAGCAGGGCCGCATCCTGGAGACCGGCACGCCCGACAAGGTGTTCAACGCGCCCTCGCATCCGCGCACGGCCGAGTTCCTGGCCAAGGTGCTTTGACCCATTTTTCCCCTGACTGAAATTCTTCCCATGATCCATCGCAAGAACCTCCTCTCCGCGCTTCTGGGCGCCGCCATGCTGCTGCTGCTTCCCCTGGCGGCCTCGGCGCAGCCCGCCACCGACCTGAGCCCCGAGCAGGCCGGCCGGCCGCGCGCGCAGAAGCTGGACGAGGCCATCAGGCTCGCCAAGGACTTCAAGTTCCAGAAGGAGGGCGTTCTCGTCGTCGGCACCACCACCGGACGCCTGCCGTTCGCTGCGTATGCGACCGACACGAAGACGCCGGTGGGCAATGCCCCCGACATCGCGCAGCTGGTGGCCGACAGCCTCGGGCGCAAGCTCGAGCTCGTCTCCACCGCGTGGGCCGACTGGCCGCTGGGCCTTCAGTCGGGCAAGTTCGACGTGGTGGTGTCCAACGTCACGGTGACCGAGGAGCGCAAGGAGAAGTTCGATTTCTCCACCTACCGCAACGACCAGCTGGGCATCTACGTGAAGTCCGACAGCAAGCTGGGCGCGATCAAGGAGCCGAAGGACATCGCGGGCCTGAAGCTCATCGTCGCGGCCAGCACGAACCAGGAGCAGATCCTCCTGCGCTGGAACAAGCAGAACGTGGCGGCGGGCCTGAAGCCCGTGGAGATCCAGTACTACGACGACGATGTGGTGCAGCGCCTGGCGCTGCAGTCGGGCCGCGCCGATGCGTATGTCGGCCCCAACGCCATCGCGGCCTACGAGGCGCGCGACGGCAAGACGCGGCTCGCGGGCCTGGTCTCCGGCGGCTGGCCGCTGAATGCCGAGATCGCCGTGACCTCGCGCAAGGGCTCGGGCATCGCCGAGGCCATCACGGTTTCGCTGAACGCGCAGATCAAGAACGGCAACTACGCGAAGGCGCTCTCGCGCTGGAGCCTGGGCTCCGAGGCGATCGAGGTGGCGCGCACCAACCCGCCCGGCCTGCCGAAGAACTGAGGCCGCGCCACCATGTCTTTCAGAAGCAAAGCCGGCGCAGCATTGCTCGCCTTCGGTTTCATCGCGATGACGACGGTGATGGCGACGGCACACGCCGCCGACAAGTTCGACTTCAGCCCCGAGCAGAAGGGCCGTCTGCACACGGGCAAGGACGCGGAGGCGGTCAACGCCATTCCGCCCAGCTTCAAGTTCGTGAAGGAGGGCGTGCTGACCATCGCGATCGCGCCGTTCGCGCCGCCCATCTCCACCTACGCCACCGATGCGAAGACCGTGGTCGGCTTCGACCCCGATTTCGCGCTCCTCATCGCCGAATCGCTGGGCCTGAAGCTCGAACTGCAGCCCGTCGCATGGCCCGACTGGCCGCTGGGCCTGGCCTCGGGCAAGTACGACGCGGTGATCTCCAACGTGGGCGTGACCGAGCAGCGCAAGGAGAAGTTCGACTTCTCCACCTACCGCCTCGGCCTGCACGGCTTCTATGTGCGCACGGACAGCGCCATCAAGTCCATCAAGGAGCCGAAGGACGTGGCGGGCCTGAAGCTCACGACCGGCGCGGGCACGAACCAGGAACGCATCCTGCTCGAATGGGACCGGCAGAACGTGGCCGCGGGCCTGAAGCCGGTCGCGATCCAGTACTACGACGACGATGTGACGCGCTGGCTGGCGGTGACCACGAAACGCGTCGATGCCAACTTCAACCCCAACGCGCCGCAGGCCTACGAGTCCGCCAAGAACGGGCAGCTGCGGCTGGTCGGCACGGTGAACGCGGGCTGGCCGCTGAAGTCCGACGTGGCGATTGCCACGCGCAAGGGCAGCGGCCTGGCCACGGCGCTGAGCGTCGCGGCCAACAACCTGATCCTCAGCGGCACCTACGGCAAGGCGCTCGCGCGCTGGAGCCTGGCAGAAGAGGCGCTGCCGAAGTCCGAAATCAATCCGCCCGGCCTGCCCAAGTTCTGAACGAGAAGGGCGACGCCATGGCGATCCATCACATCGGTTTTCTCACGCCCGGCAACTACGCCGAGGCGAATCCGCTGGCCGGCCTCGAGGCGGCGCTTGCGCTCTTCGAGTTCGGCGAGCGGCGCGGCTTCGACAGTGCCTGGGTGCGGCAGCGCCACCTGGAGCGCGGCGTGTCATCGGCCACGACCATCCTGGCGGCCGCGACGCAGCGCACGCGCCGCATCGAACTGGGCGCCGCGGTGATCCAGATGGGTTATGAAAACCCGTTTCGCCTGGCCGAAGACCTGGCCACCGTCGACGTGCTTTCGCGCGGCCGGCTGCAGGTGGGCCTGAGCGCGGGCGTGCCGCCGCACGGCGCGCTCTTGGGCAGCCGCTTCTACGACGCGGCGCCCAACACCATCGACTTCACGCACAAGCGCGTGGCGCGCCTGAGGGCCAACCTCGAAGACGTGCTGCTCGGCGACGACGACACCTTCGTCGAGTCGGCCGGCGGGCGTGTGCGGCCGCGCGTGCAGCCCTATGCGCCCGGGCTGGTCGACCGGCTCTGGTACGGCGGCGGGTCGCTGCGCTCGGCCGAATGGGCGGGGCGCAACGGCTTCAACCTGCTCCTGGGCAACGTGCTCTCGGGCGAGCACACGGACGATTTCCTGCAGGCGCAGTCGGCGCTCATCGAACGCTACCGCGCGAGCGAAGCCGGGCCGCGCGCGGGACGGGTGGCGCTGGGCCGCGTGATCGTGCCGCTCGATGGCGCCGATGCGGCCACGCGACTGCGCTACCGCGAGTTCGCCGCCGGCCGCATCGAGCGCACGCTCACGCCGCAGGGCGAGCGGCGCACGCTTTTCGCGACGGACCTGGTGGGCACGTCCGATGAAATCCTGGCGCGGTTGCGCAAGGACCCGGTGCTGCCGCAGGTGAGCGAGCTGCGCGTGGAACTGCCCTACAACTTCGCGAGCGAGGAGTACGCGCAGATCCTGGACGACATCGCGCGCCGCATCGCGCCGGAACTGGGATGGCGCTCGCCCGTTGCGGCAACTGCTGCGCTCGAAGAAACACTGGAGCCCGGATAACAAACCGGGAAGGTCGGACTGGATGAGTTCGAGGTGAGTCGGAGTCGGGTTGTCTTCCTGCCAGCCTGATGGACGACTTTTAACGGGCCTTCGGGCCCGTTTTTTTTGGGCGGCGCCGCAGCTTCAGTCGTGGTCGATGAAGACGCCCGCGCACAGCGCGATGCCGACGACGTAGAGCAACCAGGTCCACGGGACCGCATAGGGGTAGAGCATCAACGCCACGCCGAGCCACTTGCTGCGCCGGCGGCCGGAGCGCTTGCCCCACCGGTAGGCCGCGATGCCCGCGAGGCCGAACAGGACGGCGCCGAAGATGTAGGCCGGGCTCGGCAGCGTGATGCCGAGCGACTGCAATGCTTGCAAGTTGTCCATGGGGCGCTATTAACGCACGCCCGTATTACGTTCACCCTGCTCGCAGGGGACCAAAGAAACCGGTGATCTTGAGGATGCGGCTGCCGTCCTGCGAGAACTCTACGTAGTCGAAGCCGTCCATCTCCAGGCCATAGGCCGTGCCGTCGACCTCCAGCGGCGCCGGCGATTTCAGGAGCCACGCGAAACGGCCGACCGCATGGTGCACGTCCAGCTGGCTGGCAGGCACGATGAAGGCGCCGGGATAGCGTGCGCGGAAGTCGAGGATGACCGCGGCCAGTTCCTCGGGGCCGGTGGCTGTCGGGGTGATCGGGTCGGTGTAGGTGCTCGCGGGTGTCCAGCACAGCGCGAGCGCCTCGCGGATGTCCCGTTCAGTGGCCTGGGCCCATGCGGCGGAGTAGTTTTGAACGGTGGCTGAATGGGTCACTGGGTTTCCTCGTCTTGCTTCATCGCGTTTCATGGTGAGCAGGGCGGCCCTTCGGCCGCGCCCACGCCAGGAAGCTTGACAGGGATGTCCTGACAACGTGGTGTCAGCAGCAACTGCTCCTGGAGGATTCGCCGTATCTCCAGGATCGCCAGCGGGTTCTCCTGCACGCTGTGCGCCGACGACAGCACCAGCTCGGAGGCGGCGCCCTCCAGGTGCGCGCTCTCGTAGGGCACGATGCCGTCGCTCGACAGCGCCTGCACGACGCCGGGCGTGTCGTTGCCGATGATCGAGTGGAAGCGCACGCGCGGGTTCATCGGCAGGCCCGAGGACATCTGCACGAAGGCGTCGCGGTCGCTCAGGTTGTCGATGCTGTTGGGAATGCGCAGCGGCCCGATGTCCTGCTTGCCGGGCGCGATGCGCATGAGCTCGCGCGACATGTCGTTCAGCTGCCCCAGCATCGCCACCGGCAGCGTGATGAGGTTGGCCACCCAGCGCGCCACGCGGTTGTTGGCGAACGGCGTGCCGCGGTGCGGCGAGGCGATGAAGATCGCATCGCTCACCTGCGGCAGCGGCTCGAAGCGCAGGTAAGGCGCAAGCCGCTGCTCGATGCGCTGCTGCTGCGCGCCCTGCATGGGGTAGCTGGTGAGGAGCGCGTCCCACAGCTTGTCGCCCGACGAGGACAACAACAGGCGCGAGAGCACGCCGCCCATGCTGTGCCCGATCAGCGTGATGTTGCGCGAGGCCTCAGCCTGGCCGCTGGGATCGAAGTGCGCCAGCGTCTCGGTGATGGCCTGGCGGATCGCGAAGTTGTTGATCGGCAGCGGCGCGTTCGTCGGGTAGTAGACCTGCCAGATCTGGTAGCGGCGGCGCAGCGTTTCGTCGCCCAGCACCTCGTTGGCCACGTTGATCCACGCCTCGGGGCTGCTCGCCAGGCCGTGCAGCATGATGACCGTGCGGCGGTTCGGGTCGTAGGGCTGCATGAGGTAGATGCGCGGCCGGGTGAGCCCGTCGGCGCTGCCGAACAGGCTGCGCAGCGCCTGCCGCGCGAAGTCCGAGCGCGCGAGCCAGAGGCCGTAGCCGGAGGTGAAGTTGGCCGCGAGCGGAATGTCCTGCTCCGCGAGGCGCGTGGTCGAGGTGCGGTAGGGGTCGAACACCACGATGCGCGCGGTGTGCGTGGCGAGCACCGCGCGCAGGTCCGCGCCCTCGAAGCGCACGAGCGCGGTGAGGCCGGGGAAGGGCATTTCGCTGTAGGGCGGGGTGTCGTCTTCGGCCGTGGTGGTCGCAGGGTGGGGCGCGACAGCCGGCTGGTTGGTCGCCACCACCAGCTCGGCGCCGAAGCCGTCGCGCCGGTAGGTGTTGCGAAGGCCAGAGAAGGTGAGCGAGGCGGCGGGGATCAGCTCCTGCGGCACCGGGTCGTCGGGGCGCAGCTCGAGCGCGGAGAGGTCGACGTCAATGCGCCAGTCGCCCACCTGCGGCACGCGCGGCAGCGCGCTGTCGTCCGGGCGGCCGTCCTGGCGGTAGCGCCGGAAGAGGCCGGTGATGGCCTGTTGCACCGCGTAGTTGTAGTAGTCGCGCACCTGCGTCTGGCGGTCTTCGAAGGCCCGGTCGCGCGGCTTGCGCGCGGTGAAGAAAAGGTACGCGTAGGCATGGCGCGCGCTCTCCAGCCATGCCTCGATGGTCTCGGGCGCTGAAGGTCCAGCGCTCGCGCCGCCGTTCTTTCCGGCCGCGAGCGCCACCTGCAGCCAGACCTCCGAGAGCGCGGACAGGCGCTGTTCGTCGGTGATGCCGGACGAGTCGGCCAGCGACTGGCGGCAGGCCTGGCCGTTCTTGCGGCACAGATCGGCGTCCGAGCCGATCACGCGCAGTACCTCCTGCGCCGAGGTGCTGAGCTTGCCGGTGGTGAGCACGTCGCCGCGGCGTTGCGCGAGGTATTCGGCCGGCGAGATCGAGCCGACGGTGACGCCCGCGCAGCCGGTCAGCAGCAACACGGCGGCGCAGAGCAGCGCTGGCAGCGCGAGCAAGCGCGAAGCCGTCATGGCCTGGCCCCGGCATCGACTGCCATTTCGACACCGGGCAAGTCGTTCCGGATGGCTTGCGAGAAGCTTTCCGTGCCGGGGTTGGCGTCGTAGGCGCGCGCACGCTCGGTGATGCGACCGGCCGCGCGAAGTTCTTCCATGTCCAGGCGCGGCGTCAGGGCGCCGACGTCGTGCAGGTACTCGGGCAGGTAGCCCGAAGCCAGCAGCCGCCAGTCCATCGGCAGGCCCGGCACGACATGCTTGGCGAGCGCGTACACGATGGTCGTGCAGTTGGCGGTGAGCGTGTTGTAGAAGTTCGGCGCTTGCACCAGCGCCGCGCCTTCGCCGAGGTAGCCGAGGAAGAGCGAGCGCATCTCCGATTGCGGCAGGCGCACGCGGTACATGTAGACGTCTTCGCCGCGCACGTTGGTGCGCACGCGCAGGATGTCGTGCTCGTCGGCCGCGACGAGGCTGGTCTCGAACTGCTTGAAGAAGCCGCCGATGGACGAGAAGCTCTCACCGCGCTCCTTGCGGATCTCGATGGAGAAGGTGACGAACTGGCCGTCGTCGAAGCCGAATGAGACGAGCGTGTGCGCGATGGCCGGGCCGCTCCAGTACGAGAGCGACACATCGACCGAGCGCAGGCGGTCGAGGTCGTAGCGGCGGGTTTCCCAGCGCGGGGTGTAGTCGGTGTCGGTGCGCCAGTCGAAGTTGCGCACGTTCTCCATCATGACCTTGTTCCCCTCGACGCGCGCGACGAGCTGCCTCGCCACATCGTCGGACCAGACGCGGTTTTGCGACGGCAGGATGGTGCCCCACCAGGCCAGCACCATGGCGAACCCCACGGCATACGAGAGCAGGGCGCGCGCGGCCCTGCCGCGCCACAGCAGCGCGATCGCCGCGAGGCCGAAGCCGGCCCAGAGCACGCCGGCCGCGATCTTGACGGCCGGCGTTGCCGGCAGCTGGTACCACAGGGCCGCGCAGGCCCACGCGGCCGAGAGCAGCACGGCGAGCGACGCGACGAGGCGGCCGGAGATACGCAGGAACGTTCGGATCATGGAGAGGAGAAGGAAGGGGAAGACTTGCAACGAATTCATTACGCGGGAGCGCGCAACGCGACGCCGGAGCTTACGACGCGCCGGTGCCTTGCAGGCCTTCTGGTCTCCACCGGTAACGGGTAAGCGCGCTGTCAGAAAGTGCACACAGAGTGAACTGGCGCGCCCCCGGTGTGCCGCCCGTCCGCAGGCGAATGTGCGGAACAAGAAGACCAACAGGAGACCTCTCTCATGAAGATGCGCAAACACGCGCCGGCCCTGGCTGTTGCCGCGGCCGTCTCGGTGCTGATCGCCGGATGCGGCACCGACGGCAGCGGCAGCGGCCTCGTTTCCCGTACCGATTCCTCGGGTGTCACGAAGGCCGCCGTGCCGGTGACCAGCGTGAGCACGCTGCAGGGCTCGACCAGGGACGTGTCGGTGGAATTCCACGAAGGCACCAACATGGCCGCCGCACCGTCGCCCGACGGCAAGCGCATCGCGTTCACCGCGATGGGCGCGCTCTGGATGCTGCCGCTGCGCGGCGGCATCGCCACGCGCATCACCAGTTGGGACATGGAGCCGACCGCGCCGGTGTGGTCGCCCGACGGCAGCCTCGTCGCGTTCCAGAACTACGACGCGGAAGGCAACTACCACCTGTGGGTCGTCAACCCCGACGGGTCGGGCCTGCGGCGCGTCACCACCGGTCCCAACGACGACCGCGAGCCTGCATGGACGCCGGACGGCAAGGGCCTGGTCTTCGCATCGGACCGCAGCAACGACGGCAACTACAAGATCTGGCGCGTGTCGCTGGACGCGGTCTACACGAGGCTGACCTCGGGCCCCGGCGCGGAAAGCAACCCGGTCCTCTCGCCCGACGGCAAGCAGCTCGCCTTCGTGGACACGGCGCGCGTCTTCACCCGCCCCGTGGGCGGCACCGAGGCGCCCAAGCTCATCGGCCCCGGCACCATGCCCGCCTGGGCGCCCGACGGTTCGGGCCTGGTGTTCCAGACCGACCGCAAGACACTGAGCGTGCGCGGCAAGGACATCGCGCAGAACGAAGACTTCTTTCCGTTCCCCGTGCGGCACCTTGCGGACGGCCGCTTCATGTACACGGCGGACGGCCAGATCAAGATCCGCAACGCCGCCGGCGAGGCGCCGGCCAACGTGCCGTTCAGCGCGACGCTCACCGTGCGCCGGCCCGTCATCGACAAGCGCAAGGACCGCGGCTTCGACACCCTGGGACCGCAGCCGGTGCGCGGCATCAGCGCACCGGTGATCTCGCCCGACGGACAGAGCGTGGCCTTCGTCGCGCTCAACGACGTGTGGGTGATGAAGATCGGCCAGTCGCCCGTGCGCCTGACCAACGACAAGGCGCGCGATGGCAGCCCGCAGTTCACGCCCGACGGGCGCGCCGTGTACTTCTCGACCGAGAAGGGCAACGGCGGCGCGCTGGCCATCGACCAGGTGGAGATCGGCTCCAAGCGGCGCACGCGCCTCGCGGCGATTCCCGCCAAGTCGATGGTCACGCCGAAGATGTCGCCGACCGGGGACCGCATCGCCTACACCACCGGCTCGGGCCAGCTGGAGGTGTGGGACATCGCCTCGCGCACGCCGCAGGTGGTGATCGCGCAGGTGAGCTCGCAGGTCAGCACGCCCTCGTGGCTGCCGGACGGCAAGCGGGTGGTGCTGGTGGACAACGAGCGCATCAACAACCGCTTTCGAGAGGGCTACAACAAGCTGCGCGTGATCGACATCGCGGGCAAGACCGGCACCTTCCATTCCGTGGCCAAGGCGCCGATGCAGATCTCCGACCGCGAGGAGGGCGCCGCGGTCGTGTCGCCGGACGGCACCAAGGTCGCCTTCATCATGGATTCGGTGCTGCACGTGATGCAGCTGAACCCCGACGGCTCGCCCTTCGGCGCGCCGATCAAGCTCGCGGCGGAGGCGGCGGACATGCCTTCGTGGGCGGGCGATTCGCGCACCATCCTCTACAAGGCGACCGACAAGCTCAAGACCATCGCGGCCGACGGTTCGGGCGCCAGGGAGATTCCGCTCGATCTCTCGTGGACGCAGGCCGTGTCGAACGGAACCACGGTCGTGCGCGCCGGCCGCCTGTGGGACGGCAACAGCGAGACCCTGCGCACCGACGTGGACATCGTCATCAACGGCAACCGCATCACCGCGATCCGCCCGCACGACCCGGCGGCTGCGCGGCGCGCGCGCAAGTACATCGACGCCTCGGCGCTCACCGTGATGCCGGGCCTGTGGGACCCGCACTTCCATCCGCTCACGCTGTACCAGGGCGGGCAGTACGGGCAGGTGGCCGCGTCGATGCTGGCGTATGGCATCACCTCGACGCAATCGGTCGCGGGGCCGCTGCACCAGAGCATCGAGATGCGCGAGGCGCTGGAGGCGGGCAACCTCGTGGGGCCGCGCCTGTTCGTCTCGCCGCCGCTGTGGGAGGGCAACCGGCTGTTCTACAGCTTTGCGCGGACCCTGCGCAGGCCCGAGGTGGCCGACCTGGAGATCGCCAAGGCCAAGGCCATGGGCGTCGACTACCTGAAATCGTACGTGCGCGCGCCGATCCCGATCATGGTGAAGATCGCGCAGGCCGGGCTCGACATGGGGGTGCCGACCGGCACGCACATGCTGGCGCCGGGCGCGGCGGCCGGCATTGGCGGCACCACGCATTTGTCGGCAACGCAGCGCATGGGCTATGGCTGGTCGAAGTCGGTCGGCGGCTTCACCTACCAGGACGCCTACGACCTGCATGCGAAGGCCGATTTCCACCTGGTCGATACGCTCTTCTCCTCGCTCGCGCTGGTGGGGCAAGACCCGCTGATGACCAGCGACGACCGCTTCAAGCTGCTGATTCCGCCGAACTTCCTCGCGGGCCTGAGCGGCACCGCGACGCCGACGCCGGCCGTGCTGCAACTCGCGCGCAAGGACGCCGAGCAGTCGGCCAAGGTGCAGCGCGCGGGCGGCCTCCTGGCCATCGGCACCGACACGCCGCTGGTCGCGCCGGGCATCGCGCTGCAGACCAACCTGCGCGCGGCGGGCATGGCCACCTCGAACCACCAGGCGCTGCAGAACGTGACCCTCAACGCCGCGCGGATGAGCCGCGTCGAGCAGGACCTGGGCACGGTGGAAGTGGGCAAGCTGGCCGACCTGGTGATCGTGCGCGGCAATCCGCTGCAGGACCTGAAGGCCGCGGCCGCCGTCGAGTACGTGGTGAAGAACGGCGTGAGCATGTCGCTCGGCGAGATCCTCGCGCCGTTCCGCACGCCGGCCGCCCTGAGCGAGCGCAGGAAGGCGGTGGTCGCGTACGAGAAGCTGTGCCGCGCCGATCCGCACGACTGCGCGGACATGAACCACGCCGATTGAACGCGGCGGCGCGCTGGTGACCTACAGCTGGTAGGTCACCAGCTTGAAGTCCGGATCTTCGGGGAACGATTTCACGGTGAAGCCGATGCGGCGCACCAGCTTGAGCATGTCGGGGTTGTTGGCGAGCACGAGCCCGTCGACTTCCGCCAGGCCCCGGTCGCGCGCGACGTCGATGATGCTTTCGAGCAGCCGCGAGCCGATGCCCTTGCCGCTGAACTCGTCGGCCACCACCAGCGAGAACTCGCAGCTGGTCTGGTCGGGGTTGGTGACGTAGCGCGACACGCCCACGATGCGCTCGCTGTCCAGGATGGTGCCGTCGGGCGCGTTGCTGCGCTCCATCACCACGGCCACCAGCGCCATCTCGCGGTCGTAGTCGATGAGCGTGAAGCGCGAGAGCATCGAGGGCGGCAGCTCATGGAAGCGCGAGACGAAGCGGAACCACCGGCTCTCGGGCGAGAGGCCCTGCACCAGCGCCTGCAGCATCTGCGCGTCGTTCGGATGCACCGGCCGCACGGTGTAGAGGTCGCCGCCCGTGCCGGGGAGCGGCCATTCGCGCCGGTAGCGCGCGGGGTACGGCATGATGGCCAGGTGCTGGTAGCCGCTGCCCACGTGGCCCGCCACCGCCTGCGGGCTGCTGTCCACCACGATGCGCGCATCGACCGACACCGCGCCGTGCTCGTCCACGATGATGGGGTTGATGTCCATCTCGCGCAGCTCGGGCAGCTCGCACACCATTTCCGAGACGCGCAGCAGCACGTCTTCGAGCGCCTCCATGTTCACCGGATGGGCGCCGCGCCATTCGCCCAGCGTCTGGGCCACGCGCGAGCGTTCGATGAGGCGGTGCGCGAGAAACTGGTTGAGCGGCGGCAGCTCCATCGCGCGGTCGTTCATGAGCTCGATCATGGTGCCGCCCGCGCCGAAGACGATGACCGGGCCGAAGGGCTCGTCGGTCACCAGGCCCACGTAGATCTCGCGGCCGCGCCGCGCCTTCACCATCTTCTGCACGGTCACGCCGTTGATGCGCGCCTCGGGCGCGAGGCGCGCCACGCGCTCCATCATCTCCACGTAGGTGTCGCGCGCGCTGGTGCCGTTGAGCACGTTGAGCGCCACGCCCTCGACATCGGACTTGTGGCTGATGTCGGGCGAATCGATCTTCAGCGCCACCGGAAAGCCCAACTGCGTGGCGATCATCATGGCCTCGTTGGCACTGCGCGCAAGCAGCGTGCGCGTGATCGGGATGTGGAAGCACGACAGCAGCGACTTCGACTCCATCTCCGTCAGCACCTTGCGCCGCTCGGCCAGCACGCTTTCGATGATGAGGCGCGCGCCTTCGATGTCGGGCTTGGCGAGGGCGGAGAGCGGCGGCGGCGTCTGCTGCAGCAGCTGCTGGTTCTGGTAGAAGGCCGCGATGTTGCCGAACGCGCCCACGGCCGCCTCGGGCGTGCGAAAGCTCGGGATCGTGGCTTCGGCCAGCACGCTGCGCGCGGGGCCGACGGACGCGTCGCCCATCCAGCAGGCGAGCAGCGGCTTGTTCATGGGGCGCGGAATGTCGGCCAGCGCGCGCGCCGTGGCGGCCGCATCGACGCCGGCCTTGGGCGAGAAGATGGCCAGCACGCCATCGACCTGGCTGTCGGCCGAAGCGGTGTCGATGGCGGCGCGAAAGTGCGCGGGCGTGGCGTCTTCGGAGAGGTCGATCAGGTCGGTGAGCGATGCGAGCGGCGGCAGCGCGGGCTGCAGCAGCTTCTGCGCGGGCGCGGAGAGCTTGCCCAGATCGAGGCCGATCTCGTTGATCCAGTCCGCTGCCAGCACGCCGGGGCCGCCACCGTTGGTGACCACCGCGAGCCGCTTGCCCACGGGCCGGTAGCGCGAGGCGAGGCACTTGGCGGCCGAGAACAGCTCGACGAAGGAGCGCACCCGCACGGCGCCCGCGCGGCGCAACGCGGCATCGAACACGTCGTCGCTGCCCACGATGGCCGCGCTGTGCGTCTGCGCCGCCGCGTTGCCCGCGGGCTTGCGCCCGGCCTTGAGCACCACCACCGGCTTGGCATGCGAGGCCGAACGCAGCGCGCTCATGAAGCGGCGCGCGTCAGAGATGCCTTCCAGGTACACGATGATGCTGTGCGTGGCCTGGTCGTTGGCCAGGAAGTCGAGCACCTGCGGAATGTCTACCGAGGTGTGTGGGCCCAGCGACACCACGCTGGAAAAGCCCACGCCGTTCTGCCGCGCCCAGTCGAGCATCGAGGCGGTGAGCGCACCCGATTGCGACACCAGCGCGAGCGGCCCGGCCTTGGCCAGCGGCCCCGCGACGCTCGCGTTCAGGTGCAGCAGCGGGCGCTGGAAGCCCAGCGAATTCGGCCCGAGCAGGTGCACGCCTTCGCGGCGCGCGATCTTGCGCCACTGGGCCGCTTGCTCGGGCGCGATGCCGTTGGAGATGACCACTGCGGCCTTGCAGCCGATGCGGCCGGCGATCTCCAGGGCTGCCGCCACGTCCTGCGGCGCGAGCGCGATGAGGGCGAGGTCGGCATGCGTCTGCGAGAGTTCTTCGAGCGTGCCCTTGGTGCGCACATCGAGAAAGCGCAGCGCGCCGTCGAAGCGGTTGGCGCGAAAGGCCTCGCGCAGCACGCGGCCCGCTGCGGTCTGGCCGCCGGGGTCGCTGGCGTTGCCGACGAAGGCCACGGCCGAGGCCGGCGCGAAGAGCGGGGTCAGGAAGTGCTTGTCCATGGCTTAGTGTGCCCCGATCGACGGCGCCTGTCGCCAATGCCCGCATGGCTCCTGTACACTCCGCGCTCCATGTCGTGCCTCCACCTCCCCACCGCCTCCGCCGCCGCCCGCATGGGCCGGATGATGCCGCCTGCATTCCCGCAGGCAATGGGTGCACGAATGATTACCTCCATTACCTCCGCGGCCACCTGAGCACGCGCAGGTGGCCGTTCCGGCAGCCACCTGGTGAATCGCTCTTCTCCCCGAACGAATGAAACCCAGCTCTGGCAGCTGGGTTTTTTGTTTGTTCTTTCGTTCGGAGAAGTCCCATGTACCGCGATCCAGTCCTGTCCCTCCAGCCCCTTGCCGGTGTTCCCGCGGCCATGCGCCCGCTGCGCGTGGGCATGATCGGCATCGGCACCGTGGGCTCGGGCACCTTCCGCGTGCTGGCCCGCAACCAGGCCGAGATCGCCGGCCGGGCAGGGCGAGGCATCGAGGTGGTCATGGTGGCCGCGCGCAACCTGCCGCGGGCGGCCGGCATCGTGGGCGATGGCATCCCCCTGACCGATGACCCGATGCACGTCGCCACGCACCCCGACATCGACGTGCTGGTCGAAGTGGCCGGCGGCACGGGCCCCGCGCGCGACTGGGTGCTCGCAGCCATCGCGCACGGCAAGCATGTGGTCACGGCCAACAAGGCGCTGCTGGCCGAGCACGGCGCCGAGATCTTCGCGGCCGCCCGGCAGCACGGCGTGGCGGTGGCGTACGAAGGCGCGGTGGCGGTCAGCATCCCCATCATCAAGGCGCTGCGCGAAGGGCTCACCGCCAACCGCATCGAATGGGTCGCGGGCATCATCAACGGCACCACCAATTTCATCCTGAGCAAGATGCGCGACGAAGGCCTGGACTTCGCTGGAGCGCTTGCGCAGGCGCAAGCCCTGGGCTACGCCGAGGCCGACCCGGCCTTCGACATCGAGGGCATCGACGCCGCGCACAAGCTCACGCTGCTCGCCGCCAATGCCTTCGGCACGCCGGTGCGTTTTGCCGATGTGCAGGTGGAGGGCATCACCGCGCTGCAAGGCGTGGACGTCGCCTGCGCCGAGCAACTGGGCTACCGCATCAAGCTGCTGGGCATCGCGCGGCGGCGGGAGGAGGGCGTCGAGCTGCGCGTGCAGCCCGCGCTCGTGCCGGCCGCGCACCTGATGGCGCATGTGAACGGATCGATGAACGGCATCATGGTCAAGGGCGACGCGTCGGGCGTGACGATGTACTACGGTGCGGGCGCCGGCTCGGAGCAGACCGCCTCGGCCGTGATCGCCGACCTCGTGGACATGGCGCGGCTCGATGGCACGCATGCGGCGCAGCGCGTGCCGCATCTGGGTTTTCACGCGCACGCGATGAGCCAACTGAAGGCGCTGCCGCGCGCTGCGGTGCACACCTCGCACTACCTGCGGGTTCCGGTGCATGCGGCGAACCAGATCGAAGCGGTCGCGGCATTCCTTGCGGCACGGCGCATTCCGGTGCAGCAAGTCGTGTTGGCCGCGCAGGAGAAGACGGGGCCGCAGGTCCTGGTGCTCACGGGCCCGGCGCCGCAGGGCGAAATCGACCTGGCCGTGCACGCGCTGCAAGCAAGCGCGGCGGTGGCCGGCGCGGTGACGACGCTGCGGGTGGAGACGCTCGCAGGCTGATTGGCTTCAGCGCGCCAGCCGGTCCGATTCGCTGGCGGCGATGTCGGGCCGCACGCGGCTTTCCACGTCCAGCCAGTGGAGCTCATCGGGCGCGAAATATCCTGAAAAATATAGCGTATTGCTGATCTCTGTTTTTTATAGAGGAGCATTCGCCTTCGATTGAGGTTGACTTGGCATACGCTATGTCGCGTCGTATATTGCGAAGATGCTAAACCCGCCTTTCAGACGCCTGGCCTCGGCCAATGCGGCCCCCGCGACACCCGACGGCCCCGCGCTGCAGCACGTCGCGGGCTGCTGCGAACCGCCGGAAGGCGGCGACGAAGCGCCGAGCGGCCGCGTCCGCCTCTCGGACCTGGACACGAACTTCTATTGCTCGGTGATCGGCACCTGCCTGACCACCGCCGAGCTGCGCAAGCTCATCGCGCGCTTTGCGGACGTGCAGGGCGCGAGCGACCTGCACGTCCACCATGAAGCGGTGCGGCTGGCCACGCAGAACGCCATCGTCTCCAAGGCGTTGCAGAAGGCGCTGGACCACCGCCATGCCGCCACCATCCAGCGCCTGTCGAGCCTGCACGACGTCCAGGCGCTCACCGCGTACTGGGAAGAAGCGCTGCACCAGGGCGAGATTCCGGGCGCTTACTGGGCCGTGCTCATGCACCGCAAGGGCACGCCCGAGCTGCGCAACCGGGCCTTCGGCGACATCCACATGCTGTCGCACCTGGTGGGCGCCGCCAACCGCGCCGACATCCGCCGTCTCGCCGCGCTGGAGCATGACAACGTCGAGTTGCGCGACCGGCTGGACCGGCATCAGTTGCGCTCGCAGGAGCTGATCGAGGAGCGCGACAAAAGCATCGCGCACTTGAAACTGGAACTGATCGAGGCTTCGAGGGCGAACGCGACGCCGATCGCCACGGTCCCGGCGAAGGCTCGCCTCGAAGAATCCGAGAAAGCCGCGGTCCTGATCGCGGTGCAAACCGAACGGCGCGAGCGCGCCGAGCAGGCCTCGGCCTTTGCGGCCACCGAAGTGGCGCGACTCACCGAGGAGCTCGAGCACCTCCGCGCGCACGCGATGGCGCTCGGCCGCGAACTCGGCGCGGCCGAGACGCAGCTGAAGATGCACGCGGGCGAGGGCGCGTCCAACGCCTGCCTCGACCAGCAACTGCAGGGCCGGCGCATTCTCTACGTCGGCGGCCGGCCCAGCTCCGCGCCGGCGATCCGCGACCTGGTGCAGCGGCACGGCGGCGAACTCCGCCGGCATGGCGGCGCGCTCGAAGATCGCAGTGGCCTCCTGGCGGCCGCGGTCTCGTGGGCGGAGGTGGTGGTTTTTCCGGTCGACTGCATCGACCACGAATCGGTCGACAACCTCAAGCGCCTGTGCACGCGCCAGCAGGTGCGCTACCTGCCGCTGCGCAGCGCCGGCATCGCGTCGTTCGCCGCGGCGTTCTCGGGTCCGCCGGTTGAAGACGCGGGCGAGGCCGGTGCCTCCAGCAGCCCGATCTGCCCCCGCCACGGATGAGCGCGCTCGATAGACTCGCGCCTTCAATCCCAAGGAGTCCCCATGAAAATCAGCGCCCGCAATGTCCTGTCCGGCAAGGTCGTCTCCATCGTCCGCGGTCCGGTGACGACCGAGGTCACGCTGGAAATCGCACCTGGCGTGCAGGTCGTCTCCACCATCACCAGCAGCTCCGCGCAATCGCTCAACCTCACCGAAGGCGGCGCTGCCTATGCGGTGATCAAGGCCTCGAGCGTGATGGTCGGCACCGACTGATCTGCACATCCGGCGCGGCCGGCCAGCCGGCGCTGTCGCCTAGAAGCACACACACTGTCTTTGCCAATTCGTTTGACCGGATGGCTCGACAGGTGTGGCTCATGACGCTGCTTTCGCCTCTGGTCTTTAGAGGATGTAGCAGTTGTTCTGGATGATCGTGCGGCCGGCCGTGCTGCCAACATAGGCGATGAAGGCATCGACCGCCGCATTGGTCGAGCCGGGCCGGCCGCGGATCGCCGCTGCGTCCTGCAGCAGGCGGTCATGCGGCGGATTGCCGTTCACCGTGGCGGGCGTGTATTCGAAGTACGTGCCGGTGAGCGCGCGCACGGCGCCCGAGCCGTTGCACACCTGCGACTTGGCGACGAACCCGACATTGGGATAGCTCGTGGCACCGGTGCTCGCGTTGACCGCCGTGTAGGTGGTCCCGATGGTCGTGTACTGCGCGAACTTGGCGTCGTAGGCACCGCCCGGATAAGTGATGCTGTTGACGCGGCCGAGCACCTGCTGCGCCGCCGTGCCATACGGCGCGGTGGTCGGGTTCGCGATCGCCACCTGGCCGTTCGCATAGGCATAGCTCGCCGGATTGGTGAAGCCGCTCGAGCCGCTCGTGCTCACGTTCGGGCCGTATTTGGACCACAGGATCAATTTGCCTTCGGCATAGCGGAACGGCACCTGCACCACGCCGGAATAAGCCGCGCGCAGGGCGGCCGGCGTGGTGTCGTCCGCCGCAAAGAACAGGTCATACGGCGTGGTGCCGCCGGGTGCCGAGAGCGCGGTGCTGATGGCGGTCTGGAAATCGCCCGTCGCGCCGTAGGTCACGGTGAAGCTGCTGCCCGAGAACGGCAGGCCGGAAGCGCCGAAGGCATTGACCAGCTGGACCATTGCCCCCTGGAAATTCGCGGCCACGGCCACGTTGATGGACTGCGCCCACGTCGCGGACGAGCCCAGCATCAGCGCGGATGCAGAAACGCCCAGCGCGATTTTCTTGATCGAAAACTTTCTCACGGTATCTCCTCGATGAATTGGATGAATGACGGGTGTGAGTCTTTCACGCTATATCGGTTTGTATATAGATTGCATAGCATGCGGGTAATGCATCGGCATTGAATTGCAGGGTATTGCTATTCAAAAACGCATCCGAACAGCACGTAAAAAATCACGGTCGCT
Organism: Variovorax sp. IB41; assembly: GCF_016405905.1. Classification (GTDB taxonomy): domain Bacteria; phylum Pseudomonadota; class Gammaproteobacteria; order Burkholderiales; family Burkholderiaceae_C; genus Variovorax. The sequence continues at coordinate 277,418 of NZ_JAEFCB010000001.1, read as the reverse complement.
ATACTCTCAGAAATATAACGAGACAGGTGAACGAATGAAGCAGGTCACGAATAAATCCAGAAGCCACCGCCCGCGATTGAATTCAAAAGTATGCGCAGCCATTTATGTGTTGCTTCATTCATCGATGGGAATCGCCGCGCCGCAGGGCGGCGTGGTCACCAGCGGCGCTGCCGCCATCGGCCAGGCGGGCAGCGTGACCCGCGTCGACCAGAGCACGCAGCGCGCGACCATCAACTGGCAGGGCTTCGGTATCGGCGCCGGAGAGACCGTCAACTTCATCCAGCCCAATGCCTCGGCGATCACGCTCAACCGCGTCGTCGGCAACGAGCGCAGCGTGATCGACGGCGTGCTCAACGCCAACGGCAAGGTCTTCCTCATCAACTCGAACGGCGTGCTGTTCAACCGCGGCAGCAGCGTGAACACCGCCGGCCTCGTGGCCAGCACGCTGGACATCAGCGATGCGGACTTCAACGCCGGACGCTATGCGTTCAGCGGCAATGGCGGCAGCGGATCGGTCATCAACATGGGCACGCTGACCTCGGCGACCGGCGGGTATGTCGCGCTGCTCGGCCCATCGGTGTCGAACCAGGGCGTGATCGTCGCGACCAAGGGCACGGTGGCGCTGGGCAGCGGCAACAGGATCAGCCTGAACTTCAACGGCGATTCGCTGGTGAACGTCAGCATCGACGAAGGCACGTGGGCCGCGCTGGTCGAGAACAGGGGCGCGATCCAGGCCGACGGCGGCACGGTGATCCTCACCGCGAACGCGGCCAACCTGCTGCTGGGCAGCCAGGTGAACAACACCGGCATCGTGCAGGCGCGCACGGTGGACGATCTGAAGGGCAGCATCACGCTGCGCGCGGATGGCGGCACGGCCAACGTGGGCGGAACGCTGGATGCCTCGGCACCCGTGAGCGGCGACGGCGGAACCATCGCGACCGCGGGCCGCAGCGTCAGGGTGACGGATGACGCCACCATCACCACCAGGTCCGCGAACGGCAACACCGGCATGTGGACGCTGGCCTCCGACGGCTTCACCGTCGGCGCGGGCGCGAACATCAGCGGCGCCCAGCTCGGCGCACAGCTGGGCAACACCAACGTGGCGATCGCATCGATGGGTGCAAGTGGCGCCGGCGGCCACATCGACGTCAACCAGGCCGTGAACTGGTCGGCCGACACAGCGCTCACGCTGAGCGCGGCCAACGATGTGCGCATCAACGCGCCGATCACGGCCACCGGCATGCGCGCGGGGTTGAACCTGAACTTCGGCGGGGACTACCGCATCGACACGACGCAGGGCGCATCGGTCACGCTGAGCGGCGCCAACGCGAGCCTCGCGATGAACGGGCAGGCCTACACGCTGATCCACAGCATGAGCGATCTGGAGGCGATCGACGACACGGGCGGTGTCGCGGCGGGGCGCTATGCGCTCGCGGGCAATCTCGATGCATCGGGCAAGACGTACAGCAATACGGTGGTGTCCAAACTATCGGGCACGCTGGCGGGGCTGGGTCACACGATCAGCAACCTGACGATCCTGGAGCCGGTGCACAACGACTACTTGCAGGCGCCGACCGGCCTGATCGGCACGGCCCAGGTCGGCAGCGCGATCCGCGACATCGGCCTGGTCGGCGTCGACGTCAGCGGCTATGGCCGGGTCGGCGGGCTGGTCGGGGAGAACTTCGGCGGCAGCATCGGCCGCGCCTTCGTGACGGGGACGGTGCAGGGCGTCGTCAACGTGGGCGGGATGGTGGGCTACAACGGAAGCACCTTCGACCCGGTCACGTTCGAGCCCATCAGCGGCAACGGCATCATCTCGGACTCCTATTCCATGGTGGCGGTGATGGGCTCTTCCCGCTACGCGGGCACCATCAACAACATCGGTGGCTTGGTGGGCAAAAACGCCGGTCCCACTTACCAGATCATCCGATCGAGTGCCTCCGGCAATGTCTCGGTCTTCGTTGACCCCAGCTCCTTCGGCAGCCAGAACGTCGGCGGGTTGGTCGGGAGCAATGCCAACGGCACCATCGCCGACTCCCACGCCACGGGCAACGTGACGGTGTCCGACAACGTCATATCGGTCGGCGGACTGGTCGGTCTGAGCGGAGGCAGTCCATCGGCCCTCATCACAAACTCATATGCCACGGGCGATGTCACGGGTGGACAGTCCGCCATCGGTGGCCTGGTTGGCTACAACGGAGATGGAGGGGCTCGCATCGTCGATTCCTACGCCACTGGCAACGTGAGCTCGATCAACGGCACCCAGGATTTTGGTGGTCTCGTTGGCGTGAACAGCGGGAGCACCATCTCGGGATCGCATGCGAGCGGCACTGTCACGGTGACCGGTGTTTCCGCCGGCGGACTCGTCGGCAACAACGGCGGCCGTATCACCGACTCTTATGCAACCGGTGATGTGAAGGGCGGGCCGATCAGCTCGGGCATCGGCGGCTTGGCCGGTGCGAACAGCGGCACCATCACCGGCTCACACGCCACCGGCAATGTCTCGGGCGAAACCGCAGGCGGTCTGGTGGGCGGCAACCAGGGCACCATCACCGACTCCTACGCCAGCGGTAACGTGACCGGCTCCTACGCAGCCGGCGGCCTGGTCGGCCAGATGGACGGCGGCACGATCTCCAACTCGCGCGCCAGCGGCAACGTGACGGGCGGCACCGACTTCGACTTCACCGGCGGGCTGGTGGGCCGCATGCAGGGCGGCGACATCGACAACTCGCATGCAACGGGAACTGTCACCGGCGGCAGCGGCGCGGCGGAGCTGGTCGGCAGCAACACGGGCACGGGCAGCATCACCAACAGCACTTACCGCGACGCAGCGGCCGAAGCGGCAGCCGAAGCCGCGGCCCAGGCCGCAGCGGAAGCGGCCGCCCGCGCGGCGGCTGCCCAGGCTGCGGCAGAGGCGGCGGCAACCGCGGCCGCACAGGTGTCGGCCCAGGCCGCGGCGCAGGCTTCAGCCGATGCGCAGGCCGCCGCCATCGCCGCAGCGCAAGCCGCCGCCCAGGCCACAGCGCTGCAAGCTCGCGCCGATGCCGGCGCCCGCCTCGCAGCGGCCGCCACCGCGGACGCCCAGCGCCAGACGGAACACCCCGCCGCCCAGATGACCGCGGGCCTCACGCAACGGGCCGCCTTGCTGGCAGACAACATCGTCTTCGCCGACAAGCGCAACTTCTCCGCCAACATCCAGCGCATCGAGATCGACGGCAAGGTCTTCGAGCTGGAAGACGAAGACGGCAAGACGCCCGCCGCGCAGCCATCGACGCCGCGGTGAGGTCGCTCGCCCCCTTGCGGGGCGCCTTCGCCGATTCCGCCTCTCACTCCTCTTCCTCTGGCCCTCTCTCTTCGTTCCGTTGCGACATGAACCCAGCCCGTCCCGCCTCGTCTGCGCGCCGAGTGCATCCAGCGCTTGCCGCTTTCTCCGTGCTCTGCACATTCGCCGCTGCGAGCCATGCCCAGGTCCAGCCGGTGCCCAGCTACGGCATCGGTGATGCGCTCAGAGAGGCGCAGCCTCCGCGTCCGCCGGTCCCGAGCCAGCCGCCCGCGCCGGTGATCGTCGAAGAGCCCGAGCGGCCGATGAACCTGCCCGCCGGCGAAACGCTCGCGGTCCGCGAGTTCAGGGTCGAAGGCGCCGACGCCATTCCGTCGGAAGAGTTGCAGGCCGCGCTCGCGCCGTACCGCGGCCGCGCGCTGTCGATGGCCGAGATCGAGCAGGCCGCCGGCAAGGTCACCGCGCTGTACCGCAGCCGCGGTTACCTCGTGGCGCGCGCCTATGTGCCGCGGCAGGACGCGAGCGCGGGCACGCTGGTGATCCGTGTTCTCGTGGGCACCTACGGCAAGCTCACGTTCAAGAACCGCTCGCTGGTGCGCGACGGCACGCTGGGCGATGTGTTCGCGCCGCTGCAGGCAGGACAGGCCGTCTCCCGCGCGGACCTGGAGCGCGCGATGCTGCTCGTCGGCGACATGCCCGGCGCCGCGTTGCCGCGCCTGACCATCTCGCCGGGCGACGCACCGGGCACATCGGACTTCGATGTCGATGTCGGCGAGGGCAAGCGTTTCACCGGCTATGTGCTGGGCGACAACCAGGGCTCGCGCTACACCGGCAAGAACCGGTTGAGCGCGGGGCTGGACATCAACTCGCCCTTCGGCATCGCCGACAAGCTGAGCCTCAACCTCATGGGCACCGAAGGCGGCGGCCTGGACAACGGCAGGCTGGCCTACAGCTTTCCCTTGACCGCCAGCGGCCTGCGCCTGGAGCTCGCCGCCGCGCGCACGACCTACCACCTGGGCGGCGACTACAGCGACCTGGAGGCCAAGGGCAGGGCGCGCACCGTGGAGGCCACCCTCAGCCATCCGTTGCTGCGCACCCGCGAGCAGAACCTGTCGCTGAGCCTGAATCTCGCGAACCGGCGCTTGCGCGACGAGATCGGCGTGGCCGAAAGCGTCGACAACAAGACCGCCAAGGTCGCCACCTTCGGCGTGCAGCACGAACGCTGGGGCGACATGCTGGGCCGGCCGGGCTACACGAGCGTGAGCGCCGGGCTCAGCTACGGCCATCTGGACATCGCCGACCCCGTGCAGCAGGCGGCCAACAGGGCCGGCGCCGACACCGCGGGCACCTTCGCACACCTGAACCTGCGGCTGACCGCGAACATGGAAGTCGCCAAGGGCTGGACCGCCAGCGCCGCGCTGAGCATGCAAAAGGCGCTGCGCAACAAGAACCTCGACGGCAGCGAGCAGATGAGCATCTCGGGCCCCAACGGCGTGAAGGCGTACCGCGAGTGGGTGAGCGGCGACAACGGCTACCTGCTCAACGCGGAGTTGCGCTATGCATTGCCCGCGCCCGAAGGGCTCACGCATTCGGTGGGCGTGTTCGCAGACCTCGGCCGCGCGTGGCTGCAGAACGCCGCCTACACCGCCGCGCGCAATGGCGCGCGCCTGTCGGACGTGGGCGTGGGCTACCAGGCGCGTTACGGCGCGCTGTTCGGGCGGGTGCAGGTCGCGCGCGCTGTCGGGTCGCGGCCGGAGGACATCGCGCGCGACGGACGCACGCGCGTGCTGGTGCAGGCCGGCGTCGTTTTCTGAAGAAGACCGAGAAGGAAAAAACCAATGAACACGAACTGGCTCGCCGGCGCCATCGACTACGGCGTCATCGGCCTCCTGGTGGTGCTGAGCGTGGTGGTCGTGGCCATCGGCATCGAGCGCGCCTGGCTCTACGGCCGCATCGACACGCACGCCATCCGCGACATCAAGTCGCTGGAGCTCGCCCTCACGCGCAAGCTCTTCGTCATCGCCTCGGTGGCGAGCAACGCGCCGTATCTGGGCCTCCTGGGCACGGTGTTCGGCATCATGCTGACCTTCTACAACATGGGGCAGGACGCCTCCATCGACACCGGCAAGATCATGGTGGGCCTGGCGCTCGCGCTCAAGGCCACCGCGGTGGGGCTGGCGGTGGCGCTGGTCTCGGTGGTGCTCTACAACACGCTGCTGCGCAAGGTGCAGGTGTTGATCCTCGAATGGGAGATCGCGCGTGACCGAAAAGCCGATTGACAGCATGAACATGCTCCCGTTCGTGGACATCATGCTGGTGCTGCTCACCATCGTGCTGACGACCTCGAGCTTCATCGCGAGCGGGCGCATTCCGGTGAACCTGCCGCAGGCCAGCGCAAGCCCGTCCGACACCTCGCAAACGCAGACCATCGTGATCGATGCGGCGGGCGCCATCCACTTCGGCGGCGAGACTGTGAACGCCGAGGCGCTGAAGACAAGGCTCGCCGCCGTGGACAGGCAGACCGCCTTCCTGCTGCGCGCCGACCGGACGGTGCAGCTGCAGCGCTTCATCGACGTGGCCGATGTGTTGAAGCAACTGGGCTTCGCCCGGGTGGCCGTGCAGACCGAGATGGGCACGAGGTGACGGCCATCGGCGCCTTGCCCGAGCGGCGATTGCGTCTGGTGTTCGCAGTCGGCCTCGGCATCTCGGTGCTGCTGCATGCGGTGATCGTGCTGCCGTGGCTGATGGGCGACCGGGTCTCGGCGAAACCTCCGCGGCACGAGCAGCTGCGGGTCGATCTGCTGGGGATGGTGAGCAACCGCCAGAGCGAACAGCAGCTCGCCGGGCAGCCCGCGCCGCCGGAAAAAACCGCCGCGGCCGAGCCACCGCGAGCGCAGCCCGCGGCACTGCCGCAAAAGCCTGCTGCAAGAAAAGAGACGCGCGAGCGGCCCGTGGTGGCACGCCAGGCCGCCCCGAGCCCGGTGCAGGTGGCGCCGCTCGCCGAAGCGCCCGCGCCGACCCAACCCGATCCCCCGGTGCAGGCGGCTGCCGCGCCGCCCCCGGCCACGGGCGCCGAGGAAGAGCGCACGCAGCAGACCGTCCGCGCACGCAATACCGATGCCGATGCACTGCGCAAATACCTCGCGAGCCTGAAGAAGGCGATCCAGGGCAAGCTGGTCTATCCGGCCGAGGCGCGCGAGGCGGGCTATGTCGGCGCGCCGACGATCCGCTTCACCCTCACCGAGAGCGGCAGCATCCTGTCCGGCTCGCTCGCGGTGCAGAAGAGCAGCGGATACCCCGTGCTCGACGAGAGCGCGATGCGCGCCGCGCTCGCCGGCGCGCCTTTCGAGAAACCGCCGCGGCAGATGGATGTCGCGATCGCCGTCGCATTTGTTCAAGACCGGGAACGACCATGAACGCCCAAGCCATTGCAACCATTGCCGTCATTGCAGACGCCGAGCCGCTGAAGATCCTGGGCGCCGTTCCCAGGCCCCGCGTCTTCACCATCGACGACCTCGTGCAGCTGGGCCGGCACGCGCTGGGCCCCACGCAGGTCCTGTGCTTCTCGGGCCGCGCCGTCGCGCAGGTGGACAGCTACGCCGGAGCCCGGCTCATCGATGTGCTCGACCAGTGCGGCCTGTCGGAGCGGCCGCGCCCCGAACTCAAGCGCTGCATCGTCCGCGTGCGCGGAGACGACGGCTACGAAGCCGTCTTCAGCTGGAACGAGCTCTACAACAGCACGATCGGCGAGAAGGTGCTGGTGCTGTACGAGAAGAACGCGAGGCCGCTCGAGCCGCACCTGGGCACGCTGTGCCTGATCTCCGCCAACGATGCGCGCCTGGGCCCGCGCCACTTGCGGGGCATGTCGCAGGTGACGGTGCAGATGCTCTAGGGCGCGGCGGTCAGGCGTCGTTCGCCTGCGCCAGCAGCCATTGCCTGAACACCTGCAGCGACTGCATCTGCGCCGACTCCTCCGGGTACACGAGGTAGTAGCCCTTGGCATAGCGCCACTTGCGCCGCGACAGCCGCCTGAGCCGCCCCGAGGCCACCGACTCGTCGCTCATGTACGGCGGCAGCAGCGCCACGCCCATGCCCGCGAGCGAGGCGTTGAGTGCCATCGACATGATGTCGTAGCGCGGTCCCTCGCGGCCCGCTTCGGCCGCGATGCCTTCGCGCGCGAACCACTCGTCCCACGCGCCGGGCAGCGTCTGGTGGTGGATCAGCGCCGAGCGCGGCGTGCTCGCATCGACCGTCTTGCCATGCGCGGCGATCCACGCGGGCGCGGCGTAGGGCGAGAGGTCCAGCGGCAGCACGAATTCGCTGTGCAGGCCCGGCCGCTTGCCGTCGCCGAATTCGAGCGATGCATCGGCCGGCGTCGCGCTGAAATCCACCGGCCCCACGCGCGTGCCCAGGTTCAGCGTGATCTCGCCGTGGTCGCGCGTGAACTCCGGTAGCCGCGGAATCAGCCAGTAGCTGCCGACCGAGGCGCCGCACGACAGCGACAGTTCGCCGCCGCGCCCCTTGAGCGCCATCACGTTGGCCGTGGCGCGCTCCAGCCGCTGCAGCAGCGGTGCCACTTCGCCCAGGTAATAGCGGCCCGCGTCCGTCAACGCCAGCGCCTCGCGCCGCCGCGTGAAGAGCTTCACGCCGAGCCGGTCTTCCAGCGTCTGCACCTGGCGGCTCACCGCGCCCTGCGTGAGGCGCAGCTCCTGCGCGGCCGCCGTGAACGAGCGCAGCCGCGCGCTTGCCTCCAGGCACATCAAGGACATCGTCGAAGGGGCGCGAACGTGCTGGTTCATGAGAAAAGAACAAGTCTGGTGCATGCGCCCTCTGGTGGTAACCCTGAGAGCACCGCCACCGTGCATGAGGAAAGCGCATGCTAAACCCAGAAAACGTGGGTTGTCCAACGCGACCCGCGAACCGATCATCGGCGCACCGATTCCTTACTGCCGGAGTTCTCTGCCATGCGTCCACGTGCCTTGCTGTGTGCTCTCTTCGTCGCCGCGATGGCGGTGGTCTCGCTGCCGGCCGCCGCGGCCTATCCCGACAAGGCGATCCGCCTGATCGTGCCTTCGGCGCCCGGCGGCGCGCCCGATTCGCTGATGCGCGCGCTCGGCGCGCAGCTCTCGCAGCAGATGGGCGTGCCCATCGTGATCGACAACAAGCCCGGCGGCTCCTACACGATCGGCACCATGGACCTGGTGCATGCCGCGCCCGATGGCTACACGCTGGCCTACGGCAACATCGTCTCGCTGGCCACCAACCGGTCGCTCTTGCCCAACGTGCCCTACGACGTCGAGAAAGACCTGACGCTGGTCGCCAACACGCTGCGCCTGTCGAACCTCATGATCGTCAACAACGAACTGCCGGTGAAGAGCGTGACCGAGCTCATCGCCTACGCGAAGAAGAACCCCGGCAAGCTCGCCTTCGCGTCCGACGGCAACGGCACCACCGCGCACCTGGGCGTGGAGCTCTTCAAGTCAATGACGGGCACCAACATGCTGCACGTGCCCTACAAGGCCGCGACGGCCGCGGTGACCGACCTCATCGGCGGCGGCGTGCAGTTGATGATGGTCAACACGCCCGTCTCGGGCCCGCTCGCGCAGTCGGGCAAGGTGAGGGCGCTGGGCATCTCGTCGCGCCAGCGTTCGTCCACGTACCCGGACGTTCCGACCATCGCCGAGGCCGGCGTGCCCGGCTTCGAGGTGGAGGCCTGGGGCGGCATCATCGGCCCGGCGCGCATGCCCAAGGAGGTGGTGGCCAAGCTCAATGCCGAGATCCGCACCGCGCTGGCTAACCCCGGCCTGCGCGAGCGCTTCCGGCTGCTGGGCGCGGAGACCGATTTCGCGACGGCAGACCAGTTCCTGGAGCTCTCGCGGCGCGAGACGGTCAAGTGGGCAAGGATCATCAAGGACTCGGGCGCCAAGATCGATTGAACCGATTGAGAGCACGCTCCCCATGACCCCCTGGAAAGCCGCAAGGCCCGGCGACCCCGTCGGCGCCATTGATACCCCCGCGCTCGTGCTCGACCTCGATGCGTTCGAGCGCAACCTCGCGCGCATGGCCGAGGCGTTGCGCGGCAGCGGCGTGCGCCTGCGCGCCCATGCCAAGTGCCACAAGACGCCCGAGATCGCCCTGCGCCAGATCGCGCTGGGCGCGGCCGGCATCTGCTGCCAGAAGGTCAGCGAAGCCGCGGTGTTCGTGGAAGCCGGCATCGCCGACGTGCTGGTCACCAACCAGGTGATCGGCGAGACCAAGCTGCGGCACCTGGCCGCGCTGGCCCGCAAGGCGCGCATGGGCGTGCTGGTGGATCACCCGCAGCAGGTCGAAGCGCTGAGTGCCATCGCTCAAGCCGAGGGCGTCACGTTGGACGTGTACGTCGAAGTCAACGTCGGCGCCAACCGCTGCGGCGTCGCGCCCGGCGAAGAAGCCGTGCGGCTCGCGCTGCAGGTGGCGGACGGCGCGCCGCAGCTGCGCTTCATGGGCCTGCACTGCTACCACGGGCCGGCCCAGCACCTGCGCGCCCCCGACGAGCGCGCCGCCGCCATCGCCGGCGCCGTGGAAGCCGCGCGCACGACCCGCGCCGCCATCGAGGCCTGCGGCATCGCGGTCGAGCGCGTCACCGGCGCGGGCACCGGCAGCTTCCCCCACGAGCGCGACTCGGGCGTGTTCAACGAGATCCAGGCCGGCTCCTACGTCTTCATGGACCGCGACTACGGCGACAACCGGCGCGGCGAGGGCGACGTCGCGTTCGAGCACGCGCTCTTCGTGCGCACCACCGTGCTGAGCCGCGCCACGGCCGAACGTGCCGTGGTCGATGCCGGCCTCAAGGCGTCCAGCGTCGACTCCGGCATGCCCACCGTCTGGCAGCGCCCCGAGCTGCGCTACGTGAAGGCCGCCGACGAGCACGGCGTGCTGGCCACGCCCGATGCCGCCGCGTTGTCCCTGGGCGACCCGTTGATGCTGGTGCCCGGCCATTGCGACCCGACCGTCAATCTCTACGACGAACTGGTCTGCGTGCGCGGCGGGCGGGTGGAGGCCCTGTGGCCGATCGCCGCGCGCGGCGCGCTGCTCTGACTCTCTTCAATCCAAGTTCAATCCAAGGCATTCAAGGTACCCGATGCAGGAAAAATTCGACCTTCTCATCCGCAACGCCAGCATCGTCGACGGCACCGGCACCCCCCGCTATGCGGGCGACATCGGCATCCGCGGCGACCGCATCGCCCGCATCGGCGATCTCTCCGCCGCGCACGGCGAAGTGGAAATCGACCGGGCCGGGCGCATCGCCGCGCCCGGCTTCATCGATGCGCACACGCACGACGACCGCCTCATGCTGTCGAACCCCGACATGGCACCCAAGGTGAGCCAGGGCATCACCACGGTGATCGCGGGCAACTGCGGCATCTCGCTCGCGCCGATGCCGGGCGGCATCACGCAGCCGGTCACGCCGCCGCTGAACCTGCTGGACGAGGAGGGCGGCTGGTTCTCCTTTCCCACCTTCGCCTCGTACATCGCCGAGCTGCGCGCCAAGCCCGCGGCCACCAACTGCGCGCTGCTCGTGGGGCACACCACCTTGCGCGTCGCGACGCTGGACGACCTCGCGCTGCCAGCCACCGACGAGCAGATCGTGCGCATGCGCGCGCTGGTGCAGGAGGCGCTGGAGGCCGGCGCCATCGGCGTTTCCACCGGCCTCTACTACGAGCCCGCGGTCGCCGCACCGACCGAGGAAGTCATCGAGACCTGCCGTCCGCTGAAGGACTTCAACGGCGTCTACTGCACCCACATGCGCAACGAGGCCGACCGCGTGATCGACTCGCTCGAGGAAACCTTCCGCGTCGGCCGCGAGGTGGGCGTGCAGGTCGTCATCTCGCACATGAAGGTGGTCGGCCCCGAGAACCATGGCCGCTCGCAGGAGGCGCTCTCCTTCATCGAGAAGAACATGGCCACGCAGCCCATTTGCCTGGACTGCTACCCCTACACCGCCGGCTCGACCATCCTCTCGTCCGACCGCGCCGCGAGTTCCTCGCGCGTGATCGTGAGCTGGTCCAAGCCCATGCCCGAATACGCGGGGCAGGACCTCGACGTGATCGCGAAGAAGCTGGGCGTGGATCAGGACGAGGCGATCCACCAGCTCAGTCCCGCGGGCGGCATCTACTTCCGGCTGGACGAGGCCGACGTGCAGCGCATCCTGAAGTTCGACCAGACCATGATCGGCTCCGACGGCCTGCCGCACGATGCCTCGCCGCATCCGCGCCTGTGGGGCAGCTTTCCGCGCGTGCTGGGCCACTACGGCCGGCTGCTCGGGCTCTTTCCGCTGGAGACGGCGATCTACAAGATGACCGGCCTCACCGCGAAGAACTTCGGCCTCAAGGACCGCGGCGTGCTGAAAGAAGGCGCCTACGCCGACCTCGCGCTCTTCGACGCCGACACGGTGGACGAAGCCGCCACCTACGAATCGCCGATGGCGCCGGCGCGCGGCATCGAGGCGGTGATCGTCAATGGCGCGGTCGTGTGGCAGGGCGGACCGACCGGCGCGCGGCCGGGGCGCGTGCTGGCGCGCGAGATGGAAACAGCGAAAGGCTGAGGCCTCACCACGCGTCCGCGCGGCCTTCGAGCGCGCGGCAGGCGAGCAGGAAGGTCGCCGCGTTCCAGCTCTGCCCGGCCATGCCCATCGGCACCAGCGTCTTGCCGTGGAACCACTCGGTGAAGCGCCAGTCGCCGAGCGAATTGACGTGCGCGAGCCGCGCGAGTTCGGCTCGGGCGAGTTCGTGCCGTCCGACGTTGGCCAGCGCCATCACCCAGAAGCCGCCCACGAACGGCCAGATGCCGCCGTTGTGGTACTGGTGCACGTCGTTCTGCTGGTGGCGCCCCATGTAGGGCCGCCACAGCTCGTGCTGACGCGACAGCGGATGCAGCACGACCCGCACCGGGTACGGATCGGCGGCACGTGAGTTCGCGATGGTGTCCACGATGCGGCCGGCCATCTCGGGTTCGGCCAGGCCGGCCTGTATCGCCAGCGCGTTGCCGAACACGTCGCCCTCGTTGCCGACGAATGCGAAGTTGACGAAGCTCAGGTAGAGCGCCGGGTCACGCCGCCCGCGCCGCGCGTAGTGCCGCAGCAGCCGCGCCCGGTGGTATTCGGGCAGGTCGCGCTGGAACGGATTGAACATGTGGTTGAAGTGGTGCTGCGTTTCCTCGGCGTGGTCGAGCGCGAAGCGGCGCTTGACGTCGTACCAGAGCGCGTTGCTGTACAGCACGTAGCCCGAGCGCGGCATGATGTCGGCCCAGTCGCTCGCCTCGTTCTGCTGCAGGAGCCGGAAATGCTGGTGCTCCTGTGCGAGCAGCCAGCCGATCGCCCGGGCCACGCCGTCTTGCCAATGGGAGGGGCCGACCTTGCCGTGGCGGCGCACATGGTCCACCGCGATCAGCCACCACAGCGTGGCGTCGATGCAGCCCAGGTACCAGAAGTCCGCGTCCTGGCCCTCGGGGTCCACGTACTTGGGAATCTGGCCGTTGGCCGCCTGCTGCGCCGCGAGCGCATCGAGGCTCGCGACCGCGCCTTGCTCCAGCGCCGGCACGCCGCTGCCGCACATGGCCATCACGCAGATCGCGGCGTCGCGCCCGAAGATGCGCGTGTAGCGTCGCGCCACGGCGGCCTCCGTGCGGCTGGCGGCCAGGATGCCGTGCGGGGTGAGGTTGCTTTCCAGCAGCGCGAGCGAGGCCTGCGTGCAGGCGTCGATCAGCGCGAGCGAATCGGTGTCGGGCATCGTCATGGCATCGATCCTAGGGGATGCCGCGCGCGGAAGTCCGACGCCCGGCGTGGTCCGGTTCTCACAGCGCGGACCCGTCGTACGCTGCAGGCTTCCGAAGTCTGTAGAAAAAGGCAGAAAAACATGGCGAGCAAATCCGCCCGCGGCACTGATCATTTCGTGCGCGTCCGCGGCGCACGCGAACACAACCTGCGCAACGTCGATGTCGACATCCCGCGCGATGCGCTCGTGGTGTTCAGCGGCATCTCCGGCTCGGGCAAGTCGTCGCTGGCCTTCGGCACGCTCTACGCCGAGGCGCAGCGGCGCTACTTCGAATCGGTCGCGCCGTATGCGCGGCGGCTCATCGACCAGGTGGGCGTGCCCGCGGTCGACGCCATCGACGGGCTGCCGCCCGCGGTCGCCCTCCAGCAGCAGCGCGGCACGCCGAGCACGCGCTCCTCGGTGGGCAGCGTCACCACGCTGTCGAGCCTGCTGCGCATGCTCTATTCGCGGGCCGGCGACTATCCGCCGCGCCAGCCGATGCTCTATGCGGAAGACTTTTCGCCCAACACGCCGCAGGGCGCATGCCCGACATGCCACGGCCTGGGCCGCATCTTCGAGGTGACCGAACGCTCGATGGTGCCCGACGACACCCTGAGCATCCGCGAGCGCGCCATCGCCTCGTGGCCACCGGCCTGGCACGGCCAGAACCTGCGCGACATCCTCGTCACCATGGGCATCGACGTCGACAAGCCCTGGCGCGACTTGCCGAAGAAGACGCGCGACTGGATTCTCTTCACCGAGGAGCAGCCCACCGTGCCCGTGTACGCCGGCTTCACGCCGGCCGAGACGCGCGCGGCCGTGCGCAGCAAGATGGAGCCGAGCTACCAGGGCACCTTCATGGGCGCGCGCAAGTACGTGCTGCACACCTTCGCGACCACGCAGAGCGCGCTCATGAAGAACCGCGTCGCGCGCTTCATGGTGGGCGGCGACTGCCCGGCCTGCAAGGGCAAGCGGCTCAAGCCCGAGGCCTTGTCGGTGCGCTTCGCGGGACACGACATCGGCGAGATCGCGCGCATGCCGCTCACGCAATTCGCGCAGGTGCTGCGGCCGGTGGCGGCGGGCGAGGCGCCGGCATCGTCGGGCCGCGCCGGCATACGCAGCGCCCTGCGCGAAAAAGGCGGCGCGCATGCCGCGGCGCCCGATGTGCGCCGCACACCCAATCAATCGGCGGAAAAGCGCATCGCCGCGCAACGCATCGCGCACGACCTGCTGGAGCGCGTCACGGTGCTGAACGACCTGGGCCTGGGCTACCTCTCGCTCGACCGCAGCACGCCGACGCTCTCGCCCGGCGAACTGCAGCGCCTGCGCCTGGCGACGCAGATCCGCTCGAACCTCTTCGGCGTGGTCTATGTGCTCGACGAGCCCTCGGCCGGGCTGCATCCCGCGGACGGCGAGGCGCTGGTGGTGGCGCTCGACACGCTCAAGCGCTCGGGCAATTCGCTCTTCGTGGTGGAGCACGACCTCGACCTCATGCGGCGCGCCGACTGGCTGGTGGACGTGGGGCCCGATGCCGGCGAGAAGGGCGGCGTCGTGCTCTACAGCGGCCCGCCCGAGGGGCTGCGCCATGTGAAGGCGTCGCACACCGCGCGGTACTTGTTCGCGACCCACACAGCACCATCGAAGCCCGTGCGCGCGCCGGCCGCATGGCTCGCGCTGGAAGGCGTCACGCGCAACAACCTGCAGGGCCTCGCGGTAGCGTTTCCGCTTGGGGTGATGACCGCGGTGACCGGCGTCTCGGGCTCGGGCAAATCCAGCTTGGTGAGCCAGGCGCTGGTCGAACTCGTGGCCGCGCACCTGGGCCACGAGGCGCCGCCGCCGGACGACGAGCCCGATGCGGAGCCCAGCCTCGCGGGCCGCACCGGCGGCCACATCGCCGGCGGCATGGAACGCATCCGCCGGCTGGTGCGCGTGGACCAGAGGCCCATCGGCCGCACCCCGCGCTCCAACCTGGCCACCTACACGGGCCTGTTCGACCATGTGCGCAAGCGCTTCGCCGACACCAAGGCCGCCCGCGCGCGTCGCTTCGATGCCGGCCGGTTCTCGTTCAACGTGGCCAAGGGCCGCTGCCCGACCTGCGAGGGCGAGGGCTTCGTGAGCGTCGAGCTGCTCTTCATGCCCAGCGTGTATGCGCCGTGCCCCACCTGCCACGGATCGCGCTTCAACGAACAGACGCTGAAGGTGACGCTGCGCGAGCGCACCATCGCCGACGTGCTCGCCATGACGGTGGAAGAGGCACACGCCTTCTTCGCGGACGACGCCGCCATCGAGCGGCCGCTGCGGCTGCTCGCGGCCATCGGCCTGGGTTACCTGCGGCTGGGGCAGCCGGCCACGGAGCTCTCAGGCGGGGAGGCGCAACGCATCAAGCTGGCGACGGAGCTGCAGCGCTCGCAGCGCGGCGATGCGCTGTACGTGCTGGACGAGCCGACCACGGGCCTTCATCCGTCCGACGTGGACAAGCTCATGACGCAGCTGGGCGGGCTGGTCGATGCCGGCAACACCGTCATCGTCGTCGAGCACGAGATGCGGCTGGTCTCCGCCTGCGACTGGGTGATCGACATGGGGCCGGGCGCGGGCGCGGAGGGCGGGCAGGTGGTGGCGAGCGGCACGCCGCAAGAGGTGGCGAAGGCCCGGGCGAGTCGGACCGCGCCTTACCTGGCGCGCTGGACGTCACCGGGCGGGTGAGCCCCGTGAGCCCCGTGAGGCCCGTGAGGCCCGACTGCGCCTACAAGCAGCCGGGCCCAAGCCCCACGGTGGCGCGTGCGCGGGCCCGCAGGATGAAGTTTGTTCGATCGCGCATCGACTTTCTTTCAACCTTCATTCAAGGAGCCATCCATGGCAAAAGACCGCACAACCCTGCATCCTGACGATCTCAACCGCGATCCCATCTCCGGCGCGCCCGGCGCCCATCCCGTCGGCACCGGCGTCGGTGCCACGGGGGGCGCCGTGGCGGGCGCCGCTGTCGGCGCGGCCGGTGGTCCGGTGGGCGCAGCGGCCGGCCTCGTCGTCGGTGCGGTGGTCGGCGGGCTCGGCGGCAAGGCCGTGGCCGAGCGCGTGAACCCGACCGCCGAGCGCACCTATTGGGAAAACGCCTACGACCGCGAGCCCTATTACGAAACCGGCCGCACCTACGACGACTACGGCCCGGCTTACGAACTGGGCTGGTCCAGCCGCAATGCCACAGTCGATGAATTCGCCTCGGTCGAGCCCTCGCTCGCCCGCGAATGGGAGGCGCGGCGCGGCGCTTCGTCGCTCGACTGGGAGCGCGCCCGCCCGGCCTCGCATGCCGCATGGGAGCGCGCCGACCGCCTGTATTTCCGCGAGGAAGAAATGGCGATCCCCGAGGGCGATCCGCTCTCGAACGACGACGTGGTCGACGTGCTGAACGACCTGCTCGAAAACACCCGCGACGGCGAATACGGCTTCCGCACCTGCGCGGAGGAAGTCGAGACCGGGCGCCTGAAGGAAGTCTTCGCGTCGCGCGCCGCGCAGTGCCAGGCGGCGGCGAGCCAGCTGGTGGAATTGGTCATCACCTACGGCGGCAAGCCCGCGGAAGGCGGCACGACCTCCGGTGCGATGCACCGCGGCTGGGTCCATGTGAAGGGCGCGCTGGGTGCGAACAGCGAACTGTCGATCCTGGAGGAATGCGAGCGCGGCGAGGACGCGGCCGTGGCGCGCTACCGCAAGGCGCTCAAGCAATCGCTGCCCACGGGCGTGCGCCAGATCCTGCAGACGCAGGCGCAAGGCGCGCAACGCAATCACGACCAGATCCGCGACCTGCGCAACGCCGCACGCGCCGCCAAGGCGCGCAGCTGACGCGCTGACGCGTGAACCCAAGGAAGACGCGGCCTTCGGGCCGCGTTTTTCGTTTCAGAGCTGAACCGAGAGCACCGATGCCAGGTGCTCCATCGCCTTCTCGTGCAGAGGGCGGCTCTTCCAGGCTTCGAGCGTGATGCGTTTCGACTGCTTCAGGTCCGCCTCGAACTGCACGGTCTCCTCGGCGGCGAAGGCCTCGTCGTAGATGTTGAGGTTGGCCTCGTCGTTGAGGCGAAACGAGCGGTTGTCGAAGTTGGTGGAGCCCACCGACACCAGCAGTCCATCGACCATGAAGACCTTGCAATGGAACATTGTCGGTTGGTATTCGCTGATCTCGGCGCCAGCCTCCAGCAGCGGGCCCCAGGCGGCACGCGATGCGGCGCGCACGGTCTGCGAATCGATGATCGGGCCGGGCGTGATGATGCGAAGCCGCACGCCGCGCTGCATGGCCGCGACCAGCGCGCCCACGGTCAGGTCGTCGGGCACGAAGTAGGCGCTCGAGAGGTCGATGGTCTTCGTGGCCGCCGCGATCGACAGCAAATACATCAGGTGCATGCTCTCGCTGCCGCCCGAGGGCGAACTGCTGAACACCTGGGCGCGGCCGTCGCCCATGGCATCGAGGCGCGGAAAGTAGCGCTCGCCGTGCAGCACGTCGCCCGACACCTTGATCCAGTTGTCCATGAACACAGCCTGCATCTGCGCCACCACCGGCCCTTCGACCTTGTAGTGCGAATCGCGCCAGTGCTGCGGGTCTTGCGCGCGGCCCGTCCATTCGGGCGCGATGCCCACGCCGCCGGTGAAGCCGACGCGCCCGTCCACCACCAGGAGCTTGCGGTGGGTGCGGTTGTTCATGCGGCCGATGTCGTACCAGCTCGGCTTGTGGAAGCGCCGGATCTGCACGCCAGCGCTTTCCATTTCCCTGATGAAGTCGTCGTCCACCTTGGCGCTGCCCACCCAGTCGAGCAGCACGTGCACCGGCACGCCGGCCCGCGCGCGCTCCGAGAGCGCATCGGCAAATTCCCGGCCGATGTCACCCGACCAGTAGATGTAGGTCTCGAAGGTGATGCTCTGCTTCGCGGCGCGGATGGCCTCCAGCATCGGCGGAAAGATGCGGTCGCCGTTGTAGAGCGCCTCGAAGCGGTTGCCGCTTGTGATGGGCGGGCCGAGCAGCACGCCCAGGGCGCGCTGGTATTGCGCATCGTGCAGCGCGTACTCGCGGCGGATCTGCTCGTCGATCTTCTTCTCGCTGCCGCCGAGGTTGACCACCAGCAGCGTCGCCGCGACCGTCAGCACGAACGTCCAGAAGACCGCCTTGAGCGTCCTGCGGTGCCTCACATCGAAACCGTCGAATCCATCGAAAGGCGCCGCGCGCTCAATCGATCAGCTGCGTCTTGATGGCGTAGTAGGTGAGGTCGCTGTTCGTGGAGAGGTTCATCTTCTCCATGAGCCGCGTGCGGTAGGTGCTGATGGTCTTGACCGAAAGCGACAGCGCCTCGCCGATGCTGCCCACCGATTCGCCCTTGGCCAGTTTCAGGAACACCTGGAACTCGCGCTCCGACAGGTGCTTGTGCGGCGGCTCGCTGTCCTTGCGCTCCAGCTGGCCCGCCAGCAGCTCGGCCACCGAGGCCGAGATGTAGCGGCGCCCGAGCGCCACGGTGCGGATGGCGTTGGCGATTTCTTCCGGCGCGCATTCCTTGTTGAGATAGCCCGATGCGCCCTGGCGGATCAGGTTGACCGCGTAGTGCTCCTCCGGATAGCCGCTCAGGATCAGCACGCCCAGCTGCGGCGCCTTGGCGCGCACCATGGCCAGCGCGTCGATGCCGCTTTGCCCGGGCATGGACAGGTCCATCACCAGCACGTCCATCTCGGTGGTGCGGACCATGTCGATCGCTTCGCGGCCGGTGCCGGCCTCGCCGACCACCCGGAAATCCACGAAGGTGGAGAAGAAAGCCTTCAGGCCTGAGCGAACGACCGCGTGGTCGTCGACGATGCCGATCTTGATCATGAGGGGCGCTCCTTTCCGTGTGGGCGAAATGATTGATGGCCGCGCATTTCGCGGCGAGAGGAACAATGCCACAGCGGCGCGGCATTCCGCGTTGGCGCACGCAGGTCGCGCTGTTGTCCTGCACGGCGAGGCTCCGCTGTCCGCCATGAAGACACGCGCTTGCGCCGATTCGTGGCGCTGCGCCTACATGGCATGTCCCGAGGCGCCGACACGACGGCCGCGGCGCGCGCAAAACCATGGGGTTTTTTCCAACTCGCGAAGGACGAAAACCATGGCCACCAGCACCCCCTCGGGCATGGACCCGATCGGACCCCACGACGACAACCCATCCACCCCGCCCGCACGCGACAGGCTGGAGCGGGGCGGCACGGAAGGCACCGCGCCGCTCGATTTCGACGACGACGAGATCTACTCGGGCCGCGGCAAGAAGCGCGACGGCGGCACCACCCATGCCGCGGGCGGCGACAGCGGAAAGCTCGGCCCGCCGGCCGAACAGCTCTCGGACACCAACGCGCCGAGCGATCCGGCCAACCGCAAGGGCAGTTCATGACGCTGGGCGCTGCGCCCGGCGAGGCCCATTCATCGCTTGCGCCCTGAGCTTGCGCATGACCATGCGCACGCCCGCTCCGGTCGAGCCCATGCTCGCGAAGATCGCCGAGGCCGTCCCGCCCGAAGGCGAATTTCTCTACGAGCCCAAGTGGGACGGTTTTCGCGCCATCGTGTTTCGCGATGCGATCGGCGTGCGCATCCAGAGCCGCGACCTCAAGCCGCTGGACCGCTACTTTCCCGAACTGCATGCGGCGCTGCTCGCGGGCCTGCCGGGCCGCTGCGTGCTGGACGGCGAGATCGTCATCGCCGGCGCGGCCGGGCTCGATTTCGATGCGCTGCTGCAGCGCGTGCACCCGGCCGCGTCGCGCATCGAGCGGCTGGCGCGCGAGACGCCCGCGTCGTTCGTGGCCTTCGACCTGCTGGCGCTCGACGGGCGCGACCTGCAGCGCCGCGGCCAGAGCGAGCGGCGGATGCTGCTGGAGGCGTTCATGGCCGACGTCGGCCCGCCGATCCACCTCACGCCGATGACCGAAAGCCGCGCGGTCGCGCTGCAATGGCTGGACGATTTCGAAGGCGCGGGCCTCGATGGCGTGATCGCCAAGCGGGCCGACGGCGCCTACCTGCCGGGCGAGCGCGCCATGTTCAAGGTGAAGCACGTGCGCACGGCCGATTGCGTGCTGGCCGGGCTGCGGTGGCACAAGTCGAGCACCTCCGAGGTGCCTGCGGTCGGCTCGCTGCTGCTCGGCCTCTGGGATGCGAAGGGCGTGCTGCAGCACGTGGGCGCAACCTCGTCGTTCGACATGGCCACGCGCCTGGCGCTCGCGCGCGAACTCGCGCCGCTCATGCGCAACGCCGGCCGCGGCCACCCGTGGATCGGCGCCGACGACGCGGCCACCGCCGCGCTGCAGGCCCGCCAGCGCGCACCGGGCGCGCGAACGCGGTGGAATTCCGGCAAGGATCTTTCGTGGGTGCCGCTGCGCCCCGAGCGCGTGTGCGAGGTGCGCTACGACCACCTTCAGGGCGAGCGCTTTCGGCACGGCGCCATCTTCGTGCGCTGGCGGCCCGACAAGCCGCCTGCCTCCTGCACCTATGCGCAGTGCGAGGTCACGCCGCCCTACGAACTCGCACGGGTGTTCGCCGCCGAGCGCGAACGCCCGGCGTCGCCATGAAGCGCCGCGCCGCTCAGCTCACGCCGAGAACGATCGCGCCCGATTCGATGAACCGGTCGAACTCGATCTTCGGAATGGCGGCGGTGAGCGGCTGGCCGTCTTCGGTCCAGGTCAGCACGGCGCTGTCGCCTTCCACGATGACCTGGCATTCGCCTTCGGGAATCGTCAGCAGCGGGCCGTCGCCGGCGCGGAACTCGACAGGCGCGACGATGCGCGAGGTGATCTGTGTGGGATTGGATGACATGGCCGCGATGTTTGCCGCGGCAGCCCGGCGCGCGCGTGGGACGGCACCGCATGAGAGGCGAGGGCAATGACCTCAAAGACCTCAAAGACCGAACGCACCCTGCGCATCGGCATTTCCGGCTGGCGGTATGCGCCCTGGCGCGGGCGCTTCTACCCGCCGGGCCTTGCGCAGCGCAGGGAGCTCGAATTCGCCTCGCGGATGCTGCCCACCATCGAGATCAACGGGTCGTTCTATTCGCTGCAGCGGCCCGAGTCGTACCGGCGCTGGCACGACGAAGCGCCCGAGGACTTCGTGTTCGCCGTGAAGGGCTCGCGCTACATCACCCACATGCTCCAGCTCAAGGACGTGCACCAGGCGCTCGCCAACTTCTTCGCCTCGGGCGTGCTCGCGCTGGGGCACAAGATGGGCCCGGTGCTGTGGCAGTTGCCGCCGCGCATGCGCTACGACCCCGAGCGGCTGGAGGCTTTCCTGTCGCTGCTGCCGCGCGACGCGCGCTCGGTGCGCGCATTGGCAAGCGGGCACGACGAGCGGGTGGAAGGCCGGGCCTTGCTCCAGCCCGTGCGCGGCTTGCGCATCCGCCATGCGCTGGAGGTGCGCCACCGCAGCTTCATCGATCCGGACTTCATCGCCTTGCTGCGCCGCCATGAGGTGGCGCTGGTCGTGGCCGACACGGCAGGGCGCTGGCCGCTCATCGAAGACCTGACGGCCGACTTCGTCTACCTGCGCCTGCATGGCGACAAGGAGCTCTACGCGAGCGGCTACGGCAATGCCGCGCTCGACCGCTGGGCCGCGCGCATCGAGGCATGGCGCCGCGGCCGCCAGCCGGCCGATGCGAAGCTGGCTTCGCCCCAGGCGGCGCGGCGCGGCGCGCGGGACGTGTTCTGTTACTTCGACAACGACAGCAAGGTGCATGCGCCCTACGACGCGGCGAACCTCGCGGCGCGGCTGGGCCTCGCGACCGGCATGGCACCCGGCAAGGCGAGCGGAGCGGCGAGTTGAATGGCGAATTGAACGGCCCGCGCCACCGACACGCGCTTTGCTGCGACGTCCTACAAAGCTGCCCGATTCGCCGCACTAGGTTGGAGCCCCTTCGAACCCAACCGGACGACAAACACATGGCCAAACAACCCCGAGCGAGCGCGCCGCCTTCCGCGCTCGACGCCGCCCGCTCCGCGGCACGCAACACCGACAGCGGCCCCGCCCACCCGGCACCGCCCGGGGCGGGCAAGGGCGACATTCCCGCGCAGAAGGCGATCGACACGCAGGCGCTCGCCGCGTCGATGCCCGCCAACACCAACAAGCCGCTCGAACACACGCCGGAGGCGCCCGTCGGCCTGAGCGCCAAGCCGGCGTCGCGGCTGCCCACCGGCAGCACGCCCTCGGAATCGAACGTGTCCGGCAAGACCGGCTCGGTCGCGCCCGAAGGCACCAACGCCACCATCGGCACGCTGGACCGCGTGCGCGTGGATTCGGGCGGCCAGCGGCTCACCACGAACCAGGGCGTGCCGGTCGCGGACAACCAGAACTCGCTGAAAGCGGGCGCGCGCGGCCCGGTGCTGCTCGAAGACTTCATCCTGCGCGAGAAGATCACGCACTTCGACCACGAGCGCATTCCCGAGCGCATCGTCCACGCCCGCGGCTCGGGCGCGCATGGCTTCTTCGAGTGCTACGAGCCGCAGACCGAATTCACCAAGGCGGCACCGTTCCAGGAAGCCGGCAAGGTCACGCCGGTGTTCGTGCGCTTCTCGACGGTGGCCGGCGAGCGCGGCTCCAAGGACACCGCACGCGACGTGCGCGGCTTCGCGGTCAAGTTCTATACCGACGAAGGCAACTGGGACCTGGTGGGCAACAACATGCCGGTCTTCTTCATCCAGGACGCGATGAAGTTCCCCGACCTCGTGCATGCCGTGAAGCCCGAGCCGCACCATGCGATGCCGCAGGCCGCGTCGGCCCACGACACCTTCTGGGACTTCGTCTCGCTCATGCCCGAATCCACCCACATGTTGATGTGGCAGATGAGCGACCGCGCCATTCCGCGCAGCTACCGGATGATGCAGGGCTTCGGCGTGCACACCTTCCGGCTGGTGAACGAGGCGGGCGAATCGGTGCTGGTGAAGTTCCACTGGCAGCCCAAGCTGGGCACGCACTCGCTGGTGTGGGACGAGGCGGTGAAGATCTCCGGCGCCGACCCCGACTACCACCGCCGCGACCTGTGGGAGGCCATCGACGCGGGCGAATACCCCGAGTGGGAGCTGGGCCTGCAGATCTTCACGGAGGAACAGGCCGAGCAGTTCAGCTTCGACATCCTGGATGCGACGAAGATCGTTCCCGAGGAGCTGGTGCCGATCCGCATCGTCGGGCGCATGGTGCTGAACCGCAACCCGGACAACTTCTTTGCCGAGACCGAGCAGGTCGCGTTCTGCACGGCGCACGTGGTGCCGGGCATCGACTTCACCAACGACCCGCTGCTGGCCGGGCGCATCCACTCCTACGTCGACACGCAGATCACGCGGCTGGGCGGACCCAACTTCCATGAACTGCCGATCAACGCGCCCATCGCGCCGGTCCACAACAACCAGCGCGACGGCATGCACCGGCAGGCCATCCATCGCGGGCGCACCGCCTACGAGCCCAATTCGCTGGGCGGCGGCTGCCCGTTCCAGGCCGGCGCGGCGCAGGGCTTCGCGAGCATCGCCAAGCGCCTGGATGCCAAGGAGAGCAGCGACAAGGTGCGCGTGAAGCCCGAGAAGTTCGCCGACCACTACACGCAGGCCACGCTTTTCTTCGAGAGCCAGACGCCCGAGGAGCAGGCGCACATCGCGGCCGCCTTCCGTTTCGAGCTCTCGAAGGTGACGGTGCCGGCGGTGCGCGAGCGCGTGGTGGCGAGCCTGCTGAATGCGTCGCCCGATCTGGCCGCCAAGGTGGCGCAAGGGCTCGGCATGGAGCTGCCCGCGCCGCTGCCCAAGGCGCTGGAGACGCCCGCGACACCCGAGGTCGACAAGTCGCCCGCGCTCTCGCTCATGGCGCGCCCTGGCGACGGCGGCATCCGCACGCGAAAGATCGCGATCCTCGTGGCCGATGGCGCGGAGGGCGCGTCCATCGGCAAGCTGGTGACGGCGCTGGTGCAGGCGGGCGCGGTGCCGCGGCTGGTCGGCCCGCGCCTGGGCACGTACACGGCGGCGGGCGGCGAGAAGCTGGAGGCCGACGCCAGCATGGAGAACAGCCCCGGCTTCCTCTTCGATGCGCTGGTGCTGCCCGACGGCCTCGCGGCGGTGGAGGCGCTGGCCGCCGACGGCCACTCGATGGAGTTCGTGAAGGACCAGTACCGCCACTGCAAGACCATCCTCGCGCTCGGCGCCTCGCAGGCGCTGCTGACCGAGGCCGGCATTCCGATGAGCCTGCCCGACGGCTCGGACGACCCCGGCCTGATCCTCGCGGATGGCGCGCATGCCGACACCGCCGTGACCGACTTCATCGCCGCGGTGGGCATGCACCGCCATCCGGCGCGCGACACCGATCCGCCGCGGGTGTAAGGCGCAGCCACCGTGGAAAACCCGCCGGTGGTGAAAGGCGCCCATGACCTGGGCCTGGGCCCGCCCGCCGAAGCGCAGGCGGCGGTGCCCGAAGGCGAAGAAGACAAGCAGGGCTTCTGGCACAAGCTCGGCCCCGGCCTCATTACCGGCGCGGCCGACGACGACCCGAGCGGCATCGCCACGTACACCCAGGCCGGCGCGAAGTTCGGCTACGGCCTGGGGTGGACGCTGCTGGTGACCTATCCGTTGATGGTCGGCATTCAGCTGGCGAGCGCGCGCATCGGGCGCACCACCGGGCGTGGGCTCACCTCGGCCTTCGCCACGCTGTGGCCGCGGCCCGTGGTGGCCATGGCGGTCGTGCTGCTGCTGGTGGCCAACATCGTCAACCTCGCGGCCGACCTGGGCGCGATGGCGGAGGTCACGCGGCTGGCGATCGGCGGGGACGAGGCGCTCTACGCACTCGCGTTCGGCGTCGTCTCGCTCGGCCTGCAGGCGTGGCTGCCGTACCGGCGCTACGTGCGCATCCTGAAGTGGCTCACGCTCTCACTGCTCGCCTACGTGGGCGTGGCCATGGTCGCGCACGTGGACTGGAAGGCGGCGCTCTCGGGCGCGGTGCTGCCGCACGTGACGTGGAATGCGGAGACGGTGAAGATGGTCGTGGCAATCCTGGGCACGACGATCAGCCCCTATCTTTTCTTCTGGCAGGCCGCGCAGGAGGTGGAAGAAATCGAGCGCGTGGACAAGGACAAGCCGCTCAGGAAGGCGCCGCGCCAGGCGTCCGCGCAGTTGCGACGGCTGCGCTTCGATACCTGGCTGGGCATGGGCTTTTCCAACGCCATCGCCTTCTTCATGATCGTGGCCGCGGCGGCCACGCTGCACGCGAACGGCCAGCTGGATGTCGAATCGACCGCGCAGGCCGCCGAGGCGCTGCGGCCGGTCGCGGGCGATGCGGCCTTCGTGCTGTTCGCGCTCGGCATTTTGGGCACGGGGCTCCTCGCGTTGCCGGTGCTCGCGGGCTCGGCGGCGTATGCCTGCGCCGAACTCCTGAAGGTGCGCCGGGGGCTGGAGAAACCGGTGGGCGCCGCGCCGGCGTTCTACGCGATCCTCGCCGCGGCCATGGTGTGCGCCATGGGCATCAGCCTCATCGGCATCGACCCGATGAAGGCGCTGGTGTGGGCGGCGGTGATCAATTCGCTGATGTCGGTGCCGATCATGGTCGGCGTGATGCTCGCGGCCGGAAGCAGGAGGCTCATGGGCGATCTGCGGCTGCCGCTCGCCTGGCGCGTGCTGGGCTGGGCGGCGACGGCCGCGATGGCGGTGGCGTCGGTCGCATTCATCGTCACGAGCGTCGCCTCGTAGCTTTGCCCGCCGGTGCCGCCGCGCGGGACTGTTCCCACGCGCAGGTGCAGCGCCTTCCGACCGCGCGCGGCCCGAACCGGCCCACCATGGGCTGGCGCCTTCCTCTTTCGGGGAGGGGCCCACATTGCCAGGAGCGCACCATGACCAAGGAACAGAAAGAGCAGAAAGAGCAGAAGCCATTTCCCTTTCCCACGTCGGAGAACCATGGCAAACCGTCCGAGCAGGAAAAGCCCGTCGAGCAGCCCGCCAGCGAGGAAGCGCTGGACAGCGGGGTCGAAGAATCCTTTCCCGCGAGCGACCCGGTGTCCGTCACCGTCACCAAGGTGAAGCTGCCTTCGGCGGAGAAGGACGGAGACAAGAAGAGCACGAGCAAGGACGCCCGGCGTTGACCGGCGCCTGCCACCGATCACCCCGCCCGCCATGAAAACGGCCCTCCGCCCCCGGCCTGCCGGATCGGCATCGACGTCGCCCGCACCATCACCGCTGCGGCCGCAACCGCGCAGCCTGGTGACGTGGAACCTCGACCCCCAGGCCTACTGCAGCGCGCATGAGCACGCCACCCGCAGCGACTTCGCGCGGCGGCTGGCCGTGCTCAAGGGCTGCGACTACGCCGGCGACTACGACGAACGGCAGTCCTACACCGGGGCGCCGTACTTCGTGCCCAGCAACACCGTGACCGACGCCGGTCTCGCTGAGGCCATGGGCATCGCCGGCGTGCACGACCTGTTCGGCGGCGTGGTGCCGCACGCGTTCATCGCGACCAAGGCCATCACCCATCCCGTGGCCGGTGCCGAGGCGCCGCAACCGCCGGGCTGGAACCCGCGCTTCGCGGACCAGATCGCCGGCTCGGCGCTGGACGGGTTCTCGTGCTTCTCGCGCGACGAGGCGCGCAGGGCAGGGCGCACGTTGCTCGGCGCGGGTGTGGTGCGCATCAAGCCGGTGACTGCGACCGGCGGCCGGGGCCAGGTCGTCGCGCGCAGCGCCGAGGCGCTGGACCGCTGCATCGACGCCATGGACGAGGCCGACATCGCCAGCCACGGCGTCGTGCTCGAGGAGAACCTGGAGCGCCCCGTCACCTACAGCGTCGGGCAGGTGATCGTGGAGCGCATGGTCGTGAGCTATTACGGCCAGCAGCGCCTGGCGCGCGACAACGCGGGCGAAGAGGTCTACGGCGGCTCCGACCTCACGCTGGTGCGCGGCGACTTCGAGGCGCTGCTGGCCGCCGCCGACCTCGCGCCGCCGCTTCGCCACGCCATCGACCAGGCGCGGCGCTACCACCGCGCCGTGCTCGACTGCTACCCCGGCTTCTTCGCCTCGCGCACGAACTACGACGTGGCACAGGGCACCGGCCGTGGCGGCGCATGGCGCTCGGGCGTGCTGGAGCAGTCGTGGCGGGTGGGCGGCGCGACGGGCGCCGAGATCGCGGCGCTCGAATCGTTCCACGCGGATCCCGCCCGCGAGCGCGTTCGCGCGTCCACCTTCGAGGTGTACGGCCCGGCGACGGTGCCCGCGCACGCAATCGTGTCCTACCAGGGCGTCGATCCGCAGGTCGGGCCGCTCGCCAAATACACCCTGTTGAACCCCCATGCCGACTCGCCATAGCGCCATCGATATCGCCGTGGACGGCCAGCACATCGAGGGCACGCTCTTCGCCGCCTCGGCGATGGTGCCCGGCGTGCTGCTGGTGCACGGGTGGGACGGCAGCCAGGAGCAGTACATGAAGCGCGCGCAGGAGATCGCCGCGCTCGGCTGCGTGTGCCTGACCTTCGACCTGCGCGGCCACGCGCGCCACGCCGCGCAGCGCATGGAAGTCACGCGCGAGGACAACCTGCGCGACGTGCTTGCCGCCTACGACGCGCTGGTCGGCCACCCGACGGTCGACCCGGCGTCCGTGGCCATCGTCGGCAGCAGCTACGGCGGCTACCTTGCCGCGCTGGTGACCGCGCTGCGGCCGGTGCGCTGGCTCGCGCTGCGCGCGCCGGCGCTGTACCGCGACCGCGAGTGGGACACGCCCAAGGGCAAGCTCAGCCGCACCGATCTCGTGGCCTACCGCCGCTCGCTGGTCGGCCCGAAGGACAACCGCGCGCTCGCGGCCTGCGCGGCGTTCGCGGGGGACGTGCTCATCGTCGAATCGGAAGACGACCAGACCGTGCCGCACCCGGTGCTGGAGAACTACCTGGCCGCCTTCAAGCGCGTGCGCTCGGTCACCTACCGCGTGCTCTCGGGCGCGGACCACGCGCTGTCGAAACAGGAATCGCGGCAGGCCTACGGCGCGCTGCTGGTGTCGTGGATCACCGAGATGACGCTCGGCGCCAAGGCAAACGCGACGATCACGAAGCCGGTGTCGAAGAGCCCGGCCTGAACCATCCAGGCACAACCGAACGGCAAACGAACAACAAGCGGCAACGGACGAAGGAACGCCATGGAATCGCTCTCGGAACTCTTTCGCCTGGAGATGCCTTCCTGGCACATGGTGCTGCGGGGCACGGTGGTCTATTGGTTCCTGCTGCTGGTCTTTCGCTTCCTGCTGCGGCGCGACGTCGGCTCGCTCGGCGTGGCGGACCTGCTGTTCGTCGTGCTGATCGCCGATGCCTCCAGCAACGCGATGCAGGGCGAATACAAGACCGTGACCGACGGGCTCGTTCTCATCGCGACGCTGGTGGGCTGGAACTACCTGCTCGACTGGGGCAGCTACCACTCGCCGGTGGTGGCGCGCCTGATCGAGCCGCCGCCCGCGCCGCTGGTCAAGCACGGGCGCATCGTTCACAGGACGCTGCGCCGCCAGCTCATTACGGTGGACGAGCTGATGTCCAAGCTCAGGGAGAAGGGCGTCCACGACCTGTCGGAAGTGCGCCTGGCGATGCTCGAGAGCGATGGCGAACTCAGCGTGCGCAAGTACGGCCGCTGAGCGTCTTGGGTCGTCATCCGACAGCGCAATCGCCTCCGGCTGACATCGTGGGCTTGCGGTCCTGCCGAAGCTCGCGCTCTTGCACCTTCACGCACCACCGCACCACCTCACCGCCTTCACGCAACCAGGAGATTCACCATGCAACGTTTCAAGGACCGCGTCGTCATCGTCACAGGGGCCGGCTCGGGCATCGGCGAAGCCACGGCGCGCCGCTTCTCGCAGGAGGGCGCCAACGTCGTGCTCGCCGGCGACACCCAGGCCAAGCTGGACAAGGTGGCGCGCGACCTGCCGCCCGAGCGCACGCTGGTCAAGCGCACCGACGTGTCCGACTACGGGCAGGTGCAGGCGCTGGTGGCGGCCACCATCGAGCGCTTCGGCGCGCTGCACGTGCTGTTCAACAACGCGGGCATCGCGGTGGAAGGCACCGTCACCGAGGCGCCGTTCGAGGGCTGGGACAAGATCATGGCGACCAACGTGGGCGGGGTGTTCCACGGCTGCCGCGCCGCGATGCCGCATCTCGTCCAGAGCAAGGGCTGCATCGTCAACACCGGCTCGGTCTCGGGCCTGGGCGGCGACTGGGGCATGGGCTTCTACAACGCGTCCAAGGGCGCGATCGTGAACTTCACCAAGGCGCTGGCGCTCGACCATGGCCGCGACGGCGTCCGCGTGAACGCGGTGTGCCCGAGCCTCACCTTCACGCCGATGACCGAGGACATGAAGGACGACGAGCAACTGATGGCCAAGTTCAAGGAGCGCATTCCGCTCGGCCGCGGCGCCGACCCCAGCGAGATCGCCGCGGTCGTGGCCTTCCTGGCGAGCGACGACGCGAGCTTCGTGAGCGGCGTTGCGCTGCCCGTGGACGGCGGGCTCATGGCCTCGAACGGGCAGCCTTCGATGGCCTAGTCGCGCTGTAGGAACACACCTACGCGAACATGCGCTCGATTCCACCGCACACCATCGCCGTGCGCGCCTTCAATCCTTGCCGCGACAGCGCTCACACAAGGAGACAAAGGTCATGGATTTCGAGGGTATTTATTGTTTCGATACCGCGTCGGTGCGTTTTGCCGTCTATCCCGACGGGCCGAAGGGCGCACGCGTCGTGGCACAGATATCGGAAGACACCCTGCACGACGGCTTCGGCACGCGCGAAGTCGGGCACCGGCTGCTGGATGTCTGCAGGAACCACTTCCACGCGATCGAGCCCGCCGTCATCGCGCGCTACCGGGCCAATCCGCGGCAGCCGGTCGTCACGCTCACGCTGGCCGACTTCGCGGTGCAGCGCAGTGCACCGGTGGCAACGCGCGAGGACGACGCGATCGCCGCCTGAACGTTTTATTTCCGGGAGACCGTTTCATCCCGGCCCGCCCGTGGCGCGATACGGGCAGCTCTCCGACACGGCGAGGAGACACGCACCGTAGCTGCCGTGCACGTCGTTCCCGCAAATTGGTGGCAGCCATGCGGAGGCCAGCGTCGTTCCTTGAACAACCGTTCCGCGGGCCCCATCAAGGAACGCCGTGCCGCTGAACCATTCATCGCTGGACGATCGAGACGCTTACCTGTTCCGTGAAGGAACGCATTCCCGCCTGTACGACGTGCTGGGGTGCCACCCTGCCAATGCCGATGAAGGCGGCGGCGCGCACTTCGCCGTGTGGGCGCCGAACGCCGAATCGGTGTCGGTGGTGGGAGACTGGAACTACTGGTCCGGCGACGCCGACCCGCTGCAGCCCAGCCCCGACGGCACCGGCATCTGGCGCGGGCACGTGCCGAACGCAGCCATCGGCCAGGCCTACAAGTACCGCATCCGTTCGCGCCACGACGGCTACACGGTGGACAAGGCCGACCCGGTCGCGTTCGCCGCCGAGCCGCCGCCCGCCACCGCGTCGCGCATCTGCGAGCTCTCGTACGAATGGGGCGATGCGGAGTGGATGGCCAACCGGGGCCCGCACAACGCGCTCGATGCGCCGCAGTCGGTCTACGAGGTGCACCTGGGCTCATGGCGCCGCAAGGACGGGCACTTTCTCGGCTACCGCGAGCTCGCGCACCAGCTGGCCGAGTACGTGACGAAGATGGGCTTCACGCACGTGGAGCTCATGCCGGTGACCGAGCATCCGTTCTACGGTTCGTGGGGCTACCAGACCACCGGCTACTTCGCGCCCACCTCGCGCTTCGGCTCGCCGCAGGACTTCATGTACCTGGTCGATCACCTGCACCAGCAGGGCATCGGCGTGCTGCTGGACTGGGTGCCTTCGCACTTTCCGACCGACGAGCACGGCCTGGGCTACTTCGACGGCACGCACCTCTACGAGCATGCCGATCCGCGCCAGGGCTTCCATCCCGAGTGGAGCTCGAGCATCTTCAACTACGGCCGGCCGGAGGTGCGCAGCTTCCTGGTGTCGTCGGGGCTCTTCTGGCTGAACCTCTACCACCTCGATGGCCTCAGGGTGGATGCGGTCGCCTCGATGCTCTACCTGGACTACGCGCGCAAGCACGGCGAATGGATTCCCAACCGCCACGGCGGCCGCGAGAACCTGGAAGCGATCGACTTCCTGCAGACGCTGAACCGCGCCGTCTACCGCGAGCACCCCGACACCGTCACCGTGGCCGAGGAATCGACCGCCTGGCCACGCGTCTCGCGGCCCACCGACATGGACGGCCTGGGCTTCGGCGAGAAATGGAACATGGGCTGGATGCACGACACGCTGGCCTACATGAAAGAGGACCCGGTCAACCGCAAGTACCACCACCACAAGCTGACCTTCTCGCTGGTGTATGCCTTCCACGAGAACTTCGTGCTGCCGCTCTCGCACGACGAGGTGGTGCACGGCAAGGGCTCGCTCATCAACAAGATGCCCGGCGACACGTGGCAGCAGTTCGCCAACCTGCGCGCGCTCTACGGCTTCATGTGGGCGCACCCGGGCAAGAAGCTGCTCTTCATGGGCGGCGAATTCGGCCAGCGCCGCGAGTGGACGCACGACGGCGAGCTCGAGTGGTGGGTGTGCGAGCAAGAGGGGCACGGCGGCGTGCAGCGGCTGGTGGCGCAACTCAATCGCGTGTACCGCGGCGCGCCCGCGCTGCACCAGCTGGACTTCTCCTCCGCGGGCTTCGAGTGGGTCACCGCCGACGACGAAGCCATGAGCGTCTTCGCCTTCTTGCGCAAGGCCGGCGACGGCAGTCCGCCGCTTCTCGTGGTGAGCAACATGACCCCGGTGCCGCGCACCAACTACCTGCTCGGCGTGCCGCTGGGCGGCCACTGGCGCGAGGTGATCAACACCGACGCCGCGGAGTTCGGTGGCTCGGGCTGGGGCAATTTCGGGGGCGTCGAGGCGGCGCCCGTGCGTTCCCACGGACACAGGCAATCGGTGTGCATCACCTTGCCGCCCTTGTCCACGCTGATCCTGGAGCACCGGCCCTGATGAAGAACATTTTCTCGACGAAGACCGCCTCCGCCGCGGTCACCG
This sequence comes from Variovorax sp. IB41, assembly GCF_016405905.1. GTDB lineage: Bacteria > Pseudomonadota > Gammaproteobacteria > Burkholderiales > Burkholderiaceae_C > Variovorax. The sequence goes on along the minus strand of NZ_JAEFCB010000001.1, from coordinate 245,288 downwards.
ACAGCGCCACGGGCGCCGACATCCAGCAGGCCGACGGCGCCGTCCGCGCGGTCATCGACGCGGTGCTGCCGTGCGTGGACAACGGGCGCTTTCCCGTCAAGTGCGTGGCCGGCGAACGCGTCACGGTGCGCGCGCATTGCTTCACCGACGGGCACGACGTGCTGCGCGTGCAGCTGTGCTGGCGCGCGCAAGAGCAGAAGGACTTTCGCGAAGTGCCGATGAAGCCGCTCGTGAACGACGTGTGGGAAGCCGCGTTCTCCCCGCCGTCGCTCGGGCGCTACGTCTACACCGTGGTGGCGTGGGTCGATCCGTTCGAGTCGTGGCGGCATGAGTTGACGCGGCGCGTCGACCCCGACGACGTGCGCATCGCCGCGCAGGTGGGCGCGCTGGAAATCGCCGCGGCCGCCGGGCGCGCCGAGGGCGCCGACCGCGCCGCGCTGCAGCGCTGGGCCACCGAGCTCGATGCGAGCGCGGCCAACCCGGGGTCCGACGTGGCTTCGCTGAAGGCACTGGCGCTCGACGATGAATATGCCGAGCTCGCGCGCCGCCATCCCGACCGCCGGCATGCGGCGCGCTATCCCGTCGAGCTGCCGCTGGTGGCCGACCGCGAGCGCGCCCGCTTCAGCACCTGGTACGAGCTCTTTCCGCGCTCCACCGGCGAGCCGGGCGTGCACGGCACGTTCAGCGACGTGGAGGCGCGCCTGCCGGCCATCGCCGCGATGGGTTTCGACGTGCTGTACTTTCCGCCGATCCACCCCGTCGGGCGCATGCAGCGCAAGGGACCGAACAACACGTTGCAGGCCGGCCCCGACGACGTGGGGAGCCCCTGGGCCATCGGCGCGGCCGAGGGCGGGCACAAGTCGATCCTGCCGGCGCTCGGCACCGCCGAAGACTTCCGCCACCTGCTCGCGCGGGCCGCGGATCACGGCCTGGAGATCGCGCTGGACATCGCCTTCCAGTGCGCCCCCGACCATCCCTACGTGAAGGCGCACCCCGACTGGTTCCGCTGGCGCCCCGACGGCACCGTGCAATACGCCGAGAACCCGCCCAAGAAGTACCAGGACATCTACCCGTTCAACTTCGAGTGCGAAGACTGGCGCGGCCTCTGGGCCGAGCTCAAGAGCGTGTTCGACCACTGGATCGGGGAGGGCGTGCGCATCTTCCGCGTGGACAACCCGCACACCAAGGCCTTTCCGTTCTGGGAGTGGGTCATCGGCGAGGTCAAGCGCGAGCACCCCGACACCATCTTCCTGGCCGAGGCCTTCACCCGGCCGAAGGTGATGCACCGGCTCGCGAAGGCGGGCTTCTCGCAGAGCTACACCTACTTCACCTGGCGCAACACCAAGGAAGAGCTGCAGGAATATTTCACCGAGCTATCGAGCGGCCCGGGCGCGGACTACTTCCGTCCGAACGCCTGGCCCAACACGCCGGACATCCTGCATGAAGCGCTGCAGACCGGCGAGAGCGCCGTGTACATGTCGCGCCTTGTGCTGGCCGCCACGCTCGCGGCCAACTACGGCATCTACGGCCCGGCCTACGAGCTGCGCGAGCACCTGCCGCGCGGCCCTGCGAGCGAGGAGTACCTGGACTCCGAGAAGTACCAGCTGCGCCACTGGAACCACGACGACCCCGCGAGCCTTGCGCCCTTCATCGCGCGGGTGAACCGCATCCGCCGCGAGAACCCGGCGCTGCAGTGGGACCGGGGCTTGCGCTTCCTGCACGTGGACAACGACCAGCTGCTGGCCTATGCCAAGGCATCGCCCGACGGCAACAACGTGATCGTCACCGTCGTCAACCTCGACCCGCACAACGCGCAGTGGGGCTGGGTCGGGCTGGAGCCCGCGAGCGTGGGCGTCAAGGGCGGGCAGGCGTTCCAGATGCACGACCTCCTGAGCGACCAGCGCTTCGTGTGGCAGGGCGACTGGCACTACGTGCGCCTGGACCCCCACAGCGTGCCCGCGCACATCTTCGTGGTCCGCCGCCGCCATGGCGACGAGCGCGACTTCGACTACTTCCTATAACAAAGAAGGTGATTCGCACATGAACGCACCCGTCTCCCACATCGCGCTGGAAACCGTCGAGATCGACAACAGCGACGATCCGCTGTGGTACCGCGATGCGGTGATCTACCAGCTCAACGTCAAGGCCTTCTTCGACTCCAACAACGACGGCATGGGCGACTTCCGGGGCGTCACCGCCAAGCTCGATTATGTGAAGGAGCTGGGCGTCAACACCATCTGGCTCATGCCGTTCTATCCGTCGCCTCTGCGCGACGACGGCTACGACATCTCCGAGTACGAAGACGTGCACCCGCAGTACGGCACGCTGGACGACTTTCGCGAAATGCTGGCCGAGGCGCACAAGCGGGGCCTGCGCGTGATCACCGAGCTGGTCATCAACCACACCTCGAACGAGCACCCGTGGTTCAAGGCCGCGCGCCTGGCGCCGCCCGGTTCGCCCGAGCGCGACTTCTACGTGTGGAGCGACACCGACCAGATCTACCAGGGCACGCGGATCATCTTCACCGACACCGAAACCTCCAACTGGACCTGGGACCCGGTGGCCAAGCAGTACTTCTGGCACCGCTTCTTCAGCCACCAGCCGGACCTGAACTTCGACAACCCGGCGGTGATGGAGGCGATCCTCAAGACGATGAAGTTCTGGCTCGACATGGGCGTGGACGGCTTCCGGCTGGATGCCATTCCGTATCTCGTGGAGCGCGACGGCACCAGCAACGAGAACCTGCCCGAGACGCACGCGGTGATCAAGCGGCTGCGCGCGGCCATCGATGCGCAGTACAAGAACCGGTTCCTGCTGGCCGAGGCCAACATGTGGCCCGAGGACGTGCGGGAATATTTCGGCGACGGCGACGAGTGCCACATGGCATACCACTTCCCGCTGATGCCGCGCATGTACATGGCCATCGCGCAGGAAGACCGGCACCCGATCGTGGAGATCATGGCGCAGACGCCCGACATTCCCGAGGGCTGCCAGTGGGCGATTTTCCTGCGCAACCACGACGAACTCACGCTGGAGATGGTGACCAGCAAGGAGCGCGACTACATGTACACCATGTACGCGGCCGACATGCGCGCGCGCATCAACCTGGGCATCCGCCGGCGCCTGGCGCCGCTGATGGAAAACGACCTGGACCGCGTCAAGCTCATGAACGGCATGCTGCTGTCGATGCCGGGCTCGCCCATCATCTATTACGGCGACGAGATCGGCATGGGCGACAACGTGTTCGTGGGCGACCGCAACGGCGTGCGCACGCCCATGCAGTGGAGCCCCGACCGCAACGCCGGGTTCTCCCGCGCCGACCCGCAGCGCCTGTACCTGCAGCCCATCATGGACCCGATGTTCGGCTACGAGGCCCTGAACGTGGAGACGCAGACGCGCGACAGCAGCTCGCTCCTGAACTGGACCAAGCGCATGCTCGCGGTGCGCAAGACCAGCCATGCCTTCGGGCGCGGCAAGCGGCGCTTCCTGAAACCGGGCAACCGCAAGATCCTCGCGTACCTGAGCGAGCACGACGGCGACGTGATCCTCACCGTGTTCAACCTCTCGCGCGCCGCGCAGCCGGTGGAGCTGGACCTCTCGGAGTTCAAGGGGTTCGTGCCCATCGAGATGCTGGGCCGCGCGCCGTTTCCGCCGATCGGCGAGCTGCCGTACCTGCTCACGCTGTCGTCGTACGGCTTCTACTGGTTCAAGCTCACGGCCGAGGCCGATGCGCCCAGCTGGCACGAGCAGGGCGTGGCGCTGCAGGAGTGGCCCACGCTGGTGCTGTTCGACGGCTGGACCAGCTTCTTCCGCGAGCGCGTGATGCCCTGGCGCATCGGCATGTCCGAGCGCATGCGCAACCAGTTCGAGCTGGAGACGCTGCCGCGCCACATCGAGATCCAGCGCTGGTACGCCTCCAAGGGCACGGCGATCCAGCGCGCGCGGCTGGTCGACCATGCGGTGTGGGAGGCCAACGGCCAGAGCTGGCTGCTGCCGCTGCTCGACCTGGACGGCCCGCCCGGCGGCGCGACGTACTTCATGCCGCTCGCGCTCGCCTGGGAAGAGCGCGACGAAGAGCGCATGGCCGGCGTGGCGCAGGCCGCCATCGCCCGCATCCGCCAGCAGGCGCAGGTCGGGCTCATGGGCGATGCCTTCTACGACGAGGCGTTCTGCCGCGAGTTGGTGCGCATCATCGGCCGGGGCGCCGAACTGTCCACCGCCAACGGCAAGCTGGTCTTCAGGCCGACGGCGGCGTTTGCCCAGGTGGCCGTGGACATCGACGCGCTGCCGGTCGGCCGCCCGAGCGGCGTGAGCAGCAACACGGTGGTCACGCTGAATGAAACGTTGTTTCTCAAGGGCTACCGCCATGTGCGCGAGGGCATCAACCCCGAGCTGGAGATGGGCCGCTTCCTCACCGAGGTGGCGCGCTATCCGAACTGCGTGCCGGTGCTCGGCGCGCTGGAGTACATGACCAACGACGGCCGCACCATGACGCTGGCGATGGTGCAGAGCTACATGGCCAACCAGGGCGACGGCTGGGACTACACGCTGGGGTACCTGGAACGGTTTCTCCGCGATGTGGCCACCACCGACGGCAGCGCGCCCGACGGGCCCGAGGTGGCCGACGTGCACGGCGGCTTCCTCGCGCTCATGGCCACGCTGGGGCGGCGCACGGCCGAGCTGCACCATGCGCTGGCCGCGCGCACCGGCGCCGCGGCGTTCGACCCCGAGCCGCTCGCGGCCGCCGATTTCGCGGGCTTCAAGACGCATGCGGCCAACGACGCCACGGCCACGCTCGCGCTGCTGCGCGAACGCATCGAGCTGCTGCCGCCGGCCGCGCAGGCCGACGGACGCACGCTGCTCGCCGCGGCCGATGCGCTGCAGGCGGGCATCTCGTCGCGCCATCCGGTGGAGGGCGCGGGCGTCAAGACGCGCTACCACGGCGACTACCACCTGGGCCAGGTGCTGGTGAAGGACAACGACTTCGTCATCATCGACTTCGAGGGCGAGCCCGCGCGCACCTTCGAGGAGCGCCGCACCAAGAGCTCGCCGCTGCGCGACGTGGCGGGCATGCTGCGCTCGTTCAACTATGCGCGCTGGTCGGCGCTGCGCCGGGTGGCGCAGAGCCCCGACGAGGCCGAGCGGCTCGCTGCCCCGGCCATCGCCTGGGAGCGGGCCACGCGCGACGCCTTCCTGGCCGGCTACGGCGACGCCGTGGACACCGAACTGCTCGCGCTGTTCGAGCTGGAGAAGGCGCTCTACGAGCTGCGCTACGAGCTCAACAACCGCACCGACTGGGCGCAGGTTCCGCTGCACGGCGTGCTCGCGCTGATCCAGTCTCAGCCTGCCCGCGCCTGACCCGACCGACGACACGACACCTAGGACAACGCACCATGGAAAATTTCGGCATTCACCTGGAGCCGCTGCGCGCCATCCTCTACCAGGTCGGCGCGTTCATCCCGCGCCTGCTGATCGGGGTGGTGGTGGTCATCGTCGGCTGGCTCATCGCCAAGGCGGCCCGCTTCGCGGTGACCCGCGCGCTGCGCGCCATCAACTTCAACGTGCTCACCGAGCGCGCGGGGCTGGACAATTTCCTGCGCCAGGGCGGCCTGGCAGGCGACACGAGCAGCCTCTTCGGCATCCTGACCTACTGGCTGGTGATCCTGGCCTCGCTCCTCATCGCTTTCAACGGCATGGGGCTGAGCTACATCGCCGACCTTTTGGGCCGCATCGTCTGGTTCGTGCCGAACGTGTTCGTGGCGCTGCTGGTGCTGGCCTTCGGCTCGTACTTCGCGCGCTTCGTGGGCGAGGCGGTGGCCAGCTATTTCCGCGGCGTGAAGATGCAGGACGCGGTGGCCTTCGGCAAGGTCGCGCAGTACGCGGTGATGGCCTTCGTGATCCTCATCGCGCTCGACCAGATCAAGGTGGGCGGCGACATCGTGCGCGAGAGTTTCCTGGTGATCCTGGCAGGCGTGGTTTTTGCGTTGGCTCTGGCATTCGGGCTCGCAGGAAAGGACTGGGCCAAGGCACAGATCGAGCGCTGGTGGCCCCGGCAGATCAAGGACGGCAAGGCCCCCACGCCCGGGGTTACCCCCGTCGGCACTCCCCCGCGGTTCGACAACGACCGTCCGCCGCGTTGAAGAACAAACGAATGAATGGATGAATGAATTGCTGCAAGAACGACTGAAACACCGGCGCGCCGAATGACACGAAAAACCAATCCAACGATCACGGCCGTCTGGCCCGGCCGCCCTTATCCGCGCGGCGCCACCTGGGACGGGGCGGGCGTGAACTTCGCGCTGTTCTCCCAGCACTCCACCAAAGTGGAGCTGTGCCTCTTCGACGAGCGCGGCCGCCAGGAGCTGCAGCGCATTCCGATGCGCGAGCGCACCGATGGCGTGTGGCACTGCTACCTGCCCGAAGCGCGCCCGGGCCAGGCCTACGGCTACCGCGTGCACGGCCCCTACAAGCCGGAAGAGGGCCATCGCTTCAACCCGCACAAGCTCCTGCTCGATCCCTACGCGAAAGACCTGGTGGGAGATCTTCGCTGGGGCGACGCGCTCTACGGTTACACCGTCGGCAGCAAGCGCGAAGACCTCTCGTTCGACCGCCGTGACAGCGCGCCGCTCATGCCCAAGGGCCGCGTGCTGGAGACCGCCTTCACCTGGGGCGACGACCGCCGTCCCTCGGTACCGTGGCAGGACATGGTGATCTACGAGATGCACGTGCGCGGCTTCACCATGACGCACCCCGACGTGCCGCCCGAGCTGCGCGGCACCTATGCGGCGCTGGGCTGCGCGCCGGTGGTCGATTACCTCAAGCGCCTGGGCGTGACCACCGTCGAGCTGCTGCCTGTGCACAGTTTCCTCAACGACCGGCACCTGGCCGAGAAGGGCCTGCAGAACTACTGGGGCTACAACACCTTCGGCTACTTCGCCCCCGAAATGCGCTACAGCGCCTCGGGCAAGGTGAAGGAGTTCAAGACCATGGTCAAGACACTGCATTCCGCGGGCATCGAGGTGATCCTGGACGTGGTCTACAACCACACCTGCGAGGGCAACCAGCTCGGGCCGACGCTCTCGATGCGCGGGGTGGACAACGCCTCGTACTACATCGTCAACGCGGACAACCGCCGTTACTACGACGACTTCACCGGCTGCGGCAACACCGTGAACCTGGAGCATCCGCACGCGCTGCAGCTGGTGATGGATTCGCTGCGCTACTGGGCCGAGGAGATGCACGTCGATGGCTTCCGCTTCGACCTGGCCTCGGCGCTCGCGCGCGAATCGGGCAAGGTGGAAAACCTGGGCGGCTTCTTCGATGCGATCCGGCAGGACCCCACGCTCAACCGCGTGAAGCTCATCGCCGAGCCCTGGGACCTGGGCCACGGCGGCTACCAGGTGGGCAATTTCCCGCTCGGCTGGGCCGAGTGGAACGACCAGTACCGCGACGGCCTGCGCGGTTTCTGGAAGGGCGACGGCGGGCTCATCGGCGAGGTGGCCAAGCGCGTCACCGGCTCCGAGGACCTGTACGGCTGGTCGGGCAAGCGGCCCAGCGCCAGCATCAACTTCATCACCGCGCACGACGGCTTCACGCTGCACGACCTGGTCTCCTACAACGACAAGCACAACGAGGCCAACGGCGAGGACAACCGCGACGGCAACAGCCACAACGTGTCGTGGAACTGCGGCGTCGAGGGGCCGACCGACGACCCCGAGGTGGTCACGCTGCGCGAGCGCCAGAAGCGCAACCTGCTGGCCACGCTCTTGCTCTCGCAGGGCGTGCCGATGCTGCTGGCGGGCGACGAGCGCGGCCACACGCAGCAGGGCAACAACAACGTCTACTGCCAGGACAACGCGCTCGGCTGGCTCGACTGGACGCCCACGCCCGAGCGCCTGGCGCTCGCGACCTTCGTGGAGCGCGTGATCGCGCTGCGCCGCGCGCACCCGTCGTTCCGCCGCCGCACCTTCTTCGCGGGCAAGCCGGCTGAAGGCGAGACGGTCACCGACGTGTACTGGCTCAAGCCCGACGGCGCCGAGATGCAGCCGGAGGACTGGAACGACAGCAACGCCCGCTGCATCGCGATGTACATCCCCGGCGGCGGCATCGCCGACCGCGGGCCGCGCGGCGAGGTGCAGCACGACGACGACTTCCTGGTGCTGATGAACGCCCACCACGACGAGATCGCCTTCACGCTGCCGCCGATGCCGCACGGCGCCTGGCGACTGCTGGTGGACACCGCGAGCAATTCGCCACCACCGACCACCGAGGACGCCGCATCGCTCGCGCCGGCATGGGGCGAGGCGGCCTATCCGCTGCAGTGCCGCTCGCTCGTGGTGATGAGCCGGCCGGACGTGCGGCCATGAGCGCGCGGGTCCACCGCATGCCGTTCGGCGCCACGGTGCAGGCTGAGGGCGTGGCGTTCGCGCTCTGGGCGCCTTCGGCTGAAACCATCGTGCTCGAACACCAATCCGCGTCCCTTCCGATGACGCGCGAAGGCGGCTGGCATCGCCTGACGGTGCCCGATGCGAAGCCCGGCGACAGCTACAGCTACCGGCTCGCGGACGGCACGCGCGTGCCCGACCCGGCCTCGCGCTTCAACCCCGAAGACGTGCACGGCCCGAGCGTGGTGACCGACCCGGCGCGCTTCGCGTGGACCGACGACGCCTGGCGCGGCCGGCCGTGGGAAGAGGCGGTGATCTACGAACTGCACATCGGCACCTTCACCGAGGAGGGCAGCTTCAATGCCGCGCGCGAGCGGTTGGCCGCGCTCGCCGAGCTCGGCATCACCGCCATCGAGCTCATGCCGCTCGCGGACTTTCCGGGCCGCCGCAACTGGGGCTACGACGGCGTGCTGCAGTTCGCGCCCGATGCGTCGTACGGCACGCCCGACGAGCTGAAGGCGCTGGTGAACACCGCCCATTCGCTCGGGCTCATGGTGCTGGTGGACGTGGTCTACAACCACTTCGGCCCGGAGGGCAACTACCTGCACGCCTACTGCCCCGAGTTCTTCAACGCGGGGCACAAGACGCCGTGGGGTTCCGCGATCAACTTCGACGGACCGGGCGCGCGCACGGTGCGCGATTTCTTCATCCACAACGCGCTCTACTGGATCGAGGAGTTCCGCTTCGACGGCCTGCGCATGGACGCGATCCACGCCATCCACGACGAGACGCAACCGCACATCGTGCGCGAGATCCGCGAGGCGATCGACGCGGGCCCCGCGCGCGAGCGCCACGTGCACCTGGTGCTGGAGAACGACACCAACCAGTCGTCGATGCTGATGCGCGACGGCCGCGGCCTGCCCGTGGCCGGCACCGCGCAATGGAACGACGACCTGCATCACGCGGTGCACGTGCTGGCCACCGGCGAGCGCGACGGCTACTACGCCGACTATGCCGACGACCCGGTGTGCCGCTTCGCGCTGGCGCTGGCCGAAGGCTTCATCTACCAGGGGCAGCCCTCGGCATTCCGCCAGGGCGAGCGGCGCGGCGAGCCGAGCACGCGGCTGCCGCCGCAGGCCTTCGTGTCGTTCCTGCAGACGCACGACCAGGTGGGCAACCGCGCGTTCGGCGAGCGCATCCACGCGCTGGGCGATCCGGTGCTGGTGCGCGCAGCCATGGCGTGCCTCTTGCTGTCGCCGCATGTGCCGATGCTGTTCATGGGCGACGAGTTCGCGGCCTCCACGCCGTTCCAGTATTTCTGCGACTTCGGGCCCGACCTCGCGGCCGCGGTGTCCGAAGGGCGGCGCTCGGAGTTCGGCGGGTTCGCGGCCTTCAAGGACGAAGCGGCCCGCGCGCGCATTCCGGACCCGAATGCGGAATCGACTTTTCTCGCATCGAAGCTGCGCTGGCGCGAGCGCGGCACGCGTGCGCATTTCTCTCGGCTCAGCGAGGTGCAGCACCTGCTGGGCCTGCGCCATCGCTACATCGTTCCGCGGCTCGCCGGCATGACAGGCGCGGGCATCTACCGCTGCGAGAACGACACGCTCCGGGTGCAATGGGACCTGGAGCCCGAGGCCGAGGGCGCGCCGCCGATGCGGCTGCACATGCTGGCCCATTTCGGCGCACAGCCGGCGCAGGGCATCGAGCCGCCGCCCGGCGAGGTGATCCACAGCGAGGGCGTGCAGGCGCACGACGACGCGCAGCAACTGGCGCGCGGCGCGGTGCACGTGACACTGGAGGCCGTGCATGGTGAATGAGCCAAGACACGTCACTGGCGACCTGAGACAGCTTTGTGAACACCACGGCATCGCGACCGGTTACTTCGACGCTTTCGGCGTGCGGCAGGAGGCCTCCGCGCAGAGCCTGATCGCGCTGCTGGCCGAGTTCGGCGTGCGCCTGGACAGCGTGGCGGAAGCGGGCCATGCGCTCGACGCGGCACGCCGCGCGCAACGCGCCGAGGCGCTGCCGCCGGCGCTGGTGGTGCAGGCCGGGAGCGCCGCATGGTCGGTGCCCTTGCGGTTGCCCCTGTCGATGCGGCGCGTGCGCTGGCAACTCGGCGATGAGCAAGGGCGCGATCGGGAAGGCGAGATCGACGTCGATGCACTGTCCGAAACCGGCCGCGCAGAAAACGATGGCGCCGCACTGAGCGAGCGCAGCTTGCGGATGCCGCTGACACTCGAAGCGGGCTACCACCGGCTGCGCGTCGAAGGCCTGCGCGGCGAAACGCTCGTGCTCGCCACGCCCGGGCGTTGCTACCGCCCGCCCGCAGTGCGCGACGGTGGGCGCGTCTGGGGCACCGCGGTGCAGCTGTACAGCCTGCGCTCGCCGCGCAACTGGGGCATCGGCGACTTCAGCGACCTGGAAGAACTGGCCGTGCAGATGGCCGCGCAGGGCGCCGACCTCATCGGCCTCAACCCGCTGCACGCGCTGTTCGCGAGCACGCCGCTGCACACGAGCCCTTACAGCCCGTCGTCGCGCCAGCAGCTCAACGTGCTCTACATCGACGTGGAGGCGGTGGAAGGTTTCGCGGAGTGCACGCCGGCCGTCGAGCGGGTGCGTTCGCCCGACTTCCAGGCGCGGCTCGCGGCCTTGCGCGCGACGCCGCTGGTGGACTACACCGGCGTTGCCGCGGCCAAGTTCGAAGTGCTGGAGATGCTGTTCGATGATTTCCGCGCACGGCATCTGCCGCCGGAGTCGGCGCCCGACGACACGGGGCGCGAGTTCCAGGCCTTCGTCGCGGAGCGCGGCGAGGCGCTGCGCCAGCACGCGCTGTTCGAAACGCTGCAGGCCCACTTTCTCGCCACCGAGGGCGGCGCATGGGACTGGCATGCCTGGCCCGATGCCTACCGCGACCCCGATTCGGCCGAGGTGACGGCCTTCGCGATCGCCAACGCCGAGCGCGTGCAGTACCACCAGTTCCTGCAATGGCTGGCCAGTCGCCAGTTGGCACGCGCCGCTGCGCGCTGCGATGCACTCGGCATGGGCGTCGGCCTTTACGTGGACCTGGCCGTGTCGGTCGAACGCGCGGGCTCCGACGTGTGGGGCGCGCAGCAGGTCTTTGCAGAGGGCGCCAGCGTCGGCGCGCCGCCCGACGAATTCAACCCCGCCGGCCAGCGCTGGGGCCTGCCGCCGCTGCGGCCGGACCGCTTGCGCGCGGACGGCTATCGCTTCTTCACCGAGACGCTGCGCGCCGGCATGCGCGGCGCGGGCGCATTGCGCATCGACCATGTGATGGGCCTCATGCGCCTGTTCTGGATTCCGCCGGACCGCGATGCGACCGAAGGCGCCTACGTCTATTACCCGCTCGACGAGATGCTCGCCATCGTGGCGATCGAAAGCCACCGGCACCGTTGCATGGTGGTGGGCGAAGACCTCGGCACGGTCGAGGACGCGGTGCGCGATGCGCTCGCGAAGGCCGACGTGCTGTCGTACCGCCTGCTGTATTTCGAGAAGCAGCGGGACGGCGGTTTCAAGCCGCCCGAGACCTATCCGCCTGCCGCGCTGGTGGCGATCAGCACGCACGACCTCGCGACCTTCGCGGGCTGGTGGACCGCCAACGACCTGCGCGAGCGATTGGCGCTCGACCTGTTTCCCGACCCGGCCATCTTCGACAAGCAGCTCGCGGACCGGATGCAGGAGCGCATCGCGCTGATGCAGGCCTTGCAGCAGGCCGGCCTGGTGTCGCGCGAAGAAGTGGGAGAGGCCGCGGGCCTGGCGCTGCCATCCGCCCGCATCGCCGAAGCGGCGCATGCCTTCCTGGCCGCTGCGCCCTCGGCGCTGATGATGGTGCAGCTCGAGGACGTGGCCGGCGTGGTGGCGCAGGCCAACATGCCGGGCACGGTCGAGCAGCACCCCAACTGGCGCCGCAAGCTGCCCGAGGCGACAACGGCATTGGCCGGCAGCGAGCGCATGCGCGGCATCGGCGAGGCCTTGCGCGCTGCGCGGCCACGCCCGATGGCAAGCGCCGAAGGCAGCGCGCCGGCCGGCCTGCAGACCCGTGTGCCGCGCGCCACCTACCGGCTGCAGTTCCACAAGGACTTCGGCTTCGACGACGCGATCCGCGTGCTGCCGTACCTCGCCAAGCTCGGCGTGAGCCACGTGTACTGCTCGCCGATCCAGCGCGCCCGCGCGGGCAGCATGCACGGCTACGACGTGGTCGCGCACGCCGAGGTCAACCCCGAGCTCGGCGGCGAGGAGGGCTTTGCGCGCTTCGTCGCGGCGCTGAAGGCCCACGGCCTCGGCCAACTGCTGGACATGGTGCCCAACCACATGGGCGTGTTCGGCGCCGACAACGCCTGGTGGATGGACGTGCTGGAGAACGGCCCCGCCTCGCGCTATGCGCAGCATTTCGACATCGATTGGCAGCCGCTGAACGTCGAGCTCACCGGCAAGGTGCTGCTGCCGATCCTCGGCGTGCACTACGGCGAGGCGCTGGACAACGGCGAGCTGGTGCTGCGCTTCGAAGATGCCACCGGCAGCTTCGCCATCGGCTACTACGACCACCGCTTTCCGCTCGCGCCCGAGAGCTATCCGGCGGTGCTCGGGCGCGCGCTCTCGCGGCTTGGCGATGGCACCGCGGCGGCGCGGCTCGCGAGCCTTTCCACCGCGTTCGGGCACCTGCCGCCGCGCGGCACGAGCGATCCGGAGGCGCAGGCCGAACGCGTGCGCGACAAGGAACTGCTCAAGGCCCGGCTCGCGCGCCTGGCGCGGCAGCACCCCTCGGTCGCGCAGGCGCTCTTGGCCTCGGTGGCCGAGCTGAACCTCGCCCAGCCCGACGCCCGCGACGCGCTGCACCGGCTCATCGAGCCGCAGGCCTACCGGCTCGCGCATTGGCGGGTGGCGGCGGACGAAATCAACTACCGCCGCTTCTTCGACATCAACGACCTCGCGGCCGTGCGCATGGAGCGCGACGAGGTGTTCGAGGCAACGCAATCTTTCGCGCTCGACCTTGCGGCTTCGGGCCTGGTGGACGGCCTGCGCATCGACCACCCCGACGGGCTCTACGACCCGGCGGCGTACTTCCGCCAGCTCCAGGAAGGCTACGCGCGCCGCGCGGGCCTCGTGCTGCCCACGCACGAGGCCGACGGCCGGCCCGCGCGGCCGCTGTACGTGGTCGCCGAGAAGATCGCCGGCGCCCACGAGGAAGTGCCCGACAGCTGGCATGTGCACGGCACCACCGGCTACCGCTTCGCGAACGTGGCCAACGGCGTGCTGGTCGACACCACGGCAGAGGCCGCCGTGGTGCACGCGTGGCAGCGCTTCACGGGCGAGATGGACGACTTCGCTTCGATCTGCCGCGCGGGCCGGCGCGAGGTGATGCGCAATGCGCTCTCATCGGAACTGAACGTGCTCTCCAGCGAGCTGCTGCGCATCGCCCGGGCCGACCGCAGCACGCGCGACTACACGCTCAATGCGCTGCGGCGCGCGCTGGCCGAGGTCGCCGCGTGCATGCCGGTCTACCGCACGTACATCGTCGAAGGGCCCTCGGCGCAGGACGCACGCTTCATCGACGAGGCCGTGAACGAAGCCGCGCGGCAGAGCGGCGACGCCGACCGATCGATCTTCGATTTCGTGCGCAGCGCGCTGCGCGGCGAGGCCGTCGTGTCGGCGCCGCCGGCGCTGGGCGAACGGGTGCGCCGCTTCGCGCTGCGCTTCCAGCAGTTCAGTGCGCCGGTGGCGGCCAAGGGCGTGGAAGACACGGCGTTCTACCGCTACTTTCCGCTGAGCGCGCTCAACGAGGTGGGCGGCGAGCCGGATCTCTTCGGCATCGAGGTGGAGCAATTCCATGCGCTGAGCGCCGACCGCGCGCTGCGCTGGCCGCACACGATGCTGGCCACTTCGACGCACGACAACAAGCGCTCGGAAGATGTGCGCAACCGCATCGACGTGCTCTCCGAAATGCCCAACGAGTGGATGCTGGCGCTGACGCGCTGGCATGGCCTGTGCCGCGGCGCGCGCAAGAAGCTCGCGGGGGGCGAGGCGCCGTCGCGCGCCGACGAATACCTGCTGTACCAGACGCTGCTGGGCACCTTGCCGCTGGGCGGGCTCGATGCCGAAACGGCGCCCGGTTACGCCGACCGAATCTGGCAATACATGCAGAAGGCCGCGCGCGAATCCAAGCTGCGCACGCGCTGGACCCAGCCCGATGCCGACTACGAAGCGGCGCTGGAGAACTTCGTGCGCGAACTCCTGGCACCCACCGCGGATGCGGAGGAGGGCGCGTGCCTGCCGGGCATCCAGCGGCTGGCCGACCGGCTCGCGTGGTTCGGCGCATGGAACAGCCTCACGCTCACGCTGCTGAAATACGGCTCGCCGGGCGTGCCCGATCTTTACCAGGGCAGCGAGCTCATCGAGCTGAGCCTGGTCGATCCGGACAACCGGCGGCCGGTGGACTACGCGCTGCGGCAGCAACGGCTCGATGCGCTGCACGCGATGGCCGACGAAGGCGGTCTTGCCGCGCGCGTGGGAGCGATGGCCCGGGCGCCGCACGATGGGCAGGCGAAGCTCTGGTTCATCTGGCGGTTGCTGTCGCTGCGGCGCGCGCAGCCGTTGCTGTTCCGCGAGGGCAGCTACGAGCCGTTGACGGTCGAAGGGCCGCTGGCGAAGCATGTCGTGGCGTTCGCGCGCCGACATGAAGGCCAGGTGCTGGTGATCCTCGCGGGGCGGTTGTTCGTCGGGCTCTCGGACGACGGTGCGGATGAAGACGCCACGCCGGCGCTGCCGGATGCGGCGAAATGGAACGGCACGACGGTGCGCCTGCCTTCAGGGCTCGGTGCCAGCGCGCTCGGCAACCTGCTGACCGGCGAAACCTTTGCTGCCGAAGCCGGTGCGCTGCGCCTGACCGACGCCTTCCGCCACCTGCCATGGGCGGCGCTGGTCATCGGCACTTCGTCGTGATCAACCAAGCACCGCCGGCACCAGCTGCACCGTGAGCGCGCCGATGAGGCCCTGCGCGGTGACGCAGTGCCACATCAGCGCGGTGTTGTCGAGCGTCGCGCGCGCCGCGGTCTGCAGCTTGCCGGTCAACGAGCGCGCGAGCACATAGCCGCCCATGAGCATCAGCACCGCGACGTGGAAGGCCTGGTAGCCGAGCAGCATGCCCACGGTCGCGCTCCACGCCTGGTCGCGCGGATCGAGGCCCGCCTTCCAGTGACCCGTGAGCTCGAACCCGAGCGCGCACGCGGCGCAAAGCAGGGCGAAGGCCGTCAGCAGCCGCACGGCGCCCTGGCCACCCTGTTTCAGCATGCGAACCGCCACCGCCATGCCGGCGGAGCCGAGCAGCAGCAACAGCATCGACGCGAGCGGCCAGCGCAACGGCGGCAGCGCCGCGCCGGGTGGCGGGCACACCTCGGCGGCCATCGACAGGTGGATGTGCGCGAACAGGAAGGACACGAAGATCGTCATGTCCACCGCGATCAGCACGATCACCGCCCACCACGAATGCGAGGCCCGTCCCGTAGCGCCCACGGGCAGCCGTACGCCGTGGCCCACGTCGGCGATCGCGGTCGGCGGCGGCTGGTCGGAACCCCAGAGCCAGCGCAGGATGGCGACGATCGCGAGCAGCCCGAAGGCGAAGGCGAGCACCGCCTGCGATGCGGTCAGCAGCAGGAAGAATCCGGCCGTGCCCACGGCCGCCACCAGCGGCCACCAACCATCGGTCGGCAGCCGCAGCAGATGCATCGGCCGCGCGTCGCGCATGCTGGTGACCAGCGTCTCGCGGCCGCCGAACACGGTGCCCGGCAGCCAGTGCCGGCCGGCCTCGACCTGCTGCGGCAGATCGGGCTCGCGCCACAGCGGATAGAGCGAATCCACCTCGGGAATGCTGCGCACGCCGTAGTCGCGCGGCGGCAGCCATTCGAGCGTGCCCGCGCCCCAGGGGTTGCCGTGGTCCTGCTCGGGCCGTCGCAGCGTGCGCACCGCGTCGATGAAGAACAGCAGCACGCCCGCCGCGAGCACGAAGGCGCCCACGGTCGAAGCCATGTTGAGCCCGTTCCAGCCGAGATCGCCCGGGTAGGTGTAGATGCGGCGCGGCATGCCCATGAGGCCCGCGATGTGCATGGGAAAGAACGCGAGGTTGAAGCCGCCGAACATCAGCCCGAACACCCAGCGGCCCCAGCGCTCCGAGAGGCGGTGGCCGTTGAACACCGGCGCCCAGTAGTAGAAGCCCGCGAACACCGGGAACACCATGCCGCCGATCAGCACGTAGTGCAGATGGGCCACGATGAAGTAGCTGTCGTGCGCCTGCCAGTCGAAGGGCAGCACCGCCACCATCACGCCGGTGAGCCCACCCAGCACGAAGATGAAATGAAAGCCCAGCAGAAAGAGCGTGGGCGCATCGAAGGTGACGCGGCCGCGCCAGAAGGTGGCGATCCACGCGAACACCTGCATGCCGCTCGGAATCGCCACCATGAAGCTGGCCGCCGACACCACCACCATCGAGACGTTGCCCAGGCCCGTGGTGAACATGTGGTGCGCCCACAGCAGGAAGCTCACCACGCCCACGCCGATGAGCGCCATCACCACCGCGCGGTGGCCCACCAGCGGCGTGCGCGCGAGCGTGGCCACCATCACCGACACCATGCCGGCCGCGGGCAGGAAGATGATGTAGACCTCCGGGTGTCCGAAGAACCAGAACAGGTGCTGCCAGAGCACCGGGTCGCCGCCGCGCGCGGGAATGAAGAAGGGCCAGTCGAAGGCGCGCTCCAGCTCCAGCAGCGTGGTCGCCGCGATCACCGCCGGGAACGCGAACACGATCATCAACGCGCTCACCAGCATGGCCCATGCGAACACCGGCATGCGCATGAGCGTCATGCCCGGCGCGCGCGTGAAGAGGATGCCGATGATCAGCTCGATGGCGCCCGCGATGGCCGAGATCTCGATGAAGCCGATGCCCAGCAGCCACCAGTCCGCGCCGCGGCCGGGCGAATACTCCTTGCTCGTGAGCGGCGGGTACATGAACCAGCCGCCGTCGGGCGATTCGCCGAAGAAGATCGTGCAGAAGAACGCGAGGCCGCCGATTGCGTAGGCCCAGAACGCATAAGCCGAGAGCCGCGGAAACGGCAGGTCGCGCGCGCCCAGCATGCCCGGCAGCAGGTAGACCGCGATGGCCTCGACGATGGGCACCGCGAAGAGAAACATCATCACGGTGCCGTGCATCGTGAAGAGCTGGTTGTACGTCTGCGCGCCGATGAGGTCGTTGCCCGGCACGGCCAGCTGCGCACGCATCACCAGCGCGAGGATGCCCGCGAGCACGAAGAAGACCATCGCCGTCACGATGTAGAAGACGCCGATGTGCGTGTTGTTGACCGCGGAGAAGAGGCGCCAGCCGCGCGGCGCGCGCCACGCGCGCTCGAGCGCTTCGCGTTCGCCTTCGGGGCGGTCGGTGGGTTGGGTCATTTCAGTTGGCCGAGCCATTCGGCGATGGATTGCAGCGTCGCCGCGTCGATGCGTTCGCCCGACGAGGGCATGCGCGCGCCGGGCTTGAGCTGCTGCGTGTGGGCGACCCACGCGGCGAGGTTCTGCGCGTCGTTGGGCACCGTGCCCGCGCCGAGATAAAGCCGGCTGCCCACGTGCGTGAGGTCGGGGCCGAGGCGGCTTTCCTCGCTCACGCCGCGCACCGTGTGGCAGGCGTTGCAGCGGTTCGCAAGGAAGGCCGCGCGGCCGCGTTCGATGCCGGGTGACGAAGGTGGCCCGGCGGGCTTGGCCTGCGCCGCGAGCCACGCATCGAACCCGGCCGGCGCCTCGGCCACCACATGCAGCGCCATGCGCGCATGCTGCTCGCCGCAGTATTCGGCGCATTGCCCGCGGTACGTGCCGGGCCGGTCGGCCTGCAGCAGCAGGTGCTGCACGCGGCCGGGCAGCATGTCCATCTTGCCTCCGAGCGCGGGCACCCAGAAGCTGTGGATCACGTCCGCGCTGCCCAGGCCGAAGTACACGGGCCGCCCGACGGGAATGCGGATCTCGTTGGCGGTCGCGATCTCCGCGCCCGTGGCCGGATCGCGGTAGCGCACCTCCCACCACCACATGTGCGCGGTGATGCCGACGATGAGCGCGTCTTTCGGCGGCACGGCGCGCCACGTCGGCCGGTGCCACTCGCTGTACGCGAACAGCGCGGCCAGCACCACCACCGGAAAGACGACGCCGCCGCCGATCACCCAGAGCCGCGCGTTCAACGTACCGGCGTGCCTGCGCGCCGCGAACGCGAGCAGCGCCATCACGCCGAGAAAGATCACTGCCGCACCCGCGACCAGGAGGCCGGTGACGCCCAGCAGCGTGTCGGCGACCGGCCCCGCGGCCTGCAGTGCGGATTGCGAAGGCGCGTTGCTCATTCGAGCGCGAGCAGGTAGGCGGCCATGTCGCGCGCGTCGGCGGCGGACACGCCCATGGCCGGCATCACGGTGCCGGGCACCAGCGAGGCGGGCGCCACGATCCAGTTCGCCAGTGTGTCCGGGCGGTTCGGCACGCGGCCGGCGATGTAGCTGCGCCGCCCGAAGGCGGTGAGCGGCGGGCCGGCCGCGCCCTGTGCGATCGGCACATCGGGAATCGCGTGGCAGCTGCCGCACTGGTAATGCGCGAGCAGGCGCTGGCCGGCGATGCGTTGGGCCGAGGGCGCATTGCCGTAGGGCAGGTCGCGCTCGCCGAGTTCGCAGCCGCCCGCCAACGCGGCAAGCAAGAGGGTGGCGAGCGTGGCGGAAGGAACGGCCATGCGCGCATTCTGCGAGCGCGGACGGGGCTTCCGCCGACACGGCGAGCCCTGCCGCGCGTCGGACAATGCCGCCAAATGGGGACGCCCAAGACCATCCTTCTCACCGTCGCCGCGCTCGGCCTGGCCGCGGCGGCCGGTGGGGCATGGATGGTGTGGGGCGGCCTCTACAACGTCTCCGCGACCGCGCAGCACACGCAGCCGGTGTACTCGCTGCTGGAGACGGCGATGCGGCAATCGGTGCGCCTGCGGGCGCGCGGCATCGAGCCGCCGCCGCTCGGCGACGAAGCGCTTGTGCTGCGCGGCGCCGCGTGCTTTCGCGACAAGTGCGTGCAGTGCCACGGCGCGCCGGGCGTGGCGCAGGGCGACATCGGCAAGAGCATGCAGCCGCTGCGCGGCCCGCTGGTCGATGCGCGCCAGCGCTGGAACGCGCGCGAGCTCTACTGGGTCACGAAGAACGGCATCAAGATGAGCGGCATGCCCGCCTGGGAGTACCGCCTGTCCGACGAAGACCTGTGGGCGCTGGTCGCGTTTCTCGAACGGCTGCCCGACATGACGCCGCAGCAGTACGCGAAGGCGAGCGCGCCAATGGCGCCGTCGGGGCAGGGCGCACCGATTGGGTGGACCGGGCCTGCGTGCGGACCCGGGCCGCGCGCAGCCGGCGAGGTGCAGGACAGCGTGCGGCGCGGCCAGCGCGCCCTCGCGCAGTACGCCTGCAACGCGTGCCACACCATTCCCGGCACGACGGGTTCGTTTCCGAACGTCGGCCCGCCGCTGGCCGGCATGGCCAGGCGCGCCATGATCGGCGGCAGGCTCGCCAACACGCCCGACAACATGGTGCGCTGGCTGCGCCACACGCGCGAGGTCGATCCGCTCACCGCGATGCCCGAGATGGGCGTGACCGAGCAGGACGCGCGGGACATCGCGGCCTATCTGCAAACGCTGGATTGAGGACAGCCGCAGTTGCTGTCTCCTACAGCCGGCCGCGCCGTCTACCGACCTTTTGCAGTCCGCGACCTCCTAGCTTGATGAGCGTCGGGCGTCCGCCCGGCTCAACCCAAGGAGACCAGCATGACCCGTACTTCCAGCTTCATTGCAGCCCTCGCACTCGGCGCCGCCGGCGTCGCTTTTGCCCAGGGCAATCCGCCCACCACCGCACCCGCGAATCCCGCCACCGCCGCGGGCCAGCAGAACCCGTCGGGCGGCCCGATGGGCACCACCGGCACCACGCCGCAGAACAACAGTTCGTCGGGTTCCGTGTCCTCGGGCACGACCTCTTCGGGCTCGACCATGTCGCAAGGATCGCAAGGCAACATGAACAGCGGCTCCACGATGCCCAGCGACCAGCCGATGCGCCAGGCCCGCGCCGACCGCAATTGAGCGCATGAGCTTGCCTTCACCCAGGACGGGCATCGCGGGCCGCGGGCTCGCCGTGCTCGCTGCCTGCACCCTTGCCGCGGCCTGCACCGCAGCCGCGGCCACCGAACCCGATGCGCTGCGGTTCGCGAAGGCGGCCGTTGCCGCGGCCGACAACCAGGGCCAGGCGTTCGCCGTGATCGACAAGAAGAAGGCACGCGTCTTCGTCTTCGATGCGCAAGGCCGGCTGCGCGGCGATTCGCCCGTGCTGCTGGGTCTGGCGCAC
This sequence comes from Variovorax sp. IB41, assembly GCF_016405905.1. Classification (GTDB taxonomy): domain Bacteria; phylum Pseudomonadota; class Gammaproteobacteria; order Burkholderiales; family Burkholderiaceae_C; genus Variovorax. The sequence continues at coordinate 224,500 of NZ_JAEFCB010000001.1, read as the reverse complement.
GGCGACGATTCCGTGCCGGGCATCGGCGAACGCAAGATGGCCGACATCCGGCCCGACGAGCGCACCACCCCCGCGGGCCGCTTCAGGAGCGAGCCGGGCCGCAACCTCCAGGGCGAGGACATCGTGTGGGTCGACTACGACGCCGCGGTTTCCATGCACCGCGTGCGCGCGACCAACAAGGCCGAGCGCCGGCTGGAGCGCCTGGCCACGCCCAGCGTGGCCGACAACCGCATCTCGTACGGCTGCATCAACGTGCCGGCCGGCTTCTACGACACGCACATCCGCCCCGTGCTCGGCGAGCGCAAGGGCGTGGTCTACGTGCTGCCGGAAAGCACGCCCTTGCAGGCGCGCTTCGGGTTCATGGGACCGGGGTAGCGGCGGTAGCAACGGTCGGCTGCGCCGGGCCGGAGGGCGTGAGCACGACCTTGCGGCATTCCTCCTCGGCCTTCTCGAAGATCTCGTAGCCGCGCGCCGCGTCTTCCAGCGCCATGTGGTGCGTGATGATCACCTCGGGCTTGAGCTGCCCGGCCTGGATGTGTTCGAGCAGCTTGGGCATGTGCTGCTGCGCGTGCGTCTGGCCCATCTTGAAGGTCAGGCCCTTCTCGAAGGCGTCGCCGAACATGAAGCCGTGAATGAAGCCGGCGTACACGCCCGGCACGCTCACCACCCCGCCGCGGCGCGTGGCCGCGATGGCCTGGCGCAGCGCCTTGCCGCTGGAGCCTTCGAGCTTCAGGTCGGTGAGCACCGTCTCGACCGCGCTGCCCTTGGCCTCGAAGCCCACCGCGTCGATCGACGCATCGACGCCGCGGAAATCGGTGCGCTCGATGATCGCGCCGGCCGGGTCGTCGATGTCCCTGAAGTTGATCGGGTCGACGCCGTAGGTGGCCTGCGCGAACGCGAGCCGGTAGGGATGCTCGTCGACCATGAAGATGCGCTCGGCGCCCAGCAGCCGCGCCGAGGCGGCCGCCATAAGGCCGACCGGCCCCGCGCCGAAGATGGCCACGCTGGAGCCCGGCCCGACGTCGCCGTTCACCACCGCCTGGTAGCCGGTGGGCAGGATGTCCGAGAGGAACAGCACCTGTTCGTCGGCCAGCCCGGGCGGTATCAGGAGCGGGCCGGTGTTGGCCTTGGGCACGCGCACGAATTCGGCCTGGCCGCCGGGGTAGCCGCCATAGAGATGCGAGTAGCCGAAGAGGCCCGCGCCCGAGCGCAGGTTCTTCTTGTTGAGGATGGCGCCGCGCCCCGGGTTGGTGGTTTCGCAGGCGGCGAAGAGGGCCTTGGCGCAGAAGAAGCACTGGCCGCAGGCGATGGTGAAGGGCACCACCACGCGGTCGCCTTTCTTCAGCTGCGTGACGCCCTTGCCGGTCTCCTCGACGATGCCCATGAACTCGTGGCCGAGGATGTCGCCCGACTCCATGTCGGGGATCTTGCCGCGGTAGATGTGCAGGTCGGAGCCGCAGATGGCGGTGGCGGTCACGCGCAGGACGATGTCGTCGTCCTGCTGGATGACGGGGTCGGGCACCGTCTGCACGCTGACGTTTTTCGATGACTGATAGGTGAGGGCTTTCATGCGGATTCCTTCGCTTGAGAGGTGGAGATGAGCGCACGATTTGCCTCGCGCCGCGATGCACGCGCGGGCACTGCGCCCATCCGCGGGTCGGACAATTTCCCGTTGCGGCCAACATGCTGACGCGCTGTCTGCCTACACCTGTGCGCAGGCGAAAGAGAGAGCTTCCTTCGCATGACGCGCGCCGTGTTTATCGTGGAAGACGAACCGACGATCCAGGACAGCCTGAGGGTCGTGCTGGAGGGTTATCTGCGGGCCGAAATCGTCGGCACCGCGACCTCGGAGGCGGAGGCCGTGGCGTGGCTGCAGGCGAACCGCGACGGCTGGCACTTGCTGGTGGTGGACCTCCTGCTCAAGCAGGGCAGCGGCCTGGGCGTGCTCGGCGCGCTGGCGGCGCTGGGCCCCAAGTGCGGGCTGGTGGTGGCGCTGACGAACGCGGCTTCCGCGGACAACCGCGCGCAGTGCCTGACCCTGGGCGCCGACGCCGTCTTCGACAAGGCCGCGGAGATCAACGAGTTCCTGGCGTTCTGCGCGGAAGGGGTGCCATGACAAGAGCCGCCGGCCTTCTTCGCCTCTGCAAGGACGCGGCCATGGCCTGGGTGGACGACTTCGCGCCGAGCATGGGCGCGGCCATCTCGTACTACACGGCCTTTTCGCTCGCGCCGCTGCTGGTGATCGTCATCGCCGTGGCGGGCGCGCTCTTTGGCGCCGAAGCCGTGCAGGGCCAGATCGCCGCGCAGCTGTCGGGCCTGATCGGGCGCGACGGCGCGCTGGTGGTGCAGGGGCTGGTCAAGGCCGCGAGCGAGCCGTCGCGCGGACTGATCGCGGGCGGCATCAGCGTGGTGGTGCTGGTGGTGGGCGCGACGACGGTGTTCGCGGAATTGCAGAGCGCGCTGGACCGCATCTGGCACGTGCCCGAGCGCGAAAAGCCCAGCGGCGTGTGGGGCATCCTGCGCGCGCGGCTGCTGTCGTTCGGGCTGATCCTCGGGCTGGCCTTCTTGATGATGGTGTCGCTGGTCGTGAGCGCGGGGCTGGCGGCGGTGGGCAGCTGGAGCACGGGCCTCTTTCCCGGTTGGGAGCTGCTGCTGCAGGGCCTGAACGCGGTCGTCTCGCTGGGCATTCTCACGCTGCTGTTCGCGATGATCTTCAAGTTCATGCCGAGCGCGCCGATCGCCTGGCCCGACGTGTGGATCGGCGCGGCGGTGACGGCCGTGCTGTTCGAGGTGGGCAAGGTGCTGATCGGGCTCTACCTGGGCAAGAGCGGCGTGAACGAATCGTTCGCCGCGGCCGGATCGCTCGTGGTGCTGCTGGCCTGGGTGTACTACGCGGCGCAGATCTTCCTGCTCGGCGCGGAGTTCACGAAGGTCTATGCGAATGCCCACGGGTCGGTGGCGGCCGCCAAGGCGCAGGCGGCCACCGAGGTTGCGGCCGAGCAGGCCAGGGCGGGCACTGCGAGCACTGCCGTGAAGCAGCGCGCGGCCTCCGGCGCTTGAACCGGCGCTTGAACCGGCGCCGGAGCGCTCAGGGCTTGCCCAGCAGGCGCTCGAGCAGGCCCTCGAGATGATGCGCATCGATCGGCTTGGTCAGGTGCGCATAGAAGCCGGCCGCAAGGCTCGCCTCCCGGTCCGAGGCCTGGCCGAAGCCGGTGATGGCCAGCAGCTTGGGCGGATGGGCGACTTCGCGGTGCACGCGCCGGGCCACCTCGACACCGCTGAAGCCCGGCAGGCCGATGTCCAGCAGCACGATGTCGGGCTGCTCGACCTTGATCGCATCGAGCGCCGAAGGGCCGTCGAACGCGGTGCGGGTCGCGTAGCCCAGGCTCTCCACGAGCAGGCACATCGTCTCGGCCGCATCGCGGTTGTCGTCGACCACGAGCACCACCTTGCCGGTGTCGGCGCCGTCGTTTCTTTTTTTCTCCAGCGGCGCCGCGACGCGCGGCAGCTGGATGATGAATTCCGTGCCTTCGCCCGGAATGCCCTTGCTGAAGGCGCTGACGTCGCCGCCGTGCAGCGTCACCAACTGCTCCACCAGCGTGAGCCCGAGGCCCAGTCCGCCGTGCGGCCGAGAAATTTCCTGCTCGCCCTGCGCGAACAGCATGAAGACGCGCGGCAGCGACGCGGGCGCGATGCCCGGGCCGTTGTCGCTGACGCTGATTTCCGCGTTGGCGCCGCTCTTGCGCAGCCGCACCTCGATGCGGCCGCCGTCCGGCGTGAACTTGACGGCGTTGTTCAGCAGGTTGCACACCACCTGGATCATGCGGGCGCGGTCTCCGGCGATCCATGCATCGGTGGCGGTGCTCTGCACGACCAGCGCGTGGTGCTTCGCGTCGGCGGAGGGCTTGACCATTTCCACCGCCTCGTCGATCACCTCGGCCAGCTGCACCGGCTTGGATTCGAGGTGGATCTTGCCGCTCGTGATGCGCCCGACGTCCAGCAGGTCGTCCACCAGCCGCGTGATCTGCTTGAGCTGGCGCGCGATGATGTTGTTCATGCGCGCGAGCGTCTTGGCGTCCACGCCGTTCCCCCCATTCCCCAGGCGCTCCATGATCGCCACCGCATTGGAGATCGGCGTGAGCGGGTTGCGCAGCTCGTGCCCGAGCATGGCCAGGAAGGTCGTGATGCGGCGGCCCTCGTCTTCCAGCGTGCTGATGCGCCGGCGCTCCGTGAGGTCGCGCGTGACCTTGGCGAATCCGCGGTGGCGGCCCGTCTCGTCGAAGAGCGCGGTGATGATCACGCTGGCCCAGAAGCGGCTGCCGTCCTTGCGCACGCGCCAGCCTTCGTCCTCGAAGCGGCCGACGTCGCGCGCGACTTTGAGCTCCGTATCGGGAAAGCCCGTGGCGGACACCTCGGGCGGATAGAACACCGAGAAGTGCTTGCCGATGATCTCGTGCGCCTCGTAGCCCTTGTTGGCCCTGGCGCCCTTGTTCCAGCTGACGACGTAGCCGCTCGGGTCGAGCATGAAGATCGCATAGTCCTTCACGCCGTCCACCATGAGCCGGAAGCGCTCCTCGCTCGCGCGCAGCAGGTCGTCCTGCTGCTGGCGTTCCGACAGGTCGCGGGTGATCTTGGAGAAGCCGCGCAGCGTGCCGTCCGGGCTCGTGAGGCGGGTGAGGACGATGCTGGCCCAGAAGCGCGTGCCGTCCTTGCGCAGGCGCCAGCCTTCTTCCTTGTACTGTCCGGTTTTCGTGGCGACTTCGACCTCGTGCCGCGGCCAGTTCTTCTCCAGCAGCTCGGGGGGATAGAAGATGGAGAAATGGCGCCCGATGACCTCGTGGGGTTCGTAGCCCTTGAGTTGCCTGGCCCCCGCATTCCAGCTGAGCACGATGCCGTCGGGGTCGAGAAAGAAGATCGCGTAGTCGGTGATGGAGTCGATCATCAGCCGATAGTCGGCATCGGCGATCAATCCGAGGTTCAGGGGGGCGCTGGGATCTGGGGCCGGTTCGTTGTTCTCGACTGGTTTGCTGCCATCGGCCATTTTTTCTCGGATCTCGTTGGGGAAAGCCAGAGCGGCATGCAGCCACTGTCGAGCGAGACGTTATTGCTTTTTGTTGCGCGCCGGTGTCGGACAACGCCGCAGGCAGCGAGGCGCGCTTGCCCGTCTTTCGATTCCGGCGAGGCAGCGGGGGCCAAGGGCTTTCGCGCCTCGGCCCCCACCGCACGCACAGCCTATCGGCTCAACGGATGCCCGACCTTCATCTGGTTCACGCCAGTGACCTGGATCCACGTGCCCGCCAGCGGCTGCTCTTCAAGTCCGGGCTTGGTGTAGTCGCACACGCCGCTCGCGAACACGGTGCGCAGCTTCGCGAGATCCGCATCGCGCGCGCCGCCGGTCCAGCCAGGATTGCGCGCGGCGTAGCCGGCGTAGTCCGCGGCATCGACCGGGCGGAACTGGCATTGCATCGTGCGCGACTGCAGCGGCTCGCCGGCCTCGAAGCGCGGGAACGACGAGGCGGGGAACATCGCGTTGCAGCGCGACGGCGCCGAGCCCGTGCCCACGGTGCCGGCCGGCGACTTGCCGCCGTTGCCGTTGACGAACACCGAGTTGAAGCCGCCGAAGACCTGCGGCTCGGCGATGAAGTCGTCCGCCGCGCCGGCCGTCGTCGCGCCGAAGCAGCCATCGACCAGCGTCGCCGGCTTGGTCTTGACGACCTTCACCGCGAGCGGCTCGGCCGACTTGTCGTTGGCCAGCGTGGTGAGCCACTGGTCCATCGCGAAGAAGGCCTTCTGCATCGCGCCGATCGTGCGCCCGGTCTTGGCCGGCCGCGGCGCCTGGACGGGCGTCGCGTGGTTGGCGTTCGGATCGGGGTTGAACGCGGCGACGTTGGCCATGCCGTTCCACATGACGTGGTTGTCGAACTTGCCGGTCGCCGCCGCGATGCGCGCGCGCAGGATGTAGTGGAAGAACTTCAGGTGCATGTCGCCCGCGCCGGTGAACTCGTTGTTCAGGCCGTCCAGGTCGAGGATCGCGGTGGTCGCCAGGCCCGCGCCGCCGTACGCGATCATGCCGGTCTGGTAGGCCGCCTTCAGCGCGATGGGGTCGGGCTGCATGCGCGCGGTGCCCAGGTTGCCGTCGGGGTCCTGGCCGCCGATGTTCTCGTTCAGGTGAATGAACTGCGCCATCGTGATCTGCCCGGTGTTCAGCGCGTTCAGGCCGAACTGCACGCCGGCATTGCCCGAGAACGAGCGCGCAAAGCCGGTGGCCGGATCGATGCCGAGCACGTTCCGGTTGTGGTCCGTGACGTTCGGTCGCAGCCCCGTGGGGTTGGCCGCCAGGAGGCTCACCGGCGGTGCGGGCAGCACGCCCATCGGTGCGCTCACGACCACGTTGGCCGGGCTGTACTTCTCGCTCGCGCCGATGATCGCGTTGAACACCGAGCTGTTGCCGCTGCCGGCCATCACGTTGTCGCGATCGCCCTGGTTGGCGGGGCGCAGCACCGAATCGGTTCGCGCGGCCCAGAAGCTCGCCTGCTGGCGCATGCTGTGGTAGGTCGAGTAGCCCGAGGCCGCGGCGATTTCCGCGTTGGTCCACATCGGCAGCGTCGCATCGGCGGCGCGCTTGGCCGCGGTGGCGTTGTCGTAGGTCGGGTCGTAGGCGGTGTTGGGCACCGGCACGTAGGTGCCGTTCTGCGTGGTGCCGTTCTTCGTGTGGTTGAGCTGGTAGTTGTAGAACAGGCGCCCCTCCATGCTCTGCGGGCCCGCGTTGTCCGGGAAGCCGTTGAGCATCACGATGCCGTCCAGCAGGCCCGGGTAGGTGTCGGCGATCATGCTCTGCTGCATCGCCGAGCCGGAGCTGCCCCAGCCCATCGTGTAGAGCACCGGGCCGTTGGCCTTGATGAAGCGCTCCTTGACCATCATCATGGTTTCGGCCGAGATGATGTGGTTGCAGTTCTGCCCGAAGTAGTTGAGCGTGGAGTTCGCAACCGCGAAGCCCTTGCTCAGCGGCAGGTCGTTGAGCGCATTGAAGTCGCCCGCTGCGCCGTTCGCCGAATTGGTGGAGCCGCCCACCGGACCGAGCGATCGGCCCTGCACATACCAGCCGCCCCCGCAGCTCTGGCCGAAGGGATAGACCAGGCGGCCGTTGAAGCCGCTCGGCGGATTCGTCGCGGTGGGATTCGGGTTGTTGGCCGGGTCGCCCAGCACCGCGATCTGGTAGATGCCGCGGTTGATGACGCCCGTCTCCAGCCGCACGATGTAAGGCACCTTCTTGCCATCGAGCAACGTCGTCTGCTCGACCGTGGCCGGCGGGCTCGCCGGGTCGTACTTCTGCCAGACCGCGGTGCCTGCCTTGGTGGCGTCGTGGTAGACCCAGTCGATGCGGGTGGGCGCGGCGCAGTTCGCGTCGGTGTTCGCGCCGGTCGTGAGCGTGGGGCCGCCCGGATAGATGTTGAAGGTGTCGGTCTGGCAGTGGAAGCTGCCTTCCTGCGGCGCATAGAGGATCGGCCCCTGGATCGGGTAGGCGGTGAGCTTCAGGCTGCCGCGCAGCTTGGAGGCGTCGGCGGCGTCGCGCACTTCGATCGTGTTCTCGCCTTGCGCGAGGCCGGTCAGAAGGCCGAGCGATGCGTTGCCGTTGGGCGCCTTCTTGAACTGGTCGGTCACGTCCTTGTCGTTGAGCACGACCTTCACGCCGGCCACGGCGCTGCCGTCGCTGGAGCTCAGCTGGATCAGCGTGTCGTTGCCGCTGGTCATCTTCTCGGGCGAGGAGAGGCTCTGCACCGTCACGGCCGGCTTGTCGCCAGGGGTATTGCCGCCGTTGCCTCCGTTCCCGCCATTGCCGCCAGGCCAACCGGCCCAGCCGCCGCCACCACCACCGCTGCCGCCGCAGCCGGCCAGCGCCAATGCGACCGTGCCGAGCAGCAGCCCCGATGCACGCAGCGGTCGCTGCTTGATTTCTGTGTCTGTCTTTCTCATCTTCTTGTCTCCAGTGTTGTTGTTCAAAAAAGCGATCTCATTGCTTTCACTTCGCAGCCAGGCCGAGCCTTTCGATCAGCTGCTTGTCCTTGGCGTAGGTCTCGCGCGCCCACTTCGCGTAGTCGTCGCCGCTGCGGTACCAGGCGTCCTGGTTCAACTGGTCGAGCAGCTCGATGTGCTTGGGGTCTTCCATCGCCTTGCGGAAGGCGTCGTGCAGGGCCTTGGCCACGGCCGGGTCCATGCCCTTGGGGGCGGCGAGGCCGTAGGGAGAGGTCGAGACCACGCCGTAGCCCAGCTCCTGTGCGGTGGGCACGCTGGGCCAGCGCTTGGTGCGCTTCTCGCCGAAGGTGACCAGGAGGCGCATCTGGCCGCCGTCGACGTACTTGTCCCAGCCGCTCGCGTCGCTCTGCGCCATCACGTGCCCGCCCAGCAGCGCCTGCTGCAGGTCGGCGTTGCCCTTGAAGGGGATGTGGTTCAGCGTGACCTTGGCATTGGCGGCCAGCTCCTCCATCAGCAGGTGCGGCGAGGTGCCCACGCCGGTGGAGCCGTAGTCGATCTTGCCGGGGTCTTTGCGCGCGGCTTCGATGTATTCCTTGAAGCTCTTGAAGGGCGAATCGGCGCGCACCGTGAGGCCGAAGGTGTAGCCCGAGACGCCGAGCAGAAAGGTGAAGTCCTTCAGCGGGTCCCACTGCACCTTCTGCATGTGCGGCACGCGCAGCATGCCCATCGGGTACTGGGAGATCGTGTAGCCATCGGGCTTGGCGGTGAGCGCCATGGTGCCGGGGCCGGTGGTGCCGCCGCCGCCGGGCTTGTTCTCGACGATGACCGGCTGCCCGAGGTTCTTGCCGGCCAGTTCGGCGAGCGCGCGCATGTGCCGGTCGGTCGAGCCGCCGGCGGGCCAGGGGCAGATCAGCGTGATCGGCCGGCTCGGAAAACTCTGCGCGCGTGCCGGCAAGGCGGCGAGCGTCGCGGCGCCGGCCGCGGCGATGAGCACCGTTCGCCGCGAGGCAGCCGCACTGGCGGGCGTGAAAGGGGAAGGGCCGAGGGTCATGGAAGGATTTGTCCTTGGAAGCGGTTTCGGTTCGACGCAAGGACTGTTCTTTCATATTCCGTTCTGCGGAATATGATTTCCAATCCCGTCAAAGTCTAGAAGCGCACTCCAATGCTGTAAACAGCCTTAAGGGATTCTCCGAATCGGTAGAACCCTGAGGTGCAATGCAGCAGGCCGCGTGCCTGTGATTCAATATATTCCGCATATCGGAATAAGGAGATTGAATTGGGCAGAAAACGAAACGCCGCGGGTTCGGTCGATGCCGACGAAGCAACCAAGGACCCGCGCTTCATCGCCGCATTGGCGCGCGGCATCGAACTGCTGCGCGTGTTCAAGCCGCAGGACCGCTGGCTGAGCCACCGCGAGATCGTGCGGCGCATCGCGCTGCCGCCGGCCACGGTGTCGCGCCTGACCTTCACGCTCACGGCCATGGGCTACCTCAAGCACCGCGAGGACGTGGGCGAATACGCCCTGAGCCCGGCGGTGCTCGGCCTGGGCTTCTCGATGCTCGGCAACTTCGACATCGCCCGCATCGCGCGCCCGACCATGCAGGCGCTGGCCGACAAGTGCCAGGCCGCCGTGTCGCTGGGTGCGCGGCACGGGCTGGAGATGATCTACGTCGCGCACAGCCGCAGCACCGCGCGGCTGATCCTCGGCCTGGACGTCGGCGCGCGCCTGCCGATCGCGCGCACGTCGATGGGCCGCGCGGTGCTGTGCGGCATGTCGCCGGGCGAGCGCGAGATGCTCATGCAGCGCATCGCGCAGGCCGAGGGTGACGGCTGGCCCGCCGTGAAGGCGCGGCTCGCAGAGGTGCAGCAGCAGTTCGACGCCTGCGGCTTCGTCACGACCGAAGGCGAGTGGGACCCTTCGATTTCAGCAGCGGCCGTGCCGGTGGTCGTTGGTGACGGACGGACCCTGCTGGGCCTGTCGGTCGGCGGCGCGTCGAGCTGGCTGCACAGCCATGCGCTGCGTGAGGAGGTGGGGCCGCTGCTGGTCGAGGCGGCGGGGACGATCGTCTCGGCCATTCATGCGGCGGACTGGAAGGACTGACGGGCTGCATCGATTCGGGCTTGATCGCGCGGCGCGTTATTCGGCTGCGCGATTTCCATGGTTACGCAGTGCGCACATTGCGTAATTCCGCGTCGCGCCGTTTCGCCGGCGCGTTCGCCTTTCCGACCGTGTTGGCGTTTCGGTCATCTCTCCATCGACCGCGCTCTTCTTGCAATTGGCTCATTTGCGAAGCGGCGGCACGGCAAACAACAAGCCAAATTCCCTCTGTAGATCTCCGCGAAAGATGCCCTGGATTCCTTTCCGGCGATCAGGTCAGCTTGCGGTCAGTTAATTCGGTTTTGAAAATTTGATTTGGCCTGGGATATCGCCATTTATTAGCTGGGAATTAGCAAAAGAATTAGCGCTCTTTTGACACAAAGATGTCACCCGCTATTTCTACATTCCTCCTCGAAGTGGCGTTTCGTATTCAAAACGCACGATGCCCGGCATCCCCATGCAGGCCAGTCAAAACCATCCATAACTAACTGCCCCGGATAAATATGATGATTTTCCAAAAACGAGTTTTACTCTCGTCATTGACGACAGTTGCAGCCTGCGTGCTCGCCGCTTGCGGCGGAGGGAGCGACGGAAACAGCGGCTTCTTCCCGATCATCACGCCGCCCGGCAACACGACCACCAACACGGGCAGCACCTTGAGCGGCGTGGTGGCGGCCAGCGGTTTCGTTCCGGGTAGCACCACGGGCAACCCGACCCTGAAGCCCGGCTACTACCAGAAGGCCACGGTCTTCGTCGACGCCAACGGCAACGGCGTGCTCGACAGCGGCGAAGCGTCGGCGGTCACCGATGCCAGCGGCAAGTTCACGCTGACGACCACCGCCACCGGGCAGCTGGTGGCCGACATCGGCACCTCCGCGATCAACAGCGCCACGGGCGCCGCCGCGGCCGGCCATCTGATCCTGCGCGCCTCGGCCGCGCAGATCGCCGACCAGGGCGCGGGCAAGATCGTCATCAGCCCGCTGTCCAGCGAAGCGCAGCGCCTGGTGGAAGCCAACGGCACCGACTACGCCACCGAAAAGGCCAACCTCGTCGCGCGCCTGAACGGGCCGGCCTTCAATCTCGGCGACGCCAAGTTCGCCGATCCGCTGGCCGACGTGAACGGCCTGAGCGGCGCCACCCAGTATGCGGCGCTGTACCAGGACAACGAGCTGACCAACCGCTACACCTACGCGACCGCCAAGCTCGACCGCAAGGACATGTTCCCCGACAACCTGGCCGTCCTCGGCGGCGACCCGCGTCTTGTGGGCCTCTCGGGCGTGACCCTCACCAACGCCGACGGCACCAAGGCCACGCCCACGGCGCCGGCGCAGAAGCAGGCGCCCATCACCTTCGCACAGGCGCAGCAGGCGGCCTTCAACGTGGAGGGCGTGCCGGCCTACGACAACATCTTCGTGATCGTCGAGGAAAACAAGTCGACCGACGCGATCGTGGGCAACCCGCGCGCCGCGAACATCAACCACATCCTGAACAACTACAACCAGCTGAGCACGTACTACTCGACCGGCAACCCGTCCGAGCCGAACTACACCGCGCTGGGCGGCGGCGACGACTTCGGCATCCACGACGACAACTGGTTCGGCTGCGGTGCCGTCGGTGACTACAGCGTCAAGGACGTCGCATTTGCCGGCGGCACGGCCTCCGACGGCCAGCCCTTGCCTGCACAGGACAAGCTTCCGTTTGCGGACAGCGCCCACCGCGCCGGCTATAGCGCGGCCAGCACGAGCTGCGGCGACGCCCCGACCGGCGGCACCGTGCACAACGTTCCCGGCGCCAACCTGTTCACGCTGATGTCCAGGACTGGCCGCACGATCCGCACCTACAGCGAATCGATGAACCCCGGCCAGGACGTGCGCGCCGACAGCATTGCCGACGGCAACGTGGTCGCCACGTACGACACGAGCCGCCTCGCGGGCGTCACCAACCTGGACGGCTCGGCCATTCCAGCTCTCGTCGGCACGGCCAACTTCGCGGTGGTGGGCGGCCTCTACAAGGTCAAGCACGGCCCGTCGATCGCCTTCCAGGAGGCACGCAGCCTGCCCGAGTTCGCGGCCACCAACCGCACCATCTTCGGCACGCAGTACCAGGAAGCGGACTGGCTCAAGACGGCGGCCTACAAGGTGCCCAGCGGCTGGGTCTACGACCAGTTCAGCAAGGACCTGGCTGCGGGCGACGTGGGCAACATCAACTTCATCGTTCCGGACCAGTGCGACGACATGCACGGCGTGGGCAGCGACACGAGCTGCCAGGGCGGCAACGACGGCCAGGGCCCCAACATCAAGCGTGCCGACATCTACCTGGGCATGACGGTCAAGGCGATCCAGAACTCGGCGCTGTGGAAGAACCCGCACAAGCGCGTGGCGATCGTGGTGATGTTCGACGAAGGCGAGGGCGGCAGCAACGGTTCCTGCTGCGGCTGGAACGCGGGCGGCCCGAACTCCGGCGCCACGCCGGTGACCGTGGACGCGAGCGGCAAGGCGACGGCCACCGTCGCTCCGGCCAACTACGCCGGCGGCAATTTCGGCCACGGCAATTCGATCTTCGGCATCCTCACCAACCAGCAGGACGTGGGTTCGGCCAAGAAGAAGGTCGCGGACAGCGACGCCTACAGCCACTTCTCGTTCGTTCGCACGCTGCAGGACATGTTCCAGATCGCCGATCCGGCCGTCGATGCGACGTACCTGAACCGCGCCAAGTACTCCGAAGCGTTCATCACGGCCAACATCCTGGCACTGCCTGAATACCAGAACAGCGCGGACACGCACTTCGACTCGGTGCGCCCGATCAACCATGCCTACGTGATCCCGGCCAACTACAAGCAGAAGCTGTACGCGAACGACATCGTGGGTGTGCAAGACCCGGACACGAAACAGACGGAAGGCCAGATCACACCGCAGGTCGGTGCCGACGCGAGCCAGAACAACGTCTGGGCAACGAAGTAAGCGGTAAAGAAGATCGACCGCGAAGGTCGTTGGGGGGCAAGGCCTGCGGGCCTTGTCCCCCATCCCTTTGCGGCTTCAGGTGTTCCGCACAGCAAGCAATGATGAATCTGAATCTGGTGGTGGACAGGATGGTCCCGCCCGCGATGGCAATCGCGACCGCGCTCTCGGTGGCGCTATTGGCCTTGACGGCGTGCGACGGCAAGAGCGCGGCACCGGCCGCAAGCACCGCCGGCCCGCGTGCACCGGCCCTGAGCGTCCAGGCGCAGGTCGGGCAACTGGCCTTCTTCGACAAGAACCTTTCGGGCGCGAGGAACATGTCGTGCGCGAGCTGCCACGACCCGCAGTACGCCTACGGCCCGCCGAACAGCATCTCGGTGCAGCTGGGCTCCGACATCACGCAGACGGGCGCGCGCGCCGTGCCCTCGCTGCGCTACAGGGAATCGACGCCCGCCTTCAGCGACGACGCGCCCAACCCCGACGGCGTGACCTCGAACTCGCCGGGCGGCGGCTTCATGTGGGACGGGCGCGGCGCAACGCTCGCGGCGCAGGCGGCATTGCCGCTGCTCAACCCGGTCGAGATGAACAACACCTCCAAGGACGCGGTCGTGAAGGCGGTGCAGGACGGCGCCTATGCGGGCCTCTTCAGGCAGGCCTTCGGCGCCGACATCTTCAACAACACCGACGCTGCCTTCGATGCGCTGGGCACCGCGATCCAGGCGCTGGAGACCGAAGACCTGAGCTTTCACCCGTACAGCAGCAAGTACGACCTCTATGTGTTCAATAAGATCGGCGGCGTGCTCACGCCGGCCGAGCGGCGCGGCGAGGTGCTGTTCCACAGCACGGGCGTCACCAACTGCTCGGGCTGCCATTACACGGGCGCCAACTTCAATGGCAACACCGGCCTGATGACGGACTTCACCTACCAGGCCCTGGGTGCGCCGCGCAACGACCGGTCGATTCCGAACAACCCGGACCCGATTCCGGCCAACGACGACCCCACGTACTTCGACATGGGCCTGTGCGGTCCCTTCCGCACCGACCACATGCCCGCGACGCCGCAGACGCCCAACCCGTACTGCGGCATGTTCAAGGTGCCGGTGCTGCGCAACGCGGCGACGCGCGGCGCCTTCTTTCACAACGGCGTGCTCCATTCGCTGGAGCAGGTCGTCAACTTCTACAACACGCGGGACACGAATCCGGAGTACTGGTATCCGGCCCTCGATCATGGAAGCGATGGCAAGCCGCAAGCCAATCCGCCGTGGGCCCTGCAGCCCACCGCCGTGCCGGGCGCGGCGATCGACAAGTACAACGACCTGCCGCACGCGCAGCAAGGCAGCATCGACGAGGAAGTGCCCCTGGGCACCGGCGAGGGCGGCGACAAGACGCTCGCCAGCGGCACGCGACCGCGCGCGGCCGGCTCCACGCCCGTGATGACGCCGCAGCAGATCGCCGACCTGGTCTGCTTCCTGGGCACGCTGAGCGACGGCTACCAGCCTTCCTCCGCGCCATCGGCCAGCGGCAGGTGCGTGCAATGAAGACGCTTGCGAATTCCGTCCTTCGGTGCATCGGTGGCGCCGCATCCGTGCTGGCGGTGCTGGCTTCGCTCGCCGGCTGCGACAACGAACAGGCGCGCCTTCCGACGCAGGAGAACTTCACCGCGACGACCAACGACTACCTCGCGCAGCGCGGCCATGTGTGCCTGGCCAAGTACGAGTGGCCGATCACGGTAGCGGCCGGCTCGCGCGAACCCGACGCGCAGCAGATGCCGGTGCTCGAGAAGCTCGGACTGGCGACCGGCAAGGACGTCGTCGCCACCCCCAAGGACACGGCAGCGGCCATCCCGGCGCGCGAATACGCACTGACCGACGCGGGCCGCAAGTACTACCTGAAGGTGCCCGTGGTGATCCGCACCACGACAGACAACGTCACGCACCCGGCCGACTTCTGCGCGGCCACGCTGAGCCTGGACCGCCTGGTCGGCTGGGACCCGCCGCAGACGCGCGATGGCCGCACCGCGACCTCGCTGCTCTTCACCTACCGCATCGCGCCCGAACCGTGGGCGGCAGCGCCCGAGGTGCAGCAAGCCTTTCCGTTGCTGGCGCGCGCCATGCAGCGCGAAGGAACGATGCAGGTGCGCCTGGGCGTCCATCTGACGCAGCGCGGCTGGGTTGCGGACGAGCTCGATGCGCACTGACTGAAACCATGACTACCCGTCAATCAACAACAAGAGATCGCATGAATTTCCGCTTTGTCCGCCCAAGCCGTCGCGCCCGGGCATCGATCAAGACCCTGACCGGCATCGCGCTGGTCTGCGCGCTGGCCGCATGCGGTGCCGGCCGCGATGCCAATGCCCCCACCGCCGAGAATCTCGCCGCGCCACTGGACGACTACCTGGCCCAGCGCGGTGACATTTGTCTCGCGATGTTCGACTGGCCCATCGACCTGACCGAGGCCGAGGCCGGCGCCGGTGCGCGCCATGCCATCCAGTTTCCGGTGATGGAACAGCTGGGCCTGGTGCACAGCACCATCGTCTCCGTACCGAAGAGCACCGAGAACCCGGACGGTGCGGTCAAGCGATTCGAGCTGACCGACGCCGGCCGCAAGTTCTACAAGCCGCATCCGCACGCGACCCAAGGTGCCGAACATGCCAATGATCTTTGTGTGGCGCACCTCAAGCGCGAGCAGATCGTCGACGTCAAGGTCGATGCCACCAACGCGCAGCATCCGCTCGCGGTGGTGAGCTACACCTACCAGATCGACACGGCGCCGTGGATGCAGGACGCCGACGCGCAGCGCGTGTTCCCGATGATCGCGCGCATCGCGAACGGGGCGGGCGGAAAGCTGCAGCTGCGCCAGGGCTTCACGCGCGGCGACAAGGGCTGGGTCGCGCAGACGGGGCCGGTTTGATGCAGGCCCGATGAGCACCGTCGTCCGCTTCTCGCCTGACCTGGGCCGCTGGCTCACGCACAACCTCGATGCCGGCCAGGCGCCGCAGGCGCTGGTGGCCACGATGCGTGGGCAGGGCATGAACGAGCGCGCCGCGCACGCCATCGTCGCGGCCTACATCGATGCGCGCCAGCGGGGCGCGGCGATGCCGGCCGACACCATCGAGCTGCCGGACGAGGCACCGCCCAAGCCCGTCGCGCGGCTCGCGCCGGGCACGCGAATCCCGGCGGCCGACCGTGAAGTCGTCGTGCACTCTCGCAGCGACGACCCGGTCTTCGCCGCGCTCGGCAACGTCGTGGACGCCGACGAATGCAAGGCCCTCATCGAGATGGCACGGCCGCGCCTGAAGCCCTCCACGCTGGTCGATCCGATGAGCGGCCGCGATGTGGTGAGCGACAAGCGCGCGAGCTGGGGCATGTTTTTCCGATTGGGCGAAAACGACCTGGTCGCGCGTCTCGATCGGCGCCTCTCGGCGCTGATGAACCTCCCGCTGGAAAACGGCGAGGGCCTGCAGCTGCTGTACTACCCGACCGGCGCGGGCAGCGAGCCTCACCACGACTACCTGGCGCCCACCAACGCCGCCAACCGCGAATCCATCGCGCGAAGCGGCCAGCGCGTAAGCACGCTGGTGACCTACTTGAACGACGTGCCGGAGGGCGGCCAGACCGTCTTCCCGCAGCTGGGTCTCGCGGTTTCGCCGATCCGCGGCAATGCTTGTTACTTCGAGTACTGCGATGGAAACGGCCGCGTCGATGCGCGGTCCCTGCACGCGAGCGCGGCCGTGACGCGGGGCGAGAAATGGGTCATGACGAAGTGGATGCGTGAGCGCCGCTTTGTGGCGGCCGAAGGGACAGGGCGGCCGCTCACAGGCATTCAGGCCGATTGATCGAAACGCTGCGCGGCCTAACCGGCCGCTTGCACAGCAAGCTCGGGCACGCGCAGCGACGGCCCCAGCGAGAGCGCGTGCCTCGCCGCCTGTTCCTGCGCCGCATCGAGCGCGACCAGCGGCGCGAACTCTCCCGCCACACTGGTCGCGATGGGCACGCCATCGCGGTACAGCACGCGCGAGCCCGCGACGCGTGGCACCTTGGGCCCGTTCACGAGGGTTCCGAGCAGATTGGCCGGATCGCTGGCCGCGAGCGCGATCAGCGCGCCGTCGCCGGGTTGCCTTCGCACCTGGCGCATCGATGCGACCGCCTCGGGCAGCGCGAACTGCTCGCCCGACACGCCGGCGATGAAACGGCCGCCGCGGATTTCTCCGCGCGCCTCCAGCCGCCGGCACACGCGCACGAGGTCGCGCCACGGCGGCAGCCATGCGGCCTCGCGCTCGAGCAGGCGCCAGCAGATGACGCCGTAGCGGCGCAGCAGCACGCGCACGACCTGCTCGACGGCCTCCGCGGAAAGTGCCGCCATCGCTTCGGCCGCGGCGGGTGGGCGCACCAGCGTCCAGCGCCCCGCATCCTCGATGCCGAAGAGCGGCGTGCGGCGTCGGCGCCGCGTGTCGGCCGATGCGCGCTTGGAGGCCGGCACCAGCAGGGCGCGCAGGCCCGCATAGCTGTCGCAGCGCGCACGGCCCTTGGCGACCAGCTCGGTCAGCGCCTCTTCGATCTCGACCGGCAGCAGGCGCGTGCCGATCGCGATCTCGTCGAAGAAGCAGGCGCCGTGCTGCGCCAGGTGCGCGGAGACGCGCAGCGCGCGCGAGCCCAGCGTCTCGTCGTCGGCCGGGGCCGGCGCCAGGCTGGTCCACAACGCGGCGCTGCGGCGCGGCAGCAGCACGACCGGCGTGGCGCGCAACGACAGGCTGCCCGCGCCCTTGCGTCCTTCCGCGGCCGATGGGCGCAGGCGCGTCCACAGCACGCGCCCCGCCGTGCACAGGTCGTCGAGCCAGGCGCCGGCGTAGTCGGTCACGCGCGCGGGCAGCAGTTCGGCTTCCCACAGCGGCGCGGGCGCCTCGTAGCCTTCGAGCTGCGACAGGATGCCCGACAGCGCCTCCGGCCCGCTCACGCGCGCGGCCGCGCCGATGTGCTGCCATTCGAAGAGAAAGCGCACGAAGTCGCGCGGCTCGACCGGTTCGATCTCGTGGCGAAGGCGCTTGAGCGTGTAGCGGTGGATGCGTGCCAGCAGATGGCGCTCGCACCATTCGAGTTCAGCCGTGCCGGGCGTGCCGGGCGTGCCGGGCGTGCCGGGCGTGAAGTGGCCTTGCAGCACGCTGCCTTCGGTCTGCAGCGCGAGGAGGGCGCCTTCGACGTCCGCGGGCGGCAGGCGCAGCGGCGCGGCGAGCTGCGCCACGGTGACAGGGCCCAGGCCACCGAGGCGTGAGCGCAGCAATTCGCGCAGCGCAGTGTCGCGATCGGCCGGCTCCTCGGCATCGGCGGGCGCGGTGATGGCGGGCTGCATCGGCGCATCGGGGGCGATGGCCTGCAGCAGCCGCAGCCGCTCGGCCGTCACCCACAGGCCGCGCGCGGTGCGCCCCTTGCCTTCGAGCAGCAGGCGCGTTGCGCGGCCGGCCTTGGCGAGCGCGGCGAGCCATGTCTTCCAGTCCGTCTCGCGCGCCGCTTCGTCGTCGGCCAGGGCGCCGAGCATGTTGAGCGCCTCGTGCATCTCGTCGGCACTGCGCGGTTGCGGCCAGGCTTCCTCGCGCACGCTGGCGATGGCGTCCGCATCGAGCTGTCCGACGTCGTCGGCGCTTTCGGGGTCGGTGTAGCGGCGGTTCTGCACGGCCTGCGTGCGGCGCTCTTCCAATGGCGCATCGTCCAGGAATGCGTAGGGGCGCGCGTTCAACGCTTCCATCGCGAGCGGCGAGGGCGCCGGCAGGTCGCGCGCCAGCATGCGCACCTCGCCCGACTCCATGCGGCGCAAGAGCGCGAGCCAGCCTTCGGCGTCCATCGCGTCGTGCAGGCAATCGTCCAGCGTCTGCGCGACCAGCGGGTGCTCGGGCACTTCGCGTTCGCCGACGATGTTTTCCGCGCACGCGACCTGGTCGGGAAACACGGCCGCGAGCAGGTCTTCGGAGCGCATGCGCTGCAGTTGCGGCGCCACCTTGCGCCCGCCGCTGAAACGCGGCAGTGCCAGCGCGGTGGTCGCGTTCCAGCGCCAGCGCACGCCGAACAGCGGCGCATCGAGCAGGGCCTGCACCAGCACATGCAGGGCCGAGGCCGAATGCAGGTAGCGCGCCACTTCGTCCAGCGGAAAGCTGTGGCTGGTGGACAGCGACAGCACGATCGCGTCCTCGGTCGCCGCGGCCTGCAGCTCGAAATTGAAGGTGCGGCAAAAACGCTTGCGCAGCGCCAGGCCCCATGCGCGGTTGAGACGGCTGCCGAAGGGCGAGTGAATCACCAGCTGCATGCCGCCGGAGGCGTCGAAGAAGCGCTCCATGACCAGCGTGCGCTGCGTCGGAAGTGCGCCCAGCACCGCAAGCGCGTGCGCGAGGTGATCGACGATCTGGCGCGCGGCTTCGTCGTCGACGCCGACGGTCTGCGTCAGCAGTTCCATCGCGGCGTCTTTCCCGCCGGATGCCAGCGCCTGCGCGACCTCTTCGCGCAGCCGCGACACGCCGAACGACAACTCGTCGCTGCGCCCCGGCGCTTCGCCAAGCCAGAACGGAATGTTCGGCGCGGCGCCTTGCGCGTCTTCCACGCGGACGCGGCCCGGCTCGATCTTCAGGATGCGGTAGCTGGTGTTGCCCAGCTGGAACACGTCGCCCGCCAGACTCTCGACCGCGAAGTCTTCGTTGACCGTGCCGATCTTGTCGGCCTGCGGCTCCAGCACGACCGTGTAGTCGCCGGTCTCGGGGATGGTGCCGCCAGAGGTCAGCGCCGTCATGCGCGCGCCCTTGCGCTCGCGCAGCAGGTGGTTGACGGCGTCGCGGTGCACGTAGCCCGCGCGCTGGCCCTGGCGCGTGGTGAATCCTTCGGACACCATGCGCACCACTTCCATGTAGCGCGCGTGCGAGAGCTGCGCATAAGGCCACGCGCGGCGCACGAGCGCGAAAAGTTCGTCTTCGTTCCATTCGCGGCAGGCGGTCTCGGCCACGATCTGCTGCGCCAGTACATCGAGCGGCGCGGGCAGCACGCGCAGCGCATCGAGCTCGCCGCGGCGGATGCAGTCGAGCAGGGCGGCGCATTCGACCAGCTCGTCACGCGACTGCGGAAAGAGCCGCGCCTTCGGCACGCCGCCCACGGCGTGGCCCGATCGCCCGGCGCGTTGCAGGAAGGTGGCAATGGCACGCGGCGAGCCGAGCTGGCAGACCAGGTCGACGTCGCCGATGTCCAGGCCCAGTTCGAGCGATGCCGTGGCCACGAGCACCTTCAGGTCGCCGCGCTTGAGGCGCTGCTCCGCATGGAGCCGCGTTTCCTTCGAGAGACTGCCGTGGTGCGCGGCCACCGCCTCCTTGCCGAGGATGTCGCCCAGGTGCCGCGCCGCGCGCTCGGCCATGCGGCGCGTGTTGACGAACACCAGCGTGGTCTTGTGCGGCCACACCAGCTCGGCCACGCGGGCATACACCTGCGTCCACTGGTCGCCCGACATCACCGCCTCGAGCGGCGTCGGGGGCAGCTCCAGCGCCAGGTCGCGCTGCTTGGCATAGCCGATGTCGACGATGGCGCAGTCGGCCGTGCCATCGGCATGCAGCGCGCCCGCGCCGACCAGGAAGCGCGCGACCTCGTCGATGGGCTTCTGCGTGGCCGAGAGGCCGATGCGCACCGGGCGCGGGCGGCCTTCCGCCTCGCACAGCGCCTGCAGCCGCTCCAGCGACAGCGCCAGGTGGCTGCCGCGCTTGCTCGCGGCGATGGCGTGGATCTCGTCGACGATCACGCTGCGCACGGTCGACAGCATCCGGCGGCCCGATGCCGAGCCCAGCAGGACGTAGAGCGATTCGGGCGTGGTCACCAGAATGTGCGGCGGACGCCGCAGGCTCTGCTGGCGCTCGCGCTGCGGCGTGTCGCCAGTGCGCACGGCGGTGCGGATGTCGACGTCGGGCAAACCGAGCGCCGCCAGTTCGGCACGGATGCCCGCCAGTGGCGCATCGAGGTTCAGGCGGATGTCGTTGGAGAGCGCCTTCAGCGGCGAGACGTAGACGACGGCGGTTTCATCGGGCAAGCCTTCGGGCGCGAGGCCTCGGCGGACCAGTTCGTCCAGCGCCGCGAGAAAGGCGGTGAGCGTCTTGCCGGAACCGGTGGGCGCGGCCACGAGTGTGTCCCGGCCAGCGCGGATCGCCGGCCACGCCTCGACCTGTGCGGGCGTGGGGCCGGGAAAGGTTCCAAGGAACCACCGGGCGATGGCGGGATGAAAGGATTGCAGGACCACGGGGAGAGGAGGCTACGGCAGGCATCGCGGCAGCGCAACACGGCAGGCAGCTATCGAAACAGCTAGGGGCGGTACGGGAAATCTCAAGCCTCGCTTGCCGCTTTGGCCGCTTTGGCCGTGGCTTTCACGCCTTCGGCGGATAGGCGGATTGCTGCAGCAGCCGCGCCAGATGCACGGCATTGCGCACCATGAGCTGCGTCGCGTCCATGGTCGATGGGGGCACGGGCTTGAGTTCGCGGTACTCCTCGGCGCTGCGTGCCGCGCCGACCCAGTACGCCATGGCGTTCGGCGCCAGCGAAAAACCCAGGTCGTTCAGCGCCTGGTAGATCTCGCCGCCCACGTGGTGCGCGCCGTCTTCATTGCCCACCACGGCCACGGCGCCCACCTTGCCGTACGAGGGCATGCGCCCGTCGTCGCCGGTCTCGGCGATGAACGCGTCCATGCGCTCGAGCACGCGCTTGGCGATGCTGCTGGGCTGGCCGATCCAGATCGGGGAGCCGATGACCACGATGTCCGCGGCCATCACGCGGGCACGCAGCGCGGGCCAGTCGTCGCCGGGGCCCTCGTCGGAACGGGTGCCGGGCAGGATGTTGTGCGCGGCGGCGTGGACGATGTCGGTCTCCACGCCGTGCGCGGCCAGCGCATCGCGGACGTCGCCGAGCATCGCGCCGGTGGAAGAGGGGCGTTGCGCGGGTTTCAGGCTGCAGTTGAAGGCGAGGGCGCGAAGGGGCGGCGAGGGCGCCCCGGAGGTGGCGATGAGAGAGCTCATGGTGCCGAGACTTGCCGGCTTTTTCAGTGGCGCTTGAAGTACTGGACTTCGCGCTCGTGCTGCTGCGCTTGTTCCCGCGAATCGAAAGTGCCGAGATTGCGGCGCTTGCCGGTCTTGGGGTCGGTCTTGCGGGAGTAAAGGCGGTATTCGCCGGAGGCGAGTTTCCGGATCATCGAGGTGCTCCTTTCTGGGGTGGAAATTCAATTTGCGGCGCAGGCATGGATCGCCTTGTCGGACAGCTTCACTTCGCCCTGAAGGAACACCGTCTTCCGGAGGGGCGCGTGGCCTCGGCGCTTGCCCTGCTTCTCCTTCGCAACGGGAAGACTTCCTACAGAACGACAGTGCCGCAACCGATCCGGCGTCGTGGTGTCGTGCGCGACACAGGCACTCTCAGCCACCCATTTCGGGTTACCGGCACCGCGACAGCGGCGCCTCACACACAGGAGATAGTCATGGCACTCACATCTGGCAGCAACGTGATTTCATCGGACCGCGTCGAAGGCACCAGCGTCTACAACGCGGCGGGCGACAAGCTCGGCACCATCGACGACCTCATGATCGACAAGCTGAGCGGGCAGGTCCGCTATGCGGTCATGGAGTTCGGCGGCTTCCTCGGCATGGGCACCGATCGCTATCCCATCCCCTGGAACATGCTCAAGTACGACACCGCGCAGGACGGCTATGTCGTGCCGCTCGACAAGGCCAGGCTCGAAGGCGCGCCGCGCTACACCAGCGACCGGATTCCCGACTACGACGAGGGCTACAGCAGCTCGATCAACAAGTACTACGGTTTCTGAGCGGCCATCTGCCCACGACCCCCGACCCCCACGCCCCCCGAGGACGCACATGACCATCACCATCAACGGATCGCCGGTCGAGTTGCCCGGCGATCCGCGGGTTTCGCTGCTCGATCTCCTGCGCGAGCACCTGCATCTGTTCGGTGCCAAGAAGGGCTGCAACCAGGGCGCATGCGGCGCCTGCACCGTGCTTGTCGACGGCGAACGCGTGCTGTCGTGCCTTGCGCTGGCCGTGCAGTGCGAGGGCCGTGAAGTCACCACCATCGAAGGGCTCGCGCCGCAGGGCGATCTGCATCCGCTGCAGAAGGCCTTCGTGGAACACGACGGCTTCCAGTGCGGCTACTGCACGCCCGGGCAGATCTGTTCGGCCATGGGCATGGCGCAAGAGCTGCGGCAGGGCGTGCCCAGCCACGTCACCGCCGACCTCTGTACCGAGCGCATCGCGCTCAGCCATGACGAGCTGCGCGAGCGCATGAGCGGCAACGTGTGCCGCTGCGGCGCCTACAACGGCATCGTCGCGGCCATCTCGGAGACCTTCGAGACATTCGAGGACTCTGAGAAGGAGCCGGCATGATCCCCTTCACCTACGCCCGCGCGCGGGACGCGGGCGATGCGCTCCAGCTGGGCAGCCGGCCCGGCGCCAAGTACCTGGGCGGCGGCACGAACCTGGTCGATCTGATGCGCGAAACCATCGAGCGTCCGATCGCGCTGGTCGATGTGACGGACCTGTCGTGCGACATCGAGGAACGCGCCGATGGCAGCCTCTTGATCGGCGCGGCGACCCGCAACACGGCGCTCGCCTCGCACCGCGCCGTGCGGGCGCGTTATCCGGTGCTCGCGCGGGCCATCACCGCCGGCGCATCGGCGCAGATCCGCAACATGGCCACGGTCGGCGGCAACATCCTGCAGCGCACGCGGTGCGCCTACTTCTACGACGACGACGGCTCGCGCTGCAACAAGCGCAACCCGGGGCAGGGGTGCGACGCCGCCGAAGGCATCAACCGCTATCACGCGATCCTGGGCGCTTCGCCCAGTTGTGTCGCCACGCATCCGTCCGACATGTGCGTGGCGCTCGCCGCGCTGGGGGCCGTCGTGCATCTGCGCAGCGCGAGCGGCGAGCGCACGTTGCCCTTCACGGACTTCCATCGCCTGCCCGAAGACCGGCCCGATGTGGAGACGCTGCTCGAGCCGGGTGAGCTCATCACCGCGGTGGCGTTGCCCGCACTGCCGTTCGCGGCGCGATCGACCTACCGCAAGGTGCGCGACCGGTCCAGCTACGCCTTCGCGCTGGTGTCGGTGGCGGCAGCGCTCGAACTCGACGGCGACGCCGTCAAGGACGTGCGCATCGCCCTGGGTGGCGTCGCGCACAAGCCCTGGCGTGCGTGGAAAGCCGAAGCGGCGCTCAAGGGAAAGCCGGCCGATGCGCAGGCTTTCCGTACCGCCGCAGAGGCAGAGCTGGCCGACGCGAAGCCGCTGCGCGACAACGGATTCAAGGTCGAGCTGGCAACGCGCGCGATCGTCGCCGTGCTCGCCGAACTCAAGGAGATGACAGCATGAGCATCGTTCAGGAGGCCGTTCAGGCGGTCATGAAAAAAGCCGTCGCGCTCGCGCCCGATGCGTGGATGCCGGGCGGCAAGCCCGACCCGCTCATCGCGCGCAAGAGCGGCCTGATCGGCGCGCCGGTCTCGCGCCTGGATGGCCCGCTCAAGGTGCAGGGGCAGGCGCGGTTCGCGGCCGAATTTCCGATGGAGGACATGCTCTACGCCGCGCTCGTGTACAGCACGGTGCCGCGC
Organism: Variovorax sp. IB41; assembly: GCF_016405905.1. Classification (GTDB taxonomy): domain Bacteria; phylum Pseudomonadota; class Gammaproteobacteria; order Burkholderiales; family Burkholderiaceae_C; genus Variovorax. The sequence continues at coordinate 199,859 of NZ_JAEFCB010000001.1, read as the reverse complement.
GGACGGATCGCGACGCTGGACACGGCCGCGGCGCGGGCGGCGCCCGGCGTCGCGCTGGTGATGAGCCACGAGAACGCACCGCGCCTGAAACCCATGCCGCTCTTCATGTCCAAGGACAAGGCCGCCGGCGGCGATGACCTGCCCGTGATGCAGGATGACCAGGTCCACTGGAACGGCCAGCCGATCGCCGTGGTGCTCGCACAGACGCAGGAAGAGGCCGATCACGCGGCATCGCTGGTTCGCGCCACCTACGAAACCGCGCCGGCCACGACGTCGATCGCTGCCGCGAAGGCCAACGGAACCAAGCCCGGCGTCTTCCAGGGCGAGCCGCTGAAGATGGAAATCGGCGATGCCGAAGCCGCGCTGGCCGCCGCGCCGCACCGGGTCGATGTGACCTACACCACGCCGCGCCAGAACCACAACGCCATCGAGTTGCATGCGGCAACGCTGGCCTGGAAGGGCGACGAACTCGTGATTCACGACGCCTCGCAGGGCGTCGCGCACATGGCCTGGTCGATGGCGGAAATCTTCGGCATCGACGAGAAACAGGTGCATGTGACCTCGCCCTATGTCGGCGGCGGCTTCGGCGGCAAGACGCTGTGGCGTCACCATGTGCTCGCCGCGGCGGCTTCGAGGATTGCCGGGCGGCCGGTGCGCATCATGCTCACGCGCGAGGGCGTGTACCGCGTGGTCGGCGGGCGCACCGACACCGAACAGCGCGTGGCCATCGGCGCGCAGGCCGACGGGCGCTTCGATGCGCTGATCCACACCGGCGTGGTGACGATGACCGAGCACAACAACATGCCCGAGCCGTTCATCCTGCCGGCGCGCTCGGCCTATGCGGCGGGCAGCTTCAAGCTCGACGTGGAGGTGGCGACGCTCGACATGGTGGCCAACACCTTCATGCGCGCGCCCGGCGAAGCGGTCGGCACCTTCGCGCTGGAGAGCGCCATCGACGAGCTGGCCGACGCGATGAAGATGGACCCGATCGAGCTTCGCATCCGCAACGAGCCCGAGAAGGACCCGACCACGGGCACGCCTTTTTCGTCGCGGCATATCGTCCAGGCGTACCGCGCCGGCGCCGAGCGCTTCGGCTGGAACCACCGAAGCGCGACGCCGGGCACGCGCCGCGAAGGCGAATGGCTGGTCGGCATGGGCTGCGCCACCGCCACGTACCCGTACTACCGCATGCCGGGCGGCGCGGCGCGCATCACGCTCACGAAGGACGGCCATGCGAAGGTCGAGATCGCGGCGCACGAGATGGGCATGGGCACCGCCACGGCGCAGACGCAGGTCATCGCCGAGCGGCTCGGCCTCGCGATGGACCAGGTGAAGTTCTGCCACGGCGATTCGCGATTTCCCGGCGTCGTGCTCGCCGGCGGTTCGCAGCAGTCGGCCGCGATCGGCAGCGCGGTCATGGCGGCGCAGCACGCGCTCGTGACCGAGTTGCTGAAGCTTTGCGGCAAGGACTCGCCGCTGCATGGCCTGAAGCCCGACGATGTGGCCGGCCGCGATGGCGGCCTCGGCAAGATCGGCGAGGCCGGGCGCTTCGACAGCTATGCGGCCATGCTGGCGCGCGCCGGTCGCGACGAACTGGTTGTCGAAGCCAGCGCGCCGCTGCCGCTCGAAGTGCAGCACTGGTCGATGCATTCGCACGGCGCCATGTTCTGCGAGGTGCGGGTGAACGAGGTGACCGGCGAGACGCGCGTCAGCCGCTTTCTCGGTTCGTTCGACTGCGGGCGCATCCTCAATGCCAAGACGGCGGCCAGCCAGTTTCGCGGCGGCATCATCATGGGCCTGGGCCTCGCGCTGATGGAAGAAACGCAATTCGACGAGCGCAACGGCCGCATCATGAATGCCAGCTTTTCCGATTACCACGTGCCCGTGCACATGGACGTGCCCGAGATCGATGTGATGTGGACCGACATCCCCGATCCGCACTCGCCGATGGGCGCGCGCGGCGTGGGGGAAATCGGCATCACCGGCGTGGGTGCCGCGGTGGCCAATGCGGTTTTCAACGCGTGCGGAAAGCGCGTGCGCGCGCTTCCGATCACGTTGGACAAGTTGATGGGGGGCTAGTTTTTCCTGGCGGCGTACTGGAAGGCTGACCGGTCTACCCCCTGGGAACGTCCAGCTCGATCCACGCCGGCGCGTGATCGCTCGCGCCGGTGCGCCCGCGCACGTCGCGGTCCACGCCGGCGCTGCGAAGCAGCGGTGCGAGTTCGGCGTTCAGCAGCAGGTGGTCGATGCGAAGGCCGGCGTCGCGCGGATAGCGGTTGCGCCAGTACGTCCAGAAGGTGAAGGGCACGCGGTCGGGATGGCACGCGCGGATCGCATCGGTCCAGCCCTGCTTGAGCAGTTGCGCGAACGCCGCGCGGCTCTCGGGCTGCAGCAGCGCGTCGTCGCGCCACGAGGCCGGGTTGTAGATGTCGGCATCGGTCGGCACGACGTTGTAGTCACCGGCCAGCACGACCGGCATGCCGCTCGCAAAGAGTTTCTTCGCGTGCCTGTTGAAGGCCTCGAACCACTGCAGCTTGTAGTCGAACTTCGGGCCCGGCTGCGGATTGCCGTTGGGCAGGTAGAGGCAGCCGATCAGCACGCCGTCGACCACCGCCTCGATGTACCGGCTCTGGGTGTCGGCCTCCATGCCCGGCAGGCCGCGGCCGGTGTCGATCGGCTCTTTTCCGCGCGCGAGGATGGCGACGCCGTTCCATGCGCGCTGCCCGTGGGCGACGATGCCGTAGCCCGCGGCCCGGATGGCATCGACCGGCAGGTTGGCGTCAGGGCTCTTGAGCTCCTGCAGGCAGGCGACGTCGGGTTTCGATTCGGCGAGCCATTCGAGCAGGCGGGCGAGGCGGCTGTTGACGCCGTTGACATTGAAGGTCGCGATCTTCATCTCGGGCGAGCGGGGAGGGAGCCGAGAGGGCTGGCCACCGTGGCCGCGCGCCTAACTGACGCGCTTCTCGATCGGGTCGGCAGGCGGTCGCGAGAGAAGCTCGAAGGCCGGGCGATGCCCGCGCGCGCGCTGCACCGGTACCGGTGCAACCGCGCTGGGTTGCGGCGACGCTTGGCCGAGCGTGCTCCACAGGCTGGCGAACCGAACGTCCGCCTCTTTGCGCAGCCTGGCGATCTGCTCGATGCGGTTGTCCGGAATGCTGAGGCGTCCGCCCTGCGTGCGTTGGTGAAGCTGGTGGATGGCCGTGTAGGCGGCAGTTTCCGCCGCCATCCAGGCGACGAATGAAGCAGGGGTGGGTTCTTCGGCCATCGGTTTCCTTCGGTGATGTCTGCGCGCGGCGACACCGAATCTAGAGGCCTTCCGGCAGTCTCTTGTAGGCCGGCGCCGCCAAGGCGCGCACGAATTCGCCGTCGCCGCGTCGTGCGGACGCCCGGCGGCTGAACTGCCGTCAGCCGCCGGTTGCCTCGGCCTTCTCATGGCCGCGGCGGCGGCGCTCGGCCCGCGTGCGCTCGAGCGTGGCGTGGCTGTTCCTGGCCGCGGCTTCGCAGCGCTCGTGCAGGGCGGTCAGCTCGTGGTCGGTGAGCTTCTCGATGCCCATGAATTCGTTCTGGGCGTTGGAGCTGCGGATCAGTTCGTCCAGCTTCGTCTGCAGCGCAACGCCGTCGCGGTTCTGTGTGTTCTGGATCAGGAACACCATGAGGAAGGTGACGATGGTCGTGCCGGTGTTGATGACCAGCTGCCAGGTTTCCGAGAAGCCGAAGAACGGCCCGGCCACCGCCCAGGCGATGACCACGACCACGCACGCGAGGAAGGTGAGCGGGCTCCCCGCGATGTGCGCGATCTTGTTGGCGAACGAGGCGAACAGGCGGTCCATGAATGAAGTCTCTCCTTGCGCTGAAGGTGCGCGCGGGCGCGGCGGCCGTGCGTCGTCCGGCGCCGCGAGAGAGGCTTCATGGAGATGCTGCGAATGCGTGGGTGCGTGCGCCACGCATGGCGCGACCGAACGACTGCCGTGGAAAACAGCCTTCCCGGGACGCCTGGCCCCGGTCGCTCAAACGCCTTCGATGACCCGCAGATCCCGTTCGGCGCCGTCGCCCAGCGCGGCAAGCGCGGCCTGGTAGTCGGGGCTGTCATGCGTAGCCGTCGCCTGTTCGATGCTGTCGAATTCGATCAGCACGGTGCGTTCGGCCAAACCGAATTCGTAGACCTTGGCCGGCAGGCCGCGCGCGAGAAAGCGCCCGCCGCCGGCAGTGATCGCCGGGCCGGCCAGTTTCGCGTAGGCCGCGAGTTTGTCGGCGTCCTTGACGGCACGGTATGCACTGACCCAATAGGCTTTTGCCATGGTGATTTCTCTCTGGTTGATGGATGAAGGAATGAATGATGTCTCGACCCGTGTGGCGTCGATTTCGAATTTGGCGCCGTGCAGGTTCAGGCCACGTCGTCCATCGATGGAACGCCCGGTTCGTTGCAGCACACCACCAGGATCTGCGCGCCTTCGTCGCCGCCGTTCACGTAGAGGTGGCCCAGTCCGCTGTCGAAGTAGATGCTGTCGTGCTTCTCGAGCCGCTCGACGCGCCCATCGACGAAGTGCATCTCCAGCGCACCGTCCAGAACGAAGATGAATTCCTCGCCCGGATGCCGGCTGAACTCGCCGGGCCGAAGCACCGAGTGGGCCTCGACGCGGCCGAGCATCGGCGTCATCTTCTTGGTCGTCACCTGCGTGGCCAGCATGCCGTACAGGTAGCGTTCGGAGTGGTATTCGACGACGTCCTGGTTGCGCGTCACCACCACGCTGCCTGCGATGAAGCCGGCCGGCTGGCTGCCGAACAGCGTCGACAAGTCCAGCTGCAGCGCCGCCGCCAACGCGGCGAATTTTTCGTAGCTGAGCGCAAGCAGGCCGCGCTCCGCCTTGGAGATGGAAGCCACCGAGACCTGCGACTTGATCGCCAGTTCGGTCAAGGTCAGCTGCTGCGCCAGGCGAGCGCTGCGCAGCCGCGCACCCAGCTCTGTCTTGTCCAGGACGATGCCGTGTCCGGGGGCGCTGGAGGAGGAAGAGGGCGGGGTCGAGGAGGCGATGGAAGGCTCCATAAAAATTTTCTTATCTGAAAATTTTCGCATATGATAATTCTGTGAACACGTCTATTGTCCCTTCCGCAGCACCCATTTCCCTCCCGTGGATCGAGAAGTTGATCCGCTTCGACACGACCAGCTTCGCGTCGAATCTCGGCCTCATCGAGACGGTCCGCGATCACCTGGAGCAGCAGGGCTACACCTCGACCCTGACCTACGAGCCCACCGGGAGGAAAGCCAATCTCTTCGCCACCATTCCCGCGGCGGACGGTGCCACGCAGGGCGGCATCGTGCTCTCCGGCCACACCGACGTGGTGCCGGTTAAGGGCCAGGACTGGGACAGCGACCCCTTCGATCCCACGGTGCGCGACGGCAAGCTCTTCGGGCGCGGGGCCTGCGACATGAAGGGCTTCATCGGCGTGGCGCTGGCGATGCTGCCGGAGATGAAGGCGGCGCGCCTGAGGGAACCGATCCACTTCGCGTTCTCGTGCGACGAGGAACTGGGCTGCATCGGCGCGCCCTACATGCTGGACGACCTGAAGGCCCGCGGCATCCATGCCAACGGCTGCATCGTCGGCGAGCCGACCGACATGCGCGTCATCGTCGCGCACAAGGGCATCAATGCCTACCGCTGCCGCGTCCACGGGCACGCGGCGCATTCCTCGCTCACGCCGCAGGGGCTCAACGCCATCGAGTACGCGGCCCGGCTGATCTGCTTCATTCGCGACCAGGCCGACAAGTTTCGCGGCGAGGGCCCGTTCGACGAGGCCTTCGACGTGCCTTTCACCACGCTGCAGACCGGTGTCATCAACGGCGGCATCGCGGTCAACACCATTCCGGCGCACTGCGAGTTCAGCTTCGAATACCGCAACCTTCCGGGCGTGGACAGCGCGCCGATCATCGCGCGCATCAAGGACTACGCCGCCCACACGCTGCTGCCGCAGATGAAGGGCGAGCACGCCGGCGCCGCCATCGAGTTCGACCTGCTGGCCACCGCGCCCACGCTGGACGCATCGGAGCAGGCCGCCATCACGCAACTGGTCCGGGCGCTCACGCACGACCGGAGCGTGCGCAAGGTGGCCTACGGCACCGAGGCCGGATTGTTCGAGCGCATGGGCATCCCATCCGTCGTCTGCGGCCCCGGCAACATCGAGCAGGCGCACAAGGCGAACGAGTTCGTCACGCTCGCGCAGGTGGCGCAATGCGAAGCCTTCCTGCGCAAGCTGATCCACAGCATGTCGACCGCCGCCTGAACACCCCGAAGGCGCGCGGAGCAGGGCGGGACACAAGAAAAAACCAACAGAGACAAAAAAGGAAATTTCCATGACCCACGCTCAAAGCCTGCAAGGCGGCATCGCCCGGCCCGCAGCTTCCCCCCATCCCGACGCGCCGCCGTGGCGCGCGGTCATCTCGGCGTCCATCGGCAATGCGCTGGAGTGGTTCGACCTGGTGGTGTACGGCTTCTTCGCCGCTACGATTTCCAAGCTCTTCTTTCCCACGGGCGACGACACGGTGTCGCTGTTGCTGACGCTGGGCACCTTCGGCGTGTCCTTCTTCATGCGGCCGCTGGGCGCGATCGTCATCGGCGCCTATGCCGACCGTGCCGGCCGCAAGGCCGCGCTCACGTTGTCGATCATGCTGATGTTCACGGGCACCTTGCTGATCTGCATCGTGCCCACGTACAGCAGCATCGGGTTGCTCGCGCCCGCGGTGCTCGTCGTCGCACGCATGATCCAGGGCCTCTCTGCCGGCGGTGAGTTCGGCAGTGCCACCGCCTTTCTTGCAGAGCACGCGCCCCGGCGGCGCGGCTTCTTCTCCAGCTGGCAGGTCGCCAGCCAGGGCCTGACCACCTTGCTGGCCGCCGGTTTCGGCGCCGTGCTCACGAGCACGCTCACGGCCGAGCAACTGGCCTCCTGGGGCTGGCGCGTGCCGTTCATCTTCGGCCTGCTGATCGGGCCGGTCGCTTACTACATCCGCCGCAACGTCGACGAGAGCCCCGAGTTCTCCAGCATCGAGGCCACCACCACGCCGCTGCGCGACACCCTGAGCCACCAGAAAGAGCGCCTGCTGCTGGCCGTGGGCATCGTTGTGCTGGGCACCGTGGCCACCTACCTGGTGCTCTTCATGCCCACGTACGGCGTCAAGCAACTGGGCCTGCCGGCGTCGGTGGCCTTCACGGCGACCATGATGGTCGGCGTGATCCAGATGTTCTTCTCGCCCGTCGTGGGCCATCTGTCGGACAGGATCGGCCGCGTGCGCATCATGCTGATCGCCGGCGTGCTGCTGCTGCTGGCCATCTACCCGATGTTCGCGCTGCTGGTGAGCCGGCCGAGCTTCGGCACGCTGCTGCTGGTGGAGATCGTGCTGGGTTGCCTCATGACCGCGTACTTCGCGCCGGTGCCGGCGCTGTTGTCCGAGTTGTTCCCGACGCAGACCCGCACCACGGGCCTGTCCCTGAGCTACAACACGGCCGTCACGATCTTCGGCGGCTTCGCGCCGTTCATCCTGACCTGGCTGATCAGCGTGACCAACGACAAGCTGTCGCCCAGCTACTACCTGATCTTCGCCGCGATCATCAGCATCGTCGCGCTGGTGTTCACGCGCATCCGGTTGGGCTTCAAGTGACCGGCGTGCGCGTTCATTCCACGATCTTTCCATGACCCCGACCCCAACCTCAACCCCCACCCTCATCGACGGCCAGCCGGTGCCGACGCTCGACGCCATCCGCGAACTCGCCGCCGCCTTGCAGCCCTACGTGTTCACCACGCCCACGCTGGACAAGGACGCGATTTCCACGCTGCGCGATGCGCGCATCAATTTCAAGTTCGAGCTGCTGCAGGCCAGCGGCACCTTCAAGGCGCGCGGCGCCTTCTCCAACCTGCTGTCGCTCGATGCTGCGCAGCGCCAGGCCGGCGTGACCTGCGTGAGCGCGGGCAACCATGCCGTCGCGGTCGCCTATGCCGCGATGAAGCTGGGCATCAGCGCCAAGGTGGTGATGATCAAGACCGCCAGCCCGTTTCGGGTGGCGCTGTGCCACCAGTACGGCGCACAGGTCGTGATGGCCGACAACGGCCCGGCCGCGTTCGAGCAGGTGCACCAGATCGAGAAGGAAGAAGGGCGCTTCTTCGTGCATCCGTTCAACGGCTACCGCACCGTGCTGGGCACGGCCACGCTCGGCCTTGAATGGGCGAGCCAGGCGCCGGACCTCGACGCGGTGATCATTCCTGTCGGCGGCGGCGGATTGGCGGCGGGCGTGTCCACCGCGTTCAAGCTGATGCAGCCGGACTGCAAGGTCTACGGCGTGGAGCCCGAGGGCGCCGACGGCATGAGCCAGAGCTTCAAGGCCGGCCACCCGATCAAGATGGGGCCGATGCAGGGCATTGCCGACAGCCTGATGGCGCCGCACACAGAGGCCTACAGCTACGAGCTCTGCCGCCGCAGCATCGACCAGCTCGTGACGGTGTCCGACGACCAGATCCGCCGCGCCATGGTCCACCTGTTCGAGGAGCTCAAGCTTTCGCCGGAGCCCGCGTGCGCGGCCGCCACGGCGGCGCTGCTCGGCCCCTTGCGCGACCAGCTCCAGGGCCAGCGCGTGGGCGTTCTGCTGTGCGGCACCAACACCGACCTGGGCACGCTCACCCGGCACCTGGACGCGGCCCGGGCGCTTGCATGAGAGAGGGTGCAGGCGCGCCCGTTCTCTTTCTCGGCCAACAGGACATCGCGCGCCTGCTGAGCGTTGCGGATTGCATCGACCTCATGGCCGACGCGATGGCCGCGCTCGCACGCGGCGAGGTGCACCAACCGCTGCGCCAGATCGTGCGCCCGCCGGACGCCAAGGGTCTTCTGGGCCTGATGCCCGCCTACATCGGCGGCACCGAGCCTGTGTACGGCGCCAAGACCGGCGGCTTCTTTCCGGGCAACAGCGCGATCGGGATGGACCCGCACCAGGGCTGCGTTCTCTTGTTCAGCGGCGAGACCGGCGCGCTCATGGCGGTCATGTCTGCGTCCGAGATCACCGGCATCCGCACCGCCGCGATGACCGGCCTGGCCACGCGCCTGCTCGCGCGGCCCGAGGCCAGCCGCCTGGCTTTGATCGGCAGCGGCCACCAGGCCCATTGGCAATTGCAGGCCGTCGCGGCGGTGCGCACGCTGTCCTCGGTCAAGGTTGCGGCACGCAGCATGGCCAGCGCGCGAAGCTTTGTCGAAGCGCACCAGCCTTCCTATGGTTTTGCGATGGAAGCGGTGGACTCGGTGGAGGCCGCAGTGCATGACGCCGACATCGTCGTCACTGTCACGAGCGCGCGCGAACCCATCCTGCAGCGGCAATGGATCGCGCCGGGCACGCACATCAATGCAGTGGGCTCCAGCACGCCGTCGCATTGCGAGATCGCGCCGGCGCTGATGGCGCATGCCTCCCTGTTCGTCGACAGGCGCGAGTCCACGCTGAGCGAATCGGGCGACTATCTGAATGCATTGCACGCCGGCTTGGTCACGCCGGCAAGCTTGCTCGCAGAGATCGGTGAACTGGTCACCGGCCTGCACGCGGGCCGCTCGAGTGCAGATGAAGTGACGCTGTTCAAGTCGCTGGGCATGGCGCTCGAGGATGTGGCGGCGGCGCGGTGGCTGTTCCAGAAGGCGCGGTCTTCCGACGTTGGGACCTGGTTGATTCAATAACCAGCACCGACTTATGACGCGCCTATTTCTATGGAAGTCATGGTCGAAGGCAAGGCAGGCGACTGCGCCGCTCAACGGTTCAATCGGCCGATTTCTTGCGCGCCCGCAAGCCTTCCCATCCAAGCACGGCAATGGCGCAGAGAGCGCCGTACAGATGCCCTTCGGCCACGACGTGGCCACCGATCAACTCGCTTGCCGCACCCGGTGACTCGAACAGCATTTGCCATGCGATGCGAGCGCAGACGAAGGCAAGCGCGAGCCGCGGCACGAGGCCGCCGCGCCAGGCTCGCGGTGCCAGCACCCAGACAAACAACCCATACAACACGCCCGACAAGCCTGCGTAGTCCCCGACCCGGGGCGACGCCAGCAGCAGCAACAGGCCAACACCGAGCGCCAACGCGCCAATGGCGCTGGCCCATTCGCGCCAGGACCGGGTGTCGGCAGCGAAAACCGCGCACACGGCCAGCCCGGCCAGGTTCAGCAGGCAGTGCGCCCAACCGAGGTGCACGAAGTTTGAAGTAACCAGCCGCCACCACTCTCCCGCGAAAACGGCCTGCCGCTCATAGCGCAGCAGTTCGTACACCGGCGCGCCGCCCATCTGAAAAAGCACGATCAGAAAGGCCAACGCCACGGGTGTAAGCAAGTTCAAAAACGTTGAACGGGATGGGTGCGCGCGCATGTTTTATGCCTTGTTGAGAAGTTGCTTATCTGCTCATATTTTCCATTGAAAGGAAAATGAAAGGATTAGATACTGATGCTGGAAATTGCTGATTTCCAACCTCCATCTAACTCACCAACTCACTATCGATGAACATTAAAACCAACAAAGGCCAGTATGTCCGAGTCGCACGCTGGTCCATCGTTCTCGCGGCGGCCATCACCGCCTGCAACATGGTGTCGGCCGCCGACCCTTCGGACACGTCCGGCTGGGGCAAGGTCTACTCGATCGTCGTTCCGTATTCCAACGACAACGACCTCAACGCCCTGACCCGACTGATCGACCACCCCTACGTGGACCAGAAGGCCCGCACGGTCTCCGCGGAGGTCGGTGCGGAGGAGCTTGCCAAGCTGCAGGCGCTGGGGCTGACGGTACGGATCAACGAAGCCGAGACGGCGCGCATCGGCGAATTCATCGCCGAGCGCACCAAACCTTCGAGCGCGGGGCAGGTCGGCTCGCAGAAGATCTCCGACGGTGGCTCGCACTCCCTGTGCTACCGCACCGTCGGACAGGTCTACACCTCCTTCGATGAACTGGCCGCCAAGTATCCGAAGCTGGTCAAGGTGCAGACGCTCGGCAAGACCTGGCTGGGCACGAAGTACAAGAAGCCCGGCACGGACACCGCAGACAACTCGGCCTCTTCGTTCGGCAACCTCCTGGCCAAATACCTGCCGCTGAGCGTGATCCAGCTCTTCAACCTGAGCCTGTTCCCGCAGGAGCCGTATCCGATCAAGGTGATCGTGGCCGGCAACTTCGAGAAGCAGGACGCACAGGCGGAGAAGCCGCCGAACATGGTGTGGACCGGCGGCATCCATGCGCGCGAATACGCGCCGCAGGAAGTGGGCATCAAGTACATCGAGTGGATGCTCGCGAACTACGAGACCGATGCGAATGCCCGCATGATGCTGGACACCAATCGCTATCACTTCGCCGTGCACAACCCCGACGGCCGCTCGATCGCCGAGCAGCAGGTGTCCGCCAGCCAGCGCAAGAACACCGACTACGAGGTCGCGGCCTGCAGCACCAACGCATCGCGGGGCGGCGTCGACCTGAACCGCAACTACCCGTTCGGCTGGCGCACCGGAGGCCCGGGCGCCTCCGACAACAAGTGCGCGGAGGACTATCGCGGCACCGCGCCCGTCTCCGAACCTGAAACGCAGGCGGTGCTGGACTATGTGCGCGGCACGTGGAACCAGGCCGCCTGCAAGTGGGAAGGCGGCGCGCTGCCCGATGGGCGGCCGAAGAACGCGAACTACTGCAACGCGCAGAACCGCGACAACGGCGGCGCCGGCGAGTTCGACTGGAAGACCGGTGCCGACGAGAACTACGGCGGCGGCATCTTCATCGACCTGCACAGCAATGCGCGCGCCATCCTGTGGTCGTGGGGCGTCACGCGCTCGGAGAACGACGGCAGCATCCAGACGCCGAACAACCTCGGCCTGGCCACCATCGCGCAACGCCTGGCCTATCACAACAAGTACTCGGCGCAGCAAGTGCTCGGCTACGACACCGAAGGAACGACCAAGGACGCCATCTACGGCTACCTGGGTGCGCCTTCCTACACGGTGGAGATGGGCCGCTCGTTCTACGAGACCTGCGACAACTTCAACAAGGAGGTCTATCCGGAGAACTTCAACGGGTTCCATTACCTCAGCCGCATCCTGTATCGCCCGTACCAGCTGCCGCAGGGGCCGGACACGGTGGACGTGAAGATCGCCGCCGATGCCATCGCGGTGGGTGCACAGGCCGCGGTAACGGCGACGGTGGACGACAACCGCTACCTCTATTCCAAGCCTGGTCAATCCGATATTCCCGCACCGCCGGTGCCCGTCATCAAGAACATCAAGACGGCGATGGCCTACATCGACAAGCTGCCCTGGGAAGCCGGAGCGGTCGGCATTCCGCTGACGCTGGCGGCATCGGAGCATGCCAGCGCCGAATTCCCGGAAGCCACCAAGACCGCGAGCGGCATGCTCGACACCACGGGCCTGGTCGCCGGGCGGCACATGGTCTACGTGCAAGGCACCAACGCCGACGGCAAGCCGGGTTCGGTGTCGGCGGCATTCCTGAACGTGAAGGCAGCGGACACAACCACGCCACCCACGGGCGGCGACACCTCGACGCCTCCGCCGGGCGGAGCCATCGCGATGCCGTTCGGCAAGCGCGGTGGTGGCGGCTCGCTGGGCTGGGGTGACTTTGCGCTCGTGCTGTTGGGCTTGGCTGGTATCGCCGGCGCACGCCGCAAACGCGGCTGAAGTTGGACGCTGCGTGCCGCGTGCACGCAATGGAGCAAAGCCCGGAGCACCTCGGTGACCCGGGCTTTTTTTCGTGGCGCGCAGTCGACTTGCAAGGGTTCCATCGAGGTGCAACGCGCGCACAGACCGGCCGCGCCCACATCATCAACCGCCCGTTTCACGCCCTCTGCGCGATCCGCACGATGGCGTCGTAGATCTCGTTCTCCGCATCCACCGGATCGAACTCGCCCGCGGCCGCCGCGAACGACACGGCTTCCGCCGCGCCCAGCATCGCGCGCATCGCTGCCGGCGCTATGGGCCGCTTCGCAAACGGCTGCAGCGCGTCCCGGCACTTCACCGAGAACTCGGCCTCCAGCTCCTTCTTCAAGGCATCGAGTTCGGGCGAGCCGGCCAGCGCGGCGCTGACGCCGGGCATTTCGTGCCCCATCTCCATGACGCAGTTGACATAGGCGGCGGCAATCACCCTCGCCACCGCCGGGAGCGTCTTTCCCGATGCCCGCAGGGCCTCGTCCATCAGCGCGTGCTGCCGGCTGTCGTATTCGCCATAGAGGACGCCGAGCAGGCCCGTGCGCGTGCCGAAATGGTCGTACACGACCGGCTTGGTCACCCCCGCGCGCTCGGCCAGATAGCCCAGCGTGAGCGCATCGGTTCCTTCGCTGCGCACGATGGCCCACGCGACGTCCAGCAGCTGGCGGCCGCGCGCGTCCTTGGGAAGTCGCTTCTTCGGTGCGACTGGCACAACCGGTTCCGTCTGCTTGCTTGACATTCTTAAATTACCAAAGGTAACCTACTAAAAGTATTTTACACCCACCCCCAAAGGACCCGCCATGCATGCTCTCATCGTCGTCAGCCATCCCGATTCCCGGTCCCTCACGCACGCCGTCGCGCGCTCGTTTGCCGAGGGCGTTGCGGAGTCCGGCGCGCACACCGCCGAGATCGCCGACATCGCCGCGGAAGGCTTCCAGCCGGACTTCAACCAGGCCGACCGCGCCGCCTATTTTCTCCAAGCACCGTTGCCATCTGACATCCCGCGCGAGCAGGCGCGCATCGACCGGGCCGACGCGCTCGCGCTGGTCTATCCCATCTACTGGTGGTCGTTCCCCGGCCAGCTCAAAGGCTGGATCGACCGCGTATTTTCCAACGGATGGGCCTATGACGAGGCGCCGGACGGCACGCTCGGAAAGCGGCTCGGCCGCCTCGACGTCCACCTGATCGGCATCGGCGGCGCGGACGGGGGCACCTACGCGCGGCATGGCTACGACAAGGCGATGCGCACGCAGATCGACCACGGCATCTTCGATTTCTGCGGCGCGCGCGTCGTCACCTCGGAGTTCCTGCTCGATGTGAATGGGCAGGGCGGGGCGTCTCACATCGTCACTGCGCGAGCCCTCGGCGGCAACGCGTTTGCAGCTAACGCAAACCAGAAGGTCTCACCGACCGTGTCCTCGCTTTGAATCTGTCGAATGCATAGACCGGAGCGTTGAAAAAACCGTCCATCCCGCTCGATCTAGACTCCGATTTTTTCCCGATATGTGACACCGTTGAAAAAGGAGCCGAAGGCCATGACAGTCAAGCGAATGGACAACATCCTGATCGTTGTCGACGATCTCGAAGCGGTGAAGGCGTTCTTCATCGAATTGGGTCTCGAGCTCGAGGGCCAATCCATGGTGGAAGGGCCTGCTGTCGGGAGCCTCATCGGGCTTGGCGACGTCCGGGCCACGCTCGCGATGCTGCGCACGCCCGATGGGCAGGGCATCGAGCTCGACAAATTCCACATGCCAGAGGCAGTCAGGTTCGGGCCGGTGGATGCGCCGGTGAACACCTTGGGTCTTCGTCGCATCATGTTTGGCGTCGACGACATCGATGCTGTCGTTGCGCGGATGCAGGCCCATGGCGCAGAAATCATTGGCCAGATGCAGTACGGGGAGTCGTACCGGCTCGCCTATATCCGTGGGCCCGAGGGCATCATCGTCGCGCTTGCCGAGAAGCTCGGCTGAGGGTGGGCGGCTCGCCCGCGCGGCGCGCCGATGCACCGGACACGAGCAAGTCCGTCAGATCGAAGCTGGCGTGCCGTCGGACTGCGGCATCAGATGCGTACTCTGCGCCGTGGCGAGGCCCCGCTCGATCATCTGCGTGAGCGATTCGGCGATGAGCTGCGCGCTCCACGCGCCCTCCGGCGAATACCACTTGCGAACCCAGTTCAGCGCGCCCAGCGCGAGGAACACGGCGATCTTCTCGTTGCAGGGAACGATGCTGCCGTCGGCGATGCCTTCGGTCACGAACGAGCGCAGTGCAACCTCGAACTCGTCGCGCCGCTTGATGATGGCCTTGGCGTGCGCCGGCTTGAGCGCGTTTTCCTCGAGCAGCACGACGAAGGCGCCGCCCTCCATCAGCATCTGCTCCAGATAGTGCTGCAGCGTGTTGCGCAGCTTTTCGAGGCCTGTGCCACCCGCGCCGCGGGCGTGCTCCAGGCTTTCGAAGGCGCCGTCCATGGCCCAGTCGTGACAGAAGTAGAGCAGGTCTTCCTTGCTCGGCACATAGGTGTAGAGCGCGGCCTTGGTCACGCCCAGCTTCTTTGCGATGTCGTTGAGCGACGTGCCGTGAAAGCCCTGCTTGTTGAACGCAGCGGCTGCTTCATGCAACAGCGCTTCTCTTTTGCTCTGGCGCTGCTGCTCTGCAGCAGGAACGACGTTCTTCCACATGCTCATTGTTGTTGACTCTCTGGTTGTCGTGCTGCCACGCCGTGGGCGCAGGCGAACGCGTTGGCCGAATGATACCGGGGGACCTTTGCAGGCCGGCACCGGGACTCGCTGGTCACAGACGATACGCCCGGAAACATACCGGCGGTCGTCAAACTAACCGCGTGGTTACCCTGATGACGTTGCGGTTAGTTGCCTCCTATGATGAGTTCATTCGAACAGCCCTGGAGACACCGCATGACCGCTTTTCATCGAGGTATCCGCGCCCGGCGCCTGGCCGCTGGCGCAGCCATCGGCCTGGCGGCGTTTGCTGCTCACGCGGCCGATCCGATCCGCATCGGCTTCACCGGGCCGCTGTCGGGTTCGCTCTCGCTGCTCGGAAACGGCGTGCGCGATGGCCTCCAGACGGCCGTGGAGAAGGCCAACGCCCAAGGCGGCGTGAACGGCCGCAAGATCGAACTGATCGCCGAAGACGACGGCTATGACCCCACCCGCACGCTGGCCGCCGCCAAGAAGCTGGCCGAGCAGGACAAGGTGCTCGCGCTCGTGGCCCCCACCGGCACGCCGAACGTGGCCGCGCTCGTGCCGTACGCCACCGAGCGCAAGCTGCCGATCCTGTCGCCCTATGCCTTCAGCAACACGCTGACCACGCCGACCAAGCGCTACGTCTTCACCACGCTGCCCGAGGTGCGGGTGCAGGCGAACGTGCTGGGCGACTACCTCGTCACCGAGCTCAAGCAGAAGAAGATCGCCGCGGTCTACCAGAACGACGACTTCGGCCAGGATGCCGTCGCCGGCCTGGAGGCGCGGATGAAGAAGGAAAACGTTCCGCTCACCAAGCTGCCCTTCGACCGCGGCACCACCAACTTCAGCGGCGTGGTGGCGCAGGCGCGCCAATCGGGCGCCGACAACGTCGTGTTCCTGGGCATCCCGCGCGACGCCGCGCTGGTGATGAAGGAAGCCAACAAGATGGGGTGGAAGCCCCAGTTCAGCGGCCATAGCGCGCTGGGCGATCCGCAGACATTCGCGCTGGCCGGCACCACGCTGGTCGAAGGCGCGATCGCGGTGGCGGTGATGGAGCCGCTCGATTCGAAGAAGCCGCAGGTCGCCGAGTTCATGGCCGACCAGAAGAAGTTCCTGCCCAAGACCAATCCCACCACCTACAGCCTGCACGGCTACACCGCCGGGCGCATCTTCGTGGAGGCGCTGCGCAGCATCAAGGGCAACGTGGACGGCGAAGCGCTGGTGGCCGCGCTGGAGGCCATGAAGAACTACGACACCGGCCTGATGGCGCCCATCACCTTCAGCAAGGAGCAGCATGCCGGCAGCCTGAGCGTGGCCTTCATGCGCGCCAAGGAAGGCAAGTGGCAGATCGTGTCCGACTGGATCAAGGCAGACTGACTTGACCGCCTGGCTCTCCCTGGAAGACGCGCTCGCGCCGGTCACACACGGCACGCGCATGGCCATCGGCGGCATGACGCTGTACCGGCGGCCCGTCGGCGCCGCGATGGCGCTCGCGCGCGCCGGCATCCGCGACCTCGACGTGCTCACGCTCACCGCCGGCATCGAGACCGACCTGCTGATCGGCGCCGGCTGCGTGCGCGTTCTGCGCAGCTGCTACACCGGGCTGGAGATCGCAGGGCTCGCGCCGCACTACACCCGTGCGGCCCGCGCCGGCACGCTCCAAGTCGTCGAGGAAACCGAATACACCCTGAGCCTGGCGGTGCAGGCGGGCGCCATGCGCGTGCCGTTCCTGCCGATGCTGGACACGCTGGGTGCGACAGGCATCCACCGATCGCGTCCCGACCTCAAGCGCTTTGCCTGTCCGCTCACCGGCGATTCGCTCGTCGCCGTGCCCGCGCTGCGTGCCGATGTCGCGCTGATCCACGCCGCGGCGGCCGACGAAGACGGCAACTGCTGGCTGCCCGGCCAGCTCGCGCTCGATCCGCAGCTGCCGTTCATCGCCACCACCACCATCGTCACGGCCGAACGCCGCGTCGGCACCGCCGAACTGCTGTCGATGCAGGGCGGCACGCGGCTTCCGGCGTACCTGGTCGACCGCATCGCGCTGCTGCCCGGCGGCTCCTGGCCGACCTCGTGCCATCCGCAGCGCGCGCTCGACCTTGCGGCGGTGCTCGACTACGTCGACGCGGCCGACGCGCCGGAAGGCCTGCAGCACTGGCTCGACGCCGCATGGGCCCGCCTGGATTCGCACACACCGGAGCCCTCGCATGCAGGCTGACGCCATCACCACCGCGCGCATCGACCAGATGGTCGTCGCCATGAGCCGTTATGTGAGCGACGGCGACCTGCTCGGCGAAGGCATCGGCACCTTCCTGCCCAACGCCGCCTACATGCTCGCCAAGCACACGCACGCACCGCGCTGCGTGAGCCTGTGCCCCAACGGCAACACCCTCATGCTCGGCACCCGCGTGCTGTCGCTGGGCCGCGACGAGGCCGTCACCGTGCCGCGGGCGCTGTCCTTCTGGACCTACATCGACGTCAACCTCAGCTACATGCCGGGTGCCTTCATCGGCGGGCGCCCGCGCTGGACCGAGTTCATGCGCCCGGCCCAGGTCGATGCCCACGGCTGGAGCAACAACGTGCAGATCGGCCGCGACCCCGCGCACGGCATCCGCCTGCCCGGCGCCGCCGGCATTCCGGACGCGACATCGGTGTCGCGGCGCGTCTTCTATTACGTGCCGCGCCACACGCGGCAGGTGTTCACCGGGCGGCTCGACCATGCCAGCGGCGTCGGCAATCCTCGCCCCGGCGAAGCCGCCTCACCGCATGCGCCCAAGAAGATCGTGGTGGTGACCGAACTGTGCGTGCTGGAGAGCGGCGACGACGGCCGGCTCGGCGTCGCCAGCCTGCACGAGGGCGTGACGCGCGAGGCGGTCGATGCCGCCACCGGCTTCGAACTGGCGTGGCGTCGCGACACCCCGGCCACCGTGCCGCCCACGGCCGCGCAGCGCGCGCTGCTCGAGCGCGAGATCGATCCGCTGGGCCTGCGTTTTCTCGAAGCGCTCTCCGGCCGGGAGCGACGCACGCGCCTGCGCGAACTCATCGCCATCGAAGCGGGGGCGACCGCATGATCGGCGAACTCGTCATCGGCGGGCTGGCCTCGGGCAGCCTCTACGCGCTGATCGGCATCGCGATCGTGCTGGTGCTGCAGTCCACCGACATTCCCAATTTCGCCCAGGGCGAGATGGCGATGTTCTCGGCCTTCGTGGCCTATTGGCTGATGCAGCACTACGGCTTCAGCTGGTGGGCCGCCGTGGGCCTGGCGCTGGTGTTCTCGGTGGTGCAGGGCATCGTGGTGCAGCAGGTGCTGATCCGGCCGCTGCTGGGCGCGCCCGCGCTCAACGCGGTGATCGCCACGCTGGGCCTGAACATCACGCTGCACAGCGTGGCGGGCTTGCTGTGGGGCCATGAGACGGCGATCTTCTCGTCGCCCGCATCCGACCATGCACCGCTCAACATCTTCGGCGTGAACGTGGCGGTCGACAGCGCCAGCACCATCCTGGTGTCGCTCGCGATGATCGTGTGCTTCACGCTGCTGCTCAAGCACACCCGTGCCGGCATCGCATTGCGCGCGGCCAGCCAGAACCAGACCGTGGCGCGGCTCATGGGCATCCGCATCGACCGCGCCTTCGCGCTGGCCTGGGCCATGGGCTCGGTGGCCGGGGCGGTGGCCGGCGTGCTGGTCGCGCCGCTCGTGTTTCTCGACGTGAACATGATGGGGCCGCTGCTCATCAAGGGCTTCGCGGGCGCGGTGCTGGGTGGCCTGTCGTCGCTCACCGGCGTGTTCCTGGGCGGGCTGTCGCTGGGCGTGATCGAGAACCTGATGGGGGCCTACGTCTCGGGCAGCTTCAGCGAGGCGCTGTCCTTCGCGCTCATCATCGCGGTGCTGATCTTCATGCCAGAAGGCGTGTTCGGCCGCATCAAGAAACGCAAGGTCTGAGGGCGCGGCCATGGCACTTCCTACCTCTCCGGTCATGCAGGCGCCAGTAGCGCAGCGCGCAGCGCCCGGCCTTTACCCGCGTCTGCAGCGCCTCGGCCTGTGGGGCGTGGCGGCGGTCGCGTTGCTGTTGCTGCCGCAGTTCGTCGGCGGCTATCCGATCTACCTCGCAAGCCTGGTGGGCGTGTATGCGCTGGTGGCGATCGGCCTGAACCTGCTGGTCGGCTTCAGCGGCCAGATCAGCCTCGGGCACGCGGGTTTCTTCGCGCTGGGCGCGTATGCGTCGGCGCTGCTCGCCTCGCGCGGCGGACTGCCGTTCTGGCTCGCGATTCCGGTGGCCTCGGTGCTCACGGCGCTCATCGGCGCGCTGATCGCCATTCCGGCGCTGCGGCTGAAGAACCTCTACCTGGCCATCGCCACGCTCGGCTTCGGCGTGGTGGTGCAGAAGATGATCTTCGAGTGGCGCGGCCTCACCGGCGGCGGCGCGGGCCTCGAAGTGGCGCCCGCGCACCTGGGCAGCCTGTCGCTGGCGGTCGAGGGGCGCATGTACTACGTGATCCTGCTGGCGGTGGCCTTCGCGCTGTGGAGCTCGGCCAACCTCATCCGCACGCGCACCGGCCGCGCCTTCGTGATCCTGCGCGACAGCGAGATCGCCGCGGCCTGCGTGGGCATCAACGTGGCGCGCTTCAAGGTGATCGCGTTCGCGCTCAGCGCCTTCTACACCGCGGCGGCGGGCGGGCTCATGGCCAACCTGGTGCGCTATCTGAATCCCGAGAGCTTCAATGTCAACCTCTCGATCATGTTCCTCGCGATGATCGTGATCGGCGGGCTCGGGTCGATCCGCGGCGCGCTGCTGGGGGCCGCCTTCTACGTGATCGTGCCGGAGCTGTTCCGCGACATCAAGGATGCGCCGGGCCTGGTGTTCGGTGTGTCGCTCATGCTGGTCATGGTGCTGCTGCCGCGCGGCCTGGCCAGCCTGCGCTGGCTGCGCAAGGCCGCTGCCCGCGCCGGCGACAGTGCACGGGAGGGCAGACCATGACCGCGATGCTCGAAGTCGATGACCTGAGCGTGAGCTTCGGCGGCGTGCATGCGCTGCGCCACGTGAGCTTCAAGGCCGAGGTGGGCGCGATCGTCGGGCTGATCGGCCCCAACGGCGCGGGCAAGAGCACGCTGCTGAATTGCATCTCGGGCATCACCACGCCCAGCGGCGGAGCGATCCGGCTGGACGGCCAGGCGCTGCGCCGCATCACGCCCGACGCGCTGGCCGCGCGCGGCGTGGGCCGCGTCTTCCAGCATCCTGATTTGGTGGGCGAGCTCTCGGTGCTGGACAACCTCCTGATCGCGCGCCACCGGAGCCTGCGCTACGGACTCTTGGCCGAATGGCTGGGTCTGCCGCGCGTGGCGGCCGGCGAGCGCGAGGCCGAGCGCATGGTGCGCGGCGTGGCGGCGCGGCTGGGCCTGGAGCCGCTGCTGCATGCCGCCGCATCGAGCCTGCCCTACGGCCATCGCAAGCTGGTCGAGCTCGGCCGCGCGATGGTGATGGAGTCGCGCCTGTTCCTGCTGGACGAGCCGATCGCCGGCCTCAACGAATCCGAGATCGAGAAGCTCGAGACGATCGTGCGCGCGCTGCGCGAGCAGCCCGGCGTGGCGGTGGTGCTGGTCGAGCACAACATGGGCCTGGTCAAGCGGCTGTGCGACCACGTGGTGGTGCTGGACGCCGGCCAGGTCATTGCGCGCGGCAGTGCCGGCGAGGTGCTCAGCGATCCGAAAGTGCTGTTGGCCTACCTGGGCGAGGAGACGGCCGATGCGCCCTGACAACGGATCGGGATTCGTGCTCGAGGTGCGCGGGCTGTCGGTGCGCTACGGTGCCGTGTCGGCGCTCGACGGCGTCGGCATCCGCGTGCGCAAGGGCGAGCTGGTGGCCATCCTGGGCGCCAACGGTGCGGGCAAGACCACGCTGCTGCGCGCCATCAGCGGGTTGGTGAAGCCGCGCGCGGGCAGCATCTGGCAGGACGGGCGCGAGATCACCGCCATGCCGGCCGAGAAGCGCGTGCGGCACGGCATCGCGCACGTGCCCGAGGGGCGCGGCATGTTCCCCGACCTCACCGTGCGCGAGAACCTGCTGGTGGGCGCCTATGTGCGCGGCGACCGGCGACAGATCGCGCAGGACTGCAGCGCGGTGCTTGAGACCTTCCCCTCGCTCGCCCGGCGCGAGCGCCAGGACAGCTCCACCCTGAGCGGCGGCGAACAGCAGATGCTGGCCATCGGCCGCGCGCTGATGGCGCGCCCGCAGGTGCTGCTGGCCGACGAAGTCAGCCTGGGCCTCGCGCCCGTCATCACCAAGCAGGTGTTCGCCGAGCTCGTGAAGCTGCGCGAGCGCGGCATCACGCTGGTCGTAGTCGAGCAGAACGCCAACCTGGTGCTGCGTATTGCCGACTACGTCTATGTGCTTCAGCATGGGCGCGTGGTGCTGGAGGGGGCGCCCGCCGACATCGCCGCCGCGGGCGGGCTTGCACAGGCTTACCTGGGCGCCTGACCGGGCGCCCATCCGTTCCACAAACGAATCCGGAGAGTTGGAAGTTGCGATGAAGAACCCCCTATCGACGCGTTACCCGATCGAGCACCGGACGATCGGCCGCATGCTGGCCACCCAGGCCGAGGCGCAGGGCGAGCGCCCCTGGATGCGCTGGCAGGACCAGGCCATCAGCTACGCCGAGCTCGAGCGCATGACCAACCGCTACGCGCACAGCCTGCAGTCGCTGGGCATCCGCAAGGGCGACCATGTGGCGGTGCTGCTGCCCAACGGGCCGGCGTTTCTCTGGTTGCTCTGGGGCCTGGGCAAGATCGGCGCGGTGGCGGTGCCGGTGAACACGGCCGCCAAGGGCGAGCTGCTGCGCTATTTCATCGAGCAGTCGGACTCGGCCTGGATCGCCGTGGACGCCGAATTCGCGCCGCGCCTGGCTTCCATCGTGCACGAGCTGCCGGGCCTGCGCGGCGTGATCCTGCAGGGCGGATCGCCCGGCGATGTGCAGGCCGGGGGCCGGCCGGTGATCGACATCGGCGAACTCGCGCGCGGCAGCGATGCCCAACTGCCGCTGGACGCGGTGCGCGCGAGCGACATGCACCTGATCATGTACACCTCGGGCACCACCGGCCCCTCCAAGGGCGTGATGAGCCCGCATTCGCAGGGGCACGGCGTCGGCATTTCGGTGGCGGGCAACTTCGGCTACACCCGCGACGATGTGCTTTATGTGTGCCTGCCGCTCTTCCACGGCAACGCGCTCTGGTATTCCAGCTACGCGGCGCTGGCCGCGGGCGCGGCGGTGGCGCTGGCGCCGCGTTTCTCGGCCAGCCAGTTCTGGCCCGACATCGCGCGCCATGGCGCCACGCAGTTCAACTCGCTCAGCGCGATGACCAACATCCTCTGGAAGCTGCCGCCCACGCCCGAGGAGCAGGGCAGCCGGGTGCGCCAGGCCATGATGGTGCCGGTGCCCACCGCCATCTACGACGAGTTCCAGCAGCGCTACGGCGTGCGCATCACCTCGGTCTATGCGATGACCGAGAACTTCGCGATGACGCTGTTCACGCCCGAGGACCCCGACGACAAGGCCGGCTCCGCCGGCAAGCCGCGCGACGACGTGCGGCTGCGCATCGTGGACGACTACGACGAGCCGCTGCCGGCCGGCGAAGTCGGCGAGATCTGCATGCATGCCACCGAGCCGGGCGCGATGATGCTCGGCTACTACAAGATGCCCGAGGTCACCGCGCGCGAATGCCGCGGCGGCTGGTTCCACACGGGCGACCGCGGCTACCTCGATGGCGACGGCTACCTGTTCTTCGTCGACCGCAAGAAGGAGGCGATCCGCCGCCGCGGCGAGAACATCTCCGCCTACGAGGTGGAGCTGATCCTCTCGCGCCACCCCGAGGTGTACGAGGCGGCGGCCGTGCCGGTGGCCTCCGAGCTGGGCGAGGACGAGGTCATGGTCTACGTGGTGCTGCGCCCCGGCAGCGCGCTCACGCACGAGGAGGTGGTGCACTTCTGCAGCGCCAACATGGCCTATTACATGGTGCCGCGCTTCGTCGATTTCATCCACGCCCTGCCCAAGACCGCGAGCGAGAAGATCGAGAAGTACAAGCTCAAGCAGGATGCGCAATCGCGCCGCGAAGCGCTGTGGGACCGCGAGCGCGAAGGGATCGAGGTGCGGCGCTGAAAGGAAATCGGCGCCCGGTGTGGCGCTGCTTCAGCGCTGCTTCAACGCCGTTTCTTTCAGGCTGCGGCGTGCGCCAGCAGCCGATGCGCCAGGCGCCGGTGAGGCTCGTCGATCATGCGGCCGTCCAGCATGGCCACGCCGCTGCGGGTGCCCGCCAGCGCGGTGAGCACCCGGCGCGCCCAGGCCAGTTCCTCGTCGTCCGGCCGCAGCCCCGCATGGATCGCCGGCACCTGGCCGGGGTGGATCGCCGCCTTGGCGGTGAAGCCCATCGTGCGCGCCTCGCGGCATTCGGCCTCCAGCGCCGCGTGGTCGCGCACGTCTGTGAACACCGCGTCGATCGCGGTGGCGCCGGTGGCGGCCGCGGCCAACAGCGTGAGGTCGCGCGCGAGCCGGAACACCGGGCGGTAGCTGCCATCGGCTTCGCGGTTGCGGCGCACGCCCAGGTCGGCCGACAGATCCTCGCCGCCCCACATCAGGCCGGCGAGCCGCGGCACCGGCGCGCGGAAATCCGACAGCGCCAGCACCGATGCCGCCGTTTCGGTGGCCACCAGCACCATGCGCAGGCGGCCGGGCGTACCGGCCCGGCCGCGCTCCAGCGCCGCCAGCCGTTCGGCGGTGCGCAGAGCGTCCTGCGGGCCGCAGGCCTTGGGCACGACGATGCCTTCGATGCCGGTGGCGGGGAGGGCGGCAAAGTCGGCCGCAGCGGCCTCGCTGTCGAGCGCGTTGATGCGCACCCAGCGCTGCGGGCCATGGCCTTGCGCGGGTGTCTCGCCCGCGCCTGCAATGGCCTCGCAGGTCAGGCGCCGCGCTTCGCCCTTGCGCGGCGCGGCCACGGCGTCTTCCCAGTCGAAGATCAGCGCATCGGCCTCGCCGGCCAGGCCGCGCGCGATCTTGCGCGGGTCGTCGCCGGGAACGAACAGCCAGCTGCGCAGCGTCGTTGCCGTCATGCCGCGCCGGCCGCATCAGCCACGCCAGCCACGCCAGCCACGCCAGCCGCATGGCGCGGCCGCCGGTGCATGAAGGCCGAGCGCAGGCAGATCGCCACCTCCACGCCGTCCTGGTTGGACGCCACGTGCCGGAACTCGACGATGCCCGCCTCGGGCCGCGACCGGCTCTCGCGCAGGCTGACCACCTCGGTGCGCACGCGCAGCGTGTCGCCCTGGAACACGGGCTTGGGGAACGACACGTCGCGCATGCCCAGGTTGGCGATGGTGGTGCCCAGCGTGGTGTCGTTCACGCTGATGCCGATCATCAGGCCCAGCGTGAACAGGCTGTTCACCAGCGGCCGGCCGAACTCGGTGCGCGCCGCGTGGTGCGCGTCGATGTGAAGCGGCTGCGGGTTCATCGTCATCATCGAGAAGGTCATGTTGTCTCCCTCGGTGACGGTGCGCGTCCACGCATGCTCGAACACCATGCCCGCGCGGAATTCCTCGAAATACAGACCTGCCATTGCCTTGTCTCCTTGTTGTTCGTGCCGCGGCCCGATCAGGCCGGCGCGGCGATCTCCACCAGCAGCTGCCCGCTGGCGACGGTCTGGCCGACCTTGCAGGCGACGGCCATCACCTGGCCGTCGATCGCGGCGGCGTAGCTGTAGAGCAGCTTCATCGAATCCATCACCGCCACCAGGTCGCCGGCCTTGACCTGCTGGCCGGGTGCGACGTGCACCTCGGTCACCATGCCGGGCATGTTGGCGCGCACCGCGCCCTGCGCCTGGGCGGCGGCGCCTGTCGGGCGTGCCATCCAGTCAAGGCGCGATGACAGCGCCAGCTCGAAGCGCTGGCCGCCGTGGGAGACGATGACGACGTGCGCTTCGGCGCCGGCATCGATGCCGAAGCGCCTGGTCTGGCCATCGCGCGTGACATCGACGGCGCGGCCGTTCTCGGCCTCCTGCAGCTGCAGCTGCAGCGACAGGGCAGTCGCCTCGCCGGCACCGCAGCGCAGGCGCCACGCCGTGCCCTCGCGCGAGAGCGAAGCCTCCACCGGCTCGTCGCCCAGTCCCTCGACCACCCAGGTGCTGGCCGCGCCGGGCGCGCGTCCCACCACGCGGAAGCCGCCTGCGGCGCCCCACGGATCGCCGCTCGCCTGGCTACCGCGCAGGGCCGGCGCAAGCCGGCTGAACAGCGCAGCCGCCGTCGCTTCATGCACGAGTGCGGGGGCCGGGCGCCAGCCGCCGGGAAAAGCCTCCGCGAGGTAGTGCGTGGTCAGCGCGTGCTGCTGGAAGAGGGCATGCGTGACCACGTCGCGCAAGAAGGCCTGGTTGGTGCCGACGCCGTCCACGTGGAAACCGTCGAGCCCTTCGACCAATCGCCGCGTGGCGGTCGCGCGCGTGCCGCCGAAGCCGATCACCTTGGCGATCATCGAGTCGTAGTGCGGCGTGATCTCGCTGCCGCGCTGCACGCCGCTGTCGATGCGCAGGCCTTCGCGCACCGGCGCCTCGTAACCGGTGATGGTGCCAATCTGCGGGCGGTAGCCGTGGGCGGGGTCTTCGCAGTTCACGCGCGCCTCGATCGCATGGCCGCGCACGGCGATGTCGTGCTGCGCGAGCGGCAGCACTTCGCCGGCCGCGACGCGGATCTGCAGCTCCACCAGGTCCAGCCCGGTGACCAGTTCGGTCACGGGGTGCTCGACCTGCAGCCGCGTGTTCATCTCCAGGAAGTAGGGCTCGGGCGTGCCGTCCTCCAGCACGAACTCGACCGTGCCGGCAGAGTCGTAGCCGATCGCGCGGCCCAGCCGCAGCGCGTGCGCATGCAGCCTGTCGCGGGTCTCAGGCGCGAGCCATGCGGCCGGCGCTTCCTCGATGACTTTCTGGTAGTTGCGCTGGATCGAGCATTCGCGCTCGAACAGGTGCAGCAGGTTGCCGTGCCGGTCGCCGATGAGCTGCACCTCCAGGTGGCGCGGGCGCGCGATGAGCTTCTCGAGCAGCACGCGGTCGTCGCCGAAGGCGCGCAGCGCCTCGCTCTTCGCCTCGTCGAGCAGCGCCAGGAACTGCGCGCCGTTCTCCACGCGCCGCATGCCGCGCCCGCCGCCGCCCGCGCTGGCCTTGATGAGGAGAGGCCAGCCGATGGCCTCGGCGCGCGCGAGCAGGTGCGCCGGCGTCTGGTCTTCGCCGTGGTATCCGGGCACGGTCGGCACGTCGGCGCGCTGCGCGAGCAACTTCGATTCGATCTTGGAGCCCATCTGGCGGATCACCTCGGGCCGCGGACCGATCCATTCGATGCCGTGGGCGGCACACAGCTCGGCCAGCACCGTCTTCTCGGACAGGAAGCCGTAGCCCGGATGCACCGCCTGCGCGCCGGCCCGGAGCGCCGCATCGACGATGGCCTGCGCATTGAGGTAGCTGGCGGCGGCTTCGGCCGGGCCGATCGGCACCGCGATGTCGCACTCGCTCACGTGGCGCGCATGGCGGTCGGCTTCGGAATACACCGCGACCGAGGCGATGCCCATGCGTCGGCAGGTGCGCGCGATGCGGCAGGCGATCTCGCCGCGGTTGGCGATCAGGATGGCGTCGAACATTGGCTTTTTTTTCTCTTGATGGGCGGACGGGCTACATCCGGAAGACCGGCGACGGCCCTTCGACCGGTGGCTCGATCGCGACGATCGCCAGGCACAGCGCGATGACCTCGCGCGTCTGCCCGGGCTCGATGATCCCGTCGTCCCAGAGGCGCGAGGTGGCGTAGTAGGGGTCGCTCTGTTCGGTGAACTGGGCGCGCGTCTGGCGGTCGATCTGCGCGATGTCTTCCTCGCTCGCATGGCCCTTGCTGCTGCTGCGCCGCAGCTCGGTGAGCACGGTGCTGGCCACGTCGGGGCTCATGGTCGCGATGCGCGAATTGGGCCACGCGAACAGGAAGCGCGGCGCAAAGCCGCGCCCGCACATGCCGTAGTTGCCCGCGCCGTAGGAGCCGCCGATGATCACCGTGAGTCGCGGCACGCGCGCCGTGGCCATCGCATAGACCAGCTTGGCGCTGTGGCGCGCGATGCCGCCGCGCTCGGCCTCGGTGCCCACCATGAAGCCGGTGATGTTCTGCAGGAACAGCATCGGCACGTTGCGCTGGTTGCACAGCTCGATGAAGTGCGCGCCCTTGATCGCCGATTCGGAAAACAGCACGCCGTTGTTCGCCAGGATGCCCACCGGATGCCCGCCCCAGTGCGCGAAGCCGCACACCAGCGTGCTGCCGAAGTCGGGCTTGAACTCCTGGAACTGCGAGCCGTCGACCAGCCGCGCGATGAGTTCGCGCACGTCGTAAGGCAGCTTCGGGTCGGCCGGCAGCACGCCCGCGAGTTCGGCGGTGTCGTGCAGCGGCGCACGCGGCGGCTGCAGCGCGCCGTGGCGGCGCGGGCTGCGGTTGAGCGTGCGCACGATCTCGCGCACCCGCTGCAGGGCCTGCGCCTCGTTGTCGGCCAGGTAGTCGGCCACGCCCGAGACCTTCACGTGCATCTCGGCGCCGCCGAGCGTCTCGCCGTCCACGATCTCGTTGATGGCCGCCTTCACGATCTGCGGGCCGCCCAGGTGGATGCGGGCCTGGCCGCGCACCATCACGACTTCGTCGGAAAGCGCAGGGATGTAGGCGCCGCCGGCCGTGCAGCCGCCGAACACCGCCGAGATCTGCGCCAGGCCGCTGGCCGACATGCGGCACTGGCGGTAGAACGTGTTGCCGAAGTGGTCCTTGTCGGGAAACACGCGGTCCTGCTCGGGCAGGTAGGCACCGCCGCAGTCGACCAGGTAGATCACGGGCAGCCGGTTTTCCTCGGCGATTTCCTGCGCGCGCACATGCTTCTTCACCGTCTCGTGGAAGAAGGAGCCGCCCTTCACGGTGGCATCGTTGGCGATGATCATGCAGGGCGTGCCCGAGACCACGCCGATGCCCGTGACGATGCCGGCCGAGTGCACCTCGTTGCCGTACTGGCCCCAGGCCGCGAGCGGGGAGAGTTCGAGAAAGGCGGTCAGCGGGTCGACCAGCAGGTCGATGCGGTCGCGCACCAGGATCTTGTCGCGCGCGTGGTGGCGCGCCGCCATGGCCGCGCCGCCGCCGGCGAGCACCGTGCGGTGGCGCTCGCGCAACTCGCCCACCAGTGCCGCCTGGTGCGCGGCGTTGGTCTCGAAGGCGGCGCTGCCCGCGTGCAGCCGGGTTCGCAACGTGCTCATCGCGGCTCAGGCCAGTTCGTAGTGGAAGTCGGTGATGCGGCCTTGCGGCGCATCGATGAACTTCACCCTGGCGCGCGCGCCCGGCGCGAGCTTGGCGGCCGCCGCCGGCACGTCGGACAGGTCCAGGCCGTGCACGAAGTTGACCATGGCGGTGTCCACGCCGTCCAGGCGCACGTAGGCGATGGCGTAGGGCGGTGGCGGCAGGTTCTCGAACGCGGCGGTGACGATGGTTGCCGCCTCGATGGTGCCTTCGTGGCCGGCCTCGGCCACGCCGTCGCAGGGCTCGAAGCTGCGCTCGCAGTAGGCGCGCGGCGGCAGGTAGGTCAGGCCCGACTTGCTGCACACCGAGGCCATGATGCGGCGCTCGCGCAGCGCGTCGAAGAAACGCGCCGACACCTCGCCGAGCGGGTAGCGGTAGCGCACATGCCATTCGCCCTCGAGGACGTGGCTGGCGGGCGTGGAGGAGGGGGTGCTGCTGGGGGCTTTGCTCATGATGGGATTCCTGGTGGGCGATGGCGAGACAGGGAGGGGTTCAGGCGGCGTTGCCGGTGCGCGGCTCGTCGCTGATCAGCGTGGTCGTGAAGAACTGGGTGGAGCCGCCGGCGGCGGTCGCCAGCGCGTTGTGCACGTTCGCCACCTGCATGTCGCCGGCGGTGCCCATGACCTGGCGGGCCGCTTCGATGACGCGCACCAGCCCCGTCACGCCGATCGGGTTGGTGCACAGCGTGCCGCCCGAGGGGTTGACCGCCAGCTGGCCGCCCATGTCGAAGGCGCCTTCGTCGGAGAGGTTCTGCGCCGTGCCGCGCGCGCAAAAGCCCAACGACTCGAGCTGCGGAAAC
Organism: Variovorax sp. IB41; assembly: GCF_016405905.1. GTDB lineage: Bacteria > Pseudomonadota > Gammaproteobacteria > Burkholderiales > Burkholderiaceae_C > Variovorax. The sequence goes on along the minus strand of NZ_JAEFCB010000001.1, from coordinate 170,333 downwards.
TGGAAGGTGCTGAACGGGTCGTAGAGCTCGGCCACGTCGATCTGCGCCATCGGGTCGGTGATGCCGGCCTGGGCATAGCACTCCCGGGCGGCCAGCACCATTTCTCCCTGGTCGGCGAAGTCGGTGTCGGCCTTGGGCGTCATGCGGTCGCCCATGTAGACGGTGTTGGCGATGCCGCCGATGCCCGTGATGAAGGCCGGCCGCGCACGCCGCTCGCGCGCCGCGCTTTCGGTGGTGAGCACGACCGCGCCGGCGCCGGCCGAGCGCGGGCAGATGTCAAAGAGCTTGTAGGGCCACGACACGCGCGGCGAATTGAGCACGTCGTCCACCGTGACGTGGCCCTTGAGGTGCGCGTTGGGGTTGCGCATGGCGTTGCCGCGGCCGCGCACCACCACGCGTGCGAACTGCTCCTCGGTGGTGCCGTAGCGGTGCATGTAGCGCTGCGCCGCGAGCGCGGTCATGGTGACCGTGTTGAGCGCGAAGTCCTGCTCGTAGAACTGGTCCCAGATCAGGTTCAGCACATGCTGGGCGTCGGGCGTCTCGGTGATGCGGTCCGCGCCCACCACCAGCACGGTGCGGTAGTAGCCGCTGGCCACGTGCGACCAGCCGGCCTGCAGCGCGGAGCCGCCGGTGGCGCCCCCGGTGTGGATGCGCAGGAACGGCTTGCCGCGGGCCCAGGTGTAGTCGACCGCCCATTTCTCCACGTCCGCCACGCCCATGAACTGGGTCGGCGCCATCGAGAACACCACCGCATCGACCTCGTCGGGCCCGATGCCCGCGTCCTTGAGCGCGAGCACGACCGCGTCCTGTGCGAGCTCGGGGTAGGTCTTGTCGTCGTGGCGCGAGCGGAACGGTGTCTGGCCGGTGCCGACGATGGCGACCGCTTCCTGCCGCTGTGTGGTTGTCCGTGCGCCGTTCATGCCGCGGCCCTTTCCATGATGACGACCGCGTGGCCCTGTTGTGCGAAACCGTGCGTGCCGTGGGCGGCAACGCGCCTTGCGTCCTTCACCTGCACCGCGCCGGCCCGGCCGCTCACCTGCAGCACCGCCTCGACGGCGTTGATGAGGCCGGTGCAGAAATAGGGGTTCTGCGCCCATGCGCCGCCCGAGGGACTGAGCGCGACCTGGGGCGGTGCCGACAGGGCCTTGTCGAAGGCGGCGTCGTACCAGCCGTCCTGCGCTTCGAGTTCGACCGCGTCGAGTTCGGCGAGGCTGTCCAGGCCCGCCCGTGCGAGCGCATCGGCAAAGGCCTTCTTGTAGACCGCCAGGCTGCCCAGCCGCTCGCCGTCGAGGCGGTAGCTGTCCACGCCCCAGGCCGCGCCGCCGATGCGCGCAATGGGGCGCGCCTGTGGATGCGCGGCCAGCCATTGCTCGGACACCAGCACCAGCGCCGCGGCGCCGTCGGTCACGGGCGCGCGCTGGCGGCCCGACAGCGGGTAGGCGACATAGCCCGAGGGCTGGCCGGCATCGGTGTGGCGCCCGCGGCTGGAGGCGCGGCGCGGGTTGCTTTCGGCGGCGGTCATGCGGCGCTGCACACGCGCATCGACCTCGGCTTCGGTGGTGCCGGTGCCGCGCGCCACGGCCTGGGCGAACAGCCCGTCGGTCACGGCGCGGTTCAGGCCCATGGGGCGCAGCGTGAAGGGCTCGGCGCGCATGCGCGTGACTTCTTCCACCGAGCCGATCGAGGTCTGGTTCCAGCTCACGACCAGGCCGCAGTCGAAGCGCCCGGTGGCCACGCGCAAGGCGCCCATGCACAGCGCCATCAGCCCCGAGTCGGTCACGCGCATCTCGTCGCGAAGGTAGGCGCCGGCAGGCGCGGCCATGAGCATGCTGGTGATGCCGCGGCCGTCGAGTTCGTCGCAGCCGCCGAGCGTGACGTGATCGATATCGGCGCGGGTGATGCCGGCATCGTCGAGCGCCGCGCGCGCGGTGTCGTGCACGATCTCTTCAAGCCGCTTGTCGTCGATCGATGCGGAGCCGGGGTGCATCGCGACCCCAAGTACATAGACGTTCATTCAGTCCTCGGTGGATGTGGTGAAGGCGACGGGCGGCACGGGGCCTCCCGCATGAGGGGGCGGCATGGCCAGCGCATCGCTCGCGCGGCTGCGCTTGATCTGGTAGGTGCCGGTGCTGCGCGAACAGATGTCGCCGGCGGCATCGCGGAAGTCGCTGTCGCAGAAGGCGATGGTGCGGCCCAGGCGAAGCACGCGGGCAGTGGCGATCGCCTTGTCGTCGCACAGCAGCAGCTTCGGGTATTCGATGTTCAGGTGCAGCGTGGCCATGCGAAGCACGTTGGCCTCCAGCAGCGAGCCGATCGCCACGCCCTGGATCACGTCGTGCATGTAGGCCACGATCGCGCCGTTGATGGCGCGCGTGCCGCCGCCGCCGCGGTGATGGTCGCGCACGTCCAGTTCGAGGGTGGCCGCGCCGTCAGAAGCGCTCAGCACGCGCAAGCCGGCCCATTGCATGAACGCCTTGCTGTTCCATTCGTCGATGCTCCACGTCATGCGTTACCTCGTGTCTCTGAGGCTGCATCATGCGTCAGAAAATCCGTGCGGTCAAGAAACTAACCGATGGGTTAGTTTGATGGACAATTGGTGAGTTCGACGGGCAACAGCTCTTTTTTCCTCCACTCACTTTTGGGAATGCCATGACAACCAAGCCATCTTCATCTCACCCCGATTCCAGCGAAGACAAGCGCGTTGGCCAAGCCTTGACCATCGGCTGGATCGACCGCGGCATCGCGTTGATGACGCTCACGCGGCCCAAGGAAATGAACACGCTGACGCTGGAGTTTCTTGATGAGTTCTCCGCCGCGCTCGACTGGTGCGAGGCCCGCAAGACGCGCGCGCTGATCGTCACGGGGCAGGAGCGGGCCTTCTGCTGCGGGGCGCACCTGAAGTACTTCGCGGGCGCACAGGCACACATCGTCGAGCCGTTCCAGTCGCGCGACACCTACTTCGCGCGCATCGCCACCTTGTTCGATCGGCTCGAGGAACTGCGCTTCCCGACCATCGCCGCGATCAACGGCTATGCGCTGGGCGGCGGCTTCGAGCTGGCGCTCTCGTGCGACTTCCGCGTGATCGACGAGCGCACCAAGGTCGGCTTGCCCGAGACGAAGCTGGGCGCCATCGCCGGTGCGGGCGGCGTGCAGAAACTCATTCGGCACGTCGGGCGCAGCACGGCGCTCGACTGGATTCTTCGTGCCACGCATGTCGAGGCCACCCGTGCCGCGCAGCACGGCCTCTTTTCGGAAGTGGTGCCCGGCGACCGGCTGATGGGTGCGGCACTGGGCATTGCGCACGAGCTGCGCGCGCTCGCCCCGACCGCGCTCACGCAGTCGAAGCGGACGATCTACACCAGCGAGGACGCGGACCTGCGCTCGGCGCGTCGCTTCGGCGTGGACGCACTGTCGATGCTGGTCGGCGGTGACGAGTGGAAAGAGGGGATGGCGGCATTCGTCGAAAAGCGCCAGCCGCGTTTTGGCGAATGGTAAGAAGGCCGCACTTCAACGACCGCTCGCTCAATCGGCCGAATAAACAGGAAAGTCCGTGTACCCCGCCTCGCCGCGAGGGGTGTAGAAGGTCGATGGGTCCGCCTCGGCCAGCGGCCAACCGTGCTTCAGCCGCTCCGCCAGGTCGGGGTTGGCGATGTAGGGTCTGCCGAAGGCGATGAGGTCGACCAGACCGGTGTCCAGCGCAGCCTGAGCGCTCTCAGGATTCGCGAAGCCGCCGCACCAGACGATCGCGCCGGGAAAAGCGGCGCGGACCTTGGCCAGCAACGCATGGTCGATGTGGCGTTCCTCGAACTCGCTGGTGTCCATGTTTCCCTCGGGCATGAGCTGATAGACCAGGTGCATGTAGGCCACGCCGCGGCGACCCAGTTGCCCGGCGACATGCAGCAGGGTTTCCTCGACGCGCGGGTCCGCCGGCATGGCGTTGAACTTGCCGAAGGGTGAGAGGCGAACGCCGACGCGCCCGGGGCCCAACTGACGCACCGCCTCGTCGACGACTTCCATCAGGAATCGCGTGCGGTCTTCGGCGTTGCTGCCGCCGTAGCGGTCGTCGCGGGTGTTGAGCGCGGAGTTCATGAACTGGTCGATCAGATAGCCGTTGGCCGCGTGGATCTCCACGCCATCGAAGCCGGCCCGACGCGCATGGGCGAAGGCTTCCGAAAATGTGCCGACCAGGGCCGAGACTTCTTCTGTCTCCAGCCGCCTCGGTGCACCCGCACGAACGAAGCCCAGCTTGCCATGCGCATCCTGGACAAACACGTCGGCGTCCTCGGCCCTTTGCGCGGTCACGCCCCAGGGCGCTTCGCCGTTGGGCATGAGCGATGGATGCGCCATCCTCCCGACGTGAAAGAGCTGCAGGAAGATCTTGCCTCCCACGCGATGAACTTCGTCGGTCGCCAGGCGCCACCCTTTTTGCTGGGCTTCGGTGTAGATGCCGGGCATCAGCGCGTAGCCCTTGCTGGACGGCGCAACATTGGTGACTTCGGTCAGGATCAGGCCGGCGCCGGCCCGCTGTCCGTAGTATTTGGCCATGAGCGCATTGGGGACGTCGCCCTCGGACGTGCGCGTGCGGGTCATCGGAGCCATGACAATGCGGTTCTTGAGCGCAACGGTGCCGCCCAACTGGTGGGATTCAAACAGGTCTGCCACAGGTCTTCCTTCGATTGATTTCAGATGGATCGAAGGTTATTTCTCGCGCGGCATTCCATCTACACACGCATTGGTCAGCGGTTTCGCATGAAGATCATCAAACGGCTTCCGGGCTTGCCGGTGGAGCGCGCGCTGGGCATCCTGTCCGGCCGGTGGAAAGCGGTCATCCTGCATGTCCTCGGGGACGGCCCGCAACGCACCTGCGAGCTGGAAAAGCGCATTGCCGGCATACCGCAGAAGGTGTTGATCGAACAGCTGCGAGCGCTCGAGGAACATGGACTGGTGAGCCGCCGGCCCATGGTCGCGGAAGCCCAGGGCATCGAATACCTGCTGACCCCTTTGGGTGAGAGCCTGCGGCCCATCCTGGAATCGCTGATCGATTGGGGCGCGTATCACGCCAGGGAAGTCGACGAGGTCCATCGGCTTCTGCCATGCGAGGCCGTCGTGCAGGCGCGTGCCAGGTGACGCATGTGGAGGGCATGAGGCGGCGCCGATTTAATCGCCCGCGAGTCTTTTGAAAATCAATCAGCAGGTGAATTTCCGTCGCACGCCACCGGCCTTGCGTGTCATCAGCCGAGCCGGATGTCGTCCAGGTCGATCGACACCATGAGTTCATCGAAGTTGGGAAAGCCCTTGTCGTCCCGCACGTAGGCGCGCCGCCGCGTCGGAAACGGCAGGCCCGAAAACTCCCGGATCTCGGTGACGTACTGGGCCGCTGCGAATCCACCTGCGACGTCGACGTGATAGTCGTGCCGGCGCAGGAGAAAGTCGTCGCCGAAATAGAAGTCCTGCTCCGGGCTGTGCGTCTCGATCCCCTCGGGGAAGCGCACCCGCAGCCCGCGCCATTTTTCGTGGCCTTCGATCCACGGCGCGATCTCCGTCACCTGCATGCCGGGCATCGCCATGAAGAACGGTGTCGTGAGGTAAATCCAGAGGGCATAGCCGTTGAAGTAGGCCCGGTGCAGCGGGTCCCATTGCGTCTGGAGTTGGTGGCCATCGAAGGAGGTTCTCGGGTCGAGGCGCTCGCGGACGACGGCGCCCGCGCTGTCCTCGATCGCGACGCGCCCGGGCTTGAAGGCGGTGTGCCAGTCCGGGTTGCCGAACGGACGCACGGAGGCTGTCTGCGCGTGAAGAGCGATCGTCATCTCGCGCGGACTGGGGTCCTGCACCAGGCCCTTGATGCCCCACAGCGCGCCACCGGTGACGATGGTCGCCTTCAGTTCCTTGAATTGGTGCCAGCGATCCAGTCCGCCGTGCGCCTGGATCGCCTTCTCGAGCAATTGATTCATGTCGTTCTCCTGAGGTTGAGATGGTTGTGGCGAAAGGCCCTGCGCAGCTACGAGGCCGCCGGATTGAAAGGGGAGGCGTCGACGAAATCCCATTCGAGCGCCGCCGGCAGCGGGCGCAGGAGCCATTCCCTGATGTGGAAATCCCAGAAGCGGCGCGTCCCGCCAGTGCGGCCTTCGTGGTCGTCCAGGTCCCATCGCAACAGCGCGGTTCCGCTGAGATGGAGCAGGCGCTGCCCCTGGAAATCGGGAATGACGAGTCCGCATTCCGGATGGAGGCTCAGGTTGCCCAGCGTGTTGAAAAGGCTGTTGCCGTGGTAATCGGGAATCCGCAACGTCGAGGCATCGAGCAGACCGACGAAGCCGGGATGGCCGCCGCGATGCGAGACGTCCGAATCGCCGCCGGGGCGCATGCTGCCGACGAAGAACGTGTCCGCGCCGGCGATCAACGCGGCGAGGTCCGGGGTGAGATGCGCGCCGCGCACCGCCTCGGTACCGCTGCCGGTCGCCGCTGCGACGTCCCGCAATTGCCGGCGCTGGATGTACTTCGGGCAGTTGGGGTACGCCTCCTGGATCTCCACGTCGAGGCCGTCTTCGGAGACCGCGGAAACCACGCCGTTGACCCGATAGCGGCGACGGGTCTCCAGCTCGATGAACAGCATGCCCAGGTGCGACCCCGCGGTGACGTGCGCGCCGACCGGGTCGCCGGTGCCGCGCAATCCGCCTTCCATGCGGATGGTCCGCTCGCTCGAAGCCGAAAGAAAACCCGGCGCGCCGAAGACGACCGAGGCCCACACGTGGCCGTGCGAATCCTCGTTCGAGATGACGACCATCCGCTGCTTCCGGATGAAGGCGAGCGCGCCCGGAATGGCCGCGTCCGAGACGAGCCGCGCGTTGCGCGACGCGACCGCCGCTTCACCGGCGCGTGCCTGAACGGACAGCTCTCCGTCGTGGAACTCGAAAGGTCGTGTCATGGCGTGCTCCTGTCTTTTCGGTCGGGCGGCGATGGCGGGCGCGTGCGTTTCGTTAGAACGTGAAGACGGTGTAGCCGTCCTCGACGAGCTGGCCGAGGCTGGGCAGGCCCGAGGTGCCGGGCACGCTGTTGTCGGTGATCAGGTCGAAGCCGCTCTTGACCGCGTCCTCGCGGGCGCCGAACACATCCGCGCAACCGCACGAGACGCCAGCGACGGTGTCTTCCACGGCCTTGAAGAGCGCATGGATGGGGTGGTCCGGCTTGCTGACCACGCTGGGCCAGCGCGTGCCGGTACCCTGGAAGTAGATCGATGTCTCGACCTTGCGTTGCTTGAAGTCGTACGCGGCGGCCAGGCCGTTGAAGGCGCGTCCGAGGGCTTCTTCGCCACCCGAGACAGGGTCGGAGAGGATGATGATTGCGGCTTTCATGAGGGTTCCTTGGGTGAGTGGATCAGGGGTTCCAGGAGCGTTGCTTCTCCTTGGGTTCCGATGCTAGGGAGACGCTGCCGCGAGAGAAATGCCCTGGCCGAGAATTAGCTCTTTCGGGATTTGGAACAGTGGGTGGGAGAGGCCGGCATTGCCGTTTCCGCATTGGTCAATTGCCGGCTGGAGGATTGAAGGCGCGGCAGCGCCGTTGCACAGTGGGCCTCCCATCTACAAGGAGCCTTTCATGGAAACCCGCCCACCGCTTCCTCCCTTCACCCACGAATCCGCCGTGCAGAAAGTTCGTCTCGCGGAAGACGGGTGGAACACGCGCGATGCGTCGCGCGTCGCGCTCGCTTACACCGAAGACACCGTCTGGCGCAACCGGACGGACTTCCCCGCAGGGCGCGCAGCCGCGCAAGCGTTCCTGGAACGCAAGTGGGCCAAGGAGCTGGACTACCGCCTCATCAAGGAGCTCTGGGCGTTCACCGGCAACCGCATCGCCGTGCGCTATGCCTACGAGTGGCACGACGCCTCGGGCCAGTGGTTCAGGAGCTACGGCAACGAGAACTGGGAGTTCGAGGCGAGCGGGCTCATGAAGCGCCGTTTCGCGTGCATCAACGACCTGGCGATTTCCGAGGAGCATCGCCTGTTCCATTGGCCCCTGGGCCGCCGGCCGGACGATCACCCCGGGCTGAGCGATCTCGGACTCTGACGCGCCCCGGGGCCCTTCGATGACGGGCGGTGCAGGCGAGGCTGCATGGGCTTGGAGCCCTGAGCGCTACCGCAGCCTGGGGTCGCTGCGCAGCGCATCGACCGCCATGTCGATGAAGGCGCGGACCTTGTGCGTGGCGTGGCGGCCCTCGCGGTGCACCACGTGGATGGGCACCGCGGGCCGCTCGAACGCCTCCAGGACCAGTTCGAGCGTGCCGTCCTCGACCGCCTGCGCAATCTGGTAGAGGGGCAGGCGCGTGATGCCCAGCCCCGCCGCGGCCGACTCGGCGGCGGCCTCGTTCGTCGTGGCCGTGAGCCGCGGCTGCAGCCGCACCAGCACGGGCTTGTCGCCATCGCGAAAGCGCCATTCGGGCGTCGGCGTGATGCCGGTGGCGGCGATCATGACGTGCGCTGTCAGCTCTTCGGGCCGTTCGGGGATGCCTCGGCGCCGAAGATAGTCCGGCGAAGCGCAGAGCACCTGGCGCACCTGGCCGACCTTCACGGCCTGCAGGGAAGAGTCGGGCAGCTCGCCGATGCGAACGGCAACGTCCACACCCTCGTCCACGAGATTGACCATGCGGTCCATGAACCAGCAGTTGATGTCCACCTTGGGAAACTGCTCCAGGTAGGCGCGCACGATCGGCGAGACATACATGCGCCCGAAATTCACGGACGACGTCACGGTGAGCTGGCCCTGCGGCGCGGCATGCGTTCCGGCGGCGGCGCTCTCTGCCTCCTCGATGTCCGCAAGGATGCGGCGGCAACTGTCCGCGTAGCTCGTGCCGGCTTCGGTGACCCGCACGAAGCGCGTGGTCCGCGTGAGAAGGCGCACGCCCAGCCGCTCCTCGAGCTCGACAACGGCGCGGGTGATGACCGACGGCGACACATTGAGCTTGCGCGCCGCCGAGGCGAATCCGCCGGTCTCCACGACCGTCAGGAACGCCGCCATGGCCTGGATTCGATCCATCTCAGTTCCCTTGCGCGGTGGATTTGTTGACGTTTCGAGAAGGGTGACTTGTCGCCCGCAGGGATTCTAGAGGCGGGGGATCGGCGGGACCATCGGTGCTCCAGGACACCTCTCTTCCCGTTCCTCCATCCGACCTCTCCAAGGATTCTCAAATGAAGCTGTACTACCACCCCCTCTCCGGCCACTCGCATCGCGCACGGCTCTTTCTCGGACTCATCGGCGTCGAGCACGAGTTGGTCGAAATCGATCTGTCCAAGGGCGCGCACAAGAAGCCCGAATTCCTCGCGCTGAACGCCTTCGGCCAGGTCCCGGTGCTCGATGACGAAGGGACCATCGTGACCGACTCGAACGCCATCCTGGTCTACGTCGCGAAGAAGCTGAAGTTGACCGACTGGCTGCCCGAGTCGCCCGCGGCCGCCGCCGCGGTGCAGAAATGGCTGAGCGTCGCCGCGGGGCAGATCGCCTACGGCCCCGCCGCGGCCCGCCTCATCACCGTGTTCGGCGCGTCGTTCAGGCCCGAGGAGGTCATCACGCGCGCCCATGGCGTGCTGGCCGTGGTCGAGGCGCAGCTTTCCGGCCGCAGCTTCATCACAGCCGCCTTGCCCACGATTGCGGACGTCGCGCTCTACAGCTACATCGCGCGCGCCCCCGAAGGCAATGTCGACCTGCACGCGTACCCGAACGTGCGCGGCTGGCTTGCGCGCATCGAGGCGCTTCCCGGCTTCGTCGAATTTCGCAAGACCCCCGTCGGCCTCACCGCCTGATTCTTCGGAGCAGCCCGCGCGCCAGCACCATGACCGATCAAGACAACACGAACCAGAAGTCGCCGTGGCACGCCGGAGAGCTCGCCATCCAGGCGAGCATCGGGGTGGTCCAGCACATGGACCGGCCCGGCCGGCTGTATGTGCGCAACTTCCTGCTCGAGCAGCACCGCAGCTTCTATCCGCTGCTGCATTTCGTCGCGCTGGGCACCGTCGATCCGCAGGGCGATGCGTGGGCGACCCTCCGGGCGGGCGAGCCGGGCTTTCTGCAATCGCCCGACCCCGCGACGTTGCGCGTGAGTGCGCGGCGAGACCAAGCCGATCCGGCCGAGCTCGGCATGGAAGCCGGCGATGCGATCGGCCTGCTGGGCGTGGACCTCATGACGCGCCGCCGCAACCGGATGAACGGGAACCTGCGGCGCGATGGTGACGACGACGCGTCCTTCGACATCGACGTCACCCAGAGCTTCGGCAACTGCCCGCGGTACATCCAGAACCGCAGCTTCAGCTTCGCGCGCGATCCGGCAGAAGCCGCGCAGCCTGCGGCGGTCCATCTCGATGCCCTCGACGACCGCGCCCGCCAGTTGATCGAGCGCGCCGACACCTTCTATGTCGCGTCGTATGTGGACCGGGACGACGGCACGCGGCAGGTCGACGTTTCCCATCGCGGCGGCAAGCCCGGGTTCGTGCGGGTCGGAAGCGACGGCGTGCTCACCATTCCCGACTTCTCGGGCAACCTGTTCTTCATGACGCTGGGCAACATCCACGTCAATCCGAAGACCGGCCTGCTGTTCGTCGATTCGGAAACGGGCGACATGCTGCAGATGACGGGCGATGCCGCGGTCATCCTGGATTCGCCCGAGATCGCCGCGTTCGAAGGCGCCGAGCGCCTGTGGACGTTCACCGCGCGCCGCGTGGTGCATCGGCCCGAGGGCCTGCCCTTGCGCTGGCGGATGGAAGCGGACGGCTGGTCGCCGAACCTGCTCATGACCGGGAACTGGGCCGATGCCGACCAGCGCCTGGCCGCCAAAGCGCTCGCCCAGCAATGGCGCCCGTTCCGCGTGACCCGCATGGTGGAGGAGAGCGCCTCCGTCCGCTCGCTCTATCTGTCGCCGGCGGACGGCATGGCGATGATCCCGCCGCTGCCCGGGCAGCACCTGCCGATCCGCATGACGCTGCCCGACGGCGGCGAGGCGCTGAGCCGGACCTACACCTTGTCGATGGCGCCGTCGGACGGCCAGTACCGCATCAGCGTCAAGAAAGACGGCAAGGCCTCGCGGCACCTTCACACGCTGGGCGAAGACGCGCTGCTCGAGGTGCGTGCGCCCGCGGGCGCCTTCACGGTGGACGCCGCGCAAAGACGGCCTGCCGTGCTGCTCGCCGCGGGCATCGGCATCACGCCTTTGCTGGCGATGCTGCGCCATCTGGTGCACGAAGGAAAACGCACGCGAACGCTGCGACCCACCTGGCTGTTCCATTCGGCCCGCACGATGGAGGACCGGCCGTTTGACGCCGAGATCGCGGCGCTTGTGGAAGCCGGCAACGGCGGTGTGCGGCTCGTTCGCACGCTCAGCCAGCCCGGTGCCGCGGTGATCGGGCGCGACTACGACAAGGAAGGCCGCATCGACATGGCGCTCCTGAAGGCGACGCTGCCGTTCGGCGACCACGACTTCTACCTCTGTGGTCCATCGGGTTTCATGCAGGCCACGTACGACGGCCTGCGCGAACTCAACGTGAGAGACGAGCGCATCCATGCCGAGACCTTCGGGCCGTCGTCGCTGCGCCGCTCCGGGGAAACGGATGGGGCCGCGGCGCCGCAGCTGCCACCGGCAGCGACCGAATCGGTTCGCCTCGTCTTCACGGAATCGGGAAAGGAGGGGCGATGGAACCCCGGAGACGGCAGCTTGCTCGAGGTGGCGGAAGCGCGTGGCCTGTCTCCCATGTTCGGCTGCCGTGGTGGCAGTTGCGGCACATGCATGACGCGCGTGCTGGAGGGTTCGGTCACCTATGCGAGCACACCTTCGTTTCCGCTCGAAGAAGGCGAGGCGTTGATTTGCTGCGCGATGCCGTCGAAGGCGTCGGGCGCGGCGCTGCATCTGGCGATGTAGCAGATGGTCCTGCACTGCGAGTCTCCGGGGAGGCTGTTTCACTTTTCACAACGGCGCAGTCCACGGAACTGACTATCGAGCCACGTCTCTTTTGCCTATCGTTCCCCAACCGTGTCCATCAGCGACATGCAACAAGGGCAACAGAGAGACACCATGATCATCGACGCCAGCACGCTGGATGCAACTTCCGCCTACAAGCTGCTGATCGGCAGCATTCTTCCGCGCGCCATCGGTTGGGTCAGCACCCTCTCTCCGGGCGGCGTGGCCAACCTGGCGCCGATCTCCTTCTTCACGGCCGTGGGGCGGTTGCCGCCGATGGTGTCGTTGTCGCTCCAGCCGCGCTCGGACGGCGTCACGCTCAAGGACACCTTCACCAACATCCGCGACACCGGCGAGTTCGTGACGAACCTCGTGACGCTGCCCCAGGCGCATCACATGCACCGCAGCGCTTTCGAATTTCCTTCCGATGTCGATGAGTTCGAGGCCGTGGGCCTGGAGAAAGAGGCCTGCCAAGTGGTTCGCGCACCGCGCGTCAAGGGCGCGCCGATCGCCATGGAATGCCGGCTGGAGCGGGTGATCACCATCGGCGACCTGGGCGACCACGTCGTCTTCGGCGAGGTGGTGCGCTTTCACATCCGCGACGACCTGTACCTGGACCGTGGCCGCATCGACACGGCCGCGCTGGCGGCGGTCGGTCGCCTCGCCGCCGAGTACAGCCTGGTGAACAACGTGTTCACCACGCCGCTGGAGAGCGATCTGCTCGCGTCGCTGGACGGCCGTCGCATGGCGCGGCTGGACGCGCACGCCGCCGACTTTTCGCCGATCGATACGGGCAGCTGGTCCGCATCCGGATCGACGGCCGCCTGATTTCATTTCCATCCCAAACGCACTGGAGACCCCGATGACGAAAAACAAGGAACACGCGCTCGTGTTCGTTCATGGCTTCCTGGACGCGGCAGCCGTCTGGAACGACGTGATCGCCGAATTGAAGACCGATGGCATCGCGGCCATCCAGGTCGACCTGGCGGGCATGGGCGCGCGCGTGGCCGACGAAGGGCCGTTCGACCTCGACCGGTTCGCCGCCGACGTCGGCGCCGTGGTGGATGCGCTCGCCAAGCCCTTCGTCATCGTGGGGCAGAGCATGGGCGCCCAGGTGGCCGAGCTGGTGGCGGCCGCGCGTCTGGATCTCGCAAGGGGACTCGTGCTGTTGACGCCGGTTCCCCTCGGCGGCACGGGCATGCCGCCGGGCGCGCTCGAACCCTTCCGCAGCCTGGGCGGCCAACCGGCGGCGCAGGCCGCGGTGCGGCAGCAACTGACCGCAGGGCTTGCGCCCGCGCAGCTCGACAGGCTCATCGCGCTCGGCCTGCCGGTCCGGCCGGAGGTCGTGGCAGCGACGGCCGATGCATGGAACGCGGGGCATCCCGCAGGCAAGTCGCCGAGCGCGTTCGCGGGGCCGGTACTGATCGTCGGCGGCGAGAGCGACGGGTTCGTCACCGCCGATCTGATCGCCTCGAACGTGGCGCCGCGCTTCCAGCACGCAGCGACGGAAATCATCGCCCGTGCGGGCCATTGGCCCCATGCCGAGCAGCCGACGGCTGTCGCCGGGCTGTTGGACAAATTTGTTGCGAGCATCGATGCCTCCGCATCGGCGGGCAACACCGCCAGCGACGTGCGCAGCCAGGGATGGACGCAAGCCTTCGCGAAGAAATCGGAAGACGCCTTCGCGGAAGCCTTCGATGCAGAAGTGACGCTGGAGGCGAGCACGCTGGCCCTGCCGGTGCAAGGCCTGGCGGACGTCAAGGCGGTCATGGCTGCGGCCAGCAAGATCTACGAGTCGCTGGTCTTCACGCACGAGGCGGTGAACGGGCAGCGCAGCTATCTCGAATGGAAGGCCGTTGCCTTCGGCGGCCAGGAACTGCTCGGCGTGACGGTGCTGCAGAAAAACGAGGCCGGAAAGATCGTTCGAGTGGCCATCCACCATCGCCCGCTGAAGGCCGCACTTCGCTTTTCGCAGGAACTGCGCGAGCGCCTGAGCGGAACCATCACCGCCGCGCATTTCTACAACGGCGCCTGAGTGCGCCCAACCCCCAAGGAGTTTGTATGGTCAAGCGAATGGACGTCGAGTTCCAGGCAGAGGGAGGCGTCGCGCTGCGTGCCTGGCTCTATGTTCCCGAAGGCGGCACGAGACCCGTGAAGCCCTATCCCGCCATCACCATGGCGCACGGCTATGCCGGCACCAGGGAACACGGCATCGAGGCCTTTGCGAAGGCTTTCGCCGAGAGCGGCTTTGTCGTGCTGCTGCACGATCACCGGGGCTTCGGTGCCAGCGAGGGCACCCCGCGGCAAGACGTCGATCCGTGGCGGCAGATTGCCGACTGGCGGCGCGCCATCTCGTACCTGGAGAGCCTGGACTACGTGGACGCCAACCGCATCGGCCTCTGGGGCACCAGCTACGCAGGCGGCCACGCGATCGTGCTGGGCGCGACGGACCGGCGCTTGCGCTGCGTGGTCTCGCAGGTTCCCACGATCAGCGGCTTCGAGCAGGGGCTGCGGCGCATTCCGCCCGAAGGCGTGGCGGCGGTCGAAGCGGCGTTTTCCGAGGATGAACGGGGTCAGCTGCGAGGCGAGCCGCTGCGCCGGCAGAAGATCGTGAGCGCGGACATGAGCGAGCCGGCTTCCTACCGCGCGAAGGATGCCATCGACTTCTACCTGCAGCCCGTGCCCGAGGGGCTCTGGACCAATGAAGTGACCGTGCGTTCGACGCGCGCTGCCCGCATGTACGAGCCCGGTGCATGGATTGCCCGCGTCTCGCCGACGCCGCTGCTGATGGTTGTCGCACTCAACGACACCGTCACGGTGACCGACCTCGCGCTGGCCGCCTACGAGCGTGCGCTGGAGCCCAAGAAGCTGGTGTCGATACCCGGCGGTCACTTCGACCCCTACCTGGTGAATTTCCCGCAATCGAGCGCTGCGGCGCTGGCCTGGTTCCAGGCACACCTTTCCTGAACTTGCACGAATCGACCCCCATGCAACACCTGATCTGCACCATCGACAACCAGACCGCCACCCTGGTGCTGCGCAACCCGCCGCAGAACCGCATCGACGAACAGATGGCCGACGAGCTCGCGGCGGCCATCGAGGCCATCGGCAAAAGCGACGCGCGCGCGGTGCTGCTGCGCGCCGAAGGGCCGGACTTCAGTTTCGGCGGCGACATCCTGCCGTGGCCGGACATGAGCCGTGCATCGCTGCGCGCGCTGTTCGAGCGCTACATGAGCGTCTTCAACCAGTTCGAACGGCTGCCCCTGCCGGTCGTGGCCGCCGTGCAAGGCCTGTGCTTTGGCGGCGGGCTCGAACTGGCGCTGCGCGCGGACATGATCCTTGCATCCGAGACCTCGCGTTTCGGCCACCCCGAGCAGTCGCTGGGCATCGTGACGGTGCTGGGCGGTGTCTACCGCGTGGCCGAGCGGGCAGGGCGTTCGCGTGCGGCCGAATGGGCGCTCACCTCGGAGCAGGTGCCCGCGGCGACGATGGAGCGCTTCGGCGTCGTCAACAGGGTCGTGCCCGATGACCGGTTGCTCGCCGAGGCTTCGGCCTTCGTCGCGAAGATCGCTAACGGACCGACCCGCGCCTACGCGGCGCACAAGGCGCTGCTGCGCACCTGGGCGGTGGGCGGCATCAGCGCCGCGGACGAGGTGATGTTCGACATCGCGATGCCCGTGTTCGATACCGAGGATGTGCAGAAAGGCATTCCCTCCGCAGTGAACGCATTGAAGGCGGGCAAGCCGCGCCCCGTCATGGACTTCAAGGGGCGTTGAGCGCAAGCGCCCTGCACAGGCGCGGGGAAGCCAGGGCGCGAATCAGGACTTGCGCTTGACCGTCTTGTTGTGCTCGAAGAGGTCGACCGCCCAGTCCACGAACACCCGGACCTTCGCGCTCAGGAAACGGTTCGGCGGATACACGATGCTCGTCGCGTACACATCGGATTGCCAGTCTTCCAACAAAGGCACGAGCTGCCCCGATTCGATGGCGTCCTGGACCGCGATGCTGGCCGCCTGGACGATGCCGAGGCCCGCGACACCCGCCGCGAGGTAGGCATGGGTGTCGTTGATCGACAGGCGGTACTGCGGCGTCACCTCCAGCCGCACCGAATCCTTGTGGTAGACGAAAGGCAAGGGGCGGGCGGTGCGGCTCGAAACCATGCCGATGGTGTCGTGGCCCTTCGACAGTTCGTCGGGATGCGTCGGAACACCGCGACGCTCAAGGTAAGAGGGGCTGGCGCAGGTCGTGAAGTGCAGGTAGCCGATGCGGCGCGCAACGAGCGATTGGTCCGCGATGGGTCCGGTGCGGATCGCGCAGTCGACGTTGTCGGCAATGATGTCCACGTCGCGATTGCTCACGCTCAGCTCGATCTCGATGTCCGGGTAGCGGGCGTAAAAGTCGGTCAGCGCGGGCACGACCAGCATCGCGGCCATCGCGACGCTGAGTTCCACCTTGATCTTGCCCGACGGCCTGGCCAGCGAGCTGCGCGTGCCGGCCTCGATGTCCTCGAGTTCCGCGAGCAGCCGGACGGTTCGCTCGTAGTACGTTGCGCCTTCGGCCGTCAGCGTCACGGCACGCGTGCTTCGATGGAGCAGTTGGGCGTTCAGTTGGGATTCGAGCGCCTGCACAAGCCGCGTCACGGTCGGCTTGGGCACATTCAGGGTCTTGGCCGCCTTGGTGAAGCTGCCGGACTCGACCACCCGGACAAAGGCGGCCATTGCATTGAATCGGTCCAAGGGTTCGTCCGTTAGTGATCTACCTTGCCATGATAGGCGCAGCTCACCCCGCGAACTCCTGTGTCGACACGACCTTGGCATAGCCGAAATTGAGCGCTGCCATGAACGCTGCATGAACTTGAGCTGCCGGTACCTTCACGCCGTCGAACTCCAGATCGTGCGTGGCGCAGGCGTCATGGACCACCGTCACGTCGAAACCATAGTCGTCCGATGCTCGGGACACCGCATCGATGCACATGTGGCTCATGTTCCCGATGACCGCGACTTTTTCGATCTTGGCGTTGTCCAGTATTTCCTTGAGATTCGTTTCGCGATACGGATTCATGAAGTGTTTCAGGACCACCGTTTCGTCCGGCAAATTCAGGGCCTTCTTGTGCAGTTGCGCACCCTCGGTATCGGGGACGAAGAATGCAGCCCCTTGAGAAAGCGTTTCGTGGCGAATGTGCACCACCAGATCGCCCGAGCGCCGGGCCTTATCGATGACGCGCGCCGCGTTATCGGCAGCATTTTCGACGTCATGGAGCAGCCATTTACCGCCGGGGAAATAGTCGTTCTGAATGTCGACCACGATGAGTGCTTGATTGGTCATTGCCTGTCCTTGAGAAAGTTGAATGAAATACAGGAGCACACAAGCCGGACCCATCGATTGGATGGAGAAGCGATTGCGTTGCTTTCTGCCGTTCAACGAATGTAGGGTTGCTCTCTCTCGGGGGGAATGAGCGGGATCTTCAATTCACTTTTCTGCAAGTCGTCGGTAGTTGTGGCTGCGGAAGATCCAATGCAGCCTTGTTGCGATGCTTGTGACAACCGAAAGTTGCTCGCAACCGCCTGGTGCGGCGTGATGGCGGGAGCCCAGCGTGCGAGCGCCTGCCGCTCAGATCAGGCCCGCCTGAACAGCCAGGCTCACCGCCTGCGCCCTCGAATGCACATGCAGCTTCTTGTAGATGCTCTTGATGTGCGCGTCGACCGTCTGGCCGGTGATGCCAAGCTTCGCGCCGATCTCCACCGAGACGTGGCCCAGCGCAACGAAGCGCAGGATCTGGCTCTCCCGGTGCGAGAGCGTCGTCTCGTGCTGGAGCGGTGCCGACGGCGCTGCCGACAACGGAAACGCATCGTCGGCCAGCGGCTCGGGAGGTTGCTGGTTCATGAGGTGCAGCAGGCGCCGTGCGAGCCGCGGCGTGATGGCCGCGCCGCCGTTCATCACGTGCAGCACCGCATCGGGAAAGCGCTGCAGCCAGGCGTTCTTCAGCAGGAAGCCGGTCGCGCCCAGCTCGAAGGCGCGCAGCACATGCGCTTCGTCTTCGAAGGCGGAGATCACGATGACCTCGATGTTGCTGCGGTGACGCCGCGCCTCGTCGATCAGCTCGAAGCACAGCCCGTCGCTCAGCCGCAGGTCCACCATCAGCACGTCGAACTCGTGCGCGACCAGCAGCTTGCGTCCTTCGCGGATGCTGTCGGCCTGGCCCTCCAGCTGGATGCGCAGGTCCGCCAGCAGCTCCCGCGCGATCGTGCGGCGCACCAACTCGTCGTCGTCGACGAGCAGCACGCGAACCGGCGATCTTTCCTGGCCCATGAGGAAGTCGGGCCACAGCGCGGTCGCGGGGGCGCAGACGCCGGGCATGGCGTTCTGGCGGTAGGGCGTCATGGCAGTGGAGGCGGGTTCGCCGGAAGGAATGAGCGTGACATCGGGCACGTCCTCGGTCCGGTGGATGTGGGTGGGCTCTTGCCGGGCGGGTCGGGCCGGGGGAGCGGCCGCCTCCACCATCCCGGCTGCTTCCAGGACCCTGTGCGGGTGATCGAGCGGCGTGACGAGTGATTCCTGGCGCTCTTCATCCGCCATGCCGCCGCGGTTGCGCAGGTGCGCGATTTCCGCGCGCCCTTCGTCCGTGATGGCCAGGATGACCGCGCTTTCGTAGTGCTGGTAGCCGAAACCGTCGAATTGGAATTCGGCTTCGATCAGCCCGGTCGCCACGAGCACCGATGCATGCCGGATGTCCGCTTCCGCGGTGAGCGTGACGGGAAATCGCCTGCGCAGGAGCTGAAGAAGAAGAGCGAGCGGCATCCGATGCTCCCGTTGTTCAGCGCACGCGCGCACCCGCACCCGTGGCCGTGCTGTCCACCGCCGGCCTGCCGTCGAGCGCCAGCGTCGCGTTGAGCGCATCCAGCGCGTCGGGGGTCAACGTGCCGTTGGCCTGCCGAAGCCGCAGGGTTCCCAGCAGAACGTTGTAGCGCGCCTGCGCCAGATCGCGCTTGGTCTGGAACAGCTGGCTCTGCGAATTCAGGACGTCGATGTTGATCCGCACGCCCACCTGGTAGCCCATGCGGTTGGCGTCCAGCGCCACTTGGCTCGACGCTTCCGCGGCCTCGAGCGCCTTCACCTGGCTCGCGCCGGAAACCAGCCCGAGAAACGCAGCGCGCGTCGATACCGAAACACTGCGACGCGTGTTGTCCAGCGTGGCGCGCGACTGGTCCGCGAGGGCCAGCGTTTCGCGCACCCGGTTCTCGGTCGCGAACCCTGCGAACAGCGGCATGTTGAACACCACGCCGACGCTGGCTGCGCCCACGCGCGTCTTGCCGGCCGATGCGGTGCTGGAGGTCGTGTTCTGCGGATTGGTCGTGATGTTGTAGCCCAGCTGGGCGTCGATCGTCGGCAGGTGTCCGGCCTGGGCCTTGCGGATCTCCAGCGTCGCCACTTCGACGCCGCGGCTGGCCTGCAGAATGGCCGGATGCGTGGCTTCGCCTTGCGCGAGCCACGCGTCCACGCTGTTCGGCGTGAGCGGCGGCAGCAGCACGGGTGCCGCGAGCGGCGTGGGGCTGCTGCCGGCTTGTCCGACGAGCTGGTCGAGGATGATCTTCTTGACCTCCAGGTCGTTGGCCGCCGCGATCTCCTGCGCCACGACGAGGTCGAAGCGCGCCTGCGCTTCGCGCGTGTCGGTGATGGTCGAGGTGCCGACATCGAAATTGCGCTTGGCGGACGCAAGCTGCTCCACCACGCCCAGCTTCTGCGCCCGCACCAGCACGAGGCTGTCGTAGCTCGCGAGCACATCGAAGTAGGCCTGGCTCACGCGCACCACGAGGTCCTGTTCGGCAAGCACCAGTTGCGACTGCGCGATCTCTTCCTGCAGCCCGCTTTGCTCATAGGTGGCCCAATTGGCAGGCCGGTAGAGGGGCTGAGTCAGGTTGATGCCGACGTTGCGCGAATTCACGCCGCGCGAGGTCGATGTACCGGCAGTGGAGACGTCCTGCTCGGTGAACGATGCGCCCGCCGTCAGGTTGATCGCCGGAAGCACGCCCGCACGTGCCTGCGCCGCACGCGCCACGGTGGCGGCGTACTGCGCTCGCGCGCCTTGGTAGACGGCGTCGTAGTCGCGCGCCGATCGATAGAGCTCCACCAGACTTTGCCCCCACGCCGGTGCGGCCCCGAGCGCCAGCAAGAGCGAAAGCAAGCAAGCGGATGGACCGCTTGCCGATGCCCTGCGGCCGTGCCCGCGCGCGCCGGGCAGGGCGCGATGAACGCCTTGTGCGCTTGTCTCCATGTCTTGTCTCCTCCGTGGCCTCCAACCTCCCTGTCTTCAAAATTACTACCTATTGCTTAAGGACTTCTTAAGGGTGGGACTAAAGACTGTGATGACGGAAGTAGCGTTCCGAAACACCCCACCACCACAAGCACTGAGGAGCCATGCCATGTCCGTCACAGTCAATCAAGCAGACCTCGAGTTCATCCTTGCGCAAATCAAGATCTCGGAGGCCCACGCCGCCGGCCAGCCGTTGTTCGGACCGGGCGGGCTGGTCCCGGCGTACAACGTCAGCTGGGGTTTGCGAACGGTGGATGGCACGTACAACAACCTGCTCCACGAAACATGGGGCGCCGCGGACCAGCCGTTCCCGACGCTGCTAGACCCGGCATATCGGCCGGCGGACGGCACGCTGTTCGATCCCGACGGCCCCGGTCCCGCGCCCGCCATGCCGACGGCGGCGAACTACAACCCGAGCAACAACCCGAACTCGCTCGTCTTCGATTCGAGCCTGCGCACCATCTCCAACCTGCTGGTCGACCAGACCCTGGGCAATCCGGCCGCCATACTGACCGCGCTGGACCGCGCGGGCGCGGCCAACCCCATGGCCGATCTGGCCGCCATCACGGTCATCTACCAGGCCTTCAAGCCCGCGTCCGATGCCGAGTACCAGGCCCGTGTCGTGGCGCAGAACGCCCGTGCGGATGCCGAAGAACTCGGCGACGGCGATCCCGCCACGCCGCCCACACCCGCGGAGCAGGCGGCCCTCGATGCGGCCGATGCCGCGGACGCCGCGCATGCGCTGACCGTCACGGCATTGCAGGAGGCCCGCGTGGTGCGCGACGCCGCCATCGAGCCCTTCGGCATCACGATGGATGGCGACAACGTCAGCCTGCCCAACATCTCGCCGGACGTGGGCCTGTCGGCATCGTTCAACTCGTGGTTCACCCTCTTCGGCCAGTTCTTCGACCATGGCCTGGACCTGGTCAACAAGGGCGGCAGCGGCACGGTGTTCATTCCGCTGCAGCCGGACGATCCGCTGTACGTGGAAGGCAGCCCGACCAACTTCATGGTGCTGACCCGCGCCTCGGTGTCCCCCGGCGCGGACGGCATCATGGGCACCGCGGACGACGTGCGGCCGGTGAACACCACCACGGCCTTCGTCGACCAGAACCAGACCTACACCTCGCACTCTTCGCACCAGGTGTTCCTGCGCCAGTACACGCTGAACGGCGACGGCCAACCGGTGGCGACCGGCAAGCTGATCGAAGGCGGCAACGGCGGCATGGCGACCTGGGGCGAGGTCAAGGCGCAGGCCCTGATGCTGGGCATCGAGCTGACCGACTTCGACGTGGGCAGCGTGCCGCTGCTCAGAACGGACCAGTACGGCAACTTCATTCCCAATGCCGCGACCGGCATGGCGCAGGTCATCGTGGGCATCGGCGCCGACGGCATTCCGAACACGGCAGACGATATCGTGGTCTCCGGTACGCCGGGCAGCCCGGTCAATCCGACGACGGCGGCGGCACTGCGCACGGGCCACGCGTTTCTTGCGGACATCGCGCACGAGGCGGTTCCGATCGGCAAGATCGCCGACGGCGACATCACCATCGGCCTCGGAAACCCGGGCAACGGCGACACGGAGTACGACAACGAACTGCTCGACGCCCACTTCATCGCCGGCGACGGCCGCGTGAACGAAAACATCGGCCTCACCGCCGTGCACCACGTGTTCCATGCGGAGCACAACCGCATGGTCGAGCACAACCAGGAAGTCATTCTGTCCACCGCGGCCGGCGGCAACTTCGCCTTCCTGAACGAATGGCTGATCGAGGACGTGACCGCGCTGCCGGCGGATCTGAGCACGCTTGTGTGGGACGGCGAGCGGCTGTTCCAGTCCGCCAAGTTCACCACCGAGATGCAGTACCAGCATCTGGTGTTCGAGGAGTTCGCGCGCAAGATCCAGCCGCAGATCAATCCGTTCGTGGTGCCCGACGGTTTCGACGTGACCATCAATCCGTCGATCGTTGCCGAGTTCGCGCACGTGGTGTATCGCTTCGGCCACTCGATGCTCACCGAGTCGATCGACCGGTTCGATCCGAACTTCAACGCGGACGACATCGGGCTGATCCAGGGCTTTCTGAATCCTGTCGCGTTCGATTCCGGGCATGCCATCACCGACGACATCGCCGCCGGCGCGATCATCCGCGGCATGACGCGCCAGGTCGGCAACGAAATCGACGAGTTCGTGACCGGCGCGCTGCGCAACAACCTCCTGGGCCTGCCGCTGGACCTCGCGACCATCAACCTGGCACGAGGCCGCGACACGGGCGTGCCGTCGCTCAACGCCGCGCGGCGCGAGTTCTTCGACGCGACCAACAACGCGGCGGAACTGCGGCCGTACGACAGCTGGGTGGACTTTGCCGGCAACCTCAAGCACGAGGCGTCGATCATCAATTTCGTCGCCGCCTACGGCACGCACTCATTGATCACCGGCCAGACGACGATCGAAGGCAAGCGCGATGCGGCGCTGACGATCATCACCGGCGCGGCGGTCGGCGGGCTGCTGGTGCCCGCCGATGCAGTGGACTTTCTCAACGGCAGCGGCGCATGGGCGAGCGGCGCGAACGGCGTCACCACCACAGGCCTGGACAACGTGGACCTCTGGATCGGCGGCCTCGCGGAAAAGATTCTTCCCTTCGGCGGCATGCTCGGCTCGACCTTCAATTTCGTGTTCGAGCAGCAGATGGAAAGCCTGCAGAACGGCGACCGCTTCTACTACCTGCAGCGCCTGGACGGCCTGCACCTGTTCGGCGAAATGGAGAACAACTCGTTCGCCGAAATGATCATGACCAACACGAACGCGACGCACCTGCCGTCGGACGTGTTCTCCACGCCGGGGCTGGCGCTGGAGGTGGACATCACCCGCCAGTTCAATGACCTGGACGGCAACGGCACGCTGGAGAGCACCGACCCGGTGGGCGGCGGCATCCTGACGCCGCTGGTGGTTCGCAACAACCCTGGGACGGTCGGGCCCGACAGCAACTACCTGCGCTACACGGGCGACGAGCACGTGGTGCTGGGCGGCACCGAGGGCAATGACATCATCATCGCCAGCGAGGGCGACGACACGATCCACGGCGACGGCGGCAACGACAACCTGGAAGGCGGCGCCGGCAACGACATCATCAATGCCGGGGCGGGCGACGACATCGTGCGCGACCTGGGCGGCGACGACAACATCAAGGCCGGCGACGGCAACGACGTGGTGCACGGCGGCCCGGGGCTGGACCTCATCATGGGCGGCAAGGGGCAGGACTTCATCGTGCTGGGCACGGATGCCGGCTCCGAGGTGTTCGCCGGCGAGGGCAACGACTTCATCCTGGGCAGCAAGAACGCCGAGCGCATCCTGGGCAACGAGGGCGACGACTGGATCGAGACCGGCACCTTCGACGGTGCGCCCGGCGACAGCTTCGACGAGATCTTCGCGCGCGACAGCATCGTGGGCCACGACGTGTTCCTGGGCGACGGCGGCTTCGACGAGTTCATCGCCGAGGGCGGCGACGACATCATGGTGGGCAGCCCCGGCCGCGGCAAGCTGGCCGGCATGTCGGGCTGGGACTGGGTGACCTACAAGGACAACACCGCCGGCATCAATGCCGACCTCACGCGCGCCATCGTGTTCGACGAGAACCCGGCCCCGCCGCAGAACGGAACGCTGGACGGGTACGAGTCGGTCGAGGGCCTCTCGGGCACGCGCTTTGCCGACGTGCTGATCGGCGCCGACACGCTGGCCGAAGAGCGGCTGCCGTTCGCGCAGGGCGGCACCGAGGGCTACGCGGGCAACCTGCTCGATGCGGCGGGCATCGCACGCATCAACGGCCTGCAGGCCGTGCTGGGCGCGGGCGTGGTGAACTACTCGGCGGGCGACATCATCCTGGGCGGCGACGGGGGCGACCTCATCATGGGCCGCGGCGGCGACGACATCATCGACGGCGACAAATGGCTGGACGTGCAGATCGGCGTCTTCGCAGTCGGCGACACCGCGCACACGGGCACGCCAATCGCGCTGCACAACAGCATGAAGACGCTGGTCAACAGCATGTTCGCGGGGCAGATCAACCCCGGGCAGTTGGCCATCGTGCGCACCATCCGGACCGACGAGACGGCGGGCGACATCGACACCGTCGCGTACCTCGGGCCGATCGCCAACTACGCGTTCGGCACCGACGCCAACGGGCGGCTCACGGTGACCGACGTGAGCGCCGACCCGATCGAGGGCACCGACACGCTGAGCAACATCGAGCGGCTGCAGTTCACCGACGCCACGCTGGGCATCGTGACGGGCACCGCCGGCAACGACACGCTCAACGGCACGGCGGGCAACGACCTGCTGCTGGGCCTCGCGGGCAACGACACGCTGAACGGGCTGGCCGGGGACGACGTGCTGGTCGGCGGCGCAGGCACCGATACGCTCAACGGCGGGCTGGGCAACGACACCTATGTGTTCGGACTGGCGGACGGCAACGACACGATCAATGAACCGGTCAACGCCACCAGCGGCGGGACGGCCGACCGCATCGTGATCCAGGCGGGCATCGACCCGGTCACGCTGCTGGCCAACCCGCTTGTCGGGCTCAACGCCACGGACAACAACACGGGCACCAACAACGGCAGCCTGGTGCTCAGTTTCAACGGGCAGACGGTGACCGTCAACGGCCACTACACCGGGACCAATGCGCAGACCGGCGTGGAGCGCATCAACTTCACCGACAGCAGCTATGCGGGCTACCTGCTCGGCGTGGACGACTACCTCATCAGCCGCCTGGATCCCACCGGCGGTTCGCGCACCATCGACCTGTCCGCCTCGACGGCCAACAACTTCATCGCCGGGGAGAACGGCACCAATGACCTGATCACCGGGGGCCTGGGCAACGACCTGATCTTCGGCGGCACCGGCGACAACGAACTGCATGGCGGCGACGGCGATGACCTGCTGGTGGGCGGCTCGGGCAACGGCGACGACGACCTGCTCGACGGCGGACTGGGCGCCGACACCATGGTGGGCCTGAACGGCAGCGACACCTACGTCGTGGACGACGTGCTGGACGTGATCGTCGAAGCGGCCGGCGCCAACACCGGCACCGACCAGGTCCAGACCGAGCTGGCCGCCTTCTCGCTGGAGCTCATCGCCAACGTGGAGAACCTCACCTACACGGGCATCGACGCCGACCCGTTCGTGGGCACGGGCAACGCGCTCAACAACGTCATCAGCGGCGGCGACCTGGCCGACACGCTGGCCGGGCTCGGCGGCAACGACACGCTCAATGGCGGGATCGGTGCCGATGCGCTGGACGGCGGCGAGGGCAACGACACCCTCAACGGCGGTGACGACAACGACACGCTGCTGGGCGGCATCGGCAACGACATCCTCAACGGAGGCGACGGCAACGACACGCTGGACGGCGGCGTCGGCAACGATGCGATGGCCGGCGGCGCGGGCGACGACACCTACCTGGTGGACAGCGCGACGGACACCGTGGCCGAGGGCGCGGGCGCCGGCACGGACACCGTGCAATCGACCCTCACTTACACCATCACCGACGCAGACGTCGAGAACCTCACCCTGCTGGGTACCGGCAACATCAACGGCACGGGCAATGCCGGCAACAACGTGCTGACCGGCAATGCGGGCAACAACGTGCTGACGGGCGGTGGCGGCAGCGACACCGCGAACTACGCCACCGCGGCGGCGGCGGTGACGGTGTCCCTGGCGATTGCCGCGGCGCAGGCGACCGGCGGTGCCGGCAGCGACACGCTCTCGAGCATCGAGAACCTCGTGGGCAGCGCCTTCGGCGACACGCTCACGGCGAGCGGCACCGCGGGCACGGGTGTCGTCAACCTGCTGAGCGGCGGCGCGGGCAACGACACGCTCTCGGCCACGGTCGACAACGTGCGCGACACGCTCGATGGCGGCGCCGACCTGGACACGGCCAACTACTCGGCCTACACGGCGGCGCTGACGGTGAACCTGGGCGGCGCGGCACCGATCATCGTCACGGGCTCGGGCAGCAACGCAGCCAACTCCGACGTGATCGTGGGGATGGAGAACTTCACCGGCGGCAGCGGCAACGACACCATCACCGGCAGCGCCGGCGCGAACGTGCTGAACGGCGGCCTCGGTGCGGACACCTTCAACTACACGATCGGCGGCGGCGCCGACACCATCGTGGGCGGCGGCGGCAACGACGTGCTCAACATCACGGGCGCGGCGAACAACGATGTGCTGGACGTGGTCTACAACGGCGCCATCACGGGCTTCGAGGGCGGCACGGTGACCGGCGTCGAGTCGATCAACGCCAACCTGGGCGGCAATGCGGACACGCTCTCGTACGGCGACTCCACCACGGCCGTCAACGTCAATCTGTTGGCGGGCACGGCCTCGGGCTTCACCTCGATCGCGAGCATCCTGAACGCCACGGGCGGCGCGGGCAACGACACGCTCACGGGCAGTGCCGGCGCCAACACGCTCATCGGCGGTGCGGGCAACGACACCATCAACGGCGGGGCGGGCGGCGACATCCTGATCGGCGGCATCGGCGCGGACATCCTCAACTCGGGCGCGGCGAACGACAACGTGCAGGACATCTTCCGGTTCAGCGCGACCAACGAGTTCGGCGACGTGGTGAGCAACTTCGACGCCAACGGCCCGACCGCGGCGGGCGACGACCGCATCGAGTTCGGCGGCGCGCTCAACACGGCCTGGGACGACGGCAACAACAACGACAACTTCCTCTTCGGTACCGGCAACGGCGCGGGCGGCACGGTGAATGTCACGGTGGGGCAGGGCAACGGCGACATCGAGGCGCTGCTCCTGACCGGCGCGGGCGGGGAGGGCGTGACCACGGCCAACCTGGGCAATGCGGCGGCGGTTGCGGCGGCGTTCAACAGCGAATTCGCGATCACCGCGGCCAACGGCGAGGACGCGCTGCTGGTCATCAACGACACCAACGGCAACAGCTTCTCGCTGTGGCAGTGGGTGCAGGCCGGCGGCGGGGAAACGTCGGCGGCGGAGCTCACGCTGATCGGCACGTTCAGTGCCAATGCGGCGGTGGTGGCGGCGAACTTCGACTTCGTCTGATCGGCAAAAAAAGCAAGGTACGGCGCGGGGCGTGCAAGCGCCCCGCGCCGAATACCGGAGGAGATCCAACATGAAGCCGATCTGGGCCGAGCTGAAGCCGCTGCTGTTCAGCATGGCGCTCTTCTCGTTCGTCATCAACCTGCTGTACCTGGTGCCTGCGCTGTTCATGCTGCAGGTGTTCGACCGCGTGATTCCCACCAACAGCCGCGAGACGCTGTGGGTGCTGCTGGGCGGCGTGGGCACGGCGCTGTTCATTCTTTTCGTGCTCGACTATGTGCGGCTGCGCCTGCAGCACCTCACGGGGCACATCGTCGACGAGCGGCTCTCGCCGCCGGTGATGCATGCGGTGGTGACCGCCGCCGCGCGCTCCACGCTCAATGCGCGGCCCGATGCGATGCGCGACATCGCGACGCTGCGGGGCCTGTTCTCGGCCAACGGATTGACGGCGCTGATGGACGCGCCGTGGATCGTCGTCTACGTGGCCGTCATCGCCTTCTTTCATCCGGCGCTCGGCCTGGGGGCCGCGGGGGCGGCCGCCGTGATGATCGGCCTGGCCTGGCTCAACGACCGCGTGAACCAGAAGGCGCTGGACGCGGTGCAGCGCGAAACGCGCCAGGCCTCGCGCTACGTCGAGGGGTCGCTGCGCAACGCGGAGGTGCTGCAGGCCATGGGCATGACCGAGCGCCTCTTGGGCCGCTGGCGCAAGCAACAGGACGAGGCCCTGGCGCTGCAGGCCAGCACCAGCCACGCGAGCGTGTCGTTCAGCGCCGCCTCGCGCTTTCTGCGCCAAGGCGTGCAGGTGATGATGATGTCGATCGGTGCCTACCTGGTACTCACGCAGGCGGCGTCGGCCGGCGTGATGATCGCCACCACCGTGCTGCTCGGCCGCGCCCTGCAGCCGGTGGAGCAGATCGTGGGCAGCTGGCGCGTGCTGAACGAGGCGCGCTCGGCCTACCGGCGCCTGCGCGATCTGTGCGAGCACTTCGGCAAGGACGTGCCGCGCATGTCGCTGCCCCGGCCGGTCGGCCATATCCGGGTGCACGGCATTTCGTTTCGCCCGCCCGGCTCGGAGAAGCTGGCGCTGTCGGGCGTGTCGCTGAACCTCGTGGCCGGCGAAGCTCTGGCCATCATCGGGCCGAGCGCGGCAGGCAAGTCGACGCTCGCGCGCCTCATGACCGGCATCTGGCAACCGACCATGGGAACGATCCGGCTGGACGGCACCGAGCTCTCGACCTGGTCGCGGCGCGAGCTCGGCCCCTGGATCGGCTATGTGCCGCAGGACGTGGAACTGTTCGACGGCACGATCGCCGACAACATCTGCCGGCTGGGCGAGCCGGACGGCGAAGCCGTCATCGCCGCGGCCAAGCGCGCCAACGCGCACGAGATGATCGTGCAGCTGCCGATGGGTTACGACACGCAGATCGGCGACAACGGCGCGCGCCTTTCGCCGGGCCAGCGTCAGCGGATCGCGTTGGCCCGCGCCATGTACGGCGACGTGCGCCTGCTGGTGCTCGACGAGCCGAATGCGAGCCTCGATGCCGAGGGCGAAATAGCCCTCGCGCGCGCGCTCAGCGGCCTGCGCGCCGAGGGGGTGACCTCGATCGTGGTGACGCATCGCCCCTCGCTGGTCGCGCACGTGGACAAGATCCTCATCCTCGAAGCCGGGCAGGTGAAGCAGTTCGGCCCGGCCAGCGAGGTGATGAAGTCGATGCAGAAGCAGGCGCAGGCAGCGCTCACCGAGCGCGCCGCATGAGGCCAGAGACCGCAGCCAGCCAGGAGGCCCACAAGCCATGACGCACGCACACGCACAGGCACTCCCACAGGCCCCCTCACACGCCCTCTCGTTCGGCAGCACGAAGCCCAAACGCAAGACCACCAAGCAGCAGATCAAGGGACTGGTGCGGCTGGGTCTCGCGACCGTGTTCGCCATCGTCATCCCGGTCGGCATGTGGGTCGGGCTCGCGCCGCTGGCCATGGCGGTGGTGGCGCCGGCGCACGTGAAGGTCGATCTGAACCGCCGGCCGGTGCAGCATCTCGAAGGCGGCATCGTGCGCCAGGTGCTGGTGCGCGACGGGCAGCAGGTCAAGGAAGGGCAGGCGCTGGTGGTCTTTGCCGACGTGGGCATGGACGCCGACCGCAACCGCCTGACCTACCGCCTCGCGGTGGAGCGCACCGCCCTGGAGCGCCTGGAAGCCGAACAGCACCGCGCCGAGAAGCTGGTGTTCTCCGAAGCCCTGCAGGCCGAAGCCCGCAAGGACCCGCGCCTGCAGGACGCGATGGCAAAGGAGTCGTCTCTCTTCGCGGCGCGCCGGCATTCGCTGCAAAGCGAGCTGGCGCTCATGCGCATGCTGCGCCAGAAGGTGCAGCAGGAAATCGGCTCGCTGGAGGCGCAGGGCGTGAAGGCCCAGGAATCGCTGGCGCTTCAACACCGCGACCTGCAGGCCAATCGCGACCTGGTGAGCGAGGGCTTCGTCTCCAACGCGCGCATCAACCAGATGGAAGCCTCGGTGGCCGACTACACCGCCAAGCTCGAAGAGCGCCGCTCGGAACTTGCGCGCGGCCACGGGCGCCTGGTCGATGCCGACATCAAGAGCAACTCGATCGTCAACGAGTACCTGCGCTCGGCCAGCGACCAGCTCAAGAGCGCGGTCACCCGCGTGAGCGAGATCGAGCAGGAGCTGCGCAAGTCCGACGACGCCACCACGCGCCAGGTCGTGCTGGCGCCGGCGGCGGGCGAGATCATCGACCTGAAGTTCACCTCGCCGGGCGCGGTCGTTCGGCCGGGCGAGGCCATCGCGGAAATCGTGCCGAGCAACACCGCGCTGATGATCGAGGCGCAGATCCGTCCGGAAGAAGTCAACAACGTGCTGGTGGGGCAGAGCGCCCGCATCAAGTTCACCGCCTTCAAGTACCGCAACGCCACGATGGTCAAGGGCAAGGTGACCTATGTGTCGGGCGACCGGTTCACCGACAAGACGACGCAGATGCCGTATTACGCCGTTTCCATCCTGGCCGACGCCGAATCGGTCGAGGCCGTGGGCGATCTGAAGATGCAGGCAGGCATGCCGGCCGAGGTGTACATCGAAGGCGGTTTCCAGACCGCGCTTCAGTACTTGCTGGAGCCCATTACTTCCACATTGCGCCGGGCCGCTCGGCAAATGTGAGAACCGGACTTTTCGTCGGCTTCTTCCCATCGTTTTCGGGTGCATTACCGCATGGCGCCAAAAACGTGATTTCCACGCGGAGCCCTCCCAACGACGATTGACGCAGCCGCACGACCGCGTGGTGCGCCAGCGCCACCGCCTGCACGATGGACAGGCCCAGCCCGACGCCGTGCGGATCGATGCGGCCCAGGCGGTTGAAGCGCTGGAACGCGGCGGCATGCTGGCTCGCGGGAATGCCCGGGCCGGAATCGTCGAAGGTCAGCACAACGGCCTCATCGATGCGGGCACTGCCGACCTCGATGCGCCCGCCGGCGGGCGTGAAGCGGATGGCGTTGTCCAGCAGGTTGTGCATCAGCATGTGCAGGCCGAGTTCGACGGCCGGCAACCGCGCCGCGTCGAAGCGCGTGACGACCGTCACCCGGCCGTCGGCGGCCACCGGGCCCAGCTCGGACATCACGTCCTGGAAGACCTTGTGCAGGTCCACATCGACCGCCACATGCCCCGCGACCGCCAGGCTGTCGACGCGGGCGAGATCGAGCAGCTGATCCAGTAGATAACTGGCCTGATCGATCCCGGACATCAATCCGCGCAGGCACGCCGACAACTCCTGCGGCGATGAAGCCACGGCGGTGGCCAGCTGCGCGTGCGCGCGAAGCCCGGCCAGCGGCGTTCGCATTTCGTGCGCGGCAATGGCCGTGAACTCCCGCTCGCTGGACAACGCCGACCTGAAGCGCGCAAACAGCCCATTGACCGAATCGACCATCGGCTTGAGTTCGATCGGCGGGTTCGCAACCTTCAACTCCGACAGGTCCAGCGCATGGCGTTCGCGAAGCTGCGAGGCGTAGCCCTCGACCGAGCGCAGCGCCTGGTTCACGAACCACCAGGTGCTCACGAAGATCAGCAGCAGCGGAATCGCCAGGAACGAGAGGAAGTAGCCGGTCGTGATGCCGGCCGCCGCCTCGCGATCGCGCTGGCGCTCGGCGATCTGGATGACCATGCCCGTTCTCTCGGCCGCGTGCGTGTAGGTCCGCACCTCTTCGCCATCGACAACGGCTTCGCCGAAACCACGCTGCGCAATCGGCTGCAGCGGGCCGTCCTGCCGCGCCTTGTGGCTCTGGTGCAGCAGCCGCCCTTCGACGGACCAGATCTTGTAGTGATAGCGCGCGTCCAGCGAGCTTTCGGTTTGCCTCACGACGTCGCTCAGCCCTTCGATGAAACCTTCTTCCTCGATCTCGTGTTCCGCGAAGGCGAGCACCGTGCGCGCGAGCGTGACCAGCCGCGCGTCCAGCACGTTGCGGTCGGAGATCTGGTCGGCCCGGTGCATGGCGACGCCGCCTGCCAGCAGCGTTGCGGTGCAGACGAAAAACGCGATGGCCGCAACCCGATAGCGCAAGGACCACGAAGACACGAGGCTATGCATGCAGCTTCTCGGGACCGAGCTGATAGCCGACGCCGCGCACCGTCAGAATGAGGTTGGGCGAGAACTTGCGCCGCAGGTAGTGGATGTGAACCTCGACCGCGTTGCTCTCCACTTCGACGTCGAAGGTGTACAGCGCCTCTTCGAGCTGGCCGCGCGAAAGGACCTGGGTCTTGCGGCGCACAAGAATCTCCAGCAGCCAGAATTCCTTGTTGGTCAGCGCGACGATGTCCCCATGCCAGGTGGCCGTGCGGTGCGACGGATAGAGCTTGAGCGGACCATGCTCCGGCTCGATCGAGGAGGGCGCCTTGCCGTTGACCCGGCGCAGCACGGCCCTCACGCGCGAGGCGAGTTCTTCCAGGTCCAGCGGCTTGACCATGTAGTCGTCGGCGCCCATGTCCAGCAGCCGCACGCGGTCCTGAATGCCGCAGCGGGCCGTGATCACGATCACCGAAACGGGAATGCCCCGGCTGCGGATGATCTTGAGCAGCGAATCGCCGGCGACGTCCGGCAGACCGAGGTCGAGCAGCACGCAGTCGTAGTTGCAGGATGCCAGCGAAGAGAGAACCTCCTTGCCGCCCCGGCTCCAGTCGACCGCATAACCCGCGCGCATGAGGCCCTTGTGCACGGCGCTGCCGAGCAGTTCGTTGTCTTCGACCAGGAGCAGCCGCATGGCACATGCCCGATCAACGTCGTCCAGCCGGCGCGGCAGGGCGCACGCAGGAGGTACTGGGCGCGTGGAAGAGGAGGGTTGCGAGGCGGCTGGGTACCCCATTGCGACGGCCGTGCCGTGTCGTGCATGAAGACCGCAGCGCGTCATCGAGGCGCTGCGTCCGGGCCGGGGAGAGCCCGCCGAACGATGGACGGGAAAGGACTTTCGAAGTCTTCATCTTGTCTCCTCGGCGCACTGTTTAACCGGTGGGCCGGTTGGGTCGTAGCCAGATCGTTCAACGGTATCGACCCGCATCAATGGTGCCGCGGATGTACAACCGGCGTATTAATGTAGAGAAAGTTAATTCAAATGGCAATCCAGCATTTGTGGGTTGTCGCCATAGGCTCAAAGCACTAGTTCAGCGCGTCGCGGGCCGGGAGCGAAACCGCGGGGGGCTTATCCGGCAGCGGGTCCGGGAGTTGGCCTACGAAAACGCTGGTGGCAACTCGCAGCATGCGGGCGTCAACATGCCCAGGAGTCGCTCATGCCCACCCGCATCAAAAACACAATCGTTGCCACCGCCATCGCGACGGCGTTCGCATCGCTTGCCTCGCCAGCCATCGCATTGCCCGGCGATGCGGGCAAGGGGCCTGTCGCATCGCCCGCGGACACGGTCGGCCCCAACCCGAAGATCGCACCCGTCGAAAAGCAACTGATCACCACGGTGCAGATCGCGCCGGCCAAGGGCTGGCCCGCGGGCAGCAAGCCCACGGCGGCCTCGGGTGTCGCGGTCACGCCTTTTGCGTCGGGTCTCAACCATCCGCGATGGGTCTACGTGCTGCCCAACGGCGATGTGCTGGTCGCCGAAACCAACGCGCCGCCCAAGCCCGACGACGGCAAGGGCGTGAAGGGCAAGGTCATGAAAAAGGTCCAGGCGCGCGCGGGCGCCGGCGCGCCCACGGCCAACCGCATCGTGCTGCTGCGCGATGCCGACGGCGACGGCATCGCCGAGACAAAGACCGTGTTCATCGACAAGCTCAACTCCCCGTTCGGCATGGCCCTGGTGGGCACCGATTTCTACGTGGCCGCCAGCGACGCGATCCTGCGCTTTCCGTACACCGCGGGCGAGACGACCATCACCGCCAGCCCCGAGAAACTGACCGACCTGCCCGCGGGAACGATCAACCACCACTGGACCAAGAACATCATCGCGACGCCCGACGGCGCCAAGCTCTACGCCACCGTGGGCTCCAACAGCAACGCGGCCGAGAACGGCATCGCCGCGGAAGAGGGGCGCGCCGCCATCTGGGAGGTCGATCGCGCCACGGGCCAGAAGCGCCTGTTCGCCACCGGCCTTCGCAATCCCAACGGCATGGCGTGGGCCCCGGGCGGCACTGCGCTGTGGACCGTGGCCAACGAGCGCGACGAACTGGGCAACGACCTCGTGCCCGACTACCTGACCTCGGTGAAGGAGGGCGCGTTCTACGGCTGGCCCTACAGCTACTACGGCCAGCACGTGGACGAACGCGTCAAGCCCAAGCGCCCCGAGATGGTCGCCAAGGCCATTGCCCCGGACTACGCGCTCGGCGCGCACGTGGCCGCCCTCGGCCTCGTGGCCGCCGGCAAGACGGGCTTGCCGGCACCGTTCGCCAACGGCATGTTCATCGGCGAGCACGGCTCGTGGAACCGCAGCCCGCCCGCGGGCTACAAGGTGGTGTTCGTGCCCTTCGCGGATGGCAAGCCGTCCGGCCAACCCGTGGATGTGCTCACGGGCTTCGTCAATGAAAAGGGCGAGGCCTACGGGCGGCCCGTGGGCGTGGCCATCGATGCGAAAGGCGCGCTGCTGGTGGCGGACGATGTGGGCAATGTGATCTGGCGCGCGATGGGCACCGCGCACTGAGTTCGAATCGCGGTGCTTCGGAGCGCTCTGGCCGCGGACAGCGCGGCCGTCATTTCACGCGCCTGCCATTTCATTTCGCCGGCGGCGGAAGCCCGTTCTCCTGCGTCGGCGCGGGGCCGCCGCCCGGCGGCAGGTTGCCTGGGCCCTTCTCGGGGTCCTTGATGCCGTAGAAGAACAGCACCACCACGACGATGACCGCGATGGCGGCGAGCAGCGTCCACATCAGGCGGCGGCCGATGTCGCCTTGGCTGTGTCGTTGTTTCTGGTTCATGTCTTTGCGTCACTGTGCGTCGAGTGAACTGTCGAGAGGCTTGTTGAGCTGGGCATGAGAGGGCTCCTCGGGAAAGGTTTTCGAGATCGCTCTTCGTGGCGATCCATGGCAATCGGCGTTCCCGCCGTGGCTGCGCTGAAAGACGGGCTGCGAACTGAATTGCAGCCCGTCAGACCGGCCGCTAGGCGCCGTCGGTCTCAGGCGCAACGCGTCGCGCCTTCTCGCTCGACTGAAACAGCTCCCCGGCCTTTTGCGTCAGGTCGGCTGCGAGCCAGTGCAGGTTGGCCAGGTGCCTGGGTCCGTCGCCGGTGCACCAGTCGATGTCCGCGCCATTGCAGGTCCACATGAGCGCATCGAGTTGCGCGAGCGTGTTCTCCAGGCAATCGGTCGCGTCTTGCGCGCTGCCGTCGGGAGAAGTTACCGGCGTGCGAGGCCGGGCTATAGTCTTGGTAGCCATTTTTGTGCGGTCCTTTAGAGGTTGTTGCACGTCTTTGGTTAGACGGCTGGGGTGGTGCATACACCCCGGCCGTCGCCTTTTGATACCTCGCATCTGCATCGGTGCTTTCGCATCGACAACCCGCCGCGAGGCAAGCGGCCTTCATTCATTCATTCGGTGCTTTGTGTGTGACGCCTTCCGTGTCCCCTTGGCGGGGCTGTGAGTGACAGGGGCATTCACTGTAGGCAAGAGCGCAGCGATGTGGCCGCTTCGCGCATCACGAAGTCGCGATTCGCGCCAACAAATGCAGCTTCGGCGACGCCGCGTGCACGCAGCGGGGCAGCGCCTGGCGAGGGCGCGCGCCGGCCGGCTCAGGCCCCTTCGATGCCGCGGGCCAGTGCCGCGCGGCCCTCGGGCGTGAGCGCGAGGAAGCGGCCCCGCTCGCGGCCCTGGCCGTCCTTGCGGTCCTCGCTGCCGTCGCCATCCCGAAGGGGCCGCAGCGTGAACGCGGCGACGAAGCCCGCTGCGCGCAGCACCACCAGGTTGTTGATCTCGTCGGGGTCCGTGAGCGTGAGCGGCGCCTTGCTCCGGCTCAGATGGTCGAGAAATTCCATGCACATGGTCTTGGGGCTGCAGGGATTCAGGCAGCGGCCGCAAGCCGGGTGCCGCGCGCACGGCGCTCGTCCACGGGGTCGATGTCCAGCGCCTGGCGGTACTTGGTGATGGTGCGGCGCGCGATGCGAAAGCCCTGCTGCGCCAACTGCCGCGCGAGCGCGGCGTCGCTCAGCGGCGCGGTTGGCGGCTCCACCGCGATGAGCTCGCGAATGAGCTGGCGCACCGCCACCGGCGCGCTCGCACCGCCGGCCGCGTGCTGCAGCCCGCGCGAGAAGAAGTACTGCAGCTCGAACACGCCGGCGGGCGTGGCGATGTACTTGTTGTGCACGGTGCGCGAGCGTTTGCGCCAGCCGCTCGATGCGCGCGTGCCAGTTTGCTTCGTCGGCCGCCGCGCTCTCATCGTCGACGCGGGTCATGCGCGGTGCGCGGACGGCGCCCGCGTGAAGGACGGCCCGGCCCGGCTGCCGCGGGCGAGCGCGTTGCGGCCTTCCGAAGTGATGGCGGTCACCACGGCGCGCGCAATGCGCCGCTCGCCGGCGCGCAACTGCTCCGTCGGTTCGGTCAGCGCTTCGAGCAAGGAGGCGCTGCGAAGCGCCAGGATGCGGTGGATGTCCTCCGGCGCGCAGCACACCACCGGCAGTTGCCGGCGCGAGAGGAGTTCGAGCAACTGGAAGTACTCGGCTACGCGGAGGTCTCGAGGCGTCGTCTTTTTTCTCATGCGGTACCTGGGGTGGAGAAGGTCGATGAACGGGAGGAGGGAAAGGCAACTTCTTCCGGCAATCGGCATGCCCGCCGCGCCCGTTCGCCCGTGCGTGCAATGCGAGGCGGCAGCTTCCCCGGTGAGTGGATCGCGTCCGACACCTGCGAGGCAGTGCGCGTTCAGCCTTGAGGCGGTCCGCTGCTGCGCAGCGCAAGGAGCACACGATGACCCAGTCAAGGAAGCCTGCCGAGGCCGCCGCGCCGCGCGAAACGCGATCGCCCGGGCGCGGTGCGAGCGCACCGCGGCCAGCACCTGCAAAGAAGGAAGGGCCGACCGCCACCCGCACCACGAGCGAAGGCGCTTCGGTCGGCAAGGCCGGCAACTCGACGGCCGGCGGCGCGGCCGGCCAGCTCACGCCCAAAGACTAGTGCCGCGTCGGGCCGCGGGTCATTCCTTCCGGCCGTCAAGCTGCGCCTCGGCGTCGAGCCAGTCTTGCACGTCGTCGCCGTGCGCCCCATCGCGGCGCACGTAGGCGTCGTAGGCGGCATCGCGGATGCGCGCCTCCCTGGACGCCGGATCCTTTGCGTCGCCCTGCATGGGCTGCTGCGGTGCGGACGTATCGGACGAGGGTGGCACGGCTTGGCCGGCTGTGCCATCGCCGCTCGTGCCGAGAGGTTTTGGCCTCTGTGGATTGCTGCTGCTGGTTTTCGGCATGGGTCACCTCCGTTGCGCCGTTGAACACGCGGCCAACCTACGCCGTTGCCGTGCCGCCGTCGTCGGACAAGTGCTCGTTTTCGATCGATGAATGCGAAAACCCGCTGCGGGTCGCGCGAGAGAATTCATGGCACGCGGTTTTGATCTTTTTCCTACAGCGAACGCGATCGCGCCCATGCGAGCCTGCGGCGCTCATCAACCTTGGAGTGCGCAAATGGAACGATCACCTCGCCATCTCACTGCAGCGGCCAGGCCGAGGCGAAGGACGCGGACCTCAAGGCGCTCGCCAGCAAGATGCTGCCGGTCGTGCAGGGGCACCTGAAGCACGCGCGCGAGCTGAGCACCAGCGTCGCGAGCAAGTAGGACGAAGCAGCGCGGGACCCACGGCCGCGGCGCTTGTAGGAGCCGCCGTCCAGCGGAACGCGGCCAATGGCCACTGGGCCGCGTCGCTGCCGGACGATACGGTTCGCCATGGCCCGCTCCGACACGCTCAAGAAATACAAAGCGAAGCGCAACTTCGACATCACCCCCGAGCCCGCGGACGGCGGCGAGTCCACGGCCGGCGCGTTGCAGTTCGTCGTGCAGAAGCACTGGGCGACGCGGCTGCACTACGACTTCCGGCTCGAGCTGCAGGGCGCGATGAAGAGCTGGGCGGTGCCCAAGGGCCCGAGCTACGACCCCGAGGACCGCCGCATGGCGGTGCACGTGGAGGACCACCCCATGTCGTACAACCGCTTCGAGGGGCAGATCCCCGCCAAGCAATACGGCGCGGGCAAGGTGATCGTCTGGGACAAGGGCGCCTGGGTGCCCATCGGCGATGCGAAGAAGGGCTACCGCGAGGGCAAGCTCAAGTTCGAACTGCACGGCCACAAGCTGCGCGGGCACTGGACGCTGGTGCGCATCCGCAGCCGCGATGAGAGCAAGCAGGATGCGTGGCTGCTCATCAAGGAGCACGACGCGTACGCGCGGCCGGCGGACGAGTTCAGCGTGGTCGATCAGTTTCCGGACAGCGTGGGCGCGCTGGACATGCCGGCGGAGGCGCAGGCTGCAACGCCCGCGAAAAAGGTGCCTGCAAAGAAAGCGGCTGCGAAGAAGGCAGGGCGTGCTTCGTCGTCCGGCATGCCCGAGGGCGCGGTGAAAGCCGCCATGCCCGCCAAGCTCTCGCCGCAGCTCGCCACGCTCGTCGACGCGCCGCCGCCCAATGCCGAGGACTGGGTCTACGAGATCAAGTTCGACGGCTACCGCATGCTCGCGCGCATCGACGCCGAGGGCGTGCGCCTGTTCACCCGCAACGGCCACGACTGGACCGCGAAGCTCGAACACCTTGCAGAAGCGCTCGGGCGCATGAAGCTCAAGCAGGGCTGGATCGACGGCGAGATCGTGGTGCTCAACGACGCGGGCACCACCGACTTCCAGGCGCTGCAGAACGCGTTCGACCGCTCGCGCACCGAGCGCATCGTGTTCTTCGCGTTCGATGTGCCGTACTACGACGGCCACGACCTCACCGGCGTGCCGCTGACCGAGCGGCGCGCGTTCCTCGCCTCGCTCCTGAAGAAGCCGCCGGCGGCGGTGCACTACAGCGAGACCTTCGACGCGCCGGCGCGCGACATCGTGCTGTCGGCCTGCAAGATCGGGCTGGAGGGCATCATCGGCAAACGCAAGGACAGCGGCTACACCTCGCGCCGCTCGCCCAACTGGATCAAGCTCAAGTGCAGCCAGCGGCAGGAGTTCGTGATCGGCGGCTACACCGACCCGAAAGGCTCGCGGGTGGGTTTCGGCTCGCTGCTGATGGGGGTGCACGACGAGGCGGGCGACCTCATTTACGCGGGCGGCGTGGGCTCGGGCTTCAACGACCGCTTGCTCGCCGACCTGCTGGCGCGCATGCAGAAGCTGGCCATCGACGAGCGGCCCTTCAAGAACCGCACCGAGAACGACCGCCGCGCGCACTGGATCAAGCCGGTGCTGCTGGCGGAGGTGACGTTTTCCGAATGGACCTCCGACGGGCACATCCGCCACGGCGTGTTCCATGCGCTGCGCTCGGACAAGCCGGCCAAGGCCATCGTGCGCGAGAAGCCCGTGCATGCGAGCGCGGTCGATGCGGAAGAGCGCGTGCCCGTGCGCAAGCCCGTGCGCGTGCCCGCACCCACCACCTTGCCCGGCAGCCTCAAGGTGTCGCACGCCGACCGCGTGATCGATCCGAGCACCGGGGTGAAGAAGGTGGAGCTCGTGCGCTTCTACGGCCTGGTGGCGCCGCTGATGATGGAGCACCTGAAGGGCCGGCCCGTCTCGCTCGTGCGCGCGCCGCAGGGCATCAAGGGCCAGCTGTTCTTCCAGAAGCACCTGGACAAGGGAACGATGGACGGCGTGCGCCAGCTCGACCCCGCACTGTGGCCCGCGCACGCGCCGCTGCTGGAGGTGGCGCAGCCGCTGGGCCTGGTGACCGCCGCGCAGATGAACGTGGTGGAGTTCCACACCTGGAACGGCGTGAAGACGGCCATCGGCAAGCCCGACCGCATGACCTTCGACCTGGACCCGGGGGAGGGCGTGGATTGGCCCGCCATGCTGCAGGCGGTGGAACTGGTGCGGATGATGATCGCCGAGCTGGGCCTCGCGCCGTTCTGCAAGACCAGCGGCGGCAAGGGCCTGCACGTGGTGGTGCCGATCAAGCGGCTGCACGACTGGGACACGGTGAAGGATTTTTCTCAGGCCGTGGTGCGGCACATGTCGCGCACGCTGCCGCAGCTGTTCGTGGCCAAGAGCGGGCCGAGCAACCGCGTGGGCAAGATCTTCATCGATTACCTGCGCAACGGCTTCGGCGCGACCACGGTGTGCGCCTGGTCGGTGCGCGCGCGGCCGGGGCTGGGCGTGTCGGTGCCGGTGGAATGGGCCGAGGTGCAAAGCCTCAAGGGCGGCGCGCAGTGGACGCTGCAGAACATCCACACGCGGCTGGACAAGGGCAATGCGCCTTGGGAGAGCTACGCGAAGTCGGCGCGCGGCCTCTCGGGCGCGATGAAGATGCTCGATTTCAAACGATAGGCGCGAGGCCTAGGGCTTCGCGGGCTGCGGGGCTGGCTGGCTCTGCGCGGGCGGTGCCTGCGGCGGCGCCTCGCCGCGTTTGTCCACTGCGTAGAAGTACGCGAGCGCGCCGAGGAACACGATCACCGCGGCGCTCGCGCCCCAGGTGAACACGCGGCGGTTGTCGCGGTCGTCGCCGGTTTCCTCGTGGGTTTTCTGATGGGTATGGGTGTTCATGATCGATCTCCTTTGCGCCAGCATTCGAGGGGCGCGACCACGAACCTGTAGGAGCGCACCGCCGGTGGGGTGCAGTCGACGACGACAGCGCGCCCGGCACGAACTCCGAGCGTGCGCCTAGCCTTGCGGCTTTTCCTTGCTCGCCGGCTCTGGTTGCGCGTCTCCTTGGTTCGTCGGAACCGTAGCCGGGCCGCAAACCCGGTCTGCGATGTCCTGGGTCCATTGCGCGACGTCCCGGTCCGTCATGCTGCTCGCGGGGGTGAGGCGGCCGTCCACGTAACCCAATTGCTTCACATCGTGCAGGTATTGCTCCCGCGAGAGCAGGGTGCCCGCGCACACGTTCGCGTTCGAAGCCGCGGGCGCATCCACTTCACCGGCCAGACGATCGACCAGGCGGGCGATCACCCAGCCGGGAATGCGGTGGCGCTCGCCGGGGTAGATGTAGCCAAAGAGCGTGAGGTGCGCCAGCAACACGCGCCAGTGCGCGCCGAAGCGCTCCAGGAGGCTGGCCCAGTCCAGTTGCTCGGCGCGGGCCAGCAGCAGGTGGGCGATGTCGCCGCCGTCGTAGCGCTCGCGCTCCATGATGAAGGCCTTGGACAGCAGGCTGTCCTCGACATTGGCCACGCGCGCCGACACGCCCAGGATGTCCGCGCGGCAGTTGCCGCTGAACCAGCGCTCGTCGACCGGTGTCACGCCGTTGCCCGAACTGAAGATCAGGTCGATGAACGCTTCGCCGTCGTACACCTTCGCCAGCCAGTGCGGATAGGTCAATTCGACACGCCAGCCGTGTTGCCGCATCTGCTGCGCAATGCGCTCGAAGTCTTCGCGCAGGATGAACAGGTCCAGGTCCTTGGTCGACCGGCGGATGCCCGTGTAGCAGGCCAGCGCGAACGCGCCCCCGACCAGGAAAGGAATGCCCGCATCGCTCAAGGCGTGCAGGGCCTGTCGATAGAAGTCGGCCACACGGGGGTCGACTTCCTCTTCCAGTGAAGGGGCCAGCGCGGGGAAGGGCGGGAACGACATGCTTGCAAAGGTGGCGTGAGCAGCAGACGCAACGCCGGAGCAAACGACCTCAACCCGCGTCGGCAAGCGCCTACAGGCACTGCGGGAGAGGGCCGATGACGACGAAGCGCGACGAAGCACAGGCTGGTGGACACCATGCCCAATCCGAAATCTTCCTCTCACATCCGCTTCGCCGCCGTCGGCGACCTCCATGTCCAGAAGGACTCCGCCGGTACGTTGCGCAGCCTGTTCGCCCAAGCCGACGAAGAGGCCGATGCGCTGCTGCTGTGCGGTGACCTGACGGACTACGGCACCGAGGAGGAGGCGCGCGTCCTGGTCGAAGAGCTGAGCGCAGTTCACATTCCTGTCGTCGCCGTCCTGGGCAACCATGACTTCGAGTCCGGCACTCCCGAGGTGGTGGTCGGGCTGCTGGCGCAGGCCGGCGTTCGCGTGCTCGATGGTTCGGTCTGCGAGATCGAAGGCGTGGGCATCGCGGGCGTCAAGGGCTTCGGCGGCGGTTTCGGACGCGGCTCGCTGGGCGCGTGGGGCGAGCCAGCCATCAAGCTGTTCGTGCAGGAGGCGCTGAACGAGGCGATGAAGCTGGAATCCGCGCTGGCCAAGCTGCGCACCCGGCGTCGGATCGCGCTGCTGCATTACGCGCCGGTCGTCGGCACGGTCGAAGGCGAGCCGGCGGAGATTTTTCCTTTTCTGGGCAGCAGCCGCCTAGAGGAACCGCTGTTGCGGTACCCGATGGATGCGGTGTTCCACGGCCACGCGCACCGGGGCACGCTCGAGGCGCGGACCATCAATGGCGTGCCGGTCTACAACGTTGCCAAGCCCTTGCTGCAACGCAGCCGGCCTGATGTGCCGCCGTTCTTTCTGTATGAGTTATCGCGAGAGGTGCCCGATGAAGGGGGGGTGGCGACCGTGTGAAGCGACGGCCGCTTTGGGGATCATTGATTTAACATAAGGCACATTGTGTTATTTTTATGGATGCCTCAGAACGAGGTCACCCATTCCCTGAACTGCGCAATCCAGTGCCTCAAGACCCCTGCGGACTGACAGACGCCAGCGAAGGATCGAAATCCGCCTCCACACGCCCGATGTCCGGCACGCGCTGATACCGGAGCACCCGGTACCCGGCTTCGATCAGCATCGCATCGCGGTCCGGATCGCGCCTGGCCTTGTCTTTCTGGTTCTTGTCGCCGAGCTCGACCACGGCCACGACCTTGAACGAGCGATCGCACACGACGAAGTCGGCGATCCTGCGGCTGAACGTGCTGCGCGCCGCGCGCGTGCGGGCCGTGAGCAACGCGCCGAAGCTGACCTGCGGAAGCACCACCAGGTCCGGCAGGGTTTGCACGAGGCGGTTATACATCGCCTGTTCGCGCGCATTGAGCGGCGCCCGTGCCTTGGGCTTGTCGACAAAGCCGCTGGTGCTTTGCTCAGACCGCTTCTTGGCCACCACCAGGAACACCAGCACCCCGACGGCCAACAAAACGACCATGAATAGGAACGTATTCATCTCTGCTTCTCCTTCTCCACAGAGTCTCGCACGAGTGCACAGGCGCCCTTTTGGAGCTGTTCTGGCGGGGCCTGCAATGCGATGGATTCAGCCTTCAGCGCCCCTCAGCGCTTGGGCGAACTCCCGGATCCTCTGCCTTCGTAGTTCACTCCCTTGGTCTGCTTGATCTCGATCTTCTTGGCGTCGGGACACGGCACGTTCGAGTACGTGATCTTGTTGCCCTCGACACACTTGTAGATCGAGTGCTGGGCCGTCGCGTCGAGCGCGAAATTCGCAAGGCCCAGTGCGACGACGACGCCGCCGAATCTCTTCACCATTTACCGTCTTTCGGTGGCGCCTTCAGGCCGGGTTTGGCATTCATGGCCGCCGTGATCAGCTGCGCCGCTTCCGCACGGTTCGCCTTGTTCGCGAAGTCGACCGCAGTCATACCCAACTGATTTTTCATCGCTGTGTCAGCACCTTCGGCCAACAGCAGTTTCACGGCTTCGCCCGAGCCGTACATGGCGGCCATCATCAGCGGCGTGGTGCCGTTGGGCGACTGCGCATCGATGAAGGCGTAGTTGTCCAGCAGCACCTTCATGATGGTCAACTGGCCGCTGGTGGCCGCGTAATGCAGCGGCGTCCAACCGGTCTTGTTGACGGCGGCGTCGCGTTTGAGCAGCTGGTTGACCAGGTCCTGCTGGCCCTTGATGGCCGCCAGCATCAGCGGGGTTTCGTCCTTGGCGTTGGCGATGTCGACGTTCAGTTGCGGCGATTCGAGCAGCACCTGGATCACCTTCGGCGACGGTTCGCGCAGCGCGATGAGCAGGCCGGTCTGACCGTGTTCGTCGCGCGTGTTTGGGTCGAATCCGCGTTGCAGCAGGGTGCGAACGCCGCTCGCGTTGTCGCCGCGCACGGCACGGAAAAAGTCCTCGAACGATCCGGCATGCGCTGCAAAAGATGCAGCAATGACAAGGAGATAAAGCGACTTCTTGAAGTAATTTCTCATGATTTGACGTCCCTGAACAGCGTTTCGAAGTTGTCGCTCGTCGCCTTTGCAATGGCCTCGACGGGCACGTTTCGCAGTTCGGCGATCTGTTGTGCCACATAGGGCACGTACGACGGGTTGTTGGTCTTGCCGCGGTACGGCACGGGCGCCAGGTACGGGCTGTCGGTCTCGATCAGCATGCGGTCCAGCGGCACGAAGGCGGCCACGTCGCGCAGGTCCTGCGCCTTCTTGAAAGTCAGGATGCCCGAGAAGGAAATGTAGAAGCCCAGGTCCAGCGCCGCGCGCGCCACCTCGGCGGTCTCGGTGAAGCAATGGAACACGCCACCGGCCGCACCGGAAGAGCCGTCTTCGCCCTCCTCCTTCAGGATCGCAATCGTGTCGGCGGAGGCCTCGCGGGTGTGGATGATGAGCGGCTTGCGGGTCTGTTGCGCGGCGCGAATGTGCACGCGAAAGCGGTCGCGCTGCCATTCCATGTCGGCGATGCTGCGGCCGCCCTTGCGCTCTTCCATCTGGTAGTAGTCCAGGCCCGTCTCGCCGATCGCCACCACGCGCGGCCGGGCCGAAAGCCGCACCAGGTCTTCGACGCTGGGCTCGGCGATGTCCTCGTTGTCGGGGTGCACGCCCACGCTGGCCCAGAAGTTGTCGTAGCTGGCAGCCAGGGCCTGCACATCGTCGAACTCCTCGAGCTTGGTGCAGATGCACAGGGCCCGGTCGACCTTGGCCGCGGCCATGGCGGCGCGGATCTGCGGCATCTGGTCC
The DNA here is from genome assembly GCF_016405905.1 of Variovorax sp. IB41. Taxonomy (GTDB): domain Bacteria; phylum Pseudomonadota; class Gammaproteobacteria; order Burkholderiales; family Burkholderiaceae_C; genus Variovorax. Next base: position 125,614 of record NZ_JAEFCB010000001.1, on the reverse strand, counting down.
GCGAACTCAGGGAAGGTCAGGTGGCAATGGGAGTCTGTGAACATCGGAAATGACGGTAGGGCCGGCGCACCCGTCACAAGTGTGAAATGGCGCCGAGCACGGAGTTCCGCGTCACCGGGACGGCAGAAAACTCAGATGGTTTGGGTGGGGCGGTCCGACGCCATCGAGCCGCCGAGGGCGGCCTCGATGCGCGCCTTCAGCTGCCGCGATTTCTCGTCCGACGGAAACCGGATGCCCACGCCGGGCGCCCGGTTGCCGGCGGCGCGTGCCGGCGTGATCCATGCGACCTTGCCGGCCACCGGATAACGCTGCGGGTCTTCAGGCAGCGTCAACAGCACGTAGACATCGTCGCCCAGCCGGTACTCGCGCGTGGTCGGAATGAAGATGCCGCCCTCGGCAAAGAGCGGGATGTACGCCGCATAGAGCGCGCCCTTCTCCTTGATGGCGAGCTGGATGACGCTCGGCCTGGCGGGCGTGGCGGCTGCGGACGCAGCGGGGGCGGGGGCGACAGGTTGGTTCATGGGCGGCGAGCGGCTGAGTTTAGGGTGCTTCGCGCTTCGCTCACAAGCGCTTCGAGCATGAGACCTGCATTGAATGGATGTTCGGCGGTTCTCGCGGCGTTCGCGAGCGACTTCGACCAACGCGCCAACGCCAGCCGCGACGGCGCCGCCGGCAGGTCGGCCGCCTCGAAGAAACGTGGCTCGGCGCCGTTGCCGACAGCCATCAGGTCGTGGCAGAGCTTCTGCAGCGCGCCGACGGCCTGGGCCGGCGCGTGGTCCGACAACGCACCCACGTCACCGCGCGAGATGGCCTTGGGAAACAGCGACCACGCCTTGGGCGACTGGCCAGAGCGCGCAAGACGTAGTGCATCGCTCGGGCGTCCGCCGGCAGCGCGCAACAGGGCGGCCGCATCGGCGGCCGGAACGTCCTGCGCAATGAGCCAGGCTTCGGCCTCGGCCGTTTCGGGCCACGGCAGCGTGAAGCCCAGGCAGCGGCTGCGAATGGTCGGCAGCAGCTGCCACGCGGCTTCGCTGGCGAGCACGAAGCGCACGTCGCCGACCGGCTCCTCCAGCGTCTTGAGCAGCGCGTTCGCGGTGATGGTGTTCATGCGCTCGGCCGGATACACCAGCACCACCTTGCCGCGCCCGCGCGCGCTGGTGCGCTGGGCAAAGCCGACCGCATCGCGCATCGCCTCGACGCGGATCTCGCGGCTTGCCTTGCGCTTCTTGTCGTCGATGTCGGCCTGCGCCTTTTCGTCGAGCGGCCAGCCCAGTTCCTGCATCGCGACTTCGGGCATCAGCACGCACAGGTCGGCGTGGGTGCGGACCTCGATGGCGTGGCAGCTCGCGCAATGGCCGCAGGCCGTACCGCCCTCTTCCGCTGGCTGCTCGCACAGCCAGGCGGCCGCGAGCGCCAACGCGAGTTCATATTGGCCGATGCCCGACGGCCCCTGCAGCAGCCAGGCATGGCCGCGCTGGCGCAGCAATTCAGCGAGCGGCTGGCGCAACCAGGGCGTAAGGGCCGGCGTGCTCATCGTGAGATTCCTGCGTTATGCGACGCCAGCACGCCGCGCGCCACCAGCGCCGTCTCGATCTGCTGCCAGACCTGGTCGCGCGCCTGGCTGGCGTCGATGCGAACGAAGCGTTGCGCGTCCGCGGCGGCGCGGTCTGCGTAGCCTTGCGCCACGCGGCGGAAGAACTCGACCGGCTGCGCCTCGAACTTGTCGGGCACGCGCGCACCGGCCAGCCGCTGCGCGGCGATCTCGGGCGCCAGGTCGAACCACAGCGTGACATGCGGCTGCAGCAGCCCTTGCGCCCTGCCCCCTTGCACCCACTGCTCCAGCGTCGAGAGCACTGATGCATCGAAGCCGCGCCCCGCGCCCTGGTAGGCGAAGGTGGCGTCGGTGAAGCGGTCGCACAGCACGAGGTCGCCGCGCGCGAGCGCCGGTTCGATGACCTGCACGATGTGGTCGCGGCGCGCCGCGAACACCAAGAGCGATTCGGTCAGCGGGTCCATCGGCTGTTCGAGGATCAGCCCACGCAGCGTTTCCGCGAGCGGCGTGCCGCCGGGCTCGCGCGTGCGCACGACGGTGCGGCCCTGCGCCTTGAAGAGCGCTTCCATCGCGTCGAGGTGGCTCGACTTGCCCGCGCCATCGATGCCTTCCAGCGTCAGAAAAAGCCCCTCGCTCATTGCGTAGCCTTCGGTTTGGTTTCACCACCACTGCCACCACCGCGCTGATAGCGATTGACCGCACGGTTGTGATCGTCCAGCGAACTGCTGAATTGACTGGTGCCATCGCCCCGCGAGACGAAATACAGCGATTTGCTTTGCGCCGGCTGCACCGCCGCGAGCAGCGCGGCCTTGCCCGGCATCGCGATCGGCGTGGGCGGCAGGCCGCCGCGGGTGTAGGTGTTCCAGGGGCTGTCGGTCTGCAGGTCTTTCTTGCGCAGGTTGCCATCGAAGGTGGCGCCCAGGCCGTAGATCACCGTCGGGTCGGTCTGCAGCGGCATGCCGATGCGCAGGCGGTTGGTGAAGACGGCGGCGATTTCGGCGCGGTCGTTGGCCTTTCCTGTCTCCTTTTCGACAATGCTGGCCAAGATAAGCGCCTCATCGGCCGATTTGAGGGGCAAATCGGCCGCCCGCGCCGCCCAGGCGGCCTCGAGCTTCTTGTCCATGGCACGCATGGCCCGCTGCAGCAACACGATGTCGGTCGAGCCCTTCGAGTAGGTGTAGGTGTCCGGGAAGAAGCGCCCTTCGGGGTGCACGCCCGGCTTGCCCAGCTTGGCCATGAGCGCGTCGTCGGTCAGGCCCACGCTCTCGGGCTTGAGCTGGTCGGCCTTACCCAGCGCCGCGCGCACCTGGCGCATGTTCCAGCCCTCGACCAGCACGAGGCTGCGGGTGGCCTCTTCGCCGCGCACCAGGATGTTGAGCAGCAGCTTGGGCGTGACGCCGCGCTCCAGCTCGTAGCTGCCGGCGCGCATCTGGCGGTCTTGCCCCGAGACGCGGAACCACAGGTAGAGCAATTGCGGCTGCACATCGACGCCGGCATCGGCCACGGCCTGCGCGATGCCGCGCGGCGTGGTGCCGGGCTCGACCGAAAGATCGGCGCTGGGCGCCGACATCTTGAGCGGCTGGTGCACCCACCAGAGTCCACCGGCGCCGAGCGCGAGCGCGATCAGGGCGGCCAGCAGGAAGAGCGTAAGAAAGAAGCTGCGCACGAATCCGATGGAGAGCGTTGGATCGACCAGGAAGAAAAAAAAGGGGGGAGTCCCTGCCGCACCGGGGGGGACAGGCCGACCATGATAATTCAGCGATGACCACCACAGTCGTTCTCAACGGGGCTGCCACGCTGTCCCCACTCGGCGTGATCCGCGCCGAAGGCCCCGATGCCGCCAGCTTCCTGCACGGACAACTGACCCAGGATTTCTCCGTGCTCGGCGCCACCGAAGCCCGCCTGGCCGCGCTCTGTACCGCCAAGGGCCGCGTGATCGCGAGCTTCATCGGCATCCGGCCGCAGCCCGAATTGATCCTTCTGGTGTGCAGCCGCGACATCCTCGCCGCGACGCTCAAGCGCCTGTCGATGTACGTGCTGCGCGCCAAGGTCAAGCTGACCGACGCCACCGACCAGTTCGCGCTCTACGGCCTGGCCGGCACCGCGCTCACCGCCAACGGCCTGGACGCGGCCACGCCGCCCGGCCAGCGCACGGCCGTCGGCGATGGCGTCAGCGCCGTCTCCCTGTATCCGGCCGACGGCGTGCCCCGCGCACTCTGGATCGCCCCCGCCGACCATGCCGCGCCGGCCGGCCCGCAGCTCGACACCGACCTCTGGCAATGGAGCGAAGTCCGCAGCGGCATCGTCACCGTGACCACGCCGATCATCGAAGCCTTCGTGCCGCAGATGATCAATTACGAATCGGTGGGCGGCGTGAACTTCAAGAAAGGCTGCTACCCCGGCCAGGAGATCGTGGCGCGCAGCCAGTTCCGCGGGACGCTCAAGCGCCGCACCTACCTCATGCAGGCCGGCGCGGCCGTGGCGGCCGGGCAGGAAGTGTTCGCGGCGGCCGATGGCGACCAGCCGGTCGGCACCGTGGCCCAGGCCGCGCAGGCACCCGGCGGCGGTTGGTCCGCACTGGTCTCGATGCAGATCTCGGCGCTCGAAGCTGGCGCCCTGCATGCGGGCGCGGCCAACGGCCCGGCCCTCTCGGTCGAGCCGCTCCCCTACCCCCTGCTCGAAGACATCTGATTTTTCTTCCCCCAAAGCCCTGACTGAAAGGGCGTTTGGCGCCATCGAAAAAGATGGCGCCATTTTTTTGTGTGTCGCTTAACCCCGCCGTCGATGCTGCGCCGTAGAAGCCTGCATCGATCCACTCCTGGCAAGGAAGAGCACCATGAAGCGCAGACTTTTTTCCACCGTCCTGGCCCTGACCGCCCTCACCACCGGCCTGGCGGCCTGCGCCGAAAGCCCGGCCCGGCCGTTCGCGCTGCCGTCTTCCGCGAGCCGCATCGGCTCGCTGATGCAGATCGCCATCGTCGATCGCACGACCGGCGCCGAGCTCCCGATCTATCGCCACCGCGGCGAATACTGGGTAGCCGGCCGCCCCGGCGCACGCTATGCGATCAGGGCGCGCAACGCGATGGGCGAACGCATCATGGCCGTGATGTCGGTGGACGGCGTCAATGTCGTCAGCGGCGAAACCGCGGGCATCGGGCAGACCGGCTACGTGTTCGGCGCGCGCGAGAACAGCGACATCACCGGCTGGCGCAAGAGCGATTCGCAGATCGCGGCCTTCGAGTTCGCTTCTGCCGGCAACTCCTACGCAAGCCGCACCGGCCGGCCCGATGACGTCGGCGTGATCGGCGTCGCGTTGTTCCGCGAGAACGTGCCCGTGCCGCCCCCACCACCGATTGCGCCTTATCCGAGCCGCGACGAGTACAGTTCGCGCGACCGCGAACTGCGCAGCGAATCCTCTGCGATGGGCGATGCCCGCGCCAAGTCGGCGCCCGCCGAGGCCGAAGCGTCGGCCCAGGCCCCCGCCGGCAGCATGGCGCGCCGCCAGGCACCGGCCCCGAGCCTGGGCACGGCCCATGGCCGCCGCGAGACCTCTTATGTCGGCAAGACGAACTTCGAGCGCGCGCAATCGACGCCCGACGAAGTGGTCCGCATCCGCTACGACAGCCGCGAGAACCTCGTCGCCGCGGGCGTGATTCCGGTGCCACCGACACCGCGCTGGCCGCGTCCGGCCGGCCCGTCGCCGTTCCCCGGCTCAGATCCCGGCTACGTGCCGGACCCGCCCGCACGCTATTGACCGAAAGCGATCAGCGCAGCGCCCGCCGCATCTCCACGTGCGGGATGCCTGCCTCGTCGAACGGCTCGCCATGCACCGCATATCCCAGCCGCGCATAGAACCGCTCGGCGCTGCGCTGTGCATTGAGCGCCACTTCGCGATCACCGCGCGCCCGGGCCGCATCTTCCAGCGCCTGCAGCACGGCAGCGCCATGCCCGGTGCTGCGCAGCGTGCGATGCACCGCCACGCGGCCGATGTAGGAGACGCCGTCTTCCGCGTCCAGCAGCCGCCCGGTCGCGATGACCTGGCCGATGCGATTGCGCGCCACCGCATGCAGCACGACGGCATCGTGCGCGTCCCACTCCAGTTCCTTCGGAATGTTCTGCTCCTCGATGAACACCGCGCGCCGCAAGGCGGCCGCGCCTTCGCCGAGCGCATCCCACCCGCCCGTTTCCACGGCGCGCATCGGCTCGCCGGCCTCGAAGCCCAGCAGCACTTCGCGCAACGCCGCAGGAACGGGCTTCGACGTCTGCGTGGCCGGATCGGCAAACACATAGACCAGCTCGCAGCCCACCAGGTACTGGTCCTGCCGGAACAGTGCGCCCTCGAACACGATCGACGAATTGCCGATGCGCGCGCACTTCATGCCCACGTCGATCACGTCGTCCATGCGGGCCGAGGCGCGGAAATCGATCGTCGCCTTGCGCACGTACAGGTCGCCGCCCAGCGCATGCATCGCCTCTTCATACGGCAGCGCCATCGCGCGCCAGTAGTCGGCGATGGCCGTGTCGAAGTACATCAGGTAGTGCGCGTTGAAGACGATCTTCTGCATGTCCACTTCGGCCCAGCGCACGCGCAGGCGGTGAAAAAAGCGGAAGTCCTCGCGCCGGTTCGCTGTCTCTTTAGCGGTCTCTGTCATGGTGCCAATGCGTCCTTGAGTGCCCGGGCCGCGTCGCCCTGCGCCTGCAGCGCCTCGGGCAATGCGCGGCCCATCTTGATGAATTCGTGGATCACGCCGCGGTAGATCTCCAGGTCCACCGCCACGCCCGCCGCGCGCAGCTTGTCGGCATAGGCGATGCCTTCGTCCACCACCGGGTCGCATTCCGCCAGGCCGATCCACGCGGGCGCGACGCCATCGACGTCGTCGGCCAGCAGCGGCGCAAAGCGCCAGTCGTCGCGGTCGGCCGGCGTGCGAACGTACTGCGCGAAGAAGAAATCGATCATCGCCTTCGTGAGCAGCGGGCCGTGCTCGAAGCGCCGGTGCGAGTCCGTGTCCTGGTGCGCGGTCATGCCGGGGTAGATCAGCATCTGCAGCGCCACCGGCAGGCCCGCATCGCGCGCCATGATCGCGCACACCGCGGCCAGCGTGCCGCCGGCGCTGTCGCCGCCGACCGCGATGCGCCCGCCATCGAGCCCGAGGCTCGCGCCCTGCGTGGCGACGAACTGGAAGGCGTCCCATGCATCGTCGGAGGCGGTCGGAAATTTGTGCGCGGGCGCGAGGCGGTAGTCCACCGACACCACCGCGCACCCGCTCTTGCCGCTCAGCACGCGGCACAGCGTGTCGTGCGTGCGGACGTTGCCGACGGTGAAGCCGCCGCCATGAAAGTACACCAGCACCGGCAGCACGTCCGACGAAGGCGCGTAGAGCCGCGCGGGTATCGCAAAGCCGTCACGTGCAGCGATGCTGAAGTCCTCGATGCGCGCCAACTCGGGCTTGGGCACTTCGAGCACGCCCGCGCCTTTTTCGTAGGACGCCTTCGCCTCGTCGGGCGACAGCTGGTCGAGCGTCGGATGGCCCGCACGCGCCATGCGCTCGACCACGCTGGCCATCTTGGCCGTCAGCGGGTGCGGGGGGAAAGTCGTCGGCGGGTTGCTCGTCATGTTCCGGGCGTGACAGCTGCAAGGGTTTTGTGGATGGGCAAGACGCTCCCCTGTTGTTAGATTCGGATGGTCGGCAATCGTACTTCCCCCAGCGAACACGCCCCATGGCACTCATCCAATACCTCACCCAGATCCAGTTCGAATTCGGCGCCATCAAGCTCCTGTCCAGCGAGTGCGCCCGCATCGGCATCAACCGCCCGCTGATCGTGACCGACGCGGGCGTCCGCGCGGCCGGCGTGCTGCAGAAGGCGCTCGACGCCATCGCAGACCTGGAGGTCTCGGTGTTCGACCAGACCCCTTCCAACCCCACCGAAGCCGCCGTGCGCGCGGCCGTCGAGCTCTACCGCAGCGGCCGCTGCGACGGCCTCATCGCCGTGGGCGGCGGCTCGGCCATCGACTGCGCCAAGGGCGTGGCCATCGCGGCCACGCACGAAGGCCCGCTCAAGACCTACGCCACCATCGAGGGCGGCTCGCCCAAGATCACCGATCGCGTGGTGCCCCTCATCGCGGTGCCCACCACCAGCGGCACCGGCAGCGAGGTGGCGCGCGGCGCCATCGTCATCGTCGACGACCACCGCAAGCTCGGCTTTCACAGCTGGTTCCTCATGCCCAAGGCCGCGATCTGCGACCCCGAACTCACGCTGGGCCTGCCGCCCAAGCTCACGGCCGCGACCGGCATGGACGCCATTGCGCACTGCATGGAGACCTTCATGTCCGCCGCGTTCAATCCGCCGGCCGACGGCATCGGCCTGGACGGCCTGGAACGCGCGTGGCTTCACATCGAACGCGCGACGAAAGACGGCAGCGACCGCGAGGCGCGCCTCAATCTCATGAGCGCATCGATGCAGGGCGCGATGGCCTTCCAGAAGGGCCTGGGCTGCGTCCATTCGCTCAGCCACAGCCTGGGCGGCGTCGATCCGCGCCTGCACCACGGCACGCTCAACGCCCTCTTCCTGCCCGCGGTGATCCACTTCAACGCGGGCGCCGAGTCGGTGCAGAAAGACCAGCGCCTGCAGCGCATGGCCCAAGCGATGCACCTCGATTCGGCCGGCGATCTCGGCGATGCGATCCGCGACATGAACGCGCGCCTCGGCCTGCCCAAGGGCCTCGCGGAAGTCGGCGTCACCCCCGCGTTGTTCGAGAAGATCATCGACGGCGCCATGGCCGACCACTGCCACAAGACCAACCCGCGCCTGGCCACGCGCGACGACTACAAGGCCATGCTCGAAGCGTCGATGTAAGGCGCACCGCGCCATCGAGCGCGCAATCGTCGATCGCCCCGCACAAGCGCCACGCCCATCGTGCGCAGGGCATCGGGTGCTCCCCGCAGCGAAATCAAGGAGGAGGCCGCAGGCCGGGGGACATTCGCGGAGGGGAGCACCCGATGCCCTGCGCACGCGCCCCGAACGACAGCGCGAGCGCCCTCCCCGCGTCATGCATATGACATAACGAATTCCTAGACTGCCCTTCGAAGGCTCCGCATCCGCAGAAGCCCCAAGGGACAGGGAAATTCCGAATGCCACGTACCGTCCAGGTTCACACCGTCCTGAACACCGAGCAGCTGAAGTTCCGCGCGATGCGGGGACGCGAAGGCCTCTCGCAGCTGTTCGAGTTCGAGGTCGACATGGTCAGCCCCAGCTTCAGCCTGGACCTGAAGACGCTGCTGGGCACATCGCTCACGATCGAGCTGCAGGACGGCGGCGCGCCGCGATTCCTGAACGGCACCGTGGTGCGCTTCGAGCTCGTGGGCCGCGCCAACGAAACCGGCCGCCACTACATCTACCGCGCGCTCGTGCAGCCCTGGCTCTGGTACCTCACCCGCACCACCGACAGCCGCATCTTCCAGAACAAGAGCGTGCCCGAGGTGCTCGACGACGTGCTGGGCAAATACGGCTTCCAGTTCGAGAAGCGCCTGACGGGCAGCTACCGCGCGTGGGAATACTGCGTGCAGTACCAGGAGAGCGACTTCGCCTTCGCCAGCCGCCTCATGGAGCACGAGGGCATCGCCTACCACTTCGAGCACGGCAACGGCTCGCACCTCTTGGTGCTGGCCGACGACACCGGCGGCTACGGCAACCTGCCGGGCTACGCGACCATTCCCTACCGCCCGCGCGACCGCGTGGTCAACGCGATGGAGCCCTGCATCGATCGCTGGCGCATCGCCGAGCAGATCACCTCGGGCCGCGTGATGCTGGACGACTTCGATTTCAAGAAGTCGCGTGCCTCGCTGCAGAGCGTGCAGCAAGACCCCAAGCCCCACGACCACTCGACCTACGAAGTCTATGAATGGCTCGGCGGCTACAGCGAGCACGGCCAGGGCGACGCCTACGCCAAGATCCGCCTGCAGGAGCTGCAGTGCGCCTACGAACTGGCCGCGGGCCACACCAACGTGGTGGGCATGGCGCCCGGCTACCTGTTCCAGATGACGCACTGCCCGCGCGAGGCCGACAACCGCGAGTACCTGGTCACCGAAACGCGCTACGACCTGCAGGAGCCCGAGTACTCCAGCGGCGGCAGCGCCGAATCGGTGTGCGAATTCGACTTCACCGTGCTGCCCTCCACCGTGGCCTACCGCCCCGCGCGCAAGACCCCCAAGCCGCGCACCAACGGCCCGCAGACCGCCACCGTCGTCGGCCCCGAGGAGATCTGGACCGACCGCTTCGGCCGCGTGAAGCTGCAGTTCCGCTGGGACCGCTACGGCCAGTCGGACGAGAACAGCTCCTGCTGGGTGCGCGTGTCCAGCAGTTGGGCCGGCACCAACTACGGCACCATGCACATGCCGCGCGTGGGCCAGGAAGTGATCGTCGATTTCATCGGCGGCGAACCCGACCGCCCCATCATCACCGGCCGCGTCTACAACAGCGACCAGATGCCGCCGTGGGAGCTGCCGGCCAACGCCACGGCCAGCGGCATCCTCACGCGCTCGAGCACCGGCGGCGCGGCCAACCAGGCCAACATGCTGCGCTTCGAGGACCGCACCGGCGCCGAGCAGATCCTGCTGCACGCCGAGCGCAACCTCGATGTGGAGGTCGAGGCCGACGAGACCCACACCACCGACGGCACCCGCACAACCCTCATCAAGGGCCACGAGTCGGCCACCTACCAGAGCGGCGAAACGCGCGACATCACCGCGGGCGCGAAAGAAACCATCACCGGCGGCGACACCCGCAGCGTGACCGGCGGCTTCGGCGAGACCATCACCGGCGGCGTGAGCCAGACCATTTCTGGCGGCAAGACGCGCACGCTGAGCGGCGGGCTGAACGACACCATCACGGGCGGCGTGCAACTGGCGATCACCGGCGGCTTCCACGGCACCATCGACGGCAAGGAAATCCGCTTCGTGAGCGATGGCCGCACCGACACCATCGACACCTCGAACAACGTCACGGTCAACGGCCCCTCGACCACGGTGGTCACCGGCCCCACGGTGCACACCTCGCCCGACGTGACCTTCAACACGACCAACCACATCCACAACACGACGCAGCACGTCATCAACACGACGACCTACAACACCACGTCGACCACCTACAACAACCTCACGGTCAACTACACCAACAACTCCGCCACCTACATCAACAACTACGCCAAGAGCAGCGACTGGCGCTGGTTCCGCGCGGGCGGCGTGGGTTTTCGCATCAGCCTGGTGGGCATCTCGCTGGACGTGTGGGGCGCGCGCCTGCAGTACTACGCGGGCCTGAACGCGCAGATCGCGACCGTGAAGATCGACACGGCCGTCTTTTCGCTCAAGAACAAGCCGCTCGAAGTCAGCACCAAGGGCCTGGCCATTGCGAACAAGGGCATGCTCATCGCCACCGGCGGCCTGGCCGCGAAGTTCAAGGTGCTCACCCTTGTGGTTTGAAACGCTGCTCTGGGTCGTGTTCGCCGTCGTGATGAGCGCGGTGATCGTGACGGCCATTTCGGTGGTGATCGTCGCCTCGCGCGAGAACCGCATCTATTCGGCCGAAGAAAAAACCTGGAAGCGCCTCGCGCAGCACGGCATTCCGGCGGAGGCCATCGTCGAATCGGTCAAGCGCTCCGAGCACGAGCTCACGCGCGGCGGCTCGCAGGGGCAGACGGTGCTGGCCGTGGAGATGTCGCTGAAGGTGTTCGACGGCGCGGGCGGCGCGAGCCCTGCCGTCGTGCGCACGCTGGTCGACGAAGCGCTGCTGCCGCAGTTCTGCATCGCGGGCACGCGGGTGCACCTGCTGCGCGACCCCGACGACGCATCGAGCCTGGCCATCGACCGCACGCGCACGCCGCTCGAAATCGCGCGCGCCGCGGGTTGATCGAAGCCACGCCGTGAAGACCGTCAAACCCCTGCGCCTGAGCGTCATCACGCGCCCGTTCTTGCGCGCCGGCCACCAGCGGCTGGGCGTGACCGCGATGGGCATGGTCGCGATGGACGAGACACCGGTGCTGCTGCCCGAACCCGAGTTCTGGAAAGCGGTCTCCGACGAACTCGGCCCCACCGGCGTGCTCGACCTCGGCATGCCCAAGGCCTGCGCCGAATTCCTCGCGACCGGCCATGCCTACACGCACCATCAGAAAGAAAAGACCGCCTGCGCCGTCGCGCTCAACGTCGGCGCGCTGAGCCGCCAGCTCGTGGTCTTCGGCGACCGCTTCTGGCTCGATGGCCGCGCGACCGCGCCGCAGCCCTTCGAATCGATGCGCCTCGATTGGACCCGTGCCTTCGGCGGCCCCGCCTTCGCCGACAACCCGCTGGGCATTGGCCATGCGCCCGAGCTGGTGAATGGCCTGCTGGTGCAACGCCTGCCCAACATCGAGCATCCGCACCGCCGCATCGACCAGCCCTCGCGGCAACCCGAGCCCGCGTGCTTCGGCGCGATGGACGTGAGCTGGCCGAGCCGCATGCGCCTCATCGGCCGGCATTACGACGCGCACTGGCGCGAGAGCCTCTTTCCGGGCTTTTCGGAAGACATGGACTGGCGCCTCTTCAACGCCGCATCGCCCGAGCAGCGCTGGCCCGACCACGACCGCATTCCGGGCGGCACGCCCTACGAGGTGTGGAACATGCACCCCACCCTGCCGGTGCAGCGCGGCCGGCTGCCCAACTGGCGCGCGCGCGCCTTCATCGCACGCAAGACCGCCTCGGGCCAGGCCGAGCCCGAGCGCTTCGAAGAGGTGCCGCTGCGGCTCACGACCGCGTGGTTCTTTCCGCACCTGTCGCAAATCGCGTTGATCTGGCACGGCGAAACCGCCATCGCGGAAGACGATGCGGCCGACGTGACGCACGTGATGCCCGCGATCGAATCCGCCGCCGAAGCCGAGCGGCCGCTCGCGCACTACTTCGCGATCCTGCAGCGCCGCAGCGACCCCGAGACGGGCGGCCTCTACATGTTCCGCGACGACGAACTGCTGCCCGCCGAGGCCATCGGCCCGTGGATCGACCAGATGGAAGAGGAAGAGTCCGCGCTCGTGCGCAACATGCGCGAACGCGGCAACACGCTGCGGCAGGACCTCACGCAGCAAGGCCTCGACGCCGGCCACAAGCCGCGCCACTTCAAGACGCAGGCGCTGCCCGCGCCCTTCACGAAGATGCCGACGCTCGGCGAACTGCCCGGGTTCATCGAGCGCACCAAGGTCTACGAGCGCGAGCAGCAGCAAAAGCTCGACGCCGCGCGCCGCGAGCTCGCGCAGATGGCGGAGGCCAACGCGGTGGAGTCGCGCAAGGTGGGCTTCGACAGCCGCGCGCTCGTGGCCGATGCGAACGGCAGCCAGGTCAAGGGCCCGCCCAGCTTCGATGCGCGCGGCGTGATGCAGGGCATGCTGGGCATCGCCCCGGCCACGCGCACCGCGCCCCTGTCGCCGGCCCAGGAGGCGGACCTGCGCAAGACCGCGGAAAGCGGCCAGCGCGGCCTCATCGACATGTACCGGCTCGGCGCGCAGCACCAGTCCGCGGCCGATGCGATGACCACCGCACGCACCGGCGAAGCCCGCGCGCGCGTGCAGGCGCTCATGGCCACCACGCGCGACCTCTCGGGCCTGGACCTGACCGGCGCCGACCTCTCGCACATGGACCTGCGCGGCGCCCGCCTGCACCGCACGCTGCTCGAAAGCGCGGACCTCTCGGGCGCACAACTGGACGATGCCGACGCCACCGAAGCCGTGCTGGTCCGCGCGCGGCTCGCGGGCGCATCGCTCGCGGGCTGCGTGCTGCAGAGCGCCAACCTGAGCCTCGCGCACTGCGCGCGCACCTCGTTCGCGCGCGCGCAGTTCGATGAAACGACGATCGAGAAAACCCGCTTCGACGACTGCGATTTCTCGGAGGCGCGCCTCGCGCACCTGAACCTCCTGGGCATGCATTTCCAGAACTGCCGCTTCGACCGCGCGCACTTCGACTACGTGACGATGCTCGAGCAGAGCCGCCTCGTGGACTGCAGCTTTCGCGCGGCGACGCTGCACAAGTTCGGGCTCATCTCCTGCGTGGTCGAGCGGCTGGATTTTTCGGAGGCGAATCTCGAGGCCTGCGCCTGGGTCCACACCGTCGGCGACCACGGCATCGCGTTCACCGCGGCCACGCTCAAGACCACCTGCTTCGTCGGCACCAGCAGCCTGCGCACCATCGACTTCGAAGACGCGACGCTCCTCCAGTGCAGCCTGCGCGACATGATGCTCGACGGCGCGCTTCTCGCTCGCGCCACGCTGGACACCTGCGACTTCTCCGGCTGCAGCCTCGTGGGCGCGGACCTCGGCCTCATCGACGCGCCCGAAAGCCTTTTCATCCGCGCGGACCTCACCCATGCGTCGCTGCGCGGTGCCAACCTCATGAACGCAAGCCTCCAGAAAGCGACGCTCGTGGGCGTCGACCTGCGCGACGCCAACCTCTTTCGCGCCGACGTGTCGCAGGCGCTGATCGACACCGTCACCGAAACCCGCGGCGCCTACATCGAGCAGGCCAAGACCCTCCCGCGGCGCGTGGCGGAACCGGCGCGATGACGCCGGAGGCGTTGGCGCAGAAGGTTCGCGGCGGCGAGTTCATCAAGGGCCAGGATTTCAAGGGCATGCAGCTGGACCACCTCGACCTGCGCGGCGGCAGCTTCGGCGAATGCGATTTCTCGCAGGCCAGCCTCGAAGGCGCGCAACTGACCGAATCGATGTTCGACACCTGCCGCTTCGACGGCGCGCGGCTCGATGCCGCCGACTTGCAGCGCACAGCGTTTCACAAATGCGGCCTGTCGCAAGCGAGCCTGCGGGGCGCGACGATGACGCGCGCGGCCTTCAGCGAATCGGCCCTGAAGCACGCCGATTTCGCAGAGGCCCGGCTCGACCTCGCCGCCTTTCACAAGAGCACGCTCGATGCGGCGCGCTTCGACCGCGCCGACCTCACCAAGACCGTGTTCGGCGAGTCGGCGCTGGACGCCGCGCACTTCGACGATGTGCGGCTCGACACCACCGTCTACTACCGAGCCGGGCTGCGCGGCGCGAGCTTCAAGGGCGCGAGCTTTCACAACGTGATCTTCAGCGAGGCCGATCTGGCGGGGCAGGATTTCTCGGGGCAGCAGTTCCATCTCTGCCAGTTCATCGACGCCGACCTGACAGGCTGCAATTTCGACAGCGCGCGGCTCACGCAGTGCAACTTCAAGGGCGCGAAGCTGGAGCGCGCGGTGCTCACCGGCGTGCATGCGCCGCAGTGCCTGTTTCCGGAGGCCGACCTGCGCGGTGCCGACTGCCGCGGCGGGCAGTTCGAGCAAAGCATCTGGGTCGACGCGACGCTTACCGATGCGGACCTGTCGGACGCGCAGCTCGTGCAATGCGTGTTCCACCGCGCGCGCTGCAACCGCGCTTCGTTCGCGCGCAGCCAGCTGGTCTACGCGGACTTTTCGTACGCCGACCTGAGCGACGCCGACATGCGCGGCGCGACCTTCCAGCGCACGCAGCTGCACCGCGCGATCGAAGCCGGCACGCGCTGGAGCGACCGCCTCGGCGTGCTCGACAGCGACCCCGCGCTGTTCGAGGCCGAGCGCTTCTCGGCGATGCGCGAGCGCCGTCCCCAGCGCGCGGGCCGCGACCCGCTGGGCCGCCCGTTGCCGCCAGACCGCAAGGACCTTTCATGACCCATCGCGCCATCCGCGAATCCATAGAAGCGCCGCACCTCGTGCCGGACATGCCCGCGCACGCCCCCGAAGGCGACATGCAGGCGCTCCTGCGCAAGCCCCTGCCCTCCTCCGTCGCGACCGCCGTCTCTCCGTGGACCGGCAGCGCCCTCGGCACCGTCGTGCAGCCCGTGGCGGAAGGCGGCTTTCTCGTCGCGCCGCAGGACGGCGGCGCCCCCTGGCAGTGCCCGCGCGCCGCGAGCTGCCTGCTGCAACCCGCCGCCGGCGACACCGTGCTTATGGCCGGGCCGCACCGCGAGCACGTCTACCTGATCGCGGTCATCACGCAGGCGGATGCGAGTCAGGCGCACATCGTCACCGACGGCGATCTCACCATCCGCTCGCGCCAGGGCCGCATCGCGCTCGATGCGCCCGAGCTGCGCATGCAGGCGCAGAAGGCGCAGCTGGATATCGCCGACATGGACTACCGCGGCGCCGAGGTGCGCGTGACCACGCTGGTCGCGCGCTTCGTGGGTCGCACGCTGGAGACGGTGCTCGACCGCCTGAGCGTGCTCACGCGTTCGAGCTTTCGCCTGACCGAAGAAGTCGAGCAGGTGCGCGCCGGGCAGATCGACATGCAGGCCAAGGAGACGCTGCGCCTGCACGCGAAGAACACGCTTGTCACCAGCAAGGCGCTGGTCAAGGTCGATGCCGAACAGATCCACATGGGCTGAAGCCCGCTGACCCCCACCGATTCAAGGAGCCGTTGCCATGTTCGCCAATGCACAGATGATGGGCGTGGACCTCGCCTTCCCGGACGTCTGCAAGACGCCCCCGGCGCTGCCCATCCCCTACCCCAACTTCGCGCTCGGGCCCACGGCCATTCCCAACGCCTGGAACATCCTCTACGGCGGAACGCCCGCGCACAACATGGCGACCACCACGCCGATCACCAACGGCGACAACGCCGGCGTGCTGATGGGCGTGGTGTCGCAGACGGTGATGGGGCCCTCGCGGCACATCACCGGCGCGTTCACGGTGCTGCTCAAAGGCACGCCGTGCACGCGCATGACCAGCCTGTCGGTGCAGAACCGCTGCAACATCGTCGGGATGCGGATCGTGCCGAGCCAGTTCAAGGTGCTGGTGCTGGCGGCTTGAGGGCCGGTCGCCCGGTCATTGGGGCGCCGAGCACCTCCACGCGCCCAGCGTCGAGGCCGCAGGAATTTCACCGGAGGCGTTCCTGACAAGCGATGGCGTGCTGGCGACGGCGTTGTCGTCGTGGACCCATTTGTCGAGGTCAGACACAGCGTTCCAATTCAATTGCATGGCGCTCAATCCGATTCTCTTGAGCAGCGAATTGGTGTTGTAGAACCCGTGGCTGTAATCTTCGATGAAATAGGTGCGAACGGAATTCTTGATATCGCTCGCCGTTTCTTTTCGGGCCAATTCCTTGACGAATTCGCCTGCCTGGCTGCAAGGCACCAGGAAATCGGAAGTCCCCTGGTAAATAATGATCTTCTTGCCTTTTTTGCCTGCTCTTTTCTGGTTTGCCGCAGCATCGAAGAAATTGGCAAGATCACGCGGCTTGACGTTCCACACGGGCGCCAGTGCATCCAGCAATCTGCCATAACCATCGTAATTCGCACCGGATTGAACGGCGACATCCGCCAGGCGCCGGGATGTCGAGCCCAGCGCATCGCTGAGTGTCTGATCGGACACGTCCTGGCCAAAAAGACTGGTCAATATGGCGGCGCTGCTGTTCCAATTGACCACCCAATCATTGACCACCGCCGGGACTTCCAGCGTTTTCAGCAGATTGGTTTCATCGACCGGCGGCGCACCGGCAATGACGCCGTCATACGCATCGGGCCAATTCGCCACGGCTTTCAAAGCCTGCCGGCCACCAGTGGAAATGCCGACGAAATAGGTGTCGGTGGGCGCGGCGCCTGTGAGTTTTCGCGACAGGTACAGGCCGACGTCGAGCGTTTTCTTGATTGAATCCTGCCCGAAATTCTTCACTGCCTCCTGCCTGGGCACATCGCTCAATTGCCTGCCCGGTTGCACGAACGCCGGATCGAATGCCTTCGACGAAGCACCGGCACCGGCATCGCCGAGGACGACCGCGTAATTCGACAGCGCCGGACCTTGCCACGACGGCGAGAATTGCTGGTTGCTTTGCTGGCCGGCCGCGACTACGTTGGTATCCCATGCAAATCCACCGCCTCCTAGCTGAATGAATTTACCGTTCCATTGCGCCGGTATATAGACCTGGTAATTGATATCTGGAATTCGGTAATCGGGTGCCTTGACGGCAGGATCTATTCCACCGGGCGATGTGGGTTGGATGGTTCCCTTGATCAAACAATAGGCAGGAAACGCAAGCCAGACCTGCTCGACCGATGTGATCTTGAATCCGCCGGTCTTGGGCGAAGGAAATCGGGTGTTCCGGAAATCATTCAATACGGCATCGGTATAGGCCGACCCATTCAATTGATTGGTGCAAGTGCGCACGAGCGTGGCAGAAATATCATTGGCCGCATGCGCCACGGAGAAAACGCCTCCGAAGGCGATTGCCACGAAAAATGATTTAGGCAACCGCGGCGACGGCCGAGCTCCCGAAGACCCATTATTTTCTGTCTTGGTCAAGATTTGTCTCCAATTGATTGAATTGAATTGAATATTCACGGGCACCATCCATGCGTATGGATGGCGCCGCGCCTTCTGCGAGGCCGTGGAAATTCTCAATCGCCTGGCGACGGGCCGCACTATCCCTGCGGCGCCAATCGAATGACCTTCAGTGCATGTGCGGTCGGCTATTCAGCCTTGACCCCCGCCGTGCGGATGACCTTGCCCCACTTGGCCGTCTCGGCCGTGATGAACGCGTCGAACTCCTCGGGCGTGCTGCCCGCCGGAATCGTGCCCATCGCGTCGAGCCTGGCGCGCGTCTCGTCGCTCTTGATGATCCGCGCCACCTCGTCGGACATGCGCTTGACCACATCGCGCGGCGTGCCCGCCGGCGCCAGCATGCCGGCCCAGGTGCTACCGGTGAAGCCCGCGAAGCCCTGCTCGATGAAGGTGGGCACATCGGGCGCGGCGGCCAGGCGCTTGTCGCCCGCCACGCCGATCAGCCGCACCTTGCCGGCCTTGGCCTGGTTGATGAGGCCGGTGGGCGCGTCGAAGAACAGCTGGATCTGCCCGCCCATCAAATCCGTGAGCGCGGGCACGGCGCCGCGGTAGGGGATGTGGATCATGTACGTCTGCGTGAGCGACTTCCACAGCTCGGTCGTCAGGTGCGCGGCCGAGCCGTTGCCCGAGGAGCCGAAGCTCACCTTGCCGGGGTTGGCGCGCGCGTAGTCGATGAGCTCGCGCGCGGTCTTGAACGGCGCGTTGATGTTCACCGCTGCGAGGAGCGGCGAGACGCCCATCAGCGAGACGCCCGTCAAGTCCTTCTGCGGGTCGTACGGGAGCTTGGGGTACAGCGTGGTGTTGGCCGCGTACGCCGCGATGACGACGCCGAAGGTGCTGCCGTCGGCCGGCGCCTTGGCGATCGCGTCCACGCCGATGAGGCTGTTGGCGCCGGGCTTGTTGTCGATGAGCACCGGCTGGCCCAGGCGCGTCTGCAGGCCGATCTGCACGAGCCGCGCCATCTGGTCGGTGAAGCCGCCGGGCGTGTAGGGCACGACGATGCGGATCGGCTTGCTCGGCCACGCGGTCGTCTGCGCGAACGAGGGAACGGCGAGGCTGGAGGCGGCGGCGGCGAGCGTGAATCGGCGGCGTGTCAG
This sequence comes from Variovorax sp. IB41, assembly GCF_016405905.1. GTDB lineage: Bacteria > Pseudomonadota > Gammaproteobacteria > Burkholderiales > Burkholderiaceae_C > Variovorax. Next base: position 106,609 of record NZ_JAEFCB010000001.1, on the reverse strand, counting down.
CGTGGAAGGCTGGGGAGGTTGGAAATGGGGCATGCGTGGCTTGTCTCTTGTTGCTTCTGAATGGACCGGGCCATTCTCGAAGCGCCACCTGCGATGCCCGTCAGGGTTTGCCCCGGCGGCGAGGCGCCCTCACTTGCTCAGAGCGGCAGAACGTCGGGCGCGCGCCCGTTCGCGAGCCACCCTTCGAACTCATCCGACAGCCGCTGCGCCTCGCGCGTCGCCTTGCCCCAGGCCGTGATGCGCGCCTGCGCGTCGTTCTGGAAATGGATGAAGTCCTTGCGGTCGGGCAGCTTGCCGTTGGGCAGCGACTTCACCCATTCGGGGTCGGGCGCGAGCACCACCATGCGGTCCAGGAACCCGGTGGCCTTGTGGCGCCAGCGCAGCCCCTTGTCGAGCCAGCCCGGCACCACCGCGCGCTGGAAGTGCGGGTACAGCACGATGCCTTCGTCGGCCGCGTCATGGGCAGTCCGGTAGTCCAGGTGCAGGTGGTAGTCGGTGATGCCGCCGTCCCAGTAGGCGCCGCGCGGCGCGCCCGGAATGTCGTGCACCGCGGCGAGCAGGAACGGGATCGAGCACGAGGCCTGCAGCACCATGTTGAAGTTGGCCTCGCTCAGCGCGTGCTGGCGCGTGCGGAAGTCCTGCGTGCCGAAAGGCAGCGCCGCGCCCGGCGTGGAGAACACGCAGCGCTCCAGCCACGCGCCCAGGCTCTTGCGGTAGACGCTGTTCGACGCGAAGGCGCCGAGATAGCCGAACGGCGTGCGTGCCCTGCCCTCGCGCCCGAGGATGTGGCGGCCGCGCGAAGTCACCACGTGCAGGCGGTAGCGCGGATGGTTCAGCACCTCGCCGATGCGCCCGCCGTAGAAGTCGACCAGGCTTTCGGCGAAGCGCTCGCTCAGCTGGTGCGGGCTCAGGCGCTTCTGGCCCGGCGGCACCTCGAACTGCTGGCGCACGTAGTCGTGCTCGAAGCGCTGGAAGGCGGCTTCGGGGTCCGAGAGGCACGCCGTCGAGAGCCGCCAAGCGCCGATCGATGCACCCACCAAGTGCACTTGCTGGCTCGACTGCGTGAGCCACCGGCCGAAGATGAAGCGATCGAGCGGCCCGAGGATCAGCCCCTTCGGCCCGCCCGCCGCGCCGGGAACGGTGCGCACGTCCTGCGGGCGCAGGCCGCTCTGTTCGATGTGCTTGCGGGCCGCGGGACCGGCGTAGATGCGCAGGGCTTTCATGCAGTGCCGTGCTCGCGAAAAACATTCATGACTGACGACGGTCCACAGACTTCTCTCAATGAACCGGCGCAACACTCCGTCTGCGCGCCGCGCCTCTCGGCAAAGCCGGAACGTCGGCACTTGCAGGCGCGGAAAGCAGCAATTGCTTCAACGACAGATTGACCGCCGCGAGCGCATCGCCACTCGGCGCAGCGCCAATTTTCGATCCGTCATTCAGAGGCTCGGCGCAGTCCTTGGTGATTGATGCTGGCTTGCGATTCATGGCGTTCCTTCGAGACTACTTGCGCAACCCCTGCAGCTTCGCAAACGCATTCGCCATCTGCCCCGCCGGCTGCGGCGCGTTGTCGCGGCGCGGCTGCTGCTGGTTGCCGCGCCCGGCGCCTTCGAAGCGGTTGTCGCGCGGGCCGTCGCGGCGCGCGGGCGCCGCATCGAGCTTCATCGACAGGCCGATGCGCTTGCGCGCCACGTCCACTTCCATCACCTTGACCTTGACGATGTCGCCGGTCTTCACGACCTCGCGCGCGTCGTTCACGAACTTGTGGCTCAGCTGGCTCACGTGCACCAGGCCGTCCTGGTGCACGCCCAGGTCGACGAAGGCGCCGAACTGGGCCACGTTGCTCACGGTGCCTTCCAGGATCATGCCCTCGACCAGGTCCTTGATGTCGTCCACGCCGTCGTTGAAGCGCGCCACCTTGAAGTCGGGGCGCGGGTCGCGGCCGGGCTTCTCGAGTTCGCCGAGGATGTCTTTCACCGTGATGACGCCGAACTTCTCGTTGGCGAAGAGCTCGGGCTTCAGGGTCTTGAGCATTTCGGCGCGGCCCATGAGCTCGGCGATCGGCTTGCCGGTCTTCACGATGATCTGCTCGACCAGCGGATAGGTTTCCGGGTGCACGCCGGTGATGTCCAGCGGATCGGCGCCGCCGCGGATGCGCAGGAACCCGGCGCTCTGCTCGAAGGCCTTGGGGCCGAAGCCGGTCACGTCGAGCAGTTGCTTGCGCGTGGAGAACGCGCCGTTCGATTCGCGCCAGCGCACCACGGCCTTGGCCACGCTGCCCGAGAGGCCCGAGACGCGGCTCAGGAGCGGCACGCTCGCGGTGTTCAGGTCCACGCCCACCGAGTTCACGCAGTCTTCGACCACGGCCTGCAGGGTGCGCGCGAGCTCGCTCTGGTTCACGTCGTGCTGGTACTGGCCCACGCCGATGCTCTTGGGATCGATCTTCACGAGCTCGGCCAGCGGGTCTTGCAGGCGCCGCGCGATGGAGGCGGCGCCGCGCAGGCTCACGTCCACGTCGGGCATTTCCTGCGAGGCGAATTCGCTGGCGGAATACACGGAGGCACCGGCCTCGCTGACCACGACCTTCTCGACCGTCATTTCAGGGGCGCCGGCCTGTTCGGCCATCTTGGCCAAGAGCTTGATGAGGTCGGCGGCCAGCTTGTCGGTCTCGCGGCTGGCGGTGCCGTTGCCGATGGCGATGAGGTTCACGCCGTGCTTGGCGCACAGCTTGCCCAGGGTGTGCAGCGAGCCTTCCCAGTCCTTGCGCGGCTCGTGCGGGAACACGGTGGCGGTCTCGACCAGCTTGCCGGTCGAATCGACCACGGCCACCTTCACGCCGGTGCGGATGCCGGGGTCCAGGCCCATCACGACGCGCGGGCCGGCGGGTGCGGCCAGGAGCAGGTCGCGCAGGTTGTCGGCGAAGACCTTGATCGCGACCTTCTCGGCGTCTTCGCGCAGGCGCGTGAAGAGGTCGCGCTCGGTCGAGAGCGCCAGCTTCACGCGCCAGGTCCAGGCCACGCACTTGCGCAGCAGGTCGTCTGATGGGCGGCCCGCATGGCTCCAGCCCAGGTGCAGCGCGATCTTGCCTTCGGCGATGCTGGGCTTGCCCGGCTCGGGCTCCACGGGCAGCACCAGCTTGGCATCGAGGATGTCGAGCGCGCGGCCGCGGAACACGGCCAGCGCGCGGTGCGAGGGCACGCGGCCGATGGGCTCGTCGTATTCGAAGTAGTCGCGGAACTTGGCGATGTCGGCGTTGTTCTCGTCCTTGCCGGTCATGAGGCTGGATTTCAGCAGGCCCTCGGCCCAGAGCCATTCGCGCAGGCCCTGCACGAGCGCCGCGTCTTCTGCCCAGCGCTCCGAGAGGATGTCGCGCACGCCGTCGAGCACGAGGGGCACGGTGGAGAAATCGGGGCCCGGCTTGCCATCGTCCAGCGTGGTGGCCGGTTGCAGGAAGGCCTTGGCTTCGACGGCCGGGTCGAGCGTGGGGTCGGCCAGGAGCTTGTCGGCCAGCGGCTCGATGCCGAATTCGCGGGCGATCTGGCCCTTGGTGCGGCGCTTTTGCTTGAAGGGCAGGTACAGGTCTTCCAGCTCCTGCTTGGTGGGCGCGAATTCGATCGCGGCGCGCAGCTGGGGAGTGAGCTTGCCCTGCTCGTCGATGGCCTTGAGCACCGCCACGCGGCGGTCCTCGAGTTCGCGCAGGTAGGAAAGACGCGCTTCGAGTTCGCGCAGCTGGATGTCGTCCAGGCCGCCGGTCACTTCCTTGCGGTAGCGGGCGATGAATGGAACCGTGGCACCTTCGTCGAGCAGTTCGACGGCGGCCTTCACCTGGTGCTCGCCGACCTTGATTTCAGTGGCGAGCTGGCGAATGATTTTCTGCATGTCTTGAGCGCATCCCTGGCAAAGCGCGGAAGTTTGCCATAGGCGCGGGCGGGTTCCGGCCGCCGGCGCCGCGGGCCTGTTACAGGCTGCTGGCGGCCGCGGGCAACGGATCGCGCAGAGCCGGCGCCAGCGCCTCGTGGCCGAGCACGAGGCGCACGCACAGCCCGTGCGGCACGGCGTCCATGACGGCCAGGTCGCCATGCAGCGCATCGGCCCGCGCGCGCATGCTGCGCAGGCCCTTGCCCAGTCTCTCGATCGGCATGCGCGCCGGTGCGCCGAGGCCGCGGCCGTCGTCGCGCACTTCGAGCAGCAGCCCGCGCGAGCGCCCGAGCGGGCCGAAGCGGACCTCGACGCTGCCGGCGTGCGAATGGCGCAGCACGTTGGACAAGGCTTCCTGGGCGATCCGGCAGATCTGCAGCGCCGATTCGGCGGGCATGGCGTGCGCGAGCGGCACGTCGCGCACGTTCCAGGCAAGGCCGATGCCCAGCCGGTCGAAAGCGGGCTGCAGCCGGTAGCGCAGGTGCGCCAGCCGCTCGGCGATGGTGGCCGAGGCCTGGTCGTCGAGGGAATCGACGGTCATCTGCAGCTCGAGCAGACAGGCCTGCAGCGCGATCGAGAGTTCGCTCGGCGCGGCCGAGCGCGGGTCATTGCTCGCGAGCAGCGCCACCAGCCGGGAGCCGACGCCGTCGTGCAGGTCGCTCGCGATGCGGCGCCGCTCGGCCTGCACCGCTTGCGCGGCCTGACCCGTCTGAATGCCCTGAACGCCCTGCCCGCCCTGAACCGCATGCGCATGCCGGTCGCGAACGAACCATTGGCGCAGCAGGTAGCCGATGCCCCCGGCCATGCCCGCCGCCGCGATGCACAGCCCCTGCAGCGCCCAGAACGCCGGCGGAACGTCGCCGTACGAGGCGGCGATGGAAAGCCACACCCCCTGGTCTTGCAGGTGGTGGGGCAGTTGAAACACCGAGGACAGCATGGGCGAACGCGCCGGTCACAGGTCGTTGCATCGGCGTCAGAGCAGGCCGCGGTGCGAGGCGAAGCTCACGGCCTGCGCGCGGGTGTGCGCATGGAGCTTGCGGTAGATGTTCTTCACGTGCGCATTGACGGTCTGCGCGCTGATGGTGAGCTGCAACGCGATCTCTTCGGTCACATACCCTGTGGCTACAAGTCGCAACACTTCGCGCTCCCGTGCGGAGAGCGCCGCCTTGGTCTCGGGCGGGCGGACCGGGCTCGGGTTGCTGCGCTGGTGGTCCAGGTGCACGAGCAGGCGCCGGGCCAGCCGCGGGGTGATGGCCGCGCCCCCGTTGACCACCTGCAGCACGGCCTGCGCATAGCTCTGGAACCACGCGTTCTTCACCAGGAAACCCGAGGCGCCGAGCTCGAAGGCATGCAGCACCTGGGGCTCGTCCTCGATGGCCGAGATGACGATGATCTCGGCCGCGCTGCGGTGCTTCTTGGCCTCCTCGATCAGCTCGAAACCGCTGCCGTCTCCGAGGCGGATGTCGACCATGAGCACGTCGAATTCATGCTGCATCAGGAGGCGCCGCCCTTCGCGCAGGCTCCCGGCCTGGCCTTCGAGCTGGATGCGCAGGTCGCCCAGCAATTCCTGCGCGATGACGCGTCTCACGAAGGGGTCGTCGTCCACCAGGACGACGCGCACCGGCTTGGTCTGTTGGCCGGTCAGATAGTCGGGCCAGGGGAGCGTGTCGGCGGAGGGTGCGAGCAGCCCGCCGAACTGGCCAGGATTGGAAAATTTCCTAGCACCGCCGCCCATGTCCGTCAATGAAATGTCAAGTTCGTTTTCCATTTCTATCCCCTGGTGACAAAAACTATCCGCTAGTTCGTGAGCAAAAGTTAATTCATTTCTACTCAAATTTTGTTTTTGAGCTTTTTTGATTACTTTGGTTTCTTCTTGTTGCAGTCAGGGATGAATGTGAACTAAAGAAGTAGAAATTGCAAGCGTCATCACGCGGAACAGGGCCTTTGGCCGGGTGCCCGAAACGGCCGCTTCCATTGCTTTCGTCATAGCCTTGCACTACCCACCACTGGGCATTTTGGGTTTCCTCACCCACGCAGAAACTGCATCCCGGTCGCATCGGAAACATTCAATCCGCGCTCGCTGACCGTTGGCTGATAGGCCGGATTCGCCGGCGATCGGGTTCGTTTCAACACCATTCGAGGAAGCATCATCATGAAGAAGACTCTCATCACGGCAGCCGTGGTCCTGCTTGCAGGCGTGGCCTCGGCGACCAGCACCACGGCCCTGGCCGTGACCAGCACGACCACGGGCTCTTCCAGCTCGGCCGGGTCGGTGGCAGCCAGCTCGGGCACGGGCAGTGCACTGAGCTACAACGCGGCCAATTCCAGTTCGTCGGCCACCGCCAATGCAGCCGGCGGCGCGGTCAGCATTCCGGGCCTGCGCGTTGGCGGCGCCACCGCCAGCGGCTCCGCAACCACCCAGGGACGCGTGACCAGCGTGGCCGCAACGACCGGCAACGGCGTGGCCCTGGGCGGTGCCAACGCCTCGGCCAATTCGACCTCGGCCGGCACCGCCAACTACAGCGCGGGCGGCCCCAACCAGGTGAACGGCAGCGCAACCGGCGGTGCGGCTTCCACCACCAACAACACGGCTGCCACCGCAGCCGGCCCTGGCGGCGGCCTGGCCGTGGTGACGCGCACCTCGGGCACGACGTCCGGCTACAACGCCTCGTCGGGCGCCATCAACGGCTTCGTCAACGGCACCACCACGTCGGCCACGGCGGGCTCGACCGGCGGCTCCTTCGGCGTGAGCAACTTCGCCTTCGGCAACGCGGGCGGCTTCAGCAACGGTGGCGGCACCGGCGGCCTCGCGGGCGCTGGCGCAACCGCATCGGCTCCCTGAACGGGCCACATCACGGTTGTTGGACCAGAAATGGGGAGGGGCATGCCCCCTCCCCGGCTTTCAAAGGAGTGAGAACATGAAAAAACTGATTGTCCTGACCTTGATGGGCTTGTCCGCCGGCGCCTTCGCGCAGACCACGGCGGGCGGGGCCAACAACCAGTCATCGAGTTCGGCCACCACATCGGCGCAGGGCAACACCCAGGCCGTGAACTTCAACACCAATACGCCGGCGGACACCACCACCCGCTCGACGTTGAGCAGCAACCAGAACATCAACAACACCGGCGCCACGACCAGCACCCTGGACTACCAGGGCAGCTACACGATCAAGAACGTGCCGTCGGTGAGCGGGCCCAACCTGACCACCAGCAACGACACCTGCATGGGCAGCACGAGCGCCAGCGCGAACGGCCCCGGCGTCGGCATCAGCTTCGGCACCACCTGGACGGACGAGCACTGCAAGCGCCTGAAGATGAGCCGCGAGCTCTGGAACAAGGGCATGAAGGCCGCCTCGCTCGCGATGGACTGCATGGATGCGGCCGCGATGGCCGCGATGGAGATGACCGGCACGAAGTGCCCGCAGTCCATGACCGCCGAGGAGCGCGTGAGTGCGTTCGGCCCGTATGCGTCGCCGGCCAACGCCGCGGCACAGGTGACGGGGCGCCCGATCGCGGCCATGCAACCCGTGCAGGCCACGCAGCCCGTGCAAACCATGCCGCCTGCGCAGCCCATCGCCGTGTCGGTGCAGCCGATGCAGCCGCCGCAGGCGGTGGTCATTGCGCCGCCGGTGGCGTCGATGCCGCCGCCCACGTCTTCGTCCACGTCCACGCCCGTACCCGCCCCGCTGCCGTTGCCCCAGGCGCCCGTCGCCGAATCGGCACCCGCGCCGCAGGCGGCCGCGCCGGTGCAGCCCATGCTGCAGGAAGAGCAGCATGCAGTCGCGGTGGTGACGATGCCGGTCGAGCTGCGCAGCGTGATGGCCGGCGAGCCCATCGGCGAGCTCTCGGCGATCGCCGTTTCGCAATGACCGCCCGGAGCCCATGATGACCAGGACCGTATTCCTCTGGATCGCGGCTTGTTGCGTGGCGACGGCCTCCGCGGGCCCGGCCGTTCCCAACCTGCGCGTCGAACGGATGACCTTCGGCAGCGGCCAGCAGAACGGCATCGGCAAGGACACCGCCGAGCCGGTCGGCGACCTGGGCGTGTGGCACGTGCCGCAGTACATGCCCGGCTATCCGACCTCCGCGACCATCTGGCCGCGCGTCGTCGAGATCCCGTGCGCCAACGAGCTGTGCGCGGGCTACGAAGTCACGCCGGAGCTGGGCCGCGGCGAGTACCTGTTCTTCCGGCCGGTCCGCAAGTAACGGCGCCCGGCGGCAAACGCGGCCGGACCACCCGGCCGCGCGATGCCGTACCCTTCGCGCATGACCTCCCCCTCGGGTGTTGCGCGCGTCCTGCGCGTCCTGCGCACCGTGTTCCGTGCAGTCGCCACGGTGCTCATCGTTCCCTTCCTGCTCTTCGAGGAGTGGGGCTGGGAGCCGCTGGCGGCGCTCGTGGGGCGGCTGTCGCGCCTGCCCTTCTGGGCGCGCCTGGAAGAGCGGCTGCGCCGCCTGCCGCCGTGGGGCGCGCTGCTGGCGTTCTTCGTGCCGGTGGTGCTGCTCTTGCCGGTCAAGGTGCTGGCGCTCTTTCTCTTCAGCCACGGCCACGCCGCCAGCGGTGTGACGGTGCTGGTGCTGGCCAAGCTGGCCGGCACGGCGGTCGTGGCGCGGATCTTCCAGCTGGTCGAAGGCCCGCTGATGCGCATTCCCTGGTTCGCCCGCTGGTATCCGCGCTGGAAGGCCTGGAAGGACCGGGTGCTGGACCTCGTTCGCCAGAGCCGGCCGTGGCGCGTGGTGCGGGTGTTCAACCGCGGCATCCATCGCGGATGGCGGCGGTTGCGGGAAGGCTGATTTGCCAGTTTTACCCGGGTCTTATTGCCTTTTCTATTTCACCCGGGTAATATCGACGGCATGAACATGCCTCAAGAGACGCGGCGCGCCCTCGTCAGGAAATACAAGGAAACGGTGCTCCCCGCGGGCGTCTTCGTCATCCGCAACCTGCTGAACGGCCGCGTCTATGTGTCCGGCAGCCTCGACGTGGAGGGCGCGATGAACCGGGCCCGCTTCGAGCTCGGCCTGCGCTCGCACCGCAACAAGGCGCTGGTGCGCGACTGGGTGGCGCATGGCGCCGCGCATTTCAGCTTCGAGGTGATCGACCGCGTGAAGGAGCGCGACGACCCGGCCTTCGACCGCGCCGCCGAGCTCGAGAAGCTGCTCGAACTCTGGCGGGAAGAACTCCAGTGCACCGGCGACAAGGGCTACAACACGCCATGAGCGCCGATGCACTGGATTTTTGCCTCACGATCGGCCGCGCCCACGCCTGCCTGAACCTGAAGCTCCGCGACAACCTGGGCGCGTTCCACGGGCTGGACTACGAAGACTTCACGCTGCTCCATCTGCTGCTGCGCGCCGAAGGCGGCCGCATGCCGATGAGCCAGCTTTCGCGCACCTTGGGGTTGCCGATGTCGGCGCTGCTTCGCAAAATGGTCCTGCTCGAGAAAACAGGACTGGCCGAACGCACGGCCGGTGCCAACGAAGACAACCACCACGACCACCGCCTTGCAGCCATCCGCCCGGGCGGCCGCAAATTGATGCAAGCTGCGGTCACGACCGCCGAGGCGATCTGCGCCGATGCAATGAAACCGCTGGCCCCCGAAAGCCTGCCGCAGATTCATGCCGCGCTCCTTGCGCTGTGCCTCGATAACACACCGAACGCCTGAGCCGTTCAGCGGGTAGATTACGCACCTCGTTGCGCACCTTGTGACGCACCTCGCCTCGAACGGACCGGAAGAAAGAACAAGCCATTCGACATGCCATCCGACACGCAACCCATCCACCTCATTGTTTTCGCCGGCTTCAAGCGCATCGCGCAGGGCAGCACCGCCGACGTGCTCGCGCAACTGCGCGAACGCAAGGACGACACGCCCTACCTCATCTTCGACGCGCAGACCGGCGAGTCGCTCGACTTCGACGTGCACAACCAGGCCGGCGTCGTGCCGCACGCGGCCAGCGCCGAAGCCCATGACGACGCACCGCGCGGCGTGGGCCGCCCCAAGCTGGGCGTGGTCGCGCGCGAGGTCACGCTCTTGCCGCGCCACTGGGACTGGCTCAACCGCCAGCCCGGCGGCGCCTCGGTGGCGCTGCGGCGCCTGGTGCAGGAAGCCAGCCGCGTGAACGCCGACCGCGACGCCGTGCGCGCCTCGCGCGAATCCACCTACCGTTTCATGACCGCGATCGCCGGCGCCCTGCCCGGTTTCGAGGAAGCCACGCGCGCGCTGTTCGCCGGCGAGCGCAACCGCTTCGAGGGCCTCATCGACGCCTGGCCCGCGGACCTGCGCACCCACCTTCAAGAACTGTCAGCCGCTGGCTGGAGCACCCCTGCATGAGCGCTACCCCCGCGACTTCCACGAATCCCACGACTCCCTCGGCCTCTGCGAATCCCACGTCTCCCGCCGCCGGCCCGAGCGGCCTGAAGGGGGTGCCCGTGGCGCCCGTCGGCGCGGCGCGGCCGCTGTGGAAGGTGTTTCTCTTCTTCCTCGCGCCGATGTTGCTCAGCAACATCCTGCAATCGCTCTCGGGCACGCTGAACAACGTCTACGTGGGGCAGATACTCGGCGTGGGCGCGCTGGCGGCGGTATCGAGCTTCTTTCCGGTGATGTTCTTCTTCATCGCCTTCATCATCGGCCTGGGCGCGGGCGCCTCGGTGCTCATCGGCCAGGCCTGGGGCGCGCGCGACGCGGCCAAGGCCAAGGCGGTCGCGGGCACCACGCTCACCGTCGGCGTGCTGATGGGCCTGGTGATCGCGGTGTTCGGCGGCGCCTTCACCACGCCGATGCTGGCCGCGCTGGGCACGCCACCCGACGTGCTGGCCGACTCCACGCGCTATGCCCGCATCATGCTGATCGCGATGCCGGGCGTGTTCGTGTTCCTGCTCGCGACCGCGATGCTGCGCGGCGTGGGCGACACCGTCACGCCGCTGCTCACGCTGGTGATCTCCACGCTGATCGGCCTGGTGGTCACGCCAGCGCTCATCCGCGGCTGGGGCGGTTTGCCGCAGATGGGCGTGGCCAGCGGCGCGTGGGCCTCGGTGCTGTCGTTCGTGGTGGCGACCACGTGGCTCGGGTTTCGGCTGCGCCAGAAAAAGAGCCCGCTCGCGCCCGATGCCGAGTTCTTCCGGTACCTGCGCATCCAGCCGCAACTGCTCAAAGCCGTGCTGCGCATCGGCGTGCCCACGGGCGTGCAGATGATCGTGGTGGCGCTGGCCGAAGTGGTGCTGCTGTCGATGGTCAACAGCTACGGCTCCAACGCGACAGCGGCTTATGGCGCGGTGAACCAGGTGGTGGCGTACGTGCAGTTCCCGGCCATCTCGATCGCCATTGCCGCGTCGATCCTCGGCGCGCAGGCGATCGGCGCGGGCCGCGCCGATCGGCTCGGCGCGATCACCAGGACCGCGCTCCTGATGAACCTCGTGCTGACCGGCAGCCTCGTGCTGCTGGGTTATCTCTTCTCGCGGCCGCTCATGGGCTTCTTCATCACCAGCCCGCCGGTGATCGAGATCGCGCAGACGCTCTTGCACATCATGCTGTGGAGCCTGGTGATCTTCGGCATGGCCGCGGCCACGTCGGGGGTCATGCGCGCGAGCGGCTCGGTGCTGGTGCCCACGTTGATCTCGATCGTCTGCATCCTGGGCGTCGAGGTGCCGGTGGCGTGGGTCATGAGCCACCGCATCGGGCTCGACGGGATCTGGATCGCCTACCCCGTGACCTTCGGCGCGATGCTGCTGCTGCAGACCGCGTACTACCAGCTCGTGTGGCGCAAGAAAGCCATCCACAAGCTGGTGTGAGCCGGCGCCTCGGCGAGGGTCTTCGAGGGTCAGCGGCCCTCGTAGGCCTTCTGCACGGTGGCCAGGTCGAGCTTGGTCATCTCCATCATGGCCCGCATCGCGCGGCCGGCCTTCTCGGGGTCCTTGTCCTGGAACATGCGGATCATGGCGGTGGGCGCCACCTGCCACGAGACGCCGTAGCGGTCGGTGAGCCAGCCGCACTTCACGGGCTTGCCGCCGCCTTCGAGCAGCTTGTCCCAGTAGTGATCGACCTCGGCCTGCGTCTCGCACGGCACGTAGAGCGAGAGCGCCGGGGTGAACTTGTAGTCGGGACCGCCGTTGAGCACCATGAACGCCTGGCCGTCGAGCTCGAAGGTCGCGGTCAGCAGGCTGCCGTCCTTGGGGCCCGGGCCGTTGGCGGGCCAATTCAGCCGGTCGGTCACGCGGGAGTTGGGGAAGATGCCGGTGTAGAAATCGAGCACCTCTTCGCCGTTGCCGTCGAACCAGAGGCACGGAATGATCCGTTGCATGAAGCGTTCTCCTTGAGGGTTTGAGTCACGGTCCTCGATGGGTTTTCGGTGAGCCCTCGATGAACCAGGGAGTTCAGTATTCAAGCCCCAAAGGACCGTGTCAAGCCGAGCTTTCGTAGGTAGGCGTTCCGCCTGCCGTCGCGAAACCCTTGCTGGCTACCCTCCCCTGCGTGAGCCGCGCGACTAGAACCCGTACAGCGCGCCCGGGTTGTCCACGAGGATGCGGCGCCGCGTGTCGTCGCTCGCGGCCCACGAAAACAGCAGGTCGTAGAGCGGGACCGCGTCCGGCCGCGGGTCGCGTCCCGGGTGCGGCCAGTTGCTCGCCCAGAGGCAGCGCTCGGGAAACTTCTCGGCCAGCGTGCGCGCGAGCAGGCTCACGTCGTCGTAGCCGGGCGCGCCCACCTTCGAGGTCTCGTAGGGCGCGGAGAGCTTGATCCACACACGGCCCGAATCGAGCACGCGCAGGAGCGACTGGAACGACGGATGCGACGGCGCGACCGGCTCCAGGAACTTGCCGTTGTGGTCGAGCACCAGCCGGCACGGCAGGCGCTTGAGCACCTCTTCGTGCTCGGGGATCGTGCGGCCGTCCAGTTGCAGGTTGACCATCCATTCGGCATTCGCCAACCGCGCGGCCATCGGCTCCAGCGATGCCCAGCTCAGCACGCCGCCGATCATCATGTAGCGCACCCCGCGCATGCCGCCCGCATGCAGGCGCGCGATCTCTTCATCGCTCACCTCGGGCGCGACCAGCGCGATGCCGCGCGCCGCATCGCCGAACTGCGCGAGCGCATCGAGCGTGCAGCTGTTGTCGAAGCCGTAGCCGGTCGGCTGCACGACGATCGCGCGGTCGACGCCCAGCGGCGCCTGCACCTCGGCCCGGTAGGCCGAGACCGGCGAATGCGGCGGCACCCAGGCCACGTTCGGGATCAGCGGAAATCGGTCTTCGTAGATGTGGACGTGGCAGTCGCAGGCGCCGGGGTAGCGCGTGTTGCGGGTGGGTTCCATGGGGCGTCTCTTTGTTTGCTTGTGATGAGGGAAACGGTCAGCCGAAGGCCTTCTGCCAGCGCCAGGCCTCGGCCGCGTTGACGGCGCCCTTCGGTGCCCGCCCCTGGAAGATCTCGCCCAGCTGCGCGACCGTCTCCATCGCCTGGTGCTCCACGGCGGCTGGCGTGAGTCCGCCGATGTGCGGCGTGGCGATCACGCGCGGATGCGCGGCCACGCGCGGCGATGGCATCTGGTCGGGCGCGCGGCCCACGTCGAGCGCGCAGCCGGCGATGGTGCCGGCGTCCAGCGCGGCCAGGAGCGCGTCTTCGTCCACGAGGTTGCCGCGCGCGGCATTGATGAAGAAGGCATGCGGCTGCATCGCGGCGAAGGCGGCGGCGTTCATCATGTTTTCCGTCGCCTCGTTGGCGGGCGCGAGGCACACCACGAAATCGGACCGCGCGAGCAGCGCATCGAGCGCGACCTGCTCGAGTTCGGCGCGCCCTGTCGAAGCATGCGGATCGTGCACGACGATGCGCATCCCCAGCGCCAGCGCCACGTCGCACAGGTACCGGCTGATCTGCCCATAACCGATCACGCCCAGCGTGCTGCCGCGCAGCTCGCGCCCCATCGCCGGCACGACCGGCCGCCCCGCGTGGTACAGCGCCGTCGAGGCGCTGATATGCCGCCCCAGGTCGATCATCGCGCCCACGATCCACTCCGACACCGACGCGATGAACCCGGCGCTCGCCTGTGTCACCAGCACGCCGTGGCGGCTGGCCGACGCCACGTCGATGTTGCGGATGTCGATGGCGCAGCGCACGAACGCCTTCAGGTCGGGCAGCGCCGCGAACAGCGCCTCGTCGCCCACCGTCTGCCGGTACGAGACGATCGCGTCGCAGCCCTTCGCGAGCTCGGCGAGTTCGGCGGACGACAGGTCGTTGTCCGTCGGGTTGAAGCGCACCTGCGCGATGGCCTGCAGCGCGGCGCTGGCGCGGTCGCCGAAATAGTGGGCGAGCTTGCCCTGCGGATGGCTGACGAAAACCGTGGTCATGAAGAAGGAAATTTCCGGAAAGAAGACTAGGCGCGCGGCGGCGCCACCGAATCGCGCGCCACCAGCGTGGGCGCAAAGACGAACTCCTGCGTCGGCAGCGACGCGTCGGCCAGCCGGCTCATCACCCGCTCGACCATCACCTGCGCCATCTCGGGCACCGGCACGCGCACCGAGGTCATCGCGGGGTACATGAGCGTGGAGAGAAACACGTTGTCGATGCCGATGACCGACACGTCCCGCGGCACCGAGAGCCCGGCATCGCGAAACCCCGCCATGAGGCCGAAGGCCAGCAGGTCGTTCACGCCGATCACACCCGTGGGGTGGTCGGGCAACTTGGCGAGCAGGCCGGCCTGCATGCGGCCCAGCTCGCTCATCATCGAATCGCCGTACTCGTCCACCGGCAGGCCCTCGACGACCTGCGCGCTCGCCTCGAGGCCGGCGCTTTTCGCCGCGGCGAGAAAGCCGTTGATCTTCTCGTTCCGGCTCATGGTGCGGCCCGAGGGCGTGACGAAGGCCAGGCGCCGGTGCCCCTGTTCGATAAGGTGCGCGGTCGCGATGCGCGACGACTCGAAGCTGTCAACGGTCACGTGGTCGATGACCGAAGGCATGCCAGGTGTCGCGCGCCGGTCGTAGCTCACCACCACCAGCCCGCGCTCGGCCGCGGCCTCCACGTGCTGCTCGTCCACCAGCGACGAGATGATGATCACGCCGCGCACGCCGTGCGCCATCAGGTCTTCGAAGAAGTGCTTTTCCTTCTCGGCATCGCGGTAGGTGTTGCCGATCATGATGCGAAAGCCGTAGCGCTCCTGCGCCAGCGTCTCGACCTCGCGCGCGATGAAGCCGTACATCGGATTGGCCATCGACGGCACCAGCAGGCCCAGGAGCGGCGTGTGCCCCGTCTTCAACTGCCGCGCCGAGGTGTTGGGCCGGTACTTCAGTTCGCGGATCGCCGCCTCCACGCGCGCCAGCGTCTCGGCGGCCATGCGGTCGCTGCGGCCGTTCAACACGTTCGAGACGGTGCTGGTCGACACCCCGGCCCTCTGGGCCACATCGGTGATTCTGCTCACGGAATCCTTCCTGTTTTCATCGTCGTCACAAGCCCATGCGCGTCGGCAGCCACGTGGAGAACGCCGGCACGAGCACCAGCACCACGAGCGTAACGAACAACACGGCCAGGTATTTCATCATCGGCCGGGCCACGTCCTTGACCTGCGTGCCGGTGATCGCGCAGGTCGCGAAAAGCCCCAGGCCCACGGGCGGCGCGAAGAGGCCGAAGCCCATGGCGATGACCATCACCGTGCCGAAGTGCAGCGGATTCACGCCCAGCTGCGAAGCGATCGGCGTCAGCAGAGGCCCGAAGATGATGAGCGCGGGCGCGCCCTCCAGGATGGCGCCGAACACGATCATGATGAGCACCGACAGCATCACGAACATCGTGCTGCCGTACGAATGCGCAAAGCCGATCATGAACTCCGACAGGTACTGCGGAATCTGCTGGATCGTGAGCGCGAACGACAGGCTCGACGCCGCCGCCACGATGAAGAGAATGCCCCCGGCCATCGACGCCGACCGCACGAACAGGCGTGCCACCGACTTCACCGTGAGCTCCCTGAAGGCGAGCCATCCGACCACCAGCGCGTAGATCACCGCGAACGACGACACCTCGGTCGATGTCGCGATGCCCGAGGTCACGCCCTTGCCGATCATCGCGACCATGAGGAGCGCCACGAACGCGCCACCCAGCAGCCGGAACGTCGGCGTGCGCACGTCGAAGGCTTCGTCAGGGTTGATCTTGGTGCCCACGTAGATCGTGACCGCTGCGAGCGACAGCGCCAGCACCACCGCGGGCACCAGCCCCGCCATGAAGAGCCCGGCGATCGAGATGTTGGCGACGAAGCCCATGATGATCATGTTGATGCAGGGCGGGATCGTCTCGGCCATCACCGCGGTACAGGCCAGGAGGCCCGCCGTCTCGTTCGGGTCCTGCTTGGTCTTGCGCACGGCCGGCATGATGATGCCGCCCACCGCCGCGATGTCCGCGAGCTTGGAGCCCGAGACGCCCGAGAAAAACGCCGTCGCCGTGATGGTGATGAGCCCGAGCCCGCCGCGCAGCCGCCCGAACATGCGCAGCAAGAGTTCGATGAGCCGCGACGACATGCCGTTGGCCTCCATCAGCAATCCCGCGAGCACGAAGAACGGAATCGCCAGCAGCACGTAGTGGTCGGTGCCCGCCATCACCTGCTGCGAATACACCAGCATCGGCAGCGACGGATCGGCCATGAAGAACACCAGCGACGAAAGCGCGAGCACGAACGCGATCGGCATGCCCAGCGCCATGCCGCCCAGAAAGCCCGCGGTGAGCAGCGCCCACGGAGGAATCCCGTGGTTCGGCACGAGCGTGTTCCATGCGACGACCGCGGCCGTGAGCGCGACACCCACGCCCAGCGTGGACCACACCATGCGCGCGGGCCCGTTGATGGCATTGGCCAGGCCGAAAAGCGTCATGAACAGACTGCCGATGGTCACCGGGTACACGTAGATCCACTGCGGCATGCCGATCGGCGTGGTCATGTTGTACGAGTCGAGCAGGAGCTCGCACGACGAGGCGAAGAGGCTCGCCGAGACGCCCACGATGATCCAGCTGCCGAACTGGATCAGCGCCGGCTGCCAGCGCGCCGGCAGGAGGCCGCGGAACAGGTCCACGCCCACGTGCTGGCTGCGCGCGAGCACGGTGGCCGCGCCGAAGAACACCTGGATGATCATGAGCGCGCGCGCCACCTCCTCGGCCCAGTCGAAGGGGTCGTGCAGGAAGTAGCGGAACACCACCGAGATGAAGACCACGATGACGTCGATGGCCAGCACCACGCCGGCCACGTATTCGGTCATGCGCATCAGCCAGGCGAGCCACCGGCCGGAGGCGCGGGTGACGTCGAAGCCGAGCGCGGGCTCCATGGCCACCGGCGAAATCGAGAGGCTCGACATGGCCGCTCAGGCACGCGCGGCCGTGATGGCGGCGAACAGCGGCCCCGTCTCCGGGTACTGCTTGGCAAAGCCCGACCAGAGGCGCGTTTCCATTTCCTTGCGCACGAAGTCGCGCTCGCTCTTGGCCATCGGCGTGAAGACGATGCCCAGCTTCTTGAGTTCCTCGATGGCCTGCAGGCCCTTCTGCGTGCCGATCTCGCGCTGCTGCAGCGTGGAGTCGGCCGCGGCCTTCAGGAACGCGGGGCGCAGCGTGGCGGGGATCTTGTCCATCGCGCGCTTGCCGGCCACGCACACCATGGGGCTGAACAGGTGCTCGGTCATCCAGCAGTACTTGACGACCTCGTTGAGCTTGCTCGCGAGCACCGTGGCCGCGTCGTGCTCGAAGCCGTCGACCACGCCGGTCTGCGCGGCCATGTAGAGCTCGCCGAAGGAGATGGGCGTGGGGATGGCGCCCATGATCTTGAAGGTCTCGATGAAGGCGGGCGTCGGCAGCACGCGCAGCTTGACGTTCTTCACGTCGGCGAGCGATTTCACCGGCTGCTTGGTGTACACGTTGCGCGCGCCGTAGTGCGCGCCCCAGGTGATGACCTGGCAGCCGGTGCTCTTCACCAGCATGTCGTTGAGCTTGCCGCCCACGCCGCTGTCGAGCGCGCGCGCGGCGTGCTCGTAGCTGTCGAACACGTAGCCCAGGTCGAGCATGCCCAGCTGCGGCGTCACCGTGGCCCAGATCGAGGAGCCGGTGAGCATCATGTCGATGGAGCCCACCTTCACCTGCTGCACCACGTCGCTTTCCTTGCCCAGCTGGTTGTTCGGAAAGTAGTCGATGCGGATCTGCTCGCCCACCGCCTTCTTGAGATTGGCCTGCATCAATTGCGACCAGGCGAAGTGCGACGAATTGAGGTCGGCCACGTGGGACGACGACAGCCGCAGCACCACGGTTTTTTCCTGCGCGGACGCAGTGTGCGGAAGGCCTGCGGTGGCCATCGCGAGCGACAGCGCCGAGGAAGACTGGACGAACTGGCGGCGTGAAATCGGGGTCATGGTGTTGTCTCCTGTGGGTCGATTGCCCATTCGGTTGCTCGGTCTGGCGCGTTTGGTGGAACGATTTACTGTATCGATACACAAGAATGGCGGCAATGCGATTCCGATAGGTGTTTTCCTCCGTAAACGAGGTAAATCGGCAGGCCGCAAAGGCAGAATGGAAAACCAGCTCACGGATGCCCCCATGACCCCATCGACACCCGAAGCCGCGCGCACTTACGCCATCGCGATGCATGGCGACCAGAAATACGGCCCGCACCCCTACGTTCACCATCTGGACGCGGTGGTCGCCCTGCTCCAGCCCTACGGCGAGAAGGCGCAGGTCGTCGGCTACCTGCACGACGTGGTGGAGGACACCGATGCCACGGTGTCGGATGTGCAAGCGCGGTTCGGCGACCTGGTGGCCCGGTGCGTGTCGCTGTTGACCGATGCGCCCGGCGCCAACCGCAAGGAGCGCAAGGCCAAGACCTATGCGGCGATGGCGCAGGTGTCGGGCGATGAAGAGCTCGCGCTCGTGGTCAAGGCGGCGGACCGGCTGGCGAATGTGCGGGCTTGCGTGGCCGATGGGCATCGGCAGCTGTGGGACACCTATCGCGGCGAGCACCCGACGTTTCGGGCTGCTGCGTTTCGCAAGGGGCAATGTGATCCGCTGTGGGGCGAGCTCGATGAGCTCTTGCTGGAGTGGCGGGCTTCGTGAGGCCCTGTTCGGGGCGGCGTGCGCAGGCCACCGGGTGCTCCCCTCTGCGAATGTCCCCCGGGCTTCGCCCTCCTCCTTGATTTCGCTGCGGGAGCACCCGATGCCCTGCGCACTTGGACGCGCTGCTGGCTATTGGGCGATCGACCAGTGCTCTGACTACTGTCCGCAGCTCGGGTGCTTGTGCCCTTCGGTGGCGTTGGGCAGGCCCATGAAATCGAGGATGTGCGGCGTCGCGCCGTCCACCTGCAGCATCGTGGTCGCGCTCAGGTTGCCCTGGCAATAGCTGGGCTTGAGCGGGTTCGCGTAGTTGTTGTTGAGGATGAGCAAGGTGTCGCGCTCCGCGGCGGTCTGTCCGCCATGGCTGCTGCCGGTGCCGCCGTGGTCGGAGGTCACGACGATCAGCCACTCCTCGTTCGCGTAGTTCGGCCGTGCGGTCAGCGCCGCGAGCACCTGGGCGATCTGCTGGTCTTCACCGGCGATCTTGCTGCGGTAGTTGGCGTTCAGCGGGTCGTAGCTCGGCGCGTGGATGTCCACGTTGTGCAGGTAATAGAAGATGGCCGTCGGCGGGTTCTTCCAGCCGAGCCAGCCCTTGACGGCATCGGTGGCCTGCTGCGAGTTCTTGGCCGCGTTGGCCACGACGAAGTCGGCCTTCGCGGGGCGCAGGTTGTGGGTGATGTTGAACCAGTCGCCCACCACCGCCGTCGTGGCCGTGGGCCAGGCCTGCTTGATGAGGTCGAACACGTGCGTCTTCTTCAGCACGAGGCCAGTGTCGTTCGAGGTCACGCCGTGCTTGTCGGCCCAGAAGCCGGTGAACACCGACGACCAGCCGGGGCCGCTGACGGTGGCCTGCTGGGTGCCGCCTGCGAGCACGTTGCCGTGGAAGGCGCCGCCCGCGATCAGCGCCGACATGGCGGGCGTCTGCACGCAGCCCTGGCACTGGACCGCGTCGCCGCGCAGGCCGTCGATGCCGATGAGCAGCACGTGCTTGTTGCCCGGCACCGGGTTGGGAACGCCCTCGCCTGCGATCAGCGCGTAGTGGTCGTAGGGGTTGCCGGCGTAGTCGGTCTTCAAACCGCCGACGTCGCCGGCGCGCTTGTCGCTCAGGTCGCAGCGCTGCGGGGTCTTGTGATAGTCGAAGGACTTGCACCATGCGGTGCGGCTCGCGTCGGTGCAGGCGGTGGCGCAGTCCGCGGGCGTCACGGCCTGCAGGGTCTCGGTGTTGTGGCCGCTGATGGCCGCATCGGGCGTGCGCGTGAACGCCTTCAGTGGATCGGGCTTCAGGCTGTAGTGGTCGTAGGGGTTGCCGGGGTAATCGGTCTTCAGGCCGCCAATGTCGTCGGCGCGTTTGTCGCTCAGGTCGCAGCTCTGGTTGGTCTTGTTGAAATCGAACGACACGCACCAGGTCGAACGCGGCGCCGCGAGGCAGGCCGTGGCGCACATCTCGGGTGTGGACTGTGCAATGTTCTCGACGTTGTAGCCCGAGATCGCCGCATTCGGCGAGCGCGTGAACGCGTCGAGCGGCGCTGCGGCCGCATGGCCGGCGAGCGCAGTGAACAGGCACGCCAGGCCGGCGCGGATCGATGGCTTCATGTGATGTCTCCTCATCGCGTGAACGTTGGATGAATCCCGTGTTGCCCGCTTTTTCGCGTGGCTTTTTGCAACTCCGGGCGGAGTAAATCACTGGCGGCTGCTATCGATCCAATTCAAAAATCTTCTGTGTCGTATTGAGCAGGCCTATACGTCGGGCTGTCATCGGCTTGTGCTTGGCCTATCGTTTTTCGTCGGCCGGTGGTGCGGCGGGTCCTCGGCCAATCATCAGCCACGCGCTCAACGCACTGAGTACCGCCAGGCCTGCGCTCAGCAGCATCACCCAGCGAAAGCCCGCCACGAACGACTCGGCGACGGCGCGCTTGACGGACGCCGCGGTGGCCGCATCGATGCCCGGCGGCATCACCGCACCGGCCAGCTTGCTGCGCTCGCCTTCGAGAAATTTCGCCACCTCGGCCGAGGCGCCCATCTCGCGCAAGCCATCGGCCAGCGCGGCATCGAAGGCCCACGCCATGACCGCGCCGAACACCGCGATCGCCAGCACCGCCGCCGCGCGCGACACCGCGTTGTTCACGCCGGAGGCCACGCCCGCGAGGTCGGGGCCGACCGCGTTCATGACGGTGGTGGTGAGCGGCGCGACCGTCACCGCCATCCCCAGGCCCAGCACCACGACCGCGGGCAGAAAGCCGCTCCAGTAACTCGCGCCGACGCCCGGCACCGCGAACAGCACGAACCCCGCCGCCGCGATGGCCGGCCCGATGACCAGCGGCAGGCGCGGCCCGAAGCGGTCGACCAGTTGCCCGGCCCAGCCCGAGAGCGCGAACATGATGAAGATGAACGGCAGCAGCGCCGCGCCCGCCGCGGTGGCCGAGTAGCCCTGCACCTGGATCATGTTGAGCGGAAAGAAATACAGCCCGCCGCCGAGCGCCGCATAGAGCAGCAAAGTCAGCAGGTTCGCGCCGCTGAAGTTGCCGATGCGCAGCAGGCCCAGCGGCAGCATCGGTGTGCGCGCCTTGCGCTCCACCGCGATGAAGGCCGCGCTGCCCACGACGCCGACGGCCAGCGCCGCGAGCACGTACGGCGAGTTCCAGCCCTGCGTGGGCGCCTCGATGAAGGCATAGACCACGCCGCCCAGCCCGGCGGTGGCAAGCAGCGCACCCCACACGTCGAGCCCGCCGCTGGCCGATGCGCCGTGGCTCTCGGGCACGTGGCGCCACGTGATCCACAGCACCAGCAGCGCCATCGGCACGTTGATGTAGAAGGCCCAGGTCCAGGAGATGTGATCGACCAGGAAGCCGCCGAGCACCGGCCCCACGGCCGCCGTGATGCCGCTGAAGCCCGACCAGGTGCCGATGGCCTTGCCGCGCTCCTTCTCGGGAAACGCCGCGCTGATGAGCGCGAGGCTCCCGGGCACCAGCAGCGCCCCGCCGATGCCCTGCACGGCGCGCGCGGCGATGAGCTGGTGCACATCGGCCGCCAGCCCGCAGGCCACCGAGGACAGCGCGAAGAGGCCCACGCCGATGGCGAAGATGCGGCGGCGGCCGTAGTGATCGCCGAGCGCCCCGCCCACCAGCAGCAGCGCCGCCAGCAGCAAGGCATACGATTCGACCACCCACTGCGCCTGGAAGGCCGTGGCCTTGAGATCGGACTGGATGGCCGGCAGCGCGACGTTGACCACCGTGCCATCGATGAAGGCCATGCTCGAGCCGACGATGGCCGCGGCCAGCACCCACGGCTTGGAGGCCTCGGGGCAGGCGCTTTCCTGCGCCCCGGCGCCGTGCAGGATCAGCGTGTCGTCGCAGGGCGCCTTGCCGATCTGTGCCATGGGTGGGCCTCGCTATCCGTTCATCTGGCCGTTCGCGCAGGCCGTGGAAGCCGGGTTCGCACGCGCCGCGCTCACGCTGCGCGCCATGGCCGCGGCCGCCGCGGCCGTTACGCGCTGGGCGCCTTGCGCCACGGCGTCCATGCCGCTGCCGACCGGTTCGCCGACGTTCAGCTGGCAGACAACAGTGCGCGCCTCGTCGGAGCGGCGGAGCGTCCAGCTGAAGCTCGCATCGACGCGCCCGCCATCGACCGCATCGAACTGCCGCAGTTGCACCGCGATGCGCCAGACCGGTTGCGAGGTCTGCCGTCCGCCCTTGGTCACGTCGAGTGCGCCGAGCCGCGCGGAAATGTTGCTCGCGAGCGCATCGCGCAGCTCGTTCTCGAACGACGAAGCCCAGCGGTGCTGCTCCAGCACCTCGACCTGCACGCTGCCGCCCGGTCGGCGCACCACCATCTGCGGCCGTGCGAAGCGCTCGGGCACCGCGACCGGCGCGAGCTCGACGTAGAGCGGCGCGGGGCTGCCCAGCGTCGACGGTGCCGCATCGGCGGCCGCGACCGGGCTCGCGAGCGTGTAGTAGTTGTCGGGCTTGCTCGCACAGCCGACGAGCGCCAGCAGCGCGGCTGCAACGGCTAGCGCGGGTTTCCCGAAAGCGAAGTTCTTCATCATTTCTTGTCGTCCGGTTTGCCGCGCAGCAGCGACTCGGGATGGCGCTCCAGGTAGTCGGTCAGCACGCGCACCGAGCCCGCGGCGCGGGTCAGCTCCTGCAGCGTCTGGCGCATGTCCTGTTGCAGCGGCGAGTCGTCGGCCAGCGTGCGCTCGGCCGTGTTGACGGTCTTGCGCACGTCCTTCATGGCTGCGGCCAGCTCGGGCGTCACGTCGTTGTTGATGCGCGTGACGGTCTGCTCGGCGCTGGTGAGCGTCTTGTTGAGCGTGGCGAGCGTGGTGCGCAGGTCGGCGGCAATCTGCTCGTAGGGCACCTTGTTGAGCTTGCTCGCGATTTCCTGCACCTGCGACTGGATCTCGTCGAGGCTGTTGGGCATCGTGGGCAACTCGATCGGGCTCTTGGCCAGGTCGATCTTGGCGGGCGGCGCCTTCGGGAAGAAGTCGAGCGCCACATAGACCGAGCCGGTCAGCAGGTTGCCGTTGCGCAGCTGCGCGCGCAATCCCTTCTCGGCCAGGAAGCGCAGGCGCTCCTGCTGCGTGACGCGCGACTCGGCGCCCGGGGGCTGCCCGTTCTCGCGGCGGCGCAGGCGGT
Source organism: Variovorax sp. IB41 (assembly GCF_016405905.1). Lineage (GTDB taxonomy): Bacteria > Pseudomonadota > Gammaproteobacteria > Burkholderiales > Burkholderiaceae_C > Variovorax. The sequence continues at coordinate 83,019 of NZ_JAEFCB010000001.1, read as the reverse complement.
CGGGGTAGACCTGCACCAGCACCGGCATGCGGAACTCGCGCTCGGCGCGGTCGAACTCCACGCCGATGGACTTGACCTCGCCGATCACCACGCCGCGGAAATCGACCGGCGCGCCGGGCACCAAGCCGCGCAGCGACTGGTTGAAGTACATCAGCAATGTCTGCGACGGCCCGTCGGGCTCCTTCATGGCCGCGGCTTCGTCCTGCGCCAGCATGAAGGCGGTGTTTTCCTTGGCGAGCGGCCCCATCGCGTCTTCGGGCGCCTGGAACGCGATGCCGCCGAGCAGGATGGTCGCGAGCGACTGCGTGCGCAGCGTGAAGCCGCTGGCGCTCAGCTGCGCATCGATGCCGCTGGCCTGCCAGAAGCGCGTGTTGACGCCCACGAACTTGTCGTAGGGCGCATTGACGAACACGCGCAGCGTGACGCCGCGGCCGTCGCCGTCCAGTTCGTACGCGGCCACCTGGCCGACCTTGATGCGGCGGAAGTACACGGGCGAGCCCACGTCGAGCGAGCCGATGTCGGTCGCACGCAGCAGGAACTGCTGGCCCGAGGCGTCGCGCGTGACGATGGGCGGCGTCTCCAGCCCGGTGAATTCGCCGGCCGTCTCGGTCGCGGTGCCCGCGTCGGCGCCGATGTAGGCGCCCGACAGCAGCGTGCCCAGGCCCGAGATGCCCGAGGTGTCCAGGCGCGGCCGCACGACCCAGAAGCGCGAGTCTTGCGCGGTGAAGCCGTCGGCGTCCTTGTTCAGCTGCACCAGCACGCGCACGTGCGAGCGGTCGCGCGCCAGGCGCAGGCTCTGCACGAGGCCGATCTGCACGTCCTTGTATTTCACCGCCGTCTTGCCCGCCTCCAGGCCCTCGGCGGTCTTGAAGGTGAGCACGATCTCGGGCCCACGCTCCAGCAGGATGCGCGCGACCAGCGTCACGCCCACGAGCGCGGCCACGATGGGGATGAGCCAGATCAGCGAGGGCAGCCATTCGCGGCGGCGCTTGACCTGGGGTTTGGGCAATGGGGGCGCAGATGGGGGCGCGGAAGGCGCCGGTTTGTCTTGCGGTTGCGGATCTTCTTCACTCATGCTGCTTGTTCTTCCCTGTTCTCGAAACTCTCTTGCACCGCCTGCGCCTCCTTGCTGTCCCAGGTGAGCTTCGGGTCGAAGCTCAGCGAGGCCAGCATGGTCAGCACCACCACCGAGCCGAAGGCCGCGATGCCCACGCCCGCGGTGATGACCGCGAAGCCCTGGATCTGCACCAGCCCGGTCAGCAGCGACACCACGAACACGTCGAGCATCGACCAGCGCCCGATGATCTCGATGATGTGATAGAGCTTCGCCCGCTCGTGCTGCCGCCAGCTGCTGCCGCGCTGGGCCGTCACCACAAGCAAGAAGAGCACCGCCAGCTTGAACAGCGGCACCAGGAAGCTCGCGATGAAGACGATGGCGGCCAGCCCGTAGGCCCCCGACACCCAGAAATAGATCACCCCGCTCAGGATGGTGTCGTACTGCGCGCCGAAGAGCGTGCGCGTGATCATCACCGGCAGCAGGTTCGCCGGGATGTACATGATGCAGGCCGCGATCAGGAAGGCCCAGGTGCGTGTGAGGCTCTGGGGCTTTCGCGTGTGCAGGTGCGTGCCGCAGCGGCCGCAGGCATCGCCCTCCTCGGCGTTCTGCCAGACGGCCGCGCAGTGCGGGCAGGCCAGCAGGCCGAGCGATGCGGCGGTGGCGACGGGCGCGTCGTGGTCGTGATCGTGCAGGTGGTGCGCTTCATCGGCCGGCACCGGTTCGCGCGTTCTGCGAAAGCGAAAGGAACGGGGAAAGAGCCTCATGCGGAAGCCTCCTTCTCCTCATCCCCGGCGGCACGGTAGGTCATCTCCCAGAACGCCCCCGGGTTGAACGACAGCACCGCCGTCAGCGTGACCGTGAGCGCCATGAAGGCCCAGAGCGCCGGCCCCGGCACCACGGTCGCCATGCTCGATAGCTTGACGATGGCCACCAGCACGCCGAGCAGGAACACCTCGATCATTCCCCACGGGCGCAGCGACTGCATCATGCGCACCAGCAGCGCGAAGCCCAGCGGGCGGTGCTCGCGGCGCAGCGGAATCAGGAGGTACGCCAGGATGCACAGCTGCAGCAGCGGAAAGAGGATGGTCGTGGCCAGCACCAGCAGCGCCACCACCGACATGCCCTCGCCCGCCAGCACCACCACCGCGCCGGCCAGCGTGGTCTGGCTGGTGAGGCCCCGCAGCTCGATCTCCACGATCGGAAACAGGTTGGCGATGGCGAACATGATGAGGCTGGTCACCGTGAGCGGCAGGATGCGCTGCTGCTGCGCGCCGGGGTGCCTGTCCAGCTCGGTGCCGCAGCGCGGGCAGCGGGCCACGTCGCGCGGCGCGAGGGGCGTGCGGGCGTAGACCGCGTCGCAACCCGGGCAGACCACCGTGTCAGGTACTTCCTTCATGGGGTCGTACCCTACCCTATTCAGTGGTGCGGGTTTGTCGTCTTCAATCGCAGACTGCTGAAGACCGCCGCCACCGCCGCGCAGCAGGCGGCCAGCACCAGCGCCACCACCGGGCCATGCCCGCCGTGCGGGCTCCAGACGCTGAAGACCCCCGCCAGCACCACGGCGCCCAGGGTCTGGCCCGTGAGCCGGGCCGTGCCCAGCATGCCGCTGGCCGCACCGCTTCGGTGCGCGGGCGGCGAGCTGACGATGGTGTGGTTGTTGGGCGACTGGAACAGCCCGAAGCCCAGCCCGCACAGCGCCATGCGCCAGGCGATGTCGGCATTGCCCGGATGCGCCGGCAGCGCGGCCAGCAGCGCGAGGCCCGCCGCCAGTAAACCCAGGCCGATGCCGCCGAGCAGGCCATCCGGATACTTGCCGATCAGCTTCCCCGCGATGGGCGCCATCACCACGATGGCCAGCGGCCACGCGGTGATGAGCAGGCCCGCCTCGATGTGGCTGCGGCCGTACACATCGAGCAGCAGGAACGGCAGCGCGATGTAGGCCAGCATCTGCGCGCAGAACGCGGCCACCGAGGTGCCCATGGACAGCGCGAAGACCGGAATGCGCAACAGGTCGATGGGGAAAAGCGGCACCGCCTGCGTGCGCTGGCGCCGCAGGTAGACGAAGCCCACCGCCAGCCCGGCCACCAGAATGACCCAGGCGGACCAGTGCGAGCCGCCCCCGTCCACGCCACCCTCGCGCACGCCCAGCCGGTCCACGCCCAGGAACACCAGCGAGAACATCAGCACGTTGAGCGTCACGTCCACGGGCGAGAACCGGAGCCCCGCCGCCGGCGCCACGCGGTTGAACGGCAGCGCCCTCATGCCCAGCGCGAAGGTGACGATGCCCAGTGGCACGTTGATTGCGAAGAGCCACGGCCACGAAGCCACCGAGAGAATCGCCGCCGCCACCGAGGGCCCGGCCACCGAAGACGTGGCGACCACCAGCGAATTGATGGCCATGCCCTTGCCCAGTTGCGACGAGGGGTACGTGAGGCGCACCAGCGCCGCGTTGACGCTCATGATCCCCGCCGCGCCCAGGCCCTGGAACGCACGCGCCGCGATCAGCGTGCCGAGCGAGTTGGCGAAAGTCGCGGCCAGCGACGACAGCGCGAACACCGCCATGCCCACGAGGTACACGCGCCGGTAGCCCACCAGGTCGCCGAGCGAGGCCAGCGGCAGCAGCATCACCAGCGTGGCGATCTGGTAGGCGTTGACCACCCAGATCGCCTCCGAGGGGCTGGCCTGCAGCTCGCGCGCGATGCCCGGGAGCGCGAGGTTGACGATGGTGCCGTCGAGCACCGCCACGATCAGCCCGAGGATGATGACCAGCATGGCCCAGCCGCGCGCGGGCGAAGCCAGCCCGTCGATGGGTTTCAGGGTGCTTTCTTCGGCGCTTGCCAACGCGGCGCCTGGATGTATCGAGCTCACGCTTCCTGCGTCCTTCGTGTGGGTTCCGAGCGCACGCTGCCCAGCGTGAGCCAGGTCAGCACCAGCGCGATCAATGCGCCTGCGGCCATGCCGGCGACCATCGGCAGCGGGCGGCCATCGGTGAAGAAGCCCACCACCGCCATGGCGAGTGCGCCCGTCAGCATCTGCAGCGTGCCGAGCAGCGCAGAGGCGGTGCCCGCGATGGCGCCGTGCATCTCCAGCGCGAGCACGCCGGTGGTCGGGATCACCAGGCCCATGAAGCCCGAGGCGATGAAATACAGGACGATGAGCACCCAGATGCTGTCGCCGCCCATGGCGAAGTACGCGAACATCGCCACCATCGCGGCGCCGCAGCAGGCCACGCCGAACTTCACGAGGTTGACGAGCCCGTAGCGCTCGCCGAGCGAACCCGTGAACTGCGATGCGCCGATGAAGGCCGCGGCATTCACGCCGAAGGCCACGCTGTAGAGCGCGGGCGAGAGGCCGTAGTGGTCGATCATCACGAACGACGAATTGGCCAGGTAGGTGAAGAAGCCCGCCATCGCGAAGCTGCCGATGAACACGAGCCCGAGGTAGTGCGAATCGCGCAGCAGCAGCCAGTAGGCCGAGAGCGCGCTGCCCAGGCTGCTTTCGACGCGCTCCGAGGCGGGCCGGGTTTCGTCGAGCAGCTTGACCATCATCGCGAGGCCCGCCACGGCAGCGATGGTCACCGCCCAGAACACGCCGCGCCAGCCGGCCACGGCGATGACCGCGCTGCCCGCGAGCGGCGCGAGGATCGGCGACACGCTGAACACCAGCATCAGGAGCGACATCAGCCGCGCCGCGTCGGTGCCCGTGTGCAGGTCGCGCACGACCGCGCGCGGAATCGCCATGCCGGCCGCGGCGCCCAGGCCCTGGATGAAGCGCAGCGCGATCAGCGTCTGGATGTCGGTGGCCAAGGCGCAGCCCACGCTGGCCACTGCGAAGAGCACCAGCCCGGCATAGAGAGGCGGCTTGCGCCCGACCATGTCGGAGATCGGCCCGTAGAGCAGCTGGCCCGCGCCCAGCGAAAGAAAGAACGCCGTGAGGCTCATCTGCACCGCGCCGATGTCGGCGCGCAGGCTCTGCCCGATGGCGGGGAGCGCGGGCAGGTACATGTCGATGGCGAAGGGCCCGATGGCCGAAAGCAGGCCCAGCAAGAGGGCCATCTTGAAGAAGGGGGAAGAACGCATTGCCCCGATTGTCGCCAAGCCAGGCGATCGGCGCAGGCGTGGGGTCGGGCGCCCCATGGCCGCGCGCCCGCACTAATTCAGGCGAAAGAATCGACTGGCAGGCCGCGGTGCGTGCGGCGTACGAACTTCGTACTCAGGCGGCCGGCCAGAACACGAGTGCCCGCAGCTCGATGCTGCGGCGCGGCGGTGCTTCGCGGGCGCCGGTCGGGTCTTCGAACGCGGTGTGCGCGGTGAAGCGCGCGGTGCCGTCCTCGCGCGAGTCGTAGATCTTCAGCAGCAGCGCCTCGTCGGGCCGCAGCCTCGGGAACCAGTACCACTGGTGCTTCGGGTTCCAGGTGAAGGAATAGGTCTCGCCCACCCTGTCGGGGTAGACCAGGTCGCTGGGCACCATGTCCTCGAACGCGATGGAGCGCGCATCGCACAGCGCGAGCGGCAGGCGCTCCACCGTCGCGAGCGGGCGCCACAGGTTGACGATGGCGAAGCGGTGCTTCAGGCGCTCCTCGGCTTCGTCGGGCGGCAGGTGGTCGCGCACGCGGCGCGGCGCGGAGACGAAGGTCTGGTCGTTGTGCACCCGGCGCACGGGCTCCCGCAGTTCGGCCGTGCGGCGCGAGCCTTGCGCGCTGTCGCGCAGCGTGTGGTCGAAGACCACGATTTTCTCGGCGCCCGTCACGTCGCGCAGCAGCGCCTCGGCCTCGCGGTAGTAGATGTCGCGGATGGTCGCATCGTGCGAAAAGTCGGCCACCACGCTGCGGTGCGAGATCTGCGTGAAGCCGCTGCGGTCGAGCGAGAGCTCGTGCAGCGCCACGAGCGGGCGGCCGTCGCGGATCGCCACGCGGCGCGGCTCCAGCTCGCCGGTCACCCAGGGCACGCCCGGCGGCGGCTCGAAGGTGTAGCTCACCGGCCTGCCCTGCCCCGCCTTCAGGTAATTGAGCTCGCCCTCCACCGAGGAAAGCGTGGCGGCCACCAGGTGGCCGTTCGATGCGGTGCCCATGCGGCATGACTCCTCAGAAGGGTTCCTTGAACGGGCGCAGGTCGAGTTCCTGCGTCCACGCGCTGCGGTGCTGCACATGCAGCTGCCAGTAGTTCTCGGCGATGGCGTCCAGCTGCAGCAGGCCATCGTCGCCCGCCTGCGCCACGCGCTGGGGTGCGTTGCTGCGCAGGCGCTCGCCGTCGATGCCGCCATCGATCACCACGTGCGCCACGTGAATGCCCTCTGGCCCGAACTCGCGCGCGAGGCTCTGGCTGAGCGAACGCAGGCTGGCCTTGGCCGCTGCGAAGGCGGCGAACGGCGGCTTGCCGCGCAGCGCCGCGGTGGCGCCGGTGAAAAGCAGGCTGCCGCGCGCCCGCGGTGCGGTGGCCTCGAAGCCGTTGGCCAGCAGGCCCTGCAGCGCTTCGCGCGCGAAGATGAAACCGCCCAGCGCGCTGGTGCGCCAGGCCTGCGTGAACTGGTCGACCGAGATCTCCAGCGTCGGCGCGCGCACCGCGCTCGAGGCATTGAAGATCGCCACCGAAAGCGGGCCCAGCGCCTTCACGCGCTGCGCGATGCCGTGGATTTCGGCCTCGCTGGCGACGTCGCCGGCGAACACCTGGGCGCGCCCGCCGGCGGCTTCAATTTCGGCCGCCACCGCGGCCAGTTGGGCCTGGGTGCGGCCGGTCAGCGCGACGAGAAATCCCTCGGCCGCGAAGCGCCGCGCGAGCGCTGCGCCCAGGCCCGCGCTGGCGCCGACACCGGCGATCCAGGCCACCGGGGACGGGCTCGAACCCGAGGGAGAAACAGGGGATGGTGCAGAGGTGGGAGGCGTGGTGGGAGGCGTGTTTGGAGGCATACGTGACGCCGAAGGCTATACCTGCGCTGCGGGCCGTGGAACGATGCAAAAGCGATAACCTTATTTGCCGGCTGGTCGGCAGTCGCACATGCTTGACGCGGCCCCGGATTTCCCAGCGACACGATCGGCGGCTACGCTATCGGCTTCCCGGACCGCTTCCACAACAACTCACAGCATCTGCCTTCCAGGAGGAGTTACCCATGGCCTTCGCCCGAACGATCCATGCCGATCTGCTTCGCGTGTTTCTTCTGACCCTCGTGTCGCTCTTCGCCATTCCGGCGGCGACGCTGGTCTTCACCGAGTACGCACTGCGCTCGCAGGACGCCGAGTTCCTGCAGTCGATCGAAAAGCGCATCGGCTCCGATGCCCGTCTCTCGGCCGACGACAAGGCGCAAGCCACCGCGTTCTACCGCAGCCACCCGCTCTCCAAGGCCTGCGACGCCACTGCGCCGGAAGACAGGAATTTCCACGACAAGGTGTGCAGCCCTTACTCGATGCAGTGGCAGTTCCACTGGGCCGACCGCGCCGCCCTCTGGACGCTGGCGCTCGGCGCGGCGCTGCTCGCGGCGGCCCTCGTGCTGGGCGCGCTGGCCTTCGCCAATCGGGGCCTGCGCTACGCAAGCTTCGTGGCGGGATGGCGGCTCATGACCGTCTCCAGCGCCATCGAGGTCGTGCTGCAGAGCGCGATGCTGGTGTGGCTCTCGTTCTGGCTCACCGCCTTCTTCTGGCACAGCTACTACGTCAAGCTCATCATCATCGCCGGCGTGGCGGCGGCGGCGGCCGTGTTCTATGCGGTGTACACGCTGTTCAAGAAGCTGCCCTCGGTCAACGCGATCGACGGCGAGCTCATCGCCGAGGGCGACGCGCCGCGCCTGTGGGAGCGCATCCGCCAGCTCGCGGGCCGCGTGCAGACCGCGCCGCCCGACCAGATCGTCGCGGGCATCGACACCAATTTCTTCGTGACCGAAGCGCCCATCGAAGTCGGCGGCCGCACGCTGCAAGGCCGCACGCTCTTCGTGAGCCTTCCGCTGCTGCGCGTGCTCGATCAATCGGAAGCCGATGCGGTGCTCGCGCACGAGCTGGCCCACCTGGGCGGCGGCGACACCCGCAGCAGCGCGGCGCTCGGCCCGAAGCTTCGGCAGTTCGACCAGTACACCTGGAAGATGCGCAGCGGCGGCCTCACCATCGTGGCGCACTACCTGCTGCGCCTGTATCGCATGATCTTCGAGTTCGCCCTGGCGCGCGACAGCCGCGAGCGCGAGTACAAGGCCGACCGCGTGTCGGCGAGCCTCACGGCCCCCAGCGCCATCGTGCAGTCGCTCATCAAGATCTCGGCCTACGCGAGCTACCGCAACGACGTCGAGCAGAAGCTCTTCGCGCAGAACCGCCAGCACGACGGCGCGCTGGGCATTGCCAGCTTCGTGGCCGACGGGCTGCCGCCCTACGCGAGCTCCGAGGCGTTCATCGAGACGATGAAGACCGCCGACGTGCCCCACCCCTACGACAGCCATCCACCACTGCTCGAACGCATGCGCAACGTCGACCACCATGTGCCCGAGAGCGTGTACGGCGCCATCGTCGCGACCGCGCCGCAAGCGACGTGGGCCGACGACATCGAGACGGCCCTCGCGATCGAGCAGCGTCTGTGGAGCGAGTACGAGCAGCGCTTCGTGCAGAACCACGATCTGGCCCTGGCCTACCGCTACGAACCCGCCACCGAGGAAGAGCGCGTCGTGGTGCTGCGGCACTTTCCGCCGGTCGAGTTCGCGCTGAAGAACGGCGAGCGCATCGTGATCGACTACACGGGCCTGCACCCGAGCGCGGATGGCGGCTCGACCATCGCGTGGGACGAGGTGAAGGGCCTCACCTACAAGGACGGCAGCTTCGGAGACACGCTGATCGTCACGCACCACGACAAGGGCATGCTGGGCGCGCGCACCACCAAGGTCAAGGTGGCGGGCCTGGGCAAGCAGAAAGACAACTTCCGCGGCGCCGTCGGCTACTACTGGCAACGCCACCAGGTCATGAGGGCACAGCAAAAAGAAGAGGACCAGGCGTCCTCCTGAGCATTTTTCCCATCACCTGTCACCGGACAGGCTCCACCAAAACCTTCACATAACAGGAGACATGCACACCGTGAACCCCGTCGAACAGAGAACCATCTCCAAGATCAGCTGGCGGCTCTTGCCGCTCTTGATGATCAGCTACTTCATCGCCTACCTGGACCGCGTGAACCTGGGCTTTGCCGGGTCGGCGATGTCCAAGGACCTGGGCTTCACCGCCGCGGTGTTCGGCAGCGCGGCGGGCATCTTCTTCCTCGCGTACTTTCTCTTCGAGGTGCCGAGCAACATGGCGCTGGAGCGCTTCGGCGCACGCCGCTGGATCGCCCGCATCATGTTCAGCTGGGGCATTCTTTCCGCGGCCCAGGCCTGGGTGGGCGGCTCGACCAGCTTCAACGTCGTGCGCTTCCTGCTCGGCATTGCCGAGGCCGGTTTCTTTCCGGGCGTGATCTTCTACATCACGCTGTGGTTTCCGGCGGCGTACCGCGCGCGCATCGTGGGCTGGTTCATGTTCGCCATTCCGATCTCCACGGTGATCGGTTCGCCGATTTCGGGCTACATCCTCAACATGGATGGCGTGGGCGGCATGCACGGCTGGCAGTGGCTGTTCATCCTGGAGGCGATTCCCTCGCTGATCCTGACCTTCTTCATCCTCTTCTACCTGCCCGATGGCCCGAAGGATGCGAAGTGGCTCTCCAACGAAGAGCGCGACTGGCTGCAGCACACGCTCGACGGCGAGCGTCGCAGCCGCGAGGCGCTGCACACCATTTCATGGAAGCAGGCGCTGCTGAATCCGCGCGTGATCGGCCTCGGGTTCGTCTACATGGGCATCACCGTGCCGCTGTACGGCCTGAGCTTTTTCCTGCCGCAGATCATCAAGGGCTTCGGAGGTCTGGGCAACGTGGAGATCGGCTTCATCAACGCCTTTCCGTACCTGATCGGCGCCATCGCGATGGTGTTCTGGACCCGCGCCTCCGATGCGAAGAAGGAGCGCAAGTGGTTCCTGCTGATCCCGCTCGCGTGCATCTTCGTGGGCCTCGTCGCGGCCGCGGAAACCAGCGCGCCGGTGCCCAAGATGGCGGCCGTGACGCTCGCCGCATTCGGCATCTTCAGCGCGCTGCCGATGTTCTGGACGCTGCCCACCGCCATCCTGAGCGGCACCGCGGCCGCGGCCGGCATCGCGTGGATCAACTCCATCGGCAACCTGGGCGGCTACATCGGCCCGACGATCTTCGGCGCGCTGAAGGACCGCATGGGCAACGACATCTACGCGGTGATCTTTCTCGCGCTGCTGTCCGCGGTGGCGTTCGTGCTGGTGCTGATCATCGGGCACGATGCGCGGGCCGAGCAGGCGGCGGCGGGGCGGGCCTGAGCGCTGCGATGAACAGCAGCCGCGCCTTGCTGCTGCTGTTTCTGTCGCTTGCGTCGGCGCGCTGCTTCGCTGCGTGGCGCATCGAAACCGACCGCTCCACCGCCGAGATGCATGGCCTCTTCGAGATACGGCAGGAGGCTCGCGATTTTGTCGCGAAGGAGAACGCGCGCACGCACAGCGGATGGGTGGCGCTCGATCCGAACATGAAAATCCTGGTCCCGCGGTGCAGCGTCCCGCTCGAAACCCGATGGACACCCAAGAGCTACGGGCTGACGGGACGCAACGTCATGGTCACCTGCGCACGCGCCGTGGGCACCACGCTGCAGAAGTGGAACGTGAACGTGCCAGTCACACGAAAAAAGTAGGGCCCGGATGAATTCAACCCCTCGCCTCTCCGGCCTCCCCAAGTTGCTCGCCGTCCTGACCGTGGCGTACTTCCTGACGAGCCTCGGACATTTCACCCACAACGCCGAGTTCATCTGCGAGTACCCGAATCTTCCGGCTTCGCTCACCAGCGCGAAGGTCTATGCGGCCTGGGTGGGCATCACGTCGGTGGGGGTGCTCGGGTTCCTGCTCATCCGCAAGCGGTTCGTGATGACGGGCCTTCTGCTTGTCGCCGCCTATGCCCTGCTCGGCTTCGACGGACTCGGCCACTATGCGCTGGCGCCGATGGCCTGGCACACCCGCACGGCGAACCTCACGATCCTGTCGGAAGTCGTTGCCGCGGCGCTGTTGCTTGCGGCCACGGTTTGCCTGCTGGCGTTGCGACTGCGCGAGCGGCGCCGGGCAGCGCTCCGCTGAGCCGATCGCTGCGGGTCAGCCGGACTTGCTGCGCGCAGTCTTCTTGCCGCCCTCGGCGCGCGGCGCTTCGTTGCTCGCCGGGGCGTTCGCCTGATCGACCCACAGCAGCGCATCGACATACGACACGAACCGGTTGAGGTATTCGGGCGAGAGCTCTCGCATCAGCGTGAGCGATTGATGCACGAGGTTGTGCGAGTTGAGCGGGCCGGCGTTCTGCGGCAGCTTCGCCAGCGATTGCGTGAGCCGCCGTTCGGCGCTGAGCTTGGACCACGTGCTCCGGAAAAACGGGAGCACCTTCAGCTCGTGGGTTGCCAGGTCCATCCGCTCGGACGATGCGTGCTGCGCGAGGTGGACCGTCAGTTCCGCGAGCGGCCCGTGCGCAGGTGGCTTGACCGCGGTGGCTTGCGCATCCGGCATCTTTTCGAGATCGTCGCCATAGGCTGCGAGCAGCGCGGTGACTTTTTCGTCCAGGATGCGCCGCGCCTCCCCGCCGTGGTCCGCCGCGCGCCGGGCCAGCGTCTCGATGAAATGGAAGCGGACCGGGTCGAGGCGATGCGCCCCGCGCTCGCGCCATGCGCCGAGCGTTGCATCGATTCCGTTGGATTCGTCGCTGCTACTCACGCGGCTTTGTCTTTGCGTCGGAGCGCTTCGGCGTGGGCGCCATCTCCACGCGCCGATTTTTCGAGCGCCCATCGGCATCGGCATTCGACGCCACCGCCTGCTCGGCGCCGAACGCCGCGGCAAAGATCGCGGACGACGGAATGCCCTCTTCGATCAGCGTGCGGGTCACCGTCAGGGCGCGCTGCGCCGAGAGCTCCCAGTTGTCCGCGAACTGGCGGTTGCCGCCGCGCACCTGTCGGTCGTCGGTGAAGCCGCTCACCATCAGGATCTCGTCGCGGGCTTGCAGGTACGCGGTGAGCGGCGCGGCCAGGCTCTTGAGCAGTTGCCGGCCTTCGGGCTGCAGCTCGGCGGAGTTCAGCGCGAACAACACGCTGCCACTGATGCCGATGCGGCCGTTGTTCAATGTCACCCGGCCCGCCGCGAGCGGCCCGGCCAGCGCCTGCTCGAGCGTCTGCAGCCGTTCGGCCTCGACCTTGCGCTGCTTGACCTCGGTTTCGAGCTTGGTCGCGAGTTCGAGCTGCATGCCGATCACGCAGACCAGGATCAGCACGAAGGCGCCGAGCAGGCCCGACATCAGGTCGCCGAACACGGCCCAGACCGGGACCGTCGCTTCCGTGCCGGCGTCGAGGTCCTCGGTCATCACGCTTCGCTGCCCGCTGTCGCACGGTGATCGCGTTGATCGCGCTGATCACGCTGCACGGCGAGCTGCTGCAGGTCTTCGACGATCTGCTTCTGCGACGAGATGCTCAGGTCGATGACCTCGCGGGCCTGTGCCACGTAGTACGCCAGTTGCTCGTCGCTGCGCGCGATCGACTTGCCCAGCGCGCCTTCGATGCGCTGCAGGTGCGCGCTCATCTTGTCGTTCGATTCGGTGAAGAGCTTCACGGCGAAGCCGAAGGCCTCGCCCAGGCTAGCCACCTCGACGGCGCTGCCGGTGATCTGCGCGGCGACATCGGCCATCTTTCCGGTCTCCGCATCGACCTTGTCGGTGAAGCGCGAGCCCACGCGGTCCAGCAGATCGGCCGAGGTGGCCACGAGCGCATCGATGGCGCTGCGCTGCTCGGTGGAGGCGTGGTTCACCGCATCGAGCAGTGTCTCCAATGTGCCGAGGATGCGGCTGCGCTCGTCGAGCATCGCGTTGTCGCGCGCCATGCTGTCCGAGAGCTTCTGGCGCAGCTCGGCGATCACCTCAGCCGCGGCGCGGGGCGCTTCGGAGGCGGCCTGCATGAGCTGGCCGATCTCGGCGATGGTGCTCCTTGCGTGCGCTTCGCTCTGGGCGGAGATGTCGTTGGCGGTCTGTGCCAGCGTCTTGCAGATTTCCTGCTGCTGGGCTTCGCTGCGGGCACCGGCCTGTTGCCATTCCTGCTGGAGCGACACGGCCATCGCTTCGAGCGCCTGGGTCCAGGTGGCGAGGCGCTGCTGGTCGCGCGATGCCATCTCGCTCTGCAGGTCGGTGTGCGCCTGGCCCACCGTCTTCAGCAGCGATGCCGAGTGCTGTTCGAACGTGGCTGCGGCGGCCGTGAGCGCGCGGTGCGTGTCGCCCGACAGCGTTTCGCTCGCGCGTTCGTGCTGCGCGAGCGCGCTGCGCCAGTTGTCGGACACGCGCTCGACCGTGGTTTCAAGGCGCGTGGAAACGCCGTCCACCAGCGAAGCCGAACGCTCTTCAAAGGTCTGCGTGAACTGCGCGAGCGTGGCGCGCAGGTCGTTGGCTTGCGCCTCGCTCGTGCGTTGCTGACCGGCGAGCGCCGTCTTCCAGATGTCCGCCACGGTGGCGGTGTTGGACTCGAAGCGGGTGGAGAGGCCGTCGAGCTGCCGTTGCACGCTCTGCTCGACGGTGGCGTGCAGCGCGGCCGTCTCGCGCGCGATGCCGGCCATGGTGGCTTCGACCACCGGCTGGATCGTCGCGCCGGCGATGCGGGCGCTGTCGGCAAGGCCCTCTTTCAGCGACTGGCCGACGGACGAAGCCAGGCCCGCGTACACGGACTCGGCCTTGCCGTGGAAGCTGTCCTGGCTGGAAATCAGGCGCTCGTTCAAGGCGTGGCTCTGACGCTCCATCGTCGCCATCATCAGTTGCAGCTGGTCGACCAGTGCGGGCATCGCCTCGCTCTGGCGCTGCAGCAGCTTGAAGGACTCTTCACGCTGATGGGCCTGCGAGAAGACGCGCAAGGTGGTGGCGATCCGGCTGTCTAGCGACTGCGCGGTCTGCATCCGGTCTCTGCGCGCGAGGGCCGACAGAAGGCCCAGCGTCGCCGACGTCGCCACGCCAGCGAGCGAGGTGCCGAACGCCACGCCCAGCCCCTTGACCGGCGCGGCCAGCGAGGCGCGCATGGCCTGCAGGTCCGACGCGCTCTCCAGCGCGGTGCCCGTGCCGTTCAGCGTGACCACCATGCCGAGGAAAGTACCCAGCATGCCCAGCAGCACCAAGAGGCCCGCGAGGTACGGCGTGAGGCTCGGGCCGGGCAGGCCGACGCGCTCGCCCTCGATGCGCAGGCGCACCGCGTTGCGCAGCGACGGATGCAGCTTGTCGAGCCATTCGCCCAGGGTGGCCGGCGGCCCGGTCAAGTCCGCTACGGCGCCGGCCAGCGTGGTCGTGGCCTGCCCGAAGCGGTGCAGCTCGAGCGCGCCGACCACGTAGAACGCGCCGATGAGCACGGTGATCGCCAACGCCAGCGGGTTCGAGCCGATGTACCCGATGCCGACCCAGCAGACCGCGGCCAGGCCGACGACGAAGACGATGCGATGAAGAAGTTGGGTCATGAAACTCTGGTTAGCTCGCGCGAAGGGCTTCGAGCAGCCCTTCGACCGGTTGAAATCGGACGTCCATCTCGGCGAGCAGCACGTCGTGCATGTCCTTGCGGAACACGGCCAGCCATGCGCCGGGCTCGGCCTCGGTGTCAGCCTCGGTGCTGGCATCTGCATCGGCGCTTGCATGCGCCCGGCTCAGGCGCTTGAAGTGCTTCTCGAGCGTCGCCGGCACGCTCGCCAGCAGGCGATGCTCCTGCGCGCCCAGCACCTGTTCCATCACCACATCCACCGCCGCGAGCCGCGCCATGTCGGGCGAGCGCGTCGCCAGCGTCGAGCGCAGGCGGCCGCGCAAGGGGCCGATGCTCGCCGCCATGGCCTGCTGCCTCGCGTGGTAGCGCCGGCGATAGGCCGGGAAGTCGGCGGCGTTGTCTTTGGCTACGCTGTGCATGTCTTCCGCGATGGCGTTGGCCATCGCGCTGCGCACGCGCTCGCATTCGCGTTCTTCGGGATTGCCGGCTGCGCGCGCGCCAGAAGGCACGGCGGCCACGCCGCCGTTCAACGCTGCAGAAAGGGAGATGGCATCGGTCCAGCCGAGCCATTGACTCAATCGATCCGCAAAAGCCTGTTTGGGCTCGGGGACTTCGATGTCGGTCAGTCGAGCGAGCAAGCGAATCAGCGCCGAGCCGGTGAAGCCTGTGCGCCTTGACACTTGCACCATTACCGCCAGATGGAAAAACCTGGCAGTCTACACTGCCGACTCCCCCTGGAAGGCCCTGCCGCCACTGGCCGTTGCTTTGCGTGACATCTTGCTGAACATTCGAAACACAATGGTCAGTTCGGCGCTCGAAAGCAGCTTTTCAGACGCGCTCAGAGAACCAGCTTGTAGCCTTCGTGGCTCGCGACGAAGCCGAGTTTTTCGTAGAAGCGGTGCGCGTCCGGCCGGCCCTTGTCCGTGGTCAATTGCACCAGCGTGCAGCCGCGCGCCCTGCACTGCGCAATGGCCCACGCCCGAACCGCGCAACGCCTCTGCAATGCGGACCGCCTCGATCTGGCCGCGCCATGCGCCCGTGCGGGCGATGCCCGGTATGAACGACAGCTGCAACGTGCCGACCACCGCGTTCGCCCCGTCCACTGCAACGGCGAGCTGCTGATTCGGATCGGCCTCGATCGCGTTGAACGCAGCGAGGTATCGCGCGTCCAGCGTCGGCCCGGTCATTTCCCGGCGGCGCCCCAGTTCGTCGTTCGCCAGCAACTCGACGATGGCGGGCAGGTCGGCCAGCGCCGCGGTGCGAAAAGTGATGTGGTTGTCCATGCTCTCAGTACAAGGTCGACTGCTGCCGTGCCGGCAGCTCACGGTCGTAGGCCGCCCCGTCGAACGCCGCATCGGTCAGCGCGGAAAGAATGGCCCCGGCCGTCGGCACCTCGCGCTTCGCATCCGCCGCCACCGGCGCCCAGAGCTTGGAGCGCTGGATCGCGCGGGCGCACTGGAAGTACACCGTCTCTACCTGCACCTCGATCACGCATTGCGGCAGCTTGCCCTCCACCGCGAAGCGCGCCATGACGTCGGGCGCGACGGTGATGCGCCCTCTTCCGTTCACGCGCAGCGTCTCGCCCACACCGGGGATCAGGAACAGCAAGGCCACGCGCGGATCGGCCACGATGTTGCGCAGGCTGTCGATGCGGTTGTTGCCGCGGCGCTCGGGCAGCAGCAGCGTCTTCTCGTCCTGCACCACCACGAAGCCCGGCGGGTCGCCGCGCGGCGAGGCATCGAGGCCGCCGGGGCCGGTGGTGGCGAGCACCGCGAAGGGCGATGCGGCGATCAGCGCCTGGTAAGCCGGATGCAGATAGTCCACTTCCTTCTTGAGCGAGGCCTCGCCCGGCTGACCGAACAAGGCCTCGAGCTGCGCGACGGTTTCGATGGCGTGGGAAGTGTTCATGACGTTGGCTCTTGAGCGTGAGGTGTCGGATGGGGCGACGGATTCCGGCCGCAGGCGATCGCCATGATGGCCAGCAGCACTGCGGCGATGCCGTAGATCCACGGCGGCGATGCGACCGGCAGCAGCAGCCCCGCGATGAGCGGGCCCGCTCCGGCGCCGATGTCGCGCCACACCGAGCGCGCGGCCAGCGCCTGCACGCGCTCGGGCCCCGGCGTGCGGCGCGCCACGATGGGCGACAGCAAGGGCAGCTGCAAGGCGCGCAACACCACGATGAGCGCCGCGCAGCTCCAGAGCCAGCCGAGACCGAAGCCCACGAGCGCCACGGCCGTCACGAGCGACAGGCTCACCAGCAGCCGCTCCGCGCCGAAGCGCTCGGCCAGATGCCCGCCAACCGGGCTCAGGAAAATCTCCGCGAGGTAGCGCAGCGCCATCAGCAGGCCGGCCACGATCACCGCGCCGCCCGGCAGCAGGTCCTTGCCGAGGTAGGAGAGGCCGACGATGAAGAGCCCGTCGAGCGCCAGCCCTTCCATGAACGACCAGCCGTCCAGGCTGTTGGGCCACTGGAAGCGCCGCGTGGGCTTCTGCGAGCGATGCGGCGCCGAGGGCAGCCGCCGGGCCGCGAACACCGCCAGCAGCGAGAACACCGCGAGGATGCCGAAGATCGCGCGCGGCCCGATCCAGTGCGCCATCAACGCGCCCAGCGGCAGCGCGATCACCGGCCCCATGGCGATGAACGCGCGCGAGCGTCCATTGCGGCGCGCCGCGCCGATGGGGTCGGCCGTGGCCAGCGCCTGTGTCGAGAGATTGAGCGCCGCAAAGCACAGCCCCCACATCAACCGCAACGGCAAGAGCGCCCAGAAGCCCGAGAGCGTCGCGTAGCCCACGCCGCACACGGCGGCCGCCACGACGGCGATGGTGCAGGTCGGCCGGTCGCCGTTGCGCGCATAGAAGCGCGCCACCCAGCGGTAGCCGGCGATGCGCACCAGCCGGTTGGCCGCCAGCAGCATGCCGGCCTCGGCCAGCGTCACGCCGAACTGGCTGGCATACATCGGCAGCAGCAGGTAGAGAACGACGTCGGCCGGCAGTGAAAGCCCGAGCGCGATGGCTGCGTGGCGGGAATTCAGGTCGGTGGCGCTGGGCGCGGGAGCGGGGGCAGGTGTGAGGGGCGTTGAAGACATCGAGACCGCATGGTGCGCCGCGGCAAGGCGGGCTGACAAACGAGATTAACGCCCCGCATGCGTGAGAAAATCGCACACATGCCGCTTCGAGAACCGCCCCTGAACGCCGTGCGCGCCTTTGTCGCCGCGGCCCGCCACCAGAGTTTCACGCGCGCGGCGCAGGAGCTTCACGTCACGCATAGCGCGGTGAGCCGGCAGATCAAGAGCCTGGAGGAATGCCTGGGCGTCGCGCTGTTCGAGCGGCGCGTCCGGCAGGTCACGCTGACGGCGGAGGGCCAGCAGTTCTTCGCCGAGGCCGGCCCGGCGCTGGCGCAGATCAACGCAGCCGCCCAGGCGCTGCAGGCGCAAGGCCCGGCCCGCGCGGTGCGGATCAACGTGCGGCCTTCGTTCGCCGTGCGCTGGCTGATTCCGCGCCTGCCGGCGTTCGTGGAGCGCCACCCCGACATCGAGCCGCAGGTCATCACGAGCACGGTGATGCCGGAACAGGCCACCGACAGCTTCGACATCGCGGTGCGCCGCGGGCTCGAGGGCTGGCCCTCCTCCATCGACGTGCATCCCTTTCTCGAAGACGAGGTGCTGGTGGTCGGCGCACCGGCCCTGTTCAAGACGCATCCGCTCGCCGACCTGCGCGCGCTCGCATCGCACGTGCAGCTCTCGGCCCGCACGCGCAAGGACGATTGGGACGCCTGGAAGAAGCAGGTCGGCGCGCCGCGCGCGAAGCCCGCGGGCCGGCTGCAGTTCGACCACCTGCACTTCGTGCTGCAGGCGGCGGTCGATGGCCTGGGCATCGCGCTCGCGCCGACCTCGCTCGTGTCACACGACCTGGCCTCGGGCCGGCTGCAGTCGCCGCTGCCCGCGCTGCGCATGACGCTCAGCCGCTACTACTACGGCCTCGCGCCCGACGCCGCGCCCGAAGCGCAGCACGTGGCGACGTGGTTCGAGGAGATGCTCGCGCCCTCCTCCGAACCACGCGCCACCCGCTACCACTCGTAGCCGACCCCCACCCCCAGGTTGAACTTCTGCCCGCTGTAGGAGCCGTTGACCTTGTAGACCCAGCTGCCGCTCTCCGAACGCTGCGAGAAGCCGACGGCCACGGCGCTGTAGCCCGAGTAGTAGCCCACGCCGACCGACATCAGCGTCTTGCCCGGCGTCATGGCCTGCGGCAGCGAACTCATCGCGGTGGCCATCGCCACGCCCGAGTACGCGATGCGGGCGATGTCGCGCACCTGGCCCTGCACGCCCTGCAGCTGGCCCAGGTTGACCGCGTCGCTGGCCACGATGCCCGGCGCCACGTTCGAGATGCGCGTGCCGCCCGGCGCCTGGCCGTTGCCCAGGGTCACCTGGCCGTAGTTGACCGAGCCGTCGGGGTTGGCCCCGTACTGCACGCTGCCCGCGGCCACCGCGCCCGTGGTGGCGCGCAGCTGCGCGACGTTGGTAGCGTCGCTGTCGGCCGTGCCCGCCGCCACGCCGGTGATCTGGCGGAACTGGCCCGTGGCCGCGTCGCCCACCGACACCGCCGCTTGTGTGCCGGTGGTGGCCTTGATCGCCTGCGCCTGCTGCGCCGTCGCGCTCGCCGGCACGAAGCCGGCCACGCCCGCGGCCGTCGATGCCACCGAGCCCGCGCCGAGCGCCACGCCGCCCGATTGCTGCACCACCGCGCCGAAGCCGACGGCCGTGCCCTGCACGATGTTCTGCGCCTGGCTCAGCGGCGTGCCGCCCGCATCGGCCTTGTCGCCGAGCGCGACGCCGCCACCGCCCGCGCGCGAATCCACGCCGATGGCCTGCGACCCCGTGGCCAGCGCGCCCGTGCCGATCGCGATGGCGTTGGCGCCGGTCGCCTGCGCGCCGAAGCCGATCGCCACCGCGCCCGCCTCGGTCGCCTTCGCGCCGTTGCCCGCGGCGAACGAGTTGGCCCCGCTCGCCACCGACTGCGGCCCGATCGCCACCGCCTCCTGCCCGCTGGCATCCGCGTCCCCGGCCGTCGAGTTGGCGTGGAAGTACTTGGTGCCGCCGTTGTAGATGCTGGTGACCGTCGAGCTCAGCGTGCTGACGTTGCTCTCGACCGTGCTGAGGCCGGTCGACAGGCTGCCGAAGCCGCTCGTCGCGCCGATGACGCTGGTCGACAGGCTCGCGAAGTTGCTGTTGGTGGTGCTCAGGCCCGTGGAGAGGCTGGAGATGCCGCTGGTGTTCGTGCTCAGGCCCGTCGAGAGGCTGCCGATGTTGCTCGTGACCGTGCTCAAGCCTGTGGACGTCGAGGTCGACAGGCTGTTGACGGTGCTGTCGGTGGTGCTCAAGCCGGTCGAGAGACTCGAGATGTTGCTGGTCGTGCTGCTCAGGCCGGTGGACAGGCTGGAGATGTTGCTTGTCGCGGTACTCAGGCCTGTGGAGGTAGAGGTCGAGAGGCTGTCGACGGTGCTGGCGGTCGTGCTCAGTCCGGTGGACAGACTGGAGATCCCGCTGGTTGCAGTGCTCAAGCCCGTCGAGAGGCTGGAGATTCCGCTTGTGGCGGTGCTCAGGCCCGTCGAAAGGCTTGAAATGCCGCTCGTCGCGGTGCTCAGCCCGGTGGACAGGCTGGAGATCCCGCTGGTTGCGGTGCTCAGGCCCGTCGAGAGGCTGGAGATTCCGCTTGTGGCGGTGCTCAGGCCTGTCGATGTCGAAGTCGAGAGGCTATCGACATTGCTGTTGGTCGTGCTCAGCCCAGTCGACAAACTTGAGATGCCACTCGTGGCCGTACTCAGCCCCGTTGACGTCGATGTCGAGAGGCTGTCGACGTTGCTATTGGTCGTGCTCAATCCAGTCGAGAGACTTGAGATGCCGCTTGTCGCGGTGCTCAAGCCCGTCGATGTCGATGTCGAGAGACTGTCGACGTTGCTGTTGGTCGTACTCAAGCCAGTAGACAGACTTGTGATGCCACTCGTCGCGGTACTCAGTCCCGTTGATGTCGATGTCGAGAGACTGTCGACGTTGCTGTTGGTCGTGCTCAAGCCGGTAGACAAACTTGTGATGCCACTCGTCGCAGTGCTCAATCCCGTCGATGTCGATGTCGAAAGGCTGTTGACATTGCTGTTGGTCGTGCTCAGCCCAGTCGACAAACTTGAGATGCCACTTGTCGCGGTGCTCAGTCCTGTCGATGTCGAAGTCGAGAGGCTGTCGACACTGCTGTTCGTAGTGCTCAGCCCAGTCGACAAACTTGTGATGCCGCTCGTCGCGGTGCTCAAGCCCGTCGAGGTGGACGTCGAGAGGCTGTCAACGTTGCTGTTGGTCGTGCTCAAGCCTGTAGACAAACTTGTGATGCCACTCGTCGCAGTGCTCAATCCCGTCGACGTCGAAGTCGACAGGCTATCGACGCTGCTGTTCGTCGTGCTCAAGCCAGTCGACAAACTCGAAATGCCGCTGGTGACTGTGCTGAACCCGCTGGACAAGCTGGCGATGCCGCTGGTTGCAGTGCTCAGGCCCGTCGAGGTCGACGTCGAGAGGCTGTCGACGCTGGTGTTGGTCGTACTCAACCCAGTCGACAAACTCGATATGCCACTCGTGGCCGTACTGAGCCCCGTGGAAAGACTGCCGATCCCGCTGACGGCGGTGCTCAAGCCCGTCGAAGTGGAACTCGACAGACTTTCGATGCTGCTCGTGGCCGTGCTCAGGCCCGATGACGTGGATGTCGACAGGCTGCCCACGCTGCTGTTGGTCGTGCTCAGGCCGGTGGACAGGCTGGAGATGTCGCTTGTTGCCGTGCTCAACCCCGTGGACAGCGAAGAGGCGGTCGTCGAAAGCTGGCTGACGTTGACCGCATCCGTCGGCGCACCGCCCGCGGCCACATTGGTGAGCCGGCGCTGCGCAAAGCTCGATCCAACGGCCACCTCGCCCGCCGGCGTTTCCCCGGCGATCGGGGCCCCCGCGAAAGGCACGTAGGCCGCTGTGGCCTGCAGTGCCGCCAGGGTGGCCGATGTCGCGCTGCCGTTGCCGATCGCCACGCTCGCGTCATACGCCGCGTTGGCCGTGAAGCCCACCGCGAGGGCACCCAGGCCCTGCGCTCGCGCTTGCGATCCGATCGCCACCGCGAAAGTGCCCATGGCGTTGGCCGAACTGCCGAGCGCAACGCTGTCCGCCGCCGAAGCCACTGCGTTGTTGCCGACCGCGGTCGCGCCGCCTCCTACCAATGCCTTGGCGCCAGCCCCCACTGCCGTCGCGCCAAATCCCGTTGCATTGGCGCCTTGGCCGAAAGCGGCAGAACTCGGTGCGGTCGCCTGGGCTTGAGGGCCGACAGCGGTGGCCAACGCCCCGCTCGCATTGGCCGCCAACCCGATGGCCACCGAGGGCCCGCCCGCCCCCGACACCGTGTTGGTCCCGATGGACACCGAATCCGCGCCCGCGGTCGCGGTCTGGCCCAGCGCCACGGCGCCCGCCGCGGTGGCGCTGGAGCCGCTGCCGAACGCGAGCGCGGCCTGGCCGATCGCGTTGTTCGAATGGCCCAACGCGACCGCGCCCTGCCCGATCGCATTGTTGGCATTGCCCAGGGCCACCGGTCCGTTGGCCGCGACGGTGCCGTCGGCGCTGCCGGCCGCGGTGTTCTCTGCGCCCAGCGCGACGGCGCCGGTGCCGGTCGCCGTGTTGGGGTCGCCGATGGCCACGGCGCCGTTGCCCGTGGCCTGCTGCCCGGCGCCGATGGCGACCGCGCCGCCATCGGCGGTCGCGCTGTTGGCCGTGGCGCCCGCGCCGATCGCCACGTTTGCGCCGGTGTCGCCGCTCTGCGCGCCGTCTCCCATGGCCACGCCGAACGCACCGGCGGCACTGGCCTGGCGCCCGATCGCAATGCCCGAAGCATCCTGCGCCGTGGCCGACTCGCCGATGGCCACAGCCGACCCGCCCGCGGCGTTGGCAAACGCGCCGATGGCGACGCCCTGCTCACCACCGGCTATGGCCGACGTTCCCAATGCGGCGCTGTATTGCCCCACGGCCACCGCGTTGTAGCCGAATGCGATGGAGATGGTGCCCGCCGCGTTCGCGGCCGCACCGAAAGCCGTCGAGCCGACCGCGGTGGCTCTCGCGCCCCGGCCGAAGGCCGTGGCTGGCCCATCGCCAGCCGTATTGCCCTTCGCGAACGCACCGGTTCCGACTGCAATGTCGTTGGCGAAGACTGCATTGGCCTGCGAGCCCAATGCGATCGACGAGGTTCCGAGCGCCGTGCTGTCGGCACCCATCGCAATGGCAAACGTGCCGCGAGCGCTGGCTGCGCGACCGATGGCCACCGCGCCAAGTTGGGTGCCCGCGGCGTTGAACCCGAGCGCGACCGCCTCATTGCCTGCAAATGCCTGGTATCCGCCGGCAAACGCGAATCTGGCTGCATTCGCTCCCAGTCCGACAGCGGTGGCGGCATCGCCGGAGGCATTGGAGAACGCGCCAAGAACGGTGGCGCCGAACATGCCGTTGCCTTGTGCCGCGCAGCCCATCACCGATGCGAAGCCGCCACTCCCGTCGGTGGCAGCCTTGTAGGTGTACTTGGTGACTCCGTCGGGGCCGACGCCATCGGCACCGCACGCAGAACCGCCCGCCACGCTGCCCGAGCCGATGCCCACGGTGCTGGCCAGCGCGGAAGGCATTGCGACGACAACGGCCGATGCAACCGCGATACGCATGAGCAACAGCGTCAAGTCCCCCCGGCTTGGCGTGGCCGCCTCGTCCGAGGGAGGGTGTCTGCGACTTGAAGAAGCGCCGCCTGCTCCTCGCGCGCCTCCTGTAGAAGCGTGTTCAGGTACCGCCACCCACGCGCGAAGCGCTTCATTCCAAACCGTCCGGAAACACTTGTTCATCTCACCACCTCAGCTTTCAAAGGAGTGCAGCGCCGCTGTGCAACGCGTGCCGGGAACTCCCTAAAAAGCGAGTAGAGGTGGGGGGCTGGGCCCACCCGGCTCGAAGGCGCGGGTGAGCACGAAGAACTCATCCGAAGCTTAGGACGCGAGGACTCTAGGCCTCTTTGTGGGCATTGGGTACCCGCGATGCAGGCTTAAAAGATATAGATAGGAAATCTATCCGGGGATAGCTGTAACCGGGCCTCAACCGGCAAGCGAGTCGATGACTTGAGCGATGCCGACCTTGCCCTTCAGCACGACCGCATCGGCGCCCTCGAACGTGATCCATCCCTCGTTGAAGCCGTCGAGCATCTGGATGCGCGGCATCGGGTCCTTCGTTCCCTGCGCGCGAAAAAGCGCGCCCCAGGTTTCGCGCGGCACTGCTTGCGCATGCACCGGCCGGCCGAGCGCCTGCGAAAGCGCCGCGGCGATCGCGTTCGGGCTCACGCGCTCGGGGCCTTCGAGTTCGACGATGCGTTCGATGGCGCCCTCTTGCACCAACAAATCGGCCGCGACCCGGCCGACATCGGCCGCCGCCACCATCGGCACGGCCCTGTCCAGCGGCTGCAGGAAACTGGAGAGAACGCCCTGCTCCCGCGCCGGCGCGATGTCCCAGGCCAGGTTGTCGAGGAACCATGCGGGCCGCAGGAACGTGACGGGCAGCGGCAGCGTTGCCAATGCTTCTTCCATCAAGGTGCGCTGGCTCAGCAGGTTCGACTGCGTGGCCTGCGCGCCGACGGTCGAGAGGCAGATCACACGCGCCGGTTGCGCAGCGACGAGTGCTTGGCGCACCGCATCGATGACGACCCTCGCCTCCGGAAAACCGGGCGTGGGGTCGAAGTTCGGCGGCGGCAAAACGAAGACGCCTTCGGCGCCGGCGAAGGCACGCGCGAGCGCCCCTGCATCTTCCATCTCGGCGACGGCGACTTCGCAGCCGAGGTCGGCCCAGGCCTTGCCTTTGGCCGCATCGCGAACGACCGCGCGAACGGGCTTTCCTTGTGCCAGCAAGGTGCGTGCGACAGCGCCGCCGACATTGCCCGTGATACCGGTGATTGCGTACATGAGAATTTCCTTTGTTCCAGTGAATGAATGCAATGGAACGAATGTAGGAACAGCGCGCCTTTGAGTAAAGCGACCCAGTGGCATATCATTCATGACACCCGATCACGAATGAAAAAATGGCACTCGACGGACGACTTCTCTCCAACGTGGGCGTGCTGGCCGCCGTCGTCGAAGGCGGCAGCTTTGCGAGCGCGGCCAACGCGCTGGGCCTCACGCCTTCGGGTGTCAGCCGCGCCATCGCACGGCTGGAGGCGCGCATCGGCGTGCGCCTGTTCGATCGCACGACGCGCTCGCTCAGCCTCACGGACGAAGGCCGGCTGCTCTACGCCAACGTCAATCCGCTGGTGCTCGGCATCGAAGATGCGGTGACGATCGCCGCGGGGTCGTCCGGCGCGGTGCGCGGGCGCCTGCGCGTGAACACCGATGCCTTCACCTCGCGCCTTCTGCTCGCGCCGCACCTCCCGCGCTTTCTCGACCTGTACCCCGAGCTGTCGCTCGAGCTCGTCGCGCGCGATCAGCTCGGCGACCTGGTGGCCGAAGGCTTCGACATCGCGGTGCGTTTCGGCGAACCGCCTTCGTCCTCGCTCGTCGCGCGCAAGCTCATGGACACGCGCATCGTCACCGTCGCCACGCCGGGTTATCTCAAACGGCATGGCCGCCCCGCGAAGCCGGCGGACCTCGTCGACCATGCGTGCCTGCAGGTGCGCAATCCGGTCACGGGCCAGCCCTATGCATGGGAGTTCCAGCGCGGGCGCAAGCTCGTCAAGGTGCCCACCACCGGGCGCCTGCTGCTGACCGATGCGGGCACCATCCTCGCGACCGCGCTCGCGGGCGTCGGCGTGGCGCAGATCAAGGCGGTGGGCATTCAGGCGCAACTCGACAGCGGCGAGTTCGTGGACCTGTTTCCCGACTGGCCCGACGAGCGATTTCCGCTCTACGCGCTGTACCCGTCGCGCCACCTGCCGGCCGCGAAGGTGCGGGCCTTCATCGACTTCGTGATGGCGGCGATCACCGCGAAAGGTACCGACGCAAAGCCGAAAACGCGGCGATGACCGCGGCGCTTTCAGGTCCGCTTTCACGTCCGCAAATGGCCAGCGCAAGAAGGGATGGCGCCGGACGATCGGCTTTTCTACTCGAGCTTCATCGCATGTCTTACGCCCTTCCCCGCTCCTTCCAGAATCTCGCGTGGTCCAACCTCGCGGCGCAGTCCGCCGAGCAGTTGAGCCTTGCCGCCGTGCCGCTGGTCGCGGTGCTCATGCTCGGTGCCGGGCCCGGCGAGATCGGTTTTCTCGCGGCAGTGCAGACGCTGCCCTTCCTGCTGGTCTCGATGCCGCTCGGGCTGCTGGCCGATCGCATGTCGCGCCAGCGGTTGATGGTGTGGGCCGAGGGATTGCGCGCGGTGTCGCTGCTGATGCTCCTTGCCATGGTGTTCGCGTCGAAGCTCAGCATCGCGTGGCTCGCGGTGCTCGGGTTTCTGGGAGCCGTGGGCACCGTGGGTTTCAGCGTCGCGGCGCCGGCCCTGGTGCCCGCGCTCGTGCCCCGTGAGGCGCTGGCATTGGCCAACGGAAGGCTCGAGCTCGCACGCAGCGCGGCATTCACCGCCGGCCCCGCGCTCGCGGGCGCATTGGTCGCATGGGCCGGCGCTTCGGCGGCCTTCGTGCTGGCGGCGGTGCTGTCTGTCGCGGCCGTCGCACTGCTGTTGCGGCTGACCGAAGCGCCGCGTTCGCCTGCCGCGCCGCGCCATCCGCTGCTCGAAGTGAAGGACGGCGCCCGCTTCGTCTGGCAGCACGAGTTGCTGCGGCCGATGGCGATCACCGGCGCGGTCTTCAACATCTCGTGGTTCGTGCTGCAGGCCGGGTATGTGCCCTATGCGGTGCGGGTGCTCGGGCTCGGTGCGCAGGCGGTGGGCTTCACGCTGGCGATGTACGGCGCGGGAATGGTGGTGGGTGCGCTGCTCACGTCGCGCGTCGTGTCGCGCCTGCCGTTCGGCCGCGCCATCCAGGTCGGCCCCGCCGTGGCGGTGATCGCGGCGGGCGTGATGGCGGCGACGCTCGTCGTTCCCTTGGCATCGCTGGCCGCGCTGTCGTTCTTTCTCTTCGGCGCGGGGCCGATGGTCTGGGTGATCACGTCCACCACGCTGCGGCAGAGCGTCGTGCCCTCGACGATGCTGGGCCGCGTGTCGGCGGTGTTCCTCACGATCAACTCGGGCGCCCGGCCCATCGGCGCCGCGCTGGGTGGCCTCGTGGGCGCCGCATGGGGCGAGCCGGCCTGCCTGCTGCTCGCGCTCGCGGGGTTCACGTTGCAGGCGGTGATCATCTTCGCGTCGCGCATCGCGACGCTGCATCGGCTGCCGGCGGCCGTTGCCTGAGCCGGCTCAGAACAGCGAGGCCATCCCGTTCGGCCGCGCGTCCTCGATGCCGAGCATGCGCAGCTTGGTCAGCGCGCCGCCGCCTGCCGAAAAGCCGCCCGGCTTGTTGCCCGCGGCCAGCACGCGATGGCACGGCACCACGGGCGCGAAGGGGTTGTGGCCCATCGCCTGCCCGACGGCGCGCGACAGGCCCTTGTCGCCGAGCTCTTCGGCGATCTCGCCGTAGGTGCGCGTCTGCCCCGGCGGAATGCTTCGCGCGATGGCGTAGATGCGCTGGTGAAACTCCGACACGCCGCGCATGTCGAGCACGATGTGATTCAGGTCGTCGTGCACGCCCTGCAGCAGGCCCTGGATGGCGGCGATGGCGTGCTGCGCCATGTCGTTCGGCGGGCCTTCGCGCAGGTCCGGAAAGCGGTGGCGCATGCGCGCCCGCGTGGCCGGCTCGCCTTCGTCGGCGGGCAGTTGCACACCGACGAGGCCAAGCGGCCCCCACGCCAGCGCGCACATGCCGATGGGGGTGTCGAACAGCGCGAAGCCGGTCGTGTCGTCTTGCTCCGTCATTCGATCTCCTTGAGCGCATGCTGGCGCGATGCCAGCACCGCAGCGAGCCACAGCGCGATCGCCGAGGCCACCAGCCCGCGCGCGAGGCCGCCGGGGCCGTCCGAGATCCAGCCCGTCACCGTCGGCCCGACGATCTGCCCGAGCGCGAAGACGATGGTGAACAGGCTGATGCCCTGCGCCCAGCGTGCCGGCGGCAGGTTGTGGCGCACCAGCGCGGTGGTCGAGGCCACCACCGACAGGAACACCCCGCCGAAGAGCACGCCCGAGGCCAGCGCGACCGGCGCCGAGGGGCTGAGCACCGGCAGCAGCGTGGCCACGCCCAGCAGGCCATTGAGCAGCGCCTGCGGCTGGCCGCCGCGGTAGCGGTCGAGCAGCCCGGCCCACAGGCGCGACGAGGCCACGCAGGCGATGCCCAGCAAGGCATAGAACAAGGTGACGAAGCCGGCGCTGGCGCCCTGCTCCCGCAGCAGCGCGATCACGAAGGTCATGTAGCCGATGTATCCCATGCCGAACAGCGCATAGCCCGCGAGCGCCCAGCCGAATTGGCGCACGGCCCCTGGCTCTGCCGCGGACTGCGTCGCGCTGGTGGCCGATGGCATTGCCGCGGCCGGCGGATCGGGCATCGCGCGCGCGGCCCAGCCCAGCAGGCAGGTCGCAACGCCGCTCGCGAGCGCCAATGCCCACCACGCCCAGGTCCATCCGTGCGGCACGTCCGACGACCAGCGCAGCACCTGCGGCACGAGCAGCGCCGACAACAGGATGCCGAACCCCGTGCCGCCGTAATAGATGCCGAGAAGCAGCCCGCCGCGCGCTGCACCCGTTCGCGCATCCGCTTCACCGAGCCGCGCGGCCAGCAACCCGCCCGCCACGAACACCCAGGCGCTGGCCACGCCGGCCAGCAGGCGCTGCAGGAGCAAGGCCGGCGCGTCGGTCACGAAGCCGCTGCCCGCCATGAACACGCTGGCCAGCACGGCACCGACGACGAGGAGACGCATCACGCCGAAGCGTCGCATCAGCGCCGGCGTGACGAGCGCGCCGACGAGGTAGCCGACTGCGTTGGCGGTGTTCATGCCGCCGGCCAGCGCGTAGCTCCAGCCGAGGTCGGCGCGCATCGGCGGCAACAGCAAGGCGTAGGCGAAACGCGTGATGCCGAGCGACACGGCCGCGCCCATCGACAGCGCGAACGCAAGCCGCAGCGTGGGCTGCGCGGGCACGGTGGAGGAAGTGAACGTGGTCGTCATCGGATCGGGGTGGCGCGCCCATTCTGCGGCAGCCCGCGCGAGCCTGCCCGCGGGCCGGCCGGTTTACCGTGTCACGGGATCAGGCTTCAGCAGGTGCCGCGCCAGCAGCACCGCCACGTGCACCGCCTCGCGCTGCGCCCCGTCGCCGATCTGGTGGCGGCAGCTGGTGCCATCGGCCACCACCACCGCATCGGGCTTGGCGCGGATGGCGGGCAGCAGGCTCGCCTCGGCCATCTGCATCGAGACATCGAAGTGGCTCGCCTCGTAGCCGAAACTGCCGGCCATGCCGCAGCAGGAGCTTTCGATCAGCTCGGGCTCCGCGCCGGGAATGAGCTTGAGCACCTCCATGATCGGGCTCACCGCGCCGAAGGCCTTCTGGTGGCAATGGCCGTGCAGGAGGATCGGCGCCGCGGAGGGCTTGAGCGCCAGCGCGAAGCGGCCCGCCTTGATTTCGCGCGCGATGAATTCCTCGAACAGCAGCGCCTGCTTCGCCACGGTCTGCGCCTTCTCGCCGAAGCCCATCACCAGCGTTTCGTCGCGCAACGTGAGCAGGCACGAAGGCTCCAGGCCGACGATGGGGATGCCGGCTTGCGCGAGCGGCAGCAGTGCATCGATCAATGCGCCGGCGCGCACCTTCGCCTCGTCCACCATGCCGCTTGCGAGGAAGGTGCGGCCGCAGCAATGGTGGCCGCCGCCCTTTCCACCACTTTTTTCGACCGTGTGCAGCACATAGCCCGCGGCTTCGAGCACGCGTGCGGCCGCGAATGCGTTCTCGCTCTCGAAGGTGCCGTTGAAGGTGTCGACGAAAAGCACCGCCGCCTTGCCGCCGCGCGCCGCCACCGACAGCACCGAGGCCTGGTCCGCGAAGAGGCCCGGCTCGTTGCCCTTCGCACGCCAGAAGGTGTCGCTGCGCCATTCGGGCAGCGAACGCTTCGCCGAAAAGCCCAGCAGCTTTTCGCCGAGCCACGCCGCGCCGGGCACGCTGTTGCGCAGGTTCAGGAGCCACGGCATGCGGCTCGCGCGGTGCGCGTAGTCGGGCATGTAGGCCACGAGCTTGTCTTTCAGCGTGTGGCCATGGCGCTTCTTGTAGTGATCGAGAAACTCGATCTTCATCTTCGCCATGTCCACGCCCGTCGGGCAATCGCGCTTGCAGCCCTTGCAGCCGACGCACAGGTCCATGGTCTCGTGCATGGCTTCGCTCGTGAAAGCGTCGGCGCCGAGCTGGCCTGAGAGCGCGAGGCGCAGCGTGTTGGCGCGGCCGCGCGTCAAGTGCTGTTCGTCGCGCGTCACGCGGTAGCTCGGGCACATGGTGCCGGCGTCGAACTTCCTGCAGTGGCCGTTGTTGTTGCACATCTCCACGGCCTTGGCCAGGCCCCCGGTGCTGTCGCCGCCGGTGCCGGGCGCGGTGGTCACTTCGGTCACCGGGTCGGCGTTGACGTTCCAGGCCGACCAGTCGAGCACCGGCTTGAGTTCGATGCGGCGGTAGGGCTTGGGCGCCGTGGGCGGTGCGAAGCGGAACAGCGAGCCGTCGTCCATGCGCGGCGGATCGATGATCTTGCCGGGGTTGAACAGGTCGATCGGATCGAGCTTGCGCTTGATCGCGCGGAACGCCTCGTTGATGGCCGGCCCGAACTGCCATTCGATCCACTCGCCGCGGCAGAGGCCATCGCCATGCTCGCCGCTGAACGCGCCCTTGTACTTGCGCACCAGCGCGCTGGCCTCCTCGGCGATGGCGCGCATCTTGGCGGCACCGTCGGCCCGCATATCGAGGATCGGCCGCACGTGCAGCGTGCCGACCGACGCGTGCGCGTACCAGGTGCCGCGGCTGCCGTGTCTCGCGAACACTTCGGTCAGCGCGTCGGTGTATTCGGCCAGGTGTTCGAGCGGCACCGCGCAGTCCTCGATGAAGCTCACCGGCTTGCCGTCGCCCTTCAGGCTCATCATGATGTTGAGGCCGGCCTTGCGCACTTCCCACAGGTTCTTCTGGCGTGCGTCGTCGGGCATCTCGACCACGCTGCCGGGCAGGCCCAGGTCGCCCATCAGTTCGACGAGCTGCTTCAATTGCGGCAGCAGCGCGGCCTTGTCGGCGCCGGAGAACTCCACCAGCAGGATCGCCGCGGGCTTGCCGATCAGCGCGGTCTCCACCGTCGGCTTGAAGGCGGGGTTCGCAAGGCTCAGCTCGATCATCGTGCGATCGACCAGTTCCACTGCCGTCGGCCCGAGCTTCACGATGTGCTGCGCCGCATCCATGGCCGCATGGAAGGTCGGGAAGTTCACGATGCCCAGCACCTTCGCGCGCGGCAGCGGCGCGAGCTTGAGCTTCAGGCTCTTGGTGTACGCGAGCGTGCCTTCGGAGCCGATGAGCAGGTGCGCGAGGTTCACGCTGCCGTCGGCGGTGTAGGGCTTCTCGCTCTGGTTGTCGAAGATGTCCAGGTTGTAGCCGGCCACGCGGCGCATCACCTTGGGCCAGTGTTCGGCCATCGCATCGCGATGCTGCCGCGCCAGGCCGCGCACGAACTGCGCGATGCCGGCCGCGCGCACGCCCATCGTGCCCACCGGGCCGAACTCCACCAGCTCGCCGTTCGACAGCCACGCGCTCGCGCCCAGCACGTTGTGCACCATGTTGCCGTAGGCGATGGAGCGCGAGCCGCAGGAGTTGTTGCCCGCCATGCCGCCCAGCGTGGCCTGCGCGCTGGTCGAGACATCGACCGGGTACCAGAGCCCGAGCGGCTTGAGCTTCGCGTTCAGGTGATCGAGCACGAGGCCCGGTTCGACCGTGGCCGTGCCCTCCTCTGCATTCACCTCGAGCACGCGGCGGAAATGCTTGCTGTTGTCGATCACCAGCGCGGCGCCCGTGGTCTGCCCGCACTGGCTCGTGCCGCCGCCGCGCGCGAGCACCGGCACCTTCAGGTCGCGCGCGATGTCGATGGCGGTCGCGATGTCCTTGTCGTTGGTCGGCACGAACGCGCCGACCGGCGTGATCTGGTAGATCGACGCGTCGGTGGCGTAGCGCCCGCGCGAGCCGTCGTCGAACAGCACCTCGCCTTGCGTCTCGGCGCGCAGCCGGCGCGCGAGCAATTCGCAGGTGTCGTTGGGCGGAAGAACGGTTCCGGCTGGCTGCATGTGGCTGGCGGGATCGATGCGCATAGTGGAGTCAGCTCGCTTTATTGGCTTGGGGATAGATCTCGCCGGCGCGCAGGAGCTCCAGCACGGTGTCGCGCTTGCGCAGCACGTGCGCGATGAGCACCTTGCGCATCGCCGCTGCATCGCGCGCTGCCAAGGCCTGGATCATCTGTTCGTGCTCGTCGACCGCGTGCTTCCACTTGGCCTCGTTCTGGTTGGTGCGAAAGCGCAGCGACTGCACGCGCGCGTTGATCGAGCGGTAGGTGCCCGCGAGCACCGGGTTGCCCGCGGCCTCGTTGATGGCTGTGTGGATGCGCGCGTTCAGGCGGTAGTAGCCCGAGAGATCGCGCCGCGAAAAGCAGGCCAACATCTCGTAGTGCAGCGCACGCACTTCGGCCAGCGCCTCGTCGGTGATGCGCTTGGCGGCGAGCTCGCCCGACATGCCCTCGAGCATCGCGAGCACCTCGAAGGTGTCGAGCACGTCGGCCTCGGTGAGCTTCACCGCGACCGCGCCGCGGTTGGGCAACAGGTCCACCAGCCCTTCGGCCGCGAGCAACTTGATGGCTTCGCGCAGCGGCGTGCGCGAGACGCGCAGTTGCAGGCAGAGCTCCCGCTCGTTGAGCTTCGCACCCGGTGCGATGTGCCCTTCCACCAGCATGGTGCGAAGGCGCGCGGCCACCTGGTCATGCAGCGCGAGCCTGGAGATCTCGATGATTTCAGCGGTCATGGGTTTTCCCTTTGAATGTATTTTGAATGCAAAAAATAGGCACCACAACCCTATCGATTAAGGGTAAACCATCAAACAAAAAAGCATTTTGAATGCAAAACTGAAAGCGAAAGGACAGTCCATGCTGCAACTCGACATCCATCCCACCGGCCGCCATTTCCTCCAGATTCCCGGGCCCAGCCCCGTGCCCGACCGCATCCTGCGGGCCATGAGCCTTCCCACCATCGACCACCGCGGGCCCGAGTTCGGCACGCTCGGTTTGAAGGTGCTCGGCGGCATCCAGCAGATCTTCAAGACGAAGCACCCGGTCGCCATCTATCCCGCCTCGGGCACCGGCGCCTGGGAGGCCGCGCTCGCCAACACGCTGAGCCCGGGCGATCACGTGCTCATGTACGAGACGGGCCACTTCGCCTCGCTCTGGCAGAAGATGGCCACGCGCCTGGGCCTCTCCACCGAATTCCTCGCGCTCTCGGGCACCGACGAGCACCTGCCGAATGCGCCGGGCTGGCGCCGCGGCGTGCAGGCCGAGCTCATCGAGGCGCGCCTTCGCAAGGACACCGAGAAGAAGATCAAGGCCGTGTGCGTCGTGCACAACGAAACCTCCACCGGCGTCACCTCCGACATCGCCGCGGTGCGCAAGGCCATCGACGCGGCCGGCCACCCCGCCCTCCTGATGGTGGACAGCATCTCGGGCCTCGCGAGCGCCGATTTCCGGCACGACGAATGGGGCGTGGACGTGACCATCAGCGGCTCGCAGAAGGGCCTGATGCTGCCGCCGGGCATCAGCTTCAATGCGCTCTCTCCGCGCGCGCTCGAGGTCTCGAAGACCGCCAAGCTCCCGCGCGCCTTCTGGGCCTGGGACGAGATCGTCGAGATGAACAAGGATGGCTACTGGCCCTACACGCCCAACACCAACCTGCTGTATGGCCTCTCGGAATCGCTCGACATGATCCTCGGCGAAGGCCTGGACAACGTGTTCGCGCGCCACCAGCGCTGGGGCGCCGGCGTGCGCGCCGCGGTCAACGCCTGGGGCCTGCCGATCCAGTGCGCGGACCCGGCCGTCTACTCGCCCGTTCTCACCGGCGTGATCACGCCCGAGGGCGTCGATGCCGATGCGCTGCGCCGCCTGATCCACCAGCGCTTCGACCTCTCGCTCGGCACGGGCCTGGGCAAGCTCAAGGGCCGCATGTTCCGCATGGGCCATCTGGGCGACAGCAACGACCTGACCCTCGTAGCGATGGTCGCGGGCGTCGAGATGGGCATGAAGCTCTCGGGCATCAAGCTCGCGGGCAGCGGCGTGCAGGCGGCGATGGACCATTTCGCCAACCACGCGGCAGCGCCCGTGGGCTTGCAGAAAGCCGCGTAGGCCTGCAGCACACACCGGCCGCAACGCGTCGCTTGAACGACGCGGCGGCCTTTCACCTTGCCGGTCTTCCCAAGCCGGCACGCATCGGACCCCCAACACCACGGAGACAAAGATGATGCAAAGACGTTCCCTCATTCAAGCCGCCGGCGCCGCGGCCGCCACGCTGGGCGTGCCCCGGCTCTTCGCGCAGGAGTGGCCCACGGGGCCCGTGCGCATCGTGGTGGGTTTCCCACCGGGCGGCGGCACCGATGCGCTCGCGCGCGTGGTCGCGCAGAAGCTCACGATCATGTGGGGCCAGCAGGTCATCGTCGAGAACAAGGGCGGCGTCGCCGGCGTGCTCGCGGCCGACTACGTGGCCCAGCAGCCCAGCGACGGCAGCACGCTGCTGATGGCGCACATCAACAGCCACGCGCTCGCGCCGAGCCTGCAGCCCAAGCTGCGCTACAACGTGGAGCGCGACTTCGTGCCGATCGTGCTCGTGGGCGTCACGCCCAACCTGCTGATCGCGAACCCGGGTCAGAAGGCGCTGAGCGTGAAAGACATCGTCGCTGCCTGCAAGGCCGCGCCCGGCACGGTGAGCTTCGGCTCGGCCGGCGCGGGCTCCGCGCAGCACCTGGCGCTGGAGATGTTCAAGCTGCAGGGCGGCGTCGATGCGCTGCACGTGCCGTACAAGGGCAGCGGCCCGCTGCTCGCGGACCTGATGGGCGGGCAGATCCAGTACAGCTTCGAGACGATGACGGCTGCCACGCCGCACGTGAAGAACGGCCGCGTGATCGCAGTCGCCCAGACGCGCACCAAGCGCGCCAAGGGCCACCCCAACGTGCCGACGATGCAGGAGCAAGGTTTCGCAGGCTTCGAGGCCACCACCTGGTACGGCCTTGTCGGCCCGGGCAAGCTGCCGCCGGCGATCGCGCAGAAGGTGAATCGCGACGTGAACACCGTGCTCGCGATGCCCGATGTGCAGGAGCGCATGGACACCTATGGCGCCGAAGACGGCGGCGGGTCGCAGGACAAGTTCAAGCAGTTCATCAGCACCGAAATCGCCAAGTGGGCGAAGGTCGTCAAGGACGGCAACGTGCACGTGGAGACCTGAGGTCTCTGTTTCGGGGCGACGATCACGCCGACGGGGTACACGGCGAAGCGAATGTCCCCCGGGCTTCGCCCTCCTCCTTGATTTCGCTGCGCAAGGCACCCCATCGGCGCGCTCGTTTCCAGAGCGGTCGTTGATCAGCGATATGCCAGCAGCGCGTCCACGTGCGAAGGGCATCGGGTGCTCCCCGCAGCGAAATCAAGGAGGAGGCGAAGCCGGGGGACATTCGCGGAGGGGAGTACCCGGTGGCCTTCGCACCCGCCCTGAACAGAGCAACTGACAAAATCCAAAGATGAACCCACAAATGACCGCCCTCGCCGACGCGTTGATCGCCGCACGCCGCAGCAACCGCACCCTCGACGCCGCCCCCTGGACCGATGCGCTGCAAGACGCCGCCCAGGCCTACGAAGTGCAGGACGCAGTGGCCGCCGCGCTCGACTGGTTCGGCGACGACGGCGCGGTGCCCAGCCACTGGAAATCGGGCGGTGGCTCGCGCAGCGTGACGCTCACGCATGCGCCGCTGCCACCGGCCGGCGTGCGCCAGAGCCCGGCCAATTTCGATGACCTCGTGTTCCACACGCCCGGCATCGAATCCGAAATCGCGCTGCGGCTCGGCCAGGACGTGACACCCGAACAGGCCTCAAAACTCGACCACGACAACGCGGCTTCGCTCATCGACGCGATGGCCGTCTCCATCGAGATCGTCGATTCGCGCTGGCAAGACCTCGCCTCCGCGCCCGCTTTGCTTCGCCTGGCCGATTCGCAAGTTCATGGCGCACTCGTGCTCGGCGAATGGCAACCCTATGCCGCTGTCGATTGGGCCTCGCAGCGCTGCGAAACCCGCATCGGCGGCGCCGAAGTCGTCGTGCGCGAAGGCACCCATCCGCTGGCCGATCCAGCGTGGCTGCTGCCGATCTGGCTGCGCCACATCACGCGCCATGGCCAGACCGCGCGCGCCGGCACGGTCGTCACCACCGGCTCGTGGGTCGGCGTGCTGCCCTGCCGCCGCGGCGATCAGGTGACGGCCGAATTCCCCGGCATCGGCGCGGTCCGCTTGCGCGTGTAGCGCCCGTCGCCCACGCCCGAGCAGGCCACCAGAAAGTCGAGCACAGCCCTCACCCGCGTGGGCAGCGTGCCGGCCTTGCCGATGTAGACCGCGTGGATCGGCTCGGCCTCGCCCGGGTTGAACTCCTCCAGCAGCGGTACCAGCCGCCCCGCGTCAATGTCGTGCTGGATGTGATACAGCGACAGCCGCGCCACGCCCGCCCCCGCAATGGCCAGTTGCCGCAGCGTCTCGCCATCGCCCGCGCGCACCGGGCCCGCCACCGGGATCGCGACCATCCGGCCATCGACGCGCAGCGGCCAGTCGGGCGTGTTGCGCCGGTAGCTCCAGCCGAGCCGGTTGTGCGCCTCCAGCTCTTGCGGCGTGTGCGGTGTGCCGTATTTCTTCAGGTAGGCGGGCGAGGCCACGATGGCCTGGCTCGTTTCGCCCAGGCGCCGCGCCACCAGGTCGGACGACGGCAACTGGCCCCAGCGGATCGCGATGTCCGCGCGCTCGTCCATCAGGTCGACGATGCGGTCGGTGAGCGCGATGTCCAGCGTGATCTCCGGATGCATCTCCAGGAGGCGCGGCACCAATGGCACCAGCTTGTGATGCCCGAACGAGACGCTCGCGTTGATGCTCACCCGCCCGCGCGGCGCCGCGCCGGCGGCGGCGCAGCGCTCGGCCTCGTCCATGTCGGCCAGCACGCGGGTGCTGCGCTCGTAGAAATGCAGCCCTTCGGGCGTGAGCTGCAGCTTGCGGGTGGAGCGGTGCACGAGCTGGATGCCCAGCCGCAGTTCGAGCCGCGCCACCAGCTTGCTGATGGCCGAGGGCGTCATGTCCAAAAGGCGCGCCGCCGCGGAGAAACCGCCGGATTCGACCACCTGCACGAAGGCTTCCATTTCACCGGAGCGGTTGACGTCGAGGCGTGGCATGCGGTCCTTTTCTGTGACTTCAGTTCACAAGTGCGTGTAGCGGCGGCATTCTAGTCACAGACCCGGAATGCCTTCACAGTACAGGTCATCATGCCAATCGCTCTACTCGCCCTCACCGCCGGTGCCTTCGGGATCGGCACCACCGAGTTCGTCATCATGGGCCTGCTGATGCAGGTGTCGACGGACCTTCATGTCTCCATCACGATGGCCGGCCTCCTGATCTCGGGCTACGCGCTCGGCGTCGCGGTCGGCGCGCCCGTGCTCACCATCGCCACGCGCAAGCTGCCGCGCAAGACGGTGCTGCTCGCGCTGATGGCGATCTTCACGCTCGGCAACCTGGCCTGCGCGCTGGCGCCCAACTACGAGATGCTGATGGCCGCGCGGGTGGTCACCTCGCTCGCGCACGGCACCTTCTTCGGCGTCGGCTCGGTCGTGGCCACCGGCCTCGTCGCACCCGAGCGCCGCGCCTCGGCCATCGCGATCATGTTCACGGGCCTCACCGCCGCCACGCTGCTCGGCGTGCCGGCCGGTGCGTGGCTGGGCCTGCAGTTCGGCTGGCGCTCGGCCTTCTGGGCCGTGACGCTGATCGGCGTGCTGGCCCTCGTGGTGCTTGCCGTGTTCGTGCCGCGCGTGAAGGGCGAAGCCAAGCCCGCGCCGCTGCGCGAAGAACTCGCCGTGCTGGCCCGCCCGCAGGTGCTGCTGGGCCTGGCGATGACGGTGCTGGGCTTTGCCGGCGTGTTCGTGGTGTTCACCTACATCCAGCCGCTGCTCACGCAGGTCACCGGGCTCTCGGAGTCGGCGGTATCGCCGATCCTGCTGGTGTTCGGCGGCGGCCTCGCGGTCGGCAACATCCTGGGCGGCAAGCTGGCTGATCGCGCGCCGATGGCTGCGGTGCTCGGCACGCTGGTGGCGCTCGCGGTAGTGCTCGGCGCGATGCAGTTCACCATCGGCACGCCGTTCACCGCGGTGGTCTTCGTCGGGCTGCTGGGCGTGGCCTCGTTCGCCACCGTGGCGCCGATGCAGTTGCGGGTGCTGGAGAAGGCTTCGGGCGCCGGCCAGAACCTCGCGTCGAGCCTCAACATCGCGGCCTTCAACCTCGGCAACGCGCTCGGCGCGTGGGTCGGCGGCGTGGTGATCGACCACGGCCCGGGCCTGCGTGCCCTCGGCTGGGTGGCCGCGCTGCTCACGCTCGTGGGCCTGGCGATCGCGCTCTGGAGCCGCTCGCTCGACCGGCGTGAAGCCGGCCGCCCCGTGGCCGATTGCGCTTCGGCGCAGGCCTGACCACTTCAGCTATTTCGAGATCAACCGGCGCGCGAAGAACGAAAGGATCTCGTCGCGCGCCGCGATCGTCGGCTGGCCCGCCTCGTCGATGAGGTGGGCCGTCACCACGCTGTGCGGGCTCGCGACCACCTGCTCGAAGAACGAAGGCAGCGACTGCTGGTTGGCCGCGCTGTCGGGCAGCACCCGCGCGACGAAACGGGTGCCCAGCGCTTCGGCGTAAGCGGCAAAGCGCTGCGCGGTGCAGAACTTGTCGCCTTCGAAGCGGTAGGCCATGACGGTCAGGTCCTCGCGATCGAGGCGCTGCTTCACCGCGGCGATTTCCTCCGGCGAGATCTCGATGCCGGCCGGGTTGTCCAGCGGCAATGCCGGCTGCGACAGCACCGGCGCGAGCACCGAAGGCTCCAGCATCATCGTGAGCGCGAAGTTGCCGGTGAAGCACATGCCGATGGCGCCGACGCCCGGTCCGCCGCACTCCTTGTGCGCCAGCCGCGCGAGCGCGCGCAGCCACTGCGTCACCGGGCTGGACCTGTTGCCCGCGAACGCGCGGAACTCGGCGCTCACGCACGCATGCTGGAACACGGCCTTGCCCTCCTCCGCATCCGCCACCGCGCCGTCGCGCCCGAACAGCGACGGCATGTACACGGTGAACCCCGCATCGCGCACCCAACGGGCGAAGCGCGCGACATGCGGGCTGATGCCCGGCATCTCGGTCATGACGATCACCGCCGGCCCGGCGCCGGCGATGTAGACCTTCTTCGTGGCGTCGTCCAGCGTGATCTCGCGGCGCTCGAAGTCGTCGAGCGGGTCGGTTTCGTTCAGGTTGCGTGTCGTCGGCATCGGGGCTCCTGCAGGGCTTCATGTGGATCGGAGCGGCAATTACACGCGGCGAAGCGCTAGACTGACAGTGTCCATTTAGACGTTTATCAAGCGGTTTCAGCCATGCGAGATTTCACCGTCCTCGTGCTCCCCAAAGCCTTCGCCACCAGCGTCTCGATCACCCTGGACGTGCTGGAGGCCGCGGCCGGTCTGGCACCTGCGTTGAAGATGCCCCGGCCGACATGGCGCGTGGTGTCGCCCGACGGCGGCTTCGTGCCGCTCAGCAGCGGCCTGCAGATCGAGACCGCAGCGATCCCCGTCCGCTCGCGCGCCGACGCCTCGACATGGATCGTCCCGGGCCTCGGCGTGGACCGCCCCGCGGACCTCGCAGTCCGCCTGGCCGACGACTGCGCCACCCGCGCCATCGCCGCGGTGCGGCGCCATGCCGCGCGCGGCGGCGCCGTGGCCGCGTCGTGCTCCGCCGTGTTCCTGTTGCAGGCCGCCGGCGTGCTGCAAGACCGGCGCGCCACCACCACCTGGTGGCTCGCGCCGGAGCTGCGGCGCATCGAGCCGCGCTGCAACGTCGATGCCCACCGCATGGTCTGCGCAGATGGCCCTGTCAGCACGGCCGGCGCTGCGTTCGCCCAGTCGGACCTCATGCTCCACCTGCTGCGCACGCGCTTCGGCGCGCCGCTGGCCGATGCCGTGGGCAAGGTGCTGCTGATCGACGGCCGCGAGGCGCAGGCGCCGTTCGTCGTGCCCTCGATGATGGCCAACGGCAGCGAGCTGATCCGGCGGCTCACGCAGCGTATCGAGGCGTCGCTGCCTCGTCCACCGAGCGTGGCAGCCCTGGCCGACGAGTTCGCGATGTCGCAGCGCACGCTGGCGCGCCACGTGCGCGCCGCGACGGGCCTCGGTCCGCTCGCGCTCGTGCAGAGCGTGCGGCTGTCGCGGGCGCGGATGCTGATCGAGACGAGCCGGATGACGATCGACCAGGTGGCCGCGCAAGTCGGCTACGAAGACGCGACAGCCTTGAGGCGGCTCATGCGCAAGGCAGCGGGTGCCACGCCGAGCAAGTTCCGCATGAACCTGCAAGCGGCCTAGATTCGGGTTGCCTTCGTTCTGGAAGAATCCGGGTCGCCATGACCAACATGACCAACATGCCCATCGCCATCCGGCCCGCGCGCGCGGCCGACGCGCACGCCCTCGCCGCCTTGTCGATCCAGGTCTGGCTCGCCACCTATACCGAAGGCGTAAGCGACCTGTTCGCGCGCTATGTGCTGTCGGAGTTCACGCCCGAAAAATTCCTCGCGCTGCTGGATGCGCCCGGTGTTTCACTGCACGTTGCCGAGGTGGACGAACGCCTCGCCGGCTATGCACTGGTGCGCTCCGGCGCGCCGCAGCCCTTGGTGCTTGAAGCCGATTCCGAACTCTGCACGCTGTACGTGCAGGAGCCGTTCACGCGGTGCGGCGTGGGGTCCGCGCTGCTGCAGGCGGCACGCGCCGGCAACGATGGGCTGTGGCTGCTGGTCAACGTGCAAAACCTGCGCGCCTGCCGCTTCTACGAAAAGCACGGCTTCGTGATTCGCGGCAGCACCGATTTCGTCCTCGGCGAAGGCAGGCACAGGAACCATGTCCTGGCGCTGCCGCGCGCCGGCACTGCCTGAGCGGGATTGCTACAGCTCGCCCAGCACGCCGAAGTCGCTGTCGCCCTGCTGCACCGCATTCACGAGCTGCACCCGGTTGCGCGCGGCGAAGCGGCGCCGCAGCTGGCGCATGTGGTAGTCCACCGTGTGCGCCGACAGGTCGAGCCGGTTGGCAATCTCCTTGTCGCTGCGGCCCTGCAGCAGGTGCTGGAGGATGTCTTGCTGTGTGGCCGATATCTCGATGCGCCCCGTGCCTGCCGCGCCGACGATGCGCGTGTGCCGCGACACGTATTCGTGCACGCTCAGGCCCAGGATCAATGCCTGCCCGATCACGCTGTCGGTGATCCAGTGGCTTCCGGCCCTGCGCGACAGCAGGCTGATCACCGTGTGCTGGTTCACATGCGTGGGCGAGGCCAGGCGGAACAGGAGGCCGCTGCGGATGTCGCTGGCATGCAGGTCGGCGAGGAAACGCCGCCGCAGGCCGCTCGGGTCTTCGGGGGCTTGCGCCGCCAGGGCTTCGAGCTGCGCGACGTCCCACGCCAGCGGAAGGCTCGACGCGGGCACGCCCTGCTGGCGCAGGTCCACGCCGCAGTAGTTTTGCGCGAAGTAGCGCCGGGTCCATTCGGGGTTCGCGTAGGCGGTGAAGAAGCTCAGCGGCCACCAGCGGCCGCGCATGTATGCCACCGCCCCGTAGCCCAGCCAATCGAAGTCCAGCGTGTGGAGCATGCCGCGCACCAGCTCCGCGCGGGCTTCGGTGCTGGGTGCTTCCAGCAGGTCGCCGACGATGCTCGGCACGCCGCCGGCATGGCGGTCGACGCCCGGCGGCAGATAGAGATGCTCCTCGGAATAGAACTGCGGCGCCGGACAACCGGGCGGTAGCTCGGTGCCCGCGCACGGCGACGGGGTGAGTTCGGAATCGTCGGTCTTGGACAGCGAAGCCGCCGCGACGCGTTGCAACATGGTGGACAGAATCATGGAGTGCCCGGTAGGTGTGCCGCATGCGCCGGTCGGTGCTGCAGGCCTGCAGGCAAATTACCAAAGCGCAACCGTGGCGCCTTGTAGATTCTTAGCTTCGCGCGCATTCGGGCCCGCCGTGCGCAGGCACGGCGAAGCCATAGGTCCCACCTCTCAGGGCAATTGAATACCTTCGCCTGAACCATGCGCGCAGGTCATCAGGTCATGCAGGATCGAACCTTCACACAGGCGGGTGGCGCTGGCATGCTGCTTGCACCACAAGGCCCTTACACCCGAAGTCTGTTCAACCCGTCTTTCGATGGACCTCCTTGCCTCCCGCTATTGGCGAGACGTTGACCTCACAGGTCTTCAATTCACTGCCAACCGCCTCCTGCACCGCGAGATGCGGCCTCACCGGCACGTGGGCTTCACGCTCTCGGTGTCCGATGTCGAGCTGCGCGTGCAGACCGGCAGCCGCGTCACCGTCGTGCCGCCGGGCACGCTGCTGCGCATCGCGCCGCAGGTCTGGCATTCGGTGCAGGCGCGCACGGCGCCATGGCGCGAGGACGCGCTGTACTGCAGCTTCGACGTGGCCCGCTGCATCAGCCCGCTGATCGACGGCACACGGATCGCGCGCGTGGACGACAAGGAGGACACGGGCGTCGCGGTGTTCCTCGACGCGGCCGCCGGGCTCGAGTTTCTCGAGTGCCACCGGCTGCTCTACGAACCCACGAGCACCGGCAACCAGGAGGACATCGCCGCGGGCCGCGCGCTGTTGCGCCGGCGCCTGGCGCAATGGATTCCGGCGCTGGCGCCAGCCGCGCCAGCCGCCCCCGACGTCGGCGACGAGCGCCTGAACCGGCTCTACGAGCTCATCGCGTCGGGCTTTCACCAGCGCATGACGCTGGACAGCCTGGCCGACGCGATCGGCTGGCATCCGGTGCATGCGCACCGGCGGTTCCGGGCCGCATGGGGCTTCACGCCGCACGAGATGCTGGTGGGCCATCGCATCGAGTACGCACGCGATCTGATCGCCGGCGGCGCACGCGTGACCTACGCGGCGCACGCGGCGGGCTTCGCCGACCAGAGCCACCTGCACAAGACCTTTCTCGGCACCTATGCCGTGCTGCCGGGCGACTACCGCAGGCTCGCCGCGCTCGATGCGCTGCAGCCGCCCTCGGCCAGGAACGGCATCGTCGGCTAGGCTTGCCACGGCCCTGCGCCGACGCCCGTCAGGCCACGCCCGATGAAGCCGGCTCGCGCCGCTGCCCGTCGAAAGGCCCCGGCGCAAGGATGACGGGGCTGCCCGTCTGGTTCGCATCGGACCATTCCTTGACCTGCTTCTCCCAGTCGCCGCCCAGCACGCCGGGACCGGCGTCTTCCATGTTCCTGAAGTAGTCCTGCAGCGACTTGGTGTTGGTCTCGATCTCCGAGGGCTTCGCGATCTCGTAGATCACGAAGCCCGTGATCGTGAGGCCCAGCCCGACGATGAAGAACGGTCCGGCCGCGGCGCTGCCCAGCAGCCCGAATTCGGCCAGGCCGCCCAGCGTGACCGAGGCCGCGCCCAGCAGCTCCACCGAACCGGCCGCCACGTAGCCGTTGTTGCCCTGCTCGAGGCCTTCCTTGATGTGCGAGATGCCGAAGTACGCGGCCAGCGGGCCGGCCGCGACGTCCAGCGCCGCGATGGCGCCCTTGAGCGGCAAGGCCGCATAGCGCAGCGCGCGTGCGCCATCGGTGGCCGCGGTGGCGGCATCGGGCGCGACGGCGAAGCGGCCGAGCACCGCGGCGTCGGTCGCCTTGCCCGCGGCCGCAAGGCCCGCCGGGTAGCTGGTGGGCGCACGCACGTAGGTTTCGTTGAGCAGCTTGCCGTAGGCCTCGAAGCGGGTGCCCGCGCGGGCCGTTCCGGAGGTGTGCGTGTCGGCGATGCGCTGGCCGATGAAGTCGGCATCCTTCGCGCCGAAGCCGGCCCCCTGCAGCGCATTGGCCAC
This sequence comes from Variovorax sp. IB41, assembly GCF_016405905.1. GTDB lineage: Bacteria > Pseudomonadota > Gammaproteobacteria > Burkholderiales > Burkholderiaceae_C > Variovorax. The sequence continues at coordinate 39,294 of NZ_JAEFCB010000001.1, read as the reverse complement.
GGCCTTGGCATCCGACATGTCCACATTGACCAGCGCGCTCGACTGCTTGGCGATCGACTGGCCCAGCGGCGAGCTGGCCTGCTCGCCCGTGGACATGGAAAGAAAGCCCAGGCGCGCGTCGCCGTTGACCTTCAGCGCCTCGATTTCCGCCGGGGTCAGCTTCAGGTCCGCCGCGCCGGCGGCGATCTTTTCGGCGATGCCCGCGTTGTCGTAGTCGATGCCCTTGAACAGCGTGCGCTGCGGGTTCATCTTGTCGGTCAGGGCTTTCTGCACCGCGTCCTTGTCGGCCAGGTTCACGTCCTTGAGCGCATCGCTCATCTCGCCCATGGTCGGGCGAAACGAGGCCTTGGCCTGGTTGATGACCTGGCCGAAGGAGCCCTTGTATTTCAGGCCCACCGCATCGGACAGGTGCGAGGTGCCGAACAGCTTCGACTCGGCCGCCGCGCCGACCTTGAGGTAGTGCTCGCCGTAGGACAGGCCGATGTCCACGTGGGTGAGGGTCTGCATCCACGCGTTCGTGTCGCCATTCTTGAGCTTCTGCAGGAACTGTGGATCGTGCAGCTTGTCGTTCGCCACGATGAGATTGATCATGCCGGCCGCGCTGGCCCAGCCGCCGTTGTCGTTGATGGTGCGCAGCAATTGCAGCTTCGACTTCGCATCGTCGGGGGTGATCTCGCCCGCTCCCTGCTGCCGGTTGATTTCGCTCTCGACCTGCTGCACGTTGCCCGGGTCCCCGCCCTGGGCATCGACCTTCTTGATCAGCCTGAAAAGCTCGCCCGCCGCGCGCCAGTTGTCCGCGGTGTTGCCCACCACCTGCCCGGTGCCGCGGAAGAACCAGCGCATGGCCGTGATGGTCACGTAGGTCGCGCCCTGGCCGGCGTCGTCGTCGGTGGTGCTGGGCCGCACGCCGCCATAGGTCTGCTCGAACAAGCGGTTGCCGATCTTGTCGGCGGCCTTGGTCGCGAGCGCGGGATCGAAGGCCTGGATGTTCAGCAGGTCCTTCTGCACGGCGGCGTCGCGCGCCTCGGGTGAGAGCGAATCCAGGTAGGCCGTGTACTCGGGCGATTCCATGTAGCCGGCGTACTGCTGCGCGATCGACTCGCGCGAGAACTTGCCGTCCAGCGTGCCGTCCACCGCCTTCTTCAGGTCGTCGCTGCCCAGGATGTCGAGCGCGGGATTGGGCTTGGCCGGGGTCGTGCCCTGCTGCGGCAAGGCAAAGCCGATGCTGGTGTCCAGCGTGCCGCGCATCGCGGTCGTGTTCTGCAGCGCCTTCCACGCGTCGACTGCCGACTGCGGCGCGTCCTTGCGCAGCGCCACGTACTGCGGCAGGTTGTGCGTGTAGGTGGCGTTGTACTGGTCGCGCTGGTCGAGCTTGACGTCGCGCACTTCCAGGTAGGGCGCAGCGGCGGCCGCGTACTGCTTGGCCTGGCGATCGGAAATGCCGAGCAGCTCGTAGCCCTGCCCGATCACGTCGGCGCGCTGCTGCGGCGTGAGATCCGGATGGTTGGCCGCCAGCTGGGCATCCAGCTTGCTGACCGACACGTTGTCCGGCCCCGACGCGTACAGGCCGCCGAACGTGGGCATCTGGCCGCCCTGCCCGGCGTCCTTCTTGAGCTGGGCGAGCACCTCCAGGCTCAGGTCCTTGGTGAGCGGGTCCACCACGGGCTGGCTGCCCGGCACGCTCTTTTGCACGTTGGCCAGCCAGGGGCCGCCCTTGTCCAGGATGAACGGCGGCTGCGGCTGCGGCTGCGGCTGCACCAGCACCGGGGGAGATGTGCCCGGTATCTGCGCATTGGCGATCAGCGTGTTGCCCCGGACCTGATCGGCGCTCGTGAGCGGCAGGCCGTTGCCCTGCGTGTAGAAGGAGCCGCCCAGGTACGGCGGCTGCGAGCGCGTGCTGTTGCCCTGGCCGTAGGCCGGATACGAATGGCCTTCGCCGTGCGTGAGCCCCGCCCACAGCGCGTCGCGCTTCGCGCCGGGCGCCGCGCCGTTCGGAAAGTACTTGGGAAACTGCGCGTCGAACTGCTTCTGGTAGTCGCCCGCGAACTCCTTGGTGAACTCGGGCTTCTCGGTCAGCTCCTTCAGGCCCGCGGCCACCTTGTCCTTGTCGATCAGGCCGTTGGTGACCACCGTGGAAGGCATGTCCTTGCGGTAGCTTTCGTCACTCAGCTTCACGCCGCCGTCGATCGCACCCTGCGCCTGCACGAGCATCGCGAAGCGGCGCTTGTCGGAGCCTTCGGGCGCGTCGGCGTACTGCTTCATCAGGCCGGCCATCGCGGCCTCGTGCAACGTGACGCCATCCACGCGCGTGGTGCCCACGTCGGCGGCGGTGGGCAGGGCCGGTGCCGGCGGCTTGGGCACGGCGGGCGCCTCCAGCAGGTCGGGCTTCACGCGCAACCATTCCTTATCCTCCAGGCCATCGAGATCGCGCTTGCCGGCCGCGGCGGGCGGCGTTCCGGGATTGCTGTTGGCCGTGGCGCGATCGAACTGCGGGTTGAGCGCAAGAATCTGCTCGCGCGTCATGCCACTGCGCCGCGCGAACTGCTCCAGGCCCTCGCCGGGGCGCACCTGCCCGAACTCGCCGGCGTCGATGGGCTGGGTCATCACCGGCTCGGTCGGCTTGTCGTAGAAATCGACGGAGGCCTGCGCCTGCTTGACCTGCGTCTGCGCATCGCGCGTGGTCTGCGAAGGCGCGGTCGCGCCCTGCTTGGCGTCCCCCAGCTTGGACTCCGCGAGCGCCTGCTCCTTCTCCTTGAGCACGGCCTTGGCCTGCAACCTGGCCGCCTCCTGCTCCTTGGTCTTGGCCGTGTCTTCCAGCTTCTTTGCATTGTCCTGGTCGGCCTTTTCGCTGCTGGCCTTGGCCTTGGCGGCCGCGTCCTCGGCGGCCTTGCGGGCGGCCTCCGCGGCCTTGCGGGCTTCTTCCGCCTTGCGGCGCGCCTCTTCGGCCTGGCGCCGGGCTTCCTCGGCGGCGCGGCGCGCAGCGTCTTCGGCCGCCCTCAGCGCGGCGGCGTCATTGGGGCCCTGGGTGGCAAGGCCTGCGGAAACGGGTGCTGTCATGGTTCGAACTCCTTTGAAGGGGGAGAGCCCGCGCCCACGCGGCGGACTGGCTCCCGGGACACACGAATCGGTTGGCGGCGCTGAGCGGCCGGCGTGTGGCGCGCATGGCTTCACGCATCGCCCTGCGCCCATCGAAGCAGCCGGGCCACCGGCGCATACAGCGAACGCGGAATCGGCTGGTCCACCGGCACCTCTGCATAGATGCGCTCGGCCAGCGAGGGCTCGAACTCCATCGGCACCAGGCCCTCGCCGGCAAAGCGCCGCATCTGCGCGGCGACCTCGCCCTCGCCGCGCGCGATCACGCGCGGCAGGTCGGTCTCGCCCAGGTACTGCAGGGCGACGGCCGTGCGCGCCGAATGGATCACCGCCGAGGCCATGCGCACGCAGTCGCCCAGGCTCGCGTACACCGCCTCGAAATGCGCGGAGCGGCGGCGCGACTGGTTGATCGGGTCGCCCTCCACTTCCTTGTATTCCTGGCGGATGTCGTCGATGGACATGCGCTGCTGCTTCATGAACTCGAAGTGCTCGTGCGCATAGTCCACCGCCGCCATCAGCGCGTAGATCACCACCGCCCAGCCGAAGGCCACCAGCACCATGTGGGCCGAGGCGGTCATGATGGCGGCCGGGTTCGCGTAGCCCAGCTTGAGCGAGGTGTCCACGAAGCCGCGCACCACCACGAACATCAGGCCCGCGAGCAGCGCCGTCTTCACGCTCATCTTCAGCAGGTTGATGAGATTGCGCGTGGAGAAGATGCGCTGCAGCCCCTGGGCCGGGTTCATGCGACTCACGTCGGGCTTCAGGCGCTCCCACGCGGCCACGCCGCCCACCTGGGCCAGCGAACCGACGATGCCGGCCACCGCAGCGATGGCCATGATGGGCAGCGTGCCCCAGAGCAGCGTCTCGCCGGTGTGCAGCAGCAGCTCGCCGAAACGGTCGTCGGGCCGGCTCAGCAGGCTGGTGCTGGTGGCATGCAGCCACAGCTCGCGAAACAGGCTGTAGAGCGTTCCGCCGCCCAGCCACATGCACACCACGACCACGGCGAACACGGTGGTCGAGGCCACGTCGTTGCTGAACACCACCTCGCCGCGCTTGCGCGCATCGCGCAGGCGCTTGGGCGTGGGCTTCTGGTTTTTCTCGGCCATGGCGCTAGAGCGTGGCCCGCAGGAAGTCGAGCACGCCGTTCTCGGGCCGCAAGAACTCCTGCAGCGACTCGTACACGAAGAAGACGAACAACAGCATCATCAGGTGCGCCAGCAGGCTCTTGAGCGGCTGCGAGAACACGAACACGTTCAGCTGCGGCGCCACGCGGCTGATGAGGCCCATGCCCAGCTCGACCAGCAGCAGCACGAACACCACCGGCGAGGCGAGCTTGACGATCCACAGGAACAGCGTGTCGCCCTGGCGGATCGCGAACTGCTCGATCACCAGGCCCAGGTTCGGAAAGAACGAGGCCACGGGCCAGAGCCGGTAGGAGTCGACGATCACGCCCAGCATCGCGAGCAGCCCGCCGGCCGAGACGAACAGCGTGATCACCATCCAGCCGAGGAATTCGCCCGTGGGGCCGTTCTCGTGGCCCGCCACGGGGTCGAAGAACGACGCGTTGCTCGAGCCCGTCTGGAAGTCGATCAGGTCGCCCACGCTCTGCACCGCCCAGATGAAGATGCCGAAGCCCAGGCCCAGCATGAGGCCGATGAAGGCCTCCTTGCCGGCGATGAGCACCCAGGTGCCGATGGAGGCGATGGGCATGTCGCCCGCCACCGGCGACATGAAGAGCGCCAGCAGCAGCAGGAGGCCGTTGCGCACGGTGCCGGTGATCATGCCGCCCGAGAGAAAGGGAACCACCGCGAAGATCGCGAACAGCCGCGGCAGCGTGAGCACCACCGACGAGAAGAAGCGCTCGATGCTGGCCAGTTCGATGGAAGAGTCCATGTCCCTCTTTTTCCTGTTCCTGTGCCTAGGCCGGACGCCGCGCGGCCCAGGCCTGCGACGCGGTTTCCTCGGCCGCTTCGTCGAGCCGCTGCTCCTGCACGCGCACCGCCTCGGCGCGCGCGCGCTGCTGCATCCGCTGCGCCTTCTCGACCTCGCCGCTGGCGGCGCGCAGCTTCTGGCGGCTGGCATCGAGCGTCTGCTCGCGCTGCGCATGAGCTTGCCCGGCCTGCGCCGCGAAGTGGCCGGCCTGTGCAATCCGCGCATCGAGCGCGCCGCTCCATGCGCCCGCATGCCGCAGTTGCGCGACGCTGCACTGCCCGCCCGACAGCGCACCGGCGGTCGCCTGCCAATGGCGCGCCTTGTCCAGCACCTGCTGCTGCTGCCATGCCTGGGCCTGCTGCAGCTCGGCCCGGCTCTGCTCGGCCGCCGAGCGGTCGCGCGCGACGACGCCCATGGCGACGGTCTTCTGGCGCTCGCGCACGCCGGCCAGCAGCTTCCAATCGATGCCGCTCATCGTGCCGCCCCCGTGCGCTCGCCGAAGTACCGAAGGGCCTCGACCGACTGCGCATACAGCAGGCTGGTGCCGGAGGGCTGCGACAGGAATTCGAGCATCGCGGCCCGCGCCTGGATCGCCTCGTCGGCCAGCGCATCGCTGCCGGGGCGGTACTCGCCGATCTGCACCAGCAATTCCATCTCCTGGTACTTGGCCAGCAGGCTGCGGAAATGCGCAGCCGCCGCGCCGTGCTCGCGCGTGGTCACCAGCGGCATCACGCGGCTGATGCTCGCGAGCACATCGATGGCCGGGTATCGGTTGGCCGCCGCGATCTTGCGCGACAGCACGATGTGGCCGTCCAGGATGGAGCGCACCTCCTCGGCGATCGGATCGTTCTCTTCGTCGCCTTCGGTCAGCACCGAGTACACGGCGGTGATCGAGCCGGTCTTGCCCTGCCCCGCGCGCTCCAGCAACTGCGGCAGCATCGAGAAGATCGAGGGCGGGTAGCTCCGCCGCGTGGGCGGCTCGCCGCTCGCGAGGCCGATCTCGCGCTGCGCGCGCGCAAAGCGCGTGAGCGAATCGACCAGCAGCAGCACCTTCTTGCCCTGGTCGCGAAAGTGCTCTGCGATGGTGGTGGCCACATAGGCCGACTTGATGCGCTCCATCGGCGGCCGGTCGGAGGTGGAGACCACCATCACCGTCTTGGCCAGGCCTTCGGGGCCGAGGTTGTGCTCGATGAATTCCTTCACCTCACGCCCGCGTTCGCCGATCAGCGCGATCACGTTCACCTCGGCCGTGGAGCCGCGCGCGAGCATGCCGAGCAAGGTGCTCTTGCCCACGCCGGGCGGCGCGAACACGCCGATGCGCTGGCCTTCGCCCACGGTGAGCAATGTGTCCACCGCGCGGATGCCGGTGGTCATCGGCGCATCGATCATGCGGCGCGCGAGCGGGCTCACCGGCTCGCGGTGCACGGCCAGACGCGTGTGTGCGGCGAGCGGGCCGAGCGCGTCGATGGGATTGCCCAGCGCGTCGAGCACGCGGCCCAGCAGGCCAGCGCCGACGGGGCAGACATGGCCGCGCCCGGTCGGCACCACCTCTGTCAGCGCCGAGATGCCGGTGATCGGTCCGAGCGGCGTGAGGATGGCCGTGTTGCCGCGAAAGCCCACCACCTCGGCCAGCAGAGGCGGCTCGCCCGGCGTGACCAGTTCGCACAGCTCGCCCACGTGCGCCTGGATGCCGGTGGCGTCGATCAGCATGCCGACGGCCTTGCTCACGCGCCCCCGCATCGCCACCGGCATGACGCGGCCGAAGGCTTGCTCCAGGTCGGCGACGATGCCGAGGGCCGCGTCGGACACCGCGTTCACCGGCCGCCTCCCGGCGCGTCGGCAATGCCGCTGCGCTCCACCGCGCGGCGAAAGGCCTCCATCTGCGCATCGACGCCGATCTCCAGCACGCCGGACGCCGTCTGCACCACGCAGGCGCCGGCGGGCAGCGCCGCATCGGCCACGAGGCCGACGGTCATGGTCCAGTTGGCTTCGTCGCGCAGCCGCGCCAGCACCTCGCGCAGGGTGGCCTCCTGCGCCGGCGCCACGCGCACGGTGATGAAGGGCTCGTTGCGGATCAGCGTGTCCACGCGCAGCAGCGCGGCCGCCAGGAGCGCGGCCGGGTCCGCATCGGCGATGAACTGGCCCACGGCCTTGACGACGATCTGCGCCATGGAAGCGCGCAAGGCGTGCAGTTGCCGCTCGGCGGCCATGGTGTCGGTCACCAACTGGGTGGCGTATTCGGCCTTGGCGCGCTGCAGGCCCTCTTCGTAGCCCTGCGCGCGGCTGGCCTCGGCGTCCTGCGTGGACTGCTGCACGATGCGGCGCGCCTCGCGCCGCGCGGTCTCGACCACGGCCGATGCATCGAGCAGCGCCGCGTATTCGTTTTCCTTGAGCACCTTGCGCTCGCTCAGGAGCTGCAGGTTCTCGGTGGTGATCAGAAAAGCCAATCCCATTGGGGCAGTCTTTCGGGAACGATGCACGAGAGCATCAGCTCGTTGAGTTGCTGGGCCTGGCGCGGCTGCAGTTGCGGCACGCCGAGATTCGAGATGCGCCGCGGCAGCTTGTGCCGAAGGCGCTGCAGCACGGCGTCGCCCTCGGCGGCGGCGGCCCCCAGCAGCAGGCGGTGGCCGCGATCGACCACCACGCGGCCGGTGGCCATGGGCCGCTGCTGCAGCACGGCGCTGTCCATGTGCAGCTCGGTCAGTTGCGGCACGCGGTCCAGCACGAAGTCGACCGCGTCGGCGTCGAAGCGGCGCGCCTGCCGGCGGATCTGCACGCCGGCACCGCCGCGCAGCCTGAAGAGCGGCAGGTGCACGCAAAAGCCCACGTAGGCGGCGAGCCGGCGCAGCGCCGCGGCATCGAGCAGCGCCACGCGCTTGAGGCGGGCGTCGAAGTTGTAGTCGCCGGTGCCGCTCACCGGCATCTGCCCGCGCCGCAGCTGGTTGGCGAGCACCGCCCGCCCGGCCTCCCCCAGCCGCGCGGGCGAGCGATGGCGGGCCGGCCAGTTGGCGGGCAGCCAGCTGGGGTGCAGGTCGGTCTCGGGGTGCAGGTTGAAGCGCATGACCAGGCGCACGAGGTCCATCGGGCCGGGCGCGGCCTGCGGCATGTCGGGGGCGATGGCCGGTGGATGCATGGCGGGTCAGCGCCTGAACACCTGGCGGCGCGTCCAGCTGCGCCAGTCAAGGCCTTCCTTCCGCAGCAGCGAAGGCAGCACCATCAGGCAGACGGCGGCCAGCAGGAGCAGGCCCAGCAGCACCATCGCGGTCGAGGCCGAGAACAGGCCCAGCACCATCGGCTGGCCGCGTGCATCGCTCGCGCCACCTGCACCGCCTGCACCGCGCACACCGGCCGCGGCAACCGCCGGCCTGCGCGCCTCGAACAGCGACAGCGACACCTGGTCGTGCGTGAGCCCCTCGATGCTGTGCGCCACCATGTCCTTGACGGCGGGTGCCAGGAGACGGATGTCCACGTCGGGCCGGTGCTTGATGAACACCGCCGCCGACGACGGCCGGATCTTCTCGCTCAACGGGTCGTTGGCCGGAATCACCACGTGCACGCGCGCGGACACCACGCCGTCGACATGCCGCAGCGTCTGCGACAGCTCCTGCGAGATGGCGTAGATGTAGCGCATGCGCTCCTCGGAGGGCGTGGACACCAGGCCCTGCTTCTGGAACACCTCGCCCATGGTGGCGAAGCGCTCGTTGGGCAGGCCCTGGGCGCGCAGCACGTCCAGCGCCACGCCCATGCGGCTCTCGTCCACCTCGACCTGCCAGTTGTTGCCTTCCACGCGGCTCTTGGCCGCGTCGATGCCTTCGGTGGACAGCGCGGCGACGATCTCGTTGGCCTCCTGCTCGTTGAGGTTGGAATAGAGGCCGACCTTGCAGCCGCCCAGCGCGAGCAGCAAGGCCAGCGCCGCGAGCCAGTGGCTGTGGCGCGGAATGAGGGAAAGGGAGCGCGAGAAAGGGTTCACGGCATCCTCATTGCTGGTTTTTCAGCAGCGTGCCGAACAGGCTGGTGGCGGCGCTCGCCAGGCCCGTGGAGATGTGCATCTTCGCGAACATCATGTGGGCTTCCATCGAGTGGTCGGTCATCGCGAACATGGTCTTGATGGGGTCGGACATGTCGATCGACTCGAGCATGCTGTGGCGCATTTCCTCGTAGGAGCGCACGTTGCCCGAGAACTGCGCCGCGAGCGCCTTGGCGGCATCGCCGAGCGCACTGGGCGCGGCCACCGAAGAAGGCGGCGCCTGCACGCCCTGCATCATGTTGGCGAACATCCGGGTCTCGCCCGGATCGAAGCGAGCGGCGGTGGTGGTGGTGGCCTGCTGCTGCGCGGCGGGCCCGGACACCTCGGCCGGCGGCGCGCCCGCTGCGGCCAGCGCGGTGGGATCGGTCATGGTTCACCTCCTTCCAGGGGAAAAAAGGCCGCGCGCCGCCGCATGGCAACGCGCGGACCTGGCTTACGAGGACTTGGCCGATTGGCGGATGTCGTTGCCGGTGGACTTGGCCACCTCGCCGCCCGCGGCGCTTGCACCGTTGACCGTGTGCGCGGTGGAGGCCGCGCCCTGGATGCTGGTGGAAGCGGCCATGCTGGCCGACATCAGCCGGGCGTTGTCCGCCGCGGCCTGGTTCATCTGCTGGATAGAGCTGTCGACTGCGCCTGCCATAGGTATCTCCTGGTCAAGTTGAAAGATTCACGAGGTTTCAAAGCGCCCCGTCCCGGCGGGACGAAGCCATTCCACGCAGCAGCGCGAACGCGTTGCCGCATGAAATCCGGGGTGCGCGCGGCGACGGTGCCTGTGCTGTGCCATGCCGTCACCTCGCGCGTTTGTTGTCGGGCACGCCGCCGCTCAGGACCAGCCCGTCGGCATCGATGCGCTTGAGTTCGGCGCCCGAGCGCAGCACCGAGCCCTCGTAGTAGCGGTTGCCGTTCGCGAGCTGGATGTGGCGCAGGCCGTTGCCGTCTTCGGTGATGCTCACCATGCGCGCGGGCAGCAGGCTCTGCCAGCCGTCCCATTGCGCGCGCATGTCGGCGTCCTTGTTGTCGGCAACCGGCTTCTCGCGGTACTGCACCTTGTCGGAGACCAGCACCGAGGGATGCAGGTCTTCGCTCAGCCGGCGGATCTTCTGGCGCACGGCCGCGTCTTCGACCGTGCCCGTGAGCACCAGCCGGCCCTGCCCCGTGTAAGTGACGGCCACGCCGGGGTCGGCCACGTAGCGGCGCGCCTGCTCGACCATGTCTTCGGCCGAATGCACATTGACGCTGACCTTGCCGCCAAAGGGCTCCATGGCCCGCTGCAGGGTTTCGCGCCGCTGCTTCGATTCCACATACCCCTTCACGCCGAAGAGCCCGCCCTGCGCGGCCACCACTTCCACTTCGGGAAAAGGCACGAGCGCCTTTTCCACTTCGGCCAGGTTCACGCTGGCGCCGCCGCGCGTGCCCGAGCCCGCGTCGCCGAGCGACACGGCGGCCAGCCCGACCACGGCCAGCAAGGCGATCACGCCGCCCACCCAGTAGCCCAGCCGCCGCGACGACCCGGCGGGCTCACGCGCCTGCGCACCGCCATCGGACGGCATGCCTTGCGCCGGGGCGAACATGCGGTCCTCCCTCGCGTGCACTGGATAGCTGCGGTCGAGCTGGAAGTCGATCTGGCCCAGGCTCACGACGTCGCCCGCCACCACGCTCTTTCGCGGCTGCTGCATCTCCTGGCCGTTCAGCCGCGCCGAAGCCGTGCCCAGGCGCTGCATCGACACCACCAGCTCGCCGACGGTGAACGCCAGGTGGCGCGGCAACACATCCCCGCCGGGCAGCATCACCTCGCATTCGCCACCCGAACCCAGCACGTTGAGGCCGGGCTTGAGCGCGATGGTGCGGCCTTTCACAGCGCCGCTGAGAAAGCGCAGGCACCAGGCCGCGCCCAGGGCCGGCTCGGTGTGCGGCGCGCCCGCTTCCACGTCGCTGTCGATCTCGCTGGCGCCGTGGTCGTCGAAGGCGATGTCGCGGTCCTGCACGTTCAGCCTCCCACTTCCGGCAACGGCAGCTGCGGCACGTTCGCCGTCGAGCCGGGCAGCACGAGGCGCGGCGTCAACAGGTAGAAGCGCTCCATGTTGATCTGCTTCTTGTCGTTGTACTTGAAGAGATTGCCGACGCCGGGAAGGTCCTTGAGCACCGGAACGCCCGTGGTGGCGGCGCTCCGCTCCTCCGAGGAGTAGCCGGCGATCAGGAGGCTCGCGCCCTCGTCCACCAGCGCCTGCGTGTTGACGGTGCGGCGCCGCACGATCGGTATCTTGTCCACCGACTGGGCACTCAGGTCGCCATCGACGATGTCGATGGACATCATCACGGAGCGGACGCCCTTCTCGTCGATCACCAGCGGCGTCACGCGCACGGCGGTGCCGGCGGTCACGCTGAAAAGGCCCGCATCCTGGAAGCCGTCCACGCGCACGTAGAACTCGCTCAGGTTCTCCAGAACGGCCTCGGTGTTGTCCAGCGTCATGACTTTCGGGCGCGCGACGAAATTGGCGTTGCCGCTGGTGGCCAGCGCGGTGACGCGGGCCAGCAGGTAGTTGCGCGCGCTGTTGCCGATGGCGGCGGTGAACATTGCGCCCAGCGGCGTGGTCGCAAGGCCCGCCGCGGTGAGGCCGCCGATCTGCCCGGCCTCGCTGCTGCTGCCGTCCCAGGTGAGCGGCCCGCGGTCGCCGCGGCCGGTCTGGAAGTCGCCGTGCCGCCCGTGCAGCCGCCAGTCGATGCCCAGGCTGCTGAGCGTGTCGGAGCTGATGTCCATGATCGTGACCTCGATCTCGACCAGGCGCGGCTTCACGTCCATCGCCTCGATCAGGCGGGTGTACTGCGCCATGCGCTCGGGCATGTCGCGCACCAGCACCGCGTTCATGCGGGTGTCGGCCTGGAACTGCGGCAGCTCGTTGCCGATGGACGGGCCCGCGATGCCGCCGCCGGTTTCCGCATTCGGCGTCATGCCGGCCATCTCGATCTTGGGCGCGGTGATGGTCTCGCCGCTGCGCAGCTTGATCTGCCGGTTGGCGCCGACCGAGAACGGCGCGCTCGGCGCGCGGCCGCCGCTGCCGCCGGAGGCATTGCTGCTGCGGCCGTAGAGGCTGCGCAGCACGTTGGCCACGCCGGGAATCACGGTCTCCTTGCCCGAGCGGTTGATCTTGAAGTCCGAGGCCCAGGCGTACTTGAGCGGGAAGAGCCGGATCTCCGCGCCCTCGGCCATGGCGGTCTTCTGGTCGGCCAGCTTGACGGCCTGGCGCACCATTTCCACGTAGCGGCGCGGCCCGGTCACGTAGACGCTGGCGTCGCGCTCGCTGATGCTCAGCGGATAGCGCTCGTCGGAGATGTGCAGCCGCACCAGCGTCTCGGCGATGCGGCTCGCGTTTTCCGCGGCGATGGGCAGCACCTCGCTCTTCGCGTCGGCGGCCAGGTCGACGAAGAGAAAGGCGCCATCGAAATACCAGGTGAGGCCGTTGACCGAGCACACGCTGTTGAGAATGCCCAGCGCCGGCCCCGCGAACTTGCCGCTGATGACGCCGGCCACCTTGGGGTCGATCACCGCCGTGACGTTCTGCGACGAGGCCAGCTCGCGCAGGAAGTCGGGCAAGGGCTTCTCGTTGGCGACGATCTGGAACGGCCGGCTGTTCCAGCGCAGCTCGGCCGCCTGGCTTTGCTGGTGCGCGGCCAGCAGCATCAGCGCGGCGAAGCCGAACAGCAGGAAGACCCGTTGCCGAAAGAGGTTCAGGTGCGCGGCGATCACGGCAGCGAACTCAGTGCCTGGAACGCGCGCTCGGCAAAGCGCATCACGTCGCGCCCGAGCCAGCCCGCCGTGGCGATGATCGCCACCATCACGGCGATGAGGCGGATCGACTGGCCGATGCTCTGGTCCTGCACCTGCGTCACCGCCTGCAGCACCGCCACGACGAGCGCGGTGAGCGTGGCCACCACCACCACGGGCAACGAGATCCACAGCACCAGCAGCAGGCCTTCGCGGGTGATGTCCAGGATGTTCTGCGGTGTCATGGCTTCTCGTGTGGTGCGCCCCGGGGGACAAGGAGATGTTCATCAATGGGCTTGCGGATTGGTGACCCAGCCCACCGGCTGCAGGGCCACGTCTTCGTCGACTTCCTGGTAGGACAACACGGGCAGCAGCGGCGCCACCGGCTCGATCAGCGTCTTGATGTAGCGGCGCACGTCCGAGGAGGCGATGGCCACCACGCGCGTGGCGGCCGTGCCGAGAATGCGGCGCACTTGCTCGCGGATGTCCTGCGTGACGGCCGGGCTCAGCAGCAGCAGGTTGCCGCGCGGCGAACGCTCGATGGCGTTCTGCACGCGCTCCAGCAGGCTGGACTCGAACAGGATCGCTTCGAGCTGCCGGTTCGGGCCCACGTAGCGGCTGGTGATGTAGCGCCCGAGGTCGATGCGCACCAGCTCGGTCAGCGCGATCGCGTCCTGCTCTTTGGGCGCCCAGATGGCCAGGCACTCGAAGATGGCGTGCAGGTTGCGGATCGGAATGCCCTCCTGCAGCAGCCGGCGCAGCACCTCGGCGATGCGCTGGCCCGAGGCCACGCGCGACACCTCGGCCGCGAGCTCGGGCGCATCGCGCTGCACCGAATGCAAGAGGCGCTGCACTTCCTGCAGGCCGATGAGGTCGCGCACGTTGCGGCGCACGGCATCCTGCAGGTGCAGGCCGACCACCTCCTCGTTGTTCCATGTCCTGAAGCCGGCCTCTTCGCCCGGCACCCACACCACGCGCGGGAACGGGCCGAAGGGCTCGGCCACTTCGGCGCCTGCCGGCGGCGCGGCGGCCTCGGCCGGATCGAGCATCCGCCAGCCCGGCCTGAGCGTGCCTTCGGACACGGCGACGTCGCGCACCAGCACCTGGTAGCCGTGCTCGGCCATGCCGTCCGCATAGGCCAGTTGCAGGCGCGGGAACACCGGGCCGAGGTCGGACTCGACCGCGGTCTTCACCGTGGCCAGGTGCTGGTCGAGCGCGTGGCGATCGACACCGCCGCGCAGCCCGCTCGACAGCCGCACCGCCAGCGGCGCGGCAATCGCGTGGTCGCTGTCGGTCTCCTCCGAGGCGATGCCTTCGCGGTGCGAGATCCAGCCCGGCGTCTGGCTCTTCTGGCGCAGCATGCGCATCGTGAAGCCCAGGCCCAGCAGCACGGCCGCAATGAGGCTGAACACCCACTTCGGAAAGCCCGGCACGATGAGAAAACTCGCGACCGCCAGGCCCGCGATGATCAGCGCGCGCGGATGCGCCATGAGCTGCTGGCTGATCTGGTTGGCCAGTTGCGTGTCGCGGCGGTCGCCGGTGCTCACGCGGGTGATGACGATGCCCGCTGCAATCGACACCAGCAGCGACGGGATCTGCGACACCATGCCGTCGCCCACGGTGAGGATGGCGTAGCGCTGCAGCGCGCCGCCCAGCGTCATCTCGTGCATCAGCGTGCCGATGGCGATGCCCGCGAGGATGTTGACCAGCGCGATCACGATGCTGGCGATGGCATCGCCCTTGACGAACTTCATCGCGCCGTCCATCGCGCCGTGCAGCTGGCACTCCTGCTCCAGCACCTGGCGGCGCTTTTGCGCCTGCGCGGAGGACAGCACGCCGGCGCGCACGTCGGCGTCGATGCTCATCTGCTTGCCCGGCATCGCATCGAGCGCGAAGCGCGCCGCCACCTCGGCCACGCGCTCGGAGCCCTTGGCGATGACGATGAACTGCACGATCGCGATGATGAGGAACACCACGCCGCCGACCACCACGTTGTTGCCGACGATCAGCTTGCCGAAGGTGTCGATGATGTGGCCCGCGTTGGCGTGCAGCAGGATCAGCTTGGTCGAGGCGATGTTGAGCGCCAGGCGAAACAGCGTGGTGAACAGCAGCAGCGAGGGGAACGTCGAGAGCGACAACGCCGACGGCACGTACATCGCCACGATCAAGAGCACCAGGCTGATGGCCAGGTTGCTTGCGATCAGCAGGTCCAGCAGCGGCGTGGGCAGCGGCAACACGAACAGCGCGACGATGACCACCAGCAGCCCCGCGAGCAGCAGGTCGTTGTAGCGGCCCGCATTGCCCAGCAGGTCGCGCACGCCGCCACGGTACGTTGGAAGGGATCGCGGAGAACTCGCCATCGCGTTGTTGCTTTACGGTGTTCTTGGAGTTGTGAGTGATGCCGCTTGCACTGGCCTGCGCCGTCGTCGGACGTGATCGATGTCGCGTCGCGGTGGACTCTATGCGCCGCCATCCATTCACGGCAACAACGAGTTTCCGTAGGCAACGGCGGTGTGTGGCGCGCGCGGCACTACGTGTTTGCGGACTACCTCCACGCAGGGCGTCTGGCTAAGCTGCCCGTCCCGGTGCGAGCTGTCTCGCGTCGCTTCAAGGTATGAAGAAAGTGATACGACGCAGCACCCGCCGCATCGATGGATCGAACGAAAGCACGCATGTCGAACGCATGGGCTGAAGCGGTGACGGAGCTGGGCGAATCGCGTGCATTGCCGCGCGCCGACGCGGCGAACGTGCGCGCGCTCAATCGCCTGTACGGCGCCGCGCCGCCGCCCGATGTGGCGGCGCGCGGTGTGCGCTACCGCATTCACTGGCATCACGACGCGGCCTTCGGCCACACGACGCGCGAGAGCTACCGCTTCAGGCTCGGCGCGCATGTCGGCCACCTCGCGATGGATGCGCCGAGCCTGCAGGCGCTCCTGGGCGAGCGCCGCATCGACCTGCTGCCGCGCGACCTGCGCTACATCCTCCTGGCCGACGCGCTGCATCCGGTGGTCGATGCGCTGGAGAAGACGCTGCGCCTGCATTTCGAGTGGCAGCCCTCTGAAGCCGAGGCGCGCCATACACAAGGGCAGCACGAGCGGCACGAGCAACACGAGCGCCGCGAACACGCACCGCTCCTGCATTGCGACCCCGAGCGCGCAGCCTTCTTCGCCGCCACGCCCTCGGACGGCAGCGCCATGCTGCGCGGCTTCGTGCAGTTCGAGGATGCCGCCACGCTGGATGCGCTGGTGCCCGCGAGCCGCGCGTCGCACCACAACGCGCATGCGGGCGATGCCTTCGACACGCTGCGCCTGCCCGTGAACTTTCGCCTCGGCAGCACGCCGATCCAGTTGCGCGAGATCGGCAGCATCCGCCCCGGCGACATCGTCGGCATCGAGCAGTGGCGCTCTTCGGGCGCCGCGATCGTGGTCACGGCCGAACTGGGAGGCCCCGGCGGGCGGCATCTCTCGGCCTTCGCCGAGGGCTCGCACATCACCGTTCAGCAATCGAGAGACAGTGCCATGAAGCCAGACACCCCTGCCCAGGCGGTCCCAGCCACGGGAACCGCGGACAACGCCAACCTGCCGATCGACCGGCTCGACGCGCTGGAGGTGACGCTGCGCTTCGAGGTCGGCGACCTCTCGCTGTCGCTGGGCGAATTGAAGAGCATCCGCGCCGGCCATGTGTTCGACCTGGGCCAGCCGCTCAACCGCAGCCCGGTGCGCATCCTGGCGCACGGCAACGTGCTGGGCAAGGGCTACCTCGTCGCGGTGGGCGATCGCCTGGGCGTGCGCGTGTCGGAGTTCGCGCCCGGCGAAGTCTGAGCATGCAAGGCGGCCTTCCCGAACCCCTCACGCTCGTCGCGCTGATCGTCGCCTTCGGCGTGGCGCCCTTCGTGGCGCTGATGGTGACCAGCTACACCAAGCTGGTGATCGTGTTCGGCCTGCTGCGCACCGCGCTCGGCCTGCAGCAGACGCCGCCCAACATGGTGCTCAACGGCATCGCGATCATCCTGTCGGTCTACATCATGGCGCCGGTGGGCATGGACATCGGCGATGCCTTGCGCGGCCGCAACTTCGGCGCCAAGGGCGAAGGGCTGGGCGACATCATGGCGGTGATCGATGCGGCCAAGGCGCCGGTCAAGGAGTTCCTGCAAAAGCACACGCACGAGCGGGAGCGCCAGTTCTTTCTGAAGTCGGCCTCCAACATCTGGCCCAAGGCGCGCGCCGAGCAACTGAAGGACGACGACTTCATGGTGCTGGTGCCCAGCTTCACGCTCAGCGAGCTCACGCGCGCGTTCCAGATCGGCTTCATCATCTACCTGGTGTTCGTGGTGGTGGACCTGATCGTGGCGACCGTGCTGCTCGCGCTGGGCATGTCGATGATCTCGCCCACCACCATCTCGCTGCCGTTCAAGCTGTTGCTGTTCGTGATGCTGGATGGGTGGACGCGGCTGGTGCACGGGCTGGTGCTGTCGTACCGCTGAGTTCGTCCACGAGGCGATCGACTGCGGCCTCGGCCTTCTGCATCGACTGCGCGAGCTGCTCGCCGCCGAATTCGTCGCACTCCACCGCGGCCTCGTGCACATCGGTGATGCCGATGTAGCCGAACACCGAACGCACCGAGGCCTCGGCGTGGTTCAGGTGCGCGATGCGCCCGCCCTTGTCGTAGCCATGGTCGCCGCGCGCGCCGAGCAGCACCATGCGCTTGCCGGCGTCCGCGAGCATCGGCCAGTACGGCACCGCGCCGCGTGCACGGTCGAAGCCGAAGGTGCGGCCCACGCGCACGATGTTGTCGATGTAGGCCTTGAACTGCGCGGGCACGCTGAAGTTGTACATCGGCAGGCCCACCACGATCAGGTCGGCGGCCAGGAGCTGATCGACGAGGCGGTCGCTTTCGGCGAGCACGTCGGCCATCCAGGGTTCGCGGTCGGCCGGCGCGGTGAAGGCGGCGTGAATCCAGCGGCTGTCGACAAAGGCGGGCGGGTGCTGGCCGACGTCGAGGTGATCGATGCGGTCGCCGGGCCGCATCTTGCGCCAGCGTTCGACGAAGCGTGCCGAGAGGCGCCGCGTGTGCGAACCGTGCGGGTCGGCGCCCGAGATGCCCGGGCGGGCGCTGGCGTCGATGTGAAGCAGGTTGAGGGTCATGGGGGTCGCTCCGTAGATGGATGAGTTGATGTACGCTGTGTTGCGCCGTCAGAATGACTGCACAGGCCTCGAATCTAGGGATACGCTCGGCCATTCACAAACGATCATTTCTCCCGTCATGCAAGAGACTGGCTCATCTGTCCGCCCCTCACGCCGCCTGCCGCCCCTGCTCTCGCTGCGGGCCTTCGAGGCGGCGGCTGCACACCTGAGCTTCCAGCGCGCGGCGGCCGAACTCTCGGTCACGCCCTCGGCGATCAGCCACCAGGTGCGGGCGCTCGAAGACACGCTGGGGCAGCCGCTGTTTCGCCGGCTCACGCGGCAGCTCGCGCTGACGCCCGCGGGCCAGCGGCTCTTCGACGATCTGTGCATGGGCTTCGATGCGCTCGAAGCGGGTGTCGAGCGGCTGCGCCGGCCTGCGGCTTCGCAGTCCGTCACGCTCACCACCAACACGGCCTTTGCGGCGCGCTGGGTGCTGCCGCGCATGACGGCCTTTCGCAAGGCCTGCCCCGGCATCGAGCTGCGGCTGCACGCGGGCGACACGGTGGTCGATCTTTCGCGCGGCGATGCGGACATCGCAGTGCGCTCGGGCAGCGGCAACTGGCCGGGGCTGGTGTCGAGCGAACTGATGCCCGAGCGCTATGCGCCGCTGTGCAGCCCGATGCTGGGCCTGCGCCGCAAGGGCGACCTGCCCAGGCACCAGCTGATCCATTGCGACTGGCAGCCGAATGCGCTCGCGCCGGCGCTGTGGTCACGCTGGTTTCGCGAAGCCGGCATCGCGCAGCCGCGCGGACGTTCGGCGAAGGCTGCAGGCCTCTCGTTCTCGGACGAGACGCACGCGATGCTCGCCGCGCTGGCGGGCCATGGCGTCGCGCTCTTGAGCCTCACGCTCGCGGCCGAGGAGCTGCGCAGCGGCGCGCTGGTGCAGCCCTTCGGGCCGGCGCTCGATACGGGAAGCTACTTTCTCGCGACCGCGAACGGGCGGGAGAACGAGCCTTCGATCCGGGCGGTGTGGCAGTGGATCGAATCGCAGGCCGCTGCCAGCTGATCAAGCGAGTGGATCGGTGATCTCGCGAAGCGCCATGCGCTTGTAGGCCGCCACCAGCGCCGCACCCTCGGCCGGCTCGACCGCGATCGCCAGGCGGATGGTCGCCTCGCCCATCTCCCAGATCAGGAAGGCCGCCTGCTCCACCCGCTTGGTGTCGGCGCGGCCGCGCACCCTGTGCACCTTGAACATCGCGTCGGCCAGCATCTGCCCGCACGCGCGGCTCTCCGCAATCTGCAGGGCCAGCAACTGCTTGTCGGCCTGCATGCCGCTCCAGATGTCGCGCATGACGGGGCGCTCGTTGACGATCGTGTAGTACACGTCCACCAGCGCGGTGAAGGACGACTGGAGGCTCGCGAGATCGACCACGTCCTTCAGGCCCTCGCGGATGCACTCGCGGCTCGCGGCATTGATGCGCTCGGCCAGCATGCGGATGAGCGCGGCCTTCTCGGGGAAGTACTGGTAGAGCGAGCCGATCGAGATGCCGGCCGATGCGGCGACCTCGCTCATCTTGAGCTGGTCGCTGCCGCCGCGCACGATCAGCTCGGCGGCCGCCTCGAGGATGCGCTCCACGCGCGCCTTGCTGCGCTCCTGGATGGGGCTCTTCCTGGCCGAAGGTGCCTCGGCGACGGCCACCTGCGATGGCAAAGGTGCACTGCGTGTCATGGCTTCATCCCGGGGTTGACATTCAAAATGTGAGTAACTATCATTTTTTACGTGAGCATTACTCACATTATCTCAAGGAGTTCGAAAATGGCAATCGGCAGCAGCACCCGGGATGATGCGCATCCCATTTTGGTACTCGGCGCGAACGGCAAGACCGGCGGGCGCGTTCTGGAACGGCTGCGCGCCGCCGGGCACGCCGTGCGCGTCGGCTCGCGCGCCGCACAACCGCCCTTCGACTGGGAAGACCGCGCCACCTGGACGGCCGCGCTCGAGGGCGTTCGCGCCGTCTACGTCGCCTACCAGCCGGATCTGTGCGTGCCGGGCGCCGTCGACACGGTGACCGCCTTCTACGACGCTGCCGCCAAAGCCGGCGTTCAAAAGATCGTGCTGCTGTCGGGCCGCGGCGAGCCCGAAGCGCAGGACGCCGAGCGCGCCCTGCAAGCCACCGCGCTCGACTGGACCATCGTGCGCGCGAGTTGGTTCTTCCAGAACTTCAGCGAGAACTACTTTCTCGACGAGATCGTCGCGGGCGCGATCACGCTGCCCGAAGGGCTCGCCGCGGAGCCCTTCATCGATGCCGACGACATCGCCGACATCGCGGCCGAAGCGCTGGTCGACAGCCGCCACAGCCGCAAGCTCTACGAGCTGACCGGCTCGCAGGCCTTCACCTTTCCCGAGGCCATCGCGCAGATCGCGCGCGCGACGAATCGCCGGATCGATTGCCACATCATCCCGATGGACGACTACGCCAAGCTATTGGCGGAAGCGGGGCTGCCGAAGGACCTCTGCTGGCTGGTCGTCTATCTCTTCAGCACCGTGCTGGACAGCCGCAACACGCCCATCGCCCACGGCGTGGAACGGGCGCTGGGCCGCCCTCCCCGCACCTTCGCCGACTACGTGGCGCGCACGGCCCCGACCGGCGTGTGGGGAGCGAAGTGATGATGGGCAAGACGGCGACGGTGCTGATCCTGGCGAGCGCCTTTTCCACGGCGATGGTCGCCGGCATCTTCTACGCGTTCTCTTCGTTCGTGATGCCGGCACTCGCGCGCGTGCAGAACAGCGAAGGCATCAACGCGATGAACGCGATCAACGTCACGGTGATCACGCCCAGCTTCATGCTCGTCTTCATGGGCAGCGCGGTGCTGGGCATCGTGCTCGGCGGCTGGTCGCTGTTCTCGATCTCGCAGTTCGACTCGCAATTGGTGCTGCTTGCGAGCCTGCTCTACGTGGTCGGCTGTTTCGGTGTGACGATGGTGCTCAACGTGCCGCTGAACAACCAGCTCGCGGCCACGTCGCCCATCGACGGCGGCGCGTTCTGGCAGACCTATCTCAAGACCTGGACGATGTGGAACAGCGTGCGGACGGCATCGTCGGCGCTCGCGGCGGTCGTCTTCGTCGCGGCCGCGCTGAGGCGGGCCGCGGTGTAGGCGTCAGGCCGCGCGAAGCTGTTCGCGCAGCTTCTGGCCGATCTCGGGACGCTCCAGGAACGGGTCGGCGGGGTTCGTGACCGAGACGATGTTCTCCATGCGGCTCTTCACGTTGCCCAGCGCCTTGGGGTGGCTGAACACGTAGAACTGGTTGTCGCTGATGGCGTCGAACACCTTCGCCGCGACTTCGGCCGCGGTGATCTTGCCGCTGCTCACCGCCTTGTTGCTCATGGCCTGGCCGATCAACTGGCTCTTGGTGAACTCGCTGTCCTTGGGCGCATTCGGGCGGTTGCGCTCGCTGCTCGTGATGCCGGTCGGCACGAAGTAAGGGCACAGGAGGCTCGCGCCGATCTGGTCGGTCACCAGCGTCAGGTCCTGGTACAGCGTCTCGGTGAGGCTCACGACCGCGGCCTTGGCGGCGTTGTAGATGCCCATGTTGGGGGGAGTGAGCAGGCCCGCCATGCTCGCGGTGTTGGTGATGTGGCCGCGATAGGAGGGGTCTTTCGCGGCCGCCTCGAGCATCATCGGCGTGAAGAGGCGCACGCCGTGGATCACGCCCCAGAGGTCCACGCCCAGCACCCACTCCCAGTCGGAGACGGTGTTCTCCCACACGAGCCCGCCCGCGCCCACGCCGGCGTTGTTGAACACGAAGTGCGGCGCGCCGAAGCGCTCCTTCACGGCGGCGGCCAGGGCCTCCATCTGCGCGGCGTCGGACACATCGACCTTGCGGGCCAGCACCTGCGCGCCGGCGGCCTGCATTTCGGCGGCGGCCTTGTCCAGCGCGTCCTGCTGCACGTCCACCAGCACGAGGTTCATGCCGCGCGCAGCGCCGATGCGCGCGCATTCGAGGCCGAAGCCCGAGCCCGCGCCGGTGAGAACGGCGGTCTTGCCCTTGAAGTCCTGAATCATTTGCCGGTGTCCTTCTTGCGTTGAATGTCGACGTCTGCGACGTTGGAGGCGCTATTGAAATACGGAACGCGCCGGCGCGCAGTCACGAAGGTGCCCCGCTCGCGTGCCTCTCATACGGGAAACGCGTTCAAAAATATCAATCCGTTCACGCTGAGCTTGTCGAAGCGCCGCGCGAGACTTCGACAAGCTCAGTCCGAACGGTTCTTGTTGATCAACCGCAAACTCGTTTCAGGCCTCCGCCTTTTTGAGCACGTAGCCGATGCGCGGAAAGTGCACGTGCACCGTGCCGATGCGATCTTCGCTGCGCGCAAGCGTGTAGTGCGTGCGCGTGGCGGCCACCAGCGTGCCGTTCGTTTCCTCCAGGCCGAAGCTCTCCGCCCGGATGGTCACGGCGCTGCCGAGCGCGATGCCGTGGTCGTCCTGGAAGGTGCTGTCGGTCAGCAGCGTGTGCGGCGTCGCGGCCTTGGCCACGGCGATGGCTTCGTCGGCGCTGTACTTCTCGGGCGCACCGTGGCCGATGGCGGCCATGCGGTCCATCCAGTCGACCACCGCGGGCGTCAGGTCGAGGATGGTGCGCACCGACTCGATGCGGCGCGTGTACCAGAGCGGGTGGTAGGCCGCGAAGTCGCTGATGCTGGGCACTTCGCCCAGGAGGTAATGGCGGTCGTCCAGCATGTCCGACAGGCGCCGAAGGTACGACTTGTAGGCGCTGGTGGCATCGGCCGGGCGCAGGCGCGTCATGTTGCCGGCGCTCATCTTGCCGCGGTCTTCGCCGAAGGCCTTGGCGGCTTCGGGCGGCGCCTTGGCGAACACCTCGGCCGCGCCCTTGGGCTGCAGGTTCCAGGCCATCGCGGCCCAGAAGAGCGTGGTGTCGGCCCACTGCGCGAGGATGCGCGACAGGCCCTTCTCGGGCTCCGGGTAGAGCGTGGGCTCGGGCTGCAGGTGCTCCAGCACGTCGGCGATGAGCGCGCTGTCGCAGTACATGTCGGCGCCGATCTGCAGGAACGGCGTCTTGCGGTAGCCGCCGGTGAGCAACTCCACATCGGGCTTGGGCATGATCGGCGGGATGAAGACCGACTTCCACGGCAGCTGCTTGGCGCCGAGGATCAGCCGCACCTTTTCCGAGAACGGCGAGGTGGTGTAGTGGTGAAGGATCAGGTCGGCCATGGGTTTCGGTTTCCTTGTAGTCGTGAGGCTGAATCCACCACCACCGTTCGGGCTGAGCCTGTCGAAGCCGCGCGCGGCACTTCGACAGGCTCAGTGCGAACGGGTTCGCGGGGTGGCGTGAATATCTATAGCGGACTTGCCCGCTGGATGATCGAATCGAAATCGGTGCCCGCGCCCAGCGTGCCGAAGGCATTGCCCCAGTCGCCGCCCAGGCGCGATGCGCAGAACGCGCCGACCACCGCGGGCGGCGCCGTCTGCGCCAGCAGCGAAGCCTGCACGGCGAGCGCCACGTCCTGTGCCAGACGACGCGCCTCCACCTCGGAGGCCATCGCCTCGATGCGCGCGGGCAGCGCGTCGGCCAGGCGGTCGAGCGCGGCATGCTGGCCGCGTGCGGGTGCCAATTCCTTCGCGAGCGCCGCCACGGCATCGCCTTTGCGCAGGCCCCGCAGCAGGTCGAGCGCCATGATGTTGCCCGCGCCCTCCCAGATTGAGTTGAGCGGCATCTCGCGGTAGACGCGCGCCATGATGCCCTCGCCGCCCTCTTCCACGTAGCCGTTACCGCCCAGGCACTCCATCGCCTCCTGCGCGAAATGGCTGCCGCGCTTGCAGATCCAGAACTTGGCGACCGGCGTGAGCAGGCGCGCCATGAGGCGCTCGTGTTCGTCGTCCGGATGATCGAAGGCGCGGGCCAGGCGAATGGCCAGGGTCGTGGAGGCCTCGCTCTCGAGCGCGAGGTCGGCCAGCACGTTCTTCATGAGCGGCTGCGCGATCAGCGGCTTGCCGAAGGCGTTGCGCTGCGATGCGTGGTTGATGGCGATGCTCAACGCCTGTCGCATGAGGCCGCTGGTGCCCAGCGCGCAATCGAGCCGGGTCATCGTGCCCATCTCCAGGATCTGCGGAATGCCGCGCCCCTCCTCGCCCACGAGCCAGGCGCTGGCGCCGTGGAACTCGACCTCGGAACTCGCATTGGCCTTGTTGCCGAGCTTGTCCTTCAGGCGCTGGATGTGGATCGCGTTGCGCGTGCCGTCGGGCAACACGCGCGGCAGGAAAAAGCAACTGAGCCCGGCCTCGGCCTGCGCGAGCACCAGGAAGGCATCGCACATCGGCGCCGAGAAGAACCACTTGTGACCGGTGATCGCATAGCGCTCGCCCCAGGCGTCGCTGCCGTCGCGCACGGCCTTCGTGGTGTTCGCGCGCACGTCGGAACCGCCCTGCTTCTCGGTCATGCCCATGCCCATGGTCACGCCGGGCTTGTCCTTGAAGGACTTGAGTGCCGGGTCGTACCAGAGGCTCGTGAGCTTGGGGCCCCAGTCGGCGTACACGGCCGCGTTGCTGCGCAGCGCGGGCGTGACGGCGTAGGTCATCGAGATCGGACACAGCATCGAGGGCTCCAGCTCGGTGAAGAGCATGAAGCCGGCCGCGCGCAGCACATGCGGCGAGGCCGAGGTGGCCGCCCACGGCGTGCCGTGCAGGCCCGCGCCCACCGCAGCCGACATCAGCACGTGGTAGCTCGGATGGAACTCCACCTCGTCGATGCGCCGCCCGAAGCGGTCGTGCGTGTGCAGCTCGGGCGTGTGGACGTTGGCCAGGCGCGCATGCGTCTGCATCTCGGCCGAGCCGATGGTCACGCCCAGCTCCTGCAGCGGCGCCACCTGCAGCTGCGGCGCATTGAACTTCAACGCATCGCGCAGCGGCCGGTTGGTTTCGAACAGGTTGTAGTCCGCCAGCGGTGCGGGCTGGTTGAACACCTCGTGCGTGGTTTCCATGACCGGCCTCCTTGCCGTACGTTCAGCTCATCCGGGTGGTTCAGATGAGTTTGACCAACTGCTTGCCGAAATTCTTGCCCTTGAGCAAACCCAGGAAGGCTTCGGGGGCGGATTCGATGCCCTGCGCGACCGATTCGCGCGGCTTGAGCTTGCCCGTGCCCACGAGCGTGCCGAGCTCGGCGAGCGCTTCGGGCCACACCTCCATGTGCTCGCTGACGATGAAGCCCTCGATCTTCAGGCGGTTGATGAGGATCAGCGCCGGGTTCGCGAGCGGCAGCGGCGCGCCGTCGTAGCCCGCGATCATCCCGCACAGCGCCACGCGCGCGAAGGCGTTGGTGCGCAGCAGCACCGCATCGAAGATGTAGCCGCCGACGTTCTCGAAGTAGCCGTCGATGCCCTTCGGGCAGGCTTCCTTGAGCGCCGCGCTCATGGTCTTCACGTCGGGGTGCTGGCGGTAGTCGATGCAGGCGTCGAAGCCCAGTTCGTCGGTCACGTACTTGCACTTGTCCGGACCGCCCGCGATGCCCACCACGCGGCAGCCGCGCGCCTTGGCGAGCGCCCCGAAGGCGCTGCCGACCGCGCCGCTGGCGGCCGTGATCACGACCGTTTCACCGGCCTTGGGCGCAATGATCTTCACGAGGCCGTACCAGGCCGTGACGCCCGGCATACCGACCGCGCCGAGGTAATGCGACAGCGGCACGTGCGTGGTGTCCACCTTCTTCAGCGCGCCGGGCTGCGAGCCGTCGACCACGCTGTATTCCTGCCAGCCGCCGAAGCCGACGACCTTGTCGCCGACCGCGTATTTCGGGTGCTTGCTCTCGACCACTTCGCCGACCGTGCCGCCCTGGAACACCTGGCCCACGGGCTGCGCCTGCGCGTAGCTCTTGGCGTCGTTCATGCGCCCGCGCATGTACGGATCGAGGCTCATGTAGTGATGGCGCACCAGCACCTGGTTGTCGGCGAGCGCGGGCGTCTCGGCGGTCACCAGCTTGAAGTTGCTCGCAACGGCTTCGCCCTCGGGGCGGTTGTCCAGGTGGATCTGCTTGTTCGTGGGCATGTGGGTCTCCGGAAAAGGTTGGTCAGTCGGTCGAAGGCGGCCGCATTTCGTTCGCGCTCGCGGGGCCCGTCGGCAGGCGCCGCTTCACGTACTTGAAGGTGCCGGTCGCATGGGCGCACACGCGCTCCTGCTCGTCGTAGATCTTGGCTTCGGTGAAGGCCAGCGTCGCGGTGCGGTGAATGAGCGTGCCGCGCGCGTGCAGCGGTCCGACCGAGGGCTGCATGAAGCTGGTCTTCATCTCGATGGTGACCACACCGGTCTCGGGCGCCACGCTGCGCGCGGCCGCCGCCATGGTGATGTCCAGCAGCGTCATGCAGGCGCCGCCGTGCGTCACGTCGAAGGTGTTCAGGTGCTCGGGCTTGGCCGTGTAGAGGATTTCGGACTCACCGCCCTCGAACTTCGTGAGCTCGAAGCCCAGGTGGCGCGCGAATGGAATCTGGCTCGTGTACGAGCGGATGTTGATGTCGGAAGAAGGAGAAGAAGCGTCAGTGGTCATTGAATCCATTCGTGAGACACCGCGGAACCGGTTTCGCCGGGCCGCCGGTGTCGCCCCCGGCGAGGGGGAAGGCGCGCGCGACACGAAGTGCGCGAAGCCTGGGGGAGAACTCTACGCCGCGCCCAGGACCACGCTCACGCCGCCGTCCACCGCCAGCCACTGGCCGGTGATGTGCTTGCCGGCATCGCTCGCGTACAGCAGCGTCAGGCCCTTCAGGTCTTCGTCGTCGCCCAGGCGGCCGAGCGGCGCCTTGGCGGCCATCTTCTCTTCGCCCAGCGAGTTGATCAGGCCCGCCGCCATCTTCGTCATGAAGAAGCCGGGGCAGATCGCGTTCACCGTGATGCCGTACTTGCCCCATTCGGCCGCGAGCGTGCGCGTGAAGCCGATCACCGCCGTCTTGGAGGTGTTGTAGGCCAGCGTCTGCATCTCGGGCGGGTTGCCGTTCAGGCCGGCGACCGAGGCGATGTTGATGATGCGCCCCGTCTTCTTCGGGATCATGTAGCCGTTGGCGATCTGCTGCGACAGGATGAAGTAGCCCCGCACGTTGAGGTTCATCACCTTGTCCCACGCCTCGACCGGGTGGCTCTCGGCCGGCGCGCCCCAGCTGGCGCCCGCGTTGTTGATGAGGATGTCGACCGCGCCCATGCGCTGCAGCGTCTCGTCGGCCAGGCGGCGGGTGTCTTCCTCTTTCGAGCAATCGGCGGCGATCCAGCGCGCGTCGATGCCGGCGGCCTGCAGCTCGGCCGCGGCCTGCTCCAGGTCGTCGGCCTTGCGCGAGCTCAGCATGATCTTCGCGCCGGCCTCGCCGAGCGCGTGGGCCATCTGCAGGCCCAGGCCGCGCGAGCCGCCGGTGATGAGGGCGGTCTTGCCGGTGAGGTCGAAGAGTTGCTGGGTGGTGCGGGCGGTCGTGCGGGCGGTCATGGGTTGTCTCCGGTGTTCTCTGGAAGGTCGGTCGGGGCGGTCAGATTTCGTAGTCCATGCACTGGCGCGCTTCGCGCACGGCGCCGATGAAGGGCTTGAGCGCCACGTGCTGCGGATGGTCCACATAGGCCGCGAGCGCGGCGGCATCGGTGAATTCCGAATACAGCACCAGGTCGTAGGTGGCCTCCAGCCCGGGCTGGGCGATGGCCACCTCGAAGCGGTGCGTGCCGGGCGAGAGCTTCGCGCAGGCATCGAGCAGCGCCTTGGCCTTGAGCAGATTGGTCGCCTTGTCGGCGCCCTCGGCGTGTTCCTTGAACTTCCACATCACGATGTGCTTGAGCATGGTCTTGCCTTCTTCTTCTCTCGGCTTATTTCTTGTCGTTCAGGCGCGATCGCACGTAGATGAGCACGACGCCCACCAGCGCGACCACGCCGCCGGGTGCGGCCATCGACCAGCCGAGCGCCGCGTCGGTGCGGCCCGTGGCGATCCCCAGGATCACCAGGAACAGGCCGCCGTAGATCAGGATCCAGATCCACTTCTCGAGCCGGGCGTGCGGCTTCGGTGGTTTGACGGGGGTAGGTTCGTTGGGGGTGGCGTTGGCCATTGTCAGAAAGCGTCCTCGGGCAAAGCGGTACAGGTCGGGTCGCGGCTCTCGACCACATTGAGCCAGGCGCCGATTTTCGGCAGCTCGTAGTGGAAGAAGTAGTCCGCGGCGCCGATCTTGCCAGCTGTTACCGCCCTCGCCTTGTCTGCGTCGATTTCGAGCGCGCGCCGCGCCACGTCCAGCCAGAGCCAGGCCAGCACCGTGTGGCCGAAGGCCTGCATGTACGGCACGGCGTTGGCGAGCGCATCGGCCGGGTCGCCGGTGGACCAGGCGGCCTCGGTGGCGCTGCCGATGCGCTGCAGCGCCGCGCCCAGCGCCTTGGCATGCGCCGCGAGCGCGGGCACCTTGGCCGTGCGCCCGATGGTCTCGGTGATGCGGCTGGCCAGGAGCTGCAGGCCGCGGCCCTTTTCCATCAGCACCTTGCGGCCCAAAAGATCGGCCGCCTGGATGCCGTGGGTGCCCTCGTGGATCATGTTCAGGCGGTTGTCGCGCCAGTACTGCTCCACCGGAAAGTCGCGCGTGTACCCGTAGCCGCCGTGCACCTGGATCGCGAGCGAGTTGGCTTCCAGGCACCACTCGCTCGGCCAGCTCTTGGCGATGGGCGTGAGCACTTCGAGCAGCAGGCGCGCATCGTCGGCGGCTTGCGCGTCGCCGGTCTTCTGCGTATCGACCAGCCGGGCGCAATACAACTCCAGCGCCAGCGCGCCTTCGCAGTACGCCTTCTGCGCGAGCAGCATGCGGCGCACGTCGGCGTGTTCGATGATGCGCACCTGCGGGCTGGCCGAGTCCTTCGCGACCTGGCCGCCTGCGCCCGCCTCGGGCTTCTTCACGAGGCGGCCCTGCGGCCGGCCCTTCGCGTACTCCAGCGAGGCGTAGTAGCCCGCCATGCCGAGCATGGTCGCGGCGGTGCCGACGCCGATGCGCGCCTCGTTCATCATGTGGAACATGCAGTGCAGGCCCTTGCCGGGCGCGCCGACGAGGTAGCCCACCGCGCCCGCCTTGCCATCGACCGGGTACTTGCCCTCGCCGAAGTTCAGGAGCGTGTTGGTCGTGCCGCGCCAGCCCAACTTGTGGTTCAGGCCCGCGAGCGCCACGTCGTTGCGCTCGCCGGTCAGCTCGCCCTTGGTGTCGACCATGCGCTTGGCCACGATGAACAGCGAAATGCCGCGCGTGCCCGGCACCAGCTTGCCGTTCTCGTCGGGGATCTTGGCGAGCACGATGTGCACGATGTTCTCGGTCAGCTCGTGGTCGCCGGACGAGATCCACATCTTGTTGCCGGTGAGCCGGTAGCGCGGACCCAGCGGATCGTTTTGGTAGTCCGCGCCATCGGGCACCGCGCGCGTGGCGACATCGCTCAGCGACGAGCCGGCCTGCGGCTCCGACAGGCACATGGTGCCCGCCCAGCGGCCCGCGAACTCGTTCTTGGCGAACACCTCTTTCTGCATCTCGGTGCCGTGCACCATCAGCAGGTTGGCGTTGCCGCTGGTGAGCATGTTGGAGCCGATGCTCACCGAGGCCATCGCGAAGAAGCTGTTGGCCGCGGCCGAGAGCGTGTAGGGCAGCTGCATGCCGCCGATGTCGTAGTCCTGCGCGGCGCTCATCATTCCCGATTCGACGAAGGCCTTGTGCGCATCGTGCGTGGCCTTGGGCAGGATGACCTTCTCGCCATCGAAATGCGGCTCCTGCGTGTCGACCGTGCGGTTGAACGGCGCGTACTTCTCGCGCGCGATGCGCTCGCAGGTGTCGAGCACCGCGTCGAAGGTCTCGCGCGAATGGTCGGCGAAGCGCTCGGCCTTGTTGAGCGACTCGGCATCGAGCCAGTCGTAGAGCAGGAAATCGAGGGTGGGACGCAGGCTCATGATCGGTCTTGATGTGGAGGCCACCGACTTCCACCGGCAGCGCTCATCGGCCGGCGAAGCCAGGCCCGTTCGAGAAACACCGCGGAACCGGCTCAGCCGGGCCGCTGGTGTCGCCCCCTGAAGGGGGTTGGCGAAGGCGACACGCAGTGCGCCGCAGACTGGGGGAGAGTCAGAGAACCTCGAACACGCCCGCGGCACCCATGCCGCCGCCGATGCACATCGTGACCAGCACCTTCTTGGCGCCGCGGCGCTTGCCTTCGATGAGCGCGTGGCCGGTCAGGCGCTGGCCGCTCACGCCGTAGGGGTGGCCCACGGCGATGGCGCCGCCGTCCACGTTCAGGCGGTCGCCCGGAATGCCCAGCTTGTCGCGGCAGTAGATCACCTGCACCGCGAAGGCTTCGTTCAGCTCCCACAGGTCGATGTCGTTGACCGTGAGGCCCAGGCGCTTGAGCACCTTCGGAATCGCGAAGACCGGGCCGATGCCCATTTCGTCGGGCTCGCAGCCGGCCACGGCAAAACCGAGGAAACGGCCCAGGGGCTTCAGGCCCTTTTGCTGTGCGTACTTCTCGTCGACCACCACGCAGGCGCCGCCGCCGTCGGAGAACTGGCTGGCATTGCCGGCCGAGATCAGGCCGCCGGGCATGGCCGAACGGATGCCGCTGATGCCTTCCTTGGTGGTGCCGGGGCGAATGCCTTCGTCGTTCTCGACGGTGACTTCCTTGGTGCGCAGGCCCAGCACCGGGTCGGCCACGCCGGCCAGCACGGTGATGGGGGCGATCTCGTCCTTGAAGCGGCCGGCTTCCAGCGCGGCGGTGGCCTTCTGCTGGCTGGCTGCGCCGTATTCGTCCATCGCGTCGCGGCCGATGTTGTAGCGCTTGGCGACCTGCTCGGCCGTCTGCAGCATGTTCCAGTAGATCTCGGGCTTGTGCTTCACGAGCCAGGGGTCGGCCAGCATGTGCTTGTTGGCTTCGTTCTGCACGCACGAGATGCTCTCCACGCCGCCGGCCACGTACACGTCGCCTTCGCCCGCGATGATGCGTTGCGCGGCGGTGGCGATGGTCTGCAGGCCCGAGGAGCAGAAGCGGTTGATCGTCATGCCCGAGGTGGTGACCGGGCAGCCGGCGCGCAGCGCGATCTGGCGCGCGATGTTCGAGCCGGTGGCGCCTTCGGGCGTGGCGCAACCCATGATGACGTCATCGACCTCGGCCGCTTCGATGCCGGCGCGCGAGATCGCGTGCTGCACCGCGTGACCGCCGAGCGTGGCACCGTGCGTCATGTTGAAGGCACCCTTCCAGCTCTTCGCGAGCGGCGTGCGGGCGGTGGAAACAATGACGGCGCTGGTCATGGTGAGGTCCTTTGAAGATGGAAGGGAAAAGAAGGAGTGGTCGTCATTGCGCCGGAGCAGCGTTGCTGTTGCCCAGGAGCTGGTGATAGAAGCCGATCATCTCGCCGTAGTTGGAGATGGCCAGGCGTTCGTTGTTGCCGTGAAAGCGCGCGAGGTCCTCGCCCTTCACGCGAAACGGCGAGAAGCGGAAGACGGCGTCGCTCACGAGGCTGAAGTGGCGCGAGTCGGTCGCCGCGGTCATGAGGCCCGGGGCCACGACGGCATCGGGAAAGGTCTGGCGCACGGCCTGCTGGATCGCGCGGTAGCCGGTGCTGTCGGTCGGCGACACGGGCGACGGCTCGGAGTTGCCGGGGTAGCGCTTGATCTTGATGTCGTCGTTGGCCAAGGCCTTGCGCAGGTGCGCCTCGACGCTGTCGATGGTGTCGCCCGGCAGGATGCGGAAGTTCACGGCGGCCTCGGCGCGGCCGGGCAGCACGTTGTCCTTGTTGCCGGCGCGCACGATGGTCAGTGCCGTCGTCGTGCGCAGCATGGCGTTGCTGCTCGGGCTCTTCTCGAGCTGGCCGCGCACCAGCGGCTCGGTGAGCCACAGGTTGGAGAGCATCACGCGGTTGACGCCGCTCATCTCGGGCGCGAGCGCGCCGAACATCTGGCCGGCCACGCCCTTGATGCCACCGGGCATCGGGTTGGCTTCGAGCCTGGCGAGCGCGGCGCTCATGCTGCCGATGGCGCTGTGCTGCGGCGGCATCGACGAATGGCCGGGGGCCGTGTCGAGCGAGAGGAAGAAGGTGCCGTAGCCCTTCTCGGCCAGGCCGATCAACGCCGCGGGCTTCGAGAGCCCGGGCAGCACGCCGTCCAGAACCAGCAGGCCTTCGTCGAGCACCCAATCCAGGCGCACGTTGCGCGACTTGAGCAGTTCGGCGATGGGCAGCGCGCCGCGCAGCCCGCTCACCTCTTCGTCGTCGCCCATCACGAGGTAGACGGTCTGCCTGGGCTTGAAGCCGGCGCCGATGAGCAGCTCGATGGCTTCCATCTGCGCGAAAAGATTGCTCTTGTTGTCGAGCGTGCCGCGGCCCCAGACGAAGCCGTCCTTGATCTCGCCCGCGAAGGGGTCGACCGTCCAGGCCTTCTCGGTGCCGGGGGCAATGGGCACCATGTCCTGGTGCGCCATCAGTGCGACCGGCTTGGCCGACGGGTCGGTGCCGGCCCATGTGTAGAGCAGCGCCTTGTTGCCCACCACTTCCTTCTTGAGGGTGGCGTGGACCTTCGGGTATTGCTGCGCGAGGTACGCGTGCAGCTTGTCGAACTCGGCCGCGTTGGCGGCCGGATCGTCCAGGCCCGACACCGTGCGGAACGTGATCGCCGTGGAGAGCCGCTTGGCGGCTGCCTGCAGGTCGATGTCCAGCTTGGGTGCGGGCGCCACCGCCAGTTGCTGCGATGGCGTGGTCCAGGTCTTGACCGCCACGGCGGCCACCAGTGCCAGGAGCACCAGCAGCAGCCCGAGGAAGATGCGTTTCAACATGGGCGGTCAGGGCTCCCGGGTCAGCTGAAGGACTTGCCTTCGGCCACCAGCTTCTGGATCAGCGGCGCGGGCTGCCAGAACTCGGCGTCGTCGCGCGGGTTCTTGGCAAAGCGCTTCATCGATTCGGCCACGTTGTACAGGCCCACCTGCGATGCGTAGTGCATCGGGCCGCCGCGCCAGATCGGGAAGCCGTAGCCCGTGAGGTACACCATGTCGATGTCGCCGGACTTCGAGGCGATGCCGTCTTCCAGGATGTGCGCGCCTTCGTTCACGAGCGCATACACCAGGCGTTGCACGATCTCTTCGTCGGAGATCTTGCGCGGCGTGATGCCCAGTTCCTTGCGGTGGTCCTCGATCATCTTGTTGACCAGCTCCGAGGGAATCGCATCGCGCTTGCCGGCCTGGTAGTCGTACCACCCTGCCCCGGTCTTCTGGCCGAAGCGGCCCAGCTCGCAGAGCTTGTCGGCCGTGCGGCTGTACTTCATGTCGGCGCGCTCGGTGGCGCGGCGCTTGCGAATGGCCCAGCCGATGTCGTTGCCGGCCAGGTCGCCCATGCGGAACGGGCCCATGGCGAAGCCGAACTTCTCGATGGCCTTGTCCACCTGCTGCGGCAGCGCGCCTTCGTCCAGCAGGAAGCCGGCCTGGCGCGAGTACTGCTCGATCATGCGGTTGCCGATGAAGCCGTCGCACACGCCCGAGACCACCGAGGTCTTCTTGATCTTCTTGCCGATGGCCATGACCGTGGCGAGCACGTCCTTGGCGGTGGCCTTGCCGCGCACCACTTCGAGCAGCTTCATCACGTTGGCCGGGCTGAAGAAGTGCATGCCGACCACGTCCTGCGGACGCTCGGTGAACGAGGCGATCTTGTCGACGTCCAGCGTCGAGGTGTTGGAGGCCAGGATGGCACCCTTCTTGGCCACGCGGTCGAGTTCCTTGAAGACCTTTTCCTTGACGCCGATTTCCTCGAACACCGCCTCGATGATGAGGTCCGCGTCCTTCAGGTCGTCGTAGCTGAGCGTGGTGCTCAAGAGCGCCATGCGTTGCGCGTACTTGTCCTCTTTGAGCTTGCCCTTCTTGACTTGGGCTTCGTAGTTCTTCTTGATGGTGGCGACGCCGCGATCGAGCGCCTCCTGCTTCATCTCGAGAATCTTGACGGGGATGCCCGCGTTCAGGAAATTCATCGAGATGCCGCCGCCCATGGTGCCGGCGCCGATCACGCCGACCGACTTGATCTCGCGCTTGGGCGTGTCTTCGGGCACGTCGGGAATCTTGCTCGCGGCGCGCTCGGCCATGAAGAGGTGGCGCAGCGCCAGCGATTCGGGCGTGAACATCAGTGCGGTGAAGATGCGGCGCTCCTCGGCCATGCCCTGGTCGAACTTCATCTTCGTGGCGGCCTGCACGGCGTCGATGCACATGAGCGGCGCCGGGTAGTTCTTGGACATGCCACCCACCATGTTCTTGGTGAACTGGAAGTAGGCATCGCCCTGCGGGTGCTTGCACGGCAGGTTGCGCACGAGCGGGAGTGCTTCACCGGTCTTGCCGGCCACGCTCTTG
This sequence comes from Variovorax sp. IB41, assembly GCF_016405905.1. GTDB lineage: Bacteria > Pseudomonadota > Gammaproteobacteria > Burkholderiales > Burkholderiaceae_C > Variovorax. Next base: position 5,002 of record NZ_JAEFCB010000001.1, on the reverse strand, counting down.
GCGAAGGCCACGGCTTCGTCGAACACCGACTCGGCCGATGCGGCCAGCTTGTCGAACAGCTTCTGGCCCGGCAGGCTCGCGAGCAGTTCGCTCTTCACCGGCTCGCCGCTCACGATCATGTTGAGGGCGGTTTCCACGCCGATCACGCGCGGCAGGCGCTGCGTGCCGCCCGCGCCGGGAATGAGGCCCAGCTTGACTTCGGGCAGCGCGATGCTGGTGCCCGGTGCAGCCACGCGGTAGTGGCAGCCGAGCGCGAGCTCGAGGCCGCCGCCCATGCACACGGAGTGGATGGCTGCGACGATGGGCTTGGGGGAAGCTTCGAGCGTGAGGATCACGCTCAGCAGGTTGGGCTCCTGCAGCGCCTTGGGCGTGCCGAATTCCTTGATGTCCGCACCGCCGGAGAACGCCTTGCCGGCGCCGGTGATGACGATGGCCTTGACGGCGTCGTCGGCATTGGCCTTGGCCAGGCCATCGGTGATGCCGATGCGGGTCGAGAAACCGAGACCGTTGACCGGAGGGTTGGTCAGTGTGATCACGGCGACATCGCCGAGCACTTTGTATTCAGCCGTCATGCTGCGTTCCTTGGTGTGTGAAGAAAAAGAAGAAAAAGCACGAGTGTTCTTTTTCGAGGGATTCTAGGCGTTTAACGTGGCTCAACAATGGCACGCAGTCGCTGTCGGGACAAGACCCCAGATGGTTCTGAAACGAGCGCTCGAAACCATTCGCGACAGAGCGGCCGAAACCGTCCTGTACAGAGCGCCCAAAACCGTTCGGGCTGAGCGCCCAAAACCGTTCGGGCTGAGCTTGTCGAAGCCTGCGCGCGCCCTGGCGGCCCTTCGACAAGCTCAGGGCGAACGGGTTCGGGTTGTCGTATGTGCTCAGACCTCCAGCCACTCCTTGCGGGTGGTGGCGTCGGCGCGCAGGCTGTCCGGCGTGCCGTCGAACACGATGCTGCCGTGGCCCATCACGAGCGCGCGGTCCGAGATCTGCATCGCGATGGTGAGCTTCTGCTCGATCAGGAGCACCGAGATGCCCTTGTCCTTGAGCGTGCGCAGGTACTGCCCCACCAGCTCGACGATCTTGGGCGCAAGGCCTTCGGTCGGCTCGTCGATGATGATGAGGTCGGGGTCGCCCATGAGCGTGCGGCACAGCGTGAGCATCTGTTGCTCGCCGCCCGAGAGCACGCCCGCTTCGGTGTGCTGGCGCTCCTTCAGGCGCGGGAACATGTTGTACATGTCGTCGAACTGCCAGCGGCTGCCCTTGCCCGTGCCCTTCTGCCCGAGCAGCAGGTTCTGGTGCACCGTGAGCTTGGGAAAGATGTCGCGGTTCTCGGGCACGTAGCCGATGCCCAGGTGGGCGATCTCGTAGGCCTTTCTGCGCAGGATGTCCTGGTCCTTCCAGCGCAGCGTGCCCTCGGCATGCACCAGGCCCATGATGGCCTTGGCGGTGGTCGAGCGGCCCGAGCCGTTGCGGCCCAGCAGCGCGACGATTTCGCCGGGGCCGACGTCGAACGAAACGCCATGCAGCACATGGCTCTTGCCGTAGTAGGCGTGGATGTCGTGAAGCTTCAGCATGTCAGTGTCCCGCCCCTTGCGCGTCGGCCACCGAGGACCCGAGATACGCCTCTTGAACCCGCGCGTTCGCGCGAACGGCAGCAGGCGTGTCGAAGGCGATCACTTCGCCATACACCACCACCGCGATCTTGTCGGCCAGGCCGAAGACCACGCCCATGTCGTGCTCCACCGTGAGCAGCGTCTTGCCCACCGTCACGTGCTTGATGAGCGAGATGAAGTGCGAGGTCTCGGTCTTGCTCATGCCGGCCGTGGGCTCGTCCAGCAGGATCACGCCGGCGCCGCCCGCGATCGTCACGCCGATCTCCAGCGCGCGCTGCTCGGCATAGGTGAGGTTCACCGCATGCACGTCGCGCTTGCGCTCCAGGCCGATCTGCTTGATGAGCTCCTCGGTGCGCGCATTGGCATCGTCCAGGTTCGAGAGAAAGCGCAGGAACGTGTACTTGTAGCCCAGGCTCCAGAGGACACCGCAGCGCAGGTTCTCGAACACGCTCAGCTTCGGGAAGATGTTGGTGATCTGGAAGCTGCGCGAGAGCCCCAGCCGGTTGATCTCGTAGGGCTTCTTACCGTCGATGCGCTCGCCGTTGAGCAGCACCTCGCCGCTGGTGGGCGTGAGGCGTCCGCTGATGAGGTTGAAGAGCGTCGACTTGCCCGCTCCGTTCGGGCCGATGATGGCCACGCGTTCGCCGGCGTTCACCGCCAGGTCCACGCCGCGGATGATTTCGGTCTTGCCGAAGTTCTTCCGCAGCGCCTTCAGTTCCAGTGCATGTTGTCCGTGTACCGCGCTCATTTACGCCGCCTCCCGACGTTTGATTTCTGCTTCTATTTCTTCTTGCGCATGGCCCCAGACGCGCACGAAGCGGCGTCGCGCCACCTCCAGCGCACCGAGGCCGATGACCAGGATCACCGCCGCGCCGAGCCAGCTGCCCAGGCCGGTCGTGTCGAGCGCCACGCCGAAGAAGTTCAGCGTCGGGCCCATCGCCGCGTTGAGCTGGATGTGATAGATCATCTCGATGAGCGCAGCCGCGCCGACCACGACCGGAACCAGCGCCACGGCGAGCGCGAGGTACAGCCACCAGAAGCGATCGAACTTGCCGAACTTGGCCACGCGCAGGTTCATCATGATCAGGCTGGCGATGCCGCCGGGGGCGAACATCACCATGAACACGAACACGAGGCCGAAGTACAGCTGCCAGGCCTTGGAGAGCTCGGACAGCAGGATCGATGCGAACACCAGCAGCACCGCGCCGATGATCGGCCCGAAGAAGAACACCGCGCCGCCCAGGAACGTGAACAGGAGGTAGCCGCCCGAGCGGATGGCGTTCAGGCTGTCGGCCGCGTTCACGATCTCGAAGTTGATCGAGGCGAGACCGCCGCCGATGCCGGCGAAGAAGCCCGCGATGATGAACGCGAAGTAGCGCACGCGCTGCGTGTTGTAGCCGATGAATTCGACGCGCTCCGGGTTGTCGCGCACCGCGTTCAGCATGCGGCCCAGCGGCGTGCCGGTGAAGGCATACATGAGCGCCGTGCAGACGAAGCAGTACGCGGCGATCAGGTAGTACACCTGGATCTGCGAGCCGAAGTTGAAGCCGAAGAAAGTCGGGCCGTACACGCGGTCGGTGGTGATGCCGCCCTCGCCGCCGAAGAAGCTGGGGAACATCAGCGCCATCGAGGCCACCAGTTCGCCGATGCCCATGGTGATCATCGCGAAGGTGGTGCCCGACTTCTTGGTGGTCACGAAGCCCAGCAGGATCGCGAAGAACATGCCCGCCAGGCCGCCCACCAGGGGGATGAGCACCAGCGGAATCTGCATGCCGCCCTTGGCGCCCATGTTCATCGCATGGATCGCCAGGAATGAGCCCAGGCCCACGTACACCGCATGGCCGAAGCTCAGCATGCCGCCCTGCCCCAGCAGGATGTTGTAGCTCAGGCAGATGATGATGAGGTAACCCATCTGCGAGAGCATCGTGAGCGCCAGGCTGCTCTTGAACAGCAGCGGCGAGACGATCAGCACGATGGCGAACAGCGTCCAGATCAGGTAGCGCCCGATGTTCCAGGGCTTGAAGCGGTAGTACTGTGTGGTTGCAGTGGTCATGGGGTCAGTCCTCCCGGGTTCCAAGAAGACCCTTGGGCCGGAAGATGAGGATCAGCACCAGGAACAGGTACGGCAGGATCGGCGCGACCTGCGAGATCGTGAGCCTGAGCAGCTCGTAGCCGAAGGTCTGGTCGGTCACGGTCATGCCGATGGCGCGCAGCGCCGTGGCCAGCGACTGGTCCATGGCCACCGCGAAGGTCTGGATGATGCCGATCAGCAGCGACGCGAGAAACGCCCCGGCCAGCGAGCCCATGCCGCCCACCACCACCACCACGAAGATGATGGTGCCGACCGAGCCGGCCATCGCGGGTTCGGTGACGTAGGTGTTGCCGCCGATCACGCCCGCGAGACCCGCGAGCGCGGCGCCGCCGCCGAACACCAGCATGAACACGCGCGGCACGTTGTGGCCCAGCGCCTCGACCATGTCGGGGTGCTTCAATGCCGCCTGGATCACCAGGCCGATGCGCGTGCGCGTGAGCAGCAGCCACACCGAGATCAGCATCAGCACCGCCACCAGCATGATGAACGAGCGCGACTTCGGGAACTGCGTGCCGTAGAGCGTGAAGAGCGGGCCCTGCAGCTGCGTCGGCAGGCCGTAGGGCACGGTCGAGCGGCCCCAGGCCAGTTGCACGAGTTCCAGGATGAGGTAGGAAAGACCGAAGGTCACCAGCAGCTCGGGCACGTGGCCGAACTTGTGGACCCGGCGCAGGCTGTAGCGCTCGAAGCCCGCGCCCAGCATGCCCACCAGCAGCGGTGCAAGGAACAGCGCCGGCCAGAAGCCCACGATGCCCGACAGCGTGTAGGCGATGTAGGCGCCGAGCATGTAGAAGCTCGCGTGCGCGAAATTGAGCACGCCCATCATGCTGAAGATCAGCGTAAGGCCAGAGCTCAGCATGAACAACAGCAAGCCGTAGCTCACGCCGTTGAGCAGCGAGATGACGAAGAATTCGACGTTCATCGGTCTTTCGGATGCGTGAAAAGAAAGAGGCCCGAGTGTTGAAGTCGGGCCTCGACCGGTCAGGTGGCGGCTTCGATCAGGAAGCGGCGCCGGGTCGCTTCATCTGGCACGTCGTCGGGGTGCTCGAGACGTAGGGCTCGTAGTACTTCACCGGGGCCAGCGTGTAGCCGGTGTTCTCGGGGCTGTACGGGTTCTTGGCGTCGGCCTTCTGCCAGCGCGTGATCCACAGGCCCTGCTGCAGCTGGTGGTCGGCCTTGCGCATTTCCACGTCGCCGTTGAAGCTCTTGAACTTCATGCCTTCCATCGCGGCCGCGACCTTCACCGGCTCGGTCGACTTGGTGCGCACGAACGCTTCGCTCAGCATCGCGTACACCGTGT
>NZ_JAEFCB010000019.1 GCF_016405905.1 Variovorax sp. IB41 | reverse complement strand
CGACACGGTGTACGAGAAGGCTTCGAGCTCCTTGTTCACGCGGCCCAGTTCGGTGGCCACGGCCGCGAGCTCCTCGGCGCGGCGCAGCACCACGCCGATGAGCGCCTGGCGCAGCTCGGCCGCCGCGCCCACCTCGGCCGGCGACCAGGCCGCCGACCGGCCGCGCACCTCCTCGGCCCAACTGGAGAAGCTCAACCGCGGATGGATGCGGCCGCTCGCCGCGGCCTTGGGCTTCTGCGGATCGCCGGCCCACTGGATCGTCTGCACGATCTCGGGCCGGAACCACAGGATGAGGTGGCGGTGCACCTGCGAGATCGAGATGGCGAGCACGCCCGCCGCCACGCCGCGGAACTCGACGGCGGGCGCGAAATGCGCGGGCAGCTCGCTGCTTTCGTAGACCTCCACGCCGAGCCCGGCGATCCAGCTGGCCAGCTCCTGCACGTGGGCGCGCGCGGGCACGTCGCCCACGCTCCAGACCTCGTCGTCCAGCACCACGGCCGCGCCGGTGGCGCGCGCGAGCCGCAGCATGAGCGAGGACTCCGACACCAGCCGCTGCAAGGTGGCGTCGCTGTCCGCCAGGTGCGAGACGATCTGCAGCGTGAGCTGGCGCAGCTCCAGCCGCTCGGCCACCGCGACATTGCTTTCCTTGGACTGGATCTGCAGCGACAGCAGGTGGCCCAGGTGCTCGCAGGCCAGGCGGGTGCCGGTGTCCAGGAAGCGCGGCTGGTGGTCGTGGCACGAGATGAGCCCCCAGAGCCGGCCGTCGATCACGATCGACACCGACATCGATGCGAGCGTGCCCATGTTGCGCATGTACTCCAGGTGGATCGGCGAGACGCTGCGCAGTTGCGCCTGCGAGAGGTCCAGGTCGGCCGCGATGAGCGCCGGGTCGGCCGCGCGCAGCGGCACCGGCGTGTAGGTGGCATCGGCGATGAGCCGGAAGTGGTTCACCAGGTAGAGCGCGCGCGCCTGCTGCGGAATGTCGGAGGCCGGAAAGCGGTGGCCGGTGTAGCTGTCGTAGCCCGGGTCGGCCTCCTCGGCCAGCACCTCGCCATGGCCGGCCGCGTCGAAGCGGTAGACCAGGCAGCGGCCGAAACCGGTCAGGCGCTTCATTTCCGCGGCGGCCAGCTGCGCGAGCCGCTCCAGCGTGTCGGCCCGCTGCAGCTTGGGCAGGAACACGCGCCCGAGCGAGTAGATCGGCGCCTCGTTGCCGGCGGTCGGCCGCGCCTTCTCGAACTCCAAAAACAGGTGGCGTTCGCTGCGGTGCGCGGCCACGTCGAAGGTGTGGTCCGCCACCCGCAGCGCGCCCAGCGAAACGGGCGTGGCGCCGGGCTGCAGCGCGGGCAGCGAAAGGCTGCGCGCGGTGTCCTGCGCGGCGGCGAGCTCGCCGCTCGGCCAGTTGTCGCTCCAGGCGACGAGTTCGAGCGAGCCGGGCTGCAGCACGAGCATGCGGCCGTGCGGCTGGATCGATCCGGGCACGCGGATGGGCTCGAGGTCGCAGGACGACAGGTCGACCTCGGGCGGCCGCAAGGCATGGGGGGTGGGAGAAAGCGTGTGGGGCTGGGGCACGATCAGGCGGCGGGGAAGGCGCGGGGGGCGCGGGAAGCGAAGGCGGCGTGAGGGGCGTGAGGGGCGCGAGGGGCGTGCGGTAACGAATCGGCAGAAGGAACGACGATGACCGAGCAGGCCAAAAAGCCGCGACGGTCAGCAAGGGCACGGATGGCGCCGCGCCGGCTCTTCGGTAAAAAACGGATCGCGGGGATCATGCCTGGGCGTTCTGCTGTGTCTCGTCGGCCGCTTCCTACAGGCCGAAGCGGGGCATGAGGCTGCGGAACCCGGCCGTCGCGCCGCGGCGGGCCGATTCCTCGGCGGCCGGATCGGCCAGCGCGGCGCCCAGCTGCGCGACGAAATCCTTCCACTGCGCCGCCGGTCCGCACGGCGCATCGACCGGCTGGAAGTAGCGCATCGGATGCGGCGCCAGGCGCGGGGCGAGCCGCTTGTGCATGGCCATGCCGCCGAGCTGCGAGCCTTCGACCACATAGGCCAGGCCCCAGGCGAAGGCGGGATCGCGGGCGGCTTCTTCCGACAACGCGGCGGGCATCGCATCGACGCTCTCGCGAGCCGTGCCGTGCGCGCCGGCGGAGGGCGCACCGAGATCGTCCAGATCGAGCGCGAGCGCGGCAAGGCGGCGGTCCGTGCGCCGGGCCAGGCGGTCCAGGCCCGGCACGCCCGGGGCTGCGAGTGCCGCGCGCACGGCCTGCAGCCAGGGGCGCAGCGCACGCAGGTGGGCTGCGTAGTCGGCCAGCGAGGCATCGGCGCGCGCAATCGGAAGTTGGCTGTCCAGCGCCTCGTGCAGCGCCTGGGTGGCAGCACGCAGCGGTCGCAATACGTCGGCGATGGCGGGCGGATTGGTCGTCATGAACGGTCGAAAACTGCGGTGTGGAAGGAATGAAAAAGCTCGAACGAAGCGTACGCGACCGCCGCGCGGCGCCGGTGGGCGCGCTTCCCTTCCCGCAGTAGGAATTCCGGCCGGCCCGCTCGTAAACTGGCCTGACTCACCGCCCTCCTTCCTTCCCTCCCCCCAGACGAATGGATGCCATGACCCAGCCCTCCCCCGCCCTCGTTTCCGCCTTCGCGCCCAACGGCACGCTGCGCGCCTCGATCAACCTCGGCAACCCGATCCTCGCCAACAGAGACGCCGCCAGCGGCGAGCCGGCGGGCGTGTCGATCGATCTCGCGCGCGAGTTCGCCAGGCGCCTGGGCGTGGGCATCGAGCTCGTGGTGTTCGAGAAGGCCGCGGCCTCGGTCGAGGCGGTGAAGAACGAGAAGGCCGACATCGGCTTCTTCGCCATCGACCCGGCACGCAGCGAAGGCCTGCGCTTCACCGCGCCCTACGTGCTGATCGAGGGCAGCTACCTCGTGCGCGAATCAGCGGCACTCACGGACAACGCGCAGGTCGATGCGCAAGGCCATCGCATCTCGGTCGGTTCGGGCAGCGCCTACGACCTGTTCCTCACGCGAGAAATCAAGCACGCCGAGATCGTCCGCTTGCAAGGCGCCGGCCCCGCGCTGGCCGCGTTGCGATCGGGCGAAGTCGAAGTGGCAGCGGGCATTCGCCAGTTGCTCGAGGGCGAGGCAGCGCGCGCACCGGGCGTGCGCGTGCTGCCGGGCCGCTTCATGGTGATCCAACAGGCGATGGGCACGCCGGCCAGCCGCGGCGCAGAAGCGCAGGCGCTGCTCGCCGCCTTCGTCGAGGAGATGAAGGCGAGCGGCTTCGTCGCCGAAGCGCTGAAACGCCACCGCATCGAAGGCGCGATCGTCGCGCCAGCCGAGTCAGCGCGTCAGAGCTTGTAGGCCTCCACCGGCCCCTGCGAATAGAACAGGAAGTAGCCGGTCTCGGTCTTGAAGCTGTTCTTCTGCCAGCCCGGCGGCACCTTGAAGATCGCCAGCTGGTCGCTCGAGACGCCGACGAACTGCGTGTTCTCGCCGTCCGTGGTGATCCTGTTCCAGCGCTCGCGCGTCACCGGCTGCATCTGCATCTTGGGTTCGCTCCACTCGGGCGTGCGCACCTTGTCGCGCATGATGTAGCGGCCGCCCTGGCGCTCGATCTTCACGACCTCCTTGAGCGCGCCGTTCGTCTTGATGGCGTAGACGCCGACCAGTTCGGCCTCGGGGCCGCCACCTGAGCCACCCGCGCCGCAGCCCGCCAGCAGCGAGACGCAGGAGACGCAGGCGCCTGCCACGATGTACTTGAATAGATTTTTCATGAGGGTCATGGTGTGAGGCATGAGCCGCCAGGCGCGCCTTTCGGCAAACGCCCGGCGGCGATCATGCGTGGGTCACAAGGCTCAACGCTTGTCGTTCTCGCGCAGCTTCAGGCTGCCCTGGAAGCGCAGTGCGTGCGGGTACTCCTCCTTCTCGCCCGCATCCACCGCCGCCATCTTCTGCTGGCTCAACTGCGTCTTCGCGAGCACCGGCGCCGGCAGGTTCAGCACGCCCTTGATCTGGTCGTACTGCGCCTGCGTGATGCGGCCCACGCTCAACAGCCGGAACGCATCGCGCTCGATGTTCAGCAGGAGCGGCTTGTTGGCCGCCAGGTTCTGCACCTTGGCCAGCAGGTCGCTCCACGACTGCGCGCTGTAGTTGCTCACGTAGTAGTCCTGCCCGGTCGGCCCGGTCAGCACCGCCGTGCAACCCGGCAGTTCCAGCTGCACCGCGTTGTTGGACATCACGAAGGTCTTGCGTTGCTCCATCGCATCGCCGTACGCCAGCGTGACGGGGATGGTCCACGTCGAGGCCGGGAACTGGTTCTGGTTGGGGAACGCCTCCTGGCTGATGTTCACGTAGGTGCGGTCGCCGGCGCATTGCGCATCCACCGTCAGGAGCGGAATGCCCGTCTGGCGGATGAGGCTGTCGCCGATGTCGCTCACCTTCTTGTCGGTGGCCTTCTCGAGAGAACTCCACAGCCGCGAGGGCGTGACGTTGCCGTACGCGTAGTCCTTCAGGTAGATCTGCAAGCCCTTCTGCATCGCCTCTTCGCCGATGTAGTTCTGGATGGTTTCCAGCACGTGGCTGCCCTTGTTGTAGACGAAGATCGACGGGCTGATGAAGCCGAACGAACCCGCGTCGTTCAGGTTGCGCTGCACGGGCACGGCGGTGTTCTTCAGGTCGGCCACGATCACGTTGTGCTTGTCCAGCACGTAGTCCGAGAAGCTGTAGTACTCGGGGTGGAATTTGATCGTGGTGCGCCGCTCGAACCAGCGCGCGAACGACTCGTTGAGCCACACGTTGTCCCACCAGTCCAGCGTGACCAGGTCACCGAACCACTGGTGCGCCACCTCGTGCGTCACCACCGTCACCGAGTACAGCGTGGGCGTGTCGCCGGGCTTGGTCAGCACCGCGTCGGCGAACTCGAAGATCGAGCCCCAGTTCTCCATGCCGCCGAAGCCGGTGTTGGGCTTGTTGTTGTAGCTGTCGTTGGCAGCCACGGTGTCGAACTTCTTGAAGGGCAGCGGGATGCCGGTGTACTTGTAGTAGTAGTCCATCGACACCTTGGTCCACTCCATCGCGAACTTGGCCCAGTCCGAGCGGCCCGGCGGCGTGAACCAGCGCAGCGGCATGTCGGTGCCGTCCAGCGGGTTCTTGAAGGTGTCGGCCAGGATGTCGAACTTGCCGCCGCCGAAGAACGTGAGGTACATCGGCATCGAGGGCGTCTTCTCGAACGACACCTGCTGGTAGCCGTCGGGCAGTTTCACCGCCGACTTCTGCGCGCCGTTGGAGACCGTCTTCCAGTCGCCCGGCACCTCGGCCGAGATCTCGAAGGTGTGGCGGAAGGCCGGCTCGTCCCAGCCCGGGAACCACTGGCGCGCGTAGTTGGTTTCGCCCTGCGTCACGATGGCATCGCTGCTCACGCCTTCGGGCGTGGAGAGGCCCACCTTGAAGATGCCGGTCGCGGCCGAGCAGAACGGGTTGCGCGCCACTTCGGCGGGCGGGCAGTACTCCGCATCTGAGAATTGGATCTTGCCGTCCCACTCCATGTGCAGCAGGTACTTGCCCTTGGCGATCTGGCCGTCGTTCAAACGCAGCTGCACGAAGTCGCCGAGCGTCTGCGGCGTGGGGATCAGCGGAATCGCCTCGCCCGGGTTCGAGACCTTGCGCAGCGTGGTGCGGCCCTTGGCGAAGTTCAGGTTGTGCGCGGCCACCACGATCGCATCGACGGGCTTGAGCACCTCGATCTCCACGTCGCCGCGGCCCACGAAGGTCTTGAGCGCCGCATCGGGGCGGAACCACAGCTTGTAGTTGCTCGGCCAGACGGTGTCGGGCAGTTCCATCGGCCTGGCGGACTTGTCGACCGCAGCGACCGCGGCCGGTGCGGGCACGCCGTCGTCCGGTGTCTTGGCCGCGCTGTCGGATGCGGGGCCGGAGGTGATCGGGCTCGAAAGACCGACACCACTGCCGCCGCCGAACGAAGGACCACTGTCTCCTCCGCCGCCGCAAGCCGTGATGACGGCAAGGGTCACTGCGGTGATGGCAAGATGATTCACGAGGGAGTAATTGAGTTTTTTCATGATCGCCTTCTGGTAAGGACATTGCGCCGGCCTTGCATGCACCGGCGGGTAGCCGGCGATGCGCGGACACGCGCGGTGATGGAAGAACAACTGACGCTGCGAACAGGCAGCACCGCACCCTCCCGGCGAACGAGACGTTCGTCAGGACCACACGGAACCACCGGAATTTTTCTTGGCCGGCACGACACGAACGAACGGACGAACGTGCAACGCCAGGCCCCACCGCAAGCTATGCGGGCGGCCCCAGGATGCGGGGGGTGATGGCTTCCATTCCCGTCGATGCGCGGGTGGATGGGATGCGGGGGATCGGGCCTTGAGGCGGGTGTGTGCCTTAGTGCCCGCGCATCGTCAGTGACGGTCGCGTCGTTCGCGTCGTCCGTGTCACTGGCGTCAGTCGTTCACGCATTGCAGGAACGACACGCGCTGTGCTCGTCAGGATCAGAATTCTTGCGGCTCTTGTCGTTGATATCACGCGCATTCCCTCGTCCATTGAATGCGCTCAGTTGTAGCTGATCGACTGCGATCTCTCAACGACTCGCGGAACTTTTCGCTCTCAAAATGTTCGTGCGCGATACGACGAATGGAGTCACTGCATTCGATGCATGTCGTGCGATACGAAGATGGTTCTGCGGATGCGGCACACACGCTGCATCGACACGAAAACTCGTAGGCATCGGATGTGACGATGCAGCCACACTCCGCGCCTCAAAGCGATACAGGCGCTACAAAACCTGTGAATGCGCAACGCTCGAAGCCACGCGCGTGCGTTCGCGCAGCCACAGCACGAAGCCGCAGCCGAACACCACGACCTGCGTGCCGATGAGCAACGCGAAGCCCGCGAAGAAGCCCGATGCGGAGGCGGCCGATGCGGTGGCCGTGCCCGATGAAGATGCGCCGTGCGACACCGCGCTGATCACGCCGCCCATCAACGCCGGCATGAAGCCCGCGACGAGGCTCCCTGCCCCGTTGGTTACGCCGAACGCGCTCGCGGTGTGCTCGGGCCGGGAGCAATACTGGATCGTGCTCGGGATCGCGGGGCTCTGCAGTCCCCAGAAGAAGTTGGCCGCGACGAGGCAGCAGGCCGCGGCATACGGATCGCGCGCGTTGATGGCCATCAGCACCGACAGCGCCACGCCCACGCTCGCGCCCATGAAGATGAAGGGCACGTGCGCGCGTTCGATCCTGTCGATGACGACGCCGCTCACGAGCACGGCGAGCACCGTGGCGTACTGCGGCAGCGATGCGAGCCAGCCCATCTCGCGCAGCGAGAAGCCGCGCGCCTCGTGCAGGTACGTGGGCAGCCAGTTGCTGCTGCCCCAGAGGTACGCGAGCGCCGCCAAGGTGAGCAAGGTGATGAGGAACAGGTGCCGCGTCTGCAGCGCGCCCTTCACGATCGCGCCCACGCGCGCCATCGCTTCGCCGATCGACGAAGGCCGCACCGCGTCTTCCTTGCCGGGTGGCATGCGCACGAACGCGAGCACCAGCGGAATGCCCAGCGCGATGTTCATGATGCCCAGCACATGGAACGAGGTGTCCCACTGGAACTGCGCGAGCAGGTAGCCGACCAGCGGATAACCGACGGCCAGGCCGAGGCCCGTGCCCATGTTCACGAGCGCATTGGGCTTGCCGTTCTCGTGGCTGTGGAAATGCGCCTTGATGTACGACGAGGCCAGCGAGAACAGCGGTCCCTCCGACACGCCCAGCAGGATGCGCGAGGCCAGCAGGAGGCCGTAGCTGTCGAACATCGGCGAGGCCCACGTCACGACGCCCCAGAGAACCAGCCCATAGACCAGGCTGCGCCGCACGCCGAAGAGCGCCGAGCAGAACGGCGTGAGCACGAAGGCCGACACGCCATAGCCCAGCATGAACGCCGTCGCCAGCAGGCCCTGGCTCACGCGGTCGTTCGCCGCGAGGCCCACGTGGTTCAGGAACGCGGCATCGGTGATCAGCACCGCGATGTTGATGCGGTCCACGTACGAGATCGCGACGATCACGAACAGCGTGACGACGCCGTACCAACGAAAGTTTTTGCTCTGCATGGGTGTTGCTCTGCTGTTGTGCCGTGACGGCGGTGATGGCGCGTGGACCGGGTCCTAGAACATGTGGCGCATGCCGAACTCGGTGCCGCTGGAGGCACGGTTCGGCGCGGTGATCGCGCCCGAGAGCGCCTGCGCGGCACCGTTGCTGTTGCTGATGCGCGCGATGGTCGCGTAGAGCGCCGTGCGCTTGGAGAGGTTGTGCACGTAGCCGATGGCCAGCTTCGACGAGGTGGGCTTCACCGCGGCGCCGAACGGCTCCAGCTTGTAGCGCGCATACGAGGCCTTGATCTCGCCCACGCCGATGGGCAACTGGAAACCGATGAGCGCGCCCTTGGCATCGGTCGAGCCCTTCGACTCGGTGTACAGCTCGCTCGTGAGCTTGAGGTTCATGAGCGACGGACCGAAGGTGTACGCCGCACCGAGGTTGGTCACGCGCAGGTCGCCGCTCGCATAGCGCGTCTTGCCAGTGGCGATGGCGATGTTCAGGCCCCCGCTCTGGTAACCGAAGCGCAGGCCCGTGTGGTTGCCGTCATGCTCGTTGGACTTCAGCGTGCCCGGCAGCACCGAGTTCGAGTCGTTCTCGCCCACCGCGTACATCACCTGCCCGTAGAAGCCGCCGAGCGAGGCCGGCAGCAGGTACCCGACGCTGTTCGATGCGCGCGTGCCCGTCGGCGCGACGAGGCCGCCCAGGCCCGAGAAGTAGATCTGGTTGGCGCCGATGCCGCCGCCCGTGCCGAAGGGATCGAAGATGGCGGTGTTCCAGAACGCGGGCACGTAGTCGCGGCCCAGGCGCAGCTCGCCGAAGGGACCGGCGAGGCTCACGGTCGAGCGGCGGTTGAAGCTCAGCACGCCCGCGGTGCCATTGCCGCTCGCCTGGTTGTTCGAGTTCGAGGGAAAGCCCATCGCGCTGTCGTTCTGCAGGCCCATCTCGAGCCAGAAGTTGGCCGAGTAGCCGCCGCCCAGGTCTTCGGTGCCGCGAAAGCCCAGGCGGCTGAACATGTTGCCGCTGTTGGACAGCTGCGTCTTGTGGGCCGAGCCGTCGCCGCTGCCGCGCGTGTAGGTGACGGCCGCATCGACCACGCCGAAGAGCGTGAGGGAAGATTGGGCCAGCGCTCCGCCAGCCACGCTGGCCGAAGCCAGCGCGATCAAGTACTTTTTCAATGGATGTCTCGGTTGGTTTTTCTCTGGCGTGAGAGTGAATGGCCTCAGATGTCCAGCACCAAGCGCTCGCCCTTGCAGCGAGAGACGCAGATCATCATGGTCTTGTTGGACGCACGTTCGATCTTGGTGAGGATGCCGTCGTGGTGATCGACTTCGCCTTCGAGCACAGCCGTTTCGCAGGCGCCGCAGACGCCTTCCTTGCAGCTGTGGTCGGGGTTGAGCCCGGCGTCGATCAGGCTGTCGAGAATCGACTTGCCGGCCGGCACCTCGACGCTCTTGCCGCTCTTGGCGCACTGCACGACGCAGCTCTGCGTGGTGCTGGCTGCCTCCACATGCACCGCGGCGAAACGCTCGATGTGGGCGTTGGCGTAGCCGAGCTGCTCGCAGCTCTTCTCGAACGCGTCGAGCATCGGCGTCGGGCCGCAGCAGTAGTAGTGACTGGTCGCGCCCTTGCCGGCCAGCAGCTTCGCGAGGTCGGGCGGTGCGCCCTTCTCTTCGTCGAAGTGCCAGGCGAGCTGCACCCCCTTCTCTTTCGCGAGCGCCTCGATGGCCTCGCAGAACGCGGCCTCCTTGCGGGTGCGCGCGCAGTACAGGAGCTCCACCGGCTGGCCGATAGCCACGAGCCGCTGCAGCATGCACCAGATGGGCGTCACGCCGATGCCGCCGGCCACCAGCACCGAGCGCTCGGCGCCTTCCTGCAGCTTGAAGTTGTTGCGCGGCGCCGAGATCGGCAGCGTCATGCCCACGCGCAGCTGCTGGTGCACATAGCGCGAGCCGCCGCGGCTCTTGCGGTCGTTGAGCACGCCGACCACGTAGCGCTGGCGGTCGCTGGACGGATTGCACAGCGAGTAGCTGCGCACCAGCCCGTTGGGCAGGTGCAGGTCGATGTGGGAGCCGGCCTCGAAGGGCGGGAAGTCCACGGCAGGCGTGGCCGGCCGGAACTCGACACTGACGATGCCGTCGGCCTCGTAGCGCATCGTGTGCACGAGGGCGTTCAGCGTGGGAGAAGACATGGGCGTGCTCGCTTCCCGGTCAGGCCGTGGCGGCTTCGGTGGCTTCGGCCAATTGCGCCACGGCGAGGTTGCGCATGTGGCGGCGCAGGCGGACGATGCCCAGGTCGTGCTGGTACAGGTTCTCGTGCTGGTTGGCGTCGGGCTCCATCTCCTCGAGCATCACGCGGTCCTGCTCCAGCACATGCCAGTGGCGCGCCTCCAGGCGGTTCTTGTAGAGGAAGCGCCAGGTGTCGCGCTCCCAGCCCTTCGGCAGCTTGCGCACGCGCCAGAAGAAGGTGGCCGTCATGCCGTTGGCCATCGGCGAGAAGGCGCCGATGATGATGAAGTTGCCGCCGGGGCCGCCGGTCTTGGGGTACGGGATTTCGAGGCGCATCCAGTGGATGCCCGTGTCGGCCCATTCGGTCCAGTCGAAGTTGACGTTGCGCTGGCCTTCCTTCTCGAACACGAAGCCGATGTCGGTCGGGCGGATGCCGAACTTGGCCGACGAATCGCCCTCGGCCATCGAGTGCGACTGCTTGTGCAGGTACGTGCCGTGCATCGGGTCCATCACGTTGTCCAGCACGTAGCGGTAGTCACCCTTCCACTCGGTGTAGCAGAGGAAGCTGCCGTACTCGGCGTCGTCGGTCAGCTGCTCGGGCAGCACCAGCGGCGGCGGAATGTCGACCGATTCCTTGGAGTTGTAGAGGAACACCGCGCCCGCGCGCTCCTGCACATGGAAGTGCCGCGTGGCCTGCGAGCCTTCGAGCTTGCAGCCGGGGCTGCCGGGCACGCGCGTGACGACGCCGTCATGACGCACCTCGACGCCGTGGTACGGGCACGAGAGCCGGTCGCCCAGCACCACGCCCTGCGACAGCGGCGCACCGCGGTGCGGGCAGCGGTCTTCCAGCGCATGCAGCACGCCTTCGCCGTCGCGCCACAGCGCGAGCTTGCGCCCGAGGCGCCGCAGCGAGATGGGGTTCTCCTTGATGAAGTGCGAGGGGCAGATCGGGTACCAGAGGTCCTTGAGGCCGATCTCCAGCAGGTGATCGACCGGATCGGCGGGAACGGGAGTGATGGCGATGGTCATGATGGTTCTCCTCAGGCGGCCAGCGTGGCCATTTCCTTGCGGTACAGCGCCTCGGTCCAGGGCTGGCCGCCGGGGGTGGCGAGGCCGCTGTCGTTCAGGCGCTGCACGAGGCTGCCCAGGTCGTGGATGCCGTCGGCGAAGGCGCGTTCGATCACGTCGCCCAGCAGGTCTTCGTAAGTGGTCGCGGGGCGCTGGCGCGCCTGGTGCGGTTGGAGATAGCGGTCTTGTTGCATCGTGGGCCTCCGGGGATGAGGTGAAATGAAATCAGGCGGTGACTGCGACAGGCGCGCCGAGTGGCACGGCCCAGGCGTCGTAGCCGTAGACCCAGTCCGCATTGCCGCCTTCGCGCAGCCAGTTGTTACCGCGCGAGCCGAGCTGCACCTGGCTGGCGCGCTCGATGCGGGCTTTCTCGTAAGCCTTGAGCGCATCGACGGCATCGGCCATCGCGACGCCTTCGAGGTGGCGCGACAGCACCACGGCGTCTTCGATCGCCATGCCCGCGCCCTGCGCCATGAACGGCAGCATCGGGTGCGCGGCATCGCCGAGCAGCGCCATGCGGCCCTCGGCCCATGCGGGCATCGGGTCGCGTTCGTACAGCGCGGTCTTGAGCACCGTGTCGCAGGCATCGAGCAAGGCGCGCGCCTCGGGGTGGTAGGCCACGTACTGCTCGCGAAGCTCATCGACGCTGCCGGGCGCGGTCCACGACTCGAGGTGCCAGGTGTCCTGCGGCGTGGTCGCGAAGATGAAGATGTCCTTGCCGCGGTTCAGCGGGAAGGTGACGATCTGGCTCTGCGGGTTCGGCCCCCACCACTTGGTGAAGGCACCGAGGTTGGGCACACCGGCCACGCGCTCGGCGGGCACCACGGCGCGGTAGGCGACGATGCCCGTGAAGCGCGGGCTCTCGGCCCCGAACATCGCGGTGCGCACGCACGAGTGGATGCCGTCGGCGCCGAGCAGCACGCCGACGCGGGCGCTGGTGCCGTCGGTGAACGAGAGGGTCACGCCCTCCTCGTCCGCGGCGATCTTCTCGGCGCGCTTGCCCAGGGCCACGCGCTCGGCCGGGAACATGTCGGCCAATGCGGCCAGCAGGTCGGCGCGGTGGATGGTGAGCTGCGGCGCGCCGTAGCGTTCTTCCGCCGAATCGGCCATCTCCAGGCGCGAGGTTTCCTCGCCGGTGTCGTAGGTGCGGCTGATGCGGTGCGACGGGCGCGCCGCCGTCACGCGGGCTGCTTCGCCGACGCCGAGGCCATCGAGCGCGCGCACCGCGTTGGGCGTCAGGTTGATGTCCGCGCCGACGCGGGCGAACTGCTTGGCTTGCTCGAACACGACCACGTCGTGCCCCGCGCGCCGCAGCGCAATGGCAGCCACCAGGCCGCCGATGCCGGCACCGACGATGCCGATGGTGGATTCGCTTGTCTTCATGGATGTCTCTCTACTCTTTCCTGCATGCGGCTCACTCGGCCACGATGTTGCGGGCCTTGATGATCCGGGCCCACACGGCTGTTTCTTCGCGGATGTGCGCGGCGAATTCCGAAGGCTTCATCGCCGCATCGGTCATGCCTTGCACCTTCAGGCGCTCGCGCACGTCGGGCTGGGCCAGCATCTGCGCCGCATCTTTGGCGAGCTGCTCGACCACGGCGGGCGGCGTGCCCTTGGGTGCGAGAAGGCCGTACCACGAGGTCACGGTCACGCCCTGGATGCCCTGCTCCGCGAGCGTGGGGATGTCGGGCGCGGCCGCGCTGCGCGTGGCCTCGGTCACGCCCAGCGCGATGAGCTTGCCGTTCTTGATGAAGGGCATGGTCGCGGGCAGGTTGCTGAACATCAGCGGCACCGAGCCGCCGAGCACGTCGTTGAGCGCGGGCGCCGTGCCCTTGTAGGGCACGTGCAGCAGGTCGATGCCGGCCTGCTGCTTGAAGAGTTCGCCCGCAAGGTGCAGGCCGCTGCCCACGCCGGGCGATGCATACGACAGCGTGTTGGGCTTGGCCTTGGCCATCGCCACCAGTTCCTTGGCGCTCCTGATGCCCGACGACGGCGCGGCCACCAGCACGTTGGGCGCCTTGGCCAGCATGGTGACGGGCACGAAGTCCTTCGCGATATCGAACGGGAAGTTCGGCATCAACGTCGGGTTGATCGTGAGGTTGCCCGCCGGCACCACGAGCAGCGTGTGGCCGTCGCCCTTCGCGCGCTTGACCTTGTCGATGCCGATGTTGCCGGCCGCGCCCACGAGGTTCTCGACCACGGCCGCCTGGCCGTAGCGCTTGGCAAGGCCGTCGGAGAGCACACGCGCCAGCGTATCGACCGGGCCGCCGGGCGGGAACGGCGAGACGATGGTGAAGCGATCGCTGGAGAGCTGCTTCTGCGCATCGCTCTGCGCATGCACCGGCATGGCAACAGCGGCCACGGCGGCGAGAAAAAGGGAGAGGGAAAAACGTCGTTGCATGGTGATCGAGGCCGTCATTTCTTCTCGGTGAGGAAAGCGCCCTTCGGGCCTTCCGCGTTCTTCTGGCGGCGCGTGTTGCCGTCCAGGCCGCCATCGACCGCCCATTCGGCGAACACCGTCGGGCCCGGCTCGAACTCGCGCGGTTGCCAGTCGGCCGTGAGCTGGTCTTCGTCGGCGTAGTACTCGATGAGTCCGCCAGCCGGGTTCTTGAAATACCAGAAGTACGCCGACGACACCGGGTGCCGGCCCGGGCCGAGTTGCGTCTCCCAGCCGCGGCGCGAGAAATGCAGGCCTCCGCCGAACACCTCGTGGATGTCGCGCACGGTGAACGCCACGTGGTTGAGCCCGCGCTTGCCCGAGGGAATCTGCAGCAGGAACAGGTCGTGATGGCCGCCCTCGGCTGCGCAGCGCATGAAGGCGCCGCGGTTCGGGTAGCTGTCGGACGAGACGAAGCCGAAGCGATCCGCGTAGAACGCGCTGGTGCCCACCACATCGCTCACGAAGAACACCACGTGGCCGACTTCGATCGGCGTCGCGCGCTCGTAGATCGGCGCGGGCTGGTTCACGCGAAGCTTGGCGTTCCAGGTGTTCATCGCGCCGCAGTCGACATCGACCGCGTGCTTGCGGCTGACCTGCAGGCGCACCGCGAGGCCGTTCGGATCGATGCAGCCAATGCGGCGCGCGCCGTCGACGGTGCTGTCGAAGAAGGCCGGGTCTTTCGCGATGGCGGTGGCGTAGCGGTCGAGGTCCGCTTCGCTTTCCACGCCCCACACCACTTCGCGCAGCGTCGGGCCCTCTTCCATCGCGGGCGGCAGATTGGCCTTGTCCAACGCCGCGACGACGACCTTGCAGCCGTTGAGGCACTCGAAGACGAGTTCGTCGGCCGCCTCGGACTTCAGCGCGAGGCCCCAGTCCTCGAAGAACTGGCGGCAGGTGGGGAGGTCGTCCGCCCCGTAGGTGATCTGGTCGATGCCTAGAACGCTCATGGTCGTGTCCTCTTCAGTTCGCCCACGGGAGCGGTTGGTCGTTCGTGCCCCAGTACATGCTCTTTTGCTCCATGTACTGGAAGATGCCTTCGCGCCCCTTCTCGCGGCCGAGGCCACTGTCGCGCCAGCCGCCGAACGGCGTCGAGACGGAGAACTGCTTGTAGGTGTTGACCCAGACCGTGCCGGCTTGCACCGCGCGGCCGAGCTTCCAGGCGCGCTTGAAGTCGCGGCTCCACACGCCTGCGGCCAGGGCATAGACGCTGTCGTTGGCCTGTGCGATCAGCGACTCCTCGTCGTCGAAGGGCATCGCGACGAGCACCGGGCCGAAGATCTCTTCCTGGCTGATGCGCGCGCTGTTGTCCAGGCCTTCGATGATGGTCGGCTTGTAGAAGTAGCCGCTGTCATAGCCGGCGCCGTGCGGTCGCACGCCGCCCGTGCGGATGCGGCCGCCTTCGGACACGCCCAGGTCCACACAACGCTCGATGCCTTCGCGGTGCTTGGCGGTGATGAGCGGGCCCATCTGCGTCTGCTCCGAGGCCGGATCGCCCACCCGCAGCGCATTGGCGCCTTCGGCCAGCCGCGTGAGGAATTCGTCGTAGATGCTGCGCGCGACGAAAAGGCGCGAGCCCGCGATGCACGATTCGCCCGACGAGCTGAAGATGCCATAGAGCACGCCGTTCACCGCATGGCCCAGGTCCGCATCGTCCAGCACCATCGTGGGCGACTTGCCGCCCAGCTCCAGCGACACCGGCATCATCTTGTCGGCCGCGATATGCGCGATGTGCTTGCCGGTGGTGGTGCCGCCGGTGAACGACACGCGCTTGACCAGCGGGTGCTTGGTGATCGCGTCGCCGATGACGGAACCCTTGCCCGGCAGCACGCTCACGATGCCCTTGGGCACGCCGGCCGCTTCGCAGATGCGCGCGAGTTCCAGCGCCATGAGCGGCGTGACTTCGGCGGGCTTGACGACCACCGCGTTGCCGGCCGCGAGCGCAGGCGCGAGCTTCTGCGCTTCGCTTGCGATCGGCGAGTTCCACGGCGTGATGGCCGCGACCACGCCCATGGGCTCGTGCACGCTCATCGTGACGAAGGCGCCGCGCGAGGGGGTGATGGTTTCTTCGAGCGTCTCCAATGCGGCCGCGAAGAACTGGAAGGTGCCCGCGGCGCTCGCCACGAGGTTGCGCGTTTCGTTGATCGGCTTGCCGTTGTCCAGGCGCTGCTTCTGCGCGAGCGATTCGCTCTCTTCGCGAATCAGCTGCGCCACGCGATGCAGCACGGCGGCGCGCTCGTGCGGCAGGCGCTGCGCCCAGCCGCTGGTGCGGAACGCGTGGTCGGCGCGAACGATGGCCTCCTCGACGTCGGCGAGGCTCGCGGCCTTCAGGCGCGCGATCGGCTCGCCCGTGGCGGGGTACAGGCTTTCATACACCTCGCCGCCGCCCAGGCGCCATTCGCCGGCAATGCAGATCGGAAGAAGTTCGGAAGAAATCATGGAAGGGCTCAGGACTTAGGGATCAGATGGACAGCGGCGCGACGCGGTTGCGCAGCGCCCGCACCGCGCTGTACACGGTCAGCGCGGAGGTCTTGGGGTTGGCCGCGAGCGGCTTGTTGCGCATCGTCAGCTCGAAGCTGCCGAAGGCGCCCTCGGCTTCGACGGTGTGCACGTTCTCGGCGGTGGCGGGGTCGGCGATCAGGCGCACCAGCGTCTTGTCCAGGCCCAGGCCCGCGAGCGAGACGGTGGCCGCGACGTTGGCGTTCTTCGGATAGAGCGAGGCCGCCTCGCGCGCGCTGCCTTCGAAGATCACGGTGGCCTCGGCCAGCGCGTCGAGGTCGCGGCCCTGTTCGGCCGGCGTTCCCTTCCAGGCCTTCGGGGGCTTGCGGCCGGTGTAGCGCACGCTGTCCAGGCCCCCGATGCGGGCTGCGGCGAGCGCGTCGATCGCGCCGATGGCACCCGGAATCAGCTGCACCTGCGTGCGGCCCGCGATGGCGGCGGCTTCGAGCTTTTCGGCGAACCCGGCGGCCGACAGCGCTCCGACCGAGGCGACCACGCAGGGCGTGCCGCGCGCGAGCGCCGGCAGCACGTGCTCCTCGATGGCGGCGTGGCCCGCCGTCTCGACCACGAGGTCGATGCCGGCGACGGGCACCATGCTCAGCACCTCTGCGCCCGGCACGGCCTTTTGCGCAGCCGCCATGCCTTCGACGGGCACGACGACGACCGTCACCCGCAGCGCAGGATCGCCCCGCAGGAGGTCGAGCACCGCGGTGCCGATGGCGCCGCAACCGACGAGTGCGATGCGTGTGATGGCGGTCATGGACTTGGCTGCTTTCGCTCTCACTGCGCCGTGCCGAGCGCGGGAATCTGCGTGACCGTGTTGGTCGGCGGACCGGCGAAGCTGGTCTTGAAGCCGCCGACCGAGAGCATGTCGATCTCCAGCAGGAACGGGCCGTCGGTGGAGAGCGCTTCGTCCAGGCGCGTGGGCAGGTCGGCCAGGTCTTTCACGCGGGCGTGCGGCAGCGCGATCGACTTGCACAGCAGGTCGTAGTCGGGCGTGTGCAGTTCGGCGTAGCACTGTCGGCCGCCGTACTGCGCGTCCTGGATGTTCTTGATGACGCCGTAGCTCTTGTCGTTCATGAGCACGATCACCATGGGCGCCTTCTCCTGCACCATGCAGGCGAGCTCGCCCAGGTTCAGGATGAAGCCGCCGTCGCCGGCCAGGCAGAAGGTCTTGCGGCCCGAGCCGGTCACCGCCGCGCCGATGGCCGCGCCGATGGCCATGGGCATGCCCTGGCCGATGCCGCCGCCCGTGGCGTGCACGCCGGCGCTCGGCTCGAAGATGCGCAGTTCGCGGTTGCCCCAGGTGCTGTTGGAGACGGTCACGTCGCGCACCCAGTTGAACTTGCGGCCGGCGGCCGACTGCAGCCGGCGCACGAGTTCGGCATACGGGCCGAGGCCGTCGCGCAGCGTGGCCACTGCCTGGTCGTGCGCGGCGCGCAGGTCGGCCAGCAGTTGCGCATCGGCCTTGTAGCCGGCGGCTTCGAGGCGATCGGCCAGGCCTTCGAGGGCCAGTGCCGAGTCGCCGCAGACGAAGGCCTCGGAGGCATAGCAGCGGCCTTCGGCGGCGGCATCGGCGTCGATGCGGTACAGCGGGCGCGGCAGCTTCAGCTCGTACTTGAGCGTCTCGTTGCCGCGCAGGCGCGAGCCGACCACCAGCATCGCGTCGCAGGTTTGATAGAAGGCCTCGACCGGCTTCTGGATGTTGTAGGCGCCGAGCGAGCCGGCATCGTCTTCGGGCACGGTGCCGCGGCCCTGCGTGGTGGTGACCACGCCGAAGCCCAGCTTCTGCAGGCGTTCGATGGCGGCGCGGGCGTGGCGTGCACCGCCGCCCACCCACAGCAGCGGGCGCTTGGCAGTCGCCAGGCGCGCGGCCAATGCGTCGAGCGCGGCGGCGGACGGCATGGGCCGCTCCACCGGCAGCGGCGAAAGGTCGGCCGGCATCGTGATGAGCGCCGACTGGATGTCGATCGGAATCTCCACGCTCACCGGGCCCGTCGGCGCCGTGAGCGCGAGCTGCACCGCACGCTTGAGCGTGCCGAGCACCGTCTCCACGCTGCGCACGCGCAGCGCCGCCTTCGACACCGCCTTGAGCATCGTGAGCTGGTCGGGCGCCTCGTGGATGTACGACATGCCCTTGTCCAGGTACGGCGTCTCGATCTGCCCGGTGATGTGCAGGAGCGGCGCGCCGGCGGTCAGCGCCTCGACCATGCTGCCCGCGATGTTGCCCGCGGCCGGGCCGGTGCTGGTGATGCACACGCCCAGGCTCGCGGTGGAGCGCGCATAGGCGTCGGCCATGTTGCCCGCGCCCGCTTCGCCGCGCGCGGAGATGAAGCGGATCGTGCCGCGCTGCGCGAACGCATCCAGGATCGGCATGTTGTGGATCGAGATCACGCCGAAGGCTGCCTTGACGCCGCACTGCTCCAGGAAGGCGGCGACGACAGCGCCGACAGTGACGGTGTTGTGGGGGTTATGCATGGCGGGAATGGCCTCCGGAGATATCGATGTGGCTGCCCGTCGTGTACGACGCGAGGGGCGAAGCGAGGAAAAGGATCGCGCGCGCGGCTTCGGTCGGAAGCCCCAGGCGACCCAGCGGGATGTGTTTGGTCTTCGCGAGCTGGGCGCTCCAGGCGGCCCAGTCTTGCGACTTGTCTTCGCGCGCCTCGAAGCGGCGGCGCCATTGGCCCGATTCGACAAGGCCGATCAGGATGCCGTTGACGCGCACGCCCTGTGGCGCGAATTCGGTGGCCATCGAGCGCACGAGGTTCAGCAGGCCCGCGCGCGCGGCCGAGGTGGCGACCATGTGCGGCTCGGGCTGGCGCGCGAGCAGCGAATTGGCGCAGACGATGGCGGCATCGCCCAGCACCGCGCGCTGCGCCGCGAGCTGCGGCAGGAAGGCGCGCGTGGGGTGGATGACGGAGAAGAACTTCAGGTGCAGCTCGTCCATCCAGGCTGCGTCTTCGGTGTCGGCGAAGGTGGAGACGCGGCCCTGCCCCGCGTTGTTGACGAGCATCGAGGCTGGGCCGAGCGCGGCCTCGCTGGCGGCGGCGAAGGCCTTGACCGCAGCGGCATCGAGCACATCGCAAGGCTGTGCGAAGAGCTTCGCGCTGGGGAACCGCTCGCGCAGGCCGGCCACCGCGCGGTCGAGCCGCTCGGCGTTGCGGCCGCACAGCGCGACGGCGGCGCCGCTCGCGAGCAGCAGCTCGACGGTCGCAAGGCCGATGCCCGAGGAACCGCCCGTGACCACGGCCACGCGGCCAGCCAATGCATCGGCGGCAAAGAAATGAGAAGGTGCGGGCATCGTCATGGCCGTCATGCGCTGCGAAGCGGCACCACCTTGCTGGAGCGCGCGGGCGAGTAGTTCAGGAGGCCCGAGATCTCGTCGGCCACGCCGCGCACGCGCAGCACCATCTCGTCCATGCGGCTTTCCTCGATGTGGTCCGAGGTGATGGTCGCGCCCAGCGCCGCCACGATGTGGCCGCTGTGGTCGCGCACCGGCGCGGCGATGCTGGAGATGTTCGATTCGAAGAAGCCTTCGCCCAGCACATAGCCGCGCGTGCGGTCGGCCTGCACCATGTCGAAGAGCTCGTTCACCGTCTTGGGCGTGCTCGGCGAGAAGGTCTCCAGCTTGTCTTCGGGGTACAGCGCGCGCAGCTGCGGCAGCGTGAGGTCTTCCAGCAGCACGCGGCCGAGCACCGTGGCATGGGCCGGCAGGCGCGTGCCCACGGTCACGGAACTGGCGAACGGCGTGGGCGGCGCGACCTTGGCGACATAGACGATCGAGCGGCCATCGCGCACCACCAGGTTGCAGGGCGTGCGCAGTTCGTCGCAGAGGCGATTGAGCAGCGGCGTGCCCAGCTGCGTGAGCTCCAGCGAGGCGAGGTATTCGAAGCCCAGGCGCAGCACCGCGAGGCCGAGGCGGTAGTCGCGCCCGCCCTCGGCACGTTCGAGGAAGCCCATGTTCTCCAGCGTGGTGAGCAGGCGGAAGACGGTCGAGCGCGGCAGGTCGAAGCGGCGCGCCAATTCGGGCGCGGAGAGCGTGCGGTTCTCGCGGCTGAACTCGCACAGCACGCGCAGGCCCCGTTCCAGCGCGGGCACGTTGTAGCGGTCGGCGCCCTCTTCCATCACTTCGTTGTCGTTCGTTGCCATGGTGGTTCGTTGTTTCCGTTGGATGTCTTGTGGTGGCCTGCTCAGGCAGCGAGTGCTTCACGCAGCAGCGCGGCGACGGCCTCCGGCCGTTCCACGTAGCTGGCGTGCCCGGCGCCGTCGATCGCCTCGAGCGTCACCCCGCAGCCGCGCGCGACTTCGGCGCAGGCTCCGGGCGTGGTGACGACATCGAGCGTGCCACAGGCCACGCGCACCGGCATGGCGGGCGGCAGGTCGGCGATGAGGTCGCCGTTGCACAGCAGCTCGACGGCCTGGCGGTAGCCGCCGTCGTTCAGGCGCGCCATGTTCCAGCGCACCCACTGGCGCGCGAGTTCGCTGGCGGTGTCGGAGACGAGGCGGCCCGCGCGCTTCGCGGCCATGCCGGCGATGCCCAGTTCGTCGAGGGTGGCGAGGCGTTCGGTACGCACCTTGGCGCGTGCTTCGGCGCGCGACGGTGCGCCGTAGCCCGCGGCCGGGCTGATGAGCACGAGGCGGCGGATGCGCGAAGCCAGGGCCGAATCCTTGCGCGCGGCCGATGCTGCGGTGATCGCACCGAGCGAATGCCCGACGAGCACGCAGGACTGGACATCGAGCGCATCGAGCAAGGCATGCAGGCGCTGCGCATGGTCCGCAGCGGATGGTGCGGCCGGCGTGAGCGGCGTCGATGCGCCGTAACCCGGCGCGTCCCACGCGATCACGCGCGCCTGCGGCGCCAGCAGCAGCGCCACGCTGAGCCACGACGCCGCGCCCGAGCCGATGCCGTGCAGGCACACGAGGGCCGGGCCCGCGCCGCGCTCGCGCACCGACACCACCGCGCCGCCGCCGACCGGCACGCTGCGTGCTGGAAAGCGGGCGTCGAGCAGCGCCAGCTCGGAAGCGGGCAGCGCCAGTGCGTCGGTGGTCATCGCGTCGCTCATCTCGTCCTCAGCGCTTGATCTTGGCCAGCGGGTGGTCGGCCGGGTACGTCGGCTTGATAGGCTTCTGCGCGCCGAGCATCACGCACATCAGCGCGTCTTCGTCGCCGATGTTGATTTCCTCGCGGTACACGCCCGGCGGCACCGAGATGAGGTCGCGGTCGGTCATGATGGTTTCGAAGCGCTCGCCGTCCTTCTCGATCACGACCTTGAGCTTGCCGCGGATGAGGAAGAACACCTCTTCCACGTCGGTGTGCAGGTGCGGCGGGCCTTCGTGGCCGGCCGGGATCACCATGGTGGAGAAGGTGAAGTGCTCCGAAGGCACGGTGTTCGCGTCCTTCTCGACGCCGGTGCCGCCGGTGCCCACGTAGCGCATCTGCGCGCGGCGGAACTTGGGGTCGAAGTCGGCCTGGAACTTCAGCGCGTCCCAGTCGTACTTGCGCGTCTCGTAGCGCGCGATGCGGGTGTTCATCCACTCGGCCAGGCTCGTGCCCTCGGGCTGCGCCAGGGTCGTGCCGGCGGCATCGTTGATCTTCTGTTGTTCGGACAAATCGCTCATCGGGTTTACTCCTTCGTCGGAAAAATTCAGTGCATCGCAAAGCCGCCGTTGACGGCCAGCAGTTGGCCTGTCACGAAGCGCGAGAGGCCGGAAAGCAGGTACAGCGTGGCGCCGCAGACATCGGCCGCCTGTTGCTCGCGCGGAATGGCGCGGCCTTCGAGGTATTTCTGGTGGCGCGCCATCGGCACGTACTCGGTCGCCTCGACCAGCGTGAGGCCCGGCGCCACGGCGTTGACGGTGATGCTGTCGCCGCCCCATTCGCGCGCCAGCGAGCGCGTCATGGAAATGACCGCGCCCTTGCTCGATGCGTAGGCCAGCAGGTTGGGTGCGCCCCAGAGCGCGGTGTCGGACGCGAGATTCACGACCGCGCCACGGCCGCTCTCGGCCAGCGCGGCGCGGCAGGCGCGGCCCATGAGCCAGGTGCCGCGCACGTTGACATTCATCACGCGGTCCCACATGTCGATCTCGAGCTGGTGCGCATCGCGGCCACCCGAGTTGGTGATGGCGGCGTTGTTGACCAGGCCGTCGAGCCCGCCGAGCAGGCGGATCGCCTCGGCGGCGCAGGCGTCGACGGAGGCCGGCGCCGACAGGTCGACGGTGAGCGCGTGCGCCTTGTGGCCCGCATCGCGCAACGCCTCGGCTTCGGTTTCGGCGAGCTCGCCGAGGATGTCGGCCAGCACCACGCTCGCGCCCGCCGCGGCGATGCACTGCGCGAACGCGAGGCCCAGGCCCCGCGCGCCGCCGGTCACGAGCACGCGGCGGCCGGCCAGCAGGTTGGCGGGCAGTTCGGCCAGCAGCGATTGCAGGCTCGAGGGATCGGGGGTGGCTTTGAGTTCGGTCATGGCGTGTTCAGTCGGCCTGGATGCCGAGCTCCTTGATGACCTTGCCGAACCGCGCGTAGTCCGCCGCGTTGGTCTTGCCGAGCACGTCGGCATCGCCGCCCACCGGCGTGGTGCCGAGCACGGCCATGCGCGCGACGATGTCGGGCATCTTGAGGATGTCGTTGAAGTGGCCGTTGAGCGTCTTCACGATGTCAGGCGAGAGGTTGCGCGGGCCCCAGAGGCCGTTCCAGGCGACCACCTCGACGTCCTTGTAGCCGAGCTCGGCGAGCGTGGGCACGGTGGGGGCGAGCGGCGAGCGCTGGCTCGAAGCGACGGCCAGCGGCTTGAGCTTGCCGTTGGCGAAGTACGGCGCCACCGGGCCGAGCGTGATGAAGGTGACCGGCACATGGCCGCCCAGCACGTCGTTGACCGCGGGCGCCACGCCCTTGTAGGGCACGTGCGCGAGGTTCGCGCCCGAGGCGCGGGCGAACATTTCGCCCAGGATGTGCATCGGCGAGCCGCTGCCCGGGCTCGCGTACGAGAGCGACTTGCCGGCGCCCTTGGCCGCGGCGACCGCGTCCTTCGCGGTGGCGAAGCCGCTGCCGGCGCTCGCCACCAGGAAGAGCGGCTGGCTGCCGGTCTGCACGATCGGCGTGAAGCCGGCGAGCACGTCGTAGCCGGAGGCGCCGTTGGTCTTCAGGACCAGTTGCGCGATCGAGAAGGTGCTGGGCGCGAGCAGCAGCGTGTAGCCGTCGGCCGGCGCCTTCGAAACGTAGCCGCTGCCGATGATGCCGCTGGCGCCCGGGCGGTTGTCCACCACCACCGGCTGCCCCACCCGCGCCGAGAGCTTCTCGGCGAAGAGCCGCGCCAGCGCATCGGTGTCGCCGCCCGCCGGATACGCGACCACCAGCGTGATCGGCTTGGCGGGGTAGCTCTGCGCCCAGGCCAGTCCGGTGGCGCAGGCGCCGGCCAGGGACATGGCGGCGGCGATGGCGAGGCGGCGTGTGTGTTTCATGGGTCCGTCGTGGTCGGCGTTTTTGTTTCACTAAAGAAACAACGATTTATTAATGGAACGCACGAAGGATAGCCACGAAGACAACTTCGTGACTAAGTAGAAACCCTAGATGTCGCAACCCAACGTAAACAGGGCGGCCCTTTCGGACCGCCCTGCTCGGTGGATGGCGTCGTGCCTGCTAGCCGCCGTAGCGCGCCACGGTCAGGCCTTCCATGTCGATCTCGGGTGCCTTGCCTGCGACGAGGTCGGCCATCACGCGGCCGGTGCCGGCGGCCATGGTCCAGCCCAGCGTGCCGTGGCCGGTGCTCAGCATCAGGTTCGGGATGCGCGTGGCGCCGATCACGGGCGTGCCGTCGGGCGTCATGGGGCGCAGACCCGTCCAGAAGGAGGCGTCGCGCACGTTGCCGCCCTTGGGGAAAAGATCGGTCACGACGTGTTCGAGCGTGTCGCGCCGGCGCGGATTGAGCGCGAGGTCGAAGCCCGAAAGCTGCGCCGTGCCACCCACGCGGATGCGGTCGCCCAGGCGCGTGACAGCCACCTTGAAGGTCTCGTCCATCACGGTGGATTCGGGGGCGCCGGCCGCGTCGGTGATCGGCACGGTGATCGAGAAGCCCTTGACCGGGTAGACCGGCAGGTCGATGCCCAGCGGCTTGACCAGCGCGGGCGAATAGCTGCCGAGCGCGACCACGTAGCGGTCGGCGGTGAAGTTGCCCTGGTCGGTGCGCACCGCAGTCACGCCATTCACGCCCTTAGCGGCGTCGTGCTCGATGGCCTGGATGTTCACGCCGAAGCGAAAGGTCACGCCTTCGGCTTCCGCCAGCTTCGCGAGCGCCTGCGTGAACTTGAAGCAGTCGCCGGTTTCGTCGCCCGGCAGGCGCAGGCCGCCGACGAACTTCTCCTTCACCTCCGCAAGCGCGGGCTCGTAGGGCAGGCAACCCTCGCGGTCGAGCACCTGGTAGGGCACGCCGGAGGCTTTGAGCACCTCCACGTCTTTCGCGGTGCCGTCGAGCTGCTGCTGCGTGCGAAAGAGCTGCAGCGTGCCCTGCATGCGCTCGTCGTACTGGATGCCGGTGTCGGCGCGCAGGGCCTTCAGGCAATCGCGGCTGTATTCGGCCAGCCGCACCATGCGGCCCTTGTTGAGTTCGTAGCGCGCCTGCGTGCAGTTGAGCAGCATCGAGAGGCCCCAGCGCCACATCGCCGGATCGAGCATCGGCTTGACGACCAGCGGGCTGTGCTGCATCAGCATCCACTTGATGGCCTTCACCGGCACGCCGGGGCCGGCCCAGGGCGCCGAGTAGCCGGGCGACACCTCGCCCGCGTTGCCGAAGCTGGTTTCGAGCGCGGGCGCTGGCTGGCGCTCCAGCACCGTCACCTCGTGGCCGGCGCGTGCCAGGTAGTACGCCACCGAGGTGCCGATGACACCGCTGCCGAGAATCAGGACCTGCATGAGAACTCCCTCTTTCTTGTGGGCCGAGCGCCGCAAGAGCCCGAGGGTACAGGCTAAGCGCTACAGGCCGAGAGCGTCTTGCAATCGCCGTGCCGGCCAGCGCTCGGGCTGGTTCGGCCAGGCTTCGAGCAGCGCCACCATGCGCGCATTGCGCGGTGCGCTCAGGCCATGTTCCTGCGCGAGACGCACGACCTCGCCGCTGAGCGCATCGATCTCGGTACGGCGGCCGAGCGCGAGGTCGTCGGCCATGCTGGAGCGCGCCTTCGCATCGATGCGCAGCATGCGCGCCGCAACGATGCGAAAGAGCCAGTCGGGCAGCCGCAGCAGGCTCGAGAGCCGCTGCGCCGGCACGGCCGCCACCTGCGCCGGCACGATGCCGCTCACGCCGAGCACGCCCAGCGTTTCGTCGATGAGCGCCGCGAAGCATTGGCGGTAGCCGCGGTGCATCAGCTCCTCGCGCAGCGGCAGGCCCGAAAGCGCGTTGACCGGGTTGTTGAGGTTCAGCAGCAGCTTGCCCCACTGCACCGGCAAGAGGTCGTCGTGCAGGTCGAGCGGCACGCCTGCGCGCTCGAACACGGGGAGCCACGGGCGCAGCGCCGCATCGTCCTTCGCGGCGAGCCGGCCGGGGGTGCCGCGATGGAAGGCGCCCTCGCCGATCTCGGCCACGTTGTAAGGCACCATGCCCGGCAGCACGTTGAGCGACGGGCCCGCTTGCGATGCGGCGGCGCTGTTGGAAATGCCGTTCTGCAGCGAGACGACCGTGGTGCCCGCGGGCAGCGCAAAGGCCAGTTCGCCTGCGGCTTCGGCGGTGGCGCCGCTCTTCACGCAAAGGAGCACCAGCGCAGGCCTGGCGCCGGCGGGCACCTGCTCGCACAGGCGCAGCGCCGAGGGCAGGATGTGGTGCTTGGCGCCGTCGAGGTCGCTGAGCGAGAGGCCGTGGTCCGCGAGCTTCTGGAGCACGCGGGGCCGGCCGACGAAGGTGACGGGCACGCCCGCCGCGGCGAGCCGGCCGCCGATGTAGCAGCCGATGGTGCCCGCGCCCATCACGAGCACCTCGCCAAGTGGCGTGCCAGACTCTTCGCCGGGCAGCGCGTCGGTCATCAGACGCGTTCCGCGACCCAGCCCTGAACCGATTTCAGCGCGGCGGGCACGCCCGCCGCATCGGTGCCGCCGGCCATGGCCATGTCGGCCTTGCCGCCGCCCTTGCCGCCGACCTGCTGCGCCACAAAGTTGACCAGCTCGCCGGCCTTGGCCTTGCCCACGGTGTCGGCGGTGACGCCGGCCGCGATCTGCACCTTGTCGCCGTCGACGGCGGCCAGCACGATGATGGCTGTCTTGAGCTTGTCTTTCAGCTTGTCCATGGTGTCGCGCAGCGTCTTGGCATCGGCGCCGTCCAGCTTGGCCGCGAGCACCTTGATGCCATTGACGTCCACCGCCTGCGCGATGAGTTCGTCGCCCTTGGACGATGCGAGCTTGCCCTTGAGCGAGCCCACTTCGCGCTCCAGCGCCCTCACCTGATCGAGCACCTGCGTCAAGCGGCCCTGCAGCTCGGCGGCCGGCGACTTGAGCGTGGCGGCCACGCTCTGCACGGTCGATTCGAGGTCCTGCAGGTAGGTGAGCGCATTGGCGCCCGTGACCGCCTCGATGCGGCGCACGCCGGCGGCCACGCCGCCTTCGCTCACGATCTTGAAGAGGCCGATGTCGCCGGTGCGGCCCACGTGGGTGCCGCCGCACAGTTCGCGGCTCGAGCCGATGTCCAGCACGCGCACGGTCTCGCCGTACTTCTCGCCGAACAGCATCATCGCGCCGGTCTTCTGGGCCGATTCCATGTCCATCACGCGCGCCTGCGTGGCCACGTTGGCCAGCACCTCGGCGTTCACGCGCTTCTCGATCTCCAGGATCTGGTCGCGCGTGACGGGGGCGTTGTGCGCGAAGTCGAAGCGCGTCTTGTCGGCATCGACCAGCGAGCCCTTCTGCTGCACGTGGTCGCCGAGCACTTCGCGCAGGGCCTTGTGCATCAGGTGGGTGACCGAGTGGTTGCGCATGGTCGCGTTGCGGCGCTCGCCGTCGACCGCGGCCTTCACTGCGTCGCCGACCTTGAGCGTGCCCTGGGTCTGCGTGCCGTGGTGGCCGAACACGTCGGCCTTGATCTTCTGCGTGTCCTCGACGCCGAACTGCACGCCTTCGGCGCTGAGCACGCCCTGGTCGCCGACCTGGCCGCCGCTCTCCGAATAGAAGGGCGTGGCGTCGAGCACGACGATGCCGGGCTGGCCTTCCTTCAGCTCGTTCACTGCCGCACCTTCGAAGTACAGCGCGACGACCTTGGCGCTTTCCTCCAGGTGCTCGTAGCCGGTGAAGGTGTTGCCCGCGCCGATGTATTCGACGTTGCGGTCCATCTTGAACTTGCCGCCCGCACGGCCCGCGGCCTTCTGCTTTTCCATGGCGACATTGAAGCCGGCCTCGTCGACGCTCACGCCGCGCTCGCGGCACACGTCGGCCGACAGGTCGAGCGGGAAACCGTAGGTGTCGTGCAGCTTGAAGGCGACGTCGCCCGGCAGCGTCTTGGCATCGCCGGCCAGGGCCGCGTCGAGGATTTCCATGCCGTTGGCGAGCGTCTCGAAGAAGCGCTCTTCCTCGGCCTTGAGCGTGTCGGTGATGCGCTTCTCGTCGGCCACGAGCTTGGGGTACGCATCGCCCATCAGCTTCACGAGGTCGGGCACGAGCTTGTGGAAGAACGGCTTCTTCTGGCCGAGCTTGTAGCCGTGGCGAATGGCGCGGCGCACGATGCGGCGCTGCACGTAGCCGCGACCTTCGTTGGAGGGAATGACGCCATCGGCCACCAGGAACGAGGTCGCGCGGATGTGGTCGGCGATCACGCGCAGCGAGTTGTTGCCCAGGTCTTTTTCGCCGGTCTCGCGGGCCGCGGCCTTGATGAGCGCATCGAAGATGTCGATCTCGTAGTTGCTGTGCACGTGCTGCAGGATCGCGGCCAGCCGCTCCAGGCCCATGCCGGTATCGACGCACGGTGCGGGCAGCTTCTTGACCGAGCCGTCGGGCTGCATGTCGAACTGCATGAACACGTTGTTCCAGATCTCGATGTAGCGGTCGCCGTCTTCATCGGGGCTGCCGGGCGGGCCGCCGGGGATCTCGGGGCCGTGGTCGTAGAAGATCTCGGAGCACGGGCCACACGGGCCCGTGTCGGCCATCATCCAGAAGTTGTCGGACATGTAGCGCCCGCCCTTGTTGTCGCCGATGCGCACGACGCGCTCGGGGGGCAGGCCGATTTCCTTGGTCCAGATGTCGTAGGCCTCGTCGTCCTCGATGTAGACGGTGGCCCAGAGCTTCTCGGCCGGCAGCTTGTAGACCTTGGTCAGCAGCTCGAAGGCCCAGGTGAGCGATTCGCGCTTGAAGTAGTCGCCGAAGCTCCAGTTGCCCAGCATCTCGAAGAAGGTGTGGTGGCGCGCGGTGTAGCCCACGTTCTCCAGGTCGTTGTGCTTGCCGCCGGCACGAAGGCACGCCTGGACCGAGGCGGCGCGCACGTAGTTGCGCTTGTCTTCGCCGAGGAACACGTCCTTGAACTGGACCATGCCCGAGTTGGTGAACATGAGCGTCGGGTCGTTGCCCGGCACCAGCGAACTGGAGGGCACCACCGTGTGGCCCTTGGAGGCGAAGAAATCGAGAAAGGTCTTGCGGATGTCCGCGACCGTGAATGTGGGCTGGCTCATCTTTGGATTTCGTCTTCTGTCGAGGGCGGCCTGGCGATGGCGACCTCTCGTCGAAACCACTGCGTTGAACCGACCTAACTGCTTGATTTGCTTGAACAAACGATTATAGGTTTGCCCATGCCGCCCGGGCGGCCCCGGGGCGACTGCGTGATCGCAGCACCGCGGCTAATATGCGCCCTGGAGCTCCCGCGCGGCCGAACCAAACGCAGCGGGCCCCGTCCTATTCATATGCACAACATGAATCAAGGAGTCCGCATGGCAGGTCTTGAGGCCGAACACTGGAAGATCGAGGACCTCGATTTCTCGCGCATCGCGCTCGACAAGGTGCGCCTGGACGAGAATCTTTTCTACCTCGTGACCTCAGCCTCGTTCATCGAAAGCGGCTCGGACCTGTACACGCACAACCTGGTGGATTTCTTCCGCGGCGACGACGAAGTGACCGACTGGCTCTCCAACCACTGGGAGCCCGAGGAACTGCAGCACGGCCAGGCCCTGCGCGCCTATGTGCGCCATGTGTGGCCCGAATTCGAGTGGGACACGGCCTACCGCGGCTTCCTGGAGGAATACGCGACCTACTGCAAGGTCGAGCTGCTCGCCCCCACCCGCGCCCTGGAGATGACCGCGCGCTGCGTGGTCGAGACCGGCACCGCCACCTACTACCGCGCCATGGCCCGCGCCACCGACGAGCCGGTGCTGCACGACCTGGCCACCCGCATCGCGACGGACGAGGTCAACCACTACAAGCACTTCTACCGGTTCTTCCGACGCTATCGCGAACAGGAGAAACTCAGCCGCTTTCGCGTGATCGGCACCATCGGCCGGCGCACGCTGGAACTCAAGAGCGAGGACGCGGACTGCGCGATCCGCCATGTCGTGAAGGCCCGGGCGCCCCATCGCGCCGACGACACGGCCTATGTGCAGCAGCTGAGTGCGCGCATGAACAGCACCATCCGCACCAACCTGAGCGCCGGCAGCACGCTCAAGATGCTGATGCGGCCGCTGGAGCTGCCGGCCCGGGTGCAGACGGTGATCCAGTACCCGATCAAGCAGTTCATGCAGCACGTGTTCCTGCGCTAGCCGCCTCGGCGGCTCTGCACCTTTTCCCTCCCTGAGCATCACGGAAAGAATCGGTTCCGGCCGACAAAGGCTGGGTCGTTTTTCCGGCCTTGTCCTGCATGGTTTTTTCGCGCTCGCATGATTGAATTTGGTATCCGAATTTTTCATGGAGCAACAACGATGGAGGCCAAGGCATCAAGCCTCGGGGGACGGCAAAACAACCTGCTGGGCATCGGCGTGCCGGGGCTGGACGATGTGCTGGGCGGGGGGCTGGAGCCCAACCGCCTCTACCTGGTGGAGGGCACGCCGGGCGCCGGCAAGACGACCATCGCGCTGCAGTTCCTGCTCGAGGGCGCCCGGACGGGCGAGTCGGTCCTGTACGTCACGCTCTCGGAAACCGAGAACGAACTGCGCGGCGTGGCCAACTCCCACGGCTGGGACCTCTCGGGCATCCATGTGCGCGAGATGCTCCCCGCGCAGGACAGCCTTCACCCCGAAGAGCAGTACACGATGTTCCACCCCTCGGAGGTGGAGTTGAGCGAAACGACGCTGCGCATCCTCAGCGACGTGGACACGCTCAAGCCCTCTCGCATCGTGTTCGACTCGCTGTCCGAGTTGCGGCTGCTGTCGGGCACGTCGCTGCGGTACCGCCGGCAGATCCTGGCGTTGAAGCAGTTCTTCGCGGGCCGGCAATGCACCGTGCTGCTGCTGGACGACATGACTGCCACGGAGCACGACCTGCAGGTGCAGAGCATCGCGCACGCCGTGCTGCGGCTGGAGCAGCTCAATTCCGACTACGGCTCGGCGCGGCGGCGCCTCCTGGTGGTCAAGTACCGCGGGCAGGCCTATCGCGGCGGCTTTCACGACTACAAGATCCATCGCGGGGGCCTGCAGGTGTTTCCGCGGCTCGTCGCCTCCGAGCACGCGACCAGCGCACCGCTCACCAAGATGCCCAGCGGAATCGCCGAACTGGACGACCTGCTCGGGGGCGGCCTCGAGAAGGGAACGAGCACCCTCTTCGTCGGCGCGCCGGGCACGGGCAAATCGTCGGTGGCCGTTCAGTTCGCCGTTTCCGCCGCCCGTCGGGGCGAATGCGCCGCGCTTTTCATCTTCGACGAGAGCGTCAACACGCTGCGCACGCGCTGCGCGGGCCTGGGGATGGACCTGGAGCCCTACCTCGCGTCGGGGCACCTGCGCATCAAGCAGGTCGACCCCGCCGAGCTTTCGCCGGGCGAGCTGGTCCACGAGATCCGCCTGGCCGTGACCGAGCATGCCGCGACGGTCGTCGTCATCGACAGCCTGAACGGCTATCTCAACGCCATGCCCGATGAGCGCTTTCTCATCGTGCAGCTGCACGAACTGCTGACCTACCTCGGGCAGGCCGGCGTGGCCACGCTGCTGGTCGGCGCGCAGCACGGGCTCATCGGCATGCAGATGCAGACGCCGGTTGACGCCAGTTACCTCGCGGACGCGGTCGTGTTGCTGCGCTACTTCGAATTCGAGGGCGAGGTCCGGCAGGCCATCTCGGTGCTCAAGAAACGCGGCAGCGCGCACGAGCGGACCATCCGCGATTTCTCGATGGATGGCAGCGGGCTGCACGTGGGCGAGCCCCTGCGCCACTTCCGGGGCATCCTGAGCGGCATTCCGGTGCCCATCGATGGCGTCACTGCCACCCGGCCGTGACGACGAACACGCCAGGCGCCACGATCACGCACGAAGACACGCAACTGCGCGTCCTGCTCAGGACGGCCACTTCGAAGGACGCCGTGATGGCGACCGCCGTGCTCGAGCGCGCCGGCATCGCCACCCGGGTCTGCGCGACGCTGCACGAGCTGGTACTGGAAATCGGCCAGGGCGCGGGCGCCATCCTGGTGTCCGAGGAAATGCTCTCGGGCAACGATGCGGCCGACCTGTCCGATGCGGTGTCGACGCAGCCGCCGTGGTCGGACCTGCCGGTGCTGGTGCTGGCCAAGCAGGGGGCCGATTCGCGCGCCGTTGCCGTGGCCATGGAGGGCATGGCCAACGTCACGGTGCTGGAGCGGCCGATCCGCGTGGCGGCCCTGGTGAGCGCGCTGCGAAGCGCGCTGCGGGCCCGGCGCCGGCAGTACGAACTGCGCCGCATCCTGGACGACCTGGGCGAAGCGGACAAGCGCAAGACCGAATTCCTCGCCACGCTGGCGCACGAGCTTCGCAACCCGATGGCGCCGCTGAGCACGGCGCTGGCCATCCTCACGCGCAAGCCGCTCACGCCCGAAGCCGCGCAGCCCTACTACCAGCTCATGGGCCGCCAGATCGATCACATGGTGCGCCTGGTGAACGACCTGATGGAGGTGTCGCGCATCACCCGCGGAAAGATCGAACTCCAACTCGGCGAGCTGATGGTCGACCAGGTGATCCGCGATGCCGTGGAGCTCAGCCGGCCGCTGATGGACGCCGGCCGGCACCAGCTGCAGGTGCATGCGGCGGATGCCTCATTGGCCGTCGAAGGCGACGGGGTGCGGCTCACGCAGGTGTTCTCCAACCTGTTGAACAACGCCGCCAAGTACACGCCCGAAGGCGGCCGGATCGACGTGTTCGTCGAACGCGAAGGCGCGAATGCGGTGGTCCGCGTCCTCGACAACGGCGCCGGCCTTCCGCCTGACATGCTGGCGTCGATCTTCGACATGTTCGTGCAGGTGAGCGGCACGGCCAGGGCCGCCCAGGGGGGCCTGGGCATCGGGCTCACGCTGGTGAAGAGCCTGGTGGAGCTGCACGGGGGCACTGTCAGCGCGACAAGCGGCGGCCTCGGCCAGGGCAGCGAATTCGTGGTAACGCTGCCGTTGGCGATCGCGCACGATGCGGGGGCCGAGAAGCGCGAGGCCCCGTCCACCGAAGCGGCCATCGCGCGGCACAGCATCCTGGTCGTCGATGACAACCGCGATGCGGCGGAATCGCTGGCGGCGCTGCTGGGCCTTCTCGGAGCGCGCACCGCCGTGGCGTTCAGCGGCACCGAAGCGCTGAAGACGGCGGACGGCTTTCGTCCTTCGCTGGCGATCCTGGACATCGGCATGCCCGGCATGGATGGCTGCGAGCTGGCCCGCAGGCTTCGGGCTGACCCCGCGCACAGCGGGCTGACGCTGATCGCACTGACGGGATGGGGCCAACCGGACGACAGGGTGCGCATCGCCCAGGCCGGCTTCGACCATCACTTGCTCAAACCCATCGATATGGAGGAACTGTCGATGGCGCTGCGGCGGCTGGCGCAGCGCTAGTCGAAGGGGCGTTTCAGGCGCCGCTGAACCGGCGCAGTGCGCGGTGGCCGAGCCGGGTGAGTTCGGTCACCGTTGCCACGGGCATATCGACTTCGGGGGAGCGAGGCTGCGGAAAGATGGCCTTCACGCAGCCCTCCTGCAACAGGGCCTGAACGGCGGCAATGCCCTGCGCACCTGCGACGGTGGCGGGCAATGGCTGCGTGGAGAGGTAGTGCAACAGCGAGTGGCGCATGCTTCTTGAAGGTCCTGGATGAACGACAGGGGTTGCATCAGGCGCGGAGAAAGAAATCTTGACGACCTTCAGCCTCGAGGAACCGCTGCAAAGAGCGGGTGCAAAAGCGGGTGCAGAAGCAACCTCTACCAACGCCGGAAGACCGTCAAGATTCAGTATCGTTCTCCAACCTTAAGCCGAACTGAAAACCAGTCGCCTGCCCCTGTCATCCGGGTCACGAGGCTAGTGCGATGCCGCAGCGTTCACCAGTGCCGAAAGTCATTCGTCCGTTCCTGGCTTGCCCGCATGGGCACCACGTCACGTTTCGCCGGGTTGGCGCCTTCCTTCAGAAGTGCTGAGCAACGATCACCACGGCACCGGCCAACGAGATGACCCCACCAACGACTTTTTTGAACATCTTCATGCGGCTCTCCAAGAATGAGCCTTGATGGTGCCGTGTCTGCCCGCGCCACAGGTTTGGCAATATTCATGTCCGGGATAGCGATGGCCGGCTTGCGTGCTTCGGCAGGCGCTCAGGTCGCTGATGTCAGCCCCGGCTTGCGAGTGCCATCCAGCGAATACAACTGCGGCCGATCCTCGGCCAGGACATCGGCAGGCCCGTGTTCCGCGCCGCGCGGCTGCCGGTAGAGCTCGCTCTCTAGCCGCCGGACACGCTCGGCGTACATCCGCGCCAGTGCGCTGTGATGCTCCGCGGCGGCCTGGTGCTCGATGCGCGCCATCTGCGCTTCTTCCAGCAACGCCGACGCCCTTTTGAGGTAGGCGGTATGGCTGGGACGAAACAAGAAGTCGAAGGTCATTTCATGCTCCTTGCCGCAACATTGCGGTCAGGAGATGTTCCTCCCGCGAGCCCCGGGAAGTCTGTCAGCGCGCGCCTACCCCGGTTTGTGCAACAACTGTTTTTACCTAGCACACGGCCATGTCATGTTTTCCATTTTCAATGGGGACAATGTTGTGGAAAACCATGTGTGAAGAGTTCAGGATCGTTGCCTGGCGTGGCCTGCAACACGGTGCCTGCAAAAGCGGCAGCCTGCGAAAAATATTTGGGCTCGGCCCGGATTCCGTTCCTTGCCGGGCACAAAAACCTCGTCTGGTACAATCGCCCCTCGCTCAGATTCACTCTGAGTGTTGCCTGGCCAGGCAAGCCGAATCTCACACCGGCGCGTCGAAGTCACTACGACGAGAAAAACAACAGGTGGCTTCCGCAATTGAACATTTGCCGTAACGTGGACCGCGTGAGAGTTCACGACCACATTCCAAAGCCCGCCTCGTGCGGGCTTTTTCGTTGGGCTTCCCGTCCTAGCCCACGACTTCGCTCTCGAGTTCGCGCTGCGCGCCGCGCGGAAGCTCGGACAGGAAAGTCGCCACGATGATGGCCGCAGCCCGATCCACTTCGAGCACATCGGTGATACCGAACTGAAGCGCCGCCGTCTTTCCCGAGGAACCGAGCGGCCGGCGCAGTTCAAGAAGAACTTCGGCCGCCAACTCCCGATCGGTGCGCGCCCGACCGTCGGGTCGCATCACCCATCGATCGACCTGATCGAACGGCATGCTGCGAAAGACCCCCACCACGGGGAAATACTGGAACCGCTCTTCGTCGAGCCGGATCGGAATGCTGAAGCGGCACACGAATGTGTCCACCTCAGGTGACAGTTCATTCATAACTCCCATGAGACACCTCTTTTTGTTGCGAAGAGTGTGCTGCAGCGATCCGTACATTGGGAATGGCTGGCCTGCGACATAAGGCACAACAAGACACACTTACACAAACTTCATGGCATGAAGTGGCATTAATTCACGCTCCCAAGAATGTCGGGCGCAAAAAAAACCCAGCACCAGGCTGGGTTGAATCTCTTTAGGTGCTGTCACACACAGAGAACTCGCACTTCGAAGCGAGTCCGCAAAATCTAGGGCTTCGCAGAGGCAGGCCTTGTCAGACGAGACCGACACTTCGAGCGCCATGGCCAAGCAGCAACGTTTGCAGCCTGCCAAATACTTCACGTTTTTAAGTGTGTCCTACGCTAACAGCCTAATTTTGGCTTACAGCCGATTGCAGCCACCCCACCGACGATCGAGGGGCTGTCACGCAACAGGGCCGCATAAAAGAAGAGCTCTCTGTTTCGTCCTTAGAGCGCCCTGCACGGGCTCCTCGAACCCGCTTCGGCGGGTATTTTTTTGCCTGGTCCCGCGGCGGGATCCTTTGCATACGCGAGCCTCCGGGACGAAGGCCCGCGCAGCGTCACGACCTCGATGGCCAGCGCTCCCCCGGGCGCCAGCGGTTTCCGGCTGATGTGGGGCCTGTCGGAAACGCGTCGGCTCGCCAGCGGCGCGCTGATCGACACGAGCCGCCGCCTCCTCCTCGGCGAAGCAGCGCAGCAGGAGCAGACCGAAATCCTCACCTCTTCGCCCTACTTCATGCCCAGCCCCGCCGCGCTCGAGGGCATGCGCCGCAACGCCGGCCAGGGTGACGGACAGCGAGCCCGGAGCAGTCCATGGATGCGCTTCAAGCTGCAATGGCAGTCGCTCCTGATCCCCGAATCGATGCTGTAGGGCGGTGTGCGGTTGCATCTACCATGCGAGAAATCCGCCCACCTGCAGGAGCCGCGTCTTTGCGTGAAGAGGTTCATTACAGCCGCGCGATCGAGGTACCCGGCCTTGTCCTGAGCACGGCCCGGTTTTCCGCCTTTCGCTTCAAGCCCCATTACCACCTGGACTGCCACGTCGCGCTCGTGGCCGATGGCGTGCAGCGCCAGCAGTTCAAGGGCGAATCGCTGCTGCTTACCCGCGGCGCGATCCAGCTGATGCCGCCTGGCGAGGTGCACGACGGCGTCGCCGGCGCCAACGAGGCCTACACGCTGCAGACGTTCCGGCTCTCGCCCGAACTGCTGGCGGGCCTGGGCGAGGAGATCACCGGCAAGCACCACTTCCCCTCGCAAGCGGCCGTGGTGCTGCGCGACACGCGGCTGGCCGAACAGCTGATCCGCATGCACACCGCGCTGCGGGACGCGTCGGACGATCCGCAGCTGAAGGAGGCGCACGTCATGGAACTCTTCGAGTCCCTGTTCGCGCGGCTGCTGAAGCCATCGCCCCAGGTTGTCTCCGGTACGTTGACGCCGCGGCAGCTCATGCGCGTGCGCGACTTCATGGAAGCGCGCCTGTGCGACAAGGTGGTGCTGGAAGATCTTGCCCTTGTGCTCGGCCTCGACCGGTTCCGGTTCCTGAAGCTCTTCAAGCGCACGGTCGGCATGACGCCCCATGCGTGGTTGCTGCGGTTGCGGCTCGAGCGAGCGGTCGAGCTGATCAAGACGAACCGCGACATGCCGATCACCGACGTGGCGCACGCCGTCGGATTCTTCGACCAGAGCCATTTCACGCGTGCGTTCAGCGACGCCTACAGCGTCACGCCAGCGCGCTTCCAGCGTCCTGCCGGCAACTTTTTACAAGGCGATCGCGGTTCCGCTCGGTAGCCTCCGGTGCTCGATGCCCGCCCGGTTCCGGGCCGGGCGCACACACACGACGGCACCGAATGACCACCTTCAGTTTTCTCGACGACTACAGCGAGGGCGCGCACCCCGACATCCTGCGCGCGCTCGCGCAAACCAACCTCGCGCAGCAGGCGCCCTACGGCGACGACGCCTACTCGGCCGATGCGGCATCGAGGATCAAGGCACACCTGGGCGCCGCGTTCGAAGGCGCCATCCACTTCGTTGCCAGCGGCACCATGGCCAACATCGTTTCGATCTCCAGTTGCCTGCGCCCGCACGAAGCCGTGATCGCCGTGAGCTCCGGCCATATCGTCGTGCGGGAAGCCGGCGCGATCGAGGCCACGGGACACAAGCTCATCCTCGTTCCCGCGGTCGATGGAAAGATCACGCCCGAGAACATCGAGGAGGCGCTCGAGACCAACTCGCACTTTCCCCACATGGCCCGGCCGCGGCTCATCTACTTGTCGAATGCGACGGAAACGGGCACGGTCTACACGCTGGCCGAATTGCGCAGCATCTCCGCGCTCGCGCGGCGGCGGGGGCTCATCCTGTTTCTCGACGGCGCCCGCCTCGGGGCCGCGCTGGCTTCGCACAGGAACGATGCGACGCTGGCCGACATCGCTTCGCTGGTCGACCTGTTCTGGATCGGCGGGACCAAGGTGGGCGCGCTGCTGGGCGAGGCCATCGTGGTGTGCAACCCGGCGCTTGCAGAAGACTTCCCCTTTCACCTCAAGCAGCGCGGCGGCATGCTGGCCAAGGGGCGGTTGCTCGGCATCCAGTTCAGGGAATTGTTCGGCGATGGCAACCTGTTCTCCGTCATGGCGCGGCATGCGAATGCCATGGCTGCGAGGCTGGCGGCCGGCATCGCCTCGGGCGGCTACGGATTCGCTGCGGCGACCGAGACGAACCAGGTGTTCCCCATTTTTCCGAACGCCGTCGTCGCCGCGCTGCAGAAGGACTTCGCGTTCTACGTGTGGGGCCGACCGGACGAAAAACATTCGGTGATTCGCCTGGTCACCTCATGGGCCACTGCCGAGGACCAGGTCGACGCCTTCCTGTCCCGTCTTGCGACGGACTGACGCTGCCGCGGCGCCGCTAGCACGCCAGCCGCGACAAGGATCTCCAGTGCCATCGCGGAGCGATTGCTCAGGGCCCGTTTGATGGCCACACTCATTCGCGCACCTGCGACCGCTTCCCGAGCCCCACGCCGGGCGCCGGCAACAGCGCAAGGCCCTGGCGCGCAGCCGCTTCGTCCTGCACCGCCATCGCACGCACAAAGCCCGCGCGCGAACTCAGGCGCTCCCAGTACCGCCGCACCGCCGGCCCGAAGCGCTCGTGGTGGCCCAGCACGCGGGCCAGC
Source organism: Variovorax sp. IB41 (assembly GCF_016405905.1). Lineage (GTDB taxonomy): Bacteria > Pseudomonadota > Gammaproteobacteria > Burkholderiales > Burkholderiaceae_C > Variovorax. The sequence continues at coordinate 86,071 of NZ_JAEFCB010000019.1, read as the reverse complement.
AGCAAGGCGTAGCCGACGGAAATATCGGCTGCCGTGAAGCGGCCGGCGCACGCGAAGTCCTGCGCCTGGAGCCGCTGTTCGAGCGCCCGCAGGCGCACGAAGAAGAACCGGGCATAGTCCTCCGCGGCCTGGGGCTGGCGGCGCTCCTCGGGCTCCAGCAGGGTGTAGCGCAGCACCAGGGTCTGCGGAAAGGTCAGCGAGGCCTCGCCGAAGTGGAGCCAGTTCAGGTAGTCGCCGTAGCCGGGCTCGCCGCGCTCCACGCCCAGCGGGGTCGGCGCGTGCAGGCTGGCCAGGTACTGGCAGATCGCGGCCGACTCGGTCATGCGCGTCTGGCCATCGACCAGCAGCGGCACCGTGCCCTGCGGGTTGATCTCCAGGTACGCGGGGTGCAGCACCCGCGGCGGAAACGGGAGCATCTCCAGCCGGTAGGCCGCGCCGAGTTCCTCGAGCATCCAGAGGACGCGGAACGAGCGTGCATTCGCGCAGTGATAGAGCGTGATCATCGAATGAAGGGCTCGACGCCGGGAGTTGCCTCGCCGATGGTCGCACGCGCCCCGCCCCGGCACCTTGCGTCGATTGGCTGCGTTGGCCGCATCCGCCGCAGCCAGTCTGCGCAAGTCTTTTGCCGCACCGGCGCATAGCCTGCGGGCTCCTGCGATCGCGCATCGCGATTTCCGAAAGCCTGCATGCCGTCCCTGAAATCGAAAACACTCTTCATCACCGGCGCGAGCCGCGGCATCGGCAAGGCCATCGCGCTGCGGGCCGCGCGCGACGGCGCAAATATCGTGGTCGCGGCCAAGACGGCAACGCCCGATCCGCGCCTGCCCGGCACCATCCACAGCGCCGCCGAGGAAATCGTCGCGGCCGGCGGGCAGGCGCTGGCGGTGGTGGTCGACGTGCGCGACGAAGCCCAGGTGCGCGCCGCCGTTGATGCGGCGGTGGCGCGCTTCGGCGGCATCGACATCCTGGTCAACAACGCCAGCGCGATCCACCTGGAGACCGTTGAGCGCACGCCGATGAAGCGCTACGACCTCATGTTCGAGATCAACGCGCGGGGCAGCTACCTGTGCGCGCAGGCCTGCCTGCCGCACCTGGAGAAAGCGGCCAACCCGCACATCCTCACGCTGTCGCCGCCGCTGGACATGAACCCCAAGTGGTTCGCGCGCCATGCGGCCTACACCACCTCGAAGTACGCGATGAGCATGCTCAGCCGCGGCCTGGCCGAGGAGCTGCGCGGGCGCGGCATCGCGAGCAACTCGCTGTAGCCGCGCACCGTGATTGCCACCAGCGCCCTGCGCATCGCGGCGCCCGACGTGGCCGGACAGGCGCGCCTGCCGGCCATCATGGCCGACGCCGCGTGGCACATCCTGACCCGCCCGAGCCGCGAGCTCACCGGCCAGTTGCTGATCGACGAGCAGGTGCTGCGCGATGCCGGCGTCGCCGATTTCGCGCCGTACCTGGTGACGCCGGGCGTCGAGCCGCTGATCGATTTCTTCGTCGAACCGTGACCGGACCAGCGAGCCCTCCAGGAGCCCTCATGCAGACAGCCGACGCCGAACGCACCCGCATCGCCCGCATCTCGCTCGCCGACATCGTGCGGCGCAGCGCCCGCCGCAACCCCGACAAGACCGCCGTCATCCAGGGCGAGCGGCGCATCACCTTCTCGGCGCTCGATGCGGCGAGCGAACGCGTCGGCGAGGCGCTGCGCGACCAGGGGCTCACCGATCGCCGCATCGCGACGATGTGCGTCAACTCGATCGAGCACCTCGCGGCCATCCAGGCCATCCACAAGTCGGGCAACGTCTGGGTGCCGGTGAATGTGCAGCTCGATGCGGCCTCGATCGAACATGTGCTCAGCCACGCCGAAGCCAGCGGCGTCTTCATCGACGCCACGCTGTTCGCGGTGCCGGCGCTGCGCGCGCTGGTCGAGCGGCTGGGGCTGCTCGCGGTCGTGATCGGCGCGCACGAGCCCATCGCCGGCACGCTGCAGTTCGATGCGCTCGCGTCGCGCCCGCCGGCGCAGCCGCTGGCCGTGGACCAGGGCGACGACGACCTCGCGCTCGTCATGTACACCAGCGGCACCACGGGAAAGCAAAAGGGCGTGATGCATTCGCACCGCGCGATCCACGGCGCGCTGCTGAGCTGCGCACAGAGCTTCGAGGCCACCGAGCGCGATGTCGTGGGCTCGGTGCTGCCGCTTTTTCACTGCGCGCAGCACACCATCAGCATGGGGGCGTTGATGGTGGGGGCCACGATCTGGCTGGCCAACGGCTTCGACCCCGCGGCCATGCTGGCGGCGATCGCGCGCGAACGCATCAGCTGGCTCTCGTGCCTGCCGATGATGTTCGACGCATTGATGAAGCACCCCGAGCGCCCGCGCACCGATGTCTCCTCGCTGCGCATGTGCATGTACGGCCTCGCGCCGATGCCGAAGAACCTGCTTGCGGACGTGCGCCGCGAGATGTGCGCCGACGTGCGCCTGGGCACCGGCCAGACCGAGATGTACCCGCCGACCATGGTCTACCGCGCGAGCGAGCATCCGGGCAAAGACGGCAACTGCTGGGGCGTGTCGGTGGCGGGCGTGGAGACCGCCGTGATGGACGACGACGGCCGGCTGCTCGGGCCGGGCGAGGTCGGCGAGATCGTGCACCGCGGCCCCAACGTCTTTCTGGGTTACCTCAAGGACCCCGAGGCCACCGCCGCGGCGCGCCGCTTCGGCTGGCACCACACGGGCGACATCGGCATGTTCGACGCCGACGGGCAGATGCTGTTCCTCGACCGCAAGAAGGACATGATCAAGTCCGGCGGCGAGAACGTCTCCAGCATCAAGCTCGAAGCCGTGCTGCTGGCCCACCCCGCGGTCGCCGGCGCGGCCGTGGTGGGGCTGCCCCATCCGCACTGGGGCGAGGCGGTCGCGGCGTTCGTGGTGCTGCGCCCAATGGCCGACGCGTGCGGCGAGGACGAACTGCTCGCGTTCTGCAGGGAGCGCCTGGGCCGCTTCGAGGTGCCCAAGTCGGTTCGCTTCGTCGGCGGGCTGCCGATGACGCCGACGGGGAAGGTGCAGAAGTTCCAGCTGCGCACCGCGCATCTGGCGCTCTTTGCGGCCGAAGAGGGATAGGCCCGCGCGCAGCCGGTCAGGGCGACTTCACCGGCGCTTGCCGCGCGTCGCCTCGGTCTTCTTTTTCGGCGCGATCTCCAGGCCCGAGATGCCGTTCACGAACAGCTGCGTCGCGATCGGCGCCATCTCCTCGTAGGTGAACCGTCCGCCGGGCCGGAACCAGGTGAACATCCAGTTGAGCATGCCGAAGAGGAACATCGTCAGCAGCTTGTGAAGCTGCGCGTCGTGCAGGTCGGGGCGCGTCGCGGCGATGGCATCGGCGAACACCTGCACCACCGTGCGTTCCTTGTCGAGCACGCGCGCCTGCGCCTCGGGGGCGAGGAAGCGCACATCTTCGGTGAGCACGCGGTGCTCGTTCTGCGCCTCCGCGTACTCGCGCATGAACGCCTCGATGAGCTCGGGCAGCCGCTGCTCCGCGGCGAGGTCCAGCGCTTCCACCCCCGTCACGATGTCGACCAGCCGCGAGACATGGCCGTCGGCGATGTGCAGCAGCACCTCGGCCTTGTCCTTGAAGTGGTGGTACAGGCCGGGCTTGGAGAGGTGGCTGGCCTCGGCGATCTCGTTCATCGACGTCGCCGCATAGCCCTTGCGGGCGAACAGCTCGGCGGCGCTTCGGGCGATCAGGCTGCGCTGGTCGCCCGGGCGGGGAGAAGGAAGGTCAACGGTCATGGGTTCGAGAGGGAGGGGCCCTGCGCCAGGCGGCGCGATCGTGGATCTTAGGGGTTAGTCCCGAGCGTCCGCCGCTTGCCTGGGTTCGGGCTCATGCGTTAGCCTCGCCCTGCTTTCATACCGACCGACCGGTCGGTAGCTCGATCGAGCAGGCATCGAGAGAGATTTGCCGGGCATCCGGCGCACCACTCAAACACTGGAGACAACCCATGCGCGACGAAAAACGTAGACCCCGAGCCCTGCTGTCAAAGGGCCTGCTGCTGGCCGCAGGCCTGGCCCTGCAGGCTTGCGGAGGAGGTGGCGGCGGGGGCGGCGGCAGCTTTCTGCCGATCGTTCCTCCGCCCGCACCCGCACCGGCGCCCCCCGCACCGCCGCCGCCCACGGGCCCCACCGCCGAGCAGCTCAAGAGCACCTGCACCACGCTCAAGGGACAGGTCATCGAAGGCGTGACCGTCACCGGCACCGTGCGCTTCGAGGCGAAGGCGCCGCTCTATCCGTCGGGCTTCTGCCAGGTGCTGGGCACGCGCGCGCCGTTCCTGGACATCGAGATCGACGTGCCCGACAACTGGACCGGCCGCTACTGGCAGCAAGGCGGCGGCGGCTTCGACGGGCGCATCGCCTCGGTGTTGACGACCGACTCGGGCGGCGCGGTGGTCGCGGTCAGCCCCGTGCTCGCGGTGAAGGGCGCGGTGTACGCGGCCTCCAATGGCGGCAACCGGGCCAGCGTGCCCGCGCAGGCCGCGCCGGGGGTGTGGGTGAGCGGCACGCCCGACGCCCAGCAATCGGCCATCGACTACGCGTACGCCGCCGGAGGCACCACGCTGCACTTCGGCAAGGCCGTCGCCAAGGCCTTCTTCGGCAAGGCACCGAGCCACAGCTACTTCAGCGGCTGCTCCAACGGCGGGCGCAACGCCTACATCGCCGCGCAGCGCTGGCCGCAGGAGTTCGACGGCATCGTCGCCGGCTGCGAAACCATGGACATGGGCGGTGCCGTCACCGGCCTCATGAACACCGCCGCCAAGGCGGCCACGCCGGCCGAGATCAGCCCGCCCCAGTACGCCGCCGCCTATGCGGCCGCGGTGGCAGCCTGCGACGCCAGCGACGGCGCGACCGACGGCTACCTCGCCAACCCCGGCGCGTGCGCCCTGCCCGCCGCGTCGCTGCAATGCGGCCAGCCCGGCGCGAATGCCGACCCTGCGCTCTGCCTGTCGGCGGCGCAGGTGCCCACGCTCGCGGGCTTGCTCAACGACCTGACGCTGGCCTCCGGCGCGACCGCGTACAGCAGGTACAACTGGACCAACTTCGCGCCCGCGTCTCCCATCCCCGGCGTGCCGGCGCTGGGCGTGACGAGCTATGGCGGCCTGGGTGGCGGCTTCGCGTTCCTGGCGACCAACGATCCGTTGTGGTTCGGCGCGCCGCCTCCGGGCACGGCGCCGGCGCCCAACCTGGCGAGCTTCGACGTCAACCGCGATTACTACGTCTTCAGCAGCGGCCTGCAGCGCCTGGGCGCCGACCACGACAGGAACGCCATCGCGGCCTACGTGGCGTCGGGCGGCAAGTTGCTCTCCTGGCACGACGCGGGGGATCCGTTGATGTCGGTGAACGACCACGTTCGCAACTTCACCACCATGTCCGCCGCCGCGAAGGCCTTCGGCCTCGCCGACCCGCGCGCCAACGCCCGCATGTTCATCGTGCCCGCTCCGACCCACGGGGCGGGCGGCAACCTCAACGAGGTCGACTGGCTCAGCGCCGTCGTCGACTGGGTGGAGAACAGCAAGGCGCCCGACCAGCTGACCTACAACTTCATGGCCGGCGCCACGGCCCGCACGATGCCGGTCTGCGAGTCGCCGAAGTACCCGCGCTACGACGGGACGGGCGACGTCAACGCCGCGGCCAGCTTCACCTGCACGCCGTGAGGGATCGAGCGACGGCGACGCGGCGTCGCGCGCTGCGAGTCATGGGCGCGGGCGCGGCGGCGCTGGCCGCGGCGCCGTGGCCCCGATGGGCGTCTTCGGCGCCGCGCACCGAGGCCGACGCGGAGATCCTGATCGGCCAGTCGTGCCAGCTGAGCGGCCCGCTCGCCCCGTTGACGCGCGAGCTCCAGGAAGGCGCGGCCTGGTGCTTCGAGCAGGTCAACGCCAGGGGCGGCGTGCACGGGCGGCAGCTGAAGGTGGTCGCGCTGGACGACGCCTACGACCCGCAGCGCACGGCGGACAACGTGCGGCAGCTGATCGACAAGCACGGCGTCTTCGCGCTCTTCAACCTCGCGGGCACGCCGACCACCCTGGCCGCGCTCCCGGTGGTGCGGGAGCGCAAGGTGCCGCTGGTCGCGCCCTTCACCGGAACCGATGCGCTGCGCAGCGGCTTCGAGCGGTACGTCTTCAACGTGCGCGCCGGCTATGCGGACGAGATCGAGAAGATCGTGCAGCACCTGGCCGTGCTGGGCATCGACCGCGTGGGCGTGGCCTATCTGGACAACGCGTTCGGCACGGGCGGGCTGGACGCCCTCAAGAGCGCGGCCGCCCGGCGCGGCGTGGCGCTTGCGGCGGCAACGCCGCTGGCGGTCGACGGCAGCGGGCTGCAAACGGCGGCGCAAGACCTCGCACGCGCCAGGCCGCCGGTGATCGTCCTGGTCACGGCGGGCAAGGTCACGAGCGACTTCATCGCGGCCTATGCGTCGGCCGGGGCCAGCGCACAGTTCTATGCCTTGTCGGTGGTCAGCTCCCAGCAACTGATCCAGGCGCTGGGCGATCGCAGCAAGGGCGTCGCGATCGCGCAGGTGATGCCCTATCCGTGGGGCAGCGCCACGCGGCTTGCGCGCGAACTCTCCGAGCTGGCAAGCCGCAAGGGCGTGGAGGCCGGCTACAACCACATGGAAGGTTTCGTGTCCGCCAGGGTGCTGGTCGAAGGGCTGCAACAGGCCGGCCCGTCGCCCACGCGCGAGAGCTTCGTGCGCGGGCTCGAAGGGCTTCGTGAACTCGACCTCGGCGGCTACCTGGTGCGCTTTTCCGACCGCAACCACAACGGGTCGAGCCACGTCGAGCTGACGATCGTCGGCGCCTCGAAACGCGTCTTGCGTTGATCGGCAGCCGGTGCGCGATGCCGCATCGGCGCTCTCGATTTGCTACGCGACCTTGCGCCCCTTGACGGAGAACTGATTCACCGGCCGCTCCAGCCCCAGGTTCTCGCGCAGGGTGCGCCCTTCGTAGGCCGTGCGAAAGAGGCCGCGGCGCTGGAGCTCCGGGATCACCAGGTCCACGAACTCGTCGAGCGATTCGGGCAGCACCGGCGGCATGACGTTGAAGCCGTCGGCCGCGCCGCCTTCGGACCACTCCTGCATCCGGTCCGCGATGGTCTGCGGCGTGCCGACCACCACCCAGTGGCCACGCGCGCCGGCCAGGTATTCGTAGAGCTGCCGCACGGTGAGCCTGTCGCGCCGGGCCAGCTCCAGCACCACGTGGGCGCGGCTGTTTCGCCCGGGCGGCGCATCCGGAATGTAGGGCGGCGGCGCATCCAGGTCCCATTTCGACAGGTCTTCGCCGGGCCAGAACGTGTGCAGCGTGTTCAGCCCGACCGACGGGTGGATCAGCTTCTGCAGCGCGGCCCATTTGGCCTCGGCCTCTTCCTGGGTGCGGCCGATCACCGGCGAAATGCCGGGCAGCACCAGCAACTGCTCGGGACGGCGGCCGTACTTGGCGAGCCGTCCCTTCACGTCGCGGTAGAACGCCTGCGCCTCGGCCAGGCTGGTCCACGCGGTGAAGATCGCTTCGGCGGACGCGGCCGCCAGTTCGCGCCCGGGCTCGGACGAGCCGGCCTGCACGATCACCGGATAGCCCTGCGGCGGGCGCTCCAGGTTGAGCGGACCGGCGACCTTGAAGTACTTGCCCGAATGGTTCAGCGCGTGCAGCTTGGCCGGGTCGAAGTACTTTCCGGAGACGGGGTCGCGCTGAAAGGCGTCGTCCTCGAAGCTGTCCCACAGGCCCTTGGCCACGTCGATGAACTCGTGCGCCTGCTCGTAGCGGGAGGCCGGGTCGGGGTGCTTGTCCAGGCCGAAGTTGCCGTGGACGTTGTCCGCGCTGGTGGTCACCACGTTCCAGCCCGCGCGGCCTTTGCTCAGGTGGTCCAGCGATGCGAACTTGCGTGCGAGCAGGAACGGATCTTCGTAGGTGGTGGACGCGGTCGCCACGAAGCCGATGTGCTTGGTCACGGCCGACAAGGCGGCCCACAAGGTCACCGGTTCGAAGTAAGACACTCGCCCCTGACGGCTGAAGGCCTCGTCGTCGCCGTGGAAGGCGACGCCCGGGCTGTCGGCCACGAACACCTGGTCGAACAGGCCGCGCTCGGCGGTCTTCGCGACTTCGATGTAGTGATCGATGTTGACGCCCGAATCGGCCTGCGAGCCCGGATGGCGCCATGCGGCCACGTGGTGGCCCGTGGCCATGATGAAGGCGCCCAGGCGCAGCTTGCGTTGACTCATGAGGATTGGTTGCAGCGGGTGACGCGCGACCTTAGTCCGCCATGGCAATGCCGCCAAAGAAGAATTTCGCGCTTCGATATGCGGCACGCCCCGCGCAGGCACCATCCCCGGCCTGCACCCCTGAAGACCCGGGAAGTCAGCGACCTTGTCGGTCGGCTTCTTCCATTTCGTCCATCACGACGATATCCGGATCGTCGCCCTCTTCCCGGGGCCCGACGTTCAGGTCCTCCGACAGCCCCTTGAGCACCACGTAGCCCGCCTGCAGCGCATCGCCGTAGGTGGCGAAGCCGGTGGCCGCCTCCATCAGCGGCTCGAACTCCATCGAGTTGTCGAAGGATTCGAGGAGCACCCAGAAATAGTCCCCGGCATCGTGTTGGTCGACGGTCAGGGAGATGGAGATGAGTTGGCCAGCCATGCGCCGATGGTGGCGCCCTCAGGTGACAGTCGCGCGAAAGGGCCGTGAAGGTTCTGCTGCCGTAGCGGAGCGCAGCGATCGTGAAATGCTTGGCAACCCTGCGCGCGAACCGTCGCCAAAACACTACGTTTCTTCGCGTATCCAGCCTTCACGGCGGACACCGCTATCGGCGATGCTCGGGTCATGTCCACGGCGCGTTCACGATTGTCTTTTCGCCCCGGCTGGCGCATCGCGGCGTCGGTCTACACGGTCGCCGGCGTGGTCTGCGTGCTGGGCAGCGCGGTCGTGCCGGAGAGCGACGTGGGCATGCTGGCCGCCATCGCGGGCGGCCTGCCGTGGTCGCTGGGCCTGTTGACGCTCGATCTCTCGCCCGGTGTGGCGAGCACCGCGCTGCTGCTGCTGGCGGGCGGTTGGGCGGTCAATGCGGCGCTGCTCTGGTGGCTGGCCCTGCGGCCGAGGGATGCGGAATTCCCAAGCGACGTGCCGAGCAGCGCCGCGAAGCGGACCCGGTAGACCTGCACGGCTTCGACGCCACGCGCTGTCACTGCACAACGGCGCACCGGCGCAACGGCAGCCGTTTGCACCTCCGCGGATCGTGCGAATATTTGGATGCGATCATTTCGCCCTCCTGCACCATGCACCCCGCATCGCACATCCCCATCCAAGAACAAAGGAAGACAAAAGAATGCCCCGCCCCCTGCATCCCAATGCCCCGCTGATCGGCGTTCCCGGCGGCCGCCACCTGCTGGACACCCCCGCCCTGCTGATCGACCTGCCCGCGATGACCCGCAACATCGAACGCATGGCCGCCTTCGCCAAGGCGCGCGGCATCGGCCTCAGGCCGCACGTGAAGACGCACAAGTCGATCGAGATCGCGCGGCGCCAGGTGGCCGCGGGCGCCATCGGCGTGAGCTGCGTCACGCTGGGCGAAGCGGAGGTCATGGTCGACGGCGGCATCCGCAGCGTGCTGATCACCTCGCCCGCGGTCACGCCGAGCAAGATTGCGCGCCTGGTCAAGCTGGCCGAGCGCGCGGCGCCCGGCGGCGTGATGGTGGTGGCCGACAACCTGGCCAACGTGGCCGACCTGGCCCGGGCCGCGAGCGGCCTCCTGCACCCGCTGCCCGTGCTTGTCGACTACGGCGCCGGCTACAACCGCACCGGCGCCGCGAACGAGGCGCAGGTGCTCGCGCTCGCCGCCGCCATCGCCGGCGAGCCGCGCCTCAGGCTGCGCGGCCTGCAGGCGTATGCGGGCAACCTGCAGCACATCGTGGCACGCGACGAGCGCAGCGCGGCGGCCGCGGGCCTGCGCGAAACCGTGGCGGGCATCGTCGCGGCGGCGCGGCGCAAGGGGTTCAATTTCGAGATCGTCACCGGTGCCGGCACCGGCACGCACGACCTCGACACGGAGCAGAACGCCTTCACCGAACTGCAGGCCGGCTCCTATGTCTTCATGGACGCGGAATACACCCAGGTGCTGGCCGCCGGCACCGAGCCCTCGCCCTTCGAGGTGGCCCTCTTCGTGCAGACGGCCGTGGTCAGCACCAATGCGCCCGACTGGGTCACCGTCGACGGCGGCACCAAATGCTTCGCCACCGACGGCGGCGTGCCGCTGGTCGCGCGCGGCATCGATGCCGCCAGCCGCTATGCCTTCTTCGGCGACGAACACGGCAAGCTGATGCCGGCGGGACCGCGGCCGGCGCTGGGCACGCGCATCGAGTTCGTGACGCCGCACTGCGATCCGACGGTGAACCTGCACGACGTCTATCACGTGGTCGAAGGCGGGGCGCTGGTGGCGATCTGGCCGGTGGATGCGCGCGGGAAGCGATAGCCGATAAGGCGGTTGCCGGCGCGGCATAAGGAAACTCGGAAAGCGTATTTCCCAAGGCGCATGCGGCCGGGCACAGTCCGGCTTTCATGGCCATCACTCAAGACACGCCGCGCCCGGTGCGCGCCCCTGCGGCACCGGCCGCGCCCTCCTCGCAACAGCTCTTCGCGCGCTTTCGCCCCATCTTCGATCGCATCGCGGTGCGCGCGGCGCAGCGCGAAAACGAGCGAGAGCTCGCCTACGAACCGGTCGCCTGGCTCAACGCCGAGCGCTTCGGCGCGCTGCGCGTGCCCCTCGAATACGGCGGCCTGGGGGCCTCGGTCGAGCAGCTGTACGACCTGCTCATCGAGCTGGGCGAAGCCGATTCCAACCTGCCGCAGATCCTGCGCGCGCACTTCGGCTTCATCGAGCGGCTGTTCGCGGAGATCGACCCGTCGCTGCACGGCCCGTGGATGCGGCTCGCCGCGGAAGGCGTGGTCTTCGGCAATGCCACCACCGAACTGGGCGAAGGCGCGCTCGGCGCATTGCAGACCACGCTGTCGCGCGACAGCGATGCGTGGCGCCTGGACGGCGACAAGTACTACAGCACCGGCACGCTCTACGCGGACTGGATCTCGGTCTCGGCCCAGCGCCTGAATGCCGACGGCAGCAGCGACCGCGTGATCGCGCTCGTGCCCTCGGAGGCCACGGGCGTGGAGCGCGTGGACGACTGGCGCGGTTTCGGCCAGCGGCTGAGCGCCTCGGGCACCACGCGCTTTCGCAACGTGCGGGTGAAGCCCGAGCACGTGCTGCTCTACGTGCGCGACCAGCCGACGCCGCTGACCGCCCACTTCCAGCTCACGCACCTGGCCACGCTGGCCGGCATCGCGCGTGCCATCGTGCGCGACGCGGTCGCCTTCGTGCAGCCGCGCAAGCGCGTCTACAGCCACGGCAGCGGCGACACGCCGCGCGAGGATCCGCTGGTGCAGCAGGTCATCGGCCAGCTCGCGAGCACCGCGTTCATCGCGGCCTCGACCGTGCAGGCGGTGGCGCGCGGGCTCGGCGAGATCGACCGCTTCCGCCAGCGCGGCGAAACCGTTCCCGAAGCGCTGCTCTTCGAGGTGGAACTCAACACTGCCAAGGCGCAGGCCGGCATCGTCGATGCGGTGCTGCAGGCCGGCACGCGGCTCTTCGACATCGGCGGCGCCTCGGCGCTGCAGGAAGACCGGCGGCTGGACCGCCACTGGCGCAACGCGCGCACGCTGGCATCGCACAACCCGACGATCTACAAGGGGCGCGTGGTCGGCGATCACCTGCTCAACGGAGCGAGGCCGACGTTCTATTGGGCGGTGGGGGCGATTGCGGCCTGAATCCGAGGCCAAGGGCGCAAGACAGGCGCGAGCCTCAGACGCGAGGCAGTGCGGCGAGGAAGGTGGAGACGACGATCGCAGCGGCGCGGTCCAGTTGCAGGATGTCGGCCACGTCGAAGGCGTGCGGCGCCGTGCGGCCGCTCGCGCCGAGGGGCTTCCTGATCTCCACAAGCACTTCGGCCGCGAGTTCGCGATCGCTGCGCGGTCCGCCGTCGGGATGCATCACCCATTCGTCGACTTGATCGAATGGAATGCTGCGGAAAACCCCAACGATGGGGACGTACTTGTAGCGGTCCTCGCCCACCAGGATGGGCACGCTGAGGTTACAAAAAAACGTGGTCGTCGACATGCAGGATCGCCGTCGCTAGGCAAAGCGTTCGATTGTTAAGGAGGGCGCGTTCAGGAGCCATCCTTCCAAGGGACTACTCCCCGGAAAGCCGTGACCTTCTGCACACAAAGTGATTCCATTTCCGCCCATCCTTGCCATAAAACAACTACTTAATTCTTACACACCGATACCCGATGTGTGCTAAGTACTGACTTTTTCGGCGACCAAAACACGTAAAGAACCCAAAAAGGGAGCGCCCCACGCCTCTTTTCGAAGCGCGGAACGTGCAACGCAGCGGGGTGTGCCGGTCAAGCAGGCGGAGAAAAGCGCGGCGGGCGGCGCTCGATGTTGGCTTTCACCGCTTCGGCCTGGTTCGCGCTGCCGATCAGCGCTTTCTGCTCGACCGATTCGGCCATCAGCAGCTCGGCGGCGCCCTGCGACATGGCCGCGTTGAGCAGGCGCTTGCCGGCCCGGACCGCATCCGGGCTCTTGCCGGCGATCTCGTGCGCCATCTGCAGCGCCTCGGCCAGCGGATCGGCCGAGAGCCGCGTGGCAAAGCCGATCTGGAGCGCCTCCTCGCCCGAGAAGATGCGCCCGGTGAACGTGAGCTCGCGCACCACGTCGCTGCGTGCCAGCTCGCGCATCAGCACCATGCCGGCCATGTCGGGCACCAGGCCCCACTTGATCTCCATCACCGACAGCTTGGTGTCGGGCGCGACGATGCGGATGTCCGCGCCCAGCGCCACCTGAAGGCCGCCGCCGAAGGCCACGCCGTGCACCGCGGCGATAACGGGCACCGGCACGTCGCGCCAGACCATCGCGACGTGTTGCGCGGCGTTGGAGATGCCGTGGGTGCGCGTCACCAGATCGGCCCCTGCCGCGCCCTCTCCCAGCACGCCCTCGCCCGCGCCCTGCTGCATGCGTTCGAACGACGCCATGTCGAGCCCCGCGCAGAACGCCTTGCCGCGGCCGGAGATCACCACGGCGCGCACCGCCGCGTCGCGGCGCAGGGCTTCGCCGGCTTCGATGAGCGCATCGAACATCGCGGGGTCGAGCGCGTTCATCTTGTCGGCGCGCGCCAGTTGCAGTTCCACCACGCCGTCGGGGTGGCGGGTCCATTCGATGCGATCGCTCATGCGTGTCTCCTTGGGGGTCTCGTCGTGGGTTTTGGCCAGTATCGCCCGGCGCGGCGCCTGGGCGATGATGGCGGCTGTCGCCCACCCAACACCCCTGCCATGCCGCTGGACCGCCGTCACTTTCTCCTTCAATCGGGCTCGGCCGCCGCCGTGGTGGCGCTGTTCGGCCAGGGCTGCGCCTTGCCTTCCGCGGCGCGCGGCGGCAACGCACTCGGATTCACAGGCGTGCCCGTGTCCTTGCGCGACACCGTCGTCGTGCCGCCCGAATACGAGTGGCAGCTGCTCTATCCGTGGGGCACGCCTACCGGCATCGCCGGGCAGATGCCGGCCTTCGCCGCGGATGGTTCCAACAGCGCCGCCGACCAGGCCGTGCAGGCCGGCATGCACCACGACGGCATGCACTTCTTCGCGCTTGACGAAGGCGGCAAGCGTGGCGAGCGCGGCCTGCTCGTGATGAACCACGAATACACCGACGAGCAACTGCTGCACACCGACGGCGTCAAGGTGTGGACCGCCGACAAGGTGCGCAAGTCGCTCCACGCGATGGGCGTCTCGGTGATCGAGGTGCGCCGCACCGCCGGCGGCTGGCAGCAGGTGCAGCCCTCGCCGTTCGCGCGCCGCATCCACGGCAACACCCCGATGCGCATCGCCGGCCCGGCCGCGGGCACGCCGCTGATGCGCACCGCCGCCAACCCGGCCGGCGACCAGGTGTTCGGCACCTTCGCCAACTGCGCCATGGGCGTCACGCCCTGGGGCACGTACCTCACCTGCGAAGAAAACTTTCACGGCTATTTCGGCGGACCGAAGGAAGCGGCCAAGGACATGACGGATGCGCAGCGCCGCTACGGCACGGTGCCCGGCTCGCAGTGGGTCGAGTACTGGCGCTTCGACGAACGCTTCGACCTCGCCCGCCATCCGAACGAGCCGCACCGCTTCGGCTGGGTGGTGGAGATCGATCCGTTCGACCCGGCGTCCACGCCCGTCAAGCGCACGGCCCTCGGCCGCAAGCGCCAGGAGAGCGCCACCTGCACGCTCGCGAAAGACGGCCGCGTGGTGGTCTACATGGGCGACGACGCGCGCTTCGAATACATCTACAAGTTCGTGAGCCGCGAGAAGGTGCGCCCCGGCACCTACGCGGCCGCGCGCGCCGCCAACCGCCACCTGCTGGACGAGGGCACGCTCTACGTCGCGCGCTACGACGCGGGCGGGCGCGGCCGGTGGCTCGAACTCACGCACAGCCGCAACGGCCTCGATGCGGCCAACGGCTTTGCCGGCCCGGCCGAAGTGCTGGTCCACGCGCGCCTGGCGGGCGACATCGTCGGCGGCACGAAGATGGACCGCCCCGAATGGATCGCCGTGCATCCGGCGAGCGGCGAGGTGTACGTCACGCTCACGAACAACAGCCAGCGCGGCGACGCCGGCAAGCCCGCACCCGATGCGGCCAACCCGCGCGCGAACAACCTCTTCGGCGGCATCCTGCGCTGGCGCGAGGACGGCGCGGATGCGGCGAGCACGGGCTTCGCCTGGGACCACTTCGCGCTCGCCGGCGACCCCGCGCAGGCGGGTAGCGGCGCGCGCTACCCCTCGGCCGAGGCCGACATGTTCGGCAGCCCCGATGGCCTGCATTTCGACAGCGGCGGCCTGCTCTGGATCCAGACCGACATGAGCGGCCAGGTGATCGGCAAGCCCGCCTACGCATCCCTCGGCAACAACCAGATGCTCTGCGCCGACCCGGCCACCGGCCGCATCAAGCGCTTCCTGACCGGCCCCAGCGGCAGCGAGATCACCGGCTGCGTGGTCACGCCGGACCGCCGCACGCTGTTCGTGAACATCCAGCATCCGGGCGAGGCGCGCGACGATGGCAATGGCACGCCCGTCAGCGCCTGGCCCGACGGCACCACGCCGGGCAGCGCGCGGCCGCGCTCGGCGACGCTCGCGATCCGTCGTCGCGACGGCGGCATCGTCGGCACCTGAAAAAAACGGAGGACCACCATGAGCATCCGCATCGTTCGCCTGGGCACACCGCGCGCACCCGGCGAGGGCCTGCGCGTCGGCACCGTGCGCCGCCCGCCGCGCGGCGTTCCGAAGACCGAATTCGCCTCGCAAAACTGGTACGACGTGTGGTACCCGAACCTCGCGCCGTCCGCCGAGACGATGAAGCTCGGACAGGAGGCGCAAGCGACGCAAGAGCCCGCGCAATGGAACGCCTTCGCGCGCAAGTACAAGTCCGAGATGGCCGAGGCCGACGCGAGCCGCAGCCTCGACCTGCTGGCTGCGCTTTCGCACGGCACCGCGCTGGCGGTCGGCTGCTATTGCGAGGACGAATCGCGCTGCCATCGCTCGCTGCTGCGCGGCCTGCTGGCCGAGCGCGGCGCGGACATCGCGGACTGAACTACACCTGAGGCGATGCCAGGAACGCCGGCAGGTTTTCCGCGCGCGCGGAGTAGGCCGCCAGCGTCGGAAAACGGCCCGGCACGATGACCTCGGGCAGCATCAGCTGCGTGAAGGCCCAGGCGACGGCCGACGAAATGCCAGCCTGCGTCATCGTCGATTCGTCGGAAGGCAACGGCGTTGCAGCCGCCTCCTGCTCGAGCGCCGAGTACGCCGCGACGAGCTGCCCCTGAACGCGATCGAGCCACGGCTGGTGCAGCTTCTCGGCCGGGCGCAGGTTGTGTTCGTAGACGATCTGCACGGTCTTCTCGCACGCCGCGAGCGCCAGGCCGACAGTGCGCAGGCCGCGCAGCCGGCCGGCCGCATCGGCGGGCATCAGGCTGCGTCCGGCGAGGGCTTCCGCGTGGTCGATGATCAAGGTGGAATCCATCAGCACCGTGCCGTCGCCGCACACCAGCGTGGGCGCCTTGACCACCGGGTTGATCGCGCGAAAGGCCTCGAAGCCGCTGAAGACCGAGACCGGGCGATGCGCGAACGGCAGGCCGAGCAGCCGCAGCGAAATGGCGACGCGGCGCACATAGGGTGAGTCGAGCATGCCGACGAGTTGCATGGTTTCTCCTGAAAAGATACGTGCCACGATAGCGGCCGCACCCGCCCGCGGCGAATGGCAATCCATCGAAAATCAGGCCCGCAAACCGATCGACCATCGGTCGTGAAACACACCATGAACATCGACAAGAAGGACCGACTGATCCTCGAAGCGCTGCAGACCGATGCGCGCCAGAGCCTGGCCGCGCTGGGCAAGCGCATCGGCCTCTCGCAGCCCGCGA
Organism: Variovorax sp. IB41; assembly: GCF_016405905.1. Lineage (GTDB taxonomy): Bacteria > Pseudomonadota > Gammaproteobacteria > Burkholderiales > Burkholderiaceae_C > Variovorax. The sequence goes on along the minus strand of NZ_JAEFCB010000019.1, from coordinate 69,533 downwards.
TGAGCGAGCGCGTGCGCAAGCTGGAAGATGCTGGCGTGATCGAAGGCTATGGCGCGCGCGTCAACCTGCGGGCGCTGGGCGTGGGCCTGCAGGCCATCATCCGCGTGCAGACCTCGCACGCGGGCATCGCCAGGTACCAGCAGCTCTTCCATGACATGCCCGAGGTGCTGAGCGCCGACCGCGTGACGGGCGAAGACTGCTTCATCGTGCGCTGCGCGATCGCCGAGCCGGCCGACCTGCAGCGCGTGGTGGACGCGCTGGCGGTGGACGGCGCGGTGACCACCTCGCTGGTGCTGTCCAGCCCCGTGCAGAAACCCGTCACCGTGCACGCGGTGAAGCCGCCGAAAAAGTAGACGACGACGCGCTCAGCGCTGCGCCTTGTCCTTCTGGTTCTGCGCCTCGATGCGGTCGCGCGCGTCCTTCCAGTCGGTGTCGCTCCACTGGCGCAGCTCGTAGAAGCTGCCGCCGTTGGCCAGCGCGTTGGCGCCGTCCATCATGATGCTCTGGCCCGTGAGCCAATCGCACTGGCCCGGCGCCATCAGGAAGGCGGCGATGTTCTGCAGCTCGCTCATGCGGCCGGTGCGCCCCATCGGGCTCATCTCCTTGGTGCGCGCGCCGGGCTCCTCGCCCGGATTCAGGCGCTTGCTCATGCCTTCGGTGGGAATCTCGCCGGGGCCCACGGCATTCAGGCGGATGCCGTGGCGCGCCCACTCCACCGCGAGCGACTTGGTCATCACCTCGATGCCCGCCTTGCTCATGGCCGAGGGCACGACGTAGGGGCTGCCGTTGTCCACCCAGGTGACGATGATGCTCATCACGCTGCGGAAAGGGTCGCCCTGCTTCCACTTGCCCGACTTGGCCTCGGCCACCCAGCGCTTGCCCACCGCCTGCGTCACGTAGAAGCTGCCGTGGAAGACGATGTTCGCGATCGCATCGAAGGCGCGCGGCGAGAGGCTCTCGGTCGGCGCGACGAAATTGCCCGCGGCGTTGTTGATGAGGCCGGTGAGACCGCCGCTCTGGAAGAGGCTCTCGACCATCTCGTCCACGCTCTGCGCGATGCGGATGTCCACGCCGAAGGTGTCGATGCGGCGCCCCGGAAACTGCTGGCGCCATTCGGCCGCCGTTTCCTCGCAGACCGACTGGCGCCGGCCGCAGATGGCGATGTCGGCGCCCAGGCCGAGGAAGCGCTCGGCCATCGCGCGGCCGAGGCCCGTGCCGCCGCCGGTCACGAGGATGCGCTGGCCGCTCATCAGGGAAGGTTGAAACATGAGGAGTCTCCTTGGGTCTGCGGCAGCGGCAAGGACGAGCGCTGCCATGGCGCATGCTACGCGCGGCGCCCGCGCGGCGGCTTGCGGCATCTGGCTCCCTCGCCGCTCGGGTGAGAATGACCGTTGACCTGTTTTGCGGATCGACGACACCCATGTCCAGCCCCACCTCCTTCCTGCCGCTCGAAGGCGTGCGCGTCCTGAGCCTTGCGCTCAACCTGCCCGGCCCGGCCGCGCTGCTGCGTTGCCGCCAGATGGGCGCCAGCTGCCTGAAGCTCGAACCGCCGGCCGGCGATCCGATGGCGCTCTACAACCGGCCGGCGTATGCCGCGCTGCACGAAGGCATCGCCATCGAGGAAGCGGACCTCAAGACCGAAGCGGGACAGCAGCATCTGCACGCCGCCCTGGCAAAGACCGACGTGCTGCTCACCTCGTTCCGCCCCTCCGCGCTGCGCAAGCTGGGCCTGGACTGGCCCGCGCTGCAGGCGCGCCATCCGTCGCTCTCGCAGGTGGCCATCGTCGGCGCGCCGGGCGAGCGCGCCGAGGAGCCGGGCCACGACCTCACCTACGTCGCCGAAAGCGGTCTCGTCACCGGCACCGAGCTGCCGCCCACGCTCTACGCCGACATGGGCGGCGCTTTGCTCGCGAGCGAGGCGGTGCTGACCGCCATGCTGCGGCGCGCCCGCGGCGGTGAAAAGCCCGAAGGGATCTATCTCGAAGTGGCGCTGAACGCCTCGGCCGACTGGCTCGCGCTGCCGCGCACCTGGGGCCTCACGCAGCCCACGGGCGCGGTGGGCGGCGCGCATGCGGGCTACCGCGTCTACCCGTGCGCCGATGGCCGCGTGGCGGTGGCGGCGCTGGAGCCGCATTTCGCGCAGCGCCTGTGCGAAGCCGCCGGCGTGACGCCGCCCGACATGATGGCAGCGGCCACGCACGAGGCGCTGGCGGCGTGGCTGGCGACGCGCACGCGCGCCGAGCTCGATGCCATGAGCCGCGAGCGCGACGTGCCGCTGCTCACGCTGGCCGGCTGAAGACTTTCAGCGGGCGACGCCGTCGCGTTGCCGGTCTTCTCGCTTGAGCGCGAGGTAGGTGTCCAGGTCCACCTCGTGCAGCTGCCGCGGGTACTGCTCGGCCGCGGCGAACCAGTGGCGCTGGCGGCGCTCGGCGGCGTCCTTCTCATCGGTCGAGAGGTAGGCGTCCAGCGTGAGGAAGTAGCGCATCGCATTGCGCTCCACCAGCCCGCGCGGGCCGCGGATGTATTCGGGCTTGCCATCGGACGCCTTGCCCACCACGGTGAACCCCACCTTGTCGCGGCCGAAGGTCGCCAGGTAGGCCTGGGTCGCCATTCGCACCATCATGCTGTGGTCGTAGCTGTAGCTGAAGTGCACGAAGCTCTTGCGCTCATCGAGCGCCACGGCCTCGAGCGTGACGCGGTAATTGCTCGTGCCGAACGGACCACTGGCGGCCGAAAGCTCCACGGACAGGTTCTCGGGCGTCGCGCTCACCACACGATAGACGAAGGGCAGCTCGAAGGCCTGGTCAACCGGCTTGTCATAGCGCCGCACCACATAGAGCGTCAACGTCTCGTGCCCCTGCGCCGTGCCGATCTTGCAGCGCCGGTTGTTGATGTGCAGCGTGAGCAGTTCACACCAGTGGGCCGACCCCTTGAACGCCGCCGTGACCTCCGACAGCGGGTGGTCGATCACGGCGTAGATGTCGCCCTCCAGGCCGCCGGGCGTCTCGCTCGAGTCGAGCTGCACGGGGCGGCCGAAGCTGCTGCGGTCGAGCTTGTCGCTCAGGCGCTGGTGGGTGTCGCGCAGCGCCTGAGCGGGCGCTGCGGACTCGGCGGGTGCCGCGGCACACAGCTGCAGCGAGGCCGCGAACAGGACGGCGCCGCACAGGGTGCGGGTCCACGATGCCGGCAGGTGGGGCGAACTGCTCATGGGGCCACACCATACAACGGAGCGACCACTTTTGGCTTCAGTCGGCTTCTGTTTCGGATGCCGTCTTCGCACCGCGCCGCATGAGCAGCAGCATGGCCACCGCGAGCAGCACGGCGCCCAGCCACTGGCGGGGCGCCATCGGCTCGGCAAGCAGCAGCGCCGCCAGCAACGCCGCCACCAGCGGCTCGATCAGCGTGCCGACCACCGCCGCCGTCGGCGACAGGCGCCGCGCGCCCCAGGCGAAGGCCAGGTAGGCCACCGAAGTCGTGACCACGCCGGTGTAGGCCGCACCCAGCCATTGGCTCGTGCCGCCCGGCCACGTGATGCCCGACGGCCACGCCACCGCGAGCATACACAGCGCCGCCACGCTCATGCCCCACGCCGATGCCGTGACGGCCGGCACTCGCACGGGCATGCGCGCGTTGCCGAGCACCACCAGCGCATAGCAGAAGGCCGATCCGAACGACCAGGCCAGCCCCGCGGCATGACCCGCGGGCAGCGGGCCCCATCCCCCGGCCGGCATCACCAGCAGCGCCACGCCCCCGAGCGCCATCACGAGGCCGCCGAGCAGGCGCAGGCCGAAGGGCTCGTAGCCACGCAGCACAGAGACGAGCGCGACGATCACCGGTGCGCAGCAGATCGAGATCACCGTCGGCAGCGCGGCGCCCAGGTGCGCGATGCCCGCGAACCAGCAGCTCACGTTGAGCGCCATCGCGGCGCCGGTGCCGACGACCTGGAACTGCTCGCGCCGGGTGAGGTCGCGCCAGCGCGCGTCGGAGGACCGCGCCGTGCGCTGCGCCCTCCAATGCAGCCACCACAACAGCGGCACCCCGAGCGCGAAGCGCGCGAGCGACAGGCTCTGCGGCGCGATGCCGCCATCGATGAGGAATTGCGCCACCAGGGCACCGCCGCCCCAGAGCGCGCCGGCCAGCAACACGCCGCCCCAGGCCAGGGCGGCAGACATTCTTGCGTTCATTGTTGAAATTTCTCCATGACGCCCGCCGCTCGTTCTTGTCGAAGGCGGGCATGACCATCGGGCCGTCAGTCCGCCTTGCGAAAGAAGGCGGACGACGGCGACCACTTGCGGGTCTGAGCGCGGCGCGAGGCGCGCGTCAGCTGCGGGTCGACGGAGGGGGAGAATGGTGCAGGTGCATGAGCGGCCGATGATAGAAGCGCGGGCCGGGAGGGGCAAGGGAGAATCGCAGGCATGAGCCCTCCCCCAATCCGCCACGAAACATGAAACGCCAAGGCCGACTCGTCCGATGGGAAGCCGAACGCGGCTTCGGTTTCATTCGCAGCCCCGACGTGTCGGCCGATGTGTTCGTGCATCTGCGCGACTTCAGCGACCGGCGGGTGTTGCCGCAGGTGGGCATGGCATTGAGCTTCGAAGAGATTCATGTCGGCGGCAAGGGACCGCGCGCCGTGGCCGTGCAGGCGGCAGCGGCATCGGCCGAGGCTTCGCGGCCCCCGCCGAAACAAACGCGGGTCAACCGCCGTGAACGCGCTCCTGCTCCGGCTCCCACCAAGCGGGCGAATCCGCGCCGCGCGAGCGCTTCCGGGCCCTCGGCCTCGTGGGGCCTGCTTTTCCTCCTGGCGTACGGTGTACTGATCGGCGCGGCCGTCTGGTCCGGCCGCTTGCCCTTGCTGGTTTTCGGCGTGGTCCCGGGGCTGAGCCTGCTGGCCTTCTTCGCCTACGCCCTCGACAAGAACGCCGCACAGACCGGCCGCTGGCGCACGAAGGAAAGCACGCTGCACCTGCTCGCGCTGGCGGGCGGCTGGCCGGGCGCCTGGGCCGGACAAAGGCTGCTGCGCCACAAGTCGAGCAAGCAGGGTTTTCTGCGCGTGTACCGCGCCACCGTCGTCCTTCACTGCGCGGCGCTGCTGGGCTGGGTCTTCTGGCTGCGTGGTATTTCGCCCGCGACCTGACCTGCCGCGCACGCCGTCTCTAGACTGGGCTTCACCCCCATCCAGGAGAAACCTCCCATGCCACTCGTTCGAATCGAACTGTCCGACGCCTCGGCCGACACGCTGGGCCCCGCCATCGGCGACCTGGTCTACCAGGCGATGACGGAAACCATCAACGTGCCCAAGGACGACAAGTTCCAGGTCATCACGCGGCATGCCGCGCAGGGCCTGGTGCATCCGGCGAGTTATCTGGGCGTCACGTATTCGGCGGGCTTCGTGCTGATCCAGATCACGCTGAACCAGGGGCGCACGGTCGAGATGAAGAAGGCCTTCTACCGGCGCGTGGCCGACGACCTGCACGAGAAGCTGGGCATCCGGCGCGAGGATGTGTTCATCAACCTCGTGGAGGTGATGAAGGAGAACTGGTCGTTCGGGAACGGCGAGATGCAGTACGCGTAGCGGTCGCCCGCTACCGTCCGATCAACGCACCTTGCGCGATGAAGGCTTGTTGACTGGCTTGCCGCTGCCGTTGTCCCGCGGTGGCAGGCCCGTGTGCTGCGTGAGGATGCGGCCCTTGGAGGGCTTCACCGGCGCCAGCCTCACGGGCGCCGAGGCCTTGGCGGCGACAGGCGCGGAGGTCGAGTTCTTGCGGCGCGCGCTCGTGTAGCCGCCATCGGTCAGCGGCTGCCACGTCGGGATGAGGTGGTGCTTGCCGTTGCCGATGAGGTCGGCGCGGCCCATGCTCTTCAAGGCTTCGCGCAGCAGCGGCCAGTTGTTGGCGTCGTGGTAGCGCAGGAACGCCTTGTGCAGGCGGCGGCGCTTGTCGCCGCGCACGATGTCCACCGTCTCGCTCTCGCGCGTGATCTTGCGCAGCGGGTTCTTGTTGGTGTGGTACATCGTCGTGGCCGTGGCCATCGGGCTCGGATAGAACGTTTGCACCTGGTCGGCGCGGAAACCGTTCTTCTTGAGCCAGATCGCCAGGTTCATCATGTCCTCGTCGCTGGTGCCCGGGTGCGCGGCGATGAAGTACGGAATGAGGTACTGCTTCTTGCCCGCCTCGGCCGAGAACTTCTCGAACATCTGCTTGAACTTGTCGTAGCTGCCGATGCCGGGCTTCATCATCTTGGTGAGCGGGCCCTGCTCGGTGTGCTCGGGCGCGATCTTCAGATAACCGCCCACATGGTGCTGCACGAGCTCCTTCACGTATTCAGGCGACTGCACGGCCAGGTCGTAGCGCAGGCCCGAGCCGATCAGGATCTTCTTGATGCCGCGCAGCGCCCGCGCGCGGCGGTAGATCTTGATGAGCGGATCGTGGTTCGTGCCAAGGTTCGGGCAGATGCCGGGGTACACGCAGCTGGGCTTGCGGCACGCCGATTCGATCTCGGGGCTCTTGCAACCCAGGCGATACATGTTGGCCGTCGGGCCGCCCAGGTCGGAGATGGTGCCGGTGAAGCCGCTCACGGAATCGCGAATGGCCTCGACCTCCTTGATGATCGATTCTTCGGAGCGGCTCTGGATGATGCGGCCTTCGTGCTCGGTGATCGAGCAGAAGGTGCAGCCGCCGAAGCAGCCGCGCATGATGTTCACGCTGAAGCGGATCATTTCCCAGGCGGGGATCTTCGTCGCGCCGTCGTGGCTGCCGTTCTCGTCGGCGTAGCGCGGGTGCGGGCTGCGCGCATACGGCAGGTCGAACACGTAGTCCATTTCCGCCGTGGTGAGCGGAATGGGCGGCGGGTTGATCCACACGTCGCGCGCCGTGGTGCCCTCGCCGTGCGCCTGCACGAGCGCGCGGGCGTTGCCGGGGTTGGTCTCCAGGTGCAGCACGCGGTTGGCGTGGGCGTAAAGCACCGGGTCGCTGCGCACCTGCTCGTACGACGGCAGGCGGATCACCGAGCGGTCGCGCGGCGGGACGGTGATCTTGCCGCGGCTTTGCAGCGCGGGGTTGGGCATGAAGGTCAGCGGCTTGATGGCGGGGTTCACCATCGACTGCACTGACTGCACCGCCGGCGAGCCGGCAGCTTCCGCGGCCTTGGCCACGTCCTTCGCTTCGTCTTCCTTCGCGCAGGTGGCGCCGTTGGCCTTGGCCTGGTCCGACACCATCAGGTAAGGGTTGACGTGTGCCTCGACGCGGCCCGGCTCGTCCACGCTGGTGGAATTGATCTCGAACCAGCCCTCGGGCGTTTCGCGGCGCACATAGGCGGTGCCGCGCACGTCGGTGATCTGCTGCACGGGCTCCTTGGCGGCCAGGCGGTGCGCGATCTCCACGATGGCGCGCTCGGCGTTGCCGTACAGGAGCAGGTCGCACTTGGCGTCGACGACGATGGAGCGGCGCACCTTGTCCGACCAGTAGTCGTAGTGTGCGATGCGGCGCAAAGAGCCTTCGATGCCGCCCAGGATGATCGGCACGTCGTTCCAGGCTTCCTTGCAGCGCTGCGAATACACGATGGCCGCGCGGTCGGGGCGCGAGCCGCCGATGTCGCCGGGGGTGTAGGCGTCGTCGCTGCGGATCTTGCGGTCCGCGGTGTAGCGGTTGATCATCGAATCCATGTTGCCGGCGGTCACGCCGAAGAACAGGTTCGGCTTGCCCAGCGCCTTGAAGGGCTCGGCGCTCTGCCAGTCGGGCTGGGCGATGATGCCCACGCGAAAGCCCTGCCCCTCGAGCATGCGGCCGATCACCGACATGCCGAAGCTGGGGTGGTCGACGTAGGCATCGCCCGTGACCACGATGATGTCGCAGCTGTCCCAGCCGAGCGCGTCCATTTCCTTGCGCGTGGTCGGCAGGAATTTGGCCGTGCCGAAACGGGCTGCCCAGTACTTGCGGTAGCTGGTCAGCGGCTTGGCGGCGCGCGCAAAAAAGGAGACGTCGACGGGAGCGTTCATCGTGGGAGTGGACAGGGCCGTGGCGGCGCTGTGGTGGGCAACCCTCGATTTTAGGGTTTTCGAGCATGCCTGTCGCGACAAACATCCAGTGACCGGGTCTCGGTGCGGTCATCAATTAATTGCCAAAGTCAATCAATCGAATGACAATGGCAACTATGTCCACCCCCTCACCCACCGTCGACGCCGCCGCCGTCAAGGCCATCCGGCAGTTCAACCGCTTCTACACGCGCCAGATCGGCGCCCTCGATCCGTACCTGGGCAGCGACATGTCGCTGACCGACGTGCGCGTTCTGTACGAGCTGGCGCACCGCGAAACGGCGGTCGCCAGCGAGATCGGCCGCGACCTCGGGCTCGACGCCGGCTACATGAGCCGCATCCTGCGCCGCTTCGAATCCGCGGGCTGGCTCACGCGCGCGCCCCATGCGCGCGATGCCCGGCAAAGCGTGCTGCGCTTGACCGAAGCCGGCCATGCCGCATTCGCGCCGCTGCAACAGAAATCGCGCGACGAAGCGGCCGCCCTGCTCTCGCCGCTCGCTCCGGCCCAGCGAAACCAACTGGTGCAGGCCATGGGCACGATGCAATCGCTGCTCGACTCTGCGGCCGCGCCCGCGAAGACCCAGGCCGCCGTCCTGCGCGACCCGGCGCCCGGCGACATCGGCTGGGTCGTGCAGCAGCACGGCGAGATCTATGCGCGCGAATACGGCTGGGACAGCAGCTTCGAAGCGCTGGTGGCACAGATCGCGGGGGAGTTCCTGCTCAAGTTCCAGCCCGAATGGGAGCGCTGTTGGATCGCCGAGCTCAACGGCGAGCGCATGGGCTCGATCTTCGTGGTGCGCAAGTCGGCCGGCGTGGCGCAGTTGCGCCTCCTGATCCTGTCACCGGCCGCACGGGGCCTCGGCCTGGGCGGCAAGCTGGTCGACGAATGCATCGCCTTCGCACGCCGCAAGGGCTACCGAAAGATGGTGCTGTGGACCAACAGCGACCTCACGGCCGCGCGCGCCATTTATGCCAAGCGCGGCTTCCAGCTCACCAAGTCGGAGCCGCACGAGAGCTATGGAAAGCAACTCGTGGGCGAGACGTGGGAGCTGAAGCTGTAGCGCCTACTGCATGAACCAGCCGTGGCTCACCACCAGCGACTGGCCGGTGAGCGCATTGGTCGGGAAGCCCGCGAACAGCAGCGCCACGCGCGCCACGTCCTCGGTCGTGGTGAATTCGCCATCCACCGTTTCCTTGAGCATCACGTTCTTGATGACTTCGTCTTCGCTGATGCCCAGCGTCTTGGCCTGCTCCGGAATCTGCTTCTCGACCAGCGGCGTGCGCACGAACCCGGGGCAGATCACGTTGGCGCGCACGCCGTGCTTGGCGCCTTCCTTCGCGACCGTCTTCGCGAGGCCGATGAGGCCGTGCTTGGCCGTGACGTAGGGCGCCTTCAGCAGCGACGCTTCCTTCGAGTGCACCGAGCCCATGTAGATCACGCTGCCGCCGCGGCCCTGCGCGTACATGTGCTTCAGGCACGCCTTGGTGGTGAGGAACGCGCCATCGAGGTGGATCGCCAGCATCTTCTTCCAGTCGGCAAAGCTGAATTCCTCGACCGGATGCACGATCTGGATGCCGGCGTTGCTGATCAGGATGTCGATGCCGCCGAACGCCTTCGCGCCCTCTTCGACCGAGGCGTTGACCTGGTCTTCGTTGGTCACGTCCACGGCCACGCCGATGGCTTGTGCGCCCGTGGCCTTGAGCTCGGCGGCCGTCGCGTCGGCCGCTTCCTTGTTGAGGTCGGCAATGATGATCTTGGCGCCTTCCTGTGCGAAGAGGATCGCGATTTCCTTGCCGATGCCGCTGGCCGAGCCGGTGATGTAGGCGACCTTGTCCTTGAGTTGCATGGTGAATGTTCCTTCGGGTTGGGATGAAAAGAAGACAGCAAAAATCGGGCGCGGTCGTCAGGCGAGGTAGTCGTGCTCGACGGTGCCCAGCGCGAGCGTCATGTCGGCGATGTAGTGCACCGCCGATTCGACCTTGCGCACCGGCAGGTCGGCCACCGGCGCGAGCGCATGCGGATGCAGTTCGAGCGAGGCCGGCGCGGTCCACGCGCCGTGCAGCGTGACATCGACCATGTGATAGCGCACCAGCTCGCAGATGCGGGCCGTGCCGTCGACGTGCGGAATGATCTTGAGCAGGAAGTTCGGCTGCGCGATGCCCGCAAGAATCGGCGCGGGGTCGAGCGCGCGGTGCTTGAAGCCCATCGTGGCCTTGGCCACGCGCACCTTGCCGTAGTCGAGCGTGCCGACGATCACGTCGGTCTCGTAGTCGAGCACCGGCGAGGCGAGCTTCTTCGGAAAGCCCCAGAGTTCGCGGCCGCCGGCGATCGGCGGGTGGTCGTTCAGGTACATCGCGTGCACGTACGCGCCCTGCTCCACGCCCTTGGCGGTGCGCAGCTGCACCGGAATGACCTGGCCCGATTCGGTGTAGTCGCCAAAGCCGGTGGAATCGGGCATGCGGATGAATTCGTACTTCACGAGCGGCTCGACCACCTCGAGCGGCTCGGGCACCACGGCGCGCAGGGCCTCCATGTCGGTGCGGTAGGTGACGATGAGAAATTCGCGGCGCACGAACCGGTACGGTCCGGGCGGGAAGGCGGGGCTGGTGAGCGGCATGGCGAAAGCTTGGCGCCGTACATCTTCAATGTTCATGAACATTTCCTCCTGGTGAAGTGACCGATCCAGTCTCGCGCTGGTTTCTTAGTCGAACCTGATCGCTCGCCCTGGCGCTCAGCGCGAGAGGCCCGGCCGCTTGACCCGGCCCGAGCCGTGGTCGCCCAGGTCGAACGTCGTCACGCCATTGACGGTGGCGTCGGCGCGCAGGGTCTCCGGGTGCGCGAGCGTCACGCGCATGTCGCGCGCGCCCGACTCCCAGTGCTCCTCGACCGCGGCGCGCGAGAACTCGTAGTCCTTCGACTCGAGCTCGTAGGGCTTGTCGCGGTAGATCAGGTGAAAGATGTCGATGGGCTCGTGCGTGAGCTGCGACTGCACCGCGAGCACGCTCGCATCCTTGCGCAGGTTGGCCGGCAGCTTGGTGATCAGGTCGGCAATGGCCTGCTGCAGGTTCATGTTGGCGGCCAGCGCGTCGGTGTTCATGCGGGTGCGGCTCGAATAGGTGATGTCCTTCTGCCGCTCCATCACGCCCGCCATGGTGCGGGGCATCTCGCCGCGCGCATTGAAGAGGTCCACCTGCAGCACCACCAGCGGGTCGCTCCGCGGATGCAGGTCCAGCACGTACTGCAGCGGCGTGTTCGAGACGATGCCGCCGTCCCAGTAGTCGTCGCCGTCGATGTGCACCGGCGCAAAGCCCGGCGGCAGCGCGCCGCTGGCCATGATGTGCTCGGGGCCGATGCGCTGGCGCGTGTTGTCGAAGTACACCGAGTTGCCGGTGCGCACGTTGACCGCGCCCACGCTGAAGCGCGCCTCGCACGCATTGATGCGGTCGAAGTCGATGAGGCGCTCCAGCGTGCCCCTGAGCGGCGAGGTGTCGTAATAGCTCAAGAGCGGCGCCGCACCGCCCATCAGCAAGGCCGGCGAATAGCGTGGCTCGAAAAATCCCGGAATGCCGACCAGCGATGCCATCGCTGCGCTGTACTGGTTCTGCGTGGCGCGATCGCCGAGCCACGAAGGCAGGCGCTGCGACGGCCCGGAGGACACGAGGTGCCAGAACTCGCGCAGCCTGTCGACCCGGTGCTCGGGCGCGTTGCCCGCGATCAGCGCCGCATTGATCGCGCCGATGGAGACGCCGGCGATCCAGTGCGGCTGCAGTTCGGTCTCGCTGAGCGCGGCATACACGCCCGCCTGGTAGGCGCCGAGCGCGCCCCCACCCTGGAGCACCAGGGCCTTGCGGGCCTGGCGCATGTCCTCGCGGCGAGACGCGAAAGGATTGAGGGCTGGGGGGTGGGAGGGGGATGCCGCGCGGGGCTTCTTCTTCGGGGTCGTCGTCATGCATTCATTTGACACCACCCCCGCGACAGCAACCTGACCGGAAGCCGAAGCCCCCGGTCCCTCTCCCGCAAGAAGATCACATCTTCGGCAGCATCTGTCCGCGGATCTCGCCGCCCGGGTTGGCCGCGGTGTGGACGTTCGCATACCACTTGCCCGCGACTAGGTCGGCGGCCTGCGCCGGCGTGAGCGTGGCCTGGCCTTCGATCGGGCTGGCCGCATTGGCGAACGGCAGCACCACGCCGGCATTCGCGCCGGCGGCGGCAGGGCCGTGGAAATGCGCCGCGGTGGCCGGGCCGCTCAGGCCCGTGTAGGTGATCTTGTACTTGAGGACGTTGGTGTCCCGGTTGAGCCAGGCTTCGGCCATGCCGCTGCCGCGCGTCATGTTGGGCGGCACTTCGCTGGCCGCGTTCATCGCGCCGCTGAAGCTGGCGGTGTTCGACTTGGACATCATCCCGCAGCCGACCAGGGCAGCACTGGCCACGCCGGTGATGAGGGCTGCGCGCAAAAGGGTGCCGTATTTGGTCATGAGCTTTATCTCCTGGGTTATGAAAGCCTCCACAGCATAGGCAGCACGCGCGCCCCGCCGTGTCGGCCACCACCCCGACTTTGCGGGCCCGCCACAGAGTGAAAGAGAATGCAACGATGACCTCCCAAGCACTCCCTGCCGCGCGCGAAGTGGTCGATTTCTGGCGCGAAGCCGGCCCCTCGCGCTGGTTCGCCAAGAGCGATGCATTCGATGCCGAATTCCTCACGCGCTTCTTGGCCGCGCACCAGGCCGCCGCTCGTGGCGAACTCGATCACTGGATTGGCGATGCTGACGGCGCGCTGGCGCTTCTCGTGCTGCTCGACCAGCTGCCGCGCAACGCCTGGCGCAACAATCCGCACATGCTCGCTACCGACGGCCTCGCGCTGGCCGCAGCGAAGAAGGCGATCGATGCGGGCTTCGACCAGCAGTTCGAAAATGAACTGCGCGCTTTCTTCTACCTGCCCTTCATGCACTCCGAGGTGCTCGCCGAGCAGGAGCGTTCGGTCGAACTCAATGCGGCGCTCGACGCCAACACGCAGCGCTTCGCCGTGCTGCACCGGGACATCGTCGCGCGCTTCGGCCGCTTTCCGCACCGCAACCGGATGCTGGGGCGCAGCACCACCGCGGAAGAACAGAAGTTCCTCGACGAAGGCGGCTTCTCAGGTTGATAAACGCTGGCCCTCAGGCGTCGTTGTGCGCGAGGGGCACCTCGCGCGTGGGCGACGGGTTCGCATCGGGCAGGCTCGCCTTGTCCTTCATCGAGCCGTAGGTGCGCGCATAGACCCAGGTGAACTCGGCGCCCAGCAAAAAGATCTGTGCCGAGTAGTACACCCACACCAGCACCACCACCAGCGAGCCCGCGGCGCCGTAGCCCGAGGCGACGCTGCTCTTGCCGATGTACAGGCCGATCAGGTGCTTGCCGACGGTGAACAGCAGCGCCGTCACGGCCGCGCCCACCCACACGTCGCGCCACTGCACCTTCGCGCGCGGCATGATCTTGTAGATCATCGCGAAGATCACCGTCACCATCGCGAAGCTGAAGACGAAGTTCACCACCTGCGCCAGGCTCTCCCACGCGCCGAACACCGGCGACCACCACTTGCCCAGCGCCGCGAGCGCCGCGCTCGCTACCAGCGACACCATGAGCAGAAAGCCGATGCCCATGATCATGCTGAACGACAGCAGCCGCACCCGCAGCAGGTTGAAGATGCCCGAGCTCTTGGCGCGGGCCGGCGCGCGCCAGATGCGGTCGAGCGCGTCCTGCAGCTCGCCGAACACGGTGGTCGCGCCGACCACCAGGAGGCCGATGCCGATCACCGTGGCCACGATGCCCTCGGCCGGCTTGTTCACCGCCTGCAGCATGCCCTGCACCGCCGCCGCGCCCTGTGCGCCCATGAGGCCCGAGAGCTGCGCGAAGATTTCGCCGCGCGCGGCCTCCTGGCCGAACACGAGTCCCGCCACCGCGATCACGATCAAGAGCAGCGGCGCGATGGAAAACACCGTGTAGTACGCGAGCGCCGCGCCCATGCTGGGTGCGTAGTCGTTGGACCACGACGCGAAGGCCCGTTTGCAGAGATCGAAGAGCGCGCGGATTTGCATGAGCATGGAGTGTCCCTGTTGAATCGCTCGGGCATGTCGGCCCGATGCCCGGCATCTTGCAGGCCTGCCTACGATAATCGCATCCCCATGCACCCGCCCCTCTCCGACGCGGCAACGCCGCCAGCCCCCTCGCAGCCACAGCCCCGGTCGCCAGGCGACCTTTTTGTTTCATTCACCTGGCTCGCGCTGCAGGGCTTCGGCGGCGTCCTGGCCATCGTCCAGCGCGAAATGGTCGAGAAGAAGAAGTGGCTCACCCCCGAGCAGTTCCTCGAGGACTGGGCCGTGGCCCAGGTGATGCCCGGGCCCAACGTGATCAACCTGGGCCTCATGATCGGCGACCGCTACTTCGGCCTGCGCGGTGCGCTGGCCGCCGTGGCGGGCATGCTGACCATCCCCCTGGTCGTGATCCTCGCGCTGGCCGTGCTCTATGCGCACTACGCGGGCAACCCGCAGGTGGCGGCGGCGCTGCGGGGCATGGGCGCGGTCTCGGGCGGGCTGATCGCCGCCACGGGCATCAAGCTGATTCCGCAACTGCGCAAGCACCCGCTGGGCTTTCCGGTCTGCCTTGCGTTCATGGCACTGGTGTTCGCGGCGATCGCGGTGTTCAAGGTGCCGCTCGGCTGGGTGCTGCTGGTGGTCGGCGGCGTGGCCTGCGTCTGGACCTGGAAGAGGATCGCGCCATGAGCGCGCGCCGGGCCGCCCCAAGCAAGCTCGCACCGCAGCCGAAGGCGGAGGTTTTCCAATGACCATTGCGATGCAATGGCACGACTGGCTGGCGCTCTTCGGGCAGTACCTGCTGCTCTCGCTGCTGTCGATCAGCGGCGCCATCACCACGGTGCCCGACATGCACCGCTACCTCGTCACCCAGCACGGCTGGCTCACCGATGCGCAGTTCAGCTCGTCGGTCGCCATCGCGCAGGCGGCGCCCGGGCCCAATGTGCTGTTCGTCGCGCTGATGGGCTGGAACGTCGGGCTCAACGCGGGCGGCGGCATCGGCGCCGGGCCGATGGCCTGGCTGCTCGGCTTCTTCGGCCTCATGGTGACCATGCTCGGCATCATGGTGCCGAGCACCACCCTCACCTATTTCGCCACCCGCTGGGGCCACCGCAACCGCACCCGCCGCGAGGTGCGCGCCTTCAAGCAGGGCATGGCGCCGGTGGTGGTGGGTCTCCTGATCGCCACCGGCTGGGTGCTGGCCACCGGTAACCATGCCGGCGACGCGCCTGCCTGGCACCTGTGGCTCCTGACCGGCGTGGCCGCGCTTATCGTCTGGCGCACGCGCCTCCACCTGCTCTGGCTGCTGGGCGCGGGTGCGCTGCTCGGCGCCGTGGGCTTCGTCTGATCCTTCCCTCCGTTATTCTTCTTCAGGAAACTTCGTCATGTCGCAACTTCGCCCGCTCGGCCGCTCCGGCCTCCTGGTTTCGCCGCTCGCCTTCGGTGGCAACGTGTTCGGCTGGACGGTCGACGAGGCCGCCTCGTTCAAGCTGCTCGACGCCTGGCTGGACGCGGGCTTCAACTTCGTGGACACCGCCGACGTCTACTCGGCCTGGGTGCCGGGCCACACCGGCGGTGAGTCGGAAACCATCATCGGCAAGTGGCTCAAGCAGAGCGGCAAGCGCAACCGCGTGGTGCTGGCCACCAAGGTCGGCAAGCCGATGGGCGAAGGCAAGGTGGGCCTCTCGCCCAAGTACATCCGCGAGGCGGTCGAGGCCTCGCTCAAGCGCCTGCAGACGGACCACATCGACCTCTACCAGTCGCACGACGACGACGCCAGCACGCCGCTGGAGGATTCGCTCGGCGCCTTCGATGCGCTCATCAAGGAGGGCAAGGTGCGCGCCATCGGCGCCTCCAACTACACCGCGCCCCGGCTGGCCGAGGCGCTGGACGTGTCGGAGCGCCTGGGCATCGCGCGCTACGAGAGCCTGCAGCCGCTCTACAACCTGTACGACCGCGCCGTGTTCGAGGATGAACTCGAGCCCCTGTGCGTGAAGCGCGAAGTGGGCGTGATCAATTTCTACGCGCTCGCGGCCGGCTTTTTGACCGGCAAGTACCGCACCGAGGCCGATGCATCGAAGAGCGCGCGCGGCGCCAACACGACGAAGAAGTACCTCAACGAGCGCGGCCTGCGCATCCTCGATGCGCTCGACAAGGTGGCGCAGCAGTACAACGCCAAGCCGGGCCAGGTCGCCATCGCATGGCAGATCGCGCGGCCGGGCGTGACGGCACCCATCGCCAGCGCCACCTCGATCGCGCAGCTCGAAGAACTGGTTGTGGCCACGCAGCTGAAGCTCGACGCGGGCACCATCGAGATGCTCGACCGCGCGAGCGCGGAAACGACAGCCGCCTGAACTGCTTCCGGCGATGAGCAGCAACCTCTTCGATTCGATCGCCGCACCGGCGCTCGACCACTTCGCCGACCTGCGCGTGGAAGTGGGCGTGCCGCAGGTGCTGGGCCAGAGCGCGCGGGGCCTGCGCCGCGTGGTGCCCATCACGGGCGGCGAGGCCTCGGGCCACGGCTGGCGCGCACGCGTGCTGCCGGGCGGCAGCGACTTCCAGTTGATCGTGAGCGACACGCTCTCCGAGCTCGACGCGCGCTACGGCCTCGAGACCGACGCGGGCGACCTCGTCTACGTGCAGAACCATGCGGTGCGCTCGGCCGCGCCGGAGGTGATGGCCAAGCTCATGCGCGGCGAAGCGGTCGATCCGGCGCAGGTCTATTTCCGCTGCAACCCGCGCTTCGAGACGGCATCGCCCGCGCTGCGGTGGATCAACGAACGCATGTTCGTCGGCGCCGGTGTCAGGCACCCGGCCGAAGTCGTGATGCGCTTCTTCGTGCTGAACTAGCCTTCAGCCGTCGACCGGATTCAGCGGCGTCGCAAGAATCCGCTGGTAGAACGCCACGTCGAGCCAGCGGCCGAACTTGAAGCCGGCCTGCCGCACCGTGCCCGAATGCGCGAAGCCCAGGCGCTCGTGCAGGCCGATGCTGCCCACATTCGCGGCGTCGATGGCGCCGACCATCACATGCACGTCGCGCGCGATCGCCGCCGCGATGATCGCCTCCATGAGCGTGCGCCCGAGCCCCGCGCCGCGGTGGCCGGCCTCGACGTACACCGAGTGCTCGACCGTGTACTTGTAGGCGGGAAAGGCGCGGAAGGCGCCGTAGCTCGCAAAGCCCAGCAGCTTGCCGTTCTCGTCCACCGCGCCGATCACCGGAAAGCCGTTGGCGCGCTTGGTGGCGAACCACGCGACCATGTTCTCGGGCGTGCGCGGCTTGTAGTCGTACAGCGCGGTGGAGGTGACGATGGCGTCGTTGAGGATGGCGAGGATGGCGCCGGCGTGGGCTTCTTCGGTGCAGGCAATGAGGCGCATGGTGCTTCTCTGTCGTTCAATATAAGAGAATAATAATCTCATATGAGAAACGAATCACCCCCTTCCGGCAACACCCCTGGCGACACTCCCGGCCACATCGACGCCCTCATCGCCACCCGGTTGCTGGCGCTGCGGCAGGCCAAGGGGCTCAGCCTGGCCGAACTGGCCGAGCTGTCGGGCGTGAGCAAGGCCATGATCTCGAAGGTGGAGCGCGCGCAGAGCAGCCCCACCGCCGTGCTGCTGGGCCGGCTGGCCGCGGGCCTTGGCGTGTCGCTGGCGCAGCTGCTCACCGAGGAAAACGAAAGCCCCCAGCGGCTGCGCACGAAGGCCATGCAGGAAGTCTGGCGCGATCCCGAAGCGGGCTATCTGCGCCGCCAGGTCGCCGAACGCAGCGCGGGCAGCGGCGTGGAGCTCGTCGAGGTCGAGCTGCCGCGCTCCGCGCAGGTCGGCTATCCACGGTGGAGCGGCAAGCTCTATCGCCAATGCCTCTGGATGCTCGAAGGCGCGCTGCGGGTGGACTACGGCGACGAGCGCTTCGAGCTGGCGCCCGGCGATTGCCTGGACTTCGGCGTGGACCGGCCGCTGGTCTTCAAGGCGCTGGGGCGCACGGCCTGCCGGTACCTGCTGGTGGCGTGTCCGGACTAGCCGAACGGTAGGCACGCTCCCACACGCAGAGGCGGTCCAGGCCGGTTCGGGCCGGGAGGGCGGCCGGGATACACCAAGGCATCTCAGCTACCGGAGGACATGATGTCTTTTGCGCTTTACATGATCGGCTTCCTGATCTTCCTGGGCGGCGTCGCCTGGGGTGCTTCCGTCGCGGGCGTTCCCACGCTCTATATCGGCATCGGCACGTTGATCCTCCTGGGCATCGGCATCTTCAGCGCGGTGGGCCGCACGCGCAGCAAGGACCCGTCCTGACACGCTGAGCCGACAGGGTTCACGCAGCCTTCACGCCGAGCGCACATGGCGTAGCTAACTTCGCACGCGCACCACACACCGTGGTGCGCGTTGCTTCAGTCAGCTGCCCATGCACTCCTCCTCTTCCAGTCTTTTTTCCCCGCTCTCCACTTCATCCACGGCGCCCTGTCCCGCGTCACCCACCGCGAGCGGCGGCCTTGCCAACATCAAGGTGGACCTGCTCGTCGTCGGCGCGAGCTTCGCGGGCCTCGCCTGCGCCCGCGCCGCGGCGCTGGCCGGATTGAGCGTGATGGTGCTGGAGAAGAAAACCAGCGCCGGCGCCAAGCTCCACACCACCGGCATCATCGTGAAGGACGCGGTCGACAGCGTCCCCTGGCTGGCCGAAGTGCCACCCGCGCTGGTGCGGCGCATCGAAGGCGTGCGGCTCTATGCACCGAACATGCGGCACGTCGACCTGCACGCCCCGGGCTACTGGTTCTGGGCCACCGATGCCCCCGCGCTGCTCGACTGGATGGTGGATTCCGCCCGGGCCTGCGGCGTCGATGTGCGCCTGGGCACGCTGTTCGAGCAGGCGCTGTGGATGAACGACCGGTGGGAAGTCCCCGTGTTGCACGGCCCCTGCATCACCGCCACCTACCTCGTCGGCGCCGACGGCCCGCATTCACGCGTGGCCAAGGTGCTGGGGCTCTCCCGCAACACGCGCTTTCTCTACGGCGTCGAGCACGAATACCAGGGCGCCCGCATGGCGCCCGACCTCCTGCACTGCTTCATCGACCGCAAGCTCGCGCCCGGCTACATCGGCTGGGCACTCGACGGCGTGGGCGTGAGCCAGATCGGCCTGGCGCGCCGCATGGGCCAGAACGACGCGAACGCGCTGCGGCTCGCGCCTTTCCTGAAGAAGATCGAATCGGTGGTGTCGCCGGGCGACGCGCCCCCGGTGGCCGTGCGCGCCGGGATGATCCCCTGCGGCGGCGTGCTCCCGGTCGTGGCGCGCGATCGTGCGCTGCTGGTGGGCGATGCGGCCGGCATGGTGTCGCCGGTCACGGCCGGCGGCATCCACACCGCACTGCAGCACGGCGAGCGCGCGGGCGAGGCGGTGGCGCGCTTCGTGCGCGGCGAGGTCGGCGATCCGGCGACGTGGTTCGTGCGCAGCTATCCGCGCTTCGTGCTCAAGCGGTCGCTGCGCTGGGCCTTCGACCACTTCCAGAGCGACTGGATGTTCAATCACCTGCTCGGCACGCCGCAGATGCGGCGCATGGCCGAACTCGTGTACTTCCACCGCAAAGGCGGACCGCTGCCGAAGAAGGACTAGCGCGCGATCAAACGCTGCGCTGGCGCATCGCTTCGTAGAGGCACACGCCGCTGGCCACCGAGACGTTCAGGCTCTCGACGGCGCCGGCCATCGGGATGCTCACGAGCTCGTCGCAGGTCTTGCGGGTCAGCTGGCGCATGCCTTCGCCCTCGGCGCCCAGCACCAGCGCCAGCGGGCGCTTCAGGTCGCTTTGGTAGATCGTGCCCGGTGCGTCGTCGCTCGTGCCCACGCACCAGATGCTGCGTTCCTTGAGCTCGTTGAGCGTGCGCGCGAGATTGGTCACCATGAAATACGGCACCGTCTCGGCCGCGCCGCTGGCCACCTTGGCCACGGTGGCGTTGATGCCGGCCGCATGGTCCTTGGGGGCGATCACCGCATGGGCGCCGGCGCCGTCGGCCACGCGCAGGCACGCGCCCAGGTTGTGCGGATCGGTCACGCCGTCCAGCACCAGCAGGAGGGGCACGGTGCCGGCCTCTTCGAGGCCTTCGAGCAGTTCGTCGAGCGAATGGATTTGCGCCGTGGGCTCGACCCGCGCCGCCACGCCCTGGTGGCCGTGGCTGCCGGCGAGCTTGGCGATGCGCAGGCTGTCGGCCTCGACCAGCCGCACGCCGGCTTCCTGCGCACGCGCGATGAACTGTTTCATGCGCGCATCGCGCCGGCTGGCGTCGAACAGAACCTCGAGCACCGATTTCGGCGCGGTCTTGATTCGCACGCCCACGGCATGGAAGCCGAAGATCACTTTGGGGGAAGACATCCCCTGATTATCCCTACCCCCGGGGATCGCCCTTCAGGCCGCCTCAGGCGATAGGAAGACCGCTGAGCGCGCGCGTGCGCTCGTCGTGCAGTTCCTGCACCGCTTGGGCGTTCGGATGCACCCGCTCGGTGTTGCCGACGCTCTCCAGGTACTGGCAGGCGGCGCGGCCTTCGGCG
The DNA here is from genome assembly GCF_016405905.1 of Variovorax sp. IB41. GTDB lineage: Bacteria > Pseudomonadota > Gammaproteobacteria > Burkholderiales > Burkholderiaceae_C > Variovorax. The sequence continues at coordinate 48,900 of NZ_JAEFCB010000019.1, read as the reverse complement.
GCCTTTTCGTACTGCGCGATCCAGGCGTCGCGCGCGGGCAGCTTCTCGGGCGAGACGGGCCACACGCCCGGCTGCGGCCGCATGTGCTCGCCGATGCCGATGCGCCAGGGCTTGGCGCTCAGGCGGGCGCGAAAGCAGTTCTGGTTGCGGCACATGCGCGCGTAGACCTTGTCCACGCCCAGCGCCTGGAAGCAGTCGGCCACGGCCATGTCCGCCGGGCTGAACACATCGTGCATCGCCAGCAGCCGGAAGCCCGCGGGCGTGCGGTACACGCGCAGGTGCCAGTCGGGATGCTGGTGCACGAAGCGCCCGATGCGCTCGATCGCCCGCTTCTCGGGCGCGGGGTTGGTGCTGGCCTCCCCGCGCTTCTTGGCCAGGCCGATGCGGTAGGCGACGACGAAGACCACGACGGCGGCGATCAGCCCGCCCACCCAGGTCTTGGCCGTCCAGCCGCCGACGATGCCAGCGATGAGCGCCGGCACCAGCGCAAAGCCGAACACGCTGGTGCGCAGGGGTTCGTCGAAATCGATGTCGACGAACATCACGTCGGGCGTGTTCAGGCAGCGCGCGCCGTAGCCGTTGCGGGTGATGACGCTCTCGCCCTGCCGCTCGACGATTTCCTCGCGGATCGGCACGCCGTCGGCGCCGTTGTAGGCCAGCTTGCGTTCGCGGCGCTCCAGTTGTTCGCCGCTCACGATACGGTCGAAGGCCTCGCGGGTGCGCTGGTCGGCATGCGCCTGCGCGGCCAGCGGGCTGTCGTCGGACCAGCCGTAGCGCCGCACCGTGATCTGCTTGCCTGCAACGCGCTCCTGGATGCGGCCCTCGGCCCAGAACTGGGGAACGATCATCGCTTCAGGCGCCCTTGACGAAATACAGCCAGGCCAGCGCCGCGACCAGGAGGACGATGACGATAGGCAGCCACCTGAAGCCCCCTTGCGGCACCCGTCCCGGCTCGGCCATCGGGTGCGTCGGCATGCTCGATGGCAAGTGCCCGAAATCGCCGGCCGCCGGGTTCTGGTGGTTCTCGACCAGTTGCTTGGCTTCGGCCAGGCCCAGGCCCGTAGCCTCGCGCGTGAGGCGGACGGCCTCGAGCTTGTTGCCCTTGGCCAGGGCCGCGAGCGCGGCCGGCGGCACCGCCGCGGGCCCGTTGCCCTGCATGCCCGCGCCCTCGGGTTCGCTGCGGCCCCAGTCGCCCTCCTGCCAGTCCGCCGCCCCGCCTTCGCCGTTGGCGTAGCGCTCGACGGCTTCCTTGGCCGACTTGAGGTCCAGGCCGGTCTTGTCGCGCACGATCTTGATCGCCTCGATCAGGCTGCCGCGCTGCAATGCCGCGACGGCTTCGGGTGGAAGCTTGTCCATGGACCTCTCCTCGGGTGTCGTTGTTGTTTGGGGGGTGGCTCAGGCCGCCTGCTCGACCGTCGAGACAGGCGTTTTCTCGTTGAGCGACACGCGCCCGGCCTCGATGGTGATGCGGCGCTCGCAACGCGACGCGATGCCGCGGTCGTGGGTGACCAGCACCAGCGTCGTGCCCAGTTCGCGGTTGAGGTCGAACATGAGCTTCATCACCTGCTCGCCGGTCGCGAAGTCGAGGCTGCCGGTGGGCTCGTCGGCCAAGAGCAGGGCCGGCTGGACCACGAAGGCCCGCGCGAGCGCCACGCGCTGCTGCTCGCCGCCCGAAAGCACCTTGGGGTAGTGGCCCAGGCGCTGCCCGAGGCCGACGCGGCCGAGCATCTCGGTGGCGGCCTTGCGCGCGTCCTTGCGGTTGGCCAGCTCCAGCGGGAGCATCACGTTCTCGAGTGCGCTCAGGTTGCCCAGCAGCTGGAAGCTCTGGAACACGAAGCCCACGCGCTGGGCGCGGAGGGCCGCGCGCTCGTCCTCGTCGATGGCGAAGATGTCGTCGCCCGCGAGCTTGACCGTGCCGCGCGTGGGCGTATCGAGCCCCGCGATGATCGACAGCAAGGTGCTCTTGCCGGAGCCCGAGGCGCCGACGATGGCGGCGGTTTCCCGCGCGCCGAGGGTGAAATCGATGTCCTGCAGAATGTCCAGCGTGCCGGTCGAATCGGTGACGGACTTGAAGACATGCTCGACGGCGACAATGGCATCAGACGGGGGTTGGGACATGGAAAGGCTTTGGTTTTGAATCGACGTGACTTTATCTTGACCACCGCCGCGCTCGGCAGCGCGGGGGCATGGACGGCCGCGGCGCAGGCCCAGGCCACCAACGCGGCCGGCAAGCCGGTCATCCTGGTGCTGGGCGATTCGCTGAGCGCAGAGTACGGCTTGAAGCGCGGCGAAGGCTGGGTACCCTTGCTGGAAAAAAGGCTTGCCCAGCAGAAGATCGCGGCCACCGTGGTCAACGCCAGCATCAGCGGCGACACCAGCTCCGGCGGACGCGCCCGCTTTCCCGCCCTGCTCGCTCAGCACAAGCCCAGCCACGTGGTGGTGGAGCTGGGCGCCAACGACGCGCTGCGCGGCCTGCCGCTCCCGGACACCGAGAGCAACCTGCTGCAGATCGCCAAGGCCGCGCAGGCCGCGGGCGCGAAGGTGCTGATCGTCGGCATCCAGGTGCCGCCGAACTACGGCGGCGACTACACGCGGCGCTTCGAGGCGGTGTTCTCCAAGGTGGCCGGCGCGACGAAATCGGCGCTCGTGCCCTTCCTGCTCAAGGGCGTGGCCGATGCGCCGAATGCGATGTCGCTGTTCCAGGCCGACCGCATCCACCCAACGGCCGTGGCGCAGCCCCAATTGCTCGACAACGTCTGGCCCGAACTGCGCAAGCTGCTGCCGAAATAACCTGCGGCGCGGCCCAGAAAAAAGCCGCCGCAGGCGCAGGCCTGCGGCGGCTTTTCGATGGGGACGCCAGGAGCGGATCAACCGTTCTTGGTGGGCAACTCGGGCACCGTGGGGGGATCGCGTTCGAGCGATGCCACGTCGGTCTCCGGGTCTCCGGGAGCCAGTCCGTCGCTGCTCGGGCTGAGCTTGCGATATTGCTTCTCGCGGAGCTTGTCTTCCTTCTTCTTCTTCTTGGCCAGCTCTTTCTGGCGCTTCTCGTAGCCGTAATTTGGTGTTGCCACTGCTTCTCCTTGAGGCGAGACAGTCACCGTGACTGTGCGTCTCCTACTGTAAGCGATAACGGTGCAGTCTCAAGGCGCGGCGCCGGGTGCCGTTTCGAACTCGAACAAACCTTGCAAACCGGGGTAGCGCCGGTGCATGAACCAGCCCATCGCACCCGCGCCGGCCCCCATGGCCAGGACCATCGCCACCACCATCCAGCCTATGTGTTCGCCCACCGGCCAGAGGACGATCACGGCCAGCACCGGCACCAGTCCGACGAGGGTCGAAAGCCACATCCAGCGCCTCGGCGCGGGCATGGGCTGCCAGGTTTGCGGATCGATGCCGGCATCGATGAAGACCTCGGCGTCGAAGCGCAGGCGCGGCCGGGGCTGGGTGGCCAGATGCAGCAGCAGCGCGCGCAGCAACGCAGCCCGGTTGCGAAAGCGAAGCACGCGGCCGGTGTCGGCGGTCAGCGCCAAAGGCAGCCGGACTTCACCGGATTCGTCACCGCGCACGGCCTGCTGGAAGACCAGCCGCTTGACGATGGCTTCGCTCGAGACGAACTCCGTTTTCACGTCGCACAAGCCCACGGGTGCGCGGCACACGTCGCGCCATGCCATGACCCGCGGCGAGGCCGGATCGCCCCATCGCATGCCTTGCGCGTCGATGCGGAACACTCCGTCGCCCACCCGCGGAAGCTGGCGCAGCAGGTACCAGATGCCGCCGCCCAGCAACGCGAAGAGCGCCAACCCGAGCAGCATGAGGACCGCCTCGTTGCCGCGCGCGTTGGACCCGTCGTCCTGCAACACTGCAGCCGTGCCCAATCCCACCGCGATCGACGCGAAAAGCGCCACGAAGCCGCCGATGAAAAGCCGCGTGGCACGCAGGTCGGGAACGCCTTCCAACGGGCCGGCCTGCGCGAGCGCCTCCAGCACATGCGCGGGCACGGTCAGCACACGGGACGCGACGGCCCGGGACGCGGACGACATCGCATCGCGCGCCACAGGCGGCGCGACGTACTGGCTCTTGCGGTTTTTTCTGCCCACTGCGCGCAGTGGCGCCTACATCCGCAACAGCGCCTGCTGCAGGTCGGCGCGCAGGTCGTCGACGTCTTCCAGCCCGACCGAGAAGCGCACCAGCGTGCCCTTGTAGGGCCAGCGCGCCACGCTCGCGTCGCGCATCAGGCCGATGTCGTAGGGCACCACCAGGCTGATCGGTCCGCCCCACGAATAGCCGAGGCGAAAGAGCTTCAGGCTGTCGCAGAAACGGTCGACCTGCTCGGTGCTGTAGCGCTCGTCGAACACCACCGAGAACAGGCCCGCGGCCAGGTCGGTGGCGCCGCACAGCGCGCGCCAGTTGGCGTGGCCGGGCGAGTCTTCCAGCGCGGGGTGCAGCACCTGCGCAATCTCCTCGCAGCCGTTGAGCCAGCCGGCCAGCTCGCGCGCCGCGCGGTCGTGCGCGGCGTAGCGCAGGCCGATGCTCGGGAGCGATCGCAGCAGCGTTTCCACATCACCCACGCCGATGCCGAAACCGATGCGCATGTGCGCCAGCTTGAGCGCGCGGTGCAGCCGCTCGTCGTTGGTGACCACGCTGCCCATCAGCACGTCGCCGCCGCCGCTCGGGTACTTGGTGAGCGCGTGCACCGAGATGTCCACGCCCTGCCCCGTGCCGTTGAAGTCGAAGGGCGCGAAGGCCAGGCCCGCGCCCCAGGTGTTGTCCAGCGCCGTCACCACGCCGCGCGCGCGGCAGACGTCCACGAGCGCGGGCAGGTTCGGGAATTCCATCGTGACCGAGCCCGCCGCCTCGACCCACACGAGGCGCGTGCGGTGCGAGATCTTGGCCTCCAGGTCGGCCGGGTTCATCGCGTCGTACAGGCGGTGGGTGATGCCGAAGTTGGCCAGCTCGCCGGTGGCCAGCGCCTTGTTGGGGCCGTAGGCGTTGTCGGGAATCAGCACCTCGTCGCCGGTCTTCAGAAACGCGAACGAGACCAGCGAGATGGCGGCCAGGCCGCTGGGCACCAGCAGGCATTCGGTGCCGCCTTCGAGCGTGGCCAGGCGCTCCTCGAGCGTGAAGGTGGTCGGCGTGCCGTGCAGGCCGTAGGTGTAGCCGGCCTTGGTCTTCCAGTCGCGCGCGCGCATGGCGGCCACGTCGGCGAAGAAGACGGTCGATGCCTTGAACACGCCGGGCTGCGGCGCGGCGAACTTGGCGGGTGGGACGTAGGGGTGGTGGATCAGGGTCGTCGATGGCTTGCTCATGTGCCGATGCTAGCGCGACTGGCCTGCCGGGCGCCCCCATCGCACAATGCGCCGATGGGCTACAGCCTGTTCCAGCCGGGTCTCGCAGCATGCAGCTGACGCGGCCCCCTCCTCCTCACCTGCAGCCGTTCATCAAGCTGCTGTGGGCATCGTCGCCCGACGGCGCCTCGGCCGATCGGCCGGGCGCGCGCGAGCATGTGCTGCCCACGGGCGGCATGCACCTGGTGTTCCGGCTGTCGGGACCGCCGCTGAAGCTGTTCGGCGGCCCCGACGACCTGCGCGGCCAGACCTGCGGCTACGCGATCGTCGGCGGCGCGCGTGCCGCCGCCTACATGCGCGATGTGTCGGTGGCCACGCGATCCGTCGGCGCGCAGTTGCAGCCCGGCGCCGCACGCGCGCTGCTCGGCGCGCCCGAGGACGCGCTGGCCAGCCAGCACACGCCGCTCGATGCGCTCTGGGGCGCGCGGCAGACCGATGCCGCGCTCGAACAGGTCCACGCGGCGGTCGACCTCGAACGGCAGCTGGCGGTCTTCGAAGCCCTGCTCGCGCAGCGTGTCCTCGATGCGCTCGGAGGCCCGCATGACCTGCGCGGCCTGCATCCGGCCATCGCCGCAACGCTCGGACCGCTGGCCCACGAGAACCCGTCGATCGCCGGGCTGGTGACGCGCAGCGGCTACAGCCACCGCCGCTTCATCGCGCTCTTTCGCGGCGCCATCGGCCTCAGTCCCAAGGAGTACGCACGCGTGATGCGTTTCGACCGCGCGCTGACGCTGGCTGCCGACCCGGCGCAAGGCTGGGCGGAGATCGCGCTCACCGCCGGCTACAGCGATCAGGCGCACCTGAGCCGCGAGTTCTCGGCGCTGGCGGGCATGTCGCCGCAGGCGTGGCGGCGGACCGGGGCCGCGTCGCCGCGGCATGTGCCGGCGGGCGCGACGGCAGGTCAAATTCGTTCAAGACGCTAGCGGCGCGGCGGCCCAGAATCGGCGCCACGACAACTGCTTTCCTCTTCTCGAAAGGCAACTCTCATGGCGATCCACGAACTGTTCCCGTACCTCTGCGTCGACGATGCCGGCGCGGCCATCGACTTCTATTGCGAGGTGTTCGAGGTGAAGGAAATCTTCCGTCTCACCGAACCCAGCGGGCGCATCGGCCACGCGGAGCTGGACTTCCACAACGGCGCGATCCTGATGATTTCGGACGAGTTCGCCGAATACAACATCCGCAGCGCCAAGACGCTGGGCGGCAGCGCGGTGACGCTGCACCTGCATGTGGACGATGCGGATGCGGTGGTGGCGCGGGCCGTGGCGGCCGGCGCGACGCTGGACATGGCGCCGCAGGACCAGTTCTACGGCGAGCGCTCGGGGGTGTTTCGCGACCCTTTCGGCCACCGCTGGAACGTGGGCCACAGCATCGAGAAACTCACGCCGGAAGAGATGCAGCGGCGCTACACCGCGATGCTCACTTCCGGCGACGGGTCGTGCCAGGCCGGACAGTCGTGATCAAGGCCTGATCAGACCGACCACTTCTCCAGCAGCTTCTCGGCGCCGAGCGAGTCGTAGCCCTCGAAGGGCTGGTGGATCCAGGGGTTGGTCGCCAGGTACTCGACCGAGTAGTCGGGCGTGAAGGTGGACAGCGCCTTGGTCCAGATCACCGCGCTGCGCAGCTCGGTGATGGGCTTGTAGTTGTTGCGCAGCATGTCCATCACGGCATGCAGCGTGTGGCCCGAGTCGGCCAGGTCGTCCACCAGCAGCACCTTGCCGGCGATCTCGCCCTTGGGCGTGGTGATGAAGCGGGCGATGTCCAGATGGCCCTGCACCGTGCCGGCGTCGGCGCGGTACGAGCTGGTCGACATGATCGCCAGCGGCTTGTCGAAGATGCGCGAGAGCACGTCGCCCGGGCGCATGCCGCCGCGCGCGAGGCACAGGATGGTGTCGAACTCCCAGCCCGACTGGTGCACCTTGATCGCGAGCTTCTCGATCAGGTTGTGGTACTCGTCGTAGCTGACGTAGAGATGTTTGCCGTCTTCGGTCAACATGGTCTGGATTCCTTCAGTCTTTTCTCATTCGTGGAACACCGCGGAACCGGCTTTGCCGGGCCGCTGGTGTTGCCCCCGGAAGGGGGTTGGCGGCCACACGAAGTGGGCAAGCCTGGGGGTGAACCTGATCAGTCGGCCAGGTAGGGGTGACGCATCATGATGGTGTGGTCGCGATCCGGGCTCGTGGAAACCATGTGGATCGGCACGCCGGTGATCTGCTCGATGCGCTGCAGGTAGAGGCGCGCATTGACCGGCAGCTTGTCGTACTGCGTGACGCCCACGGTGCTTTCGCTCCAGCCTTCCAGCGTCTCGTAGATCGGCGTGCAGCGCTCGATTTCGTCGGCGCCCATCGGCAGGATGTCGGTGGTTTCGCCGTCGAGTTCGTAGCCGGTGCACAGTTCGAGCTTCTCGAGGCCGTCCAGCACGTCCAGCTTGGTGATGCACAGGCCCGACAGGCCATTGACCTGCGCCGAGCGCTTGAGCAGCGCGGCGTCGAACCAGCCGCAACGGCGGCTGCGGCCGGTGGTCACGCCCTTTTCGGCGCCCACGGTGCTCATGTGATAGCCGGGGGTGCCGGGCGTGGCCCAGTCCAGTTCGGTGGGGAACGGACCGCCGCCCACGCGCGTGCAGTAGGCCTTCGTGATGCCCAGGATGTAGTGCAGCATGCCCGGGCCCACGCCCGAACCGGCGGCGGCGTTGCCGGCCACGCAGTTGCTGGAGGTGACGTACGGATAGGTGCCGTGGTCCACGTCGAGCAGCGTGCCCTGCGCGCCTTCGAACAGCAGGTTGGCGCCGGCCTTGTGGGCGTCGTTCAGTTCGCGCGAGACGTCGGCCATCATCGGCTTGAGCAGTACGGCGTGGCGCATGGCTTCGTCGAACACGGTGTCGAAATCGACGGCCGGCGCGCCCAGCACCTGCGTGAGCACGTGGTTGTGCAGGTCGAGCAGCACGCGCAGCTTGGTGGCGAAGCGCTCGGGGTGCTTCAGGTCCTGCACGCGCAGCGCGCGGCGGGCGATCTTGTCTTCGTAGGCCGGGCCGATGCCGCGGCCGGTGGTGCCGATCTTCTCGACGCCGCCCTTCTCGCGGTAGGCCTCGCGCGCGATGTCCAGCGCGGCGTGGAACGGCAGGATCAGCGGGCAGGCCTCGCTGATGCGCAGGCGCGAGCGCACTTCGACGCCGGCTTTTTCCAGGCCTTCGATTTCCTCGAACAGCTTAGCCGCCGACAGCACCACGCCGTTGCCGATGTAGCACTTGACGCCGGGCCGCATGATGCCGCTCGGGATCAGGTGCAACGCGGTCTTCACGCCGTTGATGACCAGCGTGTGGCCCGCGTTGTGGCCGCCCTGGAAGCGGACCACGCCCTGGGCGCTCTCCGTCAGCCAATCGACCAGCTTGCCCTTGCCTTCATCGCCCCACTGGGTGCCGACGACGACCACGTTTCTTCCGGTGGTTACGCTCATGCTCGTTCCATTGCTTAAAAATTCAGATCGCTCGGACATTCCACTGGCCCGCCTGCTCGACGAGCTCGCGGTCGCAATGGAATTCATCGATTTCGCTGCCGTGTCCCGGCAGCACACAGACAACCGTTTCACCGGCCTTGCGCAGTTGGGCGATGGCCTGGCGCAGGCCGGTCGCATCGCTCCAGGGCGCGCGGATGGCGGCGCGCAGCGGGCGTGCTGGCAGCACGCCGACCAGTTCGCGCACATCGAGGCTGAAGCCGACGGCCGGGCGGTTGCGGCCGAACACGGCGCCCACCTCGTCGTAGCGGCCGCCGCGCACCAGCGAATCGGCGGCGCCCGGCACGTAGATGCCGAAGCGCATGCCGCTGTAGTAGGCGTAGCCGCGCAGGTCGGCCAGGTCGAAGCTGATTTCGCGCCCGGCTGTGCCGTTCAGGCCGGCAGCGAGCTGTTTCAGGTCGGCCAGTGCGGCGGCCACGGCCGGCGTGCCCTTCAGGGCCTTGGCCGCTTCGTCGAGCACCGACGCATCGCCGTAGAGCTGGACCAGCGCGCGCAACCCGTCGCGCGAGGCGGCCGGGAAATCCTTGGTGAGCACGTGCAGCTCGCTCGCGTCCTTGGCGGCGAGCGCCGCATGCACGCGGGCGAGCGCGGCGGCATCGACCGGCACGCCGGCGAACAGCGCGCGCACGATGCGGGCATCGGCCAGGTCGACGATCACACCGTCGCGCAGGCCCGCGGCATCCAGGCAGTCGAGTGCCAGCAGCAGCGTTTCGGTGTCGGCTTCGAGGCCGGCGTGGCCGTAGATCTCGGCGCCGAACTGCAGCGGCTCGCGCGTCGCATGCGGACGGTCGGGCCGGGTGTGGAGCACCGGGCCGCAGTAGCACAGGCGCGCCACGCCGTCGCGGTTGAGCAGGTGGGCATCGATGCGCGCCACCTGGGGGGTGGTGTCGGCGCGAAGGCCCATGCTGCGGCCGGAGAGCTGGTCCACGAGCTTGAAGGTCTGGAGGTCGAGCGCTTCGCCGGTGCCCGAAAGCAGCGACTCCAGGTGCTCGAGCAGCGGCGGCATCACCAGCTCGTAGCCATAGCCACGGGCGGTATCGAGCAGCTGGCGTCGAAGTTCTTCGATGTGGCGCGCCTCGGAAGGCAGCACATCGGCAATGTGATCCGGGAGGACCCAGGCGGACATGGGGATCGGGGGCGTGGTTAAACCGGGATTCTACCGGGACCGCGCCCAGGGTCTGCCGCCAATTGAACGCCTGCGCGCTGGTCCCGCCATGCGGTGGGTGCGCGAAGGGTGGCGCAGCCCATGGCCACCCATGGGCAAGCCAGCCGACAAAGCACGCGCCGTATGGCGGGACCAGCCCGGAGGGAGACCCTGCAGCGCGGCGCATTGCGGCGTTGCCCTTCGCTTGCGTAGCTGTGCTACGCGGCACTCAGGGCGCCTTGCACTGCGCCGCGCTGCAGGGTCTCGCGCAGGCGTTCAATTGGCGGCAGACCCTAAGCCAAAACCCAAAGGAGGACCAAACCCAGCAAGATGCTGCAAAGACCGAAGAACCGCAGCTGGCCATCGCGCAGCTGCATCAACTGCCCGAAGCCGCGGCGCCACCCTCCCGGCGACACGAAGGGCAGGATGCCCTCGATCACCAGGACGAGCGCCAGCGCGCTCCAGAAAGTCTCGGCGCTCACGAAGCCCCGGAGCGGATCAGCGGCGCGGTGCGTTGCCCGCCGAGCCGGAGCCCTGCATGGCGCGGAAGAAGTCGGACGACGGATCGACCACCATCACGTCGCTCTTCTTGTTGAAGCTCTGCTTGTAGGCTTCGAGGCTGCGATAGAACTGGGCGAACTGCGGGTCGCGGCCGAAGGCCTCGCTGTAGGCGCTGGCGGCCTGGGCATCGCCCTCGCCCTTGATCTTCTGGGCGTCGCGGTAGGCGTTCGCCACGATCACTTCGCGTTGGCGGTCGGCATCGGCGCGGATCTTTTCGCCTTCGGCCGTACCGGTCGAGCGCAGCTCGTTGGCCACGCGCTTGCGCTCGGCCTCCATGCGGCGATAGACCGATTCGGTGATGGCTTCCACGTAGTCCACGCGGGTGATCCGCACGTCGACCACATCCACGCCCCAGGGCTTGGCGCCCTTCACCACGGCCAGCACCTCGCGCTGCACGTCGGCCATCAAGGCCTCGCGGCGCAACGAGATGAGGTCGCGCACGGTGCGCTTGTTGATGTTTTCCTGGAACGCGTTGCGCACCACGCGGTTCAGCTGCATGGCACCCGCGTTTTCGTCGAGCCCGACGTTGCGGATGTAGGCCTGCGGATCGCTGATGCGCCAGCGCACATACCAGTCGATCACCACGCGCTGCTTTTCAGCAGTGAGCATGGGTTCGGTGTCGATGCTGGACAGCGTCAGGAGGCGCTTGTCGATGTACGACACGTTCTGGAACGGCGGCGGCAGCTTGAAATTGAGGCCGGGCTCGGTGATGACGCTCTTGATCTGGCCAAGCGCGTAGACGACGCCGAACTGGCGCTGGTCGACCACGAAGAGGGTCGAGCTCAGCAGCACGAGCAAGACGAGGATCGACGAGGCGATGAATCCGATTCTGTTCATGTTCTTCTTGGCCTTTTTCAGCGCACGTCGCGTTCACGCGAACGACCGTCACGTGCACGGGTCTCGCCCGTGGGCGGCGCCACCGGGATCACCGACGACTGGGCCGGCGCGGTGCCGGCCACGCTCGGGCTGGCAGCATCGACGGGTGTGGCGGCCGCATTGTTGCCGCCCAGCTGCATGATCTTGTCCAGAGGCAGGTACAACAGGTTGGAGCCGGCCTTGGTGTCGACCAGGACCTTGGTGGTGCTGGCGTAGATCTGCTGCATGGCGTCGGTGTACATGCGGTCGCGGGTGACCTGCGGCGCCTTCTGGTATTCGGCCAGCACCGCGCTGAAGCGGCCGGCATCGCCTTGCGCCTGGGCCACGATGCGCGCCTTGTAGGCTTCGGACTCTTCCTTCAGGCGCGAAGACGTACCGGTGGCCAGCGGCACCACGTTGTTGGCGTAGGCCTGTGCATCGTTCTTGGCGCGCTCGCGCTCCTGGCCGGCCTTGAGCACGTCGTCGAACGCCGCCTGCACCTGCTCGGGAGGACGCACACCGCCCTGCTGCAGATTGATGCCGACGACTTCGACGCCGATCTTGTAGCGGTCCAGGATGGTCTGCATCAATTGCCGCACGCGCGGGGCGATCTGATCGCGCTCCTCGGCGAGGGCTGCATCCATCTTCATCTTGCCGACCACTTCGCGCACGGAGCTCTCGGCCACCTGCACGATGGTTTCAGCCGGCGACTTGCTCTCGTAGAGCCAGGCCTGTGCGTTGCTCAGGCGGTACTGCACGGCGAACTTGATCTCGACGATGTTCTCGTCTTCGGTCAGCATGGCCGATTCGCGCAGGCCCGTGGAACGCACGATGGCGTCGCGGCCCACATCCGTCGAACGGATCTGCGTGGTCACCACCACTTCGTGGCGCTGGATGGGGTACGGCAGGCGCCAGTTGAAGCCGGCGTTCACCGTCGACTTGTAGCGGCCGAACTGCGTGACCACGGCCTGCTGGCCTTCGTTCACGATGAAGAAGCCGGTGCCGAGCCAGATGAGGATCGCCACGGCAGCCACCAGGCCGAGGCCGAATCCTGCGTTTTTCATGTCGGGTCTGTAGCCGTTGCCGCCACCGCCACCGCTGCCGCCATTGCTGCCGTTGGGGCGATTGCCACCGCCCTTGCCGCCGCCGAAGAAACCGCCGAGCTTGCGATTGAGGTCGCGCCAGAGTTCATCGAGGTCGGGCGGGCCCTGGTTGGGACCCTGGCCACGCGGGCGGTTGCCGTTGTTATTGTTGTTGCCCGAAGGCGGGGGCGTCGGTGCGCCCGGAGGATCGGCATCGGGGGGCCGGTTGCCGGCTGGGCGGTCGCCGTTGGAGGACGGCTCGTCGCCGCGACCCCATCGGCCATCGTTCAGGTTGAACATGCCCAGAAACCCTCTCCACGCTGGCTTTGCATTCATTCGCTTCGTTCTCTTGTCAGTGGCGGGATTGTGCCCAATCAAAGGGCGGCATCGTGCAATTCAGTGTCGTCCGCAGGGGTCATCGTATCGGCTACGGAGCCCGATTGCCGGGCCAGCTCGGCGCGCAGCAACGGCACGCCCTCGCCGCTTTTGGCGCTGAGGAAGATGCGGGGGACCTGAACGCCGTCGATTTCCATCTCGTCCTGCAGATGCAGCGGACGTTGCGCGCTTTCAAGAGCATCGAGCTTGTTGAATACCAACAGTTGCGGAACGGCGTCCGCGCCGATCTCGCGCAGGACGGTCTGCACCTCGGCCATCTGCTCGGGGTAATGGGGGTTGGAGGCGTCGATCACATGCAGCAGCAGGTCGGCATCGACCGCCTCCTGCAACGTGGCCTTGAACGCGTCGACCAGGCCGTGCGGCAGGTCGCGGATGAAGCCGACGGTGTCGGAGATCGACACCTGGCGTTTCGCGTCGCCCAAGTAGAGGTTGCGCGTGGTGGTGTCGAGCGTGGCGAAGAGCTGGTCGGCCGCATAGGCGCGCGCCTTGACCAGCGCATTGAAGATCGACGACTTGCCCGCGTTCGTATAGCCCACCAGCGAGATGTTGAAGGTCTCGCGGCGCTCCCGCTGCCGGCGCTGCGTGCCGCGCTGCTTCTGCACCTTGGCCAGGCGCTCGCGTGTGCGCTTGATCGACTCGCCGATCATCCGGCGATCGAGCTCGATCTGCTTTTCGCCCGGACCGCCGCGCACACCAGCGCCACCGGTCTGGCGCTCCAGGTGGGACCAGCGGCGGACCAGCCGCGTGCTCAGGTACTGCAGGCGAGCCAGCTCGACCTGCAGCTTGCCTTCATGCGAACGCGCGCGCTGGGCGAAGATTTCGAGGATGAGGAAGGTGCGGTCGTAGACCGCGATGTCCAGCTGGCGCTCGAGGTTGCGCTGCTGCGCCGGGCTCAGGGACTGGTCGAAGATGACCTCGCTCGCCTGATGCATGGCGGCGAGCTCCTTGATCTCGTCGGCCTTGCCGCTGCCCACGAACAGCGCCGCATCGGGCGCCTTGCGTTTGCAGGTGATTCGGGCGACAGGCGTGAGACCCGCGGTCTGCGCGAGCAGGCCGAGTTCCTCGAGTTCGCTGTCGAAATGGGGCAGCCCAAAGTCGACGCCGACGAGAACGGCGGCGCCTTCCTGGCGGTGGATCAGTTCAGACAAGCGGAATCAGAAAATGAAAAAGCGCGACGGAGGGGACTCCGCCGCGCTCCGCGCGATCAGGCTGCGGCGTCGTCGTTCTCGGCAGCCGAGAAGTTGACGGCACGACCCGGCACGATGGTGGAAATGGCGTGCTTGTAGACCATTTGCGTCACTGTGTTGCGGAGCAACACGACGTATTGGTCAAAAGACTCGATCTGGCCCTGCAGCTTGATGCCGTTCACCAAATAAATGGAAACCGGCACATGCTCGCGACGCAGGGTGTTCAGAAACGGGTCTTGCAGAAGTTGCCCTTTATTGCTCACGATATTCTCCGTGTTCAAGAGTAGTTGTTGGAGAGATGACCTTAACACAGGGTTTCTGCGCTGCAGCAATCGGACCCAAAAGCCTTGAGAAAATAACGGCTCTCAAAAGACGGAACTTCCGTTCCAGCTGCAACTCATCGGCCGCCATCGGCGGCCAAGCCCGCTTTAGCTGTCCTTGTCCGCAAAGGGATTTTGCGAGCTTTTGAACTGGATACGCAAGGGCGTGCCCACCAGGTCGAATTCCTTGCGGAAGCGCCCTTCCAGGAAACGCTTGTACGCATCGGTCACGTGCTCCAGTGAATTGCCGTGGATGATGATCACCGGCGGATTCATGCCGCCCTGGTGCGCATAGCGCAGCTTGGGCCGGAACATGCCGCCGCGCTGGGGCGCCTGGAATTGCACCGCCTCCAGCAAGAGGCGCGTGAGCACCGGCGTTGACATCTTGCGCGTGGCCGACTTGTGGGCCTGCGCAATGGCCTGCCACACCGGACCGAGCCCCTGGCGCTTGATGGCCGAGATGAAATGCAGCGAAGCGAACTTCAGGAACGGCAGCCGGGTTTCGATCTGCCGCTGGATCTGCTCGCGCTGGTAGCTGTCGACCGCGTCCCACTTGTTGATGGCGATCACCACCGCGCGGCCGCTCTCCAGGATGTAGCCGGCGATGTGCGCGTCCTGGTCGGTCACGCCCTGCGTGGCGTCCAGCAGCAGCAGCACGACGTTGGCCGATTCGATGGCTTGCAGCGTCTTGACCACCGAGAACTTCTCGATCGCCTCGAACACCTTGCCCTTGCGGCGCAGGCCTGCCGTGTCGATCAGCTCGAAGCGCTGGCCGTTGCGCTCGAACGGCACCGAGATGGCGTCGCGCGTGGTGCCCGGCATGTCGAAGGCCACCAGGCGCTCTTCGCCAAGCCAGGTGTTGATCAGCGTGGACTTGCCGACGTTGGGCCGGCCGGCCACTGCCAGCTTGATGGGCTTGTTGACGTCGTCTTCGTCGGTCTCGTCGTCCGGGTCCGGCAGGTTCAGCGGTTCGAGCGCCAGCTCGACCAGGTCGCGCATGCCCTGCCCGTGCGCCGCGGACACGCCGTGCACGTCGCCGAAGCCCAGCTCGTAGAAATCGACCAGCTTGGTGCCGTCGTGCATGCCTTCGGCCTTGTTGGCCGCCAGCACGCAGGGCTTGCCCAGCCGGCGCAGCTCGTTGGCGATGTCGTGGTCCTGCGCCGAGAGGCCTTCGCGCGCATCGACCACGAAGATCACCACGTCGGCCTCGGCCACGGCCTGCCGCGTCTGCTTGGCCATTTCCTTGTAGATGCCGCTGCCGGCATCGGGCTCGAAGCCGCCAGTGTCGATCACGATGAACTCGTGCTTGCCCAGGCGGCCGTTGCCATAGTGGCGGTCGCGCGTGAGGCCGGCGTAGTCGGCGACGATGGCGTCGCGCGTCTGGGTCAGGCGGTTGAAGAGCGTCGACTTGCCGACGTTGGGACGGCCGACCAGGGCCACGACCGGCTTCATGGCCGGCCTTTCGATGGCGCGGTTTTCATGGTCGGGCCTTGAGAGTGGGAAAAGAAGAAATTATTCAGGGCGATAGCCAAACACGCCGCCCTTGGCGGTCACGACCACGACCGTGTTGCCGGCCAGGACCGGCGCAACGGTGATGGCCGAGCCATCGGGCGTGACGCGATTGAGCAGCGCGCCATCTTCGCGCGAAACGAAATGCAGGGACCCGGTGTCCTCGCCGATGATCAGCGAGCGGCCCACCGCGAGCGGCGAGGTCAGCACACGGTTCTTGAAGCGGGTCGACTGCCAGGCGCGCTCACCGTCGCCGCGGCGCCAGGCCGTCACGCTGCCGTCGGATTCGGTGCCGTAGACAAAGCCTTCGTCGCCGGTGACGCCGTCCGCGCCCGAGGCCGGCTTGCTCCAGACCAGCGCGCCGCGCTGCGTCTCGACGCATCCGACGCTGGCGTAGTAGGCCCGCGCGCAGACGCCGTCGCCGAAGCGGCTCACGCTGCCGGTCAGGTCGACCAGGCGCTCCACGTCGTTGGTGCCGCGCGGCGCCGCAATGGGCGATTCCCAGCGCGAGGTGCCATTGGCCGGGTTGATGCCGACCAGCCGGCCGCCGATGCCCGCGACCAGCGTGTCGCCCACGGCGATCAGCACGCCCGACTTGCGCAGCACCAGGTTTTCACCGGGGCGCTGCTGCAGCCAGAGGCGGCGGCCGCTCTGGCCGTCCCAGGCGCTGATGCTGCGGTCGGCGGTCTGCACGAACACGCGGCGGCCAGCGACCAGCGGTGCGGTGAAGGCTTGCGCCGAGAGCTTCTGCTTCCACAGGACCTTGCCGCCTTCGATGGCGACGAGCTCGTTGTTGGTGGTGACGACCGCGGCCATGGAGCCGTCGCTGCCGACGCCTGCCGCCAGCGTGGCGCCCGCGTTGGCACGCCAGGTTTCGCGGCCGGCACGGGCGTCGATCGCCACGACAGTGCCGTCGCTGCCGGCCACGGTCACGATGTCGCCGCTGACGTCGGTGGTGAGCGGGAAGCCCACTTCCGGAATCTTCACGCTCCAGGCCTGGCGCACGCCGAGCGTCGAAGGGTTGGCGGGCAGCTCGGCCGGCTTCGGCTTGCCGGAGCCCGAGCAGGCGGCCAGGAGCGCGACCAGAACGAGAGCAGAACCCGCGCGCAGGGCGGCCGATTCAGGCATGAGACGCTTGAGATTCATGATGCGGTCAGGGAGTTTTGGGGGCTGCGGGTGTGACAGTGATGGTCGGCGCCAGGCTCTTCGGGTCGACACCGACCGCGTTCAGCTTGATCTCGACCAGGCGGCGGTAGTCGGAGGTCGCGCCCAGGCCCGTCCAGGCCTTGCGGTATTCCTGCTGCGCCTCGTCGCGCTTGCCCTGCGCCATGTAGATGTCGCCCTTGCGGTCGGCCACCAGCGGTTCGAATTCCTTGGGCACCTTGCCGTCCAGTTGCTTCAGGGCTTCGTCGTACGACTTGCCATCGAGCAACTCGGCCGCGAGCCGCAGCTTCGCGATGGCCTGGTAGCCCGGATCGATGGCGCTCTGCGCCACCCAGCCCAGCGCGGCACGCGATTCCTCGACCTTGCCCTTTTCGTACAGCGTCTTCGCGGCCAGGAGGCCCGCCTGCTGCGCATAGGCGGTGCCGGCGAAGCGTTCCTTCATGTCGCCCAGCACGCGCTGGATGCGCTCGACGTCGCCGGATTGCGTGCTGCGCTCGACCTCGTCGTAGAGGGCCGCGGCCTGGGCTGCCTTGCTGCGCTGGAAATACTGCCAGCCGTTCCAGGCCACGAAGGCGCCGGCAACGAGCAGCACGGCCCAGGTGATCAGGGTGCCGTAGGTGTTCCAGAAATGCTTGAGCTGGTCGAGCTGTTCCTGTTCTTCGAGATCGAGATGGGTTGCCATGCGCTGTCAGGTGTTGGGAGCCGGGGATTGTAGGGTGGTGGCCCAGGTGGCCACTTCGGCGAGCGGCCGCGAGGTTTGCGCACCGACGCCGTCGCGCAGGGCCTTGAGAGTCACTTCGCCGCGCGCAAGTTCATCGGCGCCGAAGATCAGGGCGTAGGTGGCGCCGCTGTTGTCGGCTTTCTTCATCTGCGACTTGAAGCTCGCCAGGCCCTCGGCCGTCGCACCATGCATCTGCACGCGCACGCCAGCTTCGCGCAGTTGCTGCAGCGTGCGCAGCACCAGCGGCATGGAGGACGCGTCGGGCACGATGGCGTAGGCATCGGGCAGCGGTGCGGGCATGTCCACGCCCTGCTCTTTCAGCAGGTCGAGGATGCGCTCCACGCCCATGGCCCATCCCACGGCCGGCGCGGGCTTGCCGCCGATCTGCTCGATCAGGCCGTCGTAGCGCCCGCCGCCGCAGACGGTGCCTTGCGCACCAAGGCGGTCGGTGACGAACTCGAACACCGTGAGGTTGTAATAGTCGAGCCCGCGCACGAGACGCGGGTTGATCGTGTAGGCGATGTCGTTGGCACGGAGAATGGCCTGCAGCCCCTCGAAGTGCGCGAGCGATTCGGCACCGAGGAACTCGCTCAGCTTGGGCGCCGACTCGACCACGTCCTTCATGGCCGGATTCTTGGTATCGAGGATGCGCAGCGGATTGCTGTGCAAGCGGCGCTTGCCGTCTTCGTCGAGCTTGTCGGCATGCTGCTCGAAGTGGGCGATGAGCTGGGCGCGGTGCAGCGCACGCTCTGCGGGCTGGCCCAGGCTGTTGAGTTCGAGCCGCACGTCGGTCAGGCCGATGGCCTTCCACAGCGCGCTGGCCAGCAGGATCAACTCCGCATCGACATCGGGCCCGGCAAAACCCAGTGCCTCGGCACCGATCTGGTGGAACTGGCGATAGCGCCCGCGCTGCGGCTTCTCGCGGCGGAACATCGGGCCCGTGTACCAAAGGCGCCGGGGGCCGTCGTAGAGCATGTTGTGCTCGATCACGGCACGCACGAGACCGGCGGTGTTCTCGGGACGCATCGCGAGGTGCTCGGCCTGGCCGTGCTTGTCGGCGCGGTCCTCGAAGGCATACATCTCTTTTTCGACGATGTCCGTGACCTCGCCGATGCCGCGCACGAAGAGCGCGGTGTGCTCCAGGATCGGCGTGCGCACATTGCGGTACGCATAGCGCCCCATCAGGTCGCGCACGGTGGCCTCGAGCCACTCCCAGCGCGCCGATTCGGGCGGCAATATGTCGTTCATGCCTTTGACGGCATTCAATTTTTCAGCCATGAGTCTCGCGGAGGTGTCAGGCAGCGACGGCGTGCTCGCCGCCGAAGCGCTTTTCGATGTAGGTTTCGACGAGCTGGTGGAACTCGTTGGCGATATTGTCGCCGCGCAGCGTAAGGGCCTTCTCGCCGTCAATGAAGACCGGCGCGGCGGGCGCCTCGCCGGTGCCGGGCAGGCTGATGCCGATGTCGGCGTGCTTGCTCTCGCCGGGGCCGTTGACGATGCAGCCCATGACGGCCACCTTCAGCGTCTCCACGCCCGGGTATTTCTTGCGCCAGACCGGCATCTGCAGGCGCAGGTAATCGTCGATCTGCTTGGCCAGTTCCTGGAAGGTGGTGCTCGTGGTGCGGCCGCAGCCCGGGCAGGCCGTGACGCTCGGCACGAACACGCGCAGGCCCAGGGCCTGGAGAATTTCGTTGGCGATCAGCACTTCCTGGGTGCGCGACTCGCCCGGCTGCGGCGTGAGCGACACGCGAATCGTGTCGCCGATGCCCTCCTGCAGAAGAATCGACAGCGCCGTGGCCGACGCCACCGTGCCCTTGGTGCCCATGCCGGCTTCGGTGAGGCCCAGGTGCAGCGGATAGTCGCAGCGCCTGGCCAGTTCGCGGTACACCGAGATCAGGTCCTGCACGCCGCTCACCTTGCACGACAGGATGACCTGGTTGCCGGCCATGCCCATCGATTCGGCCAGCTTGGCCGATTCGATGGCCGAGGTGATCAGCGCCTCGTACATCACCTGCTTGGCGTCCCAGGGCTGGGCGCGCTGGCTGTTGGTGTCCATCAGGCTGGCGAGCAGTTCCTGGTCGAGGCTGCCCCAGTTCACGCCGATGCGCACCGGCTTGTTCCAGCGCATCGCGGCGTCGATCATCTGGCCGAACTGCTTATCCTTCTTGTCGCCCTTGCCCACGTTGCCGGGGTTGATGCGGTACTTGCTCAGCGCCTCGGCGCAGGCCGGATAGTCGGTGAGCAGGCGGTGGCCGTTGTAGTGGAAGTCGCCGATCAGCGGCACGTCGATGCCCATGCGGTCGAGCTGCTCGCGGATGTAGGGCACCTGGGCCGCCGCCTCGGGCGTGTTGACCGTGATGCGGACCATCTCGGAGCCCGCGATGGCGAGCTCCTTGACCTGGATCGCGGTGCCGATGGCATCGACCGTGTCGGTGTTGGTCATCGACTGCACGCGCACCGGCGCATCGCCGCCCACCGTGACGATGCGCGGGCCCCAGGCCACGCTCGCCTGGCGCGAGCGGCGCGCCTTGGGCGCCGCCGATTCGATGGCTGATTCGACGGCCGATCCGATGGGTTGGGGAGTGCAGTCAGTCAAGTCGGTCACGATGTCACCTCGAAACGCGCCACGCCGCCACCGCGCGTGACAGGCTTCAGATCGTAGGCTTTTCCGCGCACCTGCACGTCCACGGCCGAAGCGCGCCCCACCACCACCGAAAGCGGCAGCGTGCCCGACAGCCCGACGGTTTCGCCGGCCTGCAGGCTGCGGCGCAGCAGTTGCTTGCCGCCGGCTTCGGTCACGGTGATCCAGCACTCTTCGCGTGCGACGAAAACCAGTTGTTGGCTGCTGTTGGCGGCGGCAACGGGAGACGCCGCGCCAGGCGCGACGGTTGCAGGGGCAGCCGCGTTTGCCGGATTTGCAGTGGCGGCCGTGGCGGATGCATCGCCCGCCGGGCCCGTCGGCGCGACGGCCTGCACGGGAACGCTCTCGGCAACAACGCCCGGCGTGCCCGCAGCCGAGCCGGGCGCGTCGCCCGCCGCACCCGCCCCCGCATCGGTGTCGCTGCGCGACGTGAGACGCGACACCGAGACGCCGATCTGGTCGAAGACCGACTGCGGCAGCCAGAAGAGCGCGCCGGCGCCGATCAACAGCAGCACGACCACCGTCAGCAGCGCCCGCGATGGCAGCACGCTGGAGCGGCCGCCGTTCCAGCGCGGCGTGCCGGAGACGATGTTGGTCTTGAGGGTGCGGTCGGCCACGGCCAGCGCCGTGTGCGTGGTGTTCGGCAACTTGGCGAGCACGGGCGCCGGATCGATGCGCAAGGCGCGGCAGACGCTGCTGGCCAGCGCGCGCGCAAAGACCGGGTCGGGCAACGAAGCGATGTCGTCCGCCTCCAGCGCCATGAGTTTTTGCGGTGGCACCTTGAGGGCGGCGGCAACCATATCGATATGCAGTCCGTGCGCCTCGCGCGCCTCGCGCAACAGGTCGCCGGCCGTCTTGTGCGTGATGTCGCCTTCCTCGAGCGGCAGCGCCGCGGAAGTGCCGAACTCCGAAACCCGTTCAGTCATTGAAATTCCCGCGCTCGTACGCTGATGCCTCCCGCGATTGGGGGAAGCGGCGTTGCAGTTGGCCTCCCAACTGCGCGATGGCTTCGCGGTTGTTGAGCTTGCGTTCGATCTTGATGCCCAGCCAGAGCGTCTCGGCACTGGCCGAGGGACTGTTGTTGACGCGGCGGATGTAGAACTGCGCGCGCTGCCACTCTTCGCGCTGCGCCAGCACCGACGCCAGGTTGAAGCCGACCACCGGATTGCCGGCATCGATTTCATAGGCCTGCAAGAGACTGCGCTCGGCCTGCGGGCGCAGTCCGGCCTTGAGCTCGCAGACGCCCTGCGTCATGAGGGTCTTGGCGCGGTCGTTGTAGCTGGGCACGGCGAGCGCTTCGGTGAACTGCTGCGCCGCATCGCCGAAACGGTTCTGCTGGCACAGCAGCCAGCCGTAGTTGTGGCGGATGTTGGGGTCGCGCGGCGCGATCGCGATCGCGCGGCGGAAGCTGTCCTCGGCCAGGCCCGCATCTTCCAGGCGCATGTAGACGAGGCCGCGCAGGTTGTAGGCGTCCGCATAGTTGGGGTCGGCCACCAGCGCCTGCTTGATCTCGTCGAGCGCAACGGTGGTCTGGCCGTGTTCGAAATAACCGGAGGCCAGCTCCATGCGCAGGCGCGCGCGGCGCTGCCGGCTGGTCTCGTCGGACTCGGTGACGATCTCGTTGCCCTTGCCCGAGCTGGTGTCGGCCAGGCTGGTGGTGGTGGTCCGCGTGTTGACGCAGCCGGCGAGCAGAAACGCCACGGCGACACCGGCAAGGCTGGCAGCCAGCAGGCGCTGCGTGCTCGCGGTGGTCATCGGAAAGGCCATGCTCATCGCTTCAATGCTCCTGGGGGACGGTGGGGGTCTTGCGCATCGGATGCAAGACGACGGGACGTTCGGTTGCACGGCGCTGGGCCATGCGTTCGGCGGCGCGGGTGCGGTCCTTGACGTCGCCGGCGAGCTGCCCGCAGGCGGCATCGATGTCATCGCCGCGCGTCTTGCGCACAGTGGTCACGAGGCCCGCCTCGCTCAGCGCCCGGGCGAACGCCAGCACGCGCGGCTGCGGCGAACGCAGCAGGCCCGAGGCCGGAAACGGGTTGAACGGAATCAGGTTGAACTTGCACGAGACGTCGTGCCTGCGCACGAGTTCGATCAGCTGGCGCGCGTGCTCGGGCTGGTCGTTCACGCCGTCGAGCATGCAGTACTCGAAGGTGATGAAGTCACGCGGCGCGTGTTCGAGGTAGCGCTTGCAGGCCTCGAGCAGTTCGGCGATCGGGTACTTGCGATTGAGCGGCACGAGGTCGTCGCGCAGCGCATCGTTGGGCGCGTGCAGAGAAACGGCCATGGCCACGGCGCAGTCGGAGCCCAGGCGGTCGATCATCGGCACGACGCCGGAGGTCGATACGGTGACACGGCGGCGCGACAGCCCGTAGGCGTTGTCGTCGAGCATGGTGCGCAGCGCGGGCACCAGCGCGGTGTAGTTCTGCAGCGGCTCGCCCATGCCCATCATCACCACGTTGGAGATGACACGTTCGGCGCGCTTCAGGTGCTTGCGCAGGAAGTGTTCGGCAAACCAGAGCTGGGCGACGATTTCGCCCGTGCTCAGGTTGCGGCTGAAGCCCTGATGCCCGGTCGAGCAAAAGCGGCAACCGACCGCACAGCCGGCCTGGGACGACACGCACAGCGTGCCGCGGTCGTCCTCGGGAATGAATACGGCTTCGACGGCATTGCCGTCGCCGACGTCGAACAGCCACTTGATCGTGCCGTCCTTGGATTCGTGCTGCGTGAGGACCGGCAAGGCCTCCACGCGCGCGGTGGTCGCGAGTTTCTCGCGCAGCGACTTGGCCAGATCGGTCATCTGGGTGAAGTCGCTGGCGCCACGCTGGTGGATCCAGCGGAACAGCTGCGTGGCGCGGAAACGCTTCTCGCCGAGTTTTTCGCAGAACGCAGCCAAACCCTCGAGATCGAAGTCGAGCAGGTTGGCCGTGGTCATGGAATCAGTCGGCAGACAGCTTCAGCGTGCGTAGACGTTGAGGCCGGCGAAGAAGAACGAGACTTCGTTCGCTGCGGTTTCAGGAGCGTCCGAACCGTGCACGGCGTTGGCGTCGATGCTGTCGGCGAAGTCGGCGCGGATGGTGCCGGCGGCTGCCTTCTTGGGGTCGGTGGCGCCCATCAGGTCACGGTTCTTGGCGATGGCGTTTTCGCCTTCGAGCACTTGCACGAACACGGGGCCCGAGATCATGAATTCGACCAGGTCCTTGAAGAAGGGACGCTCCTTGTGGACCGAGTAGAACTGTTCGGCTTCGTTGCGCGACAGATGCACCAGCTTGGCAGCGACGATCTTGAGGCCGGCAGCTTCGAAGCGGGAGACGATCTTGCCGATGACGTTCTTGGCAACGGCGTCGGGCTTGATGATGGAGAGAGTACGTTCGATAGCCATTGAAATGCTTCCTGCAGCTTTGATTTTGAAGTGTTTTGTCACAACTGCAACGAATTTGTTTCGCCACCAGTCGACAAAGCCTCTGATTTTAACCGGCGCGGCCCCCGGGGTTGGTGAAAACCCCGCGAAAGCCGCGCCGTGACGGCTGGCTTTCAGCGTCCGCGGCGGCGCGAGCCGGCCGGGCCGCCGTAACCGCCGCCGCCCGGAGCGCCACCGCCGCCGCTGCGGCGCCCCCCCGGCCCTCCGCGCTGCTCCTTGCGCTGGCGCGAGAAGCTGTCGGCGCCGATGTAGCCCAGCGAGGTCTTCATCGGGTCGGGTTGGTTGGCACCGCTCGGCTGACGATCGTCGCCCTGCTGGCGATTGCCGCCGCCCTGCCCCTTACGGTTGTTGCCGCCGGCATTGCCGCGGCGCTGCTGCGGCGGGCCGCCGTTGCCGCCACCACCACCACCACCGCCGCCGCGATTGGCACGGCCACCGCGATCGCCGCGCGGCGCACGGCCGTCACCCAACGGATTCGGAATGGGCGCCTCGCGCCCGTCATCGCGCATTTCGCGCGGCTGCTGTCCTTGCCCCTGACCCTGGCCACCGCCGTTGCGGTTGCCGCGGCGCTTCTTGTTGCGCCCGTTGCGGCCACCGCCCTCGGGGCCGCCGGGGCCACGTTGCTGGGGCGCCGCGGGGCGCACAGCCGCACCGCCGGAGGCCTGGAACAGCGCGCGGATGTCGCGCTCGTCCAGCTCCATCCAGGCACCGCGCTTCAGGCCGCGCGGCAGCACCATCGCGCCGTAGCGGATGCGGATCAGCCGGCTGACCGCATGGCCCACCGACTCGAACAGCCGGCGCACTTCGCGGTTGCGGCCTTCGGAAATGGTCACGCGGTACCAGCAATTGGAGCCCTCGCCGCCGCCCTCTTCGATGGTGCCGAACTGCGCCATGCCGTCTTCCAGGCGCACGCCGTCGAGCAGCTTCTGCTTCTCTTCGCTGCTGAGCGCACCCAGCACGCGCACCGCGTACTCGCGCTCCAGGCCGAAGCGCGGGTGCATCAGTTGATTGGCCAGGTCGCCGGAGCTGCTGAACAGCAACAGGCCTTCGGTGTTCAGATCGAGGCGGCCGACCGATTGCCACTTGCCCTGCTGCAGGCGCGGGAGCTTGCGAAACACCGTGGGCCGGTTCTGCGGATCGTCATGCGTGACCACTTCGCCCACGGGCTTGTGGTACGCGATCACGCGCGGCGGCGGCGGTGCGATGCGGTAGCGGATCGGCTTGCCGTTGATCTTGACCTGGTCGCCGTACTGGATGCGCTGGCCGATGTGCGCGGGCTCGTTGTTGACGGAAATGCGGCCCTGCAGGATCAGCGACTCCATCTCGAGCCGCGAACCCAGGCCCGCTTGCGCCAGCACCTTGTGCAGCTTGGGCGAATCGGCTTCGGGCAGCAGCACGCGCTTGAGCGGCGGCACCTCGGGGCTTTCCTCGTCAGCGTCGAACTGGCCCGAGATGACGTCCGCGAAGCGGATCGGCTCTGGCGGCGGTGCATTGCGCTGCTCGCGCTCGGCGGCACGGCGGGCGCGGTCGAGGTCGTCTTCTTCCTCGTCGGGCTCTTCGTCTTCGTCCTCGTCGTCACCCTGATCGTTCTGGTCACCGCGGGGAGCTTCCTCTGCGGGGCGCTCCTGGCGAGCGGCTTCGACCGGTTGGACTTCTTCGGATGCACTTGCGACAACCGGCGCCTGGAGCACGGGCTCTACGGGCTCGGCCTGCTCGGCCACGGGCGATGCCTCGGCCTCATCGGCAGCCACCTCGATCACCTTCTTCTTGCGCGGGCGCCGCTTCTTGGGAGCCTCGCCATCGGCAGGCGCTGCGGAATCGATGCCCGCATCCGCAGCCTGCTCGGTCGCTGGCGCCTCCTTTTTCTCGGATTCAGGCGCGACCGGCGGAATTCCCGCGTCGTCGGTGTCAGATGGGCTCATGGGGTTTTTCCGGAGGAACTGCGTGGGGGTCGGCCTCGTCCTGGGACGCGGCATCGGGGTCGGAATCGGTGACGGGGGTGGGCTCGGCTTCGGCGGGAGACCCAGCTTCGTCGGCTGCGGGAAGCGGGGCTTCATTTGCTTCGGCCACGTCGGCCGCTGCGGCGTCTTCGGCCACCTGCGCTGCTGCAGCTTCCACCACTTCGGGGGCGGCTTCGATCGTGCCGTCGGCTGTCGAGGGAGCTTCTTGCGTCGCTTCGCCCGGCGTCACGTCCGCGTCGCCATCGCCGGACGCGTCGGCATCGGACTCGGCCACGGCGTCCATCGGCAGGCCCGGCTGGTTGCCGGAGGCCTGCTCGAGCGCGTCGACCAGCGCGGCCTGCTGCGCGGGGGTTTCGATCAGCGGGAGTTGGTCGAGCGAGGCGAGACCGAGGTCGTCGAGGAACTGGCGCGTGGTCGCGTACAACGCGGGCCGGCCGACGGTTTCGCGGTGGCCGATCACCTCGACCCAGCCGCGGTCCTCGAGCTGCTTCAAGATCAGCGAGTTGATCGTGACGCCGCGGATGTCTTCCATGTCGCCGCGCGTGGCCGGCTGGCGGTAGGCAATGATGGCCAGCGTTTCGAGGGCGGCGCGCGTGTAGCGCGGCGGCTTCTCGGGGTGCAGGCGATCGAGGTGGTCGCGCATTTCGGGCCGGCTCTGGAAGCGCCAGCCGCTGCCGACGCTCACCAGCTCCAGGCCGCGTTGCGCCCAGTCTTCCTGCAGTTCAAGCAACAGCACCTTGATGGTGTCCACACCCAGTTCGTCGTCGAACAGCACGCGCAGATCGCGCACCGGCAACGGCTGGCTCGAACAGATCAAGGCGGTTTCGAGAATGCGCTTGGCATCCGCCGTATTCATGGTTCGCGTTATCCGGGAAAAGGCGCCTCGGGGGCGCTTGTTCAGAAGGATGAAAGAAGGAGGCGTTGCCGGCACGCGGCGAGTGCAACGCAGGGCCGGCATCGGGGGGCCGGCGCGGCCCTCGGGCCGTCAGGCGCGATTGTAGTCCAGCCCCCAGGACTGCAAAGCCTGAACGAGGTCCGGCGGCGGCGGCGAGCGGAACTCCAGCGCCGCTTGCGTGACGGGATGCACGAACGCGAGCCGGAACGCATGAAGCCCCTGACGCGCCAGGCCGACGGCCGGGGCGCCGCCGTACAGCGCGTCGCCCACCAGCGGATGGCCGATCGACGCCATGTGCACGCGAATCTGGTGGGTACGGCCGGTCTCGAGCGTGCAGCGCACCACGCAGCCTTCCGAATGGCTGTCGAGCCGCTCGATCAGCGTGCGGGCCGTCTTGCCCGACTGGCGCTCCAGGTCGACCACTGCCATCCGCAGCCGGTTGCGCGGATCGCGCCCGATCGGGGCATCGACCTGGCGCGCGGCGGCGCCGGCCCACGGCTTGTGCCCGATCGCCAGGTACTGCCGCTTGACCTCGCGCGCGGCGATCAGCGCCACCATCGCGTCCATCGCGGCGCGGGTGCGCGCGACCACCATCAGCCCGCTGGTATCGCGGTCGAGCCGGTGCACGATGCCCGCGCGCGGCAGCAGCACGGCCTTCGCATCCAGCGCCAGCAGCCCGTTCAGGAGCGTGCCGCTCCAATGGCCCGGGGCCGGATGCACGACCAGCCCGGCCGGCTTGTCGACGATGCGCAGGTGCTCGTCCTCGAATACGGTGACGAGGTCCATCGGCTCGGGCCGGAAGGCCTGGCTCTGGGGCGTGGGCCGCAGTTCGATGTGGCCCGCCTGTCCCGCGCGCACGGTGGCCGAGGCCTTGGTGAGCGCGCGGCCCTGAAGCTCGACCGCGCCGGCTTCGATCAATTGCTGCAGGTAACTCCTGGAAAATTCGGGCACCAGGACGGCCAGCGCCCGGTCGAGCCGCTGGCCATGCTGCGCTTGGCTGATGGCAAAGGGGCGCAGTTCGCTCGGCTCGACCGGATCGGCGCCCTCTTCGAGCTCCATGGTTTCCGGGGGATCGGCTGAAGGGTCGGTCGATATAATTGAAGGCAACTGTTTCACGAAAGCCGTATGTGATGTTTCGCGCCAAATTATCGGTCCCCGCTTGGATCGCGCTCAGCGCGGCGGCTCTGCTCGCTACCGGCTGCTCTTCCACCAAGGAAGACAAGACCGCCGGCTGGAGCCCCAACCGCATTTACTCGGAAGCCAAGGAAGAATCCAGCTCGGGCGCCTACGACAAGGCCGTGCCCCTGTACGAGAAGCTCGAAGGCCGCGCCGCCGGCACCCCGCTCGCGCAGCAGGCCCAGCTGGAAAAGGCCTACGCCCAGTACAAGGGCGGCGAAAAGGCCAATGCCATCGCCACCATCGACCGCTTCATGAAGCTGCATCCGGCCAGCCCGGCTCTCGATTACGCGCTGTACCTGAAGGGCGTGATCAACTTCAACGACGACCTGGGCATGTTCGCGTTCCTCACGCGCCAGGACCTGTCCGAGCGCGACCAGAAGGCCGCCAAGGAATCGTTCGAATCGTTCCGTGACCTCGTCACGCGCTTTCCCGATTCGCGCTACGCGCCCGACGCGCGCCAGCGCATGAACTACATCGTGAACTCGCTCGCGCAGTACGAAGTTCACGTGGCGCGCTACTACTACTCGCGTGGCGCCTACCTGGCGGCCATCAATCGGGCGCAAATCGCGCTGTCCGACTACCGCGAAGTGCCGGCGCTCGAAGAAGCCCTGTACATCATGGTGAAGTCGTACGACGCCCTCGGCATGAACGACCTGCGCGACGACGCCCAGCGCGTGCTGACCACCAACTATCCGCAGAGCACCTACCTGGCCAACGGCTTCAAGGGCAACAACGACCCCTGGTGGAAGCTCTGGTAAGGCGCTTCTAACGCCTAGTAAGGATTCTTGAGGGCGCCGATGGCGCTCTCGAAATCCGCTTCGGTTTCCAGCCGCCGCATCGGCGGCAGCGCCGCCAGCAGGCGGCGGCCATAGCCCATCGCCACCAGCCGCGTGTCGCAGATCGCGAGCACGCCGCTGTCGGTCTCGCGGCGAATCAAACGCCCCGCCCCCTGCTTGAGCGCCACGGCCGCCTCTGGCAACGAATAGTCGCTGAACGAGCTGCGCCCTTGCGCTT
This sequence comes from Variovorax sp. IB41, assembly GCF_016405905.1. GTDB lineage: Bacteria > Pseudomonadota > Gammaproteobacteria > Burkholderiales > Burkholderiaceae_C > Variovorax. The sequence continues at coordinate 19,995 of NZ_JAEFCB010000019.1, read as the reverse complement.
CCAGGCGCTGCGAGCGTGCTTCGACCAGGGGATCGTTGGGCGGCGGGAACGGCAGCTTGTCGATGACCACCAGTTGCAGCGCATCGCCGGGCGCATCGAAGCCTTCCCAGAACGACGCCGACGCCACCAGCACGCAGCCGGCACGCCCCTCGTTTGCGCCTTCGCGGAATCGCTCCATCAGCACGCGCTTGGGCAGTTCGCCTTGCACCAGCACCTCGGGCCGCACCGCCGCATCGAGCAGTTCGAAGTGCTGCTTCATCGCGTCGCCGATGGTGCGCAACGCGCGCAGCGTGGTCGTCAGCACCAGCGTGCGGCCGCCGAGTTCGGCGGCGCCGCGTGCAGCAAGTTGCGCGACCTTCGCGCTGTGCGAAGCGTCGTTGGGTTTCGGAAAAACGCGCGGCACGTAGAGCGCCGCTTGCGATGCGTAGTCGAACGGGCTCTGCACGCGCAGCACCTCGGCATCGCCCAGCCCGCAGGGCTCGGTGAACCAGCGCAACGTGGGCTCGTCGCCCAGCGTGGCGGAGGTGAAGACCCAAGCGCGGCGGTCGGGCTCCCGCTCCTGCACCGCGGGGCGCTCGCCGTAGGCGTCGGTGTCGCTGTCGTCTTCGTCGCCCGGCTCGCTGATCTTGAGCACGCGCTTGCGCATCGCCTCGGCGATGTCGAGCGGCGATTCGATCAGCCGCAGTTGCGAGCCCACGTCCACCCAGCGCACCGAATCGACCGCGCATGGCAGCGCGAAGCGTGCCGCGCGCTTGGCGAGCTGCTGCGCGCGCTCATTCAGGCGCACGAAGTCCGGAGAAATTTCGCTGACGGTATCGAGCCCCTCGGCGGCGGCCTCGAACGAATGCTGCAGGTCTTCGAGCGCCCCCTGCCAGGCACCCGGATCGACGCCCTCTGGCGACTGCCCCAACCAGCGCAGCTTGGCGCCGGGCCATTGCTTGCCGACCACGAGCCGAAGTTCGCGCGCGGCACGTTCGACCGCCGCCACCAGCTGCTGCCAATCGACCAGCCCGCGCGCATGCTGCAGGCCGGCGCCCAGCATGTCGCGCGCGAAGTCGAGCGCCTGGCCGCTGCCCAGTTGCGCGCCGAGAAACTGCACGCCGGTCTCGTTGAGTTGATGTGCCTCGTCGAACACCACCACGCTCACGGTCGGCAGCAGTTCGGCCATGCCGGTCTCGCGCACCGCGAGATCGGCGAAGAACAGGTGATGGTTGATGACCACGATGTCGGCCGCCAGCGCCTCGCGCCGCGCCAGGTTGACGTGGCAGGGCTTGAACTGCGGGCACTGCGCGCCCAGGCAGTTCTCGCGCGTGGACGTGATCAGCGGAATGAGCGGCGAGCGCTCGTCCAGCCCCGGCAGCTCGGCCAGGTCGCCGGTGCGCGTGGCCTTGGACCATTGCTCGATCTTGGCGAGCGTGCGCAGGCTCCCGCGCTCGGGCAGCGAGGCGTCGTGGCGCGCCGTGTCGAGCCGGTGCAGGCACAGGTAGCTGCCGCGCCCCTTCAAGAGGGCCGTGCGCACCGGCAGCCCGAAGGCTTCGACCAGCCGCGGCAGATCGCGGCCAAACAATTGATCCTGGAGCGTCTTGGTGGCGGTCGACAGCAGCACGCGCTCGCCGCTCAGCAGGGCCGGCACGAGGTACGAAAAAGTCTTGCCGACACCGGTGCCGGCCTCGACCACCAGCACGCCGCCCTGGTCGATGGTGCGGGCCACCGCCATCGCCATGTCGGTCTGGCCCGAGCGTTCGCGGAATTGTTCGGCCGCGTGCGAAAGCACCCCGCCCTGCGCGAACGCATCGCGCACCTTGTCCTCGAGCGTATCGGTCACGCGGGCTCTCTCGGGTCGAGCATGTTCTCCACGCGCGTGATCTGGTCGCGCAGCGCGAGACGGCGCTTCTTCAGGCGCCGCAGCAGGAGCTCGTCTTGCGGCGAGGCTTCGGCGAGGCGGTCGATGGTGGCGTCCAGATCGGCGTGCTCGATGCGCAGTTCGATCAGCTGGCGGGAAAGGGAGTGGAGATTGGAGTCCAACGGTGGGTGTGCGAACGCAGGGTTTGCGCGGCGCATGTTCATTCGATAATACGTCCTGATACGAATTTACGAGAAGACAGGAAGCGCGCCTTCGGCGCACATGTGCTCATGACCCAAGGCTTTCGACTTGCCGCCGCCACCGGCCTCCACAAGGGAGACCGTCCCTATCAACAGGACCAGGTGTTGATGATGAGCCATCCGCGCACGCCGGGCTGTGTCCTGGGCGTCATCGCCGATGGCATGGGCGGCCGCAGCGGTGGCCGCAAGGCCTCCGACCAGGTGCTGATGACCGCGCGCCAGCTCTTCACCCGTTACCACCCTGACCGCGACGACCCCGAGGCCGTGCTGCGCCAACTGCTCGACGACGCGCACACGGTCATCAAGCTCACGGCGATCTCCAGCGAGCAGGAACCGCACAGCACGCTGGCCGCGTTCCTCATGAACCCCAAGGGCGACTGCGCCTGGATTCATGCGGGCGACTCGCGCATCTATCACTTTCACGACGGGCAACTCATCAAGCGCACGCGCGACCATTCGTACGTACAGGCGCTGGTCGACCGCGGCCAGATCAGCGAGGCCGAGGCCAACGTGCATCCGCAAGGCAACATCCTGCTCGGGTGCCTGGGCATGGCCACGACGCCGCCCCCCATAGACCCCCACTACATCCCGAAGATGCAGCCGGGCGACCTGCTGATGGCCTGCAGCGACGGCCTTTGGCACTACTTCAGCCCCGCGGAGTTGGCGAGCGTGCTGTATGCGCAGCCGCCGCGCGATGCGGTCGAAATCCTGGTGGGAGAAGCGCGTCGCCGGGCTCGCGGCACGGGCGACAACATCTCGATCGCCGTGCTGAAGTTCGACTCGCTGCCGGAGACGGCGGCCGCTGCGGCCACCGCCTGATCGCATCGCGCTCAGCGCGCCGGCGCTGATGCGGCCGTGGCCGGCGGCAGCGGCGCGCCGCGCGGCTTGGTGCGGTTGGCGTTCTGCCGCTCGCGGCTCGCCCTGTGCTCTTCGGCCTTCTTCTGCTTGTCGGCGAACTGCGCGGCGGTGGTCGGCGCCTCGGCGCGGCGCTGTGCGGCCTTGGCCTGTGCATCGGCGTGCGCCTTCTGCTTGTCGTCGAACTGCCGCTGGCGCTCGGCGGCCTCGGCGGCCGTGGCGGCACGGCTGGTGGCATGGTCGGCGGCGCGCTGCTCGCGGTCCTTCTGGCCCTGCTGCGACTGCTCTTTCTTTTCGTTCGTGTCCGCCGGGCGTTGCGTCGCGGCCTTCTGGTCGAGCTTCTGCAACTCCGCGGCACCGGCGCGCTGGCGCTGGATGTCGTTGATCGCCGTTTCCTGGCGCTTGATGCTGTCCAGCTCCGTGCGCCGACGGCCGCGGCTCTCGCGCAGGCAGTCCTCGACCGCGAACTTCTTGTAGCAGGCCGTGCGCTCCAGCACGAAGCGCGCTTCGATCGCTTCGCGTTCGCTGGAGAGCCGGCTGCGTTCGGCATCGAGGTTGGCGTTGCCGGCCGCGGCGTTCGACTGCGCCCAGAGCGGAAGGCTGGCCAACGTCATCAGCAAGGCAAGGGCGATTTTTTTCATGTGAGTCGGGTATCGACGATGCGGCGTTCCAGGGAGAGGAACTCGCTCGACTGCATTTCGGTGAGCCGGGAGACCGTGCGCGGAAACTCGTGCGCCAGCGGACCCTCGGTGTACAACGCCTCGGGCGGAACCTCAGCCGACATGATGAGCTTCACGCGCCGGTCGTACAAGACGTCCACCAGCCAGGTGAAACGGCGTGCTTCCGAGGCCATGCGCACCGGCATGTGCGGCACGTCGGACAGGAGCACCGTGTGGAACTGGCTGGCGATCTCCAGGTAGTCGTTCTGCGAGCGCGGTCCGCCGCACAGCGTCTTGAAGTCGAACCAGACCACGCCGCCGGCCTTGCGCCGCGCACGAATCTCGCGCGCCTCGATGTGCAGCACCGGGTTTTCGTCGGCCGTCTCTGCGAGCTTGTCGAAGGCCTTGCGCATTTCCTTCTCGGCCGACGCGTCGTTCGGCGTGAGGTACATGCGCAGTTGCTCGAGCGTGCGGCGCCGGTAGTCGGTGCCGTTGTCCACGCTCAGCACTTCGAGCTTCTCGTTGAGCAGCGCGATCGCGGGCAGGATGCGGTCGCGGTGCAGCCCGCCGGGGTACAGGTCGTCGGGCTTGAAGTTGGAGGTAGTGACGAAGCCCACGCCGTTCTCGAACAGCGACACCAAGAGACGGTGAAGAATCATCGCGTCGGTGATGTCCGCCACGTGGAACTCGTCGAAGCAGATGAGCTTGTAGCGCTTCGAAATCCGCAGTCCCAATTCGTCGAGCGGGTTGACCGTGCCCTGCAATTCGCGCAGTTCGCGGTGCACCTCGCGCATGAATTCGTGGAAGTGCAGCCGCGTCTTGCGGCGCAGCGGCACGGCGTTGAAGAACAAGTCCATCAGGAAGCTCTTGCCCCGCCCGACGCCACCGTACATGTAGACGCCGCGCGGCAGCTCGGGCCGGTTGATGAACTTCTTCAGCGCGTTGGAACGCTGGGCCTTGTACTCGGCCCATTCGTTCGCGCAGCGATCCAGCGCCGCCACGGCATGCAGCTGCGCGGGATCGCTGTGGAACCCGCGCGCGGCGAGTTCCTTCTCGTAAGCCTCTTTGACGCTGGCCAAGGGATCAGCGCATCAGAAGTTGAGCGTGCGCTTGTCCACCGCCAAAGCGGCTTCCTTCGTGGCTTCCGACAGCGACGGGTGCGCGTGGCAGATGCGTGCGATGTCCTCGGCACTGGCCTTGAACTCCATGGCCACCACGGCTTCGGAGATCAGCTCGCTGACCTGCGGGCCCACCATGTGCACGCCCAGGATCTCGTCCGTCGTCGCATCGGCCAGGAACTTGACCATGCCGGTCGTGTCGCCCAGCGCGCGTGCGCGGCCGTTCGCCAGGAACGGGAAGGTGCCGGCCTTGTAGGCGCGGCCTTCGGCCTTGAGCTGCTGCTCGGTCTGGCCGACCCACGCGATTTCGGGGTGCGTGTAGATCACCCACGGAATCGTGTTGAAGTTGACGTGCCCGTGCTGGCCGGCAATGCGCTCGGCCACGGCAACGCCCTCTTCCTCGGCCTTGTGCGCCAGCATCGGGCCGCGCACCACGTCGCCGATCGCCCACACGTTGGGCAGGTTCGTCTTGCAGTCGCTGTCCACGGTGATCGCACCGCGCTCGTCCAGCGCCAGGCCCACGGCATCGGCTGCGAGGCCGATGGTGTTGGGCACGCGGCCGATCGAGACGATCAGCTTGTCGACGTCCAGCACCTGGGCTTCGCCCTTGGCGTTGGTCCAGGCGATCGAGACGCCCTTCTTGCCCGACTTGATTTCGCCGACCTTCACGCCCAGTTCGATCTTCAGGCCTTGCTTGTCGAACGCCTTCTTGGCTTCCTTGGCGATCTGTTCGTCCACTGCGCCCAGGAACGTGGGCAGCGCTTCGAGCACCGTCACTTCCGAGCCGAGACGGCGCCACACCGAACCCATTTCCAGGCCGATCACGCCCGAGCCGATCAGCGCGAGCTTCTTGGGCACGGCGCCGACGCGCAGCGCGCCGTCGTTCGACAGGATGTTTTCTTCGTCGAAGGCCGCACCGGGCAGCGCGCGGGCATTGGAGCCCGTGGCCACGATGATGTGCTTGCCGACGATGGTTTCCTCGGCGGCGCCCGCCACCTTGATCTCGTAGCCGCCTTCGGCGGCCTTCACGAACGAGCCACGGCCGTGGAACGACGTGATCTTGTTCTTCTTGAACAAGTAGGTGATGCCGTCGTTGTTCTGCTTCACGACCTGGTCCTTGCGGGCCAGCATCTTGCCGATGTCCAGCGACAGGCCCGACACGTTGATGCCATGGTCCGCAAAGCCGTGGCCGGCGTGCTCGAAATGCTCCGACGATTGCAGCAGCGCCTTCGAGGGAATGCAGCCGACGTTGGTGCAGGTGCCGCCGAGCGCGGGACCGCCCTTGGCGTTCTTCCACTCGTCGATGCAGGCCACGTTGAAGCCCAGCTGCGCCGCACGGATCGCGGCGATGTAGCCGCCGGGGCCGCCGCCGATGACGATGACGTCGAATTGTTTGGTGGTCATTTGATTTCCGAAAATTTAGTGATGAACGCGCCGCACCATCTCGATGTGCGGTATCCCGTCTTCGTCGTAGGGCTCGCCCACCGAGGCAAAGCCCACCGACTCATACAACTTCTGCAGGTACGCCTGCGCGCCGATCCGCAGCGCGGCGTTGGGCCAGAACCCGTTCGCCTGTGCGAGACCCCGGTTCAGGAGCTCCTGCCCGAGGCCCCGGCCGCGGTACGCGGTGCCCGTGAGGACGCGGCCGATCGAGGCCTCCTCGTAGGACACGCCCGGCGGCAGGAGCCGCAGGTACGCAGCCACCTGCGGCCGGCCCTGTGCGCCGTCCGCACCGCTCACATCGTCCATCGCGAAGAGGTGGTGCGCCTGCGCGTCCTTGCCGTCGGGGTCGAGGTACACGCAGCGCTGCTCCACGACAAAGACTTCGCTGCGCGCCGACAGAATCGCGTAGAGCTGCGACACCGTCAAAGCGTCGAAAGGCTTGCAATGCCACTCCATCGGCAGCGCGCGTGGATCAGATGTCGAACAGGAGGCGCGACGGATCTTCCAGCGCTTCCTTCATCGCGACCAGGCCCAGCACGGCTTCGCGGCCGTCGATGATGCGGTGGTCGTAGCTCATGGCCAGGTAGTTCATCGGGCGGATGACGATCTGGCCGTTCTCCACCACGGCGCGGTCCTTGGTGGCGTGCACGCCCAGGATGGCCGACTGCGGCGGGTTGATGATCGGCGTGGAGAGCATCGAGCCGAAGGTGCCGCCGTTGGAGATGGAGAACGTGCCGCCGGTCATCTCTTCGATGCCCAGCTTGCCGTCTTGCGCCTTCTTGCCGTACTCGGCGATCTTCTTCTCGATGTCGGCAAAGCTCATCTGGTCGGCGTTGCGCAGGATCGGCACCACCAGGCCGCGCGGCGAACCGACGGCGATGCCGATGTCGAAGTAGCCGTGGTACAGGATGTCGTTGCCGTCGACCGAGGCGTTGATCACCGGGTACTTCTTGAGCGCATGCACCGCGGCCTTCACGAAGAAGGACATGAAGCCCAGCTTCACGCCGTGTTCCTTGGTGAAGCTGTCCTGGAAGCGCTTGCGCAGTTCCATGACGGGCGCCATGTTCACTTCGTTGAACGTGGTGAGGATCGCGTTGGTCGACTGCGACTGGATCAGGCGCTCGGCGATGCGGGCGCGCAGGCGGCTCATCGGCACGCGCTGTTCCGGGCGCTCGCCCAGGTCGGACGCACCGACCGGTGCCGCGACCTGCGGCAGCGCGGGCTTGGCGGCCGGTGCCGGAATGGCTGCAGCAGGTGCTGCGGGCTTGGCGCCCGAAGCCACGGCGCCGAGCACGTCGCCCTTGGTGACCCGGCCGTCCTTGCCGGTGCCGGCCACGTCGCCGGTCTTCAGGTTGTTGTCGGCCAGCAGCTTGGCGGCGGCGGGCATGGCAACGTCGGACTTCGAACCGCCGGTGGCGGCTGCTGCGGCTGCCGGCGCAGCAGCGGCCGGAGCGGGGGCTGCGGCAGCGGGTGCCGCAGCAGGCGCTGCGGCGCTGGCCTTGCCTTCGGTGTCGATCTTGGCGATCAGCTGGTCGGCCACCACGGTGGCGCCATCGGGCTGCACGATTTCGGCCAGCACGCCGGCCGAGGGTGCGGGCACTTCCAGCACGACCTTGTCGGTCTCGATCTCGATCAGGATTTCATCGACGGCGACGGCGTCGCCGGCCTTCTTCTTCCAGGTGAGCATGGTGGCTTCGGCCACGGATTCGGAAAGCTGGGGGACTTTGACTTCTACGATAGACATTTGGAGATTGCTCCGTGTTTTTCTTGAGGGTGTTCGTGTGAAAGGAGGCCTGGATTACTTGGTCAGCACGAAGCCCTTGAGCTTGCCAAATGCGCCATCGACGAGCGCCTTCTGCTGTTCCTGGTGCAGGTGCGAGTACCCCACCGCCGGCGATGCCGAAGCGGCGCGGCCGGAGTAGCCCAGCTTCTGGCCGTCCTGCATGTTTTCGTGGATGTAGTGCTGCACGAAGAACCAGGCGCCCTGGTTCTGCGGCTCGTCCTGGCACCACACCACGTCCGCGAGGTTCGGGTACTTCTTGATCTCGGCGGCGAAGGCCTTGTGCGGGAACGGATAGAGCTGCTCGACGCGGATGATCGCCACGTCGTCGTTGCCCTGCTCTTCGCGCTTCTTGGCCAGGTCGTAGTACACCTTGCCCGAGCAGGCGATCAGGCGCTTGACCTTCTCGGCCTTCAGGCCCTTGCTGTCGGGAATGACGGTCTGGAAGCTGCCCTTGGTGAACTCGGACAGCGGCGAGGTCGCGTCCTTGTTCCGCAGCAGCGACTTGGGCGTCATGATGATCAGCGGCTTGCGCAGGTTGCGCACCATCTGGCGGCGCAGCACGTGGAAGATCTGGCTGGCCGTGGTGGGCTGCACCACCTGCATGTTGGTGTCCGCGCTCAGCTGCATGAAGCGCTCCAGGCGCGCCGAGCTGTGCTCGGGGCCCTGGCCTTCGTAGCCGTGCGGCAGCATCATCGTGAGGCCATTGACGCGGCCCCACTTCACTTCGCCCGAGGCGATGAACTGGTCGATCACCACCTGCGCGCCGTTCACGAAGTCGCCGAACTGGGCTTCCCAGATGACGAGCGTGTTCGGGTCGTTGGAGGCGTAGCCGTATTCGAACGCGAGCACGGCCTCTTCCGACAGGATCGAGTCGATGACGACGAACGGTGCCTGGTTCTCGGCCACGTTCTGCAGCGGCGTGAAGGTGCCGGTGTCGAACTTCTCGCGGTTCTGGTCGTGCAGCACGGCGTGGCGGTGCGTGAACGTGCCGCGGCCCGAGTCTTCGCCCGACAGGCGCACTGGATAGCCGCTGGCCACCAGCGACGCGAAGGCCATGTGCTCGCCCATGCCCCAGTCGACGTTCACGTCGCCGCGGCCCATGGCGGCGCGGTCGTCCAGCACCTTCTTCACGAGCGGGTGCACCGTGAAGCCGGCCGGCACCGTGGTGATCTTCTCGGCCAGGCGCTTCCACTCGGACGACGGAATGGCAGTGTCGCCGGCGTCGGTCCACTTCTTGTTGAGGTACGGGCTCCAGTCGACGGCGTACTTGCTCTTGAAGTTGGTGAGCACCGGATCGACGGTGTTCTTGCCTTCGTCGAACGCCGCGCGCTGCGCCTTGACCATGTCGTCGCCGAGCGTGTCGCCCAGGCCCTGAGCTGCCAGCTTGTCGGCGTACAGCTTGCGCGTGCCGGGGTGCTGGGCGATCTTCTTGTACATGAGCGGCTGGGTGAGCGAGGGGGTGTCCTGCTCGTTGTGGCCCAACTTGCGGAAGCAGATGATGTCCACGACCACGTCCTTCTGGAATTCCATGCGGAAGTCCAGCGCGAGCTGGGTGGCGAGCACCACGGCTTCGGGGTCGTCGCCGTTCACGTGCAGCACCGGCGCATCGACCATCTTGACGATGTCGGTGCAATACAGCGTCGAGCGGCTGTCGCGCGGGTCGCTGGTGGTGAAGCCGATCTGGTTGTTGATGACGATGTGCACAGTGCCGCCCGTGGAATAGCCACGGGTTTCGGCCAGCGCCAGCGTTTCCATCACGACGCCCTGGCCTGCGAAGGCGGCGTCGCCGTGCACGATCACTGGCAGCACCTGCTTGCCCAGCGGGTCTGCGCGGCGGTCCATGCGGGCGCGCACCGAGCCTTCGACCACGGGGTTCACGATCTCGAGGTGCGAGGGGTTGAACGCCAGGCTCAGGTGCACCGGGCCGCCAGGGGTGGTCACATCGGAGCTGAAGCCCTGGTGGTACTTCACGTCGCCGCTGGGGAGCTCTTCGGGGGCGGTGTGGTCGAACTCGGCGAACAGGTCCGCGGGCATCTTGCCCAGCGAATTGACCAGCACGTTCAGGCGGCCGCGGTGGGCCATGCCGATCACGATTTCCTGCACGCCCTTGGCGCCGGCCTGGGTGATCAGTTCGTCCATCGAGACGATGAAGCTCTCGCCGCCTTCGAGCGAGAAGCGCTTCTGGCCGACGTACTTGGTGTGAAGGAAGCGCTCCAGGCCCTCGGCCGCGGTCAGGCGGTTGAGCACGTGCTTCTTCTGGTCCGCGTTCAGTTGCGGATTGGTGCGGGCGCTTTCGAGCCGCTGCTGCCACCAGCGCTTGTGGTTCTGGTCGGTGGTGTACATGTACTCGGCGCCCATCGTGCCGCAGTACGTTTCGCGCAAGGCGTTGAGCAGGTCGCGCAGCGACATGGTCTCCTTGCCGAAGAAGGTGTTGCTGGTGTTGAACACCGTCTCCAGGTCGGCATCGGTGAAGCCGTAGAACGAGGGCTCGAGTTCCGGAATGGCCGGGCGCTCGGCGCGCTTCAGGGGATCCAGGTCGGCCCAGCGTGCGCCGACATTGCGGTAGGCGGCGATCAGCTGCTGGACGGCGGTGCGCTTGCGGCCGAGTTCGGAGTCGGCGCCGCTGGCCTGCACGACCTTGGTCGTGCCCTGCTTGGCGCGCTCTGCAAACGCGTTGACGACCGGCAGGTGCGGGACGTCGCGGGTGTTGGTGCCGTCGGCCGCGGGAACGTTCTGCAGGGCGTCGAAGTACGAACGCCAGTTGTCGGGAACGCTGCCGGGGTTGGAGAGGTAGTTTTCGTACATCTCCTCGACATAGGGCGCATTGCCGCCGAAGAGGTAGGTGTTGCCTTGATAGGCGGTGTACGCCGTGGGCGTAGAGGAATCGCTCATGATCCGCTGACCTTCGCTTCCCTGAAGGAAGCACTAGCTGGTTAAGAAACCTTCCGCGACACGGCTGAACCGATTGGCGGATGCGACTGTGGCTGGGGAAGGGCCTGAGTACCTTGGCATTGTGCCACGTCAACCATATGACGCCGGCATGGGGGTCCGCAACCCCCATGGGGAAGATATCAGCCTCTATCGAGTAACTGTTTGATCTGCTGCAGCGTGGCGGGGTCGTCGATGGTGGTGAGGTCACCCGGGTCGCGCCCCTCGCACACGGCCTGGATGGCGCGGCGCAGCAATTTGCCGCTGCGGGTCTTGGGCAGGCCCGAGACGAAGCGCACGCGCGCCGGCCGCGCGAGGGCCCCGAGCTGGTCGGCCACCACTTTCATGATCTCGCCCTCGAGCTTCAGGGCCGCATCGGCGTCGGTCACCGCGCGCCCGTCCTTCGGCACGACGAAGGCCATCGCCACCTGCCCCTTGAGCGCATCGGCCACGCCCACCACCGCGACCTCGGCCACGTTGGCATGGCCCGAGATGCTCTCCTCGATCTCGCGCGTTCCCAGGCGGTGGCCCGCGACGTTGATCACGTCGTCGGTGCGCCCGAGGATGTAGAAATAGCCGTCCGCGTCGCGGATGCCCCAGTCGAAGGTCGAATAGACCATCTTGCCGGGCACGCTTTTCCAGTAGGTGTCGACGAAGCGCTTGTCGTCCTTCCACACGGTCTGCATGAAGCCGGGCGGCGTCGGGCCCTCGACCACCACCACGCCCTTCTCGTTCGGCGCGGTGAGTTCCTCGCCCGTCGATTCATGCAGGATCTTGATGCGGTAGCCGTACATCGGGATGCCCGGGCTGCCGAACTTGCTCGGCTTGGCCTCCACGCCGTTGGCGATGGTGATCATCGGCCAGCCCGATTCGGTCTGCCAGTAGTTGTCGATGATCGGCACGCCCAGGCCCTCGCTGATCCAGCGCGCCGTCGGCTCGTCGAGCGGCTCGCCCGCCAGGAACAGCGCGCGCAGGGTCGAGAGGTCGTACTTCTTCAGCAGCGCCGGGTCCTGCTTCTTGAGCACGCGCACCGCGGTGGGCGCGCTGAACATCACCGTCACCTTGTACTTCTCGACCAGGCGCCACCAGATGCCGCCGTCGGGCTGCTGGTCGATGCCCTGGGTGGGCAGCCCCTCGTACAGGATCGTCGCCATGCCGGCGATCAGCGGGCCGTACACGATGTAGCTGTGGCCCACGACCCAGCCGATGTCGCTGGTGGAGAAATACGTTTCGCCGGGCCGGCCGTCGAAGATGTGCTTCATGCTCGCGGCCAGCGCCACGGCGTAGCCGCCCACGTCGCGCTGCACGCCCTTGGGTTTGCCGGTGGTGCCGCTCGTGTAGATGGTGTAGCTGATGTCGGTCGAGGCGAGCCACGTGCAGGGCACTTGGGCATCGATGTGCTTCTGGCGCAGGTCGCTGGCCAGGTGGTCGCGGCCGGCGGTCAGGTCCATGGGCGCGAGGCGGCGGTCGGTGAGCAGCACGGCGGCCGGCTTGTACGTCGACAGGCGAATCGCCTCGTCCAGCAGTGGCTTGTACGCGATGACCTTGCCGCCGCGCGAGCCCGCATCGGCGCTCACGACGACCTTGGGCTCGGCATCTTCGATGCGCGTGGCGAGCGAGCCGCTCGCGAAGCCGCCGAACACCACGCAATGGATCGCGCCGATGCGCGCGCAGGCCAGCATCGCGAAGGCGGCCTCGGGAATCATCGGCATGTAGATCAGCACGCGGTCGCCCTTCCCCACGCCCAGTTCGACCAGGCTGGCGGCGGTGCGCTGCACCTCGGCGTGCAGTTCTTGGAAGTTGTAGCTCTTCTCCACGCCGGTTTCGGTGGAAACGAAGATCAGCGCGGGCTGGTCGCCGCGCGCGGCCAGGTGCCGGTCGACCGCGTTGTGGCACAGGTTGGTGGTGCCGCCCACGAACCAGCGCGCGAACGGCGGCTGGCTGGCATCGAGGATCTGCGTGGCGGGGGCCTGCCAGTCGATCAGCTTCGCCTGCTCGGCCCAGAAGGCCTCGGGCGCGTCGACGGACTGGCGGTAGAACTCTTCGTAGCGGCTCATCTCGGTTTGTCTCCTGTTATGGGTCCGGTTTCGGCAGCCTCGCCAAAACTGAATTCATAATTATGGAGGCCGATCTTGCAGCAAGCTGACGGCCGGAACAATCCGGCCGAGCCCTGCCCGGCAGGCCGCAATTTAGCTATCGGGGTATCGGGCTATCGGACCAGCGCGAGCACTTCAGGAAATGCCGGATGTTCCGCGGTGCGCAGCCACTCGAAGGCAACCATCTCGGTCGTCACGAGCTCGGCGCCAGCGCCGGCCAGCCGGTCGAACGCGGCGTCGCGGTTGCGCTCGGTGCGCGAGCCGCAGGCATCGGTGACCACCCAGACTTCGAACTCGTCTTCCAACAAATCGAGCGCGGTCTGCAACAGGCAGACATGGGCTTCGCAGCCGGCGATCACGATGGTGTTGCGCTCCTCGGCCGCGGCGGCGGGCTTCTGCAGGTGCTTGGGCAGGCTGCGGGCATTGCCCTGCGGCGCCTTGGCCGGCACGCGCAGCCACTCGCCCAGGCCCTCTTCCACGCCGCTGAAATGCATCTTGGGCAGGGTGCGCTGGCACAGCGCGCGGATGTCGGGCATGTTCTCGCCCAGCTTGGAGGGGTTGTGCTCGGTGCCGAACACCGGCACCTCGAACAGCCGCGCCAGCTTGCCCAGCCGCACCGCGTTCTGCGCGACCGCTTCGCTCTCGAAGATCGCCGGCATCAGCCGCGCCTGGTAGTCGACCAGAACGAGTTGGGAGAGCGAGGCATCGAGCAGCATGAACGGGATCTTTCAGGTATCGGTTGGATGGGGCTGAACCGTACCACCGAAAAGATCGGGTTGGCCCGCCTCGGCGGGCCCGGTGGCGTCTTCGTTCGTCGCCGGGGCGGCGGATCGCTCGGTCAGTTGCGCCAGGTAGGTCTTGAACAGCGCATCGGCCGACTGCCGGAACATGCGGATGCGCCCGGTGTGCTGCATCAGCAGCAGGCCGACGCCGTGCGCGAAGAGGGCCGTGTTTTCCTGCAGCGCCAGCGCCGCGTCCAGGCCCATGGCCAGCAGCGCGTCTTCGCAGGGGCGCAGCGCGTCGTAGAGGCGGTCGTTCAGTTCATGGTCCAGCTCGCTGGTCAGGCCGCGGGGGCGCATGCCATGCACGAGGTAGAAGCCGAGGTCCAGGTCGCGCGGGTTCGCCGCGTAGAAGTCGAACCACGCCTGCGCCTTGGCAGCCAGGGTCTTGTCCGGCCGGGACCTGGACACCTTCGCCTCGGCCACCGCGGCCTGCAGGCGCAGCAGCGATTCATCGAGCAGCGCGGCGTAGATCGCCTCCTTGCTCTCGAAGTACGAGTAGATGGCGCCCGGCGTGTAGCCGGCCTTTTTCGCGATCTCGCGGATGCTCGCGCCCTCGATCCCCGCTTCCGAGAACACCGTGCGGGCCGCGTCGAGCACCAGGGCACGGCGGGCGTCGGTGAGGGTCTGGCGGCGTTGGAGCTTGGCGTGCATGGGCGACACTATAAGCCCCGGATTGCGCGCCAGTTCATATTTTTTAACGTTGATATAAAAAATGAACGATGTTCAAATATTTACGCCGACGATCAAAAAACCGGAGACAAAAAACGATGAACGCCCCGCTCCCCGCCGCCCTCATATCCGGCGCCGACTACCGCGAATCGCTGCGCCGCTACAGCCCCAACGTGTTTGTCGATGGCCGCCGCGTCGACAGCGTGGCCGACGAAGCCGCCTTCCAGCCCGGCATCAATGCCATCGCCCTCACCTACGACTACGCGCTGAAGACCCAGTACGAGCCCCTGATGACCGCCGTGCAGCACACCAGCGGCAAGCGGGTGAACCGGCTCTCGCACATCAACACCAGTTCGAGCGACCTGCTCAACAAGCTGGAGGCCGTGCGGCTGGTCTGCCAGGAAACCGGCTGCGCCCAGCGTTACCTCACGCACGACGCGCTCAACGCCATCGCCCAGGTGTCGGCCCGCATCGACGACGCGCGCGGCAGCACCGAGCACACCGCGCGCTTTCGCGAGTACCTGCACCGCGTGCAGGACCAGGACCTGACGTTGGGCGTCGCCATGACCGACGCCAAGGGCGACCGCAGCCGCCGGCCGCACGAGCAGGCGAATGTCGACAGCTACCTGCACGTGGTCGAGCGCAATGCGCGCGGCATCGTGATCTCGGGCACCAAGGCGATCGTGACCGGTGCGCCCTATGTGCATGAACTGCTGGTCATGCCCTGCCGCAACATGGGCCGGGAAGACGCCGACTTCGCCGTCTGCTGCGCCGTGCCGCTGGACGCGCCCGGCCTCACCATCGTCGCGCGCCCTGCCGGCCGCCCCGGCGAGAAGTTCGAGCACGGCGACGCCCTCTTCAGCCGCAAGTACGGCCAGAGCACCGGCGTGTGCATGTTCGACCGCGTGTTCGTGCCGTGGGAGCGCGTGTTCTACGCCGGCGAATGGGAACACTCGGGCCACCTCACCTACAGCTACGCCACCCACCATCGCCACAGCTGCATCGGCGCGCGCGCGGGTTTCGGCGACCTCTTGATCGGCGCCGGCGCACTGATGTGCGAGGCCAACGGCTTCGACCCCGGCAAGGAAAGCCACCTGCGCGAGCAGATGGTCGAGCTCATCACCATCACCGAGAGTTTCTTCGCCTGCGGCGTGGCGGCCAGCGTCTACGGCAAGGCCGATGAACACTGCGAGGTCTTCATGCCCGACCCGGTGTTCAGCAACATCGGCAAGCTGTTGCTCGCGACAAAGATCTACGACATGCACCGCATCGCGCACTACGTGAGCGGCGGCCTGATCGTCACGCTGCCCGGCCCCGACGAAGACCACAACCCCGAGACCGCCGCGCGCCTGTCGGACGTGCTGCGCGCCAACCCGGCGATTCCCTACGAGCAGCGGATCGAGACGGCCCGCTTCATCGAAGACCTGACGGCCGGCTACCAGGGCGGCTGGTACAGCGTGATCAGCCTGCACGGCGGCGGCTCGCCGGCGGCGATGAAGCAGGAGATCTGGCGCAACTACCCGGTCGGCTCCAAGGTCGAGTTGGTCGAGCGCATCCTGGAACGCGGCATCGCGGCGGACGGATCGCCGGCCGCGGCGCCACACGACCCGGCACGCGCCATCACGAAGAACCGCCAGCCCGGCAAATGCTGCGACACCGGCTGCACCACGCCCGGCCAGCCGGTGATGGTCGACCTGCCGGCCTCGCGGCGCAACGAGAGCGCCGAGCGCGCCTAGACTCCGGCGGATGCGAATTCTCTCGGCGCTTTGTGCGGCCCTCCTGGCCACCGGCTGCGGCGGCCTGCGCACGGCCAAGGTGCCGCTGGAGACCACGCTCGAGAAAAGCACCTGCACGCGGAACGCCGACACGCTCGTCGTGATGCTGCCCGGCGCGTACTCGCACCCCGACGAGTTCGTGCGCGAAGGCTTCGTCAGCGCCCTGAACGACAACCGCCTTGCGGTGGACGTGATGCGGGTCGATGCGCACCTCGGCTACTACAACAGCAAGACCATCCTCGAGCGATTGAGCCAGGACGTGATGGCGCCGGCCCGCAGCCAAGGCTACAAGTCCATCTGGATCGTCGGCATCTCGGTCGGCGGCTTCGGCGGACTGCTCTATGCGCAGACACACCCCGGCGAGCTCGCGGGCCTCGTCACCCTTGCGCCCTATCTCGGCGAACGCGGCCTCAGCACCGACATCGCCAATGCCGGCGGCATCGCCCGCTGGACCGGCCCGTTGAGCGATCCGCCCGGCAGCGATCCACGCACGCCGAACGAAACGCAGCTCTGGCGATGGATGCGCGGCTACGTGGGCACCACGGCCACCTTCGGCGCGCGGCCGCCGCTCTATCTGGGCTACGCGGTGGACGACCGCTTTGCCTTCAGCCACCGGCTGCTGGCGGCCGCGCTGCCGGCGGACCGCGTCTTCACGACGCAAGGCGGCCACGACTGGCCCGAGTGGACGCGGCTCTGGCGCCGCATGCTGCCGACGCTGCCGCTGCCGGGCTGCCCCGGCTGAAGCGGCGCCTCAGTTCGGGCGCAGGCGCAGCAGCTTGCCGTCGGACTCGTCGGTCAGCACGTAGAGCAAACCGTCCGGCCCCTGCTTCACGTCGCGGATGCGCGCCCGGCTGTCGGTCAGCAGCTTGTGCTCGGCGACCACCTTGCCGTCTTTCAGTTCGATGCGGTCGAGGTAGCCGAACTTCAGCGAGCCCACGAAGAGGTTTCCCTTCCAGGCCGCGCCATAGCGGTCGCTCGTGAGAAACGCCATGCCCGAAGGCGCGATCGACGGCACCCAGTAGTGCAGCGGCTGCTCCATGCCGTCCTTGGCCGTGATGCCGTCGCCGATCTTGCCGCCGCCGTAGTTCTCGCCGTAGGTGATCACCGGCCAGCCGTAGTTGCGGCCGGCCTGCGGGATGTTGATTTCGTCGCCGCCCTGCGGGCCGTGCTCGGTCATCCAGAAGCGGCCGTCGGGCGCGAGCGTGGCGCCCTGCCCGTTGCGATGGCCGTAGCTCCAGATCTCGGGCAGCGCGCCCGGCTTGCCGACGAACGGGTTGTCCTTCGGCACGGAGCCGTCCTTGTTGATCCGCACGACCTTGCCATGGTGGTTATCGAGCTTCTGCGCGTCGTCCTTGCGGCTGAAGCGGTCGCCCAGCGTGAGGAACAGCGTGCCGTCGCGCGCCTCGACGATGCGGCAGCCGAAATGCGAGCGGCTCGCCACCTTGGGTTTCTGGCTGAAGATGATCTTCAGGTTCTCGAGCCGGGCGCCGTCGGCCGACAGTTGCGTGCTCGCCAGCGCGGTGCTGTTGCCGGACCCGCTGGCCTCAGGTTCGGAAAAGCAGAAGTACAGCGTGCGGTTCTTCTCGAAGCCCGAATCGGCCAGCACGTCGAGCAAACCGCCCTGGCCGCCCGCGGCGATGGCGGGCAGGCCTGCGATGGGGGCGCCGATCTTGCCGTCTGCGCCGATCAGCCGCATGCGACCAGGGCGCTCGGTGACGATGTAGCGGCCGCCCGGCAGAAAACTCACGCCCCATGGGTTCTCGAGGCCGCTCGCCACCGTTTCGGGGCGCCCTTGGGCAAAAGACAATCCGCCAACTCCGAGCGCGGCAATGAAAACGGCGCGGCCGGCGAGGCGAATGGCCAAGTTAATCCGAAAGTTCATGTTTTTTCCGGGCAGTTGGCGCCATCTTGGCGAGAAATAGCGTCAGCATCTACCCCACCGGACAGTTCACTTCGGTCCCGAAGGCCCATTTGAAACGAACCACTTATGGAACATAAAGGTCCACCGTTACATTTTTTATTCGGCCGAATCGGAAAAATTCAAGCAAATCAATGATTTGCAGACACATTCGCTAATTCAGTTTAAATTGACATAACTGCGCGTCATCAATATCCTACGCGCCATGCGTTTTTTCGTCCTACCCGCGTCCCTCCTGTTTGCCGTCGCTGTCCATGCAGCCCCTTCACAGGACCGAACCGATGACGAACTGGCCGGCTTGCTCGCAGACAAGGGTCTGATCGGGCAACTCAAGCAGGTCCGTCAAACCGTCACCGAACGAACTTCCGACCTGGTGGTCACCGCCATCGGCTTCCTGGGCGTTCCTTACCGCCGCGGCGGCAATACGGCGGAATCCGGTTTCGATTGCAGCGGCTTCGTCCGCGCGATGTACAACCAGACCGTCGGCCACATGCTCCCCCGCCGCGCCGAAGAGCAAGCCGCCGCCACCGAGAAGATCGACCGCAGCCAGCTCAAGCCCGGCGACCTCGTGTTCTTCAACACCATGCGCCGCGCTTTCAGCCATGTCGGCATCTACGTCGGCGAAGGCAAGTTCATCCATTCCCCCCGCTCGGGCGCCCAGGTTCGTGTCGAAGACATGAACGGCAGCTACTGGCAGCGCCGCTTCGACGGCGCCCGCCGCGTGCTCGGCGGCGCACCGACCGAAGAGATCAAGGCCGCAGCGGCCAACGCCCGTACCGGCGACTGATCACCTTCCGATCCCTCAAGGATCAGGACGAAAAAAATCCCGCCGAGGCGGGATTTTTTTATGGGCGCCGATAGCGCCTCTGCCTCTACCGAGCTATCAGGCGGCCTTCTTCACCGGCGGCAGGTCGGTGCAGGTGCCGTGCGCCACTTCCGCCGCCATACCGATGCTTTCGCCCAGCGTCGGGTGCGGGTGGATGGTCTTGCCGATGTCGATCTCGTCCGCGCCCATCTCGATGGCCAGCGCGATCTCGCCGATCATGTCGCCCGCATGCGTGCCGACGATGCCGCCGCCCAGGATGCGGTGCGTCTCGGCATCGAACAGCAGCTTGGTGAAGCCTTCGTCCCGGCCGTTGGCGATGGCGCGGCCCGATGCGGTCCACGGGAAGTGGCCCTTCTTGACCTTGATGCCTTCGGCCTTGGCCTGGTCTTCCGTGAGGCCGACCCACGCCACTTCGGGGTCGGTGTAGGCCACGCTGGGGATCACGCGGGCATTGAAGGCGGCGCTGGAGAGTTCCTTGTCGCCCTTCTGCTCGCCGGCGATCACCTCGGCCGCCACGTGGGCCTCGTGCACCGCCTTGTGCGCCAGCATGGGCTGGCCCACGATGTCGCCGATGGCGAAGATGTGCGGCACGTTGGTGCGCATCTGGATGTCCACCGGGATGAAGCCGCGGTCGCTCACCGTGACGCCGGCCTTCTCGGCACCGATCTTCTTGCCGTTGGGGCTGCGGCCCACGGCCTGCAGCACGAGGTCGTACACCTGCGGCTCCTTGGGCGCGTTTTCGCCCTCGAAGGTGACCTTGATGCCCTCCTTCGTGGCTTCGGCGCCGACTGTCTTGGTCTTCAACATGATGTTGTCGAAGCGCGGCGCGTTCATCTTCTGCCAGACCTTCACGAGGTCGCGGTCGGCGCCCTGCATCAGGCCGTCGAGCATTTCGACCACATCCAGGCGTGCGCCCAACGTGGAATACACGGTGCCCATTTCCAAGCCGATGATGCCGCCGCCCAAGACGAGCATGCGCTTGGGATCGGTGCCCATTTCGAGCGCGCCGGTGGAATCCACGATGCGCGGATCGCCCTTGG
>NZ_JAEFCB010000018.1 GCF_016405905.1 Variovorax sp. IB41 | reverse complement strand
A
Source organism: Variovorax sp. IB41 (assembly GCF_016405905.1). Taxonomy (GTDB): domain Bacteria; phylum Pseudomonadota; class Gammaproteobacteria; order Burkholderiales; family Burkholderiaceae_C; genus Variovorax. The sequence continues at coordinate 132,280 of NZ_JAEFCB010000018.1, read as the reverse complement.
GATGTCGGTGGTGTACATGTCGTCGTTGAAGCGCTTCTTGAATTCGCCCATCAGCGGCTGCACCGGGCCCGGCGCGTTGTAGTGGCTGTAGCCCACCTGGTAGACCTTGCCGTCCGAGGCTGCACCCATGGCGGTCGGCGTGCCGTTGGTCACCGCGTAGTAGGTGTAGAACTTGACGTTCAGGCCCGCGTCGTTGGCCGACTTGATCAGAAGCGCGAGGTCCGAGCCCCAGTTGCCGGTGATGACGGTGTCGGCGCCCGAGGCCTTGATCTTGGCGATGTACGGCGCGAAGTCGCGCACCTGCGCGAGCGGGTGCAGGTCGTCACCGACGATTTCCACGTCGGGGCGTTTGCTCTTGAGGTTGTCCTTGGCGTACTTGGAGACCTGCTGGCCGTGCGAGTAGTTCTGGTTGATCAGGTAGACCTTCTTGATGTCGGTCTGGTCCTTCATGAAGGTGGTGAGCGCCTCCATCTTCATGGACGTGTCGGCATCCAGGCGGAAGTGCCAGTAGCTGCACTTGCTGTTGGTCAGATCGGGATCGACCGCCGCGTAGTTGATGTAGAGCACTTCCTTGCCCGGGTTGCGGGCGTTGTGCTTTTCCAGCGCATCGATGATGGCCAGCGCCGGGCCCGAGCCGTTGCCCTGCACCACGTAGCGCGCGCCCTGGTCCATGGCCGAGCGCAGCGCGCTGGTGGTTTCCTGCGGGCTCAGCTTGTTGTCGATGCCGATGACTTCGAACTTCACGCCGGCCACGTTCTTCTTGTTGAATTCTTCGGCCAGGAACTGGAAGGTCTTGAGCTGGTTCGTGCCCACCGCGGCCATGAGACCCGAGAGCGGGTCCAGCCATGCGATCTTGACGGTCTCACCCTTCTGGGCCAGAGCGCCGGTGGCACTCGCGGCAAGGATGGCTGCGGTAGCGATTTTCAGAGCGAACTTCACGATCTATTTCTCCTGGTCAAACCGAATCAAAAAGCCTTGCACGAGCGTACAAGCGTTCGCAGCCCCTCCCCTCAGGGAATGCCCGTAAGGGGGTGGCCGCGAAGGCCCATTCCTATCGCGCAGGCGACAGCGCATTTCTCCAATTGCTACCCGCCGGTAGACCATTGCTACCAGCGAGTAGGAAATGCGTTCACAAAGACGCCTAGGGGCGCTTCATCTGGCAGGTCGTCGGCGTGCTCGCCACATACGACTCGTAGTACTTCACGGGGACGTTCGTGTAGCCGGTGTTCTCGGCGTCGTAGGGGTACTTGGCGCTGGCCTTCTCCCAGCGCGAGATGTACAGGCCCTGCTGCAACTGGTGGTCGGCCTTGCGCATCTCGACCTCGCCGTTGAAGCTCTTGATCTTCATGCCTTCGAGCGCGGCGGCCACCTTCACGGGGTCGGTCGACTTGGTCTGGGCGAAGGCCGCATCGAGCAGCGCGAACACGTGGTAGATCGAGGCCTGCGTCAGGTCGTCGTTCATCTTCTTCTTGTAGCCGCCCAGCAGCTTCTGGATCTCGCCGCCCATGTTGTAGTGGGCATAGGCCACGGTGTAGACCTTGCCGTCGGACGTCGCACCCATGGCCGTCGGCGTGCCGGCTCCCGGCGCGTAATACGTGAGGAACCTGACGTTCAGGCCCGAGTCGTTGGCCGCCTTGATGAGCAGCGAGAGGTCCGAGCCCCAGTTGCCGGTGATGACCGTGTCGGCGCCCGAGGCCTTGATCTTGGCGATGTAGGGCGCGAAGTCGCGCACCTGGGCCAGCGGATGCAGGTCGTCGCCCACGATCTGGATGTCGGGGCGCTTGACCTTCAGGTCTTCCTTGGTGAACTTGGACACCTGCACGCCGTGCGCGTAGTTCTGCCCGAGGATGTAGACCTTCTTGATGTCGGGCTGGTCCTTCATCCAGGTGGTCAGCGCCTCCATCTTCATGGAGGTGTCGGCGTCCACGCGGAAGTGCCAGTAGCTGCACTTGCTGTTGGTGAGGTCGGGGTCGACCGCCGCGTAGTTCATGTACAGCAGCTCCTTGCCCGGATTGCGCGCGTTGTTCTTCTCGATGGCGTCGATGATCGCCAGCGCCGGGCCCGAGCCGTTGCCCTGCATGATGTAGCGCGCGCCCTGGTCCTGCGCCGAGCGCAGCGCGGCGGTGGTTTCCTGCGGGCTCAGCTTGTTGTCCAGCGCGATGATCTCGAACTTCACGCCCGAGAGATTCTTCTTGTTGAACTCCTCGGCCAGGAACTGCGTGGTCTTGAGCTGGTTGGTGCCCACCGCGGCCATCAGGCCCGAGAGCGGATCGAGCCACGCGACCTTGACCGTCTCGCCCTTCTGGGCGAAGGCGGCCGCGGCGCTCACCAGCAGGGCACAGGCAGCGACCGACTTGAGGGCAAATTGCATGAAGAGTCTCCTGGATGAAAGGCGGAAATGAGGTGGGATGCCAGCGTACAAGTGCCCCTTTTTTCCACGCACAGGGATTGCCCGGAAGGAAGCCCGCCGAAGCGGTCTTCCTATCGCATGCGCGACAGTGCGGTGGTGTCGGGGGCTGTTGTCAGAGCGTGGGCAGCTTGTAGTCCTTGAGCAGTTCGCGCAGCTTGGTTTTCAGGATCTTTCCGGTGGCGCCGATCGGAATGGCTTCGACGAACACCACGTCGTCGGGAACCTGCCACTTGGCGGTCTTGCCCTCGTAGAACTTGAGCAGTTCCTCGCGCGTGACCTCGGCGCCGGGCTTCTTCACGACCGCGATGATCGGGCGCTCGTCCCACTTCGGATGGAACACGCCGATGCAGGCGGCCATGGCCACGGCCGGGTGCGCGACGGCGATGTTCTCGATCTCGATGGAGCTGATCCACTCGCCGCCGGACTTGATCACGTCCTTGCTGCGGTCGGTGATCTGCAGGTACCCCTCGGCGTCGATGGTGGCGACGTCGCCGGTGGGGAACCAGCCGCGGCCCTGCGCATCGGGAATGAGCGGATCGCCGCCCTCGCCCTTGAAGTATTCCTTGACGATCCACGGGCCTTTGACCAGCAGGTCGCCGTAGGCCTTGCCGTCCCAGGGCAGCTCGTTGCCGTCGCCGTCGACGATCTTCATGTCCACGCCGAAGATCGCGCGGCCCTGCTTCATGCGGATCTGCAACTGCGCATCGGGCGGCAGCGACAGGTGCTTGTTCTTGAGCGTGCACAGCGTGCCCAGCGGGCTCATCTCGGTCATGCCCCAGGCATGCAGCACCTCGACGTCGAACTTCTCCTGGAACGCCGTGATCATGGCCGGCGGGCAGGCCGAGCCGCCGATGACGGTGCGGTTGAGCTTGCTGAACTTCAGGCCACCGGCCTGCATGTGGCCCAACATCATCTGCCACACGGTGGGCACGCCGGCCGCGAAGGTCACGCCTTCGGATTCGATCAGCTCGAACACCGACTTGCCATCGAGCGCCGGACCAGGGAACACGAGCTTGCAGCCCACGAGCGCGGCCGAGTACGGAATGCCCCAGGCGTTGACGTGGAACATCGGCACCACCGGCAGCACCGAGTCGCGTGCCGACAGGCGCATGACGTCGGGCAAGGCCGCGGCGTAGGCGTGCAGCATGGTCGAGCGGTGGCTGTAGAGCGCGGCCTTCGGGTTGCCCGTGGTGCCGCTCGTGTAGCACATGCTCGAGGCGGAGTTCTCGTCGAAGGTGGGCCAGTCGTACGCGTTCGGCTGCGCGCCCATCCAGCCTTCGTAGCTCACCAGGTTGGGGATGCCGCTGTCGGCCGGCAGCTTGTCAGCATCACACAGTGCAATCCATTTCCGGATCGTGGGGCACTTGGCGTGCACCGCCTGCACCAGCGGCAGGAACGTGAGGTCGAAGCACAGGATCTGGTCTTCGGCGTGGTTGGCGATCCAGGCGATCTGGTCGGGGTGCAGGCGCGGGTTGATGGTGTGCAGCACGCGGCCGCTGCCGCTCACGCCGTAGTACAGCTCCAGGTGCCGGTAGCCGTTCCAGGCGAGCGTGGCGATGCGGTCGCTGAAGAGCAGTTGCTCCCCGTCCAGCGCATTGGCCACCTGCCGGGCACGCGATGCGATGCCGCCCCAGGTGGTGCGGTGGATGTCGCCTTCGACACGGCGCGAGACGATCTCGCCGTCGCCGTTGTGGCGCTCGACGAACTCGATCAGCGACGAGATCAAAAGCGGTTGGTCTTGCATCAAACCCAGCATCTACAGGCTCCTTGTTTCAACAAAATTCAGTGGTTTCTCGGACTACGGCGATTCACGCAATTTATGTGCGTTCGCACAATGACAGAAACCCGCAGTCTTGGAGGACCGATCTGTCGTCAAGACGACAGCTGGCGCCCGCCGGAGCGTGCAGGCACCTTGTCCATGACGTGACCTTCGCCACCAGCGCGGCGGCCATCGCCGCCATCGCCGCCGTGCCGGTGTGCCTGGATGCGCGCGCAGTGCTCAAGGCGCGCTGTTCTGCAGCTGCGTCTTGCTGGCGTCCAGCACGATCTTGCGCGGCCAGTTGGGCCAGGTGACGCCCAGGCCCGGATGGTTCGGATCGCCATTGCGCGCGAACGCGGCCAGGCTCCCCACCATCGCATCCGACAGCGCCTCGCGCCCCGGCCGGTTCGCTTCGCCGAAGGAGAACGAGAAGATGCTGGTGCCGAAGTTGTGGAACATGAACGCCGTGTCCAGCCCGTGCGTGGCGCCATAGACGGTGTTGAACGGCGCCACCTGCTGGCTCCAGTCGAAGCGGTAGTACCAGGTCCTGGCCGGCAGGTACTTGGCCACCGAGTCGATCTGCGCGGGCAGGCCATTGAGGAAGATTGCGTTGGTCGCGAAATCCGACGACGCCTTCCAGCCATTCAGCGGCTTGTCTACCGGCAGGTAGGGCGCGTTGATCAGGTCGGCCTCGGTGAGCGTCACGGGCGCGTCAGGGTTGAAGTTGTACTGCAGGCCGAAGCGCTCGTAGTCGGTGGGCTTGAAGCCCAGGCCCTGCCCCGTGAAGGTGCCGAACAGGTTGGCGAACAGCGTGCCTTCGTCGCGCGTGTTGCCGATCAGCATGGGCACCTTGTTGAACCGGCCGGCATCGACCTCGGCGCGCGAGTTCACCGGCAGGATGGCGCCGTCCTCGATCGGCGCCGGCGCGTTACCCAGTTGCGGGTTCGCGAGCACGATGGCCAGCAGTCGGTCCGCCGGGAGGCCGCGCAGGTAGGCCGCGATCTGCGCATCGCTCTGCGAACCCACCCAGGCGTTGGCCGAGGGGGTGTCGGTGGCCCTGCCGTCGGCGATGGCGATCGCGTTGAGCAGCGCCTTCGAATAGGTCTGCGCGGTGGCACGCGTCGCGAACGAAATGCCGCCGCTCAGCGGCACCGCCTTGTGCAGCAGGCCCGCCGACGCGCTCGAGACGACCAGCCCCCAGGTGTTGACCGCGCCCGCGGACTGCCCCATCACCGTGACGTTGCCCGCGTCGCCGCCGAAGGCGCCGATGTTGGACTGGATGAACTTCAGCGCCTGCATCTGGTCGAGCAACGCGAAGTTGCCCGAGTCGTTGCTCGCGTTGCCGGTCTTGAGCTGCGGCAGGTCGAGCCAGCCGAGCACGCCCAGGCGGTAGTTGATCGTCACGACGACGGCGTCGCCGCGCTTGGCGAGCTGGGCACCGTCGTAGCCCGGGTCGGCCGTGTAGCCCGAAATGTTGCTGCCGCCGTAGATGTAGACGATCACCGGCAGCTTGGCGGCGTCGCCGGCCGGGCGCCAGATATTGAGCGTGAGGCAGTCCTCGTCGCCCACCGGCTTGCCGAAGCCCTCGCGGTTGCCGAGGCCAAACGGTGCGTCGCCGGGCGCGGGGCTGAAATAGCGCCCGCCCTGGGCGCAGCTGCGGCCGAACTGGCTCGCGGCGCGCACGCCGTCCCAGGCCTTGGGATCGGCGGGCGGCGCCCAGCGCAGGGCGCCGACGGGCGCCTGGGCGAACGGAACGCCCTTCCAGAACAGGGTGCCCGTCCTGGCGCTGTCGTCCACGCCTTCGATCTTGCCGGCGGTGGTCTGGCGCACCATGGGGCCGTCGGCCGGGGGCGCGGGTGGCGGGGCCGGCGGCGGTGGTGCCGCGGGAACGATCGGTGTGAAGGAAAAGCCGGAATCCGAGCCGCCGCCGCACGCGGAAAGCGCGATACAGGCCGTCACCGCCATGGCCCTGGCCACGGCCTTGGCCGCCGTGGGCCGGCTTGCGCCCTGGTTTTCCGTTGTCTCTGTCTTGTTCATTGTTTGTCTCCACACCGGGTTAATCGGAATTCCTGCACCGGTGTCCGGCAGCCATACTCCGGCCAGCCAGACCCGCCAGAAAATTCTAGGAACGGACCGCGCTTCCCCCGCTATCGCAAGCGAGCCAATTCAATGACTTCAGGAGCCTCCATGCCGCATGCACAGCGCCGGCCGCAACGCCGGCCGGGCTGCACACAGCAGCCGGAACTGCGGACCAGCTCGGCCGCCTGGCTCGAAGGCGTGCTCTCGATGTTCGAGGCCGAAGGCCTGGACGTGCCTTCGCTGCTGCGCGAGGCCGGGTTCGATCCCGATTCGCTGCACCGCCAGAACGCGCGCATCCCGGTGGACGAGATCTCCGTGCTCTGGCAACTGGCCGTGGCGCGCGCCGGCAAGCCCACGCTGGGCCTGCACCGCGAGCTGGCCGCCACGCACACCAAGCTGGGCACGGTCGGCCATGCCATGTCGTGCAGCGCGGACCTGGGCGAAGCGCTCACGCGGCTCACGCGCTACATGGCGGTGATCTCGGACGCGACCGCCTTCGCGATGCAGCCCGAGGCGCGCGGTTGCTGGCTGGTGATGGCGCACACGGGCGGCAGCCTGCCCATTCCGCGCCAGCGCGTGGAGTACGCGCTGCTGACCGTTCTCATGCAGTGCCGGTGGCTCACACGGCGCGACCTGCAGCCGATGGCGCTCGAATTCGTCTACCCCCCGCCGGCCGACGACCGGCTGCACCGCGAGGCCTTCGGCTGCCCGATCCGCTACAACGCGCCCGCCAACCGCCTCCTGCTGTCGGCCGCCGACATGGCGATGCCGCTGCCCACCCACCACCCCGTGCTCGGCGAGATGCAGGAGCACCTGCTGGACGACCAGCTGACCTTGCTCGGCCAGACCACCACCAGCAGCCTGGTGTGCGCCGAGATCGCGCGCCGCCTGCAGCAGGGCGAGCCGCGCCGGCAGGACGTGGCCGCGGGCCTGGGCCTTGCGGAGCGCACGCTGCAGCGGCGGCTGCAGGAGGAGTCGGTGTCGTTCCAGTCGCTGCTCGACCGCACCCGTCGCGAACTCGCGCAGCAGTACCTGGCGGAAGACCGCCACACGCTCACCGACGTGGCGGACATGCTCGGCTTCGTCGACAGCAGCAATTTCTTCCGGGCCTGCAAGCGCTGGTTCGGCCTGCCGCCGGCGCAGTACCGGGCGCGGATCTGGGACACGCCGGCACTCGCCCACTGAGCCACGCCGGGCGACGATGGCCCGCGCGGCAAGGGGTTACGCCCGGTGCCGGACAATCGACGCATGAGCCTGCTTGCTGAAGACACGGACGTCGCGGACCTGGGATTGCGCTGGAAACCCGGTTTCGCGGCCCTCGGCCCCGCCTTTCTCACCCACCTGCGACCCACGCCCCTGCCCGACCCGTACTGGGTGGGCCACAGCGAATCGGTGGCGCGCGAGCTGGGGTTGCCGGCCGACTGGCGGCAATCGGACACCACGCTCGCGGCGCTGACCGGCACCCTGCCGGTCGCCGGCACCAATCCTTTTGCCACCGTCTACAGCGGGCACCAGTTCGGCGTGTGGGCCGGCCAGCTCGGCGACGGGCGGGCGATCATGCTGGGCGAAACCGAAGGCGAGCTCGAGGTGCAGCTCAAGGGCGCGGGCCGCACGCCCTACTCGCGCGGCGGCGACGGCCGCGCGGTGCTGCGCTCCAGCATCCGCGAATTCCTGTGCAGCGAGGCCATGCACGGCCTGGGCATTCCGACCACCCGCGCGCTCAGCGTGACCGGCTCCGACGCCCGCGTGTACCGCGAAGCGCCCGAGAGCGCCGCCGTCGTCGCCCGCGTGGCGCCCAGCTTCATCCGCTTCGGCCATTTCGAGCACTTCGCGGCCAACCAGCGGGAAGACGAACTCCGCGCGCTGGCCGACTACGTCATCGACCGCTACTACCCGGCCTGCCGCACCACCGAGCGCTTCAACGGCAACGCGTACGCCGCCTTCCTGGAAGCCGTGAGCGAGCGCACCGCCGCCCTGCTCGCGCAGTGGCAGGCCGTGGGCTTCTGCCACGGGGTGATGAACACCGACAACATGAGCATCCTCGGGCTCACCATCGACTACGGGCCGTTCCAGTTCCTCGACGGCTTCGATCCGCGCCACATCTGCAACCACAGCGACACCAGCGGCCGCTACGCCTTCAACCAGCAGCCGAACGTGGCGTACTGGAACCTCTTTTGCCTCGCGCAGGCGCTGCTGCCGCTGATCGGCGACCAGGAAGTCGCCGTCGCCGCGTTGGAGTCGTACAAGACGGTGTTCCCGAACGCCTTCGAGGCCCGCATGCGCGCCAAGCTCGGGCTGGCGGATGCGGCCGAGAGCGATCGGGCGCTGATCGAAGGCGTGCTCAAGCTGCTGGCCGCGGGCAAGGTCGACTACACGATCTTCTGGCGCCGCCTCTCGCACTACATGGCCGACAGCAATGCCGAACCGGTGCGCGACCTGTTCCTGGACCGCGCAGGTTTTGATACCTGGCTGCTCTCATTTTCAGAGCGCCATGCGCAATCGGTGCGGGCCGATGCCGGGAGGTTGATGCTTCAATCGAACCCGAAATACGTGCTGCGGAACCACCTGGGCCAGCAAGCCATCGAAGCGGCTGCGCAAAAGGACTTCTCGGGTGTGGCAACCTTGCTCACGCTGCTCCAAACCCCATGTGAAGAACATCCCGGCGCCGACGCGTACGCCGGCTTCCCGCCCGACTGGGCCTCCACGATTGAAATCAGCTGCTCATCATGACCACTCCTGTTGAAAAAACCGACGCCGAATGGAAGGCCCTCCTCGCTGAAAAAGGCGCCGAGCCGGCCGCCTTCGAGGTGACCCGCCACGCCGCCACCGAGCGCCCCTTCACCGGCAAGTACGAGGCGCACTGGGACGACGGCACCTACCACTGCGTGTGCTGCGGCGCCAAGCTGTTCGAGTCGGGCACCAAGTTCGACGCCGGCTGCGGCTGGCCCAGCTTCTCGGAAGAAGCGGTGCCCGGCGCCATCAGGAACATCGTCGACCGCTCGCACGGCATGGTGCGTACCGAGAATGTCTGCGCCAATTGCGGCGCCCACCTGGGCCACGTGTTTCCCGACGGCCCCACCGAAACGGGCCTGCGCTACTGCATGAACTCGGCGTCGCTCGATTTCCAGAAAAAATGAAACTGATCCTCGACTTCTTCCCGATCCTGCTGTTCTTCGGCGCCTACAAGCTCGGCGACATCTACACCGCCACCGGCGTGCTGATGGCCGCCACCGTGGTGCAGATGGCCATCATCTATGCGATGGAGCGCAAGCTCCAGGCGATGCAGAAGGCCACACTGGTGCTGATCCTCCTGTTCGGCACGCTCACGCTGGTGCTGCACGACGACCGCTTCATCAAGTGGAAGCCCACCGTGCTCTACGGCGCGATGGCGATCGCACTGGCCGTGGCGCTCTGGGCGCTGAAGAAGAATTTCCTGAAGATGCTGCTGGGCTCGCAACTGGAGCTGCCCGACCGCATCTGGGGCCGTCTGAACGTGGCGTGGATCGGCTACTGCCTCTTCATGGCGCTCATCAACGGCTACGTGGCGGCGTACTTCACCACCGAGGCCTGGGTCAACTTCAAGCTCTGGGGCTATGTGTTCCCGATCGTCTTCCTGGTGGCGCAGGGCCTGTACATCGCGCCGCACCTGAAGGAAGACAAGCCGACCGCATGACCAGCATGACCAGCATGACCATTCCCCTTCCGACCGTGGCCGCGCTCGAAGCGGCGCTGCACGAGGCGCTGGCCCCCACGCAGCTCGAAGTGATCGACGAAAGCGCCGCGCACGCCGGTCACACAGGCGCCAATGCGGAGGGCTACGGCACCCATTTCCGGGTCCGCATCGCCTCCCCGAAGTTCGACGGCAAGCCCCGCGTGGCGCGGCATCGGCTTGTGTATGATGCCCTCCAGGTTTTTATCGCACAGGGTCTGCACGCCATCGCCATCGAGGTGCTCTGAGTCGTCCGTACTGGTTGAATGGGGTTGCACGCGGCCTTCGCCGCGATGCCCCAGCCGTCGTTCCTCTCCCCTTCTTGTTCGCCTCTCTCCGCTTTCCTTCACGCGCCTTTTCCTACACGCGCATTTCCTCTCCAGCCTGATATTCATTCCATGAAAAAACACATCTTGCAGGCCGTAGCGGCCGCAGCGCTGATCGGTGCCATTCCCATGGCGGCTCTGGCGCAGAACGCAGCCATCGTGAACGGCAAGCCGGTGCCCAAGGCCCGCATGGACGTCCTGGCCCAGCAACTGGCCGCCGCGGGCCGCCCGGTGACGCCCGAGATGCAAAGCCAGCTGCGCGAAGAAATCGTGGCCCGCGAAGTGTTCATGCAGGAAGCGCAAAAGCAAGGCCTGGATGCCAACGAGGACTACAAGAACCAGCTCGAGCTCGCCCGCCAGGCCATCCTGATCCGCGCGCTGTTCGACAACTACCGCAAGACCAACCCGATCTCCGACGCCGACGTGAAGGCCGAGTACGACAAGTTCGTCGCGGCCAACGGCGGCAAGGAATACAAGGCCCGCCACATCCTGGTGGAGACCGAAGACCAGGCCAAGAAGATCCTGGCCGACCTGAAGAAGGGCGGCAAGTTCGAAGACATCGCCAAGAAGCAGAGCAAGGACCCGGGGTCGGGCGCCAACGGCGGCGACCTGGACTGGGCTAACCCCGCGAACTTCGTGCCCGAGTTCTCCGAAGCGATGATCAAGCTCAAGAAGGGCGAGACCACCCCGGCGCCCATCAAGACGCAGTTCGGCTATCACATCATCCGCGTGGACGACATCCGCCAGGCGCAACTGCCGAAGCTGGAAGAAGTGAAGCCGCAGGTCACGCAGCAGCTGCAACAACAGCGCCTGCAGAAGTACCAGGAAGAACTGCGCGCGAAGGCCAAAGTCGAGTAAGTTGATCCAGCCAGAGAAAAAGCGGCCCATGGGCCGCTTTTTTCATGGGCGTTTTTTCTCTTTTCTAGATGGCCCAGGTGCCGAAGTTGTCGCCTGGCCCATCCAGCGCTGTGAACGCCTGCCACGCCTTGTCGGCATCGGCGCCCTGCACTGCGCGGCCCAACGCGTCGAGCGTGCGGTAGATCTTTTTCGAGGCACCGAAGTGCGCGGCATTGAGCGCTTCGAGCTGCGGGATCAGCGTCTGCAGGATCTGCGTGCGCGCCGGCGGAGCAGCGGCTGCATCCTCGCGCCATGCGAGGAGCAGCTTGCGGACCAGGTCCTCGATGCGCGCCGCCTCCAGCACATGCCGGCTTCGCGGGTGATCGAGGTCCAGCATGGGCCGGATCAGCCCACCCAGCGGCGCGCGTTGCGCCAGATCTGCATCCAGGGGCTCAGTTCGTTGCGGTCGCCCGGCGTCCAGCTCATCTGGATGTTGCGGAACACGCGCTCGGGGTGCGGCATCACGGCGGTGAAGCGGCCGTCCGGCGTCGTCACCGAGGTCAAGCCGCCTGCGCTGCCGTTCGGGTTGAACGGGTACTGCTCGGTCGCGTTGCCGTGGTTGTCCACGAAGCGCATCGCCGCGATGGCCTTGGCCGCCTCGCCGCGGTGCTTGAAGTTGGCATAGCCCTCGCCGTGCGCCACCGCGATCGGCAGGCGGCTGCCGGCCATGCCCGCGAAGAAGAGGCTCGGCGATTCGAGCACCTCGACCATCGACAGGCGCGCCTCGAAGCGCTCGCTCTGGTTGGTGGTGAAGCGCGGCCAGGCTTCGGCGCCCGGAATGATGTCGGCCAGCTCGGCGAACATCTGGCAGCCGTTGCATACGCCCAGGCCGAAGGTGTCTTCGCGGCCGAAGAAGGCCTTGAACTGCTCGGCCAGCTTCGGGTTGAAGGTGATGCTGCGCGCCCAGCCGATGCCCGCGCCCAGCGTGTCGCCATAGCTGAAGCCGCCGCAGGCAACCACGCCCTTGAAGTTGGCCAGGTCCGCCCTGCCCGTCTGCAGGTCGGTCATGTGCACGTCGTAGGCCTCGAAGCCTGCTTCGGTGAACGCATAAGCCATCTCGACATGCGAGTTGACGCCTTGCTCCCGCAGGATCGCGACCTTGGGGCGCGACAGCAGGATGGCCGGCGCCGCAGGCTGTGCGCTCGGCAGGAACACATGCATGCCCGGGTCCGAAGGCTCGCCGGCCGCGGCGTGCTCGGCATCGGCGCAGGCCGGGTTGTCGCGCTCGCGGGCGATCTTCCAGCTGACCGAGTCCCACACCTGATGCAGGTCGTGCAGCGAGGCGCTGAACACCGACTTGGCATCGCGCCAGACTTCGAGCTTGCCTTTGCCCGCATCCATGGTGGAACTCACGGGCCGCGTCTTGCCGACGAAGTGGCTGTGTGCGCTCAGGCCGTGCGCGCGCAGCACCTGCATCACATCGTTGCGCTCGGCCGTGCGCACCTGCAGCACCATGCCGAGCTCTTCGTTGAACAGCGCCTTGAGCGTGAGCTCCTCGCGCCGCGCGCTCACCTGCTGCGCCCAGTTCTTGGCGTCGCCGGTTTCCATGCGGCTGTCGGAAATGCCGTCGCCTTCGGTGACCAGCATGTCCACGTTGAGCGCCACGCCGACGTGGCCGGCGAAGGCCATCTCGCAGGCGGTGGCGAACAGGCCGCCGTCGCTGCGGTCGTGCATCGCGAGGATCTTGCCGTCTGCGCGCAGCGCGTTCACGGCGTTGACCAGCGCGACCAGTTGCGCAGGGTCGTCCAGGTCGGGCACCGTGTCGCCGCTCTGGCCGAGCGTCTGCGAAAGGATGCTGCCGGCCATGCGGTGCTGGCCACGGCCCAGGTCGATCAGCACGAGCGTGGTGTCGGGCTCTTGCGCATCGAGTTGCGGCGTGAGCGTGCCGCGCACGTCGGCGAGCGAGGCGAAGGCGGTGACGATCAGACTCACGGGCGAGGTGACCTTCTTGGCCTCGTCGCCGTCCTTCCACTGCGTGCGCATCGACAGCGAATCCTTGCCGACCGGAATCGACACGCCCAGCGCCGGACACAGTTCCAGGCCCACGGCCTTGACGGTCTCGTACAGCGCGGCATCTTCGCCGGGCTCCCCGCAGGCGGCCATCCAGTTGGCCGAGAGCTTGACGCGCGAGAGTTCGATCGGCGCGGCCAGCAGGTTGGTGATGGCCTCGGCCACGGCCATGCGGCCCGAGGCCGGCGCATCGAGCGCGGCCAGCGGCGTGCGCTCGCCCATGCTCATGGCTTCGCCGGCAAAGCCCTTGTAGTCGGCCAGCGTCACGGCGCAATCGGCCACGGGCACCTGCCACGGGCCGACCATCTGGTCGCGGTGGCTCATGCCGCCCACGGTGCGGTCGCCGATGGTGATGAGGAAGCGCTTGGAGGCCACGGTCGGATGCGCGAGCACCTCGATGGCCGCCTTCTGCAGATCGACGCCCGTGAGGTCGAGCGGCTTGAAGGTGCGTGCGACGGTCTTCACGTCGCGGTGCATCTTGGGCGGCTTGCCGAGCAGCACGTCCATCGGCATGTCCACCGGCTGCACCGCGGCGCCTTCATCGGCCACCAGCAGCTGGCGTTCTTCGGTCGCCACGCCGACCACCGAGAACGGGCAGCGCTCGCGCTCGCAGAAGGCCTTGAACTGCGCGAGCGATTCCGGCGCGATGGCCAGCACGTAGCGCTCCTGGCTTTCGTTGCACCAGATTTCCTTGGGCGCCATGCCCGACTCCTCGAGCGGCACGGCGCGCAGGTCGAAGCGCGCGCCGCGGCCAGCGTCGTTGGTCAGCTCGGGAAAGGCATTGCTCAGGCCGCCCGCCCCCACGTCGTGGATCGCAAGGATCGGGTTGGCCGCGCCCTGCTGCCAGCAGTGGTTGATGACCTCTTGCGCGCGGCGCTCGATTTCGGGGTTGCCGCGCTGCACCGAGTCGAAGTCGAGCTCGGCCGCATTGGCGCCGGTGGCCATCGAGCTGGCGGCGCTGCCGCCCATGCCGATGCGCATGCCGGGGCCGCCCAGCTGGATCAGCAGCGAGCCGGCCGGAAACTGGATCTTCTTGGTCTGCGTGGCGTCGATGCTGCCCAGGCCGCCCGCGATCATGATGGGCTTGTGGTAGCCGCGCTGCACGGTGTCGAGGTCGCTAGCGACCGCTTGCTCGTATTCGCGGAAGTAGCCCAGCAGGTTGGGCCGGCCGAATTCGTTGTTGAACGCGGCGCCGCCCAGCGGCCCCTCGGTCATGATCTGCAGCGGGCTGGCGATGTGCTCGGGCTTGCCGTAGTGGCCATCTTCCGGCCAGAGCTTCGACACCGTGAAGCCGGTCAGCCCCGCCTTGGGCTTGGAGCCGCGGCCGGTGGCGCCTTCGTCGCGGATCTCGCCGCCCGCGCCGGTCGAGGCGCCGGGGAACGGCGAAATCGCGGTCGGGTGGTTGTGCGTCTCGACCTTCATCAGCACATGGCTCAGCGCGCTCTCTTTTTGATAGCTCTGCGAGCCGTCGGCCGGAATGAAGCGCTCGATGGTCGCGCCTTCCATCACCGAGGCGTTGTCCGCATAGGCGATCACCGTGTGCTGCGGGTTTTGCTTCTCGGTGTGGCGGATCATCGAGAACAGGCTCTGGGGCTGCGCCTTGCCGTCGATGGTGAACTGGGCGTTGAAGATCTTGTGGCGGCAGTGCTCGCTGTTGGCCTGCGCGAACATCATCAGTTCGACGTCGCTGGGGTTGCGCCCGAGGCGCGTGAAGGCTTCGACGAGATAGTCGATCTCGTCCTCGGCCAGCGCCAGGCCGAAGCCGGTGTTGGCAGCGACCAGCGCCTCGCGGCCGCCCGTTTGCACATCGACCTGCGCCATCGGCTGGGCCGGCAGTTCGCTGAAGAGGCTGGCCGCCTGCTCGACGGTGGCGAGCACCGATTCGGTCATGCGGTCGTGCAGCGGGCCGGCCACTCCAGCGAGCGTGTCGCCCTCGATGACGGGCGCCTTGCCGATCAGCGGCGCCTTGAGCTTCAGGTGGTATTGCGTGACGCGCTCGACCCGGCGCAGCGCCAGGCCGCAGTTGTGGGCGATGTCGGTGGCCTTGGAGGCCCAGGGCGAGACGGTGCCCAGGCGCGGCGTGACGACCACCGAGGTGCCCGCCTTGGCCGGCGCCTCGAAGGGCTCGCCGTAGGTCAGGAGCGCAGCGAAGCGGTCGCGGCCGGCCGCGTCGAGTGCGGCGTCGGTGACCACCAGGTGCACGAAACGGGCCGAAATGCCCTCGATGCGCGGCTCGATGGCTTGCAGCTTGGGCAGCAGCTGCCGTGCGCGGAAATCGCTGAGCGCGCTGCCGCCCTCGAACAGGGTTACGACGGGAAGGGCTTGAGGTGCGGGCTGCGTCACGGTCGATGTGGGGCCTCGGGGGCCGCGTTGGAGATCAGGAATCGAGGCGGATGGCCGCTGACTGGGGGCATCCGCGTTAACCCGGGATTTTAGGCCAACGCCGGGCCGCCCCAAGTTGGCCGCCCCCCTCGGGGGGCAGCGGGAACACGAAGTGTCCCGCGTTGGGGGCAGGCCGATTCTCCGATGGGATAATTCCGGCATGAGCATTACCTACAAAGACGCTGCAGGCATCGAAGCCATGCGCGTCGCCTGCCGCCTCGGCTCCGAGGTGCTGGACTACCTCACGCCCTTCATCAAGCCCGGCATCACGACCAACGACGTGGACCGGCTGGCCGCCGAATACATGGTCAAGCAGGGCACCACCTCGGCCACGGTGGGCTACATGGGCGCCAGCAGCGTCCCGTTCCCCAAGTCGCTCTGCACCTCGGTAAACCACGTGGTGTGCCACGGCATCCCCAACGACAAGCCCCTGAAGAAGGGCGACATCATGAATGTCGACGTCACCGTCATCAAGGACGGCTGGTTCGGCGACAACAGCCGCATGTTCGTGATCGGCGACGCCTCCATCGCCGCCAAGCGCCTGTGCAGCATCACCTTCGAGGCCATGTGGCACGGCATCCTGCAGGTGCGCCCCGGCGCCCACCTGGGCGACGTGGGCCATGCGATCCAGAAGTTCGCCGAAGGCCAGGGCTTCTCGATCGTGCGCGAGTTCTGCGGCCACGGCGTGGGCCAGCGCTTTCACGAGGAGCCCCAGGTGCTGCACTACGGCCGCCCGGGCACCATGGAAGAGCTCAAGCCCGGCATGATCTTCACGATCGAGCCGATGATCAACGCCGGCAAGCGCGACGTGAAGGAAGACTTCAAGGGCGGCCAGTACGACGGCTGGACCATCGTCACGCGCGACCATTCGCTGTCGGCCCAGTGGGAGCACACCGTGCTGGTCACCGAGACCGGCTACGAGGTGCTGACCCTGTCGGAAGGCAGCCCGCCGCTGCCCTCCTTCGTCACTTCCACCAAAACCTGACGCGTTCCAACGCGCCCCCGCCGTGATCGAAGCAGCCAAGATCGACGTGGCGACGCTGCGCGAAGCCTATCGCGCGAAGAAGCTCGCCCTCTTCGACACCCTGCGCTTTGCGCGCGCCCCCACGCGCAGCGTGCACACGGTGCTGCGTCAGCTCTCGGCGCTGGCCGACCAGACGCTGTGCAGCCTGTGGCAGGAAGCCAATTTCGGCGATTCGCTCACGCTGGCGGCTGTCGGCGGTTTCGGGCGCGGCGAACTGTTTCCGTATTCCGACGTCGACGTGCTTCTGCTGCTGCCGCCCGAAGGCCACGAGAGCGAGATCGACCCGGCCCGCATCGAGGCCTTCATCGGCCACTGCTGGGACGCGGGCCTGGAAATCGGCTCCAGCGTGCGCACCGTGGACGAGTGCCTGGCCGAGGCCGAAAAGGACGTCACCGTCCAGACGTCGCTGCTCGAGGCGCGGCTGATCGCGGGCAACAAGAAGCTCTTCGTCGCCTTCCGCCGCCGCTTCACGCGCGCCATCGATCCGCAGGCCTTCTTCGTGGCCAAGTCGCAGGAGATGCGGCACCGCCACCAGAAATTCGACAACACGCCCTACGCGCTGGAGCCCAACTGCAAGGAATCGCCGGGCGGCCTGCGCGACCTGCAGACCATCCTCTGGATGACCAAGGCGGCCGGCTATGGCAGCCGCTGGGACGACCTGGCCAAGAACGGCCTGGCCACCTCCTTCGAGGCGCAGCAGATCAAGCGCAACGAGGCCCTGCTCTCGCTCATTCGCGCCCGCCTGCACGTGATCGCCAACCGGCGCGAAGACCGCCTGGTGTTCGACCTGCAGACCGCCGTGGCCGCCAGCTTCGGCTACGAAAGCGAATCGCAGCGCAAGTCCAGCGAGGCGCTCATGCGGCGCTACTACTGGGCCGCCAAGGCCGTGTCGCAGCTCAACCAGATCCTCATGCTCAACATCTCCGAGCGCCTGCAGCCGAGCGACGAGCAGCACACGCCGATCAACGAGCGCTTCTACGAGCGCGCGGGCCTCATCGAGATCGCGAGCGACGACCTCTACGAGCGCGAGCCGCATGCGGTGCTCGAGACCTTCCTGCTCTACCAGAAGACCATTGGCGTGAAGGGCCTGTCGGCGCGCACGCTGCGCGCGCTCTACAACGCGCGCCATGTGATGGACAGCAAGTTCCGCAACGACCCGGTCAACCACCAGACCTTCATGCGGATCCTGCTGCAGCCCTACGGCATCACGCATGCCTTCCGGCTGATGAACCAGACCTCGGTGCTGGGGCGGTACCTGCGCGTGTTCCGCAGCATCGTGGGGCAGATGCAGCACGACCTGTTCCACGTGTACACGGTGGACCAGCACATCCTGATGGTGCTGCGCAACGTGCGGCGCTTCTTCATCGCCGAGCATGCGCACGAGTACCCGTTCTGCTCGCAGCTCGCGGCCGGCTGGGACAAGCCGTGGATCCTGTACGTGGCCGCCCTCTTCCACGACATCGCCAAGGGCCGCGGCGGCGACCACTCCACGCTCGGCGCGCGCGACGTGCAGCGCTTCTGCAAGCAGCACGGCATCGCGCGCGAGGATTCCAAGCTCATCGAATTCCTCGTGGCCGAGCACCTGGTGATGAGCCAGGTGGCCCAGAAGCAGGACCTGAGCGATCCCGAGGTGATCGGCGCCTTCGCCAAGCGCGTGGGCAACGAGCGCTACCTCACCGCCCTGTACCTGCTGACCATCGCCGACATCCGCGGCACCTCGCCGCGCGTGTGGAATGCGTGGAAGGGCAAGCTGCTCGAAGACCTGTACCGCTACACGCTGCGCGCCCTGGGCGGCCGCATGCCCGACCCGGACGCCGAGGTCGAATCGCGCAAGCGCGAGGCGCTGGTGCAACTGGCCCTGCACGCCCAGCGCTTCGAGGCGCACAAGGCGCTGTGGGACACGCTGGACGTCGGCTACTTCATGCGCCACGACGCCACCGAGATCGCCTGGCACGCCAAGCAGCTCTCGCGCTTCGTGCCGCCGCCGAAGGTGCCGGTCGACCCGAAGGCGCCGCCCATCGTGCGCGCGCACCTCTCGCCGGTGGGCGAAGGCCTGCAGGTGGTGGTCTACACGCCCGACCAGCCTGATCTCTTCGCGCGCATCTGCGGCTACTTCGACCAGTCGTCGTTCAGCATCCTGGATGCCAAGGTGCACACCACGAGCAATGGCTACGCACTGGACACCTTCCAGGTCGTGACCACCTTCCTGCCCGACCACTACCGCGACCTCATCAGCATGGTGGAGTCGGGCCTCGCGCAAACGCTCACCGAGGCCGGCGCCTTGCCTGCGCCGAGCATGGGCCGGGTGTCGCGCCGGGTGCGCAGTTTTCCGATCAAGCCGCGCATCAGCCTCCTGCCCGACGACAAGGCGCAGCGCTGGCTGCTCAACATCTCGGCGAGCGACCGCGCGGGTCTCCTGTATTCGGTGGCGCGGGTGCTGGCGCGCCATCACCTCAACCTGCAGCTCGCCAAGGTCACGACCCTGGGCGAGCGCGTGGAAGACACCTTCCTCATCAGCGGCCCCGAACTGCAGGGCCAGAAGACGCAGCTCGCGATCGAAACCGAGCTGATGGAAGCGCTGGCCTCCTGACCTGATCCGCGGCTTCAGCCGCAGTAGGCGCCGACGATGCGGCCGGTGGGCTCGACCTGCAGGTTAAGGCGCGTGGCGTCTTGCGCGGGGCTCGCCGTTTCCGTCGACGGCACGGTGCGGGCCGTCTTGGCGCCCGCGCGCTGCATCATTTCCTGCAGCAACGCCTGGCTCGCCTGCAACCCGAGCCCGAAGCGCACCGCCGCGGCCTGGCAGGCTTCCGGCGGCGGCGCGAAGCTCGGCGGCTCGGGCACTTCGGAGGTCAGCGGACGGTCCTTCGGTGGGGCCGCGCAGCCCGCGAGCATCAAGGCCACCGCCGACAGGCACAACCAGCTTCGACCATTCTTCATGCGCATACTTTCTTGCTCCTTGAAACTGGGTGGAAGCTTAGTCGCCAAAAACGACACGCCGCGCACAGGTTAAGCCAGCGATACGCAAAGCATCAACTAATTCACGATGGGTATCGGTGCTGCCTTTTCGATGGCGTATCCTGAAACCGATGCATGCAGCTCCGGCCCAACTCCGGTCCCACTCTGGCTCAATGGGCGCCCCCTCATGACACAGCACCCTGACACCGTTTTCCTGGTCGACGTCGACAACACCCTGCTCGACAACGACGGCGTCGTCGGCGACCTGCGCGCCCACCTCGCGCAAGCCTTCGGCACCGAGAGCGCCAACCGCTACTGGACCGCCTTCGAGACGCTGCGCAGCGAGCTCGGCTACGTCGATTACCTGGGCGCATTGCAGCGCTACCGGGCCGAGGAAAGCAAGCGCGGCATGAGCGATTCGCGGCTGCTGCTGATGTCGGGTTTTCTCATCGACTACCCCTTCGCCGACCGCCTGTACCCCGGCGCGCTCGATGCATTGAAGCATCTGCGCCGCCACGGCCCCACGGTGATCCTGTCCGACGGCGATGTGGTGTTCCAGCCGCGCAAGGTGCAGCGCTCGGGCCTGTGGGATGCGGTCGAGGGCCGCGTGCTGATCTACGTGCACAAGGAGCAGATGCTCGACACCATCGAGGAGTGCCACCCCGCGGCGCACTACGTGATGGTCGACGACAAGCTGCGCCTGCTCTCCGCCATGAAGGCGATCTGGGGGCCGCGGCTCACCACCGTCTTCGTGCGGCAAGGCCACTACGCGCTCGATGCGCAGGCCATTGCCGCCTACGCGCCCGCCGACATCACCATCGAACGCATCGGCGACCTCATTCAACTCGACGACTGGCCACCCAAGAAATGAGTCAAAAAACCAATCCCCTCGCGGGCCAACCCGCGCCCCTCGAATTGCTGGTGAACGTGCCGCGCCTGATCTCGGCGTACTACACGGGCCGGCCCGATCCGTCGGTGCCCGCGCAGCGCGTGGCCTTCGGCACCTCGGGCCACCGCGGCTCGTCGTTCGACGACGCGTTCAACGAATGGCATGTGCTGGCGATCAGCCAGGCGATCTGCGACTACCGCAAGCAGAAGGGCATCGACGGCCCGCTGTTCCTCGGCATCGACACGCATGCCCTTTCCACGCCGGCCTTCAGCAGCGCGGTCGAAGTGCTGGCCGCCAACGGCGTCGAGCTGATGCTCTCGAAGGACGACGAGTACACGCCGACGCCGGCCGTCTCGCACGCGATCCTGGTCTACAACCGCGGCCGCACGACGGGCCTGGCCGACGGCATCGTCATCACGCCCTCGCACAACCCGCCCGAGAGCGGCGGCTTCAAGTACAACCCGCCCAACGGCGGCCCGGCAGGCACCGACATCACCTCCGCCGTCGAAGCGGCCGCCAACAAGATGCTGGCGAACCAGCTCCAAGGCGTGAAGCGCATGCCGCTCGCGCAGGCGCTGAAGGCCTCCACCACGCACCGGCACGACTACCTCAATACCTACGTCGAAGACCTCGCGCAGGTGCTCGACATGGACGCGATCCGCGGCGTGCAGATCGACCTGGGCGTCGACCCGCTCGGCGGCGCCGGCGTGCACTACTGGCCGGCCATTGCCGAGCGCTACAAGCTGCAGCGCCTCACGGTGCTGAACCAGGAGGTCGACCCGACCTTCCGCTTCATGTCGCTCGACTGGGACGGCCGCATCCGCATGGACCCGTCGTCGCCCGACGCGATGCACAAGCTGATCGCGCTGAAGGACCGCTTCGGCATCGCCTTCGCCTGCGACACCGACCACGACCGCCACGGCGTGGTCACGCGCAGCGCGGGCCTGATGCAGCCGAACAGCTACCTCGCGGTGATGATCGACTACCTCTACACGCACCGCCCGCAGTGGCCGGCGGCTGCGGCCGTCGGCAAGACGGTGGTGAGCAGCCAGATGATCGACCGCGTCACGGCGCGGCTCGGGCGCAAGCTCTACGAAGTGCCGGTGGGCTTCAAGTGGTTCGTCGACGGCCTGGTCGAAGGGTCGCTCGGCTTCGGCGGCGAGGAAAGCGCGGGCGCGACCTTTCTGCGCCATGACGGCTCGGCGTGGACCACCGACAAGGACGGCATGGTGCCCGCCCTGCTCTCGGCGGAGATCGCCGCGCGCACCGGGCGCGACCCGGGCGAGCGCTATGCAGAGCTGACGCAGGCGCTCGGACAGCCGGTGTCCGACCGCGTGGATGCGGCGGCCACGGTCGAGCAGAAGAAGAAGCTGTCGAACCTGTCGCCGCAGCAGGTCAGTTCGACCGAGCTGGCGGGCGACAAGATCGAGGCCGTGCTGAGCCATGCGCCCGGCAATGGCGCGGCCATCGGCGGCGTGAAGGTCGTCACCGCCAACGGCTGGTTCGCGGCACGCCCCTCGGGCACGGAGAACATCTACAAGGTGTACGGCGAGAGCTTCAAGGGTGCCGAGCACCTCGCGCGCATCCTCGAAGAGGCGCAGCAGCTGGTGGACAAGGCGCTGTCGAGCTGAAGGCAAAACAGCCGGCCATGGAAGCCCACGCTCTGCGATTGAATCCGGGTGATGACCTGCGCGGCGCGCTCGACGCGGCGCTGAAGCAGCGTGGCGCCGAAGCGGCTTTCGTGGTCTCTGGCATCGGCAGCCTCCTCGGCGCGCGCATCCGGTATGCCGGCGTGGAAAGCGCTGCAGTGCTCGAAGGCGATCTCGAAATCCTCACGCTGTCCGGCACGCTGTCGCCGGACGGCGCGCACCTGCACATCAGCGTGTCGGATGCGCAGGGACATGTGCGCGGCGGCCATGTCGCGCCGGGCTGCACGGTGCGCACCACCGCCGAAATCCTGATCGCCTGGCTGCCCGAATGGCGCTTCACCCGGGAGCACGATCCGGCGACCGGCTACCCCGAACTGGTGCCGCGCGCCAAGCCTTGACGCCGCGCCGGCGCCGCTCAGGTCGGCGCGCTCGCGAGCCTGCGCTCCAGCCACACGCTGTAGCGCGAGAGCCCGAAGCACAGCACCCAGTACACGGCCGCGATGAAGAGATAGCCCTCCAGGTAGAACGGCCGCCAGACCGGGTCGCCGCCGAGCGCGAGGCCCAGCGCGCCGGTCAGCTCGAAGAGGCCCACGACGGTGACGAGCGAGGTGTCCTTCAGCGTGCCGACCACGCTGTTGGTGAGCGCCGGCACGACCAGCCGCAGGGCCTGCGGCAGCACGATGTCGCGCTGCACCGGCCAGCGCCCGAAGCCCAGCGCCATCGCCACTTCGGTCTGCCCGCGCGGCACGGCCTGCAGGCCGCCGCGGATGATTTCGGCCAGATAGGCCGCCACGAACAGCGTGAGACCCGCGAGCACGCGCACCAGCACGTCGGGCTGCCAGCCCGCCGGCCACAGCAGCGGCAGCAGGAACGACGCCATGAACAGCACCGAGATCAGCGGCACGCCGCGCACCAGCTCGATGTAGCTCGCGCTCAGCGTGCGGACCACCGGCCAGCCCGAACGGCGGCCCAGCGCGAGCAGCAATGCGAGCGGAAAAGCCAGCGCCAGCCCCACGACCGCCAATCCGATGGTCAGTGGCAGGCCGCCCCAGCGGCTCGTCGGCACAGGGTTCAGGCCCAGGACGCCGCCGCGCATCAGCAGCACGAACAGCAGCAGCGCGACGACCCAGAGCGGCACCAGCCACCAGCGCCAGCTGCGCGGCCAGGCGCTCAGCACGGTGACGGCGGACAGCACGACCACCGCGATGGCAGGGCGCCATTGCTCTTCATAAGGAAAGCGCCCGAACAGCATCGGCCGCCACTTCTCGGCCACCACGCCCCAGCAGGCGCCGTGCTGCACCGCGCGGCAAGCCTCGGCGTCGGCGCGGAACACCGCGTGCACCACGGCCCAGTCGACGATGTGAAAGCCGATCCACGCGAGCACCGCGATCAGCAGCAGCGTCGCCAGCGCGCGCAGCGGCGAACCCCAGAGTTCGCGGCGCCAGGCGATCGGGCCTTGCGCGACATTCCTCATCGCCACCCCCGGAGGGCCACGCGCGCGTTGTAGCGGTTCATGCCGAAGGAGATCGCGAGCGACAGCAGCAGGTACACCGCCATGATGATCGCGATGCACTCGAAGGCGCGGCCGTTCGAGCCGATGGTGGTGTTGGCGACCGACACCAGTTCCGGATAGCCCACGGCCACCGCGAGCGACGAATTCTTCACGAGGCTGAGCAGCTGGTTGGTGAGCGAAGGCACGATCACCCGCAGCGCCTGCGGCAGGATCACGATGCGCAGCTGCTGCACCGACGACAGGCCCAACGCCTGCCCCGCCAGCACCTGCCCCTGCGAGACCGAGAGGATGCCGGCACGCACGATCTCCGCGACGAACGCGGCCGAATAGAACGACAGGCCCGCAACGATGGTCACGTACTCGGGGCTCAATGCCGCGCCGCCGCTCACGCCGAAATCGCCGCGCTCAGGCCACTCGAAATGCGTCGGCCACCAGCCGCCCTCGCCCGCCACGGGCCACGGCACGCTGAGTCCGCCCTTGCTGAGCCACACGCCCGGCAAGAGGCGCACCGGCTCGGTCGGGTCGGGCAGCAGGTTCGCCATCGCGAAGGCCAGCATCAGCAATTGCACCAGCAGCGGCACGTTGCGCAGCAGCTCGACATACGCGGTGCAGATGCCGCGCAGCAGCACATGCGGCGCGAGCCTTCCGATGCCGATCAATGTGCCGAGGACGACCGAGAAGATCGCAGCAGGAACCGCCGCCCGCACCGTGTTGATCAGGCCCGCGAGGAAGGCGCGCCAGAACGGCTGGCTGGCGTCGAAATCGAGCCAGCCCTCGCTGATCGAGAAGCCCGCGGGCTCGGTGAGAAAGTCGAAGCCGGAGCGAACGCCGCGCGCGCGCAGCACGTCGAGCGCGTGGTGCACCACCCAGAAGGCGCCGGCCACGACGGCCAGCACCAGCAGCGCCTGGACGGTCCAGGCCAGCCAGGCGCCGCGGCGCGAGGCGCCCTCACGACTCATCGCACGGGTGGTGCGTAGATGAGACCGCCCTTGCTCCACAGGTTGTTGGAGCCGCGCGGCAGCTTGAGCACCGACTTCGGTCCGACGTTGCGCTCGAACACCTCACCGTAGTTGCCCACGGCCTTGATCGCGCGGAACGACCAGTCCTTGTCCAGGCCCAGCAGCTTGCCCAGGTCTTCACCGGTGCCGACCAGGCGTTGCTGCGCCGGGTCCTTGCTGCTCGCCTTGAGCGCGTCGGCGTTGGCCTGCGTGACGCCGGCCTCCTCGGCCTCGATGAGCGCGTTGGGCACCCACTTGGCAATGGCGAACCATTCGTCGTCGCCGCGGCGCACCAGCGGCGCGAGCGGCTCCTTGGAGATCAGCTCGGGCAGGATGATGTAGTCGTCAGGGTTCGGCGCTTCCTTGTTGCGCAGGCCCGCGAGCGCCGAGGCGTCGGTCGTGAAGGCCTGGCAGCGGCCCGAGAAGAAGGCCTTGAACGAGGCCTCGAAGCTCTCGAAGACCACCGTCTTCACCGGGATGTTCTGCGCGCGGAAGTAGTCGGAGACGTTCTTCTCGTTGGTCGTGCCCGACTGCGTGCAGATGGTGGCGTTCTTCAATTGCTTGGCGCTCGTCACCTTCAGCTTTTTCGGCACCAGGAAACCCTGGCCGTCGTAGTAGGTGATGGTGGTGAAGTTGAAGCCGAGCGAGGCGTCGCGCGTGAGCGTCCAGGTGGTGTTGCGCGCGAGGATGTCGATTTCGCCAGCCTGCAGGGCCGAGAAGCGCTGCTGCGAATTGAGGGGCACGAAGTCGACCTTCTTCGCATCGCCGAGCACGGCCGCCGCAATGGCGCGGCAGGTGTCGACGTCCAGGCCCGACCAGTTGCCCTGGGTGTCCGGCGCGGAGAAGCCGGCCACGCCGTTGGTCACGCCGCACTTGACGGTGCCGCGCTGCTTGACCGCATCGAGCGTCTTGCCCGCGAAGGCCGGCGCTGCGGCGGCAAGGGCGACCAGGGAGGCGGCGGCGATCAGGGCCGGGCGAAATCGGTTCTGGTTTTTCATGGGTGCGTTTCTCCTCAACAGACAACGAAAGGCAGTGTACGGGGCGTCGCGCGGCCGCGCCAAAGAAGGGTCGGTTGGATGCATATGCCAAATCCAGCGGCAATACCGCAATACCATACGGCCCTTTATCAACTCTCCCGAACAGGAATCACACAATGTTCAAGTCCGACGACACCGGCAAGCTCGTTCTGCGCCTCGCGCTGGGCATCCTCATCCTGCTGCACGGCGTGGCCAAGATCACCAAGGGCGTCGACGGCATCGGCGGCATGCTGGCCTCGCACGGCCTGCCGGCCTTCCTGGCGTATGGGGTCTATGTCGGCGAGATCCTGGCGCCCGCGCTGCTGATCGTGGGCCTGTTCACGCGGCCGGCCGCGGTGATCGTGGCGATCAACATGCTGGTGGCGATCTGGCTGGTGCACCGCAAGGACCTGGGCGCGATCAACGGCCAGGGCGGCTGGGCGCTGGAACTGCAGGGCATGTTCCTGTTCGCGGCGATCTCGCTGGCCTTCACGGGCGGCGGCCGCTTCGGCCTGAGCAACAGGTAACGACAGCGCCTTCGCTCAGTCGTCGTCCGCTGCATCGAGGCCCGGGAACAGGATCTCGGTGTAGCCAAAGCGCGAGAAATCGCGCACCCGCATCGGGTAAAGCTTGCCCAGCAGGTGATCGACTTCATGCTGCACCACGCGCGCATGGAAACCGCTGGCGACCCGGTCGATCGGGTCGCCGTACGGATCGAAGCCGGTATAGCGGATGTTGGCGAAGCGCGGCACCACGCCGCGCAGGCCCGGCACCGAGAGACACCCTTCCCAGCCCTCTTCCTCGTCCTCGCCGATGGGCGTGATGACGGGATTCAGCAGCACGGTGCGGGGCACCGGCGGCGCGTCGGGATAGCGGGGGTTGACGATGTCGGTGCCGAAGATCACGAGCTGCTGGTCCACGCCGATCTGTGGGGCCGCGAGGCCGGCGCCGTTGACGGCATGCATGGTCTCGAACATGTCGCGCACCAGGAGGTGCAGTTCGTCGGTGTCGAAAGCGGCGACCGGCTGCGCGATGCGCAGCAGCCGGGGGTCGCCCATCTTGAGTATTTCGCGAATGGCCATCGCGCGATTATCGCGACAGGCTCAGACCATCGTCACGGGATGCCGCCGGGGTTGTTCTTCGAGTCCGGCGAGGTCCAAAGCCGCGCGCGACCCTGGGGCATCTGTTGCGGACGCGAGGGCGTGATGCCCGGAACGCCGCCACCGGCGGAGGGTGGGCGGGCACCACCACCCCAGTTGCCCGGCGGACGCCCGGCCGGATAGCCCGGTCGCACCGCGGGGTAGCCCGGACGCACAGCCGGATAGCCGGGCCGGCCGTAGTAAGGGCGACGGTCGTAATAGCGGCCACGCTCGTAATAGCCACCGCCCTGGATGTAGACCGGTGCTGGCGAAACGACGACGGGCGATGGATCGGAGTAGTACGGCTCCGAGTAGCCACCCGAGTAATACGGATCGCCCGGAACCCCAACGCAGCCCGTCAGCAGCGCGAGGCCGCCGAGGGCCATGCTGGCACCAAGAACGCGAATTTTTTGCATGAGGGGCTCCTTGTTGGCCTTCAGTTTTCTTTCAACGTCAGGTTGTAGACCCTGTTGACTGCGCTGCGATGAAGCTGCGTAACGGCCGGTAAAGAGGCGGCGGGTGCCGAAGCTCACTCCGTGACGCCGTTCTCCAGAATCTCCAGCATACGCGCCTCGTCGATCACGGTCACCCCGATTTCGCGGGCCTTGTCGAGCTTGCTGCCGGCCTCTTCGCCGGCCACGAGGTAGTGGGTCTTCTTGCTGACGGAACCGGCGACCTTTGCGCCGGCTGCCTCCAATTTATCCTTCGCCTCGTCGCGGCCCAGCGTAGGAAGGGTACCGGTGATCACGAAGGTCAGGCCCGCCAATGGCTTGGGCGCGCGGGCCGCAGGCTCGCCCTCTTCCCAGGTCAGGCCGCAGGCGCGCAGCTGTTCGACGACCTCTCGGTTGTGCGGCTGGTCGAAGAAGGTGCGCAGGCTCTGCGCCACCACCGGGCCGACGTCGTTGACCTCGAGCAGGTGCTCCTCGGTCGCATCCATGATGGCGTCCAGCTTGCCGAAATGCTTGGCCAGGTCCTTCGCGGTGCTCTCGCCCACATGCCGGATGCCCAGGCCGAAGAGAAAGCGCGGCAGCGTGGTTTTCTTGGACGCCTCGAGCGCGTCGACGAGGTTCTTGGCCGACTTCTCGGCCATGCGGTCCAGGCCTGCGAGCGTGGTGAATCCGAGCTTGTAGAGATCGGGCAAGGTGCGGATAAGGTTCGCGTCCACCAGCTGCTCGACCAGCTTGTCGCCCAGCCCGTCGACATCGACCGCGCGCCGTGCCGCGAAGTGCAGGATGGCCTCCTTGCGCTGCGCCGCGCAGAACAGGCCGCCGGTGCAGCGGTAGTCGACTTCTTCCTCTTCGCGCACGGCATCCGAGCCGCACACCGGGCACTGGTGCGGCATGGTGAAGACCGGGCCGCGTTCGCCCTCGGGCTTGGCAAGGCTCTCGGGCACCACGCCGACCACTTCGGGAATCACGTCGCCCGCGCGGCGCACGATGACGGTGTCGCCCACGCGCACGTCCTTGCGGCGGGCCTCGTCCTCGTTGTGCAGCGTGGCGTTGGTCACGGTCACGCCGCCGACGAACACCGGCGCGAGCTTGGCAACCGGCGTGAGCTTGCCGGTGCGGCCGACCTGGATCTCGATGCCGAGCACTTCGGTCAGCTGCTCCTGCGCTGGGTACTTGTGCGCCACGGCCCAGCGCGGCTCGCGCGAGACGAAGCCCAGTTGCCGCTGCAGCTCGACGCTGTCGACCTTGTAGACCACGCCATCGATGTCGTAGGGCAAGGCATCGCGCTGGCGGCCGATGTTCTCGTGGAATGCGATCAGCTCGATGGCGCCGGTGGCCCGCGCGGTCTGCGTGGCCACGGGAAAACCCCAGGCATGGAACTGCTGAAGCCAATCGAACTGCGTCGGGCAGTCGGGCCCGCCTTCCGCAGCCGGCGTGACTTCACCGAGGCCGTAGGCGAAGAAGCTCAGCGGCCGTGCCGCGGCAATCGCCGGGTCGAGTTGCCGAACAGCGCCTGCGGCCGCATTGCGCGGATTGACGAACACCTTCTCGTTCTTCTGGCCGGCGGCGATCTTCTCGCGCTGGCGCTCGTTGAGCGCATCGAAATCGGCGCGCTTCATGTAGACCTCGCCGCGCACCTCGACCACGGGCGGCGCCTTGCCGTTCAATCGCAGCGGAATCTCGCGCACCGTGCGGATGTTCTGCGTGACCTCTTCGCCGACTTCGCCATCGCCGCGCGTGGCGGCCTGCACCAGCACGCCGTTCTCGTAGCGCAGGTTCATGGCGAGGCCGTCGAACTTGAGCTCGCACACGTACGAGACCTGCGGCCCATCTTCGGGCAGGCCCAGTTCCTTGCGCACGCGCGCATCGAAGGCGCTCGCGCCGCCGGGCGTGATGTCGGTCTCGGTGCGGATCGACAGCATCGGCACCTTGTGGCGCACCTTGGTGAAGCCGTCCAGCACCTTGCCGCCCACGCGCTGCGTCGGCGAATCGGGCGTGCGAAGTTCGGGGAATTCCGTCTCCAGGGCCTGCAGGCGCTGGAACAGCTTGTCGTACTCGGCGTCGGGCACCGCGGGCGCGTCGAGCACGTAGTAGAGGTGGGCGTGCTTGTGAAGCTGTTCGCTCAGTGCGGCGGCTTCGCGTGCCGCTTCGTCGCGCGTCGTCATGTGGGTGTCTCCCGAAAAAACCGGATCAGCTGAAGAGTCGGCGGGCCAGCGGCGAGCCGGCCGCGAGGTCGCGCGCATCGAGCGTGTCGTAGAGCTGCTCGAGATCGCTGCCGATGACGTCCATCGTCTCATCGCGCAGCAGCTGGCCGTCGCTGTCGGTCACCACGCCGTCCATCTCGCGCGCTAGCGTGGCGGCGGCCTCACGCATGCGGCGGAACGGCTCTTCGGCGCGGTCGACCTGCGGCACGTCCAGGCTCAGGCTGAGCTCGCGGATGGCCGACTGCGCCGGGTCGTCGGCCAGCGCGGCCTGGGTGTCGAAGGCAAGACCGAGGATCGGCGGCAGGCCGACTTCGCCCGTTGGCAGCACCATGCGCCCCGGGATGATGCCGGCCACGAAACCGAGCCGCGCGGCATTCTGCTGCACGTAGCCCGGGCTCCAGGCCGCGTGCAGCGCGCGCAGCACGAAGCCCAGCTGCGCATCGTGCGCGCTCGCGAACTGGTCGAGCTCGCGGGCCCGCGCCACTTCGTCGAGCATCTCGGGAAATTCGGGCGAACCGTTGACCGCATCGGCAAAGGCCTGTGCCTTGACCACGAATTCGGAGTACTCGATCTCGTTGAGCGCGCCGGTGCGGTTGGCCAGCTGCACGCCGACCTGGAACGCGCTGTAGCGCTGTCCCGCGACCGGCGGCTCCCATTGGCCCGTGTGCTCGTTGAGCCCTTCGATCGCGACCGGCTTGCTGCCCGCGCGCCGCGTCGGCGGCATGGCCGCGATGGCCGCGTCGCCCGAGGCGAGGCCGTCCAGCGACACCGGCGCGATCACGTCGATCAGCGGATCGAGCCCGCCGCGCCGTTCGCCGGTGGCGACCGGAACGCCGCTGGGCGCCGGCAGGTCGGGGTCGAACAGGGGCTCGTGGCGGTCGTGCGCCAAGAGCTGGTTCGGGTCGACGTGCAGCATCGGCTCCATGCCGTCGGCCGACGACATCGAGCGCTCCACGTCGGCCAGCGCGGTGTCCACCGCGTCCGGCTGGCGCGGCGCGTTGCGGCGCGACATGAAGGTTTCGTAGCCGACGACGGCCGCGAGAACGAGGCCTCCGAGAATGGAGAGTGCGAGGGTGAGGTTGCTCATGCGCGCCGCCAGCTCAAGCGGCCTCGACCATGGAGGCCGCGGCCTCCATGTCCACCGCGACGATGCGCGAGACGCCCTGCTCCTGCATCGTGACGCCGATCAACTGCTCGGCCATTTCCATGGCGATCTTGTTGTGGCTGATGAAGAGGAACTGGGTTTCGCGGCTCATGGCGGTCACGAGTTTGGCATAGCGTTCGGTGTTCGCGTCGTCCAGCGGCGCGTCCACTTCGTCCAGCAGGCAGAACGGCGCCGGGTTGAGCTGGAAGATGGCAAACACCAGCGCAATGGCCGTGAGCGCCTTCTCGCCGCCCGAGAGCAGGTGGATGGTCTGGTTCTTCTTGCCGGGGGGCTGCGCGAGCACCTGCACGCCGGCGTCGAGAATTTCGTCGCCCGTCATCACCAGCCGCGCGTTGCCGCCGCCGAAGAGCTCAGGGAACATGCGGCTGAAGTGCTCGTTGACGATCTTGAACGTGCCACCGAGCAGGTCGCGCGTTTCGGCATCGATCTTGCGGATGGCGTCCTCCAGCGTGCCGATGGCTTCGTTCAGGTCGGCCGACTGGGCGTCCAGGAAGGTCTTGCGCTCGCTCGCGATCGCGAGTTCGTCGAGCGCGGCGAGGTTCACCGCGCCGAGGGCTACGACTTCGCGGTTGAGGCGGTCGATTTCGCTCTGCAGGCCGGTCAGGCGCACCTTGTCGGTCTCGATGGATTGCGCGATGGCTTCGAGGTCGGCGCCCGCGTCTTCCAGCAGTTGCTGGTACTGCTCGACACCCAGGCGCGCGGCCTGTTCCTTCAGCTGGAATTCGGTGATGCGCTGGCGCAGCGGATCAAGCTCGCGCTCCAGTTGCAGGCGGCGCTCGTCGCTGGCGCGCAGCTTGAGCGTGAGGTCGTCGTACTGGCTGCGCGAGGCGCCGAGCGCGGTTTCGCGTTCGAGCTTGAGCGACAGCGCATCCTGCAGGCCGGCCTGCGCAGCGGCATCGGACAAGCGGCCCAGCTCGGCGCGGGCGCGCTCGTCTTCGTCGGTGAGCGCGACGGTCTGCTGCGACGCGGTTTCGATCGCGCGATTCAGTTCGGCACGACGGGCTTCGAGCGTGCGCTGCGAGAAGGTGGCCTCCTGCGCCTGGCGCTCCAGGCTGCGGTGCTGCTCACGGCTGGCATTGAGCGCGCGGCCGGCTTCGATCACGCGCTCGTCGAGTTGCGCATGGCGCTCCTGGCTGTCGGCCAGTTGCATGTCGAGCTCTTCGAAGCGGCCTTCGGCGGCGATGCGCTTTTCTTGCAGTTCTTCGAGTTGCGCGTCGACTTCGCCGAGGTCGGAGGCCAGTTGCTGGCTGCGCGCGCGCGTCTGCTCGGCGAGCTGGGTCATGCGCAGGGTTTCGACCTGCAGTTCGTGGGCGCGCGACTGGGTGTCGGCCGCTTCGCGGCGCGCCGTCACCAGGCGCTGCGCGGCGTCGCCATAGGCGGCTTCGGCGCGGATCAGCGCGGTGCGCGCCTCTTCGTTGATGAGCGTCTGGGCGCGCAGCTGGCGCTCCAGGTTTTCCATTTCCTGCTGGCGGGCCAGGAGGCCGGCCTGCTCGGAATCGGGCGCGTAGAAATTGACGCTGTGCGAGGACACGGCATGGCCGCTCTGCACATAGATGACTTCGCCCGGCTGCAGCGTGGCGCGCTGCGCCAGTGCTTCTTCAAAACTCGATGCGGTGTAGCAGCCGTGGAGCCAGTCGTTCAGCAAGGCTTGCTGGCCGGCATCGTTCAGCCGCAGCAGGCTCGACAGCCGCGGCAACGCCGCCGCGCCCTGCGGCGCACCGGCCGACGGCGGGCTGTAGAACGCCAGCTTGGCCGGCGGCGCGTCGTTGCCGAAGGCGCGGACCATGTCGAGCCGGCTGACTTCGAGCGCACCCAGGCGCTCGCGCAGGGCCGCTTCGAGCGCGCTTTCCCAGCCTTGCTCGATGTGGATGCGGCTCCACAGGCCCTGCAGGCCATCGAGGCCGTGCTTGGCGAGCCAGGGGGCCAGCTTGCCGTCGGTCTTGACCTTTTCCTGCAGCGCGCGCAGCGCCTCGAGCCGCGCCGAGAACTCCGCGTGGCGCGCACCTTCGGTGTTGACGGCTTGCTGCTTCGTGCGGCGGTCGTCGTCCAGTTGC
Organism: Variovorax sp. IB41; assembly: GCF_016405905.1. Taxonomy (GTDB): domain Bacteria; phylum Pseudomonadota; class Gammaproteobacteria; order Burkholderiales; family Burkholderiaceae_C; genus Variovorax. The sequence continues at coordinate 99,653 of NZ_JAEFCB010000018.1, read as the reverse complement.
GGCACGGCCTCCTGCAGTTCGTGCAGGCGGGCTTCGGCTTCGCTGGCGGTTTCCTGCGCGGCGGCCAGTTGCTCCTGCATGTCCAGGAGGCGCGCCTCGTCGGGCGCGGCCAGCGCGTTCTGGTCGGCGCGCAGGCGTTCGCTGCGCTGCGTGAGCTGGCGGCTCTGGTCTTCGATGTTGCGCTGGTCGGCCGCGAGCACCTGGATCTGCTGCTGCACCTGCGAGACGGTCGTGCGCTGGCTGTTGGCTTCGTCCTGGGCGCGCTGCACGGCCTCTTCGAGCTCGGGCATGCGCGCGTCGTGTTCCTCGAGCTGGGCGGCCAGCAGGATCGCCTGCTCTTCGGCATCGACGCCCTTGCCGGCCAGGGTTTCGATCTCGGTCTCGGCCTCTTCGCGGCGCGTGCCCCACTGGCCCATCTGCTCGCGCAGTTGGACCAGCCGCTGCTCGACGCGCTGGCGACCTTCGACCACGAAGCGGATCTCGCCTTCGAGCCGGCCGACTTCGGCACTGGCCTCGTAGAGCTTGCCCTGCGCCTGGTTGACCTGGTCGCCGGCCGCGTAATGGGCCTGGCGCACGGTTTCGAGTTCGGCTTCGATGTGGCGCAGATCTGCGGTGCGCGATTCGAGGTCGTTGATCGCCTTTTCCGAATCGGACTTGATCTTGGCCTGGTCCGCATCGCTCTCGCTGCGCTTCAGGAACCACAGCTGGTGCTGCTTCTTGGTGGCCTCGCCCTGCAGTGTGTTGTAGCGCGCGGCCACCTCGGCCTGCTTCTCGAGCTTCTCGAGATTGGCGTTGAGTTCGCGAAGAATGTCTTCGACGCGCACGAGGTTTTCGCGCGTGTCGCCCAGGCGGTTTTCGGTCTCGCGGCGGCGTTCCTTGTACTTGGAAACACCGGCGGCTTCTTCGAGGAACAGGCGCAGTTCCTCGGGTTTGGATTCGATGATCCGGCTGATCGTGCCCTGGCCGATGATGGCGTAGGCGCGGGGCCCGAGACCGGTGCCCAGGAACACGTCCTGCACGTCGCGGCGGCGCACCGGCTGGTTGTTGATGTAGTAGCTGCTGGTGCCGTCGCGCGTGAGCACGCGCCGCACGGCGATTTCGCCGAACTGGTTCCACTGGCCGCCGGCACGGTGGTCGGCGTTGTCGAACACCAGTTCGACGCTCGAGCGGCTGGCCTGCTTGCGGGTGGTCGTGCCGTTGAAGATCACGTCCTGCATCGACTCGCCGCGCAGCTCGGAAGCGCGCGATTCGCCGAGCACCCAGCGCACCGCATCCATGATGTTCGACTTGCCGCAGCCGTTGGGCCCGACCACGCCGACCAGTTGGCCCGGCAGCAGGAAATTGGTGGGTTCGGCGAACGACTTGAAGCCCGAGAGCTTGATGGAATTAAGACGCACGACTTGTCGGCCTGCCTTGACGTTAACGCCAAGGTATTGATTTGTAAGGAAAATTGCACGGGCTCGCTGCTCGAAGCGAGCCGCCGCCCCAGTCTTGGATGATAACGTCAGGGCATGAGTGTTTCTCCGGTTTTACCCCTTGCGGCGCGACGCACCTGCCTTCTGGCCGGCGCCGCCTCCTTGCTCGGCTTGGCGGGCTGTTCATCGGTCCGGTCGACCGAGCGTGCAGAACCCTATGCCAACCAGGAATGGCTGCAGTCCAGCGCCAACCGCATCGCCAATCTGTCGCTGCGCGACAACCTGCAGTCGATTCGGCGCGTGCAGTCCACCCTCTACAAACGCAACCCGCGGGAATGGCGCAAGTCGGCGGCGAGCATCGACGAAGCCAGCCAGCGGGCGTGGGACGCGGTGCTCAAAGGCGCAGATCTTCCCGAGCTGCGCGGCGCCACCGGCATCGAGGCCATCCGCCTGGCCTTCGAGACCGGGCCGCAGCCCTACCAGGGCGATCGCGTCGCGGCGCTGGTGGTCGGCTGGGCCTCGATGCTCAAGCAGGCCAACGGCGGCACCTGGGAGCAGACCATGATCGACGGCGTCGATGCCGAGAACAGCTACCGGGCCGCGCGCAATTTCGAGATCTCGCTCTGGCTGATCTCCTCCAAGACCGGCCCCGACGGCCAGCCGCTGCTGCTGGCCACCGAAATCAGCGAGCGCGGCCGCAACCTCGTGGCCGACCGAGAGCTGTCGAAGGTGGTGGCCCGGCTCGACCTGCTGGCCGCGCAGGCCGACGAAAAATACCGCCGCGCGGCGCTCGATTTCGGGCAGAACTGGGTCATGGGCGTGGTCATGCCCCTTTTCACGCTGGTGCCGAAATAAGCCCGCCGGGCAGCATGAGACCAGGGAAATATATTTCCCCAAATGCCAATTGCGGTAATATATTTCCGTGACGAAACAGGAACTCATCACCACCCTGGCCGCGCGGCGCGACGCCGCGGGCCTCTCGACCGCCGAGATTGCGCTGCGTTCGGGGCTCACCGAGCGATCGGTGCGCAATGCCCTGAGCCTTCAAGGCAATCCACAGATGTCGTCGCTGCTCGCGCTGGTCGATGCGCTCGGGCTGGAACTGCAACTGGCGCCCAAGGGCTTCGGCGAAACCGCGGCCACCGATCCCGGCTACCGCCCCGTCACCACCCGCGTGGGCCATGCGGTCGCACAGGCCCCGGCCTCGCCGCCGTACACCAACAACAAGCGCCGCTCGCCATGAACGTCAAGATCCTGGAGATCTCGCTCGGCACGCGGCGCTTCGGCAAGCTCTTCCAGTACGCCGACCTGTGCCGCTTCGTGGCGGAGCCCGAACTGATCGCCGCGCCGCCACCAGAGGTGATGTCGCTCTCGATGGTGGCGAGCGACGCTGCCACGCAGGCCGCCCTCTGGAGCGACGTGAAGAACCCGCTCTTCAATGCCCAGGGCGGACAGCTCCCGCGCTTCTTCCAGAACCTGCTGCCCGAGGGCGTTCTGCGCAGCCACATCGCGCAGTTGCGCGGTTGCCGCGAGAACGATCACTTCGAGCTGCTCGCGGCCTGCGGCGGCGACTTGCCCGGCGCGGTGAGCGCCAAACCGGTGTCGGTGGACCGCGGCACGCTGCAACGGCTCATCACGCAGGACCAGGACGCGCTCGAGATGTCGGTGGTCGAGCTGCCGATGCCGCAGGGCATCTCGGTGTCGGGCGTGCAGCCCAAGCTCGGCCTGCGCCGCCAGGGCGGGCGCTACGTGGCACGCACGCGGGCCGGCGCAAGCACGCGCGTGATCGCCAAGCTGCCGGTGGCCGGACGGCCGCACATGCCGCAGCTCGAAATGCTCTCGCTGCAGATGGCGGGCGCCGCGGGCGTCCAGGTGTGCGACGCCGAACTCGCGCCGCTCTCCGCCATCAAGGCCGAACACAGCTATGCGCTGCCCGACGAGCCCGACTTCCTCGCCGTCATCCGCTTCGACCGCGACGGCGCGCGCCGCATCCACTTCGAGGACTTCGCGCAGGTGCTCGCCGTGGACCCGATGCACAAGTACAGCGCGAGCTACCTGGACATGGCGCTCGCGATGCAGGCCTTTCCGTCATTGGGCGAAGACGCGGTGCTCGAACTCATTCGGCGCCTCGCGGTGAACGACCTGCTCGGCAACCCCGACGCTCACCTGAAGAACTTCGGTGTGCTGTATGCCGACGGCATCGCGCCGCGGCTGGCGCCGGCCTACGACATCGTCGCGTACGCGGCGATCCAGGGCGTCGACGGCCATGCGCTTCCTCTGCTGCCGACGAACACCGCAGCCCCAAGGCGCACCGCCCTCTTCACCCCCGCCAACGTGCGCGCCTTCTGCTTCTCGACCGGCCTGCACGAACCGCTGGTGCGGCGCGTGGTCACCGACACCGCACGCCTCGCGCGCAGCCTCTGGCCCGAGATGATCGACGCCTCGACGCTGCCCGCACCATGGAAAAAACGGCTGCAGCAGCGCTTGCAGGCACACCCCTTGCTGCAAGCCATGGCCAAGCGCGGCAAATAGGTCCATCGAAAAACACGCCCCTAGAATGATTCAGCCCTTCACCCCTCAACCCATTCGAGGCAGCAGCAACTCATGAGCTCCATCAATTTCATCGGCGGCGAAAAAGGCGGTGTCGGCAAGTCGGTCACGGCGCGCGTGCTGGCGCAGTACTTCATCGACCGCAGCCGCCCTTTCACCGGCTTCGACACCGACCGTTCGCACAGTTCGTTCACCCGCTTCTACGAAGGCTTCGCCTCGCCCGTGGTGGTCGACAGCTACGAGGGCCTGGACACGGTCGTGAACGGCTTCGAGAGCAACCCGAAGCAAAGCGTGATCGTCGACCTCGCCGCCCAGACGCTGGCGCCGCTGTCGCGCTGGATCAAGGAGTCGGACCTCTTCGACGTGTTCGCCGAGATCGGCGTGACCGTCAATTTCTGGCACGTGCTGGACGACGGCAAAGACTCCACCGACCTGCTCGGCACGCTGATCGACACCTTCGGCAACCGCCCGAACTACATCGTGGTGCAGAACTACGGCCGCGGCAGCGATTTCGGGATGCTGCTGGCGTCGCAGTCGCTCTCCAAGGCGAATGCAAACGGCGCGCGAGTCATCGCGCTGCCGCGCCTGCACGAAGCCAGCATGCGCAAGATCGATGCGCAGAACACGAGTTTCTGGAAGGCCGTGAACGACCGCGAAGGCGTGCATGCGCTGGGCCTCCTGGAACGCCAGCGCGTGAAGTCGTGGCTGGCGACGGCCTACGCGGCGTTCGACACGCTGCCGCTGTAACGCCCCGGCAGCGGCTTCAGATCATCCCGCCGTTGATCGAGATCACCTGCCCGGTGATGTAGCCGGCTTCGTCGCTCGCCAGGAACGAGGCCAGCGCGGCCACTTCCTGCGGCGTTCCCGCCCGCTTGACCGGCACCATCTGGTTGATGACCGCCGGATCGAACACCGCATCGGCCATCGGCGACGCGATGATCCCCGGCGCGATCGCGTTGACCGTGACACCGCGCGACGCCACTTCGAGCGACAGCGCCTTGGTCGCGCTGTTGAGCGCGCCCTTGGCCGCAGCGTAGTTCACCTGCCCCCGGTTGCCCGTGATCGCGGACACCGACGAGATGTTCAGGATGCGGCCCCAGCGCGTGCGCATCATCGGCAGCAGCAATGGCTGCGTCACACGGAAAAACCCGTTGAGCGACACGTCGATCACCTTGTGCCATTGATCGGCGCGCATGCCCGGCAGCACCGCGTCGTCGTGCACGCCAGCGTTGTTGACCAGGATCTGGACCGCGCCGCCTTCGAGGATGCGCGCGCACGCCGCAGCCGAGGCCTCGTCGCTGCGCAGGTCGAACACGTGGCATTCGGCCTTGCCGCCCGCCGCCGTGATCGAAGCTGCCAGTTGCTCGACCGCTTCCGGCCGCGAATTGGCGTGCAGCAGCACCGTCGCACCGTCGCGCGCAAACCGTTCGGCCATGGCAGCGCCGAGTGCGCCGCTGGCGCCCGTGATCAGCGCGCGTTTTCCTTCGAGACTCATGAGGCGGTGCTTTCTGTTGCGAGCGGCGTGTTCAGGACCACCACGGCCCGGCCCTCGGCCAGCGCGCGGCCGTCGTCGGCGTTGACCGCGAATTCGTAGAGGATCTGCTTGTCGTCGCCCGACAGGCGCCGGGCCTGCACGTGCAGTTCACCTTCGATGTCATCGAGCCGCGTGACGGCCAGCCGCACATTGCGCGCGCTCGCCAAAAAACCGGCCGATGGCGTGCTGCCCTCCGCGGCCAGCAGCCCGCCGTGAAGCGCCATGGCCTGCGCCGCGTATTCGATGGCGTTCGGCGCCAGCAATCCGCCGGCCGTGCGCAGCGGGTTGTCCGCCAGCCGGTGCGTCGTCGTGCTGCAGCGGATCACGTCCGCATCCCAATCGTCGAGCCGCTCCAGCAGGCACATGCTGCCGCTGTGCGGAATGCGCGCGGCGATGCCCGCGCGGTCGAGCGTCTGCGGCGCCGTCAAGCGGCGGTCTCCAGGTCGGCCACCAAGAGCACGTTGGCGAAGGGCGTGCCTTGGCTCATCGGAATGCTCTGCACGCGGAAACCCAGGCGCTGCAGCACTGCCATCCATTCGGCGAGCGGCCGGCCCCAGGTCGGTGAGACCTTGTGGCCGCGTATGCGCGTCACCGTCCGATCGACCCACTGGCTGATCGCAAAACCGCGTCGGCTCGACGCATCGCCCACGCGCAGCAGCAGCCGCGCCTTCGGGTTGCCGCCGCGCCGGAGCGCATCGCGCACGCGCGTCAGCACGCCCTCTTGCGCTTCGAGGTCCACGTAGTGCAGCACGTCGAGGATCACGACCAGGTCGCAGTCGGGCAAGGCGGCCGAGCACATGTCGGCGCACACCAGGCGCGGCGTCGGCTGCAGATGGCCCACTGACGCCTCGGCCCGCGCCACGTCCTTGGGCATCAGTTCGATGCCGGTGTAGTCCGCGGCGGCCGGCGTGGCCGGCCATGCAGCGGGCCAGCGCCCTTGCTGCTGCATCGTGCTCATCGAGGCCAGCAGGCTCACGAAAAGGCCCTGCCCGCAGCCGATGTCGACCACGCGCCGGTGCTGCGCATCGATCAGCCCGCGTTCGAGCAGCCCGCGAAAGACCGGGTCGCGCCCGAGCTTGCCGCGCGCGAACTGCCAGGCGAAGGTGCCGCCCTTCTTGTACGGAACGGTGGCGGCTTCGTGCAGTTCGCGCCACGCGTTGTCCGTGGATGACGACGACATCACGGCGCTCATCGAGTGGCCTCCGCGCTGCGCGCTGCGGCATGCGCCTTGGGAGCGGCCCGGCGGCTCATGGCTTGAGCCCTTCGGGCAGGGTCACGGCGCGCAATCCATCGGCGCGCAGGCGTTCGAGCAACAAGGGCAGTACCTCCAGCAAAACGGGTTTTCCTTCGGCGGTGCGCGCGGCGTTGCCGTCGTGCAGCAACAGGATGTCGCGGGCCTGCAGGTTGCGGGCGAGGCGCGCCATCACCTTGGCGGGGTCGCCTTCGCGCGTGTCGAAACCGCGCCGCGTCCAGCTCACGAGCGAGAGGCCCAGGCGGTGCAGCACCGGTTCGAGAAAGGGGTTGCGCAGCCCGGCAGGCGCGCGAAAACAGGTCGGGCGCTGGCCGGTGACGTCGGTGAGGATGTCCTGCGCCCGCGCGATTTCGCTCGCGAAACCGCGCGGCCCGAGGAACGAGAAATTGTGCCGGTGGCGCGCCGTGTGGTTCTGGACGCTGTGGCCGCGCGCCACGATCTCGCGCGCCAGTTCCGGATGTGCCAGCACGCGCTCGGCGATGCAGAAGAAGGTGGCGCGCTGGCCGTGCGCGTCCAGCAGGTCCAGCACGCGGGGCGTGACTTCGGGCTCCGGTCCGTCGTCGATGGTGATTGCCACTTCGCGGCGCGCTGCCGCCGCTTCGGGCAGCTGCGTGACGTTGGGGCCCAGCAGGTTGCTGCGGGGCGTGAGCCCGGCGCCGGTGATCAGCGCGTGGTTGAGCACGATCGCGCCGACAGCCCAAGGCCATGCGCCCGGCACCAGCACGCCCGCCCCGATGGCCGCCACATGCCAGGCCGCGCTGGCGCGCATGGCCGGCGGCCAGGGCCAGGACTCGGGGGTGGCGGTTGCGGAAGACATCGCGGCGGATTTTCCCATCAGGTGCGCCGTGCGGACGAAGCGGGCGTCGGTGCCACGTGCCGGGCGAACGCCGCCGACAGCAGCAGCGCGAGCAATGCCCCCGGCGCCACCACGCGACCGATCGACGACAGCGCGGGGATGTCCGATATCGCGATCAGGCCAAACGACACCACGGTCGTGAGATTGGCCAGCATCAGCGAAGCCAGCGTGTCTTCGTCCGCCCGCCCCGTTGTGCGCAGTTGGTCGAAGAAAAGCGCGTAGTTCGAGCCCACCGCCACGATCAGCAACAGCCCCACCAAATGCAGGATGCCGAGCGCGGCCTGCGCGAGCGCCATGCCGCCCAGCGTGAGCATCACCGCGAACACCAGCGGCTGGCACACCGCCAGCAGCCGGCGCCACGAGCGCAGGTAGATGCCCAGCAGCACCACCACCGCCAGCGCGCCGAGCAGCACCTGCACGAAGGCCTCGTGCAGATAGCGCTGATACAGGCTCGCGAGTTCGCGGCCGACGTCGACCACCTGCACGTCGGTGGTGCCCGCGAGCGCGGCTTCGAGCCGGGCCTGGTCGAACCCCGGACCGGGGTGCAGCACCAGCAGCGTCGCCCATCCGCCGCCCGGGCGCTGGTACATGAGCGTGTTCAGCACGGAGCCGAGCGGGCCGCCGGCCAGGTCGGCGCGCTGCACGGGCGCGAGCTTGCGCGCCGCCTCGACATCGGCCAGGAACGGCCCGAGCCGCGAGGCCGGCAGCGGCAGGCCCTTGGTGGCTTCGGCCAGGCTGGCTTGCAGCGTGGCAGCGTCAGGCAGGCTCGCGATACGCGCGCTCTGCGCGGCCGCGCTCGGCAGCACGCGCGTGACGGCCTCGTAGCCGCCGAGTTCGGCCGTGTCGACCAGCGCATCGAGCTTGGCCGCCGCCGCTTCGGTGTTGCGCAGCGCCGCCTGCTCGTCGTCGCCATAGGCCACCACCAGCACGCCGCCATCGCTCGCGCCGATATCGTTGCGCAGCATCTCGTCCAGCTGCTGGGCCGACTTGGGCACCGGGCTCATCGCGCCCAGGTCGGCGCGCCACAAGTGTCCGCCCTGCCACAGCACCAGCCCGAGCGCGGCCACACCGAGCGCGGCCAGCGGCCAGCGCAGGCGCGGCAGGCCGCGCACCAGCATGCCGGCGACCTGCGCCATGTACCTGCGCATGCCCATGCCGGTCGCGCCATCGGGCGCGAGCATCGGCAGCACGTAGCGCGTGGCCAGCGCGGCGGCGACGAGGCCGGCGATGGAGAACACGCCCAGCTGCGCCAGCCCCGGAAAGCCCGAGAACACCAGCGCCGCAAAGCCGCACACCGAGGTCAGCAGCCCGAGCCGCACGGTGGGCCAGTTGAGATCACGCCAGCGCCGCCAGCCGGTGCCGGCCACGGCCGCCCCGCGCGCCTGGATCAGGTAATAGATGGCGTAGTCCACCGTCTCGCCGATCAGCGTGCTGCCGAACCCCAGCGTGAGGCCGTGCACCGACCCGAACACCAGGCTCACGCTCGCCGTGCCGATCACCACGCCCGTCGCCACCGGCAGGAAGGCGATGAGCAGCGCGCGCGGCGAGGCGAAGGCCAGCAGCAGCAACACGCCCATCACGATGCCACCGACGATCGCGAGATGGATGGCTTCGGTCTTGATCTTGTCGCGGCTCATCACCGAGAACACCGGCGGGCCGCTCAGCAGCAGCTTCGGTTTCGCTTCACCCATTTCGCGCGTGGCGGCGTCGAAGGCCGCATGCACCTTCGCGATGGCCACGGCCTGCGCGTCCAGGTCGCTGCCGGCGGCGCGCGTGGTCGCAATCATCAGCGCGCGCGGCGCGGTGCGCGACATCCACACGCCGTCTTCGCTGCGCGGCGCGCTCGCGGGCACCAGTTCCATGGCGATGCGCTGCGTCTCGCCGGTCGGGTCGCGGTCGAGGAAGGGCTTGATCACGTTGCCGGCCGGCGTGCCGAGCATCGACAGCGTCTCGTTGATCGCGTCGCGCAGGCCCCCGGCGGTGAACTGCCCGGGCGTGACGCTGGGCGACAGCTGGTAGCGGTGCTGGAACACCCAGGTGCCCGCCTCGCTCCAGTCGCCCACGTCGCCGTTCTGGATCAGGTCGAAGAGCTGGCTCTCGCGCATGGTCTTGCCCACCGCGCGCGACACCGTGGCGCGCTGCTCGGCGCTGCCGCCTTCGAAGCCCAGCATCAGCGTGCGCGAAGCGACGCCGCTTTGCAGTTGCTCGATCAGCACGCGCTGGCGCAGGTCCGGGCTCTTGGGCAGGAACGCCGAGAGATCGGCGCCGATCTGCGTGCGCGCGATGACGAACGCGCCGCACAGCAGCACCAGCAGCCACGCGAGCAGCACGACCGCCCTGCGCCGCCAGCTCGGCGGGCCGCCCGCCTGCGGCGCCGTCGCGGCAGTCACGGTGTGGTGCGTCCGGCCGCGCCGGACGGGGCCGCGCCGGGGGGCGCCGTGGCGGCGGGCGCAGGCGCGGGCGCGTTCGGCGAGATGTTCATGACCGAGCGGTCACCGCCGACGAACTCCATCTCCAGCCCCAGCACGTCGCTCGCGCGGCCGCTGATGCGGATGCTGCGCACCTGCGCGGCCAGCCGGCTGTCCATGGGCGCAAGGTCGAGCGTCCACTTGGCGGGCGCGCCCGTCACGGTGCTCTTGAAGTAGCGCTGCAGCGTCGCGCCGTCGCCGGTCAGCGTGCCGCGCATGGCTTCGACCAGGCCGAGCAGCTCGGGCATGCTGTCCAGCGCCAGCGTGCGGTTGCGGCCGCCGCGCGAGAGCGTGAGCGTGTTGCCGTCGACGGCCATGGTCTCGATGCGTGGCGACAGCGTGCGGCGCACCAGCTTGTCGGGCGCGTCGAAGCTCAGCGTGCCGCTCGCATCGAGCGGGCCTTCCAGGCCGTGCACGAAGCGCTGCTCGGTGAAGCGGGCCTCGCCGCTCTTCTGCTTGGCCAGCAGGCCCATCAGCTCGGGCAGGTCGAACGCCCACGCCGGCGCGGCGCAGAAAGCCACCGCGAGTACGAACACCCTGCAAAGCCGGTCAAGCCGCATCTTCGAGCCAGAAATCATGAAAGTTGAACCAGTTGTACGGATAAGCGCGGCACAGCGCCTCCAGGCGTGCGACGTAGGCCTCGACGGCGGCGCGGATGCGCCGCTCGCGGTCCGCGGCATCGGCGGCCGGCTCGGCGAAGTCGGCCAGCGGATCGAACCGGACATCGTAGCGGGCGCCGCCGCCATAGAGGCCGGCCATGAAGAACACCTTGCGACGCAGCAGCGCCGCGAGCCGGAACGGCCCGTCGTTGAAGGTGGCGGGCTGCCCGAGGAACGGCAGCACGATGTTGTTGCCGCGGTGATGCGAGGGCTGCTCCTCGCTGCCCGGCAGGGTGCGGTCGGCCAGCATGCCGCCCAGGCCCCCGCCGTCGAGCCAGTCGCGCAGGTCGAGCATCGAGTGCGGCCGCCCGAGCGCGATCACGTGCGGCCGCATTTCGGGCAGCGCGATGGCGTTGAGGATGGCGGTGATGCGCTGCGCGTTGTCCGGGTACATCAACATCGCGAGCCGCAGGTCGTGCTGCTGCGTGCGGTGCTTGCAGGCGCCCATGACCTCGAAGCTGCCCACGTGCGCGCCGAGCAGGAAAGCGCCCCGCCCTTCGATCGCTTCGGTCTCCAGCGGCACGTTGCCTTCGACCGTCAGCTTGAAAAGGTCCATGCGCCCGCGCAGGAAATAAACGCGGTCCAGCACCGTGGACGAAAACGCGTGCAGCAGCCGGTAGCCGTCGATCCAGCCGGCGTGCGGACCGATGGCCCGGAACAGGTAGCGCTTGATCTGCCGGCGCGGCGCGGGCGCGAACAACAGGAAATACAGGCTGATCGGCGGCAGCAACAGCCGCGTGACATGGCGCCCGCACACCAGCGCCATGAAGCAGATGAAGCGCAGCGCGAGCATGTTGCTGCGCTCGGGCGCCTGGGCCCAGCCGCCCCTCTGCCCAGCCTGCCCAGCCTGCCCGGTGTGCCCGGTCTGGGCCGCCTCGTTGACGGCGCGCGTCTCGGCGTCGGTGTGCTTCATCGGGCTGACTCTTGCACGGCCGTCCAGCGGCCGCTGACAGCCACCACGCCGTCGCAACGCACGTCGAAACGCACGCCGCGGCCGGTGCCGGCTTCCGGATGCAGTTCGATGGCGAGCGTGCTGCCGGGCCGCACGGGCGCGAGAAACTTCGCCGCCGCGAGCGTCGGCGACGTGCCCAGCCGCGCGACCAGCGCCGGCACGCGCTGGATGGCTTCCATCACCTCGGCCAGCACCAGCGCGCCGGGCAGCAGCGGCTGGCCGGGGAAATGGCCGGCGAAAGTGGGATGGTCGGCAGGCACCGTGTGCGCGATCTGCACCGGCGTGTCGTCTTCCGCGAGTTGCGCCAGCGCGAATTCGCGCAGCGCCCGCACCGTGAGCTTGCCCGTGCCTTCGCGCGGAAAAGACTTCACCTGCACCACGCGCCGCGGCACGAACACCGGCTCCAGGCGCTGGCGCAGCGCGCCGATGATCGCGCCCGCTGTCAGCGTCGGCGCGACCACGAAGGCCACCGGCCGCACCACGCCGTCGGCCACCTCGTCGGGCAGCCAGAAGGCGCCGTCGTCGACGCCGGCAATGCTGTTCAGGTGGAAGTTCAGGTGGGCCAGCGAGCTGCGCCGGCCGGCCACGTGAATGAGGTCGTTCGCGCGGCCGAACAGGCGAAAGCGCCGGTCGTCCAGCAACTCGAGCACATCGGCCATGGGCGTGGGCTCGGGCAGGAAGTCCCCCTCGAAGATGAAGCGCTCGGGCCCGTCGGCCTCGCCCGGCTCCGCATGCACGCGGATCTGGCCGAAGTTTTCCCAGATTTCACTCTCGGTCGTGCGGCGCGTGGCGACCTGGCCCGACTCGGTGCTGCCGTAGATTTCGAGCAGCACCGCGCCCATGGCCTGCTCGGCCTGCAGCGCGAGCTGCGGCGAGAGCGGCGCGGTGGCCGAGAGGATCAGGTCCACCGGCGGCAGTTCGATGCCCGACAGCAGCAGCGTCTTCAGGTGGAACGGAGTGGTCACCAGCGCGCGCGGCCGCGGCACCGAGGCCAGCGTCTGCGCCACGTCGGCCGGAAAGAACGGCCGGCCGCTTTCGAAAGCAGCACCGCCCAGCATCGCCAGCAGCACCGACGATTCGAGCCCGTAGCTGTGCTGCACCGGCACGGTCGCGACCAGCGTCAGGCCTTCGAGCGTGGGGCGCTCCAGCACGCGGCAGAGCCGCTCGACGGCCACGGCCACGTCGCCCACCAGCGTGCGCCAGGTCTTGGCATGCGGCTGCGGCGCGCCGGTGGAGCCCGAGGTGAGCAGGCTGGCCGCGTGCATCGCGCCGTCGAACGCGGGCACGGTCGCGCTCGCATCGCCTTCGAGGCTGGAGCGGTCTTCGATCAGCACGCGCTGCATGCCGGGCGTCTGCAGCTTGGTGTCGTCGGTGAGTGCGAAAAGGCGGGTGCCGTGGCTCTCGACCAGGCGCGCCAGCGTGTCGGGCCGCGCATCGGGCGGCAGGAGGCTCGCATGGCCGCGCACCAGCGCGGCGCCCAGGCTCACGGCGAAGGCATAGCGATCGACGCACAGGTTGACCGCGGGCCCCTCGGCCGGCAGCACCGGCGCGAAACGGGCCACGTCGGCCAGGAACTGGCGGGTGCTCACGGGCACGCCGGCACGCCACGCGAGGGGGGCGTCGGGGTCGCGGTCCGCGAGCAGGGGCAGCAGGAAGTGGGTGTCTGTCGTCACGCGGGCTGCGCCTGTGTCACCGGGGGCCGGCGCCGTTGTCGATCGTCGAGGCGCCGTAGAAGGCGCGCACCGCATCGACCAGGCGCGTGCGCTCGAACTCGGGGTGCAGCCTGTAGCGGACCAGGTGCTCGCCCACGAAAAGAAGCGCCACCGACACCGGCGACAGCACATTGGCCAGCAGCGACCAGGCCGAGAACGGCAGCGTCAGGTAGACCACGATCGAGGACACGACCACCACCGCGAAGTACGCGGTCCAGACCTGCGTGAGATGCGTCGTGTAGGACAGCATGTGTCCCTTGAGCGGATGCACGCGCTGCGCGAACTGCGTGATCAGCGGCAGCCCGCGGCCGCGCAGCGTGGAGCCGAACCAGCCGCACAGCGCGCCGTTGATGCCCACGTGCTGCAGCACATAGAGACGGTTCGGATCGCCCGCTTCACCCAGGAAGACGAGCGCGAAGCCGCCGATGCCCAGCGCCAGCGCCGCGGCAAAGCCCCAGCGGCCGAACCAGCTGGCCGCAAAGCCCATGGCCGCCAGCCACAGCGGGCCGAGCAGCACCACCACCGCCCATGGCTCGGTGGCGTGGAACAAGGTCATCCAGTGAGAGAGGCCGGCATAGGCCACTCCCACCAGCAGCAGGAGCGCCAGTCGCCATCGTGACATGGGTCAGGAAGCGCTGCGATGCTGGGCGACGTGGGTCGCGAGCGTGCGCAGCGACTGGAAGATTTGCTGGTTGCGCTCGTCGTCCGAGCGCAGCTGGAAGCCGTAGCGCCGCGAGACTTCGAGCGCGACTTCGAGGATGTCGATGGAATCGAGACCCAGGCCTTCACCGTACAACGGATCGGTGGGAACGATGTCCTCGGGTGCAACCTCGAGATTGAGGGCGTTCACGAGCAGTACGGCGAGTTCTTTTTCGATCGGCGACTGTTCTGACGCATCGCCAGTGGCGGGAATGGGGGGCTGAGCAGTCGATGACAAAAAAACCTCCTGAAAACTTTTTCCTGAACCTTCGTGCGGCCGTGGATTATAGGAGTGCGGCTTGGGGCCTGTTCACCCTGTGCAAGGGGGTCGCGTTGCTTCGCAAAGGGGCTGGCTGCAAGGCGCCCGCGCGCAGCAAGGCTCGTGCCTTGCAAGTGCGGGCAACGCCGCAGACATCCCCTTTGCGAAGCAACCCGCAGGGAAGCTCGCCACAGCCCGCCCCTCGGCGTTGCGTTCCTTGTGCGTGCGGACGCACGCACGGCGTCACGCGCCTTGATGGGCGGGCTGTGGCGAGCTTCGCGACCCCCTTGCACAGGGTGGACAGGCCCTAGACTACCCGCTTCGATACGACCCGGAGCCTCTCATGGCAGACCCCCTTCTGATCGCCCGCCACGACAGCATCGAGTGCGCCCTCCTCCCCAGCCTCGCCAACCGCCATGGCCTGATCACCGGCGCCACCGGCACCGGCAAGACGGTCACCCTGCAGACCATCGCCGAGAAGCTCTCCAGCATCGGCGTGCCGGTGTTCATGGCCGACGTCAAGGGCGACCTGACCGGCATCAGCCAGAAAGGTGCCGTCGGCGAGAAGCTGGCGGCCACGCTGAAGGAACGCGGCATCGACGTGCCCGAGCCCTCCGCCTGCCCCGTCACGCTCTGGGACGTGTTCGGCGACCAGGGCCACCCGGTGCGGGCCACCGTCTCCGACATGGGCCCGCTCCTCCTGGCCCGCATGCTCGACCTGAACGAAACCCAGGCCGGCGTGCTGAACCTGGTGTTCAAGATCGCCGACGACAACGGCATGCTGCTGCTGGACCTGAAGGACCTGCGCGCGATGCTGCAGTACGTGGGCGAGAACGCCAGCCAGTTCACCACGCAGTACGGCAACATCAGCGCCGCCAGCGTGGGCGCCATCCAGCGCGGCCTGCTGCAGATCGAGACCCAGGGCGGCGACAAGTTCTTCGGCGAGCCGATGCTCAACATCGCCGACTTCATGCAGACCGTGGGCGGCAAGGGCGTGGTCAACGTGCTGGCGGCCGACAAGCTGATGAATTCGCCGCGCCTGTACGCGACCTTTCTCCTGTGGATGCTGTCGGAGCTGTTCGAGCAACTGCCCGAAATCGGCGACCCCGACCAACCGAAACTCGCCTTCTTCTTCGACGAGGCCCACCTGCTCTTCAACGAGGCGCCCAAGGCGCTGGTGGAGCGCATCGAACTGGTGGTGCGGCTCGTGCGCTCCAAGGGCGTGGGTGTGTACTTCGTCACCCAAAACCCGCTGGACATTCCCGACACGGTGCTGGCCCAGTTGGGCAACCGCGTGCAGCACGCGCTGCGCGCCTTCACCCCGCGCGACCAGAAGGCTGTGAAGGCGGCCGCCAGCACCATGCGCCAGAAGCCGGGCCTGGACATCGAGACCGCCATCACCGAACTGGCGGTCGGCGAGGCGCTCGTGAGCTTTCTGGACGAAAAGGGCCGCCCGAGCGTGACCGAGCGCGTGTTCGTGCTGCCGCCGGGCAGCCAGCTCGGCCCGATCACGCCCGAGCAGCGCAAGGCGCTGATCGCCAATTCGCTCGTCGCCGGCGTGTACGAGAAGACGGTGGACCGCGAATCGGCCTACGAAAAGCTCAAGGGCCGCGCCGAGTCCGCGCCCGACGCGCCCGCGGCCAAGGCGCAGGTGGGCAAGGCGGCCGAAGAGTCAGGCTCGGGCATGGGCGGCATGCTCAACGACATGATCTTCGGCAGCACCGGCCCGCGCGGCGGCAAGCGCGACGGCCTGGTGCAGACCATGGCCAAGTCGGCGGTGCGCACCATGGGCACCTCGGTGGGCAAGGAGATTCTGCGCGGCGTGCTCGGCGGGATCTTCGGCAGCAAGAAGCGCTGAGGCCGGCAACACACGCACGCAACGCCACGCACGCAACGTCAAGTAAGCGACGCACTGCATGTCCACCAGCAAGCTGCCGGACAGCGAAGTCAACCAGTTCTGGGAGCGCTGCATCTGGCCGCGCGTGCTCACGCAAAGCGAGCGCGAGGTGGTCTACAAGGCGCTGTTCACCCGCGAGCACGGCCCCGGCGAATTCGTCTGCCAGCGCAACGAGATCGCCGACAGCTGGATCGGCGTGATCCGCGGTTTCTTGCGCGTGCAGGACACCTCGGCCGATGGCAAGCCGGTGATGTTCACCGGCGTGGCCACCGGCGGCTGGATCGGCGAAGGCTCGCTGCTCAAGGTCGAGCAGCGCAAGTACGAGATCGCCGCCACGCGCCCGACCACCACGCTGCACCTGCCGCGCGACACCTTCGCGTGGCTGCTGGACCGCAGCGTGCCCTTCAACCACTTCATGCTGTCGCACCTGAACGAGCGGCTGAGCCAGTTCATCGCCACGGTGAAGTTCGACCGGCTGCTGGAGCCCACCGCCCGCGTGGCGCGCGGCATCGCGAGCCTGTTCCATCCGGTGCTCTATCCGAACACCGATGCCACGCTGCAGATCAGCCAGGAAGAAATCGGCTGGATGGTGGGCGTGTCGCGCCAGCGGGTGAACGCGGCGCTGCACGAACTCGAAGCGGTGCAGCTCATCAAGACGGGCTACGGCTACATCAACGTGCTCGACAGGCAGCGCCTGTCGAGGTTTCCGAACAACCAGCCGGGCTGAAGCTCAGCTGAGGCGGCGTGGCTTAGAACGCCATGGACACAGGCGCGGCCGGCAGGTCCTGCCCGCCGGGGCCGTTGCGGAAGGTGGTCGGCGTCCACGGCACCTGCCCCACGCCCGGCTTGCTCCAGTTGCACACGCCATCGGGGAACGTCGCCTGCAGGCGAACCTGCTGGCCGCCCGTGAAGCGGATGCCGGCGTAGTCGGCCGATGCGAAATCGATCGGCTTCAACTGGCACTTGAACACGTCTTCCGACAGCGGACCGCCCGACACGATGCGCACCGACTCGTAGGGCCTGACCGGGCACGCGGAGGTGGTGAAGCCGACGTCCACCAGTTCGGCATTGGTCATGCCCGCGGTCGCGAGGCAAAGATCGACCGCGTCGGAAGGCTTGTTCTTCACGACCTTCTTTTCCTTCGCGTCGCTCGAGGTGTCGGCCTCCATCGCGCTCAGCCAGCGGTCCATCATGAGGAAGGCCTGCTTGGTCAGCGCCACGCCGGTGCCGGCCGCGCTCGCGAGCACCACGTGGTTGTCGTGCCCGCCGTTGCCCGCATCGAGGCGCGCGCGCTGCTCGAAGGTGCGCCAGGCCATGTGGATGTCGGCGCCCAGCTCGGGACGCAGATCGATGATCGGCACCTTGGCGAGGTTCTTCGCGTAGCTCACGAGGCCGCTGCGGTAGAGCGCGGTCATCGCGCTGGTCTGCGCACGGGCGCGCACCGCGGGAATGACGGCCTTGTCGCCCGACCAGACCATGTCCGCATCCCAGCTGCCGATGCCTTCGTTGAGCGCGACGAACTCCTCGGGCGTGATCGCGCCGGAGCGCAGCGCTTTCAGCCCGTACTGCACACCCGCGTTGTCGTAGGGCAGGTTCGGCACGGTGTTGCCGTTCAGCTCGGTGGTGCCCAGGATCGCGGTCATCACGTCGTGGATCGTGCAGCGCACGCCGTTGGGCCGCAGCACCGGGTCGTACACAAGGGCGGCCGGAAAGCCCGGGCCGCAGTTGGGGGCCTGCACCGGGTTCTGCGGCGCGAGGAACGAATAGACCCACATGGTGCAGTAGTCGGCCGTCGGATGGCCCTCGATGGCCGCCCGCGCCGCCAGCGACAGGCCCGCGCCCGGACCGGTGCCGTAGTAGCGCCAGAGGTTGCCGCAGTCGCGCGTCTCGATCCAGGTGGTGACCGCGTCCGGGTAGCTGTAGCCGGTCTGCAGGCCATCGAGCAGGCCCGGCATCACCGAGGCCGGCACGGTCTGCATCATCGAGCCGCCCGAGCCGCCGTCGGACATGGTGAAGCGGATCTCGCCGTAGGTGTCGACGATGTGCTCCTTGACCATCATGATGTTCTCGGTCGCCAGGAACTCGTTGTTGTTGTCGTTGTGGTTCGTCAACTGCGAATTGACGGTCATGAAGCCGGCGCGCAGCGCGTTGTCGTCGAAGAGCGCCGTGCCCGGGTTCTGCTGGAAGCGGTTGCCCGAGGCGGAGGCGCCCATCTTCCAGAGCACCTTGCCGTTCCAGCCCTTCTGCGGCTCCCACGGCGTCCAGGGCTTGGCGGGGTCGAAGTACACCGCCACCTGGTACTCGCTGCGGCCCATGGTGCCCAGCTCCACGCGCAGCAGGGCCTTCACGGTGTCGCCGCGGTCGGTGGTGAAGTTGGCGATGTCGGCGTCCTTCGGGCGCTTGGCGGGGTCGTACTGCACGAAGCAGGCGTAGGGGCCGAAGGGCTGCTGGCCGCAGTCGGTGCCTTCCTTGGCCTTGGGCTGGTAGTAGTAGGTGTAGACGGTCGGCGCATTGCAGTCGGCATCGACGGGGTCGGCGTCCAGGCCGCTCACCTGCGTGGTCACGCTCGCCGAGAGGCCGGTGCCGGGCACCGTGACCGTCGCGACCGAACCCGCCTTCGTCGCGCAGATCCACGGCTGCACGGGCGTGCCCGCGAAGATGTTGCCGCCGCGGGCGAAGTTCTCGATGGCGAGCTTCGCGCCGGTCTTCGTGGACTTGAGCGTGGCGGTCAGCGTGTTGCTGCCCACGCGAAGCCCGGTCACAGTGCCGAGCACGCGGCCGTTGGCGCGCAGGGCGAAGGCGGAAGAGATGTCCTTGCCGTCCAGGTCCACCGCGAGGTCGAGCGCGCTCTTGCCCTCGGGCAGCGTGATTTCGACATAGGCATCGCCGTCGCTGATCATGTCGGCGCGGTTCGACAGCGTGCGGATCTTCAGCTCGCCGGTGGCCTGCACCGGCGGCCCGTCGCCGGGCGGCGGGTTGGTCGTGGGCGGTGCGTTGCCCGATGGCGGCACGATCGGCGCGAAGCCGCTGCCGCCGCCCCCGTCGCCGCCGCAGTTGATGAGGGAAGCCAACACACACAGGCCCAATATCCTGAGCCCCGCCCGGTAGATGTCTCGCATCGTGTCTCCTTCGTTATTTGAGGAAAAAGCGACGCGATTCCACTACTTTCGTTTTCCGCGGACTGTTATGGGAACGACATTTCAGCCCCGACTAGGGTTTGTCCCACGCGGGGACACCAGGGGCCTACCAGCGCAGCAGGCGGGGCCCGAGCGCAGCACCGACCAGCACCGGCACCGCGATCCCGCTCACGTACCAGACCGCCAGGAACGGCGCGGTGAGTTCCATGCAATGCAGCGCATACACCGCAGCGCCGACGCCGCCCGCAAGCGCCCCCGCCGCGGCACCCGCGAGCGCGGGTTGCGTGGGCGCGAGCCCCTTGAGCGCCACCAGCGTGGCCGCGAAAACCGGCAGCGCCATCAGCCCGATGCTGGCCGCGCAGATGCGCCACGACTGCCCCATGAGCGAGGGCATCTGGTCCTCGGCCGGCATGGTGAACCAGGCAACGACGGCCAGCGTCCAGATGCCCAGCACCGGCAGCATCGCGCCGGCCCAGGCATGCCGCACCGCGACGCCCGGCCGCGCGAGCCGTTGCACCATCACGAACCCGGCCGCCGCGATGCACAGCGGAAACAGCACCTTGACCCAGAACATCGGCCAGAACATGGCCTGGACCAGGTCGCGCCGCAGCCCGTATTCGGCGAACAAAATGACGAAGGACAACGGCACGCCCGCCAGCAGCGCCAGGCCCAGGCGCCGGCTCGTCGCGCGGCGCGGCGCGGCGACAGGGCCGTTCGCGAGCATCGCGACCAGGTCGTCGGTCTTCATGCGGCGGCACTCCAGGTGTGGCCGAAGCGCGCGGCCAGGGCTTTCAGCCCGCGGTGGATGCCCACCTTCACCGCCGACTCCGACATGCCCGTGAGGCTTGCGGTCTCGGCGACCGAGAGGCCTTCGATCTTCACGTGCACGATGGGCAGGCGCTGGCGCTCGGGCAGCGTCTGGAGCAGGCCGCCCAGGTCGCGCTTCGCGTCGCTCGCCTCGGTGGCCGACTCGGCGAACACCGCGAGGTCGTCGTCCAGCGGGTCATGCAAATCTTCGCGGACGGACTTGGCGCGCAGCAGGTCGATCATCTTGTAGCGCGCGATGGCGTGCACCCAGGCCGTCAGCGGCTGGTCGCTCTGGTAGGTGTGGCGCTGGTTGTGCATGGCGAGCAGGCATTCCTGGACGAGGTCTTCCACTTCATCGGGCCAGCCAAAGAGGCGCTTGCCCAGAAAGGCGCGCAGATGCGCGCTGAGTTTCTGCAGGAATTCGCGGTAGGCCTTCGCGTCGCCATCCAGGCCCCGAAGGAACAGGCTCCGCAGCGCCGCTTCCGCGTCGCTCATCTGCATCCTGCTACCTTCAGTGGTTCGTGCCATCGGGCTGGCTGGTTACAGCCTGGTCGAAAAATAGTGCGTTCGATTGTGCCGTGACACGGAAAGTGCCAGCGCCCGCAAGCCCTTCGCCCCGCACCTTGGGCTAAGCTGCGCCGATGTTCAGCGGACTCGTCTCGCACCCCTGGGCCTATCCGGCGCTGGAGGTGGCGCACATCGTGGGCATCGCGCTGCTGTTCGGCGGGCTCTTCGTGTTCGAGCTGCGCGCGCTGGGCATGGGGCGCGAGCTGCCCGCGCCGCTGCTGGCGCGCCTGACGCTGCGCCCCGCCCTCGCCGGCTTCGGCCTGTGCGCGGTCACCGGGCTCACGATGTTCTCCGGCCAGCCCGACGAGCTGCTGGCCAACACCGCGTTTCGCATCAAGATGCTTTTGGTCGCGCTGGCCGGCGCCAACGCGGCGCTCTTTCACTTTCGCAGCGGCGTCGCGGCGCTGGACCGGTTCGCCCGGGTGCAATGCCTTCTCTCCTTGGGGTTTTGGCTCGCTGTCATCATCTGCGGGCGCTGGATCGCCTACCTCTGAACCGCCTCACATGAAGGAGACCGAGATGATGCAAAGACGCCTCTTCGTTGCCACCTCGATGGGCCTCGCGTTGCCCGCCTGGGCCCACCATGGATGGAGCAGCTTCGACCAGGAGCGCCCGCTGTACCTGGAGGGGCGCGCGACCAAGGTCATGTGGCGCAACCCGCATGGCGAGCTAGAGCTCGAGCTCTCCGACAACCCCGCGCTCCCCGCCGACCTGAAGCAACGCGCATTGCCGAAACAGTCGACGTCCGTCGACGGCCCCGCGCTCCTGGCCAAGGCGCAATTGCCGACGCGGCGCGACCGCAAATGGCAAGTCGAGCTCGCACCCCTCACGCGCCTTGCGGCCTGGGGCGTGGAAGAGATCAAGCCCGGCACCCAGGTGGGCGTGCTCGGCTTCACCTTCACCGGCGAGAAAGGCGATGCGGTGCTGCGCGCCGAATACCTGTTCGTCGGCGGCAAGACCTACGGCCTGCGCTCATCGCCGGCCTGAGCGCGACGCGCCGTTGGATGACAGTGGGGCATGGTCCGCCCCGGCTTGCCAGCCGCACGCGTGATCGGTACATTGCATTTTTTGAGGGCCTGCAATGTCCGTAGATAGCACCGAGATCCCTTCCGCACTCCCGGCTGGCACCGCGTCTCTTTCGCCCCTTTTGCCCCTTTCGCCTGTGCAGCCCGTCCCGCCGCTGCACCCCTCCTCCTCGACCGGCCACATCCGCCTGACCTCGCATGCCGGCGGCTTCGGCGCGCTGCCGATCCAGTGGGGCGCGGCCACCGCCACCGAGCGCGGCCCCGTCGTCGGCACCACCACCAAGCGCGCGCACCGCAACGTCATCGGCACGCACAGCGGCTCGTACAGCGTGTACCGCGCGCTCGCGGTGGCCTCGGGCGCCCTGAAGCGCGAGCACAAGGCCGACCTCACCAACACCTCGCCCACCGACGTGATCGGCCCCTATCCGCAGTGGGGCGAGCCGGGCCGCATCGTCTCGCTCGACCCGTGGGGGGCGCTCGTGGCCGATGCGTTTTCCACCGAACTGGCCGCGGGCTACGACATCCGCCCGACCATCGCGATCACGAAGGCCCACGTGATCCTGCCGGAGGTGATCGAGGCGCTGCAGAGCGGGCGCCTGAAGGCCGACGGCCACTTCCTCACGGCGGGCGGCGCCGCGATGGTGACCAAGGCGGCCATCGAACCCGTGTGGTATCTCCCCGAGGTGGCGCGCCGCTTCGGTTGCTCCGAAACCGAC
The DNA here is from genome assembly GCF_016405905.1 of Variovorax sp. IB41. Taxonomy (GTDB): domain Bacteria; phylum Pseudomonadota; class Gammaproteobacteria; order Burkholderiales; family Burkholderiaceae_C; genus Variovorax. The sequence goes on along the minus strand of NZ_JAEFCB010000018.1, from coordinate 77,148 downwards.
CTGCGCCGCACGCTCTTCGAGGAGACCGGCGGCATGTACCCCGAGCTGGTCACGCGTTCCGACCTGGAAGTGTTCTTGCCACCCATCGGCGGGCAGACGCTCTACATCTTCGGCAACCCGCGCGACCTGGCCAACCCCGAGGTGGAGCTCACCGCGCGCATCCACGACGAGTGCAACGGCTCGGACGTTTTCGGCTCCGACATCTGCACCTGCCGCCCCTACCTCACGCACGCGATCGAGGAATGCATCCAGGGTGCGCAGCGCGGCGGCGTGGGGCTCATCGCGTACTCGCGCAAGGAAGGCCGGGCGCTGGGCGAGGTGACCAAGTTCCTGGTCTACAACGCCCGCAAGCGGCAGGTGGGCGGCGACACGGCCGACCAGTACTTCGCGCGCACCGAGTGCGTGGCCGGGGTGCAGGACATGCGCTTCCAGGAGCTGATGCCCGACGTCTTTCACTGGCTGGGCATCAGGAAGATCCATCGGCTCGTGTCGATGAGCAACATGAAGTTCGACGCGATCACCGGCTCGGGCATCGAGATCGGCGAGCGCGTGAACATTCCCGATGAATTGATCCCGGCGGACGCCCGCGTCGAGATGGACGCCAAGATGGCCGCCGGCTACTTCACGCCCGGCCCGGTGCCGGACGCCGAGGAACTGAAAAAGGCCAAGGGCCGCGGACTCACCGAATGACGACCAGCAACAACACCGACCCCCACATGCCCGTCGACGGTTCCGGCAGCCTGCCGGCCGGCGGCGCGGGCAAGGTCGACCCCTCGATCGAATTCACCGCGGACACCGCTCACCCGGCCGGCGCGGCCTCGCTGCTGCGCACCACCGCCGCCATCCGCCAGCGCGCGGGCGCCCTGCTGGCGCGGGCGCGGCGCGGCGAATCGCAGTGGTTCCGCATCGGCAGCGACGACGCGCTCGAAGACGCGGCGCGCACCGTGGCCGAGGTCACGCGCGAGCGCTATCCGTGGGACACCATCCCGTACCACAGCCGTTGGCGCCACTTCGAGGCCGGCGGCACCGATCGCCTGAAGCAGCTCGACCAGCTGTTGGGCAAAGGCATCGACGCCCGGCAACGCGCCCGCGCACACATCGACCTCGTGCTGGTGAGCGTGCTGCTCGATGCCGGCGCCGGCCCCGACTGGCACTACACCGAACCCGCCACCGGCGAGCGCTACACGCGCTCCGAAGGCCTGGGCGTGGCGAGCTTCCATGCGTTCACGAGCGGGCTCTTTTCGTCCGACCCCGACCATCCGCTGCAGGCCGACGCGGCCGGCCTCAAGGGCCTCGTGACCGACCGGCTGGGCGATGCCTTCCAGGTGAGCGACGTCAATCCGCTGGTGGGTCTTTCGGGCCGCGCCACGCTGCTGCGCCGGCTCGGCGAGGCGATGAGCGAGCAGCCCGAGACCTTCGGCAACGACGGCCGGCCCGGCCGCCTGTTCGATGCGCTGGTCGGCCCTTATGGCCCCGCCGCGCCGCCCACGGCCGAGATCACCGCGCACCAGATCCTCTCGCTGCTGCTGGAGACGCTCTCGCGCATCTGGCCCTCGGCCAATGCGGTGGACAGCATCGCCATCGACGGCAGCGACAGCGCCGGCGGTATCGGCTCGGGCGACCCGGCGCTCGCGCTGGGCGACTGCTGGCGGCACAGCGCGGTGCGCGGGCCGGGGCTCACCAATGGCTGGATGCCCTTTCACAAGCTCTCGCAGTGGCTCACCTATTCGCTGCTCGAACCCTTCGAATGGGCGGGCGTGAAGGTGCGCCACCTCGATGCGCTCACCGCGCTCCCCGAATACCGCAACGGCGGGCTCCTGATCGACAGCGGCGTGATCGTGCCGAAGGACGCGGCTTTTCTCACCCGCCGCTGGAAGGCCAGTGACGAGTTCATCGTCGAATGGCGCGCGCTCACCGTGGCGCTGCTGGACGAGGTCGCGCCGCGCGTGCGCAAGGTGCTCGACCGCTCCGAGGAGGAGCTGCCGCTGGCCTGCGTGCTCGAAGGCGGCACCTGGGCGGCGGGCCGGGCATTGGCACAGCGCTTGCGAGACGGAGCGCCACCGCTCCTGATCGAGAGCGACGGCACCGTCTTTTAGACTCGCGGGTTCACTTTTGCAACGCCAGAAAAAATTCCAATGAGCAACGTCCACCTCGTCGACCACCCCCTCGTCCAGCACAAGCTCACGCTGATGCGCCGCAAGGACGCCTCCACCAACAGCTTTCGCCGGCTCCTCAATGAAATCAGCATGCTCATGGCGTACGAGGTCACGCGCGACATGCCGATGCAGGACATCGAGGTCGAAACCCCGCTGGAGACCATGCAGGCCAAGGTCATCGACGGCAAGAAGCTGGTGCTGGTGTCGATCCTGCGTGCCGGCACCGGCATCCTGGACGGCATGCTGACGGTGGTGCCGGGCGCCCGCGTCGGCCACATCGGCCTGTACCGCGACCCCAAGACGCTCACGGCCGTCGAGTACTACTTCAAGATGCCCGGCGAGATGGAGAACCGCGACGTGATCGTGGTCGACCCGATGCTGGCGACCGGCAACTCGGCGGTGGCCGCGGTCGAGCGGCTGAAGGAGCTGAACCCGAAGTCGATCAAGTTCGTGTGCCTGCTCACCTGCCCCGAAGGCGTGGTGACGATGCAGAAGGCGCACCCGGATGTGCCGATCTACACCGCGGCGATCGACCGCGAGCTGAACAGCCACGGCTACATCCTGCCGGGCCTGGGCGACGCGGGCGACCGCATCTTCGGCACGAAATAGGCTCGCCCCCAGGCTTCGCGCACTTCGTGTCGCTTCGCCAACCCCCTACCGGGGGCAACACCTGAGGCCCGGCGAAGCCGGTTCCTCGGTGTTTACTGGAAGGGGCCCGCCCGCTGCGGAGGCCGGTTGGCGGGCATGGGGATTGCAGGGCTGGTTCTTTCATTTCAATCGAGGAGAAGACCGTGACAGCACGCCGTCAGTTGATCATTCGTTCCGTCGCCATCGCCGCAGCCCTCGCGGCCGGGGCGCCGGGCATCGCGTTTGCGCAGGCCAAGCTCAAGGTGGCGGCGGTTTACACCGTGCCGTTCGAGCAGCAATGGGTGGGGCGCATCCACAAGGCGCTCAAGGCCGCCGAGGCGCGCGGGGAGATCGAATACAAGGCCACCGAGAACGTGAGCAACGCCGACTACGAGCGCGTGATGCGCGAGTACGCGACCGGGGGCAACCAGCTGATCCTGGGCGAGGTGTTCGGCGTGGAAGCGGCGGCGCGCAAGGTCGCGAAGGACTTTCCGAAGGTCGCATTCCTCATGGGCTCGTCGCTCAAGCCCCAGGCGCCGAACTTCAGCGTGTTCGACAACTACATCCAGGAGCCCGCGTACCTGAGCGGCATGGTGGCCGGCGGCATGACCAAGAGCAACCGCATCGGCATGGTCGGGGGCTTTCCGATTCCCGAGGTCAACCGGCTGATGAACGCCTTCATGGCGGGCGCCAAGGAAACGAATCCGAAGGTGGAATTCAGCGTGAGCTTCATCAACAGCTGGTTCGACCCGCCCAAGGCCAAGGAAGCGGCCTTCGCGATGATCGACAAGGGCGCCGACGTGATGTACGCCGAGCGCTTCGGCGTCTCCGATGCCGCCAAGGAAAAGGGCAAGCTCGCCATCGGCAACGTGATCGACACGCAGAGCCAGTACCCCGACACGGTGGTCGCCTCGGCCCTGTGGAACTTCGAGCCTTCGGCCGATCGCGCGATCAAGCTCGTGAAGGAAGGCAAGTTCGCGGCCGAAGACTACGGCGTCTATTCGCAGATGAAGCACAAGGGCTCGGAGCTCGCGCCGCTCGGCACTTTCGAAAAGAAGGTGCCGGCCGACGTCGTCGCGAAGGTGAAGGCCAGGCAGGCGGACATTCTCTCGGGCAAGTTCACCGTGAAGGTGGACGACTCCCAGCCGAAGTCGACCGCTAAATGAGCAAGCCGATGACGATGCGCTGGCGCACTCTTCTCGCGGCCGGCGTGCTGGCCCTCGGCGCCACGGGCTGCGTCGGTGTCTACAAGGGCACCGGCGCGAGCATCAACAGCAGCACGCGGCTGGACGACACGCCGCGCATCGCGGTGATCTCCGCTTTCGAGCCCGAGCTCAAGCTGCTGCTCGCGCGCCTGCAGGGGCCCGCCAGGCACAGCGTGAACGGCGTCGAGTTCACCACCGGCACGCTGGAAGGCAAGCCGGTCGTGCTGTTCCTCTCGGGCATCAGCATGACGAACGCGACGATGAACACGCAGCTCGTGCTCAACCGCTTTCGCGTCTCGAGCATCGTGTTCAGCGGCATCGCGGGCGGCGTGAACCCGTCGCTGCACGTGGGCGACGTGACGGTGCCCGCGCAATGGGGCCAGTACCTCGAAGTGCTGATGGCGCGCGAAACCGCGCCCGGCAAATACACCGCGCCGCCCTTCATCAAGGACGCCACGTTCCCCAACTTCGGCATGGTGCATCCGCGCCCGGTCGAGGTCCGCTCGGCCGCGAAGCCGGAGATCGAGCGCAAGTTCTGGTTCGAAGTCGATCCGAAGATGCTCGAGGTGGCCCGCAGCATCCGCACCGTCGACCTGGCCAACTGCAGCGCCGGCAAGTGCCTCACGCGCAAGCCCCAGCTGGTGATCGGCGGCAACGGCGTCTCGGGCCAGGCCTTCATGGACAACATGGCCTTCCGCCAGTACACCTTCAAGACCTTCCAGGCCAACGTGCTCGACATGGAAACCGCGGCCGTGGGCATGGTGGCCTACAGCAACGGCGTGCCCTATATCGCCTTCCGCTCGCTCAGCGACCTGGCGGGCGGCGGCGGCGGCGAGAACGAGATGGGCACCTTCATGGGCATCGCTGCGGACAACTCGGCCAAGGTGATGCTGGCGTTCCTGGCTGCGTGGAAGTGAACCCGCCTTGGCTCCCTCCCCCGCTGGGGGAGGGTTGGGGTGGGGACAAGCGGCCTTTGATTGATCACGGTGGCGTGGCGAACGCCGCTTGCCCCCATCCCAGCCTTCCCCCAAAGGGGGAAGGAGCAAGACTTTCATGACCGCCACGACCGTTCTTCGTCTTCAAGGCATCACCAAGCGCTTCGGCACCCTCGTCGCAAACGACGCCATCTCCCTGGACCTGCAGGCCGGCGAAGTGCTCGCGCTGCTCGGCGAGAACGGCGCGGGCAAGTCCACGCTGATGTCGATCCTGTTCGGCCACTACGTCGCCGACGAGGGCGGCATCGAGGTGTTCGGCGCGCCGCTGCCGCCGGGCAACCCCAAGGCCGCGCTCGCCGCGGGCGTGGGCATGGTGCACCAGCACTTCACGCTGGCCGACAACCTCACCGTGCTCGACAACGTGATGATGGGCACCGAGCCGCTGTGGCGCCTGGTGTCGCGCCGTGCCGCGGCGCGCGCCAAGCTGCTGGATGTGGCGCAGCGCTTCGGCCTGCCCGTGCAGCCCGACGCGAAGATCGGCAGCCTCTCGGTCGGCGAACGCCAGCGCGTGGAAATTCTCAAGGCGCTGTACCGGGGGGCGCGCATCCTGATCCTGGACGAGCCGACCGCCGTGCTCACGCCGCAGGAGAGCGAGGCGCTCTTCGCCACGCTCGCGCAGATGGTGGCGCAGGGGCTCTCGGTGATCTTCATCAGCCACAAGCTGGGCGAGGTGCTGCGCGTGTCGCAGCGCATCGCGGTGCTGCGCGGCGGCAAGCTGGTGGCCGAGGCGCGCACCGCCGACACCACGCAGGCGCAGCTCGCGCTGTGGATGGTCGGGCATGCGGTCGAGGCGCCGCAGCGGCGGCCCGCCAGGACGGTGGGCGATGCGGTCTGCGTGCTCGACCATGTGAGCACCGCTGCGGCTAAAGACGGCGGTCAGGACCGGCTGCGCGAGGTGTCGCTGACGCTGCGCGCGGGCGAAATCACCGCCATCGCGGGCGTCTCGGGCAACGGGCAGGTGGCGCTCGCGGAACTGCTCTGCGGCACGCGCCGCGCCGTCGCCGGCACCGCGCAGTTGATGGGCCGCGCGCTGCCGCCCTCGCCCGCCCGGCTGGTGCAGCGCGGCGTGGCGCGCATTCCCGAAGACCGGCATGCGGTCGGCGTGGTGGGCGACCTGCCGGTGTGGGAGAACGCGGTGTCCGAGCGGTTGCGCAGCCCGGTGTTCTCGCGCTGGTCGGTGTTCGTGCGGCGTGCGGCGGCGCGGCTGCATGCGCGGCGCATTGAAAAAGCATTCGACGTGCGCGGCGCGGGCCTGATGTCGCCGGCGCGTTCGCTCTCCGGCGGGAACATGCAGAAGCTGATCCTGGGACGCGCATTGCTCGCGCCCGAACAGGTGGAAGAAACCAAAGGAAGCGACAACAAGAAATACCCGAACCGCGCCCCGCGCCTGATCGTCGCGCACCAGCCGACCTGGGGCCTGGACATCGGCGCGGTCGCCTACGTGCAGCAGCAGCTCATCGCCGCGCGCGATGCCGGCGCGGCGGTGCTGGTGATTTCGGACGACCTCGACGAAGTGCTCACGCTCGGCGACCGCGTGGCCGTGATGCACGGCGGCCACCTCGGCGAAGCGCGCCCGGCCGCGGCGTGGACGCGCGAAGCCATCGGCCTCGCAATGGCCGGCGCCACGAAAGGCGCGCCATGATGCGGCTCGAACGACGCCACGAAACCTCGCGCGCCGCACTGGTGCTGGCGCCCATCGGCGCGGTCGTGTTCACCATGGCGGTGAGCGCGCTGCTCGTGCTGTGGGCCGGCGCGCCGGTCGGCCGCACCTACGCGCTGCTGCTGCAGGGCGGCTTCGGCTCGGTGTTCGCTTGGAGCGAGACGCTCACGCGCGCGATCCCGCTGATCCTCACCGGCCTGGCCGCGACGGTCGCCTTCAAGGCGCGGCTCTTCAATATCGGCGCAGAGGGGCAGCTGTTCGCGGGCGCCCTCGCCGCGGTGGCCGTGGGGGGCATGCACGGCGGCACGGGCTTCGAGCTGTCGACCTGGGTGCTCTTCCCGCTGATGATGCTGGCCGCCGCCGTGGCCGGCGCCCTGCTGCTGCTGGGTCCCGCGCTCATGAAGAACAAGCTCGGCGTGGACGAGGTGGTGACGACGCTCCTGATCAACTTCATCGTGCTGCTCGGCGTCTCCGCGCTGCTCGACGGGCCGATGAAGGACCCGACCGCCATGGGCTGGCCGCAGAGCGTGTCGCTGCAGTCCGATCTCGAACTGGGCAAGCTCATCGCCCAGACGCGCGTGCACACCGGGCTGCTGTGGGCCGTGTCGCTCGCGGTGATCGTGTGGGCGATCTTCAAGTACACGGTGCTGGGTTTCGACATCCGCGCAGTGGGCGCCAATGCGCGCGCCGCCGCGTTCGCGGGCGTGCCGGTCACGCGCACCGTGGTGATGGTGGCCCTGCTCTCGGGCGCGCTGGCCGGGCTGGCGGGCGCCATCGAGGTGGCGGGCCGCACGAGCTACGTCACGCTGGACATGTCGCCGGGCTACGGCTACACCGGCATCGTGATCGCGATGCTCGCCGGGCTGCACCCGCTGGGCGTGATCGCCGCGGGCGTGTTCGTGGCCGGCGTGCTGGTCGGCGCCGACACCATGAGCCGCGCGGTGGGCGTGCCGACCTACATTGCGGACGTGCTCGTCGCGGCCTCGCTGATCGCAGTGCTGGTGGCGACGCTGCTCACGCAGTACCGCGTGCGGATGACGAAATGACCGACCTCCTGGACATCCTCGCCAACCCCGCCTTCTGGGTCGCGGTGCTGCGCATCGCCACGCCGCTCATCCTCGGCACGCTGGGCGTGCTGCTGTGCGAGCGCGCGGGCGTGCTCAACCTGGGCATCGAAGGGATCATGGTCGCGGGCGCGTTCACCGGATGGCTCGCGGTGTATGCCGGTGCGCCGCTGTGGGTCGGCGTCGGCGTGGCAGCGCTCACGGGCATGGTGTTCGGGTTGCTGCACGCGTTCCTGACCGTGGGGCTTGCGCTCTCGCAGCACGTCTCGGGCCTGGGCATCACGCTGCTGGCGACGGCGCTCAGCTACTTCGGCTACCGCGTGAGCTTTCCGAAGGTGAACACGCCGCCGACCATCACGCCCTTCGCGCCGATGGAGTGGCTCCCCGTGCCCATCCTCAACGCGCAGACCGCGCTCACGCTGTTCGCGCTGCTGCTCGTGCCCGTGGTCGGCTGGGTGCTGTACCGCACGCCGCTCGGCCTGGCGCTGCGCATGGTCGGCGAGAACCCGCAGGCGGCCGAGAGCCAGGGCGTGTCGGTCGCGGCCACGCGCACCGGTGCCATCGTCGCGGGCTCGGCGCTGATGGGCGTGGCGGGCTCGTTCCTCACGCTCTCGGCCTTCAACGCCTTCTTCTTCAACATGGTGAACGGCCGCGGCTGGATCTGCGTGGCGCTGGTGGTGTTCGCCTCGTGGCGGCCGGGCAAGGCCCTCCTGGGCGCGCTGCTGTTCGCGTTCTTCGACGCGCTGCAACTGCGGCTGCAACAATCGGGCGACGCCGTGCTGCCCTACCAGCTCTACCTGATGCTGCCGTACCTGCTGTCGATCCTCGCGCTGGTGCTGGTGGCGCGCAAGGCCAGCTATCCGCAGGCGCTGATGAAGCCGTACCGCAAAGGGGAACGTTGAGATGATGAAGACGACTGCTGCACTCCTGCTCGCCGCACCGCTCCTATTCGGCGGCACCGTCGCGCAGGCCCTCGGCAGCGACTACAGCTACGACACCTTCAAGACGCCCGACTCCGTGAGCTGGGTGCAGCTGTGCGGCACCTGGGGGAAGGACCACCAGGGCACCTACCGCGTGGTCCATGCGGACCAGTACGCGCAGTCATTCCTCTACGTGCAGTGGATGACCCGCGATGCCAACGGCGGCCTGCACGCCGAGCACACGGTGGCCATCGCCGAACTCGACAACGACCACGCGGAAATCGCGCTCACCGACATCACCTGCCGCGCCACGCCGCGCGGCATCGTGGTGACGGCCAAGGCCGACTCGGGGCACGACGACAAGCTGCGGCGGGTGACGATCGAGGTGGGGCCTGCGGCGGGGCAGTACCGGTATCGGGCGCAGCGCACGCGCTGAAAGACAGTCCAGGAACTCACACGATGCTCGACCTCCTCATCACCAACGCCACCCTCCCCGACGGCCGCACCGGCATGTCGATCGCCGTGCAGGACGGCCGCATCGCCGAGGTCACCGAAGGCCTGGATGCGCCGGCGCACGAGAAGCTCGATGCGCAAGGCCTGCTGCTCGCGCCGCATTTCGTCGACCCGCACTTCCACATGGACGCCACGCTGAGCTACGGCCTGCCGCGCGTCAACGAGAGCGGCACGCTGCTCGAAGGCATCGCGCTGTGGGGCGAGCTCAAGCCGCTGCTCACCGCCGATGCGCTGATCGAGCGCGCGCTGGCCTACTGCGACTGGGCCGTGGCCAAGGGCCTGCTCGCGATCCGCACGCATGTGGACACCAGCGATCCCAGCCTGCTCGCCGTCGATGCGCTGCTCGAGGTCAAACGCCAGGTCGCGCCCTACATCGACCTGCAACTGGTCGCCTTCCCGCAGGACGGCGTGCTGCGCTCGCAGGGCGGAGTCGAGAACCTCGTGCGGGCGCTCGACAAGGGCGTGGACGTGGTCGGCGGCATTCCGCATTTCGAGCGCACCATGGCCGACGGTGCCGCCAGCGTGAAGCTGCTGTGCGAGCTGGCCGCCGAGCGCGGCAAGCTGGTGGACATGCACTGCGACGAGTCCGACGATCCGCTCTCGCGCCACATCGAGACGCTGGCCTTCGAGGCGCAGCGCCTGGGCCTGCAGGGCCGCGTGACGGGCTCGCACTGCACCTCGATGCATTCAATGGACAACTACTACGTGAGCAAGCTCTTGCCGCTGGTCGCGCAGAGCGGCGTGGCGGTCATCGCCAACCCGCTCATCAACATCACGCTGCAGGGCCGCCACGACACGTACCCGAAGCGCCGCGGCATGACGCGCGTGCCCGAGCTCATGGCGGCCGGCGTGAACGTCGCCTTCGGCCACGACTGCGTGATGGACCCCTGGTACGGCATGGGCTCGGGCGACATGCTCGAAGTGGCGCACATGGGCCTGCACGTGGCGCAGATGACGAGCCAGGCCGGCATCCGCCAATGCTTCGAGGCGGTGACGTCGAATGCGGCGCGTGTGATGCATCTGGAGAACTACGGCATCGCGGCCGGCTGCGACGCGAGCTTCGTGCTGCTGCAGGCGTGCGATGCGGTCGAGGCGATCCGGCTGCGTGCGACGCGGCTCAAGGTGTTCCGCAAGGGCAAGCTGCTGGCGGAAACGCCGGCGGCCACGGCGACGCTGCATCTGCCGGGGCGGACGCAGGCGACCAGCTGGATGAATCCCAAGGCCTGAGTCCATGCAGGGCTTCGCTTTCCGGCCGATGCAGGCGTCCGACCTGCCGCTGCTGCGCGAATGGCTGGGCCGGCTGCACGTGACCGAGTGGTGGGGCCCCGCGCCTTCGCAGGCGGAGGTCGATGAAGACTACGCGCCGATGCTGTCGCCGGAATCGACCGACCGTGCCTACATCGCCCTGCTGGACGGCACGCCGATCGGCTACATCCAGTCCTACGTCGTCATGGGTTCGGGCAACGGCTGGTGGGAGGACGAGCGCGATCCGGGCGCGCGCGGCATCGACCAGTTCCTCGCGCATGCCCACCAGTTGAACCGCGGCCTCGGCAGTGCCATGGTCCGCGCATTCGTGGACCAGCTGTTCGAGGACCCGGCAGTGACGAAGGTGCAGACAGACCCTTCACCGACCAATCACCGCGCGATCCGCAGCTACCTGCGCGCCGGTTTTCATGAACAGGGCGAAGTGGCCACGCCCGATGGCCCGGCCCTGCTGATGGTGCGAACCCGATGAATCATCCCTGGAGACAAACGACATGAAAGTCCACGGCAGCTGCCATTGCGGCCAGATCACCTACGAGGCCGACGTCGATCCCGACAAGGTCAGCCTGTGCAACTGCGCCGATTGCCAGGTGCTCTCCGGAACGGCCTATCGCGTCTCCGCGCCCGTACCGGCCGAAAACTTCCACCTGCTGACTGGCGAGCCCAAGGTCTACGTCAAGACCGCCGAAAGCGGAACGCGCCGCCGCCAGAGTTTCTGCGCGCACTGCGGAACGCCGATCGCTTCGAGCCCCGACATCGATCCGCCGCCCGCCTACTCGCTGCGCATCGGCAGCATCGCGGAGCGCGACCGGTTGCCGCCGCAGAGGCAACAGTGGTGCCGGTCGGCGCTCGGCTGGTCGCAGGACCTCAGCGGGCTGCCGGCCCAGCCGACCCAGTAGCCAGGGCCGATCCGCCACCTTCGAGGTCGCACCACATGTGCACCTTGGCCAGCAGCGCGCCATCGAGCGCAATGGCCATCGGCTCGATGCCGAAGACCTGGAAGCCGCAGTTTTCGTAGAGCGTCTGCGCGGGCGCATTGCCCTCGGTCACCGTGAGCTGCACCAGCCGCAACCCGCCGTGTGCGCGTGCATGGTCGAGCACCGCCTGCACGAGCCGGCGGCCGAAGCCCGCGCGGCGCGCCGACGCCATCACCGACATGCCGAACAGCGTGGCCTTGTGGCGCGCGCGCTCGCGGTCCTCGAAGCTCAGGCCCGCGGCACCGACCAGCGCGCCCGCGTCGTCGAATGCACCGAAGACCACGCTCGGCGCATCCGCCTCGGCGCCCAGGCGCTTCTCCCACCAACTCAACGGCAGGCTTTCGCGCTCACCGACCGTGGAGGTGAAGGCACTGGGATGCGTGGCGTAGGCATCGAGCATCACGGCGCGGTAAGCGGCGGCATCCGCGGCTGTCAGGCGACGGACGATGTTGCTGTCCTTCACGGTGTTTTCTTGAAGATCTTCAAAAGCGGACACAGACGGATTGCCTTTCCTGCAGCACCGCTTCCTGGCCGAAATTCTTGCGGTACGTGTCGATGATGTTGGCGATGGCGGCGTCGTCCTTCGCGTTACGCGGATGCAGCAGCACGACGAGCTTGGAAGGCTCGCGCACCACGCCGCCCGAGGCACCGCGCCACTGGCCGACGGCGTCGAGCACCGTGAGGCCTTGCGGGAACGCGGGGGTCACGGTGGTGTCGAGGAAGCCGCTCCACTGCGCGTCCGACACTTGCCCACCCGCCGGTATGGCACGGCCGAAGAAGAGCGTGTCGCGTTCGAAGGCATCGAAGCCGGGGCCGCAAGCGCCGCCGGCCGTCGATGCGGAAGGCATGGCGCCGCAGCCTGCGAGCGCGCCGATCACGACGGCGGCGAATGCCAATCGGGCACGGGAAATATTTGTCATCGCGTTCGCCCTCACCGATCAACCCGGTCGAAAGAGCAGCGGCGCGGGCGCCCCTTCTTTTTCCGGCGTACCGAAATCGAGCAGGCGCCACCCCGGCTCCCACCGCTGCACGCGCCCCTCGGCGATGGCGGCTTCGAGCACGGTCTGGGCTTCTTCCGGATGCTGCCAGTCGAGCGCCAGGGCGCGCAGGTCCCAGTCCCACCACGGGCAGGCCCGGATGCGTTCGATGAGCGCATCCGGAAAGCGCTGGCGGATCACGCGCGCCGGCACGCCGCCGACGATGGTGAACGGCGCCACGTCCTTGGTCACGATGGCCCCGGCGCCGATCACCGCGCCATCGCCGATGGTCACGCCGCCGCGGATGCTCACGCGCGACCCGATCCACACGTCATGCCCGATGTTCACGCTCGAATGCGACCAGAACCCGCCGACGGATTGATGCCGGTAAGGCTCGGGAAAATTCGGCGCGAAGCTCAGCATGTGCGTGGTGAACCAGTCGGACGGGTGGTCCGACAGCACCTGCACGCCGTCGCCGATCGAACAGTAGCGCCCCACATGCACCGCGTTGAGCGCAGCGCCCGGCGAGAGCGTGGTGTACGCGCCCAGCGACCCGCCGATGACGCGCACCGCATGCCAGATGCGCACCGGCGTCTCGAAGCGGAACGGTATCGACAGCTGGACACACGCCGAAAGGAACAACCCGTGTTCCTCCAGGCCCGTGGAAAGCTCGGGGGTGATGGTGAGGTTCTTGTCCATGGGCGGGTGTGCGTGCGTGAATGTTCAGGCTTCGGGCGCGATGGCTTCGGCGTATTCGTAGAGCGCGCCGAGGATTTCCTCGCCGCGCTCGTCGGCCGTTTCGGAGAGCGCATCGACTTCGCTGAACAGCTGCTCGATGGTGCGCGCCCCGCCCTCGCCATGGAACAGGCGCGCCACGCGCAGCGCCTCCCAGCGCTCGGTTTCTTCGGGCGCGAGCGATTCGGGCCAGTTGCGCGCGCGGTAGCGGAAGACGATTTCCTCGAGGCGACTGTCGTCGAAGCCGGTGCGGTCTTTCGCGAGCTCGCCGGCCGAGAGGCCGCGCAGCTGGTTCAGGCGCCGGCGGTCGGCGTTGCCGACGAAACCGCCGTAAAGGTCTTCATCGACGTCGGGCGTGGCCTCCTTCGGCCGTGCGTACACCTGCGACCAGATCGCGCTCATGTCGGGCAGGTCGCGCGCGATGGCGGCGTGGCGCATGGCAGTGTCCAGGTCCACGCCCCAACGCTCGGCCATCGGCGGCGCGAGCGTGCGCAGGTTGCCGACCACCATCGGCGACTTGTTCAGGTGGATGCCCTTCACGGGCAGGCGCACCACGCCTTCGGGCAGGTCGGCCGTGCGGGTAAAGAGGCGCAGGCGCAGCGTCTCGACATCGAGGTCGCGCAACTCGCTCGGGTCGTGGGCGAGGTCCCAGGCGAGCAGTTCGTTCTTGTTGGTGGGGTGGCTCGCGAGCGGCCACATCACGGCGATGCAGCCGCGCTCGACCGGGAACATGCCCGAGACGTGCAGGAAGGGCTTGGCGGTCTCGCGCATCGCAGGCAGGCCGAGCTCGCTCGCCACGCGGTCCTTCCTGTGCAGGCCGAAAGCGAAGTCGAAGAGCTTGGGCTGCCGATCGCGGATGAGCCGGGCCAGCGCGATGGTCGCGCGCACGTCGGAGAGCGCATCGTGCGCCGACTCGTGCAGCAGGCCGTTCGCGCGCGCGAGGTCTTCGAGCTTGAAGCTGGGCTTGCCGTCTTCCTTCTTCGGCCACTCGATGCCCTCGGGGCGCAGCGCGTAGGTCAGGCGCACGACGTCGAGCAAGTCCCACCGGCCGCAGTCGTTCTGCCACTCGCGTGCATAGGGGTCGATCAGGTTGCGCCAGAACATGAAGCGCGTGACCTCGTCGTCGAAGCGGATCGTGTTGTAGCCCACGCCGATGGTGGCGGGTTGCGAGAAGGCGCGTTCGATCTGCGCGGCGAAGTCGTGCTCGGGAATGCCGCGTTCCAGGCACACCTGCGGCGTGATGCCGGTGATGAGGCAGGCCTCGGGGCTGGGCAGGTAGTCCGGCGCGGGCTTGCAATAGATCATCAGCGGCTCGCCGACTTCGTTCAGCTCGGCATCGGTGCGGATGGCGGCGAACTGCGAGGGGCGGTCGCGACGCGGCACTGCGCCGAAGGTTTCGTAGTCGTGCCAGAGAAAGGTGTGGTTCATTCAGAGCAGGGGTGAAAACAAGCGCGCAATGGAATCGCCGAGGCGACGCCAGAAATTCTGGGGCCGGGTGGCGCGCACCGCGCCGGAGCTGTGCAGATCGGTCTCGAACTGCGCCGCCAGCGGGCGGGCCAACTCGGGGCCGTAGACCACCGCGCAAACCTCGAAGTTGAGCCGGAAGCTGCGGTTGTCGAAATTCGCGGTGCCGATCATCGCGCAATGCTCGTCGACCACCAAGGTCTTGGAGTGCAGCATGCGCGCCTTGTATTCCCAGACCTTGACGCCGGCAGCGATCAGCTCGTCGAAGTACGAGCGCGCGGCGGCGCTCACGATGGCCGAGTCGCTGCGGCGCGGCACCAGGAGGCGCACATCGACGCCGCGCAGCGCGGCGCTGGTGAGCGCCATGAGCGCGGGCTCGCCGGGCACGAAGTACGGCGTGGTGAGCCAGGCGCGGTGCGTGGCCGAATGGATCGCCTCGACGTGCATGCGGTGGATGGGCTCGAGCATGTTGTCGGGGCCGCTCGTCACGATCTGCACGGGGATGTCGCCCGCATCGAGCTGCGGCAGCATCGCGGCCATCGTGTCGTCCATGCCGCGCGGGTCTTCGCCGGTGGCGTAGGTCCAGTCTTCGAGGAACGTCGTTTGCAGCCAGCGCACCGCGCTGCCCTCGATACGCAAATGCACGTCGTGGTACGCGTCGGGGTTGGTGCGCTTGTCTTCCTCGTCGGTGATGTTCACGCCGCCCGTGAAGCCCACGCGGCCGTCGCACACCACGATCTTGCGGTGGGTGCGGTAGTTGGTCACCGGGCGCAGGCGCCGGCCGATCTTCGTGTCATGGAAGAGCGCGACCTTCACGCCCGCCTCGTGCAGCGGCGCCATGAACTTGCGGCCGATGCGCTTGGAGCCGAGCGCGTCGAGCAGGAGGCGCACGACGACGCCCTCCTTCGCGCGCTCGACCAGGAGGTCGCGCAGCGCGGTGCCGATCTTGTCGGGCTCGAAGATGTAGTACTCGAGGTGAATGTGGTCCTTCGCCGTGCGCACGGCCTCGAAGATGGCATCGAAGGTGCGCGCACCGCCCGAGAGCAGTTCCACGTCGGACGCGCTCGACACCGGCAACCCGCACGACGCGGTGCCCAGCCGCGCCATCTGCTGCAACGCCGGTGGCGCGTTCTGCGCCGCGTCGCGCAGGCGGGCGAGATCAGCCTGCGCGGATGCCCCGGCGCGGCTGCGCAGCCGCTTGATGCGTTGCTTGCGCAGGCGCTGCGGTCCGAGGAAGTAATAGATGACGAAGCCCGCGAACGGCAGCAGCGCGAGCGACAGGATCCAGCTCATCGTGGAGACCGGCGCGCGCTTCTGCATCACGATCCAGATCGACAGCACGGCGATGTAGCCGCTCCACGCGAGGGAGAGGCCGGTTTTCCATTCGGGGCTGAGGACGGGGAGGATCAAGGGGGCGAAGAAAGAAAAGCTGCGAGGTTTTCGGCGGGCCCAAAGAAAAAGGCCGGCAGCGCGATGCTACCGGCCTTTGGCGGCGGTTCCGCGGACTCATCGACCGCGGAATGCCCTGTTCTTAACCAGTAGCCGCTTCCTCAGCCTCGGGCTTGGACTTGCCTTCCTTCTTCGACAGCGGCTGGATGTCCAGCAGCACTTCATCCTTGTCGTCGAGGTCGACTTCCAGGCGCCCGCCGTCGGTCAGGCGACCGAACAGCAGTTCGTCGGCCAGTGCACGACGGATCGTGTCCTGGATCAGGCGCTGCATCGGACGCGCGCCCATCAGCGGATCGAAGCCCTTCTTGGCCAGGTGCTTGCGCAGCTTGTCGCTGAAGGTGACTTCCACCTTCTTCTCGGCCAGTTGCGTTTCCAGCTGCAGCAGGAACTTGTCGACCACGCGCAGGATGATGTTCTCGTCGAGCGCCTTGAAGTTGACGATGGCGTCCAGCCGGTTGCGGAACTCGGGCGAGAACAGGCGCTTGATGTCGCCCATTTCGTCGCCCGCCTGGCGCGGGTTGGTGAAGCCAATGGTCGCCTTGTTCATGGTCTCGGCGCCCGCGTTCGTCGTCATGATGATGATGACGTTGCGGAAGTCGGCCTTGCGTCCGTTGTTGTCGGTCAGCGTGCCATGGTCCATCACCTGCAGCAGCACGTTGAAGATGTCCGGATGCGCCTTCTCGATTTCGTCGAGCAGCAGCACCGAATGCGGCTTCTTCGTGACGGCCTCGGTCAGGAGACCGCCCTGGTCGAAACCGACGTAGCCCGGAGGCGCGCCGATCAGGCGGCTCACCGCGTGACGCTCCATGTACTCCGACATGTCGAAGCGGATCAGCTCGATGCCCATGATGTAGGCAAGCTGCTTGGCCGCTTCGGTCTTGCCGACGCCCGTGGGACCCGAGAACAGGAACGAGCCGATCGGCTTGTCGCCCTTGCCCAGGCCCGAACGCGCCATCTTGACCGCGGAGGCCAGCACTTCGAGTGCCTTGTCCTGGCCGAACACCACGCTCTTCAGGTCGCGCTCGATCGTCTGCAGCTTGCTGCGGTCGTCGTTGCTGACGTTGGCCGGGGGAATGCGCGCGATCTTCGCCACGATTTCCTCGACCTCGGTCTTGCTGATGGTCTTCTTGCGCTTGCTCGGCGGCAGGATGCGCTGGGCGGCACCGGCTTCGTCGATGACGTCGATCGCCTTGTCGGGCAGGTGACGGTCATTGATGTACTTGGCGCTGAGCTCGGCGGCGGCCTGCAGGGCTGCCACCGCGTACTTCACGCCATGGTGTTCCTCGAAGCGCGACTTCAGGCCCTTGAGGATATCGACGGTTTCCTGCACCGACGGCTCGACCACGTCGACCTTCTGGAAACGACGCGACAGGGCCGCATCCTTCTCGAAGATGCCGCGGTATTCGGTGAACGTGGTCGCGCCGATGCACTTGAGCTGGCCGCTCGAGAGCGCGGGCTTGAGCAGGTTCGACGCATCGAGCGTGCCGCCCGAGGCTGCGCCCGCGCCGATCAGCGTGTGGATTTCGTCAATGAAGAGCACCGCGTTCGGCTTGTCCTTGAGCGACTTGAGCACGCCCTTCAGGCGCTGCTCGAAATCGCCGCGGTACTTGGTGCCGGCCAGCAATGCGCCCATGTCGAGCGAATAGACCTGCGCCTCGGCGAGGATCTCGGGCACGTCGCCCTGGGTGATGCGCCATGCGAGACCTTCCGCGATCGCGGTCTTGCCCACGCCGGCCTCGCCCACGAGCAGCGGGTTGTTCTTGCGCCGGCGGCACAGGATCTGGATGACGCGCTCGACCTCGTATTCGCGGCCGATCAGCGGATCGATCTTGCCGTCCTTGGCGAGCTGGTTGAGGTTCTGGGTGAACTGCTCGAGCGGCGATGCCTTCTCGTTGCGCTCGCCGCCGCCCTCTTCGCCTTCACCTTGAGGCGCTTCGCCGCTGCCCTTGACGGCTTCCGGCGGATCGCTCTTCTTGATGCCGTGGGCAATGAAATTGACCACATCCAGACGGGTCACGCCCTGCTGGTGCAGGTAGTAGACCGCGTGCGAGTCCTTCTCGCCGAAGATCGCGACCAGCACGTTGGCGCCGGTGACTTCCTTCTTGCCGTTGCCGGTGGACTGCACATGCATGATGGCGCGCTGGATCACGCGCTGGAAACCCAGCGTGGGCTGGGTGTCTACATCGTCGGTACCCGCCACTTGCGGCGTGTTGTCCTTGATGAAGTTGGTGAGCGACGCCCGAAGGTCGTCGACGTTCGCCGAGCAGGCGCGCAGAACCTCTGCGGCGCTCGGGTTGTCCAGCAAAGCGAGCAGCAGATGCTCCACGGTGATGAACTCGTGGCGCTGCTGCCGGGCCTCGACGAAGGCCATGTGCAAGCTGACTTCCAGTTCCTGGGCAATCATGTGATTTCCTTTTGCCTTGCTGTAAATAAGTTCTCAGATGGGTTGGAGCTTGCGCAATTCAACAGGTTCACGCAACTGGCTCACTGACACATTGCAGCGGGTGCCCAGCCTGCTGCGCGGCCTCCATGACCTGATTCACTTTAGTGGCTGCCATGTCGCGGGAATAAACCCCACAGACGCCGCGGCCATCCAGGTGAATCTTCAACATGATCTGCGTCGCGGTTTCGCGGTCTTTGCTGAAGTACTCCTGCAGCACCACGATCACGAACTCCATGGGGGTGTAGTCATCGTTCAGCATGACCACCTGGTACATCTGGGGCGGCGCAGTTTTCTGCGGCCGGCGCTCCAGAACGACCGAATCTCCGTCATCCCCGGCCGGTTTTTGGGCCGGGGGGGTAGGGGGAGTCTTGGGAATTCTCGTTGCCATGAAAAAGATTCTATAGAGCGTGCAAGCACCGTGCCGACGCAGGAAGACTTGGTGACGTGTATTCGACAAATCAAGTGCCTTGCGTCGCATGCGCCAGCGCAAACAGCGAAATAAATCGGTGAATTGCCGCCGCGCTCAGATATTTCGGAGGATTGGCTTATTTGGCGCCGACATTTTTCTACGCTGCGGCCGGACGGGCGCTGGCAGGTCGGGAGGCAATGCGTCGATTTCCTCGTCGCTGAGCTCTCGCTCGGGCACTTCCGGGGACTGAATGAGCGCTGGAGGCACCCGAAGCGTTTCCATCGCTTCGTGAGAATCAGCTGCGGCCGCGGCTGCTGCCGCGGCTGGCAACGGTGCGAGCGTCGGCTTTTCCGCCTGAGCGATATCGGCAGGCTGCGCACTTTCGCGCGGCATCGGCGCGCTCAAGCCCGACAGCAGCGTTCGCCACTCGGCCTGCCTTTGGGTTTCCTGCTCCGATTGCCAACGCTGCTGTTCGCGCAGCAACGCCTTGTGGCGCTCCGTGTGCTGCCGGCCGAGAAGCTCCAGTTCGATCCGCGCCGCGCGCTGAACCCATTGCGGCACGCACAACAAGGCGTGGTGCAAGTCCCACTGGGCCTGCGCCCTGGCCACCTCGAATGCCTGTCGCTGCGCCTTCAATTGCGCCCGAGCAGCCTGCGAGAACGCCCACGCGCCGAGCCCGGCCCCGAGCAGTCCCAGGACGAAACAGGCAGACAGGAAGCCCATCTCCATTTCATTTCCCATCAAGGGCGCCCTTCGGCGGAGTCCCATTTCCGCAACAGATCGAGTGGAATGGCGTCGGCCACCTGCGCGAACCGCTTGCCGACCATGTGTTCGGCTTGCCTCAGCAGTACCGCCACCGGGCTGCTGGGTTCGTGGTTTTCAAACCACTCGCGGGCATTGCGAATGGATTGAAGAACGTCGTCGCGCGAGGTGGCGCCGGGAAGGTGGGGACGCGTTGCACGCTCGTGATGCTCGACAGGCTCGGCCTCGGGCGCGGCTTCGACAACCTCGTCGAAAGGTTTCAGGAGATCGATCAGTGCCTGCAGCGACGGTGCATCCTGACCCAGGCGATGCACCGCCCAGGCCGCGATCTGCCGGGCAGCCCGTGACGCCTGCGACAGCATCTCCACCGGCACATGGGCGCTCCCGTTCGAGGCGAGCCGCAACTGCGCAAGCTGCTGCGCGACGGATTCGGGACTAGGCGCATCGGCCGGACGCGGCACCGAACGGGCGCGTTCGATTTCGCGCACCGTCAGGTGCCTTGCGGCATTGGCCGCGACGACGATCTCGCGCACGTCGCCCAACAAGCCGTCAGGGTCCGCCAGCGCCGCCAGGGCATTGGCGCGCACCGCCGGATCGCGCTCTCCTTCCACCGTGATCTGTGGATGCACCGCGTCGGGCCAGCGCTCCAGCACCGCGGACAGCGCGGTCAGCGACTGCGCAAGCCCCGTGGCCTGGGCCAGCCGCGTGCGAGCCCGGCACAGCCAGACGAACAGGTTGATGTCCCGGGTCCGCAGCAGCAGGCGGCGGCAGTCGCGTTCGATCTCGGCCCAGTTGGGCGCCTCCGGCGTTCCGACAAATTGCCCGTACTGCGCCTCGCTGCGCGGAGACATGCGCGAGAGCAACACGGCGTATTCCGCGTCGTACTCGAGGCTCGGACCGCAGGGCTCCCGGGCGCTCAATGGCGCGAACTCGGTGGCCGGCACGATGGGGGTAGCAGCGTAGGTCATGGATTTCCGGTGAACGTGTCAATGAAAGGTCCGGGCATCGCCGTCGCGATAGCGCGAGCCGATGTACTGCTCCGGCTCGAACACCATCCCGACGGTGAAGTCGGCCGCGTGCGCCGCCGTTCGTGACGCAGTTCGTGACGCGGCTCGCGCCGCGGCCTGCCCCGCCCCCCTGCCCTCGGCGCCGCCGAGCCAGGTGGACCACCCGAGCCTTTCCCCGTCGTCGAGCCGGGCGGGCGGCGTGCTGTCGTTGCGGATGCGCAGTTCGACCTCCCAGACGAACTCATGGCCGACGAAGGCGCGCACCCATTCGACGAGCAGCGCGAGGTCCTGCCCGCGCGGCGTGAAGCGCAGGTACTGCTCGAGCTTCAACGGCCCGATCACGAGCCGGAACTTGTTCTGCCGATCGGCGACGACCTCCCCCGCGATCGCCCCGGCGCCCATGACGCTGGAGGCGCGCGCGCGGCCCAGATGGCTCTGGTCTTCGTCGTCGATGCGGATCCAGTGCAGCACGAACTCCTGAAGCTGCACGGGCACCGCGAAGAACCGGGCCACTGTGGCGGCCAACCCATCGGGGTTGCGGGCCTCGCGGCCCAGGTGCGTGGATGCCGCGAGGCGCGCATGCGCGGGCAACACCGAATCGCGGATCTCCAGCGGGTCATGACCCGTGAGGCGTGCGACGTAGCGGCTGAAAGCTTCATCCTCCGCGCGATCCAGGCCCGCGGCAGCCTGGCTCTGCGCCCACGCGCGGTACATGTGCGTGAGGTAGCGGTGATGGAAGAGGTCCAGAAAGTCCGCCAGCGTGCTGTCGTTGTGATTCTCGGCACGATCGCGCACCAGTTCTGTGTAGTGCAGCGGAAGCGGCCCGTTGGGGCCCAGCAGGCCCAGTCCGTACACGCGCATCACGGGAAGCGCCGGGTTGTTCCCGGCGCGCGGGGGTGGAGCCCCCGGCAAGCGCTGCGCCGATTCGCCCGGCAACACCACGGCGGCGATCTCGCGCGGCGCAAAGATCAAGGCGGCCGCCTGCCCCAACCGGAAAGGCTCTTGCTGCGGGCGGCTTGCGAGTCCGATGGGAGGCTGTTCTGACCAGGCGGCGCCGAAGCGCCTCAACACCGCGAGAAATCCGAACTTCCAGGGAGTCGCACGCAATTGCGCGAGCATTTCCTGCAGCGCGGGCTTGGCCGGGGTTTGCGTCACGAAGCGCCCTCCTTCTCGCCCTCTTCGCCGCCGACGCGCATCGAGCCGATCCGGACGTGGCTGTCCGGCGAGAGATCGTGGTGCTCGCGCCGCGTGAGGCTCGGCAACGAAGTCCTGGCCTCGCGAACAAGCTCTGGCGCGAACAGGCCCAGCACATCTTCCGAGGGCTCCGCTTCGAGAAGCCCCGATCGCGCGAGCGGCTCGAACTCGTCGATGACCTGGTCGATGCCTTCGCGCGGCAGCAGGATGTCGCGCAGCAAGGCATAGGGCTCGGCCTGTTTGCTCAATTCGTCCAGCGTCGGCGCAGTCTCGCCGCCGAAAACCACGAATCCTTCCCAATCGATCCGGCCTGCGAGCTGGTCGGGGTCCTGGACCACGCGCACGAACTCTTCATGCAATTCGTCCAGCACGGATTCCGCGGGCCCGGGAGGCGTCGGTGGTCGCGCGGCGGGCGCAGGCCGCGCTTCGCGTCGCGACTTTTCGCCGAGCAGGCCGGCCAGGGTGTCTGCGGCCGGGCGAGACCTGGCGCCCGCGATGTCGAGCACGCCGAAAGGATCGGCAAAGGTATCGATCCGAAGCTCGCTACCGCGACCGTCCAGATCGCGTAGATCGCGCAGATCGAAACCATGCGGTGTCCCTGCCGGCGCCGGAGACGCGGTGGCCCAGTGATCGAACACATCCAGCCGGTTTCCCGACGTCCTGGGTTCCACGTGCATCTGTTCAGGCACAACGCCTTCCCCCGACTCCAGCACGAAGCGCAGCAACCCCAGTTCGAGCGTGTCGCCCGCTGCAACGGTCACCGCCGCGCCGACCGGGATGCGTACGCCGTTGTGTGCGCATACGAGCGTGTAGCTTCCATTCAGCAACTGCCAGCCGCCGGCTTCACCGCGCCACGCAATGCGGCACAGGTTCGCGACGCGCCACTGGGCATCGCTCTGGCGCTCGCCGCACAGCTGGAGGGCATCGGCCATGCCCGCGCCGGCCGGGGGAATCAGCATGGTCGCGTTCCGCGCCTCGCCGCCGCTGTGCGTCAGACGAAGAAGCAAAGGGGTCACGTTGCCGCTGATCGCATGAGGGTTTTCGGTATTCATCGCACGCCGCCCCACAGCTTCTGCAACCTGTTGGCGGCGCCGATGAAACGCCCCTCGGCGTCTTGCTGCCAGAACGCACTTTCGGCACGCGCGCCTTGCAGGCGATGCGGCCAATCGGCCCACGGGAGATGGCGAACGCCGTGCAGCCCGGCGGCGGGATCGTTGCCGGGTGCGGGGCCCATCCCCTGGTCGAGCACGGCTTCCATTCGGTGAGTCCGCTGTCCGGGGCGGTCTTTCTCCGTCTTGCAACTCTCCTCCCACAACGCACGCACCGTGGACTCCAACGCATGAAAGTCGGCATGGCCTTGCGCGCGCGCATGGCGGGCCACGGCGCGCGCAAGCCAGAACTGCCAATTGAGCGGCTGATCGCGTTGCGCCTCGAAATGACGCATGGCCCAGCGCGGGTGTGCCTGCTGATAGATCACCAGGGGATGGGATCGCCCCACCTTGTCGATAGACGGCGCCATCACGCCGAACACGAACCGTCGCCGTGCAAACGACAAGTCACCGGCAGGCAGCACGAAAGCGACCGGCGCGGACACGGCCCTGGCGGCGACGCCGGCTTCCGCGTTGAAGCCTCGCTGTGCGAGCCACAGCATCCACGCCTCCGCTTCCCCATGGCGCACGCCGCTGCGCACGAAGTCCGCGTGGTCCGGCAACTTGCCCCAGATGGCCGGCGGAAGAATGCACCAAGGGGCGATCAGTTTTTTCAGCATGGGATCAGGCCGCCCGTCCCGGGCAGCGGAAGCCCTTGAGCACATCGCTGTTGAGCGGATTGGGCTGGCTGCCGGAACTGACGTCGATCAGCGCCTTGCGGCCGTCGAACGCGTACTCGACGCTCAGCCGCCCCGGCGTTGCGGTGTTCACGATGCGGCCCTTTTCAAGCAACCGGAACAGTGCCCATGGCCCGTTGGCCAGAAAGGTCGAGGTCGGCCCCGAGATTCGAGGGTTCGCGGTGATCTCCGCCATCGCGCCGCCGCGCGGCCCCGGCCAGTTGACGGCGAACGCCTGCACCGGGCCATGGATGTAGCGTTGCCCCTGTCCATCGATGTCGATGAGCAGGTCGGTGATGCTGGGCTCCAGCTCGAGCACCCGCAGGTCCATCTTCCACGCCAGCCTCTTGCCGCCGGCATCGCGAAAGAACAGATCGCGAATCTGTTGCGCGCGATAGAAGGCATCGAGGTTCGGCCCGCTCTGGGCCAGCAGCTTGAGCAGCTCGCCGAGCAAGGTCGGGCCCGTGGTCGCGGGCGACGGCACTGCACCGCCGGGGGCGGCTTCCGCGCCGACCATGGCGTTGGCCACGCTCGGGTCCTTGTAGCGCCAGGGACGCACGCTGGTGTCGACGTACGAAGCCAGGTACTTGTTGAAGAACTCGTCCGCGGCGCCGCCCGCGGCGAAGACCAGCGTGAAGTCCTCGATGGACGCGTCCTGCGCCACGGCAGCCAGCGGATAGCGCCCTTCCACGCCGCGCCTGCAGGGCTCGCCGACCTGCATCGCCATCAGGCCCATGATGCGGTCCAGTTGCTGCTGCGCCTGATTGCGCAGGATGCCGGTGGCGCCCAGCACCACCTTGTCGCCGCCGCTGGTGGCCAGCGCGGTCAGCACCTCGCGAAACGGCGCCGGGAGCTTCCCGGCTTCCAGCTTCAGGCGCGCACCGACCTCGGAGCCACCGGGTGGCAAGCTCCCCGCAGTGAGCGCCGTGTCGGCCACGACGAGCAAGGTGTAGAACTCGTTGACCAGGCCCGAAATGGTTTCGAGCCCGGGTTTGGCACCGGCAGTGCCGACATTCCCCGCACCAATGTCCGGCTGGCCGGTCACGACCTCGCGCAGCGCGGCGAAGCGGTTGTCGACGATCTGCTTTTCGAGCCGCTCCTCGGCGCGAATGCCGAGGTTCCTGCCGATCGCGCTGGTCTTCTTGCTCAGTTCGTCGGAGGCCTTGTCCAGGAAGCCCTTCTCTTGCTGCGCATCCACGACCAAGGGACGCGACAGCGTGGTCTCGCGCGCTGCCGCACGCGCCAGCCGGGCCAGCGGTGAATCGGGCGCGGCAAACTGCCGCAGCACGCCCAGGTCGAACCCCAGGCTGGTGCCCGTGGTGTCGCTGCCGCTGACCGTGCGAATCGATTCGAGGAAGGCCTCCCATTGCTGCGCGTATTCGCTCAGGTACTGGCGGCGGATGTCGTCGAGCAAGGGATCGTTCTGCAGCTTGCGAGCCGCCGCGTCGAGCGGCCCGGATGCTCCCCGCCCCATGACCCAGGCATCGTCGTCGATCGCCTGCCCGACGAACTCCGGCAAACGCTTGCTGAAGACGTCGTGGTATCCGTCGTAAGTGAAGAGGCCCGGCACGCCCTTTTCGAGCGGCAGGCCGCCGGCGCGCGAGAACACCGTGCCGGCCTGAGGTCCGACTGCGCGGACCAGCGTGAACTCCTGCGGCGCATCGGGCAGCATGGCCGCCTTGGCGCGCTCGTACACGCGCTGCGTCGAGGTGTTGCCGTTCAGG
This sequence comes from Variovorax sp. IB41, assembly GCF_016405905.1. Classification (GTDB taxonomy): domain Bacteria; phylum Pseudomonadota; class Gammaproteobacteria; order Burkholderiales; family Burkholderiaceae_C; genus Variovorax. Next base: position 51,779 of record NZ_JAEFCB010000018.1, on the reverse strand, counting down.
AAGTCCTGCACCGCGCGCACCAACCCCTCGTTGGGCAGCGACGCCGCCTGCACCGGACGCTCGCCGGAAAAGAGCGCCGTCACATGGCCCACCATCGACGCGCGTCCGCCGAAGGCCGCGGCGCTGTCCGCCTGCTCCCAGTCCTTGAGCACCCAGTTGCGCACGTCCCGCGCGCCGCCCTTCATGTAGTGGTCCCTGTCGTGCAGGAGCTTGTAGACGCGCAGGGTTTCATAGGCCGTCTTGGCATCGCCGTCCTTCATGCTCTGCGTCAGCACGGCTTCCATGCGCTGCAGGATGGTCGGCAGCAAGGTGTGGTCCTGCAGCTGCGCATAGGTTTCGCCCGTCGCCGCCAGCACCGGCGGCACGGTGTACAGGCCGTAAAGAAAACTGCCCGGCGGGTTGTCGATGTCCAGGCCTGTGTAGCCAGGCAACTCGCTGGCGCCATTGAGCACATCCGGCACACCCGCGGGCTTGAAGTTGCCGAGCAGCGCGCGCACCTGGCCCGCGAGCACATCGGTGCGCTGCCCGACGGTGCCCAGGTACTGGCGGTTGTTGCCGAAGCTCAGGGCCAGCGCGCTGGCCAGCCACAGGAAGATCACCACCGACAGCGCATGCCCCGTCAGGCGCAGCAGCCTGAATCGGAATTCCCAGCGGAGGTTGGGCTTCACCAGATGGGCTTCCGGGATGATGACCTTGGTCAGCAGGTCCTGGAGAAAGAAGCCCTGCTGCCCCCGCCCCGGCGCCGTGCCGACCGCCTGCGGGTTCGGAGGTGGCGACAGGCCGAGGCTGCGCCGCAACCGCTGAAGCAGCGTGCCCGGGTCCGCTGGCACTTCCGCGTGGGCTTGCGCGCCGCTCGTGAAATACACACCACGTAGCGTGTCGTGCAGTTGCGTCCTGTCGAAACGCGAGACCAGAAAGATCTCGTCGAGCATCGGCACCAGCGGCACCGACAACCCGGCCAGTTCCTGCGGCAATGCAAACAGGCGCTTGCGGCGCTCCACGTCGAACTCTTCGTTCAGCCGCGCGCGCAAGCCGTCGGCGAGCCGGTCCTTGAGCAAGGCCAGCTCCGCTTCGACTTGCGTGCGCAAGGTCTCGCGAACCTGCGCTGTGGCGCGCGCGTTCTTAATGCCGTTGAACGGCAGCGTGAAGCCCCAGGCCTGCATGCGCCCTTCGCTGGTGAGTGACTGGAAGTACTCGCTGAAACCCCGCAGCAGGTCCATCTTCGTGACGACGACGTACACGGGAAAGCGGATGCCCAGCTCCTGGCGCAGATCGGTCAGGCGGTCGCGCACCATGCCGGCATGCTCGGCGCGCTCCATCTCGGTCATGGTCAGCAGTTCGGCGGCGTTGAGCGCAACGATCACGCCGTTGAGCGGCGCGCGCGTGCGGTGCTTGCGCAGCAGGCCGAGAAAACCACGCCACTCGAGCGGATCGATCACGGGATCGCTTTCCTGCGTGGTGTAGCGGCCGGCCGTGTCGATCAGCACGGCCTCGTTGGCAAACCACCAGTCGCAATGCAGCGTGCCGCCTTCGGACTTGAACACCACGCGCTTGGACGCATTGCCCATCTGCCGCGCCAGCGGAAACTGCATTCCCGCGTTGAGCAGCGCCGTGGTCTTTCCCGTGCCGGAGCTGCCGACGATCATGTACCAGGGCAACTCGTACAGATAGCGCCGGCCCTCGAGCAGGCGACGCAATCCGCCACGGCCGCGCATGCCCTTGAGCTGCGCCAATGCGCGAGTGACCGCGGTGGTGACCGTCTTGATCTCTTCCCTGCCGGTCTCGTCCTTGCCCACGTCCTTTCCGAAGCTCAGGACGCGTGCGAGCAGGTCCTCGTTGTTGCGCAGCGCTTGCCAGAGCCGGTAGAGCCAGTACAGCGCATACAGCAGCAGGATCGCGCCGATGATCGCCGCGCGCACCCAGGCTGGAGCCAGCGGCTTTGCAGTGCCGATCTCCAGCAAGGGGCCCGCCTGCCACAGCAGCAAGCACAGCGCAGCGACTCCCACCAGGCTGTATGGACCCGAGACCAGCCAGAGGATGCCCAGCACCAGCAGCAGCACGATGAAAGTCACCCGCACACCGACCGGCGCCAGCGGCCGCAGTCCGTCGACGGCGAGCAACGGGCCGACGAACCAGATCGCCATTGCCAGCAGCACCATGGCGAGGAAGGCCAGCATCTGCCGGGAAAAAAGAAATGCCAGGAATTGTTTGATGTATTGCATGAGTGATTCCCGAGTCGCCTCTAGCGCGGCGCCGGCGCTGGCGCAGGCGTTGGCGAGGGTGATGCGGCTCGCACGGCGTTGTTGCCATCGCCCTGGGTGACGACGATATCGACGCGTCGATTCCTGGCGCGTCCCGCGGCCGTTGCGCTGTCGGCAACCGGCATCGTGTCGCCCCGTCCTTCGGTGCGTATGCGCGAAGCCACCACGCCCTTCTCCTGCAGCACGGCAGCGACGGCTTCGGCACGCTTCTCGCTCAGGACTTGGTTGTCGGGAAACTCGCGGGTCTTGATCGGCCGGTTGTCGGAGTGGCCGGTGACCTGCACCGAGCCCGAGACCTGATTGATCTCGTCCGCCACCTTGGCCAGGACCAAAAGAATCCGTGCGTTCAGGCGGGCCTGGCCGGGGACGAACATGTCGTCGCCCCTGAAGCTCACCGCGCTGCGGCGCTCGTCTTCTTCCACGCTCACCGTGCCGCGCGCGATCTCGGGTGCCAGCAGTTCTTTCAAGCGCAGCGGCTTGACCGGCGGCGCCGGCGACACCGGTGGCGGACGCATCTGCCCGATGGCGGCGATGCGCTGCGCCACGTCGGCACTCATCCGCAGCAGTTGGTACTTGTACCAAGCGAACAGTCCGCACAAGACCAGCGCCAGCAGCGAGGCCGTCAGCCAGACCGGCACGCTGCGCAGCAACCGGAATGTGCCGGCCCCCACGCCCCGCCAGTGCGGAGAAAGGTCGTGTGGCACATCGCCACGCGCGGTCCCGAGCAGCGTGAACAGCCGATGGCGAACCGTCTCGAGCTGTCGGCGTCCGTTGGCCGCGGTGCTGAAGCGCCCCTCGAACCCGAGCCCGAGCACCTGGTACATCAGCTCGAGCAGATCGACGTGTTCCTGCGGGCTGGCCGCCAGGCGTCCCACCAGCAGGAAGAACTTGTCGCCGCCCTTGGTATCGCCGTGAAACTTCGCGGCAAGTTGCTGCCCGGCCCAGATGCCAGCTTCGCCGTTCTTGCCACCGCCCCATTCGGTGCTGTTGGCGGACTCGTCGAGCGCCGTGCACAACGAATAGCTCGCGGCCACGACATGCTCGTGCCGGATCTGCGCGCTGCTGCACAGCGACTGGAAAAGCGCGACCTCGCGCTCCAGCAGCCGATGAAGAATCGTCACGCCGTCGGTGCCGAGCGTCGCCGGCATGTCGGCGAGCGCGCGCAACAGAGGCTGGGCTGCTTCGAGCAGGGGATTCCGAGCGGCAGCCACTGCAGCGAGACGCGCCTGCATCGGCGATTCTGGAGCGAGATGCACCTCCGCCGGCTGATCATCCGGCCACGAGCCGTCGGCCGAATCGGCGTCGCCCGGGACGCCGTTGGGCTCGTCCTGATCGCGCATGGTGTTGTCAACGATTGGTGTCATTTTTCGCGCACGCCCCACAGCTCCATGCGCAGACCGGGGAACTCACCCGCCACGTGCAGCGCGAGCCCGCCGTGCTTGACCATGTGCTCCCAGAGCGGCCCGCGCGAGTCGATCTGGAAATAGACAAACCCTGCGTTGAAAGGAATCTGGCGCGGTGGCACTGGCAGCGTCTGCAACGGGATGCCCGGCAGGTGCGAACGGATGAGTTCGGCGAGCCGGTCGCTCGGCCCGACCTTGCAGCGCGCCGGAAACTGACTGGCCAGTTGATCGGGTGGCGTATGGGCAGCCACGGCGAACACGAGGCTGGAGAAGCCTTGCAGTTCGGACGGCTCGACGCTCGCCACGCGCACGCCGTTGGCGCGATTGGCCAGCGGAATGCTCTGCGCGCTGCGCACCAGCACGTCGTTGAGCAGCGCCTGCACGTCGCCCATCAGTTCCCTGAACGAGAGACACGGATCGATGTGCTGGTAGGCCGGGTGCGCGGCGGGGCGGCGCGTGCTCGCGCGCACGAACGTCGCGAGCTCCCCGCTGAGGGTGCACAGCGCGGTGTAGAGAACCTCCGGCGAAGTCTCCCGCACACGCAGCCAGTGCTCGAACAAGGGCTCGTAGCGATTGAGGATCTGCAGCAGCAGGAAGTCGGACACCTCGGCCGCTTCGCTGGACTTGCCGTCGTTGCCGCTGAGCCGCGCCGCGAGAGACTGCGCGCGAAGCCGGCACAGGCCGTGCAAGTTCGTCACCCAATCGGTCAGCAGCGGGCTCGCGCCGTAGCCGGCCACGGGCGGTATCAGATGCGGATCGATGGCGATGCTTCCATCGGAGCGCAGCACGGTCACCTTGGCGAGCGGAAGGCCGATCCATGCATCCGTGAGTTCGCGTTGCGGCAGCAGGCGCAAGCGCAGGCGGGAGAGTTGCACCGTCTTCGGGCCCTGGCCGATGGAGTTCGCGTCGCGCAACTCGATGTCGAAAACCGAGAAGCGCGCGAGCGACGCAGCGGATGCCAGCACATCGTCGAACGTGGTTTCCTCGCCGTTGGGCGTGCGGATGGGCACGGCCAGATGGATGACCTGCTCCAGATGCTCCGGAAGGATGGTGAGCGGCGCGGGCGGGAGCGTCTGGGCCGGCGCATCGAACGGCGTGCCGTCCGAAAAAATGCCGGCGGCGCTGGCGAGCACGAGCTTGCCGAGGGACAACGACTCCGCGTCGATGCTGTAGTGATTGAAGCCCCAGTAGAACGGACTGAGCGATGCCGTGCGCTTGTGCGCGAGGTGTTCGAGGTAGCGCTCCTGCTGCTGAAACAGCTGCGGGCGCAGGAAGAGCCCTTCGCTCCAGGCGACTTTGTTGTACCAACTCATGAATTCGATCGTTGTGCTTGCAAGCCGTGGGCTTTACTTGAGAGGAATGAGCTGGATGCCCTTGGCTTGAAGAGCGATCTGCAACTTGACCTTGTTGGCCGGCAGGACCGAGCGATACCAGGCGACTTCCGGTGCGGGTTCGATCTTCTGCACCACGCGCCAATCGGCTTGCGCGAGGTCGCGATAGCCCGCGACGATGCCGATGGCGCCGAGGTCGGGGTGCGACTTGCGGCGGATGGTCTTGACCTCGCCGGGCCGCAGGATGAATTCGTCCCGCACGAGCAGGTCGCTGCCGATCAGGGCCTTGTCGTTGCCGGAGAGAGAAAAGTAGTCGGCGGATTCGAAGGTGCCCTCCGACTTGAGCTCATAGAGGCGCACCAGGATGGGCGCCGCCCTGCCCTTGTCATCGGGGTTGACGCCGGCCTCCGCCGTGATCGTGATGTCGAGCCGGGTCTGCTCCCTGGGATCGGAGAACTGGGCATGCGAAGACACGGCGGCGACCAGCGAAAGCGCGAGAACCAGCGGCGTAAGCACCACGGGCAGCCATCGCCGCGAAGCGATCCGCCGGGCACAAGGCAGGTTGAAGAGCATGAGAAAAAGGAGGTGATGCAACCGGTCGAAAAGGATCGACCGCGGGCAGCGCGCCGCACCTTCGTGCACCGCGCCGTCCGAAGTCGAAAGGCCCCGAATCGGTTCAGGGCCTGGCATTGGCTGTCAGGACTCCTTGTTGCCCTTGATGTCGTAGCCGGCGGTGACCGCGCCGCCGCTGCCGCCCTGCGCGTTCTGCACCGAGTACTCCTGCTTGATCTTCGAGAACGACAGGCGAACGCGCTCCTTGACGCGCATCTCGTCGGAGTTCGAACCGAACGGATGGATCGTGGTGATGATCACGTCGGAGAACGTGAACTTCAGGTACTCCAGCGGGTTGCCGCCGGCCTTGCGGATGGTGAGCTTCGCTTCCTGGACGTGCTTGCCGGTGAGGCAGTACTTCATCAGGTTGGGACTCGAGCGATCGACGTAATGCTCGAACTCCAGGTCCTCGACCGTGGCCTTGCCGGCACCACCGCCCGAACCGGCGTGCATGGTGGATTCCTGGAAGGCTTTCCAGTTGAAGGCAAGAACCTCGATCTCGTTCTTGTGATCGGAATCCTGGGATTCACCTTCGATGCCGTTGATCTTCAGAAAAATATCTTGTGCCATAAAAACTCCCTGAGCTTGGTTTTTTCAATGTTTGACAGATGCCCGAGCGCTCTTTCGGCGCTTCGAGCGGCTTTGCGGGTGGCGTCTGCGCGCCACTTCATCGAACGATTCGAAAACGTTGGAAGCGATGCCGGTCAGGCCGCGTCCTTGAGAGACGGCAATTTCGCGACGAGGCGCAGCGAAACGGTCAGCCCTTCGAGCTGGAAATGCGGGCGCAGGAAGAACTTCGCGCCGTAGTAGCCGGGGTTGCCCTCGATGTCTTCCACCACGACCTCGGCGGCTGCGAGCGGCCTGCGGGCCTTGGTCTCCTGCGACGAGTTGGCGGGGTCGGCATCGACGTAATGCATGATCCATTCGTTGAGCCAGCGCTGCATGTCCTCGCGCTCCTTGAAGGAGCCGATCTTGTCGCGCACGATGCACTTGAGGTAATGCGCAAAGCGCGTGCTGGCGAACAGGTACGGCAACCGGGCCGACAGGTTGGCGTTGGCCGTCGCGTCGGGGTCCATGTACTCCTGCGGCTTCTGAACCGATTGCGCGCCGATGAACGCGGCGTGATCGGTGTTCTTGCGATGCACCAGGGGAATCAGGCCGGCCTTCGCGAGCTCGGCCTCCCGGCGGTCGGAGATGGCGATCTCGGTCGGGCACTTCATGTCGAAGCCGCCGTCGTCGGTCGGGAAGGTATGGCACGGCAGGTTCTCCACCGTACCGCCCGACTCCACGCCGCGGATCATCGTGCACCAGCCGTAGAGCTTGAAGCTGCGGTTGATGTTGACGGCCATTGCATAGGCCGCGTTGCTCCAGACGTAGTTCCGGTGGTCCGCGCCTTCGGTTTCTTCTTCGAAATCGAACTCGTCGACCGGATTGGTCTTTGCGCCATAGGGAAGGCGCGAGAGGAAGCGCGGCATGGCGAGGCCGACGTAGCGCGAGTCCTCGGTGCTGCGCAGCGAATTCCAGGGCGCATGCTCCAGGTTCGAGGTGATCTTCGCGAGGTCGCGAGGGTTCGCGAGTTCCTGCCACGACTCCATGCCGAGCAGCGACGGGGCCGAGCCCGCGATGAACGGCGCATGCGAGGCGGCCGAGATTTTGGCGATTGCGCCCAGCAGCTCGACATCGGGCGGCGTGTGGTCGAAGTAGTAGTCCGCTACGAGGCAGCCGTACGGCTCGCCGCCGAGCTGGCCGTACTCTTCCTCGTAGATGCGCTTGAAGATCGGGCTCTGGTCCCAGGCAATGCCCTTGTGGCGGCGAAGCGTGCGGCGCACCTCGTCCTTGGACACATCCATGAAGCGGATCTTGAGCTTCTCGTCCGTCTCCGTGTTGTAGACCAGGTGGTGCATGCCGCGCCAGGCCGACTCGACCTTCTGGAACTCGTCCTTGTGCAGCACGAGGTTGATCTGCTCCGAGAGCTTGCGGTCGATCTCCGCAATGATGGCTTCGATGCTGCTGTAGGCATCGTCGGTCATGGTCGCGGCATTGACGAGCGCCTGCTCGGCCAAGGTGCGCACGGCCGCTTCGACGGCGTCGCGGGCCTCGTCGGTCTTGGGCTTGAACTCCTTGTCCAGCAGGGACGCGAAGTCGGACGGGTTGGTGTACTGCGCCGCCACGGGCGCGTCGAGAACGTTGTCGCTTGCGATGTTCATTGGAGGCTCCTTGGGGCAGGTTCAGGTTGCCGATTCGGCAGTCGACGCATCGTTGGGGGTTGCCGCACGCGGCTTGGGTGCCTGCGCAAGGGACTTCATGAGCGTCGGGTCTTGCAGCAGCTTGTTGACGAGGCCCTCGGCACCGGCCTTGCCATCCATGTAGGTCTGCAGGTTGGCGAGCTGGGTGCGCGCCTCGAGCAGGCGACTGAGCGGTTCGACCTTGCGGGCCACGGCCGCCGGCGAGAAGTCCTCGATGCTCTCGAAGGTGATGTCGACCATGAGCTGACCCTGCCCCGACAGCGTGTTGGGCACCGCGAAGGCCACGCGCGGCTGGATCGCCTTCATGCGTTCGTCGAAATTGTCGATGTCGATATCGAGGAACTTGCGCTCGACCACCGGCGGCAATGCTTGCGAGGGCTTGCCGGACAGATCGGCCAGAACACCCATGACGAAAGGCAGCTCGATCTTTTTCTCCGAGCCGTAGATTTCCACGTCGTATTCAATCTGCACGCGTGGCGCCCTGTTGCGGGCGATGAACTTCTGGCTGCTGTTGTTGTTTGTCATGAAAACTCCCTGATGAAAAACTGAAGTGAGGGCGCCGGATGAATGCGGCGGCTTGAAGGATCAGGCGTACTCGGTGTGGCAGATGACGACATCTCCTCCTTGCAAGTGAGAGCCCGTCGTGTCGCGCGGCTTGGCGTCGACGGACATCCGGGTGATCGTTCGCCTTTCCTGCAAGGCGGTGAGCCATTGCCGCGACAGAACGGGCAGCAGGTGCTGCTCGATGAACCCGATCAGGCGGCGGACGCCGGTTTCGTGGGTGCCGCACCGCTCGATGATTTCGGCCACCAGAGAAGGTGCGTAACCCAGTTCGATGCCATGCTGCTTTTTCATGCGCTGGACCACGCGGTCCAGGTGCAGCGAGACGACGCGGCCCAGGGCCTGCTCGCCCAGCGGGAGGTAGGGCACGACGGACAGGCGCCCCAGGAACGCGGCCGGAAACACCTGGCGAAGCGCGGGCTGCAGGGCTTCGCGCAAGGCGTCGATGCCGGGCGGCGGCGAAAGGTCTTCGCACATGCTCTGGATGAGCTCGGCGCCGGTGTTGCTCGTCAGCAGGATGGTGGTGTTCCTGAAGTCGATGTGGCGACCTTCGCCGTCTTCCATCCAGCCCTTGTCGAACACCTGGTAGAAAAGTTCGTGCACATCCGGATGCGCCTTCTCCACCTCGTCGAGCAGGATCACGCTGTAGGGTTTGCGCCGCACGGCCTCCGTGAGAACGCCGCCTTCCCCATAGCCCACGTAACCCGGCGGCGAACCCTTCAGGCCAGAGACGGTGTGCGGCTCCTGAAACTCGCTCATGTTGACGGTGATGAGGTTCTGCTCGCCGCCATACATCGCTTCCGCCAACGCCAGCGCGGTCTCGGTCTTGCCGACGCCCGAGGGACCGACCAAAAGGAAGACACCCACTGGCTTGTCGGGATCGGTGAGCCGCGCTCGCGACGTACGAATACGTTCGGCAATGGCCGCGAGTGCATGGCCTTGACCGATGACTCGCTCGTCGAGCGTGGATTCGAGCCTGAAGACCGCGGCGACTTCGTCCTGCACCATGCGCCCCACGGGAATTCCCGTCCAGTCGGCGACGATGGCCGCGACCACCGACTCATCGACCTGAGGAAAGACCAGCGGCATGTCCTGCTGACGCGACAGGAGTTCTTCTTCGAGGGCCTGCAATTGCGCCGAGGGCCATTCGCCCTCGGCGCTTCTCTCTCCCTCCTCCCTCTTCCTTGTTCTCAGCGCTTGAATCTGCTGGACCATTGCCAGCTCTTCCTGCCACCTGGCTTCATGTGCCGAGAGTTCAAGTTCGGCGGTCCCGAGCCGGGAATGCGCGGCTTCGACGCGCTCCAGCCGCTTCTCGCTGCCTTGCGAGATGGCGCCCTCTCCAATCAGCAGTTCGAGTTCCACATCCAGCGCCGCAATTCGCTGCCGCAATTGATCGACCACGGCGGGCGGCGTGTGCAGCGACATGGCGACGCGTGCGCAGGCCGTGTCGAGCAGGCTGATGGCCTTGTCCGGCAGCTGGCGCGACGGGATGTAGCGATGGGACAGCGTGACCGCGGCCCGCACGGCCTCGTCCAGCACGGTGACGCCGTGATGCGCGGCAAAGGTGGCGACCAGGCCACGCACCATCTCGATGGCGGAGGCCTCTTCGGGCTCGGCCACCTGCAGCACCTGGAAGCGCCGGGTCAACGCGGGGTCCCTTTCGATGTGGCGTTTGTATTCGCTCCACGTGGTGGCGCCCACGGTGCGCAAGGTGCCGCGCGCGAGCGCGGGCTTGAGCAGGTTGGCCGCGTCCCCGGTGCCTGCCTGTCCGCCCGCGCCGATCAAGGTGTGCACCTCGTCGATGAAGAGGATGACCGGTTGGCTCGACGTGCTCGCCTCCTCGAGCAGCGATTTCAGGCGCGACTCGAACTCTCCCCGCATGCTGGCGCCGGCGAGCAGCGCGCCTACATCGAGGCTGAGCAGGCGGGCATCGCTCAGCGATGGCGGAACCTCGCCGCTGGCGATGGCGAGCGCAAGGCCCTCGACCACGGCCGTCTTGCCCACGCCAGCTTCTCCCGTGAGCAGGGGGTTGTTCTGCCGCCGGCGCAGCAGGATGTCGACCATCGTGCGAATCTCGTGTTCGCGGCCGATCACGGGGTCGATATATCCACCGCGTGCGCGTTCCGTCAGGTCGGTGCAGTACCGGGCCAAGGCCGATTTGCCATCCGGCGGCGTGGTGATCGCGCCGCTCGCTTCTCCGGGCATTGCGGGCGACAAGGTTGAGCCGTCGTGCGGCCCTTCGCCATCTTCCGGGGAGCCTGCAATGAGGGCAGCGAGAACATCCGTCAATTGCTCCGCGGGGATTTTTCGGAATGCCGGCGATATGCCAACGAGCACGCGGCGCAGTTCGGGCGTTTGCACCAGCGCTGCAAGCAGCCAAGCGCCGCGCACGGAGCGGTCGCCGAACTCGAGACTGGACAGCACCCAGGCACGCTCGACAGCCGCTTCGACGTGATGGGAAAAATCGCTCAATGACGTCGCGCCGGAAGGCAGCTCCGACAGGGCCGACCTCAGGTCTGTTTCGACGGCTTGTGCGTCGACCTGGTAGTGACGGCAGACACGCTGCAGATCGCCGTCATTGAGTTGCCAGAGTTGATGAATCCAATGCGTCAATTCGACGTACGGATTTCCTCTCAGCTTGGCAAAGGCTGTCGCGGATTCAATACCGCGAAACAGGGTGAGATTGAGCTTGCCGAACAACGCTCGTCGAGAAATCGCCATGGCGATCTACCGCTTCGCCGACGAAGACAATTGCGCGGCTGCTTCATGCACTGCGCCGCTCGGCAAAGCGCCGGTATTTGCTTTTTTCCTGCCCATTTCGCGCTCCCTATACTTTCTCGAATAGGCGCGATTCTGGGTGCTCGTGCAGGTCTGTGCGGTGCACAGTTTCTACCAATAGTTAAATCCCAAAAACAGGCAATTGGTCCGTGAAATTTCTCCGGGTCTGTACGATTGGAAAGCTTGAAAGTAGTAATTTCTATTCGAATGGAGAGCGTGCAGACAAGAAAAAAGCCTTTGAATTCCTTTTGGGAATTCAAAGGCTCGATGCGGCGACGTCACAAGACGCCGAAGCGCTCAATGAATTGATTACATATGCTCGATCATGACCTGCCCGAAGCCCGAGCAGCTCACCTGCGTCGCACCTTCCATCAGGCGCGCGAAGTCATAGGTCACGCGCTTGCTGGCAATCGACTTTTTCATCGCGCTGATGATCAGGTCGGCCGCTTCGGTCCAGCCCATGTGGCGCAGCATCATCTCGGCCGAGAGGATTTCGGAGCCGGGGTTCACGTAGTCCTTGCCGGCGTACTTGGGCGCCGTGCCGTGCGTGGCTTCGAACATCGCGACGGTGTCGCTCAGGTTCGCGCCCGGGGCGATGCCGATGCCGCCGACCTGCGCGGCCAGCGCGTCGGACACGTAGTCGCCGTTGAGGTTCAGCGTGGCGATCACGCTGTACTCGGCGGGACGCAGCAGGATCTGCTGCAGGAACGCGTCGGCGATGCTGTCCTTGACGGTGATTTCCTTGCCCGTTCTCGGGTTCTTGAACTTCATCCACGGGCCGCCGTCGACCAGCTCGGCGCCGAATTCCTTGGCGGCCAGGGCATACGCCCAATCACGGAAGCCGCCTTCGGTGAACTTCATGATGTTGCCCTTGTGCACGATGGTCACGCTGGGCTTGTCGTTGTCGATGGCGTACTGGAAGGCCTTGCGCACCAGGCGCTCGGTGCCCTCGATCGACACGGGCTTCACGCCGATGCCGGAGGTGTTGGGAAAGCGGATCTTCTTGACGCCAAGCTCGTCCTGCAGGAACTTGATGAGCTTCCTGGCCTTGTCGCTTTCGGCTTCGAACTCGATGCCGGCGTAGATGTCTTCCGAGTTCTCGCGGAAGATGACCATGTTGGTCTTGTGCGGCTCGCGCACCGGGCTGGGCACGCCTTCGAAATACTGGATGGGGCGCAGGCACACGTAGAGATCGAGCTCCTGGCGCAGCGCGACGTTCAGCGAGCGGATGCCGCCGCCGACGGGCGTGGTGAGCGGGCCCTTGATGGAGACCACGTAGTCGCGCACGGCGTGCAGGGTTTCCTCGGGGAGCCAGACGTCGGGGCCGTACACCTTGGTCGACTTCTCGCCGGCATAGACCTCCATCCAGTGGATCTTCCTCTTGCCGCCGTAGGCCTTGGCCACCGCGGCATCCACCACCTTGAGCATCACCGGCGTGATGTCCAACCCCGTCCCGTCGCCTTCGATGAAAGGGATGATCGGTTGATCGGGCACATTCAGCGAGCTGTCGGCATTGACCGTGATCTTCTGGCCTTCGGCCGGGACTTTGATGTGCTGATAGCTGGGCATGAGGGCGAAGGCTCCGGGAGTGATGTAATTTTGACGAGTGTCAGCGAATTCAGACAGCGCGGGGGTTTCGCTGTACAACCGGCTAACAAATCGCTGTACATTTTAGACGCTGCCCATCAGCTGGCGTTTGTCAACCATGGGGCCAATGGGCTCGTTAGTGGCTGACCTTCTGCTCGCCGGGAGGCGTTTCCAACCAATTCTCGATAGAGGAATCTTCAATGAGCAAAATTCTCGCAGTCATGATCGCTGGTCTGTTCGCAGCTGGCGCCTATGCCCAAAACCCGGCCGGCACCACGCCCGAACAAGGGAACGCAACCGGCAGCAAGTCGCAAGCACGTGCTGAAGCCAAGAAGGATGCCAAGCCCGCTGGTCAAGTGGCAGCTCCTGCTGGCGACATCGCCAAGACGCCCGAAGGCGGCGCCGTCGGTACCGACAAGGCTGCAGCCTCTGGCGAAAAGCGCGCCGAAACGCGCGACCAACGTCGTCGCAACAAGGACGGCAGCGTCAAGCGCAAGTCGACCCAAGGCGGCACGCCCAAGTAATTCGGCGTCCCCTGAAAAAAGCGCTCCTCGGAGCGCTTTTTTTTCGCCCGGCGTCCCCGAAGCGCTGTCAACCGCGTGCGATGGGCTCCGTTGAATGTGGACCTTCCACAGGGAGGTGATCCAAATCAACGATATCAAAGGATTTCTCATGAACAAGCTGCTCGCAGCCCTGGTCGCCGGTCTCTTCGCTGCCGGTGCATTTGCGCAAACCGCTGAACCCGCAGCTGCCGCCCCGGCCGCACCTGCTGCCCAGAAGGCCAAGGCCAAGCACGCCGTCAAGAAGCACAAGGTTCGCCACGTCGCGAAGGCCCACACGGCCGCCGCCAAGAAGGTGTAAGCTTTCAAGCTCACCCGGCAATGCCCGCCAATGCCCGCATCAGCGGGCATTTTTATTGGTTACGGGTCGGGGCCTTTGCGGCCCTCGCCCTGAAAGAGTTATCCGATGTTTCAGCGTTTAGCCGCCCTGCTCCTGCTGTCCGCCTCCTTCGTGATGCCGGCGCATGCCCAACAGCAGCAACCCCAGACCGACCTCGCGCGCACGCAGCTGTCGGTCGGCCTGTACAAGATCGACACCCAGATCGCCCAGACGCCCCAGCAGCGGGAAATCGGCCTGATGTTCCGCAAGACCATGCCACAGGCCGAGGGCATGATCTTCGTGTTCGAGCAACCCGCCACCCAGTGCTTCTGGATGCGCAACACCTTGCTGCCGTTGACCGCTGCCTTCGTGGCCGACGACGGCCGCATCGTCAATCTGGTCGACATGCAGCCGCTGACCGAGAACTCGCATTGCTCCGAAGAGCCGGTGCGCTATGTGCTCGAGATGAACCAAGGCTGGTTCGCCAAGAAGAACATCAAAAAGGGCGCCAAGCTCGGCGGCGAGTTGTTCTCAGCCGCCAAGCGTTGAGTTTCTGCTGGCTGTAGCCGACATGTAGCCCACAAAAAAAGCCGACCCGAGGGTCGGCTTTTTTCATGCGCGAACGTGGCTCAGCCGAAGTTCTTCGCGACGAAGTCCCAGTTCACCAGCTTGGCCAGGAAGGTCTCGACGAACTTCGGGCGCAGGTTGCGGTAGTCGATGTAGTAGGCGTGTTCCCAGACGTCGACGGTCAGCAAGGCGGTGTCCGCGGTCGTCAGCGGCGTGCCGGCGGCGCCGGTGTTCACGATGTCCACCGAACCATCGGCCTTCTTCACGAGCCAGGTCCAACCAGAGCCGAAGTTGCCCACGGCCGACTTCACGAACGCTTCCTTGAAGGCGTCGTAGCTGCCCCACTTGGCATCGATGGCCTTGGCCAGCGCGCCGGTGGGAGTGCCGCCGCCTTGCGGCTTCATGCAGTTCCAGAAGAAGGTGTGGTTCCAGATCTGGGCGGCGTTGTTGTAGATGCCGCCGCTGGCCTTCTTGATGATCTCTTCAAGGGTCATCGATTCGAACTCGGTGCCCTTCTGCAGGTTGTTGAGGTTCACCACGTAGGCGTTGTGATGCTTGCCGTAGTGGTACTCGAGGGTTTCCTTCGAATACTCGGGTGCCAGTGCGTCAAGGGCGTACGGCAGGGGTGGGAGCACATGTTCCATGGTCTTTTCTCGTGGGTTGGTTGTGGGGAATAAAGGATTCTAGGAACTAATTTTTGGAGGAGCGTCGGACGTGTTCCCGTCGTTGCTCCCTCCATGCGTCACAGTCAGGTCGACTTCGCCATCCGCGAGCCGCGCAACGACCGCATCGCCAGCATGCAGCTTCTTTGCGCTGACGACCGCGCGGCCCGAGCCATCGGTGAGCCACGCGTAGCCGCGCTGCAGGACCAGCGCCGGATCAAGCAGCCGCAAACGCAGCGCCACGCGCTCCAGGCGATCGCGCCGCTGCACGAGTGAGCGATCGAATTTCGCAGGAAGATCCGCGGCGATCGACCGCGGCACCTGCGCCAGGCGCTCCCGTCGCGACAGCACCGCAAAGTGCAAACGCTGCGCATGGTGCGCCAGGCGAAGCTGCTGGCGAGCCACCAGGTTCGACGGACGGCCCAGACGCCCCGCCGCCTGATCGAGTCGCTGGCCCAACACGTCGAGGCGTGCGCCCAGCGCATCGCCGAGCCGCTCGTCGAGCAGGTCGAGCGCGCCGAGCCACAGGTCGCGCGGCGCGCTGACGAGCTCGGCCGCGGCCGTCGGCGTGGGCGCACGCAGGTCGGCGCAGAAATCGGCGATGGTGAAGTCGGTTTCGTGTCCGACACCGCTCACCACCGGCACCGGGCTCTGCACGATGGTCCGCGCCAGGGTCTCGTCGTTGAAGGCCCAGAGGTCTTCAATCGAACCACCGCCGCGCACCAGCAGGATCACATCAACCGGAGGCTCGAGCGCATAAAGCGATTGAAGCGCGCGCACCAGCTCGGCGGGCGCATTCGCGCCCTGCACCGCCGCCGGGGCCAGCACGACGGGGATGTGCGGCACGCGCCGCCGCAAGGCCGTGACGACGTCGTGCAGCGCCGCCGCCCCGAGCGAAGTGACGACACCGACCGTGCGCGGCATGGTGGGCAACGCACGCTTGCGCGCCGGGTCGAACAGGCCTTCGGCTTCGAGGCGCGCCTTGCGTTGCAGGAATTGTTCGAACAGCGCGCCCTGCCCCGCGCGCCTCAGGCTTTCGACGACCAGTTGCAGGTCGCCGCGCGGCTCGTAGACCGCAAGACGTCCGCGCACCTCCACCTGGTCGCCATCGCGGGGCGAAAAATCGAGCAGCCCGGCGGCACGGCGGAACATGGCGCATCGCAGCTGGCCGGACTCGTCCTTGAGCGAGAAGTAACAATGTCCGCTCGACGCGCGCGAAAAACCCGAGATCTCGCCGCGCACGGCCACCGGATTGAAGCGGGCATCGAGCGTGTCGGCCACCGCCCGGCACAACGCGCCGACGGCCCAGATGCGCGGCCCGGGCGCGGAATTCGTTTCACGCAAGTTCACAAAGCGTGCGAGTGGCCGCAAGCCACTCTTCCACAACAGACCCGATGTCCCCTGCCTGAAGTCCCCCATGCAGGGCAGGCGCACGGTTTCTCGTGCAAGTGGTTGATTTCATTCAAAAAAGTACTGCTCAAAATTCAATCGATCTAGCGGAAAGGCCCACCTGTGCGGGTTCGGGCGCGTTGCGAAGCAGGTTAATCACAAAGTTATCCACAGAATCTGTGCGTCCTTGCCGACACGCAAACAAGCCACATACCGATGGTGGGCTCGGTGGATAATCGCCGCGCATTTGCAGTCTACGGGCCGGAGGATTTTCTTGTTTTCCATCATTGTTGCTGCGGGTTGGCCGATCTGGCCGCTGCTCGCTTGTTCGGTTATTGCGCTCGCGCTGGTTATAGAACGTTTCACGAGTCTGAAGACCGTGAAAGTATTGCCGCCGAAATTGCTCGACGAAACCATCACCGTCTCACGCGGGTCCGTTCCCGGACCGGACATCGTGACCAAACTCGAACGCAACTCGATGCTCGGCCAGGTGCTGGCCGCGGGCCTGCGGGCGCTCAACGCCAACCCGCGCTGCACCGAGGACGACCTTCGCGCCGCCATGGAGGCTTCGGGCCGCACCATCGCGCACAAGCTGGAGCGCTACCTGCCGGCACTGGCCACCATCGCTTCGGCCGCGCCGCTGCTGGGCCTTCTGGGCACGGTGATCGGCATGATCGAGATCTTCGGCTCGCAGTCGCCCGGAAGCGGCGCTGTCGGCTCGGGCAACCCGGCGCAGTTGGCGCACGGCATCTCGATCGCGCTGTACAACACGGCGTTCGGGCTGATCGTGGCGATTCCGACGCTGATCTTCTGGCGCTATTTCCGCAGCCGCGTCGACGAGTACCTGCTGAACCTCGAACTCTCGGGTGAGCGGTTCGCACGCCACCTGAACGCGCTGCGCAAATGAGCCGAGCGCGCATGCAGTTTCGCCACGGCGCGCGCGACGAGCCGGAGATCAACCTGATCCCGTTCATCGACGTGCTGCTGGTCGTCCTGATCTTCCTGATGCTGTCGACCACCTACAGCAAGTTCACCGAGATGCAGCTGCGGCTGCCGACGGCGGACGTGGACGCGCAGCGCGACTATCCGAAGGAAGTGATCGTCACTGTCTCCGCCGACGGCCGCTACACGGTCAACAAGGCCGCGGTGGCGGACCGCAACGTGAACACCGTGGCTGCCGCACTCGGCGCCGCGGCGACGGGCGGCAAGGACAGCGTGGTGATCATCAGCGCCGATGCGAGCAGCCCGCACCAGGCCGTCGTCACGGTGATGGAAGCCGCGCGCCGCGCCGGCCTGATGCAGATCACCTTCGCCGCCCAGTCGACGGCGCAAGCCGGGCATTGAGTGCCATCCGAGGGCCGCAGCAGCACGGGCGCATCCAGCGAATCGCGTGCATCGGCCTGGCGGCTGCAGGACGCCTGGCTGCACCGCGGCCTGCTGGCGTGCCTGCTGTGGCCGCTGTCGCTCGTCTACGGCGCGCTCTTCGCGCTGCGCGGCTGCCTCTATCGCCTGGGGTGGCTTCGCACCGAACGCGTGCCCGTTCCGGTGATCGTCGTCGGCAACGTGATTGCGGGCGGTGCGGGCAAGACACCTGTCGTGATGGCCATCGTCCGGCATCTGCAGGCCCGCGGCCTGCAGGTCGGCGTGGTGTCGCGCGGCTATGGCCGGCGCACCGACGATTGCCGCGAGGTGCTCGAAGGCAGCGATCCCCATGATGTCGGCGACGAGCCAGCGCTGATTCGCCACGCCACGGGCGCCCCGGTTTTCGTTGCGCGACAACGCATCGAGGCCGCGCGCGCGCTGTTGACCCGGCATCCGGCCACGCAGGTGATCGTGAGCGACGACGGCCTGCAGCACCTGGCGCTGGCACGCGACATCGAGATCTGCGTGTTCGACGATCGCGGCATCGGCAACGGCTGGCTGCTGCCTGCGGGCCTGCTCCGCGAGCCCTGGCCACGTCGTTGCGACCTGGTGCTCCACAGCGGCGAGCGGCCCGCACTTGCTGGCGGCTACACCGCCACCCGCAGCCTCGCCCAGGATGCGGTCGCAAGCGACGGAAAGCGCGTTCCCCTGGAGACCCTGGCAGGCACGCCGCTGATCGCACTGGCGGCCATCGCGCGACCCGAAGGATTCTTCGAGATGCTGCGTGCGCGCGGCCTCACGCTCGCCGAGACCATCGCATTGCCCGATCACCACGACTTCGACGCGTGGCAGCGCCCCCCCGGCAATGAATACACCCTGCTCTGCACCGAGAAAGATGCAGTCAAGCTGTGGCGCAAGACGCCGGACGCACTGGCCGTTCCGCTGCACTTCGAACCTGCCCCGGAATTCTTCGCCGCGCTCGACGCAAAGCTATCATCGACCGATGGATACCAAGCTGCTTGAACTGCTCGTCTGCCCCGTGACCAAGGGCCCCCTCACCTGGAACGCCGAGAAGCAGGAGCTGTGCTCCCGCAGCGCACGCCTGGCCTACCCGGTGCGCGACGGCATCCCGGTGCTGCTCGAGAACGAGGCGCGCACGCTGTCCGACGAAGAGCTGGGTCTGTGACCGGCCCCGTGCGCTTCACCGTCCTGGTGCCGGCACGACTGGCCTCCACGCGGCTGCCCAACAAACCCCTGGCCGATATCGCGGGCCTGCCGATGGTCGTGCGCGTGGCGCAGCGGGCCGGCCAGTCCAGCGCATCGCGCGTGGTCGTGGCCGGTGACGATGCCTCCATCGTTACGGCCTGCAAGGTGCACGGCGTCGAGGCCATCCTCACGCGCCAAGACCACCCGAGCGGCACCGACCGGCTGGCCGAAGCGTGCGAGCAACTGGGCCTCGATGGCGACGAAATCGTCGTCAACGTGCAGGGCGACGAGCCGCTGATCGACCCCGATCTGATCGATGCCGTGGCCGCAGCGCTGGCTCTGCATCCCGAAGCGGCGATGAGCACCGCGGCCCACGAGATCGACTCGCTGATCGATTTCATGAACCCGAACGTGGTGAAGGCGGTGCTCGACGCGCAGGGCAACGCGCTGTACTTCAGCCGCGCGCCGATTCCCTGGTGGCGCGATGGCTCGGCCAACGGCGCGGCGCCGACCGTGCTGCCCACGCCCGCGCCGCTGCGCCACATCGGCATCTATGGCTACCGCGCGGGCTTCGTGCGGAAATTTCCGTCGCTGCCGCCGGCTCCGGTCGAAGCGACCGAGGCACTGGAGCAATTGCGGGCGCTCTGGCATGGGCATCGCATCGCGGTGCACGTCAGCCATGTCGCGCCCGGGCCGGGCATCGACACCCCCGAGGATCTGGCGCGCGTGCGTGCCGTCTTTGCCTCCAGGCCAGCCCCTTAAGACGTGCGCCACGGAGGGAATTCCCTACGGAGGCGCATGCTATCCTCGACGTGAAATCCGCCTTGCCCAGCCCTCGGGCCGACGCTGGGCGTGACACAAAATCTAAGAACCGTCCGAGGACACCATGAGACTAATTTTGCTGGGCGCGCCCGGGGCGGGCAAAGGCACGCAAGCGGCCTTCATCTGCCAGAAATACGGCATCCCCCAAATCTCGACCGGCGACATGCTGCGCGCCGCCGTCAAGGCCGGCACGCCGCTCGGACTGCAGGCCAAGGCCGTCATGGATGCTGGCGCGCTGGTGAGCGACGACCTGATCATCAACCTCGTGAAAGAGCGCATCGCCCAGCCCGACTGCGCCGGTGGTTTTCTGTTCGACGGTTTCCCGCGCACCATTCCGCAGGCCGATGCCATGAAGGCCGCGGGCGTCAAGCTCGACTACGTGCTCGAGATCGACGTGCCCTTTGGCGACATCATCGAACGCATGAGCGGCCGCCGCTCGCACCCGGCATCGGGCCGCACCTACCACGTCAAGTTCAACCCGCCCAAGACCGAAGGCAAGGACGACGTGACCGGTGAAGACCTGATCCAGCGCGAGGACGACAAGGAAGAAACCGTGGGCAAGCGGCTCGACGTGTACAGCCAGCAGACGCGCCCGCTGGTCGACTACTACTCGGCCTGGGCCAAGGCCGATCCGGCCGCCGCGCCGAAGTACCGCGCCATCAAGGGCGTCGGCACGGTCGACGAAATCACGCAACGCGCCCTGGCGGCACTGAGCAGCTGATTCCCGCCGCCCTTCGACGGGGCGGCTATTTATTTCCCCAGCAGTTCCAGCATCAGCGCGATGCGCGCCTTCACGGGCGTGAGCGCGCCTGCGTCGCGCAGCCGGTCATCGGGCTTCGGCAGGATGCGGCCACTGGTGCAACGCGTCGCGCGCAGCACCGCGATGCCGGCGTCCTGTGCCTTGAGCGCCGCGGCTTCCAGCGCGTGGTGCACGGTGCCATTGCCGGTGGTGGCGATGACCAGCCCGCGGACTGGTTCCTCCGCGCCCTCCCGAAGAAGCGCATCGACGATCGCGCCGCTCGCGCCCGCATGGCTCATGACAACTTCGACCCGAGGCCAAGGCCCGGACGCATTCAGAGCCTTCGGCACTGAAGAAGACGGCGCAACCGGCCACTCTCTCACGCGCCGCACCACGCCTTCTTCCACATAGCCGATCGGCCCTGCATCGCCAGACGCGAAGGCATCAAGCCGGTACGTGTGCACCTTCTGCACATCCACCCCGCTGTGGACCGTGCCCGCACACACCGCCATCACGCCCTGCGCGCCCACCGTGGCCGCGACCGCGATGGCATCGCGCACGTTCTGCGGACCGTCCGGC
The DNA here is from genome assembly GCF_016405905.1 of Variovorax sp. IB41. GTDB lineage: Bacteria > Pseudomonadota > Gammaproteobacteria > Burkholderiales > Burkholderiaceae_C > Variovorax. The sequence goes on along the minus strand of NZ_JAEFCB010000018.1, from coordinate 30,795 downwards.
GAGAGCGCCGTGGCCGGGCGCATCGCGCAGGTCAGCACCACGGGCTTCGCCGGTGCCAGCACCGAGTGAAGGAAGAAGGCCGTTTCCTCGAGCGTGTCGGTGCCATGGGTGATCACCACGCCGGCCACGTCGGGCTGTGCGAGCCAATGCACGCAGCGCTGCGCGAGCTTCTGCCAGATGTCGAAGGACATGTCCTTGCTGTCGAGCTGCGCCACCTGCTCCGCCAGTAAAGCGATGCCCTCGGGCGCCTCGATGCCGCCCAGGAGGTCCGCCACGCCCACCTGCCCGGCGGTGTAGCCGATGTTGTCGCCGCTGCTGGAGGCCTTTCCGGCAATGGTCCCGCCGGTGCCCAGGACCACCACGCGACGCACTTTGGGCAACGGCAAATTGGCCATGACTTGTCAACTTCCAAAAACTGGTTAAAAATACAGGTACTGGATATCTAGCCAGTGCCGCAAGGAACCACATATGCAGTTCGCCGTGAAGCTTACCGCCCGCCAGCAGCAGATCCTCGACTTGATCCAGAGCGCCATCGCGCGCACCGGTGCGCCGCCCACGCGCGCCGAAATCGCCAACGAGCTGGGGTTCAAGTCGGCCAACGCCGCCGAAGAGCACCTGCAGGCGCTGGCACGCAAGGGCGTCATCGAACTTGTCAGCGGCACCTCCCGCGGCATTCGCCTCAAGGGCGACGCGCTGCGTTCGCTCAACGAAACGCGGCATCGCGAAGGCGGGCAGTTCTCGCTGTCGCTGCCCGGCATGGCGCAGCTGGCGCTCCCGCTCATCGGTCGCGTCGCGGCCGGCTCTCCCATCCTGGCGCAGGAGCACGTCGACCAGACCTACTACGTCGAGAACACGCTCTTCCAGCGCCAGCCCGACTACCTGCTCAAGGTGCGCGGCATGTCGATGCGCGACGCCGGCATCATGGACGGCGACCTGCTCGCCGTGCAGGCCACCAAGGAAGCGCGCAACGGCCAGATCGTTGTCGCGCGCCTGGGCGATGAAGTCACCGTCAAGCGCCTGAAGCGCAACAAGCAGGTCATTGAGCTGCACGCCGAGAACCCCGACTACCCGACCATCATCGTGCAGCCCGGCGAGCCCTTCGAAATCGAAGGCCTCGCGGTCGGCCTCATCCGCAACACCATGCTGATGTAGGCCTCGCGGCCTGCTTGCAGCAGCAACCCATCCGGCCTCGACAGGTGGCGGGCGTATGGCGCGAAGTCGCCATCACCCTGTCGCGGCCGATTCAAGAAATCCTGCCTGTGTTCAACCTCAGACTTTTTTGGAGTTCACATGGGAATCGCCCTCCTCGCCATCGCTGATTTCTGGATGCCGCTGCAATCCCTTGCAAGCCGCTTGATGCCCGCCCGCCGCACCCGTCACCGGGACAGCGGCGACACCGCCGCCGGACTGCGCTACGTGGCCGTGCGCCCGGCCTGCACCGCGCGCACCGCAGGCGCGCCTGCACCGACGACGACCGCCACAGCGCCGGCACGCCCGCTGCGCGTGGTTCGCGTGATCGACGGAAAAAGCCAGGACCGCAGCCGCATGGTGATCTCGGGCCGCATGGCCGATGTCTGCGCGGAGCTCGACCGGCTGGCCGCGCTCGAAGCGGCGGAAACCATGCGCTCGGTGCCCCACTCCACCCGTCTGCACTGAGACATTTCCCCGGGAGAACCGCTCCAGAAGCACCCCGGGGTGGGTATCCAAACGTTCACTGGCGCGACATCCCAATGCTGCGAGGCACAATGGCACGCCATGAACATTGTGATCCTCGACGATTACCAGGACGCCGTGCGCAAGCTGCGCTGCGCCGCCAAGCTGGACGCGTACGCGGCCAAGGTCTATACGAACACGGTCAAGGGCATCGGGCAACTGTCGGTTCGCCTGAAGGACGCCGATGTGATCGTGCTGATTCGCGAGCGCACCCACATCTCGCGCCAGCTGATCGAGAAGCTGCCCAAGCTCAAGCTCATTTCGCAGACCGGGCGCGTCGGTGGCCACATCGACGTCAATGCCTGCACCGAGCGCGGCGTGGCGGTGGCCGAGGGCACAGGCTCTCCGCAGGCGCCGGCCGAACTCACCTGGGCGCTGATCATGGCGGCCATGCGCCGGCTGCCGCAGTACATCAGCAACCTCAAGCACGGGGCGTGGCAGCAGTCGGGCCTCAAGTCGGCCTCGATGCCGCCCAATTTCGGCCTCGGCTCAGTGCTCAAGGGCAAGACGCTCTGCATCTGGGGCTATGGCCGCATTGGCCAGCTGGTCGCGCGCTACGGGCAGGCCTTCGGCATGCAGGTGGTGATCTGGGGGCGCGAGGCGAGCTGCGCCAAGGCGCGCTCCGACGGCTTCCAGGTCGCGCAGAACCGCCACGAGTTCTTCGCCGCGGCCGACGTGCTCTCGGTGCACCTGCGGCTCAACGAGGAAACCAACGGCCTCGTCACGCTCGAAGACCTGTCGCGCATGAAGCCGACGGCGCTCTTCGTGAACACCTCCCGCGCCGAACTGGTCGAGGCCGATGCCCTGCTCGCCGCGCTCAACCGCGGACGTCCGGGCCTCGCGGCCATCGACGTGTTCGAGAGCGAGCCGCCGCTGCAAGGCCACGCGCTGCTGCGCCTGGAAAACTGCATCTGCACACCGCACATCGGCTACGTGGAGCAGGACAGCTACGAGAGCTACTTCGGCCAGGCTTTCGACAACGTCGTGAGCTTCATCAAGGGCAACCCCACCAACATCGTGAATCCCGGCGCCTTGCAGGTTCGCCGGTGATTCCATGAGCCGGCCAGCGCCCCGGGGCGCGCTCTGGGCGCTGCTGGCCGGCAATTTCGTGATCGGCACGGGCGTGATGGTGGTGCCCGGCACGCTCAACGAAATCAGCGCCTCGCTTTCCGTCACCGCTGCGACGGCGGGCCAGCTGATCACCGCGGCAGCGATCGTGATGTGCCTCGGCGCACCGCTCCTGGCCGCCCTCGTCGCGGGCTGGGACCGCCGCCAGCTCCTGGCCCTCACGCTCCTCTGGTACGCCGCCGGACACGCCCTCTGCACGCTCATGCCGAGCTTCGGCACCCTGCTGCCGGTGCGCATGCTCACGGTGATCGCACCCGCGATCTTCACGCCGCAAGCCGCGGCCTGCGCCGGCATGCTGGTGCCGCCGGAACATCGCGGGCGCGCCGTCACCTTCGTCTTCCTCGGCTGGTCGATGGCCTCGGTGCTGGGCCTGCCCATCGGTGCGCTGATCGGCGGCCACCTCGGCTGGCGCATGGCCTTCATGGCCATCTCGATGCTCAGCATCGTGAGTGCGGCGTCGATCTGGCTCACGCTGCCCACCGGCATCCGCCCCGCCGCGCTCACGGCCGCGGCGTGGTCGCGCGTGCTGCGCAGCCCGGTGCTGATGGGCATCGTCTCGGTCACGGCGCTGCAGGGCTCAGGGCAGTTCGTGCTGTTCAGCTATTTCGGCCCCGTGCTCAAGCAGAGCTTCGGCGCGGACGCCAACACGCTGAGCCTGATGTGGGCGCTGTTCGGCGCCTTCGGGCTGATCGGCAACATGGTGGTCAGCCGCTTCATCGATCGTGCGGGCGCCGGCCGCATGGTGCTGCTGACGAGTTCGCTGATCGCGCTGAGCCTGTTCCTGTGGCCGTTCGCGAGCACGCTCGCCTGGCTGGCCGTGGTGATCGTGCCCTGGGGCCTGGGCTGCTTCGCCACCAACTCGGCCCAGCAGGCGCGGCTGGTGGGCCTCGCGCCCGCGCTCGCGCCGGGCTCCGTGGCGCTCAATAGCTCGGGCATCTACATCGGCCAGCCGTCGGCGCGGGGCTCGGCGGCTGGCTGCTCGCGAACGATGCGGCGCCGTGGATGAGCCGGGTCGGCCTCGCGCTGCTGTTGCTGGCCATCGGCCTGAGCGTGGCCATCGACCGCAGCCGTCGTCCGGCCTGAAAAAAGCGGCCCCGCGTAAGACCCGGGACGCATCGCCCGCGCGGGATTGCAAAATCGGAGGCTGCCGACGCTCGCCAGCCGCCCGCCAGCCGCTCTCGGCCAGCACCTGCGCGTCAGGCCCCCATACCACTCAACCAGCGAAAATCTTCATCAAATGACAGTGAACTACAAAAGGATCGGGCTCATCGGTGCCGGCGCCATGGGTCGCGGGATCGCGCAGATCGCCGCGCAGGCCGGCAGCGAAGTGCTGCTTCTCGACAGCTTTGCAGGCGCCGCCGAGCGCGGACGCGAAGCCCTCGTCGCCCAATGGAACAAGCTGCACGAAAAGGGCAAGCTCGACGCCGCGGCCCGCGATGCGCAGATCGCGCGCGTGCAGGCCGTCGATTCGATCCAGGCGCTCGCCGGCTGCGACCTCGTGATCGAGGCGGTGATCGAAGACCTCGAGGTCAAGCGCAAGCTCTTCCGTGAAATCGAGACCGTGGTGGCCCCGACGGCCACGCTGGTCACCAACACCTCGTCGCTCTCGGTGACGGCCATCGCGGCCGGGCTCGCGCATCCGGAGCGCTTTGCGGGCTTTCACTTCTTCAACCCCGTGCCGCTCATGAAGGTGGTCGAGGTGGTGGCGGGCTTCAAGACTGCGCCCGAGGTCTGCAAGCAGCTGGCCGGCTACGCGGTGCAGATGGGCCACAGCGCGGTGCAGGCGCAGGACACGCCCGGCTTCATCGTCAACCACGCGGGCCGCGGCTACGGCACCGAGGCGCTGCGCATCGTGGGCGAAGGCGTGACCGATTTCGTGACGATCGACCGCATCCTGAAGGACCAGGCGGGCTTTCGCCTCGGCCCGTTCGAGCTGCTGGACCTGACGGCGCTCGACGTGTCGCACCCGGTGATGGAGTCGATCTACCACCAGTACTTCGAGGAGCCGCGCTTCCGCCCGAGCGTGATCACCGCGCAGCGCCTGGCAGCCGGCGCGCTCGGCCGCAAGACCAACGAAGGCTTCTACCGCTACACCGACGGCGTGATGCAGCAGACGCCCGAGGCTCCCGCGCCCGTGGTCGACGGCACGCCCTCGGTCTGGGTCTCGCCGCGCGCCGCGCGCCGCGCCGAGTTGCTGCGCCTCGTCAACACCCTGGGCGCGCAGATCGACAGCGGCGCCACCGCCGCGCCGCATTCGCTGATCCTCGTGGCCCCGCTGGGCTTCGACGTGACCACCGTCGCGGCTGTGGAGCGCCTGGACGCCACGCGCACCGTCGGCATCGACATGCTGATCGACGACGCCGCCACCAAGCGCCGCGTGCTCGCCACCAACCCGGCCACGCGCCGCGACATCCGCGATGCCGCGCACGCCCTCTTCGCGCGCGACGGCAAGGCGGTGAGCGTGATCCGCGACAGCGGCGGCTTCGTCACGCAGCGCGTGATCGGCACCATCGTCAACATCGCCACCGACATGTGCCAGCAGCGCGTGTGTTCCCCGGCCGACCTGGAGACGGCGGTGCAGCTGGGCCTGGGCTACCCGCGCGGCCCGCTCGCGATGGGCAACCTCTACGGCCCGACCAACATGCTGGAGGTGCTGTTCAACCTGCAGACCGTCTACGGCGACCCGCGCTATCGCCCGAGCCCGTGGCTGCGCCGTCGCGGCGCGCTGGGCCTGAGCCTCCTGCACGAAGAAGAATAAACAGACAACCAACCGACTGGAAACGCGAAACAGCGATGACCGCCGAACTCAAGAGCACCAGCGAAGGCAGCACCATGGTGCTGACGATCGCCAACCCCACCCAGCGCAACGCCCTGGGCCCCGAGATCTACGCCGCGGGCATCGAGGCGCTCAACGGCGCCGAGAGCAGCGCGGAGATCCGCAGCGTCGTCATCGTGGGCGAAGGCGCGTGGTTCTGCGCCGGCGGCTCGCTGCAGCGCCTCCTGGCCAACCGCGAACTCGACCGCTCGGTGCAGGCCGAGAGCATCGAGGGCCTGCACAACTGGATCGATTCGATCCGTACTTTCCCCAAGCCGATCATCGCGGCCGTCGAAGGCGCCGCGGCCGGCGCGGGCTTTTCGCTCGCTCTCGCCTGCGACTTCGTGGTGGCGGCGCGCGACGCGGTGTTCGCGGCCTCGTACAGCAACGTGGCACTGTCGCCCGACGGGGGCCTGAGCTGGCACCTCGGGCAGCAGCTGCCGCGCCAGCTGGCCAGCGAATGGCTCATGAACGGCGAGCGCATCGACGCGCCGCGCCTGCATGCGGCAGGTCTCGTGAACGAGCTCACCGAGAACGGGCAGGCGCTCGCGGGCGCCCTGGCGCTGGCGAAGAAGCTCAACGCCCGCGCGCCCAACTCGCTGGCCAGCATCAAGGAACTGCTGAGCGAAGCACGCGGCGCCACGCTGGCCGCGCAGCTGTCGCAGGAGCGCGACCATTTCGTGCGCAACCTGCACCATGCGAACGCGGGCATCGGCATCGCCGCGTTCCTCGACAAGAAACCGCCGCAGTACGAGTAGCGCCTTCCGGCGTCGCTCCCGTGACACCCCCCAGCTTTTCAGTCGCCGAGAGGACAGACCAATGGACGACCCCATTCTTACCATCGAAGAACGTGAAGCGATCAACAGTGGTCGCTGGTTTTCTTCCCTATCTCCATCGCTACGGCACGACATCCTCCGATGCGCTTTCGTCAAACGCTACAAGGACGGCGACCTGATCGCCGCACGCGGCGACCCACCCGAACACTGGATTGCCTGCGCCAAGGGCGCGGTGCGGGTCAGCTCGACGGCCGTCTCGGGCAAGCAGGTGACGCTGACCTACGTGGAGCCGGGCATCTGGTTCGGCGACGTGGCGATGTTCGACGGGGACCGGCGCACGCACGACGCCTATGCGCATGGGGACAGCACCATTCTTTGCGTGGCGCGGGCCGACTTCCAGAAAATCCTCAATTCGCACGTGGAGCTGTACGAGGCGCTGATGCGGCTGCAGGCGCGCCGCATCCGCACGCTCTTCGGGCTGGTGGAAGACCTCAACACCCTGCCCTTGCGCGCACGGCTTGCCAAGCAACTGATTCACCTCGTGCGCAGCTACGGCGTGCCCAACCTGGACGACGGCAGCCAGATGCGCATCGGCCTGCAACTGGCGCAGGAAGAACTGGCGCAGCTGCTGGGCGCATCGCGCCAGCGGGTCAACCAGGAACTCAAGACCATGGAACGCGAGGGCACCATCCGGATCGAGCCGGGCGGCCTTGTGGTGCTGGATCGCGCCGCACTCATGCGCGTCTCGGAAGCGGATATCTGACATGAGCCAGGACTTCTCCAACTTCGTCGGCACCCGTGCGGTGTCGCAGCAGCACGCCTTCGACATCGAGGTGCTCTCAGCCTGGCTCGAGAAGAACCTCGAAGGCTTCAAGGGGCCGCTCGAGGTCGAGATGTTCAAGGGCGGCCAGTCGAACCCGACCTACAAGCTCGTCACGCCGTCGCAGAGCTACGTGATGCGCGCCAAGCCCGGCCCGGTCGCCAAGCTCTTGCCCTCCGCGCATGCGGTGGAGCGCGAGTTCAAGGTCATGAGTGGCCTCCAAGGCACCGACGTGCCCGTGCCGCGCATGCATTGCCTCTGCGAGGACGAATCGGTCATCGGCCGCGCCTTCTACGTGATGGAGTTCATGCAGGGCCGCGTCCTTTGGGACCAGTCTCTGCCCGGCTTCAGCAACGCCGAACGCGCGGCCTACTACGACGAGATGAACCGCGTCATCGCGGCGCTGCACACGGTCGACTTCGCGGCGCGAGGCCTGGCCGACTACGGCAAGCCCGGCAACTACTTCGAGCGCCAGATCGGGCGCTGGAGCAAGCAGTACAAGGCATCGACCGATGGCGCGGGTGAACTGTCGCAGCCGATCGAGGCCATGGAGCGCCTGATCGACTGGTTTCCCGCCCACATGCCGGCGAGCGCGCGCGACGAGAGCAAGGTTTCGATCGTCCATGGCGACTACCGCCTGGACAACGTGATGTTCCACGCCACCGAGCCGCGGATCATCGCGGTGCTCGACTGGGAGCTCTCCACGCTGGGCCATCCGCTGGCGGACTTCAGCTACCACTGCATGTCCTGGCACATGCCGCCCACCACCGGCCGCGGCATCGGCGGCGTGGACGTCGCGGCGCTGGGCATTCCCACCGAGAGCGAATACATCCGCCGCTATTGCGAGCGCACGCGCATCAGCACGCCCGAAGCGCTGGCGCCCGACTGGAATTTCTATCAGGCCTACAACCTGTTCCGCATGGCCGCGATCCTGCAGGGCATTGCGAAGCGGGTCGAGGCCGGTACCGCATCGAGCGAGCAAGCCGTGGCGTCAGCACGCGGCGCAAGACCGATGGCCGAGATGGCCTGGCAATTTGCCCAAAAGGCGTAGTCGGCCTTCCCCTAAAACCCCACCAGGAGACAGCATGGATTTCGAATATTCGGCCAAGACCAAGGAACTGCAGAAACGCGTCAAGGCGTTCATGGACGAAAACATCTACCCGGCCGAGGCCGAGTACAGCGCCGAGCTGGCGGCGAACACGGCGGCCGGCAAGCGGTGGACCGCGTTGAACACGGTGGAAAAGGTCAAGGAAAAAGCCAAGGCGCAGGGCCTCTGGAACCTCTTCCTGCCGGTCGATAGCGCCTCGGCCTCCGGCTACGCCGGTGCGGGCCTCACGAACCAGGAATACGCGCCCCTGGCCGAGATCATGGGCGCGGTGCCATGGGCGAGCGAAGCCTTCAATTGCTCGGCGCCGGACACCGGCAACATGGAAACCATCGCCCGCTACGGCTCCGAAGAGATCAAGGCGCGCTGGCTCAAGCCGCTGCTCGAAGGCCAGATCCGCTCGGCCTTCGCGATGACCGAGCCCGACGTGGCATCCAGCGACGCCACCAACATCTCGACCCGCATCGAACGCCAGGGCGACGAGTACGTGATCAACGGCCACAAGTGGTGGATTTCGGGTGCGGCCGATCCGCGCTGCGCCGTCTTCATCACCATGGGCAAGAGCGATCCGGACGCGCCGCGCCACTCGCAGCAGAGCATGGTGATCGTGCCGGCCGATGCCAAGGGCATCCGCATCGTGCGCCCGCTCAACGTGATGGGCTACGACGACGCGCCGCACGGCCACGTCGAGATGTATTTCGAGAACGTGCGCGTGCCGGTCGACAACATCCTGCTGGGCGAAGGCCGCGGCTTCGAAATCGCGCAAGGCCGCCTTGGCCCGGGACGCATCCACCACTGCATGCGCCTGATCGGCCTGGCCGAGCGCGCGCTCGAGCTGATGTGCAAGCGCGCCTCCTCGCGCGTGGCCTTCGGCAAGACCGTCGCCTCGCAGACCGTGACGCAGGAGCGCATCGCCGAGGCGCGCTGCAAGATCGACATGGCGCGCCTGCTCACGCTCAAGGCCGCCTGGCTCATGGACGTGGCCGGCAACAAGGTCGCCAAGAACGAGATCGCGATGATCAAGGTGGTCGCACCGAGCATGGCCTGCCAGGTGATCGACTGGGCCATGCAGGCCCACGGCGGCGGCGGCATGTGCGACGACTTCCCGCTCGCCTACGCCTACGCCGGCGCGCGCACGCTGCGCTTCGCGGACGGCCCGGACGAAGTGCACCGCAATGCGATCGCGAAGTGGGAACTGGGCAAGTACGCGCCCGCCAAGACCGAAGCCGAAGCACCCGTCACGCGCTTCTGATTTGTCTTGCTCCCTCTCCCCTCGGGGAGAGGGCTGGGGTAAGGGCCGGCGGCGATCAATTCGCCCCGGCCTTTTTCTTTTTCAGAGCTTCTTCTGAAGAAAGACCGCCTGGCCGAAAGCCGGATCGAGCTGGAAGCCGGCGAACCCCTCGCGCTCATAGGAGCGCAGCGCCGGTGCGTTGCCCGACAACACTTCGAGCGTGAGCTTGCAGGCGCCCCGCCTGCGTGCCTCTTCTTCCACCAACGCGAACATCTGCTGCGCCACGCGCTGGCCGCGGTGGCTGGGCCGCACGACCACGTCGTGCACGTTGACCAGCAGCTTGCAAGCGAAGGTCGAAAAACCCTCGATGCAATTGATCAGCCCCACGGGCGTGTCGCCATCGAAGGCCAACACGCTGAAGGCCTGTGGACGCGCCGCCAGCGCGGCCGGCAAGCCTTCGCGCACGGCGGCATCGAGCGGCGTGCCGCCGCCGGCCGGGTCGCGGGCGTAGGTGTCGAGCAGGTCGACCAGCGCCGCGGCCTGCGCCGCGTCGCGGCAGTCAGCGATCAGGGTCTGGATGCTCATGGCGCCGGCTCCAGCGTGGCCGCGAGGCGTTGTGCGCACGACTGCGACTGCGCCGCGTCGCGCGCCTCGACCATCACGCGAACCAGCGGCTCGGTGCCGCTCGCGCGGATCAGCACGCGGCCGCCGTCGCCCAGCTCGGCCTCGATGCGCTGCGTTTCGCTGGCCAGCGCCTTGTTGTCCTTCCAGTCCTGGCCGGGCGCGAGGCGCACGTTGATCAGCGTCTGCGGGAACAGCGTGACGCCTTCGAGCAGCTGCGCCACCGTCTTGCCGCTGCGCACGCACGCCTGCAGCACCTGCAGCGCGCTCACGATGCCGTCGCCCGTGGTGTGCCGGTCGAGTGCGAGCAGATGGCCGGAGCCTTCTCCGCCCAGGATCCAGCCGCGCTTGTCGAGCTCTTCGAGCACGTAGCGGTCGCCCACCTTGGCGCGCACGAACTCGATGCCCTGCCCGCGCAACGCGACTTCCACGGCCTTGTTGGTCATGAGCGTGCCGACCACGCCGACGGGCTTCTCGCCGCGCGCGATGCGCTCGGCCACCATCAGGTACAGCAGCTCGTCGCCGTTGAAGAGGCGGCCGCTGGCATCGACCAGCTGCAGGCGGTCGGCGTCGCCGTCCAGCGCGATGCCGTAGTCGGCCTTCTGCGCCGTCACCGCGGCGACCAGCGCCTCGGGATGCGTCGCGCCGAAGCCCTTGTTGATGTTGAGCCCGTCGGGCGCGCAGCCGATGCTGGTCACTTCGGCGCCCAGTTCGTGGAATACGTTGGGCGCCACCTGGTAGGCCGCGCCGTGCGCTGCATCGACCACGAGCTTCATGTCACGCAGCGTGAGGTCGTTGGCGAAGGTGCTCTTGCAGAACTCGATGTAGCGCCCGGGCGCGTCGTTCAGGCGGCGCGCCTTGCCGATGTCGGCGGAGGCGGCCCACACCGGTGCCTCTTCGAGCGCTGCCTCGACCGCCAGCTCCCAGGCGTCGTCCAGCTTGGTGCCCTGTGCACTGAAGAACTTGATGCCGTTGTCGGGAAAGGCGTTGTGGCTCGCGCTGATCACCACGCCGAGGCTGGCGCGCTGCGCCCGCGTGAGGTATGCGACGCCGGGCGTGGGCAGCGGGCCCAGCAGCACCACGTCGACACCGGCCGAATTGAAGCCCGACTCGAGCGCCGATTCGAGCATGTAGCCGGAAATGCGCGTGTCCTTGCCGATCAGCACCGTGGGGCGCGACTGGCTCTTCTTGAGCACGCGGCCCACGGCGTGCGCGAGACGCAGCACGAAGTCGGGCGTGATGGGCGACTGGCCAACCGTGCCGCGGATGCCGTCGGTGCCGAAGTATTTGCGGGTCATGGGGTTTCCTCTTTTGTCTGTTGTGGTTGTTGTTCTGTCGCTTTCATCGCGCGCCATACGGCCAGGGCTGCGACGGTGTCGCGCACGTCGTGCACGCGCACCACGGCGGCGCCGCGGTCCACGGCCAGCACAGCGGCTGCGACGCTGGGCACGATGCGCTCGCCCGCGGCCTCGATGCCGGTGACCGCGCCGATCGACGACTTGCGCGACCAGCCCAGCAGCAGCGGGTAGCCGGCGTCGAGCAACTCGCGCTGTCGGCCCAGCAGGGCGAAATTCTGCGCCACGGTTTTTCCGAAGCCCACGCCCGGGTCCAGCGTGATGCGCGACGGATCGATCTGCAGTGCGCGAAGCTGCGCCACCTGCGCGGCCCAGAACGCGATCACCTCGGGAATCACGTCGCCCTGCATGGGCACGGCCTGCATGGTCTGCGGATCGCGGTGCATGTGCATCAGGCAGATGCCGCACGACGGGTGCGCTGCAACGGCTTCGCGCGCGCCGGGCTGGCGCAGCGCCCAGATGTCGTTGACGATGTCCGCGCCCAGATCGAGCACGGCGCGCATGACCTCGGGCTTGTAGGTGTCGATGGAGAGCGGCACGTTCAGCTTCACAGCCTCGCGAACCACGGGCAGCACGCGCGCCAGCTCGGCGTCGAGCGGCACGGCCGGGCTGCCGGGGCGGGTCGATTCGCCGCCGATGTCGAGGATGTCGGCGCCCTCCTTCAGCAACTGCTCGCAGTGGCGCAGCGCGGTTTCGGTGGATGCATGCGCGCCCCCGTCGGAAAAGGAATCGGGCGTGACGTTGACGATGCCCATCACGCGGGGCTGCGCGAGGTCGATCCTGAAGCGCGAGGTCTGCCAGGCTGCGCCTGCACGGAGCTCACCATGGAAAACGGGGCCAGAGGCCCCGTTGTCGCTTGATTTCAAGCCCACCTCAAGCGGCGGTCGGCGCCGGGTCGGTATTGACGGCCGGCGTGCCGCCACTGCCACCGCTGCCCGAAGGAGGGGTGCGCGGCGTCCAGTCCTTGGGCGGACGCGGCGCGCGGCCGGCCATGATGTCATCGAGCTGCTCGGAATCGATGGTTTCCCATTCGAGCAGCGCCTTGGCCATCGCGTGCATCTTGTCGCTGTTCGCTTCGATCAGGTTGCGCGCCAGGGCGTACTGCTCGTCGATGATGCGGCGCACTTCGCCGTCGACCTTTTCCATGGTCTGCTCGCTCATGTTCGTGGTCTTGGTGACCGAGCGGCCGAGGAACACTTCACCTTCGTTCTCGGCGTAGACCATCGGGCCCAGCGCATCGGTCATGCCGTAGCGCGTGACCATGTCGCGGGCGATGGAGGTCGCGCGCTCGAAGTCGTTGCTGGCGCCGGTGGTCATCTGATGCATGAACACTTCTTCGGCGATACGGCCACCGAACAGCATGCTGATCTGGTTGAGCATGTACTCGCGGTCGTAGCTGTAGCGGTCCTGCGCGGGCAGGCTCATGGTCACGCCCAGAGCGCGGCCGCGCGGAATGATCGTGACCTTGTGCACCGGGTCGCACTTGGGCAGCAGCTTGCCGATGAGGGCGTGGCCGGACTCGTGGTAGGCCGTGTTGCGGCGCTCTTCCTCGGGCATGACCATGCTCTTGCGCTCGGGGCCCATGAAGATCTTGTCCTTGGCCTTCTCGAAGTCCTGCATTTCGACCACCCGCGCATTGCGGCGTGCGGCCATGAGGGCTGCTTCGTTGCAGAGGTTGGCCAGGTCGGCGCCGGACATGCCGGGCGTGCCGCGGGCGATCACGCTCGGGTTCACGTCCTGGCCCAGCGGGACCTTGCGCATGTGCACGCCCAGGATCTGTTCGCGGCCGCGGATGTCGGGCAGCGTGACATAGACCTGGCGGTCGAAACGGCCGGGGCGCAGCAGTGCGGCGTCCAGGATGTCCGGACGGTTGGTGGCGGCCACCACGATCACGCCGAGGTTGGTTTCGAAGCCGTCCATCTCGACCAGCATCTGGTTCAGGGTCTGTTCGCGCTCGTCGTTGCCGCCGCCGAGACCAGCGCCACGTTGACGACCCACCGCATCGATTTCGTCGATGAAGATGATGCAGGGTGCGTTCTTCTTGGCGTTCTCGAACATGTCGCGCACGCGGGCAGCACCCACGCCGACGAACATCTCAACGAAGTCGGAGCCGGAGATCGAGAAGAACGGAACCTTGGCTTCGCCGGCGATCGACTTGGCCAAGAGGGTCTTGCCGGTGCCGGGAGGGCCGACCAGCAGCAGACCGCGCGGAATGCGGCCGCCGAGTTTCTGGAAGCGCTGCGGGTCTTTCAGGAAGTCGACGACTTCGCGGACTTCTTCCTTGGCCTCGTCGCAGCCTGCGACGTCGGCGAAGGTGACCGTGTTGTTGTTCTCGTCCATCATGCGGGCCTTGCTCTTGCCGAAGCTGAACGCCCCGCCCTTGCCGCCGCCCTGCATCTGTCGCATGAAGTAGATCCAGACGCCGATCAGGAGGAGCATCGGGCCCCAGCTCACCAGGAGCGTCATGAGGAGCGAGCCCTCTTCGCGCGGCTTGACGTCGAACTTGACGTTGTGATCGATCAGGTCGCCCACGAGGCCGCGATCGAGGACCGTGGCGGTCGTGCGGATCTTGCGATCGTCGTTGGTGACGGCGACGATCTCGCCGCCGCCGGCGCCTTCAGGGATGACGGCGCTCTTGATCTGGTTGTTCCGGACCTGGTCCAGGAACTCGGAGTAGCTGACTGCTCCCGAGCCGACGCCACCGCGGGTGTCGAACTGCTTGAACACAGTGAACAACACCATGGCAATGACGAGCCATACGGCAACTTTGGAAAACCACTGATTGTTCAAACGAAGCTCCAGTCGAAAGCGCGTGACGAGGATATGAAAAAACGCGCTATGGGTACGCAATTGCGCCCCATTTTAGGCTTTTCAAGCTGCGAAAAACGGTCATTTCCCTAAAGCAGCCATAGCCTGACAAGGGTTTGCGTCCCCTGACGACCCGTGGCGGCAAGGTATCAAGGCGTATCCACGGCCTTCAAGCCCATTCCGACGAGGAAGGTCTCGGCCGATTTGTCGCGCGAAGCCTTGGGCTTGAACGGCTTGACGGTACGGAAACTGGCCTTGAACAGCTTGACCGATTCGTCATAGCCGCTCCCATGGAAAAGCTTGGCCACCAAGGCGCCCTCGGGCTTCAGGTGGTGCTGGGCAAAGTCGACGGCCAGCTCGATCAGGTGCGCGATGCGGGCGCCATCGGCCGAATGGATGCCTGAAATATTGGGCGCCATGTCAGAGACCACCAGATCGGCCTTCCGTCCCGCCAGCACGCCCAGCACCTGCTCCAGCAGCTCCGCCTCGCGGAAGTCCCCCTGGAGAAAAGTGACCCCTTCGATGGGCTCCATGGCCAGCATGTCGAGCGCGATGATGGTGCCGTTCAGCGTGCCGACCGCGGCGCCCTCGGGCGACATGCGCCGCCGCAGGTACTGGCTCCAGGCCCCCGGCGTGGAGCCCAGATCGACCACCAACTGGCCCGGCTTGACCAGCCCGAGCGACTCGTCGATTTCCTTGAGCTTGTAGGCAGCGCGTGCGCGATACCCCTCTCGCGTGGCCAATTTCACGTACGGATCATTGATGTGATCGTGAAGCCAGGCTTTGTTGACTTTTTTGCTTTTTGCTTTGGTGTTCATCAGGAACCTCCGTGCTCCGCGCTGCGGTATTTGCCTTGGGAACGGCCCGGCGGCTCAGGGGGTGCTTTCTACCCTCGATAATACGGGGATGCCCGCCATTCAACTTACCCCTGCCGAGCGCAAGGTGCACCGCGCCGAAGCTCACCACCTGGATCCGATCGTCATGGTCGGTGGAGACGGGCTCACCCCTGCCGTGAAAAAGGAAGCCGACGCGGC
Source organism: Variovorax sp. IB41 (assembly GCF_016405905.1). Lineage (GTDB taxonomy): Bacteria > Pseudomonadota > Gammaproteobacteria > Burkholderiales > Burkholderiaceae_C > Variovorax. The sequence goes on along the minus strand of NZ_JAEFCB010000018.1, from coordinate 15,389 downwards.
GCTCAAGGCCCATGGCCTGATCAAGGTGCGCGTCTTCTCCGACGACCGCCTCGCCCGCGACGCCATGCTGCGCGAGCTCGCCGAAGAGCTCGACGCCGCTCCGATCCAGCACATCGGCAAGCTCCTGGTGCTGTGGCGCCCGAAGCCCGAAAAAGAGCGCGTGGTCGATGAAGACCGCATGCCCGGCCCGCGCGACGTCAAGGTGCTGAAGTACAGCAAGCGCGGCGGCCAGCGCCCCGAGATCAAGACCCTGCGCGTGCTCGGCAACCAGCGCCTCACCCCCGGCGGCACCATCAAGCGCGCCAAGGCCAAGCGGCCGCTGTCGGCCAAGAAGCGCAACCAGTCGGACTGAGCCGGGTGGGAGCGCAAGGCGCCCAGCGCCATATCCTCTGCATGAAATGGGGCACGAAGTACGGCCCCGAATACGTCAACCGCCTTTACGGGATGGTGCGCCGCAATCTCATCGGCGACTTCAAGTTCGTCTGCCTGACCGATGACGGCACCGGCATCCGCCCCGAGGTGACGTGCCTGCCGATCCCGCCGCTGAACCTGCACCTGGCCCCCGGCCAGCGCGACGGCGCCTGGAAGAAGCTCACGACGCTCGAAGGCGACCTGCACGGACTGCGGGGCACCGCCCTCTTCCTGGACGTCGACGTGGTCGTCGTGGGCAGCCTGGATGCCTTCTTCGAGCAGCCCGGCGAGTTCCTGATCATTCACGACTACGCGCGTCCCTGGCGCGGCCGGCGGATCACCGGGAATTCTTCGGTTTACCGGTTCGAGCTGGGCGCCCATGCCGACGTGCTGGCGTACTTCCGGAACAACATGGACAAGGTCCAGGCCGAGTACCGCAACGAGCAGACCTACCTGTCCGCCATGCTGCACGCGCAGGGCAAGCTCTCCTACTGGCCCGACGCCTGGTGCCCGAGCTTCAAATACCACGGCATCCCTACCTGGCCGACCAACTACTGGGAAGCGCCCTTCGTTCCCGAGGACGCACGCATCATGATCTTTCATGGCGAGTGCAATCCGCCCGATGCGCTCGCGGGACGGCGCAATCGCGCCTTCCGCTACATCCGGCCGGCGAGCTGGGTCGCGAAGTTCTGGAAAGAGTGAGCGAGTGAACGGATGGCGGCGCAGGCCGCCATCGCCGCTCTATCGGCGGCTGGTCAGCGGCCGGGCCGAGCGCCCATGCGCCAGAGCAGCACCAGGGTGCACAGCCATTGGACGACATACATGCCGCTGCCGATGGTGTGCCACAGCTTGAGGTTCTCCCGCGCCAGGATGCGCGGCGCCACGGCGTACTGCTGGAGCAGCGCCAGCAGCAGCGCGCCGAGGACGATGCCGATGGAGGTCATCGTGGCCGCATCCATGCGCTCGTCGGCCTTGCTCCGGAAATGAATCAAGAGGATCAGGCCGCAGCCGATGGCGACCCAGCTCTGCGCCTCGAACAGCTGGCCGGCGAAATTGCCCGCGACTGCCGGGTTGCCAAGTTTGGCGAACAGCATCGGCACCACCAGGAAGCCGATCGTCGTGAGGCTGCCCCACCAGAAGGCGGCCAGCAGCAGGGCCAGGCGGTCTTTCATCAAGTCTCTGTCGGCTGGGGTGATCAGAGGTAGCGAACGGCCACGATCTCGTAGCGCTTCAAGCCACCAGGCGCCTGCACCTCGGCGGTGTCGCCCTCCTCCTTGCCGATCAGCGCGCGGGCGATCGGGCTGGAGATGTTGATGAGGCCCAGCTTCAGGTCGGCCTCGTCCTCGCCCACGATCTGGTACTTGACGGCTTCGCCCGACTCTTCTTCCTCGAGTTCCACGGTCGAGCCGAACACCACCTTGCCGCCGGCGTCGAGCTCGGTCGGATCGATGATCTGCGCAGCCGAGAGCTTGCCCTCGACCTCTTGGATGCGGCCTTCGATGAAGCCCTGGCGGTCCTTGGCGACCTCGTACTCGGCGTTCTCGCTCAGGTCGCCCTGCGCGCGGGCTTCGGAGATCGCGTTGATGACCCAGGGGCGCTCGACAGTCTTGAGCTGGTGCAGCTCGGCGCGCAGCTTTTCGGCACCGCGCTTGGTGATTGGAATGGTGGCCATGTTTGGTTCTCCATAAAGCGAAACCGCCGAACGATGCCGTTCGGCGGTCGATTGGGGGGACAGATCAGACGAGATTGCGTCCGGTCAGCCGGCTCAGGATGGCGAGCGGGCTCGAGTCGGGATTGTATTGCTTCGAAGCGGCCAGATGAAGGGTCTGCTCGAGCATGTACTGGCCCGCCATCACGGCGTGCGAGGTCTGGTCGGAAAAGCACACCCACACCGAGCCCGGCGAAAACTCGGCCTTCTCCTGCGGCGAGGTTTCCTGGTACGCCATGTCCGACTTCATGCCGTCGTGCAGCTGAAGCATCAGGTGGTCGTATTCGCTGCGGAACGACTTGGTCACGTGCAGTGCCTGCAGCAGCTTGGCCTGCCAGCGCACATAGGGCTTGACGCGCGGCAGGAAGCGCCTGGCGATGTCCTCGAAGGGCTCGCCCACGCGCCACACGCGCGGCGCGCCTTCGGGGTTCACGTTGGTGAACACGCGCAGGATGCGCTCGCCGTAATTGGGTCGCGACGGAAACGCATCGACGTGCAGCCGGCGGTCGTCCGCACGCCACGACTGCACGCGCGTCTCGACCTGTGCCGGCCGATAGCTCGTGGGCGCGAGGCGCAGGGCCGGCGTGTAGTGCGGCAGCAGGCCGTGTATCAGCTGCTGCGCCTGGGCGCGAAAGCGCCCCACCATCGCCGCCGCCGTGCGCTGCACCGCCTCGTCGCCGACGGCGCCCTTGAGCTTGCCGGTGGCGTCCAGGCTGATGTTGCGCACATCGGGTGACAGCAGAGCGGGCGTGAGCAGGCTGCGCTCTTCGGGCAGCAGCTCGAAGCCCAGGCGCGGAAAGTACAGCACCTTGCCCGCTTCCAGCGCCGCGATCCACGCCTCGTTGGGCGTGGCCGCGTTCCAGTCGTGGAGGTCGAGTTCGACGAGCTGCGTTTCCATGGCGGCGCTCAGGCTGCAGCGAGCTGCGCGTGCATCTCCTGCACCGAGATCACGCCCAGCTCGTCCATGAAGCCCATGCCCTCGACCGCGGCTTCGGCGCCGAAGATCGTGGTGAAGGTGGTCACGCGCGCCAGCAGTGCCGAGGTGCGAATCTGCCGCGAATCGGTGATGGCGTTGCGGCGCTCTTCCACCGTGTTGATGACCAGCGCAATCTCGTTGTTCTTGATCATGTCCACGATGTGCGGGCGGCCTTCGGTCACCTTGTTCACCGTCGCGCATTCGATGCCCGCAGCGGCAATGGCGGCGGCCGTGCCCTTGGTGGCGATCAGCTCGAAGCCCAGCTTGGCCAGGCCGCGCGCCACTTCGACGGCGCGCGCCTTGTCGTTGTTCTTCACCGAGATGAAGACCTTGCCCGACTTGGGCAGGTGCGTACCGGCACCGATCTGCGACTTCACGAAGGCTTCGCCGAAGGTCTTGCCCACGCCCATCACTTCGCCGGTCGACTTCATCTCGGGGCCGAGGATGGTGTCCACGCCCGGGAACTTGACGAACGGGAACACGGCTTCCTTCACGCTGAAGTACGGCGGCGTCACTTCCTTGGTCACGCCCTGCGACGCGAGCGACTGGCCGGCCATGCAGCGTGCCGCCACCTTGGCCAGCTGGATGCCCGTGGCCTTGCTCACGTAAGGCACGGTGCGCGACGCGCGCGGGTTCACTTCGAGCACGTAGATGACGTCCTTGCCGTCCTTCTGCTGGATCGCGAACTGCACGTTCATGAGGCCCACCACGTTCAGGGCGGCCGCCATGGCGGCGCTCTGGCGCTTGAGCTCGGCAATGGTCTCGGCGCTCAGGCTGTAGGGCGGCAGCGAGCAGGCGGAGTCGCCCGAGTGCACGCCGGCCTGTTCGATGTGCTCCATCACGCCGCCGATCAGCGTGCCGCCTTCGGCGTCGCGAATGCAGTCGACATCGCACTCGACGGCGTCGTTCAGGAAGCGGTCGAGCAGCACCGGCGAGTCGTTGCTGACCTTGACCGCTTCGCGCATGTAGCGCTCCAGGTCGCGTTGCTCGTGCACGATTTCCATCGCGCGGCCGCCGAGCACATAGCTCGGGCGCACCACCAGCGGGTAGCCCAGGGCCGCGGCCTTTTCGAGCGCTTCGGGTTCGGTGCGCGCGGTGGCGTTCGGCGGCTGGCGCAGGCCGAGCTCGTGCAGCAGCTTCTGGAAGCGCTCGCGGTCTTCGGCCGCGTCGATCATGTCGGGCGAGGTGCCGATGATCGGCACGCCGTTCGCTTCGAGGTCGAGTGCGAGCTTCAGCGGCGTCTGGCCGCCGTACTGCACGATCACGCCGAGCGGCTTTTCCTTGTCGACGATCTCCAGCACGTCTTCGAGCGTCAGCGGCTCGAAGTACAGGCGGTCGGAGGTGTCGTAATCGGTCGAGACGGTCTCTGGGTTGCAGTTGACCATGATGGTCTCGTAGCCGTCCTCGCGCATGGCGAGCGCGGCGTGCACGCAGCAGTAGTCGAACTCGATGCCCTGGCCGATGCGGTTGGGACCGCCGCCGAGCACCATGATCTTCTTCTTGTCCGTCGGGTCGGCCTCGCACTCGTCTTCATAGGTCGAGTACATGTAGGCCGTGTTGGTCGCGAACTCGGCCGCGCAAGTGTCCACGCGTTTGTAGACCGGGCGCACGCCCAGGGCGCGGCGCTTCTCGCGGATGGCCGTGTCGGTGGTCTTGAGCTGCTTGGCCAGGCGGCGGTCGGAGAAGCCCTTTTTCTTCAGCGCGAGCAGCGTGTCCTTGTCGATGTCGTCCAGCGACTTGGTTTCCAGCTCGAGCTCGATCTTCACGATCTCCTCGATCTGCACCAGGAACCACGGGTCGATCTTGGTCAGCGCAAACACTTCGTCCACGCTCAGGCCCATGGCGAAGGCATCGCCCACGTACCAGATGCGTTCGGGGCCGGGCTCGCCCAGTTCCTTCTCGAGCACTTCGCGGTCCTGCGTCTTCTCGTTCAGGCCATCGACGCCCACTTCGAGGCCGCGCAGGGCCTTCTGGAACGACTCCTGGAAGGTGCGGCCCATGGCCATGACCTCGCCCACCGACTTCATCTGCGTCGTCAGGCGCGAGTCGGCCTGCGGGAATTTCTCGAACGCGAAACGCGGGATCTTGGTGACCACGTAGTCGATCGACGGCTCGAACGACGCGGGCGTGGCGCCGCCGGTGATTTCGTTGCGCAGCTCGTCGAGCGTGTAGCCCACGGCCAGCTTGGCCGCGACCTTGGCGATCGGGAAACCCGTGGCCTTGGAGGCCAGCGCCGAGGAGCGCGAGACGCGCGGGTTCATCTCGATGACAACCATGCGGCCGTCCTTCGGATTGATGGAGAACTGCACGTTCGAGCCGCCGGTATCCACGCCGATCTCGCGCAGCACGGCCAGCGAGGCGTTGCGCAGGATCTGGTATTCCTTGTCGGAGAGCGTCTGCGCGGGGGCCACGGTGATCGAGTCGCCGGTGTGCACGCCCATCGGGTCGAGGTTCTCGATCGAGCAGACGATGATGCAGTTGTCGGCCTTGTCGCGCACGACCTCCATCTCGTACTCTTTCCAGCCGAGCAGCGACTCTTCGATCAGCAGCTCGTTGGTGGGCGAGGCTTCGATGCCGCGCTTGCAGATGGTCTCGAACTCGTCGGGGTTGTAGGCGATGCCGCCGCCCGTGCCGCCGAGCGTGAAGCTCGGGCGGATCACGGTCGGAAAGCCCAGCGTCTTCTGCACGGCCCAGGCTTCGTCCATCGTGTGCGCGATGCCCGAGCGGGCCGAACCGAGACCGATCTTGGTCATCGCGTCCTTGAACTTCAGGCGGTCCTCGGCCTTGTCGATGGCTTCGGGCGTCGCGCCGATGAGCTCGACCGGCTTGCCGGTGGCCGCGCCCGTGTACTTGTCGAGCACGCCGTTGCGCCAGAGGTCCAGCGCGCAGTTCAGCGCGGTCTGGCCGCCCATGGTCGGCAGGATCGCGTCGGGGCGTTCCTTGGCGATGATCTTCTCGACCGTCTGCCAGGTGATGGGCTCGATGTAGGTGACGTCGGCCGTGGCCGGGTCGGTCATGATCGTGGCGGGGTTGCTGTTGATCAGGATGACCTTGTAGCCCTCTTCGCGCAGCGCCTTGCAGGCCTGCACGCCGGAGTAGTCGAACTCGCAGGCCTGGCCGATGATGATCGGGCCGGCGCCGATGATGAGGATCGATTTGAGGTCTGTGCGCTTAGGCATTCTTCTGCTCCGTCTTTTCCGTCTTTTCTGTCTTGTTCTTTTCCATCAGTGCCGTGAAACGGTCGAACAGGTAGCCGATGTCGTGCGGACCCGGCGAGGCTTCCGGGTGGCCCTGGAAGCAGAACGCGGGCTTGTCGGTGCGCGCCAGCCCCTGCAGCGTGTTGTCGAACAGGCTGATGTGCGTGGGACGCAGGTTGGCCGGCAGCGACTTCTCGTCCACCGCGAAGCCGTGGTTCTGGCTGGTGATGCTCACGCGGCCGTTGTCCAGGTCCTTCACCGGGTGGTTCGCGCCGTGGTGGCCGAACTTCATCTTGAAGGTCTTGGCGCCCGAGGCGAGCGCCATGATCTGGTGACCCAGGCAAATGCCGAAGGTCGGGATGCCGGTCTCGATCAGTTCCTTGACGGCGCTGATGGCGTAGTCGCAAGGCTCCGGGTCGCCGGGGCCGTTGGCCAGGAAGATGCCGTCGGGTTTGAGCTTGAGCACGTCGGCGGCCGGGGTCTGCGCCGGCACGACAGTGATGCGCGCGCCGCGCTGCGCGATCATGCGCAGGATGTTCTTCTTGACGCCGTAGTCGAAGGCGACGACGTGGAATTTCGGCGTGATCTGCACGCCATAACCCGCGCCGAGCTTCCACTCGGTTTCGGTCCATTCGTAGGTCTCGGTGACCGACACCACCTTGGCGAGGTCCAGGCCCGCCATGCTCGGCGCGGCCTTGGCGGCGGCGATCGCCTTGTCGACGAGCGCCTGCGTCACCGCTTCGCCTTCGGTCAGGCCCAGGATGCAGCCGTTCTGCGCGCCGTGGGTGCGCAGGTGCCGCGTGAGCTTGCGGGTGTCGATGTTCGCGATGGCCACCGTCTTGCCGGCCACGAGGTATTCGCTCAGCGTGGCGGTCTGGCGGAAGTTGGAGGCGACGAGGGGCAGGTCCTTGATGATCAGGCCCGCGGCATGGATCTTGTCGGCTTCGATGTCTTCCCCGTTGACGCCGTAGTTGCCGATGTGCGGATACGTGAGGGTCACGATCTGCTGGCAGTAGCTCGGGTCGGTGAGGATTTCCTGGTAACCGGTCATGGCGGTGTTGAACACCACCTCACCGGTCGTGGAGCCGGCGGCTCCGATCGAATTGCCTTGAAAGACCGTGCCGTCTGCGAGCGCCAGGATGGCGGGCGGGAAACTTCCCTTGAGAGACAAAAGCACTGGGTTCTCCGGATGGTTACGGTCGCCCGGAGCCCCAGGCGCGTTGCCTGCGGACTTGCTTCAAGGGGATTTTGGCGTTAAAGGCGGCCGGGCGACGCTATTGCGAGTAAGCCCCCGATTGTAGCCCGGACTGGGGCCCTATCCGGCCTGAAGGGCCGCTCCGCTCGCATGCAGGCAGATGGCGGCGGCGGCGGCCACGTTCAGCGACTCCTCCCCGCCCGGCTGGGCGATGCGAATGTGATGCGTCGCCCGGGCTTCCAGCGCGGGGGAAACGCCCTGCCCCTCATGGCCCATCAGCCAGGCGCAGGGATACGGCAGGCGGGCTCTGTGCAGCCACTCGCCACGGTGCGAACTGGTGGCGAGCAGCGGAATCTTCAGTGCGTCCAGCGCATCGGCTTCGACGCCTTCGATCAGCCGCAGGCCGAAATGGGCCCCCATGCCGGCGCGCAGCACCTTCGGCGCCCAGAGCGCTGCAGTGCCCTTCAGCGCGATCACCTGGGTGAAGCCGAAAGCAGCCGCGCTGCGCAGGATGGAACCGGCATTGCCGGCGTCCTGCAGGCGGTCGAGCACCACGCTCGGGGCATCGGGGATCAGTTCCGGCCGCGCCGGCTGGTCGAGCACGAAGCCCATCGGCGCCGGCGATTCCAGCCCGCTGACGCCGCGCAGCAGATCGTCGGCGACGACTACGGTTTTGATAGCACTCGCACCCCACTCTGCTGGGGCGGTCGGCCAGAAAGACTCCGAAAACACCGCGATCGCCGGTTTGACGCCGCGCGCCAGCGCCGCGCGGCACAGGTGATCGCCTTCGAGCCAGATGCGCCCGAGCTTGCGGTAGGCGCCCGGATCCTGGGCGAGCTTGCGCAGGTCCTTGAGCAGCGGGTTGTCGCGCGAGCTGATGTGGCTCGCGCCGGCGTCGGTCGTCATCGGCGGATCAGGGCGCGGCGCGCAGGTCGAGGTGCACGGTCTCGACCGTCGCGATCACCATTGGCATCGCCGTTTGCGTTTCGATGACCAGCGAAGCGCCGGCCGCCGTTCGCGTCAGCGCCGCGGCCACCGGGCTGAACGACCGGCGGTGATGCACGCAGGCGCCGTGTTTCAGCAGCGCCTCGAGGTGCTCTGGCGTGCCGTAGCCCTTGTGGCCGGCAAAGCCGTAGTGCGGGAATTCGGTGTGCAGCTGCTCGCACAGCCGGTCGCGATGGACCTTGGCCAGGATCGACGCGGCCGAAATTGCCTTGATGAGCGCATCGCCCTTGACCACGGCTTCAGCCAGCACGTCCAGCGTCGGCAGGCGATTGCCGTCGACCAGCACCTTGGCGGGCTTCAGGCGCAGGCCCTCGACGGCGCGGCGCATGGCGATCATCGTGGCCTGCAGGATGTTGTGGGTGTCGATTTCCTCGACGCTCGCCTGCGCGATGGAGCAGCACAGGGCTTTGGCGAGGATCTGGTCGTGCAGGCGTTCGCGCTGCAGCGGCGTGAGGGTCTTGGAATCGGCCAGGCCGCGGATCGGCCGCGTGTCGTCGAGGATCACCGCCGCGGCCACCACGGGGCCCGCCAGCGGGCCGCGGCCGGCCTCGTCGACGCCCGCGAGCAGTCCCGGCGCGTCCCACACCAGGCGGGCCTGCTCAGCCTTCAAGAACTTTCTGGATCGCATCGGCGCAAAGTGTCGGCGTATCGCGCTGCAATTGCACGTGCAGCTCGGAAAATCTTTGTTGCAGGGCCTGCGTCTTTTCGGGCGCGTCGAGCCAGGCCAGCGTAGCCTGGGCCAGCGCCTCGGGCGTGGCGGCTTCCTGCAGCAACTCGGGCACCACGAATTCGCGGCAAAGGATATTGGGCAATCCGACCCACGGCTGCAACTGCTTGCGCTGCATCAGGCGCCACGAGAGCCCGTTCATGTTGTACGCGATGACCATCGGCCGCTTGAAGAGCGCCGCCTCCAGCGTGGCGGTGCCGCTGGCGATCAGCGTGACGTCGCAGGCGGCCAGCGCGGCGTGCGACTGACCGTCGAGCAGCTTCACCCGGCCCGCCATGCCGCTCGCCTGGAGCAAGGCGTCGACCTCGGCGCGCAGGCTGGGGATGATGGGCGCCACGAACTGGAGTTCGGGCCGCGCCTTCTGCATCAGCGCGGCGGCCGCGAAGAAACGGGCGGCCAGGTAGCGGATCTCGGAGCGGCGGCTGCCCGGCAGCAAGGCGACGACCTGCGCATCGTGCGCCAGGCCCAGTGCGGCGCGCGCCGCGGCGCGGTCGGGCGTCATCGGGATCACGTTGGCAATCGGATGTCCCACGTAGCTTGCGGCCACGCCCTGCTTTTCGAGCAGTTCGGGCTCGAACGGAAAGATGCACAGCACATGGTCGGCGGCCGCCCGGATCTTCTCGATGCGCTTGGGACGCCAGGCCCAGATCGAGGGGCAGACGAAATGCACGGTCTTGATGCCCTGGCTGCGCAGGCCCGCTTCGAGATCGAGGTTGAAATCGGGCGCATCGACGCCGATGAAGAGCGCGGGCCGCTCCTGCAGCAGCCGTGCCTTGAGCTGGCGGCGGATGCCGGCGATTTCGGCGTAGTGCCGCAGCACCTCGATGTAGCCGCGCACCGCGAGCTTTTCCTGCGGCCACCAGCTCTTAAAGCCGTGCGCGAGCATGCGGGGGCCGCCGATGCCGGCGGTCTGGAGATCGGGCCAACGGGCCTGCAGGCCATCGAGGAGAAGCCCCGCGAGCAGGTCGCCGGACGCTTCGCCCGCGACCAGCGCGAAGCGTCGCTGTTCGGCTGTCTGCATCGGCGTCACGTCAACGCGCGATGCCGCGCGTGGAGCTGGCGAGGAAGGATTCCATCAAGGCGACGTCTGCCGCCGCCTCGGGCATCTCGGCGGTCAGCGCGGCGATGCCTGCGCGCGCCTCTTCGAGCGTCTTGCCCTGGCGGTACAGCAGCTTGTGCATCTGCTTGACCGCTGCGAGCCGCTGCGCCGAGAAATCGCGCCGGCGCAAGCCCACGACATTGAAGCCGCGAACCGCCAGCGGATTGCCGTCGACCAGCATGAAGGGCGGCACGTCCTGCGAAACCGCGCTCGCGAAGCCGACCATGGCGTGCGCGCCGACCGAGACGAACTGATGGATGCCGGTGAGCCCGCCGACCGTGACCCAATCGGCCAGGTGCACGTGGCCCGCGAGCGTCGTGTTGTTGGCCAGCGTGGTGTGGTTGTCGACATGGCAGTCGTGCGCAATGTGCGTGTACGCCATGATCCAGTTGTCGTTGCCCACGCGGGTCACGCCCCCTGCCCCCGGCACGCCGAGGTTGAAGGTGCAGAACTCGCGAATGACGTTGCGGTCGCCGATGACCAGCTCGGTCGGCTCGCCCGCGTATTTCTTGTCCTGCGGGATCGCGCCGAGCGAGGAGAACTGGAAGATCCGGTTGTCGCGCCCGATGGTCGTGCGTCCCTCGATCACGCAATGCGCGCCGATGGTGGTGCCCGCCCCGACGCGCACGTGCGGGCCGATGACGGTGTAGGGGCCGACCGAAACCGAGGCGTCCAGCTGTGCCTGGGGGTCGACGAGCGCTGTCGAATGAACCTGGGTCATGCCTTGAAGTGACAGGGGCCGGGTCAGCTGATCTGGCGCATCGCGCACATCAGCGTGGCTTCGCAGGCCAGTTCGCTGCCCACCAGCGCGCGGCCCTTGAACTTGGAGATGCCGGCCTTCATGCGTTCGATCTCGACTTCGAGCGTGAGCTGGTCGCCGGGCTCCACGGGGCGCTTGAAGCGCGCGCCGTCGATGGCGGCGAAGTAGTAGACGGTGTTGTCGTCGGGCACGATATCGAGCGAATGGAACGACAGCAGCGCCGCGGCCTGCGCCATGGCTTCGAGCATCAGCACGCCCGGCATCACCGGACGGTGCGGGAAATGGCCGTTGAAGAACGGCTCGTTCATCGTCACGTTCTTGAGCGCCGTGATGCGCTTGCCCTTTTCCATGCCCAGCACGCGGTCCACCAGCAGGAACGGGTAGCGGTGGGGGAGCAGCTTGAGGATTTGATGGATATCGAGCGTCGTCATGATTTTCTGTTCCTGCATCGTCGTCATTTTTTCGGGGGAGCCTTCTCCAGCGCCTTCAGTCGTTCGCGCAGGCTGTGCAACTGCTTGAGCGTTGCCGCATTTTTTTCCCAGCTCGCATTGTCATCGATGGGAAACATGCCGGTGTACTGGCCGGCCTTGTGAATCGATCGGGTCACGGTGGTCGCGGCGGACACGTGCACGCCGTCGGCCACCGTCAGATGGCCCAGCACGATGGCGCCGCCGCCGAAGGTGCAGTTGGCGCCGATGGTGGCACTGCCGGCCACGCCGACGCAGCCCGCCATGGCGGTGTTCTTGCCGACGCGCACGTTGTGGCCGATCTGGATCAGGTTGTCGAGCTTCACGCCGTCTTCGATCACGGTGTCGTCGAGCGCGCCGCGGTCGATGCAGGTGTTGGCGCCGATCTCCACGTCGTTGCCGATGCGCACCGCGCCCAGCTGCTCGATCTTGACCCAGGCACCCTGGTGCAGCGCCAGGCCGAAGCCGTCGGCGCCGATCACCACGCCCGGGTGCAGCAGGCAGCGATCGCCGATCGTGCAGTCTTCGCTGACCGTCACGCGCGACTTGAGCACCGTGCCCGCGCCGATCCGTGCGCCCCGCTCCACCACGCAGAGCGCGCCGATGCGCGCCGTGGTGTCGACGTGCGCTTCCGGATGGATCACGGCGGACGGGTGGATGAGATCGGCCTCCGGGCGCGCGTGGTGCGCCTTCCAGAGCTGCGTCAGGCGCGCAAAGTAGAGGTAAGGGTCGGGCGTGACGATGAACGCCCCCCGCGCGGCAGCGGCCTCCTGCATGGCAGGCGACACGATCACGCAGGCGGCCTTGGAGGCCGCCAGTTCCTGCTGGTATTTGGGATGGCTCAGGAAACTGAGCGCATCGGGCTGTGCATTCTGGAGCGGCGAGAGCCGCTCGATGGACAGCGTGGCATCGCCATGAAGCTCGCCCCCCAGGGCGTCAACGATGGCTCCAAGCTGCAGCGACACGCCGGTTCGCGGCGTTACTTGCCGGCCGCGGGCGCTGTGGAGCCGACCGACGCGTTCAGCGCCTTGATCACCTTGTCGGTGATGTCGTGCTTCGGATTGATGTAGATCGCTTCCTGCAGGATGGCGTCGTACTTTTCAGCTTCGGCCACTTGCTTGACGACGCGGTTGGCGCGTTCGTAGACCTGCTGGAGCTCTTCGTTCTTGCGCGCATTCAGGTCTTCCTGGAACTCGCGGCGACGGCGCTGGAATTCGCGGTCCTGGTCGATCAGCGCCTTCTGGCGCGTTGCCCGCTGGCTTTCGGAGATGGTCGGCGCTTCGCGCTCGAACCGCTCCGAGGCCGTCTTCAGTGCGTCGCCTTGCGCGGTCAGGTCCTTCTCGCGCTTGAGGAACTCGGCTTCCAGCTTCGCCTGGGCCGCCTTGGCCGGCTGCGCTTCACGCAGCACGCGGTCCGGATTCACGAAGCCGATGCGAAAGGTTTCCTGCGCCTGTGCAGGCGCAGCCACGATCGCGAAAGCGGGAATCAACAACGCGCCAGCCGCGGCGCGAATCAAATGCTTCATTTAGAAAGACGTTCCGATCTGGAATTGCAAGCGCTGGATTCTATCCTTCGGGATCACGATGAAGCCGGTGTTCGGATCGAGCACTTCCTTTTGCGACTTGACGGGGAAAGCGTACGCAAGGCGCAGCGGGCCCAGCGGCGAAATCCAGCTGATACCGAGGCCGACCGAGGCGCGCAACTTCTTCTGCGCCTTGTACTGTTCGTCGGTCAGACCCGGAGCGCGCGAGCCGAACACATTGCCCACGTCGAAGAAGCCGTACAGGCGCAGGGTCCGGTCATTGCCGGCACCCGGGAACGGCGTGCTGAGTTCGGCGTTGAAGACCGCCTTCTTGGTACCGCCCAGTGCGGCACCTTCGGTCTGGCCGAGCAACGGCACGTCGCGCGGGCCGAGCGAGTTCTGCTCGAAGCCGCGGATCGAACCCAGGCCACCCGCATAGAAGTTCTTGAAGATCGGGTAGACCTTGCTGCCCAGGGCCTTCGCGTAGCCCACATCGCCGTTGATGGCGAAGGTGTACTGCTTGTTGATCGCGAAGAACTGCTGGTACTGGTAGTTCGTCTTGACGTATTGCATGTCGCCGGCGGCGCCGACTTCGAGGTTGGCACGCTGCAGGCGACCGGTCGTCGGGATCAGCGCGCTGTCCCGGCTGTCGCGGCCCCAGCCAACGGTGAGAGGCACGCCCCACACGCTCTTCTGGTCGCAACCGGTCACGAACAGGCCTGTCGCATCCTTCTCGCACTGGAAGTAGCGAAGGTAGGACGGCGGCGTGTAGAGCCCGGAGAACGAGGTCGAGGTGTTCGGATCGAACGCATACCGCTCGAGCCCGATGCCGAAGAAGATGGTGTCGACTTCGCTGAACGGCACGCCGAAACGGATCGACGCGCCCTGGTTCACCAGCTTGTAGTCGCCGTCGATGTTGGTCGAGTACGGGCGCGTGGTCGTGTGATAGACGCTGATCGTGCGCGAGATGCCGTCCTTCGTGAAGTACGGGTCGGTGGTCGTCAGCGACAGCGTGCGGTTGTACTTGCTGGTGTTGACCGACACGCCCAGGAAATTACCCGAACCGAACACGTTTTCCTGCGAGATGCCGAAGGTCAGCGCGACCTTTTCCGCGCTCGAGTAACCGGCGCCCAGTTGCAGGCTGCCGGTGGGCTTTTCAGCCACGTTGACGGTCAGGTCCACCTGGTCGGGCGAGCCAGGCACTTCCTGGGTCTCGACGTTCACTTCGGTGAAGAAGCCCAGGCGGTCCACGCGGTCGCGCGAGAGCTTGATCTTGTCGCCGTCGTACCAGGAGGCCTCGAACTGGCGGAACTCACGGCGGATCACTTCGTCGCGGGTCTTGTTGTTGCCGCCGACGGACACGCGGCGCACGTACACGCGGCGCGAAGGCTCGGCCTGCAGCGTGAGCGTGACGCGGTTGTTGACGCGGTCGATATCGGGCACGGCCTGCACGCGGGCGAAGGCGTAGCCGAAGGTGCCGAAATAGTCGCTGAACGCCTTGGTGGTTTCCGTGACCAGTTCACCGTTGTAGGGCTCGCCGGGCTTGATGGTGATCAGCGACTTGAATTCGTCGTCGCGGCCCAGGTAGTTGCCGTTGAGCTTGACGCCGGCCACCACGAACTTCTCGCCTTCGGTGATGTTGACCGTGACCGACAGGTCCTTGCGGTCCGGCGAGATGGCCACCTGGGTCGAATCGATGCGGAACTCGAGGTAGCCGCGCGTGATGTAGTACGAGCGCAGCGTTTCGAGGTCGGCATTGAGCTTGGCGCGCGAGTACTGGTTGGACTTGGTGTACCAGCTCATGAAGCCGCCGCTGTCCTGGTCGAACAGGCTCAGCAGCGTCGATTCGCTGAAGGCCTTGCCACCGACGATGTGGACTTCGCGGATGCGCGCCGAATCGCCTTCGGTGACGGTGAACGTCAGGTTGACGCGGTTGCGCTCGATGGGCGTGACGGTCGTCACGACCTGCGCGTTGTAGAGGCTGCGGCTCACGTACTGGCGCTTGAGCTCCTGCTCCGCACGGTCGGCCAGCGCCTTGTCGTAGGGACGGCCATCGGTGAGGCCCACTTCGCGCAATGCCTTCTGCAGCGCTGCCTTGTCGAATTCCTTGGTGCCGACGAAATCGACGTCCGCGATGGTCGGGCGCTCTTCGACGATCACCACCAGCACGTTGCCGTTCACGTCGATGCGGACGTCCTTGAACAACCCCAGGTCGAACAGCGCGCGAATGGCGGCCGAGCCGCGTTCGTCGCTGTAGGTATCGCCCACGCGCACTGGCAGCGACGCGAAGATCGTGCCGGCCTCGACGCGTTGCAAGCCTTC
>NZ_JAEFCB010000017.1:121315-132733 GCF_016405905.1 Variovorax sp. IB41 | reverse complement strand
TATGCACTGTTTTTTGCAATCCAGTCAAACTTCGAAGAATCTTTTTTCGACCAACCCTTCAGCAACCACCCCTTCCAGGGCAACCACTGAATCGCTGCAAAAGCGTCATCAGCCGAGCCCACGAGTATATGCCAAATCCATGGCCTCGCAAGACCTCGCTCAACAAAATCGACATCGGAACCTCTTCGTCCTGGAACGGCGCTTCGCGCCGCCCCAGGACGAAGAGGAGGCTCCTCCGATAATCCGTGCCACATGGCACTCATCACACTCCTCGACGCCCAACTCGCGTTCGGTCACGTCCCGCTGCTCGATCATGCGGACTTCTCTCTTCTCGAATCGGAACGCATCGGCCTGATCGGTCGCAATGGCGCGGGCAAGTCCTCGCTGCTCAAGATACTGGGCGGGCTGGAGAAGACCGACGACGGCACCCTCCAGCTCCAGCAGAACCTGCGCGTCGCCTACGTCGCCCAGGAACCCGTGCTCGATATGGATGCGGATGTATTCACCGCAGCCAGCCAGGGCCTGGGAAGCGTGATCGCCGTGCGCGATCTCTATCTGTCAGGCGCCGAAGGCCTCGACCTCGACGCCCTTCAGTCCCAGATCGAGGCCTTCGACGCCTGGAACTGGGAGCAGCGCGTCGAAGAGACGCTACACCGCCTCCACCTGGACCGCAACGCCCGCGTCGGCTCCCTCTCGGGTGGCACCCGCAAGCGTGTGGCCCTCGCCCAAGCCCTGGTGGCCGCCCCCGATGTGCTTCTATTGGACGAGCCCACCAACCACCTGGACCTCGACTCCATCGAATGGCTCGAACAGCTGCTGATCGACTTCAAGGGCAGCGTCGTCACCGTCACCCATGACCGCAGCTTCCTGAACCGTGTCGCCACCCGCATCATCGAGCTCGACCGCGGCAAGCTGGGCTCCTACCCCGGCAACTTCGAGCAGTACCTCCTGCAGAAGGAAGAGCAGCTCGCCCAGGAGGCCGTCATCAGCGCCAAGGCCGACAAGCTCCTCGCCCAGGAAGAAGTCTGGATCCGCAAGGGCGTCGAAGCCCGCCGCACCCGCAGCCAGAGCCGCATCACCCGCCTGCAGGAGCTGCGCGCGAGCCGCGTCGCCCGCCGCGATGTGCAGGGCAGCGTCAACATGGACGTCGCTTCGGGCCAGTCCAGCGGCAAGATCGTGGCCGAACTCACCGAAGCGACCAAGTCCTTCGGCGAGAAGACCGTCATCCGCAACTTCAGCGGCACCATCCTGCGCGGCGACAAGGTCGGGCTGCTCGGCCCGAACGGCGCCGGCAAGACGACGCTGCTCAAGCTCATCCTGGGCGAGCTCGAGCCCGACAGCGGCAAGATCCGCCGCGGCACCAACCTGCAGGTCGCGTATTTCGACCAGATGCGCGACAAGCTCGACCTCGACGCCACACTCGAAGACTTCATCAGCCCCGGCAGCGAGTGGATCGAAATCGGCTCGCAGAAGAAGCACGTCAAGAGCTACCTCTCCGACTTCCTCTTCTCCCCCGCCCGCGCCAACTCCCCCGTGCGATCGCTCAGCGGCGGCGAGCGCAACCGCCTCCTGCTGGCCCGCCTGTTCGCCCGCCCCGCCAACGTGCTGGTGCTCGACGAGCCGACCAACGACCTGGACATCGACACCCTGGAGCTGCTCGAGAACCTGCTGCAGGACTACGACGGCACCGTGTTCCTCGTGAGCCACGACCGCACGTTCCTGGACAACGTGGTTACCAGCACCATCGCCTTCGAGGGCGATGGCCGCTGGCGCGAGTACGAAGGCAGCGTTCAGGACTGGCTGATCCAGTCCAAGCGCGCGCGCGAAATCGCCGAGCAGCGCCTGGCCGCGGCACCGCCGCCCTCCGCCGCACCCGCGCCCGCCCCGGCGGCCGAGGCGGCGCCCAAGGCGGCCGCTCCCCGCAAGAAGCTCTCTTATAAGGAGCAGCGCGAACTCGAAGCCCTGCCCGCGCAGATCGAAGCCCTCGAAGCCGAGCAGAAGCGCATCACCGAGATGCTCGAGCTCGACGGCGGCGCCATCTACGCCTCCGACGCCTCGCGCGCCGTCGAGCTGAGCGAACGCCACGCCCGGATCGACGACGAGCTGCTCGCCGCGCTCGAACGCCAGGAAGAACTGGGCGTCACGCGTTAAGCAAGTCGAGCGCCAACGCCCCGCCTCGCGTCCGCCCGTCCGACGCGGGGCGGGCGCCGACTAGGCTATATATGCGGCTACCCCAACCCCCGGGAATCGCCGCATGCCTTCACCCTTCACGCGCTTCGGCCGATATGCCGTGCTCATCGCGGCATTGCTGCTGGGCGCCTGCGCCCAACTGCCGAAAGACGTCGACCGCCCCGTCACCACGGCGCTCGCCTCGCCGAACGACACCGCGCTCGGCGCGCTGGTCCGCCAGCGGCGCCAGGCCGACAAGGCGCGGTTCGAATCGGGCTTCCTGCTGCTGGGCGGCCCGCCCGCCGCATACGGCAGCCGGCTCGCGCTGATCGAGGGCGCGCAGAAGACGCTCGACCTGCAGTACTACGCCATCCACGCCGATGCGAGCACGGGCCGCCTCGTGCGGGGCCTCAGGTCAGCGGCCGAGCGCGGCGTGCGCGTGCGCATCCTGCTGGACGATTTCCACAGCACCGGCCGCGACGCGCTGGTGCTGGGCCTGGCCTTCGTGCCCAACATCGAGATGCGCCTGTTCAACCCGCTCGCGGGTGCGCGCGATTCCACCTTCAGCCGGCTCTTCAATTCGATCGGCGACGCCTCGCGCATCCAGCAGCGGATGCACAACAAGCTCTTCCTGGCCGACAACGTGCTCGGCGTCACCGGCGGGCGCAACCTGGGCGACGCCTATTTCGGCAATGCGGCCACCGGCAACTTCGTCGACCTGGACGTGCTGGCGGCCGGCCCGATCGTGCAGGACCTCTCGCGCAGCTTCGACAGCTACTGGAACAACGAGCGCGCCTATCCCGTGCAGTCGCTGGTCTCGCGCGAGGAGTTCCAGGAAATCCGCGAACGCGCGCGCAAGGCCGACAAGGAACTGACCGACGAAGCCGCAGCGGCGAAGAAGGATGATCCCGCCGCGCCCGAAAGCAAACCCAAGCCCGACGCCCCGCCCACCGCCGCCCAACGCGCCCGCGCCTGGGACGAGAAACCGCTGGACCTGCGCACCGCCACCTTCGTCTGGGCGCCGGCCGTGATGCTGGCCGACCAGCCCGGCAAGATCCCGGCCGACACCGGCCCCGGCGCGACGCGCGAGCCGGGCCTCGTGGTGAGCCAGTCCGCCGACGCGGGGCGCGCGCCGCGCGCCGCGAACGTGCCGACGCCCTCCCGGAAATCGCCGAGTTCACCGGCATCGCTCGCCGCCGCATCGGACGCGGCCGCCAGCGGCGACACCGTGGTCGAAGGCCTGCTGCAACTCATCGGCCAGGCGCGCTCCGAACTCCTGATCATCTCGCCCTACTTCGTGCCCGGCCAGGACATGAAAGAGGCCTTCGCCGCGGCGCGCGCCCGCGGCGTGAAGATTCGCGTGCTCACCAATTCACTGGCCTCGAACGACGCGCCGGTGGCGCACGTCGGCTACGCGCGGCACCGCGAAGAGCTGCTCAAGATGGGCATCGAGCTCTACGAGCTGCGCAGCGAGCAGAGCACCTTAGGCACGGTCTTCGGATCGGGCTCCTCCGGCGGCGGCGCCGGCGGAAGCAGTGCCACCGGCGAATCGCGCGCGATGCTGCACTCCAAGGTGCTGGTGATGGACGGGCGGCTGCTGGTCGTCGGCTCGATGAACCTGGACCTGCGCTCCCAGCTGCAGAACACCGAGATCGCCCTCCTGATCCGCAGCGACGAACTCTCGCGCGTGGCCGGAGAGCAGATCGAGCGCGGCATGCGCGAGCGCTCCTGGCACGTGGAGCAGGTCAACGGCGCGCTGGTGTGGCACGCGCCCGAAGGCAGCGGCCTCGCGGACTCGACCACCGAGCCCGACGCCAGCGCCACGCTGCGCCTGATGCTCAGGCTCTTCGGTCCCCTGGCGCCGGACCAGTTGCTGTAGCCGACGCCGTCAGTGCTTGTGGGCGGCGCCGCCGGCATCGGCGCCTTCTGGCGCGCCCACGGGCAGCGTCAGGTCCAGCGCGGTCTTCACGCCCTTGGCGTCCTCGAACTTCAGGGTGAACGGCACGGTCGCGCCCTTGGCCAGCGCGCCCTTCAGGTCCATCATCATCACGTGGTAGCCGCCGGGCTTGAGCTCGACGGTCTGGCCCGCGGGCAGGTCCAGGCCGCCCGGGAGCTCGCGCATCTTCATGGTGTCGCCCTCCATCTTCATCTCGTGCACCTCGGCCACGCCGGCCGCGGGCGTGGAGATGCCGACCAGCTTCGCGCCGGTGGGGGCAGTGAGCTTCATGAAGGCGCCCGTGCCGCTCTGGCCCGGCACCGACTGCCGCACCCAGCCGCCCTGCACGTCGACCGTGGCCACGCCCTGCGCCACCACGTTGAGCTTTGCCGCCGGCGCCTTGAGCCCCGCGGTCGAATTGCCCGATGCCGGCACCTCGGCCCAGTCGGCGGCGCCCACGTCGCAGGTCTGCAGCACCTTGAACCACAGCGTGCCCGGCGTACCCGGCACCTTGCCGCGCAGCACGAATTCGCTGCGCTCCTTGCCGGGCAGCGCGTCCTGCGGGGTCTCGGCGGTCCAGCGCACTTCGCCGTCGCCGGCATTCTTCTGCACGTCCAGCTTCCAGCCCTTGCGCGCCTGGGCATCGGTCAGCACGAAGCCCTTGGGCAAGCGCACTGCAAGACCGGTGGTGGCATTGGCGCCTTCGCAGGCATGGCCGACGCGGAAAGCGGCGTTGTAGTCGCTGCCGACGGTGGCGCCGCCGGGCGGCAGGGTGACGTGGGCCAGCGCGGCGGCGGCGCCGGCCAGCATGGCGCAGGCGGCCAGGGTCTTGACGGTGAAGGCGGGCGTGAAGGGGGAGGTGAAGGTGTTCATGTCGGCATGTCCTTGCAGATGAATGAAAGGGATGAAAGCGTCAAAGGTCGAACTTGAGTTCGGCCACGTAGGTGCGTTGCGGGTACGGGTGGAAGGCCCAGTACCTGTTGTTGTTCAGGTTGTCGATGCCGAAGGCCGCGCTCCACTGCCGGTCGATGCGGTAGCGGATGCGCGCGTCGACCACGAAGAACTTCGAGAAGCCCATGTACGCGAAGCCGTTCGGGTCGCTGTTGTCCAGCGAACCATACTGCTTGCCGCTGTAGCGCATGCCCACGGTGTAGCTCCACTTGGCATCGGGCCGCCAGGTGGCCAGCAGCGCGGCGCGCACCTTGGGCACGCGCGGCTGCTCCCGGCCGACGCTCGCGGGGAAGCCGCTGTTGGCGGTGATCTTGGAGTTCGTGAGCGTCACGCTGCCGCTCAGGTCGAAACCCTTCACGCCCACGTCGGTCGCGTTCAGCGCCACCTCCAGGCCCCGGGTGCGAATGGCATCGACGTTCTGCACCGTGCTCACGAGGTTGTTGAGCGCCTGGCTGTAGAGCGCGTCCTTCGTGTTCTCGAAGAACAGCGTGGTGCGCAGCATGCCGTCCACGCCCCAGCCCGTGAGGTCGCGCTCGGCCGTGAGCTCGGTGGTCCACGAGCGCTCGGGGCGCAGGTTCGGATTCGTGTTGACGATGCGGTTGCCGTCGATCGAGCCCTGGTAGAGCTCGCTCACCGTGGGCATGCGCACCGCGCGGCCGGTCGAGGCCTTGAAGAGCCACTCGGGCGTGGCCTGCCAGGCGAGGGCCGCCTTGGGCGAGTCGTAGCTGTTCTTGCGCGGCGCGAAATCAAGGAGCCGCGTCGCGTTGCCCAGTTGCCCGCCGTAGGCCTCCCAGCGCTCGTGGCGCAGGCCCAGCGTGGTCTTCCAGTCTTTCGCGAAGCGCCAGGTGTCCTGCAGGTAGAGCGATTGCAGCCGGGTGTTGCCGTTGAAGGCCGAGAACGGCGTCACGGCCGGGCCGGCGATCCAGTCGAGCGTGTTGCCGACGCTGGTGCGAAGGCGTGCCGTGTCCTGCTGGAAGCCGAAGTCGACCACGTGCGCGCCCACGCCCTCGGCCGAGCCGGTGGGGCGCCAGGTGCCCGCGGCCTTGAAGGTGTTCCAGCCCGAGCCGCCCATGTCGGTGGTGCGCCCCGCACCGCCATCGAAGGCGCCGGGCAGCGGCGTGGTCGGCGTGCGCGAGGTGTCCTTCGAATAGTCGAACAGGCTCGCCGCCACCTCCCAGTCGAACACGCCGCCGGTGTGGCTCTTCACCGAGAGGCCGTGCATGTAGTGGGTGAGCGCGGTCTCGGTCGGCGCGAGCGCGGCGCTGGGCGCATCGAGGTTGTAGGTGCGCCCGCCGATGTTCACGCGCCCCGAATACACGGGCTGTCCGAATGCATTGCGCAGGTACGTGTCGACGCCGCCGTGCGTGGTGTTGTTCCAGGCGCCCAGGGTGTAGGTGGCGCGGATGGTGGGCGAGAAGTCGTAGGCCACCTTGAGCTTGGCCTGCTCCTGCGTGGTGTCGTAGAGGGTGGAGCCGCCCACCAGCCACCACGGCTGGTTCGACGGGTTCAGCCCGAGCACCGCGCCGGTGACCGGCGTGCCCGCACTGCCCACGGTGCCGGCGCTCACGAGCCGGTTGCCGAACACCAGCGCCTGCCCCTTGCTGTGGGTGCGCGAGGCGTTCAACCACCACGACCAGTCGCCGCTGCGGCTGCCCAGCGACAGATCCAGTTGCTCGCCCGCGGGCGACGAATGGCTGTTGTACAGGTCGAAGTTCGAGGCGAAGCCGCTCAGCTTGACGTGCGCCTCCAGCTGCGTGGGCATGCGCGTCACGTAGTCGACCACCGCGCCCACCGAGTTGCCCGGGTAGGCGGCCGAGAACGGCCCGTAGAGCACGTCGACCCGCTCGATTTCCTCGGGCGACACCATGCCCCAGCGCGGCGCGTAGGTGGCGCCGTTGCCCAGCGGGTTGGACAGCATGATGCCGTCCGCATAGACCATCGAGCGCGCGCTGTTGCCCGTGCCCGAGGCGCGGGTGGCGAGCACCGCGTGGTTGAAGTCGCCGATGTAGCGCTTGCGCACGACCAGGCTGGGCAGGTACTTCAGGGCGTCCTCGGCATCGGTCGCGTTGACCGTCGCTGCGATCTGCTCGTGCGTCACGCCCTCGATGGTGGTGGGGATCTGCGCCGGCAGCGACGTCGGCCGGCCGCCGGTCACGGTGATGGCGCCGAGCGCCCGGCCGGTGCCGGCTTCAGGCGCGTCGGCGGCCGGTTGCTGTTGCGCCCACACGGGCGCGCTGAGGGGAAAGGCCATGGCGATCGCCAAGGCGCGGGAATGCTTTTTCACTGGGAACCTGCTCCACGAACTTCAAGCCGGACGGGCCGCGGGCACCCTCGATCGGGCGCACGCGGCTGGGGTTTGGAAAGCGTCAGGACAGGTTCGGGGGCCCGCGCGCCGGCAGCGGCGCCGCGGTG
Organism: Variovorax sp. IB41; assembly: GCF_016405905.1. Classification (GTDB taxonomy): domain Bacteria; phylum Pseudomonadota; class Gammaproteobacteria; order Burkholderiales; family Burkholderiaceae_C; genus Variovorax. Next base: position 125,265 of record NZ_JAEFCB010000017.1, on the reverse strand, counting down.
GCCGCGGCAAGGCGCGCGGCGGGAATCGGCTGGACCACGCGGCCCAGCGGGAGGGGAAGGTCGAAAGCGGCCACGGCCATGGCCGGCGGCGGCGCGCCGGTCAGCACGCACAGCGGGCAGTCCATGTGCGAGGCGCCCATTTCCCGGGCGCCGTCTTCGGTGTGCACCACCACCTTGATGGAGCCGGCGCTGGAGCACACCAGCTCCATGGCCTGCGGATGCACGATGGGCGAAGCTACCGCCACGCCCAGGGACAGCATGAACCACAGCAGCACCCAACGGCCGACCTGGCCGATACGGCCGAGGAAGGGGGTGTGGGGGCGCTGCAGGTGCATGGCGGTCGCGATTATCTGCGCACTTTGCCCTTGGGAGCCGCTGCGGGCGCGCGGGCGGCCGCCTTGGCTGGCGCCTTGGCGCCCTTGGACGCCGGCGCGGCCTTCGAGGATTTCGCCCCGCTCGCTCCCTTGGCGGCCGGCGCGCCCTTCCGGACGTTTTGGACTTTCTGCCCCTTCTGTCCCTTGACCGCCTTGCCCCCGCGCACGGCCCGGGGCGCCGGCTCGGGCGCCGAGAGCGCCGGCATCGGCACCGCCGTCTGCGCCTGCGCGCTGGTGAGCACCGGCGTCACGGTGAAGCCGCGCTGGGCCATCAGTGCCGGCAACCCTTGCGAGCCGATCATGTGCAGCGCCCCGACCGCGGCGAACACGCCCTTGCCGCCCGCATGCATGCGCTCGATGCCGTCGGCCAGCCCGGGGTTGCGGTCGTCCAGCAGGCGCTTCATGAGCCGCTGCTCGGCGGGGGTGCGAAGGCAGTCGCACCAGTCGGCGTAGCGGGCCAGCTTGTCGGCGTCGCTGCGCGCCCAGACATCGGCCAGCTCCTTCATCTGCCCGCGCAGCTTGCCCGACTCCAGTTCGTCGAGCGCCGCATCGACCTGCTCGGTTTCTTCCGCTTCGGAATCGCCGGTCAGCGCCTTCACCTGCTCGGCCGCGTTCTCCAGAGCGAAGATCGGCTTGTTGCCGTTGCGGGCGGACACTGCCATCGTCTCGTCGACGCCGAATTCGGGGTACAGCCCGTCGGCGCGCGCCACCAGGCCGGCCAGCGCCGACACCTGCAGGATGGGCTGCAGCTTCGCCGTCGCGCCCGGCGGCACGCAGGCCTCGGCGTTCTGGCGGTCGAGCCGGCGCGCGCGTTCGCCGCTGAGCATGCGTTGCAGCAGCGCCGGATCGGCCGGCTGGCCCATCACGCGGGCGGTGGCTTCGTCGCGCGCGTCGATCTCCAGCGCGAGCGCATCGCTCTGCGCCAGCGCCTTCTGCACGGTGGGGCCGGGCCGCACCCATTCGGCGCGGCCGATGTGGATGGTTCCGTAGAGCCAGGAGGTGCGCCCGTCGCGCTCGATGCGCCAGAGCATTCCGCGGTCGACGCCGTTGCGCACGCCCGAGCCCAGCTTGGCGAGGCTGGCGATGGCCGAGGGCGGGCAATCGGCCGCGTGCGCCGCGACCGCGAACACGCACAGGACGCCGGCCAGGGACTGACAGGCAAGGCGCGCAAGGCGCCCAGGGGTCGAAAAATCAGTGGTGCGCTTCAGCGCGGCGAGGATCCGGCGTATCCGCAAGGCCTGCTCCATCATGAAAGAAAGTCCGGCATTCTCACAGCACCGCTGCCCATAATCCGAAACCATGCAGAGCATCTTCCACCTTGCCTTTCACGTGCGCGACCTCGACGGTGCGCGCCGCTTCTACGGCGACGTCCTCGGTTGCGCCGAGGGCCGCAGCACCGACACCTGGGTCGATTTCGATTTCTTCGGCCACCAGATCTCGCTGCACCTGGGCGAGCCCTTCGCCACCGCGCGCACCGGGCGCGTGGGCGACGTGATGGTCCCGATGCCGCACTTCGGCCTCGCGCTGGCCCTGCCCGACTGGCAGGCGCTGGCCGAGCGGCTGGAAGCCGCGAACACCGATTTCGTGCTCGAGCCCCAGGTGCGCTTCGAAGGCCAGCCGGGCGAGCAGTGGACGATGTTCTTCTGCGACCCCTTCGGCAATCCGATCGAGGTCAAGGGCTTCCGTTCCCTGGCCACCCTCTACGACAAGTAAGGCCACGTGGGATACACCTTCGCATCGGCCACCGTGTTGCTGCTGCTGATCACCGATCCGCTGGGCAACATCCCGATCTTTGCCAATGCCCTGAAGGGCGTGGCGCCCGAGCGGCGCACCCGGGTGATCGTGCGCGAGGTGCTCATCGCCTTCGCGCTGCTGCTGGGCTTCATGTTCGTGGGCGACGGGTTCCTGCGGGTGATGGGCCTCTCGGGCCTTTCGCTGCAGATCGCCGGCGGGGTGGTGATGTTCCTGATCGCGCTGCGCATGATCTTCCCGCCGGAGCACGGTACTGCACCTGTCGCGGCACCGACGGAAGAGCCGCTGATCGTGCCCCTGGCCGTGCCCGCGCTGGCCGGCCCCTCGGCGCTGGCCACGGTGATGCTGCTGGTGTCGCAGGCGCCCGAGCGGCGCCTCGAATGGGTGGCCGCGCTCAGCGTCACCATGGCCGTGTGCGCCATCGTGCTGGTGCTGGCCGAGCGCATCCAGCGGCTGGTCGGCGAGCGCCTGGTGCTGGCCTTCGAGCGGCTCATGGGCCTGATCCTGGTCGCCGTGGCGGTCGAGATGATGATCCGCGGCGTCAAGCTGCTGGCTTCGGAAATGGGGAGGTAGCCGTCCACATGCCGTTCTTCGCAGAGCCCCACCTGGCGGCCCGGATCTTCCGGCTCACGCTGACCACCCTCGTCCCGCTGCCGTTCCTCTTCGGCGCGAGTGCCGCCCAGGCGGTGCAGGTCTGCGAGCTCAACGGCCAGAGCGTGAGCCCCTCCAACGGCAGCACCACCGCCGGCAAGACCGGCCTCATGCGCTGCAAGGACGGCACCACCGGCGAGCTGCAGCGGGAGCAACAGGTGCAGAGCGGCGTCTTCATGGGCCTGGTGCGCTTCTACGAAAAGGGCAAGCTCGCGCGCGAACACACCATCAACGCCAAGGGCAACATGCAGGGGCGCGCGCGCGAGTTCTCGCCCGCCGGCCAGGTGCTGCGCGAAGCGGTGTACGACGACGGCCAGGAGCGCGGCCTGGTGCGCAGCTTCTACCCCGGCGGCCAGTTGCGGCGCGCCACCTTCTACCCCGACACCGGCGCCGGCCCCGAGCGCGCCTTCGTCGAATTCACCGAGCGCGGCCAGATGGCGATGCTGCGCTGCGGCGAGGCGCCGGTGCTGGCGCCCGTGGCCGACGACGCCAGGCTGTGCGGCTTCACGGGCGGCGCGTCGCAGGTGGACCTCTTCGATGCGCGCGGCACGCTGCGCTCGCGGGTGTCGTACCTGGCGGGCAAGCGCGTGCGCAGCCAGGAGTTCTACGACAACGGCAAGCCATCGACGCTGGACGAAACCACCGGCAACCAGCGCGTCGAGCGCAGCTTTTCGTCCGAAGGCGTCAAGCGCCGCGAGACCGTGTGGCTGCTGGTCGAGCGCACCGCCATCCGGCAGCGCGAGCAGGAGTTCTCCGAAAAAGGCACCGTGGTGCGCGACCAGCGCTGGACGCCGGTGGGCGAGCCGCTGCGCGACGACAGCTTCTATCTCAACGGCCAGCCGCGCAGCAAGGCCGTGTACAGCGGCACCGGCACCGCGCGCACGGTCGAGGTGACCGAGTTCTACGACAGCGGCCAGCGCGCCGCCCAGGGCCGCTACCTCGCGCAGGGCCGCGGCCGCCAGGTGCCCATCGGCACACACCAGCGCTTCAGCGAAAAGGGCACGCTGCTCGCCGAATCGAACTTCGACGCCAAGGGCCGCGTGACGCGCGAGCGCGCATGGGACGAGAACGGCGACCTGCAGAGCGACGACGAAGTCTTCGAAGACGGCTCGCGCAAGGCCTTCACGCAGTAAGGCTCGCCCCCAGGCTTCGCGCACTTCGTGTCGCTTCTCC
>NZ_JAEFCB010000017.1:0-121217 GCF_016405905.1 Variovorax sp. IB41 | reverse complement strand
CCTACCCCCTACCGGGGGCAACACCTGAGGCCCGGCAAAGCCGGTTCCTCGGTGTTACTGGGCTCGCCCCCAGGCTTCGCGCACTTCGTGTCGCTTCTCCTACCCCCTACCGGGGGCAACACCTGAGGCCCGGCAAAGCCGGTTCCTCGGTGTTTCACGAACAGGCGGGCACGGCCGCCCCGGGTTTGCGGTCGGGGTCAGTCCAGCTTGATGCCGGCCTGCTTGATGATCGGCCCCCAGCGCTTCGATTCGGCACGCGACAGCGCCGCGAACTGCGCCGGCGTACCGGGCATCGCTTCCATCCCGAAATCGTCGAAGCGCTTCTGCACGGCCGGCGTGCTGAAGGCCTTGTTGAGGTCGCCGTTGAGCTTGCTCACCACCGCGGGCGACAGGCCCGCCGGGCCGAGGATGCCCTGGAACGCGAACACCTCGGTGTTGGGCACGCCCACTTCGGCCAGCGTCGGCACGTTGGGCAGCGGCTTGCTGCGCGCGCCCGAGCCGATGGCCAGCACCCGCACCTTGTTGCTCTGCATGATCGGCAGGCCCGAGGCCAGGTCCAGGAACATGCAGGGCACCTGCCCGCCCATCACGTCGGCCATCGCGGGCGCGGCGCCGCGGTAGGGAATGTGGGTGATGAAGGTGCCGGTGCGCACCTTGAACATCTCCATCGCCAGGTGGTGCGGCGAGCCGTTGCCGGGCGAGGCGTAGTTGACCTTGCCGGGGTTGGCCTTCACATAGGCCAGGAACTCCTTGAAGTTCTTCGCCGGAAAGTCCGGATGCACCACCAGCGCGAGCGGGAACTTGCCGATGGCGCCGATGTAGGTGAAGTCTTTCTCGGGGTTGAACGGCAGCTTGCTGAACAGGTGTTCGTTGAACGCCAGCACGGCGTTGTCGGCCGAAAGGATCGTGTAGCCGTCGGGCTTGGCTTTCGCCACGATGTCCGCGCCGATGTTGGTCGAGGCGCCGGGGCGGTTGTCCACCACGATCTGCTGGCCCAGCGTCTGGCGCATGGCCTCGGCCAGCACGCGCGCGATCACGTCGGTGCCGCCGCCCGCCGGGTACGGCACGACCCACTTGACGAGCTGCGCGGGGTACTCCTGCGCATGGGCGAAGGGCGAGGCGGCCACGGCGGCGCCGGATGCGAGCGTGGCGAGAAGGGTGCGGCGATCCATGGATCAGTCTCCTGGTTGTAATTGGGTTGCGGAAAGCGATGGTACGGGCAGCGCGCGCAGCGCATCGGCGAGCGCCGCGCGGCAGCGCGACTCGTCGCCGACCTGCTCGAACAGCAGCAGCGCCAGGCGTGCGAGGAACAGCGATTCGCGCTCGGCGCCCGCCTCAGTGATGGCGCGCGCGCACTCGGCGTAGAGCCGGTCGCGCGCGTCGGGGTCAAGTGAAGGTGCGGTGCTCATGCGGCGACGGGCTCCAGTGAAACGGCGGCGCGGGCCAGCGCGCCCTGCAGCGCGCCGGAGGGCATGCGGCGCCAGCGCGCGGCCACGTGGCCGTCGGGGCGCAGCAGGTAGACGGCGCCATCGCGCGCGCCGAGGGCTTCGAAGACAGCGGCATTCGCATGCGCGTCGGCGCCGCCGATGCCCAGGGCGGCGACGGTGCGGACGGCGAAGGGCAACGCGCCTTGCTGGGCCTGCGCCACATCGTCTTCGGGCAGCGGCGCTGCATCGGCATTCGGTCGCAGCACCAGCAACGTGAAGACCGGCGCGATCAGGTCGGTGAGATGCCCGTGCGCGAGCTGCTGCTCCGGCATCACCTCGCCCGGCAGCGGACCTGCGGGCAGCGCATCGCCCTCGCTCGACAACGGCGATGCCGCATAGCGCACCGCCTGCGTCTGCCGCGGATTGATCAGTTGCGCGATGCCCCGGTGTTCTTCCGACAGCGACAGCGCCGCCTCCCGCAGCAGGTCGAAGCCGCGCGAAGGCGGCGACATGAATTCCGTGCTGCGCATCGCGTTCTCCGCATTGACGTGGAAGGCCGCGATGCGCTCCTCGGAGTACGAATCCAGCAGCGCCGCATCCGATGCGCCGCGCGCAACCAGCGCCAGCTTCCACGCGAGGTTGTCCGCATCGTCGAAGCCCGAGTTGAGCCCGCGCACGCCGAAGATCGGCATCGCATGCGCCGCGTTGCCCGCGAACACGACGCGGCCGTGGCGATAGCGCTCCAGCGTCATCGCGCCCGCGCGGTACACGGACGTCCACACCGTCTTCCACGGCAGGTGCCCTTCGCCGATCGCATCGAGATGGCGCTGCACGAACTCGGCCACCGCCGCAGGCTGCAGCGCCTCTTCGGTGCTCTGGCCCACGCGCAGCTGGTAGTCGATGCGCCAGATGTCGTCGGGCTGGCGATGCATCAGCACGGTCGAGCCGGGGTTCCACGGCGGGTCGAACCACGCGCGGCGCTCGGTCGGGTGGTCGCTGTGCAGCTCGATGTCGATGATCACGTAGCGGCCTTCGTAGCCCGTGCCTTCGAGCGAGAGCCCGAGCGCCTTGCGCACGAAGCTCTGGCCGCCGTCGCAGGCCGCGAGCCACTGACCCTGCAGGCGATAGCTGCCCTCGGCGTTGCGCGCGTCGAGCGTCACGCCGTCATCGGTTTGCGCGATGCCGGTGAGCTCGGTGCCCCAGCGAATGTCGACGAGCCCCGGCGTCGCCTCGTTGCGGCGGAAGATCTCCTCGAGCAGGTAGTGCTCGGCGTAGTACTGCTCCAGGTTGATCATCGGCGGCAGCTTCTGCTGCGCGTCGTGCGGCATCTCGAAGCGGAACACCTCGGCCGTCTTGTAGAAGCTGCGCCCGCCGGTCCACGGCAGGCCCTTGGCCATGAACGCCTGGCGCACGCCGAGCCGCTCCATGATCTCCAGGCTGCGCCGCGAGATGCAGGCCGCGCGGCTGCCGACGCACACGGTGTCGTCGGCTTCCAGGATCACGCAGCGCACGCCGTGGTTGGCCAGGCCCAGCGCGAGCGCCATGCCGACCGGGCCGCCGCCGGCAATCACGACCGGATGACGGCCGGGCTCGATGCCATCGGCCTCCAGCGGCGGCGTCCAGACCTTGTAGCGCGTGTAGTCGAAGGCGCCGACCGAAGGCGGCAGCTCGGTCGCGCTCAGGGTCGGCGGCACGGGGCCGCTCGCGGCATCGGCGGCGACAGCAACGGTGGGGTTCGTCATGCAACGGGATTGTCCCGATGCGGGGCGGCCGCCAATGTCATAACTTCGTATGAAGTACTTACCCTGTCCCTTGAACGCATGAGACGCTGGCGCATCCACCCCACCGACGCCGCGCTGGCGGCGGCCGTCGTCGGCGACGTGCTCTCCGGCGTGGGCACGCCGCACCTGGCCACGAGCTATCTGAAGGCGATGCAGCGCGTGATGCCGGTCACCTTCTGCACCGTGTTCGCGGTGAGCAGCACGGGCCGCATCGAGGCGGTGTCGGCCGCCAGCAGCTACGGCAGCACGGCCGAGCGCACCACCGAGCGCTATGTGGAGCAACGCTTCGACCTGCTCGACCCCAACATGGCATGGCTCGCCGCGCGCAAGCTGCCGCAGCGCGCGCAACTCTGGCTGGGCCACCAGCGCGCCGAGGAGGTGGCCGATCCGGCCTACCGCGCCGCCTGCTATGGCGACGTCGGCATCCGCGAGCGCGCGTCGGTGCTGTTGCTGCTGCCGACCGGCCAGCGCGTGGCGGTGAGCTTCTATCGCAGCCTTGCGCAGCCGGAGTTCGATGCGAGTGACTTCGCGCGGATCGAGGTGCATGCGACGCTGCTGGCCGACGCCACCGCGGCGCACGGCCGCAGCGCGATGGCCGTGCGGGAGGCCGTCGCGCCCGCCCTCGCCTCGCGGCTGCTCACATTGAGCCTGCGCGAGCGCGAAGTCATCGGTCACCTGATGGCGGGCAAGACCGCGAAGGAAGCGGCGCGCGAGATCGGCGTGGAGCTGACCACCGTGCGCACGCACCAGTACCGGGCCTTCAGGCGGCTGGGCATCCGGTCGCAGAAAGAGCTGCTGCTGCGCGCCACGGCAGACGCGTAGCGCGCTTTTGCGCAGCGGCCTCTCTCTGCTTACTTGGCCGCGTCCAGTCGCTTCTGCATGCGCGCCGAGCGATCGGCCGACGGCGGATGCGAGCTCATGATCGAGCTGCCAGTGGCGCCGCTGCTGAGCTTGGCCAGCTTGTCGAAGGCAGTGACCAGGCCCTTGCGCTCGAGCTTGCGCTCGGTCAGCAGGTCGAACGAATAGTTGTCGGCCGCGCTTTCGTTCGCTTGCGAGAACTGCGCATTGACGAACTTCTCGCCCAGGTCGCCGGCCTGCGACTGCGACAGCTGGGCCGCGACCCCGCCGGCGGCGCCGGCCAGTCCGCGCACGGCCGAGGCGGCGTAGGCGGTCTGCATGCGCGACTTGGAGTGGCCCAGCGCCACGTGGCCGATCTCGTGGCCGATCACGCCGCGCAGTTCGTCGTCGTTCATCAAGTCCATCAGGCCGCTGTAGACGCGGATGCAGCCGTTGGCCATGGCCCAGGCATTCACGTCCTTGGTCATGTAGACCTTGTAGTTGGCGGTCTTGCCGTTGACGGTGGTGGGCATCTGCTTGATGACCTGGTTCAGGCGCGTGGCGTAGCGGCTGCCAGCGGGCGCGATCTGGTTCTTCTGGTCCATGGCGGCGCACGACTGGTCGGACATCGTGCTCACTTCGGCGTCGCTCAGCGACATGGCCTTGAAGGCCGAACCGCCCGCCTGGGTGAGCGCGCCGGTGTCGGCGTTCTTCATGGTTTCGCAACCGGCAAGGGCGAAGGCCGCGACGGCGGCGGCAATAGGCAAATAACGCAAGGAAACTCCCACTTTTTTCTTGGTATGAATGGCGGCCGCGGAGCGCAGCCGCCGGACGCGCTGCCTTGCGCGCGGTGATGACGCGTCAGGGCAGCCGCCGGATCATAGCCATGGTGGACAGCGCAAGCCGGCACGCGCACGCAGCGGCAAGCGGGCGCGTGACGTATTTGCCGCTACGCCCTCAGTCTTCGGCCGCTTCCTCCGCCTGCGGCTTCACCAACGACACCGGCGCCTCCTTGGGCCTTCCGTTCGTCGACACGATCTCCTGGTCGATCGCACCGAACAGCGAGCGCCCGTCCAGCCCCTTCATCTCGATGCGGATCGTGTCGCCGAACTTCATGAACTCGGTGACCGGCGCGCCGGTCTGGATCGTCTCGATGCAGCGCTTCTCGGCGATGCACGAGTAGCCCTTGGGCCAGTCGAGCTGGCCGTCCTTCTTCTCGACGCCCTTGTTGCTTACCGTGCCGCTCCCGACGATGCTGCCGGCGCGCACGTTGCGCGTCTTGGCGATGTGGGCGATGAGCTGGCCGAAGTGGAAGGTCATCTCCGGGCCGGCGTCGCACATGCCGACCTTGCGGCCGTTCCAGCTGCTTTGCAGCGTGAGGTGCACGCGGCCGTCCTGCCAGGCCTCGCCGATCTCGTCGAGCGTCACGGCCACGGGGCTGAAGGCGGTGGCGGGCTTGCTCTGGAAGAAGCCGAAGCCCTTGGCAAGCTCCGCCGGAATCAGGTTGCGCAGGCTCACGTCGTTGGCCAGCATCACGAGGCGGATGCCGTCCAGCGCCTGGTCGGGCGTGGCGCCCATCTTCACGTCGCCGGTGATGACGGCGATCTCGGCCTCGAAGTCGATGCCCATGGCTTCGCTGGGCACGATCACGTCGTCGACCGGGCCGAGGAAGTCGTCGCTGCCGCCCTGGTACATCAGCGGGTCGGTGTAGAAGCTCTCGGGCACCTCGGCGTTGCGGGCCTTGCGCACCAGCTCCACGTGGTTGAGGTACGCCGAGCCGTCGGCCCACTGGTAGGCGCGCGGCAGCGGGGCCATGCACATCGCTGGGTCGAAGGGGAACGAATGGCGCGCGCGGCCGGTGTTGACGGCGTCGTACAGGTCCTGCAGCTGCGGGCTCATGAAGCCCCAGTCGTCCAGCACCTGCTGCAGCCGGCTCGCGATGCCGGTGGCGTAGTGGGCGAGCGTGAGGTCGCGCGAGACGACGACGAGCTGGCCGTCGCGCGAGCCGTCCTTCAGGGTGGCGAGTTTCATGATGCGGTGCGTGATGAAGGACACGGCGCGGACACGAAGGCCGGGCGCCGCTCCCACTAAACTGGTTGAACGGGCGGCAGTGTACCGAGGTGGCCCTTCCGAACCTCCGTGCAAACGCCCACTCCACACCTGATGTCGACGCTCGTCGCTCCCTCTTCGCGGTCTTCGCTGCCTTCACGGTCCACGGGCCTGCCCGGGCGTCCGTCCTGGCGGGCGCTGGTCGGACTGACGCTGGCGGTCGCGCTGGTGCACTTCCTGGTGCTCAGGGTGGCGCCGATGGCGGTCGGGCCGGAGCCCTCGCCGCTGGCGAACAAGTTCATCACCCGCACGATCGTGATCGCGCCGCCCGCGGCGGACAAGCCCGCGGCGCCGGCCCCCGCCGCCGCGCCCGTCGAGGCCAAGCCGGCGGCGCCCGCCAAGCCCCGGCGCCCGCGCGCGCCCACGCCGCCCACGCCGCCCAAGCCGAAGCCCTACCCCGAACCGGATGCATCTGCACAACCCGCTTCGGAAACGCCCGACCTGACGGCGCAGGCTGCTACGGATTCAGGAGCAACACCGCCCGAAGCGCCCGCCAGTGCGCCGGTGTCCGCCGCACCGGCAACCGGCGGCGCGGAAAACGGCACCCCCGGCGGCACGGCGGCGGCCGGCAGCGAAGCCTCCGGCACCATCGCCGGCACCCAGGCGCTGCGGATTCCGGGCTCCGTCACCCTCGATTTCGAAGCCACCGGCCAGACGGGCGCCTCCCCGCAGCGCGGCGTATTCGGCGAACTGGTCTGGCTGCAGGACGGCAGCCGTTACGACGGGCGGCTCACGCTCAAGGCGGTGTTCTTCACGCTGCTGAACTGGCACAGCACCGGCAAGATCGGCCCCTCGGGCCTGGAGCCCGAGCGCTATTCGGAAAGCCGCAAGGCGGAGGTGGCCTCGCATTTCGTGCGCGACCAGGGGCAGGTCATCTTCAGCAACAACGCCCCCAGCGTGCCCCTGCAGCCCGGCGCGCAGGACCGCATGAGCGTGATGATGCAGTTGGGCGGCCTGCTGGCGGCCAGCCCCGACCGCTACCCGGCGGGCACCCGGATCTCGGTCCAGACCGTGGGCGTGCGCGACGGCGACGTCTGGGTCTTCGTGGTCGGCGACGAAGAGAAACTGCAGCTTCCGGCCGGCGAATACACCGCCCGCAAGCTCACCCGCACGCCCCGCAAGGATTTCGACCGGAAACTGGAACTCTGGCTGGCGCCCAAGTACGGCTACCTGCCCGTGCGTATCAAGCAAACCGAGGCAAACGGCGACTTTGCTGACGCCCAATTGCGCAAACCCCTACCCGAAGGACCCGCCAATTGAGGCAAAAAGGCTCACAAGTTAACCCTCCAACGACAACTGTTCTTGAAACTGGCGCGTTGATTGCTATCTAACCCGATATGAACGCCATCGATATCCTCACTGGGCCCGCCATGAACATGCTTTACGACTCGGAGTCTTTCGTCGTCGTGCACGTGCAGCCGAATGACGGCGACGAGCCCGCGAAGCCCAATGTGCCCGTGCTGGAGCGCCACGGATTCGAAATCGTGGACAAGCGCTCGGGCAAGGAGGTGTATCTCGACGGTTCCTGGGCCGAGCTGTTCCAGCAACAGATCGCCGCCTGGCAGCTCAACACCCCCACGCAGGAAGAGGTCGAGGACACCCTGGAGGGCTACGCCGAACTGGCCCACACCCCCGTGCTGGTGCACTGAGAACCCAGCCTGCCGCCGCAAGAAGCGCCCCGCCGGGCGCTTTTTTCATGGGCGGGCGGTTTTCGGCGGCGGACCCGCAGGAAACGGATTGCAAAAAGGGACAGCGAAAAGCGCCAATGGCTGGCACGGCGCGCAAACACCGCCGGCATAGGATGGGCCGATGTCCTTCCAACGCTGGCCCGCGCGGGCGCCCCGCTTCCTGCTCTGCCTGTCGGTCGCCGCCGCCTTGAGCGCCTGTTCCTCCTCTTCATTCTTTTCGTCCATCTTCCCGCCCGGCCCCGATGCGCCCGTCGCCAACCGCGTCTCCGCGCTGCTGCCGGTGGACGCCCTGCTGCTCGGCGAACAGCACGATGCCCCCGAGCACCACGCGATCGAGCGTGAGACCGTCGAGGCGTTGGCCGCGCGGGGTGCGCTGGCCGCGCTGGCGCTCGAGATGGCCGAAGAAGGCCGCAGCACCGCCCACGTCGCCGCCACCGCGACCGAGGCGCAGGTGCAGGCCGCGCTCGGCTGGAACGACAAGGCCTGGCCCTGGGCCAGCTACGGCCCGGCCGTGATGGCCGCCGTGCGCGCCGGCGTGCCGGTGGTGGGCGCCAACCTGCCGCGCGCACGCATGAAGGACGCGATGGCCGACGTCTCGCTCGACGTGCAGCTCAACGGCGAGGCCTACACCGCCCAGCAGGACGCCGTGCGCGAGGGCCACTGCAAGCTGCTGCCCGAGTCGCAGATCATCCCGATGACGCGCATCCAGGTGGGCCGCGACCGCGCGATGGCGCAAGCCATCGTCAAGGCCCGGCAGCCGGGCAAGACGGTGCTCTTGATCGCCGGCGCCGGCCACGCGGTGCGCACGCTGGGCGTGCCGCAGCACCTGCCGGACGACGTGAAGGTCACCTCGGTGCGCCTCCTGGCCTCGGCGACGAACGATGTCGAGGCCGGCGAATTCGACAAGACCTGGCAGACCCCGCCTCTGCCAGAGAAAGACTACTGCGCCGAACTCCGGCGCCCGGCCAAGGCACCGGCCGCCTCCTGAACGAACGCACCATGAAAAAAGCCGCGGGCCCGAAGGCACGCGGCTTTTTTTCCTTTCAGGCGAAGCGCCGGTTCAGCGCGCCGCGATCGACGACACCGACGAGTTGCCCGTGGCCGACGCCGTGATCTGGTTGCCCGTCGCGCGCAGCGCGCTGTTGGGTGCCGAGCCCGTCACGCCGACGCCGAAGTTCACGCTCGTCACCGTGGCCGTCACCGCGCCGGTGTTGACCTGGTAGCTGCCGATGGCCGCGCTCGGCGGCGCGCCGTTGAGCGCAGTCTGCGTGATGCGGTTGGTCGCGCTGTTGCCGACGGCCTGCGCCGCCAGCGTGTTGCCGGTCACGCCGACCGAGCCGCCCGAGACGCCCACCGCCGTCGTCGAGTTGAGTGCCACCTGGTAGCTGGTGCCCACGCTCGATGCCGTCACGGCGCCGGTGTTGGTCTGGCTGTTCAGGATGGCCGCGCTCGCGCCCACGTTGAGCGCGAACGGCGTCGCCACCTGGCTCACGGCGCCCGTCGCCGCGGCCGGTCCGTAGCCGCTGCCCGCGGCGGAGTCCAGCGTATTGGTCGCCGCATTGCCGCGCGCCAGCGCAGCGGTGGTGTTGCCGTCCAGCGAGATGCTGCCGGCATTCAGCGGCGTCGCGGTGCCGCCCAGCGTCACGGTCGCCAGCGTGCTGGCCGTCGCCGTCGCGGCGGCGCTGCTGCTCTGCGAATTGAGGATGCCGGTGCTGGCCCCCTGCACCGCATTGCCCGCCACCGACGCGGTGTTGACCGCGCGGTTGGCCGACGCCTCGGCGATGGTCGTGTTGCCGGCGATGCCGAGCGAGCCGTTCAGCAGCGCCCGCGCGCCGGGCGTGTTGTCGTCGTTGCGCAGCGTCGTGGTCGCCGTGCCGCTCACCGACGTCGAGGCGTCCTGGCGGCTCGAGAGCACATAGTCGCCCAGCGCCGCCGTGTTGCCCGGCGCGCCGGTCTCGGCCAGCGTCGCGCTGCCGCTCGCGCCCGCGGCGCCGGCGTTGGTCGCGGTCACGCCGAGCGTGTTGGTCACGTCGTTGATCACGCCCAGCGCCGTGTTGCTGTTGCGGGAGAGTTCCACCGACGAACCCGTCGAGCCGGCCGGCGCGAACAGCGTCGAGGTCGACGACGCCGTCACCGCCGCGCCGCCGGTCTGCACCGACTGCAAGGCCCCGCGCGCCGCCACGTTGGTGCCCGCCAGGCTCACGCTGTTGAGCGCGGTGTTGCCCACGGCTCTGGCGCTTTGCTGGTTGCCGGACACGCTCAGCGTCGCCGCGCCGATGACCGCGTTCGGCGTGGTGTCGATGCCGACGGTGCCGTTGACGGTCGACGAGACCGCGCCGGTGCCCACTTGTACGTTCAGCAGCGCGTGATCGGCCGACACGGCCGCGGACGCGGGCAGCGCCGCTCCGGCCGCCGCGAGGGGAACGGCCGTGTTGGCGCTGACCGTGTTGCCCTTCACCTCCAGGCTGTTGACCGCGGAGTTGCCGGTGGCCGCGCCGCTCGTGACGTTGCCTTCGAGCGTGGCCTGGCTGGCGGTGAACGCGAGCGGGCCGCTCAGCGCCAGGATGGCCGTGCCGGTGGCCGTGGCCGTCACCGCGGCGCTGCTGTCCTGCGTGTTCAGCACGCCGGTGCGGCTCGCCTGCTGCGCGCCGCTCGCGAGCGTGCTGGCGTTCGATGCGCGGTTCGCGGTCGCTTCCGATGAAGTCGTGTTGCCCGACGCATCGAAGCTGCTGCCGATCAACCCCAGGGTGGGCAGCGTGCGGTCGTCGTTCAGGATCGTCGTGGTGGCGCTGCTGGAGACCAGGTTCGCCGCCGTCTGGCGGTTCACCAGCAGCTGGTCGCCCAGTGCCGCCGTGTTGCCGGGCAATGCGCCCTGCACCAGCACCGCCGGTCCGGCGAAGCCTGCGGCGTTGTCGCCCGCGAGGCTTACCGTGTTCGACACGTCGTTGATCCGGGCCTGCGCGGTGTTGCTGTTGCCGGAGATGGCGGTCGATCCGCCCGTGACGGCCGCCGGCGCGAACGCCTGCATGTTCGATTGCGCACGCACCTGCGCGAAGCTCGCTTGCGTGGACTGCAGCGCCGCGCGGGCCGTCGTGCTGGTGCCGGCCAGCGCCAGGCTGTTGGCGGCCGTGTTGCCGGCGGCCGTTGCGGCCTGCTTGTTGTCCGACACGCTCATCTGCGAGTTGGCAATGAGCGCGATCGGCTGCGTGTCGATGCCGAAGCTGCTTTCCGCGCGCGCCGAAATGACGTTCGGGCCGGCCACCAGTTGGGCGCTCGACAGCGCATGGTCCGCCGTCACGTTGGCCGCCGTGGGGCCGGTGGTCGCGAGCGCGAACGGCAGGTTGCTGCCCGAGGCGATGCCCGTGCCCTTCACGGCGATGCTGCTGGCGGCTTCGTTGCCGGTCGCGGTGCTCTGGATCGCGTTGCCATCGACCGAGATCTTCGAGCCCGCGACGAGCAGCCCGGCCACGGCCACCTGCGCGCCGCCGAGGCCGCCCACGCCGACGCGCGAGGTCACGTCGGCGCTGGTGATCTGCGCGTTCTGCACCGCGCTCGTGGTTGCGACGTTCACCGCGTCGATGGCCACGCCGTTGACCGCGCTGTTGCTCGTGGCCGCGGCGCTGCCTGTGTTGCCGTTGGCCTGCACCGACGAATTGAGCAGCGTGAGGCCGCCGATCTGCGTGCGCACTTCAGGCCCGCCGCGTTCGGCCAGCACGGTGCCCTGGCCGCTCTGCGCGTTCTGCACGCTGAACGAGGCATTGGTGCTCAGCACGCCCGCTGCCGACAGATCGGCGCCGGCCACGGTGGCGCCGGCCGTGTTGATGTTGGTGCCCTTGACGGCGACGGTGTTGCCCGTCGCGCGGCTGCCGTAGGCCAGGGTTTCGGCCGAGTTGTCGTTGGAGGTGACGGCAGCGTTGTTCAGCGTGCCGCCGACGATGGTGCGCACCGCCGTGCCGCCGGCCGCGATGGCCTCGACGCGCGTGTTCGTGCCGCCCACGGCCTGCGTGTTGGTCACGTTGGCCACCGAGGCGAAGCCGCCGCTGTTGAGGTTGTTCACCTCCAGCTTCACGCTGTTGGCGGCATCGTTGCCGTAGGCCGCGCCCACATAGGCGTTGCGGTCGTTGCCGACGGTGCCGCCCGAGACGTTGCCGCTCACGGCCACGCCGAAGCTGTCGGCGCCCGTGGTGGTTGCGCTCACGTTGGCCAGCAGCGACTGGTCGTTGAGCACGCCGTAGGCGGCCGTGACGACCGGCTGCGTCGCCAGCGCGTTGTTGAACGGCCGCGGGTTGGCCAGGTCGATCGCCACCTTGGAGGCGACGGCCGCGCCGGGCGTCGCGGTCACGTCGTTGGCCTTCACGTTCACCGCGTTGGACACCGCGTTGCCGTAGGCGACCGAGCGCTGGATGTTGTCGGCGAGCGCCACGGTGCTGTCGGTGACGACGTTGCCGTTCACCAGGATCTGCGCCTGCGCGTTCGACAGGGCCGCGCTCACGAAGGAGTTGGCGTCGCCCATCTGCACGCTCGCGATGCCCGCGCCGGTGCCCACCGAATTGCCGGTAAGAGACAGCGAATTGCCCGCGCTGCTGCCCACCGCCACCGACTCCTGCCGGTTCTCGGTGAGCGACAGCGCGCTCTTGGCGACCGGCACCGCGCCGGTGTTGGCGATGAGCAGGATCTGCGAGCCGGGCGCCAGCAGCGGCGCGCCGTTGTAGGCCGCCACGGTGCTGTCGTAGTTGCCCTGCAGGTTGGTGATCGTGACGGCGCCGGCGGCCGACACGCGGCCGTCGGCACTCGCGCCGCCGGTCAGCACGACGGGCGCGCTGCCAGTGGTTACCGCGCCCGCCTGGATCGCCAGGGTCTGGGTGATCTGGTTGCCCTGCGCGGTCGCGGCGCTCAGGTTGCCCGACACGGTGACGACACCGGCGGCCCCGCCGCCCGCGCCATCGCCGGCCAGCACGCCGATCACCGAGGGGTTCACCTTCGACTGCAGCAGAATCTGGTTGTTGGCCTGCTGATTGGATTCGGCGGCGGTGCCGGCGAACGATGCGGCCGTGGTGCCGGTGGCGATGCCGCTGGAGGCGGTGTTGCCGGTCACCGCGGCGGTGACGCTGTTGTCCTGCAGGTTGACGGTGCCGCCCGCGAGTGACTGCACGACCGCGGTCACCTGCGCGCCCGTGGTCAGCGCGCTCACCGCGCTGGCGCCGCCGGCGCCCAGGTTGCCCTGGCTGTTGACGATGGCCAGGTCGCTGCGCACGTTGGTGACCACACCCGCGCCTGCGTGCGTGCTGTTGTTGGCCGGCGCGGCGCCGGTGCCGGCGACCGACACATCGCCCACGAGGATGCGGTTGCCCGCCGTGCCGGCCGCGGCGCCGGTCGCTTCATTGCCCGTGGCCGCGCTGGAGATGCTGTTGTCCTTGACGGTCAGCGTGCCTTGCAGCGCGTTGGTCACGCCCACGCCGACGCCCTGGACGGCGGCCGCGACGACCGAGTTCTGGTTGAGCGCCGTGTGTGCGGCCTGGAGGATGCCGTTGCCGTTCGCCTGCAGGTTCGACACCACCGCGGAGCCCGCGAAGCTGGGCGCGCCGCCCGACTGGAACTCGGCCGTGCTGTTGGCGGTGTTGGCCTTGAACGTGGCCGAGACGTCGTTGCGCTCGAGCGAGGCCGATGCGGCCTTGGTGACCGCGCTGTTGCTGTTCGAAGTCAGCTGCAGGGCGAAGGTGTTGTCCTGCACGGTCGCCGAGGAGCTCGCGCCCGCGGCCACCTGCATGGAGGTCACGACCACGTTGCCCGTGGCATCGAACACCGGTCCGCCGACCGGGAAGATCAGCGCGGCGGTGCCCGAGAACACGGAGCCCGGCGCGGCCTTGCCCGTGACCAGCGTGGTGCCGCTGTTGACGGTGGTGTCCGCCGAGATGGTGTTGTCCGCGTTCATCACGCTGCCGGTCTGGAAGGTGTTCGACTGCACCCGCGTCGCGCTGTTCTGGACCTTGCTGGTGATGGTGCCCGTGTTGACCGAGACGCCGAGTGCCGCATCGTCGTTCAGCGGGATCACCGGACCGGTCGCGCCGAGCTTGTTCGAGGCGATGTTGCCGGTGGCGCTCGCGCCGATCAGGTTGCCGTTGGTGACCTGGGTCACCGGCGCGGGGTTGCCGGAAGAGCCGGTGGAGGTCGTGCCCACCGTGGCGTTCGTCACCTGCGCATTCACCGCACCCGAATTGTTCTGCGGCACCGCGGCGGTCAGGCCCCCGGTGGCCGAGCCGCCGAAGGCCGGCGCCGGACCGACGACGGTCTCTGCGGCGTGCGCTGCGCTGCTGGCGATCAGCGCCATCGCAACGGCCGAGCCGATGCTGCTGCGGCTGAACATGGGCGCGCGCGCGGCGCGGCTCTGGGTCTTGGTTGTTTTCATGACGTGATTCCTCAAAGGATGGAGAACGCTCGGGAACGGAAAGGTGTGACGGGAAACGCGGCGTGCGGGGGCTGGGCTCAGTCGCCCTTGACGGCGCCTTCGATGGGCGCATCGACCGCGCCGCTCACCACGGGGCTGCCCACGCGCAGCTTCGCGATCTCCTGCAGGCCGGGGCCGTCGCGGTGGATCGAGGTGTCGGCCGCATCGGGGCGCCATGTGACGGTGATCGCGCCCGGCGCGACGCCGCGGTTGGCCAGCGCCGAGGTGACCTCGGCAATGCGCCGGTCGGTGAGTTCGTCGCGCTTGCGGGCGTCCCAGTTCTCGGTGTCGCGCGCGACCAGCACGATGTCGGCGGCGCCCTTCTTCGCGGCGCCGGCGATCTGGTCGATGAGTGCGAGCGAGCTGCCCCCGAGCGTCGTGGCGCCGAAGTCGAACGGCACCTGCGTCGCCGTGCCCGTGAGGCGCGAGCCGCCCTGGCCCACGGCGTTGACGGCCACGCCGCCCTGCGCCACGGGCGATGCGATCGCCGCGCCGCCCACGGTGGCATCGACGGGGTTCTGGACCTTGCGCAGTTCGGCGGCGGGCACCAGCG
Organism: Variovorax sp. IB41; assembly: GCF_016405905.1. Classification (GTDB taxonomy): domain Bacteria; phylum Pseudomonadota; class Gammaproteobacteria; order Burkholderiales; family Burkholderiaceae_C; genus Variovorax. The sequence continues at coordinate 106,377 of NZ_JAEFCB010000017.1, read as the reverse complement.
GAATCTGCTCGCCGCCGCCCGGGCGCAGCGTCATGCAGGGCTGGTGGTCGACCTGCGTGACGGCCGCCATGAGCCGCACCACGCCCTCTTCGAGCGCGGCGCGCACGCCCATCTGCACCGGCTCCTGGCCCTTGGCGCCGATGTCCACGTCGTACAGCTTGCTGCCGAAGAAGCGGAACACGTTCAGGCCCACTTCGTAGCCGTTGAACTGCTTGGTCAGGCTCACCGTGCGCACCACCATCAGCGTCTTGGTGTCCACGATGCGCAGGTCCACGCCCACCGACTGGCTGAAGGTGCGCGCCTTCACGCCCACCTGGTTCACGCCGAACTCCACGCCGCCCGAGTTGATGTTGTAGTTCAGCTCGGTGATGCCGCCCACGATGAAGTAGTCGGACTTGTTGATCGTGCCGCCGAAGTACGGCAGCCACGGCACGGCCTGTCCGCCGTTAGGGCCCGCGAGCTGGTGCGTGCGGCCGTCGCCCAACTGGCGGCGGTCGGCGTACGCGAGCTCGCGCTCGGCGATCACTGGGTCGAAGCGCTCGGCGATGCTCACCGCGCCGCCCAGCTTGCCGAGCGCCGAATAGACCATCAGCGCGCCGCCCTGCGTGATCGCGTTGCCTTCGTTGATGCTGTACTTGCCCGTGTAGTCCTTGACGTCGCCCACGCCGATGACCACCGGCGGGCGGCGCGTGGAGGCGATGTGGTCGGCAAAGCAGGCGAGCACCGGCTCCATCGGGGTCACGTTGTCGCGCACGGCCGGGCCGAGCACCACGGGGGCCTCCTGCGGTGCAAAGCGCTGCTGCGGCGCGGAGACGCAGCCGGCCAGCGCCAGTGCGGCCGTCACGAGCGCCAGGGTATGAGTGATGTGCATGTCGCGCGCCCCGTTCAATTGAGCACGCCGAACGCGCACGCCGAGCTGCCGGCGACGCTCGCGGTCTGCGCGCCGGTGTTGCCCTGGTTCGAGTTGAGCGCCTGGTTGGCCGCGCCCTGCACCTGCGCGCTGGTGCCGCCGACGATGCCCGAAGCGACCGGGCCGCTGTTCGCCTGCGAGGTGCCCACCGTCGCGCCGCCGGTCGTGCCGACCGCCGTGCGGCTGTCGTTGCCCGAAGCGCCCGAGGTGGCGCCCGCGGTGCTCGGCGAATTGGCGACCGTGCTGTTGTTGCCGTCGTTGCCGGTCGAGTTGGCCGCAACGTTGCAGTTGTACTGGCGCCCGACGTTGTTGGTCGTGTTGTAGACCGGCGCCGCGTAGTAGCCGCTCTTCTGCTTGCGGATCATGTCCTGGATGGCGGCCTGGTTGACCTTGTCGGTGCTCGTCTGGAACTGCCACGCGGCGTTCTCGCCGACGTTGTTGGCCAGGGCCGGCAGCCCGGTGCAAGCGGCGGCCAGGCACAGCGCGAGCGCAGTCAGGCGCCCGCTTCGGTTGCGGCCGGCACGCACGGTGCCGGCGGGGGGAGATACGCGTCGCATGGCTCTTGTTCCCTTCTCGGAATGCGCACTTCTGAATTCGAAAGTGCTATGTTTTCCGGAGGGGATGCTAGGGACGGGAAGCCGCGGGCGGTATACCGGATACCGGTAGAAATGACCCGCGCAAACCATGGACGCGCGACCGACCCGAAGGCGGAGCGTGCCTTTCCTATGTATCGCACGCGCGCGTGGTCGCGGCCTGAACGCGCCGATATAGTGGCGTCGGCCAAGGAGCTGGCGCACTGCGCCGATTCAAACAACGAGGGGGAATTGCATGGCCTTCACGCGCGTCCGAAGCGCGGCGGTCCGAGGGGCCGCCGTCTGTCTCATGGCGTTGTCGACGGCGAACGCCGTTGCCAAGGAAAGCATCGTCGACCTTCAAACGCGACCGGGCATCACGCAGCGCATGCTGTATGTCGAGCCGGACACCCCGCCGCGTGCCGCCGCCGTGCTGATCGCGGGCGGCCACGGATCGCTGAAGTTCTTTCCGAACGGCAGCATGGGCTGGGGCGAACAGGGCTTTCTCGTTCGCACGCGCGGCCTCTTCGCGCAACGGGGCATCGCTGTCGTGGTGATCGATGCGCCCTCGGACAAGCGCTCGGGCCTCGGCGGTTTTCGCGACAGCGCCGAGCACGCCGCCGACATCGGCGCCACCATCAAATGGCTGCGGGAGCAGACCGGCGTGCCGGTCTGGCTCATCGGCCACAGCCGCGGAACGGAGTCGGCGGTTTCAGCGGCCTTGAAGCTGGGCGCCGCGCTCGCGGGGCCCGACGGACTGGTGCTCGCATCTCCCATTTCGAGCGATTCCTCTTTCACGTCCGGCAAAGCGGTGACACACCTTCCGCTGGAAGACATCCGCGTGCCCGTGCTGGTGCTGCAGCACGAAGAAGATGCCTGCTCGGTCACCGCGCCACGCGACCTGCCGCTCGTGGTCGACCGGCTCTCGGGCACGCAGCGCAAGTCGGTGATCAAGCTCGGCGGAGGCAAGCCGGTCGGCGACCTCTGCGGCCACCAGGCGACGCATGGCTTCGGCGGGCTGGATCAGCCTGCAGTACAAGCCATCGCCGACTTCGTCGGCCCGTAGCCCGCGCCGCAACGCCGCGGGGCTGACGTCTCAGGCGTGCTTCTTGATCGAATCGGCCAGCGTGTTGACCAGCGTGTCGATGTGCGACTTCTCCACGATGTACGGCGGCGCCATCACCAGCACGTCGCCCGCGGGCCGCACCAGCGCGCCCTTGTGAAAGCACTCCAGGAAGATATCGAACGCGCGCTTGCCCGGCGAGCCCGCGATGGGGGCGAGCTCCACCGCTGCGGCCAGGCCCAGGCTGCGGATGCTGATCACGTTGGGCAGGCCCTTGAACGCGCTGTGGAACGCATCGCCCAGCACCTTGCCCATCTCGCCGGCGCGGGCGAAGAGGTTTTCTTCCTTGAAGAGATCGAGCGTGGCGATGGCCGCGGCGCAGGCCACCGGGTGGCCCGAGTAGGTGTAGCCGTGGAAGAACTCGACCACGTGCTCGGGCGCGTCGGTCTTCATCATCGCGTCGTAGAGCTTGTCACGGCAGATCACGCCGCCCAGCGGAATCACGCCGTTGGTCACGCACTTGGCGAAGTTCAGCATGTCGGGCACCACGCCGAAATAGTCCGACGCGAAGTTGGTGCCCATGCGGCCGAAGCCGGTGATGACCTCGTCGAAGATGAGCAGGATGCCGTGCTTGTCGCAGATCTCGCGCAGGCGCTTCAGGTACCCCTTGGGCGGCAGGTACCAGCCGGCCGAGCCCGCCACCGGCTCCACGATGATCGCGGCCACGTTGCTCGGATCGTGCAGCGGCAGGATGCGGGTTTCGAGCTCGACCAGCGGGTCTTCGGCCCACACCGGCTCCTCGTTGTGGATGTAGGCGTGGTTCACCGGATCGTGGATGAAGCGCATGTGATCCACGCGCGGCAGGAACGCCGAGCCGAACACCTTGCGGTTGCCCGGAATGCCGCCCACCGACATGCCGCCGAAGCCCACGCCGTGGTAGCCCTTCTCGCGGCCGATGAACACGTTGCGGTGGCCCTCGCCGCGCGCGCGGTGGTAGGCCAGCGCCACCTTCATCGAGGTGTCGGCGGCCTCGCTGCCCGAGTTGCAGAACAGCACCTTGTTGAGATCGCCCGGGGCGAGCGCGGCGATCATCTCGGCCGCGCGGAAGGCCTTGTCGTTGCTCACCTGGAAGGCGGTGGCGTAGTCGAGCGTATCGAGCTGCGTCTTGATGGCCTCGTTGATGGGCTTTCGGTTGTGGCCCGCGCCCACGCACCAGAGCGAGGAGACGCCGTCGATCACCTTCTTGCCGTCGTGCGTGGTGAATTCCATGCCGTCGGCCGCCACGAAGACGCGCGGGTCTTTCTGGAAATGGCGGTTGGGGGTGAAGGGCAGCCACTGGTTGCCCATGTTGAAGTCCTGGTAGGCCATGTCTCGCTCCTGCGGTTATCTGTCGAGGGAAAATCGCGATTCTGGCACCCCTGCGACAATCATGCCCCCGGACATGGATCGCCCCCAGGCTTGCCCACTGCGTGTGGCCGCCAACCCCCTCGCCGGGGGCGATACCAGCGGCCCGGCAAAGCCGGTTCCGCGGTATCCCTGGAAAAAGGCATGCGGCAACACCGCCTGCCAAGCGATCGAGCAACTGAACTGATATGACGACTAACACGCCGGCCTACATCCTGAACCTCTCGTGCCCCGACCGCACGGGCATCGTGCATGCCGTCTCGGGCTTCCTGCTCGAGCGGGGCGCCAACATCGAAGAGGCGGCCCAGTACAACGACCACGGCACGGGCCTGTTCTTCATGCGCGTGCGCTTCGCCTGCGGCGATCACGGCGAAGCCGCGCTGCGCGATGCGCTCAAGACCTTCGCGGCCGGCTTCGGCATGAACCTGCAGCTGCACGCCGCGGCCGAGCCGATGAAGACGGTCATCCTGGTGAGCAAGGAAGGCCATTGCCTCAATGACCTCCTGTTCCGCTGGAAGAGCGGCCTGCTGTCCATCGACGTGCGCGCGATCATCTCGAACCACCGCGATTTCTACCAGCTGGCCGCCAGCTACAACGTGCCGTTCCACCACATCCCGGTGACCGGTGCGACCAAGGCGCAGGCCGAGGCGAAGCAACTGGAAATCATCGAGGCCGAAGGCGCCGAGCTCGTGGTGCTCGCGCGCTACATGCAGATCCTGAGCAACGACCTGTGCCGCAACTTGGCGGGCCGCGCGATCAACATCCACCACTCGTTCCTGCCGAGTTTCAAGGGCGCCAAGCCCTACTACCAGGCGCACGGCCGCGGCGTGAAGCTGATCGGCGCGACCGCCCACTACGTGACGGCCGACCTGGACGAAGGCCCGATCATCGAGCAGGACGTGGCCCGCGCCGACCACACCGACACCGTCGAAGACCTCACGGCCCGCGGCCGCGACACCGAGAGCCAGGTGCTGGCCCGCGCGGTGAAGTGGCACAGCGAGCACCGCGTGCTGCTGAACGGGCACCGGACGGTCGTGTTCCGCTGACCCACCCGCATCCGCTGCGGGCGGGTGTAGCATCCGGCGCCAAAAGAGGAGAAGGCGCAATGCGACGTTGGCTTGGTGGGTGCGTGCTGGCTGTTCTTGCAGCCTGCTTGTTCGGATGTTCGGCCACCGGGCCGCGTTTCTCGGAGGTTTCGCAAAACCTCCCTTCGCTTGGCGAGAACGAGGGGCGCATCTACTTCTACCGGAACTCGATCCTGGGTGCGGCGGTACAGCCGGAGGTCTCGGTCAACGGCCAGGTCGTGGGCAAGTCGCAACCCAACAGCTTCTTCTTCATCGACAGGCCGGCCGGTACCTACCGCGCCACCGCCCGCACCGAAGCCGAAGGCAGCATCAACATAGTGCTGCGGCCCAGGCAGACCGCGTATGTGCAGATGAGCATCAGCATGGGCTTCCTCGTCGGCCAGCCGGCGTTCGAGCGCGTCGGCGAAGCGGAAGGCCGCAGCGCCTTGCCGCCGCTGGCCTATGGCGGCACGGTGCCGGTCTCGGCCAAGGCGGCGAGCGCGACGCCGACAGCGCCGCCGCTGCCTGCAGCTCCAGCGGCCGAGACTGCGACTGCGGCGCCCGTTCGGCAGGCTGCGGTCGCGCCGAATGCACCAGCGCCTGCGGCCGTAGCCATTCAGCCGCCGACCGCGCCCACACCGAAACCCGTCCCTGCGGCATCCGAGGTCACGCCTTTCGCCAGGACGCCCGTCAACGATCTCCGACTGCTGCTGCAGCCCACCCGATGAGACACCACCTGCTCGCCTCCTTCGCGCTGACCCTGGCAGTCTCGCTTCCCGCGTCGGCCCAAGCCCCGCTCGCGCCCGATGCGCTCTTCGCACGCGTGTCCCCGGCCGTCTGGGTGGTGCAGGCCAGCGACGCGCAAGGCAAGACCCTCGCCACCGGCAGCGCCGTGGCCACCGGCCCAGGCACGGCCGTCACGAGCTGCCAGTTGCTCGCGAAGGCCAGTTCGGTGGCGCTGAAGCGCGACAACGTGAGCTACGGCGCGACGCTGGAATTTCCGGACGTCGAGCGCGACCTGTGCCAGTTGCGGATCGCCAACTTCGCGCCGTCCACCCCGGCCATCGCGCCGGCGACGGCCTTGCAGGTCGGCATGCCCCTCTACATCGTCGGCGCGCCCAGAGGCAAGGAGCTCACGCTCGGCATCGGCATGCTCGCCGGCATGCGGCGCAGCGGTGCGGGCGAACTCGAAGCGCTGCAACTCGCGTCGGCCCCCGAGGCGGGGCTCGGCGGTGCCGGTCTGTTCGACGCCCAGGGACGGCTGGTGGGACTGCTCGGCACGACGCCCGCGGCGAATCTCGCGATGCCTTCGGCATGGATTGCCGAGCTGCCGGCGCGCGGCCGCGTGGCCATCGAACGCCTGACCTCGCTGCCTCCTGCAGCGACGGCCGGCGGCACGACCCCGGCGAGCGCGACCATTGCGGCGGGCCGGCCGAGCGTCATCGAGTACCAATTGCACGACCGGCTGACCAACACCTACCGCAAGGTGTTCTACCGCGCGGACCCAGCCACCGACGATCGCATCAGCTTCAACAACGGCGGCTGGATCGAGAACCCCGGCGGCGAGGTCGTCAGCGTCACCACGGCCATCGCGGGCGACTTCGACGCGGCCATGCCGCCGGGCGGCTGGGGCAAGCCGAATCTCAAGGAGGAAGCCGCTTGGCGCACGCGCTACAGCACCGTCTTCGGTGGATCGCGCATCAACATGGAGCTCGACGCCACGGTGATGGAAGACACCACCGTGAAGGTCGGCGGCCAGGACATCAAGGCGGTGCGCATCGAGTACCGCGGCTACACGCAGCGCTTCGCGAATGCAGGTGCGGTGGGTGGCAACCAGTACGGCAAGTACTGGGCCGAGGTCTGGTACTCGCCCGAACTCGGACGCGTCGTCCGCTTCGAAGCCCAGACACGGGGGGGAGCCGGCGGCATCGCATTCCAGGTGCGCGAGACCCTCGAGCTGGTCAGCATCCGCTAGAAAGGTCCCGCGGCCCCGGCGTCACCGCCGGGGCGCCGCATCGTCAGTTGCGGTTGGGGTTGTTCGGACGGCTGTCGCGGCGATCGGGCACGCCGTCGCCGTCACGGTCCCAGCGGCCGCGGTTGTATTCCCAACGGCCATTGTTCTCGCGCCATTCCGGCGCGCGGTACGCGTAGCCCGGGCGGGCCCGCACATAGACGCCGCGCACCCACACGTGGCGGCCGCCTCGCCACTCGTAGTGACCCGGTGCCCACACATAACCGCGGCGCGGCGGCGGCACGCGTTCGGCGCGCGGCGGCGGGGGTGCGACCTGGATGACCACAGGCTGCGCTTGCGCGGTCGTGGGGATGGTCATTGCAGCGCCCATCGAGAGCAACGAGGCAGCGCCGACGGCGAAGGAGATTGCGAGTTTTTTCATGGGGAACCCCTCATGAGTTGTTGGTGAGCCTTCATGCTGCCGGGGCCGTGTGAACCGCCTGTAAGCGGCACGCGAAATCTTGTGTAGACCTGTTTCCCCTTCTCCGGCCCCAAGGCGTGCCATCAACCGCCGCCGGGCGCGCTCAGGCGCTTTTGCGAGCGCTCACTCCTGCAATTCCTTCAGGTCGATGGCCGCGGCCATCGCGGCATGTCCGGCGTTGTTGGGGTGCAGGTGGTCGCCGTTGTCGAACTGCGGATTCAAGGTCTGCGGGTCCGCGGGGTTGCGCAACGCCGCGTCGAAATCGATCACGCCATCGACATCCTGGCGGCTGCGTATCCAGCGGTTGACCGCGTTGCGCATGGCCTCGTTGGCCTCCGTCCAATAGGGCGTGTTCCTGAACGGCGGCACCGTGCCGATCAGCACCTTGATGCCCTTGGCGCGCGCCTGTTTCACCAGTTGCTGCAGCCCCTCGGTGATGCGCTCGGCGGTCGGAAGATCGCGCACGGTGTCGGGATTGCCGGGCGCCCCGAGGAACACGCTGCGGCCGATGTCGTTGGTGCCCAGCAGCACGATCGTGTGCGTCACGCCGCTCTGCCCCAGCGCATCGCGCGCGAAACGCGAGAGCCCGTGCGGGCCGATGCCATCGACCAGCAGGCGGTTGCCGCCGATGCCGGCATTGAGCACCGACACCTCGTGCGCCGGCTGCGGGCTGTCGCGCAGCCGCGTGGCCAGCATGTCGGGGTACGCGCCGTCGCCGCCCTCGCCGCCGCCCGCGGTGATCGAGTCGCCGAACGCGACCACGGTGCGCACCGACTTCGTGGTCAGCACGTCCAGGCCCGTCACGATATGGTTCAGCGGCAGCGTCGTCGCGCCCTGCAGTTTCGATGCCGCGACCGCATTGCCCGGTGCGACCCAGCTCGTGTCGACGGAGAGCAGGTGCACCGTGCCGTAGGGCGTCGCGCGGTCGAAGAACGCGCTGACCGCCACGGTCTGCCCGGCTTCGATCTTGAGATCCACGCCATCGCTCCAGGCATCGGCGCCGGGCGCGATGGTGAGGCTCGCGCGGCCGCCGAAACGCAGCACCCGCAGCGTCGCCGGAGAAATCGCATCGCCCCCCGTGCTGCGCGCCACGCTCGCCGCCGCGACGCGCAACGGCGCCTTGCCGAAGCGGTTGGAAAAACGAATGCGGATGCGCTCGCCGCCGAGCGTGGGCGCCAGTTGCTGGCGCAGTGTCTGGCCACGGAATTGATCGCCGCCGGGTGCTGGCTTGTGCACCACGTTCGGGTTCGCGGCGAGTTCCCGAAAGTCCAGCGGCGCCACGGCCCAGCTGCCGACCCAATGCGCTTCGACGGGTTGCCGCGGCTTGTGATCAGGCTGCACGGCCTGCACGCCGACGGCCAGCACGGCGAGGCAGAAGGCCGCGACCCAGTGCGCCAGTGCCACTTCGCGAAGGTTGCCGAGCCAGCGGGAGACGAGGTTCATGCGTGCAAAGCGGCCCAGTTTACGGAGCCGCCTTGCCCTCTGGCGCGACGGGGTCTAGCGCGTGGTTACCAAGTGTCTACATAGGGAGAAACAGGTGCTGCTGCACGCGTGGCGGAAGCCAATCCGCGCACCAGCCAGGTGCGGGTTTCGGCCGGGTCGATGACCGCATCGATCTCCAGCGTCTGCGCCATGTGAATCGCTTCACCGTTCGCGTATTGCTGCGCGACGAGCTTCTTGAAAAGCGCATCGCGCTCTGCGCCTTCGGGCACTGCCGCGAGCTCCTTGCGAAAGCCCAGGCGCACCGCGCCTTCGAGCCCCATCGCGCCGAACTCGCCCGTGGGCCAGGCCACGGTGAACACCGGCGCGTCGAAGCCGCCGGCCGTCATCGCCTGCGCCCCGAGGCCGTAGCCCTTGCGCAGCACGACCGCGAAGAAGGGCACGCGCAGGTGCGAGGCCACCATGAACATGCGGCACACGTGGCGAACCTGCGCCTGCGCCTCGATCTCGGGGCCGACCATGAAGCCGGGCGTGTCGCACAGCGAGACGATGGGCAGCCCGTGCGCATTGCACAGCTGCATGAAGCGCGCGGACTTGTCGGCAGCCTCCACGTCCATCGCGCCGCCCAGGTGATGCGGGTTGTTGGCCATGAGGCCCAACGGCTTGCCCTCGATGCGCGCGAGCGCGGTGACGATGCCCGCGCCGAAGCCCGCGCGCAGCTCGAGCAGCGAGCCCGTGTCGGCCACGCCGCGCATCGCCGCGCGCACGTCGTACACGCGCAGGCGGTTCTCGGGCACCACGTGGCGCAGCGTGCGCGGGTCGGCGCATTGCCAATCGGCGGTCGGGCCCTGGAAGTACGAGAGGTATTGCCTGGCCGCGGCGACGGCGGCGGCTTCGTCCTCCACGAGGATATCGATCACGCCGTTGCGCGACTGCACGCTGCTCGGCCCGATCTGCTCGGGCGCGAAGGTGCCCAGGCCGCCGCCTTCGATCATCGCGGGCCCGCTCATGCCGATGTTGCTGCCGCGCGTGGCGATGATCACGTCCGCGCAGCCCAACAGCGCCGCATTGCCCGCAAAGCACCGGCCATGCACGATGCCCACCACCGGCACCTTGCCCGAGAGCGCGGCGAACTGGCTGAAGGTGTGGTTGTTCAGGCCCGCGACGATTGGCATGTCGGTGTCGCCGGGCCGGCCGCCGCCGCCCTCGGCGAACAGCACCACCGGCAACTTCAATTGATGTGCCACCCCCAGCAGCCGGTCGGTCTTGTGGTGGTTGCGCATGCCCTGCGTGCCGGCGAGCACCGTGTAGTCGTAGGCCAGCACGGCGCAGCGCGATGTCTCGGGGCCGAACTGTTTCGCGTTGATGCTGCCCAGTCCCGTCACCATGCCATCGGCCGGCGTGTTGGCGATCAGGTCTTCGAGCGTGCGGCGGCGCGTCTGCGCGGCGATGGCGAGCGCGCCGTATTCGATGAAGTTGCCGGGGTCCGAGGCGGTGTCGCAAAGATCGGCGATGTTCTCGCGCGCGGTGCGGCCGCCTTGCGCGTGGCGCTTGTCGACGGCCGGCTTTCGGTTGATGTCGAGCGTCGGTGCGTGGCGGTCGATCACCTTCTGCAGATCCGGGCGGATCGCATCGAGGTCGTGCTCGGTGCGCGCCTCGGCTTCGACGGCCTGCGCATCGACGGCTTCCAGGCGCACCAGCGACTGGCCTTCCACGAGATAGTCGCCGGACTCGGCGAGCAGCGCGACCACGCGGCCTGCGAACGGCGCGTGCAGCAAGTGCTCCATCTTCATCGCCTCGAGCACGCCGAGCTGCGCACCGGCGGGGAGCACGTCGCCCACGGCCACTTCGAACTGCACCAGCTTCGCGGGCATCGGCGCCTTGACCGTCAGGCCATCGTCCGACTCATCGACCGCAGACGTTGCCGTCTGTGCGGCGGCGGGCGCGATGCCCTTGGCATGTCTATCGAGCGATGCGGCAGCGGCAAGCAAGTCACCGAGGTGCGCCTCGACGAAGCGCGTATGCACTGCCTGCGTCGCAAACTCGGGCCGCGCGGCGATGGCGCGCAACAGCGAGAGATTGGTCGCGATGCCGTCGATGCGGCACTCGTCCAGCGCGCGCAGCGAGCGGCGCAGCGCATCGGCGAAACGCGGCGACGGCGAATGCACGATCAGCTTGGCAAGCAGCGTGTCGTAGTGTGGCGAAGGCGCGAGGCCCGCATAGCCATGCGTATCGACGCGCACGCCGGGCCCGCTCGGCAGGTCGAAGCGCGCGAGCGTGCCGCCCGAGGGCCGCGCGTTGCCTTGCGCATCGAGCGTCTCGGCGTTGATGCGCCACTGCACCGCGAAGCCGCGCTGCGGCGCGGTGCGGTCGGCCTCGATGCCCAGCGCGCCGAGCGATTCGCCAGCCGCCACGGCCATCTGCAGTTGCACCAGATCCAGCCCGGTGACCGCTTCAGTCACCGTGTGCTCGACCTGCAAGCGCGGATTCGCTTCGATGAAGACGAACGGCAGCGTCGCCGATGCCGCATCGACAAGAAACTCGAAAGTGCCGAGCCCGCGATACCCGACCGCCTTCGCCATGCGCAGCGCCGCCTGCGTGACCTGCGCGCGCAGCGCCTCCGGCAGCGACGGGCTGGGCGCGATCTCCACCAGCTTCTGGAAGCGCCGCTGCAAGGTGCACTCGCGCTCGCCGAGGCTGGCCACGGCCTGCCCGTCACCGAGCACCTGCACTTCGATGTGCCGTGCATTGCGCATCAGCCGCTCGACATACACGCCCTCGATGCCGAATGCCGCCTTGGCCTCGGACATGCAGCGCGCATGCGCCTCGGGCAGATCCTCGGCATTCAGCACCGCGCGCATGCCGCGCCCGCCGCCGCCGCCGATGGCCTTGACCATCACGCCCGCGCCCTGCGCATGCTGTTCGGCGAAGAAGACCCGCGCCTGTGCGAGCGTCACGGCGCCCGCGCTGCCGGGCATCACGGGCACATCGCATTGCGTGGCCAATTCGCGTGCGCGCGCCTTGTCGCCGAAGAGGCCCAGCTGTTCGGGCGTCGGCCCGATGAAGACCAGCCCCGCAGCCGCGCAGGCCTCGGCGAAATCCGCACGCTCGCTGAGAAAGCCATAGCCGGGATGCACCGCATCGCAGCTTTGCGCCTTCGCGACCGCGACGAGCGTGGCCACGTCCAGGTACGCGGAGGGCCCCGTCGCATCGAGCGCCACCGCCGCATCGGCCAGTTGCACATGAAGCGCCGACGCATCGTCGCGCGCATGCACCGCCACGCTAGCGATGCCCAGGTCGCGCAGCGCGCGCACAAGCCGCACGGCGATCTCGCCGCGGTTGGCAATCAAGACTTTGGAGAACACGCGATGTCTTTCAGTTCTGGTCTTTGAGCAAGCGGCGCAGCACCTTGCCGGCACCTGTCGTTGGCAAGGCGTCGATGAAGCTCACGGCGCGCGGCGCCTTGTAGCTGGCCATGTTGTCGCGCGACCAGGCGATGAGCGAATCGGCATCGAGCGCGGCACCAGGCTTGCGCACAATGAACGCCTTCACCACCTCGCCCTTCTCGGCATCGGGCTGCGCGATCACCGCGGCCTGCGCCACGGCGGGATGCTTGATGAGGATGGTCTCGACCTCTTCGGGGAACACGCTGTAGCCCGAGACCTTGATCATTTCCTTGAAGCGGCCGATGAAGGTGAGGTAGCCGTCGGCATCGAGCTTGCCCATGTCGCCGGTGTGCACCCAGCCATTGCGCAGCGTGGCCGCGGTGGCCTCGGGCTTGTTCCAGTAGCCCTTGAAGGAGCCGGCGCTGGTGAGCACGATCTCGCCGACCTCGCCGGTGGGCATGTCGGCGCCGGTGTCGGCGTCCACGATTCGGATCGTCACGCCTGGCACCGCGATGCCCTGCGTGCCCCAGCGCGGCGCATGGTGCGGCGTGTAGGTGTCGCAGGTGTGGGTTTCGCTCAGGCCGTAGGCGGCTTCGAACGAGCTGCAGTTCGCCGCATGCGAGCGCCACTGCGCGGCGAGCGGCTCGGTGAAGGTGATGCCGAAGCTGGTCACCGGGTTCATCTTCAGGCTCGACAAATCGAAGCCCGCGATGTCGGGCACCTGCATGCACGCCACGTTCATCGGCGCGATGCTGTACCACCAGCTGACCTTGTAGGTGGCGATGGCCTGCAGCACCGCGCGCGGATCGAAGCGGTGCAGCAGCACCGAGGTGGCGCCGCTGAGCACCGGCACGTTCACGCCCATCAGCATGCCGGCGATGTGATACAGCGGCGCGATGGAGAGCAGCACGTCGTCCGGCCGCACGCCGTTGCAGTCGACCACCGCGCGCGTCTTGAAGAGCGCATTGCCGTAGCTCAGCATCGCGCCCTTGGGCAGGCCCGTGGTGCCCGAGGTGTAGGTCATGAGCGCGACGTCGTCCATGTCGATGGCAACGGGCTCCGGCTTCGCGCCGGACTTCATCACCGCGAGGAAGTCTTCGCAATCGGCGGGCACGCTGCGCGCGGCCTTCTGCTCGGCCGCAATTTCGGCGGCAAGTTCGGCCGGCAGGTCGAGCGCCGACGGCGCGGGCAGCAGGTCGGCGTAGTGCACCACGAACACATGCGCGAGCGCGCTCTCGGGCTGCACCTTGCGCACCACCGGCAGCAGCGGCGCGGCCGCGACGATCACGCGCGCCTTCAGGTCGTTGACCTGGTAGGCGAGCTCATGCTCCTTGTTGAGCGGGCCGCTCGGGCAGACGATGGCGCCGATCTTCTGGATGCCGAAGTGCGCGACCAGGTACTGCGGGCAGTTGTTGAGAAAGAGCACCACCGGCTCGCCCTTCGCGACGCCCAGGGCCTGCAGGCGCGCGGCGAATGCATCGCTCGCGCGGTCCAGCTCGGCCCAGCTCATCGCATGGCCGTACCAGATGCAGGCGGCGCGCTCGCCGCGTTCGCGTGCGTGGGTGCGCAGGTACTCGTGCAGCGGCTGTTGCGGGCGGTCGGGCAGTGTCTCCATGGCGTCTCTTTCTCAGGGTTATCGATAGCCGCCTGCAGGGGGCAGGCGCTTGCCAATGGGTGCATGGTGCACGAACAATCCTACCCATGGGTATAACTTCCGCGACACGGCACAAACCCTCTGGGGCCACCGAGCAACCGACGGCCACCACGGCACAGCCGCACCTGCCGCAGGGCACCGGCCGCCAGCGCGCCGCGACGCAGGGCACCGACGCGCAGCGCGAGCGCATCCTGCAGGCGGCCGCGCAGCTCTTCGCCGCGCAGGGCTACGCCAACACGACGATGGCGCAGATCGTCCGCGCGCTCGGCGTGACCAAGCCCTTCGTGTACTACTACTTCCGCGACAAGCAGGAGATCTTCGAGACGCTCTCGTGGCGCCCCGCGGTCGACTGCTTCACCGCGCTGGATTTCGCGGCGGGCGATCCGCGCCGCGCGAGCGAGAAGGTGCTCGAGGGCATCGAGCGGCTCATTCGCGCGACCATCGCGCACCACCCGGTTGCGTTCTTCGCGTACCGCGAGCCGCAGGTGTACCGCCCCGAATACATCGCGGCGCAGAAGAAGCTCGCGCACCACTTCTACGACCTCTTGTGCCCGCTGCTCGAAGAGGCGCGGCGCGACGGCGACCTTGACTTCGGCGAGACCAAGATCACCGCACTCGCGGCCTGCAGCCTGCCGGGCTTCCTGTACAGCTGGTACCGCCCCGGCGGCCGCCTCTCGCCCGACGAGGTGGTGGCCGAGCTCACGATGCTCGCGAGCCGCGTGATCGGCCTCTGCGCCAAAGACTGACCACCCACCTCCGGAGACACACCATGAAGTTCAAGAAAGCGCCCCCGGCGCGGATCGCCCTTGCCTGCCTGCTTTGCATCGCCGGTGCGGCGCACGCGCAGCAGCCGACCTACAAGATCGCCTACATCGATCCGCTCTCGGGCCCATTCGCCAATGTCGGCGAGCTGATGCTGATGCACACGCAGTACGCCATCGAGGACATCAACGCCAAGGGCGGCGTGCTCGGCGGCACGAAGCTGCAGTTGCTGCAGTTCGACAGCAAGCTCTCGGCGCAGGAGAGCCAGAGCGCGCTGCAGGCGGCCATCGACCAGGGCGCCAAGGCGATCGTCACGGGCGGCTCGGGCTCGTCGGTGGTCACGGCGCTGGTGCAGTCGGTGGCGCGCTGGAACCAGCGCAACCCGGGCAAGGAGCTCATCGTGCTGAACCACTCCTCCATCGACCCCGAGATGACCGGCAAGGGCTGCAGCTTCTGGCACTTCCAGACCGAGGCCAACACCGCGATGAAGATGAAGGCGCTGGCCAACTACATCAAGAAGACGCCAGATGTGAAGAAGGTCTACCTGCTGAACCAGGACTACGCGCACGGCAAGCAGTGGGCCAGCTACGGCCGGCAGATGGTGGGCCTCGCGCGGCCCGACGTGCAGTTCGTGGGCGAGGCGCTGCATCCCATCGGCCGCGTGAAGGACTTCGCGCCCTACATCGCCAACATCCGCCAGAGCGGCGCCGATTCGGTCATCACCGGCAACTGGGGGCAGGACATGACGCTGCTGCTCAAAGCCGCGGGCGACGCGGGCTACAACCTGCGCTACTTCAACCACAGCGCGGGCTCCGTGCCGGGCACGGTCACCGCGGTGTCGCAGGCCAAGACCGGGCAACTCACCTGGGTGGCCGAATGGCATCCGGGCCAGGCCGATACGCCCAAGGCCGATGCGCTCGCCAAGGCCTACAAGGCCAAGACCGGCAAGGACTTTCTCGCGCCGCGCATCGACATGACGCCGCGCCTGCTGGCCGCCGCCATCAACAAGGCCGGCAGCGCCGACACCGTGAAGGTGGCCCGCGCGCTCGAAGACTTGAGCTTCGATTCGGTGGTCGGCCCGGTGCGCATGCGCGCCGAAGACCACCAGCTGCTGCTGCCGCAGGTGGTCAACACCATCGCGCCGGTGGACGGCAAGGCGGTGAAGACGGGCTGGGAAGGTACGAACTATGGTTTCCGCACCGATGCGGTCTATACGGGCAACGAGCTCGCGCAGGGCACGGAGTGCAAGATGGTGCGGCCCTGAGCAACGCATGACGGGCGCAGACAATTTCTAGGGGAAACCCCGTCCTGCCTGCCCCCTGTGCCGTCGGGATACTCCGGGTGATACCTCCCGGATTTCCGAAGCGGGTCCATTCCAAAGGCACAACACCAAATGGCAGGCAAGAACTCGCTCCATCCGATCCCCCATCCGGCGAAGAAACCCTTCGTCGGCAACCTGCTGTCGATCGGCTCCGACTCCCCCGTGCTCGACATGTGGAAGATCGCGCAGGACCTGGGCGGCATCTACTGGCTCGACATGCCGGGCATGCCGGTGATCGTGGTGTCCTCGCCCGCGCTGGTCGACGAACTCTGCGAGGAAGCACGTTTCGACAAGAGCACGCGCGGCGCATTGCGCCGGCTGCGCGCCGCATCGCACGGCCTCTTCACCTCCGACACGCACGAGGAGACGTGGTCCAAGCCGCACAACATCCTGCTGGCCAACTTCAGCCAGCGCGCGATGCAGGCCTATCACCCGATGATGCTGGACATCGCGAGCCAGCTGGTCACCAAGTGGGAGCGGCTGAATTTCGACGAAGAGGTGGACGTGGTGCGCGACATGACCGCGCTCACGCTGGACACCATCGGCCTGTGCGGCTTCGGCTACCGCTTCAATTCGTTCTACCGCGAGGGCTTTCATCCCTTCGTCGATGCGATGGTGCGCACGCTGGAGACGGTGCAGAACCGCCGCGGGCTGCCGCTCGAGGAGCTGATGCTGAAGAAGGAACTGGCGCAGCAGCGCAAGGACATCCGCTTCATGCACAAGATGGTGGAGGACATCATCGAAGAGCGGCGCGCGAGCGGTGCCGACATCGCCACCAAGCCGGACCTGCTGAGCTACATGATCGCGGGCGTGGACAAGAAGAGCGGCGAGAAGCTCGACGACAAGATGATCCGCGACGAGTGCATCGAATTTCTCATCGCGGGACACGAAACCACCAGCGGCCTGCTGTCGTTCGCGACCTACTTCCTGCTGAAGAACCCCGAGGCGCTGGCCAAGGCGCAGGCCGAAGTCGACAGCGTGTTCGGGCCCGACACCACGCAGAAACCGACCTATGCGCAGGTCAATCGCCTGCAGTACGTGATGCAGGTGCTCAAGGAAGCGCTGCGGCTGTACCCGACGGCGCCGGCCATCGCGATGCGCGCCAAGGAAGACACGACCATCGGCGGCCAGTACACGATCAAGAAGAAGAACATGGTCATCATGCATGCGCTGGCGCTGCACCGTGACAAGGGCGTGTGGGGCGAGGACGCCGACGAGTTCAACCCCGACCACTTCAGCCGCGAAGCCGAGCGCGAGCGGCCGGTGAATGCCTTCAAGCCCTTCGGCAACGGGCAGCGCGCCTGCATCGGGCGGCAGTTCGCCCTGCAGGAAGCGGTGCTCACGCTGGGCATGATCCTGCAGCGCTTCAACCTGGTCGATCACACGGGCTACAAGCTCAAGATCAAGGAAGCGCTCACGATCAAGCCGGAGAACTTCAAGATCAAGGCGCTCCTGCGCGACCCGGCCTCGCGCCCGCGCGGCAACGGCGAGGCGGCCGCGGCGCCCGATGCGCCGGCCAAGCCCATCGCGCGCAAGCCGCAGGCGGCGCGCCACGGCACCTCGCTGCTGGTGCTGCAGGGCTCCAACCTCGGCACGGCCGAGGACCTCGCGCGGCAACTGGCCGAGGCCGGCGAGCTGCGCGGCTTCTCCACGCAGGTGGCGTCGCTGGACGACTACGCCGAGCGCCTGCCGGCCAACGGCGCCGTGGCGATCGTCTGCGCCTCGTACAACGGCGTGGCGCCCGACAACGCGGCCGAGTTCCACCGCTGGCTCGACAAGGCCGACGATGCGCTCAACGGCGTGCGCTTCAGCGTGTTCGGCTGCGGCAACACCGACTGGGCCGCCACCTACCAGGCCGTGCCGCGCCGCATCGATGAACGGCTCGAAACGCTCGGCGCCACCCGCGTGCACCCGCGCGGCGAAGGCGACGCGCGCGAGGACATGGACGGCGCCTTCCAGGACTGGAGCGATGCGCTCTGGCCGACGCTGGTGAAGGCCTTCGGCATCAAGGCCGGCGCCGACACGCCGGCCGAGGCCGAGCCGCTCTACACGCTCGAGGAATTGCCGCCGCCGCAGAAGAACGCGCTGGTCGATGCATTGGGCGCCGTGGCACTGCGCGTGGTCGAGAACCGCGAACTGCAAAGCCCCGGCGGCGATGCCGGCAGCAGCCGCTCCACGCGCCACGTCGAACTGATGCTGCCCGAGGGCGTGAACTACGTGCCCGGCGACCACCTGAGCGTGGTGCCGCGCAACAGCCCCGCGCAGGTCGAGCGCGCGATGGCGCGCTTCGGCTTCGACCGCTCGGCGCACGTGCGCCTCTCGGCCGCGCCGGGCCGCAAGACCGCGCTGCCGGTGGACCAGGTGATCGCGGTCGATCGCCTGCTGGGCGACTACGTCGAGCTGCAGGACGTGGCCACGCGCAAGCAGATCGCCACGCTCGCCGCGCACACCGAGTGCCCGTTCACCAAGCCGAAGCTCCTGGCGCTCTCGGGCAGCGACGAGGCCTCGCAGGCCGCGTACAAGGCCGAGGTGCTGCACAAGCGCAAGTCGCTGCTCGAGCTGCTCGAGGAGCACCGCGCCTGCCAGGTGCCGTTCGCGGTGTTCCTGGAAATGCTGTCGCCGCTGTCGCCGCGCTACTACTCGATCTCCTCGTCGCCGGCGATGACGCCGGGCCGCTGCAGCGTCACCGTGGGCGTGGTGAGCGAGCCCGCGCTCTCTGGCAACGGCACCTTCGAGGGCGTGTGCTCCAACTACCTGGCGCGCGCCGAGGCGGGCGACACGGTGCACGGCGTGATCCGCGAGACCACGGCCGAGGGCTTCCGCCTGCCGGAGGATGCCAACCGCCCGCTCATCATGATCGGCCCCGGCACCGGCCTTGCGCCGTTCCGCGGCTTCCTGCAGGAGCGCGCGGCGCGCACCGAGCGCGGCGAGAAGCTGGGCGAGGCGATGCTGTTCTTCGGCTGCCGCCATCCGGCGCAGGATTTCATCTACGCCCAGGAGCTGCAGGCCTGGTCGCACCGCGGCCTCATGAAGCTGCACACCGCCTTCTCGCGCTCGGGCGATCGCAAGGTGTATGTGCAGGACCTGATCCGCGAGCAGGCCGCGGCCGTGTGGAAGCTGCTCGAAGCGGGCGGCGTGATCTACGTGTGCGGCGACGGCTCGCGCATGGAGCCCGACGTGCGCCGCACGCTGACCGACATCGCGCGGGAGCACGGGCACGACAGCAACGCCTGGATGGACCAGATGATTGCCGACCAGCGCTACGTGCTCGACGTGTGGGCGGGCACCTGATCGGCGTCCGAAGAAAATTGGAACATCTGGACTAGCTTTCCCACGGTTCTAGTTTTTCACGCCTAGGCCTCCCCGAAGAAGATCGACGGCATCGCGATCTCGGTATCCCGAGATTTCGCGATTCGTTCAACTTCTGGAACCGGGGAGACTTGGAGCATGGTCAGGGCCGATGAACCGCTGCGCGTGGCTGTCGTGGACGGGGATGTGAATCAACGGTCTGCGCTGCAACGCAGGCTCGCTGCCAAGGGCCATGCCCCCACCCTGTTCCGCAATGCCACGGACCTTCTGGCGGCGCTGCGCAACGGCTGGCGCTTCGGCCTGCTGCTGCTGAACCCGTCGGGCACCGTGGCCTGGCACGAACTGGCCACCGCCTGCCGCCAGCTGGGCCTGCCCACGCTGCTCTTGACGGACGACGCGCTCTGGCATGCGCCGCCCGATTTCGACACGCTCAGCTGGAACCACGCCATCGTGGACTTCGCGCTGCAGCCCATCGCCGACCACGAACTGGAATGGCGCATGCGCACCCTGCTCTCGCGCGCACGCGGACCCGTGCCGCAGACCACGCGCACGGACGACCTGATCTGCGGCGACTACCGGCTGCTGACGCAGCGCCGGGCCGTGCTGCACCGGGGCCGCGAACTCAAGCTCGACCCGCGCGAATTCGAGCTCGCGTTCATGTTGTTTCGCAACCCCGACCATTTGCTCACGCGCGACTTCCTGTGGATCGCGCTGTGGAAGCACTTGCCGCGCAAGGGCGCGCGTGCGCTCGACATCGCCGCGGCCGGCATCCGCAAGAAGCTGGACCTGCGCGAGGAAAACGGCGTGCTGCTGCGCGCCGCCTACAAGCGCGGCTACGAGCTGCTCACCGTGGCGCCCGAGGTGCCTGCGTCGCGCCTGGCGTTCTCTTCGTCGTAGAGCTCTTTCTTGGAGAGCTTGCCGACGGCCGTCTTGGGCAGCTCGGCGCGGATCTCCATGGCCTGCAGCATCTCGTGCTTGCCGAGCCGGTCCTTCAGGAAACGCTTCAGTTCGTCGAGCGTGAAGGCCTCGGCCCCGCTCCTCAACTTGATGAAGGCCTTGGGCGACTGGCCGCGGTAGTCGTCGTGGATGCCGATCACCGACACCTCCTCGACCGAAGGGTGCTCGTAGATCGCATCCTCGATGGTGCGCGGGTACACGTTGAAGCCGCCGCACAGCAGCATGTCCTTGGTGCGGTCGACGATGAAGACGAAGCCGTCCTCGTCCATGTAGGCCACGTCGCCACTGCGAAAGAACCCGTCGCCGGTCATGCTGGCCCGCGTGGCGGCCTCGTTCTTCCAGTAGCCCTTCATCACGTTCGGGCCCGAGATGCAGAGCTCGCCGCGCTGGCCGAGCGGCATCTCCTGGTCGGGGTCGACGAGGTCGCGCATCGACAGCGTGATGCCCGGCAGCGGCATGCCGCAGGAGCCGGCCTTGCGGCGGCCGCGCGCGGGCGTGAAGCTGCCGGTGGGCGAGGTCTCGGTCATGCCCCAGCCCTCGTTGATCTGGCAGCCCGTGAGCGCGAAGAACTTCTGCGCCACCTCGACCGGCAGCGGCGCGCCGCCCGAGCCGCAGGAGCGCAGCGATCGCAGGTCGAGTTCGCCCGCCTTCGGATGGCCGATCATCGCCATGTACATCGTCGGCACGCCCGAGAACACGGTGATCTTCCGCGCGTCGAAGGTCTTCATCACCGTGTCGAGTTCGAAGCGCGTGTGCAGGATGATCTCGGCGCCCAGGCGAATGCCCATCAGCAGGTTCGTCACCAGCGAATAGATGTGAAAGAGCGGCAGCACCGCGAGGATGCGCTCCTCGCCGAAGGCCACGATGGCTTCATTGCCCGAGAGGCTTTCGACGTACTGCGCGCAGGCCGCCGTGAGGTTGCCGTGCGTGAGCATCGCGCCCTTGGGCAGGCCCGTGGTGCCGCCGGTGTACTGCAGCGCGGCGATGGCATCGGCCGGATCGGCGACGGGGCGGTACTCGTGGCGGCCATCGTTGTCCAGCAGCTGCGCGAACGTCATGTGGTGCGCGTCGTCGGCCATCGGCGCGAGCAGGCCCGCGCCCTGCATCTGGGCGCGCGTGGGTCCGGGTGCGCCGGCGTATTCGTCGAGCGCGCCGACGATCAGCCTCTTCAGGCGCGAGTGCCCCATGAGCCGCGCCATCTGCGGATAGAGCGCGGCCAGGTCGAGCGTGACGAGGAAGTCGCTCTCGCTGTCTTCGACCTTGTGCTCGAGCACGCGCTCCGCATCGAGCGGCGAATAGTTGACCACCGTGCCGCCCGCGCGCAGCACGCCGAAGAACGCGATCGGATAGTGCGGCGAGTTGGGCAGGTACAGGCCCACATGCACGCCGGGGCCGACGCCCAGCTTCTGGAAGCCTGCGGCCGCGCGGTCCACCAGCGCGCCGAATTCGCGGTAGCTGATGCGGCGGCCCATGAAGTCGAGGAAGGGCCGCTCGGGCCATTGCGCGACGGCTTCCTCGAGCAGCTGCGGAACGGGCGTGCGCGCGAGCGGCGCATCCCACCGCACGCCGGCGGGGTAGGAGGAGACCCAGGGGTGGGCGTCAGCCAGTAGCGGTCTGGTCGTCATGGGTGCGGGCTCCCTGATGTGTGGCAACAGCAGGAACACGTTACGCCCTTGCCGGCGGTTCGGCGAGGCCCTTCGCGCGCATTCGAATGCGGGGTTTCCCCTTGGGAATGTATGGGCCCGCGCGGCGCCGACGCGGCACATGCACGGGCATACAAAGCTGCCGGGTAAACACCGGCGGTCGTGCCGCGTCAAAGCGCGCGCCGATGGGAACAATCGCAGGTCCACCCCCGAGGCTTGCCATCATGAAACACCTGAGCGGCGTCGACGCCACCTTCCTGCATTTCGAGACCACCGAGATGCCGATGCACGTGGGCTCGCTCAACGTGCTCGACCTGCCCGAGGGCTACCAGGGCGATTTCTACGAAGACGCGAAGGCCTGCCTCGCGGCGCGCCTGCACCTGGCGACCGTGTTCACGCGCAAGCTCGCGCTGATGCCCTTCGACATGTCGAACCCGGTGTGGGTGGAGGACGAAGACATCGACATCGACTACCACGTGCGCCACATCACGCTGCCGCAGCCGGGCACCAACCGCCAGTTGCAGCAGTACGTGGCGCGGCTGCACTCGACGCTGCTCGATCGCAGCCGGCCGCTGTGGGAGTTCTTCATCATCGATGGCCTCAAGAGCGGGCAGGTCGCGCTCTACACCAAGATGCACCACGCGGGCATCGACGGGCAGGCGGGCATCGAGGTGGGCAAGGCCATCTTCGACATGGCGCCCACGGGCCGCGTGGTGAAGCCGCCGCGCCCGCGCGCGCGCCGCAGCAGTTACCAGCTCGGAGTGGCCGAGTTGGCCGGCGCGGCGCTGCGCAACACGGCGGCGCAATACATCAAGGTGGTGAAGCTGATGCCCGCGCTCGGGAGTGCGGCGCGCGGGCTCGCGCAGCGCGGCGATGCCGCCGCAGCCAAGGACCCGCGCTCGTTCGCCAGGCGCTTCAACCTGCTCGCGCCGCGCACGCCGTTCAACGTGCCGATCACCAACCAGCGCAGCTTCGCGGGCCGCACCATCTCGCTGGCCGAGACCAAGCAGCTCGCGCGGCACTTCGGCGTGTCGCTCAACGACGTGGTGATGGGCACCATCTCGGGCGCGCTGCGCCGTTACCTCGCCGACAGCAACGAGCTGCCCGCGAAGTCGCTCGTGGCCGGCGTGCCCGTGAGCCTGCGCGAAGCGGGCGACAGCACGGCCAACAACCAGGTGACGGGCATGACCGTGAGCCTGGCCAGCGATGTCGCCGATCCGGTGGAGCGCCTCGAGCAGATCGCGCTGTCGTCGAACGCATCCAAGTCGGTGGTGAACCGCTTCAAGCCGCTGATCCTCGACGACTTCCCGAGCTTCGCCGCGCCGTGGTTCATGTCGGGCATGGCCTCGCTGATCGGCCGCTCGGGGCTGGTGAACGTGCTGCCGCCGATGATCAACGTGGCCATCTCCAACGTGCAGGGCGCGCCCTTCCCGATGTACTTCGCGGGTGCGCTGGTGACGTGCAACTACCCCGTGTCGATCGCCGCGCACGGCACCGCGCTCAACGTGACGGTGCAGAGCTATAACGGACGCATGGACTACGGCCTCATCGCCTGCCGCCGCGCGGTGCCGGACGTCATCGAGATCGGCGACTACATGCTGGCCGAGCACAAGCTGTTGATGGCACGGATGCAGGAGACGCCGGCTGCGGGCGCGGCGATCCCGGTGCCCGCAAAGAAGCCCGCAGCGAAAAAAACCAGGGCGCGGGCAACAGCCTGACGCCCATGAAAAAAGCCGGCATCCGCCGGCTTTTTTCATCGAGCGCGCGATCGACCGATCACATGTCGCGGTCGGGATCGGGATACACCAGCGGCCCCAGCAGGCCGCGGTTGAAGGGCTTCCATTCGCCCTCGGGTTGCGCGAGCCGGTCGGCCACCGCATAGAGCACGGCGGGGTGCGCGCCGAGCCCCAGGTGGCTCGCCATCACCTCGATGTTTTCCGATTGCGGGCCGGTCTTCTCGAGGCTGCAGCGCCAGGCGACGACGCCGTCGGTGCGGCTGAAGATCGAGGTGGTCGGCACGGGCGGCGTGGGCTCGACGAACTTCATGCGGCGCGGGTCGTGCGAGCTCTGGCCGCTCACGCCTTCGTACACGCGCCATGCGTTGGTGGCGCGCGGGCTGCCGGAGAACGGGCTGCCCAGCGTGATGACGTTGCGGATGAGGCCCGAATGGGCCGAGGCCAGCAGCCGCGCGTAGACGCCGCCCAGGCTCCAGCCGATCACGCTGACCTTCTGGCCGCTCTTGTCGTTCAGGGTCTTGAGCAGCTCGACCATGCCGTCTTCCACGCCTTCGCGCGGACCGAGGTTGCGGCCCAGGCCCCAACCGTGCGCGTCGTAGCCGCGGCTCGCGAGGTAGCGGCGCAGCAGCAGGGTGGAAACGTCGCTCGCCACCAGGCCCGGCAGCACGAGCACCGGGTGCCCGTCGCCGCGCGGCGTGAGTTGCAGGAGCGGCCACATGGCGATGCCGGCGCCGGTCTCCCAGAGGGCGCGTGCTTCGGCCAGCAGCAGCAGGCGCGAGGGCGGCGCGATGTGATCGTGGGTGGCGGTGGTCATGGAGGCGGCTTCCTTTCGGATCTTTGGCGTTTTATCTTTGAGAGGACGAGCTTGAGGGGCCATGGTTGCACTCTCCCGTCGGACGACTCCGACAGTTATCCGAGGTATTTGCCCCTCAGGTAATCAAGGTAAGCCCTCGATTCGCTGGAAACATACGGAGAAACCAGCGTGAGCGTGTAGAAAGCCGCCAAACCGGGATCAGCCTGCGCCAGCGAATCGCGCCCCGGCACCAGCCGTTCGAACGACAGCCAGCAGGTGGTGGTGAACACCATCTGCAGCGCCAGGATGCGCGCCTGCTCGGCGCTGGTCTCGATCACGCCCGAGGCGACGAGCCCTTCGCACAGCGTTTGCGCGGCCAGCAGGTTCTGCGCGGTGAGCGCCTGCGCGCGCTGGCCGAGGGCCGGGTACTCGCTGGCCAGGAAGGCCATGTCGCGGTAGATGAAGCGGTATTCGTCGATGGCCTCGAAGCGCAGGTGCAGCGCGAGCCAGAGATCGTCGATGGCCGAGATCGATGGCGAGGAACTGTTGAGCGTTTCGAGCCGTTGCTCGAAGCGCCGGAACAGCCACTCCACGATCAACTGCTTGGCCTTGAAGTGGTAGTGCAGGTTGCCCGGGCTCATGCCGAGCTCGGCGGCTATCTTGTGCGTCGACACGGCCGCAAGGCCTTCCGCGTTGAACAGCGCGAGGCTGGTCTGCAGGATGCGATCGCGCGTGGTGTTGGAGCTGGCCACAACCGGTTGGGCTTGTGCCGTCGCTCAGCGCTTGCCGCCGGCGTTGCTCTTCTGGCTCTTCTCGATCTGTGCGAGGCGTTCGCGCAGGTGCGCCACCTCGTCGCGCAGCGCCTGCACCTCTTCCGTGCTGGGCATGCCCAGGCGCTGCAGGGCGGTGGCCACGCGCTGGTCGAACACGTCCTCGAACTTGCGGATGCCGAAGCTGTCCAGGCTCGGAAAGCCGCGGGTGAGCGCGGCCTTCGCACTGGCCGTATCGACCTTGCCCTGCCCGATGCCGAGCAGGCCTTCGATCACGTTGGCCTGGCGCTTGGCGACGTCGCTGCGCACGTTGTCCAGCGCCTTGAGGCCGGCACGCAGCAGGCCTTCGGCCTTGCCGGGTGCGGTGGCCGCCGCTTTCTTCGCAGCAGGGGCCGCCTTGCGGGGCGCCGCGGCTTTCTTGGCAGCCGGGGCTTTGGCCGGAGCTTTCTTCGCAGGCGTCGCCTTCTTCTTCAACTTTGCAGTTTCGTCGGTGCGGGTCGCCATTCAGTGGTGCTCCAGATAGCAGAAAGAAAAAGAGGCGCAGAGCGCCTCGGGGGTCAGAAGGTGCGAATGAATTCGGCGTGCCCGAGCAGCCCGCCCAGGCGCACTCGATCAAGGCGCAAAGCGCAGCCATAGCTCGGGCTATGGCGAGCATTTGCAACGCCGAGCGGGTGTGTCTGGGCGGGATGAGCGGGCATGGCGGATTCGTTCACACCTTCTCAGGCCGCCTTGCGGGCAGCAGCGCGGCGAACCGGCTTCTTGGCCACGGCGGCCTTGGCCTTCACGGTGCGCACGGGCTTGGCAATATCGCCGTCCGTGCCGGCCACGCGGGTTTCGAGTTGCTTGGCGCCAGCGGCGATGCGGTCGGCGATCTGCACCGAGACGGTAGCGATCGGCTGGTTGATGGCGTTCAGCGTGTTGAGCACCGAGTTGGCGACCGGCGATTCGACGCGGGCGACGCGGCCTGCGACTGTTTCGATGCCGCTGGTGGTGCCGGCGGCAACGCGGTCCATCACCGAGACGATGCGGCTGGTGTCGATGTCCAGGCGGTTGGCCAGGAAGCCGTTGACCTTCTCTTGCGCGCCGATCAGGTTGGCCTTGATCTGTTCGCTCACCAGCGGGATCTGGCGGTTGCCCAGGAAGTTGCTGTAGCGCGAAGCGGCGCCCCCCAGCAAGCGATGCACGCCGGTGCGGTAGGCGCCGACCAGGGTCTTGCCTGCGTCGTTGTATTGGCCGACGACGTGGATGGCGGCAGAAGCGAGGGTGGTTTGCGTGGACATGATGAAGATTTCCTTGAAGTTGAATGGGTCGCTGGATGCGATGGCCCCATCTTCTTCGCAAGGGCCTAGGCCTGCAAAACTAGAACCGTCGGAAAACTAGTCCAACTGCCCCAATTTTCGAGGCCCAGGCCTCTTGATCACGCTGCGGCGGCCCTGGAGGCGCCGGCCCGCTTGGCCGGTGCGGCCTTTCGGGCTACGGGCCTGGCGGCCGTCGTCTTGATGGCCTTCACGGTGGCTTTCTTCGCGGCGACTTTCTTTGCGGGCGCCTTCTTCGCCGGCGCCTTGGCCATCGCCGTGGCGGCCTTCACAGCCTTGACCGGTGCCTTCTTGCGCGCGGCCTGCTTCCTGGCGGCGGGCGCGGCCTCCTCGACCTCCGGCGCATGTGACGCCACAGGCGCGGGCCTGGGCGCCGTGACGCCGGCGGCGGACGGGTGCTTCTGCGTCAGTTCCATCAGCAGCTTGTGCTCGGCCAGCATGTAGTCGCCGATCTCGGTGATGTCGGGCACCGCGCGGCGGCAGGCGATGAGGCCGTAGTCCATGCGGCCGTTGTAGCTCTGCACCGTGACGTTGAGCGCCGTGCCGTGGCTGGCGATCGACACCGGGTAGTAGCAGGTGACGAGCGCACCCGCGAAGTACATCGGGAACGGCGCGCCCGCCACGTTGGAGATGGCCACGTTGGCCGCGGGCGGCAGCAGGTTCACGAGCCCCGAGCGGCCCACCATCGAGGCGATGCCCGACACCAGCCAGGGCGCGGCGAAGGTCGGAAAGTCATCCAGGATCACGGCCTTGAAGCGGTTCATCGTCGACTTCGAACTGTTCGAGGACGCGTTGATCGCCTTCAGCCGCTGGATCGGGTCGGTGATGTCCGTGGCCAGGCTCACCAGGATCATGCTGGCCTGGTTGTTGGCCGTGTCGTCGCCCGCTTCGCGCAGGCTCACCGGCACGCCGGCCACCAGCGGCTTGGCGGGCAGCTCGTTGTTGTCGGCCAGGTAGTGGCGCAGCGCGCCGGCCACGGTGGCCATGACCACGTCGTTGAGCGACACGCCGAAGTGCTTGGCGATGTACTTGGTTTCGGCCAGCGAGATGGTGCGGCCCGCGAAGGTGCGCTGGTTGGTGATCGACACGTTGAGCGAGGTGCGCGGCGCGAAGAGGTTGAACTTCTTCGGCGCGGTGGCCGCGGCCTTCTCGGCCGCCTTCTCGTCGGGCTTGGCCAGGCCGCCGATTGCACGCGCGATGGCGGGCGCCATCTTGAAGAGCTTGACGTACTGCTGCGCCGTGTTGCGCAGCGCCGCCGTTGCGAGCTCGGCCATGCCAAGCTGGTAGCCGTTGCCGCGCGGACGCGAGCGCGGCGGCTTCACCACGCGGCCCGTGGCCTCCAGGTCGAAGATGGCCTTGCCCACTTCCACGCCGGCCTGCCCGTCGATGCCCGCGTGGTGCACCTTGGTGTAGAGCGCCACCTGGCCGCTCTGCAGGCCGTCGATGATGAAGAACTCCCACATCGGGCGGCTGCGGTCGATGAGCGTGGAATGCAGCCGCGCCACGTATTGCTGCAGCTGGCGGTTGGTGCCGGGCTTGGGCAGCGTGATGTGGCGCACGTGGTAGTCCAGGTCGATGTCCTCGTCGTCCACCCACACCGGGTTGGACATGTCGAAGGGCATGAGCGCGAGCTTGCGCGTGAACACATCGGCCAAGTGGATGCGGCTGGCCATGAACTGCTTGGCGTCTTCGTAGAAATCGCCCTTGTAGCCCTTGGGCAAGTCCAGCACGTTGAGCGAGCCCACGTGCATCGGCATCTCGGGCGTCTCCAGGTGCAGGAAGGTGGCATCAAGTCCGCTCAGGTGTTTCATGTGTTGTGTCTCCTTGGTGGGGCATGCGCCGTTCGGCAGGATACCCCGCAGGTGGCGCTCGTGGGCCCTGCCCGCTTCAGTGTTTCCACCGAGGTTTTCCCGAGTAATGAAAAAGTGACCGCGCCCGCAACAACTGCTCACAGCGCCTTTTTCACGAGGGCTCCGTACACTGCCATTCATGACATCCAACCCCTCCCCGACTCCGAAAGACGATCACCTCTGGCTCGAAGAGATCGACGGTGACGCCCAGCTCGACTGGGCGCGCCAGGAGAACGCGAAGACCGTGCAGGCCTACGCGCAATCGCCCGCCTTCAAGGCGCTCGAGGCGGGCATCCTCGAGGTGCTCGACTCGGACGACCGGATTCCGATGGTCCGCAAGATCGGCCCCTTCTTCTACAACTTCTGGCGCGACAAGGACCACCCCAAGGGCCTCTGGCGCCGCACCACGCTCACCGAGTACCGCAAGCCCCAGCCCGCGTGGGAAACCGTGATCGACATCGACGCACTGGCCGCCGCCGACAAGGAGAACTGGGTGTGGCACGGCGCCGACTGCCTGGAGCCCGACTACAAGCGCTGCCTCGTTTCGCTCTCGCGCGGCGGCGCCGATGCCGACGTGGTGCGCGAGTTCGACCTGCACAGCAAGACCTTCGTCGAAGGCGGCTTCACGCTCCCCGAGGCAAAGAACCACGTGGGCTGGAAAGACATCGACCACCTCTACGTGGCCACCGATTTCGGCCCCGGCTCGATGACCAGCTCGAGCTACCCGCGCATCGTGAAGGAGTGGAAGCGCGGCACGCCGCTCGCGGCCGCCACCACGGTGTACGAAGGCGCGCACGAGGACATGTCCGTGAGCGCCTACCGCGACAACACGCCCGGCTTCGAGCGCGATTTCGTTTCGCGCCAGATCGACTTCTACGAGAGCGAGACCTGGCTGCGCGGCGCCGATGGCACGCTCACCAAGATCGACGTGCCCGACGACTCCAACACCGACATCTGCCGCGAGTGGATGCTGATCGAGCCGCGCGAGGACTGGACCGTGGGCGGCGCGACCTACAGGTCGGGCTCGCTGCTGGCCGCGAAGTTCGACGACTACATGGCGGGCCAGCGCGCGCTCACCGTGCTGTTCGAGCCCGACGACACCACGGCGCTGGACAGCCATTCGTGGACGCGGCACCACCTCATCCTCAACGTGATGCACGACGTGGTGAACCAGCTGGAAGTGCTCACGCCGCAGGCCAGCGGCCCGTGGAAGCGCGAGGGCCTGGGCGGCGCACCCGCGCTCTCGACCATCGCGGCCGGCGGCATCGACGAGGACGAGAACGACGACTACTTCCTCACCGTGAGCGGCTTCCTGCAGCCGACCACGCTCTACATCGGCACCATCGGCCAGGGCGAGCCCGAGGTGCTGAAGGACAGTCCGGGCTTCTTCGACGCATCGCGCTTCGCCGTGAGCCAGCATTTCGCGGTGTCCAAGGACGGCACGCGCGTGCCCTACTTCGAGATCGCCCCGAAGGACCTGAAGGCCGACGGCACGAACCCGACGCTGCAGTACGCCTACGGCGGCTTCGAGATCTCGCTGCAGCCGAGCTACAGCGGCAGCATCGGCCGCGCATGGCTCGAGCAGGGCGGCGTGTATGTCATCGCCAACATCCGCGGCGGCGGCGAATACGGCCCGCGCTGGCACCAGGCCGCGCTGCAGGAAAACCGGCTTCGCACCTGCGAGGATTTCGCGGCCGTGTCCGAGGACCTCATCGCGCGCAAGATCACCTCGCCCGCGCACCTGGGCGCGATGGGCGGCAGCAACGGGGGCCTGCTGATGGGCAACATGCTCACGCTGTACCCGCAGCTCTACGGCGCGATCGTGAGCGAGGTGGCGCTGCTCGACATGCAGCGCTACACGCACCTGTCGGCCGGCGCCTCGTGGATCGCGGAGTACGGCGACCCCGACCAGCCCGAGGAATGGGCCTTCATCCGTACCTTCTCGCCCTACGAGAACGCGAAGGCCGACGGGCGCTATCCGCCCGCGCTCTTCACCACCTCGACCCGCGACGACCGCGTGGGCCCGGTGCATGCGCGAAAGATGCACGCGAAGATGGTCGCGCTGGGCCACGACAGCAGCTTCTACGAGAACATGGAAGGCGGCCACAGCGCGGCCACGGACAACAAGGAGTCCGCCTTCATGGATGCGCTGGGCTACGCGTATCTCTGGCAACACATAGGCAAGCCGGCATGAGCCGCCGGGCCGCTCCCGCACGGAGGTCAGCTGAATGAACACCACCCTCGAACTGATCGGCGCGCCCACCGACATCGGCGCCAGCGTGCGCGGCGCGGGCATGGGCCCCGATGCGTTGCGCGTGGCCGGCGTGGCCGAGGCGCTTGCCAAGCAAGGCTTCATGGTCATCGACCGCGGCAACCTCGCCGGCCCGGCCACGCCCTGGGCGCCGCCGGCCAATGGCCTTCGCCATCTCGCGGAGGTGATCGCGTGGAACCGCTCGGTCTACAACGCCGTGGACGCGGCGCTCGGCGCCAATCATGTGCCGCTGATGCTGGGCGGCGATCACTGCCTGGCGATCGGCTCGATCAGCGCGGTGGCCTGGCATGCGCGCAAGCGAGGCAAGAAGCTGCGCGTGCTGTGGCTCGATGCGCACTCCGACGTCAACACCGAGACCACGAGCCCGAGCGGCAACCTGCACGGCATGCCGGTCTCGTGCCTGCTGGGCCACGGGCCCGCGGAACTGACGGGCTGGAGCGGCGAGCGCGCGGCGCTGGCGCACGAGGCGATCCGCTTCATCGGTATCCGCAGCGTCGATGCAGACGAGAAGGAGGCCATCCGCACGCTCGGCCTGAACGTGTTCGACATGCGCCACATCGACGAGCACGGCATGCGCACCACCATGACCGAGGCGCTGCAGGACGTGGACGAGGACACCCACCTGCACGTGAGCTTCGACCTGGATTGCCTGGACCCGAACATCGCGCCCGGCGTGGGCACCGGCGTGCGCGGCGGGCCGACCTACCGCGAGATGCAACTGTGCATGGAAATGATCGCCGACACGGGGCGGCTCTCTTCGCTCGACGTGGTGGAGCTCAACCCCGCGCTCGATGTGCGCAACCAGACCGCGGAAGTGGCGGTGGAACTGATCGAGAGCCTGTTCGGCAAGTCGACGCTGGTGCGTTGACCCCGGCGATCAGCCCCGGTTGGGCGAAGGGGCGACCGGGAAGCTGATGGCGGGGGCGGGTGACGAAGAAGGCAAAGAAGGCGCCGTGGGCGCTTCGGCCGGCATGTCGGGCGGCGCATCGGCGCCGCCGCCTTCGAGGAAGCGGTCCATCAGCGTGAAGAAACGGTCGTAGAAGCGCTCGTCGGTCAGGGTCTCGCTCGCCACCTTGACCATCGCGTCGTCGCTGCCAGCGAAGGGCAGCGACAGCGAGCCGAAGGCACCCACGCCCACGCTGGCCGAGTTGTTCACCTTCTTGATGCCGTAGCGGTCTTGCAGCGCGGTTGCGAAAGCCACGGTGCTCTGCTTGCCGCCTTTGCCGCCTTCTCGCGCGCAGACCACGCGGAACTCGACCTCGACGTGCACCTCGGCCGCCGGCTGGAAGCTCTTGCGCCCGGTCACCAGGTCGGCGTTGGCCGCCGTGACCATGTAGCCCTGGCTCAGCAGCGCGCGGCGTGCGGCTTCGCAGGTCTGGCCCTCGGTGGCGGCGTAGTTGCGCGTGTGGGTGGTGGTGGAGTCGAACTCCTCCGGCTCGTACGACACGCGCCGCGAAGTGCTGCCGCAGCCGGCGAGCACGAGGGCGGACAGAAGGCCCAGGACGAGGACCGGCGTGCGAAGGGATGAAGAAGAAAAGGAATTGAAGTGGGACGGCATGGCGCGGCGAATGCTAACCGGCGCCTCCGCCGGCAAGGCTTCGAGCGCGGCGGCGCGCCGGCGTTCCCTCGCCGCAAACAAATTTCAAGACCACATCAGCACGTGATGCGCCCGCGCCTTCGTGGCGGCGATCAGCCGCGCATTGGGCGCATCGGTGCTGGCCACCCAGTCGCGCGCGGCCTCGGTGCTGCGGCCAAACTGCCGGTGGCGTGCGACCAGCCGCTCTTCGCGCACCGCGTCGTCGATGTCCACGTACCAGCACTCATCGAGCATCGCCGCCGCGCCCGCCCACGGGCCGGCGTCGTGCAACAGGTAGTTGCCTTCGGTGATGACGATCTGCGTCGAAGGCAGCACCGCGATGGCGCCGGCGATCGGCTCCTCGATTTCGCGGCGGAATTCGGGGGCGTAGACGATGTCGCCGCCGGGGCGCTGGTCGCGCAGCCGCTGCAGCAGTGCGACGTAGCCGGCGCTGTCGAAGGTGTCGGGCGCGCCCTTGCGGGCGGCGCGGCCGAGGCGCTGGAGTTCGACGTTGGCGAGGTGGAAACCGTCCATCGGCACGACCTGCGCGCGGTCGGCGCCGACGGCTTCGCGCAGCGCCATCGCGAGCGTGGACTTGCCCGCGCCGGGCGCGCCGACCAGCCCCAGCAGCTTGCGCTGCCCGCTGGCCATGAGGGCCTGCAGACGGGCCAGGCCGTCCGCGGGAATGGAAGGGAGTTTCTGCACGGGCATGGTGGTCATGCCCCGAGCGTAGCGCCCCTTTCCGTCAAAAAATCAGGGGTACAGGCCGCGTTCCTGGCGTGCCATGAGGATTCGTTCGCAAGCCACCGCATAAGTCGCCGTGCGCAGCGAGATCTTGTGCTTGTCGGCCGTGTCCCAGATCTGGTTGAGCGCGTTCATCATGATGCGGTCCAGGCGCACGTTGATCTCGTCCTCGTCCCAGAAGAACGACGAGAAGTCCTGCACCCATTCGAAGTACGAGACCGTCACGCCGCCGGCGTTGCAGATCACGTCGGGCACCACCAGCACGCCGCGCTCGGCCAGGATGTCGTCGGCCGTGGGCACCGTGGGGCCGTTGGCGCCTTCGAGCACCAGCTTGGCAGTGGTTTTCTGTGCGCGCTCGGCGGTGATCTGGCCTTCGAGGGCTGCCGGGATCAGGATGTCGCAGGCCGTGTCCCAGAAGGCTTCGTTGGGCACCACGTCGCCGCCCTTGAAGGCGATCACGCCGTCCTTGTTGGCGATGGGAATGAGCGTCGCGAGGTCCAGGCCGTTGGTGTTGACGATGGTGCCGGTGTGGTCCTGCACCGCCACGATCTTGGCGCCCGCTTCGGCGAAGAGTTCGGCCGCGACCGAGCCCACGTTGCCGAAACCCTGCACCGCGATGCGCGCGCCGCGCAGGTCCATGCCCAGACGACGGGCCGCTTCACGGCCGGTGACGAACACGCCGCGGCCGGTGGCCTTCACGCGGCCCAGCGACCCGCCCAGGTGCAGCGGCTTGCCGGTGACCACGCCGGTGGCGGTGCCGCCGACGTTCATCGAATACGTGTCCATCATCCACGCCATGATCTGGCCGTTGGTGTTGACGTCGGGCGCGGGAATGTCGGTGTGCGGGCCGATGATGATGCCGATCTCGCTGGTGTAGCGGCGGGTGATCTTTTCCAGCTCCTGCAGCGAGAGCTTCTTCGGGTCGACGCGGATGCCGCCCTTGGCGCCGCCGTAGGGCAGGTTCACCGCGGCGGTCTTGATGGTCATCCAGGCCGACAGCGCCATCACTTCTTCCAGCGTGACGTCGGGGTGGAAGCGCACGCCGCCCTTGCCCGGGCCGCGGCTCATGTTGTGCTGCACGCGGTAGCCCTCGAAGTGGGCGATGGTGCCGTCGTCCATCTCGATCGGCACGTCCACGATCAGCGCGCGCTTGGGGCGCTTCAAGGTTTCGACCCAGCGGGCCAGCGGGCCGAGGTACGGCACGACACGGTCGACCTGGGAGAGATACGTTCCCCACGGGCTGTTGGCGGTGGGGGAGACGAAGGAGAGTTTTTCACTCATGGGAGATCCCTTGGATTGGAACTGAGGTGGCCGCAACGATAGACCTCTCGCGCCCGTCGCGCCATGGCTTATGCGCGCCGCGCTGGCGGTTATGCAAGAGACGTTAGGCGGCGTTGTTTCAGTTGCGGATCGAGCGAGCGATCGGCAGATAACCAAACTGTCATCGACGGGTTATCGATCGCGCAGATGCGCTTCATAGAGTTGGTTTCACCAGCCAATCACCTCAAGGAGTCAGCGAATGAAGTTCTCTTCCACCACCCGCACCACCCGCATCCTGGGCACCACGGCCGTCGCCGCATGGCTGGCCCTCGCCTCCGCGCCGAGCCTTGCCGGCAACTACGCCGAAGGCGATCCGCGGCCCGTGCCGCTCGCCTCGTCCACGACGCGCGCCGCGGTGACGGCC
The DNA here is from genome assembly GCF_016405905.1 of Variovorax sp. IB41. Taxonomy (GTDB): domain Bacteria; phylum Pseudomonadota; class Gammaproteobacteria; order Burkholderiales; family Burkholderiaceae_C; genus Variovorax. Next base: position 71,719 of record NZ_JAEFCB010000017.1, on the reverse strand, counting down.
GATGCGCAGCAGTGGCTCAGGAGCGCACCCACGCAGGGCTACACCGACGGGCTCGCGCAGCAGGCGGCGGTCGTCTCCGCGAACAGCCGCGCCGACGTGGCGGCGGATACGCGGCTGTGGATCCAGTCCGGCCTCGCCGCGCAGCAGAACGGCGAAGCCGGCGCCGACACGACGCGCCCCGCCTATCGCCAGGCCATGGCCGAATACACCAAGCTGCGCGCGAGCCCCGCCTACGGCGCGCTGGTCGAGCAGTCCACCAGCCGGCAGGCGGCCGCGCAGTCGCGCACCACCGTTCGCTGAGCCGAAATGGAACGGGGTACCGCGCGGAGGGTAGGCGCAGGGTAGGCACAGGGCATTTCCTTGGTTCTATCTCCTATGGCCAACAGCCATAGGCCGCATCTTTCGCAAAGAATCGATGCAGGAACCGGATAATTCTCCAATGCTCGACCTGGACCGCATCGACCTTCGCCTCTTGAAGATTCTTCAGGAGGACGGGCGCATCACCAACCTCAAGTTGGCCGAGGCGGTGGCGCTCTCGCCCACCGCGGTGCTGGCGCGCGTGCAGCGCCTGACGCGCGACGGCTTCATCCTGGGCTACGAGGCGCGCCTGGATCCCGAGAAGCTGGGCCGCGGCTTCACGGTGTTCGTGGAGGTGCTGCTGGACCGCACCACGCCCAACGTGTTCGACCAGTTCAAGGCCGCGGTGCAGGTGCGCGACGAGATCATGGAATGCCACATGGTCGCCGGCGGCTTCGACTACCTGCTCAAGACCCGCATGGCCGACATGGCCGCGTACCGCGAGTTCGCGGGCACGGTGCTGTGGCAACTGCCCGGCGTGCGCGAGACGCGAACCTATGCGGTGATGGAAGAAGTCAAGAGCAGCGCACGGCTGCCGCTGGGGCTCTGAGGCGCTGAAAGCTCAGGCCGGCTTCTTCGCCCGGCCGCCGAAGACGGCGGTGCCGATGCGCACCATCGTGCTGCCGGCGCTGATCGCCGCCTCGAGGTCTGCGCTCATGCCGAGCGACAGCGTGTCCAGCGCGATGCCCGCCCCTCGGATCGATTCGAAAACCGCATGCGCGCGCAGGCACAGGTCGCGTTGCGCCGCGAAATCGGGCGCCGGTTCGGGGATCGCCATGAGCCCGCGCAGCCTCAGATGTGGCAACGCCGCCACAGCGCGGGCGAGGGCAATGGCCTCTTGCGGCGGCACGCCGGACTTGTTCGCGCCGCCGTCCACGTTAACCTGAAGGCATACATTGAGCGGCGGCAGATGGGCCGGCCGCTGGGCCGACAGGCGCTCGGCGATCTTGAGCCGGTCGATGCTGTGGACCCAGTCGAACTGCTCGGCCACGGGCCGCGTCTTGTTGCTCTGCAGAGGGCCGATGCAGTGCCATTCGAGGGAGGCGCGCAGATCGGCGAGCGCCTCGATCTTGTCCAGGCCCTCCTGCACGTAGTTCTCGCCGAAGGCCGATTGGCCTGCCGCATGCGCCTCTCGAACCGCCTCGGCCCCGAAGGTCTTGGACACCGCCAGCAGCCGGACCCCAGCCGGGTCGCGGCCGGCCGTTACACATGCCTCCACGATCCGCGTCTTTACTTGCTGGAGGTCGTCGCCAATCATCGTCATAATCGTCCAAAATCGTATCAAAACGTCACCGAACTCGAGCCGAGGAGCCCCGTGGACATCACCCAATTGCTGGCATTCAGCGTCAAGAACAAAGCCTCCGACCTGCACCTGTCGGCCGGGCTTCCGCCCATGATCCGCGTGAACGGCGACGTGCGCCGCATCAACGTCGATGCGCTCGACCACAAGGGCGTGCACGCGATGGTGTACGACATCATGAGCGACACGCACCGCAAGCACTACGAAGAATTCCTGGAGGTCGACTTCTCGTTCGAGATCGACGGCCTCGCGCGCTTCCGCGTGAACGCCTTCAACCAGGCACGCGGCGCGGCCGCGGTGTTCCGGACCATTCCCTCCAAGATCCTCACGCTCGAGCAGCTGAACGCGCCAAAGATTTTCGGCGAACTGGCCCTCAAGCCCCGCGGGCTGGTGCTGGTGACGGGCCCCACGGGCTCGGGCAAGTCGACCACGCTCGCGGCGATGGTGAACTACCTCAACGAAAACGAGTACGGCCACATCCTCACGGTGGAAGACCCGATCGAATTCGTGCACGAATCCAAGAAGTGCCTGATCAACCAGCGCGAAGTGGGCCCGATGACGCTGTCGTTCGCCAACGCGCTGCGCTCGGCGCTGCGCGAAGACCCGGACGCGATTCTCGTGGGCGAGCTGCGCGACCTGGAAACCATTCGCCTGGCGATGACCGCGGCCGAAACGGGCCACCTGGTGTTCGGCACGCTGCACACCTCGTCGGCCGCCAAGACCATCGACCGGATCATCGACGTGTTCCCGGGCGAGGAAAAGGAAATGATCCGCGCGATGCTCTCGGAGTCGCTGCAGGCGGTGATTTCGCAGACACTGTGCAAGACCAAGGACGGCCAGGGCCGCGTGGCGGCGCACGAGATCATGCTGGGCACGCCCGCCATCCGGAACCTGATCCGCGAAGCCAAGGTGGCGCAGATGTATTCCACGATCCAGACCGGCCAGGGCGCCGGCATGCAGACGCTGGACCAGAACCTGACGGAGCTGGTTCGCCGCAACACGATTTCCGCTGCCGAGGCGCGCGGAAAAGCGAAGATCCCAGAGAACTTCCCCGGCTAGTCATGACGCCCCCCGGCTTTTCACTTCGCTGCGCTTCGTGTAACTCCACCCCCCATGGGGGAGGCGCGGCCGCCTTGGGGCGGCCCGGCGGTCGGCCGCCGGCAGGTTCAAACTAAACAGAGATCAAGGAGCGCTCTCATGGAACGCGATCAAGCCAGCCAGTTCATCAACGACCTGCTCAAGCTCATGGTGAGCCGCAACGGCAGCGACCTGTTCATCACCGCCGACTTCCCGCCCGCGATCAAGGTGGACGGCAAGGTCACCAAGGTGTCGCAGCAGGCGCTGGGTGCGCAGCACACGCTGGCGCTCACGCGCTCGGTCATGAACGACCGGCAGGTGGCCGATTTCGAGCGCACCAAGGAGTGCAACTTCGCGATCTCGCCGACCGGCATCGGGCGCTTTCGAGTCAACGCGTTCGTGCAGCAGGGCAAGGTCGGCATGGTGCTGCGGACCATTCCGGCCAAGCTGCCGACCATCGACGGGCTGGGCATGCCGCAGGTGCTCAAGGACGTGTCGATGACCAAGCGCGGCCTCACCATCCTGGTGGGCGCCACGGGCTCGGGCAAGTCGACCACGCTGGCCGCGATGATCGACTGGCGCAACGAAAACTCCTACGGCCACATCGTCACGGTCGAAGACCCGGTCGAATTCGTGCACCCGCACAAGAACTGCGTGGTGACGCAGCGCGAAGTGGGCATCGACACCGACAGCTGGGAAGCGGCGCTGAAGAACACGCTGCGCCAGGCGCCCGACGTGATCCTGATGGGCGAAATCCGCGACCGCGAAACCATGGAGCACGCGGTGGCCTTCGCCGAAACCGGTCACCTGTGCATGGCCACGCTGCACGCCAACAGCGCCAACCAGGCGCTGGACCGGATCATCAACTTCTTCCCCGAAGAGCGCCGCGCGCAGTTGCTGATGGACCTGTCGCTGAACCTGCGCTCGCTGGTCTCGCAGCGCCTGGTGCCCACCGAAGACGGCCAGGGCCGCGTGGCCGCCGTCGAGGTGCTGCTGAACACGCCGCTGATTTCCGACCTGATCTTCAAGGGCGAAGTGGGCGAGATCAAGGAGATCATGAAGAAGAGCCGCAACCTGGGCATGCAGACCTTCGACCAGGCGCTCTTCGACCTGTTCGAGAGCCACTCGATCACCTTCGACGACGCCATCCGCAACGCCGACTCGGCCAACGACCTGCGGCTGCAGATCAAGCTCAACAGCCAGCGCGCGCGCAGCACGGACCTGGCGGCCGGCACGGAGCACTTCGCGATCATCTGACCGGCGCGTGGGGTGGCGCCGCGGCACGCTGCGGCGCCCGGGGCGAATGGCTTTAAGCTCTTGGCCCATGAGCAGCATCAACACCCGAACCTACGAATCCATCCCCGCGCAGACGGTCGCTTTTCTCGGCCTGGGCGTCATGGGCGGTCCGATGGCCGCCCACCTGGCCAAGGCCGGCCACAGCGTCACGGTCTACAACCGCACGGCTGCCAAGGCCGAGGCCTGGGCCGCAGAATTCGGCCCGCCGGGCCGCCATGCCGCTACCCCGCGCGAAGCGGCGGCAGGCGCCGACATCGTGTTCTGCTGCGTCGGCAACGACGAGGACCTGCGCTCCGTGGTGCTGGGCGACGACGGCGCCTTCGCCGGCATGAAGAAGGGCGCGGTGCTCGTCGACCACACGACCGCCTCGGCCGACGTGGCGCGCGAACTGTCGAAGGCCGCCCAGGCGCTGGGCCTGCACTTCATCGACGCGCCGGTGTCCGGCGGCCAGGCCGGCGCGCAGAACGGCGCGCTCACCGTGATGTGCGGCGGCGACGCGGCCGCCTTCGAGCGCATCAAGCCGGTGGCTGCGGCGTTTTCGCGCGCGGTCACGCTGCTGGGAGAAAGCGGCGCCGGCCAGCTCGCAAAGATGGTGAACCAGATCGCCATCGCGGGCCTGGTGCAGGGGCTGTCGGAAGCCATCGCCTTCGGCCAGCGCGCCGGCCTGGACATGGAAGCCGTGCTCGGCGTCATCGGCAAGGGCGCGGCCCAGAGCTGGCAGATGGACAACCGCGGCAAGACCATGATCCAGGGCAAGTTCGACTACGGCTTTGCCGTCGACTGGATGCGCAAGGACCTGGGCCTGGTGCTCGACGAAGCCAAGCGCAACGGTGCGCGCGTGCCGGTGACGGCGCTGGTGGACCAGTTCTACGCCGACGTGCAGCAGGCCGGCGGCCGGCGCTGGGACACCTCGAGCCTGATCATCCGGCTCAAATGAAAAAAGCCCGCGGAAGCGGGCTTTTTTGGGTTCAGCGGACCGGCGAGGTCGTCACGGCCGGTTGCCCGGGCGCCGAGCCCGGCGCGGGCAGCGGTTCCATCGGTGGCAGCGGCACGCGCGAGGACGAAGAAGACGACGAAGGCGTCGCGTTGCTCACCGGCGCCGGGCCCGTGCCGCCGCGCTGCGCCGCGGACTGGTTCGCCGCCTGGCTGGCGGCAAGGTCGGCTTCGCTCACCACCTCGACCACGCGCACCACCTTCATCACGCCGCCCACGCCGCGCGTGATCTCGGTCGCGCGATCGGTCTCGCGCCGCGTGGCGATGCCCATGAGGTACACCACGCCGCGCTCGGTCGTCACCTTGAACGAGTTGGCGAAGATGTCCTTTGCATCGAGCAGCGAGGCCTTCACCTTGCCGGTGATGTAGAGGTCGTTGGAGCGGTCCTGGAAGGTGCTGGGCGCGCCCTGCGTGAGCTCGTTCACCACGGAGCGCACGTTGACGATGCGGCTCACCTCGTCCTCGACGCGGCGGCGGTCGGCCTCGTTGCCCACCGCGCCGGTCAAGAGCACCTGGCGGTTGTAGCTGGTGACGCTCACGTACATCTGGTCGTTGGCGATGTCGCGCACGCGGGCCGCGGCGCGCAGCTCGATGCCCTGGTCGTCCAGCTGCGCGCCGGAGCTGCGGCGATCGGTCGCCACCATGCCCACGCCCACCACCGCGGCGCCGCCCACCACGAGCGGCACGCAGGCGGAGAGACCGGCGACCAGTGCGGCACCCAGGGTGAGTGCGAGGGCGAAACGCCGGGTCGACGTCTTTGTCATGGTCGTCATGGTCATGAGGAAGCTTCCTGTTCTCCGAGTAACTGGGCATCCACGCCGTCGCACAGGCAGTGCAGCGCGAGCAGGTGGACTTCATGGATGCGCGCCGCACGCTCGTGCGGCACGCTGATCTGGACATCGGTTTCGCGCAACGCGCGGCCGATGACGCCGCCGGTGCCGCTGCTGCCCGCACCCGGCGCCGCGGGCGGGCCCGAGACGGCATTGCCGAGCAGGGCGACCACGGTCATGTCGCGCTCGTGCGCGGCCAGCACGGCAGCCAGCACGGCGGCCGACTGGCCGCTCGCGCTCAAGGCGAGCAGCACGTCGCCGGCCTGGCCCAGCGCACGCACCTGGCGCGCGAACCGGTCGGCATCCATGGCATTGGCGCTGTCGGCGTTGGGGTCGGTGGTGTCGCCGGGCAATGCGATGGCGCCCAGCTCGGGGCGCTCGCGCTCGAAGCGGCCGACGAACTGCGCGGCGAACTGCGCGGCCAGGAGGCCCGAGACACCCGCACCGCAGGCCAGCACCTTGCCGCCGCTGGTCACGCACGCCAGGATGGCCTGCATCGCTTGAGAGATGGGTTTGCTCAGGACCGGTCCGGTCTGGTATTTGAGGTCGGCACTGTCGATGAAGTGCTGCTGAATCCGTTGCTCGAGCATGAGGCGGGATGATAACTGGGGGTGGTGAAACAAGACGTGTGAGTTGTGGAGCCTGCCCGAAGGCTTCAGTTCCCTTGGAAGGCGCGTCAGCCCGCGTCGAACGCGGCCCGCAACCAGGTGATTTTCTCCTCCACCAGCACCACGTCGAAACGGCACGGCGGCACCGTGCGCAGCCGGCTCAGGTAATGCTGCGCGGCGAACACGATGCGCCGCTGCTTGGGCCCGGTGATGCTGCCGCCCGCGCCGCCATGCGTGCCGGCGCTGCGCTGGCGGACCTCGACGAACACCAGGGTTGCGCCGCGCGGATCACGCGGATCGCGCATGATCAGGTCGATCTCGCCGCCGCCGCGCCCGGGCGTTCGATAATTGCGCGCGATGAGCGCGAGGCCGGCGTCCTGCAGGTGTTCGAGCGCGGCGTCTTCCGCCGCATCGCCGCGGCGCTTCGTGGTGCTGGTGGTGGTGGTCTTCATGGCTCCCTGCCGTCTTCTCTTTTTTGTCGATCGCTCTCACGGAGAAACCTCTTGGCTTCACTCGCCCCTGCTTCCTTCGGCGCCGCCCTTGCGGCCGCGCACGACGCCGCGGGTGCGCAGCATTATCCGCAGGCCACGCTCTACGTCGTTGCCACGCCGATCGGCAACCTGGCCGACATCACGCTGCGCGCGCTGCACGTGCTGCAGCTGGTGGACGTGATCGCTTGCGAGGACACGCGCCACACCCAGAGCCTCCTGCGCGCCTACGGCATCGACCGCCCCGGCGCCCGGCTGCTCGCAGTGCACCAGCACAACGAGGCCGAGGCCGCGCAGGCGGTGGTCGCGCGCCTCGCGCAGGGCGAGCGCATCGCGTACGTGAGCGACGCCGGCACGCCCGGCGTGAGCGACCCCGGAGCGCGGCTGGTCGCCGCGGTGCGCACGGCGGGCCAGCGCGTGCTGCCGCTGCCGGGCGCGAGCAGCGTCACGACGCTGATCGGCGCCGCCGGGCTCGTGGCGGACGGCGCCGACGGCAACGCCAGCAGCGCCTTCGTCTTCGCGGGCTTCTTGCCGACCAAGTCCGGCGAGCGCGACACCGCCGTGCAGGCGCTTTCGCAGGAGCCGCGCGCCGTGGTGCTGCTGGAGGCGCCGCACCGCATCGAAAGCCTCGCGCGTGCGCTCGCCGTGCTGGGCGAGCGCCGCGTCACCGTGGGCCGCGAGCTCACCAAGCAGTTCGAGGACATCGCGACGGTGGCGGCGAGCGCCCTGCCCGACTGGTTCGGCGCGGACCGTGACCGCATCCGGGGCGAATTCGCGCTGGTGCTGCACCCGGTCGCGGTGAGCGGCGACGGCGGCGCGGAAGGCGAGCGCGTGCTGCGACTGCTGCTGGCCGAACTGCCGGTGAAAACCGCGGTGCGGCTGGCCGCCGAGATCAGCGGTGCGCCGCGCAATGCGCTCTACGAAACCGCGCTGCGCATCCGCAATGACGGCGGCGACTAGCCGAGCGACTGACTAACTAGCCGTCCAGCTCCGCATACCGCCTGAAGATCCCGTCCTCGTTGAACGCGATGCGGCGCGGGCTCTGCAGGTAGTCGTGCACGCGCTGGCGGCGCTTGACGTTGGCGTGCAGTTTCTCGATAGCCGGCGTGCGGGCGAGCGCCCGCGCGGCGGCTTTCGGGAACGCGTAGTGCAGCCCGTCCACCAGCTGGAACAGCGAGAGATCGGCATAGGTCAGCATGTCGCCGACCAGGTGCAGGTCCCCCGCGGGGTTGCGCTGGAGCACCTGCTCGAACCAGTTCAGAAACTTGGGAATCCGCTCTTCCCGGAAGGACTGCGCGCGCTGCACGGCCGCATCGCGCTGGTCTTCGTAATAGGCGCCGGTCGAGATCGGATGGTGCGTGTCGTGCGCCTCGGCCACCACATCGGCGATGGTGAGCTGCAGCTGGTGGGTCCACAGGCCGTCGGACTCGCCGACGCCCGAGAGCCCCAGGCGCGGCCCGAGGTACAGCAGGATCGCGGCGGTCTGGCCCACCACGATGTCGCCGTCCACGAGGAAAGGCGGCGCGAACGCGGCGCGGGCGTTGTTGGGGTCGCCGAGCCGCTCGCCGAGTGCGGACTCGCCGCCGCCTTTGGATTCGGGCAGCCGCGCCACATCGACATAGTCGGCACCCGCTGCTTCGAGCGCGAGCCGCACGAATTCACCGCGGCCCTGGATCGTGGGCCAGTAATGGAGTTGGTAAGGCATGCGGCCATGGTGTCAGGGTCCGCCGGACCCCGCAACCGGCCGGGACGCTCAGGCGGCGCGGTCCGACAGGCTCACCAGAATTTCCACCACGGCCGCGGCGCCAGGCGCAGCGCCTGCGGGCGGGTGTCGAGGTCGATGTTCTGGGTGAGCGTGTCGCCGGAGCGGCGGCGCATCTCGGTCTCGAGGGCATGCGCGATGCCGCGCGCCTGTTTCTCGCCGCGCAGCGCGCGTCGGCGCCACTCCGCGGCATGTTCCGCCAGGCTGGCCTCGTCCAGATCAGTCAACTCCGTCATCGATGGAAATCTTGCATGTGCGCGGTGGCGAAGCGACGCCGGCGCGCGGTGAATGGTCGTGGGGGAGAACGTCGAGGGGGAAAGAAAAAGACCGGACGCCTTGGGAGGCTTCCGGTCTTGCAGGGGTCTCACCGCCAGGAGTCTCACCCAACGGGGGGAAAGCCATGGTACCGCATCGGGCCCCGGCGATGCCGCTGCCGGGCAGTGTCGGCGATCACTTCCGGACCGCTGCAATCACCTTCCGCGGAAGCCAGTACGCCAGCGTTCCCGCCGCGGCGAAGGCGATCAGCCCGGTCACGGCGATGCCCGCGGCCAGCGACAGCCCGCCCGCCAGGAGCGACAGCAGCGCCGGGCCGCAGGAGGAGCCGATGTCGGACATCAGGCGCCATATGCCCAGGAAGTGCGCGCGGCCGTGGCGCGGCGAGTGGTCGGCGCCGATGGTCATGATCATTCCTGAGCCGATGCCGTTGCCGAAGCCGATCGCCAGCGACGCGAGCAGCAGCGTGACGACGCCGGTCGTGAGCGGCATCAGCAGCATCGCCAGCCCCATGATCAGCATCGAAGGCACCGCGACCCAGCGCCGGCCCTTCCTGTCCATCACCTTGCCGGCCGGATAGAACACCAGCATGTCGATGCCGCCCGCCAGGCCGTAGATCAGCGAGGCCACCGAGGGCGCCAGCATCAGGTGGTCGGCCCACAGCGGGATCACGGCCTGGCGCGAGGCCCGCACCGCGCTGACCAGCACCACGCCCAGGCCCAGCGTGAGGAACACGCGCCGATGGTCCCGCAGGGTCGAGAGGACGGAGGTCGAGGCCGGCACCGCCTGCCCGGCCGGGACCGGCGGCGCCTCCAGGTCGGGAATGCGCGCGCCGATGGCCGCGGCCCCCATCACCGCCACGATGCCGACCACGTAAGCCGCGGAGAGGCCGAACAGATGCACCGCTCCGGCCGCGATAAACGGCCCGGCGAACATGCCGATGCGCATGACGCCGCCCAGCGTCGAGAGCGCCCGCGCGCGGTATTCGATGGGCACCGCCTCGGTCATGTAGCTCTGGCGCGCGAGGTTGTAGACGGCCTGCGACATGCCCACCATGAAGCAGCCCGCGGCGAACAACCCCAGGTGCGAGGTCAGCACGCACAGCAGCATGCCCAGGCCGCTCCACACCCCCGCCGCGACGATGGCCCAGCGCTCGCCCCAGCGCATCGTGATCATCGAAGCGGGGATGTTGTTGAACAGCGAGCCGATGCCGATCATCGCGATCACCAGCGCGGCCATGGGCACGGACGCGCCCAGGTCGCGCGCCGTCAACGGCACGATGGGCAGGATGGCGCCCTCGCCCAGCCCGAAGAGCAACGAAGGCGCAAACGCCGGCACGGCGATGCGCCACAGGGAAAAAGCAGGCGTGGGGGTTGGAGCAGGGAGCGGCGATGACATGCGCGGAAAGGTCCGGGTTGCGGCCCCGGCCCGCAGCGCGAACGCAGCGCGGACAAAGAGCGGACGACAAGCGCGGCGATTGTCTCGCCGATGCCCGGATTCGTCAGACCGTCATGAAAAAAGCCGGAAGCTTTTGCAAGCTTCCGGCTTTGGATCTGGTCCCGCCGCCAGGAATCGAACCTGGATCTCAGCCTTCGGAGGGCCGAATTCTATCCGTTGAAATACAGCGAGAGATAGGCTCCGGAAAACCTCCGGAGCCAGAGATTATCGCCTATCAGGCGACGGCGCTTTCGGCTTCGTTCGCAGCCACCGCGTCGGCGGCCGGCCGCTCGAAGCCGAGCCCCGCCAGATAGACGCGGAAGGTGCGACGGCCCGTGGGCACCAGGTCGAAGGCCTCGGGGTCGAGCAGCCAGTTCTGAATGAGGCCGCTGATCAGCGCATGCATGCCCTGCGCCGCCACGTGGCCGGGCACCGGCAGCTTGACGTGGGCGCGGCGCGCGGCCAGGCGCAATGCTTTTTCGAAATCGACCACGCAGGCGTTGCGCGCATCCAGGTGGCGCTGCTGCACCGAGGCCATGTCGTGGGTGTATTCGACCTTGTGGGTGGCCACGTCGAACACGCGGCGCACCTGCGGGTCGGTGGTCATGAGGGTCAGCGCGTGGACCATGCCCTCCTCGATCTCGACCAGCGGATCGTCGCTCGCGGCGGCAGCATCGCTCTTGGGCGCGGCCTCCAGCGGCAGGATGACGCGCTCCATCATCGCGTTGAAGAGGTCGGCCTTGTCCTTGAAGTGCCAGTAGATGGCGCCGCGCGTCGCGCCGGCCTGCTGCGCGATCTGCTGCAGCGAGGTCTGCGAGACGCCTTGCGCCTGAAACAGCAGCTCCGCGGCATCGAGCAACCGATTCCGCGTGGCCAATGCCTCTTCCTTCGTACGACGTGCCACCAAGTCTCCTGATTTGTAAAGCGAACGCCCCTTGCTTATCGTGGGGCCATTAACAGAGTCACTATACATCCATGAATGTATGTAAACTACCGGGCTTCCCCGATGGCCCGGCTGTTTATGCTGTCATCCTGTTCGCAGTGCGAACACACCGCCATCTCCCGTCTTCGCTTCAAAGGAATCGCATGCCTCTCCTGCATGTCTCGCGCCCATCGTCCTTTTCGCCGCGTCTCGCGACCGTGGCCGCCGTTGTCCTGTTGGTCCTCGCGGGCTGCGGCAAGGGCGATGCACCCGCCGGCCCGGGCGGCGCAGGAGGCGGCGGAGCCCGGCCCGCGCCCGAAGTGGGCGTCGTGGTCGCCACGCCGACCGATGTCGGCCTCGTGACCGAACTGCCGGGCCGCCTGGAGGCCTCGCGCATCGCGCAGGTCCGCGCCCGGGCCTCGGGCATCCTGCTCAAGCGCGAGTTCCGCGAAGGCAGCGACGTGAAGGCCGGCCAGCTCCTGTTCCGCATCGATCCGGCACCGCTGGTGGCCGCTTCGCAGAACGCCCAGGCCACGCTGGCCCGCGCCGAAGCCAACGCCGTGCAGGCCAAGGCCCTGGCCGACCGCTACAAGCCGCTGGTCGAAGCCAACGCGGTAAGCAAGCAGGAATACGCCACCGCCGTCGCCTCGCAAAAGACCGCTGAAGCCGACGTGGCCTCGGGCCGCGCCGCAGTGACGACCGCCAAGATCAACCTCGGCTATGCCGACGTGACCTCCCCCATCGCGGGCCGCATCGGCCGCGCCCTCGTGACCGAAGGCGCGCTGGTGGGCCAGGGCGACGCCACCGAGCTGGCCGTGGTGCAGCAGATCAACCCGGTGTACGTGAACTTCACGCAGTCGGCCTCCGATGTGCTGAAGCTGCGCCGCGCGCTGGCCGCCGGCCAGTACAAGCGCGCCGGCGGCGAGGAAGCCGCCAGCGTGAGCGTCGTGCTGGAAGACGGCAGCGACTATCCGCTGCCCGGCAAGCTGCTGTTCTCCGACCTCACGGTGGATTCGACCACCGGCCAGGTCACGCTGCGCGCCGAAGTGCCCAACCCCAAGGGCGAGCTGCTCCCCGGCCTGTACGTGCGCGTGAAGCTCGAGCAGGCCCAGGCCACCAACGCGATCACGCTGCCGCAGCAGGCCGTCACGCGCACCCAGCAGGGCGACACCGTCTCGGTGGTCGACAAGGACGGCAAGATCAGCAAGCGCACCGTGAAGATCAGCGCCGCCAAGGACAACCAGTGGGTGGTGCTGGACGGCCTGAAGGCCGGCGAACAGGTGATGGTCGACGGCTTCCAGAAGCTGCAGATGATGCCGCCCGGAACGCCCGTGAAGGCCGTGCCGTGGAAGAAGCCGGACCCGAACGCGGCCCCTGCTCCCGCAGCACCTGCACCGGGCGCCGCCCCCGCAGCCGCACCGGCTGCAGCGGCACCGGCCGCCGCACCCGCGGCAGCCCCCGCCGCCAACGGCCAGGCTTCCGCGCCGGCCGAGAAGAAGTAATCAGGAGCGCGCCGCATGGCCAAATTCTTTATCGACCGACCGATCTTTGCCTGGGTGATCGCGCTGTTCATCCTGGTGATGGGCGGCGTGGCAATCACGCAGTTGCCGATCTCGCAGTACCCGCCGGTGGCCCCTCCGGCCATCGTGATCAACGTCGCCTACCCCGGCGCCTCGGCCCAGACGCTCGAGGACAGCGTGCTGTCCGTCATCGAGCGCGAAATGAACGGTTCGCCGGGCCTGATCTACATGGAATCGGTGGCCCAGGCCGACGGCACCGGCTCCATCACCATCAGCTTCGAGGCCGGCACCAACGACGACCTCGCGCAGGTGGACGTGCAGAACCGGCTCTCCCGCGCCACGCCGCGCCTGCCGGCCGCGGTGACGCAGCAGGGCGTGCGCGTGGACAAGTCGCGCAACAACTTCCTGCTGTTCGCGATGCTGTCCTCGGACAACCCGGACTTCGACCCGGTCGCGCTGGGCGACTACGCCTCGCGCAACATCGTGCCCGAGCTGCAGCGCGTCGTCGGCGTGGGCCAGGCGCAGCTCTTCGGCACCGAGAACGCCATGCGCATCTGGGTCGATCCGGCCAAGCTGCAGGGCTTCAACCTGTCGGCCACCGACGTGAACAACGCGATCCGCGCACAGAACGCCCAGGTGTCCTCCGGCTCCATCGGCGACCTGCCCAACATTCCCGGCCAGGCCATCGCGGCCACCGTGGTGGTGAACGGCCAGCTGGCCAACGTGGAGCAGTTCAAGAACATCGTGCTGCGCGCCAACACCGACGGCTCGGCCGTGCGGCTGAAAGACGTCGCGCGGGTCGAACTGGGCGGCCAGTCGTACTCCACCTCGGCGCGCCTGAACGGCGTGCCCGCGGTCGGTATCGGCGTGCAGCCCACGCCCAACGGCAACGCGCTGCAGTCGGCCAAGGCGATCCGCGCCAAGATGACCGAGCTGGAGCGCTTCTTCCCGCCGGGCGTGAAGTGGAATATTCCGTACGACAGCTCGCGCTTCGTGCAAATCTCGATCACCGAAGTGGTCAAGACGCTGCTGGAAGCCGTGGCGCTGGTGTTCGTGGTGATGTTCCTGTTCCTGCAGAACTGGCGCTACACGATCATCCCGACCATCGTGGTGCCGATCGCGCTCCTGGGCACGTTCGCGTCGCTGCTCGCGCTCGGTTTCTCGATCAACGTGCTGACCATGTTCGGCATGGTGCTGGTGATCGGCATCGTGGTGGACGATGCGATCGTGGTGGTCGAGAACGTCGAGCGCATCATGAGCGAGGAAGGGCTCTCGCCCCTTGAAGCCACGCGCAAGGCCATGAAGCAGATCTCCGGCGCCATCATCGGCGTGACGGTGGTGCTGATCTCGGTGTTCGTGCCGCTCGCGTTCTTCGCGGGCTCCACCGGCAACATCTACCGCCAGTTCTCGGCGGTGATGGTGACCTCGATCGCCTTCTCGGCCTTCATGGCGCTGTCGCTCACGCCGGCGCTGTGCGCCACGCTGCTCAAGCCCGTGGAAGCGGGCCACCACCACGAGAAGCGCGGCTTCTTCGGCTGGTTCAACCGCGGTTTCTCGCGCACGGCCAAGGGCTATGAAAGCATCGTCGCGCGCATCCTGCGCCGCGCCGCGCGCTACCTGATCATCTACGTGGCGATCATCGGCGCGGTGGCCTACACCTACACGCACCTGCCCAGCTCGTTCCTGCCGGCCGAAGACCAGGGCAACATCATCGTGAACGTGCAGCTGCCCCCGGGCGCGACGCAGGAACGCGCGCTGGCGGTCATGCAGCAGGTCGAGGGCTTCATCCTGAAGCAGCCCGAAGTGCAGAGCATGGTCGGCGTGATGGGCTTCAGCTTCTCGGGCCAGGGCCAGAACGCGGGCCTTGCCTTCGTGACGCTGAAGGACTGGGAAGAACGCAAGGACCCGGCCCACTCGGCCAGCGCGCTGGCCGGCCGTGCCTTCGGTGCGCTCTCGGGCATCCGCGACGCCTTCATCTACCCGCTGAGCCCGCCGCCCATTCCCGAACTGGGCAACGCCAGCGGCTTCAGCTTCCGGCTGCAGGACCGCGCTGGCGCGGGCCACGAGGCGCTCATCAACGCACGCAACCAGCTCCTGGGCATGGCCGGGCAGAGCAAGATCCTCTCGCAGGTTCGCCCCGACGGCCTGGAAGATGCGCCGCAGCTGCAGATCGACATCGACCGCGACAAGGCCAACGCCCTGGGCGTGAGCTTCGATGCGATCAATGCGACGCTCTCCACGGGCCTGGGCTCCAGCTACATCAACGACTTCCCGAACCGCGGGCGCCTGCAGCGCGTGGTGGTGCAGGCCGATGCGCCAGCCCGCATGCAGCCGGACGACCTGCTGCGCCTGAACGCCAGCAACACGCAGGGCCAGCCGGTGCCGCTGTCGGCCTTCGCGACCACCAAGTGGGTCACGGGCGCCACGCAGACGGTGCGCTACAACGGCTACCCCGCGATCCGCATCAGCGGCGACGCCGCCGCGGGCTTCAGCACGGGTGCCGCGATGGCCGAGATGGAAAAGCTCGCCGCGCAGCTGCCGCAAGGCTTCGGCTTCGAATGGACCGGCCAGTCGCGCGAGGAAAAGCTCGCGGGCTCGCAGGCCATCATCCTGTACGGCTTCGCGATCCTGGCGGTGTTCCTGTGCCTGGCCGCGCTGTACGAGAGCTGGTCGATCCCGCTGGCGGTGATCCTGGTGGTGCCGCTCGGCGTGCTGGGCGTGCTGCTGGCAACGATGCTGCGCGCCTATTCGAACGACGTGTACTTCCAGGTGGGGCTGATCACCATCATCGGCCTCTCGGCGAAGAACGCGATTCTGATCATCGAGTTCGCCAAGGACCTGCAGGCGCAGGGCAAGGGCATCGTCGAGTCGGCGCTGGCCGCGGCCCACCTGCGGTTCCGCCCGATCGTGATGACCTCGCTGGCCTTTGGTCTGGGCGTCGTGCCGCTCGTGATCGCCTCGGGCGCCGGCTCGGCCAGCCAGCGCGCCATCGGCACCGGCGTGCTCGGCGGCATGGTGACCGGTACGGCCCTTGCCGTGATTTTCGTGCCGGTGTTCTTCGTCGTCGTGCGCACCCTGTTCAAGGGCAGCGCGCGCCAGCGTGAGGCCGACAAGCGGCATGCCGAAGCCGCCGGCATCGTGGAGGAACCCAAGCATGACTAAGAAACTGATTCCCACGGCCCTGGCCGCAGCGATGCTGCTGGCCGGCTGCTCGCTGATCCCGACCTACGAGCGGCCCGCCGCGCCGGTGCCGACCACCTTCCCGGGTGACCCGTCGCAGCCGGCCGGCCCGGCGGCCGCGGCCCTGCCGTGGCAGGACTTCTTCACCGACCCGCGCCTGGCGGGCCTGATCCAGACCGCCCTGGCGAACAACCGGGACCTGCGCGTGTCGGTGCTCAACATCGAGCAGGCGCGCGCGCAGTTCCAGATCGAGCGCTCGGCGCTCTTCCCGGCGCTGGGCCTCACGGGTTCGGGCTCGCGCTCGAGCCCCAATGCCTACCAGGCGATCGACGCGAGCCAGGGCAGCGTGGCCTCGCAGTACAGCGTGAACTTCGGCTTCACGGCCTGGGAGCTGGACTTCTTCGGCCGCATCCGCGCGCTGAAGGACCAGGCGCTGGCGCAGTACCTGGCCACCGAGGAAACGCGCAAGGCCGCGCAGATCAGCCTGATCGCCTCGGTCGCGACCGGCTGGATCACGCTCCTGGCCGACGACGAACTGCTGGAGATCACGCGCCAGACGATGGTCACGCGCGAGGAATCGGTGCGCCTCGCAAAGCTGCGCTTCGACAACGGCGTGTCGTCCGAAATCGACTTCCAGGCCGCGAACACGGCCGCGGAAAGCGCCCGCGCCACCTATGCGCAGCAGCAGCGCGCGCGCATGCAGGACGAGAACGCACTCGCCCTGCTGCTGGGCGCGCCGGTGCCGGCGACGGCCCTCTCGGGCGGCAGCAAGGGCCTGGACGGCATCCAGCCGATGCCCGACGTGCCCGCGGGCCTGCCCTCGGACATGCTGATCGAGCGACCCGACATCCGCGCGGCCGAGCAGCAGCTGATCGCCGCCAACGCCAACATCGGCGCGGCGCGCGCGAACTTCTTCCCGCGCGTGTCGCTCACCAGCTCCATCGGCACGGCGAGCAGCGAGTTCTCGGGCCTGTTCGACCGCGGCTCCAAGGCCTGGTCGTTCGCGCCCACGGTCACGCTGCCGATCTTCGATGCGGGCCGCAACTGGGCCACGCTGCAATCGTCCAAGGCCGGGCGCGAGATCGCGGTCGCGCAGTATGAGAAGTCGATCCAGACCGCGTTCCGCGAAGTGGCCGATGCGCTGGCCGGCCGCGCCACGCTGGGCGAAGAGGTGCGTGCGCAGCGCGCGCAGGCCACCGCGGAAGCGGTGCGCTTCAAGCTCTCGGACCTGCGTTACCGCAACGGCATTGCCAGCGCGCTGGACCTCCTCGATGCACAGCGGTCGCTCTTCACGGCGCAGCAACTGGCGGTCAACGCGCGGCTCCTGCAACTGCAGAACCAGGTCACGCTGTACAAGACGCTGGGTGGCGGCTGGGCAACGCGCGACAAGGGTTGAGGCGCTTGCGCGCCCGATATCGGGAGGCCAATCGCCCGCCGGGGCGGGGGGCCTCTCTATAATCGTCGGTTGATCTAGAAAAAGCCCCCCGACGAGCCCCCGTTATTGAGGACGCCATGAGCGCAGACCCGCACTACCAGGCCACAGAAGAAGCCCATACCGGCCCCATCAAGAACCCGAAGCAACTGCTGCTCGCGGTATTTTTCTCCTTCATTGCACCGATCCTGATCATCGTGGGACTTGTTGCCTACGTGGTCTCGGGCACCAAGCCCGCCGGCACCGCGGAGGGCGACAACATGGCGCTCTACGGGGTCTCGAAGGAATCGCGCGACAAGGAAGTGGCCGACCGCCTCAAGAAGGTCGGCGTCATCGAGATCCGCGACGCCAACCGCCCGCTCACCGCCGGCGAGGCCGTGTTCAAGGCCCAGTGCATCGCCTGCCACGGCGCACCGGGCATTCCCGGCGCGCCGCACTACAGCGACGCCGCAGCCTGGGGCCCCCGCATCGGCCAGGGCTACGCCACGCTGCTGGAACATGCGCTCAAGGGCAAGGGCGCGATGCCTCCCCAGGGCGGCGGCGACTTCGAAGACCTCGAAATCGGCCGCGCGGTGGTCTACATGGCCAACGCCGGCGGCGCCAAGTTCCCGGTGCCCGACCGGCCAGCGGCCGCAGCGCCCGCGGAAGGCGCTTCGGGTGCTGCACCTGCCGCTGCCGCATCGGCACCTGCTGCCGCAGCCTCGACGGCTGCCGCCCCGGCCAAGTAATCCGCTTCGCCCCAACGAAAAAGCCGGCCCAGCGCCGGCTTTTTTGTGGGCGATGCGCGCCCCTGAACTATTGTTTCGATAGCGCGTCGGCGGCGCCCGCATGGCGTTCAGCCGGGCTCATGACGTGGCCGAAGCGCTGCGGCAAATCGCCGGCCTGCACCGCCTCGGGCGTCCACAGGCCCTGCTCGATCGCCTCGGCCGCGATGCCCACGTCCTGCGTGTGCACCAGCCCGAGCCCGATCGGCGCGACCAGATAGAGCCGCCCCGCCTCGTCGAGCAGGCAGCCCGAGACATCGACCGCCTGGCCGGTGTGGGCCGCGACGGTGAACTTCCCGCCGCCCTCGTCCGCCACGCGCCAGACCAGCGGCGCGGCCTCCAGTTCCACATACACGCGCTGCGGGCCGTTCTGGAAGAACCACTGCCCGTCGTCGTCGTGCTCGTAGTTGCGGTGGATGAAGTCGATCAGCTTGTCGTGCCGCAGCATCGAGCCCTTGGCCTGCAGGAACGGGCCCTCGGCCTGCGTGCGGTCGTCGCGCATGTACCAGTTGCCGCGCGCGTCGAGCCCCAGCCAGCCGTAGCAGTGCGGCACGTTGGGCCATTTGGCGAGCGCCTGTTTGACGATGTCGTCCATCGATTCATTCTCCTGCCGGTTGCGGCGCGAAAGCGTCAGCCGAAACGCCGCCGTGCAACTGCAGCCAGCTGCCCACGCGCTCCGGCATCCCGCGCACATGCCCCGGCGGCAGCCCGAGCGGAAAGCCCACATGCCCGCCGTGCGCAGGCTGCCACAGCGTGACGTGCCGCCCGACCTCGCCCGGCCCCGGAAGGCTCCGGGCCGGAATGAACGGATCGTTGAGCGCATTCACCACCAGCGTGGGCACGCGGATCTGGCCCAGGTGCGGCTTGGACGAGCCCCGCGCCCAGTAGTCGTCGGCATTGCGAAAGCCGTGCAGCGGCGCGGTGAACACATCGTCGAAGGTGTAGAGGTCGCGCGCGGCCAGCAGCCGCTCGCGGTCGAAGAGGCCCGGGAACTGCGCCAGCTTGGCCATCGCCTTGGGCTTCATGGTCGCAAGGAACATGCGCGTGTAGACCAGCCTGTTGAAGCCGCGGCCGATCGCCTCGCCGCCCGCGGCCAGGTCGAGCGGCGCGCAGACCGAGGCCACGGCGGCGACCGATTCGCGCGCCGTGTCGCCCGCCTCGCAGGCCCAGCGCAAGAGCGCGTTGCCGCCGAGCGAGACGCCCGCGGCCAGCACCGGGCCGCCACCGGCCAGGCGGTACTGGGCGTGCATTCGCCGCAGGATCCAGCCGATCTCTTCGTAATCGCCCGAGTGGTACGCGCGCGGCGCGAGGTTCAGCTCGCCGCTGCAGCCCCGGAAGTGCGGCACCGCGAAGGCCATTCCGTGCTCGGCCGCGAAGGCCGCGAAAGCCTCCGCGTAATGGCTGCGCGACGAGCCTTCGAGCCCGTGGAACAGCACCAGCAGCGGCCGCGGACCCGGCAACGGCGCATCGATGAAATCGACGTCGATGAAGTCTCCGTCGGGTGCATTCCAGCGCTCGCGGCGGTACACGGGTGCGGTGCCGTCGAAGCGGCGCGCATGGAGCGCGGCCCAGATGGTCTGCAGGTTGCCGCCGGGCAGCCAGCGCGGCGCCACGTAGCCCATCGACGATCGAAGAGAAGAAGAGGAATCGGCGGAAGACATCAATGCAGGGTCTGGGGCGGATCGTTCGCGTCGTCGGGCTCCCGCGCACTGCCCGGGCTCGCATGGTGCGCCACCATGCGCCAGCCCTGCGCGGTCTTGTGATAGACGTTGGTGGCCAGCACGAAGGCATGGCGCGGGCCTTCGGCGGTGAGCACCTCGATGCGCTCGAGCACGTTGTGCACGGCGCTCGCGAGCGACTCGATCTTGCGCACCCGCGCCGGCATCGCGTGGATCGCGCCGTTGCCGAACATCTGCTCGAAGGCCGCGCGGATCGCCACGTTGCCCACAAGCCGCGGGCCGCCGGGGTGCACGCAGAACACCTCGTCCTCGTCGGCCCAGCAGGCCATCAGCGCGTCGATGTCGCCGCGCTGCAGCGCTTCGTAGAAAGCCGCCTCGACATCGTCGGCGGTGCCGCCGATGGCCGCGGCGGCGCGGTGTGGGGTCTTGGGCATGGCGTGATTTTGCCGTGCCGTTCGTGACGCGGACGCTGCACCGCTTTGGTCCGGCCCGCACCGCGCCGCCGCAATTCTTTCGGTTCGCCTGCTCCACTTTGGACCAAATGGTCGGAACACAAACACCGAAAAACCGTAACCCGTTGATTTGAAAAGACTTCTCCGACTGGCACGCGCCATGCATAGGGCTCCTCAACCCCGCAACAGGAGCCCTTCATGAACGTCGGCATCTTCATTCCCATCGGCAACAACGGCTGGCTGCTTTCCGAGAACGCACCGCAGTACAAGCCCAGTTTCGCGCTCAACAAGGAGATCACGCTGAAGGCCGAGCACTACGGCGTGGACTTCGCGCTGTCGATGATCAAGCTGCGCGGCTTCGGCGGCAAGACCGAGTTCTGGGACCACAACCTGGAGTCCTTCACGCTCATGGCCGGGCTCGCCGCCGTCACGACGAAGATCAAGCTCTTCGCCACCGCCGCCTCGCTGGTGATGCCGCCGGCCATCGTCGCGCGCATGGCTTCGACCATCGACTCCATCTCCGGCGGCCGCTTCGGCCTGAACCTGGTCACCGGCTGGCAGCGGCCCGAGTATTCGCAGATGGGCATGTGGCCCGGCGACCAGTTCTTCGGCACGCGTTACCAATACCTCTCCGAATACATCCAGGTGCTGCGCGATCTCTGGGGCACCGGCAAGAGCGACTTCAAGGGCGAGCACTTCCAGATGGACGACTGCCGCCTGAGCCCGCGGCCGCAGGCCGACATGAAGGTGATCTGCGCCGGCCAGAGCGATGCGGGCATGGACTTCTCCGCCAAGTACGCCGACTACAACTTCTGCTTCGGCAAGGGCGTGAACACGCCCACGGCCTTCGCGCCCGCGGCCGAAAAGCTCATCGAGGCCGCGCGCAAGACCGGCCGCCATGTCACCACCTACGTGCTGATGATGGTGATTGCCGACGAAACCGACGAAGCCGCGCGCGCCAGGTGGGAGCACTACAAGGCCGGCGCCGACCACGAGGCCATCGCCTGGCTCGGGCAGCAGGGCGCGGCCGACACCAAGTCGGGCGCAGACACCAACGTGCGCCAGATGGCCGACCCGACCTCGGCGGTGAACATCAACATGGGCACGCTGGTCGGCTCCTACGAAACCGTCGCGCGCCTGCTCGACGAAGTGGCCGAAGTGCCCGGCACCGAAGGCGTGCTGCTGACCTTCGACGACTTCGTGCAGGGCGTGGAGGCCTTCGGCGAACGCATCCAGCCGCTGATGAAGAGCCGTGCGCACGTGCAGAGCCCCGTGCCTTCGCAGGTCGAGCCCGAGCGCCTTGCGGCCTGAAAAAAAGGAAGACGCGCATGACCACGCCCGCACGCAACGCCACGCTCACCTCGACCACGCCCGTCGGCGCGCCGCGCCTGCCCGGTTCGCCCGCGCCGCGCGTGCTGCCCGCGCGCCCCGAGCCACTGGCACTGCACGCCAGCGACTCGGCGCTCGTCGTCGTCGACATGCAGAACGCCTACGCCTCGCTCGGCGGCTATGTCGACTCGGCCGGCTTCGACATCTCCGGCGCGCAGGGCACCATCGCCAACATCGCACGCACCATCGCCGCCGCGCGCGCGACCGGCATGCTGGTCGTGTTCCTGCAGAACGGCTGGGACGCGGCGTACGTCGAAGCCGGCGGCCCCGGCTCGCCCAACTGGCACAAGTCGAACGCGCTCAAGACCATGCGCGCCAGGCCCGAGCTGCAAGGCAAGTTCCTCGCCAAGGGCGGCTGGGACTACGAACTCATCGGCCAGATGAAGCCGCAGGACGGCGACATCGTCGTGCCCAAGACGCGCTACAGCGGCTTCTTCAACAGCACGCTGGACAGCACCCTGCGCGCGCGCGGCATTCGCCACCTCGTGTTCACCGGCATCGCCACCAACGTGTGCGTCGAGTCGACGTTGCGCGACGCGTTCCACCTGGAGTACTTCGCGGTGATGCTGGAAGACGCGACGCACGAGCTCGGTGGCGCGGCCATCCAGAAGGCCTCCGTCTACAACGTGGAGACCTTCTTCGGATGGGTCTCCACGGTCGAGCAGTTCTGCAGCACCTTCGCGCCGCACGTCGCCGCTCAACCCGCAACGGCCGCATCGGCCATCGCCTGATTCATTTCAAGGAGTCCTCGAATGCCCAAGCAAGCCATCATCCCGCCCGGCACCGGCGTGCCCCTGGCCCCCTATGTTCCCGGCGCGCTCGCCGACGGCGTGCTCTACGTCTCGGGCACGCTGCCCTTCGACAAGGACAACAACGTGGTGTCCGTGGGCGACGCGAGTGCGCAGGCGCGCCATGTGCTCACCACCATCCAGGGCGTGGTCGAAGCCGCGGGCGGCACCATGGACGACGTGACCTTCAACCAGATCATGCTCAAGGACTGGGCCGACTACGCGAAGATCAATGCGGTGTATGCCGAGTTCTTTCCGGGCACCAAGCCCGCGCGCTACTGCATCCAGTGCGGCCTCGTGAAGCCCGATGCGCTCGTCGAGATCGCCTCGATCGCGCACATCGGCACGAAGGCCTGAACGCCATGAGCGCGCTGCACCGCGAAGTGCACGGGCCGTCGGACGCGGCGGCGACAGTGCTGCTGTCTTCCGGCCTCGGCGGCTCGGCCAGCTTCTGGCAGCCGCAGCTCGGCGCGCTGGTCGCGGCGGGCCACCGCGTCATCGTGTACGACCAGCGCGGCACGGGCCGCAGCCCGGACGCGCTGACCGGCGACTACGCCATCGCCGACATGGCGCAGGACGTGCTGGAGATCCTCGATGCCACCGGCACCGCGCAATGCCACTTCGCGGGCCATGCGCTCGGCGGCCTCGTCGGCCTGCAGCTCGCGCTCGACGCGCCCGAGCGCGTGGCAAGCCTTGTGCTCGTCAACGCATGGTCGAAGCCGAACCCGCATTCGGCACGCTGTTTCGACGCGCGGCTCGCGCTCCTGGGCGCGCTCGGTGCGCGCGCCTACGTGGAAGCGCAACCGATCTTCCTGTACTCCGCCGCCTGGTGTGCGGAACATGCGCAGCGCGTGGCAGACGAGGTCGATCACGCCTTCGCACACTTTCCCGGGGAGGCCAACATGCGCGCGCGCATCGCCGCGCTGCGCGCCTTCGACGTCGATGCGCGCCTTGCCGAAATCGCCGCGCCCACGCTCGTCGCCGCCGCCAGGGACGACGTGCTCGTGCCCTGGACCTGCTCGCAGCGCCTGGCCGACGGCCTCGGCGACGTGACGCTGGACTTCATGCCGCACGGCGGCCACGCGCACAGCGTGACCGAGGCGGCCGCCTTCAACCGCAGCCTGCTCGATTTCCTCGCCCGGGTCGCCGCACCCGCAATTTCCGCAGTACCCGCATGACCACCCCACAGACCCTCGACGACGCCGCGCTGTCGCTTCTCTTCACCGGCGCGCGCAGCCACAACGGATGGACCGATGCACCCGTTTCCGATGCGCAACTCCAGCAGATCTACGCGCTCGCGAGCCTTGGCCCGACCTCGGCCAACTGCTCGCCCGCGCGCTTTGTGTTCGTGCGCACGCCCGAGGGCAAGCAGCGCCTGGCGCCCGCATTGTCGAAGGGCAATCTCGACAAGACCATGTCGGCGCCGGTCACCGTGATCGCCGCGTGGGACCGCAAGTTCTACGACAAGCTCCCCACGCTGTTCCCGCACGGCGATGCGCGCAGCTGGTTCACCGGCAGCCCCGAGGCGGCGCACGAAACGGCGTTCCGCAACGCCAGCCTGCAGGCCGGCTACCTGCTGCTCGCCGCGCGCGCGGTGGGGCTCGATGCGGGACCGATGTCCGGCTTCGACAAGGCCAAGGTCGATGCGGCTTTTTTCGAAGGCACCGACTGGACCACCAACTTCCTCATCAACCTCGGCCACGGCGACGTGTCGAAGGTGTTCGGCCGCCTGCCGCGCCTGCCCTTCGACGAAGCCTGCCTCCTGGCCTGAAGCCAGCGGAGCTCCACATGCTGAACGCCATGGCTTCCCCCACTCCGCCAAGCCATCCGCCGAGCGGCCCGCCGAACATGCTCCCCAAGGCCGACTACCGCAACGCGATGGCGCGCCTGGGCGCGGCGGTGAACATCATCACGACCGACGGTCCCGCAGGCCGCGCCGGCTTCACCGCGTCGGCCGTGTGCAGCGTGACCGACGAGCCGCCGATGCTGCTGGTGTGCCTGAACCGCTCGGCCTCGGTGTACCCCGCGTTCACCGCCAACGGCGTGCTCTGCGTGAACGTGCTGGCGGCGGGCCACCAGGCGCTCTCGGGCCTCTTCGGCGGCAAGACGCCGATGGACGAGCGCTTCGCGGCCGGCCGCTGGAGCCGCAAGACGACGGGCTCGCCGGTGCTCCAGGACGCAGCCGCTTCTTTCGATTGCCGTGTGGTCAGCGCGACCCGTGCCGGCACGCACGACGTGCTGTTCTGCGAAGCGGTGGCCATCGCCATCGGCGGCGCCGCGCAAAGCCTCATCTACTTCGATCGCCGCTACCACGAGATCGCGGCGCCGCCGCATTGAGTCATCGCACCGTGATGCCCTGCAGCACGATGCGCTGCACGCTCTGCACCGTCTGCTCGAAGAACGCCGCATCGTCCAGCGTGTGCCCCGACAGCGCCTGCACCTGCACGCCGAAATCCGCGTAGTGCTGCGTGATCGCCCAGAGCGCGAAGATCAGGTGGTGCGGGTCGACCGGCGCGAGCTTGCCGGCATCGACCCAGGCGCGGATCACCTCCGATTTGCGCTCCACCAGCGTGCGCAATTCGCGGTCCAGTTCATCGCGCAGCAGCGGCGCACCCTGGATCATCTCCAGACAGAACAAGCGCGACGCATCGGGCCGGTCGCGCGAGATCACGAGCTTGCGGCGGATGTAGTCGCCGATGGCCTGGCTCGGGTCCTGCTCGGCGCTGAAGCCGCGCAGCGGTTCGAGCCACACCGCGAGCAGGTCGCGCAGCACGTTGACGTACAGCTCCTCCTTGTTCGCGAAGTAATAGAGCAGGTTGCTCTTGGACACATCGGCGCGCGCGGCCACCTGGTCGATCGAGGTGCCGTGCAGCCCGAAGCGCGAGAACAGCCCGAGCGCCGCGCCGAGGATCGCGCTGCGCTTGTCCTCGATCTGGCGCAGGCGCCGGCTCACGGCGGAGGCGCTGCGCACTGCGGGTTTCGCGCGCTTGCGCGGCGGGGTCTTGTCGGTCGTGCTGGCCGTGGCCAGCGCCTTGGGCGCCTTGATCTTGGGCATCTTCCCTCGCTCTTCGTTGTCGGATTGCAGGTTCTCTGAACGGCGCACCACTGTAAGGCCGCGGTGCATCGCGTTGCGCCACGGTGGCCGCCCGGCCCCCACGGCACGCACCATGCTGACGCGACAAACAGGGTTTGTCCATTTGGTCCAACTGGCACAGACGTTGCATGGCGAAAGGCATGCCAAGCACGAGGAACCGCCCATGACCCTGCTGTCCGTCCCCATCATCGATCTGGCGCCCTACTTCGCCGGCACGGCCGAAGGCAAGGCGCAGGTCGCCAGGCAAGTGGACGAGGCCTGCCGCAGCATCGGCTTCCTGGTCATCACCAACCACGGCATCGCGCCCGAGCTGGTGTCGCGCGTCTCCTCGCTCTCGCGCGAGTTCTTCAACATGCCGCTGGCGGAAAAGCGCAAGGTCGACCGGCCGCGCGAAGACGCGGTGCGCGGCTACAGCGCGGTCGGCGAGGAGGGCCTGTCGTACAGCCTGGAAGAAGCGGCGCCCGGCGACCTGAAGGAATCGTTCTCCATCGGCCCCTCGAACGTGCCCGACGACGACTACCACCACGGCCCCGCCGCGGGCCCGCACTTCGAGCCCAACAGCTGGCCGCCCATCGACGGATTCCGCGAGGCCTACGAAGGCTACTTCGAGGCGATGAGCGACCTCTCGCGCTCGCTGATGCGCATCTTCGCGCTCGGCCTGGAACTGCCCGAGACGTTCTTCGACGACAAGATCGACGCGCACATCAGCATGTTCCGCGTGCTCAGTTATCCGCCGCAGCGCGAGGCGCCGCTGCCGGGCCAGCTGCGAGCGGGCGCGCACAGCGACTACGGCAGCCTCACCATCGTGCTGCCCGACGACAAAGGCCTGCAGGTCTTCAACAAGGCGGGCCAGTGGGTCGACGTGCCGCAGGTCGAGGGCGGCATGGTCGTCAACATCGCCGACCTGATGATGCAGTGGACCAACGACCTCTGGGTGTCCACGCTGCACCGCGTGGTCAACCCGCCCTTCGAGGTGGCGGGCACCAACCGCCGCCAGTCGCTGGTGTTCTTTCACCAGCCGAACTACGACGCGATGGTCGAGTGCCTGCCCAGTTGCCTCGCGCCGGGCGAGACGCCCAAGTACGCGCCCATCTCCTCGGGCGATCACCTCACCTCCAAGTTCGTCAAGCAGACGACCTTCGGCGGGACCAAGGCGACGGCCTAGGCTGAAGACCCGGCATGGCCCACCTCTCCTACGTCAACGTCTTCGCAAAAGACGTGGTCGCGCTCAGCGGCTTCTACCAGCGCGTGTTCGGCTTTGCGGAAATCGAGGCGATCCGCTCGCCGATCTTTCGCGGCCTGGACACCGGCAAATCGAGCCTGGGCTTCAACGCGCTCGACGCCTACGAGCTGCTGCACCTGTCCGAGTTCTCCGACACGCGCGGCGTGAAGTTCCTGCTGAACATCGACGTCGACAGCCGAGCCGACGTCGACCGCATGGTGCCCGTCGCGCTCGAGGCCGGCGCCACGCTCATCAAGCCGCCCTACGTCACCTACTACAACTGGTACCAGAGCGTGCTGCTCGACCCCGAGGGCAATGTGTTTCGCATCAACTTCATGATGTGACGCGCGGCATCTCGCTTTCATTTTTTCTCTCGTCACTTCCCCTGCCTCCCACGAAAGGTCGCTCCATGCTGCGCACACCCACCCCCGGCCTCCTGGGCCTCGCATTGACGCTCGCAGCCGGCGGCGCGTTCTGCCTGCCGGCCGTGGCCGCCGATGGCTTCACGCTCAAGGACAAGCCGAAGATCGCGATGCTCTACTTCGGCCCGAAGAACGACGGCGGCTGGACGCAGGCCTTCGACGAAGCGCGCGTGAAGATCGAGAAGGAAATCGGCCAGAAGATCCAGTTCGTGGAGAACGTGCCCGAGGACGCCTCGGCCATCAAGCCCGCGGCCGAGAAGTTCATCCAGCGCGGCGCCAACATCGTGATCGGCACCGCCTTCGGCTACTCCGACAGCTTCAAGGACCTGGCCGCCAAGTACCCCGACGTGGCCTTCCTCAACGGCTCGGGCACCACCAACGCCAGCAACCTCGAGTCGTTCTACGGACGCACCTACGAGAGCCAGTACCTCTGCGGCATGGCCGCGGGCGCGGCGTCCAAGACCGGCAAGCTCGGCTTCGTCGCGGCCAACCCCTTCGGCGTGGTGAACTGGACCATCAACGCCTTCGCGCTCGGCGCGCAGAAGATGAACCCGAACGCCACGGTCAACGTGATCTACACCGGCGCGTGGAACGACCCCATCAAGGAGCGCGCCGCCGCCGCGGCACTCATCGACCAGGGCGCCGACGTGATCGGCCAGCACGTGGACAGCCCCACGCCGCAGATCGTCGCGCAGGAGCGCGGCGTGTACGGCACCGGCCACCACCGCGACCTGCGCCAGTTCGCGCCCAAGGCCACGCTGTGCTCGTCGGTGTGGGTGTGGGACCGCTTCCTCGTGCCGGAGCTCAAGAAGGTGATGGCCGGCGGCTGGAAGCCGGCGCCCTACGGCGCCTTCATCGAGATGAAGGACGGCGGCACCGACATCGCGGGCTTCGGCCCCGCCGTGCCCAAGGACAAGGCCGCGGCGATCACCGCCGAGCGTGAAGCGATCCTCAAGGGCAAGCAGATCTATGCGGGCCCGCTCGCCGACCGCGACGGCAAGGAGCGCGTGGCCAAGGGCGCGGTGCTGTCCGATGCAGACCTCTGGAAGATGGACTGGTTCGTCAAGGGCGTGGTGACGCAGAAGTAGGCCAGGCGAGCACAGAGACACAGGCATGCCCAACGCGCTGGAACTCATCGGCATCCGCAAGACCTTCGACGGGTTCGCGGCCCTCACCGACGCCCACTTCGCCGCGCGCTGGGGCGAGGTGCATGCGCTGCTCGGCGAGAACGGCGCGGGCAAGTCGTCGCTGATGAACATCGCGGCCGGGCTCTATGCGCCCGAGGCGGGGCAACTGCTGGTCGACGACAACGCGGTGCGCTTTGCCGGCCCGCGCGATGCGGCCAGGCACCGCATCGGCATGGTCCACCAGCATTTCAAGCTGGTGCGGCCGTTCACGGTGGCGCAGAACATCCTGCTCACCGCGCCGCCGCCTGACGGGTTTCAAAGCCATGGGGAGCGGCTGCGCGAGATCTCGCGCGACATCCGCAACAAGGCATCGGAACTGGGCTTCGACATCGATCCCGCGAGGCGCATCGATGCCCTCTCGATCGCCGAGCAGCAGCGCGTGGAGATTCTCAAGGTGCTGCTTGCGGGCGCGCGCATCCTCATCCTGGACGAGCCCACGGCCGTGCTCACCGACCAGGAGGCCGCGCGCCTCTTGCAGACCGTGCAGGGGCTCGCGCGCGGCGGCTGTGCCGTGGTGCTGGTCACGCACAAGATGGCCGACGTGAAGACCTACGCCGACCGCGTGACGGTGATGCGGGGCGGCCGCACGGTCGCGACGCTGGCGCCGGGCACGACGTCGGTGGCCGAGCTCGTGAAGCTCACGGTGGGCGAATCCATCGCAACGCAAGGCTTCCGGGCCGCGGCGTCGCCGCGTGGCGCGGTGCGGCTGTCGGTGCGAGGCCTGCGCTCGCCGGCCTCCCCGCAGGGCCGCCGCGTGCTCGACGGCGTCGACCTCCAATTGCATGCGGGCGAAATCTATGGCCTGGCCGGCGTCGGCGGCAACGGCCAGGGCGAACTGGCGGGCGCCATCATGGGCTTGCCCGATGCCGGCGGCAGCCTCGAGGGCGAAATCCATCTCGAGGGCCACGGCGACCTGAAGGCGATGAGCGCGCCCGCGCGCCGCAACGTCGGCATCGCGGCCATTCCCGCAGACCGCTACGGCCTCGCGCTTGCGGGCAGCCTGTCCGTCGCCGAGAACTACGCCATCGGCCGCGTGCACAGCGGGCGCTACGGTCCGGTCTGGCACCTGCGGCGCCAGCGCATCCAGAGCGACACGCAGGAGGCCGTGCGCGCCTTCGACGTGCAGGGCGTGCGCTCGGTGGCCCAGAAGGCCGCGCTGCTCTCCGGCGGCAATGCGCAGAAGCTGGTGCTGGCGCGCGAATTCGGCAAGTCGCCCACGCTGGTGCTCGCGCACAGCCCGAGCCGCGGACTGGACGTGCGCGCCAGCGCCGAGGTGCATGCGCGCCTGCGTGCCGCGCGCGACGGCGGTGCCGCGGTGCTGCTGATCAGCGAAGACCTGGACGAGGTGCTGCAGCTGGCCGACCGCGTGGGCGTGATGACGCGCGGCCGCATTGCCGGCGAGTTCGCCCAGCCGGCCGACCGGCAGGCGATCGGACAGGCGATGGTGGACCATGGCTGACGCATCGCTCGCTGTTGCCATGGCGCATCCGCCGAAGACCGACATGAAAACGAACGCGCCCCCGCGCCCCCACCAACCCCTTGCCAGCCGCCGCTACGCGCTGGAGATCCGCCAGCACATGGCCTGGCGCTGGCAGGCGCTCATCCTGGCGATCGCATTGCTCGTCGGCCTGGCGATTTCCGCCGCGATCCTCGTGGCCGCGGGCGTGCCGGCCGGCGAACTGGCCAACGAGTTCGTGGTGCAGACCTTCCTGGACGGGCAGAACTTTCGCGCCGTGCTGTTCCAGGCCGCCCCGATGATCCTCGTTGGCCTGGCGGGCTCGATGGCCTTTCGCGCGCGCTTCTGGAACCTCGGGCTCGAGGGCCAGATGATCTGGGGCGCCATCGGCGCCACCGCCGTCTCGATGTGGCAGATCGGCCCCGAGAACCTGCGCCTGCCGCTGATGTTCGTGGCCGCCGTCGGCTGCGGGCTGCTGTGGGTGCTGGGCCCCGCGTGGCTCAAGCTGAAGCTGGGCGTGAACGAGATCATCTCGACGCTGATGCTCAACTACATGGCCGCCAACTTCCTGCTGCACCTGGTGTACGGCAGCTGGAAGGACCCGAAGGACAATTTCCCCTACTCGCCGCAGTTCCGCGTCTTCGAGCGGCTGCCCGAGCTGGGCGCGGGCGTGGGCAGCGCGATCCTGCTCGCGGGCATCGTCGCGCTCGCCGCATGGTGGCTGGTGGGCGTGAGCCGCGCGGGTCTCTACCTGCGCTTCGTCGATGCGAGCCCGCGCGTGGCGCATGCGGCCGGCGTGCCGGTGCGCCGCACCATCTACGGTGCCGTGCTGCTCTCGGGCGCGATGGCCGGGCTCGCGGGTTTCGCGGTGGCCTCGGGGCAGGAAGGGCGACTCACGCAGGCCTTCTACCAGGGGTATGGCTTCTCGGGCATCCTGATCGCCTTCCTTGCGCGCAACAACCCGCTGGCCGCCACGGTGGTGGCGCTGCTGGTGGCGGCGCTGTTCGTCACCGGCCGCAGCCTGCAGGTGTTCTACCAGGTGCCGTTCTCGATGGTGCAGCTGATCCAGGCGGCGATCGTGGTGTGCGTGGCATCGAGCGACTTCTTCATTCGCCACCGGCTTCGCCGCATCGGCGCCGACGGTGCGAAGGCTGCGGCATGAGCGGCGGCATCGTCCTGAACTGGCTCGCGAGCACACCGGACTTCGCGGTGCCCTACGCGCTGGCCGCGCTCGGCCTCATCATCAGCGAGCGCGCCGGCGTGCTCTCGCTGGGCGCCGAGGGGTTGATGCTGGTCGGTGCGCTGGCCGGCATCGGCGCGCAACTGACCCTGGGCCAGCCGGCCGTGTCGCTGGTGCTCGCGATGCTCGCCGCCAGCCTGGTCTCGGTGCTGTTCGCGGTGATGGTGATCTGGCTGCGCGTGAACCAGGTCATCGCCGGCCTCGCGCTGGTGTTCTTCTGTCAGGGCCTCACGGCGCTGGTCGGCTCGCTGGCCGAATGGACCAACCATGCGACCGAGGGCATCGGCGCGATGGCGCTCTGGCCGCTGTCGCTGCTGCCTGGGGTCGGGCGGCTGTTCGAGCAGAACGCGATGGTGTGGCTCACGCTGCCGATCTTCGGCGCGGTGGCCTGGTTCTTCGCGCGCACCTCCACGGGCCTGCGCCTGCGCGCGGTGGGCGAGAACCCGCAGGCGGCCGACGCCGCCGGCATCCGCGTGGCCGCATGGCGCTTCGCCGCGGTGCTCGCAGGCTCGGCCCTGGTGGGGCTGGCGGGTGCGTACATCTCGGTGGTGAGCACCAAGCTGTGGATCGCGGGCATGACCGGCGGGCGCGGCTGGATCGCGGTGGGCCTGGTGATCTTCGCGCGCTGGTCGCCGTGGAAGGCGCTCATCGGCGCGCTGCTGTTCGGCTGCATCGAGGCGCTGATCCCGCAGCTGGCGGCGGCCGGCGTGCAGCTGCCGCAGTACTTCGTGATGATGACGCCGTATGCCGTCACGCTGGGCGTGATGATCTGGGTCGCGCTCGGAAAGCGCAGCGGCGACGACGAGCCCGGTGCGCTGGGCCAACCCTACGTGAGGGAAGAACGCCGATGAAGGCCTGGGTCTACAACGAAGAGCGCGAACTCGACGCGGCGCGGTTCGCCGACTACCTCGATCCCGCGACCACAGCGGTCGTCTCCATCGACATGCACCGCGGCCACCTGGACGACAGCCCCGACTGCCCCTGCCCCGCGCCGCGTGCGCGCGACGTGGTGGCGCCCATCGACAGCTTTCACGACGACGTGCGCGCGCTGGGCGTGCGCATCGTGCACATCAAGTCGGTGCTGCGGCCGGGCGGCGAAGACGACATCCACGGCATTCCGGCCGCATGGCGGCGCACGTTTCCGCTGCATGTGGGCGACATTCCGAATGCCGATGCCCACGCCATCGAGGGCTCGCGCTGGACCGAATGGGTCACGCGCGTGGAGCCCGGCGACATGCGCGTGGACACCAAGCGGCGGCTCTCGGCCTTCTATCCGACCGACCTGGACTTCCTGCTGCGCAACCAGCGCATCGAGACGGTGGTGCTCAACGGCGGCTTCACCGATTGCTGCGTGCTGAACACCGCCTTCGATGCCAACAACCACAACTACCGCGTGATCGTGTTGCGCGACCTGGTGCGCGGGACCGATCCGCACCTGGAGAGCGCGGCGCTTGCGATGGTGTCGCTGCACCTGGGCCTGGTGGTCGATTCTTCCGAGCTGCTGCGCCAGTGGCGCGGATGAAGGGCGGCTAGCCCAGCCAGCGCTCGGCCACGGCCTGCATCTGCTGGCCCTGCGAGGCCTCCCACACCATCTCCGGCGCGGCCACGTGCACGCCGGGCGGCGCGATGCGCAGCGCCACATCGACCAGCTCGGCCACCTTCGAAGCGCGCACCGGCTGCTCGCTGCTGGGCACCATGAAGCGCACGATCGACAGCATCCACGCCGCGAGCCGCTCGGCAGGGTTGGCGAACTTCGCGTTCAGGGGCTTGCGCGCCGAGCGCACGAGGATCACGCGGTCGAAGCCGTTGGCGACCACTGCCTGCTCGTTGAGGCTCGCCAGGCCCCGCTTGAGCGCCTCGGGCAGCTTGCCCTGGTCGTGCGGCTGCACGATGGCCAGGGTCCGCACGCCGCAGGTGCGCAGCCAGCGCGAGAGCGCGGGCAGGTCTTCGGGCTGCGGCACCCAGAGCGCGCGTTCGCGGTCGTGGTACAGGCGCGGCGGGTCGAAGGCGATGACCGCGGTGTCGGCCGAAGTCAGTGGCCATTGCGCGATCGGCAGTGCCGGACTCAGGTAGGTTTCGACGCCTCGCAATCCGTCGCGGATCGGTTCGCGCGCGAGAACGCGGGCATGCGCATAGCGATGGCTGCCCGCCAGCCGCCGCAGCAGTTCCTGCCCCAGCGCGCCCGTTGCGCCCGCAATCAGCAGCGTGCCGGTGCTCGACGCCGACGCGGGCACCACCGCACGGTTCGCGCCCTGCAGCGCCTGGAGAGGGTCTATGGAATCGCGGGGCATGGAGGCACCTATGCTAACTTCCGCTTCTTCTCGCGGAGGTAATGCAAATGATGATGAAGCGCTGGTTCCTGATTCTCGCGGCGGTCCTGTCCCTGAGCGGATGCGGCTACAACCAGTTCCAGTCCCTCGACGAGGCCAGCAAATCGGCCTGGAGCGAGGTGCTCAACCAGTACCAGCGGCGCGCCGACCTCGTGCCCAACATCGTGGCCACCGTCAAGGGCGAGGCCAGCTTCGAGCAGGACACGCTCACCAAGGTGATCGAGGCGCGCGCCAAGGCCACCTCGATCCAGGTGACGCCCGAGACGCTGAACAACCCCGAGGCCTTCAACAAGTTCCAGCAGGCGCAGGGCGAGCTCTCCTCGGCGCTGTCGCGGCTGATGGTGGTGTCCGAGCGCTACCCCGAGCTCAAGGCCAACCAGGCCTTTCGCGACCTGCGCGTGACGCTGGAAGGCACCGAGAACCGCATCACCGTGGCGCGCAACCGCTACATCGAGAGCGTGCAGGAGTACAACGTGCTCGCGCGCAGCTTCCCCACCAACATCACGGCCAAGATCTTCAGCTACGCGCCCAAGCCCAACTTCTCGGTGCAGAACGAAGCGCAGATCTCCACGCCGCCGACGGTCGATTTCAGCGCACCGAAGAAATAGCACTCCCCCAGTCTTCGTGCACTTCGTGTCACTTCGACTCCCCCCTCGCCGGGGGCAACACCTGCGGCCGGGCAAAGCCCGTTCCGCGGTGTTCCTGGAATGGGTCACGCTCCTGGCGAGGCCGCTGTGGGTCGCCGTCATGCTGATGGCCCTGGGCATATCCGGCGCCTTCGCGCAGGGCCTGCTGCCCGTGCCCACGCTCACCGCGCGCGTCATCGACCAGACCGGCACGCTCGACGCCGCGCAGCGCTCGGGCCTGGAGACCAAGCTCGCGGCCTTCGAGCAGCGCAAGGGCTCGCAGATCGTGGTGCTGATGGTGCCGACCACCCAGCCCGAGGACATCGCCAGCTACGCGCAGCGCGTGGGCGACGCCTGGAAGATCGGCCGCAAGGACGTGGGCGACGGCCTCCTGGTGATCGTCGCCAAGGACGATCGCAAGATGCGCATCGCCACGGCCAAGGCGCTCGAAGGCGCGGTGCCCGACCTCGCGGCGGTGCGCATCATCGACGAGGAGATGAAGCCGCGCTTTCGCAACAACGACTTCGCGGGCGGGCTGAACGCGGCGGTGGACCGGCTCATCGGCCTGGTCGATGGCGAGCCGCTGCCGGAGCCCTCGCGCAACAGCGGCGGAAGCAATTCGAGCGGCGACTTCGACTGGGAGAACCTCGCGATCTTCCTGTTCGTGGGCGTCTTCGTCGGCGCGCCGATCGTGCGCGCCATCCTGGGCAAGACGCTGGGCTCGGTCGTCATGGGCGGGGGCATCGGCGCGGTCGCGTTCTTTCTCACGACGAGCACGGTCATCGCGGTGATCGCCGGGCTGATCGCGCTCATGGTCTCGCTGTTCTCGGGCCTTGCCGGCTTCGGCGGGGGTCGCGGAGGCGGCGGCGGCGGTGGCTGGACCAGCGGCGGCGGTGGCGGATGGAGCGGCGGCGGCGGAGGTGGCGGCGGCGGCTTCAGTTCCGGCGGCGGTGGCAATTTCGGCGGCGGCGGCGCTTCGGGAGACTGGTGAACATGGCAACGGCAACTGCAGAACCAACGCTCCTCTCGAAGCTGGGCCGCATCTGGCGCCACCGGTGGGCCGACGAAGCCGCGGTGCGCCGCGTGCTGCCGGCCGACGCGATGCAGCGCCTGGCCGCCCGCGTGGCCGCGAGCGAACGGCGCCACAGCGGAGAGATCCGCATCTGCGTCGAGGCGGGTCTGCCGATGTCGTACCTGTGGCGTCATGCGCCGGCCAGGGAACGCGCCGTCACGCTGTTCGGCAAGCTGCGCGTGTGGGACACCGAGCACAACAACGGCGTGCTCATCTACCTGCTGCTGGCCGAGCACGCGATCGAGATCGTGGCCGACCGCGGCATCGATTCGCGCGTGGACGATGCCGAGTGGGCCGCGATGGCGCAACGCATGGGCGCGGCGTTCCGCGAAGGCCGCTTCGAGGATGGGCTCACGCAGGCGCTCGAAGAAATGTCGGCGCTGCTGGTCGCGCACTTTCCGTTGGCCGAGGACGAGGCCGATACGAACGAGCTACCGGACGAGCCTGTGGTGCTCTGACTTTCTCCCTCCCCCGCCGGGGGAGGGCCGGGGTGGGGGCAAGCGGCGTCTCCATCGGGCGCTCTGCCTGGCCCCCATCCCAACCTTCCCCAGAGGAGGAAGGAGCAAAACCATCAATCCGATGGCGGCAGCGCCCACACGGTCTCGCCGCCGACCGCATAGAAGCGCCGCTGCGGCGCCGTCTCCATCAACCACCCGCCCGTGAACTCGCCGAAGGCCGGCAGCACGGCCTGCCGCGCATCGCTCACGAAACAGGGCAGCCGCACGCTGTCGCGCCCCGGTCCGTAGAGCCTGCACGCGGGATGCAGATGCCCTGCGAGCACGAAGTGCGTGGCGTGCGATTGCGGATGGTGGCAGCAGGCGAACGGGCCGAGCAGGAAAGGCTCGTCGACCACCTCGATGCCCATCGCCGCCGGCGGATCGCCCGCGCGGCTGTCGTGGTTGCCTCGCACCAGCGTCATGGCGACGGCCGCGTGCGTCGCGCGCCAGGCCTCGAGCGCGGCCAGCACCTGCGGCGTGCGGGCCTGCGCCGCATGCAGGAAGTCGCCGAGAAAGACGATGTGCCGCGGCGCGTGCGCGGCGATCAGCGCATCGAGCCGCGCGAGGTTCTCCTGCGTGGTGCCGCCCGGCACCGGCTGGCCCAGCGCGCGGTAGGTCGCGGCCTTGCCGATGTGCAGGTCGGCGATGAACAGCACGCGCTCGCCGGGCCACCAGAGCGCGCGCTCGGGGAGCAGGTGCAGCGGCTCGCCGGCCCATTGGACAGCGAGCGCGGACGCGGTAAGGTGCGGGGAAGTCACGGCCAACGAGTGTCGCAAAAGACGCGCGGCCCGGCGGCCACCTTGCAATTCAACCGCGCGAGCCCCAGTTCTTCCGTATGACCGAATCGCCCCCGAAGCTCATCGTCTGCCCGCACTGCCACACGACCAACCGCGTGCGCGCGGAGCAGTTGGGCAGCGCGCCCGATTGCGGCAGTTGCCACAAGGCGCTGTTCGCCGGCCATTCGACCGCGCTGCCTGACGAGAAAACCTTCGACCGCCACATCGCGCGCAATGAGATCCCGGTGCTGGTCGACTTCTGGGCCCCGTGGTGCGGCCCCTGTCGCCAGATGGCGCCCGGCTACGAGCAGGCCGCCGCGCAGCTCGAACCCCACGTGCGCCTGGCCAAGGTCGACACAGAAGCCGTGCCCGCGCTCGGGGCGCGCTTCAACATCCGCAGCATCCCGACGCTCGCCCTTTTTCGCGGCGGCCGCGAGGTGGCACGGCAGGCCGGCGCGATGGGCGCGGCGGACATCGTGCGGTGGGTGAAGGCGCACGGCGGCTGAGCCCTTTGGGACCGCTACAACGGCGGCAGCGGTCTTGACGGCCGCCGCTCGCGCCGCGGCTTGGGCGCCTTGCCCGGCCCCTCCTGCCCGAACGCCAGCGTGTTCTTCACACGCTCCACGCCGCCGGCCGTGACCACGCCGCCCGCGGCCTTCTCCAGCTGCTCGACCATGCGCGCGATGCGGTCGGCCACGTTCTCGTTCGAGAGCTTCTCTCGGAACAGTTCCACCATCAGCGGAAACGAAAACGGCGTCGGCCGCTCAAGCGGCTTGAGCACGAGTTGCTGCGTGGCCATGCGTTCGAGGCTCGCGCGCAGGCGCCCGATCTCCAGCTCCTGCGAGAGCAGTTCCTTCTCGGCCTGCAGCAGCAGCTTGTTGGCCGGGTCGTACTTGCGGAACACCTCCCAGAACAGCGACGACGACGCCTGCAGCTGCCGGCTGCTGCGCTTCTCGCCCGGATAGCCCTGGAAGATCAGCCCGGACACGCGCGCGATCTCGCGAAAGCGCCGCTGCGCCAGTTCGCCCGCGTTCAGCGAGGCGAGCACCTCGTGCAGCAGCGCGGTGTGCGCATCACCTTCACCCTCGCCCTTGCCTTCCGGCAGGCGCAGCACCTGCGGCAGCAGCGTGGGCCAGTCGACCTCGGTCGCGCTCAGCAACTCGAAGCCGTAGTCGTTGACCGCGATGGAGAAGGTCCGCGCCTCGTGCTGCGCCACGCGCCAGGCCAACAGGCTCGCAAGGCCCAGGTGCACATGCCGGCCGGCGAACGGATAGAGGAAGAGGTGCGAGCCCTCGCGCGTCTTCAGCGTCTCGGCGAGCAGCGTCTGCGGCGTCGGCAGCGCGGACCACTGCTGCTGGATTTCGAGCAGCGGCCGCACGCACTGAAGCTCGGGCGAGTCGTAGTGCGCCTCGCCCGCCAGCGCGAGCTGCTGCACCACCGCATCGGCCAGCGTGTTCGACAGCGGCATGCGCCCGCCGTTCCAGCGCGGCACCGCGGCGCGCTTGCCGCTCGCGCGCCGCACCCAGGCCGTCATGTCGTGGATGCGCACGAGTTCGAGCAGCCGGCCGCCGAACAGGAAGCAATCGCCCGGCTTCATGCGCGCGACGAAACCCTCTTCGACGCTGCCGATCTTCGCGCCGCCCAGGTACTGCACCGCCATGCTCGCGTCGCTCACGATGGTGCCGATGTTCATGCGGTGGCGCCGCGCGAGCCGCGCATCGGGCACGCGCCATACACCCTCTGCGTCGGGCACGGCGCGCTTGTAATCCGGGTACGCGGCGAGCGACGACCCGCCCTGCGAGACGAAGTCCAGGCACCACTGCCAGCTCTCGCGCGAGAGCGTTTCGTAGGCGGCCGTGCCGCGCACTTCCTCATAGAGATCGTCGGGCACGAAGCCGCCGCCGAGCGCCACCGTCACCAGGTGCTGCACCAACACGTCCAGCGGCTGGTCGGGCGAATGGCGCGCCTCGATGTGCCCCTCTGCGATCGCCGTGCGCGCCGCGGCGCCCTCCACCATCTCGATGCTGTGCGTGGGCACGAGCGTGATGCGCGACGGCCGCCCCGGCGCGTGGCCCGAGCGCCCCGCGCGCTGCAAGAGCCGCGCGACGCCCTTGGGCGAACCGATCTGCAGCACGCGCTCCACCGGCAGGAAGTCCACGCCCAGGTCCAGGCTCGAGGTGCACACCACCGCCTTGAGCTCGCCGCTTTTGAGGCCCAGCTCGACCCATTCGCGCACCGCGCGGTCGAGCGAGCCGTGGTGCAGCGCGATGGTGCCGGCCCACTCGGGCTTGGCCTCGAGCATCGCCTGGTACCAGATCTCCGCCTGCGAACGCGTGTTGGTGAACACCAGCGTGGTGCTGCTCGCGGCGATCTCCTCGATCACCTGCGGCAGCATCGTGAGGCCCAGGTGCCCACCCCACGGAAAGCGCTCGGCGCGGCCGGGCAGCAGCGAATCGATGACGAGTTTCTTCGGCACCTGGCCCTGCACGAGCACGCCGTCTTCATGGCCGAGCAGCGAATGCATCGCCTCCTGCAGATTGCCGAGCGTGGCCGACATGCCCCAGACCGCGAGGCCCGCGTTCCATCGCTTGAGCCGCGCGAGCGCGAGCTGCACCTGCACGCCGCGCTTGTTGCCCAGGAGCTCATGCCACTCGTCGACCACCACCATCTTCACGCGGCCCAGCACCTGGCTCGCATCGGCGCGCGCGAGCAACAGCGAGAGGCTCTCGGGCGTGGTGACGAGCACCGTCGGCAGCCGCTCGTTCTGCGCGCTGCGCTCGGCCGACGAGGTGTCGCCGCTGCGCGCGCCTGCGCTCCACGGATGCACCTCGGCGCCGAGCGCTTCGAGCGGTTGCTTGAGCGCGCGCAACGTGTCGGCCGCGAGTGCGCGCATCGGCGTGAGCCAGAGCACGGTGAGCGGCGGGGCCGAAGGGCGCGCGGTTTCCTTGCGCGCCTGCGAGAACACCTGCAGCGCGCCGAGCCACACCGCGTAGGTCTTGCCCGCGCCGGTGGTCGCGTGCAGCATGCCGGACTTGCCTTCGGCAACCGCTTTCCACACCTCGCGTTGAAACTTGAAGGGCTTCCACCCGCGCGCGGCGAACCACGCATCGAGCGCGGCCTTGACGGACTTGTTCATGACGGCAGCAACGCGGCCAGCGTCTGCAGCGTGTCGGCCTCCGCCACCGGCTTGTCCTCGCGCCAGCGCAGCATGCGCGGAAAGCGCACCGCGATGCCGCTCTTGTGCCGCGTGCTGCGCGCGATACCCTCGAAGCCCAGCTCGAACACCAGCGTCGGCTTGACGCTCTTGACCGGGCCGAAGCTCTCGACCGTGGTCTTTCGGATGATCGCGTCCACGCGCGCCATCTCCGCATCGGTGAGCCCCGAGTAGGCCTTGGCGAACGGCACGAGCTTGCGGTCCTCTTGTTCAGGCGGACCGTCCCACACCGCGAAGGTGTAGTCGCTAAAGAGGCTCGCGCGGCGCCCGTGCCCGCGCTGCGCGTAGATGAGCACGGCGTCGATGCTGAGCGGATCGATCTTCCACTTCCACCACACGCCCACATCCTTCGTGCGGCCCACGCCGTACTGCGCATCGCGGCGCTTGAGCATCATTCCTTCGACGCCCATGGTGCGCGCGGCTTCGCGCTGGCGGGCGAGGTCGCTCCAGTCGAGGCCGGTGAGCATCGGGCTGGGCAGCAGCGAGGGATGCTGCATGCGCGTGACGAGTTCGTCGAGCAGCACGCGGCGTGCCGACTGCGGCTCCGCGCGCAGGTCGCGCCCTTCCCATTCGAGCAGGTCGTAGGCCAGCAGCACCACGGGAATGTCGCGCAGCAGCTTCGCGCCGAGTGTCTTGCGGCCGATGCGCTTCTGCAGCTCGGCGAAGGGCTGCACCCTGTCTTCACGCCACACGGCGATTTCGCCATCGAGCACCGTGCCGTCGGGCAGCGCCTCGCCGAGCACCGCGAGTTCGGGGAAGCGATCGGTCACCAGTTCTTCGCCGCGCGACCACAGCCACACCACGCCCGCGCGCTTGACGAGCTGCGCGCGAATGCCGTCCCACTTCCATTCGACGATCCAGTCGGCCGGCGGGCCCAGCACCGCGTCGAACTGCGCGAGCGGAATGTTGAACGGGTGCGCGAGGAAGAACGGATACGGCTGCCCGCTGGTCTTCTGCACCTGCTCCGAATCGGACTCCGGCGCGATCAGCGTGGCGTAGTCGCCCGCCCGCGGCCGTGCGCCGATGTGCGTGTAGCCCATGAGCCGCTGCGCGACGCGCTTGGCATCGATGCCGCCCACGGCAGCGAGCGCCTGCGTGACCTGCAGCTTCGACACACCGACGCGGAACGCGCCGGTGATGAGCTTGAAGTACACGAGCCGCTCCTCCGCCGCGAGCTGCCGCCACTGGGCGCGCAGGCGGTCGGCCAGTTCTTCCGGCGCGGTCTTGGCGGCTTCGCGCAGCGGCAGCAGATGGTCTTCGACCCAGGCCGCGAGCCCGAGGTCGTGCGCCTCGCTTGGCGGCGGCAGCAGGAGCGCGATGGTCTCGGCGAGATCGCCGACGGCGTCGTAGCTCTCGTCGAACAGCCACTCGGGCAAGCCCGCGGCTTCCTGCGCGAGCAGGCGCAGCAGCTTGGTGGGGACGAGCTGGCGCGGCTTGCCGCCGGCCAAAAAGTAGACGGCCCATGCCGCATCGGCTGCGTCGGCCTCGCGCAGATAGCGCTGCAGCGCGGCCTGCTTCACGAGGTTCGACGTGCTGGCGTCGAGTTCGCGGTAGAGCGCGGCGAAGTCCTTCATGTATCGGCTCCTTCCCCCTCTGGGGGAAGGTCGGGATGGGGGCCGGCAGCGTCCCCATCGAGCGCCGCCGGCCCCCTCCCCTGCCCTTCCCCGGCGGGGGAGGGAGTCTCTTGATCGTCTTCGTCGCCGTACTCGGTCTTGAAGCCCTGCGCATCGAGCCCGTTCTCGGTGAGCCAGCGCACCATCACCTGCACGCTGCCGTGCGTGACGAACACGCGCTCGGCACCGGTGCCCGCGATGGCCTGCTGCAGGCCGGGCCAGTCGGCGTGGTCGGACATGACAAAGCCGCGGTCCACGCCGCGCCGGCGGCGCGTGCCGCGCAGCTGCATCCAGCCGCTTGCGAAGGCGTCGGCATAGTTGCCGAAACGCTTCATCCACGGCGTGCCCTGCGCCGAGGGCGGCGCCAGCACGAGCGAGCGCTTCAGCAGCGCCGCATCGACACCCGGATCAGAAACGCGCAGCGTCTGCGGCAACGCCACGCCGGCCGCGCGGTACACCGCGTTGAGCGGCTCGACCGCGCCGTGCACGACGATGGGCCCGATCGACGCATCCACGCCATGCAGGATGCGCTGCGCCTTGCCGAAGGCATAGCAGAACAGCACCGACGCGCGGCCGGCTTCGGCATTGGCGCGCCACCACGCATCGATCTCCGCGAACAGCACGGCCTGCGTCGGCCAGCGGTAGATCGGCAGGCCGAAGGTCGACTCGGTGATGAAGGTGTCGCAGGGCACGGGCTCGAACGGCGTGCAGGTGCCGTCGGGCTCGGTCTTGTAGTCGCCCGAGGCGACCCATACGCGCCCGCTGTGTTCGAGCCGCACCTGCGCCGAGCCCAGCACATGGCCGGCCGGATGCAGCGAGAGGCGCACGCCGTGGTGCGCGATGGCCTCGCCGTAGGGCAGCGTCTGCAAGTTGATATCGGCGCCGAGCCGCGTGCGCAGCGTGCCGGCGCTGTCGGTGTGCGCGAGGTAATGGGCGTGCCCGATGCGGGCATGGTCCGAATGCGCGTGCGTGATGACCGCGCGCGCCACCGGCCGCCACGGGTCGATGTAGAAATCGCCGGGCGGGCAATACAGGCCCTCGGGCCGGGCGACGACGAGATCCACCTTGTAGGGCATGGCCGCCATCGTAGGCCCGGCCGGCCGCCGGCGCCGCCGAACGGGCGCCCCGAAGCGGTGTGGGCCGGCGCCTACTTGCGCTACTTCTTGCCGCGCCCGCCGATCATGTCGTGCACGTTCATCTTCATGCCGTTCATCACCATGTCGCCGGGCTTCTGGTCGGGCTTGCAGGGGCCGACCCATCGGGCCTCCACGACGGTGGTGGCACTGGCGCGGCCCATGAGCGGCGGGCTGTAGGTCGACTTGCTCTCCAGGCGATAGCCGGTGCTGAAGTCGCCGGTCATCACGGCCTG
This sequence comes from Variovorax sp. IB41, assembly GCF_016405905.1. Lineage (GTDB taxonomy): Bacteria > Pseudomonadota > Gammaproteobacteria > Burkholderiales > Burkholderiaceae_C > Variovorax. The sequence goes on along the minus strand of NZ_JAEFCB010000017.1, from coordinate 29,054 downwards.
CGAGGTGGCCGTGGTCTGGCCGATCTTGCAGACCGAATCGATCACCATCTTGCCGCCTTCCATGCGCATGTCCTGCTTGGCGCACATGTCCTTGCCCATGCCCTGGCCCATCTCGCGCAGCATCTTGTCGGTGGCGGCGTCGATGCATTGCTGGATGACTTGAGGGCTGGCCTTGCTGTCCGGGCCGTCGCCGGTCTGCATTTCCCAGAGGCCCGGCTTGCGCGCGGGGTAATCGATGGCGAAGGCGGGGCCGGCGCACAGGCCAGCGTACAAGCCGGCGGCGGCCATGCAGGCGGCGGCAACGGACGAACGGATCTTCATGAGGGCTCCTGCATCGGATGAAAGACGATGCCAGTTTGTACCGCAGGCGCCGCGCCCGACAAATACAACGACCGGCCTACACCGCGCGTGCGCCCACGGGCGGCGCAGCCGCGCTGCGCTCGCGCGATGCGAAGCCGAGCGCCAGACCCAGCGCCAGTCCGCCGAGCACGTCGATCAGCACATGCTGGCGCACCGCCATCGTCGAATACACGATGGCCACGGCCCATGCCACGTTGAAGAGGCGCAGCCATGCGGGCGCACCGGCGTCGCGCAGCTGGCGCGCGAGCACGATGCAGGCGAACACGGAGAACGACACGTGCAACGACGGGAAGGCATTGCCGGCCGAATCCACCGTCTTCAGGAAATGCAGCGACGTGCCCGGCGTGGCGTCGATGGTGAAATTCGGTATCGCCGTGGGCATGAACCAGAAGACGACCAGCGCGAGCGCCGTCATCGCCGCGCAGCCGATGGAGAAGCTCCAGAGCTCGCGCTTGTCCTTGGCCAGCAGCACCGGCAGCGCGATGTAGCCCCAGAGCGAAAGATAGATGGGAAGCACGGCCGGCCAGAACGCGATCAGCCGGTCGAACGCGGTGAGCGGCAGCACCCACGCCTGGCCCGCGTTCTTCATGATCCAGAAGTACAGCGGGAAGAAGCCGATGGTGGCGACGGTGTTGCCCACGAGCTTGAGCGGCCACAGCGTCTTGCAGCGCAGCCACAGGGCGCGCAGCCATCGCGTCGAGGAAGAGGAATCGTCGAAAGAGGAATGCGTCATGGAGGCCGATGGCAACGCGGCATGGCCTCGCGGGTGCGAGGCCGGCGCATCACCAGGGCGTCCACTTTAATTGGCTTTGGGCCGAAGCCACCGTGCGCTCGATGAACCGCACGCCGCGCGCGCCGTCTTCCACGCGCGGATAGTCGGCCGCCAGCGGATCGGCCGGTTGCCCCGCGAGGCGCGCGCGAATGTCCGCCGCCACGCCCGCGTAGATGTTGGCGAAGGCCTCGATGAAACCTTCGGGGTGCCCCGTGGGCAACCGGCTCGCGCGCCGCGCCGCTTCGCACAGCCATGGCCCGCCGCGCGTGAAGATGCGCTTGGGCCTGTCGTGCGGCAGGTGCACCAGCTGGCTCGGCTGCTCCTGGTGCCATTCGAGCGTGCCGAGCGCGCCCGAGATGCGCAGGCGCAGGTCGTTCTCCAAACCCGTGCTGATCTGCGAGGCGATCAGGACGCCGCGCGCGCCGCCCTTGAAGCGCAGCAAGAGGCTGCCGTCGTCGTCGAGCATGCGGCCCGGCACATGCGCGGTGAGGTCGGCGCAGAGGCTTTCGATCTCGAGGCCCGTGATGCTTGCGACGAGGTTCTCGGCGTGTGAGCCGATGTCGCCGATGGCGCCGGCCGCGCCGCTGCGCGCGGGGTCGGTGCGCCAGTCGGCCTGCTTGTTGTTGCCGCTGCCTTCGACATGGCTCGCGAGCCAGCCCTGGTTGTATTCGACGACGATCTTGCGGATGTCGCCCAACTGGCCCGAGCGCACCATCTCGCGCGCCTGCCGCACCATCGGGTAGCCGGTGTAGTTGTAGGTGACGCCGAACACCGTGCCCTGTTTCGCGACGGTGGCGACCAGTGCATCGGCCTGGTCGCGCGTGTGCACGAGCGGCTTGTCGCACACGACGTGGAAGCCCGCGTCGGCGAAGGCCTGTGCCACGGGAAAGTGCACGTGGTTGGGCGTGACGATCGAGACGAAGTCGATGCGCTGGTCCGCGGGGCGTTTCAATTCGTCGGCGAGCAGCGTCTGCCAGTCGCCGTGGTTGCGGTCATCGGCCAGGCCCAGGTCGCGGCCCGAGGCGCGTGCCTTGTCGGGGCTGGACGAGAGCGCGCCCGCGACGAGTTCGATCTGGCCGTCCAGCGCCATGGCCTTGCGGTGCACGGCGCCGATGAAGGCGTCGCGGCCGCCGCCGACCATGGCGTAGCGGAGCTTGCGAAGAGGTGTGTCGGTCATATCGTGCTTTTCGAGGGACACCGCGGAACCGGCTTCGCCGGGCCGCAGGTGTTGCCCCCGGTAGGGGGTTGGCGAAGCGACACGAAGTGCGCGAAGCCTGGGGGCGAGCTCAGAACGGCGAGTTCGGGTGGTAGAAATCTTTTGCGTTTTCCTTGGTGATCAGCACCGAAGGAATAATCGTCGTCGCCGGCAGCTTCTCGCCCTTCAGGCGCGCTTCGGCCGTGAGCTTGATCGCGTCGTAGATGAACTTGGGCGAGTAGCTCACGTCGGCGCCGATGCGCTTGTCCTTGCCGTCCATGATGGTCTTGACCATGTCCTTGGCGCCCGCGCCGCCGAACACGATCTTGATGTCGTCGCGCTTGGCCTGCGAGATGGCCTTGAGCACGCCCACGGCCATGTCGTCGTCGGCCGCCCAGATGGCGTCGATCTGCTTGAAGCGCGTGAGGTAATCCTGCGTGACCTTGAAGGCGTCGTCGCGGTTCCAGTTGGCGTACTTGGCATCCAGCAGCTTGATGTCGGGGCTGCCCTTGAGCACCGCGTTGAAGGCGTCCATGCGCTCGTTGTCCAGCGTGGTGGCGATGCCGCGCAGCGCAACCACGTTGCCCTTGCCGCCCAGCGTCTTCACGATGTATTCGGCGGGGATCTTGCCGAAGGCGGTGTTGTCGCCGGCGACATACGCGTCCTGCGCGCTGGTGTCGGTCAGGCCTCGGTCGACCACGGTGACGTAGGCGCCCTTGGCCTTGACCTGCGCGACCGGCTTGGTGAGCGCGGCCGATTCGAACGGGAACACGACCAGCGCGTTGATCTTGGTGACCGTCGACAAGTCCTGCAGCTGGTTGGCCTGCTCGGGCGCGTTGGCGGCGGTCTTGATCGTGATCTTCAGGTCCTTGTGTTCCTTCTCCAGGTCCTTCTTCGCCTGGTTGGCCCAGTAGTTGATGCCGCCCATGAAGCTGTGCGTGGCCGCGGGAATCGAAACGCCGAGGTTGACCTTTTCGGCGGCGAGCGCGGGCAGGCTCGCGAGCGCTGCAGCGGCGACGGCCGTGAGTGCGATGCGACGGGTGAAAGTTGTCATGCTGGATGTCTCCTCTTGGTGGGTGGAATGAAACGGGAAAAACATTTGCGGCCGAGCGCCGGGCCGCCCCAAGCCGGCCGCGCCTCGCCCTCGGGGGGTGGAGTTACACGAGCGCAGCGAGTGAAAAGCCGGGGGGCCATCATCTGCGTCCGCGTTGAAGGAACGCGACGATGATGATCACGAAGCCTTGGACGGCCGCGTTCAGGTACACGCTGATGATGCTGGTGAGGTTCAGGATGTTGCTGATGACCGAGAGCAGGATCGCGCCCACCACGGTGCCGGTGATGCTGCCCGCGCCGCCCTTGAGCGCCGTGCCGCCGACGATCACCGCGGCGATCGCCTCGAGCTCCCACAGGAGGCCCGTGGTCGGCGATGCGGAGCCCAGGCGCGGCACGTACAAAAGGGTCGCGATGCCCACGCACACGCCCAGCAGCACGTAGGTCATGATCTTCACGCGGTCCACATCGACCGCCGCGTAGCGCGCCACCTGCTCGTTCGAGCCGATGGCCTGCACATAGCGCCCGTAGGCCGTGCGGTTCAGGATGACGCCGCCGATGATCGCGACGATCACGAACACCCACACCGGCACCGGGATGCCCGCAAGGCTCGCGTAGTACACGGGCGCATAGAGGTCCGACAGGTCGTTGTCCAGCGTGAGCGCACCGCCGTCGGCAAAGTACGTGAGGTACGCGCGAAAGATGCCCAGCGTGCCCAGCGTCACGATGAAGGGCTCGATGCGGCCCTTGGTGATGAGGAGGCCGTGCGCGAGGCCGAACACCGCGCCCAGCACGATGGCCAGCACCGCGCCCATCACCACCGCCAGCATCGGCGAGCCCGAAGCCGGGCCGGCCCAGTTGATGAACATGATCACGCTGCCCGCAATCAGCGCAGCCATCGAGCCCACCGACAGGTCGATGCCGCCCGAGATGATCACGAAGCACATGCCCACCGCGATGATGCCGATGAAGGCCGTGCGCGTGAGCACGTTCATCGCGTTGTCGACGGTGGCGAAGTCGCTGTTGAGCAGCGTGCCCGCGATGCACAGCAGCACGAGGCCGATGACCGGGCCGAGGCCGTGCAGGCGCGCGATCCAGCCTGGCTTGGCTTCGCTGCGGTGCGCCGCAGTTGCGGCGTCTTCAGGCTGCGACGGGGGTGTTTGCAGTTCCGGTGGCATGAGCGATCAGCTCCTCTTCGGTCAGGTGGTTCGCGTCGAGCGTGGCAACGAGTTTTCCTGCGCGCATCACCGCGACGCGGTGGCACAGGCCGATCAGTTCCATCAGCTCCGACGAGACGACGATCACCGCGAGCCCTTCGCGGGCGAGTCGCTGGATCAGGAAATAGATGTCGCGCTTGGCGCCCACGTCCACGCCGCGCGTGGGCTCGTCCAGCACCACCACCTTGGGCTGCGGCTGCAGCACCTTGGCGAGCGCGAGCTTCTGCTGGTTGCCGCCCGAGAGCGACGAGGCCTTGACGTCGAGCGAGCCGGTGCGGATGCCGTAGTCCTTCACCGCCTCGGCCAGCGCGCCGCGCTCGCCTTCGGGCTGCAGCCACGGCTTGGCGTAGCGCTCGAGCGCCATCAGCGTCAGGTTCTGGCGCAGGCCAAAGTTGACGTGCAGGCCCTTGCCCTTGCGGTCTTCGCTCAGGTACGTGAGGCCGTTCTTGGCGGCATCGCGCGGATTGCGCCAGCCCTTGTTGTGCGGCACGGGCTTGCCGAGCATCTCGACGCTGCCGCTCGCGGGGCGCAGGCCCAGGAGCCCTTCGAAAAGTTCGGTGCGGCCCGCGCCGACGAGACCCGCGAAGCCGAGGATCTCGCCGGGGCGCACCTCGAAGCTCGCGTCCTGCGCCCAGCCGGGCACGGTGAAGTTGCGCACGCGCATGGCGGGCGCGTCGGCCGCGACGACGAGGTCGCGCGGCGGATAGAGGTCGGCCAGTTCGCGGCCCACCATCAGGTTGGCCATCTGGTGGCGCGTGACATCGGGCGTGAGCGCGCGGGCGACGAAGCGGCCGTCGCGCATGACGATCACCTCGTCGGTCACCTGCTCCACTTCATCGAGCTTGTGCGAGATATAGACGATGGTCACGCCATCGGCGCGCAGCTGCGCGATGAGCTTGAACAGGCGCTCGGTCTCGCCGGGCGTGAGCGTGGCAGTGGGCTCGTCCATGATGAGCAGGCGCGCGCGGCGGGCGATGGCCTTGGCGATCTCCACGAGCTGCTTCTCCGCGACGATGAGCTTGCGCACCTTGGTGCGCGGATCGACCTGCAGGCCGACGGCGGCGAGGGCTGCGGCGGCGTCGCGCTCCATCGAGGCGTCGTCGAGCAGCCAGCCTTTCTTTTTCTCATGGCCGAGGAAGATGTTCTGCGCGACGCTGAGATCTTCGGCGAGATTGAACTCCTGGTGGATCAGCACGACGCCCAGCGCCTCGGCATCGCGCGAGCTCGCGAACTGCTGCGGCAGGCCGTTGATGCGCAGCGTGCCGCCGCTGAGCTGTTCGTAGCCCGCGAGGATCTTCATCAGCGTGGACTTGCCCGCGCCGTTCTCGCCGAGGAGGCCGTACACGTGGCCGGGCGCGAGCGAGAAGCTCACGCCGTGCAGCACCTGCACCGGGCCGAAGGCCTTCACCACGCCGTCGAACTCGACGGCGACGCTGCCCTTGATGTTCTCTGCTGCACTCATGGCGCCACTCCGCGAACTTTGAGGGTCTCGTGCATCGCGAGCACGCCAGCGCCCACGAGGCCGCCCTGCGTGCCGAGCGGCGTGTACTGGATCTCCAGGTGCCGCGTGGAGAGCGCCAGCGAGCGCTGGTACACGCTCTGGCGCACCGCCGCGAGAAAGAGCGGCCCGATGCGCGTGATGCCGCCGCCGATGAACACGTGCGACGGATTGAAGAAATTGACGACCGACGCGAGCATCTGCCCGATCAGGCTGCCCGCGCGCTGGATGATGCCGTTGGCCGCGGTGTCGCCGCCGCGGCTGGCCTGGCCCACGTCGATCGCATCGATGCGGCCATGCAGGCGCAGGCACTCGGCCAGCGCTTCGCTCTCGCCCGCTTCGGCCGCCTGCATCGCCATGCGCGTGATCGCCGGGCCGGCCGCCATGGCCTCGACGCAACCGAGGTTGCCGCAGTGGCAGCGCGGGCCTTCCTGGTCCACGCAGATGTGGCCCACGTCCCCGGCCGAGCCGGCCGCGCCGCGGTACACCTCGCCGTGGCAGACGATGCCGCAGCCGATGCCGGTGCCGATCTTGATGACGAGGAAATTGGTGAGCGAACGCTTGAGGCGCCACAACTCGCCCAGCGCCATGAGGTTCACGTCGTTGTCGACGAAGACGGGCGCCGCGTAGTCCTCGCGCAGGTAGTCGCGGATCGAGAAGCTGTCCCATGCCGGCATGAGCGGCGGGTTCACGAGCTGGCCGATCTCGAAGTTGACGGGGCCGGGCACGCCGATGCCGATGCCCAGCACGCTCCTGGCGCTGTGGCCGCAGCGCGCGAGCAGTTCGCGCATCAGCGTGCGGACGCGGGCAAGCACGACCGCGGGGCCGTCGCGCACGTCGGCCGGTTCGTCATGCTGGGCGAGCACGGTGAGGTCGGGGCGCAGCACCGCCACGTCCAGGCTGGTGGCGCCGATGTCGATGCCGACGAGCACGCCGAGGCCGGCATGCAGTTGGAGGTTTTCGGCGCGGCGTCCGCCCGAAGAGCGCTGCAGGCCCGCTTCGGCCAGGAGCCCCTGGTCGACGAGGCCGGCGATCAACGCGTTGGCCTTGCTCTTGGAGAAGCCGAGTTGTTCGGCCATGGCATGGCGCGAGCCGCCGGCCGACCAGAAGGTCGTTTCCAGCAACTGCATCTCATGAGCAGTGATGCCACTCCAGGGTGCCACGCGCTTGTCTCCGTGTTCTTTTTGCCTGCTCCGCAGCCTGGGGCTGTCGGGCGAACGCGAATACTAGGGGCAGGGCTTCAGCCGGACAAGGCCGAACTTCGACCAAGTTCAGATCGAAGCTGGTTGAAAGCGAAAGTCAGAACGCAAAAAAGCCGCCCGAAGGCGGCTTTTCCTGGGAAGAAGCGCTCGCGCGCTTACTTCTTCTGGCGGTACTTGCGCAGCGCAGCGATCTGCGCGGCCATCACGGCCAGTTCGGACTGCGCCATCGCGATGTCGATGTCGCTCTTCGCGTTCTTCAGCGCTTCCTCGGCGGCGGCCTTGGCCACGTTGGCCTTTTCGTCATCGAGGTCCTTGCCGCGGATCGCGGTGTCGGACAGCACGGTGACGGCGTTGGGCTGCACTTCGAGAATGCCGCCGGCCACGAAGACGAATTCTTCGCCGCCGTCGGCCGTTTCGATGCGCACGGCGCCGGGGCGGATGCGCGTGATCAGCGGGGTGTGGCGCGGATAGATGCCGAGCTCACCGGCTTCACCGGGCAGCGCGACGAACTTGGCTTCGCCCGAGAAGATCGACTCTTCCGCGCTGACCACGTCGACGTGAATGGTGTTTGCCATCTGAGTTCCTATCTATGCCGCCTCAAGCGACCTTCTTGGCTTTTTCGAACGCTTCGTCGATCGTGCCCACCATGTAGAACGCTTGTTCCGGCAGGTGGTCGGCTTCGCCGTTCACGATCATTTTGAAACCACGGATGGTTTCGGACAGCGGCACGTACTTGCCGGGCGAGCCGGTGAACACTTCGGCCACGTGGAACGGCTGCGACAGGAAACGCTGGATCTTGCGGGCGCGGGCCACGGCGAGCTTGTCGTCGGGAGCCAGTTCGTCCATGCCCAGAATCGCGATGATGTCGCGCAGTTCCTTGTAGCGCTGCAGCGTGCCTTGCACGGCGCGGGCCACGTTGTAGTGCTCTTCGCCGACCACGTTCGGGTCGAGCTGGCGTGAGGTCGAGTCCAGCGGGTCCACGGCGGGGTAGATACCGAGCGAGGCGATGTCGCGCGACAGCACCACGGTCGAGTCCAAGTGGGCGAAGGTGGTGGCGGGCGACGGGTCGGTCAAGTCATCCGCTGGCACGTACACGGCCTGGATGGAAGTGATCGAGCCGACCTTGGTCGAGGTGATCCGCTCTTGCAGGCGGCCCATTTCCTCGGCCAGCGTGGGCTGGTAGCCCACGGCGGAAGGCATGCGGCCCAGCAGCGCCGACACTTCGGTACCGGCCAGCGTGTAGCGGTAGATGTTGTCCACGAAGAACAGCACGTCGCGGCCTTCATCGCGGAACGACTCAGCGATGGTCAGGCCGGTCAGCGCCACGCGCAGACGGTTGCCCGGGGGTTCGTTCATCTGGCCGTAGACCATGGCCACCTTCGACTCGGGCAGGTTGTCCAGGTTCACCACGCCGGAGTCGGCCATCTCGTGATAGAAGTCGTTGCCTTCGCGGGTACGTTCACCCACACCGGCGAACACCGACAGACCCGAGTGAGCCTTGGCGATGTTGTTGATCAGTTCCATCATGTTCACGGTCTTGCCCACGCCGGCGCCGCCGAACAGGCCCACCTTGCCGCCCTTGGCGAACGGGCACACCAGGTCGATCACCTTGATGCCGGTTTCCAGCAGGTCTTGCGAAGGCGACAGCTCGTCGTACGCGGGGGCCTTGCGGTGGATGGAGGCGGTGAGCTCCTGGCTCACTTCGCCGCGCTCGTCGATCGGACGGCCGAGCACGTCCATGATGCGGCCGAGCGTGGCCTTGCCGACGGGCACCGTGATGGCGGCACCGGTGTTGGTCACGATCAGGCCGCGACGCAGGCCGTCGGACGAGCCCAGCGCGATGGTACGCACCACGCCGTCGCCCAGCAGCTGCTGAACTTCGAGGGTCAGTCCGCCGCCTTCGAATTTCAAGGCGTCATACACCTTGGGCATCTGGTCACGCGGGAACTCCACGTCGACCACGGCGCCGATACATTGGACAATTTTTCCTTCAGCCATGGCGTTTCCTTCTGGATGGATCTCAATAAATTTGCGACAGGTTCTTGCAGAAGCGTCCTGGTGCCAAAACGGGCCGCTTTTGCAAGAATGCCGGACGGGCCGGCACCCTTGAGAACTGCTACTTCTTCAGATCAGCACTTCATGGCCGTCGCTTGTGCAGCGAAAGCGTCCGAAGCAGCCTTGCAGGCCTGGCCCAGGGCGGCCTTGTCGGCGCCCATCGAAGCCCAGGTGGCCTTGGTCTGGTCGAGGCTGGCCTTCATCGCATCGGCGGCAGCGCCGCTTTGTGCGCCCACGCAGGTCTGCACCTTCGCCAGGTAGTCGTTGCACTCTTGCGGCAGGTCCGCGGCCGATGCCGTCGGGGCTGCAGCAGCAGGTGCTGCGGCCGGCGCCGGTTCCGGAGCGGCAGGAGCGGGCGCAGGTGCGGCGGCGGGAGCCGGAGCAGCAGCGGGTGCTTCTTCCTTCTTGGAGCAAGCAGTCAGAGCGGCAGCAACGGCCACCAGAACGAGAAATTTCTTCATGTTGCGCAGAGTCCCCTAAAAGTAGGCCTTGGAGTTATCGGAGAACGCACAGAGCGCCGCCGACCGGCAATGTGGCCCGTTGCATCGCCTGGATCAAACGCCGGCGGCCGCTGCCGCGCCCGACACGATTTCCGACAGCTCTTTGGTGATGCCGGCCTGGCGGGTCTTGTTGTAGACCAGCTTCAGCTCGCTGATCACATTGCCCGCGTTGTCGGTGGCGGCCTTCATGGCCACCATCCGCGCCGAATGCTCGGACGCCATGTTCTCGGCCACGGCCTGGTAGACCAGCGACTCCACATAACGCACCAGCAGCTCGTCGATCACGCTTTGCGCATCGGGCTCGTAGATGTAGTCCCACGAATGCTGGCCTTCCTCGACTTTCAGCGAGTCTGCCGCCAGCGGCAGCAGCTGCTCGACGAGCGGCTCCTGCTTGATCGTGTTGATGAACTTCGTGTAGCACAGGTACACGGCCGAGAGCTTGCCTTCCGCGTAAGCGTCCAGCAGCGTCTTGACCGGGCCGATCAGCTTGTCCAGGTGCGGCGTGTCGCCCAGGTGGGTGACATGCGCGACCACGCGGGCGCCGATGCGGTTCAGGAAGCCGAGGCCCTTGCTGCCGATGGCGACCGACTCGATGGCAACGCCAGCGGCCTGCGCCTCGCGCAGCTTGGTCGTCACGGCGCGCAGCAGGTTGGTGTTCAAGCCACCGCACAGCCCCTTGTCGCTCGTCACGATGATGAAGCCGATCGCTTTCGCGTCGCTCTTCTTCATGAATGCGTGCGTGTACTCGGGGTTCGCCTTGCCGAGGTTGGCCGCAATGTTGCGGATCTTCTCGCTGTAGGGGCGGGCGGCACGCATGCGCTCTTGCGCCTTGCGCATCTTGGAAACCGAGACCATTTCCATGGCCTTGGTGATCTTCTTGGTGTTTTCCACCGATTTGATCTTGCCGCGGATTTCCTTACCAGCTGCCATATGAACTCCTTCTTGCGTCGGTCAAGGGGTCGATCAGGCGAACGACTTCTTGAACGAGGTGGCGGCTGCCAGCAGTTCGGCTTCGGCGTCCTGGCAAACCTTCTTGAAGGCTTGCTTCTCGGCGCTGTCGTCCGGCTTGGCGGGCTTCACGTCCCACTTGGCGCCATTCTTTTCCATGGTCTCGAGCAGGGCCGCATGGCTCGACTTGAGCAGCTGATGGAAGCCGTGTTCGAACGAGAGCACCTTCTTGACGTCGATGTCGTCCATGAAGCCCTTGTTCACTGCGAACAGCGTGGCGTTCATCAGCGAAATCGGCAGCGGGCTGTACTGGGTCTGCTTGAGCAGTTCCGTCACGCGCGCACCGCGGTCCAGTTGCTTACGGGTGGCTTCGTCCAGGTCGGAGGCGAACTGCGCGAACGCAGCCAGCTCGCGGTACTGGGCCAGGTCGGTACGGATACCGCCCGACTGGTTCTTGATCAGGTTGGTCTGCGCCGACGAACCCACGCGCGACACCGAGATACCGGCGTTGATGGCGGGGCGGATGCCGGCGTTGAACAGGCTGGTTTCCAGGAAGATCTGGCCGTCGGTGATTGAGATCACGTTGGTCGGAACGAAGGCGGACACGTCGCCGGCTTGCGTCTCGATGATCGGCAGCGCCGTCAGCGAACCGGTCTTGCCCTTGACTTCACCCTTGGTGAAGGCTTCGACGTAGTCGGCGTTCACGCGGGCTGCGCGCTCGAGCAGGCGGCTGTGGAGATAGAACACGTCGCCGGGGTAGGCTTCGCGGCCTGGCGGGCGGCGCAGCAGCAGCGAGACCTGGCGGTAGGCCACGGCTTGCTTGGACAGGTCGTCATAGACGATCAGCGCGTCCTGGCCGCGGTCGCGGAAGTATTCGCCCATCGTGCAGCCCGAGTAGGCCGACACGTACTGCATGGCCGCCGATTCGGAGGCCGATGCGGCCACCACGATGGTGTAGTCCATCGCGCCGGCTTGTTCGAGGGAGCGCACCACGTTCTTGATCGACGAAGCCTTCTGGCCGATCGCAACGTAGACGCAGGTCATGTTCTGACCCTTCTGGTTGATGATCGCGTCGATCGCCACGGCGGTCTTGCCGGTCTGGCGGTCGCCGATGATCAGCTCGCGCTGGCCACGGCCGACGGGCACCATCGAGTCGATGGACTTCAGGCCGGTCTGCATCGGCTGGTCCACGGACTTGCGGGCGATCACGCCCGGTGCGACCTTCTCGATCACGTCGGTCATCTTGGCGTTGATCGGACCCTTGCCGTCGATCGGCTGGCCCAGGGCGTTCACAACGCGGCCGATGAGCTCGGGGCCCACGGGCACTTCCAGGATGCGGCCCGTGCACTTGACGGTGTCGCCTTCGGAGATGTGCTCGTACTCGCCCAGAATCACGGCGCCGACCGAGTCGCGCTCCAGGTTCAGCGCGAGGCCGAACGAGGGGGTGCCGTCCGCCGTGGGCGGGAACTCGAGCATTTCGCCCTGCATCGCGTCGGACAGGCCGTGCACGCGCACGATGCCGTCGGTCACCGAAACCACGGTGCCCTCGTTGCGGATGTTGGCGCTGACCCCGAGGCCCTCGATGCGGCTCTTGATCAGTTCGGAAATTTCTGCGGGATTGAGTTGCATGACTCTTTCCTTCTTTCTTTGAGGCTACAAGTAGAGGGCTGAAGACCGTCAGGCCGCCAGCGCAACTTTCATTTGTTCAAGGCGCGCTTTGACGGAGGTGTCGAGCACCTCGTCGCCGACCACCACACGAATGCCGCCGATCAGTTCCGGGTCCTGCTGGACCGTCACCTGCAGCTTGCGGCCGAAACGCTTTTCGAGCGCAGCCGACACGTTGGCCAGGGCCGCGGCATCGATCGGGAAGGCGCTGTAGACCACGGCGTCGGACGAACCGCTCTTCACGTTGGCCAGTGCCCGGAACTGCTTCGCAATTTCCGGCAGCACCGAAAAACGCCCGTTCTCCAGGAGCGCACCCAGGAAGTTCTGGGCGTGGGCGGCCAACGGCGCACCGAAGGCGCCGGCGACCACACCGAGAACCTGCTCGGCCGTGGCCTTGGGGTTGTCGGCGAATTGCCGGAGCTCGGGGTTGGCCGCGATGGCGGCAACCTTGTCGAGCCAGGCGCTGGTGGCGGCGACGTCGGACGACGAGGCCTTGAAAAGCGCCTCCGCGTAGGGACGTGCAATGGTGGCGAGTTCTGCCATGGCTTCTATCAGAGTTCGGTCTGCAGACGGGCGAGCAAATCGGCGTGAACGCCCGCATTCACTTCCTTGCGCAGAATCTGCTCTGCGCCCTTGACGGCCAGTGCGGCAACCTGCTCGCGCAGGGCTTCACGGGCCTTCAGTGCCTGCTGGTCGGCTTCGACGCGGGCAGCTGCAACGATCTTGTTGCCTTCTTCGGTCGCGCGGGCCTTGGCCTCTTCAACGATGGCCTGGGCGCGACGTTCGGCGTCGGCAAGACGTTGTGCGGACTCGTTGCGTGCCTGGCCCAGCTCGGCTTCCACACGCTTGTTGGCGGCGGACAGCTCGGACTTGGCCTTGTCGGCGGCAGCGAGGCCTTCGGCGATCTTCGCAGCGCGGTCGTCCAGCGCCTTCGCGATCGGCGGCCACACGAACTTCATCGTGAACCCGACCAGGATCAGGAACACGATCATCTGAACGATCAGGGTACCGGTAATGCTCACTTTTCACCCTCTCTTTGGGATTGAATGCGAAGCCATTCCACAGAGGGGAACGACGACACGGGTCCGACGAGAAAGACTTACTTCGGCAGGTTGGCGATCTGAGCCAGGAACGGGTTGGCCGTTGCGAACCACAGGGCGATACCGGTGCCGATAATGAAAGCAGCGTCGATCAGGCCGGCCAGCAGGAACATCTTGGTTTGAAGTTCGCCCATGAGTTCGGGCTGACGTGCGGCCGACTCGAGGTACTTGCTGCCCATGATGCCGATGCCGATACATGCGCCCACAGCGCCCAGACCGATGATCAGGCCGGCGGCCAGTGCAACAAAGCTAATAACTTCCATGATGACTCCTAGAGGACTTTGGTTGAAGAGAAAACGAAAAACAAAAACGAAACGGGGGTGATCGGTGCGATCAGTGGTGATCGTGGGCCTGGCCGATGTAGACCAGCGTCAGCATCATGAACACGAAGGCTTGCAGCGTGATGATCAGGATGTGGAAGATGGCCCAGGCCGTGCCCGCGATGATGTGGCCGATCGCCAGGCCGATGCCGGTGGCCGACAGCGTGAAGGCGCCGCCCATCAGGGCGATCAGCAGGAAGATCAGTTCGCCGGCGTACATGTTGCCGAACAGCCGCATGCCGTGCGAGACCGTCTTGGCGACGAACTCGATCATCTGCATGGCGAAGTTGAAGGGGTACAGCGCCCAGTGGTTGCCGAAGGGTGCGGTGAACAGCTCGTGGATCCAGCCGCCGGCGCCCTTGATCTTGATGTTGTAGTAGATGCAGATCAGCAGCACCGCCACCGACATGCCCATCGTCACCGAGAGGTCGGCCGTGGGCACGACGCGCAGGTAGGCGTGGTGCGGGTCGGCGCCGGCAATGCCGAAGATCTTGGCCCAGATCGCCGGGAACAAATCGACCGGGAACAGGTCCATTGCGTTCAGCAGGAAGATCCAGACGAAGATGGTCAGCGCCAGCGGAGCGACGAACTTGCGGCTCGTGGCGTTGTGCACGATGCCCTTGGCTTGTTGGTCGACCATTTCGACCAGCAGCTCGACGGCAGCCTGGAAGCGGCCCGGAACGCCCGAGGTGGCCTTGCGTGCAGCCAGCCAGAGCAACCAGCAACCCAGGATACCCAGAGCGATGGAGAAAAACAGCGAATCGAAGTTGAAGACCGAAAGATCGGCCACACCTGCAGGCTTGGAGCTTTGCAGATGCGTCAAGTGGTGAACGATGTATTCACCAGCGGTCTGACCATGTTCCGCAGCGTTTTCAGCAGCCATTCCGTTACTCGTCTCGTTGTTGCCGGCGCCGGGGCGAGAACATCACCGCCAACCAGGCCGCCTTCATTGTCACCACCAAGCCGACCAGCATTGCGGGCCAGCTCAGCGCCGTTATCAGCCTTGGCGCGGCGATCAGCATCGCCACGGACAAGGCCATCTTGACCATTTCCCAGAGGAAGAACCCAAACACCGCAGTGCCCGGATTCAGGGAAGAGAACCTGCCGGTCAGCCCACGTGCGAACACCGCCGCTGGAATGACCACCGCGATCGCGCCGTAAGCGGCGGACCAACCCAGATTTTGCCTCCCCGTCAGTCCCCAGATGGCCAGAGCCACCACCAGACCGACAACCAACTGACCCGCGACCACCCGCCAAGGGGAGACCGAAGGGTTCTTTGCTCGCAGTTCACGCGCCTCATCGGCGGTCAACGGCTTGAATTCTGCGTCGAGGTCTTCAGCGACCTCCGAGTCCTGTCGGGCGATTGTTTTCATTTCAAATGAAGCCCGGATGACGACCCAGAATTTCTACAAAGCCATTGATTATAAGTAAAAACCCAGCCACTCCCGACACATCAGCGTCACGATTGCAAATCGATGGCCACAAGACCTGACGTGAACCCGACTCGGCGCAGGCAACCATAATTCCTTCATGCACCCTATCACCGACGCCCTGCCCGCCACGCTTTGTTACCTCGATGGCGAGTACACCGCCCTGCGCGACGCGAAGATCAGCGTCCTGGACCGCGGCTTCATTTTCGGCGACGGCATCTACGAGGTCGTTCCCGTCTACGGCGGCCAGCCCTTCTGCTTCGAGGAGCACATGGCGCGCCTGGACCGATCGCTCGCCGAGTTGCAGATTGTCAACCCGCTCTCCCCCGACCAATGGCGCGAGATCGTGATGCGCCTGGTCGCCCCGGGCGGCGACGCCCCGCAAGCCGTTTACTTCCAGGTCACCCGCGGCGTCGCGCCGCGCGACCACGCGATGGTCAAGGGCCTCACGCCCACCGTCTTCGTCATGGTGAACCCGCTGCCGCCCGTGGCCGACGCGGTGCGCGCCAAGGGCGTGACCTGCGTCACCGCGGACGACTTCCGCTGGCAGAAGGCCCACATCAAGAGCACCAGCCTCCTGGGCGCCGTGCTCTCCCGGCAGATCAGCGTGGAAGCCGGCGCGGCCGAGACCGTCATGTTCCGCGGCGACTGGCTGAGCGAAGCTTCGTCGAGCAACGTGTGGATCGTGAAGGAGAGCGTCCTCATCGGCCCGCCCAAGGACAACCTCGTGCTCACCGGCATCCGCTATGGCCTCCTCGAGCGCCTGTGCCAGGAAGGCGGCATTCCATTCGCGCTGCGCCGCGTGTCGCGCGACGAGGTGTTCGGCGCCGACGAACTGATCCTTTCCTCGGCCAGCAAGGAAGTGCTGCCCGTCGTCACCCTCGATGGCAAGACCATTGGCAACGGCCATCCCGGCCCCATCTACAAGAGCTTGTATGCCGCCTACCAACAGGCCAAGCAACGCAACGCTGAGAAGCAAGGAGCCACTGCATGACCGAGAACACCACCGACGACGCAGTCACCGCGCCCATTCCCGATCCGCGCAAGGAATCGCTGATCGAGTACCCCTCGCAATTCCCCATCAAGGTCATGGGCGCCAAGACCGATGGCCTGGTGCACGCGATCACGCAGATCGCCGAGCAGTTCGATCCGACCTTCGACGCCACCACGGTCGAGCTGCGCGACAGCAAGGCCGGCAACTACCTGGGCGTGACGATCACCGTCACCGCCACCAGCCGCGAGCAGCTCGACGACCTCTATCGCGCGCTCTCGGGCCATCCGTCGGTCAAGGTCGTTCTTTGAACTGAGCCTTGCATGACGACGGTCGCAGACCTCCCGGCGGACACCGCCATCGCCCCGCAGTGGCTGGGCCGCGTCGACTACGCCGGCACCTTCGCGGCGATGAAGCAGTTCACGATGGGGCGCGCGCCCGAAACACCCGATGCGCTGTGGGTCTGCGAGCACGCCCCCGTGTTCACGCAGGGCATCGCCGGCAGGCAGGACCACATCCTGAACCCCGGCGACATCCCCGTGGTGCAGACCGACCGCGGCGGCCAGGTCACCTTCCACGGCCCAGGGCAGGTGGTCGCGTATCCGCTGATCGACCTGCGCCGCGCCGGCTACTTCGTCAAGGAATACGTCTACCGCATCGAGGAATCGGTGCTGCGCACGCTCGCGCATTTCGGTGTGACCGGCCACCGCGTGTCGGGCGCGCCGGGCATCTACGTGCGGCTGGACGACCCGTTCTCGCATGCCGCACTGACCGGCCCGCTGCCCGCCGGCGACCCGTTCAGGGGCCTAGGCAAGATCGCCGCGCTGGGCATCAAGGTGAGCCGCCATGCCACGTACCACGGCGTCGCGCTCAACGTCGACATGGACCTCGAACCCTTCTCGCGCATCAACCCTTGCGGCTACGCGGGGCTGCAGACGGTCGACCTTTCTACAATCGGCATCCAAACCACATGGGAAGAAGCTGCCGGCGTGCTGGGCCAAAAGCTCACCACCTTCCTGGCACCTTAGCAATCCAATGAGCACCACCGAAGTCGTCCGCGACGCGCAAAGCGCCGAAACCTACAACCCCCTGGCCAAGCAAAAGGCCGCGGCCAAGCTCTCGCGCATCCCCGTCAAGGTCGTGCAGACCGGCGAAGTGCTCAAGAAGCCCGAGTGGATCCGCGTGAAGGCCGGCAGCCCCACCACGCGCTTCTACGAGATCAAGCAGATCCTGCGCGAGAGCAACCTGCACACCGTCTGCGAAGAAGCCTCGTGCCCGAACATCGGCGAGTGCTTCGGCAACGGCACGGCCACCTTCATGATCATGGGCGACAAGTGCACCCGCCGCTGCCCGTTCTGCGACGTGGGCCACGGCCGCCCCGATCCGCTGGACAAGGACGAGCCCCTGAACCTCGCCAGGACCATCGCCAAGCTGCGCCTGAAGTACGTGGTGATCACGAGCGTCGACCGCGACGACCTGCGCGACGGCGGCAGCCAGCATTTCGTCGATTGCATCCGGAACATCCGCGAGCTCTCGCCGATGACGCAGATCGAGATTCTCGTGCCCGACTTTCGAGGCCGCGACGACCGCGCCCTGGAGATCCTGAAGGCCGCGCCGCCGGACGTGATGAACCACAACCTGGAAACCGCGCCGCGCCTTTATAAAGAAGCACGCCCCGGCAGCGACTACCAGTTCAGCCTGAACCTGTTGAAGAAGTTCAAGGCGCTGCACCCGAACGTGCCGACCAAGAGCGGCATCATGGTCGGCCTGGGCGAAACCGACGAAGAGATCCTGCAGGTGATGCGCGACATGCGCGCCCACGACATCGACATGCTGACCATCGGCCAGTACCTGTCACCGTCGGGCTCGCACCTGCCGGTGCGCCGCTACGTGCACCCGGACACGTTCAAGATGTTCGAGGAAGAGGCCTACAAGATGGGCTTCAGCCATGCGGCTGTGGGGGCGATGGTGCGGTCGAGCTATCACGCGGATCAGCAGGCGCACGCGGCTGGAGTGTGAGGCGGCATCGTCCGCCGCTGGCGCGACTCGATCAAGCGCGCCGATAGCTCGGCGTGTGGCTTGATGCGGCTGCAGGGCATTCAGACAGCCGCCCGATAGCGGAGCCTGCATCCGGTCACGCGCTCGCTCGATGCGCGCGTGCCCAATCTGCCAGCTCCTTCGGATAGACCAAGTGGTCCCGATAACTCTGGTCGTCGATGTCCCACAGCACTGTGACCAATGCGGCCTCGAAAGCCCAGTAGCCGAAGTACGACGACCCATCTTGGTCGGTGTGCGTGTCGTGCCAGTAGCAGTCCGTCATGTTCTGGTACCAGCCATCGAGGAACTCCTTGACCAGCGCCGGCCGATCCTGCGCATCGGGAGCCGTCGCCTTGGCGAGCGGTCGATAGGCGGCGGGGTGCAGCAGCACACGTTCCACCGGCTCATTTTTTCCTGTCAGCTTCTCGACAACGGCTTCAAACAAGCCGTCGCGTCGCCGGTTGTATTCGGCGTTGCTGTCGATCCAGCCCATGACGGTCGGGATCAATTCCTCATGGCCGAGCAGGCGGCATAAAGCCAGCAGCCACATGACGTAGACATATGCCTCATGCTGCGTGATTTCGAGAGTATCAGCCTCATCGCGAGGCGGATCTTGCAAGCGAGGAGAAACTTCACTGCTAATAAAGTCACCGAAGTCCTCGATCACGCTGGGGAGTCGAGTGCTCAATTCCTCTATCGAATGTCCCGCGGTATAGCGAAGTATCAATAGTTCCAATCCTCCCGTGGCGATCGACCACCGATAGTCGGAGACGGCGTCTTTGACCAACTCGGTCTCGGCAATGTGCCTGCGATCGCCATCGATTCGGTGTTCTAGATCGCCACCAAGTTCGAAGGCATGAATTTCACTCAAAAATCTTTGTCGCATTCGTCTTGGATCCATCGTCTCCGTACAGTGCATCGCCGACCCAATTTGCACGGCTTCCAGTTAAGGAGCGATGCCAAATCATCAACCTCATCAACCTCATCAACCTCATCAACCTCATCAACCTCATCGACCTCCGCGAATTGAGGACACATCGCCCGTCCCCAGAGTTGTATAAATGAGCCTCAGAGCTTAGGTGCGGACTGGTTAACGTCCCATTGCCAGAACGTCGAACCGTAGTCACTGCCATCAACGGCCGGCATCGCTTCGCCCTGTTTGAAATAGCGCCGGCTTCCCTTCAGTGCAGGCGTGAACCACCAGCCGGCCTGCGGGCACGCCTCCCCTCCCGGCGTGCGACTTGGACCTGATGGCAAAGGCTCCATTCGATGCCCGCGAGCCCAATCCACAAGGTCCTTCGGGTAGACCAGATGGTCTCGGTAGCTGCTGTCGTCAATGTCCCATAGCACCGTGACCAAGGCGGCCTCGAAAGCCCAATAGCCAAAATAGGAAGTCCCGTCTTTTGGGGTATGTGTGCCATGCCAGTAGCACGAGTTCATGTCCTTGTACCAACTATCTAAAAAATCCTTCACGAGGGCGGCTCGGTCTTCTGGCGCGAATACCGTGGCGCGCCCCAAAGGTCGATAGGGGTGCGGATGAAGCAGGACCTTTTCCGCCTCGACATGCGCTCCAGTCAATGCCTGCACGACGTTTTCAAACAAGATGTCACGACCGCGGTTGAAGTCGTAAGTTTTGTCGACCCACCCCATCACCTGAGAAATCAAAGATTCTTGAGCAAGGAGTTTGCTCAAGGACAACAGCCAGAACACATAGACATATGCTTCAAGCTGAGTGATTTCCAGGGTGTCTGCGATATTCCGAGGTGGCGTCATGAGGCGAGGCGAAGTCTCGCTCCCGACATATGCTTCGAAGTCTTCGACGACTTCGGGAAGTTGGGCTCGAAGCTCCTCAATGGGCCGTCCTGCGGTGTAGTGCAAGATCAGCAGTTCCAACCCCTCCGACGCAATTCGCCACCTGAGTCGCCCCTGTGCGCTGGGCGCCAATTCTTCCTCAGAAAGAATTTTTCGAGCGCGTCTGACGCTGTCCTCGAGCCACTCTTGCGTCGTTGAGTATCTTTTTTCATCCAGAAATTTCTGCCGGCGTATATCTTTGAAAGCCATATAAATTCCTAAAGCTCGTTGCCGCTGCCTGTTGTTGGTTTCCTGGGCTTGCGCGGCTTCGGCGGCCTGCTCTCCAGATCCATGCCCGAAGCCACAACATCGATAAAGATATAGAGCTTAGAAGGCGTTGCACTGCCCAGCGGTCCGGGCAAGCAAATGAAAAGCCAGCGTGCATACCCAGCAATGTCAATCTGATCCATCTTCGACTTCTGCTGCGCGGATGTCAGGCCGCCATCCTTGCGACTCAGCGCTTGTGGGATTCTCTTTTCCGTCCAAGCTTCGTTCATTTGTGTCCCATCGCAAGTATTCCCCAAGCGATTTTTAGCCTCCCTCTGAATACCCCCCATATCAGCCGGATCGAAGGTTTTTGCGATGTGCTTGGCCTCGAAAACAACGAACTTCGGATACATCGAAGTTGCAGGCTTCTTTAGCTCCGTCGCCACATAGTCATATCGCGTCTGAGGTGGCTTGTCGCTCGGAGGAATGAAGACCAGTTTGCCGGGCTTCGGCACCGCGACGGTCAAGGGCATCGGGTTGGGTTGGTCGAACGGAATCGACTTTTCGAACAAGCCGTCCAAGCCCTTGCCCTTTGGAGGATTGACCAAGCGTCTGTACTGCAGCACTTGCTCCATCAGCACATAGCCATCGTCTTCACATTCCGCGCCGTTCTTCTTGTTTTCTTCGCTCTGCGGCTTGCAATCATTGTTGGCCGTGTCCGTCACCGCATCCGCTTGAGGAGGCGCGTCCGGAATGGGCAATTGCTGCTTCTTCTCGTATTCGGCTCGCCAGCGCCGCAGGTCTTCGTCCTCCGTGTTCTTCTGAAACGCATTGCTCGGGGTCAACACGATCACCAGCACGAACAGCACGATCGCCGCCGGCTCGGCCAACAATGCCAACGCGCCTCGCGCTGCAGCACCAGCGCCGGGCCCGGCCACCGGAGGCGGCTCCACAGGCGGCACGAGACGCAAAGGCGGTCTCGCCCTGGGCATGTAAGGCTCGTTTGCCGGAGGTATGTCCGTCACCGGTGCATTCGGCAACGGCTGCGGGTTGGCCTGCGCAAGCAGGACCGGCTCTCCATATGCAGCCATCTCGATGCCCTTGACCTGCTTCTGCAAGATCCCCTTCCATGCATCGATCTCGGCCTTCGCCTTTTTTTCGCCTCCGCGCCAATCGAAGGTTTCGACGTGCTTTCGTGCATCGCCATAGCTCTGACTGTGCATGAAAGCCTGCACCTCGCTCCATGGCCGGCTGTCCGCTGCCATGCCCAGCAACGTACGAGCGGCTCCGTAACTCGGCATGAAGCCGGAAAAGTAATAACCCAGTTGATCGGCGACCTGCGAGCGTTCGCCGCCACTCAGCACGTAGCTCAGGAAGTCCCGCGTCAGATGCAGAAAGTCATCGTCGTTGTGAAAGCCCTTGACCCGCGACAGCCACTGCCCCGCGACAGCCTTGGCCGCATCCGTTTGCCGAATGGCCTCCGCGGGATAGAAAAGCCCGAGGAAACGCTCGATCTCCCCCACCGCCATGCGAACGGCATCCGACAGGTTCGGTTTGACCTGCTGGATGGGAATGGTGCGTGGAATCACGACATCAATCCCTTCACCAGCGCAATGGCCGCATCGGCATCGGTGGCCGTCCCGAAGCGATCATTCGGCCGCTTCGATTCACTGTCCCACTTGCGCTCGTCTTCGCCCCAGACAACCTTCGCCGAACCCGATGGCACGCCGTCATGGCGCGCGAAGCCGTTGTCGTCGAGCTTTCCGCGGATGACGGCGCCGTTGTCGAAGATGAGCTTGTACGCAGCCCCTTTGACGGGCTCCAGATCGTCGTAGTGGTGATTCAGCTCGATGAAGTGCTGCGCCTCGTTGATCGCCCCTGTGGGCAGGTGCGGCAACTCCGCCGGGCTCCCCTTCGGCCCCACGAAACTCTTGCTCGTCCCCTTCACATCCAAGAGCCCCGGCATCTTCAACGTGATGTTCGCCCCATCCAGCTCGATGCTCGTCTGCCCGCCCTTGAGCGTGATCTTCTGCTTGGCCAGCACGTGGATCTCGTCGTTGCTGCTCGTGACCGTGAAGCCTTCCTTGGCCAGCCATTCGAGTTCGTCGGTATGCGCCTGCACGCTCACCGCCCCCTCCTGCGCGATGACCTGAATGCCGCCTTCATGGCTGTAGAGCCCCACCGACTTGCCGGCCGCAAAACTCACCGTCTTGCCCGCCGCCATGTGCGCCTGCTCCTGCGCCGTCCAGTGGATCGCCTCGCCCGCGAACACCGTCGCGCTCGCGGGCGTGGCCATGTTCAAGCTCATGTTCGCATCGAGCACCATGAGCGGCCGCGCGAAGGCAGGCACCGGGTCCTGGCCTTGACGCGAATCCGCACCTTCACCGCCCTTCGGCTCCCGCGCATCCTGCCCGTTGACGCTGCCGGGGTAGTGCCCGTTCTTCTGCGGATCGATGTCGTCGATGAGCGGCTGCAGCAGCGCCGTCGCCTTCAGCGCCAGCGCCTTGGCGCCACCGGCCGCATCGGACAGGTTCTGCGATTCGCGCAGCGCACCGGCCAGTTGGCCGCGCACGCTCGCGGTGTCCTGCACGCTGCCCGCCGCCCGCTCCTGCGCCAGCGTCGAGATCAACAGGCCTTCTCCCGCGCGCGTGACCACCCACGCATCCGAGCGCAACTCGGCACCGGTGCCACGCCACGCACCGCGATTGCTCTCATCGGGCGACTGCGCATTGAGGTGCCCCAGGTTCAGCTGGCTCGCCGCATGCGAACTCGCAAGCCGCGTGCGCACTTGCCCGGGCGCATCGTCGGCGATCCACTGGTTGTAGCCGCTGCCATCGAGCGCGCGGCTGTGCCAGCCCGAGAGCACACCCGCATGGTTGGCCGACGAGTCGGCGCCCGCGGACCACGGCGGCAGGTCCTGTCCGTTGTAGAGCTGCTGGCTCACCACCGGCCGGTCGATGTCGCCTTCGATGAACGACACCAGCACCTCGGAGCCGACGCGCGGCAGATGGTGCGCGCCCCAGTTCGGCCCGGCCACCGGTGCGGCCACGCGCAGCCACACCGACTGGCGGTTGCTCGCATGCCGGCCGGCCGCGACAAGGCTGCCCTGCCCGCTCTGCGCTGACTGCTGTTGCGTTGCCGCGCGCTGCGACTGCCAATGGAAACGCACCTGCACACGGTGATCGCGTTGCGTGTGAACGGCGGTCGGCGCCTCGTCGTCATCCGCGCCGACCACGAGCGCGACCATCGCCTCGGGCGCCGTGGGCTTGGGCCGCCAGATCGGCGCGATCTGCGCTTCTGCCGGCTGCGCCTCGAAGCTGTTGCGGTAGCTGCCCTTCTCGAGCTCGCCGGCCTCGAGCACCTGCGCGGCCTGCGCGCCGAGGTTGTTGGCGGCTTCGTGGTGCACGCGCAGCGTGACGAATTTTTGCCCTTGGTAGCGGTCGTGCTGCGTGAGCGTGAAGCGTTCGCCCGCGCCGAGCTGCCGTACGCTGCCGCCAGCGCTGTAGCGCTTGATGCGCGACTCGAACGCCACGAGCTGGTTCTCGGCACGCCGCGCAGCCGCGGCGTTGTTGGCATAGCGCTGCGAGCCCGCGCCGTCGTAGTGCTCCAGCACGGGCACGTCGCCCATGGCGAGCGCACTCTGCGTCGAGCCCGTGGGCGCCTGCAGCACGCTGGCGTCCCACGCGTTCAGCGTGACGGCGTTGCTCACGAGCTGGCGCCGGCTGCTCCATGCGGTGATCACGTCTTCTTGCTCGGTGGCATCGACGCGATGAAAGCGGATCTCGGGCAATGCGCAATCGGGCGCCTTCGCTTCGCGATCGAAGATCACCAGGCGGTGGTGCGACGGCGTTGCGTTGTTGTCCGCGCTGCCACCACCACCGCCCTCCGCTTTCGTCTGCTCATGCTCGAAGCGAAAGCTCAGGCCTTCTTCGGCGAGCAGGCGCATCACGAAGGCGAGGTCGGACTCGCGGTACTGCACGCAGGTCGGCCGCACAGGCAGCTCCTGCGTGACCTCGAAGCTGAAGCTCGCGCTCGTGTGGTCGGCGAACACTTCGCTCACGATGTCCTGCACGCTCTTGGCGGCGTACACGAAGCTGTCGCGGCGAAGGCCCAGGGCGGCGAGCCAGGGCTGCAGGTGCAGCCGGTAGCGCGCGAGGCCGCCGTCGCCGCCCAGCGCGTCGACGGCGGTGAGGTAGCCGTGCCAAGTGCGAAAGCTGCCGTTGGCCAGCAGGAGGCGCAGGCTCAGCTCCTCGCCGATCAGCGCGAACGGGTCGAACTCGCTCGACGTGGCGAGGGTGTCGATGGTGAAGGCGAAGAGTTCGTTGATGCCTTCGGTCGCGGTGAAGCGTTCGACGACGACGGCAGCACCCACGTTCTTGTCGGCGCCGGGCGCCACCAATCGGACGAGGCGCGCGGTTTGCGACAGTGCGGCGACATCGAGCGATCCGGCCGTCGCGGCGGGCAGTTCAAGAATATCTGTCACGGCGTTCTCCCATTTGTTTTTCTAGACGGTTCCGTAGGTCTGGTCTTCGTCGGACCACATCTTGATGTCGTCCTCCGATCGATGATTCACGAAGACGGTGTTGACGAGGTCGGGGCAGGTTTCCGGCATCGGCAGGTAGTCGACCGAAAAGATGCAAGGGTCGTTGGTTGTATCGGTGCCGACGATGATCACGTTTTCGCGCTCCGCGCACTTGATCGATGCGCCGAGGTTTGCGGCCATGCCGCGCGTGATCAGCCTGACGTGCAGCAGGATGCTGTGCGGCGTGTAGATGCTCTCGGCAAACGAGCAGACAAGCCCCGGCACGCGTTTGGACTCGCCGTTGCTGCCATAGAGAATGTTCCATCCATACACGAACGAAGCCATGAGCTTGTTCTTGCCACCGGTACGCCTGGACTTGTAGTAGATGTTGATCTTCGATGCGTTGTTGAGATTCGAGAAGGCGAAGTTGAAGTTCGCCTTCTCGTCGTCGACGGTGTAGGTGGCGCGGATCGCGAACTGCAATTTCACGAGCCCCATGTTCTGGGCCTGGAGGGAGGGGTACATCGGGAATGCGATGTCCGCCCGCGAAAAATGGTCCTGCCGCGAATCGAGCATGTGCTTTCCGTAGAAGGAGCGCCGCAGGAACAACTCGATCAGGTCGATTTCGCTTCTCGCCGTGCATTGCTGCCAGATGAAGATGCCGGTGAACACCACGATCAGGATGAAGGCGCCCCATGGCCCCAGCACGAATGCGGCGGCCGAGCCTTCGAGCACGCCCGCAACGGCTACCCGTGCCGCCACCGAGCGGACTATTTCGACAAAGAGCACGCCCTGCATGGCTCGGCTCGACCAGCCCAGTTGGGTATCGTTGTGCGCCCAAGCCTGTTCGGCCGTCTTGCCCGCACCGATGATGAAGAAGACGTTGCCGATGGACAGCAGCCCGGTTCCCAGCCACTTGAGCTTGGACGTGTGGCGCACATAAGCCTTGAGCGTCAACGGCAGGCCCTTGTCTGCCTTGAGCATTTCTTCCACCGCTTCCCGAGACGTGGACACGTCGATCGCGGCGCCGCCATTCGATGAAAACATCGACTTGAAGCTGAGCTTCACGTCCTTCGGGTTGATCGCCTCGATGTGCTTCCACACGGACGACTCTTCCGCGAAGAGCTTTCCCTTCGTGAACGTCATCTCGTAGACCGAGCGCGCATCGAGCAGGGTCAGGAACAGGCGCCCGAGATTGTTGGAGAGATTTTCAGGACTCTTCGCATTCGGCGTCTCGTACATCGTCCAGACATTGAGGAACATGTTCATCAGCACCAGCGTGTATGCGACCGGGTTCGCCGTGCGGGAGAACGTCTTGACCATCGCGTTCTTTTCTTCGGTGAGCCGCTCCTTGAGCTGCGCCTGCAATTCCGGCGACGCTCCTTTCACTCGCCGCGCTGCCGCGGCCTCCAGGAACTGGCGGAAGAACCCTTCGGACACGTCGCGGGTGAACTCTTTGCCGGTGATCACGGCCCGACGGAAGCGGGCCAGGCGCTTTTTGTAGGTCGATTTTTTCTTGTCCGCCGCATAGTCGTCCACCAGCTTGGCCCAGAACTCTTCGTGCACGAGCCCGCAGGTGCCGTTGACGAACACGGTCGTCAGGTTGTCGACGATGTCTTCATCGCCTCGCCCGAAAATTTCGCAGGCCAGCAGGTAGAGGCGCTCGGCCGAGTTCTTCGCCAGCAGGTCGATCGCATTGCAATGGTTCGCCAGATGTGGAACCAGCAGTGCTTCGATCTTTTCGTGCTCGCTCACGATCGCTTCGAATTCCTCCTGCCAGCCATCGACGAGGTTGTCGTCCAGCATTTCCAGTTCGACCGGCTTGAACGGCTCGAAGAGCAATTCTCCCCAGTTGACGACAGGCACGCCCGTCGAGGAACCGGGCATTGCATCCATCTGGGTCAGCCGCTCCAAGTGCTCTTTTTCGTACTGCCTCGAATCCGCAACGGCTTTCTTCGCGCCGAGCTTGGTGATCTCTTCGTAGTGGGCAAGGCTCCCGAACGCATGCTCGTTACGCGAGAACCACATTGCCCTGTTCGCATGGCACAGGCTGCTCGCGTGGTTGAGTTCTTCGGCCACGCCCAGAGGATCGAGCAGGCCCAGGATGAGCGGCGTGCTGGACGTGCCATCGGGGTATTCGGAGCATTGCGTCATCTGCGCGGCGAGGTTCTCGTTGAACCGCGCCCGGAAGCGGTATTCCTTGCCCGAAAAATACGTCGCAAAAACGTCGAACCCAACGTTGCCCAGTTTCACCGGCGCCTCGCCAGGCATGTCGGCCACGCTCGCGTAGGACCCGTCCAGTGAGTTCTGATGCTCGAAGATGTTGTCGAACGACTTGGCGCTCTCTACGCGATACACCAGTGCGTCGGCCTGCGGCGGCATGCCGCCGCTCTTGAGCGTGCCCAGGTCGAGCACGGTCATCAGCGCGTCCATGTTGTCCAGCAGATTCGAGCGCTGCTCTTTCGTCAACCAGTTGATCGAGTAACCGATCGCCACCTTGCCTTTGTAGTGGTGCGAGATACGGATGAACCGGTTATTGGCTGCGTGCTCGGCCTCGCGCTTGCAGGCCGATTCGGTGACTTCGATGTTTTCCGAGACGCTTTGAATGCGAGAGAAAACGCCGTTGTCGTCGGCGTGGAAGTATTCCCAGAACGGCGGGCTCGCATCTTGAAAATGAACGTACACGAAGGCGTTCGCGATGACCTTCAGACCCCAGCGTGCATTCTTCAGAGGCGTGGACGGCAGAAAATGAGGAGGCGCGACTGTTTCGCAATGGACGTCGTCCGCCATCTTGTCCAGGAATGGGTAGACCCCCAGGCGCGTGGGATAGATGGCAAACGAATTGCCCATCCCGCAGACCTTGCACTTTTCATTTGGCATAAGGTTTCACTGGTCCCGAAATTCGAAGAGAGCGCGTTCGACATCGGCCTTCGCGATATCGTCGAGGCGCGGAAAAATCGAAAACCCGGCTTCGCTCTTTTCAGCCAGGGCATCCATCAATGCGGCGTCTTCTTCGATCGCCTTGTTCTCGAACAGCCGCAGCAATGCCAACTCGACCTTGGCGGTCGGATCGAACCTGTCCAGGCCGAGAAACGGCGCCACGTTCCTGGCACTGATCTCCTGCAGTTGCATGGTCAGGGCGGGCGTTGCCTCCGATGTGTCTCCAACGATCAGGAGTTGCAGGCTCATCTTGTTGATGCAGGACCAGCGTTCCAGCTCCTTGCGCCAGGGGTCCGCAAGAAGCGGCGACCATGGCTCGTTCTCCGTAGCCAGGGGCTCGATGTGCAGGATGCGAGGGACAGCCGCGGCGTCGAAGAAGTGCCAGTCGATCGCACCGACCCTGCGGCCCATGGGCGTCGAGAACAGGCGGCGCCACGACGCCATGGTGTGGCTCGCGGCATCGACATGCTGCAGCACGCGCGGGTCCCAGAAGCGGAACAGCCGCTTCTGGCCGCTGCTGTCTTTCAGCGATCCCATTCGCTCGAGCAGCAGCACGAGTGAATGGAGATCGGCATCGCGTTTCTTGCAGACCAGGAATCCAGCGGCGCTCCTGCTCTGCGACCAGACCTCGCCTTCCTTCGGAATGTGCGCAGCCTCCGAAATGCTCAGCGACTGGAGGTCGTGAAGAACCGCGCCCTCGGCCGATCCGGCTCCCAGACCGAGGAGATAGGGCTGCTTGCTGTCCTCGGCTTCTGCATGTTTGATCTTCAGTTTTCTGATGCGGTCGCCCGGTAGCGAAGGCAACGCGATCCCACCGGTATCGAACGGGTCGCCGAAGAACGGATCGATCAGGGCTTGCACCTGCCCGAGGCCGTGGAAGGAGTGGATGTCGCGCATGGAAAACGCCCGCTCAAACGAGGGCGCCGCCCCAATTGCCGGCCTGCTCCGTCTTCTTGGCGCAGCCTGCATAGGTGCTGGTTGCGAGCGAGGACGACGCGCTTGCACTCCCGGGCCCGACGAAGTTGTGCATTCCTCGGAACGTCACCTTCCCCGGCGCATGGATCTTGATGCTCGCGCCTTCGAGCTTGATGTACGCACCGGCGCTGGTCAGCAGCACGTGCTTGGGCGCCTCCACCTCGACGTTCTTCGTCGTGCTCGCGATCGTCACCTTCTTGTCGGCCGCGATCCTGGTGG
>NZ_JAEFCB010000016.1 GCF_016405905.1 Variovorax sp. IB41 | reverse complement strand
GGAGGGCGAAGCCCGGGGGACATTCGCGGAGGGGAGTACCCGGTGGCCTGTGCACACGCCCCGAATGAATCAGCCCAGCGCAACACTTGGCCTAGTCATTTAGACAAATAGACGCGCCCCCTCGCGAGTTTCACCATGCGTCCCGCGGCCCGTCACGGCCCGCATGAAGGGGAAGCGCATGGACATCCTGATGAGCAAAGGCAGCGTCGGCGAAGACGTCGAACGCCTGCGCAAGGCCCTCGCAAAAGCACTCGGCAGCGACGCGGACCTGTTCGCGTCGCTCGCCAGATCCGGCACACCGATCGACGACGACTTCGATGCCGCCATCCGCCGATGGCAGGCCGGCGTCGGGCTCATCGGTGATGGCGTCGTCGGGCCGCGCGTGCCAAGTGCTGCTCGGGCTCATCGCGCTGGACAAACGCGCGTTCGAACTGGTGCTCGACGTGGCGCACGTGAGCAAATTGTTCCCCGCCACCAAGGCCGCGAACATCGCGCGCTATCTGCCCTATATCGAGGCCGCGCTCGGCGTCGCGAAGCTCACCGACCGGCCGATGATCCTCGGCGCGCTGGGCACCATCCGCGCCGAGACCGAGGGCTTCGTGCCCATTTCCGAAGGCATCTCCAAGTTCAACACGCCACCCGGCGGCGCGCCCTTCAGCCTCTACGACACGCGCACGGACCTGGGCAACGGCCAGCCCGGCGATGGCGAGCGTTACCGCGGCCGGGGCTTCGTGCAGCTGACAGGCAAGGACAACTACCGGCGCTACGGCCAGCGCGTGGGCCTGCCGCTCGAGGCGACGCCCGATCGCGCGAATGCGCCGGAGATCGCGGCGGTGCTGCTCGCGCTGTTCCTGGCCGACAAGGCGGTGAAGTTTCGCGACGCGATCCGCAACGACGGCGTGGGTGGGCGCGACGGCCTGCGCGAAGCGCGCCGGCTGGTCAACGGCGGCGCGCACGGCCTGGATCGTTTTCGCGACGTGTTCGAGCGCGCGAAGACGGTGTGGAGCGATGTGCCCGCGGTAGCGCGTGCAGGCGCAGCAGCGGCGGCCAAGCCGAAGGCCCCCGCGCGCCGTACCACCGACCTGCGCACCCGCAAGGACGCCGCGGATCTGCGCGATCGCCTCTACCAGCCCGCCGCGATCAGCCTGCCCGACGAGTACCCGCCGGTGGAGGAGATGCGCAAGTACCTGCCCGCCTACGACAAGGCCGGGCTCATCCTCGACCAGGGCCAGGAGGGCGCGTGCACCGGCTTCGGCCTGAGCTGCGTCGTCAACTACCTGCGCTGGGTGAAGGCGCACACGCCCGCGAAGATGGAGTCGGTGAGCCCGCGCATGCTCTACACGCTGGCGCGCCGGCACGACGAGTACGAGGGCGAGAACTACGAAGGCTCGAGCTGCCGCGGCGCGCTCAAGGGCTGGTTCAACAACGGCGTGTGCCTGGAGCCCGACTGGCCCTATTCGAGCGAGAAGTCGAGCGCCGCGACCTACGGCTTCGCCGCGCGCGCGGCGAACGTCACCCTGGGCGTGTACTACCGCATCGAGACCTCGTCGATCACCGACATGCAGGCCGCGATCGCGCAGCACCGCGCGGTGTTCGTCTCGTCTTTCACGCACGCGGGCTGGAACGCGGTGAAGCTCTCCAGGACACCGAAGACGCATGCCGACCTTCCGCTCATTCCGTTCGACGGCCGGCGCTCCGAAGAAGGCGGCCATGCCTTCGCGCTGATCGGCTTCAACGCGCAGGGCTTCATCCTGCAGAACTCGTGGGGCAATCGCTGGGGCGCGGGCGGCTTCGCGGTGATCGGCTACCTCGACTGGCTCGCGCATGCGATGGACGCCTGGGTGGTCTCGCTCGGTGTGCCGGGCGTGGTGGCCGGCCGGCTCGCGGTGAACGGCGCCGCCGCCACCGAGGCGCGCGGCAGCGCATCGGCCGCGGACCGCAACAAGTGGTGGGACACGGGCCTGGCCTACCAGCACAGCGTGGTGCTGGGCAACGACGGCCGCGTGAGCCGCTACCTCACCGAGGACGAGCAGCCGCGCAAGCTCCAGCAGCAGGCCTGCGTGCTGCCCGACGACTGGTTCCGCCGCCAGCCCTCGCCGCGCAAGCGCCTGGTGCTCTACGTGCACGGCGGCCTCAACAACGAAGACAAGGCCATCGAGCGCGCCTGCGCCATGGGGCGCTACTTCGTGGGCAACGGCTGCTATCCGCTGTTCCTGGTGTGGAAGACGGGGCTCTTCGAATCGATCGGCGGAATCATCGCGGGCAAGCTGCCTTCGCTGCCCGCGGGCGGCGGCGTGGGCGAGCGCATCACCGACAAGACCGATCTCCTGATCGAGAAAGGCATCGGCCGCCCGCTCGCGCGCCCGATCTGGAGCGAGATGAAGGAGAACGCCGAGCTCGCGTTCGCCGACCGCCGCGGCGGCGACCTGCTGCTGGACGCGCTCCAGGCGCTGGCCTCCAACTGGAGCGACCAGTTCGAGCTGCACCTGGTCGGCCATTCGGCGGGCTCGATCGCCATCGGCCACCTGCTGAGCGCATTGAGCGCGCGCAAGCGCGCCGGGCGCGACGGCGGCCTCGGCGAGCGGCTCGCCTCGGTGAACCTCTATGCGCCGGCCTGCACCGTCGCCTTCGCGAACCGCCACTACGCGAGCAACGCGGCGGTGATGGAGCGCCTGCACCTGGATGTGCTCTCGGAAAAGATCGAGTCCGACGACAACGTCGGCAAGGTCTACCGCAAGTCGCTGCTGTACCTCGTCTCGAATGCGCTGGAGGCCGACCTGCACACGCCGATCCTCGGCCTCGACCGGGTGAACGACGAGGCCTATTCGGGGTGGGACGGTTCGTCCGACACCGGCGAGGCGCTCTCGGTCTGGCGCAACTCGGCCAAGGCCGCGAAGCTGGACCGGCGCACCCAGCGGGTGAAGGACGACCGCATCCAGGTCGCGCTCGACGCCAACGGCAAGCCGGTGCTGGAGACGGCGGGGCACGGCGGCTTCGACAACGACATCGGCGTCATCGGCCGCACGCTGGAGCGCATCACCGGCGCGGCCCTCGCGCTGCCGGTGGACGACCTGCGCGGGTTCTGACTATTTGCTGCTGCCGACGCTGCAGGCGGCGTTGACGGTGCGCGCGGCCAGCTCGGGCGGGGCGCCGGGCAGCGTCAGGGGGCGCACGTCGTCGTCCTCGAAATGCTTGACGGCCACGGGCTCGCCGACGAAGTTGGGCAGGCTGAAGTAGGTGGCGCTCACGTAGCGCGCGGTGCGCGCCTCGCAGTCGACGCTGGCCCGGGCCTCGAACGAGCGCAGCTTGAAACCGTCCTTGCCGGTGACGTCTTCCGCCAGGCTCATGCGCAGGGTCACGCCGCGGCGCGCGCCGTCGACTTCGATGCGGGTCGGATCGACCTGCACGTAGCTCGCGGCCGCATCGCCGGGCGTGCCGCTCAGGGTCAGCCATTCGGCCTGCGCGACCGCGCAGGCGAGGAGGGCGAGGCAGAGCAGCGAGAGGCGTTTCATGGAGGAAGGCGAGGAGGGCGTGGTGCGCGCCGCAGCATTGTGGGGCGTTGCGCCCGACCTGCGGCTGACCGGGGGCGCACATGGTGCAACATCGGCGGTCATCTCCACGCCGCCATGACCCTTCCAGAATCCGGCCTCGTCGTCATCGACACCAACATCGCGCTCGACCTGTTCGTGTTCGACAACCCCGACTGCGTGCCGCTGGCCGCGGCGCTCGCGGCCGGCACGCTGCGCTGGATCGCCACCGCGCCCATGCGCACCGAGCTCGCGCGGGTGCTCGGCTATCCGCTGATCGTGCGCCGGCTGGCCCAGCGGCAGATGGACGCAGCCAGCGTGCTGGCGGCTTTCGACGCCCGCGCGCACCTCGTGGCCGACATGCCGCCGCGCGCGCCCTGCGTGTGCAAGGACCCGGACGACCAGGTCTTCATCGACCTGGCGGTGGCGCAGCGCGCGCTGCTCATCAGCAAGGACCAGGCGGTGCTGACCATGCGCAAACGTTTGGCATTGCAGGGCGTGGCCGTGATGACGGTGCTGGCCGCGGCTTGAAGCGATGAAATGCAGCGTCGGGCAGGTCGTCTAGACAGGTGACCCATTGCCCCTGTTGCAAGCGCATGCCGCACTGGCGCGCCACCGTAAAAACCCGCTGTCTAGACAGCACCGGCGGCGCTAATTTGGCGCTTGCCGTGCGCGCATACGAATCTTCGTAGTTCGCATAGGGTCTGGCAATTGCAAGGGCCAAACCATATCGTCCGCGGCGCGAACCCGATCCCTGCGCTTGCCGCTGCCTGCCAGTGCGCCCGCGGACATGTTCGCCCCCGAAGATCGCCAATTCGTTGCCGTGTCGCCCGTGCGCCCCAAGATGGCGGGCGTGTTGTTTCCTGTCAGTCCAACAGAAAGTCATGACGAGCTCCAGCCAACGATCGCCGCGCCAGTTGCTCCCCGAACTCGAGGTCGAGCGTGCCCGTTCGCCCGACCTGGGCTACGAGCCATCGACCGAGGTGGGACTGGTGCGCTGCCTGGAGCACGGCTTTCCCACGCCTCTGGCGCGCTGGCATTGCCACGAGGAGTACGAGCTGCACCTGATCGTCGCCACCTCGGGCCAGGCCTTCGTGGGCGACTGGATCGGCGCGTTCGAGCCGGGGCACCTCGTGCTGTGCGGCCCCAAGCTGCCGCACAACTGGATCTCGCTGGACCTGCCGCCCGAAGGCGTGCCGCAGCGCGACCTGGTGATCCAGTTCCTGCACGACCCGATCTTCGAGGCGGCCGAGCGCATTCCCGAACTGCAGGAGGCGGTGCGCATGCTGGAGCGCGCGCGCTACGGCATCGAGTTCTTCGGCATGGCCGCCAGTGCCGAGGCGCACTGGCACCGCGTGAAGGGCGCGCGGGGCTTGAAGCGCTTCAGCCTGTTCTGCGATTTCCTGGCCGACCTGGCGGTGTGCACCGATTACCGGCTCCTCTCGGGCATGCAGACCGACGGCGACCACGGCATCGAGGCCATCGACGACGTGGTCACGCGCATCGCCAACGACCCCGCCAAGGACCACAGCGCGGCCGACATTGCCGCCGAGCTCGGCATGAACGCGGGGCGCTTCAGCCGGCTCTTCCGGCGCGCGACGGGCCACAGTTTTCTCGGCTACGTGAACGAGGTGCGGGTGAACAAGGCGTGCCTCCTGCTGATGCAGAGCGAGCGCTACGTCACCTCGATTTGTTACGAGGTCGGCTTCAACAACGTCTCGAATTTCAACCGCCGTTTTCTCGAGATCAAGGGCGTGACGCCGACCGAATTTCGCAGGCAAAGCCAGCTGCGTTTCGAAGGCGCGGGCAGTTTGGAGAACTAAAGAATTCGCCTGATTTGCGACTGTTTGAGGAATGTTAATTTGTATCGGGATTCGCAAAAACTGTATCGAACACGCGACGAAAGCGTCCCTACGATCCGCCTGTTCTTTCAGCCACCTTTCAGGAACTTCTCCCATGCAAATCCATCGTCTGACCCAGTTGAGCAGCCAAATTGCCTCGAAGATCAAGATCCGCGGCCAAGGCATGACCGAGTACCTCGTGATCCTGGGACTGATCGCCATCGCCGCGATCGCCGTGTTCAGCTTCTTCGGCCAGACCATGCGCAACCAGGTGGCCGGCATGGCCAAGGAAGTGGGCGGCCAGTCGGGCGCCACCGAAGTCACGAACGCGCAGACCGCCGCTGGCAAGGCATCGACCAACGCCCAGGTCAACATGAACATGAGCACGTACACCAAGGGCGGTGCGGACGCCACGAAGTAAGGCGCTTTCCGACGTCTTGACGCCTTGATGTTTTGACGGCCTGACCGACATCGCGCGATGCCCCCAGCCGCCGCCTCGCTCCCCCTGGCCCCTGCCGGCGCGTCCGCGCGCCGGCGCCAGTCGGGCCAGGCGATCGTGTACCTGGTGGCGATGCTGCCGATCATCTTCCTGAGCGTGCTGGTGGTCTACAACACGGCCACCGCAGCGCGCGAGAAGATGAAGCTGCAGAACACGGCCGACGCGGCGACCTACAGCGCGAACGTGCTCACGGCGCGCGCGCTCAACTACATGGCCTACACCAACCGCGCGATGGCGGCCAACGAGGCCAGCATCGCGACGCTGGCGAGCGCGCAGACCTCCATGGCCATGCTCATCACGAGCGCGGCCAACATCCAGGAGGGCCTGGTCGTGGCCGAGGCCATGAAGGGCATCCGCAACCTGGAGAGAAGCCGCATCCCCGTCGTGGGCTGGATCTACTTCTTCCAGTACCTGGGCAACATCGCCAAGGCCAACCGCCTGCAGCGCACGGCCGACCGCATCGCCGGTTTCGTGGAACCCTCGGCCAAGCCGCTGCAGATCGGCGCCGACATCCTTCGCGCGTTCAACCAGGGCATCTCGGCCAGCCAGGTCGCGATGCTCGTGGGCACCACGGCGCAGTTGCCGCAGCTGGTGAAGGACGTGGTCAATTCGAACGACCCCGACGCCTCGGTGCCGGCGGCCGAGACCGCGATCTTCGTCATCAAGTTCGTGGCCGACGTGGGCACGTATCTCAGGACCTACCACCAGTCGGGCAGCCTTTCGTTCGACGACGACGAGTTCAACGAGGTGCTGCGTTTCGCGCACGCCGCGCAGGCCACGCGCGACGACTGGACCAAGAACCGCCGCTTCCTGCCCAACGTGCTCGGCTGGGTCGCCTCGGGCATGTCCGGCGCCCTGCAGGGCATGATTTCCAGCAGCCCGACCTCGCCGCCGGGTTTCAGCGACATCACCGGCGACATGATGGGCGGCCTGCTCGAATGGAAGGGCGGCACCGAGCTGGTCGCTACCGAAGCTCCCGTGGGCGACGAGACCGGGCGCATCCGCTGGCAGTCGGCCGATTCGATCGAGATCAAGCTGCCCATCGGGGTGCTCTACACCGACCTCATCGGCGGCTGGGACGACATCCTGCGCGGCCGCTTCGGCCTGGGCGCGGGCGCCGCCGCCGCGGGCGGGCCCAACTACATGAAGAGCTGGGAAGGCCAGCGCCTGACGCTGCGCAGCTACGCCCGCGAGGGGCGCACCTACGGCGGCCTGAACGGCGAGATCGGCGACACCGCGTACATGGAGCGCGAATCCTTCGAGCGGGCCGCGCGCGACAGCAACGGCGAGATCCTGGTGGCCCCGCTGGCGGTGCTGGTGTTCAACGCCAAGCTGCACTACAGCCCGCGCACCGACATCGGCCTGGTCACCAAGAGCTGGGCGATGCCCCGCTTCACCGAGATCAAGGACCACCCGCCGATGGTGGCCAACGAGTCGGACAACTGGCTCGCGGAAAACGGCTTCAAGGGCGCCAACCCGCTCAAGTGGGGCAAGAACACCGACAAGGGCCCGGCCTTCACGCTGGTGGTGCAAAAGGGCGGCGACAAGGTGCGCACGGGCGAGGTCGCCGGCTTCGGCAACTCCGCGGCCGACGGCCGCGCGGGCCTGCGCGACAACTTCCAGGGCCGCGAGATCAAGGCGCTGTCGACCTCGCAGGTGTACTTCCGCCGGCCGCAGGACCGCTGGGCGCGCCGCGACAACGCGGTGGCCGATCCCGCGACGATCGGCAAGTACAACGTGGGCTTCGCCGGCGGCTACATCGAGCACCGCAGCCTCTTCAGCCCCTACTGGCACGTGCACAACGTGGAGCCCTCGCTGTGGGCGCGCGCCATCGCCATGGGCGGCACGGCCGTCGGCGGCTCGGCCGACGAAGACAACGGCAACTGATGAAGAAAGCCCGCGCATGACCCGCCCGCATCGACGCCTGTCCGGACGCCTGGCGCACGCGAGCGCTGCCGCCACTTCCACTGGCCACGCGATGGTCGAGACCCTGCTCGTCGTGAGCTTCGCGGCCGTCACGCTGGCCGCGATTCCGGCCATCGCCGAGTACGGCACCAAGCGCATGCAGACCGTGGCCGCCGCCAAGCTGGTGGCCTGGCAGCGCACCGTGTGGATGCCGGAAGAACAAGGCATCACCGCCGCGGAAGCCAAGGGCGCCTCGGGTGCCATCAAGAAGACCGATGCGGAGGTCACCCGCGACCTGCGCCGCCACATCTTTCGCGACCGCTCGGCGCCCGGCATCTCCATCCACGCCGCCGACATCGCCGAGTTCGAGCCGATGCTGCCGGCCATCGACCAGCGCACCACGGCGGTCACCGCATCGAGCACGGCCGCGCCCATGCCGTCGCTGCTCAATGCGAGCGACGTGGTGTTCGACGGCATCCGGGTGGCTCAGGCCGCGCTCGGCGCCAACGCCATCACCGGGCCGCTGGGCAAGTTCCAGATGGTGAGCAGCGGGTACCTGCGCCACGAGGTGAAGGTGAGCCAGACCTACACCAAGTTCAAGGACGTTCCCGCGCTGGACATGAGCGAGCAGGTCACCATGCTCACCGAGGCCTGGAACGCCGGCGGCACGAACCGCGAGGAATCCAAGATCCAGGGCTTGGTGCCGATGAAGCTCCTGGACGGCGCCTTCTACCAGCAGCTGCGCGGCGGCATGCACCAGACGGCCTACCAGATCAAGCAGATCTTTCCGGCCTTCGACATGAACAACCTCACCATGGGCTTCACGCCGGGCGACGCGCTGGAGAAGACGCCGCTGGACCGCTTCGAGCGCATCCCGCCCGAAGCGACCGGCGAGACCGGCGGCGACGGCGAGGCGAACGGCGGCAGCGTGAAGGACCATTTCCGCTACTACCGCGCCTTCCCGCCGACCCCCGTGGTCAACACGCTGCCCTGATGAGCCTGCCCGCGCCGTTCCTGCGATGGATGCTCGCCGCCGCGTGGCTGTGCCTGTGCGGTGCGGCCGCAGCGGCGCCGCCGCAGCGCGACTGGCCC
Source organism: Variovorax sp. IB41 (assembly GCF_016405905.1). Classification (GTDB taxonomy): domain Bacteria; phylum Pseudomonadota; class Gammaproteobacteria; order Burkholderiales; family Burkholderiaceae_C; genus Variovorax. The sequence goes on along the minus strand of NZ_JAEFCB010000016.1, from coordinate 132,872 downwards.
GCGATTCCGTCGCCCGCGAGCGCCAAGACCTTCTGGATCGCCGAGTACATCGAGCAGAACACCATCCCCATGCAGATCCGCGGCATCGAGTCCAAGGACCCGATGGAGGTCGTCTCGCGCTTCTACGAAAAGTGGCTGGCCGACAAGGCCGGCTACGGCGTGAGCAATGTCGGCCCGATGCGCGTGCTCGGTGCGCGCTTCGGCCTGTACCAGGTCACGGTGCAATTGCGCGCGCGGCCCGAAGGCACCGCGGGCCGGCTGGTGGCGGCGGTGATGTACGACGAGGTCCAGAGCGAGCAGGCGCTGCGCGAGCGCGCCGAGCGCATCGGCAAGGGCTTCCCGCGCCCGGCCGGCTCGCAGGTGGTCTCGGACACGCTCTCCTACGACGAAGGCCAGCGCAACCGCACCATCGTCATCACCAACAACGTGAGCGTGGAGACCAACGCGCTCTACCTGCGCGAACAGATGATCCGCCTGGGCTGGTCGCTGCAGCAGGACCGCACCGTCGATGGCGGCACGCGCTCGGCGCTGGTGTTCCGTCGCAACAGCGAGGAGATGGTGGTGACCATCTCCAAGCGCGACGACGGCTACTTCATCGTGGCCAGCCAGACCACGCCGGAATGAGCGCGACCGACATGCGTGCACGCCGCCATCGTTCTCATCGTTCTTCTTCCCGCCGCGCCCAGCGCGGCCAGGTCATCGCCGAATACGTGATCGTCGCCGGCATCCTGGCCGTGATGCTGTTCGCCACCTTCCCGGGCGCCGACCGCTCGGTGATCGGGCTGCTCATCAAGGCCTTCCGCGACGCCTGGTCGACCTACTCGTACACCCTTTCCTATCCTTTGTAGCCAGGCATGAAATCATCTCCGGGACTCCTCAAGTTCAAGCAAAGCGTCAAACGGCTGTCCCCCCTGATCGGTGCCCTGATGCTGGGTCTCCTGGCCGCGGGCCTGGGCTGGTACTACCTTCGGGCCAGCGAGCGCGAAATCGCCGCGAGCCTGGAGAAAGACGCCGACAGCCAGCGCCGCGACGTGGTCGTGGCGCGCCAGCCGCTGGCCGACGGCACCACCGTGCTGCCGGGCATGGTGGCCAAGCGCTCGGTGCCCAACGAGTACGTGCACAACGACGCGCTCACGCCCGAGACCTTCGCGCAGTTCTCGGGCCGCCAGCTCTCGGTGCCGGTGGCCGCCGGCAAGCCGCTGCTCGCGTCGTTCTTCTCGGCGCCGCGCAAGGTGTTCGCGCAGGAGATCGAGCAGGGCGTGCGCGCCATCACCATTCCGGTGGACGAGATCAGCTCCATCTCGGGCATGCTGCGCGCGGGCGACCGCATCGACTTCATGTACGTGGTCGAGAAATCCGCGGCCAACGATCCCTCGGTGGTGATTCCGCTGCTGCAGGACGTGGAGGTGCGCGCCACCGGCCAGATCACCTCGGAGCAGTTCGCCGCGATGCGAAAGCGCTCCGACGTGTCGGCCGACACCGACCCCTACGCGCAGCAGCGCTACTCCACCGTCACCGTGGCGATCCAGCCGCAGGACGCGCAGAAGCTCATCCTGGCGCAGCGCCTCGGAAAGATCATCGCCACGCTGCGCAACCCCGAAGACCGCGCCACCATGACCAGCGGCGTCGACGCGGTCGACCTGGACGCCATCGTGGCCGGCTTCAGGCCGCAGCGCTCGCATGCGATGGCCGTGGCCAGCGGACCCTCGGGCCCGAGCGTCGAATACATCGTCGGCGGCACCGGCAGCCGCGGCGCGCCGCCCGCGCCCGGCCTGGGTGCCGCGCTGCCCACCGGCGGCGCGTTGCCGCGCTGAAGTCCTGCCGCCCCGAACGTTGCCCCGCGGGGCGCACCCGTTTTACTGATCTCCAGAAAAGTTCGATGAACCTCAAGCGATGCACCTTGGCAGCGACGGCGCTGTGTCTTGTTTTCCAGGCCGAGGCGCAGGGTCCGTACCCCGGCGCGCCGGCGGCATCGCCCGTGCCGCTGGGCACCGTGGCACCCGTGCCTGCGGGCGCGTCGATGTCCCCGCCGGCGTTCGCCTCGCCGGGCGGGCCGGCGACATCCCGCCCGGCCGAGACTTCGCCGGGCATCCGCCCGCCCGCGCCGCCACCGCCGGCCGCCATCACCGAGGCCGAACTGCAGCGCATCGCCGCGCGCGCCACCGTGATGCAACGGCTGCCGGAGGCGCTCACGCTCTATGTCGGGCAGATGGTGCTGGTCAAGATGCCGGGCGTCTCGCGCGTGGCCATCGGCAACGGCAAGGTGCTGGAGGCCCGCGTGCTGGACGGCGCGAACATGCTCATCACCGCGCAGGACGCGGGCGACAGCACGCTGCATGTCTGGGACAAGAACGGCACCGTGCGCAAGCTCAAGGTGCGCGTGAACGTGGTGGACCTGGACCGCATCGCCGACGAGCTGCGCGAGATCACGCGCGGCATCTCGGGCGTGAACATCCGCCGCATCGGCGAGCGCATCATCATGGACGGCAACAGCCTGGACCCGGCCGCCGTCGAGCGCCTGAACACGGTGGCCACTCTCTATGCGCCGGCCGTGGTGTCGCTGGCCACGGCCGACCGCATCCGCGTGGACCGCATGGTGGACATCCAGGTGCGCATCGTCGAATTCAGCAAGACCGCGCTCGATGACCTGGGCGTGCGCTGGCAGAGCTCGGGCGACGGCTTCAACTTCGGCCTGTTCTCGGACATCGCCTCCAGCGGCAGCTACCGCATCCTGCCCGACGGCTCGGCCTTCAACACGTCCACGCCGCAGGGCACGGCGCTGCTGGGCCAGAACCGGCGCATGCCCGAGGCGTACTTCGGCATCGGCCTGAGCCTCACCTCGCGCATCAACCTGCTGGTGCAGCGCGGCAATGCCTTTTTGCTCGCTTCGCCCAACCTCTCGACCCGCAGCGGCGGCGAGGCCAAGTTCCTGGCCGGCGGCGAGATCCCGCTGCCCGCGCTCAGCACGCAGGGCGCGGGCTCGGTGGAGTTCAAGCCCTACGGCGTGCGGCTGAACATCAAGCCCATCGCCGACGGCGAGGGCAACGTGTCGGGCAGCATCCTCACCGAGGTGAGCAGCATCGACCGCAGTGTGGCGGTGCAGGGCATTCCGGGTCTCCTGATCCGGCGCACCGACACCGAGTTCAACGTGAAGGCCGGCGAGACCATCGTGCTGTCGGGCCTCTTGAGCCGCGAATCGACGCGCTCCAGCGACGGCGTGCCGGGCCTGCGCAAGGCGCCGATCATCGGGCGCGCCTTCCGTGCCGACAACGACACCGACAAGGAACAGGAAGTGGTGGTGTTCATCACGCCGCGCGTGGTCGTCCCGGCGGACAGCCGCTCGCGCATCGAGCGCTCGCGCCAGCTCGAGCAGGACGTGGGAAGCAACTTCGGCACGCTGACCGAGGACAAGTCGGACCCGTACGGTTCGCGTCCGCCGCCCGCCGCCGCGGACATCGGCGGCATTCCCGCCGGCACGCCCGGCCAACCCGTCGCTCCCTGACGATCCCCAAGACCCGAGAACCCCGCCACCATGCACAAGGTCTTCGTCAATTCCCCGCAGCAGGTCGTGCGCGAGGTCCCGATCGACGTCGCGGAACTCCAGGTCGGCAAGGATGCCGGCAACCACATCGTGCTCTCGGGCTGGAACGTCGCCAAGCTGCACGCCCAGTTCGTGCTGCACGACGAGGAGGTGTTCGTGCAGGACCTGGGCAGCCTCTTCGGCACCTGGGTCGACGGCAACCGCGTGACGCGCTTCGGCCCGATGAAGGGCGGCGAGGAAATCATCATCGGCGGCCACACGCTGGTGGTGTCGATCGATATGGCGCTCAAGCCCGCGGGCGTCGATCCGCAGGAAGCGGCCGAGGCCGCGCAGTACGCCGAGGCGGCGCTCGCCATCGAGGACCCGCTCCTGCAATGGCGCCGCTCGCTGCACCGCACGCTGCTCCAGCAACTGGACAACCGCCGCATCGACACCGCGCAGATGAAGGACGAGGAGCTGCGCTCGAACATCCGCGCGCTGATCGCCGAGATCATCCGCGACACGCGCGACATGCCGCCCGAACTGGACCGGGCGCTGCTGAGCCAGCAGCTGCTGGACGAAGCCATCGGCCTCGGCCCGCTGGAGGTGCTGCTGAAAGACGAGAGCGTGACCGAAGTGATGGTCAACCGCTTCGACGAGATCTGGATCGAGCGCGCGGGGCGGCTGGAGCGCACCAACGTCGCCTTCACCAGCAACATCGCGGTGCTCGGGGCCATCGAGCGCATCGTGACGCCGCTGGGCCGGCGCATCGACGAGAGCTCGCCGATGGTGGACGCGCGCCTGAAAGACGGCTCGCGCGTGAACGCGATCATTCCGCCGCTCGCGCTGCGCGGGCCCAGCGTCACGATCCGGAAGTTCCCGAAGAACCGCATGGGCCACGAGGGGATGATCCGCACCGGCTCCATCACCGCGCAGATGGTGGACTTCATGCGCATCGCGGTGGAGGAGAAGCTCAACATCATCGTCTCGGGCGGCACGGGCACCGGCAAGACGACGCTCCTGAACATGGTGTCGAACTTCATTCCGTCCAACGAGCGCATCGTGACCATCGAGGACGCGGCCGAGCTTTCGCTCGGGCAGCCCAACCTGGTGTCGCTCGAATCGCGGCCGGCCAACATCGAAGGCAAGGGCGCCATCGCGATTCGCGACCTGGTGCGCAACTCGCTGCGGATGCGGCCCGACCGCATCGTGGTGGGCGAGTGCCGCGGCGGCGAGGCGCTGGACATGCTGCAGGCCATGAACACCGGCCACGACGGCTCGCTCACCACGCTGCACAGCAACTCGCCGCGCGATGCGATGTCGCGGCTGGAGGTGCTGGTGACCATGGCGGGCATGAACATCCCGGTGGCGGCGATCCGCGAGCAGATCGCCTCGGCCGTGGACCTGATCGTGCAGCTCACGCGCTTTCCGTGCGGCAGCCGCAAGGTCACGCAGATCACCGAGATCACGGGCTTCGCCGACGGCACGATCCAGATGCAGGACGTGTATGCCTTTCGCAAGACCGGTGTGGACGAGACGTTCAAGACCGTCGGCCACTTCACGGCTGCGGGCACCGTGCCCGAGTTCTTCACGCGCCTGCAGGAGCACGGCCTGAAGCTGGACCTGGAATACCTCTTCGGGGAGACCGTGCCATGAAGGGAATGATCCTCCTGGCCTCCGTGCTCTGCGGCATGGGCTTCATCACGCTGTGCGGCTACCTGCTCTTGCAGCGCTCGCCGGAACTGGTGGGCAAGATGATGTCCAAGCTGCAGGCGAGCGGCCGCCGCACGCTGAACCTGTCGGAGTTCCAGGCACAACACGCGGTGGCATTCGCCTCGGGCCATGCGTTCCTGGTGGCGCTGTGCGGTGCGATCGGCTGGCTCATCTCGGGCAACCTGATCGGCGGCGTGGTGGCGGCGGTGGTGCTGTATCTCCTGCCCGCGCGCTGGTTCGCATGGCAGCGCAAGAAGCGCCGCCAGCAGATCGAATCGGAGCTGCCCGATGCGTTGCTCTTCATTGCCAGCGCGCTGCGCGCGGGCAGCGCGCTTTCGGTGGCCATCCAGGTGCTGGTGCGCGACCAGGTGGGACCGCTCGGCCAGGAGTTCGGTCTGGTGCTCAAGGAGCAGCGCCTGGGCGTGAGCTTCGACGATGCGATCCAGAAGATGTCGCAGCGCCTGGGCATTCCCGACTTCGTGCTGGTGGTGGTGGCGCTGCGCGTCTCCAAGGAAGTGGGCGGCAATCTCTCGGAGCCGCTGCAGGTGCTGGCCGAGACGCTGCGCCGGAAGGCCATTCTGGAAGGGCGCATCAAGGCGCTCACCGCGCAGGGCCGCATCCAGGGGCTGGTGATGACGCTCTTTCCGCTGCTGCTGATGGGCGTGCTGTACCTGATGCAGCCGACGATGGGGCTCCTCTTCTCCACGACGATCGGCTGGGTCGTGCTGACGGTGATCGCCATCATGCTGATGCTGGGCTACGCGATGATCCGCAAGATCGTGGCGATCGACATCTGAAGATCCGGGATTGCCATGCGCTCGCTGATCCTCCTGGCCATCATCTTCCTGTGCGCGACCACGGGGGTGATCCTGCTGCTCTACATGATCTCGCTGATCCGCAAGGCCCGGCCTTCGGAGCGCACCCACATGGACCCGCTGCCGCGCATGCTGCGGCTGGTGTGGCCGGTGGTGAACATCCTGCAGTTCCATGTCTCGGAGATCGCGCCCACCTCGATGCTGGTCAAGCGAAAGCGCCAGTTGCAGCTCGCGGGCCTGGAGTTCGTGCTCAAGGCCGAGGAGTTCATCGCGGTGCAGTGCGTCTCGATGCTCGTGGTGGCCGCGCTCGGCCTGTGGACCGCGGGCCTGCTCGATGCGATGGCGGGCACCAAGATCTGGGTCACGCTGGCATCGTGCGTGACGGGGTGGCTCTACCCGGTGATGTGGATGCGCGACCGCCGCAAGCGCCGCGAAAAAGACATCCTGCGCACGCTGCCCGGCTACCTGGACATGATCACGCTGTGCTGCCAGGCGGGCCTGAGCTTGACGGGCGCGATCGCGCAGGCGGTGCAGAAGGGCCCCGGCGGCGCGCTCGGCCAGGAGTTCGACCGGATGATGCGCGAGATGCGCACCGGCGCGAGCCGCATGGACGCGCTCAACGCGCTGGCCGATCGCCTCGACAACAAGCACATCAAGAGCCTGGTGTCGAACCTCACGCAGGCCGAATCGCTGGGCGCGAGCCTGGCCGACACGCTCTCGGCCATTTCGGACCAGCGCCGCACCGAGCGCTTCCAGATGGCCGAGAAGCTCGCGATGGAGGCGCCCGTGAAGATGATCGGGCCGTTGGTGATCTTCATCTTCCCGGTGACCTTCATCATCATTTTCTTCCCGCTGGTGATGCAGTTCCTCGAAACCCAGAACCACTGAAATCCGCCCACTCAACAACACATTTGAATCGCCGATGCGCATCGTCTCCCTCCGCTCTCCCCAGGCCCAGCCCTTCGGTCCCGTGCGCGTGGCCGAACGCGGCTGGGACCGCACGCGCGGGCTGCTCGGCCGTCCGCGCCTGGCCGCGAGCGAGGGCCTCCTGATCATGCGCTGCAGCTCGGTGCACACGGTGGGCATGCGCTATCCGATCGACGTCGTCTTTCTCGACCGGCACGGCGGCATCGCGCGCGTGGTCGAGAGCCTGCGCCCGATGCGCATGGCGATGTGCCTGGGCGCGTCCAACGTGCTCGAGCTGGCCGCGGGCCAAGCGCGGCGGCTCGCGCTGCGTCCGGGGTTGAAGTTGTCGGGCTGGTAACCACACACAGAGGAGAACAGCAATGCATTCCACTCTTGAGCAAAACCAGAAGCGCCGCCTTGCGTGGCCCCGGCGCAGCCAGCGCGGCGTTTCCATGACCGAGACCATGATCGCGCTGCCGGTGCTGATCCTGTTCGTGATGTGCGTGGTGCAGTTCGGCCTCATCTACCGCGCGCGCCTCACGCTGGAGTACGCCGCGCACGAAGCGGCGCGCGCGGGGTCGCTCAACAACGGCATGCCGCTGCCCTTCATCTTTCGCATCGGCAACTCGACCACGCCGGGCCTGTCCACGCTCAACAGCGCGGCGCTGGAGCTCACCACCAACGCGCTCACGCGCGGCAGCGTGTGGCAGGGGCTGGTCAAGGGGATGATGCCGCTGAACGTGCGGGACGCCAGCGTGGGCGGCATGTTCAAGGGCTGGATCGACACCAACACCGACCTGATCGAGTCGGCCTGCATCGAGTACCTGAACCCCACGCAGACCACCTTCATCGACTGGGCGTTCATCGAGAACTTCGGCGAGAACCGCTGGATCATGCAGATCCCCAACGACACCATGCGTTACCGCAAGCCCCTGCCCTACGACTTCAAGGCCAAGGCCATGAGCACCACCGTGGGCATCGGCGATCCGCTGCCGCCCGATGCGGAACTGCGCGGCAATGTGTCGAACAAGACGCTGGGCGAGTCGAGCGTGCTGCACCTGCGCGTGCACTACGGCTATCGCCTGGGGATTCCGGTGGCCAACAAGATCATCCTCACCGCGCTCAAGGGCTACCAGTTCGTGGGCGAGGCGTGGTTCAAGCTCATGTCGGTCGATGGCGCCACCGCGCCGGGCACCGATTTCCGCCTCAACCAGCTGGATGCGTACTACATCGCCAACGGCAAGATTCCGCTCGCCGCCGACGGCGTGGTGGGCATGGAGTCGCCGATGTACTGGCACCCGTTCTATTCGTTCGGACCCAAGAGCGACCGCAGCATCGACCTGCAGTGGGACCCGGCGTGGAGCAACAATACGGGCATCAACGTGCTGGAGAAGCCGCAGGACGCCATGACCAACATCTTTGCTTTCGTGCGCAACAACAGCACCGAGTGGGCCTCGCAGCTGCTGGCCCGCGGTGTCGACGCGCTGGCCGACAAGGTGGGTGACGGCAATTCCTTCTGCCCGGCCATCTGGGACGCCTCGGTCAAGGGGCAGCTGGACAAGGTGCCGAACCCGGGCACAGCGCCCTGATGCGCGAGGCCGCGGACGCAATGCCTGTTGCGCATGTTGCGCACGATGTGGGCGCATCGGAAGCGCCGCGCGGCGCCGGCGCACTGGCGCTCTGCGCATCGACCATCTTCGTCTCGGCCTTCCTGCTGTTCCTGGTCCAGCCGCTGATCGCGCGGCAGATCCTGCCGTGGTTCGGCGGCTCGGCCGCGGTGTGGACGCTGTGCCTGGTGTTCTTCCAGGTGGTGCTGCTCCTGGGGTACTTCTACGCCGACTGGCTCTCGCGCCGGCCGCTGCGCATGCAGGCCGTCGTGCATGCGCTCCTCTTGCTTGCGGCCTGCGCGATGCTGCCGGTGATTCCCGATGCGGCGTGGAAGCCGACGGGGCAGGGCGACCCGTCGGCCGGCGTGCTCGCGGTGCTGGCGGCCACCATCGGGCTGCCGTATCTCGCGGTGTGCACCACCGGGCCGCTGGTGCAGAGCTGGGTCGCGCGGCTGCATGCGGGCGATGCGCCGCGGCAGGCGAAGGTCTACCGGCTGTTCGCGCTGTCGAACCTTGCGGCGTTGGCGGCGCTTGTCGTGTATCCCTTCGTGCTGGAGCCGGTGTTCGCGCTGCGCGCGCAGGCCGTGGCGTGGTCGGTGGGCTTCGGGCTGTTCGCGGTGCTGGCGATCGTGTCGGTGGTGGCCGTCGGCAAGGCGCGACCCACGCAGACTGGTGCGGAAGCGGTCGCAAGCGCTGCGTCGCCAGCGCCCCTGTCGTGGTCCGAGCAACTGCTGTGGCTGGTGCTGGCCGCGCTCGGCACGGTCGCGCTGCTGGCGGTGTCGGCCTTCATCACGCAGGACATCGCCTCGGTGCCGATGCTGTGGATCGTGCCGCTCGCGCTGTACCTCTTGAGCTTCGTGCTGTGTTTCGACAGCGACTTCTGGTACCGGCGCCGGCTCTTCTGGCCCGCGGTGGTGGTGCTCACGCCGGTGATGGGCTGGTACCTGAACACGCCGCAGCGGTCGCTCCCGATCGCCGCGGCCATCGGCCTGTACTGCGCGGGGCTCTTCGCGATCTGCATGTTCGCCAACGGCGAGCTCGCACGCGCGCGGCCCGGACCCGCGCGGCTCACGCGTTTCTACCTGCTGCTGGCATTGGGCGGCGCGGTGGGCGGCATCTTCGCGGGCGTGGTCGCGCCGCATTTCTTCAATGGCTACTGGGAGCTGCCCGCGAGCCTGGCGGCGCCCGGATTGATCATGCTGTGGCTCGTGCGCGGGCGCCAGCAGTGGGTGTGGTTCGCCTTCGCGCTCGCCGTCGTGGTGGGGTTCGCGGCGTTCCTGCGGATGGACGCGGTCTCGGTGTCCAACAACGTCTTTCACGCATCGGTCGCCGCGCTCGCCTGCTTCGCCGCGGCCTACGGCGCATGGCGCGCGCGTTCATGGGCGGCGGGCGCGGGCCTGGCGGGTGCGCTGGCGGCGGGCGCCGTGGCCTGGCTCTCGATCGCGAGCGTGCTCGAGGCCGACAACCGCACGGTGCTGCGCGTGCGCAATTTCTACGGCGCGCTGCGCGTGGAGCAGTTCGGCATTCCGGGTGGCCTCACCGCGTCGCGCCGGCTGATGCACGGCGTGATCTCGCACGGCGAGCAGCTGCAGGGCGCGGTGCAGCGGCGTCTGCCGAGCACCTACTACGGGCCGAAGTCGGGCGCCGGATTGGCGCTGCTCACGAACCGCAGCCAGACGCAGCGCGTGGGTGTGATCGGCCTGGGCGTGGGCACGCTCGCGGCCTTCGGGCGCAGCGGCGACACCTACCGTTTCTACGAGATCAACCCGCGCGTGACAGAGGCCGCGCGCTCGCATTTCACCTACCTCGCCGACTCGCCGGCGACCATCGAGGTGGCGCAGGGCGATGCGCGCCTCCTGATGCAGCAGGAGCTCGATGCGCACGGCTCGCAGCGCTTGGACGCGATCGTGGTCGATGCCTTCTCGGGCGATGCGATCCCGATGCACCTGATGACGCGCGAGGCGCTGGCGCTGTACCGCCAGCACCTGCTGCCCACGGGCGTGATCGCCTTTCACATCAGCAACCGGCACCTGCTGCTCGCGCCGGTGGTCAAGCGCCTGGCCGAGGACGCGGGCATGCAGGCGCTGCGCGTGCACTTCGAGCCCGCGCCCGGCAATGCCACGCTGGAGCACTCCTCGGAGTACGTGCTGCTGACGAACGACGCACGCTTCCTGCAGGATGCCGTCGTGCGCGAGCGCGGCGAGGCCATCGATGACGCGGGCGTCAAGACATGGACCGATGACCACAGCAACTTGCTGGGCGCACTGCGCTGGACGGTCAAGCCCTGAAAAGACCTCAGGCGGGGTCGTGCCAGCGCCCGAGCAGCCGCGCCACCGCGCGCACGCGCTGCGTGTCGCGGCCCCAGCGGCGGCTGGCGGGCAGCTTGCGCGCCCACTTCATGCGCCGCGCCGCATTGGCGATGCGCTCGCGCACCTCTTCGTTCACCGTGGCGAGCGCCGCGTGCCAGTGCTGGCCGGCGGCCTGCGGCGCGGCGGCCTCGAGCATCATGGCCGTGGAGTGCAGGTAGCTGAGCCAGTCGCGCGCCTGGCATTCGGCCAGCGTCATGACCTCGGCGGGGTCGTCCTCGAAATCGATGTAGCCGATCACGCCGTCGGGGCACTGCACGAGGTTGCGGTCGAAGGCCTGGCTCAGGTGCTGGCCGCGCACGTGCACGGCCGCGATGGCGGCGAGACCTTCGCGCCACACGGCGAGCAGCGCGGCGGGGCCTGCCGCAGCGGCCTGGTCCAGGCGCTCTTGCAGCACGACGGTGGCACGGCCGCTTTCGCCGAGGTCGGAAATGAGCAGGCCATCGGGCTGCTGCGCCAGCACCGTCGGCACGCGCAGGCCCGCGGCCGCGAGCTGCTTCAGGCGCCGCGCTTCAGTGGCGATGGCGGCTTCGCCGCCGGGGTTGGGCACCGGCTTGATGATGTCCAGCCGCGCCATGCGCGCGACCGCCGCCATCACGCGGTAGCCCCACTTGCCGTGGCGCGGCCCGGCCTTCTTGAGCCACACGCGCTCGCTGCCCAGGCGGTGGCTCGCCACGTTCTTCTCCTGCTTCGGAAGCGTGAGGCGAAGGAACTCGGCGTAGTCGCCGGGCGACGGGGGCGTGGGCAGCGCGTCGAGCGGCGCCGGCGCCGAAGCCGCGCCTTTCGCGCTGTGCAGGCGCGTCGAAGCGCCTCGTCTCAGTGGGTTCATGCGGCCATTGCAAAGCCCGGGACGAGGCCATAGGGCCCCTGCGTCACAGGCTGGAAACTCTCGGCACTGGCCAGCGGCCAGTAGGTACGGAAGACATTGTGCTGCGCATCGAGCGGCCCGAGCAGCGCGCCCGGCTGCACCTGCATCACCAGGTTGCTCAGGAGGCGCACCTCGGTGTCGGAGATGCGGCGCACGATGTGGTGGGCGGTGATCTGCTGCGGATGGTCCAGCCCCGCGGCCTGCACCAGCTCCTGCAGCGCATGCAGCGTGCTGCGGTGGAAGTTGCGCACCCGGTCGGCCTTGGTCGGCACCACCAGCGCCTGTTGGCGCAGCGGGTCCTGCGTGGTCACGCCCGTGGGGCAGTGGCCGGTGTGGCAGCTCTGCGCCTGGATGCAGCCCAGCGCCATCATGAAACCGCGCGCCGCGTTGCACCAGTCGGCGCCCAGCGCCATCATGCGGGCCACGTCGAAGGCGGTGATCACCTTGGCCGCGCAGCCGATCTTGATGCGGTGGCGCAGGTTCACGCCGATGAGCGTGTTGTGCACGAGGAGCAAGCCCTCTTGCAGGGGCGCGCCCACGTGGTCGCTGAACTCCACCGGCGCCGCGCCCGTGCCGCCCTCGGCGCCGTCCACCACGATGAAGTCGGGCGTGATGCCCGTGGCCTGCATCGCCTTGACGATGCCGAACCATTCCCACGGATGGCCGAGGCAAAACTTGAAGCCCGTCGGCTTGCCGCCCGAGAGCTCGCGCAGCTTCGCGACGAAATGCATCATCTCGGTCGGCGTGGAGAACGCGCTGTGCGAGGAGGGCGAGATGCAGTCCACGCCCACCGGCACGCCGCGCGCGGCCGCGATCTCGGGCGTGACCTTGGGGGCGGGCAGCACGCCGCCGTGGCCGGGCTTGGCGCCCTGGCTCAGCTTGATCTCGATCATCTTCACCTGCGGGTCGCGCGCATTGGCGGTGAAGCGCTCGGCATTGAAGGTGCCGTCGTCGTTGCGGCAGCCGAAGTAGCCCGAGCCGATTTCCCAGATCAGGTCGCCGCCGTGCACCCGGTGGTGCTGCGAGATCGAGCCCTCGCCGGTGTCGTGCGCGAAGCCGCCCATCTTGGCGCCCTGGTTGAGCGCGAGGATCGCGTTGGCCGACAGCGCGCCGAAGCTCATTGCCGAGATATTGAACACGCTGGCGTTGTACGGCTGCGTGCAGACCTGTGCGGGGTTCGCGCCGACCGGCTGCGGCGTGCCGCCGATCACGATGCGGAAGTCGTGGTTCGCAAGCTTGGTCGGCTGCATCGAGTGGTTGATCCACTCGTAGCCCGCGATGGTCACGTTCAGCTGCGTGCCGAAGGGGCGGTTGTCCGGCTCGCCCTTGGCGCGCTGGTAGACCAGCGAGCGCTGCGCGCGCGAGAAGGGCGCCGCTTCGGAGTCGCTCTCGATGAAGTACTGCCGCATCTCGGGGCGGATGAATTCGAGCAGAAAGCGCAGGTGGCCGATGACCGGGTAGTTGCGCAGGATCGCGTGGCGCGGCTGCCGCAGGTCGTGGATGCCGGTACCTGTGAGTACCGCGAAGACCACGACGCCGGTCCAGGCGAGCCAGAGGTGCGGCGACACCAGCCCGAAGGCCAGGCAGGCGACCAGGCCGACCACGCACAAGGCAAAGGCGCTGTAGCGCGCCGGAAACGGAATAATCGTGGGCATAGAAATAGATGACTCCGGGAGCCTGCTGCATCATAGAGGGCTGCCCCGAACCTGCCATGACGACTTCTCCCGACACCTCTTCTCCCCCCGCCCCCGCCCAGGAACCCCTCGGCCCCGACGATTTCGATGCCCTGGACACCGCGCTGGACGCCATGCGCGAGCACGACGAGGAAATCCCCCAGTGGGAGTTCTGCGAGGGCTTCATGGCCGCGCTGATCTGCACCCGCCGGCCCATCGCGCCCACCGAATACTGGCCCGTGCTGCTGGGCGACAGCTTCGTTGCCGCCCAGCACATGGAATTCGTCTGGAACTGGAAGCGCCGCTGGCGCGAGATCGAAGAGGGCCTGGACGCCCCCGTCGAGACACTGGACGACGAGCGCAGCTGGCAGCCCGAGGTGCTCGACACCCGCGGCGCCATCGCCTCGCTGCCCGAGGAAGAGCGCGCCGAAGTGGCCGGCGAGGAGATTCCCTCGTTCGCGCAAGTCTGGGCGCTCGGCTTCATGTACGCGGTCGAGAACTGGCCCGAGGACTGGGCCACCCCGCGCGACAAGGACGCTGCGCAGATGCTGGACGACGCGCTCGACAACATCGTCGCGCTGACCGAAGACGACACCGCCAAGCCCACGCTCTCGATGTACAGCGACGACGCGCCGCCCAGCGTGAGCCAGCAGCGGCTGGACGACTTCGGCGCCGCCATCTGGGCGGTGTACGACCTGCGCCAGCTCTGGAAGAGCCTGGGGCCGAAGGTCGAGACGATCCGCAAGGAAGCGACGCCCGGTCGCAACGATCCTTGCCCCTGCGGCAGCGGCAAGAAGTACAAGAAGTGCCACGGTGAGTGACTGGGGGCTCCGTTCAGGGCGCGATCCCGCCGACGGGGTGCCTTGCTCCGCGAATGTCCCCCGGCCTTCGGCCTCCTCCTTTATTTCGCTGCGCAAGGCACCCCATCGGCGTGCTCGTCATGCAGTGCGGTCGTTGATCGGCCAGCACAACGACAGCGCCCTGTGTGCGCAGGGCATCGGGTGCTCCCCGCAGCGAAATCAAGGAGGAGGCGAAGCCGGGGGACATTCGCGGAGGGGAGTACCCGGTGGCCTGTGCACGCGCCCTGAACAAGAGCGCCCCCAATGACCCCCGCAGCAGAGCCCCTGACACCCCGCGCCGCCTGGGTCATGGTCCTCGCCCTGTGCGCAGGCGTCGCACTCAGCCAGGCTTTCCGCACAGTCGGCGCCATCATGGCGAGCCCGCTGCAGACGGATTTCAAGCTCTCCGCCCAGGCCCTCGGGATCTTCTCGGGGGCTTTTCATTTCGCGTTTGGCGCAATGCAGCTCTTCATGGGCATCGGCATCGACCTGCACGGCGTGCGCCGCACGGTGCTCGTGGCCTTTCCGATCGCCATCGCCGGCGCGCTGCTCTCGGCGGTGGCGTCCACTTATCTCGTGCTGGTCGCGGGGCAGGCGCTGATCGGCGTGGGCTGCGCGCCGGCCTTTCTGGTGTGCACCGTGTTCATCGCGCGGCACTTTCCGGCGGCGCGCTTCGCCACCGTCTCGGGCATGGTGCTGGCCATCGGCGGCATCGGCATGCTGGCGACCGGCACGCCGCTCGCGTGGCTGGTCGAGGCGTATTCGTGGCGCGCGGGCTTCCTCGTGCTGGCCGTTGCCGCGGCGCTCGCGTGGCTCGCGATCTGGTACTGGGTGCATGAGCCCGCCTCGGCCGTGCCGCAGGTGAAGGAGTCGATTCCCCAGGCGATCCGCCAGTTCGGTGCCCTCTTCGCGATGCCGCACACGCTGGGCATCATGGTGCTCGGCGCGGTCACGTATGCCGCGTTCATTTCGCTGCGGGGCCTGTGGCTCGGGCCGCTGATGATGGAGCGCCACGGCTACTCGCTCGTGCAGAGCGGCAACGTCGCGCTCGCGGTGTCGGTGATCTCGCTCGTCGGTGCGCCGCTCTTCGGGCGGCTGGATCGCGACGGCGCCGCGCGCCGCCGCTGGATCGTGATCTGCGGGCTGGTCTACGCCGCGCTCTTCGCGCTCATCGCCGTGCTGCACTCGGCGTGGCTCGACATCTTCGGCATGGTGCTGATCGGCGTGCTCTCGGGCTTCATCGTGTGGCAGTACGCCGACGTGCGCGTGGCGTATCCCGTGACGCTCACCGGGCGCGCGATGGCCGTCTTCACGATGGCGATGTTCCTGGGCGTTGCGCTGATGCAGTGGGGCACCGGCGTCGCGGCTTCCATCGCTGCGGCGCATGGCGGCGATCCGCTCACGGCCGTGCTAGGCACCATCGCCACCTTGCTGGTGCTGGGCATCGCGGCCTTCGCGTGGCTGCCCGCGCCGAAGGCCGTGATGACCGTCAGATCTTGAAGGCGCGCTGGATATCCGGCCGCACGAGGTCGGCGTATTCGCGGTGCTTGCGGATGTACCCCGCGATGAACTGGCACACCGGAATCACATGCAGCCCCTTCGCGCGCGCCTCGCCCAGCACGTGCCTGGCGATGCCCGAACCGACGCCCTTGCCTTCGAATTCAGGCAGCACCTCGGTGTGCGTGAACATGATCGCGTCGGTCAGCAGGTTGTATTCGGCGTAGCCCGCGAGCTGGCCGTCGATGGTGGCTTCGTAGCGGTGGGCCGCTTCGTTGGAAGTGAAGACGATGTCGTTGCTCATGAGGGTTGGCTCGAAAGAAATTTGGAAAGATTGCCGGCCGCCGTGGCGCGCACCTTCTTGCGCAGCATCGGCGTCCAGCCCAGCAGGAGGCCCGGCGTGCCGAGCGCCTGGCGCGACCAGGTCCAGAACGGAAACGTATCGCGGTGCGTGGCGATCAGCCCCTCGGGCGTGAAGGTGAAGCGCGCGTCGATGCTGTTGTCCACCAGCCGGCCCGTGGCGCTGAAGCGGTAGTGCGCGTCCCAATGGGCGCTGCCCGTGGTGTCGTCGGCCTTCACGTCGCGAAAGCTCATGCGCCACACGTCCGCGCCCTTGGCCTTGGTGGCGGTGGTCAGCATGCGCCACATGCCGCCCACCTCGCGCCGCCCGCGCAGGGAAAAGGCCTCGTCGTCGAACACCGCATCGGGCGCGTAGCAGGCCTCCATGGTGGCGGCGTCGAGCCGGGCGAACGCGCTGTAGAAGCGCTCGATGGTCTGGGCATTGGTGGCTGCTGTCATGAGGCCTCTTGGAGTTTTGGGGAAGTCAGATCGACACCGGGACGTCGCGCGCGCGGAAATCATAGACGGCGCGGATGCGCCGGTCTGTTCGGATCTCGCGGTGCACCGCGAGCCAAACCGGCAGCGAGGGGATCAAACGTTGACGCATTGTGAATTGAATGGCGCCTTTCGATAATGCCGGCAATGGATGAAAGAAGAAACTTTGTCCGGCTGCTGGGAGGCGGTGTTGTGGTGGCGGCAGGCGCGGTTGCTCTGGCAACCTGGTGGCTTCACTCCGACATTCCGGCGGCCGCGCTCGAGATATGGAACGGGCCCGGCAACGAGCCCGATCCGCGCAGGCGCGCCGTGGCCTATGCGGTCACCGCACCGACCGCGTACAACTGCCAGCCGTGGTTGGTGGACCTGCGCGAGCCCGATGCCATCGTTCTCTACTGCGACCGCGAGCGGCTGCTGCCCGAGACCGACCCCTACGGGCGGCAGGCCCTCATCGGCCACGGCGCCTTCATCGAACTCCTGGGGATGGCGCTCGCGCAGCAGGGCATCCTGGCCAGCGTGCAGCTGTGGCCGCAGGGCGAACTGCCGAGCGAGCCGCGGCAATGGCCGCACATTCCGGTGGCGCGGCTGCGGCTGTCGGGTGGCGGCGCGCCCGATCCGCTCTTCGCGCAGGTGCTCAGGCGCCGCACGCCGAAACAGCGTTTCGACATGGGCCGGCCGGTGTCGGCCGACATGCTCCAGGGGCTCACCGCCATCGCGCCCGTGGGCGGCGTGGTGCGGGCCGACGGCACGGTCGACATGCCCCGCGTGCGGGTGCTGCGCAAGCTCTGCGCGGCGGCCGCGCGCGTGGAGATCGTCACGCCCGGCACCGCGCTGGAAAACCTGCGGATGCTGCGCGTCGGGCCGCAGGAGATCCTGGAACACCGCGACGGCTTCTCGCGCAACGACCCGGCGCTGCGCCTGGCGATCGCGTTCGGGCAGTTCGACCGTAACGTGCCCGCGCCGGAAGACAGCGAGTCGTTCAAGGAGACCCTCCAGGTGTTCGAGGACCAGGCCCACACAGCCATGGGCTTCGTCTGGCTCAGCACGCGCGGCAACAGCCGCACCGACCAGGTCGCCGCGGGCCGCGCCTATGTGCGCCAGCAACTGCGCGCCACCGAGCTCGGCGTGGGCCTGCACCCGATGAGCCAGCCGCTGGAGGAATTCGCCGAGATGGCGCCGCACCACGCCGCGGCGCACGACCTGCTGCTGGGCGCCGAGCCCCCGCGCAATGCGCGCAGCCCGACGCTGCAGATGATGTGTCGCCTCGGCTATCCGATGGCGCCGGTGCAGGCCGCGCCGCGCCGCGCCATCGGTGATTTCATGATGGCCTGAAGGCCGGCGCCGGGCTCAGTCGCCCAGCAGTTCCACCAGCGTCTGCAGCGCGTAGTGCACCGTGGCCGCGCGCACCGTGGCGCGGTCGCCGTCGAAGCGGCGGCGCTCGGTGCGCAGCTGCCCGTCGACCGACCAGCCGAACCACACCGTGCCGACCGGCTTCTCGGGCGTGCCGCCCGTGGGGCCGGCGATGCCGGTCACCGCGATGGCCGCGCGCGACGGGGCCGAGCGCGCGATGGCGCCCACGGCCATGGCGCGCGCGACCGGCTCGCTGACCGCGCCGTGGGCATCGATCGATGCCGCATCGACGCCCAGCAGCTCGGTCTTGGCCGCGTTGGAGTACGTGATGAAGCCGCGCTCGAACCACGCGCTGGAGCCGGCCAGCTCGGTGCAGGCCGCGGCGATCAGGCCGCCGGTGCAGCTCTCGGCGGTCGAGAGCAGCCAGCCTTTTTTCAGCAGCCGCTGAGCCACCGCGGCGACCAGCGCGGGCGTGTCCTGCTCGGAGAGCGGCAACAGGGTCGAAGAAGAATCCATCAGAGGTTCACCATGCGCGCCAGAGCGCAATGACCAAGAGCGTGCAGAAGGCCGCCACGAGGTCGTCCAGGATGATGCCGAAGCCCGCGCGCCACCAGCGTACCTGTGCGGCGTCGCGCTGCTTGAAAAGCCCATCGGCCCAAGCCACCGGGCCGGGCTTGGCGGCATCGAAGAAACGGAAGAGGCCGAAGGCGATCGCCTGCGCAAAGAGCCCGGCCGGCGTGACCAGCCAGAGCACGATCCAGAAGGCGACGACCTCGTCCCACACGATGGCGCCGGGGTCGGCCAGGTTCATGTCGCGCGCCGTCACCGTGCAGGCCCACCAGCCGATGGGCAGCGACGCCAGGATGATCCAGCCGATGGTGGCCGGCGTGAACCACAGCTGCATCACCGCGAAGGCGACCCAGGCCCACAGCGTGCCCACGGTGCCGGGCGCGAAACGCGGCAGGCCCGAGCCGAAGCCCAGCGCGATGGCGTGCGCGGGGTGCCCGAACAGAAAGCGCAGGGTGGGGCGGCGGATGGAAGGTTGCGGCATGGCGCCGGACAGTGGGGCGTGGGAGGAAGAAGGAGAAGCGGCTTGCATCAGGCCCGAAGTGTCGCGCATCCGGGCGCCGGACTCCTCGGACGGTGGATTTTATTTATCAAAGCAATAACTTGTTTAATTGAATGGGGGCGCCTAGTATCCGGGCTCCTTCCAGTCTTTCGGGTCCGCCATGCCGCCTGCCGCCGCTTCTTCTTCCTCTTCCTCTTCCTCTTCCTCTTCCTCTTCCTCTTCCTCTTCCTCTTCCTCCGATCCTTCCGCGCCTTCCCCGATCTCGCCGCCGGCCACGGCCGGGTGGGGCGAACTCTTTACCGGCCGCAATGGCTGGCGCGCGCTGGCGCTCACCGGCGGCGTCGCGTTGCACGCGGTCAACGTGCACATCGTGACCACCGTGCTGCCTTCGGTGGTGCGCGAAATCGGCGGGCTCGATTGGTACGCATGGAGCACCACGCTCTTCGTGGTGGGCTCGATCCTCGGGGCGACGCTCTCGGTGCGCCTCCTCGCGATGCTCGGCCCGCGCGGCGCGTGCCTGGCGGCGCTGGCCGTGTTCACCGCCGGTTCGATGGGCTGCGCCCTCGCGCCGGCGATGCATTGGATGCTCGCCGGCCGCACGGTGCAGGGGCTGGGCGGCGGCATGCTCGCGGCGTTGAGCTATGCGCTGATCCAACTGGTGTTCGCGCCGCGCCTCTGGCCGCGCGCGGTGGCGCTGGTGTCGGGCATGTGGGGCGTCGCCACGCTGTGCGGGCCGGCGGTGGGCGGGCTGTTCGCGCAATCGGGGCACTGGCGCTGGGCGTTCTGGTTCCTGCTGCCGGTGGCCGCGGCGCAGGCGCTGCTGGTGGTGGTGCAGTTGCGGCCCGGCGCCGGCGTGCGGCATGCGCGTCCGGCGACCCTGCCGCGCATTCCGGCATTGCAGATCGGCTTGCTGGCCGCCTCGGTGCTGGTGATCGCGGCGAGCGGGCTGCTGTCCGACCTCGCCTGGCAGGCGGTGGGCGTGGTGCTGGGCCTGGCCATCGGCGTCGTCGCCACGCGCGTGGATCGCCGCGCCACGGTGCGGCTGCTGCCGACCGGCGCCTACGCGTTGAGCGCGCCGCTGGGCGCCATCTATGCGAGCGTCGCGCTGCTGCTGGTCGGCACCACCACCGAGATCTTCGTGCCGTACTTCCTGCAGTTGCTGCACGGCCATTCGCCGCTTGCGGCGGGGTATCTGACGGCCGCGATGGCCGGCGGCTGGAGCGCGGGCTCGCTGCTCTCGTCGGGGCGCAGCGGCGCAGGCGCCGACCGCATGCTGCGCGCCGGTCCCGTGGCCTGCACGCTGGGGCTCGTGGCGCTCGCGCTGCTGCTGCCGTTCCCGGGGTATCTGGGGGCGGTCAACGAGACCGTGCTGGTCGCCCTGGCGCTCGCCATCGTCGGCCTGGGCGTGGGCATCGGCTGGCCGCACCTGGTGACGCGCGTGCTGTCGCTGGCGCCCAAGGGCGAAGAAGGGCTGGCCTCCGCCTCGATCACGACGATCCAGCTCTATGGCATGGCCGTGGGCGCGGCGGTGGCGGGGCTGGTGGCCAATGCGGCGGGGCTCACGCTGCCGGGCGGCGTCGAGGGTGCGCAGTCGGCCGCGGCGTGGCTGTTCGCGAGCTTTGCGCTCGCCCCTGCGCTGGCCGTGTGGCTGGCGTACCGCGTGGTCGCGGCACGCCGCTAGGCAACGCTCAGGCCGCGGCGACGCCTTCCCACGCCAGCGCCCGCTTGCGCTCGCGCACCCGCTTGGCATCGCCGCGCAGGATGGCCACCAGGTCGTACACCTCGAAGGGCAGGTGCGCGCCGCGCCAGGCGACGTGCTGGTCCGCGCGGCACAGCACCAGGCGATGGGCGTAGGCCTTGGGCACTTCGGCGGTCTCGATGTCCAGCACCGTGAGCGGCATGTTGTAGGTCTGCGCGGCGCGCTCCAGCGGCCGCACGTCCACGCTGCGGTCGAAGCGCAGCAGCGTGTAGCCCGGGCCGAACGCGTCGTACAGCGAGCGGCCGTCGGCCAGCCAGAAGTGCGGCGCGCGGCAGCCGGGCACGGTGGACGGCGTGAAGTCGCCCATCGAATAAGGGGGCGCCGTGTGCTCGCCGTCCGCGATGATGATCGGCGAGCCCGTGTAGAAGTAGCCGAAATTGAGCCCCGCGCAGCAGAACTGCTGCACGTTGAGCGCGTAGGCCTCGCTGCCGATGTCCGCGCGCAGCGCCTCGCCCTCGGGGCCGGGCGCCTCGATGTTCTGCGGCACGGCGCGGCGTGCGCGGATCATCTTCTGCGCATGGTCCATCGCGAAGTTCGACACCTGCTCGGTGATCGGCTGGCGCTCGGCCTCGTAGGCGTCCAGCATCGACTCGTCGCCCCAGCCCTGCACGCAGGCACCCAGCAGCCACGAGAGGTTCAGCGCATCGGCGATGCCCGCGTTCATGCCGTAGCCCGCGTACGGCACCCACAGGTGCGCCGCATCGCCCGCAAGGAACACGCGGCCTTCGCGGAAACGGTTGGCCACCAGGCGCCGGCCGATCCAGTCTTCCTTGCTGATGACTTCATAAGTGAAGTCGGGCCCGACGCCCAGGATGTCGCGCAGCGCCTGGTCGCGGTCGACCGAATCGAACTCGGGCTCTTCGGCGTTCAGGTGGTTGTGCACCAGCCAGGTCTCGTGCCCGTCGATGGCGAACATCGTGCCGCAGCGGCGCGGGTTCATCGCGTAATACGACCACGCGGGCTTGCCGGGAATCATGGCGCGCAGCTGCGGCGCGCGGATGAAGGTGGACTGCACGCGCTGGATGACCGCCGTGCCTTCGAGCTTGGCGCCGATCTGCTTGCGTACCGCCGAGCTGCCGCCGTCGCAGCCGACCATGTAGCGGCAGCGGATGCTGCGCGTGACGCCGCCGTCCATCTCGGTGGCGATGGCGGTCACACCGTCCTTGTCCTGCGTGAAGCCCGCGAACTGCGTGCGGTTGAGCAGCTGCACGCCCGGCAGCGCCGCCGTGTGCTTGAGCAGGATGGGCTCCAGGTAGATCTGGTTGATGCGGTGCGGCGGCTCGGGCGTGGGCCACCACGCGTCGGGGCCCTCGGTCTCGGTGTAGCGGTCGCGCCGGCACGGGATGGGAATGCGCGTGAGTTCGGCGCCCGTCACCGTGGTGCGGAACACCACGTCGTTGGGATAGTCCGCGGGCAGCCCCGCATCGCGCAGCTTCTGCGCGACGCCCAGGCGCCGGAACTGCTCCATGGTGCGCGAGGCCACGTGGTTGCACTTCACGTTCGGCGGCTCGGCGAAGCGGCGCGTCTCGCAGATGATCACCGAGACGCCGCGCGACGCCAGGTCCATGGCGAGCGTGAGGCCCACGGGGCCCGCGCCGACGATGAGAACGTCCGCCTTCAATGTCGTGTCGCTCATGGTGCCTTCTTGCCTGTTGTCTCTGTCTTCGGTTTTGTCAGTCGAGCCGGATGTTGGCGACCTGGATCACCTTGGCCCACTTCTTCGTTTCGCTGCGGATGTAGGCCTCGAAGGCCTCGGTCGAGCTCGGTGCGGGCTCCGCGCCGAGGTTGCGCATCGCGGCCTTGATCTGTTCGTCGCCGAGCGCGGCGTTGATCTCCGCGTTGAGCCGCGCCACGATGGGTGCGGGCGTGCCGGCCGGCGCCACCACGCCGAACCAGCCGGTCGAGTCGTAGCCCGGCAGGCCCGCCTCGGCCACGGTGGGCACGTCGGGCAGCATCGGCACGCGCTGCGCGCTGGTCACCGCGAAGGCGATCAGCTTGCCGGCCTTGATCTGCTGCAGCGACGCGGGCAGGTCCACCAGGGCCAGCTGCACCTGCCCCGCGAGCGCATCGAGCGCCGCCGGGCCCGAGCCGCGGTAGGGCACTTCGATGAGTTTCACGTCGGCCATCTGCGCGAAGAGCGCGGTCGACAGGTGCATCGCCGTGCCGTTGCCGCCGTGGCCGATCGAGAGCGTGCCCGGCTTGGCTTTGGCCAGCGCAATCAGTTCGGGCAGCGTGCGCGCGGGCACCGAGGGATGCCCGACGATCACGAACGGCGTGGCGGCCACCATGCCGACCGGCTTGAAGTCCTTCACCGGGTCGAAGGGCATCTGCGCATAGAGGCTCACGTTGGCGGTGAGCGCGCCGGCCGCGCCCAGGCCGAGCGTGTAGCCGTCGGCCGGCGCCTTGGCCACCAGCGAGAGGCCCACGTTGCCGCCGGCGCCGGGGCGGTTGTCCACCACCATCTGCTGGCCCAGCTTCTCGTTCAGCCGGGGCACCAGCATGCGCACCACGGCGTCCGCGCTGCCGCCGGGCGGAAAGGTCACCACCATGCGGATCGGGTGGGTGGGGAAATCGGCGTTGGGCGCTTGCGCCAGGGCGGCGGTGCCCAGGAGGGTGCAGGCCGTGGCCAGCAACAATTGCCTGCGAAGCTTGGGCGCCTGGCGGGCGATCGGTGCTGTCATTCGGACTCCTTGATTGTTTCTTTTACTTGGTTTCGAGCGATTGAACGCTGCGGAAATTCATTCGTAAATCGAGAAATTTCGTATCAAATATCAGTTCTCCTTATGAATGAAAACTTCAGTCCTACGTTCAGCCCGACGATTCGCCAGCTGCGCGCGTTCCTCGCGGTGCACCAGCTGCGCAAGCTCAGCGCGGCCGCGCAAAGGCTGTTCGTCACCCAGTCGGCGGTGAGCATGCTGATCCGCCAGCTCGAGGAAGGGCTGGGCACGCGCCTGTTCGACCGCACCACGCGTTCGCTCAAGCCGACCGCGGCGGCCGACGAAATGCTCGCCACCGCGGAGCGCATCCTGCGCGACGTCGATTCGCTCTCCATCGGCTTTCGCGAGCTGACCACGCTCGAGCGGGGGCGCGTCTCGCTGGCCATCACGCCCACGCTCGCCACCTTTCTCTTGCCCGCGGCGATCCGCAGCTTCAGCGAAGAGCACCCGAAAGTTCGCGTGATGGTCAACGACTGCGCGCCCGACCAGTTCATCTCGCGCATCCTGGGCGAGCACGTGGACTTCGGCATCGGCACCCCCGAGCGGCCCGGCGCCGAGGTCGAGGTGCAGCGGCTCATGCGCGACCACCTGGCGCTCGTGTGCCGGAACGACCATCCGCTGGCCAAGGCGCGCGTGGTGCGCTGGACCGACCTGGGCGGCCACCCCGTCATCACCGTGCGCCCCGGCTACGGCGTGCGCCCGCTGATCGACGGCACCGCGGCGGACGCGGGCGTGGCGCTGGACGTGGTGAACGAGGTGTCCTTTCTCTCCACGGCGCTCTGGATGACGGCCAGCGGCATGGGCGCATCGATCATGCCCTCGGCCTTCGCGCGCGATGCGAACGATCCGCCGCTGGTGATCAAGGTGCTCAGCGCGCCGCGCGTCTCGCGCGACATCTCGGTGGTCACCAAGCGCGGCCATTCGCTGTCGGTCGCGGCGCGCGCGCTGATCGATGCCATCAAGCGCTCTCTATAATTTTTAGATCCACACAAAATCGGGGAGGGCCCGTCCCATGAGAGCTTTCATTCAACGCATGGGCGCCCTGTCGCTCGTCCTGGCCTTCAGTCTCGCGCTCGCGGCCTGCGGCAACAAGGAGGCCGAGCAGCGCACCGCCTTCATCGAATTCCTGCAGACCCGCGTGCTCGACAAGCCCGGCCTTCGCGTGCCCTCGCCCAGCGAAGAGCAGAAGACATCGTTCGGCGACTACGCCAAGCACTACGCGGTGATCACCGATTTCAACGAAGGCATGAACAAGTCGGTGAGCCAGCCGATGGGCGACGTCATGGCCAAGGGCGCGCTGCGCTCCATCGGCGACCTGGCCACGCGCCGCGACGACCTGAAGGCCGCCAAGGAGGGCCTGGCGGGCCTGCGCACCGCGCTCGACCAGCAGCTGGCCAAGGCCGATGCCGCACGCGCGCAACTGAAGCAACCCGATGACCTGAAGCAGGTCTACGACAAGGCCTACGAGAAGACCGTCTCGGCGCCGGCCGCCACCTTCAAGGAGGTGTTCCCCGCACTGGACACCACGTTCGACGGCGCACTGGCCGTGGGCGATTTCCTGCAGCAGAACAAGTCGAAGATCCAGATCTCCGGCGCGTCGGTCACCGTGACCGATCCGGCCGTGCAGGCCGAGCTCAACAAGATGCTGCAGAACCTCAATGGCCAGTCGGCAGCGATCAATGCGGCCCAGCGCAAGATGCAGGCGATGGTGCGCGGGAGCTGATCAGACGAAGTGGTCGAACGAGCCGAAGCGCTGCGCCACCGGCGCGCCGCCCGCGTCCACGATGCGCAGGCCCGCTTCGGCCTCGATGCGGCCGATGCGCGTCACGCGCGTGGCGCTGTCCTTGCCGGCCTGCTCGACCGCCGCGCGCGCCGAGGGCGGCGCGGTGAACACGAGCTCGTAATCGTCGCCGCCTGAGAGCGCGCAGGTGCGCAGCGTCTCGGTGCTCAGGCCCGTCGTGCCGGCGGCCGCAACCGTCCCGACGGCCGCATCCACATCGAGCGTGGCACCGACCTGGCTCGATCCGAGG
This sequence comes from Variovorax sp. IB41, assembly GCF_016405905.1. Lineage (GTDB taxonomy): Bacteria > Pseudomonadota > Gammaproteobacteria > Burkholderiales > Burkholderiaceae_C > Variovorax. Next base: position 107,309 of record NZ_JAEFCB010000016.1, on the reverse strand, counting down.
ATGTGGCCCAGGTCGCCCACCAGCCCATCGCTCACATCCACCGCCGACGAGGCGATGCCGCGCAATGCCTGCCCCAGCGCCACGCGCGGCGTGGGTTGCTCCATGCGCATGCGGGCCTGTGCGAACGCGTCAGCAGGCAACGCGATCGTGCCGCGGAACACCTCGAGCGCCAGCCGCGCATCGCCCAGCGTGCCGCTGACCCAGATGTCGTCGCCGGCCCGCGCGCCCGAGCGCAGCAGCGCCGCGCCGGCGGGCACTTCGCCGAAGACCGTGATGCAGATGTTGAGCGGGCCGCGCGTGGTGTCGCCGCCCACGAGTTCGCAGCCGTGTTCGTCCGCGAGCGCGAAGAGGCCGCGCGAGAAGCCTTCGAGCCAGTGCTCGTCGATGCCCGGCAACGCGAGCGCGAGCGTGAAGGCCAGCGGCTTCGCGCCGCAGGCCGCGAGGTCGCTGAGGTTCACCGCCAGCGCCTTGTGGCCCAGCCGTGCGGGTTCGACGGTCGAGAGAAAGTGCCGCCCCTCGACCAGCATGTCGGAGGACACCGCCAGCTGCATGCCCGGCGCGGGCGCAAGCAATGCGCAGTCGTCGCCCACGCCCAGCGGGGAGCGCTTGGCGGGGCGTTTGAAATAGCGTGTGATCAGGTCGAATTCACCCATGGGGGTGGAGCATAAGGGGTGCGTGGGCCAGTGATGGACGCATCGATTTCGCCACGAACCGCCTCGCAGGTTCGCCGGATCTCGCGCGCTGCGGCTAGAGTCGGGCGAAAAGAGGGGGAAATCCAATGGCGCCAACGCTTGGCTCAGTCTTGCTGCTTTCGGGTCTTGCCGTCGCGTTTGCAGCGCAGGCCGGCATCGCTCTGCATGCTTTCACGGGGAATCCGGGCAAAGGTCTTCTTTGCCTTTTCGTGCCGCTCTACGTGTACGTCTATGCGAGGCGGCACAAGGTCGGGGTCTGGCTGATGCGCGGCTGGTATCTGGGCATTGCCCTGTTCATTGTCGGCGCCACGCTCGCTTCGTGAGGTGAGGTGGGCTGCGGCAGCCAGCGAATGGCGGCCGCTCAGGCCGCGCCGCGGAACCTCAACGCCGCCTGCCGCACCACCTCCGCCAGCAACCGTTCCTTCCCCTGCTTCTCCCGCAACCATCGCGCGTCGTTGCGGTTGGCCTCCACGCTGGTGCGCAGTTCGCCCAGCGCCTGCGTGGCGTTGAGCGCCTCGCTGTGCCATTCGAGCTGGGTCATCGTCATGAGGATGTGCTCGCGCAGCGGCATGTGCTGGCCGCTGGCCGGGTCGACGTACACCGCATCCAGCCCGAAGCGGCAGGCCTGGAAGCGGTTGTAGGTGTAGACGAGGTAGTCGTCCTCCGTCGGCTCGAAGGGCTGCTCCTGCAGGAACCAGGCGGCGAGCGACTGCACGTAGCCCGCGAGCGCGGCGGCGCGCTCCACCGTGAGGGGCGTGTCGAACACGCGGATCTCGATGGTGCCGAACTCGGGCTTGGGGCGGATGTCCCAATAGAAGTCCTTCATGCTGCGCACGACGCCGGTGCGGGTCATGCGCTCGAAATACGCCTCGAATTCCTTCCAGCTCAGCGTGAACGGCGCGCGGCCCGAGAGCGGGAACGCGAACACCGAGTTCAGGCGCGCCGAGTCGAACTGCGTGTCCTGCCCCTGCACGAACGGCGACGAAGCCGACAGCGCGATGAAGTGCGGGATGTAGCGCGACATGCGGTGCAGCATCAGCAAGGCCGCGTCCGCATCGGGGCAGCCGATGTGCACATGCTGGCCGAAGATGGTGAACTGCTTGGAGAGGTAGCCGTACAGCTCCGAGAGCTCGCGAAAGCGCGGCTTGTCGTAGATGCGCCGCTCGTGCCATTGCTGGAAGGCATGCGTGCCGCCGCCGACCACCGCGATGTTGAGCTTGTCGGCGTTCCTGATGAGCGCCTCGCGGATCGGCGAGAGCTGCTTGATCACGTCGGCCGCCGAGTGGCAGATGTCGGTGGAGATCTCGATCATGCTCGAGGTCATCTCGGGCACCACGCTGCCCGGCAGCGGCGTCTGCGCCATCAGGCGCAGCATGTCCTCGGCGTAGGGCGCCAGGTCGTAGTCGTGCGTGTTCACGAGCTGCAGCTCGAGCTCCACACCCAGTGAGAGCGCCTCGGACTTGTTGAACGGTTCGAGCTTGACCGCGCGGCTCTCGGGGTCGCTGGGCAGCGGGGCCGAGCGCACGTCGTCGCTGTCGGGATCGATGGCGGTGGAGTTGGGGAGAGCGGTGCTCATCGCTGCGTGTCCTCGGTGGTGCTGAAGGCCTGGGGCGCCCAGGGCACCGAACTCTCGCCCACCGCATGGATGGCCACGGTGGCGAGCACGGCGCCCACCACCTCCATCAAGAGGATCGAGGGCAGGGCCACCTGCGTGATCATGGTGCCCAGCAGCGGCGAGGCGGTGGCGAAATTCGATGCGATCAGGAGGGCGATCGATGACAGCGGCGACATCGCGCACCCGACCCAGAAGGCCTGCTTCCAGCTCGCGCCGCTGCCGGGGTTGGCAATGGCCACGCCCGAAATCTTGGCGACCATGCGCACGCCGATCACGGCCAGCACCACGCTGGCCACCGGCAAGGTCCAGTCGGCCTGCGCCGCCACGATGGACACCAGCACGAACATCAGCATGGTGAGCAGCGAAGCCGCCGTACCCAGCTGCCGCTGCCAGGCCCAGGGCTTGGGGTTGAGCGTTTTGAGCAGCACGCCGCCGATCAGCGCCGCGAGCGGCGCCGAGCCGCCGATGTGCGCGGTGAGCGCCGCGCCGGCCGCGATGATCGCCAAGAGCAGGATCGAGGTGTTCTCGCTCGTCGGGCTCATCACGCGCAGCGCGGTGCGAAGGGCCAGCGCCATGATCGCGCCGACCACGAACGACAGGCCCAGCACCACCGCGACCGGGTAGAGCTTTTGCAGCATGGTCTGCGGCGCGCGTTCGATGAGGCCGGCCTGCGCATAGCCGAGCGCGAGCGCATAGAAGGTGTTGAGCGTGGCCAGTGTCATCGCGCGCTCGGTGACGGGGCCCGCGGCGCGGGTGTCGATGATCACGCGGCTGAGCACCGCCGGCGAGGCGACGATGGCCATCAGCGCGATCGGGTTGGCCACCGGCTCGGGCAGGCCCAGCAGCGTGAGCACCCAATACACGCCGAAGTAGGTCAGCGTGGCTTCCAGCAGGCTCTGCACCAGCACCATCGGGTTGTGGCGGAACCAGCGCAGCGGCAGCCGGCCGCCCGCCTCGAACAGCACCACGGCCACGCCCAACTCCAGGAGGAAGAGGCTGATGCCGCGCAGCGGCCAGATCGCGCCCTCGAAGCCGGCAAAGCCGACGACCGCGCCGACCAGCGAATAGCCGATCACCTTGGGCAGCCCCAGGTAGCGTCGCACCAGGTGGCCGGAGGCGGCGGCTGCTGCCAGCAGCAGCGACCACAGCACGGTGGGCAGGCCGGCCGAGGGGCGCACCCATTCGGACCAGAAGCCCAGCAGATCGTTGATGAAGCTCGTCAAATTCATGCAGGTAAAAAGAAGCTCACAGGCCGGCTGCGCCAGCGCGCCCAGGTGGCGCTGCGGATGCGGGCGCGGTCACCGAGGCTCACGCTGTGCGCACGCAGCGCGAGACGGAAAGCGAAATAGAAACTCACGCTCACATTGAGCGCGCCGATCACCGGAATCGCCGCCACCGCCCACCAGAGGGCGGGCTGCTGCAGCACCGACAGGCCCGTGGACGCCGCGGCCGCGGCGATCTGCCCGGCCGAGAGTGTCACGTGGCGCACATCCAGCCCGAGCCCGAAGAAACCCGCGAACGCGGGCAGGAGGCCCAGCATGAGTCCCAGCGAGATGTTGGAGGCGAAGCCTGAGATGTGTGTGCGCATGAAGGTGGCCCAGCGGCGAGCCCGGGCGGCACCCAGAAAGGCGCCGATGCGTGGGTTGTAACGCATGGCGGAGTCCAGGCGATGCAGGACAAAGGCGTTTTCTGTCCAACCGGCGACGATGCTGGCCGAAAACAGCAGGATGCCGGTGATTGCCGCGAAAAGCGCGGTCGGCCCCGCCAGCGAGAGCGAATTCAGCGTGGCAGCCGCATGCGCGGCATCCAGCAGCGGCTGCCCGAGCGCGTATTGCACGAGGAGCGCGAGGGCGACCGTCGCTGGCACCACCAACAGCACGTTGCCCAGCACCGCGGCCACCTGCGAGCGCACGAGATTGGCCACCTCGTCGACGAAATCGTCCACCGCCCCGTCCGCCTTGATGTCGCGCAGCCGCGCCGCGAGCGCCGGCGCCGTCATCGCGGGCTGCTTGGTGGCCAGCGTCAGGTGCAGGAGCTGGATCGCGACGAAGCTCGCCGCATACATCAGGCCCGAGGCCAGGCCCGCCCAGAAGGCCGACAGCGCCAGCGCGTAGATGCCGAACTTCAGGAGCACCGTCAGCGCCGTGAACGCGCCGCCGCCCGCGGCCTTCTTCACCATCTGCAGGTAGCTCGCGCGGTCGCGGGTGATGTAGTGCTCGCCGGTCTCGGCGCTGCGCTCGGTCACCTTGGCCGCGAGCATCGAGGAGTTCGAGGCCACGAGCGCGCGGATGCTGTTGCGCTCGCCGCCCGCGAGCACCAGCTTGCCGATGAGCCGCGCCACGCTGGGCGCGGACACCGGCGACATCAGGCAGTCGAGCAGTTCGCGGATGCGCAGCACGCGCTCGCGCAACTGGCGCAGCCGGAACACCAGGCCCACCGAGATGCCGTTGTCCTCCAGGTGCGTGTAGACCGACGAGGCGCTGGCGCGGCAGGCATCGAGCCGGTCGCGAAAGGCCACGAAGGCCGCCTGCAGGGCCTCGTCGCTCTCGGCGCCCGCAGGCTGCTCGAACATCTGCTCGCGCAGCTCGTCCAGGTCGGCCATCAGCGCGTGGAAAGGACGCGCCTCGTGGTGCTCGGCGCTGATGCGCAGGCGCAGCTCGGGCGAGAAACCGGCCGCCACCACCTGGCTGCCGCAATAAGTGACCGCGTCCATCACGGTGTGGCGCCAGCGCGGCGAGCCGTCTGCGTCCACCGTCGCATCGGCCAGCAGCGCGCCGATGCGAGCGAGCTGCGCTTCGTCGAGCAGCGCGATCCAGCCCGCATCGAACACGCCGGGCAGCACCATGCGGAACAGGTCCGACGCATCGGTGGTCTCGGGCGTGCCGGGCAGGATCTTGCGGCGCAGGCGCTCGCTCAGTTCGCTCACGAACGCGGTGCGCGGCGCGAAGCCGTAGTCGGCCAGCAGCGTGGTGAGGTCGACCGACTGCGTGAACACGCGCCACCAGGCGCGCATGCGCTCGCGCAGCTCGGGGCGCGCCTCGACGGCGTCCAGCAGCAAAGAGACGCGGCCGATCGCCGCCTGGGGCGAGGCGCGGTCGCCGCGCAGCCAGTCGAAGAGGTTGATGAGCCAGATGTGGCGCTGCGCCACATCGGCCGTGGGGTCGAGGCCGGCAAGCAGCCCCTGCAAGTCGCGCGATGCGGCAGCCATGGGGAGCGGGGGGAGAGGAAAGGGGCGTGCCTAGTGCAGCACGCGAGAGACCGGGGCGCCCCCGATGTCGGCTTCGAGCACGAACATGGGAACCGGCACGTCGAAGCGCTCCCCTTCCTCGGTCACCACGAAGAAGCTGCCATGCATCGTGCCGCTCGCGGCCTGCAGCCGGCAGCCGCTCGTGTAGCGGAACGATTCGCCGGGCGCCAGCAGCGGCTGCTGGCCGATCACGCCCAGGCCCTTGACTTCCTGCGGATGGCCCGACGCGTCGTTGATGAGCCAGTGGCGCGCGATCAGCTGCGCCCCCACCGTGCCCACGTTGGTGATGGTGATCGTGTAGGAGAAGGTGTAGACGTTGTCCTTCGGGGAGGACTGGTCGGCCAGGTAGCGCGGCTCGACCTGGACGCTGAAGGGGCTGTGTGACATGGGGCGGATGGTAACTGGCGGGCTTCGGGCCGCCGGGAGATGGTGCTTACTTGCCGGGCTGGGCCGGGGACCGGGCCTGGGCCAGTTGCCCGCAGATCGCCTGCGCCAGCGCATCGCCCTGCGTCCCCGGCTCGATGGGCTTCATGGCAGCGGCGGCTTCCGCATGCGTGCGGACCATTTCACCCACCACGGCGCCGCGGCCCTGCGCGCTTTCGTACTTGGTGATCTTCTGGTCCGCCACCGTCCGGCGCTCGCAGTCGAAGCGGGTGTAGCGCACATCCGAGAGGTAGGGCTTGCCTTCGAAGCGCTTGGCCCGGGTGTCGTCGAACATGATCTTCGCGTAGACCGCGCCCTCCTTGGCGGCCACGCTGGCCGGCTCGAAGAACGTCCCGGCCTTGGGGTTCCCAGCCGTCTTCCATTCCTGGGCCGCGGCGGGCGTGGCGACAACCGCGCAGGCCATCCCGAGGAGAGCGAAAAGGGCGAGACGGGCGAGAACAGAGAGGCCGGCGGCGCGCCGTTGTGAAGTCGCAAGGGTGGTCATTCGATGCCATGTGAAAGCCGGCGCCGGGTGGCGCGCGATGCCCGAATGTATCGGCAGGCAGGAAACCCCCAAAGGCTGGAAGCGCGGCACCGGAGCGACAATTGCAGGCATGAGCACCCCGTTCCGCATCGCCCCCTCCATCCTCTCCGCAGACTTCGCCCACCTCGGCCAGGAGCTGACCGACGTGATCGCCGCCGGCGCCGACTGGATCCACTTCGACGTGATGGACAACCATTACGTGCCGAACCTGACCTTCGGCCCGATGATCTGCCAGGCGCTCAAGCCCTACGCCAAGACGGCCGATGGCACGCCGGTGCCGATCGACGTGCACCTCATGATCCACCCGGTCGACGCCCTGGCGGCCTCTTTCGCGCAAGCGGGCGCCGACTACATCAGCTTCCACCCCGACGCATCGCCCCACGTGCACCGCAGCATCCAGGCCATCAAGGCCGCGGGCTGCAAGGCCGGACTGGTGTTCAACCCGGGGCTGGGGCTCGAAGCCCTGGACTGGGCGATCGACGACATCGACCTCATCCTCATCATGAGCGTGAACCCCGGCTTCGGCGGCCAGAGCTTCATCGATTCGGCCCTGCGCAAGATCGAACTCGCGCGCAAGCGCATCGAGCAAAGCGGGCGCGACATCCGCCTCGAAGTGGACGGCGGGATCAAGGTGGACAACATCGCGCGCGTAGCCTCGGCCGGTGCCGACACCTTCGTGGCCGGCAGCGCGATCTTCAACGCCAAGGACTACGGCGCGGTGATCGGCGACATGCGCCAGCAGCTGGCCGGCATCAGCGCTTGACCTTGTCGTTGTAGACGCGGTCGGTCACCGGGCCGCGGTCGGTGTCGACCACGCCGCGCTCCACGTCTTCGTGGGCCTGGCGGCCCACCTTGGTGGGCTGGCCGTCCGGGGTCTGCTGGCTGTCGGACGACTGGTCGCGCTCGTGCGGCAGGCGCGGCGCCGCTTCGCCGCCCTGCTCGACCTTGGTCTTGCCGCCGCCCGCGTCCTTCGTCGCGTCCTTCGGGTCGGTGGGCGGGGTCTTGGTGGACTTGGCTTGGGTCATGCGATGGCTCCTTCGTGGCGTTGAGGCCCAGCCTGCGCCGATGGGGCGGCCCACGCGGTAGGACATGCAAGGCAGGCCCTGTAGGTGGCCGCTCGGCGCTATGAAAGCCATAGCGGCTTTGCCTCCGGTGAAGGGCCTCCGCAATAATCCCCGCATGTCTTCCGATCCTTTTGCCGGCGTGGCGACCGACAGCCTGCGCATCCACACCTTCGCTTCGCTGCACCCCGGTCCGCGCCTGCTCGTGGTCGGCGGCGTGCACGGCGACGAGACCTGCGGCACCGCGGGCATCGCGCGCATCCTGGCCGAGTTCGATGCCGGCACGCTGCAGCTGCAGCGCGGCGAGCTCACGCTGGTGCCCGTGGCCAATCCGCTCGCTCGCCGGCGCCTGCAGCGCGAGGGCGAGCGCAACCTCAACCGCCTGTTCCGCCCGACCGAGGCGCCCGCCGACTACGAAGCCCGCATCACCAACCGCCTGGCGCCCGTCATCGCGCGCCATGACGTGCTGCTGGACCTGCACTCCTTCCAGAGCGAGGGCGAGGCCTTCGCGATGATCGGCCCGCGCGACAACGCCGGCACGCTGGAACCCTTTGCGCGCTCGTACGAAGAGGGCCAGCTCGCGCTGCACATCGGCACGCCCATCGTGGTGGAAGGCTGGCTCGACATCTACGCCGCGGGCCTCGCCCAGCGCGCGGGCGGTGCGGGCGGTGCGCCGGTCGACGAGGCCGCGCTCGACTTCGGCCGCGGCACCAACGAATACATCCGCAGTTGCGGCGGCTACGGCGTCACGCTCGAATGCGGCCAGCACCAGGACCCCGAGGCGCCCGAGGTGGCCTGGCGCGCCATCCGCCGCACGCTCGCGCTGCTGGGCATGGCGCCGCTGCCGGCGGGCCTGCCCGCCGCGTCGGCGCAGCCCAGGCTGCTGCGCCTGGCCAGCGTCACCGACCGCCTGCATGAAGAAGACAGCTTCGTGCGCGACTGGGCCACCTTCGACGAGGTGCGGCGCGGCGAGCCGATCGGCATGCGCCACGACGGCACGCTGCTGAGCGCGCCCGACGACGGCTTCATCGTGTTCCCCAACGCCCTGGCGCTGCCGGGCGCCGAGTGGTTCTACTTCGCGCGCCCGAGCGAGCGCGTGCTCGGGCCGGTGGCCGGCACGGCCTGACGCCGCGTTCCTACACCGCCCGGCCGCGGCCGCGGCACACATTTCCAGCCTGAAGGAGTGTGCCCATGCCCGTCTCGACAAAAGCCCCCGCGCCGCGCGTCCTGTGGAAGGGCGCGATCAGCTTCGGCCTGGTCCACATCCCGGTGGCGCTCTACTCGGCCACCACGAACCACGGCATCGACTTCGACTGGCTCGACAAGCGCTCGATGGACCCGGTCGGCTACAAGCGCATCAACAAGAAGACCGGCAAGGAAATCGCGCGCGAGAACATCGTCAAGGGCATCGAGTACGAAGCCGGCGAGTACGTGGTGCTCAGCGACAAGGAGATCGCGGCGGCCTATCCCAAGACCACGCAGACCATCGAGATCGAGGCCTTCGTTCCGGCCAACGGCATTCCGTTCGTTTATCTGGAACGGCCCTACTACGTGGCGCCGATCAACCGCGGCGCGAAGGTCTATGCGCTGCTGCGCGAGACCCTGCAGCGCAGCGGCCGCGTGGGCGTGGCCCGCGTCGTGATCCAGACCAAGCAGCACCTGGCGGCTCTGGTGCCCGTGGGTCCGGGCCTGGTGCTGAACCTGCTGCGCTGGGGCGCCGACATCCGCCCCTGGGACGACCTGCCGCTGCCCGAGGAAGACGCGAAGAAGGCGGGCCTGACCGAGCGCGAATTGAAGATGGCCCAGGAGCTGGTCGAGGACATGAGCGCCGAATGGGCGCCCGACGAATTCAAGGACGAGTTCAAGGACGAGATCCTGCGCCTGGTCGAACGCAAGGTGAAGGCGGGCCAGACCGAGACGGTGACGCAGCCCGAGCCCGAGGAAGGCGCCTCCGAAGGCCGTGGCGCCAAGATCATCGACCTGACCGAGCTGCTGCAGCGCAGCCTGCGCGGCAAGGGCGGCGCCAGGAAGGCCGCGCCCGTTCAGGATGACGACGACGAGGACGAAGAACCCGCACTCCGCGCCCGGCCTCCCGCGAAGAAACGCAAGCCCGCCGCGAAAGCCGCCTCGAAGACCACCGCGAAGGCGAAGCCCCGCGCCCGCCGTGCGGCCTGAGGCGCACCGGCCATGGGCACCACCGCATCGACCGCGCGCAAAGCGCTCTCGCGCTATCACGGCAAGCGCGATTTCTCTCGCACGCCGGAGCCCAGGGAGGGCGGGCGCGCGGGCAAGGGCGTGCTGTCCTTCGTCATCCAGAAGCACCACGCGAGCCACCTGCACTACGACTTCCGCCTCGAACTCGACGGCACGTTGAAGAGCTGGGCCGTGCCCAAGGGCCCCTGCCTCGACCCGGCGGTCAAGCGCATGGCGGTGCACGTGGAAGACCATCCGATTTCGTATGCGGATTTCGAGGGCACCATTCCGCCCAGGCAGTACGGCGCGGGCACCGTCATCGTCTGGGACCGCGGCGACTGGCTGCCCGAGGGGAACGGCGATGGCGACGCGCGCAAGGCGCTCGCGGCCGGCAAGCTCAAGTTCGAGCTGCGCGGCGAAAAGCTCAAGGGCCACTGGACGCTGGTGCGCATGCGCGGCAAGGGCGACGAGAAGCATGAGCCCTGGCTGCTCATCAAGGAGCGCGACGACCAGGCGCGCGATCTGGCCGACTACGACGTGCTCGAGAAACAGCCCGCGAGCGTGCTGACCGGCCGCGGCGTGGACGAGATCGGCAGCCCGCCCAAGAAAGCAGAAACAACGGCGGCCAGGGCACCCGCGAAGAAACTCGCGCGAAAGAAAGCCACGACTCCGGAATCCGCATCCACGAAGAAGGAAACGGCACTGCCCATGGCCCAGAAGCAGAAGATCACCCACGCCGAACGCGTCATCGATGCGCACAGCGGCATCACCAAGGGCCAACTGGCCGCCTATTACGCCGCGGTCGCCACGCAGATGCTGCCGCACCTGCGCGGGCGGCCGGTGGCGCTGGTGCGCGCGCCCGACGGCGTGGGCGGCGAGCTCTTTTTCCAGAAGCATGTGCAGAACCGCGAGATCCCCGGCGTGCGCCTGCTCGATCCGGCGCTGGACCCGGGGCACGATCCGCTGCTGCAGATCGACACCGCCGCCGGCCTCCTGGGCGCTGCGCAGATGAACGTGATCGAGCTGCACACCTGGAACGGCACCTCGCGCGCGCTCGACCGGCCCGACCGCATGACCTTCGACCTGGACCCGGGCGAGGGCGTCGAATGGGCGCAGATGCAGGAGGCCGCGCTGCTGGTGAAGACCCTGCTCGACGAGCTCGGCCTGCCCAGTTTCCTCAAGACCAGCGGCGGCAAGGGCCTGCACGTGGTGGTGCCGCTCAGGCGCCGGCACGGCTGGGACGAGGTCAAGGGCTTCTCGCAGGCGATCGTGCAGCACCTGTCGCGCATCCTCCCCGAGCGCTTCGTGGCCAAGAGCGGGCCGCGCAACCGGGTGGGCAAGATTTTTGCCGACTACCTGCGCAACGGCTTCGGCGCGACCACGGTGAGTGCATGGTCCGCGCGGTCGCGCCCGGGGCTGGGCGTCTCGGTGCCCGTGGACTGGGACGAACTGCCCGAGCTCACGGGCGCCGCGCAATGGACGGTCGCGAACATCGCCGAGCGCATCGCCGTCGGCAACACGCCGTGGGAGGCGATGGAGCGCAGCCGCACGGGCCTCGCGGCCGCGATGAAGATGCTGGGCTACATGTAGCTGTAGCCGCCCGGAGAAGCCCTCGGCCTACTGCAGCACTTCCTCGGTCGTCACCTCGAAGCGCTGCAGCGTGTTCGCCCCGAACACCATCGTGATCGGCACGTCGGCCGCGTCGCGGCCGCGCGCCATCACGATGCGGCCGATGCGCGGCGTGTTGTGGCGCGCGTCGAAGGTGTGCCAGCGGTCGCCCAGGTACACCTCGAACCACGCGCTGAAGTCCATCGGGTAGCGCACCGGCGGAATGCCGATGTCGCCGAGGTAGCCGGTCACGTAGCGCGCCGGAATGTTCATGCAGCGGCACAGGGTGATCGCCAGGTGCGCGAAGTCGCGGCACACGCCCGTGCGTTCGCGATAGCCTTCGAGCGCGGTGCGCGTGGCGCGCGCGTTCTGGTAGTCGAAGCGCAGGTGCCCGTGCACGAAGTCGCAGATCGCCTGCACGCGGCCCCAGCCCGGCGGCACCGCCAGGAAATTGGCCCAGGCGAATGCCAGCAGCTCGCTGTCGACCTCGCAGTAGCGGCTGGGCAGCACGAAGGGCAGGGTGGCCACCGGCAGGTCGGCGGCGGCGTGCTCGATGGCGCCCAGATCGACCGGGTCGGGCGCGCCGGTGTCGAACACGGTGGCCTGGTTGCGCAGCCGCACACTGCTCACACCCAGCGGCACGTGCACGCGCGCGCACTGGTTGTCGAAGCTGTCGCGGTAGTGGTCGGTGACCAGCGGCGGGCTGATCGTGATGTTCTCGCTGCCCTGGATGTCGCCGGCGCGCGAGGGGTGCACCTGCAGCATGTAGATCAATGCCGTGGGCGCGGTGACGCCGATTTCGATGTCGTAGCCGATCCGGATCTGCATTGGATTGTTTCTTCCCTGGTGAGCCGGTGAATGCGCCGGTGCGCGAGGCACAAAGAAGACGACAAGCACGATCGGTGCCGTCTTCGCCCCATGCTATGCGACGGCGTGCAAAACCCCGCGCGGCCACAACCCGCGAAGCGTCGTAGTCCGCCGCGATGCGCTGTAGTCGCGCTCCTACCGCCGGGGCGCACGATCTCCCACATCCGAGGGAGGGGGGCCACTACGGGTAACAGTCGGTTCAAAACCTAACCTTGCAGGTCTCTGTCATTCGGATATTCCTTGGAGGGAAATCATGGAGCTTTCATCGCTGTTCAGCTCGCTCGGCGGTTCGCTGGGCGACGAAATCCTCGTGTGGGCCGTTGCCGCGGTCGCGGGCTGCATCTGCCTGGTCGCCGTGGTGAACGTGCTGGACATGTTTCTCGACAACAACGAAATGGGCTGACGCCCGCGCCCCTCTCTCTCGCTCTCTCCTTCTCTCCTGTCCATGAAAGATCCCAGGTCCCCGATGACGCCACAGAACAAAGCCGCCGCAGGTCGCCGCGCCCCTACCGCCAAGTCCGGTGACGGCCGCAACGCCAAGCAGCTGCAGTTGGACGGCTTCACCACCGAGCATCCCGCGCACCTGACGACCAACCAAGGCCTGCAGATCCCGGACAACCACAACTCGCTGAAGGCGGGCGTGCGCGGACCCACGCTCCTGGAAGACTTCATCCTCCGCGAGAAGATCACGCACTTCGACCACGAGCGCATTCCCGAGCGCGCCGTGCATGCGCGCGGCTCGGCGGCGCATGGCTATTTCCAGGTCTACAAGTCGATGTCGCAGTTCACCTCGGCCGACTTCTTGCAGGACCCGGACGTGAAGACGCCCGTTTTCGTGCGCTTCTCGACCGTGGCCGGCGAACGCGGATCGGCCGATACGGTGCGCGACGTGCGCGGCTTCGCCGTCAAGTTCTACACCCGCGAAGGCAACTACGACCTGGTGGGCAACAACATCCCGGTGTTCTTCATCCAGGACGCGATGAAGTTCCCCGACCTCATCCACGCGGTCAAGCCCGAGCCGCACCACGCGATGCCGCAGGCCGCGAGCGCGCACGACACCTTCTGGGACTTCGCCTCGCTCATGCCCGAGAGCACGCACATGCTGATGTGGGCGATGAGCGACCGTGCCATTCCGCGCAGCTACCGGATGATGGAAGGCTTCGGCGTGCACACCTTCCGCTTCGTCAATGCGCGCGGCGAGAGCCACTTCGTGAAGTTCCACTGGAAGCCCAAGCTGGGCATTCACGGCCTGGTGTGGGACGAGGCGCAGAAGATCGCCGGCAAGGACGCGGACTTCCACCGCCGCGACCTCTGGGAAGCCATCGAGAACGGCGACTTCCCCGAATGGGAGCTGGGCGTGCAGATCGTGCCGGCCGACAAGGAGCATTCGCTGGGCTTCGACCTGCTGGACCCCACCAAGCTCATCCCCGAGGAAATGGTGCCCGTGCAGAAGATCGGCAAGCTGGTGCTCAACCGCAACCCCGACAACTTCTTCGCCGAGACCGAGCAGGTGGCCTTCCACCCGGGCCACGTGGTGCCAGGCATCGACTTCAGCAACGACCCGCTCCTGCAGGGGCGCCTCTTCTCGTACACCGACACGCAGATCTCGCGGCTGGGCGGCGCCAACTTCCACGAGCTGCCGATCAACAAGGCCGTGTGCCCGTTCCACAACTTCCAGCGCGACGGCATGCACCGCCAGACCATCGCGCGCGGCCAGGTGGCCTACGAGCCCAACACGCTGGGCAGCGGCACGGAGTTTCGCGTCGATGGCGGCAGCAATGGCTTCCAGTCGTTCCCCGAGGAGATCGACGCGCCCAAGGTGCGCCGGCGCAGCCCCTCGTTCGACGACCACTTCACGCAGGCGCGCCTGTTCTTCAACAGCCAGAGCGCGGCCGAGAAGGAGCACATCATCGCGGCCTTCCGCTTCGAGCTTTCCAAGCTGGAGGTGCCGGCGATCCGCCAGCGCATGGTGGACAACCTCGCGCACGTGGACGAGAAGCTCGCGCGCCGCGTGGCCGAGCCGCTGGGCATCGGCGAGCCCGATGCCAAGGCGGCGGCGGGCCGCGCGGGCTTTCGCGATCACCGCATCGCGCTGCCCATCGACGAGTCGCCAGCGCTCAGCATGGCCGACACCGGCGACGGCTCGATCCGCACGCGCAAGGTCGCGATCCTGGTGGCCGACGGTGTCGATTCCGCGTCGCTCAAGCCGATCCGCGATGCGCTGGAGCAAGCCGGCGCGCAATGCAAGATCGTCGGCCCGCGCCTGGGCACCGTGGCCAGTGCATCGAAGCGCCAGATCGATGTGGACATGACGTTCACGAACACGCCCTCGGTGATGTTCGATGCGGTGCTGGTTCCGGCCGGCGCCGACAGCGCGGCCGCGATGGCCGGCATGGGCGACGCGGTGCACTTCGTGCTGGAGGCCTACAAGCACAGCAAGGCCATCTGCACGGTGGGCGAGGGCGTGAAGCTGCTCGCTTCGCTGGGCATCGGCGCGGACAGCGATGCGCCCGCGGGCGTGGTCGTGGCGGCCACGCCGGTCACCAACCTGGGCGACAGCACCGCGGCCACGCAGATCGCGCATGATTTCATCGCGGCGATCGCCAAGCATCGCCACTGGGACCGCGCGAACGTCGACGCCGTGCCCGCTTAAGGGCCCCCGAGCGCGTCTCGCGCACCTTCAGCTCATACCGTTTTCGTCCACGCCGCTGCGCCGTCATGTGCCGGCGGCGCAGCGCCGCGTGCGCGCAGTCACCCAAGTGAAATCGGGGTTACTCGGGGGTGACACACAAGGAACATAGAAACAGCCGCTGCGCGCCCGCTGTTTCTTATCTCCTTCAAGAAGTTCCCACATGACGCATCCGGCATCGAGGCCCATCCGGCAACTCAAATTCCTGGCGCTGACCCTGGCGCTCGTGCTGACCGCCTGCGGCGGCGGCGGCAGCGGGGGCGGTGCCTCCTTTCCGCTGATCCCTCCGTCCTCGGGCAATGCGCCGCCGACGACGCCCCCGACAACGCCTCCCACGACACCGCCGGAAACGCCACCCGGAACCCCGCCGGAAGAACCGCCCGTCACACCGCCCGTGACGCCGCCGGTCACCCCGCCCACCTGCTCGGCCGCCGTGCCGGCCAGCGCGCCGCTCACGGCCATCTCGGCCATCCAGGGCACGGGCGACCTGAGCCCCCTGGCGTCGCAGGCCGTGACCGTGCGCGGCGTGGTCGTCGGCGATTTCCAGAACACCGGCACCACCGTCGTGAAGCTCAACGGCTTCTTCGTGCAGCAGCTGGTGCCCGACGCCGACCCGGCGACCTCCGAAGGCATCTTCATCTACGCGCCGGGCGCCGCCACCCGCGTGGCCGTGGGCGACTACGTCCAGGTCTCGGGCGCGGTGACCGAGTTCGGACAGACCGCCGGCGCCGGCGCCAAGCCCGACGCCATCACGCAGATCGCGGGCACCGGCGGCGATCCGCTGGCCATCAGCGTCTGCGGCAGCGGCGTCGTCATCGCGCCCACGAAGATCACGCTGCCGGTGGCCGATGAGTCCACGCTGGAGCGCTACGAAGGCATGCTGGTGGAGATCGCGCAGCCGCTGGCCGTGACCGAGCTCTTCGAGCTCGGCCGCTATGGCCAGATGGTGCTGTCGCTCAACGGGCGCCAGTTCAACGCCACCAACGGCAACGCATCGGCCACGCATGCGCAGAACCTGCTCTCGCGCATCGTGCTGGACGACGGCGCCTCGCCGCAGAACCCGAACCCCATTCCCTACCTGAGCGCGCCCGGCACCGACGGCACGCGCCGCATGGGCGACACGACGCAGAAGGTCACCGGCATCCTGAGCCACAACTTCGGCGCCTACCGCATCCAGCCGACGGTGGCGCCGGTGTTCGTGGAGGCCAATGCGCGCCAGCCCACCGCACCGGTGGTGAGCGGCACGCTCAAGGTGGCGAGCTTCAACGTGCTGAACTACTTCACCACGTTCCTCAACGGCGAAACCGCCTCGGGCCAGACCGGCCAGGGCTGCTCGTTCGGCAACGGCCCCGCCGCCGCGGGCAACTGCCGCGGCGCCAACAACCTCAATGAGTTCCAGCGCCAGCAGGCCAAGATCGTGGCCGCCATCGCGGGGCTCGATGCCGACGTGGTCGGGCTCATGGAGATCCAGAACACCGACGTGGCGACCGACGACCTCCTGGCCGCGCTCAACGCCAAGGTCGGCGCGAACACCTATGCCGCGGTGCACAGCGGCGTGTTCGGCACCGATGCCATCAAGGTGGACATCCTCTACAAGCCCGCGAAGGTGCAGCGCGTGGGCAACGTGGTGCTGCCGACGGGCGCGGACCTGGCCAACTACACCGCCGCGAGCGGCCGGCCGCCGCTGGCCCAGCGCTTCAGCACCGTGGGCAACAACGGCGGCTTCTGGTTCGTGGTGAACCACTTCAAGAGCAAGGGCAGCTGCCCCGCCACGGGCGACATCGACCTGGGCCAGGGCTGCTTCAACCTGGCGCGCATCGAGCAGGCGAAGGCGCTCAACAGCTTCGTCGCCAAGCTCAAGCTCATGGGCGCGCCGCAGGTGGAGAACGACGTGCTGATGATGGGCGACTTCAACAGCTACCTGCTGGAAGACCCGACCCAGCAATTGGAAGCCGCCGGCAACGAGAGCCTGCTCAAGCGCATGCCCGCCAACGACCGCTACACCTACGTCTTCGGCGGCGAGACCGGCGCGCTGGACCATTCTTACGCCTCGGCCTCGCTCAAGACGCAGGTCACGGGCGTGAGCGTCTGGCACATCAACTCCGACGAGCCCACCGCGCTGGACTACAACACCGACTTCACCACCGACGACCGCTTCGCGCCCACGCCGTTCCGCGCGTCGGACCATGACCCGGTGCTGGTCGGCCTCACGCTCGCGGCCGATGCGGCCGCGGTGCAACCCATCGTCACCGCGTCGATCCCGGCGGCCGTGAAGGTCGGCGAGACCTACAGCGTGAACATCTCGCAGGCCTCGCCCGGTGGCGCGACCACCCTCACGTCGCTGAGCGTCGACTGGGGCGACGGCACCCCCGCCACCACGGCGCCGGGCACCGGCACGGTCACGCACACCTATGCGGCCGCAGGCACCTTCAGCGTCGTGGTCACGCTCACCAACTCCGCGGGCCAGACCGCCACGCAAACGGGCAGCGTGAATGTGAGCACCGTGGTGGTGGTCACGCCGCCGGGCGCGCCGGACCTCTTCTTCAGCGAGTACGTGGAAGGCTCGGCGACCAACAAGGCGCTGGAGATCTACAACCCGACCGCGGCCGCCGTGGACCTGAGCCTGTACACGCTGAACCTGTATTCCAACGGCGCGGCCGCGCCGGGCAGCAGCGCGCCGTTGACCGGCTCCCTCGCGGCCGGCGGCGTGCTGGTGCTCGCGAACAATGCCGCCACGGCCGCCTTCAAGCCACCGGGCACGGTCATCAACAGCAGCGTCGTCAACTTCAACGGCGACGACGCGCTGACGCTGGAGAAGTCGGGCGTGGTCATCGACCGCATCGGCCAGGTCGGCACCGACCCCGGCACCGAATGGACCGGCGTCGGCGGCGTCAGCACGCTGAACCAGACGCTGCGCCGCAAGCCCGCCATCAAGGCCGGCGACCGCAACCCGGGCCTGGCCTTCGATCCGTCGGTGGAGTGGGACAGCTTTCCCATCGACACATCGGCAGGCCTCGGCGCACACACGGTGAATTGAGCCCACGGTGAAGAACCTGCGAAACCGGCCCGAGGGCCGGTTTCGTTTTCATGACTTAGTCCTTTTGCGCTAGACCGTATTGCGAATAGGCGCGCGAGGTACCCCCTCCTAGACTTTCCCCACGAGGCCTGAACGGCGCGCACTTCCGCGGCGTCGAGCATCTGCAGCAACAGGGCAGGTGCACCGGCCGCGTGCGGGGGTCCAATGGCGTGGTTTTCAAGTTGGGGATGGGAGCGCCCTGCACGTGCGCGTGCGGGTTTCGCAAGCGCACTCGGTCTGGCCGGCCTGCTTCTGCTGGCGTACGGCCCTTCTGTGTCGGCGCAGCCACAGGCGCCTGACGCCGAGGCCGCGGCCAGCAAGGCCGAGCAGGCAAGGCTGGCGGACACCGACACCTTGCTGGCGCTGACCAGCGAGGGTTCCGTGCTCTACGGGCAGGACGCGGTCAAGCTCTCGGGCTACCAGTACTGCAGCCAGGCCGTCGCGCTGGCCGAGGCCGGCGAGTTCCGCCAGAGCATCCGCGCCGCGAGCAAGGCGCTGCACCTGGCCAACGCCACGCGCGATCCGAACCTCATGGCCATGGCCAACCGCGACCTGGCCATCGTCTACAGCTACTCCGGCCAGCTCGAGAAGGCCGAGGAGTTCGCCCGCGAGGCGCTCAAGCACCCGGCGCGCGACCCCAAGCTGGTCGTGGGCCCCGTGCAGAAGGTGATCGGCGACGTGCGCACGCGCCGCGGCGATTTCTCGGGCGCCGTCATCAGCTACGACGAGGCACTGGCCAACAGCTCGCCGCGCTACGCGCCGCTGGTGCAGGCCTCGCTGGTCAACGCGCTCATCGAAGCGGGCGAGGCCGCGCGGGCGCGCGAAGTGCTCGGCACCATGGCGCCGCCCAAGGACGCACCGCTCACCGCGCAGCTCGATCGCACCCGCGCCCGCCTGCTGCTGGCCGAGAACAAGCCGGCCGAGGCGCGCGACATGTACCGCGCGCTCACCGCGCGCCAGGTCGGCGCCGACACCGAGTACTACCGCCTCTGGGCCTGGGACGGCGTGGCGCGCAGCGAGATCGCGCTCGGCCAGAAGCAGGCCGCGGCCGAGGCCGTGGGCCAGGCGCTGGGCGGCGTGGACAAGGTGCGCGCCAAGTTCCGCAGCGAAGAATTCAAGATGGGCCTGTTCTCGGACCTGCAATCGGTGTTCGAGCGCGGCGTCTCGGTCTACAGCGATGCGGGCGACGCGCGCGCCGCGTTCGAGGTGAGCGAGCACAGCCGCTCGCGCGCGCTGCTCGATGCGGTGCGCGGGCGCGCCAAGATCAGCGAGCAGGCCACCAGCACCGTCGATCTCGCCACGCTGCAGCGCACGCTGGCGGCCGACGAGCGCGTGGTGCAGTTCCATTCGCTGCCCGACCGGCTGGTGGTGTGGGTCGTGAGCCCGAGCGCGATCCAGGAAAAGACCGTCGCCGTCAAGCGCGAGGAGCTCAACGAGCTGGTCGAGACCTTCCGCAACTCCATCGTGCGCGGACGCCGCACCGCCATCACCAACGCCGACAAGCTCGGCGCCGCGCTGCTCGGGCCGCTCGGCCTCGCGCCGGGACAGCGCCTGATCATCGTGCCGCACGGTCCGCTGCACTACCTGCCGTTCCAGGCGCTGCGCCTGGATGGCCGCTACGTGATCGAGACGCACCCGGTGTCCGTCGCGCCGTCGATGAGCATCGCGGTGCAGCTGGCGCAACGCACGCCGCGCGTGAACGCCTCGCTGGTGGCCTTCGGCAATCCGCGCATCGAGGACAAGTACGACCTGCCCGGCGCCGAAACCGAAGTGAAGCAGCTCGCGCAACTCTTCCCGCGCAACACCGTGTACATGGGCGCGGCCGCCACCAAGACGCAGTTCCGCGAGGTGGCCGCGCGCTCGCCGCTGATGCACGTGGCCGCGCACGCCGAGGCCGATGCGGTCGATCCGCTGTACTCGCGCATCCTGCTGGCCAACGAAGGCGGCAAGCAGAACTTCCTCGAGGCGCACGAGATCCTGGGCATGCCGATGGACGGCACCGCGCTGGTCACGCTCTCGGCCTGCGAATCGGGGCTCGGGCGCATCGCGCAGGGCGACGAGGTGCTGGGCTTCACGCGCTCGTTCCTCTCGGCGGGCAGCTCCAGCCTGATCGCCTCGCTCTGGCCCGTGTCGGACGACGCGACCGCGGTGCTCATGAGCACGCTCTACGGCGAACTCTCCAAGGGCCGTGACCTGCAGAAAGCCATGCAGGCCGGGCAACTGGCCGTGCTGAAGGACCCCAAGATGTCGCATCCCTTCTTCTGGGCGCCGTTCAACCTGATCGGCAACTGGCGCCTGACTGTAGGGAGCTGAAGCATGCGCAACGCCATGAACCGAACACGCTCCATCGCCCTTGCGCCGCGCAACGCGCTGCGTCCCGTCGCCTGGGCCACCGGCGCGCTGGTGTCGGCCATGCTTTTCATGGCGGCCGATCGCACGCATGCCGAAGAACAGGCGCAGGCCGAACCGCAAGCCACCACGGCCAACGATGCGGGCGACGCCACCGAACTGCTCCCCACCAAGGACCCGTGTGGCACCTGCGACCGCCCGCTCGCGCAAGCGACCGGCGCCGTCGCGCCGCAAAGCCTGCCGGCACCGCCGCGCCCCGCCGGCACGACGTTCAGGCTCAACGACCTGCGCCTCAACGGCGTGAAGGCGCTGAGCAACGAAGAGCTGCAGTCGATCACCGCGCCCTACATCGGCCGCGACGTCACGCTCGGCGATCTCGAAGGGCTCGCGCAGGCGATCACCGCGCGCTACAAGGAGCGCGGCTACTTTCTCGCGCAGGCCATCGTGCCGGTGCAGACGGTGCGCGACGGCATCGTGGAGATCAGCGTGATCGAAGGGCGCCTGGGCAAGGTCGACGTGGTCGTCGCGCCCGATGCGCCGCTCAGCGAAGCGCGCGTGCGCGGCTTTCTCGCGCCACTGCAGCCGGGCGAAGCCGTGAGCGCGCAGAGCTACGAGCGCTCGATGCTGCTCCTGTCGGACCAGCCCGGCGTCAAGGTGTCGTCGGGCCTGCAGGAAGGCACGTCGCCCGGCACCACCGACCTCTCGGTCGAAGTGGCCGCCGCGCCGCGCTGGGCCTTCACGGCCGAGGCCGACAACCACGGCACCAAGGAATCGGGGCGCTATCGCGTGGGCGGCACCGCGCGCTGGCTGAGCCCGTTCGGCATCGGCGACAACCTGGACATGCGCCTGATGGTGTCCGACAGCAACGACCTGCAGTTCGGACGCATCGCCTACGAGGCGCCCATCGGCACCAGCGGCCTGCGCGCGGGCGTGGGCCTGGCGCGCGTGAACTACGAGCTGGGCGGCCAGTTCGCCGATTACGAGGCGCGCGGCCGTGCCAACGTGCTCGATTTCTCGCTCAACTACCCGCTGATCCGCCAGCGCCAGCAGAACCTTTTCTTGCGCCTGGGCGCCGACATCAAGGACCTGACCGACGAGGTCGGCATCGCGAACACCAATTCGCGCAAGCGCGTGAACGGCCTGAGCGTGGGCTGGACCTGGGAGCGCCGCGACGAGGTGTTCGGCGGCGGCTACTGGGCCAGTTCCGGAACGCTCTACCACGGCAATCTTTCGATCCGCGATCCGGAAAGCCGCCTGGCCGACCAGAGCCTGGGCGGCCACGACACCGAAGGCGGCTTCACCAAGCTGAGCTTCCAGCTCTCGCGGCTGCAGGCCATCATGCCGCGCCATTCGCTGTACCTGTCGGTGGGCGGCCAGTGGGCCAGCAAGAACCTCGATGGCTCCGAGAAGCTCGCGCTCGGCGGCGCGCGCGCGGTGCGCGCATACCCCTCGGGCGAACTGCTGGTGGACCAGGGCGTGATCGGCACGGTCGAGTGGCGCTGGTCGCTCAACGAAGAGCTCACGCCGTTCCTCTTCTACGACGCGGCCCACGGAAAGATCGTGCGCAACCCCACGGTCCTGGACGGCGCCAACAGCCACAGCCTGCGCGGCTACGGCGTGGGGGTGAGCTGGTCGCGGCCGGGCAATTTCTCGATCAACGCCACGCTCGCCTGGCGCGCCGGCACGCCGCCGGCGCAGACCGACGGCGGTGGGCGCAATCCGCGCCTCTACGTGCAGCTCATCAAGGCGTTCTGACCATGAAGCAACGCAACCTCTCCCGCCAACGGTCTGCCCAGCATCGCGGCCTCAAGCTGCGGCCGCTGGCGATCTCGCTCCTGTGCGCGGGCCTCTCGCCGGCCATCGCGCAAGTGCTGCCCACGGGCTTTCTCCCCATCGCCGGCGGCGTCACGATGACGCAGAGCGGCGCCGTGATGAACATCAACCAGCCGCTCGCGCGCGGCATCGCCAACTGGCAGACCTTCTCCATCGGCGCGGGCGGCGTCGTCAACATCGCGCAGCCCAACGCGAGCAGCGTGCTGCTGAACCGCGTGACCGGCAACGAACTCTCGACCATCGCGGGCCAGCTCAACGCCAACGGGCGCGTCATCTTGGTCAACCCCAACGGCGTGATGTTCAGCCAAGGCGCGACGGTGAACGTGGGCGGCCTCATCGCCTCCACGCTGGCGCTCACGACCAGCGACAAGAGCTTCATGGACGGCGCCACCAAGCTCACCTTCGAGCGCGCCGATGCCAACTCGGCCGCGGTGCGCAACCTCGGCAACATCACCGCGACAGGCGGTGGCGAGGTGGTGCTGATGGGCGCGGCGGTGGGCAACGGCAGCACCGGCACCATCACCGCCGACAACGGCACGGTCGCGCTGGCCTCGGGCCGCAAGATCACGCTGGACCTCGTGGGCGACGGCCTCACCAACCTCGTGATCGCGCCCGACGCCATGGCCACCAGCGCGGCCGTGGGCAACAGCGGCACGATCCAGGCCGACGGCGGGCGCGTGGCGCTCGTGGGCAGTTCCGTCACCGTGGGCGAGCTGGTGGTCAACCAGACCGGCACGGTGCGCGCGCGCAGCATCGGCACGCGCAACGGCGAGATATTCCTCGGCGGCGGACGGGACAACCAGGTCGCGATGACCGGCGGCACGCTCGACGCCACCGGCGCCGCGGCCGGCGAGCGCGGCGGCACCATCCGCATCGCGGCGGGGCAGGTCAAGCTGGAGGCCACGACCGAAGGCCCGCCGGCGCTGCTCGATGCGAGCGGGCAGGCAGGCGGCGGCACGGTCACGGTGCGCGGCTACGACGTGGCGCTCTCGTCCGGCTCGGCACTGCGCGCCAGCGCGACCGGCGAAGGCGCGGGCGGCACCATCGACGTGGGCACGGCAACGGGCCAGGTCCTCGCGGACGGCCTGGCCGCCCCGGCGCGCGAATCGCACGCGCAGGTGTTCGGCGAACTGAGTGCGCGCGGCGCGGGCAGCGGCAAGGGCGGCGCGATCACCACGAAGGCCGATGGCCTTCGGATCGGCGATGCGCGCGTCGATGCGGGCGGCGGCGCCAATGGTGGCGGCAACGGCAGCTGGCGCATCGACACCCCGACGGGCAGCCTCGAGGTGGCCAACGCGGCCGACATCGCCGCGTTCGACCCGGCCTTTCCGGACCTGGAGCCCGGCGCGCGCGTGCATGCGGGCAGCGTTGGCAACGCGCTCGGCCGCGGCACCGACGTGACGCTGGCGAGCGGCGCGATCGGCGACCAGCGCGGCGTGCTGTTCGGCGAGGGCGTGCAGGTGGTCAAGCAGGAAGGCGGCACCGCCACGCTGCGGGTGGATTCCGCCGGCAACATCCGCATGGACAACGGCTCCTCGATCGTGTCCAAGCAGGGCGCGCTCCACGTGGACTTCAACGCCGACTCGACCGGCGCCATCGCGGCCCGCGCGGCGGACCCCGCGCAAATTTCCGTGAGCGGCGGCGATCCGAACTTCGGCGCCGACTACGCGGGCGCGATCCGCCTCACGGGCGCGACCATCGACGCCAACGGCGGCAACATCCGCTTCTTCGGCCAGGGCGATGCGATCAACGGCCGCGCGGTGGGCGGCTCCTCGTCGCATTCCGACGAGCAATGGATCGCCGGCGTTTACCTGAGCGAAAGCACGCTGGCCACCAACGCCGGCGGCATCGTCAGCCTGCGCGGGCAGGGGCGCTCGTGGGTGGCGACGGACGACGGCGGCAACCCGCGCTTCTCGTCGAGCGAGGGCGTCGCGCTCTGGTACAGCACGGTGAAGGCCGACGGCACCGGCACGGTGAGCGTCGATGGCGTGGGCGGCGTCGGCGGGAACGGCGTGAACGTGGGCTACGGCAGCACCGTCGCCGCGACCGGCGGCGACGTGACGCTGACCGGGCGCGGCACCGACTGGACCACCGACATGCCGGTGGGCAGCATCTTCAGCCAGACCGGGGTGGACATCAGCAGCAACGCCAGCGTCCTTGCAGGCGGCGACGTGCGCATCACGGGCACGGGCGGCAACCTCGACGCGATGCGCCAGAGCACGGCCTTCGCCGGCGCCAACCGTTTCGCGGGCAGTTCGAGCGGCGTGTTCATCGGCGGCAACGTCACGGCCGGCAACGGCCGGCGCATCGACATCACCGGCAAGGCGGGCGGCGAAGGCTTCACCGCCAACCTGGACACCGGCGGCGCCATCGTCATCACGCCGGACGGCAGTTCGGCCTGGGGCGTGCAGGTGAGCACCGACACCGGGCAGCCCAATGCGCTGCGCGCCGACGGCGGCACCGTGGCCATCGACGCGCAGGGCACCGACGTCTCGCTGCGCGTGAACTCGTTCTCGGACTTCAGCGCGCTCGATGCGGCGCCACCGGCCAACGCCGCGCCGCCGACCGACGCGCTGATCTCGGTGGCGAGCAGCACCGGCAAGGGCGGCAGCATCTCGGTGCGCGGGCGCAATGTGGTGGTCGACGGCGTCGACTTCGGAGACGGCGATGTCGTGCTCGCGCGGCTCGATGCCAGCGGCGCCACCGGCGGCGGCAGCATCGACATCGCGGCCACCGGCGCCATCGCCGTGGGCAGTGCCACCCGCCTGCAGGCCGACGCTG
Source organism: Variovorax sp. IB41 (assembly GCF_016405905.1). GTDB lineage: Bacteria > Pseudomonadota > Gammaproteobacteria > Burkholderiales > Burkholderiaceae_C > Variovorax. The sequence goes on along the minus strand of NZ_JAEFCB010000016.1, from coordinate 82,331 downwards.
CGCAGAGCGGCAACGGCGGCAGCGTGAAGGTGGTCGCGGGCGGCGCGCTGCGCGCGTTCGGCACCCTCTCGGCGCGCGGCGGCGCAGCGGGCGGCAACGGCGGCTTCATCGAGACCTCGGGCTCGCACTTCGACCTGACCGGCGTTCGCGTCGATGCCTCGGCGCCCGTGGGCAGCGCGGGCTCCTGGCTGATCGATCCGTTCAACGTGACCATCGCGCACGGCACGGCCGCGGGCAGCCTCACCGGCAATCCGTTCGATCCGATGGCGACGTCCACCATCCAGGACGGCGACATCAACGCGGCGCTGGACAAGGGCTCCAGCGTGACGATCACCACCGGCACCGGCGGCACGGACCCGGGCAACATCACCTTCGACAGCGGCGTGGTCATCGAGCGCACCGTCGGCGCGACGGCGCTCACCTTTCAGCTGGATGCGGCGAACGCCATCGGCCAGAGCTGCCCGAGCTTTCCGTGCACCTATGTGCCGACCATCATCCGCTCCACCACCGGACCGATGGACGTCGTCTTCAACGCCAATGGCCAGGGCGGGGGCTTTTCCACCGGCATCTTCTTCACCGGGCAGATCCTCACCAACGGCGGCAACGTCACGATGAATGCCGACACCGGTCCCACCTCGGGCACCACGGCCATCCAGCTGACCAACACGACCATCGACACGCGCACCACCGCGCTGGGCGATGCCGGCGCCGGCGGCTTCGTGCAGATCACCGGCAAGCGCGCAGCGCCGACGTTCTCGGGCTTCAACGCGACCATCGACCTGAGCAACATCACCATCCAGAGCAGCACGGGCGACGTGTCGATCACCGGCATCACGCCCGGCGGCGCGGGCGTGCGCATGAGCGCGACCGGGCCGGCCAACCAGATCCTCACCACCAGCGGCGACATCTCGATCGTGGGCACCGCCCGCGGCGTGACCGACCCGAGCACGGGACCGATCTCGGTGCAGGCCGTCAACCTGGCCAACACGCAGGTGCGCAGCGTGGACGGGAACATCGCCGTGCGCGGCCTGGTGACCGCGGGCCCCGCGAGCGCCACTTCGGGCGGCGTGCTGCTGGCGGCCAACACGCTGGTCACCACGCTGGGCGTGGGCAGCATCGACATCGCGGGCGAATCGGGCGCCAACGGCACGGGCGTGGCCATCGCCACCGGCGCGCGCGTGGACGGCAACAACAACGTGGTGCTGCGCGCGAGCAACGATGGCTCGGTCGATGCGCTCGCGATCGACGGCACGGTGCGCGCGGGCAATGTGCTGAACCTGCGCCCCGGCGGCGTGGACGCGGCGGGCAACGCGCTCGACCGCACGGGCAACGCGATCACGCTGGGCGGCACGGCGGCCAACGGCTTCGCGGTGTCGGCGGCCGAGTTCACGCGGCTCGATGCGCCCACCATCGTGGCGGGCAGCAACGCGCATGCGGCGGACATCAACGTCGTCGGGCCGCTCGCATTGCCTTCGGCGCTGACGCTGCAGAACGAAGGGGGCGGAAACATCAACCTGGGTGGCGCGCTCACGGCCTCGAAGATCGGCCTGCTCTCGCGCGGCAACATCACGCAGACGGCCGCGGCGCCGATCACGGCCGGCACGTTGATGGCGCGCTCCACCGGCGGCAGCGTGCTGCTCGACACGGCGGCGAACAACGTGAGTGCGGACACCGTCGGCGGTGGCGCGGCAGGTGCGTTCCGGTATGTCGATGTCGATACGGTGCAACTCGGTTCGGTCTCGGTCACCGGCTACGACGCCGCGGGCAATGCGCCGCAGGTCGCGTCGGCCACCTCGATGGCGGCCGACACGGTGTTCGTGCGCACGCTCTCGGGCGACTTGCTGCTGGGCGCGAATGTGAGCAGCGGCAGCGGCGCCGATCTCGTGGCGGCCTCGCGCTTCCAGAACCTGGGCGGCTACACGATCGGCGGCGCGCCGTGGCGCGTGTGGGCCGACACCTGGATCGGCGAGAACCGCGGCGGGCTGCGCGGCTCGGGCCTCTTGCCCAACCTGTACCACTGCGCGTACTCGGGGCTCTGCGCGGTGAGCGTGTCGCCGGGCGACAACCACTTCATCTATGCGCAGCAGCCGGTGGCCACGGTGTTCATCAACAATGCGAGCCGGCCGTTCGGCGCGGCGAATCCGTTCTTCAGCTACTTCATCGGCGGGCTGATCCTGGGCGACACGGGCGCGGGCTTCAACGGCGCCGCCGGCACGACGGCCAACGCGGCGAGCCTGCCGGGGAGCTATCCGATCAACGGCAGCTTCACGTCGGCCGAAGGGTATGCGGTGAACGTGGTGCCGGGCACGCTGCAGGTGTCCACGATTCCGAACTTGCCGCGGCCGGACGTGCTGCGCGAGCTGCCGTCCACCTGGCTGTACGACCGCAACATGGGGCCGCCGCCGATGTGCTTCGCGACCGGGGCGCTCGAAGGGGATCGCGCATCGCAGGGCGGCGACATCCTGGCGCGCGAATGGTCGCGCGTTCGGTCGCGGCCGAATCTTTCGAGCTGTGTGGATACGGAGAAGCGCAACGGGTGTGCGGACTTCTGAGCTTGTTCGAGCGCTCTGGTTTTCAGGGCGCGTGCGCAGGCCACCGGGTGCTCCCCTCCGCGAATGTCCCCCGGCCTGCGGCCTCCTCCTTGATTTCGCTGCGGGGAGCACCCGATGCCCTGCGCACTTGGGCACGCTCTTCGTGAACGGCCGATCAACGACCACTCTGTAAGCGCTCGCGCTGGCGGTGGGCCCTGTTTCGCGAAATCAAGGAGGAGGCGAAGCCGGGGGACATTCGCGAAACAGGGCCCACCGTCGGCGCGAGCGCCGCCCCGACCGCTCAGACCCCTCGCGCGCGGCGGTTGGACATGACCACGTTGTCCTTCGCGATGACCTGGCCTTCCTGCATCGCGGTGATCCACGCGGCGGTCGTCGTCACGGCCGCAAAGTTGCTGTGGAACACGACGCTGAAGACGCGGTGGATTTCTTCCGCGGTCACCTTGCCTGCGGCGTTTTCGTACGGCAGCGCGCCGCTCGCGTCCACGAGGAACTCCACGTTCAGGCCGCGGTGCATCGCCTCGAACACCGTCGATGCATCGCAGTTCTGCGTCATGTAGCCGGCCACGCTCAGCGTGTCGATCTCGTGGCGGGCGAGCCAGTCGGCGAAGTCGGTGCCGGTGAACACGCTCGGGAAGGTCTTGGTGACCAGGTGGTCGCGCGGGCGGTTCGCGACCTCGGGGTGCAGTTGGCCGTTGTGGGTGTCGGCCTGGAACACCGGCGCGCCCTTGGGGGCGTGGTGGCGGACCACGACGACCGGCACGCCGGCGGCATGGGCGGCGTCCATGGCCTTGGTCACGTTGGGCAGCGTGTCCAGGATGGGCGGGTACTCGATCGGGAGGCCCCCGCCTTCGAAGTATTCGTTCTGCACGTCGATCACAACGAGGGCGCGGCGCGGGGTGGGGGTGTTGCTCATGTCTGGCTCCTTCTCGGTGGGTATGGGCTCGATTGTTCGCCTTCCGGCGGCTTGCCGAAAGTGGCCCGATAGCCATTCATCGATAAGATCGGGCCATGCGCCATCCAGCAGCGGAAACCATCGCCGAGACCATTGCCATTGTGGCCTTCGACGGCATCAGCCCCTTTCACCTGTCCGTGCCCTGCATGGTGTTCGGTGAAGACCGCACCGACACCGGCGCGCCCCGTTTTCGCATGCGCGTGTGCGCGCCGGAGCCGGGCGCGCTGCAGACCAACGCGGGCTTCGCGCTCGTGGTGCCGCACGGGCTTCAGGTGCTCCGCCGCGCGCAGATCGTGGTGGTGCCTTCGTGGCGCGACGACGGCCGGCCCGCGCCGCCCGCGTTGATCCGCGCGCTGCAGGCCGCGCACCGGCGCGGCGCGACCATCGTGGGCCTGTGTCTCGGCGCCTTCGTGCTGGCCGAGGCGGGGCTGCTCGATGGCCGGCCGGCCACCACGCACTGGAACCTCGCCGCCGCGTTCGCCAGGCAGTACCCGAAGGTGAAGCTGCAGCCCGAGGTGCTGTATGTCGACGATGGCGACGTGCTCACCTCCGCCGGCACGGCCGCGGGCATCGATTGCTGCCTGCACCTCCTGCGCGTGCGCTACGGCGCCGAGACGGCGAACCGCGCCGCGCGGCGCATGGTGGTGGCGCCGCACCGGCAGGGCGGGCAGGCGCAGTACATCCAGCAGCCCATGCCCGCGACGGCCGAGCGCGACCGGCTCGCGCCGCTGCTCGAATGGCTGGGCAAACATCTCGATGTGCCGCACGAGCTGGACACGCTCGCGCGCCGCGCGTTGATGAGCCGCCGCACCTTCACGCGGCGCTTTCGCGAATCGACGGGCACGACGGTAGGGCAGTGGATCCAGAACCAGCGCCTCGCACTGGCCCAGCGCCTCCTGGAGACCACGAACCATCCGGTCGAGCGCATCGCAACCGGCGCGGGCTTCGGCTCGGCGGTGTCGCTGCGCAAGCACTTCACCTCGGCGTTCAAGGTGTCGCCGACGGTGTATCGCAGGCAGTTCTCGCGCGCAGAAGAAGCGGCTTGAGGCACCACCACCACCGTTCGGGCTGAGCTTGTCGAAGCCTCGCGCGGCGCTTCGACAAGCTCAGCGTGAACGGACCTGTGGGGGATTGCCTTCGCGAGCGCGGCCTGAACTTCAGGCTACCGGCGCGTGGCGCCGCGTCGTGAGCAACGCCCGCAACTTCGCCGGCGGCACCGGCTTGGTCAACAGCATCACCCCACCATGCCGCAGCCGCTGCAGCACCTCGGGCCCGGTGGCGCCCGAGACCAGTACCGCGAGCGCGTCGGGCTGCAGGCGCTTGGCGGCTTCGATCACGTCCACGCCGTCGCCTTCGCCGGCCAGCTGCAGGTCGCACAGCACCGCGTCGAAGTGGATGTCGCCGGTGCCCAGTCGCGCGATGGCCTCGGCGCCGGTGGTGACGCATTCGACCTCGCAGCCCCATTGCGCCAGCAGCGCGCGGCTGCCGTCGAGGATGGCGGGGTCGTCGTCCACCACCAGGCAGCGCAGGCCCGCGAGCGGCGCGAGCACCACGGGCGCGGGCTCGGGCAGCACGACGTCGGCGGCGCGCGCCGCGGGCAGCGTGAAGGCGAAGGTGCTGCCGGCCTGCAGCGCCGAGCGCACGGTGATGCGCGTGCCCAGCAGCGTAGCGATGCGCGCGCAGATCGCAAGACCCAGGCCGAAGCCCCGGCGCCGGTCGCGCTCGGTGTTCGCCACCTGGTAGAACTCCTCGAAGATCCGGCCCTGGTGGATCGGTGCGATGCCCACCCCGTTGTCGCGCACCTCGATGCGCACACCGGCCGCGCTGCGCCGCGCGGCCACCAGCACGGTGCCGCCTTCGGGCGCATGGCGCAGCGCGTTGGCCACCAGGTTGTTGACGATGCGCTGCAGCATCGCCGCGTCGGTGCGCACCGCCAGGCCCCGGTCGCTCCAGCGCAGCCGCACGCGCGCCTCGATGGCGGCGGCGGCATGTTGCGCATCGAGCTGGTCGAAGAGGGCGGCCAACGAGATGCGGGTGATGGCCGGCGTGAGCACCTGCGCGTCGAGCCGCGAGATCTCCAGGAGGTCGTCCAGCAGCACGCCCATGAACTCGGTGCTCTCCTGCAGCCGCAGCACGGCGGGGCGCTGCGCGGCGGTGGCGGTGGGCAGCAGGCCGTCGATGAAGAGGCCCATCGCATGCAACGGCTGGCGCAGGTCGTGGCTCGCGGCCGCGAGAAAGCGCGCGCGCGAGAGCGCGGCCTGCTCGGCCTCGGCCATGCGCTGCAGCGCGACGGCGGTGGCTTCGCGCACGCGCTCCTCGCTCACCTGGCGGTTGTGCTGCAGGCGTTCGGCGAGGCGGTCGATGTCGTGCGCAAGAACGGCCAGCTCGTGGGTGCCGCTGGTGCCGCCTTCGACCACCTCGCAGCGCATGTCGAAGTGGCCCGCCTCCAGCGCGGCGACGGTGCGCGAGACGCGCCGGAGCGGCCGCGCCACCGTGCGCGCCATGTGGCGCACCGAGGCCCACGCCGCCAGCAGCGCCACCAGCGCGATGCCGATGCCCGCGATGAGCGAGCGGCTGCGCTCGCGCGCATAGGCGGTGGTGTCGCGAAAGGTCTGCACCAGGCCGATGGGCGTCTCGCCCGCGGCGGTGGAGCCGGCGGGCGCGAAGGCGCTGGCGCGCGAGGCTTCGCGCAGCGTGACCGGCGAGGTGAACATGCGCAGCTGCGCGAGCGATTCGGTCTTGGGCCCGGCCGTGACGTACACGCCCGCGCTGTTGCTGATCTCCACGCGCATCACCTGGCCGCCCCGCAGCGCCGCGTTGGCCACGTTCTGCAGCGCCGGCACGTCGCCCGCATAGAGGCTCAGGTCGCTCATGGCCGCCACCTGGCGCGCCACGGCCTGGCCTTCGGCGTCGAACTGGGCCTCCAGCGTCTGCAGCCGGTTGTGGGTGAACCAGCCGGTGAGGGCGAGCGCCACCGCCGCGCAGGGCACCACGCCCAGGCGGAACAGGTCGCGCTGCAGGTTGCCGCGCACCACCAGCGCGGTCGCGGCGCGCGGCGGCGCCGCGCCATCGCCGGGCGGCGCCGGTGCTTGCGGGGAGTCCGCGGCGCTCATCGCGGGGCCGCGAGCCGGTCGGTCAGTTCCCGTTCCTCCGGCAGACGCAGGCCGAGTCCGCGTGCCACGGTGGCGTTGACGCGCACGGTGGCGGGCGTGGCCGCCTCCACCAGCGGGCTGTTGTTGCTGGCGTTGCCTGCGCTGGCCACCTTCTGGCCGAGCAGGCGCGCCTGCTGCGCGAGTTGCGAGGGCGTCGAGACCGCGGCCGCGAGACCGCCCGAGCGCACGAGGCCCTCGCTCGCACCGAACACCGGCAGGCCCGCGCCCGCGCCCGCGCGCAGCACCGAGAGCGTGGCCGCCTGGTTGTCGCCGATGAGGTCGGGCAGCACCATCAGCGCGTCGCTCATCGGCACCACGGTGCGCAGCGCTGCGGCGAGCGACTTGGCATCGGGCGCGTATTCGACGCGCACGTCCCACGCCGGATTGGCGCCCTGCGCGGCGCGCTGCAGTTCGCGCACCAGCGGCTCCGACTCGGGCGTGGCGACCACGCCGATGCGGTGCTTCTGCGGCAGCACCGCGCCGATGAGCGCGAGCTGGTCGGCCATGGCAGGGTCCCGCAGCAGCACGCCCACGCGGCGGTCGCTGCGCCTGAAGGCGGGGCTGGCGGCCTTCAAGGTCTCGTAGTCGAGGCGGCTCAGCATCGCGAGCACCAGCGGCTCCTGGCCCGGCCGCTCGACGGCGGCGCGCGCGGCCGCGACCCCCACGGCCATGGTGACGTTCGCGTCGGCGGCCGTGGGGCGCATGCTGCGCGTGCGCACGCCCGCATTGGCGCGCGGTTCGGTGTCGGCGCCTGCCGTCTCGATGGTCTGGGGCATCTCCCCGGTCGGCGACAGGCGCACCAGCTCGAAGCGGCTGCCGGGCTCCTGGCTCGCGCGCAGCTGCTGCACGAATTCCGAATGCGCCGCGTTGTCGTCGCTCATGAGCACCGTGAGGCTGGCGGCCGCCGCGGCGCGGCTGCCCGTGGACAGGCCCATGAGACCGATCGCCACGCCCACGGTCAGCCCGAAGGCCAGCACCGCGCGCGCAGCGCCGTTCAGCCTTCCGCGGAAGGGGGTGGAGGGATGTGGCGCGGCGACGGACATGTGACTGCTTCTGCAGCGAGGGTGCATGACCCAATGTAAGGACGGGGCCCGCTTCGCGCGATAAGGCGGAGGGGCTATGTCAGCCGCCGCGACCCCGTGCCAGCGTGACGAACTGCACGGCGCGGCGGCCGCACGGTCTATGTCCGATGGTCTATGCGTCGGTGTGGAGCAATGCGGCGGCGCGCTGGGCCTGGATCGCCTGGCGCAGCACGCGCGGCGAGACCGGCTTGTAGAGCACGGTGATGCCGGCGCTCGCCACTTCGCGCAGGCGATCGGGCTTGGTCTCGCCGGTCACCAGAAGGCGCGCCGTGCCGGCGCCGATGCCGCGCGGGTGGCGCTCCAGCGCCGCGATCACGTCCAGCCCGTTGTCGCCGCCCTGCAGCAGCAGGTCGCTCACCACCACGTCGGGCGGCTGCTCCCAGGTGTCGGCCAGCGCGAGCGCCTCGGCGCGGGTCTGCGCGGCCATCACCTCCGCGCCCCAGTTGGCCAGCACCACGATCAGCCCTTCGAGAATGGTGCGCTCGTCGTCGATCACCAGGATGCGCAGGTTCGCCAGGCTCGCCTCCTCGTCCTCGATGCCGGCCACTACGGGCGAGGGCACGGGCGCCGGCAGCGCGGCCGGCGCCGAGCGCACCAGCACCCGCACGCAGGTGCCCTTGTGCAACCGGGAGCTGAGCTCCACGCGCGTGTTCAGCAGCTCGGCCAGCCGCTGCACGGTGGCCAGCCCGAGGCCCATGCCGCGCGCGCCGCGGGCCGACTGGCGGCCGGTGGGCTCCACCTGGTAGAACTCCTCGAACACCCGCGTCTGGTGGTGCGCGGCGATGCCCACGCCGGTGTCCACCACGTCGATGCGCACGCCCTTGCCGCGGCGCCGCGCGCCAATCAAAACGCCGCCTTCGATGGTGTGGCGCAGCGAGTTCGACACCAGGTTGTTGAGGATGCGCGAGAGCATCACGTAGTCGCAGCGCACCCACAGCTCGGTCTTGCGCGCCACGAGCCGGAGGCCCTGCTGCTCGGCCACCGATCGGAAGTTGCGGCTGATCTCGTCGAACAGCCGGTCCAGCGGAAAGTCGGCCCACTGCGGCTGCAGCACGCCCGCATCGAGCTGCGAGAGATTGAGCAGTTCCGAGAAGAGCCGGTCGAGCGACTCCACGCATTCGCGGATGTGGCCGATGCGCTGCAGCTTGACCGGATCGGTCTCGCCGTTGGCCAGCCCGTCGGAGAAGAGCGTGAGCGCATGCAGCGGCTGGCGCAGGTCGTGGCTGGCGGCGGCCAGGAGGCGCGTCTTGGCCTGGCTGGCCACCTCGAGCAGCGCGTTCTTGCGCGCGAGTTCGGAGGTGGCCTCGTTGACGCGGCTTTGCAGCAGCCGGCGGCTTTCGGCCAGCGCGCGCGCCGCCTGGTTGAAGCCCAGCTGCAGGTGCTGCACCTCCAGCGTGCCCTCGATGGCCACGCTCGCGTCCTCGCCCGCGCCCAGGCGGTCGACCGCCTTGCCCAGCGCGCGGATCGGCTCGCTGATGCGCCGCGCCGCCCACCAGCCGGCCAGCCCCACGCCCACCAGGCTGAACCCGAGCACCACCGCCACGTTGAGCCACACCGAGCGCCGGGCGTTCTGCACCGCCGACAGGCCGATCTCGACCATCACCTTGCCGTTGTGCCGCCCGTCGTCGGCCACGATCGGCACCACCACCTGCAGGCCCTCGCCACGCGCGCGGTCGACGGTTTCGGAGTTGGCGACGATCTCGCCGTCCTCGGTCCAGATCTGCACCTGCTGCACGTGCGGCTGGTAGGTGCCCGACTGGGCCGTGCGCTGCAGCGCGCGCTTGTCCATGCGAGAGAGCGGCGCCTGCGCCACCGTGGCCACCTGCAGCGCCACCGTCTGCGCATTGGCGCGCATCAGCTCGGTGAGGTTGCCCAGGTGCTGGCGCGTGAGCACGGCGATCGCCGTCAGCGTGGCCGCGGTCGCCGGCACCAGCGCCAGGAGGATCAGCTGCTGGGCGAAGGTGAGGCGCGCAAGCTTGCGCAGGACGCGGAAGTTCCAGTTCATCGATGCATTGAACCCATGGGGCGCGAGCTTATGGGCGCGGCGGCGAACATGGAAGACAGGAAAAACATCACGAAATTAACTTGTATTTGCTATTTAATGGCGTCCGATTCGCCCATGTTAGACCCGCTGGTCCGCAGCGGCCCTACGCCTTTCGGCTCCCAAAATGCTGGTTTCCCTGCGCTTTCCCGCCGTTTTTGCCGCCGTTTTTCCTGCTGCGTTCCGGGCCGCGGCCCTGGCGTTTTTTGTCGGCCTGCCTCTGACGGCCGCCGCCCAGGCCGCCCCGTCCGCGCCGTCTGACGCCGCCCCCGTGCGCTTCGGCATCCTGCCGCTGGGCGGCGCCTTCGAGTCGCGCAGCGACTGGGACCCGCTGCTGGCCGAACTGAGCCGCGCCATCGCCCGCCCGGTGAGCGTGCTCTCGGTCAATTCGTACGAGGCGCTGGAGCAGGCCATCCAGCGCGACGAGGTCGACATGGCCTTTCTCTCCGGAAAGATGGCGCTGGACGCCGTGACCCAGCGCCGCATGAAGGTGGTGGCGCAGGTCGTGCGGCACGACGGCCTGCCCGGCTACCGCGCGCTGCTGCTCGCGCGCAAGACGCCGCCCCTCAATACGCTGAAGAGCCTTTTGGACCAGCCCGACCGCTGGCGGATCGCGCGCGGCGAGAAGCAGTCGGTGTCGGGCTTCATCGTGCCGCAGCTGCAGCTCTTCCTGCCGAACCACATCGCGATGGAGACGCGCTTCCTGAGCGAGGTCGTGGGCACCCACCAGACCAACGCGCTGGCCGTGGCCAACAGCGAGGCCGACGTGGCCACCAACAACTCGGCCGACTTCGAGCGCTTCAGGCTGCGCTTTCCGGCTGAAGCGCAGCGGCTGCAGGTGTTGTGGGAGTCGGAGCTCATTCCGCACGCGCAGATCGTGGTGCGGCGCGAGTACCCGGCCGAGCTGCGCACCCGCGTGCAGGCCTTTCTCACCGCCTACGGCCGCGGCAAGGGCGCGCGCGGCGACGCCGAGCGCGTGGTGCTCAAGTCGCTGCACGACCTGGCCGGCTTCGTGGCCGCCGACAACAGCTCGCTGCAGCCTGCCGCCAAGCTGGCCTATCAATTGGCCAGGCAGAACGCCGTGACGGCGCAGTGGGTGAACGACGCCGCGCGGCAGGCCCGGCTGCAGCGCATCGAGAGCGGCTATGCGGAGCAGGTCAGCGTGCTCAAGGATGTGACACCTTGAGGTGAGGTGCCGCTGCGAGGTGCCTTGCTTTTCCGTGCGTCGTGTTGTGTGATGCGCCTTGTTCGGAGCGCGATCGTGGTGTGCGGTGAGCGTTGATCGAACCGCAGCGTCCCCCATAGCCCCAAGTCGCGACATGTTCCCCGTACTCAAGCATCTGCTGCTGACCGCAACGCTCGCCGCAGCCGCCGTGCTGCTCTTGCCATCGCCGGCCATGGCGCAGGTCACGCACGAGAAATCCGCCCCGTCGCTGCAGGCCATCCGCTTCGGCGTGCTGCCGCTGGGCGGCACCGTCGAATCGCGGGCCCTGTGGACGCCGTTCATGGCCGACATGAGCCGCTCGCTCGGCATCCCGGTCAATGCCTATTCGGTGCCGTCGTACGAAGAACTGGACCGCGCCATCGGCCGCGACGAGATCGACATGGCCTTCCTCTCGGCCAGGATGGCGCTCGATGCGGTGATGCAGCGGCGCATGAAGGTGGTGGCGCAGATCGCGCGGCGCCCCGGCATGCCAGAGCACCGCGCGGTGCTGCTGGCCCGCAAGAGCGGTCCGCTCAACACCCTGGAAGGCATGCTCGCGCAGCCCGAGGGCTGGCGCCTCGCGCGCGGCGACAGCCGCTCGGTCACCGGCTTCGTCGTGCCGCAGAGCCAGCTCTTCCTGCCCAACAACATCGAGATGGAGACGCGCTTTCGCAGCGAATTCATCGGCACCCACCAGGCCACCGCGCTGGCCGTGGCCAACGGCGATGCCGACGTGGCCACCAACAACACCACCGACTTCGAACGCTTTCGCCAGCAGTTCCCGATCGAGGCCGAGCGGCTGCAGGTCATCTGGGCGTCCGAGCCGCCGCCTGGCGCGCCGATGGTGGTGCGGCGCAACTACCCGCCCGAGTTCCAGGCGAAGCTGCAGAACTTCCTGGTCACCTACGGGCAAGGCAAGGGGCCGCGCGCCGACGCCGAGCGCGAAGTGCTCAAGAACCTGCGCGCCACCTACGGCTACGTCGCGGTGGACGACAGCGCGCTGCTGTCCGAGGCGCGGCTCGAATACCAGCTGGGCAAGCAACGCGCCATGGCCGCCGCGTGGGTGAACGAGGCGGCGCGCGCGCAGCGGCTGCAACGCATCGAAAAGGCCTACGCCGAGCAGGTCGAGACGCTGCGCGCCGGCGGCCGCTGAGGCACCGGCCGCACCAAGGCGCCGGCGCGCCGGCCGCACGACGGCGCCTCAGCGCCTAGTCCCTTCGCCGTAGCTCCAAACCCCTTCGTCTAGGCCATTAGGCGGATTTGCCCGCCGCCCGCCGCGCCGGAAACTTCGTGTTTCTTTCTGGCAACCCTTGCCGTTGACGGAGTGCGGATGAGTTGGCGAACAAAAGTGGTCTGGAGCGAGGGGATGCTGTTGCAGCCTCAGCACCTGCAGCAGAGCGAGCGTCATGCCGATCATGCGAGGCATGTGCTCTTGCGTTCGACCGCGCCCTACGCCTGGGGCTTTGCCGAACTGGAGATCGACCAGGCGGCGCTCACGCTGGGCAAGCTGGCGCTGGTGCGCGCGGTCGGCATCTTCGGCGACGGCACGGTGTTCGACATGCCGGCGGTCGATCCGCTGCCCGAACCGATCGACATTCCTTCTTCCATGCGCGACGAGGCCGTGGTGCTCGCGCTGCCGCTGCGCCGCGCGGGAGCCCGCGAGGCCGATGCCGAAGACTATGAAGAGCTGGTGCGCCACCGCGTGCTCGAGTCCGAGGTGCCCGACTCCAACACCGCCGGCGAGCGCACCGCCATGCTGCAGCTGGGCCAGCTGCACACGCGCCTCATGCGCGCCGGCGAAGCCACCGACGCCTGGACCACCATGGGCGTCGCCCGCGTGGTCGAGCGCCGCACCGACAACCAGGTGCAGCTGGACCGCGGCATGCTGCCGCCGCTGCTCGACGTGGCCGGCCACGCGGTCATCCGCGCCTGGCTCGACGAGCTGCTGGGGCTCCTGCGCCAGCGCGGCGAGGCGCTCGCGGGCCGCATGACGCAGGGCGGCACCGGCGGTGTGGCCGAGATCGCCGACTTCATGCTGCTGCAGGCGGTGAACCGCAACGAGGCCATCTTTGCGCACCTCGCCAAGAGCGCGATGCTGCATCCGCAGCACTTCTTCGAACATGCGCTCGGCCTGGCCGGCGACCTCTCCAGCTTTCGCGATTCGCGCCGCGTGGCGCGCTTCGGCCCCTATGTGCACGACGACCTCGCGCTGAGCTTCCGTCCGGTGATGGACGACCTGCGCCGCAGCCTCTCGATGGTGTTCGAGCAGTCGGCCATCCGCATCGAGCTGCACGACCGCAAGCACGGCGTGCGCGTGGCGATGGTCACGGACGTGGAGTTGCAGCGCAAGGCGACTTTCGTGCTGGCAGTGAACGCCAACATGCCCAGCGAGGCGCTGCGCGCGCGCTTCCCCACGCAGGTGAAGATCGGCCCGGTCGAGCGCATCCGCGATCTCGTGAACCTCGCATTGCCGGGCGTCACGCTCACGCCGATGCCGGTCGCGCCGCGCCAGATTCCGTTCCACACGGGCGCCAACTACTTCGAACTCGAAACGCGCAACAGCGACCTGTGGCGCCAGCTCGAGCAATCCGGCGGCATCGCGATGCACATTGCCGGCGACTTCCCCGGCCTCGATCTCGCGTTCTGGGCCATTCGTTCATGAAGCCGCAAGCCACCTCCTACTCCGTTCGCCCTGAGCTTGTCGAAGGGCTGGGCGCGGCGTGCAAGGCTTCGACAAGCTCAGCCCGAACGGCTCTGTTGCTGCCCAAGTGGCCGTTGCCGCATGGACGGCCCGAGGTAACCCCATGAGCACACCTCCCGACCCCTTCGCCGCCTTCGAGTCGGAGCGCACGGTCATCAAGCCCAAGCCGCGCACGCCGGCCGGCACGCCGCAGGCCGCGGCGCCCGCGCCGTTCTTCGGCGGCGCCGATCCGACGCCCGCGGCCGAGGTCGGCGACATCGGCCTGCTCAATCCGCTGGTGTCGGCGGCGGGCAAGCTGCTGGTGCTGATCGGCAAGCTGCGCAACCTCGCGCAGCCGCCCAACGTGCCGGCGCTGCGCGCCTCCACCGCCGACGCGGTGAACCAGTTCGACGCGAGCGCGCGCCGCGCGGGCGTGAGCAACGAATCGGTGCTCGCCGCGCGCTATGTGCTGTGCACCGCGCTGGACGAGGCCGTGGCCAACACGCCCTGGGGCGTGCAGGCCGGCTGGAACAAGCAGAGCCTGCTGGTGCAATTTCACAACGAGACCTGGGGCGGCGAGAAGGTGTTCCAGCTGCTGGCCAAGCTCGCGCAGGACGTGCCCACGCACCGCCAGCTGCTGGAGCTCATCTACAGCGTGCTCGCGCTCGGCTTCGAGGGCCGCTACCGCGTGGTCGACAACGGCCGCGCGCAACTCGACTCGGTGCGCCAGCGCCTGGCCGACCTGATCGCCAAGGACCGCCCGCAGCTCGAACCCGAACTCTCGCCGCACTGGCGCGGCCAGGGCGCGGGCACGGTGCGCCTGCGCGAATCGCTGCCGCTGTGGGTGTTCGCGGCAGGTTTCGCTTTCCTGCTCGCGCTCGCGTGGGTGGGCATGCAGATCCTGTTGAACAAGCGCTCCGACACCACCTACGCGGCCGTGTCGGGCCTTCGCGTGCCCAACATCCAGATCGCGCCGCCCGCGCCGCCGGCCAAGACGCCGCGGCTCGCGCGCTTCCTCGAGCCCGAGGTCAAGCAGGGCCTGGTCACCGTGACCGACGAGGCCGACCGCAGCGTGGTGCGGCTGCGCGGCGATTCGTTCTTCAGCTCCGGCAGCGCCGAGCCGATGGCCGCGTCGCTGCCGGTGCTGCGCCGCATCGGGCAGGCGCTGGCCGAGGTGAAGGGCGACGTGCTCATCACCGGCCACTCCGACAACCAGCCGATCCGCTCGCTGCGCTATCCGTCGAACTGGCACCTCTCGGCTGCGCGCGCCGATGCGGTCAAGGGCGCGCTCACCACGCTGGTCGATCCTGCGCGCATGCGCTCCGATGGCAAGGCCGACGCCGAGCCCGTGGCCGCCAACGACACGCCCTCCAACCGCGCGCGCAACCGCCGCGTGGACATCGTGCTGCTGACCGAGCCCGAGCGCGTCGCCTCCGCCGCACCGGCGGCACCGGCTGCGGCTGCTCCCGTTCCAGGAGCGACGAAATGATCAAGAAAATCTTCGGCTTCCTGTTCAGCCCGCTGCTGCTGACGCTGCTCGCGCTGCTCATCATCGGCCTCCTGATCTGGTGGATCGGCCCGCTGGTGAAGATCGGCTCGCTCGCGCCGCTGGAGAGCGAAACGGCGCGCTGGATTCTCATCGGCGCCATCGTGCTCATCGTGGTGCTGCGCATGCTGTGGCGGCGCTGGCGCGCGCGCCGTGCGAGCCAGCACCTGACCGACGGCCTCATGAAGGCGCCGGCCGCCAAGACCGATGCACCGGTCAACGGCGAACAGAAGATCCTGGACACGCGCTTCAGCGAAGCCGTCGCCACGTTGAAGCAGATGCGCCTGCACGCCGCCGGCAAGAAGCCCGGCTGGCGCGACTGGATGTCGATCTCGGGCGGCAGCTACCTGTATGACCTGCCTTGGTACGTGTTCATCGGCGCGCCCGGTGCGGGCAAGACGACGGCGCTCGTGAACTCGGGCCTTTCGTTCCCGCTCGCCGAGAAGTTCGGCCCCGGCGCGATCCGCGGCGTGGGCGGCACGCGCAACTGCGACTGGTGGTTCACCGACGAGGCCGTGCTCATCGACACCGCCGGCCGCTACACCACGCAGGACAGCCACCAATCCGAAGACAAGAGCGCGTGGGAAGGCTTCCTCGGCCTGTTGAAGAAAGCGCGCCCGCGCCGGCCGCTCAACGGCGTGTTCCTCACGGTGAGCGTGGCCGATCTGTTGAGCCAGGGCCCCGAGCAGCGCACGCAACTGGCCGCATCGATCCGCGCGCGCCTGCTCGAGCTCGATTCGAAACTCACCACGCGCCTTCCGGTGTACGTGCTCGTCACCAAGAGCGATTTGCTCTACGGCTTCACCGACTACTTCGACGACCTGGGCAAGGAGCAGCGCGCGCAGGTCTTCGGCTTCACGCTGCCGGCCGACGAGAACGTGCAGACCGAGGAGAAGGGCCTCTCCACCGCCTTCCACCGCGAGTTCGCGCTGCTGCACAACCGCGTGAACGACGGCCTCATTCCGCGCATGCAGCGCGAGACCGACGGCACGCGCCGCGCGGCGATCTTCGGCTTTCCCGCGCAGTTCGGCTCCATCGGCTCGCTGCTGTCGGACCTGCTGGACCAGGTGTTCACGGGCTCGCGCTTCGCGCAGCCGCCGTGGGTGCGGGGCGTGTACTTCACCAGCGGCACGCAGGAGGGGAGTCCCATCGATCGCGTGATGGGCAGCCTCTCGCGCAGCTTCGGCATCGAGCGCGCGATGCTCGCGCCGCAGAAATCGAGCGGGCGCAGCTACTTCCTCACCTCGCTCCTGCGCGACGTGGTGTTTCCCGAGCAGCGCCTGGCCGGCGCCGACGTGAAGCTGGAGCGCCGCCGCCACCTGCTGCGCATGACGGGCGTGGCCGCGATGACGCTGGTCACCGTCGGCCTCATCGCGGGCTGGGGCTACAGCACCTGGCAGAACATGAATTACCTCAAGTCGGTGGAGGCCCGCGCCGAGCCCGCGCAGAAGACCTTGGCCAACCTGCCGGTGCAACTGCAGAACCTGGTCGAGGTGGCGCCCGTGATGCAGGGCGTGCGCGACATCTGGAAGACCCCCGAAAACCGCCAGGGCGACGAGCCGTTGAGCATGACGCTGGGTCTCTACCAGGGCGACAAGCTCGACGCCGCCGCGCGCCTGGCGCACCAGCGCGCGCTCAACGACGTGTTCCTGCCGCAGATCGCCAAGCGCATCGAGGACCAGCTGCGCACCGCGCAGAAGGACAACCTCGAATACACGTACGAGGCGCTCAAGAGCTATCTGATGCTCTACCAGCCCGAGCACTTCGACCCCGATGCGCTCAAGGCCTGGATCACGCTCGACTGGGCGCGGAACCTCGACCGCGGCATCCCCGAAGACCAGCGCATGGCACTCGAAGACCAGCTCGATGTGCTCATCGCGCAGGGCCCGCCGCGCTCGCCGCTCAAGATGGACGAGAACCTCGTGCGCAGCGTGCGCGCCGTGCTCGCGAGCTACCCGCTGGAGCAGCGCGTGTTCAGCCGCCTCAAGCGCCAGCGCGCGACCAAGGACATTCCGGGCTTCAGCGTGGCGACAGCCGCCGGCCCTTCCGCGCCGCTCGTGTTCGAGCGCATCAGCGGCAAGCCGCTGACCGAAGGCGTGCCGGGCATGTTCACCTACGACGGTTATCACAAGCGCTTCCAGAACGAAGTGACGGTGCTCACCGGCCTGCTCGCCGCCGAAGACCCGTGGGTGCTCGGCCAGGACAAGGGCGCCGCCGACCGCCTGCGCGACGTGGCCGCGCTCGGCGCGCTGACCGACCGCGTGCGACGCCTCTACCTCGCCGAATACGTGAAGCAGTGGGAGGCGCTGCTCGGCGACGTGCGCCTCATCCGCGCGACGGGCCTGGAGAAGAACATCGAGGCCGCGCGCATCCTCTCGGGCGTGAGCTCGCCGCTCGCGAACTTCCTGCGCGCCGTGGTGAAGGAAACCACCCTGATTCCTGCCGACCAGCCCAAGGACGTAGTGAGCAAGGCCACCGCCACCGTCGCCAGCACCCGCAAGGGCCTGGAAGACCTCTTCGGCGGCGACCCCAACAAGCCGGTCGCGAGCGGCAAGCGCATCGAGAGCATCGTGGACGACCGCTTCGAGCCGCTGCGCCGCCTCGTCAGCGCCGCGGCACCCGGCCAGCCCGCGCCGATCGACGATGCATTGAAGCTCTTCAACGAGGTGTACGTGTACCTCAACGCCGTCGATACGGCCGTGAAGGGCCGCACCTCGCCGCCGCCCGGCGACGTGGCCGGCAAGCTCAAGGCCGACGCGGGCCGACTGCCCGAGCCGGTGCGCTCGATGGTCGAGAACCTGAGCCAGTCGGGCGCCGCGCAGGCGCAGGTGGCCGAGCGCGGCAACCTGAGCCAGGACCTGCGCCCGGTCACCGAGTTCTGCACGCGCGCGATTGCGGGCCGCTACCCCTTCTCGCCCACCAGCAAGCGCGACGTGCTGCCCGAGGATTTCGGCCAGATGTTCGGCGCCGGCGGCCTGATGGACGAGTTCTTCCAGAAGCGCCTGGCTGCATTGGTCGATACCAGCACGCGCCCGTGGCGCTACAAGCCCGTGGCCGAGCGCGGCGCGATCACCACGCAGGCGCTCGCGCAGTTCGAGCGCGCCGCGCGCATCAAGGACATCTTCTTCCGCGCCGGCGGCCGCGGCCCCTCGATGCGGCTCGATTTCAAGCCGGTGGAGATGGACGCGGGCATCACCCAGTTCATCCTGGACGTCGATGGCCAGCTCGTGAAGTACGCGCACGGCCCCGTGGTACCGATGGCCGTGCAGTGGCCCGGCCCCAAGGGCAGCAACCAGGTGCGCATCCAGGTGAGCCCGCCCTCGACCACGGGCAGCTCCGGCTCGGCGGTCGACGGGCCGTGGGCACTGTTCCGTGCGCTCGACGACGGGCAGCTCGAAGCGGGCGATGCGCCGGAGAAGTTCTTCATCACCTTCCAGATCGGCGCGCGCAAGACGCGCTTCGAGGTGACGACCAACAGCGTGCAGCATCCGATCCGCTTGCGCGAGCTGCGGGAGTTTTCCTGTCCGGAGGGGTTGTGAGCCTGGCTGCCTCTTCTCCTTCTTCTCTCTTCGCTTCGGCCGAGTTGCCGGGATGGTTCGGCAAGTTGCCGGGGATGGGGGACTTTGCGCATCGGCGGTTGCCGGAGTCGTTTCGCGCGGTGTGGGACCAGTGGCTGCAGCGCGGACTTGCGCGGCTGCGGGATCGGCATGCGGACTGGACCACCTACTACCTCGAGGCGCCGATCTGGTGCTTTGCGCTCGGGCCGCAGGTGGCCGGCGAGCGCGCATGGATCGGGGTGTTGATGCCTTCCGTCGATGGCGTGGGGCGGTACTTTCCGTTCACTCTTGCTGTCGAGCTGGGGGATGTTTCGGATGTGCTCCAGGGGGAGGCGCTGGGTGCGGCGCTGCACTGGTGGGCATTGGGGATTCAGGCTGCGCTTGAAGGGCTGGATGGGGATCTGGATGCGCTCAGGTTCGATGCGGTTCTGGGGCGGCTGTTCGTGGCCGCTGCCGGTGAGGGTGTCGTTGGTGTCGAGTCGCTGGAGATGCCTGCGGCGGGGGCTTCGTTGTGGCTGGGTGATCCGGCTGTTGAGGGCGGGGTTCGGATGTTGGCTACCGGGTTGCCTCGGGATGCGCAGTTCGAGGCTTTGTTTCTTGGGGGTGGGGAATGAAGGCCTTGCTTTCTTTTCTTTCCCGAGACCCGGCCTCGGAAAGCAAATTCAAAAAGTCGTTCACCTCGCAGGAGCAGGTCGATGACTGACAACGCCCCCCCACCGGAAGACGACCGCACAAGAGTCGTCTCCCGCCAGGCTCCGCAGCCGGTGACTGGCGGCGACACCGCCGCAACCGTCATCAGCGCCGGCGTGACAAGCCTGTCGAACGTCCCCGTCACCAACCCGGCATCGAGCACGCACGAAGCCGGCCTCCTCCCCGTAGGCAGCCGCCTCGCAGAATTCGAGATCACCCGCGTCATCGGCCAGGGCGGCTTCGGCGTCGTCTACGAAGCCTGGGACCACGACCTGGAACGCGTCGTGGCCGTCAAGGAGTACCTGCCAACGTCTCTCTCGACAAGGCAGAACGACGGCACCGTCGTCCCCCTCTCGGAGCGCCACCGCGAAACCTTCGACCTGGGCATGCGCAGCTTCATCAACGAAGCGCGCCTCCTCGCCCAGTTCGACCACCCCTCGCTCCTGAAGGTCTACAGGTTCTGGCAGGAGCGCGGCACCACGTACATGGTGATGCCCTTCTACCGGGGCGACACGCTCAGGGAAGCGTTGGTCGCCATCCCCGCGGGCGTCGACGAGTCATGGCTCATCCGCATCATGGACGGCGTGACCCAGGCATTGGGCGTGATGCACAACGCCAACTGCTACCACCGCGACATCGCGCCCGACAACATCATCCTGCTCGAAGGCTCGGGCCGACCGGTGGTGCTCGACTTCGGCGCCGCGCGCCGCGTGATCACCGACAAGACGCAGGCGATCACCGTCATCCTCAAACCCGGCTATGCGCCCATCGAGCAATACGCCGAGATGCCCGACATGTCGCAGGGCGCCTGGACCGACGTCTACGCGCTCGCGGCCGTGATGCACGTGGCCGTGTGCGGCCGCGCGCCGCCGCCGTCGGTGGCGCGCCTTTTGTCCGACAGCTACGTGCCGCTCGCGGGCAACGACATCCTGCGCCAGCGCTACAGCCTGAAGCTGCTGCAGGCGATCGACGCGGGCCTGGGCGTGCGGCCCGAGCAGCGGCCGCAGTCGATGGCCGAGCTGCGCGCGGCACTCGACCTGGAAGTCGGCCACAGCATCGCGCCGACACCGCGCACGCAGCCGCCTTCGGGCGCGCGCACGGGCGGCAACAACAGCAACTCGAATGCGAATGCGGCCACGGTCATCGGCGGCAAGAAGGCACCTCCGCCAGCGCCCGCACCCGGCAGCGGCAACAGCGGCGCGGGCAAGGGCAAAGCGGTTGCGGCCATTGCCTCGATCGCCGTCGTCGCGGCCATCGCCGGCGGCGGCTGGTGGTGGTACCAGGGCCGCACCGCGGCCACGGGCGACGACGTGGCCGGCGGCAAGGGCAAGGCGACCGACATCACGACCGCGCCGCCACCGCCGCAGCAGGACATCAAGGTGACGACCGCACCACCGCCACCGCCTCCACCGCCACCGCCCCCTCCGGCGCCGCGCACGCCGCTCGAATCGCTGCAGTCGCTCGCGGCGGGCGCCGCGCCCGGCTTCGAGGTCACGGCCACCGCGAAGAAGCCCGAGGTCAACATCGGCAAGGACAAGCTCGCCTTCGAGGTCCGCAGCAAGCGCGACGGCTTCGTCTACGTGTTCCTTCTGTCCAGCGGCGGCGAGATGTTCCTCCTGTTCCCGAACCTGCTGGACAAGTACAACAAGATCACCGCCAACAGCGCGCTCGCGCTGCCGCGCGCCTCGTGGCCGATGGACGCGGGCGGCCCCGCCGGCACCAACCAGTTCGCGGTGCTCGTGAGCGAGCACGAGCGCGACTTCAGTGCTTCCGGCGTGCAGAACGACGGCGTGTTTCCGCAGTTCCCGCTGCCGGTGCTCTCGGCGCTCGAAGCCACGCGCGGCACCGGTGCGTCGCCGCTGCTGGGCAAGCCGACCTGCGCGCCAGGCGCTCCATGCAACGACGTCTATGGCGTCGCGAATTTCAAAATCGTCGAGAAGTAATCGTCTGTAGAGCGTTGGCCCTGCGATGGGCCGCTTTTTCCGGACAAGGAGACTTTCATGCATACCTCACAGTCGCCACGCTTGACCACCACGCTGCTTCGCTGGGCCGCCTTCGCGGCCGTCGCATCGCTGGCAGGCTGCGCCAACACGCCACCGGCCGCGACCTCCGCCACCACGGCCGCCACCGACACGACCGCGGCCGGCACCAGTTCGCGCCCGGCCTCCACCGGCGCGAGCGTGGCCGGTCAGGCGCGCACCTTCTCGACCCAGCTGGCCACCTACACCTCGGTGAGCTTCGATGCGATGCCGGGCTGGTCGCGCGACGATTTCTCCGAGACCTGGCCCGCGTTCCTCGGTAGCTGCAAGGTGCTCACCGGCCGCGGCGCCGAGTGGAAAGAGGTGTGCGACCGCGCCGCCAAGGTCGATGGCAAGAACCGCAACGCCATCCGCAGCTTCTTCGAGAGCGAGTTCTCGGCCTACCAGATCCGCGACGACGACCGCAAGCCCGACGGCGTGGTCACCGGCTACTTCGAGCCCGAGATCGCGGGCAGCCGCACCTACGGCGCGCCGTTCATCTACCCCGTGTACGGCCAGCCCGAAGACATGCTGTTCGCCGACGCGCGCAAACTCCCGGCCGGCAGCGGCACGGTGGCCGCGAAGGTCGAGGGCCGCAACGTGGTGGTGCAAACGGGCCTGAGCACGCGCGACATGGGCGCGCCCGGCCTCTATGCGCTGGACCTCTCGGCGATCACCCGCGACACGCTGGACCGCAAGGTGCGCATGCGCATCGAGGGCAAGCAGCTGCTGCCGTACTACACCCGCGAAGAGATCGAGACCAAGGGCGCGCCCAACGCCAAGGTGCTGGCCTTCGTGAGCAGCGCCACCGCGCTCTACGAGATGCAGATCCAGGGCTCGGGCCGCATCAAGCTGGCCAACGGCGACACCATTCGCGTGGCCTACGCCGAGCAGAACGGCCAGCCGTTCCGCCCGACGATCGCGCAGGCCGCCAACGGCAAGCCGCGCAGCGCGGTGAAGGTGCGCGGCTCGTCGATCGAGCTGCAGCTGGACGATGGCGACGACGACGATGTCGGCAGCGTGGACAGCAGCGTCATCCGCACGCGCGGCTTCACGCTCGCGCGGCCCACCGCCAGCGGCGCGGTCGTGGTGCCGGGGCGCCGCACGGCCGGCGCGGTGACCGGCTCGGGCATCAAGGACCCGAGCTATGTGTTCTTCAAGGAATCGACCTCGCCCGTGGGCGGGCCGGTCGGCGCCTTCGGCGTGCCGCTGTCGGCGGGGCGCTCGATCGCGGTCGATCCGCGCAGCACGCCGCTGGGCTACCCGGTGTTCGTCTCGACCCGCACGCCCGGCAGCGGCGCACCGATGCAGCGCCTGACCATCGCGCAGGACACCGGCGGCGCGATCCGCGGTGCGGTGCGCGCCGACTATTTCTTCGGCAACGGCCAGGCGGCCGCGACCAACGCGCGCCGCATGAAGGAGCGCGGCCAGCTGTGGATTCTTCTACCGCGCGGCCTCGCCGTCGCGCAGGCCGCGGTGTCGTCGGCGATCCGCACGCGCGGCGGGCCGGTGGGCGCGGGCCTGGCGCAGTGCCTGGTGCCGAGCGAAGGTGTCTGCGTGGATGACTGATCCGGCCTTGGCCTAACGCTTGTCCCTTCATGCAGGAAACACTGTCGTCCGCGGAAAGCACTGAACTCGTCCGCCTCTGGCGGCGCAGGCAGACGCTGTCCTCGAACGACATGGGCACCATGTACCGCATCGTGGGCGATGCGCTCGTGGCCTGCAATCCGCCCGAACTGCAGGTGCTGGGCGAGGGGCGCAAGGAGCTCGTCGCGCAGTTCATCTATGTGAAGGTGCTGCGGCTCGATGCCGATCCCGATGAAGCGGACGAACGCGCGAGCCACAGCGCGCCCTCGACCGCCTTCGCCTTGTGCGCGTATTTCCGGCGCTACCTGATCGACTGCACGCGTGCGAGCTCGTTCCGCCGCAAGCTCTCCATCGGCGACCAGATCACCGAGGCGCAGCTCGAGGACGAGATCGGCGCCGGCGACGACCTGGACGGGTGCCTGGCCGAACACGGCCTGAGCGCGCAAGCCGTGCAGCTGGCCGCGCGCGCCTTCATCGCCGAACTGCCCGAGCCCGAGCGCATCCTCCTGTGCGAGGGCTTCGGCAAGGAAGCCGAGGGCGGGCTCTCGGGCATCGCCTCGCGCCATGCCATCGCCTCGTACCACTACCGCGCGGGGCGCCTGGGCCTGGTGCACAAGCGCGAGGGCCTCACCGCCGACTACGCCAAGACCCGGCTGGGCGGCTGGCTCCAGCAGACCCTGGGCATCGCCATCGAGGCGGAAAACATGGCAGCGATCCTGCAGGTTTTCAAAATCCTCGGTGCTGAAGCGTCTTATGCCTGAAGACATAGCCATTCAGGAACAGACCGCCATGAACACCGAACTCTGGCCCCCGCTCAGCGTGATCCGCAACGCGTTCGAAACCGGCGCCGTCGCCGTGCCCGACGTGTCCGCGGGCGTGGCCACGGTGGCCATGCCGGGGGCCGCGCCCCCCACCACGCCGCACGCTGCACCGGTGGCGACGCCCGCGCTGCACGACCTGCTGCTCCCTCTCACCGAATTGGCCCGGCGCCGCGAGGCTGTCGCCCAGCGCGCCTTCACCGCACGCTGGGCGCCGGGCCGCCTCGTCAGCGTGCTGCACGACGGGCGATTGCTCGGCGTGCTGCTGGACCGCTGCATCCAGGGCGACGTCTGGCAGGGCTGGATGGCCGCGGGCGAGGCCGACTGGGCCGGTGCCTTCGACGTGCTGCTCGAGCCCGACGACGAACCTTTCGAGCCGGCCTTCGGGCTCGTCCAGGCCTGGAACGTGCTGACGCTCGAGCCCAGCCCGCAGCTGTGCGCGCGCGTGCTCGGCGAGGTCTCGGCCACGCGGCTCGCGGCGATCCGCGCGGTGCACGACGAGTGGGCCGCGCAGAAGGCGCTGGCCATCGCGCCCGAGCCCGGCCGCATCGCGCTGCGCACCGTGGGCGGCGTGTTCTCGGTGCTTTCCGGAACGCCGCTCGGCGCGCAGGACCCGCGCGCCGATTACCAGGCGCTGTACCGCACCGTCGGCCTGCAGCTGGGCTCGGCGCCGACGCAGTCGGCCAAGGCGGCGCCCACTTCGCCCGCGTCCCCGCGCGCCCGGCCGCAGGCGCGGCCCGAAGGCGGCTGGTGGGGCAGCATCCGCCGCTGGTTCGGCGCCGATGGATGGATGCGGCCCGCGTTCGCGGTGCTCGCCCTGTGCGTCGTCGTGCAGAACGTCGGCCTGCTCGGTGGGCGCGGATCGCAAGAGGACGACGTGCGCTTTCGCAACGTGCCCACGGCGCCCGATGCGAGCGCGGCAGCGCGTGCCAACCTGGTCGTGCGCTGGAAGGACGGCGTGCGCATCGACGAGGCCGACCGCCTGCTGCGCAGCATGTCGGCCGAAGTGGTCGGCGGGCCGGGCACGAACGGCGTGTGGCGGTTGCATGTGGAAGATCCGGTCGGCGGGCTGTCGCTGCTCGCGGCCTCGCCGCTGGTCGAATCGGCCGGGCCGGCCTCGGAGCGGCCATGACCCGCGCCGCGCGTTGCCTGCGGGTGCTGCTGGCGCTGATGCTTCTTGCATCCGGCGGCACCGCCTTCGCAGTCCAACGCGCGCTGCTCGTCGGCGTCTCCGAACTCGTCAACCAGCCGCAGGCCCTCTGGCTCCAAGCGCCGCGCAACGACGTGATGCTGATGCGCGACGCGCTGCTCAAGCAGGGCTTCGCGCCCGCCGACATCACCGTGCTCGCCGATGGCGTGAGCGGCTCCGTGCTGCCCGAATCGCAGGCCATCCACGAAGCACTCGGCCGGCTGCTCGCGCAATCGAAGAGCGGCGATTTCGTGCTGCTTTATTTCTCCGGCCACGGCACGCGCCTGCGCGACAGCAACAAGCGCTACCAGGAGCCCGACGGCCTCTCCGAGAACTTCCTCGCGCGCGACGTGCGCGGCACGCTCGGCGCCGACAACGCGTTGACCGGCGACCTGCGCGATGCCGATTTCGACGCCTGGATTCAAGCCTTCCTCGCGCGCAACGTGTTCGTCGCCTCGGTCTTCGACACCTGCTCGGCGAACTCGATGACGCGCAGCACGACCGATGCACCGGCCATCGCCGAAGGACCGCCCGACGACCAGGTGCGCTGGCGGGGTCTGCGCACCGCGCAGCTGACCGGCGCGCCCGGCCCCGCGGCGCGCGCGGTCATGACGCGTCCCACCGTGACCGACCCCGTGCCGCGCGCCCGCTACGTCGCGCTCTTCGCCTCGGAAAGCCACCAGATCACCCCCGAGCTGCGCCTGCCGCGCAAGAACCGCAACGCGCGCCCGCAGGGCCTCCTGACCTGGGCTGTGGTCGAGGCGCTTTCGCGCAAGCCGGCCACGTGGCGCGATTTGTTCGACGGCGTGCTGGCCGTCTATCCGCCGGTGATCGACGAACTGGCACAGCGCTTTCCCACGCGCGAACTGCCCTCGCCGGTAGCGGAGGGCAACCTCGACGCGCCGATCTTCGCGAACCGCGCGCAGGCCGTGTCGACGCGGCCCGTGTGGCGCGCGCAACGCTCGGGCGACACGCTCACGCTGCAGGCCGGCCAGCTCGACGGCCTGGTGGCACAGCAGCCGCTGCGCGTGCTGGCCACGATGGACGACGGCACCGTGCGCAGCGCCGAAGGCACGCTCACGCAGGCCTTCGCCGACAAGGCGCGCATGGCCGTGCCGCCCGCGTTGCGCGAACTGCCCGGCGCCGCGCTCTGGAACATCACGCCGCTGGGCGAGCCGGCCGCGGTCGCGCTGCGCGTGCGCGCGGAGCAGGGGCTGCCGCCGGGCCTGAGCCTCGAGTACCCCGCTTCCGTCATCGCGGTGAACGATGCCGATGGCGCCGACGTGCGATGGAGCGGCGCACGGCTCGAAGTGCTGTCGCCATCGCTCGGCGCGGGCGCGAAGCCAGCGCCCACCGACGCGGCCACGGCGCGCCGCCGCCTCGAAACGCTGGCCCGCCTCAAGTGGCTCAACCAGCTCTACACGATCGCCAAGGACGCGCAGTTCGACGGCTTCGATGCGGTGTTCGAAGTCTGGAGCGGCGACCGCCTCGTGCGCAGCGGCTCCGCGCAGCAGGTCGACGCGAAGCTGCTGCCGCTGCGCAGCGGCGAGCGCGCAGTGCTCAACGTGCGCAACACCAGCGCGCGCTCGGTGGACCTGGTCATTGTCGGCATCGACCCGCAGGGCGGCGCGCGCCAGGTCTTCCCCGAGGACCCAGGCGAGACCAACCGCTTCAAGCGCGGCACGCGCGAGGCGCCGGCCGTCAAGCGCTTCGAGCTGCCGTGGTTCAACGCCGAGGGCGGCCGGCTGCTGGTGCTGGCCACGCCCGCGGCGCCGTACAGCGCGCCGCGCCTGTTCGGCACGGGCGCGGGCGATGCGGTCGCGGGGGGCGCGGGGGGCGCTGGGATCGCGGAAGTGCGCGTGCGCGGCGCGCTGCAACCCGAGGGCGAGCGGCAGACCTTCGCCGCGATGGTTCATTGGGCGGGCGAAGTCTCGGCCGCCAAGTAGCGACGACGCATCACCCGTTCGTCACCGAATTTTTCTCAGGAGATCGACATGAGCTGGACCTACGATGGAAAACTGGACCCCGACGAGGCCCTGCGCCTGCTGGACTACCTGTCGGGCGAATCGGGCAACGACTTCTCGATGATGATCGAGAGCAAGGGAACGCCGATCGAGGGCGAGTCGGTGCGCACCTACGAAGACGGCAAGCAGCGCATGGACATCGGCGGCTACTCGTACAAGTCCGACGTGGTCATCCCGCCCGGCTCCAGCAAGGGCAAGCTGCGCAACTACTCCTTCATCGTGATCCGCGACTGCGATGCGGCCACGGCCTCCATCGCGAGCCTGCTCAAGAGCCAGGACGCGGACCTGAAGGTGACGGTGTCGGTCTTCAAGGCCGGCGGCGACAGCTCGAAAGACCTGCAGTCGCATCTTGAATTCGTGCTCGAGGGCGCGCGCGTGAACTGCCACGCCATCGTGACCGGCGGCACGCCCAAGCGGCCGTGCGACCTCATCTTCTTCGACTACACGAAGCTGGAGATCCGCTCGGCGCCGCAGCAAAAGACCGGCGCGCGCGGGGCCGTGCGCACCTGCACCTTCACGGGCAACTGATATGACCACGTCCGCCGAACTTTTGAAGTCCGCCGACCCCGTGGCCGCGCTCAAGGCGCTGAGCGACGAGGTGCGCGCCAAGCCCTCGGACAGCAAGCACCGCGTCTTCATGGCGCAACTGCTCTGCGTCATGGGCCAGTGGGAGCGTGCGCTCAACCAGCTCACCGTCGCGGCCGAACTCGATGCGCTGGCCGTTCCGATGAAGCAGGTGTACGGCGACGCCGTGCGCTGCGAGGGCCTGCGCGCCGAGGTGTTCGCCGGCACGCGCACGCCCATGATCTTCGGCCAGCCCGACGAGTGGCTGGCGCTTCTCATCGAGTCGCTGCTGCGGCAAGGGCGCGGCGAGAGCGAGCTGGCCGAGGACCTGCGCCAGCGCGCGTTCGACGGCGCGCCCGCCATCGCGGGCACCATCGACGGCGTGCCCTTCGAGTGGCTCGCCGATGCCGACATGCGCCTGGGCCCCGTGCTGGAAGCCTTCGTCAACGGCAAGTACTACTGGATTCCCTACGCGCGGCTCGCGCACGTGAAGATCGAGCCGCCCGAGGACCTGCGCGACTGCGTCTGGATGCCCGCGCACCTGCAGTTCGAGAACGGCGGCGAAACCCTCGCGCTCATTCCCACGCGCTACGAAGGCACCGAGAAGAGCGAAGACGGCGAGCTGCGCCTGGCACGCAAGACCGAGTGGCGCGAGCTGCGCCCCGAGGTGTGGGCCGGCACCGGCCAGCGCGTGCTCGGCAGCGATGCCGGCGAGTACGCGCTGATGGACGTGCGCGAGATCCTCTTCAACCCGGTGGCTTCCGCCGAAGAAGCAGCACCGGAGGAAGGCACCGAAAGCGGAGGCGGCTGACGTGGCCGAGCTCACTGCCCAGGAGCGCCTGCAGCCCTCGCTGCTCGACCGCCTGGTGGACAACGCGCCGACCGAGAAACGCGAGAGCGACGAGAAGCGCACGCTCACCAAGCAGGCGCTGCGCGCGGCCGTGCTGCGCGACCTGAGCTGGCTCTTC
Source organism: Variovorax sp. IB41 (assembly GCF_016405905.1). Lineage (GTDB taxonomy): Bacteria > Pseudomonadota > Gammaproteobacteria > Burkholderiales > Burkholderiaceae_C > Variovorax. The sequence continues at coordinate 53,707 of NZ_JAEFCB010000016.1, read as the reverse complement.
AACGCCACGGGTTTCGGCCTCGCGATGGACGACAAGCAGTACCCGAATGCGGCGCGCTCGGTCATCAACTACGGATTGCCTATGCTGTCTGGCCAGTTCACCTCGTCGGTGCAGCGTGTCAGCATGGAACAGGCTTTGAAGAACGCAATCCTGCAGTTCGAGCCGCGCATTTTGTCCCGCACTCTCGAAGTGGAACTCGTCATGGAAGGCTCGGCACTGGACTCGCACAACAGCATCGGCCTGCAGATCCGCGGCATGCTGTGGGCGCAACCCGTGCCGCTGGAGTTCCTGATGCGAAGCCGTGTAGACCTGGAAGAAGGACGCATCGAGATCGTGGACATGGCGCAAAACCCAAGGTAAGTCCTGACATGGACCCTCGGCTGCTGAACCTGTATGAACAGGAACTGCGCTATTTCCGCGAGAGCTCTTCGGAGTTCGCACGCGCCTTTCCGAAGATTGCGCATCGGCTTGGCATCGAAGGCCAGGAAGTTGCTGACCCGTACGTCGAGCGCTTGATCGAGGCCACGGCGTTCCTCTCGGCGCGCGTCAATCTCAAGCTCGATGCCGAGTACCCGCGCTTCACGGGGCACCTGCTCGACATCGTCTATCCGAATTTCCTGGCGCCGACGCCCGCGATGGCGGTGGTGTCCTTCGCGCCCGATCTCGACGACGCCAATCTCGCAACCGGCCCGAAGCTGCCGCGCGGCGCGGGCCTGCGCGCACGCCAGGCCGTGGGGCAGAACACGCACTGCGAATTCCGCACATCGAGCGCGCTGCGCATCTGGCCGATGGAAGTGCAGCGCGCGCAGTACTTCACTTATGCGCCCGACCTGCCGCTGGCCACGCACCCGCAGTCGCGCGCGATCCGCGGTGGTTTGCGCATCGCGCTGCGCGCGACGGCCGGACTCAAGTTCAACCAGATCGCGCTCGACGACCTGGTGCTGCATCTGGGCGGCGCCGAAGACGTGGCGTGGCAGCTGCAGGAATGCGCGCTGGGCCAGCCCATCGGCGTGATGGTGCGGCCGCTGTCGCCGACCGGCGCGCTGCAGGGCGCGGCGCAGAGCCTGCCCGCGAGCGCGATCCAGCCCGTCGGCTTCGAGGACGACGAGGCGCTGCTGCCGGTCACGGCCACGGGCTTCTCGGGCTTTCGTCTGTTGCAGGAGTACTTCGCGTTTCCGCAGCGCTTCCAGTTCCTGCGCATCGCGGGGCTGCAGGCACTGCTCGCGACGATGCCGGTCACCGAGATCGAACTCGTGCTGCTGTTCTCGCGCGGCGATGCGGCGCTGGAGAAACTGGTGAGCGCCGAGAACGTGCAGCTGCACTGCGTGCCCATCGTCAACCTGTTCAACAAGCGGCTCGATCGCGTGCCGCTCACCGAAGGCGTGAGCCAGTTCCACCTGGTGCCCGACCGCACGCGGCCGCAGGACTTCGAGGTGCACACCGTCACCGAGGTCATCGGCCACGGCGCGCCCGGCAAGGACGCCGAGGCGGCCGAGCAGCCGTTCCGCCCGTTCTACTCGGCCTTCCACGGCACGCGCCACAGCCACCCCGCGTACTTCACGACCACGCGCGAGCCGCGCATGCTGTCGGTGAGGCAGCGCACCGAAGGCCATCGCAGCAGCCACATCGGCTCCGAGGTCTACATGCAGATCGTCGATCCGCAGCAGGCGCCGTATGCGGCGATGCTGCGGCAGCTCGCGGTGAGCGCGCTGTGCACGAACCGCGACCTGCCGCTCCTGATGCCGCTGGGCCGCGACAACGATTTCGATTGCGTCGACTCCTTCCCCGTGCAGCGCGTGCGCATGGTGCGCGGCCCTTCGCGGCCGGTGTCGCCGGTGGTGAGCCAGGGGCTGGGCTGGCGCGTGGTCGATCACCTCGCGCTGAACTACCTCTCGATTTCCGACAGCACGCCGGAGCAGGGCGCCGCCGCGCTGCGCGAGACGCTGATGCTCTACGCCACGCATGCCGACGAGATGCGCCAGGGCCAGGTGCGCGGGCTCCTGTCCGTGAAGAGCAAGCCCGTGGCGCGCCGCCTGCCACTGAAGGGACCGATCGCTTTCGGGCGCGGCCTGGAGGTGACGCTGGAAGTCGACAAGGATGCGTTCCACGGCCACAGCGTGTTCCTCTTCGGTGCCGTGATGTCGCGCTTTCTCGCGCGCCATGTGGAGGTCAATCACTTCGTGGAGACCGTGCTGCGCGTGGCGGGCAAGGGCGAGACCATGCGATGGAGGCCGCTGTGCGGGACCCGGCAGATTCTGTAGGCACGCGCGTCGACAACGCGCTGCGCGGATGGTCAGCGGAGCCGTGGTCGTTCGATTACTTTGCGGTCATGCGCCGGCTGGAATCGGTGGCAGGCACCACGCCACGCTGGGGCCGCGCGCTGCTGCCGAGCGCGGAGCCCGTGCGCGTGGGGCAGGAGCCTTCGCTCTCGTTCGCGCCCGCGAGCTTCAGCCGCTTCGAGCCCGCGACCGCGTACTCGCCGCCGCGCCTGCGCCAGCATTTCTTCAGCTATGTCGGTCCCAACGGCCCGCTGCCGGTTCACCTGAGCGACTTCATCCGTGAGCGCAGCCTGAACCATGGCGATCCGACGTGGCTCGCGTTCCTGGACAGCTTTCTGCATCGCTTCTCGCTGCACTTCTACCGCGCATGGGCGCAGGCGCGGCCCGCGGTGGCGCTCGACCGGCCGGGCGAAGACCGCTTCAGGCTGCAGGTGGGCGCGTTCATCGGCACGGGCACGCCGGGGCGCATCGGGCGCGACGAGGTGCACGACGATGCGCGGCTGCATTTCTCGGGCTGGCTCGCGCGCCGCGTGCACAACGCCGAGAGCGTGGAGTCGGTGCTGTGCAGCTACTTCGGCGTGCCGGTGACGCTGGAGCGCTGGGTCGGCCACTGGATGCGCGTGCCCGCGGACGAGGTCACGCGGCTCGGGCGCGGCGAGAGCTCGCGCTCGATGGGCATGGGCGCGATGCTCGGCACCCGCGCGTGGGACCGGCAGCACCGCGTTCGCCTGCACATGGGGCCGCTCACGGTCGAGCAGTACCGCATGTTCCTGCCGACCGGCAATGCGCGCCCGGTGCTGCAGCGCTGGATGCAGCAGCTGCTGGGCGACGAACTCGAATGGGATGCCGAACTGATGCTCGAGAAGGCCGAGGTGCCGGTCACGCGCCTCGGACAGAAAACAGGCAACGCGCCGCGCCTGGGCTGGGTCTCGTGGCTCGGCGAGCGCAAGCGCGCGAAGGACGCGGCGGACGTGCGCATCGGCAACAGCTCGATGACGGTCCGGACTGCTGCGGGAGCTGCGGCATGACGACGACGACGCTCGGGTGTGCAGGCACGGCGGCGCACGCGGCCGCACTGGTGCAAGCGGCGGACCTGATGAAGGCGGGGAATCTCGAGGCGACCGACGAACTGCTCGCCCGCATTCTGGAAGCCGCGCCCGGCGACCCCGATGCCCTGCACTACCAGGGCGTGCTGCGCCATGCGCAGGGGCGCGACGCCGAGAGCATCGCGTTGATCGGGCGGTCGCTCACGCTGCAACCCGCGCAAAGCGGCGCTTGGAACAACCTGGGCAATCTGCTGGTCGATGCCGGCCGCGTCGACGATGCGATGCGTGCCTATGAAAACAGCGTGTCCTTTGCCAAGGGCGACGAAGGCGCCGACGCGCTGAGCAACATCGCGACGCTCGAATGCGGCAAAGGCCACTGGCAGGCGGCCGAGCGCGTCAGCCGCCGTGCGATCGAACTGCGGCCGACGTCCAGCGAGGCCTGGTACAACCTGTCGATCGCGTTGATGGAGCAGGGGCGCATCCAGGAGAGCGTCATCGCCAACAGCCGTGCGGTGCTGCTGCAGCCGCGCAACCTGAGCGCGCGCTCGAAGGTGATTCGCGCGCTGGAGCTGCTCCGCGAGAACGAGCAGGCCACCCGCATGTACCGGGAGTGGCTGGCCGAAGAACCAGGCAATCCCGTGGTCGCGCATCTGCTGGCCGCCTGCGAGGGGCATGCGCCCGAGCGCGCCAGCGACGGCTATGTGGAGACGTTGTTCGACAGCTACGCAGGAAGCTTCGACGCGAGCCTGGAGAAGCTGCACTACCGCGCCCCCGAACTGGTGGCGCGCGCGGTGCAGGACATGTATGGCCCGCCCGCCGCGCATCTGGCGGTGGTCGATGCCGGCTGCGGCACCGGCCTGTGCGCCCCGCTGCTGCGGCCCTGGGCCTCGCACCTGGCCGGCTGCGACCTGTCGGTCGGCATGCTGCAGCGCGCGGAGCAGCGCGGCGGCTACGACGTGCTGCACAAGGCCGAACTCACCCACTACCTGCACACACAGCCCGCCCGGTTCGACCTGGTGGCATCGGCCGACACGCTGTGCTATTTCGGCGATCTGCACGAAGTGCTGGCGGCCGCCGCACGGGCACTGCGTCCCGAGGGCGGCGTGGTGTTCACGGTCGAGGCCATGGACGGGGGGCGGGACGATTTCAAGATCGAGGGCAGCGGCCGCTACCGCCATGCGGCGGCGCATGTCGAGGCCTGTCTTGCGGCCGCCGGTTTCGGCGGCGTTCGCATCGCGCCGATCGTTCCGCGCCGCGAGGCGGGGCGGAACGTGCAGGGCTGGCTGGCCAGCGCAAGGCTCGCGGCCCCACCCTGAATTCGCCCACACATCGCCGAACGTCCTTCATTCAAATTTCCCGGCATGAATCGTCTTCAACAGAGATACGGAGTCTTCCATGAGTGAAATCAGTCGCACCGCCCTTTTCGGCAAACTCAACTCGCTGGCCTACAAGGCCATCGAAGGCGCCACGGTGTTCTGCAAGATGCGGGGCAATCCGTACGTGGAACTGGAGCACTGGTTCGCCCAGCTTCTGCAGGCGCAGGACTCAGACCTGCACCGCGTGATCCAGCACTACGGCCTCGATGTATCGGTGATCGCGAAGGACATGACCGCCGCGCTCGACCGCCTGCCGCGCGGCGCCACCGCGATCAGCGACTTCTCGCCGCACATCGAGAACGCCATCGAGCGCGCATGGACCTACGCCACGCTGCAGTTCGGCGAGGCGCAGGTGCGCACCGGCTACATCCTGGTGGGCATGCTCAAGACGCAGAGCCTGCGCAACCCTCTGTTCAATCTGTCCAAGCAGTTCGAGAAGATCAAGGTCGAGGACCTGGCCGACAACTTCCCCAAGGTGTGCGACGCCTCGCCCGAATCGCAGATGCGCGCGCAGGACGGCACCGGCATGGGCAGCGGCGCTCCGGGCGAAGACTCGGGCGCGATGGCGCCGGCCGCCATGGGCAAGGGCGATGCGCTCAAGAAGTTCGCGGTCGATCTCACCGAGAAAGCCAAGAAGGGCGAGATGGACCCGGTGACCGGACGCGACGAGGAGATACGCCAGATCGTGGACATCCTCATGCGCCGCCGCCAGAACAACCCGCTGTTGACCGGCGAGGCCGGCGTCGGCAAGACTGCGGTGGTCGAAGGCTTCGCGCAGCGCCTGGCGCGCGGCGACGTGCCGCCGCAACTGAAAGACGTGAAGCTGCTCACGCTGGACATCGGCTTGCTTCAGGCCGGCGCGAGCATGAAGGGCGAGTTCGAACAGCGCCTGCGCCAGGTGATCGACGAGGTGCAGAGCTCGCCGACGCCGATCATCCTTTTCATCGACGAGATCCACACGCTCGTGGGCGCGGGCGGCGCGGCCGGCACCGGCGATGCGGCCAACCTTCTGAAGCCCGCGCTCGCGCGCGGCAACCTGCGCACCATCGGCGCGACCACCTGGGCCGAGTACAAGAAGTACATCGAGAAAGACCCGGCGCTCACCCGCCGCTTCCAGGTCGTGCAGGTGCCCGAGCCCGACGAGGTGAAGGCGATATTGATGCTGCGCGGCGTGGCCAGTGTGCTGGAGAAGCACCACCGGGTGCAACTGCTGGACGAAGCGATCGAGGCGGCCGTGAAGCTCTCGCACCGCTACATTCCCGCGCGCCAGTTGCCCGACAAGGCGGTGAGCCTGCTCGACACGGCGTGTGCTCGCGTGGCCGTGTCGCAGCATGCGACGCCGCCCGAGGTGGAAGACTGCATGCGCCGCATCGAGGGCCTGACGGTCGAGCAGGAAATCATCGGCCGCGAGGCCACCATCGGCATCGACGTGACCAAGCGCTCGACGCAGGTGGAGGCGCTGCTGGTCGAATCGAAGCTGCAGCTCGAAGCGCTGAATGCACGCTGGCAGGAAGAAAAAGGGCTGGTCGACCGGCTGCTCGAATTGCGCAGCAAATTGCGTGCGGGCAACAAGCCGGTGGATGCGCCCGCGGATGCGGCCGCGGACGCCGCCGCTGCCGCTGCCGCTGCCGCCGCACCGGCGCACGACCGCGCCGCACTGCTCGCCGAGTTGCACGAGCTGCAGGCCAAGATCCACGCGGTGCAGGGCGAATCGCCACTCATCCTGCCGTCGGTCGACGAACAGGCCGTGGCCTCGGTGGTCGCGGACTGGACCGGCATTCCGGTCGGCCGCATGGTCAAGAACGAAGTCGAAGCGGTGCTCAAGCTCGCGGACACGCTCAACCAGCGCGTCATCGGCCAGAAGCACGGCCTGGAGATGATCGCGCGCCGCATCCAGACCTCGCGTGCGCGCCTCGATAACCCGCAAAAGCCCATCGGCGTGTTCATGCTGTGCGGCACCTCGGGCGTCGGCAAGACCGAGACCGCGCTGGCACTTGCGGAAGCGCTCTACGGCGGCGAGCAGAACATCATCACCATCAACATGAGCGAGTTCCAGGAGGCGCACACCGTCTCCACGCTCAAGGGCGCGCCGCCCGGCTATGTCGGTTACGGCGAGGGCGGCATCCTGACCGAGGCCGTGCGCCGCCGCCCCTACAGCGTGGTGCTGCTGGACGAAGTGGAGAAGGCCCACCCCGACGTGCACGAGATCTTCTTCCAGGTCTTCGACAAGGGCTGGATGGAAGACGGCGAGGGCCGCATGATCGACTTCAAGAACACGATCATTCTCTTGACCACCAACGCCGGCAGCGAGCTCGTGATGAGCATGTGCCGCGACCCCGAGTTGCTGCCCGATTCGAACGCGCTGGCCGATGCGCTGAAGGCGCCGCTCATGAAGGTGTTCCCGCCCGCGCTCCTGGGCCGCATCGTCACCATTCCCTATTACCCGCTGTCTCCGGACATGATGAAGAAGATCGTGCGGCTGCAGCTGGGCCGCATCAAGAAGCGCGTGGAGACCAACCACGGCGTGCCCTTCGAATACACCGAGGCGGTGATCGAGCAGGTGGTCGCGCGCTGCCAGGACCCTGAGTCGGGGGGGCGCGTGATCGACGCGATCCTGACCAACACGGTGCTGCCCACGATTTCTGTCGAGTACCTGCAACGTCTCGCGTCCGGTGGAGAAATCCGCCGCGTCGCGCTGGACGTGAAGGACGCCGACTTCACCTACGCGTTCGACTGACACCGCACTTACGCAAGAGACCAAGACATGGCCGACCACGAATTCCGCATCAAGACCGATTCACCCGCCAAGGACGATCTGATGTTCTGGCGCATCGTGGGTCACGAGGCGCTGGCGCGGCCGTCGGCCTACGAGCTCACGGTGCTCTCCAGGAACAAGGCGCTCGACGCCAAGGACATCCTGGGCCGTGCGTTCGACGTGGTCATCGAGTTCCAGGACAAGGACGGCGGCAAGCACGAGCGGCACTGCCAGGGCCATGCGGTGCGCTTCGTGCGCGCGGGGCATGTGGGCCGCCACTTCGAATACCGCATCACGCTGCGCTCGTGGTTCTGGCTGCTCACCAAGCGCGCCAATTCGCGCATCCTGCAGGACAAGAAGGTGCTGGAGGTGCTCGATGCGGTGTTCGAGGACAGCCCGATCAAGGGCCTGAAAAAGACCAAGACCGGCAACGTCATCGGCACGCACAACGCGCGGCGCTACTGCGTGCAGCACCAGGAAAGCGATTACCAGTTTCTCTCGCGCCTGCTCGAGGACGAGGGCATCTACTACTGGTTCGACGCGCACGACGCGCCCGGCACCATGCACCTGTCGGACGCGAGCGACATGGCGCACGAGAAGCTGCCGGTGGTCGACACGTTGCGCCATGCGGGCAGCGATGCGAGCGAGGCACGCTACAACGAGATCTCGCGCTGGGTGAGTTCGCGCCAGTTCGACACCGGCAAGCACGACTCCCGCGACAGCGATTTCAAGGCCATCAAGAAAAAGCTGAGCGCGGTGATCGACGTGCCCGGGGGGCACGAGCTGGCCGGGCTGGAGGTGTTCGAGTTTCCCGGTGGCTATTTCACCGGAGACGAGGCCGAGGGCCGTGCCAAGCTGCGCGGCGATGAGCTCAACGCGCGCCGCGACCGCCATTGGGCCTTGACCAGCTGGCCCGATGTGGCGGCGGGCCGCAGCTTCAAGTTCGAAGGCGACCCCGATGGCGTGCGCGATGGTGAATACATCATCGCCGCCTGTACCTTCATGGCCAGCCACCCCGGCTATGAGAGCGTGACGGCCAGCGCCGTCGAGCAGCCGGTCTACAAGGCGCTGTCCGAGGTGCTGCACGACGATGCGGTGAATGCCGACACGCTGCAAGTGCTGGAGGAGCTGATCGCCGGCACGCCCACGCTGCAGAGGGCGCAGCCCGGGACCAGCGCTTTCTTGCTGACCGCGATCCCCCTGGACCGCCCTTACCGCGCACCGCGCCTGACGCCGCGCGTGACCATGCCTGGCCCGCAGATCGCGATCGTGGTGGGCCCCGCGGGGGAGGAGATCCATGCCGACAAGTTCGGGCGTGTGAAAGTGCATTTCCATTGGGACCGCTACAACGAAGGGGACGAGAACTCGACCTGTTGGGTGCGCGTTTCGCAGCCCTGGGCCGGCAAGGGCTGGGGCGGCTATTTCATTCCGCGCATCGGACAGGAAGTGATCGTCGACTTTTTGAACGGCGACCCCGACCGTCCGGTGATCGTGGGCCGGGTCTACAACGACGACCAGCCCATTCCGTTCGATTCGCACACGCAAAGCGGCTTTCGCACCCGCTCCACGCCCAAGGGCGGCACGGCCAATTTCAACGAGTTCCGCTTCGACGACAAGAAGGGCTCCGAGCAGGTCTACCTGCATGCCGAGAAAAATCTCGACAGCGAAGTGGAGGCCGACGAGACCCGCGATGTGGGCCACGACCGCATCACCAAGGTGCACAACAACGAGACCCTGGAAGTCGATGCGGACCGCAAGACGCACGTGAAAGGGCATTTCTCGGAAACCGTCGACAGCGGCGAGGACCGCACCGTCCATGCGGGCTTCGACGAGAAGATCGACGGCGGAGAAAAGCGCAAGGTCGACGGCGGCATGAACGAGACCGTGAACGGCGGCATGGACCAGACGATCAACGGCGGCGAGAAACGCGTGGTCAACGGCGGCCTGACCGAAACGATCTCGGGCGGCGAGACCCGGACCGTGAACGGCGGGATGACCGAGACGGTCAACGGCGCCTTGACCCAGACGATCACCGGGGCGACCAACATCACCTCGACCGGGCCGATGACGATCACGGCGCCCGCGGGCTTCACCGTGATCGCCCCCGGCGGCAACAAGTTCATCGACCAGTTCTTCGAGAAGACCGGCGCCACCTATTCGTACAAGTACGGGGTGGTCTTCGGCGTGGTCGGCATCAAGACCGAGCAGGGGGCGTGCAGCCAGGGCAACTACGCGACCAAGTTCGATGCCTCGCTGTGCAAGATCGAGCATCGGGCGCTGTTCATCCAGTCCAAGGGCACCGACCTGCGCACCGGCGGCATCTCGCTCAAGACGCTCGGGCCCGACATCAAGGCTGCCGCCATCACCATGATCACCTGACCTGCCATGCGTGTCGCCAAATCAAGCTATTGCGGCGTATTGACCCGCCCGTTCGAGCAGGCGGGCCGGTTCTACCTCGGGGTGACGAACATGGTCTTCGCCAGCCTGGGCGATGCGCAGCCTTGCCTCATCTCGGAGCTTGCGATGTGGCCCTTCTTCGCCGAAGAGGCGGGTGCGGGCAGCGCGCTGGATGCGGCGATGCCCAAGAGCCAGGCCGAATGGCTGCTGACCGGAATCTGCTATCCGGCGGACGGCGTGGCGACCGGCGCAAGCGCCGTGCGGGCCCGTGTCGGCGCGACCGAGAAGCGGCTGGCGGTGTTCGGCGACCGCGCGTGGGTCGATGGGCGCCCGACGCAGCCGCAGCCCTTCGATCGCATGCCGCTGGTCTGGGAGCGTGCCTTCGGGGGCGAGGGCGATGCCAACAACCCGCTCGGCATCGGTTTGCGCCCGGCAAAGACCGACGACAGAAATGCCCCAGGGGCCGGCGTGCATCGGCTGCCCAACATCGAATACCTCGACCGCCTGATGGCCGCGCCCGATCAGCGCGTGGCCCCCGCGTCGTTCCTTCCGCTGGACCAGACCTGGCCGCAGCGCGCGCGCCGGGCCGGAACCTACGACGACGCCTGGCTCAAGACGCGGTATCCCGGCATGCCCGCCGATTTCGACTGGCGGTTCTTCAACATCGCGCCCGAAGACCAGTGGTTCGCCGAGCGCATGACCGGTGACGAGGCCTACGAGTTCGAGAACCTCCATCCTTCCAGGCGCGTGTTGTCGGGAAACCTGCCGGGGGTGGCGACGCGCACCTTCATCAACCGCACCGCCGGCGCGGGCGCAGGAGAACGGTTCGAAGAGGTGCCGATGCGCCTGACCACCGCATGGTTCTTTCCCCATGCGGAGCGCGTCATCCTCCTGTTTCACGGCATGGCCGAGGTGAGCGAGGACGACGCGTCCGACGTGCTCAATGTGCTGGCCGGCATCGACCGGCCGGGCGCCCTCAAGCCGTTGTCGCATTACCGCCAGGTGCTGGACAAGCGGCGCGACCATCAGCAGGCCAGCGTCGAGGCCCTCAACGAGGATGACCTGCTGCCCGCAGGACTCGTGCTGGACGACGGGGGCATCGCCGCGGCAACCGCGCAGTTGCAGCCGCGCAACCGGAGCATGCGCAACGCGCGGCGCGGAATGTCCAGGCAGATCGCGCTGGCGCGTGCCGAAGTCGCGGGCTACGGCCTCGATCCGGACGAGCACGGCCCCCTGGTGCCGGAACCCGAAGAGCCGATGCCCAGCCTGTCGGAGATCCCGGCCTATCTCAAGAAGATCCAGGCGAAGATGAAGGCCGACCAGGCCAAGGCCATGGCGGAGTCCGAGGAGCGCGACAGGCAGAGCGCAGCGCTCTTCAAGGACCTGGGCATGGATTTCCAGACCATCCTGGACGAGCGCAAGCAGACGCCGGTGGGGCCGCCGAAATTCTCCGCCAAGGCCGAGCTCGCGGACCTGACGCGCATCCGCGATGGCTTTGCGCCCGGCGATGCAAGTTACAAGGACGTGGACGTCTACCTGCAGGACCCGGCATTCCGGGGCATGCTCAAGAACGCGGAGACGGGCGGCAGGGACGGCTATCGCAAGATGGCGCAGCACCAGAGTCCGGCGCCGGCGATGGTCGGGGACATCGCGCGGCGCCTGCGCGAACGCGTCCAGGCGCACCATGCGGCCGGAAAGAGCTTCGCCCATGTGAATCTCACGGGCGCCGACCTGTCGGGCCTTGACCTGCGCGGCGTCGATTTCTCTTCGGCCTTTCTCGAGAGCGCGAACCTCGACGGCGCCAACCTGCAAGGTTGCGCGATGGACAACGCGGTGCTGGTGCGCGCCAGCCTCAAGGGCACGCGGCTCGACGGCGCCAGCCTGACGGGGGCCAACCTGAGCCTGGCCGTTGCCGTCGGCGCCAGCTTCGACCAGGCCGCGATGGCCCGCGCGACGCTGGAGAAGACCCAACTGCATTCGTGCACGCTGCGGGGTGTCGGCATGGACGGCATCCTGCTGCTCGAAACGGTGCTGGACAAGGTCGACATCTCCGGCGCGAAGGCCGCGCAGACGCATTTCCTGAAGCTCAACCTGCACGGCGTGGTCGCCGCGAACGTCGAATTCACCCGTTGCACGTTTCTCGAGTGCGACATGAGCGAAGCCGATTTTTCGGGCGCGCGCCTGGAAGGCACCGGCTTCGTGAGCGTTCGGGCTGTCGGTGCCCGCTTCAGGCACGCCCTCATGTCCAAATGCTGCTTCGTCGAATCGTGCAATCTGCGTGGTGCGGATTTCAGCCATGCGGATGTGAGTTCGGCCAGCTTCCGCTCGGCAGACCTTGCCGAGGCCGACTTCCGGCTGGCAAAGGCGCAGGGTGCCGACTTCTCGCTCGCACAGCTGCGCGCGGCCAACTTCTACAAGGCCGACATGCCAGGGGCGCGCTTCGTCAGGTCGAACCTGGACCAATCGGTGTTCGCATCCGCGAATCTCATGGGCGCGGTGTTCCAGAATGCGAGCGCGATGGCGTCGGATTTCAGGTTTGCCAATCTCTTTCGGGCCGACATCGCACGCATCCGCATCGACGCCGCCACGCGCTTCGACGGCGCGCATGTCAAGCGCGTGCGCACGCTGCCCAAGTGGACCGGAGCGCGCGCACCGTCCGAAGCGGCCGAGGTTGCGCCATGACCGACCTCGCCGCGCGGGTGCAGGACGGCCAGGCCATCCGCAAGCAGAGCTTCGCGGGCCTCGCGCTGCGCGATGCGGACCTCTCGGGCGGGCTGTTCGAGGACGTCGATTTTCGCGGCACCGACTTGACGGGCGCGGACCTCGGCGAATGCACCTTCATTCGCTGCCTCTTCGACGAAGCGTGTCTCGCCCATGCGAACCTGCAGCTGACCGGCGCCCACGACAGCAGGTTCCGGAAAACGGATCTGCGCCAGACCGAGATGCTCGGGACCAAGCTGGCCAGCAGCGACTTCACGCAAGCCGTCTTCGTCGGCGCCAATCTCACGACGGCGGCCTTTGCGCAATGCGCGATCGTCCAGGCCGACTTCAGCGCGACGGCGCTGGACCGCACGATGTTCGTGGAGTGCCGCATCGACGCACCCGATTTCTCGGGCGCTCGCCTCATCAAGGTGGTCATGATGAAAGCGGACATGCGCCGCGCGCTGATGGCCGGCACATCGTTCGAGAACGTGATGCTCATCGAGGCCAATCTCGCGGGCTGCCAGCTGAACGGAATGGACCTGCGGCTCACCAACTTCATGCAGGCCGATCTGACGGACTGCAACTTCGCCGGCGCCAACCTCGCGCAGTGCAATTTCTCGGGCGCCAGGCTCGTGCGCACGGATTTCTCCGGCGCGCTGCTTGCCAACGCGATCTTTCTGGAAGCCGTGATCGCCAGCGCGAACTTCGCCGCGGCGAAAGCCCCGCAGGCCATCTTCGCGAAGGCCGAGATTTCGGAAACGAACATGGCGGGCGCGGACCTCTACCAGAGCGCGTTCGGCAATGCGCAATGCGCGAAGTCCGACTTCTCGCGCACCGTGCTGACCTACGCGGATTTCTCGTACGCGAAGCTGAGCGACTGCGACTTTCGCGGCGCCTCGATGTTCCGCGCGAGCCTGCACGGCATGGACGAAGAGCGCTGCCAGTTCACCGACAGGCTGCGCGCGCTCGAGAACGATCCCGAACTGGCGGAGGCGCAGCAATGGCGCCCCGTCGATGTGCCCGAATTCGAATCACAGGAGTCCTGACATGCAAACCTACCCGAGCGATCTCACGGCACGCCTGGCGATCATGCCGTTCCAGCAGGTCGGCGTCGTCGAAAGCGTGCACGACAGCGACGACAGCATCCACGTGCGTACCGACCAGGGCCTGGTGCGCGCGCGCTGTGCCACGAGTTGCCTGATCCGGCCTGCGGCTGCGGACCGTGTGTGGCTCGCGAGCCTTGGCGAAGAAGGCACCTATGTCATGGCCGTTCTCGACCGGCCGGGCACGCAGCCGCTGCAGTTGCTGCTCGGCCGCGACGCGACGATCCGCGCCGAGGGCAAGCTCACGGTGTTGGCCGCGGAAGGCATGGCGTTTCGCACACCGCAGGAGTTCAGCGTCGACGCCCAGGGTCTCACGGTGAAGGCATCGAAGGCGCGCTTTTTCCTCCAGGTGGCTTCCGTGTTCGGACGGGCCTTCACGGCGGCGGTCTCCAGCGTCTCGGTTGCGGGCAACCGCATGGAATCTTGCTTCGAGCGGCTCACGCAGACCACCCAGACCACCGTGCGTCATGTCGAGGGGGCGGACCTGCTGAGCTGCGGCACCGCCGATTACCGCGCGGCGAGCCTGATGAGGATGCACGGCGAGAACGTCATCGTGACCGCCGACGAGCTCGTCAAGTCCGACGGCAAGCAGATCCATTTCGGCTAAACGGTCCAAGGAAGGAAGAAACAACATGTTCGCCAACACCCAGATGATGGGGATGGACTTCGCATTCCCGGATGTGTGCCTGACCCCGACCCCGGCCGGCCCGGTGCCCATCCCGTACCCGAACATCGCGATGGGCCCGACGGCGATCCCCAATGTGCCCACGGTGCTTTTTGGCGGTACGCCGGCCCACAACATGGCAACGACCATTCCGATGTCCAACGGCGACAACGCCGGATTGGCCACGGGCGTCGCCTCGGGCATGGTGATGGGCCCCTGCCGCCACTTGACCGCGGCGTTCACTGTCATCGTCAAGGGCATGCCTGCAACGCGGCTCACCAGCGTGTCGTTGCAGAACAGCACCAACATCCCCGGCTGTCGCGTGGTTCCCAGCCAGGTGAAGGTGCTGTTGCTGGCACCCTGAGGCGCCGCCACCACAGCATGCCGCAAGGCCTGCTGCAAAAGAGGGGGATGGGGAGAAAACGGAAGGGGCCTCGAGCCGAGACATATGGCTGATCACGAGTTCCGTATCAAAAGCGATTCGCCCGTCAACGGCGAGCTGATGTTCTGGCGCATCGTGGGCCACGAGGCGCTCGCGCGCCCCTCGACCTACGAGCTCACCGTGCTCTCGAAGAACCGCGCGCTCGACGCCAAGGACATCCTGGGCCGCGCGTTCGACGTGGTCATCGAATTCCAGGACAAGGACGGCGGCGCGCACGAGCGCCACTGCCAGGGGCATGCTGTGCGCTTCGAGCGCACCGGCCACGTGGGGCGCCACTTCGAATACCGCATCGGCCTGCGCTCGTGGTTCTGGCTGCTCACCAAGCGCATCAACTCGCGCATCCTGCAGGACAAGAAGGTGCTCGACGTGCTCGACGCGGTGTTCGAGGACAGCCCCATCAAGCGCTTCAAGAAGACCGAGACCAGCAACGTCATCGGCACGCACAACCCGCGCCGCTACTGCGTGCAGCACCAGGAGAGCGACTACCAGTTTTTATCGCGGTTATTGGAAGACGAAGGCATCTACTACTGGTTCGACGCGCACGACGCACCGGGCACCATGCACCTGTCGGATGCGAGCGACATGGCGCACGACAAGCTGCCCGTGGAAGGCACGCTGCGCCACGTGGCGAGCGACACCACCGAGGCGCGTCACAACGAGATCTCGCGCTGGGTGAGCGCGCGGCAGTTCGACACCGGCACCTACGCTTCGCAGGACAGCAACTTCAAGTCGATCAAGAAGAAGCTCGAAGCCGCGGGCGGCGCGCCCGACAAGCACGAGCTCGCGGAGTTCGAGGCCTTCGAATTCGCGGGCGGCTATTTCTCGGGCGGCGACGCGGACGACAAGGGCAAGCTGCGCGGCGAGGAGATCGTCGCGCGCCGCCAGCGCCACTGGGCGCTCACCACCTGGCCCGACGTCGCGGCCGGGCGCAGCTTCACCTTCGAGGGCGACCCCGACGGCGCGCGCGATGGCGACTACATCATCGCGGCCTGCACCTTCGCGGCGAGCCACCCGGGCTACGAGAGCATTCCGCACAGCGCGCCGCGCATGCCGATCGAGCGCGCGCTGCGCGAGGCGCTCGCCGATGACGCCGTGAACCCGGTGAACGCCGAGGCGCGGCCCGCGCTCGAGGCGCTGATCGCCAGCGCACCCGCGCTGCGCACCGACCCGCAGGGCACGAGCGCCTTCCTCATCACCGCGCTGCCCATCGACGTGCCGTTCCGCCCGCCGCGGCTCACGCCGCGCGTGGTGATGCCGGGGCCGCAGTCGGCCATCGTGGTGGGGCCGGCGGGCGAGGAGATCCATGCCGACGACTTCGGCCGCGTGAAGGTGCACTTCCACTGGGACCGCTACGACAAGAGCGACGAGAAATCGACCTGCTGGGTGCGCGTGTCGCAACCGTGGGCGGGCAAGGGCTGGGGCGGGTACTTCATTCCGCGCATCGGTCAGGAGGTGATCGTCGACTTTTTGAACGGCGACCCCGACCGGCCGATCATCGTGGGCCGCGTCTACAACGACGACCAGCCGATCCCGTTCGGCTCGCACACGCAGAGCGGCTTTCGCACGCGCTCCACGCCCAAGGGCAGCGCCTCGAACTGCAACGAGTTCCGCTTCGAGGACAAGAAGGGCTCGGAGCAGGTGTACCTGCACGCCGAGAAGAACCAGGACATCGAGGTGGAGAACGACGAGACCCACTGGGTGGGCCACGACCGCACCAAGACCATCGACCACGACGAGACCACGCACGTCAAGCACGACCGCACCGAGACGGTGGACAACAACGAGACGATCACCGTGCACGGCCAGCGCACCGAGACGGTCGACAAGAACGAGACCATCACGGTCCACATGAACCGCACGGAGACGGTGGACCTGAACGAGACGATCTCCATCGGCCAGAACCGCTCGATCACCGTGGGCGCGAGCGAGACGGCCACGGTGGCGCTGCAGCGCACGCACACGGTGGGCATCAACGAGACCATCACCGTCGGCGCGGCGCAGGAGATCACCGTGGGCGCGATGCAGGCGGTGACGGTGGGGGCGAGCCAGACGATCAATGTGGGGGCCACGCAGAACGTGACCATCGGCGCCGACCAGACCGAGTCCATCGGCGCCAACCGCGCGATCAAGGTCGGCGCCAAGCTCGCGATCAACGTGGGAAGCGATGCGGCGATGACGGTGGGCGGGGGCCGTTCGTCGAGCATCGACAAGGACGACACGGTCAGCGTGGGCAAGAAGTTCGTGGTCGATGCCGGCGACGAGATCTCGCTGACCACGGGCAGCGCGAGCATCGTGATGAAGAAGGACGGCTCCATCACGATCAAGGGCAAGGACATCCTGATCGAGGGCTCCGGCGCGGTGAACGTCAAGGCCTCGGGCAACGTGGTGGTCAAGGGTTCGAAGATCACCCACAACTGAAGGAGCCGACATGAGCGGACGCGATGAAGCACTGGCGCGGCTGATGCCGGCCACCGGCGACAACCCCGGCGCGATACAGCTGGGCGTGCGGGTGGCGCGGCTCGTCGCGCTGACCGGCGCGGGACCCTGGGTGCGCATGGAAAAGGAAGAGGAAGAGGAAGAAGAAGAAGGCGCATCGCCGCTGTGCGCACGCACCACCGTGCATCTGGGCGATGAAGACGTGGGCGGCGATGTCGTGGTGGCCTTCGACCGAGGCGATCCGCAGCGGCCCTTGATCCTGGGGCGCGTGTTGTCGGGGCAGGAGGCACAGGAGGGCGTCGTGCATGCGCAGGCGGACGGCGACCGCCTGGTGCTGTCGGCGCGCGAGCGCATCGTGCTGCAGTGCGGCGGCTCCAGCATCACGCTCACGCGTGCGGGCAAGGTCCTGATCAACGGCCATTTCGTGCAGACCCGCGCCACCGGTGTGAACTCGCTCAAGGGCGGGTCCATCGAGCTCAACTGAGCGCGGCGCCAACCACCCGGGATGCCCCGATGTCGCTGACCGTCTACGCCGAAGGCATGGGCCTCTTTCACAAGGGAAGCGGCGGCAAGGGCGTTGCGCCGGGCGATGTGTGCCTGACGCCGCCGCCGCCGCCGGGCGGCCCGCTGCCTGTGCCCTACGTGAACGTGTGCAGCGCGTCGGACCTGTCCAAGGGAAGCAGCTCGGTGCTGATCGACGGCGAGCCGACCGCGCTGGAGGATGCCTCGGAGGTCAGCACCAGCACCGGCAACGAAGCGGGCACGCAGGGCGGCAACGTGGTCACGCACAAGACCAAGGGCAAGGCGGTGTTCTCGAACTGGTCGCACACGGTCAAGGTCGAGGGCAAGGGCGTGTGCCGGCACGGCGATCCCATGGGCCAGAACTGCGCCACGCCCCCGGTGGGGATCATCGAGCCGGCCGCGCTGGTGCGCGTGGCGAACGCCCATGGCTGGAATGGAACCGAGCCCTGCAAGAACCGCTACAAGCGCCCCAAGGAGGGCAAGCCCAATGCCGCGCAGCGCAAGAAGATCGCGGGCAAGAAGTGCTGGAAGTGCAAGTGGCGCAACGCCACCGTGCCCGACCACCAGCCGCCGCTGATCGTCGCCTGGTACCGGGGCGGTTGCAACGCCGTGGCCAAGTTCAAGGAATGGGCCAAGTCCACGGCGGCCACGTCCAAGGGCCACTGCAGGCCGTGTTCGAGCAAGCAGGGCGGCACGGTGTCCAGAAGACACGGGACGGCGCGCGTGAACGCCTTCCTGAACAAGATCAAGTAGCCACCAACCCGAGACCGAAGGAGAAGCCGATGAGCGACTACAAGGAATTGTTCGACGACTACGTCGTCGAGATGCGCCAGGCCAGGGCCGTTGCGCTGGCCTGGTGGCAGGCCCTGTTGCTGGGCGAGACGCAGGCCGGTGCCGATGCGTCGGCCGCGCAGGAGGCCATCGACAGGCGCTGGCCGCTGGGGCCGGTGTCGCACCCGTTCGTGATCGCGGTCTTTCGCAAGTACGCGCTGGAATGCCAGCGGCTCAACGATGCGGCGGAGGAGGGCGAGGGCGAGGACGATGGCGATGAAGCCGACCTTGACGAATCCGACGAAGCCGATTGGGGCAGCGAGGACATCGACGAAGAGGACGAGCAGGCCGACCTGGAGACGCTGGAGGCGCCGGTCGAGCCGCGCGAGCTGCTGATCGAGATGCTGCCCAACCGCGTGGAAGACCTCGCGGAATTCATGGCGGACTTCGTCTTCACGCCGCTGGGCCTCGACAAGAACGAGCGCTGGATCTGAAGGGTCCGCTCGCGCCCTGCACACCGATGCACATCGATGCACACCGAATGAAGGAACTCCCATGAAGCCGAAGTACATGACAGAAGAGGGCATGAACGACGGAATCGCCAGGCTGCTCGTCGCGCCGCGCGATCTGGCGCTCAGCGGCGCGGCCGTCGTCCATGTTTCGCCCGCACGCGGCGAGGCCTCGGCCGCGCACCGCGCGCTCTTCACCAAATACCGCAAGGACCTGAAGAAAGTGCTGGACGAGGCGGTCGAATGGTGGGCCTATCGCACGCAGTCGCTGGAAGAGGAACTGGGCTCGGCCAAGCAGGCGCGGGTCGCGAACTGGGCCGAGTTTCCGGCGGGGCCGGCGTCGGACCCGAACACGGTCGCGGTCATCCGCAAATACTGGCTCGCCTGCAGCGCGCTCAATGCCAAGGAGGCGCCGCCGGTCGCCCCCGAGTCCTTCCTGCTGCAATGGGTGGTGGACGAAGGCGACATGGAAACCGCCGAGCTGCTCTCGGCCATGCCGTACTGGCCCGTCGGGCTGGACGGCGCCGGCCACTGGACCTGACACGGTGCCCGCGCATGACGCCCGCGATCTTCAACACCACGCCCTTCGCGCAGCAGTGCATGCTGCTGATGGACCGGGACGGGCAGCTGTTCTTCTGCATCCTCGTGTGCGCGACCTACGGCTTCGATGACGCGGGCGAGCCCTTTGCCCTGCCCGAGCAGGTGCCGCCGCCGCTGGGCGACGAGCCGGGCGGCGTGCCGGGCCGGTCGTCGCTGCGGCGGGCGAGCGCGGCGACCGCGGCCAAGCCCGCGGTCGATTTCATCCTCAACGCCACCGCCCACGCGCCGCATGGCAAGGCGGTGACGGAGATGGCCGTGGGCGTGCGCGTCGGCGGCTGGCGCAAGGTGCTGACCCTCACTGGCGACAGGCAGCGGGCCGGACTCACCGGCACCCGCTTCTCATCGCCGCAACCCTTCGTCGCCATGCCGCTGCGCTACGAGCGCGCGTTCGGCGGCAGCGTGCGCGACCCCGCGGCCGCGGTGAGCGCATGCCATCTGGAAAACCCCGTGGGTGTGGGCTGGCGCGGTGCAGCCTCGTCGGACCCGTCGGTCGCCAGCGATCTGCCCAACATCGGGCCTTTCGGACACACGATGGGCGCGTCCGACACCGCGTTTCCGGTGGCCGGCTTCGGTGCTGTCGCGCCCAACTGGACGCCGCGCCTGAACCATGCCGGAACCTACGACAAGGCCTGGACGGATTCGCGCTGGCCGCTGCCGCCGGTCGATCTCGATCCGCGCTTCGCGCAATGCGCCCCGCTCGATCAGCAGTGGCCGCACGCGATGCCGGACGAAGAAGTGCAACTGGCCAACCTCACGCCCGAGGGCCTCTGGCGCTTTCGCATGCCGGCCCCCGACATCGGCGTCACCGTGCTGCACTCCACGGGCATGGCGAGGCATCGCCTGCGCACGGACACGGTGTACGTGGATGCCGAGGCGCGCACCGTGTCCGTGCTGGCGCGGCATTGCCTCACCGGGCTGCGCACGCTGGGCCTGGTGCGCGAAATCGTCATCGGCGATGTCTCGCCGGCCTGGCTGCGCGCGCAAGAGCGCGGCAAGCGCTATGTCGGGCGCGACGCGCCGGCGCTCGCTCAATGAGCCGGCCGAAGCCGGGCGCTGCGGCATGCAACTGATCTACGCCACCGGATGCGTCACGGCCGTCGGCATGGATGCCGCGCAGACCTGCGCGGCCATCCGCGCCGGGCTGAGCGGCGTCGAGGCGGTGCTGCCCGACACGGGCGATCCGCTGCTGGCGGCGCCCGTGCCCGCGGCCGGCAAGTTGAAGCCCTCGCAGGAGGCCTGGCTGCGCAAGATGCTGCTGCGCGCGGTGCGCGAATGCCTGGCCGCCTATGCCGGCGACATCGCGCGCTGCGCGCTGTTCGTGGCCCTGCCCGAGCCGTTTCGCCGCCAAGCGATCACGCTGGACGGCACGGGCCACGCCTTCATCGCGCGGGCGATGCGCAGCCTGGGCCTGCGGCCCTCGCCGCACTCGCGCGTGCTGCTGGAAGGCCACGCATCGGCCGCGGGCGCCATGCAACTTGCCGATGCGCTGCTCGCGCGCAACGAGATCGATGCGGCGCTGATCGGCGGCGTCGATTCGATGCTCAACGACGAGGATCGCGAACGCCTGCACGACAGCGGGAGGCTGCACGAAGCCGCCAACCCGTTCGGCCTGATCCCCGGCGAGGCGGCCGCCTTCTTTCTGACGGGCCGTGCCTCGGGGCCTTTCTCGGAGCCCGCGATGGCCTGCGTGCTGGGCGCGGCCCAGGCGCAGGAGGCCGACAGCCTGCGCACCGACCGCTATTCGGTGGGCAGCGGGCTGCAGCGCGCGATCGATGCGGCGCTGCGCCGGGCCGGGGCGGCCGAGGAACAGATCGAATGGCGCATCACCGACATCAACGGCGAGCGCTACCGCGCATGGGAGTCGACGGCCCTGCTCGCGCGGCAGTACCGCGCCTGGCGCGACGGCCTGCCGTGCATCCACCTGCCGGCATTCACGGGCGACGTGGGGTGCGCCACCTTGCCCTTGCAGGTGATCGTCGGGGCGCACGCGATGTACTGGGGCTACGCGCCAGGCGCCGTCGCGGTGTGCGAGTCGTCCTCCGAAGGGGAGATGCGCGGCGCCTGCCTGATCGCGCCGGCCGACGGCGCGCGAACGCCACCCTTTCGCGCTTTCGCTCGTGCGGGCGGTGCGGCGCCGTCGGCGCGGGCCGTGGTCGCGCGGCAGATCGAGCGGCTCCCGCACGAACTCGCATGGCTGGTCCAGCATCGCGCGAGACTGGTCGGCGGGCGGGACACGCTCAAGCGGCTCGCCGGTTTCGACGAGCGCATCGACGCGCACATCGCGTTGCTTCGCACCACCGAGGCCGAAGGCTGGAAGGCCTGCATCGCGTGCGCCGAAGATGCCGGACCCGGCGGGCTGTTCGCGCCCACGGTGCTGGCGGTGGAGTCGGGCGACACGATGCATGTGCGGGAGGTCCTGGCAGCGGCAGCGGGCGTCCAGGTCGAAGACGAGGTCTGCAACGAGAGCCTGGTGGGCGCGTTCGGCTGGGTTTCCAGCAAGGCCCTGCAGGGGCTTGTGGTGAAGATGGCCGCCGCGGACGCGCCGCTGGCGCGCTACCTGGCCACTGCCGCGATGCACCTGCACCGCACGCCGCCCGGCGACTTGCTGTGGGCGCTGCTGGACGACGGCGACGACGCGGTTCGCGCCCGGGCGCTGCAACTGGCGGGCGAGGTCGGCGTCATGGGCAGCATCGATCGGGTGCGCGAGAACCTCGCGCACGGGAGCGCGCGGGTGCGCCTGCGCGCCGCGGGCGCGGCGTTGTTGCTGGGGGATGCGCATCCCGCCATCGAGGTGCTCCAGCAGATCGCCGAGGGCGGCACGGCCGAGGCGCCCGAGGCGCTGGCGCTGTTCGTGCGCGCCGCGGAGCTGCCGCGGGCGCGCCACGTGCTCGGGCAGATGGCACAGGCCATACAGGGCGCCGAGGGACGCCCGGCGCTGCGCCGGCTCATCGAGGCCTGCGGCGCCGCGGGCGATGCGCAGCTCGTGCCGTGGCTGATCAAGCAACTGGACCATCCCGAGTCGGCGCGGATCGCGGCCGAGTCGCTGCGCACGATCACCGGACTTTCCGTGCGGGCATCCTCGCTCAGAGGCGCATCGGCCGGACGCGGCAGCCGCGGGCTCACGGACGATCCGGACGACGACAACGTCGCCGAGGACGAAGACGCCGATCTGCCGTGGCCCGACGCCCCGGCGATCGACCGCTGGTGGCAGGCCGACGGCCATGTCTTCACGCCCGGCGTTCGCTACTTCCTGGGCCAGCCGCCCGGGCTGGCGCACTGCGTGCGGGTGCTGCGCCATGGCCATCAGCGCCAGCGCGCGGCGGCAGCCCAGCACCTGGGTCTCCTGCAACCCGGAACCGCGTTGTTTCCCGTTGGTGCCCCGGCCTGGCGGCAGCAGCGCTGGCTCGATGCGCTGGCGGCTTGAAGAGATGCAAGCCCGGCACATCCTCGCTGCGCTGGCTGTTGTCTTCCTGATCGCGGCCACGGCGCGATGGGCGCGGCATGCGCCACGGCGCATCGATGCCGCCGTGCGCACCTGGCTCCTCATCGCATTCATCTTCACCACCATTGCCGCTTGGCTGCAATGGCATACCTCTTAAGGCGAGATTGCCAACGTGCCCCACGGAATGAATACTCCTTCTGAGTTTTTTCGCCCTTGCACGCCGTGCGCGCACGGGCTGTGTACGGGCATAGAAAGGCCTAGAGCCTCGGGGGCCGATTCATGATCCATATCGCTGTCATCACCCGGCAAGGCGCTCCGGCGGGGCAGCCCATCGCCGCCGATTTCGGGCCCAACGGGGGCACCATCGGCCGGGCCGACACCAACACGCTGGTGCTGGACGATCCGGACCGCACCGTCTCGCGCGTGCATGCGCAGGTGCTGTGCCGCGACGGCCAGTATTTCGTGATCGACCGGGGCAGCAATCCGATGCAGTGCAACGGCGTGTCGCTGGGCTCTGGCAAGGAGGCGCCGCTCACCGATGGCGCGCGGCTGGTCGTCGGCAGCTTCGAGCTCAGCGTGCGCATGACGGCCGCGGCGGCGCCGCCGTCGCTGGCGATTCCCAACACCATCATGTCGGCACCGGCCGGTGCTGCTGCTGCCGCGAGCACGAGCGACGATCCGTTCGCGGACCTGCTCGCGGGGCTCGGCTCGCCGCCTGCACCCGCGCCCGCTTCGTCCGGTGCCGCAAGGGCACCCGCACCCGCCAGCGCCGAGTCGCTGCTCTTTCCCGACCCGATGGAGACGGGCTCGCGCAATGCGCAGGCCGCGCAGGTCGATCCGTTCGCCAACCTGCTCGGGCCCACGCCGAGTTCCGCGCCGTCCGCGGGCATGGGGGCGCTCGACGATTTCTCCGACCTCGGCGCGCCGCCCGCGCATG
The DNA here is from genome assembly GCF_016405905.1 of Variovorax sp. IB41. Classification (GTDB taxonomy): domain Bacteria; phylum Pseudomonadota; class Gammaproteobacteria; order Burkholderiales; family Burkholderiaceae_C; genus Variovorax. Next base: position 29,725 of record NZ_JAEFCB010000016.1, on the reverse strand, counting down.
GCAAGGCCTCGGGCATCGACGAGCTGTTCGGCGGCATGGGCGGCGGTGGCGGCATCGGCGGCGATCCGCTCGCGCTGTCGCCGCTGGCCGATCCGCTGCTGCAGCCGAACACGGCTTCTTCCGCAGATCCGCTGGCTGCGCTGCAGAGCGCGGCACCGCCCACGCCGACGCCGCGCTCCGACCACCTGCCGATCGACCAGTTCGGCTTCACGCCGCCGAAGGCGGTGACACCGCCGCCACCACCTCCTCCAGCACCCGCACCGGTGGCCGCGGCACCCGCGGAGGTGCTGCCGCAGTTCGACGACATCACGGGCCAGCCGATCCGCATCAGCGGCCCCGAGCTGGGGAGCAGGCCGCTGGAGTCGCTGCCTCCATTGCCGCCCCCACCTGCGCCACCTCCTGCGCCACCCGTGCAGCGCGCGGCCGCGCCGCGTGCCGAACGCACGGCCTCCGACGACGAGCTGCTCGCCGCGTTCCTGCGCGGCCTGGCCAGCACGCACCAGCCGCCCGAGATGCTCACGCCCGGCCTCATGGAGCGCATCGGCTCGATGCTTCGCAGCGCCACCGAAGGCACGCTGCAGCTCCTGCTCACGCGCCAGGAGTTCAAGCGCGAGGTGCGCGCCGAGGTGACGATGATCGCGGCGCAGGCCAACAACCCGCTGAAGTTCTCGCCCACGGTGGAGGTGGCGCTCGCGCACCTGCTCGGGCCGGGCGTGCGCGGCTTCATGCCGCCGGAGGCGGCGATGCGCGATGCCTTCAACGACCTGCGCGCGCATCAGTTCGGCGTGATGGTGGGCATGCGAGCGGCGCTCGCGCATGTCATCGGGCGCTTCGAGCCCGAGGAGCTCGAGAAGAAGATCAGCGCGAAGTCGGCGCTCGACGCCATCTTCGCGGCCAACCGCAAGGCCAAGCTCTGGGACCAGTTCGTGGCGCTCTACGGCGGCATCGCGAGCGAGGCGGAAGACGATTTCCACAACCTCTTCGGCAAGGCCTTTCTCCAGGCCTACGAAGAGCAGATGGCGCGCCTGAAGTCCGACGGTCAGTGACGCAGAAGAACAAAAGCAAAAGCAAAAAAAGCAGAACGACGGCCTCGGTCGAAGCCACCACAACAACACCAGCACACGCGAGGCACCCCGCTTGGAAATCGAAATCGTCACGTTGTCCCGACAGGGCGGCCGCACCTACAACGAGGACGTCCACGGCCACTGGCACGACGAGCGCTATGTCGCCTGCCTGGTGGCCGACGGCGCGGGCGGCCATGGCGGCGGCGACGTGGCCGCGGCCACGGCGCGCACGAGCATGTTGGGCGGCTTCTCGGCGGCGCCGGGGCTGGACGAATTCACGCTGCGCACGCTGGTCGAGCAGGCCAACCGCGACGTGGTCGCGCGCCAGGCCGAGGGCGGCAAGCTCGCGGGCATGCGCTCCACGGTGGTGTTCGCAGCCATCGACCTGGAGAACCAGGCGCTCGCCTGGGTGCACAGCGGCGACAGCCGCGCGTACCTTTTTCGGGGCGGCGCCATCGTGGCGCGCACCACCGACCACAGCCTGGTGCAGCAGATGGTGGCGGGCGGCATGCTCGACGAGGAGGGCGCGCGCCTGCATCCGCAGCGCAACATGCTGCTGTCGGCGCTCGGCTCGATCGAGGAGGCGCCCGACATCGCCGTGTCCGACCGCATGCGCCTCGTGTCGGGCGACGTGCTGCTCCTGTGCAGCGACGGCGTGTGGGAGCCGTTGGGCGACGAATGCCTGGTCGACACGCTGCATGCCTCGCGCACGCCCAGCCAGTGGACCGAGCAGCTCGATACGCAGATCAAGGCGCGCGCCAAGCCGGGCCACGACAACTACACCGCGCTCACGCTGTGGGTGATTGCCGATGACATCGACGATGCGACGCGGCTGATGCCGGCGCTCGAGGAGGTGACGATGCCGGCGCCGATCGACGAGCCGGCCGCCGCGCCCGACAAGCCGGCGGACTAGCGGCGAATCGGAAAAGAAGCCGGGCCCTTGCGGGCCCGGACTCCTCTCTCTATCTCGGTTCGTTCGCAGGGTCGGGAGGTCAGGACTTCTTCGGCCGATAGGCCTTGAGCGTGCCGCTCACCGTCACGTCCACCGTGACCACCACGAGGGCCGATTCCATCTTGCCGTTGTCCTGCCGCTTCATCTGCTTGCGGGTGGTGGTCGAGGTGGAGCTGCCCTTCCACTGGATCGTGCTGGAACGCACCGCTTCCTTGTTGCCCTTGTAGTTCTGCTCCAGCACCGTGATGGCGCCGTTGCCCGGGTTCCTGGAAAGGATCGACGTGTGGTGCGGGTGGCCCACCATCACCGAGGGGTCTTCGACCCAGCCGGAGTCGTCCGCGAAGGTGACGTCGGTGGTGGTGGTCGTGGTCATCTCGTAGTCGCGGTACTGCAGGATGTCGCCGGGCAGCGCATCCTTGAGCGCGACTTCGTCGCCCCAGATGTAGTCGTCGTCGTCGCCCATCGGACCGAAGTCCGACGAGGTGCCGGCGCCGGCCTGCAGCAGGGCCTTGTTGGCCAGGTCCCAGCATTCGCGCGCGCCGATGTGCTTGCCCACCTGGGCGCTGGCCCATTGCAGGACCTTGGGGTTGAGTGTTGCCATGCGTGTCTCCGGCTGAAGGCGATCGAGAGCGGATGAAGCGGCCCCCCGGCCGCTGGCGGCAGCCGGAGAAGCGCGTCAGACCTTCTTGTTGGCCGCGATGTCCCAGCCGGTTTCCTTGGTGCCGTCGCCGGAACCGTCGGCCTTCTGGGGCGTGTACTCGTACTTGAACTTGGAGAAGTTCAGCTGGATGTTCTCGGTCAGGCGGTCTTCGCCGCCGCTGCCGCCGGTCTGGATGCTGCTCACCAGGATGTCTTCCATCGTGAGCTTGATGTACTCCAGCGGCGTGGCGCCGGCCTTGCGCACCACCAGCGTGCCCTTCTTGATGTGCTGGCCGTTGCAGCAATCCAGGAGCAGCAGGTGCGAGGCGGAGTCCACGTACTTGGTGATCGAGACGTCCTGCACGCTCACCTTGCCGGCGCCCGAGCCGCCGCCCACGTGGCCAGTGCCCGACTGGCTGGCGCCCCAGCTCCAGGCCAGGATGTCGATCTCCTTCTTGTGCGAATCGTCCTTGGATTCGCCGTCGACGCCTTCGAGCTTCAAAAACATGTCTGCAGCCATGATGCTTACCTTTCAGTTGTGTGTGAGTCAGGAAAAAAGGGCTTCCGTGCGGTGCCTAAGCGTTGGTGCCCGGGAGCTATCAGGAGAACGAGCGGAGGGCCGTTTTTTCAAAGGCCCACCGAAGGCATATGCCTTCGTTACTTGCCGCCCTTGGCCGAGGGCAGCTTGGACACCAGCCGCAGCGACACCGTGAGGCCTTCCAGCTGGTAGTGCGGGCGCAGGAAGAACTTGGAGGTGTAGTAGCCGGGGTTGCCCTCGACCTCTTCGACCACCACCTCGGCCGCGGCCAGGGGCTTGCGCGCCTTGGTTTCCTCGGACGAGTTGACGGGGTCCCCGTCCACGTAGTTCATGATCCATTTGTTGAGCCAGCGCTGCATGTCGTCGCGCTCCTTGAAGCTGCCGACCTTGTCGCGCACGATGCACTTCAGGTAGTGCGCAAAGCGGTTGCAGGCAAAGAGGTAGGGCAGGCGCGCCGCGAGGTTGGCGTTGGCCGTGGCGTCCGGGTCGTCGTACTCGGCCGGCTTGTGCAGCGACTGCGCGCCGATGAAGGCCGCAAAATCAGAGTTCTTGCGGTGGATGAGCGAGAGCAGGCCCGCCTTGGAGAGCTCGGCCTCGCGCCGGTCGCTGATGGCGATTTCGGTCGGGCACTTCTGGTCCACGCCGCCGTCGTCGCTCGGGAAGGTGTGCAGCGGCAGGTTCTCCACCGCGCCACCCGACTCGATGCCGCGGATGCGCGAGCCCCAGCCGTAGAGCTTGTACGAGCGGTTGATGTTGGTCGCCATCGCGTACGCGGCATTGGCCCAGGCGTACTTGCTGTGGTCGGCGCCGGCGGTGTCTTCCTCGAAGTCGAACTCCTCCACCGGGTTGGTGTTGGCGCCGTAGGGCGTGCGCGCAAGGAAGCGCGGCATGCACAGGCCCAGGTACTTGGCGTCGTCCGAATCGCGCAGCGACCGCCAGCCCGCGTACTCGGGCGTGAGGAAGATCTTGGTCAGGTCGCGCGGGTTCGCCAGTTCCTGCCACGACTCCATCTGCATCAGGTTGGGGCTCGCGCCGGTGATGAAGGGGGCGTGCGCCGAGGCCGCGATCTTGGACATCTCGCCGAGCAGCTCGATGTCCGGCGGGCTCTGGTCGAAGTGGTAGTCGCCCACCAGCGCGCCGAAGGGCTCGCCGCCGAACTGGCCGTATTCCTGCTCGTAGATCTTCTTGAACATCGGGCTCTGGTCCCAGGCCGCGCCCTTGAACTTCTTCAGGCTCTTGGCCAGGTCCACCTTGGAGATGTCCATCACCCGGATCTTCAGGTGCTCGTCGGTCTCGGTGTTGTTCACCATGTAGTGCAGGCCGCGCCACGCACTCTCCAGCTTCTGGTAGTCGGGGTGGTGGATGATCTTGTTGACCTGGTCCGTGAGCTTCGCGTCGATCGCGGCAATCATGGCCTGGATCGACTTGGTCACGTCCTTGCCGATGACGGTGCTGTTGCTCAGCGCCTGCTGCGCGAGCGTGAGCACGGCGGCTTCGACGGCGCTCTTGGCTTCGTCGCTGCGCGGCTTGAATTCCTTTTGAAGGAGCGACGAAAAGTCGCTGCCCGCATAGGCAACGTCCTTGAGTGCGCTCTGCTCGAGTGCTTCGGCCATGGTGGTTTCTCCTCGTGTACCGGTGTGTCAGGCGTTGGGGTTTCGATCGGCTCAGGCGGCCGGCGGCGTGGCGGCGTCGTCGGGCTTGGCGGTGGAGGCCAGCGATTGCAGCAGGGCCGGGTCTTCCAGCACCTTGGCCAGCAGTTCCTCGGCGCCGTTCTTGCCGTCCATGTAGGTCACCAGGTTGGACAGCTGCGTGCGCGCTTCCAGGAGCTTGTTGAGCGCGCCCACCTTCCTGGCGACGGCGGCGGGCGAAAAGTCTTCCATGTTCTCGAAGGTGAGCTCCACCTTGAGCTCGCCCTCGCCGGTGAGCGAGTTCTCCACCGCGAACGCGGCGCGCGGCTTCATGGCCTTCATGCGCGAGTCGAAGTTGTCGACATCGATCTCCAGGAACTTGCGGTCGGCCACGGGCGCGAGCGGGTCGGTGGGCTTGCCCGACAGGTCGGCCAGCACGCCCATCACGAAGGGCAGCTGGATCTTTTTCTCGGCGCCGTAGAGTTCGACGTCGTATTCGATCTGCACGCGGGGCGCCCGGTTGCGGGCGATGAATTTCTGACTGCTCTTGGCCATGGCGATGCTCCTTGCGGGGGTAGATGGGGCGGTTCGATCAACAGAGGAAAAAAGAAGGAAAGAGACGCGGCGGTTATTCGGACGAGCGCTTGCCGGTCACGGTCTCGATCGTGTCCAGCGCGCCGGGCGCGAGGTTGGCCATGATTTCGAGAAAGCTCACGCCGATGAGCTTCTTGGCGCGGTCGATCAGGAGCGGCGCGGGGTTGCCGGGCTCGGTCTGTTCGAGAAAGCGGATCACGCGGTCCAGCGTCTGCAGTGCGTCCTGGCGGCTCTGGATTTCGCCGCGTGCGGCAGCAGCGCGCGGTGCGCCGCCGGCCGGTGCGCCGTCGCCTTCGGCGCCTTCGACTTGCGCTTCATCGGGCGCGCCGATGGCGGCGCTGCAGGCCTTCTGCAGCATGCGGCCGATGGTGCGCAGCGGGGCCAGGTCGATCACGTCGGCGCGGCCGGTTCGCTCCACCAACAGGGCCTGCAGCTTTTCGACGAGGCCGGGCACGCCGATCGCGGCCTGGATCAGCTCGGGCCGCTCGGCATGCAGCGCCTCCAGGCCCCCCTGGATCTGCGCGGGCGAATAGGTGGCGTCGCCGCCCACCGCGTTCAATGCGTTGTTGGCCACCGCGATGTCGCGCACGCGGATCGCGCCCACGCCCGGCGCCACGCCCACCTGCGCGTCGTACAGGTCCTTCAGCACCATCGCCTCGTCGCCCAGCGGTGCCAGCGCGTTCAGGCGCATGGTCGGGTCGTTGTCGTCGTCGGCATCGAGCTTTGGATGTATGCCTTCCCAGAACCGGTCGAGCAGGCCGGTGAGCAACTCGAGCCCGGCGACGAAGCCGGTGATGCCCTGCAGGCGCGTCGATGCGCGCAGCAGCAGCACCGCGGGACGCACGTCCTTGCTGCGGCGCAGGAGCGCATCGGACTGCTCGGCCACCTGGCGCCACTCCGGCTCCACCGCCGGGATGACGGTGTCGCCGAACTGTTGCTCGGGCTTGCCCAGCGCGGACGTGGTGAGCGCGGTGAAGTCCGCGTCGTACTCCAGATCGTCCCCGCACGGCGATGCCTCGCCTATCGGCGTGAGCAGTGCTTCTACAAGTTCGTGAGTCAGCATGTTGCCTGTTCGAGTTCGCTGGTGATAATCAAAGATGCGTCAGGACCGGTCAATGCAACGAAGGGAATAGCATGCGCACGCTGGGTACACACCATTCGTCCTATGAAGGCTTCTTCGCTGCGGCATCGCGGCGCCGCGTGGCGGGTCTCGGGCTCGCCATTGCGGCTCTGGCAGGGTTGACCCTCGCCGGCTGCGCGAGCAAACCGGTGGTCACGCCGGTGAGCATCACGCTGGTGGCCGGCGCCGATGCCAACCCCGATGCGCGCGGCCGCGCATCGCCGCTCACGGTGCGCGTGTATGCGCTCAAGTCGCCCGGACCCTTCGAGGGCGCCGACTTCTTCTCGCTGTTCGAGAAGGACCAGGCCACGCTCGGCGCCGAGCTTGTGCAGCGCGAAGAAATGCTGCTGCGACCTGGCGAGAGCAAGAAGCTGGACCTCACGCTGCCGGCCGATGCGAAGGCCATCGCCGTGATGGCGGCGTTTCGCGACCTCGACCGCGCACGCTGGCGCGAAGTGCGCCCGGTCACGCCGGGCCAGGCGCAGGTGCTGACAGTCAACTTCGGCGCGCGCCAGATCCGCATCGAAGGCAAGTAAGGCGGGCGCGCCATGTTTCATGGCGCACCCGTCGCGTTGTTGGGCGACGGACGCCCCGGCCGCACCAGCGGTTGATCGGCGGGCAGGAAGCGCTCGAAGAGATCCGTCACGAACGCCCCGCCGCTCGCATCCGAAGCGGCCGCCGTGAAATAGAGGCCGCGCCAGCGCGGCGCGCGCGCGCCCTTGCCGTGGCCCTCGAACAAAACCTCGGCCACCTCGCGCAACGCGGGCTGCAGCCCCTGCAGCGCCTCTACGAACCCATGGATCGCGAGCCGCGCCGCGGCCCCTTGTTGCTCGCGCAGCAGCGCCATGCGCAGGCTCTGCAACTGCGTGGCGATAGGGCCGAACAGGGCATCGAGCCGATCGCCGGCCGGTGCGTTGGGCGCGGCGAACGGGTCCGGCACGCGATGGCCCAGCGCCTGTGCCAACACCTCCGGCGGCAGCGCGCCGCGCAGCGTGGCGTAGCCCGTGAGGTGCTCCAGGCCGGTGACGACGAGGTACACGGGCAGTTGCAGGCGCAAGGTGTCGCCCGTCTCGTCGAGCAGCCGGCGCATGCGCGCGGCAAGAGGCCGCAGCTCCTCGGCATCGGCCTGCAGCAATTCGCTCGCGGAAAAGCACATCACCACCCCGTTGAGCGGCAGCCGGTCGCGCCGCTCGGCGAGCGCCAGCAGCGCCTGCAGCCACAGGCCGCGCGTGCGCGGCGCGAGGGCCGCGTCACCGATCGCGACGGGATGGATCTGGATGGCCGCCAGCGCGCCGGTCAGCCACCAGCGCCAGCAGGTCTGGACGGTGGCGTCTCCCTCGGGCGGGGCCGGGCGCTCGCCTTGCGCGGTGGACAAGAGCCCGGGCAGGTCGGCCGCCGCATCGCCGAGGAACAGGAACCACGGCACGGGCGCGGCCGGTCGGCGGGAAATCCGTGGTGGCCGCAGCGCCTGGCGTGCCTGCGCCATCGATTCGCGCAGCGCACCGACGGCCGCGTCGTCCGCCGGCGCATCGAGCGTCTCGATGCGCCGCAGCAAGGCACGCCGCCGCGCGCCGCGGCCCGCGTCATGCACCATCGCGTACAGCAGCACGAAGCCCAGCAGGCACAGCGCGAGCAGCGCCCAGAAGAAGTGGGTGGGCGAGAGCAGGGCGGTCATCGCGACACCGTCTCCAGGAACACGAAATCGGCGATCAGCCGCTCGCTGTTCTTGCTGGCCGCGAGCGCCTCGCGCAGCCGCAGCAGGTAGGCCGAGGCGAGCTCGAACGGCGGGCGGTCCGAGGTCTCGGTGAACGGCATCGGCGCCGAGAGCACGGTGATCAGGACGCTGCCGAACGGCGGGCTCACGAGCCAGCTCGATGGAATGTCGCGGCCCAGCTCCAGCGTGGCGCCCGCCTGCAGCGGCGTGGGCGTCTGCCCGGCGTTGAGGTGCATGACCGAGCCGTCGGCGGTGTAGTAGTCGACCCAGATGTAGCTGTCGTGCCGCGGCGCCACCACCTGCACGCGCACGTTGTCGCCTTCGCGCAGCTGGCGGTTGCGGGCCGTGGGGGCGTCGATGTCCAGCCCGTAGTGCTTCTCCTGGTTGCGCGCCTGGTAGGGCTTGAGGATGGCGAACACCTCGCAGTGCGGCCACACGCGAAGGCCCACGTCGAAGCGCGGCGCAGCCACGCCCGGCATGGCGCTCACCTCGCGCGCCACGCGCGGCAGGTCCTCGGGCAGCGAGACGAAGCCGCTCACCTGCGTGTGACCGTCCTTGCCGACGGAGACCGAGAGGTCGGCGCAGGCGTAGGTCTGCAGGTGCTGGTCGATGCGCTGGGCGAGCGCGGTCTGGGTGGTCGCGGGCCCGGAGGTCATGAACCACAGCAGGTAGAGGAGCGGCAGCAGCAGGGCCAGCGCCGCGCTCGCACGCAGCAGCGCCCGGTCGCGCCGCTGCGTGTCGTTGGGGCCGCGCGGATCGGCCACGCCGTAGGGCTGGGGCGTGATGTGGTCCTGCACGAGGCTGCCGAGCGCGAGCGGCCGCAGCCGAAGCTGGCGGCCGTGCAGGTCCTTGAGCTTGCCCAGCTCGCCCTGGTCGCCGTCCTCGAAGTAGTACTGGCCCTTGAAGCCGTGCGCGAGCGCGTGCCAGTAGACCTCGCGCAGTTGGTCGTCATGGTCGTCCTGCGCGCCCAGCGCCGAGAGGTGATGGAAGAACTCGCTGTGCGCGTTGTTGGAGTTGAAGAGCTGCACCTGCAGCGGCGCCGCGCCGGCCTCCGCGCCGGGGTGGCGCGCGAGGACCTCGTCGATCCAGGCCACCATCGCGAACACCGCCGATTCGACCTGCGCCGCGGGGGCGCCCGAGGCCTCGGCCTGGGCGCGCGCCGCGTCGAGCAGCCGGCGCGCCTGCTGCTGCGCCGCGTCATGCGAGAGGGCAGGCCGGCCGGTCGCGATGGAGGCGTCCAGCGCGAGGCCGAACGAGAGGAAGGACGAAAAGCAGTCGAGCAGCCGGGCCATGGAGGTGCCCGTTCAATCGTGCATTGCGAAGGATGCCTTGCACCGGCGTCTGCGTCGATGGCACATGCCCATGTCCCCGGTTCCTTCGAGTGGAAGTTCATTCTTCCAAAGGGGTCCCGGCGGGCGCCATACCGCTTGGGGTCTATGCCGTTGGTGGGGCCGGGCGGCCTTGCTGCGCGGGGCAATCGCCGTTATCGTCAGCAATCGCTGACTTCAACGCAGCTGGGACTACGGAAAACCAAGCCATGAAAATCCTGATCGCCGACGACCACCGGCTCGTCATCGAGGCGGTCAAAGCCAAGTTGTCGGAGCTCGAGCCTGGCATCGAATTCGTCCTGGCGATGAGCGTGGACGAATTGCTCGCAGGCGCGAACGACGACCTCGACCTGGCCGTGATCGATCTCAACATGCCTGGCGCGGACGGCCAGGCGCACATCGACGAAATCCGGCGCCGGCATCCGGCCGTGCCGGTGATCGTGCTGTCGGGCTACGAAGACCCGGCCATCATGCGCAGCGCGCTCGAACGCGGCGTTCTTGGATTCATTCCAAAAGCTTACTCACCAGAAGTCATGCTTTCGGCCGTGCGGCTGGTGCTGGCGGGCGGCGTGTACGTGCCGCCGATGATGCTCACGGCGCTGCCGCCCGGCATCGTGGCGGGCGTGGCACCGGAGGCGCGCGGCACCGAGGCGCTCACGCGCGGCGGCGGCGCCGGCCAGACGCTGGAGCACCTGCGCAGCGTGCTGACGGAGCGGCAGGTCGAGGTGCTGCAACTGCTCTCGCAGGGCAAGCCGAACAAGCTGATCGGGCGCAGCCTGGGGATCAGCGAGGGGACGGTGAAGATCCACCTGGCTGCGATCTTCCGGGCGCTGAATGTGCGCAACCGGACCGAGGCGGTGGTGGCTGCGCAGGCGTTGACCGAGGCGCAGCAGGCCTGAATTCGCGGACCTTTCGGGGCGGCGTGCACAGGCCACCGGGTGCTCCCCTCCGCGAATGTCCCCCGGCCTTCGGCCTCCTCCTTGATTTCGCTGCGGGGAGCACCCGATGCCCTGCGCACTGGGGCACGCTCTGGGTGAACCGCTGATCAACGATTGCTCTGAGCGAGGCGCCTAGGCTGCTCGCAGTGCGGGCGCCGAGGGTGCCTCCATTTCGCTCCCACGCAATCCTGCCTTTCTCTCTTCGATCGCTTCGGCGAGAAACTCCGCGTCGCGTGCCACGCCCGAGAAGCGGCCCGAGCCCCAGGTGTGCAGCCACGGCAGGCCGAGGAAATACAGGCCGGGCTCGTTCGTCACGCCGCGCCGGTGCACCGGCGCGCCGCGGCCGTTGAAGACCGGCGCGTCCACCCAGGCGAAGTCGGGCGAGAAGCCGATGCACCAGACCACGCTCGTGATGCCCGCCGCCGCGAGGTCGAGCCGGGTGCGTTCTTCGGCCGGCTCCCACACGGGCGTGTAGACCGAGGGCGGCGGCGCTTCGAGGCCTTGCGATGCGATGAACCTGTCGATCGATGCGTTGATGCGGTTGTAGGTGTCGTCGGCGCTGTCCAGGTTCTCGCGCAGGTTGGGTTGCAGCTCGAAGCTGCCGCCGTCGAAGCCGCTCAGGAGGCCGTAGAGCTCCATGCCTTCGCGCGCGAAGCGGCGCAGGTCGATGTCGCGCCCGCCGTCGCGGCCGGTCACGTAGTGGTTGGTGTTGTCGCGCACGCCTTCGCGCAGCGGGTGCTCGGTGACGGGCATGTCGTAGTACTTCATGTCGGCGAGCCAGTCGACCACCTCGCGGCCGCGGTAGAAGCGCGCGCAGCGCGGCGCGTTGCCGGTGGCCAGGTGGACCTTGCGGCCGGCCAGGTGCAGGTCTTCGGCGATCTGCGCGCCCGACTGGCCGCAGCCCACCACCAGCACCGCGCCCTCGGGCAGCTGCGCCGGGTTGCGGTATTGCGCCGAGTGGTACTGCGCGACGGTGGCCGGCAGCTTCTCGGCCAGGCGCGGCACGATGGGGCGGTGGTAACCGCCCGAGGCGACCACCACCTGGTCGGCGGTGTAGAGGCCGGCGTCGGTCTGCACGATGAAGCGGTCGCGCTCACCTGCACTGGCGCCGGTGCCCGGCACGCGCGACACGCGCTCGACGGTGACGCCCTCGATGGCCGGCGCCTTCACCTGCGCGACGAAGCCGGCGAGCCAGTCGTTGATCTGGTCCTTGATCATGAAGCCGTGCGGATCGTCGCCCAGGTACCCCCAGCCCGGCAGCTGGCACTGCCAGTTGGGTGTGACGAGGCAGAACGAATCCCAGCGCTGGGTGCGCCAGCTGTGCACGAGGCTGCGCTTCTCGATCACCAGGTGGTCGATGCCGCGCTGCTGCAGGCAGTGGCTCAGCGACAGGCCGGCCTGGCCGCCGCCGACGATGACGACGCTGTAGTGGCTGCGTCCGCCGTAGGGATAGGACATGGAGGTCTTCTTTCTTTCTCTCTGGATACAGGGGCGTCAGTCGAAGGCGACGACGGTGACTTCGGCATCGGTCGTGCCGGTGAATCGGGTGGCGATGCGCTCGATTTCGGCGAGCTGGTCCATGGCCTGCGAGCACGCGAAGCCGTACTTGGCGCGCACGCGTTCGGAGGCGATGCCCAGGGCTTCGCGGGTGCGCAGCAGGAAGTCTTCGAGCGCGTAGCGTTCGCCGGGCGCGAGGAAGTCCTGCACCACGAGCGAGGGCGAATAGCAGCGCGTTTCGCTGGCGTCGGGCCAGCGCACGTGGAAGTGCATCACGGGCATGGGCAGGTTTCTTTCAGGTGTGCGCGGTAGAGCGCGATGTGGCGCTCGGCGCTGGCGGTCCAGCTGAAGCGCTGCGAAAGGCGCGCGGACGATGCGGCGATGCGCTGCGCATCGCGGGTTGCGAGTGCGTGGGCCAGCGCTTGGGCAATCGACGCCGCGCTTTCCGGATCGGCCCAGCTCACATCCGTCTCGGCCAGGTAATCGGTGAACGGCGCGATGCGCGAAGCGACCACTGGCACGCCGCTCGCAAGCCCTTCGAGCACCACGAGGCCGAAGCCTTCGCGCAGCGAGGGCATGGCGACAACGTCGGCCAGGCGGTAGAGCGCGGCGATGTCGGCATCGGGCAGCGGACCGGTCACGCGCAGCGGCTGCCACGGGCCTTCATCGAAGCCGAACGCCTGCATTTGTGCGCGGAAGGCCTGGGTGTAGCCGGCATGGTCGAGCAGGCTCGCGCCGCCCGCGATCACGAGTTGCGCGCGCGGATGCGCGGCGCGCAGCAGCGCGAAGCCGGCCAAGAGGCGTGTGGTGTTCTTGCGCTCTTCGATGCCGCCGATGGCCAGTACCACGGGTGCGCTGGTGGCGATGCCCAGGCGCTGTGCGAGTGCCGCATCGCCCGCTTGTGCGACCGGAGAGAAGCGTTGGGTATCGACACCGTTGTTGATTTCGTGGGCCTCGATGCCGTACGCGTCGCGCAAGTGATCGCACCACAGGCGGCTGCCGCTCAGCACGAGGCTCGCGCGCTCGAAGGCGTTGCGTTGCCAGTGCGTGAGTTGCGGATCGTCGAAGGTGTCCAGGTGGTGCACGGTGCGCACGAAGCCGTCGATGCGGCCTTCGTCCTGCAGCTGTGCGAGCGCGTTGCCGCCGATGGAATCCTGCGTGTGCAGCACGTCGAAGGTCTCGCGTTGCAGCAGGCCGTGCAGATGACCGACGAAGGCGTCGATGCGCGAACGCACCATGCCGACGGTGTCGCGCGGCCTGTCGTTCACCGGCGCCAGTTCGACCTTGCAAGGCGGCGTGCGGAACATCGCCTGTCCTGGCGCGGCGGGCGCCATCACCGTCACCGCGTGGCCCGCGGCGTGCAGCGCGGTGGCCAGTTCGAGCGTGTGCACCACGCCGCCGCGCGGGTTGACCGAGTGCGTGAGCAGGCCGATGCGCAAGGGGCGATCGAACTCAGACATACACCGCCTCCGCGCGCTCGGCGGACGTGTGCGGCTGGATGAAGGCGTCGCTGCCGAAGTCCCACAGCAGCGCTTCTTCGCCGCCTGCCTGCAGCCGCACCTGCCGCGTCTCATCGACTTCGCCGACGACCGCGCAGGCGATGTCGCGCGCGGCGAAGCGGCCGAGCACCGGCGCGACCTGCGAAGGCGGCACGCTGAGCACGAAGCCGTAGCTCGGAAACGACGTGAGCCAGCGCAGCAGCGGCACACCGTCGGGCCGGGGCAGCGCGTCCAGGTCGATGCGCGCGCCGACGCCCGAGCACTCCAGCAGCATCATCGCGGTGCCGACTGCGCCGGCCATGCTGATGTCTTTCCCTGCGCGGCAGAGACCCTCCTCGGCCAGCGAAGGCAGCACTTCGAGGTCGGCGCGCAGCCGCGCGGCCGGCGCGGTGGTCGATGCGTTCCAGTACGGGAAGGGCTCCTCGTAGGCGCCGCGCAGGTCGGCCGCCATCACCAGCAGGTCGCCGGGCTTCGCATCGAAGCTCGTGAGCAGCTTGCGCGCGTGGCCGAGGATCGCGACCGCGAGTTGCGGACGCTCGCTGCGGTTATTGCTGTGCCCGCCGACGATGGGCACGCCATAGCGCACGGCCGCTTCCGCGAGCCCGCGCAGCACGTCGTCGGCCGGGTTCATGCCGGTGCTCCACAGCGCATCGACCACGGCCGTCGGGCGCCCGCCCATGGCGTAGATGTCGCTCACGTTGACCATCACGCCGCAGTAGCCCGCGAACCAGGGCATGCGCACGATGAAGTCTTCGACCAGCCCTTCGATGGCGAACAGCAGGTAGCCGCCATGGCCATCGGGAATGGCGGCGCAGTCGTCGCCGATGGGCACCGCCTGCGCGAGCGCGGCATGGCCGCCGGGCAACGAGCGGCCGAGGGCCGACACCACATCGCTGATGTCGCGCTTGTGGGCGAAGCCGCGCGTGGCGCGCAGGGCTTCGGCGATCTCGTGCACGTTGCTGCTGGTCATGCCATCACCTTGGCGCGGGTGACGAAACCGCTCACCGGGTCGTGGCAGGGCGGGTACCAGTCCAGGTCGGCCTGCATGCGCGCATGCGGGCGGCCGTGCACGGTGATCTCTTCGAGCAGCCGCCAGCCGATCTTGCGGAACAGCGGCACGTTCTGCATCTGCACCTGCGCGAAGAAGGCGGTGCAGCCGAGCGCGTTGGCGCGCGAGACAGCCAGGCGGATCAGCGTCACGCCCAGGTGGCCCTGGCTGCGGAACGCCGGGTGCACCGCAAGGCGCGAGCCCCACCATTCGCCGGCCTTCCCGCCGGCTTCGCCGCGATGGATGCGCACCGTGCCCACCACCTGCTCGGGCATGCCGCCGTTGCACGACATCGCGACCAGCAGCTGCGCGCGGTCGTCCGTCGCATCGCGGTCGTCGCGCGCGAAGATGCCCTGCTCGATGCAGAACACCGCGCGGCGCAGCGCCATCGCCTCGTCGCGCTCCCACTGCTGCGCGGCCTCGCGCACCAGGTATTCGACGGGCGCGTAGTGCAGGTCGAGTTCGCTCAGGTCGTCGATGCACAGCATGGTCAGCTTTCGCTTTCTTTTTCGTAGATTGAAAGCGACGAGCACGCGCCGCACTTGCCGCAGCCGGCCTTGATGTCGGCCGAGCGCAGGCCCGCGGCCACCACGCGCTCGCCCAGCGGCGCGAGCAGCGACTTCATGAACTCGGGCGTGGGCGCGGGGTGGTCTTCGAGCGGCGTACCGCTGATCGGCACGAACGGCACGACGAAGGGGTACACGCCGCGCAGGAGCAATTGGTCGCAGACATCGAGGATCGCCTCGCGCGTGTCGCCCAGGCCCGCCAGGATGTAGGTGCTGACCTGCCCGCGCCCGAACACGCCGACCGCCGCCTCGAATGCGCTCATGTAGCGCGAGACCGGCACGCTCGCCTTGCCCGGCATGAGGCGCTCGCGCACTTCGGGCGTCACCACTTCCAGGTGCATGCCCAGCGTGTCGATGCCTGCGGCCTTCATGCGGTGGAACCACTGGTCGTCGTCGGGCGGCTCGCACTGGCCCTGGATCGGGATGTCGACCGCGGCCTTGATCGCGAAGGCGCTCTCGCAGAGGATGGCCGCGCCGCGGTCGGTCGCGTTGGGCGTGCCGGTGGTCATCACCATGTGCTTGACGCCATCGAGCAGCACGGCGGCGCGCGCCACTTCGGCCAGCTGCTCGGGCGTCTTGCGCGCGATGGTGCGGCCGGCCGCGAGCGACTGGCCGATCGCGCAGAACTTGCAGCTCTTCTTGCGGCTCTCGTAGCGGATGCAGGTCTGCAGCACCGTGGTGGCGAGCACGTCGCTGCCGTGCAGCGTGGCGATGTGCGAGTAGGGCACGCCGTCGAAGGTCTGCATCGCGTAGAAGCGCGGCTGCTTCGGAAAGCTGATGCTGGCGATGGGAATGGCGCCGCGCATCACGCGGCTCAAGCCCTGCGCGTCAGGCGCTTCAGCGGTGAAGGGCGAGTGCCACGCGGTGGAGGTGTGGACCGGCACCATGATCGTGTGGCCATCGACCGTCACGGCCTTGTGGTCCGAAGGGCCCGCGCCGCCGCGGCGGCTCGCGACGCCCGCCGACGGGTCAACCAGCCGCAACCCGAAGGACTGGAGCTCGGTCATCAGCTGCCGGCTGTCTTGCTGCTGCGTCGTCGTGGTGGTGGTCATGTTCCGGGCTCCGTTGAAGGTGTTGGGGTTGCGTGAGGTGCATCGGCACCATGGTCTCTGCCGGCCGGTCGTTGATGGCGAGCGACAGCAACTCGGGCCGCGCGTAGTGGCCGACCGAATCCATCATTCGCTTGCGCTTGGCGATGAGCGCCATGTCCATGTCGGCGACGACCATGCCTTCGCCCTCGGTGAGCGGCGGCGCGAGGTGCTTGCCCTCGGGCGAGACGATGGCCGTGTGGCAGCCGCCGCGCAGCGCCTTCTGCAGGCCGGCGTCGGGCGTGACGGCGCGGATCTGTTCGTCGGTGAGCCAGCCGGTCGCGTTGACCACGAAGCAGCCCGATTCGAGCGCGTGGTGGCGGATGGTCACTTCCATCTGCTCCGCGAAGATCGGCCCGACCAGCGAGCCGGGGAACTGCGCGCAGTGGATCTCCTCGTGCTGCGCCATCAGCGCATAGCGCGCGAGCGGGTTGTAGTGCTCCCAGCAGGCGAGCGCGCCGACGCGGCCGATGGCGGTGTCCACCACCTTCAGGCCCGCGCCGTCGCCCATGCCCCAGACCATGCGCTCGTGGTAGGTGGGCGTGATCTTGCGGCGCTTGAGCGCGAGCGTGCCGTCGGCATCGAACACCAGCTGCGTGTTGTAGAGGCTGCCGTGGTCGCGCTCGTTCACGCCGAGCACCACGACCATGTTGCGCGCGCGGGCCCGCTCGGCCACGGCCTGCGTGACCGGGCCGGGCACGACCACCGCGCGCTCCACCAGCTGCAGGTGCGGCGCGCCCTGCAGCACCGGCGGCAGCACGAAGCTGAAGTACGGGTAGTAGGGCACGAAGGTCTCGGGAAAGACCGCCAGCTGCGCGCCCTTCGCCGCGGCCTCGTCGATGGCGCTGCACACCCGCTCGAGCGTGCCGTCGGGGCGCTCGAAGTCGGGCGCGATCTGGATCGCCGCGGCACGCACGATGCGGGGTGGGGAAGCCATCGCTCGGGTCCTGCCTTACAGGGTCCAGGTGTCGAGGATGACTGCGCCGGCCTTCTTGTGCAGCAGCACGATGTCCAGCACGTCCAGCGGATTGATCGGCTTGATGCCCTCGATCAGCGCGCCTTCGCCGTGGCCGTACAGCGCCTGCAGCGCGAAGCGGCAGGCGTAGACCTTGCCGCCTTCTTCCATGAACTTGACGATCTGCTTGTTGAAGTTCTGGTGGCCCGGAAAGGCCTCGTCGCCCAGCGTCGGAAAGCCGCGCTGCACGCCCAGCGTGACGCCGGGGCCGTACAGCAGCACCGAGGTGTCGTAGCCCTTGCGCTTCAGGCGCGTGGCCTGCAGCAGGTTGACGAAGCCGATGGAACCTTCGAAGGCCACGGTGTGGAAGGTGACGAGCGCCTTCTCGCCGGGCTCGGCCTTGACGTCTTCGAACACCTTCTCTTCGTAGTCGACGAGGAACTCGCCTTTCTCGTTGCGGGGGCGGGTGACTTTGGGCATGGGGAACTCCGGTTGGGTGGTTGGGCACGCAGGTCTTGCGTGCCTTTTCCTTTGCAGGCGATGTGCCAGCGCGCGGACCAGGGCGTGCGATCAATGCGCGATCAATGCGCAGCGGTGCGGGCCGCGTGCGGATAAAAAAATTTCGGGCGGCCGCAAACACGGAGACAGGGAGCGTCCGGCGACCGGTTTCTGCACCGGGACGACGCATCCGGCATGCGATCAATGCACCCGATCAATAGGGTTGATCGCACCTGATCGAAGCATCCGGCTCCTCTGAGGCGGGCGCGATTCATGCATGTTGATCGGTGGCCCGATGCAATCAATGGATGCAATCAACTCCGCACGATGACCACCATCACCGCCCACTGGCGAAAACAACTGCGCAACAGCGACCGGCCCGCCTACCTGCTGCTGGCCGAGCTGATCGCCGACGACATCAAGACCGGCCGCCTGGGCGTGCGCGACCGGCTGCCCACGCTGCGCGAGCTGGCGGCGGACCTGGACCTCAACTACACGACGGTGGCGCGCGGCTACGCCGAGGCGCGCAAGCGCGGGCTCATCGATTCGCGCGCGGGCACCGGCACCTTCATCCGCTCGGGCAGCCCGAGCCTGCGCCTGCGCGGTGGCAGCGGCGCCGAGATGACGATGAACATGCCGCCCGAGCCCGACGACGAACACCTGATGGCGCGGCTGCACGAGAGCGCGAGCCGCGCCTTCGCCGAGATCGACTTCCACGACCTGCTGCGCTACCAGGATTTCGGTGGCACCGCGCACGACCGCGAGGTGGCGATGCAGTGGCTGCGCCCGTTCGTGCCGCATGCGGGCGTGGACCGCACCCTCGTGTGCCCCGGCATCCACGGCGTGCTCACGGCGCTGTTCTCGCAGCTCGCGCGGCCGGGCGAACTCATCTGCGTGGAGTCGCTCACCTACCCGGGCGTGAAAGCGATCGCCGCGCAACTGGGCGTGCAGCTGCATGCGCTGCAGCTGGACGACGACGGCCCGATCGCCGATGCCTTCGAGCATGCCTGCAAGACGCTCAAGCCCAAGGCGCTGTACTGCAACCCGACGCTGCTGAACCCGACCGCCGGCACCGTGTCGCGCGCGCGGCGCGAAGCGCTCGCCGACGTGGCGCTGCGCTATGCGATTCCGATCATCGAGGACGACGCCTACGGCATGCTGCCGCGCCAGACACCGGGCGCCATCGCCACGCTCGCGCCCGCGCTCACCTACTACGTGAGCGGGTTTTCCAAATGCTTCGGCGCGGGGCTGCGCAGCGCCTACGTTTGCTCACCGACGGTGGTGCAGTCGCAGCGCCTGGCGGGCGCGATGCGCGCCACCACCGTGATGGCCTCGCCGATCACCAATGCGCTCACGACCCTCTGGGTCGAAGACGGCACCACCGAGGCGATGCTGCAGGCCGTGCGCGCCGAATCGGTCGCGCGGCAGCTGCTCGCGATGCGCCACCTGGGCGAGAGCGGGCTGCAGGCGCATCCCGAAGGCTTTCATGCGTGGCTGCCGCTCACGCCGGGGTGGAGCCCGGTGGAGTTCGCCTCGTACCTGCGCACGCAGAACGTGGGCGTGGTGGCGAGCGCGGCGTTTTCGACGGACGGCGACCCGCCGGACGCGGTGCGCATCTGCCTGGGCGGGCCGATGTCGCGGGAGCAGTGCGATCAGGCGTTGCGGCTCATCGCCGATACGCTGGCGCACCCGCTGCATCCGCATGCGACGCTGCGCGCGGGCGGTGGATGAAGCCTTGTGACGGTGCGATCCATGCGATGGCGTCGTTCGTGCCGGTGGTCGTCACCTCGGGGGCCGTGAAAAGCATGCGTTCTTCGACCAGCAGGAAGGACGGCGCGGCGTCGCTGCGCTTCAGCATCCGAAGCGTGGCGCCGCCGAGGTCCAGCACGTCGCCGGGCCAGTCGGATTGCGCCGTGACGGTCCAGCGCACGGAGCCGGGCGCGGCGGCGCGGAGCGCGTCATCGAGCGGCGCGGAGCCGATCGATGCCCAGCCTTCCGATCCGCCGACGAGGTAGCTGTTGTCGCCGGCGCTGCCCACCACGCGAATCACCCTGTCGGACAGCCGCGTGACGAGGCCCGCTTCGAGCGCATAGCGCGCATCGCCGCAGCCCTCGGGATCGAGAAGGCCGATCTCGTCGTATGCGGGCTCCTCGATGTTCACTGCGCGGCGGCCCTCGGGGCCGTCTGCGAGCCTCGGCATGTTCAGCGGAATCTCGCGCAGCTGCCGCGCATGCGCCATGAATTCGTCGGCGCGGTTGAACGCATCGAGTTGCTGCAGCACCCGCCGCGTCACGTTCATGAGCTTCAACCCACGCGCCGGGTCCAGCGCATCGGCCGGGCGCAGCCACATGTGCTCGACGGTCTCGCGGCCGTCCGGGCGCACCTCCTGCCCGGCAGGCATCAGCGCGACGAAGAAGCGCGTGTCGAAGCGGCGCGGCATGCCGGGCGGCGTGAGCCAGTGGCCGAAGTAGACGACGCGGTCGCCGGCCAGCCGCCAACCGCGCTGGCCGCACATCGCGAGCAGCGCATCGGTGCCTTGCTCGGCGGCATCGCGCATCGCGGCGAGGTCGCCGGACGGGAGGTCGACGAGCCGCACCGGCTGGTCCTGTGCGTCGTTCGCGAAGAGAAGGCCGGCTTCCTCGAAGCACTCGCGGATCGCGGCCGCGTAGAAGTCGAGCCCGCCCTCGGGCACCGCCAGGCGCGCGCTGGCCGTCGCATCGTCCAGGCCCGCGCACAGCAGATGCAGGTGGCGGTCGTGCGCATCGAGCACGCCGCCCGGAAAGACGCTGGCGCCGCTGTTCTGGTCATTGGCCTTCTCGGCGCGGCGCAGCATCAGGGCTTCGAGGCCTTCGCTGCCGTCGCGCAGGACGACCAGCGTGGCGGCGGTGCGGATGGGGCGAGGGGCAGGGGCGGAGGCGGGCGTCAAGGCGGTCATGCGGCGGTATTGTGTCCTGCCGCACGAGGCAGAATGCGCGGCTTCCTGCATCGCTTCCGCTCCATACATCGTCAGGCTGCCTGTTTTGAACTCCCTTCGCTCGGACCTCCCGGACCTCTCCCGCTTCGACGCCGCCATCCTCGACCTCGACGGCACCATGGTCGACACGCTCGGCGATTTCGCCGAATCCCTGAACCGCATGCTGCGCGATCTGGACCTGCCACCGGTGCCGGCGGCCGCCATCGAACGGATGGTGGGCAAGGGCTCCGAGCACCTGATCCATTCGGCGCTCGTGCATGTGATGACCTCCGGCGGCGCTGCCGATGCGGCGGGCGCGGAAGAAAAAGCGAAGGCGCTGTTCGATCGCGCCTGGGACCGCTACCAGCACCATTACCTCGCGATCAACGGGCAGCACTCGGCGCTGTACCCGGGCGTGATCGAGGGGCTGAAGGCGCTGCGCGCGCGGGGCCTGCGGCTGGCGTGCCTGACCAACAAGCCGACTTCATTCGCCAGGCCGCTGATGGCCGCGAAGGGGTTGGATGGGTTCTTCGAGCTGGTGTTCGGCGGCGATGCCTTCGAGCGCAAGAAGCCCGATCCGCTGCCGCTCCTGAAGACCTGCGAGGCGCTGGGCACCGTGCCGGCGCGCACGCTGATGATCGGCGATTCGAGCAACGACGCGCGTGCTGCACGGGCGGCCGGCTGCCCGGTCGTGCTCGTGACCTACGGCTACAACCACGGCGAGCCGGTGCGCGGCGTGGATGCGGACGGGTTCGTGGATTCGCTGGCCGACCTGTAGACGCCGGCCAGGCGGCTAGGACTTGCCGAGCAGCGCGTCCTTCAGCTTCCAGTCGGCCGGGCTCGGGCCGAGCCAGATGCGCAGGAGCGCATTGAAGAAGGCCGGCTCCTTCACCGGTTCGGGCTGCGGCACCCCGCGCACGGTGATCACCGTGCCGGTGCCGGGCAGCCAGTCGATGGTGAAGGTGTCGCCGGTCTTGAGCTGCTTCTGGTCCGCGAACATCTGGCCCATGCGCAAGAGGCCGGGGATGAGGTTGACCATTTCGCTCTTGGGCGAGTTCTCTTCCACGCCCTTGGTGAAGAGCTTGCCCAACTCGTTGGCGTCGATGTCGCGCAGCATCGTGATGGCCACGCGCTTGGGACCGGGGGCGGCCAGCGCCTCTTCGGGGGTGGAGACCTTCTTGCCGACGTACAGGCCCGCCGTGTAGACCTTGAAGATCGCCTTGAAGCGCACGCCTGCGCCGTTCAGCTGCAACGGCGTGCCGCGCAGGTCGAGGTGGTCTTCCAGCTTGACGCCCGCGACATCGACCTGCGCGGCGGAGGCGCCGAGCGCCGTCGTCGTCAGGCAGGCCAGCAGGGCGAGACGCGAGAGCGCGGTCGGGATGGAAAGTGCGGGCAAGGGGGTCTCCTCGAATTTGCGAACGGTCGTGCGAATGTATCTTTTTGTTTTACGTTTCGACCTTCGGGGGAACCCTGAAACCCGCGTTGCCGTGCAGAAGTGCGTTTTTCGTGGGCTAAACTCGCGCTTCCATGTTCGTTCATCACATCATTCAAACAGGTGAAGGCAGCCGGGGAGCCTGGCCCTGGCGTAGCCATACTTCGCTGACTGTTTGATTGCACGGCGCACGCCGTGCGCCCGCGGCGCCGGATCGATCCTCTCGACTCCGGGCCACCAGTGAATGACCTTGCCACCGACCGAAGGAGCGTCGGGCGGCAATTGGAGAACGAATCCGTGATCACCGAACTTGAATTCAAGAGCCTCAGCGCCCAGGGCTACAACCGCATCCCGCTGATGGCCGAGGCCTTCGCCGACCTCGAGACGCCCCTTTCCCTGTACCTGAAGCTCGCCCATTCGCAGGGCGGCGGCAAGCACAGCTTCCTGCTCGAATCGGTCGTGGGCGGCGAGCGCTTCGGGCGCTACAGCTTCATCGGCCTGCCGGCGCGCACGTTGCTGCGCGCGAGCGGTTTCGGCGCCGACGCGGTGACCGAGGTGGTGACCGACGGGCAGGTCGTCGAAACCGCCCCCGGCAATCCGCTCGACTTCATCGCCGAATACCAGAAGCGCTTCAAGGTGGCGCTGCGGCCTGGTCTTCCGCGCTTCTGCGGTGGCCTCGCGGGCTATTTCGGCTACGACACCGTGCGCCACATCGAGCGCAAGCTCGAGAAGAGCTGCCCCCCCGACACGCTCGGCTGCCCCGACATCCTGCTCTTGCAGTGCGAGGAACTCGCGGTCATCGACAACCTCTCGGGCAAGCTCTATCTCATCGTCTACGCCGACCCGAAGCAGCCCGAGGCCTATGCCAACGCCAAGCGACGCCTGCGCGAGCTGAAGGAAAAGCTCAAGTATTCGGTGAGCGCGCCGATCGTGAAGCCCACGCAGGCGCATCCGCCCGAGCGCAGCTTCGCCAAGGCCGATTACCTGGCTGCCGTGGAGCGCGCCAAGGAGATGATCGCCGCCGGCGACTTCATGCAGGTGCAGGTGGGCCAGCGCATCAGCAAGCGCTACACCGAGTCGCCGCTGTCGCTGTACCGCGCGCTGCGTTCGCTCAACCCCTCCCCCTACATGTACTACTACCACCTGGGCGATTTCCATGTGGTGGGCGCGTCGCCCGAGATCCTGGTGCGCCAGGAGAACACGGGCGAGGGCGAGCAGAAGATCACCATCCGCCCGCTGGCCGGCACGCGCCCGCGCGGCGCCTCGCTCGAGCTGGACAAGGCGGCCGAGGAAGAACTCATCAGCGACCCGAAGGAGCGCGCCGAGCACGTGATGCTGATCGACCTCGCGCGCAACGACATCGGCCGCATCGCCAAGACCGGCACCGTGAAGGTGACCGAGGCCTTCGCGGTGGAGCGCTACAGCCACGTGATGCACATCGTGAGCAACGTCGAGGGCACGCTGAAAGACGGCATGACCGCCATCGACGTGCTCAAGGCCACCTTCCCGGCCGGCACGCTGACCGGCGCGCCCAAGGTGCATGCGATGGAGCTCATCGACCAGCTCGAGCCCACCAAGCGCGGCCTCTACGGCGGCGCCTGCGGCTACATCAGCTATGCGGGCGACATGGACGTGGCGATTGCGATCCGCACCGGCATCGTGAAGGACCAGATGCTGCACGTGCAGGCCGCGGCCGGCGTGGTCGCCGACTCGGTGCCCGAGCTGGAATGGAAAGAAACAGAGGCCAAGGCGCGCGCACTCCTGCGCGCGGCCGAACTGGTCGAGGAAGGCCTGGAATGAGCACTGGACCCGATATTCAGAACGATTTTTCGCACGAGATCATCGGCGCCGCCGTCGAGGTGCAGCGCGTGCTCGGCACGGGGCTCGATGAAGGCGCCTATGCCGCGGCGCTGGCCATCGAACTGGCCGAGCGCGAGATCGGCTTTGCGCGCGACGTGGCGCTCGCGGCCACCTACAAGGGCCGCTCGCTCGGCGAGGTGTACCGCGCGGGCTTCGTGATCGAGCAGTCGGTCATCGTCGAGCTCAAGGCGGTCGATGTGCTGACCGACCTGCACCGCGCGCAGGTGCTCGCGGCGCTGCGGCTCTCGGGCCTCAAGCTGGGCCTTTTGATCAACTTCAACGTGTTCCCCGTCGTGAAGGGCGTGCACCGGATTGTGAGCAAGCCATGAAACTGCTGATGATCGACAACTACGACAGCTTCACCTACAACATCGTCCAATACTTCGGCGAGCTGGGTGCCGATGTGCAGGTGCACCGCAACGACGAGATCACCGTCGCGCAGATCGGCGAACTGGTCGCCTCGGGCGTGACGCGGCTCGTGGTGTCGCCCGGGCCGTGTTCTCCCGCCGAGGCGGGCGTGTCGGTGGCCGCCATCGAGGCCTTCGCGGGCAAGCTGCCCATCCTGGGTGTGTGCCTCGGCCACCAGGCCATCGGCGCGGCGTTCGGCGGCAAGATCGTGCGCGCGCAGCAGCTCATGCATGGCAAGACCAGCGAGATCACGACCACGCGCGAAGGCGTGTTCGCGGGACTGCCCGAGAAGTTCATCGTCAACCGCTACCACTCGCTCTCGATCGAGCGCGAGAGCTGCCCTTCGGCCCTGGCTGTCACCGCGTGGACCGACGACGGCGAGATCATGGGCGTGCGGCACACCGGATACGCGCACGACGTGCGCATCGAAGGCGTGCAGTTCCACCCTGAATCGATCCTCACCGAGCACGGCCACGCCATGCTCAAGAACTTCCTGGACTGACCCGCCATGACCGAACGCTCTTCCGTCGTCGACCTGCGCAGCGACACCGTCACCCAACCGACGCCCGCGATGCGCGAGGCCATGATGGCCGCGCCGCTCGGCGACGACGTCTTCGGCACCGATCCGAGCGTGAACGCGCTGCAGGAAAAGATCGCCGCGCTGCTGGGTTTCGAGGCGGCGATGTTCGTGCCGACCGGCACGCAGAGCAACCTCTGCGCGATCCTCTCGCACTGCGGTCGCGGCGACGAGTACATCGTCGGCCAGCAGGCGCATTGCTACCGCTGGGAAGGTGGCGGCGCCGCGGTGTTCGGCAGCGTGCAGCCGCAGCCGCTGGACCACGCGCCCGACGGCACGCTGCCGCTCGCGCAGATCGAGGCGGCGATCAAGCCCGACGATGCGCACTTCGCGCGCACCAGGCTGCTTGCGCTCGAGAACACGCTGGGCGGCAAGCTGCTGCCGTTCGAGTACGTGCAGGCCGCGACGGATCTGGCGCAGCGCAAGGGGCTGCAGCGGCATCTGGATGGGGCTCGCCTCTTCAATGCCGCGACGGCGCAGGCCGCGCGGAACAAGCGCAGCGACGTCCGCGCGGAAGCCCGCCGCATCGCGCAGTGCTTCGACAGCGTGTCGGTCTGCTTCAGCAAGGGCTTGGGCGCGCCGATCGGCTCGGCGCTGGTCGGTTCGCGCGAGTTCATTGCGCGTGCCCACCGCATTCGCAAGATGGCCGGCGGCGGCATGCGCCAGGCGGGCCTGCTGGCTGCGGCTGCGTCGCATGCGCTCGATCACCACGTCGATCGTCTGGCCGACGACCACGCGCTGGCCCAGCGCCTCGCGCAGGGGCTCGAGGGTATCGAGGGCCTCGTGGTCGAGGCGCCGGACACGAACATCGTGTTCGTCGACCTCACGGGCGCGGCGCAGGCGCGTTCGGCGGAACTGGTCGCGAGCCTCAACAGCCAGGGCATCCTCGCGACCGGCCTCTACCGCTTGCGCTTCGTGACGCACCTGGATGTCGACGCGGCTGGTGTGGACCGAGCGGTGGCCGCGATCCGCGCGTTCTTCAAGCCCTGAGGCCAGCGAGGACGCGATGCCTGATCTTCCCCATCTGCTCGCTTTCATCGCTGCCGGCTGGCTGCTGAACCTCACGCCGGGGCCCGACGTGCTCTATGTCGTGACGAACTCGCTGCGCGCCGGTGCGCGCGCGGGCATCGTCGCCGGGCTTGGCATTACCGCGGGCTGCTTCGTCCATATCTTCGCGGCGGCGGTCGGCGTCGGCACGCTGATGGCCACGTCCGCGGCAGCCTTCACGGTGCTCAAGTACATCGGCGCGGCCTACCTGCTGTACCTGGGCGTGCGCATGGTGCTGTCGCGCGCGCCGCCGCCCACCGATCTCGACGCGGCCGCTGCCGCAGCGGGCGGGGAACGCGGTCTCAAGGCGATCTTCCTCGGCGGCTTCTGGACGAACGTGCTCAACCCGAAGGTGGCGTTGTTCTTCCTGGCCTTCGTGCCGCAGTTCATCGCGCCCGGTGCCGACGACAAGGCGCTGTACTTCGTGCTGCTGGGCGTGCTGTTCAACCTCAACGCCATCCCCGTCAACGTGGGATGGGCCGTGGCGGCGGGCTGGATGGCGCGCCGCGGCGCGGTGCAAAAGGGCATGCACTGGCTCGACCGCGCCGCCGGCGTTCTCTTCATCGGCTTCGGCCTCAAGCTCGCGTTCACCGACGCACCGGCCCTTCGCGCCGGCCACTGACGACAGACAAACACTCAGGAGACTTCTCATGATCACTCCCCAGGAAGCGCTGCAGCGCACCATCGAGCACCGCGAGGTCTTCCACGACGAGATGCTGCACATCGTGCGGCTCATCATGAGCGGCGAGTGCTCGCCCGTGATGATGGCCGCGCTGATCACGGGCCTGCGCGTGAAGAAGGAAACCATCGGCGAAATCACCGCCGCCGCGCAGGTGATGCGCGAGGTCTCGACCAAGGTGCCGGTCGCCGACACCACCAACCTCGTGGACATCGTGGGCACCGGCGGCGACGGCTCGCACACCTTCAACATCTCGACCTGCTCGATGTTCGTCGCGGCCGCGGGCGGCGCGAAGGTGAGCAAGCATGGCGGGCGCAGCGTGTCGAGCAAGTCGGGCAGCGCCGACGTGCTGGAGTCGCTGGGCATCAACATCAACCTGAAGCCCGAGCAGATCGCACGCTCCATCGAGCAGTGCGGCATCGGCTTCATGTTCGCGCCGAACCACCATCCGGCGATGAAGAACGTCGCCCCGGTGAGGAAGGAGCTGGGCATCAAGACCATCTTCAACATCCTCGGCCCGCTGACCAACCCCGCGGGCGCGCCGAACATCCTGATGGGCGTGTTCCACGCCGACCTCGTGGGCATCCAGGTGCGCGCGCTGCAGCGCCTGGGCACCGAGCACGCATTGGTGGTCTACGGGCGCGACGGCATGGACGAGATCTCGCTGGGCGCCGCCACGCTGGTGGGCGAATTGAAGAACGGCGAAATCCGCGAGTACGAACTGCACCCCGAGGACTTCGGCTTCGCGATGTCGAGCAACCGCGCGCTGCGCGTGGAAACGCCCGAGCAGTCGAAGACGATGCTGCTGGGGGTGCTCGACAATCAGGCGGGCCCCGCGCTCGACATCGTGCTGCTGAACGCCGGCGCGGCGCTGTACGCGGCCAACGTGGTCGACTCGGTGGCGGCGGGCGTCGAACGCTCGCGCGAAGCGATTGCGTCGGGCGCGGCGAAGGCCAAGCTCGCCGAGCTGGTCAAGGCCTCCGCGACCGTCTGAGCCCTGCAGAGACAACCGAAAGCATCACAAGCCATGTCCGACATCCTCGACAAGATCGTTGCCGTCAAGCGCCAGGAAGTGGCGGCGGCGCTGAAGCGCGCGCCGCTCGAAGCCGTCCGCTTCGACGCTGAAAGCCGCGTGCTCACGCGCGATTTCGAAGCCGCGCTGCGCGCCAAGATCGCGGCGGGCCAAGCCGCCGTGATCGCCGAAGTCAAAAAGGCCAGCCCGAGCAAGGGCGTGCTGCGCGAAGACTTCATTCCCGCCGATATCGCGCAGAGCTACGCGGAGGGCGATGGCGTTGTCAGCGCGGCGTGCCTCTCGGTGCTGACGGACAAGCAGTTCTTCCAGGGCGGCGTGGACTATCTGAAGCAGGCCCGCGCCTCGTGCGACCTGCCGGTGCTGCGCAAGGACTTCATCATCGACGCCTATCAGGTGTACGAGTCGCGCGCGATGGGGGCGGATGCAATCTTGCTGATCGCCGCATGCCTGGACGATGCGCAGATGAAGGACTACGAAGCCATCGCGCGCGGGCTCGGCATGGCGGTGCTGGTGGAGGTGCACGATGCGGCCGAACTCGATCGCGCGCTCAAGCTCAAGACGCCGCTCATCGGCGTCAACAACCGCAACCTGCGCAACTTCGAGGTGTCGATCCAGGCCACGATCGATTTGTTGCCGAAGCTCCCGGCCGATCGCCTGGCGGTGACCGAATCGGGCATCGGCACGCGCGAAGACGTCGCCACGCTGCGCGCGGCGGGCGTCAATGCATTCCTGGTCGGCGAGGCGTTCATGCGCGCCAAGGAACCCGGCGAGGCTCTCGCTGCGTTGTTCCAATGAGCGCGCAGGATCAGCTGTCGAGCAGCGATCCCGCCGACTGGGCGGTGGCGCCGGGTTGGCAGCCGCTGATCGATGAATTCTTCGCGGGGGGCGTGGGGACGAAGCTGCGTGGCTTTCTCCGGGAGCGTCTCGATGCGGGGGCCGTGATCTTTCCGCCCCAGCCGCTGCGCGCGCTGGAGCTGACGCCGCCCGAAGACGTGCGCGTGGTCATCCTGGGCCAGGACCCGTACCACGGGCGCGGGCAGGCCGAAGGGCTCGCGTTCTCGGTGGCGCCCGGCGTCGCGCTGCCGCCGTCGCTGCGCAACATCTTCAAGGAGCTTCAGCGCGACCTGGGCACGCTGCCGCCGCAGTTTCCGAATCCGGGTGGCAGCCTGGTGAAGTGGGCGACGCATGGCGTACTGCTGCTCAATACCTGCCTCACCGTCGAAGAAGCCCAGCCGGCGAGCCATTCGGGCCGTGGCTGGGAGGTACTGACCGATGCGGTCATTCGACATGTATCGGACGGCGCCAAACCTGTTGTTTTTATGCTCTGGGGCTCGCACGCGCAAAGTAAGCGCGCGTTGATCGACGTTGGGCGCCACAAGGTGCTGATGTCGAATCATCCGTCGCCGCTTTCGGCCCTGCGCCCGCCCGTGCCGTTCATCGGATGCGGACATTTTGGCGAAGCACGCGCCTGGCGGGAGGCGAACCAGGGAGGCGGCTGAATTCGCGGATAATCCCGGCGGTTCCCGCCTCATGCAGTTCTCTCGCTTCTTCTTGGTGCTGGGGGTTCTGTGTAGTCACAAAACCGTGCTATATTTCGAGGTTCGCCGGAGAGGTGGCCGAGTGGTTAATGGCAGCAGACTGTAAATCTGCCCTCTTACGAGTACGCTGGTTCGAATCCAGCCCTCTCCACCAGCGATGAATTTGGTTTCTAAGAGCGATTGGATCTAGCGCTTTGGGTGCCTTGAAGTGCCCCCGATGCGGGAGTAGTTCAATGGTAGAACCCCAGCCTTCCAAGCTGATGACGCGGGTTCGATTCCCGTCTCCCGCTCCAGAGACCCGGTTCGACGCCGGAAGCGATTGGTTAGACAAAAAGCCCTTTTGGCTCAGTGGTAGAGCACCCCCTTGGTAAGGGGGAGGTCGCGGGTCCGATTCCCGCAAAGGGCACCAGTTTTTGGGGGTTGCAACGGCAGGTTTGCAGCCCATATGCATACGTTGAAATCGTTTTTTTCGGAGTCGAAAAATGGCAAAAGGTAAATTCACCCGCACCAAGCCGCACGTGAACGTGGGCAC
>NZ_JAEFCB010000015.1 GCF_016405905.1 Variovorax sp. IB41 | reverse complement strand
CCACCAGCGGCATCTCGAGCCTGTCGACTGGCTTGAGCTCGACCAACAGCAGCGTCAGCAGCCTGTCGACTTCGACGTCCTCTGGCCTGAGTACCGCGACCAGCGGCATCTCCAGCCTGTCTACCGGCCTGAGCACGACGGACAGCACGGTGAACAGCCTGTCGACTTCCACGTCGTCCGGCCTGAGCACTGCCACCAGCGGTATCTCCAGCCTCTCGACAGGTCTGAGTTCGACCAACAGCAGCGTCAATAGCTTGTCGACTTCCACCTCGTCCGGTCTGAGCACGGCGACCAGCAGCATCGACAGCCTGTCCACGTCGACGTCCAGCGGGCTGAGCACTGCGACGAGCGGTATCTCCAGCCTGTCCACTGGCCTGAGCTCGACCAACAGCAGCGTGAGCAGCCTGTCGACCTCCACTTCGTCTGGCCTGAGCACTGCAACCAGCAGCATCGATAGCCTGTCTACGTCGACGTCCAGCGGTTTGAGCACTGCGACGAGCGGCATCTCGAGCCTGTCGACCGGCCTGAGTTCGACCAACAGCAGCGTGAGCAGCCTCTCGACCTCCACGTCGTCGGGCCTGAGTACTGCCACCAGCGGCATCTCGAGCCTCTCGACCGGCCTGAGCTCGACCAACAGCAGCGTGAGCAGCCTGTCGACCTCCACGTCGACTGGCCTGAGCACCGCGACCAGCGGTATCTCCAGCCTGTCCACGGGCCTGAGTTCGACCAACAGCAGCGTGAGCAGCTTGTCGACCTCTACCTCGTCCGGCCTGAGCACCGCAACGAGCAGCATCGGTAGCTTGTCCACCGGGCTGAGCACGGCAACCAGCGGCATCTCGAGTCTGTCCACCGGTCTGAGCTCGACCAACAGCAACGTCAGCAGCCTGTCGACTTCGACGTCGTCCGGCTTGAGCACGGCGACCAGCGGTATCTCGAGCCTCTCGACTGGCTTGAGCTCGACGAACAGCAGCGTGAGCAGCTTGTCGACCTCCACGTCGTCCGGCCTGAGCACCGCCACCAGCGGCATCTCCAGCCTCTCGACTGGCCTGAGTTCGACGAACAGCAGCGTGAGCAGCCTGTCGACCTCCACGTCGTCGGGTCTGAGTACTGCCACCAGCGGCATCTCGAGCCTGTCGACTGGCTTGAGCTCGACCAACAGCAGCGTGAGCAGCTTGTCGACCTCGACGTCGTCGGGTCTGAGCACGGCGACCAGCGGCATCTCCAGCCTCTCGACCGGCCTGAGCTCCACCAACAGCAGCGTCAGCAGCCTGTCGACTTCGACGTCCTCTGGTCTGAGTACCGCGACCAGCGGTATCTCCAGCCTGTCTACCGGCCTGAGCACGACGGACAGCACGGTGAACAGCCTGTCGACTTCCACGTCGTCCGGCCTGAGCACTGCTACCAGCGGTATCTCCAGCCTCTCGACAGGTCTGAGTTCGACCAACAGCAGCGTGAGCAGCCTCTCGACCTCCACATCGTCGGGCCTGAGCACCGCGACCAGCGGTATCTCCAGCCTGTCCACGGGCCTGAGTTCGACCAACAGCAGCGTGAGCAGCTTGTCGACCTCTACCTCGTCCGGCCTGAGCACCGCAACGAGCAGCATCGGTAGCTTGTCCACGGGGCTGAGCACGGCAACCAGCGGCATCTCGAGCCTGTCCACCGGTCTGAGCTCGACCAACAGCAACGTCAGCAGCCTGTCGACTTCGACTTCGTCTGGCTTGAGCACCGCCACCAGCGGTATCTTGAGCCTCTCGACTGGCCTGAGCTCGACCAACAGCAGCGTGAGCAGCCTGTCGACTTCGACGTCATCGGGTCTGAGTACTGCGACCAGCAGCATCGGCAGCCTGTCCACGGGCCTGAGCACTGCTACCAGCGGCATCTCCAGCTTGTCTACCGGCTTGAGCTCGACCAACAGCAGCGTCAGCAGCCTCTCGACCTCCACGTCGTCTGGCTTGAGCACTGCAACGAGCAGCATCGGCAGCCTGTCCACGGGTCTGAGCACCGCCACCAGCGGCATCTCCAGCCTGTCGACCGGCTTGAGCTCGACCAACAGCAGCGTCAGCAGCCTGTCGACCTCCACGTCGTCCGGCCTGAGCACCGCGACCAGCGGTATCTCGAGTCTCTCGACCGGCCTGAGCTCGACCAACAGCAACGTCAACAGCCTGTCCACCTCGACCTCGTCCGGCCTGAGCACCGCCACCAGCGGCATCTCCAGCCTCTCGACCGGCCTGAGCACGACAGACAGCACCGTCAGCAGCCTCTCGACCTCCACGTCGTCCGGCCTGAGCACCGCCACGAGCAGCATCGGCAGCCTCTCCACGGGCCTGAGCTCTGCGAACAGCGGCATCGGCAGCCTCTCGGTCGGGCTGAGCACCGTCACCGTCGGCATCTCTAGCCTCTCGATCGGCCTGAGCACCGCCACCAGCGGCATCTCCAGCCTCTCGACCGGCCTGAGCTCCACGAACAGCGGCGTGAGCAGCCTGTCGACGTCGACCTCGTCGGGCCTGAGCACCGCCACCAGCGGCATCTCCAGCCTTTCGACCGGCCTGAGCTCCACCAACAGCAGCGTGAGCAGCCTGTCGACCTCCACGTCGTCGGCGCTGAGCACCGTGACCAGCAGCGTCGACAGCCTCTCGACCTCGACCTCGACCGGCCTGAGCACTGCGACCAGCAGCATCGGCAGCCTGTCGACCGGCCTGAGCACCGTGACCAGCAGCGTCGACAGCCTGTCGACCGGCCTGAGCACGACGAACAGCAACGTCAACAGCCTGTCCACGTCGACCTCGACCGGCCTGAGCACCGCCACCAGCGGTATCTCCAGCCTCTCGACCGGCCTGAGCACGACCAACAGCAACCTGGACAGCCTGTCCACCAGCGTGGGCGGCGCGACCAGCGGCATCGCGAGCCTGTCGACCTCGACCTCGACCGGCCTGAGCACGGCGACCAGCAGCATCGGCAGCCTGAGCACGACGGTCAACACCATCAACGACAAGGGCACGAAGTACTTCCACACGGGCTCCACCGCCGCCGACTCCGACGCGAGCGGCGTGGACTCCGTGGCGATCGGCCCGCGCTCGGTCTCCAGCGCCGCCAACTCCTTCGCCGCCGGCAACGGCGCGAAGGCGACGGCCGAAGGCGCCGTGGCCATCGGCTTCGGCGCACAGGCCACGGGTGCCAACGCCATCGCCATCGGCACCGGCGCACTGGCCACGGGCTCGCAGGCGATCGGTGTGGATTCCCGCGCAGGCGGCGGCGGCGTGGCCCTGGGCGACAAGGCCGACGCTGGCGGCACGGTGCTGAGCAAGGCGCAGAACATCTCGCAAGGCACGGCGATCGGCTTCGGCGCGGTGGTCACGCAGAGCGGTGGCGTGGCGCTGGGCGCGAACTCGGTGGCATCGACGGCGGCAGGCGCGGTCGGCTACATCCCGGGCAGCGCGAATGCGCAGCAGGAAGCGGCCATCCGCGCCACGACCAGCACGCAGGCCGCGGTGTCCGTGGGCGATGCAGCCAACAACCAGTTCCGCCAGATCACCGGCGTGGCCGCGGGCTCGGCCGACAGCGATGCCACCAACGTGGCCCAGCTGAAGGCGGCCTCCGCATCGGCCAAGGCCAGCAGCGTGCAGTACGCGACCAACCCGGACGGCTCGGTCAACTACAACCAGGTCACGCTGGGCGCAGGCCAGGCACCGGGCGGCACGCGCATCTCGAACGTGGCGCCGGGCATCCTGCCCACCGACGCGGTCAACATGACGCAGCTGAACCAGGTGCAAAGCCAGGTCGGCGACGTGGCGCGCATCGCCTACTCGGGTTCCGCGATGGCCTTCGCGATGTCGGGCACCTACCTGCCGACGCTCTACCCCGGCGAGAAGACCGTGGGCGTGGGCTTCGGCAGCTACAAGGGCTACAGCGCCGTGGCGCTGACCTTCAAGGCGCTGTCGGACGACGGCAAGATGTCCTGGGGTGCGGGCCTGTCCACCACCGGCAAGGAGTGGGGCGTGAACGCAGGCATCGGCTGGAAGTGGAAATAAGCCACTGAATCGGCGCCGCAGCCGCGGCGTGGCTCCCGTGCCGATGGTGCGGGAGCCATTTTTTTTGGTACACACTCACCCCCATGCGCATTGGTATTTCAGTCCTCACCCACGCGGGGCAGAACATCTGGGAAAACGGGATGGGGCAGAACGTCCTGTTTCTCGCCCGGTTGCTGCAGCGCATCGACTTCGTCGAATCCGTCACGCTCGTCGATGCGGGCGACCAGCAGGCCATGCCGCCGCAGGTCGATCTCTCGGCCATGGGCCTCGCGTTCGGCCGCGCCCGCGAGCTGACCGACGTGCTCGATGTGGTCATCGAGATGGCCGGCGCGCTCGACGTGCAATGGCTCTCCTACTTCCGTGCCTGCGGCGGGCGCTCGGCCTTCCATTGCGTGGGACAGCCCTTCGTGGCGCTGGCCGAGCCGATCGTCTTCAGCGACAAGGGCCACTTCAGCAAGCCCGACCGTTGCGACGAGGTGTGGCTCTTGCCCAAGGACGCCGTCTTCGCCCCGATGATGCGAACCCTGCACCGCCGCCCGGTGCATGAGGTGCCCTACCTCTGGTCGCCGCAGTTCCTGGCCCAGCGCGTCGCCGAGGTCGAGGCGTCGGGCTACCGCTTCGGCTACGCGCCGCGCACCGCGGAGCAGCCCGGGTTCCGCGTGGCGATCTTCGAGCCCAACATCTCGGTCGTGAAGTCCAGCAGCGTGCCGATGCTGATCTGCGACGGCGCCTACCGCGCCGACCCGAACGCGGTGACCTCGATGCAGGTGCTCAACACCCTGCACCTGAAGGACCATCCGACGATGCTCTACATGGCCAACTCGCTGGACCTCGTGCGCGGGCACAAGGCGGTGTTCCACGGGCGACACGATTTCGCGGGCTTCATGGTGCAGTTCGCCGATGCCGTGGTGTCGCACCAGTGGCAGAACGACCAGAACTACAGCTACCTCGATGCGCTCTACGGCAACTACCCGCTGGTGCACAACTCGCCGTGGCTGCGCGATGCCGGCTACTACTACCCCGACTTCGACATCGCCGCCGGCGCCGAGCAGCTGCTGCAGGCGGTGCGCGGGCACGATGCGCAACTCGATGACTACCGCCTTCGCAGCCAGCGCATGTTCGATGCGATCGATCCACTCCACCAGGCGAACGTCGATGCCTACGCGCAGCGCCTGCTGCATCTCGTGGGCGGCGACCCCGCATTCCGTGCCGATGGCATGAGGACCGCATGAGCGCAGTGCAGAACACCCCTTCGTCCGTCATGCCCGCGAAACTCAAGGTCGGCGTTTCCATCTTCATCCGCAAGGGCGAGCAGAGCCTCTGGGAAAACGGCGTCTACCAGAACTGCCTGTTCCTAGTGATGCTGCTGATGCGTTCGCCGCGCGTGGCCAGCACCGTGCTGGTGGCGGGCGGCGGCGACGGCGGTCCGGCGGACGCCACCAACTTCCTGGCCGATTCGCCCGTGCCGATCATCGACATGGCCACCGCCGCGCAGGAGCTCGATCTCATGATCGAGATGAGCGCGCAGCTGGCGCGCGAGTGGTCGGAGGCCTTCAAGGCGCGCGGCGGCAAGATCGTTTCGATGCGCGTGGGCAACGACTACGTGATCGACATCGAACGGATGATCTTCGACAAGCCGCACGGCATGCTCGTCTCGGGCGCGCCCTACGACGAGGTCTGGACGCTGCCGGAATACGAGGTGTCGTGCAAGCCGTACTTCGCGAGCACCTTCCGCGCGCCGGTGCGGCTGATGCCGCACCTCTGGAGCCCGATGGTGCTGGAGAAGGCCATGGCACGCGCCGGAACCAACGCCGATGGCAGCGCCAAGCGCTTCGACTACGAGCCCGGCCGCAAGCGCTGGCGCGTGGCCATCTTCGAGCCCAACATCTGCATGGTGAAGACCAGCTTCATCCCCATGCTCGGCTGCGAGGCGGCGCACCGCGCGCAGCCCAGGCTCCTGGAGCGGGTGTGGGTCTACAACAGCTTTCACCTGAAGGAGAAGCCGCTCTTCGTCGGCTTCGCGCAGAGCCTGGACATCGTGCAGCACGGCCTCGCGACTTTCGAGGGGCGCTTTCCGCTGTACCAGGTGCTGCCGGGGAATGTCGATGCGGTCTTCGCGCACCACTGGGAGAACGCGCAGAACTACCTCTACTACGAGGCGCTCTACGGCGGCTACCCGCTCATCCACAACTCGCACCTCATCGGCGATTGCGGCTACCGCTACCACGGCTTCGACTGCGAAGAGGGCGGCCGCGCGCTGCAGCAGGCCTTTGCCGAACACGATGCGGACCTGCCGGCCTACCGCGAGCGCGCACGCAAGCTCCTCGCCAAGCTCGACCCCGAAGGCGAGGAGAACGTGCGCATCTACACCGCCGCCATCGAGAACCTCTACGCGTGAGAAGAGACACCGCATGAAGACATCGACACAACGATTCGCGCGCTTGCTCCCCGCCATGGCCGCCTGGGCCCTGGCCGGCACGGCGCTCGCGCAGGGCGTGCTGGTGCCCCAGGCGCCGGCCGCGCCGCCGCAGGACACGCTCACGCGCGCCGCCACCAGCGTGGGCATCAAGCGCTGCCTGCCCGCCATCACGCGGCTCGCGACGCTCACCGTGCAGGGCAGCCGCGGGCACGACGTGCTGCTCGACTGGGACCGCAAGCGCCCCGACGACGGCCCGATGTTCTCGCTGGTCGGCATCCAGTACCCGAACGCCGGCGTGGCCGCCTCGATCACCGCGATTCCCGGCGACGGCGGCACCTGCACCGTGTCGGCCGAGCGCATCTCGGTGGCGCCCTTCACCTGCGCGAGCGTGGCCGAGCAGGAGCTCAAGAGCTACAAGATGACGCGGCTCCTGCCCATCTACGCGGTCTACACCGACGACAAGGAGCCGACCTCGTCGGTCTCGCTGATCGATTCGCCGCCGGGCTGCCTGGTGATCCGCCGCTATGTCGAATACGGCTGGCGCGATCCGTTGGCGCCGGCCGCTGCCGCACCCGCTGCGCCCGCCGGACAGGCCCCCAAGCGCCGCTGACCCGGGCGCTTGCAGGCGCCAGGGGCGCGCCCGCATCCGACACGCAGGAACGCCCTTGACCGGCCTCGCAGAGGGGCGGCAAAGCCCAGCATGGAACCCGAGCCGCGCAACCGTCGCGGCGAAGGAGACCCCATGCCTCTGGCTTCATTGATCGGCCGATGGGCCATGCAGCCCTTCTCGAAGGCGCTGCCGCCGCTGGGCGACACCGAGCGCGCCGCGCTGGAGGCCGGTACCGTCGGCTTCGAAGGCCAGCTCTTCGCAGGCCGCCCGGACTTCGACGTGCTCACGGCCATGGGCCCCAACCAGCTCACCGAGCGCGAGCAGGCCTTCTTGCACAACGAGGTGCGCGCGCTCTGCCGCATGCTGGACGACCACGCCATCGACCAGGCGCACGACCTGCCGCCCGAGGTGTGGCGGTTCCTGCGCGAGAAGCGCTTCTTCGGAATGATCATTCCCGAGGAGTTCGGCGGCCTGGGCTTCGGCCACTACGCACACGCCACGGTGGTCGCGCGCATCGCCACCGTCAACGTGGCCACGGCCGTCACGGTGATGGTGCCCAACTCGCTCGGCCCGGCCGAACTGCTGCTGCGCTACGGCACCGACGCGCAGAAGGAGCACTACCTGCCGCGCCTGGCTGATGGCCGCGAGCTGCCGTGCTTCGGGCTGACGTCGCCCTATGCGGGCTCCGACGCGGCATCGATTCCCGACCGCGGCGTGATCGTGGAGCGCGAGTTCAACGGCAAGTTGACGCGCGGCTTCCTGGTCGATTTCGATAAGCGCTACATCACGCTCGCGCCCGTCGCCACCGTGGTGGGCCTGGCCTTCCATGCCATCGACGAGAGCCGCCCCGAAGGCCAGCGAGACCTCGGCATCACCTGCGCGCTGATTCCCGTGCCGCACGACGGCATGGAGATCGGCCGGCGCCATCGCCCGATGGACAGCGCCTTCATGAACGGCCCGATCCACGGGCGGCAGGTCTTCGTGCCGATGGACTGGATCATCGGTGGCGAAAAACAGGTCGGCCAGGGCTGGCGCATGCTGATGGAGTGCCTGGCCGCGGGCCGCGCGATCTCGCTGCCCGCGCTCGGCTCCTCGATGCAGCAGACGGCGCTGTACGTGAGCAACGGCTACGGGCAGATCCGCGAGCAGTTCGGCCTGCCGGTGGGCAAGTTCCATGCAATCGCGGGGCTGGTCGCGCAGATGTCGGCCGAGCTCTACGCGAGCGATGCGGCGCGGCGCTTCACGGCCGCCGCGCTCGACAAGGGCGAGCGGCCCAGCGTGGCGAGCGCGATCCTCAAGGTGCAGTTGACCGAGGCGGGGCGCCGCGCGGTGAACCACGGCATGGACATCCTCGGCGGCAAGGGCATCATCTCGGGCCCGTCGAACCTGCTGGGCGTGGCGTACCGGCAGGCGCCGATCGCCATCACGGTGGAGGGCGCGAACATCCTCACGCGCGCGCTGATCGTGTTCGGGCAGGGCGCGGTGCGCTGCCATCCGCACGTGCTCGATGAAATGGCGGCCGTGCAGGCGAACGACGAAACCGCGCTCGGCAAGGCGCTCATCGCGCACGGCAAGCACGTGATGGTCAACCTGTGGCACAGCCTTTTCGGCGCGCCGGTGCTCGGCACGCCGCCCGATGAACTGGAGCGCGAGGCGCGCCTCATCGCGCGCATGAGCGCCAAGTACGCGCTCACCGCCGACCTCGCGATGGGCATGCTCGGCGGCAAGCTCAAGCGCATGGAATTGCTCTCGGCGCGGCTGGGCGACGTGCTCGCGCACCTGTACCTGGCGAGCGCGTGCGTGTGGCGCTATCGCGTCGAAGCGGCGCCCGAGCTGCTGCCGTTCGCGCAGGCCGCGATCCGGCTGCAGCTGGACGAGGCGGGCAAGATCCTGCGCGACCTCTATGCCAACCTGCCGACGGCCGGCCGCCGCGTGATCGGCGCGCTGGTGCTGCGCCGCACCGCGCACCTGGCGCCGCTGCGCGACGTGCAGCTCATCGAACTGGCGGACCTGCTGCGCACGAACCCGCGCATCGTCGAGCGCCTGGCGCCCGACCTCAGCGAACCCGCGGCCGGGGGCCTGCGCGACCTGATGCATGCGATGGAGCTGGGCGCGCAACTGGGTGATGCGGGCGATACGACGGCCGCGCTCAACAAGGTATTGCGCCGCACGAATTCGCTGGAGGAAGCCGCGCGCTCGGCGCCCGACCCCGAACTGGCGCTGGCCTACCTGCGCGCCGCCGACAAGGTCATCCAGGTGGACGACTTCGAAGGCCCGGCACGCAACGCGGACGGCCGGGCCGATCTCGACCGGCCTGCCGGCTCGTCCGTCAACCCGCCTGCTGCGCCGCCATCAGTGCCGTCAACGCCGCCGCCGTCTGCTCGTCCGCCGGAAAGAACGACTCCACCGCGAGTTCCTGCAACGTGACATCGACCGGCGTGCCGAAGATCGTGATGGTGCTGATGAAGCTCAGCACGCCGCTCGGCATGACCACCTGAAAGGGCACGGCCACGGCCGACAGCGCGGTGTCGATGGCGGGCGCGTCGTGGCTCACGGCGGGCGCGGGGTAGGCCGCCAGTTCATCGTGCAGCGCCTGGAGCGTCGCGTCGCCGGTGGCCGCGATCTGCTGCAGCAGCCGCTCGAGCAGG
This sequence comes from Variovorax sp. IB41, assembly GCF_016405905.1. Lineage (GTDB taxonomy): Bacteria > Pseudomonadota > Gammaproteobacteria > Burkholderiales > Burkholderiaceae_C > Variovorax. The sequence continues at coordinate 151,624 of NZ_JAEFCB010000015.1, read as the reverse complement.
TGGGTGCGCCATTGCGCAAGGTTGGCGATGCGCGGTGCCACGCCCTCGGGATGCAGGCTCAGGCGCAGCACATTGATGGGCGGCTTCAGCAACTCGGGCGCAGCGCCTTCCATCAGCAATGGCACCAGCGCGTTGTGCGCCACCAGGTTCCAGTGTCGGTCCACGGCCAGCGCGGGAAAGGGCTCGTGCCCCTTCAACACCAGGTCGACCGCACGCCGCGCCGCGGCCATGGCCGGGTCGTCGAGCGAGCGCTGCCGGTACATGGGCGCGAATCCCGCGGCCACCAGCAGCGCATTGCGCTCGCGCAGCGGCACTTCGAGCCGCTCGGCCAGGCGCAGCACCATCTCTCGGCTGGGGGCGGCGCGGCCGGTCTCCACGTAGCTCAGGTGCCGGGTCGAGACCTCGGCCTCCTGCGCCAGGTCGAGCTGGCTCAGGCGCCGGTGGGTGCGCCAGTGCCGCAGGTGCGCGCCGAACGGATCGCGCGCGCCGGGCTGGCTGGCCTTGGACGAATGGGTGCTGCGGGTGGTGTTCATGGCCCGCATTCTGGCGTGGCGGCGGCGCGGCGCCATGACCTCCCAGGTCATCGACGCGATGCATGCCTCGCGGAATCATTGGCTCCAACGCGGCAGGACTGGCTTGCGGCGTATCCACCAGTGATCACCCGGTGATCACCCCAAGGAGATTCACATGTCCGTCTTCGCTTCCCCCCGCTTCCTGCCCAACGTGATGTGGGCCGACGCCGCCTCCTGCGCCGCGACCGGCGCGCTGCAGGTGGTTTTCACCGACGCGCTGGCGCAGCTGACCGGGCTGCCCGCGGCGCTGCTGATGGGCACCGGCGTGTTCCTGCTGGCCTATGCGGCGCTTGCCGCCTTCATGGCCACCCGCAGCACGCCGCCACGCGCACTGATCGGCCTGGTGATCGCCGGCAACTTCGGCTGGGCCGTGGCCTGTGCCGCCTTGCTGGTGAGTGGTGTGTTCGCGGTCACCGCGTTGGGCATGGCCTGGGTGCTTGCGCAGGCCCTGTGCGTGGTCGTGTTGGCCGAGCTGCAATGGACGGGCCTGCGCCGTACGCGCCGCACGGGCAGTCGCGCCGGCATGGCGCGGGCCTGACCGCAGGCGACGCGAGAGGTGCCGGCAACGCCCGTCTACCCGGCATTTCTCGCTATGAGGAACATAGCGCGGAGAGAGCGCGGCAGGGAAGACCGACTACAGCGATTGACATCGAACCTCGCTATCCTTGAGGAGCTTCCACGAAACAACAGGAGTTCCCCTATGGCCAAAGCACCGGCTCACGCCTTTGCGTCCACCCTCAAGACCTTCAAGACCGCATCGGGCAAGTCCGGCAAGTACTGGTCCCTGAAGGAGCTGGCCAAGCAATACCCCACGATCGAGCGGCTGCCCGTGTCGATCCGCATCGTGCTCGAGTCGGTGCTGCGCAATTGCGATGGCCAGAAGGTCTCGCCCAAGCACGTCGAAGAGCTGGCCCACTGGGCACCCAATGCAGAGCGCACCGACGAGATCCCCTTCGTCGTCACCCGCGTGGTGCTGCAGGACTTCACCGGCGTGCCGCTCTTGGCCGACCTGGCCGCCATGCGCAGCGTGGCCGCCAAGCTGAACAAGTCGCCCAAGACCATCGAGCCGCTGGTGCCCGTGGACCTGGTGGTCGACCACTCGGTGATGGTCGACTACTACGGCACCCCCAAGGCGCTGGACTTGAACATGAAGCTGGAGTTCCAGCGCAACAACGAGCGCTACCAGTTCATGAAGTGGGGCATGCAGGCCTTCGACACCTTCCGTGTCGTGCCGCCGGGCTTCGGCATCGTGCACCAGGTGAACCTCGAATACTTCGCGCGCGGCGTCTACAAGAGCCCGCACGACAAGGCAGACACGCCCACCTACTACCCCGACTCGCTGGTCGGCACCGACAGCCACACCACCATGATCAACGGCATCGGCGTGGTCGGCTGGGGCGTGGGCGGCATCGAGGCCGAGGCGGCCATGCTGGGCCAGCCGGTCTACATGCTCACGCCCGACGTGGTGGGCTTCGAGCTCACCGGAAAGCTGCGCGAAGGCGTGACGGCGACCGACCTGGTGCTGTACGTCACCGCGATCCTGCGCACCGAGAAAGTGGTGGGCAAGTTCGTCGAATTCTTCGGCCCCGGCGCCGCATCGATCGCCGTGCCCGACCGCGCGACCATCGGCAACATGGCGCCCGAATACGGCGCGACGATGGGCTTCTTCCCGGTGGACGAGATGACCGTGGCGTACTTCGAGGGCACCGGCCGCACCAGGGAGGAGGTCGAGCGCTTCGAGGCTTACTACAAGGCGCAGGGCCTGTTCGGCATGCCCGCGCCGGGAGACATCGACTACACCAAGATCGTGCGGCTCGACCTGGGCACCGTGTCGCCGAGCCTGGCCGGCCCCAAGCGCCCGCAGGACCGCATCGACCTGGGCCACCTGTCCACCAAGTTCTCCGAGCTCTACAGCAAGCCCAACGACGCCAACGGCTTCAACCAGCCGGCCGACAAGCTCAAGCTGCGCTACCCGCTCGCCATCGCCGGCGCAAGCACCGACGACGAGGCGGCCGCTCCCGCCCCCGGCTCGCCGCGCGACTTGGTCGAGATGGTGGCCAACCGCTCGACCAAGGCCGCGGCGCACACCAGCGCCACCGCGCCGCCGGCGCCCAAGGGCCAGGTCACCATCGGCAACGGCGACGTGCTGATCGCGGCCATCACCTCGTGCACCAACACCTCCAACCCGAGCGTGATGCTCGCGGCGGGCCTGCTCGCCAAGAAGGCGGTGGAGGCGGGCCTTACGGTCAAGCCGCACGTGAAGACCTCGCTGGCGCCGGGCTCGCGCATCGTGACCGAATACCTGGAGAAAGCGGGCCTCCTGCCGTACCTGGAGAAGCTGGGCTTCTATCTCGCGGGCTACGGCTGCACCACCTGCATCGGCAACGCCGGCGACCTCACGCCCGAGATCAACGAAGCCATCACCAAGAACGACCTCATCGGCGCGGCCGTGCTGTCGGGCAACCGCAATTTCGAGGCGCGCATCCATCCGAACCTGAAGGCCAACTTCCTGGCCTCGCCGCCGCTGGTGGTGGCCTTCGCGATCGCGGGCAACGTGATGACCGACCTCATGACCGAGCCCGTGGGCAAGGGCAAGAACGGCAAGGACGTGTACCTGGGCGACATCTGGCCGAGCCCCAAGGAAATCGACGAGAACCTGCGCTTCGCGATGAACGCCAAGTCGTTCCGCGCGAACTACGACAAGGTCAAGACCGACCCGGGCAAGTTCTGGAACAGCATCAAGGGCACCGACGGCCAGGTCTACGACTGGCCGAAGTCGACCTACATCGCCGAGCCGCCGTTCTTCGAGGGCTTCAAGATGAAGCCGCACGCCACCGACGCGGGCTTCAAGGGCGCGCGGATCATGGCGCTCTTCGGCGACTCGATCACCACCGACCATATCTCGCCGGCCGGCTCGATCAAGGAAAGCTCGCCCGCGGGCATCTGGCTCAAGGCGCACGGCGTGCCCAAGGCCGACTTCAACAGCTACGGTTCGCGCCGCGGCAACCACGACGTGATGATGCGCGGCACCTTCGCCAACGTGCGCATCAAGAACCTGATGATTCCGCCGGACGCCAACGGCACGCAGGAAGAGGGCGGCGTCACGCGCTTCCAGCCGGGCAACGAGAAGATGTTCATCTACGACGCCGCCATGAAGTACATGGAACAGGGCGTCCCGACGGTGGTGTTCGGCGGCGAGGAATACGGCACGGGCTCCTCGCGCGACTGGGCGGCCAAGGGCACGCAGCTTCTGGGCATCAAGGCCGTGGTGGCGCGCAGCTTCGAGCGCATCCACCGCGCCAACCTGGTGGGCATGGGCGTGCTGCCGCTGCAGTTCCGCGGCGCCGATTCGTGGCAGACGCTGGGCCTGACGGGCGACGAGCAGATCGACGTGGTGATCGGCGGCGAACTCAAGCCCCAGATGGACGTGAAGCTGGTCGTGCACCGCCCCGACGGCACGCACCAGGAGGTGACGGTGCGCCTGCGCATCGACACGCCGATCGAGGTGGACTACTACAAGCACGGCGGCATCCTGCCGTTCGTGCTGCGGCAGCTGCTGGCCGCCTGAGCTCCGGATCAAGGCTTGATCCGCGTCGGGCTCATCTCCGACACCCACGGCCTGCTGCGCCCGCAGGCCGTGGCTTCTCTGCAGGGGTGCGACTTCATCGTGCACGGCGGGGACATCGGCGATGCCGGCATCCTGGAGGCGCTCGCGGCCATCGCGCCGCTGACGGTCGTGCGGGGCAACAACGATCGCGAGCCGTGGGCCGATGGCATCGCGGAGACGGAATTCCTGAAGGTCGGCGGCGTGATCATCTACGCCATCCACGACCTCTCGCAGATCGACATCGATCTCGCCGCGGCCGGCGTGCGCGTCGTCATTTCCGGCCACTCCCACAAACCGAAGATCGAGGAGCGCGACGGCGTGCTCTACGTCAACCCGGGCAGTGCCGGCCCACGCCGATTCAAATTGCCAATCGCCGTCGCCGAGCTCATCGTCGATGGCGATTCGATCACCGCACGCACCATCGAACTGGCTGTGACCTGACTGCGCGCAAAAGACGCGATCCGCGTGGTCATAGGGCTTTAGTCAGGTGACGCCAATTGAGAATTGATAGCATCTAGGTTTTGCTTACAGGTGCGTCCCGGTCTCCAGGGCGCCGCCCCACCGTGCGAACCAACGATTTCGGCACCGCGCCGGCCTCCACCGCCGTCGCTCTGCGCCTCGACCAGCTTCCCAACAACCAATGGGCCACCGTGATCGACGTGGCCCGTCCCGAGGGCGCGGACGACCGCGAACTCGTGCTGCGCCTGACCGAAATCGGCTTCGTTCCGGGCGAAGCTGTGCGCATCGTCGCGAGCGGCATCCCGGGCCGGGAGCCGCTGGCGGTGCGGCTGGGCCACACCACCTTCGCATTGCGCCGCCACGAGGCCGCGCTGATCCACGTCACACCCGGAGCCGCCAATCATGGCTGAAGCCGTCATCCAGGGACCGGGCGGTTTCGCCCCCACCGCCCAGCCGGGGCGCATCGCGCTGCTGGGCAACCCCAACTGCGGCAAGACCGCGCTCTTCAACCTCCTGACCGGCAGCCGCCAGAAGGTGGCCAACTACGCCGGCGTGACCGTCGAGCGCAAGGAAGGAACGCTCCGCACCCCCACGGGCCGCCGCGTCTTCGTGCTCGACCTGCCGGGCGCCTACAGCCTGAATGCGCTGAGCGCCGACGAGGCCGTCACCCGGGACATCGTCACCGGCCAGAGCAACGAAGCGCTGCCCGACCTCCTGGTGTGCGTGACCGACGCGACCAACCTGCGCCTGAACCTGCGCCTCGTGCTGGAGGCCCGCAAGCTCGGCCTGCCGATGGTGGTGGCGCTCAACATGACCGACATGGCCAAGAAGCAGGGCATCGCGGTGGACACCGCGGTGCTCTCGCGCGAACTGGGCGTGCCGGTGATCGAGACCGTCGGCGTCCACACCGGCGGCGCGAAGAACCTGCTCGAAGCGCTCGACGCACCGGTCGCCGCCGCAGCGCCGCAGCCCTGGCAGGCGCCGGGCCTGGACGACGTGCTGGCCACGCAGCGCGAGGTGCGCCGCATCCTGGGCCTTGCGGTGAAGGAGCCGGTCGGCAGCCTTGCCACCAGCGACCGCATCGACCGCGTGGTGATGCATCCGGTGTGGGGCATGGTGGTGCTGGCCGTCACGATGTTCCTGATGTTCCAGGCCGTGTTCAGCTGGGCCAACGTGCCGATGGACGCCATCAAGGCCGGCACCGAGGCCCTGGGCGGCCTGCTCAAGACAGCCATCCCCGAGGGCATGCTGCAGAGCCTGCTGGTGGACGGCGTGATCGCCGGCGTGGGCGGCGTGATCGTGTTCCTGCCGCAGATCCTGATCCTGTTCCTCTTCATCCTCGCGCTGGAAGACTCCGGCTACCTGCCGCGCGCGGCCTTCCTGCTCGACCGCGTGATGGGCACCGTGGGCCTGTCGGGCCGCTCGTTCATTCCGCTGCTCTCCAGCTTCGCCTGCGCCATTCCGGGCGTGATGGCCACGCGCACCATCAGCAACTGGCGCGACCGCATCACCACCATCATGATCGCGCCGCTCATGACCTGTTCGGCGCGGCTGCCGGTGTATGCGCTGCTGATCGCGGCGTTCATTCCGGCGCGCACGGTGGGCGGCGTCTTCAACCTGCAGGGCGTGGTGCTGTTCGCGCTGTACGTGTTCGGCATCGTCTCGGCGATGGCGGTGGCCTGGGTGATGAAGCGCTTTCGCGACAACACGCAGCATTCGCCGCTGCTGATGGAGCTGCCCGCCTACCGCTGGCCGAACCCTCGAAACCTGGTTGTGGGACTTTATGAACGAGCATGGATCTTCCTCCAGCGCGTGGGCACGATCATCCTCACGCTCACGATCCTGCTGTGGTTCCTCTCGACCTTCCCGTCGCCGCCCGAAGGCGCCACGGGGCCGGCCATCCAGTACAGCCTGGCCGGCATGATCGGCCGCGGGCTCGAATACATCTTCGCGCCCATCGGCTTCAACTGGCAGATCTCGATCGCGCTGGTGCCCGGCATGGCGGCGCGCGAAGTGGCGGTGGGCGCGCTGGGCACGGTGTACGCGCTGTCGGCCACCGGCGACGATGTGGCGGGCGCGCTCGAGCCGCTGATCGCCGGCAGCTGGTCGCTGGCCACGGCGCTGTCGCTGCTGGTCTGGTACGTGTTCGCGCCGCAATGCATCTCGACGCTGGCCGCCGTGAAGCGCGAGACGGCCTCGTGGAAGTACGTGTGGATCATGGCGGGCTACCTGTTCGCGCTGGCTTATGCCGCGTGTTTCATCACCTACCACGTTGCAGTGGCACTGGGCGCGGGTTAAAACCGCTCCTGACGCTGAAAGGTTTGAAGAAGAAATGGCACAGCAACTGATCGTCGGATTGATCGTCGCAGCGGCCGCGCTCTATGCGGTGTGGCGCTGGATGCCCGCAGGCTGGCGCCGCAGCGCCGCCTACAAGCTCGCGGCCGGCTCGCAGCGCGCGGGCCTGGTCGACCAGGAGCGCGCCAACCAGCTGGCCGCATCGCTCGCCAAGAGCTCGGGCTGCGGCTCGTGCGACACCTGCGGCAGCTGCGCTCCCAAGAAACCCGGCAACACCAACGCCACGCAAGCCGACAAGGCCCTCTCGAACAGTCTCTGAGCCGATGCCCACGCACATCCTCGTCGCCGGGGGCGGCATCGGGGGGCTGGCCACGGCGCTGGCGCTTTCGCGGGGCCGGCATCGCGCCGACGTCTTCGAGCAGGCGAGCGCCTTCGGCGAGATCGGGGCCGGCGTGCAACTCGGGCCCAACGTCACGCGGCGTCTTCAACAACTGGACCTGGGCTCGGGCCTCGCGAAGATCGCGGCGCGCCCCGATGCGCTGGTGGTCCGCAGCGCTGGCAGCGACGCCGTGCTGGCCCGCCTGCCGCTGGGCGATGCGATGCAGCAGCGCTACGGCGCCCCTTATTTCTGCGCCCACCGTGCCGACCTGCATGCGCTGCTGCTCGAAGCGGTGCGCGCGCGTGGCACCGGCGCGCTGGTGACCGCCGCGCAGATCACGCAGATCGAGACCAGCGACGACCTCGTGTGCGTCTCGAGCACCGACGCGCGCGCCTGGGAGGGCGAGGCGCTCGTGGGTGCCGATGGCCTGTGGAGCCTGGTGCGGCGCCAACTCGACACCCCCTCGGCTGCGGAGCCGCCGCGCGTCACCGGCCACACGGCGTGGCGCGCGCTGGCTCTGCAAAGCGATCTGCCCGCTGCATTGCGGCGCCAGCAAGTCGACGTCTGGCTGGGCCCGCACCTGCATGCCGTGGCGTACCCGGTGCGCGGCGGCGAGTGGCTCAACGTGGTGGTGATCGCCGAATCCGCCCCGGCCGGCGATGCGCGCGACTGGGACCAGTCCAGCAGCATCGCGGCCCTGCAACGGGCCACGGGCCGCAGCGGCGGCGGCCTGCAGGCGCTGCTCGAAGCGATGCCCGGCTGGCGTGCCTGGTCGTTGAGCGACCGCGCGCCGTTGACCTCCGCTGCCGACATGGCACATGAGCGCGTCGCGCTGGTGGGCGACGCGGCGCACCCGATGGTGCCGTACCTCGCGCAGGGCGCCGGCATGGCGATCGAAGATGCGGTCGCGCTGGCCGATGCGCTCGGCGATGGCAGCGCGGCCGATGTGCCCACAGCCTTCGCGCGCTACGCCGAGGCGCGCTGGCAGCGCAATGCGCAGGTGCAGGCGCGTGCGCGGCGCAATGGCGAGGTCTTCCATGCCACCGGCGTGATGCGCGTGGGGCGCGACCTCGCGATGCGCTCGCTCGGCGCGCGGTTGCTCGACCAGCCCTGGCTGTACGGGGCGTGAGCGGCGGTTGAGCGCCCCGACCTTCAGAGCCTGAAGGTTTGCAGGTGCTCGATGCGTTCGGCCAGCCCTTCCGGCCCGAGGTAGTGCCCGAGCGAGCCATCGCGCACTTTCACGAGCGTCGTCTCCAGTTCCGCCAGCATCGCGTCGCGTTCGGCCACGAAGGCCGGCGGCACGTCGATGCCGGTTTCCGTACAGGCATCGGCGATGAGATGCGCGCTCGCAGGCGCACCGCAGGCCACGCACTTGACGATTGCCGCGACGCTCGGCTCGGCGCCGTTGGCCAGCAGTGCGCTCGTGAGCTCGGGCGCGATCTGTCCGTCGACGTTGCGCAAGGCATCGGCCGCCACCGGCGCGCCCGCGCGCACCAGGGCCGCGGTCGCTGCGAAGGCGCTCTGGCCCAGCGCCACGTCGGTCGCGAGCGCGCTGCCTTGCTGTGGCCCGTCGAAGCGCACGCCCGAGGCGGCGAGCTCGACCACCAGCGGCGCATCGTCCGTCGCGATCGCGTGGTGCAGCGCCGCGCGCGCGAGCGCCGGGTGATGGCGCAGCGTGCCGTCCGCGAGCGGCGTGCGCCAGTCGACCACCGCGCGGCAGTAGAAGGTGACCAGCTTGTCCATCAGGTCGAGGTCCAGCCCGTGGTCCTGGTGGCGGTCGTCCAGGTACTGCAGCAGCGTCTGCCCCGAGAAGTAGTCGCTCGTGGGGGCCAGCGGGTCTTCGTCCAGGTGCAATGCGGCGAAGGCGCCGTGCAGGTCCGGTGCGACGGCACTCAGCGTGTCTTCGTGCAGCGCGTGCGTCCAGGCCGGCGGCAGGCCCTGCTTCCATGCGATGACCCGGCCGTAGGCCTCGCCGGGCTCGACCACGGCGTAGACGCGGTCCAGGTACTCGAAGCCGCCGAAGGGCAGGTGGGTGAGCTTGCCGCTCCAGGGTGCGCCGCCGTCCACTGCGGCGTCCTGCGCCAGTTCCTGCTCATGCTCGATCCAGCCCTGCAGGTCGCGGTAGCCGTCGCTGCCGTCCCAGAAGATTTCCGACCAGCTCACGCTCTCGATGTTGCCGTTCATCGGCAGCGCGAGGTCGTAGTCGAGGCGCCCGCCCGCCGTCTCCTGCCACAGCGCGACCAGCGCTTCGGGAATCGGCCCTGCGCAAAGCGCCTGCACGGCCGCGATCTGCTGCGCCGGCATCGGCGGCTGCGCATCGAAGATCACGCGGTCCGCGAACAGCACGACGCCGTGGGCCCGCAAGGTGGCGATCTCGTCGGGTGAGAACCGGATGTTGTGCATGGCAGTCGCCTCCGTCGTTGTTGCCAAAAATGTAGCGCTTTGCGCAGGCGTAGCAAGCACTACATTCGAAGGTTCAGCCCGGCGGCGGCGCGGCCGCCGGCCATTCGATGCGTTCGAAGAGGCGCATGAGTCTCGTCTTGCGCGCCGGATTGAACTGGCCGATCCACGCGATGTGGCCCAGCAGGTGGCCGCGAAAGTCGATCACCTTCGCGCGGTTCTGGCTGGCGGGGCCGTGCAGCACGCACTGATGCAGCACGGCTTTGAGTCGATCGAAGTCGACGCGCGGCGTGTTCGCCTTTTCGTTCACGACCACGCCCGTCACGCGCTGCTGGTGGTGCCGCGGCATGCAGCGCACCTTGTGTGGATGGAGCGCGAAGCCCTCGTCGGCGGCGATGCCTTCGACCCATGCGCGCAGGGCGTTGAATTGCGCGCGCAGCGATGCGGGCCCCGAGAACACGAGATCGTCCGCATAGCGCGTGTAGGTGGCGCCGAAGACCCACGCCAGCCCTTCGAGCCGCAGGTCGAGGCGAAAGGCGCAGAGGTTCGCGAGCGCGGGCGAGCACGGCGAGCCCTGCGGCAGATGCGCCTCGGCCAGACGCTTGGCGCCCATCCAGTCGAGCCCGCCGTCGTCGCGAAGACGATCGATCACCGCTGGCGACGTGCGGTGCGTGCACAGCGCGGTGAGCGCGCGCCACGCCGTCGGGATAGCCCAGCGTGCGCCACAGCGCATGCACGCGCGATGCGCGAACGCTGGGAAAAAAGTCGCGCAGGTCGAAGCCGATCACCACCTCCTGGCCGACGTGTGCGGCCGCGTGGCTCGCGACCGAGCGCTCCTGCACGAAGCCATGGGCCGCCTCGTGCACGGGCACCCGCTGGAGCAGATCGTCGAGGATGCGGCGCTGCACGCGCTTCAAGTCTGCCTTCGGAATCTCGAGCAGCCGCAGGCCGCCGAGGCGCTTGGGCTGCAGCTGGTAGCGGTAGTGCGATGCGGGACGCGGGCGCGATGCGTCTGGCGCGCGGAAGGCCTGCGATGCCGCGGTGAGCCATGCGAGGCGGTCGGGTTCGAGTTCGAGCCACTGCGCGAGATCGGCCAGCGTGGGCAGGCGGGGCAGGGCGAAATCGTCCAGGCCCATCGGGCGTGGCAGCATCTCGGCCGGCCGCAGGATGAGCCGGCGAATGCGCGGCAATTCGTCCTGTTCGAAAGCCATTTCCAGCGCCGGCGTGTCGAGGATCGTCTGGGTCAGGCCTTGCAGATCGGTGCGCTGCCATGTCGCGAGCGACCGTGTGCCGAGTTCTTCGGCCAGCAGTTTGAGCCACGGGGGACTGGCGCCCAGCGCGGCCTCGGCCCGCGCACGCAGCGCATCGGGCGCGGTGCCGCCGGGCTGCAGCGCGTCGGCCAGCAGGGCGTGCGCGAGGCCGCGTGCAATCCATTCCCTGTAGCTCGGTTCGCGCGTCATGAAGGCGGTGAAGTGGAACGAGGTGGCAACCGGCCCTTCAACCAGCCGGTGATGCGCCAGCTGCGCTGCGCGACAGCGCAGTCCCGCTCACGCGCCGAAATGCGTACCCATCCATCGACCGCGGGGGTGCCCCGCAGCACAAGGAAAGCGACGAATCGCCTGCCTTGTCGAGTCTTGAAGGTCCGGTGCCGCGGCGATTGTTGCACGCGGCCCGTGACGCTCAGAGGTCGGTGCGCAGCTTCCAGATCTCGGGGAACAGCACCACGTCCAGCATCTTGCGCAGATAGCTCACGCCGCCCGTGCCGCCGGTGCCGCGCTTGAAGCCGATCACGCGCTCGACCGTGGTCACGTGGCGAAAGCGCCAGAGGCGGAAGGCGTCTTCCAGGTCGGTGAGTTTTTCGCCGAGCTGGTAAAGGTCCCAGTGATCGTGCGGGTTGCGGTAGACCGTGAGCCATGCCGCCTCGACGCCGTCGCTCGATTCGTAGGGCTGCGTCCAGTCGCGCTCCAGCCGGTCGGCCGGCACCGGCAGGCCGTGGCGCGCGAGGAGCCGCAGCGACTCGTCGTAGAGCGATGGCGAGCGGTAGGCCTCCTCGACCTGCGCGAGCAGGTCGGCACGGTGCGCATGCGGCTTGAGCATCGCGGCGTTCTTGTTGCCGAGCGCGAACTCGATGCAGCGGTACTGCGCGCTCTGGAAACCGCTGGAGTTCGCGAGGTACGGACGCATCGCCGTGTACTCGGGCGGCGTCATGGTCGAGAGCACGGTCCACGCGCTCACCAGCTGTTCCATGATGCGGCTCACGCGCGCGAGCATCTTGAAGGCGTCGGCCAGTTTCTCGCCGGCGATGCAGCTGGTGGCGGCGCGCAACTCGTGCAGCATGAGCTTCATCCAGAGCTCGCTGGTCTGGTGCTGCACGATGAACAGCATCTCGTCGTGAGCGGGCGAGAGCGGATGCTGGGCGTTGAGGATCTCGTCCAGGTGCAGGTAGTCGCCGTAGCTCATGGACTTGCTGAAGTCCAGCTGCGCCTTCTCGTCGTGGACGATGTGCTCGGGGGATTTGTCGGTGCTCATGGTGTGCGCAGGCCGGTCATCGCCAGACGACGGCGGTATAGGAAACGCGGCCCATGCCGGACTCTTTCTTCGGGTAGACGAAGCGCACGACCTCGCCGGTGCCCACGCTTTTGCGCTTGAACTCCTGATAGGTCTCTCCGCCCGGGATGCGGCCCTTGTCGGCCGGTGCGTAGCCCGCGCCGCGCGCTTCCTTCACCAGCGTTTCGAACGCGGCCTTGTCGGTCGTCGAGAGCTGGATGGTGTTCTCGCCGGCACGGCTTTCCACGTAGGTGGACTTCATGAGGTTCGTGGTCTCGCCGTCGACGAACTTCTCGTACTCGATCATGCTGACCTCCTCGGTCACGGTCTTGTCCCTGTAGGAGAAGCCCTGGCGCTTGATCTCCTGGCGGAAGGCATCGGGCGCCATTGCGGCGAAGGCCCTGAGCTGTGGCAGGGTGAAGGCCGGCTGCTGCGCGAAGGCCGGGGCGGCCGCGAGAAAGAGCGAAGCGATGGATGCGATCAATCGGTGTTTCATGGGGCGGGCGCTGCTCATGTCACTGCGTTCTTGCGGTTGAACTCTTCGCGCTTCCACTCGCCCGATTCGAGCACCTGCACGAGGTGTTCGACCGAGTTCCATACGTCCTCGAAGCCGAGGTACAGCGGCGTGAAGCCGAAGCGCAGGATGTCGGGCATCTGCGAATCGCCGGCGCGGTAGTCGCCGATCACGTCGCGCGCGATCAGCGCCTGCACGATGGCGTAGGCGCCTTCTTCGCGGCTGAGGCACACCTGCGAGCCGCGTTTCGCATGGTCGCGCGGCGTGATGAGCGAAAGGCCTTGATTCGCGCAGCGTTCTTCGACCAGCGCGATGAAAAGGTCCGTGAGCGCGAGCGACTTGGTGCGCAGCGCGGCCATCGCGCCCTGGTCCTTGTTGAAGGCTTCGGCGGCGAGCACGGTGTCCAGGCCGCATTCGAGGCCTGCGAGCGCGATGATCGGCTGCGTGCCGCAGAGGTAGCGGCCCACGCCCGGCGCGGGCCGGTAGTGCGGCGTGAATTCGAACGGCGCGGCGTGGCCCCACCAGCCCGACAGCGGCTGCTCGAACTGGCCTGCGTGCCGGGTGTTGACCCATGCGAAGGCCGGCGCGCCGGGGCCGCCGTTCAGGTACTTGTAGCCGCAGCCGATCGCGTAGTCGGCGTTGCTGTCGTTGAGCGCAACCGGCACGGCGCCCGCGCTGTGCGCGAGGTCCCACACCGTGAGCGCGCCCGCAGCGTGCGCGGCGGCGGTGATGGCCTTCATGTCGTGCATGGCGCCGGTGCGGTAGTTGACGTGCGTGAGCATCAGCACGGCCACTTCTTCATTCAGCACCGCGGGAAGCTCGCTCGCATCGATCAGCTTGAGCGTGAAGCCGCGCTCGCGGCAGAGCGACTCGGCGATGTAGAGGTCGGTCGGGAAGTTGCTGCGCTCGCTCACCACCAGCTTGCGGCCGCTGTCCTTCTGCTGGGAGAGCGCGGCGAACAGCACCTTGTAGAGGTTGACCGAGGTGCTGTCGGTGCACACCACCTCGCCGGGCGCGGCGCCGATGAGCCGCGCCACCTTGTCGCCCAGGCGCTGCGGCAGGTCGAACCAGCTCGCGGTGTTCCATGAGCGGATGAGGCCTTCGCCCCATTCCTTGGTCACCACTTCGGCGATGCGCGCGGGCGCAGCCTTCGGCAGCACGCCAAGCGAATTGCCGTCCAGGTAGAGCACGCCCTCGGGCAGGATGAATTGGTCGCGCAGGGCGCGCAGCGGGTCTTGCGCGTCGAGCGCGCAGCAATCGTCGAGGGTCATGATGGGTCTTGTGGGATCGGGGTTGGCGATGCTTCGGTCGTGGAACACCGCGGAACCAGCTTTGCCGGGCCGCTGGTGTTGCCCCCGGCGAGGGGGTTGGCGTAGCGACACGAAGTGCGCGAAGACTGGGGGAGATTCATAGACTGCGCAGCACGGCGCGAACGGGGGAGGCATCGGCGCTCACCAGCTTGAGCGGCAGCGCGATGAGTTCGTAGTCGCCCTCGGGCACGTCGTCGAGCACGAGGTTCTCGAGCACGCGCAGATCGAGGCGGCGGATGCGTTGGTGGCTCTCCAGCGTCTTGCTGTCGGCCGGGTCGATGCTGGCGGTGTCGATGCCGATGAGCTTCACGCCCATCGCTGCCAGGCGCTCGACGGTGGCGGGCGCGTAGGCCGCGAGTTGCGGGTCCCAATGGCCGACGGGCATCGCGGCGTAGGTGCGCACCAGCACGCGGGGCGGCAGGTCGCTCGTGACCGCATGCGCGATGTGCTCCCACTCGATCAGCGGGCCCTTGGCGATGGCATGGATCACCCGGCAGGGGCCGAGGAAGGGCGCGAGATCGACGTGGCCTATGGTCTGGCCTTCGGGGTCGTAGTGCAGGGGGGCGTCGGCATGCGCGCCGATGTGGGGCGAGAGCGTGATCTCGCTGACGTTGACCGGGCAGTCCGGAGAAATGGTCGCGGCCCAGCGCTGCTGGTAGGGCGTGTCGCCGGGGAACACCGGCGCGCCTTCATGCACCGGGGGGGAGATGTCCCAGACGCGGGGTTGGGGTTGCAGAGAACGCATGGCGCGAAGTTAGCGCCGGGCGAGGGGTCGTGGTGTCGGTTATTTCCAACACTCCACGTGACCAGATGATGTGCCTCCGGAATCCAGCGATGAGAGCGCCGGGAGCCCGTGCCGGGCGCGCGCCCGCTCGCACGCGTCGCTGCCGGACTGCAGCTCGTGGCACGGGTTGGGGCGCCACTCGTAGATGCCGCAGGCCACCGACTGGCCGATCTTTCCGGTGAGCGCTGCGCAGCGCATCGGCGTGTGGTCGGTGCCGCGCATGCGGCAGAGGGCGTTGTTCACCTCGACCGCCAGGCCGGACGGCACGCGGCCGCCGTTGTCGTCGAGCTCATGCACGCTGAAGTCGACGCGGTAGGCGGCGCAGCAGGCGCCGCATTGCTGGCAAGGGGACACGCGGCCGCGCCTTCTTCGTCAGGGGCTCAGAGCTTTCCGAGCAGCAGGAACTCCATCAGGGCCTTTTGTGCGTGCAGGCGGTTCTCGGCCTCGTCCCACACCACCGACTGCGGCCCGTCGATGACCTCGGCCTGCACTTCCTCGCCGCGGTGTGCGGGCAGGCAGTGCATGAAGAGGGCGCCGGGCTGGGCGATGCGCATCATGTCCTCGTCGACGCACCAGTCGGCGAAGGCCTTGCGGCGCGCCTCGTTCTCGGCTTCGTAGCCCATGCTGGTCCAGACGTCGGTGGTGACGAGGTCGGCGCCGCGGCAGGCTTCCATCGGGTCCTTGAAGACCTTGTAGCTGTCGCCCGAGCGGATGCCGGCGATCGACTGGTCGACCTCGTAGCCGCTGGGGGTGCTCACGTGCACGGTGAAGCCCAGGATCTCGGCCGCCTGCAGCCAGGTGTTGGCCATGTTGTTGCCGTCGCCCACCCAGGCCACGGTCTTGCCCTGGATCGAGCCACGGTGCTCGATGTAGGTGAAGATGTCCGCGAGGATCTGGCAAGGGTGGAACTCGTTCGTGAGGCCGTTGATGACGGGCACGCGCGAGTGCGCGGCGAAGGTGTCGATCTTGGTCTGCTCGAACGTGCGGATCATCACGAGGTCGACCATGCGGCTGATGACCTTGGCGCTGTCCTCGATGGGTTCGGCGCGGCCCAACTGGCTGTCGCCGGTGGTCAGGTGCACCACGCTGCCGCCCAGCTGGTACATGCCGGCCTCGAAGCTCACGCGGGTGCGGGTGCTGGCCTTCTCGAAGATCATGGCCAGCGTGCGGTCGGTCAGCGGCTGGTGCTTTTCATACGTCTTGAACTTCTTCTTGATGATCGCCATGCGATCGAAGAGGTAGACGTACTCGTCGGCCGTGAGGTCGGCGAACTGCAAGTAGTGGCGGATGGTGGGCGGTGTCGTGACGGTCGTCATTGCGCGGCAGGCTCCGACAGGAAGTTTTTGACGATCGGCGCGAGGATCGCGACGATCTCGTCGGCCTCGGCAATGCTCAGGATGAGCGGCGGCACGAGGCGGATCACCTTGTCGGCCGTCACGCTCAGCAGCAGGCCGGCGTCGCAGGCGCGGTTCAGGATCACGCCGCACGGACGGTCGAGCTCGATGCCCAGCATCAGGCCCTGGCCGCGGATGTCCTTCACGCCCGGCAGGCCGCCGATTTCCCGCTCCAGCGCGGCTTTGAGGTGCGCGCCCACGGTGGCGGCGTTCTCCAGCAGCTTGTGCTCTTCCATGATGCGGATGGTTTCCACGCCGGCACGCATCGCGAGCGGGTTGCCGCCGAAGGTGGTGCCGTGGTTGCCCGGGCCGAAGATGTTGGCGGCCTTGGGGCCGGCCACGACGGCGCCGATCGGCACGCCCGAGCCCAGGCCCTTGGCCAGCGGCATCACGTCGGGCTTGATGCCCGCCCACTGGTGGGCGAACCACTTGCCGGTGCGGCCCATGCCGCACTGCACTTCGTCGATCATCATGAGCCAGTCGCGCTCGTCGCAGAGCTGGCGCACTTGCTTCAGGTAGTCCACGCGCATCGGGTTGATGCCGCCTTCGCCCTGGATGGTCTCGAAGAACACCGCGACCACGTTCGGGTTGCCTTCGGTGGCTTTCTTGAGCGCCTCGATGTCGTTCAGCGGCACGCGGATGAAGCCCTCCACCAGCGGGCCGAAGCCGGCCTGCACCTTGGGGTTGCCGGTGGCTGACAGGGTGGCGATGCTGCGGCCGTGAAAGGCCGCTTCGTAGACGACGATCTCGGGGCGCTCGATGCCCTTGTCGTGGCCGAACTTGCGCGCGAGCTTCAAGGCTGCTTCGTTGGCTTCGAGGCCGGTGCAGCAGAAGAAGGCGTTGGTCAGGCCCGAAAGCTCGGTCAGCTTGGCGGCCAGTTGCTCCTGGCCGGGCACGTGGTAGTAGTTGGAGCTGTGGATCAGCTTGGTCAGTTGGTCCTGCAGCGCGGGCACCAGCTCGGGGTGGTTGTGGCCCAGCGTGTTGACGGCGATGCCGCCCAGACCGTCGATGTAGGCCTTGCCCGCGGTGTCCCAGACTCGGCAGCCCTGGCCATGCGACAGTGCGATCGGCAGGCGACCGTAGGTGTTCATGACGTGGGGCGAGGTGGGTTGGGCGGTAGCGCTCATTGGGTTCTCCAGATAGGGAACGCGGATTCTAGGCGTGCGATTTGACGGCTTCGTTGAGGATTTCGCATTACAGCAATGCCTCCGTTCAGGATGCAAAAAGTGCCCCGGATAGAATCTGTTGCTGCACCGCAGCACCCCGTCTTGGTCGCGCGTCGGTCGCCTCACTCAACGATGATTTCCCCCACTGCCAAAGAAATCTTCATCCAGGGCATCACCCGAGATGGCCGGACCTTCCGCCCCAGCGACTGGGCCGAGCGGCTGGCGGGCGTCATGAGCTCCTTCCGGCCCGGCGGCGCCTTTCCGGGCAGCTACCTGAGCTATTCGCCGTGGTGCGAGCCGACCACCATCAACGGGGTCAAGTGCGTGATCGTGAACCGCGACCTGCGCGATGCCGAGCCCATGGCCTGGGACTTCTGCGTGAACTTCGCCAAGGACAACGACCTGCAGGTCTCCGAGGTGTGCCCGGCGGCACCTGCACCGGCCGTGCCGAAGGCGGCGCAGACGCCCGTGGCGGCAGTGGTGCGCTCGGACCCCGCCGCACCGGTGATTCCCGTCGAGCCGCCCAAGGCCGACTGAATCGACAAACCGGGCCCGACAAACCGAGCGCCCATGAAAAAACCGCCCGAAGGCGGTTTTTTACACTTTGCTGCAGCGCACCCCGATCAAACGGCGGACTGGAGAATTCCGGTCCGGGCTTGCCTGACAGGTGTCAGGCGGCGGCCTTTTCAGGCGCGAGGGCGAGGGCCTTGACCTTGGCCGACAGGCGGCTCTTGTCGCGGGCGGCCTTGTTCTTGTGGAAGATGCCCTTGTCGGCGACGGTGTCGACGATGCTCTGGGCCTTCGCGAAGAGTTCGCTTGCCTTGGTCTTGTCGCCAGCCAGAACAGCCTTTTCGACGTTCTTGACCGCGGTACGGTATTTGGAGCGCAGCGAGGTGTTCGCAGCGTTGAGCTTGGTGTCCTGGCGGACGCGCTTACGGCCGGAGGCGAGGCGCGGGTTCTTTTTCTTGGGCTTGGCGGATGCCATGATTTAGTTCCTTAGGTGTCTGAGGATGATGCAGCAAAGCCCTCCATTATAGGCCGGGTCGGCTTTTCCTCCGAATCGGGCCTTTTCGGGCACTTTCGGGGCCCTACACTCGCCCCCGTGTCCCTGCTCAAATCCGCCTCCACCGTCTCTTTGCTGACCCTCGCCTCGCGCATCACGGGCCTCGTGCGCGACGTGCTCTTCGCCTCGGTGTTCGGCGTCAGCGCCCTCACCGACGCCTTCAACGTCGCCTTCCGCATCCCGAACCTGTTCCGTCGCGTTTTCGGCGAAGGCGCCTTCAGCCAGGCCTTCGTGCCGGTGCTGGCCGCGCGCAAGACCGAAGGCGGCGAGGAGGGCGCCAAGGAGCTGATCGACCACGTCGCCACGCTGCTGACCTGGACGCTTCTCGCGGTCTGCGTGGCCGGCGTGGTCGGCGCGCCGCTGCTGGTCTGGGCCATGGCCAGCGGCCTGAAAGGCTTCGACGCGGCCATCGTCATGACGCGCTGGATGTTCCCCTACATCGGCTTCATGTCGCTGGTGGCGCTGGCCGGCGGCATCCTCAACACCTGGCGCAAGTTCGCGGTGCCGGCGGCGTCGCCCGTGCTGCTGAACCTGGCGCTGATCTTTTCCATCGTGGTCGGCGCGCCGCTGTTCCGGCGCTACGGCATCGAGCCGATCTATGCGCAGTGCGTGGGCGTGCTGGTCGGCGGCGTGCTGCAGCTGGCGCTGCAGATTCCGGCGTTGCGCGCCCTGAACCTGATGCCGCGCCTCGGCGCGAGCTTCAAGGCGCTGCGCACCGCCTGGACCGATCCGACCACCCGCAAGGTGATGAAGCTCATGCTGCCCGCCTTGCTGGGCGTGAGCGTCGCGCAGATCTCGCTGCTCATCAACACGCAGATCGCCTCGCACCTGGCGACCGGCAGCGTGACCTGGGTGGTCAACGCCGACCGGTTGATGGAATTCCCCACCGCGATGCTCGGCGTCGCGCTCGGCGTGGTGCTGATGCCGCAGCTGTCCAGCGCCCGCGCCGCCAAGGACGACGCGCGCTATTCCGCTTTGCTCGACTGGGGCTTGCGCCTCGTGGTGCTGCTCTCGGCGCCGTGCGCCATTGCGCTGCTGCTCTTCGCGCAGCCGCTGGTCGCCGTGCTC
This sequence comes from Variovorax sp. IB41, assembly GCF_016405905.1. Lineage (GTDB taxonomy): Bacteria > Pseudomonadota > Gammaproteobacteria > Burkholderiales > Burkholderiaceae_C > Variovorax. The sequence continues at coordinate 132,066 of NZ_JAEFCB010000015.1, read as the reverse complement.
TTCCACAACGGCGCCTTCGGCGACGAGGACGTCAAGCGCACCACGCTGGCATTGATGGGCTACGGCGTGGGCCTCGTCGGCATCGTGGCCATCAAGATCCTCGCGCCCGGCTACTACGCCAAGCAGGACACGCGCACGCCGATGCTGATCGCCGTGGGCGTGCTCGTCTTCACCCAGGTGCTCAATTTCTTCCTGGTGCCGGTGCTGCAGCATGCGGCGCTCACGCTCACCATCGCGATCGGCGCGCTGGTCAATGCGACCTGGCTGCTGGTGGGCCTCATCCGCCGCGGCAGCTACGCGCCCGAGCCCGGCTGGGGCAAGTTCACGCTGCAGGTGCTGGCCGGCACGCTGGTGCTGGCGGCGTTCCTCGCGTGGGGGGCGCGCTATTTCGACTGGATCGGCCTGCGCGCGCAGCCGCTGCACCGTATCGGCCTGCTGGCCGCGCTCGTCGCGGGCGCCGCGCTGATCTATTTCGCCATCCTGGCGGCGGTCGGGGTGCGGCTGCGCAGTTTCATGCGCCGGTGAGTCGTTTGGCCGCTTGGCAATACGCGTGTGTCCCGCCTTGACGCTCCCCGGATGCTCCTCTACAAAGACACATGACGTTCACATTTCAGGTCCCCACCGCTCTGGAATATTTCGAATCGCTCGTCCGCAGCGATGACCAATTCCCGCTGCTCGAGGCCGCCGCCAGCCTGGCGCAGGACGAGTACCCCGAGCTGGACGTCCAGCAGGTCCTGGGCGACGTCGACCAGATCCTGGCCCGCCTCAAGCGCCGCCTGCCGGCCGATGCCGCACCGCTCGCCCGGCTGCGCGCGCTGAACCAGTTCTTCTTCAACGACCTGAACTTCGGCGGCAACGTCAACGACTACTACGACCCCGACAACAGCTACCTGAACGCCGTGCTGCGCACCCGCCGCGGCATCCCGATTTCGCTCGCGGTGCTGTGGATGGAGCTCGCGCAGGGCCTCGGGCTGCAGGCGCGCGGCATCGGTTTTCCGGGGCACTTCATGCTCAAGGTCACGCTGCCCAAGGGCCAGGTGGTGATCGATCCGTTCACCGGCAAGTCGCTCTCGCGCGAAGAACTCGGCGAACGGCTGGAGCCCTACAAGCGCAGCAACGGGCTGGTCGGCGATTTCGACGTGCCCCTGGGCCTGTACCTGCAGCCGGCCAGTTCGCGCGAGATCATCAGCCGCATGCTGCGCAACCTGAAGGAAGTGCACCGCGCGCAGGAAGACTGGCAGCGCGCCATCGCCGTGCAGGACCGCCTCATCGCGCTCCTGCCCAGCGCCTGGGGCGAGTACCGCGACCGCGGCATCGCGCACGCCGAGCAGGGCAACACGGCGCTGGCGGTGCGCGACCTGGAGGTCTATCTGACCAATGCCGAGGACGCCCTGGACATCGACGCCATCGCCGAGCGCGTGGCCGCCCTGCGCCGAACGGCCAACGGATGACCGCCGAGGCCGGCGTAAGTGGCGTTGGCGGCGCGGCGCCCGACCTGGGCACCCTGCACCAGTTCCACGGCATGCAGCCGGTGCTGCCGGTCTCGGACGTCACGCGGGCCGCGCGCTGGTTTCGCGACGTGCTGGGCTTCGAGCTCGATTTCATCGCCGGCGAGCCGCCCAGCTACGCGCGAGTAAAAAAAGGCGACGGCAGCCATGGCGATCCGGTCTACCTGCGCCTGTGGCAATGCAACACGCGCGGCACGCCGCCCTGGCGCGGCGAAATCGTCATCCACGTGGGCAAGGACATCGACGGCCTGCACGCCGCCTATGTGAAGCGCGGCGTGACGGTGATCGAGCCGCCCATCTCCCAGCCCTGGGGCCTGCGCGAATTCGCGATCCGCGAGCCCGATGGCCACGTGCTGCGCTTCTGCGGCTACCTGCCCTGAATTTCTGAAACACAAAATTACATCTGGACCGATGCGAACGTGTCGATCCCGCTTCCGTTCGTCCGACGTGAGTACAGGAGCACGCCAATTCAGCGGCTCCCGATTTCATCAACCTTCAGGAGAAACGACATGCGATTCATGATTCTGGTCAAGGCGAACAAGGATTCCGAAGCGGGCGTGATGCCCAGCACCGAAATTCTCACGGAAATGGGCAAGTTCAACGAAGAGCTGGTCAAGGCCGGCGTGATGCTGGCGGGCGAAGGCCTGCACCCCAGCGCCAAGGGCGCGCGCGTGCGCTGCGAAGGCTTGAAGCGCACCGTCATCGACGGTCCCTTCGCCGAAACCAAGGAGCTGCTGGCCGGCTTCTGGCTGCTGCAGGTCAAGTCCAAGGAAGAGGCCATCGAGTGGATCAAGCGCAGCCCCTTCCAGGAAGGCGAGATCGAGATTCGCCAGGTGTTCGAAGCCACCGATTTCGGCGATTCGATGACGCCCGAACTGCTCGCCCAGGAAGACCGCCTGCGCGCCGAATCCGCCAAGCGCACCGGCGCCGCCGGCTGAGCCCACCGCATCCCAAGGAGAAAACACCATGCGATTCATGATGCTGATGATTCCCCACGGCTACGAGACGGCCGCGCCCGGCACGATGCCCGAGGACCGCGAGGCGATGGCCGCGATGATGGCCTACAACGAATCCCTGCAGAAAGCCGGCGTGCTGATCAGCTGCGACGGCCTGCACCCGCCCTCGATGGGCGCGCGCGTGAGCTTTCCGGGAAAGAAGGCAAAGGTGGTCGACGGCCCCTTCGCCGAGGTCAAGGAAGTGCTCGGCGGCTACTGGGTCATCGAGGTCGCCTCGCGCGCCGAGGCCATCGAATGGGCCACGCGTTGCCCGGGCGGCGAGAACGAGGTCATCGAGGTGCGCCAGATCCAGGAGCTGGAGGATTTCTCGCCCGACCTGCAGGCCGTGGCCGAGGGCTTCCCGTCGATGCAGACGGTGAAGAAATAACAGCCTGATTCATTGTTCGCGCACGAGCCGGATGCCCACCAGCGTGTAGCGCGTGTCCGGCGCATTCCAGTTGCGGTAGGCGGCGCGCGCATAGAACGGCCAGGTGTGCCAGGAGCCCCCGCGGCGCACCCGCACCGTGCCTTCGGCCGGGCCCTGCGGGTCGTCCACCGGGGAGCGCGCGTAGTATTCCTCGCCATGCCAATCGGCCACCCATTCCCAGGCATTGCCATGCATGTCGTAGAGGCCCCAGGCGTTCGGCGCGAAGCTGCCGACCGGCGCGGTGAACGCAAAGCCGTCGTCGCCCTTGAGCGCCATTGGCGCCCAGCGCGGCCAATAGCCTGCGGTACGCGCATCGAACACGTTGGCCGTGCGCAGCAGCGATTGCGGATCGTCCGCCGCGCTGTAGCGCGTGCGGGTGCCGGCGCGGCAGGCGTATTCCCACTCGGCCTCGGTCGGCAGCCGGTAGCGCTGGCCCTCGGATTTGCTCAGCCACGCGGCCAGCGCCTGTGCGTCGTTCCAGGTGACGTTGACGACCGGGTGGTCGTCGCCCTGCGCAAAGCCCGGGTTGCGCCAGGAGTAGCGCACGTCGCGCCCCTCGAAGGCATCGCCGCGTTTCGTCGTGGCGGGGTCGTAGTCGGCGCGCCAGCCGTAGCCGCCGGTGCCGTCGGCCACCGATTCGGGCACGTAGCCCGAGGCCTCGACGAAGCGGCGGAACTGGCCGACCGTCACCTCGTGCTGGCCCATCCAGAACGAATGCGTGATGCGCACGCGGTGCGCCGGCCCCTCGTCACTCAGCTGGGTGAAACGCTCCTTCGGCAATTCGGGATACGCAGCGGCCAGCGTCTCGGGCGCCTCGTCGCTCCCCATCGTGAATTCGCCGGCCGGCACCTTGACGAAGGCCATGCCCAGGCTGTTGCGTTCGACCTCGATCTCGGCGGCAGCCTGGGCGCAGCCCGCGATGAGGCACAGGATCAGGAGACATCGTGTCATGGCCGCATGCTAGCGAGCGGGAAAGGAGCGGTCGAGTGAGCGCCGGCCACCAAGCCGCCATCCACCGCGCCATCGACGCCGTCTGGCGCATGGAATCGGCCAAGATCATCGCCACCGTCGCGCGCATGGTGCGCGACGTGGGCCTGGCCGAAGAACTGGCGCAGGACGCGCTGGTTGCCGCCCTGGAGCAATGGCCCGGCGCCGGCGTGCCCGACAACCCCGCCGCCTGGCTCACGCAAGTGGCCAAGCACCGCGCGCTCGACCGCCTGCGCCACGGCCAACTGGCCGAGCGCAAGGCGCCCGAGATCGGCCGCGAGCTCGACGCGCAGCACGAGATGGCGCAGGTCGATTTCGCCGAAGCGGTCGATGCGGCGCTGGACGACGACATCGGCGACGACCTCTTGCGTCTCGTCTTCACCGCCTGCCACCCGGTGCTCTCGACCGAGGCGCGCGTGGCGCTCACGCTGCGGCTGATGGGTGGCCTCACGACCGACGAGATCGCCCGCGCCTTCCTCGTGCCCGAAGCCACCGTGGCGCAGCGCATCGTGCGCGCCAAGCGCACGCTGCTCGAAGCGCGCGTGCCCTTCGAAGTGCCGCGCCGGCACGAGCTCGCAGCGCGCCTGGCCTCGGTGCTGGAAGTGCTCTACCTGATCTTCAACGAGGGCTACGCGGCCACCGCCGGCGACGACTGGATGCGCCCCGCGCTCTGCGACGAGGCGATGCGCCTGGGCCGCATCGTGGCCGGGCTCGTGCCCGATGCGTCGGAAGTGCACGGCCTCGTGGCGCTGATGGAAATCCAGGCCTCCCGCACCGCCGCGCGCGTCGGTGCCTCGGGCGAGCCGGTGCTACTGCTCGAGCAGAACCGCGCGCGCTGGGACCAGCTGCTGATCCGCCGTGGCCTTGCGGGCCTGGCGCGTGCCGAGGCGCTCGGCGTGCTCGGACCCTACGCGCTGCAGGCCGCCATCGCCGCGTGCCACGGCCGCGCGCGCACCGCCGAGGAAACCGACTGGCCGCGCATCGCCGCGCTCTACGACGCGCTGGCCGAGCTCGCGCCGTCGCCCATCGTCGAGCTCAACCGCGCGGTCGCGCTGTCGATGGCCTTCGGGCCGGCGGCGGGGCTGGAGGTGGTCGATGCGCTCATGGACGAGCCGGCGCTCAAGGGCTATCACCTGTTGCCGACGGTGCGCGGCGACCTGCTGTTCAAGCTCGGCCGCCGCGACGAGGCCCGCAGGGAGTTCGACCGCGCCGCCGCGCTCACGCGCAACACGCGCGAGCAGGCGTTGCTGCGGGCGCGCGCACGGGCCTGCACGGCCTAAGTCTTCAGTGCGGTGTTCGCTTCCGACGGCGAACCGGGCAACCCGAACTGGTGCCACGCCCGGCGCAGCTGCGTGTCGGAGCCGAAGCCCGAGAGCTCCGCCGCCCGTGTGACGCTCGCGCCCGACGAGAGCGCCAGCTGCGCCGCCGCGAGCCGCAGCCGCCGCAGATACGCCAGCGGCGCCACGCCCGCATGCTCCACGAAGAGCCGCGTGAGGTGCCGCGCCGAGGTGTGGGCGACCTGGGCCATGCGCGGCACGCTCCAGTCGGCCTGCGGCTGTTCGCTGACCGCGTCCTGCACGCGGTGCAGCGCGGCATGCAGGTGGTTGCGGTAGGCGAGAAAGGGCGAGAGCTCCGGGTCGTGGGGGCCGCGCCGCAGCGCCACCACCATCGTCTGCGCCACCTGGGCGGCGAGCGCTTCGCCGCAGGTCTCGGCGATGCGGTGCAGCACGAGGTCCACGCCGGTCGTGACGCCCGCGCTGCTGTAGAGCGGCGGATCGATCACGAACACGCGGTTGTTCACCACGTCGCAGCGCGGCTCCACCGCGCGCAGTTCGTCCAGGTGGTGGTGGTGCGTGGTGGCGCGCCGTCCCGCGAGCGCGCCGGCGTGCGCCGCCAGCACGGCGCCCGCACAGACCGTGACCAACTCGACGCGGCCGCGCTCGAAGCGCTGGCCGCGCAGCCAGTGCAGCAGGTCCTGCGTCTCGGGGTTGTCGATGGCGATGGTGTCGCCGGGCAGGCCGACCAGCACCACCCAGGCCGGCCCGTGCCACTGCGTGGGCAGGGGGGAGAGCCCCGCGAGCGCGACGCCGACCGAGGCGATGGACGTCGGCCGCGGGCTCGCGAATTCGATCGCGAAACGCTCGGGCTGGCCCGACGCCACCAGCCGCTGGTTCGCGATGCGCAGCGCCTCGGCCGGCCCGGCCCAGTCGAGCACGAGGCTGCCGGGGAGCAGCACGAAGACTACGCGGATGGGTGGCTGGTGTTGTGGGTCCATGCGTAGTCCATCTGGCGTGCGGTGCGTTCCGCCAGCGCGCGTCCGGCCAGGCGCTCCACGAGGTGCAGGCTCATGTCGATGCCCGCGCTGATGCCGGCGGAACTCACGATGCGGCCGGTGTCGACCCAGCGCACGTCGTCGCGCACGTCCAGTTTCGGGAACTGCGCGCGCAGGTCGGCGATGTCTTCCCAGTGCGTCGTGACGGCCTCGCGCGTGACCACGCCGCTCTTCGCGAGCAGGAAGACACCGGTGCAGACCGACGCGACGAGCTGCGCGCCGGTCGCGCAATCGGCGATCCAGCGCAGGGTTTCGCGGCTCGCCATCGGCGCATCGACCACGCCGCCGGGGACGATCAGCACGTCGGCGGCCGGGTCGCTTGCGATGGTGCGGTCGGCGAGCAGTTGCAGGCCGGCGCGCGCCTGCACGGGCTGGCCGCTCGGCGCGAGCGCGACCGAAGCGACGTCGAACGGCGCCGCCGTGCCCGGCTGCATGCGCTGGCTGACCCGGCTCGCCGTGGTGAACACCTCGAAGGGGCCGGCGAAATCCAGCGCCTCGACGCCGTCGTAGGCCAGGATCAGCACGCGCAAAGCGGTCATGCCGCCGCGCCCGCGCGTTCCAGCGCCTGCGCCACGCTGCAGATCGTCGCGAAGCGCCCGGCCAGCACGGCGGCGGTGCGCGACTTGATGTCGGCCGCCAGCAGCGGCCGGCCGTCGGGCTGCACCATGTCGAAGGTCAGCGTGGCGTCGGTCACGTAGTCGACCTCCCAGCCCAGGTCGGAGGCGTGGCGGGTGGTGGTTTCGCAGCATTGCTCGGTGCGGATGCCGCTCACGATCAGCCGGCGCACGCCGTTCTCGGTGAGCCAGATATCCAGGCCGCTGTTGACCAGCGCGCTGTGGCGGTGCTTGGTGAACGTGGCCGCCGCCTTGAAGGGCGCGAGCCCCTCGATGGGGTGGACATGGCCCGATTCCATGGCGAACGGGTTGCTCGAATCGCTGGGTTCGTCGACGTGGAAGATGCGCACGATCGGCAGGCCGGCCGCGCCCGCGCCTTCGACGAGCGCGTTCTGGGCGGCGAAATAGGGCGCCGCAACGCCTTCGTTCCAGTAGGCGCGCTGGCGGAACGATTCCTGGGCGTCGATCACAATCAGACAGGTTTTCATCGCGGTGAAAGGCATAGTGAATGATGCCGCCTATTCTTCTGCGACCCCGGCCCCCGGTCCGCGCCGATGCGGACCAGAACCGATCAGATCAGGACATCGTTGTCCTGCCAAGCCGTCAGACCAGCGATGCGGCCTGCAGCTCTTTCTTGAGGTACGCGTAGTACAGCGGCGCCGCCACCAGCCCGGCCGGCCCGAACACCGCCTCGGCCACGAACATCACCGCCAGCAGCTCCCACACGCTCATCTGCGTGCGCGCGCCGACCACCTTGGCGTTGATCACGTACTCGGCCTTGTGGATCACGATCAGGAAGATCAGGCAGGCCGCCGCCGTGACCGGCGAAACCGACAGCCCCACCAGCGTGATCACCGAATTGCAGACCAGGTTGCCCACGATCGGCACCAGTCCGGCCAGGAAGGTGAGCGTGATGAGCGCCGGCGTGTAGGGCAGGTGCGCGCCCCAGAGCGGCATCAGGAACAGCAGGAAGATGGCGGTCAAGAGCGTGTTGAAGGCGGCGATCCAGAACTGGGCCGCGACGATCTGGGCGAAGGCCTCGCCGAAAGTCTCCACGCGCTGGTGCAACTGCTCGGCCAGGGGCTTGCGCCGCAGCGGCGCGGCCGCGACGGCGGCGAGGCTCCCGACGATCAGCCCCACATAGGAAAAGAGCAGCCCGTGCAGCCAGGCGCGTCCGGCCATCGCGAGCGCGCCGGCCTGCGCGCGCAGGTAATTGGCGATCACGCGCTGGATTTCGGCGGCGCCTTCGGGCAGGTAGGTCGCGATGTCGGGCGGCAGCTTGGAGCGCAGTTCGAGCACGGTGCGGGCGGTGTAGTCGAGCAGTTCGCGGTACTGGTCGGGCGCATCGACGATGTACTCGCGTGCCTGCGACAGCCCGAGCGTGACCAGCGCGATCGGCGCGAGCAGCACCACGATCACCGCCAGCACGCCGGCCCAGCCAGCGGCGCCGGAGCGCATGGCGGGGATGCGCAGCAGGCCCCTTTCGAGCAGGCGGGCGAGCCAGCGCGTGACCAGGAAGCCGATGCACACGCAGATGAGGCCGGGCAGCAGGTGCTCCCACATCACCAGCATCAGCGCGCCCAGCATCAGCAGGTAGCTGGCGAGCATGACGCCGCGCGAGGCCGTCGGCCGGACGATGGGCGCCGCGGGTGCAGCGGCGGTGAAGGTGGGTTGCGGCTTCTTGGCCATCCGGGATGCGGGTGCGGCTGCTCGGGAGCGAGTGCGGAGCCTGGGGCGATCAGCCCACGACCACCGCGGCGCCTTCGCCGCGCTCGGCGATGACGCCGATCTCGTGCACCTGCTCGCCCGAGGCGCGCAGCGTGGCGGCGCAGGCGGCGGCTTCGGCCGCGTCGATGACCACGACCATGCCGATGCCGTTGTTGAAGGTGCGGTTCATCTCGATGTCGTCGATGCCCGCGACCTTCTGCAGCCAGGCGAAGAGCTCGGTCTGCGGCCAGCTGCCCTTCTTCAGGTGCGCTGCGGTGCCTTCGGGCAGCACGCGCGGAATGTTCTCCAGCAGGCCGCCGCCGGTGATGTGGGCGAGCGCCTTGATCGGGTGCTTGGCCAGCGCCTGGAGCACCGGCTTCACGTAGAGGTGGGTGGGCTCCATCACGGCTTCGCGGAAGGGCTTGCCGTCGAGCGTGGCGGGGAGCTCGGCGCCTGCGCGCTCGATCACCTTGCGCACCAGGCTGAAACCGTTGGAATGCACGCCGGCCGAGGCGAGGCCCAGCACCACGTCGCCGGGCTTCAAGTCCTGGCCGGTAAGGATCTTCGATTTTTCGACCGCGCCGACCGCGAAGCCCGCCAGGTCGTACTCGCCGGCCGGGTACATGCCGGGCATTTCGGCGGTTTCGCCGCCGATGAGCGCGCAGCCCGAGAGCTCGCAGCCGCGGGCGATGCCGCCGACCACCGCGGCGGCCGTGTCCACGTCCAGCTTGCCGCAGGCGAAGTAATCCAGGAAGAAGAGGGGCTCGGCGCCCTGCACCAGCACGTCGTTGACGCTCATGGCCACCAGGTCGATGCCCACGGTGTCGTGCATGTTCCACTCGAAGGCCAGCTTGAGCTTGGTGCCCACGCCGTCGGTGCCGCTCACCAGCACCGGCTCCTTGTAGCGCTTGGGCACCTCGAACAGGGCGCCGAAACCGCCGATGCCGGCCAGCACGCCCTCGCGCATGGTCTTCTTGGCCAGGGGCTTGATGCGGTCGACCAGCGCGTCGCCGGCATCGATATCGACACCGGCATCCTTGTAGCTGAGCGGGGTGGGCGTAGGGGAAGTCATGGGTGTGCGAAAGCCAACAAGAGAGCCCACAAGAGGCGGGGTGGTAGAGGCGCCGGCAACCGCAGCGGCCGGGCCGATAGAATTCCTGTTGATTTTAAGGGCCCCAGCGGCCCCCTCCATGAACCTTCCCGGGATGAAACAGCTCGCGCTCGATATCGGCATTGCGACGGGCCCCAGCTTCGACGCCTTTTTTGCCGGCCCCAACGAGGCGGCGCTGCGCCACCTGCAAGTGTGGGTGGGCAGCGCCGGCAGCCCTGCGCTGCACTCGCCGGTGCCTACCTATCTGTGGGGCGAAGGCGGCAGTGGCAAGACCCATCTGCTCGAATCGGTGCGCGTCGCACTGCGCGAGCAGGGCGCCAGCGTGGGCTGGCTGCACGCGGGCCTCCTGGAGCCGCCCGAGTTCGACGAGCGCTGGGGCGCCGTGCTGCTCGATGACGTGCACCTCTACACCGCCGTGCAGCAGCACGCGGCCTTCAACTGGTTCGTCAACGCCCAGACGCTGCAGCGCGGCGTGGTCGCCGCCGGCGCGCTGCCGCCGGCCGACCTGCCGCTGCGGGAAGACCTTCGCACCCGCCTGGGCTGGGGCCACGTCTTCCACCTGCATGTGCTGAGCGAAACCGAGCGCCGCGCGGTGCTGCGCCAGGCGGCCGATGCGCGCGGCGTGATGCTGTCGGACGACGTGCTCGACTTCATGCTGCACCGCTTCAGCCGCGACCTCGGAAGCCTGATGGAACTGCTCACGCAGCTCGACGGCTACGCGCTCCAGACACAACGCGCGATCACCATCCCGCTCATCCGATCCATGCTCGAAAACGAATAAGAAGAGCTTTCACAACCAATGATCAAGACATTCATCGACAAGCTGCTGGGCAAATCCGCCGGCGGCACACAGGGCAAGAGCCGCTTCGGCAAGCGCCAGGAGGTGCCGGCAGAGGTTCACAAGATCGATCCGGCCCTGGTCGACGAACGCGCCAAGAACGTGGTCACCACGCTCCAGCAGGCGGGCTACGAGGCGTACGTGGTGGGCGGCGCGGTGCGCGACCTGCTGCTGGGCCTGCGCCCCAAGGACTTCGACGTGGCCACCAACGCCACGCCCGAGCAGGTCAAGTCGCTGTTCCGCCGCGCCTTCATCATCGGGCGGCGCTTTCGCATCGTGCACGTGGTGTACGGCCGGGGCCGCGAACATGAAGTGATCGAGGTCTCGACCTTCCGCGCCTACATGGACAGCGCCGCCGCCGAGCAGGTGGCCGGCAACGAGCGCACCAGCAAGGGCGAGCTCGCGAGCATGAAGCACGCCGTGGACGCCAGCGGCCGCGTGCTGCGCGACAACGTCTGGGGTCCGCAGGAGGAAGACGCGGCGCGCCGCGACTTCACCGTCAACGCCATGTACTACGACCCGGCCAACCAGGTGGTGGTGGACTATCACAACGGCATCAAGGACGCCCAGAAGCTCACGCTGCGCATGATCGGCGACCCGGTCACGCGCTACCGCGAAGACCCGGTGCGCATCATTCGCGCGATCCGCTTCTCGGCCAAGCTCGCGGCGCTGGGCTTCAAGATGGAAGCCAAGACGGCCGCGCCGCTGATCGAGTCGAGCAAGCTTTTGGCCGACGTGCCGCAAAGCCGCATGTTCGACGAGATGCTCAAGCTGCTGCAGACGGGCCATGCCATCGCCACGATCGAGCAGCTGCGCAAGCTCGGGCTGGCCACCGGCATCTATCCGCTGCTGGACGTGGTGGTCGAGCGCGCCGACCAGCCGTTCGTGAAAGCGGCCCTGCAGGACACCGACCGCCGCGTGGGCGAAGGCAAGCCCGTGGCGCCCAGTTTCCTCCTGGCCTGCGTGCTGTGGGCCGACGTGCGCGACGGCTGGGCCCAGCGCCAGGAAGGCCGCCACGGCCAGCGCCCGCAGCCGCCGTTCCCGGCGCTGCAGGACGCGATCGACGACGTGTTCAATTCGCGCATCGGCGACGTGTCGGGCCGCGGCAAGCTGGCCGCCGACATGCGCGAGATCTGGATGATGCAGCCGCGCTTCGACAAGCGGACCGGCTCCACGCCCTACAGCCTGGTCGAGCAGGCGCGCTTTCGCGCGGCCTTCGACTTCATGCGGCTGCGCGCCGATGTGGGCGAAGTCAATGAGGCGATTGCCGAGTGGTGGCAGGAATTCAGCACCGCCGACGACGTGCGCCGCCAGGACCTGCTCGAGCAGGTGCGCGACGAGCAGAAGACCCGTCAGCGCGTGCGGGTGCGCGAGACGCCCCCGCCGCCGAAGCCCCGCAGCGAGCCGGGCGGCCGGCAGCGTCATGGCGAGGCCCCGGCCCAGCAGGCCGAGGATTCGGAGCAGGACGAGGAAGTCGAAGTCGAGGCCGGTGCCGTGCCGCCCGATGGCGAGGCGCCCGCGGCGCGCAAGCGCCGGCGCCGCCGCAAGCCCCGCACCGGTGGTGGCGGTGGTGATGAGGGCGGCGGGAGCGCCGAGGGCGCATGAGCGCGTCCGACCAGCCGAAGGACGGCAAGAAGCCCCCCAGGTCCAGTGACAAGGCCAAGGCCGCACCGCCGCGCGCGGGCGGTGCCAGGCCCGCGCCGGCCGGCGCCAGAAAAGGGCCGCCCAGCGGTTCGCCCGCACGCCGTGCGCCCGCCCGTGCCCCCACGAGCCGCCCCCGCGGCCCGCGCGAGGACTACCCGACCGTGCAGGCCTTCGTCGCCATCGGCGCCAACCTGGGCGATGCCGAGGCCTCCGTGAAGGCCGCCATGGCTGCCATCGGCGCGCTGCAGCGCACCACGGTGACCGCCCGTTCGTCGCTCTATCGCAGCGAGCCGGTGGATGCCGAAGGCCCCGATTTCGTCAACGCCGTGGTGGCCGTGCGCACCGGGCTGGATGCCGAGCAGTTTCTCGTGGCATTGCAGCGCCTGGAGACGCAGGCCGGCCGCGAAAGGCCGTTTCCCAATGCGCCGCGCACGCTCGACCTCGATCTGCTGATGCACGGCAACTCGGTGATCGACACGCCCACGCTGACCCTGCCGCATCCCCGCATGCGCGAGCGCGCCTTCGTGCTGAAGCCGCTCGCCGAGATCGCCCCCGACAAGGTGCCGCGCGCGGCGCTGGCACGCGTCACGGGCCAGGTGGTCAAGCGCATCGTCTGAAAGAGCCGCGCGGCAAGGGGCGCGCTTGGCCTTGCGCCGTGTCGGGGCTCGCGGACTGATTTCCGCCATTCAGCGGCCCCGAAAAGCGCGCCGGGCCGGACACAATCGCCGCGCCCGTTAAACTTCGCCGGTTTTTCATGAAGGTGTCATCCAGTTGTGGTTGGCACACCCCAGGAGTTTCCATGTTCGGCAAGCTGCTGCCCCGCGAGGGCAATTTCTTCGAGATGTTCAACCAGCACGCCGAGCGCATCGTGGAGGCGGCGAGGGCTTTCGAGCAACTCGTTGCCAACTACAGCGACGTGCACCTGCGGGAGCAGTACAACCGCGACGTCGACAACGCCGAGCGCGCGGCCGACCGCGTGACGCACGACGTCAACCGGCTGATCCACAAGACCTTCATCACGCCCATCGACCGCGAGCAGATCCACAAGCTCATCAACACGATGGACGATGTGGCCGACCTGATCCAGGACTCGGCCGAGACGATGGCGCTGTACGACGTGCGCCACATGACCGACGAGATCGTGCGCCTGACGGCCCTGAGCGTGAAGTGCTGCGACCGCCTGAAGGACGCCGTCAAGTTCCTCGGCAAGATCGCCGATCCGGCCGTGGCCGAGGCCGTGCTCAAGACCTGCGAGGAAATCGACCGCCTCGAATCGGACGCCGACCGCGTGATGCGCAGCGCCATGAGCAAGCTGTTCCGCGAGGAGCCCGATGTGCGCGAGGTGATCAAGCTCAAGGCGATCTACGAGCTCCTGGAGACGATCACCGACAAGTGCGAGGACGTGGCCAACGTGATCGAGGGCATCGTCCTCGAGAATTCCTGAGCGGGTAGCAACCGATGGCAACGGTTCAGGTCGCCCTCTGGGTGGTGATAGTGCTGGTCGTGCTCGCGATCCTGTTCGACTTCATGAACGGGTTCCACGACGCCGCCAATTCGATCGCGACGGTGGTCTCCACCGGGGTTCTCAAGCCGGGGCAGGCCGTGGTGTTCGCGGCCTTCTTCAACCTGATCGCGATCTTCATCTTCCACCTGAGCGTGGCGGCCACGGTGGGCAAGGGCATCGCCCAGCCCGGTGTGGTCGACGTGCACGTGGTGTTCGGCGCGCTGATTGGCGCCATCAGCTGGAACCTGGTGACCTGGTACTACGGCATTCCGAGCAGCTCGTCGCACGCGCTGATCGGCGGCATCGTGGGCGCGGTGATCGCCAAGACCGGCACCACGGGCCTGGTCGCCTCGGGCATCTGGAAGACGGTGGCGTTCATCTTCGTGTCGCCGCTCCTGGGCTTTCTCCTGGGCTCGATGATGATGATCGCGGTGGCCTGGGGCTTCCGGCGCGCCACGCCCTCGCGGGTGGACAGGTGGTTCAGGCGGCTGCAGCTCGTATCCGCCGGCGCCTACAGCCTGGGCCACGGCGGCAACGACGCGCAAAAGACCATCGGCATCATCTGGATGCTGTTGATCGCGACCGGCTACGCGTCGTCCGGCGACGCGGCGCCGCCCACCTGGGTCATCGTGAGCTGCTACACCGCCATCGCGCTGGGCACCATGTTCGGCGGCTGGCGCATCGTCAAGACGATGGGCCAGAAGATCACCAAGTTGAAGCCCGTGGGCGGCTTCTGCGCCGAGACCGGCGGCGCGCTGACGCTGTTCCTGGCGACGGCGCTGGGCATTCCGGTGTCGACCACCCACACCATCACCGGCGCCATCGTCGGCGTGGGCTCCACGCAGCGCGCGAGCGCGGTGCGTTGGGGCGTGGCGGGGAACATCGTGTGGGCGTGGATCTTCACGATCCCGGCCTCGGCCTTCGTGGCCGCGATGGCCTATTGGCTCAGCATCCAGCTGTTCTGACCGGCGGCTACTGCGAAATCTTTCGGCCTTCTTCGATCTGGTGCTCGAAGTAACGCTGAAAGCTGAACACGATGCTGGCCATCAGGATCGTGCTGCCGAAGAAGAGCGACAGCACCACGGCGCCGATCGTGAACCAGTTCGTCTGGCCCGGCGCGGCGTCTTCAGGGGCGCTGGTGTTGAAGCGGGCATTCCACTTCTCGGGCGCCATCAGGCCGTAGACGATGGCTGTGAGCGCGCAGCCTGCGATGGTGAAACCCAGCAGCGGAATCAGCGCCCAGCTCAGGCCGTCGTCCACGCCGTACATGCGCACGCGCTCGATGCCATAAATGCCAAGCGCCGTCGGAATGGGCAGCAGCCAGCCCAGCAAATCGCCCATGCCGCGCAGGTAGAAGCGGTGCAGGCCCAGGGGGCCACCGAGGAAGGAGAGCCACGCTGCGGTAGTTTTGTTTTTCATTCGGGTTTTGTCGTGCTGCCTTCGCCGAGCACCTTTTCCATCAGGACCACGTCGCGCCATTCGCCGAATTTCCAGCCGCAGTCCTTCAGCACGCCCACGTGCGTGAAGCCCTGGGTGCGGTGCACGCCGACGGAGCCGGCGTTGGCCGAGTCGCCGATCACCGCGATCAGCTTGCGCACGCCGACGGCTTCGGCGGCCTGCGAGAGCGCGGACAGCAGCTTGGCGCCCAGACCCTTGCCGCGTGCTGACTCGGCCATGTAGATCGAGTCTTCCGCGGAGAAGCGGTAGGCCGGGCGCGGCTTGAACCAGTTGCAGTAGGCAAAACCCAGCACCTGGCCGTCTTCCTCGGCGACCAGGTAGGGCAGGTTCTTGCCCAGCACGTCGGCGCGGCGCGCGGCCATGTCGGCGGCCGAGGGCGCCTCGGTCTCGAAGGTGCCCGTGCCGCGCAGCACGTGGTGGGCATAGATGGCCGTGATGGCCGCGACGTCGTCGTCGCGGCTGGGGCGGATGGAGAGGGTCATGGGTGAAAAAGAGACGGCGCGGGGCCGAAAATTCGGAGAAAACGCGTAGCGGGCTATAATCGCAGGCTTTTCAGCGTGTCGCTGGCCGGGTGGCCATGTCGCGTGTCTCGACGCTGGAAGAACATTGTGAGCGGGCCTCTTTCTCATCCAACTGGCTCGCTGACCACCCAAGGATAAATCATGGTCGTCATTCGACTCTCCCGCGGCGGCTCCAAAGGCCGTCCGTTCTTCAACATCGTCGTGTCGGACAAGCGCGTTCGCCGCGATGGCCGTTTCATCGAGCGCCTGGGTTTCTACAACCCGACCGCCAAGGAAAACGAAGAAAGCATCCGCATTGCCCAGGATCGCCTGACCTACTGGAAGAGCGTTGGCGCCCAAGCCTCGCCCACGGTCCTGCGCCTGATCAAGCAAGCTGCAGCCGCAGCCCCCAAGGCGGCAGCCTAAGCCGTCACGCACGGCGATGTTGCCCGCACTCGAAACCGCCGAATTGCCGGCGGATGCGATCGAGGTAGGACGCATCGCCGATGCATGGGGCATCAAGGGCTGGTTCAAGGTCCTGCCCCACAGCGCCCAGCCCGAGGCGCTTTTTTCTTCCAAGCGCTGGTTCCTGCAGGCTCCCGGAGCCTCGGCGAACGCCGCTTTCCGGCTCGCGATCCGCGAAGCCAAAGAACATTCCGACTGCATCGTCGCCTCGTCCGAAGAGGTGCCTGACCGCAATGCGGCCGAGGCCCTGCGCGGCGCGCGCGTGTTCGTGCCGCGCTCCAGCTTTCCCACGGCCGGCGACGACGAGTACTACTGGGTCGACCTGATCGGCCTGTCGGTCGTCAACCGCGAAGGCGTCGCGCTCGGCACGGTGCGTGAACTGCTCGCCACCGGCCCGCAGACCACGCTGGTGCTTGCCGCTCAAGAAGACGGCAAGGCCGTCGAGCGGATGGTGCCTTTCGTCGCTGTCTTCGTCGACAAGGTCGACCTGCATGGCCGTCTCATCACGGTCGACTGGCAACCCGATTTCTGATCCCGCCGATACCGGCATTGCGCGCATGCGCTTCGACGTCCTCACGCTCTTTCCCGAACTGTTCGCGCCCTTCATGGCCAGCGGCGTGACGCGTCGCGCCTACGAATCCAAGCAGGTCGAGGTCGTGCTCTGGAATCCGCGCGATTTCGCGCAGGGCAACTACAAGCGCGTGGACGACCGGCCCTTCGGCGGCGGCCCCGGCATGGTGATGATGGCCGAGCCGCTCTCGGCCTGCCTCGATGCGGCGCTGACCGCGCGCGGGGCGGATGCGCCGATCGTGCTGTTTTCTCCCATCGGCGAGGCGCTGCGCCATGAGGCGGTCGAGAAGTGGTCGGCCAGCGAGGGCGCGGTGCTGGTCTGTGGCCGCTACGAAGGCATCGACCAGCGGTTCATCGATGCGCGCGTCACCCACCAGATCAGCCTGGGCGACTTCGTCCTTTCGGGCGGCGAGATCGCGGCCATGGCGCTGCTCGACGCCGTGGCGCGGCTGCAACCCGGCGTGCTCGGCGACGAGGCCAGCCACGTTCAGGACAGCTTCAACCCCGCGCTCGACGGCCTGCTCGACTGCCCGCACTACACCCGGCCCGAGCAGTGGAACGGGCAGGGCGTTCCGGCACCGTTGCTCTCGGGTCACCACGCGCAGATCGAGCGCTGGCGCCGGGACCAGCGGCTGGCCATGACGGCCGCCCGGCGCCCCGACCTGATCAACGCCGCTCGCGCTGCCGGCCGCCTGGACAAGGCCGATGAGACGGCGCTGAAAAAAAAGCTATAATCTCGGGCTCCCCGATCCTCTGCCCGGCCGCGCCTGGCCTTCTGCTCATCCCAGGGTGACAGATACCAACGGCGCCTTTTGTGTAGCCCGACACGATCGAATATCAGGAAATCATGAACCTCATCGAAACCCTCGAGCAGGAAGAAATCGCCCGCCTCGGCAAGAAGATCCCCGATTTCATGCCCGGTGACACGGTCATCGTCAGCGTGAGCGTCGTCGAAGGCACCCGCAAGCGCGTGCAGGCCTACGAAGGCGTCGTGATCGCCAAGCGCAATCGCGGCCTCAACAGCGGCTTCACCGTGCGCAAGATCTCCAGCGGCGAAGGCGTGGAACGTACGTTCCAGACCTACAGCCCGCTGATCGCCGGCATCGAAGTCAAGCGTCGTGGCGATGTGCGCCGCGCCAAGCTGTACTACCTGCGCGATCGCAGCGGCCGTTCGGCACGTATCAAGGAAAAGCTGCCGGGCAAGTCGCAAGCAGCAGCGGCCGCCAAGTAAGCCGTTTTCCTGCAGTGCAAAAAGCCGCCGCTCTGGCGGCTTTTTGCGTTGTTGCTCCCGCCCAAAGACAACTTTTCGTTTTTCCGCTCTACTTCTTCATTCCGGCTCCGGTACTTTTCATCTCTTGACCTCCTCATCCACTTCCCCGCAGGACCCCTCGCTCGAACCCGTCAACGCCGTGGCGCCGTCCACGCTGCCGCCGTTCGATCCGCGCAAGGCGCCTTTCGCTGTGAGGAACGATGGGCTGCCGGCAGTGCCGCACGACCAGTTGACGGCGCAGGCCCTGCGGGCGCGTTTCGAGACACCGCCGGTCTGGACCCCCGAGCTGCGCCGCGAGCCGCGAATGACCGAGCGCACCCCCGCCCAGGCCGCGGTGCTCGTGCCGATCGTGCAACGCCCGCAAGGCGCGACCGTGCTGCTGACCGAGCGCACCGCGCACCTCTCGACCCATTCGGGTCAGGTGGCGTTTCCCGGTGGCCGCGTCGACCCGGAGGACGCGAACGTCGCCGCAGCCGCCTTGCGCGAGGCCTGGGAAGAGGTCGGCCTCTCGGCGCAATACATCGAGGTGCTCGGCAACCTGCCGACCTACACGACGGTCACCTCCTTCATCGTGACGCCGGTGGTCGCGCTGGTGCAGCCCGGCTTCGAACTCACCCTCAATCCCTACGAAGTCGCCGATGCCTTCGAAGTGCCGCTCGCGTGGCTGATGGACCCGGCCAACCACCGCCACCACACCGTGCCCGCCCCCGACGGGACGAAGCGCCAGTGGTACTCGATGCCTTACCAGGACGGTGCCGACGAGCGCTTCGTCTGGGGCGCCACCGCCGGCATGCTGCGCAATCTTTACCGTTTCCTCAGCGCCTGAATGCCGGCTGAACCCGCGGGCTCTCTCGCTATCATCGAAGGATGAGCTTCTTTGCCATCCTGTGCGCGTTGCTGATCGAGCAAGTGAGGCCGCTGGGCCCTCACAACCCCGTGTACGGCACCGTTCTCGCGTGGACGCGCTGGACCAGCCGCAATTTCGATGCGGGCAAGCCCCACCACGGATGGATCGCCTGGGGGCTCGCCGTCTTCGTGCCCACCTTCGTGGCGCTCGGCGTGCATTGGCTGCTGGTGCTCACGCTGGGCCTGCCATTCGCGGTGCTCTGGAGCATCGCGGTGCTCTATGTCACGCTGGGCTTCCGGCAGTTCAGCCACCACTTCACCGACATCCGCGACGCGCTCGACGAGGGCGACGAGCCGCTCGCGCGTTCGCTGCTCGCGCACTGGCAGGGCGTCGATGCCGCCGAACTCAAGCGCAGCGAGATCGTGCGCCACGTGATCGAGCATTCGGTCATCGCCGCGCACCGCCACGTGTTCGGCGTGCTGGCCTGGTTCTCGGTGCTCGCCGCCATCGGCCTCGGACCGGCCGGCGCGGTGTTCTACCGCATGAGCGAATTCGTCGCGCGCTATTGGGCCCACAAGAACGGCGCCGCGGTGCAACCGTCGAGCGTCTCCGTGCAGCAGGCCGCCGAGAGCGCCTGGCACGGCATCGACTGGCTGCCGGCGCGCATCACGGCGCTGGGTTTCGCGGTGGTCGGCAGCTTCGAGGAGGCCATCGATTGCTGGCGCAACGATGCGCGCCGTTTCCCCAACGAGAACGACGGCGTGATCCTCGCGGCCACTTCCGGCGCAGTGAATGTGCGCCTGGGCGGCGGCTCGCTGAGCCCCATTCCAGTCACCGATCCGCTGCCGCGCGCGCAGGCCGGCGAGTCCGTGATCGACGGGCGCAGGCCCGACAGCGGCAGCACGCCGGGGCGCGAGCCCGAGCCCGGCCATCTGCGCAGCGTGGTCGGCCTCGTCTGGCGCTCGGTCGTGATGTGGATGGTGCTGCTGGCGCTGTTGACGCTCGCCCGCCTTCTTGGCTGAGGGTCGCGACATGACCACCGTGCCGGCTTTCTGGAGTCCGCGCATCGGCGCGCTCGAGCCCTACGTGCCGGGCGAGCAGCCGCGCATCGCGAACCTCGTCAAGCTCAACACCAACGAGAACCCGTATCCGCCCTCGCCGCTGGCCGTCGATGCGATCCAGCAGGCGGCTGCGAGCGGGCTGGAGCGCTACCCCGATCCCACTTCGCTTGCATTGCGCGAAGCGGTGGCGCGGCGGCACGGCCTCGCCGTCGACCAGGTGTTCGCGGGCAACGGTTCGGACGAAGTGCTCGCGCACGCCTTCTTCGCTTTCTTCCAGCAGGCCGAGCCCTTGCTGATGCCCGATGTGAGCTACAGCTTCTACAAGGTCTATGCCCAGCTCTACGGCATCGCCTGCGAGCTGCAGCCGGTCGATGAGGGCCTGCGCATCGACGTCGAGGCGATTGCCGCCCGTGCACGCGGTGGATGCGCAGGCATCGTGATCGCCAATCCGAACGCGCCCACGGGCGTCGGGCTGCCGCTGTCGCAGATCGAACGACTGCTCGCAGCATGCCCCGATCGCGTGGTGCTGGTGGACGAGGCGTATGTCGATTTCGGCGGCGAGAGCGCGCTGCCGCTCATCGGCAGGTATCCGAACCTGCTCTTGGTGCAGACCCTCTCCAAGTCGCGTTCGCTCGCGGGCCTGCGCGTCGGCTTTGCCTGCGGTCAGCAACACCTGATCGACGCCTTGGTGCGCGTGAAGGACAGCTTCAACTCCTACCCGCTCGACCGGCTCGCCTCGGCGGGTGCGGTCGCGGCGCTGGAAGACGAGGCCTGGTTCGCCATCACGCGCGACAAGATCGTCGACACCCGCGAAGGGCTGCATCTGCAGCTCGAAGACCTGGGCTTCGAGGTGCTGCCCTCGCAGACCAACTTCGTGTTCGCGCGCCATCCGCAGCGTGATGCGGCCGAGCTGGCCGCATTGCTGCGCGAGCGCGCGGTGCTGGTGCGGCATTTCAAGCAGCCGCGCATCGCGCAGTACCTGCGCATCAGCATCGGCACGCGCGAGCAATGCAGCGCGCTGGTGCAGGCGCTGCAGGCCATCCTGGACGCTCAGTAGCGCGTCTGGCTCAGCTCGGCGAACAGTTCGCCGTAGATCCTGTAGCGCGACGCGCTGATCGGCCCCGCATGCGTCGGCGTCTCGACGTTCGAGATCACGCCGCAGCCCGGTTCGTGCAGGTGGGTGCAGTTGTAGAACTTGCAGTCCCC
The DNA here is from genome assembly GCF_016405905.1 of Variovorax sp. IB41. Classification (GTDB taxonomy): domain Bacteria; phylum Pseudomonadota; class Gammaproteobacteria; order Burkholderiales; family Burkholderiaceae_C; genus Variovorax. The sequence continues at coordinate 111,022 of NZ_JAEFCB010000015.1, read as the reverse complement.
CGTGTGCTCGGCGATGTCGGGCATCAACCCCGCGAGCTGCATCGGCTCGATGTGGTTCAGGCCGAATTCCTGGAAGCCCGGCGAGTCGATCAGGCCGGTGGTGCGGGCTTCGTCGATCCAGTACCAGGTGGTGCTGGTGGTCGTGTGCTTGCCCGAATTCAGCGCCTGCGAAATCTCCTGGGTCAGCACGGTCGCGCCCGGCACCAGCAGATTGGTCAGCGTGCTCTTGCCCGAGCCGGAAGGGCCGAGCACCAGCGTGGACTTGCCGGACAGCAGCTTCATCAGCGATGCGTAGTCCGCCTCGCCCGACGCCTTGAGCGAGAGCGGCAGCACGCCGTGGTGCATGCGGCGATAGGGCGCGAGCTTGGTCCAGGCGCGCTCGAAGGGCTCGACCAAGTCGCTCTTGTTGAGCGCGATGATCGGCGTGATGCGCTGCGCCTCCGCCGCGATCAGCGCGCGCGCCAACTGGTGCTCCGAAAATTCCGGCTCGGCCGCGATCAGGATCAGCACATGGTCCAGGTTCGCCGCAAAAGACTTCGTGCGGATCTCGTCCTGCCGGTAGAAGAGGTTGCGCCGCGGCAGCACCTCTTCGATGGTGCCTTCGTCCTCGGTGGCCTGCCAGCGCACGCGGTCGCCGACCACGGCCTGGCTCTTCTTGCCGCGCGGGTGGCAGATCAGCCGCTCGCCGGTGGGCGTTTCGACGAGGCAGTGACGCCCGTGGCTGGCGACGACGAGGCCGTCGTGGTGCGCCTTCCCCGTGTTGTGTGCAGCAGGGGTGAAGGCGGCGCGGCCCGGCTTAGCCACAGGCGTGTTTCCTCATGCGGCGGGGCTCGCAACCAGCGCGTCGGCCTGCCGTGCGCAATCGAAATCGGTGACCGAGAGGCCCTTCACGTCGTGCGTGTTGAAGCGCACCACGCAGCGGTTGTAGTGCACCGACAGGTCGGGGTGGTGGTCCTGCGTGTGCGCCACCATCGCCAGCGCATTCACGAAGGCGATGGTCTCGAAGTAGTTGGAGAAGGCGAAGGTCTTCTCGATCGCGACATCGGCGCCGTCGCCGGTGAGCTTCCAGCCCTCGAGCTTGGCGAGGCCGGAGACGATCTCGGTGGCGCTCAGTGCGTGGCGGGCCGGGAGGTTCTTCCAGTCCTTGGGTTTGAACATGCTGCTCATGAGGGGCTCTGCTGAAAGGTGAGGTGGTGGATCACGCCGCGGTCATGCGCGCGAGGCGCTCGGACGCAGGCGGATGGGAGTAGTAGAACTTGACGAACACCGGATCGGGCGTGAGCGTGGATGCGTTGTCCTGGTAGAGCTTGAGCAGGGCGGCGGAGAGGTCGGCGCCGCTGGTCTGCGCGATGGCGTAGGCATCGGCCTCGAACTCGTGCTTGCGCGAAAGACGTGCCGGCAGCGGTGCCACGAAGAAGCCGAACACCGGCACCGCGAGCATGAACAGCAGCAGGGCCAGCGCGCTGTTGGGCGCGGTCGGCGACATGTTCGGCTGCACGCCCAGGCCTGCATAGAACCAGACCTGCGTCGAGACCCAGCCCAGGAGTGCAAAACCGGCAAGGCTCAGCGCGAACATCGCGACCAGCCGCTTCACGATGTGGCGATGCTTGAAGTGGCCGAGCTCGTGCGCGAGCACGGCCTCCACTTCGCCGGCATTCAACTGGCGCAGCAGCGTGTCGTAGAACACCACGCGCTTGCTCGCGCCGAAGCCGGTGAAGTACGCATTCGCGTGCGCGCTGCGGGTGCTGCCATCCATCACGAACAGGCCCTTGGCCGCGAAGCCGCAGCGCTTCATCAATGCGGTGACTCGCGCTTTCAGCGTGGGGTCGTCCAGCGGCTTGAACTTGTTGAACAGCGGCGCGATGAAGGTCGGGTAGATCAGCATCAGGAGCAGGTTGAACCCCATCCACGCGGCCCAGGCCCAGAGCCACCAGAGCGTGCCGGCCGCGCCCATGAGCCAGAGGATCAGCGCCGCGATCGGCAGTCCAATCAACGCGCCGAGCAGCGTCGACTTGACGGTGTCGGCCAGCCAGAGCTTCCAGGTCATCTTGTTGAAGCCGAAGCGCTCTTCGAGCCTGAAGGTCTGCCACAGCGTGAACGGCAGCTCGAGCAGGCCGCCGATGGCAGCGAAGGCGGCCAGCAGCACCAGTTGCTGCACCATGCCGCCGCCGAGCGCCACCAGCAGCAGCTTGTTCAGCACGTCGAGCCCGCCGAGCAGCGTCCAGCCCAGCAGCAGCGCCGCGCTCCAGGCCATCTCTATCAGGCCAAAGCGGGCCTTGGCGATCGTGTAGTCGGCCGCCTTCTGGTGGGCTGCGAGCGTGATGGTTTGCGCGAAGGCTTCCGGCACCGTGCCGCGGTGCTGCGCCACATGGCGCACCTGCCGCGAAGCGAGCCAGAACTTCACAGCGAGGCCTGCAACGAGCGCGGCCGCGAAGGCGATGGTGAAGATGAGCGAATAGGACATGGAGCGGCGAGTTTAGTCCCCGGTAATTCGGGGCGCAGGCCTTGGGCGACAATCCTTCGATGCCCGAATCCCTAGACCCGACGCCCCCCGCAGCCGTGCCCACTTTGAAGAGAAGCGACCAGAACCTGGTCTGGCTGGACTGCGAGATGAGCGGCCTGGACCCCGAGAAAGAGTTCCTGCTCGAGATCGCCGTGGTCGTCACCGGCCCCGACCTCACGCCCCGCATCGACGGCCCCGTGCTCGTCATCCATCAGAGCGACGCCGTGCTCGACGCCATGGACGCCTGGAACAAGGGCACCCATGGCCGCAGCGGCCTGATCGACAAGGTGAAGGCCTCCACGCTCGACGAGGCCGCGGCCGAGCAGCAACTGCTGGAATTCATCGCCAAGTACATCCCCCGCAGCGGCTCGCCAATGTGCGGCAACACCATCGGGCAGGACCGGCGGTTCCTGGTCAAGTTCATGCCCAAGCTGGAGGCGTACTTCCACTACCGCAACCTGGACGTCAGCACCTTGAAGGAACTGGCCAAGCGCTGGAAGCCCTCGGCCTACAGCGCCTTCAAGAAGCAGCAGGCGCACACTGCCTTGGCCGATGTGCACGAGTCCATCGAGGAGCTCGCCCATTACCGGGAGACCTTCCTGCGCCTGACCGATTGAGGTCCATCGACAAGAGATTAGGTAAAAACCCGAAGCCGTGCCATAATCGCAGGCTTCGCTGATTTGCAATTGTCAAAGGACACAGATCAGCGTCTCTTGCATCTCCCTATCTTGCACACCGCGCCCGATCGCATTCGCTGATCAAAAAGGGCCACAGCCTCAGGCGTTAGCCGGAAGCTGAATGTCGTTGGATGGTTGATGTTTTTAACCACCAACGGGGCGCCGCCTACGGCAGCGCTCGCGTTTGAGATTGATATCTACATGACCGACGCTTTTGAAGCGCAGGGCGAGTTCGCGCCTGTGCAATCCGCTACCAACAACGAATTCACCGCCGCTGTGGACACTGTGTCCGAAGCGCCGATCCTCGAGGCGCTCGATGCAGCCGCCCCCGAGGCCGCCGCGGTGGAACAGGAACCGAGCCTGCCCAACGGCTTCATCCGCCTGGGCCTCGCACCCGAACTGATCGCCGCCGTGGCCGACCTGGGCTTCACCCAGCCGACCACCGTGCAAGACAAGGTGATCCCGCTCGCCATGGGCGGCGAAGCCGGCCAGGACGGCAAGGCCCGTTTTGTCGACCTGATGGTCTCCAGCCAGACCGGTTCGGGCAAGACCGCAGCCTTCCTGCTGCCCGTGCTGCACACGCTGCTCAAGCGCCAGGCCGAAGCCGAAGCCGAAGCCAAGGCCGAGTTCCAGCGCCTGGCCGCCGAAGCCGTCGCCCGCGGCGAAGTCGCGCCGAAGAAGCCCAAGCGCAAGGACCCGACCAACGCCCGCCACTTCAAGGCCGCCACCCCCGGCGCCCTGATCCTGTGCCCGACGCGCGAACTCGCGCAGCAAGTCGCGCACGACGCCATCGAACTCGTTCGCCATTGCCGCGGTCTTCGCATCGCCAACGTGGTGGGCGGCATGCCTTACCAGTTGCAGATCGCCAAGCTGCAGAACGCCGACCTCGTGGTTGCCACGCCCGGCCGCCTGCTCGACCTGCAACGCTCGCAGCAACTCAAGCTGGACCAGGTCAAGTTCCTGGTGGTCGACGAAGCCGACCGCATGCTCGACCTGGGCTTCTCCGACGACCTGGCCGAAGTCAACCAGCTCACCATCGAGCGTCAGCAAACGATGATGTTCAGCGCCACCTTCGCGCCGCGCATCCAGCAGTTGGCCCAGCGCGTGATGCGCGAGCCGCAGCGCGTGACCATCGACAGCCCGCAGGAAAAGCACGCCAACATCAAGCAATCGCTGTACTGGGCCGACAACAGCCAGCACAAGCGCAAGCTCCTGGACCACTGGCTGCGCGACACGAGCATCAACCAGGCGATCGTGTTCGCCAGCACGCAAGTCGAGTGCGACGGCCTCGCCAACGACCTGCAGCAAGAAGGCTTCAGCGCCGTGGCGCTGCACGGCGCCCTGAGCCAGGGCCTGCGCAACCGCCGCCTGATGGCGCTGCGCCAGGGCCAGGTGCAGATCCTGGTGGCCACCGACGTTGCCGCCCGCGGCATCGACGTGCCGACCATCACCCACGTCTTCAACTTCGGCCTGCCGATGAAGGCCGAGGACTACACCCACCGCATCGGTCGCACCGGCCGTGCCGGCCGCGATGGCCTGGCGATCACGTTTGCCGAATTCCGCGATCGCCGCAAGATCATGGACATCGAGCAATACAGCCGCCAGCAGTTCAAGGCTGAAGTGGTTGCCGGCCTCGAGCCGCAACAGCGCATGCCGCAATCGCGCCCCCCGATGGGCGAGTACCGCGGTGGCCGCGGCGACAACCAGTCGCGCGACCGCAAGTTCGGCAATGGCGGTGCAGGCGGCGGCGGTGGCTACCGCGGCAACAACGGCGGCGGCTATGCCGGCGCCAGCGGCTTCAACGACCGCAATGCACGCGGCCCGGCACCGAGCCAAGGCCACCAGGGCCCGCGCGGCTTCCAGGGCGGCAACAACGCCGGCTTCGGCGGCGGTCGTGACGACGGCGGCAACAACGGCGGTGGCGCAGGCTATGGCCGCAAGCCCGGCTGGGGCGACAGCGCTCCGCGCGGCGGCCACGGCCAGGGTCACCACGGCGGTGGCCGCGGCGACGGCGGCTTCGCGCCCCGTGAAGGCTTCGCTCCCCGCGAAGGTTTCGCACCGCGCGGCAATGGCGCAGGCCATGGCGGCCCGGGCAAGGTGTTCGTGCCCCGCGACGCACAAAAGCGTGCGTTCAAGCCCTCGCGCTGATCCATTCCAGAGCGGCCGACCCGCCGCTTTGCCCAAAAAGAAAGCCCGCGCTTCGCAAGAAGCGCGGGCTTTTTCATTGCGGGTTTCCGAGGGGGCTTTGGAAGCGATATTTGATTGACTTATGAATCGATGAAAAGTAATGTAATGGCGCATTGCTCCCCGGTCCGCGCCGCGGCTGCCGGTTCATCGACATCTGCTTTTCAAATTCCGAACATGAAAATTGCGATTCTTGGCGGTGGTCACGGCGCCTACGCAGCCGCCGCGGACCTGTCCGAAGCCGGCCACGAGGTGCGCCTGTGGCGTCGCGATGCTGCGGCGCTCGAGCCAGTCGTGCAAGCCGGCGCGATCACGCTGAAGGATGCCGATGGCGCACGCGAGGTGCCGCTCGCGCTTGCCACCGCCGACATCGCCGCGGCGCTGAAAGATGCGGAGCTGATCGTCATCCCGACGCCCGCCATCGCCCAGCACGACATCGCGCTCGCCATGGCCCCGCACCTGGTCGACGGCCAGGTCGTTTTCCTGCCGCCCGGCACCTTCGGCAGCTACGTGATGGCGCGCACGGTGAAAGAGGCCGGCAACCGCGCCGACGTGGCCTGGGCCGAGACCGGCACCCTGCCGTACCTCGCGCGCAAGCACGGCGAGCGCGAAGTGAACGTCACCATCCGCGCCATCCGCCTGCCGACCGGCGTCTACCCCGCGCGCAAGGAGGCCGAGGCGATCGCGGTGATCCGCAAGGCCTACCCGGCCGTGCACGGCTGCGGCGACGCGCTCTCGGGTGCGCTGATGAACGCAGGCCCCGTCATCCACCCGCCGCTGATGGTGATGAACGCCGCGCCGCTGCAGCACTTCGAGCGCTGGGACATCCACAACGAAGGCACGCAACGCGCGGTGCGCGACGTGACCGACCGGCTCGACCGCGAACGCATGGCCGTGCGCGAGGCCTTCGGCCAAGGCGCGCCGCACTATCCGCTGGCCGACCACTACAACAACGACCAGTGGATGTACGGCGACGCGCACAAGCAGCTCGTCAAGTCGGGTGACTGGCGCGAGAACATCGACCTGCACACGCACCGCTACATCACCGAAGACACCGAGTTGGGCCTGGCCTTCCTGGCTTCGGCCGCGCGCCATGCGGGCGTGGACGCGCCCATCGCGCACGGCCTGCTGGCCATCGTCGGCGGCTTTCTCGGCCGCGACCTGCGCCACGGCCCGCGCACTTTCGAAAGCCTGGGCCTCGCCGACCTGAGCGCGGCACAACTCAAGGAGAGGCTGCACGATGGCCAATGAGCGCGCGTTGCCCCGCTTCGCCGCCGTCGGCGCCGGCCGCATGGGGCGCGGCATCGCGATCGCGTTCGCATACGCCGGCCACCGCATCTCGCTGATCGACCTGCGTCCGCGCAACGACGAGGCCTGGCAGCGCCTGCAGGGCGAAGCGAAGGCGGAGATCGAGGCCAGCCTCGCAGGCCTCGCGCAGCTCGGCGTGATCGATGCGGCGCAGATCCAGCCCATCGCCGCGCGCGTGGACTTCGTGAATGCCGCGGCCGCTCCGCAGGCGCTCGCCGCCGCCGAGCTCGTGTTCGAAGGCGTCCCCGAAACCATGGAGGCCAAGCGCGAGGCCTTCGAGCACCTGAACCGCCATTGCCGCGACGACGCGATCCTCACCTCGACCACCAGCAGCATCCTCGTGACGCAGCTCGCGGCGCTGGTGCGGCTGCCCGAACGCTTTCTCAACATGCACTGGCTCAACCCGGCGTATGTGATCCCCGTGGTGGAACTCAGTTGCCATCCGGGCACCGACGCTGGCGTGCTCGCACGCACCAAGGCGCTGATGGAGGCGATCGGCAAGCTGCCCGTGGTCTGCGGCGCATCGCCCGGCTACATCGTGCCGCGCCTGCAGGCGCTGGTGATGAACGAGGCGGCCCGCATGATCGAGGAGGGCGCTGCCACCGCCGAGGAAATCGACAAGGCCACGCGCTACGGCCTCGGCCTGCGCTTCGCCGCGCTCGGCGTCGTCGAGTTCATCGACTTCGGCGGCTGCGACATCCTGCACCACGCGAGCCGCGAGATGTCCGCCTCGATCGACAAGGGCCGCTACACCGCGCCCGCCATCGTCGATCGCATGGTCGCCGAGGGGCGCCTCGGCCTCAAGAGCGGCAGCGGCTTCTACGACTACGAAGGCCGCGACATCGCCGCGTACCGGCGCGACGTGCTCTCGCGCACGCTCGGCGAGCTCAAGCACGCGGGCCTCTGGCGCGCGCCCGCCGGCGAGACGCTGTCATGACGATCCGCCGCGCCTTTGCCGACCTGTCGGTGGGACAGGTGCACTACGCGACGTGCGGCGATGCGAGTGCGCCCGCCGTGCTGCTGCTGCACCAGTCGCCGCGCAGCTGGGCCGAATACCGCGAGGTGCTGCCGCTGCTCGGCGTGCGCTATCGCGCCATCGCGATGGACACCGCGGGCTTCGGCGATTCCGCGGATGGCGGTGTGCCCGCGAGCATCGAGCAATGGGCGCACGTGGCGTGCGAGCTGCTCGATGCGCTGGGCGTCCGGCAGGCCGATGTCGTGGGCCATCACACGGGCGGCGTCGTCGCGATCGAACTGGCGGCCGCCTTTCCGGACCGCGTGCGCGGCCTCGTGCTGTCGTCCACGCCGTACACCGACGAACCTTTTCGCATCGCACGCGCCCAGCGGCCGCCCATCGACGAGGTGGCGCCGAGCGAAGACGGCAGCCATCTCGCCGCGCTGTGGCAAAAACGCCAGGGCTTCTATCCGACAGGACGCCCCGAATTGCTCGAAGCCTTCGTGCTCGATGCATTGAAGGTCGGCCACCGCGTGGAAGAGGGCCATCGCGCCGTCGCGTCCTACCGCATGGAAGACCGCATCGGCCGCGTGACGCAACCGACGCTCATCATCCGCGCCACCGACGATCCGTTCGCCGCACCGCATGCGGTCGAGCTGCAGCACCACCTGCCGCACGCGCGCATCGTCGACATCGAAGGCGGCATGGTGCCCCTGCCGGACCAGATGCCCGAAGCCTTCGCGCAGGCCGTGATCGACTTTCTTTCGACGCTGCCATGAAAGCCGTCCGCATCCACGGTTTCGATGCAGTGCCCGCGCTGGAAGAGGTGGCCGATCCCGTCGCGCGCCCCGGCCGCACCATCGTCCGCATGCAGGCCGCCACGGTCGGCCACATCGACCGCACCGTGTGGCGCGGCAGCTTCCTGCGGCATCCGCCGTTGCCCTACACGCCGGGTGTGGAAGCCGCCGGCATCGTCGTCGCGAGCGAACGCTACGAGGTTGGCCAACGCGTGTGGCTGCGCGGCAGCGGCCTGGGTACCCTGTTCGACGGCACCTGGTGCGAGCTGATCGATGCGCCCGACGAAGCGCTCGGCCTCCTGCCCGATGCATTGCCGATGACGCTCGGCGCCGCGTTCTTCTCTCCCACCACGTCGGCATGGGTGGCGCTGCATGACGTCGCGAAGCTGCAAGCGGGCGAGCAAGTTCTGGTGACTGGCGCGAGCGGCGCGGTGGGCTCCCTCGTGATGCAACTTGCGCGCGATGCAGGGTGCACGGTGACGCCGGTCGATCCGAACACCGCACCCTCCGTTGCCACCGCCGACCTGCTCATCGACACGGTCGGCGGCAACGTCCTCGCAGCGTCTCTTCCTGCCGTGCGCCCCGGCGGACGCGCCGTGCTGATCGGCTACACCGCCGGTCCCATGCTGCAACTGGACATCGCGCACTTCCTGCAGCGCGACGTTGCGCTGCTGCCGCTCAACATGTTCAGGCGGGAGGCCGCGGGCCGTGCCGCCGCGCCCGAGTTGCTCGCGCGATTGGCCAATGGCCGCCTGCATCTCGACGTGCAGGCCTTCGCGCTGGCCGATGCCGCCAAGGCACTCGACTGGATCGCGCAACGCGGCCATCGCGGCCGCGCAGTGCTCGTGCCGTAGACCGGATTCGGTCTTTCAGTCTTCTTCGGGCTCCGGCTCCTCGAGCGGCACATGCACGTGCAGTTCGATCATTCTTCGCAGCGTCTCCTTGAGTTCTTCGGCCCGCCGCAGGCCGAAGGGCTCGAGCACGCGGCGCTCGTGCTCGCGCGCCAGTTCCATCAGGTGCTCGACGGCCTTCAGGCCCTTGCGCGTGATGCGCACCAGCGTGATGCGGCGGTCACTCTCGTGGGGCAGGCGCTCCACCTGTCCACGCGACTCCATGCGGTCCAGGAGGCGCGTCACCGTCGGCTGCTTGGTCACGGTCACCTGCGCGAGCTGGCCGATGCTGATCGGCTCGCTGCCCGCGAGGGACGCCATCACGCGCCACTCCGACACCGAGAAGCCCTGCTGGCGCGCCACCTCGTGGAACTCCGAAGAGATCAACTGGCTCGCCTGCGCGAGCAGCGCCGGCAGGTAGTCGTCGACGAAGCGATGCGATTCGGCGGGCGGGTCCTGCTCAGCCATGAAGGCACCTCACAGCCCGGCACGCCAAACCAGCTTCGGGCACGCTGCTTGCATGTCTAGGGTAATTCATGATTGTGGATACATTCATTTGTCAACATTATAGAAAGCGTGATGTGGCACCTGAAGCGCATCCTCCCACGAGAAAGAAAAAGGACCCACATGGCTGAGCGTTCGTTCGTCGAGGAAGTCAAGAAGCTGCGGCTTTCGGGTGGCGATGTATTTCGCGGAGAAGGCATTCTGGCGGTCACCAAGGCCTTGCTGGAGTCAGGCGTTTCCTACGTCGCGGGCTACCAGGGAGCGCCCATCTCGCACCTGATGGACGTGCTGGCCGATGCACAGGACATCCTCGCGGAACAGGGCATCCGCTTCGAAAACAGCGCGAGCGAAGCCACCGCCGCCGCCACGCTCGCCGCCTCGGTCAACTACCCGCTGCGCGGCGCCGTCACCTTCAAGGCCACCGTGGGCACCAACGTCGCCTCCGACGCGCTGGCCAACCTCGCCTCGGGCGGCGTGACCGGCGGCGCGCTCATCATCGTGGGCGAGGACTACGGCGAAGGCTCGTCGATCATGCAGGAGCGCAGCCACGCGTTCGCGATGAAGTCGCAGATCTGGCTGCTCGATCCGCGTCCCAACCTGCCCAGCATCGTCGATGCGGTGAAGACGGGCTTCGATCTCTCCGAAGCCAGCAACACGCCCGTGATGCTGCAGCTGCGCATCCGCGCCTGCCACGTGCACGGCCACTTCATCGCCGGCGATAACAAGCGCGCGAAGTTCACGCTGCAGGAGGCGCTGGAGAACCCGCAGCGCGACGTCAGCCGCATCGTGCTGCCGCCCGCGAGCTTCGTGCACGAACAGGAAAAGGTGAAGGACCGCTGGCCCGCCGCGGTGCGCTTCATCGAAGAGCGGCAACTCAACGAGTTCTTTTCCGAAGACGCCGACGACATCGGCATCATCGTGCAGGGCGGCAGCTACAACACGCTGCTGCGCGCGCTGGAGCGGCTGGACCTCGCCGACGTGTACGGCAACACCAAGGTGCCGCTCTATGTGATGAACGTGGCCTATCCGGTCATCGAGAGCGAAGTCATCCGCTTCTGCGAAGGCAAGCGCGCGGTGCTGATCGTGGAAGAGGGCCAGCCCAACTTCGTCGAGCAGAACCTCGCGACCATCCTGCGCCAGGCGGGCTCCACGACCGCGCTGCACGGCAAGGACATGCTGCCGGTCGCCGGCGAGTACACATCCTCCGAACTGCTCAAGGGCGCGCGCACTTTCTGCGAGCGCTACGAACGCCTCGCGCCGCTGCCAGTGCCCGTACCGGTGCGCAAGGTGATTCCGCTGAAGGAAGTGGCCGCCATCGGCGTCGATGCCGCGCCCGAACCAGCGATGCCATCCACCGCACTCGGCGATGTCGTGCACGCACGTCCGCCGGGTTTTTGCACCGGCTGCCCCGAGCGCCCGATCTTCAGCGCGATGAAGCTGGTCGAGCGTGAACTCGGCGCACACCACGTGAGCGCCGACATCGGCTGCCACCTGTTCTCGATCCTGCCGCCCTTCAACATCGGCAACACCACCATGGGCTACGGCCTGGGCGGCGCGGGCGCCTCGGCGCTCAATGCGCCGGCCGGCAAGCGCGCGATCTCGATGATGGGCGACGGCGGCTTCTGGCACAACGGCCTCACCAGCGGCGTGGCGAACTCGGTCTTCAACAAGAGCGACAACCTCACCATCGTCGTCGACAACAACTACACCTCGGCCACCGGCGGGCAGGACATCCTCTCGTCGAACGCCGTCAACAAGACGCGCAGCACCGGACACGAAATCGAGCGTGCCGTGCGCGGCGTCGGCGTGGAATGGGTGAAGACGCTGCGCCGCACCTACGACGTGGCCGGCATGCGCGATGCACTGAAAGAAGCGCTCACCACCACGAAGAAGGGCCCCAAGGTCCTGATCGCGCAGTCGGAGTGCATGCTCAACAAGCAGCGCCGCGAGAAGCCGCTGGTGCGCAAGGCCATCGCCGACGGCAAGCGCATGGTGCGCGAGAAGTTCGGCGTCGATTCGGACACCTGCACCGGCGACCACTCGTGCATCCGCCTGTCGGGCTGCCCCTCGCTCTCCATCAAGCCCAACCCCGATCCGCTGCGCACCGACCCGGTCGCGGCCGTGCTCGACAGCTGCGTGGGCTGCGGCGTGTGCGGCGAGGTCTCGCATGCCGCGGTGCTGTGCCCCTCGTTCTACAAGGCGCAGATCGTGAGCAACCCGACCGGCTGGGACAAGCTGCGCGAGCGCGTGCGCAGCGCCGTCATCGGCTGGCTGCAGCGCGGCGAAGCGCGCCGGCGCGAAACCTATGCCTTCTGAAGCGATGACGAACACCAAGGCCCAACCGATCAAGATCGCGATCCTCGCCATGGGCGGGGAGGGCGGCGGCGTGCTGGCCGACTGGATCGTGGACATGGGCGAGGCCAATGGCTACGTGGCCCAGACCACCTCGGTTCCCGGCGTGGCGCAGCGCACGGGCGCGACGATCTACTACGTCGAGCTCTATCCGACGGCGCAGGCAGAAGTGGATCGCGGCCGGCCTGTGCTGGCGCTGATGCCATTGCCCGGCGACGTCGATGTGGTGCTCGCCTCCGAACTCATGGAAGCCGGCCGTGCCGTGCAGCGCGGCCTGGTCACCAACGACCGCACCACGCTCATCGCGTCGACGCACCGCGTGTTCTCCATCGCGGAGAAGAGCGCGCTCGGTGACGGCCGTGTCGACAGCGCGCAACTGCTCGCGCACACGGCCAAGGCCGCCAAGCGCTTCATCCGCTTCGACATGGCGCAAGCCGCCGAAGCCTCGGGCAGCGTGATCAGTGCCGTGCTCTTCGGCGCGCTGGCGGGCTCTGGCGTGCTGCCTTTCAGTCGCGCGCAGTTCGAAGCGACCATCGAACGCGGCGGCGTGGGCGTGAAACCCAGCCTGAAGGCCTTCGGCGGCGCATTCGCTCGCGCGCAGGCCGGCGACGATGGCGAGACACCGCCGGAAGCCGCGGCGGCCACGCCAACGCCACAGCCCCGTCACCCGGCCGTGCGCGTGCTGGTCGAACGCGTGCAGCACGACTTTCCCCTTGCCGCGCAAGACTTCCTGCTCGAAGGCGTGCGCCGCCTCATCGACTACCAGGACCTGGCCTACGCCGGCCTGTACCTGGACCGTATGGCCGTCATCGCCGCCCTGCCGGGCACCGGCGACCACCGCCTGCTGCGCGAGACCGCACGCCACCTCGCCCTCTGGATGTCCTACGAAGACACCGCCCGCGTGGCCGCGCTCAAGACCCGCGCCACCCGCTTCGAGCGCGTGCGCGGCGAGACCCGCGTGCAGCCCGGCCAGGTGCTCGCCATCAACGAATACATGCACCCGCGCCTGCAGGAAATCTGCGAGACGCTGCCCGGCGGCATCGGCCGCTGGCTCATAAACTCCTCGACGCCCAAGAAGATCGTCGAGCGCTTCACGCAGAAAGGCCGCGTGATCCGGACCAGCTCGCTGCGCGGCTACCTCATGCTGCGCGCCGTGGCCGCGATGAAGCGCTGGCGCCGCTCGACCATGCGCTACGCCGAAGAAAACCGCCGCATCGAAGAGTGGCTGCATCGCATCGCCGCCACCGCGCAGCGCAACCCCGAGCTGGCGGTGGAGCTCGCGCAGTGCCAGCGCCTGGTCAAGGGCTACAGCGACACGCACGAGCGCGGCATCCGCAACTACGACACGGTGATGCGCGCGGTCGAGCGCGCGGGCGCGCAGCTCGCGCCCGCCACCTTGCGCGAACTGCGCGATGCGGCGCTCGCCGACGAACACGGCCACAAGCTGCAGGCTGCCCTGGCGCAGCACGCGCTGGCCTGAAGAGACAACGGACGCACGATGACCGCTCCCACCGCCACGCTCGAACTTCGCGTCGCCGAAGCGCGCGAACTCAATCCGCTGATCCGCATGCTGCGCCTGCGCGCCGAAGACGGCCGTCCGCTGCCGGGCTTCGCGGCCGGCGCGCACATCCGCGTGCAGGTGTCGCTGCCCGACGGCAAGACCGACTGGCGCCACTACTCGCTGATCAATTTCGCGACCGCGCGCAACGCGACGAACGCACCGACCGAGTACGTTATCGCCGTGCGCAAGGAGGCCGAAGGCCGCGGCGGCTCGCGCTTCATGCACGAAAGGCTGAAGGAGGGCGACACGCTCGCCATCGAAGCGCCGAAGAACGACTTTCCGCTGCACACCGGCCCCGGCGGCTCGGTGCTGGTCGCGGGCGGCATCGGCGTCACGCCGCTCGCCAGCATGGCCGCGCGCCGCCGCGCCGAAGAGGCGCCGGTGCGCATGCACTACGCCGGCCGCAGCCGCGAGCTGATGGCCTTCCTGCCCGAGCTGCAGGCGCTGCTGGGCGACGACCTGCGCGTGCACACGGATGCCGAAGTCGGCGCGCCGCTCGACATCGACGCGCTGCTCGACGATGTACCGGCCGGCGACCGCCTCTACGTCTGCGGCCCCAAGGTCATGCTCGACGCGGTGCTCGCCCGCACCCAGGCCCGCGGCTGGGAGCACGACCGCGTGCACTTCGAGCTTTTCACCGAACCGGTCGCCGAAGCGGGCGACCGGCCCTTCGAGGTGGAACTCGCCCAATCGGGCCAGCGCTTCACCGTCGCGGCCGACCAGAGCATCCTGGACTGCCTCATCGACAACGGCTGCGACCCGATGTTCGACTGCAAGCGCGGCGAATGCGGCGTGTGCGCCGTGCCCGTGCTCGAAGGCGAGATCGATCACCGCGACTACGTGCTCACCGCCCGCGAGAAGGCCGAGGGCAACGTCATGCAGATCTGCATCTCGCGCGCCAAGGGTGCGCGCCTGGTGCTCGACATCTGAAGCAAGGAGCCACGAGAACCATGCCTTCGTACAGAGACAACCCAGAAGCAGTGCGCGCGCTCGTGCAGAACGATCGCGTGCACCGCGACCTCTACACCAGCCAGGAACTGTTCGAGCTGGAGCAGCAACACTTCTTCGCCAACACCTGGAACTACGTCGGCCACGAGAGCCAGCTGCCCAAGCCCGGCGACTGGATCAGCAACGAGATCGCCGGCCGCCCGCTGATCGTGGTGCGCCACACCGACGGGAGCGTGCGCGCGATGATGAACCGCTGCGCCCACAAGGGCTCGCGCCTGGTGAGCGCTCCCTGCGGCAACACCGGCAAGTTTTTCCGCTGCCCCTACCACGCGTGGACCTTCAAGACCGACGGCTCGCTGCTGGCGATTCCGCTGAAGACCGGCTACGAGAACACCGCGCTGCACGAGTGCGAATCGGCCAAGGGCCTGACGACGCTCAAGCACGTGCGCAGCCACCGCGGCTTCATCTTCGTGAAGATCAACGACGCGGGCCCCGACTTCGAGGCGTACTTCGGCGATTCGCTCAGCTCCATCGACAACATGGCCGACCGCTCGCCCGAGGGCGAACTCGAAATCGCCGGCGGGTGCCTGCGCTTCGTGCACCAGTGCAACTGGAAGATGTTCGTGGAGAACCTGAACGACACCATGCACCCGATGGTGGCGCACGAGTCCTCGGCCGGCACCGCCAAGCGCATGTGGGCCGACCAGCCCGCCGACGCGCCCAAGCCCATGGCGGTCGAGCAGTTCGTGCCTTTCATGTCCGACTACAAGTTCTTCGAGGACATGGGCATCCGCACCTACGACCACGGCCACAGCTTCACGGGCGTGCACTTCAGCATCCACAGCAAGTACAAGGCGATCCCCGAATACGACGACGCGATGAAGGCGCGCTACGGCGAAGAGAAGACCGCGCAGATCCTGGGCATGGCGCGGCACAACACCGTGTACTACCCGAACCTCACGATCAAGGGCGCGATCCAGGCGATCCGCGTGGTCAAGCCCATCTCGGCCGACAAGACGCTGATCGAGAGCTGGACCTTTCGCCTGAAAGGCGCGCCGCCCGAGCTGCTGCAGCGCACCACCATGTACAACCGGCTCATCAACTCGCCGTTCTCGGTGGTGGGGCACGACGACCTGCAGGCGTACCGCGGCATGCAGGCGGGCCTGCACGCGAGCGGCAACGAGTGGGTGAGCCTGCACCGCGACTACGACGCGTCGGAACTGAAGGGCGGCGAGATCACCACCGGCGGCACCAACGAGCTGCCGATGCGCAACCAGTACCGCAGCTGGGTCGAACGCATGACGGAGACGATGTGATGGCCGGCACCGACACCGAGACCCAAGTCACGCGCCAGGACCTGATCGACTTCGTCGTGAACGAAGCGCACCTGCTCGACACGCGCCGCTACGAAGAATGGAACGCACTCTTCACCGACGACGCCTTCTACTGGGTGCCGCTCGTGCCCGACCAGGAAGACGGCCTGAACCACACATCGCACCTCTACGAAGACAAGCTGCTGCGCGACCTGCGCATCGAGCGCCTGAAGAGCCCGCGCGCGTTTTCGCAACAGCCGCCGAGCCGCTGCCATCACCTGCTGCAGGTGCCGGTCGTCGAGACTTTCGATGCCGAGGGCAATCGCTTCGTGGTGCGCACCGGCTTCCACTACACCGAATCGCAGGGCGACGAACTGCAGTTCTATGTCGGCACCTTCTTCCATCACCTCACGCTGCAGGACGGCGCGCTGCGCATGACGCTCAAGCGCGTGAACCTGCTCAACTGCGACGCGGCGCTCCCGGCCGTGCAGCTTTTCATCTAAGGACGCGATGCAACACGCCACCGTCCATCAGGTTTTCTCGGCGACTGCAGCGCGCACGCCGGAGGCCGAGTTCCTGTTCACCGAATCGGTGACCGCTGTGGCCTACGGCATCGCGGCCGGTGCCATTCGCTGGGACGAGGCTGCAGCCGAGGTCGAGCGACTGCGCACGGCCTATGCACAAGCTGGCTACGGGCACGGCCACCGCGTCGGGCTGCTGCTGGAGAACCGGCCTGCGTTCCTCTTTCACTGGTTCGCGCTCAACGCACTGGGCGTCAGCGTGGTGCCGATCAACGCCGAGATGCGCTCGGCCGAGCTGGTCTACCTGATCGGCCACAGCGAAATCGGCCTCGCCGTGACACTGCCCGAGCGCGCGAACGACCTGCGCGCCGCCGCTGCGCAGGCTGGCGTGGTCTTCGAGACGATGGGGCCCGACGACGCGGTGCCCAGCGCGAAGACAGCAGCGCCGCGCGCCCACGAGCCCGTCGGCATCGACACCGAATGCGGCCTGCTCTACACCTCGGGCACCACCGGGCGGCCCAAGGGCTGCATCCTGAGCAACGCCTACTTCCTGCGCGCGGGCGAGTGGTACGCCGCGCTCGACGGCGTGTGCAGCATCCGCCCCGACACCGAGCGCGTCATCACGCCGCTGCCGCTCAACCACATGAACGCGATGGCGTTCTCCACCATGGTGGTGTTGGTCGCAGGCGGTTGCCTCGTGCAGCTTGACCGCTTCCATCCGAAGACCTGGCTGGCGAGCGCGCGCGAAAGCGGCGCGACCATCGTTCACTACCTCGGCGTGATGCCGGCGATGCTGCTCTCCGCACCCGCGTCGGCCGCCGACCGCGACCACGCGATCCGCTGGGGCTTCGGCGCCGGCGTGGACCGCAAGAACCACACACCTTTCGAAGAACGCTTCGGCTTCCCGCTGGTCGAGGCCTGGGCCATGACCGAGACCGGCGCGGCCGCCTGCATCATGGCCAACCGCGAGCCGCGCCTCGTGGGCACGAGCTGCTTCGGCCGGCAGGAAGACTTCGTGCAGATCCGCCTCGTGGGCGAAGACGGCGGTGATGTGGGGGTCGATGCACCGGGCGAACTGCTCGTGCGTTCGGCCGGCAACGACCCGAAGCGCTACTTCTTCTCCGGCTACCTGAAAGACGACGAAGCCACGCGCGAAGCCTGGGCCGACGGCTGGTTCCACACCGGCGACCTCGTGCGCCGCGACGCCGAGGGCAACTTCTTCTTCGTCGATCGCAAGAAGAACGTGATCCGCCGCAGCGGCGAGAACATCTCGGCCGTCGAGGTCGAGAGCGTGCTCAACCAGCACCCGGCCGTGAAGACCTCGGCCGTGGCCGCCACGCCGGACGCGGTGCGCGGTGACGAGGTGCTGGCCTGCATCGTGATGCGCGAGGACGCCGATGCATCGCAGCGCGAGCAGATCGCCGCGAGCATCGTGCAGCACGCGCTCGATCAACTCGCTTACTACAAGGCGCCGGGCTACGTCGCCTTCGTCGATGCGCTGCCGCTCACGCCCTCGCAGAAGATCCAGCGCGGTCAGCTGCGCGAGATGGCGCAGTCGCTGCCGGGGCAGGACCATTGCATCGACACCCGGTCGATGAAGAAGAGGCAAGCATGAGCCGCAACCGGTTTTCCTACGAAGGCGTCGCGGTCGCCGTGCCCATCACGGTGCCCTACGTGCGCTACTCCACGCACACCGCGCACTGGTTCATCGGCCAGGCCGTGCAGGCACTGGTCGAAGCCAGCGGCGTGCCGAAGGAAGAGATCGACGGCCTGTGCCTGAGCAGCTTCTCGCTCGCACCCGACACGGCCGTGGGCGTGACGCAGCATCTGGGCATGTCGCCGCGCTGGCTCGACCACGTGCCCACCGGCGGCGCCTCGGGCGTGATGTGCCTGCGCCGCGCCGCGCGCGCCGTGCAGGCGGGCGATGCCGACATCGTCGCCTGCGTGGGCGCCGACACCAACCACGTCGACTCCTTCCGCCAGACGCTCGGCAGCTTCAGCAACTTCGCGCGCGACGCGAGCTACCCCTACGGCTCGGGCGGGCCGAACTCGATCTTCGCGTTCATCACCGCCAACTACATGCGCACCTACGGCGCGAAGCGCGAGGACTTCGGCCGCATCTGCGTGGACCAGCGCACCAACGCGCTCGGCAACCCGAACGCGATGTTCAAGAAGGGCTTGACGCTCGAGGAGTACATGGCCGCGCGGCCCATCTCCGACCCGATCCATCTCTTCGACTGCGTGATGCCCTGCGCGGGCGCCGACGCCTTCCTCGTGATGAGCGAGGAGCGCGCCCGCGACCTGGGCTTGCCGCACGCCGTGATCCGCGGCGCCATCGAGCGCCACAACGCCTACGCCGAAGACCCGGTGATGGTGCAGGGCGGCTGGCGCAAGGACCGCGACGACCTCTACGCACAGGCCGGCGTGCAGCCCGCCGCGCTCGACTTCGTGCAGACCTACGACGACTACCCCGTCATCGTGATGATGCAGTTCGAGGACCTGGGCTTCTGCGAGAAGGGCGAGGGCTCGGCCTTCGTGCAGTCGCACACCATGACCTTCGACGGCAGTTTTCCGAACAACACGAGCGGCGGCCAGCTCTCGGCCGGGCAGGCCGGCGCCGCGGGCGGCTTCCTCGGCATGGTCGAGGCGATCCGCCAGCTGACAGACGAAGCCGGCGCGCGCGCGGTGCCCGGCGCGCAACTCGGTCTCGTCGCCGGCTTCGGCATGGTGACCTACGACCGGTGTCTCTGCACAGGCGCCGTCATCCTCGGGAGAGCCGCATGACCATGCCCCTGATGCGCCCCCCGCGCAAGAACCCGGTGCTGCGCACCCGGCAGATGAACCTGCCGCCCGGCGCGCGCGGCCGCGTCGCGCTCGGCCTCACGGCCGCCGCCGCCGAGGGCCGCTTCGAGCTGCAGACCTGCGAGGACTGCGGCACCGTGCAGTACCCGCCGCGCGAGGTCTGCCACAAGTGCCTCTCGGCCGCGCTGCGCTGGCGCACGCAGAGCGGCGAGGGCGAGCTGCTCGGCAGCACCACGCTGCACCACAGCAACGACCTGTTCTTTCGCGAGCGGCTGCCCTGGCGGCTGGGCCTGGTGCACCTGGATGCCGGCCCGACGCTCATGGTCCACCTGCACGGCGAAGTGGGCGATGCGCCCACCCGAGTTCGCGTAGGTGCCCGCCTCGACCGCGCGGGCCAGGCCGTTCTCATTGGTTTTCCGAATGAAGGGAGTGCCCACATGGCCGACGACAAGATGCTGCGTGAAATGACCAGCGACCCCAAGTTCCGCAAGGCGCTGGTGACCGACGGCAAGACCGAGACCGGCCAGGCCATCGTGCGCGCGCTGGTGAAGGCCGGCGCCGACATCGTCTGGGTCGGCCATGCCGAGCCCTGGAAGAAGATGGGCGACGGGCTGGACGACATCTCGGCGCTGCCGCAGGTGACGCTCGTTCCTCTTGACCTCACCAACGGCCGCCAGGTGACCGAGCTCGCGGGCTCCATCGGCGGCAAGGTCGATATCGTGATCAACAACGCCGAGGTGCACCGCACCTTCGGCATCGGCGCGCGGCGCGGCACCGATGTCGCCAAGGCCGAGATGGACATCAACTACTTCGGCCTGCTGCGTCTCGCGCAAGAGTTCGGCCCCGCGCTCAAGGGCCGCTCGGCCGATGGCGCGACGGGCGCGACGGCGTGGGTCAACCTGCTGTCGATCTATGCGCTGAGCAACTTTCCGCCGCACGGCACCTTCAGCGCCTCGAAGGCGGCGGCGCATTCGCTCGCGCAGTGCCTGCGTGCGGAGATGCGGCCTGCGGGCATTCGCGTGATCAATGTGTTCCCCGGACCCATCGACGACGAATGGAACCAGCACACGCCGCCGCCCAAGCTGGCACCCACTGCGCTGGCCAACGCCATCGTGAAGGCGCTGCGCGATGGCGTCGAAGACGTCTACCCGGGCGACGTCGCGCAGGAGTGGCTGGAGCGCTGGCGCGACAACCCCAAGGTGCTCGAACGCGAGCTGGCCGCAGGCGGCTGAGAACAGGAGCCACACGATGACGACAACCACAGAACTCCTATCCGCCGCCGACATCCTGGGCGGCCTCGTGACCGCCATGGCGAGCGGCCGCATCCGCGTGATCGACCTCACGCAGACGCTCACGCCCGAATTCCCGCAGATCGCGCTGCCGCCCGAGATGGGGCAGTGCTGGCCCTTCCGCATCGAGGAAGTGTCCAAGTACGACGAGCGCGGTCCGGGCTGGTACTGGAACAACTTCTCCTGCGGCGAGCACACCGGCACGCACTTCGACGCGCCGATCCACTGGATCTCCGGACGCGACCTGCCGAACAACTCGGTGGACACCATCCCCGTGCAGAACTTCGTGGCACCGGCCTGCGTGATCGACTGCTCGGCCGATGTGCAGGGCAACGACGACTACCTGCTGAGCGTGGCCGACATCGAGCGCTACGAAGCCGCGCATGGCCGCATCCCGAAGGGCGCGTGGGTGCTGATGCGCACCGACTGGTCCAAGCGCAGCGACCCCGAGGCCTACCAGAACTTCGACGAGACCGGCCAGCACACGCCCGGCCCGAGCACCGAGGCCGTGCGCTTCCTGGTGGAGCAGCGCGACGTGCTGGGCTTCGGCTCGGAGGCCATCGGTACCGATGCGGGGCAGGGCTATCACCTGCGGCCGCCGTATCCGTGCCACTACTACATGCACGGCGCGGGGCGCTATGGCCTGCAGTGCCTGAGCAACCTCGACCTGCTGCCGCCCGCGGGCGCGGTGCTGATCTGCCCGCCGCTCAAGATCGAGAAGGGCAGCGGCAGCCCGCTGCGCGTGCTCGCCCTCGTGGGAGCGCAGGCATGACGCCGAAGGTCGCGGCCGTCACCGGCGGCAGCGCCGGCATCGGCAAGGCGATCTGCGAAGACCTGCTCGCGCAGGGCTACGAGGTGGTGTCGCTCGCGCGCCGCAAGGCCGAGATCGATCACCCGAAGCTGCACAGCCTGGAGGTCGATCTGAGCGACCGCGCGGCCACGGGCGAGGCGGTGCGCGAACTGGTCGAACGCTTTGCGCCGACCACCATCGTTCACAACGCGGGCGTCATCCGCGCCGCCTTGTTGCCCGAGGTGAAGCTCGACGACCTCGATGCGCTGGTCGACCTGCACCTGGGTTGCGCGATCCAGCTCGTGCAGGGCGCGTTGCCCGCGATGCGCGCGCAGCGCTTCGGCCGCGTGGTGCTGCTGTCGTCGCGCGCGGCGCTCGGCCTGGCGACCCGCACCAGCTATTCCGCGACCAAGGCCGGCATGCTGGGCATGGCGCGCACCTGGGCGCTGGAACTGGCGGCGGACGGCATCACGGTGAACGTGGTCGCACCCGGCCCCATTCGCACCGACATGTTCTACGACGTCGTCGAAGCCGGCAGCGAGAAGGAACGCGCGCTCGCGGCCTCCGTGCCCGTCAAGCGCCTGGGCGAATCGGCCGACGTGGCACGCGCCGTGCGTTTCTTCGCCGACGCGGACAACAGCTTCGTCACCGGCCAAGTGCTCTACGTGTGCGGCGGCACGAGCGTCGGCAGCCTGGTGCTTTGAAATGACCCCCAGTCTTCGCGCACTTCGTGTCGCTGCGCCAACCCCCTTCCAGGGGGCAACACCTGCGGCCCGGCAAAGCCGGTTCCGCGGTGTTCCTCGAAGTGGTGCAGCAGCCTCGTTTTCCTTTTCATCGTCCCTTTGACAACCTCTGGAGCATCGCCATGAAAGTCCTGAACCGATTCCGTGCCCTCGCGGGCATCGCCGTGGGCCTGGGCGCCCTGAGCGCCGTCGCTGGCGCCTGGGCCGCCGACCTCAAGGTCGGCTTCATCACGTCGCTCTCGGGGCCGGTGTCGTCGCTGGGCATTCCCTACGAGAAGGGCATGAAGGCCGCGCTCGCCTACAAGGCGGACCTGGGCGGCCGCAAGATCCAGCTGGTGCAGCTGGACGACGCCTCGGACCCGACCACGGCCGCGCGCAACGCCCGCAAGATGATCGACGAGGACAAGGTCGACGTCATCATCGGCACGGCGGGATCGCCTGGCGCGCTGGCCATCGCCGGCGTGGCGCGCGAGACGAAGACGCCGCTCATCTCCATCGCCAACGCGAACCTGCCGGGCGAAGAGGGCGCATGGATGGTCACGCTGCCGCAGCCCGCGCCGCTCATGGTGAGCGCGGTGGTCGAGCGCATGAAGAAGTCGGGCGTGAAGACGGTGGGCTACATCGGCTTCTCCGACGCCTGGGGCGACCTGGTGTACGACGCGCTGCAAAAGAGCGCGGAGCCCGCGGGCATCAAGATCGTGTCGAACGAGCGCTATGCGCGCGCCGATTCGTCGGTGACCGGACAGGTGCTCAAGATCGTGGCGCTGCGCCCCGATGCGGTGATCACCGGCACCTCGGGCACCCCCGGCGCGCTGCCGTACCTGGCGCTCGCGGAGCGCGGCTACAAGGGCCAGATCTACGGCATGCACGCACTCATCAACCCCGACTTCGTGCGCGTGGGCGGTGCCGCTGTCGAAGGGCTGCTCGCGCCCACCGGCCCGGTGATCGTGGCCGAGCAGCTGCCCAATGACAACCCGATCCGCAAGGTGTCGATGGACTTCCGCGCGGCCTACCAGAAGGCCAACGGCGCGCCCCCGACCGATGCCTTCTCGGCCTACACCTTCGATGCCTGGCTGCTGTACCTGGATGCCGCCCAGCGCGCGCTCGCCACCAAGGCCGAACCCGGCACGCCGCAGTTCCGCCTTGCGCTGCGCGACGCGATCGTCAGCACCAAGGAGCTGGTGGGCACGCACAGCGTCTACAACTTCAAGCCGACCGATCGCTACGGATCGGACGAACGCTCGCGCGTGGTCGTGAAGCTGGAAAAGGGGCAGTGGAAGCTGGTCCCCTGATGCAGAGCCCACAACCCAAACAACACACGCCACACGCTGGAGCACCCTCAATGAAAAAGAAACTGGCCCGCATCCTCGGCCTCACCGCCGTCGCACTGGCAACTGCACAGGCCATGGCGGCCGACCTGAAGATCGGCTTCATCAGCTCGCTGTCGGGCCCGGTCGCCGCACTGGGCGTGCCCTACGAAAAGGGCATTCGCGCAGCCATCGCCGAGCATCCGGAAATCGACGGGCGCAAGGTCCAGCTGATCGTGCTCGACGATGCCTCCGATCCCACGACCGCCGGCCGCAACGCCCGCAAGCTGGTGACCGAAGACAAGGTCGATGTGCTCATCGGCACCTCGGGCGTGCCGGGCGCGATGGCCATCGCCTCGGTGGCGCGCGAGCTGAACACGCCGCTGATCTCGCCCACGCCGGTGACCATCGCCGGCCCCGAGGGCGCGTGGACGGTGACGGTGTCGCAGCCCTTTCCGCTCATGGTCGCGGGCGTGGTGGACCGCATGCAGAAGTCCGGCGTGAAGACGGTGGCCTTCATCGGTTTTTCCGACGCGCTGGGCGACCTGGCCTACGACTCGCTGGTCAAGAGCGCGGCCACGGCCGGCATCAAGGTGGTGGCGAACGAGCGCTATGCGCGCAGCGATTCGTCGGTGGCGGGGCAGATCCTGAAGATCGTCGCGGCCCGGCCCGATGCGGTGTTCGCGGGCAACTCCGGAACGCCCGGCGCGCTGCCCTACATCGCGCTCGCCGAGCGCGGCTACAAGGGCAAGATCTACGGCACGCACGGGCTCATCAACGCCGATTTCGTGCGCGTGGGCGGCGCCTCCATCGAGGGCCTGCAGGTGCCGAGCGGCCCGGTGCTCGTGGCCGACCAGTTGCCTGACAGCAACCCCATCAAGAAGGTGTCGATGGGCTTTCGCAATGCGTACCAGAAGGTGAACGGCGCGGTGCCCACCGATGCCTTCTCCTCGTACACCTACGACGCCTACCTGCTGCTGGCCGACGCCGCCTCGCGCACCAAGGGCGAGCCGGGCACACCGCAATACCGCACGGCACTGCGCGACGCCATCGTGAGCACCAAGGAATTGGTGGGCACGCACGGCATCTACACCTTCAAGCCCGACGACCGCTACGGCTCCGACCAGCGCGGCGTGGTGATCGTGCAGATGAACAAGGGCCAGTGGAAGCTCGTTCCTTAAGAAGCTGAGCGCCCGCCGATGACCAGCTACCGCCATCATCCCGACCGCATCGCCGCCCTGGTGCAGGACGACCGCGTGCACCGCGACCTGTACCTGAGCGAAGAGATCTTCGCGCTCGAGCAGGAGCGCCTGTTCGCCAACACCTGGGTCTTCCTCGGCCATGCGAGCCAGGTGCCCGAGGCTGGCGATTTCGTGACGCAGGAGGTCGCGGGTCGGCCGCTGCTGATGGTGCGGCAGCCCGACGGGGCGGTGCACGTGATGTACAACCGCTGCGCCCACAAGGGCACCCAGCTGGTGACCGACGAGAGCGGCAACACCGGCCGCTTCTTTCGCTGCCCGTACCACGCGTGGACCTACAAGCTGGACGGCGCGCCGCTGGGCCTGCCGTTGAAGAACGGCTACGAGGGCACGCAGCTCAAGGCCTGCGAATCGGGCCAGGGCCTTTCCGTGGTGAAGCATGTGAAGGTGTACCGCGACTTCGTGTTCGTGCGCCTGGCCGACACCGGCCCCGCGTTCGAGGACTACTTCGGCGAGGTGCTCGGTGCCATCGACAACATGGTCGATCGCTCGCCCCAAGGCAAGCTCACCGTGGGCGGCGGCGTGCTGCGCAACATCGTCCACTGCAACTGGAAGATGTACCTGGAGAACATCAACGACACGGTGCATCCGATGTCCACGCACGAGTCGGCCACCAAGGCGGCCGAGGCGCTGTGGGAGGGGCACGCGCCCACCGATCCCAAGCCGATGGCGATGGAGCAGATCCTGCCCTTCGGCTCGGGCTACGAGTTCTTCGACAAGATGGGCGGGCGGGTCTTCGCCAACGGGCACAGCGTGCTCGGGGTGAACTTCAGCATCCACTCCAACTATGCGCAGCTGCCCGAATACGAGGCCGCGATGCAGGCAGCGCACGGCGCCGAGCGCGCGGCCGACATCCTGCAGCGATCGCCGCAGAACTCGGTCTTGTATCCGAGCCTGTCGGTGAAGGGCTCGCCGCAGGCCATTCGCGTGATCCGCCCCCTCGCGGCTGACCGCACGCTGATCGAGGCCTGGAGCTTCCGCGCGGCCGGTGCGCCCGCGCTGCTGTTCGAGCGCGCGATGAGCTACAACCGGCTCGTGTTCTCGCCGATGTCGGTGGTGGCGCACGACGACGTGCACCTCTTCGAGAGCATCCAGCAGGGCCTGCGCGCCGGCGGCAACGAATGGGTGAGCCTGCACCGCAACTTCGATGCGGCCGAGCTCGCGCAATCGACCATCACCACCAACGGCACTAACGAACTGCTCATGCGCAACCAGTTCCGCGCCTGGGCGAAGGCGATGGCATCGGAGGGCGCGGCATGAACGACCCCCGCGACTTCATCGCCCACGAGGCCGCGCTGCTCGACGAGCGGCGCCTGGACGAGTGGCTCGCGCTCTTTGCCGATGACGGCTACTACTGGGTGCCGCTGCTCGGCGCGGCGCAGGCCGATCCGTTCTCGCACAACTCGCTGGCCTACGAAGACCGGCTGCTGCTGCAGCTGCGCGTCGATCGCCTGAAGAACCCGCGCGCGCATTCGCAGCATCCCGCGAGCTACAGCCAGCATGTGCTGCAGCCGTCGCGCATCGAGGAAGAGACGGGCGACGAGGTGCGGCTGCGTACGCCGTTCCTCTACGTCGAGGCGCGTGGCGAATCGCAAATTCTTCTGAGCGGCACGGCCCGCCACCACCTCGTGCGTTCGCCAGCTACACCCTCGGGCTGGTCGATCCGCCAGAAGCGCATCGACCTGCTCAACGCCGGGCGCGCATTGCCGGCGATCCAGTTGTTCATCTGAGTTACCTGTTCATTCCAACCATCCTCACTGGAGCTACGACATGAAGAGCCTGATGCTGACCTTGACGCGCGGTGCCCTCGCCGCGGCGCTCACCGCCTGTGGCGTTGCGAGCGTTTTCGCGGCCGACCTGAAGGTCGGGCTGAGCGTGTCGCTCTCGGGGCCGAACTCCTCGCTGGGCGTGCCTTATGCGAAGGGCATGCAGGCGGCGCTCGCCTACAAGCCCGAGATCAACGGCCGCAAGGTGCAGCTCATCGTGCTGGACGACGGCTCCGACCCGACGACCGCCGGGCGCAATGCGCGCAAGCTCGTCGAGGAGGAGAAGGTCGATGTGCTCATGGGCACTTCGGGCGTGCCGGCGGCCATCGCGATGGCGCAGGTCGGCCGCGATGCGAAGACGCCGATGATCGGCTTGACGCCCATCCTGCTCGACCCGAACGAGAACCCGTGGGTCATGACGGTGGCCCAGCCCACGCAGCTGATGATCGACGCGGTGGTCGAGCGCATGAAGCGCAACAACGTGAAGACCGTGGGCTACATCGGCTTCACCGACGCGTGGGGCGACCTGGTGTACGACGCGCTCATGAAGGCCGCGCCCGGCGCGGGCATCAAGGTGGTGAGCAACGAGCGCTATGCGCGCGCCGATGCCTCGGTGACCGGCCAGGTGCTCAAGATCGTGGCGCTGCGCCCCGACGCGGTGATGACCGGCGGCGCCGGCACGCCGGGCGCGCTGCCCTTCCTCGCGCTGCAGGAGCGCGGCTACAAGGGCGGCGTGTACGGCCAGCACGGGCTGATCAACCCCGACTTCGTGCGCGTGGTCGGCACCGCGGGCCAGAACGCGCTGATGCCCACCGGCCCGGTGATCGTCGCCGAGCAACTGCCCGACAGCTACCCGACCAAGAAGATCGCGACCGAGTTCCGCGCGGTGTTCCAGAAGGTCAACAACGCGCCGACCAGCGATGCCTTCTCGGCCTATTCCTTTGACGGCTGGCTGGTGTTCGCCGATGCCGCCTCGCGCGCCATGAAGAAGGCCGAGCCGGGAACGGCCGAGTTCCGTGTCGCGCTGCGCGATGCCATCTTCAGCACCAAGGAAGTGGTGGGCACGCACGGCGTCTACAGCTTCAAGCCCGGCAGCCTCTACGGCGTGGACGAGCGCGCCCGCGTGATCGTCAAGCTGGACAACGGCCAATGGAAGCTCGCACCTTGATCGACGCCTCGTTCCCGACGAAGACAAGAAAAAGAGATGACAAAAGATGAAAGCAATGCCTGAGGTTTTCCTATGACGTGGGACGTCGCGCTGATCCTCATCACCGATGGCCTGGCCAACGGTGCCGTCTATTTGCTGGCCGGGCTCGGGCTGGTGCTGATCTTTTCCGTGACGCGCGTGGTGTTCGTGCCGTTCGGCGACATCGCGGCCTTCGCGGCGCTGTCGCTCGCGGCCTTCGAAACCGGCCGCGTGCCGGCGACCATCGGCATGGTGGCGGTGCTCGCGGTGCTGGCGCTGGCGACGGAAATCGGCAGCCTGCTGCGGCGCGGCGAGGGCGCGCGCATTCCGAAGGCGGTGCTGATGTGGGGCGTGCTGCCCGCGATTCCGTGCGTGCTCGCATGGCTCGCGGCGCGGCCGGGCGTGCCGGTGGCGGTGCATATCGCAGTGGCGGTGCTTCTGGTGGTGCCGATCGCGCCGCTGCTCGCACGCGTGGTGTTCCAGCCGATCGCCGATGCGTCGGTGCTGGTGCTGCTGATCGTGTCGCTCGCGCTGCACTTCCTGCTCTCGGGCCTGGGCCTCTTGTTCTTCGGTCCTGAAGGTTCGCGCACCACGCCGCTCACGAGCGCGGTGTTCACACTCGGCGACGGGTTCACGGTCAGCGGCCAGGTGGTGCTGATGGTGGGCGCGGCGATCGTGTTGAGCGGGCTGTTCTTTCTCGTGTTCGAGCGCACGGTGGCTGGCAAGGCGCTGCGCGCGACGGCGGTGAACCGCGTCGGGGCGCGGCTGGTGGGCATCCGGCCGGTGCGCACGGCGCTGCTGGCGTATGGCTGCGCGTCGCTGCTGGCCGGGCTCATCGGGGTGCTGATCGCGCCGGTGACGACCATGTACTACGACTCGGGTTTCATCATCGGCCTGAAGGCCTTCGTGGCCGCGATCATCGGCGGGCTCGTGAGCTACCCGATGACGGCCGTGGGCGCGCTCGCGGTCGGCGTGGTGGAGAGCTTCGCCTCTTTCTGGAGCGGCGCGCTGAAAGACGTGATCGTGTTCAGCCTGCTCATCCCGGTGCTGATGCTGCGGTCGTTCATGGTGACCCATTCGGAAGAGGAAGAAGACGAGGTGGACCAATGAACGGCAACCGCAAACGCTTGATGTGGATCGCCGTGGTGGTCGTCGTGCTGGCCCTCGTGCCGGCGGTGGCGGGCAGCTTCACGGTATCCCTCCTCAACGACATCGGCATCGGTGCGCTGGTGGCGCTCGGGCTGGTGCTGCTCACCGGCGTGGGTGGCGCAACCTCCTTCGGGCAGGCGGCCTTCGTGGGCATCGCGGCCTACGCGACGGCATGGCTCACGACGGCGCAAGGCATGTCGCCGTGGATCGGGCTCCTGTTCGCGTTGCTGCTCACCGGCATTTCGGCGCTGGCCATCGGCATGCTCACGCTGCGGCTCGGCGGGCACTTCCTGCCGCTGAGCACCATTGCGTGGGGCCTGTCGATCGCGATGCTGTTCGGCAACGTCGATGCGCTCGGCCGGCACACGGGCCTGTCGAACATTCCGGCGCTGCAGGTCGGGGGGTGGTCGCTGGCCGATCCGCGGTCGATGTACTACCTGATCTGGCTGGTGGTCGGGCTGGCGTGCCTCTTCAGCCACAACCTGCTGCAGTCGCGGCCGGGGCGCGCGATCCGCGGGCTGCGCGGCGGCGCGACGCTGCTGGCGAGCGTGGGGGCGGATGCGTACCGCGTGCGGCTCACGCTGTTCGTGACGGCCGCGCTCTTCGCGGGGCTGGCCGGCTGGCTCTATGCGCACATGAACCGCTTCGTGAGCCCATCGCCCTTCGACGTGCGCGCGAGCATCGAGTACCTGCTGATGGCCGTGGCCGGCGGGCTGGGCCAATTGGCCGGTGCGCTGGTGGGCGCTGCGCTGGTGCTGGTGCTCAAGAACGGCCTGCAGGACGTGCTGCCGATGCTCACGCAGCGCGCGGGCCAGCTGGAGGCCGTGGCCTTCGCCGCGCTCTTCATCCTGCTGCTGCACTTCGCGCGCGGCGGGTTGATGGGCTTGCTGCGGCGCTGGACGCGTCGGCACGGCGGCACGCAGGGTGTGTCTCGCCACGATGCCCCAGCGGTCGAGCCGCTGTCGCACCGGCAACTGCCGGCGCGCGGCACGCAGGTGCTGTCGGTGAATGGCGCGGTCAAGCGCTTCGGCGGTCTCGTGGCGGTGAATGACGTGAGCTTCGACGTGAAGGCCGGCGAGATCGTCGGGCTGATCGGGCCCAACGGCGCGGGCAAGTCGACCATGTTCAACCTGCTGACCTGCACGCTGCCGATGACCTCGGGGCAGGTGCGCTTTCTCGATCACGACATCGCCGGCATGCCGCAGCGGCAGGTGGCGCGGCTGGGCCTGGCGCGCACCTTCCAGCACGTGAAGCTCAGGCCGCGCATGAGCCTCCTGGACAACGTGGCGCTGGGCGCGCATTCGCGCACGCGCTCGGGCATCCTGAAGGCGGGCCTCAGGCTCGATCGCAAGGAGGAGATGCAGATCCTGCAGGAGGCGCAGCGCCAGCTCGACCGCATTGGCCTGGGCGACCGCGCGCACGAGCTCGCGGGCAGCCTGCCGCTGGGCACGCAGCGCATCCTGGAAATCGCGCGCGCGCTGGCCGCCGACCCGGTGCTGCTGGTGCTCGACGAGCCCGCGGCGGGCCTGCGTCGCAAGGAAAAGATGGCGCTCGGCGACCTGCTGCGCAAGCTCCGCGAGGAGGGCGTGACCATCCTGATCGTCGAACACGACATGGACTTCGTGATGAAACTGGTGGACCGTCTGGTGGTGATGAACTTCGGCTCCAAGCTCGTGGAGGGCGTGCCGTCGGCAGTGCGCGCCGACGAGCGTGTGCAGGCGGCGTACCTGGGGAGCGTTGTATGACTGCGATGCTGGAGATCGGTGACCTGCATGTGTCGTACGGGCAGGTCGAGGCGGTGCGCGGTGTGTCGCTCGACTTGCAGCCTGGGCAGATCATCTCGGTGATCGGTCCGAACGGCGCGGGCAAGACCACGCTGCTGGCCGCCGCCATGGGCTTGCTGCCATGCAAGGGCACGCTGCGCTTCGAGGGCGAGGACCTGCAAGGGCTCGACGTGGAGGCGCGCGTGGAGCGGGGCCTGTGCCTCGTGCCCGAGAAGCGCGAGCTGTTCGGCGAGCTCACCGTGCTCGACAACCTGCAGCTGGGCGCTTATGCCAAGCGGCTGCGCGGCGATGCAATGAAGCGGCAGCTGCAGTCGGTGTACGGCCGCTTCCCGCGGCTGGCCGAGCGCCGTGCGCAGCGCGCCGATACGCTCTCGGGCGGCGAGCGGCAGATGCTGGCGGTGGGGCGCGCGCTGATGTCGGCGCCGCGCCTCCTGATGCTCGACGAGCCGAGCCTGGGCCTCGCGCCGCTGATCGTGCGGGACATCCTGACCATCGTGCGCAAGCTCCGCGAAGACGGCGTGTCGATCCTGCTGGTGGAGCAGAACGCTCGTGCTGCGCTTGAGAGCTCGGACGAGGGCTATGTGCTGGAGACGGGCGAGATCGCGCTTTCGGGCGCCTCGGCCGAACTGGCGAGCGATCCGCGCGTGCAGGCGACCTATCTCGGCGGAGGCACGCACGATGACGAGTGAGGTGCGCGCACTGCCGCCCGCGCAGCGCACGCTGCCCGCGATGCTGCAGCGGCAGGCGGCGCAGTTCGGCGCGCGCCCGCTGCTGCGCATCGCGGGGCGGCAGTGGACGCACGGCGATGCAGCGGAGGCGGCAGCCGTGCGTGCCGGTGCGCTGGCGCAGGCCGGTGTGGCGCGCGGCGATCGCATCGCGGTGATGTGCGGCAACCGCATCGAGTTTCTGGAGACCTTTCTCGGCGCGGGATGGATGGGCGCGTCGGTGGTGCCGGTCAACACGGCGTCGATGGGGCCGCAGATCGAATACTTCCTGGCCAACAGCGCGGCGAAATTGCTGGTGATCGAAGCGGGTTTTCTCGAGCGGTTGAAGACGGCCGATCTCGGGCGCACCGCGTTGCGCGAAGTGTGGGTGGTGGGTGAGGACGCTGCATCGTGGGAGCCGCCCGCAGGCGTGCGCGTCTCGCACTATCCGGAAGGCTCGGAGGCCATCGCGCCTGCCGCGGTGCAGCCGGGCGATCCGCTCGCCATCCTCTACACCTCGGGCACGACCGGCCCGGCCAAGGGCGTGATCTGCCCGCATGCGCAGTATTTCTGGTGGGGCGTGAACAGCGCCGAAGTGCTCGGTGTCGGGCGCGACGACGTGCTGTGCACGACGCTGCCGCTCTTTCACATCAACGCGCTCAACACCTTCGCGCAGGCCGCGCTGACCGGGGCCGAGGTGGTTTTCGAATCGCGCTTCTCGGCGTCCGGCTTCTGGCCTTCGATGCGCGCGAGCGGCGCGACCGTGGTCTACCTGCTCGGCGCGATGGTGCCGATCCTGCTCGCGCAGCCCGAGGGCGAAGGCGAGCGCGATCACCGCGTGCGCATCGGACTCGGGCCGGGCGTGCCAGCGGCGGCGGGGCAGGCGTTCAAGACGCGCACAGGCGTGTCGCTGCTCGAGGGCTACGGCTCGACGGAAACGAACTTCGCGATCGCCACCGCACCCGATTCGCCACGCGGCGGCGTCATGGGTTGGCTGCGGCCGGGCTTCCAGGCCTGCGTGGCCGATGAGGACGACGTGGCGCTGCCGTCCGGCGAAGCCGGCGAACTGCTGCTGCGTGCGGACGAGCCCTACGCTTTTGCGAGCGGCTACTTCAACATGCCGGAGAAGACGGTCGAGGCATGGCGCAACCTGTGGTTCCACACGGGCGACCGCGTGGTGCGCGATGCGGACGGCGCGTTCCGCTTCGTGGACCGCATCAAGGATGCGATCCGCCGGCGTGGCGAAAACATCTCTTCGTTCGAGGTCGAGCAGGTGCTGCTGAGCCATGCGGCCGTGGCTTCGTGCGCGGTGTACCCGGTGCGCTCCGAGCTCGCCGAGGACGAGGTGATGGCCGCGCTGGTGGCCCGCGAAGGTGCCCACATCGACCCGGTCGAACTTGCGCGCTTCTGCGAGGGCCGCCTGCCTTACTTCGCGGTGCCGCGCTACATCGACGTGCTGGCCGACCTGCCGCGCACCGAGAACGGCAAGGTGCAGAAGTTCAAGCTGCGCGAGCGCGGGGTGGGGCCGCAGACCTGGGACGGCCGGCCCGCGCGGTCGTAGGGCGTTTCATGCGGTGACAGTCCGGTCCATCGGACATCGCTAAAATGATTCAGAACTAAACCATTCAGGTATGCAATCAAATTTACTCACTGGCCGTCACGCTCTCGTCACCGGCGCGGCGCGCGGCATCGGCGCCGAGATCGCCCGCACCCTGGCGTCCGAAGGCGCTGTGCTGACCTTGCTGGGGCGTGACCGCGAAGCGCTTCAGCGCGTGGCCGATACGCTTGCCGGTAGCGGGCATGGCGTGGCGACGGCCGATGTGGCCGATCCGGAGGGCGTGCAGGCGGCCTTCGCGCAGGCCCGTGCGGCGCGGGGCCCGATCGTCATCCTCGTCAACAACGCCGGCGCTGCAGAGAGTGCGCCGTTCCTCAAGACCTCGGTCGAGCTGTGGCAGCGGATGCTGTCGGTGAACCTCACCGGCAGCTTCCTGTGCGCGCAGGCCGCGTTGCCCGACATGCTCGAAGCGGGCTGGGGCCGCATCGTCAACATCGCGAGCACGGCGGGGCAGAAGGGCTATGCCTACGTCTCGGCCTACACCGCGGCCAAGCACGGCGTGATCGGCCTCACGCGATCGCTCGCGCTCGAAGTGGCGCGCAAGGGCATCACGGTGAATGCCGTGTGCCCTGGCTATACCGACACCGACATCCTGCGCAACAGCGTCGCGAATGTGGTCGGCAAGACCGGGCGCAGCGAGGCCGATGCGCTCGCGGAGTTCTCCAGTGTGAACCCGCAGAAACGCATCGTGCAGCCGGCCGAGGTGGCCGATGCCGTGCGATGGCTGTGCGGGGAGGGCGCTGCGTCGGTCACCGGCCAGTCGATTTCGGTTTCGGGAGGAGAAGTGACATGACACGCAACGATGCCTCGCACGCCGCGCTCAGCGACGCCGAAGAACTCGGCCACGAGGGCCGCGCCGGCCACGAGGACCACGCGATGCTCAAGCTGTGGCTGCGCATGCTCGCGAGCACCACGCAGATCGAGGCCGAGATCCGCCGCCGGCTGCGCGAGCGCTTCGGCATCTCGCTGGCGCGCTTCGACTACATGGCGCAGCTGCACCGCTACAAGGACGGGCTCAAGATGCGCGTGCTCTCGCGCTACCTGATGGTGACCGGCGGCAATGTGACCGGCCTGACCGACGAACTCGAACGCGAAGGCATGGTGGCGCGCGCGCCCAGCCCCGACGATCGCCGCGCATGGATCGTGAGCCTCACGCCCGCCGGGCGGCGCACCTTCGAGACGATGGCGAGCGAGCACGAGCAATGGATCCTCGAGATGTTCTCGGGCCTGGACATGAAGACGGTCAAGCAGATGCACAGCCAGCTCGGGCTGCTGCGCGTGCACGTGATGCGCGGCGAGGCCGGGGGCGAGGAGGGTTGAGCATGAGCGAGGCTACGCATGTCGACCTCGCGGCGGCGAGTGCGGAGTTCCGGCGGCCGCGGCTGATCCGGTTTTCGGACTGCGATCCGGCGGGCATCGTGTTCTATCCGCAGTACTTCGTGATGCTCAACGGGCTCGTCGAAGACTGGGTGAACGAAGGCTTGGGGCTCAGCTATCACGGGCTCGTGGCCGAGCGCCGCATCGGGCTGCCGACCGTGAAGCTCGAGGTGGACTTTCGTGCGGTGAGCCGGATGGGCGATCGAGTGACGCTCGGGCTCGTCGTGGAGCGGCTGGGCTCGCGCTCGATGACGCTGGCGGTGCGCTGCTTCGGTGCCGAAAGTGGCGAAGTGCGGATGCAGATGGCGCAGGTGATCGTGACGACATCGCTCGAGACGCATCGCGCGGTCGCGATTCCGGACGACATGCGCGCGGCGATCCTTCGCGAGGCGCCTGGTCTGGCTTGAGCTTCAGGGCGCCGGCTCGGCGTCTTGCGCGTGTTTCTTCAGCCAACCGCTGAGCTCTCTTTTCCCTTTGGCATTGGCCGCGCGCCACGCCTCGCGTGCGGCCGCGACGAAGCGCTCTTCCGCCGCGTCCGGCACCTCGGAGGGCCGGTCCTCCTTGTCGAGCCAGCCGGCCTCCACCTCGCAATGCCGCTCGATCTGGCGCGCGAGGTTGTCGCCGATGGGCCGGGCGCTCTTGATCTGGCTCCACATGCTGGGGGAGATTTCGATCTTCTTCGCGAAGGACTGGTCCAGCCCCTTGGCTGGCAGGCCGGCGGCAATGGCGCCCTCGAGAAAGCGGCGATGCAGCGCAAGGACATTGCGACGGCGCGCGACGGTGGTATTGGGCACTCTGTTCAAAAACAACAACAAGACAAGAAAAGATTGTCCCGGTTGTTGACGTTGCAGTAAACACTATTTACAGTTGCCCTCATTCGCGGCGCAAGCCGTCCCCTTTTTCCAACCCTCAACAGCCGACAGCGGCAATTTTTGACCAGGACCCATCGTGAACACCGCACTGACCCTCACCAACATTCGACCCGCATCGGGCCGGGCGTTCGTGCGCGTGTGGTCGTGTGGCGGTGGGTTCGGCATGCCGTCGTCGAAATCGAATCTGCACCAGAGCTACGTGCATGCCACGCAAACCGCAGCGCGCCTGCGCGTTGGCAAGTTCGAGGATCAGGTGCTACCGGGCGGAGGTTGCGCATAGGCGCAGACCTTCCAAGCTCTCTCCAGCAGAGGCCCGGACACCGAAAGGTTTCCGGGCCTTTTTGTTTTGTTTTTGCTTTGTTTGTCGTGCTTTGTCATTTCGGGTGTGCCTTCACCACACCGCCAGGACCCACCGCGTCGACGGTCTGGCGGGATGTGCAGGAACTGATCCCTCCTGTGCAGCGACGTCGTACGGGACAGCGCCCAGCGCGCTGTCCGTCGCGTGAGGGCACAACCGAAATGGAAAAGCGGTCATTCGTTTTTTCGCACCGAACCCGAGCGGGACCGGGCCATTGCAGATGGTCCTTCCGCGGAAACCGGCCGCAAAGATGGGGCGGCGCCGGAACTCGTAACCGGACACTTTTTGTTTTTCATCCCGCGTTAGCTCAATGGATCAGAGCACTTGCCTACGAAGCAAGGGGTTGCACGTTCGAGTCGTGCACGTGGGGCCAGTTTTTTTGTTTGCTGTCACAACCAAGGAGTCACCATGCGCAAGCGCAACACCCCGATCCGGATGATCACCGTGCGCCCGGCCCAGCCGCGCAGCCGCATGGTGCTCGCCTTTCTTCGCCGCTTCGGCATCGGTACTGGTGCGCGGCGTGCAGCGGGGAATTCGTCCGCTTCACTGGGCCATTCGCGACTGCGCGAGTGCCTCGATCTCGACCAGCGCGTGCGCGAAGTGGGCGAGTGGTAGCGGGCCGATCGGCATTCTTCTCTTCATGGTGCGCGTAGCTCAATGGCAGAGCCGCGGGTTGTGGTCCCGCTGACGACGGTTCGATTCCGTTCGTGTACCCCATCTCTTTTTTTCTTCACTCATTCGACCATCGCCGCAAAAGGAGGCGAGCCATCATGCAACCTCACGTCCTGCAACTCGATATTCAGGGCACGCCGCAAGCCTGGATTTCGCTGGAGCAGGCGGTGCTGCACTACGCCACCGGATCGGTCGCTTGGGAAGACGGCGACCTGCCGCTGGCCACGTTGCGTGGCGGTTTCAACGTCGCGCGCGGTGTGCAGTCGCGCATCGAGGTGGCGCCCATCATCGCGCTGCGCGGCGCGTCGAAGATCAACTTGTTCGACGTGGTGCCCGGCGTCACCAAGAGCAAGCTGGTGCGCCGCGACCGCCACACCTGCGCGTACTGCGCGGGTGTGTTCGCCGAACGCGATCTTCAATGCGAGCACGTGTTGCCCGAGTCGCGCGGCGGTCCGTGGACCTGGACCAACCTGGTGAGTGCGTGCGCAGTCTGCAACAACAGGAAGGCCGCGCGCACGCCGGAGGAAGCCGGCATGCCGCTGGTCTACCTGCCGTATGTGCCGAGCCGCTTCGAGAACTTCCTGCTCGAAGGCCGCAACATTCGCGCGGACGTGCACGAGTGGCTGGCCAGGCGGCTGCCCAAGGGCTCTCGGCTTCAGTGAGAGGGTGCTGCTGTGCATCGGCTCGACCCTCATGCAAAAGGCCCGCTGTCGTCGGACAGCGGGCCTTTTCTTGTGCGGACGGAACGCTCAGCGCCCGACGCCGAACACGCGGTAGGCGATCACCCCCGCAGCCGCGAGGCCGCCCACGATGATGCAGAGCACTTTGGTGACCCGACCATTGCCGCGCCTGGAGCGGCCCCAGTGTTCCGGCCCGATCAGGTCGATGGGGACGGTGGGTTTGCCTATGTCGGACGCCTTTTCCATGGGAGAAATATAGCGCAGGCCAGCAATCACTTCGCCGGAACCATGGATTGTGTTGTCGCCGAACGTCGCCGTTCGGCCTGGATGCGGGAGGGCAAAAAATAACCCGCCGAAGCGGGTCGAACGAGCTGTTTGCTTCGAAGTGGGATGTCCCTGGAATCCTGATTGTTGTGATGCGTGACAGCAGGTACAAGATGCCATGTCATGCGTTGGACTTTGTAGATTTGCGTGATCGAAGACCGGGATTGGCAGTCCTAAATGTGAAATAGTGCATATATGAACAAAGAAATCATCCTCGAGAGTTTGACGCGCGCACTCGAAAGCTGGGTTCGCAATG
Organism: Variovorax sp. IB41; assembly: GCF_016405905.1. Classification (GTDB taxonomy): domain Bacteria; phylum Pseudomonadota; class Gammaproteobacteria; order Burkholderiales; family Burkholderiaceae_C; genus Variovorax. The sequence continues at coordinate 73,576 of NZ_JAEFCB010000015.1, read as the reverse complement.
CGTCCGCGGCGCAGCTCTGGCAGGTGCACCAGGCGGGTGGGCTGGGCGCATCTGTTCATGCGGAGAGCGACGTCGTCCAGGTGCGCGTCGCGCTCGGCGGTCCGCGCAATGCGCTGTCGGACATCGGCAAGACTGATGGGCGGTTGCCAGTCACCGAAGCATTTCTTGGAAAGAGCGTTGCCACCTGGGGCACGCCGCCGCCGCAAGGCGGCCCCGCGCGGGAGCAGTGGTTCCTGTCGAACGAATTGGCCCAGGAGCATGCGCGCCAATATCTGATGGCCGAGATCGGCGAGAAGCGCGAGGTGCTCGCGAGATTCGTGGACGACTGGGCCACGCGGCAGGACGGGGCGAGTTCGCCGTGATGTCGGCGAGCAAATAAAAAAGCCTGCTACCGGTGAGGTAGCAGGCTTTTTCAGCGTTTCCGCCATGTTGGTGGTGGGCCCTGAGTGACTCGAACACTCGACCTACGGATTAAGAGTCCGCTGCTCTACCAACTGAGCTAAGAGCCCCAGCGCTGTAAACGACTAGCGTTTTCAGGCAAGACCACGAGTATATCCCAGAATTTTCCGGTGTCCAAAAAAATTGTGAACCGCGGCGTTAGGATGCGCCACCGACGGGGCCTCGCCCCTCCTCAAACAGGAGCATTTTCATGAGCGATGCAAACACCACGCCCCACGTCGTGATCACCGGTGCCGCGGGCGCACTGGGTCGCGCGGTGGCGCAGCACTTCCTCGACCAGGGCGCGCGCCTTGCGCTGGTCGACCATCATGCGGGCCGCCTGGCCGAAGTCTTTCCGGGGCTCGACAACTCGCAGCACCTGCTGCTCGCAGGCGACGTGACCTCGGCGCCCGAGATGGCCGAGCTGACCGGGCAGGCGCTCAAGGCCTTTGGCCGCGTCGACGCGCTCGTGCACATCGCAGGCGGTTTCGAAATGGGCGAGGCCACGCATGCGCTCTCGCGCGCGAGCTGGGACCGGATGATGAATCTCAACGCATGGTCGTTCGTCGCGGTGACGCAGGCCGTGCTGCCTTCGATGATCGAACGCAAGGCCGGCCGCATCGTCGCCGTGACGGCGAAGGTCGCGGCGCGCGGCGTGCCGGCGATGGCCGCGTACATCGCATCGAAGAGCGCATTGCAGCGCCTGGTGGAAGCGATGGCCGCCGAGGCCGCGCCGCACGGCGTCAGCGTGAACAGCGTGGCGCCGAGCGTGCTGGACACACCGGCGAATCGCCAGGCCATGCCCGATGCCAATCCGGCCGAGTGGGTGTCGACGTCGGTCGCGGCGCAGACCATCGGCTTCCTCGCATCGCCCGCGGCGGCGGCGTTGCATGGCCAGCATCTGTCGCTCGATACCTGAGCCACCCAAAAGAAAAGGCCTTGGCGGGTTGCCAAGGCCTTTTTCAAATCGGTTGGTGGAGAGGATGAGGATCGAACTCACGACCTCCGCATTGCGAACGCGGCGCTCTCCCAGCTGAGCTACCCCCCCAACACAGCGCAAATTCTAACCAGACTCCCGTCCCCGCGCACGTTGTCGTGCCAAGATTCGCGCCTCCTAAAAACCAAGAGCAGCAACCGCATGGCCTCGTACGACCCCGCCTGGCTGGAAGGCATGTACAACAACCTCGCGCGGGTGAAAGATCACCCGGCGTACTTCGAGCGCTGGACGCGCGAATCGGCCGCGGTGCGCGATGCCTTGCCCGGCCGGATCGACCTGCGCTATGGCGACGGCCCGAACGAGACGCTCGACATCTTCCCCGCGCCGATCCCCGACGCGCCGGTGCTGGTCTTCATCCACGGCGGCTACTGGCGTGCGATGGACAAGAGCCAGCATTCCTTCATCGCGCCGACGTTCAACGACCGCGGCATCTGCGTCGTCGTGCCCAACTACGCGCTGTGTCCGGGGACGGTCGAGGCGCCTGTCACCGTGCCGGGCATCCTCATGCAGATGGTGCGTGCGCTCGAATGGACCTGGCGCCACGTCGCGACCTATGGCGGCGATCCGTCGCGCATCACCGTCGCGGGTCACTCGGCCGGTGGCCACATGGCGGCGGCCTTGCTGTCTTGCGATTGGAAAGCGGTCGCGCCCGATCTGCCCGCACGGCTGGTGCGCAACGCACTCTCGATCTCGGGCCTCTACGACCTGCGGCCGCTGCAGCGCACGCCGTTCCTGGAGCACACGCTGAGGCTGACCGATGCGGACGCGCACCGTGCGAGCCCCGCGCTCTGGCCCGCGCCGCCGCGCGGCCAGCTCTATGCAGCCGCCGGTGGGAATGAGAGCCCCGAATTCCTCCGCCACAACACGATGATCCGCGACGCCTGGGGCCGCAACGCCGTGCCGGTGTGCGAGGTGCTGCCGGGCCTGGACCACTTCGGCGTGGTCGACGCATTTGCCGATCCGGCCCACGCGCTGCACCGCCACGCGGTGCAATTGCTAGAAGCCTGACCGGCACAGCCCGGGGCAGGGCGCTTACATCAGCAGGTGTTCGCCCGCGTTGTCGCCGCCCAGCGTGACGTAGTTGACCTTGCGGATGTCCATCAGCGTGCGGCCGCCCGCGTAGCTGATCGAGCTCTGCACGTCCTGCTCCATCTCCACCAGCGTGTTCGCCAGTTTGCCCTTGATCGGCTCCAGGATGCGCTTGCCCTCGACGTGCTTGTATTCGCCCTTGTTGAAGTCGCTGGCCGAGCCGTAGTACTCCTTGAAGAGCGTGCCATCCACGTCCACCGTCTTGCCCGGCGATTCTTCATGGCCCGCGAACAGCGAGCCGATCATCACCATCGAGGCGCCGAAGCGCACGCTCTTGGCGATGTCGCCATGGTCGCGGATGCCGCCGTCCGCAATGATCGGCTTGGTCGCCACGCGCGCGCACCACTTGAGCGCCGACAGCTGCCAGCCGCCCGTGCCGAAGCCGGTCTTGAGCTTGGTGATGCAGACCTTGCCCGGGCCGATGCCCACCTTGGTCGCGTCCGCGCCCCAGTTCTCCAGGTCGATCACCGCTTCGGGCGTGCCGACGTTGCCGGCGATCACGAAGGCCTTAGGCAGCTTTTCCTTCAGGTAGCCGATCATGTTCTTCACGCTGTCGGCATGGCCGTGCGCGATGTCGATCGTGATGTATTCGGGCACGAGGCCCTCTGCCACCAACTGGTCGACGGTCTCGTAGTCGGGCTTCTTCACGCCCAGCGAGATGGAGGCGAACACGCCCTTGCCCTGCATGTCCTTGACGAACTTCACGTTGTCCAGGTCGAAGCGGTGCATCACGTAGAAGTAGCCGTTCTGCGCAAGCCACAGGCAGATCGACTCGTCGACCACCGTCTTCATGTTGGCCGGCACCACCGGCAGGCGGAACGTGCGCTCGCCCAGCGTGACGCTGGCATCGCACTCCGAGCGGCTCTCCACGCGGCACTTGCGCGGGAGCAAAAGGATGTTGTCGTAATCGAAAATCTGCATGACCAAGGCTCCTGAAAGGAATCGTTGAAAAAAACGAATGAGCGCTTGGTCCGGCCGGTCTTCATGGGGCATTCCATAAAGGAAACGCCCACAAAAAACCGGGCGCAAGAATCTTGGGCCCGGTGATTGATTTTACGCGGTGTCGCAAGGGCGGGTCTTCCAGTTCTTCGTATAACCCGCATACGCGGTGGTTTCTACAATCGGTGGATGTTGTTTAACGATCTCGCGGCTGATGCCAACCCCCCGGAACTGCCGCTGTTGCAGAACCTGAACCCGGAGCAGCGCGCTGCGGTCACCTTGCCGCAGGGTAATGCGCTGATCCTGGCGGGCGCCGGCTCCGGCAAGACGCGGGTGCTCACCACCCGCATCGCCTGGCTGCTGCAGACCGGCCAGGTCTCCCCCGGCGGCATCCTGGCCGTGACCTTCACCAACAAGGCCGCCAAGGAAATGATGACGCGGCTGACCGCGATCCTTCCGGTCAACGTGCGCGGCATGTGGATCGGCACCTTCCACGGCCTGTGCAACCGCCTCCTGCGCGCGCACTGGAAGCTGGCCAACCTGCCTTCGACCTTCCAGATCCTCGATACGCAAGACCAGCTCTCGGCCATCAAGCGCCTGATGAAGCAGTTCAACGTCGACGACGAGCGCTTTCCCGCCAAGCAGACCCAGTGGTTCATCGCCGGCGCCAAGGAAGACGGCCTGCGCCCGAAGGACGTGGAGATCCGCAGCGACGACGACCGCAAGAAGGTCGAGCTCTACCAGCTCTACGAAGAGCAGTGCCAGCGCGAAGGCGTGGTCGACTTCGGCGAGCTCATGCTGCGCAGCTACGAACTGCTGCGCGACAACGACCCGGTGCGCGAGCACTACCAGCGGCGCTTTCGCCACATCCTGATCGACGAGTTCCAGGACACCAACCGCCTGCAGTACGCGTGGATCAAGATGCTCTCGGGCAACACCGCCGGCGGACAGTTCACGCCGAACCCCAACAACAGCGTGATCGCCGTGGGCGACGACGACCAGAGCATCTACGCCTTCCGCGGCGCGCGCGTGGGCAACATGGCCGACTTCGTGCGCGAGTTCGACGTGCAGCACCAGATCAAGCTGGAGCAGAACTACCGCAGCTACAGCAACATCCTCGACTCGGCCAACGAGCTCATCAGCCACAACAAGAAGCGCCTGGGCAAGAACCTGCGCACCGACCAAGGCCCGGGCGAGCCGGTGCGCGTGTACGAGTCGCCCACCGATCTTGCCGAGGCGCAGTGGATGGTCGAGGAAATGCGCCAGCTCGTGCGCGACGGCTTCGACCGCAAGGAGATGGCCGTGCTCTACCGCAGCAATGCGCAGAGCCGGGTGATCGAGACGGCGCTCTTCAATGCCTCGGTGCCGTACCGCGTGTACGGGGGCCTGCGCTTCTTCGAGCGCGCCGAAATCAAGCATGCGCTGGCCTACCTGCGCCTCTTGGAAAACAAGGACGACGACACGAGCTTCCTGCGCGTCGTCAACTTCCCGCCGCGCGGCATCGGCGCGCGCACGCTCGAAACCCTGCAGGACGCGGCGCGCGCGGCCGGTCGTTCGCTGCACGACGCGGTCAGCGTCGTGGGCGGCAAGGCGGGCGCGAACCTCACGGGCTTCGTCGCCAAGATCGACGTGCTGCGGGAGCAAACCCAGGGCGTGAGCCTGCGCGAGATCATCGAGCTGGTGCTCGACCACAGCGGCCTCGTCGAGCACTACAAGGCCGACCGCGAAGGCGCCGACCGCCTGGAGAATCTGGACGAACTGGTGAATGCGGCCGAGAGCTTCGTCACGCAGGAAGGCTTCGGCCGCGACGCGGTGGCGCTGCCGGTCGACGAACTGCGCCAGTCGCCCGCGAGCCAGGGCATCGACCCGACCCGCCCGGTGCTCGACGAGCCGCTCGCCCCCGACGCCGAAACCGGCGAAACGCTGAGCCCGCTGGCCGCGTTCCTCACGCATGCCGCGCTCGAATCGGGCGACAACCAGGCGCAGGCCGGGCAGGACGCGGTGCAGCTCATGACGGTGCATGCCGCCAAGGGCCTGGAGTTCGACTGCGTGTTCATCACCGGCATGGAGGAGGGGCTCTTTCCGCACGAGAACTCGATGAGCGACTTCGAGAGCCTCGAAGAAGAGCGCCGCCTGATGTACGTGGCGATCACCCGCGCGCGCAAGCGCCTGTACCTGAGCCATTCGCAGACGCGCATGCTGCACGGCCAGACGCGCTACAACGTCAAGAGCCGCTTCTTCGACGAGCTGCCCGAGGGCGCGCTCAAGTGGCTCACGCCCAAGAACCAGGGCTTCACGCCGTCGGCCTTTGGCTACGGCGGCGGCTACGGGAGCACGCGCGGCGGCAGTGGCGGCTACAGCGGCGCAAGCAGCAGCTACGGCGGCAGCAAGGACACCTTCGCCAGCCCGCCGGTGCCCCCGCAGAAGACCGCGCCGTCGCACGGCCTGCGCTCTGGCATGCAGGTGTTCCACAACAAGTTCGGCGAGGGCACGGTGGTGGCGCTCGAAGGCACGGGCGACGACGCGCGCGCGCAGGTCAAGTTCACGCGCCATGGCGTGAAGTGGCTGGCGCTCTCGGTGGCCAAGCTCACGCCGGTCTGACTCGCACCGGTCAGACTCGCACCCGTCTGAAGCTGCTACCAAAGCTATAGCTGACGGCATAGGCAGGACGGGCATCACGGCGGTTTTCGCCGGGATCAGCCGTACACTCCGGACTCGCCAAAACATGGGGAGTCAGGGATGTGGTTCATAGGCATGATTGCCGGCCTGTTCATTGGGGCGATCTTCGAATCGGTGCCCGTGGCGCTGGTTCTCGCACTCGTCGGCGCGTTCGCGTTTTCGAAGCTGTTCGGCAAGAAGAAAAAAGACGCGCCGCAGCGCACCGAAGCTGAAGGCGGCCTGCCGGAAGGGCGCGCCGTCGGCACGCCGGCCGCAGGGGCGCCCGCGGGTGGCGTGCTGAAGCTGCAGCAGCGGGTCACCGAGCTCGAAGAGCGGGTGAACCAGCTGGAACGCCGGCTCGCGCAGGGCGCGGGCGAGGCGATCGCCGCACCCGCACCCGTACCGGTCATCGCGCCGGCCGCCGATCTCGCCACGTCCATGGGCGGCAAGCCCGTCGCAGAGGCGCCTTCGCTGCCGTTGGGCGAACCAGCGACTGCACGCGCCGCCGAGATGACGCGGCGGCGCATCGTGACCATGCAGGTTCCGCCGCCTGCTGCCGTCGCCAAGGAGGCCATTCCAGAGTCGCTGGCCGCGGCACCTGCTACTCCCGTCATCGACAAACCTGTCGCACCGCGCCCGCCTGAAACCGTCCCCGCACCCGCGCCGGTCGCGGTGCCGCCGCTGGTGCGCCGCCCGCCACCGCCGCCTGCGCCACCACCGGTCCCGCTGCGCGACCGCCTGCCCGCACCGATCGCCAACCTGATCTTCGGCGGCAACATGCTGGTGAAACTCGGCGTGCTGATCCTGTTCCTCGGCTTGGCCTTCCTGTTGCGCTACACGGCGGAACGCGTCACGGTGCCGATCGAGCTGCGCTACGCCGCGGTCGCGCTGGTCGGCGCGGGTCTCCTGGTGCTGGGCTGGCTGCTGCGCCACAAGCGCGCGGGCTATGCGCTGATATTGCAGGGCGCGGGCATCGGCGTCTTCTATCTCACGACGCTCGCAGCCATGAAGCTCAGCGGCCTGCTGCCGGCCAGCGTGGGCTTCGCGTTCCTGTTCGGCGTGGCGGTGCTCAGCGCCGCGCTCGCGGTGCTACAAAACGCACCCTTGCTCGCCATCGTCGCCGCACTCGAAGGCTTTGCCGCACCGGTGCTGGCATCGACCGGCTCCAACCAGCCGGTGGGCCTCTTCACCTACCTGCTGGTGCTCGACGTGGGCATCGTGCTGATCGCGTGGTTCAAGGCCTGGCGCGTGCTCAACCTGATCGGCTTCGTGGGCACCTTCACGCTTGCGGCCGGCTGGGCGCACAAGTACTACACCGACGACCAGTACGGCATCGTGCAGCCGTTCCTCGTCGTGTTCTTCCTGCTCTTCACCGCGATCGGCCTGTTCTTCGCGCGTCGCACGCTGTTCGACGCGCCGGTGCAGCCCGCGCAGCCGCTCGCCACGCGCGCGCTCGACACGCTGCGACGCGCCGGCCGGGTCGACAGCTCGCTCGTCTTCGGCACGCCGATGGTCGCCTTCGGCATGCAGTACCTGCTGATGCATCCGTGGGAATACGGCGCCGCGTTCTCGGCGATGGCGCTCGCGGCGTTCTATCTCGTGATGGGCCGGCTGGTGTTCGCCACGCAGCCCAAGGGCCTCGCGCTGCTGGCGGAGGCCTACGCCATCGTCGGCGTGATCTTCGGCACGCTCGCCATTCCGCTCGGCCTCGAAGGGCAGTGGACCGGTGCGGCGTGGGCGGTCGAGGCCGCCGGCATGTACTGGCTGGGCGCGCGACAAGGGCGCGTCTATGCGCGCGCCTTCTCGTTCCTGGTGTTCGCGGGCGCCGTGTGGAAGCTGCTCGAAGCCACGCAGGTCGATGGGGCCGCGGGGCACCCGCTGCTGCAGGGCTCGGTGATCGGCCCGCTGCTGGTCGCGGCGAGCGCCTTCGCGATGTGGGCCATGCACCGCCGCGCGAAGCTCGACGAGGGCGACAGCCTCGAAGCCATCGTCGGCAGCGCCTTGCCGTGGCTCGGCATGGCCGCGCTCACGCTGCTGCTGTGGCAATGGTTCACGCCGCCCTGGGCCGCGGCGGCGACGGCCGTGCTCGCATCGGTCACCTTCGCGGTCGCCGTGCGCTTTGCGCTGCTGCCGCTCACCTCCGTGAGCTTCGGCATGCAGGCGCTGGCGGTGGCGGGTTTCGTCGCCACGCTGCATCGCGCGGGCGATGGGCTCGATGCCACGCAGGCGCTCGAAAGCGGCTGGCAGGGCGCCGCGGCCGCGTGCCTGATCGCGCTCAGCGTGCTCGGCAGCGCCGCCTGGTCGATGCGGCAGGCGCACCGCGCGGCACTGGCGCGCGGCGTGCAGCCCGTGTGGTCGGTCGGCAATGTGGTGGGCGTGATCGCGGGCGTGGGCCTGCTGCACCTGGCGATGCTGTTCCAGATCAGCCTCACCCAGGCCGCGCTGCTGTGGCCGCTGACCGCCACCGTCGTGCTGTGGGTGGCGCTGCGCATGGCGCACCTGCCGCTCGCGGTGTTCGCGGGCGTGCTGCACGCGGTCTCGGCGGTCCTCTTCATCGTGCTCGCGGAGATGGGCGGCGACATGCGCGTGCTGCGCCCCGCGTTCGGGCATCTGGGCTTCTGGACGCCGGTGGTGCTGGGCCTCACGGCACTGCTGGCCGGCGACTGGCTGCGCGACGAGGCGCGGCCGCGCGAAACCGGGGCCGTCGGCACGGCGCGCAAGCGCTGGGTCAATGCGTGGTGCGCCCTGCCTGCGGTGCTGTGGACGCCGGTGGTCTGGGGCCTGGGCTGGTGGCTCTTCGGCATGCTGGACGAAAGCGTCCGGACGCTGAATCTCCACGCGTTGGCGAGCCACGTGCCCGCAGCCGCCATGGCGGTGGTGCTCGTGACCTCCGTGCTGTCCGCGCTCGTGGCGCACCGGCGCGACTGGCCACAGCTCGGCCGGGCGACGCTGGCCACGCTGCCCGGCTTCGGGCTGATCGCCGCCTACGGCATCGCGGGCGGCCCGACGCCGTTCTACGTGCCGTCGAGCGCGCTCGGCTGGATCGCGTGGCCGCTGGCGCTCGTGTGGCATCTGCGCCTGCTGCGTGCGCAGAAGCGCTGGCTCGACGCCTCGGTGCTGACGCCGTTCCACGTCGCGGGCTTCTGGCTCTTCCTGCTGCTCGCGGCGCGCGAATGCCAGTGGCAGCTCGGCCGCATCGGCGCCGAATGGTCGAGCTGGCAACTGCTGGGCTGGGCCATCGTGCCGGCGCTCGTGCTGTGGGCGCTGCGCTCGCGCGTGCTGCTGCAGCGCTGGCCGCTCAATGAATACCGCAGCGCCTACCTGGAGTTCGCCGCGACGCCGGTGGCGGTGTACCTGCTGGCATGGGTGTGGGTGACCAACGCCGTGAGCCCCGGCGATGCGGCGCCGCTGCCTTATGTGCCGCTGCTCAATCCACTGGAACTCGCGCAATGGCTCGTGCTGTTCGCGATGGTGCTCTGGTGGCGCGCGCTGCCAGAAGGCTCCTTCGCGCGCGTGCAGCCGATGGTCGCCAAGGGCGCGGTCGGCTTCACCGGCCTCGCGCTGCTGACCGGCATGGTGCTGCGCGCCTGCCATCACTACGCGGGCGTGGAGTGGCGCTTCGATGCGCTCTACGCCTCGTGGCTCACGCAGGCGGCGCTGTCGATCACCTGGGCGATCTGCGGCGTGGTCGCGATGGTGCTGGGCCATGGGCGCCGGGTGCGCACGCTGTGGATCGCGGGCGCCGCGCTGCTCGGCGTGGTGGTGCTCAAGCTCTTCTTCGTCGAGCTGGCGGACCGCGGCGGGCTGTTCCGCATCGTGTCGTTCATTGCCGTCGGCGCCTTGCTGCTGCTGGTGGGGTACTTCGCGCCGGTGCCGCCGAAGAAGGAAGAGGCGGAGCCGAAGATGGCGCCGGCCGAAGGAGGTGCGGTATGAGCGGCCGTTCGATTCATGTTGTCGCCGCCGCGCTGATGGCGGTGGCGGGCGCCGCTCAGGCGCAGCCGGTCACCTCGGCACCCATCGCGCTGCAGGGCGCTGGGCCATACCACCGGCTCACGCTGCCGCTCGCCATCTACGGTCGCGCTGCCTACGGTGACCTAAGCGATCTGCGGGTTCACAACGCTGCTGGCCATGCCGTGCCCTACGCGTGGCTCCGCAACGAGGCGGCGGCGCCGCGCACGGCCTCTCAAGCGGTGCCGATCTTCGCGTTGCCCGGCAACACCGCATCGGCAGACACCGCGCTCGCTTTCACCGTGCGTGCCGACGGCTCCCTGGCGCTCGACAGCAAGACCGCCGCCAAGGCGAACGACGCGACCCAATGGCTCATCGACGTGAGCCAGGTCAAGGGCAGCCTGCTGCAGGCGCGCTTCGAGGTCGCGCCCGATGCACGCGGCCTGTTCACTTTCCGGTTGGAGGCCAGCGAGGACTTGCGGCAATGGCGCCCGGTCGGCGGCGATGAGCAACTGGTGCGCCTGGCCCACGGCGGCCAGACCATCGAGCGCATGGCGGTCGAGCTGGGCAACCTGCGCACGCGCTTCCTGCGCCTGCGCTGGAGCGATCCGCAGCACGGCGCGCCGCTCGCCAAGGTGGAGATCGACAGCGTGCAGGAGGTCGAGCCGGTGGCGCCGATCGAATGGTCCGGCGCGCTCAAGCCCGAGCGCTGCGCCGAGGACCACTGCGACTACCTGCTGCCGCACGGCCTGCCGGTGCAGAGCCTGCGCATCGACCTCGCGGACATCAACACGCTGGCTCAGGTCGGCGTGTCGGGCCTCGTCGACGCCGCGCCGGCTTCGGCGACGCCGCCGCAGTTCGTGCCGCGCAATCCGCTCTACGCGTTGCGGCACCAGCAGCGCCGAGCGACCGCGCTGCCCACGGGCCCGGGCGAGGCGCCGCTGCTCGATGCGGTGGTGTACCGCCTCGCGCAAGCCGGCGGCGAGGCGCGCTCGCCGGTGCTGGCGCTCGACGGCGCGGTGTATTCGCGCCTGCGGCTGCGCACCGCTGGCCCGGTGAGCGTGCTCGGCGCGACACCGCCGACGATCGCCGTGGGGGCCACGCCGCGCACGCTGGTGTTTCTGGCGCAGGGCAGCGCGCCGTTCTCGCTCGCGTGGCGCGCGGCACCCGACACGGGCGCTGTGCAGGGGGCGGTGCCGGGTGCGCCGCTCGCGCTGTCGACGCTGATTCCGGGTTACGCCGCGGACAAGCCCGTCGCGGCGGACGGCGCCTCGGTCACGCTGCCGGTGGCTGCGGTCGATGCCGCTGTCGCAGCCGCCGCGCTCGCGCCCGTTCCCGAAACGGCGCCGCACGATCCGTCGCGCAAGTGGTGGCTCTGGGGGGCTTTGGGTGTCGGCCTGCTGCTGCTCGCAGGCATGGCGTGGTCGCTGTTCGCAAGCCTGCGCAAGGACAGCGCTGCAACGGACCGGGCCGGCTGACCGCGGTCAGTTCGGATCGAAGCTGTCGCGGAAGGTGAACCAGGTCGAGCTCAGCGACATGGCTGCCAGCACCAGCGCCGTGCCGATCATCAGGATGTTGCCGACCGCCACGGCCGCGCCGCCCGCGCCCAGCGCGCCGACGCCCACCAGCACGGTGGCGACCAGGCCCATCGCGATGCCGGCCAAGAGGAACACACCGAACCACGAGAGCACGAAGAGCGCGTAGGCGCCGAAGTTGCGGAACAGCGCGACGATGCTGAAGAAGATGCTCTTGACCGGCTCCACGCGGTGCCAGTGCACCAGTGCCGGCGCATGCCACATGGCCAGCGACAGCGGCAGGTTCAGGCACATCAGGAGCACGCGGGCGAGCTGGAAATCGCTGCTGGCCATCACCTCGGGTGTGATCGCGTCGTCCAGCAGGTAGGCGCGCATGAGCTGCCCGCCGTCGACCAGCGCGGTGACCATCACCGCGAACACGAAATAGATGGCCGAGATCACGCCCAGCACCACCAGCGAGCGCCACTCCGCGCGCATGGCGCCGAACACGGCCACGAACATCGCGGAGCCCGTGGGCCGCTGCGCATCGCCCAGGGTGCCGGCATTGCCGACGCCGTCGGCGTTGTCGTCGTAGGCCACCGAGGTCGCCACCATCAGGCCCAGCGTCATGAAGGGCAGGAACACCGGCGCGACGATGCTGCCGATGAGCGGCAGCACCGACACCGTCGAGATCACCGCCATCAGCAGGAAGAACAGCGAGATGAAGGCGAGCGGCTGCCGCCAGAAGGTCTTGAGTCCGGAGCGGACCCAGGCGGCGCCGGTTCGCGCCGGCACGAGGTTGAGTTTCATGGGTTGCGGATCATGCGGCCATGAGCGGCTCGAGGGCCTGCGCCATGGCATGCGGATGGGTGGCGCGCTCGCGCAGCACGCGCTCGAAGTGCGTGGGGTCGTGGGGCTTGAGCATGCTGGCCTCGCGCGGCAGGTGGAAGTCCCACAGGCGCGAGATCCAGAAGCGCAGCGCCGCGGCGCGCAGCATCGCGGGCAGCAGGGCGCGCTCGGAGGCGTTCAGCGGGCGCACGGTTTCGTAGGCCGAGAGCAGGGCATCGGCACGTTCGGCGTGGTGCACGCCGGTGGCCAGGTCGATGGCCCAGTCGTTCAGGCACACCGAGAGGTCGAAGAGCCAGGTGTCGGTGCCGGCGAAGTAGAAGTCGAACACGCCGGTCAGGCGCGGTGCGGAACCCGCTTCGTCGCCGGTCGCGAACATCACGTTGTCGCGGAACATGTCGGCATGCACCGGCCCGCGCGGCAGCGCCGCGTAGGCCGACGATTCGGCGATGTGGTTCTGGTAGGCGAGCTCGGCGCGCAAGAGCGCGGCCTGCGGCTCGTCGATGTAGGGCAGCACCACCGGCACGGTCTCGTTCCACCATGCGAGGCCGCGCAGGTTCGGCTGGATGCGCGGGAAGTCGCGCGCGGCGATGTGCATGCGCGCCAGCATCTCGCCCAGTTCGGCGCAGTGCGCCGCGGTCGGTGCGAGCTCGCTGTGGCCCGACAGGCGCTGCACCAGCGCCGCCGGCTTGCCCGCCACGATGTGCAGCAGCTCGCAGGGCGCATTGGCGGGAACCGTCAGCGCATGGCCCTTGGGGGCTTGCACGGCCGGGTCGGCCACGGGCTCGGGCACCGGCAGGCCGCGGGCGGCCAGGTGCTTCATGAGGCAAAGGTAGTAAGGCAGCTGCTCGGCGTTCAGACGCTCGAACAGCGTGAGCACGAACTCGCCGGACTCGGTGGTCGCGAAGTAGTTGGTGTTCTCGATGCCGCCCTCGATGCCGCGCAGGTCGCGCAGCGCGCCCATGCCAAGGCGCTGGACGAGCGCGTCTGCCTCGCCGAATTGCACTTCGGTAAAAACTGCCATGAGGGGGTGCTCAGCGACGAGCCGGGAATGCGGTGGACGGGAGCGGCTGCGGCACGGTCAGAACTTCATCACGTTCCACACGCGGGCGCCGGTGCCGGTGGAGTTCGTGTCGTTCCCGCGGGCGGTGCCGGCGTCGTTGGGCAGCACTTCGTAGCCCGGCATGTTCGACTTGGGCTTGACGTTGATGCTCTGCGTGCGGCCGCCATAGCGCACCTCGTCGACCGAGGCGCCGCTGTCTTCGGTGTGGATGTGCTCGACCTTCTGGTTGCGCCGGCCGTCGGCCTGCTCCTGATTTTGTAGCGGCTCCGCCGGGGCCGGGGTGGCAGCGGGCGCGGTTTGCGCGTGCACGGCGGCGAAGGGGGCTGCAAAGGCCAGCGCCAGCAGGATGCGGCGGGCGATCAGGAGTGTGGAGCTAGGCATGCCTTGATTGTAGGCGCGCCCTCGCGCCAGGGGTGTCGGCGCGCAGCGCATGGCGTCGTGGTTCTGCGCGCCGGTCCGGGCACGGCAAAATGGCCCGATGACCGACAAGAAAACGCTGCTGCTCGTCGATGGCTCGAGCTACCTGTACCGGGCCTTCCACGCCATGCCTGACCTGCGCGCCGTGCCCGGCGATTCGAAGAGCCCCGCCACCGGCGCCATCCGGGGAATGATCAACATGATGACGGCGCTGCGCCGCGAGGTGCGCGCCGACTACGCGGCCTGCATCTTCGATGCGCCCGGCAAGACCTTTCGCGACGACTGGTACCCCGAGTACAAGGCCAACCGCTCGCCGATGCCGGACGACCTCCGCAGCCAGATCGACCCCATCCACGAAGTGGTGAAGCTCCTGGGCTGGCCGGTGCTCAGCGTGCCCGACGTGGAGGCCGACGACGTGATCGGCACGCTCGCCAAGATCGCCGCCGCCCAGGGCGTCGAGGTGATCGTCTCCAGCGGCGACAAGGACCTGAGCCAGCTGGTGGACGAGCACATCACCATCATCGACACGATGAACGGCAAGAAGCGCGACGTGGCCGGCGTGACGGCCGAGTTCGGCGTGCCGCCGAACCTCATGGTCGACTACCAGACGCTGGTCGGCGATACGGTCGACAACGTGCCCGGCGTCGAGAAGGTCGGCCCGAAGACCGCCGCCAAATGGCTGCTCGAATACGGCTCGCTCGATGCGCTGGTCGAACGCGCCGCCGAAGTGAAGGGCGCCGCCGGCGAGAACCTGCGCAAGGCGCTGGACAAGCTGCCGCTGAGCCGCAGGCTCGTCACCATCCGCACCGACTGCGACCTCGACGGCCATGTCGTGGGGCTGCCATCCCTCGAAGGCCTGCCCGTCGGCGCGCCGCAGACCGGCGAGCTCAAGCCCTTCTACGAGAAGTTCGGCTTCAAGAGCCTCGTCAAGTCGCTCGAAGCGCAGGAAGTGCCGCCCGAGCTGATCGAGGAAAACATCAAGAAGAAGGCCGCCAAGGCCAACACCGATCAAGGCGGCCTGTTCGACGAGCCTTCGGACCTGAGCGCGCTCGATGCCGCCGCGCCCGCGAGCAACCTCAAGTACGACACGATCACCACCTGGGAACAGTTCGACGGCTGGCTCGCGCGGCTCGAAGCCGCCGAGCTCGCGGCCATCGACACCGAGACCACCTCGCTCGACGAAATGGTCGCGCAGATCGTCGGCGTGAGCTTCAGCGTCGAGCCGGGCGAGGCCGCCTACATCCCGCTCACGCACAACTACCCCGACGCGCCCGCGCAGTTGCCCATTGACGAGGTGCTCGCCAAGCTCAAGCCCTGGCTCGAGAACGCCGAGAAGAAAAAGCTCGGCCAGCACATCAAGTACGACCGCCATGTGTTCGCCAACCACGGCATCGAGGTTGAGGGCTACGCGCACGACACCATGCTGCAGAGCTACGTGCTCGAGGTGCACAAGCCGCACGGCCTCGCGAGCCTGGCCGAGCGCCACCTGGGGCGCAGCGGCATCTCGTATGAAGACCTCTGCGGCAAGGGCGCGCACCAGATTTCCTTCAGCCAGGTCGATATCGCCAAGGCCGCCGAATACTCGTGCGAGGACAGCGACCAGACCCTGGACGTGCATCGCACCCTGTGGCCCCAGCTCGAAGCCAACGAGAAGCTGCGCTACGTCTACCAGCTCGAGATGGATTCGAGCGAGGCGCTCTACCGCGTGGAGCGCAACGGCGTGATGATCGACAGCGCCACGCTCGCCGCGCAGAGCCACGAACTGGGCACGCGCATCATGGCGCTGGAGCAGGAGGCCTACGAGATCGCGGGGCAGCCGTTCAACCTCGGTTCGCCCAAGCAGATCGGCGAGATCTTCTTCACCAAGCTGGGCCTGCCGGTGGTCAAGAAAACGCCGAGCGGCGCGCCCAGCACCGACGAAGAAGTGCTGGAGAAACTGGCGGAGGACTATCCGCTCCCCGCCAAGATCCTGGAGCACCGCGGCCTCTCCAAACTCAAGGGCACCTACACCGACAAGCTCGGCCAGCTGGCCAACCCGCGCACCGGCCGCGTCCACACGCACTACGCGCAGGCCGTGGCCGTCACGGGGCGCCTGAGCAGCAACGACCCGAACCTGCAGAACATCCCGATCCGAACGCCCGAAGGCCGCCGCGTTCGCGAGGCATTCGTGGCACCGGCGGGCAGCGTGATCGCGAGCGCCGACTACTCGCAGATCGAGCTGCGCATCATGGCCCACATCAGCGGCGACGAGACGCTGCTGCGCGCCTTCACCGAAGGCATCGACGTGCACCGCGCGACCGCCGCCGAGGTGTTCGGGTCCACGCCCGACCAGGTCTCCAGCGAGCAGCGCCGCTATGCGAAGGTCATCAACTTCGGCCTCATCTACGGCATGAGCAGCTTCGGCCTCGCGAAGAACCTGGGCATCGAGACCAAGGCCGCGGCCGCTTACATCGAACGCTACTTCGCGCGCTATCCAGGCGTGAAGGTGTACATGGATGAGACGGTGGAGTTTGCGCGTGAGCATGGCTACGTTGAAACCGTGTTCGGCCGGCGCCTCTATCTCAGTGAAATCAATGGTGGGAATGGCCCTCGCAAGAAGGCAGCGGAACGACAAGCCATCAACGCGCCGATGCAGGGTACGGCGGCCGACCTCATCAAGCTGAGCATGGTCAAGGTACAGAACGTGCTTGACGAAGAGAAGCGCGCCACCAAGATGATCATGCAGGTGCACGACGAACTGGTGTTCGAAGTGCCCGAGGCCGAGGTCGAATGGGTGCGCACCGAAATCCCGCGCCTGATGGCCGGCGTGGCGGCGCTGAAGGTGCCGCTGCTCGCCGAGATCGGCATCGGTCCCAATTGGGACAAAGCGCATTGAGGGCGCACCGAGCGCCCATTGATCCCCCGCGTCATCGACAAGAGACAACGAACGAAAGAAAAATCACGCCCATGAAAATCCAGCCCCGCCAATTCCTGCTCGCCGCCGTTTGCGCCGCCTTTCTCGGCACCGCCTTCGCCGCCCCCGATGCCCGCGTCGCCGCGCTCGCCGCCAAAGAAAAGCCCGCGCTGCTCGATACGTTGAAAGAGCTGGTCTCCATCGAATCGGGCAGCCGCGACCTCGAAGGCCTGGAGAAGATCTCCGACCTCATTGCCGCGAAGTTCAAGGCCCTGGGCGGCGAGGTCGAACTGATCGATCCGAGCGCCGAGGCCTACCGCATGGAAGACACGCCCGAGAAAATCGGCCGCGTGGTGCGCGCCACCTTCAAGGGCACGGGCAAGAAGAAAATTTTGCTCATCGCGCACATGGACACGGTCTACACCGTGGGCATGCTCAACAAGCAGCCATTCCGCGTCGAGGGCGACAAGGCCTACGGCCTGGGCATCGCCGACGACAAGCAGGGCGTGGCGGTCATCACGCACACCGTCGCGATGCTGCAGGCGCTCAAGTTCAAGGAGTACGGCACGCTCACCGTGCTCATCAACGGCGACGAGGAAATCAGCTCGCCCGGCGCACGTGCGCTCATCACGCGCATGGGCGGCGAGCACGATGCGGTGATGTCGTTCGAGGGCGCCTCCATCAAGGACGACAAGCTCTCGCTGGCCACCGCGGGCATCGCCTCGGTCACGCTGCACGTCACCGGCAAGGCCTCGCACGCGGGCTCCGCGCCGGAGCTGGGCGTGAACGCGCTCTACGAGCTGTCGCACCAGATCCTGCAGATGCGCGACCTTTCCGACCCGACAACGGGCCTGAAGATGAACTGGACCATTTCCAAGTCGGGCACCAACCGCAACGTGATCCCGGCCTCGGCGACCGCGGGCGCCGACGTGCGCGTGCTCAGGGTGGCCGACTACGACCGCATCGAGCAGCAGGTCAACGAGCGCGTGAAGAAGCAGCTGATTCCCGAGGCCAAGGTCGAGCTGAAGTTCGAGCGCCGCCGTCCGCCGCTCGAAGCGACCCCCGCCTCGATCGCGTTCGCCAAGCATGCGCAGGGCATCTACAAGGACGAGCTGGGCCGCCCGCTCGGCGCCGACGACAAGGCCGCCGGCGGCGGCACCGATGCCGCCTTCGCCTCGCTCAAGACCAAGGCGCCCGTCGTGGAGCGCTTCGGCCTGCAGGGGTTCGGTGCGCACTCGGCCGATGCCGAATACGTGCTGGTCGACTCCATCGAGCCGCGCCTGTACCTGGCCACCCGCATGGTGATGGACATCGCACGCGGCAAGACCGGCAACTGACCCTGCCGGCCCCTTCATGCGGCTGCGTCACATCGAGGTCTTCAACGCGATCATGCTCACGGGCAGCGTGAGCGCGGCCGCGCGGCTCATCAACATCACGCAGCCTGCGGTCAGCCGCACGCTGCAGCATGCCGAGCTGCAGCTGGGCTTTCCGCTGTTCCAGCGCGCCAAGGGGCGGCTCTCGCCGACCACCGAGGCGCTCACGCTGTATCCGCACATCGAGCGCCTGTTCGCGCAACTGGACGAGGTGCAGCGGCTGGCCGCCAACCTCAAGGCCGGCAGCGACACGGGCGAACTGCGCATCCTGAGCGTGCTCGCGCTGAGCTACGAGATATTGCCGCACGCGCTCAAGGCGTTCCGCGAAAAACACCCGGGCTATGCGATCACCGTCGAGTCGCTGCATTCGCCGCAGATCATGTCGGCGCTGCTCTTGCAGGAGGCCGACGTGGGCTTCGTTTTCAGCCCCGCGGTGCACCCCTCGCTCACGCAGGAGACGCTGGCCGACAGCCGCATGGTGTGCATCGCGCCCAAGGGCATGCTGCCGCGCGCGCTGGTGCGCAACGGCTCGGTGGCGCTGCACGACCTGGTCGACCGGCCGGTGATCGGCCTGGACAGCCGCGACCCCGTCGGCACGAGCCTGAGCCAGGCCTGCCGGCAGGCCGGCGTCGGCTTCCAGCAGGCGGTGGTGACGGTGCAGACCTACCACGCGGCACTGGCCATGGCGCACCACGGCCTGGGCGTGGCGCTGGTCGATGGCTGCACGGCGCGCTCGGCGGACCGCGAGAAGGTCGACGTGCTCACGCTCGAGCCGCACATCCCGGTGCCGGTGCGCGCGCTGCGCTTCACCGGCCGGCCCGATTCGGTGGCGGTGCGCGGCATCACGCGCTGCATGCAGCAGGCGATCCAGGAAACGCTTTAGCGGGCGCTAGGCGCGCGGCAAGAAATACGCTTGAAGCGCCTCGTCTGCGAGCATCCTCGACTTCGCGAGGATCTCCGGCCCCAGCCCCGTACCCTGGACGGAGAAGAAGTGCAGGTCCTTCAGGCCGACCTGGGCCAGGATGACTGTGAGGTACGGCGTGAGGAAATCCGGCTGCCGCGCGTACTCGCCAGAAAAACTCCCGCCGGACGCCACGGCGATGAACACCGGCCGGTCGCGCAACGTGCCGACCTTGCCGCCCGGGCCCGTGCTGAAGGTGCGGCGCGCGCGAACGACGTGATCGATCCACGCCTTCAGCGCCGAAGGCACGCCCAGGTTGTGCATCGGCGTTCCGATGACCAGGGCATCCGAATCTTCCAGCTCCCGGATCAGTTCGTCGGACAGGGCCACGGCCCCGTCCTGCGCGATCTCGGCCGTGGCCGAATGCTGGCCGAGCGCGTAGTTCGCGTCGATGTGGGGCAGGGCGTTGCCGCCGATCACCCGGTTCACCACCGTGGCGGCCGGCTCGCGGCCCATCAGGCGCGCGACGATTTTTCGGGAGAGCCTGAAGCTCTCGGAGGCTTCCCCGCGGGGGCTGCAGACGACATGCAGGATCTTCATGGTGACCACTTCGGATGCTTGTGAAAGAAGGCAGTCTAGGAAACGCATGGCCTATCTCATAGAGCCATGAATGAAGATTGGGACTGATCCATAATCCGGCATGACGAACCCCGGCAAGACCACTCCCATCTCGCCACTGGACCCCACGGCGGCCGAGCCTTACTACCGCCAGATCTACGAGCGCTTTCGCAGCGCCATCGCCGGCGGATTGCTCAAGCCGGGCGACCGGATTCCGTCGGCGCGCGCGCTGACGAAGGAGCTGGGCCTGGCCAGGGGCACCATCGAGACCGCGTACTCGCTGCTGGCGGCCGAGGGCTACATCCAGGCCCGCGGCCAGGCCGGCACCATCGTCACGCCGGGCCTCAAACCCCGCACGCCCGTGGCCACCCCGCCGCCCGTGATCGACAGCGGGACGTCCTCGATCGGCTTTCGCCCGTACTCGATCCTTCCGTTCCAGATGGGCTTGCCCGCGCTCGACGAATTTCCCCGGAAGATCTGGGCCCGCCTCGGGGCGCGGTGCGCGCGCGCCATGCAGCCGTCCGACATGACGCACCCCTCGGTCTTCGGCCAGCCGATGCTGCGCGCGGAAATCGCCGCCTACCTGCAGATGTCGCGCGGCATCCACTGCACGGCGTCGCAGGTGTTCGTGACTTCGGGATACCGCCACTCCATCGAGCTCGTCGGCCTCGCGCTGCTCAAGGCGGGAGACCGCGTGTGGCTCGAGGACCCGGGCTATCCGCCCACGCGCGAACTGCTCGCGCAGATGCACATCGCGACCGTTCCGGTGCCGGTGGATGCGGACGGCATGGTCATTGCCGAGGGCATCCGGTCGGCGCCGCGCGCGCGCATGGCGGTGGTCACGCCGGCGCACCAGAGCCCGCTGGGCGTGTCGCTCTCCTTGCAGCGGCGCCTGGCACTGCTGGACTGGGCGGGGCGCAACGACGCATGGATCGTGGAGGACGACTACGACGGCGAGTACCGCTACGTGAGCCGTCCGCTGCCCGCGCTCAAGAGCCTGGACCGCGACGGGCGCGTGCTCTACGCGGGCACCTTCAGCAAGGTGCTCTTTCCGAGCCTGCGGCTGGCCTATCTGGTGGTACCGCAGGCGCAGGTCGAGCGCTTCGAGCAGATCATCCAGACCTTCGCGGGCGGCAGCCCCGAGCTCACGCAGTCCATCGTCACGGCCTTCATCAAGGAGGGCCACTTCGCGCGCCACATCCAGCGCATGCGCAAGCTCTACGCCGAGCGTCGCGAGGCCACCAAGGCGGGTCTGGAGAAGGTGCTCGGCAAGCACGTGAAGATCGATGCGCTGCCCGGCGGCATGCACCTCATCCTGCGGCTCACGGGTCGCCAGTCGGACCGCAAGCTCATGCTGCGCATGCGGGAAGACGGCCTCTTCGCCGAGGCGCTGTCGGAGTGGCAGCAGATCGGCAAGGGCCCCTCCGCATTGCTCGTCAACTTCACGAACATCGACTCCCGGGCCACCGCCGAGAAACTGGGCAAGCGCATCCTGGCCTTGATGTGAGCCGGGAAATCATGGCCTAGAACCGAATGCCATTCTTGGCTCTTCTGGACTGGACCAAGATCTTCGACGATAGAGTCCTTCTCAACCAGCACACACAAGGACTCCCCATGAGCCATCGCATCGACTACGCCAAGATCTCGCCCGACGTCTACAAGACCTTCGGCGGCGTGTACGTCGCCGTCCAGAAAAGCGGCCTTCCCAAGCAACTGGTCGATCTCGTCTACCTGCGGGTGTCGCAGATCAACGGCTGCGCCTACTGCATCGACATGCATTCGCGCGACCTGCTCAAGTCCGGCCTCGCGGTCGACAAGCTCGTGCTGGTGCCCGTGTGGCACGACGCGGGCGCGGTGTTCAGCGCACGCGAACGCGCGGCGCTCGCCTGGGCGGAGACCGTGACGCGCGTCGCCGAGACGGGCGTGCCGGACACCGACTACGAAGCCGCCTCCGCCGAGTTCGGCGACAAGGAACTGGCCGACCTCACCTACGCGATCGGCCTCATGAACGCCTTCAACCGCTTCGGCGTCACGTTCCGCTCGACGCCCGCGGCCACGGTGGCTGCCGCGGCCGAGGCCTGAGCCATGGCCTGGGCATTGCTCGGCGTCGCCGGGCTTCTGGAGATCGTGTTCGCCTTCGCGATGAAATCGTCCGAAGGCTTCACGCGGCTGGTGCCGGCGCTGTTCACGGTCGGCGCGGGCCTCTCGAGCGTGGTGCTGCTGTCGCTCTCGATGCGCACCTTGCCGATGGGCACGGGCTATGCGGTCTGGACCGGCATCGGCGCGGCCGGCACCGCGATCGTCGGCGTGCTGGTGATGGGCGACTCGGCCGCGCCGATGCGCCTCTTGTGCATCGCGCTCATCCTGGCGGGCGTCATCGGGCTGAAGCTGGTCTCCAGCAACTGAGAAGGTCGGTTCAGGCCTGCAGGGCCTGGCCGATCTTCAGCGCCGAGCCGAAGGCCAGCGTGAAACCCAGCGCGCCGTGGCCGGTGTTGAACAGCATGTTGGGCGGCGCGCTGGGCAGCCGCCCGATGATCGGCAGCCCCTTCGGCGTGGCAGGGCGCATGCCGGTCCACGGGTGCAGCGCTTCGAGCCGGCTCGCATGCGGGAAAACCGCGCGCGTGGCGGCCGCCAGCGTTTCGATGCGCGTCGCCGGAATGCTCGCGTCGTGCCCCACCAGCTCGGCCATGCCTGCGACGCGCAGGCGCGAGCCGATGCGCGCGAACACCACCTTGCGGGCGCTGTCGGTCACGTTCACGCGGGGCGCGGCGCCCGGCGAGAGATCGACCTCCACCGTGATGCTGTAGCCCTTGAGCGGATACACCGGCAGGTACGCGCCCAGCGCGCGGCCGAGCTTGTGCGAGGCCGAGCCCAGCGCCATCACGAAGGCATCGGCCTCGATGTCGCCCTCGCTCGAATTCACCGCGGCCACCCGCGCGCCGTTGCGCGCAAAGCCGTGCACGTCGGTGCCGAGCAGAAAGCGCACGCCGCGCGCCTGCAGCGCGCGCATCAGCTCGGCGCACACCTTCAGGCAATCGGCCGCGCACTCGCTGGGCGTGTAGACCGCGCCGGCCATCTGGCCGCGATAGCCCGCAAGGGCGGGCTCGATGGCGATGCACTCGTCGGGCGCGACGATGCGCTGCGCGCTGCCCATGGTGCGCTGCAGTTCGAGCTGCGCACGCGCGCCCTCGAGCGAAGCCGCGCTCGCATACAGCACCAGCTTGCCGGTGGCCGAGAAGTCGCAGTCGGGCGCGATGTCCGCCTGCATCGCCTCGAACTCGGTGCGGCTCGATGCGGCCAGCGCCAGCAGCCTGGCGGTGGTGTCGCGCGAGGTTTGCGCATTGCACGCCGCAAGAAATCCCATGCCCCAGCGCCATTGCAGCGGATCGAGCTGCGGCCGCAGCTTGAGCGGCGAACTGGGCGAGAGCAGGAGCTTGGGCAACTGCCGCCAGATCGACGGATCGGCCAGCGGCTGCACATACGAGTAGCTCAGCTGCGCGCCATTGCCGCCGCTCGCGCCCGCGCCGGGCGCCGCGCGATCGATCACCGTGACCTGGTGGCCCCGGCGTTCGAGCTGCCAGGCGGTGGCCAGGCCCACGATGCCGGCACCGAGCACACACACATGCATGAAGGCAACTTTCCGGGAATGAAGTGAAGACAGAAAAAGGAGGGGGCCAGCGACTGTAGAGGCGCCCCGCGCCGGCCGGAAATGCCAAAAGAACCCCCGCCCATAACCTTTGGGCATGACCCCGGGGTTATTTGGAATTGTCGCGACGTGTCACTCCTTCTTACACTGCGCTTCTCTGTTCAATCCAACCGAATGAAGGCTCGAATGAAACTCTCCGTCTTGATGGCATCCATGGCTGCCGCGGTGCTCTTTACCGCCACCGGCGCGCAAGCCGCCGACACGCTCGCCAAGATTGCCGAGTCCGGCAAGATCACGCTCGCCTACCGCGAATCGTCGGTGCCCTTCAGCTACCTGGACGGCCCCAACAAGCCGATCGGGTTTTCGGTGGAGCTCTCCAACGCCGTGGTCGAAGCGGTCAAGAAGAAGCTGAACAAGCCCAACCTGCAGGTCTCGCTGATGGCGGTCACCTCGCAGAACCGCATTCCGCTGATCACCAACGGCACCGTCGACCTGGAGTGCGGCTCCACCACCAACAACAGCGCGCGCGGCAAGGACGTGGCCTTCGCGGTCAATCACTTCTACACCGGCACGCGCCTCCTGACGAAGAAGTCCTCCAAGATCAAGGACTACGCCGACCTCGCCAAGAAGACCGTGGCCAGCACCACCGGCACCACCAACGCGCTGGTCATGCGCAAGTACAACACCGAGAAGAACCTCGGTATGGACATCGTGCTCGGCAAGGACCACGCCGATGCGTTCCTCCTGGTGGAGAGCGACCGCGCCGTCGCCTTCGCGATGGACGACATCCTGCTGTTCGGCCTGATCGCCAACTCCAAGAACCCGGCCGACTACGAAGTGGTGGGCGAGTCGCTGCAGGTCGAGCCCTACGCCTGCATGCTGCCCAAGGACGACCCGGCCTTCAAGAAGCTGGTGGACGACACCTTCACCAGCATGATGAAGAGCGGCGAGTTCGAGAAGCTCTACACCAAGTGGTTCATGCAGCCGATTCCGCCGAAGAACGTGCCGTTGAACCTGCCGATGAGCGATCAGCTGAAGGAAAACCTCAAGGCCTTCAGCGACAAGCCAGCAACCTGAGCTCGCCCCCAGGCTACGCGCACTTCGTGTCGCTTCGCCCACCCCCTGCCGGGGGCAATACCTGCGGCCCGGCAAAGCCGGTTCCGCGGTATTCCTGAAACAGAGAAAGACATGGTCTCGACAAACGTAGTTGGCATCTTGGGGGGCATGGGCCCCGCGGCGGGCGCCGACTTCGTCCGGCTCTTCGTGCAGGCCTGTGCGCAACAGATGCGGGCGCGCGGCGAGCCGGTGCGCGACCAGTCCTTTCCCGAACACTGGCTCGCGCAGGTGCCGGTGCCCGACCGCACCGGCGCGCTGGCCTCGGACGCGAGCGGCGCGCACCAGCCGCTGGAGCCGATGCTGCAGGCGCTGGGCCGGCTGGCCGCGCTCGGCAGCCGCGCCGTGGCCATCGCCTGCAACACCGCGCATGCCTGGCATGCGAACCTGCAGGAGCGCTTTCCGCAGGTCGAGCTGCTGCACATGGCGCGCGAGACCGCGCAGCAACTGGCCGCGCAGGGCGCGACAGATGTGGCGCTGATGGCGACCGAGGGCACCTACCGCGTGCGTCTCTACGAAGAGGCGCTGGCCGAAGCGGGCCTGGCCTGCCACGTGCCGCTGGCCAACGAGCGCCAGACCATCATGCGCGGCATCTTCGACGGGGTGAAGGCCGGCAACATGCCGCTGGCCGAGCAGTGCTTCTCCGAGGTCGCGCTGCGGCTGGCCGAGCGGCATGGGCCCGTCACCATCATCATGGGCTGCACCGAGGTGCCGCTGGGGCTGCAGGGCTCGGCTGCGGTGGCCGGGCTGAGGCTGGTCGATCCGGCGCAGGTGCTGGCGGCCGCATTGGCCAATCGGGCCTATGGGGCGTATGGGGCGCATGGGGCGTACGGCGCATCGCCCCGACCCCACTGAATTTCCGGTCATAGAGGCGCCCGGCCGATTTCGCCTACATTGCGGCGTGCGTTTTTTCGCGCGACGCCCTTTGTCCGACGATTCAACTGGAGCCCCTCCGATGTCCCCACTCGACGACAGCCGTTCCGACTTCGATTCGCTTCGCCCCGGCGACAGCACCGAGCAGGGCGCCACGCGCCGCACCGCCCTGAAGGCGGCCATCGGCGTCGGCTACGCAGCCGCCGTGATGCCGGTGATGGCGCAGACCGCCATCAGCACCTCGGCCGAGGGCCTGAAGGCCGGCCCGATCAAGTACACCGTCAACGGCTTCGAGGTGCCCGCCTATGCGGCGGCACCGGCCGGCAAGACCGGCCTGCCGGTGATCCTGGTGATCCAGGAAATCTTCGGCGTGCACGAATACATCGCCGACACCTGCCGCCGCTTCGCCAAGCTGGGCTACCTTGCCATCGCGCCCGAGCTCTATGCGCGCCAGGGCGATCCGCGCGGCTACACCGACATTCCGAAGCTGCAGGCCGACATCGTCAGCAAGGTGCCCGATGCGCAGGTCATCGCCGACCTGGACGGCGCGCTGGCCTATGCCAAGGCCAACGGCGGCGACACCGGCAAGGCCGGCATCACGGGCTTCTGCTGGGGCGGGCGCATCGTGTGGCTTTACGCCGCGACCGGCAAGGTCAAGGCCGGCGTGGCCTGGTACGGCCGGCTGGTCGGGCAGGCCAGCGACCTGACGCCCAAGCACCCCATCGACATCGCCGCCAGCCTGCAGGCGCCGGTGCTCGGCCTCTATGGCGGAAAAGACCAGGGCATCCCCCTTGACACGGTTGATAAGATGAAAGCTGCTCTGGCCAATGGGACTCCTGCGGCCAAGGCATCGAGCTTCGTCGTGTACCCCGAAGCAGGCCACGCGTTCCATGCCGATTACCGCCCGAGCTACGTGAAGAGCGCAGCAGACGACGGATGGCAGCGCGCCACCGCCTGGTTCAAAGCCAATGGCGTCGCCTGACGACGGCGCTTTGTAGCCACCCCGCCGAAGGCCGTCCTGTGTGACGGCCTTTTCCTTTTTATGAACGGTATGCGGTCCTCACGACCGCTCCTCTTGCGCAAGCAGCTATGAATTTGATAGTCATCATCGCCGCGACCCTGGTCGCCGGCATCGGAAGCGTCTGGCTGGCGGCCCTGCTGCTGCGCGTGGGCGTGCGCAGCGGCTCGGGCGGGGTGAATCCGCAGCACCTGTTGAGCCTGGCGGCCGGTGCGCTGCTGGCCACCGCCTTCATGCACCTCTTGCCCGAGGCCTTCGAGAGCCGCATCGAGCCGGCGCTGCTGTTCGCGGTGCTGTTGTTCGGCCTCGTGTTCTTCTTCCTGCTCGACAAGGCGGAGCTCTGGCACCACGGGCACGAGCACCACCATGGCAACACCCCCGAAGGGGCGGATGCGCACAAGGGCCACGACCATGGCCACGATCACGGGCACAACCATCACGACCATGCCCCCAAGGGCGGCGGCAGCTGGGCCGTTCTCACCGGCGACAGCGTGCACTGCTTCGGCGACGGCATCCTCATCGCTTCCGCGTTCGTCGCCGACATTCGCCTGGGCCTCGTGGCGGCGCTGGCGGTGCTCGCGCACGAAGTGCCGCACCACATCGGCGACCTCGTGGTGCTGCGCCAGAGTTCGGCCAACCAGCGCGTGGCGCTCGTGAAGGTGTCGCTCGCCGGCACCATGACCATGCTGGGCGGCATCGCCGGCTGGTGGCTGGTCGACCAGCTGCACAGCTGGCTGCCGTACTTCCTGGTGCTGGCCGGCAGCAGCTTCGTCTACGTCGCGCTGGCCGACCTGATTCCACAATTGCAAAAACGTTTGCCCGCCCGCCAGACCGCCGCGCAGGTGCTGTGGCTGGTCGCGGGCATCGTGCTGGTCACGCTGGTGAGCCGGCTCGCGCACGGCGAGCACGGACATGACCATGGCCACGACGCGGGCCATGGCGAAACCGGCCACGTCCACAAGGACTGACGACGCAGGCCCGCATCGTCGGGGAGAGGGCAAGTCGGGAAACTTTCCGACACCGACGCCTCCGCGCGGATGAACCGGAACGGCCGAAACAGGCGCACCATAGGGGGCCGTACAGCATTCATCTGCCGAGGAGCCGATCATGAATCACGTCGACGCCACCGCGCGCGCCGCCTCGCCATCCGAAGACGATGACGACAACACGCCAGCCGACGATTTCGAGGAAACCGACAGCGACGTCACCGACGACCTCTCGGAAGAAACCGGCATCGATCTCACCGATGCCAGCGAGCTGGATGCGGACAACGTTCCCGCGGACGAAGAGTTCGATCGCGTGATGAACGCCCCCGACTGAGATATCGGCTGCTTTCGGGGCGGCGATCACACCGACGGGGCACCTTGCTCCGCGAATGTCCCCCGGGGCTTCGCCCCTCCTTCTTGATTTCGCTGCGCAAGGCACCCCGTCGGCGTGCTCGCTATGCGCAGCGGCCGTTGATCAGCGAAACACCAGCAGCACGTCCAGGTACGCAGGGCATCGGATGCTCCCCGCAGCGAAATCAAGGAGGAGGCCGCAGGCCGGGGGACATTCGCGGAGGGGAGTACCCGGTGGCCTGTGTACGCGCCCTGAAAATTTCCCCCTTCAGGACTGACGCACGATCACCTGCCCGTTGCGCGCACCGCTGTGCACGCCGTGCTGCCAGGTGAGGGCGCCATTCACGATCACCGCATCGATGCCTTCGGCCGGCTGCGTCGGTGTTTCGTAGTTCGCGGTGTCGCGCACCGTGGCCGCGTTGAAGATCACCACGTCCGCATGGTGGCCCGGCTTGAGCGTGCCGCGCTCGTGCAGGCCGAAGTTGCGCGCGGTGAGACCCGTCATCTTCCACACCGCCGTCTCCAGCGGAAACAAACCCACGTCGCGGCTGTAGTGCCCGAGCACGCGCGGGAAGGTGCCCCACAGGCGCGGATGCGGCTTCTCGCCGAGCGGGATGCCGTCCGAGCCGATCATGGTGTCGTCGAACGCGAGGATGCGCTGCACGTCGTCCTCGTCCATCATGAAATAGATCGCGCTGCCCGGCTGCAGGCGCTGTGCCGCCTCTTCGCCCGAGACGCCCCATTCGGCCGCGATGTCCTTCAGGTCGCGGCCCGCGCACTCGGGGTGCGGCACGCTCGAGGCGATGAGCACGCGGCCGTCCATCATCCCGCGGTCGGTGCGGATCATGGTGGAGCCCGCGGTGTACGGGTAGCAGTCCAGGCCGATGCACTGGTGCTGCATCGCCTCCTTGATGAAAGGCAGCGTCACCTTCGTCTTGCCGAAGTTCTGCGCGTTCTGCACCTTGTGGTGCGACACCACCACCGGAATGTCGAGCGCGCGGCCGATGTGGAAGGTCTCCTCCAGCGATTCCATCACGCGGTCGCTCTCGTCGCGCATGTGGGTCACGTAGAGCGCCTTGCGCGATGTGAGCGGGCGGCCGACTTCGATGATCTCTTCGGTCGTCGCCTTCACGGCCGGCGGATAGAAGGTGCCGGTCGACAGGCCGATGGCGCCTGCCTGCATCGCCTCTTCGACCAGCGCCTGCATCGCGGCGATCTCGGCGTCGTTCGCGGGGCGGTCCAGGTCCGACATGACCACCGCGCGCAGCGTCGAGTGCCCCACCATCGCTGCCACGTTCACCGACGACGGCGTGGCGCGCAGCGCATCGAGGTAGGCCGCGAAGGTGGTGAAGCGGCCCTCGGCCGGCGTGTCGAGCAGGCTCAGCGGCATCGGCA
This sequence comes from Variovorax sp. IB41, assembly GCF_016405905.1. Classification (GTDB taxonomy): domain Bacteria; phylum Pseudomonadota; class Gammaproteobacteria; order Burkholderiales; family Burkholderiaceae_C; genus Variovorax. The sequence goes on along the minus strand of NZ_JAEFCB010000015.1, from coordinate 44,500 downwards.
GGTCCATGTCCACGCGCAGCGGCGCGGCGCTGATGCCGCAGTTGCCCGCCACCACCGTGGTCACGCCCTGCGACACCTTGAAGGGCATCTGCGCCTGCGAGAGCACGGCCTGGTCGTCGTGCGTGTGCGAGTCGATGAAGCCCGGCGCGACGATGCGGCCCGTGGCGTCCAGCGTCCGGTCGGCCGTGTGGCCCGCGAGCTTTCCGATGGCGGCGATACGGCCGCCGGTGATGCCCACGTCGGCATCGAAGCGCGGCGCCTTGGTGCCGTCGATCACGGTGCCGCCGCGGATCAGCAGGTCGTAGTGGGGTGTCTTGTCGGTCATCGGTGAGGTTCTTTCTTCAGCGGAAATCCGTGGCAATTCAACGGAAGTGACAGGCGACCAGGTGCGTGCTGCTGCCACCATTCGAAGATGACGGGCGCTCGCTCAACTCGGGCACCTTCTCCTTGCACACAGCCTGCGCCATCGGACAGCGCGTGTGGAAGCGGCAGCCCGAGGGCGGATTCGCCGGGCTCGGCGGATCGCCCTGCAGCAGCATGCGGCGCGCGGGCGTGCGCGGGTTCGGCACGGGCACGGCGGACAGCAGGATCTCGGTGTACGGATGCAGCGGCGCGGAAAAGAGCGTGTCCCGGTCCGCGATCTCCACGATGTGCCCGAGGTACATCACCGCCACACGGTGGCTGATGTGCCGCACCACCGCGAGGTCGTGCGCGACGAAGAGGTACGCGATGCCGAACTCCGCCTGCAGGTCCATCAAGAGGTTGACCACCTGCGCCTGCACCGACACGTCGAGCGCGGACACAGGCTCGTCGCAGACGATGAGCTTCGGGTTCAGCGCCAGTGCGCGCGCGATGCCCAGGCGCTGCCGCTGCCCGCCCGAGAACTCGTGCGGAAATTTCTTCGCGGCCTCAGGCCTGAGGCCCACGCGCGAGAAGAGCCACTGCACGCGCTCGCGCCGCTCGGCCGCCGCGCCCATGCCGAAGTTGCGCAGCGGCTCGGCCACGATGTCGCCGGCCGTGAGGCGCGGGTTCAGCGAGGCATACGGGTCCTGGAAGATGATCTGCAGCTCGCGGCGGCGCAGGCGCATCTCGTTGGCCGAGAGCGTCAGCAGCTCCTCGCCATCGAGCGACACCGAACCCGACGTCGGCTCGACCAATCGCATCACCGACTTGGCGGTCGTCGTCTTGCCGCAGCCCGACTCGCCGACCAGCGACAGCGTTTCGCCGCGCGCGACCGAGAACGAAACCCCATCGACCGCCTGGATCGGCGGCTTCGCGGGCCGGAGCCACCGCTTGGGCGAAATGTAGTGCTTGCGCAGGTTGCGCACCTGGAGCAGCGGGGCTGCGGTCGTCGTCATGCGGTCACCTCGGCGGCGTCAGTTGCATCGATCCATTGTTCTTCGACGGCAAAGCACGCCACCACATGGTCGCCGCCTTGCTGCGTGAGCTGCGGCGTCTCGGCGCGGCAGCGCTCGCGCGCATGGCTGCAGCGCGCGGCGAACGCGCAGCCGCGTCCCAGTTCGTGCGCGGCCGGCACCAGCCCCGGAATCTCGGTGAGCCGCGCGCTCGCCGTGTTCATCGCGGGCATCGAGGCCATCAGCGCGCGGGTGTAGGGGTGCAGCGGCCGGTCGAACAGGTCGATCACGTCGGCCTCCTCGACCTTCTTGCCGGCATACATCACCACCACGCGGTCGCAGCTCTCGGCCACCACGCCCAGGTCGTGCGTGATCATCACCACGCCCATGCCCAGCTCCTTCTGCAGCCGGCGGATGAGGTCGAGGATCTGCGCCTGGATCGTCACGTCCAGCGCCGTCGTCGGCTCGTCCGCGATCAGCACCTCGGGGTTGCACGCGAGGGCCAGCGCGATCATCACGCGCTGCCGCATGCCGCCTGAGAGCTGGTGCGGGTACTCGTTCACGCGCCGCTCGGGCTCGGGGATCTGCACCACGCGCAGCATCTCGACCGCGCGCTGCATCGCCTCGGCGCGGCTGGCCTTCTGGTGCAGCTGCACCGTCTCTGCGATCTGGCGGCCCACGGTGAGCACCGGGTTCAGCGAGGTCATCGGCTCCTGGAAGATCATCGAGATGCGGTTGCCGCGGATCTGCCGCATCTCGCGCTCGCTCAGCTGCATGAGGTCGGTGCCGCGCAGGCGCACGGCGCCCATGTGGCGCCCGGGCGGCGTGGGCACGAGCCGCAGGATCGAGAGCGCGGTCACGCTCTTGCCGCAGCCCGACTCGCCCACCACGCCGAGCGTGCGGCCCGCGCGCACCGTGTACGAGACGCCATCGACCGAGCGCACCACGCCGTTCAACGTGTGGAAGTGCGTGCGCAGGTTGTCGACTTCGAGCAGGGGCTCGCCGGGGGCGAGGGCGACGTGGGACATGTGAGACATGGGCTTCATGGCTTGCTCACAGTTGCCGCGCGAGACGCGGATCGAGCGCATCGCGCAAGCCGTCGCCCAGCAGGTTGATCGCCAGCACCGTCGCCGCCAGCAGCAGCCCCGGGTACAGGATGATGTGGAACGCCACCGCCACGAAGTTGCGGCCCTCGGCCATCATGTTGCCCCAGCTGGGCGTCTGCGCGGGCACGCCCACGCCGAGGAAGGAGAGGGCGGCTTCGGTGAGCACCGCGGCGGCCGCGACGAAGGTGGATTGCACTATCAGCGGCGCCACCATGTTGGGCAGCACGTGGCGAAACAGGATGACCGGCAGCCGCGTGCCCACGGCATGCGCGGCCTCCACGTACAGCTGCTCCCGCAGCGTGAGCGCCAGCGAGCGCACCAGCCGCACCACGCGCGGAATCTCGGGCACGGTGATGGCCACGATCACCGTCGTGAGGCTCGCGCGCGTTACCGCCATGAGCGCGATGGCCAGCAGGATGCCGGGAATGGCCATGAGCCCGTCCATCACCCGCATCACCGGCCCGTCGGCCCAGCGAACGAAGCCGGCGAACAGGCCGATCAACACGCCGAACACCGTCGCCAGCACCGCGACCGAGGCGCCGACGATCATCGACACCTGCCCGCCCCACACCGCGCGGCTGAACACGTCGCGGCCCAGCGCATCGGTGCCGAACCAGTGCTCGGCCGATGGCACCTGCATGCGCGCGAGCGGGTCGATGTCCTGCGGGTCGTGCGTGGCAATCCAGGGCGCGGCGATGGAGAGCGCGGCCACGGCGATCAGCAGCAGCGCGCCGATGATCAGCGTCGGGTGCTTGCGCACCCAGCGCCAGCGCGGCGGGACGAAGGGGGCTTCGTCGAGTGGCAGAGCCGTTCGGGCTGAGCCTGTCGAAGCCTTGCGCGGCGCTTCGACAAGCTCAGCGTGAACGGCTCTGTCAGCGTGAACGGCTCTGTCAGCTTGACCGGGTTTGTGCTTCATCAAAGGCGGGGCGATGGACATGGCGAAGGCTCAGTACTGGATGCGCGGATCGAAGAGGCGGTAGCTCAAATCGATCAGCAGGTTGATCAGCACGTACACACCCGCCGACAGCAGCAGCACGCTCTGGATCACCGGGTAGTCGTGGCGCTGCACTGAATCGATCACCAGGCGCCCTACGCCCGGAATGGCGAACACCGTCTCGGTGACCACCACGCCGCCGATCAAGAGCGCAATGCCCACGCCGATGGTCGTCGCGATCGGAATGGCCGCATTGCGCAGCGCATGCCCCAGCACCGGCAGCACGCCCAGGCCCTTGGCACGCGCGGTGCGGATGTAGTCCTCGTGCAGCACCTCGAGCACCGTGGCGCGCGTCATGCGCGTCACGAGCGCGATGTACACCAGCGCCAGGTTCACGCACGGCAGCACCAGCGAGCGCAGCCATTCGCCCGGCCCGTCGGCAAAGCGCACATAGCCCTGCACCGGAAACCACGGCAGCTGGATCGCGAACGCGTAGATCAGCAGATAGCCCACGAGGAACACCGGCACCGAGAACGCGAGCACCGCGAACACCATCACCAGCCGGTCGACCCAGCTGCCCGCGCGGTAGGCCGCGAGCGTGCCCAGCGGCACCGCGACCACCAGCGTGATGAGCATGGTGAGCGCGGCGATCGACACCGTGGGCTCCAGCCGCTGCCCCAGCAGTTGCGACACCGGCACCTGCGTGAAGATCGAGGTGCCCAGATCGCCGGTGAAGAGCTTGCCCAGCCACACCGCGAACTGCTGCCACAGTGGCAGGTTCAGCCCGAGCGCGGCGCGCAGCTTCTCGATGTCTTCCACGCTCGCGAGGTCGCCGGCGATGAGCGCGGCCGGATCGCCCGGCGACAGGTGGATCAGGAGGAACACCACCACGGCCACCACCGCCATGACGGGAAGCGTCGAGAGAAAGCGTCGAACGATGTAGCCCATGGCAGTGCGCGCGTCGCGAAGCCGTTAGCGGTCCAGCGCCCAGAACATCGGCATGCCGGCCCAGAGCTTGTCCAGCCCCTTGAGGTTGGCACGCGCGGCGAAGGCGGCCGAGTACTGGCCCGCGTTGATGTACGGCACTGCCTCGTAGGCGCGGGCCTGGAAGGCATCGAGCAGCTCGCGGCGCTTGGCGGGCACGGTCTCCTTCAGCCACGCGGTGCGCAGGTCGTCCAGCTGCTTGTCGCAGGGCCAGCCCGGCAGCGTGTTGCCGCAGGCCGCGCCCAGGTAGGCATTGCTGATTGGCGAGTTGGCATCGAACTCGCCCGCCACCGTCACGTACATGTTCCAGCCGCCGGCCTCGGGCGCATCGCGCTTGGCGCGGCGCGCGCCGATGGAGGCCCAGTCCAGGTTCTGCGCATCGACGTTGATGCCGATGCTCTTCATCGTCTGCGCGGCCATCAGCGCCTCGGCGTTCAGGTAGGGCACGTCGCTCGGCACCAGCAGCACCACCTTCTCGCCCTTGTAGCCCGCATCGGCCAGCATCTTCTTGGCCTTGGCCACGTCGGCCTTGCGGTAGGGCTCGGCGCCAGCCGAGGTTTCGTTGGGGCTGCCGCAGATGAAGAAGGTCGGGCAGTAGGCCATCCGCATGTCCAGCGGATAGCCCATGGCCGCGACGAAGCGCTCCTGGTTCACTGCCTGCAGCAGCGCCTGGCGCACCTTCGGGTTGTTGAAGGGCGGGTGCAACTGGTTCATCACCAGGAAGCCCTGGTACGCACCGCCCGAGCCGATCTTCACCGTGCTGTCGGTGCGCAGCGGCGCGATGTAGTCGGGCTGCAGTTGCTCGACCAGGTCGACCTCGCCGCGCTTGAGCGCCGCGATGGCGCTGTTCGAATCAGGCAGGTACAGCCACTCGACGCGATCGAAGTTGCTCTTCTTGCTGCCCGCGAGGCCGTTGGGCGGCTCGCTGCGCGCCACGTAGTTGGGGTTGCGCACGAACACCGCCTTGTTGCCCGGCACCCATTCGTCGCGCTTGAAGATGAAGGGGCCCGAGCCCAGCACCTCGGTGAGCGGCGCGGTGGCCGGCAGCTTGGCCAGGCGCTCGGGCAGCACCACCGGCGGAAAGCCCGAGGGCTTGGCCAGCGCGTCGAGCACCATGCCGAAGGGCTCGGTGAGCGTGAGCGTGAAGGTGCGCGCATCGACCTGCTTCCACTCGCCGCCGCTCGCGGTCATCGCGCGGCCCAGGCTGTCGCGCGCGGCCCAGCGCTGCAGCGAGGCGACCGCGTCGGCCGAGGTCACGGCGCTGCCGTCGGAGAACTTCAGGCCCGGGCGCAGCGTGAAGCTCCACTGCTTGCCGTCTTTGGACGACGTGTACTTCTCGACCATCTGCGGCTGCGGCTTGCCGCTCGAATCCTGCGCGAACAGCGTGTCGTAGACCATGTAGCCGAAGTTGCGCGAGATGTAGGCGGTGGTGAAGGTCGGGTCGAGGATCTTCAGGTCCGCATGCGCCACCACCTTGAGCGTCTTGGGCGCGGGTGTCTGGGCGAGGGCCGGGAGGCTCACGGCGCAAAGCGCCAGGGCGGCAAAGGCGGCAAGCGTTCGTCGTTTCATCGTCGGTACTCCGGTGGGGCGAAAGAAAAAGGAAGAGAAAAGGAAATCAGGCGGCGACGCCGATGGGCCACTTGGGCAGGCGTGCTTTTTTGTAGGGCAGGGTGTTGAGGTCCAGCGTCACGGCGCCCGGCGCGCCCGCGTAGATCACGTGCTTCGCGACCTTCGAGTACGACGCATAGAAGTGCTGCGACGACTTCACGACGATGATCTTTTTCGCGGCCAGGTCGCAGCCCAACTGCGTGAACAGGTCGGTGCCCATCGCCTGGTTGCGCAGCGTGATCAGCACGATCTGGATGCCGTTGGTCTCGATGAGCGCGCAGTCGCCCATCGGTGTGGGCGTGCCCGCGAGACCCGTCATCACCAGGTCGTGCTTGAGTGCCTTCACGGTGCATTCCACATCGAGCGGATCGCCCGAGAGCGGGCTGATCTTGCCGCCGATGCGCATCGCCAGCTTCGCGCCCACGCCCGCATCGAAGGCGATGCGCACCGCGATCGGGTCCCACAGCGGGCCGAGCGCCGCATTGGCGATGCCGCGCTCGACCATGCGGCGCAGGATGAAGGTCGAATCGCTCGCCGCGCCGCCGCCGGGGTTGTCGGCGCCATCGGACAACACCACGGGGCCGCCGTCGAAGGCCAGCGCTTCGTCGAGCGAGGCGTCGATGCTCGGGTAGTTCACGGTGAGGCCGTCGCGCATCGCGATGACTTCGTCGGCGAGTTGCCGCGCGAGCGCATCGGCCTTGGCCTGGTCGCCATCGGTGTAGACCAGCACCTTGGTGCCCATCTCCGGCACGTCGCCCCACGAGAAGCCGTGCGTGAGCGAAACCGAGAGCACGCCGTCCTTGCCTTCGAGCGATTGCATGCGCTTGACGAAGCCGAGCGCAGGTTCGCGCGAGGTGTGCACCGTGACAATCATGTCGCAGTCGACGACCGCGGCCGTGGGCTTGACCTTGCCTTCGACCATCGCGGCGCAGATGTCCACCAGCTCCAGCCCGCGCTCCAGAACGTCGGTGTGCGGGTACTCCTTGAAGGAGATCATCAGGTCCGAGTTGGCGACCATCTCGGGCGTGAGGTGGTTGTGCGGATCGAGCTCGGCGCCGATCACCACCTTCGGCCCGACGATCTGCCGCACGCGCGCCAGCAGGTCGCCTTCGCAGTCGTCGTAGCCGTCGGCCACCATCGCGCCGTGCAGGCCGAGCAGCACCATGTCCACCGGCAGCACGGCGCGCAGGTCGTCGAGCAACTCGTCGCGCAGGGTTTCGTAGGCGTGGCGCGTGGTCGTGCCGCTGGGCTGCGCGCCGGCCACCATGCCTTCGAACAGCTGCCAGCCCCTGTCCGCACCGCGCATGCGCGCGGCCCACAGCGGGCCCGAGAACAGCGTCATCGCATCGGGGTGCTTGCCGGCGGGGAAGTGGCCGCGGTCCTTGAAGGAGGAGAGGCCGGTGGGCATCGGACCGAAGGTGTTGGTTTCGGTGGCGAGGGAGGCACTGAAGACACGCATGGGGATGGACTCTGTGAGGGTTGTGGGGTGTTCTTGTCAGGCGGCGGCCGTGGCGCGCAGCCGCTGCGGTCCGAGCATCTCGGCCGTGAGCCCGAAGCCCGCGATGCGCTCGGGCAGCGGCAGTCCGCGTGCGAGCGCCGCGCAGGCTTCGCCCATGGCGGCCGAGGTCTGGATGCCGTAACCGCCCTGCGCCGCGACCCAGAAGAAGCCGGGCGCATCGGGCTCGAAGCCGCCCACGAGATCGCCATCGGCCACGAAGGAGCGCAGGCCCGCCCAGGTGCGCGTGGGTCGTCGGATGGCGAGCGTGGTCGCCTCCTCGATGCGGTGGATCGCGATGGCGATGTCCATCTCCTCGGGCTGCACGTCCTGCGGATCGACCGGGTCGGCATTGGCCGGCGAGCCGAGCAGCATGCCGGCGTCGGGCTTGATGTACCAGCCCTCGTCGGCATTGAAGACCATGGGCCAGTGCGCGACGCTCTGGCCCTCGGGCGGCGCGAAGATGAACGCCGAGCGGCGGCGCGGCTCGATGCCCAGCGGCCGCACGCCCGCGAGCTTGGCGACCGTGTCGACCCAGGCGCCCGCGGCGTTGAGCACAACCGGCGCTTCGTAGACGTTGCCGCCGGCCACGACGCGCCACACGTCGCCGATGCGCTCCATGGACGTGACGCCCGCATCGCACACGAGCTTGCCGCCGGCACGGCGCATGCCGCGCAGGTACCCCTGGTGGATGGCGTGCACGTCCATGTCGGCCGCATCGGGCTCGTACACGGCGCCGGCCACTTGCTCGGGGCGCAGGGCGGGCACCATCGCGAGGGCTTCCTCGCTGCTCAGGCGTTTGGCACCTGTGTCCATGGCGCGCAGCACGTCCCAATGCGCGTCGAGTTCCGCGAGCTGCGCCGAGCCGCCGACCATCAGCGCACCGCGCGGCGTGAGCAGCGGATGTTCGGAGAAGCCTTCGGGCGGGTGTTGGAGAAACGCGCGGCTCGCCATGGTGAGGGCGCGCACCTGCGGCGTGCCGTAGCTCTCCATGAAGAGCGCGGCCGAGCGGCCGGTCGAGTGGTAGCCCGGCTGGGCTTCGCGTTCGAGCAGGATCACGCGGGCATGCGGGGCGAGCCAGTGGGCCACCGAAGCCCCGGCAATGCCGCCGCCGATCACGAGGTAGTCGGCCACCGTGGGCGCTGTTGTACTGAAGGTCATTGCCGAAAAGTGTAGGAAGAAATTTGCGGATACGCAAATTATTTACAGCGCACCAAGGGGAAACCATGGTGCACCGCATCGGGGAAATTTGCGTCAATGCAATTTGCGTATACGCAACTTCCGCGCCTGCGTCATCCGGGTTGGCATGGATGGCGGGCGGCCCCGCTGGCAGAATCGCCATGCACCACAAAGAGAAAGCCAAGCGTGAATCCACACACAGCGACCAAGCCGGGGACGAAGCAAAAAGACGAGGCGCCCACGCTGGACCGCACCACTTTCGGTCACCGCCTGCGCACCGCGCGCAAGCGCTTCGGCTGGACGCTGGCGCAGCTGGCCGAACGATCGGGCGTGTCGATCACCACCATCTCGCGCGCCGAGCGCGGCCAGCTCGCGCTGGGTTACGAGAACTTCGCCGCGCTGGGCCGCGCGCTCGAGATGGACATGAACGCGATGTTCGCGGGCGCCGGCATCAAGCCCGCGCAGTTCGATGGGCCGGTGGTCACGCGCGCGGGCAAGGGCGTGGTCTACCGCGGCCTCTCGTTCGCCTACGAGTTCCTCGGCACCTCGGCCGCCGGCAAGCAGATGAGCCCCGTCGTCGGCACGGTGCACGCGCGCCGCATCAACGGCCCGGAAGACTTCGCGCGGCATCCGGGCGAAGAGTTCGCCTATGTGCTCTCGGGCGAGATCGATGTGCACTTCGACACGGGCGAAGTGGTGCACCTGGCGCGCGGCGATTCGCTGTACTACGACAGCAGCATCGGCCATGCGTACGTGAGCGTGAGCCGGCAGCTCGCGAAGATCGTCGGGGTGACTTCGGGGGAGAGCGGGCACATGAAGTCGGCGCGTGAGGCGCCTGTGTTCAAGCCGGTGCGCAAGGCGGCGGCGAAAAAATCTGGACGCGGCGGCAAGGGCTGACAAGGCGACTCGCCGATCCTCGCGAGGCGCAACGCGTCACGAGCGAACGAACAACCGGCCCGCACAAAGGTTATTGACCGCATCGAAGCGACGAAGTTATAGTCGCCGCCGCAGCGCCTCCACGGCACTGTCGTAAGCGTTACCGTCATCCAACGCGTCCTTTGTCGAGAGGATCCCAGTAGGGAATATCTCGATCCATAAAGACGCGCCTTGGCATGACATCAATTTTTTCCCCTGCATCCGTTCGCCCGTTCGGGACCCCCTCAGCTTTGACGGGGCTTGCGCCCGTGGTGCTGGCGGTCTTCCTCGGATTCCTTGCAATCAGCGTTCCCCTGGCGGCGCTCGCGCTCCATGTGCGCGACCACCTGGGCTTCGGCGCGGCCGCCGTGGGCTGGACCATCGGCCTGCAATCGCTCGCCACATTGCTCACACGCCATCGGGCCGGCACGCTGTGCGACCAGCGCGGGCCGCGCGCCGCCGTGCTGCTCGGGCTTCCGCTCACCGCGTGCTCGGGGCTGGCCTATGGCCTGGCGAGCGTGCTGTCCATCGACCCTTCTGCAAAGCTCGCCGTGCTGGTGCTCGGCCGACTCATTGCCGGCCTGGGCGAGAGCCTGTTCCTCACCGGCTTGATGAGCTGGGGCATCGCGCGCGTGGGCCCCGCGCGCACCGGCAAGGTCATGTCCTGGACGGGCATTGCGATCTACGCCGCGCTCGGGCTCGGCGCATCGCTCGGGCTGGCCGTGCAGGCGGCCTATGGCTTCGTCGGCGTCGGCGCGTTGACGGTGCTCACGCCGATGCTCGCCTGGCTCATCGCGCTGCGTCTGCCCGCGGTACCTGGCTCTGGCGGGCAGCGCGTGGCGTTTCACCGCGTGCTCGGGTTGATCTGGCGGCCGGGCCTCGTGCTCGCGCTGGCCACCGTGCCTTATGCCGCGATGGCCGCGTTCCTCACGCTCGACTACGCCGCGCACGGCTGGCCGCATGCGGGCACGGCGCTCATCGGTTTCGGCGCGGCCTACGTGCTCGTGCGGCTGGTCGGCTCGGGCCTGCCGGACCGCTTCGGTGCCACGCGCGTGGCCATCGGCTCCTTGATCTTCGAGGCCATCGGGCAACTGCTCGTCTGGGGCGCGCATGCGCCGGGCATGGCCCTCCTGGGCGCGACGCTCACGGGCCTGGGCTTCTCGCTCGTGTTCCCCGCGATGGGCGTGCTCGCGACGCAGTCCGTGCCGCCAGAGCAGCGCGGCCGCGCGGTGGGCAACTTCATCGCCTTCGCCGATATCGCGATGGGCGTGACCGGGCCCGTGGTCGGGTTCGCGATCCAGTGGTTCGGCATCACCGCGGCATTTCTCGTGGGTGCCGGTGCGACCTGCGTGGCGCTGTGCCTGCTGCCGTCGCTGCGGCTGGACCGCAGCGAATAGCGCCGTGGTCTCCCGCGCTCGGGGAACGTGTCCGCGTTCCTTCCATTGCCCGGCGTTCGTTGTGCCCGGCCGCTGCGGTTACTGGGCCGCCGAGCGCGGCAGCATCAGCGTGAAGACCGTGGTGCCGCCCGCGGAGGTCACCGTGATTTCTCCGCCGTGCGCCTTGGCGATCTCCCTCACGATGAACAGCCCGAGCCCGAGGTTGGCGGACTCGGCAAGTTCGTCCGACGGGCGACCTCTTCGCAACGGCTCGAACAGCGCCTGGACCTGTTCCTCGGGGATCGGCTCCCCGGTGTTCGTCACCGAAAGCCGCACGTCGCGTTCGTCGCCGACCAGCGCCACGTCGATCACCGCCTTTTGCGTGCCGTAGCGCGCGGCGTTGCTGACCAGGTTGCCCAGGACCTCGCGCACGCGCGATCCGTCGAAGCTGCCGGCGGTTTCTCCCGCCGAGCGGAAACTGATCTCGGCGTTGGGCAGGGCGGCGCGAAGCAGTTCGACCTCTTCGGCGCAGACGCTCGCAAGATCGACCGGCGTGAGGTGCAGGCTCAAGCCCAGGCCGAGCGAGGCGCGGCTGAAGTCGAGCAGGTCGTCCAGCAGCGTCTTCATGCGCTTGCCGCTCTGGATCAGGCGCACCGTGTGCCGCTCCAATGGCGCCTCGGTGGTCATCTTCGAAAGCACCTCGGCCGTGAGAAGGATGGCGTTGAGCGGGCCGCGCAGATCGTGTCCGAGCACGCCGAGGAAGACGTGGCGCCACCGGTCCATCTCGGCGGTGAAGTAGGTCACCGACTCCGCGACCGCCTGGTCGATGGCCTCGTTGAAGCGGATCAGGTCGTCCTGCGTCTGTGCGTCGCCCATCTTGCCGCTCTCGAACCACAGGCTCAGCACGGAAGCCCGCAGCGCCCGGTACTCGGCCACGAGCTGGGCAATGTCGAAGCCGGCCTTGGCCCGCAGCAGCGCGTGGGTCTGCGCGGCGGTTTCAGGCGCGCCGTGGATGTGCGGCTGCTGGCCGAGCGATTTGGCCAGTTGCTCGTGGCTTGTCTGGGCCGAGCGCAGGTCCTTCGCCACCGCGGCCAGGATCATGGGCATGTGATCGCGCAGGGCCTCCGCATCGAGGTGCGAGGAGGCGGGCAGCATGGTCGCGGCAAATGCCTCGGCGGACGAAAGAATGGGTTCGACGTTCGCGTCGATGAAGTCCGCCAGGCGCATGGAAATGGTCCTTGCATGTCCGGGGTGGACCGCGACCCATCGTACGCCACGGGGTCATCGCGACGAGATGTACCGAGCCCGTTGCCAAAGGCGTCCTTCGGTGCCCGGGTTCAATATCGGAACGGGCAGGTCGAAGAAGCGCCGCCGCGCGATCAGGAGCGCCGGTCGTCCCTCAACACGATTTCCCCTGTGCGAGGGTTCGTCAGCGTGACGTTCTCCAGCGCCTTGATCCGCCACTCGCCGGCCTGCCGCGTCAGCACGGCAAGGATCAGCGTGTCGACGGCGTGCGGGCCCGCCGGGTGCGCCGCACCAGCGGTGAGGCGGCTCCAGAAATGCGTGACCGCCACGCCGTCGCCGATCTCGGCCATGTCGATCAACTCGTTCTGGAGCGTGGAGTCGCTGTAGATGGTGGCGTGGATGGGCGTGTGCAGTTCGACGATCTTCTCGGCGCCGCGAACATAGTGGCCGAACCTGTTCACGAACGTCGCGTCCTCATGGAACAGCGCGCCGAGGGCGGCCATGTCGTGGCTGTTCCAGGCGGTCTGGAATGCGAGGGGCGCGTCTTCGGGTTGCTTCATCGGTGTCATATGGGTTCTTGCAAGCCGTTGCATGGAGATCATGGGCAGAAAGCCCCCGGCCGCGTAGGGCTCGATGCCGGGCGCTTCAACGAAGCCTCTCAATTTGCACCAAGGGGCGGCGCTGCATGGATGGCATCGCGTGCCCACTGCATCACCACGTCGAGATCCTCGGGAACCGTTCGGTCGTCGGACTGTTCGCGGCAGTCGACGTAGGGCGTGAAGGTGTGGGCATTCATCGTGATTCTCCGGCCGACGAAAATCTTCACACGGGGCTGGTACACGCTGAGTTCCGTCTTCGATGGGCCAAGGGCTCGCAAGGACACGACGAAGTTCGATGAGATCGTCGCCGGCTTGCCGTTCACCGTGTACGAGGCGGTTTGCCAGTACGCCAGAGTGCCATCGCCCGCATTCGTTGTCGTATCGGGCGCCAGCATGTACTGGCGCTCCCCCGGATCGAGCGGGCGCTGCATCAGTTCGCGATAAGCCGACGCCCCGAAGCCGTCACCACGACGCGTGGCGCCGCGCTCCTTGATCGCGATCTGGTCCTCCATCGAGAACTGACCGCGCTGCGGGATCAGGACATTGCCGACGGCATAGGGACCACCGTACATCCGCTTCTTTGCCGAAGCGCGCAGTCCGCGCTCTGCGTCTGCAACCGACACCCACACCTGGGCGACGAGGTATGTCGAACCGTCCGTCGGGTGGTATTGCACGGCAAGGCTCTTTCCGATGGGAAGCTCTTTGCATGGTGCGGTGAGCGTGTCGCCCCTTCTTGCCTTGCTTGCACCCAAGGCGCTTCCCGCCACCATGCAGCCGGCGATCAATGCGATGCAGCAGCGATGAAGAGTGCCATGCATTTCGCTATCTCCGTTCGATCGCTTCTACTCTCGCGCACCGCGCAAGACCTGGATTCCGAAGAACGCCATGAAGAAGATGGAGAGCGCAATGCCCGCCACAGGGACCGGCCACTGCACATCGTTGCGTGCCAGTACGGCGGCGCACCCCAATCCGAGCAGCAGCGATATCGCAAAGCGCAGGGCTGGATGTGCCCGCCGCTCGATTGCATCGTCCACGCCCTTGCGGCGCGCCCACGAATGCATTGCGGCCACCAGGCCGCCGATCGCCAATGCCATTGCGATGCCGGCCAGGAGCCAGGGCCGCAGGCTCTGGATTTTCCAGATGGCCTCTATGCCGCGAACAACTTCGTCCACTCACGCCTCCTTCGACTGCATGTTGTGCTTGCCGGCACCGGTCATCGCAAGTGCACCTGATCGTTGTCCGTCAGGCAGACGGGCATCCTTCGTCGACCAGTGTCATCGTGAGCTTCACTTCTTGATGGCGAGCGCGCAACTCACGTTCGAACTGCATGATCTTGGGCGGCTTCGTCACCCTGCAAGCCACGATCAGAACCTTGTCCGGCTTGATCCGCATCACTTCATCCACGACGGGTGTGGCGAGTTCGGATTCGATCTCGCCGACGCGATAGGCGGTCGGGGTGATGCGGACCTCGACGGGGTTGGAGGCGAAACAGCCGGCTAGCGTCAACAACGCGAGTGCCGCGGACCAATGAATGAACTTCATGGATGGATGCGCTTTGTGGATCATTCGCTTCTTCGTGTTTGGCTGTGTAAAAGTACGATCAATTCAGGCTGGCGAAAGCGCGAATCCATTCGCGCGTGATGTTCTGTACGGGGGAGAGTTCCGCGTCGGGCGAGGCGCCGTCCACCACGGACAAACTGATCAATCGACCGCCGTGCAAAACCACGCCCGTTGCCACCACTTCCTTGACTTGCGATGCGACGCCGTTTTCGGCAAGGTCGGCAGTGCGCGCTGTGAGATACGCAAAGTTCGGGATGTCCTGCGGAGTGGGGAAGAGTCCGCCGTAGGCTTGCTTGAAGTTGCGGCGCTGAAAGTCATGCCCGCCTCGGGCAAGCGCGGCATCTTGTTCAGCAAGGCGCTTTGCGGCGCCTCCATTCGCCAACAAGTCTCCGAGTTGCTTTCGGGCAGCTTCCACGATCTTCTTGAACTCGTCCGGGGTGACGCCAGACGCCGGAGGGCGAGCGACCGCCACGCCTATCAAGGGGTAGAGGTCGGTTGCCCTGCCGGCCTGGAAGTCGCGCCATTTGCTTGCCGGCACGAAACATGTGATGAATTCCGATGTCTTTGGCGTCAACGCGGCAGCACGCTCGGCCAACTGTTGACTCTCATCGCACGCCTTGGCGAAATTCGGTAGCACCGGCATCTTCACGAGACCCGCACCTACCGGCTTCTCGATGAATGCTTGCGTGGGTTCCGCATGGGCGCTGCGGGCAAAAATCAACGCGGCGAGGCAAGCGCAACAGGCAAAGGAGAGGGGCTTAACGCTCATGTTGGCTCCCGCAATATCGGGCACTCACGAATCCAGCAACCGTTCGAGAAGGGTTCATTGCAAAACTTTGAAGAGCCTCCGCATGCGCGAGGAAAGTTCGCATCCAGCCGGCGGAGAACTGTCACTGGAGAGCGGCATCCCGCCGCTCTTGGGCAGAAGCCGCAAGCGCTTGTTCGAGCACATCGAACACGTCGCGTCCGGCGCTTGTCACGAAGTAGTTGCCCAGGCTCGTGATGTGCGATGCGATGTTGTCTCCCCACGGAGGCTTGGCCGGGCGGTTCTCGATGTCCCACACCACAGCCGAGGGAGGCAGCTTGCTCAGCGTGGCTTTTGCCAAACGCAGCTCACCGAGCGCGAGCAAGGCGTTCTCATGAGGCAGACGTCCTTGGTAAAACGCGTTCATCAGATGTGGGAACTGGCTACCCCAACCGTCGGGTTCGCAGTGCGCGCTGATGGTCGAGAAGAACGAGTGAACGAACGACGGCGCACCGAGTTCGTTCGTGATTGACCCTACCGTCACTCCCACTGCCATCAGTGCTCCTCGTGAACTGGCGGCGCCCGATGCGTCGCCTTGCATGACTGCTATCGGGCGGATTCTGCCTTGAAGCTGGATGGCCGCTCCTGGCCGCGTTCTGAAGCGATCTGTGCCACGGCGTCACGAACGCGGCTTGCCGACATTTGCGACGAAGCGCGGGGCACACCTGGTGGTGCTCGCGTGCAACGCTCCTGTTGTCGGATCGTTGGAGCGGTGTTAGCCTCCGACCCCCAAAGATCAACCATCACGCTGCGGCCAGCCGCACGAGCCCCATGAAGCAATTCCAGACCACGCAAGACGCATCGACGACCCGCACAGCCGCGGCGACTTCGCTGCGCTCTTTTGGCGCCGAATTGTTTTCATAGAGCCTTTGCACCCGGAGGCTCGGCCTCCTGAGTTCCACAAGACCCGGTAGGCCTCAAGCCACCGGGTTTTTTGTTTTCTGCCTGCTCAACCGGAGATTTGGACATGAGCCCCGAACGAGAACTTGTTTTTGCCGCGCGCGCTTCCAGCGCGGTGTTGTGCGTCGCTTCCGTGGAGTGGTTCGTGTAGAGCCTCCAGGCCCTTGTGCGCCTGGAGGTCCATCCTTCAGGCAAGAAAAAAAGCCTGTCGGGTGGTCCACCCCGCAGGCTTTTTTTTTGCCCGCATGGCGGGCACCGCGAGTTTGGCGCGCGCGCGCCGACAACCCGCCGACTCTTTCGCCTGGCCAGCGGACCGAGCCGGTTTTTCACTCTCAAACTGGAGAAAACCATGATGAACAAAGTTCATGTGAATGTCGGAACCATCGGTCATGTCGACCATGGCAAGACGACGCTGACGGCTGCACTGACCTTCGTGCAGGCCGCGCGCATTGGCGGCCGTGCGCTGTCCTATGGGCAGATCGACAACGCGAAGGAAGAGCGCGAGCGCGGCATCACGATCAATACCTCGCACGTCGAGTACGAATCGGACGGCCGTCACTACGCGCACATCGATTGCCCGGGGCATGCCGACTACATCAAGAACATGATCACCGGCGCCTCGCAGATGGACGGCGCGATCCTGCTGGTGGACGGCACCGAAGGCGCCGCGCGGCAGACCATCGAGCATGTGCTGCTGGCGCGCCAGGTGAACGTCGGCCATATGGTGGTGTTCGTGAACAAGATGGACCTCGTGGCCGACAGCGATCGCGCGGAGATCGAAGAGCTGATCGAAATGGAAATCGGCGCGCTGCTGGCGGCGCACGGATACCACGATGCCCGCTTCGTTTTCGGCAGCGCGCTGAAGGCCCTGGCCGCCGCCGAACGCGGCGACCTCGAAGGGCCCGACGTGCAATGCATCGTCGAGCTCGTGAACGCATTGGATTCGCGCATTCCCGATCCGGTGCGCGATTACGACGCGCCGTTCATGATGCCCGTCGAAGGCGTGCACACCATCACGGGCCGCGGCACCGTGATCAGTGGCCGTGTCGAGCGCGGCGTGATCCGTGTCGGCGACAACCTGGAGATCGTCGGGCTCAGCTCGGTCGGCGACGAGAAGGTGGTCGTCACCGGCGTGCAGTCCTTTCACAAGGACGTCGCCGAGGGACGTGCCGGCATGAACGTCGGCCTGCTGCTGCGCGGGGTCAAGCGCGACGATGTCGTGCGAGGCCAGGTGGTCGTGAAGCCCGGTGCGCTGAAGCCGTACCGGACGGGGCGTGCACAGATCTTCGTGCTCAGCAAGGACGAAGGTGGTCGCCATACCCCGTTCGGCTCCGGCTACCAGCCGCAGTTCTTCTTCGGCACGACCGACGTGACGGGCGTCATTCGCGTCGACACCGAGACCGGCATGGTCGAGCCGGGCGCGCAGGCGCAGATCAGCTTCGAGCTGAAGAAGCCTGTGGCCATCGAGAACGGCATGCGGTTCGCCATGCGCGAAGGCGGCAAGACCGTCGGCGCCGGCATCGTGACCGAGGTGTTCGGCTGAAAGGCTGATGCAGCCCTTGCCCCTGCCGTCTGTTTGTCAGGCGGCAGGGGCTTTTTTTTGACCAGACGCAGTACGGGACGTCCTGCCGGCTCGCCAATATCCATGGCCCGAGGGCACCATCGTCGGCGTGTTCACCGGCGCATCCTCGGGCCGAACCTGACGGCCGTTGGCGTGTGAAAGTGAATCCGGATGAATGAACTACGGTGTCAGCGCATCGCACTGCGCTTCGATCCGCGCGTGCAGCAGCCCCAGCGATACCGCAAGCAGCCGCTGCAGCGCCTCGCGCTGGCAGGCGTCCAGCAGCGGGGGCGGGCCTGCATCGGATGACGCGGCGTCGCGCCGGTCTTCATCCCAGCTGAGCAGTTGGGCCAGCGTCTGCGTGCCTTGCACCACGTCGCGTGCATCGTTCAGAAACGAGGCGCGGCGTTGACGGTCAATGTCGAGCCCTTCGATCTGGACCCATTCGAAGGGTTTGAACTGGGCGACGGAAAAAGAAGAAGACGCGCAAGAGCAGCCAGCGTCGGTGCTCGCATTTGTAGTTGTGGCCATGGGCCTCCCAAGATGTCGATTTGCAAAAACCGACGCACCCGACGCCAATCGGGGGCGGCAGCTCGAACGGGTTGGCGTACCGGGACATCTTGCGAAAACCGGCAGGGCGTGAGCCCTCCCGCTCGAGCCGCCTAAAAAAGGAAGCAGGAACGAAAAAGCCGCAGACCTGTTGCGGTAACTGCGGCTTTCGTCGCAGATGTCGTCGGGACGCCAATCCCGGCCTCGCTCATCACGAGGCGAAGGCAATGTACGCGTTCTCGGCGACGCCAGTCAAGCTTGCGACAGCAACGCTGTCCGCAGCAATGTCGATTCCGTCGCGCGCAGCACGCTCAAGGCTGCTGGCGCGGATCGCCGGGGCGGCCGCCCGGCTGACGACGGGCCGCGGCCGCAGCGGCTTGCTGCTGGGCCTGTTGCTGTTGCTGCTGTCGCGCCTGCGCCTGTTGTGCCTGTTGCTGTTGGCGCATCTGAGCCTGTTGCGCTTGATGGGCCTGCTGCTGTTGCTGCATCTGCTGCTGGCGTTGCTGCTGCTGTTGTTGCATCGCCTGTTGCTGCTGCGCGCGTGCGGCCTGTGCCTGTTGCTGCATCTGTTGCTGTTGCTGGCGGCGCGCCTGCTCCTGCTGCTGCCGGCCCTCGTTCTGGGCCTGCTGCTGGCGTTGTTGTTGCTGCGCCTGCTGCCGCTGTATCTGCTGCTGTTGGGCCTGTTGCTGCTGGGCCGCGCGGGCCTGTTGTTGCGCCTGCTGTTGCTGCTGCATCTGCTGGCGCCGTGACTGGTCCTGCTGGGCTTGCTGCGCCTGTTGGGTCTGTTGCGATTGCTGCTGCTGGCGCTGCCGGTCCTGCAGCGCGCGCTGCTGCTGTTGCTGGGCCTGCTGGCTCGCGGTGCGTGCCTGCTGTTGCTGTTCCATCTGCTGGCGCCGCAGTTGCTCCTGCTGTTGTTGCTGCTGGAGACGGGCTTGTTGTTGCTGCGGTGGCTGGTTGGCGGCGCGCGCTTGCTGCTGGGCCTGTTGCTGTGCCTGCTGCGCTTGCTGGCGCCCTACCTGGTCCTGCTGGCGTTGCTGCTGTTGCGTCTGCCGAGCTTGCTGTTGCTGTTGGGCTTGCTGGGCTTGCAACTGCTGCGCCTGTTGTTGTTGAGCCTGTTGCTGCGCCCGTTGCTGGGCTTGCTGCTGCGACTGCTGCTGTTGTTGCGCCAAGGCCTGCTGCTGTCGCGCCTGCTGTTGCTGCTGCTGCTGCTGCTGCTGCGCGAACTGCGCTTGCTGCTGTTGCGCAAAGTTGGGCGGCGGCGCGCCGGGCGGCATGCCACGCGGCGCGCCGTTGCGCTCGCCACGGTCGTTGTTGTAGACGTTGCGCACGTTGTTGTTGACCACCGTGGTCGAGCGCGAGATGTAGGTGCTGTTGTTGTAGACCACCGCCGGTCGCGCGAAGGCCGGCTGTGCCACGCGGTCGCGGTCGGGCCCGCGGCCCTGCCTGCGGTCGCGCGGCGCGCCCCAGTTCATGTTCCATGAATTCCAGCCCCAGCCGTGGCGCTCCAGCGCGGCACCCACGATCACACCCGTGCCGAACGCGAGCGCACCGGCCGCTGCAATCTGCCCGCGGCTGTAGCCGGGCGCGACCTCCACGGGCGGTGGTGCGTAGGCATAGCCGGGGTACACGGGCAGGGGCTCGCCGTAGATCACCTGCGGGTCATAGCTGGGCACATACACCACGTCGGGCTGCACGGGCTCGATGGTGATCAGCTGCTGCGGCGGATCGATAATGGCGGGGCCGCCGTACACGGGCTGCATGTCCGGCGCGGGCACGTAGTCGCGCGGCGCGGCGGCGCTCGCGACGCGCAGCCTGTTGTTGTTCTTCAGGCGGCCCGCGGCCGATGCGCGCTGGCGCATGACCTGGATCGCGTTCATCACGTCGGCCGGGTCGTTGTAGTAGGCCTTGCCGAGCGATTCGGTCCACGCGATGTTGCCCGCGAGCTGGTCGAGCACGGGGCGAAACGCGGTGAGCGACTTCACGCTCGGGTCCCACGGCTGCTGGTTGGCCGCATCGGCGAGTGGGCCGGCCTTGAGCGTCTTGTTCTGGTCGAGCCAATCGTGCGCGGCGGTGACCTGCTCGGGGTAGGTGGCGCCGGCGAGGATCTGCGCGACCAGCTTGTCGGGGTAGAGCGCGATGGGCGCGACCAGCTGGTAGAGCTGCTCGGCCGAGGGCGGCGTGTACGCGACGGGCACCGGTGCTGCGGGCGCGGCGGCGGGTGCTTGCGGCACCGTGGGCGCTGGTATCGAGATGGCAGGGTCCGCGGCGGGGCTCGGCGTTGCGGCCTTGTCGCAGCCTGCGAGGGCGAGGGCGCCGATGCACAGCGAGACCGCAAGCAATCTGGGCAGCGGATGGGGCAGGGGGTGGGAGGGACGTTGGAGGTTCATCTGGAGTTCCATCAAGGCGCCGACGTCACGCCTGACTCTCTCAACGGTCCCTGACGGTCTGCGATGACCTACCCTGCGCCGGTGATGCAACCGTCTGTGTCGTCCGCGCGCTGTTGCCCGTGTCGGGCGTGGCCCACAAGGGGTGCGATTGGCAGATCAGTTGAAGATGCGGATGTAGCTCTTCGCAAGGCTCGGCACGCGTTCCTTCACCCACACGCCATCGCCGGTCACGCTGTCGCGCTCGCCCTTGCCGTTGGTGTTGCCCTCGATGGTGGAGAGCTTGCGGCTGGCGAGCGGCTGGTCGTCGGTGACGATGCCGATGTGCGAGAAGTCGAACACCACGAAATCGCCGGCGCGCGCCTTCTGCGTTTCGTCGAGCACCTGGAGCTTGCGCTGGCGCGCCCATTTCTCCCAGCCGAAGGCGCTGGCATCGCGGCAGCGCCACTTGTCGGCGAGCGAGAACGAATCCAGGTGCAGCGCCTCGCGCACGGCTTCGTTCTCCAGCCACTCGCGCATGACCCACGCGGTGTAGGCCGCGCACCACGGCCACGCGCCCGGTGCGAGCCAGGTGGCGCCCTGGTATTCGACGATGCGCGCGCCGGTGTTGTTGACGGCCGCTTCGCGCGTGCCGACTTCGGTGCGCGCGATCTCGAGCATCTGGTCGATGAGTTCCTTCATGGCTGTTCCTCCGGAGGTGATGGCGGCGTTGCAGCCGCAGGTTTCTTCGCGGGTGCGGCGCGCGGCTTGCCCGGCAGCGCGCGCCACACGGTGATCGCGACGACGTAGAGCGCGGTCGTCAGCAGCATCGAGAGAAACATGTACCAGCGCTCCAGGCGCCCGGTCATGGCGTGCTGCGCGCTTTCTTCCCACAGCAGCTCGCGGCTCTCCACGAGCTGCGGGCCGCCGAACATCTTCACGGCCTCGGCGATGCGCATGCCCTTGCTGCGCTTTGCGCCCATCTCGTGCAGCTCGCCGCGGATATGGCGCGTCTGCTCGCTCGCAGGGCGCTCGGCGGGGTACGCGTAGACATAGGTGCGCACCACGTCGCGGTAGGTGAAGAAAGCCCAGAACGCCGCGGCCAGCAACACCAGCGCGAGCACCGCGAGCCAGCGTTGGTTGGCCGACGAGAGCCGCTTGCGGATCAACAGGCTCAGCGCCAGCAGCACGATGGTGGTGCCGAACGACACCATGCCGATGGACAGCTGCGCGCCCTCGATGGGCGGCACGAGCTCCGAGAGGAAGGAGTTGAACAGCGCAAGCGTGGCGACCACCGACGCGGCCGCCGAAGCGACGATGGCCACGAGGCTGTCGAACGGTCCGGCGGGGCGTGCTTCGGTGGCCATGGTGATCAAGCGCGGATCAACGCGCGGGCGGCACCGTGATGCTCGCGGGCGCCATGAACAGCAGGTCGGGGCTGGCCGTATCGAGCAGGTGCCCGTGGACCGGCATGAAGCGCGTGAGGCCGCGGGCCATGACGAGGTCGGCCATCTCGCGGTACTTGAAATCGGGCCCGACCCACAGCCGCATCTCGCCGCGCTGCACCTCGCCGGTGGAGGGCGAGGTCGGGCGCTCGAAGCTCAGCAGCGTGAGCAGTTCGAGGATCAGCTCCGGGTCGTCGGGCTGGTCCACCAGGCCCGCGGGCAGCACGTACACGCGCAGGGGTTCGCGCAGGTCCTTGCCGTCTTCGCCGCGCACCTTCACCGTGACCTGGCGGAACTCCAGCGGCTTCTCACCATTGACCATGCGCGCCTGCATGGCCTGCACCGGGCGGGAGGCGTCCGCGAGTTTTTGCAGCTCGGGCTCGCCGATGGGGCGCGTGGCGGCCTGCGCGTTGATCTGCTGCGCCACGCCGTTGGCATTGCGCAGGTAGTAGCGCGAGAGCGCGAGCTCGCGCGAGGGCAACGCGGGCGCACGCTGCGCGACCAGCCGCGCGGTGCTGTCGACGCTCGCGAGCAGGTTGCGGTGCTGGTCGATGTCCACGGGCCGGCGGTAGGCGCTCGACGGCAGCTGCAGCGCCTTGGCCTGGATGAGGCTCGTGCGGTCGACTTCGACGGCCGCCGTGTAGCGCGCGGCCTGCGCCATGTCGACGCGCGCGCGGGGCTGCAACGTCGTCGCGGGCCGTGTGGCGGCGGCCTCGGGCACGAAGGCCGAGACGCGCGTCTGCGCCGGGATGCGGTTGGTGGCGGTGACCTGCGGGTTCATCGCGCGGAAGGCCTCGACGGTGGGCCGGTCGGCCACCACGCCGCGGCGCTCCAGGTACTGGTTGACCGTCTGCTGGCGCGGCACGATCTCGACCTGGCGGACGATGCCGGTGTCGGGTGGCGGGCGCAGCGCCGAGGCCGCGGGCTGATGGCGTTGGGGTTGACGCTGGGCTGCGGACCATTGCGCGGCGGGCGGTGCGCGGTCGGGGCTGCGCTCCAGCGGAATGGCGGTGGCGGCGCGGTCGCTGCGCGCCATGCGCGGGGCGGGCTGCGCGAGCGAATCGCCCAGGCTCACGGCGAGCAGCGGCACAAGCACGAGGACAGGAAAGACCGGCAGGACCCGCATGGCGCCTTCTCCATCTGGGACGACGCTGGCCAATCTAGGCGCGGCGGGCCCGCCGCGCATCCATCGAACGCGGGATGCAGCGCCGCCGTGCGTTGTAGGCACGGCCGGCGGCTAAGCCATCCGGCCTGTGCCGGCGGCGTGGATGAGGCCCTACGGCCTACAGGAGAGCGTTACTTCGCGCCGCCCGAGTACTTGGTGACGCTGCTGGCGCTCACGTGGTAGCCGCTCACGCCCATCATCGAATCGTTGCGCTGCGTTTGCAGTTTGCCGGTGACCCACACGGTGTCCATCGCGCGGAACTTGGCGCCCTTCTGCGGAATGACGTGCAGGATTTGGTTGGCCGGCGGCGGCGGCGTGTGGATGCAGGCGCCGAAGTAGGGCACCAGCAGGAACTCGGTGACTTCGCCCTTGGCCTCTTCGAGCGGCACGATGAAGCCGGGGATCTTGATCTCGGCGCCGTTCATCGCGGGGTTGGTCGGTGCGTTGTTCGACACCTCCTGCATCTTCATGAGCATCTCGTTGGCGCGCGGGTCCCCGTCGTCCAGCGCGCTCAGGTCCATGCCCTTGAAGTCCTTGGCCGGGTCCCAGTCCTTGGGCACCAGTTCTTCCCAGGTGATCTGGCGCGGCTGGCCGGGCGTGCCCTTGGCCACGGCGGGTGCAACAGGTGCAGCGGCCTTGCCGCCGAGCGGGTTCGATGCGGTGGTGTCCTTGGGGGCGGGCTCGGCGGCCCACGTCAGCGCTGCGAGGCCGGCACCGGCCAGCAGCAAGGATAGGCGAGTGAAAGCGTCGGTCGGGAAAGTCTTCTTTGCGATGCGCATGGTTCAAATCCTCGGTGAGAGGCCGTCGGCCAACGAAAGTCGGTAGGCGCGAATGCCGGGCAAAAGGCTGGCCAGCCAACCCGCCACCAGCAGGCTCGCCATCAGCAGCCATTCGTTGAGTGTAGGTTCCGAGAGGCTCAGTGTCAGCCCGAACTGCGACTGCAGCCACGGCGAGAGGAGGGCGATGCCCAGCACTGCCATGACCACGCCCAGGGCCACGCCCAGCACGGTGACCATCGCGCCTTCGAGCGCGAGCAGCGCCAGCACATGGCGCAAGCCGGCGCCCACGGCGCGCAGCACGGCCAGTTCGCGGCGGCGTTCGTTCAGGCCGGCCATCACCACGGACACCAGGCCCGCGAGGCTCACGAGCGCGACCAGCGCCGACATCAGCAGGAGCGCGTTCTCGCCGATGCCGATCACGCTCCACAACTCGTCCAGCGCCACGCCGGGGAGGATGGCCATCAGCGGCTCGCCGTTGTAGGTGGAAATCCAGCGCTGCACGCCGAACACCGCGGCGCGGTTCTTCAGGCCCACGAGCGCGGCCGTCACGTTCTTGGGCGTGAGGTCGAACTTGCGCACCTGATCGGCGGGAATCTTCACGCCCGGCATCGGCGCGCCGCCCACCCATTCGAGGTGGATGGCTTCCATGGCCGCGAGGCCGATGTGCACCGTGCGGTCCACCGGCGTGCCGGTGCGCGCGAGCACGCCGACCACGGTGAAGGGCTTGTCGGCATGCTCGGCCACATTGAGCTCGCCGCTGCCGTGCGCGAGCGTGATCTTCTGGCCCACGTGGTAGCCCAGCTTGTCGGCCACTTCGGCGCCCACCACTGCATCGAACAGTTCGCTGAAGGGCTTGCCCTCGCGCAGCTTCAGCAGTTGCTTGTCGCCATAGCGAAAGTGCGCGAAGTACTCGGGCGACGTGGCCAGCACCGCGAAGCCGCGGTGCGAATCGCCCAGCGACAGCGGCACGACCCAGTCGACGCCCTGGTGCGCGGCCAATGCCTGCACGCTCTTCCACGAGATGTTGTTGGTGGCCGCGCCGATGCGGAACACCGAGTACAGCAAGAGCTGCGTGGAGCCGGTGCGCGCGCCGACGATGAGGTCGGTGCCCGAGACGGACGAGGCGAAGTTCTCGCGCAGCTCGGTGCGGATGCGTTCGACGCCGAGCAGGAGGAAGGTCGAGAGCGCGATCGAGAAGACCGTGAGCGCGAGCGTGAAGCGGCGGTTCCAGGCGCTGCGCCAGGCGATCGAGAAAAGTGCGTTCATGCGTCCACCGCCATCGCGTTCGATGCCGCGCGATTGATCTCGGGCAGCAGCACATGCCGCGCAAAGCGCTGCGCGATGCGCTGGTCATGGCTCACGAACACGAGCGCGCTGCGGTTCACGGCGCAGGCCGTCAGCAGCACGTCGAGAAAGGCCTCGCGCCGGTCTTCGTCGAGCGCGGAAGTGGGCTCGTCGGCGATCACCACCTCGGGCTGGCCGATGAGCGCGCGCGCCGCGGCCACGCGCTGCTGCTGGCCCACCGAGAGCTGCAGCGCCTGGCGCTTCCAGAGGTTGCGGTCGAGGCCCATCTGGTCGAGCAGGTGCTCGGCCTCGTCACGCGAACTGCCGTTGCGCGCGGCCTGCGCCTCGCGCCGGGCCGAGAAGCGGCAGGGCAGGAGCACGTTGTCCAGCACGCTCAGGTAAGGCAGAAGGTTGAACTGCTGGAAGATGTAGCCCACGTGGGCCACGCGGCTGCGGTCGCGCGCGGCGCCCGAGAGCTGCGACCAGTCGTGCCCCAGCAGCATGACGCGGCCTTCGTCGGCCACCAGCACGCCGGCCAGCAGCGACAGCAGCGTGCTCTTGCCGCAGCCGCTCGGGCCGTGCAGGAACACCGATTCGCCGGCGCTGATGCGGAAGGCCTCGATGTCGATGCAAGGCGCCTTCACGCCGGGCCATGCGAAGCGCAGGGACTCGGCCGCGAGCACGACGCGCAAGGGCGTCGCATCGGCCTGCGAAGCGGTGCTCACGGTTTCACTTGCCCCAGCCAAGGCGTGCGGGCTGGGCCGCCTGTGCGCCGGTGGGGCGCTTGAGCTGGCGCTTGAACTGGCCTTGCGCCGAGGCGATTTGCGAATCGATCTGGCGCAGGCCCTTGAACACGCTGAACAGGTTCAGGTCGATGAACTTCGCGGCGGCCGCGTTGGTGCAGTTGAAGGAGAAGGTGGCGTCCAGGTCCGCGTGGCCCACGGGCTCGCTCGGGTCGGGGTTGCCCAGGCCCAGCGCGCCGGAGCGCAGGTCGACCGGGCCGAGCTTGCAGTTGGCCGCAGGGTCGATGGCAAAGAGCTTGTCGGCCGCGCGCAGCTGGGCGACGGCGGCTTCGACGGTGGCTTTCTCGGCATCGGTCTTCGGGGCGCGTTCGAAGCCGACGATGTTGTCCAGGGGCGATTCCATGTCGATCACCACGGTGGGGCCGTCGATGGCCACGTCCAGCTTCATCTGGCCGTGCACGTGGGCGTGCTGCTGCTGGGCTTGCGCGGAAACGAAGGGGGCTGCAGCGAACAGTGCTGCGGCGAATAAGGAGGGGAGTGCGAGACCGGAGATGCGTCGGAGTCGGATGTGGTGTTTCATGGTTCTGCGCCTTGCCGGGTCGGCAGCCCCGGCGTGTTGCTCCATTCGCTCCAGCTGCCGGCATAGAGCGCGGTCGTCCCGAGCCCGGCGATCTGCATCGCAAGCAGGTTGGGCACCGCGCTCACGCCGCTGCCGCATTGGTGGACGACCGTCGCCGCGTCGCGTCCCGCGAGCAGCGCTTCGAACTCGGCACGCAATTGCGATGCCGGCTTGAACTTGCCGTCGGGGCCGAGGTTGTCGGCGAAGGGCCGGTTCAGGGCCCCGGGGATGTGACCGGCAATCGGGTCCAGAGGTTCCACCTCGCCGCGATACCGTGCACCTGCCCGTGCGTCGATCAGCTGCTGGTCAGCTTGGCCGAGCCGATGCAACACGGTGTCGGTAGTGACAAGCCTGGCCAACGGCTCGCCCTGTACGAAATTCGACTGGAAGCGCGCGGGCTCCTCGCGGTCGGACACCTCGCCGCCCGCGGCCTGCCAGGCCTGCAGGCCGCCGTCGAGCACGGCGACCGCATCGTGGCCCATCCACTTGAGCATCCACCACAGGCGCCCGCAGTAGTTGGCGCCGTTGCGGTCGTACACCACGGCCTGCATGTCGTTGGAGAAGCCGATGCCCGAGAGCCACGCCGCGAACTTCTCTCGGCTGGGCAGCGGATGGCGGCCGCCCGAGGCGGGCACGCCGTCTTCCTGCGCCACCACCACGTCGCCGTGGGCGCCGGGCACGCCGTGTCTGGCGCTCAGGTCGGTGTCCAGGTTGGCGTACAGCGCGCCGGGAATGTGGGCCGCCGCGTAGAGCTGCGGGCCGGCCTCGGGTTTCATGAGTTCGAAGCTGCAGTCGAACACCATGTGGGGCGTCTCGCTGTTGTGCAGTTGCTGGAGTTGTTCGACGCTGACGAGGGTGGTGTACATGGCGTGTTCTCCTTGGGGGGTGAGATGCTTCAGTGTTCTTCGGCCGGCGCCTTGGGCACCGCCCGCTGGCGCAGCACGGTGGCCGCGATGCCGCTCACCACGATGAGCGCCATGCCGCCCCAGCCGGCGGCGTCGATGCGGTCGTCGAACACCACCACGCTGTAGAACGCAGCAAAGATGATGCCCGAGTACTGCAGGTTGGCCACCACGAGCGTACCGGCCTCGGTCTTGGCGGTGGCGTAGGCGCGGGTCATGCAGAGTTGTCCGAGGGCGGCCAGGAGGCCGATCGGCAGCAGCCACAGCGCATGCTGCCAGGTCCACGAACTGCTGCCCGAGAACCCGGTGGCGGCGGTCGCGAAGGCGCCCGCCACGGCCGAGCCGACCGCGAAATAGAACACCGTGCGCAGCTCGGGCTCGCCGATGCGCGAAAGCGCCACCACCTGCATGTAGGCGAAGGCGGCCGTGAGACCCGACAGCAGGCCCAGCATGCCCGCAAAACCTTCGTTGCCGCTGACCGTGGGCTTGAGCATGAGCACCACGCCGATGAAGCCCGCGAGCACGGTCATCGCGAGCGCGCCCTGCAGCGGCGGGCGCGCCACGCGGCCGTCGCGCCCGGGCACCGGCACCCACGCGAGCAGCGCGCCGCCGATGAGGAAGGCCGCGACCCACACGCTGCTCATGTAGTTGAGCGTGACGGCGGTGGCCAGCGGCATGTGGGCGATGGCATAGAACCAAGCGCCCAGCGAGATCACGCCGATGGTGCTGCGCCAGGCGTGCATGCCGGGGTACTTGGTGGCGAGCGAGATGCGCATCCTGCGCGCGAGCAGCCAGAGAAAGACGATGCCGATGAGGCCGCGTCCCAGCACCATCTCGCCGCTGTTGAACCACTGGGACGCGATCTTCACCACGACGCTCATCGTGGCAAACAAAAAGGCGCCGAGCACCATCCAGAGCGCTTGCATCGTCTCTACTTCATGTAAGGGAAAAGAATGCCCCGGAGGCCCCGGGGCGAGACCGGCGTCACGCGGGTTGCTGCTGCATCGCGGCCTTGTACCACTCGTGGAACTGCTGCATGCCGTCTTCCATCGGGCTCTGGTAGGGGCCGGTCTCGTTGTCGCCGCGCAGCATCAGCGCGCGGCGGCCGGCGTCCATGCGCTCGGCGATCTCGTCGTCTTCCACGCAGGTTTCCATGTAGGCGGCCTGCTGGGCTTCGACGAACTCGCGCTCGAAGGCGACGATTTCCTCGGGATAGAAGAACTCGACCATGTTGAGCGTCTTGGTCGGGCTCACCGGGTGCAGCGTGGAGACGGTGAGCACGTGCGGATACCACTCGACCATCACGTGCGGGTAGTAGGTCAGCCAGATCGCGCCGTACTTGGGCGGCTTGCCGTCGCGGTACTTGAGCAACTGCTCCTGCCACTTCTGGTAGACCGGGCTGCCCGCGCGGCCCAGGCGGTTGGCCACGCCCACGGTCTGCACCGAATAGTTCTGGTTGAACTCCCAGCGCAGGTCGTCGCAGGTGACGAAGCTCCCCAGGCCCGGGTGGAACGGGCCGACGTGGTAGTCCTCCAGATAGACCTCGATGAAGGTCTTCCAGTTGTAGTTGCACTCGTGCAGCTCGACGCGGTCCAGCGCGTAGCCCGAGAAGTCGAGGTCCGCCTGCGGGCCGAGGCCGCGCATGTCGGCGGCCACGTCGCGGCCGGTGCCATCCGAGTTCTTCTCGAACAGCAGGCCGTTCCACTCGGTGAGCGGGTAGTTGTGCAGGTTCAGGCACGGGTCCTGGTCGAAATGCGGGGCGCCGATCAGCGTGCCGGTGGTGCGCGCGTCGCTCGCGGCATAGGTCCAGCGGTGCAGCGGGCAGACGATGTTGCCGCCGGCCTGGTTGTCCAGCTGGCCGCGGCCCTGCAGGATCAGCGCCTGGCGGTGGCGGCACACGTTGGAGATCAGCTCCACGCCCTTGGGCGTGTGAACCAGCGCGCGGCCCTGGTGCTCCTGCGGCAGGGTGTGGAAGTTGCCCATTTCGGGCACGGCGAGGCGATGGCCGACGTAGCGGGGCCCTCGCGAGAAAAGGTTTTGCATTTCGCGGGCGTACAGGGCCTCGTCGAAATACGCGGAAACTGGAAGTTGGCTCGCGGCCTGCTGCAGTTGAAGACTTAAATCAGACATGGAGGACCTGACCAAGCTCCCCACAGGGAGAAAAAAAGGAAATAACGGAAGGCGCCGTCTGAAGGTGCAACGGCCCGAGAGGTGTGTTGGTTTGCCAACAAGAAGAGTTCGCATTGTACCTGCGGGCCCCCATTTGTCCCCCCGTCCTAAAATGCCCTGTTTCACCCACGTTCCGTTGCATGCCCAAGGTGCCTTCCCCTTCCTCATCCAGCCCGGCGGCCACGCCCGATACGGGGCCGTTGCCCGCCAGTTACGAAGCCGGGCTTCAGGAACTGGAGCAACTGGTTGCAGAGCTCGAATCGGGCCAGTTGCCCCTGGACCAACTGCTGGGCAGCTACCAGCGCGGCGCCGCATTGCTCGCCTTCTGCCGCGACAAGCTGCAGGCGGTCGAAGACCAGATCAAGGTGCTCGACGCGGGCAGCCTGAAGGTCTGGACGGCGGAATGAGCGCGGCCGCCATGACCGAATGGAATGCCGCCCGGCTCGCCGGCTGGAGCGAGCCGCACCTGGCGCGCGTCGAGGCGGCGCTCTCGCGCTGGGTCGGCGTCGATTCGCCGGTGCTCCTGGGCGATGCGATGCGCTATGCGGTGCTCGACGGCGGCAAGCGGCTGCGGCCCTTGCTGGTGCTCGCGGCGAGCGAAGCGGTCGGCGGCAATGAAGCCGCGGCGCTGCGCGCGGCCTGCGCCACTGAACTGATCCACGCCTATTCGCTCGTGCACGACGACCTGCCCTGCATGGACAACGACGTGCTGCGCCGCGGCAAGCCCACGGTGCATGTGAAGTTCGGCGAGGCCGACGCGCTGCTCGCGGGCGACGCGCTGCAGGCGCTGGCCTTCGAGCTGCTCACGCCAGAGGGCGACGAGATTCCCGCGGCCACGCAGGCCACGCTGTGCCGCCTGCTCGCGCGCGCCGCGGGCAGCCAGGGCATGGCGGGCGGGCAGGCGATCGATCTGGCCAGCGTCGGCATCGCACTGAACGAAGCGCAACTGCGCGAAATGCACCGCCTGAAGACCGGCGCGCTGCTGCAGGGCAGCGTCGAGATGGGCGCCGCCTGCGGCAACGTTTCGTCCGCGGCACTGAAGGCGCTGTGCGAGTACGGCGCGGCCATCGGCCTCGCGTTCCAGGTGGTGGACGACATCCTGGACGTCACCGCCGATTCGCAAACCCTCGGCAAGACCGCCGGCAAGGACGCTGCCGCCGACAAGCCCACCTACGTGTCGCTGCTCGGCCTCGATGGCGCGCGCACGCAGGCGCGCCAGTTGCTGTCCGATGCGCTCGCCGCCCTGGCGCGCAGCGGCCTGGCCGACACCGCCGCCTTGCGCGCTCTCGCCCACATGGTGGTCGACCGCGACCGCTGAGAAAAGAACAAACCCCACATGGCTCCGCTGCTTCCCACACTCCACGACCCCTCGCCGATCCGCCAGTACGACCGCGCACAGCTGCGTCAGCTGTCCGACGAGGTGCGCGCCTGCGTGCTCGACAACGTCTCGCGCACCGGCGGCCACCTGAGTTCCAACCTCGGCACGGTCGAGCTCACGGTCGCGTTGCATCACGTGTTCAACACGCCGCACGACCGGCTGGTGTGGGACGTGGGCCACCAGACCTATCCGCACAAGATCCTCACCGGCCGGCGCGAGCGCATGCCCACGCTGCGGCAAATCGGCGGCATCTCGGGCTTTCCGCAGCGAAGCGAGAGCGAGTACGACACCTTCGGCACCGCGCACTCGTCCACCAGCATCTCGGCCGCGCTCGGCATGGCGATGGCCGCCAAGCAGAAGGGCGAAGACCGCTACACCGTGGCCATCATCGGCGACGGCGCATTGACGGCCGGCATGGCCTTCGAGGCGCTCAACAACGCGGGCGTGTGCGACTGCAAGCTGCTGGTGATCCTGAACGACAACGACATGTCGATCAGCCCGCCCGTCGGCGCGCTCAACCGCTACCTTGCGCAGCTGATGAGCGGCAATTTCTACGCCGCCGCCAAGAACGTCGGCAAGAGCGTGCTGCGCGCCGCGCCGCCGCTCTTCGAGCTGGCCAAGCGCTTCGAGCAGCACGCCAAGGGCATGGTGGTGCCGGCCACCTTGTTCGAGCAGTTCGGCTTCAACTACGTCGGCCCGATCGACGGCCACGACCTCGATTCGCTGGTGCCGACGCTGGAGAACCTGAAGCACCTGAGCGGCCCGCAGTTCCTGCACGTGGTCACGAAGAAGGGGCAGGGCTACAAGCTGGCCGAGGCCGATCCGGTGGCCTACCACGGGCCGGGCAAGTTCGATCCGCAGGTGGGCCTCGTCAAGTCCGCCGCGGTGGCCAAGCAGACCTTCACGCAGGTGTTCGGCCAGTGGCTGTGCGACACGGCCGCGCACGACGGCCGTCTCGTGGGCATCACGCCCGCGATGCGCGAAGGCTCGGGGCTCGTGGAGTTCGAGCAGCGTTTCCCTGATCGCTATTACGACGTCGGCATCGCCGAGCAGCACGCGGTCACCTTCGCGGCGGGCCTCGCGTGCGAGGGCCTGAAACCCGTGGTCGCGATCTACTCGACCTTCCTGCAGCGCGCCTACGACCAGCTGATCCACGACGTGGCGATCCAGAACCTGCCGGTGGTGTTCGCGCTCGACCGCGCGGGCCTCGTCGGC
This sequence comes from Variovorax sp. IB41, assembly GCF_016405905.1. Taxonomy (GTDB): domain Bacteria; phylum Pseudomonadota; class Gammaproteobacteria; order Burkholderiales; family Burkholderiaceae_C; genus Variovorax. Next base: position 12,267 of record NZ_JAEFCB010000015.1, on the reverse strand, counting down.
GCCGATGGCGCCACGCATGCGGGCGCCTACGACATCCCGTTCCTGCGCTGCATTCCCAACATGAGCATCGCCTGCCCCGCGGACGAGCGCGAGCTGCGCCAGCTGCTCACGAGCGCCTACGAACAGAACCATCCTGTGGCCGTGCGCTACCCGCGCGGCGCGGGCGCCGGCGTTGCGCCGCACCTCACGCTCGACGCGCTGCCGCTGGGCAAGGGCGAGGTGCGTCGCGAAGGCAAGCGCATCGCGATCCTCGCGTTCGGCTCGCTGCTGTATCCCGCGCTCACCGCCGCCGACTCGCTCGACGCGACGGTGGTCAACATGCGCTGGGCCAAGCCGCTCGATGTCGAACTGCTGCTGCAGGTGGCGGGCACGCACGATGCCATCGTCACGCTCGAAGAGGGCGCCACCATGGGCGGCGCGGGCAGCGCGGTGCTGGAAGCATTGCAGGCCGCGAACGTCCAGAAGCCGGTGTTGCAGCTGGGCCTGCCCGACCGCTTCATCGAACACGGCGATCCGGCCAAGCTGCTGGCATCGATCGGCCTGGATGCAGCAGGCATTACTGCGTCGATCGCGCAACGCTTCGGCACCGTCGCAGGGTAAACCCCCGCCGGGCGCCTGTAAGCCGGTTTTTACAATCAAGAAGACTTATACAAAAGTCCCCAACGCGGTCACAAGCCGCGTTTCGTTTTTTCAAAAGAACCCGGAGTGAATCAATGGATCGTCGTTCCCTCATCAAAAACGCCGGCATCGCCGGCGTTCTGGCCGCCGGCATCGCGCCCGCCGTGCACGCGCAGACGGCCGTGCGCTGGCGCCTCGCCTCGAGCTTCCCCCGTTCGCTCGACACGATTTTCGGAAGCGCTGAAATGCTCTCCAAGACCGTCAAGGCGCTGTCCGGCGGCAAGTTCGAAATCTCGGCCCACCCCGCCGGCGAGTTGATGCCCGCGTTCGGCGTGGTCGATGCGCTGCAGGGCGACACGCTCGAGATGGCGCAGACCGCCGCCTACTACTTCACCGGCAAGGACCCGATCTTCGCGTTCAGCTGCGCCGTGCCCTTCGGCCTGACCGCACGCCAGACCGATTCGTGGAAAGACTACGGCAACGGCCGCAAGCTCCTGGACGCCTTCTTCGCGCAATACAACTTCCGCACCGCCAGCGCCGGCAACACCGGCACGCAGATGGGCGGCTGGTACCGCAAGGAAATCAAGACCGTCGAGGACCTGAAGGGCCTGAAGATGCGCATGGGCGGCGGCGTGTTCGGCGAGGCCATGGCCAAGCTGGGCGTGGTGTCGCAGAACATGCCCGCGGGCGATGTGTACCAGGCCCTGGAGAAGGGCACGCTGGACGCCGCCGAATTCGTCGGCCCGTACGACGACGAGAAGCTGGGCTTCAACAAGGTCGCCCCGTACTACTACTACCCCGGCTGGTGGGAAGGCGGCGCCGACCTGGAGTTCTTCATCAACAACAAGGCCTACGCCAAGCTGTCGGACGAGAACAAGGCCATCCTGGATGCGGCCACCAAGGTCGCCGCGCGCGACATGATCGCCAAGTACGACGCCTTCAACCCGCTCGCGATCAAGCGCCTCGTGGCCGCCAAGACGCAGCTCAAGCCGTTCCCCAAGGCCGTGATGGATGCGGGCTTCAAGGCCTCGATGGAAGTGTTCGCCGAGCACGAAGCCAAGTCGCCCGACTTCAAGAAGATCCATCAGGACATGCGCGCCTTCCAGCGCGACCAGATCCTGTGGAACCGCTTCTCGGAGTACCCGTTCAACCAGTACATGAACTCGATCAAGATCTGACGCCTCGCGCTGCCGCCGGTTCGCCGGCGGCGCGCAGCAAAAAGGCCGGCCGCTTTCGCGGGCCGGCCTTTTTTCATGGGCCGCCTCTTGGAGAAGAGGCGGGTGAGTTTGTCGCTCAGGGCTTGGGGTTCTGCGCCTTGAGCGCGTCCTGCATCGCCTTCATCGGATCGCTCTCGGTGCTTTCCGCCGAGGGTTCCGGCGCAGCGGGGGCGGCACTTGGCGCGGCCCCCGGCGAGGCAGGTTCGGTCTTGGGCTCGGCGCCCGGCGCGGCCTCCTCGGGGCCGCCGTAGGGGTCGGTCGGCGTCGCGCCCTCGTCGGACTTCAGGCTGTCGCGCATCTGCGCGCCGATGTCGTCCAGGTTGACCTTCACTTCCTTGTCCAGGGCGCCCGTCACGATCTGCGGGAACGCGATGAGGATGGCCACCATGGTCAGCTGGATCAGCACGAACGGGATCGCGCCCTTGTAGATCTGCATCGTCGTCACGGGCTCCATGACCTTCTGCGTCACGCGGTCCACGTACTGCTTCTCGGGCGCGACCGAGCGCAGGAAGAAGAGCGCGAAGCCGAAGGGCGGGTGCATGAACGAGGTCTGCATGTTCACCGCCAGCAGCACGCCGAACCAGATGAGGTCGATGCCCATCTTGTGCGCCACCGGCGCGAGAAGCGGCACCACGATGAACGACAACTCGAAGTAATCCAGGAAGAACGCCAGGAAGAACACCAGCACGTTCACCGCTATGAGGAAGCCCACCGGGCCGCCCGGCAGCGACGTCAGCAGGTGCTCCACCCAGATCGGGCCGTCCGCGGCCTGGAACACCAGGCTGAACACCGTGGCGCCGATCAGGATGAACATCACGAAGCTGGAGAGCCGCGTGGTCGAGCCGAGCGCTTGCTTCAACAGCGAGAAGCTCATGCGACGGCGGACCCAGGCCATGATGAGCGCGCCCATGGCGCCCATCGCGCCGCCTTCGGTGGGCGTGGCCACGCCCAGGAAGATGGTGCCCAGCACCAGGAAGATGAGCAGCAGCGGCGGGATCAGCACGAAGGTGACCCGCTCGGCCAGGCGCGACAGCAGGTTGAGCTTCAGGCCCTTGTTGATGAGCGCGATCACCAGCGCCACGAACACGCCGCCGCACATGGCGACCACGACCTTCTCGTCGGTTGCCACGGAGGTCACTTCATGGCCCTGGAACCAGGTGTGCACCGCTTCCATGTTGCGCGCGAGGATCACCGCCACCACCGCCGACAGCGCCGTGATGCCCACCAGCGAGGTGTAGCCGCCGCTGCCGTTCGGTTCGCGGAAGGTGCGTGCCTCGGCCGGCAGCGCGGGCACCTGCGTGGGCTTGAAGATCGCGAGGAACACCACGTACAGCACGTACAGGCCCATCAGCATGAAGCCGGGCAGGAACGCGCCCTTGTACATGTCGCCCACGCTCTTGCCCAGCTGGTCGGCCATGATGATCAGCACCAGCGAGGGCGGAATGATCTGGGCCAGCGTGCCCGAGGCCGCGATCACGCCGCTGGACAGGCGCCGGTCGTAGCCGTAGCGCAGCATGATCGGCAACGAGATCAGGCCCATCGAGATGACCGAGGCCGCGACCACGCCGGTGGTGGCGGCCAGCAGCGCGCCGACGAAGATCACCGCCAGCGCGAGGCCGCCGCGCATCGGACCGAAGACCTGGCCGACCGTGTCCAGCAGGTCCTCGGCCATGCCGCTTCGCTCCAGGATGAGGCCCATGAGCGTGAAGAAGGGCACGGCCAGCAGCGTGTCGTTGGCCATGATGCCGATCAGCCGCTGGGGCAGCCACGCCATCACCGACGACTGGAACACGCCCAGCTCGATGCCCACGAAACCGAAGAACAGGCCGCAGGCCCCGAGGCTGAAGGCCACCGGGAAACCCAGCAGCAGGAAGCAGATGAGCCCCGCGAACATGATCGGGGCGAAATTGGCAACGATGAATTCCATGGTGTTTTTTCTGGCGCCTGGCGGTTCAGTGTTGCGGCTTGGGCGCGGCGCCCGTGCCCGTGGCTGCTGCGGCAGCGGCGGCCTTGGCGGCGTCTGCCTCGGCCTGCAGGCGCAGCGCCTCGATGAGTTCGGCCTCGGCCGTCTTGTCGGTCAGCCGGCCCATCGGGTCGGGGCCCTCGCCGCGCAGGAAGGCGATGCGCTTGATCAGCTCCGACCAGCCCTGCAGCAGCAGCAGCGTGAAGCCGAACGGCAGCGCCGCCCACACGGGCCAGCGAATGAGGCCGCCCGAGTTGCCCGACATCTCGCCGGACCGGTACATCTGCATCACCACGGGCATCGACAGATAGAGCACCGCGATGCACAGCGGCGTGAGGAAACATGAGAAGCCGATGATGTCGATCCACACCTGCTTCCTCTTGGACAGGCGGCTGTTGAGCACGTCGATGCGCACGTGCTCGCGGTGCAGCAGCGTGTAGCCCGCGGCGATCAGGAACGACCACGCGAAGAGGTACCACTGCACTTCGAGGAAGGCGTTGGAACTGGTGTTGAAGACCTTGCGCACGATCGCGTTGAGGGCGCTGATCACCGTGGCGGCCAGGATGAGCCAGATGGCGTATTTGCCCACCTGGGCATTGAGCCAGTCGATGGCCCGGGACAGCTTGAGCAAGCCTTGCATTACATCTCCATTTTTGTATTGGATGCCCCCAGATACGACCGCACCCGACGCTCTGGCCTTGTATGCCAGCGGGTCGGGTGCGTGAGGCGGTGCGAATTCTATCGGTGTAGTGGAAAAGTTCCTTGAGGGCCTACCCAGGGGCTGCGGCTGGTCATAATGCCGCCATGGCCCAGACACCGAGACACACCTCGTCTGCCGCCGGGGCGGCGCCGCACTCCATCGATTCGCCCGACATGTGCCGCGCTGGCCGCGACCTGCTCTCGCTGGCCCTGATCGACGCGCGCAACCACACGCTGCACCTGCTGACCCTCTACGAAGAAGCGCTGGGCTCCGAAGCCCTCGCCGTGCCGCCCGTTCCCGAAGACGAAGGCGTGGTGCCCCCCGTGTGGCTGGCCGGGCACATCGGCTGGTTCGCCGAGTGGTGGATCGGGCGCAACACGCAGCGCGCCTTCGGCATCGACTGCCCGGTGCGGCCCACGCGCCTGGCTGCCATCGAGCCGAGTGCCGACGACTGGTGGAACCCGGCGCAGAGTTCGCCCGGCCGCCGCTGGTCGGCCGACCTTCCTTACCTCGGCCAGACCAAGGCCTACCTGCTCGAGACGCTGGAGAGCACGCTGGAATTGCTCGAGCACGCGGCAGAGACCGATGCGGGCCTGTACTTCTATCGCCTCGCGCTGTTCCACGAAGACCTGCGCGGCGAGCAGTTCGTGGTGATGGCGCAGACGCTCGGGCTGCCGCTGGGCATCGAGCAGGCGCCCATCGCCGTCACGCGCGAGCCGCTCCTGGTGCCTGCCACGCGCTGGGAGCTGGGCCTCGCCGAGCGCGGCTTCGCCTTCGCGCAGGAGCGCGCTGCGCACCAGGTAGACGTGCCCGAGTTCGAGATCGATGCGCAACCCGTCACCTGGAACCAGTACATCGAATTCGTCGACGACGGCGGCTACGACCGTGAGGCGCTGTGGCACGCCGACGGCTGGCGCTGGCTGGCCGCGCAGGTCGAGGGGCGGCGCGGGCCGCGCCATGTCGAGCAGATCGGCGTGGCGCGCAACGGCACCGGCGGCTCGGTGCTGCAGCAACGCTTCGGCGTCACCGTGCGCGCGGCGGGCCACCACAGCGCCGTGCACCTGAGCTGGTGGGAGGCCGACGCCTGGGCGCGCTGGGCCGGACGCCGCATCGCGACCGAGGTCGAGTGGGAAATCGCGGCCCACACCGCCGCGCGGCGCGGCTTTCGCTGGGCCGACGTGCACGAGTGGACCGCGGGCACGCTGCAGCCCTGGCCCGGGTTCCGCGCCGACCCGTGGAGCGCGGGCGGCGAGTTCGATCCGGTGGCCGCCTTCGGCCGGGCGCGCGTGCTGCGCGGCGCGTCGTTCGCCACGCGTGCGCGGCTTCGCTCGCCGCGCCGCCGGGGCTTCGCGCTGCCCGAGCGCGACGACGGTTTCTTCGGTTTCAGGACCTGCGCGCTGTAGGGCGGTCTGCGTCCGCCGCGCAGGCGGTTCAGGCGGTTCAGGCCGTGGCGGTTGCCGACACCTGCCGGATGCCCATGGCCTTGAGCGTGTCCGCAATGGCCGCGACCGCGCCCGGAATGCCCGCATCGCCGAAGTGCCCCATGCAGCCCACGCGGAAGGTCTCGACCTGCGTGAGCTTGCCCGGGTAGAGGATGTAGCCGCGCTTCTTCACCTCCTGGTAGAAGGTCTTGAAGTCGTAGTTCGCATCGTCGGGCGCATGGAAGGTGACGATGATCGGCGCCTGGATCGCCGGATCGAGAAAGCTGCGAAAGCCCAGCGTGGCCAGCCCGTCGATGAGCGCCTTGCAGTTGCGCGCATAGCGCCCGCCGCGCGCGGCCAGGCCCCCTTCCTCGATGTACTGCGCGATGGCCGTGTCGAGCGCGGCGACCACGTGCGTGGGCGGCGTGAAGCGCCACTGCGTGGTCTTCTCCATGTAGACCCACTGGTCGTACAGGTCCATGCTCAGCGAGTGGCAGTTGCCTTCGCACTTCTCGAGCGTGCTGCGCTTGACGACGACGAAGCCCATGCCCGGCACGCCTTCGAGGCACTTGCCCGAAGCCGCGACGACCGCGTCGAAGGGCGTCTTGCGCGCATCGATCTCCAGCGCGCCGAAGGAACTCATCGCGTCGATGATCAATCCCCGGCCGTGCTTCGCGACGACCAGTGCGATCTCGTGCAGCGGGTTGAGCACGCCCGCGCCGGTTTCGCAATGCACCAGTGCCACGTGCGTGATGCCCGGGTCGGCGGCCAGCGCGCGGTCGACGTCGGCGGGCGACACCTGCTTGTCTTCGGTGTAGTCGATGGTGGTGAGCTTGCGGCCCAGCACCTTGCAGATTTTCGCCAGGCGCTGGCAGTACGCGCCGTTGCTCGGCACCAGCACATGGCCGCTGCGCGGAACGAGGGTGCCGATGGCCGCTTCCACCGAGAAGGTGCCGCTGCCCTGCAGCGGAACGCATTCGTGCGTGCCCGTGCCGTGCACGATGTCCAGCACGTTCTTGCGGATGCGCGCGGTGATCTGGTTGAAGTCGGCGTCCCACGATCCCCAGTCGCGCAGCATCGCCTGGCGCGTGCGGTCCGAGGTGGTGAGGGGGCCGGGTGTGAGCAGGATGGGGTGGGGGGCTTGACTCATGGTGTCTCCAGGCGGGGAAGGAAATGAGGAAAGAAAAGCGAGGCTGCGTCAGCCGCGGCCCAGGTTGCGCCAGGCCTGCGTGCGCGCGAGCAGCACGCGCGTGAGCAGCGAATAGGCGATGCACACGAGCGTCGAGGTGACCACGATCAGGCTCGCGAGCGCCGCGGCGGGGCCGATGTCGCCGGCGTCGTCCAGGTGCATGATCGCGACCGACGCGAGGACGGTCTCGGGCGTGTAGAGAAAGATGGCGCACGACAGGCTCGCCATCGACACCACGAAGAAGTAGCGCCCGATGTCCAGGATGGCCGGCAGGCACACCGGCACCGTCACGCGCAGGAAGGTCTTGAAGAACGGCACCTTGAGCGAGGCCGACACGGCCTCGAACTCGTTGTCGATCTGCTTGAGCGCCGTCACCGCCGTGAGGTGGCTGGAGGTGTAGTAGTGCACCACCATCGAGATGACCAGGATCGCCATCGTCTGGTAGAGAAAATTCAGCGGGTTGGCCGGATGGTTGAAGAACATCACGTAGCCCAGGCCGAGCACCAGGCCCGGCACCGCCATCGAGAGCACGGCCATCAGGTGCATGCCCTTGCGCATGAGGCCCAGGTTGCGCGTCTTCTCGATCAGGTAGGCGCCCACGAAGACGATCAGCGAACCGGCCACGGCAGTGACCATCGCCACCAGCAGGCTGTTGCCGTAGGCCGCGGCCATGTCGCTTTCCACCAGCACGAAGTGGTAGTGCTTGAGCGTGAGCGACAGGTCGTAGGGCCAGAGCGAAATCAGCGAGGTGTAGATCGCCATGCCGATGGTGGCCAGCAAGAGGCCGCACACCACGGTGCAAAAAAGCGTGAGCAGTGCATCGGCCACCTTGCGGCGCTTGGGGCTGTAGGGCACCGAGCGCGCGGTGAGCTGCGCCTTCAGCTTGCGCCGCACCACGTAGTCGATCACGAACGAGACGATCGAGGGCAAGAGGAGCAGCATGCCCACCACCGCGCCGATGGAGAAGTTGTGCTGCCCCACCACCTGCTTGAACACATCGACCGACAGCACGTTGAAGTTGCCGCCGATCACCTTGGGCGCGCCGAAGTCGCTCACCACGTAGGTGAAGACCACCGTGGCCGCGCTGATGAGGCCGTACTTGCACGAGGGCAGCGTGATGGTCATGAACTGGCGCAGCGGCCGCGTGCGCAGCGCGGTGGCCGCCTCGTACAGCCGGCCGTCGGCCAGCGACAGCGCGGTGACCAGGATCATCAGCGCATGCGGAAAGGTGTTGTAGACCTCGGCCATGATGATCCCCGGCGCGCCGTAGATCGACATGCCGCCCAGGAGAAACTTGAGCGCGCCCTGGTTGCCGAACCACTGCACGAACGAGATGGCCGACAGCAGCGAGGGCGCGAGCAGCGGAATGAGCGCGATGAGCCGGAACACGGCCTTCAGCGCCACCGGCATGCGGCTGCGCGTGAGCGCATAGGCGAAGACGAACGCCGTGGGCACCGAGATCGTCACCACCGCCGCCGACACCCAGATCGAGTTCCAGGCCGCGCGCAGCAGGCTCGGCGTCTGGAAGTAGGTGATGAAGTGCGCCAGGCCGACGAAGCGGCCGTCCTTGTCCTGCACCGCGTGCGCGAGGATGGTGAAAAGCGGCGCGACGAGAAACACGAACAGCATCGCCATCACGACGAACAGGATGCAGCGCGCGATGGTCTCGTCGCGGCTCCAGCGCATCGCGGGCCGCGCGCCGAACGACGCCTTCATGGCGGTGGGGTGGGCCAGCGTGTTCATGGCTTGGGCGTGCGTGCGGCGGAGAAGGCGCGGATGCGGTTGGCGCGCAGCGCGATGTCGATGGTGTTGCCTTCGCGGATGTCCAGGTCGTGCAGTTGGTTGAGCGAGAAGTGCAGGCCCAGCACCTGCCCGTGCAGCGCATCGGCGGTCACCTCGGCGATGCAGAGGCCACCGAGAAACTCGACCTTCGTCACCTTCGCCTGCAGCCGGTTGGGCGTGTCGTCGCCCAGGTGCTCGACCGCGCGGTCTTCGGGCCGGAGATAAAGGTTGACGGCCTCGCCGGGCTCGAAGGCACCATCGCAGGCATCGCATTCGAGCTCCATGTCGCCGACCTGGAAGCGGTGGTTGCCCAGCGCCACCGAACGCAGCACGTTGACCTTGCCCACGAAGTCCGCCACGAAGGGCGTGGCCGGCTGCTCGTAGACCTCCATGGGCGTGCCCACCTGCTCGATCACGCCGTGGTTCATGACCACGATGCGGTCGGCCATCGAGAGCGCTTCTTCCTGGTCGTGCGTGACCATGATGGTGGTGATGCCGACCTGCTTTTGCAGCCGGCGGATCTCGCCGCGCAGGCGAATGCGCTCCAGCGCGTCGAGCGCCGAGAGCGGCTCGTCGAGCAGGAGGAGGCCGGGGCGCGTGGCGAGCGCGCGGGCCAGGGCCACGCGCTGCTGCTGGCCGCCGGAGAGCTGGCTCGGGTACTTGTTGCCCGAGGTCGGCAGGCCGACGAGCTTCAAGAGTTCTTCGACGCGCGCCTTGATCTCGCCCCTTTTCGCGCGGCTGTTGACCAGGCCGTAGCCGATGTTCTCGGCGATCGAGAGGTTGGGAAAGAGCGCATACGACTGGAACACGATGCCGTAGTCGCGCTTGTCCGGCGAGAGCCAAGAGACGTCCTTGCCGTTCTGCAGGATCTGTCCGGCGGTCTGCGTCTCCAGTCCCGCGATGATGCGCAGGAGCGTGGTCTTGCCGCAGCCCGAGGGGCCGAGAAAGCACAGCATCTCGCCCGGGTTCACGCGCAGGTGCACGTCGCGCAGCGCGCTGAAGGTCTCGAAGTCCTTGCGCACGCCGACGATCTCCAGCGCTGCGGGAGCGTTCGTCGGTACCGGGCTGGCAATGAATCGGGTGTCGGTCATGTCCATTTTTCGCACTCGTCGTTGGCGGGCGCCGCAAGGATCGGCGTCGCGGGTTGAAGAAGGACGGCGGCCGGATCGGGCTTCTTCGCGAGACACCGCGGAACCGGCTTTGCCGGGCCGCTGGTGTCGCCCCCGGTAGGGGGTTGGCGAAGCGACACGAAGTGCGCGCAGCCTGGGGGCGAGCCTTATTTCGGTTCGGCCTTGCCTTCGTAGCGCTTGCTCCACTCGGCCAGGATGCGTTCGCGGTTCTTCGCAGCCCAGTTGATGTCGTTCTTGGCCAGCAGCTTTTCGTAGTTCTCGGGAATGCCTTCGAGCTTGGAGGCCACACCGGGGTAGGCGACCACGGCCCACCAGGTGGAGGTGATCTGGTTGGCTTCCTTGCTGGCCATCCAGTCGGCGAAGCGCTTGGCCTGCGGCAGCTTCGCGCTGGTCTTCATGATGCTGGTGGCCTCGATGTCCCAGCCCAAGCCCTCCTTCGGAAAGATCAGGTCGACCGGCGCGCCCGACTTCTTGACCTGGTGCGCGCGGAACTCGAACGAGATGCCGATCGGGAACTCGCCCGCGCCCGCCTGCTTGCAGGGCTTGGAGCCCGAGTGCACGTACTGCGCGATGTTCTGGTGCAGCGCGTCCATGTACTTCCAGCCTTCGGCATCGCCCATGTTCTGCAGCCACGACGACACGTCCAGGTAGCCGGTGCCGCTGGAGGCCGGGTGCGGCATCGAGATGGTGCCCTTGTAGACGGGCTTGGCCAGGTCCTTCCAGGTTTCGGGCTTCGGCAGGCCGAGCTTCTGGGCTTCGATGCGGTTGAAGCAGATGGTCGCGGCCCACACGTCCATGCCGACCCACGCCGGTGGGCGTGCGGCATCGGAGTAGGCGGGGTTCAGGTCCTTGAAGCCCTTGGGCTCATAGGGAAGGAGCATGCCTTCCTGCTGCAGCAGCGCGAGGCTGCTGGCGGCCAGGCCGGCCACCACGTCGGCCTGCGGATTGGCTTTTTCGGCCAGCAGCTTGGCGGTGACGATGCCGGTGGAGTCGCGCACCCACTTCACCTCGATGTCGGGGTTGGCCTTCTCGAAGGCGTCCTTGTAGAGCTTCATGGCGTCGGTCTCCAGCGCCGTGTAGACCAGCAGCGGGGTCTTCTGCGCCCACGCCGTACCGGCCACGAGGCCGAGGGCCGCGACACACAGGGCCGCCGTGAGACGGCGCGTGCTTTGTTTCATCGTCATCTGTTTCTCCTGAGAGGGCTTGCTGTCACTGAAGGGGTGAGTGGCGGGCTCCGGCAATGGCGCGCCAAGGTCGGTGAACGCAATGTAGATTGACGATTGATGACTGTCAATAAAAGATTGTTGACAATTTTCAATCCTTCGGGAAAATACGCCCCATGGTCACCAGCAATCACTCCGCCGCCCTCGCGTTTCTCCAGTCCAGCTCGCTGCCGATGCTGATGCAGGAAGAAATCGAGCGTTTGATCATGACCGGCGAGCTCCCAGTGGGCAGCCGCATCAACGAGAGCGAGCTCTCGCAGCGCTTCAACACCAGCCGAGGCCCGATCCGCGAGGCGCTGCGCGCCCTCGAAGAGGCCGGCCTCGTGCGCAACGAAAAGAACCGCGGCGTCTTCGTGCGCGAGATCGCGTTCGAGGAAGCCGACGAGATCTACGAGCTGCGCGAGGCGCTCGAGGAAATCATCGGCCGCCGCGTGGCGCTGGCCATCGCACCCGACGCGATCGAGCGGCTGCGCGCCATGGTCGATGCGATGCGCTCGGCCGGCCAGGCACAGGACGTGGAGCAGTACGCGCAACTCAACCTGCAGTTCCACGAGATCCTGCTGGACACCGCCGGCAGCAGGAAGCTCACCGAAACCTACAAGCGCCTCGTGAAGGAGCTGCACCTCTTCAGAATGCGCGCGCTCGACAGCGGCGGGGGCCTCAGGGTCTCGGCCGACGAGCACAGCCACATCGTCGACGCCATCGCGAGCGGCGACCCCGAGACGGCAGGACGCGCGCTGCGCGAGCACGTCGCGGGCAGCCGCGCGCGCATGCACAAGGCCTTCGGCCGCGCCGATTCCGACGCGGCCCCCGCATCGAACAACCCACCCCAGAAGGAAGTCTGAAATGACACCGGAGACACTCGAAGTCAATGCCCGAAGCTATCGCTGGATGGCACGCCCCGTCGTGGTCGTGTGCGTGGACGGCAGCGAGCCAGCCTACCTCGACGCGGCCATCGCGGCCGGCGTCGCCCCGTACTTCGATCGCATGATCAAGTCGGGCGCCAACCTGCTGGGCGATTGCG
>NZ_JAEFCB010000014.1 GCF_016405905.1 Variovorax sp. IB41 | reverse complement strand
CGCGAACGCCCTTGCCGGTAGGTGCCGGCATGGGTCTTGGACAATTCCGCCGCCTGCGCGAGTCGTGCCATCGACCGCCCCACCTGCGCATGCGTGATCGCGATGCCCAGCGCGTCGGCCGCGTCCGCGCCGGGCAGGCCGGGCAGGTCGAGCAGGCGCTTGACCATCTCCTGCACCTGCGCCTTGGCGGCCTGGCCGTGGCCCGCCACCGCCTTCTTCATCTGCAGCGCGGTGTATTCGGCCACCGTGAGGTTGTTGTTCACCAGCGAGGTCACGCACGCGCCGCGCGCCTGCCCCAGCAGCAGCGTCGACTGCGGGTTGACGTTCACGAAGATGATTTCCACCGCCGATGCATCGGGCTGGTAGCGCTGCGCGATTTCGGCGATGCCGTCGAACAGCACCTTCAGGCGCGCCGGCAGGTTGCCGCTGCCCAGGTGCCGCGTGCTGATGGTGCCGCTGGCCACGTAGCGCAGCGCATGGCCGTCCGCATCCACCACGCCGAAGCCGGTGGTGAGAAGGCCGGGGTCGATGCCGAGGATGCGCATGTCTGTCAGGCGTTGAAATACCAGCGGATGGAGTGAAAGAAGATCGGCGCCGCGAAGCACAGCGCATCGACGCGGTCCAGGAGGCCGTTCGCGCCCGTCACGCCCACGCCCTTCTTGCCCCAGTTCGGAATGCCGCGGTCGCGCTTGAGCGCCTTCATCACCAGGTGACCCATCGAGCCCGCGATGCAGGCGATGACCGACACCGCGAGCGCCTGCCCGAACTTGAACGGTGTGATGAACGAGAAGAGCGCGCCCACCAGGCTCGCCACCACGATGCCGATGGCCCAGCTGGTCCAGTTGAAGCTGCGGCTCACGTTGGGCGCGAACGGCGTGCGCTGCGTGCGGCGCGAGATCACGTGCTGTACCAGCACCGAGGTCTGCACCACGAACACCAGGAAGAACACGAGGAACGCGCTCTTGCCCTCGTAGCCCGGAAAGCTCAGCAAGAGCAGCGCCGGCACATGGCTCATGCCGTACACGCAGACCATGATGCCCCACTGCAGCTTGGCGTTGCGTTCGAGGAAATGGCTCGGGTCGTTCGCCAGCGCACTGGCCACCGGGATCGCGAGGAACACATACACCGGGATGAACACGGTGAAGAGATCGAAGCGCGCCGTCGCCACCAGCCAGAACTGGATCGGCAGCACCACGAAGAACGCGAGGATCAGGCTGCGGTGGTCGCCGCGCCGCGTGGGCGAGAGCGTGATGAATTCGCGCAGCGCGAAGAACGAGATCAGCGCGAAGAGCACCGTGGCCACCGTTTCGCCGAGCGCCCAGCCGATCCAGAACACGATCACCATGAACCAGGTGGTGCCCAGGAGCGCACGGTAGTGCGCGAGCTCGGCCTGCCAGGCGGCGTCGTGCACCGGGTTGCGCTTCTCCCGAAAGCTCAGGAAGAAGGCCGCGGTGCTGATGATCACCAGCACGCCGAAGACGATGAGGAACAGGGCCGCGACCTGCTGGGTCGGGGAGAGGCTGCGCAGGAACTGGTTCATGTCTTCAAACGTCGCGCAGGGCGATCACCGCGGCACGCGCGCGATCGAGGAAAGGACGGCGCTCTTCGCCCTCTTCGACGCGCAGCGGCGCGCCGAAGGTGACCGAGCAAAGGATGGGCACCGGCACGATCTCGCCCTTGGGCATGACGCGCTGCACGTTGTCGATCCAGGCCGGCACGAGCACCACGTCGGGGAACATCGTCGCGAGCGTGTAGAGGCCGGACTTGAACTTCTGCGGCTCGCCCGTGTGGCCGCGCGTGCCCTCGGGAAAGATGATGATCGAGTCGCCGCTGCGCAAGGCCTCGACGAGCGGCGCGAGAGGGTCAGCGGGCGGCGGCGCGGGCTCTGTCGGTGGCGTCGGCTCCGCAATGAATGGCGGTGGCGCGACGGACGGGGGCGGCGGCGGTGGCGCTGGTAGATCGAGTTCGCCTTGCAGTTCGTTCACGGCTTCGGCGACCGGCGGCGCGACCGGCAGCAGCGGCTCCATCGACGGCTCGATGCGTTCGGCAGGCGCCGCAACCACAGCGGATTCAGGTGCCGGTTCGGGCGCAACGGCGGCTGCTGCAGCAGGCGCCGTGGCCGCGCGCTCCACATACACCGCGTTGAACACTTCGGTCGTGATCCACCGCTTGACCGGCGTGTTGGCCCAGTAGTCGCGCGCCGCGATCGGCCGCGTGATGCTCCGCAGTTCCTCGGGCAGGGCCGCCCAGATCATCACGAGGTCGGCGTGGCTCTGGTGGTTGGCGAAATAGATGCGCTGCTCGGCCTTCGGTGGGCAGCCGTACCAGCGCGCCTGCGCGCCGGTGAGCAACCGGACGATTCCCAACAACAACCAACCTGTGAGCTTTGCCAGCATATGGGCGCGATGATACGGGCCATGCGATGGCGTTTCGATCCTCTTTCACTGGCGTGGGCGGTGGCCCTGTTCATTGTTCTTGCGCTGCTGGCCACCGTCGGCGCGCGCTGGGGGTGGCTGCGAAGTTTCTTCGGCGATGTGCTGGCCGTGGTGTGGGTGTATTTCGTCTTCAGGACCTTCATCGCCGCGCGCGTGCTGCCCCTGGCACTGGCCGCGCTCGGCGTGGGCTACGCGGTGGAATTGGGCCAGTTCCTCGCATCGGCCTGGCACCTGCACATTCCGAACCGGGCGCTGCGCATCGTGCTCGGCAGCACCGCCGATTGGTGGGACGTGGTGGCCTACACGATCGGCTTTGCGGCCGTGCTGGCCCTCGAAGCGCTGCGCGCGAAGCTCGGCAAGGTCAGGGCAGCTCGGCCGACGGCATCCGCGCCACGACCGTCGACGCCCGCCCGCTGAGGTACGGCGAGCCGGGCCGGCGCTCGAAGAACTTCGGGCTCGGCAGCATCACCGCGAGCCGCGCGGCCTCGTTGGCGCCCAGGCGCGAGGCGGGCTTCTTGAAGTAGTACTGCGACGCGGCCTCGGCGCCGAACACGCCCTCGCCCCACTCGACGTTGTTCAGGTAGATCTCCAGGATGCGGCGCTTGTCGAGAAACACCTCCAGCAGCGTCGCGAGCACCAGCTCCTGGCCCTTGCGCAGCATCGTGCGCTCGCCCGAGAGCAGCAGGTTCTTGGCCAGTTGCTGCGTGATGGTGGAGCCGCCGCGCAGGCGCACCGGCTGCACCGGCTTGCCACGGGCCGCGGCGCGGGCGGCGCGCTTGGCAGCGAGCTCCTCGGCCTTGGCGTTGCGCTGGCGCGCGCGCTCGATGGCTTCCCACTCCACGCCGTTGTGATCGACGAAGCCGGCGTCTTCGCTCGCGATCACGGCGCGCTTGAGCGTGTCGTTGATCTGCGCATACGGCACCCACTCCTGGCGCCAGCCGCCCTCGCTGCCCTTCTGGAGCGCGACCTGCCAGACCGCGGAGCGCTGGAACGCGGTGCTCTGCGGATCGATCACCGCCATGGCCGCGATGCGCACGACGAAGAACAATTCGAGCGCGATGCCCGCCACCGCGAGGCAGGCAATGAGGCGCAGCACGGCCTTCATGGGTTCAGTGACCGGCGGCGAGCGACGCGCGCAGCTCGGCCAGCACCTGGGCCGACGGCGGGCGCACGCCGCGCCAGATCTCGAACGACTCCGCAGCCTGCTCGACCAGCATGCCGAGCCCGTCGCGCGGTACCGCGCCATGCGCCTCGGCCCAGGCCATGAAGCCCGCGGCCGCGGGGCCGTACATCATGTCGACCGCGAGCGCGCCGGGGCGCAGCACCTTGGCGCTCACCGGCACCGCGTCGCCGGCGAGGCTGGAGGCGGTGGCGTTGACCACCACGTCGAAGGCGCCCGGCACTTCGTCGAGCGCCCAGGCTTCGAGCGAGGCGCCGTGGCCGAGCGCGAGCGCCGCATGGCGCTGGACCACCGCGATCGCCTTGTCCACGGTGCGGTTGGCCACCACGATGCGCGAGGCGCCCGCATCGAGCAGCGGGCCGAGCACGCCGGCCGCGGCACCGCCGGCGCCGATCAGCAGCAACTCCTTGCCCGCGAGCGGCACGCCCGCATTGCGCACGATGTCGTTGACCAGGCCGATGCCGTCGGTGTTGTCTGCGTGGATGCTGCCGTCGGCCTCGAAGCGCAGCGTGTTGACCGCCTGCGCGAGCGTGGCGCGCGCGCTCGTGTGCTCGGCCAACGCGGCGGCCTCGAACTTGAAGGGCACGGTGATGTTGCAGCCGCGCGCGCTGTCGCCGCGTTCGGCGGCTTCGCGGCGGAATGCAGCGATGCCTTCGGCGAAGGCGCCCAGCGGAATCAGCCGGCGGCCGTAGTCCATCTGCTGGCCGCAGAGTTCGGCGAAGCGGGCATGGATGCGTGGCGAGCGGCTGTGCTCGACGGGGTTGCCCATGACGCAGTACAGGTCCATCGCGGCGGTCTCGCTGCTTGTGCTTATTGAGAGATTTCCATCGTGCCGTCGCGCGCGAAGCGGAACGTGCCCTGGATCACCATCTGGTCGGCCTGCTCCTGGCGCATCGCGGTCGTGAACTTGCCGAAATTGCCGGTGCTGCGGACGATGGCCTGCGCGCGGCGGTCGAGCGCGATGTTGCCCGAGCTCTGGTCGACCACGGTGGCGAGCACGTTGCCGTCGAAGTTGACGGTCAGCGTCATCTTGAGCTCGCCGTACAGCTTCTTGCCGGCCAGTTCGGGGAAGTTTTCGGCGGCGCGCGCCTCGACGCGGCGCAGCATGGTGTCCACATACACCGCGAAGGCGGCCTCGCGCGTGGAGGGGCTGATGTAGCGCTTCTTGGGACGCGAGTTTTCCTCGTTCACGCGGCGCTCGATCTGGGCCAGCAGCTCGACCATCTGGCGGCGCTTTTCTTCCTGCGCGGCGGCTTCGGTCGGCTCGCCCGCATTGCGCGGATCGCGCACCGGCATGGCGGCGATGTCGCGCCGCAGCTGCGTGATCATCTGCATCTGCTCGGCCTGCAGGGCGTCGACCTGCTTGCGCGCGTCTTCGAACGAATCGCCCACCGCGGTGAAGCTCGATGGGGGCAACGGGCTGGTCGCGCGGCCCTTGTCGAGGTCGCCGCCGCCCGCGAGCGAGGTCTGCGCCATCAGCTTGGCGTTCGCGTCGGGCCGCTCCTTGGTCTTGCTGTTGACCAGGATCACCTCCAGCGGCGTGTCGGTGAACGCGCGGTTGAACGACTCGGGATCGACGAAGCGCACCGCCAGCAGCGCGGCATGCGCAATGACCGACACGCCCAGCGCAATCTGCAGCGTGCTGAGGTCCTTGAAGTTCATTCTCGAAACTCCTCCAGGGGGCGCACTTCTCCGGACGTTTCGCCGAAGTTCATGCAGGTGTGGGTGTGTTCTCCGGCGCGGCTTCGCTGTCGCTCAGGTCGACGGCAATGGCGATCGGGCCGGCGACTTCTTCTTCGTCCTCGCCGCTCTCGTCCTCGGCCGAGGCATCGGCCTTCGGCGCGTCCAGGCGCTCGAGCACGGTGCCGCTCACGTCCAGCGCGATCTCGTCGATCTCGCCGAGCTTCACGCGCAGGCGCGCACCGCGCTCCTGCTGGCCGGCCACCGGGAACACCAGCGGCAGCGCATCGGCACGCACCAGCGCGCCGTTGGGGATGTCCTTGATGACCGTCGCCTCGAGCTCGGTGATGCCTTGCTGCTGCAGGTACTTGAGCGTCCAGAAGCGTTCCATGCCGCCCTGGTAGCCGTTGTAGGTGGCATAGGCAGCGTCGAAACCCGAGAGGATCGAGAACAGGTCGGCGTCCTTCGGCTTGAAGGGCGCGGCCAGCGCGGCGGTCTTGCCGTGGCGGGCGGCCGCGATGATCTGCCACTGGTTCACCAGGTCGGTGTAGCGGCGCAGCGGCGAGGTGCTCCACGCATAGCTCTTCACGCCCAGGCCCGCATGCGGCAGGGCGCGCGTGCCCATGCGCACCTTGATGCCGGGCGCCAGGCTCGCCTGGCTGCGGTAGAGCCCGGGCACGCCGAGCTCGCCGAGCCAGCCGCCCCAGCTGCTGTTGGCCAGGATCATCGCTTCGGAGACGATCAGGTCGAGCGGCGCGCCGCGCTGGCGCGTGGTGATCTGCACCTGCTCGTTGCCGGTGGGCTCGTTGCCGTCGTTGCCGACGAGGCGGAAGTTGTAGTCGGGCCGGTTGAAGTTCTCGGGCTTGCCGCGCACCACTTCGCGTTGCGCCTTCAATTGCTTGGCAAGGCGGAACAGGAAGGAGAGCGGGGCGCGCAGGTTCGCGGCGGCGTCGGGCGTGTTCTCGCTCGTGACCGCGGCGTCTTCGAGCCAGGGCTGCGTGACGACGCTGTCGAGCTGGTCATGGCGCAGGTTGGCGACGATCGGCACGCGTTCGAGCTTGGTCTCGGTGCCTTGCAGCTCGAGCGTGGCTTCGTCGAAGCGCGCGTAGAGCGACACGGCCGGGCGGTCGGCGCCTTCGAGCAGCGTGTAGGTGTTGACCACCTCGTCGGGCAGCATCGTGATCTTGTAGCCCGGCATGTAGACCGTCGACATGCGCGCGCGCGCCACGTTGTCGATGGCGCTGCCGGGCGTGAGCGCCAGGGCCGGCGCCGCGATGTGCACGCCGACCGTGACGGTGCCGCTGCCCAGGCCCTGCACCGAGAGCGCGTCGTCGATTTCGGTGGTCTGCGAATCGTCGATCGAGAAAGCCGCAACGCCGGTGGCGACGGGCAATTCGTCCGCGATGGCCGGTGCCGCGAGCGCGGGAAAGCCGGTGCCCTTGGGGAAGTTCTCAAAGAGGAAGCGGCGCCAGTGGAACTGGTAGGGCGAGTCGATCGCGCCGGCGCGCTCCAGGAGGTCGAGCGGCGGGCGCTGCGTGGCGCGCGAAGCATCGACCACGGCCTTGTATTCGGGGGCGTTCTTGTCGGGCTTGAACAGGATCTTGTAGAGCTGCTCGCGGATCGGCGGCGGGCACACGCCCTCGGCCAGTTGCCCGGCCCATTCGACGATCTGCGCCTGGACGGCCTTCTTCTTCTCGATGGCGGCGAGCGCCTGCTGCACGATCTCGGCCGGCGCCTTCTTGAAGCGCCCCTTGCCCGCGCGGCGGAAGTAGTGCGGCGCCTCGAAGAGCGCGAACAGCGCGGCCGCCTGCTGGGCGAGCGATGGCTTGTCGCTGAAATAGTCGGCCGCCAGGTCGGCAAAGCCGAATTCGCCTTCGGCTGCGAACTCCCAGGCGAGGTCCAGGTCCATCGTGGCGGCGAGCGTGCGCGCCTCGGCGATCAACTCGGCCGGGGAGGGCTTCTCGAAACGCAGAACGATGTTGGCGCCCTTGACCTTGACGCGCTTGCCGGTCTCGAGCTCGACCTGCGCGGAGGCTTCGGCCTCCGACAGGACACGGCCGCCGAGGTACTTGCCGGCTTCTTCAAACAATACAAACATGAAGCGATTGTCCCACGCGGAATCGAAGGGGATTCCATTCCAGGGATGCCGCGGAACCGGCTTTGCCGGGCCGCAGGCATCGCCCCCTGCAAGGGGGTTGGCGCAGCGACACGAAGTGCGCGCAGCCTGGGGGTGTGCTCTATACCGGGTTGATGAACGCCATCACGTCATCGAGGTGTGCCGTCTCGAAATCCGACAGCGCATGGTCGCTGCCTTCCAGCAGCTTGATGTTGCTGTCCGGATAGCGGGCCGACATCTCGTGCCAGTCGAGCGCCTCGTCGCCCTTGGCGATGACGGCGAAGACGCGCTCGGGCCGCGTGAGCGAGCCGACTTCCATGGCGCGCAACTCATGGATGTATTCGGGCCGGAAATAGAAATGCTCGGCCGGGTCGTGCCAGACGGTCTGGTCGCCGATGTAGCGCGTGAGGTCGCGCGCCGGATGCACGGCCGGGTTGAGCAGCACCGCGCGGCAACGCGTCATGCCGGCAACGTAGGTGGCATAGAAGCCGCCCAGCGACGAGCCGATCACGGCCATCGACTTGCGCGGCCAGTCCGCGATGCCCTTCATCACCATGTCGATGGCGTCGTGCGGCGACGGCGGCAACTGCGGGCACCACCACTGCAGGTTCGGATGCGCTTCTGCCACGCGCTGCGCCACGAGCCTCGCCTTGGTCGAACGGGGCGAGGAACGGAAGCCGTGCAGGTATAGCAGATGGGTGGTTTGCGGGTCCATGGGGGGAAGGACGGGAAGAGCGGGAAGGTGCGAACGCCGCACCTGGCTGGCCGAAGCGCGGTGATTTTGCATGAGGTCCGTGCCCGCAAAACGGCTTGCGGGATTCAAAAACCCTGCAGCAAGGGGCTCTTGGGGAAAGCGATAACTCATAACGACTTACATCGCATGAACACCTCGCCGGCCTGGGCCCGGCGCCGGCCGTCCGGCTGGAATTCGAAAGTATTCATGGGCTGCTCCTCGTTGCCGCCGTCGCACGCGAGGCGGTGGACCAGCTGCAGAAGAAAAAATGAAAACGCCCGATTCTCGGGAGGCGATTGGCACTGCGCATCCCATGAAACGGGTATGCATGTACGCCATTCGGCGGGGCATCGAGGCTTATGCTTCTGCCCATGAACACAGAGGCACTGGATGACGGGACGCTGCGCCGATGGGGCGTGCTCGTGGTCGAGGACGACAGTCGCGCGCGCGCTTTCTTCGAGGCGAGCGTGCAGCGCAGCCCGCATCTTTTCTGGCTCGGGAGCGCCGGCACGGTGCAGGAGGCGCTCGGCTGGCTCGCCCGCACCGCGACCATCCCCGACGTGCTGCTGGTCGACCTCGGCATGCCCGACGGCACCGGACTGGACGTGATCCGCGATGCCGTCGCGCGCTTTCCCGGCTGCGAGCCGCTGGTGGTGTCGGTCTTCGGCGATGAAGAGAACGTGCTGGCCAGCATCGAGGCAGGCGCCGTGGGCTACATCCACAAGGACGCCGCGCCCGAGGACATCGCGCAGACCATCGTGGAGATGAAGGCCGGCGCATCGCCGATCTCGCCCATGATCGCGCGGCGCGTGCTGGCCAAGTACCGCAGCCTGCAATCGGCCAGCATCCTCGGTCTGGGCGCCGCCGCACCCGAGGCCGCCTTCGACGAGAACGAGCGGGGCCTTCTTTCCGCGCGCGAGCACGAGGTGCTGACGCTGATCGCGCGCGGCTTCTCGTATGCGGAAATCGCGCGGCTCAAGGGCCTGAGCGTGCACACGGTGCAGACCCACATCAAGAACCTCTACGGCAAGCTCGCGGTGCACTCCAAGAGCGAGGCGGTCTTCGAGGCCACGCGCCTGGGCCTGCTGCCTCACCCGGGCTGAGGACGGATGCTGGCGAGGCTGGTGTCTCTGCGCTCGCTTGTCTCGTTGTGGCTGGCCGTGCTGTTGGCGGGCGCCACGGGTTTCGGGGCCGCGGCGGCGGAGCCGCTCCAGGCGGCCGATGGCTCCATCGAACTGCGCCGCGGCACCATCACGACGTCGGTCGACGGCATCACCCGCACCGGACCGGTCGAGCTCTCCTACCACTGGGACCGCCAGCACCGGGGCCGCCCCGGCCTTGCGAGCTTCGACCTGCCGTTCACCCTTGCGGCCGCGCCGGACACGCCCTGGGGCATCTTCATTCCCCGCGTCGGCAATGTCTTCGAGGTGCAGCTGAACGGGGCGCTGCTGCAGGTCTACGGCGACATGAGCGTGGGCAACGAGGCCGACTACGCCAAGGCGCCCATCTACGTGCCGGTGCCCGGGCGCCTGCTGACCGCCGGCGAGAACCACCTGCAGATCCGCCTGCGCGCCGACAGCGCCCGGCGCGCAGGGCTCTCGCGCGTGGTCGTCGGCCCGGCCACGCCGGTGCGCACCGAACTCTTCGAGAGCGCCTATGCCTGGCGCTTCACCGGCTCGGTGCTGCTCACTGCCTTCAGCCTGATCGTCGGCAGCATTGCGCTGGCGCTCTGGCTCACGCAGGTGGACACCGGCGCCGTGGGCCGCCACCGGCGCGACGGCATCTATCTGTGGGCGGCGCTCGCCGAGTTCTGCTGGGCGATCCGGGTGGCCGACGGCGTGATCGCCGAGCCGCCGCTGCCCTGGGTTCCGTGGGGCGTGCTGATGGCCGCCTGCTATGCGGGCTGGGCGGCGTCGGCCATGATGTTCTGCTACCACCTCGCGGGGTGGGCCCGCAATCCGCGCCTGCAGTGGCTGCGCTGGCCGCTGGCCGCGGTCGTCGCCGGAACGGTCGTGGCGAGCACGCTGGCGCTGCAGCGCGAGCAACCGGTGTGGCTCACCGGCTGGCTCGCCATCGAGATCGTGGTCATCGGCGTCTTCGTCGGCGGCTTCGTGGTGGCGACCGTGCGGCACCCGAGCACCGAGCGGATGCTGGTGGCCATCGCGGCGCTCGTCACGGTGACCTTCGGCATGCGCGACTGGCTGGTGATCCGCCTGAGCGACGCCTACGGCGAGACGACCTGGGTGCGCTATTCGTCGATCTTCTTCGGCATTGCGCTGCTCCTGATCGTGCTGCGGCGCTTTCACGCCGTGAGCACGCAGGCGCGCGGCTGGGTCGCGGCGCTGGCCGACCGGGTCGCGCAGCGCGAGCGCGAACTGGCGCTCACCTATGCCGAGCTCGAACAGGTGGCGCGCGACCAGGCCCGCACCCACGAGCGCGAGCGCATCCTGCGCGACATGCACGACGGGGTGGGCTCGCACATCAGCTCGGCGATCCGGCAACTGCAGTCGGGCCAGACCAGCTCCGAGGAGTTGCTGCGCACGCTGCGCGACTCGCTCGACCAGCTCAAGCTGTCGATCGACTCGATCCACCTGCCGCCGGGTGATGTCGGTGCGCTGCTGGCGGCGCTGCGCTACCGGCTGGAGCCCCGGCTGGCGGCGGCGGGCATCGAATTCGAATGGGCGGTGGACGAGGTCGCGCCGGTGCAACTGCTCGACGCGCACGCCATGCGGCAGCTGCAGTTCCTGCTGTTCGAGGCCATCTCCAACGTGCTGCAGCACGCCCAGGCGAGTGTGCTGCGGATCGAGGCCGACATGCAGGGCGACACCGTGCGGCTGCGGGTGATCGACAACGGCCGGGGCTTCGACGCCGCGCAAGTCCCGAGGGCGCTCCTGGAGCGTGCCGGCGCGATCGGCGCGGTGCTGGCGGTCGAAAGCCGAGCGGGGCGCACGGTCGTTCAACTGGCTTTTGGCTGAAACGGGTTTCGGGGCGCGGATAATCCGCCCCCATGTCCGCCGTGTTCAATCAGCCCTCCCTGGCGCGCCGCATCGCGCCCATCTTCCAGGGCTTTGACGGCTTTCTGGCCTTCGCCGTGCTGCTGCTGGCCTTCGCCGGACTGCTGACCATGTATTCCTCGGGCTACGACCACGGCTCGCGCTTCGTGGACCATGGCCGCAACATGCTGCTGGCCGGCTTCATCATGTTCGTGGTGGCGCAGGTGCCGCCGCAGCGGCTGATGATGTTCGCGGTGCCGCTCTACGCGGCCGGGGTGGCGCTGCTGATCGCGGTGGCGCTCTTCGGCATCACCAAGAAGGGCGCGCAGCGCTGGATCAACGTCGGCGTGGTGATCCAGCCGAGCGAAATCCTCAAGATCGCCATGCCGCTGATGCTGGCCTGGTGGTTCCAGCGGCGCGAAGGCCAGTTGCGGCCGCTCGACTTCGTGGTGGCCACGGTGCTCTTGGCGGTGCCTGTCGGGCTCATCATGAAGCAGCCTGACCTGGGCACCTCGCTGCTGGTGCTGGCCGCGGGCATGGCGGTGATCTTCTTCGCCGGACTGCCCTGGAAGCTGATCGTGCCGCCGGTGCTGATCGGCGCGGTGGCGGTGACGCTGATCGTGGGGTTCGAGTCGAAGCTGTGCGCCGACGGCGTCGACTGGCGCGTGCTGCACGACTACCAGAAGCAGCGCGTGTGCACGCTGCTCGACCCGAGCAAGGACCCGCTGGGCAAGGGCTTCCACATCATCCAGGGGATGATCGCCATCGGCTCGGGCGGCGTCGGCGGCAAGGGCTTCATGCAGGGCACGCAGACGCACCTGGAATTCATTCCCGAGCGCACCACCGACTTCATCTTCGCCGCCTATTCCGAGGAATTCGGGCTGGTGGGCAACCTGGCGCTGATCTCGGCCTTCATCCTGCTGATCTTCCGCGGGCTGGCCATCGCGACCAGCGCGGCGACGCTGTTCTCGCGCCTCCTGGCGGGGGCGGTCACGATGATTTTCTTCACCTACGCCTTCGTCAACATGGGCATGGTGAGCGGCATCCTGCCGGTGGTGGGGGTGCCGTTGCCGTTCATCAGCTACGGCGGGACGGCGATGGTGACGCTGGGGCTGGGACTGGGCATCCTGATGTCGATCGCCCGGGCGAGGAAGCTGGCGCAGAACTAGTGCCCTTGGCGGCGGCGCGGAGCAGGGTGGCTGCCTAGAATGGTGGTCATGATCTCTCGCGAACCCACCATCGAGCGCCTGGCAACAGCCCAACAACTCTTGCTCACGCCGTTCGGCCTGGACGAATCGCACCTGAGCAAGGCCCTGGCCGAGATCACCTCGCACAAGGTGGACGACGCCGACCTCTACTTCCAGTACACGCGCAGCGAAGGCTGGAGCCTCGAAGAGGGCATCGTCAAGACCGGCAGCTTCAGCATCGACCAGGGCGTCGGCGTGCGCGCGGTCAGCGGCGAGAAAACCGCCTTCGCCTACTCGGACGATATTTCCGAAGCCTCGCTCCTCGATGCGGCCCGCACGGTTCGCTCGATTTCTTCCGCCGGCCGCACCGGCCGCGTGAAGACGCCCACCCGCAAGATCGCCTCGAGCCGCTCGCTCTACAACGGCGTCGATCCCATCTCCACGCTCGACAGCACGGCCAAGGTCAAGCTGCTCGAGAAGACCGAGAAGCTGGCCCGCTCGCGCGATCCGCGCGTGGCGCAGGTCATGGCGGGCCTGGCGAGCGAATACGACGTGGTGCTCGTGGCACGTGCGGACGGCACGCTGGCCGCCGACGTGCGGCCGCTGGTGCGCCTGTCGGTCACGGTGATCGCCGAGCAGAACGGCCGCCGCGAAGTCGGCTCCGGCGGCGGTGGCGGGCGCTTTGGCCTCGCCTATTTCGACGACGAGCAGATCGCCGAATACGTCGACCAGGCCGTCAAAGCCGCGCTGACCAACCTGGATGCCCGCCCCGCGCCGGCCGGCGAAATGACCGTGGTGCTCGGCTCCGGCTGGCCCGGCATCCTGCTGCACGAGGCCATCGGCCACGGGCTGGAAGGCGACTTCAACCGCAAGGGCTCCAGCGCGTTCTCCGGCCGCATCGGCCAGCGCGTGGCGGCCAAGGGCGTCACGGTGCTGGACGACGGCACGATCGCCGATCGCCGCGGCTCGCTCAACGTCGACGACGAGGGCAACGCCAGCCAGCGCAACGTGCTGATCGAGGACGGCATCCTCAAGGGCTACATCCAGGACTCGATGAACGCTCGCCTCATGAAGGTCAAGCCCACGGGCAACGGCCGCCGCGAGAGCTACGCCCACGTGCCGATGCCGCGCATGACCAACACCTACATGCTGGGCGGCGACAAGGACCCCCAGGAAATCGTGGCCAGCATCAAGAAGGGCCTCTACGCCACCAACTTCGGCGGCGGACAGGTCGACATCACGAGCGGCAAGTTCGTGTTCTCGGCCAGCGAGGCCTTCTGGGTCGAGAACGGCAAGATCCAGTACCCGGTCAAGGGCGCGACCATCGTGGGCAACGGCCCCGACGCGCTCACCCGCGTGACCATGATCGGCAACGACATGAAGCTCGATTCGGGCGTGGGCACCTGCGGCAAGGAAGGCCAGAGCGTGCCCGTGGGCGTCGGCCAGCCGACCCTTCGGATCGACGGGCTGACCGTGGGTGGAACGGCCTGAAGGCTTGTTAAGCTGCGCTCCTTTACAAACCGAAGGAAGGAGCATTCGATGAGGAACAACAGAATCAACACGTCTGCGGCCCTGTGGGCTGCGGCTGCCGTGGTCGTGCTGGCGAGCGCCGGCTGCGCATCGCGCGGCGGCTCGGGCGCCAGCCAGCCTGCGGCGGCACCGGCTCCCGCACCCGCGGCTTCGGCGCGCACCGGTTCCGGCGCCGGCATGGACGGCCGGGGCAATGTGACCGATTCCTCCAAGGTCGAGGCCGGCAGCGGCCGCACCGTCAAGGGCCTGAACGGCTATGAAGGCGAGATCACCGGCAACCCGGCGCGCAACAGCAAGTTCACCCGCCTGCAGATCGGCATGAGCGCCAAGCAGGTCACCGACATCGCCGGCGCGCCGACCGACCAGGGCGCCTATGTGACGGGCAAGGCCTTCATCCCCTTCTATTTCGGCAGCGACCGCCACCGGTTCGAGATGACCTACAAGGGCCAGGGACGGCTGATCTTCGCGGGCGGCGGCATGGGCGAATACACCAGCGGCAACCTGATCTGGATCATCCACAACGCCAACGAATCGGGCTACCGGTAAACCATCCCCCGGACCCGGCCGCTTGACCGGGTCTTTATTTTCCGTGCTACATTCCGCCCCTATGTCCGCCCTCCGCGCTTACTTTTTTGCCTACTTTTGGTTCCCGGTTTCCGGCGGACGAGAGGCGAGCGCGTAAAGCAAACGAACACCCTCCCAAAACCGCCGGCGCCTCCAGCCCCGGCGGTTTTTTTATGCCCTGACGATATTCACTCCAACAAGGAACAGCACCATGAGCACGAACACTGCCCCGGCCAGCGACAGCTGGTATGCGAGCGTCGAAAAAACCAGCAAGACCGACGACGAACGCATCAAGGACATCAACGTGCTGCCCCCTCCCGAACATCTGATCCGCTTCTTCCCGATCCGCGGCACGCCGGTCGAAACGCTGATCGAGGGCACCCGCCGCAACATCCACAACATCATGGCCGGCAAGGACGACCGGCTGCTGGTGATCATGGGCCCCTGTTCGATCCACGACCCGGCCGCCGCCGTCGAATACGCCAAGCGCCTGAAGGTCGAACGCGAAAAATACGCCGGCACGCTCGAGATCGTGATGCGCGTGTACTTCGAGAAGCCGCGTACCACCGTCGGCTGGAAGGGCCTTATCAACGACCCGTACCTGGACGAGAGCTTCCGCATCGACGAGGGCCTGCGCATCGCCCGCCAGCTGCTGATCGACATCAACCGCATCGGCCTGCCGGCGGGCAGCGAGTTCCTGGACGTGATCTCGCCCCAGTACATCGGCGACCTGATCGCCTGGGGCGCCATCGGCGCGCGCACCACCGAGAGCCAGGTGCACCGCGAGCTGGCCTCCGGTCTCTCGGCGCCCATCGGCTTCAAGAACGGCACCGACGGCAACATTCGCATCGCGACCGACGCCATCCAGGCGGCCGCGCGCGGCCATCACTTTCTCTCGGTGCACAAGAACGGCCAGGTCGCGATCGTGCAGACCAACGGCAACCGCGACTGCCACGTGATCCTGCGCGGCGGCAAGGCGCCGAACTACGACGCGGCCAGCGTCGAAGCCGCCTGCAAGGACCTGGAAGCCGCCAAGCTGCCGCCCACGCTGATGGTCGACTGCAGCCATGCCAACAGTTCCAAGCAGCACCAGAAGCAGATCGACGTGGCCAAGGACATCGCCGGGCAGATCGCCGGCGGCTCCAACCGCGTGTTCGGCGTGATGGTCGAGAGCCACCTGCAGGCCGGCGCCCAGAAGTTCACGCCGGGCAAGGACCAGCTCTCGGGCCTCGAATACGGCAAGAGCATCACCGACGCCTGCATCGGCTGGGACGATTCGGTGCAGGTGCTCGAGACGCTGTCGCAGGCCGTCAAGGCCCGCCGCGGCTGAAGCGAAAGGGAAAGGGCCGGGGGCTAGAGCATCCCGGCCAGTTCGGGCCAGTGGTGCCGCATCGACGCCGCCTCGTCGCTGTCGGGCGGCACCATCGAGAAGTCGGCGAAGTCGAAGCCCGGGCCGACCATGCAGGCGACCAGCGTGTAGTCGCCTGACGAATGGCCCTGGATCGGCCGGGCCGCCTGCCACTGGCCGGCCGGCACCACATGCTGGGGGCGCGTGCCGTGCGCGTCGACCGGGCCCAGCCGCACATGGGCCGGCGCCGTGCGCATCGCGGCATCGCAGGTCCAGAGCGCCAGCGGCACGCCTTCCAGGTGCACCCAGACTTCATCGGACAGCACCCTGTGCCATCGCGAATGCTGACCCGCCTCGAGCAGGAAGTAGATGCTGGTGAGCGCGCTGCGCGCATCCCGGCCATCGGTGGGCAGCACGCTGGCCGTCGAGCGAAACACCTCCCTGTACCAGCCGCCTTCCGGGTGAGGCTGCAGCCGCAGGGTTTCGACCAGTTCGCGGGCACGTGTGAGGGGCATGGCGGTCATGATGCGGCTGCCGCGCGGAGCGCCGCAAGCAGTTTGTCGTGCACGCCGCCGAAGCCGCCGTTGCTCATGCAGACGATGTGATCGCCCGGTCGCGCGGCCGCGACGATCTGCGCGACCAGCGGCTCGACGGCTCCGGCGACCTGCGCGCGGTCGCCCATCGGTGCCAGGGCTGCGGCGGCGTCCCAGTCGAGCCCGGCCGTGTGGCAGAACGAGAGGTCGGCGGATTCCAGGCTCCACGGCAACTGCGCGGCCATGACGCCCAGCTTCATCGTGTTGCTGCGCGGCTCGAAGGCCGCGAGGATGCGCTCACTTTGCTTGCCGGCGTCGTCGAGCTTCTTGCGCAGGCCCTCCAGCGTGGTGCGGATGGCGGTGGGGTGGTGCGCGAAGTCGTCGTAGACCGTGATCGCGCCGCCGTTTCGCTCGACCGTGCCGCGCAGCTCCATGCGCCGGCGCACGTTGCGAAAGCTTCCGAGCGCGCGCGCCGCGTCGGCCGGCGAAACGCCCACGTGGTCGGCGGCGGCGATGGCGGCCAGCGCATTCATCTGGTTGTGCAGGCCCGAGAGTTCCCACTCGACCCGGCCGACTTTTTCGCCTCGCCTGAGCACGTCGAAGGCGTCGTGCGAGCCTGCCGCCTGCCATTCGCTGTCCGGGCCGCCCGCGCCGAAGCGCGCAAGCTCGCTCCAGCAGCCCTGGGCCAGCACGCGCTGCAGGCTTTCCTCGGTGGCATTCACCACCAGCCGCCCGGTGCCGGGCACGGTGCGCACGAGGTGATGGAACTGGCGCTCGATGTCGCCAAGGTCGTCGAAGATGTCCGCGTGGTCGAACTCGAGGTTGTTGAGCACCGCGGTGCGCGGCCGGTAGTGCACGAACTTGCTGCGCTTGTCGAAGAAGGCGGTGTCGTATTCGTCGGCCTCGATGACGAAGGCGGCGCCGTCGCCCAATCGGGCCGACACGCCGAAGTCCAGCGGCACGCCGCCCACCAGGAAGCCCGGCGCCTTGCCGCCTTGCTCGAGCGCCCAAGCCAGCATCGAAGTGGTGGTCGTCTTGCCGTGCGTGCCGGCCACCGCCAGCACGTGGCGGCCCAGCAGCACGTGCTCGGCCAGCCACTGCGGACCGCTCGTGTAGGGCTTGCCGGCGTCGAGGATGGCTTCCATCAACGGGAACTTGAGGCTGCCGTCGGGCAGGCGCGCCCTCGAAACCACGTTGCCCACCACGAACATGTCGGGCGCGAGGGCGAGTTGGTCGGCGCCGAAACCTTCGATGAGATCGATGCCGAGGGCGCGCAGCTGGTCGCTCATCGGCGGGTACACGCCGGCATCGCAGCCCGTGACCCGGTGGCCCGCTTCGCGCGCCAGGGCGGCCACGCCACCCATGAACGTGCCGCAGATACCCAGAATATGAATGTGCATCGGGCGATTCTAGGGAGGCGGAATGCGGGGCTCGGCAGGCGAGCCCGGCCTTCGCCCCGAGCTTCGTGTTGATTTCGTGTGCGTGACGCCTACTGCGGGCAAAATGCCCCGATGGACACGTCCAAGCGCGAAATCGCCGCCACCGCAGCCCGCCTTGTCGTCGAGGAAGGGCTGGAATACGGCCCCGCCAAACGCAGGGCCGTGCGTGACCTGGGCCTGTCGGCGCGCACTTCGCTGCCGAACAACGACGAAGTCGAGGCCGAGGTGCGCGACTACATCGCGCTTTTCTGCGCCGACACCCAGCCGCAAGAACTGCACGCGCTGCGCCTCTTGGCGCTGGAATGGATGGAGCGTATGGCGGCCTTCCGGCCGCACATCGGCGGCGCCGTGTGGCACGGCACGGCCACCCGGCTGTCGGACATTTACATACAGATGTTCTGCGATGATTCCAAGTCCGCCGAGATCGCCCTCATCGACCACCACGTGGACTACGAGCCGCGCATGGTCACCGGCTTTCACGGCGAGCAGGTCGAGGCCTTGAGCGTGCATGCGCCCAGCCGTGCGCTCGGCGAGGAGATCGGCGTGCATCTCTTGGTCTACGACCTGGACGACCTGCGCGGCGCCTTGAAGCCCGATGCCCAGGGCCGTACGCCGCGCGGCGACCTGCCTGCCTTGCGCCGGCTGATTGAAAGAGAAAAGGACAAGTGAATGACTTCTTCGCCGACACGACGCGGCATGCTCTATGGCGGCGTGGCGGCGGTGGCCGCCGCTGCCGGGGTGGGTGGCGCCTGGTGGCGGGAACGCAGCGCCGGCAGCAATGCGGGGGGTGGCGAGCAACTGGACGCGACCTTCTGGGCCCAGAAATTCGAACGGCCGGAGGGTGGTGACTTCGTCCTGTCGAGCCTGCGCGGCAAGCCGCTGCTGCTCAACTTCTGGGCCACCTGGTGCCCACCGTGCGTCGAAGAAATGCCGATGATCGACGCCTTCTTCCGCCAAAACGGCGCCAATGGCTGGCAAGTGGTTGGATTGGCCATCGATCAACCAAGCGCGGTGCGCAAGTTCCTGCAACGCACCCCGGTCACCTATCCCACGGGTCTGGCGGGCCTGCAAGGCACGGAACTCGTCAAGAATCTGGGCAACACCGGCGGCGGACTGCCGTTCACATTGGTTGTCAACGGTAACGGTTCGGTTGCAGCTCGTAAAATGGGCAAGCTCGAAACCGCCGATCTGGAGACATGGCGGCGTGAACTTGTTCATGGTTAGAATCGGCCGCCCAAGCTGGCGTTAGCCACCAAACGCTGAAAATCGCCGATTTTCAGCTCAGTTATATCCGAATGACCGGCAAAGCCGGCACTGGAGTCCCATGGATCTGCGCAAACTCAAGACACTGATCGATCTGGTGTCCGAATCGAATATTTCCGAACTGGAAATCACCGAAACCGAAGGCAAGGTTCGCATCGTCAAGGGCGGCGGCGCCGCCCCGGTGCAGTATGTGCAAACTCTGGCCGCGCCGCCCGCTGCCGTCCCAACCGCAGGTGCGCCTGCAGCCACGGCCGCCAGCGCCCCCGCGGTCGAAGCCGCACCGACCGGCCACGCGGTCAAGTCGCCGATGGTGGGCACGTTCTATCGCTCGTCCAGCCCGGGCGCCGCTGCTTTCGTCGAAATCGGCAGCAAGGTCAATGAAGGCGACACGATCTGCATCATCGAAGCGATGAAGATCCTCAACGAAATCGAAGCCGACAAGTCCGGCACGATCACCCAGATCCTCGGCGAAAACGGGCAGGCGGTCGAATACGGCCAGCCGCTGTTCATCATCGAGTGACCATGTTCAAGAAGATCCTGGTTGCAAACCGGGGGGAGATTGCCCTCCGGATTCAGCGCGCCTGCAGCGAGATGGGCATCAAGGCCGTGATGGTCTATTCCGAAGCCGATCGCGACGCCAAATACGTCAAGCTGGCGCAGGAAGCCGTCTGCATCGGCCCGGCCCCTTCGGCGCTGAGCTATCTCAACATGCCGGCGATCATTTCGGCGGCCGAAGTGACGGACGCCGAAGCCATTCACCCCGGCTACGGTTTCCTGAGCGAAAACGCCAACTTCGCCGAACGCGTGGAGCAGAGCGGTTTCCAGTTCATCGGCCCGACGCCGGATAACATCCGCACGATGGGCGACAAGGTCTCGGCCAAGCAGGCCATGATCAAGGCGGGCGTGCCTTGCGTGCCCGGCTCCGAGGGCGAGCTCTCGGACGACGCCGCCACCAACAAGCGCATTGCCCGCGCGATCGGCTACCCGGTCATCATCAAGGCGGCGGGCGGCGGCGGTGGCCGCGGCATGCGCGTGGTGCACACCGAGGCGGCGCTGGTCAACGCGATCCAGATGACCAAGGCGGAGGCCGGCGCGGCCTTCAGCAATCCGGCCGTGTACATGGAGAAGTTTCTCCAGAACCCGCGCCACATCGAGATCCAGATCCTCGCCGACAAGCACAAGAACGCGGTCTATCTGGGCGAGCGCGACTGCTCCATGCAGCGCCGCCACCAGAAGGTGATCGAGGAATCGCCGGCCCCCGGCATTCCGCGCAAGCTGATCGAGAAGATCGGCGAGCGCTGCGCGGCCGCCTGCAAGAAGATCGGCTACCGCGGCGCCGGCACCTTCGAGTTCCTCTATGAGAACGGCGAGTTCTACTTCATCGAGATGAACACGCGCGTGCAGGTGGAGCACCCGGTGACCGAGTTCACCACCGGCATCGACATCGTGAAGACGCAGATCATGGTGGCCGCCGGCGAGAAGCTGCCGTTCACCCAGCGCCAGATCGAGATGCGCGGCCATGCCATCGAGGTGCGCATCAACGCCGAGGACGCCTGGAAGTTCACGCCGTCGCCGGGCCGCATCACCATGTGGCACCCGCCGGGCGGCCCGGGCGTTCGCGTCGACTCGCACGCCTACACCAACTACTTCGTGCCCCCGAACTACGACTCGATGATCGGCAAGATCATCGTGTACGGCGACACGCGCGAGCAGGCCATGGCGCGCATGCGCACGGCGCTGAACGAGACCGTGATCGAAGGCATCCAGACCAACATCCCGCTGCACCGCGAGCTGATGGTCGACGCCAAGTTCATGAGCGGCGGCACGAACATCCATTACCTGGAAGAGTGGCTCGCGGCGCACAAGCGCTGATCCACGAGACGACGCCATGTTCGAACTTCGCCTGATGGCACCGGAAGACCGGGTCGAAATGCTCAGCGACGCGCTCGATGCACTCGACGCGCTGAGCGTCTCGGTCGAGGACGCCGACGCGCAGACCGATGCCGAGCAGGCGCTGTTCGGCGAGCCCGGCATGCCGCCGCCCAAGGAGGGCTGGCAGCGCTCGCGCGTGATCGCGCTGTTCCCCGACGAGGCGCTGGCGAACGAGGCCGCATCGCTGCTCGCGCTGCAGGACTTCTTCGAAGGCTGCGCGGTGCTGGGCGTTGCGCCGGTGCCCGAGCAGGACTGGGTGCGCCTCACGCAATCGCAGTTCACGCCGGTCGAGATCACGTCCGAGTTCTGGATCGTGCCGACCTGGCACGAGCCGCCCGCAGGGGCCAAGCAGGTGATCCGGCTGGACCCGGGCCTGGCCTTCGGCACCGGCACGCATCCCACCACCCGCATGTGCCTGCGCTGGATCGCCAGGCAGGGCCAAGGCGCCTTCGGCAAGCAGCGCGTGCTCGACTACGGCTGCGGCTCGGGCATCCTGGCGATCGGCGCGGCGAAATTTGGCGCGCTCGACATCGATGCCGTCGACATCGACGAGGCCGCGGTCTCCTCGGCGTTGCTCAATGCCGAGGCCAATGGCGTCAGCCTGAACGCGGGCCTGCCGGACGTGGCCAAGGGCGCCTACGACACCGTGCTCGCCAACATCCTGGCCACGCCGCTCAAGTTGCTTGCACCGCTGCTGCGCAACCACGTGGCGCCGGGCGGATCGCTGGTGATGGCCGGCATCCTCGAGCGCCAGGCCGACGAGCTGAAAGAGGCCTATGCGCCGTATGCGGCCCTGGAGGTCAGCGACAGCGAGGACGGCTGGATCCTGATGACGGCGCGCTGCTGAGCAGCGCGGCCGGGTTGTCGCGCCGCCGCGCACCGTTCGCGCCATTCATGCGACGGGGGCCCAACCCTACAATCGCCCGGTCATGAGCCTCGTCACGCGCTGCCCCGCCTGCACCACCACCTTCAAGGTGGTGCGCGACCAGCTTCGCATCTCCGACGGTTGGGTGCGCTGCGGCCGCTGCAGCCATGTGTTCGACGCGACGCTCGATCTGCACGAATCGTCCGATGGGGCCGCCGCACCGCCGCCGGCGGCAGGCTATTCGCCCGCGCTGGTCGAACCGTCCTCCGAGAGTCGGGTCGACACGCCGCCTGCGTCATCGCAGCCTTCCCCGGCCTCCGAAGATGCGGACTTCTTCGATGACGAGCCCGAAGCGCATGCCCATGCCGAGGTGGCGCATCCGCCGCCAGCGCCGGAAGAGCCCGAGCCCGCTGCGCAAGTCACGGTCGCGCAGCCGCCCGAACCGCAGCCACCCGCTCCATCCCCGCCGGCCCCGGCGCTCGCGTTGCCCGCGCACGGCATCGTCGCGGACGAGCCGTGGTCCGACCTGGATGTCAGCGAGCCCGCATGGCGGCCGCCGGCGAGCTCCCTGCCGCCGTTCCCGAACATCGATCTGAATCTCGCGGCTCCGCCGCCATCGCCGCCTCCGCCGGCCCCTCCGTTGCCGGTGTCTCGCGCCAAGACGCATGGGCTGGTCGAGCCGACCCTGGACGACGACGCCGAGGAAAAAGAAGACGACGAGAAGGACCACGACCAGGTGCAGATGCAGAAGGCGCTGCGCCGGGCACGCATCAAGTCGGCCAAGATCGCGAGCGCCAACAAGTCGCGCGAAGCCAGGGCCGCCGCCAAGGCCGCGTCGTCGTCGATGGTCCGGGAGGCGAGCGAGCCGGAGAGCGCCGCCTCGCTGCCGCCCATGTTCGCGGAGCGCGAGGAGGAGCACGCCTTCGGCGACGACGAAGAGCACGACGCCCACGCGCCCGGCTTCTGGCAGCGCAAGGGCGTTCGGCGCTTGCTGGTCCTGCTGGCGGTGCTGGCCGCACTTCTCCTCATCGTGCAGATCGTTCGCCATGAGCGCGACGGCATCGTCGCGCGCCAGCCAGGGCTGCGTCCGGCGCTGGCGGCGCTGTGCCAGTACACCGGCTGCGAGCTCTCGGCGCTGCGCCAGATCGGCGACATCATGATCGAGGGCGCCGCCTTCGCGCGCGAGAAGAGCGGCGGCAACGACTATCGCCTCAGCTTCACCTTGCGCAACGGCGCGACCGTGCCGCTCGCGATGCCGGCCGTGGAGCTCTCGCTGCTCGACACGCAGGAGCGCGCGGTGGTGCGGCGTGTGCTGACACCCGCGGACTACGGCGCGCCGTCGGTGCTCGCGGCGCGGGCCGACCGCGCCGCTTCATTGCCGCTGACGCTGTCGCCGAACGAAGCGGCCGCGCTGCCGCCCATTGCGGGCTACCGCGTGGAAGCCTTCTATCCCTAGCTGGACGCCTGCACGCAAGCGTCCTTCTTCCATTCATCTTCTTTCAACGAAAACGGTCCACCCATGGCAGCAGTGATTTGCGGTTCCCTCGCGTTCGACACCATCATGACTTTCGAGGGACGGTTCGCCGATCAGATCCTTCCGGACCAGCTGCACATCCTGAACGTGTCGTTCCTCGTGCCCGGCCTGCGCCGCGACTTCGGCGGCTGCGCCGGCAACATCGCCTACAGCCTCAACGCGCTGGGCGGCACGGCGCTGCCGATGGCCACGCTCGGCAGCGACGGCGCCGACTACCTGGAACGCATGCGCTCGCTGGGCATCGACACCGAGTTCGTGCGCCAGCTCGACGACACCTTCACCGCGCAGGCGATGATCATGAACGACGTCGACAACAACCAGATCACCGCGTTCCACCCCGGCGCGATGCAGCAGGCGCACATCACCAAGGTGGCCGCGCGGGACGACATCAAGGTCGGCATCATCGCGCCCGATGGCCGCGAGGCGATGCTGCAGCACGCGGAACAATTCGCGGCCGCCGGAATTCCGTTCGTGTTCGATCCGGGCCAGGGCCTGCCGATGTTCGACGGCGATGCGCTCAAGCACTTCGTCGAGCTCGCGAGCTGGGTCGTGGTCAACGACTACGAAGGAAAGATGCTGTCGCAGCGCACCGGCTGGAGCCTGGCCGAGATCTCCAAGCGCGTGCGCGGCCTGGTGGTCACGCTGGCGGCCGAGGGCTGCGAAGTGTGGACCGACGGCGAGCGCGAGCACGTGCCGGGCGTGACGCCCACCGCCGTGGTCGAGCCCACGGGTTGCGGCGACGCATGGCGCGGCGCACTGTTGTTCGGCCTGGAAAAGGAATGGCCGCTCGCGCAATGCGCAGCCCTCGGCAATCGCATTGGCGCGCTCAAGATCGCGCAGCGCGGACCGCAGAACTACCAGGTCGACCGCAAGGCGCTGGGCCTGTAAGAAGCCGCTTTTTCGAGCGCCTATAAAAAAACCCGACACCGTGAGGTGCCGGGTTTTTTGCCGTCAAGGGCGCTTTGAAACTCAGGGCTTGCTGGCCGTGGGAAACGGCCAGGCTGCCTGGGGATTCAGCGTCGTTTGCGCGGCAGGGGCAGGTGCTACAGCAGCCTTGGCGGGTGCCTTGGCAGCCTTCTTCGCAGCAGGCTTCTTGGCAGCAGCGGCAGGCTTGGCAGCGGGCTTTTTCGCGGCTTTCTTGGCCGCAGCCTTTTTCGCAGGAGCCTTCTTGGCGGCGGCCTTCTTTGCAGGGGCCTTCTTGGCAGCTGCCTTCTTGGCAGGAGCCTTCTTCGCCGCAGCCTTCTTCGCCGGCGCCTTCTTGGCAGCGGCCTTCTTCGCCGGAGCCTTCTTCGCAGCAGCCTTCTTGGCCGGTGCTGCCTTCTTCGCTGCTACCTTCTTGGCAGGAGCCTTCTTGGCGGCGACCTTCTTTGCAGCAACCTTCTTGGCCGGAGCCTTCTTCGCTGCTACCTTCTTTGCCGGAGCCTTCTTGGCCGCGACCTTCTTTGCCGGAGCCTTCTTTGCAGCGGCTTTCTTAGCCGGCGCTTTCTTTGCAGTTGCCATTTCTATTTCTCCTTGATCAAGTTGAAAAAATCAACCTATTGAAGCACTCCACGCACGTTGGGAGCGTGAAGCGATTCATGGCGTTGGAATCTGAGCCCCAGCACCATGAACACCTGAGCCCTCGTCCATGCCGCGCTCTTCGGCGCGATCGGTGGCAAGGGCAATTCTTGAATTCATTAATTCTTATCGGAAAGATTCAATCCCAGGAGAGCGCACCACCCGACTGGTACTCGATCACGCGGGTTTCGAAAAAGTTGCGCTCTTTCTTCAGGTCAATCATTTCGCTCATCCAGGGGAACGGGTTTTCTTCGTTCGGGAAGAGCGTTTCGAGGCCGATCTGCTGTGCGCGCCGGTTGGCGATGTACCGCAGGTAGCCCTTGAACATGGAGGCGTTCATGCCGAGCACGCCGCGCGGCATGGTGTCTTCGGCGTATTTGTATTCGAGCTCGACGGCCTTCATGAAGAGGTCCTTGATCTCGGCCTTGAACTCGGGGGTCCAGAGGCCGGGATTCTCGAGCTTGAGCTGGTTGATCAGGTCGATGCCGAAATTGCAGTGCATCGACTCGTCGCGCAGGATGTACTGGTACTGCTCGGCGGCGCCGGTCATCTTGTTCTGGCGGCCCAGCGCAAGGATTTGCGTGAAGCCGACGTAGAAGAAGAGGCCTTCCATCAGGCAGGCGAACACGATGAGCGACTTGAGCAGCGTCTGGTCGGTCTCGTGCGTGCCGGTCTTGAAGTGCGGATCGCTGATGGCCTCGATGAACGGGAGCAGGAACTGGTCCTTCTCGCGGATCGACTGCACTTCGTTGTACGCGTTGAAGATCTCGCTCTCGTCCAGGCCGAGCGACTCGACGATGTACTGGTACGCGTGCGTGTGGATCGCTTCCTCGAAGGCCTGGCGCAGCAGGAACTGGCGGCACTCGGGGGCCGTGATGTGGCGGTAGGTGCCCAGCACGATGTTGTTGGCGGCCAGCGAATCGGCGGTCACGAAGAAGCCGAGGTTGCGCTTGACGATGCGGCGTTCGTCTTCGGTCAGGCCGTTCGGGTCTTTCCACAACGCGATGTCGCGCGTCATGTTCACTTCCTGCGGCATCCAGTGGTTGGCGCAGGTGGCGAGGTACTTTTCCCAAGCCCACTTGTACTTGAACGGCACCAGCTGGTTGACGTCGGTCTGGCCGTTGATGATGCGCTTGTCGGAGGCCTTGACGCGTTGCGCCACGACGGGAACCGAAGCGGGAGCAACCTGGCGCAGCGGTGCGGCGGCGCCGTCATCGAGCGTGCGCGTGGCAGACGATGCGGGTTGTGCAATCGACGAAGTCGGAGCGTCCACCGAACGGCCTGCGGGCAAGCCGCTGGTCGATGCGTTGTGGTGCTGCAATCCTTGTTGCATATCCTTTGGTAAGGAGGGCTTGACTTCTTCGTCCCAGGTCAACATAGAAAAATCCAATGCTCAAATTATCGGAGTAACGATGTGAGTTGCAAAGTGCTCGTTCACATCGCGCTCCATTTATGTGGTTGTTATGTTGCTCGCATGCATCGCGCGATGTCAGTCAATGGCTTCATTGCTTGAACGTCGCACGACTTTCGCATGCACCTCACTGACTCAACTGACTCTGTCTTGTCGCGAGCATCGGCGCGTTGCAACGGTTGTCACTGGCACGCTTCGCAGGTCGGATCGTCCACACCGCAGAACGCGATGTCGGTGGCGGGCATCGCGCTCATCTGTGCCTTCGCTGCAGCAGCGGCGGCTTCGAGTGCGCTCATGCCCGAGGGTGCGTCGTTGCCCGACGACACCGCATTGAGACGGCCCGATTGCACCGTCGACTTTTCTGCGTGCGTCGCGCTCTGCGTGCGCAGGTAGTAAGTGGTCTTCAAGCCGCGCAGCCATGCGAGCTTGTAGGTGTCGTCCAGCTTCTTGCCCGATGCGCCGGCCATGTAGATGTTGAGCGACTGCGCCTGGTCGATCCACTTCTGGCGACGCGAGGCGGCTTCGACGAGCCACGTGGTTTCCACTTCGAACGCGGTGGCGTAGAGCGCCTTCACGTCCTGCGGCACGCGGTCGATGGGACGCAGCGATCCGTCGAAGTGCTTCAGGTCCATCACCATCACGTCGTCCCACAGGCCCAGGCGCTTCAGGTCACGCACCAGGTAGTGGTTGATCACGGTGAACTCGCCCGACAGGTTCGACTTGACCGAGAGGTTGCCGAAGCACGGCTCGATCGAGGCGTCCACGCCGATGATGTTCGAGATGGTCGCCGTCGGTGCGATGGCCACGCAGTTCGAATTGCGCATGCCGTCGGCCTTGATCTTGGAACGCAGCGCATCCCAGTCGAGCGTGGCCGATCGGTCCACTTCGACGTAGCCGCCGCGTGCCTGCTCCAGCAGGTCGAGCGTGTCGATCGGCAAGATGCCCTTGTCCCACAGCGAGCCCTTGTAGCTGGAGTACTTGCCGCGTTCCTTGGCGAGCTCGGTCGATGCCCAGTAGGCGTGGTAGCAGATGGCTTCCATCGACTCGTCGGCGAACTGCACGGCTTCCTGCGAGGCGTAGGGAATGCGCAGTTCGTACAGCGCGTCCTGGAAGCCCATGAGGCCCAGGCCCACCGGACGGTGGCGCAGGTTCGAGTCGCGCGCCTTCTTCACGGCGTAGTAGTTGATGTCGATCACGTTGTCGAGCATGCGCATCGCGGTGGAGATCGTCCGCTTGAGCTTCTCCTGGTCGACCTTGCCATCCTTCAGATGCTGCAGCAGGTTCACCGAACCCAGGTTGCAGACGGCCGTTTCGGTGTCGCTGGTGTTCAGCGTGATCTCGGTGCAGAGGTTCGACGAGTGCACGACGCCGGCGTGCTGCTGCGGCGAGCGCACGTTGCAGGCGTCCTTGAACGTGATCCAGGGATGGCCGGTCTCAAACAGCATCGTGAGCATCTTGCGCCAGAGGTCCGACGCCTGGACGGTGCGGCTGGGCTTGATGTCGCCGCGGGCGGCCTTCTCTTCGTAGGCCACGTAGGCCTTTTCGAAGTCGGCGCCGAACAGGTCGTGCAGGTCAGGCACGTTGGAGGGCGAGAACAGCGTCCAGGTGCCCTTTTCCATCACTCGGCGCATGAAGAGGTCGGGGATCCAGTTGGCCGTGTTCATGTCGTGCGTGCGGCGGCGGTCGTCGCCGGTGTTCTTGCGCAGTTCCAGGAACTCTTCGATGTCCAGGTGCCACGATTCCAGGTACGTGCAGACGGCGCCCTTGCGCTTGCCGCCCTGGTTCACGGCCACGGCCGTGTCGTTCACCACCTTCAGGAACGGCACCACGCCCTGCGATTCGCCGTTCGTGCCCTTGATGTGGCTGCCGAGCGCGCGCACGCGGGTCCAGTCGTTGCCCAGGCCGCCCGCGAACTTGGAGAGCAGCGCGTTTTCCTTGATCGATTCGTAGATGCCGTCCAGGTCGTCGGGCACGGTGGTGAGGTAGCAGCTCGAGAGCTGCGAGCGCAGCGTGCCGGCGTTGAAGAGCGTCGGCGTGCTGGACATGAAGTCGAACGACGACAGCACTTCGTAGAACTCGATGGCGCGCGCTTCGCGGTCGATTTCGCCGAGCGACAGGCCCATGGCCACGCGCATGAAGAAAGCCTGCGGCAGTTCGATGCGGGTCTTGCGCACGTGCAGGAAGTAGCGGTCGTACAGCGTCTGCAGGCCCAGGTAGTCGAACTGGTTGTCGCGCTCGGCCTTCAGGGCCGCACCCAGGCGGGGCAGGTCGTACTGCAGCAGCTTCTCGTCGAGCAGGTCGTTCTCCACGCCCTTCTTGATGAACTGCGGGAAGTAGTCGGCGTAGGCGGTGGCGCGGTCCACCGGCATCACTTCGCGGCCGACGATCTCCTTGAAGATCGTGTGCAGCAGGAGGCGCGCGGTGGCGAAGGTGTAGTCGGGGTCTTTCTCGATCAGCGTGCGGGCCGCCAGGATCGAGGCCTTGTACACCTCGTCGAGCGGCACGCCGTCGTAGAGGTTGCGCATCGTCTCGGCGACGATCGGCTGGGCGGTGATGCTGTCGCCCAGGTTCTCGCAGGCCGATTCGATCAGGCCCTTGAGTTGGTTCAGGTCCAGCGCGACGCGTTCGCCGTTGTCCAGCACGTGCAGCGTCGGCGTGGCCGGCGCTTCCTGCTCGACCTGCTTGGAACGCTCCTGCGTGCGGCGTTCGCGGTACAGCACGTAGGCGCGTGCGATCTCGTGATGGCCGCCGCGCATCAGGCCGAGCTCGACCTGGTCCTGCACGTCTTCGATGTGGAAGGTGCCGCCGCCCGGACGCGAACGCACCATGGCGCGGATCACGCCTTGCGTGAGCACGTCGACCGTCTCGCGCACGCTGGCCGAAGCCGCGCCCTGGGTGCCGTGCACGGCCAGGAAGGCCTTCATCATCGCGATGGCGATCTTGTTCGGCTCGAAGGGAACGACGGCGCCGTTGCGGCGGATGATCTGGTAGTGCGCAAGGTTCTGGCCGGCAGGGGAGCCGGCCGTGTCTCGCTGCTGTTGGGGTGGCGTGGAGGGAACGGCACGCGGGGTCGATGGGGTGTTCAGGGCAGTTTGCATTCGCTTCCTCTCGGTTGGCAATTCTTGTTGGGTGGCGACGCCTTGGCTGGGCGCCGCGCCGGCGTTGTTGACCGGACGGAGGACACTATATCTAGGGTGCCAGGGGTCTACAAGCCACTACAGGTAGTGTTTTGTGAGTGATTCACCTACTGCGGGTATCTCTCTAGGCATAGGCCATGGCTGGCGATGCCGCGTGAATACTGGCCTATGGTTGCGCAACCCGCATGGGACGTGGCTTGTGAGCTGATTTGAGCCTGCAAGCCGCATGGTTGCTGCGGTTCACATTTGTATTGTCGAAAGCGATGCGGCCGGAGGGCAGGGCATCGCGGGCCGTCACGCGATTGAAAAAATTAGCGCTCCATCACAGATGGGGGAAACATCTGTGATTTCCACCCCAGTTGCGCGTGCAGCAAATGCCAATCGAAGCCCGTGCCGGGGTCCTGTTTCCGGCCCGGCGCGATGTGCTCGTGACCGGCGATGTGGGCGATGGCGTAGTGCTGCGCGATCGCGGGGCAGAGGCTGGCGAGCGTTTCGTACTGCGCGGCTTCGAAGGTCTGGCCTTCGAGGCCTTCGAGTTCGATGCCGATCGAGTCGTCGTTGCAGTTGCCGCGGCCGCGCCATGACGACACGCCCGCATGCCAGGCGCGTTCGTCGCAACTCACGAACTGCCAAAGGTCGCCATTGCGGCGCACGTAGAAATGCGAGGACACCTCGATGCCGCGGATCGACTGGAAGTAGGGATGCGCATCCCAGTCGAGCCGGTTGGTGAAGAGCCGCTGCACCGCATCGCCGCCGTATTCGCCGGGCGGCAGGCTGATCGAATGCAACACGATCAGGTCGGTCTGCGCGCCAATGGGACGAGGCCCGAAGTTCGGCGAGGGCAGGGCTTTTGCGAAGCGGTACCAGCCGGCCCGCCAGAGCCCGTCGTCGGCGGGCGGCGTGTCGTGCGCGGAGAGTTCAGTCGTCGACATGGCTCGCGGCGCCATCGTCGCCGTTGGGCGTGGTGATGCCCAGCCGCGCGATGCGGTAGCGGATCTGGCGCAGGCTCATGCCCAGGCGCGCGGCGGCCGCGGTGCGGTTGAAGCCGCTCTCGTGCAGCGCGCGCACGAGGATCTCGCGCTCCTGCTGGTCGAGGTAGGCCTGCAGGTCGGAGGGCAGGGGCGGTGGCGCCGACTTGAGTTCGGCCGCCGGTGCCGGTGCCGGCGCAACGACGACCGGCGCGTCGCCACGCGGCGCGAGCTGCGAGGGCGTGACCGAAGCCACGTCGGCAGCCGCCATCGTCGTCGCGACATTGCCGCCCATCAGATCGAGGTGCAGTTCGTCGCCGTCGTTGAGCGCGACTGCGCGGTGCAGCAGGTTCTCGAGCTCGCGCACATTGCCGTCGAGCGGGTGCAGCGCGAGGCGGCGCAGCAGCTCGGCCGACAGGTGCGGCACCGGCAGCCCGCCATCCTGCGCGATGCGCGCGAGCAGCGCGGCGCACAGCGCGGGCAGGT
Source organism: Variovorax sp. IB41 (assembly GCF_016405905.1). Taxonomy (GTDB): domain Bacteria; phylum Pseudomonadota; class Gammaproteobacteria; order Burkholderiales; family Burkholderiaceae_C; genus Variovorax. The sequence goes on along the minus strand of NZ_JAEFCB010000014.1, from coordinate 134,959 downwards.
CTTCGCGGCGATCGCGCAGCGCGGGCACTGCGATCTCGATCACGTTGAGGCGGTAGAAAAGGTCTTGCCGGAAGCGGCCGGCCTGCACCTCGGCGTGCAGGTCTTTATGGGTGGCGCTCACGATGCGCACGTCGACCGCTTCTTCCTGCGTCGAGCCGATCGAGCGCACGCTGCGCTCCTGGATCGCGCGCAGGAGCTTCGATTGCATGGCCAGCGGCAGGTCGCCGATTTCGTCGAGGAACAGCGTGCCGCTGCGCGCCGCCTGGAAGTAGCCGTCGCGGTCTTGCGAGGAGCCGGTGTACGAGCCCTTCTTGGCGCCGAAGAATTCGGCTTCGAGCAGGTTCTCGGGAATCGCGCCGCAATTGACCGCGACGAACGGGCCGTCGCTGCGCTGGCTGCAGGCGTGCACCGCGCGCGCCACCAGCTCCTTGCCGGTGCCCGACTCGCCGCGCACCAGCACCGGCGCCATGCCGCGCGCCACCTTGGCGATGCGCGACTTGACCAGGCGCATCGGGTCCGAATCGCCCACCAGGCGATCGAGCGCCGCAACGCCGCTGCTGCCGGTGCCCGATGCGGACTCGGCGCGTTCGCTGGCGTTTGCAACGGCAGCCGTCTTCTCGGGCTTGACCTGCACGACGGGCGCCCGCGTGGCCTGCACCGCGGAAGCGACCACAGCGCGGAACTGCTTCAAGTCAACCGGCTTCGTGAGGTAGTCGAACGCACCGGCCTTGAGCGCCTCGACCGCGTTTTCCGCCGAGCCGTAGGCCGTCATCACCACGCAGCGCTCGCTGCGCTGGTTCTTCTGGATGCGGTGGATGATCTCCATGCCCTGTCCGTCGGGCAGCCGCATGTCGGTGATCACCGCATCGAAGCGCCCGGCCTCCAGGTGCTGCCAGGCCTCGGACACGCTGCCCGCGGCCTCGACGTGATAGCCCTCGCGAAGCAGCGTCAGTTCATACAGCGTGCGCAGGTCGGGCTCGTCGTCGATGACAAGGATCTGCGCGGGACGCGGGGCGGAAGACAGTGGGGTGCTCACGACGCTATTGTGTCAGCCGGTTCTCGCTGGCGGCGAAGCTCACGAAGAATTCATTGCCCTCGGGGCCGCCCGCCGCGAGCGCCCGCCGCTCGTAGCCGATGGTGGCGCCATGGCGCCGGCACAGCTCGCGGCACAGGAACAGGCCCAGGCCACTGGAGCGGCTCTCGGACGAAAAGAAGGGCTCGAACAGATGACGCTGCACCGCCGGTTCCAGCGGTGCGCCATCGCTCCACACCTGCAGGGCCGGGCGGTTGGTGCCCGCGCGCTGCAGCGTGGTGATGACCTGGATCGCGCCCTCGCCCTTGCCGGCATAGCGCGATGCGTTGTCCAGCAGGTTCACCAGGAGGCGGCGCAGGTGCTCGGCGTCGAAGCGCACGTCGATGCCGGGCGCATCGAGCGCGATGAGAACGCCCTTGCGCTGCGTCTGGCGCACCCATTCGTCGGCCAGCACCTGCACCGCGGGGTCGAGCACCACCTGTTCGCCCAGCGAGAGCACGCGTTGCTGGCGCGCGCGCGAAACGTCGAGCACGTCGTCCACGATGCGGGCCAGGCGCTGCGCGTTGTGCTGGACCATGTCGGTGAGCTTGCGGTGCGCGGGGTCGGTCAAGTCTTCGCTGAGCAGCGCGCTGGCCTGCGCGATGGCGGCCAGCGGGTTGCGGATCTCGTGCGCCACGGCGGCGGACATGCGGCCCATCGCGGCCAGCTTCTCGGTGCGGATGCGGGCCTCGAGTTCGCGCAGGTCCTGCAGGAACATCACGCAGAGGCTGTCGGCGCGCTTGTCGCTGGTGGGCGTGAGCCGGGTGCGCACGCGCACTTCGCGCGCGGCGCCCCGGGCTTGCGCGACGGGAATTTCTTCGGACTGCGGCGCGCGGCGCGCGAAGGTCTGGCGCGAGAGCGCGGCCAGCGCATGCCAGGCGGGTTGCGCGTGCAGCGCGAACGGCAGCGAAAGCTTCGCCAGGCCCTGGCCGAGGATCGCGTCGGCCGCCGGGTTGGCCGCATGCACCATGCCTTCGGCATCGATCACCAGCACGCCTTCGGCGAGCGTCTCGATCACCAGGTCGTTGACCTCTGCCTGCATCTGCGCGCTGCTGCGGTTGCGCTGCGCCACCGCCTCTTCGCGCGCCAGGCGGCGCGCCAGCTCGTGCGCGAGCAGCGCCACCACGAAGAGGCCGGTGCCGGTGAGCGCCGCCTGCACGAAGCGCGCGGAGGCGTCGCCCGGCTGCTGCAGCCAGTGCCATCCCGCATCGGCCAGCAGCAGCAGCGTGACGGTGGCCGTGGTGCCCAGGCTCACGATCACCGTGCCGAGCACCGCGCTCATGAGCACCGGCAGCGCGAACAGCGGCGTGTAGTTGACGTTGCCGCCCTGCAGCACCTGCAGCGCGGTGAAGGTGGCCAGGTCGACGCCGATGGTCACGAGCCACATCGTGGAGAAGCCGCGGATCGGCGGCTCGAAGTGCGCATAGCGCATCTCCAGCCAGGTGGCCACGAGGTAGCCGGCCGAGATGGCGATGGCTGCGGCCTGCATCGTCTGTCCGAGCGCGAAGGCCACGCCCTGCAGCACCACCAGCACCAGCGCGACGAAGCAGCGCGCGGCCATGAAGCCGCGCCACAGGCGCAGGAGCGCGGTGCTCTCGCTGCCGCCTTGCTCGAGCACGTCCCAGTCGGTGACCGGCTCGCCGCGCGACCAGAGGGGGGTGCTCATTGAGGAGCGGGCGTGTTCAGCCGCGCGCCGCGACGGCGGCTTGACGGTGCGCGGTGCTGCAGTAGACCGCGTCGTCGGGGCCGGCGATGGCATCGTTCGCGGGCAGGTGCAGGCCGCAATGGGCGCAGCGCACCATGGCCTGCGGGGCGCCGACGGCGGTCGGCGCGGCCGGCCGTTGTTGCGCCTTGGCCATGCGCTCGCGCTGGGCGTCGCGCATTTCTTCGCGCCGGTTCTTGCGCCAGAGCCAGATGGCGATCCAGAGGACGGCGAGGACGAGGAGGTATTTCATACGGGAGGACGCGCCAGCACCACTTCGAGCACGAAGCGGGAACCCACATAGGCCAGCAGCAACAGGGCGGAGCCGGCGTACAGCACGCGGCGGGCCGTGCGGCCGCGCCAGCCGAAGCGCGCACGGCCGATCAGGAGAACCGCGAAGGTGACCCAGGCGAGCACGGAGAAAGTCGTCTTGTGGTCCCACTTCCAGGCGCGGCCCGCGGCGCCGTAGAGCTGTTCTGTGAACAGCAGGCCGGCCAGCAGGGTGGCCGACAGCAGCACGAAACCGGCGGTCACGAAGCGGAAGGTCAGGCGCTCCAGCGTGAGCAGCGGCACGCCGCCTTCGGGGGGCGTACCAGTCGTCAGGCGGATCTGTTTCTCGGCACGCGTGATCAGCCAGGCATGCACCACGGCCGCGCCGAACAGGCCATAGGAGGCGATGCCCAGCGCAAGGTGCAAGGGCAGCCACGGCGAGGCGGTGACATGCAGCGGCGTGCCCGGAAACAGGATGGCCAACAGCACCGCGGCCGCCCCCAGCCAGGCGAGCGCCCGCCGCACCTTCAATTGGGGATACATGCGGCTTTCGATCGCATAGACCGTGAGCACCAGCCAGGCCGTGACCGAGAGCGCGGGCGCAAAGCCGAAGCGCGGCTCGCTGCCGATCAGTCCATGCGCCAGCACGGCCGCATGCAAAAGCCACGCAATTCCGAGGGCCCACTGGACGGTTTGACGGCTGAGCCGGGCACCCGCAGCAGCGGCAAAACCGTAGGCCGCCGCGGTGGCGATGCCCAGCGCCACGCCGAGTGGGGAGGGGATCGCTAAAATCATCGGCCGGAGTGTACCGGCTGGACCTTGCGTTCCCCGCGCCCGACTTCACGTTCTCCCCTCGTCTTTCAGACTTTCCATCCGGCCCGCCGCAGCGGGCAGCAAGGCATTCCCGCTCATGGCCACCGCCCTTACAGAAAAGTTCTCCCGCCTCGTCAAGACGATGAGCGGCCAGGCCCGCATCACCGAAAGCAACGTGCAGGACATGCTGCGCGAGGTGCGCATGGCGCTGCTGGAGGCCGACGTGGCGCTGCCCGTGGTGCGCGATTTCGTCGCCCGGGTGAAGGAGAAGTCGCTGGGCCAGGAAGTGCTGGGCTCGCTCAAGCCGGGCCAGGCGCTGGTGGGCATCGTGAACCGCGAGCTCGCGGCCACCATGGGCGAGGGCATTTCCGACATCAACCTCGCGGCGCAGCCGCCCGCGGTGATCCTGATGGCGGGCCTGCAGGGCGCGGGCAAGACCACCACCACCGCCAAGCTGGCCAAGCACCTGATCGAGAAGCGCAAGAAGAAGGTGCTCACGGTCTCGGGCGACGTGTACCGCCCGGCCGCCATCGAGCAGCTCAAGACCGTGACCAGGCAGGCCGGCGCCGAGTGGTTCCCGAGCACGCCCGACCAGAAGCCGCTGGACATCGCGCGCGCCGCGCTCGACCACGCCAAGCGCCACTACTTCGACGTGCTGCTGGTCGACACGGCCGGCCGCCTAGCGATCGACGAAGTGCTGATGACAGAAATCAAGCAGCTGCACGCAGCGCTCGATCCGGTCGAGACGCTCTTCGTGGTCGATGCCATGCAGGGCCAGGACGCGATCAACACCGCCCGTGCCTTCAAGGAGGCGCTGCCGCTCACCGGCATCATCCTGACCAAGACCGACGGCGATTCGCGCGGCGGCGCGGCGCTGTCGGTGCGGCAAGTCACGGGCGTGCCGATCAAGTTCGCGGGCACGAGCGAGAAGATCGACGGCCTGGAGGTGTTCGACGCCGAGCGCCATGCGGGCCGCATCCTGGGCATGGGCGACATCGTCGCGCTGGTCGAGCAGGTAACGGCCGGCGTCGACGTGGTGGCGGCGCAGAAGCTCGCGGCCAAGGTCAAGAGCGGCGCGGGCTTCGATTTGAACGACTTCCTCGGCCAGCTGCAGCAGATGAAGCAGATGGGGGGCCTTTCCAGCCTTATGGACAAGCTCCCCACGCAGATGGCCGCCAAGGCGAGCGAAGCCGACATGACGCGCGCCGAGCGCGACATCCGCCGCAAGGAAGGGATTATCCAGAGCATGACGCCGCTGGAGCGCCGCAAGCCCGAGCTACTCAAGGCCACGCGCAAGCGCCGCATCGCGGCCGGCGCGGGCGTGCAGGTTCAGGAAGTGAACCGCCTGCTCAACGAGTTCGAGCAGATGCAGGGGATGATGAAGAAGATGAAGGGCGGCGGCCTCATGAAGATGATGAAGAAGATGGGCGGCATGAAGGGCATGGGCGGCATGGGTGGCCCCGGCGGTCCCAAGCTGCCGTTCTGAGCCGCGCACATCGCTGGACAGCCAGACGCAAATAGACAGAAGCCCGCCGGGGACTGCCCCGGCGGGCTTCTTCGTTTTCAGGCCGGCGCACCTCATGCAGTCTCGCGTGCGCCTCGATGGGCTGCGCGCAGCGCCCAGCGATGCAGCATCCGCTCCCTCGATCCACGAAAAAAGCCGGCCCTGAGGCCGGCTTTTCGTGGGTGCTGTGATGTCAGCGCATCAGGCCATTTCAGGCCGCAGCCAATGCGGGGCGCGCCAGGCGCAGCGCATGCATCCAGGCGCGGCGCAGCACGGCCGGCGAACGCGATTCCTCGGGAATCAGCAGGAAGCCGCGGTCGCGCAGCGTGGTGCCCAGCGCGATCTGGCTGGTCAGCACGGTCAGCGGGATCGCCAAGAGCAGCGGCAGGCCGACAGGCATGAGCCAGATCAGCGCGCTCGGGTCGATCATCGCGACGCCGACGGCCAGCATGCCGATCACCAGCGTCATCGGGGCCAGTTGCGTGGCAGCGATCTTCCAGGGCACGGCGTTGGCTTCACGCGGGGGCGACTTCCAGTCGAGCTTGATGCCGGTGAGGGCGACCAGCACGAACAGCGAGTGGGCCAGCATGCGGACCGGCGCCTGCACGATGGCCAGGGCGCTTTCGAGCACCGAGCTCTTCACCAGGCCCCAGGTGCCGCCGTATTGGCGTTGCTCGCCGCGCATCAGAACGGCAGCGATGCCCAGAACGCGCGGCAGGAACAGCAGGCACAGGGTCCAGACCCAGAGGCCGGCCAGTTCGGCGGGCAGCACGCTCCAGCTCGACACGAGGCTCGAGCCGCTCAGCCACAGGGCCGTGCCCAGCGTCAGGAACGCGAGCCACAGAGGGGCGGACACATAGGCCATGGTGCCGGTCACGAACATCGCGCGGTGTACCGGGTGGATGCCGGGCTCGGCCATCAGGCGGGCATTCTGCAGGTTGCCCTGGCACCAGCGGCGGTCGCGCTGCAACTCCGCCAGGAGGTCCGGCGGTTGCTGCTCGTAGCTGCCGACCAGGTCGGACACCAGCCACACGTTGTAGCCGGCACGGCGCATCAGCGCGGCTTCGACGAAGTCGTGCGACATGATGCCGCCCGACATCCCGCCGGTGCCCTTGATGGAGGCCAGCGCGCAATGCTTCATGAAGGGCTCGACGCGGATGATCGCGTTGTGGCCCCAGTAGTGCGATTCGCCCAGTTGCCAGAACTGCATGCCCAGCGTGAACAGGCGGCCCGTTACGCGCGAGGCGAACTGCTGTGCGCGGGCGTGCAGCGTGACGTGGCCGATGGCCTGCGTCGCGGTCTGGATGATGCCGGCGGTGGGGTTGGCTTCCATCAGCTTGACCATCGAGGTCAGGCAGTCGCCGCTCATCACGGAGTCGGCATCGAGCACGACCATGTAGCGGTAGTCCTTGCCCCAGCGGCGGCAGAAGTCGGCCACGTTGCCGGCCTTGCGGTGCGTGCGGCGGGTGCGCAGGCGGTAATACACCTCCACCTGCGGCTGGTTCGGGCTGTCGGCCAGGGCGGCGCGGAGGTCCTCCCAGGCGGCGCGCTCGGCGGCGGCGGTCTCGGGGTTGTAGCTGTCGGACAGGACGAACACGTCGAACTGCTTGGCGTGGCCGGTGGAGGCGACCGATTCGCAGGTGGCGCGAAGGCCCGCGAACACCGTGGCAACGTCTTCGTTGCAGATCGGCATGATGATCGCGGTGCGTGCCTCGGGGTTCATCGGGTGGTTGGCAACCTGCTTGGCCGACAGCGCATGCGTGTCACCGCGCACCGAGACGTAGAAGCCCATGAGGGCGGTCACGAAACCGGTCACGACCCAGCCCGAGAGCAGGCCGTAGAGGCCGATCTGGCCGTATTCGAGCCAGACGTTGTCGTAGTCGGGTTGCACGCCGGCAAAAAGCGTCGAGGCGATCACGGTGCTCAGCACGGTGAGCAGCATGAAGGCGTTGCGGCGGCGGGCCGCGGCGCGCTGCCACGGCTGCTTGACCTGCTGGGCCGATTCGGCGGATTCAGCGCCGTCACCGTCTTCAGCCGCACGGCCTGCGCCGAGCTTGACCAGGAGGGCGGTGCCGATGCTGTTCCAGAAGCCGCGCCAGGGGCGTGGCGTCATCGAACCGCGGTTGACGGGCGGTGCGGTGACCGAATTGGGGTGGCGTTCTTCGCGGACCGGGCTGCGGTGCGAGAAATCGGCTTCGGTCAGCACGTTCAGTTGGGAGAAGTCAGTGGGCTTCATGTGATTTACCAACGTTGCTTGTCGAGGGAAGGGGTGTCGCCAATGGCAGGAAAGCGCTTGATGACGCAATCCGGCTCGGCGCCGCCGGCACTGGCGAGCGCCGCTTGCGAATAGCCCGCGGCGCGGGGCCGCGAGAGGGAAAACTGCTTTTGACGCAGGCCGTCGCGCTGCGGGCGCAGTGCGAAAGATGGGCTGGTAAGTGCTGTCATGCCAGTACAGGGGCAAACCCTGTGCCAGCCTGGAAAAACGCTTTCAGATCAATGACTTGGAGCGATCTGGATGCTGTTTTCGGCGGGGAGGCCCGCCGCAGGCCCTCAAAACCCCTGTTTTTGTCGCCGAATCCCGACAAGCCTTCGAGGCCGGTGGGATATGTCTTTTGAAATCAACGACTTAGGGGCGTCGCTACTCGGCGACAGGGTCCGACCCGGGAGCGACAGCGTCGGCCTTGAAGTGGCCTGGCGTGAGCTCGTGCTTCTGCAAAAGACGGTAGAACTCGGTCCGGTTGCGGTCGGCCAGACGGGCCGCATCGGCCACGTTGCCATCGGTCAGCTTGAGCAGGCCGACCAGGTAATCGCGCTCGAAACGCTGCTTGGCGTCGGCATAGGTCTGGACCTCGACCGTCGGCACCCGCAACGCGCGCTGCACCAGCGCCAGCGGAATCAGCGGCGAGCTCGACAGCGCGCACACCTGCTCGACCACGTTGAACAGCTGGCGCACATTGCCCGGCCAAGCGGCCGTGGTCAGCGCCTTCAGCGCCTCGGGCGCGAAGCCGGAGAGCCGCTTGCCGTATTTCGTCGACAGGCGCTGCAGGAAGTGGTTGGCCAAAAGCGGAATGTCTTCGCGCCGCGCCGACAGCGGCGGCAGCGTGAGCGTCACCACGTTCAGGCGGTAATAGAGGTCTTCGCGGAACTGGCCCGCCTCCATCGCGGCGTCCAGGTCGCGGTGGGTGGCAGAGACGATGCGCACGTCGACCTCGATCGACTGGCTCGCGCCCAGCGGCCGCACGGCGCGCTCCTGCAGCACGCGCAGCAGCTTGACCTGCAGGGCGGGCGGCATGTCCCCGATTTCGTCCAGCAGCAGCGTGCCGCCGTCGGCCTGCTGGAACAGGCCCTTGTGATTGGCGTGGGCGTCCGTGAAGGCGCCCTTCATGTGGCCGAAGAGTTCCGACTCGAGCAGCGCCTCGGGAATGGCTCCGCAATTGACCGCCACGAACGGCTTGTCGGCGCGCGCGCTGGCCTTGTGGATGGCGCGCGCGAGCAGTTCCTTGCCGGCGCCCGAATCGCCGCGCAGCAGCACCGAGGCGTCCGACTTGGCGACCATGCGCGCCTCGGCCAGCAGCTCGGCCATGCGGTTGCTGCGGCTCACGATCTCGGCGCGCCAGCTTTCGTCGCCGCTCTTGGCCGGCGTGCTGGCGGGGGCGCCGAGTGCCAGCGCCTGCCCGATCTTGTCGAGCAGCTCGCGAGCGTCGTAGGGCTTGGTGAGATAGGTGAACACGCCGCGCGCCGTGGCCTCTACCGCGTCGGGAATCGTGCCGTGCGCGGTGAGCAGGATCACCGGCAGCGAGGGGTGGCGCTTGCGAATCTCATCGAAGAGCGCGAGGCCGTCGCGCCCCGGCAGGCGCACGTCGCTCAGAACCAGCTGCGGGTGCTCGATCTCCAGTTGGGTGAGCGCGGTTTCGGCCGAGGTCACCGCCGTGACCTGGTAGCCCGCCGACACCAGCCGCATCGAGATCAGGCGCAGCATGTCCGGATCGTCGTCGACCACGAGGAGGCGGGCGCCAGAGGTACTCATCGGAAAACCTCCGTGCTGCGCACTGCGGCGCGCGTACCTTCGGGCGGCCGGGCGGTACTCATGGACTTGTCCTGGTTCCGTTGGTCGCCGGTGCAGGCGCGCCTGCCGGTGCCGGCGTGGCGGCGGGCCGCGCGAAGCTGCGCTCGATGGCGCGCAGCGCTTCGATGCGGTCGTTGAGCTGGTCGATGCGGCGCTGGCTGTCGCGCAGCTGCTGCACCTGCTTGTCGCGGTCGTCCTCGACGCGGCGCTGTTCCAGGTAGCGGGCGGCCAGCGCGCGTGCGAGCGGATGCAGGGGCTGCGCCTCGGGCGACGGGTTGGCGATCACGCGCTGCAGCAGGCCGAGCGCACGCGCCAGGTCGGCCGGCACGCGCGTCTGCGACAACAAGATCGCCAGCTGCATCTGCGTGGTGGGCGAATCGCCGGGGTCGCCGATGCGCGCGATTTCGCCGCTCAGTTCGCCGCCGCCGAGCGGCCGCACCTTGTCGGCATACGACAGCATGGCCGCCTGCGGCCCCTGGGTCATCAGCGTGAAGAGCGACGCGGGCTGCGTGGCGGGCGCGCGGGGCTCGGCCTCGACCGGCATGACGCGCGGCACGACGGCCGGCGGGGGCAGCGCATCGGCCTCGGCGGGAGGCTTGGGGCTTGTGGCGCAGGCGGCCAGCAACAGGGCGAAAGGCATGGCCAACGCCGCTGCGAGGGTGGGACTGCGGACGAACGAAAAAGACATGGGTCGAAAAAAGGGGCGAAGGGGTGCGAAGCGGTGAATCAGAGCGGGGCGTGCCGGCAAAGGTGGGGCAGCGGTCAGGCCGTGCGCGGCAACTCGATGCGAAAACGTGCACCGGGCCCGCCAGGCTGCAGCGTGATGCGGCCCCCGTGGGCTGCAATGTACTCCTGCACGATGGAAAGTCCGATGCCGGTGCCTTTGACCGTGTGCTCGGGCTGGCGCTCGCCGCGAAAGAACGGCTCGAAGATCCGGTCGCGATCTCCCTCGGCAATGCCCGGCCCCGCGTCGTTCACGTCGATGTACACGGCCTCGGGCGTCCCCGACACCGCCAGCGTGATGACACCACCCGTTACCGAAAAGCGGATCGCATTGGACAGCAGGTTGGCGATCGCCGTGCCCAGCTTGGTGCGGTCGACGGTGAGCGCGAGCGGCTCGCCCTCGGCGCGCACCCGCAGCCCGTGGGCCTGCCACTGCAGCCGCTGCGCCTCGATCTGCTCCTCGATGAGCGGCAGCAGCTCGATGCGCTCGCGGCGCAGTTCGCGTGCCTCGAAGGCGGCGGCGTTGAAGCGCAGCAACGCCTCGATCTGGCTTTGCAGCGAGACGGTGTTCTGGTTCAGGATCTGCGCCACTTCGAGCTGCGCCGGGTTCAGCGGGCCCGTCACGCCGTCTTCGAGCAGCGAGACGCCTTCGCGCAGCGCGGCCAGCGGCGTCTTGAGCTCGTGCGACACATGCCGCAGGAATCGCGCCTTGTCGGCGTCCAGTTCCGTGAGCCGCAGCCGCAGCCATTCGAGCTGCTGCGACACGCGCCGCACGTCGGCGGGGCCGCGGATGTCGATGGGCACGTCCAGCCGGTTCTGGCCGAGGCCGACGATGGCGTGCTCCATGCGCTTGAACGGGCGCGCGAGCCAGATGCCGAAGGCCAGCGCCAGCACCACGGCCAGCACGCTCGCGGCCACCACTTCGCGCATCAGCCGGCGGCGCGCGTTCTCGATGCGCTTGGCGAGCGCGTCGTTTTGCGTTTCGATGAGGAACTGGGCCTGCTGCGCGAGGTTGGTGTTGAGCGTGTCGAGCTCTCGGAACTGCATGGCCATGTTGCTCTCGCGCGTGAGGGCGCTGTCGGCGCTGCCGCTCATGAGCCCCTCGATCACGCCCAGCTGCGCGCGCCACATCTCGATGCTGGCGGGCATGAGGCCGTTCTTCTCGAGCCGCTCGAGCACCTGGTGCGATTCGCGCGCGGCCTCGTCGAAGCGGCGGCGCAGCACCGCGTCGTTGAGCACCAGCGACTGGCGCCCCGCGCGTTCCATGGCCGCGCTGCGTTCGGCCAGCGACTGGGACGCGCCCGAAAGCCGAAGCGCGCGCGCCGCGGCATCGCGGCTCTGGGTCATGAGGGCGTCGTACTGGAACACCGAGCGCAGCGCCACGCCCACCAAGAGCGCGGTGATCAACAGAAAGGCAAAAAGCAGGAGCTGCTGGAACGAGCCCCGGATCGACGGTCGCTTCGCCATCAGTGGGCGAGCGCCACGGCGGGCTGCTGCAGCACCGGCGACGATTCGCGCGTCACCACTTCGCCGCGCAGCGTGTAGGCCAGCGAGCGCGTGATGCGCAGGTCGGTCATCTGGCCGACCAGGCGCGCGTCGCCCTCGAAGTTGACGACGCGGTTGCAGGCGGTGCGGCCCATGAGCTCATTGGCGTCCTTGCGCGAAGCGCCCTCGACCAGCACGCGCTGCGTGCTGCCCACGAGCGCATCGCCGAAGCGGCGCACGTTGCCGTCGATCACGCGCTGCAGCGTCTGCAGGCGTGCGAGCTTCACTTCGTGCGGCGTGTCGTCCTTGAGCGCCGCGGCCGGCGTGCCGGGGCGTGGGCTGAAGATGAAGCTGAAGCTGTTGTCGAACTGGCAGTCGTCGATGAGCTTCATCATCCTGGCGAAGTCGTCGTCGGTCTCGCCGGGGAAGCCGACGATGAAGTCGCTGGAGAGCGCGAGGTCGGGGCGGATGGCGCGGAGTTTGCGCACCGTGCTCTTGTATTCCATGGCGGTGTAGCCGCGCTTCATGGCCATGAGGATGCGGTCGCTGCCGTGCTGCACCGGCAGGTGCAGGTGGCTCACCAGCTGCGGCACCTTGGCGTAGGCCTCGATGAGCCGCGGCGTGAATTCGTTCGGATGGCTCGTGGTGTAGCGGATGCGCTCGATGCCGGGGATCTCGGCGACGTATTCGATGAGCAGCGCGAAATCGGCGATTTCCGCGGTGTCGCCCATGCGGCCGCGGTAGGCGTTCACGTTCTGGCCGAGCAGCGTGATCTCGCGCACGCCCTGGTCCGCGAGGCCCGCGATTTCCACCAGCACGTCGTCCAGCGGACGGTTTACTTCCTCGCCGCGGGTGTAGGGCACCACGCAATAGCTGCAGTACTTGGAGCAGCCTTCCATGATCGAGACGAAGGCGGTCGCGCCCTCCACGCGCGCGGGCGGCAGGTGGTCGAACTTCTCGATCTCGGGAAAGCTGATGTCCACCTGCGGGCGGTTCAGGCGCTCGCGGTCGTTCAGCATCTCGGGCAGGCGGTGCAGCGTCTGCGGGCCGAACACGATATCGACGTAAGGCGCGCGCGCGATGATGGCCGCGCCCTCCTGGCTCGCCACGCAGCCGCCCACGCCGATCTTCACGCCCTTGGCCTTCAGGTGCTTCACGCGGCCGAGGTCGGAGAACACCTTTTCCTGTGCCTTCTCGCGCACCGAGCAGGTGTTGAACAGGATGAGGTCGGCCTCGTCCACGTTCTGGGTCGGCTCGTAGCCCTGCGCGGCGTTCAGCACGTCGGCCATCTTGTCCGAGTCGTACTCGTTCATCTGGCAGCCGAAGGTCTTGATGAATACTTTTTTCATGGGGTGCTCTCTGTGCCCTCCGGGAACGGAAGGCTCGGCGGGCGCGGAAGGACCGCGCCGCCTCTTTTTCCTGCAGCGGATTACTGCGTATTGAGGGTGTCGTTCGTGGTGAACGGCCAGATGTTCAGGAACGGCTTGTTCAGCGATTCGCGGCTGGCCACGGCTTCCTCGGGCGTGAGGATCCAGATCTCGCGCAGCAGGCCGGCGGCATCGCGCGTGTAGTTCACCAGGTACTTCTGGCCAATGATCGCGCCGGGCATCACCAGCATGTTCTGCGGGTTGCGGATGCGGGCGCCAGCGCCCAGGCGGTCGGCATTGCCGTCGAGTTCGACGTCGGGCGCGCTGGTCACCATGAACTTGCCGCGCAGCGTGCCGATGGGGAAGTTGCGCCCGCCGTTGAGCGATTCGTTCTGGGTCTGGGGACGGGGCACTTCGTCCTGCGCGCTGGCTTGCAGGGAGAAAAGGGCGGCGCTTGCGGCGAGGGCGCAAAACGCGGTCAAAGCGAGGGCATTCGTGGTTTTCTTGCAGCGGTTCATGGGGTATATCCAGAGGCTGTGGAGCGGCGATTTTAACGAGGGGTCGATGGTCCCCTTTTGCCGTCACAGCAGGTTGAGCGCGGGCTTGTCGGTTGACCTGCTTTACATTTCTTTACGGGAACCATGAACGCCGTGAGTCGGGCGCTGATTCAATAGCCAGTGTCAGCCCAAAGTGCACAAGAACCCCATGAAGAAAAATGCTGCCATTGCCCTTGCGGGTGTGTTGATCGTAGCCGTCGCAGGCGGATGGTGGAGCATGTCCGGAGACAAGCTCGGGTCAAAGAACGCGAAGGCGACGGCTGCCGCAGGCAATGGCGCCCCGGGCGGCGGCGGCGCCCCCGCCCTGGTGACCTTGGCCACCGCCGAAAAGCAGGACGTGCCGGTCACGGTGCAGGTCAACGGCAGCGTGGTGTCCCTGAACAGCGTCGACCTGCGTCCGCAGGTCACCAACACCGTCAGCGCCGTGCATGTGAAGGAAGGCCAGTTCGTCAAGGCGGGCCAACTGCTCTTCTCGCTGGACGACCGCAACGACCAGGCCAACCTGGCCCGAGCCCGCGCCCAGCAGCAAAAGGACGAGGCCACCATGGCCGACCTGGAGCGCCAGTACAAGCGCAGCCAGGACCTCGTCGCCCAGAACTTCATCGCCAAGAGCGCCGCCGACGCCACGCTCTCGCAGCTCGAGGCGCAGCGCGCCGCCGTGGCGGCCGACCGCGCCGCCGTGCAATCGGCGCAGGTGGCGCTTGGCTACGCAACCCTTCGCGCGCCGATCGCCGGGCGCATCGGCGCCGTCAACATCTACCCGGGCACGCTGGTGCAGCCGACGCTCTCGCTGGTCACCGTCACGCAGCTCGACCCGATCGCAGTGAGCTTCCCGGTGCCCGAAGGCAACCTGCAGGACCTGCTGGAAGCCGCGCGCAGCCGCTCGCCGGTCGAGGCGCTCGTCACCGGGCGCAAGACGCCGCTCATCGGCTCGCTCGATTTCGTCGACAACACCGTCGATCCGCAGATCGGCACCGTGCGCGCCAAGGCTGTGTTCGCCAATGCCGACCAGGGCCTGTGGCCGGGCCAGTTCGTCGGCACCCGCATCACCGTGCGCACGCTGAGCGGCGCCACCGTGGTGCCCGCCGCGGCGCTGATGATGCTGTCCGACGGCACCTCGCTCTACGTGGTCGACCAGGCCAAGACCGCCACCCGCCGCAAGGTGAAGACGCTGCACACCTTCGGCACCAAGGTGGCCGTGAGCGGCGTGGAGCCCGGCGAGCAGGTCGTGATCGAGGGTAGCCAGAACGTGCGCCCGGGCGGCAAGGTCCGCGTCGATGCGAAGACCGGTGGGGCGGGTGGGGCGGGCGGCCCGGGCACCGCCCCCAACGGCACCACGGGCGTGACGCCCGGTAGCGCGGCCTCGTCCGAAGGCACCGTCAAGCCACCGCAGCGGGAACGCGCATGAACATCTCGGAGCTCTGCATCCGTCGTCCCGCGATGACGGTGCTGCTGTCTGCCGCGGTGGTGGTGGTCGGCATCTTTGCGTACTTCAGCATCCCGGTGGCGGCGCTGCCCAGCTACAACACGCCGGTCATCAACGTCAACGCGCAACTGCCCGGCGCCAGTCCGGACACGATGGCGTCGTCGGTCGCGCTACCGCTGGAAAAGCAGTTCTCCACCATCCCGGGCCTGCAGACCATCAGCTCGGTCAACACGCAGGGCGTGACCTCGCTCACGCTCGAATTCGTCAGCAGCCGCGACATCGACGCCGCCGCCGTCGACGTGCAGGCCGCGCTGCTGCGCGCGCAGCGCCAGCTGCCGCAGGAATTGACGCAGCTCCCCTCCTACCGCAAGGTGAACCCGGCCGATGCGCCGGTGCTCTTCATCGCGCTGATCTCGCCTTCGATGAACCCGGCCGAGCTCAACGACTACGCCGAAAACCTCATCTCCCCCACGCTCTCGACCATCGACGGCGTGGCGCAGGTGGGCGTGTACGGCCGCAAGGCCTTCGCGGTGCGCATCAAGGCGAATGCCGACCTCCTCAACGCCCGCAACATCACGCTCGACGAACTGGCCAAGGCGGTGAATTCGGCCAACGCCAACACGCCCGTCGGCGTGCTCGACGGCCCGCGCCAGACGCTCACCATCCAGGCCAACCGCCAGCTGGTGAAGGCGGCCGATTTCGCCAAGCTCATCGTCGGCCAGCGCAACGGCGCGCCGGTGCGGCTGGACGAAGTGGCCACCATCGAGGACAGCTTCGAATCGGTGAAGACCGCCAGCAGCTTCAACGGCCAGGACTCCATTTCGCTGGCCGTGCAGCGCCAGCCCAATGCCAACACCGTGCAGGTGGTGGACGCGGTGCGCGCGCTCATCCCGCGCTTCAGGGCGGAGCTGCCGCAGTCGGTCGAGATCCAGATGGTGAACGACCGCTCGCTCTCCATCCGCGAGGCGGTGCACGACGTGCAGCTCACGCTGCTGGGCACCATCGCGCTGGTGGTGCTGGTGATCTTTCTCTTCCTGCACCGGCTGGTGGCCACGCTGATCCCGGCGGCGACCATTCCGATTTCGCTCATCGGCGCGGTGGCGCTGCTCTACGCCTTCGGCTACAGCCTGGACAACGTCTCGCTCCTGGGCATCACGCTGGCCGTGGGGCTGGTGGTGGACGACGCGATCGTGGTGCTCGAAAACATCATGCGCTACGTCGAGAAGGGCATGGAGCCCTTCGCCGCCGCGCTGCGCGGCGCGCGCGAGGTGGGCTTCACCATCGTGTCGATTTCGATCTCGCTGGTGGCCGTGTTCATCCCGATCTTCTTCATGCCGGGCGTCATCGGCCTTTTGTTCCACGAGTTCGCGGTGGTGGTGGCGCTGGCGGTGCTGGTGTCGGCCATCGTGTCGCTCACGCTGGTGCCGATGCTCGCGAGCCGGCTTCTGAAGCACGTGCCGCGCGAAGAGGGCGCGCTCGATCACGAAGAAGAACATCCCGAGCCCGGCACCGCCATCGGCCGCGCCTTCGAGCGCGGGTACCGCTGGGTGCACAGCAACTACATGCGCACGCTCGACTGGACGCTCGCGCACCGCTGGGTGATGCTCACGGCCGCGGGCCTCACGTTCGTGGTCACGGCCTGGCTCTTCGTCACCATTCCCAAGGGCTTCTTCCCCGAGGAAGACATCGGCCAGATCCAGATCACCACAGAGGCGGCCGAAGACATTTCGTTCACCGCCATGAAGGTGCTGCAGGACCGCGTGGCCGCGACGCTCAAGGACGATCCGAGCGTGGACTACGTGAGCTCCTTCGTCGGCGTCGGCGGCCCGACCGCCACGCAGAATTCGGGGCGCCTCTTCGCCGTGCTCAAGCCGCGCAGCGAGCGCCCGCAGATGGCCAAGGTGCTGGAGTCGCTGCGCCAGCGCTTTCGCGAGATCCCGGGCATCGCCGTCTACATGCAGCCGGTGCAGAACCTGCGCCTGGGCGGGCGCCAGAGCAAGGCGCGCTTCCAGTACACGCTGCAGAGCGTGAACGCCGGCGAAATGGTGCCGTGGGCCACGAAGCTCATGGAGCGCATGCGCGCCGATGCGGCCTTCCGCGACGTGACCAGCGATTCGCAGAACCGGGGCCTTCAGGCCACGCTGGAAATCGACCGCGACAAGGCCGGCGTGCTCGGCGTGGCGGTGGGGGACCTGCGCACCGCGCTCTACAACGCCTATGGCGACCGGCAGATCGGCAGCATCTACGCGGCGAGCAACACCTACCAGGTGATTCTTTCGGCCGCCGACAACGACCGCCAGTTCGAGGACGACGTCTCGCGCCTGTCGGTGCGCAGCACCTCGGGCAAGCTGGTGCCGCTGTCGGCCTTCTCCACCATCAACCGCACCGTGGGGCCGACCTCGGTCAACCACCAGGGCCAGTTGCAGGCGGTGACGGTGTCGTTCAACCTCGCACCCGACGTGCCGCTGGGCAACGCGACCGCCAAGATCGACCAGTTCAAGAGCGAGCTGAACATGCCGCAGTCGATCATCACCACCTACGGCGGCGATGCGGCGGTGTTCCAGAGTTCGCAATCGAGCCAGGCGGTGCTGCTGGTGCTCGCGGTGCTGGTCATCTATGTGCTGCTGGGCGTGCTGTACGAGAGCTACATCCACCCGCTGACGATCCTGGCGGGCCTGCCCTCGGCGGCCGTGGGCGCGCTGCTGTCATTGAAGATCTTTGGCTTCGACCTCACGCTGATCGCCACCATCGGCATCCTGCTCCTGATCGGCATCGTGAAGAAGAACGCGATCATGATGATCGACTTCGCCCTCGATGCGCAACGCACCGAAGGCATGAAGCCGGTCGATGCGATCCGCGAAGCCTGCCGGCTGCGCTTTCGCCCCATCCTCATGACCACGCTGGCCGCGCTGATGGGCGCCCTGCCGCTCGCGCTCGGCCTGGGCGCCGGCGCCGAGCTGCGCCAGCCGCTGGGCGTGGCGGTGGTGGGCGGGCTGATCTTCTCGCAGGTGATCACGCTCTACATCACGCCCGCCATCTATCTCGCGCTGGACCGCTACAGCGGCACCGGGCCCATGGTCGATCTGCCCGGGGAGGCGAGGGCAGAAGCCGGTGCCGGGGGACACGCGGCCTCGCGCGCCTAACTGCTCACTGCGCCCGATACGGCGGCCGGCCGATGAAGTTGCCGGCCGGGCTGTAGTTGCACACGAGGATGGTGCCGGGGCTGATGCCACGTTTCATGGTCTCGCAGGTCTTCACTGCGCAGCCCACCTCCGTGGTGTCCTGCCAGATGACTTGCGTGTAGTGCCCGCACATCTTGCCCGGGACGCAGGTGCCGCCGGCCGCGCCATAGGTGTAGTTCGCTTTTTCGGCCATCCAGTCGTGCACGGCTTCGCTGGCGCTCGCCGTCGGCATCGACGTGGCGAACAGGTTCTGGCCTTCGCCCGGAGGGACCGTGTGCGAGAACGTGCACTGATCCCCCCATGCTTGCGCGTCGGCCTGCAAGTGCGCCGACCACTTCAGGCTTGAAAGCCCTTTGCCTTCCTCGGCCCGCGCCTTGTTGTGCGCATCGAGCGCCTCTTGTTCGAAGGCGTTCCCGGGCAGGCCGGTGGAGGACGCGGCGGGTGGCGGTACCGGTGCGACAACTGGTGCCGCTGGTTGCGTTGCCGGCGCAGGAGTCGATGGTGTTGCGGGTGCCGCCGGGGCCGCCGGGGCCGCCGGTGACGTGGAGGACGCGGTAACGGTCGGCGCGGCCGGCGGAGCAGCCTCATGCGGTACGGCCGCTCCTCCATCATGTGCACTGACCGACTGAGTAGGCGGCGTGGCCAGTGGTGCGATCGGTGGCATCTCCACCGGAGCCTTCGGCGGCCCCGAAGTCACTGCTTCGGGCGGCGTTGGCTGCGCTGCCGCAACCGTCTCTGCCGGTGCCGTGGCGGCCGGCGGCGGGACCATCACGACCGGAAACGTCGGCCCGTCCGATCCGCCGCCGCCGCATGCCACGCACAGCGCGCCCACGATCAGCCCGAGCACCCCGGTTGCGAACAACTTCGGTGACCTTCTTGAATTTGTATTCACAATAATCTCCCATTGATAACGATGATCTATCGAGCGCCGTTGATCGATTGAAAAACGGAGAGCGATTGTCGGGAGCTGCGGGGCGCGGCCGGCGGCTCTGTGCCGATCAAAGGGAGCGCGGATGTGGCGGATCGCACCGAACGCGAGGATTTGCGGACGCGCGCGCTGCGGCGGCGTCGGCTCGGTCGCCGGGAAGCGTCAGGCGCGCGTTCAGCCTGCTTACGTTGGGAAATAAAGGCGAAGCGCCACCCACGGCCAAGGCGGGCGCGATGCAGATCCGGACCCGCAGATAAGCGCCGCGCTACAGCGGCACCGGCCCGATGGTCGAGCTGCCCGGCGAGGCGAAGGCCGCGACCTCAGCGGGCGGCCCCGCCGCCTCGCACGCCTGACGGCGATCCAAAAGATGCCGGATGGCCATGAGCGTGAGCCATCCGGTCAGAAAGGACTTTGGCAGTCCTGCAAAACGTCACACCCGGGCCGTCGCCAACTGAAGGCGGCCTCTTCTTCAACGGCTCCTCCCGTTCCCTCCTCCGCTCTTCGCATCCATGTGTGTGACGGAATGAATGATGGCGACGGGGTGAAGGTCTCGACGGTATCCAGCGATACAGGAAGTGGGCTTTTTCCTTACGGTGATGCGTCGCGGAAACACCGCAAGGCCGGCGCGTTCGGGATGCTGACCTGCCGGGCCCGCGTTTCGATGAGCCCTTGTCCCACCAGCGCATTCAACGTGCGGGTGACGGTGACGCGGCTCAATGCCGTCATGGCGCCGATCTGCTCATGCGTCAGATCGACGGTGAGTTGTTGGGATGCCTGCGCCGATGGCAGGCGCGCCACGCGCAGCAGCAGATCGATGATCCGCTCCCTGGGCGCCGCCGAGGCCACCCTGGCAAGCTTGGCGACGATCATGTGATTCTTGAAGCCGAGCAACTGGATCAACGAGGTCGCGAGCGCGGGACGCCCAGAAAATTGCTGCGCGACATCCGCCGGGCGATAGCGGCTGAGAACGGCCGGCGCGACCGCCCGGGTCGTCGTGGGCCGAGGACTGTCGGCAAACGCCGGGCCTTCGCCAAAAATCGCACCCGGTCCGAAGATCTCGAGCAGGAACTCCGAGCCGTTGCTTCGCTGGATCGTGGAGTGAACGAACCCCGATCGCAAAAGATAGAAGTAGTCGTGCCGTTCGCCTTCGCGCGCAATGGTGTCGCCGGCCTCCAGCGTGACGAAGCTTCCCAGATGCGTGGCGTCGGTCCACGGCGCAGACAGCGTCTGGGATGCATCCCAACTGGCGTACGGCGAGGGGCGCGAATGTGTTCTTTTCATGGGAGCGTCTTGCCCGGGTCGGAGAAAGGCAAGCGGCCCATCGTGCCGTCGCTAGGTCGTGGTCTCGTCGAGCGGCGTGTCCGCCACCAGGTGGGCGATGTCGCTCCAGCCCACGAGGCTGAAGCCCTCGGGCGTCCACAGCATCCGGTTGATGGCCGCATTGCCCAATTGCCAGGTGCGCGGCGCCTGCAGCGCCTGGCGGGTGGCGGCGCGGTAGAGCACGTCCATCACGCCGCCGTGCGCCACCAGCGTGACCAGCTGGCCCGGATGGCGCGCCGCCAGCTCGGCCGCCACGTGCGTGACGCGGTCGCGGAAGGTCAGCAGGCTCTCGCCGCCGACGGGTTCGAATTCAGGGTCGCGCTCGCGCCAGCGACGGGCGTCTTCGGGCAGCGTCGATTCGATCTCCGCGAAGCTCATGCCCTCCAGGTGGCCGAAGGCGCGCTCGCGCAGGCGCGGCTCGGGCTGCACGACGAGCCCGTGCGGCCGGGCGATTTCTTCTGCGGTCTGCCATGCGCGGGCGAGGTCGCTCGCGTAGACGACCCCGATGTCCTCGTCGGCCAGCGCCTGGCCTGCGCGCTGCGCTTGCCAGAGCCCGGTGGCGTTCAGGCCGATGTCGATCTGGCCCTGGATGCGGGTGTCGACGTTCCAGGCGGTCTCGCCGTGGCGAACGGCGATCAAACGGGTGGCTTCTTGCATCCGCTCGATTCTAGAAGTGCACTGTTTCGCGGCCAGCCGCGCGTCACTTCGCCGCCGGCTTGGTCGCCGTGGCGAGCTCGATGTTCACCCGGCGCTCGCCCTGCGGCGGGTTCGGAAACCCCTGCAGCGCGGCCTGGAACATCACCGGCAGGATGGCAGCGCTCGCGTTGTAGGGGCCGTCGTTGCGGGCGCGCGTCTCGTAGACCACGCGGTTGGAGCCGGCCTCGCGCAGCACGATGCTCACTTCGCGTTCGTACCAGGGGTTGGCCGCCGGCGGAAAGTAGGCCGGGCCGCCATACCAGCCGCCGCCGTAGAAGCGGCGGCCGTAGCCGTATCCGCCGCCGTAGCCATAGCCCCAGGGGCCATCGAAGAGCCACGGATCGGCCCAGGGCGAGAGCCCGGCCGTCACGCGAGCGCCGATCTGGGCGCTGTACTGCGGCTTGGCGTCGTCGCGGCGCAGGCCCACTTTGTCGAGCGCCGCGGCGGCCATCGCCTCGAGCGAGTCCTGCCGGGCGGTGTCGGCCTGCTGCGAGGGCAGGCGCTCGAAGCGGTAGGTGGCGCCGGGCGGCACGGTGGAGAGCGAAGAGAAACTCTTCACGTCGCTGTCGACCACCCAGGAGGTGGCGCAGCCGCCGAGGGCGACTGTTGCTACTAAAAGAAGAGCTGGGAATGCACGTTTCATGAAGGGTCTCCGGGCAGCGATGCCCCAAATTCCCCTGGGTAGCCGGATCAGCCCTGGACGATGCGAAGGGCTGCGGGTGCCTGGGAGAGCAAGTCGTAGGAGGGCGTGTCGAAGGCCTTGTCGCCGTCGTCGTCGGCCACGCCCGTCGCCTTCAGACCCTTGAAGTCGTGCCGCGTTCCGTCCAGAAGGTGCGATGGCACCACGTTCTGCAGCGCGGTGAACATGTTCTCCACGCGGCCGGGGTGCTTCCTGTCCCACTCGCGCAGCATTTCGCCGACCTGCTTTCGCTGCAGGTTTTCCTGGCTGCCGCACAGGGTGCAGGGAATGATCGGGAATTCGCGGTGCTGCGCCCAGCGCACCAGGTCTTTCTCGGCCACGTAGGCGAGCGGGCGGATCACGATGTGCCTGCCGTCGTCGCTCACCAGCTTGGGCGGCATGCTCTTCAACTTGCCCGCGAAGAACATGTTGAGGAAGAAGGTCTGCAGCATGTCGTCGCGGTGGTGGCCGAGCGCCACCTTGGTCGCGCCCAGCTCGTCCGCCACGCGGTACAGGATGCCGCGGCGCAGGCGGCTGCACAGGCCACAGGTCGTCTTCCCCTCGGGAATCACGCGCTTGACGATGCTGTAGGTGTCCTGGTTCTCGATGTGGAAGGCCACGCCGAGCTCGCTCAGGTACTTGGGCAGCACCTCTTCGGGAAAGCCGGGCTGCTTCTGGTCGAGGTTGACCGCGACGATGTCGAAGTGGATCGGTGCGCGCGCCTTGAGCTTGAGTAGGATGTCCAGCATCGCGTAGCTGTCCTTCCCGCCCGAGACGCACACCATGACCTTGTCGCCCTCCTCGATCATGTTGTAGTCGACGATGGCGCGGCCGACTTCGCGGCACAGGCGCTTCTCCAACTTGTGCGTTTCGCGCTCGATCTTCAGCGAGTTGGTGGGCGCGGCGACGGTCGCGGCGTCGGCAGGCGCTTCGTCGATCCAGACGGCATTCATTGGTGGGCTACTTCAGGCAATTCGGGGGAAAGACCCCCGATTTTGCCTTGGATCACCATTCCCCGGCTTCCATGCGGATCGCCACTTCGCAGTCGTCGAAGATTTCGAGCTTGGCGATCTTCACCCGCACGCCCAGCACGCCGGGCAGTTGCAGGAGGCGGTGCACCACCTTGCCGATCAGGCTCTCCAGCAGGTTGACGTGCTCGGCGGTGCACTCGTCGATGATGATCAGGCGCACCTTGCCGTAGTCCAGCACGTGGAAGATGTTGTCGTCCTGCGGCAGCAGCGGCTGCTGGCCCATGCTCAGTTCGGCATCGACCTGGATCGGCTGCGGCGCGACCTTCTCGTGGTCCAGGATGCCCAGGTTGGCGTTGAAGCGCAGGCCCAGCAGGGTGAGGGTCTGGCGGCCGTGGGTGTGGGGGGAGGACATGGTGGTTGCTCGCAGTCGTTCTTCACATGAGCGAGAAATCGCGCTCGAATTTCATCAGGTGCTGGCCGCCGTCCACCAGCAGCGTGGTGCCGGTGATCGAGCCGTTCTCCAGCGCGAACTTCACCGTGGCGACCACGTCGGCCGGCGTGGAGGAGCGGCCCAGCGGCGACAGCTTGTGCAGCTGCGCGAACTTGTCGTCGTCCAGCATGTGGCTGGGCAGCGTGAGGCCGGGCGCGACGCCCACCACCCGCACGCGCGGCGCCAGGGCCAGCGCGAGCATCGGCGTGGCGGCTTCCAGCGCGGCCTTGGAGAGCGTGTAGCTCACGAAATCGGGGTTCGGGTTCCACAGCTTCTGGTCGAGCAGGTGCACGACCGCGCCCTGCGCATCGCGCCGCGCGAGGTGGTCGTGCAGCGCCTGCGCCAGCAGGATGGCCGCGCCCGTGTTGCTGCGCGCATGGCGCTCCATGAGCGCGTAGCCGAAGCTGGCGGTGTCGTCGTGCTCGAAGAGGGCCGCGCTGTGGACCACGGCATCGACGGTGCGAAAACGCGCCGCCACGCGGGGCAGCAGCGCGCGCGTGGCGTGCTCGTCCTCGAGGTCGGCTTCGAAGAGCGCCGAGTCGCCCGAGCGCGCCGCGCAATCGGCGGCCGTCTCCTCGGCTTCGGCGCGCGAGCTGCGGTAGTGCACCGCCACCTGCCAGCCGCCCGCCGCGAGCGCCAGCGCGATCTCGCGGCCCAGCCGTCGGCCCGCACCCGTGACGAGGACGGTACGGCGGACGGGGGGGAGGGGGGCGGTACTCATGCGAGGAGAGAGGCGAGGAGAGAGAAAGACAGAGGGAGAATGGGGGGGTGACGACCAAGACCCCGAACAGTTTACCCACCGCCCTGGACCACCTGATCGCCCGCTCCGTCGAGCGCGCGGGCGGCTGGATCGGCTTCGATCGCTTCATGGCGCTCGCCCTGTACGCGCCGGGCCTGGGCTACTACGCCAACACCTCGGCCAAGTTCGGCCACATGCCTTCATCGGGCAGCGACTTCGTGACCGCCCCCGAGCTCACGCCGATGTTCGGCCAGACGCTGGCCGCGCAGGTGGCCGAAGCGCTGGAAAAAACCGGCACCGACACCGTCTGGGAATTCGGCGCCGGCTCTGGCGCATTGGCGGTGCAGCTGCTGCACGCGCTCGACGAGATGGGCCGCAGCGACGTGCGCTACCGCATCGTCGATCTCTCGGGCACCTTGCGCGAGCGCCAGCAGCAGGCGCTGGTGCGCTATGCGGACCGCGTCGAATGGCTCGGCGAACTGCCCGAGAAGATGCAGGGCGTGGTGGTCGGCAACGAGGTGCTCGATGCGATGCCCGTGCAACTGCTGGCGCGCGTGAAAGGCCTGTGGTTCGAGCGCGGCGTGGTGCGCAATGCGGGCAACGACGGCTGGACCTGGGCCGATCGCGCGACCGACCTGCGCCCGCCGGTCGATGTGCCCGGCGAGCACGACTACCTCACGGAGATCCATCCGCAGGCGCAGGCCTTCATCGCCACGCTGGCAGACCGGCTGGACAAGGGCGCGGCCTTTCTCATCGACTACGGCTTTCCCGAGAGCGAGTACTACCACCCGCAGCGGCACATGGGAACGGTGATGTGCCACCGGGCGCACCAGGCCGATGGCGATCCGCTGGCCGACGTGGGCTACAAGGACATCACCGCGCACGTGGATTTCACCGGGATCGCGCTGGCGGGGCAGGATGCGGGGCTCGAGGTGCTGGGGTACACGAGCCAGGCGCGGTTTCTGCTGAACTGCGGGTTGCTGTCGAAGATGGAGCAGGGGACGACTGCGGAGCGGGCGATGGCGGCGCGCCTCATCCATGAGCATGAGATGGGGGAGCTCTTCAAGGTGATTGGTTTCGCAGTCGGCGCGCCGTGGGATGCGATGGGGTTTGTTGAAGGGGATCGCAGCCATACGCTGTGAAGTTCTCTTTGCTGCTTCGTTGGCTTCTCGAGACCCGGCCCCCGACTTCAAAACAAAAAACAAGTCATAAGCTAGCAACGAAGAGTTCGTTGGGAAACGAAAGGCCGGCCCCTACATTCCCGGCATGACTGCCGTTCTCTCCCACGAACCCGAGGCCGCCGCGCAGCACTTCGAAGTGCGCCCCTTCGCCGCCCCGGTCGGCGCCGAAATCGTCGGCCTCGATATCTCCAAGCCGATCAACGCCGAAGACTTCGCACGCATCCACCGCGCCCACCTGGACCATCACGTCGTGGTGTTCCGCGACCAGCAGGTCACCCCCGCCGAGCACATTGAATTCAGCCGCCGTTTCGGCCCGCTCGAAATCCATGTGCTGCATCAGTTCCAGCTCAAGAACCACCCCGAGATCCTGATCGTCTCCAACATCAAGGAGAACGGCGAGCCCATCGGCCTGGGCGATGCGGGCGTGTACTGGCACTCCGACATCTCGTACAAGACCAAGCCGAGCCTCGGCTCCCTGCTGCATGCGCAGGAGCTGCCGAGCGAAGGCGGCGACACGCTCTTCGCCGACCAGCATCTCGCATGGGAATCGCTGCCGGGCGAGCTGCAGCAACGCATCCTGCCCTTGAAAGCCGAGCACAGCTACCTCGCCAAGTACGACGAGCTGCGCGCGAAGAACCCGTGGCGGCCCAAGCTCTCGCAGGCGCAGATCGACCAGGTCGCGCCCGCCGTGCAGCCGGTGGTGCGCACGCATCCGGAGACCGGCCGCAAGGCGCTCTTCGTGAGCGAGCATTTCACGACGCGCATCGTCGGCCTGCCGCAGGACGAGAGCGATGCGCTGCTGGCCGAGCTGTTCGCGCACAGCGTGAAGCCCGAGTTCGTGTACCGCCACACCTGGGCGCCGCACGACCTCGTGTTCTGGGACAACCGCTCGCTGATGCACCTGGCCGCAGGCACGCCGGACCACCTGCGCCGGCGCCTGAACCGCACCACCATCGTGGGCGACACGCCTTTCTGATCCTTTTCGATCGTTCTTTTTTCCGGACCGCTTTCCATGAACCGCTTCACACGCAAGGCCGCTGCATTCGTTACCGGCCTCGGCCTCCTCGCCGGCAGCCTCGCGGCGCACGCCGAGGGCCAGATCCGCATCGCCGAGCAGTTCGGCATCGTCTACCTGCTGCTCAACGTCGCGCAGGAGCAGAAGCTCATCGAGAAGCATGCCAAGGCCGCGGGCGTCGATGCCAAGGTCGAGTGGATCAAGCTCTCGGGCGGCTCGGCGGTGAACGATGCGCTGCTGTCCGGCAACATCGAGATCGCGGGTGCGGGCGTCGGCCCGCTCCTCACGCTGTGGGACCGCACCAAGGGCAAGCAGAACGTCAAGGGCGTGGCGTCGCTGGGCAACTTCCCTTACTACCTGGTGAGCAACAACCCGAACGTGAAGACGATCGCCGACTTCACCGAGAAGGACCGCATCGCGCTGCCTGCGGTGGGCGTGTCGGTGCAGTCGCGCGTGCTGCAGTTCGCCTCGGCCAAGCTCTGGGGCGACAAGGAATTCAACCGCCTGGACAAGATCAGCGTGGCCATTCCGCACCCCGACGCGGCCGCGGCCATCATCAAGGGCGGCACCGAGATCACCGGCCACTTCGGCAATCCGCCGTTCCAGGAGCAGGAACTGGCGGGCAATCCGAATGCGCACATCGTGCTCAATTCGTACCAGGTGCTCGGCGGTCCGGCCTCGGCCACGGTGCTCTATGCCACCGAGAAATTCCGCAACGAGAACCCCAAGACCTACAAGGCCTTCGTCGATGCGCTCGACGAGGCGGCGAAGTTCGTCACGGCCAACCCCGAGAAGGCCGCCGACATCTACCTGAAGGTGAGCAACGCCAAGCTTGATCGCGAGCTGCTTCTGAAGATCATCAAGAACCCCGAAGTGCAGTTCAAGACCACGCCGCAGAACACCTACGCGCTGGCGGAGTTCATGCACCGCGTGGGCGCGATCAAGAACAAGCCGGCGTCGGTGAAGGACTATTTCTTCGACGACGCGCAGAACGCTTCGGGGAACTGAGTGAGCAACGCGGCCGTCCTGGATTCGCGGGGTGACTCCCTCTCCCATCGGGAGAGGGCGGGGGTGAGGGGGGAGCCTCTGGCATCGCCACCCGCCCTCACCCCAACCCTCTCGCGTGAGCGGGAGAGGGAACAAGACACGGCGCCGCTGCTCCAGGTCGACGGCGTGAGCCTCGAATACCGCACCCCCGAGCGCGTCGTGCGCGCCACGCACCGTGTGAGCTTCGACGTGCACGCGGCCGATCGCTTCGTGCTGCTCGGCCCCTCGGGCTGCGGCAAGTCCACGCTGCTGAAGGCGGTGGGCGGGTTCATCGCGCCGGTCGAAGGCGAGATCCGCCTGGACGGCCAGCGCGTGACGCAGCCCGGCCCCGACCGCATCGTCGTGTTCCAGGAGTTCGACCAGCTGCCGCCGTGGAAGACCGTGAAGCAGAACGTCATGTTCCCGCTGCTCGCCTCCCGAACGCTCGGCAAGAAAGAAGCGAACGAACGCGCGCTGCACTACCTGGACAAGGTGGGCCTGGCCAAATTCGCCGACGTGCATCCACACCAGCTCTCGGGCGGCATGAAGCAGCGCGTGGCCATCGCCCGCGCGCTTGCAATGCAGCCGCGCGTGCTCTTGATGGACGAGCCCTTCGCCGCGCTCGATGCGCTCACGCGCCGCAAGATGCAGCAGGAGCTGCTCGAGCTGTGGGACGAAGTGCGCTTCACGCTGCTCTTCGTCACGCACTCCATCGAAGAGGCGCTGGTGGTGGGCAACCGCGTGGCGCTGATGTCGCCGCATCCGGGGCGCATGCGCGCGGAGGTCAACAGCCACGGCTTTTCGCTCGCGAGTCTGGGCGGCGCCGAATTCCAGGGCACGGCGCAGCGCATCCACGACATGCTGTTCGAGGAAGAACACGCGGAGGCCGTGGCATGAGCGCCATCGTCCCGCCGATCCGGCCCGAGTACGAGCGCACGCTCGAGCCCTTCACCGAACTGGCCGTCGAGCGCACGCTGCCACTCGGCGTGCGCATCTGGTCGCAGGCCTGGTTGCGCAAGGGCCTGATCCTCGCCGTCATCGCCGTGCTCTGGGAGCTCGCGGCGCGCTGGCAGAACAACGACCTGCTGCTGCCCACCTTCACCGCCACCGCATCGGCGCTGTTCGAAGGGCTCGCGAGCGGCGAGCTGATCGAGAAGGTGCGCATCTCGCTGGCCGTGCTGCTGCAGGGGTACCTGGCCGGCGTGCTGCTGGCCTTCGCGCTCACCACGCTGGCGGTATCGACGCAGATCGGCCGCGATTTGCTGGACACGCTCACGTCGATGTTCAACCCGCTGCCCGCCATCGCGCTGCTGCCGCTCGCCTTGCTGTGGTTCGGCCTCGGCCGCGGGAGCCTGGTGTTCGTGCTGATTCATTCGGTGCTGTGGCCGCTCGCGCTCAACACCTATGCGGGCTTCCAGGGCGTGCCCGAGACGCTGCGCATGGCCGGGCGCAACTACGGGCTCAAGGGCCTGCGCTACGTGCTGCAGATCCTGGTGCCGGCCGCGCTGCCGTCGATTCTTTCGGGCTTGAAGATCGGCTGGGCCTTCGCGTGGCGCACGCTGATCGCGGCCGAGCTGGTGTTCGGCGCCTCCTCGGGCAAGGGCGGGCTGGGCTGGTACATCTTCCAGAACCGCAACGAGCTCTACACCGACCGCGTGTTCGCGGGTCTCGCGATGGTGGTGCTGATCGGCCTCCTGGTGGAAAGCCTGGGCTTCAAGACGCTGGAGCGGCTGACCGTGCGGCGCTGGGGCCAGCAGCGCTAGAGCGGCTGCTGGCTCAACCGCTCGATTTCTTCGCCTGCTGCCGCAGCGCGCGCAACTCGCTGTTGAGGAACTCGTTGGCGTCGCGCACCGCGCCGTTGTCGAGCTTCACCTTGTAGGCCTGCCCGGTCATCTCGGAGCGCGAGGCGCAGCGCTCGATGAAGTCTTCGGCCGTGGCCAGTTCCTTTTTGAAGTAGTCGTACTTCGCCTGCATGTGCTTGGCGGCATCGGCGGCGTTGTATTCGTTGCCGTTGCGCAGGAACACCATGGCGCTCATCCTGGAGACGCGCTGGATCAGCGTGTCGATCAGCTTTCCCTCGGCGTCGGAGGGCGTGGCCTGGGCCAGCGCGGCGAAGGCGCCAAGGAGCAGGGTGAGGAGCGCGGCGCGCAGGAATCTTAAGGAGGCCATTGGTTCTATCCCTGGCAATTTTCGCGCCATGCTAGGGCGACAGCCCTTGTCGTGTCAAACCCGCGTGGGCTCGGGTCTAATCGCAGTTTTGGCACGCGTTCACTCTCTCCCATGAGCTCTCCCACTCCCGATCTGTCATCGATTGCAGAGGCGCTGGCCGATGCGGCCGCCGCAAAGGCGCTGCACTATTTCCGCACGCCACTGGACATCATCACCAAGGCCGACGAGAGCCCCGTCACGCTGGCCGATCGCGCGGCGGAGACGGCGATGCGCGAGATCCTCGGCGCGCGCGTGCCGGCGGACGGCATCTACGGCGAGGAGCACGGCGCCGAGCGGCTGGACGCGGGACGCATCTGGGTGCTCGACCCGATCGACGGCACGCGCAGCTTCATCACCGGCTCGCCGCTCTGGGGCACGCTGATCGGCGTGCTGCAGGGCGAGCGCGTGGTGCTGGGCATGATCGACATGCCGGTGCTGAAAGAACGCTGGATCGGCCGGGCCGGCCAGGGCGCCACGCGCGACGGCCAGCCGGTGCGCGTGAGCAACTGCACCGAGGTGGCCAAGGCCCGCATCGTCACCACCTCGCCCGACATCTTCGCGCCGGCCGACTGGCAGGCCTTCGACCGGTTGAGCCGCCAGTGCGCGATGCGCCGCTTCGGTGGCGACTGCTACGGCTACGCCCAACTGGCCGGCGGCACCATCGACCTGGTGGTGGAAACCGGCCTGCAGCCCTACGATTACCTCGGCCCCGCCGGGCTGATCGAAGCTGCGGGCGGCGTCATCACCGATTGGCAGGGGCAGCCGCTGAACCTGAAGTCCGACGGCCGGGTCATCGCGGCCGCAACGCCCGAACTTCACCGACAAGCCATGGCGATCCTCGCGGCCTAGACTCTCCCCATGTTCCGCTGGCTGATCGTCGTCGTCCTTGCGCTGCTGCTCATGAGCGGGCTGACCGCCTGGCTGCGCCGCTTCGGCTTCGGACGGTTGCCCGGCGATTTCGAGTTTCGCGCCTTCGGCCGCGACTGGCAGTTGCCGATCGGGAGCACCGTGGTGCTCAGCATGATCGCGGCGCTGGTGGCGCGCCTCCTGTAGAGAAAAGACAAACCGCAATGAGAGCCTGCGTTGACATCGGCGGCACCAAGGTCGCCGTGAGCCTTTCCCCCTCGAGCGATGCGCCGCTGGTCGGCCGCCGCAGCGAGCCGACCGCCAAGACCGGCGACAACGACGCCGTGGCGGTGCAGATCATGCGGATGATCGACGAGGTCTGCGCCGAGCAGGGCGTCGATCCGGCCGCGATCGACCGCGTGGGCGTGTCGTCGACCGGGCCCTTCGAGTTGCGCGACGGCATGGTCGAACTGGCCACGCCCAACATCTGCGGCGGCATCGCCGGCCCGGCTCGCGGTCTGCCCAACCAGTGGATGACCGCGATCATCGAAGCCCCGTTGGCGCAGCGCTTCGGACAGGTGCGCGTCGAGAACGATGCGGTGGCCGGGCTCGAGGCGGAGCGCCACTGGGGCGCGCTCAAGGGATTCGATCACTGCGCCTATGCCACCTGGAGCACCGGCGTCGGCGTGGGCCTGTGCGTGGACGGCCGTGCGCTGCGCGGCAAGAACGGCAATGCGGGCCATGCGGGACACAGCTTCGTGGCCGACGATGCAAGCGGCGCCCTGTGCGGTTGCGGCAACCTGGGCGATGTCGAAGCGCTGGTCGCCGGCAATTCGATCTCGCGCCGCTTCGGCCAACCCGCTGCGGACCTGTTCTCGGCCGCCTCGGCCGGCGAGCCGCATGCGCTGGAAATCGTCGATGCGCTGTGCCGCGTGATGGGCCGCATGCTCTACAACATGATCATCACGCTGGACCTGCAGCGCATCAGCCTGGGCGGCAGCGTGTTCTGGCACCACCGCGATTTCCTGTTGCCCCGGCTGCAGGCGCAGATCGACGGCAAGCTGATGCCGCTCACCCGCGGCGTGCTGCTCGTGCCCGCGGGGCTCGGCGAGAAGGTCGGCGACTACGCCGCGCTGGCTTTGCTGGACTGAGCGGCCGCGCCGCAATACCCTCGGCGAACCATGCGCATCCCGACGCCCCGCCGCAAGCCGTTCGCCTACCTGCTGTTGCTGGTGGGCGGCTTCCTCGGGGCGCATCGGTTCTACCTGCGCAGCTACCTGGGCGCGGCGGCGCAACTGCTGCTGTGCCTCTTCGCAGCGACCGGGCTGCCGGGCGCGCGCGTCGGGCTGGCCCTGCTCCTGTCCTGGCTGCTGGTGGACATCTACTGGGTCTACGTCCAGCTCAAGCGGCAGGAAGCGCTCGACGCCGCCCGCCACCGGGCCGCCAAGGCCTACGACCTCCAGGCGCTCGGCCAGGCCGACGAGTTGCGCGAGCGCTTCGTCGCCGCCGCCGAAATGCACGACTGGGCCCGGGCCGTGGCGCTGGGCGAGCTGATCGTCGCCAACGCGCGCAAGGTCTTCAAGGGACCGCACCAGAACCTGGCGATGTCGCTGTGCATGCACGGCCAGGCCTGCTACCAGTTCAAGGCCTTCGACGAGGCCAAGGCCAGCCTTGAAGAAAGCCTCGCCATCGGCCGCCAGATCGGCATGCCGGCCGAGGACATGGAGATCGTCCGCAAGGCATTGGCCATGACCCTGGCCGGCATCGGCGAGCATGCCGCCGCGCGCCGGCGCCGTGCGCACCTGCCCGCGAACCTCCCCGCACACCTTTCCACGGACGGCCGCACCGGCGACGACACCGTGCTGCTGGGCCTGCTCGAAGACCAGGAGCGGCGCTACAAGGCGGCCTTCGAGCGGCGCGACCTCGCGCTCGCCGAGCGGCTCTGCGCCGAGGCCGTCCACACCAGCCGCCAGCTGTGCGGCGGGCTCGGCGAAGCCGTCGTGTTCCACCTCGTGAGCCATGCCGAGTTCTGCCGGCAGCTGCAATGGCACGACAAGGCCGTCTCCCTGCTGGACGAGAGCCTGGCCATCATCGATCAGCTGGGCCTGGACGACAGCTGGCGGCTCGGCCCGAGCAACACGCTCGCGCTGCTGCACGCCGGCGCGGGGCGCTCGGACGAGGCGGAGGTTCTCTACAAGAAGACCATTGCGATGGCCGTCGCGCTGAGCAAGGGCAACTCGACCGACGAAGTGGTGCGCGCCTTCAACAACCTCGCGTTTCTCTACGCCAACACCGACCAGGACCAGAAGGCCGAGCTCTGCTATGCGCGGGCCATGGTGCACCTGGACAAGCTCGCGTCGGAAGACAAAGGGGAGGGCGATGCCGACCTGCACGCCGACCTCCTGATCAACTTCGCCCAGCTGCACATGGCGCGCAACGAGTCCGAGCATGCCAAGCCCCTGTTCGAGCGCGCGCTGGCCATCCAGGAGCGCAGCTGCCGGGGCATTTCCACCAGCGCGGCCACCGCGCACAACGACCTGGGCCTGATCGCGCAGGACGAGGGCGACCTGCGCGAAGCGCTCAGGCACTTCAAGCGCACGCTGCTGCTCAACCAGATCTGCGCGCCGGACCACTTGGGCAACCTCGCGAATGCGCAGCGCAACATCGACAACGTGAGCCTCGCGCTGGCGGCGGTCGCGCGGGCCGCGCGGCTGGAGCCGAGCACGTGAGCATCGGGGGCGCGTTCTACGCCTTCGACCGCTACCGGCTGCGCGAACTGGTCATCGATCCGGCCAGCGTCTCGGGCTTTCTCTTCCACACGCCAGCGAACAAGGGCGGCCCGCACGCCAGCCAGACGGTCGAGCAGGCCTGGGACGTGGTGCGCGCGCTGCTGCCCGAAGCCGTGGACGGCGAGCAGCTCGAAGGCACCGAGGGCCTGGGCTGCATCTACCTCACGGCCAGCCACGTCGAGCGCGCTGCGGCACGGCTCGCGCGGCGCAGCGTGCCGGACGCGATGGCGCGCTTCACCGGCGAGCCGGCGCAGTTCGCCGAGCTCTACTGGGCGAAAGCCTGGCAAAGCGGCACCGAAGACCTCGCGGACTTCCTGGAAGGCGTGAAGCGCTTCTTCGCCGAGGCGGCTGCGCGACGCGACGCCGTCGTTTTCTACATCGTCTAGGCAGGTTGGCAGGTTAGGCAGCTGGCGCGCGCGGCGTCTTGCGCGTGGCCGACACGATCTCGCCCAGCCGCTGCAGCCCCGCGTCCACCGCCTTCGAATACGGCCAGCCGCAGTTGATGCGCAGGTAGTTGTCGAAGCGCCCCGAGTTGGAGAACTGCGCGCCCGGCGACACCAGCATGTGCTCGCGCAGCGCGGCCTCGAACACGGTGATCGACGAGCGCTGCTCGGGCAGCTCGACCCACAGCTGCAGGCCGCCGCGCGGCAGGTTCAGCCGCGTGCCGGGCGGAAAGTACTTCGCGATGGCGTCCGCCGTCTGGTCGCGCTGCACATGCAGCCGGTCGCGCAGGCGCCGCAGGTGCCGGTCGTAGGCGCCGCTCGCGATGAACTCGCCCGCGGCGATCTGCGCCAGCGCCTCGTTGTTGCGCGTCTGCGCGTACTTGAGCATTTCCACCTGCGCGTGCCAGCGCCCGGCGGTGATCCAGCCCAGGCGCAGGCCCGGTGCGAGCACCTTGTGCAGCGAAGCGCAATAGATCACGTTGCCCGTGCGGTCCCACGACTTCACTGCGCGCAGCGGCACCTCGGTCTCCACCAGGTCGCTGTAGGTGTCGTCCTCGACCAGCGCGATGCCATGGCTCTCGCACAGCTGCACGAGCCGCTGCTTGTGTGCATCCGGCATCACGCTGCCGATGGGGTTCTGCAGGTGCGGCACCACCACCACGGCCTTGATGTCGTCGTAGGTGTGGATGGCCAGGTCCAGCGCCTCGATCGAGATGCCGGTCTGCGGGCTGGTCGGAATCTCCAGCGCGCGCATGCCCAGGCTCTCGAGCACCTGCAGCAGGCCGTAGAAGGTGGGCGACTCCACGGCCACGGTGTCGCCGGGCTTGGCGACCGCGCGCAATGCGAGGTTCAGCGCCTCGATGCAGCCGTTGGTGACCAACACCTCGTCGGGCGACACCGTCATGCCCACGCGCAGGTTGCGCTGCGCCACGGCCTCGCGGAATTGCTCGTGACCCTTCTGGGACGAGGCGGTGGTCAGCAGTTCGGGCCGCTGGCGCAGCGCCCGCGTCATGGAATTGCGCAGGGCCTCGGCCGGGTACAGCTCGGGCGCGGCGCGCGCGATGGCGAAGTTGAGCTTCACGCCCGCGTGCCGCCCGCGCGCCATGAAGTTGGCCATGCGGGTGCGCATGCTGACGAACTGCGCGGGGTCCGGCGGCACGTCGGCCACGGGCTCCTCCATCGGCGCGATGGCCAGGCGCTGCGGCCGGCGCACGAAGTAGCCCGAGCGGTCGCGCGCCTCGACCCAGCCGTCGCTCTCCATCGCGCGGCACAGCTGCAGCGCGGTCGAGAGGCTGATGTCGTGCAGGCGCATGAGGCCGCGCAGCGAGGGCAGCTTGTCGCCCTGCTTGAGCGAGCCGGTGTGGATCGCGTCCACGTAGTGCGCTGCGAGTTGCCGGTAGAGCGGTAGCGAGTCCATGGCGTCGATGCTCCCCCAAACGGGCATCCGAAAACAGATGCAGTTGAACGGGAAAACGACCATAACAGATGGGCCGACGCCTGACTGTTCCGGTGCGAATAGCCAATGTTTGTGCCTGTTTTTTGAGCGCCCGAATTTCTACGATCTGGACTCGCCGAACCGCTTCTTCATCCGCTCGTTCACTCACTCACCTTCGAGGCCCGCCATGATCACCACCCTGTCCCAAGCACCCGACTCCATCGTCCTGGAGCCCGGCCAGTCCCTGCGCACCTGCGTCGATGCGGGCACCTGGCTGCAGGTGGCAGAAGGGCGCGTGCGGCTCGTGTCGCCGCCGGGCTGGTTCGGCGGCACGGTGTTCATGAGCGAGACGGCGCTCGATGAAGGCGACGTGCATCGCCTGACGCACGGCGGGTGGATCGAGGTGTCTGCGCTGACCTCTGCACACCTGCGGGTGCATGCGCCGAAGGTGTCGCCGGTTTCTGCTTATTCGGAGGCTCGGCCGGTGATGCGCTTCGTGCGGCTGCTCACTGGCTGGTAAGGGGCATTCAGGGCGGCGTGCGCAGGCCACCGGGTACTCCCCTCCGCGAATGTCCCCCGGCCTGCGGCCTCCTCCTTGATTTCGCTGCGGGGAGCACCCGATGCCCTGCGCACTTGGACGCGCTGCTGGTGTATCGCTGATCAACCAGTGCTCTGAAAGCGAGCGCGCCGATGGGGTGCCTTGCGCAGCGAAATCAAGGAGGAGGGCGAAGCCCGGGGGACATTCGCGGAGCAAGGTACCCCGTCGGCGCGATCGCCGCCCCGAACAGCAAACCTCAGCGTTCGCTGGCCGCCTCGCGCAATGCGTCCAGAAAGGTCCGCCGCCACCAGTGGATGTCCTGCTCGCGGATGCGCGACAGCAATTTCTGGTGCCGCTCGCGCCGCTCTTCCAGTGGCATCTGAAGCGCCTGCTGCACGGTCTCGGCCGTGCCGTGCGTGTCGTATGGATTGACCAGCAGCGCTTCCTTCAACTGCTCGGCCGCGCCGGCAAAACGCGACAGCACCAGCACACCCGGATCGGCCGGGTCCTGCGCCGCGATGTACTCCTTCGCAACGAGGTTCATGCCGTCGCGCAATGGCGTGACCAGTCCGACCGCCGCAGCGCGGCACAGGCCCGGCACGCGCTTGCGCGCCACCATGCGGTGGATGTAGCGCACCGGCATCCAGTCGAGTTCGCCGTAGTCGCCGTTGATCGCGCCGCACAGCGATTCGAGTTCGCGCCGGATGTCGCCATACGCGTCGACCGTCTCGCGCGTGGGCGAGGCGATCTGGATCAGCGTGGCGCTGCGCCGGTTCTCGGGGTAGTTGGCGAGCAGTTCGCGGAATGCGCGCACGCGCTGCGGAATGCCCTTGGAGTAGTCGAGCCGGTCGATGCCCAGGAGGAGGCGCCGGCTCGAGTACTCGCGCTTCATCGTCTCGTACATGTCGCGCGATTCCTTGGCGTGCGTGAGCGCCGCGAATTCGTCGACGTCGATGCCGATCGGAAATGCGCTGCAGCGCACCGTCTGCCCGTAGGCGCGGTACATCTCGTTGCCCAGGTATTCGCCATGCGCTTCGTTGCGCACATAGTGCTCGAAGTGCTGCACGTCCTGCTGGGCCTGGAAGCCGATCAGGTCGTAGGAGAACAGCGAGCGCATCAGCCACTCGTGCTGCGGAATGGCCGCCACGATGATCTGCGGCGGCAGCGGAATGTGCAGGAAAAAGCCGATGCGCTGCCTGCAGCCCATCGCGCGCAGCTCGGCGGCCAGCGGCATCAGGTGGTAGTCGTGGATCCAGATGACGTCGTCGTCCTTCAGCATCGGCAGCAGCTTGCGCGCGAACAGCTGGTTCACGCGCCGGTAGCCGCCGATGAAGCCGGCGTCGAAGTGGGCCAGGTCCAGGCGGTTGTGGAACACGGGCCAGAGCACGTCGTTGCTGTAGCCGAGGTAATAGCTGTCGTGGTCCTCGCGGCTCAGGTCGATGGTGGCGAGCGTGACCTTGCCGGCCTGCTGCTTGTGCAGTTCGCCCTCGCCCGTGGGGCCGTCCTCCACGATCTGGCCGCTCCAGCCGAACCAGAGGCCGCCGCTTTGCTGCAGGCTCTCCCCCAGGGCGACGGCCAGGCCGCCGGCGGCGGGCTTGCGTGGGTCGGCCACGCGGTTGGAAACGACGACAAGGCGACTCATGGCGCCTCCTTGCGGCCGCCGCCGGGCCGCGCCTCCCCCCCGGGGGGTGGAGTTACAGGAGCGAAGCGAGTGAAAAGCCGGGGGGCTGTTGTTGTCATATGCAGGAATCCCAGGGGGCGGACAGACGCACAGCCGCATTGATGATGCCGACCATCGAATAGGTCTGCGGAAAATTGCCCCACATCTCGCCCGTGACCGGGTGGGTGTCTTCCGAGAGCAGGCCCAGCGGATTGCGCGCGGCGAGCATGGTCTCGAAGATCTGGCGTGCCTCGGCCTTGCGGCCGATCTTGGCAAGTGCGTCGATGCGCCAGAAGGTGCAGATGTTGAAGGCGGTCTCGGGCTTGCCGAAATCGTCGGCCGCTTCGTAGCGGCGCATGTAGGGGCCATCGCAGAGCGACTTTTCCATCGCATCGACGGTGGAGATGAAGCGCGGATCGCGCGCGTCGATCAGGCCC
Organism: Variovorax sp. IB41; assembly: GCF_016405905.1. Taxonomy (GTDB): domain Bacteria; phylum Pseudomonadota; class Gammaproteobacteria; order Burkholderiales; family Burkholderiaceae_C; genus Variovorax. The sequence continues at coordinate 97,391 of NZ_JAEFCB010000014.1, read as the reverse complement.
ACCTCGACCATGAGCAGGATGCTCGCGTCCAGCTCATGGCCGCCGAAGCTCTCGGCGAAGGCCTGGCGCTCTTCGCACCACGACTTGGCGAGGATCTCTTCCTTCATGCGCGCGGCGTGGCCGTGCCAGTAGGCGGCGCGCTCGGGCAGCTCCAGGGTGCGCGCGATCTTGGAGAGCCGGTCGCAGGCGGCCCAGCTCATCAGCGCCGAGCTGGTGTGCACGCGTGCGCGCGTGCGCAGCTCCCACATGCCGGCGTCGGGCGTGCCGTAGACGCGCACCGCCTGTTCGCCGACCGCCTCCAGGTGCGGAAACTCCGCCACCCCCGCGCGGGCGAGCAGCCGGTGGTCGTGAAAGGCCTGCGCCGCGCCGAGCACGATGTTGCCGTACACGTCGTGCTGGAAATGCTCCTGCGCCTGGTTGCCCACGCGCACCGGGCCCATGCCGCGGTAGCCGGGCAGGCCCTCGACGAACGACTCGGGCAGCTCCCGCTCCAGCCCGATGCCGTAGAGGGGCTGGATGTGCTCGCCGTGCGAGCCGATCACTACGTTGCCCAGCCAGCGCAGGTAGTCCTCCATCGTGCCCACTTCGCTCAGCGAATTGAGCGCGCGCACCACGAAGAAGGCATCGCGCAGCCAGCAGTAGCGGTAGTCCCAGTTGCGCTGGCTGCCCGGCGCCTCGGGGATGCTGGTGGTCATGGCCGCGACGATGGCGCCGGTGTCCTCGTAGAGCGAGAGCTTGAGCGTGATGGCCGCGCGGATCACCGCGTCCTGGTACTCGAAGGGGATCGCCAGGCGCTTGCTCCAGGTGCGCCAGTAGGCGATGGTTTCCTGCTCGAACTTGCGCGCGGTGTCGGCGATGCCGTCCAGCAGCGTCTCGTCCACGCCGAACATGAAGTTGTACTCGCGCGAGATCACGAAGGGCTGGCGCGCGAGGATGTGCGAGATCGATGCGTCGGTGTTCAGGCGCAGCGTCACGTCGGGCCCGACGTAGCGGATGTGGTTGCTGCCGCGCGTGACCTCGATGGGTTCCGAGGCCCCCCACTGGAAGCGCGGATCGAGCGACACGCGGATGCGCGGCGCGCCCGCGATCGGCCGCACGCGGCGCACCATCATGAGCGGGCGGAAGTAGCGCGAGCGGCTGTAGAAGCGCGGCGCGAAATCGGTGATCTCGATGCCCTGGCCGGCGCTGTCGAAGAGCTGGGTGCGCAGCACGGCCGTGTTCGGCTCGTACCACTGCTTGGCCTCGGCGAAGTCCTCGATGTCGATGCTCCATGCGCCCGCGCCGTCGCCGGGATGCAGCAGCGCGTTGAACACCGGATCGCCGTCGAAGCGCGGCAGGCAGCACCAGACCGCGCGGCCGCGCGCATCGATGAGCGCGCTGTAGGCGCAGTTGCCGATCACGCCGACGTTGAGCGACGGCTCGGCCGGCGGTGCGAAGCCGCGCGGGCCGGGTGCGGCGGCGGCCTTCACGTCGACCGGCGCGCGGTCGTCGGGACCGGCAGCGTCGGCCAGCGCCTCGCCGGCGCGGTCCTCGGGCGCCTTCGACAATTGTTCTTCGCTCATCCGGGGCTCCTGGGGTCTTCGGTTTTCTGTTCGGTGTTTTCTTCGACCCTGGAGGCAGGCGGCGGTGGCGATGCGGGTGGCGCCACGAGCATGTCGCGCGCCTGCACCAGCCACTCGTACACCGCGCGCGGCGATTCGAGCCGGTGCAGCGCCAGACTCGGCCCCGAGCCGACCTTGATCGCGATGCCGCCGCGCGGCTGCACGACCGCGAAGCCGCTCTCGTCGGTGGTGTCGTCGCCCGCGAACACCGGCACGCGGCCCGCGAAGGGCGCCTCGGTCATGAAGGCGTCGATGGCGATGCCCTTGTTGACGCCCGCGGGCTTCACCTCGAAGACGAACTTGCCGTGCATCAGTTCGAGCGCCGGCCGGCCCTCGATGGCGCGCGACATCGCGTCGCGGCACACCGCCTCCAGCTGCGGCGCGAGCCGGTAGTGCAACGCGATGGCGGCGTGCTTGCGCTCCACCAGCAGGCCTTCGTGCACGCGCGCGAGTTCGTTGGCGATGTCCAGGATGGGCACGAGATCGGGCGCGTGCTGCTCCTGCATGTGGCCCTTGGCATCGCGGCGCTGCACGCCGTGCTCGCCGGCCGCGGGCAGCCGCAGCGGCGCGAGAAAGCGGTCGATCGAGTCGATCTGGCGGCCCGACACCACGGCCAGCGCGCCGCCCAGTTGGTCGCGCAGGTCGCTCAGGAGAGCGACGAGCGCGGGGGGAATCTCGATGGCCTCGGGGGTGGGCGCAAGGCCGACCAGCGTGCCGTCGAAGTCGAGGAAAAGGGCGGCGTTCCGGCCCAGCGGAGGGGGCAACTGCGCGTTGCTGTCGGAGGACTTTGGCATTGGGAAAAACCATAACACGGGCGTCCGCCGCCGCGTGTCGGCCAAAACCGGAAGCGCGCGGACGCTCCTCCCGGTGCGGCGCTTCATCAAAAGGCCATGCACCGCGCGGGGCAGGGCAGCGCTTTTCGCATCTTCCCTTCGCCTTGTTCAGGCCAGCGAGGCGGCGACCGCGTCGATGCGCGCGCGGTGGATCGCTTCTCCGATGCGCGGACCGGTGGCGCCGGACTGCTGTGCCTTGCGCGCGACCACGTCGGTGGGCACGGCCGCGGCGGTGGCCAGCACGGCGAGCAGGCGCTCGCGCTGCGGATAAGGCCTGTCCTCGAAACCGAGCCGGCCGCGCGCATCGCATTCGCAGGCCAGCAGCACTTCGGCAAAACGCGCGGGCTTCCTGAAGGCGTCGCAGCGCTCCAGGAGGCGCACCAGCGGCGCCGCATCGAGCTCGCCGCTGCGGTGCACGTTGCCGTGCTCGCGCGCGACCACCTCGGCCAGCTCGCGGATCTCGACCGGCACGCGCCAGCGGTCGCACACCGCGTGCAGCAACTCGACGCTGCGCTTTTCGTGGCCGATGTGGCGCGGCAGCACGTCGGCGGGCGTGGTGCCCTTGCCCAGGTCGTGCATCAGGCAGGCGAAGCGCACCGGCAAGCTGGCCGCAAGCCGCGCGCTGGTGTCCACGACCATCATCAGGTGCACGCCGGTGTCGATCTCGGGGTGGTGGGCCTCGGGCTGCGGCACGCCCCAGAGGCGGTCGACCTCGGGCAGCAGCACGGCGAGGGCGCCGCATTCGCGCAGCACCTCGAACATGCGCGAGGGGCGCGTTTCCGCGAGGCCGCGCGCGAGTTCCTGCCAGACGCGCTCGGGCACCAGTGCATCGGCCTCGCCGGCGTGGACCATCTCGCGCATCAGTTGCATGGTTTCGGGCGCGACCGAGAAATCGTCGAAGCGGGCGGCGAAGCGCGCCACCCGAAGGATGCGCACCGGGTCTTCGCGGAAGGCGTCGGTCACGTGGCGCAGCAGCCGGTCCTCGAGGTCGCGCTGGCCGTGGAAGGGGTCGGCCAGTTTTTCGGGGTCGGGTTCGAACTGGCCGTCGGCACCCACCAGCTCGGCCGGCAGCGCGATGGCGTTGATGGTCAGGTCGCGCCGGGCGAGGTCTTCGTCCAGCGTCACGTCGGGCGCGGTGTGGATGGTGAAGCCGCGGTAGCCGGGGGCGCTCTTGCGCTCGGTGCGGGCCAGGGCGTACTCCTCGCGCGTCTTCGGATGCAGGAACACCGGAAAGTCGCGCCCTACGGGCAGGTAGCCGCGGCGGGTCATGTCTTCGGGCGTGGCGCCGACCACCAGCCAGTCGTGGTCGGAGACCGGCCGCCCGAGCAGCCGGTCGCGGACGGCGCCGCCGACGAGAAAGATTTTCATGGCCGCAGTGTAGGGAGGCAGAGAGATGGGGCGGTCGCGAATGAGCCGGGAACTAGCCCGGAATTAGCCCGGAATTAGCCTGGGATACGAGATAGGGATACCCCGCACCCACTAAATAGAACGAGCGTTCGATAATTCGAATTGCAAACAGAACGAACGTTCGTTTATTTGCTCGAATGCAGCGCCCGCCACGGGCCGGCACCGCGTTCGCGGGGATTTTTCAACCAAAGGAGCATTCACATCATGAAGAAAACAATGTTTGCGCTGGCGGCTCTGGGTGCCTTGGCGTCCGGCAGTGCGTTTGCGCAAAACGCCGGCGACTGGGTCGCGGGGGCAGGCTGGTTCCACCTGGCGCCCCAGGACTCGAGCAAGCCGCTCACAGTCACGGCGCCGGTGCAGAGCGTGCTCCAGGGGTCGGGCGCCAGCGTCAAGGACTCGGACACGCTCGGCCTGAGCCTGGCCTACTTCCTCGACAGCCACTGGGCCGTGGAAGGCGTGCTGGGCGTTCCGCCGAAGTTCAAGCTCGAGGGCAAGGGCACGCTGGCCCGCGTGGGCGAACTGGGCGAGGCCCGCCAGTGGAGCCCCACGGTGCTGGTCAAGTACAACTTCAACGAAGGCAACGACGCCTTCCGTCCGTTCGTCGGCCTGGGCGCCACCTATGTCTGGTACAGCGACGTGAAGCTCACCTCGAACCTGCAGGGCGCGCTGGCCAGCCAGTTCCGCCAGTCGCCGTACGCGGTGAACACCACCGCCAAGCTCGACAGCTCGTTCGCGCCCGTGCTCAATGCCGGTGTCTCCTACCAGTTCGACAAGCACTGGGGCATCTCGTTCTCGGTGTCGTACATCCCGCTGAAGACCAAGGCCAAGCTGACGACGACCTCGATCACGGGCCTTCCGGTCGCGCGCAGCGAAGCGAGCCTGAAGCTCAACCCGATCGTCACCTTCCTGTCGGCAACCTACCGGTTCTGACCGGTCCCGGCACCTGCTCCGAAAGCCTTACCGCCCCGTGCGGTAGGGCTCTTCGAACTGCAGGAAATCCTTCTCCGCCAGCGCTTCGTCGATCCAGGCCTTGATGCCGGGCAGCGCCTGCACGCGTTCGATGTAGGCCGAGATGGCCGGCGGCACCGGCAAGCCGTAGGTCTTCAGGCGCGTGCCGATGGGCGCGAAGTACGCATCGGCGATGGTGAATTCGCCGAACAGCAGCGGGCCGCCATGGGTGCCGAGCAGGTCGCTCCACATCTGCACGATGCGGTCCAGGTCGCTGCGCACGGCGGGCTCGTCCTCGAGCAGCTTCGCGCCGACTTCGGGCAGCGACGCCTCGATGTTCATGCCGCAGTGACCGCGCAGGCCCCCGAAACCCGAATGCATCTCGGCGCAGATGCTGCGCGCGCGCGCCCGGTCGGCCGCGGCCTTGGGCCACAGCTGCTTCTCGGGAAAGGTCTCGGCCAGGTATTCGGCGATGGCCAGCGTGTCCCAGACCACCAGGTCGCCATCGACCAGCACCGGCACCTTGGCCACGGGGTTGAGCGGCGCGATGGTGTGCTTGAACTGCGACTCCGCCTCGAACGAATCGAAGCGCACCATCACTTCGTCGAAGGCGATGCCGGCCTGCTTCATGAGCACCCAGGGGCGCATGGACCACGACGAGTAGTTCTTGTTGCCGATGTAGAGCTTGCGCATGGGGGTTCCTTCGGTTCGGTTCGGTGCAAAGCCTTCGATGCTAGCCGCGCGGCGCGCGGCCATTGATGCCGAACGCGGCGCGAATTGATGCGGGCCGGCGGCGCGGTCAGCCGTTGCGCGGCTTGTCGTCCGTCGATGCGATCACGCGCGGCGCATCTTGCGCGTCGTCGCTCTTCGCGACGGTGCGCTCGAGCAGGCTCACCAGCCGCGGCACCAGCGACAGCACCGCCAGCGCCAGCAGCGCGCTGAGCACCGCGGTCGCCTCGCGGCCCAGCCCGCAGGCCATGCCGATGGCCGCCGTCATCCAGAGCCCGGCGGCGGTTGTGAGGCCCTGCACGTGCGATTCGTCCTTGCCCTGCTTGAGGATGGTGCCCGCGCAGAGAAAGCCCACGCCCGCCACCAGCCCCTGGATCACGCGGCTCATGTCGGCCGGCACGATGCCCGTCTGCTGCGGGATCAGCACGAACATCGCCGAGCCGATGGCCACCAGCATGTGCGTGCGAACCCCCGCCGCCTTGCCCTGCTGCTCGCGCTCGAACCCCAGCACAAAGCCCAGGATGGCCGCGAGCATGAGGCGAACGACGATGCGCGTGAGCTGCGCGACGTCCGTCACGTCCGAGAACTCGGAGGCGATGGTGTCGAGCACCTCGTCGTGCCAACTCATCTCAGGGAAGGTCCTTATTTGGTTCCGATTCGGCGGCGTCGCGCGGGCCGATGCGGCCCAGCCGTTCCTTCAGCGACTGCGGCCGGCCGCTGATGATCGCCGCGTAGTTCGTGGTGTTGGCCAGCACCTTTTTCACGTAGTCACGGGTCTCGGTGAAGGGCACGTTCTCGGCCCAGATCGCCGCGTCGAGCACCGGGCCGTTACGCCAGTTGCGGGGGCGCCCCGGGCCGGCGTTGTAGGCGGCGGCGGCCAGCGCCATGGAGCCGTCGAAATCGTCCAGCGCCAGCTTCAGGTAGTTGGTGCCGATGGTGATGTTGGTTTCGCGGTCGTTGATCTGGCCGGGCGTGAAGTCGGCCATGCCGATCTTGCGGGCCGTCCAGCGCGCGGTGGCGGGCATGACCTGCATCAGGCCCGAGGCGCCGACGCCCGAGCGCGCGTCCATGATGAAGCGGCTCTCCTGGCGGATGAGGCCGTAGACGTAGGCCGGGTCCAGGCCGATGTCCTGGCTCTTGCGCAGCACGGTGTCGTGGAAGGGCATCGGAAAGCGCTGCTCCACGTCGATCGCGCCCTTGGTGCGCTCGCTGGTGTTGATGCAGCGGTCCCACACCTCGCGCTGGCAGGCGAAGTCGGCCGCGGCCAGCAGCGCGCGGTCGTCCATGCCGCCCTTGTCGTGCAGGTTGGTGGCGTAGTTCCACTCGCGCGTGCCTTCGGAGCGCAGGCCGATCGCGATCGCGTAGAGCCCGCGGTTGAGCGCGAGGTTGCCGCGCGCGGCGGCCTTTTCCTCGGGCGTGAGCGGTGCGGGCCGGGTGGCCGTGACGACGCGCTCGCCCAGCTCTTCGAGCGCGAGCATTTCGTAGAAGCCGCGCGTGCCGGCGATGCTCGTGTAGAGCTCGCGGGCCTGGGCGCGGCGCTCGTCGCTGCGTTCGGTGGCGAGCGCCCGGGCCTTCCAGTAGACCCAGGTCGGATCGAGCTGGGCGGTTTCGCTCATCGCGTTGATCGCGGGCGCCACGTCCTTCCACTGGCCGGCGCGCAGCGCGGCGCGCACGCGCCAGCCGAGCATGTCGTCCGAGAGGTCGCCGTTCTTCGTCACGTTCGCGAAATAGCCCACCGCCTGCGGCGAGAGCTTGTTGGCGGCCGCGCGGCCGATGGCGCCCCAGAGCCAGTTGCGCTCTTCGGCCGAGAGCATCGGGCCCCATTTGCTGTCCAGCTGCGAAGCGGCCATGTCCGGATCGGCGATCGCGACCTTGATGAGCGCGAGCACCACCAGTTCCTTGCGCGACTTGGCGGCGACGAAGGCGCGGCCGGTGAGGAACTTGGCCGAGCTGGCGTTCAGTTCCTCGAAGAGCGGCAGCGCATCGGGCGCGGCGATGGTGACGGCACCGCGCGCGGCCTGCGGGCGGTTGGCCTCGATGGCCAGGCGCGCCTTCTTCCAGGCGTCGTTGGGCGACATGAGGCGGGAGGCGACCATGCGGTCGGCCGCGGTGAGGCAGCCGTCGTCGGCGTCCTTCTGGCCGAGCCAGGCGCGGCGCACGTCGTCGGCCTGGGCCTGCGTGGCGGTGCCCGAGCGCAGCGTCTCGGCCAGGATCGCATAGCAGCGCACCTGCGCGTCGTCGCCCATGCGATAGCCGGCCACGTTGGCGGCAAAGCCGTCCCAGTCGCGGCGCTGGCCGAGCAGCAGCAGCCAGTCGTTGCGCAGGCGGTCTTCCTGGTAGGTGCCGGGGTAGCGGGCGTAGAAGTCCTGCACTTCGTTGGGCTGGGCTTCCTGCAGGCGGGCCTTCAGTTCCCAGTAGGCGGCCCAGGGCTCGAGCGCGTGGCCGCGGGCTTGCGGCAGGAGGGCGGTGAGGCGGGCCTTGTCGCCGCGCCCGAAGGCCTGCTTCATCTGCACCAGCACGTCGTCGTTGGTGTTGGTCTGTGCGCTGGCGGGTGGGTGAAAGAGCAGTGCGGCGGCAGCGAGGACGAGGGAAAAAGCAACGGCTGGCGTTGCGTTGCGCGGGCGGTTGCGCGTGGATGCCAAAATGCTTGGGAACTGCATCGGGGGATTATGGACAAGTCAAAGGGTGCCGACACTTCGGCGACGGCGAGTTTTCTGAAGGACCAACTGCGCAAGGCCTTGATCGAACAACGCCTGGCCATGCCGGATCGGATGACGCGCGCCGACCTGCTGCAGCGCGTCATGCGCATCTGGCTGGTCGGCCGGCCCGACACCGTGATCGGCGCCTACTGGCCCATCAAGGGCGAGTTCGATCCGCTGCCCGCGCTGCACCGCTGGAAGGAAGACGGCGAGCTGATGGAAGAAACCCAGCGCCGCCGCATCGGACTGCCCGTGATCGACAAGGTCCACAAGACCCTCACCTTCCATGCCTGGTACCCCGGCTGCCAGATGGAAGAAGACGCCTACGGCATTCCCAAGCCCAAGGACACCGAACTCATCGTGCCGACCCTCCTGTTCGTGCCCTGCGTGGGCTACAGCGCTGGCGGGTACCGGCTGGGCTACGGCGGCGGGTTCTACGACCGCACGCTGGCGGCGCTGGAGCCGCGGCCGTTCACGGTGGGGCTCGGATTCACGCACGGCTTTCTGGACGACTTCGAGCCCGAGGCGCACGACCTGCCGCTGGACGCGATCCTGAACGACAACGGCGTCGTCTGGCCGACGAGCTGAAAAGCCTCAATCGATATCGTCGATCATGTCCGGATCGGGCACCTCGCCGATGGTCCCACGCGTGGTGCCGGCCTGCAGCAGCAGCCAGTCCCAGAAGGCCTTGATCTCGGGCCGCAGCGCATTGCGCGGACCGGCGATGAGCCAGTAGGACATCGGTGAATCCATGCGGTGCTGGGGCAGCACCTCGACCAGGTCGCCGTTGGCCAGGCTCTCGGCGATCAGCGAGCTGCGCGCCAGCACCACGCCCTGGCCGGTGAGCGCGGCCTGCACCATCTGGTAGGCGTAGTTGAAATAGAGCCAGCGCTTGGGCTGCGCGCGCTCCAGACCGTTCACTTCGAACCAGCGCCGCCAGGTCAGCCATTCCAGGTGTGTGCGGTGCGCGTCGCCCGCCTCGATCAGCGTGAAGCGGGTGATGTCTTCCGGCGTCTTGATCGGCGGGCTGCTCTTGATGAGCCAGGGGCTGGCCACCGGCGTCAGGTTTTCACCGAACAGGCGCACCGCGGTGGGCGGCATGGCCTCGCGCGGGCCGTAGCGCAGGGCGATGTCCACGTCGGCTACTTCCAGGTCCACCGCCACGTCGCTCGCGTCGATGCGGATGTCGATCTCGGGGTTGTCGCGCTGGAAGACCTCCAGCCGCGGGATCAGCCACATCGAGGCGAACGACGCGAACGTGGTGAGCGACACGCTCTTGCGTCCCGCGCTCTGGCGGATCTGGCGCACCGCCATGTCGATGCGCGGCAGCGACTGCTGCACCGAGAGCAGCAGCTGCGCCCCCGCGCTGGTCAGCTCCACCGCCCGCGTATGGCGCAGGAACAGCGACACGCCCACTTCCTCTTCCAGCGACTGGATCTGCCGGCTCACGGCCGACTGGGTCAGCGCCATTTCCTCGGCCGCGGCGCGGAAATTCAGGTGCCGGGCGACGGCCTCGAAGGCGCGCAGGTGCCCGGCCGAGATGGGCCGGGAGCGCAGGTGGGTTTGCGAATGTTGCATGGATGGAGCTTCCGGGGGCGGCCCGGCGGTCGGGTCGATTGATGCGGTATCAGCATCAGTAGGCTACTTCGTTTTCATTGGACCCACAACGCCATAGAAACGATCATTCATTCCCGAACTGCGCCATTGCCACCGTCCTGGCATCGCACTTCGGCACAGCCCAAGGAGTCTCCATCATGTCCACCGCCGTCTGCACCACCGAATCGCTCGCTTCCCTGTCCATTCCCGCCCGCACCGCCGTCACCGTGCCTGCGGCCGTGCGCCGTGGCGCCTGGCAGATCGCTCCCGGCGAGGCGATGAGCCTGAAGGCGCGGGCGGCCAGCGTCCTGCGCGTCAAGCAGGGCCGGGTGTGGATCACGCCCGACGCCACGCTGGCCCACCCCAGCGAAGACCTGGTGCTCGCACCGGGCGAATCGATGGCGGTGGCCGCCGGCCAGCGCATCGTCATGGAAGCATGGGATGGCTACGGTGCCACCTACACGTGGGACCAGGCCTGAACGGCCACGCGCTCCCATGGACGGGAAAGGCGGCTTCGGCCGCCTTTTTCTTTTTGCGCGGGGCCTTCGCCCCGTTTTTTCTATTTCAGCCGTTGATGTCGAAGCTGGAGCGCAGCGCCAGGAAGTGCTTGAGGGCCGCCTCGCCCTCCAGGGCATGCACGCCGGCCATGAGGTCGGGGCCTTCGCTCTCGGCCAGCCCCATGCCGAAGCCGCTGTAGCGGCGCGCTGGCAGCGGCCCCTGGTGCACCACCCGCACTTCGATGTGCCGGGGGTCCGATTCGATGCGCTGCATCAATGCCGCCACCGCTTCGCGCGGCCCCTCCAGGTGCTGGCAGAACCGCAGGCCGTCGAAGACCAGGAGGCCGGTGATGCCCTGCGCCGCGTTGCGTGCACGCGCCTGGCTGACGATGGCGCCCACGGCGTTGGCGGGCAAGTCCTGCGCGAGCACGCTGCAGTAAAAAATCTCGTGAAGCGTCTGTGGTTCTGTCATGCGTCTGGAAGGGAAAACGGTGCGCAGTCTAGACAGCCGCGACGCACGGCGAAATGTAAAAAGACATGGCCGGAGCGCCTATAGTGAGCCGTGCGATTCGACGACTACCCCGCAGCCGCTTCCCCGCCGCAAGGTGCCAATCCCTGCGACGACTGCGCACTGCGGCGGCTCGATGCGTTCCTGCCCGCGTCGCAGGAAGAACTCAAGACCATCCAGTCGTTCCGCGTCGGCGCCCGGCGCGTGGCGGCCGGCGGCGCCATCGTCGAGGAGCACCGGCCCAGCGCGCAGCTGTTCACCCTCTATTCGGGGTGGGCTTTCCGCTACAAGACGTTGACCGACGGGCGCCGGCAGATCCTGAGCTTCCTCCTGCCCGGCGACTTCATAGGGCTGCAGGACGAGTTCGCCGAAGGCCAGACGCACGGCGTGGAGGCCGTGACCGACGCCACGCTCTGCGCCTTCTCCCGCGACCGGCTCTGGCCGCTCTTTCACGCCCAGCCCAAGCTGGGCTACGACATCACCTGGCTGGCCGCGCGCGAGGAAAAGATGGTGGACGACAACCTCGTCACCGCCGGCCGGCGCAACGCGGGCGAGCGCATCGCCATGCTGCTCATGCACCTGTACCGCCGCGCCGAGCGCGTGGGCATGGTGCGCGACGGCTGGGTGGAGTTTCCATTCAACCAGCAGCACATCGCCGATGCGCTGGGGCTCTCGCTGGTGCACACCAACAAGACGCTGCGGCGGCTGCAGCGCCTGGGGCTCTACAAGCTCGATGCGGGGTGGCTGCGCATCCTGGAGCCGCATGCGCTGGAAGCGCTGGGCGATTACTTCGAGCGGCCCCTGCGGCCCGTTCCCCTGATCTGACGCAAAAGTGCCCGCGCCGCGGCCTCAGCGCGCGGCCACCAGCTGGCGCAGATCGCTCTGGTAGGCCTGCAGCCGTCGCACCGCCTGCTCGCGCTGGCTGGTGCTGGTGCCGTTGTGCAGGGCCGCGAGGTTGCGGCAGCCTTCTTCCAGCAACGCCTGCTGCTGGTCGCGCCAGGGCCCGGGCGGCGGCTCGGCGATGCGCAGCAGGTAGGCGTGCAGCGCCGCGCGCGCCTCGGCCGGCGACGGCTTTTTCGCATTGAATCCGCGCAGCATCGCCAGCGCCTCCTGCTGGCGCTTGCGGCGTTCGACGTCCGCGAGCTGCGGGTTGAACGCCGACTGCGCGACCTGAAGCTTCAGCAGATCGCGCTGCTCGGCCGTCAGCCGTCCGTAGAAGTCTTCCATGCGGTCAAGGAACTGGTCGTAGCGCTTGTCCTGCACCTGCGCGGGCGTGCGGTCGAGCCAGTCCTTGCGGTACTCGTTGTTGAGCTTGGCGTACTTGCGTTCGAGCTGCTGCAGCTGCGATTCGCTCAGGGTCAGCGCGAGGTCGGCCGTGGCCGGCTCGGCGTGCTCGACCGCGGCCAGCAGGCGCTCGCGAATGCCGTCTGCGAAGCTGCAGGCCTGCGCGGGCGTCACCTCGCCCGGCGCCAGGCCTTGCGCGTCCTGCAGCAGGGCGATGACCTTGGGCAGTTCGTTCTGCCGGTGCCAGGCCAGCAGCTGGGCCAGCTCGTCGCGCACCTTGGGCGTCTGCGTGCTGTCGAAGTCGAAATAGCCATCGAGCCACCAGTAGCTCACCTCGGGCAGGTTGTTGTAGGCCAGCTTGATCGCGCTGCAGGCGCCCAGCGCGGCGACCAATGTCAGCACGCCGATAATCCGCGCGAGCTCCGCGCAACGAATCCGGAAAGAAGAAAGCATGAATCAGACTCCGCAGCAGCAAGACATCCAGGGGCCGATCGACGTGGTGATCATGGCGGCCGGCAAGGGCACGCGCATGAAAAGCAGACTGCCCAAAGTGTTGCATCGTTTGAGCGGCCGCGCACTGATCGCGCATGTGGCCGACACCGCCGCGCGCATCGGCGCCCGCCACGTGGTGGTCGTGACCGGCCACGGCGCGGCCGAGGTGGAGGCGGCCATGGACGGCACCCGGTTGCGCTTTGCGCGCCAGGAGCCGCAGCTGGGCACCGGCCACGCCGTGCAGCAGGCCGTGCCGCTGCTGCCGGACGACGGCACGGTGCTCGTGCTCTCGGGCGACGTGCCCCTGATCGGCGAAGACACATTGCGCGCCCTCGTGGCCGCGAGCGCGGGCCAGCGGCTCGCGCTGCTGACCATCGAATTCGACGACCCGACCGGCTACGGCCGCGTGATCCGCACGTCGGCCGGCGGCGCGGTGACCGCCGTCGTCGAGCAAAAGGACGCCACCGACGCGCAGCGCGCCATCCGCGAGATCTACAGCGGCGTGATGGCCGTGCCCGCGCGCCTGCTCAAGGGCTGGCTCGCGCGGCTGGACAACCGCAACGCGCAGAACGAGTACTACCTGACCGACGTCGTGAAACTCGCCGCGGCCGATGGCGTGCCGGTGGTGGCGCACATCACGACCGATGCGCTGCAGGTGGCGGGCATCAACAGCCCGGCGCAGCTCGCGGCGCTCGAGCGCGCCTGGCAACTGCGCCAGGCCAATGCGCTCATGGAGCAGGGCGTGCGCCTCGCGGACCCGGCGCGCTTCGACCTGCGCGGCACGCTCGAATGCGCGGCCGATGTCGAGATCGACGTCAACTGCGTGTTCGAAGGCCAGGTGTCGCTGGGCGAAGGCGTGCGCATCGGGGCCAACTGCGTGATCGCCAATGCGCGCATCGAAGCCGGCGCGGTGATCCATCCGTTCACCCACATCGAAGGCGAGAAGGCCGGCGTGACGGTGGGCGAGCGGGCACTGATCGGCCCGTTCGCGCGGCTGCGGCCCGGCGCGCAGCTGGGCGCCGAAGTGCACATCGGCAACTTCGTCGAGGTGAAGAATTCAACGCTGGCGGCCGGCGCCAAGGCCAACCACCTGGCTTACCTGGGCGATGCCACGGTGGGCGAGCGCGTGAACTACGGCGCGGGCAGCATCACCGCCAACTACGACGGCGCAAACAAGCACCGCACGGTGATCGAAGCCGACGTGCACGTGGGCAGCAACTGCGTGCTGGTGGCGCCGATCACCATCGGCGCGGGCGGCACCATCGGTGGCGGATCGACCGTCAACAAGTCGACCGAGCCGGGCGCGCTGACCGTGGCGCGCAGCAAGCCGGTGAGCTTTCCCAACTGGAAGCGGCCACAGAAAAAGCCCAAGGCCTGACGGAAAACCGAGGCCTCAGGCCAGCGGCACGGCGGGCTCGAATTTCGCGCGCTTGAGGCTGAAGAAGGCCTTGACGTTGCGCACGTTGGCGTCGGCGGTGAAGAGGCGCTGCGTCAACGCGCCGTAGCCCGGCATGTCGCGCGCCGCGACGATGAGCACGAAATCCGGGCCGGGCGAGACGCGCCAGCACTGCTGCACCGCGTCGTCGGCGATCACGCGCGCTTCAAAGGCGTCGAGCGCGCCAGCGTCCTGCCGGTCCAGCGAAATCTCGACCACCGCCTGCAATCCGTGGCCGAGCACCGCGGCCAGCCGGTCGGGCGAGAGCAGCGCGACCTGGCGCTCGACGAGGCCTTCGTCCTTCAGCCGCTGCACGCGGCGCAGGCACGTGGGCGGGGAGATGCCGATGTCGGCGGCCAGCCGCTGGTTGGTCTGCGAGGCGTCGCGCTGGAGGGCGTCGAGCAATCGGAGGTCTATTGCATCGAGGGAGATTGATTCCATATATCTATAAATTATGGAATAAAAATCCAAATTAAAGAAATGGTGAAATAAAACTCCAAAATCTATCGAATTTCGAGGGCATATTTTTCTTTCCCCTACCTACCATCGACCCATCCTCTTCATCCAAAGGCAGCTCACCATGTGCGGCATCGTCGGGGCAGCGTCCCATCGCAACATCGTTCCGGTCCTCGTGCAGGGCCTCCAGCGGCTCGAATACCGCGGCTATGACTCCTGCGGCGTGGCGGTGCATGCGGGCGGCTTGACGCGGGCGCGCACCACCTCGCGCGTGGCGGACCTCGTCACGCAGGTGCGCGACGACAAGGTCGAAGGCCTGACCGGCATCGCCCACACGCGCTGGGCCACGCACGGCGCGCCGGCGGTGCACAACGCCCATCCGCATTTCAGCCACGGCCCCGGTGCCGATGCGCAAGGCACGCGCCCCGGCCGCATCGCGCTCGTGCACAACGGCATCATCGAAAACCACGAAACGCTGCGCGCCGCGCTCGAAGCCAAGGGCTACGTGTTCGAGAGCCAGACCGACACCGAGGTCATCGCCCACCTGGTCGACAGCCTCTACGACGGCGACCTGTTCGAGGCCGTGAAGGCCGCGGTGCTGCAGTTGCACGGCGCCTACGCCATCGCTGTCATCTGCCGCGACGAGCCGCAGCGCGTGGTCGGCGCGCGCGCCGGCTCGCCGCTGATCCTCGGTGCGGGCAAGGAAGGCAACGAGAACTTCCTCGCGAGCGATGCGATGGCCCTCGCCGGCGTGACCGACCAGATCGTGTACCTCGAAGAAGGCGACGTGGTCGATCTGCAGCCCGGCAAGTACTGGATCGTCGACAAGAACCACAAGCCGGTGACACGGCAGGTGCGCACCGTGCAGGCCCACAGCGGCGCGGCCGAGCTCGGCCCCTACCGCCACTACATGCAGAAGGAAATCTTCGAGCAGCCGCGCGCCATCGGCGACACGCTCGAGGGCGTCGCGGGCATCGTGCCCGAGCTGTTCGACGGCATCGGGCAGGACGGCGCCACAGGGGCGAGCGCGCACCGCGTGTTCAAGGACATCGACAAGATCCTGATCCTCGCCTGCGGCACCAGCTACTACAGCGGCTGCACCGCCAAGTACTGGCTCGAGGGCATCGCGAAGATTTCGACGCAGGTGGAAATCGCGAGCGAATACCGCTACCGCGAATCGGTGCCCGACCCCAAGACGCTGGTGGTCACCATCAGCCAGTCGGGCGAGACGGCCGACACGCTCGCCGCGCTCAAGCACGCGCGCTCGCTCGGCATGGAGCAGACCCTCACGATCTGCAACGTGGCCACCAGCGCGATGGTGCGCGAGTGCAAGCTCGCCTACATCACGCGCGCCGGCGTGGAGATCGGCGTGGCATCGACCAAGGCCTTCACCACGCAGCTGGCGGGCCTGTTCCTCCTGACGCTGGCCATCGCGCAGACCAAGGGGCGCCTCACCGAAGCCGACGAGGCGCGCTACCTGAAGGAAATGCGCCACCTGCCGGTCGCACTGCAATCGGTGCTCGCGCTGGAGCCGCAGATCATCGGCTGGGCCGAGGACTTCGCGCGCAAGGACAACGCGCTCTTCCTCGGCCGCGGGCTGCACTACCCGATCGCGCTCGAAGGCGCGCTCAAGCTCAAGGAAGTGACCTACATCCACGCCGAGGCGTACGCGGCCGGCGAACTCAAGCACGGCCCGCTCGCACTCGTGACGAGCGAGATGCCGGTCGTCGCGGTCGCGCCGAACGACGCGCTGCTCGAAAAGCTCAAGAGCAACCTGCAGGAAGTGCGCGCGCGCGGCGGCGTGCTGTATGTGCTGGCAGATGGCGACACGAAGATCAAGAGCAGCGAAGGCCTGCACGTGATCCGCATGCCGGAGCACTACGGCCAGCTGTCGCCGCTGCTGCATGTGGTGCCGCTGCAGTTGCTGGCGTATCACACGGCTTGCGCGCGCGGGACCGATGTGGACAAGCCGCGGAATCTGGCCAAGAGCGTGACGGTGGAGTGAGGCGGCTCTTGCGCGCGCCTCTGCCAACGTGGCGCGCGGCGCGCCCGCCAGCGAAGTGATGCAAGGCGTTCGGTGAACGCCCGCCGCTACGGCCGCCCGGCCTTGAAAGCCCCCAGCCGCGCTTGCCGCTCCGCATGGAACGACCCGCTCAGCTTCCCGGAAAGCTCCTCCCTGCGCATCGTCTTCCCGCAGGCCTGGCAGGCGGGGCCGAGGCCGGGGTCCTGCCCGCAGGGGATGTGGATGTAGTGGATGGCGACTTCCTCGTCCTCGGACTTGAACCATGTCTCGCCCCAGGCGCGCAGTGCCAGGAACACCGGATGAAAGGCGATGCCCATCTCTGTCAGGTGGTACTCGTGCCGCGGCGGCCTTTCGCTGTAGGGCCGGCGCTCGATCAGGCCCGCCGATTCCAACTTCTTGAGGCGGCTGGCCACCATCTGCGGCGTGGCTTGCGTGTGCGCCTGGATCTCCTCGAAGCGGCGCGTTCCGAGGAACAACTCCCGAAGCACCAGCACGGTCCAGCGGTCGCCGACGACGTCCTGCGCGCGCGCGACCGGGCACAGGGTCGGGCTGGAATTTGGGCCCGTCGTCTCGCCATCTGCGGATGAATTTCTCGGCGTCTTGGTCATTTCCGGCATCATACCTCTTGTCACTATGAAAATCATAGGTATAGTCGCCAGCGTTCGCGGGGCGACTTGCAAACCTCCTCGCGCACCGCGGAATCCATGGGGCTTTCCGTGAACATTCACTGAACCACATCGAAAGGTTTCTCATGTCTGAACCTGTCAAGCTGGACCTGGCCGCCATTGCCGATCGCTACGCCGCCGCGTGGCTCTCGCACGATCCCAAAGCCATCCTTGCGTTGCACGCGCCCGACTCGACCTTCCAGGCGCACGGCCGCGGCGCCGAGGTGCGGGGGGAGGCCGCGTTGCTGCAGGAGTTCGCCGGCGTCTTCGAGCGCTATCCCGGTTTCGGCGTGGAGACCCACCGCCTGCTCCTGGGCGACGGGCACTGGACGCTCGACTGGACCTTGACCTTCCAACCCCCCGGCAAGGAGCGCCGCGGGTTCCATGCGCTGGACGTCGTCGAGGTGGACAGCGCCGGGCTCATCACGCGCAAGGACACGTTCTTCGACTACGCGCAAGTCAAGGCCGCCTCGAGCTGACGCCATGAACGCCATCCTCACCACGCAGTCTCTCTTCGAGCAGCCACTGCTCGAAGAGATGCCGATCAGGCACCTGTGCGATCTGCAGGTCGACCTCGAAACACCGATCGCAATCCCCACGCCGCGCGGCACGCTGGTCCCTTACATCGGCAAAGGCGGCCGGCTGGAAGGGCCGAAGCTGCGCGGCGAATTCCTGCCGGGCAGCGTCGACTGGGTCGCGATCGGCGCGGACGGCATCAGCCGGCTCGACATTCGCGGTGCGATCCGCACCGACGACGGCGCGCTCGTCTACTTCGAGAGCAAGGGCGTCGCCAAGCTGCCGCCGGACGGCAGGAAGCGGCTGGCCAAGGGAGAGCGCCTGCCGTTCGGCGAGACCTACCTGCGCACCACGCCAAAGCTGGAGACCTCGGACGAGCGCTACCTGTGGCTGAACGAACTCGTTCTCCTGGGCTACAACGAAATGTCGGCAGGGCGGATCGACTTTCGCATCTATCAGGTTCTCTGAAGGCGCCTGAACGCGCTGAAGTGCCGTATCGCCATCTGATGCCTCCCGGTCTGCGCGCAGAGCAGGGCGGCATTCCGGTGCGCGTCCAGAAGGTCCGGCTGCAGCCGCAGCGCCTCTTCGTAGCTTGCCAGCGCGCCGTCGAGGTCGCCGATGCCCTCGCGCGCCACGGCCTGGTTGAAATGCATCAGCGGATCGTCGGCGCAGAAGTGCAGCGCGTTTTCGTAGAGCGCCGCGGCCGCCTCGCACCGGCCGGATTCGCACAGCATGAAGCCCAGGTTCAGGTACGCGTGGGCGTACGAGGGATCGTCTTTCAGGATGCGCCGGTACAGCGCCTCGGCGGCCTCGGGGCTGCTTTCCTCCAGCGCCTGGGCTTCGGCAAAGCGCGCATCGAGCGCGGCCGCATCGACGACCGGCTCGTGCGGCCGCGGAAAGAAGCGCAATGCGCTGTCGCCGCCAGCAGCGATCTGCAGATCGAGCACGAATTGCCCGGTCTGCGGTTCCCATTGCGCATCGCCCCACCTGACGGTCACGCGGTCGCCCTCGGCGGTGATCCGCATGCCCTGCAGCGGTTGCGCCTCGGGCAGCGTGGCCCGCAGCTGGCGCAGCGCCTTGAGGATCTGCCGCGTGGGAATGCGTGCCGCGCGCAGCTCATGCGCGGAACGCAGGACGACCAGGTCCTGGAAGGAAAACTTCCAGACCTTGCCCTGCAATTTCACGGGCGCCACGAAGCCGAGCTCGATGAGCTTGCCGACCGCATGGCGCGACAGCCCGAGCGACTGCGACACCCCGCGCAACGACTGCGAAAAATCGGCGGATGCTTTCATCGAGACGCTGCCGGACGGCGCGGCGAAGAAGCGGCGCTATGCCGCCTTCCGGGCCTTGGCGCTGGTCTTCTTCGATGCCGCCTTGCGCGCGGTTCCGGCCGACTTGGCCGCAGCCCCCGCGCCACGCTTCTTGCTCGCCGGCGTACCGGCCTTGGCAGCCTTGCCGCCCTTCAGGCTGCGCTTGAGCAGTTCGGTGAGGTCGATCACGTTCGAGCTTTCTTCCGGCGCCTCTTCCTCTGGCTGGATGACGGTTTCCGTGTCGCCGGCCTTCACCTTCTTCTGCACGATCTTCATCACCGCGTGCTTGAACTCGTCGGTGAAGTCTTCCGGTTTCCATTCGCCCGACATGTCGCCTACGAGCTGTTCGGCCATCTTCACTTCCGCCGCGGTGATCTTTGCGCCCTTGACCCCGGCGGCGGGCAGATCGAGCCCTTCCAGCGGCTTCACCTCGTCGCCCCAGCGCAGCAGGTTGAGCACCAGCGCCTTGCCCGACGGCACCAGCACTGCGAGGTGCTGCTTGGTCGAGATGACCACCTTGGCGAGCCCGACCTTGCCGGTCTTGATGAGCACCTCGCGAAGCAGCGCATAGACCTTCTGCCCCTTGTTGACCGGCGCCACGTAGTAGGGGCGCTCCAGGTACACGAAGGGAATCTCGTTGGCATCGATGAAGCGCTGGATCTCGATGGTCTGCGTCGTGCGCGGATACGCCGCCTCGATCTCGTCGGGCGAGATCACCACGTACTTGCCGTCCTCGTACTCGAAGCCTTTGACGATGTTGTCCTTGTCGATCTCCCGGCCCGTCTTCTTGTTGATGCGCTTGTAGCCCACCGGGTCCATGCTGCGCTTGTCGAGCCAGTCGAAATCGATGCCCTGTTCGCTGCTGGCCGTGTGCAGGCCCACCGGGATGTGAACCAGGCCGAAAGTGATCGCGCCTTTCCAAAGGGTCCTGCTGCCTGTGGCCATGGAGTTCATCCTTAACGCTGGAAAGAAAACGGAGCCGGCGAAGACCGGCGAATGGAAAGCGTGTCTCGCGCTGCATGGGCGCGGTGTGGGACATGGCCAATGCCGCCGGGAGGACGCGGCGCACATCGGGCCCTCCATCCGGCGCTTCCAGCGTTGGCAGCGATGTGCTACTTCATCAGGCCGAATCCGAAGGCGCTTCCCGTGGCGGGCCTCTTTTCAGGCTCGGGCTTCGCTGCCTTGCGGGCGGGGTGCTTGCCGGCTCGCAAGGCTTTCGAATCGGGGTCGCTGCCGGTCGGCTTTCGCGGTCCGGCATCCAGGTCGTCGATGAGCGATTGCAGCGCGAGGAGGCCATCGGCCATCGATGCCTTGTAGGTGTCGGCCGCCTTGCGGGCGCGCTTCAAGGACCGCCACGGCCCCTCGTCGGCCTCGTCCCCGTCGTCGTCGCCGGCTTCGCTCAGCACCCACTCGAATCCGCCGGATGGCGTTTCCTCCACATGGACCGCGATCCGGCGCAGGACGTCTTGGCCCGTGCTCATGGCGCCGCGGCCTGGCCGAAGCGGGCATCGTTCCCCGGCGCCGCGCTTTCCCGCCGCTTGAGCGCATCGAGGTAAGCCTGCACGCGCTCCACCGACGTGCCGACGGCGCGCATCGCGATCCTGAGTTCGGCGACGGAGCACCCCAGGTGGTCGGCCCACGCCTTCGCCGCGGCGGGCGTGGGGGTCGAGATGCTTTTCGCACCCGGTCGGATCGCTCGCGTCATCGCACGTCGCGCGGCTCGCGCATCGCCTGGATGGTGCTCTTGCCCGGCGAGCCGGAGAGAAGCTGGAAATCGAGCGCGCCGGAGCCGGCGGCGCGCTCGCGTTGTACGGCAAGGTGCAACAGCGCCATGGTGGCGATCAGGACCGCCACGGCGACCAGGAGCCAGAACTCCCCGCGCGGCGGTTGTGGGTGCTGATGACCTCTTGGATCACGGCTGCTCATCTCTCGGTCCTCCAATGGTGAAGGCGGCAGTCTGGTTCTTTGCGCGCGGGGCCGGCGTCGGACAAAGCTGAACCGTGCTGTATCCCGGCGTCTGATAACGCGACGGCGAGGGGCAGAGGCGTTCAGCCGTGCACGCGGGCAGCGCTCGGCCTGCGGTGCAGCGGGGTCACATAGTCCGGATGAAAGCAGCGCTGGGTCCCGTCCTCGAACCCGACGGTGATCGACGTCGCGTCCGAAGCGATGACCACGCCGGGCCCGAAGCGCCGGACACGCACCCGATCGTCGGCGGCGAAGGCCGGCTGTATGCGCGCGGCGGGCCCGGTGTCGCTGCCATTCATCACGATGGGCTGCGCCATTTCTTTTTCATGGGCCGCGATGCGCCGGCAGTTGTCGCACGTGCCGCAGCGTTTCGGCTCCGCAGCCCGGTCGAGATCGCTCAGCAGCAACTGCCACCGGCACTGGCCCGACTGCGCGTACGACACCATGCGCTCGAGCGTCTCGCGGTCCTGCTGCCGCCGGGTCTTGTAGGCATCGAGCACCGCTGTGAAATCGACCTTGCCGGCCGCGCGCTCGCGCACCGAGAGGCGCCCGCGGCGGTCGGCCTGGAG
Source organism: Variovorax sp. IB41 (assembly GCF_016405905.1). Lineage (GTDB taxonomy): Bacteria > Pseudomonadota > Gammaproteobacteria > Burkholderiales > Burkholderiaceae_C > Variovorax. Next base: position 75,858 of record NZ_JAEFCB010000014.1, on the reverse strand, counting down.
CACCTGCGCTTGCTTGAGCACCGCGATGCCCGACTGCATCCGGGTGCGCGGCCGCTCCAGCGCGTCGAGCAGGCTGGCGGCCGTCCATCCGTCGGTCTCGGGCGGCTCGGCCAGCAGTTGCCGGTAGATCGCGTCCAGGTCCTCCAGTTGCGGATACTTTCCGGCCAGGAAGAACTGCTGCACCGTGCGGTCCTTCGCATGGAACAGCAGCAGGCAGCGCGCCTCGTCGCCATCGCGTCCGGCGCGCCCGGCCTCCTGGTAATAGGCATGCAGGCTCGCCGGCATCTGGCAGTGCAGAACGAAGCGGATGTCGGGCTTGTCGATGCCCATGCCGAAGGCATTGGTGGCGACCATGACGCGCACCTCGCCCGCCATGAATGCCTCCTGCGCGGCGCTGCGCTCGCGCGCGCCGAGCTTGCCGTGATAGAGCGCCACGGATTCGTCCTGCGCCTTCAACGCATCGAACGCATGCTCGGCAGCCTTCACCGTGGCGGCGTAGACGATGCCGCTGCCCGGCGCTTCGCGCACGAATTCAACCGTGCGGCGCAGGCGTTCCTTCTCGTTCGCGAGCTGTTCGACGGCAAAGCGCAGGTTCGCGCGGTAGGCGCCGGTATCGACCAGCCCCGCGCGCGGAATGCCCAGCAGCTTCATCACATCGGCGGCCACCTCGTCGCCCGCGGTCGCCGTCAACGCGAGCACGGGCGGACTGCCCAGCGCCCGGATCGCGGGGCCGATCTCCAGGAAGGCGGGCCGGAAGTCATGGCCCCATTGCGAGATGCAATGCGCCTCGTCGACCGCGACCAGCGCCACCGGGTGCGCGCCCAGGCGCCGGAGGAAATCCGGATCGGACAAGCGCTCGGGCGTCGTCAGCACGATGCGCGCGCGGCCCGCGTCGATGTCGGCTTCCGATTGCGCCAGTTCCTCGGCGCCGAGCGAACTGTTGACCTGCACGGCGCGGATGCCGAGCGCCCGCAGCCGGTCGCACTGGTCTTTCATCAGCGCGATGAGCGGCGAGACCACCACCGTCTGCCCTTCGAGCAGCACCGCGGGCAACTGGTAGCAGAGCGACTTGCCAGCGCCCGTGGGCATCACCGCGAGCGTGGACAGGCCGGACAGCACGCGCTCGATCACTTCGGCCTGGCCGGCGCGCAGACGGCTGTGGCCGAAGACGCCGCGCAGGGTCGTTGCAACGCGGCGCGCGGGCGGTATTTCCTCGGGCTGTTTGCCGGCGGGCCTGGCGGGCATCAGGCGTTCTCGGGCTCGCCGTCCTCGCTGTCTTCGCTGCTGTCGTTGTCCTCGGCAAGGTCCTCGACGCGGGACGCGTCCGGATCTTCGGTGGCCGTGTCCACTTCATGCGCCGCGTCGGGGATCACGCCGACGCGGTCGGGAAGGATGTCCGAATCGGTCGGCTCCTCCAGGCCCGCCTCGGCGGCCGCGCGGTTGCCGCCCGTGCCCGCGGCATCGCTGCCGCTGTCGCTGGAATCGGAAGGGCCGAGCGTGTCTTCGTCGGTGCCCTTGGGTTCGATGGGCGCGCGTTCGCCGCCCAGGATGCTGCTGGTCGCCATGTTCGGATTCCTCTGTGCTTTCAAACTTTCGTGCCGGCCTGGCGGTCGACTTGCGCCTCGGCTTCGAGCCAGTCCTCGGTCTCGTGTCCGGCTTCGCCGCCGCGGCGCTGGTACGCGTCGTAGGCGGCGCGGCGGATGGCTTCTTCGCGGGAGTCCGGGCGGGAGTCAGAGTGGGGGGGAGGTGCGGGTTCGGCGGGCTCGCGGTTGCTGTCGGGCGTCAGGTCCTCGGTGAGGCCGAACGCGGCGGAGTCGTCGTGCTTCGTGGCCTCCACGTTCTTGCGCTTGTCCTGCATCCGCTCTTTCGGCGCGGGGCCGGAGACGTCCTCGCCCGCGGCGGTCTTCTTGCCGGAGAAGCTCTCGGCGCCGCCCATGTTGTCCACGCCGCCGCTGGTGGCGGGACGGGTTCCGTCGCCTGAACCGGTGGGGGGTCTGTCGCTCATGTCGATCTCCTTGTGAGGCTGGATGGGGCTGGGCTTACTGGGGGGCGGGCTTGGTCGTCGTGCCGGCGCCCTTGGCACTGGGGCCGCTGTTCGCGCGACCGGGCGACTTGTCGGGCGCGGGCTGGGCCGGCCCCGCGTTGGCAGGCGGCGTCATCGTCTGCGAGCGGCTCTGGACGGTTTCCTTGTCCGTCACGATCTTTCCGCTGTCGCCGAAGCCGCCCGTGGGGCTGCGCGAAGCCGGCGCCTTCTGTGCATCGCTCGTCGGAGGCGCCACCGAGCCTTTGGGATTGCCGGTGGACTGTGCCGCGGCCGATAGCGCGAGGCCCGCCGCGATGCTGAAAACGGCAATGCCGCGAAGCGCGAAATGGGGGTTGGAAGGGTTGTTCATGAATGCAGATTCAGTGGAATGAATTCGCAGCCACGTAGGAGCACTTCAGCATCGGCTGTCTGTGCATGCTGTATGTGCATGGTGCGGGTTGCCGCCGCGGGCCTGCGAAGGCGCGGCCCGCGGCGCCGGCTCAGTGGAAGAACAACGCGATCAGGATGATGACCGGGATGGGCACGCCGAGAAAAAGCAGCAGAAGTGAGCGCATGGAAATCTCCTTGAATCTGGAAGTGGGTGGATGCCGGTCAGAGGTCGCGCCGGCGACCGCCGTAGGTGGCCGCGAAGCTCGCGACGAACGCGCCGATGAGCATCGAGATCACCAGCCACAGCGAGCCATAGGCCGATGCCTTGCGTGCCGCATCGGCGGCGTCCTTGGCCTTCGCCTGCGCATCCTTGAGCGCGGCCTGGGCCTTCGCGTAGGTGTCGGTCACGCGCTTCTCCGCGTCCTGCTGGCTGAGACCGGTGCGCTGCGCGACGACCTGGCCCACGTACCGCGCGTCTTCGGGCGGCAGCGCGCCGGTGCGGATGCTGTTCAGGAAGATGCGGCTGACTTCCGCGTTGGTTGCGGCAGCAGGGCGATCGGGCGCTGCGGTCGCGGGTGCGGCGCTGGCGTCGCCCGGGGTCGCGGGCGTGGCGCTCGCATCGCGGCGGAACAGCGAGTCGATGAAGTAGTTCATCGGACCGGGGCCGGCCTCCGAAGGTGACTGCGATCCCGAAGCCGCGGCACCGGCACTCGCGGCACCCGCAGCACCTGCTGCGGTCGCGGCCGTCGCCGCACCGCCGGCCACCGCGGCGCCCGCTTGCGCGCCGGCGCCGAGGATCGAGCCCACGACCGAGCCGAGCAGCGCCGCCGTCAGCAGCGTTGCCACCGACCAGGCGAGAAAGCCGTGGGCCGTGTCGCGGAAGTACACCTCGTCGGTGTGCACGCCGGCCCACTTGGTGCGCAGCCGGCCGGCCAGGTAGCCGCCCATGCCCGAGGCGGCGATCTGCGTGAACGTGAGCCACAGGATGGTCGCGACGCCGATGGTGGCGGCGCTCGCGCCCTGGCTCGCCCACGGGCTGATCGACGACATGCCCAGCCCCGTGCCGAGCAACAGAAGAATGAGCGACAGCGATGCCGCGCCCGCGGCGCCGGCAAAGATCGCCCCCCAGGACACACCGCTCTGGCTGGCGGACCCTTCGATCACGCCGACTGGTGAATTGACGCCGTACTGGGCCATGGCTGCTCCTTGTGCACTTTGTTGTGGTGCTGGAAATCTTTCGCCGGCGCGCGCGGGCTTCAGTCGGTGCCCGGCGCAACGCGGGGTAGGCAGTGATCCCGTCCGGCCCGCGTCCAACCGTGCGGGCCGGCGATGGCCGCGGTTTGCTTTGGCCTACAAGAGATGCCCGTTCCACCCGACACCCCGGCGTGCATCGCGTCGCCCAAATAGCTCCTTCGCAAATCCTGTTGCTCCTTTCGAAAGACCGCCATGGCAGACGACCCGAAGACCCCCTCCCAACTCGCCGACGAAGCACGCCGGGCCGGACGAGATGCATCGGCCGCAGCCGGCGGCCTGGCCGATGAGGCGAAGACGATTGCACGCGCCACGGCCCAGACCCTGCGCTCGAGCGCCGCGGATGCGAAGGCCACGGCCGGCGAGGCGCTCGACACCGCGCGCGGCATCGCCGCCGATGCGAAGGACGTCGCCTCGGACGCCGCCGACACCGGCCGGGCCTACGCCCGGAGCGCCGTCAACGAGGCCGGTAAAAAGATCGGGGGTTTCAAGGAGCGAGCCGCCGGATGGCAGGCCTCCTGCGTGAAGCAGATCGAAGCCGAGCCGGTGAAGGCGGTGCTCATCGCCGCGGCGGGCGGCGCACTGCTTGCGGGCTTGCTCCTGGCGTTCGACCGATCCGAGCGGCGCTACTACTGATCGGCCCGGTCGGTCTGCGCCTTCTCAGCGCCGCGAAGGCGCCGCGCCCGACTTCGCGCCCATCAGGTGCCCGAGCGGCAGCGCCACCTCCGACTTGATCTCGCGCAGCACGATGCTCGAGCGCACGTGGGTCACGCCCGGCAGGCTGAAGAGCACCTCGTGCAGGAAGCGCTCGTAGTGCTTCATGTCCGGCACCGTCACGTTCAGGATGTAGTCCGCGGGCCCCGTGGCCGAGACGCAGCGGATGATCTGCGGGCTCGCGGCCACCACCTCTTCGAAGCGCTGCACCATCGCTTCGCTGTGGCGGTCCAGGTTCACCTCGGCCACGGCCGAGACGTGCAGGCCCACCAGTTCGGGGTCCACGCGCGTGGTGTAGCCGCGGATCACGCCGGCCGCCTCCATGTCCTTGATGCGCTTCCAGCAGGGCGTGGGCGAGAGCCCGACGGCCTCCGAGATCTGCTGCACGGTCTGCCGCCCGTCGTGCTGCAGTGCAGAAAGGATCTTGAGGCAATGCTCGTCCAGAGAAACAGAACCGACGTTCATGGTGGTTTTCGAGTGGATTCTTCTTCAAACAAGGGTCTGCGCCAGTGTATTGAAGAAACACTTACTCGGGGTGCGGCAGAACAATTCCGGGCATGAACGCCCCCCACAAGACGGCCGCGCTGCGACGGCCCGACTACCAGCTCTCCGACAACCTTTGGGCCGATGCCGGCTCGGTCTTTCTCACCGGCACGCATGCGCTGATCCGCATCCTGGCGATGCAGAAACAGCGCGACGCGGCGCGCGGCCTGCACACGCAGGGCTTCGTGAGCGGCTACCGCGGCTCGCCGCTGGGCATGGTCGACCAGGCCATCTGGAAGGCCGGCGAGCGCTTCAAGCAGACCGGCATCCGCTTCGTGCCCGCGGTGAACGAGGAGCTTGCGGCCACGCAGGTGCTGGGCACGCAGCGCGTGGAGTCCGACCCCGAGCGCACCGTCGATGGCGTCTATGCCATGTGGTACGGCAAGGGGCCGGGCGTGGACCGCGCGGGCGATGCGCTCAAGCACGGCAACGCCTACGGCTCGTCGCCCCGCGGCGGCGTGCTGGTGGTGGCGGGCGACGACCACGGCTGCGTCTCGTCGTCGATGCCGCACCAGAGCGACCACGCCTTCATGGCCTGGCGCATGCCGGTGATGCAGCCCGCGAGCGTGGCCGAGTACCTGGAGTTCGGCCTCTACGGCTACGAGCTCTCGCGCTATTCGGGCGCGTGGGTCGGCATGGCGGCGCTGTCCGAGATCGTCGAGAGCGCGGGCACCGTGGACCTCGACGCGGTGAACGCGCGCGTCGCCGACTGGGAAGACGCCGATGCGGTGCGCGCCGCCACCGGCCATGCCGCGCCGCCCGACGGCCTGCACTACCGCTGGCCCGATCTGCCGTCGCTGCGCATCGAGTCGCGGCTGGAAGACAAGCTCGCCGCCGTGGCCGCGTTCACGCAGCGCAACAGCATCGACCGCCACGTCATCGTGAGCCCGCATGCCAAGGTGGGCATCGTCACCTGCGGCAAGGCGCACCACGACCTGATGGAAGTGCTGCGGCGCCTGGAGCTCTCGCCCGAGCAACTGGCGCGCGCCGGCGTGCGGCTCTATAAGGTGGGCCTGAGCTTTCCGCTCGAGCAGACGCGCCTGAAGGAATTCGCACGCGGGCTCGGCGAGATCCTCGTGGTGGAAGAGAAGGGCGCGGTGGTCGAGACGCAGCTGCGCGACATCTTCTACAACGCGCCGCCCGATGCGCGCCCCGTGCTCGTGGGCAAGCACGACCGCGAAGGCCAGCCGCTCGTCTCCGCGCTCGGCGAGCTGCGGCCTTCGCGCCTCATCGAGCTGGTCGCGCACTGGCTGGCCGTGCACTTCCCCGACAACCACGACCTGGGCGACCACCTGCAGCATGTGCGCGACTTCACGCCGCCCGACCTGCTGGGCAACGCGAGCGATGCCGTCAAGCGCGTTCCGTACTTCTGCGCCGGCTGCCCGCACAACACCAGCACCAAGGTGCCCGAGGGATCGACCGCGCGCGCGGGCATCGGCTGCCACTTCATGGCCAACTGGATGGACCGCAGCACCGCGGGCCTCATCCAGATGGGCGGCGAGGGCGTGGACTGGATCTCGCACGCCATGTTCACCAAGACGCCGCATGTGTTCCAGAACCTGGGCGACGGCACCTACTACCACTCGGGCTATCTCGCGATCCGGCAGGCGGTCGCGGCCAAGGCGACGCTCACCTACAAGATCCTCTTCAACGACGCGGTCGCGATGACCGGCGGGCAGCCGGTGGACGGCGTGATCAGCGTGGATGCGATCGCGCGGCAGGTGGAATCGGAAGGCGTCACCAAGGTGGTCTTGGTGAGCGATGCCATCGACAAGTACGACGCCATCAAGAACAAGTTTCCTGCAGGCACCGAGTTCCACGACCGCGCCGCGCTCGACGCGGTGCAGCGGCGCCTGCGCGAAATGCCCGGCGTGACCGTGCTCATCTACGAGCAGACCTGCGCCGCCGAGAAGCGCCGCCGCCGCAAGAAGGGCGAGCTGGCCGATCCGCCCAAGCGCCTCTACATCAACGAGGCCGTGTGCGAAGGCTGCGGCGACTGCACCGTGCAGAGCAACTGCGTGGCCGTGCTGCCGCACGAAACGCCCATGGGCCGCAAGCGCAAGATCGACCAGACCAGCTGCAACAAGGACTATTCCTGCGCCAAGGGCTTCTGCCCGAGCTTCGTGGGCGTCACCGGCGGCAAGCTGCGCCGCAAGAGCGGGGCGCTGGCGGCCGGGCGCGACGCCTTCCTGCACCGCGTGGCCGCGCTCGCGCATCCCGCGCCGCATGCGTGGACCGGCCCCTACGATTTGCTGGTGACCGGCGTGGGCGGCACCGGCGTGGTGACGGTGGGCGCGGTCATCGCGATGGCCGCGCACCTCGAAGGAAAATCGGCCAGCGTGCTCGACTTCATGGGCTTCGCGCAGAAGGGCGGCTCGGTTCTGAGCTTCGTGCGGCTGGCCGACACGCCCGAGCGGCTGAACCAGGTGCGCATCGACACGCAGCAGGCCGACGCCATCCTCGCGTGCGACGTGGTGGTGGGCGCCTCGCCCGACGCGTTGCAGACCGTGCGGCACGGACGCACGCGCGTGCTTGCGAACATCCACGAGATTCCCGTGGCCGAGTCGCTGCGCAATCCCGATGCCGACCTGCACGTCGATCTGCTGCTGGAGAAGATGCGCTTCGTCGCGGGCGAGGAACAGGTCGAGACCTTCGACGCACAGAGCCTGGCCGAAGAGTTCCTGGGCGACACGCTGGCCGCGAACATCGTCGCGACCGGCTATGCGTGGCAGCGCGGCCTGGTGCCGCTGAGCCTGGAGGCACTGATGCATGCGATCGAACTCAACGGCGTGGCCGTGGCGGCGAACCAGTCGGCGTTCTCGCTGGGCCGGCTCGCAGCGGGTGATCCCGCCGCGCTGGACCAGTTGCGTGCCGCGCCAATGAATGCAGAGGCGCAGCAGGCCGACGAGCGCCCGCTGGACGCGCTGCTCGCCGATGCGCGCCGCCATCTCACCGGCTACCAGAACGCCGCATGGGCCGCGCGCTTCGACCAGCGCATCCGCGCGCTGCAGGCGGCCGAAGCCGCGCTGCCGGGCGGCGATGCACGCCTGCCGCTCACGCGCAACGCGGCGCGCAGCCTCCTGAAGCTCATGAGCTACAAGGACGAGTACGAGGTCGCGCGCCTCTACACCGACGGCGCGTTCCTGCAGAAGCTCAAGGACCAGTTCGAAGGCGAGCTGAAGCTGGAATTCCACATGGCCCCGCCGCTGCTCGCGCGCCCCGCGAACGGCCAGGCACCCGCGAAGATCCGCCTCGGTGCCTGGATGCTGCCGATGATGAAGTGGCTCGCGCACGGCAAGCGGCTGCGCGGCACGGGCCTGGACCTGTTCGGCTACACGCAGGAGCGCCGGACGGAGCGCGCGCTCATCGCCCGGTTCGACCAGCGGCTCGAAGAACTGGCCGCCGAACTTTCAGCGGCCAACCAGCAGATCGCCGCGCAGATCGCTGCGCTGCCGCTCTCGATCCGCGGCTTCGGGCATGTGAAGCTGGCCAACCTCGCGCTCGCCAACGAGCGCGAGGCGGAGCTGCTGCACCGCTTCTCGCCGGAGCGCTATCCGCGGCCGGAAAAAAAGGAGAAGGCGCAGGCAGGGCAGTTCAAGGGAATCGCCGTCGTCTCGCATTGAGCGCACTCAGCTGCTCTGCCGCACCATCAGCTCGAAGCCCAGGTCCAGCGTGCGCTCGGCCACGGTCTCTTGGCGCATCAGCGCGAGCAGCATGGTCGCCGCGCGCTCGCCGATCGCCTGGCGCGGGGTGCGCACGGTGGTGAGCGGCGGCAGCATCTGGTCGCTGCCCCCCAGGTCGTTGAAGCCCGCGATCGCCACCCGCTCGGGCACCTTCACGCCGGTGCGCAGTGCGGCGAGCAGTGCGCCCTGGGCGAGGTCGTCGTTGCAATAGAAGATGGCGTCCACGTCGGGGTGGCGCGCGAGCAGGTCCTCGAACTGCCGGCCGCCCAGCGCCATGGAGGTCGGCCCGGGCACGAGCAGTTCGAGCCCCGGGTCGTGGCAGCCGGCCGCGCGCAGCGCCTCGCGGTAGCCCTCCAGGCGCAGCATCACGCGCGGGTCGAGCTGGCCGGCGGCGTAGGCGATGCGGCGGCGGCCGCGCGCGAGCAGGTGCTGCACGATGGCGCGGCCCGCGTCCTGCTGCGAGAAGCCCACGCTGTGGATGCCGGGCGCGGCCGAGGTTTCCATCAGGTACACACAGGGCGCGTGGCTGCGCTCGAGCATGCGCAGGGACGCGGCGCTGCGATCGAACCCGGTCAGCAGCACGCCGGCCGGCCGCTGCGAGAGGTAGCTGCGCAGCAGCGCCTCTTCCTGCGTGGGGTCGTAGTGGGTCACGCCGATGAGCGACTGGAAGCCGTGCGGCGCCAGCGCGTCCTGCACCGCCTCGAGCAGTTCCACGAAGAGCTGGTTGGTGAGCGACGGAATCAGCACCGCCACGTGCGAGCTGCGCGCCGAGGCGAGGGCGCGCGCCGCCACGTTGGGCACGTAGCCCAGCGCATCGACCGCCGCCTGCACGCGCGCCTTCAGCTCGGGCGCCACGTTGCGCGCGCCGCGCAGCGCACGGGAGACGGTGATCGCGCTCACGCCCGAGACGCGCGCCACGTCGTCGAGGGTCACGTGACTGGAAGAACGGGAGACAGAGCGGGAACGGGGGCGCTCGGGGACGTCGGCCATGGTCGTTGGTCGTTTCTCAGGGTTAATACCAAGATTGAATCGGACAGCGCTGTCCTAGGATAGCGCTGTCCCAGCCCTTTGCCGACCGGAGAAACCCGGAACTGCCAGCGCTGGTTTTTTTGGATTGTGCGGGATAGCGCTGTCCCCGCCGTCGTTCCACCCACCGGGCGCCCTCGCAGCCCCCGGACTCAGGAGACAAGACATGTTCGGAATGTTCGGAATGAGCAAAGAGGTTTTCCTGCTCGTCGACGCCCTGGTGGCGATCCTCGGGCTCATCCTTCTGATCACGCGCTGGCGCGTGCACCCCTTCATCGCGCTCACGCTGGCCGCGGGGTTCCTGGGCCTCACTTCGGGCATGCCGGTGGACCTGGTGATGAAGTCCTTCCAGGACGGTTTCGGCGGCGTGCTCGGCTTCGTGGGCATCGTGCTGGGCCTGGGCACCATGCTGGGCAAGATGATGGCCGAGTCGGGCGGCGCCGACCGCATCGCGCGCACGCTGGTGGACGCCTTCGGCCGCGAGCGCGTGCACTGGGCCATGATGTTCGCGGCCTTCCTGGTGGGCATTCCGCTCTTCTTCGAGATCGGCTTCGTGCTCCTGATTCCGCTGGTGTTCATCGTGGCGCGGCGCACGGGCGTGTCGCTCATCCGCATCGGCATTCCGCTGCTGGCGGGCCTGTCGGTGGTGCACGGCCTCGTGCCGCCGCACCCGGGGCCGCTGCTGGCAATCGGCGTGTTCGGCGCCGACATCGGCAAGACCATCTTCTACGGCCTCATCGTCGGCCTGCCCACCGCGATGATCGCGGGCCCGATCTTCGGCAAGTTCATCTCGAAATACGTGCCGGGCGAGGCATCGCCCGAACTGCTGGCGCAACTGGCGCGCGAGCCCGAGGCGCGCGAGCTGCCGGGCTTCGGCATCACGCTGGTCACGGTGCTGCTGCCGGTGGCGCTGATGCTGCTGAAGACCTTCGCCGACGTGGCGCTGGACGAGAAGAACATCGTGCGCCAGTGGATGGACTTCATCGGCCACCCGATCACCGCGCTGCTGGCGGCGCTGCTGCTCTCGCTCTACACCTTCGGCACGGCGCGCGGGTTCACGAGCAAGCAGATCATGAAGTTCGTGGACGACAGCCTCGCGCCCACCGCGGCCATCGTGCTCATCATCGGCGCGGGCGGCGGCTTCAAGCAGATGCTGGTGGCCAGCGGCGTGGGCAACGCGATCGGCCACATGGCGCTGCAGGCGCAGGTCTCGCCGATCCTGCTGGCCTGGCTGGTGGCGGGCGTGATCCGCATCGCCACGGGCTCGGCCACGGTCGCCACCATCACGGGCGCGGGCATCGTCGCGCCGCTCGCCACCATGGTGCCGGGCGTGAACCGCGAGCTGCTGGTGCTGGCCACGGGCGCGGGCTCGCTGATTCTTTCGCACGTGAACGACGCGGGCTTCTGGCTCGTGAAGCAGTACTTCAACATGACGGTGGCCGAGACCTTCAAGACCTGGACGGTGATGGAGACGCTGATCTCGGTGGTGGCCATCGTCTTCATCATGCTTCTGGGCATGGTCGTCTAGCATGGCCGGCTGAACGCCATCGCAAGCAAGGAGACCAACGCCATGGGCCGCATCGTCATCGGGGTCGACATCGGAACCACCAGCACCAAGGCGGTGGCTTTCACGCCGGCCGGGCGCGTGCTGGCGCACGACGCGGCCGAGTACCCGCTGCTGCAGCCCGAGGCCGCGGCCGCCGAGCAGGACCCCGAGCAGATCTTCCAGGCCGTGCTGCAGACCATCGCCGGCTGCGTGAAGGCCTGCCAGGCCGCGCCGGGCGACGTGCTCGCGGTGTCCTTCAGCGCGGCGATGCACAGCCTCGTCCTGGTGGACGCCGCGGGCGCGCCGCTCACGCGCAGCATCACCTGGGCCGACCACCGCGCCTCGGCATGGGCCGGACGCATTCGCGACGAATGGGACGGCGACGCGATCTACCGCCGCACCGGCACGCCGATCCATCCGATGTCGCCGCTGGTCAAGCTGGTGTGGCTGCGCCACGAGCGCGCCGAACTCTTCGCCAGCGCGGCACGCTTCGTCGGCATCAAGGAGTACGTGTTCTTCCGGCTCTTCGGGCAGTGGCAGGTCGACTATTCGATCGCCTCGGCCACCGGGCTCTTCAACCTGGAGCGGCTCGACTGGGACGAAGGCGCGCTCGCGCTGGCCGGCGTGCGCGCCGAGCAGCTGCCGCGCCCGGTGCCGACCACCTGGCACATCGAGGGCCTCGCGGCGGACGTCGCGGCGCAGTTGGGCCTTGCGGCCGACACGCCCTTCGTCATCGGCGCCAACGACGGCGTGCTCTCCAACCTGGGCGTGAACGCGGTCGCGCCCGGCGAGGTGGCCGTGACCATCGGCACCAGCGGCGCGATGCGCACCGTGGTCGACCACCCGATGACCGACCCCGAGGGCCGCACCTTCTGCTATGCGCTCGCCGAGCGGCGCTGGGTGGTGGGCGGTCCGGTGAACAACGGCGGCATCATCCTGCGCTGGGTGCGCGACGAGTTTGCCTCGGCCGAGGCCGAGACCGCCAAGCGCCTGGGCATCGACACCTACGAGGTGCTCACGCGCATCGCCGAGCGCGTGTCGGCCGGCTCCGAGGGGCTCGTCTTCCACCCTTTTCTCACCGGCGAGCGCGCGCCCTACTGGAACGCCGATTTGCGCGGCTCCTTCTTCGGCCTGGGCATCCACCACCGCAAGGAGCACATGATCCGCGCGGTGCTGGAGGGCGTGATCTTCAACCTCTACAGCATCCTGCCGGCGGTCGAGTCCATCGCGGGGCGCAGCGCGCACATCAAGGCGACCGGCGGCTTCGCGCGCTCGGGCATGTGGCGCCAGATGATGGCCGACGTGTTCGACCGCGAGGTGGTGGTGCCCGAGAGCTTCGAGAGCTCGTGCCTGGGCGCCGCGGTGCTCGGGCTCTATGCGCTGGGCCACGTCGATTCGCTCGACGTGGTCGCGGGCATGGTCGGCGCCACGCACCGCCACACGCCCAATGCGAAGAACGCCGCGCTCTACCGGCAGCTCTTGCCGGTGTACCTGTCGCTGCCGCGCAAGCTGGGCGAGGAGTACCGGCTGCTGGCCGCGTTCCAGCAGCAGACCGCCGCGCCGCCGCCGGCGCGCCAGGGCTGACGCGGCCCGTCGCTTTCGCTGCAGATTGGAGATGCGGTCTTGCTGAACACGGTCCATTGCGAACCCGCCGTCGCGCTCCCGCTCACGCCTTGCGCGCACGAGCCGCGCTGCCTGCACGACCACGAGCTGCACCTGATCGGCACGATGCCCGCGAGCCTTCGCATCGGCAGCGGCGCGCGCAAGGAGACGCACCGCTTCGCGCCCGGCACCGTCGTGCTGCTCGGCCCGCACCTGCCGCACACCATGGCGTTCGCGCACCGGGCGATGTCCGGCGGCGATGCGGACGGCATCGTGCTGCGCTTCGGCGACGAGCCGCTGCGCCGCGGCATGGTGCTTTTTCCCGAGCTCGGCGATGCGGGGCCGCTCCTGGCGCGCGCGCGGCGCGGCGTGCAGTTCGTAGGCCTGGGCGAAGGCACGCTCGCGCGGCTGCGCCGCATCGCATCGCTGCAGGGGCTCGCGCGTTTTTCCGAATTCACGGTGCTGCTGAACGAACTCGCGCAGTGGACCGACTACCGGCTGCTCGCCGACGAGGCGCCTGCGCTCCATGGCGAAGGGGCCGACGAGCACGGCCACGCGGTGCGCATCCACAAGGCGATGGACCACATCCGCGACAACTACGCCGAGGCGATGTCGCTGGGCGAAGTGGGCGCGATCGTGGGGATGCGGGAGAACGCGTTCTCGCGCAGCTTTCGCCGCGCCACCGGCCAGACCTTCACCGATTTCGTGATCGGCCTGCGCGTGGCCACGGCCTGCCGCCTGCTGGCCTCGACGCGCCAGCAAGTGAGCAGCATCTGCTACGAGGTGGGGTTCAACAACATCTCGAACTTCAACCGCCACTTCCGGCGCCTCCAGGGGATGACGCCGGGCGAATTCCGCGCCTCTGCGCGGGCGTGAGCGGCGGCGCGGCATGCGCAGTCAGGCCGCATGCAGGTTGCCCCGGAATACTCTGTAGGCAGCGTCCCGGAACCTGCCTATCCTTCACTTTTCTTGAGCTATCCTCTCGCACCCGACACGCGTAGCGATTTTTTACACATCCTGGGGCTGACGCGTGCCCGAGCGAAGGGGGAGAGACAGATGCGCTTGATCTTCATCGAATTGCTGTTGGCCTTGGTGCTGCTGCCACTGAGCGGCCTGTTCTGGTGGTGGGCCTTCGGCATGGGCGGCTGGGCGCTGGCCGTGTTCCTGGTGCTGGTCGGCATCACCCTCTACCTGGTGCTGCGCGGCGTTCGCGCCACCAAAGACCAGCTCGGCCAAGGCGGCAACGACGAAGAGCAGTAAGCCGCGCCCCCTGTTCCGCCACTCGCTCGGCGGAACATCCCCACCCAAGGCCTCTTCGTGAGGCCTTTTGCATTTATTGGCCGCGGCCGAGCGCGCCCAATTCCTGGAAATGCGCCATTCCATTGCGGTGCACCGGCGTTGAATTCTTTTTCATGCCTCCTCCTGTCATTGCGTCCGATTAGACAGGTTTTGCATGACGGAATTACGAAAATTCCGTGGCATTCGAATTACCGGAATTCAAATAACACTACGAAAGTTTCAATTCAAAATGAATCTGAAATCATTCATTTTATTTCGTGTGCAATCGTTGCACGATCCTGGTGCTGCCCCCGCCCGCAGCCGCATCAATTCGAAGTAGACCGAAGAACCTACAGCAATTCAAAACCGGGCGGAAATGGTTGGCGAGGTGCCCCTTGTGGTGCCGCCGCACCCGGTTCGCGAACAGGGTACCCCAAGTTCAGGGGCGCGCTCCATTCGAGGGGTTGCACGAAAATACAAAATCTTACAAAAACGGGACGCAAGGTCAAAAACCCTTGAATCCAGGATTTCGTGGTCTGGATGCGACGATCGCCCCACGCGCCGGGGTAATTAATAAGTCGCCATTTCAATCGCCTCAATTGCATTCCGGAATGCTGTTCCAGCGGCCGTTTTCCCAATGAAAACGATGTTCCGGAGAGTGCGATGGGAGATAACCCCGCACGGCGCAGGGTTGCGCCACGAATAGACACGATTTTTTCGCCTCTGCGACGAAAAAGAAGGTCTTCGGCCGCAGCGACAATTGGGTTTTCGACCGCGTACCGATAAAGCACAGGCTCGCTTTGAAGTGCGCCGCGATCCAAAGGCGACCTCCCGCATCAATCGGGCTCGACCTTTGCATATGAACCGCAGTGGTTGAAAAAACCAGTTTTGCAATGGAGATCAATTTGACACGCTACGTGTACCTGATGGGGTGGAGCGTCGCCCTGGCCGGCGCGATGTTGCTCCAGGGCTGCGCACCGGGTTTCGGCACCCTGGCGGCCTCCGAGCCCGACCAGAGCCCCGCGCCCGCGCTGTCCGCCGACGGCTCGCCCGAAGGCGCGCTCACGCCCATTTCGCCGGCGCTCATCCGCGCGATGGCCGATGCGCAACCCACCGCGGTGCCCTCCGACGTGAAGGCGCTGTTCGGCGAGGCCGCCCCGTACACCATCGGGCCGGGCGACGTCGTGGGCGTCATCGTCTACGACCACCCCGAGCTCCTGCCCAACGCCGGCGCCGTCATCACCCAGCAGGTCGACCCGACCGGCATCAGCGTGGCGCCGGGCTTCATCGTGGGCGCCAACGGGGAGATCAGCTTTCCCTACATCGGCCGCGTGAAGATGCAGGGCCTCACCGAAATCGAGGCCTCCGACCTCATCGCCAGGCGCATCGCGCGCTACATCAAGGAGCCGCAGGTCACGGTGCGCATCCAGTCGTTCCGCAGCCGCCGCGCCTTCGTCGAGGGCGAGGTGCGCACGCCGGGGCTGCAGATCTTCACCGACGTGCCGATGACGCTGGCCGAGGCGCTCAACCGCGCGGGCGGCATCACCGCCAACGGCGACCGCTCGTTCGTCACGCTCACGCGCGGCGACCGCACCACGCTGGTCGATCTCACGCGCCTGCAGGACCTGGGCAACGGCGCGGGCGACATCCCGCTGCAGAACGGCGACGTGGTGCAGGTGCGCAACCGCGACGAGAGCAAGGTGGTGGTGATGGGCGAAGTGCTGCGCCCCTCGGCGCTGCTCATGCACAACGGGCGCCTCTCGCTGAACGAGGCGCTCGGCGAAGCCGGCAGCGCCAACCTGGGCACGGCCAACCCGGGCCAGATCTACGTGGTGCGCAACACCGCCAAGGGCACGCCCGCGGTGTTCCACCTGAACGCGAAGAACCCCGCCGCGCTCGCGCTGGCCGACCGCTTCCCGCTGCAGCCTCGCGACGTCGTCTACATCGACTCGGTGCCGCTGGTGAGCTGGAACCGCGTGGCCAGCCTGATCCTGCCGGCCGCCCAGGTCATGGACATCGGCGACCGCATCTACATGAACCACCGATGAGCCGCCGATGAAAACCGTGCTCACAGTCTGCATCGGCAACATCTGCCGAAGCCCGATGGCCGAGGGCCTGCTCGCGGCGGGCCTGCCGCACCTTCGCGTGGTGTCCGCGGGCACCGGCGCGCTGGTGGGCAAACCCGCCGACGCCACCGCGCAGGCGCTCATGCGCGCGCGCGGCATCGACATCTCGGGCCACGTTGCCCAGCAGGTCAGCCAGATGCTGTGCCGCCAGGCCGACCTCATCCTGGTGATGGACCTGGCGCAGCGCCGCTACCTGGAGTCGGCCTACCCGTTCGTGCGCGGCAAGGTGTTCCGCATCGCCGACACCATGGCCCAGGACGTGCCCGACCCCTACCGGCAGGGCGACGCCGCGTTCGAGCGGGCGCTGGCCCTCATCGACGCCGGCGCACGGACGTGGATCGACCGCGTCCTGAAGATCACAAAACCTGAGCAGCAAACCATATGAACGCATCCCCGCAAGCCGCCCCAGCGATGCAAGCGCCGGACGACGACGGCGAGGGCATCAACCTCGCGGAGTACTGGGACATCCTGGTGGACAACCGCTGGCTCGTCGCGGCCGTGGTCGTCGTTTTTCTCTTCCTGGGCACCGCCTATGCGCTGCTGGGCAAGCCCGTCTACGAAGGCAACCTCGCGGTGCAGGTGGAAGACTCGGGCAACTCCGCGGGCAGTTTCCTCGGCGATGCGGCCTCGTCGCTCCTGAGCGTGAAGACGCCGGCCGCGGGCGAAATCGAAATCCTCCGATCGCGCGCCATCCTGGGCAAGGCGGTGGACAACACCAAGCTCTACATCAGCGCGCGGCCGCGCTATGCGCCCTTCGTGGGGAGCTACCTCTCGCGCCGCGCCACCGAGCTGTCGGAGCCGGGCTTCATGGGGCTCTCGGGGTACGTCACGGGGACCGAAAGCATCCTCGTGCCGCGCTTCGACGTGCCGCCCGACTTCGAGGAGCAACCGTTCAAGCTCACCGTCGGCACCAACGGCCAGTACGAGCTGAGCCACCCCGACATCGAGACGCCGATGAAGGGCACCGTCGGCACCTTGCTGTCGGCGAACATTCCCAACGTCGCGAACGGCAGCCTGAGCCTCATGGTCACCAGCCTCGGCGGCAAGCCGGGCGCGCAGTTCCAGCTCGTGCGCTCGTCCACGCAGAAGACGCTGCTCGCGCTGCAGGACGCGCTGAAGGTCGTCGAAAAGGGCAAGCAGTCGGGCGTGCTCGACGTGAGCTGGAAGAGCGCCGACCCCGAGAAGCTCACGCAGCTGCTCAACGAGATCGGCACGCTCTACGTGCGCCAGAACATGGAGCGCAAGGCGGCCGAGGCCGAGAAGACGCTGGGCTTCCTCGATACCGCGCTGCCGCAGTTCAAGACGCAGCTGGAGCAGTCCGAAGACATCTACAACCGCTACCGCAACCAGAACGGCACGGTGAGCCTGGACGACGAGGCCAAGAACGCGCTCACGCAAACCGTCGACCTGCAGTCCAAGCTGCTGGAGGCCGAGCAGAAGCGCCGCGAGCTCGCCGCGCGCTTCACCGACGAGCACCCGGCCATCCAGACGCTCGACACGCAAGTGCGGGCCTGGAAGAGCGCCATCGCCGGCATCGACGCGCGCATCCGCAAGATGCCCGAGCTGCAGCAGAACACCGTGCGCATGCAGCGCGACATCAAGGTGAACACCGACCTGTACGTGTCGCTGCTGAACAGCTCGCTGCAGATGCGCCTGGCCAAGGAGGGTAAGGTGGGCAACGTGCGCCTGCTCGACGAAGCCATCGTGCCCGAGGAGCCGGTGTGGCCCAAGCGCCCGCTGGTCGTCGCGCTCGCGCTGATCCTGGGGCTGGCCGCCGGCATCGGCGCCGCGGTGGCGCGCAGCTCGTTCTTCGGCGGCATCCGCAACCCCGGCGAGATCGAGACGCACACGGGCCTGAACGTCTACAGCAGCATTCCGCTGAGCGCCGCGCAGCGCACGCTCGACCGCAACATCGAGAACAAGGTCGCCGGCCTGCACGTGCTCTCGCACCTGCAACCCGAAGACCCGGCGGTGGAGAGCCTGCGCAGCCTGCGCACCGCGCTGCAGTTCGCCATGCTGGAGGCGACCAACAACCGGCTGCTTATTTCGGGTGCGACGCCCGGTGTAGGCAAAACGTTTATTTCGGTGAATTTCGCGGCGATCAGCGCTGCGACCGGTAAAAGAGTTCTTTTGATTGACGCCGATTTGCGAAAAGGCCGCGTCAATCAATTCCTCTCGATTCCGCGCGCCGGCGGATTGTCGGAATTGATAGCAGGAACGCTCGATTTCGAGAAGGCCGTGCGCCCGTCGGTGCTGCCGAACCTGGATGTCATCACCACCGGCGTGCTGCCGCCCAATCCGGCCGAATTGCTGATGAGTGAGTCTTTTGTCCACGTTCTGGACAAACTATCGCCCGCCTACGACCTCGTGATCGTCGATACGGCGCCGGTATTGGTGGCCGCGGATACCGCCTCGGTGGCGCCGCTCGCGAGCACCTTGCTGCTGGTCGCGCGTGCCGAAAAGACACAGCTTGGGGAATTGAATGAAACCGTCAGAAGGCTTGCGCATGCGGGCCGTTCGGTGAACGGCGTAATTCTGAATGCTATCGACCTATCGCGCCGCCATGCGGGCAGTGGGGGCTATAAGTACGGCGCTTACAAGCATTTACAATACACATATAAATCCAACAGGGATTCCACCTAGACCGTGAAAAATTGGAGTTAAATTCAATTCGATGCGCTTGACATTCTGGCGGGCGCATCGAGCCCATACTCAAATTGTATTCACTCAAAAAAATGTAGTACCAATGAATAGTCATTCATTTTTCCTACATTTTCCGTAGTCCGTTGGCCGCGCAATAGCTTCTGCAATGCAGGAGCCATGAGGCAGTTGTGCGGGTCGTGTCGGCCACAAAAAATCAGGGCCATAACCGAAGAGATGCAGGCTATTGAAATTGCCTGCATGAGGAAAGGTGCGTCGCCAATGAAATACCTTCCGAAAGAAATTCTTTCGCGTTTCAGATCTGGATGGAGAAAGCCATGAGAAACCTCCGCCCCGAAGAATCACTGGTCCCGCAAGGCTGGGACAATTCGGAAAACCACCACAGCGAATCGCCCTACGATATCGGGCAGAACCGGGTCAATCACCCGGTATTGCTCCGCATCGGCAAAAGATCGGTGGACATTGCCGCCGCGCTTTTCTTCTTCATCGCCTTCGGCTGGGTGTTCGTGCTGATCGGCCTGTGCGTGATGGTGAGTTCCGGCGCGCCCGTTTTCTATTCGCAGCCACGCTATGGAAAAGACGGGAAGGTATTCCGGTTCTGGAAATTCCGCTCGATGACGGCCAATTCGGCGCAGGTGCTCGAGGAGCATCTGAAAAACAACCCGGAAGCGCGCCGGCAATGGGACGAATACCAGAAGCTGGAAAAAGACCCGCGGATCACGCCTTTCGGCAAATTCATCCGCAAGACCAGCCTGGACGAATTGCCGCAATTCTGGAATGTGCTGATCGGCGAAATGAGCCTCATCGGCCCACGCCCCTGCATGCTCGAGCAGAAATCGCTCTACGGGCACGACTGGAGCCACTACTGCGCCGTGCGGCCGGGCATCACCGGCCTCTGGCAAGTGAGTGGCCGCAACCAGCTGACCTACAACGCCCGCGTCGCCCTGGACGTGCGGTATGTGGAGACGCTGTCCGTGGTGAAGGACGTGGACATCTTCATCAAGACGATCTGGGTGGTGGCCGTGGGGCACGGGTCGCGATGATGAATTTCGCCGGGCCGCACGAATAGAAATTCGTCGGCTGCGGCCGCGAATGGCGGCCGCGACAACCAAAGAAGAATAAAAAAACCAGCGCTGGAAAGCGGCCGGTGCAGGGGAATTTTTGTCTTCGAATGTTCGGAATGGAATCCATATGCTGACGAGTCCTGCCATTGCGGGAAGACCGCCCGGCGAAATCACGCCCCGGAGAAATATGCCCAGGCCCGGAAGGGGCCGGCGTTTCAATCAATATTCGATCGCGGGCATTGCGCTCGTGGTCGTGTACGTGCTGATCTATGCTTTTTTCCGGGAATCGCTTCCCGAAAAATGGAGCGTCGATTCGGCCAAGATCATCGAGATCCTGAATTACGGCGGCGCGGGCGGGGATCTGGACAATTCGTTCGCGGTCACCGCGGCATTGTTCGGCCTCATCGGCGTGGACAACCTGGATATCTTCACCTGCCTGGTGAGCGCGCTGTTCCTATTCTTCGCGACGCACGATATCCGCCGGGCCGGCGATTTCTTTTCGCGGCTGCTGCTGATTGCGCCGTGCATCATGCTCAACATGTTTGCGCCGTCGAAAGAAACCGTGGTGCTCATCATGACGATGTTCATCACCGTGTCGGCGATCTATTTCCGGACATCGAAAAAATTCACCTTCGCGTCGTTCCTCTTTCTTTACGTGGTGTACGGGATCTTCGTACGCCAATACTATTTGCTGATCGTCGGCGTGTTCTTCGGCGTCTATTGGCTCTGGCGCCGCCCGCTCAAATACCATTTGCTGGCGGCCATTGTTGCGGCGGGCGCCATCATGGCGGCGCCGTCCAGCGTTTTGCAGACACTGCAATCGCCACGCGACACGTCCAATGCCTATGCGGAACAAATCGGCAGCGACAACCGCACGGCATTCACCAATATCGCCTCGCCGGCCACCGGCCCCGGATTCCTGGTCAATTACGTCTATGCCGGAACGGTATTGATCACGCCCGTTCTGTATTTCCAGACGGCGAGCGACTTCTTCATGCAATTGATGATCGGCGCGATGCTGGTCATTCTTTACCGCGCCCGGAAAAAAGCCCGGCGCGGGCATGACCGATTCGAAGTCAGATTCTTCGCCAGCCTGTTCATTGCGCACATCCTGGTGCAATTGATCTTCGAGCCCGATCTGGGGAGTTTTACCCGGCATTTGACCTCGGTGCTGCTCTATCTCATCGCCATCAAGGTCGCAGCGAGAAAACCATTCCTACCATGAAAAAAATCCTGATTTGCGCTGTGCCATTCAGCGACAACCTGGGCGACGGGGTCATTGCCGCGTCGCTGGCGCACATTGCCGGCCTCAAATACCCGGACGCCCAGATCGAATTCCTCGACATTGCCGGGCGCCACGGATTCGACGAAGACAACCTGCGCGGCGGCGGCGCGTTCGGCGTGTTCCAGAAGCTGCCGGCGCTCGTGCGCTCGGCCATCGTGTTCGCGTATTGCCTGAAGAACTACTTCCAGCGCTGGCGCCCGCACTGGAAGGCGGCCGTGAGCGACGCGGACCTGGTCATCGTCGGCGGCGGGCAGCTCTTCTGCGACGTGGCGCTGAACTTCCCGGCCAAGCTGTTCCTCTTGAGCCGGCTGCTGCGCGGCAAGCGGGTGGCGGTGGTGTCGGTGGGCGTCACGGCCAAGTGGTCGTACTGGGGCAAGGTGCTGGTCAACAAGTTCTTCAAGAACGCGGCGCCGGTTTTCTTCGCGACGCGCGATGCGGAGTCCGCGAAGAACCTGCACGACATCTTCCGCATCCCCCGGCCCGACATTCGCGTGGTGCCCGATCCGGCGCTGGTCTGCGAGAGCGCTTTTTCCGAGGAGCTTTCGCCCGAGAAGAAGTGGGACGTGGGCATCTGCGTGAGCAGCCTCGATGCGCTGGTCATGAACTCGGAGTACGGCGACGCGAACGCCATCGGCTCGGCCGATTTCTTCGCCAACCTGGCCGAGGCGCTGCAGAAGGAAGGCGCGCGCGTTCTCTACTTCACCAACGGCGCGGCCGAAGACAATCGCGTGATGGCCGAGATTTCCGCGCGGCAGTCCGGCGAGAACGCTGCGCAGAACTCTGCCTTCCTCGTGCCCAAGCGCCCCGACGACCTGGTGGCGCTCATCAGCGCGTGCTCGTGCATCGCGGCGCACCGGCTGCACGCGAACATCGTGGCCTACAGCCTGAACATTCCGTCGGTGGGGATGAACTGGGACAAGAAGGTCGAGTCGTTCTTCCGCCTCACGGGGCGCACGCAATACCTGTTCGACCTGTCGCCGCGCCCCGACCAGCTCAAG
Organism: Variovorax sp. IB41; assembly: GCF_016405905.1. GTDB lineage: Bacteria > Pseudomonadota > Gammaproteobacteria > Burkholderiales > Burkholderiaceae_C > Variovorax. Next base: position 53,668 of record NZ_JAEFCB010000014.1, on the reverse strand, counting down.
GCCTCGGTGCTGCAACTGCTGCAGGACAGGAATGCAAACCGCGAGCGGCTCGATGCGCTGAAGGGCGAAGTCATCGCCGGCACGCACGCCCTCATCTGACGCGAGGCGCGCCACCATGAAAGTACTGCACGTTGCCGAGACGCTCAAGGGCGGGCTGGAGACGTACCTGCGCATCGTCTCGCGCTACCAGAACACCTCGCCGGAAATCAGCCAGGTGAAGTTCGTGCTGCCGGGGCAGGTGGACTGGCTGGGCGCGGAAAACACCCACGTCGTGCCCACGGCGCGCAAGGCCTCGGCGCTGCTGGCGTATGCGAGGGAAGTGCGCCGGATCATCGCGACCGAACGCCCGGCCGTGCTGCACCTGCACAGCTCGATCGCCGGCGGCGTGGTGCGCGCCATGGCATTGCTCGGGCAGGTGCCGCGCGGCGTGAAGATCGTTTATTGCTCGCACGGCTGGGCCTTCGACCAGACCGGCCCCGCGTACAAGACGCTGGCCTACCGCTGGATCGAGCGAATGCTCTCGTGGCGCAGCGACGCGATCATCTGCATCAGCGACCACGAGACGCGGGTGGCCGAGAAGTTCGGCATCCAGCATGTGCGCTGCATTCCGAACGGCATCGACCAGATCGAGGGCAGCGAGCCGGCGTCGGCCCAACTCGCGCTCGCCGAACCGCGCAAGGTGCTGTTCGTCGGCCGCCTGGACAAGCAGAAAGGCATCGACGCGCTGCTCGATGCCTACGTGCGCGTGAAGCCGAACTTCAAGCTCATCGTGGTGGGCGATTCCGTGCGCAAGGACTTGACCCTCGCGCAATCCGACCAGGTCGAATTCAAGGGCTGGCTGGAGAAGGACGAACTCGATGCCGTTTACCGCGCGTGCGACGCCACCATCGTGCCCTCGCGCTGGGAGGGCTTCGGCCTCGTCGCGGTCGAGGCCATGGCGCGCGGCAAGCCGGTGTTCGCATCGGCCGTCGGCGGGCTCGTCGACATCGTGGCGCACGGCACCAGCGGCCGGCTCTTTTCCCTCGAACAGATGGACCAGACGCTGCGCGACATCGACGGCCTCTCCGACGCGGCCCTGCGCCAGATGGGGCAGGCCGGCCGGCGAATCTTCGAAGAGAAGTTCACCTCGCAGCGCATGAACACGGCCATCGTCAACCTCTACAAGGAGTCGGTTCTCCGATGAAGATTTTCAGAAACCGAACCCGCCGCGTGCTGCAAGCGGCGCTGCTGTCGTGCGCGTGTCTGTCCGCTGCCTTCATGAGCCCTGCGCAAGCGCGCGGCGTGAGCGGCATCGACACCGATTACCCGGTCGCGCTGAGCGTGCAGATCGACCCGGCCACCATCACCGATGCGGACCTCAACGACATCCGCGCGGCGGGTTTCGAGTTCGTGCGCTTCGGCGTGCGGCCGCCGCTCAAGAGCGTGAACCCGAACCTCATCGACTACCCGCGCCTCATCCAGCGCGTGCGCAACGCGAAGCTCGACGCGATCGTCACGCTCTTCGGCGGCAGCGCGATCTGGGGGTTGGGCCCGAAGGACTGGCGCGAGGGCGCGCGCAAGGAGAGTCTCTTCTCCGATTTCGCGGTCAACTTCATGAAGGCGCACACGGGCGACGTGGCCGTGTGGGAGGTGTGGAACGAACCGGACCACAAGACCTTCCTGAACCCCGCGCTGCTCGCGGACTTCGAGACCGCGTCGTCGGAGCTGTGCGCCAACATGGCCAAACAGAAGGTGCAACCCAACATCGTGGTGGGCTTCGGTTTCGCGAACCTGCCCTTCGTGGGCGGCAAGGTGCCGACGCAGCTGGAGAACGCGTTCGTCTCGGCCGCCAAGTCCGATTGCCTGACCGACATTTCCATCCACCCTTACCGCCCGGTGCCCGAGACCGCCTTCGGCGACTACGAGAAGCTGCGCGCACAGCTCGACAAGCGCGACCTCAAAAAGACCGGCATCGCCGTCTCCGAATGGGGTTATGCCTCGTACCTTCCGGTGCGCAGCCAGAGCACGCAGGCGTCGCTGGTGTTCCGCGAGTACCTCATCAACGCCGCGGCCGGCATCAAGCTCTTGAACCTGTATGCGTGGCGCGATCGCGGCCGCTCGTCGTTCTCCAAGGAAGACAACTTCGGGATCATGTCGAACGCGGGCGAGAAGAAGGAGGCGTTCTCCGCGCTGACCGAATTCCTCAAGATCGCCCGGCATTCGAAGAAGGTGTCGTACGACGACGCGAAGGGCGTGAACCAGCTGGTCTTGAAGCGTGACGACGCGCTGCTGCACGTGCTGTGGACGCAGGACAACGAGAAGTCCGTGACCGTGCCCGTCGCCGAAGGCAAGAAGTGCACGCGCGTCGATTTCTTCCCGCAGGTGCGCCGCGGCAGTTGCGGCCCCCGCACGGACGGCGGGTTCTCCGCGAAGGCCTCGGCCTATCCCGTGCTGCTGTCGATCTCGGACTAGACGCGATGGCGCGTCTTTCCGGCATCCGCAAACGTCTGGGCGGGCCCGTCTTCGCGATTGCGGACCAGTGCATCTACAGCGCGAGCCAGCTGCTCCTGAGCTTCGCGCTCGCGCGTGTGCTGTCGCCTTCGGATTTCGGCGTGGCCTCCGCCTTTCTCGCGGTCGTGAGCTTCCAGTACATCCTGCACACGGCGATGGTGCATGAGCCGCTGCTCATCCGGCGCTTCTACGTGAGCCGGTCCGCCGCGTGGACGAGCTGGGCGCTGGTCGCGCTCCTCTCGCTCGCGGGGTACCTGTGCTGGCAGCTCATCGTGTTTCCGGGGCAGGTGCGCTGGGTGGGCATCGCGCTCATCGTGGGCTACGAAATCTTCTGGCTCTCGCGCAGCCTGCTGCTCACGGGGCGGCGCTACGCGATGCTGTGCGCGACCGGCGTGCTGATCTGCGTGGGGTATGTCGCGGTGCTCGGCGTGGAGAAGCCCGCGACGTGGGGCGAGGCGCTGCTGCTGGTCTCACTGCTTCAGCTGCCGTTCCTCGTTCTCGTGCTGCTGAACCTGCGCAACGTCATGCCGACGCTGCCTGCTGCCAAGGCTGCGCAGGGGCTCACCGTGAAGGAGTCGATGGCCTACGGCTGGAAGGCCAGCCTCTCGCAGTTCATGAGCTGGATCATGACGGGCGGTGCCATCCTGCTGCTGGGCTCGTCGGCCGATTCGGAGCAGGGCGGGCTGCTGAAGATCTACATCACCTTCTTGTTGCCGATGCAGTACGTGCTCGCGGCGCTGGGCTATTACCTGCTGCCGCAACTGGCGGCGCGCTGGCATGCCGAAGACCGCAAGAGCGTGCACCGGCTCTTCGTGATGTTCGTGCTGCTGGGCTTCGCGATCGCCGAAGTGGGCGGCGTGGTGCTGGGCCTCGTCGGGCCGCACCTCGTGGTGCTGGCCTTCGGCGAGAACTACCGGCATATGGACTTCTCGCCGTTCTATTACGCGCCTGCCATCTTCGGTCTCACCATGTGCCTGCGCACGGGCTTCCGTGCCGCGGCGCGGCCGGGCGCGCTGCTGTTCTGCTCGGTCGTGGGCGCGGTGGTGTTCGGCATCGCGATGCGCATGGCGAACGCGCCGATCTCGTACATCCAGACCATCCACGCGATGACGCTGGGCTTTGCATGCATGGCCGCGTTGATGATCGGCTGGCTCTTCGTTTTCATGCGAGCGCCGAGACAAGGCCTGAGAGGCTGAGAGGCCATCCGACATGACCGCTCATCCCCCGCAAACGGCCCCACTCTGCGTTGCAAATGCTCGCCATAGCCCGAGCTATGGCTGCGCTTTGCGCCTTGATTGGGGCCGCTTGCGGGGGCTGCTCGGTCACGCCGGACGACCTCTCAGCCTCTGAAACAGGCGAGGCGACCCTTGGAGATCTCATGACCAACCCCTTGCTTCGCGACGTCCGCATGGACGAGCGCCTGCGCTTTCTGCGGGACGGCGTGGTGTGCCTGCGCCAGATCATCTCGCCCGAGTGGGTGCGGCGCGCGCAGGACGGCGTCGAGCACGAACAGGTGATGTTCGAGACCGGCGCGGGCGAGGTCGCGCGGCAGCTGACCGTGACGCGGCGGCTGCGCTGGATCTACGACCAGCTCTTCGATGGCGATGCCATCGGCGCGACGCCCTGGCACCAGGACACTTCGTACGGCCTCGCGGACAGCCACCGCATCGTGCGCGTGTGGATGCCGGTGGACCACGTGCCGCGCGAGACGGGCATCGAGGTGGTGCGCGGCTCGCACCTGTGGAAGGCCGAGTACGGCTGGGCCGGCCGCTTCGAGGTGCGCGACATCGAGGCCAACCGCCGCGCCTTCGACATCGTGGGCTACGAGGTCGATGCGGGCGACGTGGTGGCCTTCAACTACCGCTCGCTGCACCACGCGGGCGCCAGCGTGAACTTCAACGAGAAGCGCAAGGCCTTCGCGATCCTCTATGCGGACGACGCGATCAACCTCAGGCTGCCGATGTCGTCATCGCCCGTTTTCCGCGCCGCGTAGTTCAGGCTAGGCGCCCAGCTTGCCGCAGAACTCGGGCAGCCAGTGGAAGCTGCGCGCCTGGTAGTTGCGATCGAAGATCACCTTGTACTGGCAGGTCGTCACGCCGTTGCCCGAGCGGAAATGGAAGATGTAGTCCCACTCGCGCACGGCCGCCATGCCCTCGGAGAAATGCGGGCGGCCGATGAGCTCGTAGAGCTGGTTCTTGGTCGCGCCGGGGCCGATGGCGCGCAGGTTCTCGCGGTTCGGAAAGCTGCCTTCGTTCTGCCATGCGTCGTCGGCTTTCGGCCAGACGACCTCGCTGGCCTTGCCTTCGTCGGTGATGCCACGGCTCACGTAAGAAGTGCAGCCTTGCAGCGCGAAGAGCGCTGCGGTGGTGCCGATCATGGCGATGGAAGTGCGAAGCATGCGTGGTTGTTTTGCGTGTGTCATGAAAGGTCTCTTGAATTTCTCGTTGCTCACCACTGGAACCCGGCACCGGCGGTCAGGCCGACGCTGCCGCGCGAGTTGGCCGAGCCGGTGAGCTTCATCACCCAGCGGCCGTTGTCGGTGATGCTCGAGTAGCCGATGGCGATCGCGTTCTGGCCTTCGTAGCCCGCCACGCTGGCCGCGACCATGTTCTTGCCGGGTATGTACGCCTGCGGCATGCCGCTCATCGCCATCGCGCCGGCGGTGCCGGCATTGGCGTCGCGCTGCGTCGCGCGAATCTCGTTGCGCAGCTGGTTGTTCTGCAGGTTGACCTGGCTGCCCTGCGCGTTCAGCTGGTTCACGTTGACCGCATCGGTGCCGGCCACGCCGGGCGCCACGTTCGAGATGGTGGTGCCGCCCGGCGCCTGCCCGTTGCCCAGCGTGACCTGGTTGTAGTTGACGCTGCCATCCACGTTGGTGCCGTAGTTCACCGCGCGCGACTGCACCGCCTGCAGCTGCCGCACGTTGACCGCGTCGGTCGCCTGCGTGCCGCCCGCCACATTCGTGATCTGCCGCTCGCCGCCCGCGCTGCCGATGGAGATGGCGCCCTGCGTCGAGCTCACCGCGGTGTTGGAGAACAGCTCGGCCTTGCCGCCCATGCCCGCGCGATCGGCAATGGCGCCCGCGCCGAGCGCCACGCCGCCCGTGCTGCTGGCGATGGTGCCGGTGCCCAGCGCAATCGCCGACGTGCCCGAGGCCGTGCTTTGCAAGCCCACCGCCACGCTGGAGACGGCGGTGGCCGTTGCGAAGTCGCCCACGGCGAGCGCGCTGTCGGCCAGCGCCTGGCTGTTGGCACCGAGCGCCGCGGCGTTGATGCCGTTCGCGTTCGCGCGGTCGCCGGCTGCCAGGCTGCTCTTTTTCTGCGCCTGCGTGTTCGCGCCGAGCGCGGTGGCGTTGATGTCGCTCGCGGTGGCGCGATCGCCCGCGGCCAGGCTGCTGGTGGCCACCGCGGTGGTGTTGGCGCCGAGGGCGGTCGCGTTGGTGCCGAAGGCCTGCGCCACGTTGCCGACGGCGGTGCTGCTCACGCCTGCGGCCGTGCTCGTGGAGCCCAGCGCTGTCGCATAGGTCTCGGTCGCCTTGGCATCGATGCCCGTCGCCACGCTGCCGTAGCCGGTGGCCTTGGTGGTGGTGTCGCCGAGCAGCACGGCGCTGTTGCCCAGGTTGCCGCTCACGATGGTCTGCAGCGCTGTTGCATCGGGCCCCCCATTGACGGGGTCGCCGGGCACGCCGCTCACGAGCGCGATGCCGCCGTTGCCGTTGGGCACCTGGCACGACCACGTGGGCCCGGCACCGGTCGAACTGCACACGGCGCCCGAGCCCGCGACGTAGGTGTTGCCGCCGATGGTGACGTCGGCCCATGCGCTTGCGGTGAGCATGCCTGCCGCCAAGACGACAGCACGCCTGAATCCTCGATCCATGATTGTTTCCCCCTGACGCACCCTTTGGATGCGTTAATTTATGAAGGTCACCAATGTATGAACCGAGGCCGCGCCAACAAAGGACCTAATTCACAATGACTGTGAACGAACAGCTACCAAATGTTTACGAACCATCACTGATTCAGGAGATTCGATGAAGCCCCAACCGATCGACTACGCGAACGCTTCCGCCGAGGTCAAGGCCGTGTTCGACGACATCAAGACCTCGCGCAACGTGCCCGATGTCAACAACTTCTGGAAGTACCTGGCCAACGATCCGGTCGCGCTCCAGCGCACCTGGTCGAGCCTGAAGGAAGTGATGGCGCCCGGCGCGCTCGACCCGGTGGTCAAGGAAATGATCTACCTCGCGGTGAGCGTGACCAACGGCTGCGGCTACTGCATCGCGAGCCACCACGCGAGCGCGGAGAAGGCGGGCATGACTACCGAGATGTTCGGCGAGTTGATGGGCGTTATCGGGATGGCGAACGAGACCAATCGGCTGGTCAACGGGTATCGGGTGCCAATCGATCCGGCGTTCGACAAGTAACGATCGTTGTTCGGGGCGGCACTCCCGCCGACGGTGGGCTCTGTTTCGCGAATGTCCCCCGGCTTCGCCTCCTCCTTGATTTCGCGAAACAGAGCCCACCATCGGCGGGAGCGCTTCAGAGCGGTCGTTGATCTGCGATCACCAGCAGCGTGCCCCAGTGCGCAGGGCATCGGGTGCTCCCCGCAGCGAAATCAAGGAGGAGGGCGAAGCCCGGGGGACATTCGCGGAGGGGAGTACCCGGTGGCCTGTGCACCCGCCCTGAACACAGCGGCGCTCACCCGATCGTCATCAAACTCGCATTGCCCCCGGCAGCAGCGGTGTTCACGCTCAAGGCACGCTCGACCACAAGGCTTTCAAGCGGAATGCCCGCATCCCCCGGCGCGAACGCGCGCACGCCGACGATCGGCCCCGGCCGCGACGCGACCTGATGCGCAACGCCCGAGAGGCTCGCCGCATCGCCGTGATGAAGCACGGCATCGAAGACCACGGTCTCCGAAGTCCAGTCGCGCGCGATGGCGATCGACTGCTGCACCTCGACGGGCAACGCTGCGAGCAGGCTCTGCGCGCCTGCATCCGCGGGCCATATCGCGGTGCTGCCCACCGAGAGCACGGCCGCCAGCTGCACGAGGCGGTCGGCTTCCGCATCGGCCAGGCACAGCACGGCTTCGCGCGGCTGCAGCGTGTAGACGTTGCGCTCGCCGGTCGGGCCGGCCAGCGTGCGCGAACTGCCTGAGCGTGAGAGCTCGCTGAAGAGTTGGCATTGCATTGCCAATGCATGGCGGTTCGTTTCGTTCGCCCATCGCGCCAAGGCCGACAGGGCGGCATGTGGTGCACCGGCTTGCGTCGGCGATGCGTTGCCCGGGTCCGCGTCTGCAATGGCGCGCACGAGCACGTCGTCCGGCCGCTTCGACAGCATGCGGTACATGTAGAGCGGACCGCCCGCCTTGGGCCCCGTGCCCGAGAGGCCTTCGCCGCCGAACGGCTGCACGCCCACGACGGCGCCCACGATATTGCGGTTCACATAAACATTGCCCGCCTTCGCGTGCGACACGATCTGCGCAATGGTCTCGTCGATGCGCGTGTGCACGCCCAGCGTGAGGCCGTAGCCCGTGCCGTTGATCTGGCCCACGAGCGCCCCGAGGTCGCGGCGGCGAAAGCGCACCACATGCAGCACCGGCCCGAACACCTCGCGCTGCAGCTCGGCGATGTTGTCGAGTTCGATGAGCGTCGGCATCACGAAGGTGCCCCGGCGCGTGTCGTGCGCGTACTCGCGCCCCTGCCGGTAGACGCGGCGGCCGCGGCTGCGCAGGGTGGCGATGTGTCGCTCGATGTTGTCGCGCGCTTCGGCGTCGATCACCGGACCCACGTCGACGGCCAGCCGCGCGGGGTTGCCGATGCAGCTCTCGGCCATCGCGCCCTTGAGCATCTCGATGAGCCGGTCGGCCGCTTCCTCCTGCACGCACAGCACGCGCAGCGCGGAGCAGCGCTGGCCGGCGCTGTCGAAGGCCGAGGCCATCACGTCGGTGACGACCTGTTCGACCAGTGCGGAAGAGTCCACGATCATCGCGTTCTGGCCGCCGGTCTCGGCGATGAGCGGCACGGGTGCGCCGTGGGCACCGAGTCGCGTCGAGAGCGTCTTCTGCAGGATGCGCGCGACCTCGGTCGAGCCCGTGAACATCACGCCCTGCACGCGTGCGTCGGCGACCAGCGCAGCGCCGACTGTCTCGCCGCGGCCGGGCAGCAGTTGAACGGCCGCGTGCGGAATGCCCGCCTGCCACAGCACGCGGATCGCTTCGGCCGCGACCAGCGGCGTCTGCTCCGCGGGCTTGGCCAGCACGGGGTTGCCGGCCGCGAGCGCGGCAGCCACCTGGCCGGTGAAGATCGCGAGCGGGAAATTCCACGGGCTGATGCACACCATCGGCCCGAGTGCGCGGTGCGTGTCGTTCGCGAAATCGGTGCGTGCCTGCGCCGCGTAGTAACGCAGGAAGTCCACCGCCTCGCGCACTTCGGCGATGGCGTTGGCGTACGTCTTTCCGGCCTCGCGTGCGAGCAGTCCGAGCAGGCGCGGTTGCTGGGCTTCGAGCAGATCGGCCGCGCGGCCGAGGAGTGCGGCGCGTTCTGCGGGCGGCGTCGCGGCCCACGTCGTTGCAATGCCCTGGGCCTGCGACACGGCGGATTCGACGTCGGCCAGCGTGGCTTCGCGCACCTGCCCGACGACATCGCGATGGTCTGCGGGGTTCAGTACGGCGGCCCATGGAAAGGAGGCGTCGTCACTCGATTCGCCTTCAGCGAGCAGCGGCTCTGCGCGCCATGGTTCAGCGGCCGTGGCGCGGAGTGTTTCGCCGAGCATGCGCAGGCTGTCGTCGTTTGCGAGGTCGATGCCTTGCGAGTTGACGCGCTGCTTGCCGTAGAGCGCGGCGGGCAATGGAATGGCTGGATGCGGCAAGCCGACAGCGCCTTCGCTCGCGGCCATGCGCTCCACCGTCGCGACAGGATCTTCCACCAGCGCTTCGAGCGGAATCGTCGGGTCCGCGATGCGATTGACGAACGAAGTGTTCGCGCCGTTCTCCAGCAATCGCCGCACGAGGTACGCGAGCAATGTCTCGTGCGTGCCCACGGGCGCATAGATGCGGCACGGCCGCCCGAGCGGGCCGACCACCTGTTCATAAAGCGGCTCGCCCATGCCATGCAGGCACTGGAACTCGTACTGCCCCGGCGTGTAGCGCGCCGGGTCCGCCATCGTGTAGATCGCGGCGAGCGTGTGCGCGTTGTGCGTGGCGAACTGCGGGTAGATCGCGCCCGGCGCATCGAGCAGCTTGCGCGCGCAGGCCAGGTACGACACATCGGTGTAGGCCTTGCGCGTGTAGACCGGATAGCCCTCGAGCCCTTCGATCTGCGCGCGCTTGATCTCGCTGTCCCAGTACGCGCCTTTCACGAGGCGCACCATGAGGCGGTGGCGGCTGCGGCGCGCGAGGTCGATCACGAAATCGATCACATACGGGCAGCGCTTCTGGTAGCCCTGGATCACGAAGCCGATGCCATTCCACCCCGCGAGCGCGGGCTCGAAGCACAGGCGCTCCAAGAGGTCTAACGAGAGTTCGAGGCGGTCGGCTTCTTCGGCGTCGATGTTGATGCCGATGTCGTACTGCTGCGCGAGCAACGTGAGCGCGCGCAGCACCGGGTAGAGCTCGTCGACGACACGGGCGTGCTGCGCGCGGCTGTAGCGCGGATGCAGCGCAGAGAGCTTGATGGAGATGCCCGGGCCCGCATACACACCGCGGTGGTTCGAGGCCTTGCCGATCGCGTGGATCGCGTCTTCGTAGGCGATGCGGTAGCGCTTCGCATCGTCGGTGGTGAGCGCCGCTTCGCCGAGCATGTCGTACGAATAGCGAAAGCCCTCGGCCTCCAGCTCGCGCGCGTTGTCCAGCGCCTGCGCGATGGTCTCGCCGGTGACGAACTGCTCGCCCATCATGCGCATCGCCATGTCCACGCCTTTGCGGATCAGCGGCTCGCCGCCCTTGCCGATGAGGCGCGTGAGCACTGTGGAGAGGCCCGTCTCGCTGTGCGTGGCCACCAGCTTGCCGGTGAGCAGCAGGCCCCAGGTCGCGGCGTTGACGAACACCGAGGGGCTGCGGCCTGCGTGCGACTGCCACTGTCCGTGCGCGATCTTGTCGCGGATCAGCGCGTGGCGCGTTTCGGCATCGGGGATGCGCAGCAGCGCTTCGGCCAGGCACATCAGCGCGACGCCCTCTTGTGACGAGAGCGCGTATTCCTGCAGCAGGCCTTGAACGAGGCCGGCGCGGCCGCTGGCGTTCTTGCGGTTTCGCAACTGCAGTGCGATTCGGTGGGCGAGGGCATGGGCCGCTTCGGCCTGTGCGGCCGGAAGGCGCGCCTGTTCGAGCAGCGGGGGCAATGCCTCGGGCTCGGGGCGCCGGTAGGCGGCGGTGATCGGGGCGCGCAAGGCCGAAGGTCGGGCCAGTCCATCGGCGAAGTCGATGAACGAAGAAGGCAGGGGGTCGGGGTCGTTGGCGCTCATGTCAGATCCATGCTGGTGATATGTTGAATGATCGCAATCTGTCTCACGAATATTCGTTCGAAGAATTGGCATCGAACCGAACAAATGACGGGTTGACGCGAGTTCCCTTTTATTGGATATTTCATCCAATATGACGGAATCAACGCCAACCCCTCCGGCGGCCACCCTCAACGACCGCATCGCCCAGCGCGTGCGCGACCTGCGCGCCTCCCGCGCGCTGTCGCTCGATGCGCTGGCCACGCACTGCGGCGTCAGCCGCTCCATGATCTCTCTGATCGAACGCGGAGAGAGCAGTCCGACGGCCGTGCTGCTCGAAAAACTCGCCACGGGCCTGGGCGTTCCGCTCGCCTCGCTGTTCGACGATGCCGAGCCCACCGCCAGCCCCGTCTCGCGCCTCGCGGACCAGTTGCAGTGGCGCGACCCGCACTCCGGCTATGTGCGCCGCAACGTCTCGCCCGGTGGCGCCATCTCTCCCATCCAGATCGTCGAGGTCAACTTCCCGCCCAAGGCGCGCGTGGCCTACGAAACCGGCGCGCGCGAACCGCGCATCCACCAGCAGGTGTGGGTGCTCGAAGGCCGCATCGAAGTCACCGTGGGCGACGAGCTCCATCGCCTCGACGCGGGCGACTGCCTCGCGCTCTCGCTCGACCATCCGACGAGCTATCACAACCCCACGCGCAAGACCGCGCGCTATGCCGTCGTGATCACCACGGCCCCCACCTCCTGGAGATGAATGAAATGACGACGACCGAAACACCCCGCGTCCGTGCGCTTGCGACGGTGAGCGATGCGCAGGTGCAGGCACTGGCCGACCTGCTGATCGATTGCGTCGAAGGCGGCGCGTCGGTGAGCTTCATGCTGCCGATCACGCGCGAGCGCGCCCTCGCGTTCTGGCGCAAGGTGGCCGACGGCGTGGCGCGCGGCGAACGCGTGCTGCTGGTGGCCGAAGACGACGAGGGCCTGCTGGGCACCGTGCAGGTCGTGCTCGACCAGCCCGAGAACCAGCCGCACCGCGCCGAGGTCTCCAAGATGCTCGTGTTCCGCCGGGCGCGCCGGCGGGGCATCGGCGCGCTGCTGATGCAGGCGGCCGAGGATGCGGCGCGCGAGCATCGCAAGACGCTGCTGGTGCTCGACACCTCGAGCGCCGAGGCCGAGCGCCTGTATGCGCGCATGGGCTGGCAGCGCGTGGGCGTGATCCCCGGCTTCGCGCTGCTGCCCGAGGGCGAGCCGTGCGGCACCACTTTCTTTTATCTCGCGCTGGAGGCGCGCGGATGAGCAGCTTCGAGCAACTGCTGCGCGATGCGGATGCGCGGCCGCTCGTCGGATGGGATCTGTCGTGCGACGGCCGCATCACCACCACCGCCACGCCATGGAACTTCGAAGCCGCGGTCGTGCGGCATGCGCGCGAGTCGCCAGACATGCTCGACATGGGCACGGGCGGCGGCGAGTGGCTGAGCGCGCTCGCGTACCGCCCGGCGCGCACCGTCGCGACCGAGGGCTGGGCACCGAACGTGGCGGTCGCGCGCGAACGCCTGGCGCCGTTGGGCGTGGAGGTGGTCGAGGTCGAAGGCGCCGACGACAACGCGGCGCAGGCGCCCGGCGATGAAGACGCGCGACTGCCGTTCGCGGATGCGTCGTTCCATCTGGTCGTCAATCGCCACGAGTCTTTCGTCGCGCGCGATGTGCATCGCATCCTTGGGGCGGGCGGGCGCTTCGTCACGCAGCAGGTCGCGTCGGACTTCAATGCCGACTGCCATGCGCTGCTGGGCCTGCGCATGCCCGCTCTGCCGCGATGGCAACTGGACACCGCGGTCGATCAGCTCACGCGCGCGGGCCTGGTCATCGAACGGAGTGAAGAGGGCGCCGAGCAGCTGTCGTTCGACAACATCGGCGCGTTCGCGTGGTACCTGAAGCACGTGCCCTATGTGTGCCCCGGATTCGCCATCGACGGATGCCGCGCCGCACTGGAGCGGCTGCACGCGAGCATCCAGGACAGCGGGCCGCTGCCGATGCGGCAGAAGCTGTTCTGGCTGGAGGCCGTCAAACCAGCGGCAGGCTGAGCCGCGCGGATTTTTCGGATTTTTGTACCGTACCGTGTCTGGCACCCCGACAGATACGGAACACGACGATTCAGTGTGTGTCTCGACACACACCGCGGCGCGTGGCGCGATGGAATGGGCGCCTCATCCACTCGACACGAAGCCCGTCATGACCCAGCCCTCGTTTCATCGTCCAGGCCGCGCATTCGGCGCCGCCCTGTTGTTCGCCGCGGCCTTCGCGGCGCAGGCGCAATCCGCTGCAGCCTCCGATCCGCGCGGCCGCTGGGTCACCGCGAACGGCAACCTCGAAGTGGAGGTCGCGCCCTGCGGCGCCGCGCTGTGCGGCACCGTCACCAAGGTGTTGGGCAACCGCTCGATGGCACCGGGCGGCGGCGACATGCAAGCCGCCGATGGCCGGCCGGCGCTGGGCATGACGCTGCTGAAGGACTTCGCGCCCGTCGATGCAAGCGACGCCGCGCGTCCGTCCACCGAATGGGCCGGGCAGATCTACAACCGCGAGAACGGCAAGACCTATCGATGCAACATGTCGGTCAGCACCGAGGGCAACGCGGCGGGCGAGCTGGTGCTGCGTGCGTATGTCGGGCTGCCGCTGTTCGGCAAGACGCAGCGCTGGGTGCGTGTTGCTGCGAACTGAACGGCGGCGGCAGCTGATTCGTGGCCCGGCTGGGCGCACTCAGCTTCGCGGTTGTGGTCTTCAGCGCGAGATCGTTCCCCGGAACCCGGCGGCTTCGCGCTGCCACTGCAGACTTTGAGCGCGATCGCTGGCGCGCTTCGCATCGAGCGCCGAGACGCGCCTCTTGTTGCCACGCTCGGCTTCGTCGCGCAGCATCGCGTCTCCGTCATTGCCGAAGAAGGTTCGGCGAAATTTGGCAATGCCGTAGCCGTTCGTCTCGAACTCGGGCATTCCGAATCCGATGAATCCGGCCATGCTGTCATGCACCAGTTCATCGAAGAATGCAGCGACTTCGCCAGACACCGGCCTGGACTGTATGGCTGCGAGCAAGCGAACGCCATCGCGCTCGACGGCGATGTCGCGCACCTCGGCCTGGGTCTCGCCGGCCAGGAATTTGCGCCATTCAGCCAGGTAGAGCGGCGCCTTTTGTGCTTTGCCGATCGCGCGTTGCAAGTCCTCTTCGCGCAGGTTGCGCTCCATCAACCCTTTGCGAGCGGCAAATCCGTCCATGGCCGAGCCGACCATGGCGTGAATGGAGCTGCCGGGCCACCACTGCGACAGGCCCGTGGCGCCGCCGTCCTTCACCTGGGTGAAGGCGTCGTAGCGGTGCCGCAGAACTTCATCCTCGGTGCCGCCCGCCTGCACGCGCCGCTGGATCTCGTCGCAAAGGGCGGAGATCACGAGAATCAAGGCGAGCTGCGTTTTCCACAGGGTGCGCGGTTCATCCTTGTAGGAACCGATCGAGCCATTGGGTGTGCCAAGGGATCGCTTCACGGCTGGTGAAGTCCGCCAGTCCTTGTGGTGCACACGGTAGGTGAAATAGAGGCTCAGGTGTTGTTGCGCCATGTCCTCCACGGGGCCGGCCTGAATGCCAGCCTTCAAGTAGTAGGCGTCGAATGCCTTGACGGTGACGGGTGAGGGCTTGAGAGCTTTGGCAACCATCTGGTTCAGTGGTGCAAATGCACCAAGACCGAGACTGGTCCCAGCGACCTTCAGCGCGCCGAAAGCGGTTTGGAAAGGCACTCCGGCGCCCAGCGCCGCGCAGTACATCTCGTAGCCCGGTATTCGGGCCAACTGCAGGTCTTCGTTCTTTTCACCCCAGTCCTTGCAGCCCAGTGCTTCTGGCTTGTAGCCGCCGCCGACGTCCGAGTGGGAGCCGGGATAGACGTACTCAACCACATTGGCGGGGTAGCTGCTGCCGACGCGCGCTGAGTCCAGGGGGAAGCAGGCTCGCACCTCGGTGCTCGCGACCATGTGCACGCATTGCTCCACGCCAGGATTGATCTGCATGCTGTTGTTGGCCCAGCCCGCGCGGCCTTCGATGAAGGTGTAGAGCCCGGCTGCGCCCACCGACGCCACGGTGTCGAAGAGGCCGAGAAACTGCACACGGATCGGAATGCCTGCAAAGAGATAGCCACCGTCTTTTTGCTCGCAGAGTTCATACAGCCAATTGACGAAAGTCCGCGCTTCGGCCGCTCCGCGAGAAAACCCGAACACGTTGACGGTAATCAGGTTCAGCTTGACTGCCTGATGGGCCAGCTTGTCCTTGAGCTTTCCTTGCCATTCGCCCTTGAGCGATCTCCGGCGGTCAAAGTTGATGAATAGTTGCGGCACCATCAGGTCGAAGAGCGAAACAGCCAGGTCCTTGGCTGTCGCGTCGTCGATCAGGTCATCTCCGGTAATGTGTCGACTGACGGCATTGAATATGCGAGTCAAGCCCCACACGATGCGAGGCGCCCCATTCATTGCGCCGATGGAGCCCAGTTGCTGCATGAGCGTGTGCCACGATTGAGTCAAACCGCCTTCCTCGTCGCATTCGCCGTCGACGTCTCCGATTTTCGGGAACGGCGTACCGAGACCAGGGATGTAATAGCTGTAGTAGCCGTTGGTAGCGATTTTGAGTCTGTCAGGGTGCGCGTGGTATAGCCGCACTACATTGCTGTGCCTCATCTCGCGCGGTGCACCGGCCTGATCGAGGTAATCCGCTTGCTCATTGTTGCCGGTGCCATCGAAGAACATGCCGACGAACACACAGCCGGTGCATGTAGGAACTGGACCGGATGGATTGGCTGCGCAGTGCGCAGCCGCTCGCTGCAATTGCTCTCGATTGCTCAAAGGGCGCTCGCCGATGCGGGTGTGGCCCAGCGCCGGATTCAGCGCCGAATCAATAAAGGTTGTCGTGCTCATTCAATTTTGCTCAAGTGGTTGCGCAACGGTCATTTGTCAACGATGTCAGTGCGCGTGACCCAGGGTTTCTTGTCGTCTGCGCTCATGGGATAGCGTGGATGTTCGATCGCATATCTGCTGATCACTACCTTGATGCGGTGATCTGGATAGAAATGCACATTGATCGCACCCGCCGTTTTGGGCGTGTATTCGGGGATGTCCACTTCCGCTTCCTGCGGCGGAGGCGGAGTGCGAGGGTCTCCGACCATCACGTCGTAGAACCATCTGACCCTGGCCTTCATACCCGGATGCCAATGCTTGGGGAACGACATGCAGCACGAGAATTTCCCGCCTCCGGTCTCGGGTTGGATGTTCGGACCCCCCGCACCGTTGATCGTGAAGCCCGCGATGCTCCACCCCGACTCAGGCATGTGGTTGTAGCCGGTGACATCTCCGGCCAGCATGTCGTTGTCGCTGCAAGCGACCAGCATGAGCGCGAACCCTCCCACGCAAAAAAATCGCTTGAGGCGGTGCGAGAGACGATGAAATGCGGCGATTGATTTCAATTGATTTCTTCCGGATGTTTGAATGCTTTGTCGTGTCGACGGACCGACCTCGCCATGTGCTCCGTTGGGTTGATCCGGCGCATGCACAACGTTAGTCATCAACGATGTCAGTGCGCGTGACCCAGGGTTTCTTGTCCTCTTCGCTCATGGGATAGCGTGGATGTTCGATCGCATATCTGCTGATCACTACCTTGATGCGGTGACCCGGATAGAAGTGCACATTGATCGCGCCTGCCGTCTTCGGCGTGTATTCGGGAATCTCGACCTCCGCTTCTTGCGGAGGCGGAGGCGTAGCACTGGGATCACTGGCTTTGTGGTTGTAGAACCATCTGACCTTGGCCTTCATGCCTGGATGCCAATGCTTGGGGAAGGACATGCAGCAGGAAAACGCGCCACCTCCGGTCTCGGGTTGGATGTTCGGACCGCCAGCACCGTTGATCGTGAAGCCCGCGATGCTCCACCCCGACTCAGGCATGTGGTTGTAGCCGGTGACATCTCCGGCCAGCATGTCGTTGTCGCTGCAAGCGGCCTGCATGACGGCAACGACCAAGATGCTCAGCACGCGCCACATAGGGTGCAAGGCGCGCGAACGACGCGAGGCGTTTCCAACGGCGATCGTGGCTTTCATGACGGCGCGCTCAGGCGTTTTTTCGAATGCCTTTTCTTCGTGATGACTACGCTGCAAAGGATCAAGCCCGTCACCATGCTGAACATGGTGCAGACGGTCCAGGGCACCATGGATGGCGCAGTGAACACCTCACGCCAAGCGTCCACGGCCATCCCCCAGAACTCGGAGGCGTTCTCGGCCGAGAAGAAGAAATGCCGGAACGCGAAAATCCAGGAGAGAAGGGGCACGCACAGCAAGGTCAACCCCAGGCGCAGGAGTCTGGATCTGACCCTGACCCATCCGAGCAAGACGTAGGCGCCCGAATAGACGAGTGCGGCGAAGATGATGAAACCGTAGCTTTGCAGGAAGTACTCGAGCAACGAGAGAAAGATCAGGTGGTAGTCCATGTTTTGAAAGTTGTTCAGACGAGGTTGTGATTCAGCAGTGCTTCGCGCAAATTTCCCGGTTGCCAGGACCTGGTCAGCAGCAACTCGTGCAGCATCGGGTTGTCCTGGATCTTTCCGTTGGTCAGCAATTCGGCTGCGACCAGCGACACCTTGTCGGTCCAGTTCTCGATGCCGTGCCTTTCGATCAGGCCGAATGTCTTGTCCTTGATGTAGCCATGAAGTTTTCCGTGCGCCGTGCGGGGATGGAACACTTCGGGCATCTGGTCCGCCAGCAAGTCGAGTGCGGCGTCGGGTTCGCAGGCTTTCACCATGGCGTCCAGTTGCGCCTGGCTCAGATGCAAGGCATCGCAAGGGCCGGGCGCTGCCGGGTCGGGCAGACGGGCTGCGACCATGGCACCCTCCCGGTCCACATAGAGCCAGTGCGCGAGCGGTGCTGCGATGGCGGCCCATTGCGCAGGCGTCAGGAGGTCCGGCAGCAAGGGCAAGGTACGGGTGTCGGCAAAGCGCAGAAGGAGACGCTGCTTGTCTTTCGTGTGCACGCGATGCAAGGGCAGCCAGAGCTTGCAAAGGGTCCGCGCGGGTATGCGGCTCGCCATCACGCTGAGCATCGGGCGCCCACTGCAGTGGGCAAGAAGTTGCGCCGTATGCCGGTGCTTCTTTTCGAAGGGGTCCAGTTCGATCAGCCATGGCGCTGCGCCTGCCAGGTCATCGAGCGGAAATTCCGCGGCGTAGCAATTGAGTCCCTTGTAGACGGTCCCTGCGGCGTTGCTGCCGTGGTCGAAGGCGGCGTCGATCAGCGCGATCCAATGCAGGCGGGGTTCGGCAGCGAATGCATCGATCAGGTGTTTTTCTGCGGCTTCCAGAAGGGTGGGGGCTTGTGCGAAGTACACGGCTCATCCGCCTACTGCTGCAACGGGGCTGCCGGACTTGAGCGCCTTGAGCACGCAGTCCTCGCAGAGCGTTGTCGGGAACTTAATCTCGGGCAGCGGCAACTCCTTCTGCGGCTGAAGGCTGTGGCTGCCGGCGTACTCGCGCCACAGGCCGCTGGTGCCATGCTCGATGCTGGCTTTTTTCCAAAGGCTGTAGCTGCGTCCGCCGTTGATGGTCACGATCTCGTCGGCGTCCAGCGTGATCTTGTTGGCCCTCAAGGTGATGTCCTTCCTGGCCAGCATGTGGATGCTTTTTTTCAATGCCGTGATGTCGATGTCGTCCTGGGCTGCAACGATCTTGACCAGCCCCTTGAAGGCAAACAGGCGAACAGCGTGGGCAGCGCTGACCAGAAAACTCTTGTTGGAAGAGATGCTGGTATGGCTGCCGCTGGTCAGCGCGATGTGTTCACCGCTTGCAAGATGCGTCGAGTTGGGGGTGGTGGCAGCGATGCCGGCCGGGCTGGCGAGCACCAGGTGGGGCGCCAGGAACTCCGGAAATTCGCCGTCGGCGCGGCTGCCGCCATGGCCTTCGATTTCATCGCTTTGTTTCTTGAGCGCCCGCGCCACTTCGTCCTGGTCGCCTGTCTCATGCGCCTGGGCTGTCAGCGCTGCCGTGGCAAGGCTGTCATGCTGGTCCTGGCCTTGCGACAAACGGATGGCAGTCTCGGCGCTGTCGAGCACATGCGATTGCGCATTGGGGCGTGGCTCGGTGGTGAGCAGCAAGCCGTTCTTCGCGCGCAACGCGCCATGCCCGTCGGTGCGCAGCTCGAAGCCCTGGCCGCGCAGGTCCTTGCGTCCCGCGTTGTCTTCGATGCGCGCGATGTGACCGAGCGAAAGCTGGCTGTGCTGGTGGTCGGACTTGATCTGGGCCTGGATCTTGCCGTCGGTGTCGTCGAAGGCCAGGTGGTTGGAGCGCCCCGCGGCGCTGTTGCCGCCCTCCTTGGTCAACTCGCGGCTGCGAAAACCGGAAAGTGCCGATTGATTGGGCAAGGCCCAGGGCGGGAGATTCGACTGGTTGTGAACGCGGCCGGTGCAGATGGGAAGGTCGGGATCGCCACCAAAGAAGTCGACCAAAACTTCCTGGCCGATGCGTGGAATGTGAATACCGCCCAACTGGTTGCCGGCCCACGGTGAACTCACGCGCAGCCAGCAGGTGCTGTGCTGATTCTTCAGGCCGATGCGGTCCCAGGGAAATTGAACCTTGATGCGTCCGAGTTCATCGGTCCAGAGGTTCTGTCCTTCGGGGCCGACCACCAGCGCGGACTGTGGCCCTCCCGTTTGGGGCTTCGCGCGCGCAGGGGCCGGGCGCAGGGGCTGGGCAACCGGATGAGCGGTGAAGTCCACGAGGATGCGCCATTGCTGTCGGCGGTCTTGCGTTGCATCCTTGTTCTGGCTGTCCTGTGCGACGTTTTCGATGACGAAGTGCGTATCCAGGACAAGGTACTCGGCGTTGGCTTTTTCGCGCGGATGCTTTTGCAACTCGAAAGTGCGACCGGCGCACATGCCGCGCAGATTGCCGCTGGCCTGGGCCCGTTCGCCGTGGGTGCGCAGGGCCTGCATGCGCAGCAACGCCAGCAACCGGCCTTCGTCCTGAGGATCGTTGCGCTCGCCCCGACCAGCGAGAGGCTGGGTGTAGTGGCTGCCTGCATGAGCGGCATGCCATTGGTAGACCTCGGCGCCCGCCAGCCCGGTTGGCCGCGGGTCCTTGCGACCGATGCTCAAGTCGGCCCGTGGGCGCGTGTAGTCGTAGTCGCGGGTCGAATACTGGCCGCTCGTGAGGTGTGCATGAGGAACGAAACTGCTGATGTATTCGGCATCGACCTTCCAGCCGGGCGCGTGATACTCGACTTCCCGATACGCGGCACTCTCTGCCGCCTTGTAGGCCGCCATGGCATCGCTCAAGACCAGGCGATGCTTTCCTTCGCCGTGCTCGAAGTGATAGCTCAGTCCCCACTCTTCGCAGAGCCGGCAGAAGAAGTCGAAGTCCGTCTCGTTGAACTGAGTCTGGAAATCGCGTATCGGGTAGGCCTCGAACAGACGCTTGTCGACGGGGAAGGCGTAATCGGCCAGCAACTCATCGAGGATCTGGACAACGGTCTTGTCCTGAAAGATCTTGCAGTCGGTGGTGAGGGTGGCCAGGTGCAGCCAAGGCCGCAGTGTCAGCTTGTATTGAACGTGCCTGCCCTCTTCGCCCCAGATGGCCGCATCCGTGATCAGGGCGTTGATCTGGCGCACGCCGGATCCCGTAGCGCCGACGTTCGAGCCGGTGGCACCGGGCACGAAAGCGCCCGAGCCATCCAGTTCGATCATGCAGTTGATTTCGCGGCCGATGAGGGCATCGAGGTCGAGGTCGGCGGCACCGCCGGCGCCGGGGTTCAGGTCGTCCGGTGTCTTGAGAAGCAGCTCGTATTCGAAGAGGCTGTTCATGCCTTCGCGACCGGTGAGCCGCACGGGCTCGAGGCCTGGATGGCCTTGAAGCGGCGAAATGGCCGTGCTGAAAATGGAGAGGGTTCGGGGCATGCGCAGAGCGTCTTGTTCGGAAGACTCAAAAGTCTGGCGTATGCCAACTGCGCGTACTGCGAACAATAGTGAACTGGCCCCGATCTGCGTCAATCAGATTAGCAAGGGCGTTAAAACTTCACACGCGCGAAAGATCGAGCAGGTGAAAAGCGCGATGCGGTGACCGGGCTCGCCGACACCCCGGGCTGTTTCGATCAGCGGATGGATGCGGGTGCCGGTCGCGCCACCACGCGCGAACGAGGAGGGTCAGCGCGCCCCGAACGCCGCGTTCTCGAACAGATCCTTGAACTCCCGCGGCTGCGAGCGCCAGTACTGGTGCGGCGCCTTCACCTGCGCGCCCAGCTCGGCCGCTGCATGCCACGGCCAGCGCGGGTCGTAGAGGATCGCGCGGGCGAGCGACACCGCATCGGCCTGGCCCTTGGCGATGATTTCCTCCGCCTGCCGCGGCTCGGTGATGAGGCCCACGGCGATGACCGGCATGTCGACCTCGGACTTCACGCGTTCGGCGAACGGCACTTGGTAGCCCACGCCGAGCGCGATGGCCTGCCTGGGCGATACGCCGCCGCTGGACACATGGATGGCCGCGCAGCCGCGCGCCTCGAGCGCCTTGGCGAACGCGACGGTGCCCTCGAGGTCCCATCCATCCGGCACCCAGTCGACGGCCGAGACGCGCACCCACACCGGCTTGTCGGCGGGAAATGCCTCGCGCACTGCATCGAACACCTCGAGCGGAAAGCGCATGCGGTTCGCTAGGCTCCCGCCGTATTCGTCGTCGCGGTGATTGGCCAGCGGCGAGAGGAACTGGTGCAGCAGGTAGCCGTGCGCCGCGTGGATCTCCAAGCCATCGAGGCCCAGCCGCGCGGCGCGCCGTGCGGTGTCGACGAATGCATTGCGGATGCGGGCGAGGCCCGCGGCGTCGAGTGCGATCGGCACGTCTTCCGTCGGCGAGTGCGGCACGGCCGAGGGCGCGTACGCCTTCCATCCGCCGGGCTCGCCGGGCGCAATCTGCTTGCCGCCTTCCCACGGCGCGCGGCTCGATGCCTTGCGCCCCGCGTGCCCGAGCTGCATCGCGATCCTGATGGGCGAATGGGCCCGCGTCGCCGCGAGCACGCGGGCCAGGCCCTCTTCATTGGCATCGGAATAAAGCCCGAGATCGCCGGGCGAGATGCGCCCTTCGGCCTCCACCGCCGTCGCCTCCAGGATCATGAGTCCCGCGCCCGAGAGCGCGAGGTGGCCCAGGTGGATCAGGTGCCAGTCGCCCGGCGTGCCCTCCACGGCGGAGTACTGGCACATCGGCGCGATGACGATGCGGTTGTCCAGGCGGAGCGCGCCGAGTTGCAGGGGCGTGAAGAGGTGGGCTTGGCTCATGTCATGAAGTGGCGGTGCAGGTGCCGCGATTCTGGAGCGGCGGCACGGCCTGCGCTGCCGGCGCCGCAGAAGCCTTGCGGCCTGCCGCGGTATGGATCAGCAGCGCGCCGATCACCATTGCCATGCCGACCGCCTCGTTCGCCGTCGGCATCTTGCCCATCGCCATGCTCATCAAGAGCGCCGACACCGGCACGAAGTTGAAGAAGGCCGTGCCCGTCACGGCGCCCAGCTTGCTCACGCCGAAGTTGAAAGCCAGCACCGCGATGGCCGAAGACACCAGGCCCACGTAGAGCAGCGCCTCCCACGACAGGCTGAGGCCCTCCACGCTGGGCATCTGCGAGAGCCCCAGCACGCTGGCCCCGACGGCGCCGGCCAGCAGCAGCGGCCAGGCGGCCAGCACGGTGAGCGCGCTGTATTCGATCACGTCCAGCCCCGGAAAGCGCGCCGCGCCCCGCGTGTACCAGACCCAGCCCAGCGTGCCGACGAAGGCGACGGCATCGCCGAAGAGCGTCGATTCGCCCGCCGACGCATCGCCGAACAGCAGCCCCGAGACGATCGCCACGCCCAGCAGCGCGAGCGCCGAAGCCAGCAGCGTCGTGCGTGAGGGGCGCACGCCGTCGAGCGCCCAGCGCAGCAGCTGCGTGGTCATGGGCGTGGTGGCCACGATGACCGCGCCGTGCGAGGGCACCGAGTGCGCCAGGCCGACCAGCAGCATCACGCTGAAGACGCCGAAGCCCGCGAACCCGCGCAGCGCCAGCGGCCCCGCGTGCAGCCGCAGCTTGCGCCAGGGCGCCATGCCGCGCGGAAGGATGAGCAGCACGAACAGCAGCGCGGACATGCTGTAGCGGATCAGCGTGAACCACACGGGTTCGACGTGGTGCAGCACGCCCTTGCTGACGAGGAACATGCCGCCCCAGCTGGAGGTGGCGAGCAGCAGCGCGGCGATGCCGAGCAGGCGTTGGCGAGGGGACAGAGAGAGTGACACGGGGAGCCTTTGCAATGAATCGATGGCTCCAAGGATCGTGCTTCGGTGCTCCGATTTCCATTCGCTTCTTTGGACGGGGCCCTCCAAAAAAGCGAATGGCCGAATCGCGCCGAAGCGCCCACAATTTGTCCCATGGAGCTCTACCAACTCAAGACCTTTGTCGCCATCGCCAAGGAGGGCAGCCTGACCCGCGCCGCCGAGCGCGTGTTTACCAGCGCCCCGGCGGTCAGCGCGCAGCTCAAGGCGCTGGAAGACGAACTGGGCGTGAAGCTGTTCGACCGCACCCCGCGCGGCATGGTGCCCACCGAAGCCGGCCACAGCCTCCTGGACGAAGCCGAGCGCACGCTGGCCTCGGCGACGCGCATGCGCTCGGCGGCCGACCAGCTGCGCGGTGCGGCGCAGGGCGTGGTGCGTTTCGGCACGGTGGTCGATCCGGTGTCACTGAAATTGGGCGAGGTGCTTGTGAAGCTCGCGCAGCGGCATCCGCAGGTCACGCTGCAGCTGAAACAAGGGCTGTCGTTCGAGACGCTGGCCGGCGTGCAGCGCGGCGATCTGGACTGCGCCTATGTGCTCAGCGACAGCGAGCAGTCCGAGGGGCTGGAGCTGCGCCGCCTGAGCGTGGTCGACCTGGCCGTGGTGCTGCCGTTGCCGGTGGCCCAGGCGCATCCCGATCTTTCGCTCGACGAACTTGTGAACCTGCCGTGGGTGGGCACGCCGACGTCCTGCATCCTGCGCGTGCACCTCGAAAAGCTGTTCGCGAGCGCGGGCCGTGAATACCACCAGGGCCGCACCGCGGACGGCGAGAGCGCGATCCGCAGCATGGTCGCCAGCGGCATGGGCGCGGGGGTGATGCGGCTCGACCAGGCCGAGCAGGGCGCGCGCAATGGGGAGCTTGCGATCTGGAATGGGTGGCGGTCGCACACGTGGCTGTGCTGGATCGCATCGGTGGATGGCAAGCGGGCCGTGTCGGTCGATGCGGTGCGGGGGGCGGTGATGGAGGCTTGGGCCTGAAGTCATTCGGGGCGGCGATCCCGCCGACGGGGTGCCTTGCTCCGCGAATGTCCCCCGGGCTTCGCCCTCCTCCTTGATTTCGCTGCGCAAGGCACCCCATCGGCGCGCTCGTTTTCAGAGCACTTGTTCATCGGCCGCACACCAGCAGCGCTTCCAAGTGCGCAGGGCGTCGGGTGCTCCCCGCAGCGAAATCAAGGAGGAGGGGCGAAGCCCCGGGGGACATTCGCGGAGGGGAGTACCCGATGGCCTGTGCACCCGCCATGAATGCCCTTTCCGCGACCTTCACATCTGCCCCGCAACTGAAAACGACATGGCCCATCTTCCACCGCCGATGTCCGCGCGAAGAACCGTCGCGTGGAACTGCCGAGGCTGTAGACCCGGTACCTGAGCAGCACCTGAACGGCACCCGCGCCCTCATGGATCGCCGGGATGGCAGGGTGCGCTGCGGCCTGTCATCATTCGCGGTGGAATGACGCACGACCCCCACCCCCTCGCCGATCTGTTGAACCGTGCCAGGCTCGCCCTGGCGGATGCCGAGGGCGCCTTGCCCCTTGCGTCGCCCGCCACCGCGGAGGCGGGGTGCGTGGTGTTCTTCGCCCTGGGCGAAGGCGAGAGCCGCGCCCGCGTGGTGGCCGGACGCGGCCCCGACCTCGAAGCCGCATGGCAGCGCGCCGCCGATGCGGCCGCCGTGCAGGCCAAGCGCGGCGACCGGCCTCCGGAGCGCCTGCGCGCGGAAATCGTCGACACGGTCACGGCCATGAGCTGGGGCGCGCTGAAGGCGAAGTTGGCGCAAACCAAGCGCAACTATTTCAATCAGGGCATCGCCTTCGATGCGCACTTCAAGCACGCGATGCTCGCGCAGGAGATGCAGGGCGCGGCGGTGCTCTACAGCGGCGAGGTGGAGCATGCGCTGCCCAACGCCACCAACCTGCGCCTGCATGCCAAGCGCCGCTTCGGCGCCGAGATCGACTTTCCCGCGGACGATGCGGCGCCCGTCTGGTGCTTCACCACCCGCGCCGTGTACGTGGACGCCGAGGGCGCCTGGCCCCTTACCGCCGAAGGCCAGGCCGCGGGCTACCGCCGGCTGGACCACTGGAACATGCGGCAGGTCCGCGCGATGATCGATTCGGCAAGCGACTACCTCGCCGAGCAGGTCAAGCCCACGGGCGAATTCCACTACGGCTGGTTTCCCTGCTTCGACCGCGCCATCCCCACCTACAACACCCTGCGCCACGCCAGCACCACCTACGCGATGCTGGAGGCCTGGGAGCTCACGCGCAGCGCCGTGCAGAAGGCCGCCATCGACCGCTCGCTGGGCATCCTCACGCAGCGCCTGATCCGCCAGGTGCCGCTGCCCGACGGCACGCGCGCGGCGCTGCTGGTGGACGTGGGCAACGAGGTCAAGCTCGGCGGCAACGCGGTCTGCCTGCTCGCGCTGGTGAAGTACACCGAGCTCACCGGCGACCCGCAGTACATGACGCTGATGGAGCAGCTCGCGCTCGGCATCCGCGCGATGCAGGACCAGAAGTCCGGGCGCTTCGTGCACGTGCTCAACTTCCCCAAGCTCGACATCAAGGATGCGTTCCGCGTCATCTACTACGACGGCGAGGCCGCCTTCGGATTGATGCGCCTCTATGGGCTCACGCGCGACGAGCGCTGGCTCGCGGTGGTCGAGAAAGCCTTCGACCATTTCATCGCCGCCAAGCACTGGCAGGCGCACGACCACTGGCTGAGCTACTGCGTCAACGAGCTCACGCGCTACCGGCCCGAGACGCGCTACTACCAGTTCGGCCTGCAGAACGTGGCGGGGTACCTGGACTTCGTGCTGGAGCGCATCACCACCTTCCCGACGCTGCTCGAACTCATGATGGCGGCGCGCGAGATGGTGCTGCGCATCGAGGCCGATCCGGCGCTGCGTCCGCTGCTCGAGGGGTTCGATCGCGAGAAGTTCGACCGCGCGCTGGAGCACCGCGCGCGGTACCTGGCCAACGGCCACTTCTGGCCCGAGCTGGCGATGTTCTTCCGCAACCCGGACCGCGTGGCCGGCTCGTTCTTCATCAAGCACCACAGCTTTCGCGTGCGCATCGACGACGTGGAGCACTACCTCTCGGGCTACGTGGCGTACCACCGGCTGCTGCAGAAACGCGAGGCGCAGCAGGCGGAAGCCGGCGCCGCGGAAACGGCGGCCGCACCGGGCCCGCGCGGTGTCGCGGCCTGGGGCGGCGACGTGAACCTGGGCCGGCGCCAGCACTACCGGATGGCCGAGCTGGGCGGCCCGCAGGCGATGCTCGGCGGCATTGCGGCGCTGCGCGATGCGGACCTGCGCATCGTCAACCTCGAATGCGTGGTCGCGACCACCGGCGAGCAGGGCGCCGACAAGGACGAGACCGGCGCCTACTACTACCGCGCGCGCCCCGAGATGATCGACGTGCTGACGGCCGCGCGCATCGACCTCGTGAGCACCGCCAACAACCACAGCGGCGACTACGGCCCGCAGGCCCTCCTGGAACAGAAGACGCTGCTGGACGCCGCGGGCATCGGCTCGGCGGGCACCGGGCCCGACCTCGAAGCCGCGCTGCGGCCGGTGATGGGCCGCGCCGGCGAGGTGCGCGTGGCGCTGTTCTCGCTCGATGCCACGCAGCCGAAATTCGCGGCCACGGCCTGGCACCCGGGCGGCGCCTACCTGCCGCTGGCCGATCCCGCCGAATGGACCGCGACGCTCGCGCCGCGCATCGCGAGGGCACGCGCAGAGGCCGACGTGGTGCTGGTGGCGGTGCACTGGGGCGACAACCTGGAGACGGTGCCCTCGCGCGCCGAGATCGCCGTGGGCCACGCGATCATCGACGCGGGCGCCGACGCCATCCTGGGCACCTCGGCGCATGTGCTGCAGGGCATCGAGGTCTACCGCGGGCGGCCGATCATCCATGACGCCGGCGACCTGCTGTTCGACGCGATGCGCGGCGATGCGTGGAACGCGGGCATCTTCTCGCTCGCGCTCCATGCGCACGGCGTCGAGCAAGTGAAGTTCACGCCCATTCGCGTGGACTTCGGGTTCTCCGAACCGTACGAAGCCGATCGCGCGCGCGCCGCGAGCGAGCACTTCGCCGCCCAATGCCACGCGCTGGGCACACAGGTCTTTCCGACGCCGGACGGCGGCTGCGTGCTGCACCTGGCGCCGCCCGCGCGGGAGGTGCTGCCGCAGCAGCTGCAGCAACCGTTGGTGAACGCTGATGCAACGGTGGCTCGCCGCGCCTCGCCGCCCCTGCGCACCGCAAGGCCCGGCTGGGTCGTCGATGCCGTGCCCGCGGACGCGGCCATGGCGCCGGTGAAGATCGGGCCGCTGCGCCTGGTGGGCATGCGCTGCACGCCCAACCAGGTGTTCGGCCGCCAGCTCTTGTGGGTCGAGTCGTTCTGGACGGTCGATGCGCCGGTCGAGGCCGACCTGCGCCTGCAGTTCCGCGCGCTGCCCGCGCGCAGCAAGACCATGCCGGCCTGGGGCGAGGGCATGGACCACGACCCCTGCGACTGGATGTGGCCGACCAGCCGCTGGACGCCCGGGCGCATCTACCGCGACCGCTATGGCCTGCGCCCGCCACTCGCGCGGCAGATGGAAAGCGACGTGCTGCAGCTCGAAGTTCGCCTGCGCGGCGCGCCGGACCTGCCGGGCGCGCGGCGGCTTCCCGTGTGGTGCGGCCTGCGCATGCCCGGCGTGCCGGCGCCGTTGCCCGAGACCCGCGCGCCGGTGCTGTCGGTCAACCTCCCCGGCGCGAGCCGCGAGCCCGGGCCGGTGTGGACCGCCGAGCAGCTCGCGCAGATCACCGGCGGCCAGTGGCTGGTGCCGCCGCCCGCGGGCTGGTCGGTGCAGTCGGTGGTGCGCCTTCCGATGCACCTGAAGGTGCGGCCGGGGCCGGCGCTGTTCGTCGCGTCGGACTACCGCACGCTGGCCGCGCACGAGAACTTCAGCCGCGCGCCCGAGGAGTGGGACCAGCACGACGACCTGCAGCGCCTGCACACCCAGTGCGCGGGCGCGATCGTGCAGCACGCGGTCGAAGGGCTGCCACCGGACTTTCCGCTGCTGCAGGTGCCCGACCCGATCCGCGCGCTGCTCTCGCTCGGCGCGGCCGCGCGGGCGCGCTACAAGGGGCTGGTGGTGGGCGTGACCGGCACGGTGGGCAAGTCGTCCACCATCGCGATGGTGCGCGACCTCTTGCCGCCGGGCGCGCGCGTGCTCACCACGGTGGAGAACAACAACTCGCGCGTCGGCGTGCCCGGCGCCATGGCCAGCCTGGGGCCCGACGTGGACGTGTGCATCCTGGAGATGGCGCAGAGCGCGCTGTGGATGGACCGCGGCCCGATCTCGCTGGAGGCGCGCCCGCACGTGGCGATCCTCACCGAGGTGGGGCTTTCGCAGACCGCCAAGACCGACACGCTGGAGAAGACGGCCGAGTACAAGTCGCGCGCCTTCCTCGGGCTGGAGCCCGGCGGCATCGCCGTTGTGAGCGCGCACATTCCCCACCTGGCGAAGGTGGTGAAGGCCGCGATGCGCACGGCCGCCAAGGTGTGGACCGTGGGCACCGGGCCGAACGACAACGTCCGCCTGCTCGATGCGCGCCCCGAGGCCTCGGGCTGCCGCGTGCGGCTCTCGTTCAAGGGGCGCATCCACGAGTACCTGTTCCCGGTGGCCAGCATCGGGCTGGTGCGCAACTCGGCGCTGGCGTTCGCCGCGATCGTGGCGATGGGCTTCGACGCCGAGGAGGCCAGCGCGCGCATGCCCCACGTGCGGCTGCCCGCCTCGGTGATGCAGGTGGAGCCGCTGCGCACCGGCACCGGTGCGCTGGTCACGCTGGTGGACGACAGCTGGAACGCCGAGGTCATGTCGATGCGCAACGCGATGAGCTTCATGCGCAGCTACCGCGCGCCTGCCGGCAACCAGCCGGTCGCCCGCAAGGTCGGCGTGCTCGGGCGCATCGTCAACCTGGGCGAGCAGGCCGAGGCGATGCACCGCGGGCTGGCCGAGCCGCTGCTGGCCTCGGGCATCGCGCATGTGGTGACGCACGGCGACGAGATGCGCTGGCTGCGGGAGGAAGTGCCCGTGAGCCTGCTCGGTCCGCATTTCGACAACGCGGCCGACCTGACCCTGTACCTGGGCGAGTACCTGCGCGACGGCGACCTGCTGCTGGTGAAGGGCGACCGCGACCGCTCGGACTTCGGCACCATTCCCGCGCTGCTCAAGAAGCTGTGACAACGCTGTCTTTCATGCCCGTCCTGCGGCGGCACTGCCATCTCGCGTTCGTGCTTCTGTTCGCGCTGATGCAGGCGGCCTGCGCGCAGCGCGCCGGCGCCGACCTGCGCGACCCGGCGGCACGGGCGGCATCAGGCGTGGCCGCCGAGGACGCGGTGCTGCACTGGAACCAGCCGGCCGTGCGCGCGAACTGCCCCGACCGCCGCGGCTACCTCTGGGTGCAGGCTGTCGAAGGCCCGGCCTGCATCCGCTATTTCGCGAGCGACGAGATCGACGGCGCGCGCGTGGCGATCGTGCAGTTCTCCGGCGACCGCGACGGCGTGATGGACCAGCCGCCCACGCGCATTCCCGGCAACACCGAGGCGCTGCGCACGCTCGATGCACAGCGCAGCCGCGACCGCGCGGGCGTGCCGTGGATCTTCATGGCGCGGCCCGGCACCTATGGCTCGTCGGGCGACCACAGGCGGCGCCGTGAGCCCGTGGAGTTCCACGCGCTCGACGCCGCGCTCGATGCGCTCATGCAGCGCCACCAGCTGCAGCGCATCGTGATCCTGGGCCACAGCGGCGGCGCGACCGCGGGCGCCGCGCTGCTCACCATGGGCCGCACGCGCGTGGCCTGCGCGGTGCTGACCTCGGGCGCCTACGGGCTGCTCGAACGCGCGCGCATGCTCGGCATGTCGAAAGACGGCCGCACCGACACCACCGGCAGCACGCAGTTCTACGATCCGCTCGATCATGTGAACGGCATCGTGCGCGACCCGGCGCGGCGCATCGTGCTGATCGGCAACCGCGACGACAGGAACACGCCCTTCGCCCTGCAGCAGCGCTTCGGCGATGCGGTGGCGAAGGCGGGGCACCGCATCGAGGTGAAGACCCATGCGGCCGAGCCGCCCACCTATCACGACCTCACGGACCGCATCGGCCTGCACGCCGCATCGCAGTGCGCGCTGGAGGCGTTGTTTCCGCCAACCCCTGGAGCCGAATGAGCAGCATCACCTCACGTGAATACGGCCGCATGCCCGATGGGCGCGCGGTGACCGAATACACCCTGGACAACGGCTGCGGCCTGCGCCTGTGTGCCATCAACCACGGCGGCATCGTCACTGCCTTGCATGTGCCCGACCGGCACGGGCAGGGCGCGAACATCGTGCTGGGCCTGCCGTCGCTGGACGACTACCTGAAGCCGCATCCGCACTTCGGCACCATCGTCGGGCGCTATGCGAACCGCATCGCGGCGGGGCGCTTCACGCTCGATGGCGCTGTGCACCAGGTGGGCATCAACGATGGCGCGAATTCGCTGCATGGCGGGCCGAAGGGTTTCGGCACGCGCTTCTGGGAAATCGCGCCGGTGTCCGCGGAAGACGCGCGCGGCGACGTCGCGATCGAGCTGCGCTACACGAGCGTGGATGGCGAAGAGGGCTATCCCGGCGAAGTGGGGCTCACGGTGCGCTACACGCTCTCGGCGACCGGGAACACATGGCGCATCGACTACCGCGCGGAGACCGACAAGCCGACGGTGCTGAACCTGAGCCACCACGACTACTTCAACCTCGCGGGCGGCGGCGATGTGATGGACCACCGGTTGACGCTGCCCGCGAGCCGCTTCTGCCCGGTCGATGCGCAGCTGATTCCGCTCGGTGTGGCCGAGGTGGGCGCGACGCCGTTCGATTTCCGCTCGCCAACGCGCATTGGCGAACGCATCCGCGAAGGGCACGAGCAACTGCTGCGCGCGCATGGCTACGACCACAACTGGATTCTTGACGGCGACCGCAACGGCGGCGGCCTCGCATTGGCCGCGCGCGTCGAGCACGAAGCCTCGGGCCGCGTGATGGAAGTGCACACGACCGAACCGGGCGTGCAGTTCTATTCGGGCAACTTCCTCGACGGCAGCCTCATGGGGTCGCAGGGCGCGAGCCTGCGGCAGGGCGACGGCCTCTGCCTGGAGACGCAGCACTACCCGGATTCGCCGAACCAGCCGGCATTTCCGTCGACCGTGCTGCGGCCGGGCGAGGTGTTCGCGAGCACCACGGAACACCGCTTCAGCGTCGGCTGAGTACGCGCGAGACGTTCAATAACAACCGTTCAGGCTGAGCTTGTCGAAGCGCTGCGCAAGGCTTCGACAAGCTCAGCCCGAACGGTGAGGCGCTCAGCCCGAACGGTGAGGGGACTCAGGCCGAACGGTGAGGGGACTCAGCCGGCGAACAACGCCGCCGGAACGCCCGGGCTGCCGATGCGCACGGCGAAGAGGCCGCCGGCCAGCGGCTCGCTCTTGAGCTGCTCTTCGGTGCGGCCGTTGCGCGCGGTCGTGATGTAGAGCGTCTGCATGTCGGCGCCGCCGAAGGCGCAGTCGGTCACGTTGCTCGCGGGCAGCGTGATGCGGCCGAGCTCCGCCGCGGTCACCGGGTCGTGGCAGGTGACGCAGGCGCCGTCCCAGTGCGCGATCCACAGGCGCCCGGCCGCGTCGGTGGTCATGCCGTCGGGCAGGCCGTCCGGCTTGGGAAAGCGGTGCCACACCCGGCGGTTCGACACCGTGCCGGCTTCCATGTCGAAGTCGTAGGCGTAGAGGTTGTTGAGCACCGTGTTGTTGAAGTACATGGTGCGGCCGTCGGCCGACCAGGTGGGCCCGTTGGTCACCTCGAAGCCGTCGTCGTGCTTCGTGCACGTGCCATCGGCGTCGTAGCGATAGAGCGCACCGGTGGGCGCCTTGCAGTCGAAGTCCATGCTGCCGCCCCAGAAGCGGCCGCGGCTGTCGCACTTGCCGTCGTTGAAGCGGTTGTTCGTGCGCTCGGGTTCGGGCTGGTGCAGGTAGCGCGGCTTGGCGCCAGCGCCCGGCAGCTGGTTCGTGTCGAAGAGCGCGAAGCCGCGGCGCAGCGTGAGGACCAGGCCCGGCGCGTTGGCGCGCTCCGAGATGGCGGTGATCTCCTCGTCGAACTGCCAGGCCCGCCGCGCGCCGTCGGCGGGCCGATACCAGAACAGGCGCGGCGTGAGGATGTCGATCCAGTAGAGCGCCTGCTCGCGCTGCGACCAGAGCGTGCCCTCGCCGAGATTCGCGGCCGCGGGCCAGATGCATTCGGGGGTGCCCTCGATCGAGGGTGCGGTGTAGCTCGTCATTGTTTTCCTTGTCATGTCTCCTTGACGCGGCGGATCGTATCAAGGCATATTGATATTTGAAATCAAACAATATGGAATAGATCGATATGCATTTTGCAATGTCATTTTTCCATCCCATTGGAGACCCTTCTTGAATTCCCCCCAACTCTCGATCCATCCGAGCCTGAAAGGCCGCACCGTGTTCGTCACCGGCGGCGGCAGCGGCATCGGCGCGGCCATCGTCGCCGCCTTTGCCGCGCAGGGCGCGCGGGTGGCCTTCGTCGACATCGCCGAGAGCGCCAGCGCCGCGCTCGCAAAGCAGATCGTCGCAGACGGCCACGACGCGCCATGGTGGCGCGCCTGCGACGTGCGCGACATCGGCGCGCTGCAAGGCGCCATCGCCGATGCGGCCGCCGAGTTCGGCGACTTCGCGGTGCTGGTCAACAACGTGGCGAGCGACGACCGCCACACGCTCGAATCGGTCACACCGGATTACTACGACAACCGCATGGCGATCAACGAGCGTCCGGCACTCTTCGCGATTCAATCCGTGGTGCCGGGCATGAAGCGCCTGGGCTTCGGCTCGGTGGTGAACCTCGGCTCGACCGGCTGGCAGACCAAGGGCTCGGGCTACCCCTGCTATGCGATCGCGAAGTCGTCGGTGAACGGACTCACGCGCGGCCTCGCAGTCGATCTGGGCAAGGACCGCATCCGCATCAACACGGTGTCGCCGGGTTGGGTGATGACCGAGCGGCAGGTGAAGCTGTGGCTCGACGAGGAGGGCGAGCAGGCCCTCAAGCGCAACCAGTGCCTGCCCGACAAATTGATGCCGGAAGACATCGCGCGCATGGTGCTGTTTCTCGCGTCCGACGACGCGAAGATGTGCACGGCGCAGGAGTTCACGGTGGACGCGGGCTGGACCTGAACAGGCGCTCCCCCAGGCTTCGCGCACTTCGTGTCGCTTCTCCAACCCCCTCGCCGGGGGCAATGCCAGCGGCCCGGCAAAGCCGGTTCCGCGGCATTCCGCGAACAAGCCCGTTCGGTCAGTCGATCTCGAGCTTGCGTCCGTAGACGCTCATGCTGGCGGTCTTGAGGGCCTTCATCATCACGCGCGCCGCGGGCGACAGCAGCCGGTCGGTGCGCGTGATGATGCCGAACTGGTCCATGTGGCAGGGCATGTCCAGCGGCAGCAGCGACACGATGCCGTGCGCCGCGTAGTAGCGCGCCACGTCGGTCGCGAGCACGGCCACCATGTCGCTCTGCTGCAGCATCCGCGTGATGAAGAGCAGCGCCGAGCTCTCGATGGTGTTGGTCGGCGGCGCGAGCCCCTCCTCCTGGAACATCAGCTCGAAGCGATGGCGCAGCACACTGCCCGCGGGCGGCACGATCCAGCCCGCGCCGACCACGTCGCGCAGCGTGAGGCCGCTCTCGCCGAGCATCGGATGGCCCGGACGCACCAGCGCGCACACCGGCTCCTCGCTCAGCGCCTCGTAGCGCAGCTGCGACTTGTCGTGCTCGGCGAAGAGCCGCGCCACGAGGATGTCGAGCTTGCCCTGCTCGAGCCGCTCGATCAGCACCGGGCTGGTTTCGATTTCCAGCGACACGCGAAGGTCCGGCTGCTCGCGCTTGACCATCGCGACGGCCGGCGGCAGCAGCGCCAGCCCTGGCGCGGTGATGGCGCCCACGCTCACCTGCCCGAAGCGGCCGGCCTTGAGCGCGGTGAGTTCGTCATGCGCCTGGTTCAAGCTCGCGAGCGCGACGCGGGCGTGGCGGATCATCGTCTCGCCGTACCAGGTGGGCCGCATGCCGCGCGGCAGGCGGTCGAAGAGCGGCACCTCCAGCACGTCTTCCAGGTCCTTGAGCAATTTGGAGGCGGCGGGCTGCGTCATGTTGAGCACCTGCGCCGCGCGGTGGATGTTGCCTTCCTCGGCCAGCGCGACCAGCAAAAGCAGCTGCCGCGTCTTGAGCCGCGCGCGAATAAACCAGTGGTTGTAATTGGTCATGGCCTGTAGGAACTAAGGGCTGCTCGGGTTTTCCAGAATCCGGTGATCGATATGCATTTTGTCGAAAAAACGATTGGATCGATATCAATTCTGTTCCTAGACTCTGGCCAATTCAAACAAAGAGACAAGGTCGGCGCCTTCGTGATCCACGGCGAGATCCATCAGAACGTGCGGCAGTACATCAACGGCCGCTGGGAAACCAGCGCGACCACCGGTGTGAGCGCCAATCCGTCGGACACCGGCGAGGTGGTGGCCGAGTACGCACGCGCCGACCGCCGCCAGGCCGAGACCGCCATCCGCGCGGCCACCGAGGCCTTTCCGCACTGGAGCCACAGCACCCCGCAGCGCCGCGCCGACGTGCTCGACCGCATCGGCGCCGAGCTCATCGCGCGCAAGGACGAGCTGGGCCTCCTGCTGGCGCGCGAAGAGGGCAAGACACTGCCCGAGGCCGTGGCCGAGACGGCGCGCGCGGGGCAGGTCTTCAAGTTCTTCGCCGGTGAAGCCCTGCGCGGCGGGGGCGGCGAGAACGTCGCCTCGGTGCGCGCGGGCGTGCAGGTCGATGTGACGCGCGAGCCGGTCGGCGTGGTGGGCCTCATCACGCCGTGGAACGCGCCCTTCCTCGTTCCCGCCTGGAAGATCGCGCCGGCGCTCGCCCATGGCAACAGCGTGGTGTTCAAGCCGGCCGAGCTGGTGCCGGCCTGCGGCGGGGCACTGGCCGAAATCATCAGCCGCGCCGGTTTGCCGGCGGGCGCCTTCAACCTCGTGATGGGCAGCGGCCGCGAAGTGGGCCAGGCGCTGGTCGACAGCGCGCTGGTCGATGCGCTCAGCTTCACCGGCTCGGCCGCCAACGGCGAGCGCGTGCTGCAGGCCGCGGCCACGCGCCGCGCCAAGGTGCAGCTGGAGACCGGCGGCAAGAACGCGCTCGTGGTGCTGGCCGATGCGGACCTGGACCGCGCGGTCGACTGCGCGGTGCAGGGCGCGTATTTCTCCACGGGCCAGCGTTGCACCGCATCGAGCCGGCTCATCGTCGAGGCCGCGGTGCACGACGCCTTCGTGGCCAAGCTGCGCCAGCGGCTGAAGACCCTGAAGATCGGCCACGCGCTGGAGCGCGGCATCGACATCGGCCCGGTGGCCAACGAAGAACGCCTGGCGATGAACCTCGCCTGGGTCGACATCGCGCGCGAAGAGGGAGCGGAGCATGTGTGGGGCGGCGAGGCGCTCGCGCGTTCGACGCCCGGCCACTACATGAGCCCCGCGCTGTTCCTGGCAAAGCCGTCGCACCGCATCGCGCGCGAAGAGATCTTCGGGCCGCTGGCCTGCGTGCTGCGCGCCGACGACTACGACGAGGCGCTCGCGCTGTGCAACGACACGCCCTTCGGCCTCTGCGCGGGCATCTGCACCAACTCGCTCAAGCACGCGATGCACTTCAGACGCCATGCCGTGGTCGGCATGACGATGGTCAATCTGCCGACCGCGGGGGTGGACTTCCACGTGCCCTTCGGCGGCCGCAAGGGGTCGGGCTACGGGCCGCGCGAACAAGGGCGCCATGCCGCGGAGTTCTACACGACGGTCAAGACCGGCTACATGCTGGCCTGACCGGACGGGGTTTCATCGAGTACGACAAACACACCACAGACTCATCAAGAAGGAGACAGCCATGACCATGAATCGCCGCACCCTCAACATCGCGCTCGCCGCAGCGTCCCTGGGCAGCCTGCTGCCCGCTTCCGCGTTCGCGCAGAAGAAACTCGTGCTCGGTTTCGCGCAGGTGGGCGCCGAGAGCGAATGGCGCACCGCCAACACCGAGTCGATCAAGTCCTCGGCCAAGGAGGCGGGCATCGAGCTCAAGTTCTCCGACGCGCAGCAAAAGCAGGAGAACCAGATCAAGGCGATCCGCTCGTACATCGCGCAGAAGGTGGACGTGATCGCGTTCTCGCCCGTGGTCGAGTCGGGCTGGGAAACCGTGTTGCGCGAAGCCAAGGCCGCCAAGATTCCGGTGGTGCTGACCGACCGCTCGGTCAACACCAAGGACGACACGCTCTACGTGACTTTCATGGGCTCGGACTTCACCGAGGAAGGCCGCAAGGCCGGCCGCTGGCTCACCGAGAAGATGAAGGACCAGAAGGGCGAGGTGAACATCGTCGAGCTGCAAGGCACCGTGGGCTCGGCACCGGCCATCGACCGCAAGAAGGGCTTCGAGGAAATCATCAAGGCCGACCCGAAGTTCAAGATCATCCGCTCGCAGACCGGCGACTTCACGCGCGCCAAGGGCAAGGAAGTGATGGAAGCGTTTCTGAAGGCCGAGGGCAAGAAGATCAATGTGCTCTACGCGCACAACGACGACATGGCCATCGGCGCGATCCAGGCGATCGAAGAGGCGGGTCTCAAGCCCGCGAAGGACATCACCATCATCTCCATCGACGGGGTGAAGGGCGCCTTCGAAGCCATGATCGCCGGCAAGCTGAACGTGTCGGTGGAGTGCAGCCCGCTGCTCGGGCCGCAGCTCATGCAGGCCGTGAAGGACATCAAGGCCGGCAAGACGCTGCCCAAGCGCATCGTCACCGAAGAAGGCATCTTCCCGATGGAAGTGGCCGCCAAGGAATTCCCGAACCGCAAATATTGAGAAGAGCACCTCCAATGAAACGCAAATTCCTCAAGGCCTCGCTAGCGGGCCTGGCCTTCGCCGTCGTCGGCTTCACGCCGCTCGCCAATGCGCAGGACAAGGGCCTGATCGCCATCTCGATGCCCACCAAGTCTTCGGCGCGCTGGATCGCCGATGGCGCGAACATGGTCAAGTACTTCAAGGACAAGGGCTACAAGACCGACCTGCAGTACGCGGACGACGACATCCCCAACCAGCTCGCGCAGATCGAGAACATGGTGACCAAGGGCTCCAAGGTGCTGGTGATCGCGGCCATCGACGGCACCACGCTCTCGGACGTGCTGCAGAAGGCGGCCGACAAGGGCGTGAAGGTCATCGCGTACGACCGGCTCATCAAGGGTTCGAAGAACGTGGACTACTACGCCACCTTCGACAACTTCCAGGTCGGCGTGCTGCAGGCGCAGTCGATCGAAACCGCGCTGGGCCTCAAGAGCGGCAAGGGCCCGTTCAACATCGAGCTCTTCGGCGGCTCGCCCGACGACAACAACGCCTTCTTCTTCTACAACGGCGCGCTCTCGGTGCTCAAGCCCTACATCGACAGCGGCAAGCTGGTGGTGCGCAGCAAGCAGATGGGCATGGACAAGGTCGGCACGCTGCGCTGGGACGGCGCGGTGGCGCAGGCGCGCATGGACAACCTGCTGTCGGCCTACTACACCAAGGACCGCGTGGATGCGGTGCTGTCGCCCTACGACGGCCTCTCGATCGGCATTCTTTCGTCGCTCAAGGGCGTGGGCTACGGCTCGGGTTCGCAGGCGATGCCCATCGTCTCGGGGCAAGACGCCGAGGTGCCTTCGGTCAAGTCGATCCTGCGCAAGGAGCAGACCTCCACCGTGTTCAAGGACACGCGCGAGCTGGCCAAGGTGACGGTCGCGATGGTCGACGCCATGCTCTCGGGCAAGACGCCCGAGGTGAATGACACCAAGACCTACAACAACGGCATCAAGGTCGTGCCCTCGTACCTGCTCAAGCCCGTGAGCGTGGACGCCTCGAACTGGAAGCAGGTGCTGGTGGACAGCGGCTACTACAAGGAAAGCCAGGTCAAGTGAGCATGGCGAGTGCAGCAGACGCGCGCACGATCCTCGCGATGCGCGGGATCACCAAGACGTTTCCGGGCGTGAAGGCCCTGAGCAACGTCAACCTCGCCGTGCGCGCGGGGGAGATCCACGCGGTGGTGGGCGAGAACGGCGCGGGAAAGTCGACGCTCATGAAGGTCTTGAGCGGCG
Organism: Variovorax sp. IB41; assembly: GCF_016405905.1. Taxonomy (GTDB): domain Bacteria; phylum Pseudomonadota; class Gammaproteobacteria; order Burkholderiales; family Burkholderiaceae_C; genus Variovorax. Next base: position 15,207 of record NZ_JAEFCB010000014.1, on the reverse strand, counting down.
TCTACCCGTGCGATTCGTACACCGGGGAAATCCATTTCGAGGGCGAGCTGCGCCGCTTCAAGGGCATCGCCGACAGCGAGAAGCTGGGCATCATCATCATCCACCAGGAGCTCGCGCTGGTGCCGCTGCTCTCGATTGCAGAAAACCTGTTTCTCGGCAACGAGATCGCCACCGGCGGTGTGATCGACTGGTTCGCCGCCTATGCGAAGACGCGGGAACTGCTGGCGAAGGTGGGCCTGAAGGAGCTGCCCACGACGCTCGTGACCGACCTGGGCGTGGGCAAGCAGCAGCTGGTGGAAATCGCCAAGGCGCTCGCGAAAGAGGTGAAGCTGCTGATCCTCGACGAGCCCACCGCGAGCCTGAACGAGAACGACAGCGACGCGCTGCTGATGCTGCTGCTCGAATTGAAGCGCCAGGGCATCGCCTCGATCCTCATCTCGCACAAGCTCAACGAGATCGCCAAGGTGGCCGATTCGATCACCGTGCTGCGCGATGGCGCGACGGTGGAAACCATCGATTGCCGGAGCGACCCGATCAGCGAAGACCGCATCATCCGCGGCATGGTCGGCCGCGACATGGAGCACCGCTACCCGCAGCGCTCGCCGAAGATCGGCGAGACGGTGCTGGAGGTGCGCGACTGGCGCGTGCACCATGCGCTGCACGCCGACCGCGAGCAGATCAAGGGCGTGAATCTGCATGTGCGCCAGGGCGAGATCGTCGGCATCGCGGGCCTCATGGGCGCGGGCCGCACCGAACTGGCGATGAGCGTGTTCGGCAAGTCGTACGGCCAGCGCATCAGCGGCTCGGTGCACATGCACGGCAAGCCCGTGGACGTGAGCACCGTGCGCAAGGCCATCGACCACGGCATCGCCTACGTCACCGAAGACCGCAAAGGCCTCGGGCTGGTGCTGGAGGAAGGCATCCGCAAGAACATCAGCCTCGCGAACCTCGATGCGATTTCCGAACGAACGGTGATCGACGACGGCCGCGAGTTCAAGGTGGCCAACGACTACAGGAAGGCGCTGAACATCCGCTGCTCGGGGGTCGAGCAACTGGTGGTCAACCTGTCGGGCGGCAACCAGCAGAAGGTGGTGCTGAGCAAGTGGCTCTTCACCAGGCCCGAGCTGCTGATCCTGGACGAACCCACGCGCGGCATCGACGTGGGCGCCAAGTACGAGATCTACACCATCATCGACCAGCTCGCGAGCGAGGGCAAAGGCATTCTCATGATTTCTTCCGAACTGCCGGAGCTGCTCGGCATGTGCGACCGCATCTATGTGATGAACGAGGGGCGCTTCGTGGCCGAGTTCACGGCGGCCGAGGCTTCGCAGGAGCGCATCATGCATGCCATCGTGAGCGCGGGGAGTTCCGTTCATGTCGCAGCCTGAAGTCAACGCGGTGCAAGGCGCCGCTCCCGTTGTTGCTCCGAAGCTCCACGTGGGCTTCCTGAAGAACAACCTGCGCGAATACGGCATGCTGATCTCGCTGGTCGCGATCATGGTGCTGTTCCAGGTGCTGACCGACGGCACGCTCCTCAGGCCGCTCAACCTCACCAACCTGCTGCTGCAGAATAGCTACGTGGTCATCATGGCGCTGGGCATGCTGCTGGTGATCGTGGCGGGGCACATCGACCTGTCGGTGGGCTCGGTGTGCGGCTTCATCGGCGCGCTCGCGGCGGTGCTGATGGTGGAGTACGAATGGCACTTCGTGCCCACGGCCATCGTGAGCATCGCCGCCGGCGCGGTGATCGGCGCCGCGCAGGGCTGGTTCGTCGCGTTCCGCAAGATCCCCTCGTTCATCGTCACGCTCGCGGGCATGCTGGTGTTCAAGGGGCTCACGCTGGCGCTGCTGGCGGGGCAGTCGGTGGGGCCGTTTCCGGTGGAGTTCCAGCGGCTGAGCTCGGGCTTCATTCCCGATCCCCTGGGTGGCGACACGCTGCGCACCACCTCGCTGATCGTGGGCGTGCTCGCCGCCGCGGCGCTGGTGTTCTTCAAGCTGCGGGGGCGCGCCAAGCTCAAGGCGCATGGCATGGAGCAGGAGCCCTATGCGTTCTTCCTCGTGAAGAACCTGTTCTTCGCGGCGATCATCCTGTTCTTCAGCTACCTGCTCTCCACCTACAAGGGCCTGCCCAACGTGCTGGTGGTGATGGCGGTGCTGATCGTGGTGTACGACTTCGTCACCAACCGCACGACCATCGGCCGGCGCATCTATGCGCTCGGCGGCAACGAGAAAGCGGCGCGGCTGTCGGGCGTGAAGACGCAGCGGCTCGCGTTCCTCACCTTCGTGAACATGGGTGCTCTGGCGGCGCTCGCGGGCCTCGTGTTCGCGGCGCGGCTGAACACGGCCACGCCCAAGGCGGGCCTGGGTTTCGAGCTCGACGTGATCGCGGCCTGCTTCATCGGCGGCGCCTCGGCCTCGGGCGGCGTGGGCCGTGTGATGGGCGCGGTGATCGGCGCCTTCATCATGGGCGTGATGAACAACGGCATGTCGATCCTGGGGATCGGCATCGACTACCAGCAGGTCATCAAGGGGCTGGTGTTGCTGGCGGCGGTGTTCATCGACGTCTACAACAAGAACAAGTGAACGCATGACCGGCAGCAGCGTCACCCCCGTGCTGGAACTGCGGGGCATCCACAAGCAGTTCGGCGGCATCTCCGTGCTCGACGACGTGCAGCTGAATCTCTACCCGGGCGAGGTCCACGCGCTGATGGGGCAGAACGGCGCGGGCAAGTCCACGCTCATCAAGGTGCTGACGGGCGTGCTGCCTTCGAGCGGCGGCGAGATGTTCCTGGGTGGCCAGGCCATCCGGCCCGGCTCGCCGCTGGAGGCGCAGAAGCTGGGCATCAGCACGGTCTACCAGGAAGTGAACCTGTGCCCGAACCTCTCGGTGGCGGAGAACGTGTTCGCGGGGCGCTATCCGCGCTGCGGCGCGCTGCAGGGCTTTCGCATCGACTGGGCGGCGGTGAACCGCCGGGCGGAGGAATTGCTCGCGCGCATCGGGCTCGACATCGACGTGACGCGCTTGCTGTCGAGCTATTCGGTCGCGGTGCAGCAGATGGTGGCGATCGCGCGGGCGCTCGGTGTGTCGTCGAAGGTGCTGATCCTCGATGAGCCCACATCGAGCCTCGATGACGACGAAGTCGAGAAGCTGTTCGAGGTGCTTCGGCGGTTGCGCGGCGAGGGGCTCGCGATCGTTTTCGTGACGCACTTTCTCAATCAGATGTACGCGGTGTCGGACCGCATCACGGTGCTGCGCAATGGCAACTGGGTGGGCGAATGGAAGGCTGCGGACCTCGGCCCGCAGGCGTTGATCGCCGCGATGCTGGGCCGCGAATTGGCTGCCCAATCGGCGCGGCCTGCGGCACTGCCTGCGTTCGATGAAGCCGCGCCCGCCTTGCTGCAGACCGAAGGACTGGGCCAGGCGGGGCAGTTGCAGGCGACCGATCTGCGCGTGCGTGCCGGCGAAGTCGTCGGCATCGCGGGGCTCTTGGGCGCGGGGCGCACCGAGCTTGCGCGCCTGCTGTTCGGGCTCGAATCGCCGGACCGTGGCGTGTTGAAGGTCGATGGCCGCGCCGTCAGCTTCTCGAACCCGGCCGATGCGATTCGCGAAGGTCTCGCGCTGTGCCCCGAAGAACGCAAGACCGATGGCATCGTGGCCGAGCTGTCGGTGCGCGAGAACATCGCGCTCGCATTGCAGGCGCGGCTCGGCACGCGGAAATTTCTTTCGCACGCGGAGCAGACCGCGATGGCCGAGCGCTTCGTCGCGTCGCTGGGCATCAAGACGGCGAGCGTCGAGACGCCCATTGGCCTGCTCTCGGGCGGCAACCAGCAGAAGGCCATGATCGCGCGCTGGCTCGCGACCGAGCCGCGCCTCCTGATCCTGGACGAGCCCACGCGCGGCATCGACGTCGCGGCCAAGCAGGAAATCATGGAAGAGATCCTCCGGCTCGCGCGCGCGGGCATGGCGGTGATCTTCATCTCGTCGGAGATGAGCGAGGTGGTGCGCGTGGCGCACCGCATCGTGGTGCTGCGCGACCGGCAGAAGGTGGGCGAACTGCCGGGCGGTTCGACCGAGGACGAGGTCTACGAAATGATCGCTGCAACATGACTCTCCCCCAGTCTTCGCGCACTTCGTGTCGCTTCGCCAACCCCCTTCCGGGGGCGACACCTGCGGCCCGGCAAAGCCGGTTCCGCGGTGTCTCCCGCATCGAGAGCACGCCGACATGAACCGCCTCTCGTCCCTCATGAGCCACCGCCTCGCCTGGCCCATCGTCACGCTGCTGCTCCTGCTCGCGATCAACACCGCGTTCAATGGGAGCTTCCTGCACCTCGAATGGCGGGACGGCCACCTCTACGGCAGCCTCATCGACATCCTGAACCGCGCGGCGCCGCTGGTGCTGGTCTCGCTCGGCATGACGCTGGTGATCGCCACGCGCGGCATCGACATCTCGGTGGGCGCGGTGGTGGCGATTGCGGCGTCGGTCGCGGCCTGGATGATCGGCGGCTCGGTCTCCAGCGACGTGAGCCGCTTCCCGATGTCGCTGGCGATCCTCGCGGCCATCGGCGTTGCGCTGCTGTGCGGCCTCTGGAACGGGTTGCTGGTCGCCAAGGTCGGCATGCAGCCGATCATCGCGACGCTGATCCTCATGGTGGCGGGGCGTGGCATCGCGCAGCTCGTCGCGGACGGGCAGATCATCACGATCTACTACAAGCCCTTCTTCTTCCTCGGCAGCGGCTACCTGCTGGGGCTGCCGTTCTCGCTGTTCATCGTGGCGACGGTGTTCGTGTTGCTGTATCTGGCGATCACGCGCACGGCGCTCGGACTCTTCATCCAGGCGGTCGGCATCAACCCGACGGCCGCGCGTGTCGCGGGCATCCAGGCGCGGCGGTTGGTCGTGGGCGCGTATGCGTTCTGCGGAGCTTGCGCCGGCGTGGCCGGGCTGCTGATCAGCTCGAACGTGAAGAGTGCGGACGGCAACAACGCGGGCCAGTTGCTGGAGCTCGATGCGATCCTCGCGGTCACGCTGGGCGGCACGGCGCTGACCGGCGGACGCTTCAGCCTCATGGGCAGCGTGATCGGCGCGCTCATCATCCAGACGCTGACCTATGCGATCTATTCGCTGGGCGTGCCGCCCGAGATCAACCTCGTGGTGAAGGCGGTGGTGGTGTTCGTGGTGATGCTGCTGCAGTCGCCGGAGTTCAGGGCGCAGGTGCGGTCGCTGGTGCAGCGGCCGGCGCATGAAGGGGGACGGGCATGAGCGCGGTGATCGAGACCAACGCTGCACCCTCACCCCAACCCTCTCCCGCGCACGGGAGAGGGGGTAAGAGGGGGCTCAATCCGAAGTACCTGCCACTCACGGCGACCATCTCGCTGTTCGTGCTGATGGCGACGCTGGGCTCGGTGTTCTATGACGGGTTCTTCTCGGCGCAGGTGTTCCTCAACCTGCTGATCGACAACGCCTTCCTGATCGTCGTCGCGGTCGGCATGACCTTCGTGATTCTCTCGGGCGGCATCGACCTGTCGGTGGGCTCGGTGATCGCGCTCACGACGATGGTGTCGGCGTCGCTGGTCGAGAAGCACGGGTGGAGCCCGGCGATCGTGATTCCGCTGGTGCTGTTGATGGGCACCGCGTTCGGCGCGTTCATGGGACTGCTCATCGAGCGGTTCCGGCTGCAGCCCTTCATCGTCACGCTCGCGGGCATGTTCCTCGCACGCGGCCTCTGCTATCTCATCAGCATCGACTCGATCAGCATCACCAACGAGTTCTATTCGGAGGTCTCGCAGATCCGCATTCCGATCTGGGGCGAGGCCTCAGTCTCGATCAGCGCGGTGATCGCCATCGTGGTGCTGCTGGCCGCGGTGTTTATCGCGCACTGCACGCCCTTCGGCCGCGCGGTGTACGCCATCGGCGGCAGCGAGCACTCGGCCATGCTGATGGGCCTGCCGGTGCGCCGCACGCTCGTGGGCGTGTACACGCTCTCGGGTTTCTGCTCGGCGCTCGCGGGCGTGATCTTCACCTTCTACATGCTCTCGGGCTACGGCCTGCATGCGCTCGGACTGGAGCTCGATGCGATCGCGGCGGTGGTGATCGGCGGCACGCTGCTCACCGGCGGCGTGGGCTACGTGGCGGGCACGCTCTTCGGCGTGCTGATGCTCGGAATCATCCAGACGCTGATTTCCTTCGACGGCACGCTGAGCTCGTGGTGGACGCGCATCGTGGTCGGCGCGCTGCTCTTCGTGTTCTGCCTGCTGCAGCGCTTCTTCACTTCGCGCGCACCGCGGCGCTGACGCTCTTTTCTTTTTCTCTCTCAGGATATTTCTCGCATGCCGGACACCCCTCCGAAGAAACTGCGCTCGACCGAATGGTTCGGCTCGGCCGACAAGAACGGTTTCATGTACCGCAGCTGGATGAAGAACCAGGGCATTCCGGACCACGAGTTCGACGGCCGGCCGATCGTGGGCATCTGCAACACCTGGTCGGAGCTCACGCCGTGCAACGCGCACTTCCGCAAGATCGCGGAGCATGTGAAGCGCGGCATCTCGGAGGCGGGTGGTTTTCCGGTGGAGTTCCCGGTGTTCTCCAACGGCGAATCGAACCTGCGGCCGACCGCGATGCTCACGCGCAACCTCGCGAGCATGGACGTGGAGGAGGCCATCCGCGGCAACCCTGTCGATGCGGTCGTGCTGCTCACGGGCTGTGACAAGACCACGCCGGCGCTGCTGATGGGCGCGGCGAGCTGCGACATCCCCGCCATCGTTGTGACGGGCGGGCCGATGCTCAACGGCAAGCTCGACGGCAAGGACATCGGCTCGGGCACGGCCGTGTGGCAGCTGCACGAATCGCTGAAGGCGGGCGAGATCAACCTGCACCAGTTCCTCTCGGCCGAAGGCGGCATGTCGCGTTCGGCGGGCACCTGCAACACGATGGGCACCGCCTCGACGATGGCCTGCATGGCCGAGGCGCTGGGCACTTCGCTGCCGCACAACGCGGCGATTCCGGCGGTCGATGCGCGGCGCTACGTGCTCGCGCAGATGTCGGGCATGCGCGCGGTGCAGATGGCCAAGGAAGGGCTCACGCTCTCGAAGATCCTCACGCGCGAGGCGTTCGAGAACGCGATCCGCGTGAACGCGGCCATCGGCGGATCGACCAACGCGGTGATCCACCTGAAGGCGATCGCCGGCCGCATCGGCGTCGATCTCGAACTGGAAGACTGGACGCGCATCGGCAGCCACACGCCGACCATCGTGGACCTGATGCCCTCGGGGCGCTTCCTGATGGAAGAGTTCTATTACGCGGGTGGGCTGCCCGCGGTGCTGCGCCGCCTCGGCGAGAACGGCCTGCTGCCGCATCCGGGTGCGCTCACGGTCAACGGCCACTCGATCTGGGACAACGTGCGTGAGGCGCCAAGCTTGAACGACGAGGTGATCCGTCCGCTCGACAAGCCGCTGATCGCCGACGGCGGCATCCGCATCCTGCGCGGCAATCTCTCGCCGCGCGGCGCGGTGCTCAAGCCTTCGGCCGCATCGCCCGAACTGCTCAAGCACCGCGGCCGCGCCGTGGTGTTCGAGAACCTGGAGCACTACAAGGAGCGCATCGTCGACGAGTCGCTGGACATCGATGCGAGCTCGGTGATGGTGCTCAAGAACTGCGGTCCCAAGGGCTATCCCGGCATGGCCGAGGTGGGCAACATGGGGCTGCCGCCGAAGCTGCTGCGCCAGGGCGTGAAGGACATGGTGCGCATCTCCGATGCGCGCATGAGCGGCACGGCGTATGGCACGGTGGTGCTGCACGTCGCGCCCGAGGCTGCCGACGGCGGGCCGCTCGCGGCGGTGCGCGACGGCGACTGGATCGAACTCGACTGCGATGCGGGGCGCCTGCACCTGGACATCAGCGATGAGGAGCTCGCATCGCGCCTCGCGTCGTTGTCCGCATCCGATGCGCAGCCGATGAGCACGCGCGGCGGCGGCTACCAGAAGCTCTATGTGAACCACGTGCTGCAGGCCGACGAGGGCTGCGACTTCGACTTCCTGGTGGGCTGCAGAGGCGCCGCCGTTCCCCGCCATTCACACTGAATCACAGACCATGACCCCCAGATACCGCGGCATCTTCCCGGTGGTGCCGACCACCTTCACCGAACAGGGCGCGCTCGACCTGGAGAGCCAGAAGCGCTGCGTCGATTTCATGATCGACGCGGGCTCCGATGGCCTCTGCATCCTCGCGAATTTCTCGGAGCAGTTCGTGCTGTCGGACGAGGAGCGCGAAGTGCTCACGCGCACGATGCTCGAGCATGTGAACGGCCGCGTGCCGGTGATCGTGACCACCACGCACTACAGCACCAAGGTCTGCGCCGAGCGCAGCCGCCGCGCACAGGACATGGGCGCTGCGATGCTGATGGTGATGCCGCCGTACCACGGTGCGACCTTCCGCGTGCCGGAGCCGCAGATCCATGAGTTCTATGCGCGGCTCTCGGATGCGGTGGGCATTCCGATCATGGTCCAGGACGCGCCCGCGAGCGGCACGGTGCTGTCGGCGCCGTTCCTCGCGCGCATGGCCAAGGAGATCGAGCACGTCGCGTATTTCAAGATCGAGACCGCGAACGCGGCGGCGAAACTGCGTGAATTGATTCGCCTCGGCGGTGACGCCATCGAAGGCCCGTGGGACGGCGAAGAGGCCATCACGCTGATGCCCGACCTCGACGCCGGCGCGACCGGTTCGATGACCGGCGGCGGCTATCCCGATGGCATCCGCCCGATCATCGAGGCGCACCGCGCGGGCGACCGCGACAAGGCCTTCGCGCTGTACCAGCAGTGGCTACCGCTCATCAACTACGAGAACCGGCAGGCGGGCCTCCTGGCCTGCAAGTCGCTCATGAAGGAGGGCGGCGTGATCGCTTGCGAGGCGCCGCGGCATCCGCTGCCGGCGATGCACCCCGCGACGCGCGCCGGGCTGATCGAGACGGCGAAGCGACTCGATCCGCTGGTGCTGCGCTGGGGGAAATAGTCAAGTTGCTGTCCGCGACGAAGTAGGGCGCGAGGAGTTCGGCGAGCCAGTTCATCACCGCGAGCACGCGCGGCGCGAGCTGGCGGCGGTTGACGTACACCAGCGACACCGGCATCGGGCGCGCGGTGAACGCCGGCATCACCTGCACGAGCGAGCCTTCCGCAAAGCAGGGCGCGAGGCCGCCGACCGGCGCCTGGATCAGGCCGAGACCCGCGATCGCCGCGGCGTTGTAGGCATCGGTGCCGTTCACCGCGACGATGGCGCGCATCGCCTGCATGCGGTAGCGGCCCTGGGCCGCGTCGAAGTATTCCCAGCCCGCGTCGTTCGGCGAGAGGGTCTGCGCGAAGTGCACGATGCGGTGCTGCGCGAGGTCGGCCAGCGTCTGCGGCGTGCCGTGCGCCTGCAGGTAGGCGGGGCTGGCGGCGTTGGCCATGCGCATGAAACCGAGCGGCCGCGCGACCAGTTCGGAATCGCCCAGCACGCCCACGCGCAGCACGCAGTCGAAGCCTTCGTTCACGAGATCGACGCGGCGGTCGGTGGTGCTGATGCCGATCTCCAGCGCCGGATGCCGCGCGAGGAATTCGGGCAGGCGCGGAATGACGAGGTCGCGCGCCACGGTGGCCGGCAGGTCGATGCGCAGGCGCCCGGTGAGGCCGCCGGTGTTCGAACGGAACATGGTGGCCAGCTGCTCGCCTTCGGCCAGGTAGTCCTTGCAGCGGTCGAGAAAGCGCGCGCCGTCTTCCGTGAGGCGCACGCTGCGCGTGGTGCGCTGCAGGAGCCGCGTGCCCAGGCGCTCTTCGAGTTGCTGCACGGCCACGGAGACGCGCGCGCGGGTCAGGCCGAGCTGGTCGGCGGCGCGGCTGAAGCTCGCGAGCTCGGCCACCTTCGAGAAGATGCGCAGTTCGTCGGTGGTCATGGCGGCAGATTGTTTCGTTTCTGGATAACAGTGTGCGTAGTTTGGCGGAATTTATCTTTCTGCCGGCATTTTTAAAGTCCTCCCATCGATCCACCGATCCACCACCAAGGACTTTGAAATGACCGCTTCCACCACCTCCCACCCGTCCCGCATCGCACTCATCACCGGCGGCGGCCGGGGCCTGGGCCGCAGCGCCGCGCTGGCGCTCGCCGCCGATGGCGTCGATGTGATCCTGACCTATGTGTCGAACGAAGCCAGCGCGCGGGCGGTGGTGTCGGAGATCGAGGCGAAAGGGCGCCGCGCCGTCGCGCTGCAACTGGACGTCGGCGACAGCAAGGCCTTCGCCGCGTTCGCCGAATCGGTGAAGGCGGCGCTCGCGGCCACCTGGCAGCGCGAGCGCTTCGACTTCCTGGTGAACAACGCGGGCGTCGGCCTGCACGTGAACTTCGAGGACATGACCGAAGCGCAGTTCGATACGCTCTACAACATCCACTTCAAGGGCACGTACTTCCTCACGCAGAAGCTGCTGCCGCTGATCAACGACGGTGGGCGCATCGTCAACGTGTCGACGGGGCTCACGCGCTTCGCCATGGAGGGCGCGTCGGCCTATGCCGCGATGAAGGGCGCCGTGGAAGTGCTGACGCGCTATCTGGCCAAGGAACTGGGCAAGCGCGGCATCGCGGCGAACACGATCGCACCGGGCGCGATCGAGACCGACTTCAGCGGCGGCATGGTGCGCGACAACGCGCAGGTGAACGCGATGGTCGCGGGCTTCACCGCGCTCGGACGCGCGGGCAAGCCCGACGACATCGGCGGTGCGATCGCGGGCTTGCTCGGGGAGGGGAGTCGCTGGGTGAATGCCCAGCGCATCGAGGTGTCGGGCGGGATGCTGGTCTGAGCGACGCGTCCGCGCTCAGCTTTTTTCGAGTTCGGTGACTTGCAGGGACAGGTCGAACAGCTTGGACTTGCTGGCGTAGTAGCGGTCCAGGCGCCATTCCTTCAGGATGTCCATGGCGAGCTCGAAGCTCTTGTAGTCCAGGCTGTAGAGGGTGACCAGCTCGAAGCTGCGTTCGGACTCCAGGGCCAACACGAGCTGGGCCAGGATCTTGGCCGATTCGTTGGCCGGGTCCGTTTCTATGAATCGGCGAGCGACCTTGATGGCATTCATGGGAAAGAGTTCCTCGGTGGGCAGGGACCGAGAACTATAGCTAGCACGACTGTGTGTTTTATGACAGTCGTGTGACAAGCAAGGGCATCGCCGTCCCGCCGTGCGGGACGGGCGGCGGAGCCTTCGCAATCAGCGCAGAGGGGCCGGCATCGGTGCAGGACGCGGTGGCGGCATCATCGGGGCGGGCACCCGCTCCGCGGGCATCGGCACCAGGATCGGCGCAGGTGCGCGCTCCGCAGGCATCGGCATAGGCGCAGGCATCACGACGGTGGTGACCGATTCGCGGATTACGCCGCCGCCCATCACGCTGCCTTCGACGCTGGCGCTGGTGTTGCCCGCGCCGCCGAGCACGCGGGCTTCGCAATCCCTGCGGTCACCGGGCGACTGCTGAAGGCCGCAGCGTGCGAGCGCGTTGGCGCGGTAGTCGGGCGCGCCGGTCAGGCCGCCGCGTGCGGCTTCCTGGCGGGCAGCACCGGCTTCGCGGATGCAGGCCGCGCGGTCTTGCTGGTTGTGGCCGCAGACCGAAAGCTCTTGCTGGTAGATGCCGCCGCGGCCGCTTTGCGCGGTGGCCAGGGTGGCGCTGGCCATGCCGCCGACGGCGAGCAGGGCGAGGACGATCGAACGGGTATTGCTTTTCATGATGTGCTCCTTGGCGTAGTCAGTCAGCAAATCAACGTGCCGGCGCAGGCTGCGCGGGCAAAGGCGTCACGGTTTCGCGAATGACGCCGCCGCCCATCACGCTGCCTTCGGTGGTGGTGCGGGCGCCGCCCTTGATGCGGGCTTCGCATTCGGCCTGGTCGGCCGCGGGCTGCTCGGCGCAGCGCGCCAGCGAATTGACCTGGCCTCGTGCCGGGCTCGGCGTGGTGAGACCGGCGCGGCCGGCTTCCTGTTTCGCGGCGCCAGCTTCGCGCAGGCACGCCGCGCGGTCTTGCTGCACGCCGTCGCAGGTCGCGCGTTCTTGCTGCATGCGGACGCTGGACCCGGGCGCTTGCGCGCTGGCCGTCTGTGCGCCGAAAACGATGAAGCCGCTGGCGGCGAAGAGGGCCGTGGCGGAAAGAAGGGAACGAACTGTTGTTGTCATGCGGGCTCCTGGTTGGGGCGCGTCCTCCAGGACAAGAAGGTGCGCGACCGGAGCCACAGTGTGGTGCCCACCGGGAGGCGCGGCGTGTGGGACAGCCCCGTTGACCGGGCGGGCCGGACGCGCCCCTGTTTGTGGGACACGTCCGTCAACCCGGGTGTCAGCCTGCGGCGATGCGTTGCGCCAAGTGAGCGAGCGCTTCCTCGACCTGGTCCACCAGGATCAGCGAGAGGTCGCCCGGCTGCAGGCGGGCCAGCGCTGCATCGATCGCCACGAATTCGCCGCGGATCTCGTCGATCTGGCGCGTGCGCGCCGCGCCCTGCAGGCCCTGGCGCAGCAGCGCCATGACTTCGCCGTCGGCACGGCCCCTTTGCGCCGCGTCCTGGTACAGGATCACGTCGTCGAAGGCTTCGCCGAGGATGGCCGTCTGGTCGCGGATGTCCGAATCGCGCCGGTCGCCCGCGCCGCTGATCACCACCGAGCGCTTGTTGGCCGGCATCGTGTCCACGGCCGAGACCAGCGCGCGCATGGCGTCGGTGTTGTGGCCGTAGTCGGCGATCACGGTGGCGCCGCGGTAGTCCATGACGTTGAAGCGCCCGGGCACGCCGGCCGCGTCGTTCATGAAGCTCGCCAGGCCGCTGCGGATGGTGTCCCAGTCCAGGCCCACGGCCCAGGCCGCGGCCACCGAGGCCATCACGTTGTCGACCTGGAAGCCGATGGTGCCGTTGCGCGTGATCGGCACGTCGCGCAGCGCGATGCGCTCGCGCCACGAGCCTTCGGCGGCCACCAGCGTGTCCTGGTCGACGTACACGGTGCGCTTGCCCTGCGCGCGGTGCGTGGCCATCACCGGGTGCATGCGGTCGGCGGTGAAGAAGATCACGTGGCCGGGGCAGCCGGCGGCCATCGCGGCCACGTTCACGTCGGCCGCGTTGAGCACCGCGTAGCCGTCGGCGGCCACGTTGCGCACGATCACGCGCTTCAACACCGCGAGGTCTTCGACGGTGGTGATGTAGTTCAAGCCCAGGTGGTCGCCGCTGCCGATGTTGGTGACCACGGCCACCTGGCAGCGGTCGAAACCGAGGCCCTCGCGCAGCACGCCGCCGCGGGCCACTTCGAACACGGCCGCATCGACGTCGGGGTGCATCAGCACGTTGCGCGCGCTCTTGGGGCCGCTGCAGTCGCCGCTGTCGGTCTGCCGGCCATCGACGTACACGCCGTCGGTGTTGGTCATGCCGGTGCGCAGGCCGCTGGAGGCGAGCAGGTGATTGATGAGGCGCGCAGTCGTCGTCTTGCCGTTGGTGCCGGTGACCGCGACCACGGGAATGCGGCCGTCGTCGCCGTGCGAAAACATCGTGTCCATGACCGCCTCGCCGACCGCGCGGCCGCGGCCGAACGAGGGCGAGATGTGCATGCGAAGGCCCGGCGCGGCGTTCACTTCGACCACGCCGCCGTGCTGCTCCTCGAGCGGGCGCAGCACGTTCTCGCAGACCATGTCGACGCCGCAGATGTGCAGGCCCACCATCTGCGCCGCATCGACCGCGCGCGCGGCCACTTCGGGGTGCACGGTGTCGGTCACGTCGGTGGCGGTGCCGCCGGTGGAGAGGTTCGCGTTGTTGCGCAGCACCACGCGCTGGCCGCGCTCGGGGACGCTATCGGGCGTGAGGCCCTGCGATTCGAGCCGGCCGATGGCGATGTCGTCCAGGCGGATCTTGGTGAGCGAAGTGGCGTGGCCCTCGCCGCGGCGCGGGTCGAGGTTCACGGTGTCCACCAGCTGGCGCACGGTGAGCTGGCCGTCGCCGATCACCTGCGGCGGATCGCGCCGCGCGGCGGCCACGAGCCGGTCGCCCACCACCAGCAGGCGGAAGTCGAAGCCCGGCAGGAATTTCTCGACCATCACTTCGCCGTAGACGGCGGCCGAGTCGTAGGCCGAGGTCAGCTGCTCCTTCGTGGTGATGTTGACGGTGACGCCCTTGCCCTGGTTGCCGTCCTGCGGCTTCACCACGACCGGCAGGCCGATTTCCCCGGCCGCCACCCAGCCGTCTTCAGCGCTCGCGACGGGGCGGCCCAGCGGCACCGGCACGCCGGCGGCGTTGAGCAGTTGCTTGGTCAGCTCCTTGTCCTGGGCGATGGCTTCGGCCACGCCGCTGGTGCTGTCGACTTCGGCCGCCTGGATGCGGCGCTGCTTGGAGCCCCAGCCGAACTGCACGAGGCTCCCGCTCGTGAGGCGCCGGTATGGAATGCCGCGCGCAACGGCCGCATCGACGATGGAGCCGGTGCTCGGGCCCAGGCGCTCGGACTCGTCCAGGTCGCGCAGGTCGGTGATGGCGGCGGTGGCGTCGAAGGGCGTGTCGGCGAGCGCCGCGGCGATCAGTTCATCGGCCAGCTCGATCGCGCGGCGGCCCACGGCCTCTTCGCTGTACTGGAAGACGACCTGGTAGACGCCTTCTTCCACCGTCGGCGAGGTGTGGCCGAAATTGACGGCGCAGCCGGCCTGCGCCTGCAGCGCCACGGCGGCGTTCTCCAGCACGTGGGCGAGCGCCAGCGGCTGGCCCAGCACCATCGGGTGCAGCTCGCCGATGGTCGGGAAGCGGGCGCGCAGGCGCGCCTCGAAACCGGCGAGCTTGCTGATGGCGTTTTCATCGCCTTCGCAGGCCACGACCGCCTCGATGGCGGTGTGGCGGCTCCAGAGATTGGGCCCGCGAAGGGCTCGGATGCGGGTGACTTTCATGGGGCTACGAAGCGATCTGGCCAGAGGCGAGGCCTCAGGCGAGTTGAGGTTGAAGGGGCTGCGTTTGCGACAGCTGGAGCGATGCCAGCGCGGCCTGCAGGTCGGCTTCGAAAGCCTCCACGCCGGCGCCGATCAGGTTCAGCGGAATGCCCATGGCCCAGGCGGCGGCCACGGCGGCCAGCAGGCTTTCGAGGGTCACGCCGGCATGCGTGGCGCGCCAGATCGCGAGGCGCCCCAGGCCCGGCAGGAACGATTCGCTGCTGCCGTTGGCCAGCACCACGCGGTCCTGCCGCACGAGCACGGCCTTGCCGCCGG
>NZ_JAEFCB010000013.1 GCF_016405905.1 Variovorax sp. IB41 | reverse complement strand
AGCTGGAGGCCAACCGGATCAGCATCACCGCCAAGGAAGAGATCCTGATCAACGGGGCAAGCAGCTACACGCGGTGGAATGCCTCGGGGATCGTGCACGGCACCCAAGGCATCTGGCGCGAGCATGCGGCCACGCACAGCTTTGCAGGGCCCGACAGCCTGCCTGTGGCCATCGCCTCCTTCGACCTGCCCCAGGTGCTGCCGAAGAAAAACGGCAAGTTTCGTTTCTCTGTCTGAAGCTCGATCGACATGATCATCAGCCCCCCTTTTCTCTCGCTCAGCGACATCCCCGTCTACGACGGGCAGTGCGTCAAGGACGTCATGCCCGGTGGCATCGTTGGCAGCGGCGCTTATCCGGTCAGCCAGGCCATGGGCTGGCACGGCGGCCTTCACATCCATGCGCCGACCAACATGGAGCCCGTGCGCGCCATCGCCGACGGCATCGTGATTTTCAGGCGCGCCGCGGGCAACGCGCGCTACGACAACGAGGACCACTCGACCGGTTGCGTCGTGATCCGCCACGTGACCGAGATCGGCGCACAGGGCACCACGCCCGTCACCGTGACCTACTACTCCATCACCCAACACCTGCGGCAACTGGACCACGCTCTGCCCCCTGTCGGCAGGGCCATCTATCGCAAGGACAGGCTCGGGCTGGCTGGCACCATCCACGGCGAGAGCGACCGCATTCATCTGGAAATCATCGCGGGCGACGCCGACACCCTCAGGCTCGTCGGCCGCACCACGGGTGAGTTGGCCCTCGGTGGCAACGGCCGCACTGACGCGGTCTACGGCCAGGCGTACGTGCTGGTGCCCGCCAAGACCGCGTGCTACAGCGCCCAGCCGGTCGGCGTCACCCTGCCGGCGGCTGCGGGGGACAGTGGCAACGACGACCTGATCATTGGCATGAGGTATGAAGCGGGTAGCGCCACGCTCACCACTCACAAGCTCAACGGCGACATCGTGGGTACGGCGCCCCGAGAAACCGATGCCGAATACAACCTCTATACCGAAGCAGGCGCGCGCCATCGCCGCTTGAGCACAGCCGACCAACTCATCAGCAGCCCCAGCGGCTGGTACGAACTGCTGCGTTTCGGTCGCAATCTGGGCACCGACCCCTTGCCTGCGAATGCAGCCCATTGGCGCAAGGTCGCCGTGCCGGGCCAGCCGGGCGGCGTCTGGATCAATCTGAATGCCGCCAACACCAGGAAATTCAGCGACGCCGATTTTCCGCATTGGTCAGGCTGGAAGCTGATCGATGACGACGTTGCCGACGACAACAGTCGCTGCGACTCAACGGTGATGAACGCGATGCTGACCTCGCCGCCTCCACCGGGCGCCACGGCGTCACCTCAATCCGGCGCCACGGCGGCTCCCACACCAGCGCAGAAAGCAGCCGATCGCATGCACAACCTGTGCAAATCCGAAGTGCAGGAGAAATTGGCCAGGACCATCTGCAAGTTTCCGACCGAATGGGCAAAGGATGAAGTGCGCAAGCGCTGGGCATGGACAAGGGAGACCGGCAACCCCCATATGCCGTACCCGCTGGAAGACGAAACCGACTTCACGGAAATGGCGGACTTCGCGCAGAAACTCTGCTTCTGGGAAGACCTGCCTGCCGAAGACCAAAACCGACTGACGATCAAACACTGGCACTTCCATCCAAGGGAATTCATCAAGCACCTCAGGATGTGTGGGTGGTTAGGGAAAGAGGAATTGGCGCAACTGCTGCCCCGCCGATCTTACAAGTATGGACTTAATCCACCCAGAACTGACCCGGTGAATATTGGCTGGGTAACCGCTTTGCAAAGATTTTCAACCTACTCCAATGAATTCAACAGGGTCACCAGAAAATACGGAATTGGAATTGGTTTTCGCCTTGCTCACTTTCTAGGTCAAGTATTCATAGAAACCGATATCATCAGAACAATGAAGGAAATTGGACAAGGGCGACAAAATTCAAACGGCCATTGGCCGGCACCTGCCATGGAGTTCTATACCGTTTTTTTGGGCGAGGCATGATGCAATTGACTTGGCCAGAAAACTTTGATGGGTATCGAAGTTTTCGAACTTCGGCTTCGCTTCCCGATTCGACGGGCGCTTATACAGACCAATGGAACAGAATTACTACTACATCGATTCATTACTGGGCAAACCCCCGCGACGGTGGAATTCAACAAGTATGGTTCCCCCGGTACGATCCAGAAATAATTTCAAGCGACCCCTACAACGCCTGCGACTCCGCAGGCTGGTACTGGATCTCGAAAGCTATCGGCAATCGTCAAATCAATATCAACCGAGTTTGCGATCAGGGAATGACATCGGCAGCCATTGGAAGAGCGTCCGTCCTTGTGAACGGCGGAGGCTACGGGTACTTAGAGAGGCAAGCGTATGCGTTGTTTGTGATTCAATATTTAAGCGATTTTTCGCCCCGCTCCGACGAAGCGCAAATCCAAATCATTCATGGCAGGGCGACTGCGAATATTTTGGTTAACTATCAAGCGCAACGGCAATGAAATCGAAATTTCTCTGTTTCGTGGTTTTTTTTCATTTTGCTTTTCCTGCTTTTGCAAAAGACATGGTGTTGGAGTCAAAAAATGAGTTCCGTGCATGCATGCAAGAGACCAAGCCAGCCAGAAATGACTGCAATTTCGGAGGGTGTGGAAATATCGCTGGAACTTGCTATGAAAGACAGCTAAATGAGATTTCATCGGCAACTCAGGCTCTAACGAAAAAACTTAACGCCGGGCGGTGCAAGCAGGCCGCAAATTCAGCCTCTGATGAAGTCGATGATCTCGACGCGAAACTGAAACTGCTCACCCCTTTTGATGGCACTTGGAGTGGGTACGATATTCAGGTCGAAGTAGCATTGTTGAAAAATCGCGTCATGAATGCGCTAGCAACAGAGTGTGAGATTTCAGAATAGAACGGTTTCGATGCACAATGCGTGCCCCACGCCCACCCAAAGCACTGTGCGATGGGCAAGTCGGGCAGAAGGGAAATGGCATCGAGGGTGATTTGACACTCTGCGCTCTCAAACTCATTCGTAGCATTGAATTTATTGACTAAATAGCGAGTTCGTTTATTTCTCGGGATTTATATCAAATACCACAACGCAGGTGCACTGTGGATATACCTGACAGGCTGAATATCGAAGGAAACCGCGGTTGAGCAAGCGCCTCATCAGTCGCGCCCCGCCTCCGCGATCGCCTGCGCGAGCCGCGCGGGGTTCGAGAAGAACATCTCGTGGCTGCCGGGGCACTCCACCAGCCTGAAAAGCCCCAGCCGCTCCGACAGGCGCGGGTGCCACGGCAGGCTGTGCGGCAGCGCGATGTCCTGCTGGCAATTGACGTAGGACTTGCCCAGCGCGAGCGCCGCGAGCGGTTGCTTCAACCGGATCTTGTCGGTGAAGGTTCGGTACGGATGCGGGTTGAGCTTTTCGTAGGCCGCCTGCGCGAGCGCGAGGTCGGCATCGTTGATGAAGGCATCGCGCCACACCTCGAACGGCAAGGTCACGGCGTTGCCGTTCGCGCCGGCGATGGCGTCGAACATCGCGATGTAGTGCGGCGGCACCATGTCGTTGAGCGATTCGCCGTCGAGCGGCACGAAGGCGTTGATGTAGACGAGGCGCTTCAACCGCTGCGCGATGCGGTCCGCCACGCCGGAGATCACCATGCCGCCGTAGCTGTGGCCTGCCAGGCGCACGTCGGTCAGGTCTTTCTCTTCGATGTAGCGCACGGCCGAGTCGATGGCGTCTTCGAGGGTGGTCGTCGCGCGGTCGTCGCCGGCGCGGTTGCCTGCGAGCGTCGGGCAATGCACGGTGTGGCCGGCTTTGCGCAGGTGCTCGGCCACGGCTTCGATTTCCGCGCCGGTGTGCCAGGCGCCGTGGACGAGAACATAGGTGTCGGACATGGGTGTCTCCTTTTTCGCGGGTGGCAGGGAGCACGACTGTAGGAACCGCTGCGCGATGCGGATGGCCGCGGACTGCCAGGGCCATGGCCGGTTCGCGCCACGCGTCGGGATTGTCATCATTCAATAATTCAACGATACTTGAATGATGGAAGAAAACGACGTCGTCCGATCCCTGGCCGCGCTGGCGCAGCCGATACGCCTGCGCGTCTTTCGCGCCCTCGTGGTGGCCGGCCCCTCGGGCCTCACGCCCGGCGCGCTGACCAAGACGCTGGGGGTCCCGGCGACGGGCCTGTCCTTCCACCTCAAGGAGCTCGTGCATGCGGGCCTGATCTCGCAGGAGCGGCAGGGCCGCAACCTCATCTGCCGCGCGTCGTTCGATCGGATGAATGGCCTGCTCGGCTACCTCACCGAGCATTGCTGCGAAGGCGAAGCGTGCGCGGTCGACGGCAAGGCCGCGGCCTGCGATTGCTGAGACAAAAAAAGCCTTCGCTCGAATGCTGTCCGCCGTCCTGATCTTCGTCTTCACCCTCGTGCTGGTGATCTGGCAGCCGCGCGGCCTGGGCATCGGCTGGAGCGCCTCGCTCGGCGCGGTGCTCGCCCTGGCTTTCGGCGTGGTCCACCTGTCCGACATCGCGGTCGTCTGGGGCATCGTGTGGAACGCGACCGCGACCTTCATCGCCGTCATCCTCATCAGCCTGCTGCTCGACGAGGCCGGCTTCTTCGAATGGGCCGCGCTGCACGTGGCGCGCTGGGGTGGCGGGCACGGCCGGCGGCTCTTCGCATTCATCGTGCTGCTGGGCGCCGCGGTGTCGGCGCTCTTCGCCAACGACGGCGCGGCGCTGATCCTCACGCCCATCGTGATGGCCATGCTCGCAGCGCTCGGCTTCACGCCCGCGGCCACGCTCGCGTTCGTGATGGCCGCCGGCTTCATCGCCGACACGGCCAGCCTGCCGCTCGTCGTGTCGAACCTGGTGAACATCGTCTCGGCCGACTTCTTCGGAATCGGCTTCAACGCCTATGCGTCGGTAATGGTCCCCGTGAACATCGCGGCGGTGCTCGCCAGCCTTGCGGTGCTGATGCTGTATTTCCGCCGCGGCATTCCCGCGCGCTATGACGTGGCGCAGCTCAGGGCGCCGGCCGATGCGGTCCGCGACCCCGCGACGTTCCGCGCGGGCTGGGTCGTGCTGGTGCTGCTGCTCGTGGGCTTCTTCGGGCTGGAGCCGCTGGGCGTGCCGGTGAGCGCGGTGGCGGCCGCGGGCGCCGCCCTTCTTCTGGCGGTGGCCGCGCGCGGCCATGTCATCAGCACGCGCAGGGTGCTGCATGGCGCGCCGTGGCAGATCGTCGTGTTCTCGCTGGGCATGTACCTCGTGGTCTATGGCCTGCGCAACGCGGGACTCACGGCCCGGATCGCTTCGCTGCTGGACGTCTTCGCGCAGGGCGGCGTCTGGGGCGCGGCCCTGGGCACCGGCTTTCTCGCGGCCGCGCTGTCGTCGGTCATGAACAACATGCCGACGGTGCTGGTCGGCGCGCTCTCGATCGATGCATCGGGCGCGAGCGGCCTCGTGAAAGACGCGATGGTCTACGCCAACGTGATCGGCTGCGACCTCGGCCCGAAGATCACGCCCATCGGCAGCCTCGCCACCCTGCTCTGGCTGCACGTGCTCGAGAAGAAGGGCACGCGCATCGCCTGGGGCTACTACTTCAGGGTCGGCATCGTGCTGACCGTGCCCGTGCTGCTCGCGGCGCTGGCCGCGCTCGCGCTCCGATTGACTCTCCCTACCCTTGCTGGGCCATGACCGACATCACCATCTATCACAACCCCGCCTGCGGCACGTCGCGCAACGTGCTCGCGTTGATCCGCAACACGGGGGAGGAGCCCACCGTCATCGAGTACCTGAAGACCCCGCCCGACCGCGCCACCCTGCAGCGGCTGATCGCGGCGATGGGCGTGCCGGTGCGCGAGGTGCTGCGCCAGAAAGGAACGCCGTATGACGAGCTCGGCCTCGGCGATGCGAAGTGGCGCGACGACGAACTCATCGGCTTCATGCTGCAACACCCGATCCTCATCAACCGGCCGATCGTGGTGACGCCGATCGCCACGCGCCTGTGCCGGCCGTCCGAAGCGGTGCTCGACATTCTTCCGCGCCCGCAGCGCGGCGCATTCACCAAGGAAGACGGGCAAGCCGTCATCGACGCGAAAGGCCAGCGTGTTCCCAAGTCCTGACGATCTCCCCCACCTCGACGCCGCAGCCTTTCGCAAGCCCGACCTGCAGGCGCTGCTGCCCGCCACGCGCGCGATGCACGCGACGCATGCGCCGCGCATCCTGCTGCTCTACGGCTCGGTGCGCGAGCGCTCCTACAGCCGCCTGCTGACCGAGGAGGCCGCGCGCCTCTTGCGCGCGATGGGCGCCGAGCCGCGCATCTACGATCCGCGCGGCCTGCCGCTGCCCGACGCCGAACCCGAAGACCACCCGAAGGTGCAGGAGCTGCGCGCGCTCGCGCAATGGTCCGAAGGCATGGTGTGGACATCGCCCGAACGCCACGGCGCGATGACCGGCATCATGAAGGCGCAGATCGACTGGATCCCGCTGGCCGTCGGCTCGGTGCGCCCCACGCAGGGCAAGACGCTCGCGGTGATGGAGGTGTCGGGCGGCTCGCAGTCGTTCAACGCGGTGAACCAGCTGCGCGTGCTCGGCCGCTGGATGCGCATGCTCACGATCCCCAACCAGTCGTCGGTGGCCAAGGCCTTCATGGAGTTCGACGACGACGGCCGCATGAAGCCCTCGCCTTATTACGAGCGCGTGGTCGACGTGATGGAAGAACTGGTGAAGTTCACGCTGCTCACGCGCGACTGCGCGGACCACCTGGTCGATCGCTACAGCGAACGCAAGGAGAGCGCGGAGGCGCTGTCCCAGCGGGTCAACCTGCGCAGCATCTGAAACGCTGCGAACGCTGCGGTGGCAGCGCGCTACGACGCGACCCGGCGCTTCGCCCTGCGCTTGAGCGCCGCGCGAAGCTCCTTGAGCATCAGGTCCACATACGGATTGGGGTCCGCCTGACGGTGCGCCAGGTAGAGGCTGGAGACGGCCTCCTTGTCGAGCACCGTCTGGTAGACCACGCCGTCCAGCTGGATGCAGCGCGTGTCGCCCGGCACCAGCGCGATGCCGACGCCGGCGGCCACCAGCCCCGCGATGGTCGATGCCTCGCGCGCCTCCTGCACCATGCGCGGCCGGAAGCCCGCCTTGGCGCACAGGTCCTGCACCTTCCAGTAGAGCCCGATGCCGGCATTGCGCGGGTACATCACCAGCGGCTCGTCGCGCAGGTCGGCAATGCGCAGCGGCTTGCCGCTGAGCCGGTGCTCGCGCGGCACGACGGCCGTGAGCGGCGACTGGTACCACTCCTCCACGGTGATGCCGGTCGGAATCTCGACGTTCGGGCGGCGCAGCACGGCAATGTCGAGGCTGCGCCCGTGCACCGCGTCGAGCTGTTCCAGCGAGGTCATTTCCTTCAAGGTCAGCACCACCCGCGCATGCTGTTTCCGGAAGCGAAGAATGGCGCCGGGCATCGCCGGCGACAGCATCGACGACGCCGTGTAGCCCAGCGCGATGCTCCCCACCTCGCCCGAGGCCGCGCTCTGCGCCTCGCCCTTGGCCGTTTCCACATCCTGCAGGATGCCGCGCGCCCGCTCCAGGAAATGGCGCCCCGCCTGCGTGAGGAACACGCGCCGCTTGTCGCGCTCGAGCAGCCGCACCTTCAGCTCCTCCTCGAGCGCCTGGATCTGCACGCTCAGCGGCGGCTGCGCGATGTGCAGGCGCTGCGCGGCGCGCGTGAAGCTCAGCTCCTCGGCAACCGCGACGAAATAGCGCAGGTGGCGCAGTTCCATGATATTTCCCAGGTATTGAAAACCGACAACAATCGGTATTTCCAAATATAAGACAGCTTGCCTACGATGCCTGCATGACAAGCAGAGACAAGCCGCAGGCGCACCCTGCACCCCGCCCGTTCCAGGGCCACCCGCTGATCCAGGGGCTGGCCCGCGGCGAGCCCCTCGCGGCCTTCGGCATCCGCATGGCGCGCACCACCGATGTCGCCCGGCTGGCCAAGGCGAGCGGCCACCACGCGATCTGGATCGACCTGGAGCACAGCACCATCCCGCTCGATGCGGCCGGCGCGATCTGCGCCGCGGCGCACGACCTGGGCCTGATGGCGCTGGTGCGCGTGCCCGAGCGCGAGTACGGCGCCATCGGCAGGCTCCTCGACGCGGGCGCGTCTGGCCTGATCTTTCCGCGCGTGGAGACCGCCGCGCAGGCCGCCGACCTGGCCGCCGCCTGCCGCTTTCCGCCGCACGGCCACCGCTCGGCCATCGCCGCGCTGCCGCAGTTCGGCTATCGCCGGCTGCCGGCGGCCGAGACCTACCGCCTGGCCAACGATACGGTGGTCGTCAACGTGCTGATCGAGAGCCCGCTGGGCATCGAGAACGCCGAGGCGATCGCGCGCGTTCCCGGCGTCGATCTGGTGAGCATCGGCTGCAACGACCTGAGCGCCGAACTCGGCGTGCCGGGCGACTACCGCCACCCGCTGGTGCAGCACGCGCTGGACACCGCGCTCGCAGCCTGCGCGCGCGCCGGCACGCCGCTGTCGATCGGCGGCATCGCCGACGCGGCGCTGAACGCCGAGCTGCTCGCGCGCGGCGCGGCGCCCTTCCTCATGACGGGCATCGACACCGACGTGCTGCTCACCGCGATGCACGAGCGCGTGCGCGGCGCGCTGGCCGCCCATGCATCCATTGCCGCGGAGAAGCCGCATGCGCGCGCGGCCTGACTGGCGGGCGCTGCTTGTCGCGGCGGGCCTGCTGCTGGGCACCGCCTCTGCCGCCGCGCCGCAGGCCTACACGATCATCGTGCCCGCGCCGCCCGGCGGCCCCATCGACCGCGTCGCGCGGCTCCTCGCGCCCGACCTGTCGGCCGCGCTGGGCCACCCCGTGGTGGTCGACAACCGCCTGGGCGCGGCGGGCAAGATCGGCGTGCAGGCCGCCCTGCGCGCACCGCGCGACGGCCATACGCTGATCGCGGTGTCGCCGTCCATCGCCTCGGTCAATCCGGTGGTCGACAAGGCGCCCGGCTACGACCCGCTGACTGATTTCGACGCCCTGGGCATCGCTGCGACCAACGCCGGCGTGGTGGCCGTGCGCGCCGGCCTGCCGGTGGCCGACATGGCCGAACTCGTGCAGTACGCGAAGGCCCATCCGGGCGAGCTCACCTACGGCTCCTTCGGCATCGGCACCAGCCTGCACCTGCAAAGCGAGGAGCTGCTGCACACGCTGGGCATCGATGCGCGCCACATCCCATACAAAGGCGAGGCGCAGGTGATGGCCGCATTGGCCGGCGGCGAGGTGGACCTGATGCTCTACGCCACCGCGCCCATCGTCCCGCTCGTGCAGAGCGGCCGGGTGCGGGCCCTGGCGGCCACATCGTCCCGGCGCTGGGCGATGCTGCCGCAGGTGCCCAGCTACGCCGAAACCGGTGTGCCCGCCTTGCGCACCTACGAATACCGCTCCTGGGTCGGCCTCGTGCTGCCCACCGGCACGCCGGCCGCCGAAAAGCAGGCGGTGCTGCGGGCCTGGCAACGCGCGCTGGCCAGCCCGAAGCTGCGCGAGTCGCTGACGGCGCAGGGCTTCGAGCCCGCGTCGGGCGACCCCGCGGAAATGCAGCGCACCGTCGCCGGCGAGATCGGGCGCCTGCGCGCGCTGCTCGCGAGCGGCCGCATCAAGCTCGACTGAACGCCTCCCTTTTTTTCCTTTTTTTCCTTTTCTTCCGCCATCGCTCGACCATGACCCACGAGATCCTCACTTCCAAGCCCATGCGCGACGCGCAGACCCTCACCCGCGCGGCCTTCCAGGTGCCCGCCGGCGCCTGCGATGCGCACGTGCATGTCTTCGGCCCCGCCGAGCCGTACCCGCACGTCGCGCACCCGCACTACACGCTGCCGGACGGCAATCTCGCGCAGCTGCGGCGCGCGCTCGGCGTGCTGGACATCGAACGCTTCGTGATCGTGCAGCCCAGCTTCTACGGCACCGACAACCGCTGCATGCTCGATGCGCTGGACGCCGTGGGCGACCGCGCGCGCGGCGTCGCGATGGTGACGGACGAGGTGCCTGAAGAGGAACTTCGCGCGATGCACGCGCGCCGCGTGCGTGCGCTGCGGCTGGACCTGTTCCTCCGCGCGCAGTTGCCCACGGCCGAACTGCACGCCTACATCGAGCGCAGCATCCGGCGCATCGCGCCGCTCGGTTGGCACGTCCAGTTCTACACACCGGGCTGGGTCGTGCGCGACCTGATCCCGGTGCTGCCCGATCTCGAATCGGACTTCGTGATCGACCACATGGGCTACATGCTGGAGAGCGACGGCCTCACCCGCGCCGACTTCGACCGCCTGCTGCGCGCCGTCGCCGATGGGCGCGGCTGGTTCAAGCTGTCGGGTCCCTACCGCCTCGCGAAAGACGGCAACTACGCACGCCTCAGGCCGCTCGCGCAGGCGATCGTCGAGGCCGTGCCCGACCGCGTCATCTGGGGCAGCGACTGGCCGCACATCCCCGAGGGCGGGCGCGACACCGGCGAGTTGCTGAACCTCTTGGCCGACTGGATTCCCGATGCGGCCGCGCGCCGCAAGGTGCTGGCCGACAACCCCGCGCGCCTGTTCGGCTTCTGACCCATGACCGACCTCACCCTCATGCCTCTCATGCCCCTCATGCATTGCCTCCAGGAACTCGACACCTCCGGCGCACGCGCCGCCGAGGTCTTCACGCACGCCGGCACACGCTACCTCGTGGTGCCGCAACTGGCGCAAGACATCGCCGGCCAGCCCGCGCAGATGACGCTGGGCAACAGCGACGTCGAGGCGCTGGTCTACCGCTGGGAAAGCGGGCAGTTCGTCGAACACGCGCGCCTGCCGGTGCCGGGCGGCGAGGACGCCGAGTTCTTCTGCATCGGCACCCGCGCATTTCTCGCCACGGCGAGCCTGCGCACCGGCTCGGGCCCCTACGCGCTGGACACGCACTCGACGATCTTCGAACTGGTGGACGGCCGCTTCGACGTCTTCCAGCGCATCCCGACCTCGGCGGCCAAGCAGTGGACCCACTTCGAGATCGAGGGCCGTCATTTCCTCGCGCTCGCGCAGGGCGTGACCCACGGCGACGCGCCGCTCGCGCCCGGCGCGGAATCGTGCCTCTTCGAATGGGACGGCGAGCGCTTCGCCAAGGGCCAGACGGTGCGTTCGGGCTGGGGCTACAACTGGGCCTTCTTCGAGGTCGAGGGACAGAAGCTGCTGGCCTATGCCGACCATGCGGTGCCCTCGCAGCTGCTGCGCTGGAACGGCGACGCCTTCGAGCCCTTCCAGGAATTCGACGGCAAGAGCGGGCGCGCCTTCTGCTGCTTCGAAACGGCCGGCGCCACCTGGCTCGCGTTCGCCTGCCTGCATGAAGAAACCGTGCTCTTCCGCTGGACCGACGGCCGCTTCGAACCGCACCAGGTGCTCAGCGGCCCGGGCGGCCGCGAGTTCGAATGGATACCGACGGCGGATGGCGGACGGCTGGTGCAGATCAACTTCCTGCACGGCACGCGCGAGGCGCCGATCCCGCGGCTGCAGTCGACGATCTCGCGCATGCAGGACGGGCTCATGGTCCCGGTCGGCGAGTTCCCGACCTCCGGCGGCACCGACGCGACCTGTTTCGAATCGGAAGGCCGGCGCTACCTCGTGGTCACGAACAGCCTCAGCGGCGAGGTGCGGTTTCGCACGCCGAGCCGCGTGTACCGCCTCGACCTCGCGGCAGGCAAGGAGCCCGAATGAATCAGCTTCCTGTATCGCCGCAGAGCCACCAGAGCCCCGAACTGCTGCGGCTCTTCGAAACCTACACAGGCGGCCCGAAGGGCATCGGCGCGAACCTCGCCGCGCTGACCGGCGCAGCGACAGCGGGCGACCCGCTCATCGTGGCCACCAGCGCGGACGTGGTGCTGTTCCCCGGCAACGGCCGCGACCCCGAGGTGCAGGGCTTTCGCCTGTCCACGCGCGGCTTCAAGGAACTGGCCGGCATCTCGCACCACGGACCGGCGGTGGCGTCGATCCTCAAGATGCGCCTGGTCGACCGCGAAGGCGCGTTGTGGCGCACCGAGGCCGGGCGGCTGCTGGCCGCGACGCGCATCGCGCGCGAAGCCAACTCGGTGGCGCTGTGGCGCGACACGATCGCGGTGCCGGCCTACCGGGGGCGCGAAGAGAAGATCGCGAAGCTGGTGCACTACTCGTGCGCGCTGACCGAGCGATATCTCGAGCGCGTGCTCGCGCGCCCCGAGCTCTTCACGCCCGAGGACATGCGCACGCATTACCTCGAAGGCACAGGCACCGCCGTCGGCGCCACGGTGCCGATGAATGCCGTGATGATCGCGACCTTCTTCCTGGTCGGCATGGACATCAGCCACCGCGTGATCGGCTGGCTGGAGCGCCATGCCATCGACTGGTCGCGCGCCATGGCGCTGGTCGTGGGGCGCCAGGGCCGGCCGACCGCCGGCGTGACCTGGACCACCAACTCGGTGGCCGCGATGATCCTGGGGGCCTCGCGCCACACGCTCTCGCTCGACCGGCTCTTCATCGCGCCGCACGCGGGCGAGTTCGCGCCCGGCGCCGCCAACGACATGGCGGCTCTCCGCGCCTTCGAGACGCCGATGCGCCAGCTCTGGGCGCACACGCATGCCGTGAGCGAACTCGGCGCGCTGATGTACGAGGGCTATCCGCGCTACGAGCCCGGCTCGACCGTGCGCCCCGTGCTCGATGTCGACACCCGCGCGGTCGCCGAGATGCCGGCCATCGCCGGGCCCGATGACTGGCGCGCGCTGAACACGCGGCTGCGCGTGGTGCTCGAAGACCCGCGCCAGCTGCTCTCGGGCTGCGTGACCGACTACGCCGTCGAGCAACTGCAGGCGCACGGCAACGATCCGTCGCGCGTGACGGTGCCGGGCCTGGATGCCACGGCCTACCCGCCACTGCCCGGCGACGCCGCCTAAGCGTCGCGCCCCGAATACAAGAAATACCGGAGACAAACCATGCAGAAAAAACTCACCCACTCGCTGCTCGCTGCATTCATCGCTTTGGCCGCGTCAAGCACCTTCGAGTCCGCCTGGGCCCAGGGCGCGCCCTGGCCATCGCGCCCGATCAAGATCATCACGCCCACGCCCGTGGGTGTCGGCTCCGACATCTTCGCGCGCGCCTATGCCGACCGGCTCGGCCGCGCGCTGCAGACGCCGGTGGTGGTGGAGAACCGGCCCGGCGCGCTGGCCTCCATCGGCACCGATGCGGTGGCCAAGGCGGCGCCCGACGGCTACACGATCCTGTTCTCGACCAGCAACCCGTTCACGATGACGCCGTTCCTGCTCTCGAAGATGCCCTACGACGCGAAGCACGACCTCGTGCCCGTGACCCAGGCGCTCAAGGGCGGCTCGTTCATCGTGGCCAACAGCGCGGTGCCGGCGAAGAACATCCCCGAACTGGTCGCGCTCGCCAAGCGCGAGCCGGGCAAGATTTCCTTCGCCTCGTACGGCTCCGGCACCACCTCGCACCTGGGCTTCGAGCTGTTCCAGGAGGCGGCCGGCATCGAGCTGCTGCACGTGCCCTACAAGCAGAGCGCCGCGCCCGACCTGCTCGGTGGCCAGGTGCAGCTGGGCTTCGAGCCGCCCGTCTCGGCGCTGGCCAACATCAAGTCGGGGCGGCTCAAGGCCCTGGCCTACACGGGCAGCAAGCGCAGCCCCGCGGCGCCCGACGTGCCCACGCTCTCGGAAACCTATCCGGGCGTGGAGGTGTTCACCTGGCTCGGTTTCTGGGTGCCTGCGAAAACGCCGCCGGCGGTCGTGGAACGCCTGCACAAGGAGATCGTCGCCATCACGCATTCGCCCGAGATGGTGAGGCTCATCAACGAGGCAGGGCTCGATCCCATCGGCAGCACGCCCGCCGAAGCGGCAGCCGCCGTCGAGCGCGAGGCGCAGGCCATGGGCCGGCTGATCAAGGCCAAGAACATCCGCATCGACTGACGCTGCCCCGGCGCGGCTGAACGCGGCGCCGCTTTTTCTTTCCCGAAGTTCCCACGCCGCGGTGCCTGCAGTGCAGGCGCCGTGCGCCGACGCACGCCAATTCATTTCTACAACGAGGAGACACCCATGAGGATCACCACCCTTCCCTTTCGAATTCGCCGCCGATTGCCGCACGCCGTCACCGGCGCGATCTGCATCGCCGCCAGCGCGAGCGCCACGGCGCAATCGAGCGTCCAGGTCTTCGGCACGCTGGACATGAACGTAACCTACTCGAAGAGCGACGGCCGCTCGGTCAAGTCGATGGACCAGGGCGGCAACATCTTCCCCAGCCGCCTGGGCTTTCGCGGCACGGAGGACCTGGGCGGCGGCCTCGCCGCGAGCTTCTGGCTGGAGATGGCGCTGCTGCCCGACACCGGCGAGATCCAGGGCACGGGCTTTCACCGGCGCTCCACGGTGAGCCTGTCGCACAACAGCTTCGGCGAGCTGCGGCTCGGGCGCGACTACACGCCCACGTTCTGGAACATCTCGCAGTTCTCGCCCTTCGGCACCGTGGGCGTCGGCGGCTCGGCCAACATCGTGGAGGGCTGGCCCTTCGGCCTCGGCGGTGCGCGCACGCTGGCACGCGCCAACAACTCGGTGGGCTACTTCTTGCCCAAAGGCCTGGGCGGCTTCTACGGCCAGGCGATGTACGCCCTGCCCGAAGGCGAAGAAGGCGCGCGCTACCGCGGCGGGCGCGTGGGCTGGACCAACGGCACGGTCGACGTCGCCGCGGCCTACGGCGTGACGCCGGTCGGCCCCAACGACTACACCGTGGCGACCCTGGGCGGCACCTACGACTTCGGCCTCGCCAAGCTCTACGCGAACTACTACCGCCAGAAGACCGAGGGCGACAAGCAGGTCAACGCGATGCTGGGCGTGAGCGTGCCCGTCGGCGCGGGCGTGATCAAGGTGTCGGTCGCGCGCTCCAACCGCTCCGGGCCCGGCCTGGACAACGACGACGCGACGCAATACGCCGTCGGCTACGTGCACTACCTGAGCAAGCGCACCGCGCTGTACGGCACCTACTCGCTCGTGCGCAACCGCGGGAACGCCGCCTACGTGGTGGCCGACTCGTCGCCGGCCAGCACGCCGGGCCGCGCGGCCAGAGGGCTGCAGTTCGGCATCTCGCACAACTTCTGAGCGCGCGTCAGCACCTCAACGCAGCCGCCGCAGCTCGCCCGGCGTGCGCCCCAGGTGCCGGCGGCACTGCCGCACGAAGTGCGAGGCGTCGGCGAGCCCCACGCGAGAGCCGATCTCGGCGACGCTCAACCGGTCGAAGCGCGCATCGGCCAGCATGCGTTGCGCCACCTGCATGCGAAAGCCGGTGAGCGCGGTCGCGAAGGTGGTGGCGCCATCGGCCACGCACCGGTGCAGGCTGCGCTCCGAAATGCCCAGCTCGCGCGCCACGGCCGCGGCGGTGAGGCCGGGCTCGGCATGGCGCTCGCGGGTGGCGTCGAGCACGCGCCGGCGCAGTTCGGCGCGGCCGCCCTGGTCGGGCATGGCAACCGGTTGCCCGAACGCCAGCGAAAGCAGCCCGCCCAACTGGTCGGTCAGCAGCGCCGGCGGCAGCGGCGGCTTGGCGGCCACCTCGGGCGAGAGCTGCTGCGCGAAGCTGCCGAGCACGCCGCCCCAGCCGGTGCGTCCGTCGATGCGTTGGGCCACGAGGTCGCCGGCATCGGGCAGCCACGACTCGACCCACGCGGTGGGCAGTTCGATCGAGATCGTGTCGGCCGACTGCAGGAAGTGAAAGGCGTAGCAGCGCCGCGAATCGACCAGCACCACGTCGCCCGGCAGCATGCGGGCGGACCGGTCTTCCTGCACGACCACCCAGGGCGAATCGGTCTTGCAGAGCAGGTAGTAGTAGTTGCTGCGGCTGTGGGCGATGGCGCGGCGGGTGCGGTAGACGTCCTGCGCCGTGCCGCGCACCCGGTTCACGCCCAGGGGCCCGAGCGGCACGGATTCGAGCGTGGCGCCGAAGGTGCGCGCCTGGCTGCTGGTCACGTCCATTTCGAGGAAACCTTCGCAGATCGCGCCGATCCAGTAGTCCAGGCGCTGGGGCTGCGGCACGGCGTCGGTCGACCAGGTCTGGATGGCGGCGGGAGTGACTTGGGTGACTTGAGTGACGGCATGGGTCATCCCGCAACATAGCCAGCCCGGGCGCGTTTGCCAAGCGGGTATAGACGCCCTCCGACGGCGGGCGGCGGTGGCCCCCGGCACAATGACCGTCACTACGACCACCACCAACCGCATACGCATGAAGGGCGCAACACACATGAGCAAGCAAAGCGATTTCGGACTGATCGGCCTGGCCGTCATGGGCCAGAACCTCGTGCTGAACGTGGAAAGCCGCGGCTTCCAGGTCAGCGTCTACAACCGCACCGAGGCCACCACCGAGGCCTTCGTCGCCGCGAACCCGGGCAAGAAACTGGTCGGCACCAAGACGCTCGAGGAGTTCGTCCAGAGCCTGGCCAAGCCCCGCAAGATCCAGATCATGGTGAAGGCCGGCGCGCCGGTGGACCAGGTGATCGAGCAACTCATTCCGCTGCTGGACAAGGACGACATCGTCATCGACGGCGGCAACAGCCTCTACACCGACACCGAGCGCCGCGACGCGTACCTCTCGAGCAAGGGCCTGCGCTTCATCGGCGCCGGCGTCTCGGGCGGCGAGGAAGGCGCGCGCAAGGGCCCCTCGATCATGCCGGGCGGCCCGCTCTCCACCTGGGAGGTGATGAAGCCGATCTTCGAGAGCATCGCGGCCAAGGTGGACGGCGAGCCCTGCGTCATTCACATCGGCCCCGGCGGCGCGGGCCACTACGTGAAGATGGTGCACAACGGCATCGAGTACGGCGACATGCAGCTGATCTGCGAGGCCTACAGCCTGTTCAAGGCAGCCGGTTTCACGACCGACGAGATGGCTGCCATCTTCAACGAATGGAACGACGGCGAGCTGCAGAGCTACCTGATCCAGATCACCGCCAAGGCGCTCGAGCAGAAGGACCCGGAAACCGGCAATCCCATCGTCGACATGATCCTGGACAAGGCCGGCCAGAAGGGCACGGGCCAGTGGACGCTGATCAACGCGGCCGAGAACGCGGTGGTCATCAGCACCATCAACGCCGCGGTCGAGGCGCGCGTGCTCTCCTCGCAGAAGAAGGCGCGCGTGGCGGCCAGCAAGGTGCTGCAGGGGCCGAAGATCGAACTGTCCCTGGAGAAGAAGGCGCTGGTGGCCAAGGTGCACGACGCGCTCTATGCCTCTAAGGCGATCAGCTACACGCAGGGCTTCGACCTCATCAAGACGATGGGCGACAAGAAGGAGTGGAAGCTCGACCTGGGCGGCATCGCGTCGATCTGGCGCGGCGGCTGCATCATCCGCGCGCGCTTCCTGAACCGCATCACCGATGCCTTCCGCACCGATCCGGCGCTGGGCAACCTGATGCTCGATCCGTTCTTCAAGGACCTCCTGAACCGCACGCAGCAGAACTGGCGCGAGGTGGTGGCACTCGCCGTGAGCAACGGCATCCCGGTGCCGGCGTTCAGCGCGTCGCTCGCCTACTACGACAGCTACCGCACCGAGCGGCTGCCGGCGAATCTCCTGCAGGCGCAGCGCGACTTCTTCGGCGCGCACACCTACGAGCGCACCGACAAGCCCGAAGGCCAGTTCTTCCACACCGACTGGCCCGAAGTCATCGGCTGAACCGGCTTCGGCCCGGCGCCGCGTCAGCGTCTTGCGGACCTGCCAGAATCGCGGCCACGCGCTGCCGGGGGGCGGCGCGGCCTTCATGTCGGGTAGGGACTCATGGACACAAGAAAAAAATGGATGGCCGCGGCGCTCGCGGCCATCGTGCTGGCGGGTGCGGGCGTGGCCGTCGTCAAGATGCGGCGGCCGCATTTCGAGGGCGACATCAACGCCCTGAACGTGGACCTCGCGGCGCCCTTCGCCTACATCTCCACCCCCGCGCTCTCGCGCCTGCCGCGCGACATCGTGCAGGCACCGGTGGTGCGCGACGTGCTCACCGAGGATTTCGCCTTCTATTACGAAGACCAGGAAGACCGGCTGAGCCTGCGCGGCGCGATCAAGCGCATCGCCTACGAGCGCGAGACCACCTGGTCCGACCAGCTGCTGGCCACCGCCCTGGACGAGCCGGCCGAGATGGCCTGGTGGCCCGATGCCAAGGGCGCCCCGCGCTACTGGGCGCTGACCATGACCCGCGGCGCCGTGGCCACCGCCCTGCAGGGCCTGGCGGGCATCGCCGCTAAGGATTCGCAGCTGAGCATCATCGGCACGCTGAAGGCCAACGGGAGCGACGTCGATGCCTACGCATTGGTGCTGTCGCCGCGCCGCACGCTGGTGCTGCTGTCGCAAGGCAACCGCGTGGTGGTGCTGAGCGATGCGGGCCTGCTGTTCAACAACGAAAGCCAGGCCAGCGCATCGGCGCTGGAGGTGGTGGCGGGGCTCCTGTCCGGCGATGCCCGCTCGCAATCGGCGTGGCGCCGCGGCTTCGGGCTGGGTGAACAGGCCGCCGGTGCGACGGGTGCAGCCGGCGCAACAGGCGGCTCGGCGATCGTGGCCGATGCGCGGCTGCTGTCCTTCGGCTACCAGCATTTCTTTCCGGGCGTGCAGGCGGTTCGCTTCGACGTCGCGTCGAACGGCGCCGCGCTGCGCACTTCCGTGCGCGTGAAGGCATCCGGCACGCTGCCCGCCGCGCCGGGCGACCGCGAGCTGTGGTCGGCGCTGCCGGCCAACCCGGCCGCCTGCACGCTGCTGCCGGTCGAATGGGGGCAGATGGAAAAGCTGATGGAAGACGCCCCGCCGCCGCCATCGGCCACCGGCGACACCCAGCCGGTCGAACCTCCCAATGCCGATGCGATGAAGGCCCTGGCCGCGCAGTTCGACGGCCCCGCCGCCATCTGCTGGTATGCCCGCTCGCAATTGCACACGCCGCTCTTCGTCGCGCGGCTGAAGGCCTCCGCCGGCCCCGAGACCGATGCGACGCTCGCGGGCCTCGCGAGCTGGGTGATCTCGACCAACGCCGCGAGCACCGACCCCGCCGCGAAACCCGGCATCGGCAAGTGGCAAAGTCAGGTGAAGGGTCCGTGGGGCCCGTATGCCGATGGCGATGACAAGGCCTACCGGCCCACCCTCACGCGGCAGGGCCGCTGGGTCGCCTTCTCGCCCGATGACAAGCTGGTCGAACTCGCGCTGAACACGCAGGCCAAGCGCTACCCGGGCGTGGCCGATACGCTGCCCCCGGCGGGCGGCGCCACGCTGGTGGTCGGCGCGCCCGCGCAGATCGCCGACCTGCTGCAGCGGGAAGCCATGGCCGTGCTGCCCGCCGACCAGGAGATCCTGCGCCAGGCCGCCCGCCAGCACTTGGTGCCGCGCCTGGATGCGCTGCGCAAGCTGCCGCCCGCACGGGCCGTGGCGCAAGGCGCGGGCGACGGCAACGGCTGGGTGCCGGTCGAGTGGCAGGCGATGACGGCCGCGGCACCGGCGCAGCAGCCCAAGTGACGCGCCCTTTCATGACGCCCGGCATCGACCGCCGGACGGCGCTCGGCCGGGGCGCGGCGCTGGCCCTGGCGTCCGCGATGCCGGCGCTGCCCGCGCTTGCCGCAACGGCGGCAACGCCATCGCTCGATCGCGCACAGTCCGCGCATTTCCGCGACTGGATGACCCTGCTGATCCACGAGCAGATCGAGCGCGGCCCCACGCCGCGCTGGACGCACCGCGACTGCGCGGGGCTGGTGCGCTTCTCGGTGGCCGAATCGCTGCGCGAACACGACGTGGCCTGGCGCCGCGCCAACGGCCTCCTCTCGCGCCGCCTGCCGCCCGACATCGACCCGGCCGCCGCGGCGCCGCTGCGCAACACCTGGCGGCGCGCCGACGGCACGCGCGACGCCTACGTCGGCGCGCTCGAGCTGGTGCAGGAGAACACGCGCTTCGTCACGCGCCAGCTGCAGCAGGCGCTCCTGGGAGACATGCTGTTCTACGACCAGGGCGACGAGCAGCACCTGATGGTGTGGATGGGCAACTACATCGCCTATCACACCGGCCGCGTGGAGCCCGGCGACAACGGCCTTCGCGCCGTGCGCGCCACCCAGCTGCTCGGCTGGAGCGACACGCGCTGGCGCCCGTCCGACGACAACCCCAATTTCGCCGGCGTCTACCGGCTCGCCTTTCTCGCACGATGACCATGCACACACCCGTCCAGTCCCTGCGGCCCTTGTTGCGGCGTCTCTTTCCGCTCGCGCTCGCGGCGGCCACCGCGTTGGCGGCGATGCAGCCGCTCGCCACCCACGCGGCGCCCGATGCGCAGCCCCAGCCGCTGGAGAACAGCCGCTCGCCCTACACCGGCGAGCCTTTCTTCCTGCTGTCGGACGCCACCTTCGCGAGCGACCAGACGGCCCTCGTGCGCCTGGAGGTGAACCAGCCCTCGGCGCTGGAACAGGTGGGCGGCGTGGACGTGCTGGTCTACCGCATTCCCGACGCCCTGGCCTTCCTGCAAAAGCAGAAGAACCTGCACCGCGTGCAGGTGGGCGCGCGCCCCGCCGACGAGGGCCTGGCCAACACGCTGACCCACCTGTGGGACAGCTGGGTGGTCAAGTCGCGCCTGGCCTGGCAGCGGATGTTCTCGGCCAGCGCGCGGCGCGCGGTGACGCAGCAGGCGCCCGAACTGAAGACGCCCGCCAAGCTCACCCAGCCCTCGGTCTTCGAGGAGCCGCGGCAGTTCCGCCCGATCCCGGGCCTGCCGGTGGTCGAGCGCTTCCGCTACCCGGTGCACAAGGCCCAGCCGATCGGCCTGCCCAAGGGCGTGAAGCTGGAAGGCTCCAGCAGCGAATTCATCACCGCCTCGCAAGGCAACGTGTTCGTGCCGGTGGGCAAGCGCGCGCCGGGGCTGTACCTGGTGGAAGCCATCAGCGGCCAGTTCCGCGCGACCACGCTGCTGTTCGTCTCGGACACCGTGGCCATCACCAAGGTCTCGGGCGACCAGATGCTGGTGTGGGCCGCGCAGCGCGCGGCCGGCGCGCCGGTGGCCGGCACCAAGGTGGTGTGGACCGACGGCGTGGGCGTGCTCAAGAGCGGCGAGGCCGATGCCCAGGGCCTGGTCAAGCTCGACCGCCCATCGCCCGAGCAGACCTACGTGTTCGGCCAGGACCCCGCGGGCGGCGTCTTCATTTCCGAGAATTTCTACTATGACAGCGAGATCTACAACGCCAAGGTCTACACCGTGACCGACCGCCCGCTGTACCGCCCGGGCGACTGGGTGAACGTGAAGGTGAGCGGGCGCGAATTCCGCAGCGCCCGCGAATCCGTGGCCCTGAAAGACGCCGACCTGGCGCTCGCCGTGCTCGACCCGGCCGGCCAGGTGGTGCATGCGCAGAAGCTCGCCTTCTCCGGTGCCAAGGGCGCCGACGCGCGCTTCCCGCTGCCCGACAACGCCGTGGCCGGCGGCTACGAGCTGCGCCTGGCCATGGGCGGCGACACCTACACGGCGGCCTTCCGCGTGGCCGATTACCAGAAGCCGCATTTCGACATCGTGCTGCTGCCCGAGAAGTCCGACTTCAAGACGGGCGAAGCCGTCGGCGGCAAGCTGCAGCTGAACTACCCCGACGGCAAGCCCGTGGCGCGTGCCCGTGTGAGCCTCACGGCGCGCTCGCAGAAGCTGGCCATGGTGAACGGCGAGCTGGACTACGCGGGCCAGTTCCCGGTCAAACTGCAGCAGGCCGAGCTGGAGACCGACGGCGATGGCGTCGCGAAGTTCTCGCTGCCCGCGGCCACCGAGCCCAGCCGATACCTGCTCACCGCGCTGGCCACCGACGGCGCGGCCTACCGCGTGCGCACCTCGCGCGAGCTCCTGGTGGAGCGCGGCGCGGTCTCGTTCCGCCTCGCGGCCGAGCGCCAGTTCTCCCAGCCGGGGCAGGCGGTGGCCTTCAAGCTCGCGGCGAGCCAGCGCGCCGGCGCCACCGTGGCATCGGTCGCGCCAACCGACGCGGCCGCCGCGACCGCCACGCCAGCGCGCCCCGCCACCTGGGAATGGGTGCGCCTGGAAGACCGCACCAAGCAGTCCGGCCCCATGCCCGCGGGCGACACGCTCTCGGTCAACTTCCCGGCGTCGGGCAGCTACACGCTCTCGCTGCTGGACGACAAGGGCCGCATCGTCGGCGCCGCCAGCCATTGGGTGAGCGGCGACGGCGTGAAGGCGCCCGCCGGCAGCGTGGGCATGGTGCTCGATCGCGCGAGCTACCGCGCGGGCGACACGGCCCAGGTGCTGGTGAGCTTCCCCGAGCCCGTGGACAACGCCCTTCTCACGCTGGAGCGCGACCGCGTGGAAGCCACCGCGCTCATGGGCCGCAGCGCCGACTGGATCAAGAGCGAGCGTGTGGCCCCCACGCAGTGGAAGTTCACGCTCCCCGTGCGCGACGCCATGAGCCCCAACATGACGCTGTCGGTGGCCTACGTGAAGAACGGCGACTACGTGTTCCAGAACCAGGGGATCATGGTCGAGCAGGAGCGCATCGCGCTGGCCTTCACGCCCGACAAGGCGGTGTACGCGCCGGGCGACACCGTCACCATCGACGTGAGCGCCACGCTGGCCGGCAAGCCCGTGGCCACCGACCTGGCCGTGGGCGTGGTCGACGAGATGATCTACGTGCTGCAGCCCGAGATCGCCCCGGCCATCGGCGATTTCTTCTATCACCCGCGCCGCAACAACGTGCGCACCAGCGCGAGCCTTTCCTTCATCGGCTACGACCTCGCGACCAGCAAGCTGGGGACGCTCCCGGGCGCGCGGCAGGTGAACGACCGCGCGGTGAAGGTGCTGGAGCGCCCGCGCCGCGACAACATCGACACCGCCGCCTGGGAGCCGCGGCTGGCGACCGACGCCTCCGGCCACACCCGCTTCAGCTTCACCATGCCCGATTCGCTCACGCGCTGGCGCATCACCGGCCGCGCCATGAGCGCCGCCGGCGCGGTGGGCCAGCAGGTGAGCTGGGTGCGCTCGGACAAGGCCTTCTACGCCAAGTGGACCAGCCCCGACTGGCAGCGCCAGGGCGACAAGGCGCAGGCCTCGCTGGCGCTCTTCAACCAGACCGGGCGCGACGCCAAGGTCGAATGGACCGCCAGCGGCGCGGGCGTGGAGCGCAAGGACACCGTCACGGTGCGCCCCGGCGTCAACTTCATCGCGCTGCCGCTCGCCGCCGGCGACGCCGACAGGACCGGCGCGGTCGCCGTCACGCTGCGCCAGGACGACCGCGTGGTCGACAAGCTCGACGTGCCGGTGCGCCGCATCCCCGTGGCATGGCGTGCGCCGCGCGACAAGGCGCTCGACATGTCATCGGGCAATGCGCCGCTGGCCCTTCCGCCCGACGCATCGCGCGTGCGCGTCTCGCTCGCGCAGGACGCCGGGGCCGGCGCCTTCAGCCAGCAGATCGACGCCCTGATCGACACCCCGCGCGGCGGCGTGGAGCAGACCGCCAGCCGCATGCTGCCGCTGTCGCTCGCGCTGCAATCGCTGTCGGCGGCGCAGCAGCCGATGGCGCCGGCGCTCGCGCAACGCCTGGCCACCGCGCGGCTCGCGCTCGCGCAGATGGCCGGCCCGCAGGCGCAGTTCGGCTGGTGGGGACGCGGCATGCCCAACGATGCCTTCCTCACCGCCTACGCCTACTACGCCGACTGGCGCGCCACCCAGGCGCTGCGCGTGACGCTGCCGGCCTCGAACTGGCAGCGGCTGCTCGACGTGTACGCCAAGGACGGCCAGAAGCTGCCGCCGCTGCAGCGCGCGCTCGCGCTCTCGTGGATGCAGGAGATGGGCCTGCCCGTGGGCTCGATGGCCGGCGGCCTCGCCGACCAGTTGGCCGCCCAATCGGCCAGCGACGCCACGCAGCTGGCGCAACGCCGCGGCAGCCTCGCGATGGTGGACACCGCCGCGCCCAATCCCCTGGACACCCGCGACATGGCGCTCGTGCTGGCAGTGCAGACTGCCGGGCCGGCGGTTGCCAGCGCCAAGGCGCGCGCCGCCGCCGACGAGGCCGCCGCGCGCCTGGCCGCCGTGGACGCGCCGCTGGTGCAGGCGCTGCTCATGGCCACGCAGCGCGCCGGTGCCGACAAGGCCGCGGCGGTGCTCGGCCAGATCCGTGCCGACACGCCCTCCATCGACCGCGCGCAAACGCTGCTGTGGCTGCATCGCGCGCTCGGCGCGAGCAGGCTCGCCGCCACGGATGCGCCGTCCCTCGGCGCGCCCTGGGTGCGCGCGACCGACGGCACCGGCACGGGCTGGCGCCTGCCGCCCGGCACTGCCGCGCCGGCCACGCTGGAACTGCCCGCCGGACAGAAGGCTGCCTGGGCCTTCGTGAGCTACGAGAGCAACGAAGCGCAGGCACCCGCGCTCGATGCCAAGGTCGAGCGCACGCTGTGGCGCGTGGTCACCCAGCCGCGTCCGGCCCCCGAGCCGCCAGCAGCAGCAGCGGCGCCGGGCCAGCCCGCGCCGGCACCGGCGCCAAGCGCGCCCGCCTCCACGGTCAACGACGGGCGCATCACGGTGAAGCTCGAGGCCGTGAAGCCCGGCACGCCGCTGGACACCAACGCGCTCTACCTGGACCAGCTCACCGTCACCGCCCCCAAGGCCATGCGCTGGAGCCTCGTGGAGGCCGCGCTGCCGCCGGGCGCGGCGGTGGAAGAAAGCACCTGGGGCATCGACATGGCCGACAGTGCCGGCAAGTTGCAGCCGATGGAGCGCGCGCAGAGCCAGGCCACCGCGCAGGGCTACGCCGTGCCGGTGGACACGCTCGCGGCGGGCACGCCGCTGACCGTGCGCCACCTGGTGCGCTTCGCGCAGCGCGGCACCTTCAAGCTGCCGCCGGCGCGCCTGTTCCGCGTGTACGAGCCCGAGGCCAAGGCCCTCGAGGGCAACGGCCACTGGGCCAGCGTCGAAGTGCGCTGAGCGGCGGACGGCGAGCCCACCATGAAAGCGGCACGGATGCTCTCGCGACTGGCGATGCCGGGCGCCGGTGCGTTCGCGCTCGCGGCCGCGCTGGTGCTGCCCGCCCTCGCGGCGGCGCCACCCAAAGTGCCGCCGCGCCTGGCCTGGCTCACCGACGAAGGCATGGTCGCGGTCGAACGCACGCCGCGAGGCACCGAGGCTCTTGCAAACCCGACGAACGCGACGAACCCGACGAACGCGACGAACCCGACGAATGTGCCGAACGCAGCGGGCAATTTGCAGACCCCGCTGGGCAGCGTGTGGAAGCTCTTCGTCTACAGCTACCTCGCCGTCAACGCCACGCAGGAGCCGGCCTACCGCTGCGCCAGCGCGGAACGCCGCACCGACGACGAGTACTGCTGCGACCCCGGCGCCAGCATCGGCCGCGAACAGGCGCTGGCCCAGTCCTGCGGCCCCTATTTCGAGCCCGCGCGCCTGGGCCTGGACGCTGGTGGCTGGACGCGCTTCTGGCGCGACAACGACGCCCCCGCCTGGCTGCAGCGGCTGGACGCCATGAAGCCCGAGACGCGGGTGCCGGTGGCCGATCTGCTGGCCGCCCTGCGCCAGGTGCCCGCCCCCGCGCGCACGGCCGCGCGGCAGGCGCTGCAGCCCGTCACGGTGCGCGACGACGAAGTGCTCGCCGCGCTGGGTGGCGGGCCGCGCCTGAAGACCTGGTCGTGGCGCGAAGGCACGCAGCCCGTCGGCGGCGCCGCCGGCTGGCTGGCCGACGGCACGCCCTTCTGGTTCGGCGACGCCGGCACCAGCCGCAGCGCGCTGCGCGCCGAAGCCCCATGGATGGCCGCGCAGTGGGCCGCGCACGGCCTGGCCGCGCCCGTGCCGGACGCCGCGGCCGTGAGCGCGCAGCCCTGCATCGCGGTCGATTTCTTCCAGCGCTATCCGATCGCCAGCGTGCAGCGCGCGGCCGCGGGCAACACCGCCGCCGCGCCGGCCGGCCCGTTGCGCGGGCGCTACCGCATCGCCTTCCAGAACGGCTCGCAGCTCGCGATGGAGGCCGTGCCGGCGCAGGTGCTGCGCTACGGCGCGGACGGCCCGCGCATCGCCGCGCGCCTGCCGCTGGAGGACTACGTGGCGCGCGTGGTCGATCGCGAAGGCGATGCGCGCCAAACCGAAGCCGCCCGCGCCCTGGCGATCGCGGCGCGCAGCTACGTGCTGCAGAACGCCGCCGAAACCGAGGGCTGCCGCCAGATTGCCGACGACAGCCGCGCGCAGCGCGTGAGCCCCAATCCACCGAGCGCCGCAGCGCGCGCCGCGACGGCCTTCACCGAAGGCCTCGTGATCGACGGGCAGGCGGTGCGCTATCACGGCGACCAGGCGTCGCCCGGCGTCATGTCCTGGCAGGCCGCGGTCGCCGCGGGGCGCCAGGGGCAGCCGTTCGCGGCCATCCTGCGCACGGCCTACCCGCGCGGCAGCCTCGCGCCGTTCCGCGCCGAGGCCGACTGCACGCCCCTGCCGCTGGCGCAGCAATGGCTGGCCGAACGCCAGCAGCGCTGGCGCCGGGTGCTGCGAGC
The DNA here is from genome assembly GCF_016405905.1 of Variovorax sp. IB41. Taxonomy (GTDB): domain Bacteria; phylum Pseudomonadota; class Gammaproteobacteria; order Burkholderiales; family Burkholderiaceae_C; genus Variovorax. The sequence continues at coordinate 140,707 of NZ_JAEFCB010000013.1, read as the reverse complement.
CGAGGCCGGCTTCCAGCCCGTGGACGACACGCTGCGCGTGTGCCAGCTGGCCATGGGCGTGCCCCATTCCGACCAGCGGCGCCTGGTGATCCGGGTGCGCGAATGGCACAGCCGCGAAGGCCGCGTCTCGCTCATCCACGAATACCTGCACCTGGCCTTCCGCGACCATCCCCACGGGCAGGACGAAACCTTCATCGAACGGCTTGCGCAGCAACTGGCAGACTCATGAACCACTCTTCGACGGCGCGCCGCGCCACCTTTGCGGCCATCGGCCTTCTTTGCGGTCTTTCCAGCGTCGCGGCGCTGGCCCAGGCCACGCTCGACACCCCGCGCGGCGGCTGGCGCAACGCGCCGGCCCAGCAGCAGGACTTCGTGCAGGAAGTGCACTACCCGGCCAGCAGCGTGAACGCCAACGGGCGCTCGGAAGCCTCGCTGATCCGCGGCCGCATCGCCGCCACGCCCAAGACAAAGGACGCGAAGGACACGGCCCCGCGCACCCCCGCGCGCCTCATCGTGGACGGCATCGCCATTCCGCTCCTGACCGACGAGAAGGGCAACTTCGCGCGGCCCTGGTCGTTCGGCAGCGGCAGCCACGGCGTGGAGGTGCGCTCGCCCAACGGCGAAGTGGCGCGCTCCCAGTTCTACGAGACGCAGGCCAGCCGCGTGCCCGTCAAGCTGCGCGTCGTGCTCAGCTGGGACAGCGACAGCACCGACCTGGACCTGCACGTGGTCTCGCCCGACGGCCAGCACGTGTTCTACGGCGCGCGCGTGGCCCCCAACGGCGGCGCGCTGGACGTGGACGTGACGACCGGCTTCGGCCCCGAGATCTTCGCCACGCCCAGCCCGGTGCAAGGGGCCTACCACGTGTTCGTGAACTACTTCGGCGCGGGCGAGCAGCGCGAGGCGGTCACGACCGCGCAGGTGGCGATCCTGCAGGACGAGGGCACGCCCCGCGAAAAGCAGCAGGTCTTTCGCGTGCCGCTGCGCAAGCCCGGCGAGCTGACGCTGGTGCATTCGTTCCTCGTGCCCTGAACACTCCTGAAGAGGGAGGGGGCGAGCGAGGGGATGCCACGTTGACCTGCCCCGGGGGGCGTGGCACAACCGGGCTATGGCAACGCAGGCGCCCTCCCCCGATCCTTCGTCACGCTACCCGCGCCACCTGGCCGAGGACTGGCAGCTGGCCGACGGCACGCGGGTGCGCATCCGGCCGATCCACGCGGACGACCTCGCGATGCACACGGCGTTCGTCGCGGGCCTGTCGAACCAAACGGGCTACCACCGCCTGCTCTCGCCGCGCAAGCCCCAGCCCGACGAGCTCTGGCGCATGACCCACATCGACTACGACCGCGAGCTCGCGCTCATCGCGACCACCGTGGTCGACGGCGCAGAGCAGCAGATGGGCGTGGTGCGCTACGTGCGCGGCGACACGCCCGAGACGGCGCACGTCGCCGAATTCGCGGTCGTGATCGGCGATGCGTGGCAGCACCGCGGCGTCGCGATGAAGCTCCTGCGCAAGCTGATCGATGCGGCGGCCGCGGCCGGCGTGAAGCAGCTGGCGGACATCACGCTCTACGACAACGTCGGCATGCTCGCGCTCGCGCGCAAGCTGGGCTTCAAGGTGCAGCGCGACCCGGGCAATCCGAACGTCACGCGGCTGCGGCTGGCGCTGGATGCGCCCGCGCAGTGAACAGGCCCTAGCCCAGCAACCCGAGCTTGGACACCACCTTGCCCAGCGGCTTGCGCTCGCCGACAAGCGCCACCGCCACATAGCGGAGCGCCTGCCCCGGCACGGCAGCCACGGCTTCGCCGAAGGCCGCGTAGTTGGTGGTCTGCTGGCCCTGCACCGGAAAGTCGACCACATCGCATTCGGTCGTCGCCATGGCCTTGTGGCGCACCGCGGCCAGCTCCTCCTGGCTCGCGCCGAGCACGGCGATGCCGATCGGTATGAGGCCCGGATGCACGCCGCCCGACGCATCGACCAGCGGCGCGCCGACCAGGCCCGGATGGCGCTGGCCCACGGTGAGCGCCACCACCGCCGCGGCGTTGGCCGCGAGCCCGGCGGGCAAGGCGTTGTCGACGACGATCACGCAGCGCTCGGGCAGCGTGGACGAAAGAGAAGGTACGGAATCGTTCATGAAGAGGTCTTGCGAGATTTTGAAGACGGGGAAGACGGTGATGGGGAAGAAGGCCCATCGAGCCGCCGCAGCGCATGGCCCACTTCCGCGCGGAACTGCGAGAGCGCGTGCAGCGACGCATCGGCGGGCACGAGGGCGCTCCACAAGAGCTCGGTGAGCTGCGACGCGGTCTGCTCGATGTCGGGTTTCTTGCCGGAGACCACGTAGTCCCAGAGCACGTGCTCCATCGCGCCGAACACCATGTCGCGCACGAGCCGCAGCGGCACGCCGTCCCGCAGTTCGCCGGCCTCGCGCGCGGCGGCCAGCGCGTGCATGAACGGCGCGGTGTAGCGGCGCTTGAGGTCGGCGATGACGCCGCCGAACGCCGCATCGGCCGTGCGCCCTTCGCTCAGCACCAGCGCGCAAAGGCCCGCGCCTTCGCCCATCAGGTTGACCAGGTGCTTGCGCACGACGAAGGCCAGCTGCGCGCGCAGGCCGCCCAGCAGCGGCAGCTCGCGCTCGACCTCCCCGGAGATCTGGTCGTACCAGCGGCGGATGACTTCCAGGCACAGCTCGCGCTTGCTGCCGAAATAGGTGAACACGGTGGCCTCGGAGACGCCCAGGCGCTGGGCGATCTCCAGCGTGGTGGTGCGCTCGAAGCCCTTCTCGGCAAAGACTTCCCTGGCGACCGAGAGCAGGCTCTCGATGCGGCGGCCGGATTTCTCGCTGCGCGCGGCGCGGAGCGGCTTCGTGGTGTCGACTTTGGGCATGGTCATATTTTTGAGTATTACTTGATCATAAGTCACTCTCAAAAATACCGGATACTCAAATAAATTGAGCATTACTTGAAAATCTTCGCCCTGCCGCCCCGCGGCCGGCGCCGCGCTCTGCCACCGCGCGACTACCAGTCGGACCCCGCCCCCATGCGGCCTTTTGGTAAAGCACCACACCAAAGAGATGGCGAGAGCAAACTTAAATCTACTTCCTTATGATGCGAAACCTTTTTCCGCCGGAAGCAGAGAACCCTCGCCATGGTCCAGCTCGCGTTGCGTCGTCCTTACACCTTCATCGTCATGGCGATGCTGATCGTGCTGGCCACGCCTTTTGTCCTGGCGCGCATGGCCACCGACATCTTTCCGGAGATCAACATCCCGGTGGTCAGCGTCATCTGGAACTACACGGGCCTGCCGGCCCAGGAGATGGGCCAGCGCATCTCGGGCCAGGTCGAGCGGGGCCTCACGACCACGGTGAGCGACATCGAGCACATCGAGTCGCAGTCGCTCGCGGGCGTGTCGATCATCAAGGTGTTCTTCCAGCCCACGGCCAACATCGAGATGGCGATCTCGCAGGTGGTGGCCTCCATGCAGGCGCAGGTGCGGCAGCTGCCGCCGGGCATCACGCCACCGCTGGTCATCAAGTATTCGGCCTCCAGCGTGCCGGTGATCCAGCTGGCGCTCTCCAGCCCCACGCGCTCTGAAAACTCGCTCTTCGACGCCACCGTCAACCAGCTGCGCCCGCAGCTCATCACGGTGCCGGGCGCGGCCATTCCCTTTCCCTACGGCGGCAAGAACCGGTTGATCTCGGTCGACCTGGACACCCAGGCGATGCAGGCGCGCGGCTTGACGCCGGCCGACGTGGTGAACGCGGTCAACACGCAGAACCTGATCCTGCCCTCGGGCACCGCCAAGTTCGGCGCCACCGAATACAGCGTGCGCATGAACGGCTCGCCCGACGCCATCGCGGGCCTGAACGACCTGCCGGTGCGCACCGTGAACGGCGCCACCACCTACCTGCGCGACGTGGCCTATGTGCGCGACGGCTTCTCGCCGCAGACCAACATCGTGCGCCAGGACGGCGTGCGCGGCGTGCTGCTGTCGGTGCTCAAGAACGGCGGCGCCTCCACGCTGGACATCGTGGCCAACATCCGCGCGATGCTGCCGATCGCCACCCAGTCGATGCCGCAGGACATCAAGGTCACGCCGCTCTTCGACCAGTCGGTGTTCGTGAAGGCCGCCGTCAAGGGCGTGGTGTTCGAGGCCATCCTGGCCGCCGCGCTCACGGCCGCGATGGTGCTGCTGTTCCTTGGCAACTGGCGCAGCACGCTCATCATCGGCCTCACGATTCCGCTATCGATCCTGGCCTCGATCCTGGTGCTGTATTCGCTGGGCGAAACGCTCAACCTCATGACGCTGGGGGGCCTGGCGCTCTCGGTGGGCATATTGGTGGACCAGGCGATCGTGACCATCGAGAACATCGAGCGCCACCTGCACATGGGCACGCCGCTCAGGGAAGCCATCGAGGTCGGCGCGGGCGAAATCGGCAGCGCCGCCTTCGTCTCCACGTTGTGCATCTGCATCGTGTTCGTGCCGATGTTCTTTCTCTCGGGCGTGGCGCGCTTTTTGTTCGTGCCGCTGGCCGAGGCGGTGGTGTTCGCGATGCTGGCTTCGTACCTGCTCTCGCGCACGCTGGTGCCCACGCTGGTGATGCTGCTGATGGGCGGCGTGCATGCGCAGCCGGCCAACGGGGCCGTGGCCAAAAAGCCCAGCGCATTGCAGCGCGTCTACCAGAGCTTCGACCGCCGCTTCGAGCGCGTGCGCCGCGCGTACACGCTGCTGCTGTCGGTGGTGCTTTCCAAGCGCGGCGGCTTCATCGGCCTCTTCCTCGGCTTCTGCCTTCTTTCCTGCCTGCTGTATCCGGCGCTGGGCCGCGACTTCTTCCCGACCGTGGACGCGGGCCAGATCCGCCTGCATGTGCGCGCGCCCACCGGCACCCGCATCGAGGAAACCGCGCGCCTCACGGACCGGGTGGAAGTGGCCATACGCGAGCTGGTGCCGGCCGACCAGCTCGAAACGATCCTGGACAACCTGGGCATTCCCAACAGCGGCATCAACCTCTCGTACAGCAACGCCGGCACCATCGGCACCTTCGATGCGGAGCTGCTGCTCTCGCTGAAGGACGGCCACCGGCCCACCGAGGAATTCGTCTCGCTGCTGCGCGCGGAGCTGCCCAAGCGCTTTCCGGGCATCGAGTTCTTCTTCCAGCCCGCGGACATCGTCACGCAGATCCTGAACTTCGGCCTGCCCGCGGCCATCGACGTGCAGTTCAGCGGCGCCGACACGGCCGGCAACGCGGCCCGCGCGGCCGAGCTCACCAAGGCGATCAAGCAGATCCCGGGCGCGGTCGATGCGCACGTGCACCAGCGGCTCGATGGCCCCAGCCTCAACCTGCAGATGGACCGCACGCGGCTGCAGCAGTACGGCCTCACGGCGGCCAACGTCGGGCAGAACGTGCTGATCGCGCTCTCGGGCAGTTCGCAGACGGCGCCGGCCTTCTGGCTCAATCCGGTGAACGGCGTGGTCTACAGCATCGCGGTGCAGACGCCGCAGTACAACATCGACTCGCTCGATTCGCTGCTCAACATCCCGGTGGGAACCGGCGGCGCCGCGGCGGCAACTGGCGCCTCGCAGCAGCTGCTGGGCAACCTGGTCGATGCGCAGGCGGCGCGCCAGCCGGCCATTCAGTCGCGCTACAACATCGCGCCGGTGATCGACGTCTACGTGAGCGTGCAGGGCACCGACCTCGCGAGCGTCGCCTCCAAGGTGCAGGTGCTGGTCGACGAGATGCGGCCCAAGCTCTCGCGCGGCAGCCAGGTCACCATCCGCGGGCAGGTGCAGACGATGCAGTCGTCGTTCATCGGCCTCGGTGTGGGCCTCGTGATGGCGATCGTGCTGGTGTACCTGCTGATCGTGGTCACCTTCCAGTCGTGGCTGGATGCGGCCATCATCATCACCGCCCTGCCCGCCGCGCTCGCGGGCATCGCGTGGATGCTCTTCATCACCGGCACCACGCTGAGCGTGCCCGCGCTCACGGGCGCGATCATGACCATGGGGGTGGCCACGGCCAACTCCATCCTGCTGGTGTCGTTCGCGCGCGAGCGCCTGCAAGCCGGCATTCCGCCGCTCTCGGCCGCGCTCGAAGGCGGCGCTACCCGCATCCGCCCGGTGCTGATGACGGCGCTGGCGATGATCATCGGCATGATCCCGATGGCGCTGGGCCTGGGCGAAGGCGCCGAGCAGAACGCGCCGCTGGGCCGCGCGGTCATCGGTGGCCTGCTTTTTGCCACGGTGTCGACATTGTTTTTCGTACCCGCCGTGTTCGCGGGGGTGCACAGTCGGCTTGCGCACCGCAAGGCGGCACGCGAGGAAGCCGCCGCACATTCGGCGCAACCGCCAGCGGGCATCGCGCCCCAGGAGAACTAGTACGTGACCCCCACGCTCATTCACTTCATGTATTCGCTGCCCCCCGAGGGGGCCGCAGCTCGCCTTGGGGGCGGCCCGGCGCCGAGCTGGTCATGACGGAGCAACGCCACTCGGCATTGGCCATCCACCCCATCGCCGCCGAAGAGGGCGAAGGCGAACTGCTGCGCCGCCGGCAGATCGTCAAGCGCACGCGCTGGCTCGTCGTGATCGTGCTCGTGCTGCTGGCGCTCGGTGCGGCGCGCACGGTGTTCGTGCGCATCGCCAACGCGCGCGCGCTCGAGGCGGGCACGAGCGAACGCGCCAAGCTCTATGTGCAGACCGCGCTGCCGCGCACGCCCACCGCCGGCCAGACGCTGGCGCTGCCGGGCACGCTGCAGGGCTTCGTGCAGTCGCCGATCTCGGCGCGCGCGAGCGGTTACCTCAAGCGCTGGACCAAGGACATCGGCAGCCGCGTCGAAAAGGGCGAGCTGCTCGCGGAAATCGAAACGCCCGAAATCGACCAGCAGCTCTCGCAAGCGGTCGCCGCGCGCGCGCAGGCCGCCTCGGGCCTCGGGCTCGCGCAGAGCACCGCCGAGCGCTGGGAAAACCTGCGCAAGAAAGACGTGGTCTCCCAGCAGGACCTGGACGAGCGCCGCAGCGCCGTCGCGCAGGCCACCTCGAACGTGGCCGCTGCCGATGCCAACGTGCAGCGCCTGAAGCAGACCGAAGGCTTCAAGCGCGTGGTCGCGCCGTTCGCGGGCGTCATCACGCGCCGCAACGTCGACGTGGGCGACCTCATCGACGCGGGCGCGGGCGGCGGTGCCGGGCGCGCGCTCTTCATGCTGGCGCAGACCGATCCGCTGCGCGTGTACATCAACGTGCCGCAGGCTTATGCGCAGCTCGTGAAGGCCGGACAGCCGGTGGTGGTGACGCAGGCCGAGCTGCGCGGCCAGACCTTCAAGGGCGAAGTGGCGCGCACCTCGGGCGCCATCGACGCGAGCACGCGGATGATGCAGGTCGAGGTGTCGCTCCCGAACCGCGACGGCGCGCTGCTGCCGGGCGCCTACGTGCAGGTGTCGCTGCCGCTGGCCGCGGCCCGCACGATCACGGTGCCGGCCAATGCGCTGCTGTTCCGCGCCGAGGGCACGCGCATCGCGGTGGTCGATGCACAGGGCCGCATCGCGCTGCGCGCGGTGACGCTCGGCCGCAACTACGGCGAGAGCGTCGAGGTGACCGACGGCCTCGGCAACAACGACCGCATGGTGCTCAACCCCTCCGACTCGCTGGCCGAAGGCGACGTGGTGACCGTGGCGCCCGATGAACCCGCACCCGCTGCGAAGGCAGCCGCGAAGAAGGAACCGGCGTGAGACTGCGGGTCATTGCCGCCGCGACCCTGCTCGCCGCGGCCCTGCTGGCCGCGGGCTGCGCGGTCGGGCCCGACTACAAGACGCCCGAGACGCCCCTGCCCGTCAGCTGGACGCTCGAGGCGCCCTGGCGCGAGGCCACGCCGAACGACATGGCCGACAAGGGCCCGTGGTGGAAGCGCTTCAACGATGCGCGGCTCGACGCGCTGCAGGACAGGGCCCTCGCCGGCAGCCCGACGCTGGTCATCGCCAACGCGCGACTGGCCCAGGCGCGCGCCAATCTCGACGCCAACGCGGCCAGCCGCTTCCCGCAACTGGGCTTGGGCGCCCGCGCCTCGCGCCTGAAGATTTCCGCCAACCGGCCGCTCACCAACTACGCGACGACCAACGCGTCGACCGTGCAGAACGACTTCGCGCTGTCGCTCAACGCCAGCTACGAGCTCGACCTCGCGAGCCGCGTGCAGCGCACGGTCGAAGGCGCGACGGCCTCGGCCGAGCAGTCGGCCGCGGACCTTGCGAACACGCGCCTCGTGCTCACCGCCGACGTGGCGAACAACTACTTCAACCTGCGCTCGACCGACGTCGAACTCGATGTGCTCTCGCGCTCCATCGGCCTGCAGCGCCGCGCGCTCGAGCTGGTCACGGCGCGGCACGACCTGGGCGCGATATCGGGCCTGGACGTCGCGCAGCAGCAGGCGCTGCTGGAGACCACGCTGACGCAGGTCGACGTGCTGAGAAAGCAGCGCGCGCAGTACGAGCACGCGCTCGCCACCCTCACCGGCACGCCCGCGCCGAGCTTCGCGCTGCCCGCGGACCTGCGCGAGATCCGCCCGCCCGCGGTGCCGCTCGGTGTGCCGTCCGAAATCCTCCAGCGCCGGCCCGACGTGGCGTCGGCCGAGCGCTCGATGGCGGCCGCGAATGCGCAGATCGGCGTGGCGACCGCGGCCTTCTATCCGAGCTTCATCATCTCGCCGACCGTGGGCGTGGACAGCCGGTTGATCGAATCGCTGTTCAACGGGCCCAGCCTCCTGTGGTCGGTGGGCGTGTCGGCCACGCAGGTGCTGTTCGACGGCGGCCGCGTGCGCGCGAACGTCGACTTCGCCAAGGCCGGCTACGACGCGACCGTGGGCAACTACCGCCGCACCGTGCTCACCGCGATGCAGGAGGTGGAAGACGGCATCACCGGACTCTCGGCGCTCGACAGCGCCACCACGCAGGCGCAAGCGGCCGTCGCCGCCGCGCGCCGCGTGCTCGACATGGCGACCAGCCGCTACGAAGGCGGCGCCTCGACCTACCTGGACGTGATCACCGCGCAGCAGTCGCTGCTGACGGTGGAGCGGCAGGCCGCGCAGTTGCAGGGGCAGCGCCTGCTGACCGCGGTGTTTCTGGTGAAGGCGCTGGGCGGCGACTGGGAAGGTGCCGCCACGCTGGGCTCGGTCGCGCGAAAGGAATGACGGCAGCGCGCCGTGCACGCCATCGCGCGTGAACGGCGCTGCGCCGCGGGTTCATCTCGAAGTGGTAGAAGGCCATCGGCCATCAGGCATCAGCCATCGAAGAAGGCGATGTCCGATGGCCGCTTCAACCATCAGAGAAAGAACAAACAATGACATCACATCTCTCGATCCTCATCCGGCTCGCCATCGGCAGCCTGATCGCCACCGCGGCGCTCGCCGCATCGGCCGAGGACGCGCACACGCACTGGGACTACCGCGGCAAGCTCGGCGCCAAGGCATGGGGCGACCTGGAGCCGGGTTTCGCGACCTGCAAGCTCGGCAAGCACCAGTCGCCGATCGACATCAAGGCGCGGCAGGCGAAGAAGGCGGCGCTCACGCCCATCGGGTTCGACTACGCCGAGGGCAGCGGCGAGACGGTCAACACCGGGCACACCATCCAGGTCAATCTCGCGAACGGCGGCACCCTGCACCTGGCCGACGGCGACTTCAAGCTCGTGCAGTTCCACTTCCACACGCCGAGCGAAGAACGCATTGACGGCAAGGCCTACCCGATGGTCGCGCACCTGGTGCACAAGAGCGATGCGGGCCAACTCGCGGTGGTCGCGGTGCTGCTGAAGGAAGGGCATGAAAACGCGGCGCTGAAGTCCGTGTTCGATGCGCTGCCCTCCAAGGCCGGGCAGGCCGAGCCGCTGAAGGCAGCGTTGAACCCGTCGGACCTGCTGCCGGCCCGGCGCGACTACTACCACTTCACCGGATCGCTGACCACGCCGCCCTGCAGCGAAGACGTGAGCTGGCAAGTGCTCAAGCAACCCGTGGAAGTTTCGCGGGGCCAGCTCGCGGCCTTTCGCAAGCTCTACCGGATGAATGCACGGCCGGTGCAGCCGCTCAACGGCCGCGTGCTCGAGCAGAGCTGAGCGCCGGACGTCACCGCATGCAGGCTCGCTAGAACAGATTGCCCTGCCCCACCGCCCCCGGCGGCCGGAACGCGGTGACATCGAGCGGAATGCGCTCGCGGTTGAAGCCCAGGCGCTGGGTCGCCTTCTGGAAGCGCTGGTGGATCAGGTCGGCCCAGAGGCCCGAGCCCTTCATGCGCGTGGCGAAATCGGCGTCGTAGTCCTTGCCGCCGCGCATCTCGTGGATGCGCGCCATGATGCGGTCCGCGCGCTGCGGGTAGTGCAGCGCGAGCCATTCCTTGAAGAGCGGCGCCACCTCCCAGGGCAGCCGCACCACCGTGTAGAAGGCGCTGCGCGCGCCGGCCTCCCAGGCGGCTTCGAGCACGTGCTCCATGTCTTCGGTGACGAAGGGAATCTGCGGCGCCACGCTCACGCCCACCGGCACGCCCGCCTCGGCCAGCGTGCGGATGGTGCGCAGCCGCCGGTGCGGCGCGGCGGCGCGCGGCTCGAGCTTGCGGGCGAGTTCGCCATCGAGCGTGGTCACCGTGATGTACACGGCCACGAGGTGCTCGGCCGCCATCGGCGCGATCAGGTCGAGGTCGCGCTCGATGGCGCTCGATTTGGTGACCAGCGCGAACGGGTGCCGCACTTCCTTCAACAACTCGATGACCGAGCGCGTGATCCGCAGCTCGCGCTCGATGGGCTGGTAGCAGTCGGTGGCGGTGCCGATCGCGATGTAGCTGGGCTTGTAGCTCTTGCGCCCGAGCTCGGCGCGCAGCACCTCCACGATGTTGCGCTTGGCGATGAGCTTGGTCTCGAAGTCCAGGCCCGGCGAGAGATTCAGGTAGCTGTGCGTGGGCCGCGCGAAGCAGTAGATGCAGCCGTGCTCGCAGCCGCGGTAGGGGTTGAGCGAGCGGTCGAAGTAGATGTCGGGCGATTCGTTTTCGGTGAGCACCGACTTCACGTCCTCGAAGCGCACCTCGGTCGCGAGCGGCATGAGCTCCTCGGCCTCGGCCACGCCCTCTTCGAGCGTGCCCCAGCCGTCGTCGAAGGCGTCGCGTTCGTCCTTGGAGAACCGGTGCGCGAGCCGCGTGGCCGCGCCTCGGCCCTTGATGATGTGGATGGGAATGGTGGATTCGGATGCCATGGCAAATCCTCGGAATGGAATTTACTGTTTATTCATACAGTATTTCACCATTCTCCGGCGCCCGGTGATTTTTCTATTTCTCTATTGACAGAAATTTAGGAAATCCTAGACTCGACCGCATGGAACTCACAGAAATTCAACGCAAGTTCGTCGTCCACTGGGGCGAAATGGGCTCCATGTGGGGCGTCAACCGCACCGTCTCGCAGATCCACGCGCTGCTCTTCGCCCACGGCAAGCCGATGCACGCCGAAGAGCTCTCCGACACCCTGGGCGTGGCCCGCTCCAACATCAGCAACAGCCTGAAGGAACTGCAGGCCTGGAACCTCGTGCGCGTGACCCACATCCTGGGCGACCGGCGCGATTATTTCGAGACCAGCGTCGATGTGTGGGAGCTCTTTCGCACCGTGGTGCGCGAGCGCAAGGAGCGCGAGTTCGACCCCACCATCCGCGTGCTGCGCGAGCTCGTGTCCAGCCCCGATTTCCAGAAGGAGCCGGCCGATGCGCAGGACCGCATCCGCTCCACCATGGACCTCATGAACAAGCTCGCCACCTGGGCCGACGAGATGCTGCGGCTCTCGCCCGGCACGCTGGACAAGGTGCTCACGCTCGGGGCGAGCGTGCAAAAGTTCGTGCGCGGCGATGCGCCCGCGGCACCCGCTGGCAAGGGCGACGATCCGGACGCGCACCACGCCAGCCTGCCGATGATCTGAGCTCTTCCCTTTTTTTGCCTGTCTATTTCTGTTTTGACTGAAATATCGAGAACCAAGAACACCATGAGCCGCACCGCCGCCACGACCTACCCGCTGACCGTCTACTACGACGCCACCTGCCCGCTCTGCGTGGCCGAGATGGGCGCGATGCGCGCACGCGATGCCGACGGCCGGCTGAACCTCGTCGACTGTTCGCCCCTCGGCTTCGCCGCCGGCCCAGCGCCGCGCGAGGCGCTGATGACCGCGATGCACGCGGTCGATGCGGATGGCCGCGTGCTGTCCGGCGTCGCCGCGATCCGCGCCTGCCGCGCCGCCGTCGGCCTGCCCGCTGGCGGCGCACTGCTCGATGTGCCGCTCGTCGGCGCCCTCGCCGACCGCGCCTATGCCGTGCTCGCGCGCAACCGCTACCGCCTGCCGCGCTGGCTCGTCGCGCGCCTGGCGGGCCGCGGCGCCATCGCGCCCACCACCTGCGCCGACGACCACTGCCGCCTCTGAACCGATCACGCTGTCACGCCCCCAGGGAACACAAGAACCAACGTCCGAAAGAGCCTCGATGCCCACCGTCTTCCAGCCCGACTTCCGCATGCCCTCCACCGCGCCGCATCCGTCGGCGCACGCCACGCCCATCACGGCCGAGGACACGCAGGACTACTTCACCGAAGTGGCGGTCGACTACAGCGCCTGGAGCCCGAGCTACAACATGCACTTCGGCTTCTGGCGCGCGGGGCTCAACCCGCTGCGCCGCGAAGGCATGCTGGTGGAGATGAACCGCGCCGTCGGCCGCGCGCTGCGGCTCGATGAGATGCAACCCGCCGCAGGCCAACGCCGGTGCGTGATCGACATGGGCTGCGGCGCCGGCGCCACCGCACGCACGCTGGTCGGCGACGACGTCTCGCTCTGCGCGGTCACCGTCACCAACGTGCCGGTGCAGAACCGCATCGCCGCGCGGCTCGATGCCGCGGCCGGCGTGGCCGATCGCGTCGCGCACATCGAGGCCGACTACACCCGCACGGGCCTGCCGGCCGCGCAGGCCGACGGCGCCTGGGCGGTGGAGAGCGCCTGCTACGCCGAAGGCACCGCCAAGGCCGACTTCGTGCGCGAAGCCGCGCGCCTGCTCAAGCCCGGCGCGCGGCTCGTGGTGGTCGATGGTTTCCTGCTGCGCAGGAACCCCGGCCGCATCGCCCACTGGCTGCACCGCCTCTGGGCCGACAGCTGGGCCGTGCCCACGCTGGCCACGCGCGACGACTTCATCGCGGCCCTGCACGACCACGGCTTCGGGGACATCGAATTCAAGTCGCTGCGCTGGCGCGTCGCGCCGAGCGCGCTGCACATCCCGGTGCTGGCCACGCGCTTCACGCTGGCCGAACTCTGGAAGGCGCGCGGCAAGTTGAGCCCGTGGCGCCGCAAGCACATCGTGGCGAGTTATTGCGCGCTCGCGCTGGGCATGTTCTGGCGCGACTTCGACTACGCCATGGTGACTGCCACGCGCAACAGTTGATAAAACACAAAGAGGAGAAGATTTTTCGATGAGCACCGAACCCGAAGAAAGCAGGCTCTCCGAGCTCGCCCCCCTCCACGCCGATTCGAACGACGCCGAAGAGCCGCCCCGCCGCCGCATGCCCTTCGCCTGGTTCTGGCCACTGCTGGTCGGCGCGGCCGCCGCGCTCGTGCTGCGCATCGCCTTCAGCGGCGGGCCGGGCCATCCGTTCTCGGCCATGCTCGGCGCCTTCGTGTACCTCGCGCCCGCGGTGTGCGGCGCGGTCACGGTGTACATGGCCGAGCGCATCGAGCGCCGCAGCTGGGGCTACTACATCTGGGCGCCGTGGGTCTCCACGGCCCTCTTCGTCATCGGCACGCTGCTGGTCTTCATCGAGGGGATGATCTGCGCCGTCGTCATCGTGCCGCTCTTTGCCGTGATGGGCAGCATGGGCGGCCTCGCGATGGGGCTGGTGTGCCGCGTCACGAACTGGCCCAAGCCTGCGCTCTACAGCTTCGCGATGCTGCCGCTCGTGCTCGGCGCCATCGAGCCGCACCTGCCGAACCCCGACCAGTTCTCCACCACCTCGCGCACGCTCTTCATCGCCGCGCCGCCCGAGCGCGTGTGGCACGAGCTCAACAACGCGCGCGACATCCAGCCCGCCGAAGTCGATGACGCGTGGGCCTACCGCATCGGCGTGCCGCTGCCCCTGGCCGGCGTGACCGAGGAGACGCCCGAGGGCCGCGTGCGCAAGGTGCTGTGGCAGAAGAACGTGCACTTCGAGGAGGTCATCACCGAGTGGCAGCCCGGGCGCCTCCTGAAGTGGCGCTACCGCTTCGCGCCCGACTCCTTTCCGCCCGGCGCGCTGGACGACCACGTGATGATCGGCGGCCAGTATTTCGACCTGCGCGACTCGGCCTTCACGCTGACCCCGCGCGATGGCGGCACCGAGCTGCGCGTCGATGTGGCGTGGCGCGTGAGCACGCGCTTCAACTGGTATGCGGACCGCGTCGCGGGCTTCCTGCTGAACGACGGCGCCGAGCACATCCTGCGCTTCTACAAGGCGCGCAGCGAAGGCACCGTGGCGGTGGCTGCGCAATGACGCGCGACACCGCGCCACCGGTCTTCCAACAAGCGCTCGGCGCGGACTGGGAACGCCTGGGCGACGTGATCCGCCGCCACTACACGATGACGCCGTTCTCCGACGACTACGTGTGCGTGCGCGGCACCATGAACGAAGTCCATCACGCGCCCTGGGCCGCGCTGCTCATGCCCTTGGGCCGCCTCTTCGGCGCGCTCGTTCCCTACACCGGCACCGGCGTGCCGATCGAGGTGCACTACCGCTGCCACCCCGAAGACGCGAACCTGTACTGGGACCGCGTCTTCCACTTCGCGGACCGCAAGCCCTTCCACTTCCGCTCGCACATGGAGCACACCGCGTCGCACGGCGCCGAGGTGATCGAGTACGTGCGCTTCGGCATCGGCATGCGCCTGGCCGTGAGCGCGGAAGACGGCGCGCTGGTGTTCCGCGACCGGGGCTACATCTGGCGCATCGCGGGCCTGCGCATCCCGCTGCCGCTCGGGCTCTTCATGGGCACGGCCTACGTCGAGGAACGCCCCGACCCCGCGAGCCCCGAGCACTTCACGATGAAGATGCTGCTGCGCCACCGCTGGTTCGGCGACGTGTTCCGCTACAGCGGGCGATTTCACCTGCCGGCGCATCAGGCATCGCGCGTGGGATCACAATGAGCGCACCATGCCGCGCCGCCCCGAAAACCTCTACCCCCAGTACCACGCCCACGTCTACTTCGCACCCGATACGGTGGCGCAAGCGCGTGAACTCTGCGAGCGCGCGGGCCGCGAGCTGATGGTCGTCGTGGGCCGCGTGCACGAGCGCCTCGTCGGCCCGCATCCGCACTGGAGCTGCCAGCTCGCCTTCGATGCGGCCGAGTTCGACCAGGTCATCGCATGGCTCGATGCCAACCGCAAGGGCCTCGATATTTTCGTGCACGGCGTGACGGGCGACGACCTCGCCGACCACACGGCGCATGCGATGTGGCTCGGCGAAGAAAGCGCGCTCGACCTGCGGATGTTCCGGCGCTAGGACCTCCGCCCGCGGCTTACGGCAGGCTGCGGATGCGCAATGCGGCGGACGCCGTCTCGTCGAATGCGAGCCGCCCCGCGAGCGCCTTGTGCTCGTCGTAGGGCACCTCGTAGCTCCACGCCACGTCCTTCGCGTGCTTGTGCCGCGTCTCGGCATCGAAGTAGCTGGCCTGGCCCTTGAACGGACATTCGGTGACGGTGGCCGAGGGCTTCAAGAATTCCATCCGCGCGTCCTCGCGCGGAAAGTAGAAGCGCGGCGGATGGCCGTCCTCGTCCACGCGCAGCACGTTGCGCGAATCGGCGACGGTCTCGCCGTCGATCTCCACCGTCATGCGGGCATCGACGATCGACTCTTCGACCTTGTGCTCGGGCGAGTTGTGATGGCCTGGGGATTTGCTCATGGGTTGGGTTCCTCTGTGTCGGGTTGTCGGGTTGTCGGGTTGTCGGGTTGTCAGGTTGCGAAGGGATAGGTGTCGGGCAGGTCCGCCGCATCCGATGCGGCGTCCCACGCGGAATGCGCATCGAGCGGGCGCACCGCCCGCGTCGCGTCGATGTGCACCAGCGCATCGAACTGGCTCGCGGGCTCGGCCTCGAAGTAGTGGCTCTGGCGTTCGGTCTCGGGCCGGTAGATGACGCCGATCGCGCGCTCCAGCAGGCGCTGGCGCAGCACCGCCACATGAGCGCCGTCGCCCCGCAGCGGCAGCGTGAAGCGCCCGATGCCGGTGTCGTGCAGCAGGCGCTCCACGCTGCCCGCGAGCGAGGGCACGACCTCTTTGCGCTCGAGCGGCGCATCCCAGTCGGAGGCCGCCGCCACGGTGCCGTGGTGCGTGGTGAAGCCGACCAGGAAGGCGTCGCCCCCATGGCGCTCGCGCACCAGCTGGCCCAGCGTCAGTTCGCCGCGGCGCTGCCCCATCTCGGTGGCGCGCGCGTCGCCGACGTGCGAGTTGTGCGCCCAGACGACGATCTTCTCCAGGCCGCTGCGGCCCAGGTGCGCTTCGATCGCATCGAGCGTCCCGGCCATGTGCGTATCGCGCTGGTTCCACGACGACACGTTGCGCATGTACATGCCGCGGTAGTACGACTCGGCATTGCGCACCAGCCGCGCGTTCTGCTCGGCATCGAACGCGGCCTCGGCGTCGAGCGGCCCGGTGCGTTCCCGCGCGGCGGCACGCTGCACATCGACGAGCATGGCGACGACCTCTTCCTCGCAGCCCTCGGCGCCGCGCAGGCCCGTCATCATTCCGTAGACCTGGCTGTCGTCGCCGAAGCGGTCGAAGCACGCGTAGCGCTCGCGCGCGAGCGGCGCGACCTCGGGGCGATGGCGTTCGAGCCAGGCGAGCACCCGCGCCATGGAGGCGTGCAGGCTGTACATGTCCAGGCCATAGAAGCCGCACTGCGCGGCATGCGCCCGGCCGGCGTCGAAAGCGCGCAGCCAGCCCACGAAATCCAGCACATCGGCGTTGCGCCACATCCAGGTCGGAAAGCGCTCGAAGCCCGCGAGCGCCTCGTTCGCCGAGGCAACGGACGCATCCCGGCCCGCGCCGCGCACGAAGGCGTTGACGCGGTACGCGTCGGGCCAGTCGCCCTCCACGGCGACCGCGCGAAAGCCGCGTTCGGCGACCAGGCGCTGCGTGATGCGTGCGCGTTCGCGATAGAACTCGTGGGTGCCGTGCGAGGCCTCGCCGAGCAGCACGAAGCGCGCATCGCCGATCGCATCGAGCAGCGCCGAATGATCGCCGCCGGGCGACAGCAGCACCGCGGCGGCGCGAATGGCCTCGACGTCGGCAGAGCGGTTCATGGCACCGCATGCGCGTGGCGCGCAGGTTCAAGATGCCGGGCTTCGGCCAGGAGCCGACGGACCTCCTCGTCGGTGGTCTGCGAAAAATCCGCGTACCACTCGCCAACCGAGAAGAAGGTCGCGGGGCAACGCACGCCGAGCACTTCGTCGGCTTCGGGCCGCAAGAGCGCGATCGCGTCCGGCGACACCACCGGCGCCGCCGCGACCACGGCGCGCGCGCCCAGTTGCCGGAGCCCGCGAACGGCGGCGAGCATCGTGGCACCCGTGGCCAGGCCATCGTCCACCACGAGCACCTGGCGTTCGCGAACATCGTGCGGCGGTTGGCCGCCCCGGTAGTCGCGCTCGCGCCGCTCGAGCTCCGCGCGCTCGGCCTCGATCACTTCCTCGACAGCGGTGGCATCGAGGCCAAGCCCCCGCACCACGGCCTCGTTGATCACCGACACGCCGCCTCCGGCAATGGCGCCGAAGGCGTACTCCTCGTGCCCGGGAATGCCGAGCTTGCGCACGACGTACACGTCCAGCGGCAGTCCGAGCCGACGCGCTACTTCCCACGCGACCGGCACGCCGCCGCGCGGCAACGCCAGTACGAGGGCGTGTGAAAAGTCGCCATGCGCGCTGAGCACCTGGGCCAGCAGGCGGCCTGCGTGTGCGCGGTTGCAGAATTCCATGCCTCGATGTCCTTCGATGGCATTTCAATCTCCGCGCAACGCGCAGCGGCGTCTGTCGGAAGCGGCGTGTACGGGCGTAGGAATGGTCGGACCCGGCGCGGCCCGCGCGCGCCTAGGCGCGCGCCTAGAACTCCGCGTCGAGCTCGTCGATTTCCTCGGGCTCCTGCTTGGCCGCGGCCACCCATTCCTTCATCGCCGGCAGTTCCATCACGCGCTTGCAGTAGGCCGCGCAGGTGCTGTCGAGCGCCACGTCGTAGCTCAGGAACCGCGTGACCACCGGCGCATACATCGCATCGGCGATGCCCGGCTGCTTGCCGAACAGGAACGGCCCGCCGTAGGCCTTGAGGCACTCGCGCCAGATGGCCACGATGCGGTCGATGTCCGCCTGCGCGCGCGACCACACCTTGAAATTCTTGAAGTGGGCCTTGATGTTCATCGGCAGCGCGCCGCGCATCGAGGCGAAGCCCGAATGCATCTCGCCGCAGATCGCGCGGCAGTGGGCGCGCGCGGCCGCATCGGCCGGCAGCAGCCCGGCCTTGGGCTTGATCTCGTTGAGGTACTCGCCGATGGCCAGCGTGTCCCACACCTTCACGCTGGCGTGCTGCAGCGAGGGCACCAGCATCGAGGAGGACAGCAGCAGCATCTCAGCCTTCATGGCCGGATCGTCGGGCGGAATGATCTTCTCGCTGAAATCGAGCCCGGCCAGCCTGCACATCAGCCAGCCGCGCAGCGACCACGCGCCGTAGTTCTTGCTGCTGATGGTGAGAACGGGTTTGGCCATCGGGAAGCTCCTTGACGTTGCATGCCTTGCGTGCAAGCGCCATGCCACCCGGTTGGCCCGCAACTTGCCTGCACCCCCTGCATGCTGTACCGGGCCTACCAGAACCAAGCCGACCTTCTCTCGCCCTTGCGGCTCGCGGCGCAGTACTGGGGCAAGGCCCTCTGGAAAGACGGCACCGACCGCACCATGTCGCGGCGCCTGGCGGCCCAGTTCGAGGTGTTCTCGCGCATGCGGCTCACCCACTCGCGGCCGGCCTACGGCATCGATTCGGTGATGGTCGATGGCACGCAAGTCGTTGTCCACGAAGAGAAAACGCGGGTCTCGCCGTTCGGAACGCTGTTGCACTTCCGCAAGGACATCCAGGCCGTGCACCCGCCCGTGCTGCTGGTTGCACCACTGTCGGGCCATTTCGCGACGCTGCTGCGCGAAACCGTGCGCACCCTCTTGCGCGACCACGACGTGTACCTGACCGACTGGCACAACGCGCGCGACGTGCCGCTGTGGCACGGCGGCTTCAGCCTCGATGACTACACGCTGCAGCTCATCCAGTTCCTGGAGGCCATCGGCCCTGGCGTCCACATGGTGGCGGTCTGCCAGCCCTGCGTGGCGGCGCTGGCCGCGACCGCGCTCATGGCCGAGGACGACAACGCCGCCACGCCGCGCAGCCTCACGCTGATGGCCGGACCGGTCGATTGCCGCATCAACCCGACCGGTGTAAACGTGCTCGCGACCAGCAAGCCCATCGAGTGGTTCCGCCGCAACCTCATCAGCCACGTGCCGTGGCCGCACGCGGGCGCGATGCGGCGCGTGTACCCCGGCTTTTTGCAGCTCTCGGCCTTCATGAGCATGAACCCCGAGCGCCACAAGAAGCAGTTCCAGGACATGTTCCAGCACCTGGTGGAAGGCGACATCGAGAAGGCCCGCACCATCGGCGGCTTCTACGACGAGTACCTCGCGGTGAACGACCTGCCGGCCGAGTTCTACCTGGAGACGGTGGAGCGCGTGTTCCAGACCTACGACCTGCCGCGCGGCGTGCTCACCGTGGGCGAGCGCACGGTGAACCCCGCGGCCATCCGCCGCACCGCACTGCTCACGGTCGAAGGCGAGCGCGACGACATCTGCGCGGTCGGGCAAACGGTGGCCGCGCAGGACCTGTGCACCGGCATCCGGCCGTACCTGAAGACGCACCACCTGCAGGCCGGCGTCGGTCACTACGGCGTGTTCAGCGGCAGCAAGTGGAACGCGCAGATCTATCCGCGCGTGCGCGAGACGATCCACGCGGCGGCCGAGCTGCACTGAGGCCGCAGCCAGGCCGCAGCCGCTTCACGCGGGTTTCAGTCCCACCGTTTCGCGGCCGCCTCTTCGTACTCCTGCGGCGTTCCGCAGAACACGATCTCGCTGCGGTCGACGAGCTCGTAGGCCACGCGCCCGCCCTTCTCGATCAGCGCGTTGTAGCAAGGCGCGATGTAGTACTCGCCGCGCGTCATCGCCTGCCTCGCGCGCTGGTGCGCGAAGGCCTCGTCGAAGACCCGCGCATCCGCGAAGTGATAGAGGCCGTCGCTGCAGAGGTTGGAGATGCGCTCCTTCTCCGTCGTCCGAAGCACCGCATGGTCCGGGCCCGGTTCCACGAACGACCAGTGATCGCCCTCGCCCTCGAACACCTCCAGGTACCCCAGCGCATCGGCCGCCCGGGGCGACTTGCTGAAGCCCGGGCGGATGGTGTCGATGTTGAAGACGTACAGCGCATCGCCCGGCGGCATCTGCCGCAGCCCCTGGTGCACCGTGTCGGCCTGCCCGAGCGTGTCGCCCTCGATCTCGACGATGCGGAATTCCTTCACGCCCAGGGTCTTCAGCTCCTGCTTGATGAACCCCGCGACGTCGTGGTCGCGCCGCACCACGAAGAGAAAAAGATCGTTCGCGAAGTAGCGCTCGAACGACTTCACGACATGGAAGAACACCGTCTGCCCATGCAGCGGCAGGCGGTACTTGGGCAGCGCGTAGCCGGCCTCGGTGAAACGGCGGCTCTTGCCGACCATCGGTATGACGAACATGTTTTTTCTCAGTGCTCCATGTGCGCCATGAGCTCGTAAAGGCGCAGTGCGTTGGCGAGCATCGCGCGCTGGCGGCGCGGCGTGTCCTGGTGCAGCGGCAGCATCGACAGGAACAGCATGACGGTGATGGGCGCCACATGCCGCGCCGTCATGCCGTTCAGAAGCGGCAGGCCCGCGAACAGCTTCTGGATCGCGGCCGCGTCTTCGTCGGCGTGGATGCGCAGCTGGAAGTCCAGCCCCGTGCCCTCGTCGATGTCGAAGGCGTCGGCCACGATGTAGTCGTACAGGCCCAGCACCGAATGCGCGAGCTTCGCGAGGTCGTAGCGCAGGTCGCCCACCAGGCGCGCCTCGCCGCGGAAATTGAGGCCGCGCGGATCGATCACCTTGATGCAGTCCGAGCGCGTGTCGAACAGGATGTTGCTCAGGCACAGGTCGCCGTGCATCACGCCCGGCACCAGCGGCACGCGCGCCGCGGCCTCGATGCAGCGGTCCAGGATGTCCGAAAGCGACGGCAGCGTGCGGCCGTTCAGCCGCGTGGGCGCCGACACGCTCAGGCCGCAACCGTCGGCATAGGCGTTCATGCGCGCCCGGGTCTTTTCCGCGAGCATGCCGCGGCTGTCTTCGGCCACGACCTGCCGCTGGCTGTCGCTCAACGGCACGGCCGACTGGCAGGCGGCCAGCCAGTCGGCCAGGTGCTTGAACACGCGCGACCAGAATGCCGTCGAGTTGCAGCCGTGCACGTACAGCTCGTTGAGCGGCGCCATGCACAGGTACTCCAGCTCGTAGCCGTAGCCGTCGGGCGCGACCGGGCCGTGGTCCAGCAGCTGCGGCGCGTACACGCGAAGGCGCGGCGGCAGCGCGCCGAACCACTGCGCCTCGGCCTTGATCTTCTCGGCAGGCCTGCCCGTCTTGCGCACCCGGCGGTCGCCGATCGCCAGGTCGTTGAACGCGCGCTGCGTGGTGATCTGCGCGCGCGATCGGTAGAAGGTGTTGACGTGTCCGAAGTCCGACCACTTGTCGGTGTGCACCCGCTCCAGGTAGCAGGCCTCGTCGTAGGCCGAGACGGCCTTCTCGAACGCGCCGCGCGCCGCCACCAGGCACTTGGCCAGCCGCCCCACCGAGTGGAAGGCGAAGTAGCCGCACCACACGCGCGTGCCGGCGTCGGGCCCCTGGTCGACGTGCCAGTCGTAATCGTCCGCGGACTCGGCCACGCAGAGGCAGTCCCAGGCGGGCGGAAGGTCCTCGATCAGCGTGTCGCCGTGCAGGATGCGCAGCCCCTCGCCGTAGTTGCCGATGGTGTTGATCGAGAACAGCACCGAATCGGCCAGCGTGAGCCCGTCGGGCACCCGCAGCACCTGCACCGCCTGCGCCTCGAGCGCGCGCACGTCGCGGTGCGGGATGGCGTAGCTCTCGGGCAGCGAAAGATAGATGGCCTCGCCGGGAAAGCGCGCCTGCAGCACCGCGAACTGCCGCAGGAACAGGCGCCGGTTGCCCACGGGCAGAAAGGCGGGCGGCAGGCGGCCGAATTCCGATTGCAATTCCGAATCGACGTAGGCGGCGGAAGTGATGACGATCACTGCGCTGGCCCCAGGTCGATGGCGAGGAATTGTTTGACCTCCGCGCCCGAAATCGAATAAGACGCCAACGCACGCTGCACGATTTTCATGAGCCGGGGGTTGTGGACCGCGGCGCGCTGGTCTTCGTTGGCCCAGGCGTAGGGCGGCAGGTTCCTTTCCTGGCCGACCACGTCGTCTTCTGCGTCCAGCCCTTCCAGGATCTTGAGCATCAGGGCGCGGCCGCGCCAGATGTTGTCCTTGATCACCGGCGTGCCATCGGCGAATTTCCGGTCCCGCAATTCCGGGGGAATGATCATGGGAAATTCCTTTTTCTTGACGAGTTCCGCCAACCGGTTCCAGAAATGCCTGACGTCATAGGGATTGGGATTGAGAAAAACCTGTTCGTTCAATTCCCGCAATGACGAAGGCAATGGCGTGTTCCACAATTTCGGATTGCGATCGTTTTCCGCCAGCGTGACCCATTCCGCCCATTTGGCCATGCCTTCCAGGAACCAGCTGGCGCGGAACATGGTGTAGCCGTATTGGTATAAATGGAACAACTCATGCGGAATGAGAAAATCCTTGACGCGCTCGTGATTGCCTTTCAATGCGGAATTGATGGCCATTGAAATCGAGCATTTATCGGCGCGAATACTGCTGCCTGGATAGCGAATCACCGCCGAAAACGACAGGCCGCGCTTGTCCGTGATCTCGGGGCTGTAGACATCGAAGTTCAGGAAATCGATATCGATGGATTCGGCCTGCCGGAACCTCGGGCTGGCGAGCGGATCGCGGAAGCCGTTGCGGTTGAAGATCTGCCGGACGGTGTCCAGATGGAGCGCCGCGTCTTCTACGATATCGGGCACGCCATTGCGATTGATATCTGCATTGCTATACAGCGCGTGCGGGCCCGATTGCGTATAGAACACGCGAATGCCATTGAATTCGAATTTCTGTTCCAGTTCGAGCCGGTGCTGATTCCTGGAATTGCGGCATCCCGGCGCCTCCTGCAATTCCCGGGCGGACACCGAAGGCACGCACGCGGCGTACGCAATCGCACCGCCCGCGAGAATCTGCTTCCAGGGCAATCGGATGGCCGGCATCGGGGCGCCTGCGGCGGATATTCGCATGGTTATTTCGGTGAATTCTTCAACTCAGGGAATTCCAGAGCAATTTGTCCATTTCGCTCGATGGTCCCGAGGGTAGATCGATGGCGAGCAATTTCCGCAATTCATTCTTTCCATAGGACGCAGCGGGCATCGCCTCGACGGGCACGATGTTTTCGAGGGGGCGGCGCCGTACACCCTGGAACAACAGCGAATGCGCGAGCGAACAATGCGAGCGCAGGCGCCTCGGAAATCCGAACCATTTTTCGTCGATCGCCTGGGTCTGGAGCTTCAGCGTGTTGGCGTAGCAGCCGATGGCTTCCGGAGATCCGATCGCGAATTGATCGCCCGCATAAAGCGTCTTGGTGACCATCAAATGATTGAAATAAATGACGCGCTGTTTGCGGCATTCTTCGGCCATTTTTATCCAGTCCGGTTTTTTGTCGCTTGCCCGGAATGTGCGGTCGGGCCTTATTCTGAGCACGAGATCGAAGGCTCCGCCGTCGTCCATCATCAGGCGGTGCGCTTCCTGGATCTTGTAGAACATCTTGCGCTGGTTGTTCGTGTCGTTCTCGAATTCGGGCCTTTGATGGCTTTCAATGACAATTGCCGTATCATTTCCATAGACCGCTTTGATATCCGATTCATTGACCGTTGAAGATACCGCCAGCATCGAAAAGAAATTCGGATACGCCTTTTTCATCGCTTCGAGGCCGTATTGAAATCCCGCCTGCTTATAGGCCTGCGCAAATGCTGCATGCTTGAATATGCGATCGACGCCATTTCCAGACAGCGGATCGGGAAATCGCCAGCCGGTGTCTTCCCAGGTGTGGACGAAATATTTCACGCGGTGGCCGTCGAGGTGCAGGTGCTTCCAGGTCTCGAAAGCCTCCGCATAACCTCGCATCTGGCCCGAAATACAAATCGCAATATCGAGTTGCTGCCTGTTCAATTCGCGGGGCGGACTTTGGACTGCGGTACCGAATGCACGGGCAATTCTCGCGCTGGACAGCGCCGCGCCACCTTTTTCAGCCGCGACAGATTCGCGCACCTGCTGAAGCGCCCGATCGTAGACCGCCTCGTCCAGCAAAGCGCACCCCAGAATCAGGACGCGGCAGATGGCCGTATCTTTCAGGCGCCGGATTCCTTTTTCGTCCTGCAGGATATCGGTGACGAATTCCCTGAATATCTTTCCATTGGCCGGAAGCGCGGTCTGGAAGAATTTGCAAAGGGTCTCGTGGTTCTGGCTTTCAAAGAAATCGATCAGGTTTTCTTTTTGAACATCTTCCCCATAGCCTTCAAATCCTTCGATCGCCAATTTCAATGCAATCAAATCCTGAGGATTCTCGGAAGATTTCTCCTCGATCAAAGGCCGCGCAATACCGGCAATGCTCTGATAGGTCGCCGCGTGATGCCTTTTCAACCCCGCCAGATAGGTGGCGAATTCAAACGGAGACGCATCGATCACCTGCGCCAGCCGCCGCGCCAGTTGCGCGATCTGCCCCGCGATCAGCTGCGTGAACGCGACGTCCATCCCCTGCTGGTCCTTCTGGAACGCCGCTTTCCACCGCTCGCTGCTCCGCAACTCCAGCGCCGCATTGACGTTGCCCGACAGGATCAGCGCGTCCTGGTACCTCGGAAGAATCTCCTTGCTGAACGCGTGCTCCTCCTTCAGCGCGCTGCGCAGGCGGTAGAGGCCCAGCTCCAGCTGGTCCGACTTGCCCAAGGCGTGCAGGTCGGCGTCGATGTCCGCCGCGGATGTCCAGGCGCCGAAGCCGTTCAGGTCATCGGTGGGCATCGGTCAGTCCGTCGCCGCGAAGGCGTCGGTCTTCTGGAACACCGGCAGCCACGGCTCGGCCAGCATGCGCAATTCAGGCCCCGGGTTCAGGCCCATCAAGAGGTGCGCGCGGCTGGAGGGCTGGTTGCTGCGGTTCACGGCGCGGTGGTTCACGTCCACCCGCACCAGCCAGGCCGAGCCGTCGGCGGGCAGGTGCACGCTCTCGATGCTGCCGTCGGCGCGCTGCCACTCGAAAAAGCAGTTCGGGTTGGTGACGATCGGGATGTGCAGGCGCCAGGTTTCCTTGAGCGCATCGGTGTGCAGCGGCATCTCGGCGCCCTCGCTCTCCAGCTGCATGATGCGCGCGCGAAAGGGCGCCAGGCCCGTCTCGCGCAGCGCATCCATCACCTCGGCGAGATACCCCGAGCAGGCGTCGGTCCGCGCGGTGCCGGGCACGAAGGGCTGCTTGCCGGGGATGCGGCGGATGCCGTCGGTGAGCGTGCCGTCGCGGCTCGTGACGGCCCAGCCGATGTAGTCCACGCGGTTGTCGCGGTACGGCATCGAGGGCAGCGTGCAGACGTGCGCCAGGAA
This sequence comes from Variovorax sp. IB41, assembly GCF_016405905.1. Lineage (GTDB taxonomy): Bacteria > Pseudomonadota > Gammaproteobacteria > Burkholderiales > Burkholderiaceae_C > Variovorax. The sequence continues at coordinate 114,879 of NZ_JAEFCB010000013.1, read as the reverse complement.
ATGGCGCCGCAGCGCATCGGCATCGATGCGGAAATCGGCCAGCCTCGCGAACATGACATCTCGTGAGTGCTTCATGTCTTCTCCTCGTTCCTCTTTCTTGTCGGTGCCATCGCGAACGGATGGCGCGGATCGCGCGAGGCGCTTGCACAAACGATGAGGCAAGGCTGCGCGCACAAGCGCGGGGTCGGCGGGCGAGAGGCCCGGACCTATGCGAAGAAGGCGGGAGTTTGCGGCGGCCGCGTGGGCCGCTCGAGGTACGTCAGCGAGACGAACGCCGGCGCGAATTCCGGCTGCGATGCCGGCAGCGGCGCGAAGCCGAAGAGGTGCTCGACAAAGGGCGCTTCGATGCTGTGGCCGATGTCCAGGTCCGCGTCGTCCGCGGGCTGCGTGGTACCGGCCACGCCGGCCGTGTTCACCGCATCGGTGGTGGCGGACGCGTCGGCAAAGAGCACGTGCGCCACCTCGTCGCGCTGGTTGGCCGCGTCGACCAGGCCCTGCGCAAACACCACGAGCCCGTGGCAGCACAGGAGGATCGCGAACACGGCGGCGACGAGCGGGCGAGGCATGTGCGGCGCATCTTAGCCGCGGCTAGGGCTGGCGTCGAACGCGTGTTCCCCGAGTGACACGGCGCACTTGGGGCTCTCCACTTTGGGGCAACCGGTTACGCAGTAATGCGATGAGGTCCTGCGCCACCACGTTGCGCATCGGGCCCGGCAGGTAGGCGAGCACCACGCGGCGCTCGATGCGGGGCTTGAGCAGCGGCACCACCGCGAGCTCCGGGTCGCGCAGCGACGTGGTGTACAGGCGCGGCATCAGCCCGAGCGCCTGGCCGCTGCGCACCAGCGCGTAGAGCGTTTCGGAATAGCTCACGCGGTAGGGCTCGGCGCCCTGCGCAAACTGTGCACGCGCGGGGTTGCCCAGCGCCGGCATGCTGCCGCTCTCGAACAGCACGAGGCGTTCGCGGCCGATGGCCTCCCAGTTCGCATCGCCGGCCGCGGCCAGCGGATGGTCGCGGCGCACCACCAGCACCAGCGGATCGCGGAAGAGGTCGATGCAGGTGAGGCCCCCCGGCGGCTCGGTGATGGCGGCCACCGCCATGTCGAGCTGGCCGCTGCGCAGTTCGGCCAGGAGGGTGGTCGAGGGCGCATCGCGCCAGGCCAGCTCGACCTCGCGCTGGCCGTCTTGCTCGAGGAATTCGCTCACGACCGCGGCCACGCGCGCGCTGGCCGAAGGGATCACGCCTACGCGCACGAAGGCACGGCCGCGCTGCACGGTGCTTTCGATGTCGCGCAGCGCCACCTCGAAGGTGTTGACCAGGAAGTCGGTGCGCGCGAGCACCTCGGCGCCCACGGGCGTGAGTTCGAGGCGGTGGGTGGAGCGGGTGAGGAGTTCGGCGCCGAGGAGCTTTTCCATCTGCTTGATGGCGTTGCTGAGCGCGGGCTGCGTGATGGCCAGGCGGCGCGCGGCGCGGCCGAACTGGCCTTCTTCCACCAGCACCGAGAAGAACTGCAGCTGGCGCAGCGTGAGCGCACGCAGGGGCAAGGCGGCTGTGGCCATGGCATCTCCAGAGAGCGGCGGTTATTGATCGGGTGAATCAAATTATAGAAATTCAAAATTTTCCTTATGGGGCCGCGCTGCCTAGACTGGTCAGCATGACCAGCCCCTCCATGCCGCATTCGCCGCCCTTCACGCTGGAATCGTTCCTCCGCGCGATCCCCAAGGTCGAGCTGCACTGCCACCTGTTCGGCACCGTGCGCCACGAGACCTTCAAGCAGCTGAACCTGCGCGCCGGCGCGCCGCTGGCGGCCGACGAGATCGAGGGCTTCTACACGCGCGGCGAAAAGCCGGTCGGCGTGCTGCGGGTGCTGCGCGCGCTCGACGCGCAGCTGGTGCGCGGCCCCGGCGACCTGTACCAGCTCACGCTCGAATACCTGCAGGACGCGGCCTCGCACAACGTGCGCTACGCGGAGTTCTTCTGGAACCCGACCGGCACGGTGCACGGCTCGGGCATTCCGTACGCGATGGCGCAGGCCGCGATCGTGCGCGCGGTGCAGGATGCGCAGCAGGAGTTCGGCATCACCGGCCGGCTTATCGCGGCCATCGACCGTGAGGCAAGCCCCGAGGCGGCGGTGGAGATGGTCGAGTGGGTCGTGGCGCACCGCTGCGACGAGGTGATCGGCATCGGCATCGATTACCGCGAGGTCGACCGGCCGCCCGAGCTGTTCACAGAGGCTTATGCCGCGGCGAAGAAGGCGGGCCTCAAGACCACCGCGCATGCCGGCGAATTCGGCATGCCCTGGACGAATGTGCGCACCGCGCTCGACGTGCTGCAGGTGGACCGCATCGACCACGGCTACACGGTGGTCGACCAGCCCGACTACGCGCGCGAATGCGCCGAGCGCGGCGTGCTCTTCACCGTGGTGCCGACCAACTCGTACTACCTGCGCACGCTCTCGCCCGAACGCTGGGCCATCGACCATCCGATCCGCCGCATGCCCGGACTCGGGCTGCGCATCCACCCCAACACCGACGACCCGACGCTGCACAAGGTCACGCCCACCGGGGCGTGGCTGATGATGGTGCGCGACTTCGGCTTCGGGCTGGACGATCTGCGCGGCTTCATGCACAACGGCCTCGATGGCGCATGGATCGACGACACCCAGCGCTGCGCATGGCGCACGCAGTGGAGCGAAGCGTTCGACACGCTGCGCGCCCGCCTCGACACCGAACCCACGCCTTCCACCCTCGGATGAACCACGCCATGAACACGCCCCGCCGCCTTCTTCTTGCCGCCGCACTTTGCGCCGCCCTGCCCACCGCCGCGCTCGCGCAGGCATGGCCAACCGCCAAGCCCATCACGCTGATCGTTCCGTACACGGCCGGCGGCAGCGTGGACGTCAACGCGCGGCTGGTCGCGCAGCGCCTGGGCGAGCGGTTGAAGCAATCGGTGGTGATCGACAACGTGAGCGGCGCGGGCGGCGCCATCGGCGTGGCCAAGGCGGTGAACGCGGCGCCCGACGGCTACACGCTGGTGGTCGGGCCGGACAGCGCGATCGCCATCGGCAAGCTGGTGAATCCGACGGCCTTCCGCTTCGATCCGCTGAAGGATCTCGCGCCGGTGGGCCTCTTGAACACCGCGCCGATGGTGCTGGTCGCGCGGCCCGGGCTCGAAGCGCAGACCTTCGCCGATTTCGTGAAGCTCGCCAAGGCCAAGCCCGGCCAGTACAACTACGCCACCTCGGGCGTGGGCACCGTGCTGCAGCTGGCGATGGAACTGCTCAAGGAGCGCAGCGGCATCTTCGTCACGCACGTGCCGTACCGCGGCGGCGCGCAGATCGCCACCGACGTGATCGGCAACCAGGTGGACCTCGCGATGCTGGTGAGCACCAGCGCCATTCCGCACGTGAACGGCAAGAGGCTCAAGGCGCTGGGCATCACCAGCAACAAGCGGCTGGCCGCGCTGCCCGGCGTGCCCACCTTCGACGAGATGCCGGGCCTGAAGGGCTTCGACATGGTGAGTTGGACGGGCATCTTCGCGCCCGCGAAAACGCCGCCGGCCGTGGTCGCGCAGATCAACCAGGAACTCAATGCGGTGCTGCAGGAGGAAGGGGTGCGCTCCAAGCTGATGGAGCAAGGGGCGCTGCCGGGGAGCGGCACGCCGGAGGCGTTCGGCAAATTCGTGCAGGCCGAATACGCGCGCAATCAGAAGATCGTGCAGACCGCCAACATCAAGGAATAACTGGGCTCGCCCCCAGGCTGCGCGCACTGCGTGTCGCTTCGCCAACCCCCTACCGGGGGCAACACCTGAGGCCCGGCGAAGCCGGTTCCTCGGTGTTTTTGCATTGCATCGGGCATTGCACCCGACGCGTGCGGATCAGCCGGTCTTGCTCTCGTCTTCGGCCGGCCAGTCGCGGATGTAGGCCTTGAGCATCTTGTTCTCGAAGTTCTGGCTGTCCACCACGGCCTTGGCCACGTCGTAGAAGCTGATCACGCCCATCAGCATGCGCTTGTCCATCACGGGCATGTAGCGCGCGTGGCGCTCCAGCATGATGCGGCGGATTTCGTCCAGGTCCGTTTCCAGGGTGCAGGTGACGGGGGCGTCGTCCATGGCCTTGCGCACCAGCGTGGTCCCGACCTGGCCGCCGTTGCCCACGATGGCCACGATCACTTCGCGGAAGGTGAGCATGCCCACCAGGTCGCCGTGTTCCATGACCACCAGGGAGCCGATGTCCTTTTCCGCCATCGTGGTGGCGGCTTCTGCCAGCAGGTCGTCTGGCGTGATGGTGAAGAGCGTGTTGCCCTTGACGCGAAGGATGTCGCTGACTTTCATCGTGTGCTCCTCTCGGGGACTCTCGAACTCTCGTACTGGGCGGGGTGCCGATTTGAATATAGCCCACAATCGACGCCGACCTGAACGCCCCTGTCGCCCGCGCATGCTTTGCAGACGTAACGGGGCATTGCGAAGAGACAACAGAAAGGCCCTCATGCCCGGCTATTCCGACCCCGGTTTCGACACCCTCGCGCTGCACGCCGGCGCCTCGCCCGACCCCGCCACCGGCGCGCGGGCGGTGCCGATCCACCTGACCACCTCGTTCGTCTTCGAGTCGAGCGACCACGCGGCCGCGCTCTTCAACCTGGAGCGCGCGGGCCATGTGTATTCGCGCATCAGCAACCCGACCAATGCGGTGCTGGAGCAGCGCGTGTCGGCGCTGGAAGGCGGCATCGGCGCCATCGCCACCGCGAGCGGGCAGGCGGCGCTGCACCTGTCGATCGCCACGCTGATGGGCGCGGGCTCGCACATCGTGGCGAGCACGGCCCTCTATGGCGGCTCGCAGAACCTGCTGCACTACACGATGCGCCGCTTCGGCATCGAGACCACGTTCGTGAAACCCGGCGACCTGGATGGCTGGCGCGCTGCGGTGCGGCCCGAGACCAAGCTCTTCTTCGGCGAGACCGTGGGCAACCCGGGCCTGGACGTGCTCGACATTCCGGCCGTGAGCGACATCGCGCACGAAGCGGGTGTGCCGCTGCTGGTCGATTCGACGCTGACCTCGCCCTACCTCATCAAGCCCTTCGACTGGGGCGCCGACCTGGTCTACCACTCGGCGACCAAGTTCCTCTCGGGCCACGGCACGGTGATCGGCGGGATCGTCGTGGACGGCGGCAGTTTCGACTGGGAGAAGTCGGGCAAATTCGCGGAATTGACGCAGGCCTACGACGGCTTCCACAACATGGTCTTCAGCGAGGAGAGCACCGTCGGCGCGTTCCTCTTGCGCGCGCGGCGCGAGGGCCTGCGCGACTTCGGCGCCTCGATGAGCCCGCACACCGCGTGGCTGATCCTGCAGGGCATCGAGACGCTGCCGCTGCGCATGGAGCGGCACATCGACAACACGCAGAAGGTGGTGGCGTTTCTCGCGAGCCATCCCTTCGTCTCGCGGGTGGGGCATCCGCTGATCGAATCGCACCCGAGCCATGCGCTCGCGCAGAAGCTCCTGCGCCACGGCGCGCGCGGCGCGGGCGCGGTGTTCAGCTTCGACATCAAGGGCAGCCGCGCGCAGGGCAAGGCCTTCATCGAGGCGCTCAAGCTCTTCAGCCACCTGGCCAACGTGGGCGATTGCCGCAGCCTGGTGATCCACCCCGCGAGCACCACGCACTTCCGCATGACCGACGAGGCGCTCGCGGGCGCGGGCATTTCGCAGGGAACGATTCGCCTGTCGATCGGGCTGGAAGATCCGGCCGACCTGATCGACGACCTGAAGCGCGCGCTCAAGGCCGCGGAAAAGGTGGGTGCCTGACATGCACTACACCGTCAACGGCCACGCCACCTACTGCTACACCGGCGGCAAGCCCTTCGATGCGGCCAGGCCCACGGTCGTGTTCATCCACGGCGTGCTCAACGACCACAGCGTGTGGATTTTGCAGAGCCGCTGGTTCGCCAACCACGGCTGGAACGTGCTCGCGGTCGACCTGCCGGGCCACTGCAAGAGCGACGGCCCGCCGCCCGCGAGCGTGGAAGAGGCCGCGCAGTTCGTCGTCGCGCTGCTCGATGCGGCCGGCGTGCAGAAGGCGGCGCTCGTGGGCCACAGCTTCGGCTCGCTGATCGCGCTCGAAACCGCTTCGCGCACGCCCGATCGGGTGACGCACCTGGCGCTGGTCGGCACGGCGTATCCGATGGTGGTGTCGCCCGCGCTGCTCGACGGTGCGCTGAACGATCCGCAGCGCGCGATCGCGATGGTCAACACCTTCTCGCATTCGCTGCTCGCACCGCCGCCCTCGTCGCTGGGCCCCGGCACCTGGCTGTACGGCAGCTCGCGCGCGCTGATGCGCCGCGTGCTCGCGAGCAACCGCGACCACAACGTGTTCCACATCGGCTTCAAGGCCTGCAACGACTATGCGAACGGCGAGGCCGCGATCGAAGCGGTGCAGTGCCCGGTGCTGTTCCTGCTCGGCGATGCCGACCAGATGACGCCGCCGCGCGCTACCAAGGCGCTGGTCGGCAAGGCGCGCAACGCGAAGGTGGTGACGGTGCATGCCGGCCACTCGCTTATGAGCGAGGCGCCGGACGAGACGCTGTTCGCGCTGCGCGATTTCCTCGGCACGCCGGCGAACTGAGCCTTCGGAAAGGGCTCGCGGGCTACTCGTTCGCGACGATGCCCGCGCGGTGCGCCAGCGCGCGGTAACGCGGAATCTCCGTCTCCACCTGCCGCAGGAAACTGGCCGCGCCGACCATCGCCGGCTCGATGCCCTGCGCGCGCAGCTGGGCTTGCAACGCGGGGCTGGCGAGCGTCTGCGCGATGGCGTGCGTGAGCGTGGCGAGCACCGGCGCGGGCGTGCGCGGCGGTGCGGCAAAGCCGTACCAGGCGTCGAAGCTGGCCTCGGGCAGCCCCTGCTCGGCCAGCGTGCACACGCCGGGCAAAAGGCCCGAGCGCGCGGCGCCCATGATGCCCAGCGCGCGCAGCTTGCCCGAGCGCACATGGGGCGCGACCGAGGCCACGGTGTCGATGCCCATCTCGACCTCCCCGCCCATCACGGCCACCAGCGCCTGGCTGCTGCCGCGGTACGCGATGTCCTGCAGCCGGATGCCCGCGGCCAGCGCGAACAGTTCGCCCGTGAGGTGCGAGCCCGAGGCGTTGCCGAAGGTGGCGTAGCGGATGCGTTCGGGACGCGCCCTGGCCGCCTCGACCAGCTCGGAGAGCGACAGCCACGGCGTGCCGCTGCCCGCAACGAGCACCAGCGGCACCCGCGCGACGATGGCGATGGGCGCGAGATCGCGCGACGGGCGGTAGGCGCGCTCGGCGCGCAGCGCGGGGTTCACGCTGTAGCTGGTGGAGCCCGCCAGCAGCAGCGTGTAGCCGTCGGGCCGGGCGCGGGCGACGATCTCGGTGCCGATGAGGGTGGAGGCGCCGGGCCGGTTGTCGATCACCACGGGCTGGCCCAGGTGCTGCGAGAGGGCCTGGCCGATCATGCGCGCCACGATGTCCGTGCCGCCGCCGGCTGCGAAGGGGACGACGAGGCGGATCGGCTTCTGCGGCCACGCATCTTTTGCCGTCGCCGCTGCATGCGCCACGAGCGCCGCGCCCGAAACCCCGCAAAGAAGCACGCGGCGCGAGATGCCGGCGGCGGTCTGTTTCAAGGCACGCGCGGGCACGAGGGACAAGGGGCCGCGGCCGGTCGCGAGGATCGATCGATCAACGCAGCGCGTTGATGTCCGCCGGATCGAGCAGCACCTTCGGCGCGCCGCCGCGGGCCACGGCCAGCATGGCCAGGCCGATCTGCTCGGAGGTCGTCACCTTGTCGGGCCAGAACCGGTAGGCCAGGCTCAGCAGCGGCGAGATCACCATGTAGACGCTGTGGTACAGCGGCGTCTTGGAACGCGCGCCATGCAGCGGCTGGATGATGCCGGGGCGGAACATGTAGGCCGCCTTGAACGGCAGGCGCAGCAAGGCGTTTTCGGTCGCGCCTTTCACCCTTGCCCACATGCTGCTGCCGCGCTCGCTGCTGTCGGTGCCGGAGCCGGTCACGTAGGTGAAGGTCATGCCCGGGTTGAGCCGCGCGAGCACGGTGGCCGCGGCCATCGTGAGGTCGTAGGTGACGTGGCGGTAGTCGTCTTCCTTCATGCCGACCGACGAGACGCCCAGGCAGAAGAAGCACGCGTCGAAGCCCTGCAGCTGCGGCTCGATGGCGGAGTAGTCGTACATGTCCTTCACGACCAGATCCTGCAGCTTGGGATGCTGCTGCCCCGTGGCGTTGCGCCCGACCGCGACCACGCGTTCCACGTCGGGGGCCATGAGGCACTCGCGCAGCACGCCCTGCCCCACCATGCCGGTGGCGCCGAAGATCAGGATGTTCATGGGAGGACGGGTCCGGTTAAACCGAGAACGTCGCCGGCTTCTTGTTCAGCACGGCAAGGAGCAGATCGACATCCAGGCTCGAAGGCTGCGGCGACTGCAGGGCGCCGAGCATGCGCGACAGCGTTTCGGCATGCGGCAGCAGCGGACCGAGGAAACGCGTGCCGTCGGCACCGGCGACCAGCAGCGTGGGGAAGGTCTCCACGTCGAAGCCGTCGGCGATGTCGGCGTGGTCCTCGATGTCGACCCAGCCGAAGCGCAGCTGCGGATGCGCGCGCGCCACCTGCTCGAACAGCGGCCGGTAGTCGCGGCAGGTGCCGCACCATTCGGCGCAGAGGCACACGACCCACAGCGCATCGCTGGCCGGATCGGCGCGATCGGCGCGATCGGCGCGATCGGCGGCATGGGTGGCTGCGGAGGAATCGGGCAAGGCGCTCAAGGCTGATGCGTCGGTGGTGTGAAGGGGGACCGGGGTGGTGCGGCCGCAAGGTCGTGGCTATTATGGACAAAGCCTGCACAAAAGGCGCTCCCGCGCCAAGGAGACCCGCACGATGAACACCACGACTGCCCCGGAATCTGCCGTCGATCCGCGCCGTTTCAAGAGCTTTGCGCAGTTCTATCCCTTCTACCTGACCGAGCACGCCAACCGCACCTGCCGGCGCCTGCACTTCGCGGGCTCCACGCTCTCGCTGCTGTGTCTCGTGGCGCTGGTGGTCACGCTCAACCCCTGGTGGCTGCTGGCCGGCGTACTGGTGGGCTATGCCTTCGCCTGGGTCGGGCACTTCGGCTTCGAGAAGAACAAGCCGGCCTCGTTCAAGCGGCCGCTCTATTCCTTCATGGGCGACTGGGCGATGTACCGGGACATCTGGCTGGGGAAGGTGAAGATCTGAGCGGCTTGGGCAACCCGCGCGCATTGCGCTCGCTTTCGGCGTTGCACGTTGCCGCTTGGGCAATGGATGCTGGAGCCGCTCGATTCAGTCAGTGGTGTTGGCATTGATCGAACTGTTCTGGAACTCGGAGTTCTCGAAGAAACTGCCGTAGTAATAGACCCGCTCACCGGTGATGCCATCGCCCTTGATGCCGTCGCAGTGGCAGTGGCAGTGGCAGTGGCAGTCGAAGATGTCCACCTGATTCCATTGGCAGTTGATGAAGCCCAGGTTCTTCCAGATCACCCAGACGCCCCCGAGGTTCTCTTTGCGCTACCTGACATTCCCATTTGCTTTCTAGCCATTCCTGACAGCCCCCGATGCACCGAGCAATTTGCTCAAGGTCACATGGACATGCCCCGAGGCATCCACCTGGTTGGGGTCCCCGCACCAATGCCAACGGATATCCCTGGCCGCCACTGTGATCCCTCCCGGTTCGTGCAATGTGCTTGGCACTGGGAAGGGCTGGCCCTGCTCGATGTAGGCTTGCTGCCAGCGGTCGTGGAAAACCGCGTAGTGCTCGTGCTCTTTCTTCAGGCGAGCAGACCAGATGCCGGTCTGCGGACAAGGTGCGGTGCCGCTGCAACGGGTCGGTACGTCCGGCTCTAGCAAATAGCGTGCAATTCCCTGTGCCACGTCCGGATGAGTCGATGATGCCAGCCGCACGGGCGAGCCCTCGTAGTGCCAGGACACGGCGCCATAGCCGGGAGGGATCTGTTCCGCCAGATTGGGAAGCGGCTCGCCGCGCTTGAAATGCAAGGGCACCTGGGCCGCGTTCCAGTCGACTTGCCAGTCACCCCTCACCACATCGATCCGAGGGAGCCAGTAGCCGGTGAAGTGGGCGTACTGCTTGGCCTTGAGGCTCCATGGCCTGCCCTGGTTGTCGTAGGCGTTCTCGCCAGGCGGCAGTGTGATGTTGCCGGTCAGCACAAAGCCTTGAGGGATGTGGGCTCGGCCGGTACGGTTGGCTCCTGGCGTGGCCGGCGTTGGCTGTTTGACGATGACCGCCTTGGCGGCATCGATCAGCGTCTCGCGCTTGCCGTCCCAGAAGGGGAGTGGCGCTGGCGGCAGCGGCAGCACCTTGTCGAGATTGGGGAAGCGAAGGTCGGGGTTGAGTTCGAGGGCTTCGTATAGCGTGCTGTAGCGTTTATCACGGGTCTTGTCGATCAGGTTGCCTGTTAAGGGCCTGGCAAGACCAAAGCTGACGGACAGATCACGTGCGCAGTTCTTGCAACCCAGTTTCACGCCTTCGTGATAAATCTGGAGCGCACGCAGATACTCCTTCTCTGTATTTTTCTCTCTGTTCCCAGTTGTCAGAGCTAGCTCATAAGCCGCATCGCCATTGCCCTGCGCGAAACCGCATTCGAGCATTTTGAGCGCCACCTCCCGGTTACCCCAGAAACCCTGCTCAGGGTTGTCATAAGTCCCCTTCAATTTGGGCCCCAAATACGCCTGCGCTGCCGAGCTGCCCATGTCCGCCGCCAATTGCCAGAACGCATAGGCTCGGCTCGTGTCACCCTTCACGCCTATGCCACGCTGGTGGTAAGTACCCATCTTGTCGAAGGCTGCGGGCACGCCTTGCTTCATCAACCCTTCGACAATCAGCACGGCCTGCTCGCTGTCTTGCGGCATGCCCAGGCCACTCTCATACAGCCCCGCCAAGTTCATGGCAGCTTTCCAATGGCCCAGCGTCGCCGCCTGCGTCCAAAGCTCCGCTGCCTTGGTGTAACCGCGCTTGTCGGGCAGCAGCTCATAGCTGGTCACCACCATGCCCCGCTGAAACAGCGCCTCGGCCTCTGCCGTGGTGGGCGGGTTGACATCGGCCTCGTGCTTGCATGTGAAGTCGGCCCGGTGTGGGTCGAAAGCCTTCAGGTTCATATTGCGAGGCAGAGTACTCATGTTGCAGGCGGTGAAATTCAAAAGAGTAAAAGCGAGGGCCAGCAACGCTGCCGGCCAGCGAAACGGATTGATGCGAGGGATAGACTGAGGCATGCTCATCCAGCCCGAATGCTGCTGGTGCGCTCATCAAGGAACTTGACGAGGAAACTGGACAAAGATTCACCGACCGTTTTCCTATCCAAATTGGCGCTGGCCTCTGCCTCCCAACGCCTGAACGTCTCTGACATTACTTCCTGATCCGTCGCATCCCCCTTCCCATCGAACTGTCCTTTGGTGTGTTGTTTCCACACCCGCTGCCGCAAGTCCTTGGCCTTCGACGCGTCGTCGCTGGCGATATTGATCTCGCTGTCCACCGCGAAGCTGCGCAGATTCAGGTTGGCGCTGCCCAGCGTGAACATGCTGTCGTCGATGATCATCAGCTTGCTGTGGATGTAGACCTCGCGGTAGCGCTGGGCCGTCGCGTTCTTGAGTTCCTTGCTGCGATCGGGTGGCTGCGCCGGAGGGATGGGGGTGTCGACAGAACCGGACCAGCCGCCCGCCTTGATGCTGAGAGCCCTGTCCTCCGCTTGAGTGGCCAGGCGCTTTTTCCAGGCCTGCAAGTCCTGCGCATAACGCCGCTTTTCTTCGTCGATGCGTTTGGCGACGGGCAGATCGGACTGGCTCCACTTGTCATCGAAGGCCCATAGGCTTGCCACCAGTGTGCGCATACGCAGCACATTGGTCAGCTCGTCGCGCGCAGCCTTGCTCTCTTTGCCCTTGCTTGCTGCCTGGTGGGAGCGCGCAAGGTCGGACAGAGGGGGCGGCATTCTCGGCATCGGGGTCGGATAACCCTGTTTGCGCTGGTAGTCAGCGCTGCTTTTTTCTCGGTACTCGGCCATCTCCCGCTCGAACACGGCATGCTGGTCCAGTTCCTGCCGGACCTTGCGGTCCTGTTCAGGCATGGAATCCCCGTGACCGAGTTCGACCACCGTATCGTGCGTGCGCGGCACCATCAAGTCGCGCTCGGGCGTGGGCGTGACCACCAGCACATGCAGCACAGGGATGCTGGCCAGCGGGACTGGTGGCGTGGCGCTCGTGCAGCCTTGTACGTAGTTCTGGCGATGGGTTTTCAGGGCGCGAGCCCAGTCGGTGTTCTGGAAATACTGGTTCTCGATGTAAAGGTAATGGCGCGCAAAGCTGCTGGCTTGGTAATACAGCCGCTCGATGGAGCGCTCGCCGCCTTCTTTCTTGGGCAGCGTGCGCACGATCTGCGCACGGCTGCATGGGACAGTCAGGTTCTGGGTGAGCCGCTTGGGCGGCTCTTTCAGGTTGACCTCGCCGCCAGCCGGGCTGCCAGCGCCATCGCCTTCGGCCTTGGCGGCGTTCCACGCTTCGGCAAAGTTCTTGTACACCGCCACCAACGCATCACCCTCCAGACGGCAAGCAAAGTCCTGATATGGCTTGAGTGTGGTCTTGTCAGCGGAGGGAACGTCCCAGTCCTTGCCGGCGGAGTGGTCCGTGGCGCCGCCCTCGAAGTTCTGCCCGCGCCGAGGATCGTTGAAGGCGTGATCCTGGGAGTCCCAATAATCGGTGACGGAGTTCAGCCCCATCACGTAGGCGCGGGGACGCGTGCCCCCATAGTCGATCACGATGGTCTTTTGGTGATGGGTCGCCAGTCGCTCGAGCCCAAGCCGCTCGAGGCCCGTCACGGTCGCGCCACGTTCGAGGGCCTCCGCCTTGAGCTCGGCCAACACGTCTTCATGAACGCCGCTGCGCGTGCGCAGCGACAGCTTTTCTATCTTCCCGGCCGCCACGTCGCGAAACCAGCGGGCGTTGAAGACTTCACGCTTGTCTTGTCCTTGAACCGGTTCGGGCAGCGGGGGCAGTTGTCCATGTGGAGCGAAGGCGGCTGCCATGCCTCTGGACGACGCCGCCTTGAGTTCGTAGCTGGCGCCTTTCTTGTAGCCCGGCATGTTGTTGTCAGACAAAAGAAGAGCTACGCCGTCATGCCAAGACAGTAGGCGCACCTGAACCTTCTTCTTGCTCTTGAGCTTGCCCTCGGCGGCATCCCGCAGTAAATCCCCAAAGGTATCGCCGCGCTTCCATGGACCCGCGCTGCGGGTCAACTCCATCGCGGGATCAAAGCCCCAGCACACAATGTCGATGGATTCTTCAGCCTCGCGGATATCTTTGGCAATCTCTCTGAACCCGTCTTCGCCGCAGATGTATACCGAGAGGTTGTTGTAGTGGAAGACCGGTGTCTTCTCATCCTCGTTGTTCTCAAGATGCCATTGAAGACTGCCCGTGGTACAGCGGCTAGTGTCGCTGAGCGGATTGATGGACTTTTGCTGGGTCTTGGGTGGCGTAGCCATGATGGATATGTCTCGTCGGCTCAGGTTTCGTCGGGGCCGCCCTGGCGGTGCTGGTAGTGCTGCCGGCGGTCGCCGAGGTCATCCTGGGCAGCGCGGTAGCCATGGGCGGCAAGCTTTTGGTCGACGCTCTTCAACCGCGCTGTGACCGGCAGCTCGAACTCGTTGCCATTGGTCAGCTTGACCTGGTAAGCGCCTGTGCCTTCCTGGTGGTCCTCGATCAACACTTGACCCAGCGCATCCGTGACGCTTTTCTTGACCTCTGCGCCATCCTTGTAGAGCGTGTAGGGCTCCATCGCGATGGCGCGCCCATCTTCGGCATGCGAGCGCAGCACGAAGGTGCGTGTCGTCTTGACGTCCTTCAGGCTGGAGCTTCCGTCCACGGGGATGGTGGGCGCGTTCTTCGGCCCGACCATGCTGTGCGTCGCGGCGTACTCGACGTGCTTCCCGGTCGTGGCTTCCTCAATGCCTGCGGCATTCAGGCAGATGTAGCTTCCACCACCATTGAGCACCAGCTCCTCCTTGGCGGTGATGGTGATCTTGTTGGCCACCTGGACGATGTTCAGCCTGGCAATGATGCTGATGCTGTCCTTGAGCGCCTTGATGTCGATGTCACCGCCATACGCGAACAACCGAATGCCTGCCTTGTACGCAAAGAACCGCAGCGCCTGCTTGGCACTGACCAAAAAGCTCTGGCCCGCCGAGATACTGGTGTGCGCACCACTGGTGAGTGCCACATGCTCGCCGGCTTGCACATGGGTGCTTTGCGCACTGGTGCTCTGGATGCCCGCAGGCGAGGCCAGCACGAGGTGTGGCTCGTCGAGTTCAGGGAATTGGCCCGCTTCGGGTCTGCTTTGCTTGCCTGCGCCTTTGATGGCGTCGTTCTGGTTCTTGAGCGTCCTGGCGACTTCATCCTGATCGCCCGCATCCTGCGCCTTGGCTTCCTGCGCAGCACTGCCCAGCGACTCGTGCAGATCGCGACCCTGCGTCAGGCGTGCAACGGTCTCGCCCATGTCGGTGAGGTGGGCCTGGGCGTTGGGACGCCCCTCGGTGGTGACGAGCAGGCCGTCTTTGGCGCGCAGGACGCCGTGCCCGTCTGTACGCAACTCGAACCCTTCGCCCCGAGCGTCCTTGCGGCCTGCATTGCCTTCCACACGGGTGATATGTCCCAGGCTCAACTGGCTGTGCTGGTGGTCGCTCTTGAGCTGGACTTGAATCTTTCCAGCTGTGTCGTCCATCGTGAGGCTGTTACTGCGGCCGGCCGCGCTGTTGCCGCCCTCCGGGGTCAGCTCTCGGCTCCTGAAGCCGCTCAGCGCCGATTGCCCTGGCAACGCCCACGGCGGCAGGTTGCCCTGGTTGTGCAGCCGCCCAGTGCACACCGGCAGGTCCGGATCGCCGCCGATGAAGTCGACGATCACCTCCTGGCCGATGCGCGGAATGTGCACGCCGCCCAGCTGGTTGCCCGCCCACGGGCTCGATACCCGAATCCAGCAGGTGCTGTGCTGGTTCTTGGGTCCGAGGCGGTCCCACGGGAACTGCACCTTGATGCGGCCCAGTTCGTCGGTCCAGAGGTTTTGCCCCTCGGGGCCGACCACCAGCGCGGATTGCGGCCCGTGCGTGAAGGGCTTGGCCTGCAGGAGCACCGGCCGCAGTGGCTCTGCCATCGGATGCGCGGTGAAGTCCACTTCGACCTTCCAGCGCTGGCCTCTGTCGGGTACGGCCTCCTTGATCTGGCTGTCCAGCGCCACATCCTCGATCAGCAGTTGCGTGCCCAGGATCAGGTACTCGGCATTGGCCTTCTGGCGCGGATGCTTGCGCAGCTCGAAGCTGCAGCCAGGGACCATGCCGCGCAGGTTGCCACTGGCCCTGGCGCGCGCACCGTGGGTGCGCAGCGCCTGCATGCGCAGCAGCGCCAATTGGCGGCCTTCGCCTTGCGGGTCATTGGCCTCGGCCCTGCCCGCGCGCGGCTGCACGTAGTGACTGCCGGCTTGGCCGGCATGCCACTGGTAAATCTCGCCATCGGCCTGACCCGTCGGACGCGGATCGCTGCGGCCGACGCTCAAGTCAGCCCTCGGGCGCGTGTAGTCGTAGTCGCGCGTCGCGTACCTGCCGCTGGTGAGCTGGCTGTGCGGCACGAAGCTGTGCACGTACTCGGCATCCAGCTTCCAGCCCGGGGCGTGGTACTCCACCTCTTGGTAGGCAGCGCTCGCGTTCTTGTTGTACGCGCCCATGTTGTCGATGAGCACGAGGCGGTGCATGCCTTCGCTGTGCGCGAAGAAATAGCTGATGCCCCATTCCTGGCACAGGCGGCTGAAGAACTCGAAATCGCTCTCGTTGAACTGCGTCTGGTAATCGCGTGGCGGGTAGGTCTCGATCAGGCGTTTGTCGACGGCGAAGTCGTAGCCGGCCAGCAGTTCGTCCAGCACCTCGGCAACGGTCTTGTTCTGGAAGATCTTGCAGTCGGTGGTCAGCGTGGCAAGGTGCAACCACGGGCGCAGCGTGAGCCTGTACCGGACGTGGCGGCCCTCTTCGCCCCACATGGCGGCGTCGGTGATCAGCGCATTGATCTGACGCACGCCCGCGCCGATGTGATCGACCGATGCACCGACAGCGCCCGCAACGAATTGCCCCGCGCCGTCCAGCTGGATGTTGCAGGTGATCTCGCGGCCGATGAAGCTGTCGAGGTCGAAGTCGGCGGCACCGCTCGCCCCGAGGTTCAAGGCATCGGGGGTCTTCAGAAGCAGTTCGTATTCGAACAGCGCGTTCAGGCCCTCGTGGCCCGAAAGGCGCGCCGGCTCCAGCGCAGGCCGGCCCGCGATCACGGGGATCGCCGCGCTCTGTATGGCCAAGGTATGCGCCATCCTTTTCCCTCCATTTGATTCAGGACGGGCAGTCTGCTGTGTGCGGAGCCGCACCATTGCAAACAATGGTCAAACGCCCGATTGCTTGAAAAGCCGTTGGACAGAGCGTGGAAAATTCCCGCGGCAAGCGAAGGCCGCGCAATTCAAAGTTCGTTGCCGCAGGGGCTCAGGCGATCAAGCGCAACGCGCATCGATCGCGATGCAGGCACCCTGCATGCGCAGGCGAGCAGGCCACATTGCTCATTGCGCGAGACCTGTCGAGATGCGCTCATCCACATGCCGCCGCCGCGAGCTGGCGCAGGCGCAGCACACCGCTGCTGCAACGCAATCCCTCAGGAATGCCGGCGGCGTTGCGAACTGAAGACTCGGGCGATCCCGCTAGATCAGCAGCACGTCGCCCAGGCGGAGAGACCGCAGCGGGCCTTTCTGCCAGAGGTCTTCGAGCGGCTCGGCCTGCGGCATCAGGAGTTCCTTGAGCAGCGGCTCGATGGATGTCGAGGGGTCGGCCAGCAGCACGTAGCGCGGGTCTTCGTTGGCGGGCTCCTCGGCCAGTGGCGCGATCCAGTCGAGCGCGACCAGCGTCTCGATCACCGGCACGAGCTGCAGCGCATCGACGCGCATGCGCGTCACCAGTTCGCCCGCGCCGATGCCCTTGGCCGGCGTGGCCTGCGCGCGCGCCAGGTGCTGCAGCGTTTCCATGGCCAGCTGCAGCGGCCAGCCCGCCGCGCCGCCGCGCCGCGCCACGCCCGTGAGCAGGCTCGGCAGGTAGGCCGCGATGACCGCGCCGAGCAGCACGATCACCCACGCCACGTAGATCCACACCAGCAGGATCGGGAAGGTCGCGAACGCGCCGTACAGCACCGAATAGGTCGGCACGAGGCTCAGGTAGTAGGCCAGCACGCGCTTGGCGATCTCGATGGCCGCCGCCACGAAGATGCCGCCGGCCCAGGCGTGCGACCAGCGCACGTTGGTGTTGGGCACGTAGTGGTAGAGCGAGGCCATGCCGACCGCGAGCAGCACGAATTCGAAGGTGTCGAAGAACAGCTTGACCATGCCGCGCCCCACCACGTCGCTCGTGGCCGAGACCACATAAGAGGTGGTCGACAAACTCACCGCGAGGATCACCGGCCCGAGCGTGATGGCCGCCCAGTAGATCAGCACCCGCTGCGCGAAGGGCCGCGGCGTTCGCACGCGCCAGATGTTGTTGAGCGTCTTGTCGATCGTGAGGATCAGCGCGATGGCGGTGATCAGCAGCACGATCAGGCCCGCGATCCCGAGGCCACTGGCCTTGCTCGCGAACTGGTTCAGGTAGCCGAGCACCTGGCGCGCGATGTTGTCGGGAATCAGGCTCTCGATGAGCCATCGCTGCAGGCGGCCCTGCATCTTGGCGAACATCGGGAACACGGTGAAGAGCGCGAGCGCCACCGTGAAGAACGGGACCATCGCGATGGTCGTGGTGAAGGTCAGGCTGCTGGCCGTCAACCCGAGGCGGTCTTCGCGAAAGCGCTCGCCCAATACCGCAGCGGTGTTGCGCCACGGAAAACGCGAAAGATCCCTCCAAAGCTGCCGACGATTCATGGCCGGTATCATAGGATCTGAACTCTCCCCAGTCTCCGCGCACTTCGTGTCGCTGCGCCACCCCCCTTCCGGGGGCAACACCAGCGGCCCGGCGAAGCCGGTTCCGCGGTGTCCGCCCATGCAACCCAATTCGCCGCTTCCGCCCTCTTCCGTCCGCGCCACCAGATGGCTTGCCGTGGGCAGCCTCGTCGGGCTGATCGTGCTGGGCCTGGCCTGGGAGCTGTGGCTCGCGCCGCTGCGGCCCGGCGGCTCGCTGCTCGCGCTGAAGGTGCTGCCGCTGGTGATTCCGCTCGCGGGGCTCTACAAGAACCGCATGTACACCTACCGCTGGGTCAGCCTGATGATCTGGCTCTATTTCACCGAGGGCGTGGTGCGCGCCTGGAGCGACACCAACGGCGTGGGGCAGGTGCTCGCGCTGGTCGAGGTGCTGCTGTGCCTGGTGCTCTTCGCAGCCTGCGCGTGGCATGTGCGCCTGCGGTTGCGCCATGCCAAGGCCGCTGCCGCTGCCCGCCAACTGGAGGCTTCCGCCCAATGACTTCTTCTTCCGTTGCACTGATCGACCAATTGCGCGCCATCGTCGGCCCGACGCATGTGCTCAACGAGGGCGACCTCACCGCCTACGAGCAGGACTGGCGCAAGCGCTCGCGCGGCAAGTCGCTCGCGGTGGTGCGCCCCGCGAATGCGCAGCAGGTGGCCGACGTGGTCAAGGCCTGCGCCGCGGCCGGCACGGCCATCGTGCCGCAGGGCGGCAACACGGGCCTGGCGGTCGGCTCGATTCCCGACGACAGCGGCACGCAGGTGGTGCTGAGCCTGCAGCGGCTGAACGCGATCCGCGCCATCGACGGCGCCAACCTCACGATGACGGTCGAGTCCGGTTGCATCCTGCAGACGCTGCAGGATGCCGCGGAGAAAGCGGGCTACCTGTTCCCGCTGAGTCTCGCGGCCGAGGGCAGTTGCACCATCGGCGGCAACCTCGCGACCAACGCGGGCGGCACGCAGGTCGTACGCTACGGCAACACGCGCGAGCTCTGCCTGGGCCTGGAAGTGGTCACGCCGCAGGGCGAAATCTGGGAGGGCACGAGCGGCCTTCGCAAGGACAACACGGGCTACGACCTGCGCGACCTCATGATCGGCAGCGAAGGCACGCTGGGCATCATCACCGCCGCGACCATGAAGCTCTACCCGCTGCCGGCCGCGCAGCTCACGGCCTGGGCGGCAGTGCCTTCGCTGGACCACGCGGTCACGCTGCTGGGCCTCGCGCACAAGCACCTGGGCTCGGGGCTCACGGGCTTCGAGGTGATGGGCAAGTTCGCGCTGAGCCTGGTCGACAAGCACATGCCGCAGCTGCGCGTGCCCTTCATCGCCGATGAAGCTGTGCCCTACTGCGTGCTGCTGGAGAACTCCGACAGCGAATCCGAAGACCACGCGCGCGCGCGCTTCGAGGCACTGCTGGAGACCGCTTTCGAAGACGGCTGCGTGACCGACGCGGTGGTGGCCGAGAACCTCACGCAGGCGCACCAGCTCTGGCACATCCGCGAGAGCATTCCGCTCGCGCAGGCCGAGGAAGGTCTGAACATCAAGCACGACATCTCGATTCCGGTGTCGCGCATTCCGGCCTTCGTGGCAGAGACCGATGCGCTGCTCCAACGCGAGATCGCCGGCGTGCGCCTGGTGAACTTCGGGCACCTGGGCGACGGCAACCTGCACTACAACGTGCAGGCACCGGAGAACATCGACACCAAGGCCTTCCTGAAGAACGAAGAGGACCGCATCAACACGCTGGTGTACGACGCGGTCGAGAAGTTCGGCGGCTCGTTCTCGGCCGAGCATGGCGTGGGGTCGCTCAAGGTCGACAAGCTCGAGAAGCACAAGTCGCCGGTGGCGCTGGAGATGATGCGGGCGATCAAGCGCGGGCTCGATCCGAAGAACACGCTGAACCCGGGGCGCGTGATCCGCGTCTAGCCGGGAAAGTCTTCGCCGCGCAGCTCGATCGGCTGCCCGTGCGGCGTGCGGTCGGCCGCGTGGTCCCAGGCGTGGCGGTAGCGCGCGAGTTCGTCGCCCGAGCTCGCGCCCTTGCGGGCCACGAGGCCTTCGAGCGCGGCGAGCCAGTGGCGGTAATAGGTATCGCCGGTGTCGGGATCACCCCCAGCCTGCGCGGCGGCGATCTCCGATGCCAGCGCCTCGGCCCACTCGACCCAGGTGAAGAGGCCGCGCTCGTGCAGCGCGAGCGTCATCGCGAAAGCCTGTGCTTCCCAGGGCTCCTTGAACACCGGGCCGTCGGCATCGCGCGGCATGCCGGGTGCGAGCGGCAGCGGTGGCATGCCCCCCGTCATGCGACCGCTTCCAGATAGCTCTCCCACGCATCGACCGACACGGAGAGATTCTGTGTGACCGCTTGCTCGCCCCAGAGCTCGGCCTCCTCGAAGACCACCGTGTAGAGCCACTGCGGCTGTTCGCCCAGGCCTTGCGCATGCGCATCGGCGAACACGTGCGCGCCGTGGATGTGCTCGATCGTGCCGCGCTTGCCCTGCACATAGCCCGGCAGCCGCGTGTGATGGTCGACCTTGCCGAGGTGCATGCGCACCGCCTGCCCGACGGCGAAGCGCGCGGGCCCCGGCTCGGGGCGTTCGGTGGGCGAGCCCTTGGCGAGCACCGCGGGCACGTTCGCGGCCTGCAGCACGCGGGCGACCGGCGCGGGCGGATGCTTCATCTCGCCGGTCGCGATCTCGTCGGGGAAGACCTGCGCGCGCTGCAGCATCAACTGCTCCAGCGCACCGAGCCAGATCTGGTAGTAGCTCAGGTCGCGATAGTCGGGCAGCGTCTCGCGCACGGCACGGCTCGCATCGATGTTCCATGAGCCGGTCGCGCCCATCGCGAGCGTGAGGGCCAGCGCGCGCGGCTCCCAATCGGCGTGAAAGAGTTCGCCCTCGGGCTCGGGCGTGACCGGGCCGAAGCCGGGCTGGCCGCCGAGGTCGGCATGCGTGACGTAGCTCATGCGGCGCTCCCCGCCGAGGGCGCTTCGACCAGACGCGTGCCGATCATCGAATCGCGCGAGACCAGCGCGGCGAGCTCCTCTTCGCTCATTTCCTCCGTGCCCGCGGGCCGCTGCGGAATCACGAGGTAGCGCACCTCGGCGGTCGAGTCCCAGATGCGAATGCGCGTGGTCTCGGGCAGCGTGGTGCCGAAGTCGGCCAGCACGCCGCGCGGGTCCTTCACGGCGCGGGAGCGGTAGGGCGCGCTCTTGTACCAGGTGGGCGGCAGGCCGAGCACGGGCCACGGGTAGCAGCTGCAGAGGGTGCACACGACCATGTGGTGCTGCTCGCCCGTGTTCTGCACCGCCACCATGTGCTCGCCCTGCCGGCCTGTGTAGCCGAGCGATGCGATGGCGGCCGTGGCATCGGCCATCAGCCAGTCGTGGAATCTTTGGTCGACCCAGGCCCGCGCCACCACCCGAGCGCCGTTGCGCGGGCCGATGCGGGTCTGGTAGGTGTCGATCAGCGCGTCGAGCGCGGCGGGGTCGATGTAGCCCTTCTGCGTGAGCACGCTTTCCAGAGCGCGCACGCGCAGGTCCATCTCGCCGAGTTCGCTGTGGTCGCGGCCGTGTTCATGGCTGTCCGTGGGGTGGTCTTGGCTCATGGCCGCCATGCTAAGCGGTGGCACTTAAAATCCAAAAAACCGCCCCTGACAGCCCCTTATCCCAGTCCGTCCATGACCTCCACGCCCACCCGCCCCGTCCGCTCCCAGTACGAAGACTTCATGCGCCACGTGGACACCCACGGCGTGTTCAAGAGCGACCGCACGGGCACGGGCACCAAGAGCGTGTTCGGCCACCAGATGCGCTTCGACCTGAACGAGGGCTTTCCGCTGGTGACCACGAAGAAGGTGCACCTCAAATCCATCATCCAGGAACTGCTGTGGTTCCTGACCGGCTCGAGCAACAACAACTGGTTGAAGGAACGCGGCGTCACCATCTGGGACGAATGGGCGCGCGAGGACGGCGACCTGGGTCCGGTGTACGGCGTGCAGTGGCGCAGCTGGCCCACGCCCGATGGCGGGCACATCGACCAGATCTCCGACGTCATCAAGACCCTGAAGACCAACCCCGATTCGCGCCGCATCATCGTGAGCGCCTGGAACGTGGCCGAGCTCTCCAAGATGGCGCTCATGCCCTGCCATGCGTTCTTCCAGTTCTACGTCGCGCCGCCGCAGGCCGAGGGCGAGCGCGGCAAGCTCAGTTGCCAGCTCTACCAGCGCAGTGCCGACATCTTCCTGGGCGTGCCCTTCAACATCGCGAGCTACGCGCTCCTCACGCACATGGTCGCGCAGCAGTGCGACCTCGATGTGGGCGACTTCATCTGGACCGGCGGCGACTGCCACATCTACAGCAACCACGCCGAGCAGGTGAAGCTGCAGCTCAGCCGCGATCCGTACCCCTACCCCACGCTGAACATCAAGCGCAAGCCCGATTCGATCTTCGGCTACCAGTACGAGGACTTCGAGGTGCTCGACTACAAGCACGGCGATCCGATCAAGGCGCCGGTCGCGGTCTGAGCGCATGAGTGCCCGCATCAACCTCATCTACGCCCGCGCCGCCAATGGCGTCATCGGCGCCAACGGCACGATCCCGTGGCACCTGCCCGAGGACATGGCGCACTTCAAGCAGCAGACCGCCGGCGCGCCGGTGATCATGGGCCGCAAGACCTGGGATTCGCTGCCGCCGCGCTTTCGTCCGCTGCCGGGGCGACAGAACATCGTGGTCACGCGGCAGGCCGATTGGCGCGCGGAAGGGGCGCTGCCGGTGGGTCATCTTCGCGATGCGCTCGCGCTTTGCGCGGAGGCCGCATCGCCCGAGGTGTGGGTGATCGGCGGCGCGCAGATCTACGCCGAGGCCGAGCCGCTGGCGCAGCGCGCGGTCGTGACCGAGATTGCGCGCGACTACGAAGGCGATGCACACGCGCCCGTGCTCGACAGCGCGGCATGGCGCGAGACGCAGCGCACATCGCACGTCTCGGCCAAGGACGGTCTGCCCTACAGCTTCGTGACCTACGAACGCATCGCCGCCGCGAACGCATGAGCGACGACAGCCCCATCCACCCGCCCGCGCTCCAACTGAAGCGCCGGTCCGTGGTGATGGGCGCGGCCTTGCTCGCGGGCCTTGCGCCGATGCAGGCGCTGCGGGCCGCCGAGCCGCTCGAGGCCGATGAAGAAGCGCTCTTCATGCCCGGCACGGCGCGGCCCACCGCCGACGGCCGCCTCGAGGTCGACATCCACGCCTGGATCTTCGAGCGCGAACGGCGCTGGGGCCTGGACGCCGCGCTGGCGCGCTACCTCGGGCTGAACCTCAAGAAGCTCTCGCCCACGGCGCGGCTGCGCTTCAACCAGCGCACCGCGCTGTTCCATGCCGAATCGGAAGAAGGCAAGCTGATCGACATCGTCTTCGACGGCACGCAGACCCGCGTGAAGATGCCGGCCTCGACCGCGGACGGCCGCACCAACCTGCGCTTGGTGGTCGATGCGCCGCGCACCACGGCGCCGGTGCAGTGGCTGCAGTTCCACGGCGTGACGGGGCCAGGCGAACTGATCCCCCGCTTCAGGGGGCAGGCGCTGGTGGTGCCTGCAGAGGGCGTGTCGGTGATCTCGGACATCGACGACACCATCAAGCGCACGCAGGTGCGCGACCGGCGCGAGATGCTGCTGAACACCTTCGCGCGCCGCTTCGAGGCGGCGCCCCGCATGGCGGCGTACTACCGCGCGCTCGCGCAGGTGCCGGACACGCGCTTTCACTATCTCTCGGCGAGCCCGATGCAGCTCTATCCCGCGCTCGCGGATTTCGTTCGCGACAACGACTTTCCCGCCGGCAGCATGCACCTGCGCGAGAGCACCACGTGGCGCACGCTGATCCCCGGCGCGGAGGATTCGCGCGCGCACAAGCTGGGCGTGATCGACCGGCTGCTCACCGAATTTCCGCAGCGCCGCTTCGTGCTCGTGGGCGATTCGGGCGAGGCCGATCCGGAGATCTACGCGCAGGTGTGGCGGGCGAACCCGCAGCGCATCGACAGCATCGTGATCCGCGACGTGACCGACGAAGGGCGGCGCGCCGATCGCTACCGCGCGACCTTCGAGGGGATCGATCCGGTGCACTGGCACATCCTCATGCCCGACACCACCGCCTGGCCGCTTCAAGCCAGCAGATAGCTTGCTGCAGTGCAGCGGCAAACGGTTGCGCACGCACTGCGCGCACAAAGTGAAAACTTCCGTACAAGTGTCAAAAGGGCATGCCCGGCAGAGGGATTAGCCACAGCTAATTGTTTGTGCGCACAATGTCCGAACCGCCATCAAGACAAGGAGACGGCTCATGTCCATGGAGTTTCTTCGGGTGATTTCGGAGCAGAGATTGCCCTATGTGATCCACACGCCCGCAGACATCGACAGGCTGCGCGTGCTGCGCGCGGCCGACCTGGTCACCGCGTTCATTCCGCCTTCCGAGCGCACGCCCCACGAGCGCGCGATTCGCCAGCTCGCGCAGGTCGAATCGATCACCGCCAAGGGCAAGCTGGCGCTCAACAAGGCCACGTCGGCATTCATCGAGTTATGAGTTCACGCGGCTTTTTTCATCCGCGTCAGGGCTGCGCGTTGTCCAGCGGATGGCTCGACGCATACCGCTCCAGGAACACATAGAGCACCAACCCGCCGGCCAACGGCAACAGGTAATAAAGCGCGCGGTAAGCGAGCACCGCCCCCATCAGCGCACCCTGCTTCACGGTGCCTGACAGCAGCGCGAGATACACCGCTTCGAGCACCCCGAGCCCCGCGGGAATCGGCGTGATCACACCGACGATCGATGCGGCCATCAACACGCCCAGCGTGGTCGCATACGGCACCTGCTGGCCGAGCAGCAAGTACATCGCCGAACCCATCAGCGCCCAGTTCGTGGTCGACAGCGCCAGCTGCACCATCGCGAGCCGTGCGCTCGGAAATTTCAGCCGCCGGTTTCTCACGCGCCATTCGCGGCCGCGCAAGACCGCGCAGGCCACGACATAGGCCACGGCCAGAAGAATCATCACGACGCCGATCGCACGCAGCGCGCCCGATCCGATGGGCGCGCGGCTCGGCGGCGCGATGGCGCCGGCCGCGAACAGCCCGCCGGCGAGCAGCCCGTAGCCGAGCCAGTTGGTCGCGAGGCTGAGGCCGACGATCTGCGCCACGGCGGCTTCGTCCAGGCCCGCGCGCGCATACAAGCGCGCGCGCATCGCGATGCCGCCTACCAATGAGCCGAGGTTGAGGTTGAAGGCGTAGCTGGTGACCGCGATCGCCCAGGTGCGCCAGCGCGGCAGCGGATGGCGCGTGTGGCTCCGCCCGATCAGGTCGAAGCAGCCGTACAGCACGTGGCTTGCGGTGGCCAGGCCCAGCACACCGAGCAGCAGCCAGGGCGAGTAGCGTTGCAACGCATGCCAGGCGCCGGCCCAGTCCACCTTGTGCGCATGCGAGAGCAGGAGGCCGAGGATCGCGATGCCCACCAGTGGCAGCACCCAGCGGCGGCTGCGCTGCCAGAGCGAAGCCGACGCGCCGGGCACTGTCGCCGTCTGCCCGGCATCGGCGATGGCCGCGTCGGCCATGCCGGCCACGTCGGCCACGTTGCTGGTGCTCATGCCGCAGCTTGACGCTCAGGACCTGCCGTCGCCCGACTTCGCGGGTGTCCGGTCTTCGGCCGGGCCCGCGTCGTGCAGCTTGTGGTTGCGCACGTCCTTCATCAGCTTCTCGCCCTCGGTGTCGGTGCCGTCGCTGGGCACGGACTCCTCCTGCGTGATCTCGGGCTCCTCGTGGGGGCGCTGCGTGCCTTGTTGGCCCTGGTGCTTCGGCGTGGAACTCATGGGAAATCTCCTCTTTGATGTTCCATTCTTCGGCGGCCCGGGCAGCGCTTCCGCCAGCCACCGGCGACGGGGAATGCAGGACATCGCCCTGTCGCTGCGCCAACCGGCGCCTCCCGGGCCTAGCGTCCCACGGTGTCGTCGAACGGCGGGGAAGCCACCATGGCGGTTGCCGTCGTCCTCACCAGCACGAGCTGGTTGTGCTCCTGGGTGATCGCCTTCTCGTAAGGCTGCACGTTCGCATTCGCGTCGTACGCCAGGTAGGTTCCGTAGATGAGCGGCATCTTGTCCTGCAGCGTTCCGTCCTCGTCCCAGAAGCCCAGCAGATTCGACGGAATGATGAGCGGGCGCTCGGTCTTGTTGCCGCTCGCGTCGGTTTGGGAAATGAGGTTGGCCAAGGGCTGGAAGGGACACAGTTCCAGCCGCTTTTGCAGCGCGTCGACCCGGGCGATCATCGAGAAATTGCTGCCCGACCGCGACTCGGGAACGTCGGTGTAGGTCAGTTGCCCCGCGCCGGCGTAGCTCCTGATCACGTTGCCTGCGGAATCGGTGCGCGTTCCGGCCGCCCGGTAGCTGGCCTTGCTGTCCGATGCCAGGTGGAGATTCCAGCCCACTGGCTTGACCGTGCCGTCGACTTCGGTGCGCATCGCGTGGGCGTCGCCGCGCAGGTGCACCTCGACATCGAGCTTGACCGTCAACTCCCCCTCGTCGGAGCCCGAGGGCCTGTCCTCCAGCACGTAGCTGATATTGCCGCGCCATGAGGTCAGCACGCGCCGGTTGCTCTTGCGCTTGCGCGCCGTCACGACCACCTCGCCATGCGAGCCGGCCGGATCGCCCGTGCCGGTGGGCAACGTGAGTTCGATGCGGTCGTTCTTCCAGTCCTTCTCGGCCACGCTCAACTGCGCACCGCCGACGGTCACGCCGCCCAGGGTCGTGCCGAAGTTGCCGTGGATGACCAGCTTGTCCCCGTAGTCCATCTCCAGCTCGGTGATCACGGGATTGGACAGGTCGAAGCCATTGCCGAAGCGCTTGATCACCGCATCGGGCCCCGGGCGCTTTTTGTCCACGTTCGGCGTGATGAGCAGATTAGGAAACACCCCGCCATCCGTCTTCTCGCGCATGAAGGTCCACACGTCGTCCAGTTCGTACGCACGGTTCGTCGGATCGGCCGGGTCCCAGGCGTTGACGCCCGTGAGGCGGTCGAACATGTACCGCATCGAGACCGCGCCGTAGGCATTGCTGTTGCCGTCCCACGCGATGATCGTGCCGGCACCGGCCTGCGTCAGCGCGTCGCGGAACGAGATGGCCGCCGGCGAGCCCGATTCACAGGAAAGCGAAACGACCAGCGAGCCCTCCGAGAACGAGAGGTACTTGACGATGAACCCCGCGGTGATTCCGTAGACGGGCGGCGGGGCATCGTCTCTTTCCTCCTTGGCGCGGTCCCGGTTGCGGTGATAGATCAGGATGCCGGCGTCGAAATCGGCCTTGTACCTGGCCTCGTTCTCGTCGGTGGCGCGGGTTTCGGAGAACCAGCCGAACTGCTCGCGCCCGGTCTGGCCGATGACGGCCGAATGCGCCGCGACATAGAAGATGCCGATCTTCTGGCCCTTCAATGCGAGCAACGTCTCGACCAGGAAAGATCGATCGCCGTGCATGCGCCAGCCCCGCTCCTTCAGGGCGGCGGCATCGAGTTGCTGATACACCTTGACCTCCTCGAACTCCTCTGCCTGAGCCGACATGATCACGGCCAGGTCGCTGTCGGGCACCACGCCTTTTTGCGCGGCCTTCGGGGCGGCCGCGCGCAGCGTGGGAGCCGCTACCGGGGGGACATCCACTTTCCGCCAGTTGTCGGTGTAGGCGAAGTAGCGCCCGTCGGTGAAACGCGCCCACATGGAGCCGTTGCCCGGGCCGGCCTGGTCGAACTCGGGCTGGGTCAAGGCCCACTGGCTCAGCGCGACGAAGGGGTCCGGCGTATCGCTCGCGAGCAGTTCCTCGTATTTGTCGTGCAGCCGCCATGTGGCTTCCGACCGCTTGGCCAGCGGCATCCCTCCGGTCTCGCCCCCGCCCTCGGGCACGCCACCGCCGCCGACGGGGAAACCGATCCCGCCGCCACCTCCGCCCCCGCCGCCGCAAGCCGTCGCAAGCGCGGTCACGCTGACCGCCATTGCGCGCGCCATCATCTCGCGCCTCGTGCTGCCTGAAGAACTCATATCTCATCCCATACGGACACGGTCACTGTCCGCCAGTTAAACAAGGGCGGATAGACCAGTTCCGCAAGCGGACGATTCTTCAAGAGACAGCTGCAGCGGACCACAGCCCGAAGGCGCGAAAACACGGCCCGGCGTTCGCGCGTCGAGGCCGATGCCGATGCCGAGGCTGGAAGTGGTCACGGCCGATCGCGCGAGTTGCGCCAGGTGCGCGCGCTGTTCGGGCTGTTCACTGTCCCGGCTCGGCGCGAGGCCCGAGAGCAGGCCTTCGAGCTCGCGCGCCTGCGTGCGGTAGCCGCGGATGCCGTCGGCCGCCGGATGGCGCACATCGCCCCGCTTCGCGGGATCGGCCATCGCATCGAGGATGGCGGCCCTGAATGCGTCGGCGTCGCCGATCGGCACGATCGCGCCGTTCACCCCGTCCACGATGTCCTCGACCACGCCCCCCGAGGCCGTCGTGATGACCCAGAGGCCGCGCGCCAGCGCCTCGCGTGCGGCCAGGCCGAAGCTTTCTTTCCATTGCGATGGAATGAGCAGCACGTCGACGCCGTCGAAGAAGTCGTCCATGCCGCTCTGGTCGTAGGGCGGCGTCACCTCGATGCGTCCCGCGGCCTGCCATTCGCTCGCGTGGATGGACGGCGGGCCCATGCGCTGCGCGATGTCGGTGATGCGCAGCACGTAGTCCGATTCGGGCATCGATTCGAGGATTTCCTTGAGCCAGAAATAGCCCTTGTGCACTGCGCGTCCGCCCAGGTAGGCGAAGCGCACGGGCGTGCCGGGCTCGCGCGGCGCACGCGGCCGCGCCGGCAGCAGCACGCCGTTCTTGTTGACGACGATGCGCGAGGGGTCCGTTCCGTTGGCGATGTACAGCTGGCGCTGGAACTCGCTGGGCGTGAGCAGCAGCGCGGCCTCGTCCAGCACCTGCCGCAGGTAGAAGCTGCGCTTGTAGGTATGGGCGCTGTCGGCCACGCACCTGGAGCAGGTGCGCAGGTCGACGGTCTTCTGGCCGCAGTACCGCTGGTCCTCGCGCACCATGAACTGGCGCTCGCACAGCCACCACGCATCGTGCAGCGTGATGACGTAGGGAACGCCCTCCTCCACGCAGGCCTCGGCCAGCGAGGCGCTCAGCCACTGGATCGAATGCAGGTGGACCACGTCCGGGCGCAGCGTGCGAAGCGCCTGCACGAAGATCTCCTTCATCACCGGGTTGCGGTGCTCCAGGGCCGCCTCGCCGCCGACCGGCAGCTGCACGGCGATCACCGGCAGGCCGAGCGCCTCGTAGCGCACGACCTGGTAGGGCGCCAGCACCGGCTGCATGAGGCCGGTGAACACCGTCACGTCGCAACCGCCGTGCGCGAGTTCGCGGGCGAGCTGCTCGGCCACGATGGTGGCGCCGCCGAAGCTCAACGGCGCGAACAGCACGTTGGCCACGAGCACCTTCAGCCCCGTGGGCGCGGGCGGCGCCGGAAGATGCGCGACGACGGAATGCATCGATCCCGCGGCCAGCACGGCCGGGTGATAGCGCGCCATGGCCGTGCGATGGGCCTCCTCGCCCAGGCGGCGGCGCAGCGGCTCGCTCGCGACCAGTTGCATCAGCGCCTCTTCCCACTCGCGCGGATTGCGCGCCAGCATGCCGTTCTGGCCGTGCGCGATGACGCTGCCGAACGGCTGGGTGACCGAACACACGCTCGGCACGCCGAAGGCGGCCGCCTCTATGAACTTGATGTTGCTCTTGGCCTGGTTGAAGGTGGTGTTCTCCAGCGGCGCGATGTTGATGTCCCACCCGGCCACCGCGCGCAGGTAGTCGTCGGCGTCGAGAAACGGAATCCGGAAGATCCGCTCGGCATGGGCCGCGAGCGATTCGGGCAGCGTGAGCATGCCGTGGATCACCAGGCGCACGTGGGCGTGGCGCTTCATCACCGCGGCCAGCGCACCGGCGACGAGGGCGAAGTCCGCATCGTGCGTGCTGGAGCCGCTGCCGTAGCCGATCGTCACCGTATCGCCCGCGGCAAAGGACGGGCGCGGCGACCTGGCCGTCTCCTGCACGAGCTTCAGGATCGTCTCGTCCAGCCCGTTCTCCAGGGTGTGGACGCTGCCGGCCACGTGCGCGCGCATCTGGCGGGCGATCAGGCTCGTGCTGGCGATGCCGTGCTCGCACAGGCCGAGCATCTCGCGGTACAGGCGCGCGCCCTCCAGCGTCGCTTCGCGCTCCTTGCGCGGCAAGCCCAGCGCCTCCAGGCTGCCGCGGTACGCGTCCAGCTCGAAGATCAGGTCGTCCACGTCGTAGAAGCCGGGAATGCCCAGGCGGCGCGCCTCGCGCGCCAGGCGCCTGGCCTCCGCGAACGCGGGCACCCGGTAGAAGATGACGAGCCCGTGGAACTGCAGCGCGTTGTGGCAGGCCGCATCGCTGCGCCAGTCGAGCACGGTGGTGTCGCAGCCCAGCCGCTCCAGCATCGCCACCTTCTGGTCGACGCGGTATCGCTTGCATGCCGGCATCGACAGCTCCGCGACGATCAGGATCCGCCGCCCGAGGCGTGCGTGGCTGTGGCCCGTGAGGGGTTGTTCCCACGGTCGCTCGGCCTGGGGGGTGGAAAGCCGCCCGCCGGCCAGGATGCCCGGCGCAAGCCCGGGCTGCATCGCCGCCGCCTGCAGCAGGTGCCGCCCGGAACGCAGGAGGCGGTTGCGCTGCCGTTCATAGGCATCGCCGCGCCGCGTGCCGGCCGGAAGCCAGCGCGCGCGCAGTTCCCAGTAGCGCTGCACGAGTGCCCATCCCACGCTGCCGCGGATGGTGGAGAGCTCCGCGCCCTGCGCCACCAGCGTGGCGTTCAGCCGGCCGACCAGGCTCTCCTTGTGCGCCAGCTCCGCGGACAGGGCCTGCATCCGCACTTCGAGCCGATCGACCGCGGCGTCGCGGTGGCGCACCTCGGCGGCGCGCTCCTCGGCCTGGCTTCGCAGCGCCACCGCCTCGGACACCCGCTGCGCCTGGCCGGCGACTGCATCGTGCAGGCGATCGGCAAGCGCCTGCCGCTCCTTCGCCGAGCGCTCGAGCGCCACGCGCAATTCATCGGCCTTCAGCTGCGCGGTCAGCCGTGCGCCGAGCGTGAAAAAGGCCAGGCGCAGCGCGGTCGCCGCCTCGTCGGCAAGGCCGCACATCGCCCGCAGCGGCGGCGGAATTTCGGCGCCGACGCACAGCACGCCCAGCCCGTGGCCGTGCGCGAAGTGAAAGCCGTGATGGCGCTGGTGCAAGGCCATCCAGAGCTCGTGCCGTGCGCCCCCGAGGGCGGGCGCTTCGGTGCCATGGACCAGCACGATGCCCGAGCGGCTCATGCGGGGCAGCCACCGCGCGAGCGCGTCGTCCAGGCGCACGAGCGGGTGGCCGAGATCGACGTGCAGGAGGTCGATGCCTGCGTCATCGAAGGCGGCGGACGGATCGCCACCCGCGACTTCCGCAACGCGCGAGAAATGGCCGTAGAGCGGATCGTGATGGGCGCGCAGCGCCGCAGCAATGGGCGCGTCCGCG
Source organism: Variovorax sp. IB41 (assembly GCF_016405905.1). Classification (GTDB taxonomy): domain Bacteria; phylum Pseudomonadota; class Gammaproteobacteria; order Burkholderiales; family Burkholderiaceae_C; genus Variovorax. Next base: position 83,324 of record NZ_JAEFCB010000013.1, on the reverse strand, counting down.
CCGGCACCGGACTCGCGCAGGACGAGGCCATGGCAACGCGTGGCAAGCCGGCGGTTCGCCACCACCTCGCAGCAGGCGCAGTACACGGCAGCATCCCGCGTTCCGAGTTCGACGATCGTGCGCGGCCGCAGGGTGTCGACCAGCCACATGACGAACGGAAGGTGCGCGATGGAGGTGCCGCCCGGCGGCAGGTGAGCGGGCGTGACGAGACAGATCGGGTGATCCATCGGATTCAGGAGAAGAGACATGGGCGGCATTCTTCCGCCCCCGGCGCCGGCTGCCCACAGCCGAAAGCACCGGCATCGCAGCCCGGCGTTCAGCCCTTCCGTTCAATCTGTTCAGTCGGTCGCGCCCGCGCCTCGGGGCGACGTGCCCAGCACCCGCTTGTAGGCCCGCGCCAGGATCGCGCCGGTCGAATAGCCCACGCGCTCGGCCACCTCGTCGAGCGACAGCCGCTGCTCGCGCAGCAGCCGCGCGGCCAGGTGGATGCGCCAGTTGGCCAGGTAGCTCATGGGCGAGAGCCGGGTCTGCTGCTGGAAGCGCGTGGAGAAGGTCGTGCGCGCCATGTGGCAGAGGCTGGCGAGCGAATCGAGCGTCCAGGGCTGCTCGGGTTGCGTGTGGATCACATGCAGCGCCGCGATCAGCCGTGCGTCGTGGGGCGCGGCGGCGCCCTCGGGCGTGCCGGTCGCACCCTGCCCACTCGGAGCGCCGGGGACATCCGGCAGTTGCGCCGCCTGGCGCTCGAGATGGCTCAGCACGATGTGGCGGATCAGCGTGTTCACCGTGTCGGCCATGCCCACGCCGCGGCCGCCGCGCCGGATGTCCGACATCCAGCGCACCAGGTCCGTCATGGGCGGCAGCCAGGGCAGCGCGCTGTTGCTGCTCTGCAGGTGCATCACCGTCGGGAGCTGCGCGATGAACGGATTGGTCGCGAGCTCCTTCGTCCAGAAGAAGCTCCCGCTCACCACGGTGTCGGCGCTGCGGTCCAGGTCCATGTCCACCGCGTAGGTCGAGCCCTTGCGCTCGATCTCGCGCGCCAGCAAGTCCTCGAAGCGGATGGGCCGCGCGCCCTCCTTGTCGTAGACGCGATGGCCGCCGCCGTGGGGCAGGAACAGCACGTCGCCATGCGCCACCTGCAGCGAAGGGCCGCCGCCGCGCATCAGGAGATGGCACGATTTGCCGGCGAAGACATAGAGCGGCGCACGGCTGCGGCTGTCGATGTCGATGGCGAAGTCGTGGCCGAAGCGGACCTGGAAATTGAGGATCGGCTCGAAGCTCAACGTATCGACCAGGGCGTCGTACTTCGCTTCGGCCCTGTGGCGAGGGACGATGGGCATGAGGCGGGCGGGAAACGGTCGCGAAGCCGCGAGCGTATCAGGCCGCCGCGTCTGCAAGGCGGCGCTCAGGCGCCCTTCTTCGTGACCTCCAGCACCCACACCACCTCCAGCCGCGGCGGGTCCACGTGCGCGAGCCTGATATCGAAAGGCAGCCCCACTTCGTTGCGGGCGGCCAGCAGGAGCGCGAACATCTCGGTCACGGTCCACACATGGAAATGGATGTTGGTCCGCTCCCGCATGAAGGCCTCGGTCAGCGCCTCCAGCTCCTTGCCGCGCTTGCCGTCGATCACGCGCAGCCACTCCTCGTAGTGCGCGCGCCGCGAGACGCCGGGCCCCCAGACGTGATCGCGGATGGCGTGCTCCACGCTGGTGACCGCGCGGGGCAGGTCGAAGGTGTAGCGCTTGTCCGGCACGGCCATGAAGATCATGCCGCCGGGCCTGACGACGCGCACGAAGGTCTCGATCGCGCCGATGGGGTCCTCGCAATGCTCCAGCAGGTGATTGGCGATGAGAAAGTCCTGCGACGCATCGGCCACGGTGGCCAGCAGTTCGCCGTCGTCGACGATGTCGGGCGCGCGGATTCTCTCGGCGGCCTCGGGAAAGCGCTCCCGCAAGACCTCGATCGGCGCGACATCGACGTAGCGCGCGGTGGCGCCGGGCGGCAGCGCCAGCGGGTTGTGCAGGGCGCCGATCTCCAGGCCCTGCCCGCGCAGGAAATGGCGCGCGATCGCGGCGCGGGTGAGTTCCTCGGCGGGTGTTTCGGGGGCGCCCACCTCCTCGCGCACCAGTGGCGCACGCGTGCGCGCAGCCCATCGAAAAAGCCTTTCCGGCCGCAGCTGCCCGATCATGCTTCGACCCCCTGCGGATCTTCTTGCGCGAGGCCCTGCAGAAGCCTGGACCACTCGCCATCGGAGAGATGGGCCTGCAGCATGTCCATGGCCGCCTGGAACGCGGCGGGCGCGGCGCGCCGAAGATTCCGCATCGTCGCGGTGCGCTCCGCGGGCGGCATGGCGGGCACCAGCCAGCGCAGGATGAACAGGAGCTCCTCGGGCGCGATGGATTCGGTCAGGGCGTGGTGCAGGTTCATGATCTCGGCGTCGGTGCAATGGGTCCACAGCACCGCGTTGTGCACGGTTTCCTCCAGGTGCTGGTGCTCGAAGTTGCTGGCGATGAAGAGCGCCAGGCTGCGGTACAGCGCGGCCGCCGCCAGCGTCCGCTGACCGGCGTGGCAGGTCGCCAACCCGGCGGCCGCGGCGCCGATCCGCCCGGCCTCCTCGTCATGGTCGGCGTGCTCGTAGACCACCGCGCGGCTCGCGCCCGGCGCGTGCACTTCGAGCAGCGGATGGATGAAGCGGTTCTCGTGGTCCGCATGGGCGCGGCAGACGTCGAGCAGCCGGCGCACGTCCCGGGCGGTCCGCGCGACGTCCTGCGGATCGTCAGGGTCCATCCGGCCGAGCTTGAACAGCGTGTCCGCCATGAGGGCGCGCAGCGCCTTGTGGATGCTCGAGTAGATGTCGAAGCGCGGCTGGATGGGAGAGGTCATCGTGGGTGGGCATCGGTTCGGTCCCCGCATTGTTCGGGGCCTGCGCATGCCGCGCCACAGCCTGGCGGATCGAAGATGCAGCCGATCGTCCGGCGGCCGCTTTCAGTTGCCGCCGGAGGTGCCGCTGATCAATGCCCACAGCGCCTCGGCCACCGGCGGCATCGGCGCGAGCTGCCGGTACAGCCGGATGTCCACCGGCACCCGCCAGCCGCCCGCACCCGCATCGACCAGCGCGCCGGTGCGCAGGTCTTCGGCCACGAGGCTCATCGGCAGCCACGCGAGGCCGCGCCCTTCGAGCGCCATGGTCCTGAGCAGCGCCGCATGGTGCGCCGTGAAGACCACCGAGAGGGACGGCGCGAAGTCCTTGCCGAATTCTCTGTCCTGGATCGACCGCATGATCCGCCCGAGGCCCGAGGCCTCGCTGTACGCCAGCACCGAAGGCGCGCGGTCCGCGCCCAGCGCGTGCTGCGGGGCGCCGTCCGCACCGGGTGCCGCGACCGGCACCAGCACGTCGTCGCTCAGGCGCTGCACGGGGTACTGCGCCTCGTCGAGCCGGCCGGGCGCGCCGGCATGGCCGTGGCACAGCACGAACTGCACGCGGCGCTGCAGCATCAGGTCTTCGCAGGCCTGCGAGCTGTCGGAGATGGTCTGGATCGGCCCCATGCTCAGCCGCGCCTCCACGCTGCCGAGCCAGCGCGTGAAGAAGGTCAGCGAGAGCACGTGCGTGGCCGCGAAGCTCAGGCTGGCCGCATCCAGGTCGTGCGCGTGGCGGGCCTCGGTGCGGGCCGCCTGCAGGCCGGCCAGCACCTCCTGCAGCAGCGGCTGGAAGCGCTTGCCCGCCGCGGTCAGCGCGACCGGGTGCGCGCTGCGGTCGAAGAGGTCGACGCCCACCCATTCCTCCAGCGCGCGGATGTGCCGGCTGAAGGCGGGTTGGGCGATGGAGCGGGCCTGCGCGGCGCGCGAGAAATTGCCGGTCTCGGCCAGGGCCTGGAAGTCTTCCAGCCATTCGAGATCGAGGGGTCGGTTGCCGGGGCCCATGTGCAGCGCGGTGGAATGAATAGTTGTATGCAATTGGAGTATTGGACGGTGCGAGCCCCGCCGGAAAAAGATGCATGCCTTCCTGCACTGCACCTTGAACCACGGCGGAGATTCTCCCCCACCCTCCTCATGAAAATCGTCGACATCCTCGAATCCACGCGTCCCATCAAGTCGGACATCCGCAACGCCTACATCGACTTCTCCAAGATGACCCTGAGCCTCGTGGCCGTGGTCACCGACGTGATCCGCGACGGCAAGCCGGTCATCGGCTACGGCTTCAACTCGAACGGCCGCTACGGCCAGGGCGGCCTGATCCGCGAGCGCTTCCTGCCGCGATTGCTCGAGGCCGAGCCGGCGTCGCTGCTGGACGAGAGCGGCGAGAACCTCGACCCCCACAAGGTCTGGGCCCGCATGATGATCAACGAGAAGCCCGGCGGCCACGGCGAGCGCTCGGTGGCGGTGGGCACCATCGACATGGCCGTGTGGGACGCGGTCGCCAAGATCGCCGGCAAGCCGCTCTACCAGCTGCTGGCCGAGCGCTACGGCAATGGCACGCCCGACCCGCGCGTGTTCGTCTATGCGGCGGGCGGCTACTACTACCCCGGCAAGGGCGTCGAGGGCCTGCAGCGCGAGATGACCAGCTATCTCGAGCGCGGCTACTCGGTCGTGAAGATGAAGATCGGGGGCGCCACGCTCGCGCAAGACTGCGAACGCATCGAGTCGGTCCTGAAGATCCTCGGCCCCGGCCAGCAGCTGGCGGTGGACGCCAACGGCCGCTTCGACCTGCCCACGGCCATCGATTACGGCCGCGCGCTCTCGCAGTACCCGCTCTTCTGGTACGAGGAGGCCGGCGACCCGCTCGACTACGAACTGCAGGCCAAGCTCGGCCAGGTGTACGCGGGCCCGATGGCCACGGGCGAGAACCTCTTCTCGATGCAGGACGCGCGCAACCTCATCCGCCACGGCGGCATGCGGCCCGACCGCGACTGGCTGCAGTTCGACTGCGCGCTGAGCTACGGCCTGGTCGAATACCTGCGCACGCTGGACATGCTGAAGGACCACGGCTGGTCGCCCTCGCGCTGCATTCCGCACGGCGGGCACCAGATGTCGCTGGCCATCGCCGCGGGCCTGGGCCTGGGCGGCAACGAGAGCTACCCCGACCTGTTCCAGCCCTATGGCGGCTTCCCCGACGGCGTGAAGGTGCAGGACGGCTACGTCACGCTGCCGCCGCTGCCGGGCATCGGCTTCGAGGGCAAGGCCGATCTCATCGCCGAGATGCGCGCCCTCGCCAGCTGATACACCAGCTGATACGGCAGCTGGCCGGTCAGCCGATGCGCCAGGCCTGCGTCCACAGCGCCAGGCCGTCGAGCGCTTCGTCCAGCGCTTCTTCGCTCGAGCGGCCGCTGCGCTTGGGGACGCTGAACGAGTGATCGGCGTCGTCGATTTCCATCGACGTGGCCAGCGGTCCCAGGCCGCGCAGCATGGGGCGCATCTGCTCGGGCTCCGCGAGCTTGTCGCGCGTGCCGTGCACGAACAGCATCGGCACCTCGACGTCGTGCAGATGAGCCGCGCGATCGGTGGAAGGGGCGCCGGCCGGATGCAATGGAAAGCCGAGAAAGATCAGGCCCTGGACGCCCGGCAGGGGGTCGAGCGCCTGGGCCTGCGAGGTCATGCGGCCGCCGAACGATTTGCCGCCGGCGAACAGGCGAACGCCATCGAAACGCTGCGCGGCGCATCGGACGGCCGCTCGCACGGCGGCATGGGCAAGCGCCGGCGAATCCACGCGCTTGATGCCTTTTTCCATGTACGGAAACTGATAGCGCAGCGTCGCGATGCGCCGCTGCGCCAGGCCCTCGGCAACGGCGTGCATGAACGGATGCGCCATGCCCGCGCCCGCGCCGTGCGCAAGGACGAAGCAGGCTTCGACATCGGTCGGCGCTGTTGCCAAGGCTGAGACGTCGATGCCGGACGCGACGGAAATTGCGATCTGCTCTGTTTTCATTCGGCTTGTCGGCTTTCGCGTTTCTTGCGGGCCAGTTGGCGCCGGCGCTCGGCCTCGGCGAGCGTCCTGGCCTTGTCGTAGCCATGTTCGGCGACCGAGAACGCCTTGCTCGTCGTGCCCTTCCCCGCGGTGTAGGTGATGGCCATCCAGTAGCCCGGGTGCTTGGGCCGGGGCGACTTGAAGGTCACGCCGGAAACTCCGCTGCGGTTGTTCTTGCGGACGATTTCGGACTTCGACCGCTTGGGCGGCAGCTTCGCGGACGAACGGGCGGGCGCCTTGCGGATCGCCTCTTCGGCAGGATGCACCTTGGCCAGCCCCGACATCTGGCCCAGTTGCCGGCCGCGCTCCTGGACTGCCATCGATCGCGCGGCGCTTCCCTGGTCGCTCGCGAGAAACAGCGCCCGCAAAATCTGGTCGTGGGCGATGTAGGTCTTGGCGAGCCAGCCGAGAATCTTTCCGCTGGGTGTGAGCAGGCGGAACACGCCGGGTACGCCGGTCTTGTTGTTGGGCCGGACCTTCTCGGCCCGGGAGCGGCGCGTGGGCGGCGGCAGGCTTTTCACGAGCGCATCGCGCCAGCGTTGCGCGTGCGCGAGGGCTTGCGCGATGCCGCCGTAGCTGGCCCGGCCGAACACCTCGCGGTGCCGCACGCCGGACCTGACGATGGACACCTCGAAGCCCCAGGGCCTGGTGTAGATGCCGTACATCTCGGCTGGGTTCGGAACCCCTTTGGGCATGCCTGGAAAGCTCTATCCGTGATTTGGTTACTCATAGTAACAGTAGATAACAGGCAGTGCGTGCATGACGTTTGGGCCGTGATCCGACAAGGCACACGCGGCGCGGCAACGTACATTTCTGGCTCGGGCATCGCGCGCCGCCAATTCCGATGGACGGTTTGATGCCGATCCGGCGTATCGTTCCGCAAATACCATTGAAATCAACAGCTTAGCGATTCATGAAAATAGCCACCTGGAACGTCAATTCCCTCACGGCCCGCCTGCAGCACGTGCTCGACTGGCTGATCGCCAACCCGGTCGACGTGCTCTGCCTGCAGGAGCTCAAGATGACCGACGACAAGTTTCCGCTGGAGGTGCTCAAGTCGGCCGGCTACGAGGCCGCGGTGTTCGGACAGAAGACCTACAACGGCGTCGCCATCCTGAGCCTGGCGCCGGTGCGCGACGTGGTGAAGAACATCGGCGGCTTCACGGACGACCAGTCGCGCGTGATCGCCGCCACCATCGAGACGCCCTCGGGCCCGCTGCGCGTGGTCAACGGCTACTTCGTCAACGGGCAGGCGCCGGGCACCGACAAGTTCGAATACAAGATGAAGTGGCTGGACGGATTGCGCGAATGGCTGCGGCAGGAGCTGGTGGCGCACCCGAACCTCGTGCTGCTGGGCGACTTCAACATCGTGCTGGAAGACCGCGACAGCTTCGACCCGGTGGGCCTGAAGGAAACGATCCACCACACGACCGAGGAGCGCAACCATTTCAAGGCGCTGCTGGCATTGGGCCTGACCGACAGCTTTCGCCTGTTCGAGCAGCCCGAGAAGAGCTTTTCGTGGTGGGACTACCGCATGCTCGGCTACCAGAAGAACCGGGGCCTGCGCATCGACCACGTGCTCGTGAGCGCGCCGCTGGTGCCGCGCGTGAAGGGCTGCGTCATCGACCGCGTGCCGCGCAAATGGGAGAAGCCGAGCGACCATGCCCCGGTGGTGCTCGACCTGGACCAGGGCGCCTGATTGGAATGACCGTCATGACCGCTTTTTCCGATCGCACCTTGCCCCGGGCTGGCCGCGCCTTCGCGGTCCTGGCCCTTTCGTTGGTCCTGGGGGCCTGCTCGCTCCTCAAGCCCGCCGAGAAGACCGAAGACGGCAAGAGCGCCACCGCGCCCGCCGACGAAGGCGCGCCGGCCCGCAGCGACGTGCCGACGGTGCGCCTGATCACCGCGCAGACGCCCGCCGTGCGCGCCTACCGCAAGACCGGCGCGCGCCACATCTACAAGGCGTACGCGAACCGGATCTACAAGGGAAAGATTCCGCCGCTGGTCTACGCCGTGGTGGTGGTCGAGACCGACATCGACGCGGACGGCAAGGTGACCAACGTGACCTTCAGCCGCGTGCCGAGCCACGCCCCGGAAGTGCCGCCGATGATTGCCGAGCTCATCAAGGCGACGTCGCCGCTGCCTTCGCCGGGCAAGCTGGGCGGCCACACGTATCTCGATACCTGGCTCTGGGACAAGAGCGGCAAGTTCCAGCTCGATTCGCTGACGCTGGGCCAGCGAAGCAGATAACCGCCGAGGCGCGATGCCTCGGCCGGCGTTCACTCGATGCCCAGTTCCTGGATCTTCCGGGTGATCGTGTTGCGCCCGATGCCCAGCTTCTGAGCCGCCTCGATGCGGCGGCCGCGCGTGTTGGCCAGTGCCGTGAGGATCAGGCGCGATTCGAAGCGGCGCGAGAGCGCATCCCACACGTCGGTGCGGCCGGCGGCCAGCAGGGCCTGGGCTTCGAGCTCGAGGCCGCTCTCCCAACTGCTCACGCTGGCGGGCGCTTCCACGGTTTCAGGGGCAGTGGCGACGGACACCGATTCGCGCTCGATGCCCGTGCCCGGCAGGGGCGCAGCCAACGGTTGCGCGGCAGCGGCCACCGGTGCCGCCGCCTCGACCGCATGCGTGTCGGCGCTGACCGCCATCACCTCGGGCGGCAGGTCCTTGGTTTCGATCAGCTGCGCGGGCGCCATCACGGTCAGCCAGTGGCAGATGTTCTCGAGCTGTCGCACGTTGCCCGGAAAGCCGAAGGTCGCGAGCTTCACGAGCGCCGCATCGGAAATCCGCTTGGGCTCGACGCCGAGCTGGCGCGCGCTCTGCTGCAGGAAATGGCGCGTGAGCGCGGGCACGTCCTCGCCGCGTTCGCGCAGCGCCGGCAGGCGCAGGCGGATCACGTTCAGGCGGTGGAACAAGTCTTCGCGGAAGCCGCCGAGCTTCACGCGCTGCTCCAGGTCCTGGTGGGTCGCGGCGATCACGCGCACGTTGGCCTTGACCGAGTTGTGGCCGCCCACGCGGTAGAAGTGGCCGTCGCTCAGCACGCGCAAGAGGCGCGTCTGCAGGTCGAAGGGCATGTCGCCGATTTCGTCGAGAAAGAGCGTGCCGCCCTCGGCCTGCTCGAAGCGGCCGCGGCGCATGGTCTGCGCGCCGGTGAAGGCGCCGCGCTCGTGGCCGAAGAGTTCGCTCTCCAGCAAGTCCTTCGGAATCGCCGCGGTGTTGATGGCCACGAACGGGCCGTTGGCGCGCGGCGAGTGCTTGTGCAGCGCACGCGCCACCAGCTCCTTGCCCGAGCCCGATTCGCCGGTGATGAGCACCGTGACGTTGCTCTGCGAGAGCCGGCCGATGGCGCGGAACACGTCCTGCATCGCGGGCGCCTGGCCGAGCATTTCGGGCGCGGCGACCATGCGTTCTTCGGAGACTTCCTCGCGCTGGCTTTCGTCGACCGCGCGGCGGATGAGCTCGACCGCGCGCGGCAGGTCGAAGGGCTTGGGCAGGTATTCGAAAGCGCCGCCCTGGAAGGCGGAGACGGCGCTGTCCAGGTCCGAGAACGCCGTCATGATGATGACCGGCAGGCCGGGGTGCTTGGCCTTGATCTTGTCGAGCAGATCGAGCCCGGAGCCGCCGGGCATGCGGATGTCGCTCACCAGGACCTGCGGGCCCTGCTGCTCGTCTTCGCCGGCCTGCTCGAGCGCTGCGAGCACCTCGCGCGTGTTGGTGAAACTGCGCGTGGGCAGGTCTTCGCGCAGCAAGGCCTTCTCGAGCACGAAGCGGATCGATTGGTCGTCATCAACTATCCAGATCGGCTTCATGCATCTCCTTGTTGCCGTGCTGCGCTAGGGCAGCGGTATCAGTATCTTGAAATCGGTTCGGCCCGGGACGCTGTCGCACTCGATCACGCCGTGATGCTGTTGCACAAAAGTTTGCGCAAGCGTCAGCCCGAGGCCTGTTCCGCCCTCCCTGCCCGATACGAGCGGATAGAAGATGCGGTCCTTGATCGTGTCCGGCACACCCGGTCCATTGTCAATTACATGCAATTCCAATGCCAATCGATACCACTGCTTGTTGAATATCACCTGGCGCGCGATGCGGGTCTTGAAAGTGATCTGCGCATCGCCTGCCGCGCGGCGCTCCGCAAGGGCCTGCGCGGCGTTGTGCACGATGTTGAGGGTGGCCTGGATGAGCTGCTCGCGATCGCCCCGGAACTCGGGGATCGACACGTCGAAGTCGCGCTCGATGTGCAGGTCGCGCGGAAACTCCGCCAGGATCACCGAGCGCACGCGCTCGCAGACTTCGTGGATGTTGACGTCGCCCACCACATGCGGCCGGCGATGCGGTGCCAGGAGGCGGTCGACCAGCGTCTGCAGCCGGTCGGCCTCGTGGATGATGACCTGCGTGTATTCGATGAGGTCGCGCGACTCGACCTCCATCTGCAGCAACTGCGCCGCGCCGCGGATGCCGCCCAGCGGATTCTTGATCTCGTGCGCGAGGTTGCGGATGAGTTCCTTGTTCGCCTGCGCCTGGTCGATGAGCCGCTCTTCGCGGTCCTGCCGCACCTGGTGCTCCAGCGGCGACATCTCGATGATGAGTTCGCCCTTCTTGTCGCCGTGTGCGAGCGTGACCTGCACCGGCATCAGCTCGTGATTGACGCGCCGCAAGAAGGCTTCGTAGCGCAGCGTGGCGAAGTCGTTGCTGCTGGCGCCGTCGATGGCCGTTCGCAGCACCTGCGGCTCATGAAAACATGCGCCGAACTGCGAGCCTTCGAGCGTGCGGCGCGAGGTGCCTAGGGCGTCTTCGAGGCCCGCGTTGGCGAACAGCACGGAGCCGTCGCTGTTGACCACCGCGATCAGCGTGGACAGCAGGTCGAAGGTCTGAAAGCGCGTGTTGGCGCCGACCGCCTTCTTCCCGAATGCCATGCGTTGTTTACTGGTTACTGGGACTTGTTGGCGGGCAGCCGGCCGATTTCGCGGCGGATGCCTGCGATGTCGCTCTCGTTGCGCGCGAGTTCGGCCTTCATTTCGGCCACGCGATCGAGGTACTTCTGGTAATTGCGGCCTTCGCTGCCCTGCTTTTCGGGCTCGCCGTTGTTGAATTCCTTCTGCAGCTCGGCCTGGCGGGTCTCGGCTTTCTTGAGCTCGGACTCGAGCACCGAGCGGGCTTCGCCGTCCCGGGCGCGCTGGTCGACGCCTTCGACGCGGGGGCTGCCGGCCGGCGCGCGCGCGGCGGAAGAGCCCGAACCACCGGAGCCGCCCGACGACTTCGTCGTGCCGCCGCCGCCCTGGACCACGGTGACGTTGCCGCCCTCCATGACCTTGCAGCCCTTTTGCTGGGCGATGGTGGCGTTGTTGGTGTATTCATTGCCGCAGCGCCACACGCGCTCCTGCGAGGCCGCCGGCAGGGCGGCCAACAATGAACCGGCCAGGAAAATGAGAGAAGCAGTCTTCATGTGAATCGGTGGGTGGCGCAACAAAGGCGCATTTTCATGCAATTCGAGGCCACCGGTGACAAGATGTTCCGCGCCAAGGAAAAAGGACGGCCGGAGCCGTCCTTTCGTCTTACTTCCCCGTGAGGGGCCGCTTTACAGCGAGTAGTACATGTCGAACTCGACGGGGTGCGTCGCCATGCGGAAGCGCGTGACTTCCTGCATCTTCAGCTCGATGTACGCGTCGATGTACGAATCGGTGAACACGCCGCCCTTGGTCAGGAAGGCACGGTCCTTGTCCAGGTATTCCAGGGCCTGGTCGAGGCTGTGGCACACGGTCGGGATCAGCGCGTCTTCTTCCGGCGGCAGGTGGTACAGGTCCTTGCTGGCGGCTTCGCCCGGGTGGATCTTGTTTTCCACGCCATCGAGGCCAGCCATCAGGAGCGCTGCGAAGCCCAGGTACGGGTTCATCAGCGGATCGGGGAAGCGCGCTTCGACGCGGCGGCCCTTCGGGTTGGCCACGAACGGGATGCGGATCGAGGCCGAGCGGTTCTTGGCCGAGTAGGCCAGCTTCACCGGGGCTTCGAAGCCGGGCACCAGGCGCTTGTAGCTGTTGGTGCCGGGGTTCGTGATGGCGTTCAGGGCACGGGCGTGCTTGATGATGCCGCCGATGTAGTGCAGCGCGAAGTCCGAGAGACCTGCGTAGCCGTCGCCGGCGAACAGGTTCTTGCCGTCCTTCCAGACCGACTGGTGCACGTGCATGCCCGAGCCGTTGTCGCCGACGATGGGCTTGGGCATGAAGGTGGCGGTCTTGCCGTAGGCGTGGGCCACGTTGTGGATCACGTACTTCTGCAGCTGGACCCAGTCGGCGCGCTGAACCAGCGTGCTGAACTTGGTGCCCAGCTCCATCTGGCCGGCGTTGGCCACTTCATGGTGATGCACTTCGACCGGGATGCCCAGCGATTCGAGCACCAGGCACATTTCCGAGCGCATGTCCTGGAAGCTGTCGACCGGGGGAACCGGGAAGTAGCCGCCCTTGACTGCGGGACGATGGCCGGTGTTGCCGTGCTCGTATTCCTTGTCGGTGTTCCAGGAGGCTTCTTCGGAATCGATCTTCACGAAGCAACCGGACATGTCGTTCTTCCAGCGGACGCCGTCGAACACGAAGAATTCGGGTTCCGGACCGAAGAAGGCGGTGTCGCCCAGGCCCGAGGCCTTCATGTACGCCTCGGCGCGCTTGGCGAGCGAACGCGGATCGCGCTCGTAGGCCTTGCCGTCTGCCGGGTCGATCACGTCGCAGGTCAGGATCAGCGTCGTTTCTTCGAAGAAGGGGTCGATGTTGGCGGTGTTGGGGTCGGGCATGAGCTGCATGTCCGAAGCTTCGATCCCCTTCCAGCCAGCGATGGACGAGCCGTCGAACGCGTGGCCCGAGGTGAATTTGTCTTCATCGAAAGCCGAGACCGGCACGGTGACGTGCTGCTCTTTGCCACGGGTGTCGGTGAAGCGGAAGTCGATGAACTTGACCTCGTTTTCCTTGACGAGCTTGAGTACATCGGCGACGGTCTTTGCCATCAGTTTCTCCTGAGTTGGATGGTGGTTTGGAATACGGGAACGAAGGATGCAGTTTCTGTGCCATTGTCGCCTCACGGATTGAGGCTTTCTCGGCAGATGCACCGCTTAAATACAGAAGGAAATTCCCCAAATTGGTGCAATGACTTTTAACGCACCAATTCTGGGCCAAGCTTGGCATCGAAAGTGTGCAACCCTTCGATCAGCTGGGTATACGCCGCATCGAGCCGGCCCGGGTCGCCTTTGACGCCCAACTCGATGTGACGGCCGTATTGCGGGTGATCGACGCTGGGCAGGCTGAACACCTTGATGCCGGCGTGAGCCTCCTCGATCGCCTGCATCAGGGGCGTGAGGGTCGCCTCCATCGCACCGAAAACGATCACCGACTTCTCGGCGATGGCGTTGCGGGTGAACAAATCGGGGTAGCGGCCGTCGAGCACCGATTCGATCATCGGCCAGGCCATGACCGGGAAACCCGGCACGAAATGCACGTGCTCGACGCTGAAACCCGGGATCTTGTTGTACGGGTTGCGAATGATCGTCGCGCCCTCGGGGAACACGCCCATGTTCAGGCGGTGGATGTTGTCGGGACGGTCGGGCTCGTAGACCGTGCCCTGCTCCTTGGCCGTGTCCTGCATGCGCTCGCGGATCAGCACCTCGGCCTCCGGGTGCAGCGCGAGCGGCACGCGCAGCGCCTTGGCGGCGCACTGGCGGGTGTGGTCGTCGGGCGTGGCGCCGATGCCGCCGGTCGAGAACACGATGTCGCCCGAGGCGAAGGCGCGCATGAGCGCCGCGGTGATGCGCGTCGGCTCGTCGCCCACGTATTCGGCCCAGCCCAGCTGCAGGCCGCGCGCGGCGAGCAGCTCGATGACCTTGGGCATGTGCTTGTCGGCGCGCTTGCCGGAGAGGATCTCGTCGCCGACGACGATGAGACCGAATGCGCGTGTCATGGTGAACCCCATTGAGAAAGAGCGGCCTGGTTGGCTTCGGCTGCTTCGAGCGCGGGCGTGCCGCCTTCGGCCGAGGCCAGTGCCGCGGCGCGCTGCGTGCGCAGCTGGGCCAGGGCATCGAGGCAATAGTGCGCGAACCAGAGTGCGGAGAAGGCAAAGACCAGTGTGTAGATCCAGATGGCGATCGGCACCAGCACGAAGAAGGCGGCGGCGAACAGCAGGCCAGAGGCCCAGACGATGCTCGGCGCGGCGCCGAGGTAGCCGCACAGCACCCCGATGCACAGGAGCGGCAGCCGGTGCGCGCGCAACAGCGTCGCGCGCTCCTCGGGGCTCGCGTGCTCGGCCAGCGCATCGAAACTCATGACCCGGTAGGTGAGCCAGCCCCAGATGAGCGGCGGAAGAATCAGCACCAGCGGCGGAATGAGCCAGAGCGGCATCGAGACCACCAGCGCCACAAGCGCCAGGAGCGTCACGCCCAGCGAGCGGGCCACGCTGCCGAAGAAGGAGGCGCCCTTCTTCTGCTCCAGTGAGGGAAAGCGGCGCTCGCCCACGAGCTTGGTGAGGGCCGGGGACATCAGCCCCGCCACGATCAGGAGCGACACCACCACGATCAGCGGCGTGGCGGCGAACACCACCACCATCGAGGCCAGCACGGAAGTGATGTCGCTGGAGAAAAGCCGCCCGATCCAGGCCCAGAAGCTGGACAGCAGCGGCCAGGCGTCGAGCGCGCCGCGCGTCCAGGTCACGGCCGAATCCCAGTAGAAATAACCGAGGCCGGCACCCAGCACCACCATCACGCCCAACGGCAGCAGCGACAGCACGATCACGCGCGGCAGCATGCAATAGGCGACCGCGCGCCAGAAGGAGTCGAGGAGCAGGCGCATGAGGCAGCGAGGATAACGCCTGGAATCGGACCCGGGGCGATTGCCCTGGTGATTCAGCCGCGACCGACCATGCGTTTGAGGCCCAGCCACTGCTGCGCCCAGAAGCCCCGGCCGTAGTCGCGCGTGCGGCCGCCTTCGCCGGGCTCGACCTGGTCGCGGATGCCGGTCGGGTCGTAGCGGTCCTCGAAGTTCGCGGTGCGAAACAGCATGTCCCACCACGGCAGCAGCACGCCGAAGTTGTGGCCGCCCAGCGTGCTCCTGCCATGCGACTCGTGACCCAGGCCGATGCTGTGGTGCAGCCGGTGGAAGCGCGGGCTGATCCACAGCCGCTCGCCAATGGCGCCGAAACCCAGCTTCAGGTTCGCGTGCTGCAGGCTCTCGCTCAGCTGCGTGAAGGCGACGAAGGCGATGAACTGCCCCGGCGCCACGCCGATCAGCTGCGCCACGATGACGATGAGCGTGTCGTGGATCACATCGTCCAGCAGGTGGTTGCGGTCGTCGCTCCACATGGTCATCTGGCGCTGCGAGTGGTGCAGCGAATGCAGGCCCCACCACCAGTTGAACTGGTGCTGGCCGCGGTGGATCCAGTAGCCGACGAAGTCGAGCACCACCAAGTAGATGGCGAAGGCCACCCACGCCACGTCGGTCACGCCGGGCCAGACCTCATCGAGGTGGAAAGTGCCCCACCCCGCCGTGCGCAGGCTCCCCAGCGCATCGTCGAAGAAAGGCTGCAGCGTGAAGAAAAGCGCCAGGCGAAAGAGCCCCAGCCGATGGATCAGCGTGTAGAGCACGTCGATGCGGATCGCGTGGCGGTCGACCACCGGCTCCACCGAGCGCCAGCGCTGCAGCGGCCCGATCACCGCGAGCAGCACGACGATCTGGATGAAGCCGACCAGCAGCCAGCCGGTGGCGTCGAAGGCGTCCTCGGTCCAGCCGCCCAGGCCGATGGCGTACACCAGCGGCTGCACGGCGGTCTCGAAGAACCAGCCCTGCAGCGCGGAGAAAAGGTCCGTCAACCAGTCGATCACGGCCGCTTCCTCAAGGGTGGGATGCGATCCAGGCGCGGTAGTCGGGGTGCTGGCGCAGGGTCTGGAAGCAGAAGCCCTTGGCCTTCAGGCCGACGATCAGCGGCTCCAGGTTGGCCGGCGCCCATGGGTCCTTGCGCGACCAGATGCCCAGGTGCGCGAGCAGGATGTCCCCGGGGCGGATGGTGTCCAGCGCCTGCGTGAGCAGCTTCTCGTTGCTGAATTTTTCGCTCGGCAGCTCGTCGCCGAGAAAGCCCGCGGGCGCCCAGCCCACGTACTCGAAGCCGCAGGCCTTGGCCGCCGCCAGCAGCTTGGGCGAGGTCTTGCCGCCCGGCGCGCGGTACAGCGGCAGCGGCTTCTTGCCGGTGATGAGCGCGAGACGGTCGGAGGCCTTGCTGATGTTGGCGCAGTACTCGGCGGCGGTCCAGGTGAACTCGCGGCCGGCGAACGCGCCCGCCGAGGGCTTCACGCGGAAGGTGGGCGTGGTGCCCTTCAGATCGGCGCGCCAGTAGGTGTGGTCGTAGGTGTGCGAGGCGAACTCGTTGCCCTCGGCGGCCCTCGCCTTCCACCACGGCGCCCAGTGGTTGTCCAGGCTGTCGCCGTCGGTGGTGGTGCGCTCGGCGGCGGCGAAGAAGGTGACGCGCACGTCCTGGCGCTTGAGCACTTCGGCCACCAGCGGGGCGATGCCCATGTGGCCGGTGTCGAAGGTCAGGTAGACGGGCTTCTCGCAGGTGCCGCCCTGCGCCCAGGCGGCGGGGACGACGGAAACGGCCATCGCCAGAGCGACGGCCCTGCGGACCCGGCTAGACACGCTTGGCATGGTCGAGAGTCCAGACGCCGTGGGGCGAGCGGCCGACGTTGACTTGCCGCACCACCTTCTGCGTGGCCAGGTCGATCACGCTGAGCTTCTTGGCCCAGCGCGAGGTGACGTAGAGCGTCTTGCCGTCGGCCGAGACGTCCATGCAGTCGGGGCCGCCGGGCACCGCGTAGGTGGCGCTCACCTTCAGCGTCGCGATGTCGATGCGGCTGATGGTGTTGGCCACCCGGTTGCTCACGAACACGCTCTTGCCGTCGCCGGCCGAGCGGAAGGCGTGGGCGCCCTTGCCGGTGGGGATCTTGCCCACCAGCTTGGGCTCGGCGCCGGCCACGTCGAACACCTGCACGCCGTCGCTGCCGGTCAGGCCCACGAGCAGGGTCTTGTCGTTGTGGATGCCGTAGATGTCGGCCGGCATGGCGCCGGTGGCCACGCGCCAGCGGATGGCCTGCGTGGCTAGGTCGATGGCGATGAGCTCATCGCTGTCCTGCATCGTCACGTAGGCGATGGTGCTGGTGTTGTCGATCCAGATGTGGCTGGGCGTCTTGCCCGAGGCGATGCGCTTGGCGAGCTTGAGGTCCTTGCCGTCCCAGCGGTAGATGTCCACGTGGTTCAGCCGGTTGCCCGCGGTGACGAACCACTTCATGTCGCGCGAGAACTGCAGCTGGTATGGATCGATGATGCCGTAGACCACCCGCTGCACCTCGGCCGTCTTCGGGTTGAGGAAGGTGAGCGAATCGCCCGCCGAATTGGCCACGATGACCGACCTTTCGTCGGGCGTCATGTAGATGTGGTGCGGTTCCTTGCCGGTGGGAATGCGCAGCTTCTCGGTCCAGTCGACCGGATTGATCACGCTGACGTTGGCGTCCAGCGAGTTGAGAACGAAGATCGGGGAGAGTTCGGGCGGTGCAGCGGCGGCGGCCGTGTGGACCAGCAGGGCTGAGAGGGCTGTCAGGGAAGAAAACAGGAAGGCCGCGATGCGGCCGTTCGGGCGGGCTGGGAGTCGCAAGGGAAGGTTCCGGGAAAGAGCTGACGATCTTAACGGCCAGCCCTGAAGGCTGGCTGACCGTTCGGGCGCTCTTTCTCTCCCCTATTTCGGTGGTTTCTCGGGCTTGGCGGGCTTCGTCGGCGCACGCAGCGCCGCGACCTCCTCGGCCGT
This sequence comes from Variovorax sp. IB41, assembly GCF_016405905.1. GTDB lineage: Bacteria > Pseudomonadota > Gammaproteobacteria > Burkholderiales > Burkholderiaceae_C > Variovorax. Next base: position 65,545 of record NZ_JAEFCB010000013.1, on the reverse strand, counting down.
CAGCCAGCGCCACTGTCCCGGCGCCAGGTCCGCGGGCAGCGACAAGTCGCCGATGCGCGAACGGTGCAGCCCCTCGACCCGGTTGCCCACCGCGGCCAGCATGCGCTTGACCTGGTGGTACTTGCCCTCGGTGAGCGTGAGCCACAGGTGCAGCGGGCTGTCGGATTCGCAGGCGGCCGCGCGCACCGGCTTCGGGTCGTCGTCGAGCACCACGCCAGCCAGCAGCTTGGCGATCTGGGCCTCGTCCACCGGGTGCTTGGCCGTCACCTCGTAGACCTTGGGCACGTGGTGCTTGGGCGAGCCCATCTTGTGGATGAACTGGCCGTCGTCGGTCATGAGCAGCAGGCCCGTGGTGTCCTGGTCGAGCCGGCCGATGGCCTGCACGCCCTGCACCGCGCCCTTGTTGGGCCGAAGCCGCAGCGGCGAAGGCAGCAGCGTGTAGATGCTCGGATAGGTCGAGGGCTTCTGCGAGCACTCGGTGCCCGCGGGCTTGTGCAGCATCAGGTAGGCCTTCTCGTGGTACGCCCACGGGGTGCCCTGCACGGTGTAGAGAAGGCCTTCGGGGTCGAGGTCGGCAAAGGGGTCCGTCACGGCCTTGCCGTCGATGGTCACGTGGCCTTGCTGGACGAGGCCCGCGCACACGCGCCGCGTGCCGAAGCCCTGGGTGTAGAGGATGTCTTGCAGGTGCATGAGAAATGAAAAAGGCGGCCGCGCCAGCGTGGCACGACCGCCCCTGAGTTTGCAGGATCAGTAACCGGCAGCCAAACCGGTGTTGCGGCGCGGGTCGTTCGCGCCGTAGAAACGGTTGGCGCCCACTGGCTTGCCGCCCAGTGACGGCGCAACAACGATGATCGCGGCCAGGTGGTTGGCCGGCTGCGGCACGCCCAGGTTGTGGCCCATGTCGGTCAGGATCTTGCGGGTGTCGGGGCTGATGGCGAAGGTCTCGACATTGGTGACGTCGGGCAGCCATTGCTGGTGGAAGCGCGGCGCATCGACGGCTTCCTGCACGTTCATGCCGTAGTCGACCACGTTCAGGATCGTGTGCAGCACCGCCGTGATGATGCGGCTGCCGCCGGGCGTGCCGACCACGAACACCGGCTTGCCGTCCTTGGACACGATCGTCGGGCTCATCGAGCTCAGCGGGCGCTTGCCCGGGGCGATGGCGTTGGCCTCGCCCTGCACCAGGCCGTACATGTTGGGCACGCCGATCTTGGAGGTGAAGTCGTCCATCTCGTTGTTCAGCAGCACGCCGGTCTTGTCGGCCGTGACCTTGGCGCCGAACCAGTCGTTCAGTGTGTAAGTGACCGAGACCGCGTTGCCCCACTGGTCGGTGATCGAGTAGTGGGTGGTGTTGCTGCCTTCGTGCGGCGCGACGCCGGGCTTGATGTCCTTGGAGACGCCGGCCTTCTTCGGGTCGATGGCCGCGCGGATCTTCTCGGCGTAGCCCTTGTCGAGCAGGCGATCGAGCGGGTTCTTCACGAAGTCGGGGTCGCCCAGGTAGCTGTTGCGGTCCACGTAGGCGTGGCGCATGGCCTCGATCTGGTAGTGCACCGACTGCGCCGAGCGGAAGCCCAGGTCCTTGAGCGGATAGCCCTCCAGGATGTTGAGCATCTCGCAGATGATCACGCCGCCCGAGCTCGGGGGCGGCGCCGACACCACGCGGTAGCCGCGGTAGTCGCACTCCACCGGCGCGAGTTCGCGCGTCTTGTACTGGTCCAGGTCGGCCTGCGTGATGATGCCCTTGCCGGCCTGGCTCGATGCCACGATCGCCTTGCCGACCCAGCCCTTGTAGAAGCCGTCGGGGCCCTTGGCGCTGATTTCCTTCAGCGTCTTGGCCAGGTCCTTCTGCACCAGCTTCTGGCCGACCTGGAAGGGCTGGCCCTTGTTCAGGAAGATCGCGCCGGAGACCGGGTCTTTCTGGAAGTCGGCGGTGGAGGTCCACAGCATGTCGATGTCGCCCTGCTCCAGCGCGAAGCCCTTGTCGGCCAGCTGGACCGAGGGGGCGATGAGGTCGGCGCGCTTCATGGTGCCGTACTTCTCGCGCGCGTATTCCATGCCCGACACGGAGCCGGGCACGCCCACGGCGAGGTGGCCGTTGGTGCTCAGGCCCTTGACGACGTTGCCGTCCTTGTCCAGGTACATGTTGGCCGTGGCGGCCAGCGGCGCCTTCTCGCGGAAGTCGAGGAAGGTCTTGCGGCCGTCGGCCAGCTGCACGGTCATGAAGCCGCCGCCGCCCAGGTTGCCCGCCGCCGGGTACACCACCGCCAGCGCATAACCCACGGCGACCGCCGCGTCGACTGCGTTGCCGCCGCGCTTGAGCACGTCGACGCCGACCTTGCTGGCCAGGTGCTGCGCGCTCACGACCATGCCGTGCTCGGCCGCGACCGGCGCCTGCGAAGCCGCCTGCGACGCGCCCGCGGCCGTCAGCGCGAGCGTGGCCGCGACGGCGGCGCGCAGTGTCGGGGTCCAGTGGAATTGCTGCATGAGAAGTCTCCTCTTTGAGTTGGATGAAGAAGATGGATGGGGTGTTCGGCTCAGGCCGTGAGCAGCGCCTTGCGCCGCAGGTCCTTCAAGGCCAGCGCCACTTGCTGCTGCGCGAATTCCTTCAGCGCCTCGGGCTCGGTCAGCGGCTGCTCGTCCTTGATGAAGCGCAGGCGATCGGCCCGCACTTCGCCGGCCAGGTGCTCGGCGAGCGCTTCGTGCGAATGCGCGCCGTCGAGCAGCGGCAGCAGGCTACGTTCCAGCAGCGTGAGGCCCACGGGCTCGTGCCACTGGTTGCAGGCCTGCGCGTTGGCGCCCGCCGTGAGCGAGAGGCCAGGCGCGCCGCGCACAGCGGCGAGGGCTTGCGGCAGGCCGGAGACTTCGGTCGCCGCCGGCACCGGCGTGCGCCGGAAACGCAAGGCGCCGAGGATCACCAGCTCCTCGAGCATGGCCAGCACGACGCGCTCGACCGCATCGCGCGGCTCGCCGGTGAGTCTTGCCGCACCGTCGATCAGGGCCTCGGCCGATGCGGATGCCGGATAGCGTGCCTCGAGCACCTGCGCCACGGCCTTGTGCACGGGCAGGCGCAGCGTGACCTTGAGGTTGCGGATCGCATGGCAGGGTTGCTCGCGCGCGTCGAGCGTGAGCGCGCCGCCGTCTTCGGTGGTGAACACGCCGGCAAATTCGAGGGCACGGATGCGCGCCGGATCGAGGCGGTAGCGGATGTCTCTCGCGCGCTCCTGCTTGACAAGCAGCGTCTGGCGGAAGGTGCGGTTGACCAGGAAGTCGAGGTACTGCTCCATCATGATCTGGCTGCCGCCGCATTCGCGCAGCAGCGGATCGCGCACCTTCTCGCCGTAGTTCTGCACGAACATCGTCGAGGGCTCGGCATCGCACAGGTATGCCAGCCCGCGGGCATCGGCACGCGCGGCGAACTCCTTGAAGTAGCAGGGCTCGTTGCAGGGCTCCAGGAACTCGTGCAGCAGGTAGTAGCCACTGGAGCCGCGCACGATGGGCATGGTCTCCTCGAGCGTTTTCTTGAGCACGCTGTCGGGGCGCGCCGACTGCTCGAGGAACTCGAGCATGCCGCGCGCGTAGGCCAGCTTTTCCTCGGGCGTGTCGCGCGGGCCGCCGCGCAGGATCATCGCGTCGCGCACGATCTCGCGCGCCTTCCAGCCGGGGTACACGTTGTAGCTCACGTAGGCCACGCCGTTCGGCGCGAGGTTCTCCGCGCAGATGCGCAGGATCGCGTCCTGCACCGGGCCCGGCACCCAGCTGTAGACGCCGTGGCAGACGATATAGTCGAACTGGCCGAACGAGGCATCGATGTCGGCGATGTTGAACGCTCTCAGCTCGACGTTCGAGAGGCCCGCATGTGCGATGGCCGCGACGCCTTGCGACACCTGCACGGTGGACAGATCAACGCCGATGGCACGCGCCTCGGGATGGCGCGCCGCGAAGGGAATCAGGTTGCCGCCGGCCGCGCAGCCCAGCTCCAGCACGCGCGCCGTGGCGGGTGGCGGGGCATCGAGTCCGAACAGGAAAGCCAGCGCTTCCAGATGCTCCATCGCGGACTGTGGAAACGGATGCGAGTCGTAGGGCACCGAGTCGTAGTAGCTGGTCAGCGTGGAGGTCAGTGAATCCGGCACGTGTGTCCTTGGGATCTGGGAGGTTCTGGGGTCGCGATGTGACAGCGCTGGCCGACTATAGCCCCGCGATCAGGCAAAAAAAACCCAGCGGTGACGCTGGGCTCAAGCCTTTCTGCTGGCATGGCATCAAGGACCCCGCACAGGTTGACCGGCGGGGGACGGCGAACCCGTCAAGGAGAAATTGGGTGCTGCCCCGAAGGCAGCTGGCGAGAGGAAACGGCGGGTGCGGGCCCGGAGGCTTCCGTGAGAGGACGAAGCCAATCGATGGCGGCCTCGTCGGGCGGCATGGCCCGCAGCCGCGCATCGCGCCGGAGCGTGCGCGCGACGTCTTCCAGTTCGAGCGCATCGACCGTGTGCCAGCGCTGCCGCAACCGATGCGCGCAGGCGGCGATCCAGAGGGTGGCCGGGATGTTTTCCATGACGGTATTTTACTGTATATTTGTACAGTCTTTTCATCAAGGATGCCGCCATGTCTACGACCGCCGAAGATATCGACCCTGCCCCCACCACCAATCACGCGTTGACCGAGGCACTGGCCTGGATCTCGAAGTTCGCGCACGCGTGGAAGGCCATCGAGCCAGCGCCCCGGAGCCTGAGCATCGACGGCTTCATCATCTGGGGACCGGTGCTCTACGAGAAGCACAAGGGCGACGACCCGGTGAAGCTTGCGCAGCAGCTGTTCGGCAAGTCTGGCGCGTATTTCAGGTATCTTTATCCCGGACGCAAGCCAAGCGCGGGCGCAGAGCTGGCGTCTTAGAATGCCTCGATGAATTGGCGCACCACACTGCTTCCTCTTGCCTTGATCACCACCGTCATCACCGGTTGTTCGGCCCCGAACGAGATCGTGCCGTTCCGCGAAGGCGTGCTGCGTGCGCCCAGCTACACGCTGGCCGCGGACTACTGCAGTGCGAAGGACCTGACACCGAAGTGGGTCGGCAGAGCGCCTGCGGAATCCGGCGTTCTGTTCCAATGCTACTGAAGCTCTAGGCTACGAGCTGAAATGAAAAACGGCAGCCGTTGGTGACAACGGCTGCCGTTCTGTTTGAGTGGTGGAACTGGGGGGATTTGAACCCCAAAACTATCGTCCGCAAGGCCTTTATCCATGCGGGTTTTGGACTACGAGGCAAAAAACGTGTGAGAAACGTGTGAATCGCGACAAACACTCACCCGCTACGTGCGGGCTTTTTTACGCGTGGACTTCGGATCGGTTGACTGTAGCGGGTCCGGCGTCATGGCCAAGACCTCAGCCGGAAACTGCCGCATGAACTCCATCGACTTTTCCGGCGAAGCGTCGAGCCAGGCGCCATAGTCCGCCTCGGACAGGATGACCGGCATGCGCTTTTCCTCGCCCACCTGTTGCATCAATCCGAACAGCGGGTGATTGTCTGCATTGATGGTGAGCATGGCGAAGCTGTTCTCCCCCGCCGAGTAGCCGGATGCTTCCAAGGGCACCAGATGCCAGCTACCGCCAAAGCCTCGCCGCTGGCTGCCGTGATGCGCGTCGGCACATGCTCTCCTGAGCGCCAATCCGGCGCGTAGATCGCCTCACACGGCACGATGCAGTGCCAAGGCTTGAGCCACGGCCTTTTGAAATTGGCGCCATCAGCAACGCTTTCCGCTCGAGCGATGTGCGTTCAGTGGTGCCGGATATAGATCACGTCTTGCGCGAACAACGGCAGCATTCCGAAGCGCCCAACGGCAAACTCCATCCTCTCGATCTGATCACACGACTCACGCTCGAACGGGCGTCGAATGAACGGCGCTAGATCGGTTTGTCGAATGTGTGCCCGGGGCGAGCGGCTGCCAACCAGGCGAAAGCTCAAGCCCATCTGCTCGAGTTGGCTCCTACGCGTTTCCGCTTGGTAGTGGCTACAGATGATGAGCTCCTGCCCGCAATCGGTTGAGCTCTGTGCGCCCACGAGGCGTGATTCTGAGGATCACGGCAACTCTCTGCTCGGCGCCCTCGCTGCTCGATGGCGGCAACACGGCTTCTACAAGCTGAGCAGCGGCAAGCACGGCCGCGCGGCGGATGTCGTCTTCAGACCGAACCGCTAAGGGAAACGAGGCCTCTTCGATGCGCTGGAGGAAATCCATTGGCATGAATGCTCCTGTCGTCAGTGGGGAGTCGAATCCTCAATCTACCCCAGTTCATTGAGCGGTTTCAACCAGCCACCGCAGCGTGCTCGGGCGGCATCGCTATCAACCATTAGTTGCAGCAGAGGTCACGCGCGACGTCCTCCAAATCAAGCGGGTCAATCGTGTGCCACTGCTGCTGCAACCGAAGCCGCCCGGAAACGGCGTCGCCGCTACATGTAACACCCAGTTGCATTCGTTGTAATAGGTTTGTATCCTGCGCTGCCTCCGCTGCGTAGCGCTTTATTCGCTCTACGAGCACCGGCATCAACATTTCATGCCGCAAACCAATTCAACGCACAAATGAAACACCTTCTGCGCAATCGATTTGACCTAAAGCACGCCCTCACGCTCGGCTTGATCGCCACTCTTACCGCCTGCGGCGGCGGGGGCGGCGGCGGAGGCGGATTCCTTCCGATCATCCCCGTTACACCTCCGCCACCTCCGGCGCCCGCCACTTACAACGTTGGCGGCACTGTCACCGGGTTGATCGGAGACGGACTCGTCCTGCAGAACAACGGCGGTGACGACCTGCCCATCGCGGCCGATGGCACCTTCACCTTCTCTGCGCAAGTCGCAAAGGGCGCGAACTATGCGGTCACGGTGAAAAGCCAATCGAGAATTCTGACCCGCGTGTGCACGGTCAGCGACGGCAGCGGCACGGTTGCTGATGCCGCCGTCGCCAATGTGGCCGTAACGTGCGCCGCTCCTCCGGCTCGCTTCGCCTATGTCCCGTCACAACTCACAAACACGGTCACCGGCTTCAACATCGACGCGGCTTCGGGCGTGTTGACTGCGATCGCCGCACCCGCGGTAGGCGCAGGGTCCCAGCCGATCTTCACAGCCGTGCACCCCACCGGTCGGTTCGCGTATGTGATGAATATTGGCAGCAGCACCCTCTCCAACTTCACCATCGACACAACGACCGGTGCACTGAGCGCAATGGCCGTGCCCACGGTTACTACGTCTCCCAATCCTGTTGCACTCGCAGTAGAGCCGACCGGCCGCTTCTTGTATGTGATCACCCAAGCGCAAATCACGATCTTCGCCATTGACCAGACCACGGGCGCCTTGAGCGATACCGGAAAACCCTTTGTACTGACATCACCGCTCAGCCCGCAACTGCTAACGATCGACCCGCTGGGACGATTTATTCTTGCGGTGAGTGCGGTCGACAGCGAAATACTGCCCTTGGCGATCAACCAGACCACAGGGGAATTGACCGCGAGTGGAGCACCGACCGCGCTAACTGGCCCGATACAGGGGATCTTCGTGGATCCCATGGGGCGTTTTGCCTATATGCCGAATCCTCTCGGCAATACGATTGCGATGTTCTCAATCAATGCCGCGAACGGCGCGCTGACCCCGCTGAGCGTTCCGACCATCACCACGTCGAATCCGGTGACCCTCCTCACCGTGGCCCCTTCTGGTCGATTCGTGTACGTCGCGGATAGCTTCAATGGGAAGGTGGACACGTATGCGCTCGACCCTGCATCGGGTGTGCTGAGTTCCGCGCCTGTGTCGAGCATTGCTGTAGGCGGCAATCCACAGTTCGTCACGGTGGATCCGGCTGGCCGTTTCGCATATGTCCAAGACGTCATCGGCACTACTGGCTTGGGCTTCAAGATCGATGCCACTTCGGGCGCATTGACTCCGATGAGCACGCCGTCGATCCCACTGCCTCCTGGCGCGACTCTCCTGGTGCTTTCCAGGTAATCGTCAACGCGGTCGCCTCACTATTCAGTGTGGCGGCCGAATCCAAAAAGCCGCCCTTGAGGCGGCTTTTTCATGGCCACCTCGCGTACTTCGTGTCCGGCCGATCTGAGTTCCAGTCAGGGATACCTAGCGGTCGAAATCTGCCGACCTCCCCCAGAGAATCGCGCCCTTTCTATGACTAGATCCGTGCGCCTTCGAGCCGCTGCGCTTGGTCGTGCCTGCGGTCGGCGTGTAAGTCCCACTGGCGATGAAGGCTTGAACATTCAGAAGCAGCCCCGTGACGCTGGAGTTCTGAACAGAGATCAGCCCATAGGAAACCTGCGACAACCCCGCATCGAGAACACCAGAGTCATTCCGCACTATTAAGCGCGTGCGCAGGCGGGCACTGGCTGCGCGACGTACATGTGCGGGAGATCGTGGATCTGCCGCCGACAAAAGCAACCCTTGCCTACGCTGAGCGGCTGCGCGGAGAGATCAAAGGGAAGATCGAGCGCGACCTGTTTCGCTACGACAACTACTTTTCCGATTCACCGCGGTGCCGGATGTTCGGGCACAGCACCGGCAAGACAACGTTGATCAAGGTCTTGCTGCTCGACTACAAAACCGCTCGAAAGAATCGCTGCAGTCCAGCACCTGGAGCGCCTATCGCTAGGCCATCGACAACGTGCTCATTCCGGAGCTCGGCGACATCCAGGTGGGCCGCTGGGCGTGAGTGTGTTGAGAGACTGGATTTCGAAGCAGCACGTCACGCGCAAGCGCATGAGCAACTTGCTGCTGCCTCTCCGCAATGCGCTGACCGAGGCCGTTGCAGATGAGGTGATCGCGTTCAACCCCCTGGACCGGCTCAAGCTCTCACGGATCCTGCCGCGCGACACGCTCGAGACCGACTACGAACCCGACCCGTACCAATGGAACGAGTTCCTGACCTTGCTGTGCAGCATGGAGGGCACCAAGCGGTGTGCGTTTCAGTTCTGGGCATTCACCGGTCTGCCCACCAGCGAGCTCATCGCGCTGACCTGGGCGGATCTGGACTTGGTCGCGATGACGGCGCGGATCGACAAGGCAGTCGTGGAAGGCGAGGAAAAGGGCACGAAGACCAAGTCCGGCACGCGGACCATTCCGTTACTGACGGCGGCCAGGCAGGCACTGCACGCGCAGAAGGCCCTAAACGGGCCGACAACGGGACGAATCCTCCTCAACCCGCGCACGGGAGGGGAATGGACCGATCAAGCGCTCCTGCGGCTTTGGCAGCGGACCTGCCAAGGCCGCCAAGGGGCGCTATCGCAACCCCGTACCAGATGCGGCACACGTTCGCGAGCCACCTGTTGAGTCAGGGCGAGAACCCGGCGTACATCGCCAAGCTGCTGGGCCACAAGAGACCGAGATGGTGACCCAGCACTATGGGCGCTGGGTCGAGCAGGGAGCCGACTTAGGATTTGACCGTCCACCTGCCCGGTACGGCAGCGAGTGCCTGCCGGGGCTACCCGACCCGATGTCGACGCGACTTCCGTGTGAAAAACGTGTGAATCCGTAGACGGTTTTGGACGGGTGAGAACGGAGGGGATCGGCGTAAGTCCTTGATTTATATGGACTTGGCCCTAGAAATATGGTGGAGCTGGGGGGATTTGAACCCCCGTCCGCAAGCCTTCATCGCGCAGTTCTACATGTTTAGTGATCTGATTTGAGTCTCGCTTCCGGAGTCGCGCAGTCACACGCTAAACCGGACGCCAGCACCCTATTTTCTCGCCCCGACCCAAGGTACCCGGATCGGAGCCAGCCCATGTAATTATCTTTGCAGCCGGGAGGATTCAGATTGCTCTGTCACCCCCTTGCCCAGCCCATCGGCCTGCTGTTGCAAAGCTCACTGGCAATTAAGCAGCGAGTGCGAAACGTTCGTCGTTTGCAGTTAGTTTGTTTGAATCTGTTTTACGAGCGCATTCAGCTCGACATGCCCCGCTGCGACTCCGAACCCACGTCGAAACCAGTGCAGCCCCAAGCTTTGCATTTTAGGCGCTATTGAGCAAATGCAAGAGCTCCATGGGCGAAGATATTGACGCATCGGCCTGCCAGAGCGTCGCATCAGCCTGCGAACCCATATAGCCATAGGTCGCGGCGACGGTCCGCATGCCGGCGGCGCGGCCCGCGATGATGTCGCGCTCGTCGTCACCCACGTAGATACATGCCTCCGAAGGAACGCCCAATCGACGCGCCGCTTCGTGCAGCGGTTCGGGATGCGGCTTGGCATGCGGCGTGGTGTCGCCGCTCACGATGGCGCCCGCGCTGGCGAAGAGCGGCATGGCGCGAGTCAATGGGTCGGTGAATCGCATCGACTTGTTGGTGACCACGCCCCAGAGGAGGCCGCGCGCCTGGAGGGCATCGATCAGCGCCTGGACGCCATCGAACACCTGTGTGTTGAGCAGCATGCGGCGCTCGTAGGCGACGAAGAACTCCTCGCGCAACTCAGGAAATTCAGGCGAATCGGGCGTGATGCCGAAGGCCACGCCGAGCATGCCGCGCGCACCCGAGCCCGCATGGGGGCGATAGCGATCGAGGGGATAGGACTCCAGGCCGCGATCGGTCCGCATCTTGTCGGCCGCGGCGCCCAGGTCGGGCGCGCTATCGATCAGCGTGCCGTCCAGGTCGAACAGCACGGCTTGTGTGAGTGAGCCCTTCATCCCTGCGAACCCGGCAGCGCTGGCCTCTGCGTGGCGAACATGTAGTTGACGCTGGTGTCATCGCTGAGCCAGTAGCGGCGGGTCAGCGGGTTGTGCTCCATGCCGCGGGTGTGCCGGAGATCCAGGCCCGCAGCGCGGCAGTAGGCGGCGAGTTCGCTGGGGCGAATCAGCTTCGCGTACTCGTGCGTGCCGCGCGGCAACATACCAAGGATGTATTCCGCACCTACGATCGCCAGCGCGAACGACTTCAGGTTGCGATTGATGGTCGAGAAGAACACCCATCCGCCGGGCTTGACCAGCGTGGCGCAGGCCTGGATCACCGAGGCTGGCTTGGGCACGTGCTCCAGCATTTCCATGCAGGTGACGACATCGAAGCTACCCGGCTGCTCAGCGGCCAGCGCCTCGGCACTGATCTCGCGGTACTTGACGCCGCGCGTGCCGGCTTCGAGCGCGTGCAGTTGCGCGACCTTGAGCGCCTTGCCCGCTAGGTCGATACCCAGCACGTCCGCGCCCTTTCGGGCCATCGAGTCGGCCAGGATTCCGCCGCCGCAACCGATATCGAGCACGCGGCGCTGCGAAATAGGTGCAATACCGTCGATCCATTCCAGACGCAATGGATTGATTTCATGCAGCGGGCGGAATTCGCTTTCCAAATCCCACCACCGATGCGCCAGTTCTGAAAACTTGGCGAGTTCCGCCGGATCGGCATTCACATTTTCTGTCATATGGCAATTATGAAGCGGGCAATGCCCGGCACGCGCAGGACGATCTTGTTCAATTCTTGCCGTCAAATTCGACGGGCATAAAAAAACCCCGCCGAGGCGGGGTTTTCATCATCGATGGAATCGATCGATTTAGTTGGCGCGGGTGCCGACCACTTCGATTTCCACGCGACGGTTCTTGGCGCGGCCTTCCTTGGTGCGGTTGTCAGCCACTGGCTGCTTCTCGCCCTTGCCTTCGGTGTAGACGCGGTTGCGTTCGATGCCCTTCGAGACCAGGAAGGCCTTGACGGCTTCGGCGCGACGCACCGACAGACGCTGGTTGTAGGCGTCCGTACCGATCGAGTCGGTGTGGCCCACAGCGATGATCACTTCGAGGTTGACGCCACGGATCTTCTCGACCAGGTCGGTCAGCTTGGCGCGACCTTCAGGCTTCAGAACCGACTTGTCGAAGTCGAAGAATGCGTCGGCAGCGAAGGTCACCTTCGAAGCAGCGACGGCCGGCGGTGCGCCAGGAGCAACGGGAGCTGCGCCAGGTGCTGCAGGCGCAGCAACTGCGGGAACCAGAGCGCCGTCGCAACCGGCGGCGGCGGTAGCCGGCGTCCAGTTGGCATCGCGCCAGCACAGTTCGTTCGTACCGTTCTTCCAGACCAGTTCGCCGGTGCCGTTTTGCCAGTTGTCGATCGTAGGACCGCCGTCCGCAGCGGTGACACGGGTCTGCGCGCCGGCGGCAGTGGCGAGCGCAGCGACTGCAAACATCATCGCCACTTTATTCAGTTTCTTCATGGTTCTCCTCTTGGGGAAAAAGCCGCAGCCGCGCTGCGAATCAAGGACGCTTTAAGTGACCACCACCCAAAACGTTGAGACGATTGTGCCATAGGGTCTTTGGCAAACAGGCCGCTGGACGCCCCCGAAGCGTAGGACGGAGGCGGAATAGCCGGCTTGTGTTGCGGCGGAGCGACACCCCTCACAGCGTAAAATTTCGCCTTCCTGCCGCCAGCCTCTTGCCCATGACCTCCTTCGCCAAAGAAACCCTGCCCATCAGTCTTGAAGAGGAAATGCGCAGCAGCTATCTCGATTACGCCATGAGCGTGATCGTGGGCCGAGCGCTCCCCGACGCACGCGATGGCCTCAAGCCTGTGCATCGGCGCGTGCTCTTCGCCATGCACGAGCTCAACAACGACTGGAACCGGCCGTACAAGAAGTCGGCCCGTATCGTCGGCGACGTGATCGGTAAATACCACCCGCACGGCGATCAATCGGTCTACGACACCATCGTGCGATTGGCGCAGGACTTCTCCATGCGCCACATGCTGGTGGACGGCCAGGGCAACTTCGGCTCCGTGGATGGAGACAACGCAGCCGCAATGCGTTATACGGAAATCCGGCTGGCCAAAATTGCGCATGAAATGCTGGCCGATATCGACAAGGAAACTGTCGACTTTCAAGACAATTACGACGGCTCCGAAAAAGAACCGAAAGTTTTGCCGAGCCAGTTGCCCAATTTGCTGGTCAATGGCTCGGGCGGTATTGCGGTCGGCATGGCCACCAATATCCCGCCGCACAACTTGAATGAGGTCGTCGACGCCTGCCTGCACCTCTTGCGCAACCCCGAGGCCAGCATCGACGAGCTGATGGAAATCGTGCCCGCGCCCGACTTCCCCACCGCCGGCATCATCTACGGCATCAACGGCGTGAAGGACGGCTACCGCACCGGCCGCGGCAAGGTCGTGATGCGCGCCAAGTGCCACTTCGAGGACATCGACCGCGGCCAGCGCCAGGCGATCATCGTCGACGAGCTCCCCTACCAGGTCAACAAGAAGACGCTGCAGGAGCGCATGGCCGAGCTGGTGCACGAGAAGAAGATCGAAGGCATCAGCCACATCCAGGACGAGTCCGACAAGTCGGGCATGCGCCTGGTGATCGAGCTCAAGCGCGGCGAAGTGCCCGAGGTCGTGCTCAACAACCTCTACAAGCAGACGCAGCTGCAGGACACCTTCGGCATCAACATGGTGGCGCTGGTTGACGGCCAGCCCAAGCTGTGCAACCTGAAGGACCTGATCCAGGTCTTCCTGCAGCACCGCCGCGAAGTGGTCACGCGCCGCACGGTCTTTACGCTGCGCAAGGCCCGCGAACGCGGCCACGTGCTCGAAGGCCTGGCGGTGGCGCTGGCCAACATCGACGAGTTCATCCGGATCATCCGCGAATCGCCGACGCCGCCGGTCGCCAAGGCCGAGCTAATGACCCGCAGCTGGGACAGCAAGCTGGTGCGCGAGATGCTCACGCGTTCGCGCGCCGACGGCGGCGTGATCAACGCCGACGACTACCGCCCCGAAGGCCTGGAGCGCGAATTCGGCATGGGCTCGGACGGCCTGTACCGCCTCTCGGACACGCAAGCGCAAGAAATTTTGCAGATGCGACTGCAGCGCCTGACCGGTCTCGAGCAGGACAAGATCGTTGCCGAGTACAAGGACGTGATGGCCGAGATCGACGACCTGCTCGACATCCTGTCCAAGCCCGAGCGCGTGTCGGTCATCATCGGCGACGAGCTGGGCACCATCAAGCAGGAGTTCGGCCAGAGCAAGCTCGGCGCGCGCCGCAGCCTGGTGGAGCACAGCGCGTTCGACCTCTCGACCGAAGACCTGATCACCCCGACCGACATGGTGGTGACGCTCTCGCACAGCGGCTACATCAAGAGCCAGCCGCTGGGCGAGTACCGCGCGCAGAAGCGCGGCGGCCGCGGCAAGCAGGCCACCGCCACGAAGGAAGACGACTGGATCGACCAGCTCTTCATCGCCAACACGCACGACTACATCCTGTGCTTCTCCAACCGCGGCCGGCTCTACTGGCTCAAGGTGTGGGAAGTGCCGGCGGGGTCGCGCGGCTCGCGGGGCCGGCCGATCGTCAACATGTTCCCGCTGCAGGAAGGCGAGAAGATCAACGTGGCGCTCGCGCTCACCGGCGAGAAGCGCAACTTCCCGGCCGACCAGTATGTGTTCATGTCGACCTCGATGGGCACCGTCAAGAAGACCGCGCTCGACGAGTTCAACAACCCGCGCAAGGGCGGCATCATCGCCGTGAACCTGGACGACGGCGACTACCTGATCGGCGCCGCCCTCACCGACGGCAAGCATGACGTGATGCTCTTCAGCGATGGCGGCAAGGCCGTGCGCTTCGCCGAAGACGACGTCCGCCCGCTCGGCCGCAATGCGCGCGGCGTGCGCGGCATGTCGCTCGATCCGGGCCAGGGCGTGATCGCCATGCTGGTGGCCGAGGACGAGCAGCAGAGCGTGCTCACCGCCACGGAAAATGGTTACGGAAAGCGAACAAGCATTACGGAATACACGCGTCACGGCCGTGGAACCAAAGGCATGATCGCGATTCAACAGAGTGAGCGCAACGGCAAGGTCGTTGCCGCCACTCTCGTGCATGCGGACGATGAGATCATGCTCATCACCGACAAGGGCGTGCTTGTGCGCACCCGGGTTGCCGAAATTCGTGAACTGGGTCGCGCGACGCAAGGCGTCACGCTGATCGGGCTTGACGAAGGCGCCAAACTCAGCGGGCTACAGCGTATCGTCGAAAACGACGCGAACGGCGAGAGCGAGCCGGACGCAGACGATACTTCCACATCTTCAACGGAGAATCCTCAGTGAAAAAAATCAAACTCGCACTTCTGACGGTAGCTTTGGCCAGCAGCTCGATGGCCGCCATGGCCCAGGACAAGGCCACGCTGATCAAGCAGTTCATCGACATCCAGCGCCCCGGCATCGAATCGCTGGCGCGTGGTCTGGTCGAGCAGTCGAGCGCCCCGATCGCACAAGCCGGTTCGCAGTATCTGCAGACGCAAGTGCCTGAAGCCAAGCGCGAGTCCGCCGCCAAGGCCGCCGACGCCGAACTCAAGAAGTACTTCGACGACGCCTACCCCCTCGTGCGCGACAAGGCCGTGCAACTGGCACCGGGCGCCCTCACCCCGCTGCTCGAGCAGAACTTCAGCGAAGACGAACTCAAGCAACTGCTGGCCTGGATCAACTCCCCGCTCAGCAAGAAGTACCAGGACCTGAACCCGAAGATGCAGACCGCATTGACGGAAAAGCTGGTGGCCGAAACCCGCGCTTCCATCGAGCCCAAGATGCGCGCGCTCGACACCAACGTGGCCAAGGCCCTCGGCGCTCCGACCGACGGCGGCCAAGGTTCCGCACCCGCCAAGGCGCCAGCCAAGGCCCCGGCCAAGAAGTAAAGCAACGTGACCCAGCAGCAGACGCCGGCCGGCAAGCGCCCCTACAACTTCTCGGCCGGTCCGGCTGCCATGCCGGAGGCGGTGCTGCAACGCGCCGCCGCCGAAATGCTCGACTGGCAGGGCAGCGGCATGAGCGTGATGGAGATGAGCCATCGCGGCAAGGAATTCGGCGCGATCGCCACGCAGGCCGAAGCCGACATCCGCACGCTGCTGGCCGTGCCCTCCCATTTCCACGTCCTGTTCATGCAGGGCGGCGGCCTTGGCGAAAATGCCATCGTGCCGATGAACCTGTCGCGCGGCACAACCGCGGACTTCGTCATCACCGGCAGCTGGAGCATCAAGTCGCACAAGGAAGCGCAGCGCTATTGCACGGCGCGCGTGGCCGCGAGCAACGCCGACGACCATCACACCAAGCTTCCCGATCCCTCGACCTGGCAACTTGCCAAGGACGCCTCGTATGTGCACCTGTGCACCAACGAGACGATCAACGGCATCGAGTTTCAAGAGCTGCCCGACCTCGCCGCGCTCGGCAGCGATGCGCCGCTCGTCATCGATTTCTCGTCGCACGTGGCTTCGCGCAGCGTCGACTGGAGCCGCGTGGGCCTGGCCTTCGGCGGCGCCCAGAAGAACCTCGGCCCGGCAGGCCTCACGATCGTCGTCGTGCGCGACGACCTCCTGGGCCATGCGCTGGAGATCTGCCCGAGCGCGTTCAACTACAAGACCGTGGCCGACAATAACTCCATGTACAACACCCCGCCGACCTGGGGCATCTACATGGCGGGGCTCACCTTCCAATGGCTGCTTGAGCAGACCGAGGGCACGCTCACTGGCGTGGCCGCGATGGAGCAGCGCAATATCGAGAAGGCGACGCTGCTGTACGACTTCATCGACGGCTCCGACTTCTACGCCAACCGCATCGATGCGAGCTGCCGCTCGCGCATGAACGTGCCGTTCTTCCTGGCCGACGAAAGCCGCAACGAAGCCTTCCTGGCCGGCGCGCGCGAGGCCGGGCTGCTGCAGCTCAAGGGCCACAAGTCGGTCGGCGGCATGCGTGCCAGCATCTACAACGCCATGCCGCTGGCAGGGGTGCAGGCCCTCGTGGGCTACATGCGAGAATTCGAGCGATCGCATGCCTAGGCGCATGCCCTAGCTCTGCTCGCACGATGACCGCCTCCGCACCCACACCGCCCTCCTCCAACGACAACTCCGAAAGCCTTGCCGATCTGCGCGTGCAGATCGACTCGCTCGACCAACGCCTGCTGAGCCTGCTCAACGAGCGGGCCCACGTGGCCGAACTGGTCGGCGAGGTCAAGAAGCGCGAAGGCACGCCGTTCTTTCGCCCTGACCGCGTTGCCGCCGTCATCGACAAGATGCAGAAAAGCAATGGAGGTCCGCTCAAGGACCTCCATGTCGCGGCCATCTGGCGCGAGATCATGTCGGCGTGCCTCGCGCTCGAATCGCCGCAGCGCGTGGCCGTGCTCGGCCCCGAAGGCACTTTCTGCGAGCAGGCCGCCATCGAGTACTTCGGCGGCGCCGCCGACCTGATCTACTGCGCGAGCTTCGACGAAGTCTTTCACGCCACCGCCGCGGGCAGCGCCCAGTACGGCGTGGTCGGCGTCGAGAACTCGACCGAAGGCGTCGTCACCCGCTCGCTCGACCTCTTCCTGCATTCGCCCACCCACGTCGTCGGCGAAGTCAGCTTGCTGGTGCGTCACCATCTCTTGCGCAGCGAGAACTCGCTCGAAGGCATCGAGGCAGTGCTCGCCCATCCGCAGGCGCTCGCGCAGTGCCAGACCTGGCTGTCCAAGCACCTGCCCAACGCCGAGCGCCGCGCCGTCTCGAGCAACGCCGAAGGCGCGCGCCTCGCGGCCACCAACCCGGCCTGGGCTGGCCTCGCCGGCGAACGCGCCGCAACCCGCTTCGGCCTGCACATCGTGGCGCACGCCATCCAGGACGATTCGTACAACCGCACCCGCTTCTCGGTGATCTGCCTGCCGCAGACGCTGGCCATGCCGCCGGCTTCGGGCAAGGACTGCACGAGCCTGATCGTCTCGGTGCCCAACCGGCCCGGCGCGGTGCACGACCTCTTGGTGCCGCTGAAGGCCAACAACGTGTCGATGACGCGCTTTGAATCGCGCCCCGCGCGCACCGGCCAGTGGGAGTACTACTTCTACATCGACCTGGACGGCCACCCCTCGCAGCCCAACGTGGCCGCGGCGCTGGCCGAACTGCGCGGCCTCTGCGCGTTCTACAAGGTGCTTGGCGCCTACCCCGTCAAAGCCTGAGCCGGACAGACACGATGTTCGAGCAACTGGGATTGATCGGCTGCGGCCTCATGGGCGGCTCCTTTGCGCTCGCGCTCAAGCGCGCGAAGCTGGTGAAACGCGTGGTCGGCTATAGCAAGTCGCCCTCCACCACCGAGCGGGCACGCCAGCTCGGCGTGATCGACGTGGCGGCGCCCTCGGCGCTGCTGGCGGTGTCGGGCGCCGACCTCGTGCTGCTCGCCGTGCCGGTGGCCGCCTCGGAAGCCATGTTCAAGGCTATCCGCCACGGCATCTCTAACGACACGCTGGTGATGGACGTCGGCTCGACCAAGGGCGACGTGATCGAGGCGGCGCGCAACGGCCTGCAAAAGCAGTTCGCCAACTTCGTGCCGGCGCATCCGATCGCCGGCAAGGAAGTCTCGGGCATCGAGCACGCCGAAGCCTCGCTCTTCACCGGCCGCCAGGTCGTGCTGACGCCGGTCAAGGCCACGCTGCGCTCCAATGTGCAGCGCGCCTCGCAGGTGTGGAGCGGCATCGGCGCCAACGTGGTCACCATGACGCCCGAGGCGCACGACGCCTCGTTCGCCGCAGTGAGCCACTTGCCCCACCTGCTGGCGTTCGCGTACACCAACGCTCTCACGGCGCAGCCGCAGGGCGACCGTTTTCTCAGCCTCGCGGGACCGGGCTTTCGCGACTTCTCGCGCATCGCCGCGAGCGACCCGGTCATGTGGCGCGACGTGCTGCTCGCCAACCGCGAGCAGGTGCTGCTGCAGTCCCAGGCTTTCCGCAAGGCGCTGGAAGACCTAGAGGCGCTCATGGCCGCGGGCGACCTGCAGGGGCTGGAGCAGTCCATCGCCGCCGCCAGCAAGGCGCGCGCCGCGTGGCGGCCGAACGCCAGCACCGATGCCTCGGCCCAGCAGGACAGCTGACATGTTCTCGACCGCCTTCCTCGACCTTCCGCCCCTCGTGGGCGCCGCCGGCACGGTCCGGCTGCCGGGCTCCAAGAGCATCTCCAATCGCGTGCTGCTCTTGGCCGCGCTCGCGAGCGGCACCACCACGATCCACGACCTGCTCGATTCCGACGACACGCGCGTGATGCTCGACGCCCTGCACGCGCTCGGCTGCGGCATCCAGCCCGCGGGGAGCACGCTGCAGATCACCGGCCTGGGCGGCCAGCTCAAATCCGGTGGGGCGCTGCTGCCCCTCTTCCTCGGCAACGCCGGCACCGCGATGCGCCCGCTGACGGCCGCGCTCTCGCTGCTCGGCGGCGAATTCGAGCTGAGCGGCGTGCCGCGCATGCACGAGCGGCCGATCGGCGACTTGGTCGACGCGCTCACCCAGCTCGGCTGCAACATCGACTACCTCGGCAACCCGGGCTATCCGCCGCTGCGCATCCACCCGGTCCACCACGACGACCTGGCACTCCATGCACCGATCCGCGTGCGCGGCGACGTCTCGAGCCAGTTCCTCACGGCCCTGCTGCTGGCGCTGCCCCTCGCGGCCCGCAACGACATCGTGATCGAGGTGGTTGGCGAGCTGATCTCCAAGCCCTACATCGAGATCACGCTGAACCTGCTCGCGCGCTTCGGCATCACGGTGCGGCGCGACGGCTGGGAGCGCTTCACCATTCCCGCCGGCAGCCGCTACACCTCGCCGGGCGACATCCACGTGGAGGCCGACGCCTCCTCCGCCAGCTATTTCATCGCGCTGGGCGCCATCGCCACGGGCGTGTCCGGAAACAACGGCATCCGGATCGAAGGCGTGGGCGCCGATTCGATCCAGGGCGACATCCGCTTCATCGACGCCGCCCGCCAGATGGGCGCCGAAGTCGACAGCGGCCCGAACTGGCTCGAAGTGCGCCGCGGCGCCTGGCCGCTCAAGGCCGTCGACCTGGACGCGAACCACATCCCCGACGCGGCGATGACGCTCGCCGTCATGGCGCTCTACGCCGACGGCCCGAGCACGCTGCGCAACATCGCCAGCTGGCGCGTCAAGGAAACCGACCGCATCGACGCCATGGCCAACGAGCTCAAGAAGCTCGGGGCGACGGTCGAGGCCGGCCCCGATTTCATCCGCGTGCACCCGCTCGCGCCGGCCGGCTGGCAGGCGGCAAGCATCCGCACATATGACGACCACCGCGTGGCGATGTGCTTCTCGCTCGCGGCGTTCAACCCGGCGGGCATGCCGGTGCGCATCCTCGAGCCGCACTGCGTCGCCAAGACCTTTCCCGATTACTTCGAAACCCTGTTCTCGGTCGCCGAAGCCGCCGAAGTGCCGGTGATCTGCATCGACGGCCCCACCGCCTCCGGCAAGGGCACGCTCGCGGCCGAAGTGGCGCGCCTCCTGGGCTATCACTACCTGGATTCGGGCTCGCTCTACCGCGTGACGGGCTTGGCCATGCGCCGCGCCGGCCTCGTCGCCGATGCGCAGCACGAGGCGCAGATCGCCGCCCTGGCGGCTGCCCTTCCCCTGCAGTTCACCGAGGGCAAGGTGATGCTGGCCGGCGAAGACGTGAGCGACGAGATCCGCACCGAAGCCGCCGGTATGGACGCCTCCCGCGTCTCGACGCTGCCCGCCGTGCGCGAGGCGCTGCTGGCGCTGCAGCAGCGTTTTCGCCAGCTCCCGGGCCTGGTCGCCGATGGCCGTGACATGGGCACCGTGATCTTCCCGGACGCCACGCTCAAGGTCTTCCTCACCGCGAGCGCTGCCCAGAGGGCGGAACGGCGTCATAAGCAGTTGATTTCAAAGGGTATTTCGACTACACTCGACAGTCTTCGCTCCGACTTGGAAGCACGTGACGCCAGGGACTCCTCCCGCAGCGTCGCCCCTCTGAAGCCGGCGCAGGATGCCCGCCACCTCGACAACTCCCAGCTGTCCATCGAGCAATCGATCGATACGGTGTTGGACTGGTGGCAGGAAATTCAACCGTTCAAGCCCGCTTGAGCGGTTTGAAGTGCAGCCTTTCAAGTCCGCTTGAAAAGCTAGCGCCAACCGGTGTTACCGGCTGGCGCCTACCGCTCCAGCAGGCTCTTTTCGCGCGACAGCGCACCGGCCTTCTGGTTGTTCAACCAACCCGGGCACCAGCCCACAAAACCGCCGTCTCCAGATCCACAGCAGCCGCACGCAATTTCGCAAGAGCGCCTGCCAACCCTGCCTGACGGAAGGAACCATAAATGTCTGAATCTTTTGCCGACCTATTCGAAGAGTCCCTGAAGCGTTCCGAAATGCGCACCGGCGAGGTCATCACGGCCGAAGTCGTGCGCGTCGAACACAACCACGTCGTCGTCAACGCCGGTCTGAAGTCCGAAGCGTATGTGCCGATCGAGGAGTTCAAGAACGACAAGGGCGAACTCGAAGTCCAGGCCGGCGATTTCGTTTCCGTTGCCATCGGCAGCGTTGAAAACGGCTACGGCGACACCATCCTCTCGCGCGACACCGCCAAGCGTCTGGCTTCGTGGCTCGCCCTGGAGAAGGCCCTGGAATCGGGCGACTTCGTCACCGGCACCACCAGCGGCAAGGTCAAGGGCGGTCTCACCGTCCTGGTCAACGGCATCCGCGCATTCCTGCCGGGCTCGCTGATCGACACGCGTCCCATCAAGGACCTGACCCCGTACGAGAACAAGACCCTCGAATTCAAGGTCATCAAGCTCGATCGCAAGCGCAACAACGTCGTGCTGTCGCGCCGTGCCGTGGTCGAAGCCAGCATGGGCGAAGAACGCGCCAAGCTGATGGAAACCCTGAAGGAAGGCGCTGTTGTCCGCGGCGTGGTCAAGAACATCACCGAATACGGTGCGTTCGTCGACCTCGGCGGCATCGACGGCCTGCTGCACATCACCGACATGGCATGGCGCCGCGTCCGCCACCCGAGCGAAGTCGTTCAGGCCGGCCAGGAAATCACCGCCAAGATCCTCAAGTTCGACACCGAGAAGAACCGTGTCTCGCTGGGTCTGAAGCAAATGGGCGACGACCCGTGGATGGGCGTTTCGCGCCGCTACCCGCAATCGACCCGCCTGTTCGGCAAGGTCACGAACATTGCCGACTACGGCGCGTTCGTCGAACTCGAACCCGGCATCGAAGGCCTGGTGCACGTCTCCGAAATGGACTGGACCAACAAGAACATCGCTCCGAACAAGATCGTCTCGCTGGGCGACGAAGTCGAAGTCATGGTCCTGGAAATCGACGAAGACAAGCGCCGCATCAGCCTGGGCATGAAGCAGTGCAAGGCCAACCCGTGGCAAGAGTTCGCGCAGAACACCAAGCGCGGCGACCGCGTCAAGGGCCCGATCAAGTCGATCACCGACTTCGGCGTGTTCGTGGGCCTGGCTGCCGGCATCGACGGCCTGGTGCACCTGTCTGACCTCTCGTGGAACGAAGCCGGCGAAACCGCCGTTCGCAACTACAAGAAGGGCCAGGAAGTCGAAGCGATCGTGTTGGCCGTCGATGTGGACCGCGAGCGCATCTCGCTGGGCATCAAGCAACTGGACAGCGATCCGTTCACCACGTTCACCACCGTGAACGACAAGGGCCAGATCGTGACCGGCAAGGTCAAGACGGTTGACGCCCGCGGCGCTGAAATCGACCTGGGCGAAGACATCATCGGCTACCTGCGTGCTTCGGAAATCTCGCGCGACCGCGTCGAAGATGCCCGCAACGTGCTCAAGGAAGGCGACGAAGTCACCGCCATCGTCGTGAACGTGGATCGCAAGACCCGCAACATCCAGTTGTCCATCAAGCAGAAGGACATGGTCGACGAACAAGGCGCCATGGCCAACCTGAGCCAGCAGTCGGCACGCGAAAACGCGGGCACGACGAGCCTGGGCGCCCTGCTGCGCGCCAAGCTCGACAACAACGACAGCAAGTAAGCTGAGTCCGAAGACAGAGCAGGCCAGGCTTTGAGCTTGGCCACTCTGTCTTTTTTTTCGTCCACGTTTTCTCTGCACTGGCCTTTATGACCCGCTCTGACCTCGTCGAAGAACTCGCGGCGCGCTTTGCACAACTCACGCACCGCGATGCCGAGTACGCCGTCAAGACCATCCTGGACGCGATGAGCGACGCGCTGGTGCGCGGGCACCGCATCGAGATCCGCGGGTTCGGCAGCTTCTCGGTCAACCGACGTCCGCCGCGCATCGGGCGCAATCCGCGTTCGGGCGAGAGCGTGCAGATCCCCGAAAAGCGGGTGCCGCACTTCAAGCCGGGCAAGGCCCTGCGCGAGGCTGTGGACGCGAAAACCGCCGAGCTCGACGCCAAGGAAGCCAAGGGCCGCAAGGCCTGATCCGCGTGGATGCAAACGTAGAATGCCTCCGGCAACGGGAATGGCTATGAAATACCTCCTGTGGCTGCTCAAGGCAGCCATTTTTTTTACGCTCTTCGCCTTCGCGCTGAACAACCAGCACGACGCGACCGTCTATTTCTTCTTCGGCACCCACTGGCGCGCACCGCTGGTGCTCGTCGTGCTCGCGGCCTTCGCCGGCGGGCTCGTGGTGGGCGCGCTCGGCATGCTGCCCGGCTGGTGGAAACACCGCGCCGCCGCGGCCGCCCAGGGGCCCTCGGCGAACGAAGCCCTCTCCACAACAACGGCACCGACGGCCGTGACCGCTCAGGCAGCGGCACCGTCCATCTCCGCCACCGACCTCCCCGCCGTACGTCAACATGGACTTTGATCCCAGCTGGCTGCTGATCAGCCTGCCCGTCGCCTTCGTGCTCGGGTGGCTCGCATCGCGCTTCGACATCCGCCAGCTCAAGCTCGAGAACCGGCAGGCGCCCAAGGCCTACTTCCGGGGCCTGAACTTCCTGCTCAACGAGCAGCAGGACCAGGCCATCGACGCCTTCATCGAGGCGGTGCAAAACGACCCCGACACGCAGGAGCTGCACTTCGCGCTGGGCAACCTGTTCCGCCGCCGCGGCGAATACCAGCGCGCCGTGCGCGTGCACGAGCACCTGCTCGGCCGAGGCGACCTGAGCCGCACTGACCGCGAGCGCGCGCAGCACGCGCTCGCGCAAGACTTTCTGCGCGCCGGCCTGCTCGACCGCGCCGAAGCCGCGCTGCAGAAGCTCGAAGGCACGCGCTACGAGAACGAGGCGCGCCTCTCGCTGCTCGCCATCTACGAGCGCTCGCGCGAATGGGCCCAGGCCGCCGACGTGGCGCAGAAGCTCGATGAGTCCGACCAGGCCAGCTACGCCACGCGCCGCGCGCACCACCTGTGCGAACAGGCGACCGAGCGCGTGGCCGCCGGTGACCTCCCCGCGGCAGCGAAGCTGCTCGCGCAGGCCGTCGAACTGGCCCCGCAAGCGCCGCGCCCCGCCATCGACACCGCCAACCTGCAACTGCGCAACGGCGATGCCGCCGCAGCCTTCGACACGCTCGTGGCACTGAGCGACACCGCGCCCCTCGCACTGCCGCTCTACGCGGCCGCGCTGCAACAAGCGGCCGTGGCCGCGCATCGCGAGGCCGACGCGCTCGCGCTGCTGCAGCGGCGCTACGTGGAGTCGCCGTCGATCGACGTGCTCGAGGCGATGATCGCGCTCGGTGGCACCCCCAGCGCCACCGTGGACGCGCCCGAGCCCGCCCCGCGCGACGGCTACATCGCCCACCTTGCGCAGCAGCCCTCGCTGGTCGCCGCATCGCGCTGGCTCGCAGGCGAGAAGTTCGAGCACGAGCAGTTCCATCCGCAGGTGCAGCGCGCGCTCGACCAGGCCACCCGGCCGCTCATGCGCTACCGCTGCGCCGCCTGCGGCTTCGAGGCGCACCAGTACTTCTGGCACTGCCCCGGCTGCCAGGCCTGGGACAGCTATCCACCGCGCCGCGTCGAAGAACTCTGAGCAAGGTTCCGACCACATTCCGGAACAATGGTCACCCGGGCGGCGACCTCGTCAACGCCCCTTTCCCTGACCTCGTTGAACGCCGGCCGACGCTTTTGTCGGCTGTCAGTCATACCTACAAATCAGGGAGTTTTTCAATCATGTTCAAGAAGATCCTGGCCCTCTCGGCCGTGCTGTTCGCGGTCGTTTCGTTCGCCGCCGTCGATGTCAACAAGGGCACCGAAGCCGAGCTGGATGGCCTGAAGGGCGTCGGCCCCGCGATGTCCAAGCGCATCCTCGATGCGCGCAAGCAAGGCGAGTTCAAGGACTGGCCCGACCTCATGCAGCGCGTGAAGGGCGTCAAGGAGAAGAAGGCCGAGAAGCTCTCGGCCGAAGGCCTCACGGTGAACGGCCAAGCCTTCGGTGGCGCAGCGCCTGCGGCACCGAAGGAAGCGAAGGCCGCCAAGCCCTGACCCCGCGCATGCAGCGATAGCCAAAGCCGCCCTCGAGGCGGCTTTTTCATGAGCGCACCAAGGCAGGGAAATGCCTCAGAGATGGCCCGGAATTTGCACGTATGCTCATTTTCGTTTTCACTTTCATACGTTCCGGAGCGCTCAATGAATCACAAGTTCGGCATTGCCCTCGCTGGCCTGACCCTCGGTGCAGCAGCCTTTGCGCAGACCAAGTGGGACCTGCCCACCGCCTACCCCGCAAGCAACTTCCACACGGAGAACATCACCCAGTTCGCCAGCGACGTGGACAAGGGCAGCGGCGGCAAGCTCAAGATCACGGTGCACGCCAATGCGTCGCTCTTCAAGGCGCCCGAGATCAAGCGCGCGGTGCAGGGCGGCCAGGCGCAGCTGGGCGAAATGCTCTTGGTGAACTACCAGAACGAGTGGCAGATGTTCGGTGCCGACGGCATTCCGTTCCTGGCCGACAGCTACGACGCCGCGTGGAAGCTCTACCAGGCGCAGAAGCCCGTGCTCGAGAAGAAGCTGGCCGAGCAAGGCATCCAGCTGCTCTACACGGTGGCCTGGCCGCCGCAGGGCATCTTCGTGAAGAAGGAGATCGCCTCGGCCGCAGACCTGAAGGGCGTGAAGTGGCGCGCCTACAGCCCCGCCACCGCGCGCATCGGCGAACTCGTCGGCGCGCAGCCGGTCACCGTGCAGCAGGCCGAGCTGTCGCAGGCCATGGCCACCGGTGTGATCGAGTCGTACATGTCCTCGGGCTCCACCGGCTACGACACCAAGACCTACGAGTACATCAAGAACTTCTACGACACCCAGGCCTGGCTTCCGAAGAACGCGGTGCTCATGAACAAGAAGGCCTTCGATGCGCTGGACAAGCCCACGCAGGACGCGGTGCTCAAGGCCGCCGCCGATGCCGAGAAGCGCGGCTGGGACCTCTCCAAGAAGAAGAACGTCGAATACCTCGACCTCCTCAAGAAGAACGGCATGACGGTGCACGTGCCCTCGGCGCAGCTGAAGGCCGACATGAAGAAGGTGGGCGACACCATGATCAAGGAGTGGACCGAGAAGGCCGGCCCCGAGGGCCAGGCCGTCGTCGATGCCTACAAGAAGATGTGAGGCGGACTCGAACTGCACCCGATGCGCAAGACGCTTGATCTTCTCTACATGAGCGCCGCCGCATTGGCGGCGCTTTTCATGGTCGGCCTGCTGGTGATGGTGCTCCTGTCCATCATCGGCCGCCAGCTTCACTTCAACATTCCGGGCATCGACGCCTACGCCGGCTACCTGATGGCCGGCGCGGGTTTCCTCGCGCTCGCGCACACGCTCAAGCGCGGCGAGCACATCCGCGTGACGCTGGTGCTGCAGCACCTGCCGCCCGCGGCGCAGCGCTGGCTCGAACGCTGGGCGATGGGCGCCGCGGCGCTGCTCGCGCTGCTCTTTGCCTGGTACAGCGCGCGGCTGGTCTGGCAATCGTTCGACTACCACGACATCTCCACCGGCAACGACGCGACGCCGCTGTGGGTCCCGCAGCTGTCGATGGCACTGGGCACCATCGTCTTCGCGGTCGCCGCGCTCGACGAATTCGTGATCGAGTGGCGCGGCCGCCCAGCCAAGCCCGTCGAGACGGAGGCGCTGCGCCATGAGTGACATCGCCATCGCGGGTCTCCTGATCGCCGCGCTCTTCCTCATCCTGGGCAGTGGCGTGTGGATCGGCCTCACGCTCTCGGGCGTGGCGTGGATCGCCATGCAGATCTTCTCGTCGCGCGCCGCCGGCGACGCGATGGCCGTGACCATCTGGGGCTCGGCCTCGAGCTGGACCCTCACCGCGCTGCCGCTGTTCGTATGGATGGGCGAGATCCTCTTTCGCACGCGGCTCTCGCAGGACATGTTCAAGGGCCTTGCGCCCTGGATGCAAAGCCTGCCGGGCCGGCTGCTGCACACCAACGTGGTGGGCTGCGCGGTGTTCGCGGCGGTGTCGGGCTCCAGCGCCGCCACCTGCGCCACCATCGGCAAGATGAGCCTGCCCGAGCTCAAGCGCCGCGGTTACCCCGACGACATGGTCATCGGAACGCTGGCCGGCGCGGGCACGCTGGGCCTCTTGATCCCGCCCTCGATCATCATGATCGTCTACGGGGTGAGCGCGGACGTGTCGATCGCGCGGCTGTTCATCGCGGGCGTCATCCCGGGCATCCTGCTCGCGCTGCTGTTCTCGGGCTACATCGTGGTCTGGGCGCTGCGCAATCCCGACAAGGTGCCCGCGGCCGACGCGAAGCTGCCGTTCGTGGAAAAGCTCAAGGCCTCGATGTCGCTGATCCCCGTCGCGCTGCTGATCCTGTCGGTGCTCGGCTCCATCTACGCAGGCATCGCCACGGCGACCGAGGCGGCCGCCGTGGGCGTGGTCGGCGCGATGGTGATCTCCGGCGTGCAGGGCTCGCTGACGTGGAGCAGTTTCAAGGAGGCGCTGCTGGGCGCCACGCGCCTGTATTGCATGATGGCGCTGATCCTCGCGGGCGCGGCCTTCCTCACGCTGGCCATGGGCTACATCGGTCTCCCGCGGCACCTGGCCGAATGGATCGGCTCGCTGGGCCTGTCGAAGTTCCAGCTGATCGTGATGCTCGCGGCCTTCTACATCGTGCTGGGCTGTTTCCTGGACGGCATCTCGATGGTGGTGCTGACCATGGGCGTGATCATGCCGACCGTCACCGCGGCGGGCATCGATCCGGTATGGTTCGGCATCTTCATCGTGCTGGTGGTCGAGATGGCGCAGATCACGCCGCCGGTGGGTTTCAACCTCTTCGTGCTGCAGGGCATGACCGGCAGGGACCTGCTCTACATCGCGCGCGTGACGCTGCCGATGTTCTTCCTCATGGTGGCGGCGGTGCTGCTCATCTACTTCGTGCCGCAGCTGGTGACGTGGCTGCCCCAGCAGATGGCACCTTGAACCCCGCGATGCCAGGACCCTCGCGCCGACAATAGACGCATGCTTCTTTCGATTCTTGCGATCTGCGTCGGCGCCTCCATCGGCGCCCTGGCCCGCTGGGGCCTGGCCCTGTGGTTCGGCGCGGGCGGGCTCATGCCCTGGGGCACGCTGGCGGCCAACCTGATCGGCGGCTACCTTATCGGCATCGCCATCGCCGCGTTCCAGTTGCTGCCCGACCTCGATCCGGTCTGGCGGCTCGCGCTGGTGACTGGCTTTCTCGGCGGGCTCACCACGTTCTCCAGCTTCTCGGCCGAGGTCACGACCATGCTGCTCGAAGGCCGGCTCGGCGTGGCCCTGCTCACGGCCGCGGCGCACCTGGGCGGCTCGCTTTTTTGCACCTGGCTGGGCATCCGCACGGTGCAGGCCTTCGCGGCCTGATCGCGCCGGAAACTGCCCCATGTCCTGCGGTTATAGATAGGCCCTCCCAGAGGGGCCGCCGATAGAATCGACCCCAATGCCCCTGGTCTTTCTCGTCGCACTTCCATTCATCGCCAGCGTGCTGGCCGCGTTGATGCCGTCCAACGCGCGCAACAGGGAGTCGACCCTCGCGGGCCTCGTCGCATTGGGCTGCGCCATCCAGGCCGCATGGCTCTTTCCGCAGATCGCGCACGGCAACGTGCTCAGGCAAGAGATCGAATGGCTCCCCGCCCTCGGCCTGAACCTCGTGTTCCGCATGGACGGCTTCGCGTGGCTTTTCTGCATGCTGGTGCTGGGCATCGGCGCGCTGGTGGTGCTCTATGCGCGCTACTACATGTCGGCCTCCGACCCGGTGCCGCGCTTCTTCTCGTTCTTCCTCGCGTTCATGGGCGCGATGATGGGCGTGGTGCTCTCGGGCAACCTCGTGCAGATGGTGCTGTTCTGGGAGCTCACCAGCCTCTTCTCCTTCCTGCTCATCGGCTACTGGCACCACCGGCGCGACGCGCGGCGCGGCGCGCGCATGGCACTCACGGTCACCGGCGCGGGCGGGCTGTGCCTGCTGGCCGGCGTGCTGGTGCTGGGGCGCATCACCGGCAGCTACGAGCTGGACGTGGTGCTCGCCTCGGGCGACCTGATCCGCGCGCATGCGCTCTACCCCGTCGCGCTGGTGCTGGTGCTGCTGGGCGCCTTCACCAAGAGCGCGCAGTTCCCGTTCCATTTCTGGCTGCCGCGCGCCATGGCCGCGCCCACGCCGGTGTCGGCGTACCTGCACTCGGCCACCATGGTGAAGCTGGGCGTGTTCCTCATGGCGCGCCTGTGGCCCGTGCTCTCGGGCACCGAGCAGTGGTTCTGGCTGGTGGGCGGCGCGGGCGCGATCACGCTGCTGCTCGGAGGCTTCATCGCGATGTTCCAGCGCGACCTGAAGGCGCTGCTGGCCTACTCGACGATCTCGCACCTGGGGCTCATCACGCTGCTGCTGGGCCTCAATAGCCCGCTCGCGGCCGTGGCGGCGGTGTTCCACGTCATGAACCACGCGACCTTCAAGGCCTCGCTCTTCATGGCCGCCGGCATCATTGACCACGAGACCGGCACGCGCGACATCCGCAAGCTGAGCGGCCTGATGCGCCTCATGCCGATCACCGGCACGCTGGCCATCATCGCCAGCGCCTCGATGGCCGGCGTGCCGCTGCTCAACGGCTTTCTCTCGAAGGAAATGTTCTTCGCCGAGACGGTGTTCATCCAGTCCACGCCGTGGGTCGATTTCAGCCTGCCGGTCATCGCCACCATCGCGGGCATCTTCAGCGTGGCGTATTCGGCGCGCTTCGTGTTCGACGTGTTCTTCGGCCCGCCCTGCGGCGACGAAGTGCCCAAGCATCCGCACGAGCCGCCGCACTGGATGCGCGTGCCGGTCGAGTTGCTGGTGCTGGTGTGCCTCGTGGTGGGCGTGGTGCCGGCCTGGTCGGTCGGACCGCTGCTGGCGGCGGCCGCGACGCCGGTGGTCGGCGGCACGCTGCCCGAGTACAGCCTGGCGGTGTGGCACGGCTTCAACCTGCCGCTGGTGATGAGCTTCGTCGCGCTCGCGGGCGGCGCCGCGCTCTACCTGCTGCAGCGCCGCCGCCGCGCGGGAGGCGGCCTCGAACACACGCCGCTCCTGCATCGCTTCGACGGCCAGGTCATCTTCGAGCACCTGCTCGCGCTGCTGAGCGAAACGGGCCGCCGCAGCCGGCGCCTGTTCGGCACGCGCCGCATGCAGTCGCAGCTGCTGCTGCTCGTGGCGGTGGCCGTCGCGGGCGCCGCGGCGTCGCTCTGGGCCACGCCCACGGCCCCCGGCACGCGCGAGCTGCTGCCCTTCTCGCCGATGTTCGCGATGATGTGGCTCATCGGCGGTACCTGCGCGCTGGCCGCCGCCTGGCAGGCCAAGTTCCACCGGCTCGCCGCGCTCATGCTGGCCTCCGCTGCCGGCCTCGTCTCGTGCGTGACGTACATCTGGTTCTCCGCGCCGGACCTCGCCCTCACGCAGCTGGTGGTCGAGGCCGTGACCACCGTGCTCATCCTGCTGGGCCTGCGCTGGCTGCCGATGCGCAGCAAGGACGTCATCCAGCCCGCCCGCGCACGCCTTCGCCCCTGGGGCCGCCGCGGGCGCGACCTGCTGGTGGCCACCATCGCGGGCTGCGGCATGGCCGCGCTGGCCTGGGCCCTGATGACGCGCAACTTCCCGCAGAGCATCTCGCCCTTCTTCCTCGAACACGCGCTCACCGAAGGCGGCGGCACCAACGTGGTCAACGTGATGCTGGTCGATTTCCGCGGCTTCGACACCTTCGGCGAGATCACCGTGCTCGGCGTGGTGGCGCTCACGGTGTACGCGCTCTTGCGGCGCTTTCGCCCGGCCATCGAATCGATGGCGCTGCCGATCCAGCAGCGCCAGCAGATCGACGACGGCAGCAGCGACCTCCTGAACCCGCGCCTGGCGAAAGACACCGCCGTCGGCTACCTCATGGTGCCGGCCGTGCTGGTGCGCCTTTTGCTGCCGCTCGCGGTGCTGGTGTCGGTCTACTTCTTCATGCGCGGGCACAACGCGCCGGGCGGGGGCTTCGTCGCGGGGCTGGTGATGTCGGTGGCGCTGGTGCTGCAGTTCATCGTCTCGGGCACCGAGTGGGTCGAGGAGCACCTGCGCATCTACCCGCGCCGCTGGATCGCCATCGGCCTCCTGTTCGCACTGGCCACCGGCAGCGGCGCGGTGTTCCTGGGGTACCCGTTCCTCACCACGCACACCGCGCACGTGCACCTGCCGCTCCTGGGCGAGATCCACGTGCCCAGCGCCCTGTTCTTCGACATCGGCGTGTTCGCGCTGGTGCTCGGCGCCACGATGCTGATCCTCACCGCGCTGGCCCACCAGTCCATCCGCAGCCACCGCTGGGCCGACGAGCAGGCCGAGAAAGAAGCGCAGGCCCAATCCGAAGCCGTGGAGGGAGCGCACTGATGGAAATCGTGCTCGCCCTGGCCATCGGCGTGCTCACCGGCTCGGGTGTCTACCTGCTGCTGCGCCCGCGCACCTTCCAGGTGATCATGGGGCTCACGCTGATCTCGTACGCGGTCAACCTCTTCATCTTCAGCATGGGCCGGCTCAAGGTCGACAGCGAGCCGGTGCTCATCAAGGGCATCGAATCGACGCTGGCCAACACGGCCGACCCGATGCCCCAGGCGCTGGTGCTCACCGCCATCGTGATCGGCTTTGCGATGACGGCGCTGTTCCTGGTCGTCATGCTCGCATCGCGCGGCCTCACGGGCACCGACCATGTGGACGGTGAAGAGCGCAAGGAGGCGGAATGACAGAAGTCTTCCACCTGCTCGACCGGTTTCTGGAGTTCAGCATGCCGCACCTGGTGGCGGTGCCGATCCTCGTGCCGATGCTCACCGCCGCGCTCATGCTGCTGCTGGGCGAGAACCGCCGCCGCGCCAAGTCCGCGCTGAGCGTGGTCTCGGGCCTGGTCGGCCTCCTGGCCGCGCTCGCGCTGCTGCGCTGGGTGAACGCGCCCGACACCGGCGGCGGCCCCGGCTCCATCGGCGTGTACCTGCCCGGCAACTGGCGCGCGCCCTTCGGCATCGTGCTGGTGGCCGACCGGCTCTCCACGATGATGGTGGCGCTCACCGGCGTCATCGCCTTCGCCGCCTCGATCTATTCCACCTCGCGCTGGGACCGCGCGGGCGTGCACTTCCATCCGCTGCTGCAGCTGCAGCTCATGGGCCTGAACGGCGCGTTCCTCACGGGCGACCTGTTCAACCTGTTCGTGTTCTTCGAGGTGATGCTCGCGGCTTCCTACGGCCTCCTGCTGCACGGCTCGGGGCGCCTGCGCGTGCAGGCGGGGCTGCAGTACATCGCGATCAACCTCGCGGCCTCATCGCTGTTCCTCATCGGCGCGGCCATCCTCTACGGCGTGACCGGCACGCTCAACATGGCGGACCTGGGCGTGCGCATCGCCGAGCTCGCGCCGGGCGACCGCGGCCTGGTGCATGCGGCGGCCGCGATTCTTGCGACGGCGTTCTTCGCCAAGGCGGGCGCCTGGCCGCTCAACTTCTGGCTCGTGCCGGCCTACAGCGCGGCGGTGTCGCCCGTGGGGGCCGTGTTCGCATTGCTCACCAAGCTGGGCGTGTACACGGTGCTCAGGCTCTGGACCGTGCTCTTCGCACCCGACACCGGCGACTCGGCCGCCTTCGGACAGGCGGCGCTCGTGGGCATCGGTCTCGCGACGCTGTTCGTCGGCGCCATCGGCATCGTCGGCACGCAGCGGCTGTCGAACCTCGCGGGCTTCAGCGTGCTGGTGTCGGCCGGCACCTTGCTCGCGGCGGTCGGCCTCGGACAACCGGACGTGTGGGCCGGCGCGCTCTATTACCTTCTGAGTTCGACACTCGCGGTGAGCGCTTTCTTCCTTTTGATCGACATGATCGAGCGCTGGCGCAACGCCGGCATGAGCGTCGCGCCGCACGAAGCCGCGGGCAACGCGCCCTTCCTCGCCGAAGACCTGAGCGCCATGTCCGACGTGAACCTGGACGACGAGGCGCAGGCGCTCTACGGCCGCGCGATTCCCGCCGGCGTCGCGTTCCTCGGCCTGAGCTTCATGGGCTGCACGCTGCTGCTGGCGGGGCTGCCGCCGCTGTCGGGCTTCGTCGGCAAGTTCGCGATGCTCTCGGGCCTGCTCGGCGCGAAGGGCGTGGCGATGGCCGGGTGGATCTTCCTGGCGCTCCTGATCGTCTCGGGCTTTCTCTCGCTGATCGCCTTGAGCCGCACCGGCATCCGCCATTTCTGGACGCAGCCGCATCCCACGATGCCGTCGTTGCCCGCGCTCGAAGTGCTGCCGGTGGCCGCGCTGCTCGCCGCCTGCGTGGCGCTGACCGTGTGGGCCGAGCCCGTGATGCAGCATGCCAAGGCCACCGCCAACGGCCTGAAGAATCCCGAGACCTACCGCAACGCCGTGATGGGCGCCACGCAGGTGCCCAACCCAATGGTGGCGCCCGCCAAGGTGCCGGTGAAGGGAGCCGCGCCATGAAACGCTGGATTCCGTCGCCGCCGCTGTCTTTCGCGCTCTTCATCGTCTGGCTGCTGCTGAACCAGTCGCTGGACGCGCCCACGCTGCTCATGGCGCTGGTGCTGGCCATTGCCGTGCCCCTCCTCACCAAGGGCCTGCGCCCGGCCACCGTGCGCATGCGCAAGCCCGGCGTGGCGCTGCGGCTTTCGTTCGTCGTCACCTTCGACATGCTCAAGTCCGCCTGGGATGTGGCCCGGCTGCTGCTCACGCGCCGCAGTTCCCGCATCGGCGCGAGCTTCGTGCAGATCCCGCTGGACATGCGCGACCCCAACGGCCTGGCGGTGCTCGCGATGGTCCTGTGCCTCACGCCCGGCACCGCCTGGGGCGAGGTGGCGTTCGACCGCAGCACGCTGCTGATCCACGTGTTCGACCTGGACGACGAGGCCGCCTTCGTCGCGATGATCAAGACGCGCTACGAGCGCCCGCTGATGGAGATCTTCGAATCATGACGCCGATCCTTTTCTGGGCCCTGAAGGCCGCGCTCTTCCTGCTCGCGGTAGCCATGCTCTGCGCGGTCTCGCGGCTGCTGATCGGCCCGTCGGCGCAAGACCGCGTGATGGCGCTGGACTGCCTCTACGTCAACGGCATGCTCATGATGCTGGTGCTGGGCATCAACTACGCGAGCAACGTGTACTTCGAGGCCGCGCTGCTGGTGGCGATCTTCGGCTTCGTCGGCTCGACGGCGATGGCCAAGTTCCTGCTGCGCGGGGAGGTGATCGAATGACGGACTTCATCGTCGGCCCGCTGCCGCTCTGGGCGGAGATCGTCACTGCCGTATTCGCCGTACTGGGCGCCGCCTTCGCGGCGATCGGCTCCTTCGGCCTCGTGCGGCTGCCCACCTTTTTCCGCCGCATCCACGCGCCGACGCTGGGCGCGACGGTGGGCGTGTGGTGCATGACGATCGCCACCATCGTCTACTTCTCGGTGCAGGGCTACAGCCTGTTCCTGCACGCGATATTGATCGTGCTGTTCATCGCGCTCACCACGCCGATCACCACCATCTTCCTGATGCGCGCGGCGCTCTTTCGCGAGCGGCAAAAGGGCGGCAACGTGCCGCCGCAGGCGAAGTCGGGCTGACGCAGAAGCCGCGCGAAGCGCCCCGCTTCAGTTGGGCGCCATGCGCACGCTCTTGTCGAGGAATTCGTTGGTGAAGAGCGTCGCGGGGTCGTAGGGCTTGTCGATGCCGATCAGCGAGGACACCAGCTCGTAGTCCGCCTTCACCCGCTTGTCGTCGAAGGCGCCGAGCGCCACCTTGGTGGTGGTGTCGTCGCGCATCAGCTGCTTGATGCGATTCCACTGGTTGCGCTGGTTGTCCGGAGTGAGACCGCTCACGCTGGCCGTGAGCGCCTGCAGGCAGGGGTCGAACTCCTTCACGCAGGCGTCGTAGGCGCGCTGCGTCACCGCCACGAACTTCTTCACCTGCGCCGCGTTCTTGGCCAGGTAGGCGCCGTTCACGATCAGCGAGTTGCCGTACACGTTCACGCCCGCATCGCGCCAGGGCTGGAAGCCCAGGTCGGCGCCGAACTCGCGCGCCTTCAGGTCGTGCTCGTTGTAGAAGTCGCTGATGATGTCCACCGACTTGCTCTTGAGCGCCGCCACCTTGGCCTGCGGGCTCACGTTCACGAAGGTGACGCTGGCCGGATCGAGCCCCACCTTCTTGGCGAAGGCCGGCCACATGAGGCGCGCCGCGTCGCCCGGCGGGTTGCCGATCTTGCGGCCCGCGAAGTCCTTGGGGCCGCCGATGCCCGAGGACTTGAGCCAGTAGAAGCCCTGCGGGCTGTTCGCATAGATCACCATCACCGCCTTCACGTCGGCGCCCTTGCCCCTGGCCTGGATGGTGGTGGGCAGGTCGGAAATGCCCAGCTCGCTGCCGCCCGTGCCCACGCGCTGCGCCGACACCGCCGAGCCCTTGCCGGCCTCGATGTTCAGGTCGATGCCCGCTTCGCTGTACCAGCCCTTGGCCTTGGCGTAGTAGATCGGCGCGTGGTCGGCCGTGGGCGTCCAGTTGAGCGTGAGGCCCATGGCATCGGCCGCGAACGCGGCGGGAATCGAGGCCATCAACATCGCGGTGGCGCCGAGGGCCGGCAGCAGCTTTTTCATGCGGGTCGCTCCAAAAGAAGGTAAAAACAGAACCTGAAATTTATATTACCAACTGTTTGGTTGATAGGCAATCGAGACAGCCCCGGCAACAGGCCAGAATCCATCCACCATGCCCGCACCCTCTTCCACACGCACCGCCACCGCCACGGCCGCCGTCGCGGCCACCAAGCGCGAGCGCGACCCGGCTTCGGCCAAGCAGGCGCTCATCGATGCGGCCGTGGCCGAGTTCGCCACCAAGGGCTTCGCGGGCGCGCGCGTCGACGAAATCGCCTCGGCCGCCGGGGTCAACAAGCAACTCGTCTATCACTACTTCGACAACAAGCAGGGCCTGTACCTGGTGGCGCTCGAGTCGGTCTACGCCGAGATCCGCGAGAAGGAAAAGAAGCTCACGCTCGGCGAGCTCGAGCCCATGGAGGCGATGGCGCAGCTGGTCGCGTTCTCCTTCGACTACCTAGCCGAGCACCCCGAGTTCATCGCCCTCCTGGCTGACGAGAACCGCAACCACGGCACGCACCTGCG
Source organism: Variovorax sp. IB41 (assembly GCF_016405905.1). Classification (GTDB taxonomy): domain Bacteria; phylum Pseudomonadota; class Gammaproteobacteria; order Burkholderiales; family Burkholderiaceae_C; genus Variovorax. The sequence continues at coordinate 29,300 of NZ_JAEFCB010000013.1, read as the reverse complement.
CGCATCGGAGCGGCTGCAGAAGATGCACTCGCCCTTCATCGAGATGCTCGAAGCCACGCTGGAGCGCGGCGTCGCCTCGGGCGTGTTCCGGCCCGACTTCGATGCGATCAACCTGTACATCTCGATCGCGGGCATTTCGTATTTCTTCTTCTCCAACAACCACACGCTGTCGGCCATCTTCGGCAAGGCGCTGGACTCGCGCGGCGCGCTGCTCAAGCGCCGGCGGCACGTGGTGGAGTTCGCGCTGAACGCGCTGCGTCCCTGAAAACCCTCGCTCTCGAAATTTATCAACCAGTTGGTTGACTCGGGTCGACGCGAATCCTATGATTCGCCGCATTGCTTTCCAAGACCCAGGAATCGAGATGACGGCACCTGACGGCGCGCTGGCGCCCCCTGCTCCCGCGCCCCGCCCGGAGGTTTCGCCCGTTTTGGGCGAGCGCCCCGAATGGCAGCGCTGGGCTGCCGTCGTCGCGGTGCACCTGGCGGGCATCGCGCTGTGGGAAGTCGTGGTCCGGGTCTTCGCGATCCAGCCTTTCATCCTGCCCGCTCCGTCCAAGGTGCTGGCCACGCTGGCCAACCCGAACTACAGCTGGCTCAAGAACACCGGCGTCACGGCGCTCGAAGTGTTCGGCGGCTACGCGCTCGGGCTCGCGCTGGGCATCCTCTGCGCGCTGCTCTTCATCACCAGCCGCCGGCTGATGCTGCTGGTGTTTCCGCTCCTGGTCACGCTCAACATGATTCCCAAGGTGGCGATGGGCCCGCTGGTCATCGTGTGGTTCAGCTACGGCATCGGGCCGAACATCCTCATCACCTTCAGCCTGTGCTTCTTCCCGATCCTGCTGACCACCATCCGCGGCCTGAACGAGACCGAGCCCGAGCTGCTGGACCTCGTGCGCGCGCTCAAGGGCTCGCGCTGGCAGCTGTTTCGCTACATCCAGCTGCCGGGCTCGCTGCCGTACCTGTTCTCGGGCATGAAGGTCGCGACCATCCTCGCCGTGGCGGGCGCGGTGGTCGGCGAGTTCATCGCCTCGGAACGCGGCCTGGGCTACCTGATGATCCAGGTCCAGGCCTCGCTGGACACGCCCGCGGTCTTCATGGCCGTGCTGCTCATCACGGGCCTGGGCGTGCTGCTCTGCCTGCTGGTGCTCCTGCTGGAGCGCCTCTTCATCACCCAGGACGCAAGAATCCAATGACCACATCCGCAGTCCTCGACGACCTCCCCTTTCCCGAGCGCTTCGAGACCGAAGCCGCGCTGGAAGACTATCTGGCCACGCCCTCGCGCGACCTCGTGCGCGACATGGCGCGCATCGATGGCGACCTCATGATCCTGGGCGTCGGCGGCAAGATGGGCCCCACCCTCGCGCGCCTGGCGAAGAACGCGATGCCCGGGCGCCGCGTGATCGCCGTCGCGCGCTTCAGCGAAGCCGGCGTGCGCGAGGCGCTCCAGGCGCACGGCATCGAGACCATCGCCTGCGACCTGCTCGACCGCGCCGCCATCGCCGCGCTGCCGCCCTGCGCCAACGTGGTCTTCATGGCCGGCCGCAAGTTCGGCGCGGACGCCAACAACCCGCTCACCTGGGCCATGAACGCGCACGTGCCGGCGCTGGTGGCGGAGCACTTTCGCGCCTCTCGCATCGTGGCCTTCTCCACGGCCTGCGTGTACCCCTTCGTGCCGGTGATCGGCCAGGGCGCGAGCGAGGGCGATGCGCCCAATCCGCCCGGCGAGTACGCCAACTCGTGCGTGGGCCGCGAGCGCATGTTCGAGTATTTCTCGCAGCAGCACGGCACGCCGGGGCGCCTCTTTCGCCTGAGCTACGCCATCGACCTGCGCTACGGCGTGCTGGCCGACGTGGCGCTCAAGGTGTGGCGCGGCGAGGCGGTCGACGTCACCATGGGGCACGTCAACGTGATCTGGCAGGGCGACGCGAATTCGCAGGCGCTGCGCTGTCTTGCGGCCGCGACGGTGCCGACCTCGCCGCTCAACGTGAGCGGACCCGAGACGACCTCCATCCGCTGGCTCGCCGAAGAATTCGCGCGGCAGTTCGCAAAGCCCGCGACGATCAGCGGCCAGGAAGCGCCCACTGCCTGGCTCATGAACACCGGCGAAGCCGAGCGCCTGTTCGGCTACCCGCGCGTGCCGCTCGCCCAGCAGATCCGCTGGGTGGCCGACTGGATCTCGCGCGAGCAGCGCCAGTACGGCAAGCCGACCAAGTTCGAATCGCGCGACGGAAAGTACTGACGCCGTGGCCACGCCCGCTGTCCAGACGCTCGCATCGATCGCGCCGGCCGACGCGCCGATGCTCGACGCGCTGGTCGCCGCCAGCGGCTGGAACCAGACGGCGCGCGACTGGCGGTTGTTCGAGCGCCTGGGCACGGTGCATGTGGTTCGCGACGACCGGGGCATCATCGTCGCCAGCGGCGCGGTGCTGCCGATGGAGGGCGTGGCCTGGATCAGCATGATCCTCGCGATGCCCGCCGCGCGTGGGCAGGGCCTGGGCCGCGCCGTGTTCGCGCGCTGCCTGCAGCAAGTGGAAGACGCGGGCCTCGTCGCCATGCTCGACGCCACGCCGCAGGGCGAGCCGCTCTACGCCAGTTTCGGCTTCACGCCGATGTGGCGCCTCACGCGATGGCTGCGGGAAGCCGGCGCGCAGAGTGCAACGGCATTGCCCACGGACAAGCCCGCCGTCGACGGCTTCGCGGCACTGGACGCCCAGGCGCTCGGCATCGCCCGCCCCGCCGTGCTCGCCGACCTGCTCGGCCGCGAAGACAGCCGCTGCGTGCGCAACGGCCTGGCGTCCGGGCTGGTTCGCACGGGACGCACGGCCCACCACATCGGGCCGCTGCTCTCCGCACAGGAGCACACCGCCGCGGCCTTGCTGCTGGAGGCCGCGCGAGGCCTGGGCGGCCGCATCTACGTCGACGTGCCCGATGACCGTCCCGTCATGGCACAGGCGCTGCGCGATGCGGGCTTCGTGCCGCAGCGCGGCTTCGCACGCATGGCGCTGGCCACGCGCAACGGCACCGCACCGCCCCTCGGGCAGCCCGCCTTCATCCACGCCATCGCCGGACCCGAGTTCGGCTGAGGACTTTCCAGATGCCACTGAACCGCTCCGACCTGCCCGCCGACGTTCTTGCGCTGCTGTCGCAAGGCACGGTGATTCCCGCGCATCCGCTCGCGCTCGATGCCTCGCGCCAGTTCGACCGCCGGCGCCAGCGCGCGCTGACCCGTTACTACGTGGACGCCGGCGCCGGCGGCCTGGCGGTGGGCGTGCACACCACGCAGTTCGCGATCCGCGAACGCGGGCTCTACCCCACCGTGCTCGAAGCCGCGATGCAGGACCGCCTCGCATGGAGCGACCGGCCGATGGCCATGATCGCCGGCCTCTGCGGCCCGACCGCGCAGGCAGAGGGCGAGGCGCGCACGGCGGTCTCCCTCGGCTACCACGCCGGACTGCTGAGCCTGGCCGCGCTCGCGGGCGCGTCGGAAGACGCGCTCATCGCGCACTGCGAAGCAGTGGCGCGCGAGATTCCGCTGATCGGCTTCTATCTTCAGACCGTGGTCGGCGGCCCGATCCTCTCGAGCGACTTCTGGCGGCGCTTCGCATCGATTCCGAACGTGCTCGCCATCAAGGTCGCGCCGTTCAACCGCTACCGCACCATCGACGTGGTGCGCGGACTGGTCGATGCGCGCGCCGACGAGCGCGTGTTCCTCTACACGGGCAACGACGATCACATCGTGCTCGACCTCGCGCTGCCGTTTGCGGCGATGCGCGACGGCGCGCCGGTGCAGGTGCGCTTTCGCGGCGGGCTGCTCGGCCACTGGTCGGTGTGGACATCGAGCGCGGTGAAGCAGCTGCAATCGATCAAGGCCGAGCTCGCGGCCAACGGCGGCACGCTGAGCCCAAGCCTCCTGGCCCTGGATTCGCGCGTGACCGACTGCAACGCGGCGTTCTTCGACGTGGCCAACAACTTCCACGGCTGCATCGCGGGCTGCCACGAAGTGCTGCGCCGCCAGGGCCTGCTCGAAGGCATCTGGTGCCTCGATGCGGCCGAAGGGCTGGGCCATGGGCAGTCGGATGAAATCGACCGCGTCTACCGCCAGCACGGCGACCTCGGCGACGACGCCTTCGTGCGCGACAACCTCTCGCGGTGGCTGGCATGAGCGCCGTGCTGCAGACGCCGCAGGCCGCGCCGCTCATCCGCATGCGGCAGCTGCGCAAGGTCTACCGCAAGCGGAATGAAGAATTCCTCGCCGTCTCCGACGTCACGATGGACGTGAACGACGGCGACCTCGTCTCGCTGGTCGGGCCCTCGGGCTGCGGCAAGTCGACGCTGCTCAAGATCCTCTCGGGCCTGCACGGGCACGACGGCGGCACGCTCGAAATCGGCGGCCCCGACGGCCGCGGCTTCAACGCGGGCCGCGACGTCGGCATGGTGTTCCAGCAGCCGCTGCTGCTCAAGTGGCGCACCATCCTGGAGAACGTGCTGCTGCCCGCCGACATCCTCGGGCTGGAGCGCCGCGCCGCCACCCGGCGCGCGCACGAGCTGCTCGAGATGGTCGGCCTCACTGGCTTTGCCGACAAGCTGCCCTACGAGCTCTCGGGCGGCATGCAGCAGCGCGCCGCGATCGCGCGCGCATTGATCCACGACCCGAAGCTGGTGCTGATGGACGAACCCTTCGGCGCGCTCGACGCATTGACGCGCGAGAAGATGAACCTGGAGATGCTGCGCATCTGGGCCCAGAGCCGCAAGACCTTCATCGTCGTCACCCACAGCATCCAGGAAGCGGTGTTCCTGGGTTCGCACTGCGCGGTGCTGACGGCAGGGCCCGCGCGCATGGCCGACTTCTTTCCGATCGACCTGCCGGAGCCGCGCAAGCTGCACGTGAAGACCAGCCCCGAGTTCGGCGAATACGTGCGCAGGATCTACGACCTGCTGGGCGTCGAATAGGCCGCGAATCAGCGCGCCCGCAGGCGCATCAGCTCATCGCGAGCTGCTGCATGCCCTTGGCGCGCGCCACTTCCACTTCGCGCGGCAATGTGACTGCGTTCTTTACCGCAAGAATTTCCGCCATCACGCTCACCGCGATCTCCGGCGGCGTCTTGCTGCCGATGTAGATGCCGATGGGCCCGCGCAGCCGCGCGAGTGATTCGGCCGTCTGGTCGAAGTGCTCGATCATGCGGTCGCGCCGCGCGTCGGCATTGCGTCGCGAGCCGATAGCGCCCACGTAGAAAGCCTCGGTCTGCAGCGCCTCGAGCAGCGCGAGGTCGTCCAGCTTGGGATCGTGCGTGAGCGCGACCACGCAGCTGCGGCGGTCGGGCCGGAAGGCCAGCACCGCGTCGTCGGGCATCTCGGTGGTGATCGTCACGCCCGGCAGCGACCAAGCGGTGCGGTACTCGGCGCGCGGGTCGCACAGCGTGACCGCGAAGCCGCTGAACTTGGCCATGGTCGCGAGGTATTCCGCGAGCTGGCCGGCACCGATCAGCAGCATGCGGTACTCGGGGCCGAAGGTGTTGGTGAGCTCGGTGTCGTCCACCTTGAGCTCGTCGGGCGCGGTGGCCTCGGCGAGCTTCACCGCGCCGCTCGCGAGCGCCACGGTGCGCTGCATGAGCCGGCCTTTTTCGAGCTCGGCCACGAGCGTGTCGAGCGAGGCGGCGTCGGGGTCGTATTCGAGCAGCAGCTCCAGCGTGCCGCCGCAGGGCAGGCCGAAGCGGTGCGCCTCGTCGGCGGTGATGCCGTACTTCACGAGCGCGGGCGGGGTGCCAAGGGGCACTTCTTCGCCGTTGCCGTGGGCGTGGCTGTAGCGCGCGATCAGGTCGTCCTCGATGCAGCCGCCCGAGACCGAGCCGACCACCGCACCGTCGTCCGCCAGCGCCATGATCGAGCCGACCGGCCGCGGCGACGAGCCCCAGGTGCGCACCACCGTGGTCAGCAGCGCGCGCTTGCCGGCCTGCCGCCAGTCGCGCAGCGTGCGCAGGACCATGACGTCGAGGTTTTCCATGGCGTCGTTGTCTTCAGTTCGCGTCGTTCGACGCGGGATCGCCATCCTTCTTGCCCAGACCCATCTTCTTCATGAGGCCGGACATCATGCCGGCCTTCTCGGCGGGCGCCTCGGCCGCGTCCGCGGCGGCGGCCGGCGGCGGGCCGTAGCGGCTCTGCATCTCGGCTTCGAAGCGCTTGAAGAAATCGTCGGCGGTGGACTTGGCGGCGCCGTCGATCAGGCGCTGGCCCAGCTGGGCGATCTTGCCGCCGACCTGCGCCTGCACGGTGTAGTCGAGCTCGCAGCCGACGGGCGCCGCGACCGCTTCGGCAGGGGCACCGTCGACGGGCGCGGCATCCGCCGCAACAGGCGCTTGCGTTGCGCCGGCGAGCTGCTTGAGCGTCACGCTCGACGAGCCCTTGGCAAACCCCGCCACGCCGCCCTGCCCCTCGAAGGTGAGCTTGTAGCCATCGGGCGCCACGATGTCCGACAGCACCACCTTGCCGCTGAACTTGGCCGACACCGGGCCGATCTTCAGTGCGAGCGCCACGCTGTACTGGTTGTCGCCGGTGAGCTCGAACTTGTCGCAGCCGGGAATGCACTTCTTGAGCGTCTCGGGGTCGTTGAGCGCTTCCCAGGCCTGTTGTTGCGTGACGCCGAGGCGGCGGTTTCCGAGCATTTCCATGGTGGTTCTTCCTTGTTGTCTTGCGGCCCTAGCGGCCGGACCGCATCAGGGCGGCGAGGCTCGTGGCGAGTTGTTCGAGGGCACTGAGATTGTGGACCGCGAGCATCGCGTCCGCATGCCGGTGCAGCACGGTGGCCCCACGCGCCAGAGGGGCGTAGCCCTCGAAGCGCAGCAGCGGGTTGAGCCACAGCAGCCGGCGCGAATGGCGCTTGAGCCACAGCAGCTCGTTCTCCAGCACCGCGGGCTCGCCGGTGTCCAGGCCGTCGCTGATCACCAGCACCAGCGTGCGGCGGCCCGTGAGGCGGCGTGCGTGGAAGCGCCGCAGCTCGGCCAGCGAACTGCCCAGCCGCGTGCCACCCGCGAAATCGTCGATGGCGAGGCTGGCCGCGCCGAGCATCGCGTCGGTGTCGGCGAGCCGGAAGGCGGGCGTCAAATCTGTCAGCCGGGTGCCGAAGGCGAACACGTCGCGCCGCCCGGCCCGGCGCGTGGACGCATGCAAAAACGCGAGCAGCAGGCGCGCATAGCGCTCCATCGAGCCCGACACGTCCACCAGCACCAACAGCGGCAGGGGCTGCTCCCGCCGGGCCAGGCGCGGCAGCCGCAGGATCTCGCCGCCGGTGCGCGCGGCCTCGTGCAGCACGCCGGGCCAGTGCATGCGCGCCTGCTGCCGGCCCGCGTCGCCCGCCACGCGCAACCGGCGCGAGGGCAACGAGGGAATCGGCAGCGTCACGTCGCGCGCGAGCCGCTCGACCAGCCGGTATTCGGAGGCGCCGAGCGCGTTGAAGTCCGCATGCTGCAGGCGCTGGCGGTCGCTCGATGTCATCGCGGCATCGAACTCGATCTCCTTGTCGGGCTTGGCCGCCACGGCCGGCTTCGCGGGATCGCGCGGGGCGGTCAACGCCTCGCGCACGCGCGGGCGCCGCTTGGAAGGCTCGGCCTTGCCTTCGGCGCTCGGCAGCATCTGCGCAAGCAGCTTGTTCGCGAGCTCCGGGTCGCGAAACCATGCGTCGAAGAGTTCGCGGAACACCATGCGGTCCTGCTCGCGGCTGACCATCACGGCTTCCATCGCGGCGCTCAGGTCCAGCTTGTCTTCCACGCCCACCAGCGTGACCGCCTCGGCGGCGAGCGCGATGCGCATGGCATCGGTGCGCACGCCCGCGCGCCGCAGCGCACGCCCGAACGCGGTGATGTTGCCGGCCAGCTTGCCGCTGCGGACGTCACCGAGTTGCTGGATGCCGGCCATGCGGAGCCGCCTCGAACGTCGGCCACGCTCAGGGCGCGACCGGCTCCTCGGGTTTCAGCAGGTCCGACGCCAGCTCGCGCGTGAGCGCGGCCACGTCGTCGCGCTGCTTGAAGAGGATGCCGGCGGTGTCGACCACCACTTCGGGATCGAGCTCCACGGTGTCGAGCGCGATCAGCGCCCTCGCCCACTCGACGCTCTCGGCGATGCCGGGGGCGCGCTGGAAGGCGTTGATGAACGGTGCATCGCGCAGCCGCGCGACGAAGGCGGCCACCTGCGCCGAGAGCTTCTCGCTCGCCTGCGGCACCTGGGCCCGCACGATCGCCAGCTCGCGCTCGCGTTCGGGGTAGTCGAGCCAGTGGTAGAGGCAGCGGCGCTTGACCGCATCGTTGAGCTCGCGCGTGCGGTTGCTCGTGAGGATGGTGACCGGCGGCACGACAGCGCGCACCGTGCCGAGTTCGGGAATGCTCACCTGGTATTCGCCCAGGTACTCGAGCAGGAAGGCCTCGAAGGGCTCGTCGGCGCGGTCCACTTCATCGATCAGCAGCACGGCGCCGGGCGCGGGCGTCTGCAATGCCTGCAGCAGCGGGCGGCGGATCAGGTAGTGCGGCTGGTAGACCTCGGCTTCCACGTCGCGCGCCGCGCCCGTCGCTTCGGCCGCGCGCATGTGCAGCAATTGCGCCGCGTAGTTCCATTCGTAGAGCGCCTCGCGCTGCTCCAGCCCGTCGTAGCACTGCAGGCGCAGCAGCTCGCGGCTCAAGGCCTTCGACAGTGCCTTGGCCAGCTCGGTCTTGCCGACGCCCGGCTCGCCCTCGAGCAGCAGCGGACGCTGCAGCTTGAGCGCGAGGAACACGGCGGTCGCCAGGCGCCGGTCGGCGAAATAGCCGGCCTGCATCAAGCCTTCGGAGAGGGAGTCGATGGTCGGGAAGATCATGGCAAAGGGTAGCGGAAGACGCGAGGGTGTCGCGCCTTCCGGCAGTCAGCTTGCGGCTCGCTGCTTCAGCCGAGGGCCTTGGTCACGGCGCGCTGCGTGAGCACGCTGATCAGGTTCGCGCGGTAGGCCGCCGATGCATGCAGGTCGCTGTTGAGTTCGCTCGCATCGATCTTCACGGCCGCGGCGGCTGCCGCGGTGAAGCTCTTGTTGAGCGCATCCTCGAGCCCCGCATGGCGGAACACGCCGTTGCCCGCGCCGGTGACGGCCACGCGCACGCCGCTGTCGGACTGCGTGAGGAAGATGCCCACGAGCGGGAAGTGCGAGGCCTTCTGGCGCAGCTTCTCGTACACGGCGCGCTTGGGGACCGGAAAGCGAATGGCGGTGATCAGCTCGTCTTCTTCGAGCGCCGTGGTGAAGAGGCCGAGGAAGAAATCGTCGGCCGCGATCTCGCGCTTCGACGTGATCACGGTGGCACCCGAGCCCAGCACCGCGCTCGGATAGCAAGCGGCCGGATCGTTGTTGGCCACCGAGCCGCCGATGGTGCCCATTGCGCGCACCTGCCGGTCGCCGATGCGCGAGGCCAGGTCGGCCAGCGCGGGGAAGGCGGCTTTCACGTCAGCGTTGTTCGCCACGTCCAGGTGGCGCGACATGGCGCCGATGGTGAGCGTGCCGCCATCCTTCCTGATGCCGGAAAGTTCCTTGATGCCGCTCAGGTCCACCAGCTGCTCGGGCGCGGAGAGCCTGAGCTTCATGGAGGCCAGGAGCGTCTGGCCGCCGGCGAGCGGCTTGGCGCCCGCGGCGATGAGTTTGGCCGCATCGGCCACGGTGGCGGGCCGTTCGAGTGTGAAGGCGTACATGGTGTGTGATTCCTTCTGTGTTGTTATGGAGCGGGACGGCCTTGGGTGCTGGCAGCGAGCGAGGGCGCTTGCGCGTCCTGCGGGTTGCCGCCCTTCTGCATCGCCTCCCAGACGCGGCTGGAAGAGGCAGGCATGTCGAAATCCTTGACGCCCAGCGGCGCCAGCGCATCGAGCACCGCGTTGATCACGGCCGGCGGCGAACCGATGGCCCCCGCCTCGCCGCAGCCCTTGGTGCCCAGCGGGTTGTGCGTGCACGGGGTGCACACGGTGTCCAGCTTGAACTGCGGAAAGTCGCCGGCGCGCGGCATGGCGTAGTCCATGAAGCTGCCGGTGAGCAGCTGGCCGGTCTCGTTGTCGTAGACGCAGTTCTCCAGGAGCGCCTGGCCGATGCCCTGCACCAGCCCGCCGTGCACCTGGCCCTCCACGATCATCGGGTTGATGATGGTGCCGAAGTCGTCCACCGCGGTGAAGCGGTCGACCTTCACTTCGCCGGTCTCTTTGTCGATCTCGACCTCGCAGATGTAGGTGCCGCCCGGGAAGGTGAAGTTGGTCGGGTCGTAGAAGGCGGTTTCGTTCAGGCCCGGCTCCAGCTTGTCCAGCGGGTAGTTGTGCGGCACGTAGGCCGTGAGCGCCACCTGGCCGAACGGGATCTTCTTGTCGGTGCCCTTGACGGTGAATTCGCCGTTGGCGAACTCGATGTCGGCGTCGCTCGCCTCCATCAGGTGCGCGGCGATCTTCTTGGCCTTGGTCTCGATCTTGTCGAGCGCCTTCATGATGGCCGCGCCCCCCACCGAGATGGAGCGCGAGCCGTAGGTGCCCATGCCGAAGGGCACGCGGCCGGTGTCGCCGTGCACCACGTCCACGTTGTCCACCGGAATGCCCAGGCGCGCCGCGACGACCTGCGCGAAGGTGGTCTCATGCCCCTGGCCGTGGCTGTGCGAGCCGGTGAACACCGTCACGCTGCCGGTCGGGTGCACGCGGATCTCGCCGCACTCGAAGAGCCCCGCCCGCGCGCCGAGCGCACCCGCGATGTTCGAGGGCGCGATGCCGCAGGCCTCGATGTAGCTGGAGTAGCCGATGCCGCGCAGCTTGCCCTTGGCTTCGGTCGCCGACTTGCGCTGCGCATAGCCCTCGACGTCGGCGAGCACGCGCGCCTTGTCCATGCACGCATGGAAGTCGCCGGTGTCGTACTGCAGCGCCACGGGCGTCTGGTAGGGGAAGGTGGTGATGAAGTTGCGCTTGCGGATCTCGTCCTGGCCCAGGTTCATTTCCCAGGCGCAGCGCGACACCAGGCGCTCCAGCAGGTAGGTGGCCTCGGGCCGCCCCGCGCCGCGGTAGGCATCGACCGGCGAGGTGTTGGTGAACCACGCATCGACCTCCACGTAGATCTGCGGCGTCGTGTACTGGCCCGCGAGCAGCGTCGCGTAGAGGATGGTCGGCACCGCGGTCGAGAAGGTCGAGAGGTACGCGCCCAGGTTGGCGTCGGTGTGCACGCGCATCGCGAGGAACTTGCCGTCCTTGTCCATCGCCATCTCGGCGTGGCTCACATGGTCGCGGCCGTGCGCATCCGAGAGGAAGCACTCCGAGCGCTCCGCCGTCCACTTGATGTTGCGGTTGAGCTGCTTGGCGGCCCAGGTGAGGCACACGTCTTCGGCGTACAGGAAGATCTTGGAGCCGAAGCCGCCGCCCACGTCGGGCGCGATCACCCGCACCTTGTGCTCGGGCAGACCCAGCACGAAGGCCGTCATCAAGAGGCGCTCGACGTGCGGGTTCTGGTTCGACACGTAGAGCGTGTAGTCGTCGGTGCCGCGGCTGTAGCTGCCGATGGCCACGCGCGGCTCGATCGGGTTGGGAATGAGCCGGTTGTTGACCAGGTCGAGCTGGGTGATGTGCGCGGCCGTGGTGAACACGTTGTCCACCGCCGCCTTGTCGCCGAGCACCCACTTGTAGCACTGGTTGTCGGGCGCCTCGTCGTGCAGCGTGGTGCTGCCGGTCTTCTTCGCGGCGTCGGCCACGCTCACCAGGGCGGGCAGCACGTCGTAGTCGACGACCACCGCTTCGGCCGCGTTCTTGGCCTGCTCGACCGTCTCGGCCACCACCATGGCCACGTGGTCGCCCACGTAGCGCACCTTCTTGATCGCCAGGATCGGGTGCATCGGCTCCTTCATCGGGGTGCCGTCGGGGTTGTTGATGAGCCAGCCGCAGGGCAGCCCGCCCATCTTTCCCTCGATGTCCTTGCCGCTGAAGATGCCGACCACGCCGGGCATCTTCAGCGCCTCGGCGATATCGATCGACTTGATCGCAGCATGGGCGTGCGGCGAGCGCACGAAGACCGCATGGCTCTGGTTGGCCAGCGTGATGTCGTCGGTGTAGTTGCCCGCGCCGGTCAGGAAGCGGTAGTCTTCCTTGCGCCGGAGGGCCTCGCCGATATGGGGCAGGTTCGAGAAGTCGGAAGCACCCATGATGTCGCTCCCTTCAGGCCGTGACGGTGGCTTTGACCGGAGTGCCCGAGGCCATCGCCTCGCCGCCCATCTTCACGGCCTTCACGATGTTCTGGTAGCCGGTGCAGCGGCACAGGTTGCCGTCCAGCAGCTCCCGGATCTCCGATTCGCTCGACTTGGGGTGGTGGGTGCACAGGTCGATGGCGCTCATGACCATGCCGGGGGTGCAGAAACCGCACTGCAGGCCGTGGCACTCCTTGAAGGCCGCCTGCATGGGGTGCATGGTGCCGTCGGCTTCGGCGATGCCCTCGATGGTGGTGATGTCGGCACCGGCCGCCTGGGCGACCAGCACGTTGCATGACTTGACGGCCCGGCCGTTGACGTGGACGGTGCAGGCGCCGCACTGGGCGGTGTCGCAGCCGACGTGGGTTCCGGTGAGGTGAAGGTGCTCGCGGATCGCGTGCACAAGGAAGGTGTTTGGCGGTGCGTCGACCGTGACTGGGCGGCCGTTGACCTTGAAAGCTACCTGCATGTGGCTGTCTCCGTGATAGGTGATGGCTGGTTCAGCGAAAGGCATCTTGGATGCCCACCTTTCGCACTATCCTAGGCAAAACCCTTGACACTTGCGCAGTGCCCGCGAAATTCTCAAAATGAAACAGCTTGCCCCCCGGTGAGCCCGGAAAAGCCGCCCCACCCGCGCGAACCCACACGATGAACGCCTCTCTCGTTTCGCCCCCTCCCGAGCGTTCCCTGGCCATTGCCCAAGCCCGGCGCGAGCTGCTCCACGGCGATGCGCCGCGCGCCCGCAACGCCCTGCGCATCGACCCCTGGATCACCCGTTCATGGCAGCGCTGCATCGAGGCCGGCCGCCGCCCGCAGCAGCGGGTGAGCTTCGAGCCGGTGAGCTCCTCGGCCGTACGGGAGCTCGCCGAGCGCAACCGGGCGCTGGTCGCGGCGGCCCGGCCGGTGATCGCCCGGCTGTCCCGCGCCATTGCCGACACCCGCTATTTCGCGGTGCTGACCGACGCCGCGGGCATCGTGATCGACGTGGGCGCGCTGCCCGACGGCACCGACACCGCCAGCCGCTATGCGCGCGACATCGGCCGGATCGGGGTCGATCTTTCGGAACGCGCGATCGGCACCTCCGCCATCAGCACCGCGCTGGCCGAGCAGGAATCGGTGTGGCTGCACCGCGGCGAGCACTTCTTCGACGACACCAGCGTCTACAGCTGCGCCGGCGCGCCGCTCTTCGGCCCCCGGGGCGACTGCATCGGCATGCTCGACCTGAGCGGCGTGCAGACGGTGGAGCGCCCCGAGCTGCGCCACCTGGCGGCGCTGTCGGCGCGCAGCATCGAGAACATGCTGGTCATGCAGGAGGCCTGCGAACTGCGGCTGCACCTGGCCTGGCCGGGCCACCCGGGCGGCGAGGCCACCGAGGGCCTGGTCTGCATCGATGCGAGCGGCAACGTGACGGGCGCCAACGCCACCGCGCGGCAGATGCTGCACCAGCCCCTGGCGCGCGGCCAGCAGGCCCTGCATTTCAACGACCTCTTCGCGCTCCCGCTGCACATGATGTTCGACGCCGCCCGGCGCGGCGATGCGGCGCTCGAGGTGCCGCTCTGGTCGGGCCTGCGGGTGCAGGTGCGCCCCCAGCGCGGCGGCAGCGGCACGGCCGATGCGGCGCCCGATGCGCGGCCGCGGCTGCGCGACGTGGAAACCGCGCTGATCCGCAAGGCCGTGGCAGACGCCCGCGGCAACGTGGCGGAGGCTGCGCGCGCGCTGGGCATCAGCCGCGCAACGGTGTATCGCAAGCTCTGGCGCGGCCGGCCTGCTGGCGCGCCGGACTGAACGACCGGCGTTCAGCTTTCGTTCAGGCGCCGACCGGCACCTTGTCCAGAAAGCCCGTCACCGACCGCAGCTTGCCCGCATCGAGCTGCGCGAAGTCGGTGCCCTGGATCAGGTCTTGCGCACCGCTCGGGCCGAGCGTCCACGAAAAGCGCAGGTTGTCGCCGTGCGCCTCGGCCTTGCCGAGCAGGTTGAAGCGAAAGCCCGGGTAGCGCTGCTGCACCGCGCCGACCAGCGCACTGATCTGCTCGCGGCCGCTGGCCTGGGCGATGGGGTCCACGTAGTGCGCATCGGCGGTCCAGCCGGCCTCGATCAGCGCGGCGCGGCGTGCGCCATCGGTTTCGTTCCAGACGGCGATGTAGCGTTGGGCAATCGTGGCGGCGTCGTGTGCGGCGGTGTTCATGGTGACCATTCCTTTTCGAGGGTTCGACCCGCAACATCGCGGGGTGAAGGAATGGTCGCGCCGCGCGCGCGCAGCGTCCATGACGCGGGAGGTTATGCGGCCAGTTCCGCGTCCAGTGGAAACACGGGACGACGCACCTTGCTGAACGGGAACAGGCTGTAGTCCGAGCTCGTCACGCCCGGGCTGTCGCACTCCACCAGCGCCGCAGAGAGCGGCTCGAACACCGGCCGGCAGTACATGCGCGACTTGAGAAGAAGAAAGCGTTCATTGCGCGGATCGAGCCCCGCGCATTCGAAGACGCCGATGTCCCACGGCTCCTGCGTGCGCTCGGTCACCACGATGCGCGCCGCGCCGATGTCGAACAGCACCGTGCGGCCCATGCTGCTGCGCTGGCCGGTGTAGGTGGGGCCGGTGATCACGTACTCGCCGTTGCTGATGAACCGCACCGTGCCAGTCAGTTGCACCGGCGTCTTCTCGAGGCCGATGCCCTCGAGCGAGACCTTGTTGCCGAGCGCGACCGTCACCTGGGCGCCCTCGCCTGCCGCGATCAGTTCGGCCACCGCCTCGGGGTCGCACAGCGGGCCGACGCCGATGCCATGCAGGCCCTGTGCGAGCGCTTCCTGCAGCACGTCCATCGTGTCGCAGCTGCCGCCCGACATGCAGTTGTCGCCGTGGTCCAGCAGCAGCACCGGGCGTGTCGCGCCCTCGGCAATGCGCTTGGCGCGGGCCACCGATTCGGCCAGCGGCTCGCTGCGGTAGATGAAGGCCTCGCGCTCGGCCCACATCTG
Organism: Variovorax sp. IB41; assembly: GCF_016405905.1. Classification (GTDB taxonomy): domain Bacteria; phylum Pseudomonadota; class Gammaproteobacteria; order Burkholderiales; family Burkholderiaceae_C; genus Variovorax. Next base: position 14,127 of record NZ_JAEFCB010000013.1, on the reverse strand, counting down.
ACCGGCGATGCGGTCGGCCGTGGCCTGCGCGCGCTCGGGCGATTGCGCATCGACCACCACCACGCTCATGCAGGGCGCCTCGATGTCCGACAGCGAGAAGCCCGCGAAGATCGAGACCGCGAGCGACTCCGAAACCTCGGCCGCGCGCGCCGCGTCGATCGCCCGCTGCATCGCGCCGGTGAACGAGGCGCTGCGCAGCGTGTGCGCCATCAGCGGCAGCGGGTGCCAGCGCAGCGCGGGCTGGCTGCGGCCCGCGAGCAGGTCGAACAACAAGCGGCCGGCATGTTCGCCGGTCTCGTACATGTCGATGTGCGGATAGGTCTTGAAGCCGACGATCACGTCGGCATGGCCGACCATCGCGGGCGTCACGTTGGCATGCAGGTCGAGCGCGACGCCGATGGGCACGCCCGGCGCCGCGGCGCGCAGCCGCACGAGCAGGTCGCCTTCGCCATCGACGCTGTTCTCGGCCACCATTGCGCCGTGCAGGTCGAGCAGGATGGCGTCGCAGCCCGGCGCCGCATCGACGATGCATTGCGTGAGCGTGGTGTAGGCCTTGGCATCGACCGGCCCGCTCGGGTTGGCCGAGGCCGACACCGGCGTGACCAGCGTCGCGCCGGCCGCTTCGGCCAGGTCGATGAAGGCCGACATCGCGGTGCGCATGCCCTTGTTGTCCCGGTAGGCCTCCTGGCCGAACGTGGGCCCGTCGGGCCCGAAGGCCGCGAGCGGCGTGGGCACCGGCGAGAAGGTGTTGGTCTCGTGGTTGAGACGCGCGACGAGGACTTTCATTGCTTTCATTGAGCGAACTTTCCGGCGCTTCCGAGCATGGTGATGTCGCCGAAGCTGGAGCCGTTGCGGTTGTCGGGGCGGAATGCGACCTGGAAGCCGTTCAGGTTCATGGGCGGCGAGTTCTCGATGCTGCGGCGCAGCGACTCGGTGGTGATCGGCCCCTTCACGCGCTGCAGCGATTCCGCAAAGGCCTTGGCCGTGATGTAGCCCTCCAGCCCCAGGTAGGAGCCTTCGCTGGTGCTGCCCGCGGTCTTCAGCGCGCGCTGGTATTCATCGACGATCGGAAAGCGCGTCTTCCAGAACGGCGGCATCACCTGCGACAGCACGATGCCGCGGCTCTTGTCGCCCAGCTCCTTGTAGAGCAGGAACGAGCTCGCCACCGAGTTCGTGTAGATCTGCGGATGGATGGGCGCGGCCACCAGCGAGCGGATGATGTTGATGGCGGGCGTTCCGGCCGCGATGACGTACACCGCCTGCGCCCCGCTCGCAATCACCTGCTGCGCAATCGCCGGGTGGTCCTTTTCCTTCGGGTCGAAGCGCAGCGACAGCAAGGCCGGATGCTGGTTCTTCTCCAGCGCGGCCACGGCGTCCTTCTCGATGCCCTTGCCATAGGCGTCGTCGCTGGAGACGATCGCGATGCGCGTCACGCCGATGGTGGTCAGGTGGGTCATCACCCGCAAGACCTCGTCGGCATACGACTCGCGCACGTGATAGATCGGCACCTTCGGCCCGCGCAGCACCGCCGCGCCCGTCAGCCCGCCGAAGATGAAGCTGTCGTACTTCGCCGCCACCGGCACCATGGCCGCGCCGATGCCCGTGCCCATCGTGCCGAACAGGCACACGACGCGGTCGGTGCCCAGCAGCTTCTCGGCATTGGCCGCGGCCTTCTCGGCGATGTAGGCATCGTCGTAGGTGATCATCTTGACGGGCCGGCCGCCGACGCCGCCCGCCTTGTTCAACTGGTCGAAGAACAGCGTCTGGCCTTCCATGAACGCAAGGCTGTTGGGCGTGAATGGGCCGGTGAGCACCGCGGACTGGCCGACCAGGATCGGCTCGCCGGCGGCCAATGCGGCCGTGCAGGCCGCGGCCATGCCCAAGGCCATGCCCGACCCCAGGATGCGCCGAAACAGCGCCCTCATGCTGCCACTCCCGCGCTCTGCAGCATCGCCTGCAGCAGCACGTTGCAGCCGGCTTCCAGGTGCGCGGGCTCGGCGTCCTCGATCTCGTTGTGGCTGATGCCGTCCAGGCACGGCACGAAGATCATCGCGGTGGGGCACACGCGCGCGAGGTACACCGCATCGTGGCCCGCGCCGCTGATCACGTTCATCCAGCTGAGGCCCTGCGCCTGTGCCGCCTCGCGCACCGCGGACACCAGCCCGGGCGTGAAGGGCTGGGGCGGGAAGTACACGACCTGCTCGACCGTCGCCCCCACCTTGCCGCCGCCGGCCAGGCGATGCACGGCCTCCTTCAGCGCCGCGTCCATGGCCAGCAGCACCATGTCGTCCGCCGCGCGCAGGTCGACGCTGAGCTTCACGCGCCCCGGGATCACGTTGCGCGAGTTCGGGTAGTTGTCGATCCAGCCGACCGTGCCGCGCGCATGCGGGGCGTGCGCGAGCGCGATGCGGTTCACCTCGATCACGAGTTCGGCCGCGGCGAGCAGCGCATCCTTGCGCAATTCCATGGGCGTGGGGCCGGCATGCGCTTCCATGCCCTGCACCACGACGTCGTACCAGCGCTGGCCGAGCGCACCCTCGACCACGCCGATCACGCGTTCGTTGGCTTCGAGCACCGGGCCCTGTTCGATGTGGGCTTCGAAATACGCGCCCACGGGCGACGTTGCGGCCGAGGCGGGCACCTGGCCCGCGTAGCCGATCGCATCGAGCGCCTGCGCCACGCTCACGCCCTCGGTGTCGCGCTGCGCGAGCGCATGCTCCAGCGTGAAGGCATCGACGAACACGCCCGAGCCCATCATCACCGGCACGAAGCGGGAGCCCTCCTCGTTGGTCCACACCGCCACTTCGAGCGGCGCTTCGGTCACGACCTTCGCATCGTTGAGCGCGCGGATCACTTCCAGCCCCGCGAGCACGCCGTAGTTGCCGTCGAACTTGCCGCCCGTGGGCTGCGTGTCGATGTGGCTGCCGGTGGTGACGGGCGGCAGCGCGTTGTTGCGGCCGGCACGGCGCGCAAAGATGTTGCCGATGGCGTCCACGCGCACCTCGCAGCCGGCCTCGCGCGCCCAGCGCGTGAAGAGGTCGCGGCCCTGGCGGTCGAGGTCGGTCAGCGCGAGGCGGCACACGCCGCCCTTCTCGGTGGCGCCGACCTGGGCGAGCTGCATCAGCGAATCCCAGAGGCGCTGGCCGTCGATGCGCAGGGCGCGCACATCGGGTGCGGAAGAAAGTTCAGTGGTTGAGTTCATGGCTTTGAGAAAGATCCGGGAGGCGAAACGCTGGTGCGAATGGGTGATTGCTCAGCAAGACAAGAGCCATTGGGCTGAAACAAGAGCCGTTCGGGCTGAGCTTGTCGAAGCCTTGCGCGGCGCTTCGACAAGCTCAGCGTGAACGGGCGGGAGGCAAACGCGCCGGCCATCACGCGAGACCGACGCCGAGGTAGCGGTCTTTCACTTCGTGGTCGGCCATGAAGGCGGCGTTGCCGGCCTCGTGCACGATCACGCCCTGCTCCACGATGTAGTGGCGGTCGGCGAGCTGCACGCACACCTCCACGTTCTGCTCGACCAGGAGGATGGCGACGCCCGCGGCCTTGATGGTTTTCAGCTGCGCGACGATCTCCTCCACGATCACCGGCGCGAGGCCTTCGACCGGCTCGTCCAGGATCAGGAGGCGTGGATGGTTCATCAGCGCGCGGCCGATCGCCAGCATCTGCTGCTCGCCGCCCGAAAGCTGTCCGCCGCCGTTGCGGCGCCGCTCGTTCAGGCGCGGAAAGATGCGGTAGATGTCGGCCAGCTGCCAGGGCGAATCGCGCCGCTGGCCGAGCAGCAGGTTCTCCTCGACCGTGAGCAGCTTGAAGATGCCGCGGTGCTCGGGCACCAGGCACACGCCGCGCGTGGCGATGCGGTGCGCGGGCTGGCCGGCAATGTCGGCGCCTTGGAAGCGCACGCGCCCTTTCGTCGGCGTGACAGCGCCTGCAATGCTCTTGAGCGTGGTCGACTTGCCCGCGCCGTTGCGGCCGAGCAGCGTGACCAGTTCGGCCTCGCCCACGGTCATCGACACGCCCTGCAGCACGTGGCTCTTGCCGTAGTGCGCATGCAGGCCTTCGACTTCGAGAATGTTCCCGCCGCTCATGCCTTGCCCCCGGTGATCATGTTGCCGAGGTACGCCGATCGCACGCGCGCATCGGCGCGGATATCGCCCGGCAGTCCTTCGGCCAGCACGCGGCCCAGCTGCATCACGGTCACGGTGTCGGAGATGTCCATCACGATGTTCATGTTGTGTTCGATCAGCACCACCGTGTGCGCATCGCGCAGGCTGCGGATCAGGCGCTTCATGTCGTCGAGGTCGTCGATGCCCATGCCCGAGGTCGGCTCGTCGAGAAAGATCGCCTTCGGTTTCGCAGCAAGCGCCATGCCCACTTCGAGGCGGCGCTGCTGGCCGTGCGAGAGCACGTTGGCGGGCGTGTCGGCCAGCCGTTCGAGGCCGACGCGCGCGAGCACCTCGGCCACGGTCTCGGCGCAGGCGCGGTCGCCGACCGGCGCGCGCCAGCAGTTCATCGCCTGGCGCGGCGCGATGCCCTGCGCCGCGACGCGCAGGTTCTCGCGCACCGAAAGGCTCGGGAAGAGGCTGGTGACCTGGAACGAGCGCGCCATGCCGCGCTGCACGCGCCGGTGGTCGGGCTCGTGCGTCACGTCGTGGCCGTCGAACAGGATGCGCCCGCCCGTGGTGGTGCCGGTGCCCGTGAGCATGTGGAACAGCGTGGTCTTGCCCGCGCCGTTCGGGCCGATCACCGAGTGCACGGTGTTGGGCTTGATCTTCAGGTCCACGCCGCCGAGCGCGGCGAACTTGCCGTAGTGCTTGGTGACGCCGATGGCTTCGATGAGAACGGGCTGCGTCATGCTTTTTCTCCCTGCGCTTCGGATGCGGCCGGGGCGGAAAGCGTCCTGCGGAACACGCGCCGCCATGCGGCCTCGCCCAGCCCCCAGAGGCCGCGCTGCATGCCGATGCTCACGCCGATCAGCAGGAGCCCCAGCAGCAGCAACCACCGCGGCCACAGCGTGGAGAGCCAGTCGGCCAGCAGCACGTAGAAGGCCGAGCCCAGCACCGAGGCGAATAGGTTGCCGGTGCCGCCGATCACGGTGATGACCAGGATCATCTCGCTCGTGTGGTACTCGGCGTTCGAGAGCGGCGCGATGCCGGTCATCATCGCGTGCAGGCCGCCTGCGAGGCCCGTGACGGCGCCCGAGATCACGAAGGCCAGCAGCTTGAAGCGCTTGAGGTTGTAGCCCACGGCCGCGGCGCGGTCCTCGTTGTCGCGGATGGCCAGCAGCGTGCGGCCGAAGACCGAATCGGTCACCTTGAGCAGCAGCGCGAACGCGATGAGGAACATGACCGCGACGAAGGCGTAGTACTTCCACGGCGTGTCCATGAACGCGGGACGCGGCACGTCGAGCAGGCCGTTGTCGCCACCCGTGAGGCCCGAGGCGGTGTACGCCACGAAATAGAACATCTGCGCGAAGGCCAGCGTGAGCATCACGAAGTACGTGCCGCGCTGGCGGATGGCGACCCACCCGACCACCGCCGCGCCGAGGGCCCCCATGCCGATGGCAGCGAGCAGCGCAAGAGGCATCGGCAACTGCAGCCGCGTGAGCAGGATCGCGATGGTGTAGCTGCCCAGGCCAAAGAAGATGCCCTGCCCGAACGACAGGAGCCCCGTGTAGCCCAGCAGCAAATTGCAGCCCAGCGCGGCCAGCGCGTAGATCAGCACCTCGCTCGCGAGCGAGCCCGAGCGCATCAGGAGCGGCAGCGCGAGCGTGACGGCGAGCGCCAGCAGGAATGTATATTTTCTCGGCATGGCCATCATCCTTTGCGGCCGAGCAGGCCATGCGGGCGCAAGAGCAGCACGGCCGCCATCGCGATGTAGATCATCAGGCTCGCGCCGGGCGGCCAGATGGTGCTCATGAGGCTCTGCACGATGCCGATCAGCAAGCCGCCGACCAGCGCGCCGCCGAAGCTGCCCAGGCCCCCGATCACCACCACCACGAAGGCGACGCCGAGCGCCTCGACGCCCATGAAAGGTTCCGCGCCGCGAATGGGTGCGGCCAGCACGCCGGCCAGCGCCGCCGTGGCCGCGCCCAGCGCGAACACCAGGCTGAACACGCGGAACACGTTGATGCCCAGGAGCGACACCATCTCGGTCGATTCGCTCCCCGCGCGCACCGCGCTGCCGAGGCGCGTGCCTTCGAGCACCCACCACAACAGCACCGCGAGCACGGCGGTGAAGCCGATCACGAAGAGCCGGTACTTCGGGTACACGAAGTCGCCCCACATCACCACGCCCTGCAGAAGATCGGGCGTCGCCACACTGTTGCCCAAGGGGCCCCAGAACACGATGACGATCTCCTGCACCGCGAGCGCGAGGCCCACGGTCACCAGGATGTGGAACTCGTGCGGCTTGGCGTACACGCGGCGCAGCAGCAGCTTCTCGGCCAGCCAGCCGAGCGCGCCGACGAACAGCGGCACCAGCACCAGCGCGGCCCAGAAGTTGAGGCCCCACTGCATCGCCTGGAAGCACAGGTAGGCACCCAGCAGGTAGAAGGCGCCGTGCGCGAAGTTCACGAATCGCAGCAGGCCGAACACGATGGACAGGCCAACGGCCAGCAGGAAATACAGCATGCCGATGCCGATTCCGTTGATGGTCTGGAGCAGGTAGACGGTCATGGAGATTCAGTGGATTCGTGGACTGCGAAGGATCGGAATGCAGGCAGGCGCCTCCCCCACCCCGTTCGCCCTGAGCCTGTCGAAGGGCTGGGCGCGGCGTGAAAGGCTTCGACAAGCTCAGCCCGAACGGTGGGCGGGCACTGCCAAGGCTGCCCAGGCGGGGTGGGATGCACTTGGGTTCAGGCCAGCTTGCAGCCGGTCTTGTCTGCGGCGAGGAACGACTTGCCCGAACTCACCACGTCCACGTAGTCCGCCGCGTCCTTCATCTTCGACTTGGCCTTGCCCTTGAGCAGGTAGTAATCCTTGATGACCTGGTGGTCGGCCTTGCGGATTTCCTCGGTGCCGGTGAGCCCGTCGAACTTCATGCCTTCGAGCGCGGCGATGACGGCCTTCTGGTCGACCGTGCCGGCCTTCACGATGCCGTCGATCAGGATCTTGGTGCAGATGTACGAGCCCGCGAGGCTGTAGTTGGGCACGATCTTGAGCTTGTCGGCGGTGCGCTTGACCAGGTCCTTGTTGAGCGTGGTGTCGGCGGTGTGCCAGTACTGCGCGCCGAAGTAGACGCCGTCGCACAGGTCCGCGCCGAGTTCATCGAACTGCTCCAGGCCCGAGGCCCAGGCCATGAGGATCGTCATGTTCTTGTGCATGCCGAAGCTCACCGCCTGGCGCAGCGCGGCCGACGACTGCGCGCCGAAGTCCAGGAGCAGCAGCACGTCGGGCTTGGCTGCCATCGCGTTGGTGAGGTAGCCGCTGAATTCCTTCTCGTTGAGCGAGTGGTAGCTGTTGCCCACGTGCTCGATGCCCTTCTCCTGGAAGATGTTCTTGGCGGCACTCAGGAGGCCATCGCCGAACACGTACTGCGGCGTGATGGTGTACCAGCGCTTGGCCTTGGGCATCGAGGCGATCAGCGGGCGCACCGTCTGCTCGATCGCGCCGAAGGTGGGCACCGACCAGCGGAAGGTGGCGGGGTTGCAGTCCTTGCCCGTGATCTCGTCGGCACCCGCGGTGGTGATGAAGAGGCCGCCGGCCTTCTCGGCTTCCTTGCCCATGGCGAGCGCTTCGGACGAGAGGATGCCGCCCGCGAAGAACTTGGCGCCCTGCTGCTGCGAGGCTTCCTGCACCTTGCGCACGGCGGTGGCGGGCTTGCCCTCGGTGTCGAGCACCGTGTAGGCGAGCGGGCGCTTCAGCACGCTGCCGTACTGCTCGATCGCCAGCTTCATGCCCAGGTCGGCGAACTTGCCGTTGGCCGCGAAGGCGCCCGACATCGGGACCGGGCAGCCGAAGCGGATGGCGTCCGCCGATTGCGCGAAGACCGAGCGGCTCGCCAGGAGCGAAGCCGGGGCGGCCGACAGGGCGGCCAGCTGAAGAAGGTGTCTGCGTTGCATGGGAGTTCTCCGGTCGTGGTGTGGAAGTAAGTGGAAGGGGTGCCTGAAAGGGGGGCCTGCGGGTGCCGGCGAATTTAAGCGGATAAATAGGATTAATATGTTGGTAAAAACCCGCTAGCAAGCCTTGTGCCCAAAACCAACTGGACCCACCCATGACGCCGTTTAAGATCGCGCGCTGTTGCGCATCCCGCGCATCTCCCGATGGGCATGGAGCGTGTGAATGACAGTGGGCCAACACCGCCCCAAACGGCAAAAGCTCTCGGACGTCATCGTCGAAGACGTCAAGCGATGGATCGTTGCCGAGAGGAAGCAACCCGGCGATCGCCTGCCGAACGAGAAGGAACTGATCGAGCTCTTCGGCTATTCGAAGAGCACGGTGCGCGAGGCGTTGAAGGCGCTGGAAGTGCGCGGGCTCATCTCGATCCGCACCGGCCCCGGGGGCGGTGCCTATCTACAGCAGGTGTCCGTGGACCATGCCTCGGAACCGCTGCGCAACTTCCTGCACTTCCATCATCTGGACGGACATCACATCTACCAGCTGCGCAAGGTGCTGGAGCCCGAGCTGGCCGTGAGCGTGGTCGGCCGCCTGACGACCGCGCAGTTCGATCAGCTCGAAGAGAACGTGCGCCTGTGCACCATCGAGCCCACCAACGAGGACGAGCTGCGCATGCAGCGCGAGGCCGAACTGGCGTTCCACACGATGCTGGCCGAGAGCTGCCCCAACCCGGTGCTCTCCTTCATGTGCCGTTTTCTCAACGACCTGCTGCGCGACCTCGTGGTCTACAAGAAGGCGCTGGACCATCACCACTTCGGCGAGGCCAACGTCGACTATCACACGCAGCTGCTGGCGGCCTACCGCAAGGAAGATGCGGAAGAAGTGCGGCGCCTCATGGCCGAGCACATGGTCGATGCCGAGGCGCACATGCACGAGATGGAGGCGCACATCGGCGCCAAGCACCTGCTGCTGCCGAGCGGGCAGCGCTGAGGTGAACAGCTAGCGCGCGTGCGCTTTCTCCAGGCACGCCTGGAACGCCAGCACCGCGCGCGACGGCTTGGGCGAGCGCCGCAGCAGGCTCACGAACCGGCACGCGTAGTTGAAGCGCGCCGGCAGCACCGCCTTCATGAGCCCGCGCGCTTCGAACACCTGCGCATAGTGATCGGGCAGAAAGCCCAGGAAGCGCCCCGAAAGAATCAGCGTCGCGATCGCCTCCTGGTCGAAGCCGGTCGCCTTGCGCGAGAGCCGCGCGCGGTGGCTCAGTTCCATGTTCGGCGAGTGATAGCCGAGGCCCGCGAAATGGTGCTCGCCCAGCTTCGACCAGGTGAGCTTCGCGTGCGGGCTGTCGAACAGCGGATGGCCCTTGCCGCAATACAGCAGCATCGTCTCGTCGAACAGGTCCGCATACACGAGGCTCTTGGAGCTGCGGTGCGCCGGGATGATGCCGATCTGGAAGTTGCCCTCCAGCACGCCCTGCTCGATCGCGTTGATCGAGCCCACGTGCACCGCCAGGTTCACCTCGGGCGCGATGGCGGTGAAGCGCGCGATGGCCTCGCCGATGCGCGCCTTCGGGTTGGTGGCCGTCTTGTCGAAGAGCGCGACCTCCAGCTGCCCGCCCATGCGGTTGTGGATGTCGTCGATGCTGCCGCGGAAGGCATCGACCGACGCCAGCAGCCTGAGCGTCTCGTCATAGACGCGCTGCCCCTCGGCCGTGAGCGCGAAGCCCGCGCGCCCGCGCCGGCAGAGCACGAGGCCCAGCCGCGTCTCCAGGTCCTTCACATGCCGGCTCACGGTCGAGGTGCCGATGTTGAGCTCCAGCTCGGCCGCCGCCATGCCGCCGCAATCGACCACGCTCTTGAACACCTTGAGCAGGCGCAGGTCCATGTCGCTGAGCTGACCCAGGACCGCACGGTTTCGGGCGCTGGGGGCACTGTTATGGGAGGCTTGCGGAGCTTTGGCCTTTACTTGCATGGATCGTCAAGTGAACATTGATATTGCGCCATTCTCCACACTGAAGGCACTGCGAACAATCGGCGCATTCCTTCACCCCCCGGAGCCCGCCTGCATGCGGGAAGCGCCATGACCCTCGCCACGCCCGCCATCGAACCGACGCCCACCGCGCGCACCGACGCCGCCTGGCTCGAAGCGCACTGGATGCCCTACACGGCCAACCGCAGCTTCAAGGCCGATCCGCGGATCATCGTGGAGGCCAAGGGCGCGTACTTCACCGACAACGAAGGCCGCAAGATCTTCGACGGCCTCTCGGGCCTGTGGTGCTCGGGCCTGGGCCACGGCCGCCCCGAGATCACCGAGGCGGTGAGCCGCCAGATCGCCAGGCTCGACTACTCGCCCGCCTTCCAGTTCGGCCACCCGCTCTCGTTCGAGCTGGCCAACAAGATCAAGGAGCTGACGCCCGCGGGCCTGGACTACGTGTTCTTCACCGGCTCGGGCTCCGAGGCAGCCGACACGTCGCTCAAGATGGCGCGCGCCTACTGGCGCACCAAGGGCCAGGCCAGCAAGACGCGCCTGATCGGCCGGGAGAAGGGCTACCACGGCGTGAACTACGGCGGCATTTCCGTCGGCGGCATCGCGGCCAACCGCAAGCTCTTCGGCCAGGGCGTCGAAGCCGACCACCTGCCACACACGCAACTCGCATCGAACGCCTTCACGCGCGGCATGGCCGAGAGCGGCGCGGAGCTGGCCGACCGCCTGCTCGACCTCATCGCGCTGCACGACGCCTCGAACATCGCGGCCGTGATCGTGGAGCCCTTCGCGGGCTCGGCCGGCGTGGTGATCCCGCCCAAGGGCTATCTGAAACGCCTGCGCGACATCTGCACCGCGCACAACATCCTCCTGATCTTCGACGAGGTCATCACCGGCTTCGGCCGCTGCGGCGCGCTCACCGGCGCGGAAGCCTTCGGCGTGACGCCCGACATCATGAACATCGCCAAGCAGGTGACCAACGGCGCGCAGCCGCTGGGCGCCGTGGTCGCGAGCAAGGAGATCTACGACACCTTCATGGCGGCCGGCGGCCCCGACTACATGCTCGAATTTCCGCACGGCTACACCTACGGCGCGCACCCGGTGGCCTGCGCCGCGGGCATCGCCGCGCTCGACGTGCTGCAAAAGGAAGACATGATCGGCCGCGTGCAGACGCTGGCCCCGCACTTCGAGAACGCGGTGCACAGCTTGAAGGGCAGCAAGCACGTCACCGACATCCGCAACTTCGGCCTCGCCGCCGGCCTCACGATCGCGGCGCTGCCGGGCGAGCCCGCGCGCCGCCCGTACGAGATCGCGATGAACTGCTGGAAGAAGGGCTTCTACGTGCGCTACGGCGGCGACACGATCCAGCTCGCGCCGCCCTTCATCGCGGAGAAGGCCGAGATCGACCGCATGGTCAACGCGCTGGCCGACGCGCTCGCGGAAACCAACTGATCTCACTCATCCGTTCGCTCTGAGCCTCGCCCCTGCCCGTTCGCCCTGAGCCTCGCTCCTGCCCGTTCGCCCTGAGCTTGTCGAAGGGCTGTTCGACGCGGGCGCAAGGCTTCGACAAGCTCAGCCCGAACGGTGCCCGTGGCGTGTTGCGGCTCAGGCCTTGTCGGCCTTGCCCGCGGCGTTCGCGAGCTTGCTGAGCATGCGGTCCACCAGCCACGGCTGGCGGTCCTGGTCCTCGGCGAGTTCCTTGCGGCGGATCGCGTTGCGCACGACGATCGAGCCCACGTAGCGCATCGGCTCCGGCGGAAAGTGTCCGAGCGGCCCGTTCGTGATCGGGCTGCGCGTCCATGCGTTGTCTTGGTCGAGCACCAGCGACGAGAGGATCTGCCCGCCCATGTAGGTCGGCCCGACGCCGTTGCCCGAGTAGCCGAAGCCGTAGTAGATGTGCGGCGCCCCATCGAGTTTTCCGAAGAACGGAAAGCCGGTGACCGAGCGGTCCGACGGACCGTTCCAGCTCGCGGTGATCGGCGTTTCGCGCAGCGCCGGAAAGAAGGCATGCAGGGCCTGCGTGAGCTCGGCCTCGTAGGGCGAGCGCTCGTCGAACACCTTGGCCATGCGGCCGCCCCACGCGAAGGTGTTGCCGCCCTTGCCCAGCATGATGCGGCCGTCCACCGTGCTGCGGTAGTAGTAGACGAAGGTGCGCGAGTCGAGCACCGAGACGCCGTCGGTCAGGCCGATCTGCTGGAGCAACTGCGGGCACCGCTCGGTGATGATCATGTCGCTCGACACGATGGCGATGGTCCGCTCGAACTGCGGGAAGGTGCTGGCCATCCACGCATTCATCGCCAGCACCAGCTTCTTCGCGCGCACGCTGCCGGCCGGCGTGCGCACCACCACCGGATGGCCGGTGCTGAAGTCCAGCATCGGCGTGCGTTCGTGGATGCGGATGCCCATGGCCAATGCCACGCGCCGCAGGCCCCGCACCAGCTTGCCTGGATGCACGGTGGCGGCGATCGGCGAATACACGCCGGCCAGGTTGCGCGCGGAGCCCGAGCGCCGCGCCACTTCATCGGGCGGCAGCGTGCGGTAGGAATGGATGCCGCGCGCCTCCAGCGCCTGCATCATCGGATCGAGCGTGCCGATCTGTGCCTGCGAAGTCGCGGTGTAGAGCGTGCCGTCCTGCCGCAGTTCGGCATCGATGCCGTGCGCCGCGCAGAAGTCCGCGATGTGCTGCACCGCCGCCTCCGACGCCTTCACGAGACGCACTGCCTCGTCTTCGCCGAACAGCCGGCGCAGCGTCAGGAACTTGGCCGACCAGGTGAGGAGGCAACCGCCATTGCGGCCGCTCGCGCCGGCGCCGCAGAGGTCGCTCTCGAGGATGACGATGTCCAGCGCCGGCGCCTGCAGCTTGGCCTGGATCGCCGTCCACAGGCCGGTGAAGCCGCCGCCGACGATGCAGACATCGGCGCTGTGTTCGCCCTGCAGCGCGGGCGCGAGGTCGCCGTCGTTGAAGAGGGCCTGTTCGATCCAGAAAGGGCGCATGTCGGGCTCGCAGGTTTTCAGGGCTTGCGCCGCATGTCGAAGGAAAACTCGGACTCGCGCTCGACGACGAACCCGAAGCGTTCGTACAGCGCCTTCGCCGGATTCGCCTTCAGCACGCTGAGCGTGAGGTCGACACCGGCGCGCGCGGCCTCGTCGATGACTTCGGCCAACAGGCCGGCTCCGATGCCGCCGCCCTGGTAACCAGGTGCCAGCTGGATCTGGATGACTACCCACTCCTGCGGATCGCGCGACACCTTGAGCAGGCCGACCGGCGCGCCCTCGTGCAGCAGGACCTCGGCGCACTCGAAGCGATGCATCAGCCGCGTCATGTGATGCGCGTCGCTGATCTCGCCTCCGGACGCCAGTACGTGGGCGTTCATCGTCTGCTGCCGCAGGTCGAGCAGGAAGGGAATGTCGTCCGGCCCCGCCTTGCGGCGCTGCATTGCCGATGCCCGCGGGACGCTCACGGCTGCGCCGTGGCAACGGGCTTCGCGGCGATCGCCAGGTGTCGCGCGTAGTGCGCGAGGTCGGGCGTCTTCGCATCGGCCAACTTGGCTGTGTCGTCCCAGCGCCGCAGGCGCACCGCATCCATTGCATACGGCAGGGCCTCGAAAGCACTGGCCTGCGCGGAGTCGAAGACGCCGCCCTGCAGTTGCAGGCTGCGCTTCGAATCGGGCGACAGCGCCTCCAGGTAACCGGGCACGCGCGCGCACAGGAAGCGCTTGGCGTCCACATGCAGGCGGATCGGCTCCAGCGTGGCCGGCCCGAACAGCGCGCGAAGAAATGGCAGGCAGCGGTACTGGTGCAGGTCGTCGAGCCCCTGCTGCGTCGGCGTGCCGCCGAAGTCGTGCAGCAGGTGGCCCAGGTCGTGCAGCAGCGAGGCCGCGATCAGCGCGCTGCCGGCGCCCCCCTGCTCGGCCAGGTGCGCCGACTGCAGGGCGTGTTCGAGTTGCGTGACGGGTTCGCCGTCGTACTGCGCGTGGCCCTTCGTTTCGAAGAGGCCGACGATGTCGTCAAGGCTCAGGCTCATGATGCTTGCGATTACCAGGGCAGCGAATAGGTCTTGGTGTTGGTGAAGCTCTTCATCGCCTCGAGC
>NZ_JAEFCB010000012.1 GCF_016405905.1 Variovorax sp. IB41 | reverse complement strand
AGCTGGAGGCCAACCGGATCAGCATCACCGCCAAGGAAGAGATCCTGATCAACGGTGGCAGCAGCTACACGCGGTGGAATGCAGCGGGGATCGAGCATGGGACCAGCGGGGTTTGGCGCGAGCATGCGGCTTCGCATTCGCTGGTCGGGCCGATGAACATGGACAAGCTGCTCCGGATGAAGGGCGTGAGCCATGACGACAAATACAGCGTGCGCTTCGCGCCGCTCGGCAGCGACGACGTCTTCAAGCACACGGGAATGGCCGGGCAGCCCTACAGGATTCTGGACGAGCGGCAGGCCGTCAAGGCCGAGGGCGTCATTCCGGCAAGCGGACGACTTCCAAGAATTACGTTCGAGACGCCCGATGAAGCGACGCTGATCGTGGGCGAGGAGGCTTGGGCCTGGCATTCGGTACCGACCACCCGGGAAGCCCATCGCTCTCCCGATGCCCTCGCAACAGGATTCGAAGAAATCGGGGACGAGGTGCCGGACGACAGCTCGGCGGCCATCGAGAACTCGAAATACGCCCCATCGGCGAGTGGATTCGGAGCGAATCACTTTCTTTCGGAGTCCTCGGTGAAAAACTATCTTCACGGGCTGATTTGACTGCGAAATAGAAAATGCCAAAACTGATATCTGCAACCTACCACCCCAACATCGAAGTCGCGGAATTCATCTGCGACGACGGGCGGCATCTGCTCCGGCACGGAGGAACACTGCCATGGCGAATCAACAACCCAGGAGATTTGACGGCCCTGCTGGTGGATGGAGCACCTGCTCCGAAGAAAGCCAAAGGCTATATTGGCTTTGCCAGCACCAGATCGGGAAGAACATTTCTTATTTTCCCGGATGAAGACGCGGGACGTGCGGAATTGAAAGCCAATTTGAAACGCAGACACGGGAAAAAAACCATTCCCGGGGCCATCCCGAGCTACGCGCCAAGCCGCGAGAACGATACAGAAAAATATATCGCCGATCTGCTCAGAACAAGCGGCGTGCCGGCCGATAAAAAAATCAATGAATGCAGCGATGCCGAAATTGAAAAAATCATTGACAGTATTTCGGAAATCGAGGGATATCACGCGAACCCTGAAACCCGCAAGGAAACGTGGGCGGTGGTAAGCGCCATCAACGCCACCAACGGCAGCCAACCCCTGCCCGATACAGAAATCATTCTGCAAACCGGGAGCAAAGAAGAGAAGATCAAATCCGATGCGACCGGGCGTTTTCCGCCAGTGATTCATCCTGCGGACAAAACAGCCGTGCAGGTCAAGGTGATGAATCCGAAAACCAGAAAGCCTGAGCGGATCGGCACAATTCAAGGAGAAAGTGGCAAGGATTTCAATTTGCTGGCGAAATTCAGAAAATGGAAAGGGGTTGCTGGCTCGGAGAAAATAAATAGTTCTACGCCGGCGCAATCAAGTTCGACAAACTATGTGGTTCAACCAGGAGATACCCTGGGGAAAATCGCAAAGCTATATCACACCAGTGTTGCTCTTATAAAAAATAACAATGGCTTGAGCAACGACAACATCTATCCCGGCGAAGTATTGCTGATCCATGGTGAGAAAAAAGAAAAATCCAGCAATGCGCCAGCGGTCAAGGCAATCGAGCTGCCCAAAAGCACTTCGTCGGAAATATCGGTGGCATCCCAGAAAAAACGGCAACGCGTCGTCACCGTGCCCTTGCCTCCAATTCCCTCAAGTACGCAATCATCGGATTCGGAGCGATCCAAGGAAGGAACGGGAAAAGTCCTGGCGCTGATCAATCTCCTGCCTGGGCGGGCCCCGTGGATGCCTATCGCCATCGCAGAGGCCAAGCTCAGGCACGGAAAGGAAGAAGGCGTTATTCAAAGAGAAATTAATTACCACACCGAAATCGGAGATGGCTCCAGATCCATGGCCGATACGGCATGGTGCGCGGCCTTTGCAAATTGGGTTTTGTCGCAAGCCAACTACCCGATCGATAACGCGAATTTCTATGATCACAAAGCCGCCGCGGGACGGGCACATGGATTTTATGAGGTCAAGGGTACAAAAGAGAAAAAACCGGGCTCGATCGCCCCAACCATTAGAAATCCTCTATACATCGAATTGGATGCGCCAATATATGGTGCCATTGCCATGGTCACAAGCAAGACAGGCCAGCATGGGCATCATGTCGGTTTTGTTTATGCGAAAAATGGAAATGACAGCTTGATCCTCTTGGGAGGAAATCAGCACGACCAGATAAGATTCTCCTCTTTTTCGAAGATCTTTAGGCCTCCGGTAAAGATCAAGGGAAAAAATGGCGAAATGGTCGTCAAGGACGAAGGCAGTCCAGACTATCTGAAGTATTTCATTCCCGTCGCGTATTACGAACAGGCAAAAAAGGAACTGTCGAATCCAGGGTTGGAGCAGATGGACTTTGTCGCACTGAATCTCGAGCTCGGCATACCACCCGACAAACCAAAGAAAAATAAGGCTCACTCCAACAAGGACATTTTATGAAAGTATTTTTTTCATCGGTCCGTTCATTCATCAAAAAAACGGTGTTGCTTCTTGCCGTGCATTTTTTACTTTACGGATATGCATCCAACTCGTTTGCCGGATACAGAGAGGATCGGCTCGTCGTCTGGATCAATCTGGAAGAAGCTTCCGATCATCTCAAAGTGAACAAAGTCATCGAGAACTTCATAATTTCCAGGCGCGTCGATAAAGAATGCGGCGTCCGCTGGAGAGATGGAGGTTCAATTTTGTACATGAAAAAACGCCCTCATCAAATTACAAACAAATTAATTCGCGAAGTGTTTATTCAAAAAAAGAAGGCCGCGCTTCAGCGTCTGAACTATTTGCTGAAATCCTTCAGAAGCCCTGAGGATGAAGTTCAAGACGGGCTGGATGGCGTCATGGTCTACTCCAACAACAATGGCCCGCACATGATGAACTTCGTAGCAAACAGAAAAACTATAAAGACCTATCCATTGGCACTGAAGGGCTCAATACCGACAGCCCAGGACATTGAAGATGCGTTCTGCATTCTTTTACCCTCCATTACACGAGCACCTTGATTCAGACAGGCGAGAAAGTTTCTTGCAAAATTTCTTTTCACCTTATTGCAAAATTCATTTCTTCCAACATCGCCTGTAATTTCCTGAGGCGCATTTTCATTGCTTCAACCCCGCTGCAGCAACACCGGCACTGCGACAGCCACCGCCACGAGCCCCAGCAGCGGCACCATCGACATCGCGACGCTCCCGCTGAACAGGTGGATCGCGAAGGCCACCATCAGCATCGAGAGATTGAAGTTCTGGATCACCGCGCGTTGCGTGTCGCGCTGGAAGCCGCGCAATGTGCACCAGAGCGTCGGGATGGTGCCGGAGAAGCCGCCGATGCCCGCCATCGCCCCGCCGATGGCGCCGACGATGCCGTCTGCCGCGCGGCCGCCGAAGGTGATTCGGGGCAGGTGCTGCGACATCAGCATCGCCGGGCACCACAGCACCAGCAGCGCGCCCAGGCACAGCTTGAAGATGACGAGGTCCAGATGCGGCAGCAGCCAGACGCCGAACGGCACGCCGACCAGGCCGCCGAGCACGAAGGGCCAGAGCAGGGATTTGTCGAAGGCGCGGCGCACCGTGACGGCCGCGATCACCTGCCCCGTCAGCGCGCCAAACAGCGCGAGCACGGCGGCCAGTTGCGGCTCCAGGGTCCAGGCCCAGACCGACATCGCGACCAGCCCGAACGCAAAGCCCGACAGGCCCTGCACGAAACCCGCCAGCACGGCGCCGACGATCACATAGACATACAAGGCTTGCATGCGGCCGATGATAGGAGCCGCTGCAGCGCGTTCGCCCGCCTCGACGGACGGCGTTGGAGAGAAGGGATCAGGCCGAAGCCGGCACCAGCGCCGTGCGGCGCACGCGCGTGACGTTGAACGCGCTCGCGATCAGCACGCCCTGCACCAGCGCCAGGCCGACGATCACGCTCGTGTACTGGCCGTGGTCCATCAGGCGGCCGAACACCAGCGGCGCGAGCGCCTGGCCGATATCGAGGCCCGCATACACCACGCCGTAGACGCGGCCGGTGGCGTTGGGCGGGGTCGAGCGCTTGACCAGCAGGTCGCGCGACGGCCCGGCCACGCCCGAGACGAAACCCATCGCGCCGAACAGCACCGGCACGAGGACCGGCGGGAACTGCGCGAAGGCCAGCACCAGCGCCAGCGCGGCTGCGATGCCGAAGCCCGCGCCCACGATGCGCTCGCAGCGCGACGAGTCGGACGCAAGGAAACCGCCCACCACCATGCCGGCCGCGCTCGCGACCATGTAGACCGTGAGGCACACCGCCACCAGCGCCACCGGCACCGCGTGCAGATGGCCCGCGGCGACCGGCGCGAAGGTCTGCACCACGCTGATCACCGCGGCGTAGAAGAAGAAGAAACCGAAGCACATCCACACGGCCGGAATGCGCAGGAAGTCGAACTCGCCGCCGATCGGCGCGGGCTCGCCCTGCCCCGTGGCCTTGTGCACGGCCGCCACGTCGAGCGACAGCACGCTGCGGTAGATCCACAGCACCAGCAGCACCACGATGGCCAGCACGCCGGCCGAAGCCAGCGCCACGCGCCACGAGAACGCGATAGCGATCGGCACCACGAAGGCCGGCGCGAGCGCCCAGCCGAGGCTGCCGGTGATGCCGTGCACGCTGTAGGCATGGCCCAGGCGCGTGGGCGCGACCTTGCGGTTGAAGAGCGTGTAATCGACCGGGTGGAACACGCCGTTGCCGATGCCGCCGACCACGGCGCACGCGAGGAGCATCCAGTAGCTCTGCGCCATCGCATAGCCGAAGGCGGCGAGACCGAGCGCGCCGAGGCCCACGAACAGCACCGGCCGCGGGCCCAGCTTGTCGACGATGAAGCCCGAGGCCGCCTGCACGATGCACGAGACCACGAAGAACACCGTGAGCACCGCGCCCAGCTCGGTGTAGCTCACGTTGAACGCGTCCTTGAGCCAGGGGAACAGGGGCGCCAGGATGAGCTGGCTGAAGTGGCTGATCGCGTGGGCCAGGCCGACGAGGCCGATGAGTTTCGCGTCGGAACCCAGGGAGTGCGCGGGGGACGTGGAAGGTGGGGTGGTCGCGTGGGAGGACATGGATTGCTACAAAAAACCGGGGCAGGCTCCGATGCTATGCCCCCGGGGCGCGGCAGAATGGCGATACGGCGACAACATTTGTCGAAACCATGCCACGCGCCTCCTCCACCGTTTTCCACCCCTCGCCGGTCACCAGCGTCGCCTCGCTCACGCCGCACCTGTACGCCCCTGACGCGGTGCGCCCGCTGCGCGCCAAGGAGCACTTCCTGAGCGCGGACACCTTCGTCGAGCTGCACCAGCATCCGTGGCCGCAGCTCACGTTCTCCACGCGCGGCGTGATCCGCCTGAGCACCGAGGACGGCAGCTACATCGTGCCGCCCTCGCGCGCGCTGTGGGTGCCGGCGAACATGCCGCACAGCATCATGCTCATCGAGGACGCCGAGCTGCGCACCATCTACCTGCACGCCTGGCTCGCGCCCGCCTGGGAGAAATGCGAGGTGCTGGAGATCAGCCCGCTGATGCGCGCGCTGATGCTCGCGCTGGACACCACGCCCGACGGCCTGCCGCCCACCGATCCGCAGGCGCCGCAGCGCGAACGCATGATCGCGCCGCTCTTGGTCGACGAGATCGAGCGCGCCACGCAGATCCGCATCGACGTGCCGCTGCCTACGGACAAGCGGCTGCGCCAACTCTGCGAGGCGCTGTTGCGCAACCCCGCCGACCGCTCCACGCTGGCCGAGCGCGCGGCCACCATCGGCGCGAGCGAGCGCACGGTGGCGCGGCTTTTTCGGGACCAGCTGGGCATGAGCTGGCAGCAGTGGCGCCAGCAGGCGGTGATGGCGCATGCGCTGCCGCTGCTCGCGCGCGGCATGGCGGTGAGCCAGGTGGCCGCCGCCAGCGGCTATGCCACCGACAGCGCGTTCTGCGCGATGTTCAAGGCGGCGACGGGGCGCTCGCCGACCTCGTTCCAGCACAAGAAGCGGTCGGCCGTGCCTGCATGAACCGCCGTCCGAACCACCACTTCAACCGCCACTTGAACCATTGAACGCGCGGGGCCTTCCCGACGCTCTGGCAAGATCGGCGGGCCCGAAAAACCACGGACCTTCCATCGACCAGCCCATGGCATCGCCTCCCCGACCGCAGACCTGGACCGCCGACATCGGCCTGCGCATTCGCCGCCATTTCCTCTTGAAGGCGGTCGGGACCACGGTGTTCACCTGGCTGTTCTTCATCGGCTACTTCCACCTGCTGCGCAACCCCGCCTTCCCGGTCGCGGTGATGCCGCTCACGGCGCTGGACCACCTCATTCCGTTCCAGCCCTACACGCTGGGCGCCTACCTCTCGCTCTGGGTCTACGTGGGCATCGCGCCCGGGCTGCAACTCACCTTCCGCGAGCTGGTGGTCTACGGGTTGTGGATCTGCGGGCTGTGCCTCACGGGGCTGGCGCTTTTCTATTTCTGGCCGACGCAGATACCGCCGCTGCCCATCGACGCCTCGGGCTACCCGGGCTTCGCGATGCTGCAGGGCGTGGACGCGGCGGGCAACGCCTGCCCGTCGATGCACGTGGCCGTGGCCATCTTCACGGCCCTGTGGGTCGAGCACCTGCTGCGGCAGGCGGGCGCGCCCGTCGTGTTGCGCATCGTCAACGGGGCCTGGTTCCTGGCCATCGCCTATTCGACGCTGGCCGTGAAGCAGCACGTGGTGCTGGACGTGGTGGCCGGCGCGCTGCTGGGTATGGCGTTCGCGATCCCCTCGCTGCGCTGGCGGCCGGGCAAGCGTTTGCGAGGGGATTCCCCTCCGGTCGGAGCGGATATCATTGGCCATCACTGACCAACACAGGCCGAGCGAGGAAGGGATCGACCCCATGGCACACCCCGAAAGGGTTGCCGTCGATCAACGGCGGCACAAGACGACAGGCATCGCACGATGAGTTCGCTGAAGGAATTGCAGGACCTGATTCACGAGAAGTACGGCATCGAACCGTCCAAGCTCGACCCCAACGCCTCCATGCGCGAAACCGGCGGTCTCGATTCGCTGGCGCTGGCCGAATTCCTCTTTGCCATCGAAGACCACTTCGGCATCACCATGCCCGACGAGGACGCGAGCATCGACACCCTGGCCGAGCTCGCGCTGCTGGTGGACAAGGTCCGGGCCGCGAAGGTCGCGTGAACCGCCACGAGGTTGCCGTCACCGGGCTGGGCGTCATGGCGCCCCACGGCGACGAGCCCGGCGCGCTGTTCGAGGCGCTGCTGCAGGCCCGATCGGCCATCCAGCCGGTCTTTCCCGAACTGCCCAAGCCGGCTGCCGCCGCCACGGTGGCATTCGACGAAACGCGCTGGTTCACCAAGCTGCAGCTGGCCGGCGTCGACCGCGTGAGCCAGCTCGCGGTGGCCGCGGCCGACCTCGCGCTGCGCGATGCGAACCTGCCGCTGGCCGATGCCGATCTCGAACGCGTCGGCGTGTATGCCGGGTGCGGCATGGGCGGCGCGGCCGCACTGGAGGCGGCCTACCGCGGCAACGGGCGCGTGTCGCCGCTCACCATTCCGGCCTTCATGCCCAACGCGCCCGCGGCCCACGTGGCGATGCGCAACGGCGTGCTCGGCCCGGTGCTCACCTACTCCGTGGCCTGCGCCTCGTCGTCGGTCGCCATCGCCGAAGCGGCCAAGGCGATCGAGCGCGGCGAAGTGGACATCGCCATTGCCGGCGGCAGCGAGGCGCTGATCGTGCCCGGCGTGGTGCTGGCCTGGCAGGCGATGCAGACGCTGGCCACCTTCCAGCCCGGCGAAGCGGCCGGCGCGGTGCGGCCGTTCGCGAGCGACCGCAGCGGTTTCGCGCTCGGCGAAGGCGCGGCCTTCCTTGTGCTCGAATCGGCCGAGCGCGCGCGCCGCCGCGGCGCGCGCAGCCATGCCACGCTGGCCGGCTGGGGCCTCTCCAGCGATGCCACCCATCTCACCAAGCCCGACGCACCCGGCCAGGCGCGCGCCTTGCGCCAGGCGCTGCGGCAAGCCGGCCTGCAGCCGCGCGACGTGGGCTATTGCAACGCGCACGGCACGGCCACGCGCATCGGCGACGTGGTCGAGCGCAATGCGCTGGCCGAGGTGTGGGGCGACGATTTCGACAAGCTCCGCGTGAGCTCCACCAAGGCGCTGCACGGCCACATGCTCGGCGCGGCGGGCGCCATCGAGGCGCTCATCACGGTGCTCGCGCTGCAGCGCCGGCAGCTGCCGCCCAATGCGAACTGCCGCGAGATCGATCCGGCCTGCCAGATGAATCTCGTCGCGCAGGACGACAGCGCCGCACCGGCGCTCCAAGCGGCGATGAGCAATTCCTTCGCCTTCGGCGGCACGAACTCGGTGCTGCTTTTCCGCCGCGCCGACTAAGCCGCCTGCTGCGATGCGGCCTGGGCGCCCGCCTCGCGGAGCCATTCGACGAAAGCTTCCGCCAGCGGATCGACCGTGCGGTTCGGCGCCATGAACACGCTGTAGCCACGGCTCGATGGCGCCCGGTGCGCGCACGCGAGCCGCAGCTCGCCCGAACGCAGTTCGCGCTCGACGTAGTACGCCGGCACCAGCCCCACGCCGAGATCGGCGCGCACCGCCGCGACCAGCGACGAGAACAGATCGAAGCGGTGCCCCGCCACGAGGTTCTCGGGCGGCTGCGCGTGCGGCGTCTGCGCGAACCACTCTTCCCACGCGCCCATGCGCGTGCGCAGCTGCAGCAGCGGCGCGGCGCGAAAGTCGCCGCGCGCCATCGCGGTCCGGCCCTTCGCGCGCGGGGCGCACACCGCCACGCAGAACTCGCCCATCAAGGGCCGCGCATCGGCGCCGGGCCACACGGCGTCGTCGTACTGCACGCCCACGTCGAACGGCATGTCGGCCATGTAGAGATCGGTCGGAAACACCTGCAGGTGCAGGCTGCAGCCCGGGTTGCGCGCGATGAACTGCGGCAGCAGCGGCGTGAGCCAGCCCTCGGCCAGCACGGGCACCGCACCGACGATGAGCCGCAGGCCATCGACGCGCTGCGCCATCGCTTCGAGCGTGTGGTTCTGCAGCCGCATGAGGTCGCCCGCGATCTGGCCGTGATAACGGCGCCCGGCATCGGTGAGCTCGGTGCCGCGCGCGGTGCGCTGCACGAGCCGCACGCCGATCTGCGATTCGAGGAGCCGCAGCTGCTGGCTCACGGCGCTGTGCGTGAGGCACAGCTCCTCGGCCGCCTTGCCGACGCCGTGATGGCGCGCGACCGCATCGAAGATCAGCAGCGCTCGGGTGCTCGGAATGTGGCGGCGCATGGCGGGGTTCGTAAGAAAAACTGACAAGGCCAAAGATTAAACCAGAGCGGCCGGCTCACTTGCCCCTAAGAATTGCTGACGGCGCCGCGCCGGCTGCGCCCTTTCGTGCGCCCTTTCGCCGCGTCTTCACCTTCAAGGACAACCCACCGCCATGCCTCGCTCCGCGTCATTCCGCCTTGCCCCGATCGTCATCGCCCTCGCCTGCACCGCCGGGCTCGCCCAGGCCCAGAACGCCGCCGTCGCGGCCACGCCCGCGCAGGTGCGGCCCGAGATCGACAAGGCCTACACGCAGCTGATGGCGGCGCCCGCAGTCCAGAAACTGCTCGATGCGGTCAAGGCCGATCACGAGCGCTCGGTCGAAGATTTGAAGATGCTCACCGAGATCGAAGCGCCTCCGTTCAAGGAACAGAAACGCGCCGAAGCCTTCCTCGCACGCATGAAGGCGTTGGGCCTCACGGACGCGAAGATCGACGCCGAAGGCAACGTCGTGGGTCTGCGCAAGGGCACGGGCAACGGCCCCAAGTTGCTGATCTCCGCGCACCTCGATACGGTGTTCCCCGCCGGCACCGACGTGAAGGTGAAGGAGCGCGACGGCAAGCTCTACGCCCCTGGCATCTCCGACGACACGCGCGGCCTCTCGGTGCTGCTGTCGTGGATCAAGGTGCTCAACGACAACAAGATCCAGACCGTGGGCGACCTGCTCATCGTCGGCAACGTCGGCGAGGAAGAACTGGGCAACCTGCGCGGCATCAAGGCGATCTTTCGCGACAACCTGGACATCGACGGCATGGTCGGCCTGGAGCCGGCGCCCGATGGCACGGTGCTGATGCTGGGCACGGGCAGCCACCGCTACGAGGTCACCTTCAAGGGCCCGGGCGGCCACAGCTTCGGCGCGTTCGGCCAGGTGCCCAGCGCCATCCACGGCATGGGCCGCGCGATCGCCAAGATCGCGGAAGTGCGCACGCCCACGTTCCCCAAGACCACGTTCACCGTCGGCACCGTCAGCGGCGGCACCTCGGTCAACACCATCGCGCCGGACGCGCGCATGGCCATCGACATCCGCTCCGATGAAATGGCGCCGCTGCTGGAGACCGAGAAGAAGATCCTCGCTGCCATCGACGAAGCCGTCGAGGAAGAGAACAAGCGCTGGAACGTGACCACGCTGAGCGCGAGCCGCAAGCTGATCGGCGACCGGCCGGGCGGCCGCACGCAGTCGGACACGGTGATCGTGGAGGCCGCCACGCGCGCGAACAGCGCCTTCGGCCACAAGACCCTGCTGACGGGCGCGAGCACCGATGCCAACGTGCCGATGTCGCTGGGCATCCCGGCCATCATCGTCGGCGCGGGCGGCAAGACCGGCGGCTTTCACGCGCTGTCGGAGTGGATCGACGTGACCGATGGCTGGAAGGGCGCGCAGAACTCGCTGGTCACGGTGCTGGGCCTCGTGGGCGTGCAGGGCACGAGCGCACCGCTGCTGGAGAAGCGCGCGCCGCGCAAGAACTAGGGCGAACTCCGGGGGCCCTCGGGGGCCATGCCCCCGGAAACGCCGGGGACTCTCCGGTATGCTGGCGGGCGCTTCTCCCCTCATGCGTTCCCAAGGAGACCATCATGCATGCCCGCTCCACACTCATCGCCCTCGCCCTGCTCGCCGCAGGCGCCTCGGCACAGGCCAACGACCTGCTCGACCAACTGAAGGAAAAGGCCGGCGCGGCCGCCAGTTCGCAGAGCGGCAACCTCGGCTTCAAGATGCCCTCCATCGGCTCCAGCACCATCGGCAGCGCCGCCGGCGTGCTGCAGTACTGCGTGAAGAACAACTACCTCGGCGGCGATGCCGCTTCGGTGAAAGACAAGCTGCTGGCCAAGATCACCGGCCAGAAGCAGCAGGAGAAAAACTTCGAAAGCGGCGCGAAAGGTTTGCTCAAAGGCGGCGACGGCAAGACGCTCAACATGAAGATCCTGTCGTCGAAGGTGAAGGAAAAGGCCTGCGACTACGTGCTCAAGAACGCCACCTCGCTGATCTGACCTGACAGCGCCCCCGCATGGCCTCCGCGCGGCGCACCGCGCATGTGCTTGCCTGTTTCTCCCCGTGCGCGCGTAACGACTCCATGACCCCGGCTGCCTCCCCCTCGTCCCTGCGCCAGCGCCTCGCGCGCTGGGTTCCCTGTCTTGCATGGCCCCGCCCTTCCGGGGCGCTCCTGCGCAGCGAGGCGATGGCCGGCATCACCGTCGCGCTGATGGTCATTCCGCAAGGCGTGGCGTATGCGGCGCTCGCGGGCATGCCGCTCGTGACCGGCGTGTACGCGGCGCTGTTTCCCGCGCTGATCGCGGTGATGTTCAGCTCGTCGCAGCGGCTGTCGGTCGGGCCGACGGCGCTCACCAGCCTCCTGGTCGGCGCCTCGCTCGCGCCGCTCGCGGTGGCGGGCAGCGCCGAGTGGGTGGCGATGGCGGTGTGGCTCACGCTGATGTCGGGCGCGATCCAGATCGTGCTGGGCGCGGGGCGCTTCGGCTGGCTGCTGCGGCTGGTGAATTCGCCGGTGCTGATCGGCTTCACGCAGGGCGCGGCGGTGCTGATCGCGATCTCGCAACTGCCCTCGCTGCTGGGCTTCACCGGGCGCACGATTCCGCAGGTGCTGCAGGGCGGGCCGCTGCCCGACCTCGTGGCCATCGCCTTCGGCCTCGGCAGCATCGCGGTGCTGTGGCTGGGCAAGCGGTTCGTGCCGCGCTTTCCAACCACCATGGCACTGGTGGCGGGCGCCGCGGCCATCAGCTGGGGCATCGACTACGCGCTGCGCGGCGGCGCCGTGGTCGGGAGCCTCCCCTCGGGACTGCCCTCGTTCTACTGGCCCGGCCTGCTCCCGCTGGGTACGTTCAGCGCGCTGGTGCTGCCCGCATTGATGATCACGCTGGTGAGCTTCCTGGAGACCGCCTCCAGCGCCAAGGTCGACAACGCGCGCGCCGGCACGCTGTGGAACGAAAACCAGGACCTGATCGGCCAGGGCCTGGCCAAGCTGGCCTCGGGCTTCACGGGCGCGTTCCCGACCAGCTCGTCGTTCTCGCGCTCGGCCATCACGCTCTATGCGGGCGCGCAGACCGGGTGGGCGACGCTCTTCAGCGTGGTGGTGGTGGCCGGTGCGCTGCTGTGGCTGATGCCGCTGCTGTACCACGTGCCGCAGGCGGTGCTGGCGGCGGTGGTGGTCACGGCCATCCTGGGGCTGGTGAAGCCCGCGAGCTTCACGGCGCTCTGGCGCATCTCGCGCATCGAGGCGGGCATCGCCTTCGGCACCTTCGTGCTGACCATCGCGACCGCGCCCAGCATCTACTGGGGCGTGCTGGGCGGCCTGCTCGCGAGCATGGCGCACTATATGTACCGCCACCTGCATCCGCGCATCATCGAGGTGGGCCTGCACCCCGACGGGAGCCTGCGCGACCGCAACCTCTGGAAGCTGCCGCCGCTCGCGCCGCAGCTCTATGCGCTGCGCATGGACGCGGAGCTCGACTTCGCCTCGGCCTCCACGCTCGAACGCGCGCTCACCGTCGCGCTGGCCGAGCGCCCCGAGCTCACCGACGTGTGCCTCTTCGCGCAGCCCATCAACCGCATCGACATCACCGGCGCCGAGGTGTTCGGCTCGATCCGCCGGATGATGGAATCCAGGGGCGTGCGCCTGCACCTGAGCGGCATGAAGCTGCCGGCCATGCAGGTGCTCGAGCGCGCGGGCCTCCTCGCGCCGGGGCCGATGCTTTTCAGCTACCGCACCGACGGCGAGGCGCTCGCGGCGCTGATGCCGCGCATCGACGTGCCCGCAGAGGCCGAAACCGCCGGCTGACGACACGGGCACCGGCGCCATGAAAACCACCATCGAAGAACTCGTCGCGTTCCGCACGGTGGTGGACACCGGCTCGATCACCGCCGCAGCCGAGCAACTCGGCCACACGGTCTCGGGCATCAGCCGCGCGCTCAGCCGCCTGGAGCAGAAGCTCGATACCACGCTCATGCGCCGCACCACGCGGCGCCTGGAAATCACCGAGGAAGGCGCGGCCTTTTTGCAGCGCACCCGCGCGATCCTCGATGCGATCGACGATGCCGAAGAGCAGATGGCCGTACGCCGCGAGCAACCGGCCGGCCGTCTGCGCGTGAACGCGGCCTCGCCCTTCATGCTGCACGCCATCGTGCCGCTGGTGCCCGAGTTCCGCAGGCTCTACCCGCAGATCAGCCTGGAGCTGGACACCGACGACCTGCCCATCGACCTCCTGGAGCGGCGCACCGACATCGCGATCCGCATCGGCCCGCTGCGCGATTCCACGCTGCACGCGCGGCCGCTGGGCACGCACCGCCTGCGCGTGCTCGCGAGCCCGGCGTACCTGGAGGCGCACGGCAAGCCGCGCAACGCCGCTGATCTGACCGGTCACGCGCTGCTGGGCTTCACGCAGCCCGAGTCGCTCAACCGCTGGCCGCTGCGCGCGGAGAACGGCATCCACGGCGACGAATGGCCCATCGCGCCCACGCTCGCCGCATCGAGCGGCGAAACGCTGCGTCAGCTCGCGCTGGCCGGCGCGGGCATCGTGTGCCTGGCCGATTTCATGACCGCCGCCGACCGCGCGAGCGGCGCGCTGGTGCAGGTGCTGGCGAAGGAAACGGTGGACGTGCGCCAGCCGGTGAACGCGGTGTACTACCGCAACACGCAGCTGTCGGCGCGGATCACTTCGTTCCTGGATTTCCTGACGCAGCGCATGACTTGACGGCGGGCTGCCCGGCAGGCAATGCCGTGCACAAGCGCCGCTGCAGATCGTCCAACAGCGCGGTGCGCCGCAGGGACGGATCGCTGGCGCCTTGCAGGCTTTTGCGCACCTGGGCCAGTGCATCGAATGCCGTGAAGCCACGGGTGTTCTTGGTCGCCGGACTCGCTCCGTTGTCGAGCAGCGCCTGGATGTAGCGCGCTATCTCCGCGTCGTCGACGCGAGGGTTTCGGTCTTCACCAAGTTGGCTCATGTCCCTTCCGTCGACACGCTCCGCGAGCATGAACGCGCCTTGCAAAGCCTCATTGATCGGCATGCCCGACTTGGCCAGCAACGCCACCACTGCGTCGGGCAGCGGCGCTTGGGCGTCGATCTCCGGGTCCCAATGAGGATCGATGCGCAAACCGTGGGCGAGCAGCAATTCGAGTGCCCCGGCCATCTCGCTTCGCGGCATGTGGAAGACGCGAGACAACGGCCAAGGGGTCGATGTGGAACAAGAGACGCCCGGCGTATGGGCTGTCACGTCGGCCTGCCAGTTCACGCCGCCGAGCACGGGGCCCAAGCCCAGCCGCTGTTCGATTCGCACGCGATCGGCGCTTTGCAGGGCTTCGTCCATCGCGATCAGCAACAGGGCCTTGCGCTGTTCCGCCGGGATCGACGGCAGGGAGACGGCAGCCTCGAAGGCTGTATCGAAGACTTTTCGCTGCCCGTCCTTGTCTGTCGGCCAGGCCGCGGCGGCGATGATGCCGTCGTCGTGGCGCACGGCGCAGAGGAACGAAGCCGGCGCCACGGCACCCGCCTGCGATGCCAGCCCGTCGCGCAGCGCCGCCACATCGCCGCCCAGCAACACCGGCGCCAGTTTCTCCAGCAAGAACCCGACGGCATATTTTTGCGCCTGTTCCGCCTCATCGGGACGGTACGGATCGTGGCTCTGGTAAGCGACGATCGCCACGCCCGACAGCAGCGCCGCGGCCAGCGTCAACGCGGCCTCGGGCAGTCCACCCCATCCGGCGGAGCGGGCGGCCTTTCGACAGGCATACACCACGACAGCCATCGCCGAGAAAGCGAAAAGCAACGCCTGTGCAGCGAAGAAAACGAGACCGATGCCGTTGATGCCAACGGGGGACCAAGGGAGCGCGGTGGAGACCAGCGTCAGCAGAACGGGCAGTCCCGCGAGCGCCAGCAACGGACCGGTCCAGGAAGAAGTTGTGCGCGCATCGCGCGATGCGCCGGTGTCGTTCGACATGCGGCGCATTCTAGGGACGGCCTATCGCGCGGAAACGAAGCGCTCCACCGCCGCCGATGTGATCTCGTACCCGCTCACGCCCATGTCCGCCGACGCATAGCGCGCGGCCTTCAGGATGCCGCTGACCTTGACCGTGTCCATCGCGTGCAGGCCCTTGAAGGTCTCGGCGGCGATCACGTGCACGATCTGGTTTGCGGGGGGCGGCGGGGTGTGGATGCAGGCGCCGAAGTACGGCACGAGAAGGAATTCGCGGATGCCGTCCTGGGTGCTGTCCAGCGGCACGACGAAGCCCGAGAGCTTGGCCGCGGTGCCGTCGAGCGCCACGTTGACCGGGGCGTTGTCCCAGACGGCGCGCATCTCGTCGAGCATCTGGATCGCGCGCGGGTCGTTGTCGCGCAGGGCCTCCAGGCTGATGTTGCGGTAGCGCTTGGTGGGGTCCCAGCTCTTGGGGATGAGCTCGTCCCACTTGAGCTCGGGGGCCGCGGCCGCGCTCGCGCTCGTGGCACCGGCCTCGGGACCGCAGCCGGCCAGCAGCGCAGCGGCCGGAACCAGGAGAAATGCGGGCAGCAGGATGCGCGAGATGAACCTTCTCATGACCACGATTTTGCTTGGGACATGTTTCAGTCCCGTAAAGCAGGGCCTTTGGCACTCAAATCGTCGCAACTCACACAAATGGATGAGCACGCGCCAGAATGCCGCACCACGAACAACGAGGAGCTCCGCATGGCAGCGACCGGATGGCTGGGACTCACGTCCCTCGGGATCATTCACACCGCGATCAGCCTGATCGCCGTCTTCGCGGGGATCGTCGCCCTGCTGCGCTACAAGGAAATCACCCTGCGCACCGGATGGGGCCGGGTCTTCGTCTGGACCACGGTGCTCACCTGCCTGACCGGCTTCGGCATCTTCCAGCACGGCGGCTTCGGCAAGCCGCATGTGCTGGGCATCGTGACGCTGCTCGCGCTCGGCGCGGGCGCGCTGGCCGGGCGGGGCGGCCTCGGAAAGAACTCGCGCTACATCGAGGCCATTGCCTATTCGGCCAGCTTTCTCTTCCACTGGATACCGGCGTTCACCGAGACGCTGACGCGGCTTCCGCTGGGCGCGCCGCTGCTGGCGGATGCCGAGGCGCCCGCGCTGAAGGCGATCACCGGCGTGCTGTTCGTGCTGTACATCGTGGGCGTGGCGCTGCAGGTCAGGCGGCTGCGCGGCGGCAGCCCGGTCAGTCCCGCACCGGTCCGCGCAAGTTCTTGATCTGCGCGCGCTGGCTCTTGCCCTCGAGCCGGCGCTGCTTGGACCCATAGGTCGG
This sequence comes from Variovorax sp. IB41, assembly GCF_016405905.1. Lineage (GTDB taxonomy): Bacteria > Pseudomonadota > Gammaproteobacteria > Burkholderiales > Burkholderiaceae_C > Variovorax. The sequence continues at coordinate 154,563 of NZ_JAEFCB010000012.1, read as the reverse complement.
CTTGGTGGCGCGCCGCACGCGCGGCGGCGTGGCGACGGTGTCGATCACCGCCTGCAGGCGCGCGAGCGCGTCGGCGCGGTTCATCTCCTGCGTGCGGTGCTGCTGCGCCTTGAGCACGAAGACGCCCTCCTGCGTGATGCGGCTGTCGCGCAGCGCGAGCAGCCGCTCCTTCACGTCGGCGGGCAATGAGCTTGCGGGGATGTCGTAGCGCAGGTGGATCGCGCTGGAGACCTTGTTGACGTTCTGCCCGCCCGCGCCCTGCGCCCGGATGGCGCTGATCTCGACTTCGTCGGGATCGATCAGGAGCGGTGGGCGGAGCATGAAGGCGAGTGTGCCTTCAAACGCGTGCGGCGGCGGCGAAGGGCCAGGGTCGAGGTCAGCCGCGCGAGACCGATTTCGGCGCGACGTCGGTCACGTCGCTGGCATTGCCGCGGATGCGCTCGGCGCGCACCACCGATTCGCCGCGCGCCCGCGCGTTGGTGACGTCGGCGGCGGTGGGCTCGGCCGGATTTGCCGCATTGCGAAACCGGTCGAAGCCCGAGCGCGGGTTGAAGCGCCCGCCCATCGACGCCATCCAGGGCGTCACGGGCTTGCCCGTGAGGCGCCCCCAGGCGTAGCGCACGCCCCACACGGCCGCCAGCAGCATGACCGCGACGGCCAGGCTGGCCGCGAACACCAGCCCCAGGAGCAGAAGAATCACGCGAAGAATGAAGTTCATCATCCGACTTTAGGCCGAAGCCGCCACCGTTGGTTCCCCCCCCTTGGTGAACGAGAACTGGCCCGGCGACTGGATCGGGTCGGTGTTGACCTCGATCGTGTCCTTCGGCCCGAAGCTGCCGTCCAGCAAGAGCCGCGAGAGCGGGTTCTCGATGCGCTGCTGGATCGCACGCTTCAACGGCCGCGCGCCGAACACCGGATCGAAGCCGACCTTGGCGATCTCGGCCAGCGCCGCGGGCGACACCTCCAGGCCCAGGTCCATCTTCGCCAGGCGCGCCTTGAGCACCTTCAGCTGGATCGCGGCGATCGATTCGATGTTCTTCGCGTCGAGCGCGTGGAACACGACCGTCTCGTCGATGCGGTTGAGGAACTCGGGGCGGAAGTAGTTCTTCAGCTCGTCCCACACCGCTTCCTTGATCTCTTCGGAAGGCTTGCCCACCATGGCCTGGATGATGGGCGAGCCGATGTTGCTCGTCATCACGATCACCGTGTTCTTGAAGTCCACGGTGCGGCCCTGGCCATCGGTCAGGCGCCCATCGTCGAGCACCTGCAGCAGCACGTTGAAGACGTCGGGGTGCGCCTTCTCCACTTCGTCGAGCAGCACCACGCTGTAGGGCTTGCGGCGCACGGCCTCGGTGAGGTAGCCGCCCTCTTCGTAGCCCACGTAGCCCGGCGGCGCGCCGATCAGGCGCGCGACCGAATGCTTCTCCATGAACTCGCTCATGTCGATGCGGATGAGGTGGTCTTCGCTGTCGAAGAGGAACCCCGCGAGCGCCTTGCACAGCTCGGTCTTGCCCACGCCCGTGGGGCCGAGGAACAGGAACGAGCCCGTGGGGCGGTTCGGATCGGACAGGCCCGAGCGCGAGCGGCGGATCGCATTGGCGACGGCACCGATGGCCTCGTTCTGGCCGACCACGCGCTCGTGCAGCTTGTCTTCCATCACGAGCAGCTTGTCGCGCTCGCCCTGCATGAGCTTGGCGACCGGGATGCCGGTGGCGCGCGCCACGACCTCGGCGATTTCTTCGGCGCCGACCTGCGTGCGCAGGAGCGTGGGCGCGCTGGACTTGCCCTTGCTCGCCTCGCTGGCCTCGGCTTCCTTCAGGCGCTTTTCGAGCGCGGGCAGCTGGCCGTATTGCAGCTCGGCAAGCTTGTTGAAGTCGCCCTTGCGCTCCCACTCCTTGATCTCGATCTTGAGCTTCTCGATTTCTTCGCGGATGTGCGCGCTGCCCTGGGCCTGGGCCTTCTCGGCCTGCCAGATCTCGTCGTAGTCGGCGATTTCCTTCTGCAGCTTGGCGATCTCGTCCTCGATGAGGTTGAAGCGCTTCTGCGAGGCCTCGTCCTTCTCGCGGCGCACGGCTTCGCGCTCGATCTGCAGCTGGATGAGGCGGCGATCGAGGCGGTCCATCACCTCGGGCTTGGAGTCCATCTCGATCTTGATCTTGGCCGCGGCCTCGTCGATCAGGTCGATGGCCTTGTCGGGCAGGAAGCGGTCGGTGATGTAGCGGTCGGAGAGCTCGGCCGCGGCCACGATGGCCGGGTCGGTGATCTGCACGCCGTGGTGCACTTCATACTTTTCCTGCAGGCCGCGCAGGATCGCGATGGTGGCCTCGACGCTGGGCTCGCCCACGATGATCTTTTGGAAGCGGCGCTCGAGAGCGGCGTCCTTCTCGATGTATTTGCGGTACTCGTCCAGCGTGGTGGCGCCCACGCAGTGCAGCTCGCCGCGCGCGAGCGCGGGCTTGAGCATGTTGCCCGCGTCCATCGCTCCCTCGGCCTTGCCGGCGCCGACCATGGTGTGGAGTTCGTCGATGAAGACGATGGTCTGGCCTTCGTCCTTCGCGAGTTCGTTGAGCACGGTCTTCAGGCGCTCCTCGAATTCGCCGCGGAACTTGGCGCCGGCCAGCAGCGACGCCATGTCGAGCGACAGCACCCGCTTGCCCTTGAGCGAATCGGGCACCTCGCCCGCGACGATGCGCTGCGCGAGGCCTTCGACAATGGCTGTCTTGCCGACGCCGGGTTCGCCGATGAGCACGGGGTTGTTCTTGGTGCGGCGTTGCAGCACCTGGATCGCACGGCGGATTTCCTCGTCGCGGCCGATGACCGGGTCGAGCTTGCCCAGGCGCGCGCGCTCGGTCAGGTCCATGGTGTATTTCTTGAGCGCCTCGCGCTGGCCTTCGGCGTCGGCGCTGTTCACGCCCTGCCCGCCGCGCACGGCGTCGATGGCCGATTCGAGCGACTTGCGGCTCAAGCCATTTTCTTTCGCGATCTTGCCGATGTCGGACTTGCTGTCCGCCACGGCCAGCAGGAAGAGCTCGCCGGCGATGAACTGGTCATTGCGCTTGAGGGCTTCCTTCTCGGTGGCCTGCAGCAGCTTGCCCAGCTCCGGGCCGACCTGCACGATGTCGTGGCCCTGCACCTGGGGCAGCTTCTTGATGGCGGCTTCGGCCGCCTGCACGAGACCCGGCACATTGACGCCGGCACGCTCCAGGAGGGCGCGCGGGCCGTCGTCCTGGCGCAGCATCGCGACCAGCAGGTGGGCGGGCTCGATGTAGGCGTTGTCGTTGCCGAGCGCCAGCGTCTGCGCGTCGCTCAGCGCTTCCTGAAATTTGGTGGTGAGTTTGTCTTGTCGCATGGTGGTATTCCTGCATCCAAAATAGGGCCGTTCGGGCACGATTCAAGGTTGTGAACCGTGCCCGCGCCGCGGGCACGGGTATTGCACGGTGCACCGCACCTTTTTGCCGTAGGCATTTCTCTCTCTCGAATGGAGTCGATCATGGGTTTTTCAATGCAGCGCGTACAGCCGGTGCGTCGCGCGCTCAGCGTGGGTCTTTTTGCCGCCGCCATGGGCATGGCCGGGCTGGCGCAGGCCCAGAGCGGCACGCCGATCCGCATCCTGGTCGGCTTTCCCGCCGGCGCGGGCACCGATGCCATCGCGCGCACCCTGGGCGAAAAGCTCAAGGACGTGCTGGGCGTGCCGGTGGTGGTGGAGAACCGCGCCGGCGCGGGCGGGCAGATCGCCGCGACGGTGCTGAAATCGTCGCCCGCCGACGGCCACACGCTCTTCCTCTCGCACGACCACACCATCTCGATCCTGCCGCAGGTGGTGAAGAACCCGGGCTTCAACCCCGCCACCGACTTCGTGCCCGTGGCCGGCTTCGCCACCTTCGCCAATGTGCTGGCCGTCTCGGGCGGCACGCCGGCCAAGAGCATCGACGAGTACGTCAAGTGGGTCCGCACGGCCAGAGGCGGCAAGGAGACCATCGGCATCCCGGCGCCCGCGTCGATTCCCGAATTCCTCGTGAAGATGATCTCGGACAAGTACAAGATCGACGTGCAGCCCGCGCCCTACCGCGGCAGCGCGCCGATGACGGCCGACATGCTGGGCAACCAGATCACCGCGGGCATCGCCTCGGTGCCGGACTTCATCGAGAACCACAAGGCGGGCAAGGTGCGCATCGTGGCGTCGATCGGCGCCAAGCGCCAGGCGGTGATTCCGAACGTGCCGACCTTCACCGAGCTGGGCTTCTCGAACCTGGAAGACCTGCCCTACTACGGCATCTTCGCGCCGGTGGGAACGCCGCAGCCGATCATCGACAAGTACGGCGATGCGCTGCAGAAGGTGCTGGCGATGCCTGATGTGAAGCAGAAGCTCACGACGATGGGGCTGACGGTCGGCTACGAGCCGCAGGGGCAGTTCGCGGGCCGCGTGCGCACGTACACGCAGACGTGGGAGCGGATCATCCAGGCCAGCGGGTTCAAGCCGCTGTAAGCTGTTTCAAGCGTTCGGGGCAGAGATGCCCCAGCGCGCCAGCGCCGCGTCGTCGGCGACGCGCGCATCGACCCAGCGGGCGCCTTCGGGCGTCTGTTCTTTTTTCCAAAACGGGGCCTGGGTCTTCAAGTAATCCATCAGGAACTCGCAGGCCTCGAAGCTCTGGCCGCGGTGGGCCGAGACCACCGCCACCATCATGATCTGGTCGAGCGGCTGCAGGAGGCCGATGCGGTGGATCACGCGGGCGCCCAGGATGTCGAAGCGCTTGTGGGCCTCGTCGATCATGGCTTCGATGGCCTTCTCGGTCATGCCGGGGTAGTGCTCCAGCTCCATCGACGCGACGGTGCTGCCGTCGTTGCGGTCTCGCACCGTGCCGATGAAGCTGCAGACCGCGCCCACGCGCTTGTCGCCCGCGCGCAACGTGGCGAGCTCGTGGCTCAAGTCGAAATCACCCGTCTGGATCGAAACACGCGCAACGCTCATGTCCGGATTGTGGCATCGGGATAGACTGCGTCCATGCCTTGCCTCGCCACGCTCTCCACGGTGCTTACGCACCCCGAGAGCCGTTGCGCGCGCCAGGGCAGCAAAGCCAAAAAACCAAAGCTCGTCTGACCGGAGCTGCGGTTCCGTCGTCGGATGAGCGACGGAACCTGCCCAAAGGCTTTGACCCCTGCATGGTTGTGCGCGCATCGGACGGTGGTTCTTTCCATCGGTTGATTCCTGAAAGGAAACCTGCGTGCCACAACAACAACCCGCCTCCCCCACCCCTGATTTTTCGGGCCTCTGGATTCCGCTTGTCACGCCGTTCCGCGACGACGCTGTCGATCATGCCGCGCTCTCCGCGCTGACCCGGCGCCTCGCCGCCGACGGCGTGGCCGGCTTCGTGGTCTGCGGCTCGACCGGCGAAGCCGCGGCGCTCGACGAGGTGGAGCAACTCGCATCGCTCGACACGGTGCTGGCGGCCGCCAGCGGCCTGCCGGTCGTCATGGGCCTCTCGGGCTACCACCTGGGCAAGACGACGGCCTGGGTGCGCCAGCTTTCGGAACGCCCGCTCGCGGGCCTGCTGGTGCCCGCGCCGCACTACATCCGCCCATCGCAGGCCGGCCTGCTCGAATGGTTCCGCGCGATCGCCGATGCGAGCGCGGTGCCGGTGCTGATCTACGACATCCCCTACCGCACTGGCGCCATCCTCTCGCGCGAGACGCTGCTGGCGCTGGCCGCGCACCCGCGCATCCAGGGCATCAAGGACTGCGGCGGCGACATGGCCAAGACGCGTGCGTTGATCGCCGATGGCCGGCTGCAGGTGCTGTCGGGCGAAGACCACCAGATCTTCTCCACCGTGGCCGAAGGCGGCGTGGGCGCCATCGCGGCGAGCGGGCATGTGCAGACGAAGCGCTTCGTGCAGGTGCTGCGGCTCCTGGCCGACAACCGCGTGGCCGAGGCGCGCGCCGAATGGCAGCCGCTGCAGCCGCTGATCGAGATGCTGTTCGCCGAGTCGAACCCCGGCCCCTTGAAGGCGCTGCTGGCGCAGGGCGGCGCGATGCGCGACGAGTTGCGCTCGCCGATGACGCGCGCCTCCGACGGCCTGCGCGAGCGCCTCGTGGCGCTGGACGCGCGGCTCAGCCGCCCGTAACCGGCGGGAAGAACGCGACCTCGCAGCCTTCGTGCAGGGCTGCGGCTTCGTCGCTCATGACCTGGTCGAGCGCCATGCGCACCGCCCTGCCGCGGGCGAGCGCGATGGCGTGCGCCCCGCCGCGCGCGATGAGTTCGTCGCGCAATGCGGCGAGCGTTTCGGCGCGGGTGTCGACGCTTTCGTTGCTCGTGGAGAGCGCCTCGCGCACCGAGGCGAAATAACGGATCTGGACCTTCATGACGATGTCAGGCGAGCAGCGAGGCGAAGGGAATGAAGTTCACGGTGTCGCCCGACTTGATCGTCTGGCCCGAGGGGTTGTCGACCACGCCGTCGCCCCAGACCATCGAGGTCAGCACGCCCGAACTCTGGTTGGCGAACAGGTCGAGCCCGCCCGCGGCGTTGCGCCGTGCGCGCAGGAACTCGCGGCGCTTGTCGGCGCGCAGCCAATCGAAATCGGCGCGCATCTGCACGGCCTCGGGCGTCACGCGATCGGCGCCCTGCAGCGTCAGCAGGAACGGGCGCACGAGCATCAGGAAGGTGAGGAAGCTCGACACCGGGTTGCCGGGCAGCCCCGTCACGTGGCACACGCCCTGCCCGCTGCTGCGCGCGATGGAGCCATAGGCGAAGGGCTTGCCGGGCTTCATCGACAGCGACCACAGCTGCAGCTCGCCGAGCGTCTGCAGCGCGGCGCGGATGTGGTCTTCCTCGCCGACGGAGACGCCGCCGGTCGTGATGATCAGGTCGCTCGCCTCGGCCGCATCGCGCAGTGCCGCGATGGTGGTTTCGCGGTTGTCGGGCACGATGCCCAGGTCGTTCACTTCGCAGCCCAGCCGGTGCAGCAAGGCGCGCATGAAGAAGCGGTTGGAGTTGTAGATCGCGCCGGGCTTCATCGCGTCGGGCGCGACCTCGCCGGGCATCACCAGCTCGTCGCCGGTGGAGAGCATGGCCACGCGCGGCTTGCGCGCGACCTGCAGCTTGTGGAAGCCGACGCTGGCCGCGAGGCCGAGCGCGGCGGGTGTGAGGCGTTCGCCTTTCTTCAGCACGACGTCGCCGGAGGCCACGTCTTCGCCCGCGCGGCGGACCCACTGGCCGGCCGCGGGAACGATCGCGATGCGTACCGAGCCCAGGCCGCCTTCCTGCGGCGTGGCGGTGGTGTCTTCCTGCATCACGACCGCATCGGCGCCCTCGGGGATCTGCGCGCCGGTGAAGATGCGCGCCGCGGTGCCCGCTGCGAGCGGCGTGCCGACGGTGCCCGCGGGAATCCGCTGCGTCACCTCGAGCACTGCGCCGGGCGCGGCGCAGTCGGCCGCGCGCACGGCGTAGCCGTCCATCGCGCTGTTGTCGCGCGGCGGCACGGTGAGGCCGGAGACGATGTCCTGTGCGAGCACGCGGCCGTCGGCGTCGAAGGTGACGACGCTCTCGGCGGGAAGCGCAGGCGTGGCCTTGGCCAGCAATTGCGCGATGGCCTCGTCCAGCGGCATCAGCGGGGGCCGCGCGTTGGACGCGGAGAACGGAACGGGTGTGTCAGCCATGGTGTTCCGGGTTGTACTCGAAGCGCCCGCCATTGGCGATGAGCCACTGCGCGATGGCCTCGGCGTCGTCGAGGTCGAACAGCGGCCGGGCCGTGGGCTCCGGCAGGCTGCCGGGCGCATCGGTGGCGATGGCGGTGACGAAGGGGTCGTCCGGATAGAGCACTGGCCGCAACGTCTCGCCTGCCTCGGGCTGGCGCCAGACCTCGATCTTGTGCACGTTGCTGTGGCGAAAGCCCTCGACCAGCACCCAGTCGGCGGCCGGATGCAGCTCGGCCAGCAGTTGGTGCACGCTGAGCTCGACCGGAACCTCGAATTCGCGCATCACGGCCAGGCGCTTGTCGGAGGCGACGACCACCTCGAACGCGCCGGCCTCGCGGTGGCGGTACGTGTCCTTGCCCGGATGGTCGATGTCGAACTTGTGGTGCGCATGCTTGACCACCGAGACACGCTGCCCGAGCCGCTTGAGCACGGGAATCAGCTTCTCCACCAGCGTGGTCTTGCCCGCGCCCGAGTAGCCGGCGAAGCCGACGACTTTCATGCCGATTCCCCGTGTCGGTCAGTCACAGTTCTGGGCGATGTAGGCCTTCACGGCCTCGGCGTCCGCCGGCAGCTTGACCACGCGCTTGGGCAGCGCCTCGATGCCTTCGAACTTCGCGGGCCGGTCAGGCTCGTGGCCCAGGGCTTCGACGATCGTGGCGGCGAACTTGATCGGCAGCGCCGTCTCGAGCACCACCATCGGCACGCCCGGCACGAGGAATTCGCGCGCGGCCTTCAGGCCGTCGGCCGTGTGCGGATCGACCAGCGTGGCAAAGCGCTTTTCGGTATCGCGGATGGTGGCCAGGCGATCGGCATGCGTGCTGCGGCTGCTCACGAAGCCGAAGCGCCCGGCCGCGTCCTTGAACGCCGCATCGGCGCTCAGGTCGAAGCGGCCTTCCAGGCCCAGGTCTTCCACGAAGAGCTTGCGCAGCTTGCCAGCGTCGCGACCCACGAGATCGAACACGAAGCGCTCGAAATTGCTGGCCTTGCTGATGTCCATCGACGGGCTGGAGGTCTCGTGCGTGTCGGCCGCGCCGCGCACGCGGTAGATGCCGGTGCGGAAGAACTCGTCGAGCACGTCGTTCTCGTTGGTGGCGACCACCAGCGTCTGGACCGGCAGGCCCATCATGCGCGCCACATGGCCCGCGCAGACGTTGCCGAAGTTGCCCGAGGGCACGGTGAAGCTCACCGGCTTGTCGTTGCTTGCCGTGGCCTGGAAGTAGCCCGCGAAGTAGTAGACGACCTGCGCCAGCAGCCGCGCCCAGTTGATCGAGTTGACCGTGCCGATGCGGTACTTGCGCTTGAAGCCCAGGTCGTTGGAGACCGCCTTCACGATGTCCTGGCAGTCGTCGAACACGCCGGTGATGGCGATGTTGTGGATGTTCTCGTCCTGCAGGCTGAACATCTGCGCCTGCTGGAACGGGCTCATGCGGCCGTCCGGCGAAGTCATGAAGACGCGCACGCCCTTCTTGCCGCGCATGGCGTATTCGGCCGCGCTCCCGGTGTCGCCGCTGGTGGCGCCCAGGATGTTGAGCTGCGAGCCGCGGCGGGTCAGTTCGTACTCGAACAGGTTGCCCAGGAGCTGCATCGCCATGTCCTTGAAGGCCAGCGTGGGGCCGTTGGACAGGGCTTCGATGTACACGCCGTCCTCGAGCTCGCGCAGCGGCACGACCTCGTCGGTGCCGAACACCTCGGCGGTGTAGGTCTTCGCGCAGATGGCCTTCAGGTCGACAGGCGAGATATCGTCGATGTAGAGCGAGAGGATCTCGAAGGCCAGTTCGGCGTACGGCAGCTCGCGCCATTTGGCGAGCGTGGCGGTGTCGATCTGCGGGTAGGTTTCCGGCAGGTACAGGCCGCCATCGGGCGCGAGGCCTTCGAGGAGGATTTCACAGAAGCGCTTGCGGTCGGGGTGACCGCGGGTGCTCAGGTAGTTCACAAGATATTCCTAGAGACCGATTCCATAGTGGCGGATGTCAAGCCAGAAGCGAGAGCCGATCAGCGCCAGCATGCCGAAGAAAAGAACGATGTAGTGCAGTGCGCGGTACTCGACATTGTCCGTCGCATCGAGCGCGCCGAAGTACGCCCAGGCGGCCAGAAAGCTGCCCGCGCCGTTGAGCACGAGCTGCCACCATCCGAGGCTGGCGAACAGCGCCAGCGTGACCAGCACCGCGAACCAGAACGCCAGGTGCCAGCGCGGAAGCTCCACATGCGCGAAGCGCAGCAACCCGACCAGCGCGAAGGTGGCGATCAGCGTGGGCACTGCGGCGCTCCATGGCGATCAGGACAGCTCTTCCTTGCGGATGCGCACGATCGGCTCCAGCACGGTGGGCAGCGCCTGCAGCTCGGCCAGCACGTCGTTGACGGTGCCTTCGCGCGCGTCGTGCGTGAGGATGATGAGGTCGGTTTGCGTGGAGCCCTCGCCGCCCACTTCGTCGGCTTCGCGCTGCAGCACGGCGTCGATGCTGATGCCGGCGGTGGCCAGGAGGCCCGTCACCTTGGCGAGCACGCCGGCCTGGTCGGCCACGCGCAGGCGCAGGTAGTAGCTGGTGACCACCTCGGCCATCGGCAGCACCTTCAGGTCGCTCATCGCATCGGGGTGGAAGGCCAGGTGCGGCACGCGGTGCGCGGCGTCGGCGGTGTGCAGGCGGGTGATGTCCACCAGGTCGGCGATCACCGCGCTGGCGGTCGGCTCGCTGCCCGCGCCCTTGCCGTAGTAGAGCGTGGTGCCGACGGCGTCGCCGTGCACGACCACCGCGTTCATCGCGCCCTCGACGTTCGCGAGCAGGCGCTTGGACGGCACGAGCGACGGATGCACGCGCAGCTCGATGCCCTTGGCCGTGCGCTTGGTGATGCCCAGGAGCTTGATGCGGTAGCCCAGCTGTTCGGCGTACTTGATGTCCTGCGCGGCGAGCTTGGTGATGCCCTCGATGTGGGCCTTGTCGAACTGCACCGGGATGCCGAACGCGATGGCGCTCATCAGCGTGACCTTGTGGCCGGCGTCGACGCCCTCGATGTCGAAGGTCGGGTCGGCTTCGGCGTAGCCCAGGCGCTGGGCTTCCTTCAGCACGGTGGCGAAGTCCAGGCCCTTGTCGCGCATCTCGGAGAGGATGAAGTTGGTCGTGCCGTTGATGATGCCGGCCAGCCACTGGATGCTGTTGGCCGTGAGGCCTTCGCGCAGTGCCTTGATGATCGGAATGCCACCGGCCACCGCCGCCTCGAAGGCCACCATCACGCCCTTGGCATGCGCGGCCGCGAAGATCTCGGTGCCGTGCACCGCGAGCAGCGCCTTGTTGGCCGTGACCACGTGCTTGCCGGCGGCGATGGCTTCGAGCACCAGCTGTTTCGCGACGCCGTAGCCGCCGATCAGCTCGATGACGATGTCGATGTCGGGGTTGGCGATGATCTCGCGTGCATCGGCCACCACCTTGACGCCTTCGCCGGCCACTTCCCGGGCGCGGGCGGTGTCCAGGTCGGCCACCATCGTGATCTCGATGCCGCGGCCGGCGCGGCGCTTGATTTCTTCCTGGTTGCGCTGGAGCACCTTGAAGGTGCCGCTGCCGACCGTGCCTGCGCCGAGCAGGCCTACTTGGATGGGTTTCATTGGGAGAGTCGCGCTCATGGCGTGGATGGTTTGGATGGGGCGGGCTTCAGGCATCGCCGGGGCGGGGGTTCAGGCATCGCCGGCGCGGCCACGGCACACGCCAGGCCAGCGGTTTTCATGACGCCGTCTTGCGGCGCAGGCGGTACTGCTCCAGGAACTTCGCGATGCGGTTGATGGCCTCGCGCAGGTCGTCTTCATGGGGCAGGAACACGATGCGGAAGTGGTCCGGCGTGGCCCAGTTGAAACCGGTGCCCTGCACCAGCATCACGCGGGTTTCCTTGAGCAGTTCGAGGAAGAACTGGCGGTCGTCGGCGATCGGATAGACCTCGGGGTCGAGCCTGGGGAACATGTAGAGCGCGGCGCTGGGCTTCACGCAGGTCACGCCCGGAATGGCGGTGATCAGTTCGTAGGCCAGGTCGCGCTGGCGGCGCAGGCGCCCGCCGTCGCAGACCAGGTCGTTGATGCTCTGGTAGCCGCCCAGCGCCGTCTGGATGGCCCACTGGCCCGGCACGTTGGCGCACAGGCGCATGTTCGAGAGCATGTTCAGGCCCTCGATGTAGTCCTGCGCGGCGCGCTTGTCGCCCGAGACCACGACCCAGCCGGCGCGGTAGCCGCACGAGCGGTAGCTCTTGGAGAGCGAGTTGAAGGTGAGCGTGAGCACGTCGGTCGAGAGGCTCGCGATGGCGGTGTGCTTGACGCCGTCGTACAGCACCTTGTCGTAGACCTCGTCGGCGAAGATCACCAGGCCGTGTTCGCGCGCGATGGCCACGATGCTCTTGAGCAGATCGTCGGAGTAGAGCGCGCCGGTCGGGTTGTTCGGGTTGATGACCACGATGCCCTTGGTGCGGGGCGTGATCTTGGCGCGGATGTCGTCCAGGTTGGGCATCCAGCCATTGGCCTCGTCGCACAGGTAATGCACCGGGGTGCCGCCCGAGAGGCTCGTGGAGGCGGTCCACAGCGGGTAGTCGGGGGCGGGCAGGAGGAGCTCGTCGCCGTCATCGAGCAGCGCGTTCGTGGACATGGCGATCAGTTCGCTGGCGCCGTTGCCCAGGTAGATGTCGTCCAGCGTGACGCCGGCAATGCCCTGCTTCTGGGTCTCGTGCATCACCGCCTTGCGCGCGGCGAAGACGCCCTTGCTGTCGGAATAGCCTGCCGAATTGGGCAGGTTGCGGATCATGTCCTGCTGAATTTCCTCGGGCGCATCGAAGCCGAACACGGCCAGATTGCCGATATTGAGCTTGATGATCTTCTGGCCGTCCTCTTCCATCTGCTTGGCGGCGTCCATGATGGGACCGCGGATGTCGTAGAGAACGTTGGCCAGCTTGGCCGATTTCTTGAGCTGCTTCAAAGGGCCCTCCCGGGCGTGTCGACTCGAGGGTCAAAGGCCCCTGGAGGCCTCGCGTCACTGGGGAAAACCTATAATTTGACCACAGTTCCCAGTGACCAGATGAAGCTCCAGCCCGACAAATCCGACGCCCAGTCCCTCACCGCCCACGGCCCCGGCTGGGTCGCGATCAACAACGAAAAGGTCGAGGGCAGCGTGGTGGTCGGCTCCCGCGGCGAGCGCTTCGAGTGGAATTGCACCCGGTTCGACGAAATCGGCCCGGAGCATTTCGCGCAATTGGCGCAATTGGGGGCGGAATTGATCATTTTCGGCAGCGGAAGCCGCATCCGTTTTCCGCAGCCTGCCTGGCTCCAGCCCCTGATGGCGCAGCGCACCGGTGTCGAGACCATGGACACCCCGGCGGCCTGCCGGACCTACAACATCCTGGCCGGCGAAGGCCGGCATGTGATCGCCGCCCTGCTGGTCGAGCGCCCGTCGGCTGACTGAGAGGGGTATTTTCGGGGTAAAATAGCGGGTTGCGAACAGGCCAGCTACCCCAAAGTTAGCAACGACCAATCCTCCGCGCATCGAGTCTGCCCCGAAGAACTCGATCCACGGAATCTAACGGAGAAAACAAGTTTCATGGCGATCGTTGTCAACAAACCCATTCCTGAATTCGACGCCAACGCCACGGGCGGCCTCAAGGTCTCGAATACCTCGCATCTCGGCCACGTGCTGGTCATGTATTTCTACCCGAAAGATAACACCCCGGGTTGCACGACCGAAGCGATGCAATTCCGTGATCGCTACAAGGATTTCGAAAAGGCCGGTGCCACCGTTTTCGGCGTTTCGCGTGACAACATGAAGTCGCACGACGAGTTCAAGGCCAAGCTCGAGCTGCCCTTCGAACTGATCGCCGACACCGAAGAAAAAATGTGCCACATGTTCGGCGTGGTCAAGAACAAGATCATGTACGGCAAGAAGGTCAAGGGCATCGAGCGCAGCACCTTCCTGATCGGCGCCGACGGCATCCTGAAGGCCGAATGGCGCGGGCTGAAGGTTCCGGGTCACGTCGACGACGTGCTCAAGGCAGTCAAGGCGCTCAAGAAGGCCGCCTGACCGCAGCGAGAAGCGCCAGCCGGCGCTTTTGCGTGATTTGCGTGGGGAATGCCCAACGTGACACGTAAAAGCGGCAAAGAGCCCCTGGCGCGTCATCTGCGGTGTGCATAATGGCCTCATGCCGTTGAGCTCCACGACCGCATCCTCCGAACAAAGCCGCCTAGGTCTTCAGGCGGCTTTTTCGTTTTCTGGTTTCCACTTTCCTGCGAGCGACCTCCCACATGCCATTGCCTCCCGCCCCCACGAAACGCGCCGCATTGCTCTCACCGGACGCGATCGACGCGCCCGCCCGGTCCTCGCACAGGGGGTCGCGCCGCTCCGGCGACCAGCGCGCTGACGAAACGGCCTCGAACGGACCGCAGCCGCTGGAGTTGTTCGACAACCTGAACTCCGATGCCGCAGGCGGCGGCGAAACCGCGCGCCCGTCGCGCCGGGCCAAATCCCGGCAGGCGCCTGCGCCCGCACCCGCTCCGCAGCAACAGCCCGCCGCCATCCAGGTCGAGACCCGGGTCCCCACGGCGCCCGCCCCGGCCTATGCCCCGGCGCCCGCAGCGGCCGCGCCCCAGGCTCCGGCTCGCCCCAAGCGCAGCAAATCGACCGGCCCGGCCAAGCTGTTCGTGCTCGACACGAACGTGCTGCTGCACGATCCGATGTGCCTGTTCCGCTTCGAGGAGCACGACATCTTCCTGCCGATGATCGTGCTGGAAGAGCTCGACGGCCACAAGAAAGGCACCACCGAAGTCGCCCGCAACGGCCGCCAGACCAGCCGTACGCTCGATGCGCTGGCCGGCGCGCAGGACGCGGACATCGACAAGGGCCTGAAGCTGGACACCACCGGCCACCGTGAAGCCGGCGGCCGTCTGTTCTTCCAGACCGCTCCGCTCGATTACTCGCTGCCGATCAGCCTGCCCCAGGGCAAGGCCGACAACCAGATCCTGGGCGTCGTGCATGCGCTGCGCGACGAGTACGCCAAGGACCGCCCGGGCAAGCCGAAGCAGGAAGTGGTGCTGGTGTCCAAGGACATCAACATGCGCGTCAAGGCGCGCGCCCTGGGCCTGGCCGCCGACGATTACCAGAACGACAAGACGCTGGAAGACGGCGACCTGCTCTACGCCGGCTCGCTGGCGCTCCCGTCCGACTTCTGGACCCGCCAGAGCAAGACGGTCGAGAGCTGGCAGAGCGGCAGCAACACCTTCTACCGGATCAGCGGTCCGATCGTGCCCAACCTGTACATCAACCAGTTCGTCTTCTTCGAGGCACCCGGCGAGCCGAGCATGTACGCGCGCGTCACCGAGATTCGCGACAAGACCGCGGTGCTCAAGACGCTCAAGGACTACAGCTCGGGCAAGAACGCGGTGTGGGGCGTGAACACGCGCAACCGCGAGCAGAACTTCGCGATGAACCTGCTCATGGACCCGGAGATCGACTTCGTCACGCTGACCGGCACCGCCGGCACCGGCAAGACCCTGATGGCGCTGGCCTCGGGCCTCACGCAGGTGCTGGACGACCGCCGCTACACCGAGATCATCATGACCCGCGCGACCGTGAGCGTGGGCGAGGACATCGGCTTCCTGCCCGGCACCGAGGAAGAAAAGATGGGCCCCTGGATGGGCGCGCTGGACGACAACCTCGAGTTCCTGGCCAAGGGCGACGGCGGCGGCGCCGGCGAGTGGGGCCGCGCGGCCACCAACGAGCTGATCCGCAGCCGCATCAAGGTCAAGAGCATGAACTTCATGCGCGGGCGCACCTTCCTGAACAAGTACGTGATCATCGACGAGGCGCAGAACCTGACGCCCAAGCAGATGAAGACGCTGATCACCCGCGCGGGCCCGGGCACCAAGATCATCTGCATGGGCAACCTCGCGCAGATCGACACGCCGTACCTCACGGAAGGCTCCTCGGGCCTCACATTCGCGGTCGACAAGTTCAAGGGCTGGCCGCACGGCGGGCACATCACGCTGGCGCGCGGCGAGCGCTCGCGCCTGGCCGATTTCGCGAGCGACGTGCTCTAAAAAACCGATCCGCGGCCATCGAGCCCGCGCATGTCCTCCAGAGGGCATCGCGGGCTTTTTTTCGCCCGCCATGACAGGCTCCTGACAAGACGTTGTCAGGAGGCGGCTCGCACCATCGAGGCTCCTTCCAACGCAACGAAAGAGAGCTCTTCATGCAGAACGCGATCACCTGGTTCGAGATTCCGGTCAGCAACCTGGACCGTGCCCAGGCCTTCTACGAAACCGTGCTGGCGCGCAAGCTGCGCCGCGAAAGTCTCGGCGGCGAGGCGCTGGCCATTTTTCCGTATGACGCCCCGGGCGTCGGCGGCGCATTGCAGGCCGGCGCGAGTGCCGCTGGCCGCACAGGCAGCAGCACCCGCATCTACCTCGATTGCATGCCCAGCATCGATGCCGTGCTGTCGCGCGTCGAGGCGGCCGGCGGCCAGATCGTGGCGCCCAAGTCGGCGCTGCCGCCGGGCATGGGCTTCATCGCTCATCTGCGTGACACCGAAGGCAACGAAGTCGGCCTGCACGCCCTCGCCTGAAGCACCATGGCACAGCGCAACTGGATCGCCGTCGCGAGCGCCGACCATGCCCGGCGCGGGCGCGACCACAAGCCGGTCGGCTTCATGCAGGTCGGCCACGGCAAGCTGGGCCCGCTCAAGCGGATCGCCGCGGGCGACCGCGTGGCCTACTATTCGCCGGCGACGGTGTTCGGCGGCACGGACAAGCTGCAGAGCTTCGTGTCGATCGGCATCGTGCTGCCCGGCGACGCGTACGAATTCGACATGGGCGGCGGCTTCATTCCCTGGCGCCGCGACGTGGGCTATGCGGCGTCGCACGAGGCGCACATCGCCCCGCTGATCGAGCGCCTCGCCTTCATCGAGACGCCCAAGCAGTGGGGCTACAAGTTCCGCTTCGGCATGTTCGACGTGACCGACGCCGACATCGCGTTGATCGCCCAGGCCATGAAGGCCGACCTGAAAACGCTCGCCCTTTGAGCAGCAACACCCGAACATCGCAGACAGAAGAAGGAGAAGAACCCATGGAACCCGCCCGCCAACACCACGACGCCTTCCGGGTTGCCGGCCTCACGGTCCGCACGACCAACCGCGAAGAAAACGATCCCGCCACGGCCCGCATTGGCGCGCTGTGGGGCCGTTTCTTCGGCGAGCAGACCTACGGGTCGACGCCGCACCGCACGAGCGACACGCGCATCTTCGGCGTCTACGCCGCCTACGCGTCCGACGCTCATGGCCCGTTCGACATCACCGTCGGCGTGGCCGTTTCGGACGGCGCGGACAGCGTGGCCATCGAGGCCGGCGACTACCTCGTCTTCACCGGCCAGGGCGAGATGCCGCAGATGGTGATCGCCACCTGGCAGCGCATCTGGCAGTATTTCGAGGCGCACCCGGAAATCGCGCGCCGCTACCAAAGCGATTTCGAAGCCTACGAGGGGCCGGACATGGTGGCGATCCACATCGGAGTTTCCGCAGTTTCATGAGCACCAAGAAGAGCTGGCGCGACAGGCTCGCCAGCTACCCGCACCTGCCGAACGTCAAGGAGATCCCTCTGGCCATGCGCAAGCGCCACGGCGAAGGCACCATTGCCACGCCCTCCCCGCGGGAGGTCGAGGAGGCGATGCGCGGCGTGCCCGAGGGCCGGCTCGCGACCGTGCTGGGCATTGGCGAAGACATCGCGGTGCGCCACAGCGCCACCATCGGCTGCACCGTGACCACGGCGATCTTTGCGCACATGGTCGCGCACGCCACCGAAGAGAACCAGGAGCGAACGCCCTACTGGCGCACCCTCAAGATCGGCGGCGAACTCAACCCCAAGTACCCCGGCGGCATCCAGGCGCAGATGGCCCGGCTCGAAGCCGAGGGCCACACGGTGGTGCAGCGCGGCAAGCGCTACTTCGTCGAGGACTTCGCCGGGAAGCTCTCCGGAACGCGCTGATGCGTCGCGCCGATCGCCTCTTCCAGCTCGTGCAGCTCATCCGCGGGCGCCGGCTCACCACGGCCGCGTTTCTCGCGCAGCGCCTGGAGGTGTCGGAGGGGCGTGCCGATCGAGGGCGAAGCCGGCGTGGGCTACCGGCTGGGCGTGGGCTTCGAGCTGCCGCCGCTGATGTTCACGCAGGACGAGGCCTCCGCGCTCGTGGCCGCGGCGCGGCTCGCACAGAGCTGGGTCGATCCGGCGCTGGCGCGCGACATCGAAGCGGGACTGGGCAAGATCCTCTCGGTGCTGCCACCGGCCGCGCGCGTCTCGGCGGAAGCGCTGGCGCTCTACGCGCCTGCGCTGGGACTGGACGACGTCATGGGTGCCCGATTGCAGGCCTTGCGCGAGGCCGTGCAGGCGCGCCAGAAGCTGCGCCTGAACTACCGCGACGTATCGGGCGACGCCAGCGAGCGCACGGTGCGGCCGCTCGGATGCTTCTACTGGGGGAAGGTCTGGACGCTCTCGACCTGGTGCGAGCTGCGCAACGACTTCCGCGGCTTCCGCGTCGACCGCATGGACGCGGTCGAGGTGCTGCCCGAGCGCTTTCGCGACGAGCCGGGCAAGACGCTCGCCGACCTGCTGCGCCAGGTAAAGGCCCGCCAGGTGGAGACGACGCCGCCGGAACCGCAGACATGGCCGTCGAAGGCGCAAGGTCCTTCGGCCGTTTGACCTCGCTGCGTTGGCGTCAGTACTGGTCGCTGTGGCTGTAGCCTTCCAGGTTCTCGAACTTGGTGATCGGTTTCAGGAAGGCCAGCTTGATGGTGCCCGTCGGCCCGTTGCGGTGCTTGCTGATGATCACCTCCGCCACGCCCGGCTCCTTGCTGTTCTTGTCGTAGTAGTCGTCGCGGTAGATGAACATGATGATGTCCGCGTCCTGCTCGATGGCGCCCGATTCGCGCAAGTCGCTCATCATGGGGCGCTTGTCGGTGCGGCTTTCCACGCCGCGGCTGAGCTGCGAGAGCGCGATCACCGGGCACTTGAGTTCCTTGGCGAGCATCTTCAGGCCGCGCGAGATTTCGCCCACGGCCGTGGCGCGGTTCTCGTCGCCGCTCGTGCTGGTGGACATGAGCTGCAGGTAGTCGACCACGATCAGGCCCAGGCGCCCGTACTGGCGCGCGAGCCGGCGCGCATTGGCGCGCAACTCGCTGGTCGAGAGGCCCGGCGTCTCGTCGATGTGCAGCGACACGGTGCGCAGCTTCTCGATGGCTTCGGTCAGGCGCGGCCACTCTTCGTCGCTGAGCTTGCCGGTGCGCAGGTGTCCCTGGTCGATACGGCCGATCGAGCCGACGATACGCACCGCCAGTTGGGACGCGCCCATTTCCATCGAGAACACGGCAACAGGCAGTCCTTCGTTGAGCGCCACGTGCTCGGCGATGTTGATCGCCAGCGAGGTCTTGCCCATCGAGGGACGCGCGGCCAGCACGATCATGTCGCCCGGCTGCAGGCCCGAGGTCATCTTGTCGAAGTCGTGAAAGCCGGTGCGCACGCCCGTGATGTCGTTCGGGTTCTCGGCCATCTCGGTCACGCGGTCGAGCAGCTCGACCACCAGGGCGTCCATGCTCTGGAAGCCCTGCTTCATCCGCGAGCCTTCTTCGCCGATGTTGAAGATCTTCTGCTCGGCCTCGTCCAGGATCTTGTCGACCGGCTTGCCCTGCGGGTTGAAGGCGTTGGTCGCGATCTCGTCGCTGGCCGAGACGAGCTTTCGCAGGATCGAGCGCTCGCGCACGATCTCCGCATAGCGCCGGATGTTGCTCGCGCTGGGCACGTACTGCGCGAGCGAGTTCAGGTAGACCAGTCCGCCGATATCGTCGGCCTTGCCCAGGCTCTGCAACCGCTCGAAGACGGTGATGACGTCGGCCGCCTTGCTGGCATTGATCAGTCCGCCGATGGCGGCGTAGATCAGCTTGTGCTCGTGACGGTAGAAGTCGTCGTCGACCAGCAGGTCGCCCATGCGGTCCCAGGCGCCGTTGTCGAGCAGCAGGCCGCCGAGCACGCTCGATTCGGCCTCGATGGAGTGCGGCGGAATGCGCAGTTGGGCGATCTGGCGGTCGGCCGACGAATTACCGTCGGAGTAGGAGAAAACGGCGGACATGGACTTCCCTTGCAACCCTGCATGCTAAGCCGCGCACGGCGCTGCGCTTGTGGACAAGGTTGTTGATAAACGGTGATCTTCCAGTGCAACGCGCTGGACAACTCCAGCGCACGGAGACCCCAAAAGAAAAGCCGCCCGAAGGCGGCTTTTGCGGGCAGCGCACGAGGCGCCGCGAACGATCAGGCGGTTTCGCCGTAGACCGTCACGGTGATCTCGACGACCACGTCGGTGTGCAGCGCAACGCTCACGGTGCTGTCGCCGACGACCTTGATCGGGCCGTTGGGCAGGCGCACTTGCGACTTGGCAACCTTGTAGCCTTGCTTGCCCAGCTCTTCGGCGATGTCGCCGTTGGTGACCGAGCCGAACAGGCGGCCGTCGACGCCGGCCTTTTGCGTGAGCTTGACGGTCGTGCCGCCGAGCTTTTCGCCTTGGGCTTGCATTTCAGCCAGCTTGGTGGCCGCAGCCTTTTCGAGTTCGACGCGCTTGGCTTCGAATTCGGCCTTGTTGGCAGCGGTGGCGCGGCGGGCGCGGCCCGACGGAATCAGGAAGTTGCGTGCGTAACCGTCCTTGACCTTGACGATTTCGCCCAGGGTGCCGAGGTTGACGACCTTGTCCAGAAGAATGACTTGCATGGTGTCGGCTCCTTAGACGCGGTGTTGGTCGCTGTACGGGACCATGGCCAGGAAGCGGGCGCGCTTGATGGCGGTGTTGAGCTGGCGCTGGTAGATCGCGCGCGTGCCGGTCAGGCGTGCGGGAATGATCTTGCCGTTTTCGCTGATGAAGTCACGCAGCGTGTCGATGTCCTTGTAGTCGATTTCCTCGACGCCAGCGACGGTGAAACGGCAGAAGCGCTTGCGCTTGAACAGCAGCGACTGGGTGTTGCGCTTCGGGCGCTTGTCTTTGTTGAATTTCTTGAACGTGGCCATTTGGGGACCTCTTGTCGAAAATTAATCTTGCTGAAAATCCTGGATGTGCAGGACCGGATGCTTGCCGTTGCCCGGTGTCGCGAGAAAACCCTGAAAACGCCAGAGACTTCCCATCGACTGTCTTGCGAGCCGTTCGGCGATGGCGCCGAAAGCAACGGCCTTGAGGGCCGTCTTCACCTGCCGGGGTTTGCCTGCTTCATCGAGCGTGGACTCGTGTTCGAGTCTGAGGTCGATGGCGGGCAGGCCGGCGGGCGTGTATCGCAAGGCTCCGAGTTCGGCAACCGAGGCGGTCAGCAACAGCTGATTGACTCCGGTTGCCGCAGCGGCAGCAGTCACGCCATCAGTTGTTGTTGGCGGCGTATTCGGCCTGCTGGGCCTTGCGGGCTTCTTCGCGCTCGACCGTCTTCATCATCGACGAAGGACCGGTGTCGGCCTTCTTCTTCTGGACGGTGAGGTGACGCAGCACGGCATCGTTGAACTTGAACGCGTGTTCCAGTTCGCCCATCACGGTTTGCTCGGCTTCGATGTTGACGCACAGGTAGTGCGCCTTGTTGAGCTTGTTGATCTGGTAAGCCAGCTGGCGGCGGCCCCAGTCTTCAACGCGATGGACCTTGCCACCGCCGGCCGTGATCAGGCCCTTGTAGCGCTCCAGCATGGCCGGAACTTGCTCGCTCTGATCCGGGTGGATCAGCAAAATGATTTCGTAGTGACGCATGGCACTCCTTGTGGATTCTTCCGAGGAAGAGGAAAAGCCACCTGCAGCGTCGGGCGCAGTGTGGCAAGGCAAAGCCGGCGATTATAGCCTTGGAATCGCCGATCCGGCAAGGCACCTCAGTCGTTGAGGGCCTTGTCCAGGGCGGCCGCCTTCTCGGCGCCGACCGCGGCGCGGATCTTGGGCGCGAGTGCCAGCAGGTCTTCGTAGCTCGTCGTGCCCTCGACCTGCAGATTGAGCCGGAACCCCATCAGGCCCAGGCTGCCGGTGAGTTGGGTCGCGATGGGGTAGGCGTCCTTGTAGCGCTGCTGCCTGCTGCGGCCCGAAGAACCGGCCGCGGGTGCGGCCGGCGCGGCCGGTGCAGCCGGTTTGGGAACCTCCGCAGGTGCGGCGACCGGTGCCGGCGCAGCCGCACTGCCCGCAGCCGGCTCCAACAGTCCCAGCGCGACCATGTGGTCGATGTCCTCCCGGACGATGCCCATGCCGTTGGCCAGCACCTCGTCGACCGAGCGCTTGCCATCGAACAGGATGAACGCCGAGCGCTGGCGCGGCGTCAGCGGGACCGAGCGGTCTTTGAGGGCCTGCTGGCCCGTTGGCGTCTTCACAAGAATCATGGTGGTCTTCCCTTCCGGGATGCGCCCGTGAGTCTTGCAAGTCTGGCATCAAATACGCAATTTGTTTCCAGAACACCTACAGGTCGCGGGAATCCCCCCATGGGGATTTCCGCAATCCTGCGCGCGGGGCTTCAGCGCTTGGCGAGCTGCTGCCAGGTGTCGATCACGCTGTCGGGGTTCAGCGAGATCGACTCGATCCCCTCTTCCGCCAGCCAGAGCGCGAAGTCCGGATGGTCGCTGGGGCCCTGGCCGCAGATGCCCACGTACTTGCCTTCGGCCTTGCACGCCTTGATGACGCGGCTCAGCAGCGCCTTGATGGCCGGGTCGCGCTCGTCGAAGTCGGCGGCCAGCAGCTCGAGGCCCGAGTCGCGGTCCAGGCCCAGCGTGAGCTGGGTCAGGTCGTTCGAGCCGATCGAGAAGCCGTCGAAGAACTTCAGGAACTCTTCCGGCAGGATCGCGTTGCTCGGCACCTCGCACATCATGATCAGCTTGAGCTCGTTCTCGCCGCGCTTGAGGCCATGCTCGCCCAGCAATGTGGTCACGCGCTCGGCCTGGCCCAGGGTGCGCACGAAGGGCACCATGATCTGCACGTTGGTGAGGCCCATGTCGTTGCGCACGCGCTTGAGCGCCTCGCACTCCATCGCGAAGGCTTCGCCGAAATCCGCGCTCAGGTAGCGCGCCGCGCCGCGGAAGCCCAGCATCGGGTTCTCTTCTTCCGGCTCGTAGCGGCTGCCGCCGATCAGCTTGCGGTACTCGTTCGACTTGAAGTCCGACAGGCGCACGATCACCTGCTTGGGCCAGAAGGCCGCGGCGATGGTCGCGATGCCTTCGGCCACCTTGTCGACATAGAACGCACGCGGCGACGCATGGCCGCGGGCCACCGACTCGACGGCCTTCTTCAGGTCGTTGTCGACGTTCGGATAGTCGAGGATCGCCTTCGGGTGCACGCCGATGTTGTTGTTGATGATGAACTCCAGCCGCGCCAGGCCCACGCCGTGGTTCGGCAACTGCGCGAAGTCGAAGGCCAGCTGCGGGTTGCCCACGTTCATCATCAGCTTGATGTCGATCTCGGGCATCACGCCGCGCTGCACTTCGGTCACTTCGGTCTCGAGCAGGCCGTCGTAGATGAAGCCGGTGTCGCCCTCGGCGCAGCTCACCGTGACCAGCGTGCCGTCCTTGAGCAGGTCGGTCGCGTCGCCGCAGCCCACGACGGCCGGAATGCCCAGCTCGCGCGCGATGATGGCCGCGTGGCAGGTGCGCCCGCCGCGGTTGGTGACGATGGCGGCGGCGCGCTTCATCACCGGTTCCCAGTTCGGATCGGTCATGTCGGTGACGAGCACGTCACCGGCCTGCACCTTGTCCATTTCGCTGATGTTGTGCACCAGGCGCACGGGGCCGGTGCCGATCTTCTGGCCGATGGCACGGCCTTCGGCGAGCACGGCGCCCTTGCCCAAGAGCTTGTAGCGCTGCTCGGCCTTGCCCTGCTGCTGGCTCTTCACCGTTTCGGGACGCGCCTGCAGGATGTAAAGGAGGCCGTCGGTGCCGTCCTTGCCCCACTCGATGTCCATCGGGCGGCCGTAGTGCTCTTCGATGACCAGCGCGTACTTGGCCAGTTGCTCGACGTCGGCGTCGCTCAGCGAATAGCGGTTGCGCTGCTCGGCTTTCACGTCGGTGGTCTTCACCAGCTTGCCGCTCGCCTTTTTCTCTTCGGGCGTCGCGAACTCCATCTGGATCAGTTTGGAGCCGAGGTTGCGGCGAATGACGGCCTTCTTGCCGGCGCGCAGCGTGGGTTTGTGCACGTAGAACTCGTCGGGGTTCACGGCGCCCTGCACCACCGTCTCGCCCAGGCCGTAGCTCGAGGTGATGAACACCACCTGGTCGAAGCCCGATTCGGTGTCGATGGTGAACATGACGCCCGCGGCGCCCAGGTCGGAGCGAACCATGCGCTGCACGCCGGCCGATAGCGCGACCACGTCGTGTTCGAAGCCCTTGTGCACGCGGTAGCTGATGGCGCGGTCGTTGTAGAGGGAGGCGAACACCTCCTTCATCTTGTGCAGCACGTCGTCGATGCCGACCACGTTCAGGAAGGTTTCCTGCTGGCCCGCGAACGAGGCGTCGGGCAGGTCTTCGGCGGTGGCCGAGGAACGCACGGCGAACGAGGCCTCCGGGTTGCCGGCGCTCAACGTGGCAAAGGCCTCGCCGATGGCTTTCTGCAGGTCGGCCGGAAAGGGCTGCGATTCGACCATGGCGCGGATCTCGGCGCCGGCTGTAGCCAGCGCGCGCACGTCTTCGGTGTCGAGCGCGGCGAGGCGCTTGCTGATCTTGTCGGCCAGGCCGTCGTGGGCCAGGAACTGGCGGAAGGCGTGGGCCGTGGTCGCGAAACCGGTGGGCACCCGCACGCCCTGGGGCAGCTGCGAGATCATTTCGCCGAGGCTGGCGTTCTTGCCGCCAACCGCCTCGACGTCGGTCATTCTCAGGTTTTCAAACGGTACGACCAGGGCGGTCGCGTCGAAAAGTGCAGACATGGGAAAGCTCCAGAAGTTGAAACCGGTGCTGCATGCAGGCGGCGCGGCACGATCGTTGTCGTTGCTTTGGGTGCGGGGGCGGCGTGCATGGAAAGAATGGGGGCTGGGAAAGCGGATTCCCGATAATGGACCGGATTGTAGGCGTGGCAAGGTTGCCCGCGCCGCAGGACAAGGCCGCAAGAGCAACACCATGCATACACGCACTGTTTTCTTCATTTCCGACGGCACCGGCATCACCGCCGAGACTTTCGGCAACGCCGTGCTGGCCCAGTTCGAGATGAAGCCGCGCCACGTGCGCCTGCCCTTCACCGACACGGTGGACAAGGCGCACCAGGCGGTGCGGCAGATCAACCACACGGCCGAACTCGAGGGCGTGCGGCCCATCGTCTTCACCACGCTGGCCAACATGGACGTGCTGGAAGTGATCGAGACCGGCTGCAAGGGCATGCTGCTGGACATGTTCGGCACTTTCGTGCGGCCGCTGGAAATCGAACTGGCGGTGAAGTCCAACCACCGCATCGGCCGCTTCAGCGATGTGAGCAAGAGCAAGGAATACAACGCCCGCATCGCGGCCATCGACTTCAGCCTGGCGCACGACGACGGCCAGAGCAACCGCGACCTGCAGGGCGCCGACGTGATCCTGGTGGGCGTGAGCCGCAGCGGCAAGACGCCCACCTCGCTCTACCTGGCGATGCAGCACGGCCTGAAGGCGGCCAACTACCCGCTGATCCCCGAGGACTTCGACCGCCGCCAGTTGCCGCCGGCGCTGATGCCGCATCGCAAGAAGATCTTCGGCCTCACGATCCAGCCCGAGCGCCTGAGCGAGATCCGCAACGAGCGCCGGCCCGATTCGCGCTACGCGAGCCTGGAGAACTGCCGCCACGAGGTGAGCGAGGCCGAGGCGATGATGCGGCGCGCCGGCATCCGCTGGCTCTCGACCACCACGAAATCGATCGAGGAAATCGCCACCACCATCCTGCAGGAGCTGCGGCCGGAGCGGCTGACTTACTGAGCCCAAAAAAAGGGCCACCCGGATCGGGTGGCCCTTCTCGTTCAGCGCTGGGCGCCCAAGCCCGAACTGCATTGACCGGCCAGGGTCATGCAGCAGCCGGCGCCGAAGTGCGGATCAGGTGGTCGAACGCACCGAGCGCCGCCTTCGCGCCGTCGCCGGCCGCGATGATGATCTGCTTGAACGGCACGGTCGTCACGTCGCCCGCAGCGAACACGCCGGGCACCGAGGTCTGGCCACGGGCATCGACGACGATCTCGCCGTGCTTCGTGAGCTCGACCACGCCCTTGAGCCAATCGGTGTTGGGCACGAGGCCGATCTGGATGAACACGCCTTCGAGCTCGACTTTCTTCTGCTCGCCCGACGCGCGGTCCTTGTAGACCAGGCCGTTGACCTTCTGGTCGCCGGTGATCTCGGTGGTCTGCGCGTTGGTGAACACGTCGACATTCTTCAGGCTGTGCAGCTTGCGTTGCAACACGGCGTCGGCGCGCAGCGCCGTGTCGAACTCGATCAGCGTGACGTGGCCCACGATGCCGGCCAGGTCGATCGCCGCTTCGACGCCCGAGTTGCCGCCACCGATGACCGCGACGCGCTTGCCCTTGAAGAGCGGGCCGTCGCAGTGCGGGCAGTAGGCCACGCCCTTGTTCTTGAACTCGTGCTCGCCGGGCACGTTGATGTTGCGCCAGCGCGCGCCGGTCGAGATGATGATCGACTTGCTCTTGAGCGAGGCGCCGCTTTCGAGCTGCACCTCGATCAGGTCGTTGCCCGGCCCTGCATTCGGAACAAGCGCCTTGGCACGCTGCAGATTCATGATGTCGACGTCGTAGTCGCGCACGTGCTCCTCGAGCGCATGGGCGAACTTCGGGCCTTCGGTTTCCTTGATCGAGATGAAGTTCTCGATGCCCAGCGTGTCGAGCACCTGGCCACCGAAGCGCTCCGAGGCCACGCCGGTGCGTATGCCCTTGCGCGCGGCGTACACGGCAGCTGCCGCGCCGGCCGGGCCGCCGCCGACGATCAGCACGTCGAACGGGTCCTTGGCGGCGATCTTTTTCGCTTCGCGTTCGACGCCGCTGGTATCGATCTTGGCGAGGATTTCTTCCAGGCTCATGCGGCCCTGGCCGAACTCGGTGCCGTTCAGGAAGACGGTCGGAACGGCCATGATCTGGCGTTCCTTCACTTCATCCTGGAAGGTGCCGCCTTCGATCATCGTGGTGCGGATGCGCGGGTTCTGAATCGCCATCAGGTTCAGCGCCTGGACGACGTCGGGGCAGTTGTGGCAAGTGAGCGAGACATAGATCTCGAACTCGAAGTCGCCATCGAGCGCCTTGATCTGGTCGAGCACGGCTTGCTCGACCTTGGGCGGGTAGCCGCCGATCTGCAGCAGCGCAAGGATCAGCGAGGTGAATTCATGGCCCATCGGCAGGCCGGCGAAACGCGGGCCGTGGTTCTCGCTCGGGCGGTTGACCGAGAACGAGGGCTTGCGGTGGCTGTCGTCGCGGCTTTCGGTCAGCTTGACCAGCGGCGAGGACTCCGCGACGTCCTTCAGCAGCGACAACATCTCGCCCGAGGCCTTGCTGTCGTCGAGCGAGGCAACGATTTCGATCGGTTGCGTGGCGCGTTCGAGGTAACTCTTCAATTGGGCTTTGGTGCTGGCGTCGAGCATGACGGACTCACTTTCGATAACTGAAAACTATCAACTGGGAACAAAAAAGCCCGGGGCCTCGTGAGCGCCCGGGCTTTCGCACGGGAGCGCTTAGATCTTGCCGACGAGGTCGAACGAGGGGGCGATGGTCTTGTCGCCTTCGTTCCACTTGGCCGGGCAGACTTCGTTCGGGTGGGCGGCGGTGTAGACGGCTGCCTTGAGCTTGCGGAGAGTCTCCTTCACGTCGCGGGCGATTTCGTTGGAGTGCACTTCGGCCGTCTTGATGATGCCCTCGGGGTTGATCACGAAGGTGCCGCGCAGGGCCAAGCCTTCTTCGGGGATGTGCACGCCGAAAGCGTTGGTCAGCGTGTGGGTCGGGTCGCCCACCAGCGGGAATTTAGCCTTGCCGACGGCCGGCGACGTGTCGTGCCAGACTTTGTGCGAGAAGTGCGTGTCGGTGGTCACGATGTAGACCTCGGCACCCAGCTTCTGGAACTCGGGGTAGTTGTCGGCCGCGTCTTCGACTTCGGTCGGGCAATTGAAGGTAAAGGCCGCCGGCATGAAGATCAGCACGGACCACTTGCCCTTGAGCGTCTCGTCGGACACATCGATGAACTTGCCGTTGAGGTAGGCCTGGGTCTTGAAGGGTTGGACTTGGGTGTTGATCAGGGACATTGGTGATTCCTAGGTGGCTGATGAAAAAGGCGAACCATGAGTATAGCTACCAATCTCATATTATCAATAGTCATGAGCTATTAAAAGTATTGGAGCTTGCTATGTTTGCGATCAGGTCGCGACGGGTTTTTTCGCACCCCAATACGAACGTGTATCACCATCACACGCATGCAGACCGGCGCAGCATGGGATTGCTTGCACGCACGCATCCGCCCCTCTGACAATCACGCTTTCAGAACAAGGAAAAAACCATGAAGGGCGACCCCAAGGTCATCGAACATCTGCAGGCGCAGCTCAAGAACGAGCTCACCGCGATCAACCAGTATTTCCTGCACTACCGCATGCTCAAGCACTGGGGTCTGGACAAGCTGGCCAAGAAGGAATACGAGGAATCGATCGGCGAAATGAAGCACGCCGACAAGCTGATGGACCGCATCTTCATGCTCGACGGCCTGCCCAATCTGCAGGACCTGGGCAAGCTGAACATCGGCGAAGACGTGCCCGAACTGCTGCGTTGCGACCTCGGCGCCGAAACCGGCGCGCAAGCCACCATCAAGGACGGCATCGCGCATTGCGAATCGGTGCGCGACTATGTCTCGCGCGACCTGCTGCAGGAAATCCTGGACGACACGGAAGAGCACATCGACTTCCTGGAAACCCAGATCGACCTGATCGACCGCGTCGGCCTGCAGAACTACCTGCAATCGCAAATGGGCGAACTCGAATAAGCGCAGTCTTTCGACATCAATCAACGGGACTTCGGTCCCGTTTTTTATTGCTTTACGTAACTTAACGGCCTCCAAATAGCAGTCATTCTCATCTGCGCGGATAGAATCCGCGCCTTCGATGACTGCCACCCGCCCCGACAACCGCCGCCGTTCCTACTGGCTCAAGACCCTGCACGAATGGCATTGGGTGAGCTCCGCGATCTGCCTCATCGGCATGATCCTGTTCAGCGTCACGGGTTTCACCCTCAACCACGCAGGGCAGATCGAAGCCAAGCCGGCGATCACGAAGTTGAACGGCACGATCGATGAGCCGTTGCGCGCCCGGCTCGAACAACAATTGCCCGCTGCCAAGGCGCAAAAAGGCAAGGCGCCCCTGCCCTCCGAACTGCAAGGCTGGGTCCAGAAGAACTGGGACGTCGGCACCGCCGGCCGCGAGGCCGAGTGGTCGGACGATGAAATCTATCTCTCGCTCCCCCGCCCCGGCGGCGACGCCTGGCTGCGCCTGAGTCTGGCCGACGGCGAAATCGAATACGAGCGCACCGACCGCGGCTGGCTCTCCTACCTCAACGACCTGCACAAGGGGCGCAACACCGGCGCCGCCTGGAGCTGGTTCATCGACATCTTCGCGGGCGCCGCGCTGGTCTTCTCGATCACCGGGCTGTTCATTCTCAAGATGCACGCGGGCAACCGACCGTTCACCTGGCCGATGGTGGGCATGGGGCTGGTCGTGCCGGTGCTGCTCGCGCTGCTGTTCATTCATTGATTGACCGATTGATTCAGGAAAAAGAGGTTTCACGTGCACGTTCGCTATTCACTCGCGCCGATCGCCATGTCGGCGTTGCTCGCAACCCCGGCCTTCGCGGCGAGCCTGGCCGTCAACATCGAGATCCCGCGGCTGAACGCGTCGGAGTACCACCGCCCCTACGTGGCGACGTGGATCGAGCGCGCCGACAACACGGTCGCGGGCACGCTGGCCGTCTGGTACGACGTGCGCACCAAGACGAACAACCCCGAAGGCGAAGGCACGAAGTGGCTCAAGGACATGCGCCAGTGGTGGCGCCGCGGCGGCCGCGAACTCGCGGTGCCTGTCGATGGCGTGACCGGCGCCACCAAGCCCGCCGGCAAGCACCAGTTGAGCTTCAACGAAGGCACAGCGCCGATGCCCAAGCTCGCGCCGGGCGCCTACAAGCTGGTGGTCGAAGCGGCCCGTGAAGTCGGCGGCCGCGAGGTCGTGAGCATTCCGTTCCAGTGGCCACCGACCGCGGCAGCGCAGCCGACCGCGGCCGGCAAGGAAGAGCTCGGCGAGATCAAGCTCGAACTCAAGCCCTGATCGACGACGGCCCCCCTTCTCTGCAAGCTTCATCCCTCAAGGACTTCCCATGACCCGTTCCACCCTGCGCGCCACCGGCCTCGCCATCGCCCTGTCGGCCATCGCTTCCGTTTCGATGGCGCACAACGCCTGGCTGCTGCCCTCCTCCACCGTCTTCTCGAAGGCCGACACCGTGAGCATCGATGCCGCCGTGTCGAACGACCTGTTCGTCGCGAACCATGCGCCGCTGCGGCTCGATGGCCTGCAGATCACCGCGCCCGACGGCAGCACCGTCAAGCCCGAGAGCGAAGCCAAGCTCAAGCTGCGCAACGTGTTCGACGTGAGCGTGGCACAGCCGGGCACGTACCGCATCGCCGTGATCAACGCGGGCGCCTTCGCGAGCTGGAAGGACAAGGCCACGGGCCAGAACAAGCGCGCACGCGGCACGGCCGAGACGATCGGCAAGGAAATCCCGGCCGACGCGCAGGACGTCACCATCACCCAGTCGTCCGGCCGCATCGAGACCTTCGTGACGGTCGGCAAGCCATCGGCACTCAAGCCGATCGGCCAGGGGCTGGAACTGATCGTGGCCGGCAGCCCGACCGATCTGGTCAAGGGCGAGAAAGCCAGCTTCACGCTGAACCTCGACGGCCAACCCGCGAAGAACCTCGAAGTGACGGTCACCGCCGGCAACACGCAGTACCGCGACAAGCTCGAGGAGATCAAGCTCAAGACCGACGACAAGGGCCAGTTCAGCGTGACTTGGCCGACCGCCGGCATGTACTGGCTCGACGCGAACACCAAGGACACCAAGACCACCGTGCCGCAAGCCAAGGAACGCCGCCTGAGCTACGCGGCCACCCTTGAAGTGATGCCCTGACAAGCGCGCGCTCCCTTGGGAATTTCCTTCAGCACCTGGCGCGCGGGCGGCTACGCCAACGCGGCCGTCCCGCGCCGCGCGGACCCCGCCACCCTGCAGCAACTGGGCGGTCAGACGATGGGCACGACCTGGTCGCTGCGCTTGGACAACCCTCGGATGCTTGCGCTGGAAAAGGTGCGAGAGACGGTCGAAGCGGCGCTTGCGCGCGTGATCGCGCAGATGAGCCATTGGGAGCCGGCGTCGGACATCAGCCGGTTCAACCGCGCGCCCGCGGGCTCGCGTCATGTGTTGCCCAAGGAATTCGCCGAAGTGATGGCCTGCGCCTTTCACTGGGCGCGCGCCAGCGCAGGCGCGATCGATCCGACCGTGGGTCCGCTGGTCGCCTGCTGGGGATTCGGGCCTGACGCAGCCGAGAGCGGCCTGCCCTCGCCCGAAACACTCGCCGCGGCGCGTGCGCTCGCCGGCTGGCAGCAACTGGCGTTCGATGAAGCAAACGCCGCCCTGCTGCAACCGGGCGGCGTCACGCTCGATCTCTCGGGTATCGCCAAGGGCTTCGCTGTCGACCACGGCGTCGAGGCACTGCGTGAGTTGGGCCTTACCGAGCTGCTGTTCGAAATCGGCGGGGAATTGCGGGGCATCGGGCGCCGTCCTGACGGCCAGCCGTGGCAGGTGCTTGTCGACGGCGAATCGGCGGCCATGCAGCGTGTTGCATTGGCCGACATGGCCATCGCCACCTCGGGCGACCGCTGGCATCGCCGCGCGCATGAGGGGCGCCGCTGGTCGCACACCATCGACCCGCGCACCGGCGAGCCGGTCGCGCACGCGCTGGCGAGCGTCACGGTGCTGCATGCGCAGTGCATGCAGGCCGATGCGCTGGCCACAGTGCTGACCGTGCTGGGTCCGGACGAGGGCCTGGCCTTCGCGGAGCGGCACGACGTCGCGGCCCTGTTCGTCAGCCACGGCGACGCGTCGCCACAGCTGCGCGCCACGCGCGCCTGGCTCGCGCAGGCCGGCGCATGAGCGAGGCGATGCTGCGCGCCCTGGGCGCGGGCGCCACGGCAGCCGCCTACACGGCGCTGTGCCTTGCCGTCTATGCGCGACAGCGACGGCTGCGCACCGCGGCTGCCCGAGAAGCGGCGGCGCTTTCAGCCGACGGCGATGCAGCTCCCACGCTCATCCTCTTCGCCAGCCAGACCGGCCAGGCAGAGACGATCGCCTGGCAGACGGCGCGGCAACTGCGCGCGGCAGGTGAGTCGGTGCGCGTGATGGAACTCAACGCCCTGGACGCCGCCACGCTGGGTTCCGCAGGCCGCGCGCTCTTCGTGGCGAGCACGTACGGCGAGGGCGATGCACCCGACGGTGCCAGCGTGTTCGCCGAGCGCGTGATGGGTTCGCCCGTCACCCTGTCTTCGCTGCGCTATGGCGTGCTGGCATTGGGCGACCGGCAGTACAAGAACTTTTGCGGCTTCGGCCGCGCGCTCGATGCGTGGCTGCATGCGGCGGGCGCCAGGCGAGACTTCGAATGCATCGAGGTCGACAACAGCGATCCGGCTGCGCTGGCCGCCTGGCAGGCCCGGTGGGGCGACGCGGATGTCGGCCACGAAGATCCGGCTGGCGCATTCGCGCCATGGCGGCTCGCGAGGCGTGAGCTGCTCAACGCCGGCAGCGCAGGCGCTCCGGTCTTCCAACTCGGCCTGGTGCCGCAATCAGGCGCAATGCCTCACTGGGCCTCCGGCGATCTGGTGCAGATCGCCGTTGCAAGCGATCCGGCGCGGCCGCGCGACTACTCGATCGCTTCGCTGCCTACCGACGGCGAATTGCAGTTGCTGGTGCGACAGGAGCAGCATCCTGATGGCACGCTCGGCACGGCGTCGGGGCTGCTCACCTCGACGCTCACGGTCGGCGACACCGTCGCCCTCCGCCTGCGGCCGCATCGCACCTTCCGCCTCGACGGCAACGAGAGCCGGCCGCTGATCCTCATCGGCAACGGCACCGGGCTGGCGGGCCTGCGCGCCCATCTGCGCGCTCGCGCGGCGGCGGGTCGGAATGACAACTGGCTGGTGTTCGGCGAGCGGCAGACGGCCCACGATTTCCTGTGCCGCGAGGAGATCGAAGGCTGGCAGGCCAACGGCGTGCTGCAACGGCTCGACATGGTCTTCTCGCGTGACCAATCCGAGCGTGTTTATGTGCAGCATCGGCTGCTGCAATCGGCCGATCCGCTGCGCGCCTGGCTCGAAAACAGCGCGGCCATCTACGTGTGCGGGAGCCTGCAGGGCATGGCGTCGGGCGTGGACGCCGCTTTGAGGCAGATCGTCGGCGATGCTTCCTGGCGCGAGCTGTCGGCAACCGGCCGCTATCGCCGCGACGTCTACTGACCTCGGCCGCCGCCAGCGTTGTCGACAGTTGCGCTCCGGCAACAAAGCAAAGGTACTTTCGGCTTAGCCAGCATTTTGGTGAGGTCAAAGGTATTGAGAAACATTATCATCTGCGTCAATTTGCAATCCTTTGCAAATTGACTCACCCAGCCAGTCCCCCCAGTTTTCTCTGCTGAAAGCGTGCGTGCGGACATCGCCAGTCGAGTCCTTCCGCTCGCCGCCTCTCTCGGAGATAACTTCATGGCCTACATCAAGAGCCGCAAACACGCCGTCGCGCGCGCCGTTCCACACCTCTCTGGCGCTGCCGCCGCGACGCTGATGGCCTTTGCGGCCCCGGCCGCGTTCGCCCAAGCCGGCGGCTCGCTGCCCGAAATTCGCGTGCAGGACACCCCCGCAGCCGACTACAAAGCCGACACCTCGGCCAACCCCAAGTTCACCGCGCCGCTGCTCAACACGCCGCAGACCGTCCAGGTGATCAAAGAACAGGTCATCCGCGAACAGGGCGCGACGACGTTGACAGAAGCGCTGCGCAACACGCCCGGCGTGGGCACCTTCTTCCTCGGCGAGAACGGCAACACGAACACCGGCGACGCCGTCTTCATGCGCGGTTTCGACAGCTCCAGCAGCATCTTCGTGGACGGCATTCGCGACCTCGGCTCGATCTCGCGCGACGTGTTCAACATCGAGCAGGTCGAAGTGGTGAAGGGCCCGTCGGGCACCGACGTCGGTCGCACCTCGCCCACCGGCTACATCAACCTGGTCACCAAGAAGCCGAAGCTGGACGACAGCTTCGTCGGCTCGATCGGGTTCGGCAGCGCCGACTACAAACGCGGCAGCATCGACTGGAACAAGTCGCTCAGCGGTGCCGACGGCATCGGCGCCGCATTCCGCCTGAACGCCGTGGTGGAAGACGCGGGCGTTGTGGGCCGCGACTTCGTCAAGAACAAGCACACAGCCATCGCACCGTCGATCGCGCTCGGCCTGAATTCGCCCACCCGCTTCTACTTCGACTACCTGCACGTCGACCAGGACAACGTCCCCGACGGCGGCGTGCCGACCATCGGCCTGCCCAGCTACTCGAACCCCGATCCGACGGCACTCGGCGCACGCCGCCGCAGCTTCCTGAACTACGCCGCACCGGTCGATCCGAAGAACTTCTACGGCACGGCCTACGACTTCAACAAGGTGACGGCGGACATGTTCACCGCGCGCGTCGAGCACGACTTCACGCCCGACGTCACGCTGCGCAACACCACACGCTACGCCAAGACGAAGCAGGACTACATGCTGACGTCGTTCATGCTCGGCGGCCTCACGGCCACCGGTGCGCGTCCGGCGACCGGCACGGCGTTTCTCGATACGCCGGTTCCCGGCCTGCCATCCACCTGGTCGGTCACACGCAACTCGCCGACCAACAAGAACCAGGAAAACACGATCTTCGTCAACCAGACGAACGTGACCGCCAAGTTCGACACCGGCAGCGTAAGCCACTCGCTGAGCGCGGGCGTTGAATTGATCCGCGAAGAACAGACCAACCTGGGCTACTTCGCCCCCGGCGCGACATTCAACGGCAGGGTCGTGCAGAACGGCGCCTGGCCGGCCGCGAACCTGTATGCGCCCAATCCCTATGTCAACGGCTACAGCCGCATCGAGAGCGGCGCCGACAGCAAGGGCGTGACCAACACCGTCGGCCTCTATGCCTTCGACACGGTCAAGCTCAACGAGCAATGGCAGATCACCGGCGGCCTGCGCTTCGACCACTACAGCACGTCGTTCCAGGGCGCAACGCTGTCGACCGCGACGACCAATCCGGGCCTGACGCTCGGCACGCTGGTGCCCTCGTCGCTCAAGCTCTCCGACAACCTGTTCACCGGCAAGCTCGGCGTGGTCTACAAGCCCGCGAAGAACGGCAGCATCTACGCGGCCTACGGCACCTCGGCGCAGCCGCCGGGCGGCGCGAACTTCTCGCTGTCGGCCGCCGGTTCGGGCAACAGCGCCGCGCGCACCGACTTCCTGCCGCAGAAGGCCAAGACCTTCGAAGTCGGCACGAAGTGGGACGTGATGAACGACAAGCTGTCGCTGACCGGCGCGATCTATCGCACGGACGTGAGCAACGAAGTCGTGCAGGACCCGACCAACACCGCTGCTTACTACCAGAGCGGCAAGAAGCGTGTCCAGGGCATCGAATTGGGCGTGGCGGGCAGCATCACCGAGCGCTGGGGCGTGACGGCCGGCTTCACGACGATGGACACCAAGGTCCAGAGCGGCCCCAACGTGACCGCCGACGGCACCAACGTGCTGGTCTACACCCCCAAGAACGCCTTCACGGCCTGGACCACCTACCAGTTCCCGCTCGGCCTGACCATCGGCGGCGGCGCGCGCTACAACGGCAAGCTGCACCGCGGCACCGACGGCGCCGTGGGCACGCCGCTGTACATCGACTCCTACTGGGTGTTCGACGCGATGGCGTCCTACCGCATCAACAAGAACATCGACATCCAGCTGAACGTCTCCAACCTGTTCGACAAGCAGTACGCGGCCGCCATCAACAAGAGCGGCTACCGCTACACGCCGGGTACGCCCCGCTCGGCGAAGATCACCGCGAACTTCGCGTTCTGATCCTTGCCTGCCGGGTTCGCCCGGCACGGTGCGAAACTCGAGCCCCGGCCTGCGCCGGGGCTTTTCTCATTGCGGAGTGCCTGAAAAATGATGCTGCATGTGCCCGAGGTCCTGAGCTCGACCCAAGTGCGCGAAATGCGCGCGGCGCTGGATGCCACCAGCTGGATCGACGGCCGCGAGACCGTTGGCGAACAGGGCGCGCAGGTCAAGCGCAACCAGCAACTGCCGGAGTCGTCGCCCATCGGCCGCGAACTCGCCAGCACGGTGCTGGCCGCGCTGGCGCGTCACTCGCTTTTCTTTTCGGCAGCGCTGCCCTCGCGGTTCGTTCCGCCGCTCTTCAACCGCTATGAAGGCGGCGAGCACTATGGGGTTCACGTCGACGGCGCGGTTCGTGCGCTGCCCGGAAGCGGTCAGCAATTGCGCACGGACCTGTCGTGCACGCTGTTCCTGTGCGATCCGGAGGACTACTACGGGGGAGAACTCGAGGTGATCGACACCTACGGATCGCACGAGGTCAAGCTGCCGGCTGGCGATCTCATTCTTTATCCGGCGAGCAGCCTGCATCGCGTTCATCCGGTGACTCGCGGGGCGCGTGTTTGCTCGTTCTTCTGGCTCCAGAGCATGGTGCGCAACGATCAGCAACGCAGCATGCTGTTCGAGCTGGACCAGAGCATCCAGAAATTGCGCGGCCGGCTCGGGGAGTGCGAAGAGACGGTCGCGCTCACGGGCCACTATCACAATCTTTTGCGGCTCTGGGCGGAGGTGTAGCGAGTTGCCAAGGAACCGTCGCAAAAGTCCGGTAACACCATAGTTATTGCAAATGCGATGGATTCTTATTTATAATCGGGCAACCAACAGCCAGCCAACTGCCGCTTTCACCGCCATGATCGTTTGCGTCTGCCGCCGAGTCTCCGACCGTGAAATCGCACGTCATGTGCGAGCCGGCATGACGTTCGACGAAGTCCAATTCGAGCTTGGCGTGGCCACCCAGTGTGGTCAATGTGAAGGTTGTGCGCGCGATATCGTCGCGCAGTGCAGCGCTTCGCATCCGGTCGCCGCGCTGAACCGCGAATCGGGTCCGAGGGCGATCCAGCTTGCCAGCTCCATCACGGAAAGCAAGGCATGGAACTCGTCTCGGCACTCGGCGGCAGCCTGATCTTGGTTGCAGGCTCGGTCTGGTGGATTTTTCGCAAGTAACGTCGTAGCGGTTTTGCTGCAATCGGGGCACGTTTTGCCGTGTCCGCACTCGAATGGTTGATCGTGTCTGACCGCTTTGCCCCTCCCCCCTCGGTTTTTGGCCTCTCGCGCAATGTCGTCATTGCGAGCGGCGTCATCCTGTTTCACGCGGCTGCGCTCTGGGCGTTGCAAAGCGGCCTGCTGCGGCGGGCCGCCGAAGTGGTGATTCCGGTGGAAATCATGAGCCAGTTCGTCGAGCCACCGAAACCCAAGGTGGACCCGCCGCCGCCTCCGCCCCCACCGCCCAAGGTGACCAAGGCGCCGCCTCCTCCGCGACCGCAGGCCATTCGCGAGCCCAAGCCGACGCCGGCGCCTGCGGCCCCGGTCGGAACTACCGAACCGCCGCCGCCGCCCGCGCCTCCGGCACCCGAACCCGCTCCCCCAGCGCCGCCGGCGCCGCCGCCTGCACCGCCCGCTGCGCCCAAGGTTGTCGAAGTCACCGCCGCGCAAGCACAGTGGCTGCGCAAGCCAGCCCCTCGGCGGCCTGCCCTGAGCGACCGGCTCGGCGAATACGGCACCGTGGTCATCGC
The DNA here is from genome assembly GCF_016405905.1 of Variovorax sp. IB41. GTDB lineage: Bacteria > Pseudomonadota > Gammaproteobacteria > Burkholderiales > Burkholderiaceae_C > Variovorax. The sequence continues at coordinate 116,971 of NZ_JAEFCB010000012.1, read as the reverse complement.
GGTCTATTTCACCCGCAACGGCACCGTGAAACGTACCGAGATACAGAAGTCCAGCGGCTACGACCGGCTGGACAAGGCGGCCCGTGATGCAGTCGCACTGTCTTCGCTCACCGTCTCGCAATTTCCAAACGCCAACGAAGACACGCTTTTCATGCTTCCGGCGTCCATTATTTTTGATCAACCCAAGTAACAAGAAGGCACTTTATGGACTCCCAATTCGGCTTGATGAACGTCTGGAATCAGGGCGATTTCGTCACCAAGGCCGTCGCGGTGCTATTGATCGGCATGTCGCTCGCATCGTGGATCGTGATCGTCGTCAAGGCGCTCGACGTCATCAAGTACAAGCGCCTCGCCAAGCACTCGCAGGACTTCTGGCACAGCGAAGACTTCGCCACCGCGCTGAACAAGCTCGGCAAGGACGACAGCAACCCCTTCCGCGCGCTGGCGCTCGAAGGCCGCGAAGCGGCGGCACACCACCGCAACACCAAGGCTCACCTGCACGATGCGCTCGACGTGAGCGACTGGATCACGCGCGCTCTGCGCAACGGCATCGACGCGTTCACCGCTCGCCTTCAAACCGGCCTTGCCATCCTGGCATCGGTGGGCTCCACGGCACCTTTCATCGGCCTGTTCGGCACGGTGTGGGGCATCTACCACGCACTGATGAGCATCGGCTCGGCCGGCCAGGCCACCATCGACAAGGTGGCGGGCCCGATCGGCGAGGCGCTGATCATGACGGCGCTCGGCCTGGCAGTGGCGATTCCCGCCGTGCTCGGCTACAACGCGCTGGTTCGCGGCAACAAGTTCGTACTGACCAAGCTCAACAGCTTCGCACACGACCTGCATGCCTACTTCGTCACCGGCGCCCGCGTGCAAAGCGGTAGCGGCGATGCCATCGTGGTTCCGCTCAAGAAGGGCTGAGCACCATGGCCTTCGGAACACAAGACGAACCCGATGAGGTGATGAACGAGATCAACATGACGCCGCTGGTCGACGTCATGCTGGTGCTTTTGATCATCTTCATCATCACCGTGCCGGTGATGAAGCACGCGGTCAATATCGATCTTCCTCGCGCCACCAGCGAGCCCGAGCAGCCCAAGCCGCAGAACATCCTGTTCAGCGTCACGGCCGACGGAAGCTACTACTGGAACGAAACGAAGATCGACGACAGCGAATTGCCCAGCCGCCTCGCCGCCGAAGCCGCCAAGGAACCGCAACCCGAGTTGCACATCCGCGGCGACAAGGCCGTGCGCTATGAACGCGTGGCCAAGGCCATGTCTGAAGCGCGGGAAGCCGGCGTGCGCAAGATCGGTTTCATCACCGAACCCGACGCGAAGTGATCTGGATTCGAAGCGTGTGAAAAAAATCAATCTTCGCGATTGACTTCTATTTGAGAATCGTTATCATTCAGTCATCGCTTCGATCACGGAACTCCAAATGCCAGCCACACCGAACGCCTTCACTGTTCTGAACCATCCTTCGCTCGACCAATCGGGTGGCGGTCATGCGTCGATCCAGGCATCGCGTCCGGTGCCGATGGTCGAAAGCACGGAGCTTCTCAAGGGAAGCAAGACCGTGGGCATCATGCACAACGGTTCGCTCTACCGGCTCCAAGCCACCAAACTCGGCAAGCTGATCCTGACCAAATAAGTCGCTCAGCACGCCCTCCGCGCAAGTTTCATCGTGGGGCGACTCAAGGAGATTCATCTCCGAAGGGTCGTTTTTTGCTAGCCAACGGTTCGCCGACTAGCCAAGCTTTTTTTCACGCTGAACGCTCCAAAGAAAACGCCGACCTCGAAGTCGGCGTTTTGCTTTGTGAAGCGAGAAAGACTCAGAGGCCGATCGCCGCGATGCCCGCCTTGGCAATCTGTGCGTCTTCGTTCGACTTCACACCGCTCACGCCGACCGCGCCGATGACCTGGCCGTCCTTCACGATCGGCACGCCGCCTTCGAGCAGGCCCTGCACCGCGGGCGCCGTCAGGAACGCCGTGCGGCCGCCGTTGATGATGTCCTCGTAGACCTTGCTCTCGCGCCGGCCCATGGCCGCCGTGTGCGCCTTGGCGGGAGCGATGTGCGACGACAGCGCCGCGGCGCCGTCCAGGCGCTGCAGCCAGAGCAGGTTGCCGGCATCGTCCGAGATGGCGATGGTCACGGCCCAGTTGTTCTTGAGGGCCTCGGCTTCAGCCGCTGCGGCGATGGCCTTGACGTCGGCGAGTTCGAGGAATGATTTGGTCTTCATGTGAGCTCAGGTTGCGTAAAAACCCGACAGCATAACGGCCGCCCGCCTCAAAAAGCTCCAGCCGCTTAAGAACAACCCCGATACGGTCTTTCGAACGCCCGCCTCTTGCAGACACCTAGAATGCGCCCAACTGCGTAGCAGCAACCACAGGAGCTTCGGCCATGAACGACCGCGTCACCACCCTCGACACTTCCACTGGCTACGGCCAGACGTTGCCGCAGGCGGAGCGCCAACGCGTCCTGCGCAACACCTACTGGCTGCTGGCACTGAGCATGGTGCCTACCGTGCTGGGCGCCTGGCTCGGCGTGAGCACCGGCCTCACGCGCTCGCTTACCGGCGGACTCGGCCTGATCGTCTTCCTCGGCGGCGCATTCGGCTTCATGTTCGCCATCGAGAAGACCAAGAACTCGGCCGCCGGCGTGCCGGTGCTGCTGGCCTTTACCTTCTTCATGGGCCTCATGCTCTCGCGCCTGATCGCGATGGTGCTCGGCTTCAAGAACGGCTCCGAACTCGTCATGACGGCCTTCGGTGGCACGGCGGGCGTGTTCCTGGTGATGGCCACGCTGGCCACCTTCATCAAGCGCGACCTGTCGGGCATGGGCAAATTCCTGTTCGTCGGCGCACTGGTTCTGATGTTCGGCGCGATCATCAACGTGTTCGTCGGCTCGACCACGGGCATGCTGGTCATCTCGGTGGCCGCCATCGGCATCTTCTCGGCCTACATGCTCTATGACCTGAAGCAGATCATGGACGGCGGCGAAACCAACTACATCACCGCCACGCTGGCCCTGTACCTGGACCTGTTCAACGTGTTCCAGAGCTTGCTCGCCCTCTTGGGCATTTTCGGCGGTGAACGCGACTGATCGAGCGACACCGCGCAATGACAAAGGGCCCCGAGGGGCCCTTTTTCATTCCAGGTCGAAAACCGCAATCGACTCGACGTGCGCCGTGTGCGGGAACATGTTGACCACGCCCGCGAACGTGCACCGGTAGCCCGCCTGATGCACCAGCAGACCCGCATCGCGCGCCAGCGTCGACGGGTTGCAGCTCACGTAGACGATGCGCTTGGGCGGCGTCCAGCCGTCGGTGCGAAGTTCAGGCTGCTGATGCAGGTCGGCCATCGCCTTGGCCAGCGCGAAGGCGCCTTCGCGCGGCGGATCGACCAGCCACTTGTCGGCGCTGCCATCGGCCACCAGCATGGCCGGCGTCATCTCGAACAGATTGCGTGCCACGAACTGCGTCGCCGAAAGCGCTCGACGCGCACTCGTTGCGGGCTGGTTCTTCTTGAAGTTGTCGGTCGCCCGCGCCACCAGCGTGTCGCTGCCCTCGATGCCCAGCACCTCGCGCGCCTGGCTCGCCAGCGGCAAGGTGAAGTTGCCCAGACCGCAGAACCAGTCGATGACCCGCTCGTCGGACTGCACGTCGAGCAGGCGGAGCGCCTTGCCCACCAGCGCGCGGTTGATGTGCGGATTGACCTGCGTGAAATCGGTCGGCTTGAACGGCATCGTCACGCCGAATTCGGGCAGGCGGTACGCGAGCGGCGTGCCGCCTTCTTCCAGCAGCTTCACCGTTTCCGGCCCCTTGGCCTGCAGCCACCACTGCACGCCTTCGTTCTGCGCGGCAAACGCCTTCAGCCGGTCGATATCGGCGCCTGACAGGGGCTGCAGGTGCCGCAGCACCAGGGCGATGGTGCCGAGCGCCGTGGAGCCCGGCGCATCGCCGCAGGCGAGCTCGATCTGCGGGCAGGTCTCGCGCGCGTCCATGGAGCCGATCAGCGCGCGCAGCGGCATCAGCATGTCGCTGACTTGTTTGGGCAGCACCGGGCACACCTGCATGTCGGCCAGGTAGCGGCTCTTGCGCTCGTGAAAGCCGATCAGCACCGTGCCCTTCTTGACCACGTGGCGCACCGACAGGCGCGCGCGGTAACGGTAGTGCCATGCCGGCCCTTCGAGCGGGCGCAGCACGTTGTCGGGGCGCACCTTGCCCAGGTGCCACAGGTTGTCCTCCATGGCGCGCTGCTTCACGGCCACTTGCGCGGCCGCGTCCAGGTGCTGCATCTTGCAGCCGCCGCAGGCGCCGGTGTGCAGGCCGAAATGCGGGCAGCCGGGACGCACCCGCTGCGACGACTCGCGCCGGATGTGGGTGACCGTGCCCTGCTCCCAGTTGTTCTTGCGGCGATGGACGTTGAACTGCACTTCCTCGAACGGCAATGCGCCTTCGATAAATACGACCATGCCGTCGGCCTTGTGGGAAACGCCCTGCGCGTCGAGGTCGAGCGACTCGACGTTCAGCCATTCTTCGCTGGGGTTCGTGGGGACTTTCTTTTCTTCGATGGATTCCGTCATCCCCCGATTGTCTCAGTGCGGCCGCCCCCGCTTTTTCGCCCTGCTAGAACAGCGCGTCCCGCCCGATGCCCGAGCGCGCCAGTTGGCGGCGCATCTTGGCGAGCGCCTCGTTCTGGATCTGCCTGACGCGCTCGCGCGTGAGGCCCAGGCGCACGCTCAGCACCTCGAGCGTTTCAGGCTCGCGGTCGTGCAGGCCGTAGCGGCCCTCCAGCACCTCGCGCTCGCGGGCATCGAGCGCGTGGACCCACTGGTCGAGCAGGCGCTCCACCTCGTGCGCCTGCGTCACGCCGCTCGGATTGCCCTGCTCGTCGTCGGATGCCACGGTGTCGGCCAGCTTGAAGCCTTCGTCCCCGCGCGCATCGCCGGCATCGAGCGAACGCGGCGCTTCGGAGAGGGCCAGCAGGTCGGCCACCGCCTGCACGTCGCGGCCGAGCAGCGCGGCGATGTCTTCCACGCGCACGCCGTCGGGCCGGCGCGCCACAAACTCCGCATCGCCTTCGAGCGTGCGGCGGGCCCGCAGCACCTGCTGCAGTTCGCGCACCACGTGCACCGGCAGGCGAATCGCGCGCGCCTGCGTCATGACCGCGCGTTCGACCGACTGGCGGATCCACCAGGTCGCATACGTGGAAAAACGGAAACCGCGCTCGGGCTCGAACTTGGTGATGGCATGCATCAGCCCGAGATTGCCCTCCTCGATGAGGTCCGACAGCGGCACGCCGCGTCCGAGGTACCCCTTGGCGATGTTGACCACGAGCCGCAGGTTGTGCTCGATCATCGATTGCCGCGCCGCGAAATCGCCGGACCGCGCGGCGCAGGCGGTCTTGAATTCCTCGTCGGGGGTGAACAGCTCGGTGCGCCGGACCTGGCGCAGGTAGATGGTCAGCGCGTCTGCGCCTTCGCCGCCGATCAGTTGCTCGGTCACGGCACCGCGTGGCAGCGCCGCGTTGAGCGCCAGCGGGTCGGCTAAGAGCGCCTCGTCGGGCGAGGCGTCCTTGTCGCCAGAAGCCCGGCCGCCTCGGCCCGCCAGCCCGCGCACGGGCAGCGTGCGACGGGGGCGGGAGGCAGCCATGGCATCACCGGCCGGGCAGGTAGCGTGACGGGTCGACGGGCTTGCCCTGGCGGCGGATCTCGAAATGCAGCTTCACGCGATCGGCGTCGCTGTTGCCCATTTCGGCGATCTTCTGGCCCTTCTGAACCGACTGGTCTTCCTTCACGAGCAGCGTCTGGTTGTGCGCATACGCCGTGAGGTAGGTGTTGTTGTGCTTCAGGATGATCAGGTTGCCGTAGCCGCGCAGGCCTGCGCCGGCATACACCACGCGTCCGTCGGCCGCGGCCAGCACGGGGTCTCCCGCCTTGCCGCTGATGTCGTAGCCCTTGTTCTTGGCTTCGTCGAAGCCGGCGATCAACGAACCGCTCGCGGGCCAGATCCAGCCGAGGTCTTCGTCACCCGAGCTGCCGCTGCCGGGGCTTGCAGGAGAAGCCGTGACAGGTGCCACGGGCTTGACCGGCGCGCTGGCGCCACTCGCCGGAACAGGCGCCACCACCGAAGGCGGCGTCACCGGCTTGGCGACCGCGCCTTCCGAACCCGAAGCTGCGGGAGCGGTTGCAACGGCGGTGCCCGAACCGGACGGCGGAATCACGCGCAGCACCTGGCCCACTTCGATCAGGTCGGGGTTGTCCAGGTTGTTCCAGCGGGCGATGTCCTGCCAGCGTTGTCCGGTCTCGCTGCCGATGCGGCGGATCGTGTCGCCGGGGCGCACGGCGTAGTAGCCGGGCTTGCCGTAGTTCTCGATGCCCGCAAGCGGCTTGCCGTTGGCATCGACCGTGAGAGGAGAACCACCTGGCGTGGCACCGGGCGCCCGCGTCATGGTGCCGCGGTCCTCGACGGGCGCCGGCCCGCGCGGTGCGGAGCAGCCCGCGATCACGAGCACAACGGCCAACGTGATGCCCGCGAACAAACTCCGATTGCCAAAACCCTGCATTTGTTATTCCTTCAAGCGATGCCCGATTTTAGGGGGACAAAGTGAACCGCCTCAAGAATGAGCCGCTCCAGCCCACGGGCAGTTTTATCGATGACGACAAGGGCCTGTCCACCCTTGGCCGAATGGGTCGGCGCAACGATGCGCCCGCCGACCGCGAGTTGTTCGATCCAGGCCTGCGGAACGGCTTCGCCGCCAGCGGCCGCGATGATGCCGGCGTAGGGCGCGCCCTTGGCGTAGCCGATCATTCCGTCGCCCAGCATCAGGTGCACCGTGGCGAGCCGGAAGTGCCGCAGATTGGCCCGCGCGCGCTCGTGCAGGCCGCGCAGGCGCTCGATGCTGTAGACCTCGGTCGCCACATGGTTCAGCACCGCGGCCTGGTAGCCGCAGCCGGTGCCGATCTCGAGCACGCGCCCCAGGCGCTCCTGCGGCTTGCCGGCCAGCGCGGGCGCTGCGAGCAGCAGTTCGATCATGCGGGCCACGACGCTCGGCTTGGAAATGGTTTGCCCCAGGCCGATCGGCAGGCTCGTGTCTTCGTAGGCCTGGTTGACCAGCGCGCTGTCGACGAAGCGATGGCGCTCGACAGCGCTCATCGCGCGCAGCACGCGCGGATCGGAAATGCCCTGCGCCGCAAGCTTCTGCACCATGCGCGCGCGCACGGCGTCGGAAGCCATCGAGGGCGTGGACGGCACCATGGGCTTGACCGGCACGGCGGGCATGCGCCCGCGCGTGGCTGCCGAAGCGGTGGGTGTCAGGCGAACCGGGAAACTGGGCCGTTGCGTGGCCATGTCAATTGCCAAGACGGGCCACCGTCTCGCGCCATTGGCCCAGGTTGGCGTGGTCGGTCAGGTCGATCTGCAACGGCGTGAGCGCGATGTGGCCGGCGGCGGTGGCGTGGAAGTCGGTGCCCTCGCCGCTGTCCTTGGCGCCGCCTGCGCCCGCGATCCAGTACATCGTCTCGCCGCGCGGGCTGTCCTGCGTGATGACTTTCTCCGCCGCGTGACGGCGGCCGAGGCGGCAGACCTTCACCGGCTTGAGCTCGTCGAACGGCCGGTTCGGCACGTTCACGTTGAGCAGGAAGGCGGGGCCGCCGATCATCTTCTCGCGCTCGATCTGCTGCACCAGGCGGCGCGCGACCTGCGCGGCCGCATCCACGTGCGCCCAGCCCTTTTCGATTTGCGAGAAGGCGATGGCAGGAATGCCGAAGAGGTAAGCCTCCATGGCCGCACCGACGGTGCCCGAATAGATGGTGTCGTCGCCCATGTTGGCGCCGTTGTTGATGCCCGAGACCACGAGGTCGGGCCGATAGTCGAGCAGGCCCTTGAGCGCGATGTGCACGCAATCGGCCGGCGTGCCCGTCACGTAGCGAAAACCGTTGTGCGCCTTGTGCACGTAGAGCGGGGCTGCCAGGGTGAGCGCGTTCGACTTGGCGCTGTTGTTGTGTTCGGGTGCGACCACCTCGACGTCGGCGATGTCCTTGAGCGCGTCGTGCAGTGCGACGATGCCGGGCGCCTGGAAGCCATCGTCATTGGAAATAAGTATCTTCATGGTGCTTTTCGATGCACCGGATTGTAGGCGTCGGGTGCGTCGCAGCAGGGACAAGGACGCCCTGCCGCGGCCCCTATCATGCCCGCAGTCATTGCCTCAACATTACCCATCCGAAGGAGACCCGAGCATGCACGCATGGCTTTGCGAAAACCCCGTTGGCGTCGACGCGCTCACCTGGAAAGAACTGCCGACGCCCACGCCGGGCCCGGGGCAGGTGCTGATCGAGATCAAGGCCGCGAGCCTGAATTTCCCCGACCTGCTGATCGTGCAGAACAAGTACCAGATGAAGCCGCCCCTGCCCTTCGTTCCCGGCTCGGAATATGCGGGTGTCATCCAGGCGGTCGGCGAAGGCGTCACGCACCTGAAGGTGGGCCAGAACGTGGCGTGCCTTTCGGGCACCGGGGGCTTCGGCACCCACACGATCGCCCCTGCCGCGTTGTGCATGCCGCTGCCCGAGGGCTTCGGCCATGTCGATGCAGCCGCGTTCATCATGATCTACGCCACCTCGTGGCATGCACTGATGGACCGCGCGCAGCTCAAGGCCGGCGAAACCGTGCTGGTGCTCGGCGCGGCGGGCGGCGTGGGAACTGCAGCCATCCAGATCGCAAAGGCCGCCGGCGCCAAGGTGATTGCAGCGGCCTCCACCGACGAGAAATGCGAACTCTGCCGTTCCATTGGCGCCGACGCGACGATCAACTACACGACGCACGCCCTCCCCAATGGTTTTCGCGATGCGGTCAAAGCGGCAACCGACGGCAAGGGCCCCGATGTGATTTACGACCCGGTGGGCGGCGATTTTGCAGAGCCGGCTTTTCGCTCCATTGGCTGGCGCGGCCGCTATTTGGTGGTGGGTTTTGCATCGGGCCCCATTCCATCGCTGCCATTGAATCTGACGCTGTTGAAAGGCGCTTCGCTCGTGGGCGTGTTCTGGGGCGATTTCGCCCGCCGCGAACCCAAGGCCAATGCGCAGATGATGGCCGAATTGGCGCAGTGGTACGGCCAGGGAAAGATCAAGCCCGTGATCGACAGCACGATGCCGATGGCCGAATTGAAGGCCGCGTATGCGCACATGGGTTCGCGCGGCGTCAAAGGAAAACTCGTGATGGTGAACTGAGCGACGCGCGTTTCAGCACCCAATAAAAAAGCCCGCGCATGCGGGCTTTTTTATTGATAAAAGTTCGGCGATTCGCGGCGCTTACTTGATCTCGTAATCGGAAAGCGACTTGCCGGCAGCCAATGCTTCGGTCACCCAGCGGGGCTTGCGGCCACGGCCACCGGACCAGGTTTCGCCCGTCGGGCCGCGGTATTTGGCAGCTGCCTTGGGTGCTGCGGTACCCGCAGTGCGCTTGGCGGCGGCGCCACGGCCACCGAGTTTCAGGTCGGAAGCGGTCAAACCGAATTCCGCGATCTTCTTGCGCAACTCCTCGATCACGCCCGAGCGTTCCTGGTTGCGCAGGTCTTCGGCCTGCTTGCGCAATTGCGCAATCTGCTCGTCGTGCTTCTTGATCTGGGAATTGATATCGGCGAGTGTCGAAGCCATTGTTGGACTCCTGAAAATTGAAAACGGGTGGATTTTAATTCAATTTGCATTTGCCACAAGTGCATCGGCCGCAGAAAAAATGGACACCCAATGGATCAATGCAACAGCGCGCAACGGAAAGCGCACCGTTTTGGCGGCGTATATCGAGGGAGAACAGGGGAAAAAGACTGAGGGCAACTGCTGCAGCGAGCAGTGCGCCGGAAATGACAACGCCGGGTAAACCCGGCGTTGGAATCCCTTGAATGCTATTGAGCAATAGCGGCAGGGAGATATTTTTTGGGGTGGCTGATGGGACTCGAACCCACGACGACCAGAATCACAATCTGGGACTCTACCAGCTGAGCTACAGCCACCGCAGAGCCAGCAATTGTAGCGTCAAAAATCGCCGTTTCGGCTTGACCGGCCTGCGCCGTGGCTTGAAATTCACATTCAGCCCGCCGCCAAAGGACCGGAAGGGCCGGAAGCCGCGACGCCCTCTTCTATCTTGATAGAGCCATCGGATCGCTCGCACGTGCCGATCAAGAGGCCGCTGGCCATGGCGTGATCGCGCAATTCACCGAATACCTCGTCGCGGCCCGGCTCCTCGGAAAACACCGGAACATTGTCGAGCGCGAACAGCTGGAAGGCGTAGCGATGCACGCCGTGGCCGGGCGGCGGGTCCGGCGGCAGCCAGGTCGCCTGCAGGCTCGAATTGCGCCCGACGTGCAAGCCGGCGCCTTCCTGGTCGCTGCTCGGAATGGCGGCCTCGACCAACCTGTCGTCTCCAGGCCCCAGGCCGACCACGATGGCATGCACCAGCGGATTCGGCGTGGGCGAGTCGGCGTCTTCGACGATCAGCACCAGCGACGCGGCCCCCGAAGGCAACCCCGTCCATTGCAAAGGCGGCGAGACACCGTCCCCATCGGCCGTGTAGCGCGGCGGCATCGGCGCATGGTCGGCGAATGCCACGCTGGTCAGCGCGATCGATGCCATGCCTTCGCGCAGGCCGAGCGTGTTGAACACGATGTTGTCCAGGCCGGCGCGCACACCGTGCAGCGCGCGGCCGACAGCTTCGGGTAGTTTTTCAAGCATGCATCCGGTATAGCCCCGCATGCCAGCGCGCGCTGTAGGACGCCGCAGCGCCCTCGCCGCCGCGCTTGCCGCCGCCCTGCGGCAGAAATTCTCGTTCGCCGGCGCCGATGCGAACTGCGGGTGCGGCGGCTCGAATGGCTCCGCTATCATCGACGCGGCCCGCGCAGACGGGCGCGGCTTTTCGCCACTTCCACTTCACCACCAAAGGAATTTCTTCATGAGCATCGTCTGGACTATTCTGATCGGGTTCGTCGTGGGTCTGGTGGCACGCGCCGTCAAGCCGGGCGACGATTCCGCCGGCTTCATCGTCACCACGCTGATCGGTATCGCGGGCTCGCTGATCGTCACCTACGTCGGCCAGGCCATGGGCTGGTACACCGCGGGCCAGGGCGCCGGTTTCATCGCCTCCGTGCTGGGCGCGATCGTGCTGCTGATCCTCTACGGCCTGATCAAGCGCAAGAGCTGATTCCCCGCGCGACCTTGCCGGCGCGCGCGCAGCGCGGCGAGGTCGCGAATCCCATGCCCCGCAAGCCACGCGCCAGGCACCACGTCTATGTGGTCGAACTCGACGATCGCGTGTGGAACAGCAGCCGTTTCAGGCGCGCCAACCCCGACTACCAGCTCGGCAAGCCCTTCGTCTATGTCGGCATGACCGGCCTGGACCCCGACATCCGCTTCGACAAGCACAAGGCCGGCATCCAGGCCAACAGCTTCGTGCAGGAGTTCGGCTTGCGCCTGCTGCCCGCGCTCTACGAGCGCTACAACCCGATGCCCTATGACGACGCACGCCTGATGGAGGTCGACCTCGGCATCGCGCTGCGCAAGGCCGGCTACGGCGTCTGGCAGGCCTGATGCGCCGCGCAGCGCGCATCGGAAATATCAGGAGTAGGTGACCCAGTCCTCGTACGCCGGGCCATCCAGATGCGGCAGCGTGTTGTACGTCACGAGCATGTGCCGCTTCGGCGTGAAGGCGAACTCGGTCACCGAGGTGTTGCGGATGCGCAGGTTGAGCTCGATGGTGGTCTCCGCGCTCGTGCCCAGCACATGGCCGACCGCGGTGCTGATCGGCCCGCCGCTGGACACCACCAGCACCTTCGCGCCATGGTGCCGGTCGCGCACGTGGTCGAGGGCCGTCGTCACGCCGGCCAAAAAGTCGACATAGCTCGGCATGCCGACCGGCGCTGTCTTGCCCTGCATCCAGGCGCCCAGGCCTTCGCGCAGCAGGCGGAAGTGATGGCGGTACATCTCGGGTGAGTCGGGCTTCTCGAGCTTACCTTCGTGGATCGTGGCGATGACCGCCTCGCTGTCGTACTCATTGAGCCCGGGCCACGGCAGCACGTCGTCGCGCTCGAGGCCCAGGCCCTTGGCGATGCCCTCCCAGGTCTGGCGATGGCGCTTCAAGGTGCCGGTGATGACGGCATCAAACGCCATGCCGCGCTCGCGCCAGTACTCGCCCAGGCGCACGGACTGGCGGTGTCCGAGCTCGCTCAGGTTGTCATAGTCGGCAGCGCCGAAACTGGCCTGTCCGTGGCGCACGAGGTAGAGGGTTCCCATGCGCCGGATTCTGGCAAGAAGCGGGAGCGGCGCTTGTCCCTCGTGCGACCAAAAAAAAGCCCGGGTCATCGACCCGGGCGTTCTCTTTGCGCAGTGCCTTGCGTCAGCGCGCGGAAGCGACAGGCAGCGTGTCCGCCGGCTTCGGCACGAGGATCTCGGCCTTGAAGCGTTCCTTCAGCAGGTTGTAGTAGGCGGCGGCCTCGGCGGCGGTCACCGACTGGCCGACCTGCGCGCTTTCCTGCTGCGCCTGCTCGGGTGGCGGCGGCGTGCGCGGGACCACCTTGGTCACGCGAACCACCGCATAGCCCTGCGTGCCCAGGTCCACGCCCACCAGCGAAGGCAGCTTGGTGGCATCGGCGCGCAGCGCGGCATCGATCACCGGAACAGGCTGCGATTGCGCATCGATGCGCGAGACCGTGACCGGCGCAGCGAATGTCGCGCCGTCCGCCTTGGTGGTCCAGGCCGCGAGCTTGGCTTCGCCTTCGGTCCTGGCCAGCACCGCGGCACGCTCGGTGATGAGCTGCGCGCGGATCTTGTCCTTGACCTCGGCCAGCGGGATCGGATGCGCGGGCGTGTACTGCGTCACGCGGCCCGAGGCGAGCTGGCTGGAGCCGACCTCGACCGCTTCGGTGTTCTGCTTGCGCTCGAGCGAGTCGCTCGCGTACAGCGCGCTCAGGAAGTTGCGGCTGGCCAGCGGGCCCTTGGCGCCCGGCGCGGGGATGCGCGGGACATTGGTCGCGGTCTGGATCGTGAGCTTGAGCTTTTCCGCGGCGGGCTTGAGGCTGTCGGGCTGCTGGTACACGGCATCGGTGAAGGTCTCGGCGGCCTTCGCGAATTCCTGCGTGGCTTGCGCGGCGCGAACTTCGTTCTCGATGGTGGCGCGCACCTGCTCGAAGGGCGGCACCACGGCCGGCTTGATGTCGGTCAGATGAATGATGTGATAACCGAACTCGGTCTCCACGAGGCTGCTGATCTCGCCCTTCTTCAGCGCGAACATCGCGTCTTCGAACGGCTTGACCATCGCGCCCTTGGTGACGAAATCCAGGTCGCCGCCCTTCTCGGCCGAGCCCGGGTCCTGCGAGTTCTTGCGCGCCACGTCGGCGAAGGTGTTCGGTGCCTTCTTCACGTCGGCGAGCAGTTGCTCGGCCTTGGCCTTGGCCTTCTCGCGATCGCCGGCGGACATGCTGGCCGGCGCGGTGATCAGGATGTGGCTCGCACGGCGCTCTTCCTTCGTGCCGAAGCGCTCCTTGTTCTGGTCGTAGTAATTCTTGAGATCGGCCTCGTTCACCGAGATGTTCTTCTTGGCCGCGTCCAGGTCGAGCACGAGGTATTCGATGCTGGCCTGCTCGGGCGCCTGGAACTGCGAGGTGTGGTCCTTGTAGTAGGCCTCGATGTCTGCATCGCTCACGGTCACCTTCGAGGCGAAGCTCTCGGGCGCGAAGCGCGCGACCTGGATCTCGCGGCGGTCATAGAAGGCGTTGACCGTGGCGGCCACCAGCGCAGGCGGCGTGAGGGCCGTGCCCGAGACGCCCAGCAGCACCTGCTGCGTGGACATGTCGGCGCGCACCGAGGCTTCGTACTGCTCGGGCGTGCGGCCCGTCACGCGCAGGAAGGTCTCGCGGTCGAACTTGCCGTCGGGCGTGCGGAAGGACGCGAGGCCCTGGTCCTGCGCGAAGATCCGCGCGAGGCGGTCTTCGGAGACGGTCATGTTCGCCTTGGCGGCGGCTGCGGCCAGCACGCGGTCGCGCACCATGCGCTCCAGCGTGGCATAGCGCAGGGCGTCCGAATCGAGCACCGTCGGATCGACGTTGGGCGACTGCTGGCGGATGCGGTCCGTCTCGATGCGGTGCTGCTGATCCCACTCGGGCTTGGTGATGTCGCCGCCTTCGATGTGGGCAACCTTCTCGTCGCGGCCGGAGCCCTGGTAACGCTCCACACCGAAGAGCACGAACGAGGGAATGATCAGCAAGAACAAGAAAATCATGACGATCTTGTTGTACTTGCGGAAGAAATCAAACATGCTTGAACACTCTTTTTCGACGGAAGTCGGACGGCAATAAAAAAGGCGAACTGGTGTTCGCCTTTGCATCTGGGTGGTGGTGGGTGCTGAGGGGCTCGAACCCCCGACCTACGCCTTGTAAGGGCGCCGCTCTACCAACTGAGCTAAGCACCCCACCGGAATACTCTCCGAGTCTACGTCCTAGTTGAGCGCGTCTTTCAGCGCCTTGCCCGGACGGAACTTCGGAATCTTGGCTGCCTTGATTTTAATCGCGTCGCCGGTGCGGGGATTCCGGCCGGTGCGGGCGGCCCGCTTGCCCACTGCGAAAGTGCCGAAACCGACGAGCGACACGGAGCCGCCCTTTTTGAGCGTGGTACGAATGGCGCCGATGGTGGATTCGAGCGCGCGGGTGGCAGCTGCTTTGGAAATATCGGCGTTCTTTGCGATGTGCTCAATCAGTTCGGTCTTGTTCACAAGGGCCCCTTGTAGAGAAAAAGTTGGTCGGCTTTCGTCAGCTGCGACCTGGCCGCGGGTGGGTGCGACTCAAGAGCTTGGCAGGCCTGACGCCTCGGCAGCGCACTGCCAGCGAGGATTACAACCACTGCCCTGCAGGGTGTCAATAAGACACGAGGCCATGCAGAACAGCGGAGCGCGCGATTTTAGGGGCGTTTCGTTGCGCACTTTCCGGGACGTTTCGTGAAGTACTTTTCAAAGCGCTTCAGCGATCGCCTTCCCGAGGTCGCTGGTACTTGCCGTGCCACCGATATCTGGCGTACGCGGTGCTCCGCTTTGGGGCGCGAGCACCCGCTCGATGGTCGAGAGGATCGCGTCGTGCGCATCCTTGTGACCCAAAAATTCGAGCATCATCGCGCCGCACCAGATCTGCCCGATCGGGTTCGCGATGCCCTTGCCGGCGATGTCCGGCGCCGAGCCGTGCACCGGTTCGAACAGCGACGGCGTGGTGCGCTCGGGGTTCAGGTTGGCGCTCGGCGCGATGCCGATGGTGCCGGTGCAGGCCGGGCCGAGGTCCGAGAGGATGTCGCCGAAGAGATTGCTCGCGACCACCACGTCGAAGAAATCGGGGCGCTGCACGAAGTGCGCGGTGAGGATGTCGATGTGGAACTTGTCCAGCTTCACGCCCGTGTAGTTCTTGGCCATCTCGGCCACGCGCTCGTCCCAGTAGGGCATGGTGATCGAGATGCCGTTCGACTTGGTGGCGCTCGTCAGGTGCTTTTTCGGCCGCGACTGCGCAAGCTCGAATGCGAACTTGAGCACGCGGTCGACACCGATGCGCGACATCACGGTTTCCTGCACCACGATCTCGCGCGGCGTGCCTTCGTACATGCGCCCGCCGATGCTGGAGTACTCGCCCTCGGTGTTCTCGCGCACGATGTACATGTCGATCTCGCCGGGCTGGCGCGGCGTGCCGTCGCGGCGCACCACGGGCGCGACGATGCCGGGCATGAGGCGCGCGGGACGCAGGTTGATGTACTGGTCGAACTCGCGGCGGAACAAAAGGAGCGAGCCCCAGAGCGACACGTGGTCGGGAATCTTCTCGGGCCAGCCGACCGCCCCGAAGAAGATCGCGTCGTGGCCGCCGATCTGGTCCTTCCAGTTGTCGGGCAGCATCTTGCCGTGCTTCTCGCAGTAGTCCCAGCTGGAGAAATCGAAGTGGTCGAACTTCAGGTCGATGCCGAACTTGCGCGCCGCCGCGTCGACCACGCGCAGGCCCTCGGGCATGGTTTCCTTGCCGATGCCGTCGCCGGCGATGACTGCGATTCTGTGGGTGCTCATGGAATGGCTCCTGTCTGCGGAAGAGATGGTTGGAGAGGTGAAAAGAACGCGAGTGCCTCGGCGAGCAATTCGGCCGGGGCTTCTTCGGGAACATAGTGGCCGCATGGCAGCGCGCGGCCCGACACGTCATCGGCGCACGCGCGCCACAGCGCGAGCACGTCGAAGCACTTGCCTACCGCGCCGTGCTCGCCCCACAGCACGCGCAGCGGCTGCGCGAGCTTGCGGCCGGCGGTGATGTCCGCGCGGTCGTGCACGAGGTCGATGGTTGCGGAGGCGCGGTAGTCCTCGCAGATGGATTCGGCCGTGCCCGGGATGCGCGCGCAGCGCTCGTACTCGGCCAGCACCTCGGGCGCGAAAGGCGCGAGGCCCGCATGCCGCCCACCCATCACGCTGCGCACGTAGCGCACCGGATCGGAGGCGATCAGCGCCTCGGGCAACGGCGGCGGCTGGATCAGGAAGAACCAGTGCCAGTAGGCCTTGGCAAAGGCCTCGGAGGTGTTCTCGTACATCGCGAGCGTGGGCGCGATGTCCAGCAGCAGCATGCGCTCGACCGCCGAAGAATGGTCCGCGGCGAGCCGGTGCGCCACCCGCGCACCGCGGTCGTGCGCCAACACGCCGAAGCGCTCGAAGCCGTGATGCCGCATGGCGGCGAGCGCATCGAGCGCCATCTCGCGCTTGCTGTAGACCGCATGCTCTGCATCGGCCGCGGGCCGGCCCGAGTCGCCGTAGCCGCGCAGGTCCACCGCGACCACGGTGAAGCGCTCGGCCAGTTGCGGTGCCACGCGATGCCAGATCGCATGCGTCTGCGGATGGCCGTGCAGCAGGAGCAACGGCGCCCCCTTGCCACCGATGCGGCCATGGATGCGCACGCCGTTGCGCTCGATGTCGAAGGAGGGAAAGCTGAGGAAGGAGGCAGTCACGGAACGATTGTGCGTTGCGCCCCGGCGATCATCAAGCAACAATCGGCCAATTCATACTTTCCGGATTGGCATGAATCCCTCCTCGCTGGAACGCAGCGATCTCGAACTGGTGCTGGCAATTCGCGACCAGGGCAGCCTCGCCGGCGCGGCCGCCACGCTCGATGTCGTGCCCTCGGTCATCACCAAGCGGCTCGGTGCGCTCGAGGGGCGGCTCGGGCAGCGGCTGTTCGACCGCACCACGCGCCGGCTCAGCGTCACGGCCGAGGGCGAGGCGGTGTGCCTGCATGCGCGCGCACTGCTCGAAGGCTTCGCGGCGCTCGAAAGCGAGCTGGGCGAGCGGCAGAACGAACTGGTCGGCACGATCCGCCTTGCGGCCACCTTCGGCTTCGGCAGGCGCTGGCTCGGTCCGGCGCTGGCGGCCTTCCAGGCCCGGCACCCTGCCCTGCAGATCGAGCTGCTGCTGACCGAGCACCTGCCCGATCTGGGCGCCGAGGGCTACGACGGCGCGCTCTGGCTGTGGGCCGTGCAGCAGCACCGCGCGGCCGACTGGGTCACGCGGCGCATCGCGCGCAACCAGCGCGTGCTGGCGGCCGCGCCCTCGTACATCGCGCGGCACGGCATGCCGGCCACGGTCGATGCGCTCACCGCGCACGCGTGCCTCGTCGCGCGTGAGAACGGCGAAGTCAACCAGCGCCAGTTCGCGCTCTGGACATTGCGCCATGCGCGCGACAGCAGCACGGCGCGCGTTCGCGTGCAAGGGCCGCTCGCGAGCAATTCGGGGGAGATGGTGCGCGACTGGTGCATGGCGGGCCACGGCATCATGCTGCGCAGCCTCTGGGACATCGCACCGCAACTGGCGAGCGGCGAGCTGGTGCGCGTGCTGCCGCAGTACGCGATGCCCGATGCCGACATCCACTGGGTCGCGCCGTGGCGGCCGAAGACGCCGCGCCGCGTGCGCCTCCTGCTCGATCACCTCGCGGAGCAGTTTCGCGGCGAGCCGTGGAAGCCGGCAAAGACCGGCGCGCGCTGAAGTTCAGCGCTCGCTGCGCACCACCAGGCTCACGCCGATCGCGGTGAGCCCGATGCCCAGCAGCGTCGTGAGCGTGATCGGCTCGGCGAACAGCAGCCACGCCATCACCGCGGTGCAGGGCGGCACCAGATAAAGCAGGCTCGTGACCGCCGTGGCCGTGCCGCGCTGGATCAGCATGTAGAGCAGCGAGCTCCCGCCGAGCGACAGCGCCAGCACCGACCAGGCCATCGCGCCCGTCGAGTGCGCGTTCCATTCGATGCCCTGCGATTCCATTGCAGCGAAGGGCAGAGTCACCAGCAGCGCCGCGGCCATCTGCACCGCGCTCGCGCTGCGCACGTCGCAGGGCGCGACGAAGCGCTTCTGGTACAGCGTGCCCGCCGTGATCGAAAGCAGCGCGAAGACTGCGAGCCCCAACGTCAGCGCATTGACCTCGGCGCCCTGCCCGAACTTGCGCGAGACCACGAGCACGAGGCCCGCGAAACCCAGGACGAGGCCGGCCCACTGCCGCTTCGAAATGCGCCCGCCGTTGAACGACAGCCAGATCGCGGTGAGCACCGGCTGGATGCCGACCAGCAACGCCACGAGCCCCGCGCCCATGCCCGCATGCACCGCCGCCCAGACGCCGCCCAGATACCCCGCCTGCATCAACACGCCCGTGATGGCGAGGTGCCCCCACTGCGCGCGCTCCTTCGGCCACGCGACCCGCGCGAGCGCCACCCACGCGCCGAAGCACACGAGCGAGAGCGCATAGCGCACGGCGAGGAACTTGAGGGGCGGCGCATACGGCATGCCGTAGCGCGCAACGATGAAGCCCGTGCTCCAGATCAGCACGAAGACTGCCGGCATGGCCCGGATCCAGCCCGAGCCACGTGCCGCGGCGGCCACCGTCATTTGGAGTGGGCCCGGATCTCGGGAATGGCCTTCTGCAGGTAATACACCATCGACCAGACGGTGAGCACCGCCGAGATCCAGATCAGCCACTGGCCCCAGAGGCCCGTGTCGATCACCTTGAAAAGGTGCCCGTCATAGAGCAGGAAGGGAATCGCGACCATCTGCACGGTCGTCTTGACCTTGCCGATCATGTGCACCGCCACGCTCTTGCCGGCGCCGATGCGCGCCATCCATTCGCGCAGCGCCGAGATGGCGATCTCGCGGCCGATGATGATGAGCGCCACGAACACATCGGCGCGCTGCAGGTGCACCAGCACCAGCAGCGCGGCGCACACGAGGAACTTGTCGGCCACCGGATCGAGGAAGGCGCCGAAGGAAGAGGTCTGGTTGAGCTTGCGCGCCAGGTAGCCGTCGAGCCAGTCGGTGGCGGCAAAGACGATGAACATGACCGTGGCGATCAGGTTGCGCATCGGCTCGGCGATCGGCAGATAGAACACCCCGACGATCAATGGGATCGCGACGATGCGCGTCCAGGTCATGATGGTCGGTAGGGTCCAGAACATCGCTTGATTGTGTCATGGCGGGATGACCCCGCAGGCTGCTTCGTCTCTCGGTGTTTGCCTCAGTGCAGCGCCTTGTAGATCTCCTCGGCCAGTTCGGCGGCGATGCCCTCGACCGAGGCGATGTCCTCCATGCTCGCCGCGGCCACGCCGCGGATGCCGCCGAAGCGTTGCAGCAGGCGTGCCCGGCGCTTCGGCCCGATGCCCGGAATGTCTTCGAGCTGGCTGCCGCCCACCCGCACCTTCGCGCGCTTGGCCCGCATGCCGGTGATGGCGAAGCGGTGCGCCTCGTCGCGGATCTGCGCCACCAGCATCAGCGCAGCCGAGTCCTTGCCGAGATAGACCTTCTCGCGGCCATCGGCGAACACGAGCTCTTCAAGGCCGACCTTGCGGCCCTCGCCCTTCTCGACGCCGACGATCAGCGAGAGCGGCAGGCCCAGTTCGCTGAACACCTCGCGCGCCATCGACACCTGCCCCTTGCCGCCGTCGACCAGCACCAGTTCGGGCATGCGCGCGGTCCGCGTCCTGGGCGATGCCTCGCCGGTCTCGGCGCCTTCGACGGGCTCGACGTTTTCGCTCTCGGCGTCGCCGGGCGGCAGCGCCTCGGTCTCGGCCGCCATCGCCTCGGCCAGCTTGCCGTAGCGGCGGTGCAGCACCTGGCGCATCGCGGCGTAGTCGTCGCCGGGCGTGATGCCCTCGATGTTGTAGCGGCGGTATTCCTTGTTCTGCATCGTGTGGTGCTCGAACACCACGCACGAGGCCTGCGTGGCTTCGCCCGCGGTGTGCGAGATGTCGAAGCATTCGACGCGGAAGTTGTCCAGGTCGTCGCACGCGAGCTCCAGCGCCTCGACCAGCGCGCGGGTGCGCGCCTGCTGCGAGCCTTCTTCGGCCAGCAGGCGAGCCAGCTGCAGGCCGGCATTGGTCTCGGCCATCTCGAGCCAGTGGCGGCGTTGCTCCCGCGGCTGGAACACGGCCGTCACGCGCCCGCCGGCCTGCAGCGAGATCGCCTCGATCAGCTCGCGGCTCACCAGGTGACTGAGCACCAGCGTGGCCGGCACCGGCACGTCGATGTAGTGCTGGGCGATGAAGGCTTCGAGCACCTGCACCTCGATGGGATCGGCCGCGACCGGCGCGGCGCCCTCTTCCACATCGTCCATCTCGCCGTGGTGGATCTGCGCCGCGTCTTCCACGTGCACCGGAAAGTAGGGCCGGTCGCCCAGGTGCCGCCCGCCGCGCACCATCGCGAGGTTGACGCAGGCCTTGCCGCCCTGCACCTTGACCGCGAGGATGTCGACGTCCTTGTCCGAGGCGATTTCGATCGACTGCTGGTGCAGCACCCGCGAGATCGCCGACATCTGGTTGCGCAACTCCGCCGCCTGCTCGAACTCGAGCTTCTCGGCGTGCGTGGTCATGCGCTGCTCGAGCCGGGAGAGCACGAGCTGCGTGTCGCCCATCAAGAAGGCCTCGGCGCTGGC
Organism: Variovorax sp. IB41; assembly: GCF_016405905.1. Lineage (GTDB taxonomy): Bacteria > Pseudomonadota > Gammaproteobacteria > Burkholderiales > Burkholderiaceae_C > Variovorax. Next base: position 96,026 of record NZ_JAEFCB010000012.1, on the reverse strand, counting down.
CACGTCCTGTGCGTAGGCCTCGGGCGTGATGTAGTCCACGCAGGGGCCGGTGCAGCGCTTGATCTGGTACAGCAGGCAAGGCCGCGTGCGGTTGGCGTACACCGTGTCCTCGCAGGTGCGCAGCTTGAACACCTTCTGCAGCAGCTGGATCGATTCCTTCACCGCCCAGGCGCTCGGGTACGGCCCGAAGTAGCGGTGCTTCTTGTCGACCGAGCCGCGGTAGTAGGCCAGCCGCGGAAATGCGTGCGACGCGATCTTCAGGTAGGGGTAGCTCTTGTCGTCGCGAAACAGGATGTTGTAGCGCGGCTTGAGCGTCTTGATCAGGTTGTTCTCGAGCAAGAGCGCCTCGGCCTCGGAGCGCACCACGGTGGTCTCCATGCGCACGATCTTCGAGATCATGTGGCCGATGCGGGTGCCGCCGTGGCTCTTCTGGAAATAGTTGGCGACCCGCTTCTTCAGGTTGCGCGCCTTGCCCACGTAGAGCACCGCGCCGGCGGCGTCGAAGTAGCGGTACACGCCCGGCAGTTGCGGCAGCGCCGCGACCTCGCTGAGCAGTTGATCGGAATGCACGTCTGACATGGCGGCTATTGTGGCGTCACGCGGAACCCGCGTCGCACGCCTGCGCGCAAACCCCGAGGTGGCTGGAACGAATTGTGCTGATGATGAAGACGGGCGCGAGGAGCGCCCGTGTCATTTCACCAAAACTACTCGGGAAGATTTCCATGACGAAGAAGATCCAGGCGCGCGCCTGGCGGGCGCTCCCGCCCCTGGCGCTTGCATTGAGCGTGGCCGGCTGCGGCGGCGGTGGTGGTGGCGGGCAGGACAACGCGGCGCTCATCGCCGCGATCGCCGCCATCAACGCGGCCAACAACCAGCCGCCCGCCCCGCCCCCGGCCGACAAGGGCTGCCTGATCGGCGACAGCGGCACGCCGGTCGTGGTGGGTTCGGGCGATCCGGGCGACCCCGCCGCGCCCGAGCCCGCCTCGGGCTACGTGCTCGGCCACAAGCTGGTCTATGCGAAGAACTACATGGTGGTGGCCAACCATCCGCTGGCCACGCGCGCGGGCTGCGACGTGCTCAAGGCCGGCGGCAGCGCGGTCGATGCGGCGGTGGCCGTTCAGGCCGTGCTCGGCCTGGTCGAGCCGCAGTCCAGCGGCCTGGGCGGCGGTGCGTTCATGCTGCACTACGACGCGAAGACGAAGAAGGTGCAGGCCTACGACGGACGCGAGATGGCGCCGGCCGCGGCCACGGAGAACTACCTGCGCTACATCGACGATGTCAGCGACAAGACCGTGCCCAAGCCCTCGCCGCTGCGCGCGAGCGGCCGCTCCATCGGCACGCCGGGCGCGGTGCGCATGCTCGACATCGCCTACAAGGACCACGGCAAGCTGCCGTGGAAGGACCTCTTCAGCTACGGCATCACGCTGGCATCGGACGGCTTCTCGATCGGTGGCCGCATGGCCGCCGCGATTTCCTCCTCCGAAGCCAACCTGAAGCGCGACGCCGAGGCGACGGCCTACTTCTTCAACGCCGACGGCACGCCCAAGGCCCTGGGCACCAGGCTCAAGAACCCGGCCTACGCCCAGACGCTGACCACCCTCGCCACCGAGGGCGCCAATGCCTTCTACACCGGCCCGATCGCGCAGGCCATCGTCGACAAGATCGCCGTCACGGCGGCCGTCGACGGCTCCGTCATCACCCCGGGCAAGACGACCATGGCCGACATGGCCAACTACGTGGCCAAGCGCCGCGACCCGGTCTGCGGCACCTACCGCGACTACTACGTGTGCAGCATGTCGCCGCCGTCCTCGGGCGGCATCGCCGTGGTGCAGGCGCTGGGCATCCTGGAGACCTTCAACCTGGGCCTGTACAAGCCCACCGCCATCGACATCGAGGGCGGCAAGCCGACGGTGATGGGCGTGCACCTGGTGAGCGAGGCCGAGCGCCTGGCCTACGCCGACCGCGACAAGTACGTGGCCGACACCGATTTCATCCCGCTGCCGGGCGGCTCGGTCGACACGCTGCTCAACAAGCCCTACCTGCAGCAGCGCGCAAGCCTCATCAGCCTGTCCAAGAGCATGGGCACGGCAACGGCAGGCAACCTGGGCAATGTGCCGCTGGGCATCGACAAGACCGAGGAGCACGGCACCACGCACTTCACGATCGTCGACAAGGACGGCAACGTCGTGACGATGACCACCACCGTCGAAAGCACGCTCGGCTCGTTCCACATGACGCAGGGCTTCATGCTGAACAACCAGCTGACCGATTTCTCGGCCGACCCGAACGACACCAAGGACCCGAGCATCAAGGTCGCCAACCGCGTCGCGCCGGGCAAGCGCCCGCGCAGCACGATGGCGCCCACGATGGTGTTCAGGAAGAACGGCGACGGCAGCATGGGCGAGTTCGTGATGGGCACCGGCTCGCCGGGCGGCGGCACGATCATCCAGTACGTGGTCAAGACCGTGGTCGGCGCGCTCGACTGGGGGCTCGACGCGCAGCAGGCGACCTCGCTGGTGGACTTCGGCGCGACCAACAGCCCAAGCACCAACGTGGGCGGCGAGCACCCGGCGATCGACACCTCGAACACGGGCAACAACGACCCGCTGATCGCGGGCCTGCGCGCGCTCGGCCACACGGTGAGCTTCGGGCCGCAGTCCAGCGGCATCAGCACCATCATCCGCACGACCGTGGGCGGCAAACCTGTGCTCACCGGCGGCGCGGACCCGCGGCGCGAAGGCATCGTGCTGGGCGATACCTTCACGCCCTGACGACAAAGGGGCAGGCGCGATGCCTGCCCCTTTGCCTGATTACTTCGCGACTTCCGACACCAGCCGGTACAGGAACTCGCGCCCGTCGTACAGCCGCTGAATCTCGATGCGCTCGTCCAGCCCGTGCGCGCGCGCATCGGCCGGCTCCAGGAACATGCCGGTCACGCCGTACATCGGGATGCCGGCATTGCGCATGAAGCGGCTGTCGGTGGCGCCGGTGCTCATCGCGGGCACCACGGGCACGCCGGGCCACATCTGCTGCGTGAGCGATTCCACCGTCTTCACCAGGTCGCCGTTCAGCGGCGACGCCGGGCTGCGCAGCGGCTTGCCCATGTTGCGCACCACGATCTTGTCGTTGCCCACGGCCTGGGTCAGCAGGCGCTCGACCTCGTCGGGGTCGTCGTGCGGGAGGATGCGGCAGTTGACCGTGGCCTTGGCCGATTGCGGCAGCGCGTTCTCGGCGTGGCCGGCCTGCACCATCGTCGCCACGCAGGTGGTGCGCAGCTGCGCGTTGTAGGCCGGGTTGGCCGTCATGCGCTCCAGCACGCCCGCATCGGGGTTGCCGGTGCCGATGGCGCGCATGTCGTCGGCCAGTTGGCCGGTGGCGAACGGCGCGCTGCGCGCGAAGTAGGTCTTGGTGACGTCCGCGAGCTTGATCGGGAAGGCGTAGTTGCCCAGCCGCTCCAGCCCCGCCGAGAGCGCGTAGATCGGGTTGTTCTTCGTCGGCACCGAGCTGTGGCCGCCCACGTCGCGCGCCTCCAGCATGTAGGTGGTGTACATCTTCTCGGCCACCTGCATGCGATGCAGGTTCGGCTTGCCGCCGCGCAGTTCGCCGCCGCCGCCCTCGTTGATGCCGAACTCGGCCTGCAGCAGCTCGGGCTTGTTGCTGATGAGCCAGAAGGCGCCGTTGCTCAGCGCATCGCCGCGCTCCTCGTCGGCGGTCAGCGCCAGGATGATGTCGCGGCTGGGCTTGAAGCCCTCCTGCTTGAGCTGCCCGAGCACCGAGACCAGCGCCGAGGCCATGGCCTTGTCGTCGATGGAGCCGCGCGCGGTGAAGTAGCCGCCGGTTTCCTGCAGCTTGAAGGGGTCGGTCTTCCAGTCTTCGCGCCGGGCCTCGACCACATCGATGTGCGCCAGCAGCAGCAGCGGCTTCTTGCTGCCGTTGCCCTTGAAGCGCAGCACCAGGTTGCCCTTCTTCGGGAAGGGTTCGAAGATCTGGATGTCGCCGGGCGCGAAGCCCGATTCGACCAGGCGCTTTTCCATGGCGCGCGCGGCCAGCGTGTTGTCACCGGTCGAGTGGGTGGTGTTGATCTCGATGAGCTCCTTGTAGATGTCGTGGAAGCGCTGCTGCTGCGGCGTGAGCGACTGCGGCGCGGTGCTCGTCTGGGCCGACGCACCGGTTATGCCGGCGAGGCCGCACAGGGCCAGCGACAGGGCGAGCACGGTCTTCGCGCAACGATGGGGAAACTGCGAACGGTTCTGCATCCTCATGGTCTTTCTCTCTCCGGTGGTTGTTGTGCGGCCAGCATAGCAAGCCGGGCGCCGAACAGCCCCCGAAGACGGGCACACTCGCGGCCATGGGCACGCGCATGCAATGGGACATCTTCTGCAAGGTCATCGACAACCACGGCGACCTGGGCGTGTGCTGGCGGCTGGGCTCCCAACTGGCCGCGCTCGGCGAACGCGTGCGGCTGTGGATCGACGACGCGACGGCGCTGCACTGGATGGCGCCCACGGGCTGCGAAGGCGTGCAGGTGATCGACTGGCTCGACGCGGCCGCGGTGCAGCAGGCTGCGGCGGAGTCGGCGCCGGATGTGCTGGTCGAGGCCTTCGGCTGCGAGCCGGCGCCGGAACTGATCGCGCGATTTGCCGAGGCATCGAGCGCCGGCGGGCCGCGGTCCTGGATCAATCTCGAATACCTGTCGGCCGAGCCGTACGTCGAGCGCCTGCACGGCCTGCCCTCGCCGGTGTTCAAGGGGCCGGGCGCCGGGCTGACCAAGCGCTTTTTCTATCCGGGCTTCACGCCCGCGACCGGCGGGCTGCTGCGGGAGCCCGATCTGTTGGAACGGCAAGCGCGCTTCGACCGTGCGCAATGGCTGGCGGCGCAGCAGATTCCGTGGACGGAGGGCGAGCGTCTCGTTTCTCTCTTCTGCTATGAGCCTTCGGCGCTGGCGGATCTGTTGACCCAGTTCGCCGACGGCCCGGAACCCACGCGGCTGCTGGTGACAGCGGGCCGCGCCGCCAATGCCGTGAAAGCCCATTTGTCGAACATTTCGCCGGAGAGCCCGGCGCCCCATGGGCACGGCGCGCTATCGATTTCATACCTTCCCTACCTCACGCAGCCGGATTTCGACCACCTGCTCTGGGCCTGCGACCTGAATTTCGTGCGCGGCGAGGATTCGCTCGTGCGCGCCCTCTGGGCCGGCGCGCCGACGGTCTGGCAGATCTACCCGCAGGACGACGACGCCCACCACGCCAAGCTCAACGCCTGGCTCGACTGGCTCGGCGCCCCGCCCTCGCTGAGGCGTTTTCACCACGTCTGGAACGGGTTCGGCGACGGCCCCCTGCCCCACCTGGAAACGCAGGGCCCATGGCGGGAAACGGTGCTGGCCGGGCGCGCGGCGCTGCGCGCCCAGGACGATCTGGTCACCCAACTGCGGCATCTGATCGCCCAAAAAAGCTAAAATAGCGGGCTTTGCGGATTTCGGCCCGGGTCGTCAGGACCCGAGATGCTCTCCGCCAAACCTGCCGCGGGACATGTACCGCGGGGCCAGACACTCCGGCAAGCGCGTTTCGAACGCCGCCGGATGTCGAGAGAATGCCCCGTGCACCGAGCGGCCAACATCCAGAGAACCTGTTATGAAAATCGCTCAAGAAATCCGCGCCGGCAACGTCATCATGCACGGCAAGGACCCGATGGTCGTCCTCAAGACCGAATACAGCCGCGGCGGCCGCAACTCCGCCACCGTGCGCATGAAGATGAAAAGCCTGGTGGCCAACTTCAACACCGAAGTGGTCTTCAAGGCCGACGACAAGATCGACCAGATCGTGCTCGAGAAGAAGGACTGCACCTACTCCTACTTCGCCGATCCGCTCTACGTCTGCATGGACGCCGACTACAACCAGTACGAAGTCGAAGCCGAGAACATGGGCGACGCGCTGAACTACCTGGAAGACGGCATGGCCGTCGAAGTGGTGTTCTACGACGGCAAGGCCATCTCGGTCGAACTGCCCACCAGCGTGGAGCGCGAAATCACCTGGACCGAGCCGGCCGTCAAGGGCGACACCTCGGGCAAGGTCCTGAAGCCCGCCAAGATCGCCACCGGCTTCGAAGTGCCGGTTCCGCTCTTCGTCTCGCAAGGCGACAAGATCGAAATCGACACCCGCACCGGCGAATACCGCAAGCGCGTCTGAGTGTTCCCGGCCTTCCGGCCGGCAACCCTCTCTGAAGAAAGGCCCCGCAAGGGGCCTTTTTCGTTTCTTGGGCACGGCGATTGCAACGCTGCACAATCCATCGGGTCTTCCTGTCCGAGTCCTTCATGAACAACACGCACGATCTTCACGACAAACGCCTGGCCGACGCCTGGGCCACGCTCCGCGCGCATTCCGACAAGGGCCTGCCGCTGGACCCCGATCCCTCGCGCATCGCCTTCGCCGATCCCGAATTCCTGCTGCGACGCGAGACGCGCGGCATCCGCATGCAGCTGGAGCTGATGAAGCCCGACGTCGAGCAGCGCGCGCATGGCATCGAGAACACCGTGGTGGTCTTCGGCAGCGCCCGCTTTCGCAGCGAGGAAGACTCCGCCGCCATGATCGCGCAGGCCGAGGCCGCGGGCGACACGGTGGCCGCCGAGCGCTGGCGGCGCCTGGCGCGCAGCTCGCACTACTACGAAAAGGCCCGCGCCTTCGGCAAGCTGGTCGCGCAATACAGCAACGGCAAGGAGCCGCAGGACAAGCTCTTCGTCTGCACCGGCGGCGGCCCCGGCATCATGCAGGCGGCCAACCGCGGCGCGCACGAAGGCGGCGGCATTTCGGTGGGCCTGGCGATCGCGCTGCCGATGGAGGAGGAAGCCAACCCCTACGTCACGCCCGCGCTGAGCTTCAAGTTCCATTACTTCGCGATCCGCAAGATGCATTTCATGATGCGTGCGAAGGCGCTGGTAGCGTTCCCGGGCGGCTTCGGCACGCTGGACGAGTTGTTCGAAGTCATCACGCTGGTGCAGACCAAGAAGTCCAAGCCCGTGCCGATCGTGCTGTTCGGCTCGGACTACTGGAAGCGGATGATCGACTTCGACTTCCTGGTCGATGAAGGCGTGATCTCGCCGGGCGACGTGAAGCTCTTCGAATACGTCGACGCGCCCGACGACGCATGGGACGCAATCAAGCGCTTCTACAAGCTCTGATCGGCGCGGGCGCTCAGGCGTCGCTGTCGTCGACGACGTCCGGGTGCAGCGCTTGCTCGAAGAATCGCGTGAGCGCGCGGGCACGGCGGCGGCGGTCGGCAACGGGATCGCCAGCCGGGCCCATGGCCACGGCGTCGTCGGCCACGCCGTGCAGCGCATTGAAAAGGATCACGGCCGTGAGCGTCGCGTCCTCCACCTCCCACACCCCCGCCGCATCGCCCTGCCTGAGCAGGCCGACCAGCTGCGTGATGACCGCGTTGTCGTTGCGCATGCGCCGGTTTTCGGGACGGTATTCATGGAACACCACGTCGTGCAGCGCGACGTTGTCCAGGTAGGTTTCCAGCCCCGTCTCCACCCAGGCCTTCAGGCGCGCGTGATGGTTGTCGGGGCGATGGCGGTCCATGGCGTTCTGCAGACGCTCGCAGAACGTATCGACAAAGCGCTGCTGCAGCGCGCCGAGCATCGCCTCCTTCGAGGGAAAGTACAGGTAGAACGTGCCCTTGGCCACCTGCGCGCCGGCCGCGATGTCGTCGATGCTGGTGGTGGCGATGCCCTTGGCGATGAAGAGGCGCTCGGCGGCGTCCATCAGCGCGACGGCGCGCGTTTCGGGCGCCTTGGTGCGGCGGCGCGGCGCGGGTTCGGCCTCGTCTGCCGGAGCGGAATCGGTGGCCGGATCACTTCGTGTCATGGCAAATCTCGGTGAACAGGGGGAACGTGGCGTCGATGACCGTATCGGGTTGCAGGCCGCGCGGCGCAGTTTTTCGCGCTCCGGGATGCTTCTCGATTTTCGATGGGCGGATTTTCTCGCATTGCCCGGCCGGCACCGCGCTGCGCAAGCGAATGGGCACGAGGGCGGCAGGCATGCCGTGGCGCGGCCTCAGGCCCGCGCGGGCAGCGCCGCGGCCCGCGGCCTTACGCGCACCAGCAACCCCGCCGCGAGCAAACCGGCCACGCCAGCACAGGCCACGGCGGCGTGGAACCCGCCCGCGAGAGCGCCGGCCAGCAGGGTGTGCGCTGTGTCCGCATCGAGTGCGGCCAGCGCGGCGAGGTCATGCCGCGAGACGGCCGCGACGGCTGCCTGTTGCGCATCGCGAAGCCCGGCCTGCTCGAGCGCGGTGGCCAGCAGCGCGGTCGCCCGCGTGCTCATCAGCGTGCCCAGGAGCGCGATGCCGATCAGCATGCCGGCCTGGCGCAGCGCGTTCATCGTGGCCGAGGCCATGCCCGAGCGCTGCGCGGGCACGGACGCCATCACCGCCATGCTCGTGGACGGCACCGCCAGGCCCGTGCCCGCGCCGAGGAACACGAACAGCAGCGCCAGCAGCAGGTAAGGCGTTTCGGCCGAGAACAGCGTGAGCAGCAGCATCGCGCCGCCGATGAGCGCGTAGCCAGCGACCATCAGCGTGTGCACCTCGAAGCGCCGCGCCAGCCGGCCGAACTGCGAAGCGACAAGGCCGGTCGCGACGAACTGCGGCACCAAGCGCCAGCCGGTGTCGCTGGCCGACCAGCCCTGCACCTGCTGCAGGAAGAGCGAGAAGAAGAACAGGCTCGCGTACGACGAGAAACCGAGCACGAACGAGGCGAAGTTGGTGGCCGAGAAACGCGCATCGCGGAACAGCGCGAGCGGCAGCAGCGGCCGCGCCACGCGCGCCTCCACCATCAGGAACAGCGCAAGTCCGACGGCTGCGGCCACCAGCGCGGTCGCGGCGCGGCCGGAACCCCAGCCATGCTCGCCGGCGGCGATCAGCCCGTAGGTCAGCGCACCGAGCCACAGCACGCTGAGCACCTGCCCGAGCGGATCGAGCGCCGCGTGCTCCGGGTGCGAACTCTCGCGGATGCCCCAGAGCCCGAGCCCCACGGTCAGCACGCCGATCGGCAGATTGATGAGAAAGATGCTCTGCCAGCCCGCGTGGTCCACCAGAAGCCCGCCGAGCATCGGCCCGAGGATCAGCGACAGCGCCGTGAACGACGACCAGCCGCCGATCACCCGCGCGCGGCTGGCGGGCTCCGGAAACGCATGCGCCAGCAGCGAGAGCGCGCCGGGAATCATCAGCGCGCCCGCCACGCCCTGCACCGCGCGCCCCGCCAGCAGCGTGGAAAGATTGCCGGCCATCGCGCACATCGCCGAGCCCAGCGTGAACACGACCACCCCGGCCAGCCACGCGCGCTTGCGGCCGTAGCGGTCGCCCACCGGACCCGCCGACAGGATGAAGGCCGAGAGGCACAGCGCGTAGATGTCGATCACCCACTGCAGGCCGGCCAGGTCGGTGGCGAGCGCGCGCTGCAGCGTGGGCAGCGCGACGTTGACGATGCTCACGTCGAGCGTGGCGATGAAGCTGCCCAGGTACACCGCCGCCACGAGCGCGAGGCGGCGGCGCGGATCGGTCTGGACCGAAGTCGGGGAGTCCATGGACGCCTTCCTTGTTGAAGAAGGCGCCGATACTGACTTCGAGTCAGTTAAAAGTCAACCAGATGAGAATTACTCTTATCTGGAACGTGGATTTCGCCTGAAAGCCGCCTAGAGCTTCAGCCCCCACGTCGCCCGCGCGCCCAGCGCCAGCACGCCGCCCACGACCCAGAACACCCCCGCGATGCCGATCAGCGCCCCGAGCGAGCCGAACAGCATCGGCATCGCCACGCTCGAGGCGTTGATGGTCATGAGCCGCAGCCCCAGCGCCTCGCCGTGCCGCGCGTGCGGGGTGATCTGGTGCAGCATGCTCATCACCATCGGCTGCACCGCGCCGAGCGCGAAACCGAGGACGACCGAGCACAGGCCCATGGTCCAGGCCGAGTCGAGCAGCGGATACACCGCGAACATCGCCGCCGTGACGATGGTGGAGCTCAGGATCACGCTGCGCTCCGACGCGCGCGAGGCGATGAGCGGCAGCACCACGCGGATCGCGGCGGCCGCGATGGCGAACGCGCCGAGGATCGAGCCGATCACCGAGGCGCTGATGCCGCGGTCGTGGCCCAGCACGGGCAGCACGAAGGCATGCACGTCCCAGCTGGACGACTGCAGCCAGTTCACGAACAAGAGGCGGCGGAACATGGGTTCTCGCAGCAGGTCCCAGGCGCGCGTCGGCACGGCGCCCACCGCGGGGGCTGCCCGTGGCGGCTCGTAGGCGCCGCGCGCGAGCATCCAGCAAAGGATCGGCAAGAAAGCCATCGCCGCGAAGCAGACGCGAAACGCCAGCAGGTCCGCGGGCGCGCGGCCGGCGTGGTCGATCAGCATGCCGGCCAGGAAGGGCCCGACGAAATTGGCCACCGCGGGCGCGATGGCCAACCAGCTGAACACGCGCTTGAGCTGCGTCGCATTGGTGGCCGAGCGCCCGACGTGCCGCTGCAAGGCGATGACGGTCGCGCCGGTGGCGCCGCCCGTCAGCAGCGCCGCGATGCACATGACCGGAAAGATCGGAAAGACCAGCACCAGCCCCGCGCCGACCGAGGCGGCGATCACCGACCACCAGAGCGGCCGCTTGAACCCGTGCCGGTCGGCAAAGCGCCCCGCCGGCAGCGCCAGGAACACCTGGGTCAGCGCGAACAGCGCGATCAGCACGCCGACCGCCGCCGCGCTGTAGCCCTGCTGCAGCGCCAGCAGCGGCGTGGCCAGGCGCATGCCGGCCATCGTGGCGTGCAGGCAGACCTGGGCGCCGATCACACGCAGCAGTTCGGAGCCTTTCACGGGGTGTCGTCGCCCTCGGTATCGGTGGTCGGGGGCAAAAGCACCTGCGACTGCTCTTCGGGCATTGCTTCGACCTTGCGTAACGCACGCTGCATTTGCTTGGCGCGAGTGGCGGCTTCGTCGATGGTGTCGGAAGCTTTGCCCACTTGATCCTTGATGCGCTCGACCCACTTGCCGTAGCGCTCAAACTCGGTCTTGACCGCGCCCAGCACCTTCCAGACCTCCGAGGCCTGCTGTTCCAGCGCGAGCGTGCGAAAGCCCATGTGCAGGCTGTTGAGCATCGCCAGCAAGGTGGTCGGGCCGGCCAGCGTCACGCGGTGCTGGCGCTGGATGGCGTCCATCAGGCCGGGCCGGCGCAGCACCTCGGCGTAGAGGCTCTCGACCGGCAGAAAGAGGATCGCGAAATCGGTCGTGTGCGGCGCGGCGAGATAGTTCTCGGCGATCGAACGCGCCTCCAGGCGGATGCGCGCTTCGAGCGCCTTGGCCGCGAGTTCGGCGCCAGCTGCATCGGCGCGCTCGTGCGCATCGATCAGGCGCTCGTAGTCGTCGCGCGGAAACTTGGCATCGATGGGCAGCCACACCGGCGCACCGTCGTCGCCGCGACCCGGAAAGCGGATCGCGAAATCGACGCGCTGGCCGCTGCGCGGCTTGGTCTCGATCTGCTTGGCGTACTGCTCGGGCGTGAGCACCTGCTCGAGCAGCGCCTCCAACTGCACCTCGCCGAACACGCCGCGCGTCTTCACGTTGGTCAGCACGCGCTGCAGGCTCCCGACGCCGACGGCCAGCGTCTGCATTTCGCCCAGGCCCTTGTGCACCTGCTCGAGCCGGTCGGCCACCTGCTTGAAGCTCTCGCCCAGGCGCGCCTCGAGCGTGCTCTGCAGCTTTTCGTCGACGGTCTTGCGCATCTCGTCGAGCTTGGCGGCGTTGCTCTGCTGCAGCTGCGCGAGCTGCGTTTCCATCGTCGCGCGCACTTCGGCCAGGCGCCGCGCGTTCGATTCGCTCAGGCCCTGCAACTGGGTGTTGAGCGTGTCGGCCAGCGACTTCTGCAGCGATGCGAGCTGCAGCGCGAAGGCGTCGAGCTGCGCGTTCTGCGTGCGCGTGGCCTCGGCGCCCTGCTGCACCAGCGACTGCTGGAAGGTGGCGAAGGCCTGTGCCGTTTCCTGCCGCGTGCCGCGCGCGCTTTCGCCGATGTCGTTGCGCAGTTCGCGTTCGGTGCGCTCATTGGCCGATCTCAGCGCGGCCAAGAGGCCCAGCATCTCGCCGTGGTCCGGCTTGGGCTGCCGGCGTGCGAGCAACCAGATCACCAGCACGAGCTGGACGACGGCGAGCGCGGCCAGCGCGAGAAGAATCAACTCAGTCGGTTCCAAGGAGCGTCGCTGTGTGTCAGGTGTTTACTTCGTGGCGGCTGGAACGGGCGTGACCGGCGTGAGCGGCCCCTTGCCGCTGAAATACGCGATGAGGTTGTCGGCCGCGAGGTCGGCCATGGCGCGGCGCGTGGGCACGGTGGCGCTCGCGATGTGGGGCGTCAGCACGACATTGGGCACGGTCAACAGGTCCGGGTGCACCTTGGGCTCGCCCTCGAACACGTCCAGGCCCGCCGCCGCGATGCGCTTCTCGCGCAGCGCCACGGCCAACGCCGCGTCGTCGACGATGCCGCCGCGCGCGATGTTCACCAGCGTGGCGGTCGGTTTCATCAGCGCGATCTCGCCCGCGCCGATGGTGTGGTGCGAAGCGGGCGAATACGGCACGACCAGCACGACGTGGTCAGCGGTCTTGAGGAGTTCTTCCTTGCTCACGTAGCTGGCCTTGCAGTCGGCTTCGAGCTTTGCATCGAGGCGCGAGCGGTTGTGATAGATCACCTTCATGCCGAAGCCGTGCGCGCCGCGCCTGGCGATGCCCTGACCGATGCGGCCCATGCCGATGATGCCGAGCGTGGCGCCGTGGATGTCGGAGCCCGCGAACATGTCGTAGCTCCACTTCTCCCACTTGCCGGCGCGCAGGAAATGCTCGCTCTCGGTGATGCGGCGCGCGGTCGCCATGAGCAGCGCGAAGCCGAAGTCGGCGGTGGTCTCGGTCAGCACGTCCGGCGCGTTGGTGCCCAGCACGCCGTGCGCGGCCATCGCATCGACGTCGAAGTTGTTGTAGCCCACGGCCATGTTGGCGCAGATCTCGAGGTCGGGGTTCGCGTCGAGCACGGCAGCATCGATGCGCTCGCTGCCGGTGGTGAAGGCGCCCTGCTTGCCCTTGAGCCTGTCGATGAGTTGCTCTTTGCTCCAGCTCTCGTCGGACTGGTTCGACTCGACCTCGAAATGCTGCGACAGGCGCTCGATGGTCTCGGGAAAGATCGCGCGCGCGACCAGGATCTTGGGCTTGCTCATGATGTGTGCACTCAACGGAAGAAGAGGAAGGTGGAGATGACGAACAGCGGAATCAGGATGGCCACGGACCACGCCATGTAGCCGAAGAAGCTGGGCATGCGCACGCCGCGGCTCTCGGCGATGGCCTTGACCATGAGGTTGGGCGCGTTGCCGATGTAGCTGTTGGCACCCATGAAGACGGCGCCGGCCGAGATGGCGGCCAGCGTGCTCGCGTAGGTGGTCATGAGCGCGGCCGGGTCGCCGCCCGCGGTGTTGAAGAACACGAGGTACGTCGGCGCGTTGTCCAGGAACGAACTCAGCACGCCTGTCGCCCAGAAGTACATCGCCGGGTCGGGCTGGCCGTCGGCACGCGTCACGGCCGAGACGATGGCGCCGAACGGGCCTTGCGTGCCGGCCTTGAGCATCGCGATCACCGGGATGATGGTGAGGAAGATGCCCGCGAAGAGCTTGGCCACCTCGGCCATCGGGCCCCACTCGAACTGGTTGTCGGCGTGCACCTTGGGCGCGGTGAGCTTGTAGGAGACAAGGGCGATCAACAGCAGCCCCACATCGCGCACCAGCCCGGGCAGCCCGACCGGGGTGCCGAATACATCGAAGCTCACCGGCGATTTCCAGAAGCCGCTCAGCAGCACCAGCACGACCACGCCGCCCAGCAGCCAGAAATTGGCGGCGCCGTCGAAGCCGATGCGCGGGGTGTCGGGGGTCGGGTCGACCGGCAGCACGCCCTCCTTGCGGTAGTAGTGGCGGTCGATGGCATAGAACAGCGCCAGCAGCACGCCCACGATGAAAAGCGTCTCGGGCAGGATGTTCTGCACCGTCCAGAAGAAGCTCACGCCCTTGAGGAAGCCGAGGAACAGCGGCGGATCGCCCAGCGGCGTGAGCGAGCCGCCCGCGTTCGAGACGATGAAGATGAAGAACACGATCACATGCACCTTGTGCAGGCGGTTGTCGTTCGCGCGGATCAGCGGCCGGATCAGCAGCATCGAGGCGCCCGTGGTGCCCATGAAACTCGCGAGCACCGCGCCGATCGCCAGGATCGCCGTATTGAGACCCGGCGCCCCGTGCAGGTTGCCGCGGATGTGGATGCCGCCCGCCACGGTGAAGAGCGCCGTCAGCAGGATGATGAACGGGATGTACTCGGCCACCAGCGCATGCACCAGTTGCCCGCCCGCGAGGCCCGCGCCGTAGATGGCGGCAAAGGGCAGCAGGAAGGCCAGCGCCCAGGCCGCGGAAATCTTGCCGTAGTGGTGGTGCCAGAAAGACGGAGCCAGCAGCGGCAGCAGCGCGATCGACAAAAGGATGCCGGCAAACGGAACGCCCCAGAGCGGCGAGAGCACGGCGCCGTCGAAATCCGCGGCGCGGGCCAGGGCGGGAAAGAGCATGGGCAGCACTGCGGCTGCCGCGAGGCGGAGGGTCTTTTTCATGGGTGCCGTACCGTAACAGACCGAGCTCGGGCCGAGGCCGGGCCGCGCTCAGGCGGCCGGCTGTTCGATCTCGAACACCTGGCGCAGATACGCCAGGTATTTTTCGTCCTCGCACATGTTCTTGGACGGCGTGTCCGAGAGCTTTGCGACCGGCTGGCCGTTGCAGTGGATCATCTTGATGACGATCTGCAGCGGCTCGTAGCCCAGGTCGTTGGTGAGGTTGGTGCCGATGCCGAAGGCCAGCTGGCAGCGGCCGCGGAACTGCTGGTAGAGCTCGATGGTGCGCGGCACCGTGAGGCCGTCGCTGAAGATGAGCGTCTTGGTGAGCGGATCGACCCGGTTGGCCGCGTAGTGCGCCAGCATGCGCTCGCCCCACTGGAACGGATCGCCGCTGTCGTGCCGGGCGCCGTCGAAGAGCTTGCAGAAGTACAGGTCGAAGTCGCGCAGGAACGCGCTCATGCCGTACACGTCGGACAGCGCGATACCGAGGTCGCCGCGGTATTCGCGCGCCCAGCTCTCGAAGCCGAAGATCTGGCTGTCGCGCAGCCGCGGGCCGAGCGCCTGGCAGGCCTGCAGGTATTCGTGCGCCATGGTGCCGAGAGGGATGAGGCCCAGCTTCATCGCGTACAGCACGTTGCTGGTGCCCGCCAGCTGCGGCAGCCGGGCGCCGGGCTTGGCCTGCATCGGCGGCGGCGTGACGGCGCCCAGGCGCGAGTTCAGGGTGCGAAGGACTTCTTCGTGCCAGTCTTTCGAGAAGCGGCGGCGCGTGCCGTAGTCGGCGATCTTCAGGTCCGCCAGGCCCGCGTCCTGCAACTGGGCGATCTTGGTTTCCAGGCGGCGGCGGCCTTCCTCGATGTCGGGCTTCTTCTGCGTGTTGCGAAAGTACACCTCGTTGACGATGGCCAGCACCGGGATCTCGAAGAGGATGGTGTGCAGCCACGGCCCCTGGATGCGGATCTCCAGTTCGCCCGAGGGCTGGGGAATGATGTTGATGTACTTCTCGTTGAGCCGGAAGAGCCCGAGGAAGTCGACGAAGTCGCTCTTGATGAAGCGCATGGACCTCAGGTAGGCCAGCTCAGCGTCGCGGAACTGCAGCGAACAGAGGCTGCGCACCTCGTCGCGGATCTGGCCCGCGAACTGCGCCAGGTCGACGCCGGGGTTGCGGCACTTGAAGCGGTACTCGACCCGGGCGCCCGGGAAGTGATGCAGGACCACCTGCATCATCGTGAACTTGTAGAGGTCGGTGTCGAGCAGGCTGTGGATGATCATGGTCGTCGTCGGTGCGCGGTGTCTCAAACTTTTCGGCGTCCGCTCGATTATCACGGGCAGCGTCGGCCTCTGCCTACGGGGGCTGCACAGCACGTCCTACCGGCAGGGCGAATCCATCACGAGACATTCGTTTCACGGCGGCGACACAGCCCGCCGAATCAACCTCTCAAAGGAGATTCGCAATGAACAAGGACACCATCGAAGGCAACTGGAAACAGCTCAAGGGCAAGGCCAAGGAGCAATGGGGCAAGTTGACCGACGACGACTTCGACGTCATCGCCGGCAAGCGCGACCAACTGCTCGGCCGCATCCAGGAACGCCACGGCATCAGCCGCGATGAAGCCGAAAAGCAAGTCAAGGACTGGGAATCGCGCGACGGCCGCTCGCCGGATGCGCTCTGGTTCGAAAAGTACTGATCCCAATGCCGGCTGGCCGTCAGCCAGCCGGAACGCACCCGAATTTCAACAACCTCGAAGGAAAACTCCAATGAAAAAACACCTGCTCATGCTCGCTCTCGCCTCCACCTGTTTCGTCGCCACGCAAGCCAGCGCGATGACCGGTGACGAACACAAGGTCGCCAAGGAAAAGATCGAGGCCGACTACAAGGTCGCCAAGACCCAGTGCGACACGATGAAGGACAACGCCAAGGACGTCTGCCAGAAGGAAGCCAAGGGCAAGGAAGACGTCGCCAAGGCCGAACTGGAACAGCAATACAAGCCGAGCGACAGCAATGCGCGCAAGGTCGCTGAAGAGAAGGTGAAGGCCACCTACGAAGTCGCGAAGGAAAAGTGCGACGACCAGAACGGCGCCGCCAAGGATGCCTGCCAGAAGCAGGCCAAGGCTGACGAAGCCCAGGGCAAGGCCGAAGTCAAGGCCATGAAGAAGGCCATGTAAGGCACTGCGGCCCGATCGGTAGATCGGCCGCATGACAAAAGACAACGGCGCCCTCGGGCGCCGTTTTTCTTGGGGACCGGGGATCAGGCTTTCAGCGTGTCGACCACGCGCTGCAGCGCCTCGGGCAACGGCACCGGCCGCTGCGTCTCGCGGTCCACGTAGACGTGCACGAAGTGGCCTTGCGCGGCCGCGGTGTCGGCGCCTTCGGCGAAGAGCGCGATTTCATAGCGCACGCTCGAGCGCCCTGCCTGCGCCACGCGGATGCCGGCCTCCACCGTCTGCGGGAATGCGATCGGGGCGAAGTAGTTGCACTGGGTCTCGACCACGAAGCCGATGGTCTGCCCCTGGTGGATGTCGAGCGCGCCGCGCTCGATGAGGAGGGCATTCACCGCCGTATCGAACCAGCTGTAGTACACGACGTTGTTGACGTGGCCGTACATGTCGTTGTCGGCCCAGCGCGTCGGGATGCTGCGGAACGCGCGGTAGCTGCTGCGGGAATTCGGCGTGGGTTTGGCGGCGGAGGAGCTCATCGCGCGGCATTTTGCCAGCGGCGCCAGTAGTCGAACGCCACGCGGAAGGTGCCCAGCTGCACCTGCACGGTTTCCGCGATGTCGCTGGCGTAGCCGCCGGCCATGGCGAAGGCCACGGGAATGCGGCGCTGCCAGGTCCAGTCGAACACGCGGCGATCGCGCGCCTCCAGGCCGTCGAAGCTGAGTTTCAGGCGGCCGAGGCGGTCGCGCTCGAAGGGGTCGGCGCCGGCCAGATAGATCACGAGACCGGGGGAGAAGCGGCGATCGAGCTCGTCCAGGGCATGCTCCAGCGCGGTGAGGTAGTCGGCATCGCCGCAGCCGTCGGGCAGTTCGACGTCCAAGTCGCTGGCCTCCTTGCGGAAGGGAAAGTTCTTCTGGCCGTGCATCGAGAGCGTGAAGACGCTAGGGTCGTCGCGAAAGATGCTGGCCGTGCCGTTGCCCTGGTGGACGTCCAGGTCGATCACCGCGACCTTCAGCTGCCGGCCGCTGCGGCCGTGCTCCGCCTGCATCAGCCGGGCCGCCACGGCCGCGTCGTTGAAGACGCAGAAGCCGCCGCCCTTGTCGGCATAGGCGTGGTGCGTGCCGCCAGCCATGTTCGCCGCGATGCCGCCTGCGAATGCGGCGCGGCAGGCGGCGATGGTGGCGCCGGTGGAGCGGCGCGAGCGCTCGACCATCGCCTCGCTCCAGGGGAAGCCGATTTCGCGCGTCGCCTGCGGGCTCACGCTGCCGTCGCTGATGGCGGCGATCCACTGCGGTGTGTGGGCCAGCGCCAGTTCGCCGTCGCTGGCGCGCGGGGCCTGGTCCATTTCGACGGCGGGCAGGTGTTCCTCCAGGCGATCGCGCAGCAAGGCGTAGCGCGACATGGGAAAGCGGTGGCCGGGCGGCAGGGGCAAGACGAACTTGCCGGAATAGAAGGCGCGCATGTCCGGCATTCTGCGTTGCGGGCCGGTTTTAGAAGGTGACCTCTAGATTGCTGCACAGCAGCAAAAACCCCTTGATCGAGAAACTCAGCTGCCTATACTTGAGGCCATGCTGCACCGCAACAAAGACG
Source organism: Variovorax sp. IB41 (assembly GCF_016405905.1). Classification (GTDB taxonomy): domain Bacteria; phylum Pseudomonadota; class Gammaproteobacteria; order Burkholderiales; family Burkholderiaceae_C; genus Variovorax. The sequence goes on along the minus strand of NZ_JAEFCB010000012.1, from coordinate 77,627 downwards.
ACGAGGCGCAGCGCAACGTGAATCGACCACCATCCCTTCTGGAGATCCCAAATGGCCCTGACCGCTGACCAAATCCTCGCCGCCCAAAAAGCAAACCTCGAAACCCTGTTCGGCCTGACCACCAAGGCTTTCGAAGGCGTCGAGAAGCTCGTCGAACTGAACGTGACCGCCTCGAAGGCTGCCCTGGCCGAAGCTGCTGGCACCGCCCAAGCTGCGCTGAACGTCAAGGACGCGCAAGAACTGCTGACGCTGCAAGCCAGCCTGTTCCAGCCCCTGGCCGAAAAGACCGCCGCCTACAGCCGTCACCTGTACGACATCGCCCAAGGCACCGGCGCGGAATTCTCCAAGGCTTTCGAAGCCAAGGCCTCTGAAGCCCAGCAAACTTTCGTCGGCCTCGTCGACAGCGCTTCCAAGAACGCCCCCGCCGGTTCGGAAACCGCCGTCGCCGTCCTGAAGAGCGCCGTGGCCGCCGCCAACAACGCATTCGAATCGGTCCAGAAGGCTGTCAAGCAAGCTTCCGACGTCGCCGAAGCCAACTTCAACGCCGTGTCGACGCAAGCCGTCGCTGCCGCCAAGACGGCCACCGCTTCGCGCAAGCGCTAAGCACCGACCACCACCAGTTGTCTCCTTGGGTCCTCACGGATCCAATTCAGGGCCTCATCTTCGGATGAGGCCTTTTTTTTGGCCCAACGTGCGTCTTCGATAATGCCGGTCTCATTTCAGGAGACTCTCCATGCAGATCGACGGCAAGGTTTTTATCGTGACCGGGGGCGCTTCGGGCCTCGGCGAAGGCGCGGCGCGCATGCTGGCCGCCAATGGCGGCAAGGTGGTGATCGCCGACATGCAGGCTGAAAAGGGCGAAGCCGTCGCCAAGGACATCGGCGGCGTGTTCGTCAAGTGCGACGTGAGCCAGGAAGCCGATGGCCAGGCCGCGGTTGCAGCCGCCGCGAAGCTGGGCAAGCTGGTCGGCCTCATCAACTGCGCGGGCATCGCGCCGGCCGAAAAGACCGTGGGCAAGAACGGCCCGCACGCGCTGGCCGTGTTCAGCAAGACCGTCACGGTCAACCTGATCGGCAGCTTCAACATGATCCGCCTGGCGGCCGACGCGATGAGCAAGAACGAGCCCGAGGCCACCGGCGAGCGCGGCGTGCTGATCTCGACCGCCTCGGTCGCGGCCTACGACGGCCAGATCGGGCAGGCCGCCTACAGCGCCTCCAAGGGCGGCGTGGTCGGCATGACCCTGCCCATCGCCCGCGACCTCGCGCGCAACGGCATCCGCAACATGACCATCGCCCCCGGCATCTTCGGCACGCCCATGCTCTTCGGGATGCCGCAGGAGGTGCAGGACGCGCTGGCCGCCAGCGTGCCCTTCCCCTCGCGCCTGGGCACCCCCGAGGACTACGCCAAGCTCGCGAAACACATCATCGAGAACGACATGCTCAACGGCGAGGTGATTCGTCTGGACGGAGCGATTCGACTCCCTCCACGTTGACACCGGGCACCGTCGGCGGCACTGCGGTGCTGCCCGTGCGGTCCAGCCGCTCGTACTGCGCGATCACCTGCGCGCCCAGCAGCACGAGCGTGGCGGCGATCTCCAGGCTCAGCAGCACCACGATCGCCGTGGTGAGCGAGCCGTAGACCACGTTGACCTGCGAAAGTGTCGAGAAATACCAGATCAGCACCCGCCGCGTCGCTTCCCACAGCAGCGCGGCGGTCACGCCGCCCAGCAGCGCGTGGCGCAGCGACATCCGGCCGGCCGGCATCACGAGGTAGAGCGAGGTCAGCATGAAGATCTCGCCGCCCAGTCCCAGCAGGTACAGCAGCAGCCCCGAGACGCCCGAGAGCGACCAGTTGCGCCCGAACAGGTCCACGCTTTCCTGCCCCACCAGCTGCAGCGCGCCCGACACCAGCGTGACCAGCAGCAGCCCCACGCACAGGCACAGGATGTAGATGTAGGGCATCGCCACCGAGACGAGGAAGTGGCGCTTGTGGTCGGCCTTGCGGTGGTGAAAGATCACCGCCATGGCGCTCTCCAGGATGCTGAAGGCCAGCGAGCTGAAGAAGATCATCGTCACCAGCAGCACCGGGCCCATCACGTCGCGATGGTCCAGAAAGCTCGACAGCTCCGTCACGATCGCCTTCGATTGCCCCGGCAGCAGCCATTCGAGATACCGCCCGATGGTGCGCAGCAACTCGGCCTGATCGATGACATGCGAGATCGCGATCACGCTCACGATCAAGAGCGGCACGATGGACAACAGCGCGTAATACGCCACCGCGCCCGCGAGCAGCAGCCCCTGGTTGGCGCGAAAGGCCTTCAGCGCATCCCAGATGAATCGGAGCGGGTGCCGCAGCAGCGGCGCGGCGTGTTGCAATGGGTTGGGCGTCGTCATGCGTTGGGAATCAGGATCGCATTCAGTATGCCGCTGCGCCGCCGGAGGCCGGCCGCTTGCGTATGATTTGCCGCTCTTCGCCTACATGACCATCCCCGCCTCATTCATCCAGGAACTCATCGCGCGCGCCGATGTGGTCGAGATCGTCGGCCGCTATGTGCCGCTCAAGAAGGCCGGCGCTAATTTCATGGGGCTGTGCCCCTTCCACGGCGAGAAATCCCCCTCTTTTTCCGTCAGCCCGACCAAGCAGTTCTATCACTGCTTCGGCTGCGGGGTGCATGGCAACGCCATCGGCTTTCTCATGGAGCACGCGGGGATGGGCTTCGTCGAGGCGGTGCACGACCTGGCCGGCCAGTACGGCCTGCAGGTGCCCGAAGACGACGCCTCCCCCGCCGAGCGCGCCCGTGCCGCCAGCCAGCGCCAGAAGCAGGCCACGCTGACCGACGTGCTCGAGAAGGCCGGCGACGCGTATCGCAAGTCACTGCGGCAGGCGCCCGGCGCCATCGACTACCTCAAGGGCCGGGGTGTCTCCGGCGAAGTGGCCAAGCAGTTCGGCATCGGCTATGCGCCCGCGGGCTGGCGGGCTCTCGCCAGCGTATTCCCCGACTACGACGATCCGCTGCTCGCCGAGAGCGGCCTGGTGATCGTCAACACCGAAGACGGCCAGCTCGAGGCGAGCGAGGCCAAGCGCTACGACCGTTTCCGCGACCGCGTGATGTTCCCCATCCGCAACGTCAAGGGCGAATGCATCGGCTTCGGCGGGCGCGTGCTCGGCGACGAAAAGCCCAAGTACCTGAATTCGCCCGAGACGCCCGTCTTCAGCAAGGGCCGCGAGCTCTACGGCCTCTACGAAGCGCGCGCTGCCTTCCGCGACCGCGGCTATGCGCTGGTCACCGAGGGCTACATGGACGTGGTCGCCCTCGCGCAACTGGGCTTTCCGAACGCGGTGGCCACGCTCGGCACCGCCTGCACGACCGAGCACGTGCAAAAGCTCTTCCGCTTCACCGAATCGGTGGTCTTCAGCTTCGACGGCGATGCCGCCGGCCGCCGCGCCGCGCGCAAGGCGCTCGACGGCGCCCTGCCCTATGCCACCGACGTGCGCAGCATCAAGTTCCTGTTCCTGCCGGCCGAGCATGACCCCGACAGCTTCATCCGCAAACACGGCGCCGAGGCCTTCGCCCGCTTCGTGACTGAAGCCACGCCGCTGTCGCGCTTCATGCTCGAGGCAGCGCGCGAAGGCTGCGACCTGACCACCGCCGAAGGCCGCGCCCACATGACCAGCAACGTGCGCCCGCTCTGGAGCGCGATGCCGGACGGCGCGCTCAAGCGCCAGCTGCTGAGCGAGATCGCCACGCTGGTGCAGCTCGACGCAGCGGCCCTTTCGGACCTGTGGGCCTCCACGCCCGGTCCGCGCAAGGCCGCGGCGCCGCCTGCGCCGCGCCACAGCGAATCCAGCGGCGACGACGGGGACTATCCGGACATGCCGCCGCCGATGGAATTTGAAGCGCCGCGCTATGAAACCGATAGCAAGCCGCGCAAATTCGTCAAGGGCAAGCGCTGGGGCGGCAAGTACGAAGAGTCCATCGAGCCGCTGCGCGGGCGGGGCAAGCCCCCGAGCCGGCCCGACGTGGCGGTGCGCCTGCTGCTCTCGAACATGGCGCAGTGGGACGCGCTCTCGCACGAGTTGCACCTCATGCTGTGCGACCTGCCCGGCACGCACGGCGCGCTCTTCACCTGGCTCGACAGCCAGTTGCACGAGCATGGCGTGCAACCCTGGGCGGCCTTGCGCGAAGGCATGCGCGGGCTGGATTTCGAGGCGCTGGCCGAGCGGCTCATGAACGTCGCCGACGCTGCGCCGGTACCCGAGGGCGAAGAGGAACAACACCTGGCCGATGCGGCCAAGGAGCTTTCCAGCGTGCTCGACTTCATGCTGGACGACCGCCTGAAGGCCCAGCAAAGCGAAGCCATCGCCGCGGTCGGAAAAGATCCGAAAGCCCTGGAGCGCTACAAGGCGCTCGAGGCGCGGCGGTTGGAATTGCGCAACCGCCTGAGTCCGCGCGGTTCAGAAACTGCTTGAAATTTGTGCAATACGCTATAATGTAGGGCTTCGCAACTGGCGAAATCAGACAAGAGCGACAGCAGCACCTCCGGGCCGACCCCTAGCGCAACGCACTCCAACGGTAAATTCCGGCGGAAAGGGTCAATAACCGCAAGGACTGCACACCAAATGTTCGCCCGACATCTTGTCTGCTGAGGAATTAATTCCTCTTTCCCAATTGTTTATGTCCGTGCCTGTGCGCGGGCTGTGGTGGCGCTGCCCGAATGGCAGTGCGCCTGTGATTTCCGCTTGTCCATTCTTGTCGTAACGAGGTCGTATGCCCAGTTCAAAGAAGCCTGCTATTTCACTCGCCAAAAGCGTCGCCAAAAAGCCTGTAGCAGAGAAACCGTTGAAAGCCGGCAAGACGCCGGCATCTAAGACGAGTGCCGCCGCGTCCAAATCGGCACCCGCAACGAAAGTGAAAACCGTGCCCACGAAAACGACCACCCTCGACGATCCCAAGAAAGTCGCCGCTCCCACTGCCAAGAAAGTCGGCCGTCCGCCCAAGGCTGCCGGTGCCGCCGCACCTGCCACCGGCGCCAAGCGCGGCCGCAAGCCCAAGGCCGGCAACGACGCCCCCGAGAGCGACGTCGACCTGTCGGACATCGAGGAAGACCTGGCCGGCGACGAGCCGGCGGTCGCCACGACCACCGAAGAAAAGGTCAAGCCGCTTCGCATGAAGATCAGCAAGGCGAAGGAACGCGCCTTGATGAAGGAGTTCGGCCTCGACGAGACCGTGCTCTCCGAAGAAGACCTGGCCAAGCGCCGCTCGCGCCTGAAGACCCTGATCACGCTGGGCAAGACCCGCGGCTACCTCACGCACGGCGAAATCTCCGACCACTTGCCCGACAAGCTGGTCGATGCCGAGACCATGGAAGTCGTGGTCACCATGTTGAACGACATGGGCGTGGCGGTGTACGAGCAGACGCCCGACGCCGAAACGCTCCTCCTGAACAACACCGCGCCCACCGCCACCACGGTGGAAGAAGCCGAGGAAGAAGCCGAAGCCGCGCTCTCCACGGTGGACAGCGAATTCGGCCGCACCACCGACCCCGTGCGCATGTACATGCGCGAAATGGGCACGGTCGAGCTGCTGACGCGCGAAGGCGAAATCGAAATCGCCAAGCGCATCGAAGGCGGCCTCATGGCCATGATGGAAGCCATCTCGGCCTCCCCCGCCACCATCGCCGCGATCCTGGAGATGGCCGCGACGATCCGTGAAGGCAAGGTCGTCATCTCGACCATCGTGGACGGCTTCTCGAACCCCAACGAGGCCGACGACTATGTGGCCGAAGAAGACTTCGACGAATTCGACGAAGAAGACGACGACGACGGCAAGGGCGGCTCCAAGGCGCTCACCAAGAAGCTCGAGGAACTCAAGCGCGAAGCGCTCGATCGCTTCGACCGCATCGCCGGCATGTTCGAGAAAATCCACAAGATCTACGAGAAGGAAGGCTACGGCACACCGGCGTACACCAAGGCCCAGCAGGCCGTGTCCGACGAGCTGATGACCATCCGCTTCACGGCCAAGACCATCGAGAAGCTGTGCGACCTGGTGCGCACGCAGGTGGACGACGTTCGCAAGAAGGAACGCGAGCTGCGCCGCATCATCGTGGACAAGTGCGGCTTCCCGCAGGACGAGTTCATCCGCGACTTCAGCGGCTACGACAAGAACGGCAACCGCATCCCCTCGAACCTCTTGAACCTGAAGTGGGTCGAGAAGCAGGCTGCCGCCGGCAAGCCCTGGAGCGCCGTGCTCGCGCGCAACATTCCGCCGGTGCAGGAACTGCAACAACGCCTCACCGACATCCAGTCGCGCGTGGTGGTGCCGCTCACGCAGCTGAAGGACATCAACAAGCGCATGAACGAAGGCGAATCGTCTTCGCGCGATGCCAAGAAGGAAATGATCGAGGCCAACCTGCGCCTCGTGATCTCCATCGCCAAGAAGTACACCAACCGCGGCCTGCAGTTCCTCGATCTGATCCAGGAAGGCAACATCGGCCTGATGAAGGCGGTGGACAAGTTCGAATACCGTCGCGGCTACAAATTCTCGACGTACGCCACGTGGTGGATTCGCCAGGCCATCACCCGCTCGATCGCCGACCAGGCGCGCACCATCCGCATCCCGGTGCACATGATCGAGACGATCAACAAGATGAACCGCATCTCGCGCCAGCACTTGCAGGAGTTCGGCTTCGAGCCCGACGCCGGCATCCTGGCCGCCAAGATGGAGATCCCGGAAGACAAGATCCGCAAGATCATGAAGATCGCCAAGGAGCCGATCTCGATGGAAACCCCCATCGGCGACGACGACGATTCGCACCTGGGCGACTTCATCGAGGACAGCAGCAACACGGCGCCCATCGAGGCCGCGATGCAGGCGGGTCTTCGCGACGTGGTCAAGGACATCCTGGACTCGCTCACGCCGCGCGAAGCCAAGGTGCTGCGCATGCGCTTCGGCATCGAGATGTCGACCGACCACACGCTGGAAGAAGTCGGCAAGCAGTTCGACGTGACCCGCGAGCGCATCCGCCAGATCGAAGCCAAGGCGCTGCGCAAGCTCAAGCACCCGTCGCGTTCGGACAAGCTGCGCAGCTTCATCGACACGCTCTGAGGCATGGGTTCTCCGGCACCGGCGACGGTGTCGGAAGGCTCGAAAAAAGGCCCGGAACCGCTTCACGCGGTCCCGGGCCTTTTTCTTGGGGCCGGTGCACCGATTTCTTCAGAGCGCCGCGAGCCCCTCCACCAGCGCCTCGCGGTCCAGCTTGCGCTGCTCGCCGCGCGACCACGAGAAGATGTCGTAGCCGTTGCTGTAGAGCACCGCGCCGTCGGGTGCGAGGTCGAAGTGCGCCACATGCGAGGCGATCACGCGCGGGCTCGCGCGGCGGCCTTCCTGCGCGATCAGCTGCCACGACCCGGGCACGAGGTTGCCCGAGTACTGCGGGTCGCTGCGCACCTTCGACAACTCGATCATCCGGCCGTGCAGCCAGAGCTTGCCCAGGTCCTGGTCGAGCTCGGGCGTGCGCGGGCCGCCGGCCGAACGCAGCGGCTCCTTGCCGTAGATCATCGAGAAGAAGTTGAGGTAGCCGAAGACCGCCTTGCCCAGGCGCAACGGCATCATCAGCGTGTCCTTGATCGCGCCGCCGGCGCGCTCGTGCGCGGGCTTTTCCACCGGCCGGCGGATCGCGTAGAGCGTGCCGTCGGACGCGATGCGCGGAACGATGTAGTCCCACTCGGGGTCGTCGAGCAGGCTGTCCATCTGGGCGCTCTTGTAGTCGAGCCAGTTCACCGTCGAATGCCCCATCGCGACGACGACGCCGCTCTCGGCATGCCGCGCGACGCCGCACGACTGGTAGACCAGCGTCGAGGGCGCGCCCGGCATCGCGGCCGGCGCGGCGTCCAGGCTGTCGCCGCCGGTGATCGCGCCCTTGGCGTTGCCCTCTTCGTCGAACACCTCCAACTGCGCGGTGCCGTCGGGCTGACCCACGGCCAGCACGAGGTGGCGCGTCTCGGGCACATAGGCCATGCCCAGGATCGGCGTGTGCTGCCGATGAAAGAGCCGCACCTCGCGCTTCTCGTCCAGCTCGTAGCGGAACAGGCCGATGCTGCGCCCCACGCTCAGCACGTAGTAGATGGTGCGCGGCCCGCCGCGGCAGACGTGCTGGAAGCGCGCCGGCGCCATCGCGCCGCCCGGCCCGCCCCGGCCCCACAGCGCGGCGCCCGAGAGCATGCCCTGGGACTCCTCGCGCTCGGCGTGCTTCCAGGAAGTGGTGCGGCGGCTGTTGGCCTCGCGCTGGATCAGCTCGCGCGCGAACGGCGATTCGATCTGCACCGGCGCGGCCTGGCCGCCGCGCAGCCACAGCTCGCCACGGGTGATCGACAGAAACTCCTGACTCATTCCTCGTCCCTTCTTCTTCATGCACGCAGGCGCGCAGTTTAGTGGGCGGCCCGCCCCGGCGAACGTCCGGCGCGTCTGCTACGCTCGCACTCTTTCGGTGCGCACCCTTGGCGCGCCGTTCTCGCAGCTCTTCTTCCCATCCAAGCCATGAATCCCGACGCCGACAAACTCTGGCAGGCCCCGCGTTGGGCGCTGGCCGTCCTGCTCGCGGTGCTCGGCATGCTCGGGCCGTTCTCCATCGACACCTACATCCCGGCCTTCTCGGGCATCGCGCGTTCCATCGGCGCGACGCCCGCCGAGATGCAGCAGACGCTCTCGGCGTACCTCTTCGGCTTCGCGTTCATGAACCTGTTCCACGGCGCGCTGTCGGACAGCTTCGGCCGCCGGCCCGTGGTGCTGTGGGGCCTCGCAGTATTCACCATCGCCTCGCTGGGCTGCGCGCTGTCGCAGAACATCACGCAGCTGGTGCTGTTCCGCGGGCTGCAGGGCCTCTCGACCGGCGCGGGCATCGTGGTCTCGCGCGCGGTGATCCGCGACATGTTCCCGCCCGCCGAGGCGCAGCGGGTGATGAGCCAGGTGACGATCTACTTCGGCGTGGCGCCTGCGATCGCGCCGATCATCGGCGGCTTCCTGTTCGTGCATGCGGGCTGGCACGCGGTGTTCTGGTTCCTGGTGGCCGTAGGCGTGGTGCTGTTCGTGGCCAACTACAAGCTGCTGCCCGAGACGCTGCACGCCTCGCACCGCCAGTCGTTCCACGTGCGGCACTTGCTGCGCGGCTACTGGGACCTGTGCTCCGACCCGCGCTTTCTGCTGCTCGCGCTCGCGAGCGGCGTGCCCTTCAACGGCATGTTCCTCTACGTGCTGGCCGCGCCCGCGTTCCTGGGCGACCACCTCGCGCTGCAGCCGCAGCAGTTCTTCTGGTTCTTCCTTCTGACCATCGGCGGCATCATGCTCGGCGCACGCGCCAGCGGCCGCATGGCCGGCAAGGTCACGCCCAAGCGGCAGATCCGCGACGGCTTCCTCATCATGCTGGTCACCTCGGTGGTCAACGTGGTGGCCAACACCTTCTTCACGCCGCACGTGGCCTGGGCGCTGTGGCCGCTCGCGGTATTCGCCTTCGGCTGGGCGCTGATGGTGCCGGTGGTCACGCTGCTGGTGCTCGACCTGCACCCCGAGCGCCGCGGCATGGCCTCGTCGCTGCAGGCGGTGATCGGTTCGACCGCCAACGGCGTGGTCGCCGGCGCGATCGCGCCGCTGGTGATGCACTCCACGCTGGCGCTGGCGGTCACCTCCACGCTGATGCTGGGCATCGGCCTCGTCGCCTGGGTCTGGCTGCACGGCCGCTGGCCCGAGATCGGCCGCAGCCTCGCCCACGAAACCTGAAAGGAACCGGCTCGATGCGGCTCTCCGCAGTTCTTGCCTATGCGCGCGCCTGGCTGCCGGGCCGCACCGCCGTCGACATGCGCGAGCGCCTGCGCGCCGTGTGCGGCGCGGCCATCGGCCTCTTCGTCACCGCGGTGCTGTGCCGCTGGCTGGCGGGGCCGCTGGGCAGCGCCGTCTGGCTGATCGCGCCGCTGGGCGCGAGCGCGGTGCTGGTGTTCGCGGTGCCCGCGAGCCCGCTCGCGCAGCCCTGGTCGGTGATCGGCGGCAACACGCTGTCGGCCGTGGTCGGCATCGCGAGCGTGAGCTTCATTCCCGACCCGGCCGTGGCCGCCTCGATCGCGGTGGCCGGCGCCATCGGCGTGATGTTCTTCGCGCGCTGCCTGCACCCGCCGGGCGGCGCGGCGGCGCTGCTGGCGGTGCTCACGCACACCACGCATTTCTCGTCGGCGCTCTTTCCGTTCTTCACCAACTCACTGCTGCTGGTGCTGGCCGGCGTCGTCTACAACTCGCTCACCGGCCGGCGCTATCCGCACGTGCAGGTGGCGCAGCCGCCGCGCGCCGATGCGCGCTTCAGCCAGGCCGACATCGACGCGGTGCTCGCCCGCTACAACCAGGTGCTGGACATCAGCCGCGACGACCTCGAATCGCTGATCCAGCAGACCGAGCTGGAGTCGTACAAGCGGCGCCTGGGCACGCTCGATTGCGGCGACATCATGTCGCCCAACCCCGTGTCGGTGGAGTTCGGAACGCCGCTGCAGGAGGCCTGGGCGCTGATGCACGACAAGCGCATCAAGGCGCTGCCGGTGACCGACCGCACGCGCCGCGTGGTGGGCATCGTCACGCAGGCCGACTTCTTCCGCCAGCTCGACCTGCAGCACCACGAAGGCATCGCGGGCCGGCTGCGCGACCTGATCCGCGCCACGCGCACGGTGGTCTCGAACAAGCCCGAGGTGGTCGGCCAGATCATGACGCGCCAGGTGCGCGTAGCCAGCGCCGAGCGGCCGGTGGTCGATCTCGTGCCGCTTTTCTCCGAAGGCGGCCACCACCATATCCCCATCATCGATGGTGAAAAGCGCCTCACCGGCATGATCACGCAGTCCGATTTCGTGCGCGCGCTTTACCGCGCCGTGCGGCCGGAGAACTGAAACCCCTCTCTATCGTTTTCACCAAGGAGCGCGCATGGCCTGGGTCGTATTGCTGGTGGCTGGTCTGCTTGAAATGGGATGGGCCATCGGCCTCAAATACACCGAAGGATTCACGAAGTTCTGGCCGTCGGTGGGCACCGTGATCTCGATGATCCTGAGCATCGTGCTGCTGGGCTGGGCGATGCGCTCGCTGCCCGTGGGCACGGCCTACGCGGTGTGGACCGGCATCGGCGCCGTGGGCACGGTGATCCTGGGCATCGTGCTGTTCCACGAGCCGGCCAATGCGGCGCGGCTCGCGTGCGTGGGGCTGATCGTGGCGGGCATCCTCGGGCTCAAGCTCACGAGCCCGGCTTGAATTGCCTGGCTGCTACTCCAGCACCACGTTCGCCTTCTTCACGAGCGCCGCATAGCGCGCGGCCTCGGTGCGAAAGTAGCTCGCGGCCTCGTCGGATGAAGTCGGCTTGATGACGTTGCCTTGCTTGTCCATCGCCTCGCGCACCTCGGCGCTGGTGTAGGCCGCCACCACTGCGTCGTGCACGCGCTTGATGTCGGCCGCCTGCATCTTCGGCGGGCCGATCACCGCGAACCAGCCTTCGACCGCGTAGTTCGGCAGGCCCTGCTCCGCGATCGTCGGAATGTCCGGCGCGGCCGGCGAGCGCGACGGCCCGCACACGCCGATGGCACGCAGCGCGCCGCTCTTGATGTGCTGTTGCACGGCGGGCAGCGCGACCACGCCGATCTCGACCTGCCCCGCCATCATGTCGGTCACCATCGGGCCGGTGCCCTTGTACGGAATGTGCCGCGCCTTCACGCCGGCCTCGTCCATGAACATCTCGCCGGCCAGGTGAATGATGGTGCCGTTGCCCGACGAGGCGTAGTTGTAGCCCTCGGGCTTCGCGCGCAGCAGCGCCACGAGCTCCTTCACGTTCTTCGCGGGCAGCTTCGGGTTCACCATCAGCACCAGCGGCGTCGCGCCGACCACGCTGATGGGCGTGATGTCGTTGATCGCATCGAAGGGCATCTTCTTGAACACGCTCGGATTGATCACGTGGTTGTTCGACACCATGCCCAGCGTGAGCCCGTCGGGCGCCGCCTTGACGATGGCCGCGGTGCCGGTGATGCCGCCCGCGCCCGGCATGTTCTCGATCACCACCGGCTGGCCGAAGGCCTTGCCCAGCGCCACCGAGGCGGCGCGCACGATGTTGTCCACGCCCGAGCCGGCGCTGATCGGCAGGATGAAGCGGATCGGTTTGTCGGAGCCCTGTCCAAATGCGGGGAATGCAGCAAGCGCCGCGGCGCCCGCGCCCAAGCCCAGCATCGTGCGGCGCGTCATCGGAAGGAAGTTCGTGGTCATGGTCTTGTCTCTCTTTATGTTTTGAAGAATCGCCGGCGTCAGCTCACGGCCGCATCGGCATGCATTGCATCGACCTGCGCGTCGGCGTAGCCCAGTTCGGCCAGCAGTTCGCGCGTGTGCTCGCCGAGCGTCGGCGGATGCAGGCGCACGCCCAGGCGCTCGCCGCCTAGCGTGATCGGGAAGAGCGTCGTCTGCGCCATCTGCCCCGCGCGCTCGCCGTCCGGAAGGCGAATGTCCGCGAGGCCGCCGGTGGCCTTCAGGTGCGGATCGGCGTACAGGTCCTCGGGACGCGTGATCGGCGCGAACGGCAGGCCCCGCGCCTCGAAGATCGCCGAGAGCTCGGCGGCCGAACGGTCGGCCAGCCGCGCGCGCAGGTCGGCCAGCAGCGTGGGGCGAAGGCGCACGCGTTCGTTGTTCGTGCGCAGGGCCGCATCGGCCTTCAGGTCATCGAAGCCCAGCGCGTCGCAGAACACCGTCCATTGCGCGTCGCTCACTGCGGCCAGGAAGATCTGCTCGCCGTCCTTCACGGTGAACACGTCGTACAGCGCCCAGGCCGAAATGCGCTCGGGCATCGGCGCGGCCGCCTGCCCCGTGATCGCGTACTGCAGCATGTGCTGGCCGACCAGGAACACGTTGTTCTCGAACAGCGCCGACTGCACCTCCTGCCCCTTGCCGGTCTCGGCGCGCTGCATGAGCGCGGCGATCGCGCCGATCGCGCCGAACATGCCGCCCATGATGTCGTTCACGCTCGTGCCCGCGCGCAGCGGATCGCCGGGGCGCCCCGTCATGTAGGCCAGGCCGCCCATCATCTGCACCACCTCGTCGAGCGCGGTGCGGTGCTCGTAGGGGCCGGGCAGGAAGCCCGTGTGGTTCACGTACACCAGGCGCGGATTGAGCTTGCCGAGCGCGGCGTAGCCCAGGCCGTACTTGTCCATCGTGCCGGGACGGAAGTTCTGCGCCACCACGTCGGCCGTGGCGCACAGGCGCAGCGCCGCCTCCAGCCCCTGCGGGTTGCGCAGGTCCAGCGCGATGCTTTTCTTGTTGCGGTTGAACATCGGGAAGAAGCCCGCGCCCGCGCCCAGCAGGTGCCGCGTGCGGTCGCCGTCGATCGGCTCGACCTTGATGACTTCCGCGCCCAGGTCCGCGAGCACCATGCCGCAGGTCGGGCCCATGACCATGTGCGTGAACTCGACCACGCGGATGCCTGCGAGCGGCAGGCGCTTCGGCTCGGTGGCTGCAGCGCTCATGCGGCCACCTCTTCGGCCGCAGCGGCCGGTGCGAAGGTCTTCGGAAAGCCCGCGCGCCACACCGTGCCCTGCAGCGTCTCGCCATCGAGCCAGCCGGCCACGCGCTTGCGCAGGTCCAGCAGCTTCGGCAGGTCGACGCCGGTCGCGACACCCATGCTCTCCAGCATGAAGACGAGGTCTTCGGTGTCGACGTTGCCGCTCGCGCCGGGCGCATGCGGACAGCCGCCGATGCCGGCCAGGCACGCATCGAAACGCGTGATGCCGACCTCCAGCGCCGCATACGCATTCGCGAGCCCGAGGCCCCGCGTGTCGTGGAAATGGCCGCACCAGAGCCGGTCGCCGGCGATGCGCAGCGCGCGCTCGAAGAGGCTGCGCACCATCGCCGGATCGGCGTAGCCCACCGTGTCGGCGAGGCTCACGCGGTCGGCGCCCGCATCGAGCAGCGCCTGCATGAGGCGCAGCACTTCGTCGGGTGCGACATGGCCCTGGATCGTGCAGCCGAACGCCGTGCCCACGCCCCCGTCGATCAGCGTCTTCGAGCCCGCCGCGTCGCGCGCGGCGCGCATGCGCCCGACCTCGGCCACCACCTCGTCGGGCGTCTTGCGCAGGTTGGCGAGGCTGTGCGCGTGGCTCGCCGAGAGCGGCACCATCATCAGGTCGGCCTCGCCCGCGATGGCGCGCTCCGCGCCCTTGAGGTTGGGCACGAGCACCGAGGCGAAAAGGCCCGGCAGCGTCTTGGCATAGGCCAGCAGCTCGGCCGTGTCGGCCAGCTGCGGCAGCAGGTGCGCCGGCACGAAGGAGCCGACCTCGATCTCGCGCTGGCCGGCCGCGTGCGCGTCGCGGATCCATTCGAGCTTGCGTGCGGTGGGCAGCACGCGGGAGATGCTTTGCAGCCCGTCGCGCAGGCCCACTTCGCGAACGACCGCGCGGGGCGGCAGGAAGGCGTGAATCAAGTCTTGTCTCCGTCGTGTGAGGGTACGGCGTCGATGTTAGAAGTTCCGATTCGGTCCAGAAGGTATATTTTGGAAGCCAACTGCTTCCAAAACGGAACACCACAAAACAACATGAGAGACCTCGACCTCACCACGCTGCGCCTGTTCGTCGCCGTCTGCGAAACCCGCAGCATCGCGCGCGCCGGCGAACAGGCCAGCATCGTCGGCTCGGCGATCAGCAAGCGCCTCGCGCAGCTCGAAGACACCGTCGGCACGCCGCTCCTGCTGCGCAAGCGCCGCGGCGTGGTGCCGACGCCGGCCGGCGAAACGCTGCTCGAACATGCGCGCGCCATGCTCGGCAGCGCGACGCGCATCGAGCGCGACATGGCCGCGTACGCGGGCGGTGCGCGCGGGCATGTGCGCATCCTCGCCTCGGCCTCGGTCATGGCCGAATCGCTGGCCGAGGACGTGGCCGGTTTCCTCAAGGACCCGGCGCACCGCAACATCCGCGTCGACATGGAAGAGCGCGTGAGCCCCGAGATCGTGCGCGGCATCCGCGAAGGCGTCGCGTCCATTGGCCTGTGCTGGGACGCGGCCGATCTCGAAGGGCTGGAGCGGCGCGACTACCGCTCCGACCACCTCGCGATCGTCGCGCACCCGTCGCACCCCGTGGCCCGCCACGAGGCGGTGCGCTTCGAGCAGGTGCTCGATCACGAATTCGTCGGCATGCCCGCGCTGAGCGCCGTGCAGCTGATGCTCGCGCGCGAGGCGGCCGTTGCCGGCAAGCCGCTCGTGTACCGCGTGCTGGTGTCCAACTTCGATGCGGCGCTGCGCGTGGTGCGCGCAGGGCTCGCGATCAGCGTGGTGCCGGCCGAGGTCGCGCGGCCTTTCGCCGAGGCTTTTGGCCTCAGGCTGATGCCGCTCACCGACGAGTGGGCGCGGCGGCGCTTCGCGATCTGTTTCCGGGGCGAGGCGGCGCTGTCGCCTTCGGCGCAGTTGCTGGTGGCGCACCTCGAACGCTGCGCGACGGACCGGCCGGGCAGCGCCTGATTCGTCCGATAACGGAAACGATCCATTGCGGCGGCGGTGGTTTTTGTTTCGTTTCCGGCAACCTAGCATTCGGTCTGTTCACGCTGTCACGCCATCCCAACCGAAAGTCCGCCATGTTCCGCAGAGCCTTGATTTCCGCCGCAGTCCTTTCCGCCACGTTCGCCCTCGCGCCGCTGGCCCATGCCGCCGAGCCGCTCAAGCTCGACGTGTACAACCCCGGCGCCAAGTCGATGTTCCCGGTGTCCTCCGGGCTCATCACCGGCCAGAACGACGCGGTGCTGGTCGACGCGCAGTTCCAGCGCAACGATGCCGAGGCGCTGGTGCAGAAGATCAAGGCCAGCGGCAAGAAGCTCACCACCGTCTACGTGAGCCACAGCGACCCCGATTACTACTTCGGCCTCGACGTGATCCAGGCCGCGTTCCCCGACGCGAAGATCGTCGCCACGCCGCAGACCGTGGCCGCGATCCAGGCCTCCAAGGACGGCAAGCTCGCGCACTGGGGTCCGATCCTGAAGGACAACGCGCCCAAGGCGCTGGTCGTGCCGCAGCCGCTCACGGGCGACAGCCTCGAACTCGAAGGCCGCAAGATCCAGGTCGTCGGCCTGGACGGCCCCACGCCCGAGCGCAGCTTCGCCTGGATTCCCTCGCTGAAGGCGGTGGTCGGCGGCATCCCGGTGTCGGCCAACATCCATGTGTGGATCGCCGACACGCAAACACCCGCCTCACGCGCCGACTGGCTCAAGGCGCTCGGCCGCATCGAAGCGCTGCATCCCAAGACCGTGGTGCCCGGCCACTACCTGCCGAACGCGGACGGCAGCGCGCCTTACACGCTCGCTTCGGTGAAGTTCACGCGCGGCTATCTGCAGGCCTTCGAGACCGAAGCGAAGAAGGCCAAGGACTCGGCCGCGCTCATCGCCGCGATGAAGAAGCGCTACCCGAAACTGCAAGACACCTCGTCGCTCGAACTGAGCGCCAAGGTCATCAAGGGAGACATGAAATGGCCGCAGTGAACGACGACAACGGCGACACCGCCACGCTGCACTACATCTTCGACCCGATGTGCGGCTGGTGCTACGCGGCCGCGCCGCTGGTCGATGCGGCGCGCGGCGTGCCGGGGCTGAAAGTCGAGTTCCACGGCGGCGGCATGATGACCGGC
Organism: Variovorax sp. IB41; assembly: GCF_016405905.1. Lineage (GTDB taxonomy): Bacteria > Pseudomonadota > Gammaproteobacteria > Burkholderiales > Burkholderiaceae_C > Variovorax. Next base: position 60,971 of record NZ_JAEFCB010000012.1, on the reverse strand, counting down.
GCCAACCGCCGCGCGATCTCCCCGCAGTGGCGCGAGTACGTGATGCCGCACGACCGGCGCATCGCCGAACTCACGGGCCAGCCGTTCGGCGAGGCTTACTTCGAGGGATTGCTGCGCGACACCGGCGCGGTGATGGATTCCGAGCCGCCGACTGCTGCGGTCCTCGCCGCCGAAGCGCTGCGCGAAGGCGGCGGGCTCGACATGATTCATCGCCTGCAGCACGCGCACTACGTCGAAGGCCGGCGCATCGCCGATGCAGATGTGCTCACCGCGGTGGCCGTCGAACTCGGCTTCGATGCGAAGGCTTTCGCATCGAACTTCGCGCGACTGTCCGGCCAAGCAACTGAGCAGCACATCGCCGCGAGCCGACAGCTGTTGCAACGCGCAGGCGGCCAGGGCTTTCCGACCTTCGTGCTCGCACATGCCGGCGGCCCTGCAAGCCTCGTAGACATCGGCCCATGGCTCGGCCGCCCGGACGAATGGAAGGCGCAGCTCGCGACCTTCGCCACGCCGCCGCAGCCCGCGAGCACGGCGCCGGCGTGCGGCCCCGACGGCTGCGCGATCTAAACCTGCATTACCTCGCGCACTGGAAGCTCGCCGCCTGCGACGCATCGCCGCTCACATAGCGCGGCCACAGCGGCCACTCGCACAGCGGACGTGCGCGAATGGTCTTGAACGGCGGCTGCACCTCCTGCTCGGCGAGTTGCAGCCCGGCCGGCGCGCGGCCGCGCTCGACCCAATCGGCCAGCGCGCCGAGCATGTCGACATTGGCCGGCGCGCCGCTGCCCACATGGTCCACGCCGGGCGCGGTGTACAGGCGCATGAAGCGGTCCACGTTGTCGCGCCCCAGGCGCGCGACCACCGACTCGTAGTAGCGGATGCCCGCGAACGGGCTCTGCGCGTAGTCGGCCATGTGCTCCAGCATCAGGAGCTTGCCGCCGCGCGCGTTGAAGGCGCTGAGGTCCGGATTGGTCGAGTCCATCAATTGCGACACGGTGGCGATGCGCGCCGCGAAATCTTCGGCGCGGTAGTTGCGCACGTCCAGCGATGGATTGCGTGCGTAGAAATACTGCAGCGCCCCACTGCCATAGAACCACGCGATGCCGTTGCTCGGCTGCGGCGGCACGGTCGGCGCGGCGGTGCCCGTCCACCATGCATTCCAGCCGCCCATCGAGGCGAAGGCCGGCGTGCCTTCGCCGCCGATGCCCCAGCCCGGGTATTCGGTGACACCGTTGGCCAGCGGCACGGGCGCGCGCCACGGCGAGCGCAGCGTGCGCACCGCCTGCACCTGCGCATCGTTGAGACAGTTGTCGCCGCTCGTGCCCGCCGCACAGCGCAAGGTGGCCGGATCGAAGCGCTGCAGGCATGCCACCGGGTTCGACACGATGCGGTCCGCCACGCCGTCCGCGGCATCGCACGATGCGAGCACCGCGTTGTGCACCAGCTGCACCTGCGCGGGCCGCAGCCACCCTTCACCGAAGGTCGCGATGCCGTTGCGTGTGCCCGCGTGCTGCAGGCCCGTCCAGTTGATGACCGGCACGCGGCTGAAGACGCCGTCGAAGTCCTGCGGATAGCGCTGCGCCATCGTGAGCGCCTCGCGCCCGCCTTCGGAGCTGCCCATGAAATAGAGCTTCTGCGGCGCCTGCCCGTAGGCGCGCTGCATCAATGCCACGGCCACGTCGCGCACCTTCTTGTACGAGGCATGCGCGAAGTTCACGAGCGCCTCGTCGTTGAGCGCGAAGGCTTGCGGCGGCTGGCCCTGCACGTTCTGGTGGCCGGAGTCGGTGCCGTAGGTCACGTAGCCCTGCGCGAGCGGGGTGGGCTGGTCGAAGCGGCCCGCCGGAACCAGCGAGAGGCCGGTGATCAGCACGCCGTTGAAGCCGCCGCCGCCGTACTGCACGCTGCGCCCGTTCCACGCGAGCGGCAGGTTGACCTGGAACAGGATCGGCGGCGCGCTCGCGTCGAGCGGCGCGATGCGGCCGAGCACCTTGCAGTGCGCGGGCGTCACCGGCGTGATGCGCGCCGAGGGGCTGGGCCCGCGCTCGGCAACCGCCAGCGGCGATGCGGCCACGAGCGTCGCCGAGTCGATGGTCGCGGCGCCGCTCGGCAGGCCGATCGCCGCAGGCGCGATCGGTGCGGCCAGAGCCGCGCAGGCCGTTGCCGGCTCGCCGCCGAGCGTGAGCGCCCTCGGCCCCACGGGGGTGCCGCATGCGGCGAGCAACGCGGCGGCCGCCAGCATGGCGCCCCCGCAAAACACTGTCTTCGGGATCGCCATCTGTCTGTCTCCTTGTTGTTCGCCGTGGCTGCTACTGCTACCGCGCCACGCCCAGCAACCGTTCGAGCACCTGCGGCTGGCTGCGCAGGGCGGCCGCGCTGTCGGTGTGGACGATGGTGCCGTGGTCGAGCACCACCGCGTGGTCGGAAATCGCGAGGATCGCCTGCGGGTGCTGCTCCACGATGATCGCGGCCAGCCCCTCGTCCTGCGTGATGCGTCGGATGGCGCGCAGCAGCTCTTCCACGATGATCGGCGCGAGGCCTTCGAGCGGTTCGTCCAGCAGCAGCAGCTTCGGGTTCAGCACCAGCGCGCGGCCGACGGCCAGCATCTGCTGTTCGCCGCCCGAGAGCTGCGTGCCGAGGTTGGTCTTGCGTTCCGCAAGACGCGGGAACATCTCGTAGACGCGCTGCGGGTTCCACTTGCCGGGCCGCTCCACCGCCGTGAGGTTCTCGTGCACCGTGAGCGACTTGAAGATGTTGCGCTCCTGCGGCACCCAGCCGATGCCCGCTGCAGCACGCTGGTGCGGCGCGAGCTTGTGCAGCGCCTGCCCGCCGAGCGCGATGGTGCCGCCATGCTGGCGCGTGGCGCCCGCAAGCGTGTTGATCAGCGTCGTCTTGCCCGTGCCGTTGCGGCCCAGCAGCGCGAGCGTCTGCCCTTCGCCGAGCGCGAACGCCACGTCGTGCAGCACCACGGCCTCGCCGTAGCCCGCGCTCAGGTTGTCGATGCGAAGCAGCTCAGACATGGGCGTTCTCCCCGTGACCTAGATAGACCTCTTTGACCTTCGGATCGTTGGCGATGGTCTCTGGGTCACCCTCGGTCAGCAGGGTGCCGTTGACCAGCACCGTCATGCGGTCGGCAAAGCTGAACACCAGGTCCATGTCGTGCTCGATCAGCAGCACCGACACATCGGCCGGGAGCGCGGCCACGGTCTGCAGCAGCTCTTCGCGCTCGCCCGCCGGCACGCCCGCCACGGGCTCGTCGAGCAGCAGCACGCGCGGCTCGCAGGCGAGCGCGATGGCGATTTCCAGCAGGCGGCGCTTGCCATACGCCATGAACTTCGTCTGCTGTCTTGCGACATCGGAGAGATGGAACTGTTCGAGCAGTTGCCCTGCCCGCTCCGCGATGCCCTTGGTGCCGCCGAGCGGGCGCCACCATTGCGCGGCGATGCCCTTCTGTTGCGACACCACGAGCGCCAGCGTCTCCAGCGGCGTCATCGAGTCGAACAGCTGGTTGATCTGGAAGGTGCGCACCAGCCCGCGCGCCACGCGCTTGTGCGGCGCGAGCGTGGTGATGTCTTCGCCGAGCAGCGTGATGCGGCCTTCGGTCGGCGTGAGCACGCCGGTCAAGAGGTTGATCAGCGTGGTCTTGCCCGCGCCGTTCGGGCCGATGAGCGCGTGGCGTGCGCCGCGCTTCAATTCCATCGTGACGTTGTTGGTGGCGGTGATGCCGCCGAAGCGCATCACGAGGCCTTGCGTCGAGAGCACGGTTTCGGTGGTCGTGGTCATGCCGCACCACCCTTCTTCTTGCCGACTCCGAACCATGTCCATGGTTTGAGTAGCCGGTCGCGCCCCACGAGCACCAGCAGCACGAGGATCAGGCCGATCCAGAACATCCAGTACTGCGGCGTCACGGCCGAGAGCCAGTTCTGCAGCAGCTTGAAGACGATGGCGCCCGCCACGCCGCCATAGAGCCAGCCCACGCCGCCGATCACCAGCATCAGCAGCACGTCGGCCGAGCGGTCGAAGGCCAGCACGTCGAGCGAGGCGAAGCCGGTGGTCTGCGCGAGCAGCGCGCCCGCCGCGCCGGCAATGCCCGCCGCCACCGTGTAGATGACCGCGAGCCGCGACACCACCGGAATGCCGATGGCCATCGCGCGCAGCCGGTTGTCGCGGATCGCCTTCAACGTCGCGCCGAACGGCGAATGCACCAGCCGGCGCATCACGAGGAACAGCACCAGCATCACCGCGAGCGAATACCAGGCGGCGGTGCGGCCGTAGAGGTCGAACTCGAAGAGACCGAGCACGGGCCCCATCACCACGCCCTGCAGGCCGTCCGCACCGCCGGTGAGCCAGTCGAGCTTGTTGGCCAGTTCGAGCAGCAGCAGCGCGGTGCCCAGCGTGACCATGAGCCGCGTGAGGTCGCTGCCGCGCAGGATCGTCACGCTGGCCACGAGGCCGAGCAGCGCCGAGAGCACGGTCGCGAACACCAGACCCACGGTCGGGTCCGGCATCACCAGCTTGGCGAACAGCGCCGCCGCGTACGCGCCGAAGCCGAAGAACGCGGCATGCCCGAGCGAGACGATGCCGGTGTAGCCGAGGATCAGGTCCAGCGACATCGCGAACAGCGCGACGATGGCGATCTCGTTGACCAGCAGCGAGTGCGAGGGCACCACCAGCGGCAGCGCGAACGCCACCGCCCAGACCACGAACTCCCATGGCCGCCAGCGCGCGGTGCGCAGCAGGGCCGACTCGTAGGTTGCGGTGGTGGAGGAAGAAGGCGTGCTCATCTCAACGCCCTCCCTTGCGCGTGAACAGCCCTTGCGGCCGCCACATCAGGATCAGGATCATCAGCAGGTAGACCGTGAACGCGCCCATCTTCGGAATGAAGTACTTGCCCGCCACATCGGCAATGCCGAGCAGCAGCGCGGCCGCGAGCGGCCCGGTGATCGACGAGGTGCCGCCCACCGATACCACGATCAGGAAATAGATCATGTACTTGAGCGGAAAGGTCGGATCGAGCCCGAGGATCTCCGCGCCCAGCGCACCGCCCAGGCCCGCCAGGCCCGAGCCGACGGCGAAGGTCATGAGAAACACGATGTTCACGTTGATGCCCAGGCCCGCGGCCACGCGCGGGTCGTCCACCGCGGCGCGCAGACGGCTGCCGAAGCGCGTCTTCGAGAGGATGAGCTGCAGCACGACGGTGAGCACCGCGCACACGCCGATGATGAAGAGCCGGTAGTGCCCCATGCCCAGCAGCAGCGCGCCGTCGCCGATCTCGGTGCGGCCGCGCAGCCACTCGGGCAGCTGCACGTTCTGCTGCGAGGAGCCGACGAAGTAGTCGATGGCGGCCACCGCCATGAACGCGAGGCCGATGGAAAAGAGCACCTGGTCCAGGTGCGGCTTGCCGTACATCGGCCGGTAGAGCGTGCGCTCGAGCAGCGCGCCAGCCAGCGCGACGACGATGAACGCGAACGGCAGGCAGGCCAGGAACGGCATGCCGAGCTTCTGCATCGCGAACACGGTGAGGTAGCCGCCCGCCATGGCGAATGCGCCGTGCGCGAGGTTGATGAAGTTCATCAGCCCGAGCGTCACGGCCAGGCCGACGGCGAGAACGAAGAGCAGCATGCCGTAGGCGATGCCGTCAAAAAGAATGGTCAACATATTTGTTTGTTCGGGTGCTGGCGTTCAGGGCACATGCGCAGGGCATCGGGTACTCCCCTCCGCGAATGTCCCCCGGAGCTTCGCCCCTCCTCCTTGATTTCGCTGCGGGGAGCACCCGATGCCCTGCGCATGCAGAGCGCTGTCGTGGTGCTGGCCAATCAACGACTGCACTGGATAACGAGCACGCCGACGGGGTGCCTTGCGCAGCGAAATCAAGGAGGAGCCCGAAGGGCGGGGGACATTCGCGGAGCAAGGTACCCCGTCGGCGGGATCGCACCCTGAACAACGATGCACCTCATGCCCCCGGGAAGCGCCTTACTTCGCCTTGCCCGGGTCCTTCACGCCCTTGATCACATCGAACTCGATGTTGTAGAGCTGCCCATCCTTCTTCTCGACCTTGCGCAGGTACACGTCCTGCACGATGTCGCGCGTCTGCGCATCGATCAGCACCTGGCCGCGCGGGCTCTCGAAGACCTGGCCCTTCATGGCCGCCAGCAGCGCTTCGCCGCCGCCCTGGCCCTTGGTGGTCTTGAGCGCTTCGTAGATCACGCGCATGCCGTCATAGCCGCCGACGGCCATGAAGTTGGGGCGCATCTTGGGGTTGGCCTTCTGGAAAGCGTCGACGAACTTCTTGTTCGCGGCCGAGGGGTGCGCGGCCGAGTAGTGGTGCGAGGTGACCACGCCGAGCGCGCCGTCGCCCATGTCGTTCAGTTGATCGTCATCGGTCACGTCGCCGGTGGCGATCATGCGGATGCCGGCCTTGTCCATGCCGCGTTCGAGAAACTGCTTCATCACCGCCGCGCCCGCGCCCGAGGGCACGAAGACGAACAGCGCATCGGGCTTGGCGTCGCGCACCTTCTGCAGGAACGGCGCGAAGTCGGGGTTGCGCAGCGGCACGCGCAGTTTTTCGATCACCTTGCCGCCATTGAGCTGGAAGCGCTCGCTGAAGAACTTCTCGGCATCGTTGCCGGGGCCGTAGTCGGCCACCAGCGTGACGACCGTCTTCACGCCGTTCTTGGGCGCCCAGTCGCCCATGGCGACCGACACCTGCGGCAGCGTGAAGCTCGAACGCACGATGTAGGGCGAGGCCTCGGTGATGCTGGAGGTGGCCGCGGCCATCACCACTTCGGGGGTCTTGGACTGCGTGGCGATCGGAGCCACGGCCAGGGCCAGCGGCGTGAGGCCGAAGCCGGCCAGCACGTTGACCTTGTCGTTCACCACCAGCTCCTGCGCGAGGCGCTTGGTCACGTCGGGCAGGCCCGTGTCGTCCTTGACGATGAGCTCGACCTTCTTGCCGGCCACGGTGTCGCCGTTCTGCGCCATGTACAGGCGCGCGGCGGCTTCGATCTGGCGGCCGGTGGAGGCCGACTGGCCCGTCATCGGGAGGATCAGGCCGATCTTGAACTTGTTGTCTTGTGCGCTGGCCAGCGGCAGCGTGAGCGCGGTTGCGAGCGCAATTGCCGAGAGGCCCGCGGTCTGGATGAGATGGCGTCTTTGCATGAGGTTTTCCTTGGAGGGACGGAATGCGAAACCGGGGCTATTTTCAACACTTTGCAACATTCGGCGGAGCAGGCAATCACCTAGCCGGCCCCTGTCGCGGGGCTTTGTTGCGCGATCAATAAATGAACTGCGCGATCATCGCGCAAGGCGCCTCAGCTGTCGGCGCGGTAGGCGGAATCGAGCGTGAGCGTACCCACGGCGCGTGACACGCAGGCGCAGATGCGGGTGGTGGCTGCTTTCTCGTGGGCGCTCAGGAACACGTCGCGGTGATCGACTTCGCCATCGACCGCGAGCACGTCCATGGCGCAGAGGCCGCATTCGCCGCGCTTGCAGTCCGAGAGGGTCTGCACGCCGGCAGCGTCGAGCGCCTCGAGCAACGTGCAGTCGGCGGGCACGGTGATCGCCAGGTCGTGCCGGGGAATGCGCACCGTGAAGGCCTGCGTCGCGAGGCGGCCGCTGCTGCCGAAGGTTTCGAAGCGCAGGTCGGCCGGGGCGCGGCCGGCAGCCTCCCAGGCGCGCTTGACGGCTTCAAGCATCGGCACCGGGCCGCAGGTGTAGAGCTGGCCGCCGGGCGGCAGCGCGGCAATGGCGCCAGCGAAGTCGATGGGCGCCGAGCCTTCGTGGGCGACGACGCTCTCGCCCAACGCCGCCTGCAAGTGCGGGAGGTAACCGAACTCGCCGGCATGGCGGGCGCCGTAGAGCATATTCACGGGCACGCCGCTGCGCTTGGCATGCGCGCCCAGGCGCTGCGCCATCAGCACCAGCGGCGTGATGCCGATGCCGCCCGCCACCAGCAGGTAGCCGGGCGCCGAAAGGTCGAGCGCAAAGTGGTTCTGCGGCGCGCTCACCTGCAGCCGGTCGCCGGTCGCCAGTTGCCACATCGCGAGCGAGCCGCCGCGGCCGTCGTCCAGGCGCTTGACCGCGATGCGCCAGCACTGGTCATCGCCCTCGCCGACCAGCGAGTACGAGCGCGTCTGCAGCCTGCCCTGCGCGGTCATCACCTGCACCTGCAGGTGGGAGCCGGGTTCATACGGCGCGGCAAAGCCCGATTCGGGCCGCAGTTCGAACTCGCGCACCGTGGGCGTGACACCGCGCAGCGCAACCACCTGCGCCTGCATCCATTGAAGATCGCTTTTCATCGGGGAACACCAACAAGGAAAAAGAGAAGTCGATCAGCCGCGTCGGCGGATCAATTGCACGCCGGGCAGCGCGCGCTGCTCGGCGCTCGGCGTGCCATGCAGCGCCTCGCGCAGGTTGCGGCGCGCGATGCGGCTGTGCTCGCGCATCAGCGCCTCGGCGCGCGAGCCCTCGCCGGATTCGATGGCGTCGAGCACCTGCAGGTGCTGGTCCTGCGCGATCACCAGCATGTCGCGCGCGGCCGGCGAATTGGCCTGCACGATGACGAAGCCCGAGGGCGATGCGAACGGCAGGTTGACCACGCGCTCCAGCTGCTGCGCGATGACCGGGCTGCCGGCCATCTCGCACAGCAGCGCATGGAATTTCTCGTTGTGCGTGACGTAGCGCGAGAACGCCGCGTCGTCGAGCGCGGGCTCGCGCAGCAACTCGTCGATGCGCGCGAGACAGGCGCGCGCTTCGCGCAGCACCACGGGTGCGGCGCCGCGCTCGGCCGCCAGGCGCGCGACCAGCCCTTCGAGCGTGCCGCGCAGCTCGATCGCATCGGCCACGTCGCGCTCGGAAAACGTGCGCACCGCGTAGCCGCCGTTGGGCAGCGCTTCGAGCAGGCCTTCTTGCTCGAGCCGCATCAGCGCGCTGCGCACGGGCGTGCGCGAGACGCCGAGCTGTTCGGAGATCGCGACCTCGGCGATGCGCGCGCCACCGGGCAGTTCGCCCGCGAGGATCATTTCGCGCAGCCGCAGCTGCGCCTTCACGGCCTGCGAGCTGCCGGTGTCGCCGGGCTCGAGGGGGGAAACCACCGCGGCCTTCATGCGGCCCGCTTTTCTTCGACGGGACGGATCGGGATCGCGGCGCGCGCGGGCTTTTCCTTCTCGACCATGCGGTCGATCAGCCGTCGCGCCCACATCGAGCCGGCGTCGATGTTGAGGTTGTAGAACTGGTGGTCGGGGTGGTCGTCCATCGCCTTCTGCTGGGCTTCGAGCACGAGCTCGTCCTCGCGGAAGATGCCGGCCACGCCCTCGCGCAACTCGTGCGTGAGGCGCTGCTCGCCGAGGCAATAGTTGCGCGCGAACGCCCAGAAGTACAGGCACGTCTTGTCGGTCTCGGGCGTGATGGTGTTGAGCACGTAGCCGTTGACGCCCTTGCTGCGGTCGCCGGGGTTCTCGCCATGGGGCACCGCGCCGCTGCCCGCCTCGGCCACGCCCACGTCGATGTTCACCGTGCACGGGCCCTCGAAGCGAATGATCTGCCAGCGATCGACCTTGCCCGTGTAGCCGCGTGCATGGCGGATCTGGCCGCCCCAGAACGGCGGTGCGTCGATGCCTTCCATCCAGCGCGTGACGGTGGCCGAGCGGTCGCCGTGCGTGGCGACGAAGGGCGCCTCGGCCACTTCGCGGTTGCCGATCGAGGAGCCGTGCACGAAGGTCTCGTGCGTCAGGTCCATGAGGTTGTCGACCACGAGCCGGTAGTCGCAGTTGACGCGGATCATCTTGCCGTCGCCGGCCCAGGCGGAGTCGTCGTTCCAGTGCATGTCGGGCACGAGCGCGGGGTCGGCCTTGGCCGGATCGCCGGGCCAGATCCAGATGAAGCGGTGCTTCTCGACCACCGGAAAGTTGCGAACGCACGCCGACGGGTTGAGCGTTTCCTGGCTCGGCATGTGGGTGCAGCGGCCCTGGCTGTTGTAGACCAGGCCGTGGTAGCCGCAGACCAGCTCATCTCCTTCGAGGCGGCCGAGCGAGAGCGGCATGAGGCGGTGCCAGCAGGCGTCTTCGAGCACGGCCACCTGGCCGTCGGTTCGGCGGAACAGCACCACCTTCTGGTTGCAGATCGTGCGGGGCAAGAGGGCGTGGCGCACTTCGACGTCGTAGGCGGCGGCGTACCAGGCGTTCAGGGGAAAAGCGGTCGTGGGCGTTTTCATGAATACCCAATGTATACAGAAATCAGGAAATATCCAGATCAAAGCGACTGAATCAAGGGTAAATACCGACGTCAACGTATACAAACAAGCCGCTTTCGAAGGCGCTAGGATGCTCCGTTCGTTATCAGCCAAGACGGAGTTCACCCCATGTCCCAGCACGCCGCCCTGCCCGCACGCTACGACCACGTCGGCAGTTTCCTGCGCCCCAAGTACCTGCTCGAAGCGCGCGAGCAGAAGGCCAAGGGCGAGATCACGCCCGAGCAACTGCGCACGGTCGAAGACAAGGCCATCACCGAGATCGTCCGCTTCCAGGAAGACATTGGCCTGAAAAGCATCACCGACGGCGAATTCCGCCGCACGTACTTCCACATCGACTTTCTCGACCAGCTCGGCGGCGTGAAGACCGACATTCCGGTCACCATCCGCAAGCCCGACGGCACCGAGGAACTGGCGCCGCCCGCGATGCGCGTGATCGACAAGGTGCGCCACGTCAAGGACATCCAGCTGGCCGATTTCCAGTATTTGAAGAGCCAGGTCTCCGCGGGCCGCACACCCAAGGTGACGATCCCTTCGCCGACGATGCTGCACTTTCGCGGCGGCCGCGCCGGCATCAGCAAGGACGCGTACCCCGAGCTCGACCCGGTGTTCTACGACGACGTGGCCAAGGCCTACGGCGACGAGCTGCGCTCGCTCGCTGCCGCCGGCTGCACCTATGTGCAGATGGACGACACCAACCTCGCGTACCTGTGCGACGAGCACATGCGCGAAGCCGCCCGCAAGCGCGGCGACGACCCGAACGAGCTGCCCCACCGCTATGCGGCCTTCATCAACAAGGTGGTCGCGCAGAAGCCGCCGGGCATGCTGCTGGCGATGCACCTGTGCCGCGGCAACTTCAAGAGCACGCACGCCGCGGCCGGCAACTACGAGCCGGTGGCCGAGGCGCTCCTGAAGGAGATGGACCTGGACGCCTACTTCATGGAATACGACGACGCCCGCTCGGGCGACTTCAAGCCGCTGCGCTACCTGCCCAAGGGCAAGACGGTGGTGCTCGGCCTGGTGACCACCAAGTTCGGCGAGATGGAAGACAAGGACGAGCTCAAGCGCCGCATCGAGGAGGCCGCCAAGTACGCGCCGCTCGAGCAGCTCGCGCTCTCGCCGCAGTGCGGCTTCTCCAGCACCGTGCACGGCAACAACATCGCGGTGGAAGCGCAGCGCAACAAGCTGCGCCTGGTGGTCGAGACGGCGCAGGAGGTCTGGGGCTCGACCTGACGCGCCGTTTCTGGTGAAGTCGGGGGCATGACGACTCACATCTATTCCGGCCCCCTCAGCATGTTCGGCGCCAAGGTCGAGATCGCGGCACGCGAAAAAGGCATCGCCTTCGACCTCGTCATGGTGCCGTTCACCAAGGACGACGCCTACGACCCGAAGCACCCCGAGGTGCTTCGGGTCAATGCCGTCAAGCAGCAGGTGCCCGTGCTGGTCGACGACGCGGTGGCGCTGTTCGACTCGACGCAGATCTTCGAGTACCTCGAAGACCGTTATCCCCCACCCACATCGCTTGCCCTGTGGCCCGAGGGCATCGCCGAGCGGGCGCGGGCGCGGCAGCTGGAGCAGAAGTCCGACGAGGTGTTCTTTCCGAACGTGATCAAGCTCTTCGGCCTGCAGAACGCCATGCAGAGCGCTCCGGCGGTCGCGGCATGCGCCGCCTGCGCGCGCTTCTACGAAGAGATCGACGGCCTGCTGGCCACGCGCGATTACCTCGCGGGCCCCTATTCCTTCGCGGACATCGCCTTCTACATGGCCCACGTGTTCGCCGACCGCAAGGGCGCCGGCATGACCGATGCCACGCCGCGTCTGGTGGCCTGGCGCGACCGCGTGCGCGACCGGCCCGCCGTGCATGCGGTGGTCGATCCGATGATGAAATTCCTCGCCTCCGAGGGCCGGGGCGTGCCGGCCTTCCTGCAGCGCTGACCGCACGCAGACGCGCTGAGGCATCATCAGCCCCATGCCGACTCCTGCGTTCGACTGGCTGCCCTCTCCTTCGCAGCATTTCCTCGTCGTCACTTTTGCGCTGCTCGTCTACGTCCTCACCACGCGCGCACGCCGCGAGCAGCGCGCCCCCACCACCGCCATCGCGTGGGTGATGGGGCTGGTGCTGATGCCCTACCTGATCCTTCCGATGTACCTGCTGTTCGGGCAGCGCAAGCTCCGCCCGGCCGGCTCGCCGCGGCCGCCGCGCTCGGTGCCGCCGGGGCACTGGGCGGCCGACCTGATCGAGAGCTTCGGCCTCGCGCCGCCCGGGCGCTGCGCGGTGCGCCTGCATGCCGACGGCGAGGCCGCGCGCGAGGCGCTGTGGCAGGTGATCGACGGTGCGCGCGAGCGCATCGACGTGTGCACCTTCATCATTGGCGACGACGCGCTCGGCCATGCGGTGATCGCGCGGCTCGCGCAGCGCGCGCGCGAAGGCATCAAGGTGCGCGTGCTGCTCGACGGCTTCGGCGCGCTGTCGCTCCCGCGCCATCACTTCGACCTGCTGCGCGCGGCGGGCGGCGAGGTGGCGGTGTTCCGCCCCTTCTTCAGCCTGCGCCGCACCGGGCCGCGCAACCTGCGCAACCACCGCAAGTTCACCATCGCCGACGACGGCTGGCTCTGGTCGGGCGGGCGCAACCTCGCGGGCGAGTACTTCACCGGCAACGACAAGCACCCCGAGGCGTGGCGCGATCTCTCGTTCGACCTGCGCGGCAACGTGGCGGCCGCCGCGGCCCGCCAGTTCGACCACGACTGGAGCTCGGTGCGCTCGCGCAAGGCGCGCGCCATCAATTGCGACGACGTGCTCGAAGGCCCCGGCACCGCGATGGCCCAGTTCCTGCCGAGCGGCCCCGACCAGACCGAGGACACCGCGCACGCGCTCCTCATCGACGCGTGCTTTCGCGCCGAGCACCGCATCCTCGCAATCACGCCCTACTTCGTGCCCGGCGACGGCCTGCGCGATGCGCTGCGCCTGGCCGCGCGGCGCGGCGTGCAGGTGACGATCGCGATGCCCGCGCAGTCGAACCACCGCCTGGCCGACTTCGTGCGCGCCCGCGCCATGCGCGACCTGGCGCGCGCGGGCGTGAGCTTTCGCATGCTGCCCTTCATGGCGCACGCCAAGGCGGTGGTGGTCGACCACGAACTGGCGATCTGCGGCTCGATCAACCTGGACCTGCGCAGCCTGCTGCTGAACCACGAGGCGGCCGTGGTGTTCTACGGCCCGCACGAGATCGACTGGCTCGCCGAGTGGATCGACACCACCGCCTCGGCCGGCGAGCCCTACCGCGCGCGGCGCCCGGGGTTGATGCGCGACGTGGCCGAGGGGCTGCTGCTGACGGTGGCCTTCCAGCTCTAGCCGCCGACCGGTTTGAAGGCGGCCGTCATCGCACGTTGAAGCCGATCACCGTCAACAGCACGAAAACCGCGCCCAGAAAGCCGAAGGCGAAGGCCCCGATCCAGTAGGGCGACGTCTGCCAGCCATCGGCCTTGATGGCGGGTCCGGTTGCGGGCTGGGTCGCCTGGTCGTCCTGCAATTCGCCGCATGCCTTGGCAAAGGACAGCGCGCTGCCGATGACCGCCGCCACGACGAAACAGATGCGCAAGCGGTGTTCCTGTACGGCTTCGAGCGAAAACGCCGACATGGCGAAACCGCCGATCAATGTGTAGAAGCCGCCGAAGATCGCAGCGGCCGAAAACCAGACGCCCCACAGGCCCACGACACGCCACAGCATCTTGTTGTTCTTGTCCTTTCGCAATGCGACTTCGCTGCGCGATTCCGCAATGGCGGCATAAAAGAATCCGCCGAGCATGATGAACGTCATCAGGGGCGTCACCGAAATTTCGGAATTCAACGCCGGCGAATTCGAATACACATGACCGACCAAGAAGAAAAGAACCAAGCCGGCCAGGAGCCGCGCCCATCTTCCGGCCAAATGCTTCTTCTCTCCAAAGGCGATGGCGAGCAGCACGAATACCGCGGCGTCCATGACGATAGGAATCGCGCCGTATATCGTGGCTTCCGTCAGGCTCATGCTCATGATCACCACGCCGAAAGTGGCGAGGTAATAACTGATTGACAAAGGATTTCCCGCGTGAGCAATGAATCCTGTCCAGAATAGATTGGCGCCGCTTTGTTTGGCAATTTCCCGGTCATCCCGGTGCGTGATGAATTGAACCACCGCGGACAGCAATCGCCTCGAAGCCAGATAAACGAGATAGGCGGCGCCGAAATACTTGATGAACGGACCAATCCATTCGCCGAACCATTTCGCGTCGGCCAGGAAAAGAAGCAGGACACAGGCGACCCAGACGATATTCGCGACCGTGATTCCCGCCACCGTCAGCAACGCACCTCGTATGCCGGCGCTGGTGCGCGTCTCCAGGACAAGCGCCATCGTGGGCCCGGGCGTGACGGCTTCGAAGAAAGCCGCGAGGGCAAAGATCAGGATCAGTTTCGAGTCCATGAAATCACGCCTTTCGGATTAGAATCGCCGCCCGCCCGTCTGGAGCGTGCCGCAGCAAACCGCTTATTTACATCCACGTATGTACGCCACTGCAGACAATTTCCCATCGCCACTTTGGGAGCGCGCCAATTGCATCGATCCTTCGTTGCACATCCATCCAGGAAATCTTGCGAGCCTGGCGGCCAAAAGAGTAGGGTCGATTTCCTTTTCCCGCGCCCGCCTGTTTTCGCGAATGCTCGCCGGCGAGCCCGGCCTGTACACCGGATTTCCCATTTCGGTTCGCAAGTCCAATTCTCGCAATCGCCCCGATGCAGCGGTAATTTTGGGCGAAATACGCGCCGGTTTTCCGGCCGCCAAACGTGCCCGGGTGCGCAACCGGAACTCCATCGTTTATTTATCCGTCCCCCAGGTTGCGGATAAATGGGCGGGAGGCAGATCCAATTTCGGTGTTCCGGATCTTCACTATGTCGGTACGCGCTTCGACCGGCGGCTCGACACCACTGCGCTAAACGATTTCAACCTGCTGCCCCGCGGCGTGCACCCTTTTCAGTCGCAGGATTCACTGGTCATCAGTTCCTGCGGCACATTCACCGACTCCCATTCCGACGACCACGCCGGCAGCAATCATTGTTTTGCCGGCAGCAAGCTCTGGCTGATGTGGGACACCCTCGAAGGATTCAGGCACGGCCTGGAAGACGTGGAACGCTGCGAGGTGACCGACCGCGCGAAATTCGACATGCCGCAATTCCTTCGGATGAAGTCGTCGCGCTGGCTGGTGATCGGCCCCGGGCAGACCATGTTCATTCCCGCGAATCTGACACACAAAGTCATCACGCTGGAACATTATTTGGGGCTGGGCAGTTTCCACGCCGGATTTCCCAGCCTTGTCGATGCATTGCTGCATTGGGCGCGGCTCCCGCCACTGTGGGCCCGTAATGCAGCGAGCCCATCCGAATCCTCGGTCGAACACCTGGCGCGCCGGGCCGCGCGCAAATTGCGCGCCCTCGGGAACGCCGACGCTGCCGAGCGCGCGCGCTGGGGGGTGCCGTCGCTCGGAATCCGGCTGGCGCGCTTGGGCGCCAGCAAGGAAGCCGCATCCACCGCGGCGCGGGACCCCAACGTCCAGCGCCTGGTGCGCGCGCTCGAGCGTTTTTAGCGCTGCCGCTTCGCAGCCTTGGCCGACACGGGAGGCGCGGGTGGCGCGGGTGGCGCGGGTGGCACGGGTGGTGCAGGTGAAGCCGCATCCTTCGCGATGGCATCCAGCCCCGCGAGCACATAGCGCATCAGGTCGTCCGCCAGCGCCTTCGTGTCCTTCAACGCCGGCAGCACCTTGTTGCCCAGGTCCTTGGGCGCGACCATCATCACGATGCACGGCAACACGGTGAACAGCAGCGCGCGCTGCACCGAAGGGTGGTCGTCGGGCAGCCCCACGATCGCGCCGATCAGCCCGCGCAGCAGCTTGGTCTTGGGCAGCACCGCGCGCTTGATCATCATCGGCATCGCCGGCGACGGCGACAGCGCCTCGCGCAGCACCACGCGAAATCCCCAGGGCGCCTTGGGCTGGCCGCCGACCTCGATCAGGTGCGTCAGCAGCGCGCGCAGCTTCTGCCGCGGATCGTTCGACACGCTGGCCAGGCCGACCAATTCGTCGATGCTGACCAGCTGGCTGTGCGCCTCGATCAGCACCGCCTCGTAAAGCCCGTCGCGCCCGTTGAAGTGGTAGTTGATCGCGGCCATGTTGGTGCCCGCGCGGGTGCAGATTTCCTTGCTCGTGGCTTCGGCGAAACCGCGCTCGGCGAACAGCCGGCCCGCGGTCTCCAGGATGTGCAGGCGCGTGGCGTTGCCGTCGGTGCGCTGGGTGCGCACCGAAGCGCTGGAGGGAGCGGAGGTACTGGAAGAGCGGGTGGCCATGGGCCAAGGTTAATCGAATTGAAAAATTACTTCAAATTCAAATTTCAATTTGATATCATCCGGCCGAACCCCGTTCTGGAAACCGCCAGGAAACCCGCCCATGAACAAGAAACCCCTCATCGCCGTGGCCGTCGTCGCGCTCCTCGCCGCGGCCGGCGGCTGGTGGTACGTCAGCCGCTCGGCGGCGCCCACCGACCAGATCGTGCTCTACGGCAACGTCGATGTGCGCCAGGTCTCGCTCGCCTTCAATGCCAATGACCGCGTGGCCGAACTCGCGGTGCGCGAAGGCGACCACGTGCGGGCCGGGCAACTGCTCGGCAAACTGGACACCCGCACGCTCGCGCTGCGGGTGGCGCAGTCGCAGGCGCGCATCGGCGTGCAGGAGCAGGCCCTGCTGCGCCTGAAGACCGGCAGCCGCCCCGAGGAAGTGGCCCAGGCCGGCGCGCAGGTGGCCGCCGCGCGGGCCGATGCCGACCTCGCGCAGCAGCAGCTCGCGCGCCTGCAGGGCATCAGCCAGACCACCGCAGGCCGCGCGGTGAGCCAGCAGGACCTGGACAGCGCGCAGGCCCGGCGCAAGGTCGCGCTCGCGCAGCTGGACAACGCGCGCAAGGCGCAGCAGCTGGTCGTCAGCGGCCCGCGCAAGGAAGACATCGCGCAGGCGCAGGCCCAGCTCGAATCGGCGCGCGCCGACCTCGCGCTCATGAACCACCAGCTCACCGAGGCCGAGCTGAAGGCGCCCATCGACGCCGTGGTGCGCGCCCGCCTGCTCGAGCCCGGCGACATGGCCTCGCCGCAGCGCCCGGCCTTCACGCTCGCGATCACCGATCCCAAGTGGGTGCGCGCCTATGTGGCCGAGGCCGACCTCGGCCGCGTGAAGCCGGGCCAGGCCGCGCGCGTGACCACCGACAGCCGGCCCGGCGAAGCCATCGCCGGCAAGGTCGGCTACATCGCGTCGGTGGCCGAGTTCACGCCCAAGACCGTGCAGACCGAAGAGCTGCGCAGCAGCCTCGTCTACGAGATCCGCGTGATGGTCGACGACAAGGAGGATCGCCTGCGCCTGGGCATGCCGGCCACCGTGCGGCTGCAGCTTTCCGACACCAACGGCAAGCGCTGATGGCCACCTCCGAGCCGGCCGTGGCCGGACGCTCCCTGCGCAAGCGCTTCACGCTCAAGTCGTCGAAGCAGCCGGTGCACGCGCTCGACGGCGTGTCGCTCGAGATCCCCGCGGGCACGCTCACCGCGCTGGTCGGGCCGGACGGCGCGGGCAAGACCACGCTGCTGCGCCTCATGGCGGGCCTCATGCGCGCCGACGAAGGCGAGCTGCGCGTGCTCGGCATCGACGTCTCGGCCGACCCGCAGGCGGTGCAGGACCGCATCAGCTACATGCCCCAGCGCTTCGGCCTCTACGACGACCTGAGCGTGCAGGAGAACCTCGACCTCTACGCCGACCTGCACGGCGTGTCGAAAGACAAGCGCCGCGAGCGCTACGCGCGGCTCATGGAGATGACCGACCTCGGCCGCTTCACCGACCGCCCCGCGGGCAAGCTCTCGGGCGGCATGAAGCAGAAGCTCGGCCTCGCGTGCACGCTGGTGCGCTCGCCCGACCTGCTGCTGCTGGACGAGCCGACCGTGGGCGTCGATCCGCTCTCGCGGCGCGAGCTCTGGCAGATCGTGCAGCAGCTGGTGGACGACGAAAAGCTCTCGGTCATCGTGAGCACCGCCTACCTGGACGAGGCCGAGCGCTGCAGCCATGTGTTCGTGCTGCGCGAGGGCAAGCTGCTCGCGGAGGGCGCGCCGGCCGAGATCCGCGACCATGCACAAGGCCTGTGCTTCGTCGCCGCGCCGCCGGAGGGCGAGCCGCCGCGCCTGATGCAGGCGCGCCTGCTCGATGCGCAGCAGGACATCGTCGATGCCGTGCCGCAAGGCGGCGAGGTGCACTTCATCCGCCGCAAGGACACCGACGATGCAACGCTCGCCGCGCTGCTGGCCGGCGCGCACGCGGAGCCGGTGCCACCACGGCTCGAAGACGGCTTCATGACG
Source organism: Variovorax sp. IB41 (assembly GCF_016405905.1). GTDB lineage: Bacteria > Pseudomonadota > Gammaproteobacteria > Burkholderiales > Burkholderiaceae_C > Variovorax. The sequence goes on along the minus strand of NZ_JAEFCB010000012.1, from coordinate 42,320 downwards.
CTGCTGCGCACGCAGCAAGCAACCGCAACGAACACCACCGCGGCCACGGCCTCCAGTCCCGCCAAAGGCGACCCCGACGAAGTCGTCATCGAAGTGAAGGACCTCGTGCGCCGCTTCGGCGATTTCGTCGCCGTCGCGAGCACCAGCTTCTCGGTGCGGCGCGGCGAGATCTTCGGGCTGCTCGGACCCAACGGCGCGGGCAAGACCACCACCTTCCGCATGCTCTGCGGCCTCCTGCCCGCAAGCGGCGGCCAGCTGCGCGTGGCCGGCGTGGACTTGCGCCATGCGCGCGCGCAGGCCCGCCAGCGCATCGGCTACGTCTCGCAGAAGTTCGCGCTCTACGGCAACCTTACGGTGCGCGAGAACCTGTCGTTCTTCGGCGGCGCCTACGGCCTGCGCGGAGAGCGGCTGCAGGCGCGCATGCAGACGGTGCTGCGCCAGTTCGACCTCGAACGCGAGCTCGACACGCCCAGCGGCCAGCTGCCCGGCGGCTACCGCCAGCGCCTGGCGATGGCCACGGGTCTCCTGCACGAGCCCGAGATCCTGTTCCTGGACGAGCCCACGAGCGGCGCCGACCCGCTCGCGCGCCGCGAGTTCTGGCGCCGCATCACCGCGCTGGCCGAAGGCGGCACCACCATCGTCATCACCACGCACTTCATGGAAGAGGCCGAGTACTGCGACCGCATCGTGATCCAGGACGCGGGCAAGGTGCTCGCCATCGGCACGCCGCAGGAAGTGCGCGCGCAGGCGCTCGACGGCGAAGACAGTGGCAAGCGCATCGACATGGAGCAGGCCTTCATCGGCATCGTGGAGAAGGCGCGGCGCAAAGGGAGAGACGCGGCATGAGCGGCTTCTGGTCCCGGTTGATCTCCCTCACGCGCAAGGAATTCCGCCAGCTGCTGCGCGACCGCAGCAACCTGGCGATCGGCATCCTGCTGCCGATGGTGCTGATCCTGATCTTCGGCTACGGCATGTCGCTCGACGTGAAGAACGCGCCGGTGGCCGTGGTGATGGAAGACGCCTCGCCCACGGCGCACGAAGCCATCGCGGGCCTGCAGCTCTCGCCCACCATCGCGCCGGTGCTGCTGGGCTCCATGCACGACGCCGAAGAACTGATGCGCGAGCGCAAGGTCGACGGCATCGTGCGCATCCCGAGCGATTTCTCGCGCGCGCTGGCCGCGGGAAACGCGCGCGTGCAACTGATCGTGCACGGCGCCGATGCGGGCCGCGCGACCATCATCCAGGCCTACGTGAGCGGCGCCCTGGCCCAGACGGCCGTGCGGCAGGCCGATCGCCTGGGCAGCACCTCGGGCGCCGACGCGCCGCCCGTGGGCCGCGTCACCGTCGAGCAGCGCATGTGGTTCAACGCCGCGAACACCAGCACCTGGTACCTCGTGCCGGGGCTCATCGTGCTGATCATGACGCTGGTCGGCGCCTTCCTCACCGCGCTGGTGATGGCGCGCGAATGGGAGCGCGGCACGCTCGAGGCGCTGTTCGTCACCCCGGTGCGGCCCGTCGAGATCCTGCTGGCCAAGATCATTCCGTACTTCGGTGTCGGCATGCTGGGCCTGGCGCTGTGCCTGCTGGCCGCGCGCTTCCTGTTCGCGGTGCCGATGTACGGCTCGCTCGCCGTGGTGGTGTTCAGCTCGATGCTCTACCTGATCGTGGCGGTGAGCCTGGGCCTCGTGATCTCGTCGGTCACGCGCAACCAGTTCCTCGCGAGCCAGATCGCGCTGATCGCGACCTTCATGCCCTCGATGATGCTGTCGGGCTTTCTGTTCGACCTGCGCAACGTGCCGACGGCCGTTCGCGTCATCGGGCATGTGCTGCCGGCCACCTACTTCATGGACCTGATCAAGACGCTGTTCCTCGCGGGCGACGTCTGGCCGCTCGTCTGGCGCAACTGCGCCATCCTGCTGTGCTACGCCGTCGGCCTGCTGCTGGTCGCGCGCGCGGTCACGCGCAAGAGCCTCGATTGAGACGCGAAGGAACCAGACCATGATCGACTTCCTGCTGCGCATCGCCAACCTCTGCAAGAAGGAGCTGCTCGCGATCCTGAAGGACCCGGCCACGCGCACCATCCTTTTTGCGCCTGCGCTGCTGCAGAGCCTGATCTTCGGCTACGGCGCGACCTACGACCTGGCGAACGTGCCCTATGCGCTGCTCGACCAGAGCCGCACGGGCGCCGCGACCGAACTCATCGCGCACCTGGACAGCACGGGCGTCTTCCACCGCGTGGCCACGCTGCGCACGCAGGCCGACATCCGCGAGGTGATCGACACCGAAAAGGCGCTGCTCGTGATCCAGATCGCGCCCGACTTCGAGCGGCAATTGAGCGCCGGGCAGCCCGCGGCGATCCAGCTGATTCTGGATGCCCGCAACTCCAACACCGCGGGCTCGGCCGCAGGCTACGTGGGCGCGGTGGTCGAGCGCTACAACGCCGAACTGCGCACCCGCGCGGGCGCACCGCCGGCGCCGCTGGTCATCGAATCGCGCGCCTGGTTCAACCCGAACCTGGAGACGCGCTGGAACCTTCTGCCCGGCATGATCGCCGCGCTCAGCATGCTGCAGACGCTGCTGCTCACCGCGCTCTCGGTGGCGCGCGAGCGCGAGCAAGGCACCTTCGACCAGCTGCTGGTGACGCCGATGTCGCCGCTCGAAATCATGATCGGCAAGGCGCTGCCGCCCGTGCTCGTGGGCCTTGCGCAGTCGTCGCTGATCCTCGTGGTGGCGATGTTCTGGTTCGGCATTCCGATGGCGGGCTCGCTCGTCACGCTCTACACCGGGCTCATCTTCTTTACGGTCGCGAGCGTGGGCATCGGCCTGTCGATCTCGGCCGTGTCGGCCAACATGCAGCAGGCCATGCTCTACACCTTCGTGCTGCTGATGCCGATGATGCTGCTGTCGGGCCTGACCACGCCGGTGCGCAACATGCCGCACGTGCTGCAGGTGATCACCATGGCCAATCCGCTGCGCTTTGCCATCGACCTGGTGCAGCGCGTGTACCTCGAAGGCGTGGGGCTGGGCACGGTGTGGCACAACCTCATTCCGCTCTCGATCATCGCGGTCGTCACGCTGCCGCTGGCGGCGTGGCTCTTTCGCAATCGTCTTGTCTGATACGGGAGCACCTCATGCCTCTCACTTTCCATTTCACATGCAACGCGGTGGCCGCTGCCGCGCTCGCACTTCTCGTCGGCGGTTGCGCCGTGGGCCCCGACCACAAGCCCACGGAACCGCGCACGCCCGCCGACTGGTCCACATGGCACGGCGGCTCGCCCGCGTTGCTCGGTGCCGAGCGCAGTGCCGCGCCCGCGACGGCCTCCCTCGCGCCCGGCGACTGGAAGGCCTTCAACGACCCGATGCTCGACCGGCTGCAGTCCATGGTGCGCGCCGCCAACCCCGACCTGCAGACCGCCGCGCTGCGCTTCGCGCAGAGCCGCGTGCAGCGCGCCACCGCGGCCGCCCAGCGCGGCCCGCAGGTCAACGCCAGCGCGGGCGTCACGCGGCAACGGCAAAGCGAGAGCGGCGCGGCCACGCGGATGATCGATGCGCTCGGCTCCTCGGTTGCCAACAAGGACCAGCTGATCCGCACGCTCAGCGAACCCTACAACCTCTACCAGGCCGGCTTCGACGCGTCGTGGGAAATAGACCTCTGGGGCCGCGTGCGGCGCGCCGTGGAAGCGGCCGATGCCGATGCGGCCGCCTCCGCCGCGATGCTGCAGCAGGCCGAGCTCAGCGTGCAGGCCGAGCTCGCGCGCAACTACTTCGAGCTGCGCGGCACGCAGCGCGAACTGCGCATCGCGCGCGCCGACATCGCGGCCGCCGCCGAATCGCTCGAACTCGTGCAGGCGCGCGCCGATGGCGGGCTCGTCACGGACCTCGACCCCGTGCGCCAGCGCACCCTGCTGGCCGAGCTGCGCGCGCGCGTCCCGTCGCTGCTGCAGCAGGAGGCCGATGCGATGAACCGCATCACGCTGCTGATCGGTGCGGCGCCCGGCGCGCTCAACGCCGAACTGGCCGATGCGACCACCGACAGCGCAACCGATGCGCCGCCGCTGCCCGACCTCGCGCTCGGTCTCCCCGCGGACCTCGCGCGGCGCCGCCCCGACATCGCCGCGGCCGAGGCGCAGTTGCATGCCGCCACCGCGCGCGTCGGCGTGGCCGTGGCCGATCTCTATCCGCGCGTCACGCTGGGCGCGGGCTTCGGCTACGAGTCGGTGGGGAGCGATCGCTTCGGCGATTGGGGCAGCCGGCAATGGCATGTCGGCCCGTCCCTGAGCCTGCCGATCTTCGACAACGGCCGCCGGCGCAGCACCGTGGACCTGCGCGAGCTGCAGCAGCAGGAGGCGGCCGTCGCCTTCCAGCAGACGGTGCTCAAGGCCTGGCACGAAATAGACGGCGCGCTCAACGCGTACAGCGCCGAACGCCAGCGCCATGTCGAACTCATCGAGCGCGAGCGCCAGAGCCGCGATGCGCTCACGCTCGCGCATGCACGCTATGCCAACGGGCTCACCGATTTCGGCGTCGAACTCGATGCGCGGCGCGCGCTCTTGCAGGCCCGCCGCGACCACGCGCAGAGCACGAGCCGGCTGTCGGTGAGCCTGGTCGGTGTCTACAAGGCGCTTGCGGGCGGCGTGCCGCCCCGTGAACTCAGGGCAGGTTCGTGAAACTCGCGTTGCCCAACCCGGTGCCGATGGTCAGCACGCCCCAGTGCTTCACGTCGCGCATGAAGGGCAGTTCGCTCAGGCCCTGCACCACCGCATCGTTGTGCATCAGCACCAGCGTCGGCCCCGAGCCGATCATCGGCATGCGGCGCCACACTTCGCTCGGCAGATGGAAGGCATGGCTCTCCCAGTCGCCCGGCAGGTTCTGCGCGCCGCGCGCGATGGAGCCGTCCTGGCGGATGAGGCCCGGGCAGCCGATGCCGATGAAGGGCGCGAGGCGGATCTTCTTGCGCTCGCTGTAGAGCACCATCTCTTCCAGCATCTGGGCGATGTGCTCGACGATGCTGCCGCGGTTCGGGCCGTCGTCGGCGTGACGCCACTTCATGCGCCGCACCACCTTCGCGAGCGAGAAGTCGCGTGCCTTGCGGTGGCGCGTCTTGACGATGCCGCAGCGGATGTTGGTGCCGCCGATGTCCACCGCAAGGATGGCATCGTGCCCCTTGAGCATCTCCGGCGGCGTGAGGTGCACCCAGCCGATGAGGCCGCCGTCGTCCACGTTGTGCGAGAGGCGGCCCAGCTGCGCGTGCACGCCCATCTCCTCGAGGATGGCGCTGGCCTGCAGGATGGCCCGCTCGCCCACGTCGCTCTCGGGAAAGCCACCGCCGATCACGATCCGCTGCACCTTCTCCCACGAAGGCTGGCGGGTGAAGCGCTGGATCACATAGGCCAGCTCCTCGGCGAATTCCTCGATGGCGCCATGCATCACGTCGGCGGCTTCGGAGGCCTTCTTGGCCTGCAGCGCGTGGTCGAGTTCCTTCTTGCTGAGGTTGCGCGAGTGCGAGAGGCCCAGCGGGTCGCGTCCTTCCTTGCGGCGGCGCTTGCGCCAGCGTTCGAGCAGTTCCCTGAAGGCGGTCTGGCTGGCCTGGTCGCCGACGAAGCCGTCTTTGTCGCGCAGCTGGAGGCTGTAGCCGTCGACCTGCAGGCCCGGGAGTTCGCGCAGGCCGTGGACTTCGGAGCCGGGCAGGCCGCCCCTGGCGTCCTTGGTGTCCTTGGCGGTGACGGAGGAGGATTTCTTCTTCGAGGGCTTGGTCTTCATGGCGCTCGACTATGAGGCTCGCCGCACCCCGACTGCATCGGCTCCGCGCACCATGCCGTGTAGGAGATTGGCGGGTACGCCGAACGAAGCGTTGTCTATACACTGGCCCGGATGCACCTGCTCCGCAGCCTCTGGCGCGCCGCCCTGTTGGTCTCGATGGCCTGGCTTGCCGCCGCCCCCGCGCAGGCCGCGGACGAGGCGCTGCGCATCGGCTCCAAGCGTTTCACCGAGTCGTACATCCTGGCCGAGCTGCTCGCGCAGACGGCCGCGCCGCACACCGCGTCGCCGCCCGTCGTGCGGCAGGGCCTGGGCAACACGGCCATCGTCTACGAGGCGCTGCGCTCGGGGGCCATCGATCTCTATGCCGAGTACACCGGCACCATCGCGCTGGAAATCCTCAAGGGCTCGCCCGCGGACACGCGCGAGGCGATGAACGCGGCGCTCGCGCCGATGGGCCTGGGCATGGCCATTCCGCTCGGCTTCAACGACGGCTATGCGCTGGCGGTGCGCGCGGCCGACGCGGAGCGGCTCGGGCTTCGCACGCTGAGCGATCTGGCCAAGCACCCCGAGCTCAAGCTGGGCCTCTCGAACGAATTCCTCGGCCGCGCCGATGGCTGGAAGGGCCTGGCCGCGCGCTACGGCTTCACGCAGACGCCCACCGGCCTGGACCACGGCCTGGCCTACGAAGCGGTGGCCGCCAAGCAGATCGATGCGATCGACATCTACACCACCGACGCGAAGATCGACCACCTCGGCCTGCGCGTGCTCGAGGACGACAGGAAGTTCTTCCCGCGCTACGACGCGGTGGTGCTCTACAAGCTGGACCTGCCCACGCGCTTGCCCAAGGCGTGGGCCGCGCTGCAGGCGCTCGAAGGCAAGGTGGACGAGCACGCCATGATCGCGATGAATGCGCGCGCCGAGTTGCAGAGCGTGCCCTTCGATGTCATTGCGCGCGACTTCATCGCCAGCACCGGTGCATCCGGCATATCCGGCACGGCGGGCGCCGCGCAGCCGCAGGAGGCCCGGCGCGGCTTCACCGCCAAGCTCTTCGGCCCCGACCTCTGGAAGCTCGCGCGCCAGCACCTGCTGCTGGTGGCGGTGTCGGTGGGCATCGCGATATTGATCGGCGTGCCGATCGCGATCCTGGTGTTCTCGCATGTGCGCCTGCGCGCCGTGGTGCTGGGCATCGCGAGCCTGATGCAGACGGTGCCCTCGCTCGCGTTGCTGGCGGTGCTGATCTCGATGCTCGGCGCGATCGGGGCGCTGCCCGCGCTCATCGCGCTCACGCTCTACTCGCTGCTGCCGATCATGCGCAACACGGTGACGGGCCTGGCCGAAGTGCCGAACGGGCTGCGCCTGGCGGGCACCGCGCTCGGCATGACGCCGCCGCAGAGCCTGCGGCTCGTGCTGCTGCCGCTCGCGCTGCCCACGCTGCTGGCGGGCGTGCGCACGGCCACGGCGATCGCCATCGGCACGGCGACGATTGCAGCATTCATCGGCGCGGGTGGATTCGGCGAACGCATCGTGACCGGCCTTGCGTTGAACGACCGCGAACTGCTGCTGGCCGGCGCGCTGCCGGCCGCGGCGATGGCGCTCGTCAGCGAAGGGATCTTCGAGCTGATCGAGTGGACGATGCGCCGCCGCCGCAGCACACCGCCATCTTCGCTTTCGCCATGAAGCAGTCGCGCCGCCAGTAGCCGTTCACGCTGAGCCTGTCGAAGCGCCGCGCGAGGCTTCGACAGGCTCAGCCCGAACGGTTTTGCGGATCAGGCCAATGTGTAGGCCGTCTTCACCGTGGTGAAGAACTCCTGCGCGTACTTGCCCTGCTCGCGCGGACCGTAGCTCGAGCCCTTGCGGCCGCCGAACGGCACGTGGTAATCGACACCCGCCGTCGGCAGGTTCACCATCACCATGCCGGCCTGGCTGTGGCGCTTGAAGTGCGTCGCATACTTGAGCGACGTGGTGGCGATGCCGGCCGAGAGGCCGAACTCGGTGTCGTTGGCCGTGGCCAGCGCTTCCTCGTAGTTCTTCACGCGGATCACGCTCGCGACCGGGCCGAAGATTTCTTCCTTGTTGATGCGCATCGCGGCGGCCGATTCGCTGAAGAGTGCGGGCGACATGTAGTAGCCGTCGGTCTCCAGCTTCAGCAGCTCGCCGCCGGCGGCCAGCGTGGCGCCTTCGCCCTTGCCGATGGCGATGTATTCCATGTCCTGGTTCAGCTGCGACTTCGAGGAGACCGGGCCCACGTCGGTGCCCTGCGCGAGCGCGTCGCCGACCTTGATCTTCGCCATGCGCACCTTCATCGCCTCGATGAACTTCGGGTAGATGCCTTCGGTGACGATCAGGCGGCTCGATGCGGTGCAGCGCTGGCCGGTCGAATAGAACGCGCTCTGCACGCTGAGCTCCACGGCCTGCGCGAGGTCGGCATCGTCGAGGACGACTTGCGGGTTCTTGCCGCCCATCTCCAGCTGCACCTTCTTGTGGTTGGTGACGCACTGGATCGCGATGTTGCGGCCCACGCCCACCGAGCCGGTGAAGCTGATCGCATGGATGCCGGGGTGGTTGACCAGCGCCTCGCCGATCACGCTGCCGCGGCCCATCACCAGGTTGAACACGCCCGCCGGAATGCCCGAGCGGCTGATGATTTCACTCAATGCCCAGGCACTGCCCGGCACGAGGTCCGCGGGCTTCAGGACCACGCAGTTGCCGAAGGCGAGCGCGGGCGCGATCTTCCACGCGGGAATGGCGATCGGGAAGTTCCATGGCGTGATGAGGCCGACCACGCCGACCGGCTCGCGCGTGATTTCCACGCCGATGTTCGGGCGCACCGAGGGCAGCAGCTCGCCCGACAGGCGCAGGCACTCGCCCGCGAAGAACTTGAAGATCTGGCCCGCGCGCGTGGCTTCGCCGATGCCTTCGGCTTTCGTCTTGCCTTCTTCGCGCGCGAGCAGCGTGCCGAGCTCTTCCTTGCGCGCGAGGATCTCGGTGCCGATCTTGTCGAGCGCATCCGAGCGCGCCTGGATGCTGCCCGTCGCCCAAGCCGGGAAGGCGGCGGTGGCGGCGGCCACGGCGGCATCGACATGCGCCGCGTCGCCCTGCGCGTACTGGCCCAGCACGTCGGCCAGGTTGCTGGGGTTGACGTTGGGGCTGTAGCTCTTGCCGGCCAGCCATTCGCCATTGATGAGGTTGTTGAATTCAGTCATCGTCGATGTCCTTCGTTTGCCTGTTGCGGTGATGGGGATTTGGAGAATCAAAAGGCTAGGTTGCGCCTTCGGACTCCACGTAGAGGGCGTACAGCGAGTGGCTGGCCGCCATGTAGAGGCGATTGTTCTTGGGGCCGCCGAACGTGAGGTTGGCACAGCGTTCGGGCAGGCGGATGAAACCGATGGGCAAGCCTTGCGAATTGAAGATCTTGACGCCATCCATGTCTTCGGACTTCGCCTGCGGCTGATAGACCTTCATGCCGTTGCCGGCATCGGTGGGCTCGGCGGCCAGCGCGCCGTTCCAGCCCCAGCCCATCCAGAGGTTGCCGTCGCGGTCGACGCGAAAGCCGTCCAGCGCCGCGGCACCCACGCCGTCGATCAGCTTGGCCTTGTTCGACACGCTGCCGTCGGCCGCCACGTCGTAGCTCCAGAGGCTGCGGTTGGGCGTGCCCTTCCATTCGATGACGTAGAGCTTCTTCTCGTCCGGCGAGAAGGCCAGGCCGTTCGGGTTCACCAGGTCGGTGATCACCGCCGAGAGCTGGCCGTCGGGCGTGAGGCGGTACACGTTGGTGGTCGCCTGCTCGGGCGTGGCCCGCTCGCCTTCCCAGGTGCCCGAGATGCCGAAGAGCGGATCGGTGAACCACACGGTGTCGTCCGACTTCACCACCACGTCGTTCGGTGAATTCAGGCGCTTGCCCTGGAAGCGGTCGGCCAGCACGGTCACGCGGCCGTCGTGCTCGGTGCGCACCACGCGCCGCGTCAGCGAGTGCTCGCAGCTCACCAGGCGGCCCTGCCGGTCGCGCGTGTTGCCGTTGCAGTGGTTCACGTTCGACTTGTGGACCTTGAACTCGCCGGTCTTTTCCTCGTAGCGCATCAGCCGGTTGTTGGGGATGTCGCTGCACACGAGGTAACCCTCGCGCGGCAGGTACACCGGCCCTTCGGCCCAGCGCATGCCCGTGCCGACCTGCTCCAGCGTGCTGCTGTAGAGGCGGTATTTGGCAAAGCTGGGGTCGAGGATCAGCACCGCGGGGTCGGGGTAGCGCTGCTGCGGCTTGTAGGGGAACGATTGCGCGCCGGCAGCTGCGGCCATTGCGCCGAGTGCCGAGCCGGCCGCCGCCTGGAGCAGGCGACGACGGTCCATGTGGTTGTTCATGCAGTCTCCTTGACGATGTCTGTGCTTGCAGCGGGCCCCGCCCGTTCACGCTGAGCTTGTCGATGCGCCGCGCGAGGCTTCGACAAGCTCAGCCCGAACGGTGGTTGCCCATCAGCGGACCATGCAGGGCCGCTTGTTGTCGAAGGTCCAGTCGGGAATCAGGTACTGCATCGCCTGCGCATCGTTGCGCGCGCCCAGGCCGTGCTTGAGGTACAGCTGGTGCGCCTTCTCGACCTCGGCCATGTCCAGCTCGATGCCCAGGCCCCCGCGCGTGGGCACCTTCACGAAGCCCTCTTCGATCTGCAGCGGCGACTTCGTCAGGCGCTGGCCGTCCTGCCAGATCCAGTGCGTGTCGATGGCCGTCACCTTGCCGGGCGCGGCGGCGGCCACGTGCGTGAACATCGCGAGCGACACGTCGAAGTGGTTGTTCGAATGCGAGCCCCAGGTGAGGCCCCAGGCCTGGCACAGCTGCGCCACGCGCACCGAGCCCTGCATGGTCCAGAAGTGCGGATCGGCCAGCGGAATATCGACCGACTGCAGCGAGAGGCTGTGCACCATCTCGCGCCAGTCGGTGGCGACCATGTTGGTGGCGGTGGGCAGGCCCGTCGCGCGGCGGAACTCGGCCATCACCTCGCGGCCCGAGAACACGCCTTCGGCGCCGCACGGGTCTTCGGCATAGGCCATCACGCCGTGCAGGTCGCGGCACAGGCGTATCGCATCGGCCAGCAGCCAGCCGCCGTTCGGATCGAGCGTGACGCGCGCCTTCGGAAAGCGCTCGTGCAGCGCGCGGATCGCCTCGACCTCTTCTTCGCCGCGCAGCACGCCGCCCTTCAACTTGAAGTCGGTGAAGCCGTAGCGTGCATGCGTTGCTTCGGCCAGGCGCACGATCGCCTCGGGCGTCATGGCTTCTTCGTGGCGCAGGCGAAACCAGTCGTTGTCCGCGCCGGGGTCGGTCTCGTACGCCAGGTCGGTCTTCGTGCGGTCGCCCACGTAGAAGAGGTAGCCGAGCATCTGCACCGCATCGCGCTGCTGGCCTTCGCCGAGCAGGGCCGCGACCGGCACTTCGAGGAACTGGCCCAGCAGGTCGAGCAGCGCGGCCTCCACGGCCGTGACCGCATGGATGGTCACGCGCAGGTCGAAGGTCTGCTGGCCGCGGCCGCCGCTGTCGCGGCCCGCGAAGGCGCTGCGCAGGCTGTTGAGCACGGCGTTGTGGCGGCCGATGGGCTGGCCCACGATGAGATCGCGCGCGTCTTCCAGCGTCTGGCGGATCTTCTCGCCGCCCGGCACTTCGCCCACGCCGGTGTGGCCGGCGCTGTCGGTCAGGATCAGGAGGTTGCGCGTGAAGAACGGGCCGTGCGCGCCGCTCAGGTTCATCAGCATGCTGTCGTGGCCCGCGACGGGGACCACGCGCATGCCGGTGACGACGGGCGCGCCCGACACGACTTTGGAAACGGATTCAGGACTTGTCATCTTCGGGCTGGAGCCTCAGTCGGCGGTGATGTGGCGGGTGTCGATGAGCGTCTTCCATCGCGTCCACTCGCGCAACTGGAAAGCGGTGAAATCCTCGGGCGTGCTCGCGACGATCTCCAGGCCCTGGTCGAGCATGCGCTTCTTCGTCTCGGGGTCCTGCATCGCGGCGATGACGGCGTCGCCGAGCTTCTTCTTGAGCGCGGGCGGCAGGCCCTTCGGCGCAGCCACGCCTTGCCACGAGTAGACCTCCGCACCCTTCACGCCGGCCTCGGCGAGCGTGGGCACGTCGGGTAGCACAGGCGAGCGCTTGTCGCCGGTGACGGCGATCGCGCGCAGCTTGCCCGCGCGGATGTGCGGCAGCACGGCATTGACGTTCTGGAACGAGAAGTCGACCTGGTTGCCCAGGAGGTCGTTCACCGCGGGCGCGCCGCCCTTGTAGGGCACGTGCACGCCTTCGGTCTTGGTCTGCTGCCAGAAGAGTTCGGCCGACAGGTGGTCGGACGAGCCGTTGCCCGAACTCGCGAACGAGACCTTGCCCGGCGTCTTGCGCAAGAGCGCGAGCACGTCGGCCACCGTGTGCTCGGGGCGCGCGACATTCGCGACCAGCACGTTGGGCGCCTGCACGGGCACGCTGATGTAGTCGAAGTCTTTCGTCGCGTCGTAGGGCACGCTCTTCTGCAGGTGCGGCGTGACGACGAATGCGCCCAGCGACGACACCAGCAGCGTGTAGCCGTCGGGCGCTGCGCGCTTGACGAAGCCGGTGCCGATGGTGCCCGTGGCACCGGGACGGTTGTCCACGACGAAGCTGCCGCCCAGCTTGGTCTGCAGCTGCAGCGCCAGCGCGCGCGCCACCATGTCGGTGGAGCCGCCGGCGGGGAACGGCACGATGATCGTCACGGGTTTCTGCTGCGGCCATGCGTCGGCTTGCGCCGAGGCATGCAGGGGCAGCATCGCGGTGGCGGCGAGCACGAGGCCCGTCGCAAGAAGCGCTCGTCTCTGCATCCGTGCTCCAGATCAGGGGTTGACGCGAACCGCCTGGCGCGCGAGCAGCTTCCAGTTGCCGCCCTGCTTTTGCCAGACGCCCAGGATCTTCAGCGCGACCTTGCCGGGCTTGCCCGAGTCGTTGGTGTCGGCCGCGAGCGTGTGGCGCACGATGGCGGTGTTGGCATCGACCACCTTGATGGTCTGCTCGGTGATCGTGATGGTCACGAAGTCCGACTTGCCGTCCAGCAGGTCGCTGATGAAGCTGGCCTTGGTGTCCACCTTGCCGCCCGAGTGGCCGTAGCTCAGGTCGTCGGCCACCAGCGCGCCGAGCGCGGCGGCGGTCGGATCGACCATCGCGATGCGCAGGCGCTCAGCGGCCGCGGCCACCGCGGGCTGGTCCGATGCGCCGCCGCCCGCCGGCACCATCGCGCAGCCGGAGAACACGGCGGCCGAAGCGGCGATGAGGAAGAGTTTCTTGATGAGCATGTCGTTGCCTGCGTTGTTGTTGATTGATGTTGTCGACTGCGAGACTGCGAGACCGCGGAACGCGGCGCCGTTTACTGCGGGCCGAGCGTGGCGATCAGCGCCTTGAGCTCTTCCATCTCTGCGGGCTTCAGATCGGTCAGCGGTGCGCGCACCGGGCCCGCGTCGTGGCCGACGATCTTGGCGCCGGCCTTGACGATGCTCACGGCGTAGCCCGGCGTGCGGTTGCGCAGCTCCAGGTAGGGCATGAAGAAGTTCTTCAGCAGGCGGTGCTGCGTGGCGAGGTCGTCGTTGGCCACCGCGTGATAGAAGTCCATCGCCGTCTTGGGGATGAAGTTGAAGACGGCCGACGAGTACACCGGCGTGCCCATGGCCTTGTAGGCCGCGGCATAGACCTCGGCGGTCGGAAGGCCCCCCAGGTACGCGAAGCGGTCGCCCATCTTCTGGTAGATCGCGACCATCGCCTCGATGTCGCCCACGCCGTCCTTGAAGCCGACGAGGTTCGGGTTGCGTTCGGCCAGGCCGGCGAGCGTGTCGGGCTTCAGGCGGCTCGAGGCACGGTTGTAGACGATCACGCCGAACTTCACGCTCTTGCACACCGCTTCCACGTGCGCGGCCAGGCCTTCCTGCCCGGCTTCGGTGAGGTAGTGCGGCAGCAGCAGGATGCCGTGCGCGCCGGCCTTCTCTGCCGCCTGCGCGCACTGGATGGCAAAGCGCGTCGGACCGCCGGCGCCGGCAATGATCGGCACCACCCCGCGGCAGGTGTCCACGGCGGTCTTGATGATGCCGGGGTACTCGTCGCCCGTCAGCGAGAAGAACTCGCCCGTGCCGCCCGCGGCGAACAGCGCGCTCGCGCCGTAGGGCTGCAGCCATTCGAGGCGCTTGATGTAGCCCTGCGCGTTGAAGTCGCCGTTGCTGTCGAAGTCGGTCAACGGGAACGAGAGCAGGCCGGAGCCCATGATGGTCTTGAGTTCTTGCGGGTTCATCGGGAAACGTCCAGTGAAAATTTGAGAAAGAAAAATGAGGGTGGATGAGCCGCCGGTCAGTCGAGCTTGACGCTGGCCTCTTTGATCACTTGCGCCCAGCGCGCGCGCTCCTTGGCGAAGAACTGGTCCTGCTCGGGCGCGGTCATGGTCACGACCTCGGCGCCCTGCCCTGCGAGGCGGGCGCGGATGTCGGGGGTGCGGATGATGCGGGTGAGCTCGCGGTTCAGGCGCGCGATCACCGCATCGGGCACGCCGCGTCCGGCGACCACGCCCTGCCAGGTTCCCGACTCGTAGCCGGGCGCGCCCTGCTCCGCGATGGTCGGCACGCTGCCGATCAGCGGCATGCGCGTGGCCTTGGACACGGCGATCAGCTTGAGCTTGCCGGCCTGCACCTGCGGGTAGGTGGCCAGCATGCCGTTCATCAGCACCTGCGTCTGGCCCGAGACGGTGTCCAGCACGGCCTGCACGCCGCCCTTGTAGGGCACGTATTCCCACTTCGCGCCGACCTTGCGCTGCAGCTCGATGCCGGCCAGGTGCGCGGTGCTGCCGCTGGCGGTGACGGCGAAGTTGAGATCGCTTTTCCTGGAGAGCTCGACCAGTTCCTTGAGCGTGCTCGCCTGCACCGAGGGATGCACCACCAAGAGGTGCGGCGAATAGGCCAGCATGCCCACGCTGCGCAGGTCCTTGGACGGATCGAACGGCAGCTTGGGATAGAGCGAGGGGCTGATGGCCAGCGCGCCCAGGTCGCACAGCATCAGCGTGTAGCCGTCGGCCGGCGCCTTGGCCAGCAGGTCGGCGCCCAGGTTGCCGTTGGCGCCCGCGCGGTTGTCGATGATGACCGACTGCCCCAGCGCTTCCGACAGCGGCTGGCTGATGGCACGCGCAATGATGTCGGACGAGCCGCCCGGCGGGTACGGAACGATGATCTTGATCGGCTTGGACGGCCAGTTGCCGCTGCCGCTGGCGCCCTGTGCGAACGCGCGCACCGGCAGGCTGGCGGCCAGGGTCGTGGCCAGGGCGGCGCCGAGTGCGCCGCGTCGGTTGATGGTCATGCGGATGCCTCCAGTTGTTCGATGTGCCCCATGGCTTCGCCCGGATGCCCGAGCGAGTGATCAGTCATCGTACAACTACAAAAACAACTTGTCCAGACTTGGACCCAAAAAATTCGACGAAGGGGTTAGTTGTCGGACGAAGCGGCGCCCGCGCCGCCGCCCTTGCCCGCCGCGCCCGCACCCGCGCCACCATCGGCTTTCGCCTTCTGCTGCTGCGCGGCCTCCTGCGCGATGCGCAGGCGCTCGCGGCTGTTGGTCAGGTGGATGCGCATGGCGGCGCGCGCCGACTCGGGGTCGCGACGCGCGATGGCCGCATAGATCTCTTCATGCTCGCGGTTCACGCGGCTCAGGTACGCCCCGCCGTCCTGGATGCGGATGGCGCTGATGCGCGTGCGCGGAATGATCGTGGTGCCCAGGTGCCGCATG
Organism: Variovorax sp. IB41; assembly: GCF_016405905.1. Lineage (GTDB taxonomy): Bacteria > Pseudomonadota > Gammaproteobacteria > Burkholderiales > Burkholderiaceae_C > Variovorax. Next base: position 26,803 of record NZ_JAEFCB010000012.1, on the reverse strand, counting down.
ATGTCGGCGAAATACGGGTTGCCGGTCGACTGCGCGATCTGAAGGTGAAAACGGAAATCGGGCGCAACGGTGTCACCGGCGATCGTCACGTTGTGCTCGAAGTCGTCCAGCGCCTGGCGCATGGCCACCAACTGCTCCTCGGTGCGCCGGCTCGCGGCGAGCCCGGCCGATTCGGTCTCCAGGCTGATGCGCAGCTCCAGCACGGCCAGCACGTCGACCGACGCGGCGATCTCGCCCGGATCGAGGCGAAACACCCCGCCCGGCCGCGGCTGCAGCACGAAGGTGCCGACGCCGTGCAGCGTTTCGACCAGCCCGCCGGCCTGCAGCTTGGAGAGCGCCTCGCGCACCACGGTGCGGCTCACGCCGTAGGCCTGCATGATGGCCGACTCGGTGGGCAGCTTGTCGCCCGGGCGCAGCGACTGGCTGCGGATCTTGTCGCCCAGGTCTTCCACCAACCCGTGCGCCAGGCCCCGGGCACGCTGGCGCGGCCGCCCCACGAAGGCCGCGGGGCCGGCTGCCGGACCGGCTTTCGCCGGCGCATCTGGAACCAAGGGATTACCCGCAGTCGTCTGAACCATGGCCACGATGATAATCTCCAATTAGTTGTACGACAACCGATAACTTAACACTCTGACATCTTCTGAAGCCGCTTCGCAAGCCTCTTGAGGGCATTGCGGTCTCTTCGGCACTCACATGAAGTATTCCCTCGACTTCGCTCCGCTGGCATCGTACTGGCCCGTTTTCATCAACGGCGCATGGCTCACGCTCAAGATGACCGCTTTGGCGGTCGTTGTCGGCGTTTGCGTCGGAACACTGGTCGCGTTCGCCAAGCGCAGCCAGATCAAGCCCCTCGCCCGTGCCTGCACGGTCTACATCGAGATCGTGCGCAACACGCCTTTCCTGGTGCAGATCTTCCTCCTGTACTTTGGGCTGGCGAGCTTCGGCGTTCGCATGCCGACCTTCGCGGCCGCGGTGCTGGCGATGGTGATCAACATCGCGGCCTATGCCGCGGAGATCATCCGCGCGGGCCTCGAATCGGTGCCGCGCGGGCAGATCGAGGCGGCCGAGTGCCTGGGTCTTTCGAAGTGGCGCATCGGCTGGCATGTGATGCTGCAGCCGTCCATCGAGAAGGTGTACCCCGCCCTCACGAGCCAGTTCCTCTTGATGATGCAGGCCTCGGCCATGGCCTCGCAGATCTCGGCCGAAGAGCTCACCGCCATCGCCAACACCGTGCAGTCGGACACCTTTCGCTCGCTGGAGACCTACATCGTGGTCGCGGCGCTGTACCTGGTGCTCTCGCTCTTCATCAAGCTGGTGACCTGGGCGCTCGGCGAGTACATGTTCCGCCGCCGCCGCGTGGTGCGCCGCGCGGCCGCGCAGGCCGGCAAGGCGCAGCCGGTTGCATCGACGGCGGCCGTCGCGATCCACGGGGGCGCGGCATGAGCCTCGGCCATTTCACCTTCACGCACCTGATGTACCTGGTGCAGTCGATCGGCTGGACGCTGCTGCTTTCCGCGCTCGCCTTCGTGCTGGGCGCCATCGGCGGCTTCGGGCTGATGCTCGCGCGCATCTCGCCGCGCGCGTGGCTGCGCTGGTTCGCGGTGGTCTACATCGAATGCATCCAGGGCATTCCGCTGCTGATCCTGCTGTTCATCGTGTACTTCGGGCTCTCGGTGTACGGCCTCTCGCTGCCCTCGCTGGTGGCCGCGGGCATCGCGATGATGATCTACGTGAGCGCGTACCTGGGCGACATCTGGCGCGGCTGCATCGAGGCCATGCCCAAGCCGCAGTGGGAAGCCTCCGAGTGCCTGGCGTTCTCGCGCTGGCAGACGCTGCGCCTGGTGATCATTCCGCAGGCCGTGCGCCTCTCGCTGCCGCCCACGGTGGGCTTCCTGGTGCAGATCATCAAGATGACATCGCTCGCCTCGGTGATCGGCTTCGTGGAGCTCACGCGCGCCGGCCAGATCATCAACAACACCATCTTCCAGCCCTTCCTGGTCTTCTTCCTGGTCGGTGCTTTCTATTTCGCCTTGTGCTATCCGCTGTCGCGTTGGAGCGAAGCGATGGAGAAGAAACTCAATGTCGCCAATCGATAAGCCGTCGCCGAGCCGTTCTCAAGTCGGCTTTGCCGCCCCCTCGGGGGGTGGCGAAGCACACGAAGTGGCAAGCCGGGGGGCCATAGTGAAGCTGGACCACGTCTACAAGAGCTTCGGGGCCAACCAGGTCTTGAAGGGCGTGTCCTTCGAAGTCGCCAAGGGCGAGATGATCGCCATCATCGGCGCCAGCGGCTCGGGCAAGAGCACCGCGCTGCGCTGCATCGACCGGCTCGAGGTGATCGACAAGGGCACCATCGAGGTCTGCGGCATCCGCGTGGACAGCCCCAACGTCGACCTGAAGCGGCTGCGCCTCGAAGTGGGCATCGTGTTCCAGAGCTACAACCTGTTCCCCCACCTCACGGTGCAGGAGAACATCATGCTGGCGCTGCGCCACGTGAAGAAGCAGTCGCGCGGCGAAGCGGCCGACGTGGCGATCCGCGTGCTCGACCAGGTGGGCCTCAAGGCCAAGGCCGACGCCTATCCCGAACAACTCTCCGGCGGCCAGCAGCAGCGCGTGGCCATCGCGCGTTCGCTCGCGATGTCGCCCAAGGTCATGCTGTTCGACGAGGTGACCTCCGCGCTCGATCCGCAACTGACCGGCGAAGTGCTGCGCGTGATGGAAGACCTCGCGGCCGGCGGCATGACCATGCTGCTGGTCACGCACGAAATGGCTTTCGCCAAGCGCGTGGCCGACCGGATCATCTACATGCACCAGGGCACCGTGTGGGAAACCGGCCCCGGCGAAATGCTCGACGCGCCCAAGACGCCGGAGCTGCATGCCTTCCTGAACAACGGGCTGTAAGCAGGCAGCCCGGGCCCCTTTTCTCGCTACTCCCATACCAACTTACACCAGGAGACATTCATGAAACTCGGCACCACCTTCACCCGCACCTGCATCGCGCTGGCCCTCGTGGCCGGCGTTGCGCAGGCCGCCATGGCCGACCAGCTGGACGACATCAAGAAGGCCGGCAAGATCCGCGTGGCCATCGCGATGGGCACGCCCCTGTTCAGCTTCGCCGACGCCAACCTGCAGCCCACCGGCTCCGACGTGGACACCGCCACGCAACTGGCCAAGGACCTGGGCGTGAAGCTGGAGATCGTCTCCATCACCAACGCCGCCCGCGTGCCCACGCTGCAGGCCCAGCGCGCGGACCTGGTGATTGCCGACCTCTCGATCACGCCCGAGCGCGAGAAGGTCGTCGACTTCTCTACGCCCTACGCGGTCATCAGCATCATCGTGGGCGGCCCCAAGAGCATCAAGGTGGCCGACTACGCCGACCTGAACGGCAAGCGCATCGGCTTGACGCGCGCGACCGTGAACGACTCGCTCACCACGCAGCAGGCCAAGGGCGCTGAGATCGTGCGCTACGAGGACGACGCCACGCTCATCACCTCGATGGTCACGGGCCAGATCGACCTCTTTTCCAGCACGCCCTCGAACCTGAGCGAAATGATCAAGCAGGCCCCGGCCAAGAACCTGGAGCTGAAGTTCTCGCAGAAGGATTTCGACCTGGGCATCGCGCTGAACAAGGAGCAGCCCAAGCTCAAGGAATGGGTCAACAACTGGGTCGTGGCCAACCAGAAGAGCGGCAAGCTCAACGCCATCTACAAGAAATACCACGGCCGCGACCTGCCGGAACGCATCACCAAACTGTGAATGGACGAGTGACGATGGAAGCTTCGAACAAGAAACTCAACCGGCTGCTGCTGACCGGCGCGGCCGGGGGCCTGGGCAAAGTGCTGCGCGAACGGCTCAAGCCCTGTGCGAACGTGCTGCGCCTCTCGGACATCGCATCGCTGGCGCCAGCCACCGATGCGAGCGAAGAGGTGGTGCCCTGCGACCTCTCGGACAAGGCCGCGGTGCATGCGCTGCTGCAGGATTGCGACGCGATCGTGCACCTGGGCGGCGTGTCGGTCGAGCGGCCGTTCGAGGAGATTCTCGAAGCTAACATTTTGGGCATCTTCAACGTCTACGAAGCGGCGCGCCGCCACGGCGTCAAGCGCGTGGTGTTCGCGAGCTCCAACCACGTGATCGGCTTCTACAAGCAGAGCGAGCACATCGATGCGCACGCGGCGCGCCGGCCCGACGGGTATTACGGCCTCTCGAAATCGTTCGGCGAGGACATGGCGCAGTTCTACTTCGACCGCTGGGGCATCGAGACGGTGAGCATCCGCATCGGCTCCTCGTTCCCCGAGCCGCTCAACCGCCGGATGATGAGCACGTGGCTGAGCTACCGCGACCTCACGACGCTGATCGAGAAGTCGCTCTTCACGCCCGACGTGAAGCACACCGTCGTCTACGGCAGGTCGGCCAACCGCGACGTGTGGTGGGACAACAGCGCCGCCGCGCACCTGGGCTTCGTGCCGCAGGACAGCTCGGAGGTGTTCCGCGACAAGGTCGAGGCGCAGCCGCCCGTTGCGCCCACCGACCCGAACGCCATCTACCAAGGCGGCGCCTTCACCGCTCAGGGCCCCTTCGGCGATGAAGGCTGAGCTCGTTCTCGACGCGCGCAACGGCACCGGCGAAAGCCCGGTGTGGCACGCCGGGGAGCAGGCGCTCTACTGGGTGGACATTCCCGCGCGCACGCTCAACAGCTGGCACGCAAGCGAGGGCCACACGCATTGGCAGGCCGATGAAATGATCGCCTGCATCGCACCGCGCGCCGACATTCCCGGCGCATGGATCGCGGGCATGGAAAGCGGCCTCTTCTCGCTGCTGCCGCAGGCCGACGGAACGCTGGCGAGCACGCTAATCGCGCCCGTCGCGCACGCGGCGCCGGCCATGCGCTTCAACGACGGCCGCTGCGACCGCCGGGGCCGCTTCTGGGCCGGCACGATGCTGCTGGACATGGCCGCGGGCGCACGCGTGGGCCGCCTGTACAGCTACGGCAAGGACAGCGACACCGCCACCCTGCAGCTGGACGATCTCATCGTGCCCAACGGCCTGGCCTTCAGCCCCGACGGCCGCACGATGTACCTCTCGGATTCGCACCCGAGCGTGCAGGCGATCTGGGCCTTCGACTACGACACCGACAGCGGCACGCCGAGCAACCGCCGCCTCTTCGCCGACATGAAGCCCCTGCCCGGCCGCCCCGACGGCGCGGCGATCGACGTCGATGGCTGCTACTGGATCTGCGGCAACGACGCGGGCCTGGTGCACCGCTTCACGCCCGACGGCCGCCTGGACCGCTCGCTCGAAGTGCCGGTGAAAAAGCCCGCGATGTGCGCCTTCGGCGGCCCCGCGCTCGACACGCTCTTCGTCACCTCGATCCGCCCCGGCGGCATCGATCTCTCGGACCAGCCGCTGGCCGGCGGCGTGTTTGCCCTCCGGCCCGGCGTGGCGGGCATGCCCGAGCCGGCGTTCGGCGGCTGAGCTTTTCTTTTCACGTTTTCGATAACCACCAAGCAGAGGAAGAGACAAATGAAACTCCACAAGACCCTGATCGCACTTGCCGTCGGCGCCGCAGCCGCGCTGTCCTCACTGGCTGCCAGTGCCACCGAGTTCCGCTCGGCCGACATCCACCCCGACGACTACCCGACCGTGACCGCGGTCAAGTTCATGAGCGAACGCCTGAAGGCGCTGTCGGGCGGCAAGCACACCATCAAGGTGTTCAACAACAGCTCGCTCGGCAGCGAGAAGGACACCATCGAGCAGACCAAGATCGGCGCGCTGCAGATGGTGCGCGTGAACATCGCCCCCATGAACAACATCTGCGCCGAGACGCAGGTGCCGACCATGCCCTTCCTGTTCCGCTCGGTCGATCACCTGCACAAGGTGCTGGACGGCCCGATCGGCGAGGAGATCCTCAAGTCGTGCGAGAAGCAGGGCTTCATTGGCCTCGCGTACTACGACAGCGGCGCGCGCTCGATGTTCACCGCCAAGAAGCCGGTGCGCACCTTCGCCGACATGAAGGGCCTGAAGGTCCGCGTGCAGCAGTCGGACCTGTGGGTATCGATGCTCGAAGCCATGGGCGCCAACGCCACGCCGATGCCCATGGGCGAGGTGTACACGGGCCTGAAGACCGGCCTGATCGACGCGGCCGAGAACAACTACCCCACCTATGAAAGCGCCCGCGCCTTCGAAGTGGCCAAGTACTACAGCAAGACCGAGCACTCGATGGCGCCCGAGATGCTGCTGTTCTCCAAGCGCGCGTGGGACAAGCTCTCGCCCGAAGAGCAAGGCTGGATCCGCCAGGCCGCCAAGGAATCGGTGCCCTACATGCGCAAGCAGTGGGAAGAGCGCGAAGTGAAGTCGCTCGCCACGGTGAAGGCCGGCGGCGCCGAGATCATCGAAGTGGACAAGGCCCCGTTCCAGGCCGCGATGAAGCCGGTGTACGACAAGTTCATCACCGACGCGAAGCTCAAGGACCTGGTCAAGCGCGTCCAGGAAACGAAGTAACGCAAGCAAGTCAGTTGCATTGGCTCCTTCCCCTCTGCGGGAAGGTCGGGATGGGGGCACGACGGCGCGGGAGCAGATACGCCGCTGGCCCCCACCCCCGCCCTCCCCCGGAAGGGGAGGGAGAAAGACAAAGAGAAGAACTCACATGTACACCAAACTTTGCCGCACCCTCGCCCGTGCCTGCATGTGGTTGGGCATCCTCGGTCTCGTCGCGGTAATCTGCGCGGTGAGCTGGCAGGTGTTCGGCCGCTACGTGCTCAACAACACCCCGACCTGGGCCGAGAGCCTGGCGCTGCTGCTGGTGCTCTACGTCACGATGTTCGGCGTGGCCGTCGGCGTGCGGGACGCGGGCCACATCGGCCTGGAATCGTTCCTCGTGCTCGCGCCCGACTGGCTGCGCCTGAAGATGGAATACCTCATCCACGCACTGATCCTCGTCTTCGGCCTGGCCATGGCGTGGAATTGCGCCTCGCTCGCCGAATCGGTGTGGGACTACCGACTGCCCACGCTGTGGATTTCGGAAGGCTGGAAATACGTGCCCGCGTCGATTGCCGGCGTGCTCATCGTGATGTTCTCCATCGAACACATCATCGCCCTGGCCCAAGGCCGCGAAGTCGAACCCGCCTGGGGCTGAAACCGCATCATGACGATCCCTCTCCTCATTCTCTGCATCTCGTTCACGGTCTTCCTGCTCCTGGGCGTGCCGGTCGCTTTCTCGATCGGGCTGTCGGCCCTGGCCACGCTCCTGTATGAAGGCCTGCCGCTTGCGGTGGGCTTCCAGCAGATGACCTCGGGCATGGGCATCTTCTCGTTCCTTGCGATTCCGTTCTTCATCTTCGCCGGCGAGCTGATGCTCTACGGCGGCATCGCGGACCGCATCGTCAACTTCGCGCGCAACCTGGTGGGCCATGTGCGCGGGGGCCTGGGCATGTCGAACGTGGTGGCCTGCACGCTCTTTGGCGGTGTCTCGGGCTCGCCCGTGGCGGACGTCTCGGCCATGGGCGCCGTGATGATCCCGATGATGAAGAAGGAGGGCTACCACGCCGACTACGCAGTCAACGTGACGACCCACGCGGCCCTGGTCGGCGCGCTGATGCCGACCAGCCACAACCTCATCATCTATTCGCTGGCGGCGGGCGGCAAGGTGTCGATCGCGGCGCTGATCCTGGCGGCGCTGCTGCCGGCGGCCGTGCTCACCATCAGCAACCTCGCGGCCGCCTACCTGGTAGCGGTGAAGCGCGGCTATCCGGCCGGCAAGTTCCCGGGCTGGGACATCGTGGCGCGCTCGTTCGCGGCGGCGCTGCCGGGCCTCTTCATCGTGGTGCTGATCCTCGGCGGCATCCTGTCGGGCATCTTCACGGCGACCGAATCGGCCGCGGTGGCGGTGCTCTATGCGCTGGCGCTCACCATCTTCGTGTACCGCACGCTGAAGTGGGAGCACTTCATCAAGGCCGCCTCGAAGGCGGTGCGCACCACGGGCGTGATCCTGCTTTTGATCGGCATCTCGAGCACCTTCGGCTACCTCATCAGCCTGTACGGCGTGGCCGAGCTCACGGGCCAGATGTTGTCGCAGGTGACCACCACGCCGTGGATGATCTTCCTGCTCATCAACATCATCCTGTTCGTGCTGGGCACCTTCCTGGACATGGCCGCGACGATCCTCCTGTGCACGCCGATCTTCCTGCCGATCGCCCAGCACTACGGCATGACCTCGGTGCAGTTCGGCGTGGTGATGCTGATCAACTGCGCGCTGGGCCTGAACACCCCGCCGGTGGGCACCACGCAATTCGTGGGCTGCGCGATCGGCGGCGTCTCGGTGGGCACGGTGATGAAGACCATCTGGCCGTTCTACGGCGCACTGATCTTCGCGCTCGGCGTGGTCACCTTCGTGCCCGCGTTCTCGACCTGGCTGCCCGGCCTGTTCATGGTCGTGAAGTAAGCAAAGAAGCCAAGAAGGAAAGGGCCCCGCGATGGCCGATACGAACACCCGCCCCCCGCTCTACATCCGCATCCACGCGGCCGACAACGTCGCCATCGTCGCGAACGACGGCGGCCTGAAAACGGGCGCGGCGTTCGCCGACGGCCTGGTGCTGGTGGACAACGTGCCGCAAGGCCACAAGGTGGCGCTCGCCGACTTGGCCGAAGGCGACGCCATCGTTCGCTACAACGTGGTGATCGGCTATGCGCAGAAGGCGTTGCCGCGCGGCAGCTGGGTGCACGAGCGCGTGATGCGCATGCCCACGGCGCCCGAGCTCGAAGGCCTGCCCATCGCGACCGTGAAGCCGCCCGCCATGCCGCCGCTGGAGGGCTACACCTTCGAGGGCTACCGCAATGCCGACGGCTCGGTGGGCTCGCGCAACATCCTGGCCATCACGCAGACCGTGCAGTGCGTGGCCGGCGTGACCGAGTTCGCGGTGCAGCGCATCAAGTCCGAGCTGCTGCCGAAGTATCCCAACGTCGACGACGTGGTGGCGCTGGAGCACAGCTACGGCTGCGGCGTCGCCATCGACGCGCCCGACGCGATCGTGCCGATCCGCACGCTGCGCAACATCAGCCTCAACCCCAATTTCGGCGGCGAGGTCATGGTGGTGAGCCTGGGCTGCGAGAAGCTGCAGCCCGAGCGCCTGCTGCCGCCCGGCACCATTCCCATCGCCGACCAGCGCGGCGAAGGCGCCGCGTCCAATGCGGCCGATGCGGCGCTCGACGTGGTGTGCCTGCAGGACGACGCGCATGTCGGCTTCATGTCGATGATCGATTCGGTGATGCGGCAGGCCGAGGTGCATCTCGCGCGGCTGAACGCGCGCCGCCGCGAGACCGTGCCCGCGAGCGAGCTGGTGGTGGGCGTGCAGTGCGGCGGCAGCGATGCCTTTTCCGGCGTGACCGCGAACCCGGCCGTCGGCTTTGCCACCGACCTGCTGGTGCGCGCGGGCGCCACCGTGATGTTCTCGGAGACCACCGAGGTGCGCGATGGCATCGATCAACTCACCTCGCGCGCGTCGTCGCCCGAAGTGGCCGAGGCCATGATCCGCGAGATGGCCTGGTACGACGCCTACCTGCAGAAGGGGCGCGTGGACCGCAGCGCCAACACCACGCCGGGCAACAAGAAGGGCGGCCTCTCCAACATCGTGGAGAAGGCGATGGGCTCGATCGTGAAGTCGGGCTCCGCGCCGATCTCGGGCGTGCTCTCGCCGGGCGAGAAGGTCAGGCAGAAGGGCCTGATCTACGCGGCGACGCCCGCCAGCGATTTCATCTGCGGCACGCTGCAACTGGCCGCGGGCATCAACCTGCACATCTTCACGACCGGCCGCGGCACGCCCTACGGCCTGGCCGAAGTGCCGGTCATCAAGGTCGCCACGCGCAGCGACCTTGCGCGCCGCTGGCACGACCTGATGGACGTGAACGCGGGCCGCATCGCCGACGGCGACGCCACCATCGAGGACGTGGGCTGGGAGCTCTTCCGGCTGATGCTCGACGTGGCCAGCGGCAAGAAAAAGACCTGGGCGGAGCACTGGAAGCTGCACAACGCGCTCGTGCTCTTCAACCCCGCACCCGTGACCTGATGAGGAGGTGACGGCGGCAACCTGATCCGGATGGCGCGGCGGAGGAGCCGGGCCTGGTTTTTTTCTTACAACAGAAGGAGATAGAGGATGCAGAAACCCAAGCTGGTAGTGAGCCTGATCGCGGGTGCCGCCCTGCTCGCCGCGTGCGGCGGCGGAGGTGGTGGGGGCGGCGTGTCTTTCCCGCCCATCGCGGTGAATCCGTCGGCCCCTGCGCCGGCGCCGCCCGCCGAGACGCCCGTGGACCCCGAAGTGCTCGCGGCCCAGCCGAAGTTGTCGAACAAGCCGATGGACGACATCGTGCGCGAGAACCTGCTGCCCACCATCGACCGCCTCTTCGAGCAGGTGCGCGCGCAGGGCATCAAGACCGTGATCCAGGGACAGGAGGTGTTCGCGCCCACGAGCGGCGACAAGTTTCTTCCGGGCAAGGTCGCCATCGGTTTCTCGTACCTGCTGCTGAACACCCCGCCCTCGGACCCGAAGTACCAGACCTACCTGGACGGCTACCGCGAGATCGCGGACATCACCATCGATTCGACCAACGACAGCTGGGGCATCTACTACTACATGTCGGCGCTGTGGAAGCTCAAGAAGGCGGGCCTCCTGGACGGCGCGAGCCCCGCGATCAACGCGGGCACGCTCGACAAGCTCAAGGTCAAGCTGGACTGGCGCGCCTTCGTCAACCCGGCCGACTATTCGCTGATCAACCTGCCCACCAACTACTACGGCGTGGCCTTCAGCATCGCGCGCCTGCGCTTCCTCATGGGCTGGGAAGGCCCCGAGGCCAGCGAGGCGCTGCTGCAGAAGATGATCAACCACTACAAGACCTTCTCGGCCTTCGGCTTCTCCGACGAGACCGACGGCAGCGGGCGCTTCGACCGCTACAGCATCTTGCTGATCGGCGAGATCATGCAGCGCCTGATCGAGACCGGCATGACGGTCTCGGCCGAGGACGAGGCGTCGCTCAAGGGGTGGCTGCGCCAGTCGGTGGACGTGATCAAGGCCCGGCTCAACCCGGCCGGCAACGGCGTGGACTTCGGCCGCAGCCTCGCGGGCTACGCCGACACGGCCTTCGCCGAAGTGCTCTCGGCCGCCGAGCACGAGAACGTGCTCAGCGCCGAGGAAAAAGACATCGCCTACGCCTTCGCCACGCGCATCACGGCCAAGTACGTGGAGTTCTGGTACGACGCCGAGGCGGGCTCGCTCAACATGTGGAACAAGGGCCGGCGCGTGGACAGCTACCGCGGCATCGCGCGCATCCTGGGCGAGAACCTGAGCCTGTCGCACCAGCTCATCTACACCAACAACCTGTGGAAGAGCGCGGGCTATGCGCAGAAGCCGCCGGTCTCGACGCAGACATTCCTCGCCTACCTGGACAAGCTGCCGCGCTCGACGCTCACCAAATTCGCCGGCTTCGACGGCCAGCCCGCCACTTATGACCGCGGCCTGGTCACCTACCGCGACGGCCTGCGCGTGATCAGCCTGCCGGTGGTGAACGGCGCGGCCACCTACCACCGCACCAACCCGTACTTCGCGGTGCCCTTCTCGTACAACATGCTCTCGGGCGTGGCCGACACCCGCTGGCCGCAACTGCAGCCGCAATTCACCTTCGTGAATGCCGGCACGCCGCAGGTGCTGATTCCGGCGTCCTACCAGAAGAACCTGAAAGTGCTCGATGCCGGCAAGGTGCTGGTGGTGAACTACGAGCAGGACGCGATGGACCGGGTGGTGGGCACCAGCAGCGGCGGCAATCCGTTCAAGGACGCACGCATCACCTCCTCCACCGCCTACACCTTCGAGCCGGGCCGGATCACCCGCGTCGATACCTACACGCCCGTGGGCACGCTGGACATCGGCAAGGTCGAGATGGAGTTCGGCTCGTACTCGGACGGCGTGACCGCGCTGGGCAACAACAGGTTCAGCTACGCCAACGGCGACGTGCAGGGCTTCGAGGTCGAGGGCCTGCAGGACTGCGCGCCGGTCGACGTGAGCGCCAACGCGGACTACAACACGCCCACCGGCGCGCTCAAGACCAGCATCCGCTGCAGCGCGCCGGCCTTCAGCTTCAGCACGCCGCTCACCATCAAGTGGGTGCTGAAGTACCGCTCGCCCAGCGTGGCGTCCATATCGCCGCGCTGACCTTCTTCTTTCGCTCTCATCAACGGAACCCCTCATGGAAGACCTCAAGGACAAGACCGCGCTCGTCACCGGCGCCAGCACCGGCATCGGCGCCGCTGTGGCCATCGCCTTCGCCGCGCGCGGCATGCGCGTGGCGGTGCACTACAACAGCTCGGCCGATGCGGCGAACCAGGTCGTCGCGACGATCCGCGCCGCCGGCGGCACTGCGTTCGCAGTGAAGGCCGACGTGCGCGACACCGGCGCGATCCGCGATTGCGTGAAGCAAACCCAGGCGGAGTTCGGCCGCATCGACGTGCTGGTGAACAACGCGGGTAGCCTGGTCAAGCGCGTGCCCATTGCCGAGTTCGACGATGCGCTCTTCGACGAGGTGATGCACATCAACGCGCGCTCGGTGCTCGCGTTCTGCCGGGAGGTGGTTCCCCTGATGCGCACGCAAGGCGGGGGCAACATCATCAACGTGACCTCGGTCGCGGCGCGCACCGGCGGCGGTCCGGCCGCGTACCTGTACGCGGGCTCCAAGGGCTTCGTGAGCACCGCGACGCACGGCCTCGCGAAAGAGCTGGTGGGCGACCGCATCCGCGTGAACGCGGTGGCGCCGGGCGTGATCCAGACGCCCTTCCAGGACCGCTTCTCGACGCCCGCGATGCTTGAGAACTTCAGGGCGAGCATTCCGATGGGGCGCATCGGCGAGCCCGAGGAATGCGTCGGTGCGTTTCTTTACCTGGCCTCGAAGCAGCTCTCGGGCTATGTGACGGGCCAGGTCATCGAGGTGAATGGCGGGCAGTACATGCCCTGACATTTTTTGGAGAGACGGCCCCGTCGCGGGGCCGTTCGTGGATCAGATCAACAAACGGAGACAAGAGACATCATGAAAAGAAGCGCATTCATCCGCGGCCTCACGGCCCTCTCGGCCACAGCCACCCTTTCGCTCGGGTTGGCCTCGACGGCCTTCGCGCAGGCGGCCAACGACTTTCCGAACCGCTCGATCGAACTGCTGGTGCCCTACCAGCCGGGCGGCGGCACCGACGGCCTGGCGCGCGCGTTCTCGGAAGCCAGCCGCAAGCACATCTCGCAGAGCATCGTGATCGTCAACCGCCCCGGCGCGGGCGGTGCCATCGGCTGGACCGAGGTGATCAACGCCAAGCCCGACGGCTACAAGCTCGCGGTGCTCACGGTCGAGCTGCTCACGCTGCCGCACCTGGGTCTTGCGAAATTCAACTACGACGACTTCCAGCCGATCGCGCAGCTCAACGCCGATCCGGCCGCGATCACGGTGAAGGCCGATGCGCCGTGGAACACCATCGAGGAGTTCCTCGCCGCCGCGAAGAAGTCGCCCGAGGGCATCCGCGTGGGCAACTCGGGCAACGGCTCGATCTGGCACCTGGCGGCCGCCGCGCTGGAAGACAAGACCGGCACGAAGTTCGGCCACATTCCGTTCCAGGGCGCGGCGCCCGCGGTGCTCGCGCTCCTGGGCGGCCACATCGAGGCCGTGGCGGTGAGCCCGGCCGAAGTGACGACGCACGTGCAGGGCGGCAAGCTCAAGGTGCTGATGGTGATGGCCGACAAGCGCGTGAAGGGCTTCGAGAAGGTGCCCACCGCCAAGGAGCGCGGCATCGACCTGTCGATCGGCACCTGGCGCGGCATCGGCGCGCCGAAGAACACGCCGCCCGAAGTGATGGCCAAGCTGCGCGAGATGACCGCCAAGACGGCCGCCGAGCCGCTGATGCACGAAGTGATGGACAAGCAGAACCTGGGCTACGTCTACACCGACGGCGCCGTGTTCAAGGAGACGCTGGCCAAGGACAACGTGTACTTCAAGCAGCTGATCACCAAGCTGAACATCAAGCCATGACCCGGCCCTCGGAGACCCACGACATGCAACGCCGAACACTGATCCGAACCGCCCTCGCCGCTTCGCTGGCGACCGCCCTGCCCGCGTTCGCGCAGAGCAGCAACGCCTGGCCCACGGGCAAGGCCATCACCTACCTCGTGCCCTTTCCCGCGGGCGGCACCACCGACGTGCTGGGCCGGCTGATCGGCCAGAAGCTGGGCACCGTGCTGGGCACGAGCGTGATCATCGACAACAAGGGCGGCGCCGGCGGCAGCGTGGGCTCGGAGATCGGCGCGCGCGCCGCGCCCGACGGCTTCACGCTGGTGGGCGGCACGATCAGCTCGCACGCGATCAACGTGAGCCTGTATCCCAAGATCGGCTACGACCCGCAGAAGTCGTTCGCGCCGGTCACGCTCATCGGCACCAACCCGGTGGTGCTGGTGGTGAACCAGGCGAGCCCCTACAAGACGCTCAAGGACGTGCTGGATGCGAGCAAGGCCAAGTCGGGCGGGCTCTCGTCGGCCTCGGCCGGCACGGGCACCTCGCAGCACCTGGCGCTGGAGCTGCTGGCGTTCAAGTCGGGCGTGAAGTTCACGCACATCCCGTACAAGGGCAGCGGCCCGGCGATCCAGGACGTGATCGGCGGCCAGGTCGACATGATGTTCGACACCACGGTGGTCGCGGGTCCGCACATCCAGAGCGGCAAGCTGCGCGCCATCGCCGTCACCTCGGCCAAGCGCCTGGCCTCGATGCCCGACGTGCCGACGGTGGCCGAATCGGGCATCGCGGGGCTGAAGGATTTCGAGGTGGTGTCGTGGCAGGCGATCTTCGTGCCCGCGGGCACGCCGGCGCCGGTAGTCGAACGCCTCCACACCGAGATCCGCAAGGTCCTCGCGACGCCCGAGATGCAGGACAAGCTCAAGGGCTTCGGCATGGAGCCGGCCGATCTGTCGACCGCGCAAATTGCCGCGTTCCAGAAGGCCGAGGTGGAGAAATGGGCCGCGGTGATCAAGGCGGCGGGCATCAAGGCAGAGTAGCCGGCCGGTCGAGCCTCGGGGCCAACTTGAACCGAGGGAAGCTTCCTACGTCTCGCGAGGAAGGCGCTTTATAGAATGCCCTTCCGACCCCCATTCGAGGCTTCCCCCAACGTGTCCGACCGCTCCGCAGTTCTGCCCCAATACCTGTTCCCCAAGCAGGCCCTGACCAATTTCGCCGGCTGGGTCGCGGGGAAGGAACGCGGTGCCGTCACCACATGGATCATTCGCCGCTTCGTCGCCAAGTACGGCGTGGACATGGGCGAGGCGCTCGAGTCGGACATCGAGCACTACAAAAGCTTTAACCAGTTCTTCACGCGCGCGCTCAAGCCGGGCATGCGCCCGCTTGCGCAGGCCGACCTGGTGTGCCCGGTGGACGGCGCGATCAGCCAGTTCGGCGCGATCGAGGGCGACCAGATCTTCCAGGCCAAGGGCCACAACTACACGACCACCGCGCTGGTCGGCGGCGACGCCGCGCTGGCCGCGAAGTTCGCGCACGGCAGCTTCGCCACGCTCTACCTGAGCCCCAAGGACTACCACCGCATCCACATGCCGTGCGACGGGCGGCTCGTGCGCATGATCCACGTGCCCGGCGACCTGTTCTCAGTGAACCCGACCACCGCGCGCGGCGTGCCCGGGCTCTTTGCGCGCAACGAGCGTGTGGTGTGCGTTTTCGAATCGGCGCGCGGGCCCTTCGTGCTGGTGCTGGTGGGCGCCACCATCGTCGGCAGCATGGCCACCGTGTGGCACGGCGTGGTCAATCCGCCGCGCGTGGGCGAACTGCGCGAGTGGCACTACAACGACCAGCAGATCGACATCAAGAAGGGCGACGAGATGGGCCGTTTCTTGCTCGGCTCCACCGTCGTCATGCTGTTCCCGGCGCCTGCGCTGGCGTTCAACCCCGACTGGTCGCCCACCCGCGCAATCCGTCTGGGCGAAGCCATGGCCGACTACACGAATTTGTGAGGCTTTGTCTCACAGCCCGCATGCAGCATGCCCTTATAGCTATAAAACTAGTAGCATCCACATCGTTTGCGCTATAGTCGCCGGCCGGCAGGACGGTCCATAACCGATCACAAACAAGAGCGCGCGGCATCGGCCACCCACAGGCCCGCAGCCCGCCCAGCTTCGAGGAGATGATGTCGATGAGTACCAAGGAAAACGCAGCCGTCAGCCAGTTGCTCGCACTGCTGGAAGCCCGCTATGCGCTGCGTGTGCTCTGGGCCCTGCGCGACGGCCATGCCCAGACCTTTCGCCTGCTGCAGGACAGCGTGGGCGGCATCACTCCCAACACCCTGAACACCCGCATCAAGGAACTGCGCGAAGCCGGCATCGTGAGCCATGGCAGCGACGGTTATTGCCTCACCTTGAGCGGGCAGGACCTGCTCAAGCGGCTGTCCGACCTGCAGGCCTTTGCCGGCAAATGGCAGTTGGGCCAGTTGAAGAAAGCGGCCGCGCCGGCGGCAGTTGCGGCCAGTGCGCCAACTGTGCCCGTCGCGCCTCCGGCCCCTTCCTCGCCGCCTCCGCCGCCCCCTGCGCCGCCTGCCGATACGACGGGCTGAGCGGGCCGCCATCCGGCATCGGTAAACTTCGCGCCTTCGATCCAATTCACCATTCATCGACGCAAGGAGCGTTTCCCATGCCTACCACCCCCTCCGGCCTGCAGTACGAAGACACCGAAGTCGGCACCGGCGCCGAAGCCAAGGCTGGCCAGCACGTGCATGTGCACTACACCGGCTGGCTCTACAACGACGGCGTGCAAGGCGCCAAGTTCGATTCGAGCCGCGACCGCAACGACCCCTTCGCGTTCTCGCTGGGCGCCGGCCAGGTCATCAAGGGCTGGGACGAAGGCGTCGCCGGCATGAAGATCGGCGGCAAGCGCACGCTGATCATTCCCGCATCGCTGGGCTATGGCGCCCGCGGCGCCGGCGGCGTGATCCCCCCGAACGCCACCCTCAAGTTCGACGTCGAATTGCTCGACGCGCACTGATCGCTCCCCAGCCAAGTCTTGGCACACAGGCCCGGTTTCGGGCCTTTTTCATGCCTCGACGGGCCCTTTTTCCGCATTTTTTCGCTTGAAATGCCCCTGGCCAGCCCCAAGTGGCTGGCTATCGTTTGTTTTCCGGCGCACGCCGTTCTTTGAAAAATGTCTGACCCGCAACAATCCGCACAGAATTCGCAAATGCTGCAAGGCGAGCCCAGTCCCGAAGAACTGGAGGCCGCGCAGGCCGCCAATGAAGCCGACGCATTGGCCGCGGCGCAAGGCGAGTTGGCCGCGCTGCAGGCCAAGAACGCCGAATTGGCCGATCAATACCTGCGCGCCCAGGCCGACGTTCAAAACGCCCGCCGCCGCGCCGACGACGAAATCACCAAGGCCCGCAAATTCGCGGTCGAGGCGTTCGCCGAAAGCCTGCTGCCGGTGACCGACAGCCTGGAAGCCGGCCTGGCCATCAAGGACGCCACGCCCGAGCAGATCCGCGAAGGCGCCGAAGCCACGCTGCGGCAGTTGAAGAGCGCGCTGGAGCGCAACAAGGTGATCGAAGTGGCCCCGGCCGCCGGCACCAAGTTCGATCCGCACCAGCACCAGGCCATCTCGGTGGTGCCCGCGCCCGATCAGGAACCCAACACCGTGGTGAGCGTGCTCCAGAAGGGCTACACCATCAACGAGCGCGTGCTGCGCCCGGCGCTGGTCACGGTCAGCGCGCCGAAGTGACCACGGTCCATCGGCACACAAGATTCCCACAGGAAATCCCCGCTTCTTCCCTTGAATCGAGCTGGGTTATCCACAAGTTCATAACAACATATTTTTCAGGCTTTCAGGAGTAAAGAACATGGCAAAGATCATCGGCATCGACCTCGGCACCACCAACTCGTGCGTGTCGATCATGGAAGGCAACACCACGCGTGTGATCGAGAACTCGGAAGGTGCCCGCACCACGCCGTCGATCGTCGCGTACCAGGAAGACGGTGAAGTCCTGGTCGGTGCCTCGGCCAAGCGCCAGGCCGTGACCAACCCCAAGAACACGCTGTACGCGATCAAGCGTTTGATCGGCCGCAAGTTCGAGGAAAAGGAAGTGCAGAAGGACATCGACCTGATGCCCTACACCATCGCCAAGGCCGACAACGGCGACGCATGGGTCGAAGTGCGCGGCAAGAAGATGGCGCCCCAGCAAGTCAGCGCCGACATCCTGCGCAAGATGAAGAAGACCGCCGAAGACTATCTGGGCGAACCGGTGACCGAAGCCGTGATCACGGTGCCGGCCTACTTCAACGACGCCCAGCGCCAGGCCACCAAGGACGCCGGCCGCATCGCGGGCCTGGACGTCAAGCGCATCATCAACGAGCCCACCGCTGCGGCCCTGGCCTTCGGCCTGGACAAGCAGGACAAGGCCGACCGCAAGATCGCCGTGTATGACCTGGGCGGCGGCACCTTCGACGTGTCGATCATCGAAATCGCGGACGTGGACGGCGAGAAGCAGTTCGAAGTGCTGTCGACCAACGGCGACACGTTCCTGGGCGGCGAAGACTTCGACCAGCGCATCATCGACTACATCATTGCCGAGTTCAAAAAGGAACAGGGCGTCGACCTGAGCAAGGACGTGCTCGCGCTGCAGCGCCTGAAGGAAGCGGCTGAAAAGGCCAAGATCGAACTGTCGAACAGCGCGCAGACCGACATCAACCTGCCCTACATCACGGCCGATGCCTCGGGTCCGAAGCACCTGAACATCAAGCTCACCCGCGCCAAGCTGGAGAGCCTGGTGGACGAGCTGGTCGAGCGCACCATCGCGCCCTGCCGCCTGGCCATCAAGGATGCCGGCATCAGCGTGAGCGACATCAACGACGTGATCCTGGTCGGCGGCATGACCCGCATGCCCAAGGTGCAGGAAAAGGTGAAGGCCTTCTTCGGCAAGGAACCGCGCAAGGACGTGAACCCGGACGAAGCCGTGGCCGTCGGCGCCGCCATCCAGGGCCAGGTGCTCTCGGGCGACCGCAAGGACGTGCTGCTCTTGGACGTGACCCCGCTGTCTCTGGGCATCGAGACCATGGGCGGCGTGATGACCAAGATGATCACCAAGAACACCACGATCCCGACGAAGTTCGCGCAGACCTTCTCGACCGCCGAGGACAACCAGCCGGCCGTGACGATCAAGGTGTTCCAGGGCGAGCGCGACATCGCCTCGGGCAACAAGGCGCTGGGCGAGTTCAACCTGGAAGGCATTCCGCCGGCATCGCGCGGCACGCCGCAGATCGAGGTGAGCTTCGACATCGACGCCAACGGCATCCTGCACGTGGGCGCCAAGGACAAGGGCACCGGCAAGGAAAACAAGATCACCATCAAGGCGAACTCGGGCCTCTCCGAAGACGAGATCCAGAAGATGGTGAAGGACGCCGAGCTCAACGCCGAAGACGACAAGAAGAAGCTCGAGATCGTGCAGGCCCGCAACCAGGGCGAGGCCATGGTGCACAGCGTGAAGAAGTCGCTGGACGAACATGGTGCGAGCCTGGAAGCCGCCGAGAAGGAAGCGATCGAGGCCGCGATCAAGGACGTCGAGGAAGCCCTCAAGGGTGAAGACAAGACCGTGATCGAGGAAAAGACCAACACGCTGATGACCGCAAGCCAGAAGCTGGGCGAGAAGATGTACGCCGAATCGCAGGCTGCGGCAGGCGCCTCGGCGGCGAGCGGCCCGGCTGGCGCGGAAGCTGCTGCGCATGCGCAGGCCGACGACAACGTGGTCGACGCCGAAGTCAAGGAAGTCAAGAAGGGCTGATCGCCAGCCGCTTGACCAAGGCTGGAACACCTGAAAGGGTGCTCCAGCCTTTCTCGCTTCCAGTCACCCGAGTTCCCGCTGCCTCCCGAGCCTCCTGATCGACCTGCCATGGCCACCAAACGCGACTATTACGAAACCCTCGGCGTCCCCAAGAACGCGAGCGAGGAAGAAATCAAGAAGTCTTATCGCAAGCTTGCGATGAAGCACCACCCCGACCGCAACCACGGCGACACCAGCAAGGACGCCGAGGCCAAGTTCAAGGAGGTGAAGGAGGCCTACGAGATGCTCTCTGACAGCCAGAAGCGCGCGGCCTACGACCAGTACGGCCACGCCGGCGTCGACCCCAACATGCGCGGCGGCCCGGGCGCGGAAGGCTTCGGCGGTTTCGCGGAGGCCTTCGGCGACATCTTCGGCGACGTGTTCGGCGGCGCGCGCGGTGGCCGCCAGGGCGGCGGGCGCCAGGTGTTCCGCGGCAGCGACCTGAGCTACGCGATGGAAGTCACGCTCGAGGAAGCGGCCGAGGGCAAGGAAGCCCAGATCCGCATTCCCAGCTGGGACAACTGCGACACCTGCAAGGGCTCGGGCGCCAAGCCCGGCACCAAGCCGATCACCTGCACCACCTGCCACGGCGCGGGCGCGGTGCAGATGCGCCAGGGCTTCTTCAGCGTGCAGCAGACCTGCCCCACCTGCCACGGCAGCGGCAAGATCATTCCCGAGCCCTGCACCGTGTGCCATGGCCAGGGCAGGATCAAGAACAACAAGACGCTCGAGGTGAAGATCCCCGCCGGCATCGACGACGGCATGCGCATCCGCAGCACCGGCAACGGCGAGCCGGGCACCAACGGCGGGCCGCCGGGCGACCTGTACATCGAGATCCGCCTGAAGAAGCACGAGCTCTTCGAGCGCGACGGCGACGACCTGCACTGCGTGGTGCCGGTCAGCGTGACGACGGCCGCGCTCGGCGGCGAGATCAGCGTGCCCACGCTCAAGGGCGCCGCGGCCATCGACATTCCCGACGGCACGCAGAGCGGCAAGCAGTTTCGCCTCCGCGGCAAGGGCATCAAGGGCGTGCGCTCGAGCTATCCGGGCGACCTGTACTGCCACGTGCGCGTGGAGACGCCGGTCAAGCTCACCGAGCACCAGCGCAAGCTGCTCAAGGAGCTGGACGAATCGCTCAAGAAGGGCGGCGACAAGCACAGCCCGACCGACAAGGGCTGGTTCGACAAGGCCAAAGAATTTTTCAGCTGAGCTGAGTCGAGCTGAAAGACGATCATCCCGCCGGGCACCAAAGACGTGCGGGAACGTGCAAGGCCCCGAGCCTCTGCGTGCACCGGTTGCCGCAGGGCCTCGGGGCTTTTCTTCGCCTGGGGCCGAAGCAGGAGCGCCAGCGCCTTCCATTCGACGCTCGGCCCCCGCTCCTCGGGCCGGTGCATCCAAGCCTCTGCGAGCGCCGTAAAGCACTGAGCCGGTGCCCGCCGCACCGTGCCGGTACGCACCGACTGGCGCCTGCGCTGCTTTCCCACGCGCACACGCGCCAGCCGCTCATGAAAAAGTGGCGCGAGGATTGCTTTTAGATATTTTTCGGATGTGCAATAAACCAAACGACAGATCGCGCGTTATTGCAGAGGAGCGTATGTTTTTATTGAGCCGAGGTGCTCAATAGGCGCGGTGTTCTCGGGAAAACACCAATGCCGTTCGATATAGGCATTTCACCCGGAGAGAATTGCGCGAGCGAGCCTTTTAATTTATCTGAAATTCTGAAAACCAGTTTGTATTTTTTTGGAACTTTACTCAGGAGTGGGGTCCCCAATAAATAAAACATTTGCCGCATTGAATGTTTGCTTTATCCTGATTGTTAGCAGGACGTTGTAGGGAGTTTTTTCACCGCATGCAGCGGGGGCGGGCACCTTTTAAATGCGCGCATTGCCTTTGCTGCAGGCTCCGGGGCCAAAAGCCCCACTGACCTGATGGAGGCGTGACCATGGATGTGATCAGCAACTTTGCCGCCCGTTACGAGCGCACCCGCGAGGAGGTGATCTCCCTGCAGGAATACCTGGATATCTGCAAGCGAGACGCCACCGCCTACGCCACCGCCTCCGAGCGCATGCTCAAGGCCATTGGCGAGCCCGAGCTGGTCGATACGCGCAACGACCCCCGGCTTTCGCGCATCTTCGCCAACAAGGTCATCAAGATCTATCCGGCGTTCAAGGAGTTCTACGGCATGGAGGACGCCATCGAACAGGTGGTGTCCTATTTCCGCCATGCCGCCCAGGGGCTGGAAGAAAAGAAGCAAATCCTTTACCTCCTGGGCCCGGTCGGCGGCGGCAAGAGCTCCATCGCGGAGCGCCTGAAGCAGCTCATGGAGCACGTGCCCTTCTATGCGATCCACGGCTCGCCGGTGAACGAATCGCCCCTGGGGCTCTTCGACACCCTGGAAGACGGCGAGATCCTTGAAAAGGAATACGGCATTCCGCGCCGTTACCTGAACCGAATTCTCTCCCCTTGGGCCGTCAAGCGCCTGGAGGAATACGGCGGCGACATCCGCCAGTTCAAGGTGGTCAAGCGCTTCCCCTCGGTGCTGCGGCAGATCGCGGTCGCCAAGACCGAGCCGGGCGACGAGAACAACCAGGACATCTCCTCGCTGGTCGGCAAGGTCGACATCCGCAAGCTGGAGACCTATGCCCAGGACGACCCGGACGCCTACGCCTACTCCGGGGGCCTGTGCCTGGCCAACCAGGGCCTGCTGGAATTCGTGGAAATGTTCAAGGCGCCCATCAAGGTGCTGCACCCCTTGCTCACGGCCACGCAGGAGAGCAACTTCAAGGGCACCGAAGGCTTCGGCGCCATTCCCTTCGACGGCATCGTTCTGGCGCACAGCAACGAGAGCGAGTGGAAGGCCTTTCGCAACAACAAGAACAACGAGGCTTTCCTCGACCGGATCTACATCGTCAAGGTGCCCTACTGCCTGCGCGCCTCCGAAGAAATCAAGATCTACGAGAAGCTGGTGCGCAACTCGTCGCTCGCGCAAGCGCCCTGCGCCCCCGGCACGCTGCGCATGATGGCCCAGCTGTCGGTGCTCACGCGCCTGAAGGAGCCCGAGAATTCCAGCACCTTCAGCAAGATGCAGGTGTACGACGGCGAGAGCCTGAAGGACACCGACCCGAAGGCCAAGTCGATCCAGGAGTACCGCGACTACGCGGGCGTGGACGAAGGCATGAGCGGCGTCTCCACGCGCTTCGCCTTCAAGATCATCTCCAAGGTCTTCAACTTCGACAGCTCCGAGGTCGCCGCCAACCCGGTGCATCTGATGTACGTGCTCGAGCAGCAGATCGAGCGCGAGCAGTTCCCGCCGGAGGTCGAGCAGAAGTACATCAGCTACATCAAGGAGCTCCTGGCGCCGCGCTATGCCGAGTTCATCGGCAAGGAAATCCAGACCGCCTACCTGGAGAGCTACAGCGAGTACGGGCAGAACATCTTCGACCGCTACGTGACCTACGCCGACTACTGGATCCAGGACCAGGAGTTCCGCGACGTGGACACCGGCGAAGTGTTCGACCGCGCCTCGCTCAACGCCGAACTCGAGAAGATCGAGCGGCCCGCAGGCATCGGGAACCCGAAGGACTTCCGCAACGAGATCGTCAACTTCGTGCTGCGCGCACGGGCCGGCAACGCGGGGCGCAACCCGGCGTGGACCAGCTACGAAAAGCTGCGCGCGGTGATCGAGAAGAAGATGTTCTCCAACACCGAGGAGCTCCTGCCGGTGATCAGCTTCAACACCAAGAGCAGCGCCGACGAGCAGAAGAAGCACGAGGACTTCGTCACGCGCATGGTCGAGAAGGGCTACACCGCCAAGCAGGTGCGGCTGCTCTGCGAGTGGTACCTGCGCGTGCGCAAGAGTTCGTGATATGGCACACCCCCAGGCTTCGCGCACTTCGTGTCGCTTCGCCAACCCCCTTGCAGGGGGCAACGCCAGCGGCCCGGCGGAGCCGGTTCCGCGGCGTTTCACGACGGCACGCATCTTGATTTGATATTGAACGGAGGCTTTCCCATCGTGGCCATCCTGCAGCAGATCATCGACCGCCGGCTCTCGGGCAAGAACAAGTCCATCGGCAACCGCGAGCGCTTCCTTCGGCGCTACAAGGGACAGATCCAGGAGGCGGTGCGGCGTGCAGTGAGCGGCCGCAACATCCGCGAACTGGAGCAAGGCGAAGACGTGACCCTGCCGCGCCACGATGTGTCCGAACCGGTGTTCGGGCATTCCCGTGGCGGCGACCGCGAGTACGTGCATCCGGGCAACCAGGAGTACCTGAAGGGCGACCGCATCGCGCGCCCCGAAGGCCAGGGTGGCGGCGGCTCCGGGAGCGGCGAGGCGGGCGACGGCGGCGAAGGCGAGGACGACTTCGTCTTTCGCCTCACCCGCGAGGAATTCATGCGCGTCTTCTTCGACGACCTGGCGCTCCCGCACCTCATCCGCACGCAGATCGCCGACGTGCCCGAGTGGAAGAGCCACCGCGCCGGCTTCACGAGCGACGGCTCGCCCAACAACCTGCATGTGGTGCGCTCGATGCGCGGGGCGCTCGCGCGCCGCATCGCGCTCGGCGGCGAACCGCGCAAGGAACTCAAGCGCCTGGAGGCGCACCTCGTGCACCTGAAGGCGCATCCGCAGGCCACGACGGCGCTGATCGAGAAGGAAATTCGCGAGACCGAGGAGCTCATCGCCGAGCTGCGCCGCACCATGCGGCACGTGCCCTACATCGACCCCATCGACCTGCGCTACCGCAACCGCGTGAAGACGCCGGTGCCCAGCGCCAAGGCCGTGATGTTCTGCCTCATGGACGTGTCGGGCTCCATGGACGAAGCGCGCAAGGACATGGCCAAGCGCTTCTTCATGCTGCTCTACATGTTCCTCACGCGGCACTACGAGACCATCGACCTCGTGTTCCTGCGCCATCACACGCAGGCGCAGGAAGTGACCGAGGAAGAGTTCTTCCACGCCACCGAAACCGGCGGCACCGTGGTCTCCAGCGCGCTGGTGCTGATGGACGAGATCATCAAGGCGCGCTACCCCAGCGGCGAATGGAACGTCTACGGCGCGCAGGCCAGCGACGGCGACAACTGGCACCAGGACAGCGGCCGCTGCCGCGAGCTGCTGGTCAACGACATCCTGCCGGTGGTGCGCTACTACGCCTACGTGCAGGTGGCCGAGACCGAGCAGAACCTGTGGCAGGAGTACGCGCAGCTCGAAGGCGTGCAGCCCAACTTCGCGATGCGCAAAGTCTCCGACGCGCAAGACATCTACCCTGTGTTCCGCGACCTGTTCAAGAAGGAAGGGGTCACCTCATGAACACCACCGCCACCGATCGCCCGCCCGCCGACGGTACGTCGGAGCGCCTGGAGCGCCTTCCGAGCCCCTCGGACTGGACCTTCGAGCTGATCGAGACCTACCACACCGAGATCGCCAAGACCGCCAAGGGCTTCGGCCTGGACACCTACCCCAACCAGCTGGAGGTGATCACCGCCGAGCAGATGATGGACGCCTACGCCAGCGTGGGCATGCCGATGATCTACCGCCACTGGTCGTACGGCAAACAGTTCATCGCCACCGAGAAGAACTACAAGCGCGGCCACATGGGCCTGGCGTACGAGATCGTCATCAACTCCGACCCGTGCATCGCCTACCTCATGGAAGAAAACACCATGGCCATGCAGGCCCTGGTGATCGCGCATGCGGCCTACGGCCACAACAGTTTCTTCAAGGGCAACTACCTGTTCCGGATGTGGACCGATGCGTCGTCCATCATCGATTACCTGGTCTACGCGCGCCACTACATCGCCGAGTGCGAGGAGCGCCACGGCCTCGACGCGGTCGAGGAACTGCT
This sequence comes from Variovorax sp. IB41, assembly GCF_016405905.1. Lineage (GTDB taxonomy): Bacteria > Pseudomonadota > Gammaproteobacteria > Burkholderiales > Burkholderiaceae_C > Variovorax. Next base: position 1,099 of record NZ_JAEFCB010000012.1, on the reverse strand, counting down.
GGACTCCTGCCACGCGCTGATGAACTACGGCGTCGACCGTTATCGCCGTCCGCAGAAGCGCTCGCTCGCGCAAGAAAGCGTGCAGCGCGCGGACCGCGAGCGCCACATGCAGCAGCAGGTCAACGACCTCTGGCGCACGCTGCCCAAGCGCGCCGAGCAGGCAGCCGAATCCGATGCCACGCGGCGCTTTCCCTCGGAGCCGCAGGAGAACCTGCTCTACTTCATCGAGAAGAACGCGGCGCTGCTCGAACCCTGGCAGCGCGAAGTGGTGCGCATCGTGCGCAAGATTGCGCAGTACTTCTATCCGCAGCGCCAGACGCAGGTCATGAACGAAGGCTGGGCCACCTTCTGGCACTACACGCTGCTCAACACCATGTACGAGCGCGGCCAGCTGGCCGATGGCTTCATGATGGAATGGCTCAGTTCGCACACAGGCGTGATCTTCCAGCCGCCGGTGGGCCACCGCGCCTACAGCGGCATCAACCCCTATGCGCTGGGTTTCGCGATGTTCACCGAGCTGCGCCGCATCTGCGAGAAGCCCACCGAGGAAGACCGCCGCTGGTTCCCCGACTTCGCCGGCAGCGACTGGGTCAAGACGCTCGACTACGCGATGCGCAACTTCAAGGACGAGAGCTTCATCGGCCAGTTCCTGAGCCCCAAGACGATGCGCGATTTCCGCCTGTTCTCCATTCGCGATTACCAGAGCGAGTCGGAGCTCGAGGTGTCCGCCATCCACGACGACAGCGGTTACCAGTCGCTGCGCGAATCGCTGTCACGCCAGTACGACATCAGCAGCCGCGAGCCCGACATCCAGGTGTGGAACGTGGCCACGCGCGGCGACCGCTCGCTCACGCTGCGGCACACGCAGCGCAACAACCTGCCGCTACACGACGGCGCGGAAGAGGTGCTCAAGCATGTCGCGCGGCTCTGGGGCTTCGACGTGCATCTCGAAAGCATCGACAGTGCGGGGCGTATCAGCCGCAGTTGGAAGGCCACTGCGCCCAAGCAGATGTACTGACACTGCCTGCTGGTTCGGGGCGGCACTCACGCCGACGGTGGGCTCTGTTTCGCGAATGTCCCCCGGCTTCGCCTCCTCCTT
>NZ_JAEFCB010000011.1:227125-242943 GCF_016405905.1 Variovorax sp. IB41 | reverse complement strand
CGCGCACTGGCAGCGACGCGAAGATCGTGCCGGCCTCGACGCGTTGCAAGCCTTCGACGCGAATGTCGCGCACCGTGAAAGGCTCGACGGCCCAGGCTGCCGTGGCTGCAAGTGCGCTGGCGACCACCGCGACAACGCTACGCAGGCGAAAGCGATTGGAGTTTTTGTTCATCTGAGAATTGAGCCGGCACGGAAAGGGCCGGGCAGAAAGTTAACCAAAGAGCCGCGTGACGTCGTTGAAGAGTGCGACCGACATCATGACCAGCAACAAGGCGACACCGCCGCGCTGAAGCCGTTCCATCCAGGCGTCAGAGACGCTTTTGCCGGTCAGGCCCTCCCAAAGATAATACATCAGGTGTCCCCCATCGAGGACCGGCAGCGGCATGAGATTGAGCACGCCCAGGCTCACGCTGATGACCGCCAGGAAGATCAGGTACTGGGTCAGGCCGAGGCTCGCGGACTTGCCCGCGTAGTCGGCAATGGTCAGCGGGCCGCTCAGGTTCTTGAGCGAGGCCTGTCCGGTCACCATCTTGACCATCATGCGGACGGTCAATGCGGACATCTCCCATGTGCGCACCACGCCGCGCCAGACGCCGTCGACCGGGCCCTGGCGCACCGTCACCATGTCGGGCGGCGCGCCGACGTAGGCGCCGATGCGGCCGACCTTCGCGGCGCCCTCCTCGCGCACCTCGGGCTTCACCTGGAGCGTGAGCGGCTGGCCGTCGCGCTGGATTTGCCAGGCCTGGGTGCGCGGCTGGCCGCCGTCTACCGACGCGCGGATCACCTCGCGCAGTTGCTGTCCGTCGTAGATGGCCGTGTCGCCGATGGCGCGCACCAGGTCGCCCTTGCGCAGGCCCGCTTGCTCGCCGGCGCTGCCGGCCATGACGTCGCCGATTTCCGGCCGTGTCAGGGGGGCGAGGATGCCGATCTTGCGGAACATCTGCGGATCGGCGTCTTTGGCCTCCATCCGGCTCAATGGCAGCACGAGCTGGCGCGCGGGCTTGCCGTCTTCGCCGGCCACTTCGAGCGTCAGATCGCGGGCGTCGAGGGCGCCCTGCGTCATGCGCCAGCGCAGGTCCTCGAAGGACTGGACCGGCGTCAGATCGCCGTCGAAGCCGGCGCGCGTGATGTGCTCACCGCCGCGCAGGCCCGCAGCCTCGGCCAGCGAAGCCGCCACCGGCTGCGCGAGCCTTGCGACCGGCTCTTGCACGCCGATCCAGTTGACGGCCGTGTAGAGCACGATCGCCAGCAGCAGGTTGGCGATAGGGCCCGCCGCCACGATGGCAGCGCGCGAACGCAGGGGCTGGGTGTTGAAGGCCCGATGCCGCTCCTCGGGCGCCACCGGCCCCTCGCGCTCGTCGAGCATCTTGACGTAGCCGCCCAGCGGGAAGGCTGCGATGACGAATTCGGTCTGCTGCCCCGGGTGCTGGCGCTTGGGCTGCCAGCGGAACAGCGCCTTGCCGAACCCGACCGAGAAGCGCTCCACCTTGACGCCGCACGCGACGGCCACGCGGTAGTGACCGTATTCGTGCACCGCGATCAGGACGCCGAGTGCAACCACGAAGGCTATGACAGTGAGCATCGGATCCTCTGCGAATGGGGAAAGTCAGGCCGCGAAACGCAGCGCCGCGGCATTGGCGGCCGCCCGGGCGCTGGCATCGAGCGCCAGCAGGTCGGCCAGCGATGCCGGCTTGGAGGGGGCGACGGTTTCCAAAGTTTCCATGTTGACCGCATGAATGCGGTCGAAACGCAGGCGCCGGTCCAGAAAAGCCTCCACAGCGACCTCGTTGGCCGCATTGAGCACCGCCGTCGTGCCCGGTGCGGCGCGCAACGCATGCCACGCAAGACCCAGGCCGGGGAAGAGCGCCGCGTCGGGCGCATCGAAGGTCAGCGACGCCATCTGGCGGAAATCCAGCCGCGCCGCCCCGCTCTCGATGCGCTCGGGCCAGGCCAGGCCGACCGCGATCGGCACCCGCATGTCGGGCGTGCCGAGCTGCGCGATGACCGAGGCGTCGGTGAATTGCACCATCGAATGCACCACGCTCTGCGGATGGATGACGACCTCGATCTGCTCGGGCGAGACGCCGAACAGGTGGCGCGCCTCGATCACCTCGAGCGCCTTGTTCATCATCGTGGCCGAGTCGACCGAGATCTTGCGGCCCATGACCCAGTTCGGATGGGCGCAGGCCTGCTCGGGCGTCACGGCGCCCAGCGAGCCGGGCGAACGGGTGAGGAACGGGCCGCCTGAAGCGGTCAGGATGATCTTGTCGATGCGCCGCGCCCAGGTGGACGGGTCTTCGGGCAGCGACTGGAAGATGGCCGAATGCTCGCTGTCGATCGGCAGCAGCGTGGCGCCGCCCTCTCGCACCGTGCGCATGAACAGCTCGCCGCCGACCACCAGGGCTTCCTTGTTGGCCAGCAGAAGGCGCTTGCCAGCGCGCGCCGCGGCCAGGCACGGCGCGAGGCCCGCAGCGCCGACGATGGCGGCCATGACGGCATCCACGTCGTCGTGCGAAGCTATGTTTTCAATAGCATCCGGCCCCATCAGCACGCGTGTCTTCAGACCGCTTTGCTTGAGCTTCTCGGCCAGCATTTCGGCGTGCGGCGCGCTCGCCATCACGGCGAATTGCGGAGAAAACTGCGCGCACTGCGCAAGCATTTCGTCCACCTTGGTGGCGGCGGACAGCGCAAACACCTCGAAGCGCTCGGGGTGCCGCGCAATGACATCGAGCGTGCTGACGCCGACCGATCCGGTCGAGCCCAGCACCGTGACGCGTTGTTTGGGAGTGTTCACAGGAAGGCCAGCATCATGGCAATGGGAAGTGCCGGCAAGAGGGCATCCACGCGGTCGAGCACGCCGCCGTGGCCGGGGAGCAGCCGGCTGCTGTCCTTGGCGCCGGCGCTGCGCTTGATCAGCGATTCGACCAGGTCGCCCACCACGCTCATCGCGGCAAGGAACACCGCGCCGATCAGCAGCAGCCACCAGCCGCGTTCGTTCAGGCGGGTGTAGAGGCTGGGCACCGTCGCGCCGAAGTAGCGGTCGGCCCAGACCCAGGCGAAGGCCAGCACGACGACGCCGATCATTCCGCCCCACACGCCTTCCCAGCTTTTGCCCGGGCTGATGGCCGGGGCCAGCTTGCCGCGCGTGAACTTCAGGCCGAAGGCGCGGCCCGCGAAATAGGCGAACACGTCCGCCACCCAGACCAGCACCAGGATCGACAGCAGGAAGTTGATGCCGACCATGCGGGCCTGCACCGCGGCCAGCCACGCGACCCACAGCGCCAGCAGGCCGCCGACCAGGCGCAGCCCGCGCGGAATGCGGGGCCAGCCCGGCACCGCCACGCGCAGCAGCGCCGCGCCGCCGAGCACCCAGGCCGCGCTGGCCAGGGTCCACATGAGGACCAGCGGCTGCTCCAGCAGCCCCAGCCACCACGAAAGCCCGCAGAGCACCACCATCTCGGCGCCGAGGAACAGCGACATGCCCTGCCCGTAGCCGTTCAGGCGCCCCCACTCCCACGCGGCCGCGCCGATCAGCACCAGCATCACGCAGGCGAAGGGAATGTAGTGTCGATAGAACAGCGCTGGCAGCAGGATCGCGAGCAGCACGATCGCCGTGAGGATGCGTTGTTTGAGCATGCGGGAGGTTGTAAGGTCTTCAGGCCGCAGCCGTCGAGACCTGTGCCGAGGTTTGGCCGAAGCGGCGCTCGCGGCTCTGGAACGCGGCGATGGCCTCGTCCAGCGCGGCCTCGTCGAACTCGGGCCAGAGCTTGTCGCTGAAGAAGAGCTCGGCGTAGGCGCTTTGCCAGAGCAGGAAATTCGACAGCCGCTGCTCGCCGCCGGTGCGGATGAACAGGTCGGGGTCGGGCACGTGGGCCAGCGCCATCGCGCGGTCCATGTTCATCTCGGTCATCGGAAGGCCCTGCGCGGCCAGCTTGGCCGCGGCCTGCGCGATGTCCCAGCGTCCACCGTAGTTGAAGCAGATGTTGAGCACGAGCCGCGTGTTGTGCGCCGTGCTCGCCTCCGCTTCGACCAGCGCGGCCACCATCTTGGCGGAAAGGCCCGCGCGCTCGCCGACGAAATGCAGCCGCACGCCGTCGCGGCTCAGGCGCGGCACCTCGCGCGCGAGTGCGCCCACCATCAGTTCCATCAGCCCGGAGACTTCTTCGGGGGGACGGTTCCAGTTCTCCGAGGAAAACGCGAACACGGTGAGCACGCCCACGCCGCGATCGGCGCAGGCCTTGACGCAGCGCCGCAGCGATTCCACGCCCTGCTTGTGCCCCGCCACGCGGGGCATGAACCGCCGCGTCGCCCAGCGGCCGTTGCCGTCCATGACGATGGCAACGTGGTGGGGAATGCGCGGCGGCGACGGCGGCGAAGAGGCCATGACGGGCCTCAAACGGCCATGATCTCCGCTTCTTTCGCCGCGACCAGGCGGTCGATTTCCGCGATATGGCGGTCGGTGACCTTCTGGATGTCGGCCTCGGCGCGCTTCTGGTCGTCCTCGGACGCCAGCTTGTCCTTCACCAGCTTCTTGACCGCTTCGTTCGCGTCGCGGCGCAGGTTGCGCGTCGCGACCTTGGCGGTTTCGCCTTCGTTGCGGACCAGCTTGGTCATTTCCTTGCGGCGCTCTTCGCTCATGGCGGGCAGCGGCACGCGGATCAGGTCGCCCATCGACGCCGGATTCAGGCCCAAGTCGCTTTCGCGGATGGCCTTCTCGATCTTGGCGCCCATGCCCTTTTCCCAGGGCTGGACGCTGATGGTGCGCGAGTCGAGCACCGACACGTTGGCCACCTGGCTGAGCGGCACTTGCGAGCCGTAGTACTCGACGTGGATCGAGTCGAGCAGCGCCGAGTTGGCGCGGCCGGTACGGATCTTGGTGAGGTTGTTCTGGAATGCGGCGAGCGACTGATTCATCTTCGCGTCGGTCGCACTGCGGATGTCTGCAATGGTCATCTCAAATACTCCTAGGCATGCACCAGCGTGCCCTCGTCCTCGCCCATCACGACGCGCTTGAACGCGCCGTTCTTGAGGATCGAGAACACCTTGATCGGCAGCTTCTGGTCGCGGCACAGCGCAAAGGCCGTGGCGTCCATGATGCCGAGATTCTTTGCGATCGCCTCGTCGAAACTGAGCGAGACGTAGCGCGTTGCGTCGGGGTTGGTCTTGGGGTCGGCGGAATAGACGCCATCCACCTTGGTCGCCTTGAGCACCAGCTCGGCGCCGATTTCGGCACCGCGCAGCGCGGCGGCCGTGTCGGTGGTGAAGAACGGATTGCCGGTACCGGCTGCAAACACCACGACCTTGCCCTCTTCGAGGTACTGCAGGGCCTTGGGGCGCACATAGGGCTCCACGACCTGCTCGATCGCGATGGCGGACATCACGCGGGCGATGAGGCCCTGCTTGTCCATCGCATCGGCCAGCGCCAGCGAGTTCATGACGGTGGCCAGCATGCCCATGTAGTCGGCGGTAGCGCGATCCATGCCGACCGAGCCGCCGGCCACGCCGCGGAAGATGTTGCCCCCGCCGATCACGACCGCCACCTGGACGCCCATGTTCACCACCTCGGCCACTTCCTGGACCATGCGAACGATGGTCGCGCGGTTGATGCCGAAGGCGTCATCGCCCATCAATGCCTCTCCCGACAGCTTCAACAAGATTCGCTTGTGGGCTGGGCGGGCATCAGACATGGGCAATTTCCTTTGGGGTTGGCGGTGACGAGTGTAAAACGTAGCGATGAAAAAACGACGGCACGCGAGCACGCGCCGTCGTTGGAAGCCTTATGGCTTAAGCAGCGGCCTTGGCTGCTGCAACTTGCGCGGCCACTTCGGCTGCGAAGTCGTCGACCTTCTTCTCGATGCCTTCGCCGACCACGTACAGGGTGAAGCCCTTGATCGACGTGCTGACGGCCTTGAGCATCTGCTCGACGGTCTGCTTGTCGTTCTTCACGAACGGCTGGTTGTGCAGCGAGACTTCCTTCAGGTACTTCTGCACGCCGCCTTCGATGCGCTTGGCAACGATGTCGGCCGGCTGCGGCTTCTTGCCTTCGGCTTCGGCCGTCTTGCGGTCTTCTTCCGCCTTGCCGGCGGCAACGGCGCGCTCTTTTTCGATCAGGTCGGCAGGAACGTCCGACGCCTGGATGGCGACCGGCTTCATGGCGGCGATGTGCATCGCGACGTCCTTGGCCGACGTGTCGTCGCCCTCGAACTCGACCATCACGCCGATGCGCGTGCCGTGCAGGTACGAAGCCAGCCTGCCGTTGCCCGCGAAGTGCTTGAAGCGGCGAAAGCTCATGTTCTCGCCGATCTTGCCGATCAGGCCCTTGCGCACGTCCTCGAGCGTGGGGCCGAAGCCGTCCTGCTCGTAGGGCAGCGCGCCCAGCGCGGCGATGTCCGCGGGGTTGTTCTTGGCGACCAGCATCGCAGCGGCGTTGGCCAGGGCCAGGAAGCTGTCGTTCTTGGTGACGAAGTCGGTTTCGCAGTTGATCTCGATCATGCCGCCGGCAGCGCCGTCGACGAAAGCCGTGACCACGCCTTCGGCGGTGATGCGGCCCGATGCCTTGCCAGCCTTGTTGCCGAGCTTGATGCGCAGCAGCTCTTCGGCCTTTTCCATGTTGCCGTCGGCCTCGGTCAGGGCCTTCTTGCATTCCATCATCGGCGCGTCGGTCTTTGCGCGCAGTTCGCCGACCATGCTTGCGGTGATTGCAGCCATTTGTGTATCTCCGTAAATCCAAAAATCAGGTTAAAAAAAAGGGGCACCAAAGCCCCTTCTTCAGGCTCGCGAGAGAACCGATCAGGCCGAAGCGCTTTCTTCGACTTCGACGAATTCGTCGCTGTTGCTGCCTTCGGCGATGGCCTTGACCACGTCACCGGTGGCGCTGTTGCGGCCTTCGATGATCGCGTCGGCGATGCCGCGTGCATACAGCGTGACGGCCTTGGACGAGTCGTCGTTGCCGGGGATCACGTAGTCGATGCCTTCGGGCGAGTGGTTGGAGTCCACCACGCCGATCAGCGGAATACCGAGCTTCTTGGCTTCGGCCACGGCGATCTTGTGGAAGCCCACGTCGATCACGAAGATGGCGTCGGGCAGCGCGGTCATGTCCTGGATGCCGCCGATGTCCTTCTCGAGCTTCTCGATTTCACGCGAGAAGGTGAGTTGCTCTTTCTTGCTCAGGCTGTCGAGGCCGGCTTCTTGCTGGGCCTTCATGTCCTTCAGACGCTTGATCGAGGTCTTGACGGTCTTGAAGTTGGTCAGCATGCCGCCGAGCCAGCGGGTGTCCACGAAAGGCACGCCGGCACGGCGGGCTTCTGCCGCAACGATTTCACGGGCCTGGCGCTTCGTGCCGACCATCAGGATCGTGCCGCGGTTGGCCGTGAGTTGCTTGGCGTACTTCATCGCGTCCTGGAACATCGGGAGCGACTTTTCCAGGTTGATGATGTGAATCTTGTTGCGATGGCCGAAGATGAACGGAGCCATCTTGGGGTTCCAGAAGCGGGTTTGGTGACCGAAATGGACACCGGCTTCCAGCATTTCGCGCATGGTGGTAGACATTAGAAATTACTCCAAAGGTTGGGTCTAAAATCCAGCCCGTTTTGCGCTCCTTTCGAATGGAGTCACAACACCTTGATTGGGCCGGTTTGCGGATGTGTTTGGCTGGATGCAACGGGAGCCGTCGCTCGACCAGCGAAACCCAAAGAGTATAGCACGGCCGCAGCCCCTCTTTCCCTCTTGAACCGAGCCGCTCGCGGCGCCCCCGCAGCCACCCCATGAACGACCTTCACGCCGCCCGTCTCACCCTTCAGGCAGGTGGCTCCGATGAACGCACCGAAATGGAGCGCGCCATCGAAATCTCGCAGTCCCCGGCCTGCGCCCACGTTTTCACCCGCACGATGTTCGACGAGGCCCGCCAGAGCGCCGCCGAAGCGAATCCCGCAAGCAGGCTCGCCGGCCTCGCCTTCACTTCCAAGGACCTGTTCGACATCGCTGGCCAGCCGACGCCCGCGGGGTCCGTCGTCCTGTCCCACGCACCGGCCGCCAAGGCCGACGCCATCGCGGTGGCGCGACTGCGCGCCGCAGGCGGCGTGCCCACGGGCCGCACGAACATGAGCGAATTCGCCTTCTCGGGCGTGGGCACCAATCCGCACCACGGGACGCCGGCCAACGTGAGCGACAAGGCCACGCCGCGCATCCCGGGCGGCTCATCCTCCGGGGCGGCGATCTCGGTGGCCAGCGGCGCCGCCTTCATCGGCCTGGGCTCCGACACCGGCGGCTCGATCCGCATCCCGGCCGCGCTGAACGGCATCGTCGGCTTCAAGAGCACCGCTCGCCTGGTGCCGGCCGAAGGCGCGCTGCCGCTGTCGACCACCCTCGATACCGTCTGCGCCATGACGCGCTCGGTGCGCGATGCAATCACCGCGCACGAAATCCTCGCGGCGCGCCGTGTGACGGCCGGTACGGCCTCGCTCGCCGCCTACAAGCTGGCGGTCGTGAAGAACGTGTTCTTCGACGGCATCGAGCCGGCCGTGGCCACCGCCTTCGACCGCACGCTGAAAACGCTTCGCGCCGCAGGCGCCCGCATCGAGGAAATCGACCTGCCCGAGCTGGCCGACCTGCAGTCCATCAACGCCACCGGCGGCTTCTCCGCGGCCGAGTCGCACGCTTGGCACCGCCTGCTGCTGGAGCGCAGCGGCGCGGGCTACGACCCGCGCGTGGCCCAGCGCATCCTGCGCGGCGCCACCATGAAGGCGCATGAGTACATCGATCTCATCAACGCCCGGCGCGCCTGGATCGCCCGCGTCGAGACGGTGCTGGCGCCCTTCGACGCCGTGCTCTCGCCGACCGTGCCGCTCACTGCGCCGTCCATCGCCAGCGTGGCGCCGGGGACCGAACGCGACGATGAATTCTTCCGCGTCAATGCACTGCTGCTGCGCAATCCGTCGATCGTCAACATGCTCGACGGCTGCGCCATTTCGTTGCCCTGCCACGCCGCCGGCGAATTGCCGGTCGGCCTGATGCTGTGGCACGCCGCGCTGCATGATGACGCCGTGCTCGCCATCGCCCTGCAGGCGGAGCGGGCGCTGCAGAACCAATAGCCAATGACGCCAATGAGCCAATAGCTGTCCGCGCCTTTTCACAGGCGTCAGCCGTCTCCTTTACCTCTGAACAATCAATGAAAATCGCGATCGTGGGCGCCGGCATCATCGGCGTCACCACCGCCTGGGAACTGGTCTCCGACGGCCATGAAGTGACCGTGTTCGAACGCCGCGGCGCCGCGGCAGAAGAAGCCAGCTTCGCCAATGCCGGCGTCGTCGCGCCGGGCTACGTCACGCCGTGGGCCGCGCCGGGCATGCGCATGAAAGTGTTGCGCTCGCTGCTCTCCTCGCACGGCGCCGTCAAGCTGCGCTGGCCGCTCGGCGCCCGCGACCTGGGCTGGATGTCGCGCTGGCAGAAGGCCTGCAAGCTCGAGACTTACCTGGCCAACCGCGCCCGCATGCAGCGCCTGGCCTTCTACAGCCGCACCCGGCTGCACGAGGTGAGCGAGGCGCGCGAGCTCAGCTATGAGCGCAGCGATGGCTACCTCGTGCTGCTGCGCTCCAAGCGCGATAAAAAGCTGATCCAGCCCGGCCTCGAAGTGCTGCGCACGGCCGGCAGCGTGTTCCGCGAAGTCGATGCCGACGAGGCCCGCAGGATCGAGCCCGCGCTCAACGCCGACACGCCGCTCGCGGGCGCCATCCACCTGCCGGAAGACGAAGTGGCCAACTGCCGCCAGTTCGCGCTGCTGCTCAAGTGGGAGGCCGAGGCGCACGGCGCGCAGTTTCATTTCAACTGCGACATCGCGCCGCTCAGCCGCGCGGCGCCCACCTCGCTGTCGCTCGCCAGCGGCTCGGAGGCGCTGCGCTTCGACGCGGTGATCGTGTGCGCCGGCCTGGCCTCGGCGACGCTGCTGCGGCCGCTGGGCCTGCGGATTCCGCTCGCGCCGGTCTACGGCCACTCGGTCAGCGCGCCGGTGCGCGAGCCGCTCAATGCGCCGCGCAGCGCGGTGATGGACGAGCGCTACAAGGTCGCCATCTCGCGCCTGGGCCAGCGCGTGCGCGTGGCGGGCAGCGCCGAGATCGGCGGCTCGCTCGAGACGATGAATCCGGCCGCGATCCAGACGCTCTACAAGGTGCTGCACGACTGGTTCCCGGGCGCGGTGACGCTGCAATCGGGCGTGCAGCAATGGAAAGGCGCGCGGCCGATGCTTCCCGACGGCCCGCCGGTGCTGGGCGCCAGCGGCATTCCCGGCGTGTGGCTCAACCTGGGGCACGGCTCGAGCGGCTGGGCGCTGTCGTGCGGCAGCGCGCGCGTGCTGGGCGACCTGATCGGCGGACGCGATCCGGGCGTCGATCTGGAAGGCCTGGGCGTCGAGCGCCTCAGTCTCTAGGACCCCACCGCCGAAGCATCTCTGCGCTCGGCGGCTTCTCGGTCGGGAGCTCGGGTACCGCCGGTGGCCTGAGCTTCTGGGCGCCCCACGCCAACAGCGCGGGCGCCACGAGCGCAAAGAAAACAAGGCACAGCAGACCGGCGCCGATCATCAGCCAACGCTGCGTGGAGGAAAGGCCCTCGACCGGCAGGTCGAACCAGCGGATCACGCCGACGCCATAGGCCAAGCCTGCGACCCAAGCCACGTCGCGCAGTGGCACCCAGCGCTTCACTTCAGCCAACAGGAACGTGCCCCACACGAGGCCCAGCAAACCGAGCGACCACGCCAGGCCGGCGATCCACGCCATCGTCGCGGCCAGGAAAAAGACGATTCCCGCCAGCAGCAGGACGAGCAGCCAGCCAAGGCTCTTGAGCTTCATCCGTCGATCATAGGGCGGCAAAATGCCTCGATGCACCGCATCACCTCCGCCACCGTCGCCGACCTGTTCGACATCGCGGCCACGCGCCGCATCGAGCAGGCCGCTGCCGCCGCCCTGCCCGCCCACACGCTGATGCAACGCGCCGGCCTCGCCGTGGCGCGGCTCGCGATGGTGATCGCGCCGCATGCGCGCACGGTCTGGATCGCCTGCGGACCGGGCAACAACGGCGGCGACGGCTTCGAAGCCGCGGCGCAGTTGCAGCACCGGGGCTTCATGCCGATCGTCACCTTCGTGGGCGACGAGAGCCGGCTGCCGCCCGATGCCAAGGCATCGCTGCAGCGTGCCCGCGATGCCAGCGTCATCTTTGCGCAGAAGCCGCCTGCCGAATACGAACTGGCGATCGATGCGCTGCTGGGCATCGGATCGACCCGGCCGCCCGAGGGCGTCATGGCCGAGTGGCTGCGCGAGATGGATGCAAAGGGCCAGCCGGTGCTTAGCGTCGATGTGCCGTCCGGACTGAACGCGGACACGGGCGTGCTGTCCGGCAGCACCGGCACCCATGCAGACACGGCTCGTTTCTGCGTGACCTTCCTGACCCTGAAGCCCGGCCTCTTCACGGCACACGGCCGCGATGCCGCAGGCGCGGTGTGGTTCGACGACCTGGGTTGCGGCGACACCGCCGAGCCGCCGACCGCACAACTCGCAGGCGCGCCCAAGGCGCAGGCCCGCACCCACGCATCGCACAAGGGCAGCTACGGCGATGTCGCGGTGATCGGCGGGGCGTCGGGCATGGCGGGCGCCGCGTTGCTGGCCGGATCGGCTGCGCTGCATGCGGGCGCCGGCCGGGTGTTCGTCGGATTGCTCGACCCCAGCGCCGCGCCGGTCGACACGGCGCAACCCGAGCTGATGCTGCGCGACGCCAACGCGCTCGACCTCTCGGGCATGACCGCGGTCTGCGGCTGCGGTGGCGGCACGGACGTTCGCTCGGTGCTGCCGCGGGTGCTGGCGACGGTGGCTTCGCTGGTGCTCGATGCGGATGCGCTCAACGCCGTCGCGACCGACAGCGCCTTGCAGACGCAACTGGCATCGCGCGCCCGGCGCGGGCGGCCGACCGTGATCACGCCCCATCCACTGGAAGCGGCGCGCCTTCTCGGCTGCACGGCTGGCGACGTTCAGGCGGATCGATTGGCGGCAGCCCGCCAGCTCGCGTCGCGCTTTGGCGTGGTCGCCGTGCTCAAGGGATCGGGCACGGTGATCGCCGACGACAGCGGCGCGCCCGCGGTGCTCAACCTGACAGGCAACGCCCGGCTCGCAACGGCCGGGACCGGCGATGTGCTCGCCGGCATGATCGGCGCCGCGCTCGCAGCGCAGCAACCGGCATTCCAGGCAGCCTGCGAAGCCGTCTGGCGGCACGGCCGCATCGCCGACAGCTGGCCGGCCGATGCGGCCCCGCTCACGGCGGGCACGCTGGCGCGCCGGGCGCCCGTCTGACCGCTTCCCAGCTTCCTAGCCGCGCCCGACGAAGGGCATCTTCGTCGCCATGATGGTGTGGAACAGCACGTTGGCTTCCAGCGGCAGGTTCGCCATGTAGAGCACCGACTGGCCCACGATCTTGACGTCGATCAGCGGCTCGATCGCGAGTTCGCCGTTCGCCTGCGGCACGCCCTTGGCCATGCGCGCGGCCAGCTCGGTCATCGCGTTGCCCACGTCGACCTGGCCCACGGCGATGTCGTACTTGCGGCCATCGAGCGAGGCGGTCTTGGTCAGGCCTTCCACCGCATGCTTGGTCGCCGTGTACGCGATCGAATTCGGACGCGGCGCGGTGGCCGAGATGGAGCCGTTGTTGATGATGCGGCCGCCCATCGGCACCTGCGCCTTCATCGTGCGGAACGCCTGCTGGATGCAGAAGAACATGCCGGTGAGGTTGATGTCGACCACGCCCTGCCACTGCGCGGGCGTCCAGTCCTCGAACGGGCCGGGCGGGTTGCCCACGCCGGCATTGTTGAACAGCAGGTCGACGCGGCCGTAGCGCTCCACGGTGGCGGCGAACAGCGCCTGCACCGATTCGGCATTCGACACATCGGTCGGCACCGCGAGCGCGCGCGCACCGGCGCCCGACTCCTCGGCCACCTGCTCCAGCGGCTCCAGGCGACGGCCCGCGAGGACCACGCTCCAGCCATCGCCCAGCAGTGCCAACGCGGCGGCCCGGCCGATGCCGGAACCCGCGCCCGTGACGATCGCGATGCGGCCCTTGTTGTTGCTTTCAACGCTCATGCTCAATGTCTCCTTCTCGGCTTGTCTGTCGTATCGGTTTTCGTGGGGCTCATCCGCGGCGGGGCTTGCGCCCCTTCATCTTGTTGGCGGCCTTCTTGACCGCCGACTTGAAGGCCTGCATCGCCGACTGCGGCCCGGCGGCAACGGCCGCCGTGCTGCGCTCCGCCCGCTGGTCGCTGCTGGCCGCCTCGGCCTTGTGGCGCGAGCCACGCTTGGCCGACGCCTTCACCGGCACGCCGCCGGATCCGGCACCCTTGTCCTTCATGGCGCGCGCCGTCAGGTCTTCGCCTTCGCGCACAAGGCGGAAGTCGATCTTGCGGCCGTCCAGGTCGACGCGGCTCACCTGCACGCGCACCCGCGTGCCGATGGCGTAGCGGATGCCGGTGCGCTCGCCGCGCAGCTCCTGGCGCATCTCGTCGAACTTGAAGTATTCGCCGCCGAGCTCGGTGATGTGCACCAGGCCCTCGACGTACATCGCGTCGAGCGTGACGAAGATGCCGAAGGTCGTGGCCGCGGTGACCACGCCGCCGTACTCCTCGCCCAGGTGCTCGCGCATGTACTTGCACTTGAGCCAGGCCTCGACGTCGCGGCTGGCTTCATCGGCGCGGCGTTCGTTGGCGCTGCAATGCAGGCCCGCGGCTTCCCAGGCCAGCACTTCCTTGGTGGGCGCGATCGTCGCCTTCTGCGGCTTGGTCGTCGGCGCCTTCACGCGCGAAGCGAGCCGCTTGGCCAGCTTGGCGTGCGCCTCGCCTGGGGTCGGCAGCATCGGCAGCTGGTAGCGCGTCTTCGTGAGGATCGCCTTGATCACGCGGTGCACCAGAAGGTCGGGGTAGCGACGGATCGGGCTCGTGAAATGCGTGTACGCCTCGTAGGCCAGGCCGAAGTGGCCGCTGTTGAACGGCGTGTAGATCGCCTGCTGCATCGAGCGCAGCAGCATGGTGTGGATCTGCTGCGCGTCGGGCCGCTCCTTGGTGGCTTCGGCGATCGCCTGGAACTCGCCGGGCTTCGGGTCGTCGGTGATGGTGAGGCCCACGCCCATGGCCTTGAGGTAGCCGCGGAGGATCTCCTTCTTCTCCGGCGTCGGGCCTTCGTGCACGCGGAACAGGCCCGGGTGCTTGCCTTCGGCGATGAAGTCGGCGCTGCAGACGTTGGCTGCGAGCATCGCTTCTTCGATGAGGCGGTGCGCTTCGTTGCGCGTGCGCGGCACGATCTTCTCGATGCGACCGGCGTCGTCGCAGATGATCTGCGTCTCGGTGGTTTCGAAGTCGACCGCGCCGCGCTTGCCGCGCTGCTTGAGCAACGCCTTGTAGACGTCGGCCAGGTTCAGCAGGTCCTTGACGCGGTCCTTGCGCTTCGCGGCTTCCGGGCCACGCGTGTTGCCAAGGATCGCCGCCACTTCGGTGTACGTGAAGCGCGCATGGCTGAACATCACGGCCGGGTAGAACTGGTACGCGTAGATCTCGCCGTCGGCGGCCACGAGCATGTCGCACACCATGCACAGGCGCTCGACCTCGGGGTTCAGCGAGCACAGGCCGTTGGAGAGCTTCTCGGGCAGCATCGGGATGACGCGGCGCGGAAAGTAGACGCTGGTGGCGCGGTCGTAGGCGTCGATGTCGATCGCCGAGCCGGTCTGCACATAGGCGCTGACGTCGGCGATCGCGACCAGCAATCGCCAGCCCTTGCCGCGGCCCACCTTGGCGGGCTCGCAGTACACGGCGTCGTCGAAGTCGCGGGCGTCTTCGCCGTCGATGGTGACGAGCGGGATGTCGGTGAGGTCCACGCGCCCCTTCTTGTCGGCGGGGCGGACCTTCTCGGGCAGCGCCTTGGCTTCGACCAGGCATTCAGCGGAAAACTCGTGCGGCACGCCGTACTTGCGCACGGCGATTTCGATTTCCATGCCGGGGTCGTCGATCTCGCCCAGCACTTCTCTCACGCGTCCCACGGGTTGGCCGAACAGGGCCGGCGGCTCGGTGAGTTGCACCACAACCACCTGGCCCACCTTGGCGGGACCGGTCGCGCCCTTGGGGATCAGGACGTCCTGCCCATAGCGCTTGTCTTCAGGGGCTACGAGCCAGATGCCGCCCTCGTGCAACAGGCGGCCGATGATCGGCTGCTCGGGGCGCTCGACGATCTCGACCACGCGTCCCTCGGGACGGCCGCGGCGGTCTTGCCGCACGACGCGCGCCTTGACGCGGTCCTTGTGCAGCACCGCGCGCATCTCGTTCGGGGGCAGGTAGATGTCCGCCTCGCCGTCATCGCGTTGCACGAAGCCGTGACCGTCGCGATGTCCTTGAACAGTGCCTTCGAATTCGTCCAGCAAGCCGCTGGAATTGACATTATTTTTGATATGATCTCCTTCTTTCCTGAAATTCAAAACGTACTTGCTTTTGCAGGTATGTGGGCCCAGATGGCGGAATTGGTAGACGCACTAGTTTCAGGTACTAGCGAGTAACATCGTGGAGGTTCGAGTCCTCTTCTGGGCACCAAGTTTAAACAGACCCCTACCGGGTCCTTCGATTCAAGCCACCGGCCTCCGGTGGCTTTTTTCTTGCCCGCTCGAATTCGAGCCGGCACCAAACAACCCACGAATTCCTTCGCCGCGGCGAAATCGCTGCGTTCGATTTGGTATACTCGTAGGCTTTCCTGAAATGCCCAGATGGCGGAATTGGTAGACGCACTAGTTTCAGGTACTAGCGAGTAACATCG
>NZ_JAEFCB010000011.1:0-227032 GCF_016405905.1 Variovorax sp. IB41 | reverse complement strand
AACATCGTGGAGGTTCGAGTCCTCTTCTGGGCACCAAAGACAACGAGACCCCTACCAGGTCTTTCGAATGAAGCCACCGGCATCCGGTGGCTTTTTTCTTGCCTGTTCGAATCATCAAATCGGCAATGCGATCAGGTCATGGCCCTCGGCGCCCACGATCCGCGCGCGAGTGAATTCACCGACCTTCAGCGTCTTGCTGATCTTCTCGGGCGGCAGCAGCCGCACGGTGCCGTCGATCTCCGGCGCATCGGCGTAAGTACGCCCCACCCCGCCCTTGCGGCCCATGCCGGGCGCGGAATCGACCAGCACCTGCATCGTCGCGCCGATGCGCCTTTGCAGCTTGGCGATCGACACGGCTTCGGCCACTTCCATGAAACGGGCGCGGCGCGCTTCGCGCTCGGCCTCGGGCAGCATGCCGGGGATGTCGTTGGCGGTCGCGCCTTCGACCGGGCTGTAGGCAAAGCAACCGGCACGGTCGATTTCAGCCTCGCGGATGAAGTCGAGCAGATGCTCGAATTCCTGCTCCGTCTCGCCGGGGAAGCCGGCGATGAAAGTACTGCGGATCACGAGCTCCGGACACACCTCGCGCCAACGCGCGAGCCGCTCCAGATTCTTTTCACCGCTGGCCGGACGCTTCATGCGCTTGAGCACATCGGGGTGGCTGTGCTGCAGCGGCACGTCGAGGTAAGGCAGCACCTGGCCGCTCGCCATCAACGGGATGATTTCATCGACGCTCGGGTACGGGTACACATAGTGCAGGCGAACCCACGCGCCGTAAGGCTCGGCAATTTCGCCAAGCGTGCGCACCAGCTCGAGCATGCGGGTCTTGACCGGCTTGCCGTCCCAGAAACCGGTGCGGTACTTCACGTCGACGCCGTAGGCGGAGGTGTCCTGACTGATGACCAGCAGTTCCTTCACGCCGCCTTCGAACAGGGCCTTCGCCTCGCCGAGCACATCGCCCACCGGCCGCGACACGAGGTCGCCGCGCATCGAAGGGATGATGCAGAAGGTGCAGCGGTGGTTGCAGCCTTCGCTGATCTTCAAGTACGCATAGTGCCGCGGCGTCAGCTTGAGGCCGGCGATGCCGAAGTTATTCGGCACCAGGTCGATGAAGGGATCGTGCGGCTTGGGCAGGTTGGCATGCACCGCATCCATCACCTCTTGCGTGGCGTGCGGACCGGTCACGGCCAGCACGCTCGGGTGCATCTGGCGCACCAGGTTGCCGCCCTGGTCGCCGGTCTTGGCGCCCAGGCAACCGGTGACGATCACCCGGCCGTTCTCGGCCAGCGCTTCACCGATGGTGTCCAGGCTTTCCTTCACGGCATCGTCGATGAAGCCGCAGGTGTTGACGATCACCAGATCGGCACCTTCGAAGGTCTTGGAGGTCTGGTAACCCTCGGCGCTCAGCCGGGTCAGGATCAATTCGGAATCTGTCAGGGCCTTGGGGCAGCCCAGGCTCACAAAGCCGACCTTGGGGGCGGTCGACGTGGTCGTTCGTTCGGGGGAGGCAACTTCGCTCATATCCCTCTATTGTCCCAGCTATCGGTGACAGTCGGGCAATCATTGGACAAGCCCCGCGTTCGCGCGGCCCGGAGCCGTTCAGGGACGCTTGATGCCAAAGGCCCCCAGTACCTGCTCGGTGTTTTTCTGCATCTGCTCCTGCATCTGCAGGAAGACGTTCTTGGATTGCTCGACGTAGTTGCCCATGAGACCTTGGAGCATCGGCGACTGCATGGTCATGAACTTCGACCACATCTCGGGCGTGAGGCCCTCGGCCTTGTCGGCGAGCTGGGCCTGCACTTCGGTCATGGCCTGGATGTTCTTCTCCAGGTACGGCCCCATGTAGCCCTGCATCGCCTGGCCGTAGAAACGGATGATGTTGGCCAGCACCTGCTCGGTGAACATCGGCGCGCCGCCCGCTTCCTCTTCCAGGATGATCTGCAGCAGGATGCTGCGCGTGAGGTCGTCGCCGGTCTTGGCATCGCGCACGACGAACTGGGCATTCTGGATGACCAGCAGCTTCACCTCGGTCAGCGTGATGTACGTGGATGTCTCGGTGTCGTAGAGCCTTCGGTTGGGGTACTTCTTGATCACACGCTGTACCGGTTTGACCCCGGACTTCTTGCTCTGCACTGCGGACTCCTTCACATGGACGCCCATGTCATCGGATGATTCTAGGGAGCGGTTTTGCTGCATCGCGACAAGGTTTACCCTGACCGCGCGCTGCACTTCAGCCCTGCGATGTCGCGTACTCGGCACCGCATGCATGACAGGCGGCTGTTTCGGGGCGCTCTTCAGTCGCTTCGCGAAAGCGAAGCGGGCTCTTGTGACCGTAGACCACCCAGCAACGCGGGCAGTGCTCCTGCCCCGCGGTCGGCAGATAGGCGCGGGCGCGCTGTTCGGCGCGCTCCTCGGTCACCGCCACGCCTTGTCGCAGGGCTCTTGCCACTTCGCGCGCTGCCATGGTGTCGGTGCGGCCGCCCGCATGGTCGTTGATGCCGTAGACCGCGCGCGCAAACTCGATGGGCGCCTGCCGCAACAGCGCGGCAACGCGCGTGTCGGCATGAGTCCGATCAACCAGCGTTGATCGCGTATTCATCGGATCGCTTGTCAAGAAATTGGGAAGGGATTTGCAGAACGGCCAAGGTAGCACAACAACATGGCCATGGTCTTTTTCTGCATCACCACAAGGGACGATTGGAACACCGGGGAACCCGGTGAAAGCTCTGTCCAACAGACCCGGTGGTTGGCCGGAAGTTGGAACAGAAATTGGTAGGCGCGATTGGACTCGAACCAACGACCCCCACCATGTCAAGGTGGTGCTCTAACCAGCTGAGCTACGCGCCTAAGGATGTGTCCGAGAAGCAGCTATTGTAGCAGGAGAAAACACGCTTTTTAGCGGCGACGTGCAGATCGCACACCAACAACTGCAGTGACGATGCCGAGCACCTGCGTCAGCCGCGCCGCATCGGCGATTTCCACAGTGAACGTCATCCACGCCGTGCCCTTCACCGACTGCGTCTGCACGCCGATCACGTTCATCTTTTCCCGTGCGAACACATCGGAGATGTCGCGCAGCAGCCCCTGGCGATCGGCTGCTTCGACAGCCACGTCGACCGCATAGACCGGCGCATCGCCACCCTTCTTCGTCGCGCCCCATTCGACATCGATCACGCGCTCGCCATCGCGCGACGACATCGTGCGGAAGTTGCTGCAATCCGAGCGGTGCACGCTGACGCCATGGCCGCGCGTGACGAAGCCGCTGATGGCATCGGGCGGCGCCGGCTTGCAGCACTTGGCCAGCTGCGTCATCAGCGACGACACGCCCACCACCAGCACGCCACCCTTGCCGGACTTCTCGCTGCCGCGCGCCTTCTTGATCTGCACGCCGTCGTCGGGATTGGGCGCCGGCTCCGGCGGACGCAGCAGCGTCTCGATGTTGCGGAGGGAAAACTCGTCCTTGCCCACCACCTCGAACAGATGGTCCGCTGACTTGAAGCCGAGCTGCGAGGCCAGGTCCTCCAGCCGCATGGCCGTCTTGCCTTCGCGCTGCAGCAGCTTCTCGACCGCTTCGCGTCCGCGCGCGACGGTCTCGTGCGTGATCTGCGCGTTGAACCATGCGCGCACCTTCGCGCGCGCACGGTGACTCGCCAGATAGCCCAGCTCGGCATTGAGCCAATCGCGCGAAGGACCACCCTCCTTCGCCGCAATGATCTCCACCGTCTGCCCGTTCGACAGCGGCGTGTTGAGCGGCACCATCGCGCCATCGACGCGCGCACCGCGGCAGCGATGGCCCAGCGTGGTGTGCACCGTGTAGGCAAAGTCCACCGGCGTCGCGCCCTGCGGCAATTCGACGATGGCCGCATCGGGCGTCAGCACATAGATGCGGTCGTCGAACAGGCCCTGCCCCTGCAAGCCGCCCGAGAGATCGCGCTCCCAGGCCAGCAGCTGGCGCAGCACCGCGATCTTCGCGTCGTACTCGCCGCTGGCCCAGACGCCCGCGTAGCCCTTGTGCCCCGCTTCCTTGTAGGCCCAGTGCGCCGCCACGCCATGCTCGGCGTGGTCATGCATTTCCTCAGTGCGGATCTGGATCTCGATCGGCTTGCCCGGCTTGCCATCGACCAGTTCGCGCACCACGGTGTGCAGCGACTGGTAGCCGTTCGGCTTGGGCCGCGCGATGTAGTCGTCGAACTCTTCGTCAATCGGCTGGAAATGCGTGTGCACCCAGGCGAGCGCCGCGTAGCAGTCCTTCACGTCCGCCACCACCACGCGCAGCGCGAGGATGTCGAACACCTGCGCGAAGTCGAGCGACTTGCCGCGCATCTTCTTCACGATGCTGTAGATGTTCTTGGGCCGCCCCTGCACCGCGGCGTGCACGCCCTCGGCCTGCAGTTCGCGCTCGAGCTCCGAGCGCAATTGCTCGACGTGGCCTTCGCGCTCGATGCGCTTCTCGTCGAGCAGGCGCGCAATCAGCTTGTAGGTTTCGGGCTCGATGAAGCGGAACGAAAGGTCCTCGATCTCCCACTTCACCTGCCAGATGCCCAGGCGATTGGCCAGCGGCGCAAACACCTGCAGCGACTCGCGCGCCACGCTCTCGGGTGCCGGCTGCTTGCTGGCCGCCGCATGGCGCAAGGTCTGCAGGCGCGAGGCAAGCCGCAGCATCACGACGCGCAGGTCGCGCGAAAACGCCAGCAGCATCTTGCGCACGTTCTCGGTCTGCGCACCGGCGCCTTCGATGTGATGGCCTTGCGACGCCGAGCGGGCCTGCTCCTGCACGCGCACCAGCTTGGTGGTCTCGACCGCGAGCGCCGCGAAGTTGTCGCCGAAGACCTTGGCGATCACCTCCTGCGGGCGGTTCAGGTGCTGGCACGAATAGACCAGATAGCTCGCCGCCTGCATGGCCTCGGAGCCGCCCATCTTGGCGACGATGGCAGCGACCGCATCGGCGTGCGCCAGCGTGTTCTCGCCGGTGTCGAGCTTTTCATCGGCGATCAGCGGCTCGGCGAACGCACGGGCGCGGGCGAGCATGTTCTCGATCACCGGGGTGCGGTCGGCCGTGGCCGCGGACAACGGATAGTCGACCACGGCGGTATCGGACAGGGGTGCCGTCTGCAGGCTCGAGGACTCGCGCTTCACGCTGCTTCACCCCATCAATCGAACAGGAAGGAAGTGACGACGGCGACCTGCGCGGGATCGACGAACGTCGGCGCATGGCCTACGCCTTCGAACTCGACCAGCGCCGCCTTCGGCCCGCGCTCTGTCATGGCCATGGCCGTCTCGCGCGAGAGCAGGTCCGACACGGCGCCGCGCGTCACCAGCGTGCGCGCCTGGATGGCGTCGTACAGGCTCCACATGATCGCGCCGCCCTGCGCCGCCGCTTCGGGCGTGATCGCGCGCAGCGCCACGGCGATGGCCGGGTCGTAGTGAAGCATCCACGTGCCATCGCCGGCATCACCGCCGGTTTGGATCTTGGCCGCGCCATCGGCCGTGCGCTGCGACTCGGGCACCACCATGTGCTGCGACAGCGCGAGCCATTGCTCGGGCGTGTGCGGCCCGAAGCTGGTGGAGATCGCCCACATCGCATCGGCCGCTTCCTTCACGCTGCCGTAGCGACCGCCCTGCCCCACATACGCTGCGATGCGCTGCAGTGCGACAGCCTCGATCGTCGGGCCGACATCGTTCGCGATGAAGCGGCGCACCGGCCGCGCGAGCGGCAGTTCCTTGTGGCCCGCCAGCACGAAGCCGATCAGCCCGCCCATGCTGGTGCCGAAATAGTCGAGCGTGTCGATGGCCTGTTCGCGCTGCAACTGGGCGATCAGCGCGACCATGTCGGCCGCATAAACGGGCACTTGGTAGAAGGCCGGATCGCGCAGCCAGTCGCTGCGCCCGCGTCCCACGACGTCCGGGCAGATCACCCGCACATCGCCGCCCGCGCGCGCGACGATGGCCTGCGCCAGCACGTCGAAGTCGCGGCCTTGCCGGGTGAGCCCGTGCACGCAGACCACGACATGCGCGCTGCGCTCGTCGCCCCATTGCCAATAGGCCATGCGATGGCCGCCCTGGGCGTCGTCGCATGCCACGTAATGAAGCGTCGGTTCGGTCATGAAAACGGGGAAGTCGTGGTGCGGATAATGGTCTCGTTGCATCCTAATTCATCCGGAGATTGATCTTCATGCTCAAAGGCAAAACCGCGCTTGTCACGGGGTCCACCAGCGGCATTGGCTTCGCCATTGCCAAGTCGCTTGCCCAGCAAGGCGCGCACATCGTGCTCAACGGTTTCGGCGATGCCGAAACGCCCAAATCCCAGATCGAAGCGCTCGGCGTTCGCGCCGAGTACCACGGCGCCGACATGAGCAAGCCCGGCGAGATCGAGGACATGATGAAGTTCGCCGCGTCGAAATTCGGCCGTGTCGACATCCTCGTGAACAACGCCGGCATCCAGCACGTCGCCAAGGTCGAGGACTTTCCGGTCGAACGTTGGGACGCAATCATCGCCATCAACCTCACCAGCGCCTTCCATACGACGCGCCTGGCGATTCCCGCGATGCGCGAGGCCAACTGGGGCCGCGTCATCAACGTCGCATCGGCCCACGGCCTCGTTGCCTCGGCGCAGAAGTCGGCCTACGTGGCGGCAAAGCACGGCATCGTCGGCTTCACCAAGTCCGTCGCGCTCGAGACCGCGACCACCGGCATCACCAGCAACGCGATCTGCCCCGGCTGGGTGCTGACGCAACTCGTGCAGAAGCAGATCGACGACCGTGCGGCGCGCGAAGGCATCTCGGCCACGCAGGCACAGAACGATCTGCTGGGAGAGAAGCAGCCTTCGCTGCAGTTCACGACGGTCGAGCAGCTCGGCGGCCTGGCGGTCTTCCTGTGCTCGCCGGCGGCCGACCAAGTGCGCGGCGTGGCCTGGCAAATGGACGGCGGCTGGACGGCGCAGTAATCAGGCCTCCCGGCTTTTCATGCCGCTGCGCGGCATGAAATTCGCCACCTCCCGAGGAGGAGGCGCGGGCTGCCTTGGGGCGGCCCGGCGGCACCCGCCGAACGCGGCGCTTACTTGAGCTGCACCGACCCCGACACGTTCACGATCACGCTGGTCTTGCCGGCTTCGACCGGCACGGCCGAATCGGCCGAGAACGACTTGGCCTGCATCGCCATCACCCTCGGACGCGGGCCGCCGTCGTTCGCGTTCACCGACACCTCGCGCAGCGTATAGCCCACGAAGCCGAAGCCCTTGGCCAATTCGTTGGCCTTCTGCTTGAAGTTCTCGATTGCGATGTTCTGCGCTTCGGCCTCGGTCTTGGCGCGTTGCTCGCGGCTCAGGCCGAAGCCAACGTTGCCCACGCTGAGCGTGGTGATGCGGCCGGCCGTCTGCGTGATGCGCGGAAAGTCGCGCCCCTCGAGCACCAGCTCGGTCGAGCCCTGCCAGCCGTTGATCTTGCCGTCCTTGGTGTAGCGCGGCGACAGGCTGAAGTTGCCGGTGCGCACGTCGAGCTGCCCGGTCTGCGCGTTCTTCTTGGCTTCGGTCAGTGCGGCGTCGAGCGCGGCCTTCAGCTGGGTCTGCACGGTGGCCGCATCGGTCGCGTCGCGGGTGGTCACGAGCGTCATGCTCAAGAGGTCCTGCTGGACCTCTACCGTGCCGGAGGCGGTCAGTTGCAGCACGTTCTGCGGTGCCGGGGCGACCACGTTCTGGGCGAGCGCGGAACCGGCGGCGGCCAGGGCGGCGCAGACGGCGAGCAATTTGATTTTTTTCAAGACAAGGGACTCCCTAGGTTTGTTGGCAGGAACACCCGCGCGCGGTGGCGCGTCGGGCGTCAATGGCGCTGGCTGCGCGGCGCGGTGAGCGAACGGGCGGCGGGCACCGGGGCCGGCGAGATGCGCTCGGCTGGCTGCGATTCTGCCGAATTCGCCAGGGCACCCACGCTGGGCGGCGTCCACTGGCCTCGCACCTGCTGCCGCAGCTCGAACAGCTCGGCGGCTGTCAGGCGCCGGCCGGCGGCGGCCTCCTCGCGGCGGATTTCCTCTCGCTGCGCCGCCCGGTGGGCGGCCACTGCATCCCGCACTTCGCTGCGGCGTACCTCGCCGACCCTGAAAAAATCACCCGAAACCGCCCATGTCGGACCACAGGCGCAGGCAAGAAGCAATGGAAGTGCTGGAAAAGGAAGTCTCATTGAGCATTTGTCATAAGGCAGAGGGACTTTGCCACCGTCAAGCTAACGTCGGATGACCAGAGGGCGAGCGTCCGCAAGTTTTGTAACTTAGTGTCAAACCATAAGTAAATCTGGCTCGATGGGGTGCTAACGCCTTCAGAATCGGCGCTGTTACAAATTCAACGTTGTAGAAATGACTCAAGTTCCCGCTCGCACTGACAAGATCGTGATCGTCGATGACGACGCCCGCATCCGTGACCTGCTTCGCCGCTACCTGACCCAGGAAGGCTTCGAAGTGATCGTGGCCGAGGACGGCAAGGCGCTCAACCGCATCCTGTTGCGCGACACGGTCGACCTGATCGTGCTCGACCTGATGATGCCCGGCGAAGACGGCCTCTCGGTCTGCCGGCGCCTGCGCGCCGCCAACGATCGCACGCCGATCATCATGCTCACCGCCAAGGGTGAAGACGTGGACCGCATCGTCGGCCTGGAAGTCGGCGCCGACGACTACCTGGGCAAGCCCTTCAACCCCCGCGAACTGCTGGCCCGCGTGCACGCCGTGCTGCGCCGCCGCCCGCCGCTGGAGGCGCCCGGCGCCCCCTCCACCGAGAACGAGACCGTCACCTTCGGCCCGTTCGCCTTCGACCTGGGCTCGCGCACGCTCAAGAAGGACGGCGAAGAGCTCTCGCTGACCACCGGCGAATTCGCGATGCTCAAGGCGCTGGTGCGCCACCCCCGCCAGCCGCTGTCGCGCGAAAAGCTCGCCCAGCTGGCCCGCGGCCGCGAATTCGAGCCCTTCGACCGCAGCCTGGACGTGCAGATCTCGCGCCTGCGCAAGCTGGTCGAGTCGGACGCCGCGGCGCCTCGCTACATCCAGACCGTCTGGGGCGTGGGCTACGTGTTCGTGCCGGACGGCACGGCCTGACGCGCCGTTGAGGGGTGGCCATCGGCCAATCCGCCAGACCCGGCTCCCAGCAGGAGGACGGCGCACAGGTCACGATGCCGAGCCCGCTGGAGGGCTCCCAACGTGACCGCCGCCCCGGCCTCAAGCTGGGCTTCAGCCTTTTCTGGCGCACTTTCTTCCTGCTCGCGCTGCTGCTGATCGGCTGTACGGTCGCCTGGCTGCAGACCTTTCGCTCGCTCGAATACGAGCCGCGCGCCATTCAAACGGCCCACCAGATCGCCTCGCTCGTGAACCTCACGCGCGCGGCGCTGGTGTATTCGGACGCCATCACCCGCGTCTCGCTGATCAAGACGCTGGCCGACCAGGAGGGCGTGCGCATCCTGCCGCGCGAGCCCAACGACCGCTTCCAGCCCTACACCAGCGGCGCGCTCGACCTGCGCGTGACCGAGGAGCTGATCGACCAGCTCGGCGAAGGCACCACCGTGGCCAGCCGCGTGAACGACGAGGCGGGCCTGTGGATCGGCTTCACCATCGAGAGCGACACCTACTGGCTGCTGCTGGACCCCACGCGCTTCAGCCGCGTGGGCGGCCGCACCTGGCTGGTCTGGCTCAGCACCGCCATGGCGCTGTCGCTGGCCGGCGCGGCGCTGATCACGCGGCTCATCAACCTCCCGCTCAAGCAGCTGTCGCGCGCGACCATGCAGGTGCGCGAGGGCGAATACGAGGCGCACCGGCTCGACGAGCGCGCCCGCACCAACGAGATCCGCGCGGTCAACATCGGCTTCAACCGCATGGCCGACCAGCTCGCCAAGATCGAGCAGGACCGCGCGATCATGCTGGCCGGCATCTCGCACGACCTGCGCACGCCGCTCGCACGCCTGCGCCTGGAAACCGAGATGAGCGTGGCCGACGAGGACGCGCGCGACCACATGGCCGCCGACATCGCCCAACTCGACGCGATCATCGACAAGTTCCTGGACTACGCGCGCCCCGACCATGTCGATCCGCGGCCCGTGCTGCTGCGCGACGTGGTCGATGCCTGCACCTACGCCGTGCAGGACTACGAGGAGATGAACATCAAGGTCGAGGTCCCGCCCGACCTGCGGGTGCTGGGCGACGAGGTCGAGCTCACGCGCGTGATCTCCAACCTGGTCGAGAACGCCCGGCGCTACGGCAAGACGCCAGCCACCGGCGTCGCGGACGTCACGATCCAGGCGCAGGCGAACAACGACGCGGTGCTGATCAAGGTGCGCGACCACGGCGCGGGCGTCGAGCCCGCCCTGCTCTCGCAGCTGACCAAGCCGTTCTTTCGCGGCGACGCGGCGCGCACCTCGGCGGCGGGCGCGGGCCTGGGCCTCTCGATCGTGGCAAAGAACATCGAGCGCATGGGCGGCACCTTCGCGCTCACCAGCACGCCGGGGCGTGGGCTCGCGGCCCACATCCGCATGCCGCGCGCCATGCCGACGCCCAAGCCGGGCGAAGTGCCGGGCGGCAAGAAGCCCGCCTGACGCGATCTTTGCGGCCGCTCAGCGGTGCAGCAGCACCGCCGCGCGCGCTTCCATCGCGCGGCCCTCGCCCACCGGGCCGAGCTTCTCGGCCGTCTTGGCCTTCACGTTGACCTTATCGAGCGCGATGCCCAGCGTGTCCGCGATGCGCTGGCACATGCCCGGAATGTGCGGCGCGAGCTTGGGCGCCTGCGCGATCACGGTGCTGTCGACGTTGCCGATCTCCCAGCCGGCGGCCCGCACGCGGCGCGCCGCCTCGGCCAGCAGCACGGCCGAATCGGCACCGCGGAACTGCGCGTCGGTGTCGGGGAAATGCCGGCCGATATCGCCCAGCCCCGCGCCGCCCAGCAGCGCATCGGTGATCGCGTGCAGCAGCACGTCGGCGTCCGAATGCCCCAAGAGGCCCGTGGTGTGGGGTACCTCGACGCCGCCCAGGATGAGCTTGCGCCCCGCCACGAGCTGGTGAACGTCCCAGCCCTCGCCGACGCGGATGTTGAAGGGCTTTGCAGTCGTCATGCGATGGCTTTCTTGCGGCTGAGCAAAACCGCTTCGGCCAGTGCGAAATCTTCGGGAAAGGTGATCTTGAAATTCTGGGCGCTGCCCGGTACCAAGAGCGGCGCCAGGCCGATCGCCTCGATGGCGCTGGCCTCGTCGGTCACCGCGTCGCCCACACGCTCCAGGGCGTCGAGCAGCATGCCGATGCGGAACATCTGCGGCGTCTGGGCGAGCCACTTGTCGGCCCGCGAAAGGGTCTGGGAGACGCGGCTGTCGGTCGAGGACACCTTCAGCGTATCGGCCAGCCGGTGCGCCAGCAGGCCGCCGACGGCGTCGTGCTCGCAGGCGGCGATCAGCGCCTCGATCTGGCTGGAGGTGACGAGGCAACGCGCCGCGTCGTGCACCAGCACCCAGTCGTGCGCGCCGGCGCCCTTCTGTCGCAGTGCCACGAGGCCGTTGCGCACCGTGGCCGCCCGGGTCAGGCCGCCGACCTGCAGCAGGTACTCGTCGTTGCCCGGAAAGCGCGGCAGCGCGGCCTGCACCTCGCGGTCGTCCGGCGACACCACCACCGCCAGCCCGGCAAAACGGCCGGCCAGCGCGCGAAAGGCCTCCACCGTGTGCGCCACCATCGACGCCCCCGCGAGCCGCTGGTACTGCTTGGGCTGCACGCCGCCCGCGCGGTGGCCGGAGCCGGCACAGGGAATCAGCACGAAGAATCGGGAGGAAGACATAGGTGCAGCACGGGCCGATGGCCGACAAGCGGGGAAAGGGCCGCCATTCTAGAATTGCCTCTGCACACCCCTCGCCAGCCGGCGCGGGGTGTTGTGCATTTTTCCAAGCGTTCCATGGACCTCCCCCACCTCACGGCGGGCAAGCGTTTCACGCTGCCGCGCCCCCCCTTGTCGGCCGATGCCCTGCTGCTCGCGCAGCTGGGGATGCGCGAGAAGGCCGCCGGCCGCGCCACCGCGATGTTCACGGCCGACGCCAACGATGCGCAGCGCCTCATCGACGAGATCGCCTTCTTCGCGCCCGACCTGCGCTGCGCCCTCTTTCCCGACTGGGAGACGCTGCCCTACGACAGCTTCTCGCCGCACCAGGACCTCATCAGCGAGCGCCTGGCCACCCTCTGGCGCATCAGCCAGAAAGAGGCCGACGTGGTGCTGGTGCCCGCCACCACCGCGCTCTACCGCCTGGCGCCGCCCTCGTTCCTGGCCGGCTACACCTTCCACTTCAAGGCCAAGCAGAAGCTGGAGGAATCCAGGCTCAAGGCCCAGCTCACGCTGGCCGGCTACAGCCACGTGACACAGGTGGTGAGCCCGGGCGAATACGCGGTGCGCGGCGGGCTGATCGACCTCTTCCCGATGGGCTCGCTGGTGCCGTTTCGCGTCGACCTGTTCGACGACGAGATCGACTCCATCCGCACCTTCGACCCCGACACCCAGCGCAGCCTCTACCCCGTGCCCGAGGTGCGCCTGCTGCCCGGCCGCGAGTTCCCGATGGACGACGACGCCCGCGCGCGCTTTCGCAGCCGCTGGCGCGAACTGCTCGAGGGCGACCCGACCAAGAGCCGCATCTACAAGGACATGGGCAACGGCGTGGCCACCGCCGGCATCGAGTACTACCTGCCCCTCTTCTTCGACGAGACGGCCACGGTGTTCGACTACCTGGGCCCCGACGCCACCATCGTGCTGCACGGCGATCTCGAACCCGCGTTCCAGCATTTCTGGCAGGACACGAACGAGCGCTACCGGCTCGTGCGCGGCGACCCCGAGCGCCCCGCGCTGCCGCCCGAGGCGCTGTTCCTGAACGCCGAGCAGTTCTACCAGCGCGCCAAGCCGCACGCGCAACTGGCCATTCGAGGAAATGCAGGCGGCGACATCGCCACCGACACGCCCTACGCCGAGTTCGACAGGCTGCCGCCCTTCGCCGTGGTGCGCGGCGCCGAAGACCCGCTGGTGGGCCTCAAGCTCCACATCGCCGCCACGCCGCACCGCGTGCTGCTGATCGCCGAGAGCGACGGCCGCCGCGAGAGCCTGCTCGACTTCCTCCGCGCGAGCGGCGTGAGCCCGCCGGCCTTCGATTCACTCGCTGAATTCGAGGCGTCCACCGACGAGAAGATCGGCATCGTCACCGCCGCGCTGGCCTCGGGCTTCGCATGGCGCGAACAGGGCATCGACCTGGTCACCGAGACCGAGCTCTTCGCCACCGCGCCGACCACGCGCCGTCGCAACAAGAAGCAGGAACAGGTCAGCGACGTCGAGGCGTTGATCAAGGACCTCTCGGAGCTCAACGTCGGCGACCCGGTGGTGCACACCGCGCACGGCATCGGCCGCTACCGCGGGCTCATGCACATGGACCTGGGCCAGGGCGTCGACGCCGAAGGCAAGCCCCTGCTGCAGGAAATGCTGCACCTGGAGTACGCCGACAAGGCCACGCTCTACGTGCCCGTGAGCCAGCTGCACCAGATCAGCCGCTACACCGGCGTGAGCGCCGACGAGGCCCCGCTGCACCGGCTGGGCTCCGGCCAGTGGGAAAAGGCCAAGCGCAAGGCCGCCGAACAGGTGCGCGACTCGGCCGCCGAGTTGCTCAACATCTACGCGCGCCGCGCCGCGCGCCAGGGCCACGCCTTCCGCTACTCGGCCGCCGACTACGAGGTGTTCGCCAACGACTTCGGTTTCCAGGAAACCGCCGACCAGAAGGCCGCAATCCACGCCGTGGTGCAGGACATGATCTCGCCCCAGCCGATGGACCGACTGGTCTGCGGCGACGTGGGCTTCGGCAAGACCGAAGTGGCGCTGCGCGCCGCCTTCATCGCGATCACCGGCGGCAAGCAGGTGGCGTTCCTCGCGCCCACGACGCTGCTGGCCGAGCAGCACTACCAGACGCTGGTGGACCGCTTCGCCAAGTGGCCGGTGAAGGTGGCGGAGATGAGCCGCTTCCGCTCGGCCAAGGAAATCACGGCCGCCGCGAAGGGGTTGGCCGAAGGCCAGATCGACATCGTGGTGGGCACGCACAAGCTGCTCTCGCAGTCGGTCAAGTTCAAGAACCTGGGCCTGCTCATCATCGACGAGGAGCACCGCTTCGGCGTGCGCCACAAGGAGGCGATGAAGGCGATGCGCGCCGAGGTCGACGTGCTCACGCTCACCGCCACGCCGATTCCGCGCACGCTGGGCATGGCGCTGGAGGGCCTGCGCGACCTGAGCGTGATCGCCACCGCGCCGCAGCGGCGCCTGGCCATCAAGACGTTCGTGCGCAACGAGGGTACGGGCGTCATCCGCGAAGCTGTGCTGCGCGAATTGAAGCGCGGCGGGCAGGTCTACTTCCTGCACAACGAGGTCGAGACCATCGAGAACCGCCGCCAGAAGCTCGAGGAAATATTGCCCGAGGCCCGCATCGCGGTGGCCCACGGCCAGATGCCCGAGCGCGAACTGGAGCGCGTGATGCGCGACTTCGTGGCGCAGCGCTACAACCTCTTGCTGTGCTCGACCATCATCGAGACCGGCATCGACGTGCCCACCGCCAACACCATCGTGATGAGCCGCGCCGACAAGTTCGGCCTCGCGCAGCTGCACCAGCTGCGCGGCCGCGTCGGGCGCTCGCATCACCAAGCCTATGCGTACCTCATGGTGCCGGACACCGAGGGCCTCACCAAGCACGCGGCCCAGCGCCTGGACGCCATCCAGCAGATGGAAGAGCTGGGCTCGGGTTTCTACCTCGCGATGCACGACCTGGAAATCCGCGGCACCGGCGAAGTGCTCGGCGAAAACCAGAGCGGCAACATGATGGAGATCGGCTTCCAGCTCTACAACGAGATGCTGAGCGAAGCCGTGCGCGCGCTCAAGGCCGGGCAGGAGCCCGATCTGCTGTCGCCGCTCTCGGTCACGACCGAGATCAACCTGCACGCCCCCGCCCTCCTGCCCGACGACTACTGCGGCGACGTGCACCTGCGCCTGTCGTTCTACAAGAAGCTGGCGACCGCGAAGACGCCCGACCAGATCGACACGCTGCTCGAAGAAATCGTCGACCGCTTCGGCAAGCTGCCGCCGCAGGCGCAGACGCTCATCGACACGCACCGCCTGCGCGTGCTCGCGCGGCCCTACGGCGTGGTGAAGGTCGATGCGGCGCCGGGCATCATCAACATCACTTTCAAGAAGGACGCGCCGGTCGACGGCATGGCCATCATCCAGCTGGTGCAGAAGAACAAGCACATCAAGCTCGCCGGCAACGAAAAGCTGCGCATCGAGCGCGCACTGAAAGAGCCGAAGGAGCGTGCGCAGATGGTGCGCGACGTGCTGCGCAGCCTCGGTCAACCCCTCGTCAAGGAAATCGCCCCCGCATGAGCGCTACAGAAATCTCCCCCGGTCTCGTTCTCCAGCGCGTGAAGCCGCCGCTGGCGCTGGCCGACTTCAAGCTGATCGCGTTCGACATGGACTCGACGCTCATCAACATCGAATGCATCGACGAGATCGCCGATGCCGTCGGCAAGAAGGCCGAGGTGGCCGCGATCACCGAGGCCACGATGCGCGGCGAGATCAAGGACTTCAAGGAGAGCCTGCGCCGCCGCGTCGCGCTGCTGCAGGGCGTGCCGGTCGAAGCGCTGCAGCAGGTGTACGACGAGCGGCTGAAGCTCAACCCGGGTGCGGCCGAGCTGGTCGCGGCCTGCAAGAAGGCGGGCCTGAAGGTACTGCTGGTGTCGGGCGGCTTCACCTTCTTCGCGAACCGCGTGAAGGACCGGCTGGGCATCGACTTTGCGCGCTCCAACCTGCTCGACGAGGCCGGCGGCAAGCTCACCGGCCAGGTCGTGGTGCAGAGCTGGGGCGACATCTGCGACGGCGCCGAAAAACGCCGCACGCTGCTCGAAGTGGCGTCGCTCATGGGCATTTCGCCGCAGGAGACCATCGCCGTCGGCGACGGCGCGAACGACCTGCCGATGATGGGCGAAGCCGGCCTCTCGGTGGCCTATCACGCCAAGCCGAAGGTGCGCGAGCAGGCGATGGTCGCCATCAACGAAGGCGGGCTCGACCGCCTGCTGGAAATCGTCCGGCCCTGAACAGGACCGGCGGCCGTTCCGAAGCCCGAAGCCGCCGCTCAGGCGGGACTGTCCGCCGCGCCGGCCTCCGTGGCGGGCGCCTTGGCGGCCGCACCCAGAAGGCGCTCCCGCATCGCAGGCACCACCGTGTCCGCCGCGCGCTCCAGCTGCTCGACGAGGCCGCCCACCCCCACGGCGAAACGTGCACCCGATGCGCTCGACGCCGAGCCGAGCGCGATGATGCCGATGCCCTCGGTCACCACGCCGCGCGAGAACGCGTAGCCGCGCTCGCGCGACTCCTGCACGCGCGCCTTCACGTAGTCGGCATCGACCGTCTGGCCGCCGGGCTTCAGGCGGATGTTGCTGCGATGAATGGTGCGCGCCACGTGGTCGTCGCTGCTGGCCGCCAGCAGCGCCCAGCCGGTGCCCGACATGCACAGGAGCCGGCGCGTGCCCGGCTGCACGTTGAACTGGATCGCGCGGCTGCCGAAGATGACGTGCACGTACTGCGCGTAGATGTCGTTCTCCACCGCCAGGATCGCGGTGAAGCCGGTCTCGCGCGCGATGTCGCCGAGCACCGTGAGCAGTTGCCCGCCCTGGAACATCGAGTCCATCACCCAGTCGCCGATCGAGGCCAGGCGCGGTGTCGCGAGGTAGGCGCGCAGCGACGAGTCGTAGCGCAGGTAGCCCAGCGTGGCGATGCTCTTGAGCAGCACCTGCGCGCTGGACAGCGGATAGCCCAGGCGTTCGGAGATTTCGCGCACGGTGACCGGCCGCCTCGTCTCCCTCAGGTACTCCAGCACCTGAAACACCCGCCCCGCCGTCTTGATGACCGATTGCTCCACTTGTTTTCTCCACGGTCCCGGGCCGGCGCCTCCCCAAAACGCACCGCGGCCGGACCGCGGGCGATGCTACTGCAACTCGATGCCCGTGATGCCCACCAGCCGCTTCCAGCGGCCGATCTCTTCGGTCTGGTAGCGGCGCAGTTCGGCCGCCGACGACATGATGAGCTCGGTGCCCTGCTTGCGGTAGTACGCCTGGATCTCCGGCGTCTGCGCGGCCTTGGCGAAGAGCGCGCCGAGCCGCTCGACGGCAGCGGGCGGCGTCCTGGACGACACCGCGGCAGCCACCCAGTTCACCGCCAGGTAGTCGGGCCAGCCGGCCTCGCCGATGGCCGGCACGTCGGGCAGCACGATGGAGCGCTGGGGCGCGGTGAAGGCCAGCGCGCGCACGCGGCCCGAGCGCGCGAGTTCGTTGGCGCCGGTGGCATCGACCACGGCGAAGTCGACCTCGCCCGTCATCACCGCGTTCACCGCCTCGCCGGCGCCCTTGTAGTTGATGCCGGCGGTCTTGATCTTCGCCATCTCGTTGAACCACTCCGAATAGAGCGTGTACGACATGGAGCCGCTCGCGTAGTTGAGCTTGCCCGGGCGCTTGCGCGCGTCGGCCACCAGCTGGTCCAGCGTGCGGTAGGCGGAGCTCGCTGGCACGATGAACAGGCACGCGCCGCGCGACAGCAGCGTGATCGGCGCGAAGTCGGCGATCGGGTCGTAGGGCAACTTGCGGAAGGTGGCGGCATTGGTCGTGAGCGTCGAGTTGCTGCCGATGAACACCGTGTGCCCGTCGTGCGGCGGGTTCAGCGCGGTCTGCACGCCGATGAAGCCGTTGCCCCCGGGCTTGTTCTCCACCGTCACCGGCTGGCCCGTGAGATCGCCGATGCCCTTGGCAAAGAGCCGCGCCGTGATGTCCGTGCCGCTGCCGGGCGGGAACGGCACGATGAAGCGCATGGCGTGCGACGGGAATGCCTGCGCCTGTCCCTGTGCATGCGCGAGCACGGGCAAGCCGCCCGCGCCCATCAGCGCGGCGCCGCCGCCCAGCTGCAGGAGCCTGCGCCGGCCGATGCCCGCCTGTTGCGGGCGTGCATGTGTCTTGTCTTTCATGGGTCTGTCTCCTTGTTTTTCCATCAGCGGCGCGAGCCGAGCAGCTCGCGCGCCACCACCCAGCGATGCACTTCGCTGGGGCCTTCGTAGATCCGCATCAGCCGGGTTTCGTTGGCCATCTGCTGCAGCGGCATTTCCTTGGTCATGCCCATGGCGCCGAAGACCTGCATGGCCATGTCGACCACGTCCCAGGCCATCTCTGTGGCAAAGACCTTGATCATCGAAACCTGCGCGCGCGCCTCCTCGCCGCGGTCGATGCGCGCGGCCGCCTCGTAGGTCATGAGGCGGCAGGCGTGGATGCGGGTGGCGGCGTCGGCCACGCTCCACTGCACGCTCTGGCGCTCGGAGAGCATCGCGCCAAAGGTCTTTCGCATCGGCGCGTACTCGCACACCATGTCCAGCGCGCGCTGTGCGCGGCCGATGCACCAGGCGGCCATCTGCACGCGGCGGCTCGACAGCCGCGCCTGCATCGGCGCGAAGCCCTGGCCCTCGGCGCCCAGCAACTGGCCCGCGCCGACGCGGCAGTCCTCCAGGCTGATCTCGTAGGTCGATGTGCCGCCCAGCATCGGGATGCGGCGCTCCACCACGAAGCCCGGCGTGTCCTTGTCCACGATGAACGCCGAGATGCCGCCGCGCGAACCCAGCGCCTTGTCGGTCACCGCCATCACGATGGTCCAGTCGGCGCGCTCGGCGCGGCTGATCCAGATCTTGCGGCCGTTGAGCACCCAGCCGCCATCGGCCTGGCGCACGGCGCGGGTGCTCATCGCCGAAGGGTCGGCGCCCGCGCCGGGCTCGGAGATGGCGATGGCCGAGACGGTTTCGCCGCGCGCATACGGCGCGAGGTAGCGCTCGGTCTGCGCCGCGTCGGCGGTCTTGAGCAGCATGCGCAGGTTGGGCGAATCGGGCGGCAGGTCGTAGGGCGTGATGGTCTTGCCCAGCTCCTCGTTGACGCCCACCATCGCCGTCACCGGCAGGTCGGAGCCGCCGAGCTCGCCCGGGGCGTCGAGTCCCCAGAGGCCGAGGTCGCGCGACAGCGCATCGAGCCGCGCGTGCTCCTCGGGCATCAGCATGAGGCGGCCGCCCTCGGCCTCCCTCTTGAGCACCGCCGGCTCCAGCGGCAGCAGTTCGTCGCGCACGAAGCGCGCGACCAGTTCCTTGAGCATGCGGTGCTCGTCGTCGAGTTCGAAGTTCATGGGGTGTTCCGTTGCTTCTTCATTGGCCGGCGACCGCACGCCGGTCCTTCAGGCGCGCGATGTCCTCTTCCGCGAGCCCTGCTTCGCGCAGGATCTCGCTCGTGTGCTGCCCGACCGTGGGCGCCTGGCGATAGACCCGCGTCGGCGTGGCCGAGAAGCGCGCGGTCGGGCGCACCTGCCGGATCGGCCCCTCGGTGGGATGCACCGCGTCCTCGAACAGGCCGACGGCTTTCAGGTGCGGATGCGCCGGCAGTTCGTCGAGCGTGTAGATCGGCGTGGCGGGAATGTCGAGCTTCTCGCACAGCGCCATCCATTCGGCGGTCGTCTTCAGCGGCGTGAGCTCGCGCAGGTGCCCGTACAGCGCCTTCACGTGCGTGTTGCGCTCCTGCCGGTTGGCGATGCTGTAGCGCTCGGCCAGCTCGGGCTGCCCGACCTCCACGAAGAACGCCTGCCAGTGGCGCTCGGTGTAGGGCAGCATGCTGATCCAGCCGTCGCGCGTGCGCGCGGGCTTGCGCCCGCCCTCGAGCAGCCGCGGATAGCCGGCCTTCACCGCGGAGCCCTGGAAGGTCATGCCGCCCATGTGCTCGGCCAGCACGAAGGCGGTCATGGTCTCGAGCATCGGCACCTCCACGTACTGCCCCGCGCCGTTGCGCTCGCGGTGCAGCAGCGCCGCCAGCACCGCGTTGCAGACGGCCAGGCCCGTGGTCTTGTCGGCGATCAGGCTGGGCGTGTAGTCGGGCTGCTCGCGGCCTGCAGAGCCCACGCCCACCAGGCCGCAGGCGGCCTGGATGATGTCGTCGAAGGCCGGCTTGTCGCGGTGCGGGCCGTCCTGCCCGAAGCCGGTCGCGGCGCAGTACACGATGCGCGGGTT
Source organism: Variovorax sp. IB41 (assembly GCF_016405905.1). GTDB lineage: Bacteria > Pseudomonadota > Gammaproteobacteria > Burkholderiales > Burkholderiaceae_C > Variovorax. The sequence continues at coordinate 206,945 of NZ_JAEFCB010000011.1, read as the reverse complement.
CAGGCGCGAGACCGCCTCGTAGCCCAGGCCCAGGCGCTCGATGGCCGCCACGCGCATGTTGTGCACCACCACGTCGACCGTGGGGATCAGCGCGCGCAGCGCCGCGATGCCCTCGGGCGATTTCAGGTCCACCGCCAGCGAGCGCTTGTTGCGGTTGACGGCCAAAAAGATCGAGCTCATGCCCGGGTTCTGCGAGATGCCGTTGGCCCGCATCATGTCGCCCTCGGGCGGCTCCACCTTGATCACGTCGGCGCCGTAGTCCGCCAGCGTCTGGGTGGCCAGCGGGCCGAGCACCACGGCCGTGAGGTCGAGCACGCGGATGCCCTTGAGCGGCCCGCAGGCCGCGTTGGAAGTCGTATCGGTCATGGAGAAAAAAAAGAAGAAATGGAAAGTTCAGCCGGCCGGAGCGCGGCCTCAGTTCGGCAGGCCCACCAGATGCCGCGCCATCACGACGCGCTGGATCTGCCCCGTGCCCTCGACGATGTCGAGCGCCTTCACGTCGCGAAAGAGCTTCTCGATCAGGTGGTCGCCGCGGCCCGCCGCGAGCCCCATCACCTCCATCGCGAAGCTCGCGGCCTCGAAGGCCGCGGGCGGCGCGAGCGCCTTCGAGGCCGAGGCCTCGACCATGTTCGGCTGGCGCTGGTCGGCCAACCAAGCCGCGCGCAGCGCCAGCAGCAGCGCCGCCTTGAGCTTGCGGCGCGAGCGCTCGAGGCGGTCGCGCAGCCGCAGGTCCGACGCGAGGCCATGGGCCTGCATGAACGCCGCGGCCTCGTCGAGCGCGGCGCGACCGATGCCCACGGCCATGCCCGCGATGGCGGGACGGCCCGCGTTGAAGGTGTTCATCGCGCCCTTGAAGCCGCCCGAGCGCTGCGTGTAATAGGCCTCGCCGCCGAGCATGTTGGCCGCCGGCACGCGGCAGTCCGCAAGGAAGAACGAGGTCGACTCGTACGCCTTCAGGCCCATCTTCTTCTCGATGCGAAAGTCGGCCAGACCGGGCGTGCCGCGCTCGATGACGAAGGCGCGGTGGCCCGCGCGGCCGAGCGCGGGGTCGATGGTGGCGAACACCACGATCCACTCGGCGCGGCCCGAATTGCCCGAGAACGACTTCGCGCCGTCGAGCACCCAGTGGTCGCCCTCGCGCCGCGCGCGGGTCTTGATGTTGGCCACGTCGGAGCCGCCCGAAGGCTCGGTCATCGCGAACGCGCCCCAGATCGGCCGCGCGGGATTCACGAACGGCGAGAGAAAGCGTTCCTTCTGCTCGGGCGTGCCCATCGAGAGGATCGGCGGTTCGCCCAGGCCCGGGCCCGGCAGCGCGACGCCGATGCCGCGGTCCCAGTAGGCGCCCTCTTCGGCGAGCAGCACCTGCGCCACGGCCGAGCTGGCCTTGTTGGGCGCGGCCTGTGTCTCTTCGCTGCTCGCATCCGCCCCGGGCGGGCGCCAGCGCGTGCGGCCGAAGCCCTCGGCGAGCATGCGCACGAAGAACGGATCGTCCACCGGCAGCGGTGCGCCGGCGCGGTCGGCGCGCCAGCCGGCGGGGCGCATCTCCTCGCGGCCGAGCCGGTGCAAGGTCTGCAGCCGTTGCTGGTCTTCTGGGGCAATCGAAAAATCCATGGTCAGGCTCCCAGTGCGCCGGCGGCGAGAAAAGAAAAGGGTGCGAGCGGTGCATCACTCAGTGCATCACCCAGCGCGTCGTCGCGCGCCGCATCCGCGCCGCCGAGCAGCAGGCCCAGCGCGCGCAGTTCGCGCATGTGCTTTTCCACCGGGTAGTCGCGCATGAAGCCCGCGCCGCCGAGGATCTGCACCGCGTTCGAGCCGATGAAGACGGCGTTCTCAGCCGCCTCGACGAGCGCCGTTGCCGCGGCCGCCGTCGCGGGTTGCGCGGCATCGAGCCGCCACGCGGCCTCGTGCAGCAACTGGCGCGCGGCGTCCACCGCGCTGTGCATATCGACGATCAGGAAAGCCAGCGCCTGGTGGTGCGCGATCGGACGGCCGAAAGCCACCCGCTCCAGCGCGTACTTGCGCGAGTACTCGGCCGCGGCGTGCATCTGGCCCACGATGAGCGCCGACAGGTGAACGCGCGCATGCGCCAGCGCCAGCGCGGCAGCCGCGGGATCGGTCCAGGCCGCATCGACCGGCACACGGTCCACGCGGATCTCGCCAGCCCCCGCCGCGCGCAGGCCCGCGCCTGGCACGGGCGTCACGCGGATTCCGCGCGTGACGATCTTCAGCCCCGTGCGGCTCAACACCGCCAGGAGGTCCACGCGATCGGCGGGCAGCCACGGCGCGCTGCCGGTCAGCGTGTCCGCATCGCCCTGCCACGCATCCCGGTGATCGAACACCAGCACCGCGCGCAGGCCGGGCGCGTCGAGCGGCGCGGCGCAGCGCCGCAATGCCGCGTCGCCGCCGAACGCAAGCAAGGCATGCGCAACGCTGCCCAGCGGCTGCAGGGCGATCGCCGCGCCCGGGCATCCGGCGGCCAGGCGCTCCAGGACCAGCGCGCGCGCCACCGCGCCCATGCCGGCGCCGCCGCTGGCCTCGGGCCAGTCGATGCGGTCGAAACCGATGTCGCGGGCTTCGCGCAGCACCGCATCCGCCACCGCGCGCCGCGCTTCGAAATCGCGTTGCGACGGCAGCAGCTGCTCGTCGGAAAAGCGCTGGGCCGTCTCGGCCACCAGCGCGAGGTCTTCACCAAGGGAGAAGTCGATCATCGTGTGCTCCGGCTTCGCTCTGCTCAGCGGCGCCCGAAGACGGGCTCGCGGCGCTGCGCCATCGCGGCCACGCCTTCGCGGAAATCGCTGGTCTGGAAGTGCTGGCGCTGCTCGCCGGCCTCGCGCTCGACGGCGGCGCGCACCGATTCGACCAGCCCGGCGCGCAGGCTCGCGCGGGTCGACTCGACGGCGATCGGGGCCGACACGGCGATCTCTTCGGCCAGCGCCTGGGCGCGGCTTCGCACCGCGTCCTGCGCCACCAGTTCGTCGGCCAGCCCGATGCGCACCGCCTCCTCGCCGTCCAGCCGGCGGCCGGTGTACAGCAGCAGCGCCGCCTTCTGCGGACCGATGAGCCGCGGCAGCGTGTAGCTCAAGGCAAAGCCGGGGTGAAAGCCCAGCCGCGCGAAGTTCGCGCTGAAGCGCGCCTCGGCGCAGGTGATGCGGAAGTCGGCCACCAGCGCCAGCCCGAGGCCGCCGCCCACCGCCGGGCCCTGCACCGCGGCGATCACCGGCTTGGTGACGGCGAACAGGCGCACGGCCTGGCGGTAGAGCTCGGCCGGATCGCGGCGCTCGCCCGCGGGCGGCGCGGGCGCGGAGAAGTCGGCACCGGCGCAGAACGAGCGGCCCTGCGCGGCCAGCACGATGGCACGGCACTCGGGGTCGGCCTGCAGCGCCTCGAAGGCGTCGGCCAGCGCGGAGATCAACGCTAGGTCGAAGAAGTTGTGGGGCGGCCGGCGCATCTCCACCGTGGCCGTGTGGCCGGTGCGATGGATCGCGAGGTCGGGCGTGGCCGGATCGTTTCCGGTGGGGTTCGCTTCAGCGGTCATGTGGCTCCTGTCGTTCTGTCTTTTTCGAAGATATAACAGATACGTAGTTTTTAAAAGCACATATGTATTATTATTTGGACCGGCCCGAAAAACGGGCACGCAGCCCGAACGACCGGTTCAATCACGGAATCAGGAGCAAAAAAGATGGAGACAAACAGGCGCCAGCTGCTGCTGGCATTGGCAGGCTCGGCGGTCGCGGGCAAGGGCTTCGCGCAGGCGAATGCCTTTCCCACGCGGCCGATCCGCATCGTGGTGCCGTTCACGCCCGGGAGCGGCTCGGACAACTCCGCGCGCTACTTCGGCGACCAGCTCGCCGCGCAGATCGGCCAGGCGGTGGTGGTGGAGAACAAGCCGGGGGCCAACGGCATCATCGCGTTGCAGTCGGTCAAGAACGCGCCGGCCGACGGCTACATGCTGCTGCTGGCGAGCAACTCACCGATGGCGGTGAACCCGCTGGTGATCAAGGACCTGGGCTACGACTCGGTCAAGGACTTCAAGCCCGTCTCGGGCCTCACGCGCGGCATGAACGTGATCGTGGTGTCGAACGACTCGCGCTTCGCAACGCTGGAGGCGCTGTTGGCGGCGGCAAAGACCAAGCCCCTGAACGTGGGCACCTATTCGGCCGGCTACCAGCTGGCGGCGGCGTGGCTGGCCAACGTGGCCGGCTGTGAGTTCACCAATGTGCCCTACAAGGGGCAGGCGCCGATCATGACGGACGTGATCGGCAACCAGCTGGACTTCGCGCTGGTCGACCTGGGCGGGGCGATGCAGCTCATCAAGTCGGGCAAGCTCAAGGCGCTCGCGGTGTCCGGCGAAGCGCGCAACCCCGACGTGCCCAACGTGCCGACGATCCGCGAGAAGGGGTTCAACGAGTACGTGCAGTACAGCTGGGTGTCGTTCTACCTGCGCTCGCAGACGCCCGACGACATCACCACCAAACTCGCCGATGCGCTGCAAAAGACGCTCGCCACCGACGAGGCGCGCGCCTTCGTGCGCAAGACCGGCGGCGAGCTGATGCCCTATCCGCCCGAGAAGATGCAGCGCTTTCACCTCGAGGAAATCGCGCGCTTTCGCAAGATCGCGGCCATCGCCAACATCAAGCCCGAGTGAACCAGAATGGGGGCATGAACGACATCTCCCCGCTCTACCGCGCCGATGCACTCAAGGACTACGCGAGCGCCCTGCTGCAGAAAGCCGGCCTCGCCGCATCGATGGCCGACAGCGTCGGGCGCACCCTCGTCGAAGGCGACCTGCTGGGCCACGACACGCACGGCCTGGCGCTCCTGGCCGGCTATGTGAAGGAAGTCGAATCGGGCGGCATGACCCGCGACGGCGCGCCCCAGGTGCTGTCGGACCGCCCCGCCGCCGTGCTCTGGGACGGCAAGCGCCTCCCCGGCCCCTGGCTCATGGACCAGGGCATGGACCTGCTGGTGCCGCGTGCGCGCGAGCTCGGTACCGCTTCGCTCGTGATCCGCCGCAGCCACCACATCGCGTGCCTGGCCGTCTACATGCTGCGCGCGCTGCAGGAAGACATGCTGATGCTCCTGGCCTGCTCCGACCCAAACACCGCAAGCGTCGCGCCCTTCGGCGGCACGGAGGCGCTGTTCACGCCGAATCCGCTGGCGATGGGTTTTCCGCTCTCGCAGGGCGGCGTGATGGTCGACATCTCGGCCTCGATCACCACCAACGGCATGAGCAACCGCAAGCGCGCGGCCGGCGAGACCTTTGCCGAGGAATGGCTCATCGACGCGGCCGGCCAGCCGACCAACGACCCGCAGGTGCTGTTCGACCAGCCGCCCGGCACGCTGCTGCCCGTGGGCGGCTTGAGCCACGGCCACAAGGGCTATGGCATGGCGCTGCTGGTGGAAACGCTGACGGCGGGACTGGCGGGCTTCGGCCGGGTCGACCCGAAAGAAGGCTGGGGCGCGACGGTGCACATCACGCTGCACGACCTGCATGCGTTCGGCGGCAAGGAGGCATTCCTGCGCCAGATGGACCATGTCGCGGCCCAGTGCCGGGACAACACGCCGATCGATGCTGCGAAGCCGGTCCGGTTGCCGGGCGAAGGCGGGTTGAAACGACGGGATGCGCAATCGAGGAACGGGGTGCGTCTGCACCCGTCGATCGCGCGCTCGCTGCAGGACGCGGAGCAGCGCCACGGGCTGCAGCTGGCGAAGGCGCTGATCTAGAGGTTCAGTCTTCCTCGGGCGGCGCTTCGGTCCGCTCCCCGGCGGGACGCGGCGTGCGCTTGCCGGGCTTGGCAAGGAGCTCGATATAGAACTGCTTGCCGGCATCTTTGACGATGCCGTCGATCAGCTTGTTGATGGCCGGCACCTGGGTGACTTCGGCGGTTTCCGCCGACGCGCCGAACTTGCAATCGAAGTCCCAGAAGTCGCTGCCCTCGGGCAGATCGCGGCGGCGTTCGCGCTTGATGTACTTGGCGATCTCGTGCTTGATGGCTTCGACGAGACGGTCGGGGTGCTTGCCCTCGACCTGGAGCTGAAAGGTTTTTCTCATGGGTGATCGTAACCCCCTGGTGGGGAGTGCCGCGCTGTGTACAGTCGGCGGTTCAATGGAAAGCAGGTGAAGACATGGCGCGCGCGAACGACTGGGCAAGCAAGGTGATGGCATTGGTGAACGGCGGCAACGCCTCTGCGGCCATCGCGCAGATCAAGGTCGCGCCCTCGGTCAAGGACCTGAAGGCGCTACAGACCATCATGACGCTCTCGAAAATGAAAGGCCGCTATCCGAACGTGGATGCGGCCATTGCGGACAACCTGGACCTGCTGGCGGCGCCCCGCCTGCATCGCTCGCCCTGATTGTTTATAGGGCCTGACCGAGTCGCTTGACGCCCTCTTCGATCTTGGCCACATCGGCGGTCGCAAAGCTCAAACGCAGCGTCGCCACATCGGGCTTCTCGGCGAAGAACGGCGCGCCGGGCACGAAGGCCACGAGCTTCTCGATCGCGCGCTTGGCCAATTCATTTGCATCGGCCAGCTTGCCGTTGGCACCCGTCAGGCGCGCCCAGAAGAACAGACCGCCGTTGGGCTGCGTGAAGCTCACCGCATCGCCCAGTTCGCGCTTCAATGCCGCGCCCATCGCCTGCGCGCGCTGGCCGTAGACCTCGCGCACATGCGCGAGCGTCGCGGGCATGCGGCCGCTCTTGAGATATTGCGCGGCCGTGGCCTGCGAGAAGGTGCTGGTGTGCGCGTCGCTGAACTGCTTGCACATCGTCGCCTTGGCGAGCAGCTCGGCCGGCGCGATCATCCAGCCGATGCGCAGGCCCGGGCTCAGCACCTTGCTCAGGCTCCCGCAGTGCGCGAGCAGTTCGCGGCTGCCCGGAACGTCCTTGCTCAATGCGAGGATCGAAAGCGGCGGCGCTTCGCCGAAATAGAGGTCGCCGTAGGGGTCGTCCTCGACGATCAGCGTCTGGTACTTCACGGCAAGTTCGAGCACCTTCTTGCGGCGCTCCAGCGTCAGCATCGCGCCGCTGGGGTTGCCGAAGGTCGGGATCAGGTAGACGAACTTGGGCTTGTGCTCGGCGATGAGCTTCTCCAGCTCATCGGTCTTCACGCCGTTGGCGTCGATCGGCGCGCTGATGAGCTGCGCGCCGTAGAGGCGAAAGCACTGGATGGTGGCCAGGAAGGTCGGGCCTTCGACGATCACCTTGTCGCCGGGGGAAATCATGGTCTTGCCCAGGAGGTCCAGCGCCTGCTGGCTGCCGGTGGTGACGATGAGGCCGCTCGGGTCCACGTCGACGCCCTTGGTCTTCATGAAGGCGCTGAGCTGGCTGCGCAGCGGCTCGTAGCCTTCGGTGGCGCCGTATTGCAATGCGCCGCCGGGCTCCTCGGTGAGTGCCTTCTGGCTCGCTTCCTTCAGGCCCTCGACGTCGAACATCGCGCTGTCCGGGAAACCGCCCGCAAAACTGATGATGCCGGGCTTGCCGAGCAGCTTGAAGAGTTCGCGGATGGCGGAGGTTTCGACGTTGTCGAGGCGGGAGGCGAATTGCATGGTCAGTCTCACTTTCTGGGCGCCATTGTCGCGAAAGGCGGGTGCATGAATGCTGCGTAAGGCTATCGTCTTTCAACGATATATTGCGCCTGTCGCCGCCCTGCGCCCCCGGCAAATGCGCGCGGCGCCTTCGAGCCCCATGAAAAAAGACAACATCCCCCTCTTCTTCGCCATTCTGCAGGCGGCCAACCCCACACCCGAGACCGAGCTCGAATACGACACCCCCTTCGAGCTGCTGGCCGCCGTGCTGCTCTCGGCGCAGGCCACCGACGTGGGCGTGAACAAGGCGACGCGCAAGCTCTTTCCGGTGGCCAACACGCCGCAGGCCATCTACGACCTGGGGGTCGAGGGGCTGGAGGCCTACATCAAGACCATCGGGCTCTATCGCAGCAAGGCGAAGCACCTGATCGAAGCCTCCCGCATGCTGGTCGAGCTGCACGGCGGCGAGGTGCCGAAGACGCGCGCCGAACTCGAGGCCCTCCCCGGCGTCGGCCGAAAGACCGCCAACGTGGTGCTCAACGTGGCCTTCGGCGAGCCGACCATGGCGGTCGACACGCACATCTTCCGTGTGGGCAACCGCACCGGGCTCGCGCCAGGCAAGACGCCGCTGGAGGTGGAACTCAAGCTGGAGAAGCGCGTCCCACCGGAATACCGGCTGCACGCGCACCACTGGCTCATCCTGCACGGCCGCTACATCTGCGTGGCGCGCAAGCCGCGCTGCTGGGAGTGCGCGGTGACGCCCTACTGCGACTACAAGCCCAAGACGCCGGCCCCCAAAACCGCCTGACACTCCACGCATGACGATTCCGAAGACTCACGGCACCCTCCTCGCCACCGCGCTGCTCTCGGCAGCCGCTTTCCTGCCGGCCGCGGCCTGGTCGCAGCAAGGCGGCAAGGGCCTGCCGCCCGACGCCATGGCGGCCTACGGCGGGCGCTGGTCGACCGCGTGCGCCGATGCGTCCGCGCCCACGCTGCAGGTGCGCGAAGACCAACTGATCGTCGAGAGCGGCAAGCGCCGCGTGGTCGGCCAGTCGCCCGAAACGGCGCACAGCTTCTTCGGCAACAGCCAGCCGCCCGCGCGTTTCGACGTCGCGCTGATGAGCGAGGTGGACAAGGCCGGCGCCCTGACCTTCCTGGTCTTTCGCGAAACACGCGGCCAGTCCATCACGCTGAATGCCGCGAAGCCGGTGGCAGGCCAACTGGGCCCCGAGCTGATGAAGCTGCGCTACTGGCGATGCGACGGCTCGGCCCGCGCCGCGACGCCGCCCATGGAACCGGCTGCCACGAAGCAGCCCGCTCCGCCGACAGGCAGCCCGGCAGCGCTGGCACAGGGCCCCGCGATGCAGAAGGCCTGGCGCGCCGCGCTCGGCGCCAAGGAAAACGATCGCTGGCTGGTGCGCCGCGAAGGCCCGGCGCCCGAGCCGCAATGGGTCACCGTGGACGGCACGCGCTATGTGCTGCACGCCTTCTGCAAGCCGCACGACTGCCATGACAACAACGCCATCGCGCTCTACGACCAGGGCTCGGGCCGCATCTACGGGCTGGTGCAGCGCAACGGAAAGAACACCCTCGTGGGCGCGCCGCCGCAGGCGCTCGCGCCGCAGCTGGACAAGCTCTGGCGCGAACAGTGGCGGCAAAAGAACTGAGCTGACCGGCACCCGGCCGCCCCCCAACGCACTACGCCGTCTACCTCCAACGATGGATGTGCAACCGCCGCGGGAGGCAGACACTGCACGCCACCACCACCCGTGGAGGAGGCAGACGCCATGGCACTCACGCCCGAGCAGCAGCAGGACATCCGCGAGGAGGAGTTCTTCCGGATGGAAGTGCGCAAATCCCTCGCCGCACCGAAGGGCCCGCCCTCGCTCATGGACCGCCTCTCGGCCTTCGGCGATTCCAAGGTCGGCTTCTGGCTTTTGACGACCGTGCTCGCGGGCCTCGTCGCCACCGGCTTCACCAAGCTGCAGCGCTACGTCGACCAGGAAGACATCGCCCGCCGCGAACTCGCCGAGCGGAGCCGCCGCGATGCGGACATGCTGCTCAAGCTCGGCCCGCTGCTCACCTCCGACAAGCGCCCGCAGGTGGACATGGCGATCGTGCTGCTCAACAGCCTCTCGGCCGGCGACGGCATCGACAAGCAGGTGTCGGGGCAGATCGTCGCGCTGTTCCGCAGCACCGCCGAGGCCGGCAACCGGCCCAACGCCACGCCCGAGGAGCGCGTGGCGAGCCAGGCGATCTACAGCTTCTTCGACAAGGCGGGACACTCCGCGATGCAGGCCTGGGGCACGCCGGCCGCGGCGAGCGTCGCGGCCGAGCCGGCGCCGGCGGCCGCCGCGCCCAGCCTCGTGGCGGCGGCGCTGGACAGCGCGTCGCTGCCGATCCGCATCTACCTGCAGGTGGGCGACCGGGCCGACTGGCCGGCCGCGACCAAGGCGTCGGAGGGGTTGCGGCAGGCCGGGATGATCGTGCCCGGCATCGAGCTCGTGCCCGCGCAGAACACGCCGAAACAGAACAGCGTGCGCTACTGCAAGGACAAGGTCTCGCCCGCGGCGCTGGACCGGGTGCGGACGGCGACGGCGAGCCAGGTGATGCCGGCGCCGGCCATGACCGAGCTGGCATCGAAGCTGTGCAACAACGTGCGCTTCAACCACTTCGAGCTGTGGTTCGCGCGGGCGTAGTTATCAGCCGACTGGAGGGTGTTCGAAAGTGAGCCAGCTGCCGAACGCGAGTTCACCCGCGGGCCAGTCGGCGGCGTTTGCGGGGCAGCGGATGCCGCGCTGCAGCAGCGTCACTGCGCGCAGCACACCGGCGTGCGTGACCCACAGCGCATCGCCCTCGCCCGACAGCCATTCGTCGTGCGCTTCGGCCGCGCGCTGCATGAAGGCGCGCACGCTCTCGCCGCTCGCGCCGGCGATGCCGTCGGCGAAATTGCCGGTCCAGGCCTCGAACTCCTCGCGCGCGATGGCGGACCACGGCTGCCCTTCCCACGCGCCGAAGCTCATCTCGGCGAGGCGGGCGTCGTGCTGCACGGCCAGGTCCGGGCGCAGCGCCGCGATGGCATCGGCCAACGCGACGCAACGCCGCAGCGGCGAACTGCGCAGCGCGATGCCGGCCGGCAGCAAGGGCGCGATGCGTTGCGCGGCGGCCAGCGTGGCTTCGGCTCCCGCTTCGAGGTCGGTCGCGCCGTAGCAGAGGCCGGGTGCCGCGATCACGGGCGCATGCCGCAGCAGCCAGAGCTTTCTCATGCCTGCCAGGCCAGCGCGAGATAGATCGCGAGTTCGCAGACCTGCTGCGTCGCACCCAGCCCGTCGCCCGTGAAGCCCTGCAAGCGGCGGATAAAGAGACGCGCCATCCAGCCTGCCGCAACCACGACAGCCAGCAGCGCAGCGACGACATGCACCACGTCATGCGCGCACAGCAGCAGCGCCACGGCAGGCACCGACCACAGCACCGCGATGACCAGCGCCCCGCCGCCGATCGCATCGGCCAGCGGCTTCGCCTTGCTCGCCCCGCTGTCGCCGGCATAGGGCAGCCAGCGGATCAGGAACAGCGGCGCGAGCCGCGACAGCACGTGCGCCCCGACGATCGCCACGGCCACCGCCTCCAGCCCGCGCCCGGCCAGCGTGGCGAGCAGCGCGAATTTCAGGCCCAGCGCGAGCACGAGCGCGACGGCACCGAAGGCGCCGATGCGCGAGTCCTTCATGATCTCCAGTGCGCGCTCGCGGTTGGCCGAACCGCCCAGGCCATCGGCGACGTCGGCGAGGCCGTCTTCATGGAAGGCGCCGGTCAGCATCACGGTGGCGACGGTGCTCAGCACCGCCGCGGCGAATGCGCCCGCCACGCTCTGCAGTCCGATACCCACGGCCACGAAGACCAGCGCCGCCACACCGCCCACGAGCCACCCGATGCCGGGCAGATGCGCCGCGCTCGCCCGCAGCATCTGCGGACTGAACCCGACCCATGCCGCGAGCGTCCCCGTCACCGGCACGCGGGTGAAGAACTGCAGCGCGAGCAGGAAATGACGAAGGCCTTTCATCAAAGCTCAGGCGTCCTTGCGCGACACGCCCGCCGCCTCGAAGCTCGCCATCTCGCGCAGGATGCGGCAGGCCGATTCGAGCAGCGGCCAGGCCAGCGCGCCGCCCGAGCCTTCGCCCAGGCGCAGATCGAGGTTCAGCAGCGGCTCCAGCCCTAGGTGCTTCAGCAGCAACGCATGCCCCGGCTCCGCCGAGCTGTGCGCGGCCACGCAGCGCTGCGTCACATGCGGCTGCAGCGCTTGTGCGACGAGCACCGCGGCACTGGCGATGAAGCCGTCGACAACGATCACGCGGCGCTCTTCCGCCGCCTGCAACACGGCGCCGACGAGCGTGGCGACCTCGAAACCGCCGAATGCGGCCAGCGCGTCGAGCGGCGCAGTCGCGCCCTTGTGCAGCGCGAGCACTTCGCCCAGCACCTCGCGCTTGCGTGCGAGCCCCGCCGCGTCGAGACCGGTGCCCGACCCCGTGCAGGCGCCGATGTCCAGCCCCGCGAGCCGCGTCAGCAGCAGCGCCGCCGACGAGCTGTTTCCGATGCCCATCTCGCCCAGCAACAAGGCATTGCCCGGCAGCACGCGCACCACCTCGCGCCCATTGGCGATGGCCTGCGCGCACTGCGCGGCGGTCATGGCTGGGCCGGCCGACGCATCCGCCGTCCCGGCGGCGATCCGCCGCGACACCAGCCCCGGACGGGCCTGAAAGTCCCGCCGCACGCCGCAATCGACCACCGTCAGCGCGAGCCCATGCTGCCGCGCGAGCACGCTCACCGCCGCGCCGCCCGCGAGGAAGTTCTCGACCATCTGCCAGGTCACGTCGCTCGGATACGCCGAGACGCCGCGCGCCGCGAGCCCATGGTCGCCCGCGCAGACCAGCATCTGCGGCGCTTCGAGCACCGGCGTTTCGCCGCCCAGGATCGCGCCGATCCGCAGGGCCAGCGTCTCCAGCCGGCCCAGCGCGCCGAGCGGCTTGGTCTTGTTGTCGATCGCGTGCTGCAGCCTGGCTGCCAGCGCGGCATCGGTGATGTCGGAAAGGGTGGGAATAGAGGGAATCGTGTCGTTCATGCGGATTCAATCAGGCCGGCAAGCACGCCGGCGTCGAAATGGGTGTCGATGAAATCGGCCAGGCCGTCGAAGGTGCTGTCCAGCGTGGGCGCCGCCGCGCCGAAGAGCGCATGCAGCACCGCCGCATCCTCGAAGAGGCCGTGAAGGTACAGCCCGAGCACATTGCCGCGCGCGTTCTGCCAGGCGAGGCTTTCGGGCATCACCGCGTGGCCGTCCTGCGCCATCTGCGGGTGCGCGGCGGTCTGGCCGTGGTGGATCTCGTAGCCGGCCATCGGCACGCCCGAGAGCGCGGCCCAGTCGCCGGTCAGCGCGCCGAAGGTGGCGCTGCGATGGCGCACGGTCTTCTCGCGCTCGAACACCGTCACCAGCGGCAGCAGGCCGAGGCCGGGTGCGTTGCCGTCGATGCCGTGCGGATCGACCAGCGCCTCGCCCAGCATCTGCAGCCCGCCGCAGATGCCCAGCACCACGCCGCCCCGCGATGCATGCGTGGCCACGGCGCTGTCCAGCCCCTGCGCGCGCAGCCACGCGAGGTCGCCGCTCGTGTGCTTGGAGCCGGGCAGCACGATCCAGTCGGCGCCGGCCACGTCGGCGGGCGTGCGCGCCCAGACCAGCCGCACGCCGGGCACGTTCTTGAGCGACTGGAATTCGTCGAGGTTGCTGATGCGCGGGTAGGCGACGACGGCCACGGTCTTCGTCACCTTGCCGCTCGCGCGGCTGCGGTCGTCGAACACGCCGTCTTCTTCGGGCAGGCCGTGCTGCCACCACATCGGCAGCGTCGCGACCGTGGGCACGCCGGTCAGCGCCTGCAGCTTCTCGGGCGCGGGCGACAGCAGCGAGGCGTCGCCGCGAAACTTGTTGAGCACGAAGCCATGCAACAGAGACCGGTCGGCCTCGGGCAAGAGCGCCCAGGTGCCGTAGAGGTGCGCGAAGGCGCCGCCCCGGTCGATGTCGGTCGCGAGCAGGCAGCGGGCCTCGGCGTAGCGGGCGACGCGCAGGTTCACGATGTCGCTGGCCATGAGGTTGATCTCGGCCGGCGAGCCCGCACCCTCGATCACCACCACGTCGTTCTCGGCCCGCAGTGCGTCGAGCGCCCCGGCGATCTGCGGCCACACGCGCTCGCTGCGCCCGCGCCAGGGCAAGGCAGAGAGCGCCTCGCTCACCTGCCCCATCAGGACGACCTGGCTGTGGGTGTCGCGCTCGGGCTTGAGCAGCAGCGGGTTCATGCGCACGTTGGGCACGGCGTTGGCCGCCAGCGCCTGGAAGTACTGGGCGCTGCCGATCTCGCCGCCATCGACCACGCGGGCGTTGTTGCTCATGTTCTGCGCCTTGAAGGGCGCCACTTTCAGCCCCTGCCGCGCGTACCAGCGGCACAGCGCCGTGGCCAGCCAGCTCTTGCCGGCGCCGCTGGTGGTGCCCAGGACCATGACGCACCGCGCCGGCCTGCTTTTCGCCGTTGAACTCATGGGCCGGATTGTCGTTGAGCGCCGGCGCGCCCCCGAATCGGGCGGCCGAAATGCGGCATCTTTCACGCAGGCGGCCGGGGATGCAGTTGCGTTTTGAATCCGGGGGCGTCGTTTGTCCGTATACAAGACACCTCAATGCCTTGCCACCACGGACCCATGCCCGCTCTCAACGACCTGGCGCTCACGGTCGAGGAACGCGAGCCGGGCCAGTTCTACTGGACCCTGCTCGAAGCCCTCGACAACAGCGGCCACTCAGACCTTCACGACACCCGCGACACCCTCGACTATCGGGTGTTCCGCTCGGCCGCCAAGCCGCAGGCCACCTACTCCAACGCCCTGGCACTGGGCGTCGCGGAGCTCCAGAAGATCAGCGCGTCGCCACCTTCTGCGCAGCAGCAGGGGTAGCGGCCGGGGCAGCCGAAGCGGTTGCCGCCGGCACTTCCCACGTCCCGCCGATCGCGCGGATCAGGCCCACGGCGGCCTGGTACTGCGCCGACTTCACCTGCAGCGCCTGGCGACGGTTGCGCAATTCGCTCCGGCGTGCGTCGAGCAGGTCGAGCTGGCTGATGTAGCCATTGCGATAGCGCGTGTCCGACAGGCTCGTCGCCCGCTGGGCCGACGACACCGCCTTGGCCTGCACCACCGACTGTTCCTGCAGGATGCGGATGGCGGCCAGCTGGTCTTCGACCTCCTGGAACGCCACCAGCACCTGCGTGCGGTAGCTGGCCAGCGCGCCGTCGAGCTGGGCGTTGGCGCCCTGCAGGCCGGCCTCGCGGCGGCCGCCGTCGAAGATCGGCAGCGACAGCAGCGCACCCACGCCCCACGAGCGGGCCGACCACTTGAAGAGGTCGCCGATCTCGGGCGAGGCGTAGCCGGCGGCGCCGGTCAGCGAGATGTCCGGGAACCATGCGGTCTGTGCCACGCCGACGCGGGCCTGCGCCGCGAGCACCGCGTTCTGCGCGGCCGACACATCGGGCCGGCGCGTGAGCACCGTGCCGGGCACGCCGGGCGGAATGGCCGGCAGCGCTGTCGCCCATTCGTCGGTACGCACGCCGAAGCTGGAGGCCGAATCGCCCACCAGCACCGCGAGCGCATGCTCGACCTGGGCGCGTTGGCGGTCGAGCGCCAGCGCATCGGATTCGGTGGACGACACCTCGGTCTGCACCCGCGCCACATCGAGCTCGGCGATGTCACCGGCCGCCTGGCGGCGCTGCGTAAGGCGCAGCGTGTCGCTGTAGGCGTCGACCGTCTCGCGCATCAGTGCGCGTTCGGCGTCGAGCGCGCGCAGCTGCAGGTAGGTCTGCGCCACTTCGGCCTGTACCGCGAGACGCGTGCTCTGCAGCAGGCCTTCGCGGCCGGCGGCATCGAGCTTGGCCGCGTTGCTGGCGCCCGAGAGGCGGCCGAACAAATCCACTTCGTACGAGAACGTGGCGCCGATGTTGGTCATGGTGCCCGGCGAAACGCTGGCCGTGGCCTTGTCCAGGCCCGCGCCGCGGTTGGCACCCGCGCCCAGGCCGATCTGCGGCAGCCGGTCGGCGTTGGCGCTGCGCGCGAGCGCGCGGGCCTCGGCCAGCCGGGCCGCGGCGGCCTGGATGTTGTTGTTGTTGACATCGGCCTTCTCGACCAGCGCATTGAGCACCGGGTCGTTGAACGCCAGCCACCAGGCGCCGCGCGCCTGCGCTTCCGAAGGCAGCGCCTTCGTGAAGCCGGCCGGCGGCGTGGCGCCCTGCTCCTTGAACTGCGCCGTGGTCTGGATCTCCGGCACGCCGGAGGGCACCGTCGCGCAACCGGCCAGCGCCAGGGCGGCGACCAGCGGCAGCAAGGCGTTGCGAACCAAAGGTTGGAATGCGAATTTCATGATGAACTTTCTTCTTGATCGTTGATGCGATCAGTCATGCGACCCGTGCGAGGGACGCGGCGACGCCGGCACCGGGTGCAGACCGCCACCGCCCGAACCACCGTGCGAAGACGGGGCCGGTGCGGCCGGGTGCCCCGCCGAGACGAACTCCTCGCCATGCGGCACTTCGCCATGCAGCTTGAGCGGCTTGTTGCCTGCCAGGCGGCGCAGCAGCACGTAGAACACGGGCGTCAAGAACAGGCCGAAGGCCGTCACCCCGATCATCCCGGCGAACACCGCCACGCCCATGGCCTTGCGCATCTCCGAGCCCGCGCCGGTCGAGAGCACCAGGGGCAGCACACCCATCACGAAGGCCAGCGAGGTCATCAGGATCGGGCGCAGGCGCAGGCGGCTCGCTTCGATCGCGGCCTGGATGGGCGTGCGTCCGGCGAACTCGAGCTCCCGTGCGAACTCCACGATCAGGATCGCGTTCTTCGCACTCAACCCCACCAGCACGATCAGCCCGATCTGCGTGAAGACGTTGTTGTCACCCCCCGATATCCATACGCCCGCCATCGCGGCCATGATGCCCATGGGCACGATCAGGATGATCGCGATCGGCAGCGTCAGGCTCTCGTACTGGGCGGCCAGCACCAGGAACACCAGCAGGATGGCCAGCGGGAACACCAGGAAGGCGGAGTTGCCCGCCAGGATTTCCTGGTACGTCAACTCGGTCCACTCGAAGCTCACGCCCTTGGGCAGCGTCTCGGCCGCGATCTTGGTGATCACGTCTTGCGCCTGGCCCGACGAATAGCCGGGTGCCGGGCCGCCGTTGATGTCGGCGGCGAGGTAGCCGTTGTAGCGCATGGCGCGTTCCGGTCCGAAGGTCGAATTCACCTTCATCAACGCGGCCAGCGGCACCATCTCGCCCGAGGTCGAGCGCACCTTCAAGAGGCCCACGTCTTCGGCACGGGCGCGGTAAGGCGCATCGGCCTGGACGCGCACGGAATACGTGCGGCCGAACTTGTTGAAGTCGTTGGCGTACAGGCTGCCCAGGTAGATCTGCATCGTGTCGAAGATGTCCGTCACCGGCACGCCGAGCTGGCGCGCCTTGGTGCGGTCGATGTCCGCGTACAGCTGCGGCACGTTGACCTGCCAGCTCGTGAACATGCCCGTGAGCTCGGGCGCGGCCTGTGCCTTGGCCATGAAGGCCTTCACTGCCTGGTCCATCTGGTCGTAGCCGACCGAGGCGCGGTCTTCGATCTGCAGCTTGAAGCCGCCCGTGGTGCCCAAGCCCGCCACCGGCGGCGGCGGGAACATCACGATGAATGCGTCCTGGATGCTGGAGAACGCGCCATTGAGCTGGCCCGCCACCGCACCGCCGCTTTGATCGGCGCGCTTGCGCTGGTCGAAGGGCTTGAGCGTGGCGAACACGATGCCCGAGTTGGAGCTGTTGGTGAAGCCGTTGATCGACAGGCCCGGGAAGGCGATGGCGTCTTCCACGTTCGGGTTCTTCTTCATGATCTCGCCCATGCGCTGGATCACTTCGTCGGTGCGGTCGAGCGTGGCACCGTCGGGCAGTTGGGCAAAGCCGATGAGGTACTGCTTGTCCTGCGCCGGAACGAACCCGCCGGGCACCGCCTTGAAGAGGCCGAAGGTCACCGCGATCAGCGCGACGTAGACCGCCAGCATCAGGGCCTTGCGCGAGATGACGTTCTTCACGCCGCCGCTGTAGGCCTCCGAACCGCGATGGAACAGCTTGTTGAAGCCGCGGAAAAGCCAGCCGAAGGCCTTGTCCATGCCGCGCGTCAATGCGTCCTTCGGCTGGTCGTGGCCGCGCAGCAAGAGGGCTGCGAGCGCCGGCGAGAGCGTGAGCGAATTGATCGCCGAGATCACCGTCGAGATCGCGATGGTCACCGCGAACTGACGATAGAACTGGCCCGTGAGACCGCTGATGAATGCGAGCGGCACGAACACGGCCACCAGCACCAGCGCGATCGCGATGATGGGCCCGGACACTTCGCGCATCGCGCGGTAGGTCGCCTCGCGCGGCGTCAATCCGGCTTCGATGTTCCGCTCGACGTTTTCCACCACCACGATGGCGTCGTCCACCACGATGCCGATCGCCAGCACCAGCCCGAAGAGACTGAGCGCATTGATCGAGAAACCGAGGATGTGCAGCACCGCGAAGGTACCGATCACCGACACCGGCACGGCCAAGAGCGGAATGATCGACGCGCGCCACGTCTGCAGGAACAGGATCACCACCAGCACCACCAGCATGATGGCCTCGAGCAGCGTGTGGATCACCGACTCGATCGATGCGCGCACGAACTGCGTCGGGTCGTAGGCGATGCGGTATTCCAGGCCCTCGGGCATGTTCTTGTTGAGCTCGGCCATCGTCTTGCGAACGTTGGACGAAATGTCGAGCGCGTTGGAGCCCGGCGCCTGGAACACGCCCATGCCGACGGCCGGGTCGTTGTTCAAGAGCGAGCGCAGCGAGTAGTCGGCGGCGCCCATCTCCAGGCGGCCGATGTCGCGAAGGCGCGTCACGGCGCCGTCGGTGCCGCTCTTGACGATGATGTCGCCGA
This sequence comes from Variovorax sp. IB41, assembly GCF_016405905.1. Taxonomy (GTDB): domain Bacteria; phylum Pseudomonadota; class Gammaproteobacteria; order Burkholderiales; family Burkholderiaceae_C; genus Variovorax. Next base: position 188,416 of record NZ_JAEFCB010000011.1, on the reverse strand, counting down.
ATTCTTCTTCGCTCTGCAGGCGCCCTTGCGCATTGATCGACAGCTGCATGTCCACGCCCGAGAGGCCCGGCGATGCGCCGACCACGCCGGCCGCGGCCTGCACGTTCTGGCCGCGGATGGCAGCCACCACGTCGCTGGCCGAGAGGCCGCGCTGCGCGACCTTCTGCGGGTCGAGCCAGACGCGCATCGAGTAATCGCCGCCGCCGAAGATCTGCACCTGGCCCACGCCTTCGATGCGTGCGAGCGGGTCCTTCACGTTCAGTACCGCGTAGTTGCGCAGGTAGTTGATGTCGTAGCGGTTGTTCGGCGACACGAGGTGGACCACCATCGTCAAGTCAGGCGCGCTCTTGACGGTCGTGATGCCCAGGCGCCGCACTTCCTCGGGCAGGCGCGGCTCGGCTTGCGAGACGCGGTTCTGCACCAGCTGCTGGGCCTTGTCCGGGTCGGTGCCCAGGCGGAACGTGACGGTCAGCGTGAGCACGCCGTCGGTCGTGGCCTGGCTGCCCATGTAGAGCATGCCTTCGACGCCGTTGATCTGCTCTTCCAGCGGCGTGGCCACGGTTTCGGCGATCACCTTGGGGTTGGCGCCCGGGTACTGGGCGCGCACCACCACCGAAGGCGGCGCGACTTCCGGGTACTCCGAGATCGGGAGCCCCCGCAGCGCGATCAGGCCGGCTATCAGCATCAAGAGCGACAGCACGCCGGCAAAGATCGGCCGGTCGATGAAGAATTTAGAGAGATTCATGTTGGTTCTCCGGCGGACGCCAAGGCGCCCTCCTCCGAAATCAGGACTTCGCGGCCTCGGCCACGCGTTCCGGTTGTTGTTGCTTGGCGGCGTCCGCTTTGGCGTCCATCGTCACGTTCTGCGGCGCCAGCAGCGCGCCCGGGCGAATGTGCTGCAGGCCGTTGACCACGACGCGATCGCCGGCCTTCAGGCCCTTGCTCACGACGCGCAGCCCGTTGATCGAAGCGCCCAGGGCCACTTCCCGGTAGACCGCCTTGCTGTCCTCGCCCACGACCATCACGAACTTCTTGTTCTGGTCGGTGCCGATGGCGCGTTCGCTCACCAGCAGCGCCGTGTCGTTGCGCGCCTGGCCCATCCGGATGCGGGCGAACTGGCCGGGGATGAGCGCGCCGTCCTTGTTGTCGAAGGAAGCACGGACACGCACGGTGCCGCTGCGGGCGTCGACCTGGTTGTCGATCAGCTGCAGCTTGCCGGTGAAGGGCGTGCCGTCCAGGCCGGCGGTGCCCATCTGCACGGGGATCGTGTCGATCTGGCCCCGGGCGCCGGCGTTGGCCGGCAGGTCCTTCAGGGCGCGGGTGATGACCTGCTCGTCGGCATCGAAGCTCGCGTAGATCGGGCTCACCGACACCAGCGTGGTCAGCACCGGCGCGCCGGGGCCCGCGGCGACGAGGTTGCCCACCGTCACTTCGAGCTTGCCGATGCGGCCGGACACCGGCGCGCGCACCTGGGTGTAGCCCAGGCTCAGGCGTGCGGTCTGCAGCGAGGCCTGCGCGGCGCGCAGGTTGGCTTCGGCTTCGCGGCCGGCGTTCACGCGCTCGTCCAGTTCGCGCTGGGCGATGGCCTGCTCGTCCCACAGGCGCCTGGCGCGTTCCTGCTCGCTGCGGCTGAAGGCCTGGCGGGCCTGCGCCGAGGCGACCTGTGCTTCGGCGCGTTCCACCTCGGCGGCGTACGGCGCGGGGTCGATGGTGATCAGCAGGTCGCCCTGCTTCACGAGCGCGCCTTCGCGGAAGTGCACCGCCTGCACGGCGCCCGCCACGCGGGATCGCACGTCGACGCGCTCGACCGCTTCGAGGCGGCCGGAGAACTCGTCCCACGCGTTGATCTCGCTCGACGCGACGACCGCGACCGACACCGGCGTGCCCTGTTGCGCAGCCACAGGCGCGGTGGCCTCGGCCTTGAAGCTGTACATGCCCACCACCGCGGCGGCCACCGCCAGCAGTGCGGTGAGGCCGGTCACGGCGGGCCACAGGCCCTTGCGGGCGGCGGAAGACAGCTTTTGTTGTTCGTTGTTCGACATGATGTTTCGTCCTTCTCGATGACTTTTTGGGATGCAACAGGCCACCCCGGTGCTTTTGGCACCAGGAGGCGGATTTCAGGGAAAAGAGGGGCCGGACGCCCGCCTCGAGGGGAGGCGGCGGCTGTCAGTGGGCGGTGCTGACTCTTGCGGGTCTAGCTGGGCTCGGGCGCCGCCGGAGGTGGCGGCGTCGTGGCGCTGAAGAACTCGCGAAAGTGCTGCTGCACGTTGGCCGCGCAGTCCCGACAACCTTCGTTGTCAGGGTCGTACAGCGCCTTGGGCCAGTTCGCCGCGCCGGGCAGCACGCTGCTGGTGACCTCGATGCCGGCCGCACGCAGGCGCCCCGCGAAGGTCATGGCTTCGTCGCGCATCGCGTCGTCCTGCCCCACCAGCACCAGCGCGGGTGCCAGGGCGGAGAGGCGCAGCGACCCGCTCGGCACCGCATAGGGGTGCGTCGCGTTCGACGGGCAGCTCAGGTACTTTTCCCAACCGCTGGCCCAGCGGCATTCGGGGGCGTCGTTGGTGGCCTTGCGCAGCGACGCGGTGCCTGCGCACGGGTCGAGCATCGGCGACAGCAGGATCTGGCCTGCCAGCGGCGGATGGGCCCGGTCACGGGCGATCAGCGCCACGGCGGCGGCCAGGTTGCCACCGGCTTCCTCGCCGGCCAGGTAGACCAGCGCGCCCTTGCCGCCCAGCTTGGTGCGCTGCTTGTAGAGCCATTCGAGCGCGGCATAGCCGACCTCGATGGGCTCCGGAAACGGCACCAGCGGATAGGCCAGCGACACCACCACGGCGCCCGAGCCGGCCAAAAGCCGCGCCACGTTGCGCCCGTTGTCCAGGCCGCCGCACACGAAGGTGCCGCCATGGAAATGCAGCACCAGCGGCGCCGTGTCGCCCTTGGCGCGCTGTCCGTAGATGCGCGCGGCCACCGGTTCGCGACCGGGCAACTCGATCGACAGATCGGCTTCCACGCCTTGCACCGCAGCGGCTGCGGCGGCGGCTTCGGCAGAACGGGACGATGGAACGGGTGACATGGGCGACCTCAGGGGGATGGGCGATGGTTGAAATATAAGGCGCCGTGTGTGACATGAAACAGGCAAGCTGACCCCACTCTGTTTCCAAACGGCTAACAATCCGTATGCCACGGGGGGTTGGCCGCCTTGTGTGAGAATCCGCCTCCCTCCGGCGTGGGCCGGGCACCAGAACAGGCATTCGATGGATCAAATCCAGGCCATGCGCATCTTCGTCCGCGTCGTGGAGGCCGGCACTTTCACCCGGGCCGCGGACTCGCTCGCCCTGCCCAAGGGCACGGTCACCAAGCAGATCCAGGCGCTGGAATCGCGCCTGCGCGTGAAGCTCCTGAACCGCACCACGCGCCGCGTGACGGTCACGCCCGACGGCGCCGCGTACTTCGAGCGCGCCGCGCGCCTCTTGAACGACTTCGACGACATGGAAGCCAGCATGACCAATGCGCAGGCCAGCCCCACGGGGCGGCTGCGCATCGACGTCGGCACCTCGGTCGCCCGGCAGATCATCCTGCCCAACCTGGCCAGCTTCTGCGACCGCTACCCCGACATCCAGGTCGACCTGGGCGTGAGCGACCGCACCGTCGACCTGATCAGCGACAACGTCGACTGCGTGATCCGCGCCGGCGAACTGAGCGACCAGTCACTGGTGGCCCGCCGCATCGGCACCCTGCATTTCGTGACGGTGGCCTCGCCCGCGTACATCAAGCGCTACGGCGCGCCGCAGCATCCGAACGACATCGAGAAACGCCACACGGTGGTGAGCTATTTCTCGGGCACCACGCGGCGCATCTACCCGCACGAGTTCCACAAGGGCGACGAGCGCATCGAGCTGAACGGGCCCTACCGGGTGTCGGTGAACGAGAGCAACGCGCACATCGCGGCGGTGCTCGGGGGATTCGGCATTTCGCAGTGCATCACCTTCATGGCGGAGCCGCATCTGGAAAGCGGGGAGCTGGTAGAGGTGCTGGCCGACTGGAGCCGCGATCCGCTGCCGATTCATGTGGTGTATCCGCCGAACCGGCATTTGAGCGCGAAAGTGCGGGCGTTTGTGGATTGGGCGGCGGAGTTGTTTGCGAAGAATCCGCGGTTGCAGCGGCGGTGAAGTCGTGGGGCCTACGCGGTAAAAAACCAAATACTGCGGATGGCCCGCTTTGAACTTGGGCTCCTAGCGAGAAGCGAGTAGATATGTGTGCGCGTAGGTCAAGAATCCCATGCCCATATCGGAATCAAGTTGCTTGAGAAGAAGAAGATAGAACGGAATTGGCGTCGGGCTTTCTTCGTTGTCCGGATCCCACCCAAATTCCTTGTAGAAGCAGCAAACAGCGCACCTACTCAATGCAGCCAGCGTTGGATTTTCCTCTCTGGAGCGATCGTGGAGCGACCAGAGCACGAGTCTGCCTGGCTTACGTAATGCATCACCGTTGTCTGCGTCGAAACTGGCAATCGCTTTTTGAAGGTACGTGACGATAAGGTTCAATTGCTCAGAAGAAACAGTATTGTCAAACGTGCCAGCAACGATGCGGTCTCGCAGATACGCCGCGTACATCTTCATCATGCAACTAAAAGGCACCTGCCTGTCCATCAGTTGCGCCTCTAAAGCGTCAAGGCTTTCTTCTTCATCTTGGCTATAGGGCCCAATCATTTTTTAGCTCCGTCACAAACACTTAACCGCCCCATGACGATGCGGCATGAATCACAGAATATCAATGGCTTCCCATCATTTCGCAATGTTGTCGAGGTGCCCCCTCGAACAACGCCACCGAGTTCGTCAACATTGGACACGTTGTGAACATGGGCTACTCTGCTGAGCGCATCGGGCTCGCCGCACCACGCGTGCGTAATGGATCGCTCGCCCATCGGAACGTCGTCGTACATTTGCTTGACCACTGGGTGTTGCGGGCCCTGCCCACCCGCTTTGATGCTATATCCGACCACAGGCTTTGAAAGATTTCCGCCTTCAATCGTAGTCCGAGTGCCCTGGTTGTTCGGAGTAATCCCTTTGAGTCGAGCAAGTCCCAGTGGATCGATCCATTCAACCGGATTGACGGCAAACTGAAGAGAGTTAAAGCCGCCGAGAAGGCCGATCGGGTCCTTGGAGACAAACCGTCCGGCAACGGGATCGTAGTACCTGAACCGGTTGAAATGCAGTCCGATTTCTTCGTCCAGATACTGACCTTGAAATCTGATCGGATTCTTCAGTCCCGATTTCCTGGCGGCTTCGCTCATCGTGACCTTCGCTTCTCCCCACGCCCTGTAGTTCGCCTCCCACGCAATACCGCCGCCCTCATCGGTCATTTCCATCGGCGTGCCCAGGTGATCGCACTGGTAGTAGTGAATGCTTTCCAGCGGCGACGGCTCCTTTCCGCTCTCATCCGACCCGGGCTCGTACACGCCGTTGTAGAGCGGATCCCGATCCAGGTCGTAGTTGCCTTCCGCATCGACGTACACACTCGTTGCACTGACCGGCCGCTTCAGCAGGCTGCCCGTCATCCGTCTCCCAACGCTCGCCTGCAAGACCGGCACGAAGCTTTCAGGCTCGAACACGTAGTGCACCGTGCGTTGGCGTGCGCTGTCCGACTCCCACACCATCTGGTCGCCATCCCAGCCGAACAGCACCGTGCCCAGCCCGCGTTCGCGCATCTGCCGCCGGTACTCGGCCTCCTGGTATTGACTGCCATCCATCGCACTGGCGATGACGATGGGTTCGCTGCGCTTTGCGATGCGGCGGCCGAGCGGGTCGTAGGCGAATGTGGTGCGCGTGTCCTGGGTGCGCGCCTCGGTCAGGCGCCCCAGCGCGTCCCATGAAAAGCGCGTGCTCTGGCCGTTGTGCAGCCGGCGAACCATGTTGCCCCTGGTGTCGTACGTGTAGTGCGTGCCGGCGTAGTCCTTGACCAGGTTGTCGAGGATGGCCGGGGTGTTTCGAATCGTCCCCGCGTCCCGCGCGGCCGATGCCATCGGGTCCAGGATGTTGCTCGCCGGATCGAACGCGAAGGTCTCCGTGCCCAGGCGGCTGTGCGCCTGCAGCAGCCGGCCCACCGGGTCGTAGCGATAGCTCAGGTTGCCGCGGCGGGTGTCGCCGATGTCGGTGAGCTGGCCGGCCCGGTCGTAGCTGTACTTGCGGGCGATGCCGAACGCATCGCCGTTCGGTACGGGTGCGTCTGAGGTGTGGCTCAGCCTCTCTGCCCGTCGTAGGACTTGCGACTCGAGACGTCCCGCGGCATCGTATTTGCGCTCCTCTGAAACCTGATTGCCCTGCGTTCTCCGGATCTCCCGGTGCAGGTCGTCACGCTCGATCTGCAAGGCCTCGACGCCATCGAGCATCAGGCCGTGCACGTGGCCTGCGCCGTAGGTCAGCCACGTCGTCCTGTGCCCGTCGGGGCGCACGGTCTGCGTGCGATGGCCGAGTTCGTCGTAGCCGTGCTGCCAGACGGCCGTCATGGGAGACGCCGTGCGACGGCCCTCGTCGTCGAGCAGGTAGTGATGATGTTCGGCGCGCACATTGCCCGACGCATCGTGGAACCACTGCAGCCGGATGTCGTCGTTCTTCGCCTCGATCAGGCGGCCGTTGCCGTCATAGGCGTAGTGCTCCTCCGGCGCCTGCAGGGAGTTTCGCTCCTGCCCCGCGAGCCGACCTTCATCGGCGTCAAGGTTGTTCAGCAGCCGCGCACTGCGCCTCGCGAGCCGTCCCATCGGATCGAAGTCCAGTTGCGTGACAGCACCGCCTTCCGTGACCTGGCGCAGCACGCCGGTCGATGCGGTGTAGTCATAGCGGGTCGCGATGCCGTCGAAGTGCACCTCGGCCAGCAGCCGCCCCATCGGGTCGTGGCTGAAACTGTGCGTCCTGCCGTTCTCGTTGCGCAGGGCGCTCAGGCGCCCGAGGCGATCCCACTGGTAGTCGATGGTGTGTCCGTTGGCGTCGATGCGCCGGCTCACCTGGCCTGCCGTGGTGAATTCGTAGCGGGTCTCGCGCTGCAGCGGATCGCGGTGCACGAGCAAGCGCCCTTCCGCGTCGTGCTCCAGATGCTCTTGGGCGCCGTCCGGGTTCGTGACGCGTGCCAACTGGCCGCGCGCGTAGTGGTACTCGGTGGTCTCTCCCGCCGCATTGACTTGCTTGAGCAGCCGGCCTCGCTCGTCGTGCGTCCAGTGGCTGGTCTTGCCGGAGCAGTCGGTGTACGCCGTCAGGAAACCGGCCGCGCTGTACGCCAGTTGCTTCTTGCCGCCCTTGGCATCGGTGATCTCGATGGGCAGTCCGGCATCGTTGTAGGCGTAGCGGGTCTTGTGCCCCAACGGATCGGTTTCCTCCACCAGATTGACGCCTTCGTAGGCCCGCTTCCAGGCGTGGCCCTCTGCATCGCGGATGCCGGTGAGGTTGTCCATCTGATCGTAGGCGAAATGGACGGTGCTGCTGTCGGCGCGCGTGTGGCTCGACAGGTTGCCGCGGGCGTCGTACGCGTAGCTGTCCTGGCTGCCGTCGGCGTGGACGTGGCGAACGATGTTCTTGCCGGCATCGCGCATGAACCATTCGTTGTGCTGGTACAGCTTTCCATCCGCGCCGCGCACCTCGGGATGGACGATGCGGTAGGTGTAGCCGAGGATGTCGCAGTAGTACGCGGTCTCGCCGCCCAGCGCGTCGATGACGGTGGTCATGCGGATGTGCTTGTTCCAGACGAGCGTGGTGTCGAAACTGCCGTCGTCCGCACGCTCGTGGTACGCCTTGGCACGCGCGCTGTTGAACGGGTGCAGCGCCGCCGAAAAACCGTCCTCGTGCATCCATCGCAGATGGATGCCGCGTCCGGTGCGGTCGGTGTAGCGGCTGATCAGGTGCGTGCTGGCTTTGCCGCCAGATGAACCTGTCTTGCCGTCGACGGCCAGGTAGTCGTAGCGCCAGGTGTCTTCGTTCTCGTCCTGCGCGCTCACGAGGTCGCTGCTGCCGTCAGGCTGCACCTCGTAGCCATAGGCCGCCAGTTGCCGCACGGCCTGACCGTCCTGCACCAGCCACAGGCTCTGGATGCGCCCCTGTTCGTCGAGGGCGGTGCTGACGCGGGTGTCGCCGCTGACGATGTCCGAGAGCTGGCCGTCCGGGTGGCGATAGGCCAACTCGGTGGTGTGCCCTGCGCGCGTACGTTGGCTGACCAGGCGATAGCACGCAGCCTTTTGCCGGATCGAAGGCTCGCCGGGCACGCGCTCGAATGTCTCGACGTAGTCGCGGCCGTGGCCGAGGATCAGCAGGCCCTCGTCGCCGCGCCCGAGCGTCAGGTTCTCGATCGGGTCGTGATGTGTCTGGCCGGTCCTGCCGATCCTCTCGCGGGACGGCGCTGCGAGCTTCGGAAAGCGATGCGCCCGGCCATCGGCCGCGAAGTAGCAGAGGCTGCCGTCCTGCGCCTGCTCGATGCGTGTGGTGTAGGGCCCGGTCCAGCGCGCGCCCATGTAGGCGGGCGTGGCACATGCGTTCGCGGGGTGCACCGGATGGTCGTAGGCGCCGAGCCGCGAATGGTAGGTGCGGCGCCAGACGATGGGCATGAGCCCGGGCAAGGCGAAGTCGGTGTGCGTGAAGGTCTCGCTGCCCGTGGCGAAGCTGATGGAGCCGGGGTTCGGCGTGGCTGCGCCGGCGCAATCCTTGCAGCGATCGGGGTCGCCCTTGGCCGGCAGCTGTCCACCGGACTGGGCGGCCAGTTGCTCCGCCGGGCGCTGCTGCTGGCTTGTCGCGGTGTTCGAGGAACTGATCGTCGGCCTGCCCAGCCTGCGCTTGCCGATCGCGCGCAGCACGGCCTGCTTGAGCTTCTGCAGGATCCAGGCAATGGATTTCTCGGCCTCCTTGTTGGCCTGCTTCTTCAACTGGTCCCTGACCTTCGCGGCCAGGGTTTTCATCAGCTCGGCATTGCCGATGAGCAGCCTGTCGGCCCCGCTGGTGCGGATCGCGAAGCCCAGCCCGGAGTTGGTCGCCTTCCTCGCGGTGTTCTTGGTAGCGCCCCAGGCCGCGGCGAAAAAGTTCGCGTACGTGGCGTTGGGGTCGTAGCGAGGCCGCTCCGCGGGAACATCGACAGCGAGGACATCGCCGGCCGCCAGCTTGCGCAAGCCGTCGCTCCAGCTGCCGAGCATCGCTTCGCACTTGGCGGCGGCATCGTCCAGCAGGCCCGGCAGCAGGTCGATGGCCTCGTCGACAAACTTGTCCAACTCGCCGGCGATCGTCGCGTTGAGGTGGTTCACCAGCATGACGACGATGGCTTCGCCGATGTCGTGCGCCGCGGTGCGAAGCTCCTGCCGCACCAGGTGCAGGGTCGGCCGCAGGCTCATGCGCGCTGCCGCCATCGAAGGCGGCAGCGGAACCACGCCCAGCAGGTTGATCCCGAGGCTCACCCAGTTGAAGAAGGCCTCGACGCCATCCGTCGCCTTGCTGGTCAGGATCGTGACGATGTCGCTCAGCACATCGAGCAGCGCCATGATGTTGCCGACCACCGGCAGCGAGCCCGCGACGTTCTTGATCACTTCCAGCGTGACGAAGTCGTGGCTGATGCTGCGCAGCCAGTCGTCGATGACCTGGGCCGCCCTGCCGAGGTCCTCGACGGCCACCGCACTGAGCGGAAGGACGGCCGTCTCTTTTTCGGCCGCCTTCTGCTCGATCTGTGCAGGCGTGGCATGGGGTGGGGGCGTGTAGCCGCTCATGGCGCACGCCTTCCCTGCGGCGCATCGTCGCGCCGTGTCTTTCGCATCATTTTTTGAACTCCCTGAACTGTTTTGCTTCTTCTGATTGACCTAGGCGGTGATGCGCAACGGGATGACGCCTGGAGGCAGGCGCAGGGCCGTCGGCCTGGACATGCCGCCTGGTAGATCGGCGAGCGCACCATCGCCCAGCGCTGCGCCTGCCAAGCCGCTGACGACCTCTCCGACCGGCGCACCCATGCTTCGTCCGCGGAAGATGGAATCGATCGCGCCAGCCGCCTTTTCGGCAGCCCGCGTCATGAGTCCATCGAACATGTCGTTGGCAGCAGCAGCCGACGCGCCCGTGTCGGCTGACGCATCGGGCGGCCACGCAGGCTTTCCGAAATAGCTCGCGCGATCCCACGGATCGGCCGGGTCCTTGCCGAAGTCCACGAACGCGCAGCCCGGCGCGAGTCCCGAGACGGCGGCGAAGCCCTTGCCATCGAGCTGGCCGGTCTTGACCTGCCCCGCCGAGTCGGTGACCTTGTAGTCCGCGCCCTTCAAGCCGTGCGCATTGGCATAGCGGTGGGTGAGCTCGAGCTGCCCCTTGCCCGGCTTGCGCCCCTCCGGCAAGCCGGGCCTGCTCCGGCTGTCGGGGCCGACCATGCTGTGAACGCCGGCGTGCTGCACATGAGGGCCGCTGGTCCCGCTCTCGATGCGACCGCCCGTCCATCGCATGTAGCTTCCGCCGCCGCTGACCAGCAGTTCGGTCTTGGCTTCGATCCTGATCGTGTCCGCACGGAGGGTGATCTCGTCCTTGGCCAGCAGATGGATGCAGGCGTTGAGCGCCTGGATGTCGATGTCCGCCTGGGCCGCGACGACCTGGATGCCCTTCTGCGCCGCGAAGAGCTTGATGGCCTGCAGCGCCACGCCCAGCAGGCTGTCGCCGCTCGTGATGCTGGTGTGCCTGCCGCTGGTGATGGCGGTGTGCTCGGCGCTGGCGACGTGCGTGCTCGACTGGCTGGTGGTCTCGATGCCGGCGGGCGAAGCCAGCACCAGGTGCGGTTGCGCCAGCTCCGGGAACTGTCCCTCGGCCGGGTTGCCTGCGCCTTCGCCTTTGATCGCATCGTTCTGCGCCTTGAGGGACTTTGCGACCTCGGCCTGGTCACCGCCTTCCTGGGCCTTGTTCTTCTGCGCCGCCTGCGCGCCCGCATCGTGCAGGTCACGCGCCTCGGTCAGACGCTGCCGGGTCTCGCCGCTGTCGAGCAGGTGAGCCTGCGCGTTGGTGCGCGCCTCGGTCGTGATGAGCAGCCCCTGCCGCGCGCGGATGGCGCCGTGCGCATCGGTGCGCAGCTCGAACCCTTCGCCGCGCGCATCCTGCCGCCCCGCGTTGCCGTCGATGCGCGTGATGTGGCCCAGGCTCAACGAACTGCTTTGATGATCGCTCTTGAGCTGCGCCTGGATCTTCTGGTCCGTGTCGTCCAGGACGAGATGGTTGGAACGGCCGCCCGCGCTGTTGCCGCCTTCCTTCACGAGTTCGCGGCTTCGAAAGCCCGAGAGCGCCGCTTGCCCCGGCAGGCGCCAGGGCGGCATGTTGAGCTGGTTGTGTACCCGCCCCGTGCAGATCGGCAGGTCCGGATCGCCGCCGATGAAATCGACGATGACCTCCTGCCCGATGCGCGGCACCTGCACGCCGCCGAGTTGGTTGCCCGCCCACGGCGAGCTCACGCGCAGCCAGCAGGTCGAATGCTGGTTCTTCTGCCCGAGGCGGTCCCACGGAAACTGCACCTTGATGCGCGCCAGTTCGTCGGTCCACAGGTTCTCGCCTTCGGGCCCGACGACCAGTGCGACCTGCGGCCCTTGGGTGTGCGGTTTGTGCCGCAGCAGCTCCGGGCGCAGCGGTTCGGTGAGCGGATGGACCGTGAAATCGACCTCGACGCGCCACTGCTGCTTGCGATGTGCCGCGGCATCCGGGCCCTGGCTTTCCTGCGCGATGTTCTCGATCAGGAGCCGGGTGTCCAGCACGAGGTACTGCGCGTTGGCCGACTCGCGCGGGTGCCTGTGCAGCTGGAAGGTGCAGCCGGCCACCATGCCGCGCAGATGGCCGCTGGCCTTGGCCCTCGCGCCGCCGGTGCGCAGCGCCTGCATGCGCAGCAGTGCAAGGCGCCGGCCTTCGGCCTGCGGCTCGTTGACGCCTGTGCCGGCACGCGGCTGCGCACAGTGGCTGCCGGCCTGGCCGTCGTGCCACTGGTACACCTCCTGGTTCGCGTTCCCGGTCGGGCGCGGGTCGGCCTGCCTCGCGCCCAGGTCGGCCTTGGGCCGGGTGTAGTCGTAGTCGCGCGTGGCGTAGCGGCCGCTGGTGAGCCGGTGGTGCGGCACGAAGCTGTGGATGTATTCGGCATCGGGCTTCCAGCCGGGCGCGTGATAGTCGACATTGCGATACGCGGCGCTCTCCATCGGCGGATGCGCGCCCATGTGGTCGGCGAGCACGAGGCGGTGCTTGCCATCGCCGTGCGCGAAGTGATAGTTGATGCCCCACTCCTGGCACAGGCGCTCGAAGAATGCGAAGTCGCTCTCGTTGAACTGCGTCTGGAAGTCGCGCGGCGGATAGGTTTCGATGAGGTGCTTGTCGACGGGGAAGCCATAGTCCGCGAGCAATTCGTCGAGGATCTGCACCACCGTCATGTTCTGGTAAATGCGGCAGTCGCTGTTGAGCGTGGCCAGGTGCAGCCAGGGACGAAGGGTCAGCTTGTACTGGACGTGACGCCCCTCCTCGCCCCACAGCTGCGCGTCGGTGACAAGGCCGTTGATCTGTCGCACGCCCGCGCCGACGCCGCCCTGGCCGCTCGCAATTTCGCCCGCACCATCGAGCTCGATCGCACAACTGGCCTCGCAGCCGATGAAGCTGTCGAGATCGATGTCCGCCGCCGCGCCGAAGCTGAAGTTGAGCGCATCGGGGGTCTTCAGCAGCAGCTCGTACGCGAAGAGCGTGTTGATGCCTTCGTGCCCCGACAGGCGCACGGGCTCGAGCGAATCTGGAATGGCGGGACTGTTGACGGTGAGGGTTTGAGGCACGCGCTGGACCTGGATGAACGACGGTCCGGCCAGTCTCGGCCCGGTGCAGCAAGCACTGTTGCAAACAATGGTCAAACGCCCCGCGTAGTGGCAGACGCTCAAAAAGATTGCGACAAATTCACGCAATGCGCGCCTGAAAGCGCCTGGCGTTCTGCCGCACCGTGGCCCCGTTGACTGCGCCTACACAGGAGCCCACAGCCGGCTGACGCAGCCGCCGCGCCCCTCATCTAGCTTGAATGCATCGATGGCTCGTTCGAAGGAGATGACCCCATGCCCACCACCGCCTCCCACAAGTGGTCCCAACGCGTCACCGAGAAAAGCGATGCGCTCGACCTGAAGAAAGGCGTCTTCGCCGGCACCGATCCGCACAAGATCGCGCGCTCGCTCAAGCGCTCGGCCGAACACAGCGAACGGCGCAAGAGCGACCCGTACCGCTCGGCGATGTCGATGCTGACCTTCTATCTCAACCGCGCCGGCGACACGCTGCCGCGCAGGCGGCGCAGCCGCCTGGAGGCCGCGAAGGACGAACTGCGCGACCTGTTCGGCCGGCCGCGGCAGCCGGCCCACGCGAAGCACTGAAAATCCACGCCGGGTCGCCGCTCCGCAGCCCGCAGTCCCGAGGCTTCAGGGCCTCACCCGCCCGCGCCGTACACCGGCTCGCAGCGCACATCGGTCTTCACCGAATTGGCGATGAAGCACTCCTCGTGCGCCCGGTGGTGCATATGCGCGATCTGCTCGCGCGTGGGCAGGCTCTCGCCCGAGAACGTGACCTCGGGCCGCAGCGTGACGACGGTCATGGCCATCTTGCCGTCCGCGTTCTTTTCCATGACGCCACTGGCCGCATCGAAGTAGCGGTCAACGCAGAACTTGCGCTTCACCGCCATCGTGAGGAACCAGAGCATGTGGCAGCTCGACAGCGATGCGACGAAGGCCTCTTCCGGATCGACCGCCGACGCATCGGAAAACGGCAGCGGCACCACGTGCGGCGACGACGAGCCCGCCCATTCCGCGCCGCCGTCGAAGCGCAGCGAGTGCCTTCGGCTGTAGGTGTTGGCCAGGAAGTCCTGCTCGCCTCGTTGCCAGAGCACTTGCGCGGTGTATTCGGACATGTCTTCGTTCTCCGTGAGAGTGATTCGATGGTGCGGCCGACTGTCGCCTTCGCATGGACTGGCGCCGGTGCGCGCGTCAGGCACCCAGCAATTTGACCAGCAACGGCACCAGCAGCGCCGTCGCGATGCCGTTCAGCCCCATCGCGAGGGCAGAAAACGCGCCCGCGGTTTCGTTCACCTGGATGGCCCGCGCCGTGCCGATGCCATGCGCCGCCATGCCGACCGCGAAGCCGCGCACCGCGGGCTCCTTGATGCGCAGCAGGTTCAAAAGACCGGTCGCCATGATCGCGCCCGAGATGCCCGCAACGGCGGCGGCCACCGCAGCGAGCGATGGCAGGCCGCCGATCTTCTCGGCCACGCCCATCGCGATGGGCATCGTGGCCGACTTCGATGCGAGCGACATGATCAGTTCGTGCGAACCACCCAGCGCCCACGCGATGCCGATGGCCGAGACGATGGCCGCCACCGACCCCATCAGCAGCGCCACGCCGATCGGCAGCCATAGCCTGCGCAGCCGCGCGATCTGCCCATAGAGCGGCACGGCCAACGCCACGGTCGCCGGGCCGATCAGGAAATGCACGAACTTCGCGCCTTCGAAATACGTGTCGTAGGGCGTGCGCGTGAGGAGCAGCACGGTGACGATGACCACGACGGAAATCAGCACCGGATTGACCATCGGGTTCGCGCCGCTGCGCCGGTGCAGCCACAGCGCGCCCAGGTACGCGAGCAGCGTGAGCGAGAGCCACAGCAGCGGCGACTGGGCAAGAAAGACCCAGATCTCGGAGAGCTTGGCGGGCGCGCTCATTCGGCGTTCTTTCCGGTGATGCGGATCATCCAGCGGAAGGTGAGCGCGGTGACGGTCATGGTGAAGGCCGCACCGACGATGCCGGCCGCCAGGAACGGCAGCCACTCGCGCCCCACCCGCTCGAAATGCAGCATGACGCCGGTCACGGCGGGAATGAACAGCAGCATCAGGTTGCGCAGCAGGTGGCCCGAGGTGTCGGCCAGCGCCTGCGGCACGCCGCCGCGCACCAGCAGCGCGATGAAGAGCAGCACCATGCCGATCAGCGGCCCCGGAATCGGCAGGCCCAGCCACTGCACGAGCAGTTCGCCGGCCAATTGGCAAAGGAAAAGCGAGGTGATGGCGTAGAGCATGGTTTCAATCTTCGGTGCAAGCGGCGGCGCGTGTCCAGGCTTGCTTGAGCGCCTGCTGGCTCTGCGGCGGCAGCACACCGAGGCGCACGTGGCCCGGCAGGCCGAAGGAGGCGCAGTCGCGCAGCTTGATGCCGTCGGCGCGCAAGGCGGTTGCCAATCTGGGGTACGGGATGTCGGTGCGGGCGCAGAAGAAATTGGCGTCGCTGGGAAGGCACTGCCAGCCCAACGACTCGCAGAGCGCGCGCTGCTGCGACTTCCAGATGCGCAGGGTCTGCAGGCTCTGGGCGAGCCAGGCTTGCGCTTCGTCGCCCGTCCAGGTTTCGAGCAGTGCCACGCCGTGCGTGCCGAGAGGCCATGACGGTGCGAGTTGTTCGAGGCGCTGCATCAGCGGCGCGGCGGCCGCGTCGTCGGGCGCGATCGCGTAAGCGGCACGAATGCCGGTGAGGCCCATGGCTTTGTTCGGCGTCCACAGTTGCCAGACGCGGTCGCGCTGCGCGGCATCGAGCGAAGCACGGCCTTCGAGGCGCAGCGGCGCGTAGGCCATGTCGAGCACGCAGGTGCTGCCGACTTGCGCATGCAGCGCGAGATCGTCCTGCGCCTGCCCCAGCGGACTCGAGGGCTCGCAGCACCAGTGCAGCGCCGCGCCGTCGTGCGGCGCGGGCGCGCGCGACACCTGCAGGCCCCAGGCTTGCGCGGCGCGCTCGTAATCGCCGTAGCTGTGCATGGGCAGCCAGACCTTCCGGCCTCCGTCGCGTGAGACAGCGGCGCTGATGCGGTGGATGAATTCGCTCGCGCTCGCCGCGATCACGATGCGTCCGGCATCCACGCCATGAAATGCCGCGAGCCGTTCGCGCAGCGCCGTGTAGCGCGGATCGGGATAGTGCGTCGCGTCGGCCGCGCGCACCGCGGCCACTGCCGCCGGGCACGCGCCCAGGGCGTTGCCGTTCGTCGAAAAGTCATGTGGCGCAGCACCGGTCTCGTCGGGGCCGCCGTGGAGAAGACTGGCGATGCTCATGGCCACCTCACCCATGCCGCGATGCCCGCGATCGCCAGCGATGCGCACACGGCCGCCGCCAGCACCGCCCTGCCCGCCAGCACCGCCGTGCGCTGCGTGTCCTCCGTGGCGGCGCGCCGCGCCTCGGCATTCAGCGCGTAAACGCCCGGCTTGGCCAGCCGCACGCCGAGCAGCAGCGCCATCGCCGCCATCGGCCAGCCGCTGTTGGGCGATGGCGTGCGGCGCGCTTCCTCCCCTAGGCCTCCTGGCCATTGCCACGCGGCAAGCGCCAGCAGCAGCGCGGTGAGGCGCGCCGGCACCCAGGAGAGCACGTCGTCCGCGCGCGCCGCCCATTTGCCGAGCCATGTCCAGTCGAGGCCCTTGCGCTCGCCGCGGTAGCCCCACATCGCGTCGGCCGTGTTCGCAAAGCGGTAGAGCGCCGCGCCCGGCAGGCCGAGCAGTACGAACCAGAACAGCGGCGCCACCAGCGAATCGTTGAGGTTCTCGGCCAGCGACTCGATCGCGCTCTCGCGCACCTCGCGCTCGCTGAGCTCGGCGACGTCGCGGCTCACGAGCCGGGCCAGCTGCGCGCGGCCCGCGTCGAGCGAGACGGCCAGCGCCGCCTCGACCGCGAGCACTTCGTCGCGCAGCATCCGCCATGCGAAGAGCGGCTTGAGCAGCAGCCCCAGCAGCACGGCCGCGGCCCATGCGGGCAGGTGCAGCGTGACGAGCGATTGCAGCAGCAACGCCACGCACCAGACCGCCATGCCGCCGAGGCACCACGTCAACGCACCGATGAAGAAGAGCGGCAGGTCGCGCGCCATGGCCTGCCATGCCTTGGGCGCGACGCGCGAGCCGATCCAGCCGAGGTAGGCGCCCATCCACACCACCGGATGCAGGCGCGCCGTGGGCTCGCCGAACCAGCGATCAATGGCCAGCGCGAGCCACAGCGCCGCAACGGCGATGAGGGCGTGAGCGAGGGAAAGGGCTGGCATCGGGGCCGTCATTCTCGCGAATCAGGCATGGGCCGGCGATGCTCGGCCGCGCCGCCACTGCGCCAGCGCGCCGAGTGCGACCAGCATGGCGGCGCCGAGCGCGACCCAAAATCGCAGCGCGCCCGCCTCGGCCTTCGGCGGCGGCGCTTCGTCGGGCGTGGGTTCGAGCTTGAGGCCGGTCACGGGCTGCGTGCCTTCCTGTGCGGGCGCCTCCGCTGCCTTTTCGGGCACTTGTGCGGCACTCGCTTCGACCGGCGCCGCGGCTGGCGCCCTTCGCACCTCGACCGGCGCGGCAGCCCGCGGCGCCAGCTCGGCCTGCACGAAGCGCTGCACCCCGGCGTTGCGCTCGCGCAGCCCGGTGGCGCGCACCGCCTCGTCGTAGGCCTTCGCGAGTTCGCGCCGCGTCGCGGCATCGGGCCTCCAGTAGTCCAGCCGCACCGCATCGAGCATGCGCTCCAGCGTCTGCGCGAAGGCGGCGCGGTTGTCGCCCTCCAGCCATTCGCGTGTGCCGATCCGGTACTTGTCGCGCACGTACACGTCGTGCAGCGATTGCCACTGGTCCTGCCGCACCGCCGCGGGCGCGGTGACCTGCCACCCCCAGAGGAACTGCGCGGTCTTGAGCACCTGCAGCGTGCCGCTGTAGCCCTCGGCTTTCTGCGCTTCGATCCATTGCGGGTGCAGGTAGCGCGTCTGCATTTCGCGCGCGATGGCGCCGGCTGCGGTGTCGGTGCGCACAGCGCCGGCGTCGCGCAGGTTCTGCACGTAGAGCGCCGGGTCCTTGCCCGTGAGCTGGCGCACGGCCTGTGCGATGCCGCCCAAGTACTGGAACGGATCGTCGTTGGTGAGCACGCCGTAGAGATTCGACGTGCGTGCCATCAGCGCCGCATCGACCTGCGCGAGATTGCCCGCGAAGGCACCGGGGCGCGCCGCGCCGTCGAGTCCCTGGCCATACGCATGACCCATGCGGTCCATGTAGAGCTGCGCCATCTGCGCATCGCCGCCACCGCGGCGCTGCGAAGTCCACACGTCGCTCGCGAGCGCAGCTTCTTCGAGCCCGGCACCGTAGCTGCCCTGCTCGTTCGAGAACACGCGCGCGGTCGACCAGCGCCTGGCCTCGGCCGGCGTGGCGCCTTCCGCGCGCAGCTTGCGGGCCAGCGCCGCGCTGTGCTGCGCGACCGCATTGCCCGGTTCGTCCAGCGCCGCGACCTGCTGCACCGCCTCGTCGAGCCAGCGCATCACGTTCGGGAACTGGTCGCGGTACGAGCCCGTGACGCTGACCAGCACATCCATGCGCGGCCGCTTCAGCACCGATGCGGGCAGGACCTCGATGCCGGCGATGCGCCCCGCCTCGTCCCAGCGCGGCTTCACGCCCATGGCGTAGAAGGCCTGGCTCTCCAGCACGCCCTGGTGGCGCGAGGCCTCGCCGGCCCAGAGGGTGAAGGCGATTTTTTCTGGCGGCTTGCCGGCATGGGCCTTGGCGTGCTCGGCGATCCACGCGTCCATCGCAGCGACGCCGATGTCCCACGCGGCGCGCGTCGGCACGCGGCTCGGGTCGAAGCCGTAGAGGTTGCGGCCGGCCGGCAGGCTGTCGGGGTTGCGCACCGGGTCGCCGCCGTAGCTGGCCTTGAGGTAGCGGCCGTCGAGCGCGGTGAGCAGGCCTTCGATTTCTTCGTTGTTAGCGAGCGCGGTGTCGATCTTTTGCGCGCGCAGGGCCATGGTTCGCAGCGCCTTGGCATCCGCGCCCATTGCGCTCGCGGCATCGGCGTCCTTGACCGCCACCTCGACCCATCGTGCGAGGCGCGAAGCCGCGATGTTCTTCGCATCGATCAGGAAGGCCTCGTCGACGTCTTCGCCCAACGCTTCGGCCAAGGGCTTGCCGAGGATCTGCAGGATCGTCATGCGCCGCCGCTCGGCATCGGGCGCCTGCCCGAAGGTCGCAAGGCCCAGCGGCTGCGCGGTCTGCGCGAGTTCATCGAGGTACGGATGCAGCACCGCGATGAAGCCCGCGAAGTCGGCGCGAATCCGTGCAGGCGTCCATTTCAGGTCGCGGTCGTAGCGCTGTTCGACGAACTCCGCCGCGAGCTGCTTTTCCATCGCGCGCTTCACCGGCCCGGGCGACAGCGTTTCCCAGTCGTGCATGCGCTCGTGCATCGCTTGCACGCCGGGGCGAAAGCCCGCGGGCGCGAACATCGGTGTCGAATGGCTCACCATCGTCGCGCGGCCGCGGCGCTTCGCAGTGGTGGCTTCGCCGAGGTTGTCCATGATGTACGGGTAGACGTTGGGCAGGTCGCCGAGCGCCAGCAGCGGATCGTCCTGCACCGAGAGCCCGCGCTCCTTGCCGGCCGACCATTCGACCGTGCCGTGCGTGCCCACATGCACGACCGCGCTCGCACCGAACTGCGTGCGCAGCCAGAGGTACGTCGCCAGATAGCCGTGGCTCAGCGGAATGGCCGAGCGGTGGTAGACCTGCTCCGCTTTGCCGATCACCTGCGTCCCCGGCTCGAAACGCGGCGGCTGGCGCAGCACGACGACATTGCCGAACTGCACGCGCGGAATGATGAAAGCTGGTTCGCCCGCGACGGGCCGCAGCATGGTCGATTTCTCGGGCGGTCCCCAGTAGGTCTCGATGCGGCGCTGCGTCTCGGCAGGCAATGAGCGAAACCACGCGACATAGCGCGCGAGCGGCAGCGAATCGGCCAGCCCCTTGCCGAGCAGCGGCTGCAACGCATCGCCGCCATCGACCGGGTAGTACGCCTTCATCGTTGCCTGCACCTGCGCGATGAGCGCGTCCGCGCCGGGTATCTCGGTGCGGTAGCCCGCCGACTGCATCGCCGCGAGCATGTTGCTCACGCTGCGCGGCACGTTGAGAAACGACGCACCGAAATTCGCCTCGCCCGGCGGGTAGTTGTAGACCAGCATCGCGACGCGCCGGTCCGCGGGCGGCGTGCGCTGCAGGCGCAGCAGCGCGGCCGCTTTGCCGGCCACCGCATCGATCTGCGCAGGCAGCGGCTGCAGCGTGCCGCTGGCGGCATCGCGCGCGCTCACGAGCATCGGGTCGGTCATGCCGGCCAGTTCGCTCGGGCTGTAGTACGAGGCGATGTCGGTCTGCGCGAGGCCGTCCTTGCTGGCGGCCCACTGCGCGGCGTCCATCGCGAGCGATGGCAGCGTCTGCAGCACCGGCACGCCGATGCGCTCCAGCTCGGCCTTGCGCTCGTTGGGCGTGAAGACCAGCGCGGCGTTGACGATCACATCGGCCACGCGGTGCTCGTCCGCGCCGGCTGCGTGGGTCGCGTGCGTCATGCGAAAGAACAGGTCCTTCTGCTGGCGCGGGCCGTAGAAGGCGTAGGCGCGCAGGCCGCGCCGTTCGAGCGCGGCGAGCAGCGCGTCGAGCCAGCCGGTGTCGTCGCCCGTCACGGTGGCGCTGTTGATGGCGATGGCGACGGTTCCACCAGTGCCCGCCAGCCGGTCCACCGCTGCGATGTCGCTCTCGATGCGCGGCCAGCGCGGGTGATAGAAGCCCAAGAGCGGCGTCGGCACGGGGGGCGGCAGTCCGTTGACGTCGTCGATCTGCGCGAGCGCTTTCATCGCCGACTTCAGGTTGGCCGTACCGGCGAACCGCCAGTACTCGCGCAACCGCTGTGCCCAGACCGCATCGACGCCGCGCTCGGCCGCGAGGGGCGCTGCACTGGAGGCCTGCTCTTTCGCGACGAGCGCGAATTCGCCGACCAGCACATAAGGAATGGCACTGCGCGAAATCACATCGCCGAAGCGCGCCGCCGCGGCTTGCGCCACGCTGATGTGCGGCGCGTCGATCACCAGCAGCCGCGCGCCGTCAAGCGCCGCGGCGAGCGCTTCGGGCGAATCCTTGGCGGCCGACACCACCTGCAGCGGCAGCCCCACCTCGTGCGCCGCTTCCTGCAGCCGCACCACGCGCGCCGGCGACACCAGCGACGTGCTCAGCACCACGATGCGCGAAGGTTCGTCCGGCTCGGCTTGCGCGCAGAACGCCAGCGCCATCAACACGAGCCAGACGAAGACGCGCGTCACTTCCCGTCCTGCGCCGCAGGCACCGCATCCGCCGGCACATAGACCATCGTGCCGTCCTTCAGCCGCCACGCCGTACCAGCCTTCTCGCCGTCGCCCTGCCCCGTCGCGCCGCTGGCCTTGAAGCGCGTGATCTTCTGCCCTTCGCGCGTGATGATCTCCATGTCAGGCTTGCCTTCGTTGCGGATGACCGTGACCTTGTCCTGCGCAAACGGGTTCATCGGGTTGTTGATGACCGCGATCATCAGCATGCCGATCACCACCATGAACACGTCGATCAGGTTGATGGTCGAGAGCACCGGGTCGTCGTCGTCGGCATCCAGGCTGCTCAAGATCGAGAACTGGCGCCGGCTCATGACAAGCGGTCCCGCGCATCGAGCACCGTCACCAGTTCGCGCATCAGCCAGCGGCGGCGCACGGTGTAGACCACGAAGGTGATCGAGGCCGAGGCGAGCGCCACGATCACCGCGGCGAACGCGGGCGCGAGGCTCTGCGCCACGCCCTGCGACTCGCCCGACGCGACGGCGACCAGCGCCGGCCCCATCGGGATCATCGTGGCGATCAGCCCGAGCATCGGCGCCACGCGGCTGCACAGGCGCACGCCTTCGAGGTGCTTGAGCACCACCAGCTCCATCTGCTCCTGGCTCGCGCCGAGGTGGCGCTGCAGCACCAATGCGCGCGACGGGTCGCGGCGGCGCTGCAGGTATTCGATGCCGAAGGCGCCGAGGCAATACACCGCGTAGACGAAGGACAGCAGCACGCCGAGCGTCACGGGCCAGAGGAACAGGCGCGCGAGTTCGAAGAGGACGGTATCGAAGGCCAGCATCAGGCGGGTTCCACGGCGGTGGGGGCGGAAGAAAACAGGTCCGACGGCTGGCCCCAGCATTCGTCGAACACCAACGCCGAGAGCGGCTCGCGCCGGGCCCAGCGTTCGCGCTGCAGCATCGGCTCTTCGTAGAAATCGTGCACCGGGCCGAGGCACAACAGCGCGATGGGCTCGGCGCCTTCGGGCAGGCCGAGCAAGGCGCTCAATTCGACCGGATCGAACAGCGACACCCACCCCATGCCCAGCCCTTCGGCGCGCGCCGCGAGCCAGAGGTTCTGGATCGCGCAGGAGGCCGAGGCCAGGTCCATCTGCGGCAGCGTGCGGCGGCCGAACACATGACGGTCGCGATCGTCCGCGAGCGACACGGCCAGCACCTCGGCCGCATCGAGGAGGCCCTGCACCTTCAGGCGCATGAATTCGTCTTCGCGCTCGCCGAGCGCCCGCGCCGTGAGCACGCGTTCGCGCTCGACCGCGTCGTGCATGCGCTGCCGCAACGCGGCGCCGCGAATGCGGATGAAGCGCCACGGCTGCATGAAGCCGACGCTGGGCGCCTGGTGCGCCGCTTCGAGCAACCGCCGCAGCACTTCGGGCGCGACCTCGCCGCCTGCAAAGTGCCGCATGTCGCGCCGCTCGCGGATGGCGCGGTACACCGCCCTCGCCTCGTCGTCCGCGAAGGCGTGCTGCTGCTGCGCCATCGCGCTCAGTCCTCGATGCCGCGCTGCGCCGGAATGCCGGCCTTGAACGCGTGCTTGACCATCGTCATCTCGGTCACCGTATCGGCCAGCTCGATGATCTCGGGCGGGCAGCGCCGGCCGGTCAGCGCCACATGCACGTGCCTGGGCCGCGCGCGCAGCGTCTGGAGCACGCCTTCGAGCGGCAGCCAGCCGTAGATCAGCGGATAGGTGATCTCGTCGAGCACCACGAGGAAGAATTCGCCCGAGAGGATCGCCGCCTTCGCCTTCTCCCAGCCGTCCCGCGCAAGCTGCCCCGAGCGTTCGAGGTCCTGGCTCTTCCAGCTGAAGCCGTCGCCGAGTCCTTCGATCGGGATGCCGATCTGCTCGAACATGCGGTGCTCGCCGAAGCGCGCCGAAGGCACCTTCATGAACTGATAGATCTTCACGGCCTTGCCGCGGCCGTGGGCGCGCAGCGCGAGGCCGAAGGCCGCCGTGCTCTTGCCCTTGCCGTCGCCGGTGTTGACGATGACGATGCCGCGGCGTTCGCCCTCGGGCTTTTCGTAGGGCTTTGCGCTGGGGGGAGTTTCGATCTGCATGTGTGTGTTCCTTATTTCGGCAGCGCGATCCACTGGTCCGCCACGCGGTGCACGCGGATGCGGTGGTCGAACACCTGTTCGAGCGCGGTGTGGGTGGCCGGGTCGTCGCAGCCGCCGTGGTGCACCACGCGGCCCCTGTCCATCACGACCATTTCGTCGGCGGCCAGCGCCATGGGCAGTTCGTGCAGCACGCTGACCACGGTGCGGCCCTCGGCCACGAGCGTGCGGGCGGTCTGCATCCAGTCGGCCTGGTGCGGCGGGTCGAGGTTGGCGAGCGGCTCGTCCATCAGCAGCACCTGGGCCTGGACCGCGAGCGCGCGGGCCAGCAGCACGCGCTGGCGCTCACCGCCCGAGAGCTGGCCGAGCGGGCGGTCGCGCCAGTCCCAGGCCTGCGTGCTGCGCAGGGCCTGCTCCACCGCATCGCGGTCGGCGGCGCTCGGCGCGGCGAGCCAGCGCTGGTGCGGCAGGCGGCCGAGCATCGCGACGTCGTAGACCATCAGGTCGTCGGCGCTCGCCTCGCCCGTGCCGCTCTGGCCGAGCCAGGACAGGCGCTGCGCGCGGATGCGGGCCGGGATCTTGCCCTCCGCCTCGCCGAAGAGCCGCACTTCTCCGCGGTGCGCGAGCAGGCCGGCGAGCGCCTTGAGCAGCGTGGACTTGCCCGCGCCGTTCGGGCCGACGATGCTGGTCCAGCGCGCGGATGAAAGTTCAAGATCGATGCCGTGCAGCACTTCGGTCGTGCCGAGCGTGGCGCTGATGCGGCGCGCTTCGATGGCGGGGCCGCTCATGACAAACCTCCACGCGCGCTGCGGCGATGCATGAGCCACAGCAGGTAGCTGCCGCCGAGCACCGCAGTCAGCACGCCCACCGGCAATTCTTGCGGTGCGATCAGCCAGCGCGCCAGCAGGTCGGCCGCCATCAGCAGCAAGCCGCCCATCAGCGCCGCGAGCACGATCAGCCGCGCATGCGTGGTCTTGACCACCGAACGCACGAGGTGCGGCGCCGCAAGGCCGACGAACGCGATCAGGCCGGTCTGCGCCACGGCCGCGCCGGTGGCCAGCGCGAGCACCACGACCAGCGCGGCGCGCATCGCGCCGAGCGGCAGGCCGAGGCTGCGCGCGGTCGCCTCGCCGAGCGCCAAGCCGTCGAGCACCGGCGCGAGCGCCCATGCGGCCAGCAGGCACACCGCGCACACCGCGCCCATCACCGCGCAGGCGCTCCAGCCGACGAGGCCGGTGCTGCCGAGAATGAAGCCCTGGATGGCCTGCAGGATGTCGGCCGAGGCGATAGTGATCAGGTCCTTCGCGGCGCCGAGCACCACGCCAACGATCACGCCCGCAAGCAGGAGCCGCAGCGTCTGCTGCACGCCGCGCGCGAGCGTGAGCGTGAGCAGCACCGCGAGCACCGCGCCGACGAAGGCCGCGCCCGTGAGCCCGAGGCGCATCACCCATTGCGTGCTCGCGGCGGAGCCCCCGAACAGCATCAGCGCCACCGCCACGCCCAGCGAGGCGCCGGAGGCGCTGCCCAGCAGATAGGGATCGGCCAGCGGATTGCGAAACAGCCCCTGCGCCACCGCGCCCGCCAGGCCGAGCAGCGCGCCCGCGAGCCACGCGCCGAGCGTGCGCGGCAGGCGGATGTCCCACACGATCTGCAGCGCCACCGGGTCGTGCCGCGCGGCCAGCAGGCTCTCGAAGCCCGTGCTGCCGATGCCCAGGCCGAACAGCAGCAGCGCGACGCCCAGCACCAGCAGTGCCGTGCCGAAAACCACCACGCGGCGCAGGTGCGCGGTGTGCATGTGCATTTGCTTGTGCGCGGCGTTCACTGGCCCTTGTCCACCAGGCACTGCGCCATCAGGCGCGCGGCCTCGTCCATGCGCGGACCGGGCCGCACGAGCACGTCGGATTGCAGCGCGTCGAAGCGGCAGATGCGCCCTTCCCGCACCGCGCGGATGCCGCCCCAGCCGGGCCGCTGCTCCAGCCCCTGCGCGCTGCGCACGCTGACCATGATGAGGTCGGGATTGGCGCGCACCACGTACTCGGGGTTGAGCTTGGGAAACGGCCCGAGTTGGGCCGGCACGATGTTCTTCATGCCCAGCCGCGTGAGCGTCTCGCCGATGAACGACGACTCGCCCGCCGCATATGGCGTGCTGTTGACCTCGAAGTACACGCGCTTGCCGCGCGCGCTCGCGGGCACCGACTGCGCCGCCGCCGAGACGCTCGCATCGATCACGCGCCACACGCGCGGCGCCTCGTGCGTGCCCAGCACCTGGTCGAGCTTGTCGAGCACGCGCTGCACGTCGGCATGGCTCTTGGGTTCGAGCACCAGCACCTTCAGGCCCAGCGCCTCGAGCCGCTGCGTGACGCGCGACGACTTGGCCAGCAGCACCGCATCGGGCCGGAGCGCGACGATGGCTTCCACGTTGGGCTCGATGCCGCCGCCCATCTGCGGCAACGCGCGCACCGCGGCCGGCGAGTTGGAATAGTTGTCCACGCCCACCAGCCGCTCGCAGGCGCCCAGCGCGCAGACGGATTCGGTGAGCGACGGCAACAGCGAGACGATGCGCTGCGGCGGCTGCGGCAGGCTCACGGTGGTGCCGCGTTCGTCGACCACATCGAAGGCGTGCGCCGCGAGTGCGCAGAGCGACAGGCCGATGGCGACGGCGAGCGATGAAAGCAGGCGCAGCTTCATCAGGCGGGCGCCTTCAGGCTCAGCGGCAGGCCGGCCGCCATCAGCGTCACGCGGCTGCAGGCGGCGGCCACGTCCTGGTTCAGGCGCCCGAGCGCATCGACGAAGGCGCGCGTCTCGCGGCCGAGCGGAATCACGCCCAGGCCGATTTCATTGCCCACCAGCACCACCGGTCCGCGCGCCTCGCGCAGCGCGATCTGCAGCATGGTGGCGTGCGCCGCGGGCGTGCGCGTCACCGGCCGCGCGGCTTCGCAGCGCGCCGGCATCAGCAAGTTGGTGAGCCAGAGCGTGAGGCAGTCGACCACCACCAGCGTCTCGGGCGCGCTCTGCGTGACGATGGCGCGCGCGAGTTCGACCGGCTCCTCGATGGTGCGCATGCCGGGCACGCGCTCGGCGCGGTCGGCCTGGTGGCGCACGATGCGCTCGAGCATCTCGTCGTCGTAAGCCTGGGCGGTGGCGATCAGCACGGCACGGTGGGTGCCGGGCGCGGCGGCGAGCCAGTCGATGGCGCGCTGCTCGGCGCGGCGCGACTTGCCGCTCTTCTGGCCACCGAGGATGAATTCGTGCTCAACGCTCATCGATCTCTTCCTTTGCTGCGTCGTTGTCCAGCGCGATCGGCATGGCGCCGAAGAGCCGCGCCGTGGCCTCGGGGCTGGAGGCGAACCATGCGTGGAAATAGCTGGCCCGCACCGGGCCATGCACATAGAAGGCCTCGCCGCCGCGCGCGCCGACGGGCTGCGTGGCGCCGGGCCGCGCGGTGTGGGCGGAAGGCGCGAGCGGCGTTTCGCAGCGCGAATAGTGGAACGTGTGGCCGCGCAGGGTGTGGCTTCCAAGTTCAAGCTGTTGCGGTCCGAGGCCGGCGAGGCGCTTCTGCATCGTCACGCGGCCGGGGAGCAGGCCCCAGAGGCGGTGAACGTGCTGCGGCTCTTCGCCAGCGTGCGTGGCCAGTTCATCGAACAGCGCCATCATGCCGCCGCACTCGGCCCAGATGGGCTTGCCTGCTTCGGCATGCGCGGCCAATGAGGCGCGCATCGGCTCGTTCGCCGACAGGGCCTCGGCATGCAGCTCGGGGTAGCCGCCCGGCAGCCAGACCGCATCGCACGCTGGCAACGCATCGCCTGCGAGCGGCGAGAAAAACACGAGCCGCGCACCGAGCGCCGAGAGCACATCGAGGTTGGCGGGATAGATGAAAGAGAACGCCGCATCGCGCGCGATGGCGATGGTGCGGCCCTTCAGCAATTGCGTAGCGGCTGTATCTTGCGTCGATGCGGCATCGAAGCGCACCTGCGGCAGTTGCGAGACCGGCAACTGGCCCAGCGGCGTTTCCGCCAGTACATCGGCCGCCGCATCGAGCCGTGCCATCGCGTCGTCGAGTTCGCCCGCGCCCACAAGGCCCAGATGGCGCTCGGGCAACGCGAACCGCGCGTCGCGCAGCAAGGCGCCCATCCATTGCGAAGGCTCCCGCAACGCGTCCTTCAGCATGCCCGCGTGCCGCTCGCTCGCCACGCGATTGGCCAGCACGCCGGCCCACGGCAGGCCGGGCCTGAAGTTCTGCAGGCCATAGGCCAGCGCCCCGAAGGTGCCGGCCATCGCATGCGCATCGATCACCGCGAGCACCGGCAAGCCGAAGCGCTCGGCGAGGTCGGCCGCGCTCGGCGTGCCGTCGAACAGGCCCATCACGCCTTCGACGATCACGAGGTCGGCCTCGGCCGCCGCGGCATGCAGGCGCGCCCGGCAATCGGCCTCGCCCGTCATCCAGAGGTCCAGCGAATGCACCGGCGCGCCGGTGGCGAGCGCGAGCCAGTGCGGGTCGAGAAAGTCCGGCCCGCACTTGAAGGCGCGCACCCGCCGGCCCTGGCGCGCATGCAGCCGCGCGAGCGCGGCGGCCACCGTGGTCTTGCCCTGCCCCGAGGCGGGCGCGGCCACCAGCACCGCGGCGCAGGTGGCTGCGGCGTGTCGTGGCGAGCGGTTGGTTACTGCGGTGTCCACTTGAGGCCGAGGTAGGCGCTGCGGCCCCCGTTGGCGTAGAGCCGTGCGAACTGGTAGTCCTTGTCGCCCACATTGTCGATGCGGGCGATGAGGTTCAGGTCGCGCGTGATCTGCGTGCTGGCCGAGAGGTTCAGCAGCGTGTAGCCGCCCAGCTTGACGGTGTTGGCCGTGTCGTCGAAGCGCTGGCTGGAGGCCTGCACCTCGGCGCCCAGCGTCCAGCCGGCCACGCGCCAGTCGGCGCCCAGCGTGCCGTGGCGCTTGGCGCGCCGCGCGAGCAGGTTGCCGGTGTCGGCGTCCTTGGGGTCCTGCACGTCGAACGAGGCGCGCAACGTGACGTCGCCCAGGCGCTGGCTGGCCGAGAGCGTCGCGCCCTGCAGCGTGGCGCGGTTCACGTTGGTGTAGCAGCCGAACGCCGAGGCGCAGCCCTTGGCGGTACCGACGAAGTTGATCAGGTCGCGCACGCGGTTGCGGTAAACCACGATGCCGGCGGTGGTGCCGTCCTTGGCGTAGTTCAGGCCCAGCTCGACGTTGCGGCTGTCCTCGGGCCTGAGCGTCGCGATGCCGTATTCGCTGAAGCGCTGGTAGAGCGTCGGTACGCGGAAGGCCGTCCCGGCCGACGCGGTGAAGCGCAGCGACGGCAGGATGGCGAAGCCGTAGGCGGCGCTGCCGGTGGTCTTGCCGCCGAACTCGCTGTCCTTGTCGCGGCGCACGTGCAGCTGCAGCGAATGCGGGCCCTGCACGAAGCCGTAGCCGAGCGACAGGGCGTTCTGCGAGCGGTCTTGCGACAGGAGCTTGGCCGAGGTGGTGGGCGCGTTCTCCAGCGCGTCTTCGCGGCGCTCCAGCGTGGCCGTCACCAGGTGCGGGCCGAAGCGCAATTCGTTCTGGAACAGGTAGCCGCGCAGGTTGGTTTCGGTGCGGTAGAACGAGGGCTGCGTCTTGTAGACCGATTGCGAGTCGGTCACCTGCACGCGGGTGCTGTAGATGTCGTTCCACTTGGCCGACCAGGTGAGGCCCGCGGTGCGCAGCGTGTTGGTCGAGACGTCGTTCTTGAAGAGGATCGGCGGCTTGGTCCTGAAGCTCACCGAGGGGTCGTAGCCGGCTTCGATGTTGCTCTGGAGCAAGGTGGCGTCGATGCGCTGGTCGGGCGTGATCTGGAAACCCAGCTTCAGGTTGCCCGACGTGCTGCGGTAGCCGTCGCGGTCGGGGCTGGTGAAGCCGTCCTTCGAAGGCGTGCGCTTGTCGGCGGGCTGCACGTTGAAGCCCTTGCTCTCTTCGTGCGCGACGCCGAACGAGTAGTCGAACAGGCCCGACTTGCCGCTCACGCCGCCTTCGATCTTGCGCAGGCCGTGGCTGCCGAATCCGATGCCCGCGTAGGGCGAGACGCCCTCTTCGCCGCGCTTGGTGAAGAGCTGGATCACGCCGCCGATGGCGTCCGACCCATACACCGCGGCCGCTGGTCCGCGCAGCACTTCGATGCGGTCGATCTGCGAGAGCGGAATGCTTTCCCAGCCGGCGCCGCCGGTGGTCTGCGAATCGATGCGCACGCCGTCCAGGTAGACGGCGGTGAAGCGCGTTTCCGCGCCGCGGATGAAGAGGCTGGTGGTGTTGCCCACGCTGCCGTTGCGCGTGATCTCGATGCCCGGCTGGCGCGCCAGCACGTCGGCCACGCCGGTCGCGCCGCTGCGCTCGATGGTCTCGCGGTCGATGATGGACACGTCGCCCACCAGGTCCGACAACGGCTGCGGCGTGCGGTTGGCGGTGACCACCGTCTGGGGCAGCGCGGGCGTGGCGTCCTGCGCGAGCGCGGACAGCGGGATCAGCGCGAGGCCGCCGAAGGCCGAGGCCAGCGCGAGCGGCAGGCAGGCGAGAGAGCGGCGCGCAGGAGCGCGGCCGCGGGAAAGAGAAACGCAGGAAGTCATGGATCAGCCGAACGAACGTCAATGCCCCTGGCCGGCCTCCCCGCCGGCGCCTCGGGGCGCAATGACCGCCCCAGGCACGAACCGTTTCATCGGTTCATTGCATGCGGCAGCCGCCTTGTTGGCCGGTATCCGGGCTGGCAGAACGGCCCCTGCCGCCTTCCCAGGCACCTGTTTCAGGGCGCCCAGTGGCTGGATGGAAAGGGGTGGCGCCTTGCGGCGTCGTCTGCTTGACCGTTGCGGGGGCAGCGCAGGCGGCTTCGGCCTTGTTCCGATGTCCGGCTTGCGGACCCTCGGGGCGTTCACTCCTGCTTCCCGTTGAACTGCGCCGTGCGAACCACGGCGCGAGCACCAACGGGCGGGATTTTAGGCCCTTCGGCAGCGGCGCTAAGCCGAAAGTTTTGGCTGCCGCGCCCATCGGGCCGCTGGTGAGGCTACTTCGATGGGGCCGGGCGGACCGCCATCACCTCGATCTCGACCAGGTACGCCGGGTTGGCCAGTGCCGCCACCTGCATGGCCGAGCGCACCGGCAGCTTCGGTTGCGCGGTGGTGCCGAAGAACTGGGTGTAGCCCTCCATGAAGCCGACGAAGTCCATCTTGTTGTCCTTGGCCGGATCGCCGACCAGGAACACCTGCATCTTCACCACGTCGCCCATCGTGAGGCCCAGGCCCGTGAGGCTCTTCTCGATGGCTTTGAGCACGCCGACGGTCTGGCCCTTGGTGTCGCCGCCATAGGCCGCGGCACTGTTCTTGGGCGCGGCCGCATCCTGCAGCGGCGGCACCTGGCCCGAGAGGTACACGTTGGTGAGCGACGACGGCACCTCGACCGCGGCCGAAATCGGAAAGGTGGAGTTCGGAATACGGTGGCGAATGACTTCGTCGGCCGCGTGCGCCGCGCCGGCGCCGGCTGCGAACAGGGCGGCGGCGAGCGCCAGTGGCTGGGTCTTGGTGAACAGGGTCATGGTCATGGTCATGCGTGTTGTCTCTCTGCTGGGGTGGTGGACGAAGGAAGGATCCGGTGAATGCCGCAACGCGGTCAAGGCCGCAGCTTCTTGACGCTCTCCGCGGGAATGGCATCGGCGTACTGGTTGCCGAAATGGGTGCGCGCATAGCCGACCACCGAGGCGATCTGCTCGTCGCTGAGCATCTTGCCGAAGGCGGGCATGCCCTTCTGGCCGTTGATGACGACATAGAGCGGGTACTCCGCGCTGGCCAGGCGCGGGTTCGATGCGAGCGGCGGGTAGGCGCCCGCGCCCTTCGCGCCCTGCCCTTGCGCCATGTGGCAGGCCTGGCAGGTGGCGCGGTAGATCGATTCGCCCGAGCTCTCCTGGAACCGGGGGCCGACGGAAAACGCGGGTTCGGGCGATTGCGCGAAGACCTGGCCGCTCATCGCGGCGATGGCGCCGAACGAAAGGCCGAGCAGCGCGCGCTTGAAAGTCGTGAGGTTGTTGTTGTTCATGGTGGGTGTGTCCTTTACTCTGCGTTCATGCAGCGACGGCGCGGGCGTGCAGCCGCTGGATCGCATCGAGCGACGAGAGCAGTGCGCCCTCCTGCCAGGCCGGAATGTAGGAAGCGTGTTCGCCCGCGAGCGCGATGCGCCCGTCGACCTGGCACAGGTTCTTGTAGTGCTTCTGGCGCGTCTCGTCGGTCCACATGCCGTAGCAGCCATGCGAGCCCGGCACGCGGTGCCAGCCGACGGAGATGCCGTTGTCGAATTCGCGCGCGTACTGCGGATGCAGCTGCGTGCCGAACTCGACCGCGCGGCGCACGCGCTCCTCGGGCGCCATCGCGGTGAATTCGTAGGAGTTCGGGCCGTCGAACACATAGGCCCCGAGCACCACCGCCTTGCCCTTGTCACCGTAGCGCGTCGAGGGGTACGAGATGCGCGAGATCGGCAGATCGGTGTAGCTGATGCCGCCGTAGATGTGCTCGTCTTCTTCCCAGAAGCGGCGCTTGAACTGCAGGCCGACTTTCACCGACGCGCCATAGGGCACGGCGTTGATGGCCTCCTGCATCGGCGCGCTGACCTGGACGTCGATCTGGCTCAACACCGACAGCGGAATGGTGCACAGGCACCAGTCGGCCTTGGCCTGCGTGACCGCGCCGCCCTTGGCCTCGTCGGTGTAGGTGACAGTGACGCCGCGGTCGTTCTGCTCGATCTTGGTGACCTTCGCGCCGTAGCGGATGAGGCTGCCGACTTCTTTCTGGAAGGCCTTGGCGATCATGTCCATGCCACCCACGGGCTGGAAGATCGCGCTCTGGAATTCGTAGTCTTGTCCGCTCGCGATGTAACGCCAAAGGTTCGATTGCAGCAGCTCGCTCATGTCGAGCGGCTTCGACGGCTTGGCCAGCGGCATGAGGCCGCCGCCCGCATCGACTTCATAGCCGCGGCGGTCGCTGCTGATGGTTCCTTCGCGGTAGCGGAATTGCGTGTCGAGCGCGCCCCAGCGGCGCAGGCCTTCGAGGAGTTTTTCCTTGTCTTCCTTCGTGAGCGCCGCATCGAGGTTGCCCTGCTGCGTCGCCTTGCCCAAGAGCTCGGCCACGTAGCCTTGATAGTCGGCCTGCACATGGCGATAGCGCTGCGGCTTGCCGCCATAGGCCTTGCTCGAATGCACGAGCGCGTTGTAGTTCACCTGAATGAAGGGCTCCAGCGCAACGCCCAGGCGCTTGCAGTAGCCGAGCACCGCGTGGTGATGAAAAGGTATGCGCCACGGACCGGGGTTGAAGTACTCGCCCTTGGCAAAGCCGCACTGCTGCGAGGCACCGCCGAGCTCGGTGAAGGTGTCGCCGCCGCGCAGCGTCCAGCAGCGGCCGCCCGCGCGGTTGCTGAACTCGAGCACCTTCACCGAATAGCCCGCGTTGCGCAGCTCGAGCGCGGCGGCCATGCCGGCCAGGCCCGCACCAAGAACCAGCACCGACGCACCTTTCTTCGCACCATCGAGTTTCGGAGGGCCGCTGTAATTGGACTCGGCAGCGAAACCCAGGGAGGTCATCGCCTGGTACATCGCGCCGCCGCCCGCGGTCTTGCCGATGAGCGCGAGCAGGTCGCGCCGGCTGAATAGAGTGTTGTTCTTCGTGGTCATGGAGTGGCTATAAATGTTTGAAACGCCACTGCGAAGGCAGCAGAATCCATGCCAGTCGAGGCACCGCGCGCCCTGCCGGCGGGCCCCATTCCCCGGGAAACTACAATCGCCAACCATGCCCGCCTCCAGCCCCATCGATCAGATCGCCGAGCGTGTGGAACGCTTGCTCGTGCGTCACGAAGAGGTACAGCGCACCAATGCGCTGCTCCAGGAACAGGTCGATGCGCTCACGCGCGAACGCGACGGGCTCAAGTCGCGGCTCGCCGCGGCACGCACGCGCCTGGATGCGCTGCTCGAGCGGCTGCCGGCTGAACCACCTCCCGAAGACTCCACCGCATGAAGCAGATAGAAGTACAGATCATGGGCCAGAGCTATTTGCTCGGCTGTCCCGACGGCGGCGAGCCGCAGCTGCGCGATGCGGTCGAACGCGTGGATGCGGCGATGTGCAAGATCCGCGATGCGGGAAAAGTCAAGGCGCGCGATCGCATCGCGGTGCTGGCTTCGCTGAACCTGGCCTTCGATCTCGCGGCGCAACAGGCCACTGCTG
The DNA here is from genome assembly GCF_016405905.1 of Variovorax sp. IB41. GTDB lineage: Bacteria > Pseudomonadota > Gammaproteobacteria > Burkholderiales > Burkholderiaceae_C > Variovorax. Next base: position 155,025 of record NZ_JAEFCB010000011.1, on the reverse strand, counting down.
TTGCAGCGCCTGTCGCAACAGCGCCCGCGCCTGCCACGGCCGAGCCTGGCGAGGTCGATGCCAAGGCCACCCAGCTCATTCAAAAGCTCGATCAGGCACTGGCCGGCGATGGTCATTTGCTCTGAATGAACACCATGGACGCATACGGAGCGTAAAATCCGAACTGTCTGCGGTGCGCGTCGGGCTTAATATTTCCTTGTTCCAATGCTCTCCGGAGCCGGGCTTGGTACATCGCTTGACGGGCGTGATCATCTCGCGTCAGATGAACCCGAAGTCTTGCTGCCCTCGCCCACCTGAACCCTGGTTCAGGATGCGGGTTCGGCGCCCACTTGCAGACACCTTTTTTCATCGGCACGGCCCCCAGCACACACTGCTCGGGGCCGTTGCTTTGTCCGAAGACCCGCAGCGTGACCGATCTCCTCGACCCCCTCCTGATTCTTGAACTGGCCGCGCTCGGCCTTGGCACCGGCTTTCTCGCGGGGCTCCTGGGCATCGGCGGCGGCATGCTGATGGTGCCCTTCATCACGATCATCATGGGTCACCGCGGCGTGTCCTCCGACCTCGCGGTGAAGATGGCGATCGCCACCTCGATGGCCACGATCATCTTCACTTCGGTATCGAGCGTGCGCGCGCACCACAAGCGCGGCGCGGTGCGCTGGGACATCGTCAAGCGCCTGGCGCCCGGCATCGTGATCGGCAGCCTGGCAGGCAGCCTGGGCGTGTTCGCGCTGCTCAAGGGCACGGCGCTGGCGATCTTCTTCGCGCTCTTCGTGGGCTTCTCGGCCACGCAGATGTTCCTGGACAGGAAGCCCAAGCCCACGCGCCAGATGCCGGGCACCGGCGGCCAGCTCGCCGCGGGCGGCGCGATCGGCTTCATCTCGGGCCTGGTGGGCGCGGGCGGCGGCTTCATCAGCGTGCCGTTCATGACGTGGTGCAACATCTCGATCCACAACGCGGTGGCCACGAGCGCGGCGCTGGGCTTTCCGATCGCAGTGGCCAACGTGGTGGGCTATGCGATCAGCGGCCAGTCGATGCAGGGCCTGCCCGCGGGCTCCTTCGGCTACATCTGGCTGCCGGCGCTGGTGGTGATTGCGCTGTGCAGCGTGTTCACCGCGCCGTTGGGCGCCAAGGCCGCGCACACGCTGCCCGTGAAGAAGCTCAAGCGCGTGTTCGCGAGCATCCTCTATCTGCTCGCCGCCTACATGCTCTGGAAGGGCCTGCAGGGCTGAGGCACGGGGCTGGAGCACGGGGCTGGAAATAGCCCTTCGGTTCTCGGGTGAGACCCGTTGCGACCCACTGGTCGCAGCCGTATAACGGTTTCATGAAAATCCTCATCGCCGTCGACGGCAGCGCCTACACCCGCAAGGCGCTGGACTACCTCGTCACCAACCGCGCCATGTTCGTGGACGGGCACGAGCTCATCGTGGTCCACGTGTGCACCGGCATCTCGGGCCACGTGACGCGGCATCTGAGCAAGGAGATCGTCGCGGAGTACTACGCCGAGGAAAGCGCGAAGGTGCTCGATCCGGTGAAGGCGCTTCTCGCCGAGAAGGGCGTGGGCAACTACACGATCGACAAGCGCCACGGCCACGCGGCCGAGGAAATCCTGAAGTCGGCCACCGCCGCGCACGCCGAGCTGATCGTGCTCGGCACCCATGGCCACGGTCTCTTCGGACGCGCGCTGATGGGTTCGGTCGCGACCAAGGTGATCGGCGAGACCGACATCTCGGTGCTGCTGGTCCAGTAGACCTCGGCTACTGCACCCGCGGCACCTGTGGGTGCCGCCACTCGCGCGGCGAGCAGCCGAAGCGCTCGCGGAACGCGCGGCTGAAATGCGCCGCATCGTTGAAGCCGCGCCCATACGCGATCTCCCCCACCGGCTTGCCCGCCAGGCGCGGCTCCAGCAGGTCGCGGCTGCAGGCTTCGAGCCGGCGCTCCCAGATGTACTGCGAAGGCGTCAGCGGCTCGCTCTTAAACACGCGGTGGATGTGGCTCGCCGACACCCCGAGCGATGCCGCGAGGCTGCCCATCGAGAGCGAGGGATCGGCCAACTGCTCGTCGATGCACCGCTTCACGCGCGCGAGGTGGTATGCCGTCAGATTGCTCAGCGACGGCGCACGCGCCGCAGGCAGCGTCTGCAGCCCCGCCACGAGGATGCTCTGCACCCCGTTGGCCACGGCCAGCGCCGATGCGGGCTGCAGCGTGTCGATGTCTTCCCGCAGCGTGCGGATCATGCCGAGCAGGAGATGCCCCGCGCCCTCCTTGCCCGATACCGTGGTGGCCGTCAGCGCCTCGGTGTCGCGCAGCTCGCTGCGCAGGCGCTCGCCGGGCAGCTTGAGCACGATCTGCTCGAACCTGTCGTCGAACAGCAGCTCATAGGGCCGCGTGCTGTCGTACAGCGCGAAGTCGCCCGCAGAGAGCACCGCGTCGCGCCCGTCCTGGCGCACCACGCCGCGGCCCTCGGCCTGGATGCTCACGAGGAAATAGTCGTCACCCGAGCGCGCGATGTGCCCGCTCGTGCGCATGACTTTCTGAGCGCCTGACTTGACCACCGACACGTCCAGGCTGGGCAGCGAGTGCTGCCGGATGCTGCCCTCGAAGCGGCCGATGTCGTCCGGCCGCACCGGGTCGCACCCGAGCTGCACGTAGACGTTGCAGATCATGTCGGTCCAGTAGGCCAGGCGCTGGTCGCGCGCCACGGCATCGGTGCTGAGCAACTGGTTCATGGGGGTCCCCGGAAAGCGCGTGCAACGCTGGAACAAGAACGCCGCCAGTTCGGATCAAGGCGTTCCGCGGCGGCGAATCTACGCTTCAAGCAACCCGCATGCCACCGCGCAAACCCGCGTTGGGGGTGTGCGAAGTTGTTTCATCCACCCCGCCACCATCACCTCTGGAGGTTCGCCATGCCCACCACCGTTCACCCCAAGCTGCGCGTCGCCGCCGTGCAGGCCGCGCCCGTGTTCCTCGACCTCGACGGCACCATCGACAAGACCATCGAGCTCATGGCGCAGGCCGCCGACCAGGGCGTGAAGCTCATCGCCTTTCCCGAGACCTGGGTGCCCGGCTACCCCTGGTGGATCTGGCTCGATTCGCCCGCCTGGGGCATGCAGTTCGTGCAGCGCTACCACGACAACTCGCTGGTGGTCGGCTCGGCCGAGTTCGAACGCATCGCGGAGGCTGCGCGCAAGCACCGGATCTGGGTATCGCTGGGCTACAGCGAGAAGGCGGCGGGCAGCCTCTACATCGCGCAGGCGCTCTTCGACGACCAGGGCAACACCGTGCAGACGCGGCGCAAGTTGAAGCCCACGCACGTGGAGCGCACCGTGTTCGGCGAGGGCGACGGCTCGGATCTCGCGGTGGCCGAGACGGCCATCGGCAACATCGGCTCGCTCTCGTGCTGGGAGCACCTGCAGCCGCTGAGCAAATACGCGATGTATGCGCAGAACGAGCAGATCCATTGCGGCGCATGGCCCAGTTTCTCGCTCTACCGCGGCGCCGCCTATGCGCTCGGGCCGGAGGTCAACAACGCGGCGAGCCAGGTGTATGCGGCCGAGGGCCAGTGCTTCGTGATCGCGCCGTGTGCGACCGTCTCGCCCGCGATGAGCGAGCTGATGTGCACCGACGCGGGCAAGCAGCAGATGCTGCGCACCGGCGGCGGCTTCGCGCGCATCTACGCACCCGACGGCTCGCCGCTCGGCACGCCGCTGGCCGAAGACCAGGAAGGCCTGGTGATCGCGGACATCGACCTGGGCATGATCTCGCTCGCCAAGGCCGCGGGCGACCCGAGCGGACACTACTCGCGCCCCGACGTCACGCAGCTGCTGCTCAACAAGACGCGCCGCGAGCCCGTGGTGCTGCAGCGCTCGCCCGAGCCCGATCGCAGCGCACCCGAAGCCGTGGCCGCGGGCACCGAGCCGCGCCTGCAGCTCGCGGCCTGACGTGCGGGAGCCCGCCATGGAATCCGCCATCGCCGAGCACCTGAAATGCCCCCGCACGCGGCACCGCCGCGTCGAGGACGACTACACGCCGCCCTATCCTGTCTGGTCGGCCCGCGCGCCGGCCTCGGTGACGCAGGTGGCGATGGGCTATTTCGGCGTGCAGTCGCGCGGCACGCAGATGCAGGGCCGCGCCTGCGCCGCGCTGATGAAGATCGCACGCGACTTCGCGCTGCCCGACGGGCCCGGCCATCACGACCTCACGCATTACGTGGATGCCGACGGCTTCGACAACATGGTCGCGATCGCCTACTGGGACGACGCCGCGGCCTTCGCACGCTGGAGCGCGACGCCCGCCGTCGATGCATGGTGGCGATCGGACGAACGGCTCGCCGAAGGCCTCGGCTACTTCCGCGAAATCGCCTCGCCGCGCGTCGAACACTTCGAGACCATGTTCAACACGCCGGACCGCTTCGAGGGCGTCGGCGTGGTCATGGGCGAGGTCAGCGGCGAGCTGCAGGAGCACGGCTACTGGGGGTCGATGCGCGACCGCATTGCGCTCTCGCAGACCGATGCGCTGTCGCCCTCGGGCACGCGCGCGGTCATCGCCGGCATGCCGGCACCGGGCCAGCGCGTGCGCGTCGCGGGCCACGAGAACATCGCGATGATCCGCTCCGGCCAGGAGTGGACCGAGACCACCGGCCAGGAGCGCACGCTCTACCTCGAAGACATGGAGCCAGTGCTGCGCGAAGGCATGGAGTTCCTGCGCGACCAGGGCCTGGCCATCGGCTGCTACAGCAACCGCTACATGCACCACCTCGACGCGAAGGGCGCGCCGCTGCAGAAGTCGTTCGGCCTGAGCTACTGGCGCTCGCTCGCCGACATGGAGCGCTGGGCCGAATCGCACCCGACGCACGTCGCGATCTTCGGCAGCTTCATGCGCTATGTGCAGGCGCTGAACTTCCAGTTGCAGCTGCGCGTGTACCACGAGGTGTCGGTGCTCAAGGCCGACGAGCAGAGCTACGAGTACATCAACTGCCACGCGCGCAGCGGGCTCATGAACGGGCTGGCTGCGGCATAAGAAAAAATTCGACGCGCGGGATTGCCTTAGGATTCGCCCCCCTATCTAACGGCCCAAAGGCAAGGACCCCGATCATGTGGAGCGATCTCGAAAGCCTCGTCGAAGCCTCGATGCAGGAATGGCAAGTGCCCGGCCTCGCGCTGGCGGTGATCCAGGACGGCGAGGTGGTGCTGCAAAAGGGCTACGGCGTGCGCGACACCGACACCGGCTTGCCCGTGACCACCGACACGCAGTTCCTGCTGTGCTCCATCACCAAGTCGTTCACCGCTGCGGGCCTGGGCCTGCTGGTCGACGAGCGCAAGCTCGACTGGGACCGGCCCGTGCGCGAAGTGCTCCCCGAGTTCCGCCTGCACGACGCGGTGGCGACCGGGCGGCTCACGGTGCGCGACCTCCTCTGCCACCACAGCGGGCTGCCGCGCCACGACTGGATCCACATGCCCGGCGACCTGAGCAACGCGCAGATGCTGGCCGCGCTCCGGCACCTCGCGCCTAACAAGGACCTGCGCGACACCTTCCAGTACTCGAACCTGGGCTACCTCGTCGCGGGAATGATCACCGAGCGCATCAGCGGACAGCGCTTCGAGGACTTCACCACCGAGCGGCTGATGAAGCCGCTGGGCTTCAACCACTTCGGCTTTTCCATCGAGGCGCTCGGCGCCGCCGAAGACGGCGCCCGTCCGCACGCCATCGATGGCGACGTGCGCCACCGCTCGCCGCTGTCGCCCATCCGCGCGACGCCCGCCGGCGGCATCAACGCCTCGGTCGCCGACCTCGCGAAATGGGCGCGCTTCCTGCTCGACGGCAAGGCGGACGGCCGCCAGCTGCTCTCGCCGCAGGCGCTGCGCGAGATGACGACGCCACGCGTGCACATGGGCCGCTCCGAATACGCGGAGATCGGTGATTCGCACTACGGCCTGGGCCTCTTCTGCGAGCAGTACCGCGGCGATCGCACGATCGCGCACTCGGGCTCATGGACCGGCTGGAGCACGCTGATGACGCTGGTGCCCGAACGCCGCGCCGGCATCGTGGTGCTGACGAACCGCACGCCGGGCGGCGCCACGCCCATCCTCACCTTCGCGGCGCTCGACCGCCTCTCGGGCCGCGAACCCATCGACTGGTTCGGCCGGTTGGCACCGAAGCGCCGGCAGGCCGTGGCGCAGCAGAAGCTCGACAAGAAGGCCGCCGCCGATGTTCGCCACAGCGAAACGCGGCCGAGCCATCCGCTCGAAGACTATGCCGGCGAGTACGAACACCCGGCCTATGGGCGCATCCGCATCGAGCAACGCGGGGATGCGCTTGCATGGCACTGGCGCGGCACGGAAGACCTGCTCCAGCATCGCCACTACGACGTCTTCGTCACGCCCGACCGGCCGACGATCATGCATCCGAGCGACCGCACCCTCACCTTCCGCTACGACCGGCAGGGCCACATCGATCGCATCGAAGTGCCCCTGGAGCAGATGGTGGACGACATCGTGTTCCGCCGCATCGCGGCCGGCGAGGTGCTGGACCCCGCCTTCCGCCGGCTGTGCGCCGGCGACTACCTGCATGCGGGCCGCGTGATCGAGATCCGGCTCGACGCCGGCGACCAGCTCAACATGACGATCCCGGGCCAGCCGACCTACCGGCTGCTGCCGGCCGGCGGGCGCCGGTTCAACGTCGAGACGCTCGAAGGCTTCGGCGTAGAGTTCCGCCGGCCTTCACCGGAGGCGGTGGAGGCGGTGGACGCACTCATCTTTCACGAGCCGCGTGCCACCGCCCTCGCGCCAAGGATTGCGAAGCCCTAGGCGAACAGCTCCTTGTGCTCGGCGCGCAGCAGCGCCTTCTGCACCTTGCCCATCGTGTTGCGCGGCAGCTCGGCCACGACGAAGCAGCGCTTGGGAATCTTGAAGTTCGCCAGCTTCGACTTGAGCTCCGCCACGATCGCCTCGGCATCGATGGCCGTGCCCGCCTTGGCAATCACGATGGCCACGCCCACCTCGCCGAAATCGGGGTGCGGCACGCCGATGACCGCGCTCTCGGCCACGCCGGTCATCTCGTTGATGTAGCCCTCGATCTCGGCCGGGTAGACGTTGTAGCCGCCGCTGATGATCAGGTCCTTGCTGCGCCCGACGATGGTGATGTAGCCGCGGCCGTCGATCTTGCCGACGTCGCCGGTCTTGAAGAAGCCGTCGGCGGTGAACTCTTCCTTGGTCTTCTCGGGCATGCGCCAGTAGCCGGCGAACACGTTGGGGCCGTCGACCTCGATGCCGCCGATCTCGTCGGTGGTGCAGTCGTTGCCGTTCTCGTCGCGCACGCGCAGTTGCACGCCCGGCAGCGCAAAGCCGACGGTGCCGCCGCGGCGCTCGCCCTGCTCGGGCTTGTAGGGGTTGGAGGTGAGCATGACCGTCTCGCTCATGCCGTAGCGCTCCAGGATGGTGTGGCCGGTGCGCTTCTTCCACTCGTCGAAGGTCTCGATGAGCAGCGGCGCAGAGCCCGCGACGAACAGGCGCATGTTGCGCACCGCCTTGCGCGTGAGGCCCGGCTCGGCCAGGAGGCGCACGTAGAGCGTGGGCACGCCCATGAACACGGTGGCTTCGGGCAGCTTGGCGACGATGCGCCTGGGGTCGAACTTCGAGAACCACAGCATCTTGCTGCCGTTGAGCAGCGCGCCGTGCAGCGCGACGAAGAGGCCGTGCACGTGGAAGATGGGCAGCGTGTGGATGAGCACGTCGCCCGGTGCCCAGCCCCAGCAGTCCTTGAGCACCTGTGCGTTGGACAGCAGGTTGCCGTGCGTGAGCATCGCGCCCTTGCTGCGGCCGGTGGTGCCGCTCGTATAGAGGATCGCGGCCAGGTCATCGGGCGACTTCTTCGCGGGCGTGTGCTTGTCGCTGCACTGCGCGGCCACTTCGAGCAGCGTGCCGGTGCGGTCGTCGTCCAGCGTGAACACATGCCGCGTGCCCGCTGCGGTGGCGATCGGCCCGACCCACGAGGCATTGCGGCTCGTGCACACCACGACCGCGGGCTCGGCGTTGCCGATGAAGTATTCGATCTCGGCGCTCTGGTAGGCGGTGTTCAGCGGCAGGAACACATAGCCCGCGCGCAGCGTCGCGAGGTACAGCAGCATCGCCTCGACGGATTTTTCGACCTGCACCGCGATGCGCGCGCCCTTCTCGAGCTTCAGCGCATCGAGCAGGTTGGCGATCATCGCGCTCGCGCGTTCGAGGTCGCGCCACGAATAGAACAGGCCGTTGTCGGTCTCGACCGCGATGGCGTCGAGGTCGGCGGGAAAGGCCGCGCGCAAGGCGGCGAACAGGTTGGCGTTGGTGGGCTTCTTCATCGCTTCGTCTTTGAACCGGTACTTCAGAAATTCGGTGTGCGCTTGGCAAGGAAGGCATCGATGCCTTCGCGGTGCTCGGCGGAATCGGCGTAGTCGTAGGCCGTGGCAAGCAGAGTCTGCAGCGAGGGCGCGCCGGCCTTCAGCATCGCGAACGTGCGCTTGTGCAGGCGCGCGGCCTGCGGCGCGAGCGCGGCGATGCGCTCGGCGTGCGCCTGCACGGCCGTCGCCACCTCGTTGTCGGGCAGCACCTGCAGCAGGAAGCCCGCGTCGTACAGGCGCTGGGCGCCGTGCACGCCGGCGGCCAGCAGCATGTCGCGCGCGAGCACGTCGCCGATGGCGCCATGCACGAGGGCCGCTTCGCGCGGCGCCATCGGAAAGCCCAACTTGGCGATCGGCGCGCCGAACTTCGCGGAGGCGCCCGCGATGCGGATGTCGCAGCAGCTCGCGATCTCGATGCCCGCGCCCATGCAGGCGCCCTCGATCTGCGCGACCAGCGGCACCGGGCAGTCGAGCAGGGCCTGCAGCGCGGCCCAGACTTCGTTCTCGTGGAATTCGCGCAGGCTCGATGCTTCGAAACGGAACGACGGGTATTCGGAGATGTCGCCGCCCGCGCAGAAGGCGGCGCCCTCCCCGCGGATCACGACGCACCGAAGGCCTGCATCGTCCAGGCCCGCGAACGCTGTGCGCAGCGCGCGCCACATCGCGCGCGTCATCGCATTGAGGCGGCCCGCGTTCGACAGCGTGACGACCGCCACCGCGCCTTCGCGGCGCAGTGAAACAGTGCCCGCAGCCGTCATTCGAGCTTGGCGCCCGACGCCTTCACGACCGTGGCCCAGCGCTTGATTTCGGCGTTCACGAAGCCGCCGTAGGCCGCCATGGTGAGGGTCGGGATCTCGGAGCCGTTCTGCGCCCAGATGGTCTTGAGCTCGTCGGTGGCGAGCGCCTTCTTCATGTCTTCGACCGCGCGCGCCTGCGCATCGGCCGGTGTGTTCTTCGGCGCCCAGAGGCCATACCAGGTGGTCACCGTGTAGTCGGGCAGGCCCACTTCGGCGGCGCACGGCACGTCGGGGAAGGCGGGGTTTCGCTTGCTGCCCGCGACCATCAACGCCTTGATGCGGCCGCTCTTGATGTGCTGGGACGAAGAGCCCAGGCCGTCGAACATCAGGTCGACGTTGCCCGAGATCAGGTCCGACAGCGCCGGGCCCGCGCCGCGGTACGGGATGTGGGTGATGAAGGTGCCGGTCTGGATCTTGAAGAGCTCGCCCGCCAGGTGGTGCGAGGTGCCCGAGCCGGCCGAGCCGTAGTTGAACTTGCCGGGGTTGCGCTTCACCAGCGCGATGAATTCCTGGATCGTGTTGGCCTGCACGCGCTTGGGGTTGATGACCACCACCTGCGGCACGTTGGCCAGCAGCATGAGCGGCGCGAAGTCCTTCTCGATGTCGTAGTCCAGCTTGGGGTACACCGAGGGCGCGATGGCGTGGTGCACAGCGCCCATGAAGAGCGTGTAGCCATCGGCCGGCGCCTTGGCCGCGATGCTCGCGCCTAGCGTGCCGCCGGCACCGCCGCGGTTGTCGATCACCAGCGTCTGGCCCGCCACCTTGGTGAACTGGCCCGAGAGCGGCCGCGCGAAAGCGTCGGTGCCGCCGCCGGCCGGGAACGGCACGATCATCGTTACCGGCTTGGTCGGCCAGCCCTGCCCCTGGGCGCGCGCGGCGCCGCAAAGAACGGCCGCACCGGCGGCGGCCACGCGCAAAACATCACGTCGCTGAAAACTCTGGTTCATGTGTCTCTTCTCCGATCGTTGTGGATTTTGCCGCCCGATGCGGCGGTAGGCGCCTTCTCTGCACCCGCTTTTTTTTCGCTTTTCCGAACACTAGCCTTTTTTGAAGAACAGGCTTTCGATGTCTCCCGATACCGCGACCTTGCCATCGCCCAGCCAGGCCCTGTGCTTGTCCAGGCGCTTCAGGTCATACAGGTAGTTGACCATGAGCCCGTACGACTGCTTCAGCCCCTTGGGCGACGGGTCGCCCGCCCAGTTCAGCCGCTCCACCCGCGCGCCGTTGCCCAGGTGAAAGCGCGCGACCGGGTCGGCCGGCGTGCCGTCGACCAGCGCGTGGCCCAGGTATTCGGCCGCCGCCTGCAGCAGCCATTGCCGCAGCGGCGACTTCGCATCGAAGGTGGCGGCCGCGTCCACGGCGGCGAGCAGGCGCTCGGCCGTGGGCGGCATGGAGCCGACGAGCCGGCCGAGTTCGGCCTCGCGCTTCTCGTCCAGGCGCGGCAACAGGTCGCCAGCGTTCTTGGCGAGCCATGTGCGAAAGCCCGGAATCGGCGAGAGCGTGGCGAAGGTCTTCAGGCGCGGCAACTCGTCCTGCAGCGTCTCGACCACGCGCTTGATGAGCGAATCGCCGAAGCTCACGCCGCGCAGGCCCGTCTGGGTGTTGCTGATCGAATAGAAGATCGCGGTGGTCGCCTTGGCGGGCAGCACCGGCACGGCGGCCTCGTCCAGCAGCGGCGTGATGCCGTCGCTGATGCGATCGACCAGCGCCACTTCGACAAAGATCAGCGGCTCGTTGGGCAGGCGCGGATGAAAGAAGCCGTAGCAGCGGCGGTCGCTGTCGTCCAGGCGGTTCTTCACGTCGGACCAGCTCTTGATGTCGTGCACCGCCTCGTAGCGGATGAGCTTCTCGATCAGCGAAGCCGGCGAATCCCAGTCGATGCGGCGCAGCTCGAGGAAGGCGACGTCGAACCAGGTGGAGAACAGGTGCTCGAGTTCGGCATCGAGCGCGAGCAGGCGCTTGTCGGCCTTCAGGCACGGCAGCAGGTCGGCGCGCAGATCCACCAGAAAGCGCATGCCCGCGGGCTCGACCGCGAAGCGCTGCAGCAGGCGCATGCGCGGCGACACGAGCGCGCGGCGCAGGCGCAGCTCGGCCTGCCCTTCGTCGGGCGTGCCGACCGCGGCCTGGTGCTGGTCGCGCGCGGTCTTGAGCTTTTGCGCATCGGCAGCGAAGTGCTCGCTCATGAGGGCCCAGTAATCGCGGCGCTCCTCGGGCGTGGCGTCGGCGTAGGCCTCTGCGATGGCATGAGCCCGGCGGCCGCCCTCGACCTCGCTCACGCGCGGATCGATCACGGCCTGCAGGTCAGCGAGCACGCGGCGCAGCGCGCGCGGCGACAGGGCCTCGTCGGCCTTGCGCAGCGTGACCTGCAGGCGCTCGGCGGTCGTGCGCTCGCTGGGTTTGAGCGTGCTCTTGGTTGCGCTCTTGGGTGCGCTCTTGGCCGTGCTTTCGGGCGCCACGGGCACCTTGGACTTTTCGCCAGAACGCAGCCGCGCCTGGAACCATTCGGTCGCACTCATCGCTGGACTCCCCTGTGAACGGATGCGGGCGCGCCGCGGCAGATCGTCATGGCATCACCCTGGATTTCTGTTGCCGCGCGACTTCGCGCAATGCCTCGCGCTGGCGCGTGAGGTGCGTGCGCATCGCGGCATCGGCGCCTTCGCTGTCGCGCGCCTTGAGCGCCGCGAACACGGCCAGGTGCTCCGAGAGGCTCTGGTCGAGCCGGCCCGGCGCATGCAGCTGCTGCAGGCGCGCGAGCTTCAGTATCTTGCGCAGGTCGCCGATCACCTGCGCGAGCCACCGGTTGTCGGCCAGCTTGATGATCGCCTCGTGAATGATGTGATTGGTGGCGTAGTAGTCGTTGATGCGCCGCGCCTTCGCGTGGCGCTCCAGGCGCTCGTGCAGCCCGTCGAGCTCGTGCAGCTCGGCATCGCTCGCGTTGCGCGCCGCCTCGTAGGCACAGCGGCCTTCGAGCAATGCGATGACCGGGAAGATCTCGTCGAGGTCGCGTTCGGTGACCTCGTTGACGAAGCAGCCGCGGCGCGGCTCGTGCCGAAGCAGGCCTTCGGCGGTGAGCACCTTGAGCGCCTCGCGCAGCGGCGTGCGGGAGATGGAGAGGCGCTCGCACAAGGCCACTTCGTCCAGGAAACTGCCCGGCGCCAGCGTGCCCGCAAAGATCTGCTCGCGCAGCGTGGCGGCGACTTCGTCGTGCAGGGAGTTGGGGACCAGGCGCATGGCGATTCGGGCTTTCGACCTTGGGTGGCTCGGCGTAATTTCCTGTAATTACGCGTAATTGTGAGCGCGCCAACGCTGCGGCGCAAGTGCCGCGCATCGCCTGCGCGGCCCGGATTTACCCTGAGAACTTAGAGGTTCAGGCGCGCGCAACGACGCGCTTGGAGCGGCCGAACCAGAACCACAGCGCAATGCCGCCGATCACCATCGGCACGCTCAGCCACTGCCCCTGGCTCAGGCTCAGCGCCCGGAGGCCGAGAAAGTCATCGGGCTCGCGGAAGTACTCGGCAAAGAAGCGCAGCGCGCCATAGCCGATCAGGAAGACGGAGGCCACCTGCCCCTGTTTGCGTTCCTTGCGCGCGTAGAGCCACATGATCACGAACAGCAGCAGCCCTTCGAGCAGGAACTGGTAGATCTGCGAGGGATGGCGCGGCTGCATCGACCCGCTCTGCGGAAACACCATGCCCCAGGGCAGGTCGGGACTGCTGAAGCGGCCCCAGAGTTCGCCGTTGATGAAGTTGCCCACGCGGCCTGCGGCGAGGCCCGTCGGCACGCAGGGCGCGACGAAATCCATCACCTGCCAGAACGGCCGCGCCCGCGAATGCGCGAACCACACCATCGCGCCGATCACGCCCAGCATGCCGCCGTGGAAGCTCATGCCGCCTTGCCACACGTAGACGATTTCGAGCGGATGCGTGAGATAGAACTCGGGCTTGTAGAAGAGGCAATAGCCCAGGCGCCCGCCGACGATCACGCCCATCACGCCGAGGAAAAGGATGTCCTCGATGTCCTTGCGCTGCCAGGCGCCCTGCCCGACCAGCGAGCGGTAGGGCTCGTGATGCAGCCGGCGGGTGCCGAGAAAATAGAACAGCGCGAAGGCCGCCAGGTAGGTCAGGCCGTACCAGTGAATGGCCACGGGCCCGAGCTGCAGGGCGATGGGGTTGATCTGCGGATACATGAGCATCCGCGGATTGTGCCCGCGCCGGATGTCGCGGCCGGCACGGGGATATTCAGGGCAATCGTCAGGGCAATCTCAGCGCCCGAACTTCCACCACAGGAGCCCCGCGACCACGGCAGGCACCGCGAAGATCACCAGGAAGATCGGCAGCTCCTCGGCCACCGAGTACCCCGCCTTGATCACGCCCACCGCCATGTTGATGCCGGCGCCGATGAACCATGCCGGAATGAACCACTTGGCGGCGCTGGCCATCGCCAGCGAAGAGCCGTCGCCGACGAAGCGGCTGGCCAACAGAAACACCACCAGCAGCACGAAGCCGCCGCCCATCACCAGGATCGTATGCATCCGTGCACTCCTCAGGATGTGTTTGCGCCGCGCTCGCGCACGAACGCGACAAAACGCGCGAGCGCCGGATTGTCCGCCCCTTCGGGCCACACCAGGCTGGTCTCGCAAACGGGCAGCGCCGGCCCACTGCGGCGCCGCGCGGCCGGCGCGAATTCCGCGGCACGCCGATAGACCACGCCCGCGCGCCGGAACTGCGTGACGCTCTCCGGCACCCAGGCCACGCCGATGTCCCCGGAAACCAGGTTGACGATGGTCTGCATCTGGATGGCCTCCTGCGCGAGCTGCGGCACGCGGCCCGCCGCGTGATAGAGCCCGAAGATCGCGTCGTGCAGCGAAGGCACGATGCGGCGCGGAAAGATCACCAGCGGCTCGGTGAGCACGTCGGCCAGCAGCAGCTTGCGCGTGCGGGCCAGCGCGTGCCGGGCCGGCAGCGCGAGCACCAGCGGCTCCTCGGACACGGCCAGCCGCGCGAGCCCCGGCGGCGCGGCGCCGGGCGAATGCAGCATCAGCCCGGCATCGATCTCGCCGCGCGCGAAGGCTTCGATCTGCACGTCGCCGGTGGCCTCGACCAGTTCGAGCGCCACTTCGGGGCACAGCACGCGGAACTCGCGCACCCAGGCCGGCAATTGCTCGAAGCCGACCGTCGAGACGAAGGCGATCCGCACCCGCCCCACCTGCCCCGCCGCCGCGGCGCGCGCGCGTGCCGGCAGCGCCTGGGCGCGGGCCAGCAGCTCGCGCACATCGGGCAAGAGCGCCTCGCCCGCGGGCGTGAGCGCCACGCGCCGTCGGGTGCGATCGAACAGCACCACGCCCAGCGTTTTTTCGAGCTGGGCGATGGCCTGCGTCACCGGCGGCTGCGTCATGTGCAGGCGCAATGCGGCGCGGCCGAAGTGCAGTTCCTCGGCCACGGCGACGAACTGGCGCCAGGCGCGCAGGTCGATGAGGGCTTCATTCATATGCCGAGCATATCAATCCATGCTTCAAATTGGATTGGAACCAATCAATCAGAAGTCCGATACTTGGCTCCCCGATCTCCCCCACGATAGAAGAGACACCATGGACACCAAGCCAATCCAGATCAACCGCCGCAGCGCCAACATCGTCGAAGGCAAGAGCCGCGCCCCCAACCGCTCGATGTTCTATGCCATGGGCTACGAAGAGAGCGATTTCAAGAAGCCGATGGTCGGCGTGGCCAACGGCCACAGCACCATCACCCCCTGCAACTCGGGCCTGCAGAAGCTGGCCGACGCAGCCATCGCGGGCATCGAGGAAGCCGGCGGCAACGCGCAGGTGTTCGGCACGCCCACCATCTCCGACGGCATGGCCATGGGCACCGAAGGCATGAAGTATTCGCTGGTGAGCCGCGAGGTGATCTCCGACTGCATCGAGACCTGCGTGGGCGGCCAGTGGATGGACGGCGTGCTGGTGGTCGGCGGCTGCGACAAGAACATGCCCGGCGGCCTGATGGGCATGCTGCGCGCCAACGTGCCGGCCATCTACGTCTACGGCGGCACCATTCTCCCGGGCCGCTACAAGGGCCAGGACCTGAACATCGTGAGCGTGTTCGAAGCCGTGGGCCAGAACGCCGCGGGCAACATGAGCGACGAGGACCTGCACGAGATCGAGAAGCGCGCCATTCCCGGCACGGGCTCGTGCGGCGGCATGTACACGGCCAACACCATGTCCAGCGCGTTCGAGGCGCTGGGCATCTCGCTGCCCTACTCGTCCACCATGGCGAACCCGCACGACGAGAAGGCCAACTCGGCCAAGGAATCGGCCAAGGTGCTGATCGAGGCGATCAAGAAGGATCTGAAGCCGCGCGACATCGTGACCAAGAAGGCTATCGAGAACGCCGTGGCCGTGATCATGGCCACCGGCGGCTCGACCAACGCGGTGCTGCACTTCCTGGCGATCGCGCACGCGGCCGAGGTGGAGTGGACCATCGACGACTTCGAGCGCATGCGCAAGAAGGTGCCGGTGCTGTGTGACCTGAAGCCCTCGGGCAAGTACCTGGCGGTCGACCTGCACCAGGCCGGCGGCATTCCGCAGGTCATGAAGGTGCTGCTGAACGCAGGCCTCCTGCACGGCGACTGCATCACCATCAGCGGCCAGACCATCGCCGAAGTGCTGGCGGACGTGCCCGACGTGCCGCGCGCCGACCAGGACGTGATCCGCCCGATCGGCAAGCCGATGTACGCCGAAGGCCACCTGGCGATCCTCAAGGGCAACCTCTCGCCCGAAGGCGCGGTCGCCAAGATCACGGGCCTGAAGAACCCGGTCATCACCGGCCCGGCGCGCGTGTTCGACGACGAGCAGTCGGCGCTGCAAGCCATCCTGGCCGGCAAGATCGTGGCCGGCGACGTGATGGTGCTGCGCTACCTCGGCCCCAAGGGCGGCCCGGGCATGCCGGAAATGCTGGCACCGACCGGCGCGCTGATCGGCGCGGGCCTGGGCGAGAGCGTCGGCCTCATCACCGACGGCCGCTTCTCGGGCGGCACCTGGGGCATGGTGGTGGGCCACGTTGCGCCCGAAGCGGCGGCCGGCGGCACGATCGCGTTCGTGAACGAAGGTGACTCGATCACCATCGACGCGCACGATCTCAAGCTCGAACTGAACGTGCCCGAAGCCGAGATCGCCAAGCGCCGCGAAGGCTGGAAGGCGCCGGCGCCGCGCTACACCCGCGGCGTGCAGGCCAAGTTCGCGTTCAACGCCTCCAGCGCGAGCTCGGGCGCGGTGCTCGACAAGTTCTGATCAGGCCATCATCCACGCGCCGTAGCCAAAGGCCGCAAAGCCCAGGCCCACGATCGCGAGGATGCCCAGGACCTCGAAGTCCCTGGCCGGCGGCAGGCACTGCACCACCAGGTGCAGCAAGGCGCCCACGCCGATGGTGAAGAAGCCCGCACCGAACTGCTTCATGGGGTTCGGGTCGGGATAGAAGAACGCCAGCGCGAAGCCGGCAAGAAAAACCACGTTGGCCACCACCGTGCCGCGCGTGCGCCAGCGCTGCTGCGCGGGCGTGGGCGCGCGCACCCCCATGCGTCCGCTGCGGTGGCGGCCCTCCTTGATGGCCATGCCGGTGAAGAAGATGCCGGACAGCGCCGGAAACCCGCCGAAGAGCCCGAGCGCCCAGACGATGCCCCACATGTTCTGGAAATCGGCCACCAACGCCTGCGACGGATCGGCCGGCTTGTAGCGCACGTCGACCGGATCGCCCGTCGACTTGTCGGAAAGCCCGCCGCCGAGCCCCTTCACGCGGCGCGCCTGCCCGTCGGAGGCGGTGTATTCGACGATGGGGACGCGGGTGGTCGTCGTGCGGCCCTTGCTGTCCTTGCTGCGCTCCTCGACGAATTCGACGAGGCGCCCTTCCACCAGCACCGTGCCGGCCATCGATTGATGGCGCTGCCAGCCGACCGTGGCCGCGCCGTAGAGCCCCGCGCAGCCGATCAGTAGCGCTCCGACGCCGACACCCCAGAAGAGCTTTTTGCGCCAGCCCACGAGCGCGCCGATGGCCGGCCCGACGAAGAGCGAGAGCCCGAAGACGATCAGTGCGTGGGTGGCGGCTTCGTCATCCATGGCGCGCTTTCGTTCTGGCAGCGCGGGATGATGTGGCCGGGGAGCCGCTGTGCGTTCAGCGGCGCGGGCGCTGGCCGTTGCTGGTCGGCAGGCCCATGTTGGCCTTCTGGCGGTCGATGCGCGCCTGCTTGCGGCGGTTTTCGCGCTCGATCACCTTGCGCTTGGTGTAGCCCGACGAATCGGCCCACGCCCACCACGCGACGGCCAGTGCGAACGGCGACAGCACGATCCACCAGCTCCAGCCGGCGACGACGCCGACTTCGAAGTATTTGAGGCCCAGGCCCAGCAGGCCCAACAGCAAGAACAGCATCGCGAATCCCTCCGGGTTGTTGTCAACGCATCCGGACGCCGCTGGCCGGCGCTACCTACAATCGCGTTGCATCGAATGTAACCCAGCCCTTACGAAATAAATCCCCCATGAAAAGAGTTCTGTTCGCCGCTGCCCTGGGCCTTGGCCTCGCGGCGCCTGCCTTTGCCGACTTGGCCCTGGCCACGTCGAAGAACTGCATGAGCTGCCACGCGGTCGACCGCAAGGTGCTCGGCCCCTCCTTCAAGGACGTGGCCACGAAATACAAGGACGACAAGGGTGCCGTCGACACCCTGGCCACCAAGATCGTGAAGGGCGGCTCCGGCGTGTGGGGCCCGGTGCCGATGCCGGCGAACAACCAGGTCAGCGAAGCCGATGCGAAGAAGCTGGCCGCGTGGATCCTCGCCACGCCGCGCTGAAACCGCTGAACCCGCTCACCCTTGCGGATTGATGTCGGCCGGAACCACCACCGGCCGGCGCTCGATGCGGTCTTCGAGCTGGCCGATGTGCGCGGCCAAGGTGTTGTCGGTCTGCTCGGAGCGCACCCGCACGGCGTGCTCCAGCTGATCGATGCGCGCCACCAGCGCGGTGTGGCGGTCGGCGTTGTGCGCCATGTGCTTGTTCTCCTGCGCCTCCAGGAAGTTGCGCAGCTCGGTGAAGCGCGAGGCCTCGGCCTTGTCGGCCAGGTCGCGCTGGACCTGCATTTCCTTCGTGTGGCGCTTGGTGTCCAGCAGCACCGAGCTGTGCAGGTACAGCACGTAGACCAGGAAGAAGGCGGCCAGCACGACTGTGAGGCCCAGCATGATCAGCCCCAGCGGCGCCGAGACGGTCATGAAGCCCAGCCAGACATCGGTGGGGGCCGCGAGCGTCCCCCAGTTCAATGCGGCGAGCGCTGCGATCAGCAGCACGATGACGAACAGGAAAGCGGATCTCACGCCCATGGGGGGCCTCCTCTGAAAAGATCGAACACAACAACCGGCGCCGCAGGCGTCAGGGCGCGCGGCAACGGGTTGGTTTTACCTCAGGCAAAGGGCCCGTCCGGCGCGGCCGGACGGACAGGCGGCCACGTCCTACAGGCGTTCTGACAACTGTTCGAGGATTGCCGGGTTTTCCAGCGTCGAGGTGTCCTGCGTGATCTCCTCGCCCTTGGCGATGCTGCGCAGCAGGCGCCGCATGATCTTGCCGCTGCGCGTCTTGGGCAGGTTGTCGCCGAAGCGGATGTCCTTGGGCTTGGCGATGGGGCCGATTTCCTTGGCCACCCAGGCACGCAGCTCGTTGGCGATCTGCTTGGCTTCCTCGCCGGTCGGGCGCGAACGCTTGAGCACGACGAAGGCGCACACCGCCTCCCCTGTCACGTCGTCGGGACGCCCCACCACCGCGGCTTCGGCCACGAGATCGGTCTTGGAGACCAGCGCCGATTCGATTTCCATCGTGCCCAGGCGGTGGCCCGAGACGTTCAGCACGTCGTCGATGCGGCCGGTGATGCGGAAGTAGCCGCGGTCGGCGCTGCGCACCGCGCCGTCGCCGGCCAGGTAGATCGTGCCGCCCATTTCCTCGGGGAAGTAGCTCTTCTTGAAGCGCTCGGGGTCGTTCCAGATCGTGCGGATCATCGAGGGCCACGGCCGCTTGATGACCAGCATGCCGCCCGCGCCGTTGGGCAGGTCCTTGCCGGTCTCGTCGACGATCGCGGCCATGATGCCCGGCAGCGGCAAGGTGCAAGAGCCTGGCACCAGCGGCGTGGCGCCCGGCAGCGGCGTAATGACGTGGCCGCCCGTTTCGGTCTGCCAGAAGGTATCGACGATCGGACATTTCTCATGGCCGATATTGCGGTGGTACCACATCCACGCCTCGGGATTGATCGGCTCGCCGACCGAGCCGAGGATGCGCAGGCTCGAGAGGTCCCAGTTCTTCGGGTGCACCTTCTCGTCGCCCTCGGCCGCCTTGATGAGCGAGCGGATGGCCGTGGGCGCCGTGTAGAACACGCTGACCTTGTGCTTCTCGATCATCTGCCAGAAGCGGCCCGCGTGCGGGAAGGTCGGGATGCCCTCGAACACCACCTGCGTGGCGCCGGCCGCGAGCGGACCGTAGGCGACGTAGGTGTGGCCGGTGATCCAGCCGATGTCGGCGGTGCACCAGAACACGTCTTCGGGCTTGATGTCGAAGGTCCAGTCCATCGTGAGCTTGGCCCACAGCAGGTAGCCGCCGGTGGCGTGCTGCACGCCCTTGGGCTTGCCGGTGGAGCCCGACGTGTAGAGGATGAACAGCGGATGCTCGGCGTTCACCGGCACGGGCGGGCAATCGATACTCTGGCCCTGGAGCGCTTCGGTGAAGGTCTTGTCGCGGCCTTCGACGCGGGCCCATGCGGTGGGCGTGCGCTCGTAGACGAACACGGTCTTGATCGACTCGCAGCCGCCCAGCGCGATGCCGTCGTCCACGATGGCCTTGAGCGGCAGTTCCTTGCCGCCGCGCAGCTGGTAGTTGGCGGTGATGACGGCCACGGCGCCGGCGTCGATGATCCGCTCCTGCAGCGCCTTGGCCGAGAAGCCGCCGAACACCACGCTGTGGGTGGCGCCGATGCGGGCGCAGGCCTGCATCGCGATCACGCCTTCGACGGTCATCGGCATGTAGATGATGACGCGGTCGCCCTTCTGGATGCCCGCAGCCTTGAGCGCGTTGGCGAACTGGCTCACGCGGGCGAGCAGTTCCTTGTAGGTGACGTTGGTGACGGTACCGTCGTCGGCCTCGAAGACGATGGCGGTCTTGTTCTCGACGGGGGTGCCGATGTGGCGGTCCAGGCAATTGGCGCTGGCGTTGAGCTCGCCGTCACCGAACCATTTGTAGAACGGGGCCTTCGACTCATCGAGTGTCTTGGTGAAGGGCTTGGTCCACTGAAGGTTGCCCTTGGCCAGGCGGGTCCAGAAACCCTCGAAGTCGTCTTCGGCCTCCTTGCACAGCGCGTCATACGCGGCCATGCCGGAAATCGTGGCGCCTTCGGTGGCGCGGGCGTCGGGGGGGAACACGCGGTTCTCGACCAATACGGATTCAATGTTTTTAGATGCGCTGCTCATTCGCTTTGTCTCCTGGATGGGTGCGGCCGTAATGTCGACCGGGCCACTTACGGGTCACTGACGCGTCCGATGTTAGTTCGCAGGGTTATCACGAGTGCGACACGGGGGCACCCATAAAATCGCCGGTCTTCCACGAACCCCCACCCGATGTCCGCTCCCGATCCTTTCGACCCCTTGAACCCGCCCCCCACCCGGACCATCCCCATGGGGCCGCTGCCCAAGCTGATCTTCGCCAGCCGCTGGCTGCAGTTGCCGCTGTACCTGGGCCTGATCGTCGCGCAGGCGGTGTACGTGGTGCATTTCCTGGTCGAGCTGCTGCACCTGGTCGAGGCCGCGTTCGGCAGCCAGACCGCGCTGCAGGCCCTGATCACCAGCATCGGCTACAAGACGACCGCGCCGGTGGGCTCGCTCAACGAGACGGTGATCATGCTGGTGGTGCTGGCGCTGATCGACGTGGTGATGATCTCCAACCTGCTGATCATGGTGATCGTGGGCGGCTACGAGACCTTCGTGAGCCGCATGAACCTGGAAGGCCACCGCGACCAGCCCGAGTGGCTCAGCCACGTGAACGCCTCGGTGCTCAAGGTGAAGCTGGCCACCGCCATCATCGGCATCAGCTCGATCCACCTGCTGAAGACCTTCATCAACGCGGACAACTACACCGACCGCGTGCTGATCGCGCAGACGGTGATCCACATCACCTTCCTGTTCTCGGCGATCGCCATTGCCTACACCGACAAGCTGATGACCGCGAACGCCTCGCAGGGCGGCACGCCTCACTGAGTCACTGAGTCACTGAGTCACTGAGTCACCGAGAGAAAAAGCCCGCGCGCCCTCGTTCTATGCAGCGGCGCGCGGCGCATCCCAGGCCGGCACTTCGGTGAAGCGCTCGGCCAGGAAGTCGAGCATCGTGCGCAGCGTGGCCGGCATGTGCTTGCGTGAGGCATACACCGCATACATCCCGACGACCTGCGGCTCGCAGTCCTCGAAGAGCGGCACCAGTTCACCGGACTGCAGCAGCTGCGCCGTGAGGAAGGTCGGCAGCATCGCAATGCCCGCCCCCGCCCGCGCGAGGTACATCAGGCTCGCGGCATCGTTGGCCGACACGTTGCCGTTCACGGCCACGGACAACGGCGCCCCGTCCGCCTTGCGGGTGAAATTCCAGAGGCTGTGGCCGAAGTAGGAATGCGTGAGGCAGTTGCGCTGGGCCAGTTCGTCCACGCGCAGCGGCTTGCCGTGCTCTTCCAGGTAGGCGGGCGAGGCACAGACCACCGAGCGGCAGGTGGTGAGCCGGCGCGCGATGAGGTTGGGATCGATCTCCGCCGCCGTGCGGATTGCCAGGTCGATGCGCTCGTCCACCAGGTTGACGGTGCGGTCCAGCAGCACCAAATCGACCGCCACGCCCGGATAGAGACGCACGTAGTCCGCGATGGCGTCGGCCAGCTGCGCCTGCGCGAACGACGTGCCGGTCGTGATGCGCAGTTGCCCCTGCGGCGCCTCGGCCGGATGCCGCACGGCCGCCTGCATGTCGCCCGCGAGCTCGAGCACCTGGCGGCAGCGCGGCAGCAGTTCTTCGCCCGCGGCGGTGAGGCTCAGGCGCCGCGTGGTCCGGTGCAGAAGGCGCGCGCCGGTCCATTGCTCCAGCTCGGCCACGTAGCGCGTGACCACGGGTCGGGACATGTCCAGTTTCTCGGCCGCGGCGGACAGGCTGCCCGAATCCACCACGTTCACGAACACCCGCATTGCGTTCAATCGGTCCATTCGAACGATTTTAGGAATAAAGAAGCGCGGATTTCGAGGTATTTCTTTCGAAACCAGAAACCTAAGATGGGATGCATCCCATCCACCATCCTGGAGTCATTCATGAGCCACATCGCCATCATCGGCGCCACCGGACGCGCCGGCGGCCGCCTTCTCGAAGAGGCGCTGCGCCGCGGCCATACCGTCACCGCCATCGCGCGCAAGGCGAGCGAGAAGCTGTCGGGCCGCGCCAACGTGAAGGCCGTCGATGTCGACGCGCTCGACACCCCCGCGCTGGAGAAGGCACTGGCCGGCCACGACGCCGTGTTCAGCGCCGCGCACTTCGCCACCGTGCCGCCCGCGGCCATCATCGATCCGGTCAAGCGCGCGGGCGTCAAGCGCCTGCTGGTGGTCGGCGGCGCGGGCAGCTTGTTCGCGGCACCGGGCCTGAAGGTGATCGAGACGCCGAACTTCCCCGATGCCTACCGCGCCGAAGCCACGGCCGGCGGCGTGTTCCTCGAGGCGCTGCGCAGCGAGAAGGAACTCGACTGGACCTTCCTGTCGCCCTCGGCCGAATTCGTCGACGGCGAGCGCACGGGCAAGTTCCGCCTCGGCAAGGACGACCTGCTCGTGAGCGCCGAGGGCCGCAGCTGGATCAGCTTCGAGGACTACGCGATCGCGTTCATCGACGAGCTCGAGAAGCCTGCCCACTCGCGCCAGCGCTACACGATCGGCTACTGATCGGCCGGCAACAAAAAAGGACCCTCGCGGGTCCTTTTTTCATGGAGCGGCGCGGATCAACGCCCCGTCATGTTCTCCGGCACCACCCACTGGTCGAACTGCTCGGCCGTCAGGTGCCCCGAGGCGATCGCCGCTTCGCGCAGGCTCGTGCCTTCCTTGTGCGCCTTCTTGGCGATGTAGGCCGACTTGTCGTAGCCGATGTGCGTGTTCAGCGCCGTCACCAGCATCAGCGAGCGCTGCACCAGTTCGGTGATGCGTTCGCGGTTCGGCTCGATGCCCACGGCGCAGTGGTCGTTGAAGCTCACCATGCCGTCGGCCAGCAGGCGCACGCTCTGCAGGAAGTTGTGCGCCACCATCGGGCGGAACACGTTCAGCTCGAAGTTGCCCGAGGCGCCGCCGATGTTGATGGCCACGTCGTTGCCGAACACCTGCGCGGCCAGCATCGTGACCGCTTCGCTCTGGGTCGGGTTGACCTTGCCCGGCATGATCGAGGAGCCCGGTTCGTTCTCGGGAATGCTCAGCTCGCCGATGCCGCTGCGCGGGCCGCTCGCGAGCCAGCGCACATCGTTGGCGATCTTGTTCATGCTGGCGGCGAGCGTCTTGAGCGCGCCGTGGGCATGTACCAGCGCATCGACGCTGGCCATGGCCTCGAACTTGTTCGGCGCAGTGATGAACGGCAGGCCCGTGAGCTTTGCGAGTTCGGCGGCGACCTGCTCCGCATAACCCTTCGGCGCATTGAGCCCGGTGCCCACGGCCGTGCCGCCCAGCGCCAGTTCGCTCAGGTGCGGCAACGCGGCGCGCACGTGCGCCTCGCCGTGCGCCAGTTGCGCCACGTAGCCCGAGAACTCCTGGCCCAGCGTGAGGGGTGTGGCGTCCTGCAGGTGGGTGCGGCCGATCTTCACGATGTCGGCGAAGTCCTTGGACTTTTGCTCCAGCGTGCCGCGCAGCCTGGCGATGGCGGGCAGCAGCTTGTGGGTGATGGCCTCGACGGCCGCCACGTGCATGGCGGTGGGGAACACGTCGTTGCTCGACTGGCTGCGGTTCACGTCGTCGTTCGGGTGCACGAGGCGCCCTTCTCCGCGCTCGCCGCCGAGGATTTCGCTCGCGCGGTTGGCCAGCACCTCGTTGACGTTCATGTTGGTCTGCGTGCCCGAGCCGGTCTGCCAGACCACCAGCGGGAATTCGCCCGGGTGCTTGCCGGCGATGACTTCGTCGGCCGCGGCCACGATGGCCTGGGTCTTCTTCTCGTCCTGCAGGCCCAACGCGTGGTTGACCACGGCCGATGCGCGCTTGACTTGCGCCAGCGCCTTGATGATCTCGCGCGGCTGCTGCTCGCCGGAGATGTCGAAGTTCTGCAGCGAGCGCTGCGTTTGCGCGCCCCACAGCTTGTCGGCCGGCACGTCGATCGGACCGAAGGTATCGCGCTCGGCACGGGTCTTGGGGGAAGTCGTCATGAGAAAAAGCTCCGCAGTCTTGGATGGTTGCGCCGCCTGGTCGGGCGCGGCCCGAGTATCGGGCAACAAGAATAGCTCGCATCTGACGGGGCCATTGGGCCGCCGCCGACATCACGTTACGCCCGTTGGGTTGACTCGCGTCATGTCAAAAAGTTATAATCATGGGCTTCAGACGACCAACAAGTCATGTAACTCCTGTTGGTCGGCCCTGCGCTACTCGCGGATCTCCGAATCCCGTCGCGGTGCAAGGTTCTCCCCGCCGGGCCCTGTCCGGCAAACCGGCCGGATCGTTTCCGGCCCCACTGCCACGCCACCTTTCGGCGGGCACTGGTTTCGTCGCCACGTCGTCTTCAGTGCCTGTCGGCAGCCCTCCAAGGCTCGCCGGGCCATTGCACGCGTCTTCTCGCGCTCTCCGTCCGGACGGCCCATCGGCTGATGGCGTGACCGTTGCCGTCCCGTGCTTTGCCGGGGCGGTGCTGTGTCCAACCTTTCAACAAGGAGCCCCGGCATATGGCCAAAGGAATTCTCATCGACCATGTCTTCAAGGTGTTCGGCGATTCGCCCGACGAAGCCCTCGAACTCGTGCGCCAAGGTTTTTCGAAGAAGGAAATCCTCGCGCAAACGGGCCAGTCGATCGGCGTCTTCGATGCCACCTTTGAGATCCAGGCCGGCGAGATCTTCGTGATCATGGGCCTGTCGGGCTCGGGCAAGTCGACGCTGGTGCGCCTCCTGAACCGGTTGATCGAGCCGACCGCCGGGCGCATCGTGATCGACGGCGCCGACATCAACGAGCACTCCGACGCCAGGCTGCGCGCGCTGCGCCGCAAGGACATCAGCATGGTGTTCCAGTCGTTCGCGCTGATGCCGCACATGACGGTGCGCGAGAACACCGCGTTCGGCCTGGAGCTCTCGGGCACGAGCAAGAAGGAGCGCCTCGCGCAAGCCGACAAGGCGCTCGCGCAGGTGGGCTTGGCGGGTTGGGGCGACAGCTATCCCGACGAGCTTTCGGGCGGCATGCAGCAGCGCGTGGGCCTGGCGCGCGCGCTGGCCTCGGACCCATCGATCCTCCTGATGGACGAGGCCTTCTCGGCGCTCGACCCGATCATCCGCACCGAGATGCAGTCGGAACTCTTGCGGCTGCAGCAGGAGCAGCGCCGCACCATCGTCTTCATCTCGCACGACCTGGACGAGGCCATGCGCATCGGCGACCGCATCGCGATCATGAAAGACGGCCAGGTGATCCAGGTCGGCACGCCCGACGAGATCCTGCGCAGCCCCGCCGACGACTACGTGCGCAGCTTCGTGCGCGGCGTGGACGCGGCGGCCGTCTTCAAGGCGGCGGACATCGCGCGCAAATCGCTCACCGTGGTGTGCGAGCACCCCGAGCGCGGCGCGCGCGCGGCGCTCAAGCTGCTGGAAGACCAGGACCGCGACTTCGCCTACGTGACCAGCCCCAACAAGCGCTTCCTGGGCGTGGTGTCGGCCGACACGCTGCGCGGCGCGCTCGACGGGCATTCGGGCCCGCTCGGACTGCAGCACGCGTTCCTGGCCGACCTGCCGCGCATCGACGCCGAGGCGCCGGTGGCGGGCCTCATCGGCCAGCTCGCGCAGGCGCCGTGTGCGCTGCCGGTGGTGGCGGGCGACGGGCGCTTCTGCGGCGCGATCAGCAAGACGACGCTGCTCAAGTTCCTGGACCGCGAGACGCCACCGATCGAGCCCGTCTCCCCGCACGCAGCCCCTGCCCTCGCCGCCGAGCCGCACTGAATCCACGAAGGACCCTGAACGATGAACGACACCACATTGCCTTCCGACCTGAACGCGCCGGACATCGGCGCCGCGCTGAACACGGCCCCCGAACCCGCGGCCTTCGTCGATCCGTGGGAGGCGCTCTCGGCCGCGCCCGACACCTCGGCCACCAGCGCCTGGCTCGATGCGCCGCTGAACGCCGCGCACCAACTCGCCGGCCAGACCGACAGCGCGACCAGCGGCTTCCAGCTGCACCGCCTCTGGGACGGCTCCCTTCCCGTCGAGTCCTGGATCAACCAGGGCCTGGGCTGGGTGGTCGAACATTTCCGCCCCTTCTTCCAGACGGTGCGCCTGCCCATCGACAGCACGCTGAACTGGGTGCAGGGCCTGCTGACCGGCCTGCCGACGCTCGCGATGATCGCGCTCATCGGCCTCTTCGCCTGGCAGTTCGCGGGCCGCGCGCTGGCCATCGGCACGACCGTCGCGCTGCTGCTCGTGGCGATGCTGGGCATCTGGCCCGAGGCGATGGTCACGTTGTCGCTGGTGCTGACCTCGCTGGTCTTCTGCATGGTCATCGGCCTGCCGCTGGGCGTGCTGCTGGCCAGCAGCGACCGGGCCCAGCGGATCATGCGGCCCGTGCTCGACGCGATGCAGACGACGCCCGCCTTCGTGTACCTGGTGCCGGTGGTGATGCTGTTCGGCATCGGCAACGTGCCGGGCGTGATCGTGACGATCATCTTCGCGCTCGCGCCGCTGGTGCGCCTCACGAACCTGGGCCTGCGCCAGGTGCGGCCCGACCTCATCGAGGCCGCGCGCGCCTACGGCGCCTCGCCCTGGCAGATGCTGGTGAAGGTGCAGCTGCCGCTGGCCATGCCCTCGATCATGGCGGGCATCAACCAGGCGCTGATGCTGTCGCTGTCGATGGTGGTGATCGCTTCGATGATCGCCGTGGGCGGCCTCGGCCAGATGGTGTTGCGCGGCATCGGAAGGCTGGACATGGGTCTTGCGACCGTGGGAGGTCTCGGCATCGTGCTGCTGGCGATTTCGCTCGACCGGCTGACGCAGGCGATGGGCAAGTCGCGCCGCAGCGCGGGGCGGCGCTGGTGGCACACGGGGCCTGCCGGCCTGGCGCTGCGCGTGCTGCAGCGGCTCGTGGGCACGCCGTCGCGCGATGCGGGCGCGCCCGTTCCCGCGTTTTCCACGCAATGACAGGTCACGGAGGAAATCAACGCATGAAGAAAACCAGTTTCATCGCTCGCAGCATCCTGGCCCTCGGCTTCGTCGCATTCGGCGTGGCCGCGCAGGCCGCCAACGACCTGCCTGGCAAGGGCGTCACCGTGCAACCGCTCAAAAGCTCGCTGGCCGAAGAGGCGTTCCAGACGCTGCTCGTGATGCGCGCCCTCGAAAAGCTCGGCTACACGGTCGAACCCATGAAGGACCTGGAGCCCGCCACCGAGCACCTGGCCATCGCCAATGGCGATGCCACCTTCATGGCCAACCACTGGAGCCTGCTGCACGCGGACTTCTACAAGAACAGCGGCGGCGACGCGAAGCTCTCGCGCACCGGCGTGTACTCGGACGGCGCGGTGCAGGGCTACCTCATCGACCGCAAGACCGCCGAGCAATACAACATCACCAGCATTGCGCAGTTAAAGGACCCGGCGATCGCGAAGCTCTTCGACGCGGACGGCGACGGCAAGGCCGACCTGACGGGCTGCAACCCCGGCTGGGGCTGCGAGCTGGCCATCGAGAACCACCTCACGGCCTACAAGCTGCGCGACACCGTCACCCACAAGCAGGGCAGCTACGCCGCGCTGATGGCCGACACCATCGCGCGCTTCAAGCAGGACAAGCCGGTGCTGTACTACACGTGGACGCCGTATTGGGTGAGCGCCGTGCTGCGCCCCGGCGCGGACGTGGTGTGGCTGCAGGTGCCCTTCTCGTCCTCGCAGGAGGGCCAGGCCGACACGCAACTGCCCAATGGCAAGAACTACGGCTTCCAGGCCAACCGGGAGCAGATCGTCGCGAACAAGGCCTTCGTCGAGAAGAACCCGGCGGCCGGCAAGCTGTTCGAGGTGATGAAGCTGCCGATCGGCGACATCAACGCCCAGAACCTGCGCATGAGCCAGGGCGCCAATACGCAGCAGGACGTGGAGCGGCATGCGGATGGGTGGATCCGGGTGCACCAGGCCTTGTTCGACGGCTGGATCGCCGAAGCGCGGGCGGCGGCGAGGTAGCTGGCGGCGGCTGAGATAATCGGGGGGCGATTTCCCGTGTTACCCACTACAAAAAGCCCCCCACCATGACGACCACGATCCAGCAGGCCGACCTGATCGAATCGATCAGCGCCGCGCTGCAGTACATCAGCTACTACCACCCCGCCGACTACATCGCCCACCTGGCCCGCGCCTACGAGCGCGAGCAGAGCCCCGCGGCCAAGGACGCCATTGCGCAGATCCTCACCAACAGCAGGATGAGCGCCACGGGCCACCGCCCGATCTGCCAGGACACCGGCATCGTCAACGTGTTCCTCAAGGTGGGCATGGACGTGCGCTGGGGCGGCTTCACCGGATCGCTCGACGACGCCATCAACGAGGGCGTGCGCCGCGGCTACAACCACCCCGACAACACGCTGCGCGCCTCGGTCGTGGCCGATCCGCAATTCGACCGCAAGAACACCAAGGACAACACGCCCGCGGTGATCTTCACCGAGATCGTGCCGGGCAACACCGTCGAGGTGACGGTCGCGGCCAAGGGCGGCGGCAGCGAGAACAAGAGCAAGCTCGTGATGCTGAACCCCGGCGACAGCGTGGTCGACTGGGTGCTCAAGACCGTGCCCACCATGGGCGCCGGCTGGTGCCCCCCGGGCATGCTGGGCATCGGCATCGGCGGCACCGCCGAGAAGGCCGCGCTCATGGCCAAGGAAAGCCTGATGGACGACCTGGACATGCACGAGCTGCAGGCCAAAAAGGCCTCGGGCGCGGAGCTCACCAAGGTCGAGGCGCTGCGCATCGAGCTGTACGAGAAGGTCAATGCGCTCGGTATCGGCGCGCAGGGCCTGGGCGGCCTGGCCACCGTGCTGGACATCAAGATCAAGATGTACCCGACGCACGCGGCCAGCAAGCCGGTGGCGATGATCCCCAACTGCGCGGCCACGCGCCATGCGCACTTCGTGATGGACGGCAGCGGCGCGGTGTACCTCGATCCACCGTCGCTGGATCTCTGGCCCGACGTGAACTGGGCACCCGACGAAAAGAAGAGCAAGCGTGTGAACCTGGACCAACTCACGCCCGCCGAAGTGGCGAGCTGGAAGCCGGGCGACACGCTGCTCCTTAACGGCAAGATGCTCACCGGCCGCGACGCCGCGCACAAGCGCATCCAGGACATGCTGGCCAAGGGCGAGAAGCTGCCCGTCGACTTCACCAACCGCGTCATCTACTACGTCGGCCCGGTCGATCCGGTGGGCGACGAGGCCGTGGGCCCGGCCGGCCCGACGACCGCCACGCGCATGGACGGCTTCACCGAGATGATGCTGGCGCAAACCGGCCTGATCGCGATGATCGGCAAGGCCGAGCGCGGCCCGGTCGCCATCGAGGCGATCAAGAAGCACAAGAGCGCCTACCTCATGGCCGTGGGCGGCGCCGCCTACCTGGTGAGCAAGGCCATCAAGACCGCCAAGGTCGTGGGCTTCCAGGACCTGGGCATGGAAGCGATCTATGAATTCGACGTGGTCGACATGCCCGTGACGGTGGCGGTCGACGCGGGCGGCACCAGCGCGCACATCACCGGCCCGGCCGAGTGGCAGAAGCGCATCGCCAGCGGCGAGTTCAAGACCATCATGATGGAAGAAGCTTGAGCCTTGTAGGCGTCTTCGACAGCGGCGTCGGCGGTCTCAGCGTGCTCGCCGCGCTGCGTGCCGAGCTGCCGCGTGAACGCTTCATTTATTTCTCCGATGCGGCCTATGCGCCGTATGGCGAGCGCGGCGATGAGTATGTGATCGAACGCTCGCGCAAGGTGACCGAACAGCTGATCGCCGAACACGGCATCCAGGCGTTGGTCGTGGCCTGCAACACGGCCACGACGGCGGCGATCCACCTGCTGCGTGCCGAGCACCCCACGTTGCCCATCGTGGGCCTGGAGCCTGCGCTCAAGCCGGCCGTGGCGACGAGCCGCACGGGCCACATCGCTGTGATGGCCACGCGCGGAACGCTGGCCAGCGCCAAGTACGCGGCCTTGCGCGACTCATTCGCCGGGTCTGCCCACATTCGTGCCGTGCCGTGCGACGGACTCGTCAAAGCCATCGAAGGCCTGGACACCGCAGCCATCGCGACGCTCTGCGCGCGCTACATGGCCGAGGCCGGTCCCTTCGGCGATGCGCCCGGCGAAGTCGACACCATCGTGCTCGGCTGCACGCACTACCCGCTCGTGAAGAGCGAACTGCAGCGCCATGCGCCGCCCGCGCTGCGCTTCATCGACACCGGCGCGCCGGTCGCGCAGCAGACGCGGCGTGTGCTGGCCGCTGCTGGCCGCCTCTCGGACGGCGAAGGCGGGCTGATGCTTCAGAGCAGCGGTGACCAGGCCGTTCTCGAAGTGGCCGCCGCGCGCTGGCTGCAGATTTCGCCGCAAGGTACAACGGCAATCGCCACCTGAAACCGCCGTACCTCATGCGCTCCCTTCTTCGCCACGCCCTGCTCCTGCTGGGCCTCTCTGCGGCCGGCCTCGGCCACGCCGCCTGCGAAAGCGGCCTGGCCGAGCGCATGCACGCCAAGCTGTACCCCAAGCGCCCGCTCGACGAACGGCTCGCGGCCTGCAAGGTGTGGCCCGCGTTCCCCGGCCGCAGCATCGTCGTGCTGCCGATGCCGCGCGAGACCACCGACAAGGGCGCCAAGGTCTTCGACCTCGAGGTGCTGCTGATCCAGCGGCCCGACAACGGCAACACCGAGCGCGACACCGTCATCGGCCGCCTCTTCCAGCCCGAGGCGCTCGACGAGGACGCGACCACCGCGATCCAGGACATCCGCATCGACACCTCGCGCTACGTGCTCGCCGCCGACGCGCGCGCCTTCGGCCTGCGCGTGCGCTACCGCGGCAGCAGCGCGCCGTCGAGCCCGCTGGCCAGCGAGACGGTTCGCCTCTACGTGCAGCACGGCAGCAGGCTGCGCGAGGTGCTGCAGGAGATCGAGCTGGACCACGACAACGGCGGCTGGGACACGACCTGCACCGGCCATTTCGAGAAGCTGCGCACCATGCTCTCGGTGGGCAAGGCCGCCAGCAACGGCTTTGCGGACCTGCAGCTGTCGCGCACGCTCGTGCAGAGCCGCGCGCAGGAGCAGGAAGACCAGGGCTGCGTCGAGAAGGCGCTGCCCGCGAAGTTCAGCACCGTGACGCTGCGCTACGACGGCGAACGGTTCAAGGTGCCGAAGTCGCTGCTGCAGCAATCGCCCTGACGGGCAACTGAATTCGTGCCGTCTTTCACGGCACCGTCACACGAAAGTACCAGCATGCGCGGTTTGTCCAGAACAAGAACCGCGCAACATGAACACACCCTCCGCCTCCCGCATTCCCTTCAAGCCCATGCTGCTCGCCAGTGCCCTCGCTCTCGTACTGGCCGCATGCGGCGGCGGTAGCGACGCAGGTGGCGGCATTGCCTTCCCGCCGGTCGGGGTCGCGCCCCCGCCGGCCGCCCAGCCACCCGCGGCAGCGCCGCCGGCAGCCGAGCCGGACCAGTTCGTCTCCAAGGCCACGTTCACCCCCAATGCCGGCACCACCGAGGGCTCGTCGGACGCATCGACCGCATTCGCCCTGCCCGACAACTTCATGATCGTGGCCGACGACGAGGCCAACGTGCTGCGCGTGTACCCGCGCACCAGCGGCGCCGCGGTGAAGGAATGGAGCTACGAGCTCGAAGGCCCCAAGCTCGGCAAGGAACTCGACCTGGAAGCCGGCACGCGTATCGGCGACACGCTGTACCTCACGGGCTCCAACAGCAACAAGAAGGATGGGGGCGATGCGCCTGATCGTTCGCACCTATTCGCCGTGAAAGTCACTGGCACTGGCGCCGCAACAGCCTTCAGCTACGTGGGCCAGTTTTCGTCGCTCGAAGCACAACTCGTCGCCTGGGATGCCACCAACGCGCACGGCCTGGGCGCGAACCATTTCGGCTTCACGGTGTCGGCCGGCGCGGGCATCGTGCCTGAGCGGGTCGATGGCTTCTCGGTCGAGGGCATGACCAGCGCACCGGGCGACAGTGCGCTGTGGCTGGGCTTCCGCGCACCGCAGACGGGCGCATCGACGCGCGCCAAGGCGTTGATCGTGCCGGTGCAGAACTACGCTGCACTGGTGGGCGGCACGGCCACGCAGGCCGCGTTCGGCGCACCCATCGAGCTGGAACTCGGCGGCCGGGGCATCCGTTCGATCGACAAGGGCACGGACGGCAACTACCTGATCGTGGCCGGCCCGGCAGGCGCCGCCAGCGCAGACGTGGACCGCAACTTCGCGCTCTTTTCGTGGAACGGCAATCCGGGCACTGCACCGGTCGAGTTGTCGAACGACCTCGACAAGCTGCGCAAGGACACGGGCGGCAGCTTCGAATCGACCGTCGAAGTGCCCGGGCCGGTGACGGCCGGCACAGAAGTGCAACTGCTGCTGGACAACGGTGACACCGTCTGGCCCGGCCAGAGCGACGCCTCGAAGGACCTGCCGCCGGCCGACCAGAAATTCGATGGCTTCGTCGTGCGCCTGGGCGCACCATGGGTCGACACCGCCGGCCCGGTGCTTCGCAGCGGCTCGCCCAAAGCCACGGACGGCAGCGTCGGCGCGAACGCGAAGGTGACCCTGAGCTTCAACGAAGGCGTGCGCCTGGGCGCCGGCAGCATCGTGCTGCACAAGGCCGACGGCAGCGTGGTCGAAAGCTTCTCGGCCGCGAGCCCGGCCACGCGCCTGCAAGCCGCGTTCAACGTGATCACGCTGACACCGAGCCAGCCGCTGGCAGCATCCACCGGCTACTACGTGACCGTGGACGCCAACGCGATCACCGATGCCAAGGGCAACGCCTACGCAGGCATCGCCGACGCGACCACGCTGAGCTTCACGACCAGCGCACCGCCCGCGCTGGCTGCCGGCGACATCCTCTTCATGGGCGCGAACGCCGACAAGACCGACGCCTTCGCCTTCGTGTTGCTCAAGCCGATGGACACGGGCACGCGCATCTTCTTCACCGACCGCGACCGCACCGCCGCCGACTTCGACACCATCACCAACGAGAGCGCCTTCGTCTGGACCGCAGACCGCGCCCTGCCCGCGGGCACCATCGTGACCATCCAGCCGGACGTGGCCAAGAACACGAACCCGATCACCAACGTCGGCACCGTGCAGGGCGCGGGCGGCGGCATCAGCGCCAGCTACGAGACGGTCTACGCCTTCGTCGGCGGCACCATCGCCGGCCTGGGCGACGGTGCTGCCGGCACCATCAGCGGCGTGGGAACGTACCTGGCCAGCATCACGCTGGGACCGGTGCCCGACGCGAACGCCATTCCCGCGACGCTGACGGCCGCGGGCGCAGCGATCATCTTCCCCACGCAGTTCGACGTGCTCTACAACGGACCGATGCTGCCGGCCTCGCCGACGCCGACCGACATCGCGAACTTTGCCGCGAGCGTGAAGAACACGGCCAACTGGAAGTTCCAGAGCAAGGCCGGCTGGCCGCTGACGAACAACAGCCTGTTCTGACGGCTCAGCTGCGCAGCGCGGCTTCGCGGCCGCGCCGCATGTCGATCGGCAGCAAGAGCAACAACCCCGCCACGAACAGCACCGCGGTCGAGAGGATCGCGATGCGCTGATTGCCGCCGGTGGCCCAGGTGATGGCGCCGAAGCTCAGCGGGCCGATGATGCTGGCCAGCCGGGTCGCGAAGGTCCAGAGCCCGAAGAACTCGGCGAGCTGCTGCGGCGGCGCGAGGTAGCCCGTCATCGCACGGCCGGCGGACTGGCTCGAACCCATCGCGAGGCCTGCGATGGCGGCGGCCCACCAGAAGCCGCCCTTGGTGGTCACCACGGCGGCGATCACGCAGACCGCGATCCACGCCACCAGCGTGGCCGCGAGCGACACCTTGTGGCCGATGCGGTCCTGGATGTAGCCGAACGAGAAAGCGCCGATGGCGGCGGCGACGTTGAGCACGAAGATCAGCACCATCGTCTCGCTCGCCACGAAGCCGATCACCTGCTCGGCGTAGATCGCAGCGAGCGTGATCGCGACCGCCACGCCGCCCTGGTAGCAGACGGTGCAGACCAGCAGCCACATGAAGTCGCGGTACGCGCGCGCCTGCTTGTAGGTCGCGCGCAGTTGCTGCCATGCGCCGAGTTCGCCGCCGGCGGTTTTCGGCTGCGCCCGCTCGGGCAGAAGCGCGAAGGTGGCGCAGGCAGCGGCGCCGTAGATCGCGGCCGTGATCAGCATGGTGACCGGCACGAAATGCGAAGCCGGCAGGCCCTTGGCCTGCGACCACAGCACGTAGGCCAGGCAGATGCCGAGCGTGAGCATGCCGCCGACGTAGCCGAAGCTCCAGCCCCATCCGCTCACCTTGCCCATGCCTTCGGGCGTTGCAAGCTCGGGCAGGAAGGCGCCCGTGAGGGACTCGCCGTAGGAATAGAAAGCGTTGGAGACGATCACCAGCGCCATGGCCAGCGCAATGCCGCCCGAGGCGCCCGCAAAGCGCGGCGTGAACGCCAGTGCGGCCGTGGCCAGCACGCAGCCGGTGGTGGCGATGACCAGCACCCGCTTCTTGGCGCCGCGCAGGTCGGCCCAGGCGCCGATGGCGGGCGTCGTGAGCATCACGATCGCGTAGGAAATGCTGAGCGCCGCGGTCCATGCGAAGGCGGCCCAGGGCGCGCCTTTCGCGATGCCGCCCACGAAGTAGGCGGCGAACACGGCCGTGATGACGACCGTCGTGTAGCCCGAGTTGGCGAAGTCGTACATCGCCCAGCCAAACACCTCGCGCTTGCGCACGCCCGGGCGCAGCGCGGAGGCGGGAAACAGGGCCATGCGGCCTTGTGCGTCGGGTGAGTGGTCGCGGGGTTAGTGCAGGTGACGCGGACGGCGACCGCCGCCGTGGCCACCGCCGCTTCCGCCGCTGCCGGGGCCACCGGTGCCGCGCGGGCGCTTGCCGATTTCGAGCGAGTTCACCAGTGCATCGAAACGGTCACTGAAGAGGCGATCGATCTCGGCGACCACGCCACCCAGCTCGGCGCCGTCGAAGTGGCGCTCCATGAGGTTGACGACGTCTTCCACCAAGAGGTCGCGCTGCACCTGCATGATTGCCGCCGGGTTGGGGCCGACGAACAGCATCAGGAAATCGTCGCGCGATTCTTCGTCGGGGTCGCCCTCTTCCTCGTCGAAGTCGGTGTCGTAGAAAGTGACCTCGATGGCGGCGCCGCGATCCGACAGCTCGTTCAGGGCCATGCACATTTCGTCCAAGGCCTGGCGGAAGTCTTCGTCGCCGGGCACGGTCCAGCAGATCTGCAGCGTGTGGTCCTTCTGCTCGAAGCGGATGCCGGGTTCTTCTTCGTAGGTGCTGGTGGCACCGTCGGCCAGCGACTTGGCGCCTGCATATTTCCAGAGCGGCTTGAGCGCTTCCTGGATCTGCTCGAAGTTCACGTCCGGGCGCAGTGGCACGTCGCCATGCACATGGATTTCAAATGGAGCGTTGTAGCGAGGCATCGAATGCTCCTTTTTCTATATGTGGTACCCGGAACGGGGGTCGAACCCGTATGCCCCGATCAAGGAAGCGGCGGATTTTAAGTCCGATGTGTCTACCAATTTCACCATCCGGGCGTCAGGTTGAACATCGACGATAACCCAAACGAAACAAGCCCCGACAACGGTGGTTGGCGGGGCTTGTTTGTCGGGTCGAATCGTGTCTAACGAGAAGGTGGAGGCGCGACCCGGAGTCGAACCGGGCTAGACGGATTTGCAATCCGTTGCATAACCGCTTTGCTATCGCGCCACGCAGAACCAAAAAACGAACTTGCGAAAAAAAGGGAAGCAGTTGCTTCCCTTTTTCAAAACTGGAGCGGGAAAAGAGTCTCGAACTCTCGACCTCAACCTTGGCAAGGTTGCGCTCTACCAACTGAGCTATTCCCGCGTTTCGAGCCTCGAATTATATACCAGTTTTTCGAGGCCCGGCAAATTCACACCCTCAATGTTTGACCGAGCCTTCGGTCGCGGCGCCACCGGCGCGCTGCTTGGCGAGCTCGGCCACGGCAGCCGCGGAGGCCGCGACCTCTTCGTCCGACAGCGGCTCGGGCATCTTCTCCAGCGCGATCTCCAGCACCTTGTCGATCCACTTCACGGGCACGATCTCCAGGCCGTTCTTCACGTTCTCGGGGATGTCCTGCAGGTCCTTGGCGTTCTCTTCGGGGATCAGCACGGTCTTGATGCCGCCGCGCAAGGCGGCCAGCAGCTTTTCCTTCAGCCCACCGATGGCCGTGACCTCGCCGCGCAGCGTGATCTCGCCCGTCATCGCCACGTCGCCGCGCACCGGGATGCCGGTGAGCGCCGACACGAAGGCGGTCGTCATCGCGGCGCCCGCGCTCGGGCCATCCTTGGGCGTGGCGCCGTCGGGCACGTGGATGTGGATATCGCGCTTCTCGAACATCTCGTCCTTGATGCCCAGGCGCCGCGAGCGGCTGCGCACCACGGTGCGTGCAGCCTCGACCGATTCCTTCATCACGTCGCCCAGCGACCCGGTGCGGCTGATCACGCCCTTGCCGGGCATCGTGACCGCCTCGATCGTCAGCAGGTCGCCGCCGACTTCGGTC
Organism: Variovorax sp. IB41; assembly: GCF_016405905.1. Lineage (GTDB taxonomy): Bacteria > Pseudomonadota > Gammaproteobacteria > Burkholderiales > Burkholderiaceae_C > Variovorax. The sequence goes on along the minus strand of NZ_JAEFCB010000011.1, from coordinate 117,885 downwards.
CACGCGAGGCCGACCACCTGGCCGACCTGGTTCTGCTTCTCGGCGAGCCCGAAGCTGTACTTGCGCACGCCCAGGAACTCGTTGAGGTTCGCGCCGTCGACGGTGACCTTGGGCGTCATCTGCTTGAGCAGCAGGCCCTTGACCACCTTGCGGCAGATCTTGGAGAGCTCGCGCTCGAGCGAACGCACGCCGGCTTCACGCGTGTAGTAGCGAACGATGTCGCGCACGGCCTCTTCGGTGACCAGGAGTTCTTCTTCCTTGACGCCGTTGTTCTTCAGCTGCTTGGGCAGGAGGTACTTGATCGCGATGTGCGTCTTCTCGTCCTCGGTGTAGCCCGAGAGGCGGATGACTTCCATGCGGTCCAGCAGCGCCGGCGGAATGTTCATCGAGTTCGAGGTGGCGACGAACATCACGTCGCTCAGGTCGAAGTCGACTTCCACGTAGTGGTCGCCGAAGGTGTGGTTCTGCTCGGGGTCGAGCACCTCGAGCAGCGCGCTCGACGGATCGCCGCGGAAGTCGGTGCCCAGCTTGTCGATTTCGTCCAGCAGGAACAGCGGGTTGCGCGTGCCGATCTTGCTCAGGCCCTGCAGCACCTTGCCCGGCAGCGCGCCGATGTAGGTGCGGCGGTGGCCACGGATCTCGGCTTCGTCGCGCATGCCGCCCAGCGCCATGCGCGTGTACTTGCGGCCGGTCGCCTTGGCGATCGACTGCCCCAGCGAGGTCTTGCCGACGCCCGGTGGGCCCACGAGGCACAGGATGGGCGCCTTGACCTTGTCCACGCGTTGCTGGACCGCGAGATATTCCAGGATGCGGTCCTTGACCTTCTCCAGCCCGTAGTGGTCGGCGTTGAGCACGGCCTCGGCATTCGCCAGGTCGTGCTTGATCTTGGTCTTCTTGCTCCACGGCAGGGCGATGAGCACGTCGATGTAGTTGCGCACCACGGTGGCCTCGGCCGACATGGGCGACATCAGCTTGAGCTTCTTGAGTTCGCCTTCGGCCTTCTTCAAGCCTTCCTTGGACATCTTGGCGAGCTTGATCTTCTTCTCGATCTCCTCGATGTCCGCGCCCTCTTCGCCTTCGCCGAGCTCCTTCTGGATGGCCTTGACCTGCTCGTTCAGATAGAAGTCGCGCTGGTTCTTCTCCATCTGGCGCTTCACGCGGCCGCGGATCTTCTTGTCGACGTTGAGGATGTCGACCTCGCGCTCGAGCTGGCCGAACAGGTTTTCCAGACGCGCCTTGACGTCGTCCAGGTCAAGCACGGCTTGCTTGTTGTCCAGCTTCAGGGGCAGGTGGGCGGCGATGGTGTCGGCCAGGCGGCCGGCATCGTCGATGCTCGAGATCGAGGTCAGGATCTCGGGCGGGATCTTCTTGTTGAGCTTGACGTACTGGTCGAACTGCTGCATCACGGCGCGGCGCAGGGCCTCGACCTCGGTGCCCTTCTCGCCGCCTTCGGTCGCCTCGACGGGCGTCACGTTGGCCGTGAAGTGCGTCTCGCCGTCATCGATGCGGTTCACGCGTGCGCGCTGCTGGCCTTCGACCAGCACCTTCACCGTGCCGTCGGGCAGCTTGAGCATCTGCAGGATGGTCGAGACGCAGCCGACTTCGAACATGTCCTCGACCGAGGGCTCGTCCTTGGCGGCGGCTTTCTGGGCCACCAGCATGATGCGGCGCTCGGCCTCCATGGCCAGTTCGAGCGCCTTGATGCTCTTGGGGCGTCCCACGAAGAGCGGGATCACCATGTGGGGAAACACCACGACGTCGCGCAGCGGCAGCAGCGGCAGGTCGAGGGCTTCGGGAGGCAGGGGGGTATGGCCAGACATGCAGATCCTTCGCGTCTTTGGCTTTACGCCTTTTTCGCCGCTTCGCGGTACACGAGCAGCGGGGGCTTGTTTTCGTCGATGGTCGATTCCTCGACCACCACCTTGTCGACATTGGTCGCATTCGGCAATTCGAACATGGTGTCGATCAGCGACTGTTCAAGGATCGAACGCAGGCCCCGTGCACCGGTCTTGCGGGCCAGCGCCTTGCGCGCGATGGCCTTGAGCGCCGCCGGACGGATTTCCAGGTCCACGCCCTCCATCTGCAGGAGCTTGGTGAACTGCTTGACCACCGCGTTCTTCGGCTCGGTCAGGATCTGGACCAGCGCGTCCTCGCTGAGTTCCGCGAGCGATGCGACCACGGGCATGCGGCCCACGAGTTCGGGGATGAGGCCGAACTTGATCAGGTCTTCGGGTTCGACTTCGCGGAACACCTCGGTGATGCTGCGCTGCGCCTTGCTCTTGACCGTCGCGCCGAAGCCGATACCCGAGGCCTCGGTGCGGTTTTCGATGACCTTCTCCAGGCCCGCGAACGCGCCGCCGCAGATGAACAGGATGTTGGTCGTGTCGATCTGCAGGAAGTCCTGGTTCGGGTGCTTGCGCCCGCCCTGGGGCGGCACGCTGGCCATGGTGCCTTCGATGAGCTTGAGCAGCGCCTGCTGCACGCCCTCGCCCGACACGTCGCGCGTGATGGAGGGGTTGTCCGACTTGCGCGAGATCTTGTCGATTTCGTCGATGTAGACGATGCCACGCTGGGCGCGCTCGACTTCGTAGTTGCAGCTCTGCAGCAGCTTCTGGATGATGTTCTCGACGTCCTCGCCCACGTAGCCGGCTTCGGTCAGCGTGGTGGCGTCGGCCATCACGAAGGGCACGTCGAGCATGCGCGCGAGCGTTTGCGCCAGGAGCGTCTTGCCCGAGCCCGTGGGGCCGATCAAGAGGATGTTGCTCTTGCTGAGTTCGACGTCGTCGCCCTTGGCCTTTTCCTTGTGGCGAAGGCGCTTGTAGTGGTTGTAGACCGCCACCGACAGCATGCGTTTGGCCGGCTCCTGGCCGATCACGTAGTTGTCCAGGTTGGTCTTGATCTCCAGCGGCGTGGGCAGGTCGCTGCGCGCTTCACGTGCTTCTTCACCGGCCGGCAGTTCGTCGCGGATGATCTCGTTGCACAGGTCGATGCACTCGTCGCAGATGAAGACCGAAGGGCCCGCGATCAGCTTCTTGACCTCATGCTGGCTCTTGCCGCAGAACGAGCAATAAAGCGTTTTTTCGCTGGAAGAGCCTTTTTTTTCGGCCATGGACAGGTGCCTCGTGACAGGGTATGGACAATGATAACTAAACAAAAACGGCGTTTCCCGTGTGGAAAACGCCGTTTTTCGCCTTTTGCGCCACAGGCGCCGGCAGCTTCAACCGCGCTTGGCAACGACCTGGTCGACCAGACCGTAGTCCTTGGCCTCGTCGGCCGTGAGGAAATAGTCGCGCTCGGTATCGGTCTTGACCTTTTCCAGCGGCTGGCCGGTGCGCTCGGCCAGGATGCGGTTCATCTGGTCCTTGGTGCGCAGGATGTCGCGCGCATGGATCTCGATGTCGGTCGCCTGGCCGCGTGCGCCGCCCAGCACCTGGTGGATCATGATCTTCGAGTTGGGCAGCGAGAAGCGCTTGCCCTTCTCGCCGGCCGCCAGCAGGAACGCGCCCATGCTGGCCGCAAAACCCAGGCACATGGTCGACACGTCGGGCTTGATGAACTGCATGGTGTCGTAGATCGCCATGCCGGCGCTCACGCTGCCGCCCGGGGAGTTGATGTAGAAGGAAATGTCCTTCTCCGGGTTCTCGCTCTCCAGGAACAGCAGCTGGGCCACCACGAGGTTGGCGGTCTGGTCGTTGACTTCGCCCACCAGGAACACGATGCGCTCCTTCAGGAGGCGCGAATAGATGTCATAGGACCGCTCGCCGCGGCCCGATTGCTCGACGACCATCGGGACCATGCCGAGGCCTTGAATTTCGTTTGCGATCATGAATTAGCTCTCCGGAAGATGAATCGTTCGCTGTGTATGAACTGTACGCCTGAGTGAAATGGGGCTCGTGCCGCAAAGCACAAGCCCCATTGGCGTTGCGGGCAGCCAGGAGATCAACCTTGCTGCTGCGCCATCAGTTCGTCGAACGACACCGACTTCTCGTTGACCTTGGCCTTGGCGAGCACGAAATCGGTCACGTTGTTCTCGATGACGACGGCTTCGACTTCGGCCAGGCGGTTGTTGTCGCTGAAGTACCAGCGCACCACGTCGGCTGGCTTTTCGTAGCTGGCGGCCAGCTCGTCGATGTGGGCCTTGATCTGCTCGGGCTTGGCCTGCAGCTCGTTGGCACGCACCAGCTCGGCCACCACGAGACCCAGGCGCACGCGGCGCTCGGCTTGCGGGCGGAACACTTCGTCGGGGATCGGGGCCTTGTCGGCGTCCTTGATGCCGCGCTGCTTGAGCTCGGCGCGGGCGCCTTCGATCATGCGGCTGACTTCGGACTGCACGCTGGCGTTGGGCAGGTCGAGTTCGGCGTTGGCCACCAGCGCGTCCATCACGGCGTTCTTGTTGCGGGCCAGCAAGCGGAACTTCACTTCACGCTCGAGGTTGCGCTTGATGTCGGCGCGCAGGCCCTCGACGGTGGCTTCGGCGATGCCGAGCGACTTGGCCAGCTGCTCGTTGACTTCGGGCAGGTGCGAGGCTTCGATCTTCTTGACGGTGACCATGAAGTCGGCTTGCTTGCCGGCCACGTCCTTGCCGTGGTAATCGGCCGGGAACGACAGCGGGAAGGTGCGGCTGTCGCCGGACTTCATGCCGCGCACGGCGTCTTCGAATTCCTTGAGCATCTGGCCTTCGCCGACCACGAACTGGAAGTCTTCGGCTTTGCCGCCCTGGAAGGGCTCGCCGTCGATCTTGCCTTCGAAGTCGACCGTGACGCGGTCGTCGTCTTGCGCGACGGCGTCTTGCGCGCGCTGGGCGAAGGTGCGGCGTTGCTTGCGCAGGATGTCCAGCGTCTTGTCGATCGCGTCGTCGCCCACTTCGGCCGAGAGCTTTTCGACTTCAGCGCCCGAGAGGTCGTTGATCTTGACTTCGGGGAACACTTCGAACACCGCGTCGAAGGCCAGCTCGCCCTCGGGCGACTCTTCCTTCTCGGTGATGCGGGGCTGGCCGGCCACGCGCAGCTTGGCTTCGTTGGCCGCTTGCGAGAAGGCTTCGCCGACCTTGTCGTTCATGACTTCGTAGTGCACCGAGTAGCCATAGCGCTGGGCCACGACATTCATCGGCACCTTGCCGGGACGGAAGCCGTCCATCTTGACGGTGCGCGCGAGCTTCTTGAGGCGCGAATCGACTTCGTTCTGGATGGTGCCGACCGGCAGGGTCAGCGTGATCTTGCGTTCGAGCTTCTCGAGAGTTTCAACGGTCACGGTCATGATGTCTTCCTTGTGAGGGGGCTGTTGCGCGGGGCCTGCATCTTTTTATCAATACAGATCAAGGACTTACACGCGCTAGCGGGATTTATGCGGCGGCACACGCGTGCAGCTCGCAAAACTGGGCAACCCGCGATTCTAATCGGCTGGAACACCCGCTTCGGACCGGCCGCAAGGCCGTGCGCGGAGATTGCGCGATGCGTGCCGAAATCGCCCGCCGCATTCCCCTTTACAGTGGCGGGCGATTCGCCACTGCCCCAAGGGATCTCCATGCTCCAGCGCCTCTTCGCCGCCCTCACCTTCGCACTTGCCGCCCTCGCGTTTGCGATGCCCTCGCCGACGCTGGCCAAGACCGGCGCGCAGGCGAAGGAGCCGACCATCCAGCAGATCTACGACGCGGCGGACAAGGGCCGCATGGACGCCGCGAACGCGATGATCGCCAAGGTGCTGAAGAGCCATCCCGAGAGCGCGAAAGCCCATTTCGTCCACGCGCAGTTGCTCGCGATGCAGGACGAACTCGATGACGCGATAGACGCGCTGGCCCGGGCCAAGGAACTGTCGCCGGGCCTCAAGTTCGCGAAGGCCGAATCGGTCACCAAGCTCGAGCGCAAGCTGGAGAAGCCGGCGGAGATCGCGCCCCCCGAACCGCTGCCCGCGCCGAGCCCGGTCGCAGCGCCGGCTCCCGTGGTCAAGGACTCCTTTCCGCCCACCGGCTCGATCCCGTGGGGCCCGATCGGCATCGTGGCGCTGATCGTCGTCGCCTACGTGTTCTTCCAGCGGCGTTCGCGTGCAGTCACCTTCCCGGTGCCAGGCGCCGTCGCAGAAGCGCCGCGGTTCTCGCGGCCCACGAGCGACTCATCGATGGGCTATGGCGACCGCGAATTCCCGCCGTCGCCTCCGCCCAGCCACGGCTCGAACATCGGCGGTGCGCTGGCCGCCGGCGCCGTGGCCGGCGTCGGCGCGGTGATCGTGGGCGAAGTGCTGCGCGAGGCCATGAACGGTCGGCGAGAGCCGCGCGCAGGCAGCACGGTGAACATCTTCAACAACAGCCGCAGCAACAACGCGCACATCGGCAGCAGCCTGTGGCCTTCATCGGATTCGATATCGGACTCGGACTCCGAGCCCGAGCGCCGGCCCGACCGCAGCTTCGTGGACAACGATTTCGGCATCAAGGACACGAGCTCGTGGGATGACTCGAGCAGCAGCAGCAGCAGCAGCGATAGCGGTGGGAGCAGCGACAGCAGTAGCAGCGACAGCAGTAGCAGCGATAGCAGTAGCAGCGATAGCAGCAGCAGCGACAGCAGTTCCAGCAGCAGCGACTGGTGAAAACAAAAAAGCCCCCGTCCTTGTGGAACGGGGGCTTTTCGCTGCTCGATAGAACGTCTACGTAGCAGAGGCTGGTGCGCGGGGCCGGACTCGAACCGGCACGTTCTTGCGAACGTCAGGACCTAAACCTGGTGCGTCTACCAATTTCGCCACCCGCGCGATGCCAAATCTTTCAGGTGAATGCAAAAGCGGACGGCCTCTTGGCACCTCGGGAATCCCTCGTGCCGAAGACCATCCGCTTGAAATCGGTCAGCTTTCGATTTTAAGCATGAATGAGGGCCGCTTCCGGTGCCTTCGGCGACCCCGGCTCGGCCGGCTCCCGCTTGACCCGGAATGCCGCGGCGTACATCGCCGGCAGCGCCAGCAGCGTGAGCACCGTCGCCACGATCAGCCCGCCCATGATGGCCACGGCCATCGGCCCCCAGAACACGCTGCGCGAGAGCGGAATCATCGCCAGCACCGCAGCCGCCGCCGTCAGCACGATGGGGCGCAGGCGCCGCACGGCCGACTCGACGATCGCGTCCCACGCCGGCACGCCCGCGGCGCGATCGCTCTCGATCTGGTCGATCAGGATCACCGCGTTGCGCTGGATCATGCCCATGAGCGCGATCACGCCCAGGAGCGCCACGAAGCCGAACGGCCGGTCCAGCACCAGCAGCGCGCCGGCGACGCCGGCAATGCCCATCGGCCCGGTGATGAACACCAGCAGCGAGCGGCTGAAGCTGTGCAGTTGCAGCATCAGCAGCGTGAACACCAGGAACAGCATGATCGGCACGCCCGCCACGATGGAGGCCGAGCCCTTGCTGCTTTCCTCGACCGCGCCCGCCACCTCGATGCGGTAGGCGCCCTGCCCCGCCGCAAGCCAGCCGGCTTCGAGCTGGCGCAGTTTGGGCAGCAGTTGCTCGGTCACGGTCGCGCCCTGCAGGCCCTCGACCACGTCGCCCTGCACGGTGATCGCGTAGTCGCGGTTCTCGCGCCACATCACGCCGGGCTCCCAGGTGAACACCGGCCGGGCGATCTGCGTGAGCGGGATCGAGCGGCCCGAGGTCGTCGGGATGTAGGCGTTGGCGATGTCCGAGATGGCTTCGCGCTCATCGGGCGACTGGCGCAGCACGATGTCGATCAGCAGGTCGTTCTCGCGGTACTGGCCCACGGTGGTGCCGCTGAACATCGTGCGCGAAGCCTGCGCGATGGCCTGGCTGGTCACGCCGAGCGCGCGTGCCTTGGCCTGGTCGATCTCCAGGCGGATCACCTTCACCGACTCGTTCCAGTTGTCGTTCACGCCGCGCATGTTGGCGTTCTCGCGCAGCACCGCCTTCACCTCGTCGGCGTGCGCGCGCAGCTGCGCGGGCTCGGTGCCGATCACGCGGAACTGCACCGGGTACGGCACCGGCGGCCCGTTGGGCAGCAGCTTGACGCGGCCGCGCACCTCGGGGAATTCCTCGGCCAGCAGCGCGGGCAAGCGCAGGCGCAGGCGCTCGCGCACTTTCAGGTCCTTGGCGAGCACGATGAGCTGCGACACGTTGGTCTGCGGGAACACCTGGTCCAGCGGCAGGTAGAAGCGCGGCACGCCCGAGCCGACCCAGGTGCTCACGGTCTTGACGCCCTCTTCCTTCATCACGCGCTGCTCGACGCGCCGGGCCACCTCTTCGTTGGCCGCGAACGAGGTGCCTTCGGGGAACCAGATGTCCACCATGATCTCGGGCCGGCTCGAATCGGGGAAGAACTGCTGCTGCACCTTGCCCATGCCGAAGATGCCCAGCGCGAACACCAGCACGGTCGCGCCGATGGTGAGCCACCGGTGCTGCACGCACCAGTTCACCGCATGGCGAAAGCCGTTGTAGAACGGGGTGTCGAAGAGCTCGTGCGGCGGCGCGTCGGGGTCGTGCGGCTTCACCTTGAGCAGCAGCGTGCCCAGGTACGGCACGAAGTACACCGAGACGATCCACGACAGCACCAGCGCGATCACCGTCACCGCGAAGATCGCGAAGGTGTACTCGCCCGTCACCGACTTGGCGATGCCGATCGGCAAAAAGCCCGCCGCAGTGATGAGCGTGCCCGTAAGCATCGGCTTGGCCGTCACGTCGTAGGCGAAGGTGGCGGCGCGCACCTTGTCGTAGCCCTCCTCCATCTTTCGCACCATCATCTCGACCGCGATGATCGCGTCGTCCACCAGGAGGCCCAGCGCGATGATCAGCGACCCCAGCGATATCTTGTGCAGCCCGATGCCGAAGTAGTTCATCGCCAGGAACGTCACCGCCAGCACCAGCGGAATGGTGATCGCCACCACCAGCCCCGGGCGCACGTCGATGTACCAGCCGAAGCGCCCGCCCTTGTGCAGGCCGAGCGCGATGATGCTCACGGCCAGCACGATGGCCACCGCCTCGATCAGCACGCCGACGAATTCGTTCACAGAGTTGGCCACCGACACCGGCTGGTCCTGCACCTGCGCGAGCTTCACGCCGATGGGCAGGCGCTGGTCGATCTGCGCGGTCGCCACCTTCAGCGCCTTGCCCAGCGCGATGATGTCGCCGCCCTTGGCCATGGAGACGCCCAGCGCGATCACTTCCTTGCCCTGGTGGTGCACCTTGACGGCCGGCGGATCGATGTAGCCGCGGCGAATCTCGGCGATGTCGCCCAGCTTGAGTTGGTTGCCCGAGGTGCCGCGGATCGGCATCTCGCGCAGCTGGTCGACGCTGGTGAACTGGCCCGCCACGCGCACCTGCACCACATCGAGCGGCGACTGGATCGTGCCGGCGCTCTCCACCGCGTTCTGCGAGCCGAGCTGCGCTAGCACCGCGTTGAAGTCGAGCCCCAGCTGCGCCAGGCGCTTCTGCGAGATCTCGACGTAGACCTTCTCGTCCTGCACGCCGAACTGGTCGACCTTGGCCACGTCCTTCACGCGCAGCAATTGCTGGCGGGTTTCGTCGGCCAGCGTCTTGAGCTCGGCGTAGCTGAAGCCTTCGCTCTCCAGTGCGTAGATCACGCCATAGACATCGCCGAAATCGTCATTGAAGAACGGCCCCTGCACGCCGGGGGGCAGCGTGTTGCGCATGTCGCCGATCTTCTTGCGCACCGTGTACCAGACGTTGGCCACCTCCGCGGCCTTGGACGAGTCCTTGATCTGGAAAATGATCTGCGACTCGCCCGGCTTCGAATAGCTGCGGATCTTGTCGGCATAGGGCGCCTCCTGCAGCGTGCGCTCGAGCTTGTCGGTGACCTGCTCGGCCACCTGCTGCGCGGTGGCGCCGGGCCAGTAGGTGCGAACGACCATCGCGCGGAAGGTGAACGGCGGGTCTTCGTCCTGCCCCAGCTGGAAGTACGCGAAGGCGCCCAGCACCATCAGCACCACCATCAGGTAGCGGGTGAGCGGCGCGTGGTCCAGCGCCCATTTGGAAAGGTTGAAGCCGGCGGACTTGGCGGCGGGCTTGTCGAGGGGCTTGTCGGTGGGGTTCGCTGCGCCTTCCGTCATTTGGCGGCACCTGCAGCGATCTCCTTCTTGGTTGCGGCGACGGGCTCGACGGCCTGCACGACGTCCTTCGCGTTGGCGGCGGCCGCGGCCGCCTCCTTGGACTGGTAGATGGTGACCTTCTGGCCCGGCGAGAGCACGTGCACGCCCGCGGCCACGACCATCATTCCGGGCGCGAGCCCGCCGCCGATCACGGCTTCGTTGCCGTCGGCGGTGGCCACCTGCACGGCTTGCGAGCGCACCGTCATCGTCGATTTGTCGAGCACCCAGACCGCCGTGCCCTTGCCTTCCTGGCGCAGGGCGCTGGTCGGCAGCTTCATCACGGCGGTGCTGGCGTGGGCCAGGGCCTGCGGACGTGCGTAGACGGTGGCGCCCAGCGGCGGCGAGGTGGCCGCGTCGATGGCGACCTTGACCGAATAGGTGCGTGTGACCGCGTCGGCGCTGGCCGCCACTTCGCGCACCTCGCCCTGCAATTCATTGCCGCCGGACCAGCCGCGCACCGTGACCGGCGAGCCGGGCTTGATCGCCTGCGCGCGGTCTTCGGGCACCGCGAACACCACGTCGCGCGCGCCGTCCTGCGCGATGCGAACGACCGGCGTGCCGGCCTGCACCACCTGACCCGGCTCCGCCTCGATCGCGGTGATGACGCCGGCCACGTCGGCGACGAGCGTCGTGTAGTTCGCCTGGTTGCCCTGCGAGGAAAGCTGGGCCTGCGCCTGTTCGAGCTGCGCCTGCGCGGCCTTCCAGGTGGTCTCGCGGCGCTCGAGCTCGGCGCCGCTGATGAAATTCTGCTCGCGCAGTTCGCGGTAGCGCTTGAGGTCGGCGGCGGCCAGGTCGCGGTTGGTGAGCGCGGCGGCCTGCTGGGCCCGGGCGGCGTCGGCGGCCAGCTTGTAGTCCTGCGGATCGAGCTGGGCCAGCACCTGGCCGGCCTGCACATGCTGGCCGAGATCCGCCTGGCGCCTGGTGATCTTGCCCGCCACGCGGAACCCGAGCCGCGATTCGACGCGGGCCCGGACCTCGGCCGAGAACTCGGGCTGGGCGTCGAAGTCGCTGGTGCCGACGGTCACCAGCTTCACCGCTCGCACTGGCTCCTCGGCGGCCGGCTTGGGCGAACAGCCGGCCAGGAACAGGGACGGAATCAGCAGCCACAAGGCGCTGCGCACCAGAGGAGGAAAAGTGGGAAAAGCGGTGGAGGCGGTCATGAGACACCCAAGAAAGGACAAACCCGGGCCTTTAATGACCCACTGGTTAGTAATCTAGGGTAAACGTTAAACACTGTCAATGACCCGCGGGTCAGTTGACAGATGTTTTCAGGTCCGCTGGCCCATCTCCACCAGGCGGTTGTCGGGCAGCTCGAAGTAGTCCGACGCCCGTCCCGCATTGCGCTGCAGCCAGCCGAACAGCACGCGCCGCACCGGGTTCAGGCCCGGCAGGTTCTCCTCGCCCACCGAGGCGCGGGAGACGAAATACGAGGTCTTCATCGAATCGATCGCCAGCGTCTTCTGGTAGGCCAGGATGCGGATGAACTCGGGCACGTCGGGCCGTTCCATGAAGCCGTGGCGCGCGGTGACCACCCAGATGCCCTCCATCAGCTGCTCGGCCTCGATGCGGATGCGCGCGTCCACGCGCGGCGTGTCGCAGGCCAGCACGCGCAGCACGATCACCTGGTCGTGCAGCACCTGGTTGTGCTTCAGGTTGTGCAGCAGCGCATGCGGCACCGCCGTGGCGTCGGGGTTCAGGAACACCGCCGTGCCGCTCACCCGGTGCGGCATGTGCTGCGCGAGCGATTCGATGAAGGGGCGCAGCGGCAGGCTCTCGGCGGCCGCCGCCTCCAGCCCCAGCCGCCGGCCCTTGGCCCAGGTGGTGAAGAGCACCATCACCACCGCGGCCACCGCCAGCGTGAGCCAGCCGCCCTCGGCCACCTTCAGGCTGTTGGCCACCACGAAGGTCAGGTCAACCACCGCGAAGCACACCACGCCCACCACCACCGCCACCTTGTTCCAGCGCCAGAGGCCCCAGGCGACGATGCCGGCGAGCAGCGTGGTCGTCACCATCGTGATCGACACCGCGATGCCGTACGCCGCCGACAGCGCGCCCGAGCTGCGAAAGCCCAGCACCAGCAGCAGCACCCCCACCATCAGCAGCCAGTTCACGGCGGGCACGTAGATCTGCCCGATCGCCGAGCCGGAGGTCTGCACCACCCGCATGCGCGGCAGGTAGCCCATGCGCATCGCGTGCGCGGTGAGCGAGAAGGCGCCCGAGATCACCGCCTGCGAGGCGATCACCGTGGCCATCGCGGCCAGTACCACCATCGGCAGCACGCCCCACGAGGGAAAGAGGCGGAAGAACGGGTTGTCGATGGCCGCCGGGTTCGCCAGCACCAGCGCGCCCTGCCCGAAGTAATTGAGCACCAGCCCCGGCAGCGCGATGAAGAGCCATGCCAGGCGAATCGGCTTCGCGCCGAAGTGCCCCATGTCCGCATAGAGCGCCTCGCCGCCGGTGAACGCCAGGAACACCGCGCCCAGCACCGCGAGCGACTGCGCCCGGTGCTCGATCAAGAAGCCGAAGGCACGCCGCGGATCGAGCGCCGCCAGCACCTGCGGCTGCTGCAGCACCTGCCACAGGCCCGCCGCGGCCAGCACGATGAACCACAGCAGCATCACCGGCCCGAAGATCTTGCCGACCACGCCCGTGCCCTTCTTCTGCACCATGAAGAGCGCGATCAGGATGACGACCGTGATCGGGATCACCGCGCGCTGCAGCACAGGCGCCTGCACCTCCAGCCCCTCGACGGCCGAGAGCACCGAGATCGCCGGCGTGATCAGGCTGTCCCCATAGAACATGGCCGCGCCCACCAAACCGAGCACACCGATCGCGTTCCACACCCAGGGCCGGGTCTTGGGCCCCGCGACCGCGCTGCGCGCGAGCGCCTGCAGCGCCAGGATGCCGCCCTCGCCGTCGTGGTCGGCGCGCAGCACGAACACCACGTACTTCAGCGTCACCACGAACATCAGGCCCCAGAAGATCAGCGACAGCAGCCCCAGCACCGAATCGGGCGAGAACGGCACGCCGTGCTCGGGGTTCATCGTTTCCTTGAAGGCGTACAGCGGCGAGGTGCCGATGTCGCCGAACACGACGCCCAGCGCCGCGATCATCAATCCCGGCCCCGCCGGATGCCCTGCCGCGCCTTGCGCTGGAATCGGGGCCTTGGAGGCCGGGGCCGGTGCGTTCATGGGCGAGCTGTTCGAAGTGGCAACGCACCGAGCATAGTGCCGGGGGCATCGTGTCGCGGACAATCGTGGCGTGTCCGCCACTCCCCACCAAGCCGTCCCGCCGACGCACTACGAAAACTTCCCGGTCGCCTCGTGGCTCTGCCCGCCGCACCTGCGCCCGCCGATTGCCGCGATCTACCACTTCGCGCGCACCGCCGACGACATCGCCGACGAAGGCGACGCCTCCCCCGGCGAGCGCCTGGCCGAATTGCGCGCCTACCGCGAAGAACTCGCCGCCGCCGCGCAGGGCCAGGCGCTCGCCGCATCGCGCTGGCCTCAGGTGTTCGGGCCGCTCGCCCACAGCATCGCGCAACACGGCCTGCCCGAGAACCTGCTTGCCGACCTGCTGAGCGCCTTCATGCAGGACATCGAGAAGACCCGCGACCACGGCACCTACGCCGACCGCGCCGAGCTGCTCGACTACTGCCGCCGCTCGGCCAACCCCATCGGGCGGCTGCTGCTGCACCTCTACGGCGTGCACGATGCACAGGCGCTCGCGCAGAGCGACGCCATCTGCAGCGCGTTGCAGCTCATCAACTTCTGGCAGGACCCGAGCGTGGACCTGCCGCGCGGGCGCTTCTACTTCCCGCTGACCGATTGCGCCCGGCGCGGGCTCACGCGCGAGCACTTCAAGGTGTTCGAACCACTCTCGGCCGCGCCGCCGCCGCAGGAGGCCATCAACCTGGTGTCGATCGTGTCCTTCTGGGCCCGCGAGCTCATGGACGAAGGCGCGCCGCTGGTGCATCGCCTACCGGGCCGCGCGGGCTGGGAACTGCGCCTGGTCGTGCAGGGGGGCCTTCGCATCCTGGACAAGATCACCGACCTGGGCTTCGACACCTTCTCGGAGCGCCCCACCATCGGCAAAGCCGATGCGCCTGTGCTGCTCTGGAAGACGCTGCGGATGCGGAGACAATGGCGCCCCATGAAAGCAGCGCCTCCCCGATGAATCCCGAGCAATACGTGCAAGACAAGGCGGCCGCCTCGGGCAGCAGTTTCTATTACGCCTTCCTGTTCCTGCCCAAGCCGCGCCGCGCCGCGATCACGGCCTTCTATGCCTTCTGCCGCGAGGTCGACGACGTGGTCGACGAGGTCAGCGACCCCGGCGTGGCCGCCACCAAGCTCGCCTGGTGGCGCACCGAAGTGGCCCAGGCCTTCGCGGGCACGCCGCGCCATCCAGTCATGCTGGCGCTGATGCCGCACGCCGCGGCCTACGGCATCGAGGCGCGCCAGTTGCTCGAGGTGATCGATGGCTGCCAGATGGACCTGGACCAGACCCGCTACCTCGACTTCCCAGGCCTTGCGCGCTACTGCCACCTGGTGGCCGGCGTGGTCGGCGAGGTCGCCGCGCGCATCTTCGGCCAGACCGATCCGCAGACCACCGCCTACGCCCACAAGCTGGGCCTCGCGCTGCAGTTCACCAACATCCTGCGCGACGTGGGCGAAGACGCCCTGCGCGGCCGCATCTACCTGCCCGTCAACGAGCTGCAGCAGTTCGACGTGAAGGCGCACGAGATCCTCAACCGCGTGCATTCGGACCGCTTCGTGGCGCTCATGAAGTTCCAGGCGCAGCGCGCGCATGCCGCGTACGACGAGGCGCTCGCCCTCCTGCCCGTGGCCGACCGCCGCACGCAGAAGCCGGGCTTGATGATGGCCAGCATCTACCGCACGCTGCTGCGCGAGATCGAACGCGACGACTTCCAGGTGTTGAACCAGCGGGTGAGCCTGACGCCGGTGCGCAAGTTCTGGCTCGCATGGAAAGTCCAGGCGCTGGGGCGGATTTGAAGACAGCCGTCATCGGCGCCGGCTGGGCCGGCCTCGCCTGTGCGGTCGAGGCCATGCGGCTCGGTCATGCGGTCACCCTGTTCGAGGCGGCGCACATGCCGGGCGGGCGCGCGCGGCGCGTCGACCACATGCACGGGCTGGCGCTGGACAACGGGCAGCACATCCTGATCGGCGCCTACACGGCCACGCTGAAGCTGATGCGCGAAGTCGGCGTCGATGTCGAGAAGGCGCTGCATCGCCTGCCGCTCTCGCTGCGCTTCGCCGATGGCGGTGGGCTCAAGCTGCCGCGGCTGCCGGCGCCGCTCGACCTGCTCGTGGGCATCTTCACGGCGCGCGGCTGGACGTGGCAGGACAAGTCTTCGTTGCTGCGCACCGCCATCGGCTGGCGGCTCTCGGGGTTCCGCTGCGCCAGCACCACCACGGTCGCCGACCTGTGCGCCGGCCTTTCGCCGCGCGTGATGCAGGAGCTGATCGAGCCGCTGTGCGTCTCGGCGCTCAACACGCCGGTCGCCCAGTCGAGCGGCGAGGTGTTCCTGCGCGTGCTGCGCGACGCGCTCTTCAGCGGCAGCGGCGGCGCGGACCTGTTGCTGCCGCGTGCGGACCTCGGCGCGCTTCTCCCGGATGCAGCGCTCGCGTGGCTCACCAAGCACGGCGCGGCGCTGCGCATCGGAACGCGCGTGCGGGCCATCGCCCCTGAGGCCGGCGAGTGGCGCGTCGATGGCGAAGCCTTCGATCAGGTCATCCTGGCCTGCGCCCCCTGGGATGCCGCGCGGCTCGTTCGTGCATCGGGCCTGCCGGCCGACCGCTGGTGCGAGACCACCGAGGCATTGCGCTTCGAAGCCATCGCCACGGTCTATGTGCGCGGCGCCTCGAAGCTGGCGGAGCCGATGCTGGCACTGCGCAGCGATCCGGCCACGGCGCCCGCACAGTTCGTGTTCGACCGTACCCAGCTCGGCGGCCCGGACGGCGTGCTCGCACTGGTCATCAGCGCCAACGAAGCATCGCGCGAAGTACTCGAACAGCAAGTGATCGCGCAAGCTGCAACGCAGTTGGGCCAGACCTCGCTGGAGATCATTCAGACCGTCGTCGAAAAGCGCGCCACCTTCGCCTGCACGCCCGCGCTCGCACGACCACCGATGCGCATCGCGCCCGGCCTGCTGGCTTGCGGCGACTACACCGAAGGCCCCTACCCCGCGACGCTCGAAGGCGCCGTACTCAGCGGACTGGCCGCCGCCAAGGCCTCGACCACCCCATGACCGAACTGCGCTACCTCGACTTCGATTACAGCGAAGACACCGAAGGCCACGGCACCTTCGATGCCATGGCCTCGACTTCGCCAGAGAAAGTGCCCGAGGTGCATGCCGAGATCGAACAGGTGATCGCCTGGGCGGAAGCCACGTTTCCGAACGCGCGCGGCGCGCTGGACGAAGGCGCGACCTGGGACTATGACCTGCAGGAAATGCGCGAGGACACGCGCTTCACCACCCTCACCTTCTCGCTCGGCGGCACCGCGGACTTCTGCGATGCGCTGCGCGAGAAATTCGCGCTCGACTGACCGGTCAGGCCGCCTTGTTCGGCAGCCGCAGCAGGCTCAGGCCCAGCAGCACGAAGGCCCCGCCGGACACGCGATTGAAGAGCTTCGAGCGGCGCGGATCGGACAGTTGCTTCTTCAGCATCCGCGCGAGCAGCACATAGAACGCATGCGAGAGCACCGAGCCCGCGGCGAAGGTGGCCGTGAGCACCGCGAACTGCCCGAGGATCGGCGCGTCGTGCATGAGGAACTGCGGGAACAGCGCCGAGAAGAACAGGATGCCCTTGGGATTGGTGAGCGCCACGGTCACGCCGTTGCCGAACAGGCGCCATGCGGCGCGCGGCGCGGCGGGCGCGCCGGTTGCGGCGAGGTCGGAAAACACGCTGGCCCGGTTGCGCCACTGCTTGATACCGAGGTAGACAAGGTACGCCGCACCCGCCACCTTCAGCACCATGAACGCGGAGGCCGAGGTCGTCAGCACCACGCCCAGCCCCGCCATCGCGGCGGCCGACACCATGAACAGGCCCACCGCATTGCCGAGCGAACTGATCATCGCGCGTCGCGGGCCCACGGCGATCGAGTTCGACACTGCGAGCAGCACGGCCGGACCGGGGGTGAAGGCGACGAGCAGCGTCACGCCGCAGAAGATGAGCCAGTTGGAGAGGTGCACTTTCGGAGTTCCTGCGCGAAAGGTGATCGGGGATGCGGAGACGGGGGAGCGGGAAACTATAGTCCGACAGCCCGCCGCCCGCCCGGGCCGCGCCAATTGCCCCTCACCTCTGGACAAAGAACATGGTCACCTGCTACCTGCGCTACATCGTCGACGCCTACAAGCTCAAGGAATTCGAGCACTACGGCAAGCTCTGGATCCCGCTGGTCGAGAAGTTCGGCGGCAAACACCACGGCTACTTCCTGCCCTCGGAAGGCGCCAACGACGTGGCGCTGGCCATGTTCAGCTTCCCGAGCCTCGCGGCCTACGAGAAGTACCGCGCCGATTCGATGCAGGACCCCGATTGCCAGGCCGCGTTCAAGTACGCGCAGGACACGCGCTGCTTCCTCAGCTACGAACGCAGCTTCTTCAGGCCTGTCTTCGAATAGGGCTCAGGCGCCGAGCGCCACGCACAGCGCGTGCAGGTTCGGCACGATCAGCTGCGGCCGCGCGCCGTGCACCCAGGGGCGCTCGTCGCGCACCAGCCATGCGGCCTGCATGCCGGCGTTGAGCGCGCCGACCACGTCGAGCTCGGCGTCGTCGCCCACGTGCAGCACGTCCTTGGGCAAGAGGCCAACCGAGGCCGCGGCGGCGCGGAAGATCGGCGCATGCGGCTTGCCGCTGCCGAAGGCGCGCGCATTGAACGCGGTGCGAAACCAACGGCCCACGCCGGTCTGGTGGATGTCGGCATTGCCGTTCGACACGGCGACCAATGGGTAACGTTCGCTGAGCCACTTGAGCGCGGGCAGCGCGTCGTCGTAAAGCGTCACGCGCTGGCGCTCTGCGAAGAAGGCATCGAAGGCCGGATCGGCCAGCGCCGGGTCTTCGCCGGCGCGCTTCAGTGCGGTGCGAATCGATTCGCGGCGCAGCGCGCTCAGGTCGTGCGCGAGGTCCGAGCGCTCCTTGGCGGTGGCCTCGCGCAGTTCGCGCAGGATGCCGGGCGTGAGCAGCAGCGAGGCGGTCTTGGGTGCCTCGCGCAGGAGCCATTCCTGCAGCACGGCTTCCGCGCGTTCGATGGTGGGCCAGATGGGCCAGAGGGTGTCGTCGAGGTCGAGCGAGATCGCGGCGATGCGCTGGACGTCGAGCGGCGCGGCGCTCGCGGGCGCTGGGGGAGCGGAGGTCATGCCTGAGAATATCGCATGCCTCAAGCCCCGACGATTGCCCCGACGAATGCCTCGACCAACGCGGCCACGAACACCAGTTCCGCCAATGACCGCACCGCCGTGCTCTGGTGCAACCTCGGCTCCCCCGACGCCCCCACCGCCGCCGCCGTCCGCCCCTACCTCGCCGACTTCCTGGGCGACCCGCGCGTGGTCGAGATTCCAAAGGTGCTCTGGGCACTGATCCTGCACGGCATCATCCTGCGCACCCGGCCGGCCAAGTCGGCCGCCAAATACGCGAGCATCTGGATGCCCGAAGGCTCGCCGCTGAAGGTGTGGACCGAGAAGCAGGCGAAGCTCCTGGCCGGCTGGCTCGGCGAACGCGGCCACCGCGTGACGGTGCGCGACGCGATGCGCTACGCCAACCCGTCGATCGCCTCGCGCCTGGATGCGCTGCAGGCCGAAGGCGCCACGCGCGTGCTGGTGCTGCAGGCCTATCCGCAGTACTCGGCCACCACCACCGCGAGCGTGATCGATGCGGTGAACGACTGGAGCCGCAGGCAACGCCGCATTCCCGAGTTCCGCTTCGTCAACCAGTACCACGACGACCCCGCCTACATCGACGCGCTCGCGCAGGGCATCGAGCGCCACTGGAAGAGCGAGGGCCGCGGCGAGCTGCTGCTGATGAGCTTCCATGGCATCCCCGCGCGCAACATCGCGCTCGGCGATCCGTACCAGGCGCAGTGCCTCGAAACCGCCCGCCTGCTCGTGGCGCGGCTCGGCCTTTCCGATGCGCAGTACCGCGTCACCTTCCAGTCGCGCTTCGGCCGCGCCAAGTGGCTCGAGCCCTACACCGAACCGACGCTGCGCGAACTCGGCGCAAAGGGCGTCAAGCGCGTCGATGTGGTGTGCCCGGGCTTCCCGGCCGACTGCCTGGAGACGCTCGAAGAGATCGCCATGGAAGGCCGCGAGGCCTTCCTGCATGCGGGCGGCCAGGCGTTCAACTACATCCCGTGCCTGAACGACAGCCCCGCGTGGATCACCGCGCTCGCAGGCATCGCCGAGCGCAACCTCGCTGGCTGGCCGACCAGGTAGTTCAGCCCGCGGCCTTGCGGGCCAACAGCGCCTGGATCGCCGCCTCCATCTCGGCGTACTCGCCCTCGCCGAAGTGCTGGCGCATCACCTGCCCCTTGGCATCGACCAGGTAGAACGCCGGCCAGTACTGGTTGTTGTAGGCCTTCCAGGTGGTGAAGCCGTTGTCCTGCGCCACCGGGTAGCGGATGTTGAAGCGCTCGATCGCGTCCTGCACGTTGCGCGTCGACCGCTCGTAGGCGAACTCCGGCGAGTGCACGCCCACGACGACGAAGCCCTGGTCCTTGTAGGTCTCGTACCAGCGCACCACGTGCGGCAAGGTGCGGATGCAGTTGATGCAGGTGTAGGTCCAGAAGTCGACCAGCACCACCTTGCCCGCGAGACCCTGCATCGTGAGCGGCCCCGAGTTGAGCCACTTCTCGATGCCCCCGAACTCGGGCGCGCGGCCGTAGTCCTTGAGGCCCGGCGATGCGGCGAGCGCACCCTGCATCGGCCAGCAGGCGGCCGCGGCCACGCCCGCACCGAGTCCTGAAAACGCCCTTCTCGACAGCAATTTGCCCATGATCGCAACCCCGTTCGTGTCAGACCGACAGCGGTCTGGCGCGATTGTTGGGCGCGCGCCGGGCCGGCGCGCATGTGTCACGGCAATTTGAAGTTTGTCGCGAAGCCGTGACGAACGGCGTTCAGAACTTGCCGAGGTAATCGAGCTTGCCGATCGGCATGCCGCTGTGGCGCAGCACGTCGTAGGCGGTGGTCACGTGGAAGAAGAAGTTGGGCAGCGCGAACTGCAGCAGGTAGCGCTGCGCGGTGAAGGTCGCCTCGCCCTCGCGGGTCTTGATGGTCACGGGGCGCTCTTCCTGGCCGTCGATGAGCGCGCGGTCCACGGTCGCGAGAAAGTCCTGCGTCTTGTGGATGCGGGCCACGAGGTCGTCCCAGGTCTTTTCCTCGTCGGGGAAGCTGGGCGCCGTGATGCCCGCGATGCGCGCCGCGCCGAGCTTGCAAGCATCGCTCGCGCGCTGCACCTGGCCGGCCAGCGTGAGCATGTCGGGCGCGAGGCGCGCATCGACCAGCGTCGCGGTGTCGATGCCATTGGCCTTGGCGTGCGCCAGGCTCTTGTCGAACAGGTGGATGAGCTGGCCGAGTCCGCGGGTGAAGACCGGGACCGAAATGTCGTACATCGAGAGCGCCATGGTGAGGTGAGCCTTGTAGTGGTTGAAGCCGCGGCGATTGTGATGCCGCCGCGCGTTCAGCGACCGGCGGCGCGGATAAACCCCTCGATGGGCGCCAGTTGTTCGGGCACGTTGAGCGCGGGCGCGTGGCCGCACCCCTGGATTTCGATGACCTGCAGCCGCCCGTGGGCGCCCGGTCCGCGATGCCGCATCTCCTGGACCACCTCGGGCAGCACCAGGTCCGACTCGGCGCCGCGCAGGCACAGCACCGGCACCTCGATCGCGTCGTAGTGCGGCCAGATGAGGTAATCGTTGTCGTGCGCGCTGAACTGCTGGACCATGGCCGGGTCGTAGTGCGGCGTCACGCGGCCGTCGGGCAGGCGGCGGGTCGAGCTTTCGGTCAGGCGCCGCCACTGCGCGTCGCTCAGCCACCCGTAGGGCTTGTAGACGGTGCGGAAAAAAGCTTCGAGCTCCGCCACCGTGTCGAACGAAGGCGGCTGCCCCGCATAGGCGCGGATGCGATCGATGGCCGCCTGCGCGAGTTGCGGTGCGTTGTCGTTGAGCGTGAGGCTCGCGATGCGCGCCTTCATGCGCGGCTCGAACAGGCCCGAGGCGCAGACCATGCCGATTGCGCCGCCCATCGAGGTGCCCACCCAGTGCACGCGGCCCAGGCGCAGTTCGTCGCACAGCGCGTTGGCCAGCCGCGCGTAGAAAGAGAGCTGGTACTCCTCGTCGGGCAGCGGGCTCCATTGGCTGAGGCCCCGGCCGATGGTGTCGGGGCAGATCACGCGAAAACCGCGCGAGGCGAAGTGCTGCGCGAGCTCGTCCATGTCGCGGCCGGTGCGCGCGAGCCCGTGCCAGGCGATGACCACCGGCGCATCGGGTGCGCCCCATTCGAGCCAGTGGATCTCGCGGCCGACAAGTTCCGCGTAATGCGATGTGGGAATGAGGGGCGCGCTCATCGTGCCGCCCTCGCCCGCAGCTTGCCGACGATGCCGGTCGGGAAGTAATACACCGACAGCACGAACAGCACACCGAGCCACAGCAGCCAGCGGTCGGGCGACAGCAGCGCCGCGAGCCACGGCAGGCCGCTCGCGGCTTCGCTGCCCAGTCGAAGCAGGTCCTGCAGATAGCTCTGCGCCACCACGAACAGCACCGCGCCGATGGCCGCGCCGTAGATGGTGCCCATGCCGCCGATCACCACGATCAGCAGCACGTCGATCATGATCTCGAAGCTCAGCGAGGTGTCCGGTCCGTTGTAGCGCAGCCAGATCGCGAGCATCGCGCCGGCCAGCGTGGCGAACAGCGCCGACAGCACCGCAGCCGTCGTGCGGTACACCACCACGCGGTAGCCGATGGCCTCGGCACGGAACTCGTTCTCGCGGATCGCCTGCAGCACGCGGCCGAAGGGCGAATTCACGATGCGCAGCAGCGCGAGCACCAGCACCACCGCCGCGACGAACAAGAGGTAGTAGCAGAGCAGCCGGCCGTCGAGCGAGACGCCGAGGAACGGCTCCTCGGCAAACTCGAAGCTCGGCGAGATCAGCTCGGGCAGCTTGAACGTGAGGCCGTCCTCGCCGCCGGTGAAGTCCGACAGCTGCGAGGCCAGCGTCTGGAACGCCGAGGCCACGGCCAGCGTGATCATCGCGAAGAAGATCGCGCGCACCCGCAGCGAAAACAGCCCGATGGCGAACGAGAGCACCAGCGAGATCGCGAGCGATGCGCCCAGCCCCACGAGCACCGCGCCCCAGTTGGGCCCGAGCCGCGAGGCCGAGATGGCGATGCCATACGCACCGATGCCGAAGAACATCGTGTGCGCGAAGCTCACGATGCCCGTGTAGCCCAGCAGCAGATCGAAGCTCGCGACCAGCACCACGAACACCAGGATCTTGGCCGCGACGCTGAGCGCCTTCACGCCCGGGAAGATGAACGGCGCGAACGCCAGCGCGATGAACAGCGCCACCAGCAGCAGCGCCAGCAGGCGGCTGCGCGGCATGTCGTTGGAGAGAAGTCGTTGGAGGAACATGGTGTCTTCTTCCTCAACGGTTCGCCACGGGGTACACGCCCTGCGGCCGCCACAGCAGCACCGCCACCATCAGGAAGATGCTCGCGAACTGCGTGACCGTGGGCAGCAGGAAGCCGATGTAGTTGGTCATGAGCCCCACGAGCAGCGCGCCGATGAGCGCCCCGCCCGTCGAGCCGAGCCCGCCGATGATGATGACGATGAAGATCAGCACGTTGACCTGCGCGCCCATCTGCGGCACGAGGTTCTGCTGGAAGAGCCCCCACATCACGCCGCCCAGCCCCGCGAGCGCGCTGCCCACCACGAACACGCCGACGAAGAGCCGGCCGATGCGGTAGCCGAGCGACTCGACCATCTCGCGGTCCTGCACGCCGGCGCGGATCAGGAGGCCGATCTTCGTGCGGCCGAGCGTCCATGCGAGAACGCCGAACACCACGATGCCCACGGCCACCGCGAGCAGCCGGTACTTGCTGATCGCCGCATCACCGACCAGCAGCGATCCGCGCAGTGCCTCGGGCAAGGGCAGCGGCACCTGCGCCGGGCCCCAGATCACCTTGATGAGCTCCTCGCCGATGATCATGCCGCCCATCGTGATGAGGATCTGCTTCAGATGCTGGCCGTAGACGGGCCGCACGATGAAGCGCTCGAACGCAAAGCCGACCGCGCCCGCGACGGCCATCGCGACCAGCATCGCGGGGAATACCGCAACCAGGTTGCGCCACAGTTCCTGCGAGCCGGTCCAGTCGCCCATGAGGCCCAGCACGCTGCTCGCCACGAAGGCGCCCAGCGCGATGAACACGCCGTGGCCGAAGTTCAGCACGTCCATGAGGCCGAACACCAGCGTGAGGCCCGAGGCGATGATGAAGATGATCATGCCCATCGCCAGGCCCGCGACCGTGAGCGTGAGCCAGGTCGAGAAGGAGCCCGTGAGCGGCAGCGCGACGAGCGCGAGGATGGGGGCCAGAAGCAGCGGCTTCCAGTCGAAGTCGAGTTTCATAGAGCCAGTCCGAGCAGCGATTGCTGCAGTTGCGCATCGGCGGAGAACGCCGCCATCGAGCCGCTGTGCACCACGCGGCCGTTGTCCATCACCGCGACGTTGTCGCCCAGGCGCTGGGCGAAGTTGATGTTCTGCTCCACCAGCAGGATCGTCACGCCGCTTCGCTTGAGCTCGGCGAACGCGTCGATCATGTTGTTGATCATCACGGGCGCGAGGCCCTTGCTCGGCTCGTCGATCAGGAGCAGCTCGCGCGGCTCCACGATGGCGCGCGAGACGGCCAGCATCTGCTTCTGCCCGCCCGAGAGCTTGCCGGCCGGATGGTTCCAGAACTTCTCCACTGCGGGGAAGAGCTTGAAGATCCACTTCAGACGCGTGTCGTCGATCTGCGCAGCGTTCTTGGCGCCGCGTGCCGCGAGCAACATGTTCTCCTTCACGGTGAGGTCGGAGAAGATGCCCATGTTCTCGGGCACGTAGGCGATGCCCAGGCCCGCGATCTGGGGCGTCTGCAGCGCTGTGATGTCCTTGTCGGCGAAACGCACCCGGCCCTCGGAGGCGTGCCACAGGCCCATGATGGTTCGCAGCGTGGTCGTCTTGCCCGCGCCGTTGCGGCCCAGCAGCATGGTGAGCTGGCCGCGGGGCACGGCGAGGTCCACGCCGTGCAGGATGTGGTACGCCCCGATGTGCGTCTGAACGCCTTCGAGCGTCAAGAGATTCGAGCTCATGCAGCCTCCTTTGCGATGCCCAGGTAGGCCTCCTGCACCACCGGCGAGGCGATCACCTCGGCCGGTTCGCCATCGGCCACCAGCGTGCCGTTGTGCAGCACGATGATGCGGTCCGCGAGCTCGCGCACCACGTCCATCTTGTGCTCGACCAGCAGGATGGTCTTGGTCTTGTCCTGCTTCAACTTGCGGATCAGATCGAGGATGACCGGCGCCTCGGCCGCGTTCATGCCGGCCGTGGGTTCGTCGAACATGAAGACCTTGGGCTCCAGCGCCATGAGCAGCGCCACCTCGAGCTTGCGCTGGTCGCCGTGCGGCAGGCTCGCGACCGTCGCGTGCTCGCGCGATTTCAGCGCCACGTCCGCGAGGATCTGGTCCGCGCGTTCGGTCAGCGCCTTGTGGTCGCTCCAGATGCTCCAGAGGTTCAGGCCCCGCCGATGCGCCCCCTCGCGCGTGGCCTGCACCGCCAGGCGCACGTTCTCCAGCACCGTGAGGTTGGGAAAGAGGTTGGTGAGCTGGAAGGCCCGCCCCAGCCCCGCGTGCGTGCGCGCGGACGGCGCGAGGCCCGAGAGCGATTGCCCGTCGAGCGACACCGTGCCGGCGCTCGCCTTGAGCTGCCCCGAGATCAGGTTGAAGTAGGTGGTCTTGCCCGCCCCGTTGGGGCCGACGATGGCCGTCAGCGTGCCCGGCGCAAAAGCGCAGCTCACGCTGTTGACGGCCACGTGTCCCCCGAAGCGGATGGTCAGGTCTCGGGTCTCAAGCATCGTTGGTCATTGCGAAAAGAAAAGAGTGTCGATCTCGATCGGCCTCAACAGGTGCCGATCACGTAGTAGTTCGGGCCGGTCTGCTTCAGCGTGGTGGTGACGTAGATGTTCCACAAGCCCATGGCCTGCGCCGAGCCGTAGGCATACGTCAGACCCCACAACGCATAGGCGCGACCGGCCATCGTGTGCGCATAGTTGCTCGCGGTGTAGCAGGTGCCGCCGGTGCCGCCCGAGGTGGTGGTGCCGGTGGCAGCCGTCGACATCGCGCCCTCCGCGCTGCTCGCGTCCAGCGCCGCGACGGTCCAGCTGTAGGTGGTGGATGCGGCCAGGCCCGTGTCGGTGTAGTTGGTGCCGGCGACCGGCGCGGCGTTGACCTTGCTGCCGCCGCGGTACACGTTGTAGCCGCTCGCACCAGTGACGCCCGCCCAGCCGATCACCATGCTGCTGCTGGTCGCGCCCGAGGTGCCCACGCCGGTCGGTGCCGGCAGCGACGAGCCGCCGCCCGAGCCGCTGACGCGGTCGATCATGGCCTTTAGCGCCGCCATTTGCGGGCCGGACTTCTTGGCGTAGTTGACGCTGCCGTAGCCCCACCAGTCCCAGCAGCTGTTGGTCGCGGCGGTGCTGGTCTGCGGGTAGAGAAGGATGATGTTGTTGGTGTCGGCCCAACGGTTGTAGCCGGTCTTCTTCACGTACTGGTCGCCGACGTCCGTGTAGTTCTGCTTGCAGCCGTGCAGCACCAGGTGCACGCGGCAGCTGTTGCCGCTGCCGGCCGCGCAAGCCGCGGGCGTGTAGAGCCAGCCGGTGGCGGCCATGCCCGAGCCGCCGGCGAATTCGCCCTGGTTGAACTCGGTGAAGGTGCCGCCCAGCGTGCCGTTGTTGCGCGCATTCAGCGGGCCGTACAGGTGCGTGAGGATCTCGCCCGCGAGGTCGAAGCCGCAGTTGTTGATGTAGGGCGTGGCGGTGGTGCTGCAGGCCGCGCCGTAGTCGTCGGTGACCATCGCGTGGCCCGCGCCCAGGTTGTTCTTGTAGACCGTGTTGGCGGCCGGCACGAAGCTCTGGTAGTAGGTCTTCAGGTCGTTCATCACCGCCTGCTTGACGGTGTTGTCCGAGGTGCCGGAGAACATGTAGACCCTGGAGCCCGTCATGTTGGAGACCGCATCGATCGCGCCGCTCGCGGCCCAGCTGTTGGTGGTGCTCACGAGCGTGGACACCGGGATGGCGGTGCTGTGCGTCATGCAGCGCCCCGTGGCGTTGAGCACCGAGCCTTCGGCGCAGTAGTACGGACCGCCGGCCACGATGCCGGCGCCGCGCTTGAAGGTGGCCGAATAGGCCACGTGCAGTTGCACCGCCATGAAGCCGCCGGCCGACAGGCCCGAGACGCTCACCTCCGCCGGATTGGCTTTGAGCGCAGGCAGCGGCACCGCCGCCACCGCGGCATGCGCCGCCACCGTCATTGCCGCTGCCGCGGCCAGTCCCTTCCAGTTCCTTCTCATCGCTTGCATCGCTGTCTCCTTGTGTTGTGGGTATCGAACGCTTGCTTGCAGACTGACGAATCGGCCGTGGAAACGCACCGGCTTGCGCGCACGCAGGCTGGCGCTTCGCCCGGCGGCCATCCGGGGCGAAATGGGAGCGGCGCTTCTTGCGCGCCGCGCGGTCAGGGGGCGATCGGCGCCGTGTCGATCAGCGCTTGTTCTTGATCGGGATGTCCATCTCTTCGGGCTTGATCTCGTGCACGAGCTCGGGCACGCCCCAGGCGAACGCCGGGTCGACCTTGATCTTGAAGTGGTACATCGACTGCATCGCCTGGTGGTCTTCCTTGCGGAAGGTCATCTTGCCCTTGGGCGTGTCGAAGCTCATGCCTTCCATGGTGCTGATGAGCTTGTTGGTGTTGGTGTCGCCGCCCGTCTTCTTCAGCGCCGTCACCACCGCCATCGCGGCCGAGAAGCCGCCGGCCGTGAAGAAGTCCGGCGGCGTCTTGAACTGCTTGTAGTGCGCCGAGACCATCGCCTCGTTCACCGGGTTCTTCGGGATGCCGAAGTAGTAGTACGCCGCGCCCTCCATGCCCGGCAGCGCCTTGTACGCGGCCATGGCCGGCAGGATGTTGCCGCCGGTGGCGATCTCGATGTTGTAGCGCTTGAGGTCCAGGTCGACGATCTTGAACGGATTGCCCGCGCCGGCCCAGACGATCCAGATGATCTTGCGGCCCGGCTGGTCTTTGAGCTTGTCGATCAGGCGCTGCGCGCCGGCGGTGAAGTCGGTGGTCGCGGGCGGCAGGTACTCCTCGTGCACCAGCTTGGCCTTCTTGAGCGCGGCGCCGAAGGCCTTCACGCCGTCGCGGCCGAAGGCGTTGTCCTGCGCGAGCGTGGCGACGGTGACGCCGGCCTTGTCGACCGCGACCGCGTTGGAGATCGCGTCCTGGCTCGAATTGCGGCCGGTGCGGAAGATGTACTTGTTCCACTTGTCGCCGGTGATCGAGTCGGCCACGGCGGGCTCGACCAGCAGGATCTTCTTGTACTCCTCGGCCACCGGCAGCATCGCGAGCGCGACGCCCGAAGCGGTCGGGCCGACGGCCAGCGCGGCCTTGTCGTCGGAGTACGCGGCGGCCAGCAGCGATTTGCCCAGGTCGGGCTTGCCTTGGTCGTCCTTCTCGATGACCACGAGCTTCTTGCCGTTGATGGCCATCGTGCCGCCGGTGGCGTAATCCAGGCCCATCATGAAGCCGGTCTGCGTCTGCTTGCCGTAGGCCTCCAGCGCGCCGGTCTTGCTGTAGATGTGGGCGATGCGGATTTCGTTGGACTGGGCCCAGGCGGGCGCGGCGGCGGCGCAGGCGGAAAGCGCGGCCAGCGCGACGAGGTGGCGACGGATCATCGTTATGTCTCCTGAAAGTGGTGACTGAATATTGCACAGTTCGTGCCACACGACCAAGTCGTTGATAACAAAGGTTTCTTCATTGGGAAGAAGCCCTTGGCGCCTGATTTCAGAACACTTGTCGCGTCTGAATTTCAGGCAACTGTCTTTTTATCAGTCAGGGTTTCCCAGAAGCCTGGCGCACCGCGATCCAGCGCTGGAATTCGCGTTCGGCCTGCATGCGGAATTCGTTGCGCGTGTGGTTGCAGATGGCGTGGGCGAGGCGCCGGTGCTTCTGGTTGCGCACGCCGCCCAGCGTCGAGTCGACGAGGTGCTCGATGGTCGCGGACTCGGGCCGGCCGTGCGGCTCGTCGAAGTCCATGGGAAGGCCGCACCAGTGGCAGTTGGGGCCGAAGGTGGAACGCAGGGCTCGGACGCTCATGGTGCGGCCCTCATGGCGCAGTCAGGTCGGCGTATCGACTTCATCCCATTCCTTGTTCTCGAAGCGGACCAGCCAGTTCAGCACCCGGTGGCGCTCCAGGATCACGCCGGCATCGAGCCCCGCCGGCACGGCCTGTTCCTTGAGCTCGGCCTGGCGCGTGAGCCAGTGGAGCCGGTAGTGCAGGTCGAGCGCGTCGAGGATCTCGCTGTCCGTCCGCATGCGCATCGCGCGCATCAGGCCTTGCTCGTCGTGCGCGTCCAGCAGGAGGCGGGTCGTCAACGGCACGTCGCAGATGGCCGAGGGAAACGGCAGTTCGTCCACCAGGCCCATGGCCCATTCCAGGAGGAACACGCATTCATAGCGCCAGGCGAACTGCGCGACCTCCGATTCCGATGGCGCCTCTTGCAGCAGAAAGGCCTGCTCCTTCGGCGTCAGATGGGCCCGCGCGGACGGCAGGCTTTCGAACAGGGATTCGGCGGAGAGCGGATCCTTGGCGGCCACCGACTCGGCCCGGACTGCCATGGCCAGCAGCGCGAAGGCCCTGCCCGCGATCTCCTGCGTCGTGCGCAATCGCAGCTCGGGCTCCGAGATGAGCGGCGGCAGATGCTGGGGCGGCGGCATCTGCTTGTCCGAGAGAAGCGCTTCCGTGCGCGCCTTTCTCTCCCATGCCTGCGGTGGATAGGGAATCGCAGCGCGTCCATCGCCCTCCTCGCCGCCCGCGGACAGCAAGACCACGCCGTGGGGATCGCGGATGCCGCCATCGCGCATGAACAGGATCGCGTTGGCCTGCACGGCCCAGTCGGCGAACGCATCGAGCTGCGCGTCCTCGACGACGAGGCTCAGGTGCTGCTGCACCCGCTGGATGTGGCGCATCACGTGATAGCGGTTGCGCGTCATCTCGCCGTTGCCCCGGCTCAGCACGTAGCCGACGAAGCCTTCGAGGTGCGTGGCGAGCTCGGGATCGGAGAGATCGCGGCGCGCCACCATCGTGTGCGCGAATTGAAGTTCCGGAACCTCGGCGCAGGTGCAATAGGCGTTGACCAGCATCCCCTCCTGCGGGTTTGCATCTGGTTGCTCTACCGGCGCCGCGGGCTTCACCAGCGCATCTTTCAACTTCGCGAACAGACCCTTCATCGAATCCTCTTCCTCATGGTGGTTGCCGATCGGAGCTCACCGCTCCTGGTTCGTCATGCGCTCGTACAGAGTCGCGCGCGAAATGCCGAGCAGCCGCGAGGTCGCGAGCTTGTTGCCGCCCGTGCTGGCCATGGCCGCTGCGATGGCCTTGCGCTCCAGCTCTGCGACCTGCTGCGCGAGCGGCCGCAGCAGCGCGGCTTCTTCATCGCCGCCCGCATGCGACAGGTCGGGCAGCTCGATCTGCTCGAGCCCCGCTTCGCGCAGGATGCGCTCGAGTTGCACGGCATCGATGCGCTGCGAATCGCTGCGCATGGTCACCTGCTCCAGCACGTTGCGCAGTTCGCGGATGTTGCCGCGCCAGTGCTGGCCCGCGAGCAGTGCGAGTGCATCGGGGGTGAGCTCGGGCGGCGCTTCGCCGCTGCGCAGCGCCATGTCTTCGCCGAGCGCCTCGACCAGCGCGGGGATGTCGCTGCGCCGTTCGCGCAGCGGCGGCACGCGCAATGGCAGCACGTTGAGGCGGTAGTAAAGGTCTTCCCGGAACAGGCCGCGCCGCACCAGCTCGGGCAGGTCGCGCGAGGTCGCGGCGATCACGCGCGCATCGAAGGGCACGAGCTTGTTGGAGCCGAGCGGCTCGATCTCGCCCTCTTGCAGCGCGCGCAGCAGCTTGGCCTGCAGGCCGAGCGGCATGTCGCCGATCTCGTCGAGGAAGAGGCTGCCGCCATCGGCCAGCTTGAACTTGCCTTCGCGCCCTCGCCTGTCGGCGCCGGTGAAGGCACCGGGTGCAAAGCCGAAGAACTCGGCTTCGAGCAGCGTGTCGGGCACGGCCGCGATGTTGACGCTGACGAACAGGCCCTTGGCGCGCGCCGAGGATGCGTGAATGGCGTGCGCGAGCAGCTCCTTGCCGGTGCCCGTCTCGCCCAGCAGCAGCACCGGGCTGGTGGATTGCGCCGCGCGGCGCGCATGGCGCTTGACCTCCACCGCTGCGGGGCTGCTGCCGATGAAGCTCGCGAAGGTGTATTTGGAGCGCCGCTGCCCATCGGGCGCGTGCTGGTACAGCGGGTTGTTGCGCTGGCTCGCGAGCTCGCGCCGCGCGTCGTCCAGGTCGCGCTGCAGCAGCGCGAACTTGCTGATGAGCGGTTGCAGCGTGGTCTCGGGTTGGTCGAACAGCACGATGCCGATGGCGCCGATCACATCGCCCGCACCGCCCTCACGGCCATCGCGCCCATCGCTCTCCGCGCGCAGCGGAATGCGGCTGACCACGAAGGTGCCCGCCTTGTTCGTGAGCAGGTCCACCAGGATCGGCTCGCCGGTCTCGAGCACGCGGCGCATCTGCGTGTTGGGGATCACGTCCTCGACCATGTGGCCCTGGAACTGGTCGATGGACGAGAAACCCAGCGCCGGCAGGAAGCGCCGGTAGCCTTCGTTCACCCACACGATGCGTCCGCTGCTGTCCACCAGGAACATGCCCTGGCTGATGCTGGAGAACAAATGAAACATCGAGCGCGCGGCGAGCGCGAGGATGCCCTCGGCATCGAGGGGCAAGGCGGGGGGAGCGGCTGGGGCAGCAGGCATGCGCGGATCGTACTGTGATCGGCCCCGGCAAATCCGGCATGGATGTGACACCGGAAATGCCCAGAACAAAGTCGGAAACAAAGACCTTCAGCATCCCTTAAGTAAATCAATCGTTTGATTTCGACCGTGGTTTAATGCCGGGCATGAACGCGAGGGACCCCATCACGACCACGCCGCCGCCGCGCGCTCCCCGCGCACCTCGCGCGGACGGCGCCGAGGCGCGCCACCGCCTCCTGCACACGGCGCTGCGCCTCTTCGCGCAGAAGGGCTTCGCCAAGACCTCCACGCGCGAAATCGCGCGCGAGGCCGGGGTCAACATCTCGGCCATCAGCTACTACTTCAGCGACAAGAACGGCCTGTACGGCGCCTGCTTCACCGAGCCGATGGGCGGCGACTCCGACGACCTGGTGGCGATCTTCAGCACGCCCGGCCTCACGCTCGAAGCGGCGCTGCGCATCTGCTTCACCTCGGTGATCGAGCCGCTGAAACAGGGCGAGATCGTGCGGCAATGCATCCAGCTGCACATGCGCGAGATGCTGGAGCCGACCAGCCAGTGGGCCAAGGAAATCGAACGCGACATCAAGGGCCCGCACCGCGCCATCGCCGAGCTGCTGTGCCGGCACCTGAAGCTCGAGCGCGCCGACGACGACATCCACCGCCTGACCTTCGCGATCACGGGGCTGTCGATGCAGCTCTACGTGAACCAGGATTTCATCGAGGCCGTGCGCCCGTCGCTCCTGCGCACGCCGCGCAGCATCGACACCTGGGCCGACCGCCTCACCGTCTACGCGCTGGCGCTGGTGCAGGCCGAAGCCACGCGCCGGCAGGCCGCGGCCGCCGACGAGAAAGCCGCAACCGCGCCTGCGCCCTCCGCCGCACGCGCCGCGAGAAAGAAGCCATGAGACAACTGCGACTGATTGCCTCCCTTTGCATCCCACTGAGCGTGGGCCTCGCGGGCTGCGGCCTGATGCGCCCGCCGGCCAGCGTCCAGGCGCCGTTCCCCGCGCAATGGAATGCACCCCTGCCCCACGGCGGCTCGCTCGCATCGCTGGCCGACTGGTGGCGCCAGCTGGACGATCCGCTCCTGGTCGAGCTGATCGCCGCGGCCGAAACCGCCAGCCCCAACCTCGCGAGCGCCGCGGCGCGCGTGGCCGAGGCGCGCTCCACGCGCGTGCAGGCTGGCGCGGCGCTGCTGCCCAGCCTGGACGGCACGGGCACGGCGAGCCGCGGTGTCTCGGGCTCGTCCTTCAGCGGCGGCGGCACCGGCTCGTCCTCCTCGAGCAGCAGCAGCGCCGCGGCGGCAGCCACCGCGCCGCTCACCACGCTGCAGGCCGGCCTGCAATCCAAGTGGGAGATCGATCTCTTCGGGCGCCTGCGCGCCGACCGCGATTCAGCCCAGCAAAAGCTCGATAGCGCCACCGCCAAATGGCACGACGCGCGCGTGGCCGTCGCGGCCGAAACCGCCAACGCCTATTTCGCCGAGCGCGCCTGCCGTCAGCAGTTGCGCGTGTCCGAGTCCGACGCCAAATCGCGCAGCGAGACCGCGCGGCTCACCGACCTGTCGGCGCGCGCCGGCTTCACCGCGCCGGCCGATGCGGCGCTCGCCCGCGCCAGCGCCTCCGATGCCTCGGGGCGCCTCACGCAACAGCGCGCCCAGTGCGCGATACAGCGCAAGGCGCTGGTGGCGCTCAGCGGCATCGACGAACCCACGCTCGCGCAGAAGCTCGCCGTCTCGCACACGCAGCGCGCGCTGGTGGTGATGGGCGGCATCGAGAGCGTGCCGGCCCAGGCGCTGTCGCAACGGCCCGACGTGTACGCCGCCGAACTCGCCGTGGCTTCGGCCAGCGCCGACGTGGGCTCGGCCGAGGCCGAGCGCTATCCCAAGCTCAGCATCTCGGGCTCCATCGGCCGCATGCAGATCCGCACCAGCGGTTTTCGCGAGTCGCTGGACACCTGGACGGTCGGGCCGGTGTCGCTCACCGTGCCGCTGCTCGATGGCGGCGCCCGCAAGGCCAACACCGATGCGGCCAAGGCGCGCTACACCGAGGCCGTGTCGCTCTACCGCGCGAACGTGCGGCAGGCGGTGCGCGAGGTGGAAGAAGCGCTCGTGAACCTCGACGCCACCGAAGCCCGCACCACCGACGCCGACAGCGCGGTGAAGAACTACCAGGCCTCCTTCGACGCCACGCAGGCGCGTTACAGCAGCGGCCTCGCGAGCCTGTTCGAGCTGGAAGACTCGCGCCGCACGCTCTTCACCGCGCAGACCGCGCGCGTCACGCTGCAGCGCGAACGCGCCGAAGCCTGGGTTTCGCTGTACCGCTCGATGGGCGGTGGCTGGAACCGGCCCGAGTCTTCAGCGTCAGCGTCAGCGTCCTCGTCCATGACCTCTTCCTCGACCTCTACGGTTGCGACGTCACCATGAAAACAATGAAGCGTTCCACCCTCGTCATCGCGCTGCTGGCGCTCGTCATCGTCGTCGTTGCGGCCGTGTGGCTCGTGCGCAAGCCCTCGGGCACGCCCGCCGAGCAGGCCGCGGCAGGCAAAGCCAAGGACGGCGCGCCTGCGCCCAAGCCGGCGCTCACCGTCACCGTCGCCAAGCCCGAAGCCACCGAGCTGACCGTCACGCTCGCAGCCAACGGCAACGTGGCCGCCTGGCAGGAGGCGGTGATCGGCTCCGAGTCCAACGGCCTGAAGCTCGCCGAGGTGCGGGTGAACGTGGGCGACGTGGTCAAGAAGGGCCAGGTGCTCGCCGTGTTCTCGCCCGAGACGGTGCAGGCCGACATCGCGCAGTCGCGCGCCTCGCTGGCCGAGGCCCGCGCCACGGCCGCCGACGCCGCCGGCAACGCCGCGCGCGCCCGCTCGCTGCAGGCCACCGGCGCATTGAGCCAGCAGCAGATCAACCAGTACCAGACCACCGAGCAGACCGCCAAGGCGCGCGTCGAGGCGGCCGAAGCGGTGCTGGCCGCGCAGCAGGTGCGCGGGCGCAACACGCAGGTGCTGGCGCCGGACGACGGTGTGATTTCGGCGCGCACCGCCACGGTGGGCAGCGTGGTGTCGGCGGGCACCGAGCTCTTTCGCCTGATCCGCCAGGGCCGCCTCGAATGGCGCGCCGAAGTCACCTCGGCCGAGCTCGCGCGCATCGCGGTCGGCACGCCCGCCTTCGTGGTCAGCGCCAGCGGCGCGCAGGTGCGCGGCAAGGTGCGCAGCATCGCGCCGACGGTCGATCCGCAGACGCGCGCGGCGCTGGTCTACGTCGACCTGCCCACGGTGTTGCAGAACACGGGCGTCAAGGCCGGCATGTTCGCGCGCGGCGACTTCGAGCTGGGCCGCACCTCTGCGCCCACCGTGCCGCAAGCCTCCATCGTTCCGCGCGACGGCTTCAACAACGTGTTCGTGCTGCAGCCGGACAACCGCGTGCAGCAGCTGAAGGTGCAGGTCGGCCGCCGGCTGAACGACCGCATCGAGGTCACCAGCGCGCTGCCCGAGGGCGCGCAGGTCGTCGTGCAGGGCGCGGGCTTCCTGAACGACGGCGACCTGGTGCGCGTGGTGGCGGCAACGCCGCCGGCCGCATCGGCGGCAGCGGCCCAGCCGGCCAAATCCGCGGCATCCGCCGCGGGTGCCAAGTAAGACACAAAGGACACGCCATGAACGTTTCCGCCTGGTCCATACGCAACCCGATTCCGGCGGTGATGCTGTTCGTGCTGCTCACCTTCGGTGGGCTGCTGTCGTTCAACGCGATGAAGGTGCAGAACTTTCCGGACATCGACCTGCCGACCGTCACGGTTTCGGCGTTGCTGCCCGGTGCCGCGCCTTCGCAGTTGGAGACCGACGTCGCGCGCAAGCTCGAGAACTCCATCGCCACCGTGCAGGGCCTGAAGCACATCACCACCAAGGTGCAGGACGGCGCCGCCACGCTGATCGTGGAGTTCCGCCTCGAGAAACCCGTGCAGGAAGCCGTGGACGACGTGCGCTCGGCGGTGCAGCGCGTGCGCGCCGACCTGCCGGCGGACGTGCGCGACCCGGTGGTCACCAAGCTCGACCTGGCGGGCCAGCCGGTGCTGGCCTTCACCATCTCCTCCTCGCAAATGGACGCCGAGGCGCTCAGCTGGTACGTGGACAACGACATCACCAAGAAGCTGCTCGCGCTGCCCGGCGTGGGCGCGGTGAACCGCGTGGGCGGCGTCACGCGCCAGGTGCACATCGACCTGGACCCGGCCAAGCTGCAGGCGCTGGGCGCCTCGGCCGGCGACATCTCGCGCCAGCTGCGCCAGGTGCAGGTGGAAAGCGCGGGCGGACGCTTCGACCTGGGCGGCAGCGAGCAGCCGGTGCGCACGCTCGCCACCGTGCAGTCGGCCGACCAGTTGAACGACATCCAGATCGTGCTGTCCGACGGCCGCCGCGTGCGGCTCGATCAGGTGGCGCGCATCAGCGACACCATCGCCGAGCCGCGCTCGGGGGCCCTGCTCAACGGCAAGCCGGTGGTGGGCTTCGAAGTGGCCCGCAGCCGCGGCGCCAGCGAAGTGGAAGTGGGCCGCGCGGTGCAGAAGGCGCTGGGCGACATGCGCGCGCAGCGCCCCGACATCGAGCTGACCGAGGCCTTCAACTTCGTCGATCCGGTGGAAGAGGAATACAACGGCTCGCTGCACCTCTTGTACGAAGGCGCCATCCTGGCGGTGATCGTGGTGTGGCTCTTCCTGCGCGACTGGCGCGCGACTTTCGTCTCGGCGGTGGCGCTGCCGATGTCGGTGATTCCAGCCTTCATCGGCATGTACCTGCTGGGCTTCTCGGTCAACGTGATCTCGCTGCTCGCGCTCTCGCTGGTGGTCGGGATATTGGTGGACGATGCGATCGTGGAGGTCGAGAACATCGTGCGGCACCTGCGCATGGGCAAGACGCCCTACCAGGCCGCGATGGAGGCGGCCGACGAAATCGGCCTGGCGGTGATCGCCACCACCTTCACGCTGATCGCGGTGTTCCTGCCGACGGCCTTCATGAGCGGCGTGGCCGGCAAGTTCTTCAAGCAGTTCGGCTGGACGGCATCGCTCGCGGTCTTCGCCTCGCTGGTGGTCGCGCGGGTGCTCACGCCGATGATGGCGGCGTACATCCTCAAACCCATCGTCGGCGCGGAGAAGGAGCCCGGCTGGCTGCGCTGGTACATGCGCGCCGTGGAATGGAGCACGCACAACCGCTTCAAGACGATGGTGATGGCCACCCTCTTCTTCTTCGGATCGCTGGCGATGATTCCGCTGCTCAAGACCGGCTTCATTCCGCCGGACGACAACTCGCAGACGCAGGTGTACCTGTCGCTCGCGCCGGGCTCCACGCTCGCGCAGACCACCGCGGCCGCCGAGGAAACGCGCAACCGCGTGATGAAGATCGCGCACGTGAAGAGCGTCTACACCACGGTGGCCGGCGGCAGCGCGGGCGGCGACCCGTTCGCCAGCTTCGGCACGCCCGAGACGCGCAAGGCCACGCTCACCATCAAGCTGGACGAGCGCGGCGACCGGCCGAGAAAGCAGGTGATCGAGAACCAGATCCGCACCGCCCTGGAAACCCTGCCCGGCGTGCGCAGCACGGTGGGCCTGGGCGGCTCGGGCGAGAAGTACATCCTGGCGCTCACGGGCGAAGACCCGGTCGCGCTGGCCGCCGCGGCCAGCGCGGTCGAGAAGGACCTGCGCACCATCGCGGGCCTGGGCAATATCACCTCCACCGCGAGCCTGATCCGCCCCGAGATCGCCGTGCGCCCCGACTTCGCGCGCGCCGCCGACCTGGGCGTGACCAGCGCGGCCATCGCCGAGACGCTGCGCGTGGCCACGCTGGGCGACTACGACCAGTCGCTCGCCAAGCTCAACCTCGCGCAGCGGCAGGTGCCGATCGTGGTGAAGCTGGAAGACTCGGCGCGCAAGGACCTCGACCTGCTCGGGCGCCTCTCGGTGCCCGGCGCGCGCGGCCCGGTCATGCTCAACCAGGTGGCCTCGCTCACCATGGAGGGCGGGCCGGCCGTGATCGACCGCTACGACCGCTCGCGCAACGTCAACTTCGAGATCGAACTCTCCAGCGTGGGCCTGGGCGATGCGAAGACCGCGGTGATGGCGCTCCCCTCGATCCAGAAGCTGCCGCCCGGCGTGCGGGTGACCGAGGTGGGCGACGCCGAGGTGATGACCGAGCTCTTCGCGAGCTTCGGCCTCGCGATGCTCACGGGCGTGCTGTGCATCTACATCGTGCTGGTGCTGCTGTTCAAGGACTTCCTGCACCCGGTGACCATCCTGTGCGCGCTGCCGCTCGCGCTGGGCGGCGCCTTCGTGGGCCTCCTGATCGGGCAGAAGGCGCTCTCGATGCCCTCGCTGATCGGGCTCATCATGCTGATGGGCATCGCGACGAAGAACTCGATCCTGCTGGTGGAGTACGCCATCGTGGCGCGCCGCGACCACGGCATGAGCCGCTGGGACGCGCTGCGCGACGCCTGCCACAAGCGCGCACGGCCCATCATCATGACCACGCTCGCCATGGGCGCCGGCATGCTGCCGATCGCCGTGGGCTTCGGCGCCGCCGATTCGAGCTTCCGCTCGCCGATGGCGATGGCGGTGATCGGCGGGCTGATCACCTCGACGGTGCTGAGCCTTTTGGTGGTGCCGGCGGTGTTCACCTACATCGACGACATCGAGCACTGGATCAAGCGCACCGTGCGCAAGCTGCGCGGGCAGCCGGCCGATCCGCACATCGACGACGACCTGGTCGAGACGCCGCGGCCTGCGGGCTGACGCGGTCTTGTCCCCTCTCCCGCTCGCGGGAGAGGGAGCCCAGCCTCAAGCCGCGAACGTCGCATCGAGCCAATCGCCGATGCGCGCCATCGCCAGGCGCTGCGCCCCCGCATGGCAATGCGCGCCGGCACCCAGCGTGTCGTCGAGCGCGAGAAAAGTCTTCGCGCATGTGAGGTGCGCATACAGCGCCTCGGGCTGGCCCTTGAAGAACATGTCGTTGGCGGCCGCACACACCAGCGTCGGGCACTGGATGCGCTCGGCCACGCCGTCGGCCACGTTGTAGTCCAGCAGCGTCGAGAGATAGCCGCGCGCCGTGCCCTTGCCGGTGACCCAGGCGCCGTGGCCGAAGGCCCAGCGCGCCTGCGCATCGTGCGCGGCGACCTGCGCGAGTGCCTTGTCGATGTCGGGCGCCGAGGGCGCGGTGAGCACGCGGCGCGCCACTTCGCGCTGGCCGCCGAACATCGGCAGCGTCTTCTCGCTCATGTCGTAGATGCCGTCCAGCGCGATCAGTGCGCGGATGCGCGGCTCGAACGCCGCCGCGCGCGGCGCCAGCACGCCGCCCAGGCTGTTGCCCAGCAGCGCGACGCGCCTGGCATCGACGTCGGGCCGCGCCAGCACATGGTCGAGCACCGGGCCGACCACATGCTCCCAGTCGGGCCGCAGCACGAGGCCTTCGCTGTGCATCGGCCCGGGCTGGCCGGGGCCATCGAAGCTCAGCACGTTGTAGCCACGCTCGGCCAGCGCAGCCGCGGCGACGTAGTGCATCTCTTCGACCGAACCATCGAAGCCGTTGTGCATGACCACCGTCGGCCGGCGCTTGTTGCCCTTGCCACCGTTTCCCGCAGCGCGATAGAAGTAGCCCGGCAGCGTCGTGTTCTCGTAGCGGATGCGCACTGGCGCGATCGCGCCGCCGGTGAGCCGCACGGCTGCGCGGAAGCACCCGACGCTGCGCTCATACGCCGCGTTGATGCGCGGATCGGCCTGATTGCCGTGCAGGAAGAACTCCGCGCTGCGGTAGTAGTTGGCAGCGCGAAAGAACGCATCGCGCGCGCTCACCGCGTGGCCCGCCGCAAGGCTCTTCTCGGCCTCGGCGGCCACCCGGTCGGCGGTGAGGCGCCATTCGTCGTGCCAGCTGTCGTAGTCGCCGCCGAGGATGCGCTGGGCGGTGACCACCACCTCGCCGAAATCCGCGCCGCCATAGGCGATGTGGCCGAAGGAGCGCAGCGTCTCGTACCAGAACGTCTCGTCCTTCTCGAAGAGGAAAGGCTTCAGGCCGGGGGCTGCCGGTGCGGGCGATGCGGCAGCGACCGGGCTTGCCTCCTGCGCTTTTGCGCCCAGTGCGATGGCACCGGCGGCGGCGAGGATCGAGCGGGCGAAATGACGGCGTTCCATGGTGAGTTCCTTTCGTTGGGTTCCATCCGGGGAAGACGGGCGGCGTCTTCTGGTGCGGGACTCTAGGAACGCACGCCGCGCGGCGCATCCGCCTTGCGACGAAATGCATCAGGCAAGGGGCGGACAGCCGCCACGGTGCGCCAGCGGTTGCCCGCTGGGGCGGACCCGGGCATGCCAAACAAAAATGCCGCGGGGCAAAAGCACCGCGGCATTCCTGGAGAGACAGAAACGAAAGAGGGTCAGGCGTCCAGCTGCGCCAGGCGCTTCAACTTGCGTTCGCTCATGCGCTTGGCCAGGCGCGGCAGCACCAGCACGGCCACCACGATGATCACCAGCACGATCGACATCGGACGCTGGAAGAACACCACCGCGCTGCCCTCGCCGATCGACATGGCGTTGCGCAGCTGCGCTTCGGCCAGCGGCCCGAGGATCATGCCGACCACCACGGGCGCGGTCGGAAAATCGAAGCGCCGCATCACCACGCCCAGCAGGCCGATGGCGTAGAGCAGGAACAGGTCGAACGCGCTCTGGCGCATGCCGTAGGCCCCCACCGTCGCGAAGATCAGGATGCCGGCATAGAGCTGGGGCTTCGGAATCTTCAGCAGCTTGACCCACAGGCCCACCATCGGCAGGTTCAGCACCAGCAGCATCACGTTGCCGATGTAGAGCGAGGCGATCAGCGCCCACACCAGCGCGGCCGAGGTGGTGAAGAGTTGCGGACCCGGCTGGATGCCGTAGTTCTGGAACGCGCCCAGCAGGATGGCGGTGGTGTTGGAGGTCGGAATGCCCAGCGTGAGCAGCGGGATCAGCGCGGCCGTCACCGTGGCGTTGTTGGCGGCCTCGGGGCCGGCCACGCCTTCGATGGCGCCGGTGGTGCCGAACTCGGCCTTGGCGTCCTTGTCCTTGGCGAGCTTCTTTTCCATCGCATAGCTCAGGAAGGTCGGGATCTCCGTGCCGCCGGCCGGGATGCAGCCGAACGGCGTGCCGATGGCGGTGCCGCGCAGCCACGCGGGGATCG
The DNA here is from genome assembly GCF_016405905.1 of Variovorax sp. IB41. Taxonomy (GTDB): domain Bacteria; phylum Pseudomonadota; class Gammaproteobacteria; order Burkholderiales; family Burkholderiaceae_C; genus Variovorax. Next base: position 77,513 of record NZ_JAEFCB010000011.1, on the reverse strand, counting down.
AGCGCTTCCAGTCGCGCTTGGTCATGTGCACGCGGCTCAGCTTGTTCTGGCCTTCGGTGACCTTGCCTTCGTAGAGCACCGCATAGAGCACCTCGGCCACCGCGAACAGGCCGACCGCGACCAGCACGATCTCGATGCCGTCGAGCAGCTCGGGCACGCCGCCGGTGTAGCGGCCCTGGCCGGAGATCTGGTCCAGCCCCACGCAGCCGGCCGCGAGACCCACGAACAGCGCCGTCATGCCGCGCAGCGTGCTCTTGCCCAGCACCGCGCTCACCGTGGTGAAGGCCAGCAGCATCAAGAGGAAATATTCGGGCGGCCCGAGCTTGACCGCGAACTCGGCCACGAACGGCGCGAACAGCGTGACGATGACGGTGGCGATGGTGCCGGCCACGAAGGAGCCGATGGCCGCGGTGGCGAGCGCGGCGCCCGCCCGGCCGCTCTTGGCCATCTTGTTGCCCTCCATCGCGGTCACCATGCTGGCGGTTTCGCCGGGCGTGTTCAGCAGGATCGAGGTGGTCGAGCCGCCGTACATGGCGCCGTAGTAGATGCCCGAGAAGAAGATCATCGAGGCCGTGATGTCGACCTTGCCGGTGATCGGCAGCAGCATGGCCACCGCCACGGCCGGGCCGATGCCGGGCAGCACGCCCACGGCCGTGCCCAGCGCGCAGCCGACCAGGCACCAGAGAAGATTGATGGGGGTGATCGCGGTGGCGAAACCCGCCATGAGTGCGTTGAAGATTTCCATGTCAGAGCCACCCCGTCGTTGTGAGGCCGGGCAGGTTGATGGCCAGGAACTGCGTGAACATCCAGAACACCGGGGCGGCGATGAGCACGCCGGTGACGAAGTCGATGGCGAAGGTGCGCGGCGAATTCACGCCGGCCTGTCCGCTCGCGCGGCGCAGGCCCTGCACGGCCAGCACGTAGCACAGCGTGCAACTCAAGATGAAGCCCAGGGTCGTGATGAGCGCCGCGTTGAGCAGGAGGCCCGCCGAGACCCAGATGAAGCCGGGCCAGTAGGCGCGGTCGGCGCCCGTGGGCGCATCGAGCTCGCGAAAGCCGCCGGTGCGCGCTTCCCAGAGAATCCAGCCGCCGCAGAGCACGAGCACCACGGACACCATCCAGGGCAGGAAGTTGGGGCCGACGCCGCCGTAGCCGGCTTCGGACGAGATGCCGATGGCACCGAAGGCGAGCGCCAGGCCGGTGACGAGCACGCCCGCGCCGACGAGGGTTTGCGGCCATACCGCGGCCGCTTGCGCCGCCGCATCAGGCGGCGAGACCGAGGAATCTGGAGTTGTCATTTTTTGCTCCCGGAATGTGGTGCTGGATTTGAAAACGGCACGCTGTCGTCTCTTGCGAGGACAGCGTGCCATTCGGCATGCAAGGTGCGCAGGGTGCGCGTCAGACCATGCCGGATTTCGTCATGATGGCGCGCAGGCTGGCGAAGTCGTCGTCCACGAACTTGGCGAACGCGTCGCCCGACAGCACGGCCGGCGTCCAGTCGTTCTTCTTGAGCGACTCGGCCCACGACGAACTCTTCATGGCGGCCAGCACCATGTCGGTCAGCGCCTTGCGCTGCTCGGCCGAGATGCCGGGGGCGCCGTACACGCCGCGCCAGTTGCCGATCTCCACGTCGATGCCCTGCTCCTTGAGCGTGGGCACGTTGATGCCCGGCAGGCGCTGCGCGGAGGTGACGGCAATGGCCTTCATCTTGCCGGCGGCGATGTACTCGGCGAATTCGCTGTAGCCGCTGCCGCCGACCGTGACGTTGCCGCCCAGGATGGCGGCGGTGGCCTCGCCGCCTCCGCGGAAGGCCACGTAGTTGATCTTGGAAGGATCGGCGCCGACCTTCTGCGCGATCATGGCCGCGGCGATGTGCTCGGTGGAGCCGCGCGAACCGCCGCCCCACTTGACGCTGCCTGGGTCTTTCTTGAGCTGGTCGACCACGTCCTTCATGGTCTTCAGGGGCGAATTGGCGGGCAGCACGAACACGTTGTATTCGGTGGTCAGGCGCGCGATGGGCGTGGCCTGCTCCAGCTTGACCGGCGGCTTGCCGGTGATGATGCCGCCCAGCATGACCGAGCCCATGACCATCAGCGCGTTGGCATCGCCCTTGGAGCCGTTCACGAACTGGGCCAGGCCCAGCGCGCCGGCGGCGCCGCCCTTGTTGTCGTAGGTGACGGTGTCGGCCACCTTGGCGTCGCTCAGCGCCTTGCCCAATGCGCGGCCGGTGGTGTCCCAGCCACCGCCCGGGTTGGCGGGGATCATCATCTTGACGTTGGCTGCTGCACGCGCCGAGAGCGGCAGCGCGCCGGCAGCGGCCAAAGCGGCCAGGGACTTCAAAAAGGTATCGCGACGCATTGTGGTTGTCTCCGGAGGGGCTGAAAGGAAGTTGCTGGAGCCTGAAAGAACCTGACTCAGGCCTGAGCCGCTATCATGCGCCGCCCCGCTGTCAGTTGGCTGTCCGCCAGACTGGGGAAAACACCAAAGTATCCATTGCGCTGTCCCCCCATTTCCCGCATGACCCTCGTATGAAGCTGCTGCTGGTCGAAGACGATCCCTCGATGCAGGTCACGCTGCAGCGCGCCCTCGCCCGCCGCCGCATCGACGTGCGCGTGTGCGGCGACGGCGCCGAGGCGGTGGCGCAGTGGCGCGCCATCGAGCCCGACGTGGTGGCGCTGGACCTGAGCCTGCCCAACCTGGACGGCCTGCAGGTGCTTGCGCAGGCCCGCGCCGGAGGGCTGCGCACCCCGGTGCTGCTGCTCACGGCCCGCGGCACGGTGGGCGACCGCATCGTGGGCCTGAACGCAGGCGCCGACGACTACCTGCCCAAGCCTTTCGACCTGGACGAGTTGGAGGCCCGCATCCGCGCGCTGCGCCGGCGCAGCCAGAGCGTGGGCCCCGACAACGGCCTGAACCCGCAGGAGATCGGCGGCCTGCGCTTCGAGCCCGACAACGGCGCCATCTACAACCGCGCCGACCTGCTGGAGCTCACGCCGCGCGAACTCGCGCTCATGAAGGCGCTGATGATGAAGCCGGGCCATGCGGTGACCAAGGAGCGCCTCTTCGAGCTGGTGTTCCCGGGCGAGACCGACGTGCAGTACGAGGCCATCGAGGTGGTGGTGTATCGCCTTCGCAAGAAGCTCGCAGGCACGGGCGCCGTGCTGATGACGATGCGGGGCCTGGGCTATCTGCTGCGGCCCGAGACATGAAGGCCGTATGAGGCATGTCTCCTCCCTGCGCGCGCGGCTGCTGCTGGGCATCCTCGCGCCGGTGGCGGTGTTCATCGTGATCAACAGCGTGAGCCTGTACCGCCAGAGCCTCGCGGCCGCCACCACGGCCTACGACCGCACGCTGCTCGCCTCGGCCAAGACCATCGGCGAACAGCTCGACGTGGAGGGCTACGACGAGAAGGCGCAGCTGCGCGCGATCGTGCCCTACTCCGCGCTGGAGGCCTTCGAGGCCGACAACCGCAGCCGGCTCTTCTATCGGGTCTCCGCGCTCAACGGCGACCTGATCTCGGGCTTTGCCGAACTGCCGTTCTGGCGCGGCCGCATTCCGGACCGCAGCGCCTACGCGGCGCTGGTCGATTTCTACGATGCGCAATTCCGCGAGCAACCCGTTCGCGTCGCGGTGCTGCTGCAGCCGGTGGCGAGCGCCCGCGGCCGCGGCATGGCGGTGGTGCAGGTGGCCGAGACGCTCGAGCTGCGCGAGACGCTGGTGCGCAAGCTGCTGCTCGATACGCTCTGGCGCCAGCTCTTGCTGATGGGCGTGATCGCGGGCGTCACGGTGTTCGTGGTGCACCGCGCGACGCGCCCGGTGCGCGAGCTGGGCGAAGCCATCGGGAAGCGGCCGGCGGACGACCTCTCGCCGATCGACGCGCCCGATGCGCCCCGCGAGCTGCTGCCGCTGATCGACGCCACCACCGAGGTGATGGGCCGGCTGCAGCGGCTGCTCGATCACCAGAAGCGCTTCGTGCGCGACAGCGCCCACCAGCTGCGCACGCCGCTCGCGGTGCTCAAGGCGCAGGTGCAGTCGGCGCGCCGCGGCGACGTGGCGCCCGAGCAGGCCTTCGGCGAAATCAGCCAGACGGTCGAGCGCGCGACGATGCTGGCCAACCAGATGCTCTCGCTCGCCAAGGTGGAGCAACTGCGCCAGCAGCCCGAGTCGGTGACGCTGGATCTGGGCGACGTGGTGCGCAACATCGTGCTGGACCTGTCGCCGCTGGTGGCCGACAAGGCGCTGGATTTCGAACTGGCCATCGACGAACCGGTGGCCGTGCGCGCGCACCAGTGGATGCTGCAGGAGCTCACGCGCAACCTGCTGCACAACGCGATCAAGCAGAGCCCGCAGGGTGCGGCGTTGTCGGTGAGCGTGCGGGCCGCCGAGGGCCAGGCGGTGCTCACGGTGCGCGACGAAGGGCCCGGCATTTCGCCCGAGCTGCGGCAGCGCCTCTTTGCACCCTTCTCCGCGGGCAGCACCTCGAGCGGCTCGGGGCTGGGGCTGGCGATCTGCCGCGAGATCGTGCTGGCGCTGGACGGGCGCATCGACCTGGAGAACCGCACCGCGCAGGGCAGCGCGCAGGGCACCATGCAGAGCACTGCGCAGGACAACACCGCCAGGGTCATCGGGCTGGACGCCGTCGTGCATCTGCCGCTGTGGCGGCACAATTCCTGATCTATGGAATCCTCTCTGGAACGTCTGCGCATCGACAAATGGCTCTGGGCCGCACGCTTCTTCAAGACGCGCTCGCTGGCCGCGGAGGAAATCGGCAAGAACCGGGTGCAGGTGAACGGCGACGTCGCCAAGGCCTCGCGCGAAGTGAAGGTCGGCGACACGGTGACGATGCGTCTGGGCGTGCAGACGCGGACCGTGACGGTGCGCGGCATCAGCGGCCAGCGCGGGCCGGCGCCGGTGGCGCAATTGCTCTACGAAGAAACGGCCGAGAGCATCGCCGCGCAGGCCGCCTTGCGGGAGCAGCGCCGCATGGGCAGCGAGCCGGCCCTGGCCATCGAGCAAGGGCGCCCGACCAAGCGCGACCGGCGCGATCTCGACGGCGCGGTCCGCCACGCCGAATGGGACAACCGCTGGAGCGCCTCGATCGATCCGGAAGATACCGAGCGCTGATCTCTGATCGCTTAGGCTGTCGGCTTTCCTTCTTCACGGAGTTCCGGTTCATGGCCAGCTTCAAGAAATACCGCGTCGGCAGCAAATTCAAGCTCTCGCACATCGACCCCGGCGACACCGCCTTCTGCGAGGGCGATGAAGCGGCGCAGCGCGAAGAGGTCGACGCGATGGCCGGCGAGCTCGACGAGCTGCAGAACCTGCTGCACGCCGAAGGCCGCCGCAAGGTGCTGCTGGTGCTGCAGGGCATGGACACCAGCGGCAAGGACGGCACGGTGCGCTGGGTGTTCTCGCGCACCTCCCCGCTGGGCGTGCGCGTGGCGGCCTTCAAGGCGCCGACCGAAGAGGAACGGGCGCGCGACTATCTCTGGCGCTGTCACGCCGTCGTGCCGCGCACCGGCGAGATCGCGGTGTGGAACCGCAGCCACTACGAAGACGTGCTGGTGCCGGTGGTCGAAGGCTGGATCGACAAGGCCGAGACCAGGCGCCGTTACGCGCAGATCAACGACTTCGAGCGGCTGCTGGTGGAGACCGGCACGGTCGTCGTCAAGTGCATGCTGCACATCGACAAGGACGAGCAGCGCGAGCGCCTGCAGGCGCGCATCGACACGCCCGGCAAGCAATGGAAGTTCAGCATGGGCGACCTGGAAGTGCGCACCAAGTGGAGCGCCTACCAGCGCGCCTACGAGAACGCCCTGGCGGCCACCTCGACCGAGCATGCGCCCTGGTACGTGATACCGGCCAACAGCAAGCGGCACCGCAACCTGATGATTGCGCAGCTCCTGATGAAGACGCTGCGGCAGATGAAGTTCAAGGTCCCGCCGCCGGACCCGGCGCTCAAGGGAATGATCGTCAAGTAGGACGATGCCGTTGGTTGCAGCGGCGTCGTGCCACTGCAACGTCCTGTTTGTAAAGTGTCCGGAGGCCTACGAAGCCGTGCACCGCCGCAAACTAAGGTTCATGCCGTACCTGCTTGAGGTGCATTCATCAACCCGAAGGACTCCAACATGAAAAAGATACTCTTCGTTCTCGCCGCCTGCGTGCTCTCGAGTGCAGCCATGGCCCAGCCCATGCGTCATGGACCCGGCTATGACCGGCCGCACGCGGCGCCGCATCACCGCAAGCACAAGGTGTGGGTGCCGGCGCACCGTGAGCATGGCCGCCGGGTGCCGGGGCACTACGTCTGGCGCTGAGCCAGAAAGAGAAAGGCCGGCATGACGCCGGCCGTTAGCTGGGTTGAAAAGACTCAGGAGCGGCGCACCGGCGCCTGCGCCAGCACGCGGCACTTGCCGAATTCGCAGCGCACCGCCCAGGTGCCGCCGTTTTCGCAAGGCACGTTGTACGACTCGAAGCCCGGGCCCTTGGCCGTGAGTTCGGCGCGCGGCTGCACGTTGCAACGACCGGCCTTGGCCAGCGATTCGACGTTGTAGGTATCGATGCCCGTGCGGCGCGGCTTGGCGGCGACGACCGGATCGAAGGTGTGGCCGTAGAAGGTGTCGCGCACGTCCGGATCCAGGTTGCGATAGCCGCGCTTGGCCATGCAGTGGACGATGGCGATCTCCTGGTGCTCGGCCATGAGTTCCGAGGTGGGGCGACCGTTCCAGTCGATGACTGCTGCGCTGATGCCAGTGTACGAAGCGGCGGCCACGATGCCCTGGCCGTGCACCGTGATCAATCCGAGGCCGAGCGCCAGCCACATGGCGTCACCGGTTTCGCTGCGCGCCGTGATGCGCGTGGCTGCCGTGCGGCAGGCCTGCACGTCGCTGTCGTAGCGCACCTTGTCCACGCCTTCCATGGCGACCAGCGGCACGTAGGTGAGTCCGGAGCCCGTGCCGGGTTCGGTCGGCACCAGCGGCGCCCTGGCGGTACAGCCCATCAGGGCGACAGCGGCGAACGCAATGCTCAGCAACAGCTTCATGGGATTCCCTCGTCCTCTTTCGCGATAGTCCGCGGATTTAACCATACATATAGTTACTCTTGAATCGACTTGTCGCGAATGCACTACGCCCCACGCAAGGGCATGCGACCATGCGTTTCTCCGCCCTTTCCGGGCTGCAAACCAAAGTCCCCGTGAAGTTTTCGACTCCTGCCGTGTGCGCGCTCCTGTCGATCTGTTGCGGCGCGTCGACATCCCTCGCCCAGACCGCACCACCCGCACCGCCCGCGCCCGTGATGGACCTGTTGCGGAAAAACGGCTGCATCGCCTGCCACGGCCTCGTCCACAAGCAGGTCGGCCCGGGTTTCGCGCAGATCGCGGACCGCTATCGCACCGATCCGGAAGCGCCGCCGCGCCTGGCCGAGAAGATCCGCAACGGCAGCGTCGGTACGTGGGGGCGCGTCATCATGCCGCGGCAGAGCCTGGTCACGGAGGCCGACGCGCGCGTGCTGGCGATTTGGGTGCTGTCCCAGCCGTCGCCGGCCACGAAGTAAGGCTCAGGACGCCCGCGCAGCCCTCTCGGTATCGGCCTTGCGCTGGAGCGGCAGCCAGAGCGTGAAGCGCGTTCCGCCGCTGCCGGACTCCCAGCTCGCGGTGCCGCCGATCGCCATGGCACGCTGCTGCTGGTTGCGGAGCCCCCGGCCGCTTCGCTGCAGGGCCTTTTCCACGTCGAAGCCCGCGCCGTTGTCCTCGATCACCACGCTGACGCCCTCGCCCACCGTCGCGGTGCTGAAGGAGATGGTGGTGGCCCGCGTGTGGCGCAGCACGTTGGCGATGCACTCCTGCATGATCCGCAGGATGTGCAGCGCGCTGCCCGCATCCAGCCAGGGCAGCTCGGGCACGGGCTGCACTTCCCAGCGCAGCGCGACGCCGGCGCTCTCGATGCGCGGCGCCAGGCGAAAGCGCAGGGTCGCGAGCAGCAGCAGCAGGTCGGCGTCCACGCTTTCCATGGAGTCGATCGCCAGCTTCAGGTCGTCCATGCAGCCCTTGAGCACGTCGGAGATTTCGGCGTCGCTCATGGCGCCCCGCTCCACCGAGCGGATGGCGCTGATGAGCGAGGAGCCCAGGCCGTCGTGCATGTCCTGCATCAGGCGGCGGCGCTCGGCATTGAGCATCTGCTGGTTCTCGATCACGCGCAGCCGCTGGTAACTTTGCTCGAGCTCTTCTTCGCGCGCCTGCAGGCGCTGCGCCAGCCCCTTGTTCAACCGCGCCACCTCGGCGAACGCGCCGGTGTAGCGCTCGAACATGATGTACGAGAAGACGAAGAACAGGCTGATGATCGCGTAGGGCGAGGTGTAGACGCTCTCCGGGCTCACCAGGTTGTTCTGCAGCAGCCCGTCGTAGGAGGTGAACGTGACGGCAAAGACCGTCCATCCTGCTACCAGCCGCCCCTCGGGCAACTTCGCGCGCAATGCCTTGCGCAGGTTCACCGCGAAGATCAGCACCGCGACGGGCAGCACCGCCAGGTTGAGCAGCGGCGTGATCAGGTAGAGGCTCGCGATCGAGGGCGACAGGTGCGGCAGCGTGGCGATGCTGCAGCCCGTGGCCAGCGCCACCGACGAGCGCGTCAGCCACGGCGAGGGCTGCTGGTGCAGGCGCTCCAGGAACAGGTGGATGGCGACGATCAGCCAGATCAGCGAGGCCACGGTCATCCATTCGAACAGCTCGTCCGAAATCGGGAGGTAGCTGCCGCCCGCGTAGTAATGCACCGTTCGCAGGAACGCGAGCGCCGAGATCGCGAAGAACAGCAGGTAGAGCGGTTCGCGTCGCTTGCCCAGCCACACCGCGAAGGCGAAGGCACCCACCGCCAGGAACGCCGCGCTGCCCATGAACGGCAGCTGCACCTGCAGCAGTTGGCGCGCCTGGTAGCGCCAGATCAGCGATGCTTGGTCGCCCACCCACACGGTCGAGAAACCGCTGCCGCTGCTGCGCAGGCGATCGACGCGGATTAGCACCGTGACAGGGGACGGCGTGCCGGCCGCCGCGTTCAACGACAGCAGCAGCGGATGGTTGTAGCCGTTGTGAATGGGGCTGCCGTGCGATTGATAGAGCAGCACCCCGTCGCCGTACACCGCGATGTGGCCCAGGGTCTTCCAGCGCGGGAGATAGAGCAGGCGCTGCTGCGCCGAGGGCGCGAGCCCGGTCAGGTCGATGCGGTACCAGTCGGTGAGGGTCCGCACGCCGCCCTCCGGCGTGGGGACCAGTTCGCGCCCGGCCGTGTGCGGGAGGCTGATCTCCTGCCATCCGTCGTCGGGCAGGCTGGCGTCCTCGATGCGCCGCGGCGGCGCGGTATAGCCGGTGCCGGGAACGGTGAGCAGCTCGGCGCGGGTGATGTGGACGGCGCTATCGGACTGTGGCGCCTCGCCTGCCGTCGGCGGTTCGATGGCGTGCGCCCAAGGCGAGGCGACCAGCGGCAGCACGAGGCACAGGTTCGCAATCCATCGGCCCATCCGCCGCCAGCCCTGGCTGACGGTTCGGCGGCCAAGGGCAACGGGAGACGTGTGCATTAGTTAACAATTATGTCTCCGCACCGCCTCAACGTGTATCGCACCGGCAGTGAGCCGGCGCCCAACGCCCGCTACCCCATCATCGCGGCCGCCGCCTTGATGGCTTCGCGGATGCGTCCGTAGGTGCCGCACCGGCACACGTTCTCGATGGCATCGATGTCGGCATCGGTCGGATTGCGGGTGCGCCGCAGCAGGTCGACCGCCGCCATGATCTGCCCCGGCTGGCAGAAGCCGCACTGCGGCACGTCCAGGTTCATCCAGGCCTGCTGCACCGGATGCAGCACGTTGCCGTTGGCCAGCCCCTCGATGGTCGTCACCTGCCGGCCGCGCACGTCGGCCACCCGCGTGGAGCAGGTGGTGACCGCCTTGCCGTCCACATGGCAGGTGCAGGCCTTGCACACGTTGATGCCGCAGCCGTACTTCGGGCCGGTGATGCCGAGCTTGTCGCGCAGCACCCAGAGCAGCGCCATGTCGTCGGGCGCCTCGACATCGACATTGCTGCCGTTCACCTTGAAAGATTGCACGGGCATGGCGGGCTCCTCAGGCGGGGACCGGCACGACGACCGGCGTGGGCAGCTTGCCCGGGGGGATGGGGGTGAAATCGACCGGGAAATTCAGCGGAAAACTGCGTGGCTTTCGCCCGGTGGCGCGCGCGTAGGCGTTGGCGATGGCGCCCGAGTTGGCCGACAGGCCCACCTCGCCCAGCCCGCCGATCGCCTCGCCGGTGCTGGCCGGCATGATGATGACCTTCACGTCCTTCGGGTAGTTCTTCATGCGCGCGAAGTGGTACTGCGAATAGCTGCCCTCCAGCGGCAGGCCGTTCTGGATGTGCAGCCCCGCCGTGAGCACGATGGAGATCGATTCGCACAGGCCGCCCTGCATCTGCGCCTCGATGCCCGAGGGGTTGATCGGCGTGCCCACGTCGATGGCGATGGTCGCGCGGATGACCTTGACGTCGGTCGGCACCCGCGCATCGATCTCGACGATGCAGGCCGTGAACGACTTGGACTCCTGGTGCACCCCCACGCCCTGCGCGAAGCCTGCCGGCATGGCCTTGCCCCACTGCGCCGCGGCAGCGGCCGCCTGCAGCACCTTGCGCGCGCGAGGCAGGCGCAGGTATTCGAGGCGGAACGCGATCGGGTCCTTGCGCAGCGCCCGCGCCATGTCGTCGACCAAAATTTCCTCCACCAGGCGCGAAGGCTGGATGTGCACCGAGCGGTACGAACAGGTGTTCATGTCCATCGCCACCGGCGTCAGCAGCTTGGTGGTCACGCCGAAGTTGTAGGGCGAGGTGACCATGGTCTTGAACATGACCTGCTCGATCGCGAAGTTGCCCACCGTCTGCGGAAAGCCGTTGGGCAGCGCGATGGCCGCGGCACCCAGCATCTCGCCGAAGCCGTGCCGCGTGTCCAGCCGCACGCCGGCAATCCGCTGCTCGAACGCGATGACCTGGCCCAGCAGCATGGTGGCGCGCGCGCGGTGGAACATGGGCGGGCGCACGCGGCCGTGGCGCATGTCGTCGGTGCGGTGGTACATCAGCCGGCAGGGCCGGCCCAGCGCCTTGGAGGCCTGCACCGCCTGCAGCGTCGCGTCCCAGAAGAGCCGCCGCCCGAAGGAGCCGCCCGAGGGCACCGCGTGCACCTTCACCTTGTCCAGCGGCAGGCCCAGCTCGATGGCGATGGCCTGCTGCGTGACGATCGGGCTCTGCAGGCCGGACCAGATCTCGGCCCGGTCGGCGCGCACGTCGGCAATCGCGCATTCGGTTTCCATCGGGCAGTGCGAGACGGCCGCGAATTCGAATTCACCCTCGACCGTGAGCGCCCCCAGCGGCGGCAGCAGGAACGGCAGCAGCGCGCTCTTGAGCTTCTGCTGGATGCTGGCGTTGGACTCGCCCGCGACGGGCCCTGCGGTCCAGGTGACGTCCAGCGCATTCACCGCGGCCCAGGCCTGCCCGAAGGTCTCGGCCATCACCGCCACGCCGGGCGGCGTGGGCACGATGCCGTTGGTCGCGGGAATCGGCGCGATGCCCAGCACGCCCGGCATCGCCGTCACCGTGTTCAGGTTGTTGATGCGCACGAACTTGCCGTTGATGGTCGGCGGGCGGCACACCATGGTCGGCTTCGCCTCGGGCACGGCCTGGTCCATCGAGAACTTCTTGCGGCCGGTCACGATGTCCAGCGCGTCCAGGCGCGTGGTGCGCTGGCCGACCACCGCGTTGGCGCTGCCCGAAAGCAGTCCGCCCAGGCCGCCCAGCAGCGGCATGCCGGCATGCAGCGACCGCACGCTCGACGAGCCGCCGGTGAGCTGGTTGAAGACGAGTTCCGGGCTGGCGTCGGCCGAGCCCACCTCGATCGCGCTCAGCGGCAGGCGCAGCTTGTCGGCCAGCATCATCGCGGCGGCCGTGGCGATGCCCTGGCCCGACTCCAGGCGCGGGAGCTCCAGCCGCACGCGGCCGTTGGCCACGTTGGTCACCTTGACCAGCGGCATCGTCGGCAACGCGGTGAGCGTCACCGCATCGCCGATGTCGATCAGGTCGGTCGTGTCGGGGGGCGTCATCGGCAGGATCGCGGCCTCGGCCGACGAGGGGGCGGCCAGCCCGCCAAGTCCGACGGCGGCGGCTGAAACCAACGGCGCGGACGCCGCGTATCCCAGGAGGTCGCGCCGGCGCATGCCGGGTGGTTCGTCTTGGCGCGGCACATGCGTGGGGACCGTGCCGGATTCGGGATGTTCCATCCTTTGTCTCCTGTCTTCTGGTTGTGGCGAACAGGAGTCAATATGTCATGATCGTTTCGCCGAAGATGTCGTTTCAAAGACATTCCTTACGCGGCTCCGCAGGCCTTTCCATGCAGGCCCGCGGAGATGGAGGAGTGAGCAAGCCAGCCAGCTGAAAAGCAAGCGAGCGAGGGAAGCACGTATGTCGTCGAACGCCATGGAAACCATGCTCCGCGAGAGCCTGTGGGCACAGACCCTTTCGCCCGAGGAGCTCGACCGCGTGGTGCGCGAGTCGCACGAGCGCGAGGTGCCGGCCGGCGGGTTCGTGCTGCGCCGCGGCGAATCGGCCGACCTGTGGCTCGGTGTGATCGAAGGTCTGGTGAAGATGTCGGTGTCGCTGGCCGATGGCCGCATCTCCACCTTCACCGGCGTGACCACCGGCGGCTGGGCCGGCGAAGGCTCGCTGCTCAAGCCCGGCCCGTGGCGCTACGACGGCGTGGCCATGCGGCCCACGCGCATGGCCTGCGTGCCGCGCCACACCTTCGAGCGCCTGGTGTCCACGAACCTGGACTTCAACCGCTTTCTTCTGCTGCACATCAACGCGCGGCTGAGCCTGTTCATCGGGCTCATGGAATTCGATCGGCTGCTCGGGCCCGATGCGCGCGTGGCGCGTTGCCTGGCGAGCCTGTTCGATCCCCTCCTCTATCCGAAGACGAGCAGCTTCGTGCGGCTGAGCCAGGACGAGATCGGCCTTTTGTCCGCCGTCTCGCGCCAGCGCGCCAACCGGGCGCTGCACGAACTCGAGCGCGCGGGGCTGCTGCGGGTGGAGCACGGGGGCGTGGAAGTGCTCGATCTGGCGGGGCTGCGCAGCTATCTGGGGGAAGGGGCTGCGCTGGCGCAGTGAGTTGCCGAGCCCCAACGGAAGCCAGCAAAGAAAAACCCCTGCAATCTTGCGATTGCAGGGGTTTTGATCTTGGCGGAACCGGAGGGATTCGAACCCTCGATGAGGCTCTACACCCCATACTCCCTTAGCAGGGGAGCACCTTCGGCCACTCGGTCACAGTTCCTGAAAGCAGCCGAGATTATGCCACCGTCAGGAGGCCGGTTGGTCCAGATCGAAGGCTTTATGCAGCGCCCGAACGGCCAATTCCATATATTTTTCGTCGATCACCACCGACGTCTTGATCTCGCTGGTCGAAATCATCTGGATGTTGATGCCCTCTTCGCTCAGCACGCGGAACATCTTGCTCGCCACGCCCACGTGGCTGCGCATGCCGATGCCCACGATGCTGACCTTGCAGATCTTGGTGTCGCCCACGATCTCGGTCGCGCCCAGCGAGGGCATGACCTTCGACTGCAGCAGGTCGATGGTCTTGGCGTATTCGTTGCGGTGCACCGTGAAGCTGAAGTCGGTCTTGCCGTCCTTGCTCAGGTTCTGGATGATCACGTCCACCTCGATGTTGGCGTCCGCCACGGCGCCCAGGATGTGGTACGCGATGCCTGGCTTGTCGGGCACGCCCAGCACCGAGATCTTGGCTTCGTCGCGGTTGAATGCGATGCCGGATACGACGGCTTGTTCCATGTTTTCGTCTTCCTCGAAAGTGATCAGCGTGCCGGACTTGGCCTCTTCATTGATGTCGATGTCCCATGCGGTGAAGCTCGAGAGCACACGCAGCGGCACCTTGTACTTGCCGGCGAATTCCACCGAGCGGATCTGCAGCACCTTGGAGCCGAGGCTGGCCATCTCGAGCATTTCCTCGAAGCTCACGGTGGTCAGGCGCCGCGCATCGGGCTCCACGCGCGGGTCGGTCGTGTAGACGCCGTCCACGTCGGTGTAGATCAGGCACTCGTGCGCCCTCATGGCAGCCGCAATGGCTACGGCCGAGGTGTCGCTGCCGCCGCGGCCCAGCGTGGTGATGTTGCCCGCGTCGTCCACGCCCTGGAAGCCGGTGATGACCACCACCTTGCCCGCGTTCAGGTCGGCCATGACGCGCGTGTCGTCGATGCTCTCGATGCGCGCCTTGGTGTACGAGTTGTCGGTGCGCACCGACACCTGCCAGCCCGCATAGCTCACCGACTCCATGCCCTCGGCCTGCAGCGCGATGGCCAGGAGGGCCGACGACGCCTGCTCGCCGGTCGATGCCAGCATGTCGAGTTCGCGGTTGTGGGCGTCGCCCGGTTTGCTCGGTGCCAGTTCTTTGGCCAAGCCCAGCAGGCGATTGGTCTCGCCGCTCATGGCACTCGGAACCACGATCATCTGGTGGCCGGCGCGCGCCCACTTGGCGACGCGCTTGGCGACGTTTCGGATGCGCTCGGTCGAGCCCATCGACGTACCGCCGTATTTGTGAACGATCAATGCCATGGGTGAAATCAGAGAAAAGAAAAGGGCCGCTGTCTAGGCGGCGCCCTGCAAGCTGTCCGAGCTAAGTCTTCGGCGAGGGCGGGGCATTGTACCAATGCAGCCGGTCGCCCCTTCGCTCGGCAAAACCGCCGGCCACTTTGAGATGGATGCGGTGGCCGCGCGTGGTGCAGGCGCGGACCTGGTCGAGCAGCTGGTCGAGCTGCGCGGCGCTGGGCGCGCAGCTATGCGACCGCATCAGCCAATGGCGCAGCACATTGGCCTGGCGGGCCCTCGAGAGCGCCTGCAGCGCCTTGATGACGGGCGGATCGCCCACGGTTTCAAGGTCTTGCGCGGCAAGTTCGAGCAGCAGTTGCTGCCCCTGCGCCGCATGGCCGATGCTGCGCGCGAACGTGGCGCGGAACTGCGGAAAAGCCTGTTCCAAAGCGGGCAGCAGCACCGCGCGAATCCGGTTGCGGGTGTAGCGGGCGTCGCCATTGCTCGGGTCTTCGATCCACGTCAGGTCTCGCGTCGCGAGCCAGGCACGGATGTCGGCCGCGGGCACCGCAAGCAGAGGCCGATGGATGTTCAAGCCATGGCGCTCGGCATACGCGGGCATGGCCGCCAACCCCGGAAGACCGGCGCCGCGCGACAGTGCCAGCAGGAGCGTTTCGACCTGGTCGTCGGCGTGATGCCCGAGCGCGATGGACTGGATCGCATCCGCGCGCGCCATGACGGCGAACGCTTCGTAGCGAGCACGCCGCGCCGTGTCTTCGGGACTGTCACCTGGCGCATGCCGCGCATCGACCCGATGCACGACGAGCGGCACGCCGAGCCGCTCGCACACCTCGCCGCAATGCCGCTCGAAATCGTCGGCCGCCGCCTGCAGCCCGTGATGCACATGGAAAGCGACGACCTGCCCCGGCCAGCGCGATGCGCAGGCGGCCAGCAAGGCGGTGGAGTCCGCACCCCCACTGAAGCCCACCGCCAGCGGCCATTGCGCCGGCTCGAACGCGGCCATGGCGCGTTCGAAGGCTTCGCTCATAAGGGGCTTATCTAAGGGGCTTATCTGCCGGTGTCGGCCTTGGTGTCGTTGAAACGGCCGTAGCTCTGCAGGCGCTCGTAGCGGCGGTCCAGCAGTTCCTTGGGCTTCAGGTCGCTGACCTGGCGGAATGCGTCGTTGAGCGCGCGCTTCAAGAACGCGGCCATCTGCCGATGGTCGCGGTGTGCGCCACCGACCGGCTCGTTCACGATCTTGTCGACCAGGCCCAGCGCCTTCAGGCGATGCGCCGTGATGCCCAGCGCATCGGCCGCTTCCTGCGCCTTGTCGCTGGTCTTCCAGAGAATCGAGGCGCAGCCTTCGGGGCTGATCACCGAATAGATCGAGTACTGCAGAATCACGAGCTGGTCGCCGACCGAGATGGCCAGCGCGCCGCCGGAGCCGCCCTCGCCGATGATCGTGACGATGATCGGCACCTCCAGCTGCGCCATCTCGAAGATGTTGCGGCCGATGGCTTCGGACTGGCCGCGTTCCTCGGCATCGATGCCGGGGTACGCGCCGGGCGTGTCCACGAAGGTGAACACGGGCAGCTTGAATTTCTCGGCCGTCTTCATGAGGCGCAGGGCCTTGCGGTAGCCCTCGGGCTTGCTCATGCCGAAGTTGCGCGCGGTGCGCTCCTTCGTGTCGCGGCCCTTCTGGTGGCCCAGCACCATGCAGGGCACGCCGTTGAAGCGCGCGAGGCCGCCCACGATCGACAGGTCGTCCGAGAAATGCCGGTCGCCGTGCAGTTCGACGAAGTCGGTGAAGATTTCGTTGACGTAGTCCAGCGTGTAGGGGCGCTCGGGATGCCGCGCGATCTTGGTGATCTGCCAGGGCGTCAGGTCGCTGTAGATGTCCTTGGTGAGCTGCTGGCTTTTCTTGCCGAGCTGATCGATTTCTTCCGAAATGTCGACCGCCGATTCGGTCTGTACATAGCGCAGTTCTTCAATCTTTGTTTCGAGTTCCGCAATGGGCTGCTCGAAATCGAGGAAGGTTCGTTTCGCCAACGTCTTCTCCTGTTTTATTTCAATACGCGACCGGCACGGGGTCCAGCGATCGCCAAATATACCAAGTCGCCACGCTGCAATACGGCGCCCAGGCCACGGCGACATCGCGGGCATCGCTGCGGCTGACCGGGTCGCCCGAAAAGTAGTTGACGCTGATGCCGTTGAGCAGCCCCACGTCGTCCACGGGCAGCACGTTCGGGCGCATGAGGTGGAAGATGAGGAACATCTCGGCCGTCCAGCGGCCGATGCCGCGGATGGCCACGAGTTCCTCGATGATGAGCTCGTCGGCCATGTCCTTCCACGAATCGACGTGCACCACGCCCGAGTCGAAGTGAAGGGCCAGGTCGACCAGGTATTCGATCTTGCGCGCCGACAGGCCCGCCGCGCGCATGTCGTCGACCTTGAGCTTGAGCACGTTGGCCGGCGTCAGCTTGCGCGGCAGCAAGGCGAACTTGTCCCAGACGGTTTGCGCCGCCTTCACCGAGATCTGCTGGCCCACGACGCTGCGTGCCAGCGTGGTGAACGCATCGCCGCGCGATTCGAGACAGGCCTCGCCGAACTTCGGGATCAACCGCTTCATCACGCGGTCTTTCTTGGCCAGGTGCTTGCAGGCCTCTTCCCAATAGTCCGGCGTGTAGATCTGAACGGTCGGGTTTTTGGAAGCGGGCATGGGGTTGGTGGTTCCGTTCACTGCGCGGCGGCCCAGCTCGTGCCTGTGGGCGAATCCTTGAGCACGATGCCCTGCTCCAACAGTTCCTGGCGGATGCGATCGGCCTCGGCGAAATTCTTCGCAGCCTTGGCCGCTGCGCGCTGGGCGATCAGCACCTGGATTGCGGCCTCGTCGAGCGTGCTGCCCGTGCCTGCTTGCAGGAACGCCTTCGGGTCGCCCTGGAGCAGGCCCAGCGTGCCGCCGAGCACCTTGAGCAGCCCGGCGGTTTCCGCGGACTGCGTGCGGTGAACGCCGGTGGCCAGCTCGAACAGGATCGCGATGGCGCCGGGCGTGCCGAAGTCTTCGTCCATCGCAGCCTTGAAGGCCGCTGCGTGCGGATTCGTCCAGTCCAGCGTGACCGGTGCGGGCGTTACCAGGTCGAGTGCCGTGTACAGGCGCTTGAGCGAGTTGCGGGCGTCGGTCAGGTGTGCATCGCTGTAGTTCAGCGCGCTGCGATAGTGGGTGCGCACGAGGAAAAAGCGCAGGCTCTCGGCGTCGTACTTCTGCAGCACCTCGCGGATGGTGAAGAAGTTGCCCAGGCTCTTGGACATCTTTTCGTTGTCCACGCGAACGAAGCCGTTGTGCACCCAGAAACGCGCGAGCGGCTTGCCATGGGCGCCTTCGCTTTGCGCAATTTCATTCTCGTGGTGCGGGAATTGAAGGTCCGCGCCGCCACCGTGAATGTCGAAGGTCTCGCCAAGGGTGGCGCAGCTCATTGCGGAGCACTCGATGTGCCAGCCCGGACGGCCGGTGCCGAAGGGGCTCTCCCACTTGGCATCGTCCGGCTCGGCGGGCTTGGCCGCCTTCCAGAGCACGAAGTCGAGCGGGTCCTGCTTGCCCTCGATCACTGCGACGCGTTCACCGGCATGCAGTTCGTCCAGCGACTTGCCCGACAGCTTGCCGTAGCCCGGGAACTTGCGCACCGCATAGTTCACGTCGCCATCGGGCGAGCGATAGGCCAGTCCCTTGCGCTCCAGCGTCTCGATGATGCCGAGCATCTGCGGCACGTACTCGGTGGCACGCGGCTCGACGGTGGGCGGCTCGATGCCGAGCGCGCCGATGTCTTCATGCATGGCCGCGATGACTTCGTCGGTCAGCGCGCGGATGGTGATGCCGCGCTGAACGGCGCGCACGATGATCTTGTCGTCGATGTCCGTGATGTTGCGCACGTAGGTCACGCCGTAGCCGCTGGCACGCAGCCAGCGCTGCACCACATCGAAGGCCATCATCATGCGGGCATGGCCGATGTGGCAGAAGTCATAGACCGTCATGCCGCAAACGTACATGCGCACCTTGCCAGGTTGCAATGGGGAGAATTCCTCCAATTCACGCGACAGCGTGTTGTAGATGCGCAGACTCATGAGACTCGGAAAGCGTCGCTTCGCGCACGTGCGGCACGGGCGAACGACGGTGTATTTCAGGGGTGACGGGGACAGTGGCGACGAGGGGTTGGACATGGCCCCTCGGCTACAATGCAACGCAGTATAAACGGCCGCCGCAGCCTGCTGCCGCGGACCTCCCGGGTGCTTTCCAGGCCCCTTCAGGCCCGTCCAGGCCCGCATCCCCCAATCCTGCCGAGGCTTCATGAAGCACCCCGTGTTCTCCAAACTCTCCTTCGCCTTCGCACTCCTGTTCAGCCTGTGGGGCACCGCCGCGCATGCCAACGACTACGACGACGTGAACCTCCTGCTGCGCCAGGGCAAGGCCACCGAAGCGCTCGCCAAGGCCGACACCTACATCGCCGGCAAGCCGCGCGATCCGCAGATGCGGTTCCTGCGCGGCGTGATCCTCACCGAGCAGAACAAGCAGGCCGAGGCCATCATCGCCTTCACCCAGCTCACGCAAGACTTCCCCGAGCTGCCCGAGCCCTACAACAACCTCGCGGCACTGTATGCGTCGCAGAGCAAATTCGACCAGGCCCGCGCCGCGCTCGAAACCGCGCTCAAGCTCAACCCGAACTACGCGACCGCGCACGAGAACCTCGGCGACGTCTACGCGCGCCTCGCGGCCCAGGAGTACGTGCGCGCCCAGCAGTTCGCCAGCACCAACGCCAGCGTCGCGCCCAAGCTCGTGCTGATCCGCCAGATCTTCTCCTCGAAGACCGAGGCCGAAGCCGCAGCACTGCCGGCGGCGCCCGTGGTCATTCGCAAGCCCGTCGGCCGTTCCAGCAAGTAAGCCGCTGCCGGCACGGGCGCGGCCGACGCATTCGTCGCGCAGCCCGCGCCCTCCCCCCCTTTCGCAAACGGAGCATCACTTGACGATCCACGCCCCTTCCACATTCAGAAGATTCAGCCGCCGCAACGCCTTCATCCTGGCCGCGGCCCTCGGCTTCGCCGCCACCGGCTACGCACAGCAAGCCGCACCGCGCGTCAAGCTGGCCACCTCGGCCGGCGACATCGTGGTCGAGCTCGATGCGGCCAAGGCGCCCAAGTCGGTCGACAACTTCCTGCAGTACGTCAAGGACAAGCACTACGACGGCACGGTGTTCCACCGCGTGATCGACGGCTTCATGATCCAGGGCGGCGGCTTCACCGCCGACATGCAGCAAAAGCCCACGCGCCCGCCGATTCCGCTCGAAGCGGGCAACGGCCTGAAGAACGATAAGTACACCATCGCCATGGCCCGCACCGGCAACCCGAACTCGGCCACCTCGCAGTTCTTCATCAACGTGAAGAACAACGACTCGCTCAACGCGCCCAACCCCGATGGCTACGGCTACACGGTGTTCGGCAAGGTCGTGGCCGGCACCGACGTGGTCGACAAGATCCGCGCCGTGCAGACCGGCAACAAGGGCGGCATGCAGAACGTGCCCCTGGAGACCATCACCATCAAGTCCGCCACGCTGGCGAAGTAATTCACCCATTCCGAACTTCCGAAGGAGCCCCTCATGAGCAACCCCCAAGTCGAACTGCACATCAAGAACTACGGCGTGATCACGCTCGAACTGGACGCCGAGAAGGCGCCCAAGTCGGCCGAGAACTTCATCGCCTACGTGAAGAAGGGCCACTACGACAACACCGTGTTCCACCGCGTGATCCCCGGCTTCATGGTGCAAGGCGGCGGTTTCGAGCCCGGCATGAAGCAAAAGCCCACCGGCGCCGAGATCGAGAACGAAGCCAACAACGGCCTGAAGAACGCCAACTACACCGTCGCCATGGCCCGCACCAGCGCGCCGCACTCGGCCACCGCGCAGTTCTTCATCAACGTGTCCGACAACGGCTTCCTGAACCACACGGCACCCTCGGCACAAGGCTGGGGCTATGCGGTGTTCGGCAAGGTCATCAACGGCACCGACGTGGTCGACAAGATCAAGGCCGTGAAGACGGGCCGCAAGGGCTTCCACGACGACGTGCCGCTCGACGACGTGGTGATCGAGAAGGCCGTCGTCATCGCTGAATGATCCCCATCAGGCACGGCGCGGGATGACCAACGTGGCGAACCCGGCTTTCTGCGAGCTGGTGGCGCCGCCCGCGTGGCGCACCGTCGATCTGATCTCCGACCTGCACCTCGAGGCCGGCGAGCCCGCCACCTTCGAGGCCTGGCAGGGCTATTTGCAGACCACGCCGGCCGATGCGCTGGTGATCCTCGGCGACCTGTTCGAGGTGTGGGTGGGCGACGATGTCGCGGGTGAGCCCGGCTTCGAGGCGCAATGCGCCGAGTTGCTGCGCCGCACCGCCGAGCGCCTGCCGGTGTTCTTCATGCACGGCAACCGCGACTTCCTGGTCGGCCCCGCGCTCGCGGCGCAATGCGGCTTCACGCTGCTGGACGACCCCACGGTGCTGGTGCTGCACGGCCAGCGGTGGCTGCTGAGCCACGGCGACATCCTCTGCCTGGACGACACCGAGTACCTCAAGTTCCGCGCGATGGTTCGCACGCCCGAGTGGCAGGCCGCCTTCCTGGCCCGGCCGCTCGCCGAGCGCCGCGCGCTCGCGCGCTCGATGCGCACCCAGAGCGAAGACCGCAAGCGCAATCCCTCGACGATCTGGGCCGACGTGGACACCGGCGCCGCACGCCAATGGCTGCAGCAGGCCGGGGCGAAAACGATGGTGCACGGCCACACGCATCGCCCCGCCGACCACGACCTGGGCGATGGCCTGCGCCGCATCGTGCTGAGCGACTGGGACGCCGCGGCGCATCCGCCGCGTGCGCAGTTGCTGTGTCTGTCCACCGCCGGCGCGCAACGCGTCGACCTGCGCTAGCACCGCCGATGTTCAAGTGGCTGCGCCGCCTGCGTGCCCTGCCCCCGATTCCCGAAGCCGCCTGGCACGCCACGCTGGCGCGCTACAGCTTCCTGGCCGACCGCCCCGCCGCGGACCTGGAGCGGCTGCGCGTGCTGACGGCCGAGTTCCTGCGCGACAAGGAATTCCACGGCACCCAGGGTTTCGTCATCACCGACGAGGTCGCGCTGGCCATCGCGGCGCAGGCGGTGCTGCCGGTGCTGCACCTGAAGGGCCACCTCGACTGGTACGACGATTTCGTCGGCATCGTGGTGCACCCGTCCGAAGTGGTGGCGCGGCGCAAGGTCGTCGACGAGGCACAGGTCGTGCATGAGTACGACGAGGTGGTGGCCGGCGAAGCCATGGACCGCGGCCCCGTGATGCTCAGCTGGCAAGACGTGCTCGCCAGCAGCGTCACCCGCGAAGGCGGCTACAACGTCGTGATCCACGAGTTCGCCCACAAGATCGACATGCGCGGCGGCGATGCCGACGGCTGCCCGCCCCTGCCGGCCGGCTTCGCGGGCCAGCGCAGCGCCCGCGAGTCGCGCGCCGCGTGGCTCGCCGTGCTGCAGCCCGCCTACGACGACTTCCGCGAAAAAACCATCATGGCCGAGCGCTTCGGCGCCGAGCCGCCGTGGCTGGACGACTACGGCGCGACCTCGCTCAGCGAGTTCTTCGCGGTGGCCTGCGAGGCCTACTTCGTGAACCGCCCGAACTTCGCGCGGGATTTCGCCCGCGTGGTGGCGCTCTTCGACGAATTCTTCCTGCGCAAACAGGTCTGATTCCTGCGGGACGTGCGGGATGCGGGGCGTGCGGCCGTGCATTACGCCAAAGAAAAAGGCGCCCCGCGGGGCGCCTTTTTTCATGGCCGTCCGGCGCGCGCTTACTTGCGCAGCAGCGCCTTCAACGCGTTCTGCAGGCGGCGTGCGCTGGCAGCATCGTGCGCCGCGGCCAGCACCTTGCCGGCGTCCTGACCCCAGGTCTGCACCGGCGCCGGGTCGCCACGCTTGGTCAGCAGCTTGAGCTGCAAGGCACGGCGCGCGTCGAGTTGCTCGGCCGGCGTCGGCACTTCGGCGGCCATTTCCAGGCGCAGCAGTGCTTCGGCGGCATCGTTGGCGGCGGCCGTCGGCGCGCTGCCGATGGCTTGCGACCAGTTCGTGCGCACGGCCGGCGAGACCGCGCGACCCAGTTCCTGCACGCTCGGCAGGCGCGCGGCATCGCGCTGTTCCCAGGCGCCGAGCACCTGCGTCAGCGCTTCGCCGTGGGCTTGCGCCGCGAGCTTGCGCAGTGCCATGTCCGCACGTTCGAGCGCTTCGCGCTGGGCGCGGAAAGCCGCATCGCCCAGGCGCGGGCCACGGTCTTCGAAACGCGGGGGACGGTCGCCGAAACGACCGGCCGGTGCGCCGCGATCACCGCCGCGATCACCGCGCGCATCGGGGCGCGGACCGCCACGGTCGCCGGGACGCCCCGGGCCACCGGGGCCGGGCCGGCCACCGTCGCGGCGGTCGCCGAACTTGCCACCGGCACGGCCTGCGGGCGCCGCGTCCGTCTTCTTGCTGCTGGGACGGTCGTCCCCGCGCATGGCCACGACCGGCTTGGGGGCCGGCTTCGGCGCGGCGGCCGGTGCCGGGCTTTCGACAGCGGCGGCTTCGCCGGCGTCGTGCGCTGCGCCATCGGCGCGTGCGGAGGCGTCGGCGCCGTCGGCGGGCGCCACGAGGTCGGGCGCATCGGCCTGCGCGGCTTCGACCGGTGCGGCCGGCGACGCTTCCGCATCGCTCGGGCTCGGCGCCTGCTCGGCGCTTTCGGCGAATTCAGCGGCGGCCTGTCCGGGCGCCACGATGTCGGTCGCACCCACCGACGGGCCACCGCTGGCCACGTTCGGGGCAACGGCCTGTTCGGCCTTCGGCGCGGGCGGCGGTGCTTCGCCGCGCAGCGCGCCTTCCAGGCGGGCGATGGCCGCGCGGATCTTCTGCACGTCGCCGCCGGCATTGGCGGCGTCCAGCGCCTTGGAGGCGTCGAGCACATAGCGGTCGTGCTCGCTCATGGCCGCCGATGCCTTTTCGCGCTCGGCCGTCTTGCGGTTGAAGGCTTCGTCAATGGGGGCGCGGAAGGCGTCCCACAGTTTCTGTTCGTGGCGGCGGTCGAGCGGCACGCTCTGCGCCTCGTGCTGCCAGCGCTGCTGCAACGCCTTGACGGCGTCGATGCGCAGCATCGGCTGGGCACCGAGCTCGGCGGCCTCCGCGATCATGGCCTGGCGGCGTTCGACGCTGGCTTTTTGCGCCGTCTCGAACGGTGCGCGCGCGGCGCCGAAGGCTTCGTTCCACTGCGGCTGCAGCTCGGCGAACACCTTCTCGCCCACGTGGCCGGCATCGCGCCAGCGGTCGGCGAACTGGTGCAGCGCGCGGTTGTGCGCCTTCAGGTCGGTGGCGCCGGCATGCTCGGCGGCCCAGGCCTTGACCTCTTCGATCAGCGCCACGCGGTGCGCGCGGTGCTCGGCCGCATCGGCGCGCACCTTCTCGAGCCAGGCCTCGACCACCTTGTGGGCTTCGTTGCAGGCTTCGTCGAAGCGCTTCCACAGCGCATGGTTGGGCACCCCGCCCTGGTCGGCCTGCTTCCACTGGTCGCGCAGCGCGCGCAGCGTTTCCTGCATCTTGCGGCCGCCGAGGGCCTGGCCTTCGGGGCGCTTGAGGAGGCCCTCGGCCTTGGCGACAAGGTCTTCACGGACCTTGTCGGCGCTCCAGCGCTGCCAGCCTTCGAGCTCGCCGGCCGCGACCAGCGCGGCATGCACGCGCGCTTCGAGCGGCGCCTCGACCAACTTGCCGTGCTCCTTGAGCACCGCGCGCAGCGCGGCCGCCGCGCCGGCACTGGCCTTGCCGTGGCCTTCGGCGGTTTCCTGCTCGAGCTTGGCAAGCGCGGCCTGCACCGCGTCTTGCGCGGCAGCGCGCACGGCCGGATCGATCTTGGGTGCGGCAGGCCGCGCGGGCGCTGCTGCCTTGGGGGCGAGCACCTCGCCGCGCGCGCTGCGCAGCTCGTCGGCCCACACCGGCACCGGCGGCAGCGGCGCGGCTGCGTCGGCCGCGGCGGCGATGGCCTGCGCCAGCGCGCTGTGGAATGCATCGGACACGACCAGCAGCTGCGACTTCGATGCTTCGAGCTGCGGCGCGAACTTGGCGTCCAGGCTGTTCCAGTTGATGTCGGCGGTGATGTCGCCGGCCTGCTGCTGCCAATGCGTGACGTCGTTGCGCAGCGACTCCTCGGCGGCCTGGGCGTCCTGCCAGCCCTTGGTGGAGAGCACTTCGAAACGCTGCGCCAGCAGCACGGCGGCTTCGCGGTGCACCTGGGCGCGGTGTTGCAGGTCTTCGATGCCCTTGACGCGTTCAGCCAGCTTGGCCTTCAGGCTTGCAAGCGGTTCGCGCGAGAGCGGCGCACCGGCCTTGGCGGCATCGCGCTGCCAGGCGAGCGCGTCGGCGATGTTGAGCTTGGACTGGCCCAGCAGCGCCTCGGCCTTCTGCGCCCATTCGGCGGCAATGGCCTCCTGGCCCTTGGCGCGCTTGAGCTCGTCGAGCTTCTCGCGCAAGAGGCGCGCGGCGCCCTTGTCGCGGCCGCTCAGCTCCTTGAAGACTTCCTGCATTTGCTCGGACGCGGGGTTGCCCGCGAGCCAGTCGCGGATGCGCGCGGCGCGTTCTCCCGAGGTCGGCGCGGTGAAGGCGCCGCCGGTGAGCGTGTCGAGGGCCTGAAGGTCGTGTGGCTTGGAAGAAGTAGAGGTCACTGCGCGAAATCGTTGTCTTGGTATGGAAAGCGAAGGCGCCGGCAAAGGCCGGCGCACATCGACATTTTCACCCACTTGCGGTGGACCGCCCAATTCCGTTGCGGAACGGCGGCCAATGCAGGTTGCGGGCTGGGAGATTAAAGGTGACTACACATATAGCAAGCCGATGCAAAAAACCAAGTGGCCGCTCTCACTTCATGGTCAGTTTGAGCTCGGCGCCCGGCTTCCAGTCGGCACCGCTGGCCGTGGTGCGCACCGCGCCCAGGAACAGCCGCTCGCTCGTGAGCTTCTGCGCCAAGAGGTAGTCGCGCACCGCGGCGCCGCGTTCCACGGCCAGTTGCCGCATCGACTCCTCGTCGACCGGCACGCTCGCGAACAGCAGCTTTTCCATTTCGGTGACGGGCAGGTCCTTGGCCAAGCCGACGAGGTTGCGCGGCTTGGTGATGTCGGCGCGCTTGTAGACCGCGGTCAGCAGCTCGGGGTACTCGGCGTCGGTGACCGGCGCCACGTCGGTGCCGGTCTGGCCGCCGCGCACCGCGACGCGGCGCTTCTCGGCCTGCGTCAGCTGGCGCACCCGCTGACGCTGGTAGGCGTCGCGCTCCTTCTCGAGGCTGGAGGTGCCCACGACCGTCATCTCCAGCGTCGGCCGCTCGGTCAGCGCCTTGGCGACCTTGTCCAGGCTTTCCTTGGCCGCGGCGCTGAGCACCGAGCTGCCCGCCTCGAAGGTGATGGCGCTCGATTCGCCGCTGCCGCCGCCCCCCAGCCCGCCCGTGAGCAGGCTGAACGGCGCCGTCACGGCCTTGACGATCAGGTTGACCACGGCCTTCCAGATCAGCGGCCCGACGCTGAACTGCGGATCGTTGAGCGAGCCGCTGAGCGGCAGGTCGACGTCGATCACGCCGTTGCGGTCGGCCAAGAGGGCCACGGCCAGTTTCACCGGCAGGCTGTTGGGCGCGCCGGCGACTTCCTCGCCGAACTGCAGCTGGTTGAGCACCAGCTTGTTGGTGGCGGTGAGCTGGCCGTCGGGCGCGACCTTGTAGTTGACGTCCATGCTCATCTTGCCGCGCTCGATGCCGTGGCCCGCGTAGCGCACCGAGTACGGCGACAGCGGCGCGAGATCAAGGTCGCGCATCTTGGCGGTGATGTCCAGCTCGAGCGGCTTGGCCAGCGGGTTGAGCTTGCCGGTGATCTCCAGCGCGGCGGTCTGCTGCGCCTTGCCGCGCAGCTCCAGGTCGGCCAGCGCCGGCCGGCCGCCCTGCCCGTTGGGCGGGTTCGACGAGAAGGAGCTGAGCTTGCCGGTCAGCTCGCTCAGGTCGGCCGAGTAGTTGGGCTTGACGAACAGGTCGGTGAAATCGATCTTGCCGTTGACCAGGCTCATCGGACCGAAGTTGATGACCGGCTTGGGGCCGGTGTCCGCGGGGGCCTGCGCCGTGGCGACGGGTGCCGCCGCCGGCGCGGCCGGCTCGGGGGTGCCGCCGACCATGGCTTCGGCCGATACGGGCGCGCCCCCCGAGCGCGGCGCCGGCGGCGCGCCGCGGGTCGTGGTGGTCGTGCCGCCCGGGCCCTTCTGGGTCTTGGCCTCGGCGGTCGCCGTGGCGGCGGCCGCGCCTTCGGCCTCGCCCTTCTTCGTCAGGTTCAGCAGATTGAGCCGACCGGTCGGATCGACGATCACGCGGGCGAAGAAGTCGGTGAGCGTCGTCTCGCGCACGTTCACGTTCGGCGGCGCGTTGGGCGCCATGCTGACCTGCAGGCCGCGCAGGCTCAGCGTCTTCCAGCTCAGCAGCTGGTTCGTGTTGCGGTCGAAACCGGGCGATTGCGTCAGCGAGACGCTGTTGGCGCGGAAATCGTCCAGCGCGGTGTCGCCGGCCAGCTTCACGCTCATGCCCGCCGGCGCGGTTGCGTAGCTGACGGTGCCGCGGTAGCTTGCGAAGGCGCGGCGGATGTCGACGTTGAGCGCGTCCGCGTAGTAGGCCTTGAAGGCGTGCGCGGGGAACGAGATCACCTCGAGCCGGCCTTCGGCGGCCAGCGGCTTGAGCACCACGTTGCCCTTGTAGTCGAACTTGCTCGGATCGGAGCGCCCGGAGCCGATGCGGCCCGACACCTGCAGCGGCGAGACGGTGTTTGTCTCGGGCGCGATCTTCTGCGCGTTCAGCTTGAACGCCGTGACCTCCACCGTCACCGGCAGCGCGCCGGCCTTGTCTGAATAAGAGAGGCTGCCGTTGTCGACCGCCATGGTGGCGATGGTCAGCGCCCAGGGCTTGGTGTTGGCGTCGGCCTTGGCCGATCCGGCGCCGGCGGGCTTGGGCGCCGCCACCTTCGCTTCGGCCGCGCCGCCGCTGCCGGCCGGGGTGCGCAGCCACCGCTCGAACATCCAGCGCTTTTCGCTGTCGCGCTCCACGCGAACCTTGGGGTTGGTGGCGGTGAAGGAGGCGATGTTCAGCGTGTGCTGGGTCATGTCGACCTCGGCGTCGACCAGCTCGAAGCGGCCGACGCTGGCGAGCGCGGTCTTGGTCTGGGTCAGCGCGAGGCCGTCGGCGGCCAGGCGGCGGGCCTTGAACTTGAGATTGGGCTGGTCCCAAGCGATGTCGATCTGCCCGCTGAGCTTGCCGTCGAGCGTGGGCTCCAGGCTCTGCGCCAGATAGGGCGCGGCAAGCGAGAGCGGCAGCGCGTCGACCTCGGTCTGCACGTCCGCCACCTTGTCGGTGGCGCTGCCCTTGAACTTGAGCGAGGCGCCGGCGATGGCGGTGCTGCCTTTGAACTGGGCCGGCTTTTCCATCGGCCAGGTGATGGCGGTGACGTCGAGCCCCAGGTCGGTCACGTCGACGGCGGCCGCGGGCTTGACGGTTTCGTCACGCCAGCCGATGCGCCCGCCGCTCAGCGCCACCTTGTCGACCTGCACCTTCAGCTTGGGTTTTTCGGCCGGCTTGCCGGCCGGCGCGCTGGCTGCGGCGGCGGGAAGCGGGGCTACTTTTTCCGCGGCGCCGGTGGCCGGGTCGGTGGCCATCAGGTTCAACTGGCCCGAGGCATCGCGCGCCACCACGAGCTGCGGATTGGCCAGGGCCACTTCGCTCAAATGGAACACCGATTCGAGCGGGCGAACGTCCGCCAGCGCGAGCTTGAGCGAATCGAAGCCCAGGAGGTCGCGGCCCCGGGCGTCGCTCAGCTTGGCGCCGTGCGCTTCCACCGTGCCGTAGATCTTCAGGCCCGTGGTCGCCGCCTGCTGGAAATCGATCTTCAGGTCGGCATCGAGGCTGCCGGCCTGCAGCTTCACCGGCAGGCCGCCAGGGATGTAGCCCAGGTAAGGCGCCAGATCGAGCCCCTTGAACTGCACGTGCGCGTCGGTCTTGCGGCTTGCCGAGAAGGGCGTGGTGAAAGCGGCCGAATCGAAGCTGCTGCCGTTGAGCACGAAGGCCAGCTTGGGCTCGGTCTTGACCTCGCGCTGCGACGCCAGGTTGCTCAGGAAAGGCACGTCGAGGACGAAGTTGCGCAGCTCGTGCCTGCGCTTGACCGTTTGGTCGTCGAAGTCGACCGCGCCGTCCTTGATCGAGATGTTGTAGATGGCAAAGCGCGCCGGCTCGGCCTTGGGGTCGGGCGGCGGGCCCGCGGCGAGCTTGGCCAGGATGTCGTCGATGTCGTACTTGCCGTCGGCCTGGTGCGTGAGCAGCACCGCGGGCGCCTCGATCGACACCGCGTCGATCACGGGCGCCAGGCGAAAGAGCGACTGCAGTTCGGCATCGGCGTAGATGCGCTTGATGGCCAGTTGCGGCTGCTTGCCGTCGGCCGTGGCGATGCGCAGGTCGTGCAGCGCGAGTTCGAGGGTCCAGGGCTTGAAGTCGATCTTGCCCACCGTGACCTGCCGGCCCAGTTTCTCGCTCGCGATCTTTTGAAGCTGGCTCTTGGCGATCGGCGGCACGATCAACCATGCAATGACCCAGAAGGCCAGAAGAACCAGCACCGCGACGATCCCACGTCGCACCCATTTGTTTTGTTTGAGCGAAGCTAAATCCATCGCGGGAGTGTGCCGCAAACATGCGGCAAAGCAGAAACAAGAAAGCCCGGCAACGCGACTGAATGCCTCGTTGCCGGGCTTGATGGCGGGCCTAACACCCAAGCCATCGATTCGCGCGACCGGAAGTCAATGGTTCCTGCCGTGCTGGCAGCAAGAGATTGCCGCCGTGGATCCGCCGTCGATCGAGCCCTTGACTTGCACCTCGGACTGCCTGACTTTGGAAAACGCCTGAAAACCCAGGCCCGTCCAGATTAGGTGCCGCACCCTCGCATTGCAAATTCAATCTTCCAAGGGATTTCCCGTAAGCCAAATGCCTCTGTGCGGGTCGGATTTTTAAACATCTATTAGCATATGAAACGATTTCCTTATGCTTGACCGGCTATTAAGCGACGTTAGAATCCGCCCTGCTCCAGCTGCCAGACGCAGCAGGGCCACCCTGAATCCGCTGCCGAGAACTCCCCCGGCTTGATCAGGTCACCGCGCTCCTTACCCCACACCCCTCCATGCGCGGAGCCTGATTCGTACCAATCCAAGCGCCGTTGCCTTCATCCATCGCCTCTCCAGGCGCTGCGAGCAGGTGCCGCACAGAAAGGAAGAGCGATGAACAAGGCGTTTGATGCCACAGCCCGCGGGCTACGGACCTTCGTGTCCGATGTGGCAGACGGCTTTTTTGAAATCACCCACAACGGGTTTGCGTTGGTCGGTTTGGCCATCGTGTTCGCGGCCCTCGCCCTCGTGGCACGGCCCGATCTGCGCCAGACCGGCGAGGAACAACTCATGGGCTGGCTGCAGTCGCGCAAGCCCGCGCCTGAAGTCTCCGACCTGGAGCCGACCGCCATCGAGCGCACCACGGCAGCGAGCCCCGGCGACCTGCCCAAGCAGCAGGCCGCCGTGGCTTACTGGCTGAGCAAGAAATACAGCGTGGCTGCAGAGCCGCTGAGCGTGCTGGTGTCCGAGGCCTATTCGATCGGCAAGCGCACCAAGCTCGACCCGACGCTGATCCTGGCCATCATGGCCGTGGAATCCAGTTTCAATCCCTTCGCCCAGAGCCACGTCGGCGCCCAGGGCCTGATGCAGGTCATGACCCGCGTGCACGGCGACAAGTACGAAAGCGCGGGCGGCACGCTCACCGCCTTCGACCCGGTGACCAACATGCGCGTGGGCGTGAAGGTGCTGCAGGAATGCATCGCCCGTGCCGGCTCGCTCGAGGGGGGCCTGCGCTACTACGTGGGCGCGGCCAACCTCGAGGACGACGGCGGCTACGCCAGCAAGGTCATGGCCGAGCACGAGCGCCTGCTGCAGGTCGCCAACGGCCGCGCGCCGTCGGTGCTGCCGCCCCGGCCGGCCATTCGCGCGCAGCCGATTCCCATCGTGACGCCGACGCCCGCGCCGATCAAGGCCGAAGAAGGCTCGGAACCCGCAAAGGTCGCCCTGCTTTCCGGCGTGTCCTGAAGCTCGCCTGGCCGGGGGTGAGCTACACTCGGCCCCGTACGCGACTGGCGATAGGCGCAGCACCCGAACAAGGTGCCACGCGCTGACGTGGAATACCACTGGGAAGCGTGCCGCCTGACCACAACAGGCGTTCAGCCGTTCGCCTGGGCAGCCCTTGTTTGGTTGAAGAACAAGGACCTCGTCTTCAAAGGACTGCCATGTACCAACGCAATATCCTGGTCGAACAGACCGATCCCGAGATCTGGGCCGCGATTCAAGCCGAAAACGCGCGCCAGGAACACCACATCGAGCTGATCGCGAGCGAGAACTACGCCTCGCCGGCCGTCATGGCCGCCCAGGGCTCCCAGCTCACCAACAAATACGCCGAAGGCTACCCGGGCAAGCGCTACTACGGCGGCTGCGAGCACGTCGACGTGGCCGAGCAACTGGCCATCGACCGCGTCAAGCAGATCTTCGGCGCCGATGCCGCCAACGTGCAGCCGCATTGCGGCGCCTCGGCCAACGAAGCCGTGATGCTCGCCTTCTTGAAGCCCGGCGACACCATCATGGGCATGAGCCTGGCCGAAGGCGGCCACCTGACCCACGGCATGCCGCTGAACATGAGCGGCAAGTGGTTCAACGTGGTGAGCTACGGCCTGGACGCCAATGAAGCCATCGACTACGACGCGATGGAACGCAAGGCGCACGAGCACATGCCCAAGCTGATCATCGCGGGCGCCTCGGCCTACTCGCTGCGCATCGACTTCGAGCGCTTCGCCAAGGTGGCCAAGGACGTGGGCGCGATCTTCATGGTCGACATCGCCCACTACGCCGGCCTCGTGGCCGCGGGCGTGTACCCCAACCCGGTGCCGCACGCCGACATCGTGACCTCCACCACGCACAAGAGCCTTCGCGGCCCGCGCGGCGGCATCATCCTGATGAAGGCGCAGCACGAAAAAGCCATCAACAGCGCCATCTTCCCGGGCCTGCAAGGCGGCCCGCTGATGCACGTGATCGCCGCCAAGGCCGTCGCGTTCAAGGAAGCCATGACGCCCGAGTTCAAGACCTACCAGCAACAGGTGGTCAAGAACGCCCAGATCGTGGCCGACACCCTCACCGAGCGGGGCCTCCGGATCGTGAGCGGACGCACCGAGAGCCACGTCATGCTGGTCGACCTGCGCGCCAAGGGCATCACCGGCAAGGAAGCCGAAGCCGTGCTGGGCAGCGCCCACATGACGATCAACAAGAACGCGATTCCGAACGACCCGGAAAAGCCGATGGTCACCAGCGGCGTGCGCATCGGCACCCCCGCCATGACCACGCGCGGCTTCAAGGACGAAGAGGCCCGCATCACCGCGAACCTGGTCGCCGACGTGCTCGAGAACCCGCGCGACGCGGCGAACATCGACGCGGTGCGCGCCAAGGTGCACGCGCTGACGAGCCGCTTCCCCGTCTATCGCTGATCCGACTGACGAGACGACCGCATGAAATGCCCTTTTTGCGGTCATCTTGAAACGCAGGTCGTGGAGACCCGCGTTTCGGAAGACGCCGATTTCGTGCGCAGGCGCCGCCAGTGCAGCGCCTGCGACAAGCGCTTCACCACCTACGAGCGCCCCGACGTCAATTTCCCTGTGGTCGTGAAGAAGGACGGCAGCCGCGCCGACTTCGACTCGACCAAGGTGCGCGCCTCGATGATGCTGGCGCTGCGCAAGCGCCCGGTGAGCATCGAGCAGATCGACACCGCCCTCTTGCGCATCGAGCAGAAGCTCCTGGCCAGCGGCCTGCGCGAAATCGATTCGACCAAGGTCGGCGAACTCGTGATGCGCGAACTCAAGCGCCTGGACAAGGTGGCCTACGTGCGCTTTGCCTCGGTGTACCGCAGCTTCGAGGACGTGGACGAGTTCAGGCAGTTGCTGCGGGACATCTGATCCCCCACGTCCGGGCGGGCGCGCCTCCTCAATCGCCGCTTTCTCCTCCCCTGGCGCACGCGCCCGAGCCGCAATCGCCGCTCACATCCGGATTGCAGACCTTCGCCCGGCCCGAGGCCGAGACGATGATCGACGCCCTGCGCCCGGTCTCGGCCTTCAGCGTCAAGCAGCCTGCGCTGAAACCGGAGCGGCTTGTCTGGCGCGAGAAGCCGTTGCCGTCGTAGCGCAGGCCCTGCGCGAAGCCGCCCCCGAGCGTCGTGTCGACGCTCACGCCCTGCGGCAACCGCTCGAAGCGCCGCAACGTCTGGAGCGATTCATCGTCCCCGGTCCGGACGATCCAGCCGCCGGACCAGTCGCTGCCCGCGAGCGCAGCCACCTCCACGGGCCTCGCGCGCTGGATGGCCTCCATGCGTGCCAGGCTCAACGCAGAATTGAAGCCTTGCGCGGCGCTCGCTAGACGCTGGTTGAGCAGCATGTCGCGAAAGCTCGGCGCGCCGACCGCGGCCAGCACTGCCACGATGGCCACAACCACCATCAGCTCGATCAAGGTGAAGCCGGGCGACGACGCGCCTTCGCCGCCCTTCATTGCCAGCACCTTCCCGCGTCCGTCCCATCGCAGCCCTTGCCGCCCGTGCTGTCCACCCAGAGGTTGCCGACCTGCGGATCGGAGAAACCGGCCTTCAGCGTGGCCGTCAGCCGGATGCAGCTGTCGATGCTCCCCTTCCCTTCGCAATTGCCGCTCTCGACGGTGTACTTGCCGCCTGCGCCGCCGTTTCCAGAGTCTCCCGAATCGCCCGCGTAGCGCCGGTACCGCCCGACCTGCGTATAGAGGCGCTCCTGCTCCTGCATCTGCTGCATCAGCGCGGAGCGCCCCTCGCTGCGCCAGCCCTTGCGCACGAAATCCATGTACGACGGATAGGAGATGGCCGCCAGGATCGCGGCGATGGCCACCACGATCAGCATCTCTATCAATGTGAATCCGCGAAACGCCGAATGCTTCATTTTTTCGCTCCCCGGTAGTCGACGACCTCTCGCCAGTTCAGGCGCCCGCCGGTCTGGACCACCTTGCCGTCGCCGGCAGGCTGGGCGGTCGAGATGCCGCCGCCCCGACCTCCCGGCGCATCTCGCGCGCCGATGCTGACGATGCCCAGGCGCTTGGTTTCCGACCGGCGCCCGAAGGCATCGGTCGCGCCGAAGCCAGCCATGCCCAGTTGCACCAGATGCGGCGTGCCCAGCATGCCGACGCTCGAGGGCATGCAGGTGCCG
The DNA here is from genome assembly GCF_016405905.1 of Variovorax sp. IB41. Classification (GTDB taxonomy): domain Bacteria; phylum Pseudomonadota; class Gammaproteobacteria; order Burkholderiales; family Burkholderiaceae_C; genus Variovorax. Next base: position 43,524 of record NZ_JAEFCB010000011.1, on the reverse strand, counting down.
CCCTGCGAGAGCCCCGTCATCGCGTTCACCGCGCAACTGCGGCCGCCGCCATCGGCGCTGCAGGCGTCGGCGTTGGGGATCAGCGTGTTGAAAAACAGCTGTCCATCGCTGAGCACCGGCTGGAAGACCAGCCGCTCGCCCTGCTCGAGCCCCGCCGGCAGGTCGAAATACCAGCCGCGCCGGGCGTTCGTCTTGCGATCGAATGCGCCGTAGACGAAGGGATCGCCCGTGACGGGCGGGAATGCCTGCCCAGCGACGGGCGTGGCCTTTCGAGGCTGAAGCTGCGTGCGCGCTTCGCCCGCAGGAATCGCCACGCCGTTGTCGTACACGCCATACATCGTCTGCACGCCGCGGCTCGATCGGCCGAGGTCTTCGGGGCTCGCGAACTTGCCCGTGCCGAAGAGCACGATCGCACCGCCATCCGGCCCCCCGCCGACCTCCGGCGCGACGGTGATGGGCTGGCGCTTCGCATCAGCGCCGCTGCCCGACGTAGCGACCATCACGAGCGAGCCCTTCACTCCCAGCGCGTTGCCGTTGCCCCATGGTGTGCCGCTCGTAAAGTCGAATTTCCACAGGTTGCCCTGCGTATCGCCGGCGTAGAGGAAGCGCGTGGCCCCGTCCGCTGCCGCGTAATCGCCTGGTGTGCTCAGCGCATTCACGATGGTCTTGTCCTTCGGCGCGGTCAGGACGATCTTGTAGTAGTTGAGGTTCTCCTTCCAAGCTTCGCTTGCGGGCTTGTCGAGCGAGAGCAGGAACAACGCGGCGCGCCCGTCCTTGTTGGCGTTGTTGAAACCCGAAGGAACGACAGCGAACCAGCCGTAAGTCGCAGCCTCGGACTTCGTGGCTGCGGCCGTGCGGAACTTCATGATGCGCGGCGCCTGGGTCACGTACCCCATGTCGGGGTCGTACGCGCCATTGAACTCCCACAGCACCTTGTCGGCGGAGAAGTCCGCGGGTTCGGTCACGTCGAGCGCGAAGACGCCCGTGCCGCCGCCACCATTGCCGGCGACCAGCACGCTCTTCCACGCGCCGTTCGCCATCCGGGCTTCGCCAATGACGGGCGTTCCATCGACGTAGCTCCGGTGCACGTAGTCCGGAGAGGCGTAAGCAGCCAGTCTGGCGAACATGATCCGCGGCACGTAGGCGAAGAGTTCCTTACCGGTGCGGGCCTCGAAGGCGTGCAGCATGCCGTCATTGGCGCCGACGTACACCGCGTGCGGCCGGCCGCGATGGGCGGCCAGGAACTTGTCGTAGCCGGTCTCGTGGATCGCAAGGCTCGGCGCGCCCACGTAGACCGGATTGGAATTGGTCACATCCCCCATGACCGAATCGCGCACGCGGAAGATGCCTTGCGGCGCGGACTGCTCCTTGCTGCGATCGCCGCGGAGATAGGCCAAGCGATCGGCGCCAAGACCGTCCAGGGCTTCGGGCATGAGATACGGCGTCGCGCTCAGCCATCTGCGCAGCCCGTCATCGAGCGACGCCCATTCGAACGGCGTGCCGACGCCCGCCGTCGAGAGCGTGAAGATGCGCCTGCCCGCAATGTCCCGCGCGACCACGGGCGGGATGGCGTTCGGATTGCCGGTCAGCAATTCACCGGCATCCCAATCGGGTTTCTCGAGCTTGTGCGCAGCGCCGTTCGCCACATCGGCGCCGAACGGATACGACAGCAGCGTGCCCGACCAGCGGCGGCCATCGAACCGCGGCACGTAGAGGCTGACACCGGCGTCCGTGATCGTTCCCGACGACATGGCGCTGCCTGCCGTGATGCCGCCCTGCGGCACGTCGGCGCGCAGGAAGACCCGTCGAATGGCTGTGGTCAACTGCGACGGCTCGCCAGCCAGGAAATAGTTGGCGGGCTTGGGCTGGTTGTCGGCATCGAGGCCCTCGGCCCATTCGGAACCGCCGCCCGACGCACGAAATGGATTGCCGTCGTCGTTGCTGTCGGCAAAGCCGCCGTACTTCGCTGCCAGATAGAAAGCGCTGCCGCGTTGCTTCTGCCCTATGGCGCTCTCGCTGCCCTGTCCCATGTCGATGGCGAAGGTCTGCACCCGCAGGTCGGGATGGTCGCTGCGGATCTTTTGCGTGCGAGCCCAGTACGCAAGGCCCGCCATGCCGAACGAACCCTTCTCTGCGCCTGTCTCGATGGCTGCGATATTGGCGGAGGTCAGCGGTGTTCCGCCTTTGTAGTTGAGCGCCCTGGGCCCCTCGTTGCCGGCCGTGGTGAGGCCCGCCTTTCCTGAAGGGTGCGTGAAAGAGAGCGACTCCTTATTCTCGAAGCCACCGACGAGGCTCGTCCAATAGGCCGTGTCGGGCTCGTAGGCCGCATTGTTGAAACTCCGGTCGAAGTCGCCGACGGAGTCGCCCTTCGAGAGGCCTGGCAACGAACGGTCGTAGTGGGTCTCGGAGTCGCCGATCACGAGGATGTCGTTTCTCTGGCAACTGGCGGCGATAGGGTCCGCGTGACTGCGAGCGCTCTGCGTACCGGCCACGACGTCGGGCGTCGGCGCCTTGCCTTGCAGGTAGCGCAGCGACTCGTAGTAGAGCTCGCCCGCCGGGTCGAACAATCGGTAGGCGCCTTGCTTGCCGCCGTTGCGCCCGAAACGGTTGATGGCACCGACGACACCGGTGCCTTCGGACCCGTCGGCCTTGAACACGCCCGTCACCGGATCCCACTCCGCCTGTGCGTTGTCCACGCTGTCGAACGTCGCGTCGACCTTCTTCGGCCCGGCGTGCTTCATCGGCGCGCGCAGGACGCCGCCGTAGCGCGCGGGATCGTCGTCCGGCAGATAGCCAAAGACCGAGAACCTCATCCGCCCGGCGTATCGCTGGATGCTGCCTACTGGCTTGGAGTTGCCGTCCGGATACGGAGCGCACAACGACGGGCGCGCCGACGCGTCGGCCGGCGTGCATACCTCGACGCGCGCCAGGAAAGTCGTGCCGCCCGGCTCCGCGCAAGTGCCGCCACCGGTCGGCCCGACGGCAAAGCGGTCCAGGCAGTTGCCGAAATGCAGCGTGCCCGTCGCGAGCACGCCATCGCGGGCGGCGGTGACCAATGGCGTCAGTTTGTCGAGATTGCCAATCACAGTCTTGTCGGGGAAAGAGCCGCTGCGATAAAAGTCATCCGGCAGCACCGCGCGTTGCAGCACCGTGCGGCCCGGCTCGTCGATCACGCGATCGCCACCGGTCAATGCAATGCGCACTCCGTCGAGGGACGATGACACCGCCCAGTTCAACAGATTGCCGCTCCATTGGTTGACGCAGGCAATGGCGCCGCCATCCGGCTTCGTTGCCGTGGCCGAGCGCTTGAAATAACCGTCGCCCGCCGCGTAGCTGTAGCAACCCATCGGGTCCCAGTAGCCGCTGTAGGTCTTCTTCGCGTCGAAGTTGTCGTGATACGCCGCGCCCGCGTTCGCGCGCTTCAGCGAAAGATCGATCACCACTCCGGGATCGACGCGCGATGCCAGCGAAAACATCGGCTCGCTCGGAAGCACCGCGTCAGGTGGAAGGACTGTCGTCGCGGCGTGGGCGCAAGAGGCGGCACAGGCCAGCGCCGCGCAAAATCGAAGGGAGCGCATGCAGGGTCAGTCTTGAGGAAGGCAACCAGGACTGGCCGCCGGTTTGTACAAATTGGTTTGCAGCACGACCTGCGTCTCGTCGCGCATGCCGTAGCCGATGGCGGTGACGCGAAAGAGGTAGCTGGCGTCCTTGGCGCTCGCGCTCTGCAGCGCGTTGGCCTGCCAACCGCCGCGGCTGCGAACGGCTTCCACGATGTAGCGCGGTGCGCGGGCCGGCAGCGCGCCCGCTCGCATTCCCGTGGCGGCGTCGCCGCTGAAGTAGGTCTGCCCGGTGAAGGTGCCGTAAGCAACGGACCGTCCGCTGTCGGTTGAAAGGTCGACGGACATCCACACCGGATCGGTGCCCGGTTCGGCGGGTGCACACAGCCCCTGCTGCTTGCCGGCACCGCCGCATCCGTCGACGAAGCCGGTCACGTCCTGGCGATTGAAAAGACAGAGCCGCTGCCGCGTATCGTCGTTGGGGCCGAGCACATCGGTTTCGGCGTCGATGAGGGCGGCTTCGGCGGCCTGGAACGCCACCTCGGTGTCGCGGTCGTTGCGGGCGCTGCGTTCGTTGACCAGCGAAACCTGTGCCGCACCGACGCCCAGCACGGTGGCCACGACCAGGATCAGCAGCACGACAATCAGCGAGAAGCCCCGCTGCGGTGAGCGACAGCGCGGGCTCATGACGCGCGTCCCTTCATCGGATTGCGCAGCATGACCGTGAAGGTCGAAACGCGACGCAGCCTGCCGTCCGCTGGGGGCCTGAAACTCAGCTCGGAGAAATCGGTGCCCAGCGGATAGAGCACCTCCTCCGCCTCCTGGGCAGCACCTCGTGCGCGCGCGCTGCGCGCCACCATGCCGATGCGCAGCCCGACGACCTTGCGCCATTCGTCGGCGACCTTGTCTTCCGACGCGGCCATGGCCTCGAGCTGGGCGGCGTCCAGCCACTGCTCGGGAACGCCGTCGCCATCGGCGTCGTGGCCATAGACCACCTTGAACACCTCGATGCCGCGCGCCAAGGGCTGCGCCTGGAACGGGCCGTTCTTCGAAGCGCGGTATTTGCAATAGAGCTCGGGTTCCTTGTCCGCGGCTTCGGCGACGTAGAAGAAGCTCCAGGCGCGGTCGGCGGAGACCGGTTTGTCCGCCGAGGGCCCGGGCTGCGCGAAACCCATACAATCGATCATGGCGCCGTCGGGATCGGTGCCATCGCCGCCCGGACGGCTGCGGCCGAAAAAGCGGACCCGCAGGGAATCGCTCGCGTTGACGCCGCGGGTGCCGTGCGCACCGTAGCTGTCGCCGACGCCGCTGACGCGCGTATCGCTCGCGCCCACGATGTCGAGGTCCATCGGGTCGTTCGACGGTGCCGGCATGTTCGTGCCGCTTGTGACCGTTGCCGCACCATCGGGGCTCTGGTAGTCGGGCGCGTAGTCGGAATAGCCGGCCTGCCGCGCGACGGTCCGCACGACGAAGCCCGCGAACCTCAGCGACTCTTCCACGGCCTGCGCGTCGGCGTCGACCGTGAACAACCGCTGGCTGCCGATGAACGCCGCCGTGGCCGCGAGCACGACGACCAGCGCGATGGCCATGGCGACCAGCAGCTCGACCAGCGTCACGCCGCGCTGACGTGCGTGGCCCATGGAATCAGGAACCGGCCTGGCCATCGTGTGCCTGCCCCGCGACCAGTTGCATCACCAGGCGCGGCGCCGCCGACGGCTGCACCTTTGCGCTTCGCAACGTGCGAGGCGTCCAGCCGAGCTTCACGACCAGGGTGTGCCCCGTCTCGCTGCACGCCCATGTGTACGCGTCCGCCGCCGCATTCCAGGGCGCCTCGTCGAAGCACACGCTCAGGCGCGCATCGGGCAGGTCCTTGGCGATGCGGCGCTTCCACTCGCCCATGTCCCACGTCGCAAGGTCGGCCGTGCTGCAGGACGCGCCGGACCCCACGCAGGCACTGCCAGTGAAAGCGCCAGAAGCGGCATCCGGTGCAGCACCTTCCCGCCAGTCATCGACAAGGTACGCATTGACCGCATCGTTGCGCGCGGCCACGCCCTTGTTCATGCGCGCCTTCTCCGACAACTCGCGCGCCAGGTTGAGCGCCGCCGTGAACGTCGCCGTCTCATTGCCGGTGCGCACCGACGCCAGCAGCATGCCGACCATGCCGAGCAGTCCCACGCTCAGCACGACGATGGAAACCAATACCTCCACGAGCGAAAAGCCCGCGGCCCGATGCTTCTTTGAAGCCATGTTCGATGTCCTCCCTGATCTGCTGCAACTTGTGTTGCTTCTTTATTCCCGCCATCGAACTTCGAGCGTAGAGGCCGCTTGCGACGGCACGCGCACCGTTCATCCGCATCGGGATGCCGCTCGTATGATCGAAACGCACCGGTGTTAAATTTTTCCGTTCATCTCATCCCATGCCCTCACACGAACAAGACGCGCAGCACATCGCGACGGCATTGCGCCTCGCTGCCGATGCGCTGCTGCTGACCGATCCGAACCCGCGCGTCGGCTGCGTGCTGTGCGATGCCGAAGGGCGCGTGCTGGGCCAGGGGCACACGCAGAAGGCCGGTGGTCCGCATGCGGAGGTGATGGCGCTGCGCGATGCGGCGGCGCAGGGCCATTCGGTCGAAGGCGCGACGGCCTACGTCACGCTGGAGCCCTGCTCGCACCATGGCCGCACGGGCCCTTGCTGCGATGCGTTGATCGCAGCCGGCATCGGGCGGGTCGTGGCCTCGTTGGCCGATCCGAACCCGCTGGTCGCGGGCCAGGGCTTCGAGCGGTTGCGCGCGGCGGGTGTCGAGGTCGAAATCGGCCCCGGCGCCGCCGCATCGCGCGAACTCAACATCGGCTTCTTCAGCCGCATGGTGCGCCAGACGCCGTGGGTGCGACTCAAGGTGGCGGCTTCGCTCGACGGCAAGACGGGCCTCGAAAACGGCGTGAGCCAGTGGATCACCGCCGAGGCCGCGCGCACCGACGGTCATGCCTGGCGCGCCCGCGCGAGCGCCGTGCTCACGGGCGTCGGCACCGTGCTCGAAGACAACCCGCGCCTGGATGTGCGCCTGGTCGAGACGCCGCGCCAGCCGCACCTCGTGGTGGTCGACAGCCGCCTCCAGACGCCGCCCGACGCTCACATATTCATAGCAGGTCGTCCCGTCTGGATCTATGCGGCCGCGCGGAACGAAGCCAAGGCCGCCGCGCTCGAGGCCCTCGGCGCCACCGTCACCTGCCTGGCGAACGCCGACGGCAAGGTCGATCTGGGCGCGATGCTGAAGGACCTGGCGGCGCGCGGCGTCAACGAATTGCATGTCGAGTCGGGCCACAAGCTCAATGGCTCGCTGCTGCGCGAAGGCTGCGTCGACGAGCTGCTGGTGTACATGGCCCCCAAGCTGATCGGCACCGGCCTGGACATCGCGAGCCAGCTCCACGCAGGCGGCCCGCTCACCTCGCTGGCGGGCGTTCTGCCCCTGGAATTCAAGTCCGTGGACATGCTCGGCCCCGACCTGCGCATCGTGGCCCGGGTGGCGGGAAGGGACGGGTTCTAGCGTTTGCCCCGAACGGCCCCCCGTTCTCTGCGAAAATGTGCGAATGTTCACCGGAATCATCACCGGCGTGGGGCGCATCGCCGCCATCCACGACCTCGGCACCTCCTCCTCCTACGGCAAAAGACTCAGCATTGCGGTGCCTGACGGCTATCTCGACGACGTCGGGCTGGGCGACAGCATCGCGCTGAACGGCGCCTGCATGACCGTCACCACGCTCGCCCCCGAGCAGCAGTTGTTCACCATCGATATCTCCGCCGAATCTCTCGACAAGACCGCGGGCCTGACCGACGAGGGCAGCCGCATCAATCTCGAGAAGGCCCTCCGCGCAAGCGACCGCCTGGGCGGCCACATCGTCTCGGGCCATGTGGACGGCATCGGCACGGTGAGCTTCTTCGAGCCGGTCGGCGAGAGCTGGGAGCTGCGCGTGGTCGCACCGCCGGCGCTGGCCCGCTTCCTGGCCTACAAAGGCTCGATCACCATCAACGGCGTGAGCCTCACGGTCAACAGCGTGAAGGACATCGAAGACGGCGCCGAGGTCAGCATCAACCTGATCCCGCACACCGTGGACAACACCTCCCTCGGCGGCCTTTCGGCCGGCTCGAAGGTCAATCTCGAAATCGATACCGTGGCGCGCTACGTGGAGCGGATGCTCCAGGCCGGCGTCCTGGTCCCGCAGACCGCCACGTATTCCAAGGACACCGCCGAATGAATGCCTCCGTCACGCCCATCGGCGCCGCCCCCAGCGCCGCACGCGCCCCCGCCCCCATCGCCTCGGTCGAAGAAATCGTGGCCGAGCTGGCCGCGGGCCGCATGGTGATCCTGGTCGACGAGGAAGACCGCGAGAACGAAGGCGACATCGTCATCGCGGCCGACCACATCACGGCCGAATCCATCAATTTCATGGCGCGCCATGCACGCGGCCTCATCTGCCTGACGCTCTCGCGCGAGATGTGCGAGCGGCTGCAACTGCCGCCGATGGTCCAGCGCAACGGCGCCAAGCATTCGACCGCCTTCACCGTCTCCATCGAAGCGGCCGAAGGCGTCACCACCGGCATCTCGGCGGCCGACCGCGCCCGCACCGTGCAGGCGGCCGTCGCGCCCAACGCCGTAGCGGCCGACCTGGTGCAGCCCGGCCACATCTTCCCGCTGCAGGCGGTGGATGGCGGCGTGCTGATGCGCGCCGGCCATACCGAAGCCGGCTGCGACCTGGCCGCCATGGCCGGCTGCTCGCCCGCCTCGGTGATCTGCGAGGTGATGAACGAAGACGGCACGATGGCGCGCCTGCCAGACCTGCAGATCTTCGCGGCCGAGCACGGCATCAAGATCGGCACCATCGCCGCGCTCATCGAGCACCGAAGCCGCACCGAATCGCTGGTCGAGAAGGTCGGCTGCCGCGAGATTCAAACCGCCTGGGGCGCCTTCACCGCCCACGCCTTCACCGACAAGCCCAGCCGCGGCGTGCACCTGGCACTGGTGCGCGGCACGTGGACGCCGGAGGACACGGTCTCGGTGCGCGTGCACGAGCCGCTCTCGGTGCTCGACGCGCTGGAGATCAACCGCTCGCTGCATTCGTGGAGCCTGGACGCCAGCCTCTCGCACATCGCGACCGAGGGCAAGGGCGTGGCCGTGCTGCTGAACTGCGGCGAGACCGCGGGCGAGCTGCTCGCGCAATTCGACGGCACCGCGCGCCCCGCACAAGCGCCCGAGCGCGGCCGCATGGACCTGCGCAGCTACGGCATCGGCGCGCAGATCCTGCGCGAATGCGGCGTGCACAAGATGAACCTGCTGGGCACGCCGCGTCGCATGCCGAGCATGGCAGCGGGCTACGGCCTGGAAATCGCCGGCTACCTCACGAAAGACTGAAGACCATGCAAGGTTCAAACAAGGGCCAGACGGCGCTCAACGGCAAGGGCCTGCGCATCGGCATCGTGCAGGCGCGCTTCAACGCCGACATCACCGACGCGCTGGCATCGGCCTGCCTGGCCGAGCTCGAATCGCTCGGCGTGGCCGCGGCCGACATCCATCATGTGAAGGTGCCGGGCGCCCTCGAAGTGCCCGTGGCGCTGCAGGCGCTGGCCGAGCGCGGCGGCTACCACGCGCTGGTCGCGCTGGGCTGCATCATCCGCGGCGAGACCTACCACTTCGAACTGGTGGCCAACGAATCGGGCGCGAGCGTGAGCCGCATCGCGCTCGATTACCGCCTTCCCATCGCCAACGCGATCCTCACCACCGAAAACCTCGAGCAGGCCGTCGCGCGGCAGACCGACAAGGGCCGCGATGCAGCCCAGGTCGCCGTCGAGATGGCGCAACTGCTGGCCACCCTTTCATGACCGAAGACACCACCAAGGCAGGCGGCGCCAAGCCCCGCCAGTCGCGCACGGGCCTCACCAGCACCGGCGCACGCAAGGCTTCGGCCAAGTCCAACCGCAGCCGCGCGCGCGAGTTCGCGCTGCAGGCGCTCTACCAGCACCTGGTGGGCCGCAACGATCCGACGGACATCGACCACTTCACGCGCGACCTGGCGGGCTTTCACAAGGCCGACGCCGCGCACTACGACGCGCTGCTGCACGGCTCCATCGACAACGCCGAGCAGCTCGACGCGCTGATCCGTCCGCTGCTGGACCGCAAGTTCGAGGAGATCTCGCCCATCGAGCACGCCGTGATGTGGATCGGCGTGTACGAATTCCAGAACTGCCCCGACGTGCCGTGGCGCGTGGTGCTCAACGAGTGCATCGAGCTCGCCAAGGAATTCGGCGGCACCGACGGCCACAAGTACGTGAACGCCGTGCTCAACGGCCTGGCGCCGCAGTTCCGGCCGCTCGAGGTGGAAGCCGACCGCGCTTCCGGCAAGGCGAAGGCATGAGGATCTCGACGCGCGCGGAGCGCATCGAGCCCTTCTATGTGATGGAGGTGGCGAAGGCTGCGGGTGCATTGGCGCGCGAAGTGGCGCACACCGACCGGCCGATGATCTTCCTGAACATCGGCGAGCCCGATTTCACCGCGCCCCCGCTGGTGCAGGAAGCCGCCCTTCGCGCCGTGCGCGCCGGCGCCACGCAGTACACGCAGGCCACGGGCCTGGACCATCTGCGCGAACGCATCAGCGGCTGGTACCGCGAGCGCTTCGACGTCGACGTGCCGGCCCGCCGCATCGTGGTGACGGCCGGCGCCTCGGCCGCGTTGCAGCTGGCCTGCCTCGCGCTGATCGAATCGGGTGACGAGATCCTGCTGCCCGACCCGAGCTACCCCTGCAACCGCCACTTCGTGAGCGCTGCGGACGGCAAGGCGGTGCTCATCCCGACGACGGCCGAGGAGCGCTTCCAGCTCACCGCCGCCAAGGTCGAGGCCGCCTGGACCGACAAGACCCGCGGCGTGCTGCTCGCCTCGCCATCCAACCCGACCGGCACCTCGATCGCGCCCGACGAACTGCGCCGCATCCACGAGGTGGTCTCGCAGCGCGGCGGCATCACGCTGATCGACGAGATCTACCTGGGCCTCTCTTACGACGACGCCTTCGGGCAGACGGCGCTGGCGATCGACGACAAGGTCATCAGCATCAACAGCTTCAGCAAGTACTTCAACATGACCGGCTGGCGCCTGGGCTGGCTGGTGGTGCCCGAGGTGCTGGTGCCGGTGGTCGAGCGGCTGGCGCAAAACCTCTTCATTTGCGCGAGCACGGTGTCGCAGTACGCCGCGCTCGCCTGTTTCGAGGCCGAGAGCATCGCCGAGTACGAACGCCGCCGCGCCGAATTCAAGGCGCGCCGCGACTGGTTCATTCCGCAACTCAACGCCCTGGGCCTGAACGTGCCCGTGGTGCCCGACGGCGCCTTCTACGCCTGGGCCGATTGCACGAGCTTTGCCGAAAAGCTCGGCATCTCGGGCAGCTGGGACTTCGCCTTCGAGACCATGAAGCGCGCCCACGTCGCCGTCACGCCCGGGCGCGACTTCGGCACGGCCGAGACGGCGAAGTTCGTGCGCTTTTCCACCGCGAGCTCGATGGAACACCTGAAGGAATCGGTCGAGCGCCTGCGGGCGATGGCCGAGAACCGGGCTTCATGAGCGCCGCGCCGCGCCGCCCCAAGCCAGCTCGCGCCAGAGGGCAGCGCACGGGAGCATGGCGGTGAGCTACGCGTTCCCGATCCGCGTCTATTGGGAAGACACCGATGCCGGCGGCATCGTGTTCTACGCCAACTACCTGAAGTTCATGGAGCGCGGGCGCACCGAGTGGCTGCGCTCCCTGGGCATCGCGCAGCGCAAGCTGCGCGACGAAACCGGCGGCCAGTTCGTGGTGAGCGAAACGCAGCTCAAATACCATCGGCCCTCGCGCCTGGACGACGAACTGCTGGTGACCGCCGATGTCCAACAATTGGGCACCGCGTCATTGATAATCAGACAGCAAGTGCTATCAAAAACAGAGCAAGAGCGAACCGGTGCCCCGGAACCGGTCTTGCTGTGCGAAGGCACGATCCGCATCGGGTGGGTGGATGCCGCCACATTGCGCCCCATACGCATACCGCCCCAGGTTTCGGGAACCCTCGAGCACTACGGCGGCTCCATGACTCAACCTTTCAAGCCATGAACCAAGATCTTTCCATCATCAACCTCCTGCTCCACGCCAGTTTCGTGGTGCAACTGGTCGTGCTGCTGCTCGTGATCGTCTCGATCGCCAGCTGGGCCGCGATCATCCGCAAGTACTTCGCGCTGCGGCGCATGCGCGCCCTGAACGACGACTTCGAGCGCGAGTTCTGGTCGGGCACCAGCCTGAACGAGCTGTTCGCCTCGGCCGCCCAGAACGCCAAGTTCGCGGGCCCCATGGAACGCATCTTCGCCTCCGGCATGCGCGAATACCAGAAGCTGCGCGAGCGCCACGTGAGCGATCCCGCCACGCTGCTGGACGGCGCCCGCCGCGCGATGCGCGCGAGCTTCCAGCGCGAGCTGGACGCGGCCGAGCAGAACCTCTCGTTCCTGGCCACCGTCGGTTCGGTCTCGCCCTACGTGGGCCTCTTCGGCACGGTCTGGGGGATCATGCATGCGTTCACGGGCCTGGCCGCCTTGGCGCAGGTGACGCTCGCCACCGTGGCGCCCGGCATCGCCGAAGCGCTGGTGGCCACGGCCATCGGCCTTTTCGCAGCGATTCCCGCGGTGGTCGGCTACAACCGCTTCGCCCGCGAGATCGACAAGATCGCCATCGCCCTGGAGACCTACATCGAGGAGTTCTCCAACATCCTGCAGCGCAACCTCTCGGCCAACCCGGGCGCCGCCGCCGCAGCCACCACGGTGGCTCCGGCCAACCGTTGAACGGATAGCAGCGCATGCCCGCCGTTTCATCCCGGGGCCGAGGACGCCGCACGATCAACGAGATCAACATGGTCCCGTTCATCGACGTGATGCTGGTGCTCCTGATCATCTTCATGGTCACCGCGCCGCTCATCACGCCCAGCGTGATCAACCTGCCTTCGGTCGACCGCGCCAACAAGCAGCCCGACAAGCCGATCGAGATCGTCATCAAGAGCGACGACGAGGTGCAGATCAAGAAGGACCCGTCCACCGGCACCGGCGGCACGTCGATCCCCATGACGCAGATCGGCGCGGCCGCCAAGCAGGCCCAGGGCGGCGACGCCGAGCGCCCCGTGGTCATCAGCGCCGACAAGACGGTGAAGTACGAAACCGTCGTGAAGGCGATGAACCAGCTCAAGCGCAGCGGCATCGAGCGCGTGGGGCTGTCGGTCACGACCACGGGCGGCAAATAAGGCATGTCGCTCGCACTGGATCGCCCCGAGTTCGCGCCCCCGCCGCAGCGCGGCACGCCGCGCGCCGTGGTGCTCGCCCTCATCGCGCATGCGTTGCTCATCGCGGCGCTGACGTGGGGCGTGCGCTGGCGCAGCGACGCCGACGAAGGCGCCGTCGATGCGGAGCTGTGGTCGTCCACGGTGCAACAGGCCGCGCCGCGCCTGTCCGCACCGGAGGCGCCGACGCCCGCTCCCGCGCCGCCCCCGCCTGCGCCCACGCCGCCGCCTCCTCCCGCCGCCAAGGCCCCCGAGCCTGCGCCCGCACCCAAGGCCCCCGACATCGCCCTGGAGCGCGAGAAGAAGCTCAAGGAGCAGAAGGAACAGAAGGAGCGCGAGCTCGAGCAGCAGCAACAGCAAAAGAAGAAAGAGCTCGAAGCCAAGCAGCGCGCCGAGGACGAAGCCCAGCGCAAGAAGGAACAGCAACAGAAGCTCGCCGAGCAGAAGAAGCAGCAGGAAGCCGACGCCAAGCAGGTCGAAGCCAAGAAGGCCGAAGCTGCCGCCAAGCAGGCCGCGGCCGATCGCGCGGCGACGCTCAAGCGCATGCAAGGTCTTGCGGGCGCGAGCGGTGCCGACGACGCCAAGGGCAATGCGCTGCGCTCCTCGGGCCCATCGAGCGGCTATGCCGGGCGCATCGCCGCGGCGGTCAGGCCCAACATCACCTTCGACAACAGCACCGTGGACGGCAACCCCGCCGCCGAGTTCGCAGTGAATCTCGCACCCGACGGCACCATCGTCGGCGTGAAGCTCACCCGATCGAGCGGCTTGCCGGCCTGGGACGAAGCCGCCGAACGCGGCCTGCACAAGACCGAAAAAGTGCCGCGCGACATCGACGGGCGCATTTTTCCGTCGCTCATCGTGACGCTGCGTCCCAAGTAGATTCGGTTCAGCGCGCATCTAACGCGCAGCTAAGAAAACGAGGGCCTTCCGGGTGACGGACACGTCACCCGGAACTCGATAATCGGGACGCATGAATCCCAATGGCCGAATCCGCTACGGCAGCAGTCCGCTCCTCGCAAGTCCCACCCCCGTCTGGCGCAGCAAGTTCATCGTGGCCAGCATCGCCTTCGGCTTCGTGCTGCTGGCCGGCCGGGCCGCCTACGTACAGGTCTTCAACCACGACTTCTTCCAGCACCAGGGTGAGGTGCGCTACCAGCGCACGCTGGAGCTGCCCGCGAACCGCGGGCGCATCCTCGACCGCAACGGGCTGATCCTCGCCTCCGACATCCCGGCGCCCAGCATCTGGGCCATTCCCGAGGACATCGAGCGCGACGACCCCGCCGTGCAGGCCAAATTGAAGCAGGCCGCCAAGCTGCTCAGCATGCCGCAGAAGGAGTTCGACAAGAAGCTCGAGGACGAGGACAAGAGCTTCGTCTGGATCAAGCGCCAGGTCGACACCGCGGTCGGCAAGCAGATCACCGATCTCGGCATCAAGGGGCTGTACCTGCGCCGCGACTACCGGCGCCAGTACCCCGAGGGCGAGGCCGCCGCGCACCTGGCCGGCTTCACCAACGTCGAGGACATCGGGCAGGAAGGCGTGGAGCTCGCCTTCAACAGCGAACTGGCCGGCAAGGCGGGCTCGCGCCACGTCATCAAGGATCGCCTGGGCCACATCGTGGAGGACACCGAAGACCAGGTGCCGCCGACCGACGGCCACGACATCCAGCTGAGCATCGACGACCGCGTGCAGTTCACCGCGTACGAGAAGATCCGCGACGCGGTGGTTGCCAACAAGGCGCGGGCGGGCAGCGTGGTGGTGGTCGATGCCCAGACGGGCGAGCTGCTCGCCATGGCCAACTACCCGAGCTACGACCCGAACGACCGCCGCAATCTCACCGGCGAGCAGCTGCGCAACCGCGCGATGACGGACGTGTTCGAGCCGGGCTCCACGATGAAGCCGATCACCATCGCCACCGCGCTGCAGTTGGGCCGCGTGACGCCGCAGACCATCATCGACACCAACCCGGGCCGCATCACCGTGACCGGCGCCACCATCCACGACGACGAGAACTTCGGCGTGCTCACCGTGCAGGGCGTGATCCAGAAATCGAGCAACGTGGGCGCCACCAAGATCTCGCAGCGCATGACGGCGCAGGAGATGTGGAACTCGTTCACCTCGCTGGGCCTCGGCCAGAAGCCGCAGACGCCCTTCCCCGGCGCGGTGACCGGGCGCCTTCGGCCCTGGAAGTCGTGGCGGCCGATCGAGCAGGCCACCATGTCGTACGGCTACGGCCTGTCGGCGTCGCTGTTCCAGATCGCGCACGCCTACACGGCCTTCGCGCACAACGGAGAGGTCATTCCGGTGGGCCTGCTCAAAAGCACCGACACCGATCCGCCCGGCGTGCAGGTGTTCTCGCCGCAGGTCGCGAGCGAAGTGCGCAAGATGATGCACATGGCCGCCGCGCCCGGCGGCACCGCGCCGCTCGCGCAGACCGAGGGCTACTCGGTGGGCGGCAAGACCGGCACCGCGCACAAGCAGGTCGGCAAGGGCTATGCGAGCAACAAGTACCGCGCCTGGTACACCGGCATGTCGCCGATCGACAAGCCCCGCATCATCGTCGCGGTGATGATCGACGAGCCCGGCGCGGGCAAGTACTTCGGCGGCCTGGTCGCGGCGCCCGTGTTCAGCCAGGTGGTGCAGCAGACGCTGCGCATCCTGAACGTGCTGCCCGACCTGCCGGTGGCGTCGATGGCGCACTGATGGGGCATTGATGGCTTATGGGGGCCATCCCGCTCGTTTAGGATCGTCAGCAATTCATTGCCTGGCGCTCCTGACATGGTCGCAACCCCTCCTGCCGCTCCCGCCGTTCGCCTCGACGACCTGACCCCGCTCCCCTACCAGCAGGCCCTGGCCGCCCATCTGCAGGCGAACGAGCCCGAAGTCTGGCGCTGGGCCTCCTCCGCCGAGGCGCGCGAAGAGCATGCCGCGGCCGTGCGCGCCGACCTGCTGCGCAATTCGTACCGGCTCGATGCCGACGCCCACCCCGAGCTGCACGGGCATTGCAACGCGGTGATCGGGCGCATGGGCATCACGGCGCGCGTCACGCTCTACCAGGCGGGCGACGGCACGATGAACGCCACGCTCTTCTTCCTGCCCGGCGAAGCGCACATCGTGCTCTCGGGCCCGCTCATGGAGCGGCTGCAGGGCGCCGAGCTGCAGGCCGTGCTCGGCCATGAACTGGCGCATTACCTGCTGTGGGAGCGCGACGGCGGCAAGTATCACGTGGTCGACCGCATCCTGCAGGCCGCGGCGGCCGATTCGCGCGCCGATGCGAGCCACCTGCATGCGGCGCGGCGCTACGGCCTCTACACCGAGGCCTTCGCCGACCGCGGCGCCTGCATCGCCTGCGAGGCGCTCGAACCCGCAGTGACCGCGCTGGTCAAGGTACAGACGGGCCTCGCCCAGGTCAACGCGGCGAGCTATCTGCGGCAGGCCGACGAGATCTGCGCCGCGCCCGAACTCCAGACGCGCGGCACCAGCCACCCCGAGGTGTTCGTGCGGGCGCGGGCGCTGCGCCTGTGGACCGAGCGCCAGCCCGAGGCCGACGAATGGCTGGCCGGCGCGCTCGAAGGCCCGCTGGACATCGCCACGCTCGACCTGCTCGGCCAGCAGCGCGCCGACGCCCTGACGCACGAGACCATCGCCCAGTTGCTGCAGCGCCCGTTCCTTCAGTCCGAACCGCTGCTGGCCCACGCACGCCGCTTCTTCCCGAACTTCGCGCCGCCCTCGGCGCCCATGCCGCCACCTGCGCCGGTGCCGGCCGGCGTGCACGACTACCTGGCCAGCGTGCTGGTCGATTTCGTCGCGGCCGATCCCGACCTGGACGACGTCACCCTCGCCGCCGCGCTCGGTCTCGCCGAAGCGATGGGCTGCACCACGCAACTCGAAGAGCGCGTGGTCAAGGACATGCGCTTTCCCAAGCGTAGCCTCACCCGCGTGAAGCGCGACGCCGCCACGCTGCTCGAAAAGGCGGCCGCCCAACACCTGCAAGGCGCCTCCGCATGAACGCCACCGTCGCCCCTCTTCTGCAACTGCTGGACACCGCCGACGCCCACGGCGGCCTGCAGACCGACGATGTGCTCAGCCTCGTGCTGCCGCTGCTGCGCGAAGTGTCCGCCCTGCACGAGCAAGGCAAGGTCGCCGCGCTCGGCACCGCCTTCGCCTACCGCGTCGACGACACGCCCGCCCTCGTGCTGGCCCAGCCCGAAGGCGCCGACCCGCGCCAGAACCGCGAAGCCATCGCGCCGCTCGAAGCACCCGCCGCCTCCGTGCTGCGCGTGGTCGGCGAGCACCGCGTGACGCTCGATGCCGACGAAGGCGTCTCGGTCGAGAACCTCGCGCTCATGGCCGACGCCGCGCCCGACGCGCTGCCGACGCGCCCCGTCTACCTGCCCGGCTACACCGCGTGGGAACTGCGATTCGCGCACCACGATGCGCTGACCGACATCCTCTGCCTCGGCCAGGTGCTCGCCAGCCTCTCGTGCGGCCTGGACTTCACCGACAGCGAGGAGCTCGGCCGCTTCGTCGCGAACCGCGGCAATCTCTTCGCGCTCAACCGCCGCCTGCACCCCGTGGTGGGCGCGGTGATCGGCGAGATGACCGCGCTCGACCGCCACGAGCGCGCGCGCGACCTGCCCTCGGTGATCCGGCGCCTGGAAACCTACCGCGACCAGCCGCTGGACCTGGGCCTGGACCGCATCGCGCCCGCGAAAGACGGCGCGGGCCAGCGCCGCCAGGCGATCCGCGTGCACCTGCGCGACCGGCTCTTCGACCTCTCGCGCCGCAACCGCCTGCTGCATTTCAAGCCGAGCCAGACGCATGTGAACCTCACGGTGGCGAGCGTGCCGCTGGTGGTCGACATCAAGAACATCCGCGTCGACCAGCTGTGCATTTGGGACGGCCGCTTCGCCAGCGACATCGCCACCTGCGACCCCGTGCCGCTCGCGCGCTGGCTGCGCTTCGAGGACCAGCCTTACCTGCCCGGTGCGCTCGACCGCATCCTGCAGGAGGCGCGGCGCGACCGCTCCGAATACGGCTTCTCGCAGCTGTCGCTGGTGATCGCGTTCCTGCGCTGGCACAACCTGAAAGAGGGAGAGGCCGAGCGGGCCGAGCGCATCGCCTCACCGCTCCTGATGCTGCCCGTCGAGCTCACGCGCAAGAAGGGCGTGAAGGACCAGTACCTGCTCGAAGCCGCTTCGAGCGAGGCGCAGGTCAACCCGACGCTCCGGCACCACCTGCGCCAGCTCTACGGCATCGTGCTGCCCGAGAGCATCGACCTGCGCGAAACCACCATCGAGCAGTTCCACGCCCAGCTGGCCGCGCAGATCGCGACGACCGAGCCCGGCGTGCAGCTGCGGCTGGTGAAGCAGCCCGAGATCGAGCTGATCCACCAGCGAGCGCGCCAGCGGCTCGAACAGTTCAAGCGGCGCGCCCGCGTGCGCCACCCCGGCGCGCAGCCGGTGGCGGCGCAGGACTTCAGCTATGCGAAGGACGACTTCCGCCCGCTCGGGCTGCAGCTCTTTCACGCCAAGGTGCGGCCGGTTCCGCTGTCGCTGCGCGATGCGGTTGGCGCGCGCCCCTTGCCGCGCGCGCCGCAGATGGCGTCCACGGCCGCGCAGACCGAACAGAAGACCTACTCGCTGCACGAGAGCAGCGGCAACCCCTACCAGTGGGACGTGGACCTCACCTCGGTCACGCTCGGCAACTTCAACCACCGCAAGATGTCGCTGGTGCGCGACTACTCGGCGTTGAGCGAGACCGAGATCGCGAGCGACGCCTTCGACCGCGTGTTCTCGCTGCAGCCGCGCCAGGTCGATGCCCAGACGCCCGCCGCGCTGCCGCTGGCCGACCAGTGGCCCGTGGTGCAGGCCGATGCCACGCAGACCGCCGCCGTCGCGCTCGCGCGCACCGGCACCAGCTACATCATCCAGGGCCCGCCCGGCACGGGGAAGTCGCAGACCATCACCAACCTCATCGCCGACTACGTGGGGCGCGGGCAGCGCGTGCTGTTCGTCTGCGAGAAGCGCGCCGCCATCGACGTGGTGTTCCATCGCCTGCGGCAGCAGGGGCTGGACGAGCTGTGCTGCATGATCCACGACTCGCAGGGCGACAAGAAAGCCTTCGTGCAGAACCTCAAGAAGACCTACGAGCACTGGCTCGCGGCGCCCGAGGAGCTGGAGGCCGAGACCCGCGAGCGCACGCAGCTCGTCGACACGATGGACGCGGACCTGAAGGCGCTCGAACGCTTCGACGCCGCGATGCGCGAGGCGCCCGAGCACCTGGCCGTGGCGGTGCGCACGCTGATGGCGCGGCTGATCGCGCTCAAGCCGCACGACCCGGCACTCACGCCGCTGCAATCCGAAGCATTGCCGGCCTTCGCGGCATGGCGCCGGCATGAAGACCTGGTCGCGCGCCTGCACCTCGCCGTCACCGAAAGCCTCGACGTGCCGTACCTCTCGGCGCATGCGTTCGCCCAACTCGCGCCCGCGTTGCTGCGGCAGGAGCGGCCGTTGGCGCGGCTGGTCGAACTCGGCGACCGCGCGGCGGAACAGACCGGCCCGCACCGCGATGCATTGACCGACGCCTGGCCGCCGCTGGGCGACGCGCCCACGCTGTGGGGCGACGCACTGGCCGTGGTGGCCGATGCGCGCCGCGTGGCCGCACTGGCCGCGCGCGGGCATCTCACGCTGCTCGACACCGCGCACCCCACCAGCCTCGCGTTCGGCGAGGCGATGACGCAGCGGCGCGCGCTGCAGCAGGTGCTCAAGGAGGCCCTCGAGCGCACGAACCACTGGTGCGACAGGTTCTCGCCGGGCGATACCGAAGCCGGCCTCGCCCAAGCCAAGGCGCAGCAGGGCTCGCTGCTGCGGTGGCTGCAGCCTTCGTGGTGGCGCCTGTCGGGCGAACTCAAGCGCCGCTATAACTTCGCCAAGCACGCCGTCCGCCCGCAGCCCAGCCAGGTGCTCGAAGAACTGCTGGCCGAGCACACGGCCCGCGCGGCCGTCGGCAAGCAGGCGGCGCAGATCGAGGCCACCTACGGCTGCACCGACCCCGACGATTTCGTGCAGCAGCTCGATGCATTGCGCCGCGGCGATGCCGCCGGCAACGGTGTGCGCGCGGCCTTCCACGCGCACCTGCGCACCGAGTCCGGCGCGAGCCGCAACGTCGAACGGCTCGCGGCGCTCGGCGAGCGCACCGACGCGCTCGATGCCCTGTGGCGCGACCTGCTGGACGACCCCGCCGCGCAGCCGCTGGCCGCGCTCGAAGCGCTGGCCCGCACGCTGCGCGAGCAGGCCGACTCCCTGCCGAGCGTGCTGCCCCACCTGCAGGAACTGGCCGATGCCGACCCGGCCCTGGCCAAGGCGCTGCGCACGTTGCCGCTCGCACCCGACGCCATCGAATACGCCGTCGCGCGCGAAGGCCTGGAGCGCGTCTACCGCACCGAGCGCTGGCTGCCGCGCTTCGACAGTGCCGCGCTCGCGCGCCATGCGCAGCGCCTGGCCGAGGGAGAGCGCAAGCTGCTCGACCGCAATGCCCGCACGCTCGCCGCCGCGGTGCGCGAGCGCTTTCGGGCGCACGTGCGCACCAGCGCCCTCCCCGCGAGCCAGCTCGATGCCGGCGGCAAGCTCTTCAAGAAGAGCTACAACGCGGGCCGGCGCGAGCTCGAGCACGAGTTCGGCAAGACCATGCGTTACAAGGCGATCCGCGAACTCGCCTCAGGCGAGACCGGGCAGGTGGTGCGCGACATGAAGCCGATCTGGCTCATGAGCCCGCTCTCGGTGTCCGACACGCTGCCGCTCGCGGCCGACCTCTTCGACGTGGTGATCTTCGACGAGGCGAGCCAGATCCCGGTGGAAGAAGCCGTGCCCGCGCTCTACCGCGCGCCGCAGATCATCGTGGTGGGCGACGAGATGCAGCTGCCGCCGACGAGCTTCTTCTCCTCGGGCCGCGACCCCGAGGACGACACCGTCTCCGTCGAAGACGAAGGCGACCGCATCGCCGTGGTGCTCGATGCCGACAGCCTCCTGAACCAGGGCGCGCGCAACCTGCCGGCCACGCTGCTCGCCTGGCACTACCGAAGCCGCTACGAGTCGCTGATCGGCTTTTCGAACGCGGCCTTCTATGCGGGCAACCTCTTCACCATTCCGGACCGGAGCCTGCCTTCGGATGCGCGCGAGGAGATCTTGGTGCAATCGCGCAACCCGACCGATGCCTCGGTGGCCGCGAACGTCGACGCCCTGCTCTCGCGCGCCATCAGCTTCCACCGCGTGACCGATGCGGTGTACGAGAACCGCATCAACGACGGCGAGGCGCGCCACATCGCGCAGCTGGTGCGCGAGCTGCTCAAGCGCGAGACCGGGCGCAGCCTGGGCATCGTGGCGTTCTCGGAAGCGCAGCAGACCGAGATCGAGGCCGAGCTCGACGCGCTGGGCGCCATCGACAGCGACTTCGCCGCGCGGCTGGAAGCCGAGTACGTGCGCGAGGAAGACGACCAGTTCTGCGGCCTCTTCATCAAGAACCTGGAGAACGTGCAGGGCGACGAGCGCGACATCATCATCCTGAGCATCTGCTACGGCCCGAACCCCGAGGGCCGCATGCTGATGAACTTCGGCCCGATCAACCAGCGCGGCGGCGAGAAGCGGCTCAACGTGATCTTCAGCCGCGCGCGGCACCACATGGCCGTGGTCTCCACGATCCGCCACGAGGCGATCACCAACGACCACAACGAAGGCGCCGCGGCGCTCAAGCAGTTCCTGCGCTATGCGGAGTGCCTGTCGCGCGGCGATTCGGCGACCGCGCGGCGCGTGCTCGAGGGCATGAATCCGCTCACGCGCGGCAGCAGCGCGCCGCATGCGCGCGCCGACGAAGTGACGGCGCAGCTCGCGGCCGCGCTGCGTGCGCGCGGCCATGCGGTCGATGAACAGGTGGGCCAGTCGCGTTTTCGCTGCGACCTCGCGCTGCGTGCGCCGGAGGCCGGGCACTATGCGCTGGGCATCCTCGTGGACACCGCGACGCACTACGAGAACCGCAACGTGCTGGAGCGCTACGTCTCGCGTCCGCGCGTGCTCGATGCGTTCGGCTGGCAGGTGGTGCAGGTGCTGGCCAAGGACTGGCTGCACGCGCCGGAGGCCGTGCTCGAGCAGATCGAGCTGGCGCTGCGGAAGAAGGGCAAGAAGGCGGCGGTGGAAGAAGCCCCCGCCGCCGTGGCGGTCAGCGCGCCAGGCTCAGCCGCTTGACGTCCAGTTCGGCCTTGCCGACGAGGTCCTTGTCGAACTCGCCCGAGATCTCGACGCGCACCTTGTCGTCGATCTTCACGCCGGGCGGGAAGTGCTTGGCATCGATCTCCACCTTCATGCGGCCGGTGTCGTCGGCGAAGGTGTAGTGCTCGCCGCCGTCGTGCGAGACGATGAAGCCGCGCAGCGTGGCGTGCTGGTCGTCCTTGCCGGTGTCCAGCAGCTGCTTGACCGTCATCGTCGGCACGCTGCTCGGGCCGGCATACTGGGCGAAGGCGGCGGACATCGCCAGCGACATGCCGAGTGCGAGCGCGGCGGTCTTCAGGGTCTTGGTCTTTTGATGGGTCATGGCAATCGTTCCTCCTCGAACAGCCTGGTTGTGAAGAAACAGATGGACGCGCAGTACGCCCAAACGTTCCACGACCCCAAAAAGCCAGGGGCCATTCACTCGTAGACGATCAGCGCCTTGCCCGCCTCCGCCTGTGCCGTCCAACTCGCGAGCGCGGCATCGGTCGGGAAGAACTTGGCGCGCTCGCCCAGCTGCAGCTCGACCTGCGCGCCGCCGCGCGCCATCGACAGGCGCACCGGCAAACCCTGAACCAGATCGCCGACCTCGGTCTGCTCGGTGCGCGGCGGAAAGTCCTTCACCAGCCGCGCGATGTCCGGCGCCTTGCCGTTCACCGCCACGCGCAGGAACTTGCCGAAGCGGCAGCGCGCCGTCGCCAGGTCCCACACCTGCTGCACCTGAAAACGCGCCTCGAAGCCGCCGCGCGCCGGCTGCAGCCGGCCGCTCACGATGACGAGCTCGTCATCTTTCAAGGTGTTGCGGTTGGCGTTGATGAGCGCCTCGTCGGCCGTCGCGTCGATGGACTCGGACTTGTCGTCCAGCTTGAAGATCGCGAGCCGCCCGCGCTGTCCGTTGATCACGCGGAAGTCGCTCACGATGCCCGCGATGACCTGCTGGTCGCGGCTGTCGAGCAGGTCGCCGATCTCGCGCTTGCAGAAGCGCCGCACCTCGTGCGAGACCTCGTCGAACAGATGGCCCGAGAGGTAGAAGCCGACGGCGGTTTTCTCCAGCGTGAGGCGCTCCTTCACGCCCCACGGCGTGGCATCGACCAGGTCGGGTTCGGCGGTGGCCGAGCCGTGCTCGCAGTCGCCGAAGATGTCGACCTGCGAGGCGTTGGCCGCGGTCGCGCTGGCGAAATCGAAGGCGCGGTCCAGCGAGGCGATCAGCGCCGCGCGGTTCTGCTGGATCGCATCGAACGCGCCGGCCTTGATCAGCGCCTCGACCGTGCGTTTGTTGATGCGCTGGCGGTCGATGCGCACGCAGAAATCGAACAGGCTCTTGAACGGCCCGCCCTCTTCGCGCGCCCGCACCACGGCCTCGACCGCGAGCTGGCCCGTGCCCTTGACGGCGCCCAGGCCGTAGCGGATCACCCGGTCGGTGACCGGCTCGAAGCGGTAGTTGCCGCGGTTCACGTCCGGCGGCTCGAAGGTGATGCCGAAGTTCTTCTGGGCGTCTTCGAACAGCAGCTTGAGCTTGTCCGTGTCGTCCATTTCCACGGTCATGTTGGCGCAGAAGAATTCGGCCGTGTAGTGGACCTTGAGCCAGCCCGTGTGGTACGCGAGCAGCGAGTAGGCGGCGGCGTGCGACTTGTTGAAGCCGTAGCCCGCGAACTTCTCCATCAAGTCGAAGATCTCGTCGGCCTTGTCTTGCGGAATGCCGTGCGTGGCGAGTGCGCCCGCGCGGAATTTCTCGCGGTGCTCGGCCATCTCCTCGAGCTTTTTCTTGCCCATCGCGCGGCGCAGCAGGTCGGCGCCGCCGAGCGAGTAGCCGCCCAGGATCTGCGCGGTCTGCATCACCTGCTCCTGGTAGACCATGATCCCGTAGGTCTCCGAGAGCATCTCGGCGACGGCCGGGTGCGGGTACTCCACCTCTTCGCGGCCGTGCTTGCGCGCGACGAAACTGGGGATCAGGTCCATCGGGCCCGGACGGTACAGCGCGTTGAGCGCGATCAGGTCTTCCAGACGCGTGGGCCGCGCGTCCTTCAGCATGCCCTGCATGCCGCGCGATTCGAACTGGAACACCGCTTCCGTCTTGCCTTCGGAGAAGAGCCGGTAGGTGGCCGCGTCCTTGAGCGGAATGTTCTCGAACGCGAAGTCCTCCTGGCCCTTGTGGCGCGCGACGATGAACTCTTTCGCGATCTCCAGGATGGTGAGCGTGGCGAGCCCCAGGAAGTCGAACTTCACCAGGCCGATGGCCTCGACGTCGTCCTTGTCGTACTGGCTCACGGCCGAGTCGCTGCCCGGCTGCTGGTAGAGCGGACAGAAATCGGTGAGCTTGCCGGGCGCAATGAGCACGCCGCCGGCGTGCATGCCGATGTTGCGCGTCATGCCTTCGAGCTTCTGCGCGAGCTCGACCAGCATGCGCACTTCTTCTTCCTTCTCGATGCGCTGCGCGAGCTGCGGCTCCATCTCGATGGCGTAGTTGTTCTTGTCGCCCTCGATCTTTTTCTCGGGCGGGTACTGCAGCGTGACCGACATGCCCGGCTTGTTCGGAATCAGCTTGCTGATGCCGTCGCAGAACATGTAGCTCATGTCCAGCACGCGGCCCACGTCGCGGATGGCGGCGCGCGCGGCCATCGTGCCGAAGGTGGCGATCTGGCTCACGGCGTTGCGGCCGTACTTGTCCTTCACGTAGTCGATCACGCGGTCGCGGTTGCCCTGGCAGAAGTCGATGTCGAAGTCGGGCATCGAGACGCGCTCGGGGTTCAGGAACCGTTCGAACAGCAGCTTGTATTCGAGCGGGTCGAGGTCGGTGATCTTGAGCGCATAGGCCACCAGCGAGCCCGCGCCCGAGCCCCGGCCCGGGCCCACGGGGCAGCCGTTTTCCTTGGCCCACTTGATGAAGTCGCCCACGATCAGGAAGTAGCCGGGGAAGCCCATGTTCAGGATCGTGTTGATCTCGAACTCCAGGCGCTCCACATAGCGCGGCCGTTCGGCATCGCGCTTGGCCGCATCGGGATAGAGGTGCGCGAGGCGCACTTCGAGCCCCTCGAACGATTCCTGGCGGAAGAAGTCGTCGATCGGCATGCGCACGCCTTCGCTCACGAAGGGCGTGGGAAAGTCGGGCAGCTGCGGCTTGCCCAGCACCAGCGTCAGGTTGCAGCGTTTGGCGATCTCCACCGTGTTGGCCAGCGCGCTGGGCACATCGGCGAACAGGGCCTGCATCTGGGCGGTCGACTTGAAGTACTGCTCTTCGGTGAACTTGCGCACGCGGCGCGGGTTGCCGAGGATCTCGCCTTCGGAGATGCACACGCGCGCCTCATGCGCCTCGTAGTCCTGCCGTTCGGCGAACTGCACCGGGTGCGTGGCGACCACCGGCAGCTTGAGCCGCGCCGCGAGCTTCACCGCGGCGACCACGTGCGGCTCGTCTTCCGGGCGGCCTGCGCGCTGCAGCTCGATGTAGAAACGGTGCGGGAACATGCCCGCCAACTTCAGCGCCAGCTCGGCGGCGCGCTCTTCCTGCCCCTGCAGCAGCGGCACGCCGAGCGGCCCCGCCTGCGCGCCCGAGAGCACGATCAACCCGCCCGAAAGTTCTTCGAGCCATTCGAGCTTGCAGGCCGCCTGCGACTGGCCGCGGCCCACGTTCTGCGTCCACGCGCGCGCGAGCAGCTCGGACAGGTGCAGGTAGCCCTCGGTGTTCTGCACCAGCAGCACGATCCGGGTGAGCACGCCGGGCTCCTTGCCCAGCCCTTCGATGAAGATTTCAGCGCCGATGACGGGCTTCACGCCCTTGCCCCGCCCCTGCTTGTAGAACTTGACCGCCCCGAACAGGTTGTTCAGGTCGGTGATGGCCAGTGCGGGCTGCTTGTCGGCAGCGGCGGCCTTGATGACTTCGTCGATCCGGTTGGTGCCGTCGACGACGGAAAATTCGGTGTGCAGGCGCAGGTGAACAAACATCCCGCCATTGTAGAAACCGCCACCCCACGATGTGGGTTGGCAATCCCTACAATCGCGCCCCGTGCAAGAGATTCTGAATATCGCGGCCTACAAATTCGTGGCCATAGACGACAGCCCCGTGCTGCGCGAAGACCTGCGTGCCCGCACCCAGGCCCTGGGCCTCATGGGCACCATCCTGCTGGCGCCCGAGGGTATCAACCTGTTTCTGGCCGGGCCGCCGGACGCCATCCATACCTTCCTGGCCGAACTGCGCGCCGATGCGCGCTTCGCCGACCTCGAGACCAAGGAAAGCTGGTCCGCCGCGCAGCCCTTCCGGCGCATGCTGGTGAAGCAGAAGCGCGAGATCATCCGCATGGACCACCCGGCCATCCAGCCGGCCGCAGGCCGCGCCCCCGGCGTCGATGCGCCCACCCTCAAGCGCTGGCTCGACCAGGGCCACGACGACGAAGGCCGCGAGATCGCCCTCCTCGATACGCGCAACGACTTCGAGGTCGATGAAGGCACATTCGACGGCGCGATCGACTGGCGCATCACCAAGTTCACCGAATTCCCGCCCGCGCTGAAAGCACACCGCGCCGATTTCGCGGGCAAGACCGTGGTGAGCTTCTGCACCGGCGGCATCCGCTGCGAGAAGGCCGCGATCCTCATGCGCGAGGAAGGCATCGAGCACGTGCTGCAGCTCGAAGGAGGCATCCTCAAATACTTCGAGGACGTGGGCGGCGCGCACTACCACGGCGACTGCTTCGTGTTCGACGGCCGGCGCGCCCTGGCGCCCGACCTGAGCGCGCGCGCGGCCGATGCCAGCGCACGCGCCTCGGAAGACATCGACCTGGGCCGCGGCCTGAAGAAATAACCGGCAATCCCTCATGCGCATCCTCCTGGTGGAAGACGAACTGGACATGGCCTCGTGGCTCGTCCGGGCGTTGACCCAGAGCGGCTTCGTCGCCGACCACGCGCCCGATGCGCGCACCGCCGAGGCCTTCATGGCCGGCACCGAATACGACGCCATCGTCCTGGACCTGCGCCTGCCCGACAAGCACGGCCTGAGCGTGCTGGCCGACATGCGCGATGCCGACGACCGCACCCCCGTGCTCATCCTCACCGCGCAGGGCGCGCTGCAGG
Source organism: Variovorax sp. IB41 (assembly GCF_016405905.1). Taxonomy (GTDB): domain Bacteria; phylum Pseudomonadota; class Gammaproteobacteria; order Burkholderiales; family Burkholderiaceae_C; genus Variovorax. The sequence goes on along the minus strand of NZ_JAEFCB010000011.1, from coordinate 16,320 downwards.
ACCGCGTGCGTGGCCTGAACCTGGGCGCGGACGATTTCCTCACCAAGCCTTTCGAGCTGGTCGAGCTGGAGGCGCGCCTGGCGGCGCTGGTGCGGCGCAGCCGCGGCAAGCAGCATCCGCGGCTGCAGTGCGCCTCGCTCTCGTACGACAGCGAGAGCCACGCCTTCACGCTGCGCGGCACGCTGCTGTCGCTCACGCCGCGTGAGCAGGCCGCGCTCACCGCGCTCTTGATGCGCAGCGGCGCGCCGGTGGGCAAGTCGCAGCTCTTTGCCAAGGTGTTCACCAACGACAGCACCGCGGGGCCCGACGCCATCGAGGTCGTGCTGCATCGCCTGCGGCGCAAGCTCGCGGACAGCGACGTGCGCATCGTCACCGTGCGCGGGCTGGGCTACATGCTCGAGGGCATTGCCGATGGACCCCCAGGCGCCCCGCCCGCAGCGGCCTGAATTGCGGACCGAACCGCGGCGCTTCGGCATCCGCGCGCGCCTGCTCGCGCTGCTGCTGCCGGGCATCGTCGCGCTGCTGGCGCTGGACAGCTGGAACGACTACCGCACGCTCACCGATTCGCTGGTGCTCGCCTACGACCAGAGCCTGCTGGAGCCCGTGCAGGCGCTGGCCAACGGCATCGTGGTCGCGAGCGACGGCAGCGTGCGGGTGCAGGAGGCCTTCTCGGTGCAGGCGATGTTCGAGTCCACGCACCTGCGCTACAAGTACCTGCACGTCGGCGTGCAGCGCATTCCCAAGGGCGAGACGCTCGACACCAACGCGCCCGAGACCACGCTCATGGGCGTGCCCGGCCTGCCCCGCCCCGCAGAGCGCCCGCCCGACGGCACGCCCGTGTTCTACGACGCGGTGCACGAGCAGCACCCGGTGCGCGTGGCCGCGCTGCGCCAGACGGTCTACGACAACACCCACGCCGGCACCGCGTACAGCGTGCTCATCCAGGCCGCAGAGGGCACCGGCCCGCGCCTGCAGGCGCAGAACGAATCGCTCGAGCAGGAGCTGCTGCGCGACGCGCGCATGGTGCTGGTGATGGCCGTGCTGGTGTGGCTGGGCGTGGCCTGGACGCTGCGTCCGCTGGAGCGCCTGCGCCGGTCGCTGCGCGAGCGCCGGCGCGATGACCTGAAGCCGCTCGACGCGAGCGGCGTGCCGCAGGAGGTGGTGCCGCTGGTGGACGCGGTCAACCACCACATCGCGGACCACCGGCGCATGGTGGCCGAGCAGTCGCAGTTCCTGGCCGATGCCTCGCACCAGCTGCGCACGCCGCTGAGCATCCTGTCGATCCAGGCGGGCTACGCGGTGCGCGAGACCGACCCGGCGCGCATGCGCGAATCGCTGCACGCGATCGTCGCGCAGCTGGCGCGCACGCGGCGCCTGAGCGAGCAATTGCTGGCGCTGGCGCATGCCACGACCGAAGAGGAAATCACGGGCGGCACCGAGCCCGCGGTGGTCGACCTCAGCGACATCGCGCGCGCCGTGGTGCTGCAGTACCTGCCGCTCGCGCGCGAGCACGACCAGGACCTGGGCTGGGTCGATGCACGCGGCGAACCGGAGGCGCAGGACAAGCTGGACGGCGACAGCGACGACGACAACGCGCCCCCCGTGCTGCCCGTCGAGGCCAACGGCGCCGAGCTGCACGAGGTGCTCGCCAACCTCGTGCACAACGCCATCAAGTACACGCCGCGCGGCGGCAACATCACGGTGACCGTGCGGCGCGAGGCCTCGCACGCGCTGGCCGAGGTGTGCGACAGCGGCCCGGGCATCGCGCCCGAGCGGCGCGACAGCGTGTTCGAGCGCTTTCACCGCGACCCCGCCGCCAACGCCGCCACGCAAGGCGCGGGCCTCGGCCTGGCCATCGCGCGCGGCTATGCGCGGCGCAACGGCGGCGAGATCGAACTGGACAGCGCCGACATGCCCGAGCGCCCGAACGGCGGCGGCCTCCGCGCGATCCTCAAGCTCCCATTGGCCGTTTTACCTAGGGTTTCTGCGGGGTAGCGCGGTACGCAATTACACGTATTTTGAAGCTCCAGAGGCCTTTCGCACTCGTATCGAAAGGCGATTGAAAGCCTCGATTTCTAGACTGCGCTCCTTCCAAATCGAAGGAGACTCAATGCACCCGCACGGTGAAGATCCGGCCTCGCACGCGCTTCGGCCCGCACCCCAATTCAAGAAGGATTACTACGGCGGCGCGTTGCTCGTGGTCATCGGCCTGGCAGCCGTCTATGCCGGCATCGGCTACCGCGTCGGCGAGCTCGCGCACATGGGACCGGGCTTCTTCCCGGTCGCGCTCGGCGGTCTCCTGGCGCTCACGGGCCTGCTCATCGCCATCTCCGCGCGCGGTGAGAAACCCGCGAGCACCGAGGCCGTGTCGCACGGCCATCCGGGCGGCATGCCCGACATGCGCGGCGGCATCTGCATCATCGCGGGCATCCTGTCGTTCCTGCTGCTGGGCGAATACGGCGGCCTGCTGCCGGCGACCTTCGCCATCGTGTTCATCTCGGCGCTGGGCGACCGCGACAACACGCTGACCGAGGCGCTGCTCTTGGCGCTCGCGATGTGCTTCATCGCGGTGGTGGTGTTCTGGTGGGCGCTGAAGCTGCAGCTGCCGTTGTTCCAATGGGGAGGCTGAAGCCATGATCGGTCAATCGCTCCACGACCTCTGGTTCGGCTTCGGTGTCGCGTTCCAGGGCTCCAATCTCCTGTGGTCGTTCTTCGGCGTGCTGGTGGGCAACCTGATCGGCGTGCTGCCGGGCATGGGCGCACTGCAGGCCATCTCGATCCTTCTGCCGCTCACCTACGCGATGCACCCGGTGCCCGCGATCCTGATGCTGGCGGGCATCTTCTACGGCTCGCAGTACGGCGGTGCCATCGGCGCCATCCTGATGAACATGCCCTCGCACCCGCCGCATGCGGTGACGTGCCTGGACGGCTACCCGATGACCAAGCAGGGCAAGGGCGGCGTCGCGCTCGGGGTGACGATGATCGCCTCGTTCTTCGCGGCGTCGGTCGGCATCATCGTGATGATCTTCGCCTCGCCCCTGCTGGTGCAGATCGCGTTCAAGTTCGGCCCGACCGAGATCTTCTCGATCATGCTGCTGGGCCTTCTTGCCGGTTCCACCATGTCGCGCGGCTCGCCGCTCAAGGGCGTGGCGATGACGATCTTCGGCCTCCTGTGCGGCGTGGTCGGCACCGACGTGAACAGCGGCAGCTTCCGCTTCGCGTTCAACCTGCCCGAGTTGAGCGACGGCCTCGAACTGGTGGCCATCTCGATGGGCCTCTTCGGCGTGGCCGACTTCCTGCTCAACGTGAACCGCATGAAGGCCATCGGCGACACGGGCACGCTCAAGCTGAGCGACATGCGCCCGAGCAAGGAAGAATTGAAGCGCGCCTTCCCCGCCATGATCCGCGGCACCATCGTCGGCACGATCTTCGGCGCGATGCCCGGCACCGGCCCGACCATCACCACCTTCATCGCCTACGCGCTGGAGCGCAAGGTCTCCAAGACGCCCGACAAGTTCGGCACCGGCATGATCGAAGGCGTGGCCGGCCCCGAGGCCTCGGCCCACTCCAAGACGCAGGTCGACTTCATCCCGACGATGAGCCTGGGGATTCCGGGCGACGCGGTGATGGCGCTGATCCTGGGCGCGCTGCTGATCCAGGGCATCCAGCCCGGCCCGCAGCTCATCACCGAGCATCCGGACATCTTCTGGGGCCTGATCGCCTCGTTCTGGATCGGCAACGTGATCCTGGTGGTGCTGAACGTGCCGATGATCGGCGTGTGGGTCAAGCTCCTGAAGGTGCCCTACAAGTACCTGTTCCCGGCCGCGATGTTCTTCATTGCGACGGGCGTGTACAGCACGCAGAACAGCCTGTTCCAGATCTGGGAAGTGCTGGTGTTCGGCATCGTCGGCGCGGTGCTGATGACGCTGGAGTTCTCGGTCGCGCCGATCCTGCTGGGCTTCGTGCTCGGGCCGATGGTGGAGGAGAACTTCCGCCGCGCCCTGCTGCTCTCGCGCGGCGACATGTCGGTGTTCGTCACGCGGCCGATCAGCGGCACCTTCATCGGGTTGTGCGTGCTGCTGCTGGCCGGCGTGGGCTTCTCGGCATGGCGCGGTCGCGCGGGCCGCAAGGCGATGATCGAACTGCCGAAGGCGCCCGATGGCGCACCGCCTGCGGAGGCCGTCTCGATCGGCGGCAAGTAAGCCTCAGGCGAGAAAAGAAAAAGGGTCCGACCAGTCGGACCCTTTTTTTCGTTTGCGCTTCTTTCTACTTGAGCTTCTGTGCGAACGCCAGCATGCGCTCGCCGTCGGCGTCGGTGAACACCACCGCGGGCGTGAGGCCCACGTAGCGCCCGCCCTCGTGCGGCCGGGCCTCCACGAGCTGCAGGCCGACGAGCTTGCCGCTCTTGACGTAGCGGGTCTCGATGTAGATGCCGGTCTGGCCCTTCTTGTTGATCGGCAACTGCGCGACGGCGGCGTAGTCGTCGGTCTTGAGCAGGTGCGTGATGCGGTCCTTCAGGTGGAAGTCGTACCAGGCCTGTTCATAGACCATCGACTCGCCGGTCTGCACATGCTTGAGCATGAGGACCAGCTTGCGCTTGAAGAGCTTGAGCTCCTTCATGAGGAATTCGAAAAGATCGCCGTATTCGCCCGGCGCAACCTCGGGGGTCCGAAAAACTGCCATGTGCCTTGCTCCCTTTCTGGGATGTCGTTGGGACGGCGATCCCCTCGATCGCCGTTTGCGGGGCGCAGCTTACTACCTCGAGATGTCCGGAAATCTCGCGAAATCTCTCCCGCCAACGTACGAACAGGGTCAGACGGGCGTGGTCCCGGTGTCCGGCTCGCGCACGCCGAAGGGCTTGCCCGGCAGCGGAATGAATTCGGTCTCGCCGGGCACGTGGCCCATGCGTTGCGCGGCCCAGTCGGCGCCGGCCTCGAGGATGCGCTCGCGCCGGCTCGAGACGAAGTTCCAGGTGATGTAGCGCGGACCGTCCAGCGGCTCACCGCCGATCACCATCAGGCGCACGGCCGCCTCAGAAGTCAGCACAGCGCCCTGCCCGTCGGGCAGCACCGCCATCGTGTGCGCGGGGATCGCCTCGCCGTTGACGCGCGCATCGGCATCGACGGCGTAGATGGCCAGCTCGGGCGCCAGTGCGGGCAGCTCGAAGCGGCCGCCCGCGGGCAGCGCGATGTCGACGTACACGGTCTGCGCCAATGTCTTCACCGGAGAGCGCTGGCCGAAGGCCTCGCCCACCAGCACGCGCACGTTGGCGCCCTGCTCCACCAGTTCGGGAATGGCGCTGGCCGGCGTGTGCTCGAAGCTCGGCTCGACCTCCTCATGCGCCTGCGGCAATGCGGCCCAGAGCTGCAGTCCGTGGTTCACATAGGTGTCGGCCTTCAGGCGATCGGGCTTGCGCTCGGAGTGCACGATGCCGCGCCCCGAGGTCATCCAGTTGATCGCGCCGGGGAGGATCTCCTGCACGCTTCCGAGGCTGTCGCGATGCATCATCGCGCCCTCGAAAAGATAGGTGACCGTCGCCAGGCCGATGTGCGGATGCGGCCGCACATCGTGCTCGGTGCCGGGCTTCTCGGTGGCCGGCCCGAAATGGTCGAAGAACACGAAGGGCCCGACCGAGCGGCGCTGCGCCGCGGGCAAGAGGCGCCTCACGTTGAAGCCACCACCCAGGTCCTTGTCGTGCGGTTGAAGCAATTGGGCGTGGGCAGTGGTGTCGGTCATCGGGGGCTCCGTGGGTGGCTGGGTTTATCCGCGCGATCTTGCCACTGCGGCAATACGTTCGCCGAATGCACGTGCCGTATCGAAGTCGCCCTTGAACATCTCGGCCGGGCTCGCGTCCGACGGCGATTGCGTCAAGAGGCCGCCGTAGCCGCCCACGTAGTTCATCGAGTCGCGTGTCGCTGCCTTGTTGTTGGTCGGCAGGATGCCCATGCTGACCCAGATGCCGCTGTGCTGCATCGCGAGCGTCCACAGGTACGCCATGGTCGTGACCTTGTCGCCGTTCATGGTGGCGCTGTTGGTGAAGCCGGCGAAGAGCTTGTCCTTCCAGCCCTGCGTGTACCAGACCTTGGACGACGCATCGGCGAACTTCTTGAACTGCCAGCTCACGCCGCCCATGTAGGTGGGCGAGCCGAAGACGATGGCATCTGCCGCGGCCAATGTTTCCCAGCCGCCTTCGGGCAGGTTGCCGTCGGCGTCGATGGCGAGCAGCTGCGCGCCGGCCGATTCGGCCACGGCTTGCGCGATGCGTTGGGTGTGGCCGTAGCCGGAATGGAAGACGACAACGATGTTTGCCATGTTCAGGTGCTCCTTGGGTTGAAAGGTGGATCAGCGCTTGTCGATGCTGAAGCGGCCGGCGCCGAAGGCCGAGAAAGCAAGCATGCCGCCGGCGATCGCCAGGTTCTTGAAGAACTGCGTGTTCTGCGTCGCATCGATCCAGAACTTGTGGAAGAACAGGCCGGTCGCGACCGTGAAGATGGCCATGACGAGCGCCACCCAGCGCGTCTTGAAGCCGACCAGCAGCGCGATGCCGAAGCCGAGTTCGATGACGATCGCGATCGCGGCCGCCACCTCGGGCAGCGGCAGGCCCGCCACCTTGGTGATGTAGCCGACGGTGCCCGCAAAGCCCATGAGCTTGCCGAAGCCGGCGGGGATGAACAGCGTGGCGATCAGGATGCGGCCGATCAGCGCCAGGGTGTCCTGGGCTGCGTTGGGGGTGGTGGTGGTTGCCATGGTTGAAAACTCCTCGGGTTGTTGATTGAAATACAGGGGACAGAAAAAAAGCCGGACGACAAGCGCCCGGCGGTGGATCAAGCGGTCAGGTCGAACACCAGCACTTCGGCATCCTTGCCGGCGCCCAGCGTCAACTGCGATTCGCCTTCGAGCATCGCGGCGTCGCCGCCCGAGAGCTTCTGGCCATTGACTTCGAGCTCGCCGCGAATCAGGTGCACGTAGCTCTTGCGCGCCGGGTCGAGCGCCAGGCTGGCGTTCTCTTCGCCATCAAGCAGCCCGGCGAAGAGGCGCGCATCGGCATTCACCTTCACCGAGCCGTCGCTGCCGTCGGGCGAGGCCACCAGGCGCAGCTTGCCGCGCTTCTCGGCGTCGCCGAACTGCTTTTGCTCGTAGCCCGGCGCGATGCCGCGCACGTTGGGCTCGATCCAGATCTGCAGGAAGTGCGTGGTCTCGTCCTTCTTGTGGTTGAACTCGCTGTGCATCACGCCGCGGCCCGCGCTCATGCGCTGCACGTCGCCCGGCGGAATGGATTCGATGTTCCCCATGCTGTCCTTGTGCGCCAGTTCGCCCGAGAGCACGTAGCTGATGATCTCCATGTCCTTGTGGCCATGGGTGCCGAAGCCGGCGCCCGCGGCCACGCGGTCTTCGTTGATCACCCGCAGGTTGCCGAAGCCCATGTGGGCCGCGTCGTAGTAACCGGCGAAGGAAAAGCTGTGGAACGAGCGCAGCCAGCCATGGTCGGCATAACCGCGTTCCTGTGATTTACGGACTTGCAACATCGTCGAACTCCTTTGGCCGTTCCCCGGGGGGATGTTCTGGCCTTCTTCGTATGCCGCGCCGGATGCGCAGCGGATGTGAAGAACTTTAGGCCCGCACCCCCGAGGTAAAAGCGCCCGGTTTTGATGGCATCATTCAAATTTTTTGATCAATGGAATTGCCATGCCCAGCGCCAGAGACGTACTGACCCCCGACGCGCTCGCCATGCTGCAGACGGTGGCCAACACCGGCAGCTTCGCGGGCGCGGCGCGCGCGCTCAACCTCGTGCCCAGCGCGCTGAGCTACCGGGTGCGCCAGATCGAAGATGCGCTGGACGTGCTGCTGTTCGACCGCAGCGCGCGCCAGGCGCGCATTACCGAGGCGGGCGCCGAGCTGCTGCGCGAATCGGCGCGCCTGCTGAACGAAATCGACGCGGTGGCCAACCGCGTCAAGCGCGTGGCCACGGGCTGGGAGCCGATGCTCACCATCGCGGTGGACAGCGTGATCGCGCGCGACCCGCTGCTGGACCTGGCCACCGCCTTCTTCGCGCTCGATCCGCCCACGCGGCTCAAGCTGCGCGACGAGACGCTGCTGGGCACCATCGAGGCGCTGACCAGCGGCGAGGCCGACCTGGCGATCGGCGCGGTGCTCGATGCCGCGAGCCTCGCGTTCACGGCCACCGGCATCCGCAGCCGGCCGATCGGCGAGCTGCGCTTCGTGTACGCGGTGGCACCGCACCATCCGCTCGCGCGCCTGCCCGAGCCGCTGACCGACGAAGTGCTGCGGCAGTACCGCGCGGTCGCCGCGGCCGACTCGGTGCGCAGTGGGCCGAGCATGACCGTGAACCTCGTCGGCGGGCAGGACGTGCTCACCGTGCCGAGCATGCAGTTCAAGCTCGCGGCGCAATTGCACGGCCTGGGCGGCGGCTTTTTGCCCGAGCCGATGGCGCGGCCGTACATCGAGGCGGGCCATCTCATCGAACGCAAGACCGAGCGCACGCCGCCGCTGGGCACCATGCATTGCGCGTGGCGCGTGCGCAGCGCGGGCGGGCCGGGGCGCGCGCTCGAATGGTGGCTCGCGCAGTTCGAGCACGAGGCCACGCGGCGCGCGCTGCTCGAGCGCCATCGGGGACGCTGAGGAAAGCCCTGAGGCCTGGTCTCCCAGCGGCCCTCGCAGACCGATGTAGAGTGCGGACACATTCATTGTCTCCCTGTCAAAAGAAAAGAGTCCGCCATGAGCACCCGCGCAACTGCAAAACAAGCCGACCGTCACCGAACATCCTCCGCGTCCTCCCCCACTCCCCGCCACTACGCCGTCGTCGGCGCCGGCATCGCCGGGGTGGCCTGCGCGCGCACGCTGGTGCAGGCCGGTCACAAGGTCACGCTGTTCGAACGCGAGGCCGCGCCCGGCGGCCGCATGGCGAGCATCGACACGGCGTTCGGCCGCTTCGACAGCGGCGCGCAGTACTTCACCGTGCGCGATCCGCGATTCGCGCTGGCGCTCGAAGCCACGCCCAGCCTCTGCCGCCCCTGGAGCGCCAACCTCGTGCGCGTGCTCGACGCCCACGGCCGCGTGGCCGAAGCGGCATTGCCCGGCCGCGAATCGCACTGGGTCGCGCAGCCCGGCATGGACGCGCTGGTGGCCCACTGGGCCGCGCCGCTGGCCGGCAACCTCATCACCAACACGCAGGTCACGCAGATCGAGCCCGACGCGCTCGATGCCAAGCGCTGGCAACTGCGCACCGCGGGCGAAGACGATTCGCAGCATGTGTACTCCGGCTTCGACGCCGTGCTGCTCGCCGTGCCGCCCGCGCGCACCCGCGTGCTGCTCGGCGACGGCAAGCTCTCCGCATCGATCAGCCAGAAGATCGAGCCGGTGCGCATCGCGCCGTGCTGGACGCTGATGATCGCGTTCCCGCAGGCCAACCAGCCCAACATGTCGCACCTCGGCCCGCAGTGGAACGCGGCGCGCAGCACCCACCACCGCGTGGCATGGCTCGCGCGCGAATCGTCCAAGCCCGGCCGCGAACGCATCGAGCGCTGGACGCTGCAGGCGAGCGCCACCTGGTCGCAGGAACATCTGCGCGACGACGCGCCGCGCGTCGAAGCCAAGCTGCTGCGCGCCTTCGCCGAGATCACCGGCATCCACGCGGTGCCCTCGCATGCGCAGACGCGCTGCTGGACCGAAGCGCAGACGCAGGTGCCCGTGGGCAAGACGCACCTGTGGGACGCCAAGGCCCGCATCGGCGTGGCGGGCGACTGGTGCACGGGGCACCGCGTGGAAGACGCGTTCCTCTCGGGCCTTTCGCTGGCACTCGCGGTGATCTGATCGATTTTTAGGATGCGTGAGACCGGCCGTTTCGCGCCCTCGCCCACCGGGCCGCTGCACGCCGGCTCGCTGGTGGCGGCACTCGCGAGCTGGCTCGACGTGCGCGCCCGCGGCCCCGAGGCGCGCTGGCTGATCCGCATCGAGGACGCCGACACCGAACGGTGCCTGCCCCGCATGGGCGAGCACATGCTGCGGCAGCTGGCCGATTGCCATCTGCTGCCCGACGAAACGCCCGTGTGGCAGACGCAGCGCACGGCGCACTACGAGGCGGCGCTGCAGAAGCTGCAGGCACTCGGCCTCGCGTACCCGTGCGGGTGTTCGCGCAAGGACATCGACATGGCGCTCGCCCGCCTCGGCCAACGGCACGAGCGGCATGGCGAGCGCGTGTATCCCGGCACCTGCCGGGATGGCCTGCACGGCAAGCCCGCGCGGGCCTGGCGCTTCGCCACCGAGAAGTTCGAATCGAATCAGCCCGGTGAACTCCGCTGGACCGACCGGCGCCTGGGCGAGCAGCACCAGGACGTCAGCCGCGAGGTCGGCGACTTCGTGCTGCGCCGCGCCGATGGCCCGTGGGCCTATCAACTCGCCGTGGTGGTCGACGACGCGGAGCAAGGCGTGACCGACGTGGTCCGCGGCGAGGACCTGGCAGACAACACCGCGCGCCAGATCCTGCTGCAGCGCGCGCTGGGCCTTCCGACGCCCAGCTACCTGCACACGCCGCTGGTGCGCGGTGCCGATGGCGACAAGCTCTCCAAGCAGAACGGCGCCACGGCCATCGACACGTCTACGCCCGAGGCCGCGCTGGCCGCGCTCGATGCGGCCGCGCGCGTGCTCGGCCTGGGCCCCGCCACGGCCGCATCCTGCGCGGCCGCACTGGCCGGCTGGGTGCCCGAATGGCGCGCTCTCTACAATTCGCGGCCGCCATGAACTTTCCCGACACCGTGCCCCACGACCTCCCGCCCAGCGACGAAACCACAGACGACAGCGCGGGCGACAGCAACAAGCCGCACCCGCTGCACCGCCGCCTCAAGAGCTTCGTCAAGCGCGCCGGCCGCACCACCGACGGCCAGGCGCGGGCCTTTTCTGAACTGGGTCCGCTGTTTCTCATCCCCTACACCCCCGAGCCGCTCGACTTGACGGCGGCCTTCGGCGGCCGCGCCGCCCCGACGGTGCTGGAGATCGGCTTCGGCATGGGCGAGGCCACCGCGCACATCGCCACGGTGCTGCCCGAGACCAACTTTTTCTGCTGCGAGGTGCACGAGCCCGGCGTGGGCGCGCTGCTCAAGCGCATCGGCGAGCAGTCGATCTCGAACATCCGCATCTGCGCGCACGACGCGGTCGACGTGCTCGACCACATGCTGCAGCCCGGCACGCTGGCCGGCGTGCATGTGTTCTTTCCGGACCCGTGGCACAAGAAGCGCCACAACAAGCGCCGGCTGATCCAGCCCGAATTCGTGACCAAGCTCGCGCAGCACCTGCGCCCCGGCGGCTACATCCATTGCGCGACCGACTGGCAGCCCTACGCCGAGCAGATGCTCGAGGTGCTGGCCGCCGAGCCGCTGCTGCGCAACACAGCCGAAGGCTACGCCGCGAAGCCGGAATACCGCCCGCTCACCAAGTTCGAGAACCGCGGCATCAAGCTCGGCCACGGCGTGTGGGACCTGGTGTTCGAGCGCGCCTGAAGAAAAAGTCCGCTACAACCCGCTACTCGGCCTGGAAGCGGAACGGCAGCCGCATCCGGGTGCGCACCGCGCGCCCGTCCGCCGAGCGCGCGGGGTCGAAGCGCCATCCCTTGAGTGCATCGGTCACCGCCTTCGACAGCAGCGGATGCGGCGATCGTTCGATGCGCACGTCTTCGGGCACGCCTGTTTCACCCACGTAGAAGACGGCGATCACCTGGCCTTCCACGCCCTCGTTCGCCAGCGCGGTCGGATAGTCGGGCAGGCGCCGCTGGCGGATCACCGCATCCTTCTCGATCGCGGGCGCCTGGGGCCGCGTGGCTGCGGTCGGCGGCGCACCGATGACCATGGGCGGCGGCTCCTGCGCAACGTCCGGCGACGGTGCAGGAACGGGCTGCGCGATTTCCACCACATCGCGCGGCAGCACGGTGCATCCCGCGAGCGCCACGCACAACCCGAATCCACCCCAGAGAAAAGCAGTTTTCATAGGGCAATTCTGTAGCAGCCGCTGCTATCGCCCTGGCCTCAATATTGCTACACTTTTTTACTACTTCTCACAAAAGGTGCGCAATGAACAGGTCACGCAGGGAATGGTTGGAGAAGGCATGCGGCGCGCTGCTGTGGGGCGGCGGCATGGGTTTGGGCATCACTCAAGGTGCATTGGCGCAGACCCGCACCGCCGGCGCGCCCCGCGTCGTGCTGCTCGGGCAATCGGTGCCGCTGACCGGCGGCGCCGCTGACATCGGCAGCGCCTTCGCGGCGGGCAGCCGGCTCGCGGTGAGCGACTTCAACACGCGCAACGCTACCACCGGCCTGCAGCTGAAGCTGGTGCAGTTGGACGACGGCTACGAAGCCGCCCGCGCCAGCGCCAACGCGCGCACCCTGCTCGGCGCGCAGAAGGCGGACCTGCTCTTCGGCTTCGTCGGCACCGCCAGCAGCGAGGCCGGCGCGAACGTCGCCACCCAGCAGGGGAGCCTGCTCTTCGCACCCTTCGCCGCATCGGACAACCTGCGCGGCGCCGAGCACCCGAACGTGTTCCACGTGCGGCCCGGCATGATCGACGAGGCCCTCAAGATCGTGCGCCAGTGCGCCACCGTGGGGCAGACGCGCGTGGCGTTCCTGGGCGACGACGACGCCATGGGCCGCGCGGGCCTGGCCGCCGTGCAGCAGGCCATCACCGAACTCAAGCTCACCCCGCTGGTCGCGAGCGCGCTGGTGCCCGCGGGCGGCGACAAGCTCGACGCCGCGCTGAAAGACGTGCAGAAGCAGTCGCCCCAGGCCATCGTGCTGGTGTCGCTCTCGGGCACCACCGCCAGCGCCATCCGCAAGCTCCGCAAGAGCGGCTACACGGGCAACTTCATGGCCTTCTCGATCGTGGGGATCGATCCGCTCTACGCGGAGCTGGGCAAGGACATCGGCGGCATCGTGATCTCGCAGGTGGTGCCCTCGCCGCGGCCCTCGGCCATTCCGATCGTCAAGGAGTACCTCGCGGCGGTCGACAACTCCGACCAGACCGCGTCCTACGAAGGGCTGGAGGGCTTCATCGCCGCCAAGACAGTGGGTGAGGCGGTGCGCCGCGCGGGCCGCGGCTTCAACACGGCGACGCTGCAGCGCACGATGACCGCGATGACCGACTACGACGTGGGGGGCTTTCGCATCAACCTGCGCCCGGGCCTGCGCGACAACGTGCGCAGCATCGACCTGATCAGCATCTCGGCCGACGGGCGCGTGCTCAGATAGGCTCGCCCCCAGGCTGCGCGCACTTCGTGTCGCTTCTCCTACCCCCTACCGGGGGCAACACCTGCGGCCCGGCAAAGCCGGTTCCGCGGTGTTTCACGAAAGAGTCGTGAGTGACCGCAGAAGCTATCCCGTACTGACCAGCCGCTGCAGCGCATCGAGCGACAGCAGCTCGATGCGCCCGTAGCCCAGCGCCACCACGCCCTCGCCCGCCAGCGCGTTGAGTTCTTTCGAGAGCGTCTGGCGCGTCACGCCGAGCATCATCGCGAGCGCCTCCTGCGGCAGCATGAGCTGGTGCCGCAGGTGCACCGACTGCGTCGCGTCGCCGCGCGCGAGCACCAGCAGCCGGTGCGCCACGCGCGCGCGCAGGCTGCGCAGCGTCGCGTCTTCCGCGAGGCCGTAGAGCATGCGCACCCGCGCGGCCAGCATCGCGGCAATCGCGTTGGAAAACACCACGTCGCGCATCTGCCGCGTGAAGGCTTCGGGCGACACCACCAGGAGGTCGAGCGCCTCGAGCGCGGTCGCGTCGTGCGTGCGGGGCGAGCCGTCGATCAGCGTGATCTCGCCGAACCAGTTGCCCGGCTCCAGCACCGCGAGGATGGCCTCGCGGCCGTCCTGCCGCAGCGACGAGATCTTGATCGTGCCCGCCACCAGCCCGTAGAAACCGCCGCCCGACGCATGAATCGGATCGCCCTGGCGGAACACCATCGTGCCGCGCCGCACGTGGATGAGCTCGGCCGCGCCCACCAGCGCCTCGCGCTGCGCGCGCGGCATGCTGGTGAACCACGGGTTGCCCTCCAGCGCGGCGCGGTGCGGGGCGGAGAGACGCGGCTTGGTGGAAGGGGGCATCGGGAGAAAGGATCGGCGGGTCCCCCCGGGGACAGGGGTTTACCACCACCCTACATTGTCAAATTCTTGACAGTTGAGCGTCAAGTGCAGGTCTACAGTGACCGCCACCCCACGGACGAACAACGCACGAACAATGGAGACGACACGATGAGCGCAAGGGCAAGTTTCAAGAGCATGCAGGAGAGCACGCGCGAAGACTGGCAACTGATCGGCGGCGAGTTCATGCAGTTCGCGGGCGGCCTGCCCGCGCGCGTGATCAAGCACCTGCAGATCCTGGAGGGCGACTACGGCGGCTTTCCGGTCGACCGCTACACCCACTCGCTGCAGACCGCCACGCGCGCCCTGCGCGACGGCCGCGACGAGGAGTACGTGGTGTGCGCGCTCTTGCACGACATCGGCGACACGCTCGGCAGCTTCAACCACCCCGACATCGCCGCCGCGATCCTCAAGCCCTTCGTGAGCGAGGCCAACCACTGGATGGTGCAGCACCACGGGATCTTCCAGGGCCATTACTTCTTCCATCACATTGGCCTGGACCGCGACATGCGCGAGAACTTCAAGGACCACCCGCACTACGAGCGCACGGCCGAGTTCTGCGCGCTCTACGACAACCCCGCCTTCGACCCGAAGGCCGAGACCTTGCCGATCGGCGAATTCGAGCCCATGCTGCGCCGGTTGATGGCCCAGCCCAAGCAAAGCATCTACAAGACCGTGCTCAAAGAGCCGGCCGCGGCCTGACAGACCCCAGACAAAGGACACCCACACCATGAACGCCAACTCCCAATCCGAAATCCAGAAGCTCGTCTCCGCCGAAGAGTGGCAGCTGCGCGTGGACCTCGCCGCCTGCTACCGGCTCGTCGCGCTCTACGGCTGGAGCGACCTCGTGTTCACGCACATCAGCGCGCGCGTGCCCGGCCCCGAGCATCACTTTCTCATCAACCCCTACGGGCTGATGTTCGACGAGATCACCGCGTCCAGCCTCGTGAAAGTCGACCAGCAGTGCAACAAGATCATCGAGTCGCCCTACCCGGTCAACCCGGCCGGCTTCGTGATCCACAGCGCGGTGCATGCCGCGCGCGAAGACATCCAGTGCGTGCTGCACACCCACACCAAGGCCGGCATCGCGGTGAGCGCGCAGAAGAACGGCGTGCTGCCCATCAGCCAGCAGTCGACCTTCGTGCTGGCCTCGCTCGCCTACCACGACTACGAAGGCGTGGCCTTCCGCGACGACGAGAAGCCGCGCCTGCAGGCCGACATGGGCCATGCGAATTTCCTCATGCTGCGCAACCACGGCCTGCTGACCTGCGGCAAGACCATTGCCGATGCGTTCCTTTCGATGTACACCTTCGAGAACACCTGCCAGATCCAGATCGCGGCGCAATCGGGCGGCAGCGAACTCACGCATGTGAACCCGAAGATCATCGATGGCGTGGGCCAGGCGATGAAGGTGCAAAGCGGCGGCCTGGGCGGCATGTTCGTCTGGCCTTCGCTGATCCGCAAACTCGACCGCATCGACGACAGCTACAAACAATAAGACGCGTCGATCCCCGGTTTTCCACGGCTGCCAGCGCCCGCGCGACGGGTGCGGGCAGCCATTTTTTTAGAAGAACCAAAGAGGAGACACAATCCATGGACACCACGCTCATCGTGACCCGGTTCCTGTTCGGCGCGCTCGCGCTGGTGATGTTCGGGCTGGGGCTGTCGCTCTCGCTGGCCGACTTCCGGCGGCTCTTCAAGCACCCCAAGGCGGTGACCATCGCGCTCCTGCTGCAGGTCATTGGCCTGCCACTCGCCTGCTACGCGATCATCGTGGGCTTCGGGCTCTCGCCGGTGTTCGCCATCGGGCTCATGCTGCTGGCGGCTTCGCCGGGCGGCATTTCGGCCAACCTGTTCTCGCACCTCTTCGGCGGCAACGTGGCGATGAACATCTCGCTCACCGCCGTGAACACGCTGCTGTCGATCGTCACGCTGCCGCTCATCGCCAACTGGGCCATCAACCATTTTGCGCACGGCGGCCAGGTGGTGCCGCTGCAGACGCGCAAGCTCGTGGAAGTGATCGCGATCGTGATGGTGCCGGTGGCCATCGGCATGTTCGTGGCCTCGCGCAAGCCGGCGTTCGCCGCGCGCATGGAAAAGCCCACCAAGATCTTCAGCGGCGTGGTACTCGCCGTGGTCACGACGCTCGCAATCGCGAACGAGTGGAAGACCCTCACCGCCACCTTCG
>NZ_JAEFCB010000010.1 GCF_016405905.1 Variovorax sp. IB41 | reverse complement strand
GGAGGCCGCAGGCCGGGGGACATTCGCGGAGGGGAGTACCCGGTGGCCTGTGCACACGCCCTGAACACACGCGCCCTGAACACACGCGCCCCGAACACGAACGCCCCGAGATGGAGCCACTGACATGCCCTCAGGACATCTCGAAAAACTGCTGGTCCAGGCGTTCACCACGCCCGACTGCGCAACCGGCACCCAGATCGGCACCTTCGAGTCGTACGTGAACCCGAGCGAGATCACGCTCGCCTACGAGATGGAGTACGACGCCGCGCAAGGCTCGGGCACCACCGGCAGCCGCATGGACTTCAAGAAGGTCAAGCCCGGCGACATGTCGCTGAACTTCTTTCTCGACGGCACCGGCGCCAACGGAGTGAAGATCGACGTGCAGGAGCAGGTCGAGAAATTCCAGACCGTCACCGGCTACAACGGCGACATCCACCGGCCCAACTACCTCCTGGTGGCGTGGGGGACGATCCAGGTCAAGCGCTGCGTGCTCAAGAGCGCATCGATTGCGTACAAGCTCTTCAAGGCCGACGGCACGCCGCTGCGCGCGACCATCGCCGCCACTTTTGTCGATGCGGTGGAAGACCAGACGCGCGTGGCGCTCTCGCAGGACTCGTCACCCGACCTCACCCACGTGCGCGTGCTTCGCGCCGGCGACACGCTGGCCGCCCTGTGCGCGCAGATCTACGGCGACCCCGCGCTCTACCTGAGGGTGGCGCGCGCCAACAACCTGGACGGCGTGCGGCACCTGCCGGCCGGCACGCGCGTGCGCTTCCCGCCGCTGCGCAAGTAGGCCAAGGACGAACACCACCATGCCCAACGCCGTCGCCCCTCCTCCTCCCGCGCCCGCCAAGCCCCCGGAGCGCACGCTCCCCATCAAGGCCGAGCACCGCGAGTTCACCGTCAAGGTGAACGGCCAGGCGGTGCCGCGCGAGCATGCGCTGCACTCGGTGAGCGTGGTGGCCGCGGCCAACCGCATCACGTCCGCACAGCTTGCGTATGTCGATGGCGCTGCGGGCTCGGGCGACTTTCCGCTGAGCAAGCTCGACCTGGTGAAGCCGGGCGGCACCATCGAGATCCTGGCCGGCAGCGGCGCCGACCCGACGCTGGTGTTCAAGGGCGTGATCGTCGGCCAGCGGCTGCGCATCCGCGAGGCCTCGTCGTCGATGCTGGTCATCGATTGCCGCCACGCGGCGATGAAGCTCGCGCAGGTGCGCCGCAGCGCCAACTTCTTCGACCAGACCGATGGCGATGTCATCGAGTCGCTGCTCGGCACGGCCGGCGTGGATGCGGAAGTCGATGCCACCACCGTCACACACAAGCAGCTGGTGCAACACGACTGCACCGACTGGGACTTCATCGTCACGCGCGCTGCGGCCAATGGGCGCATGGTCTTCACGCGCGGCGACAAGCTCGCGGTCAGCGAGCCGAAGATCGGCGCCTCGGCGGTGCAACTGCAGTTCGGCGCGACGCTGCTCGAATTCGATGCGGGCATCGACGCACGCATCCAGGCGCAGGCCGTCAAGACCGTGAGCTGGAATGCGGCCGATCAGGCCGTCGAGGAGCAGGAAGGCGAAGCGCCCTCCTTCAAGTCCACAGGCAACTTCCAGGCGGACGCACTGGCCGCCGATGCGGGCTCGGAAACCGTGCTGCTGCCCCACACCACGCTCGACGCGCCCGAAGGCGTGGCGCTCGCGAGCGCCGTGCGGCAGCGCGCCGCCATCGATCTCGCGAGCGGCCGCGCGATGTGCGTCGGCATCGCGACCGTCCAGCCCGGCGATACCGTCAAGCTCGGCGGCGTGGGCGACCGCTTCAGCGGCGATGTGCTCATCACCGGCGTGCGGCAGGTGTTCGATACGCAACGGGGCTGGAAAACGCACCTGCAGTTCGGCAGCGCCGAGCCCGACCCCGCGCTGCGCGAGCGCCTGCAGCGCCAGCGCACCGCCGACCTGCTCGCGCCCGCGGCGGGCCTGCAGCTGGGCGTGGTCACCGACAACGAAGACCCGCAGGGCGAGTTCCGCGTGCGGGTGCGCATGCCGCTGGTGAACGGCGGCGACGATGGCGTCTGGGCGCGCGTGGCCGCGGCGGATGCCGGTAGCAACCGCGGCCTGTTCTTCCGCCCTGAGATCGGCGACGAAGTGCTTGTCGGCTTCCTGGACGACGACCCGCGCCACCCCGTGGTGCTGGGCATGCTTCACAGCAGCGCCAAGGCCGCGCCGCTCGCGCCGAGCAACGACAACCCCGTCAAGGGCTACACGAGCCGCAGCGGCATCACGCTCGCCTTCGACGACGAGAAGAAATCGCTCACGCTCGCCACGCCCGCCGGGAACAAACTGGTGCTGGACGACCAGAGCGGCGGCATCACGATCAGCGACAGCAACGGCAACAAGATCGTGCTGTCGGCTTCGGGCATCGCCATCGAGAGCGCGAAGGCCTTCTCGGTGAAGGCGAACACCGAGATGAAGTTCGAGAGCGTCGTCAGCACCGACGTCAAGAGCATCGGCGTGGTCAAGGTCGCGGGCTCCGCGCTGCAACTGGGGTAAGGCCATGGACGACACACCGCTCTTCCTCGGCCGCGGCTTCGGGTTTCCGCCTTCGTTCACGAACGGCCAGGTGCGCATGGTCGAGGACGAGGTGGACATCCAGGAGAGCCTGGCCATCCTGTTCGGCACGGCGCCGGGCGAACGCGTGCTGAATCCGAAGTTCGGGCTCGATCTTTCGCCGCTGCTCTTCGAGCCGCTGAGCACCACGCTGCGCACGCTGCTCGAAGACCGCATCACCACCACGCTGCTGATCCACGAGCCGCGCATCCGGGTGCTCGCGCTGGCGGTGGACGATTCGCGCGCGTTCGAGGGGGTGCTGCAGATCCGACTGGACTACACGGTGCGCAGCACCAACACGCGCTTCAACCTCGTGTTCCCGTACTACCTGGGCGATGCGAACGAACTGCGCGAACGCGTGGTGCCCGCGAGGAATTGAGATGGCCGCACAAGATCTCCTCGATGCCTTCGCCGCCGCGCCCGGCACGGCGCAAGCCGAGCGCAACGATCCGCGCCTCGCGCCGTCCTCCACGCCCATCGACGACCGCAGCACGGCGCAGCTGCTGCAATCGCTGCATGCGTTGGCGGGGCTCATTCGGCATCACGAGCAGTGGCCGGTGTCGGAGACGCCGGGCAATTGGCAGCCTTACCTTCCCTCGGGCGATATCGCCGCGCTCGAAGCATTGGTGCAAAGCACCGATGGCAAGCTGCCGCCGCATCACGGCCTGCTGGTCGCGTTCCTGCAGTTGCTGTCGCGGCCGCAGACGCGGCTGAATGACTTCACCGCGCAGCACCTGAACTACCAGATGCAGCGCGTGCTGGGCTTTGCGCCACGCGGGCCGCAGCCGGACCGCGCGCACCTGGTCTTCGAGCTCAAGAAGGGCGCGGCGCCCGTCGAGATCGCCGCGCCGCAACTTTTCTCCGCCGGCAAGGATGCGACCAAGATCGAGCAGTTGTTCGCACCGGTGCGCGCCACGGTGGTGGGCCGCGCGCGCGTGGCGGGCCTTGCGAGCATCGTGCGCAGCGGGCAGCGGCTGCTGTTCGCGCCCGTGGCCAACTCGGCCGATGGGCTCGGCGCGCCGCTTGCGCCCGAATCACCGCATTGGCCGCCGTTCGGCCGCGTCGGACTGCCGGCCGCGCCAGTGGGCTTTGCGATCGCTTCTCCACTGCTGCGGCTCGCCGAGGGCGCGCGCACGGTGCGGCTCAAGCTGCGGCTGTCGGGGCTGCCCACGGGCGTGAACGCCGCGACGCTCGCTGCGGCCTTCGACGCACACCTCACGGGCCCTGCCGGCTGGATCGGCCCGCTGCCGATGAGCGGCAGCCTGAGCGGTGACCTGCTCACGCTCGAAGTGGCCGTCGGGGCCGCGCAGCCCGCGGTGGTCGATCACGATCCGTCGGTTCACCTGCATGCGTTCCCTGCTGCGCTGCCCGTCATCCAGTGCCTGTTGAAGCCGGGCGCCGAACTCGCCTACGGCGCGCTCGAAGACGTGAGCGTGCGCAGCGCGAAGGTCACGATCAACGTCCAGGACATGCGCGCCCTCACGCTGGAGAACGACGACGCGCCGCTCGATCCGAAGAAGGCCTTCCTGCCCTTCGGCGCGCAGCCCACCGTCGGCTCGCGCTTTCATGTGGGCTGCGCCGAGGCGCTGGCCAAGCCGGTCACCTCGCTGAAGATCCGCCTCGCCTGGCAAGGCGCGCCGGCCGACCTCTACGACTGGTACGAAGGCTATGCGCGCCGCGGCACGATGAGCAATGGCGTGAGCGCGGCCACCAGCTGGCGCGATGCGTCGGGCACCGAGCACCAGGCGGCCAGCGTGGCGCTGATCGCGCGCGCGCCGGCACCCACCACGCTCGACGTGATCGCGGGCGCGGCCAGCCATGTGCAGGCCTATGCGCCTGCGATGCAGATGCAGTCGCTGCTTCAGGGCGGCAGCGCGATGGCCGCGCATGCGGCTGTGTCGATGCAGCTCGCACAGCCGGTGGCGCGGTCGATGTCGCTCATGTCGAGCCCGATCGGCGGGTTCACCGGCATGAACGCGATCACCAACATCACCGCCATCACCGGCCTCCTCGGCAGAGGGCCCAGTTCTGCACTGGCCGCTGCCACGCCCACGGCACCGCGCGCGGGCTTTGTCACCGTCTCGCTGGTCGACGACCTGCTGCACCGCGACTTCATGCGCGATGCCACCTCGGCCGCGACGTCCGTTCCGCCCAAGGTGCTGAACCCGCCCTACACCCCGAAGGTGCAGGAGATCACGCTCGACTACACCGCCGAGAGCGACGAGAGCCGGCTCGCCGATCCGTCGCAGGCCGCATTCACCGACACGGACGTGCAGTTCTTCCAGATCGACGCGCTGGGCCTTGCGCGCGAACACGCGTGGCTCACCACGCGCCGGCCGTGGGCGCCGCAAGGCGGCATCGGACTGCTGCCGGCGCATGCGGCTTCGGCCGAGTTCCTCGTCGCGCTCGACGGCGCGCAAGCCGGCGATTCGCAGAGCCTGTTGATCCAGGTCGCCGAAGGCACGGCCGACCCGCTGGCCGAAGCGGCGGGCGTGCAATGGTCTGTGCTCGCCGACAACGCCTGGCGAACGCTCGGCACCGGCGAGCTGGTGCAGGACGACACGCGCGGGCTGCGCGCGAGCGGCCTCGTCGGGCTGGTGCTGCCGCGCGAAACCACCACCGCCAACACCCGCCTGCCCGCCGGCCCCGTGTGGCTGCGCGCCACCACGGCGGGCGCACCGCAGGCTGCCTGCGACATCGTCGGCGTGCATGCCAACGCGGTCGAGGTGGTGTTCGCCGACCAGGGCAATGACCCCGCGCGCCTGGCACGCGCGCTCCCGCCCGGCAGCATCGCGAAAGCGCGCACGCCGCTGGCCGCGGTGAAGACCATCGCCCAGCCCTACGCCTCCTTCGGCGGTGCGCTGCGCGAAGACGACGCCTCGCTCTCGCGCCGCGCCGCCGAGCGGCTGCGTCACCGCAACCGTGCCGTGAACCGGTGGGACTGCGAGCGGCTGGTGCTGCAGGCCTTTCCCTCGGTGCACCGCGCCAAGTGCATCCCCCATGCGAGCGACAGCTCGCGGCTCGCAGCCGGGCATCTGACGATGGTGGTGGTGCCCGATCTGCGCAACCGGACGACCGGCAACGTGCTGCAGCCGCGCGTCGACCTCGACACGCTCGCGCGCATCCGCGAACACCTCGCGGCGCGCTGTGGTCCGCAAACGCGCGTGCATGTGCGCAACCCTGGCTACCGGCCGGTGCAGCTCGATTTCAAGGTGCGGCTGCGGCCCGGCTTCGGCTTCAACTTCTACGGGCCGCAGATCGACCGCGCCATCGTGCAGGCGCTCTCGCCCTGGGCCTTCGACAGCGCGAGCGAGCTGGGTTTCGGCGGCCGCGTGGTGCGCTCGGAGCTGCTCGATTTCGTCGAGGCGCTGCCGTGGGTGGACTTCGTCACCGACTTCCGCCTGACGCTCGAAGGCGACACGCGCGACCGCGACGAGATCGTGCCGGACACGCCCGACGCGATCCTCGTTTCCGCTCCCTCTCACCGCATCGTGGAGCTCTGAACGATGTTCGACACCCCCGACACCATCACCGCGCTGCCGCCGATCTCCACAGCGCCCGAGGCCGACGCCGCCTTCGATCCCCGCGCGCTGTTCAACGAAGGCTTGGCCACCGTGCGCCGACTCTCGCGCGGTCTCTGGACCGACCACAACACGCACGACCCCGGCATCACGATGCTGGAGGTGGCCTGCTATGCGCTCACGGAGCTCTCGTACCGCCACTCGCTGCCCATCGAGGACCTGCTGACCGCGCCGGGCGAAAGCAACGCGCAGACGATGGCGCGCCTGCACCAGCCCCGCACCGTGCTGCCCAACCGCGCGCTCACCGAGCTCGACTGGCGCAAGCTGCTGATCGACCTGCCCGATGTGAAGAACGCGTGGATCGAGGCGGTGACCGATTCGCTGCTCTATGCCGACCTGCGCCGCCACGAGCTGCGCACCACGCCGCCTGCGCATCCGGCCTTCGAGCCCGTGCCGCTGGCCGGCCTCTATCGCGTGCGCATCGAGTTCATGGACTCGGTCAACACGCAGGTCGAACGCGCCGCTGTGCTCGAGGCGGTGCGCAATACGCTGGAGACATCGCGCAACCTCTGCGAAGACTTCATCGAGGTGCGCGCCGTGCGCGCCGAGTACTTCGCGCTCTGCGCCGAGATCGACCTCGAAGGCGATGCCGATCCCGTCGAGGCCGCCGCGCGCCTTCTGTTCGACGTCGGCCAGGCGATCGCGCCGCCCGTGCTCAACCACGACCTCGCCACGCTGCTCGCGCGCGGCCTCACGCTGCCCGAGATCCTCGATGGCCCGCTGCTCGAACACGGCTTCATCGACGACACCGAATTGCAGACGACCGCCCTGCCCTTGGAGTTGCGCCTGTCGGACCTGATCGGCGTGGCGATGGACGTGCCCGGCATCCGCTCGGTGCGCAACATGCTGCTGAACCCGCTCGTGCGCACCGACGAAAACGACGAGGACGCGCCCGATGCCGATCCGACCGATGTGCAGGGCGATGCGGCGCCGCTCGCCAACGCCTGGCGCATTCCGGTGCGCGCGGGCCGCCTGCCGCGCCTGTCACTCAACCAGGGCCGGTTGGTCTTCGCCAAGCGCGGGCTGGCGGTACAGGGCTGGAACATCGCGGACATGCCCGCGTCCGTGGCCGCACGGCTTGCCGAACTGCGCGAGGCGGCGCGCGTGCGCGTGGAGCAGCAGGCCGGCACCGAGGTGCCGTTGCCCGCATCGGGACGCGCCCGCGTGCTCGACGCATGGACATCGTTTCAGCAAGACTTTCCGGCCGTCTACGGCATCGGTCCACAGGGCCTGGGCTTGCGGGCCACCGACGCACGCCGCGTGCAGGCGCTGCAGCTGCAAGGCTGGCTGCTGTTCTTCGACCATGCGATGGCCGGGCAGCTCTCGATGCTCACGAATGCACGCCGCCAACTCTCGGTGGCACCGGCCGATCTGCAGGACGTGGCACTGCGCTTCAGCGGTGCGGGCAACAACCGTCACACGCTCTCGGCGCAGATCGTGACAAGCATCGCCGACGACGCCCTCCTCTACCCCGCTGGCGCCACGCCGCGCATGCTGGCCGACGCGATCGAGACCAGCACCGAGGCAGCGTCGCGCCAGCAGCGGCTGCTCGATCACCTGCTGTCGCGCGTGGCCGAGGACTTCGCCGACTACGCCGGCGCCATGGCCTCGGCCTTCGGCTACGACAGCGACCGCCTCATCGGCGACCGCTGCCGCTTCCTGCAGGAAGTGGCCGAACTCTCGCGCGATCGCGCGGGTGCTTTCGAACAACGCCCCGCCACGGCCGAAGCCGTGTGGAACACGCCCAACGTCTCAGGCCTGGAGCGCCGCGTCGCGCGCCTGCTGGGCATCGCCGACTTCACGCGCCGCAACCTCGGCCTGCAGAGCTACGACACCTACAACGAGATCGACGCGGTGCCCGACAGCATCAACGAGTTCCGCTTTCGCGTGCGGCATGCGGTGACGAACGCGATCCTGCTCTCGTCGAGCACGCGCTACCCGACGCCCGAGGCCGCGCGCGCGGCGATGATCCTCGCGATCGAGCGCGCCCAGTTGCCCGGCAGCTACCAGCGGGCGATGACCGCGGGCGCGGAGCCCAAGCCCTACTTCAACATCGTCGATGCGGCGGGCGAAGTGATCGCGCGGCGCATCCAGTATTTCGACAGCGCCGCGGCGATGGAAACCGCCATTGCCGACCTCATCACGTACCTCGCGGGCCACTACGGCGGCGAGGGCATGTACCTCGTGGAGCACATCCTGCTGCGCCCGCGCGCCGCGACCGACCGGATGTTCGACATCTGCACCGACGCGGGCTGCGGCGACTGCAGCGAGCTCGATCCGTATTCGTACCGCGTGCACGTGCTGCTGCCGGCCTATGCGGGGCGCTTCCAGAACGAGGGCTTCCGCCGCTTCGCCGAGGAGGTGATCCGCGCCGAGATGCCCGCGCACATCCTGCCCACGGTGTGCTGGGTGGGCAGCAACGACATGGCCGAGTTCGAGGGCGCGTGGCGCAACTGGCTGATGGTGCATGCGGGCTTCGGCAGCACCACCGAGGCCACGCGCCAGGCGCGGCTCGATGCGCTCATCGACGTGCTGCAGCGCGCCAAGAACATCTATCCCAGCCGGGCGCTCTTCGACTGCACGAGCGACGAGACCAAGCCGCCCTTCATCCTGGGCCGCACCTCGATCGGCACCCAGCCGTCGGGCGGCAACTGAAGCGAACGCCACGCGAACACAAGGAGTCACCACCATGGCCGATCCACTGCAAGTGCTCAGCAGCCTCGAGACGCTGGCCGACCACTACACCGTCTTCGAGCCCGACCAGGTGCTCACGCACGGGCAGCTCAACAGCGTGTCCGACTTCTGGGGCGACCAGGTGCGGCTCTCGCGCGTGGCGCTCTCGGGCGTCGGGCTGGTGACGGGGCTGCATGTGTCGCGCGAAGGCGCCGGCGTGCGCGTCGCGCGCGGCTTGGGCGTCAGCACCGACGGCGACCTCATGACGCTCGCGGCCGACACGCTGTACGACCGCTTCCGCCCCTACGACACCACCGCGCCGGTGTACCGCCCGTTCTACCGCGGCACCGCGGCCGACGGTTCGCCCACCGACATGATCGCGCTGCAGGAGCTGGTGCCCGTGGGCGAGAGCGACGTGCTCGCGCAGCCGCTCTCGGCGCTGCCCGGCCCGCTCGCCGACCGCGCGGTGCTGATGTTGATGGAGAGCGTGGTCAACGACCCCGACATGTGCAGCGGCACCGACTGCGACAACCTCGGGCGCGATGCGCTGCACCGCGTGCGGCTGCTGCTCATCCGCCGCAGCGACGCGCAGACGCTGCTCGACCGCCTGCCGCTGCGCCCCGCGAGCGAGGCCGCGCAGGCGCTGCCGCCGGTCGCGATGCGCCGGCCCGTGCTCGGCAGCAACATCGTCAACACCGCGCTGCTGGCCACGCGCTACCGCGACAGCGCGCGCTCCTCGCTCGACGACCTGCAGCGTGCCCTGCCAACGCTGAACGCCAACTGCCCCGAGGTGCTGGCCGACATGTTCGGCGCCGACCCGACCGCGCGCTGGCTCGGCACGCTGGCCTCGCTCTCCACGCAGTTCGCCAACGCGGCGAGCGGGCTGCAGAACTGCTACGGCTTCGTGAAGGACCTCATCGACCAGTGGAACGCGCTGCGCGAGGCGCTGCTCGCCGACGATGCGGTGCCGTTGCCGAACGTGGCGGCCTTTCCGAAGCACCTGCTGCTCGGCGCCACGGCCGCGCCTCGCGAGCAGCGCACGGGGCTCTACCCGTCGCCGCTAGACGCCACGGCGCGCGAGCGGTCGGCGCATGCGCGCTTTCATGCATGGAAGTTCGATGCGCTGATCGCGAGCTTCCAGATGCCGGCCGACACCACGGTGCGCGTCACGCCCAGCCTGTCGGATGCGCACCCGCTCGAAGCGCGCGCCATCCCCTGGTACTACCGCGTGCTCGAGGCCACGCCGATCCATGCCGCGTGGAACTTCCGCCTCTCCTCGCGCCACCACGAGGGCCAGAACCTGGGCTACCGCGCGGCCGCCTGGGCCAGCACGGCGCAGGCGCGCGACCCGCTCGCCTTTGCCATCGGCGGCAACGATTTCTTCCGCATCGAGGGCCATCTGGGCCGCACGGCCGAGGCGGTGACGGCCGAGCTGCGCCAGCAGGTCGCCGAGCGCAACCTGCCGTTCCAGGTGCAGGCCGTGCTGGTGCACACCAGTCGCGACCGCCTGCGCGTGCGCCCGCCGTTCCGCTATACGCCGCTGCACAGCCTGCACTACCTGGTGCGGCAGGACGTCGCCTTCCGGCTCGACGAGAGCGAGCAGTTCGGCCAGCGCCACCTCGCCGACATGACCGAGGCGGTGAAGGCGCAGCTGATTCCCGCCACCACCAGTGGCGGCACCTCGGTGGTGGCCAATGCGCGGCTGGCCGGCGAAGCGGTCAGCAGCGCCAGCAAGGCCGCGGCGCCGGTGCTGGCCAAGGCCAGCTACAGCGGCTACCGGGCCGCGGTGGCGAGCGACCAGGGGCCGGCCTTCAAGACGAGCTACACCGCTTCGCTGGTGTCGGTGCGGGAGGCCCGCGCGAACCTGAGCGACCTGTCGCGCGCGGATTTCGTCTCGCCCTTCGACGGCCTCCTGAACACCAACCAGCCGCACTGGATCGACTGGCTAGACGACCTCATCCTCGACCAGGGCAACAAGGCCGACGACAAGCTCCTGCTGTCGCGCTTCGTGCAGGACCACCCGGGCCTGGACCACCTCGGCGGCGTGTGGCGCGGCGGCACCTTCGTGCTGGTGTACGACGACCAGGGCCGCGTGGTGGGCGACTTCACGCTGCCCTACCCGGCTGCCGAGGCCGAGGCACCCGAGACCGACGACCCGCCGCTCACGCGCCCGCCCTACCGCCCGCCGCTGGTGGCGGGCAACGGCATCCGCGCGGTGCGGCCGATCGACCTGGTGGTGAAGGACCGTTTCAGCTTCGAGCGCGAGGGCTTCCAGAAAGACCTGGACCTGCAGCGCGCGGGCATCGAAGGGCTGGTGAAGGGCGCCTTCGTTCCGAGCAACGCGGTGGACCCGAAGACGCGCGGCATGCTGGACCTCACCGGCGACTCGTACCTCGACCTGCAGGCCGCCGAGATGACGCACCAGCGCGAGCGCGTGAAGGACCTGCAGGAAATGATGACCCAGCCCGGCCTGCCGAACGACGTGCGCACGCAGGTCGCGCGCGACCTGGACCGCGCACAACTCGACCTGGCCGAAACGCTGGGCGGCGTGGCGGCGCAGATGGTGACGGCCGGCGTCGACGTGGGCACCGCGGCCGGCAAGCAGCTGACGCAATCGATGACGAGCAGCATGGCGACGATCCAGAGCCCCGCCGCGAAGGCACAGGCGGACACGCGGCTCGCGACCGCGCAGGGCCGCGCCGCGGGTAACCAGGCGGCGGTGATCGGCAACCTGCGCAACATCGGGCGCTGAGCATGGACACCCACCGCGTGCGGCGCCTGCGCTGGCAGGCCTCGGCCCCGAATCCTGGCGAAGCCTTTGCGCTGCGCGCGATGCTGCGCGAACAGGGCGACGTCTGCGAAGCGGCGTTGGACCGGGCGTTCGACATGGCGGTGCCGCGCGACGAGGTGTGGCACCTGCCGAAGCTGGCGCTGGAGGTTCGGTTGACGGACCTTCGGGGGCTGTCGGCGGGCGAGTTGTCCGAGCGCATCGAGGCGGCGGTGCGCGCGGCGCTGGCTGCGGCGGAGCGTCCGGTGAAGCGCGATGTGCGTGCGAGCGACGCAGGACAGGCAGGCCGGTCCGGCATGTCGCCTGCTACTTCGCCCTTTCCCGAAGCGGACGTCGTTTCTTCTCAGAGCTCGACCGCCGTCGAGGCGCGCCAGGCCCTGAAGCACTACATGGCGAGCGGCCTCCTGCCCTGGACGCTCGCCGGCCTCGCGCCCGAAGAAGCGCAGCGCGTGCTGGCCGAGGCGGCGATACGGGCTGCGGAATCGGTGGCACGCGGCGCCGAACCGCTGCGCTCGGTGCTGCCCGACACCGCCGACGTGCGCTCGGCCTTCGGTGCACTGCTGCGCTGGTTGCCCTTGTTGCCCGCCGCCCTGCGCCGCCGCCTGCTCGCGGTGCATTGGCCGCCGCTGCCGTTGAGCCCCGCGACGCTGGAGGGCTGGCGCGCATGGATCGATGACGACGCGATCGACCGCGTCGAATGGCAGGCCATCTGGCTCGCCGCGCCGCTCGGCACCGCTGCGCTGCGCGAACTCGTGGCGCAGCAGCGCGCTGCTGCGAACGCACCGCCGTTTCTTGCGACGCTGCAAGAAGCACTTGTCGAAAAGCCACGCGCGCGAAGAACCGCTCAGCCGTCCTCCGCGGAAGAGACCGAAAGAACCTCCGTCACGCCAACAGCAGAGCCACTGCATCGCGCTGCACAGACGCATTCGCTGGCGCACGAGACGTCGACAACCACCGAGCCCCTGCTCGTCCCCCTCGCCGGCCTGGTCCTGCTGCACCCCTGGCTGCCCCGCATGCTCGCCGGCTGCGGCGTGCTCGACCAGAGCGGCAAGCAGATCCTCCCCGCCGAGCTGCCCCGCGCTTGCGCGCTGCTGCACGCCCTCGCCTGCGACGACGCGCCCCTCGCCGAGCACCAGCTGCCGTTCATCAAGCTGCTGCTCGGCCGCCCGCCCGATGAGCCGCTGACCGCCGCGCTGCCCGCGCTCTCGCTGACCGATTGCGAGGAGGTCGATGCGCTCCTTGCCGCGGTGCGCGACCACTGGAGCGCGCTGCGCGGCACCGGCATCGAGGGCCTGCGCCTGAGCTTCCTGCAGCGCCGCGGCCTGCTCTCGCGCGGCGACGGCGTATGGCACCTGCGCATGCAGTCCGAGGCCTTCGACATGCTGATGGCGATGCTGCCGTGGCGCATCGAGCAGGTGCGCCTGCCCTGGATGCCCAAGCTGCTGATCGTGGAGTGGCCCACGCCATGAAGCCCGCCGACATGCCGCCCGTCGATGCCCGTGTCGATGCGGACACGCTCGAAGCCGAGCTCGAATGGCTCGCGCATGTGATCGAGCTGCGCCTGCATCACTATTTCCACGACAAGGCGCCGGGCTCGCCGCCGCTGCCCGGCACGCTCGCGCCGCCGCCCGCGCTGCGGCCCGGCGCCGGTCCGTACGCGGCCGCGCTGCAACGCCACGGCTTCGACGCCACCGAGCGGCTGCTGATGATCCTCGCGCTCGCGCCGCCGCTGCGCCCGCAACTGCTCGACGTGCTGGCCACCCAGAACGCCGTCACGCAACGCCCCTACACCGAGTTCGGCGCGCACGCGGGGCCGGGCGGCGCGATGCTGCCGACGGTCGAGACGGCCTGCTTCCTGGTCGCGGGCGACGACCTCGCACGGCGCTTCGAGGCGCTGCAGCGCCTCGCGCCGCAGCAGCGCCTGGCGCGCGACGGCCTGCTGCACACCGAGGCGCTGCCGCAGCCCGATGCCGGCGGCCTGTTGCAGTCGCTGCTCGCGCCCTCGCCAGCCTTCCTGGCCGAAGCGTTGCCTGGCCCCGCGCTGCCGGCGCCACCGGACCGCACCGCGCTTGCCACGCGCGTGCAGACGGGCCTGCGTTGGGAAGACCTCGTGCTGCCCGCCGCCACGCTCGCGCAGCTCGAGGACATCCACCTCTGGCTCGCCCACGGCCAGCGCCTGCTGCACGACTGGGGTTTCGGGCGGCGCACGGGGCGCGGCCATGTGAGCCTCTTCCACGGCCCCTCGGGCACCGGCAAGACGCTGTCGGCCTGCCTCATCGGCGAGCGCTGCGGGCGCGAGGTGCACCGGGTCGATCTGTCGCTCGTCGTCTCCAAGTACATCGGCGAGACCGAGAAGAACCTCTCGCGCCTGTTCGACGCGGCCGAGCGCGACGGCTGGATTCTTTTCTTCGACGAGGCCGATGCGCTCTTCGGCAAGCGCACCAGCGTGAGCGACGCGCACGACCGCTATGCGAACCAGGAGGTGAGCTACCTGCTGCAGCGCATCGAGGGGTTCGACGGCGTGGTGATTCTTGCGAGCAACCTGCGCCACAACATCGACGATGCGTTCCTGCGCCGCTTCCAGTCGGTGGTGCAGTTCCCGCTGCCGCGCCCGCCCGAGCGGCTGCGGCTGTGGCGCGAGGGCATTCCCGATGCGGTGCGGCCCGACCCTGCGCTGGACCTCACGCGGCTCGCGCAGCAGCACGAGCTTTCGGGCGGCACCATCGTGAACGTGTTGCGCCATGCGTGCCTGCGCTCGCTGGCGCGCGGCGACGGCCTGCTGCGCGCCGAGGACGTGGACGAAGGCGTGCGGCGCGAGCTCCTGAAGGAGGGCCGCGCGCTGTAGCGGGAACGCCCATGGCCGACACCGCCACCCAGGTCTCCCCCACGCGCGCCGCGCTGCGCGTGCCCGACACGCGCCGGCCGCCGCCCCGGCGCGTGCCGCCGGCCACCTCGAAGCCCGCGGCCGCCGTCACGCCGATTCGCGTGTCGCAGCCTTCGGACCCGGCCGAGCGCGAGGCGGTGCGCGTGTCGCAGCGCGTGCTGGCCATGGCGCCGGCCGCCGCGACGCCGCAGGCGCGGCGCTTCGCCAAGACCGTGCCGGCGCGCGGCTCGGCGCGCAGCCTGCTGCCGTCATCGCTGGGCGTGGGCGCGTCGGTGGGCCAGCCGCTGCCGCGCCATCTCAAGCACGACATGGAGCCGCGCTTCGGCGCCGACTTCTCGGCCGTGCGCGTGCACACCGGCGATGCGGCCGCGCGCGCGAGCCGGCGCCTGAACGCGGCGGCCTTCACGGTGGGGCACGAAGTGTTCTTCGGGCGTGGGCGCTTTGCGCCCGGCAGCGTCGAAGGCCGCGGCCTCATCGCGCACGAGCTCACGCACACCATCCAGCAAGGCGGCGCCGCGCAGCCCTCTGCAAACTCCGCCGTGGCGCACCGCAGCGTCGACACCACCGTGCGCGTGCGCAGCGAACCGCAGGTGCAGCGCCTGGGCGTGCAGGACGCGCTCGACTACTTCGCCGGCAAGGCCGACAGCATTCCCGGCTTCAGCATGTTCGCGCTGGTGCTCGGCATGAACCCGATCAACGGCCGCGCGGTGGACCGTTCGCCGGCCAACGTGTTCCGCGCGCTGGTGCGCTTCGTGCCCGGCGGCGACCTGATCGTGAGGGCACTGGACACCTACGGCGTGTTCGACAAGATCGCCAACTGGTTCTCCCAGCAGGTCGACAGCCTGGGCATGGTGGGCGCGAGCTTCAAGCAGGCCGTGTACGACTACGCCGATTCGCTCGGCCCGGGCGCGCTGCTCGACCTGGGCGGCGCGTGGGACCGCGCGGTGCGCATCTTCACGACGCCGTGGAACCAGGTCAAGACCTTCGTCGGCGGGCTGGCGGGCGACATCCTCACGCTCATCAAGGACGCGGTGTTGAAGCCCCTGGCCGCGCTGGCCGCGACCACGCCGGCCTATCCGCTGCTCAAGGCCGTGCTCGGCAGGGACCCGGTGACCGGCGACGAATCGCCGGGCGATGCACAGGCGATCCTCGGCGGCATCATGACGCTGGCCGGCCAGGGCGAGGTGTGGGGTCGCGTGCAATCGACCGGCGCCATCGGCCGCGTGGTCGCGTGGTTCAACGATGCGAAGAAGGCGCTGGTGGGCTTCGTCAAGCAGGTGCCGGCGCTGGCGATGGCGGCCTTCACCTCGCTGGAGTTGATGGACATCGTGCTGCTCCCGCGGGGTCTCGCGAAAGTCGCGGCCGTGTTCGGCAACTTCGTCGCGAGCTTCATCGGCTGGGGCGTCGATTCGGCGATGAAGCTCGCGGAGATCGTCTTCGAGGTGGTGAGCCCCGGCGCCTGGGGCACGATCCAGAAGACCGGCAGCGCGCTCAAGAACATCATCAAAGACCCGCTGCCCTTCGTGAGCAACCTGGGCAAGGCGGCCAAGCTGGGCTTCCAGAACTTCGCGGGCAACTTCCTCACGCATTTGCAGAACGGCCTCATCAAGTGGCTGACCGGCTCGCTCTCGGGCGTCTACATCCCCACGGCGCTGTCGCTCCCCGAGATCGTGAAGTTCGCGTTCTCGGTGCTGGGCCTGAGCTGGGGGAACCTGCGCGGCAAACTGGTCAAGGGCATCGGCGAGACCGCGGTGGTGGCGCTGGAGAAAGGCTTCGGCATCGTCATGACGCTGAAGGACAAGGGCCCCGCCGCCGCCTGGGAGCAGGTGAAGGCCGAGCTCGCCGCGCTCAAGGACCAGGTGATCGAGGGCATCAAGGGCATGATCATCGAGGCCGTGGTGACCAAGGCGATTCCCAAGCTGGTGGCGATGTTCATTCCGGGCGCGGGCTTCATCTCGGCCATCGTGTCGATCTACGACATGGTGATGGTCTTCGTGAACAAGATCTCCGAGATCGCCGCGGTAGTGAGCGCCTTCGTGGGCTCCATCTCTGCGATCGCGAGCGGCGCCATCGGAGCGGCCGCGGGCAAGGTGGAATCGGTGCTGGCGGGCGGCCTCTCGCTCGCGATCAATTTCCTCGCGGGCTTCGCGGGGCTGGGCAAGATCGCCGCCAAGATCAACGGCATCCTGCAGAAGATCCGCGCGCCGGTGGACAAGGCGCTGGATTCGATGGTGGCGTGGGTGCGCAAGATGGCCAAGAAATTCCTGGATGCGCTGCTGGGGAAGAAGGACAAGGACGGCAAACCCGCCAAGCCGCCGCAGGCGCAGCTCGATGCCGCCGTTCGCGCCACCGAAGCGGTGGTGGACGAGAACCCGTCGCTGGAGGGCACCTCGGGCAAGTTCGCGGCCATCAAGTCGCAGTACGGTCTTAAGCGGCTCGACGTGCGCAAGCAATCCGAGACCGAGATCAGCATCGATGCCGAACTCAACCCCAAGAAGCACGAAGTTCGCAAGCTCAGCCCGAAACAACGGCTCAAGGACTGCATCAAGCGCGGTCTGCACGGCAAGAAGGTCCGGATGCAGGGCAGCGGCAATCCCAAGCGCGCGGCCGAGCAGGCGGTGATCAAGCTGCGCCAGCTGCGGGCCAAGCAAACGAAGATCGCGGCGGATCTGCGGTCAGCCGACGTCCGGCTCGTTGCGCAGGAGCGCCTGGCGCGCGCACGCGGTGTGCCCGAGGCCGATATCCCGGGGCTCACCGCAAAGCTGCGCGACGCGCTCGCGCGCGCGAAGGCCCAGATGCAGGGTGTGGAAGCAGGCATCACAGGTATCGAGCACGAGGAGACCGTCGCGAAGAAAGAGAAGCCCGACATGCGCAACATGATCGTGATCTGCGACCACTGCGAGAACGTGATCCAGGAGTTCGACATGATCAAGGACAAGACCGTGCTCGAGGCGAAGATCACGGTCGACGCCGTGAAGGTCGAGCAGATCGAGCGCCAGCAGGAGGTAGGCGCCAAGATGTGGGGGGATATCCAGGTGGAACTGGCCGTTGGAGCGGGCCCTGATGTGGACAAGCAGGTGCGCGAAAAATTCGGGCAAGGGGGCGCCACGCCACCCAAGACCCGGCAATACTGAGACCCATGGACGACCACTGGCCCACCGTTCTCGAACTTGCACCGCCGGCCGTGCCGTGGGCGGGCTCGGCCGCGGCCATCGTGGGCACCCTGCAGGCGCGCTCCGCCGCCACACCCGAGACAGAGGCAGGTCTGGTCGCGAGCGGCCCTCTTCGTACCAGCGGCGCGCTCGAGATCGCCGGAAAGACGGTGGGCTTCAAGTTCCGGGCTGCTACGAACGCCGGCCCGTTGGCCGTTCATTTCGATTCCGGAGCCTATGCCGCAGCCTTCGATGTCATGCGCTTGCGGGCCCGCCGCAAAGGGCTCGATGCGCTGATGCGCCTGTGTGTCGAACTCGCAAGTGCGGGCCGCGCCGAAGGCTTCAGGCTGCGTTTCGACGCTGCGAGCGCAGAACCGGTCGGCATTCAGGCGCTGGTGAGTGGCTTGACATCGGTCGATGGCGAGCCCGGGCTCATCGCCGGGCTCTCCGCCTCATCGGCGCACTGGCCGACGGTGCGCTCGTTCTGGCCCGGATGGCTCGATATGGACGGCTACCAAGTGAAGGAATTTCTCTCGTAGCCTTTGTCCGGTCAGGCCGGCGACGCCTGCGGAAACGCGATCTGTATCTTCACATCGCTCGCCCTCCCCGCCGCTGCTTCTTCGAAGGCCCGGATACCATCCTCGAACGCAAAGGTCCGCGAGATGAACGGCTTCACGTTCACCTGCCCCGAAGCGATCAACGCGAGCGCGCGCGGAAAGATGTTGGCGTAGCGGAACACCGACTCGATGCGCAACTCCTTCGCCTGGATCGCGACGATGTCGAACGCGACCTTGGCGGGCGGGCAGCCCACGATCACGACGCAGCCGCCGGGGCATGGCAGCTCGAAGATGCCCTCGTAGGCGCGGGTGCTGCCGCTGGCTTCGAAGACGACGTTCGCGCCCCAGCCGTCGGTCAGCGTCTTCACGGTGTCGGCGAGGTTCGTGTCGCGCACATTCACCGTCGTCACGGCCGGATTGCCGGCGAAGAGCGCCAGCTTCTCGGGCACGAGGTCCGCGAGGATCACGCGCGCCGCGCCGCCGGCCAGCGCCGCGAGCGCGGTCATCGCGCCGATGGTGCCCGCGCCGATGACGACCGCGACGTCGCCGGGTTTCAGCGCGGCCTTCTTCGCGGCCTGAAGGCCGATGGCCAGCGGCTCGACGATCGCGCCTTCGCCGAAGCTCACGTTGTCGGGCATGCGGAAGGTGAACGCGGCCGGATGCACCACGAACGGCGTGAGGCAGCCGTGGATCGGTGGCGTGGCCCAGAAGCGCACGGCCGGGTCCAGGTTGTAGATGCCCTCGCGGGTGGCGCGCGAATCCATCTCGGGAATGCCGGGCTCCATGCACACGCGGTCGCCGGGCTTGAGGTGCGTGACTTCGGCGCCCACCTCGGCGACCACGCCGGAGGCTTCGTGGCCGAGGATCATCGGCTCGTTGACCACGTAGGGGCCGATGCCGCCGTGCTGGTAGTAGTGGACGTCGCTGCCGCACACGCCCACGGTGTGCATGCGGATCTTCACGTCGCGCGGCCCCATGTTCAGGGGAACGTCGACGTCGCGCAGCGTGAGTTCGTGCGCCTTTTCCAGGACCAGTGCTTTCATTTCGATCTTTCGCTCAAGGGTGTTTGTGTGTGTATTGGGGTTCAGTGAAAAGGGGTGCCGGCGTGCAACAGCGAGGCGCCGGTGTCGATGTCGAACAGGTGCACCTGCTGCGGGTCGGCGACGAAGCGCACGAGGTCGTGCATGCGTGGGCTCTGGGCCGATGGCATGAGCGCGGAGATTTCGCCGCCGTCTTCACCGCCGCTCTGGCCGAAGCTCACCAGCACTTCGTTGCCGAGGTATTCGATGAGCTGGACCTCGCCGGAAAAGCCGCCGTCGCGGCCCTCGTTCGTGTCCACCTGCAGATGAGCGGGCCGGATGCCCAGCGTCACGCGCGCGCGGCCATCGAGCGCGAAGCGCCGCGGATCGACATGCACCGTGCCGAAGGGCCCGCGCAGCACGACATGCCCGTCGGCGGGCGGTTCGACCCACATGTCGAGCAGGTTCATCGGCGGCGTGCCGATGAAGCCGGCCACGAAGGCCGAGCGCGGGCGCTCGAAGATCTCCCTGGGCGAGCCGACCTGCTCGATGCGCCCGTCGCGCAGCAGCACGATGCGGTCGGCCAGCGTCATCGCCTCGTGCTGGTCGTGCGTGACGTAGACGGTGGTCGTCTTGAGCGCCTGGTGCAGCTTGGCGATCTCGATGCGCATGTGGTTGCGCAGCTTGGCGTCGAGGTTGGAGAGCGGCTCGTCGAAGAGAAACACCTTGGGCGTCTTGATCATCGCGCGCGCGATCGCCACGCGCTGCTGCTGGCCGCCCGAGAGCTCGGCGGGCTTGCGCTGCAGGTAACGTTCCAGGCCCAGCGTGTCCGACACCTCCTTGATGCGGCTGTCGATCTCGGCCTTGGGCACCTTCAGGCGTTTGAGGCCAAAGGCGATGTTGTCGCGCACGGTCATGTGCGGATAGAGCGCGTAGTTCTGGAACACCATGGCAATGCCGCGCTCCTGCGGCGGCAGGTCGTTGACGCGCCGGCCGGCGATGTGCAGGTCGCCGCCGCTGATGTCCTCCAGCCCCGCGAGCATGCGCAGGATGGTCGACTTGCCGCAGCCCGAAGGGCCCAGGAACACGACGAACTCGTTGTCGGCCACGTCGAGGTCGAACTCGTGCACGACCTGCGTTTCCCCGTAGCGCTTGATGATGTGGTGACAGCGGATGGCGGACATTTTTTGATCTTTGGAAAGAGGAACGACGCGGCTCATGCAGCCTCCCGTTTGCGCTTGAACGCGGCGTTGAGAAAACCGCTGAGCACGCCCACCATCAAGAGCGGCGGCACCGACAGCAGGATGACCGACGCATTCAGGATGCCCCAGGGCACGTCGCGCCCGAGCTGGCTGAGTTCGGAGGCGACGATGGGCAGCGTCTTCGCATCCGAGGTGGTGAGCATCAGCGCGATGAGGAACTCGTTCCACACCAGCACGAAGCCGAAGGCGATGGCGCCGATGAGCGAGCGCGCGGCGATCGGCAGCGACACGCGAAAGAAGATCGCGTAGGGCCCGTAGCCATCGACGCGGCCCGCCTCTTCCACTTCCTTCGGCACCGCCTTGAACGCCGGAATGGCGAGCCAGATGACGGTCGAAAGCGTGAGCAGCGTGTAGGTCACGATGAGCGCGAAGCGCGTGTCGTACAACTCCAGCTGCAGCCAGATGACCATGAGCGGAATGGCCACCGCCACCGGCGGCAGGAAGCGCATCGACAGCACGAAGAACTGGATGTCGTCGGCCCAGCGCAGCGGATAGCGCGCGAGCGCATACGCGGCCGGCAGCCCCAGCACCGCGCCGATGACCACCGCCGCGCCGACCACGACGATCGAGTTGACCAGCCCCTGCGCCACCGCCTCGCGGCCCAGCACGTAGGCGTAGTTTTCCAGCGTGGGCGTGAAGATGAACTTCGGCACGGCCGAGACGATGTCGACCCGGTTCTTGAACGAGTTGATGAAGGTCCAGAGCACGGGCACCAGCGCCGAGAGCCCGGCGACGATGAGCACCAGCCGCGCGAGCAGCGTGCCGGCGGAGAAAGACGGCTTTTTCATCACGAGGGCCTCGTCCATTTCCAGATGTAGGTGAAGGCCACGGTCGATGCGACCATCATGAGCACCGCCATGCTCGAGGCGTAGGAGATGCGCCCCGACTCGATGAAGCCCTGCGAGAAGGCGTACATGTCCAGCGTCTCGGTGGAAATTCCGGGGCCGCCGCGCGTCATCACGTAGATGAGGTCGAAGGCCCGCAGCGACTCGACCATCTTCACGAAGGCCAGGCTGATGAGCGGCGCCTTGAGCATCGGCAGCGCGACGTAGGTGTAGACCTCCCAGGTCTTCGCATGGTCCATGCGCGCGGCCTCGAAGGGCTGGGGCGGCAGCGTCTCCAGCAGCTTGAGCACGATGACCGCGAAGAAGAGGCCCCACTGCCACACGTCGACGAAGGCCACGGTGAGCAGCGCCGTCAGCGGATTGGCCAGCAGGTCCAGCGGCTCGCCCGTGATCGCCTTGTACGGGTAGGTCAACAAACCGAACAGCGGATGGAACGCGAACTTCCAGACGAAGGCGGCCGACACGCGCGGCAGCAGCACCGGCACGATGAACAGCATCGACAGCACGTTGCGCCAGCGCGGCGAGGTGTTCTGGAACAGCAGCACGCCCAAGAGCACCGCGACGCCCATCGTGGCGCTGACCGTGAGCACCTCCCAGACGAGCGAGACGCGCACCGAGTTGAGAAAGCGCCGGTCGGAGAACAGCTGCGCGTAGTTCGAGAACCAGACCCAGCCGGCATCGGCCTGGCCGAGCTCGCGGTCCTGCAGCGAGATGCCGATCGCGAAGAGCGTCGGCACCAGCGCGAGGACCGCCAGCACCAGGAGGCCCGGGCCGATGAAGACGACTGGCAGCCTCGTCTTGTTGTTGCTTCGCGTCGGCTTCACTTCTTGCGCCGTGCGATCAGCTGCTTGGCGTAGGCGTCGAGTTCGTCGAGGCCGCCCTGGATGTCGGTGCGCGAACCGGTGATGAGCTCTTCGAGAATGATCCCCCAGCGGTCGCCCAGGTCCGGCCACGCCGCGTCCTGCCAGAAGTTGACCGCGGTGAGCTTGCCGGTGTCGGCCAGCGCCTTGCCGAGGTCCGCGCCGTAGCGCTTGGCGAACTCGGGGCTGGACAACACGCTGGTGCGGTTGAGTTCGCCGAACTGCCCTTCGGCCAGGCGCCGCTGCTCCTGCTTCTTGGACGTGGCCCAGGCGACGAAGAGGCCCGCGCACTTCTTCGCCTCTTCGGTCTTGTTGGCCTTGGTGCCGATGGCCAGGCCATGGCCGTAGCCGCCGCCGGTGAGCGGCGAAGGCGGCGACAGGTAGGCGATCTTGCCGATGACGGTGGACATCTTCGGGTCGAGCGCGTTGCCCGCGAGCGGCGTCGATTCGACCAGCATCGCGACCTTGCCCGCGAGGAAGGCGCCGGTGGCCTCGTCCCAGCCGCCGGTCTTGGTACCGGGCGCGGAGTACTTGAAGAGCTCCAGATAAGTCTGCGTGGCCTTCACCGCGGCGGGCGAGTTGAAGACGGGCTTGTCGCCCTCGAACCACTGGCCGCCCAGGCCGCGGAAGAACGGCATCCAGCGCCACACGTTGGCACCCGAGCCGCGCTGGCCACGCAGGGCCACGCCGTAGATGCCGTTGGCCGGGTCGTTCAGTTTCTTGGCGGCCGCGACGAATTCGTCGAGCGTGGTGGGCGGCTTCACGCCGGCCTTCTCCAGCAGGTCCTTGCGGTAGACCAGGAGGTCGCCGCCGCCGGTGAGCGGCGCGAACCACGCCTCGCCCGCGAAGGTCGCGACCTTCTGGCGGCCGGGGTCGAAGTCGGCGTAGTCGTAGTCGGCCGGGTAGTACTTGGCGAGCGGCACGATCCATTTGGACTGCGCGAACAGCGGCACGTTGGCCTCGTCGACGTAGTACACGTTGTACTTGCCGACGGTGGAAGCATCGGCGCGCGTCTTGGTGCGGCGGTCGTTCTCGTTGAGGTTGT
Organism: Variovorax sp. IB41; assembly: GCF_016405905.1. Classification (GTDB taxonomy): domain Bacteria; phylum Pseudomonadota; class Gammaproteobacteria; order Burkholderiales; family Burkholderiaceae_C; genus Variovorax. The sequence continues at coordinate 235,608 of NZ_JAEFCB010000010.1, read as the reverse complement.
CGATGGTGAACGAGGCGCCGCTCAGGGCCTTGAACTCGTCCTTGTACTTTTCGAGCAGGGTGAGGCCGTCGCGCGGTTGCGAAAGCACGCGCACATCGTCCTTGCAAGCCTGCTGGGCTTGCACATTGCCGGCCATGGCCAGTGCCGCCAGCAACAGCGCGCCGGCGGTCGCGCGGCGAGTGAATCGGTTCGTCATCGTTCGTCTCCTTGTGCTTGTGTGTGAGAGGAACGAAGCGTATGCAGGCCCCGCCGCGCGCTGCGTACAGGCGCGCTGACCGACTGGTATTTCCATGACCAGCGGACTTGGGGTTTAGCCGGGGGTGCGCGAGATAGTCGCTTTTATTTCATTGCAACGCCTAGGTTTGCAGGCAAAAAACGCGCACCGAGAAATAGCTCGAATTCGACTACTTCCCCTGTATCGACGCTGCATGCGTTCCCCGATGTAATCCACGCGGCCAATCGCCGAGGTCACAAGTTTCGGCCGGCCGGTATGTGTTGATCCCTTACATCACCTTTTGTGGAATGCCTATGAAAACCAGAATCAAAGTTGTCGTTGCCGCGGTGTTGGCGTTGGCGGGGCATGGCGCCTTCGCCGCGGATGCGGAGGCGGACAAGAAGGCGGCGGTCGACCGCGCGTTGGCGCTGATCCAGAGCAATCCGGCGAGCTTCAGCGTGGCGAAACCGGCACCGGCGCCAGCTCGCCGGTCGGCTGATTCGCAGGGCTTTGCGAGCAGCGCGGCACCAGCCGCGCAGGGCGATGAATTCAAGCCGCGCGATGTGATCGTGGACAAGGATGGGACCGAGCATGTGCGCTTCGATCGCTTTCACAACGGGTTGCGCGTGATCGGCGGTGACGTGGTCGTGCATTCGAAGCAAGGCAGGTTGACCCTGGCCAACCTGACGCAACAAGTTGCGATCCAGTTGCCCGGAGCGCTGGGCAAAGTCGATGGTCGCACCGTCATCCAGAACGCGCCCGACATCGGCGCCGAACGCGCAAAGAGCATTGCAGGTGAGCAGTTCGCCAGTGCAGTGACCCGGTCGGATGCGCCCGAACTGGTCGTCTTCGCGCGCGATGAAAAGCCGGTACTCGCCTACGAGGTTCGCATCTACGGCAGGGCCACTGCGGCGCATGGCGGCGCCGTCGTCTACTACGTCGATGCCGCCAATGGCAAGCTCCTGGATGTGGAGGAGCTCGTGCATACCGCGGCCGCCACGGGTTCGGGCAAATCGCTGTACTACGGCGACCTCCAGATCACGACCGACCAGACCGGCAACAACGCCTATCGCATGGTCGATCCGACGCGCGGCGGCGGTGAAGTGATCGATGGTCGCGATTCGGTCTACACGGATCTGCTGAACGCGCCCGACCTGCCGCCATTCACCAGCCCCGACAACAAATGGGGCAACGGCGCGGTCACCGACCGCAAGACCGTTGCGGTGGACATCATCTACGGCCTGGCCAAGACCTGGGACTATTTCAAGGCCGTGCACGGCCGCACCGGCATCTTCAACGATGGCCAGGGCGTGCAAAGTTATGCGCATGTGCTGTTCACCAGGGAGGACGGCAGCCTCCACGGCGCCAATGCCGCATGGCTCGGCGAATCCCGCCTGATGGTCTACGGCGACGGGCAAGCAGGCACCTCCTTGCCTAGACCGGTGGTGAGCATCGACGTCGCTGGACACGAGATGAGCCATGGCGTGAATCAGGCCACGGCGAACCTGGCGTACACGCGCGATGCGGGAGGTTTGAACGAAGCGAATTCCGACATCTTCGGCACCCTCGTCAAGTACCACGCGAACAACGTCAACGACCCCGGCAACTACGTCATCGGCGCCCGCATCCTGGCCGGCGGCCTGCGCAAGATGTACAAGCAGGATCTCGACGGGCGCTCTTTCGTCTGCTATCTCAACCGTGAATTCAAGGGTGCGACGAAGGAGGAGAGGGCGATGCACGACCCGCACCTCACCTCAGGCGTGGGCAACCGCTTCTTCTACCTTCTGGCCGAAGGTTCGGTAGTGCCATCGACGGATAAAAAGTTGGACAAGAGCGCGCTGGTGTGCAACGGCGACACGAACCTCGCAGGCATCGGCCGCGACAAGGCCGGCAAGATCTGGTACCGCACCCTGACGGTGTACCTGAACTCCAACTCGACATACCCGAACGCCCGCGCCGCATCGATTCAAGCGGCCGCCGACCTCTACGGCACCAACTCCGTCGAGAAGGCCGCCGTCGCTCGCGCCTGGAGCGCCGTCCTGGTGAATTGACCGGCCTGCGCTGAAGGCCCCCCGACTGGCTCGCGACAACCGCCGCCAGTCGGGCATCATCCGGGCCAGAATCGGTGCCACCGATTCATCCATCCGCATTCGCACGCTGCAACGCAGGTGCCATGCACACGGCCCTGACGATGCAACGCTCGACTCCTCGCCGGTACGTGCCCTGCGCCCTTCTCGCGGCGCTGCTTCTTCCATCCGCGGGCCATGCGGAAATCTACAAGTGGGTCGATGCGCAGGGCCAGACGCATTACTCCGAACGCAAGGCCGATGCGGGCAACGCCAGGACCGTGGAAGTCAAGCCAGCCCCCGCACCACCACCGCAAGCCTCTGCGCCGCAGGAAGACTGGCGCGCGTGGAGCCGGGCCGCACCGCCATCGCAGACAGCGACCGGTGGACCGCCCTACGGGCCGCCCGCAGCAAGGCCCAGGTCCGTCTCGGGTGGCAGAGAGAACGGCACCGACGCATCGCGATGCACCCTCGCCAGGGATGTGCTCGACGGCACCTTGCGGCACAGCAACGGCAAGCCGATCGATCAGTACGACCGCGACGTGGCGCAGAACGACATCAAGTCCTTCTGCAAGTGATCGCTCCGGCGCCGCGGCGCCGATGACAGAACGAACCACCGGTTCTGCTTGAAATCCGGGCGCTGGAATGAATGGCGCCCCGCTTCGCCTTGCCCCTATCGGTTGCAATGTAAAACCGTATCACTAGAATCCGCCCGGTCTTCTTTTGAAACCAGATGCCATTCCCGCTTCATCTGGCCGCAACGAACATCGCCATGCAACTGAACCTCGACCCGGCCGCGGCCCGCCCCTCGAACGCACACGCCACCGCGCCCGCCATCTCCTCGGCGATGGCGCTGCTGTTCGCCATCGCCTGCGGGCTCGCGGTGGCCAACGTCTACTACGCGCAGCCGCTGCTCGACACGCTCGCCGCCACCTTCGGCATCCGCCCCGCCGCGGTCGGCATCGTCATCACGATCACGCAGGTGGGCTATGGCCTCGGGCTCCTCTTGGTGGTGCCGCTGGGCGACCTGATCGACCGGCGGCGGTTGATCGTGGGGCAGTCGCTGCTGTCGGTTGTCGCGCTCCTGTGCGTGGCACTTGCGCCCAGTGCGGCGGTCCTGTTGCCGGCGATGGCGGCCGTCGGCGTGCTGGCCGTCGTGACGCAGGTGCTGGTCGCCTACGCCGCGCTCACGGCGCCGCCGGGCGAGCGCGGCCGTGTGGTCGGCGTCGTGACGAGCGGGATCATCGTGGGCATCCTGCTGGCGCGCGCGGTGTCGGGCACGCTGTCTGATCTTTTCGGTTGGCGCTCGGTGTACCTGGTGTCGGCCGCGGCCACGCTGGTCGTCGCCGGCCTGCTGTGGAAGGCGCTTCCCCGGCACGCGCCGCCTTCGGTGCGCATCCCGTACGTGCAACTGATCCGCTCGGTGTTCACGCTCTTTGCCGAGGAGCCGGTGCTGCGCATTCGCGCGGTGCTCGCCATGCTGATCTTCATGGCGATCACGATGCTGCTCACGCCGATGGTGCTGCCGCTGACTGCGGCGCCGTTTGCGCTGTCGCACACGCAGGTGGGCCTCTTCGGACTGGCCGGGGCGGCGGGTGCGCTGGGTGCCGCGCGTGCGGGCCGGCAGGCAGACCGCGGCCGGGCGCAGCGCACCACCTGCATCGGCCTGGTGGTCATGCTGCTGTCGTGGGGGCTCATCGCGCTGCTGCCGTGGTCGCTCTGGGCGATGGCGGCCGGCGTGGTCGCGATCGACTTCGGCCTGCAGTCGGTGCACGTGGCCAACCAGAGCCTGATCTACCGCGTGCGCCCCGAGGCGCAGAGCCGGCTGGTCGCCGGCTACATGGTCTTCTATTCGATCGGCTCCGCGACGGGATCGATCGTCTCGACGATGCTGTACGCGCACGGCGGCTGGAACAGCGTCTGCCTCGCGGGGGCCCTCACCAGCGGCACCGCGCTGGCGTTCTGGGCCGCGACCCGGCACCTGACGCCGCGGGACAGCGGCGGCTGAAAAAGCTCAGGCCGCGGCCGGCGTGGCCTGCCCCGAGCGCAGGCCGAAGCGGTCCTGCGCCTGCTGGCGGTAGGCCGAGGGCGTCATGCCCTTCAACTGCAGGAAGCGCCGGTTGAAATTCGCGAGGTTCGCAAACCCCACCTCGTAGCAGATGTCGCTCACCAGCCGGTCGGAGGTCTGCAGCATCTCGCAGGCCTTGGTGATGCGCAGCCGCGTCACGAAATCGGTGAACGTGCTGCCCATGTGCTTGTGGAAGTAGCGCGAGAAGCTGCTCTCGGCCATGTTGGCCACGGCGCACACGGCCGGCAGCGAGAGCTCCTCGGTCAAGTGTGCGTCGAGGTAGTCGAGCACGCGGCGCATGCGGGTGTTGGCGCTCGGGTCGTCGTCCAGCGTTCCGGTGGCGCTGGAGATCTGGCGCCAGTCTTCCCAGTTCGCCAGCTCGTGCAGCAGTGCGATGAATTCCGCCAGGCGGGCCATGCCCTCCTGCGCCTGCACGCGCAGGAAACGCTCGCGCACCCGGTCGCCGATGCCGAAGAACTCCACACCGAGCTTCGCCCGGTCGAGCATCGGCAGCACCGCCTCCAGCTCGCGAAACAGGCCCGTGGCCTTGCGCAGCGGCTCGTCGCGAAAGTGGATGACCATGCTGCGCCCGACGATGCCCTCGGGCGGCACGTCGTCGGAGATCCAGGTGTGCGGCAGCCGCGCGCCCACCAGCGCCACGTAGCCCGGCTCGAAGCGGCCGATGTGGTTGCCGACGTAGGCATCGCCGCTGCTGCGGTTGATGCACTGCAGCTCGTACTCGTCGTGGTAGTGCCAGCAGTCGAACGGCCAGGGCGCGCCGTGCTGCAGGCAGCGCACCGAACCGCCGCCCGCCGGCTCGAAGCCCAGGCGCGGGTCGCGCAGCAGTTCATGCTCGAGTTCGGGCTTGCGGGCGGTGTGTGGTCTGCTCATGGCGTCTCCCTGGATTGAACCGCAGGATGCTTCCGAGCATGCGCGCCGCAGACGGCGGTACCGACAGGCGGCCGCCTGTCAGGCGCCGGCCACCTTCATGCGGTTGACCAGAATCGACCCCGTGGTCTTTGCACCGAAAGTGTAGGCATCGGCGCCGATGGCTTCAATGCCCATCAGCATGTCCTTGAGGTTGCCGGCGATGGTGATCTCCTCTACGGGGAAGGCGATGCGGCCCTTCTCGACCCAGAAGCCGCTCGCGCCGCGCGAGTAGTCGCCGGTCACGTAGTTCACGCCCTGCCCCATCAGCTCGATCACGAAGAGGCCGGTGCCCAGCTTGGCGAGCATGGCGTCCAGGTCGTCGCCGTGCCTGGTCAGGCGCGAGCTCAGCGTCAAGTTGTGCGAGCCGCCGGCGTTGCCGGTGGTCTTCATGCCCAGCTTGCGGGCCGAGTAGGTCGAGAGGAAATAGCCCTCGAGCCGCCCCGCATCGACCACCTTGCGCGCGCGCGTGGTCACGCCTTCGTCGTCGAAGGGCGAGCTGCCCTTGCCGCGCATCACGTGCGGGTCTTCGGCCACGTCGATGTGCTTGGCCACCACGGGCTTGCCGAGCGAATCGAGCAGGAACGTGCTCTTGCGGTACAGCGCCCCGCCGCTCACGGCCTGCACCAGCCCGCCCAGCAGGCCCACGGCCAGCGGCGACTCGAACAGCACCGGGCATTCGGTGGTCTTGATCTTGCGCGACTTCAGGCGGCTCAAGGCCCGTTCGGCGGCGTAGCGGCCCACGGCCTCGGGGCTCGCGAGTTCGTCGGCCGAGCGCATGGAGCTGTACCAGGCGTCGCGCTGCATGTTGTCGCCCTTGCCGGCGATGGGTGCCACCGAAATCGAATGCCGCGAACTGGCGTAGCCGCCGCGAAAGCCGTGCGTGTGGGCGCTGAAGAAGTGGCTCTGCTGGGCCGAGACGCCCGCACCTTCGCTGTTGGTGATGCGCTTGTCGGTCGAAAGGGCCGCCGCTTCGCACTCCAGGGCCAATTTGGCGGCCTGTTCGCTGGTCACATCCCAGGGGTGGAACAGGTCCAGCTCGGGGTGTTCCTTGGCGATGTCTTCCTCGTCGGGAAGGCCGCTCACCGGGTCTTCGGCGGTGAAGCGGGCGATGTCGTAGGCGGCCTGCACGGTCTGCTTGATGGCGCCCTCGGAGAAGTCGGACGTGCTCGCGTTGCCGCGGCGGTGGCCCACGTAGACCGTGATGCCGAGGGACTTGTCGCGGTTGCGCTCGACGTTCTCGAGTTCGCCCTTGCGGACCGAGACGCTGAGCCCGCAGCCCTCGGAGGCCTCGGCGCCGGCATCGGTCGCACCGAGCTTTTTGGCGTGGGCCAGGGCCGTGTCGACCAGGTTTTCGAAGAAGGAGCGGCTGTAGGCGAAGCCGGAATCGGCGCGCGAGGAGGATGTCGTCATGTGGTGGCTATGATACTTGCGCCCCCCATTTCCCGGTTTTCCCCCCAGCTTCCCGCTGTCTCGCGTTGTCTGTTGCGCACATTGCAACGCCGCACGGCGCGGCCCAGAATCCACCCACATGTCCCGCAAACCCAAAAAAGGCTATTTCGTCCGTGGCCAGTTCGTTGCCGAAGGCAGCGAACTGGACCTGGAGCTCAAGCGTGAGCTCAAGGGCACCGACGAAGCCAGCCGCACCGATCTCAAGCGCGAAAGCGACGAACTGCAAAAGCTCGGCACCGAGCTGCTCACGCTGCGCGCCGCCCTGTTCGATGCCCTCCAACTGGACGAAAAACTGGTCGACGCCGTCGCAGAGGCCAAGCGCATCACCAACTTCGAGGGCAAGCGCCGCCAGATGCAGTTCATCGGCAAGCTGATGCGCAAGCTCGAACCCGAAGTGCTGGAGGCCGTGAAGCTCGCGCTGACCGAGCAGAACAGCACGCCGGCCGCCGAAACCGCCGCCCTGCACGAGGCCGAGCGCTGGCGCGACCGGCTGATCGCCGACGACGACGCCCTGGGCGGCTGGATCGAGACCCACCCCGCCACCGACTCCCAGCAGCTGCGCGCCCTGGTGCGCCAGGCCCGCAAGGACATGAAGACCGGCCCGGCCGGCGAGGCGCCCCGCCAGGGCAAGGCCTACCGCGAGATCTTCCAGCTGGTGCGGGAGCAACTGGCCGTGCACGGCGGCGACGACCACGCCGCGGCCGCCGCCGCGCAGGACCGGGAAGAGGACGCATGAGTGCGTCGTTCGACCCGGTGCGCATCGGCATCGTCTCCGTCAGCGACCGCGCCTCCAGCGGCACCTACGAGGACAAGGGGCTGCCCGCACTGAAAGAGTGGCTCGGCCGGGCGCTGAAGAATCCCCTCGAATTCGAACCCCGCCTGATTCCCGACGAAACGGCACTGATCAGCGCCACGCTGATCGAGCTGGTCGACGCCGGCTGTTCGCTGGTGCTGACCACCGGCGGCACCGGCCCCGCGCTGCGCGACGTGACGCCCGAGGCCACCCTGGCCGTGGCCCACAAGGAAATGCCCGGCTTCGGCGAGCAGATGCGCCAGATCAGCCTGCGCTTCGTGCCGACCGCGATCCTCTCGCGGCAGGTGGCGGTGATCCGCGGCAAGAGCCTGATCATCAACCTGCCGGGCCAGCCCAAGTCGATCGCGGAAACGCTCGAAGGGCTGAAGGATGCCGACGGCGCGCAGGTGGTGCCGGGCATCTTCGCGGCGGTGCCCTACTGCATCGACCTCGTCGGCGGGCCGTACCTGGAAACCGACGACGCGGTCTGCAAGGCCTTCCGGCCCAAGTCGGCGATCCGGCCCGCGCGCTGAGCGCTTTTTCCGCTTTTTCCGCTTTTCCGTTGGCTACTTGACCAGCGTCAGCAGCGGCGCGCCCTTGTCCTTGACCATCGTCACCAGGAACTTCGCGGGCTTGGTCTTGCTGGCATTGCGCCCGACCGTGTGGATGTCGCCCGGGCCTTCGTAGAAGGTCTGGCCCGGCGTCAGCGTGACCTCCTTGCCGCCCTTCACGCCCATGACGATCGACCCCTGGAGCACGTAGATGAAGGCGTGGGCGTCGTGGCGGTGGACGGGGTCTACCGAGCCCGGCGGAAAGTCCACGATGAACGAGATCGCCTCCTTGCCGGGCATGTCCGCCAGGTCCTTCGTCATGAGGACGGTCGCGGCGGCTTCGGGTGCGGCCAGGGCGGGCATCGCGGCGAACACGCCGAGCGCGAGGGCGAGGGAATTGCAGGTCTTCTGGAAACGGGTCATGGGTTGTCTTTCGGCCCGGGTCGCGGGCATTGGATGAATGGGTTGGTGAACCGGCAGCGGGTGAATCAGGCGCGTGCGCGCTGTGCCAGCCAGTCTGCGAAAAGCGTCGTGCCCAGGCGAGGGTCGCGGCCCGGTGTCAGCGAGCGGTCGTCCAGCTCCACGCCGAAGTAGCTGGCCCCGGCATCGGTGACAACCGGGCGCTTGTCGCCGGTCGCCGCGAACAGGCGGCGCACCAGCGCGTCGAGCGGCAGCGCCTCGGGCCCCGCGATCTCGATGCGGCCGCGCGCGGGCGGCTCGGCCACCACCACGGCCAGCGCCGCGGCGACGTCGTCCGCCGCCATGGGCTGGATCAGCGCGTTCGACAGCCGCACCTCGCCGCCCCGCACGCTCCCGTCGGCGATGCCGGCCACGAACTCGAAGAACTGCGTGGCCTGCACGATGGTCCAGGGCACGGGCGAGGCCTCGATCAGCTCTTCCTGGCGCTGCTTGGCGCGGAAATAGCCGCTGGCCAGCAGGCGATCGGTGCCGACCACCGACAGCGCGATGTGGTGCGCGACGCCGGCCTCTGCCTCGGCGGCCAGCAGGTTGCGCCCCGCCGTGTCGAAGAAATGCAGCGCCGCCTCGTCCTCGAACGAGGGCGAATTCGCCACGTCGACGACGGTGCGTGCACCCGCGAGCGCTTCCCTCAGGCCCTCTCCGGTGAGCGTGTTGACGCCGGTGGATGGCGAGGCCGCAACGACCTCGTGGCCCGCCTGGCGCAGCAGCACGGCAAGCTTCGAGCCGATGAGGCCGGAGCCTCCGATGATGACGATTTTCATGATCGATTCCTGGTGAATGGCGAAAGAAGCACCTCCGTCCGGAGGCGCCTGTTCCTTAGACGTCCGGCGTCACGGGTTTGTGACAGGCCGGGCGAAAAACCAGGAAATCGACCCGCTGCGCGCCTAGGGCAGCCCCATCGACACGGGGCGGGCCTCGCGCCTGCGGGCCTCCTCTACCGCTTCGTCCTCATCGCGCCGGTGGGCGATGCGGTAGAGCAGCGGCAGCACCAGCAGCGTCAGCGCGGTCGAAGAGAGGATGCCGCCGATCACCACCGTCGCGAGCGGCCGCTGCACCTCGGCGCCGGTGCCGGTGGCGATCGCCATCGGCACGAAGCCCAGCGACGCGACCAGCGCCGTCATCAACACCGGCCGCAGCCGGGTGAGCGCGCCTTCGCGGATCGCCTCGTCCAGCGGCATCCCGCCTTCGCGCAGGTTGCGGATGAACGAGATCATCACCAGCCCGTTGAGCACCGCCACGCCCGAGAGCGCGATGAAACCCACCGCCGCCGAAATCGACAGCGGAATGCCGCGCAGCCACAGCGCGACGATGCCGCCGGTCAGCGCGAACGGAATGCCGGTGAACACCAGCAACCCGTCCTTCAGGTTGCCGAACATCGCGAAGAGCAGCGTGAACACCAGCAGCAGCGACACCGGCACCACCACCTGCAGGCGCTGCGTGGCCGATTCGAGGTTCTCGTACTGGCCGCCCCAGTCGGTCCAGTAGCCGGCGGGAATGCGCACGGCCCGCATCGCCTCTTCGGCCTCGGCCACGAAGGAACCCAGGTCGCGCCCGCGCACGTTGGCGCTGACGACGATGCGGCGCTTGCCGTCCTCGCGGCTCACCTGGTTGGGGCCCAGCGCGAGCTCCAGCGTGGCGACTTCGCCGAGCGGGATGAAGCTGGTGCGCGCGGCCTCAGCGCCTGTGCCCACTCCCACACCCACACCCTTCGGCAGCGCGATCGGCAGCCGCTTGATCGCCTCCAGGTCGGTGCGCAGGTTCTCGGGCAGGCGCACGAGGATGCCGAAGCGCCGGTCGCCGTCGAACAGCGTGCCCGCCTCGCGGCCGCCGACCGCGATGGAAATCGCGTCCTGCACGTCGCCCACGTTCAGGCCGTAGCGCGCGGTCTTCTGGCGGTCGATGTTCACCGTGAGCATCGGCAGGCCCGTGGTCTGCTCGACCTTCACCTCGGCCGCGCCGGCGATGCCCGCGAGCACCTTCAAGACCTCGGCCGCGGTCTTGTCGAGCACGGCCATGTCGTCGCCGAAGATCTTCACCGCCACGTCGCTGCGAACGCCCGAGATCAGCTCGTTGAAGCGCAGCTGGATAGGCTGCGAGAACTCGTAGTTGTTGCCCGGCAGCTTCTCGACCTCTTCCTGCACCGCCGTCAGCAGCTCGGCGCGCGTGCGGCGGGGCGCAGGCCACTCGCTCTCGGGCTTCAACATGATGTAGCCGTCCGAGATGTTCGGCGGCATCGGGTCCGATGCGATCTCGGCCGTGCCGGTGCGCGCGAACACGCGCTCGATCTCCGGGAATTTCGCCTTCAGCGTGCGCTCGAGCTGCATCTGCATCTCCACCGACTGCGTGAGGCTGGTGCCCGGTATGCGCAACGCCTGGACCGCGAAGTCGCCCTCGCTCAAGCTGGGCACGAACTCCGTGCCCAGCCGCGTGGCCAGCAGGCCCGAGAGCAGCACCGCCACCACGGCCGCGGTGATGACCAACGGCTTGATCGTCATCACGCGCGCCAGCAGCGGCGCATAGCCGCGCTTGGCCCACGCCATCAGCCGGTTCTCCTTCTCGCTCACCTTGTTGCCGATGAACAGCGCCACGGCCGCGGGAATGAAGGTGATCGACAGGATCATCGCGCCCAGGAGCGCGATCACCACGGTGAAGGCCATCGGGTGGAAGAGTTTCCCTTCCACGCCGGTGAGCGCGAAGATCGGCAGGTACACGATCATGATGATCAGTTGCCCGAAAAGCAGCGGGCGCCGCGCCTCCTGCGAGGCCGCAAACACCTCGTGGAAGCGCTCGCTGCGCGTGAGCGGCCGGCCGTGTTTGGCCTGCGCATGCGCCAGGCGCCGCACGCAGTTCTCCACGATCACCACCGCCCCGTCGATGATGATCCCGAAGTCCAGCGCGCCCAGGCTCATGAGGTTGGCGCTGACCTTCTGGTTCACCATGCCGGTGAAGGTGAAGAGCATCGACAGCGGAATCACCAGCGCGGTGATCAGCGCCGCGCGGATGTTGCCGAGAAAAAGAAAGAGGATCGCGATCACCAGCACCGCGCCCTCGAAGAGGTTCTTCTTCACCGTGGCGATGGCCTTGTCCACCAGCACCGTGCGGTCGTACACCGTCACCGCCTTCACGCCCGCGGGCAGCGTGCGGTTGACCTCCTGCATCTTCCTGTCGACCGCTTGCGACACGGTGCGGCTGTTCTCGCCGATCAGCATGAAGACGGTGCCCAGCACCACCTCGCGGCCGTTGTCGGTGGCCGCGCCCGTGCGCAGCTCCTGGCCGATGCCGACCTCGGCCACGTCCTGCACGCGCAGCGGAATGCCGCCCGCGTTGCCCAGGATCACGTTGCCGATGTCCTCGGCCGACTTCACCTGCCCCGGCGCGCGAATGAGGTACTGCTCGCCGCGCTTCTCGATGTAGCCCGCGCCCACGTTGGCGTTGTTGCGCTCCAGCGCGGTGACCAGGTCGGTCATCGTGAGGCCGTGCGCCAAGAGCTTCGCGGGGTCGGGCGCGATATGGAACTCCTTGGCGTAGCCGCCGATGGAGTTGATCTCGGTCACGCCCTTCACGTTGCGCAGCTGCGGCTTGATGATCCAGTCCTGGATCTCGCGCAGGTCCGTGGGCGTGTAGGGCTTGCCGTCGGGCTTCTTCGCGCCCTCCTCCGCCTCGACGGTCCAGAGGTAGATTTCGCCCAGCCCCGTGGAGATCGGCCCGATCACCGGCGAGATGCCGGCGGGCATGCGCTCGCGCGCCGACTGGATGCGCTCGTTCACCAGTTGCCGCGCGAAGTAGATGTCGGTGCCGTCCTGGAAGATCACCGTCACCTGCGAGAGGCCGTAGCGCGAGAGCGAGCGGGTCTGCTGCAGGCCCGGCAGGCCCGCCATCACCGTCTCGATCGGGTAGGTCACGCGCTGCTCGGCTTCCAGCGGCGAATAGCCGGGCGCGGCGGTGTTGATCTGCACCTGCACGTTGGTGATGTCGGGCACCGCGTCGATGGGCAGCTTCTGGTAGCTGAAGACGCCGAGCGCGGCCATGCCGAGCACGGCAAGCAGCACGAGCCAGCGCTGCGCGATGGAGAAGCCGATGATGCGTTCGAACATGCGGCGGTCCTCAGTGGGTGTGCGTGGCCGAGCTCTTGCCCTGCTGCGACTTCACGACGAAGCTGCCGCTGGCCGCGTAGGACGCGCCCGGCTTCAGGCCGCCCACGATCTCGATGCGCTTTCCGTCGCTGCGGCCGGTCTGCACGTGCTGCGGCAGGAAGCCGCCGGGCACCTTGAGGAACACGGTGGGCTTGTCTTCCACCGTCTGCACCGCCTCGGCCGACACCGTGACGGGCGCGTCCGCCTCGGACGCCACCAGTTCCACGTTCACGAACAGGCCCGGGCGCCACACGCGCTGCGGGTTGGTGAGCGTGACGCGCGCGGTGGCCGTGCGCGTCTGCGCGCCGATGAGCGAGCCCACGTACGACACCGTGCCGCTGGCGGTCTGGTCGAACGCGGTCGAGCGGATGGTCACCGGCTCGCCGATGCGCACGAGGTTCAGGTTGCCCGCGGCCACGCTGATCTCTGCCCACACGGTCGAGAGATCGGAGATGGTGAACACGTTGACCGCCTCGCCCACCGATTCGCCGAGCGAGATGTGCTTCTCGACCACCATGCCGTCGAAGGGCGCGCGCAGCTCGTAGCGCCCGAGCGCGGCCGAGCCCGGCGTGGCGCCCAGCGCCAGCAGCTTCTGGTGGGCGTTGGCCACGGCGATCTGCGCCTCCTGCATGGCCTGCTGGGCCTGCAGGTAGTCCTGCTGGGGCGAGATCTTTTCTTCCCAGAGTTTCTTCTCGCGCTCGTAGGTGCTGCGCGCGAGCTCGAGCCTGCGCTGCGCCGATTGCAGCGCGCTGCGCTGCTCCGAGAGCCCCGGGCTCGAGAGCACCGCGAGCACCTGCCCGCGCTTGACCTCCTGGCCCAGGTTGGCCGACACGCTGTCGACCACGCCCGCCACGCGCGGCACCACGTGGGCCGTGCGGTCTTCGTTGAACTTGATCTCCCCCGGCAGTTGCAGCGAGGTCTTGATGCGCGCGGGGCCGGCGCTTTCGATGGCCATGCCGGCGGCCTTGACCTGCTCGTCGGTGAAGGCGATCTTTTCTTCTTCCGCCTTGCGTTCCTTCGACTCGGCCTTCGCTTCGCCGGGAGCACCCTTCTCGCTCTTTTCTTTGGACTCCTCGCCGTGGTGCTCCTTGTCGCCATGGCCCTTGGCCTCTTCATGGCCGTGCTCATGGCCGTGGTCCTTGCCTTCGGCCCTTCCCTCCTCGTGGTGCTCGCCGTCGGCATGCCCCCCGGCTTCCGAATGGCCCGCCGCCTCGGGCTTGGCCGGCGCGGTGCGCAGGATGAGTGCGCCCGCCGCGAGGCCCACGACCAGGACGGCGACGATGGCCATCCACTGCTTCTTGCCGATGCGTTCGGCGAAGGTCTTGCGTTCTTGTTGCGTGTTCATGGTCTGTCCTTGTCAGCGCGCGACGGGCGTCGCATGCAGGGTTTCTTCGCCGTCGGTGCCCAGCAGCCGGTCGAGCTCGCCGGCCGCGCGGTGCGCATCGGCCAGTGCGACGAGGTACTGGTTGCGTACCTGGAACAGCGTGCGCTGCGCATCGAGCGCTTCGAGAAAGCTGAACTTGCCCAGCTCGAAGCCCTTGGTCGCAGCCCTGTAGGCGGTCTCGGCGCCGGGGAGCGCATCGCGCTGCAGCGTCTCGGCCGTGGCGCGCGCCGAGCGCAGGCGCTCGGTGGCCTGCGCCACGTCGGCGCCCAGCTGCAGCTCGGCGGCGGCGAGGTCGTCGCGCGCTTTCTCCTCGCGGCTGAGCGCCTCGGCGAGGTTGCCGCGGTTCGTATCGAAGATCGGCAGCGGCACCGAGAGGCCGACGACCACCTGGTTGCGGCGGCTGCTCGCGCCCTCGGTGTCGGTGGACGCGGGCACGCGCTTGGCGCCGAGGGAGACGGTGATGTCGGGGATGCGCTTGGCCTGCTCCAGGCTGGAGAGCGCCTCGCGCCGTTCGACTTCGAGCCGCGCCTGCCGCAGCACGGGCGCGGCGAAGAGCCGGCCTTCAACGTCCCGTGCCGAAGCGAGCACCGGCAACTGGTCGACCGCGCCGTCCACTTGCGTGAAGCGCGGCGACGGGTTGCCCCACAGCGCGGCCAGTTGCTGGCGCGCCGAGCGCAGCGTGCCCTCGGCCTGCAGCAGCTCGACGCGCACGCCCGCCTCGGCGACGCGCGCGCGAGTCTCCTCCAGCGGCGACACCTTGCCGGCCGTGACGCGGTTGGCGGCGGCCTTCGTCGCGGTCTGCGCGAGGCCGACGGAATCCTGCGCGAGCCGCAGGCGCTCCTGCGCGGTCAGCACCTCGAAGAACAGCGTGACGGTCGATGCGCGCAGCTCCGAGCGCCGCGCGGCGAGCGCCGATGCGGCCTGGTCGCGCGCGCGCTCCGCCGCCGTCACGCGGGCCGCGCGCTTGCCGCCCAGTTCGATGGGCTGGCTCAGCTGCAGCGTGGTCGTGCGGTTGTCGCGACGCAGGTCTTCCAGCTGCGCGCCGAGCACCGGGTTGGGCCAGGCGCCGGCCTGCACGATCGCGCCCTCGGTGGCCTCCTGCTCACGCGAGGCTGCGGACAGGCTGGGGTTGGACTGCAGCACCATCGCGACGGCGCTGCGAAGGGTCAGCGGACCCGCGGGCTCCAGCGTCCTGGCGGGCGCGCGGGATGAAGAAGACTGGGAGCCGGCAGCAGTCTGCGACTGCGTTTGTGAATAGGCCGGGGGCACCGCCAAGGCCAACACGGCCAGCGGCACGAAGAGCGTGCGCATCGAATTCTCCTGGGTTGCGAAACAACGGACGGACGAATTCGGCGAGAGCTCAGCTGATGAAGGGGATCAGTGGTGGGTGGTGTTCTCTCGCCGAATCAGAGGGCGAGAGGCCGTGCGGGGCGCACCGGGACTTCGGAGACATGCGAAACGAAACGCTCTTCCGATCGGGCGTGCAGCACCTGGGGCAGCCGCGGTGCATCGGCTGTATCGCCGGCCGCCACGTTCACATGCTGCGCGCAGCCGAAGTGGCTCACGATGCAATGGCCGACCGCGCCGTTGGGCTGCGTGGTGGCGTTCTTCTTGGCGCCGTCGCCGGTGTGCGTGCGATCGGTGCCGCGGGCATCGTCCTCATGGTGGCCCCAGTGCCCGGGTTGCGTATCGCGCTCGTGCTCGCAATACGCCGCCGACGCCGCCCAGCTGAGCTGGAACGGAAGCAGGAGCAGCAAAAAGATGAGGAGCCAGCGACGCATGAGTCAAAAAGTATATCGACGGGGGTGAAGTCCCCATCCCGCAAAGGCCCTGCGGTTCGAGGGCCCGGCGCAATCTACGACGCGAAGGCGGCGCCTTGTCCGTCAATAGGATTACTAAATCGTAACCGGTGCATTGAAAGGTATTGGGTACGATTCGACGATGCGAATTCTTGTCATCGAAGACGAGCCCAAACTGGGCGACTATCTGAAAAAAGGGCTGGAGGAAAACGGATATGTGGTCGACATAGCCCGCGACGGCATCGAGGGCCGTTACCTCGCCACCGAGGGCGACTACGCGCTCGTACTGCTGGACGTGATGCTGCCCGGCATCGACGGATTCGCCGTGCTGCAGGCCATACGCCGCACGAAGAATGTGCCCGTGCTGGTGCTCACCGCGCGCGACAAGGTCGAAGACCGCGTGCAGGGCCTGCAGCAAGGCGCGGACGACTACCTCGTCAAGCCCTTCTCCTTCTCCGAACTGCTGGCGCGCGTGCAGGCGCTGCTGCGGCGCGGCAAGGCGCAGGACTCGACGGTGCTGCGCCTGGCCGACCTGGAGCTGGACATGGCCAGCCGCAAGGTGTTTCGCAACCGCGGGCGGCTGGACCTCACGGCCAAGGAATTCACGCTGCTGGTGGTGCTGCTGCGCCGGCGCGGCCAGATCCTCTCGCGCACCACGCTCGCCGAGCAGGTGTGGGACATGAACTTCGACAGCGACACCAACGTGGTGGAAGTGGCCATCCGGCGCCTGCGCAGCAAGATCGATGATCCGTTCGAAGTGAAGCTGCTGCACACCGTGCGCGGCATGGGCTACGTGCTGGAAGACCGCTCCTGGGCATGAGCCCCCGGCCGCACGCGAACTCGATCCAGCGCCGCCTCTCGCTCTGGATCGCCGCGCAGACGCTGTTCGGCCTCAGCGTGATCTGCCTGGCCATCTACCTCGTGACGGCTTGGAACTTCGGCCAGAAGCAGGAGGACGAACTCGACCAGAAAGCAGTGCTGGTAGAGCACCTTCTGAAGGAGGCCGAGAAAGGCGGCGACCTCGTCTTCCTCAGGCACAAGCTGGACGACTTCTTCTCGATGCAGGACGACGTGAGCCTGTCGATCTCGCATGCGGGCCGGCAGCTCTTCCAGTCGCGGCCCACGGCGGGCGGGCGCTGGATGCGGCGCGACCTCACGGTGCCCTGGCAGCAAAACGGTCCCGCAACCCAGTTGCAGGTGCAGCTCGGCGTGAACGTGGCGCAGGAAGCGCGGCTCCTCGAACGCCTCGCCTGGACGCTGCTCGGCGCCGTGGTGCTGGGCACGGCGCTCGTGTCGCTCACCGGCATGTGGCTGGTGCGGCGCGGCCTGCGGCCGCTGAAGGCGCTGGCCGACCGGACCGCGGCGATGGCGCCCGACAAGACCAACCAGCCGATCGATGCACTGGCCTTCGCCGAAGAACTGCGCCCGTGGATCACGCAGTTCAACGCGCTGCTGATGCGCGTGCAGCGCGCCTACGTGCAGCTCGAATCGTTCAATGCCGACGTGGCGCACGAGCTGCGCACGCCGCTCGCGAACCTGATCGGCTCCACCGAACTCGCGCTCACGCGGCCGCGCTCCAACGAAGAACTGCAGGCCGTGCTGGCATCGAACCTGGAGGAGATCGGCCGCCTCTCGGGCATCGTCACCGACATGCTGTTTCTCTCGAAGGCCGACCGCGGCACCTCCACGCGTTCGCGCGCCGTCGTGAGCCTGGCGGCGCAGGCGCGCGACGTGATCGACTTCTACGATGCGATGCTCGACGAGGCGGGGCTGAAGGCCCAAGTCACCGGCGATGCGATGGCCGACGTGGACGCCGCGCTGGTCCGCCGCGCGCTCTCCAACCTGCTGGGCAATGCGATCCGCTTCGCAGCGCCCGCTTCGGCCATCGGCATCGAACTGAAGGAAGACCGCGACGCGTTCATCCTCTCGGTCGTGAACCGCGGGGAGCCGATCGATGCGGCCGCGCTCCCACGCCTCTTCGAGCGCTTCTACCGCGCCGCGCAGGCCCGCGACGGATCGGTCCGGCACCACGGGCTGGGCCTCGCCATCGTCGAGGCCATCGCGCGCATGCACGGCGGGCGCGTGTTCGCGACGAGCGAAGGCGGGGAAACGCGCATCGGCTTCACGGTGCGCCGCAACGGCTGAAAGCGCTGCCTCGCGCTCAGGGCTTGGCGTGCGCCTCGGCTTCCGCCGGGGCGGCCACGCCGGCCACCGCCTTCGGCTTGCGGCCGATGCACAGCGTCATCAGCGGCCCCGTCATCGCGGTGGTGGCGAGCGCCATCACCAGGAGCATCGTGAAGAGCTCGGGGCCGATCAGGCCCACGTCGAAACCGATCTTGATGACGATCAGCTCCATCAGCCCGCGCGCATTCATCAGCGAGCCGGTGGCCATGCTGTCGCGCCAGCCGTAGCCGGCCATGCGCGCGCCGGCCGCGCCGCCAGCGACCTTGCCGACGGTGGCCACGCCGATGATCAGCAGCATCGCGCCCAGGCTCGTGCCCGTGAAGGCGCTGGCGGTGGTGCCCAGCCCCGCGAGCGCGAAGAAGAGCGGCATCAGCACGACGATGGAAATGGGCTCGATGCGCTCGCTCAGCGAGCGCAACAGGCGGTCATCGCGCGGCAGGCAGGCGCCGAACAGGAAGGCGCCGAACACCGCATGCAGGTGCAGCCATTCGGTCAGCAGCGCGGTGACCAGCAGGCCGATCATCAGCGAGGCCATCACCGTGGTCGACGGCTCGCCGTCGGGCGCCTTCACGCGCAGCAGCCAGGCGAAGGCCGGCTTCAGGCCGAAGAACAGGAAGGCCAGCATCACCACCACGCCGACCGTGATCTTCACGAGGCCCGCATAGCCCTCGCCCGCGCCGACCATGGCCACCACGAAGGCCAGCAGGATCCAGGCGAACACATCGACCACCGCCGCGGCGCTCAGCGAGAGCTGGCCGAAGGAAGTGCGCGTCATGCCGCGGTCCTTCAGGATGCGCGCCATGACGGGGAAAGCCGTGATGGAGAGCGCCGCCGCCATGAAGAGCGCGAACGGCCAGAACGCGACGCCGGCCGGCGCGAGCGCGGGATACAGCGTCGGCGAGATCGCCAGGCCCAGCGCCAGCGGCACGATCACGCTGAGCACGCCCACGGCGCCGGCCGCCTTCAGCTGCGCGCGCATGTTCTGCGAAGACCGCAGCTCCAGCCCGACGACGAACATGAAGAGCACCAGCCCCACGGTCGAGAGCGACGAGAGGCCCTGCAGCAGATCCTTGGCGAACAGCTGCGCATGCAGCGCGGGAAAGAGCGCGCCCATCACCGCCGGCCCGAGCATCAGGCCCGCGGCCATTTCGCCCACCACGCTGGGCTGGCCCAGGTAGCGGAGCACCCAGCCGCAGACGCGCGCGGTGGTGAGGATGACGACGAGTTGCAGCAGCAGGGTGGTGACGGACATGGGAGATCGGGGCGCGGGCGCCAGGGGGCGTAGCCAGCGATGTTAGTGCCGCGGGGGGCCGGGTTCAATCCGGCAGCCGGCCCGCCAGGATGCGCGCGAGGCACTCGGCCAGCTCCTGCAGCCCCAGCGGCTTGTGCAGCACCTCGGCCACACCCGCATCGCGCGCCCGCTGCTCTAGCGCCACGTTGACGTTGCCGCTCACCAGCGCCACCGGCAGCGCCGGGCGCTTCGCGCGCAGCAGCCGGGCCAGCTCGCTGCCGGGCATGCCGGGCAGCATCTCGTCGGTGAGCACCGCGTCGAAGCGCAGCGGATCGGCCTCGAACGCGGCCAGTGCGCGCTCGCTGGTGCCGAAGCCCACCGGCTCGTAGCCCAGGCTCGCGAGCAGTTCCTCGGCCAGTTCGCGCAGCGGCTGCTCGTCGTCCACGATCATCACGACCTCGCCGTTGCCGCGCGGGCAGCCGGGCACGGTGTCCAGCGGCGCCTGTTCGGGCTCGCCCTCGGCCGCCTGCCCTTGCAGCACCGGCAGCCACACCGACACGACCGTCGGCTGGCCATTGCCCGTCACCACATCGATGGCGCCGCCGATGTCCGCCACGATGCCGTGCACCACCGAGAGCCCGAGCCCCGTGCCCTCGCCCACCTTCTTGGTGGTGAAGAACGGGTCGAACATGCGCTGCAGCACCTCGGGCGGAATGCCCGGGCCGGTGTCGCCCACGTCCAGGCGCACGTACGAACCGGCGGCGATGTCGCCGTGCAGCAGCGCGCGCTTCTCGGCGATGTCCACGCGGTCGAGCCGCAGGCTCACCACGCCGACCTCGCCCACCTCGCCAACTTCCCCCATGGCCTGCACGGCGTTCGTGCAGAGGTTCATCACCACCTGGTAGAGCTGCGTGCCGTCGCCCACCACGGCCGCGCTGCCGGACTGCAGCCGCGCGTCCACGCGCAGGCCCGGCGGCAGCGTGGGCACGAGCATCGAGATCACCTCTTCGACCAGCGCCTGCATGTTGACCGGCACGCGCTCGGCGATGCCGCTGCGGCTGAAATCGAGAATGCGCCGCACCAGCAGGCGCGCACGGGCGCCGGCCTGCATCACGCGGTCGATGTGGCGGCGCATCGCGCTGCCGGCCTCGGCCTGCTGCTGCGCCATTTCGCCGAAGCCGAGGATGGCGCCCAGGATGTTGTTGAAATCGTGCGCGATGCCGCCCGAGAGCGTGCCCAGCGCCTCCAGGCGCTGCGTCTGCTGCAGGCGCGCCTCGAGCCGGGCCTTGTCGGCCTCGGCGAGCTTGCGGTCGCTCACGTCGGTGGCCGCGCCGAAGAGGCGCAGCGCCGCGCCCGCCTCGTCGCGCACGCAGCGGCCGCGGGCGTGGATCCAGCGCCATTCGCCGCCGGCGTGGCGCACGCGGTATTCGAGTTCGACCGCGTGCGTGCGGCCGGCCAGGTGGTCGTCGATGGCAGCCTTCGCGCGCGGGGCGTCGTCGGGGTGCAGACGCACGTGGCGCAGCACGTCGGCCGAGGTGCCCAGCGGCACCGACGCATCGACGCCGTGGAGCGCGCGCCACTTGTCGGAGACGAACACCGAGTCCTCGGCGAAGTTCCACTCGGCATGGCCTTCGTTCGCGGCCTCCATGGCCATGGCGTAGCGCTCCTCGCTCTGGCGCAGCGCCAGTTCGCCGCGTTCCTGCCGCCGCAGCTGGCGCAGGAGGCCCACGATGGTGAGCACCACCAGCAGGATCAGCAGCACCGTGCGGATGCCCGAGCTCCACATCTCGTCGTACCAGGGGCGCAGCGCCTCTTCCTCGTCGCGCATGATGGCCAATATCAGCGGCCGCTTGCCCACGCCCACCGCGGCGATCAGCTTGGGGCGGCCGTCCATCGGGTTGATGGCGCGCGCCACCTTGCCGCCTTCTTTCAGCGCCGCGAGCTCGGGAAAACTCAGCTTCTTCTCGGGGTCGGTGGGCCCAGGCTGGCGCACCACCAGCGTGCCGTCGCTCAGCGTGAGCAGCAGCGAGCTGCCCTGGCCCAGCTGGATGGCCGAGTACATGCCTTCGAGGTGCTGCAGCGTGACGATGGCGGTGACCACGCCCGCGAACGCGCCGCCCGGCCCGTCGATGCGGCGCGACACCACCAGCCCCGGCATGCCTTCCGTGCGGGTGGTCATCGGCTCGCTGATGAAAAGACCCGTGTCGCGCGAATCGCGCTGCGCGGTGAAGTACGGCCGGTCGGACACATCGGACAGCGGACCGCCCGTCTCGCGCGAGCGATGGCGCTGCATGCCGTGGGCATCGACGATGGTGAGCACGCTCACCTGCGGCACGCCGACCGTGCGGGAGGCCAGGCCCGGCGACACCTCGCCGGGGCCGAAGTCGCCGCTCGAGGCGCCGTACCAGCTCGCGGTGTCGCGCAGCACCACGTCGACCGCCTGCATGCTGCGCAGCGACTGCTCGGCCAGCGCCTTGGCGAGGTTGCCGAGCTCGCGCTCGTTGGCCAGCATGATCTGCTGGTGCAGCCGCCAGCCGTCGTAGCCCGCCGAGCCGATGCACGCGGCGATCAGCAGCACGCCGGCGGCAACGATGCGGCGGCGCAGGCGGTCGGCGGATTTCATGGCGTCACGCGTTCTCAGTGCGCCGCGCCGATGGTGTCGGCCACGGCCTGGAGCAGCTCGCCGCGTGCGCAGGGCTTGGCGACGAGGCGGCGCAGCCCGAGGGCGCGCGCGGGGTTCGAGTCGCTGTGCAGGCTGCGGCCCAGGCGGGTCGAGAGGCCGATGAGCGCCGCGCGCGGATAGCCGGCCCGCACGGCGCGCACGGTGTCGGCGCCGCCGCCCCGCAGGTCGGGCACATCGACGATCACCAGGTCTGCCTCGCTACCGCCGTGGGAGGAGGTGGCGAGGCCCTGCGCGGGCAGCGCCCGCACGGCGTAGCCCTCGCCCAGCAGCCATTCGCAAATCAGTGTTCGCATGGCGCTATCTTCCTCGATCACTACGACGGTGGGCATGGTCTCTCTGCAGGTGCGGGCGGCGCGGGTTGCCGCCATGACGCTATTGGCGCTCCTGCACATGCCGCGCTCATGTCGGCGGCGGCGCGGGCGTTTCATCTGTAATGCGCCCGCACGCCGCGCGCAGCGAAGTTGCATTACCCTTCGCCTCCATGAGCGCCAGCCACCACATCCTTGTTGTCGACGACGATCCGGCCATCCGGGAACTGATGGCCGAGTACCTCACCGAGAACGAGCTGCGCGTGACCACCGCCGTCTCGGGCGCCGAGATGAAGAAGGCGCTCGCGGAATCGGTCATCGACCTGGTGGTGCTGGACCTGCGCCTGGGCGGCGAGGACGGCATGCACCTGGCGCGCCACCTGCGCGAGACCAGCGCCATCCCGGTGATCATCGTGACCGGCAAGCGCGATGAGGCCGACCGCGTGATGGGCCTGGAGATCGCGGCCGACGACTACATCACCAAGCCCTTCAGCAACCGCGAGCTGCTCGCGCGCATCCGTGCGGTGCTGCGGCGCTACCAGGTGCAGCGCGACGCCATCGCGGCGGCGCCGGCCAAGGGCGGCACCGAGCGGCGGGCCTACCGCTTCGCGGGCTGGGAACTGAACGTGCTGGTGCGCCGCCTCACCGCGCCGGACGGCCGGCGGGTGGAGCTGAGCAACGGCGAATTCAACCTGCTGCTGGCGCTGTGCGAGGCGCCGCAGCGCGTGCTCTCGCGCGACCAGCTGCTCGAGCTCTCGCGCCTGCACGGCGCGGAGGTGTACGACCGGTCGATCGACGTGCAGATCCTGCGCCTCAGGCGAAAGATCGAGGTCGATGCCTCGGCGCCGCAGTTCATCCGCACCGAGCGCGGTGCGGGTTATGTGTTCGACACGCAGGTCGACGCGCTGAACTGAAGCTTCAGAGGCTTTGCACCTGCACCGGCTTGCCGGGCTGGCCCGCCACCTGCGGCGCGATCACGAGGTACCGGCGCGAGGCATCCGCACTCGACTGCACGATCTGCCGGATCGGCCCGATCGCGTTCACGATGGCCGAGCCCGCCGGGTTGGTCATGAAGTTGGCCAGCGGCTGCAGCGCGCCGCCGCCGTCGGGCTGCTCGGCAAGCGCGAGCACGTAAGGCGACTTCGGCTCGAGCCCCGTCGCGGAGGCCTGCAGCACCTGCGTCAACCCCTGGTCGAACAGCGTCACGCTGGTAGGCGCACCCGCCTTGTCGCCCTGCACGGCCATGAGCGTGAGGTGCGCGGCCTGACCCGCCACGCCGAGCGGCTGCAGCCCTTGCGTGCCATCGCCTTCGGGCACCGCGTTCGGCACATAGGCGATCGCCTGCGGCGCCTGGCCGATGGGCACTTCGCCCACGACCTTGTTCGTCGCGGTGTCGATGACGGCGAGCGCATCGGCGTTCTCCAGCCCCACATAGATGCGCGAGCCGTCGCCCGAGGGCCAGATGCCGTGCGGCAGCTTGCCCACCGGGATGGTCGCGACCTGCGAGAAATCGTCGGTGCGGAACACCTTCACCTGGTTGAGCCCGCCAACGGTCACGTAGGCGAAGGTGCCCTTCTTCGTGGCGGCGAAATTGACGTGGTTGGTGATCGGCCCGGTGTCGAACGACTTGATGACAGCGAACGGCGGCTTCGCGTCGAACACCATCGTGCGGCCCACGTCCTTGAGGGTGAACCACACCTGCTTGCCATCGGGCGTGGCGGCGATGTTGGGGCAGAAGGGGCTGTTCTGCTTCACGCGGCCGACGATCTGCTTACTGGCTGTGTCGATCACCACGGTCTCGGGGTTGAACGACGAGCACACGTAGCCGTACTTGCCGTCGGGCGAGAAGATCTGCATGCCGGGCCCGGCGGGCGTGACGATGCGGGTCTTCTCCTGGAAGGTGGCCGCGTCGATCACCGACACGTAGTTCTCCCCGCGCACCGTGACCCACACCTCCTTGCCGTCGGGCGTGAAGAAGGCCTCGTGCGGCGAGCGGCCGACGTAGGTGGTGTGCTTGACCGCATTGGTCGCGGTGTCGATGAAGGTCACCGAGTTGGAGCCGATCGACACGATGGCCAGCGTTCGATGGTCGGGCGAGAAGCCCATGCCGTGCACCAGCACCTGGCCCTTGTAGAGCGGGCTGAAGTTGCCGGGCGACGGATCGCCCAGGCGGATCACGCCCAGCAGCCTGTTGTCGGCCGGGTCTGTCACGGAGACGGTGTTGGAGAACTGCTCGGCGGCATAGAGGCGGTCGCGGTGGCTCACCGGAATGTCGGCGGACGCGGCGGCACCAGGGGCCTGCCCTGCGTGCGCGAACGACGTGGCGAAGGCTAGCGATGCGCACAGCAGCGCGACAGCTTGACGAATGGGGGTCATGGGTTGTCTCGGTGCTCCATGTGCATGCCGGGCATCGTGTGCCGATGCGGCATGGCATCTGTTGTGTTGGTGGCGGAAAGGCCCTGCGTGGGCGCGGGTGCCGAAGGCGGCAGCGGCTGGCCGAGCGCGAGGTGCATCGCCGCGATCTCCTGCTGCTGCTCGACGATGATTTCCTGCGCGATGCGGCGCAGCTGCTCGTTGCGGCCGTAGCGCAACTCGGCCTGCGCCATCTCGATCGCGCCCTGGTGGTGCGGGATCATCATCGCGGCGAAATCGCGGTCGACGTCGCCCGAGGGCTTGATCTCCATCGCGGCCATCATGCGGTTCATGGCCGCGTCGTTCTCGGCGGCGAAGGCGGCGGCGAGCGAGTCGGCCGCCGCGGGCAGCACGCCCGCGGCAGCGACCAGCGCGGCGCCCACTACGGCCGCCAGCGCGATGCCGCGCTGCCGGCGTGGTGACGTGGCGCTCACTGGCCTGCGTTCTGAGGCGTGGCCATCGCGACGGCGCTGTTCGTCGCCACCGCGTTGCCGCCGTGCGCGAGGAAGAACGAGCCGCTGTCTTCGCCGTAGAGCGCATCGAAGTGGCCGCTCTTCTCGGCAGTGGCCAGCTCGGCCTTGACCTCGGCGCGCGGCTCGGTCGACTTGAAATTGCGCGAGAGATACGCCGAGCCGCTGTCGCTGGCGACCAGCACGCCGAGCGTGCCGTCGGCCTTGGCCTGCGCCAGTTCGGCCTTCACTTCAGAGCGCGGTTCGCTCGATTGGAAGTGGCGCGACAGGTAGGCCGAGCCGCTGTCTTCGCCCGTCAGTGCAGCCAGTTGGCCGCTGGCCTGCGCCGCCTTCAGTTGCGCGACGACTTCGGCGCGGGTCAGGCTCTGGGCCGAGGCGGCGCCGGCGGCGGTGAGCATCAAGGTGGCGGCAAGGGCAGCCATGGCGGCATTGAGTTTCTTCATGATCGTTTCCTTCTTGCGCATCTGAAAAAGTAGAAGGGGTGCGCCGGCAGACACGCGTCCGGCAGGCCCCGAGCCAACACTGGGTGATCCAGGCACCGGGGGCGGTGCTTGTCTCGGGCTCTACTTTGCAAAGCGCGCGTTGCGCACGAATTGCGCGCGCGGCGCGGCCGATTCAGATGAAGCGGGAACGATTGCAGATGAAATACAGGGTCATTCGAACCAGCGGTTGGCCCACTGGTTGAGCGGCGTCAACCGCTTGACGAGTTCGCCGCCCGCCTCGGTGAGCACGTAGCCCGTGCCCGAGAGCTCGACGACGCCAGCCGCGCGCAACTCCTTGAGCCGGTCGTTCAGCACCGAGGGCGACATGTCCTCCGTGCTCGTGCGCAGCGCCCTGAAGCTCTGCGGCGAGCCATCGCGCAACTCCCACAGGATGCGCAGCGTGCCCTTGCGGCCCAGCTGCTCCAGCAATCGCATGATGGGCCGCCGCGCCGCGGGGGGCGTGGGGGACGCGGGCTGCGAGGCCGATGTTTCTTCGTTGTCCATATCGTGCTTCCGGTGATCGAACGGGCCCCTCTTGCGCTACGCATTTCGTAGCGATAGACTGCGCCGGATCGCTACGCTTTTCGTAGCGATTTCGACGCATTCTACGAAGGATTCCGACCATGACGACCGCCGCCCTGCCACCCCTCAGCGCGCCACGCATTCCACCGCTCGAAGCGCCCTTCCCCGAACCCATCGCCGACCTGCTGGCGCGGATGAATCCGCCCGGACAGCCCGAGATCCTCGCGCTCTTCCGCGTGCTGGCCGTGAACCCCGAACTCGCCGAGCGGACGCTGGGGCTGGGCCGTTACCTGCTGGGCCGGAAGGCCGCCGTCGGCCTGCGCGACCGCGAGGTGGTGATCACCCGCGCCTGCGCCCGCTGCGGCGCCGAGTACGAATGGGGCGTGCACGTCGCGGCGTTTGCCGATGCGGCGGGGTTCAGCGCAGTCGATCGGCGCGTGATGGCGTCGGTCGCCGAAGACGTGGAACTGCTCGCGCCGCGCGACAGGCTGCTGGTATCGATGGTCGACCAGTTGCACGACCGCAGCGACATCGACGACGAGCTCTGGCAATCGCTCAGCGAACACTGGAGTCACGCGCAACTGATCGAGCTGATGATGCTCGCGGGGTGGTACCACGCGGTGAGCTATGTGTGCAATGCGGCGCGCGTGCCGTTGGAGAAATGGGCCGCGCGCTGGTAGGCCTCAGCCTTTCTCGGCCCGCATCAACCGCAGCCCGTTCGCCACCACCAGGAGGCTCGCTCCCATGTCCGCGAACACCGCCATCCACATCGTCGCGCTGCCGAACACCGCGAGCACGAAGAACACGCCCTTGATGCCCAGCGCCAGCGTGATGTTCTGCCAGAGCACCGCGTGCGCGCGGCGCGAGAGGCGGATGGTCTCGGGAATGCGGCGCAGGTCGTCGTTCATGATGACCACGTCGGCCGCTTCCATCGCGGTGTCGGTGCCCGCGCCGCCCATGGCGAAGCCGATGTCGGCCTGCGCGAGCGCGGGGGCGTCGTTGATGCCGTCGCCGGTCATCGCCACCGCGCCGTAGCGCGCCTGCATCGCCTGGATGGCGCCGAGCTTTTCCTCGGGCAGCAGGTTGCCGCGCACGTCCTCGATGCCGGCGTGGGCGCCGATGGTCCTGGCGGTCGCGGCGTTGTCGCCGGTGAGCATCACGGGCACGACGCCCAGCGCGCGCAGCTCGGCCACGGCGGCCTGCGACGATTCCTTGATGGTGTCGGCCACGGCGAAGAGCGCGAGCACGGCCTGGCCCGATGCGAGCAGCGTCACGGTGCGGCCGGCCTCTTCATGGCGCTGGAGCTCGGCTTCGAGCGCCGGCGTGCACAGGCCCTTCTCCTCGATCAGCCGGTGGTTGCCGAGCATGTAGGTCTGGCCCGAAAGCGCGGCCTGCACGCCGCGGCCCGGCAGCGCGGTGAAATCGCCGACCTCTGCGCGCTCGCCCTTCAGGCCCGCGGCGATGGCCTTGGACACCGGATGGTCCGAGCGGCCCGCGATGCTCGCGGCGATCGCGAACACCGCCGCCTCGTTGCCCGATGCATCGAGCAGCGTCGACTCGACCAGCTTGGGCTTGCCTTCGGTGATGGTGCCGGTCTTGTCGAACGCCACCGCCTTGAGCTTGCGCGCCTCCTCGAGGTAGGTGCCGCCTTTGATGAGGATGCCGCGCCGCGCGGCCGATGCGAGCGCGCTCACGACCGTGACGGGCGTGGAGATCACCAGCGCGCACGGGCAGGCGATGACCAGCAGCACCAGCGCCTTGTAGAGGGCCTGCAGCCAGGTCCAGTCCATGAACAGCGGCGCGAACAGCGCAATCGCCAGCGCCAGCACGAAGACCGTGGGCGTGTAGATGGCGGCGAACTTGTCGACGAAGCGCTGCGTGGGCGCACGCGTGCCCTGCGCCTCTTCGACCGCGTGGATGATGCGCGCGAGCGTGGTGTTGGCGGCCACGGCCGTGACACGGAATTCCAGCGCGGCGGTCTGGTTGATAGTGCCCGCGAAGACCGCATCGCCGACGGTCTTGTCGACCGGAATGCTCTCGCCCGTGACGGGCGCCTGGTCGATGGCGCTCAGGCCCGCGGTCACCACGCCGTCCAGCGGCACGCGCTCGCCGGGGCGGATGCGGGCGATGGCGTCGAGCGGCACCGCGTCGGCGCGCACCGTCTGCCAGCTGCCGTCGGGCTGCTTCACCTCGGCCTCTTCGGGCGAGAGCGCGAGCAGGCCCTGGATCGCATTGCGGGCGCGGTCCACGGCGCGCGCTTCGATCAGTTCGGCGATTGCATAGAGCGCCATCACCATCGCGGCCTCGGGCCACTGGCCGATGACGAAGGCGCCCGTTACGGCGACGGCCATCAGCGCGTTGATGTTGAGGCGGCCGCGCACCAGCGCGCCGAAGCCCTTCTTGTAGGTGTCCAGGCCCGCGAGGCCGATGGCCGCGAGCGCGAGCCCCATCTCGACGGCCATGAAGCCCTTGCCTTCGAGCGCGAGGAACGAGATCGATTCGGCCGCGATGGCCAGCACCAGCGCGGCGACCAGGCGCGCGAGGCCGGTGCTCATGCCCGCGATGCGCGCCGGGACGACAGGGGTGGCCGGGTCGGCTGCATCGCCGACCGGCTCGGGCTTGAAGCCGGCCTTGCGGATCGCATCGAGCGCCTGGGGCAAGGCCGCATCGTCGGCCGTGATGGCCATCGTGCGTTCGCCGAGGCGAAAGCGCAGGCCCTTGACGCCCGCAACCGGCTCGAGCGCGCGGCGGATTTCGGATTCTTCGACCGCGCAGTCCATCGTGGGAATGCGAAAGAGCAAGGCGCCCTTGGGAATGTCGGCGGTGTCCGCGGCGGGGGACGAGGCGCAGACCGGGCTGCCGCAGCAGCTTGTTTCTGCATGCGCATGAGGATGGCCATGCGAATGATCGTGACCGTGGTCGTGGTCTTGATGAAGGGCCGGCGTCACGGGCTTCAGGGCGTTCTGGTTCGTCATGAAGTCGATTGGAAACCCTGAAGCAGGTGTAGAGTCAAACGCAAATCCCTTCACTTCGATTTGCCGCATCATGAAAATCGGTGAACTCGCCAAGGCCGCGAACACGCCGGTCGAAACCATCCGGTACTACGAGCGCGAGCAGCTGCTGCCCGCGCCCGCGCGCACCGATGGCAACTACCGCATCTACGACGACGAGCACGCCCAGCGCCTGGGCTTCATCCGGCGCTGCCGCTCGCTGGACATGACGCTGGACGAGATCCGCAGCCTGCTGAAATTCCGCGACGCGCCGCAGGACGATTGCGGCCAGGTCAACCAGCTGCTGGACGACCACATCGGCCACGTGGCAGCGCGCATCTCCGAACTCAAGACCCTCGAGAAGCAACTGAAGGCGCTGCGCCTGCAGTGCTGCGGGCCCGAATCGGCCAATGCCTGCGGCATCCTGCAGGAGCTGGACACCACCGCGCTCGCGCCCGAGACCTTCGGCCAGCATGCGGGCCACGTGCACGGCTCGCTGCACGGCACGTCGGCCAGGCGCCCGGCCTGAGATTGGCCTCGCCATGATCTTGCCCGACCTGCTGCGCCGCCTGTGCGATGCGCGCGACCGGCTCCAGTTCGAACTGGAGCCGCCGGCCCGGGTGGCGGACCTGGCGCGCGAGGCGGGCCTGTCGACCTCGCACTTCATCACCCAGTTCAGCGCGCTCTTCGGCGAGACGCCCTTGCAATGCCGCACGCGCGCGCGGCTGGAGCGCGCGCGGGCGATGCTGTTGGCCAGCGACGAGCCGGCCACGCAGATCGGCCTGGCCCTGGGGTTTACCGACCTGGGGAGTTTTTCGCGCCTCTTCACCCGGCACTTCGGCGTGCCGCCCCGGGACTATCGGCGCAGCGGCCAACCGTCCGCGGCGCCCGCGGGTTGCATCGCGCTCATGAACCTGGCCCATGCGGGCGACCGCAATTTCGGCGAAGTCGCGAGCGGGCATGTCGGGCAGGATGGCGGCTTTCCACCTCACTGAACCCCTTCATCACCATGCGCATCAACCTCACCAGCATCTTCGTGGACGACCAGGACAAGGCCCTGGCCTTCTACACGCAGGTTCTCGGCTTCGTGAAGAGCCTGGAGATACCGGCCGGGGAGTACCGGTGGCTCACGGTCAAGTCGCCCGAAGGCGGCGAGACGGAGCTCTCGCTGGAGCCCAACGCCAACCCCGCGGCCCGCGCGTACCAGCAGGCCTTGATGAGCCAGGGCATCCCGGCCACGGCGTTCCAGAGCGACGACCTGGAGGCCGACGCGAAGCGCCTGCGCGGGCATGGCGTGCGCTTCACGATGGACCCGATCGACCAGGGGCCGATCAAGCTGGCGATCTTCGCGGACACCTGCGGCAACCTGATCCAGCTCTACCAACCGCTGACCAAGCCCTGATCGGCGGGGATCGGTGTTTGGGGGGGCCTACTTCCCGATGAGCTGCGTGAGCTTCTCCGCCTCGAAGCATTCGTCGCGCGCCGCATCGCCGGGCACGCAGTCCCCGTTGCCCGGACGCGCCGAGAGCTTCTCGATCGCCTGCCACAGCAACGCGATCTGGTGCTCCTGGCTCGATGCGTTGTCGATCAGCCCGCGCATGGCCTGGCTCAGCGGATCGTCTTCCTGCGTGATGCCGTAGGCCGAGAATTTCTGCGGCGCCGACACGTCGGCGCTCTCGCCGGCCTTCGAGGGGATGATGCGCGCGGGAATGCCCACCGCGGTCGCCCCGGCCGGCACCGGCTTGATGACCACCGCGTTGCTGCCGATCTTGGCGCCATCGCCCACCAGGAAGCCGCCCAGCACCTTGGCGCCCGCGCTCACCACCACGTCGCGGCCCAGCGTCGGATGGCGCTTCTCGCCCTTATAGAGCGAGGTGCCGCCCAGCGTCACGCCCTGGTAGATGGTGCAGCCGTCGCCGATCTCGGCCGTCTCGCCGACCACCACGCCCATGGCATGGTCGAAGAACACGCGCTCGCCGATCTTGGCGGCCGGATGGATCTCGATGCCGGTCATCCACCGCGCCCAGTGCGCGATGAAGCGGGCGGGCCACTTGAAACCGTGCGTCCAACAGGCGTGCGCCCAGCGATGCAGCACCACGGCGTGAAAGCCCGGGTAGACCGTCATCACTTCCCAGGCGCTGCGGGCGGCCGGGTCGCGTTCGAGGATGCACCGGATGTCGGCGCGCAGTCGAGAGAACATCGCTGCCTTTGTTGTCGTTATATCGATAGTGGGCGGGCAGTCTAAGGCCCGGTGTCTTCGCGTACTTTCGATGGGGTTTTAAGCGCCCGAGCCGCCCTCGGCGCCGCCTTTGGGGCCCTTGGCCGCATCGGTCATGGCCTTGGCGATGCCGCGCAGGATGTGGATTTCCTCGGGCGTGGGCTGCGCCCGGTTGAAGAGCTGCTGCAGCCGCGGCATCAGCTTCTTGGGCGCGGCCGGGTCGAGAAAGCCGATGTCCACCAGCGAGCGCTCCCAATGGTCCAGCATGCCCGCCACGGCTTGCGCATCGGCCGCCTGCACCGGCGCCGTGGCATCGCGCACCTCGTAGCCGCCCAGCGCCAGGCGCCATTCGTAGGCCACCACCTGGATGGCCGCGCCCAGGTTCAGCGAGCCGAATGTCGGGTCCGTGGGAATGCTCAGCGCCACGTTGCAGCGGTAGACGTCCTCGTTGCGCATCCCGAAACGCTCCGAGCCGAACAGGAAGGCCACGTGCTGGTCATCCTGCTTGGCCAGCGGCTCCAGGTGCTCGCGCGGCGTGCGCGTGGGCGGGCCGAAGTCGCGCGGAATCATCGCCGTGGCGCACAGATGGGTCACCCCATCGAGCGCCTCGTCCAGCGTTTCGACGATGCGGGCGTTGGTCAGCACGTCGAGCGCGCCGCTCGCGCGCTGGATGGTTTCTTCCCGCCGCAGCACGTTGGCCCAGCGCGGCGCCACCAGCACGAGGTCGTCGAAACCCATGGTCTTCATGGCGCGGGCGGCGGCGCCCACATTGCCGGCGTGGCTGGTCTGGATCAGGATGAAACGAGTGCGCATGGGAGGGTTTGGAGACACTAACGGGGCGGAGCCGGTAAAATGCCCGATTCTCGCCGCCCGCATCGCCGGGCCGCAGGGTCGCCAGGATCACCTCTTGGGGGCCACTCCCACCGTTCTTCTCACAATCCAGAATGTCGTCCCCCAACCTGCATCCCATGCTCAATGTGGCCGTCAAGGCCGCACGCGCCGCCGGCGCCATCATCAACCGCGCCGCGCTCGACGTCGAATCGGTCCGCATCTCGCAAAAACAGGTCAACGACTTCGTCACCGAAGTCGATCACGCCAGCGAGAAGGTCATCATCGAAACGCTGCTTGGCGCATACCCGGGGCACGGCATCCTGGCCGAAGAATCGGGCACCGAATACGGTGCGAAGGATTCCGACTACGTCTGGATCATTGATCCGCTGGACGGCACCACCAATTTCATCCACGGCTTCCCGGTCTACTGCGTGTCCATCGCGCTGTCGGTGCGCGGCAAGATCGAGCAGGCGGTCATCTACGACCCGAGCCGCAACGACCTCTTCACCGCCACCAAGGGCCGCGGCGCCTACATGAACGACCGGCGCATCCGCGTCTCCAAGCGCACCAAGTTGAGCGAGTGCCTGGTGTCCACGGGCTTTCCGTTCCGCAGCGGCGACAACTTCAAGCAGTACCTGGCCATCATGGCGGACATGATGCCCCGCATGGCGGGCCTGCGCCGCCCCGGCGCCGCCGCGCTCGACCTGGCCTACGTGGCCGCCGGCTTCACCGACGCCTTCTTCGAGACGGGCCTGAACCCCTGGGACGTGGCGGCCGGTTCGCTGCTGGTCACCGAAGCCGGCGGCCTCATCGGCAACTTCACCGGCGAGCCCGACTTCCTCGATCAGCGCGAGTGCCTCGCAGGCGCCCCGCGCATCTACGGCCAGCTCGTGCCGCTGCTGGCCAAGTACTCCAAGTTCGCCAACGTGGACGACAAGCTGCGCGCCAGCGACCGCGTGCGCGCCGTGTCGGCATCGACCAAGTCGAACGCCGACGACGCCTCGGTGGACCTGTACGCCCGCAGCACGGTGGTCGATTTCGCCGACGAAGCCACCGAGGGCGACGCACCCGCCGTGGCTCCCAAGCCCGTGCAGCGCAAGCTCACGCGCATCCGCCGCGACGCTCCCACCAGCCCCTCCGAGGGCGACGCTTCCGCCAAGTGATGACGGGGCCCAGCGCAGCCGTCCGGGTCCGAGCCGCGTTGCGCATTGCGCTCAGCCACTACGTGGCGAGCGGGCTCACCGTCGCGCTCGGCCTCCTGTTCATCTCGGGGGGCGTTCACCTCTGGCTCGGCACCATCGCCGCGTCGGCCGCGGCCACGGGCGTGATCGTTACCGCCCCGCCCGACCTGCCCGGCCCGCGCCGCGGCAAGTTCTTCCAGATGCTGCCGGCGCCGCTCATCGGGTTGCCGCTGTTCTTCGCGGTGCAGATGCTGCATACCGCGCCGATCCGCCTGGGGCTCCTGCTGGTGCCCGCCACCTTCATGGCCTTCCTGGCCATGGCCTGGGGCAAGCGCGGCATTCCCATCGCCATCGCGGTGATGTTCTCGATGATCTTCTCGATGGCCACGCCCGCGCCGGTCGACATGGCCGAGGCCGTGCAGCGCACCTGGCATTTCGGCCTGGGCGCGGGGCTCTACGTGATCTGGGCGACGCTGGCCAACCTCGTGCTCAACGGGCGCTTTCGCACCCAGTCGGTGGCCGACGTGCTCTATTCGCTTGCCGCGCTCATGCGCACCGAGGCCAGCCAGTTCACCCCGCAGGACGAAACCCGCGACATCCGCGACACCCCCGCCCCGGTGCTCGGCCAGTTGCTGCGCGAACAGGCGGCGCTCGCCGACCAGCTGCAGGCCACGCGCGACATCGTGCTCGAGTCGCCCCGCACGCCGCGCCGCCAGCGCCTGGCCGCCATGCTGGTGATCGTGCTGGAGATGCGCGACCAGCTGCTCGCGAGCGAGCTCGACCTCGACGCGCTGCTCGCGCATCCCGCCCACTCCGACGCGCTGATCGAAATGCGCCGCGTGCTCGAAGAGCTTTCCGACGAAACCATCGCCCTGGCCGACGCGCTCATGCTGGGCCGCCACCCCGATGCGGTGACCGATCGCCGCCCGCGCCTGGCGGCCATCCACGTCTCGGCCGACGACGAACACCATCACGGCCATCCAGGTCCCACGGCCGCGATGCTCGCGCGCGGCCTGGCGAGCCGCATCGGCCACATCAACGACGAGGTGCTGCGCCTGTCGGCCATGGCGCGCGGCGATGCCGAACCCAACCTGGCCGTGGTGCGCGCCAACTGGCAGCTTTTCGTGAGCCCGACCGACTGGTCGTGGCGCCCCTTCTTCACACTGTGGCGCTGGGACCAGCCGCCGCTGCGCCATGCGATCCGCGCGTCGCTCGCCATCGCGGCCGGCTACGGCATCGCGGTGTCGATGCCGTGGGGCTCGCACGACTACTGGATATTGCTGACCATCGTGGTGGTGCTGCGCGGCAGCCTCTCGCAGACGCTGGAGCGGCGCAACGCCCGCGTGGCCGGCACGCTGCTGGGCTGCGTGCTCGCGGTGGGGCTGCTCTCGGCGCACCCGTCGGCGCTGTGGCTGCTGGTCATCGTGACGGTGGCGCAGGCCATTGCCCACAGCTTCGCGGTGCGGCGCTACCTCATCACGGCGGTGGCGGCCACGGTGCTCGGCCTCGTGCAGGCGCACATGCTCAACACCGGCACCGCGCCCATCTTCGCGCTCTTCGAGCGCATCGCCGACACGCTCATCGGCGCCGCGCTCGCCTGGGGCTTCTGCTACGTGCTGCCCTCGTGGGAGCGCACGCAGCTGCCCGCACTGGTGGCGCGCGTGCTCACCGCGCAGGCGCGGCATGCGCGCCTTGCGCTGGGCCTGGGCCAACTGCAGGCCATCGACAGCAGCCCCGAGCTCGAATGGCGGCTCGCGCGCCGCGAGGCCTTCGACAGCCTCTCGGCCCTCGTGCAGGCCACGCAGCGCGCGCTCTCCGAGCCGCGCGCGGTGCAGCCGCCGCTGGAGCCGCTCGAACACCTGCAGGCCCACAGCTACCAGATGCTCGCGCAGCTGAGCGCCGTCAAATCGATGCTGGTGCTGCGGCGCGACCGCCTCACGCCCGGCGAGGTCGAGGGCCCGCTCGCGCGCACCGCGCAACGCATCGAAGCGGCCATCGGAACTACGCCGACCACCGGCCCCTCTCAACCCGAGAGTCCGGGCTCCACCACGGTGGGCGGCCCGATTCCCCTGCCCGACCCGTTCGACAACGACATCAGCCCCTGGCTGCTGCGCCGGCTCGACCTGGCGACGGCCCTTGCCACGCAGCTGCGCGACGACGCGGCGCGCATTCTCCAACCCCTGAACGAGACAACAGAACCAGCGACCACCACCGCCTGATGATCCGAGACATTCTTGCCCACCCCTGGTTCGGCACCTGGCTTGCCGTCCTCGTCGCCGTCCCGCTCGCGCTTCTTGTCCATCGCATCGGCGGCCTTGTGCTCCGGCGCATCACGCGGCCCGCGCCCGCGGTGCATGCCATGGTCGTCAACTGCCAGTCGCCCGGGCGGCTGGTGCTGCCGCTGGCCGCGCTGCTGCTGGTGTTCCAGGCCGCGCCCGACGACCTGCGCTTCATCGCCAGCGTGCGGCACCTGAACGGCCTCCTGCTCATCGCCGCGACCACCTGGTTCATCGTGCGCGCCATCAGCGGTTTTGCCGACGGCGTGCTCGCGCAGCACCCCTCCGACGTGGCCGACAACCTGCAGGCGCGCCGCGTGCTCACGCAAACACGCGTGCTCGCGCGCACCGCCATGTCGGTGGTCATCGTGGCCGGCGGCGCGATGATGCTCATGACCTTTCCGGGCGCGCGCCAGGTCGGCGCGAGCCTGCTGGCCTCGGCCGGCGTGATCGGCATCGTGGCCGGCCTTGCGGCCAAGCCGGTCTTCAGCAATCTCATCGCGGGCCTGCAGATCGCGCTCGCGCAGCCGATCCGCATCGACGACGTGCTGGTGGTCGAGGGCGAATGGGGCCGCGTGGAAGAGATCACCGGCACCTTCGTGGTCATGCGCATCTGGGACGACCGGCGCCTCATCTTGCCGCTCACCTATTTCATCGAAAAGCCGTTCCAGAACTGGACGCGCCACTCCGCGCAACTGCTCGGCTCGGTGTTCATCTCCGTGGACTACGGCATGCCGCTCGCGCCGCTGCGCGCGGAGGCCGAGCGCATCGTGAAGGCCGCACCCGAATGGGACGGCCGCTTCTTCAACCTGCGCGTGACCGACGCCACCGAGCGCACCATGCAGGTCCGCGTGCTGTGCACCGCCGCCACCTCGGGCCTGGCCTTCGACCTGCGCTGCAGCGTGCGCGAAGGCCTCATCGACTTCATGCAGCGCGAGTACCCGCAGTTCCTGCCGAAGATGCGCGTGGAGGCCGATCCGGCGATGGCCGCGCCGGCGCAAGTCCAGGGGCCCGCCGCGGCCTGACCACAACACCCTCGCGGGGGGCGGCTTGAGCGCGCCGGTGCGACGTGGCACGATCCCGTCGATGACCACCAAGCCCACCGCCGCGCAGCACCTGCGCGACCTTGCGCGCCTGCGCCGCGTGCGCGACCGGATCGACCGCGACTACGCGCAGCCGCTGGACGTCGAGACGCTCGCGCGCGACGCGGGCATGTCGGCCGGCCACCTGAGCCGCCAGTTCCGCATCGCCTACGGCGAGCCGCCCTACGCGTACCTCATGACGCGGCGCATCGAGCGCGCGATGGCGCTGCTGCGCCGCGGCGACCTGAGCGTGACCGAGGTGTGCTTCTCGGTCGGCTGCGGCTCGCTCGGTACCTTCACCACCCGTTTCACCGAGCTGGTGGGCGTGCCGCCCGGCGTGTACCGGCGCCAGGACGCGAACACGACCGAGGGCATTCCTTCATGTGTGGCCCGGCAGGTGACGCGACCGATCAGGAATCGAGAAGCGCCGACCGCGCCTGCCGAAATAGCATCGGCGCCCGAACCCACTTAAAAGCACATTGCCATGGACATCACCATCCACTCCACCTTTCTTCCGCACGCCGACGCCGAGGTCTCGCTGGCCTTCTACCGCGACACCCTCGGTTTCGAGATCCGCAAGGACGTCGGCTACGGCGGCATGCGCTGGATCACCGTCGGCCCCGTGGGGCAGCCCGGCGTTTCGATCGTGCTGTACCCGCCGGCCGCCACCCCCGGCATCACCGACGACGAGCGCCGCACCATCGCCGAGATGATGGCCAAGGGCACCTACGCCACGATGCTGCTGGCCACCAAGGACCTCGATGGCGCCTTCGCAAAACTGCAGGCCGGCAAGGCCGAGATCGTCGAGGAGCCGACCGACCAGCCCTACGGCGTGCGCGACTGCGCGGTGCGCGACCCGGCGGGCAACATGATCCGCATCCAGCAATTGCGCTGAGCCGCACGACAAGAAAACGACGGAGACCTGATGAGCAAAGCCCCGAAGAAGGACACCAAGAACACGCCCCACGCCGCCGACCATCACGACATGATCCGCGTGCAGGGCGCGCGCGTGAACAACCTGAAGGACATCAGCGTCGAACTCCCCAAGCGCCGGCTCACCGTGTTCACCGGCGTCTCCGGCTCGGGCAAGAGCTCCCTGGTTTTCGGCACCATTGCCGCGGAATCGCAGCGGCTGATCAACGAGACCTACAGCGCCTTCGTGCAGGGCTTCATGCCCACGCTCGCGCGGCCCGAGGTCGATGTGCTCGACGGCCTCACGACCGCGATCATCGTGGACCAGGAGCGCATGGGCGGCGATCCGCGTTCCACCGTGGGCACCGCGACCGATGCCAACGCGATGCTGCGCATTCTCTTCAGCCGCCTCGGCAAACCGCACATCGGCTCGCCGAGCGCCTTCGCCTTCAACGTGCCCTCGGTGAAGGCGACCGGCGCCATCACCGTGGAGCGCGGCGCGAGCAAGACGGTCAAGCAGACCTTCAACCGCACCGGCGGCATGTGTCCGCGCTGCGAAGGCCGGGGCGCGGTCACCGACTTCGACCTGACTGCGTTCTACGACGACAGCAAATCGCTCAACGAAGGCGCGCTCACCATTCCGGGCTTCAGCATGGAGGGCTGGTACGGCCGCATCTTCAACGGCTGCGGCTTCTTCGACCCCGACAAGCCGATCCGCAAGTTCACCAAGAAAGAGCTCGACGCCCTGCTGCACAAGGAGCCGACCAAGATCAAGGTCGACGGCATCAACCTCACCTACCAGGGCCTGATCCCGCAGGTGCAGAAGTCTTTTCTCGCGAAGGACGTCGATGCGATGCAGCCGCACATCCGCGCCTTCGTGGAACGCGCGGTCACCTTCAGCACCTGCCCCGAGTGCGACGGCACGCGGCTGAGCGAAGGCGCGCGGTCTTCGAAGATCAAGAAGATCAACATCGCCGACGCCTGCGCGATGCAGATCAGCGACTTGGCCGAATGGGTGCGCGGCCTCGACGAACCCTCGGTCGCGCCGCTGCTCGAGAAGCTCGCGCACACGCTCGATTCGTTCGTGGAAATCGGCCTCGGGTACCTGAGCCTGGACCGCCCCTCGGGCACGCTCTCGGGCGGCGAGGCGCAGCGCACGAAGATGATCCGCCACCTGGGCTCCTCGCTCACCGATGTGACCTACGTTTTCGACGAGCCCACCATCGGCCTGCACCCGCACGACATCCAGCGCATGAATGGCCTCCTGCTGCGGTTGCGCGACAAGGGCAACACCGTGCTCGTGGTGGAGCACAAGCCCGAGGCCATCGCCATCGCGGACCACGTGGTGGACCTGGGCCCCGGCGCGGGCTCGGCCGGCGGCAGCATCTGCTTCGAGGGCACGGTCGATGCGCTGCGCGCCAGCACCACCCTCACCGGCCGCCACCTGGACGACCGCGCCACACTCAAGAAGAAGGTGCGCACGCCCACCGGCATGCTGCCGATCCGCGGCGCGAAGGCGCACAACCTGCGCAACGTGAACGTCGATGTGCCGCTCGGCGTGCTCGTCGTCGTGACCGGCGTGGCGGGCTCGGGCAAGAGCTCGCTGGTGCACGGCTCGATTCCCGCGGGCGCGGGCGTGGTGTCGGTCGACCAGGGCTCGATCCGCGGCTCGCGGCGCAGCAATCCCGCGACCTACACGGGCCTGCTCGACCCGATCCGCAACGCCTTCGCCAAGGCCAACGGCGTGAAGCCCGCGCTCTTCAGCGCCAACTCCGAAGGCGCCTGCCCCGCATGCAACGGCGCGGGCGTCATCTACACCGACCTCGCGATGATGGCCGGCGTGGCCACGGTCTGCGAGGAGTGCGAAGGCAAGCGCTTCCACGCCTCGGTGCTCGAACACAAGCTCGGTAAACGCGACATCAGCGAAGTGCTCGCGATGTCCGTCACCGAGGCCACCGAATTCTTCGGCAAGGGCGATGCGCGCACGCCCGCAGCGCACGCCATCCTCGAACGGCTCGCCGACGTCGGCCTCGGGTACCTGAGCCTCGGCCAGCCGCTCACCACGCTCTCGGGCGGCGAGCGGCAGCGCCTGAAGCTGGCCACGCACATGGCGGAGAAAGGCGGCGTCTACGTGCTCGACGAGCCGACCGCCGGCCTGCACCTGGCCGACGTCGCGCAACTGCTCGGCCTCCTCGACCGGCTGGTCGATGCGGGCAAGTCGGTCATCGTGGTGGAGCACCACCAGGCGGTGATGGCGCATGCGGACTGGATCATCGACCTGGGCCCCGGCGCGGGGCATGACGGCGGCAAGGTCGTGTTCGAAGGCACGCCGGCCGCGCTCGTGAAGGGGCGCGCCACGCTCACAGGCAAGCACCTCGCGGCCTACGTCGGCGGCTGATTCAGTTCAAGCGACGGCCTTGCGCCCCGGGTCCGTCACCGGACAGCCGCCATGCACTTCGAGCAGCCGCACCAGCGCCTCGGAGCTGTGCGCCTTGGCCCAGTCCTTCTCGGAATCGGTGATGCCGGCCACATGCAGAAAGTCGAACTTGCCCGAAGCCAGCTGCGCCGTGGCGGGATAGTGCTTCGGCTCGGTCAGCACCACGTTGCGCAGGCCCACGGCGCCCTTCTCACGAACCACCTCGCCCATCGGAACCCGGTCGCCGTAGTCGAGCAGCGGCTTGTCTTCGCCGAAGCACCCGTGCGCGAGCAGCACGTTGAAGGCCAGCAGCCGGCGCAGCAGCTTGATCGCCCACTGGTCCTTCGGCTGCTGCGCGACCTCGATGACCAGCTCGGAGCCGAGCCATGAATAGGCTTCGGGGTCGTACTCGGCCGGCTCCGTTGCCCAGGGCGTCGATCCGCCCGAGGTGACGTAGAGCCACGAGTTGCGCGCGGGCGTGGGCTCGAACTCGAACACGCCCAGGTGCAGCCAGGCCGGGTCGATGTCCTCTGCGCCGAGCGATGAGAAGACATCGAAGTCCAGCACGTAGATGCCGCTGCGCTTGTCGCCGAACAGCTGCGGGTAGAGCGTCTCCTCGCGGTACGCCCAGACTTCTTCCATGGAACTCATCGGCCTCTCCTTCTCGTGCGCAGGTGCCTCGGGGCCTTGGCGCCGGCGAGAGCATAAGCGTGAGACCCGACAGACGCCACCCGCCTAAAGGACTAGAGTGGCCCGACGCGGGAGTCCTCCTGCGCATCCGTCCAAAGGAATCTCCTTGACACACACGAAGCCACGCCATGGCTGACGCCCCCTTCTTTCACGACGCTTCGGGCACGGTCAGGTTTTCGGTGACGGTGGAGGGCCAGGACGTGAACGCCAGCATCGGACGCGAAGTGCTGCGCTACCACTACCGCACCGCCGAGAACGCCGACCCGCTGGACACCTACGGCATGCACATCGAGGAGTTCGATGCGGCCGTGCGGCGCCGGCTGGCAGCGGGCTCCACGGCGCCCATCATGCTGCGCGAGAACGACCTGCGCGCACCGGCCTGATACCAGGCTGCAAAGGCTGCAAAGGCTGCAAAGGCGCGTTCGAAAAGAGGGACCCGTTCACGCTGAGCCTGTCGAAGCGCCGCGCGAGGCTTCGACAAGCTCAGCCCGAACGGCTCTTGTGGATCGATCGCCAATGCGCTGAAAACGCGCAGGCCGTTGCCTCAGGCCGTTGCTCAGGCCGTGACAGGCGACGCGGCGACCAGGTGCTCGGTCAGGAACCACACCTGCAGTTCGTTGGTGCGCAGCACATTGCTCACGAACACGTCGTTGCTGCCCGCATCGCCCGATTTGTCGACCTTCTCGGCCGCCTCGCGCGCGCCCACGATGATGTGCTCGTGCGCCTCGGCGAGCCGGCGCAGTTGCACCGCGGCGGGTTCGCGGCCGCGCGGCGGGCGGGCGATCTTCGTGGTCTCGGCGATGTCGGCCGCCATCGCGAGCGCGATGCCGCCCAGGAGCTGGATGCGCTCGGCCAGGATGTCCACCAGCAGCACCTGCCCTTCGTAGTGCTGGTCGTACATCAGGTGCAGCTGGTTGAAGGTCGGGCCGACCACCTGCCAGTGGTGCTTCTTGTACATGTCGCGCAGCGTGATCGTGTCGGCCAGGCACTGGTTCAGCAGCGCCACGCTGTCCTTGCAGACCTTCTCCGACAACCCGTTGGGGAGCTTCACGATTTCGCCGAAGCGCTGCGTCTCGTGGCTCTTCTGGTCGAGATCGGGTTTGACTTCTTCCTGCTTCGAGCGGGCGGGCGTCGTGCGCGCGGTCGGCTTGGTGTTCTTCGAGGCTGCCATTGGGGGATGCTCCTGAGTTGGTGATGATGGAATCGATCGACAACTTCTAGCACCCGTCAATCGGGCTGTGCGTAGGCGGGGCGGCAGTGTTCGTGCGGGGCGCTTGTCCCCACGGGGTCTATGCCTTGGCGCCGCGGCGACCCCGGTCTGCCTTGGGCAGCACCGCCTCTTCGACCATCCGCTCCGCCCTCGCCTGCAAGAGATTCAACGAAGCATCGAAGCGCGCCGCATCGTCCTCATCCAGCGCACCCATCAGGTCGGCATTGATCTTCGTCACCAGCGGAAAGAGCTCGTCGTACAGCGCCCGCCCCGCCTCGGTGAGTCCCAGTTGCACCTGCCGCCGGTCCCCGGCCTTGGCCACCCGCGAGATCAGGTGCTTTGCGACCAGCGAGCCCACCGCCTTCGAGGTGCGCGCCCGGTCCAGCTGCGCATGCTCGGCCAGTTGAGAAGAGCCCAGCTCGCCTCGGCTCGCCAGCACCGCGATCAGCCGCCACTCGCGCCGGGTGATGCCGAAGCGCCCTTCGCACAGGCGGATCACCATGCTCCCCGCCACGGCCAGCAGCCGCGACAGGCGGTACAGCAGCAGGTCGTCCAGCGGGCGACGGGACGCGGCGGAGGCTGGGGCGGGCATGTGGGGGTTAGTCCGGGGGATGGTTGATTAGATCAATCGAATGTAGCGTCTCTAAAGTCGTTCGCCACCGAACGAAAGAACCGGAGACCCGCCCATGCCCGTGCCCATGCCCCGCCGCAGCCTCGCCTTCGACCGCCGCCATGCACTCGCCGCCCTGGGCGGGCTGGCCCTCGCGCCGCTCGCCGGGCGCGTGCAAGCCCAGCAGGCCCAGGCCTTCGTGCCGGGCCAGCCGATCAAGGTGCTGATCGGCGTGCCGGCCGGCGGCACGCAGGACGTGCTCACGCGCGCCATCGCGCAGCAGGTGCGCGACTCGCTCGGGCCGCTCATCATCGACAACCGCTCGGGTGCGGCCGGCCGCATCGCGGTCGATGCCGTGAAGACCGCGCCGCCCGATGGCCACACCCTGCTGCTCGGCACGGCCAGCATGATGACGATGTTCCCGAGCGCGTACCGCAACCTCTCGTACGACCCGGTGAAGGACTTCATCCCGCTCATCAACGCGGCCCGCTTCGAGCTCGCGCTCGCCGTGCACAAGGACGTGCCCGCCAGCACGCTCCCCGAATTCATCACCTGGGCCAAGGCACAAGGCGACAAGCTGAGCTTCGGCTCCTACGGCGCGGGCACGCCCTCGCACTTTCTGGGCGAAATGCTCAACCGCGCGGCGGGCCTGAAGATGGTGCACGTGCCCTACCGCGGCTCCACGCCCGCGCGGCAAGACCTCATGGGCGGCACCGTGCCCGTGTACTTCGACACCATCGGCGGCGCGCAGCAGATGCTGCCCTCGGGCCGCGTGAAGGTGCTGGCCACCAGCGGCGAGAAGCGCTCGCCGCTCATGCCCAACCTGCCGTGCTTCGTGGAGGCCGGCTACAAGGACGTGGTGGCCACCGCATGGTTCGCGTACTACGCGCCGCTCAAGACGCCGCAGGCCACCGTCGACAAGCTGCGCGCCGAGCTCACCCGCGCCGTCAATTCGCGCGAGGTGCGCCAGCTCCTGCTGCAGAACGGCATGTACCCCATCGCCGATGGCAGCGAGGCGCTCTTGAAGACCATGCGCGAAGACACGACACGCTGGGCCGGCATCATGAAGGCCGTGAATTTCCAGGCGAACGATTGAGATTGAACGACAGACGACCGAATGACTGAACGAGGAGGAACCAACACCATGCCGAACCCGAACCAACCCACTGCACGACGCATCACCCGCCGCGCCGCCGGCCTCATGGCCGCGGCCGGCCTCATGGCGTCCATCGCCGCCGTGCCCACCACCGCCAGCGCGCAGCTGAAGCTCGACAGCCCCCTGCACATCGTCGTGGGCTACGCCCCCGGCGGCGCCACCGACCGGGTGGCGCGCATCGTGGGCGAGAAGCTCGGCGCCAAGCTGGGCGTGCCCGTCATCGTGGACAACAAGCCCGGCGCGGGCGGGCGCCTGGCGGCGCAGCAGGTCAAGCTCACGCCCGCCAACCAGAACGTGCTGATGCTGGCCAACCCTGCCGTGATGGTGGTCGCGCCCCTGGTCTTCAAGGACAACAACTACGACGCCGAGCGCGACTTCGTGCCCGTGTCGCATGTCAACGCCTACGACTTCGCGCTGGCCGTCTCGCCCACCCTGCCCGTGCGCGAACTGCCGCACCTGCTCGCATGGATGCGCGCCAACCCGCAGCAGGCCAACGTGGGCGTGCCCGCGACCGGGAGCCTCCCGCACTTCTTCGGCCTCATGGTCGGCGAGAAGGCCAAGGTCCAGACCCAGGTGATCGGCTACCGCGGCTCGGCGCCGCTCTTGAACGACCTCATCGGCGGCCAGGTGCCCATCGCCGTCGATACCGAAGACGTGGTGATCCCCCAGCACAACGCGGGCAAGCTGCGCATCCTGGCGCTCTCGGGCGAAAAGCGCTCGCCCTTCGCGCCGAACATTCCCACCTTCAAGGAAGCGGGCCTGGACCTTGCGGCCACCGGCTGGAACACCTTCTTCGCGCCCGCCACCATGCCCAAGGACAAGATCGAGCAACTGGCCGCGACCATCCGCGACGTGATGCAGGACCCCGACACGCAGCGCAAGTTCAAGGACTCGGGCATGACGCCCGTCGTCAGCTCGCAGGCGCAGACGATCGCGATGCTCAAGGCGTACAAGACGCAGTGGGCGCCCGTCGTGCAGAAATCGGGTTACCAGCCCTGACCTTT
This sequence comes from Variovorax sp. IB41, assembly GCF_016405905.1. Lineage (GTDB taxonomy): Bacteria > Pseudomonadota > Gammaproteobacteria > Burkholderiales > Burkholderiaceae_C > Variovorax. The sequence continues at coordinate 190,873 of NZ_JAEFCB010000010.1, read as the reverse complement.
TTAAAAAAAGAGACATGACCCGACCCAACATCATCTTCATCGTCGCCGACGACCTCGGCTATGCGGACCTGGGCTGCTACGGCGGCCGCGATGCCGCGTTCGGCCCCGTGTCGCCCGTGCTCGACGGCCTGGCGGCGAATGGCTTGAAGCTCACGCAGGGCTACGCGAACTCGCCCGTGTGCTCGCCCACGCGGTTCGCGATGATCACCGCGCGCTACCAGTACCGCCTGCGCGGCGCGGCCGAGGAGCCCATCCGCAGCAGCAGCCGCGGCAGCACCACGCTGGGCCTGCCCACCGACCACCCCACGCTGCCCTCGCTGCTCAAGGCCAGCGGCTACCAGACCGCGCTCATCGGCAAGTGGCACCTGGGCTATCCGCCGCACTTCGGGCCGCTGCGCTCGGGATACGACGAGTTCTTCGGGCCCATGTCGGGCGGCGTGGACTACTTCACCCACTGCGACTCCACCGGCAAGCACGACCTGTGGTTCGGCGAGGAAGACAAGGCGGAAGAGGGCTACCTCACCGACATTCTTTCGAAGCGCGCCGTGGACTACGTGGAGCGCATGGCCGCAAAACAAAAGCAGGAAGAAGCCCCCTTCTTCCTCAGCCTGCACTACACCGCCCCGCACTGGCCGTGGGAGACGCGCGACGACGCCGACAAGGCGCCCGCCGTGAAGGACAACCTGTTCGACCTGGCCGGCGGCAACATCCACGTGTACCGCCGCATGATCCATCACATGGACGAGGGCATCGGCTGGATCATGGCCGCGCTCGAGAAGCACGGCATGGCCGACAACACCCTCGTGGTGTTCACCAGCGACAACGGCGGCGAGCGCTTCTCGGACAACTGGCCGCTCGTGGGCGGCAAGATGGACCTGACCGAAGGCGGCATCCGCGTGCCATGGATCGCGCACTGGCCCGCGGTGATCGCCAAGGCCAGCGAGAGCACGCAGCTGTGCATGACGATGGACTGGTCCGCCACCATGCTCGATGCGGCCGGCGTGAAGGCCGATGCGGCCGGCGTGAAGGCCGATGCGGCCTACCCGCTCGATGGCGTGTCGCTCATGCCCGTGCTGAAAGACGCGACGCAGAGCTTCGCCCGCCCGCTGCACTGGCGCATGAACCACCGCGGCCAGCAGGCGATGCGCGACGGCGACTGGAAGTACCTGAAGGTCGATGGCAACGAGTACCTGTTCAACATTCCGGCGGACGAGCGCGAGCGCGCGAACCTCGCGAAGAAGGAACCTGAGCGGCTGGCCGCGATGCGCGCGAACTGGGATGCGTGGAATGCGACGATGCCGGCGATTCCGGAGGATGCGACGGTGAGCCTGGGGTATTCGGTGAAGGACATGCCGCAGCGCTGACAGCGCCGCCGCGGCACGGCCCCCCCTCAATCCTGTATCAGCCCCAGGAAGTCCCTGGAGCGCTGGCTCGCGGCGGCACCGAAGAAGTGATCGGGCGCCGCGTCTTCCACGATCACGCCGCCTTCCATGAAGATGATGCGGTCCGCCGCGTCCTTGGCGAAGCGCGTCTCGTGCGTCACCACGAGCATCGTCATGCCCTTGTCGGCGAGATCGCGCATCACCTTGAGCACCTCGCCGCGCAGCTCGGGGTCCAGCGCCGAGGTGGGCTCGTCGAACAGGATCACCTCGGGGTTCATGGCGAGCGCGCGCGCAATCGCCACGCGCTGCTTCTGCCCGCCCGACAGGCGCCCCGGGTACTCGTTCGCCTTCTCCAGCAGCCCGACCTGGCCGAGCAGCTCGCGCCCGCGCGGCAGCGCCTCGGCCTTGCGGATGCCCTGCACCGAGACCATGCCCTCGATCACGTTGTCCAGCGCGGTCATGTGCGCGAAGAGGTTGAACGACTGGAACACCATCGCGGTCTTCTTGCGGATCTCGCGCATCTTGCGGCGCGTCTCGCCCGAGGGCCTGGGCCCCGCATCGGCGATCTCGATGCCGCACATGCGGATGCTGCCGCTGTCGGGCATCTCCAGGAAGTTGAGCGAGCGGATCAGCGTCGTCTTGCCCGAGCCCGAGGGCCCCATGATGACCACCACCTCGCCGCGCGCGACCGAGAAGTCGATGTGCCTGAGCACCTGGTTGGCGCCGAAGCTCTTGGCAAGTCCGCGAACCTGCACCGGGGGGTTGAGCGAATCGTTCATGCGTAGCGCTTGGAGAGTCGGTTTTCGAGCCAGGTCTGCAGGATGGTGAGGATCTGGTTGATGAACCAGTAGATGGCCCCGACGATGAGGAACATTTCCATGTACCGGAAGGTGGTCGCGCCCATCTGCTCGGCCACGCGCGTGAGCTCCACCACGGTGACGGTCGAGGCGAGCGAGGTGTCCTTCATGAGGCCGATGAGGCGGCTCCCCACCGGCGGCAGCGCGATGCGAAAGGCCTGCGGCAGCACGATGCGCACCAGCGTCTTCCAGTAGCCCATGCCCATGGCCCAGGCGGCCTCCCACTGGCCCTTGTCCACCGCCATGATCCCGGAGCGGAAGTTCTCGCTCAGGTAGGCCGCGGCGAAGAGGCTCAGCGCCAGCAGCGCCGAGGGAATGGGCGGAATCACGATGCCCCAGGTCGGCAGCCCGAAGTAGATCAAGAGGATCTGGATCAGGAGGGGCGTGCCGCGAAACACCGACACGTACGAGAACGCGAACCAGCGCAGCGGCCGGAACGGCGAGATGCGCGCCAGCGCGATCAGAAGGCCCAGCACGCAGCCGAAGAAGAACGCCGAGAACCCGAGGCCCAGCGTGACCAGCACGGCCTTCTCGAGCAAGGGCAGCGCCCTCAGAAACAGATCCATCATCGTGGGACTCCTTGGGGTTCTTCAGCGCGCGGACGCTGCGGTGCCGTGCGCGCTGTAGCCGGCAAGCGCGGCCTTCAGATCGGCGATCAGATCGTCCGTGTCTTCCAGCCCGATCGACAGCCGCACCACTGGCTGGTCGGTGGCCGGGAAGACGCGGTCGGCCTGCAGCGCCGCGGGGTAGTACGCGGCCAGGCTGTGCACGCCGCCCCAGCTCGCGCCGATGACGAAGTGCCGCAGCGCATCGAAGAAGCCGTGGAACGCGCCTTCGGGCGCGGGCTTGAGCACCAGCGAGAAGAGGCACCCGTTGGTGCGGAAGTCGCGCTTCCACAGCGCGTGGCCCGGGTCCGATTCGAGTGGTGGGTACAGGAGGCGCTCGACGGCCGGCTGCGCCTGCAGCCATTGCGCGATGTGCAGCGTCGAGGCGCTCTGCGCGGCCAGCCGCACCTTGAGCGTCTCCAGCCCGCGCAGCACCAGGAAGCAGTCGTCGGGGCTCACCTGCTGGCCCAGGATGCTCTGCGTTTCGCGCAGCACCTCGTAGTGCGCGTGGTCGTTCGTGCTGATGCTGCCCATCAGGAGGTCGGAGTGCCCGCCCATGAACTTGGTCGCCGCCTCGATGCTGAAATCCACCCCGTTCGCGAGCGGCTGGAACCCGAGCGGGCTCGCCCAGGTGTTGTCCATCATCGTGAGCACGCCGTGGCGCCGGGCCACGGCCGCGATGGCGGGCGTGTCCTGCATCTCCATGGTCACGGTGCCGGGCGATTCCATGCAGATCATCCGCGTGTTCGGGCGGATGAGCGCCTCGATCTCCGCGCCGATGGCCGGCGGATAGAACTCCACGTCGACATTCATCGCGGCGAGCCATTTCTGCGCGAAGGTCTTGAGCGCCCCGTAGCAGGCGGCCGACACCAAAAGGTGCTCGCCGCCCCGCACGAAGCCCATCACCGTGGTCATGAGCGCGGACTGCCCCGAGGGCGTGACCACGCAGTGCCGCCCGCCTTCGAGCTCGGCGATCCTGCGCTCGAGCCCGCGCGCCGTGGGCGTGCCGGTGATGCCGTAGCTGAAGCCGTCGGGCTGGCGGCTCTTGCGGTTCACGAAGTCGGCGAAGGTGTCGAACACCACCGTGGAGCCGCGCATCACCGGGGGCGAAAGGCTCTCGAACGCCACATTAGTTGGGTCTATAGATTGCATTTATGCTATTCGTTCAGGTTAGGTGGTCCGCGACCGGTGCCATGGAAGTATTCGCCTTCCGCCCTATCGGCTCAACAGGCTGCAAGAGTCGCTCAATAAGCAGAGGTTATGGATGGAAAAACGCGACATCGAGGTGTTCCGCGCGGTCATGCGCGCCGGCACGACCAGCCAGGCGGCCAACCTGCTGGGGGTGTCTCAGCCCGCGGTGAGCCAGTCGCTGCGCAAGTTCGAGACCGCCTGCGAACTGCGCCTGTTCGAGCGGGTGCGCGGACGCCTGGTGCCCACGCAGGAGGCGCTCGCGCTCATGGTCGAGGTGGACCGCTACTTCACCGGCCTGGAGATGATCGAGCACCGCATCCGCAGCTTGAAGTCCTTCGGCCTGGGGCGGCTGGCCATCGGCTCGCTGCCCGCGCTGGGCACCGGCTTCATGCCGCGCGCGATCGCCGCGTTCGGGCTGCACGAGCGGCAGATCCAGCTGTCGTTCCAGGTCATGAGCTCGCGCGAGGTCTACCAGCAGGTGTCGGCCGGCCAGCTGGACTTCGGGCTCATGGCCGAGGAGCTCTCGGTCACGGGCCTGGAGCACTCGCCGTTCGCCGCGGTGTGCGGCGTCATCGTGATGAACGCGAAGCACCCGCTCGCGCGCAAGAAGATCCTGGACGCCGACGACCTGGCGAGCCACCCCTTCATCGCGCTCAACCCCGAAGACGTGGGCCGCCGCGCGCTCGACCAGGCGCTGGCCGAGGAAGGCAAGACCTTGCGGCCGGTGATCGAGACGCCCTACTCCATCTCGGTGTGCGAATTCGCGCTGCAGGGCGTGGGCATGGGCATGGCGCATCCGGTGATGGCGCTGGACTACATCTCGCGCGGCCTGCTGCTCAAGCCGATGGTGTTCGACATTCCGGCCACCTCGCTTCTGGTCTTTCGGCCCGGCATGCCGCTGTCGGACAACGCCAAGGAGCTGCTGCGCGTGATGCGCATCCAGCTGGATGCGGACTTGAAGCGCGTGCGCGAGGTGCTGGGCCGCTCGGCCGTGTCTTCAGTGAAGCGGGCACCTAAAAGGGGATAGTGGTTTCCCCGATTGGTGCATAAGCTCAGGTTATTGAGCAACTACCGGCGCACGATTGTGGCGGGCGGATGACGCCGACAAGATCGCGCTCATTCACACCTTCTTGCAGGACAGCGCCATGAACCGAACCCCTCTTCGCCGAACACTGCTGTGCAGCCTGATGGGCGCGTGCGCATCGCTCGCACTCCTCGGCTCCGCCACCTGGGCCCAGCAGCCGCGCGACCTCTTGGCCGCCGCGCGCAGCAGCGGCGTGATCCGCATCGCCAACACACAGGCCAGCCCGCCCTGGAGCATGCTGGACGACAAGAACCAGCCCGCCGGCTACGACGTCGAAGTGGCCAAGGAAGTGGCCCGGCGCATCGGCGTGGCGAAGGTGGAGTTCGTGGCCGACCTCTTCAAGAACTTCGTCGAGGGGCTGAAGGCCGGCAAGTACGACCTCGTGATGAACGACCTCACGCCGACCGTGGAGCGCGAGAAGCAGGTGGACTTCAGCGCGGCCTACGGGCTGGAGGACTTTCGCATCTTCGTTCGCACCGCCAACAACGACATCAAGGACCGCCCCGACCTCAAGGGCAAGCGCATCGGCGTGACCGCGGGCACGAGCAACGAATCGTGGTCGCGCGCGAACCTCGCCGATTCGGAGATCGTCACCTACGACAACGGCGGCCTCGTGTTCAACGACATCGCCATCGGCCGCATCGATGCGGTCATCAGCTCGCACTTCGGCGGCATGAAGTACGCGACGGTGAACAAGCTGCCGATCAAGGAAGTCGGCCCCATCCTCACCTACCAGCTGTCGGCCGCGGCCATGGCCAAGAACCAGCCCGCGCTGCGCGAGGCCGTGAGCAAGGCCGTGCGGGACATGCGCGCGGACGGCACCATCGACCGCCTCTCCACGCGCTGGCTCGGCGTGAGCTACCAGATGACGGTGGAGATCGCCAAGGCCGAGAAGCAGGCGGAAAAACAATGAAGCGCCAAGCCATGAAGCGCCGCCTTCTCTTTCGCACGGCAGGCGCGATCGCGCTCGCCGCCGCCGGCCTCTGCGCCGCATCGCTCGCCACCGCGCAAGCGGACGACTCGCTCTCGCGCCTGCAGAAAGCCGGCGTCGTCAAGGTCGCCAACACGCAGGAGAGCCCGCCCTGGAGCTACCTCGGCGCGGACAACCTGCCCACCGGCTACGACGTGGCCGTGGCGCGCGAGATCTTCCGCCGCCTGGGCGTTGCGAAGGTGGAGTTCGTCGCGGACAAGTTCAAGCACTTCATCGACGGCGTGAACGCGAAGAAGTACGACGTGGTCGTCAACAGCCTCGCGCGCACCAACGAGCGCGCCAAGGTGGTCGACTTCACCGTGCCCTACACCGTGCAGGACTTTCGCCTCTGGGTGCACGAGCGCAACACCGACATCCAGGACGCGGCCACCCTCAAGGGCAAGACCGTGGGCGTGAGCGCGGGCACCACCAACGAGATGTGGGCGCGCAACAACCTGCCGTCGTCGGAGATCAAGGCCTACGACGGCGGCGGCTTCGTCTTCAACGACCTGGTGAACGGGCGCATCGACAGCATCGTGGACTCGTACTTCAACGGCTACAAGATGAAGACCGTCAACAAGCTGCCCATCAAGTCGGTCGGCGAACCCGTGGTGTATTCGCTCGGCGCGGCCGTGGTGCCCAAGAACTCGCCCGCGCTGCTCGCGGCCATGGACAAGGCCATCGGCGACATGATCGCGGACGGCACGCTGCAGAAGCTCGCCGACCAGTACGTCGCGCCCGGCTACGACATGGTGGGCAACATGAAGAAGGGCTCGGCCTGGAAATGAGCGCGGCAACGACAACGACAACAGCGGCCAACCCCATCCAGTGCGACATCGACCTGGGCGCCGACGGCAAGCACATCGGGTTCCTGCGCCTGCCGCACTCCGTGCACCGCTCGGCCTACGGGTGGCTGCCGATTCCCATCGCGTCGATCCGCAACGGCGAAGGCCCCGTGGTGCTGGTGTCCGCGGGCACGCACGGCGACGAGTACGAGGGGCAGATCATCGTCTCGCGCCTCATCCGCGAGATCGACCCCGCGATGGTGAAAGGCCAGCTCATCCTCATGCCGATGGCCAACGCGCCCGCGGCCGAGGCGGGCCTTCGCACCTCGCCGCTGGACGACGGCAACCTCAACCGCCTGTACCCCGGCAACCCGCAGGGCACGCCCTCGCAGGTGATCGCGCACTACATCGAGCACACGCTGCTCGCGCGTGCGCAGTACATGATCGACCTGCACTCGGGCGGCACCTCGCTCGTGTACGACGGCGCCAACATGATGGGCCTGGAGCCGCGCGATGCCGAAGAGGAAGCGCGCGTCACGGGCCTTTTGAAAGCCTTCGGCCTGCCGCGCGCCTTTCTCTATCAGCCCAACCCGGTGAACGTGACGGCGGCCGCGCGGCGGCAAGGCGCCATCTGCTTTCTCACCGAGCTGGGCGGCGGCGGCGGCGTGGATGCGGCGCTCGTCGAGCAGGGCCGCCACGGCCTTTTGCACCTGCTGGGCTACATCGGCCTGCTGCACGGCGCGCTGGTACCGGCCGCGCCGCCGGCGACCGCGCGCCTCATGCAGATCGACCGCAAGCTGCACTACGTGTACGCGATGGACGACGGCGTGCACGAGCCGCTGGTGGGCCTGGGCGCGGTGGTGCGCAAGGGCGATCCCGCCGCGCTGGTGCACTTTCCGGCGCACCCGAAGCGCGAACCCGAGACGGTGTACTTCCCGGGCGATGGCGAAGTGATCTGCAAGCGCGCGATCGCGATGGTCAAGCGCGGCGACTGCATCTTCCAGTTGGCGAGCGAGCGCCGGGCGAAGGTCTGACCGAGGCGCCCCCCCCGGGGCGTCCCGCGATGTCCCCGCGACGCGGCGTGGCCTGCAGCATCCGGCGTTGAGTGTGAGAATCCGGCGGCCCCTCAGCCCCGAACGGAGACGCCTCCATCCCGAACCTCGCACCTCCTCGCCTTGCGCACCGGTTTCTCCTCTGCCTGCTGGCCGCATTTCTTTTCTGCCTGTCCTGCACCGCATCGGCCCAATCGGGTGATGCGCTCGAATCGGTCGACGCGACCGAGGCCGATGGCGTGGCGCAGCCCTTCGGCTTCGGGCAGGCGATCGCGGTGCTTCGCACACCCGCGAATTCACTGGCCACCAGCGAGGTGCTGTCGGGCCATCGGGACGCCGAGTTCATCGAGCCTGCGACGCCGAACCTCAAGTGCAACGACGGCACCGTGTGCTGGGTCCGATTCACGCTGCAGCGCAGTGCGCAGGCACCGGCCCACTGGTGGCTGCGCGCGAGGGCCGTGCGGCCCGGCGCGGTGGCGCTGTACGCGGCCGGTGCGAACAAGACGAACGAAACCAACGCGCTGCTGCCCCGCGAGCTCCCGCTGAACTGGCGCTTCGTCAGCTCGGACCTGTTCTTTCCCGTGCAGCTCGCCCAGCAACCCGCGACCTACTACATGCGCCTGGAAGACACGTTCGGCGTCGACGGCTTCTCGCTGCTGCAGGACGGCGGGCTGGAGCGCCAGCAGCGGCAACTGAGCACGTACCTGAACATCAGCGCCGGCGCCACCTTCGCGCTGCTGGTGCTCAACCTGATCTTCTGGCGGTGGCTGCGCGACCGGCTCTTTCTGTACTTCGCGCTCGTCATGCTCTCGGCCGTGCTGCTGCACGCCTGGCAGATCGCGCCCTCGATGTGGGAGCCCGAGCGCGTGGGCGACCTGGCGCTTCGGGGCGCGATGCAGTCGCTGTTCCAGGCGACCACCGCGCTCTTCGTCTCGCGCATGTTCGAGTTCAGGCGCTACCTTCCCATGGCGGCGCGAATGGTGGGCGTGTTCGTCGCGTTGAACGTGGTGACGGGCGTCATTTCGCTGGCGGGCCATCACGAAGCGATCGAGTACCTCACCGCGGTGCTGGAGCTCTCGGCGCTCGCGGGCACCATCGCCGCGGCCGGCTGGCTGCTGTTCGTCAAGCGCCAGTGGCAGTTCACCTGGCCCGCGGCGTTGATGCTGCTGCTCGCGGTGGCGAGCCTGGTCGGTCGGCTGCGCTGGCTCGGCGTGCTGGACGCGGGGCCCGACGAAGGCCTCGGGCCGACGTGGATCGTCGTGCGCCTGACCTACATGCTGCTCCTGGCCATCATCGTTGCCGACCGCACCCGGCGCGCGGAGCTGCATGTGCGCAGCGCCCGGCGCCGCGAGCTGGACGAGGCGCAGCGCGCGGAGCGCGTGCTCGAAGAGAAGGTGCTGCAGCGCACCTCCGAGCTCGCGCGCAGCAACGCGCTCCTGGCCGAAGAGATCGACCGCCGCCGCCGCGCGGAGGCAGGCCTGGAGGCCGCGCTCAGCTCCGAGCGCAGCGCCATGCAGCAGCAGCGCCAGTTCGTCTCGCTGGTGTCGCACGAATTCCGCACGCCGCTCGCGGTGATCGATGCGGCGGCGCAGTCGATCGCGCTGCCGGGCGTTGCGGTGGAGCCGCGCATCGTCAAGATCCGGCGCGCCGTGCAGCGCCTCACGCTGCTGGTGGTCAACTGCCTGGCCGAAGACCGCCTGCATGCCGACCGCATGCTGCCCAGGACCGAGACGGTCGATCTCAAGGCCATCGTCGAGGCGCTGGCCTCGCCCTTCGCGCCGCTGGACCAGGCGCGCATCCGCATCCAGCTGCCCGCCGCCGGCAGCTGGGTGCATGCGGACCCCGCACTGCTGGAAATCGCACTTCACAACCTTGTACAAAATGCCATCAAGTACTCCCCGCCCGATAGCCCCGTGGACATCCGGCTCACCGACCACGAGGGCGCCGCGCGCATCGACGTGGAAGACCGCGGCGGCGGCATTCCCGCCGGCGAGCAAGGCCGGATCTTCGAGCGCTTCTTTCGCGGCGCGGGCTCCCGCATCGCGAGCGGCACCGGGCTCGGGCTCTTTCTCGGCGCCGAGATCGCGCATGCGCACGGCGGCTCGCTCACGCTCGTGCGCTCGGGCATCGAGGGCTCGCTCTTTCGCTTCGGGATGCCCGTTGCATCGGGTGCATCGAGCGCACCGGTTGCATCCTGACGCCGCAAGGCGCAGCGCATGAGGATGATCGACGCATCGACGCCCCTCCGCGTCTACCTCGTGGAAGACGACGACGACCTGCGCGAAGACATGGCCCTGCTGCTGGGCAGCGCCGGCTTCGAGGTGCTGGGACTGGCCGATGCGCCCGCGTTCTACAAGGCCCACGCGCTCGCGCCCTGCGAGGTCGTGGTGCTCGACATCGGGCTCGATGGCGAAGACGGCCTCTCGCTCGCATCGCAACTGCGCGCCTCGGGCTCGATCGGCATCGTGATGGCGTCGGCCCGCGGCGCTGTCGAAGACCGCATCGCGGCACTGCGCCAGGGCGCCGACGTGTACATGGTCAAGCCCGTGCATGTCGATGAACTGAGCGCAACGATCCGCATGCTCGGCAGCCGCGTGCGCTCAGGGAGGCAGCCGGCCAATGCATCGGCGCCCTCCCTGCCCTCTGGCGCCGGATGGCGGCTGACCGAAGGCGACTGGATGCTTTGCGACCCCGAGGGCAAGACGCTCAAGCTCACCAGCAACGAGCGCGGTTTTCTCGCCCTGCTGATGCGCTCGCACGGCGGCGTGGTGAGCCGCAACGACCTGCTCGCGGGCCTGGAAGGCGAAGCCGGCGCCCTGGACCCCAAGCGGCTCGACGTGATCGCCAGCCGCCTGCGCCGCAAGAGCGAGCAGGCCGGCATGCGCCTGCCGCTGCATGTGGTGCGCGGCGCGGGCTACCAGTTCGCCGCGTAGCGCGCGCGCAGGCGAAAAGGCGAGCACGCACGGCGCGCGCGCCACTGCAATTCTCTGCAACTTAGTGAAAGGAACGAGCGTTGACCCCACCCCCCTGATCCCTGACAGTCGCTCCCGCGCCAAACGTTAAATATTGTTTCTTGGTGCGCCTTCACAAAACAACGAGGAGCGAGAGCTTGAACAGGACATACAGGTCGGTGTGGAACGAAACGCTGGGCGCATGGGTCGCCGCATCGGAGCTGGCGTCGGGGCGCGTGAAGAGCTCGGCCCGCGCCACGCGGCATGCGGCCATTCGCCTCGCGCCGCACGCCGCGGCGGCGGTGCTGGCCCTGGCCATCGCGCCATCGGCGCTGGCCGCCGCCTACACCGCATCGAACGAAGCAGAGCTGGCCACCGCCATCGCGTCCGCGAATGCGGACGGCGATCCGTCGTCCACCATCACCCTCACCAGCAACATCACCATCGCCGCGCCCGGCGCGGTGCCCTCCGCCACCAAGGCGCTGACGATCAGCCCCGGCGCCTTCGTGCTGGCCACGGCCGGCAACGGCAGCATCGATGCGGCGGCCGGCGCGACGGTGACCGTCGACGGCCGCATCACGGGCACGGGCCAGTTCAACAAGAACGGCGCGGGCACGCTGGTCTTGACGGGCACGGGCAGCAGCTACACCAACCGCATGGTGATCGGGGCCGGCGCGGTGCGCGTGCAGGGCGGCGGACAGATCACCTTCGGCAATGCCGTCGGTAACACAGGGCTGGAGGTGAGCGGCAACAACGCGAGCGTCACCATCACCGGCGCGGGCTCGTTGATGGACGCGCGCGACGGCGCATCCAGGGTGGGCTCCGTGGCCGGCAGTTCGCTGACCGTGGAGAGCGGCGGCCAGTTCCGCACGAGCAACGCGCTCATGCTCGGCGATACAGCGGGCACGACGGGACGACTGAGGGTCGACGGTGCGGGCTCCCTGGTCTCGATCAACGGACTGTCGATATTCCGCGGAACGGGTTTCATCGACGTCACGGCCGGAGGCAAGATCGACAGCGGCTCGTTCGCCATCGGCGGCATTGGCACGATTTCGGCGGGAGGCACCGGTGCGGTGACGGTGACCGGCCCCGGCTCACGGCTCGATACCGGCACAGCGAACCTGCACGACGGCTCCCTTGCAATTCTCGATGGCGGCGTGGTGGCCACCGCGTACACGCGCATCGGCACCACCGCAGGCCAAACGGCCTCGACCGTCATCTCGGGCGTTGGCTCGCAACTGGTGTCCAGCTCCTCCAGCGCAGGCGTCGATTTCGAGATCGCGCGGGCCGGCGACGCCTCGCTCCAGCTGGCCAACGGCGGCACGGCTTCCGCGCGCGCGGGCGTCGGTACCGTGAAGATCGCCAGCGCGGCCGCGGCCCGCGGCACCCTGAGCATCGGCGGCGCACTGGGCCAGGCGGCCCAGGCGCCGGGCGTGCTCGAAGCGTCATCGGTCACGCTCAGTACCGGCGCGGCCACCATCGACTTCAACCACACCGACGGCAACTACCACTTCGCCGTGCCGATCCTCGGCGGCTCCGCCGCCGCCGTGGTGAGCCAGAGCGGCCCCGGCACCACGGTGCTCAGCGGCGCCAACACCTATGCGGGCACCACGCGCGTGGCCGCCGGCACCTTGCGCGCGGGCGCGGCCGGCACGCTGAGCGCCGCCTCGGCCTACACCGTGGCCGCGGCCGGCACGCTCGACCTGGCCGGCTTCGGCCACACGCTCGCCTCGGTGGACAACGCGGGCACCGTGTCGCTCGTGGGCGGCGCACCGGGCACCACGCTCACCGTGAAAGGCGCGTGGGTCGGCAACGGCGGCACGCTGCGCCTGGGCACCGCGCTGGGCAACAGCGCGAGCCCCACCGACCGATTGGTGCTCGACGGCGCAGGCGCCATCGCCAGCGGCAACACGCAGGTGCGCATCGCCAACCTCGGCGGCCTCGGCGCATTGACCACGGGCAACGGCATCGAAGTGGTGAGCGCGATCAACGGCGCGACCACCACCGCGCAGACCACCAAGGACGCCTTCAGCCTCGCAGGCGGCCATGTGGACGCGGGCGCTTTCGAATACCGCCTGCATGCGGCCGATGCCGGCGGCGCGGGCGAGAACTGGTACCTGCGCTCGGCCGTCGTGGTCGCGCCGCCGGTCGATCCGGGCACGCCGCCCGCGGACCCCGGCACGCCCGGCGCACCCGGTAATGCGCCGGGCGGTGCCGCACCGGCGCCTGCGCCCATCGTCATCCCGACCTATCGCACCGAAGTGCCGCTGTTCGCCGCGCTGCCCGCGCAGCTGCGCCAGGCATCCGTCTCGATGCTCGGCAGCCTGCACCAACGCATCGGCGACGACGACGTGAAGGGATCGGCCGCGGCCTCCGAGGGAACCGCCCGCCGCGCCTGGGCGCGCGTGCTCTCCACCGACATCGACATCCAGCAAAGCGGTACCGTGTCGCCGACCAGCAAGGGGCGCCTCACGGGCTTCCAGGCCGGCACCGATTTGCTGGCCACGCCGAACTGGCGCGCGGGCCTGTACGTCGGCCAGCTCGACGGCGACGCCACGGTCAACGGCTTCGCCAGCGGCGTGAGCAACCTGCGCACGGGCCGCAACGACTTGCGCAACGAATACGTCGGCGTGTACGGCACCTTCACCGGCGACAGCGGTTTCTATGCCGATGCCGTCGTGCAGTCGGGCCGCCACCGCTACACCGTGCAGACGAACATCGGCACCGGTGCCGAAGGCAAGGGCAACAGCCTGCTGGGCTCCATCGAGGTGGGCCAGTCCTTTCCGTTGGGCGGCAGCGGCTGGCGCATCGAGCCGCAGCTGCAGCTGATTCACCAGCACCTGGACCTGGGCAACTCGGTGATCCTGGGCGCCGTGGTGCAACCGCAGGCCGACAGCGGCTGGATCGCGCGCGCCGGCGTGCGCGTGAAGGGCGAGATCGACACCGTCATGGGCGCGCTGCAGCCGTATGGCCGCTTCAACGTCTACAAGACATCGAGCGGCACCGACATCGCGCGCTTCGTGAACGGCGCGACCACCACCGACATCGCGGCGCCCACCGGCGGCACGAGCACCGAACTCGCGGGCGGCTTCACGCTGGCGCTCGGCCCCACGACCAGCCTCTACGGAGAGGTCGGCAAGCTCTGGTCGTCGGGCGGCGATGCGAAGGTCAAGAGCGCGATCAACGGCTCCCTCGGTGTGCGCGTGAAGTGGTGAGAACGGGCGCCCGACAAGCGCACGGTGAAGACGACGCCAGAGGCGCCCAGGAGGCGCAGGCCTTCGCGCGCCGGCACAGCGCCTCGTTCATCTCGCCCTACGCCGTCCGGCTCGAAGGCGACGGCATCACGCTGCGCGACCGCATGCAGGTGAGCCAGGCCATGCTCGTGATGCTCGAGCAGGGCCTGGGCGGGCCGGACCACGTCATCGCCTGCTTTCGTGCGTGGCAAAAGCAACGCGAGAGCGGCTTCGACTGGATGAACAAGATCGAGCGCGACAACGCGCGCACCTGGCAACAGGCCTTCGATCATTCGGCGGGCGTGGCCGCGGGCATGCTGTCGCGGCCCGGCGCGGTGCGGTTCATCTTCGAGTTGCGGATTGCGCAGGATGCGATGACCAGCCTGTGGCGCGTGGGCGGCGACACGGCGCAGGGCTGAGGGCCGGGCTGCGCCTGCGATGGCTTGACCCCTGAACTTGCTCGGCCCATTTCGATTTGTTCGCGTTGTCGCAGTTGAACTGCGACAACTCGGACAAAACGAAATCGTCGAGGCCCGCTGGAGCGGAAAAAAGCTGGGGCCACCGCGCACGTCAGACAACACATGAATTTGGCAGGAATCGCCGCCTCACGACACGGACGGCCGACCCCTGTGCGCCCGAGACTGCGCCATGACAAATTCCGCTACCTCTGCCCTCGCCGCGGCGGGCACTCGCCCTGCCTCCGGCGCGTCCATCAAGAACCTCCCCGTCAACCTCTTCGCCGCGGTCATGGGCCTGTCGGGGCTTTCGATGGGCTGGCGCTTTGCGCACACCGAGTTCGGCGTGCCGCGCGTCGTGTCGGATGCGATCGGCCTCTTCGCCACCTTCGTGTTCGTCGTGCTGCTCGTGGGCTATGGCGCCAAGCTGCTGCGGCACCCGGCGGCCGTGAAGGCGGAGTTCCATCACCCGATTGCCGGCAACTTCTTCGGCACCATCGCCATTGCGCTGCTGCTGCAATCGGCCGTGCTCGGCACCACCTGCGACAGCGCGCTGGGCCACGCGCTGAGCCAGGCCATGTGGATCGCCGGCACCGTCGCCACGCTGCTGCTGGCCGCATACGTGGTCTCGCGCCTTCTGGGCGGCAACTGCCACCCCGCGCACGCGGTGCCCGCGTGGATCATTCCGGGCGTCGCCGCGCTGGACATTCCCGTGACCGGCAGCCACATGCCCATGGCCTGGGCCGGCGAGGTGCTGCTGCTGTCGGCGGCGGTGGGCTCGGTGCTGGCGCTCGTGCTGTTCACGATGATCGTCACGCGGCTGATCCAGCACGAGCCGCTCGCGCCGGCGATGACGCCCTCGCTGCTGATTCTTGTCGCGCCCTTCGAGGTGGGATTCACGGCGTATGTGAACCTCACGGGGCGGGTGGACCTGTTCGCGGGGCTGCTCTTTTACTTCGGGCTGTTCTTGTTCGTGGTGCTGGCGCCGAAGGTGTTCAGGCGGAGCGTGCCGTTTGGGGCGGGGTGGTGGGCTATTAGCTTTCCGCTGGCTGCGATGGTGAATGCGGGGTTGAAGTACGCGAGCGTGCGGGGGGCGGTGCCGTTGAAGGTGGTGGCTGGGGGGATGTTGGTGGTGTTGACTGCGACGATGTTTGTGTTGGCGGTTCGGACCGTGCGGGTTCTCTTTACTGGGCGATTGCTGGCAGGGTGAGGGTGATATCGACAAAACTCTCGTCGGAATTCACCAATATATGGGATTGACAATTAAAAACAGAACACATACACCAATCCTTGCACCAGGTTTATTACAAACGATCTGATGTAGCCCAAGGCAAATTTAAAACATTACTCATAAACTCTCATAACCAGGATCATTTTATGACAAAGAAGTTGCAAATCTCAGTTGAAATCACCGTCGATGACAATTTCGATGAAGCCAATCTTTCCGATGATTTTGGAAAGGCTCTTCAAAACGCAATCGCGCCACACATTCCGATTAGATCGGCCGGAGATCTTCGAATTTCTCGAGCCGAAGAAAAAGGAATGAATGCAATGTGGACCAAAACAACCTGCGACATCGGTGGTCATTGAATGCATTAACCACTAGTATTGGAGCGCCATGTTTGATCGTGCGTCGATCCCGGATAAAAAGCCTCTCTGTCTTTCTGAGCACAGAATTTTGACTTTGCGTGATGGAAAACTTGCCATCTTGGCCTCAAAGCATACGGGCTGGGTCATCATTGAGGAGCGCGATTACGCTAGTTTAACCCACTGGCTTTCCAAATCAATAAAACTTGAAGATACTTCGCTCTCGCAGACATCGACACTGAATGTTTTGTGGCATGCCGGCCTACTTGTTGCCCAAGGGGATTTGAGTTCAGCCTCGACAATTATTAAAAAGAAAAAAATAACAACCCTACTGCTTAAAGTTACCGGAAGCTGCAATTTTCAATGCACTTATTGCTATGACTACGAGGCGAAGCGCTTTAAGACGCGATTATCAACGGAGCGCACTGTTAGTGTAATATCTGAAATCCTCAATACTCAAGATGATTTAAACATCGCGTTTCACGGTGGCGAGCCTTTATTAAGATTTGATTTCATCAAACAAATAGTTGAATTCATAGAAAAAAATCATCAACACAAAAAAATCAAATACACAATTCAAACAAATGGCTCTCTATTCACCCAAGAGATAGTTGATTTCTTGGAAACAAAGAAATTCACTGTCGGTATTTCTTTTGATGGAAAAACATACAATTCCAACAAACTTCGAATTGGACCCAGAGGGTCCAATTCGTTCGACGTACTTCAACATCTTCTCAAAAACTTCGGCGAGTTCATCAGGCGAAGGTGTGGAGTTCTTGCAGTAGTTTCACAAAGCTCTATAAACGAAATCCCCGATTTTGCAATTTGGTTGCAAGACCAAGGTTTTCGGAGTCTATCCCTCGCCTTCATGGATGCTACGGGGAAAGGACTGGGATTGACCCACGAAGTTCCAAGTCCTAAAGATGCAGCACTTTTATATGCTCGTCTCGTCAAGCTTATCCAGGGGGGAGAAATTTCAAAAATTAATATATCCTCTCTAGTAAGCTATATAGACAATCTTTTTTCATTTATCCCAAGGGATTTTTGCAACAGAGGACCCTGTGCCGCTGCCAATGAATTCCTGGTATTGGATTCAGAAAACAAGTTGCGCTCCTGCGATATTATTTACGATCCTTTTTTTGAGATCGGAGATGCGACGCAAAACCCCAACGACGATACCGTTCTCGCGGCGCGTGAAAAAATTGGCGAAAGGCATATTTGGCTTAAAAGCTTCGGGAATTCTTGTTCAACTTGCGCTCTATTTGGATTGTGCGGAGGCACTTGCGTGGGCAAAGCAATTTCGTCGACCGGCAGCAGTCATACGGTAGATCAAGTCACCTGTAGCATTGCTAAATTCATCTACCCAACAATATTAGAAGAAATAGCAAATATTGGCTTGGATTCCGGCCCGTTAATTTCGTACTATCGCAAGCACGTGTTACCCAACTAATGCGAATAATCTTTACTTATGAATGAAGAATCGCTCATTGCAAAACTTCGAAAGCTACGTGATGACTCGATCGGCCGACAAGACTTGCTTAGTCAGACGTGGGATAAAAGCTCACCAATGGTTCGAAAAGCATTCAAGAACTACAAAATCGTCACAAATCGGCTCGGCAGTGGGTATTTAGATGAGTCCGACTTCATAAATGGGTACTTAAATAGTTGCTATAAGAACGCAGAGCAAGCTGCCGGAACGGCTATATCGAGTCGGGCAGTAAATTTAGAAGGAGGCTCAAAAACACTTTACTTATGCTGGCACTTTCGCGATTACCCAACCTTACGCCCTATTCTCCTGGCTCACAAAGCAATAATTCTGGTTGCGCGCGATGCAGATTGGCTAGAGGACCTTACCAGCGCCGGCCTAACGTTCAACTTTAGATCTGGAAAGCCAATTTCCAAACTAGTACGGGAAATGCGAAATGGCACTCCAATCGTGGCAATGTTTGACTATTGCTACGAAGAAACCAAGCAGGAGATCGTTAACTTTCTCTCCTATCCTGTTAGAACTCCAATAGGCATCCTAAAACTCGGAAAACTTTTCAACTATGAAATTAGGGTGCTTGGTCCAGTTAAAAAAGATATTGGAACGCTCTCACACTTTAAAGAAATCAACAACGTAAGCGCATTGGCTACAACAATAAATTCAGAAATTAGTAACGCAATTCTGAGGAACCCAACTGAATGGCTAATGTGGCCAGCTCTGGATCAAAGGGTAGTTGAAAAATCAGGTTGAGTTCGCTCTAACTCTCGGCTGTAACTGTGATGAAGAGCGAATGACATGGCGCGCCCTGCTTTTTGAACGTGCTGTCGACGTGCCTGAGGAGGCATGCCTAGACCCGAATTGATGGCGCTTCTCGCGGTTTAAAGAGAAACCGGGCCTCTGGAATTCGCTATCGAACCGCTCGGCAAGGTGTCTCGACGGGCCCAACTCAACAAGCTTTTTTACGCGGCCTAGCGAACAGTCTGGCGCTCCTGATTCTGTGCGGATGATGAAACGTTGCACAACTTAGAACATTTGCTGCTCTCAAGCCGTCATCCCAGCGAGCGATGACGGCACTGAGCTCCTACCCCCTCACACTCCCCTGCACCAACTCCTCCACCTCCATCGCCAGATCCGCTGCGATCCAGACGATGTTCGATCGGTGTTCTTCTCCTGCTTCTTCGAACCAGCCGTTGCCGCCGTAGGCGCACCACAGCAGTGATCTGAGTTGGGCGGCTTTGTTTTCGAGGAGGTCGAATGCGTCCTGGCCTGTCGGGGGCACGGGTGGTGAGCCGCTGGTGATGGCGGTTGCCGTGTGACGGGAAGACTTGGGCGTAGAGCGCCCGGCGATAATTTGCTTAGCCATTTGGTGTGCTTTCAGTAAATAGTTGCACGTCATGTGGTTAGACGGCCAAGGTGCGTGAACACCTTGGCCGTCGCCTTTTGCGCCTCACATTCGCATCGCCAGCACAAGGCCATCGACACCCGCTGTGAGGCAAAGCGGTTCATTCGTTCATTCGTTTTTCCGGGGTTGTTTGTCTGACGCTGTTCGTCGCGCATTCGGTGCGGCGTCTTGTCGTCAGGGCATTCACTGTAGAGAAGCAAAGCCGTGTCCGGCGAAGAGAATTCGTCTAGGAATTCTCGAATTCGCGAGGTATCTGCGGGCTCGCGGCCGAGGGACACAAAGGGCTGACATTTGAAGGCCCGACGCGCGCCAGGCGCGGTGCAAAAGCCGCGGCATCCGACGAAGAAAAACGAGGCGGGGCTGTGCGCAATTCGTCCCGCTCGATTCATCGCGCACATGGGGCCGTAAAGCGCGCGATGAAGCCAGGGATGCTGCGCGGTCGCTCATTCCCTCGGTCGCACGGTGCGATGCGATGCGCTTCGCGCGGGCCGACCGTCAATCGTTCAAGGCGACACCGCTGCGCGCCGGTGCCATCAGCCGCCGCCCATGCGCTCCACGTTCGCATTCACGCGCCGCAGCAGCGCCAGCAGCTGCGCGACCTCCGCCTTGGAGAAGCCGGCCAGCGCCTGCTGCGTGTGCCCTTCCATCAGCGCCCTCGCCTTGGGCAGCCGCCGCGCGGCCAGCGGCGTGAGCGAGATGAGGCGGCTGCGCTTGTCGGCGGGGTCGTCCACGCGCTGGACCAGGCCGTCGCGCTCCATGCGGGTGAGCAGCTGCGCCATGCTGGGCTGCTCGACCTGCGCGATGCGCGCGAGCTCGGCCTGCGAGAGCGCCTTGCTTTTCTTGAGCGACACGAGCACCGGCAGCTGGCCCGCGGCCAGGCCCGCTTCGCGCAGGTCGGCATCGGCGATGCGCACGAAGCCGCGGGCGACGCGGCCGATGAGCTTGAGGGGGTTGGTTTCAGGGAGATCGAGGGTGTCGTTGGCTTCGGTCATGCGCTCATTCTATACATAGGCTCCTATGCTAATATGGATAGGAACCTATCCTTTCTGCGGAGTCATCCGGATGCATCCCTCTTCTTCTGTTTTCACGCCCCGCATCGCCATCGTCGGCGCGGGTCCCGGCGGCCTCATGCTGGCGCGCCTGCTGCACCTGTCGGGCATCGCGGCCACCGTGTTCGAGCGCGAAGACAGCGCGCTCGTGCGGCCGCAGGGCGGCACGCTCGACCTGCACGAAGACTCGGGGCTGATGGCCGTGCGCCGCGCCGGTCTCGAAGCCGGGTTCCTTCGCATCGCGCGCTATGACGACCAGGGCTCGCGGCTGGTCGACAAGTCGGGGCGCGTGCTTTTCGAGGAGCCCGATGCGTCCGCGGGCGACCGGCCCGAGGTCGATCGCACGGCGCTGCGCGACATGCTGCTCGCGTCGCTGCCCGAGGGCTGTGTGCAGTGGGGGTGCGCGCTGCGCGAGGTGGTGCCGCTGAACGATGGGCGATGGAACCTGGTCTTCTCGAACGGTGAGGCCGGGCCCTTCGATCTGGTGGTCGGCGCGGACGGCGCGTGGTCGCGCGTGCGGCCGCTGCTGTCGCCGTACAAGCCGCAGTACAGCGGCCTGACCTTCATCGAGTTCGGCATCGACGACGTGGACCGCAGCCACCCTGCCCTCGCGCAGCTGGTCGGGCGCGGCAAGCTCGATGTGCAGGGCGATGGCATGTCGATCATTGCGCAGCGCAACGGCAACGCGCACATCCGGGGGTACGCGATCTTCCGGGTGCCGGCGGACTGGGCGGCGCAGCGTTTCGATTTCGCCTCGCCCGCCGCGGTGCGCAGCGCCTTGCTTGCCGAGTTCACGGGGTATGGCGATGCGATCACCGATCTCTTTCGCGCGAGCAACGACAGCTTTGCGGCGCGGCCGATTCATGCGCTGCCGGTCGGGCACTGCTGGGCCCACCGGCGCGGGCTCACGCTGCTGGGCGATGCGGCGCATGTGATGTCGCCCTTCGGCGGCGAAGGCGTGAATGCCGCGCTGAGGGATGCGGCAGAGCTGGCCGCGCTGCTGGCCTCGGAACAGGACTGCGACGGCGCCGTCGCGGCTTACGAAACGCAGATGTTCGAGCGCGTGGCCGAGGTCGCGGAAGGCTCGGCCGAGGCGGCCGCCGTGCAGCTGTCGCACATCGGCGAGGCGCTGACGCTGGCGCATCTGCACCAGCACCGGGCCGGCGCCGCGTAGCACCCCGTCCACCCGTTTCCGTCTTGCGGGGGGGCCGGATGCGGGCCTGTTTGACTTTTAAATCGATATATCTAAAATACTTTCGATACCAGTCATGAAGGACATCGACATGCGACACCCCCACTTCGGCCATCACCACCACAACCACCACTGCCACGCCCCCCGTGGCGAACACGACGACGGCTGCTCGGGCGGCCGCGGCCGGCACCACGGCGCGCCCGGCGACGAGCGCATGCATGGAGGCCGCGGCGGACGCGGCGGCGGGCGCGTGTTCGGCCACGGCGGCCTGCGCTTCGTGCTGCTGCAGCTGATCGCCGACAAACCGTCGCACGGCTACGAGCTCATCAAGGCCATCGAAGACCGCCTGGGCGGGAGCTACGCGCCGAGCCCCGGTGTGGTCTACCCCACCCTCACGCTGCTCGAGGAGATGGGCCACCTGAGCGTGGAAACGGCCGATGGCGGCGGCCGCAAGCGCTACAGCATCACGCCCGGCGGCCAGGAGTTTCTGGCCGCCAACCGAGAAACGGCCGACGCCATGATGGCCCGCATGTCGGGCGGCGTGGACGGCGCGGGCCCGCGCGGCGGACGCCCGCCGCAGGTCACGCGCGCCATCGAAAACCTGAAGCTCGCGATGCGCATGCGCCTCGCGGGCGCACCCCTCACCGAACAACAAGCCCACGATTTCGCCGCGGTGCTCGACAGCGCCGCTCAACAGTTAGAGCGCATCTGAATCAACTTTTTTGAAATGACCGACTTCACTACTACTACTGCTTCTTCCAGCACTCCAGACCGCACGCCGCGCCGCGTGCGCCATGACCTTCGCTTTCGCCAGCTCACGGTGAAGACGGTGCAGCGCGTGACGCCGCACCTCATCCGCATCGTGCTCACTGGCGACGACCTCCCGGGCTTCACGAGCCCGGGGTTCGACGACCACGCGAAGATCTTTTTCCCCGATGCCGCAACGGGCCAGCTCACGCTGCCGACGGCCGGGCCCGATGGTCCGGTCTGGCCCGCGAGCGGCCGCCCGACGATGCGCGACTACACGCCGCGCCGCCACGACGCCAAGGCCAACACGCTGGAGATCGACTTCGCGCTGCACGACGCCGGCCCCGCCACGCAATGGGCCGAGAAGGCCAAGCCCGGCGACACGCTCGGCGTGGGCGGCCCGCGCGGCTCGTTCATCGTGCCGACCGAGTTCGACTGGCACCTGCTCGTGGGCGACGACACCGCGCTGCCCGCCATCTCGCGCCGCCTGGCCGAACTGCCGGCCGGAGCGCGGGTGGTGGTGCTGGCGGAAGTCGACAGCGAGGCGGACGAGATTCCGTTCGAGACCGAGGCCGAGCTCACGCTGCACTGGGTGCATCGGCGCGGCGCCGAGGCCGGCGTGAGCACGGTGCTGGTCGATGCGCTGAAGGCCGCGAAGCTGCCGGCCGGCGACTTTCACGCGTGGGTCGGCTGCGAGTCGGGCATCGCGAAGGCCGTGCGCGCGCACCTCGTAGGCGAGCGCGGCGCGAACCCGAAGTGGACGCGGGCGTCGGGCTACTGGCGGCGCGGCACTGCGGCCACGCACGATTCGCACGACGAGTGATCCCGCATTGCTCCTTCCCCCTTTGGGGGAAGGCTGGGATGGGGGCAAGCGGCGCTGGTCAAGCGCAGTGCCTCATCGACCGCCGCTTGCCCCCACCCCTGCCCTCCCCCAGAGGGGGAGGGAGAAATTCAAACTCCAACTCAGTGCGGCACTTCTGCGGGGCCTGACGCGGCCGCATTGCGCCGCGGGCTGCGGATCAGCAGCAGCAGCGGAATCGCCAGCAGCGTGATCACCATCATGATCGCGAAGTCATCGAGATAGCCGATTAGCGCGCCCTGCCGCGTGACCTCGGCGTTGAGCATCGCGAGCCCGGCCATGGTGTCGGGCGACATCATCGGCGGCAGGTTGACCAGCCCGGGGTTGCCCGGTGTCACGGTCGCCGCGATCTGCGCATGCGCCTTGCTCGAGCCTTCGGTCAACAGCGCCTGCACGATCGAGATGCCCACGCTGCTGCCGATGTTGCGCAGCAGGCTGAAGATGGGCGTGCCCTGGTTGCGCAATCGAGGCGCGAGCGTCGCGAACGTGGCGGTCGACAGCGGCACGAAGGTGAAGCCGATGCCCAGCCCCTGGATGAAGCCCGAGAGAACGATGAGGCTGCTGTCCATCTGCAGCGTGAGCCGCGTCATCTGGTAGAGCGAGAAGGCCGTGAGGCCGAAGCCCACGGCCATGATGGCGCGCACGTCGATGCGCTGCACGAGGCGCCCGACGATGATCATCGCGATCATGGTGCCCACGCCGCGCGGCGCGGTCACCTCGCCGGTGTAGACGACCGGATAGCCCATGAGGCCCTGCAGGAAGTTGGGCAAGAGCGCCATCGTCGCGAAGAGGATCATGCCGACGATGAACGCGAACAGAAGGCCGGTGACGAAGTTGCGGTCTTTGAGCAAGTCGCGGTCGAAGAACGACACGCCCTGCACGGTCCAGGTGTGGACCACGAAGAAGCCGAAGGCCACGAGCGCGGCGGCGGCTTCGAGCTTGATTTCCCACGAATCGAACCAGTCGAGCTGTTCGCCGCGGTCGAGAAACAGTTGCAGCATGCCGATGGCCAGGCTCAGCGTGACGAAGCCGAAGATGTCGAGCTTCTCGCCCTGCGGCCGGCTCTCGGGCAGGTAGCGCGCGATGCCCCAGAACGCGAAGATGCCCACGGGCAGGTTGATGAAGAAGACCCAGCGCCAGTCGAAGTTCTCGGTGAGCCAGCCGCCCAAGAGCGGCCCGAGGATGGGCCCGACCATGATGCCCGCGCCCCAGATGGCCATGGCCTGGCCGACCTTCTCGCGCGGGTTGATATCGAGCAGCACCGCCTGCGACAGCGGCACCAGCGCCGCGCCGAACACGCCCTGCAACAGGCGCGCGGCCACGATGCCCACGAGCGACGTCGCCACGCCGCACAGCGCCGAAGCGACCGTGAACCCGATCACCGAAATGATGAACACGCGCCGCCGCCCCCAGTGGCCGCACAGCCACCCGGTGAGCGGCAGCGCGATGGCCGAGGCGACGATGTAGGAGGTGAGCACCCAGGTGATCTGGTCCTGCGAGGCCTGAAGGCTCCCCTGCATGTGGGGCAAGGCGACGTTGGCGATGGTGGTGTCCAGCGCCTGCATGATGGTCGCCAGCATGATCGAGATGGTGATCATGCCGCGGTGCGGCACGGTGGTTCCGGGGGCGACGCTCATGGCTTTTGCGCGTCGCCGGAGGTGATGTCGATGAGGCTGCCGCGCACCTTGTTGAGCAGGACCAGCAACTGCGCGCGCTCGGGCTGGGAGAGCACCGACATCACGCGGGCGTTGAGGCCGTCGCTGATGCTCAGCGCCGCATCGAGCGCCTTCTCGGCACTGGGCTGCAGGTGGATCTTGTTGACGCGGCGGTCGGTGGCGCTGGGCTCGCGGCGAATCCAGCCGGCTGCCGCCATGCGGTCGCACAGGCCCGCGACGGCCATGGGGGTGAGATCCAGGCGCTGCGCGAGTTCGGCCTGCGAGAGCGGCTCTTCGTCGCCGCGCATCGCGAGCACGCCCAGGAGGCGGCATTGCGCGCTGGTCAGGCCGATGCGTTCGCGCGCGAGGCGGTCGAACTCATCGACGTAGAGCTTGCCGACTTCCTTGACGAGGAAGCCGAAGCGCTGGGTGAAGTCCCTTTTCATAAGGGACTGGATTATCTACATGTTTATTAGTTTGGGATTAGCAGGCTGAGCGGCGCACGGCCTTCAGAGCCATCCCGCGCGCCGGAACCGGTAGTACAGATAGCCGCAGGTGCTGACGATGAGCCCCAGCGCCACCGCATAGCCGTACCGGAATTTGAGCTCGGGCATGTTCTCGAAGTTCATGCCCCAGATGCCGGCGAACGCGGTGCACACCGCGAAGATGCTGGCCCAGGCGGCCAGGCGCTTGGTGACTTCGCTGTCTTCGATGGTCACCATCGACAGGTTCACCGCGATGGCGGTGCCGATGGTGTCGCGCATCGCGTCGATGGAGCCGTTGATGCGGCCCAGGTGATCGCCCACGTCGCGAAAGTACTCCTGCGTGCCCATGCAGATCTGCGGCACGCGCCCGCCATACAGCTTGCCCGCGGCCTCCACGAGCGGGGCCACCGCGCGCTTCAGGGTCATGCTGCGGCGCTTCAGGTCATAGAGCTGCTTGATCTTGTCGCGCGCCGCGCCGCTGTGGCCGAAGATCTGCTGCTCGATGGTCTCCAGCTCGACCTCGAGCGCATCGATGACGGGAAAGTAGCGGTCGACCACCGCGTCCATCAGCGCATAGAGCACGAAGCCCGCGCCGTTGCGCAAGAGGTCGGGCTCGCGCTCGCAGCGCTCGCGCACGCCCAGAAAGCCTTGCTGGCTGCGGTTGCGCACCGAGAGCACGTAGTTGCGGCCGACGAACACGTCCACCTCGCCCACGTTCACGCAGTGCTCGCCTTCGGCCGAGGGCTCCACCAGGTGCATGACCACGAAGAGCGAATCGCCGTACTCCTCGACCTTGGGGCGCTGGTGGCCGTGGTGGGCGTCTTCGACGGCCAGCGGGTGCAGGTTGAATTCCTTCTGCATCTCGGCCAGTTCCTCGGGCGCGGGATCGCTCAGCGCCACCCAGACGAAGCAGCCGGGCCGGGTGATGTAGTCGCTGATGTCCTCGACGGGAATGTCGGCGAGCTTGGCGCCGTTTTCGTAGGCCACGCAGTTGATCAGCATCGGTGCTCGTCCATGGTCGGTCGTGCGGCGGGACCCGTCAGGTCGCCGCGTCGGATTTCGAGGCCGCGGCCAGGTCGCGGGTGGCGGCCAGCGAGGCCTCGATGGCCTGCGTCTCGCCGTTGAGCAAGGCGAGGCCCTTTTCGGCGAAGGCCGCGTGGCTCGCCACGTCGGCCCACAGGCTCACTGCGGCTTCGGCGCAGGTGAGCGACGTGAAGCGGATGCGGCCCTTGGCCAGATCGATGAAACGCTTCTCGCGCAGCGGGTCCGCGCGGTCCCACGCGCCGCCGATGAGCACGCGCTTGCCGCGCTTGATGCGCGGCTCGCGCTCGGCGAAGAAAGGCAGCTTGGCGGACACCCAGCCGAGCATGCCGCTCTTGGATGCGGTGTCGTAGTCGGAGGGCGCGGCGTGCGCCTTCGCATACTCGCGCAGCGTGCCCAGCTGGTAGAGCACCGGGTCCTTGGGGCCGGCCGGGCCGCCTTCGACGGGCCGGATGACGGAGGGGCCGTTGCCCGCGCCGCGCTCGGGGCGCTTCGACTTGCGCAGGTCCGCCAGCTGGGCCGGCGACATGCACAGATACAGCGCCGCGAGTTCGGCGGGCAAGGTGGCGGTGTCGGGGAGCGCGTCCGCTTCAGGGCCTTTGATTTCTTCCGGGGGGGCCATGGGCGCCTTGTTCTTCACGCGGGGTTTGCGCGGGGGGATTTTAGAGCGGGGGGATGCGGACGGATGGATGCGGACATTGCGCCCGGTATCGCTGCCGCACGCCGCGCGAACGATCAGCCTTGGTACCCGCGCAAAGTTCACGGTAATCGGGACCGAGTTGGCCGGCGCCTGCGAAAAAGCATGCAGGCCGTGCCGAGAATGATTCGACAGGGGGGAAGCCATTGCGTGTGGAGCGCATCGGCTTTCGCGTATAAAATCTTATACAGACAGGCGCGTTGATGGACGAAAAGGAAATTCGGTGGGTTGGCTCTTCCTATGCGGATCTGCTGACCTTCCCCGAGGAGCCACGCCGGGCAGCCGGCTTCGAGTTGGGCAAGGTACAGGCCGGGCTGGACCCGACGGACTGGAAGCCCTTCAACGACGTTGGCGCCGGCACGCGGGAAATCCGGCTCAGGGATTCAAGCGGTATCTATCGCGTGATGTACGTAGCCAAGTTCGAGGAAGCGATTTATGTCCTGCATTGCTTCCAGAAGAAGACACAAGCCACCAGCCAGCAGGACAAGGCCATCGCCGAGACGCGCTACCGCGCGATGATCGACACAAGGAAGCATCGACCATGAAGACCGACACCACCATCCAGCACGTCACAAAGCCGGGCGCCAACATCTTTCTCGAACTGGGCTTTCCCGCGGCCGAGGCCAAGCGTCTGCAGGCCGCATCGCAAAAGCAGATCAACGACACGCGGCTGTTGAAGCAGCAGCTCATGGAAGAGCTGTCGAACTGGATCGAAGCGCATCACCTGAAACAGGCCGAAGCCGCAGAAATCCTGATGGTCTCCCGCCCTCGGGTTTCCGACGTGGTCAACAGGAAGACCACCAAATTCACCCTCGATACGCTGGTCGAAATGCTCAGCCGCATCGGCAAGCCGGTGAAGCTGAGCGTCGGCTGAGCGCCGCCCTCCCGTCCCCGATAATCCCCCGAGTGAAAACGACGACTGCCCAACCCCTTCCCCCGACCAGCGATCTCTCCGGGCACACGCCCATGATGGCGCAGTACCTGGGCCTCAAGGCGAACCATCCGGACACGCTGCTGTTCTACCGGATGGGCGATTTCTACGAACTGTTCTGGGCCGATGCCGAAAAGGCCGCGCGGCTGCTCGACATCACGCTCACCCAGCGCGGCCAGTCGGCCGGGCAGCCCGTGGTGATGTGCGGCGTGCCCTTTCATGCGGTCGATACGTACCTCGCGCGGCTCATCAAGCTGGGCGAATCGGTGGCCATCTGCGAGCAGGTGGGAGAGGTCGGCGCGAGCAAGGGGCCGGTGGAGCGCAAGGTGGTGCGGGTGGTCACGCCCGGCACGCTGACCGATTCGGAACTGCTCAACGACAAGAGCGAATCGCTGCTGCTCGCGGTGCATGCGGGCACGCGCAATTTCTGCGGGCTCGCGTGGCTGAGCGTGACGGGCGCCGAGTTGCGGCTGGCCGAGTGCCCGGCCGATGCGCTCGAGGCGTGGATCGCGCGCATCGCGCCGAGCGAATTGCTCTACAGCGCGGAGGTGACGCCGGCCTTCGAGCAGCGCCTGAAGGCCGCGCGGGCGGCAACGCCCTTCACGCTCTCGATCCGCCCCGCGTGGCAGTTCGACGGCGGCCTCGGTGAGCGCAAGCTCAGCGAGCAGATGGGCAGCAACAGCCTGGCCGCGTGGAATGCCGAATCGCTGACCAACGCGCATGCCGCGGCCGCCGCGCTGCTGGGTTATGCAGAGCACACGCAGGGCCGTGCGCTCTCGCATGTGCAGCGGCTTTCTGTCGAACGCGATGGCGACCTGATCGAGCTACCGCCCACCACGCGGCGCAACCTCGAACTGGTGCAGACGCTGCGCGGCGAGGATTCGCCCACGATGTTCTCGCTGCTCGACACCTGCATGACGGGCATGGGCAGCCGCCTCGTGAAGCGCTGGCTGCTCTCGCCGCGGCGCGACCGGAGCGAAGCGCAAGCGCGGCTCGAAGCCATCGGCGCGCTGCAGTCCACGGTGCTCGGCGGCACGGCCGCGCCCTGGCGCACGCTGCGGGAGCAACTGAAGAACACGAGCGATGTGGAGCGCATCGCCGCGCGCATCGCGCTGCGCCAGGTGCGCCCGCGCGAACTGCTGGCGCTGCGTCTGGCGCTCGACAAGGCCGAGCATTTGGCACCGCTCCTCCCTGCCGCCGCGCCGCTGCTGGCGCGCATCGCCGAGCGGCTCGCGCCGCCGCCGGGCTGCGCCGATCTGCTGGTGAGCGCGATCAAGCCCGACCCGTCGGCGCTGGTGCGCGACGGCGGCGTGATCGCCACCGGCCACGACGCGGAGCTCGACGAGCTGCGCGCCATCAGCGACAACTGCGACGACTTTCTCTTGAAGCTCGAAGTGAGCGAGCGCGAGCGCACCGGCATCAGCAACCTGCGGGTGCAGTTCAACCGGGTGCACGGCTTCTACATCGAGGTGACGCAGAGCGCGCTCTCCAAGGTGCCCGACAACTACCGCCGCCGCCAGACGCTGAAGAACGCCGAGCGGTTCATCACGCCCGAGCTGAAGGCCTTCGAGGACAAGGCGCTGAGCGCGCAAGACCGCGCACTCGCCCGCGAGAAGTGGCTTTACGAGCAGTTGCTCGATGCGCTGCAGCCCTCGGTGCCCGCGCTCACGCAGCTGGCCGGCGGCATCGCGACGCTCGATGCGCTGTGCGCGCTGGCCGAGCGCTCGCACACGCTGCACTGGCGCGCGCCGAGCTTCGTGGCGCACCCATGCATCGAGATCCAGCAGGGGCGGCATCCGGTGGTGGAGGCGCGGCTGGCCGAAAAGTCGTCGGGCGGCTTCATCGCCAACGACACGCAGCTCGGGCCGCAGCAGCGCATGCAGGTGATCACCGGGCCGAACATGGGCGGTAAATCGACGTACATGCGGCAGGTGGCGATCATCGTGCTGCTCGCCTCCATCGGCTCGCACGTGCCGGCGGCGGCCTGCCGGCTCGGGCCGATCGATGCGATCCACACGCGCATCGGTGCGGCGGACGACCTGGCCAATGCGCAGTCGACCTTCATGCTGGAGATGACCGAGGCTGCGCAGATCTTGCACAGCGCCACGGCGCAGTCGCTGGTGCTGATGGACGAAATCGGCCGCGGCACCAGCACCTTCGACGGCCTCGCGCTGGCCGCGGGCATTGCAGCGCAGTTGCATGACCGCAGCAAGGCCTTCACGCTGTTCGCGACGCACTACTTCGAGCTGACCGAATTCCCGGCCACGCACCACGGCGCGGTGAACATGCACGTGAGCGCGACCGAGGCGGGCCGCGACATCGTGTTCCTGCACGAAATGCAGCCCGGCCCGGCCAGCAAGAGCTACGGCATCCAGGTGGCGCGGCTTGCGGGCATGCCGGCGGCGGTGGTCAACCATGCGCGGCAGGCGCTGGAAGCGCTCGAATCGCAGCATGCGCAAACGCGTGCACAGGTCGACCTGTTTGCGCCGCCTCCGGTGGCCGAGACGCCGCTGGCCAGCGCCGTAGAATCCGCGCTGGCTGCGCTAGACCCCGACACCATGAGCCCGCGCGAAGCCCTCGACGCGCTCTATGCCCTCCAGAAACTGAACACGCGTGAACGCAGTGCCGCCTGAGTGGCCTGATTCATGCGAGACGAACTCATGACTTATTGCGTAGGCATCAAACTCAACGCCGGCCTGGTGTTTCTCTCCGACTCGCGCACGAACGCGGGCGTGGACCACATCAGCACCTTCCGCAAGATGATCGTCTACGAGCAGCCGGGCGACCGGGTGATGGTGCTGCTGTCGTCGGGCAACCTGAGCATTTCGCAGTCGGTGCGCGAAATCCTGCAGATCGAAGAGCTTCGCGAAACCCGCGAAGACGGCTCGCAGGGCGACCCGATCACCATATGGAACGCCAAGAGCATGTTCGACGCGGCCCGCGTGCTGGGCTCGGCGGTGCGCCATGTGTACGACCGCGATGCCGAGGCGCTCAAGCACGCGGGGCTCGACTTCAACGTGTCCTTCATCTTCGGCGGGCAGGTCAAGGGCGAAGGCATGCGCCTCTTCCTGGTCTACGCCGCGGGCAACTTCATCGAAGCGACCACCGAGACGCCTTACTTCCAGGTGGGCGAATCGAAGTACGGCAAGCCCGTGCTCGACCGCGTGCTCACGCCCGAGACGCCGCTCGATGAAGCCGCCAAGTGCGCGCTGGTGTCGATGGACTCGACCATGAAGTCGAACCTCTCGGTGGGCCTGCCGCTGGACCTGGTGGTGTACGAGGCCAACAAGTTCGAGACCGACCGGGTGATCTGCATCGACGCCGACAACCCCTACTACCGCATGATGCACAACAGCTGGGGCCAGAAGCTGCGCGAGGTGTTCGACAGCATCGAGGACCCGGTGTGGGACGACAGCCATACCGAGCATCCGCTGAAGATGCCGGCCACGCGGCACGGGGCACTGCGGAAAATTTCGACCCCCGACGAAAAGCTGATCTGAAGAAAGCCGTGCCGCCGGTCATCTTCTCGCACGGCAACAGCTTCCCCGCGAGCACCTACCGCGTCGTCCTCGACAGCCTCCGCAACCGCGGCTTCGAGGTCGATGCCATCGAGAAATTCGGGCACGACCCGAAGTACCCCGTCACCGACAACTGGCCGCATCTGGTGCAGCAGCTGGCCGATTTCGCGCAGGTGCGCGCCGATCGCGCGGGCGGGCCGGTGTTCCTTATCGGCCATTCGCTCGGCGGATTCCTGAGCCTGATGTGCGCGGCGCTGCATCCGGCGCTCGCGCGCGGTGTGGTGCTGATCGATTCGCCGATCCTGGGCGGTTGGCGCGCGAACACGCTCAATGTCGTGAAGCGCACGCCGCTCATGAAGAGCATTTCGCCCGGCGCCATCAGCCGCAAGCGCAAGAACACCTGGGCGCACCGCGAGGCGGTGTTCGAGCACTTCCGCAGCAAGAAGGCGTTCGCCAAGTGGGACGAGCAGGTGCTGCACGACTACATCGACCACGGCACCTTCGACGGCACTTCAAGCGGAATTACAGCAGGCGAGGACAGCCGCGAGCTGAGCTTCGACCGCGACGTGGAAACCGCGATCTACAACACCCTGCCCCACAACCTGGGCGCGCTGCTGCGCAGCCACCCGCTCAAGTGCAAGGCGGCGTTCATCGGCGGGCGGCAGTCGGCCGAGATGAAGCGCGTGGGCATGGCGATGACCGAGCAGGTGACCAAGGGGCGCATCGCGATGCTCGACGGCACGCACCTGTTTCCGATGGAGAAGCCGTTGGCGACTGCCGCGGCGGTCGAGGCCGCGCTACGCAACCTGTTGTGAGTCATCGGCGGAAAGCGGGCGGCATTCGATGCCGTCGCCCACGCGCAGCACGCCGCCACGCAGCACACGCGCCGTCACGCCGCCATGGCCGCGCATGGCGTTGTAGCCGCCGGGGCCGAGCAGCTCTTCCATCCGTGAACACGGCTCGCACGGGCCGCTGACCTCGAGCAGCACCTGGGCGCCGATGGCCAGCACGAGCGGCTGGTCGCGAAACAGCGAGCGTGCAGCCAGCAGGTTCAGGCCCGAGACGACGAGGTTGCGGCGCAGCCCCTCTGCATCGACCTGCGCATGGCCGGTGAGCGCAGCGATCACGGGCAGGTGCTCCTGCTGGATCAGCGAGACCTGCCGCTTGCCGCCGGGGCGCGCGGCGCCGATGCGGTCGCCTTCCAGCCCGCGACCTTCCATCGCAACGGCCTCGGTCACCGACAGCACCGGCGTGCGGCGCGCCGGGCGCAGCAGGATGGCCTCGAGGCGGCCGGGCCGCGCGAATCGGCGGGTCAGTTCATGAAGGTCGGGCATGCGGGGATTGTCTCCAGGTCTATGGGAGCGCTCGCGGGCGAATACGGCGGTATTCGTGCCATCCAGGCCCGTAACGGCCTGCCGGACCCGCTCCGAACGCACTATTCCAAAGAGCGCGATGGTTCGTGCCGACTCTTCGCCGCCCCTGTTTTCAACCAGGAAACTCTCGGATACAACCGGCATGTTCTGCAACAATCCCGATATAAGTAAAAACGTCGTACAGACCCAGGGACCGATCAAAATTCCGCCCACATGTCCAATTTGCAGCTGGAAGACGTCGAAGCCGTTTCGTTGAGCCCCGCCCTGGTGGTCGAAGACGATCCGGCCATGCGCGAGCGGCTGGCCTATGTGCTGTCCACGCTCGGATGCGACGAGCCGCAGATCGCCTGGGCCGACAGCGTGACCACCGCCAAGGCGCTGCTCGACGAGCAGGATTTCGGCGTGGCGCTGGTCGATATCGGCCTGCCCGACGGCAGCGGCGTCGAGCTGATCGGCTGGATGCGCACGCTGCACCCCAAGGTGCCCGCGGTGGTGGTCTCGGCCTGGCGGACCGAGGAAATCATCTTTGCCGCGCTGCGTGCCGGCGCCATCGGCTATCTGCTGAAGGAACGCGACGACCTGGAACTGAGCATCGCGCTGCGCAGCATCGAGCAGGGCGGCGCGCCCATCGATCCGGCGATCGCGCGGCGCATCCTCGGCTGGCTCGCGGCGCAGCAGCCGTCGCTGTCGGCAGTGCTGGCGGCCGATGCGCCCCCGCCGCTGCCCGTGGCGCTCACGCCGCGCGAGCGCAGCATCCTGGAGCTCGTCGCGCAGGGGCTGAGCAATCGCGACATGGCCGAGTCGCTGTCGATCTCGCGGCTCACGGTGGAATGCCACACCAAGAACATCTACCGCAAGCTGGCCGTCACCTCGCGCACCGAGGCGGTGTTCCAGGGGCGCAGGCACGGCCTGCTGCGCTGAGGCGCCGACCGGGGCGCCGCCATCTCCTCTTCACCTCACCCGGCGCAGCCCGCCTGCGGGGCCATCCCCGAGCACTGGTAGATCGCGAATGCCGCACCGAGAACATCGACCGCAGGAGGGCCCGAGCCATGCGCACCACGCACGCTCCCGCCTGGCGACAGCGCGGGCATGGCTCGTTACGTCGATCGGCGCCCTCCTTTTCCTGCTCTTCACGGTCACCGCGGCGATGGCGCAGCAGCCACCGCCGCCCGCACTCCACGTCGAAGCGGCGCGCGCCACCGGCTGGGACGACACCACCCCGCCCGCCGACGGCTGGACGCCCGTCACCCTGCCCGACAGTTGGGCCGATCGCTGGCCAGGTTTCGACGGCGTGGTCTGGTACCGCTTGACCTGGGAGCAGCCGGCGCAGGTGCGCGAGGCCGGGCTGCTGCTGCACTACCTCAACATGGCCGGCGAGGTGTCGCTCAACGGCACGACGATCTCGCGCGACGAGAGCCTGGTCGAGCCGCTGACGCGCGCATGGAACGTGCCGCGCCAATGGCTGCTAGCGCCGCCGCTGCTGAAACCCGGCGGCACCAACACGTTGCTGGTGCGCGTGTCGGGCCTCTTCGCCTACCAGGCGGGCCTCGGGCCCGTGAGCCTGGGCACGCCCGCGGCCATGCAGGCGGAATACGCGCGCGAGCAGTTCGTGCGCCGCGACCTGCAGGTGCTGGGCCTCGCGGTAAGCGCCGCGGTCTCGGCTTTCTTCGCGGCGCTGTGGTTGCTGCGCCGGCGCGAAACGGCCTACGGCTGGTTCGCGGTCATGTCGGTGCTGTGGCTCTTGTTCGGCTACAACCAGATCGCGACCAGCCCGTGGCCCTTTGCCGGCAACCACAGCTGGCAGGCGCTCAACACGTCGCTCTTCCTCGCCTTCAGCGTGTCGTACATCGTCTTTGCGCTGCGCTTCTGTGCATGGCGCATGCCGCGCCTGGAAGCCGCGGCGCTGCTGGTGGCGCTGGCCGGCGTGCTCGACCTGTGGTTCACGAGCGGCCAGAGCCTGCCGGTGCATCGCGCCGTCTGGACGCTGGTGGGCGGCCTCACCATCATCGCGGTGAACAGCGCATCGATCGTGCACGCCCTGCGCCATCGCGCGAGCCCCATGCGTTCGCTCGCGCCTTTCATGGCCGTCTCGGCCGCCACGGCGGCGCACGACCTCCTGGTGTTCACGCAGGTGATCGACAGCAACATCTACTACACGACCATGTCGTCCTACGTGCTGCTTCTGGGCATGGCGCTGACGCAGGCCGCGCGCTTCGTCAAGAGCCTGGAGCGCATCGAGAACTTCAACACCGAGCTGATCGAAGAAGTGAACGCCGCGAAGTCAGAGTTGGCCTCGACGCTCGCGCAGCAGCATGCGCTGGAGCTCGCGCATGCGCGCATCGGCGAGCGCGTGAACCTCGCGAGCGACCTGCACGACGGCCTGGGCGGCATGCTGGTGGGCAGCATCGCGACGCTGGAGCGCACGCCCGCGAACCTCTCCGCGCCCGAGCTGCTCGCGATGCTCAAGAGCCTGCGCGACGACCTGCGGCTGATCATCGAAGCCACCGGCCGCCACGACGGCGCGCGCGCGTTCGGCGAGCTGCTCGCGCCGCTGCGGCACCGCACCTCGCAGCTGCTCGATGCGAACGGCATCGATTGCCGCTGGCAGGTGTCGAACCTGGAGACGCTGGAGCTGCCGCCCTCGCAGAGCCTGGATTTGCTGCGCTTCCTGCAGGAGGCGCTGACCAACGTGCTCAAGCACAGCGCGGGCCGCCGTGTCGATGTGGCAGTGACGCGGGACGGTGCCGAATTGCAGCTCAGCGTGCGCGACGACGGCCGCGGCTTCGTGGTCGATGGGGCCGACAAGGCCGCGGGCTCCGGCCTGCGCAGCCTGCGCGCCCGTGCACGCAGGCTCGGGGCCGAGCTTCAGCTGCAGTCGCGGCCCGGCGAAACGCAGCTCGCGCTGCGGATGCCGCTGGTGCCCACGGCTTGAGCCGCCTGAGCGGCCTGCAGGATCAGTCCGCCCAGACCACCGTGCCGGTCCACGCCGTCACCAGCACCACGATGCCGAAGGCGATGCGGTACCAGGCGAACGGAATGAAGTTGTGGGTGCTGATGAACTTCAGCAGCCAGCGCACGCACAGCCACGCGCTGATGAACGAGAACACCAGGCCCACGGCGAACAGCGGAATGTCGGCTGCCGAGAGCAGCGCGCGCTCCTTGTAGACGCTGTACGCGCCCGCGCCGATCAGGGTCGGGATCGCGAGGAAGAAAGAGAAATCGGTCGCCGCCTGGCGCGAGAGCCCCAGCAGCATGCCGCCGATGATGGTCGAGCCGCTGCGGCTCGTGCCCGGGATCATCGCGAAGCACTGCACGAGGCCGACCTTGAGCGCGTCCCATGGCGTGAGGTCGTCCACATGCTCCACGCGCACCGAGCCCGGCGGCCGCTTCTCGGCCCACAGGATGATGAAGCCGCCGATGATGAACGTGCTGGCCACCACGGTCGGGATGAACAGGTGGGCCTTGATCACCTTGCCGAACAGGAGGCCCAGCACGACGGCAGGCAGGAAGCCGATGAGGATGTTCAGCGCCAGGCGCTGCGCCTTGGGTTGCCGCGGCAGTGCCACGACGGTCGACTTGATCTTCTGCCAATAGACCAGGATCACCGCGAAGATCGCGCCGGTCTGGATGGCGATCTCGAACACCTTGCCCCGGTTGTCGCCGAAGCCGCCGAGCAGCGAGCCCGCAAGAATCAGATGCCCTGTCGACGAGATCGGCAGGAACTCGGTCAGCCCTTCGACGATGCCCATGATGGCGGCCTTGACCAGCAAAACAATATCCACGCGTACTCCTTCAAAGAGCATCAATTATGGCGAGGGCATCGGTCAGCTTTTGTTCAGGTAGCGGGCGAGTACCGAATACCTAATTCCGGGGATGTTCACCGGAAACGCATCGACACATATTCGTCGGCCAGACCATCAGGTGCCCCAAGGAATCTCTCATGCGAACGTTCACCCCCGCGGAGGAGCACGCATCGACCGCCGACGACCACGGCCAGGACCGCCTGAAGCACCCGCAGGCCGTTGCACAGGAACAATGCGAGTCCATCCGCCGCGTGGCCGGCGCCACCGGTGCTTCCACCCATGAACTGCGCATGCTGATGCAGCGCCTGGCCGACATCGACCGCTCGGGCTCGTGCGCGGGCATCGTTGCAGAGGGCAACATCGCCGCCGACCGCATGGAGGCCGAGATCCAACTGCTCGACCTGGGCGACGGCTGCGTCGCGGAGCAGCAGGCGGATGCCTGCCAGCGCATCGACCTGGGCCTGCTCGAGGCGCTGAACCCCGCGCACGACAAGAAGTGGTACGCGCGCTGGAAGTTCTGGAGCTTCATCCTCGGCGCGGCCGGCCCCGTGGCCTCGCTCACGCTGCAGGGCCTGGCGCTGCGCCCGAGCGAACCCGCGGGCGCGCACGCCGACCTCGTGGCCAAGGCGCGCAAGGTGCTGGAGAGCTGGCGCCGCACCTCCGACCCGCTCTTCTGGTCGGCCGTCGAAGACTATGTGCGGCAGCAGGCCTTCTCGCTCGAAACGCAGGCCTACCTCATGCACTGCATCGCGGCCGTGTTCAGCGGCAACGCCATGAAGCTGTCGAGCGAACAGAGCGAACAGCTCACCGGCCTTCTCACCGAGACCTATTGCGATGCGCTCGGCACCGCGGCCACGATGCCTTCGTCGGACATCTACCGGCGCCTGGCCGAAGGCCTGGAGGCGACCGACCGCGAGACGGGCCTGCGCCGCATGCTCGGGCGCAGCGACGCGGCGCAGATCGCGATGACCACGCTGGTCAGCGCCATCGGCCACGGCGGCTCACGCTGAGCGCGGCTGGCCCGTTCGCCGGCGCAGCGCGCGCACTGCGCTGTCGACCGTCGTAAGCACCAGCAGGCCGCTGGCCTCTGCACAAGCCGCACTGGCGCGCGCCATGCTGAATTGCGCGAGCGCGATGCGCGTGCAGCCGCGATCGCGCAGCATCGCGGCCTGCGCGGCGATGAGCGCGTCGTGGCGCTGCGCGTCGCCGGCATTCAGTGCATCGAGCGCGCCTTCGGCCAACGCGAGTTCCAACGCGGCACCCGCGGGAAATTCCGGCGGCATCGATGCGAGCGTGGGTGCGAAGGTCGCGATCAATCCCAGCCGCCCTTCCCTCTGCATCGCCTCGGCGATCATGGCCTCGTTGGGCTTGAGCACCGCAATGCCCGCATGCCGTTGCGCCACCGCCTCGATGCACGGCCCGAAGGCCGAGCAGGTGAAGAGGATGCCCTCGGCACCCGTGTCGACCGCGTACTGCGCAAGGCGCTGGAAGCGTTCGTGCATCGCCGCGTCCAGCCCACGCCCGTTGCGCGCGAGGTCGGCCGAGAGGCTGTCGTCCAGCAGGTTCATGCGCACCGCCTCGGGCCAGTCGCGCGCGAAGGCTTCGTTGATGGGGGCGACCGAATGCGAGAGCGCGTGGACGAGGGCGATGCGTGTCATGCGAGGAACAGAGGAGCGTTAGAGAAAGAACCCAGGCGCATCGATCAACCGCAGCCGTTCGGGCTGAGCCTGTCGAAGCCTTGCGCGGCGCTTCGACAGGCTCAGCGTGAACGGTCTCGTCTTCATCGAGAGCAGCCTCGTGTCAGATGCCCTTGGACGATGGATTGGCGAACGCATCCTTCGTCTCGGCATTGAGCGGGTAGTTGATGTTGATGCCCTTGGGCGGAATCGGCGACATGAACCACTTGCTGTAGAGCTTTTCCATCTCGCCCGACTTCATCATGCCCGAGACCACGCGGTCCACCAGCGCCTTGAAGGCCGCATCGTCCTTGCGGAACATGAGCGATTGGTTCTCGGTGCGCAGGCTCTCGCCGGTGATGATGAAGTCCTTCGGGTTGCGCGCATTCGCGATCTGCCCGGCCAGCAGGATGTCGTCGAGCACGAAGGCCTGCGCGCGGCCGCTCTCCACCAGCAGGAACGAGTCGCTGTGGTCCTTGCCCGCGAGGTTGGTCACCTCGAGGCTGCGGCCGCGGTCGGCCTCGCGCAGGAGGCGGAACGACGTGGTGCCGCTGGTGGTGGCCACGGTCTTGCCCTGCAGGTCGGCGATGCTCCGGATGCCCGAATCGGCCTTCACCAGCATGCGCACGTTGTAGCGAAAGATATCGGGCGAGAAGGCCACCTGCTTCTGGCGATCGACCAGGTTGGTGGTGGAGCCGCACTCGATGTCGACCGTGCCGTTCTGCACCAGCGGCATGCGGTTGGCGGAAGTCACGGCCTGGTACTTGATCTCGATGGCGGGCAGCTTGAGCTCGGTCTTCACCGCCTCGACGATGCGGTTGCAGATCTCGATGCTGTAGCCCACGGGCTTCAAGTTGCCGTCCAGGTACGAGAAGCCGAACGACGACTCGCGGTAGCCGAAGGTGATGGCGCCGCTCGCCTTGATCTTGGCGAGCGTGTCGCTCTCCTGCGCCTCTGCGACAGCGAACGGCAACAGGGTGCAGGCCACCGCGAGAGCGGCAGTACCGAAGGGAATCGGCAGACGAAGCTTGGGCATGGGAGCGCTCCTCGGAACGGCGGGTTGAAGAAAACGGCGAAGGGAAACGGGGGTTGCGATCAGCGCGCGGCGGCCCGCGTGACCGCATCGATGGAGGCCGCGAGACGGGCGGCGATTTCCTGCAGGTCCTGGCGCGTCGCGATGAAGGGCGGCGCGAGCAGCACGTGATCGCCCTGGCGGCCATCGACGGTGCCGCCGAAGGGGTAGCACAACAGGCCGCGCGCCATCGCGTCTTTCTTGACGAGCGCATGGACCTTCCGCGACGGATCGAACGGCGCCTTGCTCGCGCGGTCCGCGACCAGCTCGATGCCCCAGAAGAAGCCGCGCCCGCGGATGTCGCCCACGTGCGCGTGGTTGCCCAGCGCCTCGGCGAGCATCGCGCCGAAGGCCACGCCGTCTTCGCGCACCTTCGCGACGAGGCCGTCGCGGCGGATCACCTGCTGCACCGCGAGCGCCGCCGCGCAGGCCATCGGATGGCCGAGGTAGGTGTGGCCGTGCTGGAAGAAGCCGCTGCCCCTGGACATGGCCTCGACGATCTTCTGCTGCGCGAGCACCGCGCCGATCGGCTGGTAGCCGCCGCCCAGGCCCTTGGCGATGGTCATCAGGTCGGGCGCGATGCCCTCCTGCTCGCACGCATGCAGCGAGCCGGTGCGGCCCATGCCGCACATCACCTCATCGAGGATCAGCAGCACGCCGTATTTGTCGCACACGGCGCGCACCGCCTTGAAGTAACCCGGCACGGGCGTGAGCACGCCGGCCGTGGCACCGCCTACCGTTTCGGCGACGAAAGCGATCACGCGGTCGGCGCCCTGCGCGACGATGGCCGCTTCGAGCTCGGCCGCGAGGCGAAGTCCGTACTGCACGGCGCTCTCGCCCTCGCGCTGCTCGCGGTACGGATAGCACGGCGACACATGCGTGGCCGGCACGAGGATCGGCGCGAACGGCTCGCGGCGCCATGCGTTGCCGCCCACCGCGAGCGCGCCCAGCGTGTTGCCGTGGTAACTCTGGCGGCGCGCGATGAAGTGGGTGCGCTGCGGCTGCCCGATCTCCACGAAGTATTGGCGCGCCATCTTGAGCGCGGACTCCACGGCCTCAGAACCGCCGCTCACCAGGTACACGTGGCTCATGCCTTCGGGGGCGGAGGCGATCAGCTCATCGGCCAATTGCTCGGCCACTTCGCTCGTGAAGAAGCTGGTGTGGGCGTAGGCCAGCGTGTCGAGCTGCGCGTGCATGGCGGCCAGCACCTCGGGGTGCGCGTGACCCAGCGACGAAACGGCCGCGCCGCCCGAGGCATCGAGGTATTCGCGGCCTTCGGCATCGCGGATGAACATGCCCTTCGAGCTCGTGGCAACGGGCGGGGTCTGGCGAAGGCTGCGGTGAAAGACGTGCGTCATGGCGGTGGAGATCTGGAACGGTCTTTGGAACCAATGTTTCGGGCGAATTATTGTTTGGAACATTTGTTCCGTCAACTGTTTCATCGTTCCATGTCCGGTACATTCGTTCCAACCGCAGCCAGAAGAGAGACACCGCCATGGGCGCCAGAGACCAGATCCGCCAGCGCTTCAACGAACTGAGCCCTGCCCTGCAACAGGTGGCGCGCTACGTGCTCGACCATCCCAACGAAGTGATCACCGCCTCGATGCGCAACGTGGGCACGCGCGCGCAAAGCACGCCGGCCACGCTGGTGCGTTTCGCGCAGAACCTGGGCTATGCGGGCTGGCCGCAGCTCAAGGAAGCCTTCGCGGGCGACATGGGCCTGGGCAGCGAGACCTACGGCGGGCGCGCCAAGCAGCTGGTCGGCCGCTCGCACGACCGCGGCCTCACGGGCGAGATGTTCGAGGTGCAGCGCCGCAACCTGGAAGCCACGCACCAGCAGAGCGAGCAGGCGCTGCAGAAGGCCTGCGCATTGATCGAGAAGGCGGCGGCCGTGCATGCGGCGGGCTTTCGCGCGTGCTTTCCGATCGCGTTCTCTTTCGTCTATGTGTACCGGCTCTTTCGCGCGAGCGTGCACCTGGTCGACGGCCAGGGCGGCTCGCTGGAGATGCAGCAGCGCGCCTTCGCCAAGGGCGATGCGCTGGTGGTGGCGAGCTTCGCGCCCTACTCGCGCGAGGCGCTGCAGGTGGCCGAAGCCGCCAAGGCGGCCGGCTGCCGCATCGTCGCGATCACCGACAGCGTGACCTCGCCGCTCTCGCTGCTGGCCGACGAGACGCTGCTCTTCACGATCAACAGCCCCTCGTTCTTTCCGTCGGTGGCGGCCGGCGTGGCGGTGACCGAGGCGCTGGTCGAACTGCTCGCCAGCCGCGCGGGCAAGCCGGGCATCAAGCGCATCGACCAGGCCGAGGCGCAGCTGTTCGAGTCGGGTGCGTACCTTTTGCCTCCTGTCGCACGCGGATAGCCGCTGCCCCGGGACGGAACCCTGCCCCGACGCGGGTGTCCAACCGCTGTCGCGGCGCCTTGTCGCGACAGGAGGTAATGACCATGAAGCAAGTGAAGCATTGGCAAGACCCCGTCAACGCCGTCGCCGGCGCCTGGCTGATCGTCTCGCCCTGGGTCCTGGGCTTTCAGGGCATCTCGCCCGCCATGTGGACCATGGTGGCCACCGGCATCGTGCTGGGCGCCGTGGCATTGGGCGCGACCTTCGTGCCCAAGCAGTGGGAAGAGTGGACCGAAGTGGCCCTCGCAGTGTGGCTTGCCGCATCGCCGTGGCTGGTCGGTTTCGCCGCGATGGAAACGGCGATGGTCAACGCGGTGCTCGTGGCCGCGGTGATCCTGGTGCTCGCCCTCTGGGTGCTGGTGACCGACAAGGACTACCTGGGCAGCACGCTGAACCGTCCGGCGCACTGAGCGCCGGGAACAACGCCGGGAACAACGCCGGGAACGACTGCGCCGTGAAACGAAGCCCGCCGCGCGAGCGGCGGAGCCGACTGGATGGGCATGGCGCCCCTCCGCGAAACCGCCCTCCTCGCGCTTACTGCGCGCGAGGGCCGGCAGGTTGCTGTGCCGCAGCGCCCGTGTCGTTGCCGGCCATCCACCCGGCCTGCCAGCCACCGCCCATCGCCTGGATGAGCGCGATCGCCGAGGCCTGGCGATTGCCCTGCAGCTGCACCAGCGCACGCCGCGCGCTGAGGGCAGCGGCTTGCGCCGTCACCACGTCGGTGTAGCTCACCTGCGCCGCGCGGTAGCGGTTGAGCAACTGCTGCTCGGTCTTGTCGGCCGCGAGCGTGGCTTCGCGGCGGAAGCCCTCCTGCTGCGCGAGCGTGGCGCCCGTCGTCAGCTGGTCTTCGACCGCCTGGAATGCGGTGAGCACCGTCTGGCGGTAGCGCGCCACGGCGGCTTCGTGGCCGGCCTTGGCCGCATCGACGCTCGCGCCGATCGCGCCGGCATCGAACACCACCTGCGCCACCGAGAAGCCGAGCGACCACAGCGTGTTGGCCGAGCTGAACAGGTCCTTCACGCGGCTCGCGTTGGTGCTGCCGACCGATGCGGTCAGCGGGATGTTCGGGAAATACGCGGCGCGCGCAATGCCGATCTGCGCATTGGCAGCGGCCACCGAGCGCTCCGCCGCCGCGATGTCGGGGCGGCGCTGCAGCAGCGTCGAGGGCACGCCGGTCGGCACGCCGGGCACCGTGGGGGTCCAGGTCGCGGCCGGCAAGGTGAAGTCCGCCGGGGCCACGCCCACCAGCATTGCGATGGCGTGTTCCAGCGTGGCACGCGTGCGCGTGAGGCCCACGCGGTCGGCCTTGGCATTGACCAGTTGCGTCTGCGCCTGCAGCACGTCGGTCTGCGCGGAAATGCCCGCTGCATAGCGGTTGCTCGTGATCTCGAAAGCGCGCTGGTAGCCCGCGATGGTTTCGTCGAGCAGCACGATCTCGGCGTCGGCCTCCCGCAGCGAGAAGTAGTTGGTCGCCAGATCGCCGATGGCCGAGAGGCGCGCCGCCGCGAGGTCGGCCTCGCTCGCCTGTGCGTTGGCCTGCGCGCTGCTCACCGCTTCGCGCAGGCGCCCCCAGACGTCGGGCGTCCAGCTGGCATTGAGCGAGGCGGAGAAACTGTTCGACGGACTGGCTGTTTCACTGTTGCTGTTCACGTTGCCGCTGCGCCGCCCGCTGCCGCTGAACGACACCGAGGGAAAGAGCTGCGCGCGCTCGCCGCGCACCAGCGCCTGGGCCTGCGTGTAGTTGGCCACTGCCGCGGCAATGTTCTGGTTCGACACCTGCACGCGGCCGGCCAGTTCGTCGAGCGTGGGGTCGGCGAAGAGCTTCCACCACTCGCCGCGGTCCAGCGCATCGGCGGGTGCGGCGGGCAGCCAGCCTTCGGCGGTCTGCTG
The DNA here is from genome assembly GCF_016405905.1 of Variovorax sp. IB41. Taxonomy (GTDB): domain Bacteria; phylum Pseudomonadota; class Gammaproteobacteria; order Burkholderiales; family Burkholderiaceae_C; genus Variovorax. The sequence goes on along the minus strand of NZ_JAEFCB010000010.1, from coordinate 147,447 downwards.
CTCCTTCCAGGCGTTGGACGCCGCGGAGGTCGGCACCTGGTAGGCGGGCCCGACCGCGCAACCCGCGAGCGCGGCGGCGAGGGCCAACACGCCGAGCCGGAACACAAACCGTTCGGGCTGAGCCTGTCGAAGCTCTGCGCGGCGCTTCGACAGGCTCAGCGTGAACGGTTGGCCCTTTTCGAGCGTGACAGGGGATGAAGTCGGCAGTGCGTTCATGGTGTTGTTCTCAAGCGGGCGTGACACGGCTCAATTCGTGTTCGTTCTTGCCACGGCGGCGCAGCTTGTCGAGCAGGAGATAGACGACCGGCGTTGTCAGCAGGGTCAGCAACTGGCTCGCGATCAGCCCGCCGATGATGGCCACGCCCAGCGGCCGGCGCAGTTCCGCCCCCTCGCCGAAACCGATGGCCAGCGGCAGCGCGCCGAGCGCGGCCGCCATCGTCGTCATGAGGATGGGCCGGAAGCGCAGCAGGCACGCCTCCCGCACCGCCTCCAGCGGCGTGAGCCCGCGCGAGCGCTCGGCCTCCAGCGCGAAGTCGATGATCAGGATGGCGTTCTTCTTCACGATGCCGATCAGAAGGAACACGCCGATCAGCGCAATGATCGAGAACTCCATGCGGAACATCAGGAGCGCCAGCACCGCGCCCACGCCGGCCGAGGGCAGCGTCGAGAGCACGGTGATCGGGTGCACCAGGCTTTCATAAAGAATGCCCAGCACGATGTAGATCACGATCAGAGCGGCCAGGATCAGCATGACCTGCTGGCCCTGCGACTGCTGCGCGCTGGCGGCGGTGCCGGCGAATGCGCCGCGCACGTTGGTGGGCATCGCGATGTTGGCCTCGGCCTTGGCGATGGCCTCGCGCGCATCGCCCAGGTTCGCGCCCTCGGCGAGGTTGAACGAGATGGTGGTCGCTAGCTCGCCGTCGTCGTGGCTCACCGAGGTGGCGACCGACTGCTCCTCGAACTTGGCCACCGCCGACAGCGGCACCAGCGTGGTGGGCGTGTTGCTCAGCACATTGCCGGTCGATGCGCCGCGCAGGCCCGCGTTGGCCGACACGGGCACCGTGGTGCTCGCGGCCGTGGCGGTCGATGCGGCGCCGCCCGTCGTCGAAGTGGTGGTCGTCGTCGCCGCGACCTGCGTGGTCACGGTCTGCCCGCCGATCACCGAGGTGCGGGTGGCCGGCACGTACACGTCGCTCAGCGAATTGGGGCTGCGCGTGTAGCGCGGCGCCCATTCCATCACCACGTGGTACTGGTTCAGCTCGGTGTAGATCGTGGCCACCTGGCGCTGGCCGAAGGCGTTGTAGAGCGCGTTGTCGATGGCGGTGGAGGTGAGGCCCAGGCGCCGCGCGCTGTCGGGGTCGACCTTGGCCACCGTCTCCACGCCGTTCTGGTCCTGGTCGGTGTCCACGTCGGTGAGCAGGGGCTGCAGCTTCAGCTCGTCCGAGAGCTTGGTGGCCCAGGTGCGCAGATCGGTCAGGTTGTCGCTCTTGAGCGTGTACTGGTAGGTGGAGTTGCTCGAGCGCCCGCCCGAGCGCACGTCCTGCACGGTCCCGAGGAACACGCGCAGGCCCGTCACCTCGTTGAGCTGGGGCCGCAGGCGCGCGATGACGGCCAGGCCGCTCTCGGTGCGCTGATTGGCGGGCTTGAGGTTCACGAACATGAAGCCGCCACCCGCGCGCGAGCCGCCGGTGAAGCCGATCACCGTGTCGACCGCCGGGTCCTTGCGGATGATGTCGATCACCTGCCGCAGCTTGGCAGCCAGCGCCTGCGACGAGATGCTCTGGTCGGCGCGCAGGCCGCCGTTGAGCTGGCCGCTGTCCTGCTGTGGGAAGAAGCCCTTGGGCGCGGCGCTGAAGAGATAGACGTTCAGCCCCACCACCGCCACCAGGATGAGCATGACCAGCCCCTTGCTGTCGAGCGCCCAGTCCAGGCTGGTCTCGTAGCGCTTGAGCACCCAGTCGTAGCTGCGCGCGGCCATGCGGCCGAGGCGCCCTTGCGGCTTGTTCTTGTCGTGCTCGCCGCCGCGCTTGAGCAGCCAGGCGCACATCATCGGCGTGGTGGTGAGCGAGATGACCAGAGAGATCATCACCGCCGCCGACAGCGTGATCGCGAACTCGCGGAAAAGCCGCCCCACCTGCCCGCCCATGAACAGCAGCGGAATGAACACCGCCACCAGCGAGACGCTGATCGACAGCACGGTGAAGCCCACCTCCTTGGCGCCCAGCAGCGCCGCCTTCATGCGCGACATGCCCGACTCGATATGGCGGCTGGTGTTCTCCAGCACCACGATGGCGTCGTCCACCACGAAGCCGGTGGCCACCGTGAGCGCCATCAGGCTCAGGTTGTTGAGGCTGAAGCCCAGCAGGTACATCACCCCGAAGGTGCCCAGCAGCGCCGCGATGGTGGCCACGGCCGGCACGATGGTCGCGCGCACGCTGCGAAGAAAGAGACTCACCACCAGCACCACCAACAGCACCGAGATGACCAGCGTCGCCTCGACCTCGTGCAGCGAACTGCGGATGGAGTTGGTGCTGTCCGAGGCGACCTGCAGCGTCACGTCGGGCGGCAGCTGCGCCTGCAGTTCGGGCAGCAATGCGCGCACGCTGTCCACGGTTTCGATGATGTTGGCCGAGGGCTGCCGCGTGATGAGGATGATGATCGCCGGCTCGCCGTTGAAGAGGCCCAGCGTGCGCGTGTCTTCCACGCCGTCGATCACCTCGGCCACGTCCTGCAGCCGCACCGCCGCGCCGTTGCGCCAGGCCACGACCATCGAGGCGTAGTCGCTGGCGCGCAGGGCCGGCGTCTGCGTGTAGATCTGGAGCTTGCGGCCGTCGCCCTGCACCATGCCCTTGGGGCGGTTGGCGTTGGAGGCCTGGATGGCGGCGCGCACGTCCTCGGTGCTGATGCCGTAGCGGTTGAGTGCGAACGGCAGCAGTTCGATGCGCACGGCGGGGAGCGAGCCGCCGCCGATCTCGACGTCGCCCACGCCGTCGACTTGCGACAGGCGCTGGCTCACGATGTTCGACACCGCGTCGTAGATCTGGCCCGGGGTCTTTGTCTTGGAGGTGAGGGCCAGGATGATGACCGGCGACGCCGCCGGGTTGGCCTTGCGGTAGGTCGGGTTGCTGCGGAGGGTGGCGGGGAGGTCGACACGGCTCGCGTTGATGGCGGCCTGCACTTCCCGGGCGGCGCCGTCGATGTTGCGGCTCAGGTCGAACTGGAGGGTGACGCGGGAGGAGCCGACGGAGCTCGTGGACGTCATTTCGTTGACGCCTGCGATGGTGCCCAGGTGGCGCTCCAGCGGCGTCGCCACGCTGGTTGCCATCGTTTCGGGGCTTGCGCCGGGGATCGAGGCTCTTACCGAGATGACTGGGTAGTCGACCTGGGGGAGTGGCGAGACTGGCAGCACGAAGAACGCGGCTATGCCTGCGAGGGCGATGCCTATCGTCAGCAGGACTGTGCCGATGGGTCTTCTGACGAAGGGGAGCGACAAATTCATCGCGGCTTCCCCTGCTGGGGGCGGAGGCCGGGTCTCGCCCCGGCGGGCGACTTACTTTCTTTTGCTTCGCCAAAAGAACGTAAGCAAAGAAAAGGCGACCCTGCTGTCTGCGTCCCTACGCTTCGCTTCGGGCAACCTGCGGTGCTCACGTTCCGCGGGGTCTCGCCCAAACTCGCTTCGCTCAAACAAGGGCGAGCCCTGATCCGCGAAACGCTCCGCTCCTCGGCGCATACAGAAGGGCTTTGGGAACCAGCGGGCCATCGCTGCGCTCGGCGCCTGGACACCTCACGAGCCTTTGCTTCGCTCGGCTTGGATTGGCTCCCTCCCCTTCCGGGGGAGGGTTGGGGTGGGGGCACGCGGCGCTTGTTGAAGCACTGCCGTGTTGCGAGGGCCGTCGAGCCCCCTTCCCAGCCTTCCCCCAGCGGGGGAAGGAGCAATGCATCAAGGCCCTGTGTTGCAGGTCTGGTCTTTCTCCCTCCCCCCTTGGGGGAGGGCCGGGGTGGGGGCACCGCAGCCGAGCGAAGCAAAGGCCCGAGGATTGCAAGCCGAGCAAAGCGATGGCCCGAAGACTTCCCCTCCCTTCTGGCTGCGCCGAGGAGCGCAGCGTTTCGCGGATCAGGGCTCGCCGCTGTTTGAGCGCAGCGAGTTCGGCGAGACCCCGCGAAACGTGAGCACCGCAGGTTGCCCGTAGCGAAGCGAAGGGTCGCAGACAGCAGGGTCGCCTTTTCTTTGCTTACGTTCTTTTGGCGAAGCAAAAGAAAGTAAGTCGCCCGCCGGGGCGAGACCCGGCCTCGGGAAGAAAACGAAGAACAGAAGGCAAAACGGATCAAGCCGCTTCCTCCTCGATCACCGCCCGCCGCGAGCTCCCTCCGCCAAGCCGATCGAACGCCAGATAAATAACAGGCGTAGTGAACAGCGTCAGCAGCTGACTGACGATCAACCCGCCGAAGATCGCGAGCCCCAGCGGCCGCCGCAACTCGGCACCCTCACCAAAGCTCAGCATCAAAGGCACAGCAGCAAACAACGCAGCGAGCGTCGTCATCAAGATAGGCCTGAACCGCAACAGTGCCGCCTGGTGAATCGCCTCCCGAGGCGACTTCCCTTCCGTCCGCTCCGCATCGATCGCAAAGTCGATCATCATGATCGCGTTCTTCTTCACGATGCCGATCAGCAGGATGATCCCGATGATCCCGATCACCCCCAGGTCATTGCCCGTGATCATCAACGCCAGCAAGGCGCCCACACCCGCGGAGGGCAGCGTCGACAGGATCGTCAGCGGATGCACGTAGCTCTCGTACAGCACCCCGAGCACGATGTACACGCAAACGATCGCCGCAAGAATGAGCCACAGCTGATTCGACAGCGACCGCTCGTAAGCGCCCGACGCGCCGAGGAAGGTCATCGTGATGCTGCTGGGCATGCCGATTTCCTTGGCCGCCGCGCGGATCGCATCGACCGATTGCCCGAGCGACACGCCCGGCGCGGTGTCGAAGTTCAGCGTGCTCGCCGGGTACTGCGCCACGTGCGTGATCTGCAGCGGCGCCTGCTGCTCCGAGATATCGGCGATCGCGGCCAGCGGCGTGGCGGTGCCGGAGCCAGCGATCAGGTTCAGTTGCCCGAGCGTCTGCGGCGTGTTCACCATGCCGGGCCGCGCTTCGAGAATCACGCGGTACTGGTTGGTCTCGGTGAAGATGGTCGAGACGATGCGCTGGCCGAAGGCGCTGTAGAGCGCGTCGTCCACCGTGCTCGCGGTGATCGAGAGGCGAGCCGCGGTGTCGCGGTTCACATTCACGAACGCGGCCAGGCCCTGCGCGCCGGCGTCGCTGCTCACGTTGCGCACCTTCGGCGAGTCCTGCAGCTTCGCGACCAGCTTCTGCATCCACTCGGTGATGAGCGCGCTGTTCACGCCTTCGAGCGACACGCGGTATTCGGTCGGGCCGGTCTCGGCGTCGATGGTCAGGTCCTGCGTGGGCTGCAGGTACAGCGTGACGCCGGCCACCTGGCGCACGCGCTCGCGCAACCGGTCCATCACTTCCTGCTGGCTGTCGTGGCTGCCCTTCAGGTTGATGAGCATGCTGCCGGTGTGCAGCATGGTGTTGTTGGCGGCGTCCACGCCGACGAAGGAACTCAAGTTCTCCACGTCGGGGTCGTCGAGGAGCGCGCGCGCCGCCTGCTGCTGCAGTTGCGCCATGCGGTCGAACGACACGTCCTGCGCCGCCTGGATGCGGCCTTGCAGCTGGCCGGTGTCCTGCGTGGGAAACAGGCCCTTGGGAATCGTGAGGTACAGCACCACCGTGAGCACCATGGTGAGCAAAGCGACCAGCAGCGTGAGCGGCTGGTGGTCGATCACCCAGTGCAGCGAGCGGTCGTAGCGCACCATCACGCCGTCGAAGAAACGCTGCGCGCGTGCGCCGAAACCTGTGCCGCCCGGCTCCTTCTTGGGCTCGTGCTTGAGCCAGCGCGCCGACATCATCGGCACCAGCGTGAGCGACACCACGGCCGAGATCAGGATGGTGATGGCCAGCGTCACAGCGAATTCGCGGAACAGACGCCCCACCACGTCGCCCATGAAGAGCAGCGGAATCAGCACCGCGATGAGCGATACCGTCAGAGAAATGATCGTGAACCCGATCTGCGTCGCGCCCTTGAACGCGGCTTGCAATGGTTTCTCGCCCTCCTCGATGTAGCGCGCGATGTTCTCGATCATCACGATCGCGTCGTCCACCACGAAGCCGGTGGCGATGGTGAGCGCCATCAGGCTCAGGTTGTTGAGGCTGTAGCCCAGGAGGTACATGAGCCCCAGCGTGCCGATGAGCGAAATGGGCACCGCGATGCTCGCGATGACGGTGGCGCGCAGGCTGCCGAGGAACGCGAAGATCACCAGCACCACCAGCACCACGGCCAGCACCAGTTCCATCTCCACGTGCTGCACCGAGGCGCGGATGCCGGCCGTGCGGTCGCTCAGCACTTCGATCTTCAGGCCCGCGGGAAAGCCCGCCTGCAGCTCGGGCAGCTGCTTCTTGATGGCGTTGACGGTGGCGATCACGTTCGCGCCGGGCTGGCGCTGCACGTTCAGGATGATGGCCGGGGTGAGCTTGCCCTCACCGCCGTCGGCCGCCTTGGTGCCGGCCCAGGCACCGAGTTGCGTGTTCTCGGCGCTGTTGACCACCTGCGCCACATCGACCATGCGGATCGGCGCGCCGTTCTTGTAGCTGACGATGAGGTTCTTGTAGTCCTCGACGGTGAGCAGCTGGTCGTTCGAGTTGATGGTGTAGGCGCGCTTGGGGCCGTCGAAGCTGCCCTTGGCGCCGTTGGAATTGGCCGCGCTGATGGCGGTGCGCAGCGTATCCAGCCCGATGCCGTTGGCCGCCAGCGCCTGCGTGTTGGCCTGGATGCGCACGGCAGGCCGCTGCCCGCCGCTCAATGACACGAGCCCCACGCCCGAGACCTGGCTGATCTTTTGCGCGAGGCGTGTGTTCACGAGGTTCTGCACCTCGGTGAGCGGCAGCGTGTCGGACGTGATGGCCAGCGTCAGCACCGGCGCGTCGGCCGGATTGACCTTGGCGTACACCGGCGGCGCGGGCAGGTCGGCCGGCAGCAGCGAGCCGCCGGCGTTGATGGCGGCCTGCACTTCCTGCTCGGCCACGTCCAGCGTCTGGCCGAGCGAGAACTGCAGCGTGACGATCGACACGCCCGCCGCGCTGGTCGAGCTCATGCGGTCCAGGCCCGACATCTGGCCGAACTGGCGCTCCAGCGGCGCGGTGACGGTGTTGCTCATCACCTCGGGGCTGGCCCCGGGGTAGAGCGTCTGCACCTGGATGGTCGGGTAGTCGACCTGCGGCAGGGCCGACAGCGGCAGGAAGCGGAACGCGACCAGGCCGGCCAGCACGATGGCGACCATCAGCAGCGAGGTCGCCACCGGGCGAAGGATGAAGGGGCGTGAGGGGCTCATCGTGCGCGTGGCTGCGGCAAGCCCGCCTCAGCGTGCCGGGCCGTTGGCGGGCGTGGGCGGAACGGTCGGCGTGGCCGGGGGCACGGGCGCGCCGGCCGGCGGCGTGGCCGACTCGATCGGCTGGCTCGGCGGCGCGGCGCCTCCGCCCTCGGCTGCACCGGCACCGCCTTGCTGGCGCTGCCCGCCTTCCCTGTTGCCGCGCTCGCCCCGCCGCCCGCCTTCGCGGTTGCCGCGGCGCGCGCCCGATGCGGCGCCCGAAGCCGGCGTGGCCGGCCGGTCGGCCTGGGTCTGCACGCGGGCGCCGTCCTTCAGGCGGTCGCCGCCTTCGGTCACGACCTGCTCGCCGGCCTTCAGGCCCGACATGACGGCCACGTTGTCCACGCTCGATTCGCCGCGCGTCACGGGGCGTTGCGAGACGGTGTTGTCTTCGTTCACCACGTACACATAGTCGCCGTTGGGCCCGTGGCGCAGCGCCGTCACCGGCACTACCACCGCGCTGCTCACGGTGCGCAGCAGGAGCCGCAGGTTGACGAACTGGTTCGGGAACAGCGCGCCGTCGGCATTGGAGAAACGGGCCTTCGACTTGACGGTGCCGGTCTGCGTGTCGACCAGGTTGTCCAGCGTGGAGAACATGCCCCGGGCGAGCTGGCGCGTGCGGGTGCGGTCGAAGGCCGTGGCCTCCAGCTGCGCGCCCTGCGCGAGGCGCTCCTGCACTTCGGGCACGCGGTCTTGCGGCACCGAGAACTCGACGTCGATGGGCGCGATCTGCGTGATGACCGCCACGCCGCCGGTGGTGCCGGTGGAGATGTAGTTGCCAGCGTCCACCGGCCGCAAGCCGATGCGCCCGCTCACCGGCGCGGTGATGCGGCTCCAGGTGAGGTTCAGCCGTGCCGTGCCTTCGTTGGCGCGGTCGATGGCGACCGTGCCTTCGAGCTGCTTGACCAGCGCGGCCTGCGTGTCGACGTCCTGCCGGGCGATGGAGTCCTGGCCGAGCAGCGTCTGGTAGCGCTGCAGCGTGACGCGCGCCGCGGCCAGCTGGGCCTCGTCGCGCTGGCGTGCGCCGCTGGCCTGCGCCAGCGCGTTCTGGAACGGCGCCGGATCGATGGTGGCGAGCACCTCGCCCTTCTTGACCATCTGCCCTTCCTTGAAGAGCACCTCGGTGAGCACGCCCGAGACCTGCGGCTGCACCGTGACATTGGCCAGCGGGGTGACCGTGCCCAGCGCTTCGAGCTGCACCGGAATGTCGGCCTGCCGCGCAGTGGCGACGCCGACCGTGTTGGCGGCTGCACCGCCGCCACCGCCCCGCCCACCAGGACCGCCACCGCCCGCTCGCCCGGCGCCAGGGCCGCCCGGCCCGCCGGGGCCGGCCGCCGGCGCTTTCGAGCGCTGGATCAGGTACCACGCACCGCCGCCCAGGGCCACGAGCAGCGCCAGGGTCAACAGCCACCCCAGCCACCGCCGCCTGCGTACCGGAGGATGTGTCGGCGACACGGTGGGCGGCAGGGGCTCGGGGGGAGTTTTGGGGTCCATGGGATGCGTCGGGAGGGTGCGAAGGGTGCGGCCTAGAGTACAGCGCCGAATGGTAGTACCGCAGTTTGCTGTGCCGTAAAGCGGCGGTAAAGCTCGCGCCGGCGGCCGCAGTTCACGCTGTCCGCAGGCGCCTCGCGCCGTTCTCCTGCATTTCGTCGCATGGCGGTGGCCGCTGGCGCGGCGCGTCGGCACAGTCCGCCCATCGCTTCCCCGCTCACAACTCACATACCTTTCATCGGAGAACCCACCATGCTGCTGCAGATCCTTCTTCACACGCCCAAGTGGGTGTTCGCCGTCTTCGTGCTGCTCGTCTGGCTCGGCGCCAAGCAACTGCTCTCGAACAGCGTGAGCCTCACCCGCGTCACGCTGATGCCCATTGTCATGGGCGGCCTGTCGGTCTTCGGCGTGCTCTCGGCCTTCGGCGATTCGCTGGGCGCCCTGTTGGGCTGGGCGGCTGCGGCCGCGGTGCTGATGGCGCTGGTGCTGCAGCGTCCCCTGCCGGCCACAACCCGCTTCGACGCGGCGGCCCGCACGTTTCATGTGGCCGGGAGCGCCGTGCCGCTCGCGCTCATGATGGGCATCTTCCTGACCAAGTATGTCGTGGGCGCCTCGCTCGCCATGCACCCCGAGCTGCGCCAACAGGCGGTCTTCGCCCTGGCCATCCCGACGCTCTACGGTGCCTTCAGCGGCATCTTCGCGGCCCGCGCCGTGCGGCTGTGGAAGCTGGCGATCGCCACCGACGCTGTCGCCACCGGCGTGCGCGCGGCCTAAGATCCAAGCCCCAGCCCCGCGCGCCCAGCCTCGCCAGGAACCGCCATGACCGTGCTCTTTCTGCTCCTCAAGATCTCCGTCACGGTGGTGCTGGTCGCCTCGGTCCTCGAGGCGCTGGTGCTCTCCTGGCGCAACGGCTGGGCCAGCTACGACTGGAAGGCGGCCGGCGTCTCGGTGTTCGACTTTCTGGTGCGCGAATACCCGCTGCGCTGGCTGCTGCCGGTGGCCTTCTGGAGCGGCGCGATGGACTGGTTCTGGAACCATCGCCTCTTCACCCTGCCGATGGACCACTGGAGCGGCTGGGTCGCCTGCTTCATCGGCCAGGAGTTCTGCTACTACTGGTACCACCGCGCGGCCCACCGGGTGCGCTGGTTCTGGTGCACCCACGCCATCCACCATTCGCCGAACCAGCTGAACCTGTCGGCCGCCTACCGCTTCGGCTGGACCGGCCGCCTCACCGGCACGCTGCTGTTCTTCATGCTGGCGCCGCTGCTGGGCATGCCGCCCAAGGTGATCCTGCTGATGCTCACGCTGAACCTGCTCTACCAGTTCTGGATTCATGCGACGTGGATTCCGCGCCTGGGGCCCCTCGAATGGGTGTTCAACACGCCCTCGGCGCACCGCGTGCACCACGCCTCGAACCTGGAATACCTGGACGGCAACTACGGCGGCGTGCTCACCGTGTTCGACCGCCTCTTCGGCACCTACATTCCCGAGCGCGCCGACCTTCCCTGCCGCTACGGGCTGGTGAACCCGATCACCTCGCACAACATCCTGGAGATCGAGTTCACCCACTGGCGCGCGCTCCTGCGCGACCTGCGCTCGGCGCGCTCGGTGCGTGCGTTCGTGGGCTATCTGGTCAAGCCACCGGGCTGGCGGCCGGATGGGCCCGGTGATACCACCGAAGAGCTGCGGCAACGCGCGGCGCTCCGCCCCGCAACGCCGCCTTCGGCACCCGATTTCATTCCCGTTCAAATCAAGGAGTTGTCATGAACACCACCACCTCCAACGCTTCGCAGCCCAACCTGGAGAAGCTCGCCCGCCGCCGCGCCGGCGCCAAGATGGGCTGGTACATCCACGCCTTCGTCTACGTGCTGGTCAACCTCGGGCTGGTCACGCTGTCGGCCGCCAACGGCCGCACCTGGGCGATGTACCCGCTGATGGGCTGGGGCCTGGGCCTCGTCATCCACGGCGCGGTGATCTGGTTCCTCGCGCCCGGCGGCGGGTTCTACGACCGGCTGGTTGCACGCGAGCGCCGCGCGCTGGGCGCCGGGGACCACCGTTGAGCCAGGGCCAGGCCACAGCCAGCCCCCGGTTCCGCCCCGAGAACCTGCGGGACATGCTGCGGCATGGCCTGATCACCGCCGTCTTCTGCTGCCTCATCGCCACCGCCATGACCCTGACCGACCACGGCAACGGCAGCTGGGCCGACCACCTGGTCTATTCGCTGGCCATCGGGATGATCAGTTGGCTGTGCATCGACGCCGGCCGGCTCGTGCTGACCGGGCACCGCGAAATGCTGTGGCCGCACGGCCTCAGAGGCATCGCCCTGGTGGCCACGGGCGTGACCATCGGCTTCGTGCTGGGCAACCTGATCGGCGACGCGTGGAGCGGCGCGCCGCGGTTCGACTTTCTCGATTTCGCCGGGCACAAGCTGATGACGGGCATCGTCATCACGCTCGCCACCAGCACCGGCGTGTGCTATTTCTTCTTCAGCCTGGGCAAGAGCAAGCACATGCGAAGCCAGCTCGATTTGGCGCAGCGCGACGCGACCGAGGCGCGGCTCAAGCTGCTGGAGACGCAGCTGGAGCCGCACATGCTGTTCAACACGCTGGCGAACCTGCGGGTGCTGATCACCCTCGATCCGCCGCGCGCAGTGGCGATGCTCGACCGGCTCAACAGCTACCTGCGCATGACGCTGAGCGGCTCGCGCGCGCTGGCGCATCCGCTGTCGGCCGAGTTCGATCGGCTCGCTGACTACCTCGAACTGATGTCGGTGCGCATGGGCGAGCGCCTGCGCTACACGCTCGATCTGCCCGAGGACCTCCGCGACATTCCCGTGCCGCCGCTGCTCTTGCAGCCGCTGGTGGAAAACAGCATCCGCCATGGGCTGGAGCCCAAGGTCGAGGGCGGCGAGATCGCCGTGCGCGCGCGCAGGAACGGGGACCGGCTGGTCATCGAAGTGAACGACACCGGCGTCGGGCCCGATGCGGCGTTGCCCTCTGACGCTGAGGAAGGCGGCAGCGGCTTCGGGCTCGAACAGGTGCGCGAGCGACTGGCCACCGTGTTCGGCGCGCAGAGCGAGATGCGCCTTGCGGCGGCACCGGCCGGCGGAACCTGCGCGACGCTGAGCTTTCCGCTGCCTGCGACGGCCCCTTGAATGCGATGACAACCATGAACCCCACCGCACTGATCGCCGAAGACGAGCCGCTTCTGGCGCAAGCCCTCAAGGCCGAGCTGGCCGCCGCATGGCCCGGGTTGCAGATCGTCGCCATCGCCGGCGACGGCCGCAGCGCGGTGCGCGAGGCGCTGCGCCTCTTGCCGCAGGTGCTGTTTTTCGACATCCGCATGCCGGGTCTCGACGGCCTGGGCGCCGCCGCCGAACTGGCCGACAGCTGGCCCACCGACGAGGCGCCGATGCCGCAGCTGGTGTTCGTCACCGCCTACGACGAATACGCCGCGCGCGCCTTCGAGGCGCAGGCGATTGACTATGTGCTCAAGCCCGTGCAGCCCGAGCGGTTGCGCAAGACCGTAGCGCGGCTGCAGCAGGCGCTGGCGGCGCGGCAGCCTTCGGCGTCCGCTTCGCCCGCCGTGGCCGGTGAGGCGCTCGAGCAAACCCTTGCGCAGTGGCGCCAGGTGCTCGCAGCAGCCGGCGCCGGTAGTGCCTTGCCTGCAGCCGCGCCCGCACCGCTGCGGATGATTGCCGCCAGCGATGCCGGCGGCACGACCGTGCGCATGGTGCCGATCGACGAGGTGCTGTATTTCGAGGCGGCCGACAAATACCTGCGCGTGCTTACCGCCACGCACGAATACCTGATCCGCACACCCCTCAAGCAGTTGCTGACCCAGCTCGACGCCGACACCTTCTGGCAGGTGCATCGGGCGGTGGTGGTGCGCAGCGCGGTCATCGAATCGGTGCACCGCGACGAGGCCGGCAAGCTGCATCTCATGCTGCGCGGGCGGGCCGAGAAGATTCCGGTCAGCCGGCTCTACGCGCATCTTTTTCGCGCGATGTGAAATTCACCCGGCGAGCGTCCATGAAAAAGCCGGCCCTTTGGAGGCCGGCTTTTTTCATTCAGTCACGAATCGTGTGGCGATTTAGCGCCAGTGGCCATGACGGTGACCACCGCGGTAGTAGCCACCGCCGTAGTAGCGGGGACCGTAGTAAGCCGGCGGGCCGTAATAGACCGGGGCCGGACGGTAGTACACCGGCGGCGGCGGACGGTAGTAGACCGGCGGCGGTGCGTAGTACACGGGGGCCGGCGGTGCGTAGACCGGTGCCGGGTAGTAGGCGGGACCGCCCACGCCGACCGCCACGCCCGGCAGGCCGACACCGACCGACCAGCTCACGTCGCTGCGCGCGCTGGCCGAGGTGGCTGCAAACAATGCCCCGGCTGCCACGACACCCGCGGCGGCCCATTTGAAGAAGGTGGAACGTGTGAGGCTCATGATGTTGACTCCTTGTTTCGGAGGGCTGCGTCCGGGTCTGGACCGCCCTTGTGTGTATTGAACGCGGCAATTGCAAACGGGGTGCACTGGCCATTGTGAAGAACGTTGCCAAAGGTAACCCGCAGGGGGTGCCCTCTAGAATGAAGCAATGACCTCCCCGACCGACAAAAGCGGCGCCAAAACGGCCGCTGCACCGAGCAATTTCCTGCGCCACGTGATCGAGAACGACCTCGCACAGGGCGCGTATTCTGGCCGCAAATGGGGCGGCTCCCCCGGCAACGCCGCCCACCACGCCCAGGGCATGACCGACCCCGCCAAGGTGCGCCTTCGCTTTCCGCCCGAGCCCAACGGCTACCTGCACATCGGCCACGCCAAGAGCATCTGGCTGAACTTCGAGCTGGCCCGCGAATACGGCGGCGTGAGCCACCTGCGCTTTGACGACACCAACCCCGAAAAAGAAGAGCAGGAATACGTCGACTCCATCCGCGACGCCGTGAAGTGGCTCGGCTACGAGACCTACCTGGCCGACCGCCCTAGCGCCCCCGGCACCCTGCAGCCGCACGAGTACTTCGCGAGCAACTACTTCGACTTCATGTACGAAGCGGCCGAGTACCTCGTCGGCGCGGGCCTCGCCTACGTGGACGAGCAAAGCCCCGAGGCCATGCGCGCCAACCGCGGCGACTTCAACACCCCCGGCACCGACAGCCCCTTCCGCAGCCGCACACCCGAAGAAAACCTCGCCCGCTTTCGCGAAATGCGCGACGGCAAACTCGACGACGGCGCCGCCATCCTGCGCGCGAAGATCGACATGGCGAGCCCCAACATCAACATGCGCGACCCGGCGCTCTACCGCATCCGCCGGGCCACGCACCACAACACCGGCGACAAGTGGTGCATCTACCCGATGTACACCTACGCGCACCCGATCGAAGACGCGCTGGAGCAGATCACTCACTCCATCTGCACCCTCGAATTCGAAGACCAGCGCCCTTTCTACGACTGGCTGCTCGACCGCCTGGCCGAAGGCGGCCTCATCGCCAGCCCTCACCCGCGCCAGTACGAATTCGCGCGCCTGAACGTCACCCACGTGATGACCAGCAAGCGCAAGCTGCGCCAGCTGGTCGAGGAAGGCCACGTCGACGGCTGGGACGACCCCCGCATGCCCACCATCGCGGGCCTGCGCCGCCGCGGCTACACGCCCGAGGCGCTGCGCCTGTTCTGCGAGCGCAGCGGCACCACCAAGTCGGGCGGCTGGATCGACTACGCGAGCCTCGAAGCGGCGCTGCGCGACAGCCTCGACCCGATCGCCCCGCGCGCCATGGCCGTGCTCGACCCGGTCAAGCTGGTGATCACGAACTGGGGCGAGCTCATGGGCGGCGACGAGGTTCTGGACGACTGCTCCGCCCCCGTGCACCCGCACCACCCCGAGATGGGCAAGCGCGAGTTCAAGCTCGGCCGCGATGTGTGGATCGAGCGCACCGACTACGAGGACGTGCAGCCCAAGGGCTTTTTCCGCCTGTTCCCGGGCAACAAGGTGCGCCTGAAGTACGGCCACGTCATCGAATGCACCGGCGCCACGCGCGATGCCGACGGCAAGCTCCTCGAAGTGCAGGCCATGCTGGTGCCGGACACCAAGAGCGGCACGCCTGGGGCGGACGCGGTCAAGGTGAAGGGAACGATCACTTGGGTGGCCGCGGCGGATGCGGTGCAGGCCGAGGTCCGGTTGTACGAGCGGCTGTTCGCGGCGGCGAATCCGGGGAGCGGGGAGTTGCTGGACGAGCTGAACAAGCAGAGCCTGGAGATCTGCTCGGCGTTTGTGGAGCCTTCATTGGCGACAGCGGAAGCCGGCGTCGGGATTCAGTTCGAGCGGCATGGGTACTTCGTGGTGGATACGAAGACGGATGCGGCGGGCAAGCGGGTGTTCAATCGCGCCGCTGGCATGCGGGACAGCTGGGGCAAGTAACCCGCCCCCTCCTCTGCACAAAGCCGGGGCCGCAATGGCCCCGGCTTTTTCATTCATTCAGGCCGCTTGTAGACCACGCCCAGCACCGCGCTGTTCTCGTCCGTCGTGCACACCGCCGAGCGGCCTTGCGGCCCGACCTTGAGATTGATCGTGTAGACGCCATCGCGCGGCGTCGAGCCGCTGTCCACCGCGATGCTGCCCGCCGGCAACCGCAGTTCGCGCGCCGCTGCAGTCACGCAGTTCTTGACGCTCGCATCGGGCGCACCGCCGACGCGAATGGATGTGCTGCTGCACCCGACCGTTAGAAGGCCCGCGCTTGTCAGGGCCGCGATGTAGATGAAGCTTCGCATGAACATTTCAGCAGTCCTTTTGTCGGCTCAATATTCTGGATTAGGACGAACTAAACAACGGCGCGTGGCAGGACAGTCCCCCTCCTTCATGTGGCCCGTTGCCGGCTTCTGAATCTGGGTGCAGTTTCCAGCGCCAGGATTTTGATAACTCATTGACGTCAAAAGATTTTCCGTATGAATTTGGATTTATGAGAATTGCACGGAAGCCTCAGTCCCCATAATCGTCAAACGGCTCACAAGCGGATGCCGAAACTGGTGCGAGACTACTTGCCGCAGTTGGCCAATGCGCCACACGACGCCCAGCGCCCATGACCTTGCCATCCTCTTCCCGTCTGATCCGCTTCAACAAGCCCTACGGCGTCCTGAGCCAGTTCACCCCCGAGGGCCGCTGGCGCGGACTCAAGGACTTCATCGACATCCCCGACGTCTACGTCGCCGGCCGCCTCGATGCCGACAGCGAGGGCCTGCTGCTCCTCACCAACGACGGCCAGCTTCAGGCGCGCATCGCCGATCCGCGCTTCAAGATGGAGAAAACCTATTGGGTGCAGATCGAAGGCGTGCCGACCGAAGAGGCGCTCGCGAGGTTGCGCGAGGGCGTGCAACTCAACGACGGCCTCACGCGCCCCGCCCGCGCCCGCCTGCTCGACCCGCCGCCCGACGTGTGGCCGCGCCAACCGCCCATCCGCGAGCGCAAGAGCATTCCGACCGCATGGATCGAACTCGCAATCAGCGAAGGCCGCAACCGCCAGGTGCGGCGCATGACCGCCGCTGTCGGACTGCCCACGCTTCGCCTGATCCGCGCCGCCATCGGGCCGCACACGCTCGATGGATTGGCGCCCGGCACCTGGCGCGAATAGCGCGGCCGCGCGACGTCACAGAACCTGTTTCATTCGAACTCTTCATGCACAGCATCCAAACCACCTCGCTCGACCTCCTCACCCCCGCATTGAATCGCCGCAGCGCATTGCTCGGCACGCTGGGCCTGCTCGCGCTGCCCGCAACGAACGCCCTCGCTGCCGCGCCCGCGAAGTCGAAGCAACCGCACCCCGATGTCTGGCCGCACGCATCCCAGGTACCGGGCGGCGTGGCGCGCCTCTCGCTCGGCCCGAGCGCCAAGCGCCCGGCCGCCTTCGCAGGCGACGTGCCCTTGCTCGTGCTGGGCGACGCCATCGAGTGGACCGCGCTGGTCGGCATCCCGCTCGCGGCCACGCCCGGCGACGCGAGCATCACGGTGCGCGCCGGCAACGGCAGCGAACGACAGGTCGCCTACGCGGTGGCCGACAAGAAATACCGCGAGCAGCGCCTGACCGTGGCGCCGCGCACGGTCGATCTCTCGCCCGAGGACGAAGCGCGCTACGTGCGCGAACGCGATCACCTCACTGGCGTGATGGCCACGCTCACCGACCTCCGGCCCGATGCGTCGCTGCAGATGCGCGTGCCCGTGCCGGGCCGCCGCTCCAGCTCGTTCGGCCTGCGCCGCGTGTTCAACGGGCAGTCGCGCAATCCGCACAGCGGGATGGACATCGCGGCCGGCACGGGCACGCCGGTGCTGGCGCCGCTGCCGGGGCGGGTGATCGATACGGGGGACTATTTCTTCAACGGCGGCACGGTGTGGCTCGACCATGGGGGCGGGCTGCTGACGATGTATTGCCATTTGAGCCGGGTGGATGTGAAGGTGGGGGATGTGTTGAAGACCGGGGAGCAACTGGCTGCGGTGGGGGCGACTGGCCGTGTGACGGGGCCGCATCTACATTGGTCCGTGATGTTGAACCGGGCGATGGTGGATCCGGCGCTGTTCGTCGCGGCTTGAGATCAGGCAAGCCCGCGCATGCGCCCTTCCGAAGCTCTGTCCCGACACAGGTCTCGCATCCTTGAAATAGCCAAGCATCATCACGTCAGCAACGTGCGCGTGTTCGGCTCGGTGATGCGTGGAGAAGACGGCCCGGGCAGCAATCTAGACCTGCTCGTCGAACCCACGACACAAACCACGTACATGGACATCGGCGCCATCCGGCATGAACTGAAGAATCTGCTGGGAATGCAAGTCGACGTCCTCACGCCCAATGGACTGCCGCTTCGCTATCGCGACCAAGTGCTTCGTGAGGCCGTTCCGGTCTGAGCCGGAACGATCTGCGCCGCGTGACGACAAGGATCTCGGCGGCATGCTGATCCGCGCCATGGTCGATCCCGCGCTGTTCGTCGCGGCTTGAGTACTCACCCTGAGTTCCGAATTCCCCTCGCCTCCTAAACTCGCGCTACTCAAACAAGGGGCGGGTGGGTGCGATGGCCAAACAGACAAGAGCCGGGCGGCGCCGTGAGCGCGCACGGAATGAACTGGCAGGCAAGGGGTGGACGGTCATCATCGTCGGCGTCCTGCTGCTTGTGGGCCCGAGCTTCATGCAGGGCTCCATCGTCGGCACGCTCGGCCCGGCACTTCGACCGGCTGGTTGGGGGGCGCTGACGGTTGGCATGGTGTTGCTGGTGCTGCATTACTTTCTCGCCCGCAAGGCAGCGATCCCGGAGATCCCGGGCAAGGAGCGCGTTGCGCAGCAGTCGCCCGTCGCCACGGTCGCCCAACCCACGCCACCGCCTTCTGTCCAGCGGCGGGAACCCGCCTTTGCTTCAACGCCATCCGAACCGAAGCGCCCGCCTCCAGAATCCTCACCGCAGCACGTGCAGCAATGGAGTCCCGCCGTACTCGCGGCGATCGAATGGCGCCGCTTCGAAGCTGTGTGCGAAGCGCTCTACGCACAGGCCGGTTTCACCACGCGCAGCCAATCGCACGGCGCGGATGGCGGGATCGACATCTGGCTTCACTCCAAGCACAGCGACGTGCCGCGCATCGTTCAATGCAAGCACTGGCAAAGCAAGCCCGTAGGCGTGAAGGAAATGCGTGAGTTCCTTGGCGTGATGGCGTCGCACCAGTTGAAGAGCGGCACCTACGTGACGAGCTCGACCTTCTCCGCCGATGCCGCGGCATTCGCCAAGGCAAACGGCATCCACGCGCAGGACGGCACCGCCCTGCTCAAGCTCATCGGCCAACGCACGCCCGAGCAACAGGCCGCATTGCTCGCCGTGGCTTACGAAGGCGAATACTGGCGGCCCACCTGCGCAAGCTGCGGCACGAAGATGGTCGAGAAAAACTCGTCCAAAAATGAAGGCAGCTTCTGGGGTTGCGCCAACTATCCGAAATGCCGAGGCAGGACGATTCCGAAGGCCAAGGCATCTGCAACGGTCTGATCGCGAGGCACGCCATGACGGATCAACTGCTGTTCACCGAAGCCTGCCTCGACGCAACCTTCCCCCGCGCCACCCGCCGCGAAACCATCGACATCCTCAACACCCGCCTGCACCCCGCCCTGCAGAAAATCCTCGCCGCCGAAGTCGCCTCAGGCAACCGCGTCGTCGACGTCGGCATCGACTGGCCCGATGCGGGCTCGGTGCATGTCACCATGCACCACCACTTCGACAACCGCCACGCAAACGCCGAAGCCGTCTTCAGCCTCTGCGACGACCCGCACTACTGGCACGCCGACTACAGCACCACCAGCAAGCCGACGCACCTGCTCATCTGCTGAACGTCTTCTTCGGCCACGCCGACGTGCTCCACGCGATGAGCGCCAGCAGCGCCGCCTGCACCGGCAGCCGCACCACCAGCGCCCAATACGGCACGCTCGGAAAAAGCTCCGGCCGCTGCAGCATGTAGAAATGCGCGGGCGTCACGGCCAGCGTCAGCAAGAAAAGGCCGATGCCCGCAGCGCGCCGCGTCGGCCGCCACAGCAGGCCGGCCGCGCCCAGCAGCTCGAACACGCCGCTCACCAGCACGGCCGCGCGCGGCCAGGGGATGTACGGCGGCACGATGCGCATCTCCGCCTCGGTCGCCACGAAGTGCGCAACGCCGCCGAGGGCGAACCACAGGAAGACGAAGACCAGGCCCGCCACGCGCCAGCGACTCAGGGCGGGCGCGGCACTCATCGGCGGGCCACCAGCACCAGCCTCGTCATCAGATCGGCTTGGTCAGATACAGCGCCTCGCGCCCCACGATCACGCGCTGCGCGGGCATGAAGATCGTGCAGTCGTCGCACGGCGCGCGGATCTCGTCCGGGCCGTTGGTCGCGATCAGCTCGTCCTTGGCAAAGGTCTCGAAGCCGATCAGCGGCCGCACGAACGCGAAGTCCTCCGACTTGATGACGTGCGTCTGCAGCAGCTGAAAGCGCCGCTGCGGCTCGGGTGCCGGCGTGGCCGGGTCCTTGTCGACGAGCCCGAAGTACGAAAGGAAGTCGTAGGTGACCGCGGTCGCCAGCACCGATGCCGAGCGCAGGAAGTGCTGGCCGCACTCGACCACCATCGCCACGCCCTTGCCGTCCGGGCCGCCGTGGCTGCCGTACTGGATCAGCGGCGTGCCCGAGCCCAGGCCGTCGGGCATCACCAGGTGCACCGACGGGCGGCCGATGGCCAGCGCCACCTGGGCGTTGCGCTCGAACGCCGGGTAGACCCAGAACGGCACGACCGGTTGGCTGGTCGAATGGATGTCCAGGATGTGGTCGGCGGCGTCCACCACCGGCCGCAGGATGCGCGCGCGGCGCAGCTCGGGGCTGTCCTCGGCGCCGTCCAGCCACTCGGGCGACCAGATGCGGTTCAGGTTGTGCACGATCTGGCGGCTGTCGTAAGGGGACTCTTCCTTGAACGACTCGTAGGCGTCGATGTTGGCGAAGGCCACGGTGAGCGTGCCGATCCTGGGGCGCACGCCGTTGTCCAGCAGGTGGGTGGCGGCGGTCATGCCGCAGATTTCGTTGCCGTGCGTGAGTGCGTTGATCAGCACGTGCGGTCCGGGCTTGCCGGACTCGAAGCGGTGCACGTAGTCGATGCCGACGTTGCCTTGGCGGTAGGCGGAGAGGTCGCGGGGGAGGACTTCGAGGGCGGGGGGAGATTGGGTCATGGGGCTGTGGGCGTTGGAGCGATGCGGTCGGGCGAGTTTGCTACAGGCTGAATATCTGTGCTTTCCCGCCCTCGCGAGCCGCCCTCCGCCGCCCCGCCTCGCCCCGATAAATACGCTTCAAAAATGAAGCGTATCCAGCCCGAATACGCTTCAGATCACCCGGCTCAGCGCACCTGCTGGTAATCCACAGGCACCCACACATACCCCGAGCCCTCGGCCCTGATGCGCCCCAGCCCCGGGAACGGCAGGTGCGCGCTGCCCACCAGGTACCGCCCCTTGGCCGCGTCGGCATACGCCTTCTTGCGCTCGACCGCGGCGGTCTTGGAATCGGTGTCGAACGAGATGGTCACCTGCGGCTGCACGAACTGCACCGCGGCCACGTGCATCAGGTCGCCCCACAGCACGAGCTTCTGGCCCTTGGACTCGAGCACGTAGGTGTTGTGGCCGGGCGTGTGGCCGTGGGCGGCGACGGCCTTGATGCCGGGCACGAGGTCGGCGCCCTCTTTCAGGGGCGCGAACTTGCCGGCCTCGACGTAGGGGTTCAGCGACGCCTGCGCGCCCTGGAAGAAGCCCTTCATCTCGGGCGTGGCCTTCTCCAGGTTGGCCTTGCTGAGCCAGAAGTCGGCGTCTTCCTGGCCGGCGTGGATCGTGGCGTTGGGAAAGGCCAGCTTGCCGTCGACGATGAGGCCGCCCACATGGTCGCCGTGCATGTGGGTGATGAACACGTCGTCGATCTGCTCGGGCTTGTAGCCGGAGGCCAGCAGGTTGTTGCGCAGGTTGCCCAGCGTGGGGCCGAAGAGCGAGCCGGCGCCGGTGTCGATCAGCACCAGCTTGCTGCCGGTGTTCACCAGGTAGCTGTTCACCGAGGTGGGCACCAGGTCCTTCTTGAAGGAGCGGTCCAGCAGCTTGCCGACCTGCGCCTGCGTGGTGTTGGTCAGGAGCTTTTTCACCTCCAGCTCGATGGTGCCGTCGAAGAGCGCGGTGACCTCGAAGTCGCCGAGCATCATGCGGTAGAAGCCTGGGGCCTGGGTCTTGATCTGGGGGGCTCCGGCGTGCGCCGCGAACGAAAGCATCAGCACGCTGCCTGCCACTGCGGCGAGGCCGCGGCGCAGCCAGTGGGTGGGGTGGGTCATGTGGGTCATGGGTCTTCCTTCTCCGGCTTGTCTTAGAGGGGGCGAAGAATAGCCCAAACCCCGCGCGCGCTCCCTCTCTCTTTTGGCGCGGTCACCAGTTCACTTCGCGCTCCGGCGTGGCCGAGATGTGGTGGATCGACAGGTCGGCGCCGTCGTATTCCTCTTCTTGCGTCAGGCGCAGGCCCATCGTGGCCTTGAGCACGCCGTACACCGCCGCGCCCGCCAGGGCCGCCCACACCACGCCCATCAACGTGCCCATGAGCTGCGCCCACACGTTCACCCCGCCGATGCCGCCCAGCGCCTGCGTGCCGAAGATGCCGGCCGCGATGCCGCCCCAGGTGCCGCACAGGCCGTGCAGCGGCCAGACGCCCAGCACGTCGTCGATCTTCCATTTGTTCTGCGTGAGCGTGAACATGAAGACGAAGATCGCGCCCGCCACGCCGCCCACCACCAGCGCGCCCAGCGGGTGCATGAGGTCGGAGCCGGCGCATACGGCCACCAGCCCCGCGAGCGGGCCGTTGTAGACGAAGCCCGGGTCGTTCTTGCCCATGGCCAGCGCCACCAGCGTGCCGCCGACCATCGCCATGAGCGAGTTGACGGCCACCAGGCCCGAGATCTTGTCGATGCTCTGCGCGCTCATCACGTTGAAGCCGAACCAGCCCACGCACAGCACCCACGCCCCGAGCGCGAGGAACGGAATGTTCGAGGGCGGATGCGCGCTCAGCGAGCCGTCGCCCCGGTAGCGGTTGCGCCGCGCGCCCAGGAGGATGACCGCCGGCAGCGCCAGCCAGCCGCCCACCGCATGCACCACCACCGAGCCCGCGAAGTCATGGAACTCGTGGCCCGTGACCGAGGCGATCCACGCCTGGATGCCGAAGGCCTTGTTCCACGCGATGCCCTCGAAGAGCGGATACACCACGCCCACGATCACCGCCGTGGCGATGAGTTGCGGCCAGAACTTGGCGCGCTCGGCGATGCCGCCCGAAATGATGGCCGGAATGGCCGCGGCGAAAGTCAGCAGGAAGAAGAACTTCACCAGCTCGTAGCCGCTCCTGGCGGCCAGCTCGGTCGCGCCCACGAAGAAGTGCGTTCCGTAGGCCACGCCGTAGCCCACCAGGAAATACACGATGGTCGAGACCGAGAAGTCGACCAGGATTTTCACCAGCGCATTGACCTGGTTCTTCTTGCGCACGGTGCCCAGTTCCAGGAAGGCGAAACCGGCATGCATGGCCAACACCATGATGGCGCCGAGAAGGATGAACAGCGCATCTGCGCCCTGTTTGAGTGCGTCCATGGGAGCTTCTTGCAGTTTTTGGTTTGAATTGGTGCATCGCATCCGGATTGCCCGGCGCGATGGTGCAAGGAAGCAAAAATGGTGCCTGAAGGCTCTTTGATGGTGCGAAATGGGCCATAACGGCGCGCTCGCGCACCGGAACAGGCTGCTTTTTCAGCCCGTCGAGCCCGCGCCGGCCCGCAGCGCGTCGCGGTACCGGCGGCTGCAGGGCACGGTGGTGCCGTCGTGCATGTGCAGGCGGGCGTCGCCCCCGTCCAGCGGCTCGATTTCCTTGATGCGCGCGAGGTTCACCGCATGGCTTCGGTGCACGCGCACGAACCGGGCGGGGTCCAGTTGGGCGAGGAAATCGGTGAGCGTGGCGCGCAGCAGGTAGTCGTGGCCGTTGACGTGCAGGCCGACGTAGTTGCCCTCGGCCTGGAGCCAGTCGATGTCGGTGGCGGCGATCAGGAATTCGCGGCGCAGCTTGCGCACGAGAAAGCGCTCCGGCCGGGCCGGCGGGGGTGGCGGCGGGGGCGGTTCTTCGGGTGCGGGCGGCGCATCGTCGGCCGGAGCCGATGGCGGCGGAGGCGGTGCCTCGGGCGGATCGGAAACCCCCGCCTCCGGCGCATCGAGCACCCGCGCCTCGCCCTGCAAGCGCAGCATGAAGAGCCGGTACGCCCAGATCCCGAAGACGATCGAGACGTAGACCCGCACGTCCTTCAGGTACTCGTAGCCCCACTGGCCGGTCCAGCCGCCGAACTCGTAGCGGCCGCCGGCCAGGGCGTAGACCAGCGAGCGCACCGCGAACATGCCCGCCACGTGCACCACGCTGATGGCCACGCTGGCCAGCAAGTGCCCGGCCACGAAGCGCACCCAGCGCCCGGCCATGAGCGGCGCCAGCCGGCGCTCGATGGCCACGAACACCGGAATCAGCATCAGCAGCACGAGGTGGCTCGATCCCTCCCACGTGACGATTTCCCAGGTCGCGCGCGGCACCGCGCGGTTGCGGGCATCGACCACCGCGACCATGGTGCTGAACACCGCTTGCAGCGCCATCAGCACGATCCAGAAGCCCGCTTCCACGTAGCGGCGGATGGGTTCGTAGCGCTCGTACAGGTTCCGGTGGGACGCGTTCATGCCCGGGATTCTCGCCATCCGCGCGGCGCCGGGGCGAATTTCGTCCCACCGGGGCCACCGCTCGTCACAAAGCCCGGGCCATCCGTCCCGCGGGCGCCCCGCCGGGCCGCGCCGGGCCACACGATGGCCGCTCTTTCCCTGTTTCGAGGACCCTGAAATGAACCTCCCGACTTCCCAGCCGCCGCTCTCCGACGGCCACCGGCGCCACGACATCGATGCGCTGCGCGCCCTCGCCTTCCTCTTCGTCATCCTCTATCACGTGGCCATGTACTACGTGGCCGACTGGCCCTGGCACCTGAAAAGCCCGCACGCGGCCGAATGGCTGCAGTGGCCGATGCGGGTGCTGAACCTCTGGCGCATGGACCTGGTGTTCTTGATCTCCGGCGTGTCGCTCGGCTTTCTCGCGCGCCACCAGGGCACCGGCGCGTTGCTGCGCAGCCGCGGCGCCCGGCTGATGCTGCCGCTGGTGTTCGGAATGATGGTGATCGTGCCGTACCAGGCCTATGCGCAGGGCGTGGCCAACGGGCTGGTCGCGCCGGGCTTGGGCGCCTTCCTGCTGCGGTACCTGTCGATGGCCGAGCCGTGGCCAAAGCGCGCGTTCGACGGCGCGGAGTTCGGCATGACCTGGAACCACCTCTGGTACCTGCCCTATCTCTTTGCGTACACCGCGCTGGTTGCGCTGACGCTGCCGCTGTGGCAATCGCCGGCCGGCCAGTGGGTGCGGCGCCGCTTCAACGCGCTGCGCGGCTGGAAGTTGCTGCTCCTGCCGGTGCTGCCGCTTCTGGCGTGGACCGCGCTGCTCGCCCCGCACTTTCCGCCCACGCACAACCTGGTGCGCGATTTCTACCTGCACGCCATCTACCTCACCGTGTTCCTCTACGGCTACTGGATGGGCGTGGACACGGGCATCTGGAAGGAGTTGGAGCGCCTGCGCCGGGTGTCGCTGGTGCTGGCCGTGGCGGCGATCGGCGCGTTCATCGCGCTGCGCATCGGCGCCAGGGGCTCGGCGCCGGGCCTCCTCATGGACCTGCTGCGCACCGCCTACATGTGGCTGGCCATCGCCACGATCCTGGGCCACGGCCACCGCCACCTGAACCACCCGTGGCCGTGGCTTCGCTGGGCCAACGAGTCGGTGTACCCGTGGTACGTGCTGCACCAGACGCTGATCATCGTGGCCGTCGTCTGGCTCGCGCCGCTGGCACTGGGCCCGGTGCTGGAGCCCGTGCTGATCCTGGCGGCCACCATCGGCGGCTGCTGGCTGCTGACCGACGGGCTCGTGCGCCGCGTGCGCTGGCTGCGGCCGCTGTTCGGGCTCACGCGCCGCGCACGCCACACGCGCACGGCGCCGCAAGCGCCGGATCAGAGCCCGCTTTCCCTCGCCAGCACGCGCAGCACCTGACGCGCCACCTTGGCGAACAGGCTCTCGCCGCGCGCATCCATCGTCACCACGCCGCGCACGATCTGCTGGATCTGCTGGGCGTGCGCGCCGTCGTCACGCTCCGCACGCACCGGGCGCATCAGCAGCGGGTACTGGCTCAGGTTCGGCACGGCCTTGCCCTTGTCCGTCACGTTGACGGCGATCGGCCCGCCGTTCACCGACTGCAGGTAGGCCGAGTCGATGTCTTCCGCGGCCACGGCCGAGACGCCCACCAGCGCCACCTTGAAGCTGGCCTGCCGCGGATCGTCGGGCACGAAGCGGCCTTCGGCGCCGTCGCGCAGCCGCCAGGCGTGCTGGCCCTCGACGTAGCCGCGCAGGTCCTGCGCGCCGCGCTCGTCGACGATGCGCGCCAGCAGTTGCTTGCCGGTGATCCAGCGCGACGCATGCAGCTCGGCGTCCAGGTCCACCGCGATGCCCGCGAACGGGGCCTTCACCTGCAGCAGCGCGCGGCGCTTTGCCAGGCCGCTCAGGTTCTCCTGCTCGGCGACCACGCCACGCAGCAGCTCCTGCGTCTGCGCGCGGTCGATGCGGTCGGCCACCGAGCGCGCGAGCCGCGCCTGCAGCAATGCGAGGCGGATGCGCGCCTCGCGCTGCTCCTGTTCGAGCATCGGCGAATGCAGCGTGACAAGCACCTGCCCCTCGCGCACCTGCGCGCCCGGCCGCACATGCAGCTCGGCGATCTGCGAGGCCTCGGGCGCGAAGATCGGCTCCTCGCGCGTGGCGCCCAGCACGGCCGGCACCTTCACACTCAGGTCCAGCGGCAGGAACACCGCGATGAGCGCGATCGCCAGCAGCGAGAACGTCAGCACGCTGCGCGGCTTGCGCGCGATCGCGCCGCGCATTGCCCACCAATGTTTGATTTCGCGCCAGATGGGCATGACGATGAACCAGCAGATCTCGACGGCGAACAGGAAGATGCCCGCCGCCTTGAAGAAGAAGTGATAGACGACCAGGGCGATGCCCAGGAACAGGAAGAGCCGGTAGAGCCAGGTGGCCCAGGCGAAGAACGCGAACATCCGCGCGACGCGCGGCGTCACCGGCTCGGGCATCGGCGCGCCCAGGCCGAACAGCCACTCGCGCATCTTCCATTGCCCGAAGGCCTGCGAGCGGCTGCTCAGGTTGGGCACGCCCAGCATGTCCGACATGAAGTAGTAGCCGTCGAAGCGCATGAACGGGCTCAGGTTGATCGCCAGCGTGCTGATCCAGCTGGTGGTGGCGATCACGAAGGCGGCGCTGCGCACCGGCCCGTCGGGCAGGAACGCCCACAGCAGCGTCGCGATGCTCGCCAGGCACAGCTCGGTGATCACGCCCGCGCCGTCGACCAGAAGCCGTTCCTTCCGCGAGCGCAGCTTCCAGGTGTCGGTGGTGTCGGTGTAGAGCACCGGCACCATCACCAGGAACGAGACGCCCATCGTCGGCACGCGGCAGCCGTAGCGGGTGGCCGTGTAGGCGTGGCCCAGCTCGTGCAGCGTCTTGGTGAAGGCCAGGCTCAGCCCGTACACCGCCAGCCCCTTGAGCGAGAAGAAGTACGGAAAGGTGTGCAGGAATTCGTCCCACTGCCGCGACACGAAATACAGCCCCACGAGGCCCGTGAGCACGATGCAGAACACGAAGGTGCGCGTGAAGAGCGGCGCCACCCAGTGCACCGTGCGCTTCAAGAACCGGTCGGGCTTCACCAGCGGCACGCGGATGAAGAGGTAATGGTGCAGCAGCCACTGCCACCACGATTGCTTGTGCGCCTGGGCCTGCGCGTGCAGGCTTTTCACCGCATCGCCCAGCGGCGCGCGCACGAGGCTGTTGGCCAGCAGAAACTGCAGCAGCGCCTTGATGGCGCCCGGGTCGGGCTCCGCGCCCTGCTGCTGCACGAAGAGCCGCCGCATCTCCTTGACGGTGCCGCCGCGCCAGGCGGACAGCATCGCGAGCTCGGCCTGGCCGATCTGGAAGTAGGCGTGCCGCACGGGGTCGAAGATGCTCCAGCTGGGCGCGCCGTCCAGCAGCGGCGAACTGCGGTCGAAGCGCAACTCCTCGCGCAGCTCGGGCAGGTACGCATCGTCGGGCAGATCGCCCGGCGGTGGCGGTGGCGGTGCCGGCTGCAGCACCGCTCCCGGTCCCGGCATGAGTTCCTCGATGCCCATCGCCCGCTCCGCTACCAGCCCACGGTCTGCCGCAGCACCGTGATCGGCCTGCGCAGCACATAGAAGAGAAGCGGCACCTTGCCGCCGTACACCTGCGCGGTGCCGCGCGTGCCGATGCGCAGGTTCTTCAGCGCCGCGCCGTCGTCGGCGCGGGCCACGAGGCGAAAGGCCAGGTTGTTGTTCTCGGTCTTCTCGGCCTGGTAGCCGGCGCGCAGCAGCTGCGCGTCGATGGGCCGCAGCGGGTCGCTGTCCAGGTAGATCTTCACGCGCGCGCCGTCCTCGATCAGGAGGCTGTCCTGCACCGGCAGGAAGATGCTGAACTCGATGCGCTCGGGGTTGGCGATCTTCATGATCTGCTGGCCCGTCTCCACCGGCCGGCCCTGCCAGTCGCGGCGGTCCGAATACACCGCGATGCCATCGACCGGCGCGCTCAGCACCGACTTGGCCATGAGGTCGCGCGCGTAGTCGTACTGCGCGGTGGCCAGCTCCAGCTCGGCCTTGTTGATGGCCACCTCGCGGTTGGCATCGGCGCTGTCGATGGCCGCCTGCGAGGTGCTCGCGAAGCGCGCGGTGGCCACCTGCATCTTGCGCTGCGCGAGCTCCAGTTCGTTGCGCAGCTTGGTGTCCTCGAAGCGCAGGATCGGCTGGCCGGCCTTCACCGGCGAATTGGGCGGCACGAGAATTTCGGCCACCACGCCGGTCAGCGGCGCGGCGATCACCGA
This sequence comes from Variovorax sp. IB41, assembly GCF_016405905.1. Taxonomy (GTDB): domain Bacteria; phylum Pseudomonadota; class Gammaproteobacteria; order Burkholderiales; family Burkholderiaceae_C; genus Variovorax. Next base: position 118,936 of record NZ_JAEFCB010000010.1, on the reverse strand, counting down.
CGGATCGGCCGCGGCCACCTCCATCGGCGCGAGCGCGCTCATCGACACCGGAAAGATGCAGGCCAGCAGCAGCGCCGCGGCCACGAGCCAGCGCGTCTTGCGGTCGAAGCGCCAGCGCTGCCAGGCGCGCTGCGGCCCGGCCAGCGCGCCCCAGGCGTGCGAATAGGTTTCGGCCAGCCGCGCGGCGATCTTCTGCTGCGGCTCGGTCCACGGCTCGCCCGCGAACAGCAGCGCGCCGCCCAGCGCCTGGCCTTCGTGGATGCGCATCGGCAGCCACAGCGCGTGCCCGAACGGATAGCTGGCCGCATCGCGGTCGTCGGCATCCACGTAGGCCTCGCGGCCGAAGGCCAGCGGCTGGTCGGTGCGCGATGCCTCCGGGGGCAGGCTCGCGACCACCCGTTCGATCCAGCGGATGAGCGGCACGTTGCGGTCCACTGCGGCGAGGCTGGAGACGCCCGTCACCTGGAAGCCCGCGTCCGCATGGCGCCGGCGCAGCGCGAAGGCCTGGCGGAACGGCAGGATGCGCTTGGTCTCGTTGAGCAGATGAAAGAGCAGTTCCTTTTCGGTCTGCTGCCGCCGGATCTCCGCTTCGAGTTCGAGCAGCACCAGCGTGCCGTCGCGAAAACGCGGCGTGGCGTCCACCACGCGGGCGCCTTGTTGTCCGTCCTTGGGTACCGGCGTCATGGCCTGGCCTGCGCGTTCGATTGCAGCGCGGGGTTCTGCGGAAACTCCGCGCTGCCGCTCATGCCGGGCAGCACGTTGTCGCGGTTGCCCGTGAAGACGCCGACCACGCGCACCGTCTGGCTCACCGGATCGACGGAGGCGCCCAGCCGCGCGACCTTGCCCTCGTAGCTTCGCGCGGTCTCATCGATGCGAAAGCGGAAGGGGCTGCCCGGCTGCAGCCAGCTGAGCCAGGCCGAGGGCGCGATGAGGTGCATCTCCAGCTCGCTGTCGTTGAGCACGCGCGTCAGTTCCTTGCCCGCCGCCGCGTTCTCGTGCAGGTGCGAGATGTTCTCCACCACGATGCCCGAGAACGGCGCGGTGATGGTGCAGTCGCGCATCTGCGCCTCGAGCGCGCCGGCCTCGGCGCCGCTCTGCTCGGCCTTGGCCTTGGCGATCTGCACGTCGGTCTTGCCGATGGCGTTGTACTTGTCCAGCTCCTGGCTCTGGCGCAGCACCTGGTTGCTCGCGCGGTTGGCGGCCCAGGCGGCGTTGGCCTCGGCGCGGATGCGCGTGCAATCGAAGGCCACGAGCACCACGCCCTTCTGGAAGCGCTCGCCTTCGCGGTAGGGCATCTGCGCGATGCGCCCGGCGATCTTGGCGGAGAACAGCACCTCGTCCTTGGGCTTGATCACGCCGCGCACGGCGGTGGCGTCGGGCCGGGGCGGGGCGGCGCCGGCAGGCAGCACCGCGGCGACGTCGGCCGAAGGTGTGGGCGTGGATGCCGATGCGGGTGCCGAGGCAGGCGCTGCCGGAGCCGCGGCCACCGGTGCAGGTGCAGGTGCAGGTGCAGGTGCCGGTGCGGACACCGGTGCCGCCGACGGCGCATTGCGTTTCCTCTCGCCTCCCAGGTACCCCCAGGCGATCGCCGCCAGCGCGACCACGAAGGCCGCGCCGATGACCAGCGTGCGCACTGGCACGCCCGCCGGCCGCGGATTCGATGGGGCGTCGCGTTCTTCGCTCATGTCATGAACTGGCCGTGCAGGCGGTGGCACTGGCGGCGCTGGCGGCCCCGGTCACGTCCTGCCGGCTCTGCCAGAGCCGCTGCAGGCCGCCGGCCAGGTCCTTCACCGAATCGCGGCTGCTCACCTCGGGCGTGAAGCTATCGAGGCCGATCGAGCTGTAGACGTTCGCGAAGGCGTTCTGCATGTCCGCATACGCGAGGTCGTAGCGCACCTCGGCGAGCAGCCCGTTCATCTCCTCGCGGATCAGGCGCTGGCGGCTCTCCTGCTTCGCCTTGAAGGCCGAGCGGATCTGGTCGTTGATGCCCGTCTGCACCTGCGAGTAGCGGCTGGCCGTCATGAGCGACTGGCGCGCGAAGGCGAACTGCGCGCGGCTCACATGCACCTGCGTCATCACGGCCATGGTGAGCGCGCGTTCGCGCTCGCCCAGCCAGTCGGTCTGCGCCTCGATCACGCGCTTGTCGGCCGGGTAGCGGAACACGCTCAGCAAGTTCCAGCTCGCGCGCACGCCCACGCCCGACCAGTTGCTGTTGTAGAGGAAGCTGTTGGAGTCGTAGTTGGTGCCGATGAAGGCGCGCAGGCTCGGCAGGTTGCGCAGCAATGCCACCGTGCCGTCGCGCTCGTTGATGCGAAGGCGGTAGGCAATGTCGCGCAGCTCCGAGCGGTTTTCCAGCGCGGTGCGGATCATCGCTTCGCCCGAGAGGCAGAAGTCGGTCGAAATCGCCGTGCGCACCGGCAGCGCGAGCTTGAAATCGGTGCCGGGCGCGAGGTTCATGAGCGCGGCGAGCTGCGCCTTGGCGATCACCAGCTCGCGCTGCAGCGCCTGGATCTGGCGCTCCACGTCGATCAGGTCGCGCTGGTAGGTGAGCGCGGCCAGCGGGCTCGCGGTGCGGCGGCGCGCGATTTCTTCCGAGTCGCCGAGCGCGGAGTTGACGTCGCCCGAGAGCTGCACGAGCTTGGCGATCAGCCGCTCGGCGCTCACGGCGCGCCAGTAGGCGGTGCGCACGTCTTCCACCATGCGGCTGGCCACCTTGCGGCGGCTCTCCAGCGAAATCAGGCGCTGGTCCGCGGCCTGCCGCGCGCGGGCGTACGAGACGCCGAAGTCCAGCACGTCCCAGCTCAGGCTCAGGTCGGCCGCGGTGGTCTGGCGCTCCACCGAGGTCGAGGGCTCCAGCGACTGGCGACCGCTCAGCAGAGACCGGCTGCTCGCGCCGCTGTCGTTGCTGCGCGAGTTGTAGCCGGCGTTGGCCACCAGCTGCGGCAGCATGTCGAAGCGCGTGCGGTCCAGCTCCTGGCCGCGCACCGCCTCTTCCATCATCGCGACCTTGTAGTCGAGGTTGTATTTCAGCGCGCGCGCCATGGCCTCGTACAGGCTGACCTCGCCGGCCACCGGCTCCTGGTTCGCGGTGAGGCTGGCCACGTTGCGGTCCACGCGCAGGCGAAGCTGGTCCTGCGTGAAGGGCTCGGGCGTCACGCTGCAGCCGGCCAGCAGCGCGGCGACCGCGGCGGTGCACAGCGTCGAGACGGCGGGCAGGCGAACGCGCGAGCCTGAGCGGGAAAGCGAACGCGACGGCGCGCGGGTTGCTGGTCGATTCGATGGCATCTCAAACATCTTTCTCTTTCTTGTTTCAAGGTGTCAGGGATTGACGGGTACGGGAGGAATCTGCGTGCGCAGCGCGGCGGCCAGCTGGTCGGTCTCGGCGAAGGACTGGCCCACGTGGAAGGCGATCTGCTCGCTGAAGGTCAGCGCATCGACGTCCAGCTGCAGCATCGCCGCGCCCCTGGCCGCTGACGGCACCGCGCGCGTGGCATCTGCGGGCACCGGCGCATCGCCGTCGTTGGCCGCCGCGCGCTCACCGGAGAGCACGACATCGCTGCCGGCGCGCGTGGCGTCCAGGATGCGGGCATCGGCCTGCGCGGTGAACAGCGCCTGCACCGGGTCGCGCAGCTGGAAGCGCTGCTGCAGGTGCTCGGCCAGGTCGAGGATCGGCGTGGCCGTGTCAAGCGGCTTGGTGCCGTCGAGCGTGCGGATGCCGTCCACCGCCGAGCGCACCGGCTGCTGCGCATCGAGCGCGGCGGTGCCGTGCAGCGAACGGATGCCGTTGACCGCCTCGATGATGTGCGCCGGGGCGTACATCGGGCGGAGACCGCGGTCCTTCGTGTCTGCTTCGCCGCGGGGGTCGCGGCCGCCTTGCAGCCAGATCGGCTGACCCGTCGCCAGCAACTGCTCCACGTCCGCGCCGCCAGAAGTCGCCGGCGGCACCGGCGCGGGGGCGGCCGTGACCACGAGGCCCACGGTGCCGGTCGCCTCGGCGCCCGCGCTGTCGGCCACGGTGTACGAGAAGCTCGGCGTGCCGGTGAAGCCCGCGTTCGGCACGAAGGTGAGCGTGCCGTTCGCGTTGAGCGTGACGCGCCCGCCCTCCACCGCCACCGAGCCGCCCGGCGCGATCGCCACGCCGTCGATGGCGCGCACGGTAAGCGCATCGCCGTCGGCATCGGTGTCGTTGCCCAGCACGTCGATGGTCACGGCGGCGCCGGCCGGCGCGATGGCCGCATCGGGCCGCGCGACCGGCGCGTCGTTCACCGGCGTGACGCTGACCGGCACGGTCACCACGAGCGTGCCGCCGCGGCCGTCCGAGACCTCGACGGTGAAGCTGTCGGCGCCGTTGAAATCGGGCGCCGGCGTGTAGACGTAGCTGCCGTCGGGATTGATCACCAGCGTGCCGTGCGCCGGCCCCTGGGTGACCGTGTAGCCGAGCGCATCGCCGTCGGGGTCGGCCGCCTGCACCGTGCCGGCGAGCGGCGTGTCTTCGGCGGTGACGGTGCCGGTGGGCGGCGCGACGAGCACGGGCGCGTCGTTGACCGGCGCGATGTCCAGGCGCAGCGTGTTGGGCGCGGCGTCGAACGCGCCGGCCGTGTCCTGCACCGTGAAGCGCAGGCTCGCGTAGCCCGTGCCGTTGCCGTTGGCGCCCGGCACGAAGGTGAGCCGGCCGGCCGCGATGTCGGCCGCCGAGACCAGCTGGCCCGCGCTCACCGCCACGCCGTTCAGCAGCAGCGTGCCGTTGGCCGGCAGCGCATCGATGCGCACCGCGGCCAGCCCCTGGCCCGCGTCGGGGTCGGTGAACGGGAAGTTCGCGGGCGTTAGCACGAGCGGCGTGTCCTCGGTGCCGTTCGCCGTGGCGTCCGCGCCCTCGGGCGGCGTGTTGTTGCCCACGGTGACGGTCAGCACCGCGGTGTCGGTGCCGCCCTTGCCGTCGCTCACGGTGTAGGTGATCTGCACCTGGCCGGTCACGCCGGCGGCGGGCGTGAAATCGATCGTGCCGTCCGGGTTCACGTTGACCGCGCCGAGGCCCGGGGCGACGGTGGCGCCGGTCACGGTGAGCGTGTCGCCGTCGGCATCGGTGTCGTTGCCCAGCACCGGGATGCCGGTGAGCGGCGTGTTGATCGGCGTGCTGGCGGTGTCGTCGCCGGCAACGGGCGCGTCGTTCACGGCATCGACGGTGAGGGTCAGCGTCGAGGTGTCGGTGCTCGAACCATCGGTCATGCTGTAGGTGACCAACGGGACCGGGCCGTTGTAGTTGGCCGCCGGCGTGAAGGTGTAGCTGCCGTTCGCGTTGATCACCAGCGTGCCGATGCCGGCGATGGTGGCGGTCTGGCCGGCCGTGTAGGTCGTGCCGTCGCCCGCCACCGTGAAGCCCGCGACCGTGACGGGGCCGTCCACGCTCGTGGTGCCGGTGAGCACCGAGCCGGTGAGCGGCGTGTCTTCGTTGGTGTTCGCGGTTTCGTTCGCATCGGCGAAGGCGTCGTCCACCGGCGCGACGGTGATCGCGAGCGTCGAGGTGTCGGCGCTGGAGCCATCGGTCAGGCTGTAGGTGACCACCGGCACAGGCCCGTTGTAATTGGCGGCCGGTGTGAAGGTGTAGCTGCCGTTCGCGTTGATCACCAGCGTGCCGACGCCTGCGATGTTCGCGGTCTGGCCGGCCGTGTAGGCCGTGGCGTCGCCTGCCACGGTGAAGCCGGTCACGCTCACCGGTCCGTCCACGCTCGTGGTGCCTGTGAGCACCGAACCGTTCAGCGGCGTGTCTTCGTTCGTGGTGGCCGTTTCGTCGGCGTCGGTGAAGGCGTCGTCCACCGGCGCGACGGTGATCGTGAGCGCGGAGGTGTCGGTGCTCGAGCCGTCGGTCATGCTGTACGTGACCACCGGGACCGGGCCGTTGTAGTTGGCCGCGGGCGTGAAGATGTAGTTGCCGTTGGCACCGATCACCAGCGTGCCGACGCCCGCGATCGTCGCGGTCTGGCCGGCGGTGTAGACCGTGGCGTCGCCTGCAATGCTGAAGCCCGTGACGGTGACCGGGCCGTCCACGCTTGTCGTGCCCGTGAGCACGGAGCCGGTGAGCGGCGTGTCCTCGTTGGTGCTGACGGTTTCGTTCGCGTCGGTGAACGGATCGTCCACCGCGGCGACCGTGATCGTCAGCGTCGACGTGTCCGTGCTCGAGCCGTCGGTCATGCTGTAGGTCGCGACGGGCACCGGGCCGTTGTAGTTCGCGGCCGGGGTGAAGGTGTAGCTGCCGTTCGCGTTGATCACCAGCGTGCCGAAGTTGGCGATGGTCGCGGTCTGGCCCGCCGTGTACACGGTGGCGTCGCCGGCCAGCGTGAAGCTGGTCACCGTGACGGCGCCGTCCGGACTCGTCGTGCCGGTCAGCACCGAGCCGGTGAGCGGCGTGTCTTCATTCGTGCCGGCCGTTTCGTCGGCGTCGGTGAAGGCATCGTCAACGGGCGCGACAGTGATGGTCAGCGTGGACGTATCGGTGCTCGACCCATCGCTCATGCTGTACGTGGCCACCGGCACCGGACCGTTGTAGTTGGCGGCCGGCGTGAAGGTGTAGGTGCCGTCGCCGTTGATCACGAGCGTGCCGACGCTGGCGATCGTCGCCGTCTGCCCCGCGGTGTAGACCGTCGCGTCGCCGGCCACGGTGAAGCTGGTCACCGTGACGGCGCCGTCCGGGCTCGTCGTGCCCGTGAGCACGGAGCCGGTGAGCGGCGTGTCTTCGTTGGTGCTGGCCGTTTCGTTCGCATCGGTGAACGGGTCGTCCACCGGGGCGACGGTGATCGTGAGCGTGGAGATGTCCGTGCTCGATCCGTCGGTCAGGCTGTACGTGGCCACGGGGACCGGGCCGTTGTAGTTCGCGGCCGGGGTGAAGGTGTAGGTGCCGTTGGCGTTGATGACCAGGGTGCCCACGTTGGCGATGGTCGCCGTCTGGCCCGCGGTGTAGACCGTAGCGTCGCCTGCGAGCGTGAAGCTCGTGACCGTCACCGGGCCATCGACGCTCGTGGTGCCCGTGAGCACGGAGCCCGTGAGCGGCGTGTCCTCGTTCGTCGTCGCGGTCTCGTCGGCGTCGGTGAACGCATCGTCCACCGCAGCGACGGTGATCGTGAGCGTCGAGGTGTCCGGGCTCGAACCGTCGGTCATGCTGTACGTGACCACCGGCACCGGGCCGTTGTAGTTGGCGGCCGGCGTGAAGGTGTAGCTGCCGTTCGCGTTGATGACCAAGGTGCCGACGTTCGCGATGGTCGCCGTCTGGCCGGCCGTGTACGTCGTGCCATCCCCTGCGACCGTGAAGCTCGTGACCGTCACCGGCCCGTCCACGCTGCTCGTGCCCGTGAGCACGGAGCCGGCGAGCGGCGTGTCTTCATTCGTGGTGACGGTTTCGTTCGCATCTGTGAACGGGTCGTCCACCGGCGTGACGGTGAGGGTCAGCGTCGAGGTGTCGGTGCTGGACCCATCGGTCATGCTGTAGGTCACCACGGGCACCGGGCCGTTGTAGTTCGCGGCCGGGGTGAAGGTGTACGTGCCATCGGTGTTGATGACCAGCGTGCCGACGTTCGCGATGGTCGCGGTCTGGCCCGCCGTGTACACCGTGGCATCGCCGGCCACGCTGAAGCCCGTGACCGTCACCGGGCCATCGACGCTCGTCGTGCCCGTGAGCACGGAGCCGGTCAGCGGCGTGTCTTCGTTGGTGGAAGCCGTTTCGTCGGCATCGGCGAATGCGTCGTCCACCGGGGCGACGGTGATCGTGAGCGTGGAGGTGTCCGTGCTCGATCCGTCGGTCAGGCTGTACGTGGCCACGGGGACCGGGCCGTTGTAGTTCGCGGCCGGGGTGAAGGTGTAGGTGCCGTTGGCGTTGATGACCAGGGTGCCCACGTTGGCGATGGTCGCCGTCTGGCCCGCGGTGTACACCGTGGCGCTGCCCGCCAGCGTGAAGCTCGTGACCGTCACCGGGCCGTCGACGCTCGTGGTGCCAGTAAGCACCGAGCCGGTCAGCGTCGTGTCCTCGTTGGTGGACACCGCTTCGTCGGCATCCGTGAACGGATCGTCCACCGGCGTGACCGTGATCGCGAGCGTCGAGGTGTCGCCGCTCGATCCATCGGTGAGGCTGTACGTGACGAGCGGCACCGGGCCGTTGTAGTTCGTCACAGGCGTGAAGGTGTAGCTGCCGTCGCCCGCGATCACCAGCGTGCCCACGTTCGCGATGGTCGCCGTCTGCCCCGCGAGGTAGACCGTGGCGCTGCCCGCCAACGTGAAACTGGTCACGGTGACATTGCCGTCCGGGCTGGTGGTGCCGGTCAGCACCGAGCCGGTGAGCGTCGTGTCCTCGTTCGTGCTGACGGTTTCGTTCGCGTCGGTGAACGGATCGTCCACCGGCGCGACGGTGATGGCGAGCGTGGAGGTGTCCGTGCTCGATCCATCGGTCAGGCTGTACGTGACCAGCGGCACCGGGCCGTTGTAGTTCGCGGCCGGCGTGAAAGTGTAGGTGCCGTCGGTGTTGATCACCAAGGTGCCGACGTTCGCGATCGTCGCGGCCTGGCCTGCCGTGTAGACAGTGGCATCGCCAGCCACGCTGAAGCTGGCAACCGTCACGGGCCCGTCCACGCTCGTGGTGCCCGTGAGCACCGAACCTGTGAGCGGCGTGTCTTCGTTCGTGCTCGCGGTTTCGTTCGCGTCGGTGAACGGATCGTCCACCGGCACCACCGTGATGTTCAGCGTCGAGGTGTCGCCGCTCGATCCGTCGGTCATGCTGTACGTGACCACCGGCACGGGGCCGTTGTAATTGGCGGCCGGCGTGAAGGTGTAGCTGCCGTTCGCGTTGATCACCAGCGTGCCGACGTTGGCGATGTTGGCGGTTTGCCCCGCCGTGTACGTGGTGCCGTCGCCGGCGACGGTGAAGCTCGTGACCGTCACCGCGCCGTCCACGCTCGTCGTGCCCGTGAGCACCGAGCCGGTCAGCGTCGTGTCCTCGTTCGTGCTGACGGTCTCGTCGGCATCCGTGAACGCATCGTCCACCGCCGTCACGCTGAAGCTCAGCGTGGAGGTGGCCGTGGCTGTGCCATCGGTGACGGTATACGTCGCCACCGGCACCGGGCCGTTGTAGTTCGCGGCCGGTGTGAAGGTGTAGCTGCCATCGCCGTTGATCACCAGCGTGCCGACGTTCGCGATGGTCGCGGTCTGGCCTGCTGTGAAGGTGTTGCCGCCGATGGTGAACTGCGTCACCGTGAGTGGCCCGCCTTCGACGTCCGTGTCGTTGATCAGCACATTGCCCGTGGCTGGCGTGTCCTCGTTGGTGACGACGCTGTCGGGGTTGCCCACGGGCGTGTCGTTGACCGCCGCGATGTCGAAGGTGATGGTGTTCGGTGCCGTGTCGAACGCGCCGCCCGAGTCCTGCACCGAGAACGCAAGGCTCGCATAGGCCGCGCCGTTGCCGTTGGCGCCGGGCACGAAGGTGAGCGCCCCGGCCGCGATGTCCGCGGCCGAGACGAGCTGCCCCACCGCCACCGCCACGCCGTTGAACAGCAGCGTGCCGTTCACGGGCAGCGCGTCGATGCGCACGTTCGCGAGCGTCTGGCCCGCGTCGGTGTCGAAGAAGATGAAGTTGGCCGTCGTCAGGGTGACGGTCGTGTCTTCGGTACCGTTGACCGTCACGCTCTCGCTCTCGGGCGGCGTATTCGCGCCCACGTTGACCGTGAGCACCGCGGTGTCCGTGCCGCCCTTGCCGTCGCTCACCGTGTAGGTGATCTGCACCGGGCCCGAGACGTTGGTGGCGGGTGTGAAGTTGAGCGTGCCATTTGGATTGACCGTGACGGTGCCGAGCGCCGGATTCACCGTCGCGCCCGTCACGCTGAGCGCATCGCCGTCCACGTCCGCGTCGTTCGCGAGCACCGGGATGTTCGCCAGCGGCGTGTTGATCGGCGTGGTCGCCACATCGTCGCCCGCCACCGGTGCGTCGTTGACCGCGCCGACATTGACCGTCACCGTCGCGGTGGACGTGCCGCCGTTGCCGTCGCTCACCGTGTACGTGAAGCTCGCAGCGCCGTTGAAGTTCGGCGCTGGCGTGAAGACGACATTGCCGCCCACAAGGCTCACGGAGCCATTGACGGCGCCCTGCACGCTCGTGATCGTCAGCGTGTTGCCTTCCACATCGGTGTCGTTGCCCAGCAGGTTCGCGACGGGGATCGACAGCGGCGTGTCCTCGGTCGCCGCGACGGTATCGGGATTGGCCACCGGCACGTCGTTGACCGCCGCGATGTTGAAGGTGATCGTGTTCGGCGTCGCATCGAACGCGCCGCCCGAGTCCTGCACCGAGAAGGTGAAGCTCGCATAGGCCGCGCCGTTGCCGTTGGCACCCGGCACGAAGCCGAGGCGCCCCGCGGCGATGTCGCTGGCCGAGATGGTCTGCCCGGCCGTCACCGCCACGCCATTCAGCAACAGCGTGCCGTTCACCGGCAGCGTGTCGATGCGCACGCTCGACAGGCTCTGCCCCGCGTCCGCATCGGTGAAGGCGAAGTTGGCGGGCGAGAGTGTGACCGGCGTGTCTTCGGTGCCGCCGACGGTCGCGTCCGCGCTCTGCGGCGGCGTGTTGGCGCCGATGTTGACCGTGAGCACGCCGGTGTCGGTGCCGCCCTTGCCGTCGCTGACCGTGTATTCGATCTGCACCGGCCCCGTCACGTTGGCGGCCGGCGTGAAATTCAGCGTGCCGTTGGGGTTGACGGTGACCGTGCCGAGCGCCGGGTCCACCGTCGCGCCGGTCAGGGTGAGCGCGTCGCCGTCCACGTCGGTGTCGTTGGCGAGCACCGGAATCCCCGACAGCGGTGTGTTGATCGGCGTGCTCGCGACATCGTCGGTGGCCACGGGCGCATCGTTGACCGCGCCGACGTTGACCGTCACCGTTGCGGTCGATGTGCCGCCGTTGCCGTCGCTCACCGTGTAGGTGAAGCTGGCGGTGCCGTTGAAATTCGGCGCCGGTGTGAAGACGACGTTGCCGCCCACGAGGCTCACCGTGCCGTTGACCGCACCCTGCACGCTGGTGATCGTCAGCGTGTTGCCTTCCACATCGGTGTCGTTGCCGAGCAGGGTCGCCACGGGAATCGACAGCGGTGTGTCTTCGGTCGCCGCCACCGTATCGGGGTTGGCGACCGGCACGTCGTTCACTGCGGCGATGTTGAAGGTGATGGTGTTCGGTGTCGCGTCGAACGCGCCGCCCGAGTCCTGCACGGAGAAGGTGAAGCTCGCGTACGTTGCGCCGTTGCCGTTCGCGCCTGGCGCGAAGCCGAGGCGCCCGGCCGCGATGTCCGCCGCCGAAATGGTCTGCCCCGCAGTCACCGCGATGCCATTGAGCAGCAGCGTGCCGTTGAGCGGCAGCGTGTCGATGCGAACGCCCGAGAGGCTCTGCCCCGCATCGCTGTCGGTGAAGGCGAAGTTGGCGGTCGTCAGCGTGACGGACGTGTCCTCCGTGCCTGCGACCGTCGCGTCCGCGCTTTGCGGCGGCGTGTTCGCGCCGATGTTGACGATGAGCACGCCGGTGTCCGTGCCGCCCTTCCCGTCGCTCACCGTGTAGGTGATCTGCACCGGGCCGGTGACATTCGTCGCGGGCGTGAAGTTGAGCGTGCCGTTGGCATTGACCGTGACCGTGCCAAGCGCCGGGTCCACCGTCGCACTGGTCACCGAGAGCGCATCGCCATCCACGTCGGTGTCGTTCGCGAGCACCGGGATGTTCGCGATCGGTGTGTTGATTGGCGTGGTCGCTGTGTCGTCGGTCGCCACCGGCGCATCGTTGACTGCGCCGACACTGACCGTCACCGTCGCGGTGGAAGTACCGCCATTGCCATCGCTCACCGTGTAGGTGAAGCTGGCCGTGCCGTTGAAGTTCGGCGTCGGCGTGAAGACGACGTTGCCGCCCACGATGCTGACCGTGCCGTTGACCGCGCCCTGCACGCTGTCCAGCGTCAGCGTGTTGCCCTCCACGTCGGTGTCGTTGCCCAGCAGGTTCGCGATCGGGATGGACAGCGGCGTGTCTTCCGTTGCGGCCACCGTGTCGGGGTTGGCCACGGGTGCGTCGTTGACCGCGGCAATGTTGAACGTGAGCGTGTTCGGTGTCGCATCGAACGCGCCGCCCGAGTCCTGCACCGAGAAGGTGAAGCTCGCATACGCCGCGCCATTGCCGTTCGCGCCCGGCGCGAAGCCCAGGCGCCCGGCCGCGATGTCCGCCGCCGAGATGGTCTGCCCGGCCGTCACCGCGATGCCATCGAGCAGCAGCGTCCCGTTGAGCGGCAGCGTGTCGATGCGCACGCTCGCGAGGCTCTGGCCCGCATCGCCGTCGGTGAAGGCGAAGTTGGCGGTCGTGAGCGTGACCGGCGTGTCTTCGGTGCCGTCGACCGTCGCGTCCGCACTCTCGGGCGGCGTGTTGGCGCCGATGTTGACCGTGAGCACCGCCGTGTCGGTGCCGCCCTGGCCGTCGCTCACCGTGTAGGTGATCTGCACAGGGCCGGTCACATTGTTGGCGGGCGTGAAGTTGAGCGTGCCGTCCGGATTGAGGGTGACCGTGCCCAGCGCGGGGTCGACCGTGGCCTGGGTCACGGTCAGCGCGTTGCCGTCCACGTCGCTGTCGTTCGCGAGCACCGGGATGTTCGCGAGCGGCGTGTTGATGGGCGTGGTCGCCACGTCGTCGCCCGCCACCGGCGCGTCGTTGACCGCGCCGACGTTGACCGTCACCGTGCCCGTCGCGGTTCCGCCGTTGCCGTCGGTCACCGTGTAGGTGAAGCTGGCGGCGCCGTTGAAGTTGGGCGCCGGCGTGAAGACGACATTGCCGCCCACGAGGCTCACCGTGCCGTTGACTGGGCCCTGCACGCTGGTGATGGTGAGTGTGTTGCCTTCTACATCGGTGTCGTTGCCCAGCAGGGTCGCCACCGGGATCGACAGCGGTGTGTCTTCGGTCGCTGTCACCGTGTCCGGGTTGGCCACCGGTGCGTCGTTGACCGCCGCGATGTTGAACGTGATGGTGTTCGGCGCCGTGTCGAACGCGCCACCCGAATCCTGCACCGAGAAGGTGAAGCTCGCGTACGTCGCGCCGTTGCCGTTCGCGCCTGGCGCGAAGCCGAGGCGACCGGCGGCAATGTCCGCCGCCGAGATGGTCTGCCCGGCCGTCACCGCAATGCCATTGAGCAGCAGCGTGCCGTTGAGCGGCAGCGTGTCGATGCGAACGCCCGAGAGGCTCTGGCCTGCATCGCCGTCGGTGAAAGCGAAGTTCGCGAGTGTGAGCGCCACCGGCGTGTCTTCGGTGCCGTTGACCGTCGCGTCCGCGCTTTGCGGCGGCGTGTTCGCGCCGATGTTGACCGTGAGCACGGCAGTGTCCGTGCCGCCCTGGCCGTCGCTCACCGTGTAGGTGATCTGCACCGGGCCCGTCACGTTCGCCGCGGGCGTGAAGTTCAGCGTGCCGTCCGCATTCACCGTCACCGTGCCGAGCGCGGGGTTGACCGTCGCACCGGTCACGCTGAGCGCATCGCCGTCCACATCGGTGTCGTTCGCAAGCACCGGGATGTTCGCGAGCGGCGCGTTGATCGGCGTCGTCGCCACGTCGTCCCCGGCCACGGGCGCATCGTTGACCGCGGCGACGTTGACCGTGACGGTCGCGGTGGATGTGCCGCCGTTGCCGTCGCTCACCGTGTACGTGAAGCTGGCCGTGCCGTTGAAATTCGCCGCGGGCGTGAAGACCACATTGCCGCCCACGAGGCTCACCGTGCCGTTGACCGCGCCCTGCACGCTCGTGATCGTCAGCGTGTTGCCTTCCGCATCGGTGTCGTTGCCCAGCAGGTTCGCCACCGGAATCGACAGCGGCACGTCCTCGGTCGCGGCCACCGTGTCGGGGTTGGCCACCGGTGCGTCGTTCACGGCGGTGACGTTGAAGGCGAAGGTGTTGGGCGTCTCGTCGGTGTTCAGCCCCTCGTTGGCCGTGCCGCCGTTGTCCACCACCTGGAAGGTGAACGCGCCGATGCCGTTGCCGTTCACATTGGCCGCGGGTGTGAAAGTGAGCTGGCCGAGGCTGCCCACCGGAATCACCTGGCCTGCAGTGACCTCGACGCCATTCAGGCGCAGCACGCCTTCTGCTGCGGGCGGCAGGCTCGTGATGACCACCGACTCCAGCCCGTTGGCGGGCGTGTCGCCCGCATCGGTGATCGGGAAGTCCGCCGCCGAGAAGGTGTACGTGCCGTCCTCGTCGAGGGTGACCGTGCGGTCGGCGCCTTCGGGTGCGTCGTTGATCGGTGTGATGCCGATGAGCGCGGTGTCGGTGTCGGTCAGCGCGCCGCCCGCGCCGGTGTTGCCCAGGTCGCTGGTCGTCATCGTCAGCGTGACACTGCCATTGGCGTTCGCGACCGGCACGTAGGTCGGCCGGGATGCGCTCGCCAGGTACGCATTGATGCTGGCCTGCGAGCCTTCCAGGATCAGCGTGCCCGTGCCGCTGCCGGTCACGGTGACGCCTGCGCCCGAAGCTGCCGTGAGCGAGCCCGCGGGCACGCTCAACGTCACGCGCATCGGGCCGCTGCCGGCATCCGCGTCGGTGATCTGCAGGCCGGTGAGACCCACGGTCGTGTCTTCGTTCGTCGTCCAGCCCGTGGGCAAGGTGTTGACCGGCGCATCGTTGACTGCGCCGACCGTGAGGGTCAGCGTCGAGGTCGCGGTGGCCATGCCGTCGCTCACCGTGTACGTCACCACCGGCACCGGGCCGTTGTAGTTCGCGGCCGGCGTGAAGGTGTAGCTGCCGTTGGCATTGATCACCAGCGTGCCGACGCCCGCGATGGTCGCGGTCTGCCCCGCGGTGAAGGTGCCGTCGCCGGCCACCGTGAAGCCGGTGACCGTCAAGGTGTCGCCGTCGACGTCGGTGTCGTTGCCCAGCACGTTGCCCGTGGCGGGCACGTCCTCGGTCACGGTGGCGGTGTCGGGGTTGCCGACGGGGCCGTCGTTGACCGCGGTGACGTTGATCGCGAGCGTGGAGGTGTCGCTGCTCGAGCCGTCCGTCATGCTGTACGTGGCGACCGGCACCGGGCCGTTGTAGTTCGTGGCGGGCGTGAAGGTGTAGCTTCCGTTCGCATTGATCACCAGCGTGCCGATGTTCGCGATGGTCGCAGTCTGGCCGGCGGTGTAGACCGTGGCGTCTCCGGCGACCGTGAAGCTCGTGACCGTCACCGGGCCGTCGACGCTCGTGGTGCCCGTGAGCACGGAGCCGTTCAGCGGCGTGTCTTCGTTCGTGCTCGCGGTCTCGTCGGCGTCGGTGAATGCATCGTCCACCGGCGCGACGGTGATGGTCAGCGTCGAGCTGTCCGTGCTCGATCCGTCGGTCATGCTGTACGTGACCAGCGGCACCGGGCCGTTGTAGTTCGCGGCCGGGGTGAAGGTGTAGCTGCCGTTGGCATTGATCACCAAGGTGCCGACGTTCGCGATGGTGGCGGTCTGCCCCGCCGTGTAGGCCGTGGCATCGCCCGCGACGGTGAAGCCGGTGACGCTCACCGGCCCATCGACGCTCGTGGTGCCCGTGAGCACCGAACCGGTGAGCAGCGTGTCCTCGTTGGTGGTCACCGCTTCGTCGGCGTCGGTGAACGCATCGTCCACCGGGGTGACCGAGAGCGTGAGCGTCGAGCTGGCCGTGTCCGTGCCGTCGCTGACCGTGTAGCTCACCACCGGCACCGGGCCGTTGTAGTTCGCGGCCGGGGTGAAGGTGTAGGTTCCGTTGGCGTTGATCACCAGCGTGCCGACACCCGCGAGGGTGGCGGTCTGCCCCGCCGCGAAGGTGTTGCCGCCGACCGTGAACTGCGCCACCGCGAGGGTGTTGCCATCCACGTCGGTGTCGTTGGTCAGCACATTGCCGCTGACAGGCGTGTCTTCGGGCGTCGTGGCGCTGTCGGCATTGCCGAGCGGCGCATCGTTGACCGGGGCGATGTCGAAGGTGATGGTGTTCGGCGTCGCGTCGAACGCGCCGCCCGAGTCCTGCACCGAGAAGGTGAAGCTCGCGTAGGTTGCGCCATTGCCGTTGGCGCCCGGCACGAAGCTCAGGCGGCCGGCGCTGATCTCGCTGGCAGCGATGGTCTGCCCCGCCGTCACCGCCACGCCGTTGAGCAGCAGCGTGCCGTTGAGCGGCAGCGTGTCGATGCGCACGCTCGCGAGGCTTTGCCCCGCATCGCCGTCGGTGAACGCGAAGTTGGCCAGCGAGAGCGTGACCGGCGTGTCTTCCATGCCGGTGACGGTGGCGTCCGCGCTCTCCGGCGGCGTGTTGGCGCCGACGTTGACGGTCAACACCGCGGTGTCGGTGCCGCCCTTGCCGTCGCTCACCGTGTAGGTGATCTGCACCGGCCCGGTGACATTCGTGGCGGGCGTGAAGTTCAGCGTGCCGTTGGGGTTGACGGTGACCGTGCCCAGGGCCGGGTCCACGGTCGCGCCGGTCACGGTGAGCGCATCGCCGTCCACGTCGATGTCGTTCGCGAGCACCGGGATGTTCGCCAGCGGCGTGTTGATCGCCGTGCTGGCCACGTCGTTGATGCCGGTCGGTGCATCGTTGACCGCGCCGACGTTGACCGTCACCGTCGCGGTCGATGTGCCGCCGTTGCCGTCGCTCACCGTGTAGGTGAAGCTCGCGGTGCCGTTGAAGTTGGGCGCGGGCGTGAAGACGACATTGCCGCCGACCAGGCTCACCGTGCCGTTCACGCCGTCCTGCACGCTGAGGATGGCGAGCGTGTCGCCGTCCACGTCGGTGTCGTTGCCCAGCAGCGTGGCCGGGGCGATGGTGAGCGGCGTGTCCTCGGTGGCGGCCACCGTGTCGGGGTTGGCCACGGGTGCATCGGCCACCGGCAGCACGGTGATGGTGAGCGTGGAGACGTTGCCGCTCGAGCCGTCGGTCATGTTGTACGTGACCACCGGCACCGGGCCGTTGTAGTTGGCCGCCGGCGTGAAGGTGTAGCTGCCGTCGGCGTTGAGCACCAGCGTGCCGACGTTGGCGATGGCCGCGGTCTGCCCCGCGGTGTAGGTGGTGGCGTCGCCGGCCACCGTGAAGGTGGTGACGGTCACCGGACCGTCCACGCTGCTTGTGCCGTTCAGCACGGAGCCGGTGAGCGCGGCGTCCTCGTTGGTGCTGACGGTTTCGTTGGCGTCGGTGAAGGCATCGTCCACCGGCGTCACGTTGAGGGTGAGCGTGGATTGCGCGGTGGCGGTGCCGTCGCTCAGCGTGTAGGTGGCCACGGGCACCGGGCCGTTGTAGTTGGCGGCCGGCGTGAAGGTGTAGCTGCCGTCGCTGTTGATCGTGAGCGCGCCCACGCCCGCGAGGTTCGCGGTGCTGCCGGCCAGGAAGGTGTTGCCGCCGATGACGAACTGCGTCACCGTGAGCGCATTGCCGTCCACGTCGGTGTCGTTGGCGAGCACGTTGCCGCTGAGCGGCGTGTCTTCGACCACGGTGCCGGTGTCGGCGGTGCCCACGGGCGCATCGTTGACCGGGGCGATGTTGATCGTGCGGGTGTCGGTGTCCGCGAGCGCGCCGCCGCCGGTGTTGCCGCCGTCGTCGGTGGTCATCGTGAGCACCACCGCGCCGTTGGCGTTGGCCACCGGCACGTAGACGGGCGCGCTCGACGCCAGGTAGGCGTTGATGTCGGCCTGCGTGCCCGTGAGCACCACGGTGCCCGTGCCCGAGCCGCTGACGCCGACCGCGCCGCCGGGGCCGGCCGTGAGCGTGCCCGAGGCGACCGAGAGCGTCACCGTGATCGTGCCGCCCGCGGCATCGACGTCGGACACCGAGAGGCCGGTGAGCGGCAGCGGCGTGTCTTCGCTGCCCGCGAAGCTGGCCGGCAGCGTGTTGACCGGCGCGTCGTTGACGGGCGCGACCGTGATCGCGAGCGTCGAGCTGTCGGTGCTCGAGCCGTCGCTCAGGGTGTAGGTGACGACCGGCACCGGGCCGTTGTAGTCGGCCAGCGGCGTGAAGGTGTAGCTGCCGTCGGCGTTCAGGGCGAGCGTGCCGACGTTGGCGATGGTCGCGGTCTGGCCCGCGGCGTAGGCGGTGGCGTCGCCGGCCACGGTGAAGCCGGTGACCGTGACCGGGCCGTCCGCGCTCGTGGTGCCCGTGAGTACCGAGCCGGTGAGCGGCGTGTCTTCGTTGGTGCTCACGGTCTCGTCGGCATCGGTGAATGCGTCGTCCACCGGCGCGACGGTGATGGTGAGCGTGGACTGCGCATTGGCGGTGCCGTCGTTGACCGTGTAGGTCGCCACCGGCACCGGGCCGTTGTAGTTGGCCGCTGGCGTGAAGGTGTAGCTGCCGTCGGCGTTGATCTGCAGCGTGCCCACGCCCGCGAGGGTCGCGGCGGTGCCGGCCGCGAAGGTGGTGCCGCCGACGGTGAACTGCGTCACCGTGAGCACATCGCCGTCCACGTCGTTGTCGTTGCCCAGCACGTTGCCGGTCGCGGGCGTGTCCTCGTCGACGGTGGCGGTGTCGGGGTTGGCCACGGGCGCATCGTTGACCGCGGCGATGTTGAAGGTGAGCGTGTTCGGCGTGGTGTCGAAGGTGCCGCCCGAGTCCTGCACCGAGAAGGTGAAGCTCGCGTAGGGAGCGCCGTTGCCGTTGGGGCCCTGCACGAAGCTCAGGAGTCCTGCCGCGATGTCGCTCGCGGAGATGGTCTGGCCCGGGGTGACCACCGCGCCATTGAGCAGCAGCGCGCCGTTGGCGGGGATCGTGTCGATGCGCACGCTCGCCAGGCTCTGGCCCGCATCGGTATCGGTGAACGGGAAATTGGCCGGCGTCAGGACCAGCGGCGTGTCTTCCGTGCCGTTGACCGTGGTGTCGGCGCTCTGCGGCGGCGTGTTGGCGCCGACATTGACGGTGAGCACCGCGGTGTCGGTGCCGCCCTTGCCGTCGCTCACCGTGTAGGTGATCTGCACGGGGCCGGTCACGTTGGTGGCGGGCGTGAAGTTCAGCGTGCCGTCCGGGTTGATGGTGACGGTGCCCAGCGCCGGATTCACCGTGGCCTGCGTCACGGTGAGCAGGTCGCCGTCCACATCCGTGTCGTTGGCGAACACCGGGATGTTCGCCAGCGGCGTGTTGATCGCCGTGCTGGCGACGTCGTCGCTCGCCACCGGGGCGTCGTTGACGGCCGTGACGTTGAAGGCGAAGGTGTTGGGCGACTGGTCGGCGTTCTGCCCGCCATTGGCGGTGCCGCCGTTGTCCACCACCTGGAAGGTGAACGCGCCGATGCCCACGCCGTTCGCATTGGCCGCGGGCGTGAAGGTGAGCTGGCCGAGGCTTCCCACCGGAATCACCTGCCCTGCCGTGACATCGACGCCGTTCAGGCGCAGCACGCCCTGCGCTGCGGGCGGCAGCGTCGTGATGACCACCGACTGCAGGCTGTTGGCCGGCGTGTCGCCCGCATCGGTGATCGGGAAGTCCGCCGCCGAGAAGGTGTAGGTGCCGTCTTCGTTGATCGTCACCGTGCGGTCGGCGCCCGAAGGCGCGTCGTTCGCGGCGGCGATGGTGATGGTTGCCGTGTCGGTGTCCGTCAGCGTGCCGCCGGCGCCGGTGTTGCCCAGGTCGCTGGTCGTCATGGTCAGCGTGACGCTGCCGTTGTCGTCGGCCACTGGCGTGTAGTTCGGCCTTGCGGCGCTCGCGAGGTAGGCGTTGATGCTGGCCTGCGAGCCTTCCAGGATCAGCGTGCCCGTGCCGCTGCCGGTCACGGTGACGCCTGCGCCGGATGCTGCCGTGAGCGAGCCCGCGGGCACGCTCAGCGTTACGCGCATCGGGCCAGCGCCCGCGTCCGCGTCGGTGATCTGCAGGCCGGTGAGGCCGACCGTGGCGTCTTCGTTGGTGGTCCAGCCCGTGGGCAGCGTGTTGACGGGCGCGTCGTTCACCGCGCTCACCGTGAGCGTCAGCGTCGAGGTGGCGATCGCTGTGCCGTCGCTGACCGTGTACGTCACCACCGGCACGGGGCCGTTGTAGTTCGCCGCGGGCGTGAAGGTGTAGCTGCCGTTCGCATTGATCACCAGCGTGCCGACGCCCGCGAGGGTCGCGGTCTGTCCCGCGGTGAAGGTGCCGTCGCCTGCGATGGTGAAGCTCGTGACCGTGAGCGTATTTCCGTCGATGTCGGTGTCGTTGGCCAGCACGTTGCCGGTGGCGGGCACGTCTTCGGTCACGGTGGCGGTGTCGGGGTTGCCCACCGGTGGGTCGTTGACCGCGGTGACGCTCAGGGTCAGCGTCGAGGTGTCCGCGCTTGAACCGTCGGTCATGCTGTACGTGACCACGGGCACCGGGCCGTTGTAGTTGGCAGCTGGCGTGAAGGTGTAGGTGCCGTTGGTGTTGATGACCAGCGTGCCGACGTTCGTGATGGTCGCGGTCTGCCCTGCCGTGTACACCGTGGCATCGCCGGCCACGGTGAAGCCCGTGACGGTGACCGGGCCGTCGACGCTCGTCGTGCCGGTCAGCACGGAGCCCGAGAGCGGCGTGTCTTCGTTCGTGCTCACGGTTTCGTCGGCGTCGGTGAACGCGTCGTCCACTGCGGCGACGTTGATGGTCAGCGTCGAGGTGTCGCCGCTGGAGCCGTCGGTCATGCTGTACGTGACCACCGGGACCGGGCCGTTGTAGTTCGCGGCCGGCGTGAAGGTATAGCTGCCGTTGACGTTGATGACCAGCGTGCCCACGCCCGCGATGGTCGCGGTCTGGCCCGCCGTGTAGACCGTGTCGTCGCCCGCGATGCCGAACGTGGTGACCGTCACCGGGCCGTCCACGCTCGTCGTGCCCGTGAGCACCGAACCGGTGAGCGGCGTGTCTTCGTTGGTGGTGACGGTTTCGTTGGCGTCTGTGAAGGCATCGTCCACGGGCGCGACCGTGAGGGTCAGCGTCGAGGTGTCGCCGCTCGAGCCGTCGGTCAGGCTGTACGTGACCACGGGCACCGGGCCGTTGTAGTTCGCGGCCGGCGTGAAGGTGTAGCTGCCGTTGGCGTTGATCACCAGCGTGCCCACGTTGGCGATGGTGGCCGTCTGGCCCGCCGTGTACGCAGCCGGATCGCCCGCGACCGTGAAGCCCGTGACGGTGACCGGGCCGTCCACGCTCGTGGTGCCCGTGAGCACTGAGCCGGTGAGCGGCGTGTCTTCGTTCGTCGTGGCGGTTTCGTCGGCGTCGGTGAACGCGTCGTCCACGGGCGCTACCGTGATCGTCAGCGTCGAGGTATCGCCGCTCGATCCATCGGTGAGGCTGTACGTGACGACCGGCACGGGCCCGTTGTAGTTCGCGGCCGGCGTGAAGGTGTAGCCGCCGTTGGCGTTGATGACCAGCGTGCCGACGCCCGCGATGGTGGCCGTCTGGCCCGCGGTGTAGGTGAGCGGGTCGCCCGCGACGGTGAAGCTCGTGACGGTGACCGGGCCGTCCACGCTCGTGGTGCCCGTGAGCACCGAACCTGTGAGCGGCGTGTCTTCGTTGGTGCTCGCGGTTTCGTTCGCGTCGGTGAATGCATCGTCCACGGGCGCGACGGTGATCGTCAGCGTCGAGGTATCGCCGCTGGAGCCATCCGTCGTGCTGTACGTGACGACCGGCACCGGCCCGTTGTAGTTCGCGGCCGGTGTGAAGGTGTAGCTGCCGTTGGCGTTGATGATCAAGGTGCCGACGTTGGCGATCGTCGCGGTCTGGCCCGCGGTGTAGACCGTGGCGTCGCCCGCCACCGTGAAGCCCGTGACCGTGACCGGGCCATCGACGCTGGTCGTGCCCGTGAGCACCGAGCCCGTCAGCGCCGTGTCTTCGTTCGTCGTGACCGTCTCGTCGGCATCGGTGAACGCATCGTCCACCGGCGCGACGGTGATGGTCAGCGTCGAGGTGTCGCCGCTGGAGCCGTCCGTCGTGCTGTACGTGACGACTGGCACCGGGCCGTTGTAGTTGGCGGCCGGCGTGAAGGTGTAGGTGCCGTCGGTGTTGATCACCAGCGTGCCGACGTTCGCGATGGTCGCGGTCTGGCCCGCGGTGTAGACCGTGGCGTCACCTGCGATGTTGAAGCTCGTGACCGTGACCGGGCCATCGACGCTCGTGGTGCCCGTGAGCACGGAGCCGGTGAGCGGCGTGTCTTCGTTGGTGGTGACGGTTTCGTCCGCGTCGGTGAACGCATCGTCCACGGGCGCGACCGTGATCGCGAGCGTCGAGGTGTCGCCGCTCGATCCATCGGTGAGGCTGTACGTGACGACCGGCACGGGCCCGTTGTAGTTGGCGGCCGGCGTGAAGGTGTAGCTGCCGTTGGCATTGATGACCAGCGTGCCCACGCCGGTGATCGTCGCGGTCTGGCCTGCCGTGTAGACGGTGGCATCGCCCGCCACGCTGAAGCCCGTGACCGTCACGGGACCGTCGACGCTCGTGGTGCCCGTGAGCACCGAGCCGTTCAGCGGCGTGTCTTCATTCGTGGTGACGGTTTCGTTCGCATCGGTGAACGGATCGTCCACCGGAGCGACGGTGATCGTCAGCGTCGAGGTGTCGCCACTCGATCCATCGGTCAGGCTGTAGGTGACGACGGGAACAGGGCCGTTGTAGTTCGCGGCCGGCGTGAAGGTGTACGTGCCATCGGCATTGATCACCAGGGTGCCGACGTTCGCAATCGTCGCGGTCTGTCCTGCGGTGTACGTCGTGCCGTCGCCGGCCACCGTGAAGTTGGCAACGGTGACCGGGCCGTCCACGCTCGTGGTGCCGGTGAGCACCGAGCCGGTGAGCGGCGTGTCTTCGTTGGTGGTGACCGTCTCGTTCGCGTCGGTGAACGGATCGTCCACCGGGGCCACGGTGATGGTCAGCGTCGAGGTGTCGCCGCTGGAGCCATCGGTCATGCTGTACGTGACCACCGGCACGGGGCCGTTGTAGTTGGCCGCCGGCGTGAAGGTGTAGCTGCCGTTCGCGTTGATCACCAGCGTGCCCACGCCCGCGATGTTCGCGGTCTGCCCAGCCGTGTGGACCGTGGGATCGCCCGCCACCGTGAAGGTGGTGACGGTGACCGGCCCGTCCACGCTCGTCGTGCCCGTGAGCACGGAGCCGGTGAGCGGCGTGTCTTCGTTGGTGGTCACCGTCTCGTTCGCGTCGGTGAACGCATCGTCCACCGCGGTCACGCTGAACGTCAGCGTGGAGGTGGCCGTGGCTGTGCCATCGGTGACCGTATAAGTCGCCACCGGCACGGGGCCGTTGTAATTCGCGGCCGGCGTGAAGGTGTAGCTGCCGTTCGTGTTGATCACCAGCGTGCCGACATTCGCGATGGTCGCGGTCTGCCCTGCTGTGAAGGTGTTGCCGCCGATGACGAACTGCGTCACCGTGAGCGGCCCGCCTTCCACGTCCGTGTCGTTGGTCAGCACATTGCCCGTGGCCGGCGTGTCCTCGTTGGTGACGACGCTGTCGGGGTTGGCCACCGGCACGTCGTTGACCGCCGCGATGTTGAAGGTGAGCGTGTTGGGCGCGGCGTCGAACGCGCCGCCCGAGTCCTGCACCGAGAAGGTGAAGCTCGCATAGATCGCGCCGTTGCCGTTGGCGCCCGGCACGAAGGTGAGCCGCCCTGCGGCGATGTCGGCCGCGGTGACCGTCTGGCCCGCCGCGACCGCCACGCCATTGAGCAGCAGCGTGCCGTTGACGGGCAAGGTGTCGATGCGCACGTTCGTGAGCGTCTGGCCCGCGTCTGCATCGGTGAAGGGGAAGTTCGCCGTCGTGAGCACGAGCGGCGTGTCCTCGGTGCCGTTGGCGGTCGTGTCGGCGCTCTGCGGCGGCGTGTTGGCGCCCACGTTGACCGTGAGGACCGCGCTGGCCGTGCCGCCCTTGCCGTCGCTCACCGTGTAGGTGATCTGCACCGGGCCCGTCACGTTGGTGGCGGGCGTGAAGTTGAGCGTGCCGTTCGGATTGACCGTGACGGTGCCGAGCGCCGGATTCACTGTCGCGCCGGTCACGCTGAGCGCATCGCCGTCCACGTCGGTGTCGTTCGCGAGCACCGGGATGTTCGCCAGCGGCGTGTTGATCGGCGTGCTGGCCGAGTCGTTGGCGGCCACCGGCGCGTCGTTCACGGCCGCGACATTGACGGTCACCGTCGCGGTCGCGGTGCCGCCGTTGCCGTCGCTCACCGTGTACGTGAAGCTCGCGGCGCCATTGAAATTCGCCGTGGGCGTGAAGACCACATTGCCGCCCACGAGGCTCACCGTGCCGCCGACGGCGCCCTGCACGCTGGTGATGGCGAGCGTGTTGCCTTCCACGTCGGTGTCGTTGCCCAGCAGGTTCGCCACCGGGATCGAGAGCGGCGTGTCTTCGGTCGCAGCGACCGTGTCGGGGTTGGCCACGGGCGCGTCGTTGACGGGCGTGACGTTGAAGGCGAAGGTGTTGGGTGACTGGTCGGTGTTCTGTCCGCCGTTGGCCGTGCCGCCGTTGTCCACCACCTGGAAGGTGAAGGCGCCGATGCCGTTGCCGTTCACATCGGCCGCCGGCGTGAAGGTGAGCTGGCCGAGGCTCCCCACGGGAATGACCTGCCCCGCCGTCACCGCGACGCCGTTCAGCCGCAGCACGCCCTGTGCCGCCGGTGGCAGCGTGGTGATGACCACCGACTGCAGGCTGTTGGCCGGCGTGTCGCCCGCATCGGTGATCGGGAAGTCCGCCGCCGAGAAGGTGTAGGTGCCGTCCTCGTTCAGCGAAACGGTGCGGTCCGCGCCCGAAGGCGCGTCGTTCACCGCGGTGAGGGTGATGGTCGCGGTGTCGGTGTCGGTCAGCGCGCCACCGGTGCCGGTGTTGCCCAGGTCGCTGGTGGTCATGGTCAGCGTCACGCTGCCGTTGGCGTTCGCCACCGGCACGTAGTTCGGCCGTGCGGCGCTCGCGAGGTACGCATTGATGCTGGCTTGCGTGCCTTCGAGCACGAGCGTTCCGGTGCCGCTGCCCGTCACCGTGACGCCTGCGCCCGATGCCGCCGTGAGCGAGCCCGTGGGCACGCTCAGCGTCACGCGCATCGGGCCGGTGCCCGCGTCCACGTCGGCGATCTGCAGGCCGGTGAGGCCGGCGGTCGTGTCTTCGTTCGTGGTCCAGCCGGCGGGCAGCGTGTTGACCGGCGCATCGTTCACCGCGCTCACCGTGAGCGCGAGCGTCGAGGTGGCGGTCGCCGTGCCGTCGCTCAGCGTGTACGTGACCACCGGCACCGCGCCGTTGAAGTTCGCGGCCGGCGTGAAGGTGTAGCTGCCGTTGGCATTGACCACCAGCGTGCCCACGCCCGCGATGGTCGCGGTCTGCCCCGCGGTGAAGGTCGAGCCGTTGACCACGAACTGCGTGACCGTGAGCGCATCGCCATCGACGTCGGTGTCGTTGGCCAGCACGTTGCCGGTGACGACCGTTTCTTCGGCGCCTGCGCCGGTGTCCGCATTGCCGACCGGCGCGTCGTTGACCGCCGTGATGTTGAAGGCGAAGGTGTTGGGCGACTGGTCGGTGTTCTGCCCGCCGTTGGCGGTGCCGCCGTTGTCCACCACCTGGAAGGTGAACGAGCCGATGCCCGTGCCGTTCGCATTCGCAGCGGGCGTGAAGGTGAGCTGGCCGAGGCTGCCCACCGGAATCACCTGCCCCGCCGTCACCGCCACGCCGTTCAGGCGCAGCACGCCCTGCGTCGCGGGCGGCAGCGTGGTGATGACCACCGACTGCAGGCTGTTGGCGGGGGTGTCGCCCGCATCGGTGATCGGAAAGTCCGCGGCAGAGAAGGTGTAGGTGCCGTCCTCGGCGATCGTCACCGTGCGGTCCGCGCCCGAGGGCGCGTCGTTCACCGTGTTGATGGTGATGATCGCCGTGTCGGTGTCGGTCAGCGTGCCGCCGGTGCCGGTGTTGCCGAAGTCGGTGGTGGTCATGGTCAGCGTGACGCTGCCGTTCTGGTTCGCCACCGGCTGGAAGTTCGGCCGCGCCGCGCTCGCAAGGTACGCGTTGATGCTGGCCTGCGAGCCTTCGAGCACGAGCGTGCCCGTGCCGCTGCCGGTCACGGTGACGCCTGCGGCCGAGGCCGCGCTGAGCGTGCCGGCCGGCACGCTCAGCGTGACGCGCATGGTGGCGCTGCCCGCGTCCACGTCGGTGATCTGCAGGCCGGTGAGGCCGACTGCCGCGTCCTCGTTGGTCGTCCAGCCCGCAGGCAGCGTGTTGACCGGCGCATCGTTCACCGCGGTGACGGTGATCGTGAGCGTGGAGGTGACGGCGGTCGTGCCGTCGCTCACCGTGTAGGTGGTCACCACCGGCGGTGTGCCGTTGTAGTCGGCGGCCGGCGTGAAGGTGTAGCTGCCGTTGGCATTGATCACCAGCGTGCCCACGCCCGCGATGGTGGCGGTCTGCCCTGCGGTGAAGGTCGAGCCGTTGACCACGAACTGCGTGACCGCGAGCGGGTCGCCGTCCACGTCGGTGTCGTTGGCCAGCACGTTGCCGGTGACGGGCGTGTCCTCGGTGCCGGTGGCGCTGTCGGGGTTGATGACCGGGGCGTCGTTCACGGCCGTGACGTTGAAGGCGAAGGTGTTGGGCGTCGCGTCGGTGTTGAGGCCCCCGTTCGCCGTGCCGCCGTTGTCCACCACCTGGAAGGTGAATGCGCCCAGGCCGTTGCCGTTGAGGTTGGCGGCCGGCGTGAAGGTCAGTTGCCCGAGGCTCCCCGCGGGAATGACCTGCCCCGCCGTCACCGCCACGCCGTTCAGGCGCAGCACGCCCTGCGAGGCCGGCGGCAGCGTGGTGACGATGATCGACTGCAGGCCGTTGGCCGGCGTATCGGCCGCATCGGTGACCGGGAAGTCCGCGGCCGAGAAGGTGTAGGTGCCGTCTTCGTTGAGCGTGACCGTGCGGTCGGTGCCCGATGGCGCATCGTTCACCGCGGCGATGGTGATCGTCGCGGTGTCGGTGTCGGTCTGCGCGCCGCCGCCGCCGGCATTGCCCAGGTCGGTGGTGGTCATGGTCAGCGTCACGCTGCCGTTGGCGTTCGCCAGCGGCACGTAGTTCGGCCGCGCCGCGCTCGCGAGGTAGGCATTGATGCTGGCCTGCGAGCCTTCGAGCACCAGCGTGCCCGTGCCGCTGCCGGTCACGGTGACGCCGCCGCCCGAGGCGGCCGTGAGCGAACCCGTGGGCACGCTCAGCGTCACGCGCAGGGTGCCGCTGCCGGCATCCACGTCGGCGACCTGCAGTCCGGTGAGGCCGACCGTCGCGTCTTCGTTCGTGCTCCAGCCCGCGGGCAGCGTGTTGACCGGCGCATCGTTGACCGGCGCGACGTTGACGGTCGAGGTCACGGTGTTGGAGTTCGCGGCGCTGTCGTTGACCGTGTAGGTGACGGTGCGCGCCACGGCCGAGGGGTCTTCGGAGGTGTTGGCGTACTGCACCGCGCGCAGCGCCGCCTGCCACTGCGCGGTGGAGGCGGTGTTGCCGGCCGAGCTCAGCGTCATGACGCCGGTCGCGGCGTTGTAGGTGCCGACGATGTTGCCCATCGCGGCCGGCACGTTGGTGAAGCTCAGCACGTCCTGGCCGGGCACGAAGTTGCCGGTGATGGCCACGGTGCCGCTCGCGAGCGTGGCGTTGTCCAGGTCGGAGACGACGATGGCGCCGTTCACCGCGGTGGGCGTGCCGTTCTCGGTGTAGGTGACGCTGGAGCCGCCCGAGAGCACCGGCGCGTCGTTCACCGCGGTGACGTTCACGGTCGAGGTGACGACGTTGGAATTGAGCGCGCTGTCGTTCACCGTGTAGCTCACGGTGCGCGCGGCGGTGGCGGGGTTGTCCGAGCCGTTGCTGTACTGCACCGCGCGCAGCGCCGCCTGCCACTGGGCCGTGGTGGCGGTGTTGCCGGCCGAGCTCAGCGTCATGACGCCGGTCGCCGCGTTGTAGGTGGCGGTGATGTTGCCCATGGTCGCGGGCACGTTGGTGAAGCCCAGGATGTCCTGGCCCGCGACGAAGTTGCCGGTGATCGCCACCGTGGCCGAGGCGAGCGTGGCGCTGTCCACGTCCGAGACGGTGATCGCGCCGTTCACCGCGGCCGGAGCGCCGTTCTCGGTGTACGTGAGCGTGGAGCCGGTGCCCAGCACGGGCGCGTCGTTCACCGGCACCACCGTGATCAGCGCGTGCGCTGTGTTGGAGGTGAAGGCGCCGTCGTTCACGGTGACGGTGATGTCGCGCACCGGCGAAGCCGTGGGGTTCTGCAGCGTGCTCTCGAAAGTGATCGCGCCGATGGTGCTCGCGTACACCGCCTTGGTGGCCGAGCCGGTGAGGTTGATGGTGGTCACCCCGCCGCTCACGCTCACGGTGTAGGCCAGGCCGTTGAGCGTGCCGGTGGAGCCGTTGGCCAGCGCCACGCCGCCGATGCGCATCAGGTCGCCCGCCTGCCCGTTGGTGAGCACGATCTGCGCCGAGACCATGTTGGTCGAGTCGCTGTCCACGATGGAGGCGTCGGTGTCCGAAATGGCGACCGGTGCGCCGTCTTCGGTGTAGGTGCCGCTCCAGTCGCGGCCCGGCGTGATGTCCGCCGAGGTGAACACGCGCACGTTGTCGATCGACACGTCGTCGCCCGCGGCCAGGAGCGTCGTGTCGGGCGTGAAGTTGAAGACCAGGTTGCCGGCGTTGGCGACCGTGCTCGGCAGGTTGATGGTGATGTCGGTGTAGGTCCAGTTGCCGAACGTGCTCGGCGCGACGATGGTGCTCGGGCCGGTGGCGCCGTTCGAGTAGACGACGGTGGCGATGTTCGGGTTCAGCCCCGAGCGGCCGGTGGTGATGGTCGCGTAGACCACGCCGCCCACGCTCACGGTGAGGACGGACGAGGCGTTGGAATCGGGGAAGCCGTTGTTCCAGCCGAAGCCGAAGACGATCTGCGCCGCGCCGCTGGTGCCCGGCCCCGACTGCAGCCCCGTGAGGCCGGCCTGCGTGAGCGAGCCGGAGGTGATGTCGGAGGTCCACTGGGCGTGGTCGCCGGCGAAGGTGGTCGAGCCCGTCGAGGTCCAGCCCGTGCCGCCGCCGGTGAAGCCGCCGTTGTTCACGACGTCGGTGGTGTTGGTGCCCGAGTTCAGGTCGATGACCGGCGGCACCTTGTCGTAGGAAAAATCGGCCGTGAGGTCCGAGCCGCCGATGCTCGCGAGCGAGATGGCCCGGAACGCGGCGCCGTTGGTCGGCGAGCTTCCGCCCAGCGCGCCGTTGGTGTCGGTCACGCGCACCACGTAGGCGCCGGGCAGCACGCCGGTGAACAGGTAGTTGCCCGTCGCGTTGGTGGTGTCGGTGGCGAGCACGCGCTCGCCCGTGTCGGCCACGCCGTTGCCGTTGACGTCGTCGATCAGTTGCACCGTGACGTTCGCGATGCCGGTGTCGCCGGCGCCGAAGACGCGGTCGCCGTTGTTGTCGTCGAAGATCCTGTCGCCGATGGTGCCCGTGGCCGGCACGGCGCCGGCGCCGTCGGCCACCGAGCCGCCGATGGCGGTCGAGCCGTTGGTGGTGACGTTCACCGTCGAGACCAGCGCACCGGTCGCCGGGTTGAGGCTCTGGATCGTGGTGCCGCCGATGGCATAGAGGCCGCCGTTGGTGCCGGTGGCCAGCTGGATCGAGGTCGGCGTGTAGGCCACGTTGGTCAACTGGTTGCCGGTCGCAAGGTCCCAGCGCACGAACGAGCGCGTGGTCGCGTCGTTGCTGCCCACGCTCACCAGCGCGTTGTTGGCCGTGTCGATGGCCAGGTCGCCCCATTCCGCACCGCCGGCAACGGCGCTCACGAACACCGAGGTGCCGGTGATGCTGCGCCCGTCGGCCGCGAACACGAGGCGGAAGATGCGGTCGGACGTGGTGCCGCCGACGTTCTCCACGCCCAGGTACATCGCGCCGTTGTAGTAGGCCGCGCCGCCGCCGCTCACGCCCTGGTCGCCGGCCACGACGAGGCTGCCGTTGTCGGTGATGTTCGAGTCGATGAGGATGTGGGTGTTGTTGATGTAGTCGTAGGCAAAGAGCGCCCGCGACGTGGTGGAGGTGCCGTCCAGGTAATAGATGAGCCCCGCCGCCGCATTGAGCGACAGCGCGTTGGGCGTGTCGCCCACCGCGATGCCGCCGACCGTCGCGGGCACGTTGGTGAGCGTGGTGGCCTTGCCGGTGGTGACGTCGATGCTCACGATCGTGCGGCCGTACACGGCGAGCACGGCGCCGCTGCCGGTGTTCACGGCCGCATCGAGCGTGCTGTCGTAGGCGGCCTGCGCGTGGTCGTCGACCACCACGCGGCTCTCGATGTGGCCGACCTGGTATTCGAGGTTCCAGTTGCCGCCCAGGCGCTGGGCGCCGGTGAGGTCCACCGAGGCCGCGACGTCCGCGCCCGTCAGGCGCGAGAGGCTGTGCGTGAACTGCTCGCCCACCACGCCCTGCGCGGTGTCGCAGCCGTACAGGAGGATGTCGCCGTCGCGGCCGAGCGCGCTGCCGATGGCCGCGAGTTCGGCCGACCGCGCGGAGAGGTCGGCGTTGTCGTACACCGCATTGCCCAGCCGCAATTCGCCCGGGTCGCCGTGCGAAATGATGTGGATGGCGCCGACGTCGGTGCGCCCGCGCAGCGCGCTCGCGATCTGCGAGAGGCCGTCGGAGCGGCTGTCCAGGAACACCACTTCGGCCGACGGGTCGATGCCCTGCAGCAGCGTCGACACGTCCGAGATGCCGGGGTCGATGAAGACGATCTGCGCGCCCTGGTTCTCCCGCGGCGCGAGGGCCTGCAGCGCGTGGCCGAGGCCATCGAACGCAGAGGCGCCGCCGTGGTCCGCCGTGCCGGTCTTCTCATCGACCGACGTGTACATGTAGGCGGTGTCTTCGCTCCAGCCATTGGCCAGGGTGGCGGGTGCCGCGGGAGCGGGCGCCTGCGCGTGGTCGGCCTGGCCAGCCTGGCCAGCTTGACGAGCGGCATCGGCGACGGCGGCATCGGCCTGCTGGGCCGCGGCCTGCGCCGCGAGCACTTCGGCGCCGGTTGCCACGGCCGCGGCATCGAACATGTAACGGGCCTCCAGCGCCATGGCGCGAAGCCCCGCGCTCTGGGGCGCGGCCGCTGCAGAAAGATCGGCGGCACGCGGGGTGCCGGTGCGGGAGGATTTTTTTGCCATGGGTGTAACCAGAACCTATTGCTTTTGCCCGGCGACGCGGCGAAAAGGCCGCGCCCGCAGATGCGCGTACGCACACCGGTGCAAAACGGATTCAAGAAGATGGATGTGCCTGACCGCAGGTCGGGCAGGCACGGCGGGCAGCACCCCGCAACGAAGACGCAGTGACAGCAGATCCCTGAATGCAAACCAAACGTTCAAGCTTTTCATCGAGCCATCGACAGCACGGCACGAGCCGGACGGTTCGCGAGATGGCGTGACCGTCAGCCGCAGGGTCGGTGTGCTTTTTTAACAGTTGCTTTACGTTTGTCTCTAAGCGTTTACTTCAAAGTGTCAACTCAGTAAAAGACTCGTTGTCTTATTGCGTCAGCGTGTGTTCTGAACTAGGCGCAATGAGGTCTTAACGTCGTATTCCCATGCGGCGTGGGTTGCGCGGCATCGCGCCTCGGGGGCGCGGGTGCGCGGCTGCGCCCGGAGTAATCGGGAAGCTCTAACGAACGGTTCGGCGCGGCCGCGCGTGCGGTCCGCCCGGCGTTACATCTTCGGTACGTTGTCCGGCGTTTCCGCGACCGGAACGAGGATGGCGCTGCCCGTCGCGACGAGCTTCTGCGCGCCCGCTTCGTCTTCGGCATAGAGCTCGGCCGCGGCGAATACTTGCTTGCGCCCAGCCTTCACCACGCGGCCCCGCGCCACGAACACCTGCCCTATCGCGGGCGAGATGCAGTTGACCGAGAAGTGCGAGGCCAGCACCCGGCCCGAGACGGTGGCGGCCGCGTAGCCGCTCACCGTGTCGAGCAGCGCGGCGATCATTCCCGCGTGAAGAAAGCCGGCGTACTGGCCCATGTCTTCCGCGCGCCAGCGCATGCGCAGCTCGGCCTCGCCGTTGGCGGCGCCGGTGACTTCGATGCCGGCCCAGCGGTTGAACGCGGCGGTCTTGTTGATGGCTTGAATGGTGTCGAGCATGAGGAGCTCCTTCGATGAAAAAGGGTGGAGGCAAGAGGTGGGGGGTGCGCGCGGACCCACTCTAGGAAAAGCCACCGCCGCGCGTCGTCGCGCGCGCGACCGCCGAGGCGCGCGCGGTTGCATTGGCGACAGCGCCGCCGGCGATTCAAAAAATTTCGGGCGGCTTAACCCCGCTGCGCGCGCTCATCCGTATGAGTGCGGACCGATCCATTCATCTCACTCATCCCGAAGGCCCGTCATGAACGCACCGTCCCCCGCCCTCCTCTTGCGCGCCACCGTCGTCGCGGCCACCTGGCTCGTGCTGAACGCCAGCGCGCATGCACAGACGCAGGCCGCGGCCTCGGTCGACTCGCGCATCACCCAGGTCAAGGTGTACCCCGGCAGCGCCACCGTGGAGCGCGTGGCGCGCGTCGCGGCCGGCGGCCGCTCGGTCACCTTCGCGTGCCTGCCGGCCGGGCTGGACGTGCAGAGCCTGCAGGTGTCGGCCGATGCGTCGGTGCGCGTGGGCGAGACCTCGGTGCTCGCCGAGCAGCGCGAGCTCTCGGCGCGCTGCGCGACCAGCGCGCTCGACGGCCGCATCCGCGAACTCGAGGACCAGAAGGCCGCGCTCCAGGCCGAGAGCGATGCGCTGGGCATGGTCACGGGTTACCTCAAGGGTCTCTCGGGCGGCGATACGCAGCAGGGCGCCCGCGCGCCGATGGACGCGCGCAACCTTGCCGCGATGACCGACGCGATGCGCCGCACCGGGCAGGACTCGCTGCTCAAGCAGCACCAGCTCGCGCGCAAGCAGGGCGACATCGACCGCCAGCTCAACCCGCTGCTGGCCGAGCGCACGCGCTCGCAGGGCAACGGCGCGCAGGTGGTGGCCGTGACCGTCACGCTGGCGGCCAGCGCCGACGCCGAAGTGAAGCTCAGCTACCAGGTCAACGGCCCCGGCTGGACGCCCACCTACCGCGCGCTGCTCGACACCGCCACGCGCAAGGTGCGCATCGAGCGCCAGGCGCTGGTCGCACAGGCCACGGGCGAAGACTGGCGCGGCGTGAAGCTGGTGCTCTCCACCGGCCAGCCGCGCCGCGAAACCACGGGCCGCATGCCGGGCGCGTGGCGCATCGGCATCGAGCCGCCACCGCAGCCGCAACGTGCCCGCGCCGACATGGCCTATCCGGCGGCACCGGCTGCTTCGGCCATGGCGCCCATCGCCAAGGAGTCGGCCATGGAACGCCGCGCACCGCTGTTCGACGTGAGCGTGTTCGACAACAGCTTCGCCACCGAATTCTCGGTGCCGCAAAGCATCGACGTGCCCTCCAACGGCCAACGCGTGACGATGGCGCTCGGCCAGTACGAAGACACCGCCAGGCTCGCCTCGCGCACGAGTCCGCGCGTGGACCCAAGCGCCTTCTTGGTCGCGGATCTCTCGCAGCCCACGGGCGTGTGGCCGGCCGGCCCGATGCAGCTCTACCGCGACGGCAATTTCGTCGGCAACGGGCAATGGACGGCACCGAGCGATGCGCGCCTGACGCTCTCGTTCGGCCGCGACGAACTGGTGCGAGTGCAGGCCGAGCCCGAGCGCGACAACCAGGGCACGGGCGGCTTCGCCGGCACGCGCGCCGAGCGCAAGGTGCAGCGCGCCTACGTGGTCGAGAACCGCCACCGCACGCCCATCGCGGTGCAGGTGCTCGAGGCGGCGCCGGTGTCTGTGGACGAGCAGGTGCGCGTCGCTTCGCAGTTCTCGCCGCAGCCGGGCGAGCTCGCGTGGAACAAGCAGCCGGGTCTGGCGATGTGGAGCTTCGACCTGGACGCCGGCAAGACCGCGCGCGTGGCGGCCGACTACACCATCAGCTACCCGAAGGACGCGCGCCTGCAGATGCGCTGAGCACGCGCACTCAGAAGTCGAACTTGGCCGACACCTCGAAGGTGCGCCGCGGCGCCAGCAGCACCTGGCTGGTGGCGCGTCCCACCCAGGTGGCGTAGAGCTTGTCGGTCAGGTTGCGCACGCGAAAACTCAGCAACGCGTTCTTCATGCGGTAGCTCACCGCCGCGTCCATGGTGGTGTAGCCGTTGATGCGGATCTCGTTGGCGGTGTCGGTGAACATGGGGCCCGTGCGGTTGAGCGACACGAAGTATTCGAGCTTCGAATTGCCCGGCCGGTAGGTCGCGAAGACGTTGGCCACGCGCTCGGGCACGTTGGGCGGCGTCTTGCCTACGCGCGAGACGTTGCCCGCCTCCACCAGCGTGTCGAAGCGCGCATCGAGCGCCGCGAGATTGCCCGCGAACGTCCACTCGCGTGTGGGCTTCCATACCGCCGAGAGCTCCAGGCCGCGCGACGACTGGCGGCCGTTGTTCACCGTGTTGGCCGCGTTGGCCGGATCGCGCGAGAGCACGTTGTCCAGCTCGATCTTGTAGGCGGCCGCGGTCCACTCCAGGTTGGCTTCGGGCAGGCTCTGCTTGAAGCCCACCTCGGCCTGCTTGCCGCGCGACATCGGGAACGCGGCGTTCGACGCCGACAGCAGGAAGAGCGAGTTCACCGGCAGCGTCGCGTTCGTGTACTGCGCGTAGACGCTCGATTGCGGCGTGAGGTCGTACACCGCGCCGATGCGGCCCGAGGTCGAGCGGTAGCTGGTGTTGAAGCGCGTGTAGCTGCCCAGGTTCAGGTCGGTGATGGCGCGGTCGACATCGGTGCGGTCGTGGCGCAGGCCCCCGACCAGCGTGAGGTTGCGCACCGGCTTGAGCGCGTCTTCGACGAAGACCGAGGTGACCTTCACCTTCGACATGGTGTTCGTCCGGTTGCCGCCGCCCACGCTCAGCGCCGGGTCGTCGTTGAAGAAGCCCACGTACGGATCGAACACCGGCACGCGCAGCAAGCTCGCAGTCGCCGCGCTGCTGTTCGAGAAGCGCCGCTGGCTGCCGAAGCGCGTCTCGCTGTATTCGCCGCCGACGACGAAGCGGTTGTCCATGCCGCCGATCGTGCCCTTGTGGGTGGCGTCGAATCGGTCGAGCCAGAAGTCCTGGTCGTGCGTGATGAGCGTCTGGTCGCGCGCGATGCTGGTCGGTGCCACGAATGTCGCGCTCTCGGAGTTGCGGAACACGCGGTTCGACTTGTTGGCCGAGAACTCGTTGCGCCACGACCAACCGCCGTCGAGCTGGCCGGTCAGGCGTGCGCGCAGCCAGTAGGTTTCCGACGAGTTGTCGTCGTCGAGCACGTTGTAGTTGGTGCGCGCCATGCGCCGGTCGATCACGCGGCCGTCGGACGTGCTCACCACGTTCGTTGGCTGCGTGGCGAAGCCGCGCGGCACCAGCGGCGTGCCCCAGTAGGCGTCGTTGTTGTCGCGCAGGTAGTCGAACGAGAGGTCCAGCTTCACCGAGCCGCCGAGGTCGAGCGCGATGCCGCTGGTGAAGTGATCGATGCGCTCGCCGTTGCGGTCGATGGTGCCCACCTTGGTGTCGTTGCGGCTGTAGTCGATGCGGTAGGCGCTCGCATCGCCCAGCGCGCCGCCGAAGCCGAAGGCCGCGCGCGTGGCGCCGTAGCTGCCGTACGAGAGCAGCGCCTCCTTGTGCGGGTTGTCGCGGTCGGGCCGCTTGGTCACGAAGTTGACGACGCCGCCGATGGCGCCTTCGCCGTCGAGCACCGAGGCCGGGCCCTTGAGCACTTCGATGCGGTCGTAGTTCCAGGTGTCCTGCACGCGGTTGGTGACGCCCGCGCCAGAGCTGCGCACGCCGTCGTAGAGGTACATGAGGCTGGTGAAGCCGCGCGTGGAGAGCGTCGTCGGCGACGACGGCGGGCCGCCCCCCGACAGGCCCGCCATGCCGCGCAGGGCCTCGCTGAAGGTGCGCGCGCCGCGCTGCTGGATCGCATCCTGCGAGAGGATCTCGACGGAGGCCGGCGTCTCGCGCACCGAGAGGCCCAGGCGCGAGGCGGTGCCGCTCGATTCCTCCAGGTGCAGGCTGCTGGCATCGCGGTTGCCTTCGACGGTGATGGCGTCGAGGCCGGCGCTGCTCTGCGCATACGTTGCCTGAAATGCGGTGACGGCGGCCACCGCCATGGCCGTGCGGGTGAACTGGATCATGAGACTGATTGGTTGGAGACGAAACTGAAAATCGGTGTGACGCACTAAGCGACCGAGAAGCGCCGCAGCCGCCATGCCGCGAGGCCGAAGAGCAGCAGGCTGGGCACCAGCAGCTGCAGCACCGCGAGCGCGGCCTGGCCGCGCAGCAGGCCGGCGGGCTCCTCCTGCCAGGCGAACGCGGGAATGCGGTCGAACTCGGGCGGCGTGAGCGCGTCGCGCGCATCGATGCGCGGAAAGAAGAAGGCCTTCCACGCCTCGTGGTGCGCGACGGTCTGCGCCTCGAAGCGCGCATGGCGGCGCGCACCGTTGCCGGCCAGCGCGGTCATGCCCTCGTAGGCCACGGCCGCGGGCGACACGGCGCCGAAGCGGCCGAGCAGCTGCTGCTGGCGCGCCTGCTGCGCATCGAAACGGTCGAGCGCCGGGCGGATCGCTTCGTCCACCTCGCGCTCGATGTGGTAGTTGGCCAGCGCGCGGCCGGCGATCTCGATCTTGCCGTTGCGCGGCACGAGGATCGCGCCGTGGCCCACGTGCTGGTATTCGGTGCCCAGCAGGTCCTGGTGGCGCTTCATCGACTCGGCCGTGACCACGCGCTGGCGCGTGGCGAGCTCGGTGCGCGAAGGCGCCGGCGCGGCCTGCGTGACGGCAAGGTTGAGCAGCACCGGCGCGACCAGCACGAGCATCACCCACGCGATCACCAGCACCATCGCATTGGTCGCCGACGAGGCGCCGAAGGCATTCACCGCCACGACCAACGCGAACCAGAAGAGCGCGTACGCGCCCACGAGCAGCGCCCACCAGAGCGTCGCGCTGCCCGAGCTGCCGGCGAGCCCCGCATGGCGCGCGACCCACAGCACCGCCACCGGCAGCAGCACCGCGGGCCCCAGCAGCACCGCGGCGCGCACCGTGAGCTTGCCCGCGAGCAGCGTGCGAAGGCGCAAGGGCTGCGACAGCAGCAGCCGCAAGGTGCCGTTCTCGCGCTCCGCCGACAGGAGGTTGTAGCTGAGCGCGAAGATCAGGAGCGGCAGCAGGTACACGATGACGAACGCCAGGTCGAAATGCCCGCTCAGCAGGTGCCACGGGTTTTCGATGTCGCTCGGGTTCATGAACACCACGCGGCTCTGGTTCGTGACCTTGTACTGGCTCGAGAACAGGTCGCTCTGCCCCAGCGCGACCGGGCCCAGCGGCGCGGTCGGCAGCAGCGCATGCTGGCCGCCGTAGCCGCTCGCCATGCGCGACGGATCGGCTGGGTTCTCGAACGGCGTGGGCTGCGCGGTGCCCGCGAGGATGGCTTCGAGCTGCACGCGCTGGCCGGCGCGGATGTCGCGGTCGGCCTGCGCGACGGCCGCCTGCGCGCGGTCGCGCTTGGCGGTCTGCACGAGGCCGTTGCCGAGCGCATAGGCCACAAGCAGCAGGAACAGCGCGCCGACGATCCAGAGGCCGCGCTCGGCGAGCATCAGGCGGATTTCCTGGCGCATGACGGCCAGCAGGCGGCGGCCTTGCGGGGGATGGATGGACATGTGCTTCATCCCTCTTTCAAAGCGCGCGCTGGCGCAGCGTGGCGACGGCCGCGAACACCGCTGCGAGCAGCAAGCCAGCGCAGAGCACGCCCAGGCTGCGCGCCTGATGCAGCAGCGCCCATCCCGCGCCCGGCGGGTGGTAGTCGAACGGCGGCACGGTGGCCCAGAGCGCGGGCGTGGCCTGGTAGGAGAAGTGGCGGTCGCCCAGTGGATCGGCATGCGCCACCAGGTCCTTGCTCATCAGGTCCTGGATGTTGCGGCGGTGCAGTTCGGCCGCGGTCGTGAAGCGGCGGTGGTGCGAAAAATCGGTACCCGCCATGCCCATCGAGAAGCTGCGGATCGCCAGGATCGGCAGCACGAGGCCGCTCCACTCCTGCACGGTCTGCTGTTGTTCCCAGGTGTCCCAGAGGCGCCCGTAGTGCCGGTCGTACACGGGGTAGGAGGCCTGGTCGTCCAGCCGCAGCGCGATGCCCCATTTGCTCAACGGCACGTCGCGGCCCCAGCGCTCGGTGGTGCCGAAGTTCTGCTGCCAGACCTGGTCCGACACGGTCTTGAGTTCGGCGCCGAGCTGCTGGTTGAACTCCAACCGCGTCGGGCTCGGGAACCAGGTGCGCGACAGCTCGGAGAGCACGCGCGGCGCCATCACCGCCTGGCCGATCCACAGGGCGAGCAGCACGGTGATCGCGGTGCGCGAGGTGGCCGACATCGCCGAGACGCCCAGCACGAGGAACACGAAGATGCCGAGGTACACGGCATAGCCGATCGCCCATGCGGCCAGGCGCAGCAG
This sequence comes from Variovorax sp. IB41, assembly GCF_016405905.1. Classification (GTDB taxonomy): domain Bacteria; phylum Pseudomonadota; class Gammaproteobacteria; order Burkholderiales; family Burkholderiaceae_C; genus Variovorax. The sequence continues at coordinate 80,552 of NZ_JAEFCB010000010.1, read as the reverse complement.
CGCGTCGATGCGCTCGCCCTGCTCCGCGCCCACGGCCACCGCGATGGCCGCGACGAGCGCAGCCGGCACCAGCAGCACCGCGAGCGAGGCCGAGAGCGCGAGCGCCTTTCCGGCCAGCAGCCGCAGCGGCGCCACGCCCAGGCTCAGCGTCTGCCGCAGGATGCCCTGCTCGCGCTCGCCCGCGAACGCATTGAAGCCCAGCACGATCACCAGCAGCGGACCGAGCACCTGCAGGATCCAGCCGACCGAGAGGTTGCCGAAGCGCTGCAGGCCGGTCGCGTCCTGCGCGGCGTTGAACTTCACCTCGCTCTGGCGGTGCGCCTGCAGCCACACGGTGCTGCCGATGAAGGGGTTGATGCCCGAGTCGACCATCGACAGCGGCGGCTCGGGCTTGAAGGCGTGCATGCCCTGGTGGGCGGCGTCGTGCGGGTGGCGCTTGTCCTGGTGCAGCCAGTCGCGGTAGTCCATCGCCTGTGCGGCGACCTGCTCGGCATGGGCATCGCGCTGGTGCGCCCAGCCCACGGCGAGCGCGGTGAAGAGCAGCACCACCACGAGCCCGCCGGCCCAGTACAGGCGCCCGTCGCGCAGGCGTTCGAGAGATTCGCGTCGTGCGATCCAGTGCAGCAGCATGCTCAGGCCCTCATGTGCTGCAGGTACAGCGACTGCAGGTCGGTGTTGGCGATCTGCGCTTCGCCATCGAGGCTTTCGACGAGGCGCCCGCGCTTCATGATCCCGACGCGCGTGGCGGTCTGCTGCGCATGGAACAGGTCGTGCGTGGTGGTGAGCACCGCCACGCCGCTGTCGGCCGCGCGGCGCAGCAGGTCGGAGAACTCGGCGGCGGCGTGCGGGTCGAGCCCCGAGGTCGGTTCGTCCAGCAGCAGCGCCTTGGCCTCCTTGGCGATCGCCACCGCGATCCACACCTTCTGCCGCATGCCCTTCGAATAGGCGGAGACGCGCTTGTCCGCGGCCGCGTGGTCGAGCCCCACCTCGGTCATCAACGCGAGCAGGCGCGAGCGCGGCAGCTCGTGGCCGAGCGCGAGGCCCGCGAAGAAGCGCAGGTTCTCCAGGCCCGAGAGCGTGCCGTACAGCGTGACCTGCTCGGGGATGTACGCCACGTCCTCTTTGGTGGCGACGGGGTGGCGCGTGACGTCCACGCCGTTGATTTCCACCGTGCCGCTGGTGGGCGCGATGAAGTTCAGGAACAGGTTGATGGTCGTCGTCTTGCCCGCGCCGTTCGCGCCCAGCAGGCAGTAGATGTCGCCGCCGCGGATGTCGAGGTCGAGGCGGTCGAGCGCGGTGTGCGCGCCGTACTGTTTGGTGAGGCCGATGGCTCGGAGCATGGACAGGGTTCCGGTGAAAGGAAAAGACGCGCGCAGGCCTGCGGCGGCGCGGGGTGCGCCGATGCAGAGCGGTTCAGTCGTGAAGGTGTGCCGGCGGGAGGTGCCCCGCCTTGTCGTCAGCGCCGGTTCAGCGCTTGTGCCTGTTCTTGGCGCCGCCCTGCCGCGCCTTGAAGCGCGGGTTTGACTTGCAGATGACGTACGTGCGGCCGCGCCGCGTCACCACCTGGCAATCGCGGTGACGCTTCTTGGCTTCCTTGAGCGAGGACAGGACTTGCATAGGGATGAGGGGTCAGGGGTCGATCGAAAAGGTTCGGACCCGTGACTATACGTTATTGAGAATTCATTCTCAATAACATCGCAAAGCTGGCGGCAGCCTGACGCGTCAGTGCGCCTTGTGTCTACCCGCGTTGTGGCCCGCCTTGCCGCCTGTATCGACGCACGCCGCGCACAGCCCGTGCAGCGTCACCTCGTGGCTCTTGACCTGAAAGCCCTTGGGCGCGAGATCGTCCATCGGCCCGGGGCATGCGTGCAGCAGGAACACCTGCCCGCAGCCCGAGCAATGGAAGTAGTGATGGTGGTGGTCGGCCTCTTTGCCGTCGTGGTGCGCGTGGCGGTGCGCGGCGGGCTTGCAGGCCACTTCGTAGCGCGCCGGTTCGCCCGGCAATTCGACCTTCGCGATCTCGCCGTCGGCCAGCAGCAGGGAGACCTGGCGGTACACGGTGGACAGGCTGATCTCGGGCACGATCTCGCGTGCGTGCTCGAGGATTTCGGGTGCGGTCAATACGCGACCGGCGTCGCTGAAGGCGGAGAAAACAGCGTTGCGCTGGCGCGTGAGGCGTTGCATGTTTCGATGATAGTGGGCGGTCCGTTCGCGTTCAGCCGACGGCCCCGATGCCCGTTCAATCCGCTGCCGCGGGCTCGTCGCCGGACTTGCGCTTCTTGCCGCGCGCCGCCTTCTTGGCCGCGCGCTCCGCATCGATGCGCTGCCCTTCGGCCAGCCACTGCGCGAACTCCTCGGGCGTCTCCAGCGTGATGCGCCCGAGGTTGCCGGCGCGGAATTCGTGCATCACGATTTCCGCCGCCTTCTGCAGATTGACGCGGCCCTTGCCCAGCAGCGCGCCGCGCTTGCGGCCGATGGTGTCGAGCACGTCCTCGTCCTTCATGCCGGCGATGGTCTGGGCATCGAGCTCGACCAGCTTGAAGCGCTCGGCGATGCCCGTCGCATAGTGCGTCTTCAGGTAGTTGAGCAACTCGAGCGCCACCTCTTCTTCGTCGAAGGCGTTGCGCCCCACCGCCCCGCTGGCCGCCAGGTTGTAGCCGCTCTTGGGCACCACGATGCGCGGCCACAGCATGCCGGGCGTGTCCCACAAATAGAAGTCGTCGGCCAGCGTGATGCGCTGCTCCAGCTTGGTGATGCCGGCCTCGTCGCCGGTCTTGGCCTTGCGCCCGCCGGTCAGCGTGTTGATGAGGGTGGACTTGCCCACGTTCGGAATGCCGCAGATCAGCACGCGCATCGGCTTGGCCATGCCGCCGCGGTTGGGCGAGAGTTCGTGGCAGGCCTTGACGATCTGCTGCGCGGGCGTGGTCAGGCTCGCATCGAGGCCGATGGCGCGCGTGGCGGGCAGCGCGTTGTAGTGCGCAAGCCAGAGCGCGGTGCGCGCGGGGTCGGCCAGGTCCTGCTTGTTGAGCACCTTGAGCGTGGGCCGGCCGGCCGTGAGCTCGGCCAGCATCGGGTTGGCGCTGGAGCCGGGCAGGCGCGCGTCGAGCAGTTCGATGACCACGTCGATGTCCTTCACCCGCTCGGTGATGGCCTTCTGGGTCGTGTACATGTGCCCGGGGAACCACTGGATCGCCATCGATGGATGCTCTTTCTGTCGCGCTGTCTGGAGGGGGTTTTGCAGGAGCCTGGCCCGCGGGCCGGACGGGCATTGTGGCCCGGGAACCTGAACGGCTCGCCGACGCTATCTTTTCCATAGCTGTAAACCCTATTCTGCCTTCGCCCGCCCCGGCATCGCCCCTAGAATCCGCGCGCTGCGCCCCGCAGCCATTCCAACAACACCGAGGGAAATCCATGTTCAAGCGCCTTGCCGCTGCCGCCGTGCTGGCAGCCACCGTCGTGCCCGTGTCCGTCGTCCACGCCCAGCGCCCTTCGCCGCCGCCCGGCCCGCTGATCAACGGCTACCTGTGCTGCAACATGCGCACCTACGGCGATTCGATCAGCGACATCAACTACGACGAGCAGGGCACCAGCATCGTGGCCGTGGGCACACCGGCGCGCATCACCGCCTACGACTTCCGCTTCTTCAACCTCGATCTGGCGGGCAAGCCCCAGCGCATCAAGAACGACTACAGCCGCAACATCCCGCTGATCGACTTCGCCAAGCGCTACGTGGTCACCGAAGATCCGAAGCAGAAGATGGCCGCCTTCCCGCCCGCGGTGAGCACCGCGATCCGCGCCGGCAAGGTGATGCCCGGCATGACGCGGGAGCAGGTTCTCATGGCCATCGGCTACCCCATCGCCGGCGAGAACCCGAGCCTGGACGCCACCACGTGGCGTTACTGGCGCGACAGCTGGTCGGAGTACCAGGTCAACTTCGACGACAAGGGCCTCGTGAAGGCCGTGGTGGGCGACCCCGTGGCGCTCAGCCGCGTGCTGGCCGCGACACCTTAAGTTCTCGCGCGTGCGGGACACGCGCAATCCCTTAGAGGGTTTTGCATCGCGGGGGCCTTGTACGCCCCTATGATTTGACCGAGTGCGGCGCCAGCGGCGTCGGTCGAATCGAAACCTTTCTGATGGAGTGATTGCGATGAAACCCGTCTCCGAACTGCTCAAGCGCCACGACTCCGCCGCCTGGCGCACGGCGCCCGACACCAGCGTGTTCGATGCGTTGGCCACGCTGGCCCGCTTCGAGGTCGGCGCGCTCATGGTGATGGACGGCGAGAAGCTCGTGGGCTTTCTCTCCGAACGCGACTACACCCGCAAGGTCGCGCTGCAGGGCAAGAACTCCAAGGAGATGAAGGTCTCGGAGATCATGACGCCCGACGTGATGACCGTCACACCGCAAACCCGCACCCGCGCCTGCATGGCGCTGATGAGCCAGCGCAAGTTCCGCCACCTGCCGGTGGTCGATGGCGACAAGGTGGTGGGCATGATCTCGATCCAGGACCTGATGGACGACATCATCAGCGAGCACGAGCAGACGATCACCCAACTGACCAGCTACATCCAGAGCTGACACCCGGAACCGGCAAAGACCGCCGCATTGCGGACCCTGCCCGTCGCGTGGGTAGGGAATAGACCTACGCACGGCACGGCGCTTCAGGGCGCACAGTGGGCTTTCGTTCATCCATCCAGCAGAGAGAGGCATTGCATGCAGATTCAGGTCAACACGAGCAACGGTATCGAGAACAAGGACACGCTGGAACGCTGGGCCGACACGGAAATCAAGCAGCAACTGAGCCGTTTCGTCGCGGACGTGACGCGCATCGAGGTGCATCTGAGCGACGAGAACCACGACAAGGCCGGCGGCGGCGACAAGCGCTGCGTGATGGAAGCGCGCCTTGCCCACCACCAGCCACTCGCCGTGACGCAGCACGGCAACACGATGGACGAGGCCTTCCGCGGCGCGTCCGACAAGCTCAAGCGCCTGCTCGACAGCACGCTGGGGCGCCTGAACAACCACCGCGACCGCGATTCGATCCGCAAGGACAGCGGCTTCGTCGCGGAATAGCGGCCGCGTTCAGCGCGTCTTGCGCCGCTTGGGCGGTGCGGCGCGCGGCGTGTCCGCGGGAATCAGCGGCGGCCGATGGCCGCTCGCCATCCACGCGTCGTAGAAATCGATCTTGCGATCGACCAGCGTGAGCGCCCTCTTCCAATCGGCGATGGTCTCGCTCACGCGCCGGCGGTGCGCAGCGAGCATGTCGCGGCGCTGCTGCAGCGTGGCCTTGCCCTGCAGCGCGAGCGCAGTGTATTGGCGCATCTCGGCGATCGACATGCCGGTGCGGCGCAGGCGCTCCATCAGGTCGAGCCAGCCGACGTGCAGCTCCCCGTAGAGGCGCCGGCCGCCATCGTCGCGCGCCACGCCGGGCACGAGGCCCTGCGTCTCGTACCAGCGGATCGCGTGCACCGTGCGGCCCGTGCGGGTGGCCAGCTCGCCGATGTGGAAGGGCGTGCCCTTCACGACCGGTGCCGCGGGTGCTGCCGGTGCTGCGGGCGCGCTAGCCGGCATGCGCGGCGACCGGCGGCGCCTGGAGCGCCTCCTGGACCAGTGCGGTGTCGAAGTACTCGGTCAGCTCTTTCACCTTGCCTCCTTCGAGTCGGTAGACGTAGCAGTAGCGGTTGTTGTAGCGCTTGCCGGCCTTGGTGGGCACGTCGCCGCTGAACAGCACCACCACCCGGTCGCCCTCGGCAATGATGCGCTCGGTCTTGCTCACGTAGGGCGCGGCGAACTGCGCGAACAGCGGCGCGATCAGCTCCTCGCGAATGGCCGCCTTGCCCGCGTAGGTGCGCGACCAGGGCGTGGTGCCCTCCAATGTCCAGCTGGCGTCGTCGGCCAGGCTGTCGATGAAGGCCTGGCCGTTGCCCTTGTCCAGCTCCGCATGGATGTGCTGGACCAGGGCCTTGTTGTCGATCGTGTTCATGGCTTTTCCTTGGCAGTTGAATGAACCGGAAGTCCCGGTGAATTCATTGGAAATGCTCGAGTGCGCTCTAGGTCAAGCGCCATGAACAGGGTCGTTCGCTCAACCTCTCTTTGCGTTCGCCATGGCCTTGGCGACCTCGTTGCTGCCCTGCGCGGTGCCGGCCTGCGGCACGGTCTCGCCCTCGTGCGAGGTCACCTCGGCCAGCCGCGCGGCCAGTTGCTCGGCGGCGTCCGGGCCGTTGCCCAGCCACACGCCCTGCGTGAGCGTGATGTGCGCCGCCTCGAACACGCCGGCACCTGCACAGAGCACCGTGCGGTTGGGCGCGCCCTCGGCGGCCAGCACCAGCATGGCGGGCACCACCGCGTCGGGCTGGAAGGCCTCGAGCATCTCCTTGGGGAACAGGTCCTCTGTCATGCGGGTGGCGGCGGTGGGCGCGAGGCAGTTCACGCGGATGTCGTTCTTCGCGCCCTCGATGCTCAGCGTTTGCATGAGGCCCACGAGCGCGAGCTTGGCGGCGCCGTAGTTGCTCTGGCCGAAGTTGCCGTACAGGCCCGAGGACGAGGTGGTCATCACGATGCGGCCGTACTTCTGTTCGTTCATGAGCGCCCAGACCGCCTTGGTGCAGTTCACCGCGCCCATCAGGTGCACGTCGACCACCAGCTTGAAATCGGCGATCTCCATCTTGGCGAAGCTCTTGTCGCGCAGGATGCCGGCGTTGTTCACCAGGATGTCGACGCGGCCCCAGGCGTCCACCGCCTGCTGCACCATGGCCTGCACGGCCTCGAAGTCGGTGACCGATGCGCCGTTGGCGATGGCCTCGCCGCCGGCCGCCACGATCTCGTCGACCACCGCCTGCGCGGCGCTGACCGAGCCGCCCGAGCCGTCGCGTGCAGCGCCCAGGTCGTTGACCACCACCTTGGCGCCGCGTGCGGCCAGGGCCAGCGCATGCTGGCGGCCGAGGCCCCCACCGGCACCGGTCACGATGGCCACACGGCCCTTGAAGTCGATGGTGTTGCTGCTGCTCATGGGTGTTTCTCTTCGCTGCGTTCGTTGGGGATGCTCGGGCCTGCCGCTGCGCGGCAGCGTGGCGTTTTACCCCAGGAAAGCGGCCCGGCGCCCCGGCAGGCGCGCGGCCCCAGTCACCCGTGCGACGGCTGCATGGTGGCGCAGTACGCCACCAGCTGGTCGAGTTCGGCCGATTTGTCGAAGAAGGCGTCGGCGCCCAGCTGCGTCGAGCGATCGCGCATGTCGGCCGTGGCGTAGTTGCTCAGCACCACCACTTTCTGGTGCGGCGAGCGGTTGCGGCACGCGTTGATCACGCCCAGCCCGTTGCCCCGCTGCAGGAACAGATCGACGATGGTCAGGTCCCAGTCGTCGCGGTGCTGGCGCAGCCAGTTCACGGCTTCTTCCTCGGTGCTGGCGGAGGCCACGACCTGCGCGTCGGCCACGTCCTCGAGAAATCCGACGAGGTTCTCGCGGATCACGGGACTGTCCTCGACGAGGTAGGCCTTGAATGTCATGGTGAAACCGAAGAAACGATGTTGGAGTTGGCGTTGGTGCTTGCGCGGTGCATGACGCTCATCCTCGCAGCGCGGTTCCCATGCGCGGTGGGCGATGCAGGCCAATGCCTGTAGGCCATCGGCCAGCGCCTGTGTCGTCTGCGGACGGCGCGACGCAAGGCATCGGCGATCCAGCAGATCGCTAGCGGGCCGCGCCCTCCAGCCGCACGCCCTCCAGCAACGTCAGGCGAAAGACCTCCACCAGCGGCCGCAGGTTGACGTTGTGCCAGGCCGCCCACAGCGGCGTGCGGTAGGTGAACCATGGCAACTCGCGCAGCACCACGCCGGCCGGCGCATGGTGGCGCAGGCTGCTCTGCACCATCGCCACGCCCAGGCCCGCGGCCACCAGCCCCAGCGCGGTGAGCGGCTCGGCGGCCTCCATCGAGATGTTCGGCGTGAAGCCCGCCTTCGCGCAGGCGGCCACGAAGCCGTCGTGCGTGAGCGCGCCCTCCTTCTGCTGCACGGCGATCCATTCGAGCTTTCCGAGCGCGGCCGGTGTCAGCCTGGCTGCCGAGGCCAGCGGATGCGCATCGGGCAGCGCCAGCAGCATCGGATCGCTCATCAGCTGCGCGCCCTTCAGGTCCGGATCGTTCGCGGGCGGCGGCTCGCACACCAGCGCGACATCGAGGCTGCGCTGGCGCAGGCCCTCCATCTGGTCCGCCGACTTCAGGTTGTAGAGCGCGACGTGCACCGCCGGCCGCGTCGCGCGCAGGGTGCGCAACGCATCGGGCAGCACGCCGGCGTGCATCGCGTTCTCGATGTAGCCGATGCACAGGCCCCCTTCGTCGCCGCGCCCCAGCCGGCGCGCGAGCGATTCGAGGCGGTTGGCGTGCGTGAGCAGCGCGCGCGCCTCCGCGAGAAAGGTGCGGCCGTCGGCCGTGAGGCGAATGCGCTGCTGGCTGCGCTCGAACAGCACGAGCCCGAGCCGCTCTTCGAGCTGCGCGATCTGCCGGCTCAACGGCGACTGGGAGATATGCAGCCGCTCGGCGGCGCGGCCGACGTGCTCGTCTTCCGCAACGGCGACGAAGTAGTGAAGTTGGCGGATGTCCAGCATTTAAGACCCATGAAGACTCAAGTATGACGAATTATGTCTTGGACAGACTCAACCGCAAAACCTACAGTGAAGCCATCGACCACCCACCAAGGACTTTCTTTCATGAGCATCAAGGACAAACTCCCCGGCCTCCTGGGCTTCGGAACCGCCCCGCTGGGCAACATGTTCCGCAACATCCCCGAGGCCGAAGCCCTCGCCACCGTCGATGCGGCGTGGGCCCACGGCATCCGCTACTTCGACACGGCGCCTTTCTACGGCGCGGGCCTGGCCGAGATCCGCCTCGGCACGGCGCTCGCGAAGCACCGGCGCGACGATTACGTGTTGAGCACCAAGGTCGGCCGCCTCGTGCTGGACGAAACCGAAGAGACCACCGCGCGCGACCTCGGCGAAAAAGGCGGGCTCTTCGAATTCGGCCGGCCCAACAAGCTGGTCAACGACTACTCGGCGGACGCGACCCTGCGCTCGATCGAGGACAGCTTGAAGCGCCTTAACACCGACCGGCTGGACATCGTCTGGGTGCACGACATCGCGCAGGACTTCTACGGCGACGAATGGCTCGCGCAGTTCGAAATCGCCCGCAAGGGGGCCTTCCGCGTGCTGACGCGCCTGCGCGAGGAAGGCGTGATCAAGGCCTGGGGCCTCGGGGTCAACCGCGTGGAGCCGTGCGAGCTGACGCTGGACCTCGCCGAAGCGAAGCCCGACGGGTTCCTGCTGGCCGGCCGCTACACGCTGCTGGACCACGAGCGCGCCCTGCAGCGCCTGATGCCCGCCGCCGCGAAGCAGAACGTGGACATCGTCGTGGGTGGACCGTACAGCTCGGGCATCCTGGCCGGCGGCACGCACTTCGAGTACCAGAAGGCATCGCCGGAGATCATCGCCAAGGTCGAGCGCATCAAGGCCGTGGCCGATCGCCACTCGGTCGGCATCAAGGCCGCCGCGCTGCAGTTCTCGCTGGCCAACCCGGCGGTGGCCGCTGTGATTCCCGGCGCGAGCCGCCCCGAGCGCATCGCCGAAGACCAGGCGGCGCTGGCCGCGGTGATTCCCGCGGCCTTCTGGGACGAGATGCGCGCGGAGAAGCTCATCGCAGCCGATGCGCCGACGCCGGCAGGCCGCAAGGGAAAGTAAGAAGCCGCCTTCCTGCCGCCGTCCTACAGGCCCGGCGCAGGAGCTTGGCTACCGTGGAATTCAACCGCCCGGCATCCGTCCCGGGAACAACCTGGAAAGCCTCCCATGAAAACGACTGAACAAGACGCGCGCTGGTATCCATCGGCGTACGGCAAGGACGACGAGATCGGCGCGGCGAACCTGCTGACGCCCGAGGTGCTGTTGCAGGCCATCGGGCTGGTCAAGAAGGGCAAGGCCCTGCCGCTCGCGGTCGAGGTCAACCGGAAGACGCCGGCGTTTCGCCATCGCAGCTTCAAGCTCTTCAATGTCCAGCCCGGACAGCAGGCGGGCCTGTCGACCGGGCCCAACAAGTTCACCTTCAACGACGAGTTGGTGGAGGGCTGGACGGGCGTGGGCACGCAGCTCAACGGCATCGGCCACATCGGCATCGACAACGTCTACTACAACGGCAACAAGGCGGCCGATTTCGTGACCATCGAGGGCGTGACGAAGCTGGGCATCGAGAAGGTGCCGCCGCTGGTCACGCGGGGCGTGGTGCTGGACATGGCCGCGCACTACAAGCAGGCCATCGTTGCGGAGACCACCGAGTTCACCGTCGCGGACATCGAAGCCGTGCTGAAGAAGGCTGGCCTCGCGCTGAGAAAAGGCGATGTCGTGCTGTTCAACACCGGCTGGCTCGAACTGATCGGCAAGGACGACAAGCGCTTTCTCGAGGCCGAGCCCGGCATCGGCATGGGAGCCGCGCGCTGGCTCGCCGAGCAGCAGATCGTGGCCTTCGGCGGCGACACCTGGGCGTCTGAAATCTACCCCGGCACGAGCGGGGAAGAATTCCCCGTCAACCAGTTCATGCTGGCCAAGCACGGCATCTACAACCTCGAACTGATCGACACCCGCGCGCTGCTGCGCGAGGGCGTGTGCGAGTTCCTGTTCGTGCTGGGCCAGCCGCTGTACACCGGCTCGACGCAGGTGAACATCAACCCGGTGGCGATCTTCTAGATCGCCGGCTTGCCTAGGCAGCGACCGCCATGCGGCCGCGGGCGATGCCCAGCCGCGCGGGCGAGACGTACTGCTCGCGGTAGATCTCGAAGGGCATGGTGTCGGCCGCCTCGATGCGCTTTTGCTCCTGGATCGACTCGGCGGTCATGCGCTCGAACCCGGCCTGCTGCTCGGGCGAGAACGGCAGGGCCAGCAGCGCGGCGCGGGTCTGCTCCGACTGGGCGCGCACGAAGCCGATGAACGAATTGCCGTGCTGCTGCTCGACGGCCGCGAGCACGCGGGCCGAGGGCAGGCTGTCGGGGTTGCGCAGCGCGGCCTTGGCGGCCTTCACCGCGTCGGTGTGGTGGGTGCCGCCCTGCGCCGCGTCGAGCGCAGCGGCGATGGGCAGGCACTCTTCGACCAGTTCGATACCCCAGTCGGTCAGCGTCACCTCGCTGCCGCCGCGCGACAGGCGCAGGCCCGGCTCGCGGCCGCGCGCGGCGGTCAGGTGCTGGTTGCGCGCGAGGTCGGCGATTTCCTCGGGAGTGTCGTCGGGGCTGTCGCTCAGGAGGCAGTGCAGGAGGAAGACATCGATGAAGCGCATCGTCTGCGCGTTGATGCCGACCGTCTCGAAGGGGTCGAGGTCCATCAGGCGCACCTCGACGTATTCGACGCCGCGCTCGCGCAGCGCATGCAGCGGGCGCTCGCCGGGGTTGATCACGCGCTTGGGGCGGATGGTGCCGTAGAACTCGTTCTCGATCTGCAGCAGGCTCGTGCCCAGCTGGTTGTAGTCGCCGCCCAGGTTGCGGATGCCGATGGCCTCGTAGCCCGGCCAGGGCCGCGTGAGCGCGTCCTGCAGCGAGGCGCCGTAGCCGTCCAGGCTGTTGTAGCTCACCGCCAGCGAGGCCTGCGCATCGCTCTGGTAGCCCAGGCGCCCCATGCGCAGCGACGTGCCGTGCGGCATGAACATGCTGCCGTCGCCCAGCGGCTGCAGCTCGTGCGGGCGGCCCGCGACGAAGCTCGAACACAAGGCCGGCGAAGCGCCGAACAGGTACAGCAGGAGGAAGGCGTGGCGGCGGAAATTGCGGATCAGCGCGAAGTACTGTTCGCTCGACACGTCGGGCAGCGACCAGTTGTAGTGAATGCCCGAGATCGTCTGCATGCGGCGGCCGTAGCGGTGGCTCAGGCCCATGCGGTAGACGCTCTTGGCGCGGCCCACGTTCGATGAGCCGTAGCGCCCGATGGGAATGGTCTCGTCGGTCGGCAGGCCGCAGGGCATGCTGGAAACCCAGAGGCGCTCGTCACCCAATTGGTCGAGCACGCGGTAGGTGAACTGGTGGACGCGGGTCAATTCCTCGAGCGCCGATTCGACGCCGGCGTGCACGCCCGTGATGAGCTCGAGCTGCGATTCGCTGAAGTCGGTCGTGATGTGCGGATGCGTGAGCGCCGAGCCCAGCGCCAACGGATGCGGCGTCAGCGCGAGCTTGCCGTCGGGCAGCGCGCGCAGGCTTTCCTTCTCGATGCCGCGGCGCATGCCTGTCAGGCGTGCGGCTGAAAGGGCACCCAGCCTCTCCTGCAATCTGTTGCTCATATTGTTATGACCCATCAATCTTCTGAGGGGCTGGAAGGTAGCACGGGCGCGCGGGCACTGCTTGCGCAGGGAATCCCGTTTCCGGCTAGGCGTCCGCCCGCTATTTTTTTGATAGCTCCCTGCATAGGCACCGTGGGGGCCAGAGGCCTGTTTTGTAGTGAAAGATTCGGGCTAGGCGCGGCCCGCCCGCAGATCGATCTCGTCGGACTGGTAGACGTGGATCTCCGGCGTGCCGTCGGCCATCGCCGCGAGCGCCTTGCCGAAGGCGCGCGAGGCATCGACGCGAAAGTGCGCCTGCAGCGCGGGCATGTCGCTCCAGCGCTCCACGAAGGTCAGCCGCAGCGGCGCCTGCACATCAGTGGTGACTTCGTGCGAGATGCAGCCGGGCTCGGCGCGCGAGCGCAGCACGTGCTCCACGCTGATGGCCAGCATCGCCTGCAGGGTGTCGGGCTTGGCGAGGGCGTGTCCGATGACGAGGATCATGGCGGTCTCCTTCTCTGTCTGTCTGTCTCGTGGGTTGCCGCAGCGGCCCGTGGCGCTCTTCAGCCCAGCACGCGCAGCAGGAAATCGTTCAGGTCGGCCACTTCCTCCATGCAGACCGAGTGCGCCATCGCGTACTCGTGCCACTCGACGGTGTAGCCCAGGGCGGCGAGCGCGTCGCGCGATTGCGCGGCGCGTGCCAGGGGCACCATCGGGTCCTGCCGGCCGTGACCGAGGAACACCGGCGTCTCATGGTTGGCGGCGTGGCGCTCGGCCGCGGTGCTGGCCGCCAGCGGCAGCCAGCCCGAGAGGCCGACGATGCCGGCCAGGCGCTCGGTGTGGCGCAGCCCCGTGAGCAGCGCCATCGCGCACCCCTGCGAGAAGCCGGCCACCACGATGCGGTTCGCGGGGATGCCACGGGCCTTTTCGTTGGCGATCAGCGCCTCGATGGCGGCCTGCGAGCGGCGCAGGCCCGTGGCGTCTTCCTGCACGTTGAAATCGGGGCCGGCGATGTCGAACCACGCCGGCATCTGGTAGCCGTTGTTCAGGGTCACCGGAATCACCGGCGCATTGGGAAACACGAAGCGCACCGGCCCGACGCTGGAGAGGTCCAGCTCGCCGGCGATCGGCACGAAGTCGTTGCCGTCGGCGCCCAGGCCGTGCATCAGGATCACCGTGGTGGTGGGGTTCGGGGCGGTTTCGATTTCGATGGGGAGTCGGGACATGGTGGTCGGGACGTGGTGGTCGGGCAAAGGTATTCAGGAATGCGAATGGCCGCACCTTAGCGCATTCGGGCAGTCGGCTGACGTGCGCGGCGCGCCTTGGCGCCCAAGATGGGCTGAAACAAAAGGAAAGAAAAAAGGAACGCAACGCGTGAGCCATTCCCCTCCCCTGGTCGAAACCAAGCTCTCCGGCGTCGTGCTGGTCTGCGGCGATTGCGAAGAGCGCAGCGACGGCCCCACCAAACTCAAGGCGCGGCAGGTCCGCAAGGAACTCAAGCGCGACCTGGTGCATGTGCCGGGGCGCCTTCGCGTCGTGCAGTCGACCTGCCTGGGCCTCTGCCCGAAGAAGGCGATGGCGTTGGTCGCCGTGGCGGGCGGCCATGGGCCGCTCGCCGCCGAGGTGTGCCGCGACGACGATGTCGCGGATTTCGCCAAGGCGCTGTCCCGGTCGCTTCGCTGATCGACGGCCCTATTCGGCCCTCTTCGACGCTATTCGGCCTTGATGCCCGTGGCCTTCACGATCTGCGCATAGCGCTCGTACTCGGCCGACACCTGCTGCTGGAACTGCCGCTGCGCGAAGCCCGTGGCCTCGATGCCCTGCACCGCGAGATCGGCGCGCGCCGCGGGCGTCTGCACGATGCGCCCGGCATCGGCGGCGATGGCATCGAGCACCGGCTGCGGCGTTCGGGCCGGCGCGAACAGGCCGAACCAGGTGCCCGAGCGGTAGCCCGCGTAGGTCTCGGCGACGGTCGGCACTTCGGGCAGCAGCGCATGGCGCTTCTCGCCGCTGGTGCCCAGCGCGACCAGCTTGCCGGTGCGGATGTGCGGCAGCGCGGGGCCGACGGCGATGAACATCACGTCCACCTGCCCCGCGATCACGTCCTGCATGCCCAGCGGACCGCCGCGGTACGGAATGTGGGTGACGTAGATGCCGGTCTTCTGCTTGAGCAGTTCCATGCTCAGCTGCTGCGGACTGCCGTTGCCGGCCGAGGCGTAGTTGATGCGCCCCGGCTGCGCCTTGGCGGCGTGCACGAAATCGGCCACGGTGCGAAAGCCCGTCTTCGGATTCGCGACCAGCACGAAATCGATCTGCCCGAGCGACACCACCGGCACCAGGTCGCGTCGCGCGTCGTACGGCAGCCCGGCCTGGAGATTGGGGAGGATGGTGATCGGCCCATCGGCGCCCACCAGCAGCGAATAACCGTCGGCCGGGGCCTTCGCGAGCCCATCGGCCGCCAGGATGCCCGCCGCCCCGGCGCGGTTGTCGACCACCACGGGCTGCTTCCATTGCTCGGACAGGCGCTGCGACAGATAGCGCGCGAGCACGTCGGGCGAGCTGCCGGGCGTGTTGGCGACCGTGATGTGCACGGCCTTCGACGGGTAGGCCGCCGGCGGTTGCTGCGCCTGCGCGCCCAGCGAGAACAGCGCACCGGCCCACAGTGCGAGGAACGGTTTTTTCAGCGAGGGGTGGACGCGCATGGAAGACTTTCGGTTGCAAAAGACAAAGCGCGCGATTCTGTCGCGCGGCCGCCTTCGCGCGAACGACCCTTTCGTCAGATGCTTAGCTGCATCCGGGCATAAGCAGCTTTTCCAATCCTTCAGGACGGCACCGCACGCAGCGCATCGAGTTCGCGGTAGAAGCCATCGACCTGCTGCTGGGCCGTCTGCTGCATCGCCGCGTTGCGGCGCGCGCAGCTCGCGGCGTCTTCCACGGCGCCCGCCTCGCCGACCTTGCGGGAAGCCTCCTGCACGAAGCGGCACATCGGAAAGCGGCGCTCGCCGAAGGCCTTCAGGGTCTGTTCGCCGATGCCGTGCGCCGCGAGCATGTCGGCAAGCACCACGGCGTCCTCCACCGCCATCGCGCCGCCCTGCCCCATGAACGGCGTCGAGGCGTGCGCCGCATCGCCGATCAGCAGCACGCGGCCCGCGTGCCAGGGCAACGGGGCCTGCACTTCCTCGACGGCGGTGTAGAGCACTTCCGAATCCGCGGAGAGCTCGTCGAGAAACTGCCGCGCCGGCCCGCCGAATTCCGCGAACCGCGCGCGCATCAACGCGGGCCATTGCGCCCTCGGATACCAGCGGTCCGCAGGCTCGCTCACCGTGCCGAAGATGTAGAGCCTGTCGTCGCTGATCGGCATGATGCCCAGGCGCTTGCCGATGCCCATCATCATGACCTTCGCGTCCAGCGCGCGCGGCCGTGCGTGCACGCTGCGCCAGACGCCGAAGCCCGTGTAGCGCGGCGCGACGGGTCCGCACACGGCCTCGCGGACCTGCGAGCGGATGCCGTCCGCGCCGACGACGAGGTCGAAGCGCTGCACCGATCCATCGGAGAA
The DNA here is from genome assembly GCF_016405905.1 of Variovorax sp. IB41. GTDB lineage: Bacteria > Pseudomonadota > Gammaproteobacteria > Burkholderiales > Burkholderiaceae_C > Variovorax. The sequence goes on along the minus strand of NZ_JAEFCB010000010.1, from coordinate 64,732 downwards.
CGTGACCTCCGCGTGATCGCCGCCGGCGGGCGAATGGATCGTCGCCACCGTCGTCGCGAGCCGGATAGCGACGCCGAGCGCACCGAGCCGGCCCGCGAGGATGCGGTGCATCTCCGCGCGCTTGATGCCCAGGACCGGCACCGCGTCGCCATGCGAGCGCGGATAGAACACATCGACGATCGGCGCACCGTGGTGGTCGAGGTAGACGTTGCGTCCGTCCGCGATGCCGAAGCCCGCATCGAGGATCTGCGGCAGCACGCCGACGCTGCGCAGCGCCTCCAGCCCGTTGCTGTAGATGAAGATGCCCGAACTCTGGAAGCGCCATTGCGCCTCTTTTTCGACCAGCGTGACCTGCATGCCTTTGTCGGCCAGCGCGATGGCGGCCGAACAGCCCGCGATGCCTGCGCCGACGATCAGCACCTTGTGTGTGGCAGTCATGAACGGGCGCCTCAGAGTTGCGTGCGCACGGACCATAGCTCCGGAAAGAACCGGTGGTCGACCACGCTGCGCAGCCATCCCACGCCGGCCGAGCCGCCCGTGCCCGGCTTGAAGCCGAGGATGCGCTCGACCGACACGAAGTGCCGCCAGCGGTATTGCGAAAACACATCGGCGATGTCCATCAGCGCTTCGCCCAGTCGGTAGAGATCGTTCTCCGGTGTCGGGTCGCCGTAGACCCAGAGCCACGCGGCCTCGACGCCCGGGTTCACCACATAAGGCGCCGACCAGTCGCGCGCGAGCGCCTCGGCCGGCACCGCGATGTCGCGCCGGTGCAGCAGCGCGAGCACGTCGTCGTAGAGGCTCGGCGAATTCAGCGCGCGTTCCATGCCGGGCCACACGTCGGGGTTGTTCGCATGCGCACGTGCCAGCGGCACCGACTTGTTGCCCAGGATGAACTCCACGTGCCGGTACATGTACGACTGCTGGCCCGAGGCGATGCCCAGCGTGTTGCGGAACTGGTTGAACTCGTGCGGCGTGATGGTGGAGAGCACGTCCCAGGTCTTGCCCAGAAACTCCAGCAGCGCGCGCACCCGCGGCACCAGCTGCAGCGCGCCGGCCACGTCGTCGGCGCGGATGCGCGCCTGCATGTTGACCAGCTCGTAGTGAATGGCCTTGAAGGTCAGCTCCTTGCAGTGCGTGATGCACAGGAAGACCATCTCGTCGTGGCCTTCGCTGCGCAGGTGCTGGATGCTCAGCAGCAGGTCGTTGCGCTGGTGCTCCAGGTACGGATTGCTCTGGCCTTCGAACTGCAGCAGCGGCTCGCCGTCGGTGTTCTTCACCGTGGCTTCGCGCTGCCGGTTGTCGCCGGTGGCGATCGATTTGACGAGGGAGTTTTCGAGCGCCGGATTGCGGACGTCGGGGATGACTCGGTGGCGTTGGATGGGCATGCGCCGATTGTTCGGCGCGCATGCGGCCGCCTCAACCTCCGGCACGCCGGATTTGGGCACCGATCGTCCGGTGCGGCAACTCATGCGGATCGCCGCAAACCGTTCGGGCTGAGCTTGTCGAAGCCTTGCGCTGCGCTTCGACAAGCTCAGCGTGAACGGTCCTGGCTATCGCTATTGGGCGCAGCCTGACGCACATACGCGCTGGGCGTCATGCCCGTCCAGCGCTGGAAGGCGCGCGAGAACGCCTTTTCCGAGGCATAGCCCACCGCCTCTGCCACCTGGTGCAGGCTCAGCTGCCGGTTCTTGAGCTTCTCGGCCGCGAGCGTCATGCGGTAGGAGCCCAGGTAGTGCATGGGCGTCACGCCGACCAGCGCGCGAAAGCGCTCGCTGAAGACGGTGCGCGAGAGATAGCTCGCCTGCGCCAGCGTGGCCACCGACCACGGGTGCTCGGGCCGCTCGTGCATCAGCGACATCGCGCGCGCGATGCTCTCGTCGTCCAGCCCGCGCAGCTGGCCGGCCTGCTGCGCCTGGTCGGCCTGGGGCTGCGCGTACAGGTGCTCGCAGAGGATGTGCACCAGCAGCAGGTCGGCCATGCGCGCCGCCGAGAGCTGCCAGCCCGGGCGCTGCGCGATGGTTTCGTTCACCAGCGATTCCATCGCCTGCGCGAGCGACGCGGTGGTGGGAATCTCATCCTGCCGCAGCACGATCAGCGGCGGCAGGCTCGCCATGATGGAGCCGAGGCCCTCCGCGGGCATCCACAGGTGCAATGAGAACAACGCGGTCGCCGCGCCGCCGCCGCCGTGCGAGAACACGATCGGGTGGTCGCCATGCCGGCCGACCGAGTGCGCGGTGATGAGATCGCGAAACGGCTCGGCCTCCAGGCCCGGCGCGGACGACACGGTGTGGGCGCCGCCCTGCGGCAGCATCGCGATGTCGTGCGGCGCGACGGCCACCGGCTCGGCGCCGTCCACCGCGATCCAGTACGGCGCGCCGGTGCACATGCGGATCAGCGGGCCGGCGACGCCGCTCGAATGCAGCGCCCATGGCGCGGAGAGCGAGAAGCGCGCCGTGACCGCCCGCTCGGACCTGTACGTCGCAAGCACGTGGCTGAGTGCGTCGCCGCCGCGCTCTGTGTCCATGCTGTTCGTGCCGTCCGTTGGTCTGGAATGCGGCCGATTATCTGGCATGGCCGGCGGGCGATTTTGGCCTTGCGTTACACACGAGCCCCGGGGATGCAACACAATGGCGTTTCCCATGAAGACCCCGACACCGCACCCGAAGCCCCCGCTCGCCGCCTTCGACAGTGAGACCCTGCTGCGCGAAAGCGGCCTGCGCGTGACCCGCGCCGCCCAGACCGTGCTGGAGCTGCTCAAGCACACCTCCCAGCCCCTGACGCACGAGGAAGTGGCCGCGGCCTACACCACCGCCACGGGTGAAGCCCCCGACCGCGTGACCATCTACCGCGTGCTCGACCGCCTCGTCGAAGCGGGCCTGTGCGACCGCCGCGTGGGCGCCGACCGCGTCAACCGCTTCGCGCGGCACGTCGAAGCCGCCTCGGGCAACACCTTCGAATGCGACCAGTGCCACAAGGTGCTGGCGCTGCCTTCGGACCCCGAACTGCCCAAGGTGATGGGCCGGCTCGGCAAGGCGTTGCGCAAGCAAGGCATCGACACCCGCCATACCGCGCTCACACTTCACGGCACCTGCGGCGACTGCGCCCGATAAAAGGGCTCTCCCCCAGTCTTCGCGCACTTCGTGTCGCTTCGCCAACCCCCTTCCGGGGGCAACGCCCGCGGCCCGGCAAAGCCGGTTCCGCGCCGTTTCCCGCAATGCCGTTTTCTAGACGTTCCAGGACGGGAACGGATCGGGCAGGTTCTGCCACCACGAGGGGCCGAAGCGCATCTCGTTGTCCGTGAGCAGACACGCATTCAGCCGCGCACGCAGCGCGGCTTCGTCCATGCCGATGCCGATCAGCACCAGTTCCTGCCGCGCATCGCCCGTGGCCGGGTCCCAGTTCTTGTGGATCGTCTCCAGCGCCTCCGGCTCGGTCGGCCAATGCTCGCGCGGCACGGCCGCCCACCAGAACCCCGCCGCGCCGTAGCGGCAGGCGCCGCCGGCCTGCGACCACGAGCCCGCGCGCGTGGCGCGGCTCGCGAGCCAGAAGAATCCCTTGGAGCGCACCACACCCTCCCACTCGCCTTGCACCAGGTCCCAGAAGCGCTTCGGATGGAACGGCAGGCGCGAGCGGTACACGAAGCTGCGGATGCCGTAGGCCTCGCTCTCGGGCACGTGCTCGCCACGCAGCTCGGCGAGCCAACCCGGCGCCTGCTCGGCCTGCTCGAAATCGAAGAGCCCCGTGTCGAGCACGCGGTCGAGCGCGACGCGGCCGAACTGCGACATCTCGATGCGCGCACGCGGATTCAAGCTCTGCAAGATCGCCATCAGCCGCTCGCGCTCTTCGGCGGTGACGAGGTCGGTCTTGTTGACCACCAGCACATCGCAGAACTCGATCTGCTCGATCAGCAAGTCCACCACCGTGCGCGTGTCCTCGTCGCCGAGCGACTGGCCGCGCTGGCCCAGGCTGTCGGGCGAGCCGTAGTCGCGCAGGAAGTTGAAGGCATCGACCACGGTCACCATGGTGTCCAGCCGCGCGACGTCGGCCAGGCTCTTGCCGTCCTCGCCTGCGAAGGTGAAGGTCTCGGCGACGGGGAGGGGTTCGGAGATGCCGGTGGATTCGATCACCAGCTGGTCGAAGCGCCCCTCCTTCGCCAGGCGGTTCACCTCGATGAGCAGGTCTTCGCGCAGCGTGCAGCAGATGCAGCCGTTGCTCATCTCGACCAGCTTCTCTTCGGTGCGGGAGAGCTTGGCGCCGCCGTCACGCACCAGCGCTGCGTCGATGTTGACCTCGCTCATGTCGTTGACGATGACCGCCACGCGGCGACCCTCGCGGTTGTGCAGGATGTGGTTCAGCAAGGTTGTCTTGCCCGCGCCGAGGAAGCCGGACAGGACGGTGACGGGGAGGCGATGGGGCATGGGAGCGCAATCCATAGATGCAACAGCATTGCATTATAGGGATCAATCGCAACAAGGTTGCACTTGCTGCAACCCCACCCCCAAAGAGCGGTCAGTAGCTCAGCTTCGGATACCAGTCCTTGCCGCGGCCCTCGGGCGTCATGTCCAGCAGGTTCCAGATCGGCATCGGGTCGGGTGCGCCGCGCGGGTCCTGCCCCGGGTCCGCGCTGCCTGCGCCCATCTCGGCGGCCCAGAAATGGCGGATGGTGCCGCCGCTGCGGTGGAACACGTTGAACGCCGCGTTGTCGCCGCTGTCGGGCGTCTCGCCGGCGTAGTCGCGGTTGAAATGGCTGCCGGCCGACGAGTAGAGCGGCAGGTGGCGCCAGCCGCGCTCCACGGCGAAAGCGCGCATCCTCTCGATCGGCGAAGTGGCGATCACCGCGAAGGCCACGCGCTGCAGGATGTCGGGCATCTCGCCGTCGTAGGCGCTCAGGAGCGACGTGCACATGGGGCACGGCCGCTCGCGCTGGGGGCCGTACATCCAGTTGTAGGTGATCAGCGTGTCGTGCTTGCCGAAGAGTCCGGAGAGCTTCACGGGGCCATTCGGTCCCTGGAAAGCGTAGTCCTCGGGCACCTCGCCGCCTGGCGGTAACTGGCGCCGCTGCTCGGCGACGCGCTCGCAGTGCCGGCGCAGCTCGATCTCTTCGGCCAGCAGCGCGGTGCGTGCCTCGCGATAGGCGGCGCTCTCGTTGGGCAGGCGCACGGGGTTGGCGCTTGCAAGTTGTCCGGCAGGTTGAAGTTGGGCTTGGAAAGACATGGGGATGTTGCCTCCTGTCAGTCCATGCTGTGCCCGTAGCCGCCCTGCCCCGGTCCGAACAGTTCGCGAATCGCAGGGGCGCGCCGTCCTACATCTCGAAGGCCTTCACCTGCCGGCCGTCGATGTCGGTGAAGCCGTAGGTCTTCGCCAGGTCGGCCACGCGCAGCACTTCACCCGTTTTCTCCAGCACCTGCGAATCACCTGCCAACGCGGCCACCGCGCGGCCGAGGTAGCGCGGCGATTCGGTGTTCGCCAGTGCGGGCCGCTCCTGCCAGTGCGCCTCGTCGGTCTTGTGACCGGCCAGCACGAATTCGGTGCGCATCCAGCCCGGCGACACGGCGACGGAGGCCACGCCGTGCGGCTTGAGATCCTGCGCCATGCCGAAGGCCAGCCGCGTCATCGAGGCTTTCGCGAGGTCGTAGAAGAGGTTGCCCTTCATGTAGTGGCCGCGGTCCCAGAAGGTGGTGGTCACGATCAGGCCGCGCCCGGCGCACACCATCAGCGGCGCGGCGATGCGGCTGGCCACGAGGTGGTTGCGCACGCCGCGGTCGAACATCGAATCCCAGTTGGCGAGCGGGTGCTCCCAGAAGGGCGCGTCGAACACGCCGTTGAAGGTCTCGTGGCCGCCCCACGCGTTGTTCACGAGCAGGTCGATGCGGCCGGCCTCGCGCTCGACTTGCGCGAAGAGCGCCTTCACGTCTTCTTCGCGGGTGTGGTCGCAGCGCACCGCGATGCCGCGCCCGCCCATGCGCGTGACTTCGTCGGCGGTGTCGTCGATGCTGCCGGGCACCTCCGGCATATCGGACAGGGCCTGCAACTGCCCATAGGTGTCGGCGGGCTGCGCGCGCGTGCTGCGGCCGGTCACGTACACCGTGGCGCCGGCCGCGCCCAGCTCCATCGCGATGCCGCGCCCCGCGCCGCGGCTGGCCCCCGTGACCACCGCCACGCAATCCTTCAGCGGGCGGCTCGTGTTCTCGTTCTGCGTCATCCGGTGCTCCTTGGTTTGAACGCCGACGAAGATAGTGCGCCCTCAGCCGGGCGTCTTGGAAGAACCCGAAATCGCATGGCCCATGAACTCGGTCGGCGTGACGCCGCAGAGCGCGCGGAATTCGTTGACCAGGTGCGACTGGTCGTAGAAGCCGCTCTCCACCGCCACGTCGGCCCAGGCCGGCGCGGGCTGCAACCGCAACGCGCGGAGGCACTCGTGCAGCCGCGCCAATCGCGCCCAGGCGCGCGGCGACAGCCCGACATGCGCATGGAAGAGCTGCTGCAGCCGCCGCTCGCCGACACCGACGGCCGCCGCCACGTCACGCAAGGGTTTGCGACCGCCCGATTCCGCGATGAGGCGGGCCGCGTGCATCGCGGCGTGGTGCGCGGTGCAGCGGCTTTCGAGCAAGCGGCGCTCCAGCGCGGACTGAAGCAGCGCCGCGCGCGCGGCATCGTCGGGCGCCTCGGCCATGCGCGCCAGCAGATCGGCCGCGCGGCCTTGCCAGAGCTCGTCCAGGTGCACGGCCTGCCCCGCGATCTCGCCGGCGGGCAGGCCCAGCAGCGCGGCCGCCGCGCCGGGCCGCAGCGTGACGGACACGCCCTCCACCTTGTCGCGCATGCGCACCACGACCGGCGCGACGGATGCGCCGATCGCCTCCACGGGGAGTCCCGCGCCATCGCCCGCGGAAGGCGCCTCGCCGAGATTGAAGACCAGGCGCACCGCGCCATCGGGCAGCACGCGCTCGTGCACCTCGTGCCCCGCGGCGAAGGTCTCGCGGTACAGCAGGATGTGCGAGACATGCGGACGCAGCGCCGCGCTCACCGGCACCGCGCGCAGCGTGCCGGCGGGCACACCCGATTCCGGCCCGTGCAGCGGATCGTCGTCGAGCCGGAGGAAGAGGCGTTCACCCATCGGCCCATTGTGTTGAAAAACCCGGCCGGGCGCGAGCCGGCCGCGCTGGCGGAAAATCGGCCGCTCGCATGCCTTCCACCGCCCTCCCCGTTCTCTATTCGTTCCGCCGCTGCCCCTATGCGATGCGCGCCAGGCTCGCGCTGATCGCGAGCGACACCCGTTGCGCGCTGCGCGAGATCGTGCTGCGCGACAAGCCCGCCGAGATGCTGGCCGCTTCGCCCAAGGGCACTGTGCCCGTGCTGGTAATGGCCGACGGCGCGGTGCTTGAACAGAGCCTGGACATCATGCTGTGGGCCCTGCGGCGCAACGATCCGCAGCGCTGGCTGCAACCCGATGCCGGCACCATCGACGACCTGCTCGCGCTGGTGGCCGCGTGCGACGGCGACTTCAAGCCGCAGCTCGACCGCTACAAATACCCCAATCGATTCGACGACACGGCGCATGCGGCGCGCGAGCGCGGTGCGGCGTTCCTGCGCGGCCTCGAAGCCCGGCTCTCGGCCTCGCCGCATCTGGCGGGCACGCATGCGACCTTGGCCGATGCGGCCCTCATGCCCTTCGTGCGCCAGTTCGCGATGGTCGATGCCGCATGGTTCGATGCCCAGCCCTGGCCTCGCCTGCACGCCTGGCTGTCCGCATGGACCGCGTCGGAGCTGTTCGCCCGCGCCATGCCCAAGTACGCGCCCTGGAAGACGGGCGAAGCGGGCATCGATTTTCCTTTGCCCTAGCCTGCCATCGCAGCCGCCGAGGCGCGCTGGATGCACTCGATGAAATGCTGCGCCGCCGGCGTCGGCAGCTGACCCCGTCGCCGCACCACGCACACGTTCAGCACCGGCAGCGTCTCCACCACGTCGATGCGCCGGATGCCGTGCCGCTTGAACGTGAGCTTGACCAGCGGCTCGACGAACAGGCCGATCAGGTCCATGTGCCCCACCAGCCCCAGCGCCACCGTGACCGATTGCCCCTGGATGATGCGGGCCGGCGGCGGCAGGCCCAGCGGGGTGAAGAGCGGCGACACCGAATCGCCCCCGCCATGGTCGTCGCCCGGCAGGATCCATTCGCCGCCGTACAGGTCGTGCAGCGAGCGCGCGCCCCGCAGCGGATGGCGATCGCGCATGCCCACCACCAGTTGCACCGGGAAGAGCTCCAGCGCCTCGAACTGCGCATCGAGCGTGCCGGGCACCACGTGGGCCACGGCGAAATCGAGGTAGCCGTCGCGCAGCCGCGCGAGCATCCAGGGCAGCACCGCCTCGCTGAACTGCACGTCGACCGCGGGCAGCCGGGTGTGGAAATCCTTGAACGCCGCAGGCAGCACGGTGAGCGCGAACGAGGCGCTCACCGCCATCGACACCGAGCCGGTCGCACCGTCGCGAATCTGCGCGATCTCGTCGCGGGCGCGCTGCATGTCGGCCAGCAGCAGCCGCGCGCGCGGCGCGAAGGCCTGGCCGAACTCGGTGAGCCGCACGCCCTTGACGCTGCGCTCCACCAGCGGCGCGCCGACCTCGCGCTCCAGCTCGCGCACGATCTTGGTCACCGCGGGCTGCGAGAGCCCCAGCACGCGCGCGGCGGCGCGGATGCTCATCTGCTCGACCACCGCGACGAAGGCGTGCAACTGGTTGGGTTTCATCGGGCGCTCTATCGGGCGTGTTGTCGGGCGCTTTTCATGACAACCTAAAGTTATCGTTATCGCCCAATTATTGTCTTTTCATGACAGCAGCGAGTCTCTAGCATCCGCCGCGGTCGCACCACCTTCCAACCAGATCACACCAAAGCACACCTGGAGAGACATGAGCATCCCCCATACGTCGACGCCGACGCAGACGCAGCCCTCCTCCGCCCGCCGGCGCCAGACCATCGTCGCCACCACCATCGGCAACGGGCTCGAGTTCTTCGACTTCACGGTCTACGGGTTCCTGGCGCTGGTGATCGGCAAGCTCTTCTTTCCGACCTTCAATTCGTATGGCCAGCTGCTGCTGACGGTGGCGAGCTTCGGCGTCGGCTTCATCATGCGGCCGCTGGGCGGCATCGTGATCGGCGCGTACGCCGACCGCGCGGGCCGGAAGAAAGCCATGACGCTCACCATCTTCCTCATGGCGCTGGGCTGCGCGCTCATCGCCTTCACGCCGACCTACGCGGCCATCGGCGTCGCGGCGCCGATCGTCATCGTGCTGGCGCGGCTCATCCAGGGCTTCTCGGCCGGCGGCGAAGTGGGCGCATCGACCACGCTGCTGGTGGAGCACGCCACGCCCGCCAACCGCGGCTACATGGCGAGCTGGCAGTTCGCCAGCCAGGGCCTGGGCGTGATGCTCGGCGCCATCGTGGTGGGCGCGCTCACGTTCTCGCTCACGCCCGAAGCGATGCAGAGCTGGGGCTGGCGCGTGCCTTTCGTCATCGGCATGCTGATCGCGCCGGTGGGCATGTACATCCGCCGCCACCTCGAAGAGTCGCTGCACGTCTCGCCCGAACAGGCGGCCGCGCCGCGCGAGAGCAGCCTGAAGATCGTCTGCACGCAGCACGGCAAGACGGTGCTGGCCGCAATTTTGGCGATCGTCGGCGGCACCACGGCTGCGTATGTGGTGACCTTCTACATGCCCACGTATGCCGTGCGCGAGTTGGGCCTCACGCCCTCGGTGGCGCTCTTCGGTGCGGCGCTCACGGGGCTGATCTCGTTCGCGTTCGCGCCGTTCGTGGGCAAGCTCTCGGACATCGTGGGCCGCAAGACGCTCATCTTCTGGAGCCGCGTCGTGATGGCGATCCTGATCTACCCGGGTTTTCTGTGGCTCAACGCCTCGCCCACGCCCGCGGTGCTGTTCACCGTGCTCGGCGTGCTGAGCATCGGCCTGGTGGTGCAGACGGTGCCGGGCATCACGATGCTGCCGGAGATGTTTCCCAAGCGCGTGCGCGCGAGCGGCATGTCGCTGGTCTACAGCGTGGGCGTGGCGCTCTTCGGGGGCTTTGCGCCCTTCATCAGCACCTGGCTGGTCAGCGCCACCGGCAGCAAGCTCGCGCCGGCCTGGTACCTCGTGGCGATGACGGTGATCTCGCTGCTCGGCCTGATCTGGCTGCGCGACCATACGGGCCGCGACATCGACGCAGCGGGCGCCCACGCGCCGGCCTGAAACAAAAACATTCCCACGATTCCATTCAGGAGCCCCACCCCATGCAAGCACAACCCACCGCCGCCACGCGCCACTTCTCAGGCACGTATGTCGAAGCCCGCGCCAAGTTCCTCGAGGCCGCGGCCCAGCGCGGCGCGGCCATCGAATCGTTCGTGCATCCCGCGCACCGCGGCGCGCTCGGCGAGGAACTCGCCACCGACGTGGCGCTGATCGGCGCGACGGACGCGAAGAAGCTGCTGCTCGTCACCTCCGGCACGCACGGCCCCGAGGGCTTCTGCGGCTCGGGCGCGCAGGTGGCGACGCTGCACGACGCCGACCTGATCTCCCGGCTCGAACAGGCCGGCGTGGCGCTGCTGCTGGTGCATGCGGTCAACCCGCACGGGTTTTCTCACCTGCACCGCACGAACGAAGACAACATCGACCTGAACCGCAACCACATCGACTTCAACGCGCCGCTGCCGGTGAACGCGGAGTACGCCGACGTCGAGCCGCTGGTGCTGACCGCCACCTGGCCGCCGACGCCGGCCGATGAGGCAGCAGTGGCCGCCTATGTCGAGAAGCACGGCATGCGCGCCTTCCGCGCGGCCGTCACCAAGGGCCAGTACGTGTCGCCCGATGGCCTCTTCTACGGCGGCACCGCGCCCTCGTGGAGCAACGGCACGATGCGCGCCATCCTGCGCAAGTACGCGGCTTCGGCCACGCACATCGGCTGGATCGACATCCACACCGGCCTCGGCCCCTACGGCCACGGCGAGAAGATCTACCCGGGCCGCAACACGCCCGCCGATCTTGCGCAGGCACATGCGTGGTGGGGCGCCGACGTGTTCGCGCCCTTCGCGGGCGACTCGGCTTCGGCCGACGTGTCGGGACCCGTGGTGTCGATCGCGTACGACGAATGCCCGAACGCGAGCATCGCGCCGATGGGCCTCGAATTCGGCACGCTGCCCGATGGCGAGGTGCTCACGCGCCTGCGCGCCGACACCTGGCTGCGCCGCCACCCCGAGGCGCCGCAAGCGCAGAAGCGCGAGATCCGCCAGGGGCTGCGCGACGCGTTCTACTGCGACAACGACGAGTGGAAGGGCATGGTGCTCGGGCAGACGCGCGTCGTGCTGCTGCAGACGCTGCAAGGCCTGAAGAAGGCCTGAAGAAGGCCTGACGCGGCAAGCCGGACTTCAGCCGAAGTTCGGCGCGCGCCGCTCGCGCAGCGACGCCACGCCCTCGCGCACGTCGGCGCCCGCGAAGCCCATGAATTCGAGCGCGAGCGAGGCGTCGAAGGTCGGGCCGGCCTGGCGCAGCCAGTTGTTGAGCGCGTACTTGGTGAAGCGGATCGCGCTCTGGCTGCCGGCCGCGAGCCGGTCGGCCACTTCGTAGGCGCGCGGCAAGAGGTCGGCCTCTTCCACGGCGAGCGACACCAGCCCGATGCGCTCGGCCTCCTCGCCGCTCACCGGCTCGCACAGCAGCAGGTGGTACTTGGCCTTGGCCATGCCGCACAGGAGCGGCCAGACGATCGCCGCATGGTCGCCCGCCGCCACGCCCAGGCGCGTGTGGCCGTCGACGATCTTCGCGGTCTTCGTGGCGATGGAAATGTCGGCGAGCAGGCCGGCCACCAGCCCCGCACCCACGGCCGGGCCGTGCATCGCGCTCACGATGGGCTTGTCGCAATTGATGATGTTGTAGACGAGGTCGCGCGCCTCTTTCCACACGCGCTGGCGGATGGCATCGTCGGTGGCCATGTCCTGCACCAGCGAGAGGTCGCCGCCGCCCGAGAAGCCCAGGCCCTCGCCCCGCAGCACCGCACAGCGCACCGTGTCGTCGGCCGAGATGTCGCGCCAGATCTCGGCGAGCTCGCGGTGGCCATCATGGCCGGCGGTGGGCAGTTTGCCGTTGGCCGCGCGCATCTGGATGTCGAGCACGGTGCCGTTGGCGCCGCGGCGGGTGATGGCGAGGGTCTGGTAGCGGGTGTAGTCCATGGTGTCTCCGTCCCTTGTCCGAAAGGACGAGGACTTTCTTCTTCGTTGAAAAGATCGGAAGACTATTTTCGCGCCGCCACTTCGCGGCAGCGCTGCACATTGGCATCGAAACGTGGTGCGAGGCCGGGCTCGCAGGCCTCGTCGCCGGGCGTGAGCCTGCACATGCCGACGACCACGTAGTCCATCACCGCCGAAGTGCACATCGGGTAGGCCGCGAGGTCCGGATTGGCCTTCACCTTGAAGCCCCAGCGTTCGGAGAACTGCACCGTGCGGACCATCGCGCCGTGGAAGAAGCTGCGGTCCCTGGCGGCGATGGCGGCCTCCATGCGCGGCAGTTCCTCGTTCAGGTAGCCGGCGGCGTCCAGGGGAAACGCCGAGGGCGGCTCCTGCTGGGCGGCGGCGAGGGATGCGGCCAGCACGAGCGGCACGAAGACCAGGGTGCGCAGCAGCGAGGAAGGCGAAAGGCGGGTGGTCGGGCGGTGGAGTTGCATGGCTTGGGATTCTGCAACGTTTGGAAGCATCTTTGAATGCCAGGCGATGCGTGCGCGCGACGCCCGGGCCTACTTGCCCTTTTTCTGCCTGTCGAACTTGCGCCAGTACTGGAACTCGTCCTCGTGCACTTCGAGATCGACTTCGGAGATGCGCGACTGCAGCCGCTCCTGCACCTCGGCCACCGCCTTGTTGTAGACGATGGGGCCGACCTCCTCCAGGAAGAAGCCGAGCAGCGCGCCGGCGGCGATGTTGCCGATCTTCTCTTCCATGTTCTCGATGAAGTAGCGCTCGATCGAGGCGATGGCCTGCTGGCGCGCTTCCTTGGATATCTCGATGGTCATGCGGGTGGCTCTCGGAGGTTGGGCCGGACGATTGTGCCGCTACGATGCGCTGCGGCCGCAAGGCCCGCGCGACAACGACACACAACAACGGAGACAACGCCATGAAGTTCCACTCAGCCGCGCCGGCTGCCCTCGCCCTCGCCGTTCTTGCAGCGATTTCGGGCTGCACCAACCTCACCCCCACCGTGCCGCAGCGCCAGTTGATGATCGTGGCCAACGACGAGAAACAATCGTGGAGCGATGCGGGCGCCGTCATCCTCGGCCCCATGGGGCGCGACACGGTGCAGGTGCTCGACATCGGCACCGACCCGCTCGCACCCAAAGTCGTCGGCACGCTGCAGCTGGACAACACCATCGCCGGCCCGCCGACGAACCTGGCGATCATGCCCGGCGAAACGCTCGCGCTCGTCGCCAACTCGCTCAACGTGGTCGAGGAAAACGGCGTGAGAAAGCAGGTGCCCGACAACCGCCTCTTCGTGATCGACCTGACCGCGACGCCGCCGAAATTGATCGACACGCTCGCAGTCGGCAAGCAGCCCTCGGGCTTGTCGATCAACCGCGCGGGCACGCTCGCGCTGGTGGCCAACCGCGCCGACAACTCGGTGAGCGTGCTGCGCATCGCGGGCAAGAAGGTGACGCTCATCGACACCGTGGCCATGAACGATTCGGTGGCGCACGTGCGCTTCACGCCCGATGGCAAGCGCGCATTGGCGACCAAGTTTCCGACCCACAAGATCGCGCTGCTCGAGGTGAACGGCGAGAAGGTCAGCTACAACAAGGTCGACCTCGCGGCGGGCCTGTGGCCCTACAACGTGGATGTGACGCCCGACGGCAAGCTCGCGCTCACGGCCGACAACGGCAACTCGGGCGCATCGGACGGGCAGGTCGACACGGTCAGCGTGATCGACATGGAAGCCGCGCCGCCGCGCGTGATCGACAAGGTGGTGGTCGGCGACGGCCCCGAAGGCCTGGCCGTGAGCCCCACTGGCAAGCACGCGGTGGCGGTGATCCTGCGCGGCAGCAACTCGGCGAAGAACGCCTACTTCTACAACCGCAACGGCTCGGTGGTGCTGCTCAAGATCGACGGCAAGAAGGTCACGCGCGCCAACGAAGTGGTGGTGCGCGGCCTGCCCGAAGGCGCGGTGTGGAGCGCGGACGGCAAGTACCTCTACGTGGGGAATTTCATCGACCAGGACATCACGATCCTGCGCGTCGATGGCGACACGCTGGTGCCGACGGGGAAGTCGGTTCCGCTGCAAGGACACCCGGCGGCGATGCGCGGGACAATGACGCACTGACCGCCCGCCTCACTGCCCCGACCGACTGAAAACGACAAGCCATGGCCAAACCCCAACGCACCCTCCGCACGCTCGAACGCGGCATCCTCTGCCTCGTCATCGGCGCCGCCGTCCTGCTGGCGCCGCGCTTCCTGCAGGGCACGCGCTGGTTCGAGATGGTGGCGGGCGCGTACATCGTCGGCTGGTTCGCGCTGGTGCTGGGCATCGCGCTGGTCGGCGTCGGGCTGTTCCAGCGCAACAAGCAGCGCCCCTGAAAGAAAAAACCCGCCGTTCGGCGGGTTTCGTCGCGATGAGCGCGCGGCGGCAGACTCAGCTTTTCTTGCCGCGCAGCTTGCCCACGAGCTCCACGACCGCCAGCACGATCGCGCCAGCAACGAGCCCCACGACGGCGTTCACGCCCATCGAGCCCAGCGTGCCGAACACGCCGCCCGTGGCCTTGGCCCAGTCTTCGACCGCATGGCCGAACGCGGGCACGCCGTGCACCAGGATGCCGCCGCCCACGAGGAACATGGCGGCCGTGCCGGCGACCGACAGCGCTTTCATGAGCCAGGGCGCCGTGGCCAGGATGCCGCGGCCCAGGGCCCGGGCGGCGGCGCTCGCGCGCTGGCTCAGGTAGAGGCCCGCGTCGTCGAGCTTCACGATGCCGGCCACCAGGCCGTAGACGCCGATGGTCATGATCAGCGCGATGCCCACCAGCACGCTCAGCTGCGTGGTGAATGGCTGGCCCTGCACGGTGCCGAGCGTGATCGCGATGATTTCGGCCGAGAGGATGAAGTCGGTGCGCACGGCGCCCTTGATCTTGTCCTTCTCGATCGCCACCACGTCGACCGCCTCGTCGGCCACGGCCTTCTCGTGACGTTCTGTGTCGGCTTCGTGTTCCTTCTTGTGCAGGAACTTGTGCGCGAGCTTTTCGGCGCCCTCGAAGCAGAGGAAGGCGCCGCCGACCATCAGGAGCGGCGTCACCAGCCAAGGCAGCCAGGTGCCGATGGCCAGCGCCGCGGGCACCAGGATGGCCTTGTTGATGAACGAGCCCTTGCAAACCGCCCAGACCACCGGAATTTCGCGCTCGGCCCTGACGCCGGAGACCTGCTGCGCGTTGAGCGCGAGGTCGTCGCCGAGCACGCCGGCCGTCTTCTTGGCGGCGACTTTGGTGAGGATCGACACGTCGTCCAGGACGGTCGCGATGTCGTCGAGCAGCAGGAGCAGGCTGGTGGCCATGTGAAAAGGTCAGTCTGAAAAAGAAGCGGCGAGCTTAGCCGCAGCGGCTGCGCGCGCGCGCAATAACCGTTTGCGGCAGCCTGCGCGCCGCCGGTCAGAGCGCGCTGAGCGCGATGGCCAGCACCGCGGCCAGCGACGCGCCGAAGAGCGCCAGGCCCACGCGGCGGCGGCGGTGCGTGAGCATCCACAGCGCCACGCCCGAGAGCGACAGGAAGATCAGGCTGCCGGCCAGCGTGTCCACCAACAAGATCCACGCGAGCGGCATGCCGCCGCCCTTGTGCATGCTGGTGAGCGTGGCGACGAAGCCGTTGTGCGTGGTGTTGACGCCGACCGAGCGATTGCCCTGCCAGTAGTCGGCCTGCACGGTCTCGTTGGGCCCGCCGAAGTTGAAGACCCAGTGCGCCGGCTGCGTGAGCGCGGGCGCGGTCTTGTCGCTCTTGTCGGCCCACGCCACCGGCTTGGCCGGTTCGATGCGCGACGAAGCGGGCGGCCCGCTCATGCGCAGCGCGCCCTGCAGCCACTGGCTCATCGCCTCGGGCGTTGCGGGCACCGGATCGGGCAGCGCCAGCTGGGCGCGCGTGCGCTCCTGGGCCTGCGGCAGCTTGAGCACGTTGCGGTGGTTGAGCCAGATGCCGCTGAAACCGAACAGGAGCCCCAGCACCGCGCCCCAGAGGCCGAACCAGCCGTGCGTGCGGCGAATCCATTGCACGAGGGTCGTGCGGCGCTGGTGCGCGAGCACCCGCGCCGCGTGGTTGCTGTGGCCGGCGTCCGGCGCGGTCGGTGTCGTCATGCGGTCAGGCGACGGTGCGCTTGAGGCGGATTTCTTCGATGCGCACGGTGCCCAGCAGCGTGGTCTTGGCGGTCTTCATCTCGCGCTTGAAGCCCGCGAGCTCGTGGAAGCGCATGGCGCGGTCGTTGCGAATGGGCACCCAGATGGTGACCGTGGTGCAGCCCTCTTCCTCGAGGCCCTCGCGCGCGGCGTCCCAGAGGGCGACGCCCACGCCCTTGCCCCAGTGCTCGGGCTTGACGTAAATGGCCCAGAGCTCGCCCGTGGTGGACGGCGTCTTGGGGTCGCGCGAGCGGTCGAAGCCGACGAAGCCGACGATTTCGCCGTCCAGCGTGGCCACCTGCACCTGCGGCTCGCTGTATTCGATGGCTTCGCGCCACTTGGCTTCGCGGGTGGCCGGGGCCAGCGTGCGCAGCTCTTCTTCGGGGAGGATGCCTTCGTAGGCGGCCTTGGCGGCCAGGGCATGGACTTCGGCGACGGCCTTGGCGTCGCGCATCGTGGCGGGGCGAACTTCGTAATCGGACATGAATGCAGGAAATCGGATGGAACCGGCTATTGTCGCCGCACCGCTAAACTGCCCGCTGCATCCGTAGCATCAACTGGAGAAAAGTCATGGCAAAGAGTCAGCAACGCAGCACCAAGGAAGCCAAGAAACCGAAGAAGGACACCTCGCCGCCCAAGCCCGTGGGCACCGGCGGCATCGAGCCGGTCCGCACGATCACCACGGCGGTGATTCCGCGCGGCAAGCTCAAGAACAAGTGACCGACGAGGCACCGGCCGGGCCCCCGCCGGAGGCCCCGGCCAAACCGGCCCAACCCCGCAACCCGCTGCACGGGCTCACGCTGGAGGCCATCGTCACCTCGCTGGCCGATTGGTACGGCTGGGAACAACTCGGCGAGCTCGTTCCCATCCGTTGCTTCCAGATCGACCCGAGCGTGGGCTCCAGCCTCAAGTTCCTGCGCAAGACGCCGTGGGCACGCGAGAAGGTCGAGAGCCTTTATCTCTTCATGCTGCGCGAACAGCGCCGCGAGCAGCAGCAGCAACAACAGCCGCCCCGGGAATGAAGGTCCGCCTCGAGCCCTCGGGCCTCGGCTTCGAGACCGAACCGGGCACCACGCTTTTGAAAGCGGCCGAGGCGGCCGGCATCGAACTGCCGAGCTCCTGCCGCAACGGCACCTGCCGCACCTGCATCTGCCAGCTGGTGTCGGGCCATGTGCGCCACATCATCGAATGGCCCGGCCTGAGCGCCGACGAAAAGGACGAGGGCTGGATCCTGCCCTGCGTGGCCGAGGCGCTGGACGACCTCACGCTCGACGCGCCGAAAGCCTTTTCGGTTTTCTAGACCGGCTCCGCGGGCTTGATCGGCGCGATGGGCTTGGCGCCAGAAGGCATCGCCACCACGAGGCGATCGCGCTGCGCCAGCGACGGGAACAGCTTGAACCACGTCAGCGCCACCAGCATCGTTCCCACGCCGCCCACCACCACCGACCCCACGGGCCCGAGCAGCGCCGCCGTGGCGCCCGATTCGAATTCGCCCAGCTGGTTGCTCGCGCCGATGAAGATCGAGTTGACCGCGCTCACCCGCCCGCGCATCGCATCGGGCGTCTCCAGCTGCACCAGCGTCTGGCGGATCACCACGTTGACCATGTCCGCCCCGCCCGACACCGCGAGCGCGATGAGCGAGACGATGAAACTCTTCGAAATGCCGAACACCACCATGCACAGGCCAAAGAGCCCGATGGCCAGGAGCAGCGTGCGCCCCACGTGGCGCTCGACCGGCCGCCGCGTGAGCGCGATCGACATCACCAGCGCTCCCACCGCGGGCGCGCCGCGCAAGAGGCCGAGCCCCCAGGGGCCGGTATGCAGGATGTCCTTCGCATAGATCGGCAGCAGCGCCACCGCGCCGCCCAGCAGCACCGCGAACAGGTCGAGCGAGACGGCGCCGAGCACGGGCTTGCGCTTCCAGATGAAATCGACGCCCGCGAACACCGTGGACAGCGTGACCGGCTCGCGCGCGGCCGGCGTGTAGGCATAGCGCAGCCGCAGCACCAGCACGCAGGCGACGACGAAGAACGCCACGCTCGCGCCGTACACCACCGACATGCCCGCCACGAAAAGCAAGCCGCCGAGCGCGGGTCCGCCGATGATCGCGCCCTGCATGCCGGCCGAGCTGAAGGCCATGGCCCGCGCGAGCATCGAGGGCGGCACCAGCAGCGGCGTCAACGCCTGCTGCGCCGGCATCTGGAAGGCGCGCACCGCGCCCAGCACCAGCGAGAGCCCGAGCAGCAGGCCACGCGTGTCGTGCTTTTCCAGCACGGCCAGGAGCAGCACGAGGCCCACGAGCCCCTGCACCGCGAAGCACGCCGCCACGATGCGGCCGCGGTGGTGGCGGTCCACGATGTGCCCGGCCAGCAGCGCCAGCAGCAGCGCGGGAACGAACTGGTAGAGCCCGACGAGGCCCAGGTCCCAGGCGCTGCTGGTGAGCTCGTACATGTGCCAGCCGATGGCCACCAGCAGCATCTGCGAGGCGGCGGTGCCGAAGAGCCGCGCCGTCCACATGTGCATGAAGGGGCGCTCGCGCGTCAGGTCGGAAAAGCTGGGCTGGGGAGAGGAAGCGGAGGCGGAAGCGGAGCCGGACATTGTGCGTCGAGGATAGCCCAGGCGCCGTGAGCCGCCCGTTAGCAAGGCGCAATGCCCTCCCTGCCTGCCCTTCGCGCCCTCTCTACACTCGCTTCCTCCATGACCGCGCCGCCGCTGCAACCGATTCACGAAGACGCCCACCTGCTGGTGCTGGAGAAGCCCGCGGGCCTGCTCTGCGTGCCCGGCCGCGGCGACGACAAGCAGGACTGCCTGAGCGCCCGTGCGATGCGCCAATGGCCCGTTGCGCTCGTCGTGCACCGCCTGGACATGGCCACCAGCGGCCTCGTGGTGATGGCGCGCAGCCTGGACATGCAGCGCGCATTGAGCGCGGCCTTTGCCGACCGGCAGGTGCACAAGCGCTACGAAGCCATCGTCGATGGCGCGATGCCCGTGCGCGAGGACTGGTCGGTCATCGATGCGCCGCTGATGGCCGACTGGCCGCGCAGGCCCCTGCAGAAGACCGACCCCGCGGGCAAGCCCAGCCTCACGCGCTGGCGTGCGCTCGCGTCATCGGTGCAGGGAGAAATCAGCGCGACTCATGTGCTGCTCGAACCCGAGACGGGCCGCTCGCACCAGCTGCGCGTGCACCTGCTGTCGATCGGTCATCCGATTCTTGGCGATGCGTTGTATGGCGATGCCGCGGTGCAGGCGCGTGCGCCGCGCCTGATGCTGCATGCGAGCGAGTTGGCCTTCGTGCACCCGGCGACGCAGCGGCCCCTTCGCTTCGAGAGTCCTTCAGGCTTCTCGCTCAGCCGCCCTTGACCACGAGCACCGGCATGGTCGCGTCCTGCAGCACGCGCTGCGTGACGCTGCCCAGCAGCAGCTTCTCGATGCCGCTGCGGCCGTGCGAGCCCATCACGATCAGGTCGGCCGCGATGGCGATGGCCGTGTCCACGATGCCTTCGTGCACCACGTGCCCGTCGATGACGCGCTGGTCGCTGTGCAGGCCTTCGGCGGCCAATGCGGCCACGCCGCGTGCGAGGGCCGCATTCGCGCTCGCGGTGGCGGCGGCGAGGTATTCGTTCTGGCCGAGCGCATAGTCCGCGCCCACGCCGATGAAGGGGTAGTTGTCGATCACGTGGATCAGCGTGATGCGGCTTCCGAAAGCCAGTGCGAGGCCACTGGCCTTGCTGACGGCGAGCATGGAAGTTTCAGAACCGTCGATGGGAACCAGGATGTGATTGAACATGGCGGACCTCGCTTTCGTTCGCAGACAGACACGGCTCGAAGTCGAACCGGGTCCCGAATTTAACCGCTACGCCGGTGGGCGGCTGTAGGACTCGGGCCAGCGGCACCCGCAAGTGCCGCCAAAGCGCTTCAATCGCCCTGGAAACCCTGCGATCGGCAGGTGATCACGAGCGTATCGCGCCAGCCCGCGCCGCCCTCTTCGAGCGGCTGGATCGGCGTGGATTCGTGGATGACGCGCGCGTCGTCGAGCACGAGCAGCGTCCACGGCTCGGTCATGGTGAAGCGCTCGCCGCGCCGGCCGTTGGCCTCGAACACGCGCGTCTCGCCGCCCTTGATGCCCTGGCGGCCGACCAATGCGACAGCCACGAGATCGACGCCGTCGCGGTGCGCGCCTTCGGGGGTCGGGCGGCCGATGCCGCCCGCGGTGTCGATGCGGAACTGGTGCGCTTCGACGAACCATTTCTGCGGCGCGCCGCGCATCTCGCTCGCCGCGGTACCCAGGTGCTGCAGCAGCCGCTGCCACACCGGCTGCACGATGGTCTCCGCGAGCATCGGCGCGAACCAGCGCTGCATGCCGCCGTGCAGCGCGTTGTATTCGACCGGCTGCCAGTGCGCGCGGTGCGGCACCTGCTGCAGCGTGGCGTTGTCATCGGCCTCGACGGTGAAGCAGGCATGGCGCCGCGTGCGGTAGCGGCCGCCGTCCTTCAGGTACTCGTCGGGCGGAAGGTCGTTCCAGTCCGCGTGCAGCGCCTCGAGCTGCGAGAGCGGTGCGCCGAGCCACTCGCTCACGCCCTGCGGGCTGAGCACCGCGTAGCCCTGTTCGCGCAGCGCGGCGGGCAGTTCGGCGGGATCGATGAAGGGCGGCGTGAAGGCGGCGGTGGTCACGCGGCGACCTTCACATCCTTCCAGAACGCGACGCGGTCGCGAATTTCCTCGGCTTCGGGCTTCGGGTCGGCGTAGTACCAGGCGGCGTCCGTGTTGAGCTCGCCGTTGACCAGCAGCGAGTAGTAGCTCGCGGTGCCCTTCCAGGGGCAGGTGGTCTTGTGGTTGCTGAAGGTGACGTGATCGCGGTTGAGCGAACTCATCGGGAAGTAGTGGTTGCCTTCGACGAGCACGGTGTCGTCGCTTTCGGCGATGGTGACGCCGTTCCAGGTTGCTTTCATGAACTGATCTCCGGGGGAGTGGTGCGGGGGGAGCTGGCCGTTGCGGTGGCCTGATCGCTGGCGCACGGGGCTTGGGTATTGTGCCGTTGCTTGGCTTGCGTGATTTCTTCGGGGATGTATGAACGTTATTGAGGTGGTTTTTTTCCGAGGCCGGGTCTCGCCCCGGCGGGCGACTTACTTTCTTTTGCTTCGCCAAAAGAACGTAAGCAAAGAAAAGGCGACCCTGCTGTCTGCGTCCCTACGCTTCGCTTCGGGCAACCTGCGGTGCTCGCGTTTCGCGGGGTCTCGCCGAACTCGCTTCGCTCAAACAGCGGCGAGCCCTTGTCCGCGAAACGCTCCGCTCCTCGGCGCAGACAGAAGGGGTTGGGGGACCGGCACGCCATCGCTGCGCTCGGCGCCTGGACACCCACGAGCCTTTGCTTCGCTCGGCTTGGATTGGCTCCCTCCCCTTCCGGGGGAGGGTTGGGGTGGGGGCACGCGGCGCTCGTTGAAGCACTGCCGTGTTGCGAGCGCCGTCGTGCCCCCATCCCAGCCTTCCCCCAGCGGGGGAAGGAGCAATGCATCAAGGCCCTGTGTTGCAGGTCTTGTCTTTCTTCCTCCCCCCTTGGGGGAGGGCCGGGGTGGGGGCACGGAGGCCGAGCGAAGCAAAGGCCCGAGCGCAAGCCGAGCGAAGCGATGGCTTGTTCGGTATCCACCCCCCTCTGGCTGCGCCGAGGAGCGCAGCGTTTCGCGGATCAGGGCTCGCCGCTGTCTGAGCGCAGCGAGTTCGGCGAGACCCCGCGAAACGTGAGCACCGCAGGTTGCCCGCAGCGAAGCGGAGGGTCGCAGACAGTGGGGTCGCCTTTTCTTTGCTTACTTTCTTTTGGCGAAGCAAAAGAAAGTGAGTCGCCCGCCGGGGCGAGACCCGGCCTCGGAAAGAAAACTAGGCAGCCAGCCAGTGAACACTGAAGAGCTTCTCCGGATCCGTCCACACAGCCCCCGGCCGAAACCCGGCCCGCACAGCCAGCGCACGCAACCCATCCACAGTGAATTTGTGCGAGTACTCCGTATGAATGGTCTCGCCCTCCTCGAACCCAAACCGTTCCCCATTCAAGGAAACGCTCTGGGCCTTGCGGCTCACCAGATGCATCTCGATCCGTTGCCGAGGCGCGTTGTAGAACGCCGCATGCGCGAACCCATCCAGATCGAAGTCCGCATCCAGCTCGGTATTCGCACGACGCAACAGATTCAGATTGAAGTCCGCAGTCACCCCTTGCGCATCGTTGTAAGCCGCATGCAACCGCTCCGGCGCCTTCACCAGATCGACGCCGATCAAGAGCCCGCCGCCGCGCAGCATCCGCGCTGCCAGCTGTAGAAAAGCCAGCGCCTCCTCAGGCTCGAAATTCCCGATGGTCGAGCCCGGAAAGAACCCCACGCGCCGCCCCGCGCCAGCCAGGGGCGCAGGCAGCACCAAAGGCATCGTGTAGTCCGCAGCAATGGGCTGCACCACAAGCGCCGGATAGTCCGCCTTCAACCGCTCCGCCGCCGCCTCGAGGTGCTCGCCCGAAATGTCGATCGGCAGATAGCGCTTGGGCGACTCGAGCGCATCGAGCAGCAGCCGCACCTTGGTGAGCGACCCCGCGCCGAACTCCACGATCTCGGCGTTCGGTCCGATCTGCTCGGCGATCTCGTCCGCGCATTCGCCGAGGATGCGCAGCTCGGTGCGCGTCGGGTAGTACTCGGGCAGGTCGCAGATGCGGTCGAACAGCTGCGAGCCCGCCGCGTCGTAGAAGAACTTGGGCGAAATGCTGCGCGGCGTGCGCGCCAGGCCCGCCTGCATTTCCCGCCCGAATTCGGACAGCGGCACGACGGCCGCCGGCGAGCGGGGCGTCTTCGCCGACTTCGAGGCCACGAAGGAAGAGAGCGACGAAGAAGAAGTTGGATTGCGCATGATCAAAGGTCTTTCGCGAGCCGCAGCCCCGAGAATTGCCAGCGCGCTGCCGGCGGAAAAAAGTTGCGATAACTGGGCCGCGCATGCCCGGCCGGCGTGGCCACGCTGCCGCCGCGCAGCACCAGTTGCCCCACCATGAACTTGCCGTTGTATTCGGCTGCGATCCCGGGCATCGGACGAAAGCCGGGGTACGGGTCGTACGAGGAACGCGTCCACTGCCAGACATGGCCGGTCATCTGCGTGATGCCGGGCGCGTCGAACGCGGCCTCCCATTCGAACTCGGTCGGCAGCCGTGCGCCGGCCCATTCGGCATATGCAGCGGCTTCATAGAAACTCAGTTGCGCCACCGGCGCATCGGCCTCCATCGGCCGCACGCCGTGCAGGCCGAACACATGCCATTCGGCCGTGCCTTGCTGCTGCGTTCCGAGGTCCAGGCGCGGGTCGTCGGCCGCGAGCCAGTACGCCGGATGGCGCCAGCCATTGGCCTGCACCGCGGCCCATCCATCGGAGAGCCAGAGCTCCGCACGCTGATAGCCGCCATCGGCGATGAACTGCGCATAGTCGCCGCAGTTCACCAAGCGGTCCGCAATCGCATACGGCTGCAGCAGCGCCTTGTGGCGCGGCGTCTCGTTGTCGAAAGAAAAGTCCTGCCCTGCATGCCCCACCTCGGCGATGCCGCCATGCTGCGAGAGCCAGCGCACTGGGGAAGGCACAGCAGCCAGGCGCAATGCAGGGCCGCTTGCTGCCTTGTACGCAGGTAGCAGCGGATTGCACGACAGCGCATGCAGGATGTCGGTGAGCAGCAGCTCCTGGTGCTGCTGCTCGTGATTCAGCCCGAGCGTGACGATGGGCTCGATCGCCGCCCAGTCCTGCTCGTCGACGCCACCTTCGAGCAACGCGAGCACCGCCTCGTCCACGTGCCGCCGGTAGGCATGCACCTCGTCCACCGAAGGCCGCGTGAGCAGCCCGCGCTGCGGGCGCGGATGCCGCGGGCCGAGCGCTTCGTAGTACGAATTGAAGAGGTAATGAAATCGCGTGTCGAAAGGCTGGTAGCCCTCGGCATGCGGTTGCAGGAGCACCGTCTCGAAGAACCACGTCGTGTGCGCCAGATGCCATTTGGTCGGGCTCGCATCGGGCATCGACTGGATGCACTGGTCTTCGGCGGAAAGCGGGGCGGCCAGGGCCAGGGTCGTGGCGCGCACGTCGCGGAATCTGTCGCGCAGTGCGCTCGCCGCCTGTGTGATCGGCCGGGAAAGCGTCATGGGGTCTCCAGTCGGGTCAGCAGCAAGTTTTAGCCCATCCGGGTCGGCGCCGTCCGTAGGACAAAACGCCGCAGGGCCGCCGCCGGAAATTCGACGGGCAGCCACTGTGGCACAAGATGGCAGGGCGTGCAGGACGGCTGCGTATCATCCGTTCGATGCAAACGAACACCTCCTCGAGCGGGCCTGCCCGGCCCAGCGTCGTCATCGTCGGCTGCGGATTCGGTGGACTCGAGGCGGCCCGCAAGCTGCAGCGCGCCGATGTCGATGTCACCGTGATCGACAAGACCAACCACCACCTGTTCCAGCCCCTGCTCTACCAGGTGGCCACCGCCGGGCTCGCCGCGCCCTCCATCGCGGCGCCGGTGCGGGCGCTCTTTCGCAAGCAACCGAACATCACCACGCTGCTGGGCGAGGTGAGCGCCATCGATCCGGCCGGCCGCACGGTGCAGCTGGCCAGCGGCACCGCCGTGCCCTACGACCACCTGATCGTCGCCGCCGGCGCCACGCACAGCTATTTCGGCCACGACGAATGGGCGCCCGTCGCGCCGGGCCTGAAGACGCTGGCCGATGCCTTCGAGATCCGCCGCCGCGTGCTGCTGTCGTTCGAGACCGCCGAGACCACCACCGACCCCGCCCGCCGCCGCGCCCTGCTCACCTTCGTGGTGATCGGCGCCGGCCCGACCGGCGTGGAGATGGCCGGCACGCTGGCCGAGATCGCCAAGCACACGCTCTCGGGCGAGTTCCGCCACATCGACCCGAGCAGCTCGCAGGTGCTGCTGGTCGAAGGCGGCCCGCGCGTGCTGCAGGCCATGCCCGAAAGCTTGAGCCAGAAGGCGCTCGAACAGCTGGAAAAGCTCGGCGTCGAAGTGCGGCTGAATGCGCGCGTCACCGCCATCGACGCCACCGGGCTCGAAGTGCAGACCGGCGGCGGCGCGGACGGCGCACCGGTCGCGAGCTACCGAATCGATAGCAGCTGCGTGGTCTGGGCCGCGGGCGTCGCGGCCTCGCCGCTGGGCCGCATGCTGGGCACGGCCACCGGCGTCGAATGCGACCGCGCGGGCCGCATCAAGGTCGAGCCCGACCTGAGTCTTGCGGGCCACCCCGAGATCAGCGTGGTGGGCGACCTCGCGGCCGCCATGAGCCACGCGCCCGGCAAGCCGCCCAAGCCGGTGCCCGGCGTGTCGCCCGGCGCCAAGCAGATGGGCCGCGCCGCGGCCTCGAACATCCTGCGCCGCATCGCGGGCCAGCCGACCGTGCCGTTCCGCTATGCGGACTACGGCAACCTCGCCACCATCGGCCGCAACTCGGCGGTGGTGGACCTGGGCACGCCCTTCGGCCCGCTGCGCTTCAGCGGCCGCCTCGCGTGGCTGTTCTGGCTGTTCGCGCACGCGTACTTCCTCATCGGCTTTCGCAATCGCATCGTCGTGATGATGGACTGGGCCGGCGCGTACTGGAGCTTCCAGCGCAACGCGCGCGTCGTGGCCGACGTGCAGGGCAAGAGCGAATCCTGATACCGGAGCCGGGGCCATGTCGATGATCTGGTGGATCGCCATTCACGCCATCGAGGCGCTGTTCCTCGTCTGGGTGCTGCGCTGGGGCGGCGCGGAGCGGCTGGAGGGTTCGTGGGCCTCGGGCTTCATCAGCAACTTCGCACCGCGCTGGAGCGCCGAGGGCCTGCGCATGGCGGCGCTGATCCTGCTGGTGTTCTGCGCGATCACCTTTGTCGCGGGGCTGTTCATGCCCTCGCTCCGGTGCTGGAGCAGCGGGGCCTGCTGAACGCCGCCGCTTCTTTCGGCCTCAGGTCCCGATCACGCCGCCATCGTTTGTCGTGATGCGGCGTGCACAGGCCACCGGGTACTCCCCTCCGCGAATGTCCCCCGGGCTTCGCCCTCCTCCTTGATTTCGCTGCGGGGAGCACCCGATGCCCTGCGCACGGGGGCACGCTCTGGGTGAACCGCCGATCAACGACCGCTCTGAAGCGCTCGCGCTGGCGGTGGGCTCTGTTTCGCGAAATCAAGGAGGAGGCCGCAGGCCGGGGGACATTCGCGAAACAGAGCCCACCGTCGGCGGGAGTGCCGCCCCGAACAAAGCGCCCCGAACGGAACAGGCCTCAGAAGAAGCCCGCCCCCCAATGCGACTCGCGCGACTCGCGCGACTCACGCTGCTGCTTTCGCCAGTCCCACGGCGGCACCGGCTTCGCATCGGCCCACAGCCCCAAGTGCCGCGAGCGCGCGCTGTCCTGCAGCTTGAAGAGCCCGCCGCCACGCTTGGTCGCGATCTTGTTGTAGTCGTACACCCAGGCCCAGCCCTCGGACACCATGCGGTTGCCCACGTCCTCGCCATTGCACGACACGTCGGCCACGGTGCGGCCGTAGCGGTCGGTGTCGCGCTCGGTGATGACCGCCTTCTCGGCGTAGCACAGGCGGCTGAGCGCCTGCCGGCTGCGCTGGCCGTAGGGCTGCTTTTTCTCAGGCGCGTCGATGGCGGCGATGCGCACCTTGACCTGTTCGTAAGACCCGATGTGCCCGCAGCGCGCGGTGAGCGTGTCGCCGTCGGTCACGCCGACGACCAGGCAGGTGCGCGGCGCGGCTTGCGCCAGCAGGGGGAGGGAGAGGAAAACGGAGAGAAGGAAAGTCGGTCGAAAAAAGCGCATGCAGGAATGGAACGGACGCGTTGCGAGAAGAGAGAGGGGAAAGATTCTCGACGCGAAGCGCCCGCGCCATCCGGCCGAATCATTTGTTTTCGTCTTCCTGCAACAGCCGCCACATCACCTTGCCGCTGCCGCTCTTGGGCAGCGCCTCCACGAACTGCACCTTGCGCGGGATCTTGTAGACGGCCATGTTCTCGCGGCACCAGTCGATGATGTCCTGCTCGGTCGTGTCCTTGTGCGTCGGGCGCAGCACCACCACGGCCTTGACCGATTCGCCGCGGTAGTCGTCCTTGGTCGAGATGACGCAGGCCTCCTGGATCGCGGGGTGGCGGAACATCAGGAGCTCGACCTCGGCGGGCCACACCTTGAAGCCGCTCGCGTTGATCATCCGTTTGAGGCGGTCGGTCATGAAGAAGTAGCCGTCCTCGTCCATGCGGCCCATGTCGCCCGAGCGGAAGAAGCGCTTGCCCTCGAACTCGACGAAGGCCGCCCGCGTGGCATCGGGCCGCTTCCAGTAGCCCTGGAACACCTCGGGGCCGTGGATGATGATTTCGCCCGATTCGCCGATGGACATTTCCACCAGTGTGTCGGGGTCGACCACGCGCGCGTCGGTGCTCATGAACGGAATGCCCAGGCACTGCTGCTTGGGGTTTTCCGACGGGTTGGTGTGCGATGGCGCAGCCGTCTCGGTGAGGCCGTAGCCCTCCTGGTACTTCAGGCCGTACTGCTCGAACAGGCGCTGCGCCACCGCCTGCGGCATCGCCGCGCCGCCGCCGCCGATGTGGGTGATGCTGGAGAGGTCGTAGCTCGCGAAGTTGGGGCTGGCCATGAGGTCGATCACCATGGTCGGAATGTTCGTCCAGCTCGTCACCTTCCAGCGCGAGATGAGCCGGCCGGCCACGTCGCGGTCCCAGCGCGGCATGATGACCAGCGTGGCCGCCGCGAGGATCGAGGTCTGCAGCATGCTCACCACGCCGGTGATGTGGAACATGGGCACCACGGCCAGCACCACGGCTTCCGACGTCGCATGGCCCCAGAGCTGGCCCGAGACGGCGTTGTGCATCAGGCTCGAATGGTGGTGCACGCAGCCCTTGGGCAGACCCGTGGTGCCGCTGGTGTAGGGCAGGAGCGCCATGTCGTTGGCGCCCACCACGTGCGCGGGCGCCGGGTGGCCGGCTTCGAGCGCGTCGGTCCATGCCGTCACCTGGCCGCCGGCGAGCGCGGGCAGCGGGTGGCGGGTGGTGAGCCAGGCGGTCCAGGCGGGGGCCGGGGCGTCGTCGCCGGACACATCGGCGTCGAAGGCGTCGGTGAACTGGGTCACGATGATGTGCGCGAGCCGCTGCTCTGCCGGCAGCGCATCGCTGGCCTTGGCCAGCTCGGCCGCGAGGTCGCCGGTGGTGAGCGCCACCTTGGCGTCGGGGTCGACGATGTAGTGCTTGAGCTCCTCGGCGCGGTTCATCGGATTGACCGGCACCACCACCGCATTGGCCCGCAGGATCGCGAAGTGCGCGACGACGAGCTGCGGGCAGTTCTGCATGTTCAGCACCACGCGGTCGCCGCGCTGCACGCCCAGCGCATGCAGCGTGCCGGCCAGCCGCTCGACCTGCTCGGCCAGTTCGCGGTAGCTCATCACCCGGCCGAAGAACACGAGCGCGGCCTTGTCCGGATAGCGGGCGGCGGAGACCGAGAGGTTGTGCCACAGCGACGTGGCGGGAACGGTGAGCGAATGCGGCAGGCGTTTGGGCCAGAACTTGTAATGCGGGCGTTGTTGCATGGTGAGAACAGGCGGGGAAGAGAACAGGCGGAGAAAGGACCCGGAGCGGGGAAAAGACAAAGGCACGCCAGCCTAAGCGGCCCAGCCCGCGCCTCCCATCGGGGAAGCCCCCGGACCGTCACCTTGGCGACGCCCTTTTTTCGTATGCCCCGGCATCGGCTATCGTGCGGGCCCCGGGCCGTGTGCCCGCAGCCAGGCCCTGTCCTTCATGCGCGAACTCTTGCGAAAAACATTCCGGCGACGGTCCATCCTCCTGGGGGGCGCGCTGGCCGCCTCGGGCTGCGCGCTGGTCTCGGGGATCGGATTGCCGGACGACACGGCCGCCGTGCCGCGCGATCCGCCGGAGTGGGTGCCGATCGACTGCTGGCTCGGCACCGAGGACGTGGTGCCGCGCCACGCCGGCAACGCGGGCGGCTCCATGTTCGGCACGCTGACGCTGGCCACCGGCGTCTTCAAATGGCGCGTGAACTACGCGCGCCTGAGCGGACCGGCCACGCTCGCGGGCTTCTACGGCCCTGCGGCCAAGGGCAGCAACGGCCCGTTGGCGATCCAGTTGCCGCCGCACAGCCAGGGCGTGCAGCACGGCGCGGGCCCCGACGCCGGCTACGAGCTGACCGGCACCAGCACGCTGACACAGGCCCAGGTGGCCGATCTCATGGCCGGCCTCTGGTACGTCAGCGTGTCGACGCGAACATGGCCGGCGGGCGAGGTGCGGGGACAGCTCAAGCGCAGCACGGCGGGCGTGCACGGCGGTTGACCCGCGCGCCCCCGACGCGATGGGGGAGACGCGATGCGCCCTGCGACTACAGACAGGCGCGGCTTTCGGAGCGATACCTGAGGCTCTCCCTCCGAGCAATCCATCCACCCACCCGACCGAAGGAATTTCCATGGCAGCAGACAAGCACGCAAGCGTTCACTGGGAAGGCGCCGGCAAGACCGGCAAAGGCCAGGTCAGCACCGAGACCGGCGCCCTCAAGGACTACCCCTACGGCTTCGCGAGCCGCTTCGAGGACGACAAGCGCGGCACCAACCCCGAGGAGATCGTCGGCGCGGCCCATGCGGCCTGCTTCACGATGGCCTTCGCCTTCGCGCTGGAAGCGGCGGGCCTCACGGCCACGCGCATCGACACCAAGGCCGCCGTGCGGCTGGCCAAGGACGGCGCCGGCTTCAAGATCGACCGCATCCAGCTCGAACTGGACGCGGCCGTGCCCAACCTGGACGAAGCGAAGTTCCAGGAAATCGCGGCCGCCGCCAAGGCCGGCTGCCCGCTGTCGAAGGCGCTCGCGAGCGTGCCCGAGATCACGCTGAAGGCCACGCTGGCGGCTTGAGCGCGCTGCTTATGATCGTCTCCACAACAAGGAGACGGATCATGAACAAGCCCAACCGGGCCGCGCTGGCGGCCCTTTCCTTTGCTCTTGGCGCATTCGGCACCGCGGCCATCGCCGCCTACCCCGACAAGCCGATCAAGGTGGTCATCGGCTTCCCCGCCGGCGGCCCGCTCGACCAGCATGCGCGCCTTCTCACCGACAAGCTGCAGGCCGTGCTCGGCCAGCCGCTGATCGTCGACTACAAGCCCGGCGCGGGCGGCTCGGTCGGTGCCGATGCGGTCGCCAAGAGCCCGGCCGATGGCTACACGCTGATGCTGGCCAACACCGGCGTGGCAGTGATCAACGGCGCGCTCTACAGCAAGCTGCCCTACAACACGCAGCGCGACTTCGTGCCGATCGCGCGCACCGCGATGCAGCCGCTCGCGCTGCTGGTCACGCCCAAGCTGCCGGTGCAGAACCTGAAGCAATTCATCGACTACGCCAAGGCGCGGCCCGGCCAGGTCAACTACGGCTCGGCGGGCAACGGCGGCATCAGCCACCTCGTGCCCGAGATGTTCAAGACCGCGACCGGCATCTTCATGGTGCACATCCCCTACCGCGGCAGCGCGCCGGCCTTCACCGATTTGATGGGCGGGCAGGTGCAGTTCATGGCCGAGTCCATTCCGCAGGCCGCCAACTATCACAAGCAGGGCAAGGTGCGCGCGCTGGCCGTGACCAGCCGCGAGCGCAACCCCGCGCTGCCCGACGTGCCGACGGTCATCGAGTCGGGCGTCAAGGGCTTCGAGGTGGTGGGCTTCTATGGCTTCCTCGCGCCGAAGGACACGCCGAAAGACGTGGTCGCCAAGCTGAGCGATGCCTTCAGGCAGGTGCTGACCAGCCCCGAGGTGCGCGAGCGCATGGTGAGCCAGGGCGCGGACCCGGCCTACCTCGGGAGCGAAGACTTCGCGCGCTTCCTCGCGACCGAGACGCCGCGCTGGGACAAGGCGGTGAAGGCGTCGGGCGCGCGGATGGATTGAGCGCGCGCCGGCACCCGCCGGTCCATTTCGGTGCACACGTCTTGCATACCAGTTGGCACAAAAGCTGCTGGTATGCAGGCGAATGTCTACATCCGCATCCGAAATCAGTGCACGCATCGTCGAAGCGGTGATGGCGCAGAAGCTCGCGCCGGGCTCGCGCCTGGGCGAGCAGCAGCTGGCCATGCTCTTCGACTGCAGCCGCACCATCGTGCGCGAAGCCCTCACCCGGCTGGCGGCGCGCGGCATCGTCACCGTGAGCGCGCGGCGCGGCTGGTTCGTGATCGAGCCTTCGCAGGAAGAAGCGCGCGAAGCCTTCGAGGCGCGGCGCGTGATCGAGCTGGGCCTCATCCGCAGCGCGGGCAGCACCGGCAAGATCGACAAGACCGCCCTGCGCCAACTGAAGGCGCACCTGCAGCGTGAAAAGGCCGCACTGAAAGAGAGCGACGTCGGCAACCGCAGCTTTCTGCTCGGCGATTTCCATGTGTGCCTGGCCGAGTGCCTGGGCAACACGCTCTTGGCCGACACGCTGCGCGACTTCACCGCGCGCACCACGCTGATCGCCATGCTCTACCAGAGCACGCACGACGCGGTGCAGTCGTGCGAAGACCACGTGCAGATCGTCGCGGCGCTCGAGCGCGGCGACCACGCCGCCGCCGAGGCGCTGATGGCCGCGCACATCGGCACGGTGCAGTCGGCGCTGCGCGTGCAGGCGCCCACCGATCCGCTCGCGCAGCTGCGCGATGCGCTCGCGCCGCTGCACAACACGGCGGCCACTTCTGCCAAACCCAAACGCCGCAAGCCCGCGTCATCCCCCGACGACACCGATTCATCGACTTACCTAGGAGCCCTGCTATGACTTTCTCTGCATCGAAACGCCACCTCGCCCTCGCGTTCGCTTCCGTCGCCCTGCTGGCCACGGCCGGCGGCGCCCACGCCCAGAACGCGCTGGACAACGTGCTCAAGGCCAAGACCATCAAGATCGCCGTGCCCACCGACTACCCGCCGTATGGCTCGGTCGACAAGAACATGAAGCCGCAGGGCCTCGATGTGGAGATGGCCGAGCTCATCGCCGCCAAGCTGGGCGTGAAGATCGAACTGGTGCCCGTCACCAGCGCCAACCGCATTCCGTACCTGCAGACGCGCAAGGCCGACCTCGTGATCTCCACGCTCGGCAAGAACCCCGAGCGCGAGAAGGTGATCGAATTCACGTCGGCTTATGCGCCCTTCTTCCAGGCCGTGTACGCCGCCAAGAGCATGAAGCTCACCGCCTTTTCCGACATGGCCGGCAAGACCGTCGCCGTGACGCGCGGCGCGATGGAAGACCAGGAGCTGAACAAGGTGGCGCCGCCGAACGTCGACTACCGCCGGTTCGAGGACAACAACGCGACCATCGCGGCCTTCGTGGCCGGCCAGACGCAGACCCTCGCGACCAGCGCGGCGGTCGCCGGCGACATGCTCGCCAAGAATCCGAAGGTCAGCGCGGAGTTCAAGCTGCTGCTGAAAGACAGCCCCTGCTTCGTGGGCGTCGCCAAGGGTGAAACCGCCTTGAAGACCAAGGTCAACGAAATCATTGCCGCCGCCAGGAAAGACGGCACGCTGGACGCCATGTCCAAGAAGTGGCTCGGCAAGGCAGCCGGCGATCTTCCCGTCTGATCGAATCGCGCGGCCATGGGCATCGAATTCGACTTCGGAGCGGTTCTCGCCGAATGGCCGCTGCTGCTGCGCGGCGTGGCGTGGACCATCGGCCTCACGGCCATCGGTACCGTGCTCGGCATGATCGTGGGCACGTTCTGCGCGTGGGCGCGTGCCGGCGGGCCCGTGTGGCTGCGCGCCATCGTGGGCACGTATGTGGAGCTGATCCGCAACACGCCCTTCATCGTGCAGCTGTTCTTCATCTTCTTCGGGCTGCCGGCGGCGGGCGTGAAGCTCTCGCCCGAGGTGGCATCGGTGATCGCGATGGTGATGAACCTGGGCGCGTATTCGACCGAGATCATCCGTGCCGGCATCGAGGCCACGCCCAAGGGGCAGATCGAAGCGGCCGTGAGCCTCGCGCTCAGCAAGGCGCAGGTGTTTCTGCGCGTGGTGCTGCCGCCCGCGCTCAAGAAGGTGTGGCCCGCGATGGTGAGCCAGATCATCATCGTGATGCTGGGCTCGGCGGTGTGCGGCCAGATCTCCACCGAGGAGCTGAGCTACGCGGCCAACCTGATCCAGAGCCGCAACTTCCGCGCGTTCGAGGCGTTCATCATCGCGACGCTGATTTACCTCGCACTCTCGGTGGCGCTCAGGCGGCTGCTCGACTGGGCGGGGCCGAAGTTCTTCTTCGGCCGCTGAACGCATGACTGAAGGACACCCATCGCCATGAGTGATTTTTCTTTGTGGGACATCGTGCGCAACCTGCTGATGGCGCTGCGCTGGACCGTCGTGCTCTCGCTGATCGCCTTCATCGGCGGCGGCATCGTGGGCGGGCTGCTGCTGTTCGTGCGGCTGCGCGGCGGCAAGCTTGCGGGCAAGGCCGTGGGCCTCTACGTGCAGCTCTTCCAGGGCACGCCGCTGCTGATGCAGTTGTTTCTCGCCTACTTCGGCATCGCGCTGTTCGGCATCGACGTGTCGGCGTGGACCGCGGCGAGCGTGGCGCTCACGCTCTACACCAGCGCCTTTCTCACCGAGATCTGGCGCGGCTGCGTGGCCTCGATTCCGAAGGGCCAGTGGGAAGCATCCGGCAGCCTCGCGCTGAGCTTCGGCGAGCAGATGCGCCATGTGATCCTGCCGCAGGCCGTGAAGATCGCGATCGCGCCGACGGTCGGCTTTCTGGTGCAGGTGATCAAGGGCACGGCGCTCGCCTCGGTGATCGGCTTCGTCGAACTCACCAAGGCCGGCAGCATGATTTCGAACGCCACCTTCAAACCCTTCGTGGTGTTCAGCTGCGTGGCGTTGCTTTACTTCGTGCTGTGCTTTCCCGTGAGCCTGTACGCCAAGAACCTCGAGAGGAAGACCCATGGCCGCCGTGCTTGAACAAGCCAAACCCGAACCCGCGAGCGCCTTCGCCGCGCCCATCGTGCGCATCACGGCGCTTCGCAAGTCCTACGGCACCAACGAGGTGTTGAAGGGCATCGACCTGGATGTGAAGCGCGGCGAGGTGATCGCCATCATCGGCAAGAGCGGCTCGGGCAAGAGCACGCTTTTGCGCTGCATCAACGGGCTGGAAGTGTTCCAGGAAGGCTCGCTCACCGTGGACAGCAAGCCGCTGCTGCACGAGAGCGCGATGGCCATGCGCGAGCTTCGCCAGCGCGTGGGGATGATCTTCCAGAGCTTCAATCTTTTTCCGCACCTCACGGTGGGCAAGAACGTGATGCTCGCGCCGACGCTGGTGAAGAAGCGCTCGTCGTTGGAGGCCGCCTCGCAGGCGCGCAAGCTCCTCGAACGCGTGGGCCTTGCCGAGAAGTTCGATGCGATGCCCGACCAGCTCTCGGGTGGCCAGCAGCAGCGCGTGGCGATCGCCCGTGCGCTCGCGATGGAGCCGGCTGTGCTGCTGTGCGACGAGATCACTTCGGCGCTCGACCCCGAGCTGGTGGGGGAGGTGCTTCGCGTGGTGGAGTCGCTGGCCGACGAGGGCATGACGCTCCTGATGGTGACGCACGAGATGAGCTTCGCGCGCAAGGTGAGCGACCGGGTGATCTTCATGCACCAGGGGCGGGTGCACGAGATGGGGGCGCCGGGGGAGCTGTTCGGGAATCCGCAGACTGCGGAGTTGAAGCAGTTTCTGTCTTCGCTGCACGACTGATTTTTTGCGCTGTCGGTTCGGGGGTGGGTGCACAGGCCGCCGGGTGCTCCCCTCCGCGAATGTCCCCCGGGCTTCGCCCTCCTCCTTGATTTCGCTGCGGGGAGCACCCGACGCCCTGCGCACTGGGCACGCTGTTGGTGTGCGGCCGATCAACGGATGCTCCGGGGGCTTCGCGGTCCGCTATCCTCGCGCCGCGATGAACATCGAAAAAGCCCAGCCTTCCGAAGCGGCCACTGTCGCCGCCGTTCTCAACGAAGCCGCTCAATGGCTCGCCACCGAGGGGAGACCTTTGTGGTCAGCCACCGACATTGGCATCGAGCGCATCCAGCGCGACACCGATGCGGGGTGCTACTTCATCGCACGCGAAAACGGAGACGTGGCCGGGGTGGTTCGGATCGACATGGAAGATCCCTTCTTCTGGCCCGAGATCGAGGCTGGAAGCTCGGCGTTCGTGCACAAGCTGGCCGTTCGCAGGTCGTGGGGCGGCAAGGGCGTCTCGGCCACCCTGCTGACCTTTGCGCGCGAACACGCCCGCAGCCTCGGCCGGCCGTACCTGCGCCTGGATTGCGTGGCGGACCGGCAGGCGCTGCGCACGCTCTACGAAGGCTTCGGTTTCGTGCTGCACAGCGTCATCCAGAAGGAAAACGGGTCTTTCGCCCGCTACGAAATGCGCATCGACGGCTGACTGTCCGACAGGCGGTGGCGCCGCCTTGGCGCTGGCGGGAACGCATCGGCCTGTGGCAAGCTCGGAACCCCTATGAACCTCCGCCCTCCGTCCCTCACCTCCCGCCGCCGGATGCTGCAGGCCCTGCTCGGCACGGCCGCCCTGCAGGCCCCGTTCGCGGCGCTGGCCGGCTTCAACTTCTTCACCAGCGAATACACCGCGAGCCGCGACGAGCTGCAGGCGATGATCGCCAAGCGCTTTCCGGTGGCCGAGCGCTATGCCGAGATCTTTATGGTCGGGCTGCGCGATCCGCAGTTGGGGCTGGATGCCGCCACCAACCGCGCGGCCCTTACTGCCACGCTGACGATCGCGAGCCCCCTCCTGGCGGCCTCGCCGGTGCAGGGCGTCGTGTCGATGAGCAGTGCGCTGCGCTACGACGCGGCCACGCGCACGCTGCGGCTGGATCGCCCCAAGTCCGAGCGCCTCGAACTGCAGGGCGTGGAAGGCCGCGATGCCGAGCGGCTGCAGAAGGTGGGCGCGGTGGTCGCGCAGGAACTGCTGCAGGGCCAGGTGCTGCGCAGCTTTACCGCCGACGAACTCACCGTGGGCCGCAAGACCTACGAGATCGGTGACATCACCGTGCAAGAAAACGGCATCAAGGTGCAGCTGAAATGAAATACCCCCTGCTCGTGGCCGCACTGCTCGTTGCGGGCTGTGCCGCCATCGTTCCCACCGCGAAGCAGCACTTCGACCTGCAGGCTCACCGCGGTGGCCGCGGGCTCGCGCCGGAGAACACGCTGGCCGCATTCTCGAACGCGATCGACCTGGGCGTGACGACGCTGGAGTTGGACATCGGGCTCACCGCCGACAACGTGGTCGTGATCTCGCACGACACCGCGCTCAACCCCGACCACACGCGCGATGCCAACGGCAACTGGCTCCCGGGCAAGAGCGGCGCGGCCGTGCGTTCGCTCACGCTGGCGCAGTTGCAGACCTACGACGTGGGGCGCCTGAACCCCACGAGCAACTACGGCAAGCAGTTCGCATTGCAGCAGCCGCGCGATGGCGAACGCATCCCGACGCTCGCCGCGCTGTTCGCGCTGGTGCAGGCACGCGGTGCCGCCGCGGCCACGGTGCGCTTGAACATCGAGACCAAGATCGATCCGAACAAGCCGGACGAAACCGCGGCGCCCGAGCCGATGGTGCGCGCGCTGCTCGCCGAGATCGACAAGGCCAGGATGGCCGACCGCGTGACCATCCAGAGCTTCGACTGGCGCACGCTCGCGCTCGTCGGCCAGCTCGCGCCGCAACTGCCACGCGCCTACCTCAGCACGCCGCGCACGCTGAAGGACAGCCGCTGGACCGCGGGCCTCGATGCGGCCGGCTTCGCTTCGGTGCCGCAGCTGGTGCAGGCGGCCGCTGGCAAAAGCGCCGGGCCGGTGATCTGGTCGCCGGCCTATGCGGACCTCACGCCGGCCGTCATCAAGGAAGCGCAGAAGCTCGGCATGAAGGTGCTGCCCTGGACGGTGAACCAGCGCGCCGACATGCAGCGGCTGATGGACTGGGGCGCGGACGGCCTCATCACCGACTACCCCGACGTGCTGCGCGACCTCATGCGCGAGCGCGGGCTGTCGATGCCGCCTTCCGCAAAGGTGGCGGGATGAGCACGGCGCAGCAACTCGACGCCATCGCCGCACGCATCGCGGCGCTCGGCGGTGGCGGCGGATCGGTCGCCGCGCTATCGAACGAAGCCCGGGCCAGCACCGAACTGCTCGGCGCCCTGCCCCCGCGCTACGGCGAGGTGCTGCTGAACCTGCTCGACCGGCTCGAATCGAGCGCGCTCTTCAGCGAAGAGAGCTGCTCCTTCAGCCAGAAGGACCTGCTGGACAACCTGCAGGTATGGGTCGACAAGGCCCGCGGCCAGCTGGTGTCTTAGGGCACCGGTTTATCATCCCGCCCCATGCGCACCCTGCTGCTCGCCCTCATGATCGCCCTGCTGCCCATCCGCGGCTGGCTCGGCGATGCGATGGCGGTGGAGATGGTGCGGCACGCGCTGCCGGCCGCATCGCTGGTTGCACAAGAGGCCACCCCGGCCTCCGTCGCGGCAGATGCGCATTGCCATGAAGCCATGGAAGCATCCGATGGCGGCATGGCCACCATGGCGCACCACGACGAAGGCAGCAGCAGCGACCACGGCACCGACCACCAGGGCTGCGGCACCTGCACCGTCTGCCAGGTCTGCCACACGGTGGCGCTGGGCGGCACACCCCTCATCGATATCGTGCACGGCGCGCCTCAAGCGCCACCGGCGGCCCATGCGGCCCGCTTCGCGAGCGCAGAGCCCGTCCTGGGCCTGAAGCCGCCCATTTCCTGATCTCCCTGCCCGTAGTCCGTCCGCAGTGAGCCCCTGAGGCTCTCGGCGTTGGTCGTATTGCTCATGGAGATCGAGCGTGAACCTCATTGTTCGCCGGCAGCTTGCCGGCTCCCTTCGCTATCGAAGACGTAGCGCGCTGCTCCAGCGCGCCGCCGCATTCGCCAGCGCCCTGACGCTGGCCGGATGTGCCAGCCTTTCCCCCGACGGCGGCTCGGCCGACGTGCAGGCGCTGGTCGCAGGCAATCCGCTGATGGCGGGCAGCACCGCGCAGCGCGTGCCCGACGAGGCCTCGCAGAAAAGCGTCGATGCGCTGCTCGCCAAGCCGCTCGATGCCGAGGCGGCCGTGCGCATTGCGCTCCTCAACAGCCCGCGCGTGCAGGACGCCTTCGCCACGCTGCAGCTGAGCGACGCCGACCGCGTGCAGGCCGCGAGCCTGCCGAATCCGGTGCTCTCGTTCAGCCGTTTGGCGCAAGGGCGCGAGCGCGAGTTCGAGCGGATGCTCAGCTTCAACGTGATCGGACTCGTCACGCTGCCGTGGCAGGCGCGGTGGGCCGGACAGCGGCACGAGGCCGCCAAGCTGCAGGCCGCGCAGAGCGTGCTGATGCTGGCCGCCGACACGCGCCGCGCGTGGGTGCGCGCGGTGTCGGCGCAGCAGAGCGTGGCGTACCTGCGCGATGCAAAGGAGGCCGCGGAAGCGGGTGCCGAGCTCGCGCACCGCATGGCGCAGGCCGGCAACTGGAGCGCGTTGCAGCGCACGCGCGAACAGCTGCTGCTGGCCGATGCGTCGGCGCAGCTCGCGCGCGCCGAGCAGACCGCCGTCGCCACGCGCGAGCAGCTCAATCGATTGCTCGGCCTCGGCGGTGAGCGCACCCGCCACACGCTGCCCGATCGCCTGCCTCCGCTGCCGCAGTCCGCGCCCGACCTCGGCGACGTGCAGGCGCGCGCGCTGCGCGACCGGCTCGACGTGCGTTCGGCGCAGGCGCAGAACACCGCGGTGGCCGATTCGCTCGGCCTCACGCGTGCCACCCGCGTGATCAACGCGATGGAGATCGGCGCGGTGCGCAACACCACGTTCGAGAACGACGCCGACCGCTCGCGCTCGACACAGCGCGGCTTCGAGCTGGACCTGCCGCTGCCGCTGTTCGACTGGGGCCAGGCCCGCACGGGCCGCGCAGAAGCGCAGTACATGCAGTCGGCCGCCCGCGTGCGCGATGTCGGCGTGCTGGCCGCGAGCGAGGCGCGCGAGGCCTGGCAAGGCTGGAACACGTCGTACGCATTGGCGCGCCGCTACCGCGACGAAGTGCTGCCGCTGCGCAAGAAGGTCAACGAGGAAATGGTGCTGCGCTACAACGGCATGCTCGCGAGCGTGTGGGAACTGCTCGGCGAAACGCGCGCGAGCATGCTCGTCGTCAACGCGGGCATCGAGGCGCAGCGCGATTTCTGGCTCGCCGACACCGACCTGCAACTCGCGCTCACGGGCAGTTCGCCCGGCGGCATGACGGCGCTGCAGACGGCTGCGGCCGGCGATGCACCCGCGGCGGGAGGGCACTGACATGAACCGCCGCAACTTCTTCGCAGGTGCTGCCACGGCCGTCGCCGCAACCACCGTCAGCCGCGTCGCGATGGCCGCGCTGCCCGAGCCGGTGATGCAAAGCTCGACAGCCACCGCGCCACCGCTCGCGCCCCCGAACGGCCGCCCCTACAACCCTGTCGTCACCCTCAACGGCTGGACGCTCCCTTGGCGCATGAACGCCGGCGTCAAGGAATTCCATCTAGTCGCCGAACCCGTCGTGCGCGAGATGGCGCCCGGCTTCAAGGTCAACATGTGGGGCTACAACGGCCAGTCGCCGGGCCCGACCATCGAGGTGGTCGAAGGCGACCGCGTGCGCATCTACGTGACCAACAAGTTGCCCGAGCACACGACGGTGCACTGGCACGGCCAGCGCCTGCCCAACGGGATGGACGGCGTGGGCGGCATCACGCAGCCGCACATTCCGCCGGGCAAGACCTTCGTCTACGAGTTCACCGCGCGCCGCCCCGGCACCTTCATGTACCACCCGCATGCCGACGAGATGGTGCAGATGGCGATGGGGATGATGGGCTTCTGGGTCACGCATCCGAAGGAGAGCCATCCGCTCATCGAGCCGGTGCAGCGCGACTTCTGCTTCCTGCTCGGCAGCTTCGACGTGGAGCCCGGCAGCGCCACGCCCAAGGTCAACACCATGACCGACTTCAACATCTGGAGCTTCAACAGCCGCGTGTTCCCGGGCATCGACACGCTCAATGTGCGCCGCGGCGACCGCGTGCGCATCCGCGTGGGCAACCTCACGATGACCAACCACCCGATCCACATCCACGGCCACGAGTTCGAGGTGACCGGCACCGACGGCGGCCCCGTGCCGCGCACCGCGCGCTGGCCCGAGGTGTCGGTGGACGTGGCGGTCGGCCAGATGCGGCAGATGGAATTCATCGCCGACGAGGAAGGCGACTGGTCGCTGCACTGCCACAAAGCGCACCACACGATGGGGCCGATGGGCCACGAGGTGCCGACCATGATCGGCGTCGATCACAAGGGCGTGGCCGAGAAGATCAGGAAGCTCGTGCCCGACTACATGGTGATGGGCGACAAGGGCATGGCCGATATGGGGGGCATGGAGATGCCCATTCCCGACAACACGATGCCGATGATGACCGGCGCAGGCCCGTTCGGCTCGGCAGAGATGGGCGGCATGTTCACGCTCCTGAAGGTGCGGCGCGACCAGAAGCCGGGGGACTACAAGGACCCGGGCTGGTTCAAGCACCCGGCCGGCACGGTCGCGCGCGAAGTGCCCGGCGCCGCCGTGCCACCGACCACGCGCAACGCGCCATCGCAGGACAACAGCAACAACACCGACGCCACCGTGCGCAAGCCTTCGGGCGCGCACAACCATTGACCTCATCCACTTTCATTCCGGAGTTCATCGCATGAACAAGACCCTCAAATCCATCGCCCTGTGCGTCGCGCTCGCCGCCGCTGCAACCACATCGCAGGCCCACGAAAACCACACGCCGAAACCGAAGGGTGCCGCCACGCTCGCTCCCGAACAAAAGCCCTGGGGCATCGAGGGCAAGGCGAGCGCCGTGCGCCGCACCATCGACATCGCGATGGCCGACGACATGACCTTCACGCCTTCGGTCATCGAAGTGCGCGAGGGCGACACCATCCGCCTGCGCCTGAAGAACAAGGGCAAGGAGTTGCACGAGCTCGTGCTGGGCACCGAGCTGGAGATCGCGAACCACGCGGCCATGATGAAGAAATTCCCGGACATGGAGCACGACGACCCGTGGATGGTGCACGTGCCCGCGGGCAAGACCGGCGAGATGGTCTGGAGCTTCAACCGCGCCGGCGACTTCGATTTCGCCTGCCTCGTGAAAGACCACTTCGAACTCGGCATGGCCGGCCGCATCCGCGTGCTGGCGGCCGCACCCGGCAAATCCTGAATGAACGAACAGACCAAGGAGATCACCATGCAACGACGAACCCTCTTGAAGCGCGCCGCCCCGCTGCTGGCGCTCGCATCCACCCTGCCGCTCACCGCCTTCGCAGCGGCGCCGATGGTCGAGATATGGAAAGACCCGAACTGCGGCTGCTGCCAGGACTGGGTCAAGCACCTCAACAAGAACGGCTTCGCCACGAAGGTGCACGACGAAGGCAACACGGCCGCACGCACGCGGCTCGGCGTGCCCGACAAGCTGGGCTCATGCCACACCGGCCTCGTCGGCGGCTATGCCCTCGAAGGCCATGTGCCCGCGCGCGAAGTGCAGCGCCTCCTGAGGGAAAAGCCCAAGGCCGTCGGCCTCGTGGTGCCCGGCATGCCGGTCGGCTCGCCGGGCATGGACGGTCCGGCCTACGGCGACCAACGCGATCCGTACGACGTGCTGCTCGTGCTCGCCGATGGCAGCACGCGTGTCTATCAAAGCTATCGCTGAAAGGGCAATGGCATGAAGAAACTTCTCACAGCCCTCTCCTCCGCTCTGCTTGCGGCGGCCGCTTTCGCGCAAGCCGCGCTACCCGCCGTCGAAGGCGAAGTGCGCAAGGTCGACGCCGACGCGAAGAAGATCACCCTCAAGCACGGCGACATCCCGAACCTCGAGATGACCGGCATGACGATGGTCTTTCGCGTGCAAGACCCCGAGCTGCTCGGCAAGGTGAAGCCCGGCGACAAGGTGCGCTTCACCGCGGACAAGGTCGATGGGGCGCTCACGGTGCTGTCGATAGAGCCCGAGCCGGCTAGCTGAACCGCCCCGGATCGAAAGGCGCCAGCGGCGTCTCCGGCGCGATGCCCGCGAGCAGCTGCGCTGCCAGTCGCCCCGTGCGCGCCGAGCCGCACAGGCCCACATGGCCATGGCCGAACGCGAGCACGACGTCCGCGCTCGCGGCCGAGGGCCCGATGCAGGGCAAGCCGTCGGGCATGCTGGGGCGGCGGCCGAGCCAGTGCTTGAAAGCTTTGCCGCCGCCCATTTCTGCAAGCGCGGGAAACATCGATTGCAGATGGCGATGCAGGATCTCGGCGCGGCGCCAGTCGGGCTCGGCGTCCAGTCCGCCGATCTCGACCTGGCCGGCTGCGCGCAGGCCGCCGTCCATCCAGTGCGCGATGAGCTTGCCGTCGGCCACCATCACCGGCGTGCGCGGGCCGACGACCGCGCCTTCGATCACCACGTGGTAGCCGCGCTCGGTGTCGAGTGGCACCGGGGAACCTGCGGCCGCCGCGAGCGGGCCTGAATACGCGCCGGCGCAGATGGCGGCGGCGTCGCAGGCG
The DNA here is from genome assembly GCF_016405905.1 of Variovorax sp. IB41. Classification (GTDB taxonomy): domain Bacteria; phylum Pseudomonadota; class Gammaproteobacteria; order Burkholderiales; family Burkholderiaceae_C; genus Variovorax. The sequence continues at coordinate 21,827 of NZ_JAEFCB010000010.1, read as the reverse complement.
ATGTCGCCGTAGTTCGTGCGTACCGCGCGCAACCGGCCGGCTTCGATGCGAAAGCCCGTGCCACGCGCCACGCGCCGCTCGGCACCGGCATCGACCGCATGCTGCGCCAGCGCGGCCACGTAGGCGCCCGGGTCGCGGCAGTGGCCAGCCTCGGGCACGAAGATGCCGAGCGTGTAGCGCGCATCGAGGTCGGGTTCGCGGCTTCGCAGTTCGTCGGCTGGCCACTCTTGCCATCGGACCCCCGCGCGTTCGCGCACGCGCCAAGCGAGCGCGTCGTCTTCGAACTCGGCGCGCGAGCGGTAGGCATGCAGCAGCCCGCGCTGTTCGATGAGCTGCGGCACGCCCGACTCGGCCGCGAGTTGCGCATGCAGCGCGGGCGCATCCGCCAGCAGGGTGCGCAACGCGTCGGCGGTGCGCTGCACGCGCGCCTCGGTCCAGCCCGAAGCCAGGTAGCGCAGCAGCCACGGCAGCGCATGCGGCAGGTAGCGCCAGCGCACCGCCAGCGGCCCCAGCGGATCGGCCAGCCAGCCCGGCACCTTGCGCCAGGCGCCGGGGAGCGCGGGCGGCACCACCGAATGCGACGAGAGCCAGCCCGCGTTGCCGTAGCTCGTCGCCTGCGGGCCGCCGGGCGCCTCGGGTTCCAGGAGCGTCACGCGCAGGCCCGCGCGCAGCGCCTCGATGGCCGTGGCGCAGCCGACCGCGCCCGCGCCGATCACCACCACGTGGCGGCGCGCATCGCCCTCGGGGGCGAAACTACTTCTTGCAACTGTCATGGCGCCCATCGTAGAGGCCAGAGAGGCGCGGTCCCATAATCGGCCGCCATGCCAGCCCCGTCTTCCACTTCGTCCTCCCCCGCCTCCCCCACCCCTCGCGCCGGTGCCATCACCGACGTCGCCGGCATCGAAGTCGGCCATTTTTCCGACACGCGCCGCCCCACGGGCTGCACCGTCGTCATGGCGCGCGAAGGCGCGGTGGCCGGTGTGGACGTGCGCGGCGCCGCGCCCGGCACGCGCGAGACCGACCTGCTCTCGCCCGGCAACCTGGTGCAGCAGGTGCATGCGGTGATGCTCGCGGGCGGCAGCGCCTGGGGCCTCTCGGCGGCCGAGGGCGCGATGCGCTGGCTCGAGGAGCGCAACATCGGCATGGACGTGCGCTTCGGCACCCTGCCCATCGTGCCGGCCGCGGTGCTGTTCGACCTGCCGATGGGCGATGCGCGCATCCGCCCCGACGCCGCAGCCGGCTACGCGGCCTGCGATGCCGCATCGAACGCCGCGCCCGCCGAAGGCAACGTGGGCGCCGGCAGCGGCGCGCTCGTGGGCAAGCTCTTCGGCGTGCACCGCGCGATGAAGGGCGGGATCGGCACCGCGTCGGTCACCGTCGGCGGGGTCACGGTGGGCGCGCTGATCGCGGTCAATTCGCTGGGCGACGTGATCGACCACGACACCGCGCGGCCCGTGGCCGGCGCGCGCACCGAAGACGGCACCGCCTTGCTCGACACCCGCCGCGCCCTGCTGCGCGGCGACCTGCCCAAGCCCCTGCTCGCGGGCACCAACACCACGCTGGGCGTGGTCGCGACCGACGCGGTGCTGACCAAGGTGCAGGCCAACCGCCTGGCCAACGTGGCGCACGACGGCCTGGCGCGCGCCATCAACCCCGTGCACACGATGAGCGACGGCGACACGCTGTTCGCCCTGGCCACCGGCCGCGTGCCGCTCGAAGGCAACGCGCCGGGCATGACGGTGCTCGGCACCATGGCCGCGGAGGCCGTGGCCATCGCCACGCTGCGCGCCGTGCGCGCGGCGACATCGGTAACGGTGGGCGACCTGCACATTCCCTCGGCCGCCGACCTGGCCACGCCCCGCCCCTGACGCATTCCCACAAGAAAGGACCACCATGGCGTTCCCCAGAACCCTGAAGCTGATCCTGCTGTCGATCCGCGACCTGATCGCCTCGGCCGGGCCCATCATCTTTCTGGTGATCGGTCTCCTGATCGCCGCCTACTGGTACCTGCAGCCGCAGCCGCCCAAGCACGTGACGCTGGCCACGGGCCCCACGGGCAGCGCCTATGCGGAGTTCGGCAAGCGCTATGCGACGGCGCTCAAGGCCAACGGCATCTCGGTGGAGCTCAAGCCCACCTCGGGCTCCTCCGAGAACCTGGAGCTGCTGCGCAAGGGCGGCGCCGACGTGGGCTTCGTGCGCGGCGGCAGTGCCGATCCGGTGGCCGACGAAGAGGCCGGGCTCAGCTCGCTCGGCAGCCTGTTCTTCGAGCCGATCTGGCTCTTCTACCGCGCCGACAGCGCGCACAAGGTCGACAAGAAGACCGGCACGCTCACCTCGCTCACGCAACTGCGCGGCCTGCGCGTGAACGTCGACATGCCCGGCAGCGGGCTGCCCGAGATCATGGAGCGGCTCTTCAAGGCCAACCGCCTCGGACCCGACGACGTGCTGCTGTCCAACCTCGAACAGGCCGCCGCCGCCGAGGCGTTGCAGGCGGGGCTGCTCGATGCGATCGTGCTGTCTTCCGCGCCGCAATCGCAGCAGGTGCAGCGGCTGCTGCGCGCGGGCGACATCAAGCTGATGGACTTCGGCCAGGCCGATGCCTACTCGCGGCGCTTTCCGTTTCTCTCGGCGGTGACGCTGCCGCGCGGCGTGGTCGACCTGTCGAAAGACCTGCCGCCCTCGGACGTATCGCTGCTCGCGGCCACCACCTCGCTGCTCTCGCGCGAGGAAACCCACCCGGCGCTGCGCCAGCTGTTCGCGCAATCGGCGCAGACGGTGCACAGCGGCGCGGGCTGGTTCAACCGGGCGCGCGATTTTCCGAACACGCGCACCAGCGAACTGCCGGTGAGCCCCGAGGGCGATCGCGCGATCAACGGCACGCCGCCGTTCTGGCAGCGCTACCTGCCCTTCTGGGCCAGCAACCTGGTCGAGCGCATGTGGCTGGTGCTGGGCGGCTTGCTGGTGCTGATGCTGCCGCTGAGCCGCGTGATCCCGCCGCTCTACCAGTTCCGCGTGCGGCGGCGCGTGTTCCGCTGGTATGCGCGGCTGCGCGACATCGAGGGCAAGGTCGATGCCCGGACGGGAGATCGCGACACGCTGCTCAAGGAGCTCGACGACCTCGATCGCGTGGTCAACAAGGTGGCCGTGCCGCTGTCGTATGCGGACGAGCTCTATGCGCTGCGCAACAACATCTATGCGGTGAGGAAGCGCGTGCTGGCCGGAACAGCGAAGGGCGAAGCGGCATCGGCGCCAGCGCCCGTGACGCCCGTGACGCCCGTGACGCCCAAGCCCGCGGAATCCGCCTGACGATTTGGTCTTGCAGACGCTGATCGATTTCGCCGAGCCGCGCGGCGACGGCGCGACGCGGCTGCGCTTGGCATTCGGCGCGCCTTCGCGCGTGCTCGTTGCGCGCACCGCGGAGGAAGTGAAGCCGGTGCTGGAGGCCGTCGAGGCGCTGTCGCGCGAGGGGCGCTGGTGCGTGGGTTATCTGCGCTACGAGGCGGCCGCGGCCTTCGACGCTGCGTTCGCGGTGCATGCGGGTGAAGGGCCGCTGGCGTGGTTCGGTGTGCACGACGTTGCCGTGCCGTGGCCCAATGAAGCACCCATCCATGCGCCCGCCGTCGATTGGCAAGCCGGCCTCTCACGCGCCGGCTTCGAGCGGAACATGCAGGCCATCCATCGCGCGATCGCGAACGGCGAGCTTTACCAGCTCAACTACACCGCGCCGCTGCGGGCCGAATTCACGGGCGATGCGCGCGACTGGTTCATGGCCCTGCGCCACGCGCAGCCCAACGGCTACGCCGCCTTCATCGACACCGGCGACGAGCAGGTGCTGTCGGTGTCGCCCGAACTCTTCTTCGACTGGCAGGGCGACCGCATCCTCGCGCGCCCCATGAAAGGCACCGCCCCGCGTGGCGCGACGCCCGCCGAAGACGAGGCGATGGCGCAGCGCCTTCGCACCGTGCCCAAGGAGCGCGCCGAGAACGTGATGATCGTGGACCTGATCCGCAACGATCTCTCGCGCATCGCGCAGCCCTTCTCGGTGCGCGTGCCGCGGCTCTTTCACGCCGAGGCGCTGCCCACGGTGTGGCAGATGACGTCCGACGTCGAGGCGAAGGTGCGGGACGGTATTTCGCTGGCCGATGTGTTCGCGGCGCTCTTTCCCTGCGGCTCGATCACGGGCGCGCCCAAGGTCGGCGCGATGCGCATGATCCGCGCGCTGGAGCCTGAGGCGCGCGGCGTGTACTGCGGCGCGGTCGGCGTGGTGCGACCCGGCGGGCATGCGACCTTCAACGTGCCGATCCGCACCGTGACGCTGCGCGGCACTCAGGCCCGCTGCGGCATCGGGAGTGGCATCACCGCCGATGCGCAGGCCGATGCGGAATGGGATGAGTGGCGGCACAAGCGGGCTTTTCTGGGGCAACAGCGCGCGTCTGTATCGTCTGCGGCCATGCCTTCTTTCGAATTGCTCGAAACCCTTGCGCTGGTCGGCGGCGCGTTGCGCGATGCGCCTGCGCACCTGGCGCGGATGCAGAAGGCGGCTGCGCATTTCGGCTGTCCGTGGAACGAGACGGTCGTGACGGCATGCCTTCATCGGCTGATCGACGCGCATCCAACGGGTACGTGGCGCGTTCGCCTCCTGCTCGATGCCCAAGGCCAGCCGCGCGCAGAAGCCTTCGCGATGGACGCCCCACCGTCGCGCGTGCAACTGCAGTTGGCCTCCCGCGCATTCGACGAGGCCGACAGCGAGTTCTCGCGCTTCAAGACCACGCACCGCGCGCACTACGAGGCCTTCGCGCCCATCGGGCCTGGCGTGTTCGACACGCTGCTGTGGAACCGCCACGGCGAGATCACCGAATGCACGCGCGGCAACATCGCGCTGCTGCTCGATGGCCGCTGGGTCACGCCGCCGCTGCGCTGCGGGCTGCTCGATGGCATCGGCCGCGCCAGGCGCCTGCACGACGGCCAGCTTGCCGAAGCCGTCGTGCGGGTGGACGATCTGCCCCGTGTGCAGCGCTTGGCCTTCGTCAACAGCCTGCGCGGCTGGCTCGACGCCGATCTTCTGCCTCCGCAAAAAATAGTTCGACAAAGCGCTTGACTTAGAGCGCGCTCCAACTCCGAGAATCAACGCCATGGAAACCAGCCTGACCATCGCGCAAGTCGCACAGCGCACCGGCCTCACGGCCCACACGCTGCGCTATTACGAGCGCATCGGCCTGATCGCCGCGGTGTCTCGCGCACCGGGCGGCCAGCGCCGCTACGCGGGCGCCGACATGGACTGGCTGGCCTTCCTGTTGCGCCTGCGCGAGACCGGCATGCCCATCCAGGGCATGCAGGCCTTCGCCGGGCTTCGAAGCCAGGGGGACGCCAGCGTCGGCGAACGGCGCGAGATGCTCGAGCAGCATCTCGCCGAGGTCCAGGCCCGGGTGGAAGCGCTGCAGCAATCGATGCAGGCGCTTTCGACCAAGATTGCGCACTACCGCGCGATCGAGGCCAAGGCCAGGGTCAAGACGAAGCGTCCCTCGTTGTCGGGCACTGCCCCGGAAAGAAAGACGAGCGATGACGAACACACAAGCCAACCCGACCCACAACAGCCACGACAACCTGCGCTACGAACGCGGGCTGGCCAAGCTCCAGGAAATCGACGGTGAAGGCGGCGTCAATGTGGTCAGGAGCCTGGCCGACATCGCGCCCGACTTCGCGCGCCTCTTGATCGAGTTTCCGTTCGGCGATATCTATTCGCGCCCCGGCCTGGACCTGCGCTCCCGCGAGATCGCGGTGGTGGCCGCGCTCACGGCCATGGGCAATGCGGCGCCGCAGCTGAAGGTGCACATCCAGGGCGCGCTGAACGTCGGCGTCACGCGCACCGAAGTGATCGAGATCATCATGCAGATGGCCGTGTACGCGGGCTTTCCGGCGGCGCTCAACGGCATCAGCGCGGCGCGCGAGGTGTTTGCGGCGGACGATGAAAAAAGCGCGCAGTCCCTTACGGAACCGCGCGCTTCCCTGGAAGCAGCCTGAGGCTTACTTGAGGGCTTTGTAGCGCATGCGCTTGGGCTTGGCGCCTTCTTCGCCGAGGCGCTTCTTCTTGTCGGCTTCGTACTCCTGGTAGTTGCCGTCGAAGAAGGTCCACTGGCTGTCGCCTTCGGCCGCGAGGATGTGCGTGGCGATGCGGTCGAGGAACCAGCGGTCATGGCTGATCACCATGACCGTGCCGGCGAACTCGAGCAGCGCGTCTTCCAGTGCGCGCAGGGTTTCGACGTCCAGGTCGTTCGAGGGTTCATCGAGCATCAGCACGTTGCCGCCGGCGATCAGGGTCTTGGCGAGGTGCAAACGACCGCGCTCACCGCCCGACAGCGTGCCGACCTTCTTCTGCTGGTCCGCACCGTTGAAGTTGAAGCGACCTGCATACGCACGGCTGGCCATCTGGAACTTGCCGACATTGATGATGTCCAGGCCGTTCGAGATGTCCTCCCACACGGTCTTCTGATTGGCGAGCTCGTCGCGGTGCTGGTCGACGAACGCCGCCTTGACGGTCGAGCCGATGACCACACTGCCGGCGTCCGGCTGTTCCTTGCCCGCGAGCAGCTTGAAGAGCGTCGACTTGCCGGCGCCGTTCGGGCCGATGATGCCGACGATCGCGCCCGGCGGCACGGTGAAGCTCAGGTTGTCGATCAGCATGCGGTCGCCGAAGCTCTTGCTCACGCCGTGGAACTCGAACACCTGCTGGCCCAGCCGCTCGGCCACGGGAATGAAGATTTCCTGCGTTTCGTTGCGCTTCTGGTATTCCATGTCGCTCAGCTCTTCGAAGCGGGCCAGACGCGACTTGCTCTTGGCCTGGCGTGCCTTGGGGTTCTGGCGCGACCACTCCAGTTCCTTCTTCAGTGCCTTGGCGTGGGCTTCTTCGCTCTTTTGCTCTTGCGCCAGGCGCTCGCCCTTCTGCTCGAGCCAGGTGCTGTAGTTGCCCTTCCATGGGATGCCGCGACCGCGGTCCATTTCCAGGATCCACTCGGCCGCGTTGTCGAGGAAGTAGCGATCGTGGGTGATGGCCACCACGGTGCCCGTGAAGCGCTGCAGGAACACTTCGAGCCACTCCACCGATTCGGCGTCCAGGTGGTTGGTCGGCTCGTCGAGCAGCAGCATGTCGGGCTTGCTCAGCAGGAGGCGGCACAGCGCCACGCGACGTTTTTCGCCGCCCGACAGGAGGCCGATCTTCGCGTCCCATGGCGGCAGGCGCAGGGCATCGGCGGCGATTTCCAGCTGGTGCTCGGAATCGGTGCCGGCGGTGGCGATGATCGCTTCGAGCTGGGCCTGCTCGGCGGCCAGCGCGTCGAAGTCGGCGTCTTCGGCACCGTAGGCGATGTACACCTCTTCCAGCCTCGCCTTGGCCGCGAACACCGCGCCCATGGACTCCTCGACCGATTCGCGCACCGTGTGCTCGTTGTTGAGCTTGGGCTCCTGCTCCAGATAGCCGATCGTCATCCCCGGCATGGGCAGCGCCTCGCCTTCGAACTCCTTGTCCACACCCGCCATGATCTTGAGCAGCGTGGACTTGCCCGAGCCGTTCAGGCCGAGCACGCCGATCTTGGCGCCGGGGAAGAAAGAAAGCGAAATGTCCTTCAAGAGCTGCCGCTTGGGCGGCACGGTCTTGCTGACGCGGTTCATCGAATAGACGTATTGAGCCATCTGTGGATACTTACCTTGGGTAGCGGAAATTGGGGGAAAAGCGCGGGCGCCAGAACAACGCATCCGGGCGCGGCAAACCACCGATTATCGACTCATGCGACAATAGGCACCGTTGCCGGGTCCAGTTGCCCGCAACACCGGCTCTCTGCCGGGGACGAAGAAGACCCTTCTTGCAACGGGTTTTCCGGCTCCCACCCCTGACCTTCATCTGCCTTGACTGGCTCGGCGTCAACACTAAGACGCCAAGCGGGCCGATGCCACTGCGCCGTGTATGGCGCTTATTGTTTCCAATGAATTTTGATGAACTGAAGCTGGCTCCCGCCATCTTGAAGGCTGTGCACGAGCACGGTTACGACACCCCCACCCCCATCCAGGCGCAAGCCATTCCCGCCGTTCTCGAAGGCCACGACCTGCTCGGCGGCGCCCAGACCGGCACCGGCAAGACCGCTGCCTTCACGCTGCCCATGCTGCACAAGCTCACCATGAGCCGCAGCGCCACCAACAAGTTCGGCGGCGTGGGCATCCGCGCCCTCGTGCTCACCCCCACCCGCGAACTCGCGGCCCAGGTCGAAGAGTCGGTGCGCACCTACGGCAAGTACCTGCAGCTCGACTCGACCGTGATCTTCGGCGGCGTCGGCATGAACCCGCAGATCAGCAAGCTCAAGAAGGGCGTCGACATCCTCGTGGCCACCCCCGGCCGCCTGCTCGACCTGCAGCAGCAGGGCATGCTGGACCTGAGCCAGGTGCAGATGCTGATCCTCGATGAAGCCGACCGCATGCTGGACATGGGCTTCATCCACGACGTGAAGAAGATCCTGGCGCTCGTGCCCAAGGAAAAGCAGAGCCTGCTCTTCTCGGCCACCTTCAGCGACGAAATCCGCGACCTCGCGGCCACGCTCCTGAAGAACCCGCAGAGCATCCAGGTCACGCCGCGCAACACCACGGTGCAACGCATCACCCAGGTGATCCACCCCGTGGGCCGCGGCAAGAAGAAGGCGCTGCTCGCGCACATCATCAACGAGAACAAGTGGAGCCAGGTGCTCGTGTTCACGCGCACCAAGTTCGGCGCCAACAGCGTGGCCGAATTCTTGACCAAGAACGGCATCGAGGCGATGGCGCTGCACGGCAACAAGAGCCAGAGCGCCCGCACGCAGGCGCTGGCCGGCTTCAAGAGCGGCGACATCCGCGCGCTGGTGGCCACCGACATCGCCGCCCGCGGCATCGACATCGACGAGCTGCCGCACGTGGTGAACTACGAAATCCCGAACGTCAGCGAAGACTACGTGCACCGCATCGGCCGCACCGGCCGCGCCGGTTCGAGCGGCGAGGCCGTGAGCTTCGTGTGCCTGGACGAAGAAGGCTTCATGCAGGAAATCGAACGCTTCACCAAGCAGACGATTCCGGTGCAGATCGTCGAGGGCTTCGCGCCCGAAGACGGCGAACGTGCCGAGCCGATCGCCATGGGTCGCCAGACGATCTGGGGCGGTGCGGGTCGTCCGCCGAGCCGCGACGTGATGCAGGCGGCCGCCAAGGCCGCGCGCACCGAGATGCTCTCGCGCATTCGCGAGAACAAGGCCGGCCAGGGCGGCGGTGAGCGCGCCGGCGGCGGTGGCGGCGGCAACGGCGGCGGCCAACGCCGCGGTGGCGGCCAGGGCGGTGGCGGCGGCGGCGGTGGTGGCGGTCAGGGCCGCAACGCCAATGGCGGCGGCCAGGGCCAAGGCCCGCGCGGCCAGGGCGCACGCGCACCGCAAGGCCGCGGTCCGCAAGGTCCGGCACGCACGCCGCACCATGCACCCCAGCATCAACAACAGAACCACCTGCCGCACGACGAGCGCCAACCGCGCCATCACGGCAACAGCCACAGCCCGACGCAAGCCAACCAGGTCGCGCACCTGCGCGCCGAAGCGGTCGCCGGTGGCGGTGACGGCCAGCCGGATCCGTTGCGCACGAGCGTGGACCACATGGGTGGCGGACGCGGTCGCGGCCGCCCGGGTGGCGGTGGTGGCGGCTATGGCGGCAATCGCTCGGGCGGCGGTGGCCGTTCGGGTGGCGGCGGCGGTGGTTACGGCGGTGGCGGCGGTGGCGGTGGCAACCGTTCCGGCGGTGGCGGCGGTGGCCGTTCGTTCGGGCGCTGAACGCTGGCGGTAGGAACACCTACCTGCGGCAAATGAAAAAGGGCACTTCGGTGCCCTTTTTTTTCATTCGTCGGACGCATCGGCGCCCGCGCCGCGCCGCGGGCCGATCAGCCCTTGAACTCGACGGCACGCACGGCAGACGGCGTGCCCGCGAATCCACTCACGAGGCCATCGGCGCCGAAGCGCACGTCGACCGGCTCGTCGTCCTGAATCGTCCAGTAGCGCCATGCGCTCGCGCTCAGGTCCTTGGTGTCGTTGCGCGACGGATAGCTGAGCGACATCAGCACCTGCGCACGCGTCATGCCGACCAGCACCTTGCCCGAATAAACCGCCTTCTGCACCTCGGGGCTCCAGCGCGCGAGCGCCGCCCGAGGGTCCGTGGGCACGACGATCTGCCGCGTCCAGCGCAGCACGTCGTCCTTGCCGCGCGCGGTGTCGTCGCGCAGGGTGATGTAGTCGCTGCCCATCGTGCCGTAGAGATACCGATCGCGCTTCATGGTGTCGATCACCACGGGCTGGCCGGCCGGGACGATGGGGCCTCCAAGCATGTTGGCGCTGGAGGTCCAGCCGGCGTCGGGGTGCAGGTTGCAGCAGGTGTAGCCGGTGATGGGTTGGGGGAGGTGGGTGGCGCAGGCGGAGAGGAGCAGGCTGGCGGCCAGGGTGATGGGGAGGATTCGCAAGGGGGAAGGGTGTGACAGCTTGATGGGGTTCATTTTTGTATCCAAGGCCAAAGGCGAGCGCGCTCGTGGGCATTTGATGGATTACAGCTATTGATGTTTTTTAGAGCAGAAACTTATTTAATTCTTCATCAGCCCACCCCTTATATCAAATTTATTGGCGCACCCAATTCGAGGGCGGGCGACCATCGGAATCGATAGAACAGCCAAATAACAAGGCTTTCAAAAAATCCAGGCAGATAGTGCATTTTCAAATTACACCGCCTTTTATCTCCAAACATCCCAATAACGCCCCTCACGTTTTCTTCTCTACCTTGCCGGAAAGATCATGCACCGCCCTTTTTCAAGAATAATTGAAGGCTCCATCGAATTATTTTCAGATCGGTAGCTTTCTGCGACGCGGCCCCACATTCCCCCCTGAACGATCAACAAATACAGGCCAATTTCCGACCAGTGATTGATTGAAATCGCCACTTTCGATAAAACTTTTCGATTGGTAGGGAAAGTACCATCCATCGAGGTCTTCCTTGGTGAGCGATTCGATCAAAACATATGAAACGCCATCCTGTTGCGTTTCAAGGTTTTTTAAATACTCGGTCGCCGGTTTTTTGCACTACAAAAATCAAGATCCATTGCAGCATCTTTTTTCATATTTCATACGTTTAGGACAAACTGAAAATCATTTTCAATTTCTCTACGGCCAAAAAATATTCCGGCTCTCTTTCAAGCTGAATGGAAAATTCTCTAGACACCGCCGCCTTAAACTCCTCCGGAGAGTATATGGCCACATCGTTTCCATCCGCAGAACAGCCAAATACATCACCTTGAACTATATAAAAAAGGACTGGCTCATTTTTATTCACGGGATAAGCATCGATCTCAAAACCTGCCTCATGTCCCAGCCCACGTTCCTCAACAAGATATTGCAAGGAAGGTTTGGGCCGAATATCGAATCTTCCCAAATCATCAGCAACCACCATGCTAATGGCCCAAGTTAAAATTACACCCAGTTGATCCTGGGTATATGAATACTTAAACGGATCTAAGGCCATGGCACTCCTTCTATTGGCCAATTCGACACGAACCTCGAGATGATCTCCGACCTCGGTAGAAAGCTGTGCCTTGCTGGACACATCGCCGTGGAACCCCGTGGCGCCGAGCATCGTCAGGCGGCTTTGCGATTCGAAGACCTGCAATCGAATACCGAGAGGCAGCAAACCGTGCACGATCTTTAAACGCGCAACACCCTTTATTTTTTATCTATACCCGGTCTAAAAGGAAAATAGAAAGGATTCGATGGTTCACTTTTTTGCATTTTTAAAAGATAAGGACTTGGCGGACGCTCTCTTCTCAATGCACCATCTTCATCGCCCCCAATAATTAAAACTCCATTTTCTTTCGAAAAGACTGTTTTTATAAAAAAGGAACTTATCCTCACCCGATAATTTATTAAATTCTTTTCCACAGTCAAATATACGGCGGAATCGCCCTTTGGAAAGCCTTCTTTTGAAAAAGCATATCTTTCCAAAATTCCAATTACCTCTTGAACATTTTTTCCGCATTTTCCCATGGCTTCTTATAAAGCATGGTTAAATTTACGAAATTCCCAGAAAAACCAATCGAATATATAGGAAGAACCTTTTCCATTATTTTCCCCTTAATAAAAGCCCGATCTCCCCCAATTTTTTTTAGAGCGTCAATCAACTCGGTTACTGATATTTTGGAAATCATTTTTCATCCGATTCATTTCTGCGTCGTCCCTGAACGCGTAGTCTTTTTTCCGAGCTCTTCAGGCGCTGAGGCCGCTTTCCAAAAACCGCCATTATGACTTCCAGAGCCATCACCGCTGCCTACATCGGGCATGATAAAACGTTCTTCCTCTTCTTTGGCATTCGGATTGAAATAAACAGGCTGCGCTTTCACGCGAAAGTTTGGCCTTAGTTGGCACAACGTCATTCCAGTGGCACAGGAGCGTCAAGGAAGTCGTGCCAATTCATACCGAGGATCGGCATGGAGCTTTTTGATGAGCTCGGACCATTCCAATGTATTGCTGTGAACCCAAGCTTCTTCTTGCTTGAAGCCCCAGGCAGTCGTCCCAGTAGCTTGGTAGTTTGCGAGGCCTGACTCGCATGCGCGAACAAACACGTTGAAGCACTCGGCAGATATTTCGTCAAGGTTTATGTATTCCTGAAACTCCTCATCCAGCCGAAGAAAACAAGCTCGAAGACACCCTTGCTCCGTTGGCTTGAATTGCTTTCGCGTTCCTTCAGTAATTACCTCAAAAACGCCTGTTGCGTAGGCAGCGGAAAGACTTGCAGAATGTCCGGTGGCGTCGTGGTCTAGAGAAATGATGATGGCGCGACCCATAGTTCACCTCAACGAAGAATGAGCAACTTTGCTTGCTCCGCCGGTGACAGCAAGCTGATCACTCTGTCCAATAAAAGCTGTTGATTCTCCGCAGTAAGTTTTCTGAAATCCAGTGGAACTACGTCAGCTTTTTCCGCATGGTCAATGAGTTGATTTTTCATAGCTGTGACATCTTTATTGGTCTTCAAAAAATTATTGTTCATGCCGGCCGCTGCGTACTCGCTATCCACGGCGAACATGAAATCAACCTTTTGGCCTGCATTGGGGCCCGAGACAATCACAAAGTCCGGCTTTGGAGTTCCCGGCAGGTAGTCGGCCGGATTCACTCGCTCCAGCGTACTACCTGTCGCGTTTTGGTATTGGGCTGCCGCATTTCCTTCGCCAGGGCGCGCTTTTCCCGCTGCCGTATCCCAGGCTAGTCGATCTACTTCGGCTCGGCTTACAGAGGATGTCGGATTCACTGCGTTCAAGCCCGTCTCTACATCTCTGTAGATTGCTGTTAAAGCCGTTCTTGGCACCGGACCAAGCGCCACAGGAGCCATCTCCGCCGTGACCGTCCTCTCCACCGCCGGCGCGGCGATCCGCGTCACGACCTCCCCTCCTCCCACCCATCCCGCCAGCGCATCCACGCCCGCCCCGAGCCCTCTCGCAATCGGCGCCACAAGCGGCCCTGCAAGTTGATTCGCAGCCTCCAGCACCAGCCCATCCGACAGGCTTTGCGACTGCTGCCCATGCCACGAGTTGTAGAAGGGGCTGTTGACCGGCCCGAGCGTCGGATACCCCTTCGGATAAGCGCCTGTCGTGTACGTGATGGCGCTACCGCCCGATCCCGCCGTCACCACGGTATTGCCGTTCGCCTGAGCCAATTGCGTTTGCGCGGCACAGGCATTGGCCGAACCGGTGACGGCATCACAGGCGGCTCTCAGCGCGCTCTCGTTGGTGGCCGATTCGCTCGCCAGTCGGCTCATGGTCGCGCAGGCATCTGCGGAACCTCGCCCGCCGTTGCAAGCCGCGACCGCAGCGTCGTACTGCTGCTGTTGCGACGTGTACATCGGGCCCTTGGGATTCTTCTGGCTCAGCCAGTTGTTCTCCACCGCATTCGCACCCGCGCCCGAAGCAATGTCCGCCGCGCCCTGCGTGCCACCGACCAGCGCACCCGCGATGCCCGCCACCATCTGCCCCAACTGGATCGTGCGCTCCGCATACTGCGGATCGGCGTTCGGGTTGTAGATCTGCCCCGTCAGGTGGCCCACCACCGCGCCCACCGCGCCCGCGCTGCAGCCATCGCCCGAACTCATGCCACCGCCGCTGCCGGCGGACGCCCGCCCGGCGCCCACGAGGCATCCGGCGATCGCATGCGCGGCTTCGGACGCCAGCGCGTTCAGGTTCTGTTCTCCATTGGGCCCGTTCGCGCCGATCCAGTGCGCACTGCCTGAGGCAGCCGTGTTCAGCAGCCCGTTCAACAGCCCGCGCTTGATCCCCTGCTCCACGCTGGTGCCCTGGATCGCCGAGTTGACGATTCCGCCGGACACGCTGTCGATCAAGTTGCGCTGCAGCACCTGCTGCCAGCCCACGGTGGTGCCGTCGGGCAGCGTGCGGCCGATGTTGGCGGCCGTGTAGTCGTTGATGCCCAGGCCGATGTTCAGGCCCTGCAAGGCGCCCGCCGTCGCCATCGCGGAGACGATGCCCTTGATGCCCTGGCTCGACGTCAGCTCCTCGAGCACCGCGCCGACGTTGCCGTTGTTGTTGTTGTTGATCAGGCTGACCGCCGCCTGCGCCGCGATGCTCGATACGCCCGCGCTGACCGCCGCGGAGACAACCGCGCCGGTGGTGCCGCCCACGGTGCCGCCCACTGCCGCGCCGATGCCGCTGGCCGCACCCCAGGTCAGCACGGTCGCCACGATCGCCACCACCGCCCCGCCCGCGCCCGTGAGGCTGCCCTGGCTCTGCGCCCATTGCCGCTGCGTCAGCGGCACGGCCTGCCATTCGATCTGCAGCCTGTTCAGTGCGGCATCGTTCTGCACCTGCTGCAACCAGCCCATTCCCGGCTGGTTGCGCTGCATGGCAAGAAGCTGATCGATGGTCTGCTGCGTACCGGATGTTGAGGGCGTTGCGCTCTGGCCGTTGAACGTGTGCTGCGCCACTTCCACGTTCATCTTGGGCGCCTGCACCTTCAGGGCCTGGCTGTCGATGCGGGTGTAGTTCGCCGCTTCGACGTGCGCGCCGGACTCGCGCGTGCGCTGGTACATCGGGTCGCTCTCGCCGCGGCTCTGGCCGACCTCCGTGGTCGTGGTCACCACGCCCATGTTCACCCGGCCCTTTGCCGCGTTCAGGGTCACCTGCTCGCCCGCATGAATGCGCGCGGCATCCAGCGTCAGGTCGCCATCGGTGGCGGTGAGCGTGACGTTCCTGCCGCTGAGCGTGGCCGGCGCGAGCGTGGTCTGGGTCACGCTGTCGGTCACGCTCTCCTTGCCGTTCATGCCCTTGCCGGCGCGCTTGAAGTTGCCCATCGTGCCGATGGAGCCCTTGGCGCTGCTGGTGCCGAGCTCGCGGCTGGACGCGTTGGTGCCGCTCAGCACATTCACCTCCCGGCCCGTGACCTTCAGGTCGTCGCCCGCGCTCAGGTCGCTCGCATACACGGTGACCTCGCTGCCAGCCGTGATGTTGAGGTTCTCGCCCGCGGCGATGCGGGAGGCCTGTTCGGTCTGGCTCGACACCGCGGCGTGCTGCGCGGTGGCGAGCTTGCGGTCGATGCTGGAGCCGCCGAGCTTGGGCGCGATGAAGCCCTTCGTCGTTCGCGTGGTGTCCAGGCTGGCGGACAGGCTGTCTTGCGCGGCCACGATGTTCACGTTGCCCGCGGCCTTGAGCGTCGCGTTCTTCCGGGCTTCGATGTCGCTGCCCACGACGTCGATGTCGCCTCCGGCGAAGACGCCGACAGACCCGCCGGACAAGCGGCTGCCGATGCTGGTGCTCGAGGTGGCATCGCCCACCAGGGTGCTGGTCGTCGACTTGAGTTTGCGCTTCTCCTTGGACTGGCTGCGCTCGACCACCGACGCGGTTTCTTCTCCCGCGGCGATGTTGACGTTGCCCGCTGCCGTGAGGCCCAGCACACCGGGGCCGGCATCGATGGTCGCGGCGCGCGCATCGATGTTGCCGCCCTTGGCATCGAGCAGCACCGTGCCGTTGCCCGCGACGGTGCTGCCGATTTCCTTGCTGGACGCATCGCCGCGGAAGCCCGTGGCGCCCAGCATCGTCAACCGGCTTTGCGATTCGGTGACGGTGCCCAGTTCGATGTTCCTGCCGGCCGTGACAGATGTGAAGCTGTCCGCGCCCTTGTTCGACAGCACGCCGGCGATCACCTTGACGTCGTTGCCCGCGTTGGCGATCAGCACGCCCCCCGGATCGGTGACGTACACGCCCGCCACGCGGTCGATGTCCGTGCGCGATGTGCCCGGCTGCGTGGCCGTCTTGGTCGTGGTCTCGATGCGAATGTCCCGCCCGGCCGTCAGCACCGCACTGTCGCGCGCCGTGATGCTGCCCCCGATGTTCTCCAGGTCATTGCGCGCACTGATGCCGACGTCGCTACCCGCAATGCGCCCGCCGAGGTTCTTCACGTTCTCGGCATTGATCGCCACCAGCGTGCGCCCGGCGATGGTGCCGGTGTTGACCACGTCGCCCTTGCTCTTGATGACCGTCGCATCGGCGCTGAGCAACGCGCCCGCGCCATCGATGTCGCCCGGGCGCACGCGCACGTACACCTGGGGCGCGAGCGCCTGCTGCGTGCTGCCGTCGGGCAGCGTCACGGTCTGCTCGACCAGCCACACGATGTCGCAGGTGAGCTGGGCCATCTGCGCGGCGGTCAGTGCAATGCCGGGGCGAAGGCCGTACTGCCTGGCGAAGGTGGCGCCCGAGTTCATCAGCGTGGTGTACTGGTCGTCGTCGCTCGCGAAGCCTTCGAGGAAGCGGTAGCCCGTGAGCTGCGCGACCTGCTCGCGGATGAGCTTCTGTTCGTAGAAGCCGTCCCCCAGGCGCTTGAGGGTGGTGTTCGGATCGAGCCCGAGGTTGTTCAGCAGGTAGTCGCTGCCGAGCCATTCGCGGTAGTTCGCAAAACGCGGATCGGTCTCGACCACGTAGCGGCTGCCCGCCTCGGGGTGGATGTTGAACAGGCTCGCGCGCGGGATGCTCGTGTTGGGGCTGCTGGTGCGAACGACCATCGGGATGGTGCGGGTGGCGCCCGCCCGGGCCGTCGACGCCTCGGGCGTGACGGCGGCGCCCGTCGATACGCGCGTGGCATCGGCTTGGCCGGTCTGCGGCGCGGGCACGCCGCCGGGCGCGGCTTCGGCATGAACCGCGGCCCCCGTCGTCACGGTGCCGACACCGGCGTTGCCGCCCTGAATGGCGGACACGCGATCGACGCCTGCACCGGCCTGCGCGGCCGCGGTGCCGTCCACATGAACGACGCCGGACGCGCTGACCGACACGGCCGCCACGCCTTGCGGTACCGCAGCGGCACTGGCCTTGCCTGTACTCTGGCCCGTGACGCTCACCACTGCGCCCACGGTAGCCGGCACCTCGACGATGGTGGCTGCGCCGTGGCCCGTGGTCACCGAGCCGATGCCACCCGCACCGCCCGCACCGGCCGCGCCGGCCGCTCCGGCCGCGCCGTTCCCGCCGGCGGTGACGGCCGCATCGGGCTTCGTGCCGTTTGCGGCGTTGACGTTGGGCTCGTATTTGTAGGCGCCGAGCGAGACGGTGTCTTTTTTTGTCTGGGGGAGCACCATGGGTTCGAAGCCGCCCTTCTCGTTGATCACGATCGTCGGCCCGACGGTGGTGGTGCTCTCGCCTTGCATCTGCTCGGGCGCATAGGGGCCGGCCTGCACTGTGCCGCCAGCTGACACCTGGCTGTCCTGGTTGAGGAGCCGGCCCGAGACCGTGATGTCGCCCGCGGCCGCCATGCGCGCGGGGTCGATGTTCCTGGCCGTCTCGCGCGTCGTGACGACGGCGGCCGTCCACTGGCCGTAGCCGCCCACGCCGACCAGTTCCTCGGTGCCGTCGGGTTTCTTCAGGAACACCTGCCCATTGGCGGGGTCGAGCCGTACCTGCTCGGGCAGGTAGAACCCGCTGTGCCCCATGGTCGGAAGCTTGGGTGCGTAGGTGACGAGCATGCTGCTCTCGCTGGCTGGCTCGCCGCGCTCGATGTGCACGTCTCGGTTGTTGACGTTCGCCATCGAAACCGACAGGCCGCCCAGCGATTCGATGTCCGCGCTCAGGTTGTCCAGCAAGCCGCCCTGCCCCGTGGCGAGCCGGTTGGCATCGAGCGCGGCGCCGATGCGCATCGCGTCGGCGCCCGCACCGGCGCTCAAGAGCAGCGCATGCTCGCGGTTGTGGATGGCGTTCGCGCCGATGTTCAGCGTATTGCGCGCGGCGATGGTGCCGGCCTTGGTCGCACCGTTCGCGGCCTCGGCATCGTTGTCGAGCGTGCCTGTCGCAATCGACACCTGGTTGCCGTAGATGCGGCCGGTGCCGATGTTCTTCACCGCGCTCGCGTCGATGCGCGTGTTGCCGTTGCTGTCGATCAGGCCCCGATTGGTGAGCGTGCCGCCGGCGTTGACGGTGGTGTCCGTGCCCGACATCTCGGCGCCTGCCGCGTTGTCGACATCGCGGCCGCCCACCGTGAGCGCCTGGCCGGCCATGAGCTTGCCGTGGTTGGCGAAGTTGCCGGTCGTGGTGTAGGCCAGGTTGCCGTGGGCCGAGAGCTCGGCGCTGTTCACGATGTCCTGCTTCAGCGCAATGGACAGGTCCTTGCCCGCAACGAGCTGGCCGTCGCCGCTGAAGGTCGCGGCGTCGATCTTCAGGTGCTGGTCTCCCACCAGCGAGCCGTTGGTGTTGACCAGGTTCAGCGTCTTGGCGGCGGGGTCGGCCGCATGGGGATCGGCGATCGCCACCGTGCCGCCGCCCGAGATCAGGCCGCCGGTGTTGTCAACCGTGCCACTGCTGGTTACGGTGGTGTCCGCGTCGGCCCGGATGGCGCCGGAGGCATTGTTCAAGCCGCTTGCCGCAATGGCGACCGCCTTGCCTTCGATGCCCTGGTCCTTGCCCTGGGTGCCGTGGTTGTCGATGCCACCGGCATCGAGGGTGGTCGTGGCCATCGAGCGAATGAGGCCCGCGGTGTTGCCCAGGCTGCCTGCGCCGATGCGCAGGTCGCCGGCGGCCATGGTCTGTCCGCCGCTGTTGTCGTAGGCGGCGCCGTGCGTATCGATCGCCACTGTGGACTGGCCGAGCACCAGGCCTGCCTTCGTGTTGGAGAAGGCCTGGGCCTGCGTGCTGGCGGTCAGTGCGTTCTTCGCGCCGATGAAGCCGGCCGCGTTGTCGATCGAGCCCGTCTTCAGGTCCAGCGTGTCCGCGCTGGCGATGCCGCCCTGCTTGCTGGCATGGCCTGCCGCGTGGGTGTTGGTGAGCGCCTTGCCGTTCGTGTCGATGGCCATCGCGCCGCCGGACTGGATCAGGCCGGCGGCGTTGACGAGCGCGCCCGAGTTCAGGGCCACCGTGGTGGCCGCGGCCAGCGTGCCTTGCGTGTTGTCGAGCGCGTGGCCGTGCGTGTCCACGGACAGGCTGTCGCCCAGGGCCCTGCCGCCGATGTTGCCGAGGCCGCCGTTCTTCAACGCGACCCGCGCCGCCGCCTGCAGCGTGCCGGCATCGTTGGTGGTTGCGCCCTTCGTGCTGACGCTCAGGTCGCCCTTGACTGCGGCGGCCGTGCCCTTGCTGTTGTCCAGCGTGTCCGCGACGAGCGTGGTGTTGCCGTTCGCGGCCAGCATGCCGCCGACGTTGCTCGCGGCCCCGCCGACGGTGGCGCGCAGATCGCCGGCGGCGGTCACGCTGCCGGTGTCGTTGTTTAGCAGGCCGGCGGCGATGGTGCCGTTGCCGCCTGCGCCGATCACGCCGTTGCTGCTGTTGTCCAGCGAACCGGCCACGGCCAGGTCGAGGCTGGCTGCGCCCGCCGCGCGGACCGTGCCGCCGTGGTTCGCGAGGCTGCCGGCCGCGACATTCATGTGGCCGTTGCTGGCGATGGTGCCGTCGCTGTTGTCGATGGCGCCCACGATGGCGATGCGCGTGGCATCGGTGCCGCTCTGGACGATCTGCCCGCCGCGGTTGCCGAGGGAACCTGCATCGATGGCGATGGCGCGGGCACGGGTCGTTCCGGCATGCTGGTCGAAGGCGCCCGCCACGTTGGCCACGAAGGCGCCGTTGCCGGTGATCTGTCCTCCCGGGCCGCTGAAGCTGCCGGCCTTCAGGGTCAAGGTGCCCTGGCCCTCGGGGGCCGCATGCTCGATGCGGCCTGCTGCGTTGGTCATCGCGCCACCGGCACCGAGGCTCAGGTCGCGGCCGTTGCTGGCGATGCGTCCGCCGTCGTTGTTCAAGGTGCCGGCGACGGCGATGGTCGTCGCCGCCATGCCGACCTGGACGATCTCGCCGCCGTTTGTGTTGGCGAGGTTGGAGAGCTTCAGGTCCAGCTGGTTGGCATTGAGTTGCCCTCCCGCGTTGACCAGCGCCTGGGCCGCCTGGTTGTTCGCCGCAATGACCAAGGTGCCCGGCGTCACGACAGCGGCCTTGCTCGTTGTCACATCGCCCCGCGTGGCCGTCAGGGCGATGTTCGCGGCGCTCGTCTGGCTGCCCGATACATCCACGCTGGCGCCCTGCAGGGCGGCATCGCCTGCCGCGAGGTTGCGGCCTTGCGCCGCGAGCGCGCCGCCGGCACGCACGCTCAATGCGCCCGTGGCTCCGAGCGTGCCATCGGCCTGGATGCCGGCGCCGAACACGCCGGCACTGCCGGCTTTCACGCTGCCTGCGGTGACCGTGTTGTTGCGTCCCGCCGTGATGTTGCCGTCGTTAGCCAAGTCGCCACCGACGTTCATCGTGATGTCGTGGGTGCCGCGCAGGCTGCCTGTGTTGGCGACGGCGCCTGCCTTCACGTCCAGATCCGTGGCGGCATCGATCTGGCCCTTGCTGTTCGCCAGTGCGCCGGACACGTCCAGCTGCGCGGTGGAGTGGATCGAGCGGACCACGCCTGCGGCGTTGTCCAGCGAGCCTGCCTTGAGCGAGAGCGCGCGGTGGGTCACCACGGTGCCGTCGGTGTTGTTCAGTGCGCCCGCGATATCGACGGTGACGCCCTCCGCGCCGGACACCGTGCCCGCGCTGTTGTCCAGGCTGCCCGCGCCGAGGCGCATCGCGCCGTTCGAGGCGATGGTGCCGCCCTTGTTGCCGGCCGCGCCATCGACGGTGCCCGATGCGCTGCCCGCAGCGGTGATGCGCCCTGCGTCGTTGCCCAGCGTACCGGCGTGGATGGACAGATCGTTCCCGGAAGCGATGTCGCCGCCGGCGTTGTCCGCGAGGCCCTTCACCGTCAACGCGAGGTCTGCCGTTGCAGCGGTGCGCACGGTGCCGTCGCGGTTGCGCAGGGTCGCCGCTGCGAGCGCGAGACTGCCGTTGCTCGCAATGCGGCCATCGCTGTTGTCGAGCGTGCCGCTCACGGCAATGGCCGTGGCATCCGTGCCGGTCTGCACGATTTCGCCGCCGCCGGTGTTGGTGAGGTTCGAGACCTTCAGCGCGAGGCGGCCCGCATCGAGCTTGCCTGCATCGTTGACCAGCGTTTGCGAGGGATCGGCATCGGCCGTGATGGCCAACGTGCCCGGTGTGACGACCGTGGCATGGCTGGTCGCGACATGGCCTTGGTCGGCCGCGAGCGCGATGTTCGCGGCGCTCGTCTGGCTCTTCGAGAGATCGACGCTCGCGCCCTGCAGCAAGGCGTTGCCGGCCGCGAGATTCGTTCCCTGCGCCACGAGTGCGCCACGCGCCCTGACGCCCAGGTCGCCCGCTGCGCCCGGCTTGCCGTCGCCCTGGATGCCGGCGCCGAACACGCTCTTCTCGCCGCCCTGCACGCTGTCTGCCGTGATGATCGTGTGGC